>NZ_CP139194.1:1512500-5688415 GCF_034055775.1 Paenibacillus hunanensis | reverse complement strand
AGACTGTCACTCCTTTTAAACTTCCAATTGTGGCTGAAGCCATGCGAGGATATCGAAATAATGAAAATTGTTATATTCAATGGCGTAGAATTATCCCCAGAATACCAAAGCGGTGGATAAAATAAAAAATGGATAAGAGGAAATTGTTCACAACTTTATCCACAGGCTGTTGATAATTTTTAGATTGTAATGATCTATTCACATCGAAAACAATATCATAATAGCAAAAAGAACCCTTGATTTCAATGAAAACTGACATTTTATCCACAAATTCAATCTGTTGTGTATAAAAGTTATGCACACCACAAGATATTGTTTATAATTTGTTCGGAACCATGGGATGGGTTGTGGAGAAAAATTTTTCGCTATTCACAGGGAAAATGGCTGATGGTGGATAACTGTGTATAAGTTTGGGGTTAAAATGGTTTGTGGATAAATGGCTTGTGTCTCTTTTATGTGGATGTGAATTAAGCGTTCTGGGAAGGGATAAGGTAACGGGATCGGGTGGAGGGCGAGAATCTTTTGGAAGGTTAATGATCAAGTGATCATCAGTACATATCAAATTGATAAATGAAAAATGGTTTTTGATTTGTTGAAGATTTGTTGTGATTAAGTAGCTCGCGTGATGAGAAAAGTTCTTTTAAAGTGGTCTTTGTTATTTTGTTACGATCTCACCTGAGTCTAATGAATAACATTGATTTTTTATCCAATGATCGTTTGAATGGGATAAGCTATATCTACTCCTAAATAAACCGTAGATTCTCATGCCTCCATCTGAGTTCTGTCCTTTATACTTTTTCAGAGCGCTTGTTGTACCCATCTAATCTTTGATCTGTATACATCAGGCCAAAGCGACTCACACCCGTTAGACCAAATCCAGATCCAATCCACGTTATACCCACTTCCGCTAAAGTTTTACCTGCATATATAGAAGTAAAATTTTTGTACCGTATTCTAGCTCACATTTCGAAAAAATTATTCCTACGAAATGCGGAAAATTCATTGACGGCATGGTGTTTTCCATGATTAAATATAAATTGGTATTTTTATGTGAACAGACATAGAATCAATATGGGATATAGATTACCTGCAAGGAGGTGCACAATATGAGACCGACGTTTAAACCGAATGTAAGAAAACGCAGTAAAGTACATGGATTCCGTAAAAGAATGAGTACAAAAAACGGCCGTAAAGTGCTGGCGGCTCGTCGCCTTAAAGGCAGAAAAGTCATCAGTGCCTAATATGTACACAAAGACCACTGCGGTGGTCTTTTTTTCTTAATATTACCGTTTGTTCTGTAAAGGGTATATTTATCGACGATTCGTCTGGTTATCCAGCGATAGGTAGATGATGTTTCATATTCTATGCAGGGCAAGCGATTGAACGATAGAACAACTAAGAATGCTACTAAAGAATTCGACACAAGGAAGCATTTTTGCCATGCATCACTACCGGGCAAAAATAGCGCGTACCGGCCTGCTGCCTACTTGATAATCTGCCGGACGCCAAAGCTAAGGAGAATGAAGGGTGCAAAAAAAGCTGCGTTTGCGAAACCGCGCTGATTTTAGTCGCGTATACCGTCATGGACGGTCTTTTGCCAATCACCAGTTTGTTGTGTACTGGTTTCAAAAAAAGGACATTGAGCAATTCCGCATGGGGGTATCGGTCAGTAAAAAGGTCGGTAATGCGGTTGTTCGTAACCGGATGCGCCGGGTTGTGAAGGAAATTGTGCGTCATCATGCGGAGGAGATCGTGCCGCATATCGATATGATCTTTATCGTACGCAAGGGAGCGCTCACGCTTTCTTACCAGGAGCTGGAGAAAAGCATTCTGCATGTGCTGCGCAAATCTTCACTGCTCAAACGCTCGCGGCGGTAACGCTTTCGGTTTATTTGTGCTGTCAAATATGATATGATTTGCAAGGAAATGCAATGGTCAAGAGAGGGGTTATGAAGTGTCGCAATTGAAGACTCGTGGGGGAAAATGGTTCCTCCTTATCGCTGCTTTCGCAGTGGTAGCCCTGTTGGCTGGTTGTACGCCTAGTACGGTACAGACCCATACAACAGCAGATTTATTAAACCATGGATGGTGGAACCGGTATGTGGTGTACTGGTTTGCGTATGCACTGGACACATTTGCCAACTGGTTTAACGGTGAATATGGTCTGGCTGTCCTCGTCCTGGTGTTGATTGTACGTACACTGATTTTGCCGTTAACACTCAAGCAGGTAAAAAGCTCCAAAGCGATGCAAGCGATTCAACCTCAATTGCAAAAGCTGCGTGAGCAATACAAGGATGATCCACAAAAGCAGCAAGCTGAAACAATGAAGCTGTTCCAAGAAAATCAGGTGAATCCTGCTGCCGGATGTTTCCCGCTGCTGATTCAAATGCCGATTTTTATCGCCTTGTATAATGCGATTATTTATAACAGTGCTTTGCGTGAGCACACGTTCCTATGGCTCCAGCTTGGCGAGCCTGACAAATTTCATATTTTGCCACTCATCGCTGCTGCAACGACATTCCTGCAAACATGGATGATGATGCGTATGAACCCGGCTTCGATGCAGGGTCCAATGCAGATGATGATGTATATCTATCCAGTTATTATCGCGATCATGTCCTGGACATTCCCAGCGGCATTGCCACTGTACTGGGTATACAGCAACATTTACACCATCGTACAAAACTACTTCCTGTATCGTAACAACCAGCCGGTTGTGACGGATCTGGGTGTCGCAGTTGATCCAGGGAAAACCCCGTCTGCGAACAGAAACCGCAACAAGAAGAAATCGAAAAAGAAACGTCGCTAAACGCATACCTTTTCATGTAAATCCGGAGTGTTCTTAAGTATCCTTACTACAGTTGAGGAGGGCCGAACATCGAGATGACTACAGTCATTGCGTCTGGAAAAACCATTGATGATGCTATTTCGGAAGGGCTTGCCCGTCTGAATACGACCAAAGAATATGTTGACGTGACGATTTTGCAAGCACCGTCCAAAGGATTTCTCGGTTTGATCGGTGTGAAGCAGGCCCAGGTCAAGCTAACGTTGCTGGAACCACAGGTGTCTATTCCGAGCAGTAAGCCAAAGCCAGCTACAACGGTATCTCCGCGTGAACAACGCGCTACAGAGTCTACCGTGACCAAGACAGCTCCACCAGCAACACCGCAGGAGGATACTGCTGTTGTGAAGCCTGCTGCTTCTACAGATCGTCCGGCTTCGCCGGAGGAGGTATGTGCAGAAGCGATGCAACTCGTCCGCGATGTCGGTACAAGTATTGGGCTGGAGCTACAGGTAGATGTCAAACGTAACCGTGATGGCTATGTGATGAGCATCTCAGGTAGTGATCTCGGGCTGCTAATCGGACGGCGCGGTCAAACGCTGGATGCACTTCAGTATCTGGTGAATATCGTTGCCAATCGCTACTCGGACAAATTCATTCGGATTGTGCTGGACGCGGAGAACTTCCGTGACCGCCGCCGTAAGACGCTGGAGGAGTTAGCCGATCGGCTGGCGAACAAGGTCGTTCGTTCGGGTAGAGAGGTTGTACTGGAGCCGATGTCCTCCCAGGAGCGCAAGGTGATCCATGCACGTTTGCAAAATCATAATCGTGTCAAAACCGCCAGTAAAGGGGAAGAGCCGAATCGCCGTGTTGTGATTGCACTGCGCTCGGGCTCTGCTACCGGAAGCGAGCGGAATTGATGTTTAGAACGTATCGTATTGCAATGATTTTTTACCTTTGGGTAGAAAATCATTGCTTTTTATTTAGGACAGGACTCTGCACACTAGATGATGGTGACGACATAGACGATAAATCTAGTTGCTGCCCATTGCACGTATAGAAGCTAGTTATGAAAATTAGAATATGAGCGCATGAACAGATAGAGGAAGAAGGGATGAGTGGAGATGGTTAGCGATACAATTGCAGCGATTGCTACCGCTGTGGGCGAAGCGAGTATTTCGGTTATTCGTGTGAGCGGACCGGAAGCAGTTGCAGAAGTAAGTCGTATATTTAAAGGACGCGTTCCACTGGATCAGGCAGATAGCCATACGGTGCATTACGGACATATTATCGATCCAGCTACGGGTGAACGAGTGGAGGAAGTTCTGGCGACGATTATGCGTGCGCCGCGCTCGTTTACGATGGAGGATGTGATCGAGATTAGCTCGCACGGTGGCGTGGTTGCTGTGCGTCGTGTAATGGATATTTTGCTACAGCAGCGTATCCGGATTGCGGAGCCGGGTGAGTTTACGAAGCGTGCCTTTTTGAATGGACGGATTGATCTGTCGCAGGCTGAGGGCGTTATTGACCTGATTCGTTCAAAATCAGATCGTGCCTTTTCAGTTGCGCTCAAGCAGGTGGAGGGCAAGCTGTCACGCCAGATTAAGCCATTACAGCAGACATTGATCGAAACGCTGGCGCATATTGAGGTGAATATCGATTATCCTGAGCATGATGTGGAATCCTTTACCGCTGACCTGATCAAAAACAAGTCGGCTGAGGTGATGGCAGAGATCGATAAGCTGCTGCGTACAGCAAATGAAGGCAAAATTTTGCGTGAAGGCATT
This sequence comes from Paenibacillus hunanensis, assembly GCF_034055775.1. Classification (NCBI taxonomy): domain Bacteria; kingdom Bacillati; phylum Bacillota; class Bacilli; order Caryophanales; family Paenibacillaceae; genus Paenibacillus; species Paenibacillus hunanensis. Next base: position 5,683,846 of record NZ_CP139194.1, on the reverse strand, counting down.
ACAACGGCAATCGTTGGACGCCCGAATGTGGGCAAGTCCTCCCTGCTTAATGCGTTAGCACATGATAATCGGGCGATTGTAACGGACATTCCGGGGACGACGCGCGATGTGATTGAGGAATATGTGACGATTAATAATATTCCGCTCAAGCTGCTGGATACAGCCGGCATTCGTGAAACGATGGATGTGGTGGAAAAGATCGGTGTAGAGCGCTCGCGTGGTGCGGTTAATGATGCGGATCTATTGCTGTTTGTACTCAATAGCAGCGAGCCGCTGCATGAGGATGAGCTGGAGCTGATGGAGCAGATTAGCGGTCGTCAGGTGATCGTGATTTTGAACAAAATCGATCTGCCGGCACAGCTGGATCGTAGTGTATTGTTGCAGCATTTTGGCGAGCAGCAAATTGTCGAGATGTCAGTGAAGGATGATCAGGGTGTGGATCGATTAGAGCAGGCGATCTCGTCGCTGTTCTTCGGCGGAAAGCTGGAAGCGAATGACGTGACCTATGTGAGTAATGTACGTCATATCGGTCTGCTCAAGCAGGCGAAGCGCTCGCTACAGGATGCGTATGAAGCAGCCGATCAGTTCATTCCGATCGATATGATCCAGATCGATGTGCGTCTCGCCTGGGAGCAGCTGGGTGAAATTATCGGTGATTCCGCACCGGATTCGCTGATTGATCAGATCTTCTCGCAGTTCTGTCTCGGAAAATAAAACATATCCACAGGGACAGTATGCTCAAATACAGTTGAAAGATGCTTAAAATTTTGATATTTTGCCGATTTTATTGTGGAAAACGTCTATAAAATCGTAAATTATACGTTATACTACTGGAGTAGCCCTTTTCGATATGGTTGAGGGCTACTCTGACGTGTCTACGGAACGAAACGGGAAGTAGGCATCGGCTGATGAGATCATATGGCTATGAAGCATAATAGCGATGATGGTGTGTGATCAAGCTGGGATAGATAGGTATGCGGTCTGGGTGCTCTTATTTATAACCTTCAGCCTGCAAAAGCATAGTAATACAATGGACAAAGTAGGATATTCGATATCGATGAATGATGGTGTTGATTACTAGGGAACGCGATGCAGTTTTGCTTTCCTTGAAGAGTAATACTTATCCGTCCTCAACCAGTCGATGCCGATATAGAGTCATGATGTGTAGGAAATGGCATTTTATTTATTTTACTTGCAACCACGATCATATCGTGGCTTGAGCAATAGAGGAGGAATACCCATGAGCTATGTGGGTGGAGAATACGACGTTATCGTCATCGGTGCCGGTCATGCAGGCGCTGAAGCAGCACTGGCTGCGGCACGTATGGGCTGTAGCACACTGATGGTAACGATCAATCTGGACATGATCGCATTTATGCCATGTAACCCGTCGATCGGTGGTCCGGCAAAAGGTCATGTGGTGCGTGAGATCGATGCACTGGGCGGCGAAATGGGTCGCAATATCGATAAAACATTTATTCAAATGCGTATGCTGAATACAGGTAAAGGCCCGGCGGTACACGCACTGCGCGCACAAGCGGACAAATTCATGTATCAGCACGCAATGAAAGAAACGATGGAAAATGAACCGAATCTGACGCTGCGTCAGGGGATGGTAGATCGTCTGATCGTTGAAGATGGCGTATGTACAGGTGTGATTACCCAGACAGGTACGACCTATAAAGGTAAATCGATCGTTTTGACGACGGGTACGTATCTGCGCGGCAAAATCATTATGGGTGAGCTGGCTTATGAGAGCGGCCCGAACAATCAACAGCCATCGCTCAAGTTGTCTGAGCATTTGCGTGAGCTGGGCTTTGAACTGGTGCGCTTCAAAACCGGTACACCACCGCGTGTACACCGCGATACGATTGATTTTAGCAAAACCGAAATTCAGCCTGGTGATGACCAGCCGAAGTTCTTTTCCTATGAAACCAAATCGTCCAGCAATGAACAAATGCCGTGCTGGTTAACGTATACTTCCGAAGAAACGCACCAGATCATCAATGACAACCTGCATCGTGCGCCAATGTTCTCCGGTATTATTGAGGGTACAGGCCCACGCTATTGCCCATCGATTGAGGATAAAGTGGTTCGTTTCAGCGACAAGCCGAAGCACCAGATTTTCTTAGAGCCAGAAGGTAAAAACACATCCGAGTACTACGTACAGGGTCTGTCTACCAGTCTGCCTGAGGATGTACAGCTGCGTGTACTGCGCTCCATTCCAGGTATGGAAAATGTTACGATGATGCGTAATGGCTATGCGATCGAATACGATGCTATGGTGCCAACGCAGCTCTGGCCAACACTGGAAACGAAGCGTGTACCTGGCTTGTTCACAGCCGGTCAGATCAACGGAACTTCTGGCTATGAGGAAGCAGCTGGGCAGGGTGTAATGGCAGGTATTAATGCTGCTCGCCGTGCACAGGGCAAAGAAGGCATTGTACTGGATCGTTCACAGGGTTATATCGGCGTATTGATCGACGATCTCGTTACCAAAGGCACGAATGAGCCATATCGTCTGCTCACTTCCCGTGCGGAATATCGTCTATTGCTTCGTCATGACAATGCAGATATGCGTCTGACTGAAATCGGTCATGATATCGGTCTGATTACTGAAGATCGCTATCACCAATTCCTCGACAAAAAAGCAAAAGTTGAACGTGAAGTCGAGCGTCTTAGCAAAGTGAAAGTGAAACCAGTTGATGTGAATGAGATGCTGGAATCCCGCCAATCTGCACCACTGCAAAATGGTACTGATCTGCTAACGGTTCTGCGTCGTCCAGAAGTATCGTATGCCGATATCGAAAGCCTGTCTCCTTCACCAGAGGAATTGACAGAAGACATGAAAGAACAGGTCGAAATTCAGACAAAATATGCTGGTTATATCGAAAAGCAACTTGCCCATGTGGAGCGTCTGAAAAAGATGGAGAAAAAGAAGCTGCCTGAAGATATCGTGTACGAGGAAGTGAAGGGACTTGCGATTGAAGCACAGCAAAAGCTAGCGAAAATCCGTCCGCTATCGATTGGACAGGCTTCCCGTATTTCTGGTGTTACACCAGCCGATATTTCGATTCTGCTCGTCTATCTGGAGCACTATAACCGCGTAACAGCATCCCGGGGGTAATGATGGATTCGATACAGCAACAATTTACCGATATGCTGGAAGCCAAGGGCATCACACTGGATGAGCGCCAGCTCCAGCAATTTGAAGCATATTACGAAGAACTAATCACATGGAATGAAAAAATGAATCTGACTGGCATAACCGAGCGAGATCAGGTATATACGAAGCATTTCTACGACTCGCTTACGCTTGCCTTTTATACCGATATGGGTAAAGTTTCAAGTCTGGCTGATATCGGCTCAGGTGCTGGCTTTCCTGGCATTCCGCTTAAAATTGCTTTTCCACATCTGAAGCTACGTATTATTGATTCGCTCAATAAGCGCATCAAATTCCTGCAAAGCGTGGTGGATCGTCTCGGACTAGAAGGCGTTGAGCTAATCCACGGACGTGCCGAGGAATGGGGACGCAAGGAAGGCTATCGCGATGCACATGATCTGGTAACCGCCAGAGCCGTTGCACGTCTGGCTGTCCTGAATGAATTCTGCCTGCCTTTTGTTAAGCCCGGCGGTACATTCGCTGCGATGAAGGGGAGCGACCTGACAGAAGAGATTAAGGAATCTCGTCGTAGTCTCGGTTTGCTTAAAGGCAAGCTCGATCAAGTGCACCACTTCCAATTGCCAGTCGAGCAATCCGACCGTCATATCGTCCTGATCGAAAAAGAAGCCGCTACACCTGCTAAGTATCCACGTAAAGCAGGAACACCGCTGAAAGAGCCGCTGCTTTGATGATGGGTATGTAGTGTAGGTGTATAGGTTTATTAGATTGGGTATCGATTGTTGATTGGTAGCCGATATGTGGATTTTTGAATGAAGATACGGGTGCTGTAGACATTGCTCGCCTAATGATTACGTTACTATTTAATAGTGCTGGTATATATAGAATCAGCAAGAACAAGTAAAGCCCCTTTATCCGCAGGTTAGGATGAAGGGGCTTTTTTTATTTCGAACAGAAATGTAAAAGAAATATACAGGCGCGTAGGATGTCTATGATAGAGTTGTTCAGAACGAATTAATCATGCAGGATCTAAAGTGTCTAATGCATCTAGAGCATCTAATAGATCATATAAGCAGGGTCTTTCATTTGGATGTTTCACGTGGAACATTTAGCGCAATCTCCATACTATTTTCAGCACATAACAACATATACAAATCCTCATACGCCACCGTACACAACCATTCACACGAATACGCCTATATTATGATCACTACAATCATTTCAGTAACCGAAACAACTGCTTCACTACGAAAAAACCTGCAAATCACACTGATTTTCCAAAACAATTTCACTACCAAGTTTCACAGAAATTTATTCAGTTATCGTAGGATTATGTATGGAAAAGTGATAAAATGGGGAGACGAAACATGCCTCAATGTCGGGCATACAGGCAGCGAGTCCGCTTGCCGGTTATCGGTATTTTAAGTACGCCTGCCTTGTATGGACAGGTGCTGCTATCATAAGATTAGGTGGTCTCATACGGAATGAAAGAACAAATTTCCAAATTGTTTGGCTTGTCCGAACGAGTAAATGGGGATGAAGTCAAACAAATCCCGGTTGCGAACATCACGACCAGTCCATATCAGCCCCGCACGATATTTGACGATGCAAAGATCGATGAGTTATGCCAGACGATCAAGACGCATGGCATCATTCAGCCGATTGTTGTGCGCGTACGCGATGGAAAATATGAGATTATCGCAGGTGAACGACGCTGGAGAGCAGTAAGCAAGCTTGGCTTGCCGACAATTCCAGCGATTGTACGTGAATTTAACGATTCGCAAGCTGCTTCGATTGCATTGATCGAGAACCTGCAACGTGAGGGATTAACCTCTATCGAGGAAGCTATCGCTTATCAAAAGCTGCTTGATCTGCATGCTCTCACACAGGAAAGTCTGGCGCAGCGATTGGGCAAAAGCCAGTCGACCATCGCCAACAAGATTCGTCTGCTACAGCTTCCCGAGGATATTAAGCAGGCGCTTATGGCTCGTCAATTGACCGAGCGTCATGCACGTGCGCTGTTATCACTCGATAGTGAGGAATTACAGCTACGCATCATGAAGGAAGTTATCGAAAAAGAACTAAATGTGAAGCAGACCGAAGCGCGGGTTGCTTTTTACAAGGAGAAAAGTCAGACCAAAAAGAAGTCCAAGCGTGTCTCGTACAGCAAGGATGTTCGTCTGGCCTTAAATACGATTCGTCAGTCGATCGATATGGTATCCGGCTCCGGTCTTGCGATTGATACATCGGAACAGGATCATGATGATCATTACGAGATCGTGATTAAAATACCAAAGCGCTGACAGAAGGGCGGCATGATGCCGCTTTTTCTGTATCCACAAAGCCGTACATCAAGTGACTTTCTAACATTGGGGTGAAGTAGTTGTCCAAAGTGATTGCCATAGCGAATCAAAAGGGTGGGGTCGGCAAGACGACAACATCTGTAAATCTGGGCGCTTGTCTGGCTACGCTGGGCAAACGTGTGTTGTTGATTGATATCGACCCGCAGGGCAATACGACAAGCGGTGTTGGTATCAATAAGGCGGATGTGGAAAATTGTATTTACGATGTTATCATTAATGATATAGCACCAGGGGATGCCGTACAGTCTACAGCGATTGAAGGTCTGGATATTATTCCTGCGACGATTCAGCTGGCTGGTGCAGAGGTGGAGCTGGTGCCTGCCATCTCGCGTGAGCTGCGTCTCAAAAATGCGATTGAGCAGGTCAAGCAGGGGTACGATTACATACTGATTGATTGTCCGCCTTCGCTTGGCATTTTGACGATTAATTCTCTAACTGCTGCCAATTCGGTCATTATTCCGATCCAGTGCGAGTATTATGCGCTGGAGGGATTGAGTCAACTGCTCAACACCGTGCGACTTGTGCAAAAGCACCTGAATACAAGCCTACAAATTGAGGGCGTGCTGCTTACTATGCTGGATGCACGTACGAATCTTGGCTTGCAGGTAATTGAAGAAGTGAAAAAGTATTTTCAGGATAAGGTCTATCGGACAATTATTCCGCGTAATGTACGACTGGGTGAAGCGCCTTCCCATGGCAAAGCGATCATCACCTATGATCCGCGTTCCAAGGGTGCAGAGGTGTATTTAGAGCTGGCAAAGGAAGTGGTATCGTATGAGTAAACGTCTCGGTAAGGGACTGGATGCGCTGATTCCTTCCCTGTCTGTAAGCGAGGATGATAAAGTGATCGAAATTCCAATCAAAGAGCTGCGTCCGAATCCGTACCAGCCACGTAAATCATTTGACGATGAAGGTATGCAGGAGCTGGCAGATTCGATCGCTCAGCATGGTGTCATTCAACCGATTATTGTCCGTAAAGTTCTAAAGGGCTATGAGATTATTGCGGGTGAGCGTCGCTTCCGTGCCGCACAAACTGCCGGGAAAACGACGATTCCAGCTGTCGTGCGTACATTCAGCGACCAGCAGGTGATGGAGATTGCGCTGATCGAGAATTTACAGCGTGAGAACCTGAATGCGATGGAAATCGCGACTGCTTATCAAGGCTTGATGGATGAATTTAAGCTCACTCAGGAGGATTTATCCGCGCGCGTAGGTAAATCTCGTTCCCATATTGCCAACTTCCTGCGACTACTTTCGTTACCGGAAGAGATTAAGGAATATGTTTCACGTGGAACATTATCGATGGGACATGCACGTGCCCTTGCCAGTATTAAAAAAGAGGATCTGCTGCTTGCCCTTGCTCATAAGGCGATCGAAGGCGAATGGAGTGTGCGTCAGCTAGAGGAAGCTGTGCAAAATCTGGAGAACAAGCGTAAAGGCAATGAGGCGGATACAAATAAAAAAGCCGATCCTTATCTGGCTGATCTGGAGCATACGCTACGTGATCGTTTCCAAACGACGGTGAAGATTCGCAATAGCAGCAAAGATAAAGGTAAAATCGAGCTGAGCTATCATAATCGTCAGGAACTAGAACGCCTGCTTGAGCTGTTTAATAAGCTGTAATGTAGTGGCTGGTATCAGTCTGGGCAGGTTTTGATACGATCTGCTGCGATAACAAGAGCATGCGGTGACAAGCTTCTACATCGGAGAACAAGTGTAAAGTGAATACAAACGATGCGAATAACAGCTTGATCTTTATACTGCTGGTTTTATACTTCGGAATGAGATATAGACTTCGAGGTACGGGTATAGCCAATAATATCAAAGGAACACCATTCTAAGGCTGATCAGGCGCCCGTCTTTATCATGTCGGGCGTCTTTTCTTGTGGATAGACGATTCAGATTCAGGATGATAGTGTGCAAGTGTACAGGGAATTGGAATATGGATGAACAACAAGACAGCTATTCGCGATGTATGAGGAAGGATAGATAGCTGGTGGAGGGTACACATTGAACGTTCAGAAATCAGCCAAGACAGCGACATCGGACGATATTATTTATTTGGATCATGCGGCGACATCATGGCCTAAGCCACCTGCTGTGCTGGAGGCTGTTCAGCATGCGCTTTTGCACGAATCTGCTAATCCGGGTCGAGGTAGCCATCGCATGGCAGTGCAGGCGAGTCGTACGCTACTCAAGGCGAGACAGCAGCTTGCCAGACTGCTGAATGTGCGCAATCCAGTTGATATTGCGTTTACGGCAAATACTACGGTAGCGCTCAATATGGCGATTTTCGGCTATGTGCGTCCAGGTGATCATGTAATTGCGACGATGACAGAGCATAACTCGGTGTGGCGACCACTAGAAGCACTAAAACGCTCTACAGGTATACAGGTAACGTATATTCCTGTTGATGCCTATGGACAGCTGGATCTGCATGAGGTGGAGCAGGCGTTCACTGCTCAGACCCGTCTATTGATCTGTAATCACAGCTCGAATCTGTTAGGCAGCATTTTGCCTGCGGCAGAACTGGCGCAGCTTGCTCATCGACATGGCGCTCGTATCCTGCTAGATATTGCACAAAGTGCCGGGCATATTCCGGTTAAGCTACAGGAGTGGGAGATCGATATGGCGGCGTTCCCAGGGCATAAAGGTTTGCTCGGTCCGCAGGGTACAGGTGGCTTATACATTGCACCCGAGCTTGATCTGTCTCCCTGGTTATATGGAGGCACAGGCAGTCAATCAGAGGAAGCAGATCAGCCATCGGTTCGTCCAGATCGATATGAGCCAGGTACGCCGAATACGCCTGGAATTGCAGGACTGGCAGCAGGAGTTCAGTACGTACTTGATCAGGGGATCGAATCGATTGCTGCTCATGAACAGCAGCTTGTTGCACGCCTATGGGATGGCTTATCAAGTATCAAGGGCTTGCGAGTGCTGGGGCCAGCGGCAGATGAGCCGCGTACCGGTATCGTTTCGTTTGTTATGGACCAACAAGACCCGGCACAGATTGCCTTTCAACTGGATCGGCAATATGGCATCGCTGTGCGAGCGGGTATGCATTGTACGCCGCTGGCACACCGGATGGCAGGTACGTTAGCGACAGGCGCAGTACGAGCCAGTGTCGGCTACGGGACAACCGAGCAGCATGTCGATCAGCTACTGGAGGCTGTGCAGTTCATTCAGCGTACAGCAAAGTAGCGAATCGTCGATTAAGCTATGAAATGTAGCGAATGGACAAGCACGTAGTACGGGATACAGCGTTCAAAATGATAGAGGAAAATAAAAAAATTACAAATTTGTAACGGTAATGGAACAAAGTCGTTCATCCAAGTATAATTCTATAGGATTCATAATGGATACCATGCTGGATGTGCCAGCAAAATGAACGAAACGATCATGACGGATGGCGGACAAACAGAATACAGGAGCTACGGAAATAGACATAGTCTCCTGATAAGGCAAAGAAACAAGAGGAGAGCGGACAACGATGGCGGAATTGAACAGTCTGGTTGCAGAGCAACTATTTTTGATTTTGGGTGTGATCGCATTTCTGATCCTGCTGCTACTGATTATTGTAATCGTTCAGGGAGCGAAGCTTCGTAAAATGCGCAAGCGCTATGAACTGATGATGTCAGGCAGTGGAGTAGAGGATCTGGAGTCACTGCTGCTGGATCTGAAGCTGCAAATGGATTCGCTCGAAGATGGGGAAAAGCAGAGAACAGCACGCTTTGCAGCGATTGAAGCGAAGCTACGCACCGTACAGGCGTACACAGGCATCAAGCGTTATAATGCATTCTCTGAGCATGGTAGTGACCTGAGCTTCTCGGTTGCCCTATTAAACGATAATATGGACGGATTTGTATTAACCGGTCTGCATAATCGTGAAAGCTCCTATGTATACGCGAAGCCGATCGCGGCAGGACAATCGACGTACAATCTGTCACCAGAAGAGCAGGAAGCGATTAGCCTGGCGCGCTCCTCAGCCAAAAGCTGAGTATCGATCAAGCCCGGAATATAGCCTCAAGCAGATATCCGCATTATGAACCGCCACATGATAGTGCTACCGTAAAACGTGCACTGTGATGGGCGGTTTTTTCATGTTTGGTTCCAGCTGCTGGGGGAGCTGTTCAAGGACAATTGAACAATGTAGTTAATTTTGCGTACAATAGGGATACTATGTTGAGCTGTACACTGTCACTTGAAGTGATCGTATTCAAGGCTAGCTGCTTATCCGTATGACGGTACAACAACGCTACAACTACAATAGTTGAATCGTAGCGAGAATGGATAAACAGGGATACACGTGACAGTCGATGCTGAGAGGGGTAAAGGTAAAGATGGATAGTAATCTGGTTATGGCATTCGACTCCACTCAACAAGCGCTACGCGCAGAGATGCTACTGGAATATGCAGACATTGAAAATGATATGTTCCCGACACCCAAGCAAATCACAGCAGGCTGCGCGCTTTCTTTACAGTTTCCTGAGCAGGAGCTGGAGCAGGTGCAGCAGATTATTGCGCAGGAGCAGGTTGAGATTAGAGGAATATTTCGTCAGCAGGATGAGACGTATATTCAGATCGAGTCATAATGGATAACAGGTCAGCACGACAAACAGCAGGGAGGAACATGTATGAGATTGTATGACATAGCCAGCCAGTGGACGACCAATCTACTGAGTAGCGAAGGAATAGCGAGTAGTGCATCAGGAGAGATTAATCGGTTTACCGATAGCTTGTGGTCATGGTTAACAGATGTACCGATGTGGACGAATTTTGCGTTTGCCTTGATTCGGATCATTATTATTTTTATCCTGACACGAATTGCGATCAAGTTGATCAATAAGGTGATTGAGCGTTCGCTATCTGGACGGGATAAGAGCCGGATTGCTACCAATCCTCGTCGATTTGTGACGATCGGAGAGCTATGCAAAAATGTAGTGTCCAGTGTGTTTAACTTTATTATGATCATGCTCATTTTGAATGAGTTTGGCTTTAATCTAGGACCACTACTAGCAGGTGCCGGCGTTGCAGGTCTGGCCATCAGTTTTGGTGCACAAAGTATCGTGAAGGATATCATTACCGGCTTTTTCATTATTTTTGAAGATCAATTCGCAGTTGGTGATGTGATTCAGACCGGTACATATAAGGGCACCGTACAAATGGTAGGATTGCGTACGACGCGCCTGGTGAGCTGGAACGGGGAAGTGAATATTATTCCCAACGGTTCGATTATTAGCGTAACGAACTTTTCGCTTTCCAATTCGCTTGCGGTAGTGGATATTCCGATGAGTATGGAACGTTCGCTGGAGGATGCAAGAGACATGGTAACGCGTGCGACAGAAAGTATGAAAACGGACAAGCTTGAGGTGCTGGATGTACCGGAGGTGCTCGGTATTCAGACGCTGACGACAGGCGAATATTCATTGCGTATCATTGCAAAATGTCAGCCAAACTCGCGTGCAGATGTAGAGCGTGCGATTCATACTGCGGTAAAGCAGGAGCTGGATCGCGAAAAAGAGCAGAAACTAGAAGAAGAGCGGAAGGTTGCTGAGCAAGCACAGCAGGCAGTAGACTCCGGTGAGCATTTGCGTACCGAAGCCAACGATAAGCGCGATCCTGATATTTCGAATAATTGATGAAGTAGCGTATGATGAATGGCTGGAACAAAAATCCGTTCGATAGAAGCTTACATGATTATCGAATAAACTAGTAAAATATACGAAACGACCTGCTATGAACGATGAGCAGGTCGTTTTTTATGCATAATTTTATCCACAGTCACCTAAAACGTACAAAATCTGCTAAAATGATTGTGGATAAGAGCATGAACGATGGTGTCTCATTCATTCACATGGTTATCCACAGGTTGATGACGATGATATAATGAGACATATTAGCATGCAGATGAGCGGAGGGAGTGAACCGAATGGAGCGCAAGCAATTCGAGCTAGGGGATATCGTACAGATGAAAAAACCGCATCCGTGCGGTAGCAATGAGATGGAGATTATCCGCATGGGAATGGATATTCGAATCAAGTGCGTAGGCTGTAAACACAGTGTACTCGTGCCACGAGCGAAGTTTGAGAAGAATATGAAAAAGGTACTTCGTTCTGTGAATGATGCAAGTGAACCTGCATCGACAACAGAGTGATCGATTCAAAATAAGGGTAGCGTTTGCAAGAAGAAGCGGATCGAAGTGGAATAAGAGAACGATCGTGGAGGCTTGCCAATTGGTCAAAGCGAAAAAAGTCATAAACAGTTTATCCACAGCTTTAATGATAGCGTTTTTCTATGGATTGCTAACGAATGGACGATTAAAAAGCGTGTGAAAGAGGTTATCCACTGTGGATAACCTCTTTTTTTATACATCGATCTATCCATTGTATGTTGAATTAAAGAATGTATCGGATGGTAGCACCTGTGCGTTAACAATACATCAGGGATAGGAGATATTTTCGGTGTAGTCGATCCTAGTAAAGAACAGCATTATTACCTTCAATCTCTACAATTGTCAGAGAAAAGAGCGTTGTTCGCTTCTGCTAGATACAATACGACGATGCTGATCATCATAGCATACAGAATAACATGTATTCCAAGTAGCAGTAGATTGCGCTATATATCCTTTTCCCAAAATGCGTCCCTACAACGTAACATCAAGCATCCAGATTCGTCAATAATCATTCATTGCCAAAAGACAACGTCCCCAAATGGTAATAACGTTTTTGCGTTCATTATATTCAGGACTAAAAAAGTTACTAGATAATAACAAAATCAAACCTCTTGCAAAATACCTTTGATCAGATCAACAAACGTCGTTCTCACCTTGGCAGCGACCTCGATTACCTCATCATGACTGAGCGGCTGATCCAGAATACCGCAAGCCATATTGGTCAAACAGGAAATGCCAAGCACCTTCATACCACCGTGCACAGCTACAATCGCTTCTGGTACAGTCGACATACCTACAGCATCTGCACCGAGTGTACGAATCATGCGAATTTCGGCAGGTGTTTCATAGGCAGGACCTGTCCACCATGCGTACACCCCTTGCTGGAGTGAGGTGCCCTGTTTAGCAGCGACGCGCAAGGCGATTTCGCGCATTTCAGGATGGTAGGTTTGGGATAGGTCAGGGAAGCGAGTACCCAGCTCTGGATTGTTAGGGCCGATCAGCGGATTATTCATAACCAGATTGATATGATCGGTAATGATCATCAGCTCGCCGGGAGCAAAGCTTGTATTGACTGCGCCACAAGCATTCGTAACGATCAGCTTATCTACGCCAAGTGCCTTCATAATACGAACCGGGAAGGTAACCTCATCCAGTGTAAAGCCTTCATAGTAATGAAGACGACCTTTCATTGCTACGACGGTCTGACCCATCAGTTGCCCAATCACCAGCTCATTCGCATGTCCTACCGCAGCCGATGTAGCAAAATGAGGAATCTCCACATAAGGAATAACGGTAGCCTGCTCGATCTCGTCAGCCAGTCCACCAAGGCCAGAGCCCAGAATCAGACCGATCACCGGTGTGATAGCGCCTGTACGACTCAGAATATAGTCTTTTGCTTCCTGAATATGTTGTGATTGATGCATAATGAACATTCCCCCTGCTTGAATTTAAATGGATACCTGTATCGGTAGTCTTCGGGTCTTATGCGATGATGCCTCTTCAGTGTAAGAGATGCGTGATGACCTGTAAATAAAGGAGTAGAGCGGCAGAAATGCATCATGCTGCTTGATGAGCCGAGGACGAGTTCTATGCAGATGTAGCGGTAAAATAGTATCAATCTGATAAAGCTAAGCTCCATCCTCGATTAGCTAGCACACCCTTCTAATTCAGCCATTAGGAAAAATGTAAACGTATCTATTGCCAAGCGCGAAATGATGAAGTATAATCAGTTTTGTTGTAAATTGATCGCTCTGCTCGTTGCAGAATAGCGATTGGTACTATGGAGAGGTACCCAAGCGGTTATAAGGGGACTGACTCGAAATCAGTTAGGCGTCTTAGGGCGTGCGAGGGTTCGAATCCCTCTCTCTCCGCCATCCCATTATTGATTTGTTACATATATGATTCGTGACTAAGCTCTGTTGCAGTGTTCTGCGGCGGAGCTTTTTTATATGTGGCTTCCGATACGGCTTGAAATCCTGGATATATTCCAATGCCGATCCATTTGTTCAAAATCGAAATGTGAAGTTAAAGCAGCGAAAAAACATAGTAAATATCAATAATAAATTGTTGTATGTGGTCGCTATATATGATATGATATTACAGTTCGAGTTTGTGCTCGTTCCTTGCTCCTGGCATTGATCAGGGGCCTTAGTCCAAGAGGAGGTGAAAACTATGCGCAACTATGAAGTAATGTACATTCTGCGTCCAGAACTGGAACAGGAGGCTGTTGAAGCGTTGACTGAACGTTTCAAAGGCATCATTACAGCTGATGGCGAAGTAACTGCCCATGATGTTCAAGGCAAGCGCCGTCTTGCGTATGAGATCAACAAAATTCGTGATGGTATCTTTGTTCTGGTTAACTTTACAGCAACTCCTGCTGTAGTAGCTGAGCTTGAGCGTATCATGAAGATCTCTGATGACGTTATTCGTTATCTGATTACTGTAGACGTTACGAAGTAATTGTTAAGTATTGAATTGTAAACTCGTTTGAGGAGGGGATTGGATTGTTAAACCGTGTCATTTTGATCGGACGGTTGACCAAAGACCCGGAACTTCGCTATACACCTGCAGGTGTGGCTGTGACGCAGTTTACGCTGGCAGTGGATCGTCCTTTTACGAGCCAGGGTGGAGAGCGCGAAGCGGACTTTATTCCGGTCGTAACATGGAGACAACTGGCAGAAACTTGCGCCAACTACTTACGTAAAGGTCGCTTAACGGCGGTCGAAGGTCGCATTCAGGTGCGTAATTATGAGAATAATGAAGGTAAACGTGTATACGTGACTGAAGTTATTGCTGATAATGTACGTTTCCTTGAATCGAACCGCGACGGTGGTAACAGCAATAGTGGAGGCTATCGTGAGGAAGCACCTTACGGCGGCGGTAACAACAATAGTAGTAACCGCAGCAGCAATGGAAACAGCTCTTCTCGCGACAATCACGATCCATTTTCCGATGACGGTAAACCGATAGATATTTCCGATGATGATTTGCCATTTTAATGTAGGAAAGGAATGAATCAGATGAGCTTTAATAGACGTGAAAGCGGAGATGGCGAAGGCAGACGTCCAGGTGGACGCCGCGGTCGCAACAAACGCCGTAAAGTATGTTACTTCACTGTAAACAAAATCACTCACATCGACTATAAAGATACGGACCTGCTTCGTAAATTTATCAGCGAGCGTGGCAAAATCTTGCCGCGTCGTGTGACTGGTACAAGTGCAAAATATCAGCGTATGCTGACTACTGCGATTAAACGTTCCCGTCAAATCGCACTGCTGCCATACACTACTGAATAGTATCTGACCTTGCAGCCTGTCTGCAAATCAGACCGAGCGTACAGCGCCGTATTTCCTCGTGAAATCGGTCGTCTGTACGCTTTTTTATATGTATGTACATAGATAATGAAGCATAAAGGATAGATGGATTTCGTAAAATACTTGCAAAGAAGCCTGTCATCCTCCACACTGGAGAGGATGGTGTAAAATAATGTAATTTGTGTCATTCCGCGCATCTTACGTTTAATGAACTTAAAACATAGGTCTGCCTGAAATGAGGAATGGGACAATGACAAGAAAGCAAAAAATAGGGACTGGTATTGCGACTGCTTGCTTGCTGTTACTGGCGAGCGTGTGGATATGGTGGAAGCCAATTTCAGCTACGATGTTTGACTGGTTTGTCGCCGATTCACTGGAAACTCAGCTTCAGCAGACGTATCAGCCTGTCCGTCAGATGGGTGGCGAGCAGGAGGAAACGGAACCGGCGGTTGTGATGACAGAGCCATTCTCGATTTTGCTTGTCGGGAGTGATCAGCGTGAGAATGAGAAGGCGCGTTCAGACACGCTTATTTATGCTGTCGTACGTCCGCTTGAAAATCGGATTTTATTGATTTCGATTCCGCGTGATACGTATACGGAAATTGTCGGGCGCAATCGGATGGATAAGATCAATCATGCTTACGCCTTTGGCGGTATTAAGATGACGATGGATACGGTCGAGCATTTTTTGGATGAGAAGCTGAATTATTATGCTTCGATTAATTTTCACGGATTAGTGGATGCGGTCGATGCTCTGGGCGGTGTGAAGTTGCCGATTGAAAAGGATATTGTGAACCGTGATCCGAATCATGAGCAGTTCACGATAAAGGCCAATAAGCCGATATATTCAGGACAGGAAGCGCTTTATTATGTGCGCTACCGCGAGGATAGCGATTTTAATCGGACGAAGCGTCAGCAGATCTTTTTGCAGGCGATGGCCGATCAGGCATTTCAATTGAAGCAGCTGGATCGTGTACCGGAGCTGCTGAATATTATGGGGGATAATTTTAAAACCGATATGCGTCCAGAGCTGTTAACGGGCATCCTGAGTCAATTGCTGCGCACAGGTGAGCCGCAAGTTGAAGCGTTCACGATTGCTGGAGATGGTAAAAAGATCGATGGCGTCTATTATGATATCCCGCATGAGGATGAGCTGAAGGAGGCCAAGCAGCTGATCGATGACTGGATGAGTAAGGAAGGGCCGGATGCGAAGCCGTCTGAGCCGACAAAGGATGCGGCTGAAGGCAGTGCCGAAACGGTCACATCGAAGTCTGAAGTTCGATAACTTGGGCAACTCGCTTTATTGTGATCCCTTTATCGCTTAAAATAGAAGAGAAGCATCGTCACCATGCCATACGGTACGATATCAAGCTACTGCGGCGGAATGAGTAAGCTGTTCGATTCTCTGTTCTGTCGCTACATCGAGTCAATCTTTGCTGCACCAGGCTGCCCTATGGCACCTGAAGGCCGTAATACGACGAGGAGGACATTTTTTCATGAATATCGCGTTTTTTCTGCTGCCCAAGCAGGAGGTCGTTTGCGTCACCCTTAATTCGACGCTGCGCCAGACGCTGGAACGGATGGAGTACCACCGCTATACATCAATTCCGATGCTGGATAAGAACGGAAAGTACGTCGGTACGATTACCGAAGGAGACCTGCTCTGGTTTATGAAAAATTCCGGTGGCAAGGTTACGTTTGAAAATGCTTCAAAGTTTTTGCTATCTGAAATTCCGCTCAAGCGGGATGATAAGCCGGTATCGATTGATGCCAATATGGAAGACCTGATTAATCTCGCCAAGGTACAGAACTTTGTGCCTGTTGTTGACGATATGAACCGATTTATCGGCATTGTACGTCGTAGTCAGATTATTGAATATTGTGAGCAATTTGTACGAGGTGGCGAGTATATCGCCGAAAAAAACCGTATCTCCGGCAGCTAATGTAGGAGGCTATGCCCGCTGTATAATTCCGTGCGTCCGTGCCTTCGTCTATGCTATAATTATGAGTAAATCTTTTTTAGCGAGGCCGAACAACTTGTGCGTAAGAGGTGAATCGTTTGAAACTGCGCTGGACATCTATAGCCTGGAGCGCTGCATATCTGCTCCTGCTGCTATCTTTAATAACATCTGTCAGAGTCATTGGTATGCTATTTCTCATCGTACCCATCGTCGTGCTGTATTCAACATTGACCTTACGCCAATTCATTATGCATATGATTCCGGTATGGCTGATTGCCTTGATTTTTGCCGGACAGGCGGGTTTGTTTTTACCGATACTCGGGTTATTTTTCATGATCCCCGGTATCGTCATGGGCAGGATGTACAAGAAATTCACCCCTGCATTACGGATTATTTTTGCAGGTGGCTTAACGGCTCTGGTCGAGCTGCTGGTGCTGCTGCTCATTGCAACAGCGGTATTCCATTTCAGTCTGGGTCAGTATGTACGTGATGTGATCGAAATTGCGATTACACCACTGCGTGCGATGGCAGATGTGAATACCGATCTGAGTGATGTGTTAACACCGGAGTATATTATCGGGCTGAGTAATTATACGCTCACGCTCATTCCGAGCGGCTTGATTATTGCCTCCTTTACGATGGCAATCATTACGCATGCAATCTCGCGTCCGCTGCTGGAAAGTATGGGCTATTCGGTACCCCGCCTCAAGCCTGCACGCGACTGGCGTCTGCCACGCTCGCTGATCTGGTACTATTTGATCGCTGTATTTCTGGAGATCATTGCGCGGGCAAATATCACAGGCGTACTTGCCGCGATTGTATTAAACTTTATGCCACTGGTACATCTGGCATTCACGATCCAGACGATTGGCTTTGTCTTTTTCTGGGCGAGTCATCGAAAATGGGGCTCTTTCCTGCCCTTCGTGCTATCGATCGTTGTCGTATTGATTCCGCCGCTGCGGATTATCGGTATTCTGGATCTGGCATTTCCGCTCCGCGAGTATATTACGAGACCGAAACGGTAAGGGTGATGAATGATGCCTAATTTTTTGCTAAACCGCTGGCACGGATACCGGTCAGTATGGGCATCACTGCTCATGCTGGTGCTTGTGATCGTGCTCTCCTGGTTCAACTGGGTCGTCGGACTGGTGGCTCTATGTGCAGTCGCTGTGTTCGCTGTGATCTTGGTTCGTTCAGAGCTTGCCTTTCGCCGTGAACTGGATGAATACATTGCGGGTCTGTCATTTCGTATCCGGCGCGTCGAGGAGGAAGCAGTCAGTACGCTTCCTTTCGGTCTTGTTTTGTATGACAACAAGTTTTCGATTGAATGGCATAACCGTTATATCGCGGGTCTATTTGGGCGCAAGACGCTGGTTGGCTCGCCGCTGGACGAATGCTTTAATGATTTTCAAGAACAGTATAAAAAGGCACTGGACGCGCGTAAGGAAGCCACGCGGGAGAAGAGTGCGATTAAGGAAGTTCGATTTGAGCTACAGCATGATGCACGTACATTGGAGTGTATTGTGCTGCCTGATGAGCGGCTGATATATGTGCAGGACGTGACCGAGTTTGCCAGTCTGCGTGATCGGTATGAGGATGAGCGTCTGGCGATCGGCGTGGTGCTGCTCGATAATTTTGATGAAGCTTCGCAAGGGATGGACGATCAGCTACGCGCAAGCCTGATTGCACGGGTGGCGACGCGTATTACCGATTGGGCGAAAACGTACCGCATCTATGTGCGCCGTCTGTCGTCCGAGCGTTATCTGTTGCTGCTGGATCGCAGATCGTTGCGTGAGCTGGAGCAGAGCCGATTCGTTATTTTGGACGAGGTGCGCGAGATGACAGCGGATCTGAAGGTTCCGCTGACGCTCAGTATCGGGATCGGCTTCGGTACCGAGACGATCAGCGAGCTGGGTGAGCTGGCACAATCGAGTCTGGATATGGCGCTGGGACGCGGTGGTGATCAGGCAGCGGTACGTGCGGAGCAGCGATTGTCCTTTTATGGGGGCAAGTCCAATGCGATCGAGAAGCGTACTCGTGTCCGTGCACGCGTGATCGCGCATGCGTTACGCGATCTGATGCTGGATAGCGATCAGGTGCTTGTGATGGGGCATAAAATCCCAGATATGGACGTGATCGGTGCCTGTATCGGTATACTGAAGGCAGCCGATATGTATGAGGTTGAAGCCTATATCGTGCTGGACGGTGTGAATCCGTCGATTGAGCGTATGATGGAGCGTATTAATAATGATGAGCGTCTGTCGGTACGCTTTATTACGCCGGAGGAAGCGCTCAGTATTATGACCGAGCGTACGCTGATGGTTGTCGTGGATACGCATAAGGCATCGATGACAATTGAGCCCAAGCTGGTGGAACGCGCACGTCGTGTGGTCGTTATCGACCATCATCGTCGTGGTGAGGAATTCATCAACGATGCGGTGCTTGTCTATCTGGAGCCGTATGCGTCCTCTGCCTGTGAGCTGGTCACTGAATTGCTACAATATATTCATGACAAGGTACAGTTCACGACGCTGGAAGCGACGTCACTGCTGGCAGGGATTACGCTGGATACGAAGCATTTTGCTCTGCATACCGGCTCGCGTACGTTCGAGGCAGCAGGCTTCCTGCGCCGGAATGGTGCAGATACCGTGATGGTGCAGCAGATGATGAAGGAGGATTTGAACGAGTTTATCGCCAAATCCGAGATCATGAAAAAGGCTCGCATCATTCACGAGCATATTGCGCTTGCGGTTACCGACCCGGGACAGCAGGAATCACAGATGCTGATCGCACAGGTAGCCGATGCGCTGCTGAATATGAACAATGTGTACGCTTCGTTCGTCATTAGTGAGCGTATGGACGGACTGATCGGCATCAGTGCCCGCTCGATGGGCAAGATGAATGTTCAGGTCGTCATGGAACGTCTGGGCGGTGGCGGTCATTTAACGAACGCTGCGGTACAGCTTGAAGGCAATATTGCAGATGCGGAGAAGCGTCTGCTGGATGTACTGAATCAAATGAATGAGGAAGAGGGGTTATTTGAATGAAGGTCATTTTGCTGAAAGATGTTAAAGGAACAGGTAAAAAAGGTGAGGTTAAAGAAGTATCGGACGGTTACGCACAAAACTTCCTGATCAAAAATGGTCATGCGAAGCCAGCAACCGGCGGTAACATCAAAATCCTCGAAACACAGCATGCTGCGGTAGAGCGTCACAAGCAAGAGGAGAAAGAAGCGGCTCAGGAGCTGGGCAAAACACTGGAGGAGCTTACCGTACAACTGAAAGCAAAATCCGGTGAAGGCGGTCGCCTGTTTGGCGCGATCACCAGCAAGCAAATTGCTGAGGCGCTGTCTAAACAGGGTCACAAAATCGACAAGCGTAAAATTGATCTGGACGAGCCCATCCGCACACTGGGTGTAACTCAGGTAACGGTAAAGCTGCACCCAGAAGTAAAAGCTACGCTTAAAGTCCAAGTTACAGAGGAATAAGCATGGGCGGCGAAATATTTTACGACCGGGTTCCTCCGCAGAATCTGGAAGCTGAACAGGCGGTTCTGGGTGCCATTTTGCTGCAATCCGAAGCGCTAATCAGCGTCATGGAGCGTATCGACACCGAAGACTTTTACGACAAATCCCACCAGTTGATCTATGAAGCGATGGTCAATCTGGGGGAAGAGAATCAGCCGATTGACCTGATTACACTCACCTCCCTGCTACAGGATCGTACGCAGCTGGAGGATGTGGGCGGCGTTAGCTATCTGGCGAAGCTTGCCAATGCGGTGCCGACCGCAGCGAACGTAGATTATTACGCACAGATTATTGAAGAAAAATCGATGCTGCGTCGTCTGATTCGTACAGCGACACAGATCGTTAGTGAAGGCTATACGGGCGGCGAGGACGTCGGCAGTATGTTGGGCGATGCCGAGCGTAAAATCCTCGAAATCTCCAACCGACGCAGCGGAAGTGGCTTTATCGCTATTCGCGATGTGTTGATGGAGGTATTCGAGCGCGTCGAAACGCTGAGTGAGAATAGCGGTAATACAACCGGGATTCCAACAGGCTTTATCGATCTGGATAAAATGACGGCTGGCTTCCAGCGTAGTGACTTGATTATCGTAGCTGCACGTCCGTCTGTAGGTAAAACGGCGTTTGCCCTGAATATCGCGCAAAACGTCGCCGTACGTGCGAAGGAAACGGTCGCGATCTTCAGTCTGGAGATGTCGGCTGCACAGCTAGTACAGCGTATGATCTGTGCCGAAGCCAATCTGGACGCGAGCGTGATGCGTACCGGTGAGTTCAAGGAAGAGGATTGGATGAAGCTAACGATGGGCATTGCGTCCCTGTCAGAATCGGAGATCTATATCGATGATACACCAGGTATTACGGTATCCGAGATTCGTGCCAAATGCCGTCGACTGAAAAAGGAGAAGGGACTTGGAATGATCGTTATCGACTATCTCCAGCTCATCTCCGGTCGCGGTAAAGCGGGCGAGAACCGTCAGCAGGAAGTATCTGAAATCTCGCGTACGCTCAAGCAGATCGCCCGTGAGCTGCATGTGCCGGTTATCGCCCTGTCTCAGCTCAGCCGTGGTGTCGAGCAGCGTCAGGATAAGCGTCCGATGATGTCTGACCTTCGGGAATCCGGCTCGATTGAGCAGGATGCTGATATCGTATCCTTCCTGTATCGTGATGATTACTACAATCAGGACACGGAAAAGAAAAATATCATCGAGATCATTATCGCCAAACAGCGTAATGGTCCGGTCGGTACGGTTGAGCTCGTCTTTTTGAAAAACTTTAATAAATTCGTCAATTACGAACGTGTCCAATCGGATATGTTTACCGGATAGATAGAAATGATAAATTGATTATTTCCAGATCAACAAAACCACTTTCCCTGCGACAATCGTTCAGGGAAAGTGGTTTTTTCTTGTAAAATGAAGAAAAAATAAGCTAGCACCCTTGTAGTGGATGCCAGCTTAATAGATTTGTCATCAGGTTTAGATAAAAGGCAATTATAGTCGGCTCGTTTAATCAAGCGCGTCCATTCATATCTGTACGGCTCATTCGACCTGGGATGCCATCACGCATTAGCCAGATATGAAAAATATATTCGGCTACACCAAGAAGGACAACTGGTACAAGCAGATCCATATACGACATCGTCCAGCCTGCCATTGCTGAAGCTGCCCACAGTACAACATAAGCAAGCACGGCATCCGCTAATGTAGCAACGATATTGCTAGTCGCTGGCAAAATGAGCATATCCCCGACAACATAGGCAATTACACCGAGCACGAGCGCTGCCAGGATGGAGCCCCATAGCCCTGCATTACTAAGCATCATGAGTGAAGCGACGACAATGATCGTATTAACTACAGTTTTGGCTGCAATCTTATCCATTCTCCATTCCTCCTTCCATTTGCTGGGTAATTATCTTGTATAAAAGGTATTGTTATCTATTAATAAACATCAGCGGACTTGTTAAACAAAAAAAGCTCATTTTTTTATGAAAATATGATCGATAGCGATACATCACCTTTCAAAATAAAGAGACTCTTTTCGAAAAGAAATCGAATTTACAAGATATAATGTTTTATTTCCGAACGATGATAATTTTATATCATGTTATCGTTCGCTTTTCATTTGACTTTAAAAAATTGTCCTGTTACACTGTAAATGCTGCGGTAAAGCGCAATAGTGCTTTTGGATGTCAATATCCTGTTAGATCGGAATGCGTTCTGATCCTTTACCGCAATGGGACGAGCTTCCGCCCGCGAAAACGGTTTGTATGCTTGCATTTGCCCGACCGTTCCTCGCAAGGAGGTTTCATGCTGTGCTTTTTCTGTCGCTGGTAAGTCGGCTGTGGCGTGTATGCCCGGCTTGTTGCCCTTATGCACAGAAAGCGACAGCGCAAATATACGGTGTACATACACCTACGGAGGAATGAATATGTCAACTGTAGTCGTTGTGGGAACACAATGGGGAGACGAAGGCAAAGGTAAAATTACCGACTATCTTTCGGAGAGTGCGGACGTTGTTGCACGTTATCAAGGCGGTAACAACGCTGGACATACGATTTTGATTAATGAGAAAAAATATAAATTGACGATGGTACCTTCCGGTATCTTCTATGAAGATAAAGCATGTGTAATCGGTAATGGTATGGTTATCAACCCAGCTGCACTGATCGACGAGATCAGCTATGTGCATGAAAATGGATTTTCCACGAAAAACCTGACGATCAGCGATCGTGCGCACGTCATTTTGCCGTACCATATGGTACTGGATCTGCTGGAAGAAGAGCGTAAAGGCCCGAACAAAATCGGTACAACTGGTAAAGGGATCGGCCCTTGTTATATGGATAAAGCGTCCCGCGTGGGTATCCGTATTGCTGATCTGATGGATGCAGAAGAATTCGAGCAAAAGCTGCGCCACCTCGTCAAAGAGAAAAATCAGGTGATCACGCAAGTATACGGCGGCGAGCCAGTCGATGTAGAGCAAATTCTGTCCGACTATCTCGGTTATGCTGAAAAGCTGCGCCCGTATGTACGCGATACATCCGTTGTCCTGAACGATGCGATCGATGAAGGCAAAAAAGTGCTGTTCGAGGGTGCACAGGGCGTTATGCTCGATATCGACCAGGGTACGTATCCGTTTGTTACATCCTCTAACCCGTCTGCTGGCGGCGTGTGCATCGGTTCCGGTGTAGGCCCGGCTCGCATTCAGCAGGTTATCGGTGTAGCGAAGGCATACACAACTCGTGTCGGTGATGGCCCATTCCCAACTGAGCTGCATGATGAAGTAGGGAATACGATTCGTGAAAAAGGTCATGAATACGGTACAGTAACCGGTCGTCCACGTCGTGTAGGCTGGTTCGATACGGTCGTTGTCCGTCATGCACGTCGCGTGAGTGGTATTACAGGCTTGTCCCTGAACTCGCTGGATGTACTAACAGGTCTGGAAACGGTAAAAATCTGCACAGGTTACAAATACAAAGGCGAATTCATCACCCACTATCCAGCAAGCTTGAAGCATCTGGCTGACTGTGAAGCAGTATATGAAGAAATGCCGGGCTGGAGCGAGGACATTACAGGCGTGAAGACGCTGGAAGAATTGCCTGAAACGACTCGCAATTATGTGAACCGTGTATCCGAGCTGACAGGTATTCCGATCGCGATTTTCTCGGTTGGTCGTAACCGTGAGCAGACGAATCAGGTAGCTCCGATCTACGTTTAATTTGCATCATTATAATATCGATTGAATTGGAGATATAGAGGGTACTGTTACAGTATTTTCCGGTTACTGTTCAGTTAGTGGGAATAGACCGACGATGATTCCCTTATCGAATCGCTGAATTCAATCGGATTGTTACGAAAAATACGGGCAATTGCCTGGTATTATCTTTATTTTTTAGAGGAAGGCATCCTTACGGGGATGCCTTTTTTGTATGTAGGACGCGGCTTGGTCGGCTCTTAGAGAAGATTCTGTTATATGAATTGTAAAGTTGAAACCAGGGCGAAGATTATGGTAAAGTAAACGGGGAGTCAAAAAGGTTAATTTTTTGACACTTTTATATGACAGATTTTAATAATTATGGCTGTATTGGATCGTACTATACATCACCGTACTACACATCGTACACGATGATCGTCTGCCTATTAGGCTGCTATGCCTATCCTCCTGGGAATTGCCGCGATAGCTTCTTCTCCTGTGAAATGTTCTCTGATGATCATTCCAGACTACGTAAGGACGAAGCTTCATATTATAGATGATAATGGCATACACCGCGATGATAGCGACATAACGAATCGCTCTATTTGCAGACGAATTGGGAATCTAATGGACATGAAACGGAATATACGTATCGAATTTTAGCATGGAAAGCAAAAGGAGACGGTCATGAAAAGGTTGAAAGGAAAAGAAGAAGCAGAGCTGACATCCGAGCATGCTTCAAAGGCTGAGCCGGGGAAACAGGCACAGTCACCTGCTGGGGAGCAGGATCCACAGGGAAGTAAATGGTATACGATCACGGTTGATCATCTTCGTCAGGGGAAAAACAAAGTACGCACGCGCCTTATGCTTGTAATTGGCAGTGTGGCTGTGGCAGGCGGACTTGTTTTGGCGGGAAATCATTATGTGACAGCGAATACCGTTCCGTATTATGTCGTTTCGGTTAAAGGTCAGGCAATTGGTAGTATTTTGAACAAATCGGAGCTGGAGCAGCTATTCCAGCAAAAGCGTGCTGCTTATCAGAAAAAGTATCCAGATGCCAATATGGTACTGAATACGAATGGCATCACAACCACCGAGGAAAAAGCGTTCAAAGCACAGATCGATTCGCAAAGTACACTCAAGCAATTAGATAAAATGCTGACTGCGTATGCCAAAGGTGTAGAGGTTACAGTAGGCGATACAAAGATCGGTGTCGTTAAAGATCAGGCAACGATCGATTCGGCACTGAAAATCGTCCAAAAAACGTACACTCAAAAAGCCGAAGCCGCAGCTGCTAATATGAATAAAAGCTCCGTTAAAAAGCTGGCGCAAAGCTATGCGTACAGCAAAAAGGTCAACAAGCTGGAATCGGTAAAGATCAACCAGAAGGTAGCTGCCAATCAGATCAAGGCGAATCCGCAAAAGCTGCTCAGCAGCAAGGAGCTTGCCAAGGTGATGCTAACCGGCGTAGAGGCTCCATTGAAATATACCGTGCGTGAAGGCGATACGATCAGCTCAATCGCGTCCAGCTATGGTATTTCGCAAAAGGAAATTTTCGAGCATAATCCGGGCATTAAAGAAACTTCGCTGCAAATCGGGGACGAGCTGACACTAACGGTGCCACAGCCACCGATCACTGTAACGACAGTGGAGGATTATTCCGAGCAGGTAGTGACCGAGCCAGACGTCGAGATTCGTAAGAGCGACAATATGCGTGCAGGCGAGAGTAAAGTGATCTCTGGCGGTTCGCAGGGTCTGAAACGGATCGACTATCGTGTCGTGAAGGAAAACGGTCAGGTGCTACGTGAGGAATGGGTAGGTCAGGAGGTCGTGAAGGAATCGTCGCCAAAAATCATCGTCAAGGGTACAAAGGTCGTTGTCGGTGAAGGTAGCGGTAACTTCATCTGGCCAGTCAGCGGTGCGACGGTAACAAGTCCATTTGGTCAGCGCTGGGGTCGTATGCACAAAGGGATCGATATGGTTGGCAGCTCGTCTGTAATGGCAGCCGATGATGGTGTCGTTACCTTTGCAGGTACGATGACAGGCTATGGTAATGCGATCATTATCGACCATCGCAATGGCTATCAGACGCTGTACGGTCATCTGAGCCAGATTGATGTGAGCAATGGTACAGTCGTGGAGAAGGGTCAGCATATCGGTGTGATGGGCAATACTGGGCACTCCTTCGGTACGCATCTGCACTTTGAGGTGCATAGTGGCGGAGCATTGCAAAATCCACTGTCTTATCTGCGTTAAGGCTAACGAGTATATATAGTCGTAGCGACTATTCATTTGTGTTCTTGCCTTACTGTATAGAATAACGTTTATTCATAATTATGTGCGGCAGCCCTAGCTTGCCGGAGTACTATAGCTTGAGCTGAAGATGATGGGAGAATCGTTCATTTTCAGAGCAGGCTATCGCTTCGCTCCGACAGTCAGGGCTGCTTTTGCTATTCGAATAGGTGGTTCTAATGTGTACATACAGAACGGTTATAGTCAGCGTTGTCCTGTCCTGTTATGATTGGCACGATATGCGATGTCTGTTGCTCGCTTATACAAGATTGAACCCCGGGAATATGATAGAATAAAAAAATCAAAGCCGTGATGAGGTGAAGCACCATGCAGGGGAAAATTCTGGTCGTTGACGATGAACAACCGATTGCAGATATTTTAAAATTCAATCTTGAAAAAGAAGGCTATGAGGTGATCTGTGCCTTTGATGGTATTAGTGCAGTGGAGCAGGCATTCGCAGAGGAGCCTGATCTGATGCTGCTGGATCTGATGCTGCCCGGCAAGGACGGTATGGACGTATGCCGTGAGGTGCGAACCCGGCTCGATATGCCGATCATTATGCTAACGGCAAAAGATGCCGAGATCGACAAAGTACTCGGTCTGGAGCTTGGTGCGGATGATTATGTGACCAAGCCGTTCAGTACGCGCGAGCTGCTAGCACGTGTGAAGGCACATATGCGTCGGCGTCAGAAGCAAGCGCCTGTTACCGCTACGGTAACGGTACCTGAGGTGGATGAACCGAAAAATGGACTGGCGCTGTTCGGTCTGTTTATCGATACAGATATGTATATGGTGTACAAGGATGGGGAGCCGCTTGATCTGACCCATCGTGAATATGAGCTGGTGTATTATATGGCGAAAAATGCAGGTCGTGTGATGACCCGTGAGCATTTGCTGCAAGCGGTCTGGGGATTTGAATATTTTGGCGATGTGCGTACCGTTGATGTGACGATTCGCCGTCTGCGCGAGAAGATCGAGGATGATCCAAGTAAGCCGGAATATATTTTGACTCGGCGTGGACTCGGCTATATGATGCGCAGTCCAAAAGTGGGAGGCATGTAAGGTGAAGCGCAAGCTGCGTCTGTTACCCGGCTTCAGCCGCACAATTCAGGCGCGGCTGATTATTATTTATGTATTGTTAATCTTAATCGCAATGCAGCTCATTGGTGTGTACTTTGTTAGTGCGATGAAGAACTCACTGACGAGTAATTTTACCCAGGATTTGCAGGAGCGTGCACAGCTATTGTCGGTGCTGGCTGCGGATAAATGGTCGGGCAGTGGAGAGAACGTTTCCAACTCGGTTAATGATCTGAAGCTGATGGTGGACAATCTGTACAATATGAGCGGTACGCAAATTCAGGAGATTCAGGTGCTCGATGTGAGCGGACGAATTCTAATCTCTTCACTCAAGACCGATTCGGGTAGTGAGGCGCGCAGGAATACCCAGACGGTTGTGAGCCGTGCCTTACAGGGCATTAGCGATAACGAGGAGTATATTATCGACGATACCGGTGAGCGCAAGCGTGTCGTCGCTGAGCCGATCATTAGTGGGAATCGTACGGTAGGTGCGGTATATATCGTCGCGTCGATGGCAGAGCTGTATGATACGATGAAGCGCATCAATGGTATTTTCTTATCCGGTATTCTGATCGCCTTAGGCATGACTGCGGTGCTGGGTGTGATTCTGGCGCATACGATTACCCAGCCGATCAAGGAAATGACCAAGCGAGCGAAGCAGGTTGCAGAAGGTGAATTCGATCATCATATGACTGTGTATAGTAATGATGAGATTGGACAGCTCAGCGAAGCATTTAACTATATGACAAGCCGATTGCGCGATGCGCTGGCTCAGAATGAGGAAGAGAAGGAGAAGCTTGCCTCTATTCTGAAAAATATGAGTGATGGTGTAATCGCCACCGATGAGCATGGCTGCATTATTCTAGTGAACCGTGTCGCTGCGGCGATGCTGGGTGATATGGAATCGCAGCTTTCCGGTAAAGAACTAAGCAGTCTGTTACCTCTATCGGAGCAAGATCAAGCGAAGCTGTACAATGGAACGCTGCGCCAGACGATTCTCAATCTAGGTTCAACAGAGGAAGGCAGCAGCTCGGTCGTGCGTGTGACGTTCAGTCCAGTGCATCGACGGAAGGAGATCAGTCATGCAGGTGTGATCGCGGTACTACAGGATGTGACCGAGCAGGAGAAGCTGGAGGCGGCACGGCGCGAATTCGTCGCCAATGTATCGCATGAGCTGCGTACACCGCTGACCACGATCAAGAGCTATACCGAGGCGCTGGAGGATGGCGCGCTGGATGAACGCGCGCTCGCTGAGCGATTTATCGGCGTTATCCGCAATGAGACGCAGCGTATGATCCGACTGGTGAGTGATCTGCTGCATCTGTCACGTCTGGATTCCAGTGAAGCGACCTTGCGTAAGCAGCGCACGGATGTGCTGGAGCTGCTGGAAGATACAGCCGACCGTTTCTATGTACAAATGAAGCAAAAGCAAATCGAATGTACAATTGATCTACAGCCTGGCGTAGGGAGTGTATGGATTGATCGCGATCAGATTGATCAGGTGCTGGATAATCTCGTATCGAATGCACTCAAATATACGATCGAAGGCGGCAGTATTACCCTCGGTGCTTACAGCGCTGTGGACGAGGATATGCTGGCTATTCGTATTCAGGATACCGGGATCGGGATTCCGAAGCAGGATCTGCATCGTATTTTTGAACGGTTTTATCGTGTAGACAAAGCACGCTCACGCAATATGGGTGGAACCGGACTTGGACTGTCTATTGCCCAGGAAATAGTGCTCGCTCATAACGGTACCATTGAGCTAGATTCAGAGCTGGATCTGGGCACAACGGTAACGGTATGGCTACCACTGCATGAGGAAGGAAGTGTGGACGCATGAAGGAGAAGATGAAATCCGGCTTGCTTGCTGCGCTCATTCTAGTTAGTCTTGTGCAGAGCTATTTCCTCATTTACCGCATGCCAGGGGCAGATTCTGTCGTCAACTCGGAGGCTGGCTATGTGCAGGCGGAGGATATCGGGCCGCGTTCGAGCATCGAAAGTTTAATCTTTCCCGATAAAATGATCGTGCATCTGGCTAATAGTCGGCATACGATCTTCTACCCGTCTTCTACGGAATATACGACCATTTATGATACGATTCGTAAAGCGAGCTTCGGGCAATTCCGTCGTCTATCGCTTCAAAGTATGGACTGGAATCAGATTCGTAACGATGAAGGGGTAGAGCTGATGTTTGGCAGTGGCATTCCGGTGAGTCTGCTGGAACGTAGCTTGAAGATTAACCCGGATTCCCTATTCGAGGGGGATGCAGTTAACCGCATCTGGCTCTATACCGCGCCGGATGATCGTACCGTACGAGCGTTCTTTTTCAGTGCGAGTGGTGATGTTGTGTATGAAGCTACGGATATGGATCTGCGAACAGAGGATATTAGCCGCAGTGCATTGCTTGGTGCGAATGGCGTCAGCTATCAATATACGTCAACCGGCTATTATCTGCCGCGTACAGCGATTACTGCACCGAACGTAACATTAACTCTGGATAGTCTGACCACCGAACAGATGCAGCGCAATCTGTTCTTCGATCCCGGTGCGACACGTAATATTAATGAAGAAAATGGGATCGAAATCTATACCGACAGTAAACGCAGCTTACAGGTGGACACCCGTCAGCGCTGGATGATCTATACCGATCCGACCGCGCCTACATCGGGCACGAACAATGTGAGTGATAATGTGCTGTCGGCAGTTGATTTTGTTAATCAGCATGGTGGATGGCCGGGCATGTATACGCTAAGTATGGGGACAAGCAGTAGTGATAAAAACGGCTTTGTGTTCCGTCAGTATTATCGCTCTTACCCGATCATGGAAACCGATGCATTCAAATTCGGCTATATGCGCCTTGGCGTAGAGCGTAATACCGTATCGACCTATGAGCGCTCCATGCTGTATCTGGCAGCGAATCCAACACAGACCGAGACGACATCCGCTGCATCGTCATCAGGAGCAGCTTCAGCGAACGGTGCAGCAGGGCAAGGCAATACCACGACCCAGCTACGACAGCTACCTGCTGGACAGCAGCTACTGCAAATGATCAAGACACAGATTCCGGTTGGCAAGCAGATTGTCGATCTATCGCCTGTGTATCGTCCATCACTTGGTAACGGCGTAGTCGTGCTGACTCCAGTCTGGATGGCGAAGTTACAGGATGGCAGCACACAATTTCTAACTGCAAGCGCATCGCAATAAATAGACGTAAGCAATAGATTAAGTATGAAAAGTAAAAAGAATAAGCATCTATACGCACAGGCAGACGCTGATAGGCTGGATACGCCAGCACATCAGCAATGCCTGTGCTTTAAAAAATCGATTCATTCCACAGCCGACGCAGGCTGATGGACAGGCAGGAGGAAGACGATGGATTGGGGACGAGCCAAAAGTGTACTGATCAGTGCTTTTTTATTACTCAATATCGTATTGGGCTACCAGCTCTGGATGGATGTCCGTGATCAGGCGCAGTCTAATCTGGATATCGCCTCGCTCAGTGAAAGTGCACAGCGTGCGCTGGAGAATAAGCGAATTCAGGTCACGGCTCAGATTCCACGCGAGACGCCGATGCTGGCACCGATCCCATATCAGCATATGACATCCTCTGGCAATCAGCCTGTTCCGCTTCAGCGTCCGGTGGATAGTCAGCTTATTTTTAATGAGGATGAGCTTGCTGTACAGCTTGCATCACAGATTCCGAATATAGGACAATATCAATATGATGCATTAATTGCCAAACAGAGCATTTTTGTTCTGCATCCGTTGATAAATAATGATTTACCCCTGTTTAATATGAATCTGGAGCTGTATTATAGTAATCAGAAGATTATTTCTTACACCGCTCCACGCTTCACGCTGGAGCAGGATCGTGCGAGCAAGCCGAATCAGGAAATTTTATCGGCTTCCACTGCACTTGGAACTGTCATTGAAAACGATCTGCCTGAAGGCGCAGTCGTTAAAGATATTACGCTTGGTTATTATGGACAAACAATCGGCGACAACATTCAGCTTGCGGTGCCGGTATGGCGTATCGCACTGGAGAGCGGAGCCTTTTACTATGTACAGGGTATTACCGGGGAGGTTACGACAACCCCAGCGGCAGAAAATGAGGAGTAGACACGCATGATAGGCACTGGCATACAATTTACAGTATTATCGAGCGGTTCGACTGGCAATGCCACAATCGTTCGCAACAAAGATGCAGCCCTGCTGATCGATGCAGGACTGAGTGCAAAACGGATCGATGAATTGATGAAGGAGCGCGATTTTACCGGTGATCAGCTCGAAGGTATTCTGATCACACATGAGCATTCCGATCATATTCGCGGTCTGGGTGCTGTTGCACGCAAATATAATTTGCCGATCTACGCCAACGAGAAAACATGGCTGGCGATGGAAAAGGCAGTAGGTAAGATTACACCCGAGCAAAAGCAGGTGATGCAGACGGGCGATTTTCTAAGCTTTGGCTCACTGCGTATTGAATCATTCGGAATCTCGCATGATGCGGCAGAGCCGGTCGGGTACTTTTTCCGAGACGGAGAGCAGAAGCTCAGTCTGGCTACCGATCTCGGCTATGTGAGCGATAAGGTAATGCAGAGCATTACCGATTCGGATGTGCTCGTGCTGGAAGCGAATCACGATATTGAAATGCTGCGTATGGGACGTTATCCGTGGAATACGAAGCGACGCATTTTGAGCGATATTGGTCACCTGTCTAATGATACGGCAGGCGAAGTACTGAGCGAGCTGCTCAGTAAAAAGCTGAAACGCACCTATCTAGCCCATTTGAGCCGTGATCACAATATGATGGAGCTGGCGAAAATGACGGTGCGCGATGCGATGGAAAGTCGGGGTTGCTTCTACAAGGAGCATGAATTCAAGCTATGTGACACATACTATGATCGCCCTACACCGTGGGATGCGATTGGCGAAGCTTGAACCGAAGCAGTGGATGGTATAAAGTGGAAAAGTGCCTTGTGCCGTATCTCCTGAAACAGGTATGGATACGAATACAGGTGCACAGATCTATTTTGGAGTGAATATAAAGGATGCCTATTGTAAATAGGCGAGCCTACTATAAATAGCAGGGCAGATCGGCTATTGTGCGATACATCGCCAGTATGCCTGTTGCACGTAAACGAACAATCAGCGTATATGCTGAACGAAGATCAGGAACAAGAATAAGGGCGACTTACCGTACCGTAAGAAAAAGTATGGTAATGGCATGACGTTTGAGGCATATAGCAGAGGAGCGATGAGCATGGCGCTATTTGATGACGAATTCTACTCCACCCGGGTATCACGGAGATCGAAACGCCACGCCATGTCGGGTGGACGAGACGCATCCTTTCGCTCTTTTCAAGAGCCAGCACGCCGTGGTCTGTCTACGGTGCGCGTGGTGGTAATTAGTGCTGTCACGAGTGCGGTAACGATCAGTGCGATTATGGGCGGGCTGTTTCTGTATCATGATCATTATTCCGGTGCAGCCACCGCGAGTAGCCTGCTACCGACTCAGCAAACGTCAGGTAATCCGTACGATAACATCGTGCAGGTTGCCCAGCAGGTACGGCCTGCTGTAGTGAGTATTGTGAATTATCAGGATGGCAAGGAGCCGGATATATCGAAGCTGGATGAATCCGCGCTCGGCTCAGGTGTAATTTTCCGCAAAGATGGTGGTACGGCATATATCGTCACGAACAATCATGTGATTTCCGGTGCGGATGAGGTCGATGCAGTGCTGAACGATGGCACGATGCTCAAGGCAAAGGTCGTCGGAGCGGACTTTATTAGCGATATTGCGGTGCTGTCTGTTGATGGTAAAGATATCGATCAAATCGCCGCCATCGGTAACTCCGATCAGCTTCGTCCCGGGGAGACCGTACTCGCTATTGGCAATCCACTCGGGTTTAATGGTACGATGACATCAGGCATTGTGAGCTATGATAACCGTCTGATTCCCGTATCGCTTAATCAGGATGGCAATTACGACTGGGAGCAAAATGTGATTCAGACCGATGCCGCGATTAATGAAGGCAATAGCGGCGGCGCACTGGTTAATATGCGCGGTCAGCTGATTGGTATCAATACGATGAAAATTTCCGATACCGGAGTAGAAGGCTTAGGCTTCGCGATTCCGATCAATGAAGTGATGCAAAACGTCCAGCAATTACTGGAGCATGGCAAGATTAGCCGTCCTTATCTGGGTGTGTACAGCATCGATCTGGATAACGAGTCAGCTTATCGCTCCTATGATGAAGACGATAATAGCGATGCACCACAGCTTCGTTTACCCGATGACGTGACCCAAGGCGCGGTTGTGCTGGAGGTTAGCGGCCCTGCCAAGGATGCCGGACTGAAAGTAAACGATGTGATCGTTCAGCTTGATGGTCAAAAAATCGGCTCGACACTGGAGCTTCGCAAATATTTATATGATAAAAAACAAATCGGCGATTCGATTAAAATAACGTATTACCGCGAGGGTAAAAAAGATACAGCTATCGCTACCTTGCAGGATGCGCCTGAGCGCAAGTAATACAGTACAGCTAGTTTGAAATTGAAATCGTAAACTATAGCGGTTTAAAATGAAGGCTGCGCGGGATAGCATATGCCGAATATGCTTTAACTGAACATATCATCGACTCTTCAGCAGGTAGGCTGGAGAATCATATACACCATAAAGAAAAGCAGGCACGATGGATTATTCATCTATTGTGCACGTAATCGAGCAAATGCAGCCCGATCAGGCGAGCATTTGCTAGCTGAAACGACGGAACAGTCAGCGTTATAACGCTATGGCTGCGGGAAAAGGGAGCATGAATATTAATGTATGTAGTATGCAAAGAACACGTAGAAGATGCACTTGAGGCATTTGTTGATGAATATGAGGATGCACCTGATGTGGTCGACCTGAAAGAAACGGAATTTTCCGATTGGGACCCACCTGCGAAGTGTGTCTATTGCGATCAGCACGGCGAATTTCTCGTTGTCTGATTTCCTGCCAGTCCGAAACGCTCATGAATCTAGCTATACGATACCGACTTCTGCCTGAACGCTTGTTCAGCTTGAGGTCGATTGAATACGAATGCGATACATTACACTCTATACTAGCTACACATTCTCAATAGCGCGTACAGATCATGACGCAATGCCAGGGCAGGGATCGGAATTTCCGAGTCCTTGTTTTCCTGTGCCTGCGAACGGAACCATAGTGCTGGACGCGCGAATATGGCAAATGACAAAGTATCATGCTAAATGACAAAATACGACGGTGCTGTAAACCTATTTTAACTGGTTTGAGACGATTCACTCTGCATACTTGGATATAATGGGACATGTCGGTTCCTGCAAGCGAGGCTATGCATGGAATGAGAGTGACCACTGGAAAGGATAAAAGAATATGAAAGACATCAAGGATCTGACGCTACGAACGGAACACTTGACGCTTGAGCAGGATAACTTTTGCAAGCTCGCCGTGGTCAACGGCTTGAATATACATAGAGGGCGGTGGACGGATTATGTCTAAGCCGCTCCAGCAGCATCGTTATATGCCGGGTCTGGATGGACTCCGCGCATTCGCGGTGCTGGCGGTTATTTTATACCATTTGAATACGGACTGGGCACCTGGTGGGTTGCTCGGCGTTGGCATATTTTTCGTATTATCCGGTTATCTGATCACAGACATACTGGCAGGTCAATGGGAACGCAATCATCGATTTGATATGGTCGACTTCTGGAAAAGGCGTGCACGTCGCTTGCTACCAGCGATGTACGCGATGATCGTGGTTGTGGCCCTGTGGTGTCTGATCGGGGATCATGGTCGTCTGGCTGCACTACAGGGAGATGTGCCAGCAGCACTCTTGTATATCAGTAACTGGTGGTTTATTTTCCACAAGGTATCGTATTTTGAAAGCTTCGGACCGGCTTCACCACTCGGTCATCTCTGGTCGCTGGCGGTGGAGGAGCAGTTCTACTTGATCTGGCCATTCGTGCTCATGCTCGGTCTGAAATTCTTGCCGAAGCGTGGTAATCTGGCAGGCTGGATTCTGAGTCTGTCGCTTATCTCTGCACTATTAATGGCAGTCTTATACGTACCGGGCTCTGACCCGAGCCGTGTCTATTACGGTACAGACACACGCATCTTCGCCCTGCTGATCGGCTCCGCGCTGGCGATCGTATGGCCTAGTGTGAAGCTAAAAGCAAATGTATCCGCTCCAGCACAAACGCTGCTGGACGGTGTAGGATTAGCTGCGTTACTCGTGCTGCTGTGGTCGATCTGGCACACGAACGAATATGAGCCATTCCTGTATCGTGGTGGACTGGTACTGGTCTCGGTTATCACGGCGATCCTCATCGCTGTCCTAGCGCATCCGGCA
Organism: Paenibacillus hunanensis; assembly: GCF_034055775.1. Lineage (NCBI taxonomy): Bacteria > Bacillati > Bacillota > Bacilli > Caryophanales > Paenibacillaceae > Paenibacillus > Paenibacillus hunanensis. The sequence goes on along the minus strand of NZ_CP139194.1, from coordinate 5,647,955 downwards.
AGCCGTCTGGCGGTACTGGTAGGCTGTAAGCCACTGCGCTGGCTTGGTCAGCGCTCATACGGCTTGTACCTGTGGCACTTTCCCGTTATTACGCTGAGTACACCGCAGGTTGATACCGGCGAGCCATCGGTTATGCGTGCGGTATTGCAGGTGCTTGTCAGTCTGGCGCTTGCCGAGCTGTCATGGCGCTTCGTCGAGCAGCCGATTCGTCGCAAAGGCTTCCGCTATGCGTTCGGTCGTGTGGGTAGCTCGAATTGGCGCAGTCGTCGCGGCTGGATCATCGGTGGCTCGTCTGCTGCGGTATTTATCCTGTCGGCAGCCGTACTCGGTCATCTGCTGACCAAGGGTACAGCTTCGGAAACGGCAGAAGCAGAACAACAGCCACAATCGGTATTCATTACCGGCTCGTCCTCGACGTCACCAACCAATGTGTCGCATGCGACCAAGGATGGCAAAGAAGGCGATGCAGCAGGTGGTAAAAATGCTTCCGGATCAGGTGATACGAAGTCGGAAGATGGTAAAAAAGATGCGGATGGGAAAACATCCTCAGATAGTAAGGACACTGGTAAAAACAATGACGATGCGTCGGGTGCTACAGATACTGGAGACAAGAATGCTTCCAGCACAGACGGTAGCGATGCATCAGACGATTCCAAATCTGGTGACGATACGAATACTGGTAATGCAGATAATACAGACAGCACCGATTCCGGTTCGACCAGCGGTGATGGACAAAAGCTGGATTCCCCAGCCCCATCGTTACCAGCCGCTGCTACGAAGAAAAATCTGGAGGAGATCGTATCCGGTAACGGTGTAACTGCGATCGGTGACTCCGTTATGCTCGACGTGGCGCATTATCTGACTCAAACGATGCCAGGCATCACGATCGACGGACGTGTCGGTCGCCAGATGACCGAGGCACCGGACGTGATCCGTCAGCTTCGCCGCGGTGGTCATCTCGGCTCGACGGTCGTTCTGGAGCTCGGTACCAACGGTTCCTTTACCCGTGAACAGCTGGAGGATCTGCTGGACGAGCTGAGCAGTGCGCGTAAAATCATACTTGTCAATACCCGTGTACCGCGTGCCTGGGAAAGTCTGGTGAACGATACGATCAATGCAGTGGCAGCAGAGGACAATCGCATTACCGTAGTCGATTGGTACTCCGCAAGTAAGGGGCAGGATAGCTTCTTCGCAACCGATGGCGTGCACGTGAATCCAGCGGGTGCACGAGTGTACGCAACGCTCGTAGCAAAGGCAGTCAAAGGAAAATAATTTTACACATTATTCCAATAATGTATTAAATATTGAAACCGTAGTGCCGATAGTATTAAAGGAATGTATAGGAGTGGCAAGTGCTCCCTTTGCGCTAACCTGTTGGTGGTTGGTGTGGAGGGAGTTTTCAATTTGTGGGGGAGTGGTGGGGTTCCCTTTGGGTGATACTTCGGTTGGTTGGGAGCTGGAACACTTCGGGAAGGAATAAGGGGACGCACTTGGTGGAGCCGCGGGAATCTACGGATGAGGGATGGAATGTAGATTCCCGCCCCTCCAAAGGCGTGCTTTCCCCTTATTTCCTTCCCTGCGTTCCGAGCGTGTGCATCATTGAACAAGTGCTAAGTGCTAAAGTCTAAGTGGTACATGGAGTTTCTGTAGTGCCGAGAACCTCATCACTTTAGGGTGAGGGCGGCAGTGTACGCTGTTCCAGCGTATAGATTCAGATCTACATGCAATCTAGTGCATAGTGAACAAGTGAAAATAGCTTATGAGTAAAAGTGGCTTATAAGTGAAAGAAGCTTATGGACAAGGGATCATAATCAGATGGTGTTAGTAGTGAGTTGTTTAGCTTAATATATATATTTGTTGTATATGTTTACGTTAGATTTTGATTATTGCTTTATGCGATATTTTATAAGATTAGAAATTTAGGATGCGTTGATTGATGTTGTTATGCTGAATTTATATAGTACTTATATAGCATGCGGGGTGTTTTTAAATTAGGAGATTGGCTAAGTGAGTATGATGTCGGGTATTGGGTTGGTGTGTGAGTGTATATTTTATGCAGAGAAATTTTCTGTTACTTGCCAGGTTTTGATTGATGGATTAATTCTAGTAGGTGAACTATTAGCAATGGAGCCGGTTAGAAGATAATGAGCTAATCGGCTGGTGAGTGAAGTTCATGGATTGGTAGTGAGTGATATACTGGGTTGAAGTGAACATTGTTTTGGAGTGCGAATGGTCTGGTTGGAGACTGTTTTACATAGGAATGATGGAATGAGGAAAAGGGGTAGAGAGCGATGCATATTCAAATTATTGGCGTAGGCAAGTTGAAGGAGAAGTATCTAGTACAGGGGATTGCGGAGTACAGTAAGCGGCTGGCGCCATATATTAAGTTTCAGATTACGGAAGTGAACGATGAGAAGGCACCGGATACGCTGAGTGATGCGGAAGTGAAGATTGTGAAGGATAAAGAAGGTGAGCGGATTCTGGCGCAGATCAAGCCGGATGCACATGTGGTGGCGTTGACGCTGGATGGGAAGCTGTGGAGCTCGGAAGAGATGGCGGCGGAGATTGATCGGCTGGGGACGTATGGGAGTAGCCATGTGGTATTTGTGATCGGCGGGAGTCATGGGATTGGGGATGAGGTGCTGAAAAGAGCGCAGCAGCGACTTTGTTTTGGACGGATGACGTTGCCGCATCAGTTGATGCGATTGGTGCTGGTGGAGCAGGTGTATCGGGCGGTGAAGATTAATCGGGGGGAGCCGTATCATAAGTAAATAGACAGTTTAGAAGTATTTTTAAGTAGTTTCAAAATAAAGGATATTTAAAAGTAATAGCTAATTATTAATTGTGACTAGTCTACCCTGATATGCATAATTAAAGAGCTAGATGACTAAAAAAATAAAAATTCGAGACAACTTGGAGGTATATATGGCCACTCAACCCATTATTAATGGAAAAGTAGTTGAACGTTCATATGAGGATTATCGCAATAATTTCTATTTGGTTAATCGAAGATATCAAAGAAAACTTGTATGGGGTGTATCAGAAAAAAGAGCATTTATTGATTCTTTGGCCAACGGATATCCAGTACCTTTGTTCTTATTTTCAATAAATAGATATAAGGACTTGGTAAGAAACGAAATAATTGATGGAATGCAACGCTTAAATGCTATTTTCGCATTTATTGAAAACGAGTACGCTCTTGAAAATGGGTGTTATTTTGATCTTACAGCAACTGCAATAACAAAAGACTTGCTGGATAAAGGAGCTTTGGAACAAAAACAACCCATTCTAGACCGCTCAATATGTGTCAGGATCGTTAGTTATGAGTTACCATATTCGATTTATAATGAAAGTGATCCTAATGTTATTGATGAAGTATTTAGAAGAATTAATTCTAATGGCCAGCACTTATCTAGGCAAGAAATAAGACAAGCAGGAGCCACTAGTGAATTTGCTGAATTAGTAAGATTACTATCTACACAGATTCGCGGCGATGTTTCCCATGATGACATTCTATTGCTTTCTCATATGAAGGGTATAAGTATTAACCAAGATATGAACGGATCAGGAATAAATGCAGAGTCCGTATTTTGGGTGAAAGAAAATATAATAAATAAAGAAGACTTACGTCATTCAATGGATGAGGAACAAGTAGCAGACTTGTTAGCTGCAATGGTTCTAAACCCATTACCTCCATCAAATGTAAGTGTTTTGGATGAATACTATGGGTTTAGGAATGTTGACTCTGAGATAAGAGGTAAAAGATTAGAAGAAGCAATATTAGCAGTAAATCCAGAAAAACTTTCAGAACAATTTTTATATGTGCTTGATGAGATTAAAAGAGTTTTTCACAATCGTCCAAAAACAATAATTGGACATGTTGTTGGTCCAAGGATTTATAAGGGTCCAAGATACTTTCAAGTTTTATTTTTATCACTTTATGAGTTATTGGTGAAACAAGAAAAAAAAATAATAGACTACGATCGATTGTATAATCAACTTGACTCTGTTAGTAGTCGAACAATGAATATTGCTTCAGGTGGGGGCTGGTGGACCAGTAAGGAAAAAACTGAACTAGTGGCAGCGACGGTTGGCGTTCTTACCACTAGTTTTGTAAGTCGAACTGATGGTGATCCTATGTATTATTCGTATACTACCGAGGTTGAAACATTACTGAAGCAATCTAATACAGAAAATAGCCAATATGATTTTAAACAGGGTATTTATAACTTAGCTACAGGAGAACGGAATGATGATCTGCTAAAGAAAATATATAAGACCCTTACAGCTATGGCAAACGCAGGGAAAAATGCGGTGGGATATGTTCTTGTTGGTGTGGCCGATAATGTTGAAGATGCATTAAAAATATCTCAAAGATATAAAACTGATCAAATAAAAGTAGGTTCTTTTTATATAACTGGCGTTGATGGAGAAGTAAATGAGTTTAACAAAGGAAACTATGACGACTATTTTGCAATATTCAAAAATGCTGTTAATAGTATGCCTATGTCTGAGCACTATAAGAGACAAATTGGATCAAAAGTAAGAATGGTTAACTATTATTCCAAATCAATTATTATTATCAAAATAACCTGTGATAATGGCGCCGCGATTTTTGAAAGTGGATATTACACTAGATCAGGTGCAAGCAATGATCCAGTTCCTGTTTCGCCGGAAAGCATGCCTTCCTTCTTTGCTCGATTCACATAGATGGCATGAAAACACTAATATATCCCCCATTGATTCCAAACTTCCTCCCGACCTTAAATAGTATCGGGAGGTCTTTTCTTTATACAATTAATTCTATAGTATTCAAGTTAGTCAAAGATTATGTTGTGCGTAATAGAATTAGCCCTTAGCCGCGATGCAGAAACCATATTATAAGTAAGCATACATTCATATAAATTCTAAACAGTCTGATGAGGTAAAAGCTGGCAAGAATTTTATCACGTTATAGCAAAAAACTATCATCTCCAAAGGAGAACTTTATGAAAAACTTCATCACGGAGAGCCGTATCATAAGTAACTATCGTCGTCCATCACTTTTGGATGGTAACCTTCTCGACCAATCGCTCAAATACAAACTTTCCTACCAGAACGGAAGCTATGAGTGAGTTAAAGTCGATACTGGAAACAGGTACTTATAGAGAGTGATCAGAATTTCTGACCACTCTTTTTATATGAATGCTGCATAAGGGCTTCTAATCAAGAAGTCTCAGAGCCAAAGGTGCAGATACATTATTAGTTTGTATGGTAAACTAATATCAATATGTTTACATAGAGCATTGAGGCAAATCATAGCGGTATCGCGTTACAACCGGCTAGCTAATCTGAAAATGGAGGGATTCAAGATGAATCTATTAAACAAAAAAGTAATTGGTGGAACCGGTGTGGTCTTATCCATGCTGCTCCTATCCGCATGTGGATCCGAGGCGACTCCGGCTGCATCTGTAGACACGAGTGCGTTGCAGGACAAAATCACAGTGCTAGAGAAAAAGCTCAATGAACAGGATATCAAAAGTGATGAACAGGCACAGAAAATTGCTGCGTTGGAGAAAAAGATGGCAGCACTTGATACAGCTGGTGCTACTGCTGGACAAGGTGTGAACAGCCAGACATCGACTAGCACGGGCAATAATGGCTCTGCCGGAAAAGGGGACGGGGTGCTGATTACGTTTGCCCAGTATAAGAAGCTGGAGGTTGGCATGTCCGTAGAAGAGGTCATCAACATTCTAGGCGGCGAAGGTGAAGCGCTAAGTGAAACGGAGAATACGGTCGTGTACAGCTATAAAGGTGCAGCTGGCGATGGTTCCAATGCCGTGATTGCTTTTCAAGGTGGGAAGCTGCTCACGAAGGCACAGGCAGGATTGAAGTAACCATCCGATCTAACAAGTAGATGGATCTAAAGAGCAGATTACAGATACAGCAAAAGCATAAGGAACATGTAATGATAAAGCGACTTCAATGCATTCAGCGAGCCTTAGCGGGCTCGTTTTTTTGTATGAATTCGACATGTCGGAATTTCTTTTCGGCGGCAGGTGTGATAGAACGGAGAAGTGACGATCCTGTACAATATGCGGTTGTGAATCGGCTGAATAGGTTTATGGAAATCGTTACAATCCGTAGGGTTAGAGCTGAACTGCAATCTGACTGGATGCCTGGAGGCGTGGCTGATGATGGATCGGGAGTAGCGAGTGTTACCATATCGGATTTCCATTTTGATTACACAAAAAGAAAATTCAAGACAGCAGAATTGCAAATGAAAAGGGATCTGATTACCCTTATTAAGTAAGGTGAGAAAAATTGGACATGAGGCAAAACAAGAACGGCTCTCAGACAAAGTGTAGCTTGAGTGCCTCAAGAACTGTACAGGTGAGAACATCCTTTTTTATGTTACTGAAAGTAGGTCTTACAAATGTATGCCAATGATTTTAATGGAGAAATTGTAATAAATACAGAAGCGCAGGTAGTCGAGTTTATTCAAAATCGTCCAGCATATAATGCCAATCAGTTTATTTTTACCTTTGAAGAAAGTGGTGTCTCTCAATTATGTGCTTTTGTACGGGATGATTATTGTGTGTTGTATTTTTTAGATTCTGAACAACAGGGAACTTTTGCTTCTTGCGGTGATGACAGTATGAGGGGCGGAACGGTTACCTTTTACGAGAATATTTATGGCGCAGAAGTAGTGTTAGCAAGTGAAATGGTTATTACAGTTCAACAAATGACGAATGCGTGCACAGAATTTTTCAAGACGAAAACTCGTCCAACCTGTATTAGATGGATGGAATTGTAGTTTATACTTCAAGCGGTAAGTGTTTTGCTACGTTCTAGCAGAAAATTACCATTCCCAAAGGAGAACCTATGAAAAACTTCATCATATTCGGAGCAAGCAAAGGATTAGGCGAGGCATTTGTCCAAGGATTGCCAGAACAAGGGGATCAGGTTTGGGTCGTTTCTAGAACACGTCCTCGCATTTTAGATGTGGAAGATGGTATCCAGAAATATTGGATTGAGGCGGATCTAGCGAAGTCGGATGCTAGTCATCTGATTGCGAACGCATTACATAATGTTCGATTAGACGTATTGATCTACAATGTAGGGATCTGGGAGAGCAAAGGGTTCCGAGATGACTATGATTTTGAGCAGGATGATCCGGCTGAGATCGTCAATATCATTAATATTAATGTCACCTCTGCGATTACGTGCATTCAGAAGCTGTTACCGAATCTCAAACAGTCAGATAACGCTAAAATTTTCTTGATTGGTTCTACAGCAGGTTTGGAACATAATGATTTCACGCAGGTTTCATTTGCAGCTTCTAAGTTCGGTTTGCGTGGGATTGGAAATGCGCTCAGAGAGCATGTGAAGAAGTATGAGATTGGTGTGACCTGTATCAATCCGGGGGAAATTGCAACTCAGATTCCACTAGAAGATGGAGTGGAGAAAGTCTTGACTGAACACAAAGGCACACAGATTCCGCTTCAGGATATGGTTTCTCTAGTGAAATGTGTGATGAACCTTTCCAAAGCTTCCTGTGTAAAAGAAATTAATATGCCTGCCATGTTGGATGCTAATGCGTAGTGGAATGGATAGAGAACGGATAGTGCAATATACGCGAAATAAGAGAGATTCCTATCGACCACTCCTATAATAAGGAGTGGTTTTGGCTTTATGTATGATTGTATGGATTGTGGTCAAACTTTTATTTGCGCTTGTTCTCTCACTAGAGATGGCACAAGGTAACGTCAGAACTGGCAATAGTTGCAATGAAACCCATACATAAATAGATGTTCAATTTCCGCAGGCATACAGCCCAGCGGATTTTTCTTTTTTAAGCTTTAGCATCTACTTACAATCTATCGAATCAGGCAAACACTCCACCGGAAAAGGCAAAGACCATAGCATTCCTTCACGTATACTTAGGTTAAACATTCTACCGATCGAAGTGATCAATTATTTTTCTACAGTTAAAGGAGGAGGCTTATTACTATGGCAAATAAAACGCTTCGAGCACTCGTGATCATTTTTGCCTTTGCAATTGCTGGATACGCCATTATACAGTACGGCGTTCTTCAAGCGAGCAGTGCTGGACTTGTGTCTTTCAAATTAACAAAACCGAATTTTGAACTTCAACCATGGATCTATGTGCTATACGCCCATATTTTCACCGCAGTATTTGCCCTGGTTATAGGGCCATTTCAGCTATTTATAAAGCCAACCTCTGCCAGAAGACGCTGGCATCGCCGATTGGGATATGGATATGTTGCTTCGATTATGATTAGTGGGATCGTGAATGTGTATTTATCACTGTTTGCGACAGGCGGCTGGATTTCTAGCCTTGGGTTCATGTCGCTCGATGTATTGTGGGTTGCGACTACACTAATTGCGGTAAGAAAAATTATCGCCAAAGATGTCCAGGCGCATAGAGTATGGATACTTCGCAGTTATGCGCTTACGTTTTCAGCGGTCACGCTTCGCATCTTGTTAGCGCCGCTGGCTATTCTGCTTGGCGATTTTGAAGCGGCGTTTCGGATTGTCGCCTGGGCTTGTTGGATTCCGAATCTGCTTGTTATTGAAGCGGTTATTACTAGAATGAAGCTGCGACAACGATACTGATTCATAACTTCCAACTCAAAATGATCTGTAAAACTGCGTATCCATGGCGCAGTTTTATTTTATATATTAGGTTTTGCTATGAAGTAGAAGTATACTAATTTTAGAATTTTGTCCATATGATTACACATAGATCGATCACGTTAGAAAATTGCTGTGTCATATTTAACTTGGAAGTGTCTGAAGATCAATAGCGTTTTGTTGCATCGAATCTATCGAGTGCAGCTTCGTGATCTGTTCTTGTGACGAATGGAAGAGAATCCTTTTTCTTTGTAGAACTCTAATTATCCAATAATGTAACCGTTAACAAAGTGGAGGTGATCTTTATGTACAAAAAAATAATCCCCTTCATGTTCAGCCTGATTTTCGTATTGGCAGCTACAGCTTGTGTCCCGCCCGGAACGGAATCTTATTATGCTTCGCAGTATGAAACCGACTCTGAGCAATTCGATATTCAGCTACATGTGATCCAATCGAATACGCCTGCTCCCAAAGAATCAACATTGCTGATCCGAAATAAAGCAAGTCGAGAAACTGGAGAACCCAATATGAAAGTGAAAATATATTTTCACGTCTACGATGGATCTATCGAAGGTCAGCTCAATCAAACCACAATAATTGATGTTACGACCATTCCAGCTCCTTTATTAAACGGGTTAGATTTTAAAGCGGTGGTTGTCTATGGGGATCAGAAGGAGGAAATTACTTTTCATCGCGCAAAGATAGCACGGAAGCATTTTAGACCCTAATGCTATAACTCCAATTGATCATCCCCTATACATTAAGCTTTATATGTATGCTAGAACTATTTTCTATTTAGAATATTCGATCTAGCTCATCTGCTATAGCCCCACCATATGACCAGACATACCTTTTTCATATGACAGAACTCTTCTTCCCTCATGTTATACTCAAAGGAACAATAAGGTAGAAGGAGCAAGTCATATGATCCCATTCCGACACGACCATGTAGGTAGCTTTTTACGTCCTGGCAACTTGAGTCAGGCGCGCGAACAATATAAAGTAGGTAGCATCACACATGAGGAATTACGAGCTGTAGAAGATCAGGAAATTATCCGCATCATTGAAAAGCAGAAGGCGAACGGTGTGCTCGCGGTTACAGATGGCGAGCTGCGTCGAAGCTGGTGGCATTTTGATTTTCTCGGTGGTCTGGATGGCGTAGAGCTGTATGAACAGATCGAAGGGCCCAAATTCCACAATATGCAGACGCGTAAAGGCGGGATTCGCGTTGTCGGCAAAGTCGATTTTTCGAAGCACCCTTTCGTAGAGGATTTCAAGTTCGTCAAGCAGCACGCAGGTGATACTGTAGCAAAGCAGACGATTCCGAGTCCGAATATGCTGCTGTATCGCTTAGAAAATGATGCGAATGTGTATACAGATCGCGAGGCGTTCTTGCAGGATACGATCGTAGCGTACCAAAAAGCGATTCAAGCGTTCTACGATGCAGGCTGTCGTTACCTGCAACTGGATGATACGGCATGGGCAGACCTGTTCTCTGAAGCAGGCCATGATAAGCTGCGCGCTAAAGGATTGGAGCCAGCGCAAGAGCTGAAGACGATGCAGCGCATGATTAACGAAACATTGGCGAACAAGCCAGCGGATTTAGTCGTGACGATGCATATTTGTCGGGGCAATTATAAGTCGAACTATTTCTCGACTGGCGGATATGATTATGCCTCTGAAGTGATCTTTGGTGGCCTGGATGTAGACGGATTATTTTTGGAATTTGACGATGAGCGTTCAGGTAGTTTTGATTCCTTGAAGCATGTGAATCGCAAAGACCTGAAAATCGTACTCGGTCTGCTCACCTCCAAAACAGGCGAGCTTGAGGATAAAGAATACATCAAGGCGCGGATTGCCGAAGCGGCTACGTATGTACCGTTGGAGCAGCTTTGTCTAAGCCCGCAATGTGGATTTTCGTCGACGGAAGAGGGCAATATTTTAACGGAAGACCAGCAGTGGCGTAAGCTGCGTTATGTGAAGGAAATTGCAGACGAGGTATGGGCGTAATCTATTTAGATAAAAAGGGGTTATTACATGACAATTCAAGCAGATCAGCATGCTGTTCCTATCGTGACCGTTGAAGCGTTGATTAATGGACAGAATGTAACGTCCGTTTCTCAATCAGCCAGAGAGAATCCGTCCAATCCGTCCGAGATCGTAGGCTATTTCCCTGTGACGACGAAGGAGCAGGCTGTCCAGGCGATCGAAGCGGCAGCAGCTGCGTTCAAAACATGGAAGAAAACCGATATCGAGGACCGCATCGCGAGCATGCGTAAAGCGATTGAAAAGATTCGAGCAGCTGAGAACGAAATCGTGCATTTGCTATCCAGAGAGCATGGCAAGCCGCTATATGATGCACACGGCGAAATCTATGTGTCGTTGATGTGGATGGAGTTTGTATGTAATGAAGCGGCAGCGGCTCTCAAGGAAGAGGTTCAGGAGCATGATCACGGCAAAACGATTCTGTCGTATGACCCGATCGGCGTAGTAGCGGCGATCAGCCCATGGAATTATCCGATTGCCCTGTCTACGATCAAGATCGCCCCTGCCTTGCTAGCGGGCAATACGATCGTACTTAAACCAAGTCCGTATGCACCACTCGCAGCAGCAAAAGTAGCGGAGATTATCGCAAGTGAATTCCCGGCAGGCGTGATCAATGTCGTGCATGGAGCTGCGGATGTGGGTGTGGAGCTGACGACGAACCCACATGTGGCGAAGATCGCTTTTACAGGCGGTACGGAAACGGCGAAGCATATTATCAAGGCGGCTTCGGATACGATCAAAGATATGACGCTTGAGCTGGGCGGCAATGATGCGGCGATCTTCCTGGATAGCTTTGACGTTGAAGATGAGCGTGCGATGCGCCGGATTGTCGTTTCCAATTTCCTCACGACAGGTCAGATCTGCATGATCGCCAAGCGCGTGTATGTGCACCGCTCGATCTATGATCAGTTTGTGGAGAAGTATATCGAGGCGGCAAATCGCTGGATTCGTATCGGCGATGCGTTCGATCCAGAGACGACAGTCGGCCCGGTTAATAATGTGAAGCAACGGGATTACGTGCTGAGTCTGGTTGAAGATGCGAAGCAGCGCGGCGCGAAGGTGATTCCGCTTGGACGTATTTTGGATCAGAAGCGGTTTGATGAAGGATATTATCTGCAACCTACGCTCGTTCTGGGTTGTGATGCGCATGATCCGATTGTAGTGGAGGAGCAATTCGGCCCTACGGTTCCGATTTTGCCGTTTGATGATGAAGAGCAGGTGGTTCAGCTGCATAATGAAAGCATTTACGGATTGACGAGCTCGGTATGGGGCAAGGAAGAGGATGCGATCTCTGTGGCGCGTCAGCTGGAGGCTGGAACGACGATGATTAATACGGCTGCGGTGCAGGGGCTGGATGTTCGTTTCCCATTTGGCGGCTTCAAGCAATCCGGGATTGGTCGTGAGTATGGTGTGGAGGGTATTCGCACGTATACGGAGCAGCATGTGATTAATGTGCCGAAGATGCTGGATTTGCCTTATATTCCGGAGTAAGAGGTAGAAGAATTCGTCTAGAAATGTTGCCGTGTATGGCGAATAAAGCTTTTAAAGAAGCGCCCTGTTTACTGATTCGTGAGAATCGGTGGATAGGGCGTTTTTACATAAAAGGGTGAAAATAGGTTGATGATGCTAATCCAGAGATACTAGATATATTTACGTAGAAAGACAATATGTATTATAATAATATAAATTTTGTGATCGGAGGCTAAGCCGTTGTAAGTACTCAATCTTTCCACAACATGAAAACTGAATATCGTGGAGGATGAGGAATATGCTTACAAAATCGTTCCATAGATTATGGCTGAGTCAGGCTTTATCGACTTTAGGCGATATCTGGTATATTTTAGCACTGGTCGTAACATTATATAACCTTTCCGGTTCGGCATTCATTACTGCTCTGTATCCTTTGCTGAGATCGATGGGGATGACGGTAGGGAGCATCGTTGCTCCTGTCATCACACCTAAGTTCCGGTTGAGTCATCTGCTGACGATTTGCCTCAGGGGGCAAACGATCGGTCTAAGTTTACTCGCTGCGTACATTCTCCTGTATAGTCACGAGCGACTGAGCATTGTGCTGTTAGTTAGTATAGTGTTCTTCATCTCTATTCTAGAAGGAATTGCAGGGCCAGTCAGATCATCATTGATTCCTTTAATCGTACCGGAAGCTTCACTATTACAGGCGAACGGGTTCCTAAATGGAGTCATACAAACCTGCTCGCTTGCTGGATGGGCACTTGGGGCTATTATCGTTTCGTGGCTCGGTGCAGGGCTGGTCGTCGTTATCTCAGCTCTACTGCTCGGTGCAGCGTGGATCATTGCCTCTCTTATTCGCAAAAGTGAAACTGCTATCCTTGAAGTCTCTCCACCTACTTCGTGGTGGAGTTCGATTCATGTCGGCTGGCAACACTATTTTCGTGTACCTAAGCTGCGTCTTCTCTTCTGGATGAACATCTGGGAAGGGTTGTTCGGAGCGGTATTTGCTGGAGCCTTCCTGCTTGTATTCGTAGGTGAGCGTCTACATGCCGAGGAGATATGGTGGGGATGGATCAACGGGGCGTATCTAGGTGGGTTTGTAATCGTTAGTCTACTAGTGAGCCGTTTGCCTGGGCAAATACAAAACCTAGGTAGGATGCTCCTCATCGGTAGTGGAGGCTACGCTATTATAACCTTTGGATTTAGTTATACATCGATTCCTATTTTGGCACTTAGTGTGATGCTGATTCTAGGTGCTGCTCAATCCGTCAAGGATCTGGCAGAACGTACATTGATTCAAACCAGTGTACCTTCTTCGGAATTGCCGCCCATTTTTGCTGCTCAATCATCCCTAATTTCGCTTCTGTATGGAGTGTCATTATTATTGTGTGGATGGATTGCGGATACGCTCGGTATTCAAGTTCTATATGTATTTGCCGCGGGTAGCTTTGCAATTTCATTTGCAGGTGCGGCTATCTTTATTGCTATCGGTGATAAGCAGCGCCAGGAGCAAACATAATCTGATCTATCGGAGTTTTCACAGGTCATCCTTTATAGGATGGTCTGTAAATATATCTTTAGAAGTCGTATTTTATAGAACCTTCCTACATATTTTTAAAAGCAGTATGATATAGACCTTTATTCCTTATCTATCAAGTAGAAATTATAAATAAGTATAGCGTTGATTGAGGAGTTGGTTTCTTTTAATGCGCCAGTACATTTTAGTTTAACTTTCCTTCACGCAAGCGGTAAATTCGCTTTCAAATTCCGCTCAAGCAATATTCCTACTCGCTCCGCCATAATGGACGGTGCAAGCGACCTGTCCGTTTTAAACCACCATTCCACTACCCCTACGATTGCAGCTCCTAGAAATTGAATATCTACCTTCACACCATCCGTTATTTCCTGATCGCTTCCCTTTTCTAACTCCTGTAGGAAAAATTCCAAGAGTCGATTACGGAAAATAGGGCTTCCTGTACTCGCCAGCATTGTAGAGAAGAATAAAGCATGGCGCTCCAAATATTCAAACCATACGACCAATACATCGGGTTCGGTATAATCGACATCATCCTCTGTTGATTCGCACAGTTGGTGTAGTTCATCCATATGCTCTTCAATCAGTTTATCCAGAAGGTCGAATTTATCTGTGTAATGAAGATAGATCGTTCTTCGACTCACATCTGCTCTGTCGGCAATATCCTGTATTGTGATTTGATCGAAGCTTTGTTCGACCAACAGCTCGATCATTGCCTTTTTGATCGCTTGTTGAGATTTGCGCACTCTTCGATCTACCGTAGAGGCCATAAGAGCCACCTGCTTTCCAGCATAATAAATGCACAATTATATAAGATTCGTGAACTAATGCACGTAATGCACTTTTTTAGCAATTGTAGCTATTCGATATCTGAATACAATTATACATAGATGACACTTAATGCACTAGTGTGCATTTTGGAGTGGGTGAGCATTACGAGATACGGGAATAAAAGCACATCATATTGAGAAGTTAAAGGAGAAATGGATGTATGAGAATTGCGGTCATTGGAGCGACGGGGGCAACGGGAAGAAAAGTAGTCGAGCGTGCGCTTGAATTAGGGCATGAGGTTATAGCAGTAGCACGCAGACCGGAAAGGATTGCTTCTGCAGAGCGATTGAGTACACGGCAAGCAGACGTATTGGACGCGACCAGCATAGGGAAAGCTATTGCGGATACCGATGTGGTTATTAGCTGCATAGGCCCAACAAAAGCATCTCCAGCGGGTACGTTCATGGCGAAAAGTATTCCGAATGCGATTGCGGCCAATTTCTCTCCAGGTACGGTGATGTCTGAGGGGACTCAAAATATTGTGGAGGCGTGTCAGCGTAATGGAGTTCAGCGCCTTATTATGCAGAGCGGCGTCGGCTTGAGTGATGGGAGAGAGCTTACGATCGGTAATCGATGTCTGCTGGGTATTAATCGCCGTTTACTCTCGAAGGCGATCCAAGATAAAGGGATCGCCGAGTATACGGTACAGCAGAGCAGTCTGAACTGGACCATTATCAGGCCAACTGGAATGAGTGACACGGCTGCTACGCTAGACTATGTAGCAGGCCCAGCAGCACGAATTAGTATGACGCGAACATTGTCTTTTGCCGATTGTGCGGATTGCCTTGTGCGAGCGGCGACGAGTGAGCCAGACTGGGATAGGATGATTGTTAATGTTGGGCGATAACTAGCATGCATCGTGTCTGTACCTTTCTCCACAGTTACTGCGTTATCGCATAACCAACCACTTCATAAAAAAAGATCCAGCCACCTCTAATGACTGGATCTTCCCTCATAATATTAAATCTCAAATTCAACTGTACTGCCACTATCAACTGCACCATGCTCAGCCCATTCAAAAGGCCCCGGTGTAACAGCCCCATCCGATCTCTTCACTCCCATAAAATCCGCATCCAGCTGATACGGCGAACCATCCGGCTCCTCAAATCCCATATTCGCATGATACGCCTTACCCAGCAGATCGGTCGTAACCCGCATAGCAGCAGAATGTCCCTGAAGTTGTTCCGCCCCATCGATCTGAACCCGAACGCGCACCTCATCATGCATAGAATCCACATCAATCTGTATGTACTTCGCCGCATCGGTCTTCGCATCTGCTTCATGCCGACTTGGAACCGCCCCATTCAGGAACACATTGCCACCCATCGCTACCGGAAGCACTGCATTCCCGATGAAGAAATCCTTCGCTGCATCTCCCAGCTCGATAAGCTCCTCTTTCGTATATTCCCACCAGCGCTTATCCTTGAAATTAGGATGCTGATCATACCCACCGAGTCCCACAGCATGTAAGTAACAAATCGAATCGTCCGGCACCCCATCCATCACCGTCTTCCCATCCTCGCCAACATTATCCCGTGGCTTCAACGGAAGATGCTCGAAAAACGTGATCGGTACAGGCTCCTTCTCCCCATCACCATCGCCGATAAAGATATTATTGTAATACCGATCATCCCCACCCGTAATATTCGAGTACCCTGCCATCGCCGTTTCATGTGGAAAATGATAAGGCGTCACACGCGTAACCTCAGAGCGAACGACAAATCGACCTGCAAATAAATTATGAGCAAATGCCCCACCTTGCGCCATATTTCTAAAATTCATCGGCGATAGGAACAGATTATGATCGACCATATACGGTCCGTGACACACCTCCACGAACAGGTCTTCCGATAGGTTATCCCAAAATACATTGCGGCTAATTCGCGTTCCCTGTGCCTGCCAATCCAGCCAGAGCGCACGGTAGCAGCTAGTGATCTTATTTTCCATAATCTGCGTATCCAGCGCCGCATGCAGCTTGATGCCAGCAACCTCTGCGCCATGTCGAAGCCGTTTGTGATGAATATTGTAGATGCGGTTTCCTACAATTTGGCTAAATGCTGCGCCCATATGACCGACAATGCCAGCCTGCTCGCAATCGTGAATCACATTACCACGAACGATATGACTGCCGACCGTATCCTTATGCCAGCCCGCATGTAATGCGCGTAAAATCACTTCCTGCTCCCGCTGCGTGCCGCCTTTGCTCTGCTTCTCTAGCGGCTGGTGACCTGTACCGATAGCGGTGCCAAGACTGATGCCTACGCATTTTGATTCACAGATCGTATTGTTTTCAATGATCCAGCCCTTGCTCCAGTGAGGGCCGATCAAGCCTTCCTGATAATCTGTTGGTGGCGCCCACTGGGGAGAAGCCTGACGAAGCGTGAAGCCACTGACGGTGATATAGCTACGCCCCGGTTGATCTGGCCAGAAGCAGTACGGACGCACGTTAATCTCTACATTTTCCTGACGAGGATCTTTTCCACCAAAGGTAGCCCAGATGGTAGTCGTCGTCGAGCTGACTTCGGCATACCAGACCAGTAGAGAATCGTCAGTATATTTGGCGTCTTGCCATACCTTTGGATTGCGAACGCTTTCAAAACTGTCGCATTCGTATAACGATTTTCCGTCCAGATACACTTCACCCAGATGAACAGGAAACGCCCCGTCAAATAACCAGTCTCCACTCAGCTCGGTTGCAAACGGATTACGCACGGAAAAGATCGAATTCGGTACTTCGGCGCGCCATACATCGTCTCCTTCGGACTTCCAGTCGGTGATCCGTTCCGCTCCGGTAATCACGACCTCGCCGTCACCTGCGGAGCGGTAAACGATGCGATGCTCTGCGGTTCCTCCATTTGCCGGATTCACCCATTCTCTGTATACACCTGCATGAACGATAACAGTATCGCCAGCCACTGCTCCAGCAGCAGCACGCGATATCGTGCGAAGCGGCTGCTCTACGGTTCCTGAATGCCGATCATTCCCATGTACAGCTACATGATATTCCATAATTCATCTCCTTCTGCCTACCTTGAGCCAGTCCTTCAGCTTGCTTCACAGCTACAGGCGGGCTACTTTTAAAATGGTGGTTGTATCGAATTATTATACTAGAAAGTAGATGGAATGAGAGATATAGGAAAGTGGAAGCTAAGTGCAAGTATAGCGTTCTATACAATCCAATGATGATCGTTAAACAGCCTTCATCCTGTACGTAGGGGGACGAAGGCTGTTGATTTTAATAGATCACTAGTCATCGATATTCTCATGATTGGGCAAAAGGAATTGCTCATCTGCTCTCGTAAGCGAGCTTGTCCCTTCTAGCATCCATCGAGCTTGCCATATACACCCAGCCTACAAGCCCACATAATACAAATCCAAACGCGTGCAGCGCGCCATATACTGGAATGAAGTCCAATATCGTTAAGGCAAACTTTCTTTTCAGCAGGGGATAGAACATGGAAATGACGATCACCGTATAGAAGGCGAGACAGGAAAGCACGAGAAAGACAGATGCCCTCTTATATAATGGATTCCGCTTCAAATACGTAAGCAGATACGTTGTGTAGATCACAATATTACAGGCAAATAGAGCAACACCGATGTATTCCAGTGGCTTCGAGACGATCATCCCAATCGCGATCAGGATCGGCCCGATGATGTCGACGACAACGATCCATGGATACCAGCTACGCTTGGTCATAATCCGCCCCAGCATACCGATGAAAATAGGAACAATCGCAGACGAAAAATGAAAATGGATGGAGCTAAGTGCATGTGTTGCTGGAGTGGCCTGAAATACCGTCCATTGATACTGATATAACGTGAACCACAAGCCGCCGATAAAAAAGTAAACCAGTCCCGCACCGATTGCCCATTCAGCTATTTTTCCCTTATGTACGATGATCGTCATGATTCCATATATACCAAGTAGCAAGGTGAGGACAAGCCAGCCGAGGGAGAGCGCTCCTGGTAGCGCTGTACCTTGCCAGCCCCACATCGTACTGCTCATCACAGACGCTAGCGCAAGCAGTGCTGCGGGGAAATGAAACCACTTGATCGCTGTATAGATCATACGCTGGCTGGTGTTCTTGTCGTCGTATTTTAACAGTACAATGACCAGCGGAACGATGATAAAAGCGGCAAATAGCAGGAATTTTTCGACGAGCTGGAGTTGGAAATAATCAAGCGAGAATAGCAGGGCGATTAGAATTGCACCAGGCAGGATCGGTACGAATAACGACTTCAGTAGATGCTTCGGGAAACGGTACATGAAGGCTCCTTTCTAGTATGCTTTGTACGGGTTATCGATATGGAATGCTGTTCGTTATACATTTGTGGGGATGAACGGGCGACTCTTTGGTCATAGTTTAACATAGTTAGTCGGGGATATACCCTGTACACGGAGGAGATTGTAGATGTGCAGTATGATTTATGATGTCGTTATGAAGCAGACCACTTCATCTTAGGAAGTGATTTTTATTTTATATACGCATGTAGGCATACTGATCGAAGCTTACTCTGCTCTTACTACGCGCTAGAATATATTGCGATCAACTGCGTCTATCAAGGTCATACCGAAAACCATTCATCATTTTTTGAAGAAACTGTTACACAATACGCACAAGTAGCGTCTTCCTTATAGCGAAACGCATTCATATTCATACAGAGAAATGGAAGGGAGTACACATATGGATATTCAAGGGATACTTAGCACACTATTCCCACTTCTACCTAAGGTACTGGTAATCGCACTCGTGTTTTTAGGCGTTATCTCCCTTTTGTATATGGTATACCGCAAGAGGGGCGGCAAGAGAAGATTTTCAGTAGTGCAATTTGTAGCAGCTTATTTGCTTATGATGTGGTTTGGTCTGGTGATGATGTTAACGACATTCAGCAGGGGAGCCAACTTTGAAGGCTGGGTGAATTTTCGATTGTTCAGTGGTTATCTGAGTGCCTGGAATCAATGGTCGCTCAGCGAATTTCAGCTTATTATTTTTAATATGATGATGTTCATGCCGCTTGGTTTTTTGCTGCCACTGCTGAGTATGCGAATGCAGCGCTTCACGCCTGTGCTCGTCGTTTCTCTCAGTGTAACGATCGGTATTGAGCTGCTCCAGATGCTGAGCGGAAGAGGGATTTTTGAGTTAGATGATATTTTCCATAATACGATCGGCAGTGTAGCAGGCTACCTGGTTATGCAGGCGATATTAAGCAGCATAGCGAAGCGAAAGCTAGACTTCAAATCCACAGGGCTTGCGCTATGTATTCCGATGGCGTTTGTTATATTGTTCACCAGTGCATTAGCCGTGTATCAGTCCAAAGAACTGGGTAACCTCTCGATTCGACCAGCGATCAAGCAGAATATGACCGGAGTCGATGTACAACTGGATGCTAAGCTTCCAGAGCAGGGGCAGCCGGTTGCACTCTATGTCAATCATCGTATTTACAATCTGGAATACGGTGAGCGTATGGCTGCGCTAGTTCAGCAGTCCTTCAGCCTTCAACAGCAAGAAAAGCGAGTGGATGGAATGAACCGAATCTGGTCATTTGCCGACAATAGTGGCAATCCGTACACGTTTAATTATAACCTGAAGGACGGTGGCTGGCAGTTGTATAGTGAGAATAGAGAAGAGATGAGGCTCAGCAAGGAAGAACTAACCAAGCACAGAGCGTTCTATGAAAAATGGATGCTGGATCATGATATTCTGCCTGAGAATACTACATTCAGCACACAGGATGAGAACACACTGAGATGGGATATCCGTAAGCCAGTAGATGCTGTTGCTGGCGGCGAAACGGATTTTGCAAATGGAATGGTCATGCTGATGCCTGCTAGCACTGCCCAGGGCGCGCCTAGTGATTTGTTTTATGTGATGAATCAGAATGAGTATGTGCGCAAGGTGGAGGCCATAAGTCCGGTACAGGCGTATGCGCAAGTTCTTGGAGGGGATTTCTACGTGTACAATAATCTGAAAAAAGGCGATCGCCTGCGTATTGAAAAGTATGAGCTTGCGTATACGTATGATTCGAAAGGATATTACCAGCCAGTGTATCGCTTTATCGGAACAGTGAATGGAGAGCAGTGGGAAACGCTGATACCGGCGATGTCGAATGCGTAGGTGAAGCTGCTTGTTGCTTCGTTACTGCGATAGAATGAGAATAGTTGTAATATTTTGTGATGTGTAGTTATAGGCGATCTCTCTATCTCAATAGTTTAGTCTTGTGTCATAATTGGATAACGATCTACGGGATCAACCTGAGATTATCGGTGGAAGAAAAGTGTACACCTTCATAAGGTGAAAAGTTTATAAGCTCCCGCCCAGCACACAAGACGAAATGAGATATGGAGGTCGCCTATGATGATCACGAAAGCGATCGATGGCATCACCTTTGAATTGAAGGAAGAGTTTGATTTTAGCTTTTTAGCGGAGTATGGCACGGTCTTTGCTGTATTTGATCGTCAGGATTCTGGATACATCTGTTTTGGTGTGCAGAATAGTCAAGGAAAGCTCTTTATAAAAGTGGCAGGTGCAGCAACGGTATATAGTCATACCCGTCCAGATATGGCGACCCAGCGGCTGCAATCTACCGTTGCTATTTACGAGGATTTACAGCATCCGACTCTTATCGGGATTATCGAGCATAAGGAGATTTCGGGTGGCTATGTCACGGTATTTGAATGGTTTGAAGGAAATTGTATGGGCAGGCAGTATGCTTCGCATGAGAAATTCCTGGCACTGCCGTTAGACAAGAAGCTCAAGGTGTATGAGACAATTGTGCAATTTCATATTCATGTCAACGAAAAGAGATATATCGCGTTAGACTTTTATGATGGATGTATGATGTATGATTTTGCAGTCAATGAGACTAGAATTTGCGATATCGAATTTTATGCCCCAAAGCCAGTCATCAATACGATGGGACGTATGTGGGGATCAAGTCGCTATATGTCTCCAGAGGAGCTTGAGCTAGGCGCAGAGATCGATGAGCGATCCAATGTATTCCTGATGGGCGCTACTGCCTTTCAATTGTTCGGTGGTGGAACCCAGCGGAACCAGGCGACATGGCAAGCAGGTGAGCAGCTATTTCAGATTGCATTGAAGGCAGTTAGTGTGAGAAAAGAAGATCGTTATTCGTCGATCAGTGAATATTTTGATGCGTGGAACAAGGTGATCAAGAGTCGTAGTTGATGCAACAAAATCATGCTATGAGAACAATCTTCCTCCTGTATATTTATGTATATCCCAACTATGATCTTCCTGTGTTACTATAGGTGAATCAGTACATATTTTGAATGTAGATACTCGATGCTTAATGATTGATGTGTAAAGAACCCAGTTGAATACAAACCATATATGAACGGGAGTCGGTTTGCATGAATCAAGTTCTTCCAATGGGTGCCAATACGAGTTTGACTACGGCGAGCGGTCATATCACGATCAGCCACGACATTTCTCCTGCTATCGACGTCTCCCTAACCGCGTTTCTTCTTACCGATCAGGATAAAGTTCAGGGAGATAGCGGCATTATTTTTTACAATCAGCCAACTAGCGCTACAGGGGTAGCGACGCTGTTACCGTCCGAGCAAATTGGCAATACGAAGGTACATAAGCTTCACTTTGATATGGACAAGGCTCCTGCTGGCATTGCTAAAATAGCGGTGACCTTAACCGAGGATAACGGTACTGGATTTGCGAATGTAAGCAATCTAATAGCTGAAGTTGCTACCAGCAATGATATCATTCAGCTCCATCCATCTAGCTTCCAGAGCGAGAACGGTATTATTGTGCTGGAGCTGTATTTGCGTAATGGTGGGACAAAGGTCAAATCGATCTGGCGTGGATTCGATTCAGGTCTGGAAGGATTGTGCATCAACTATGGGGTTGAGGTGGAAGCGAATGAACCGTCTTCGTCAACCGCACCGCAGCCGAGTGCCGGTCATACGTCTCCATCTATTCAAGCGGCAAAGCAGTCTACCCTGACTTCTGAGTCGTCTGCTTCGCCTTCGTCCGTTCCTACACTATCGACTGCATCACCTGCCGCAACTCCCAATAATCAGCCATTGCCTTCCTCCATCAATCTGCAAAAGGTTACAGGCAAGGTCAATCTTGAAAAAGGGCAGAAGTCCGTCATTATCGAGAAAACGCCAGAGATCACTGCGACCGTATCGTGGGAAACGGGAACCGATTACGATATTTACGCACTCGTCTATACGAAGTCTGGCGAGCAGATCGATGTCGCGATGTTCGGTGCGGAGGATGTGCCGCCACTGCAAAGCTTTGGTAACGGTGCGGTCGAGCATATGGGGGATGTCGGTCGAAGCAATCAGGCAACCAAAACAGAGGTTATTAAGCTACGACTACGAGATGATATTCTGGCTGTAGTGCCTGTCGTATACTCAGCACAGTCGAATGGAACGGGGTCATTTTACCGCTATAAGGTATCGATGAGCATTGATAATCATCGCGGAACATCAGTCACGATATCGTCTAAGAACGCGAACAATAACGATAAAATCTATACCTGCGTGCCCGGCATCCTGCAAAATACAGCAGATGGCGTGATCATCAGCCCGCTGGAGCTATACAGTGAGCCAAACTCGGAATACCGTCCCATGCTCCGAATGGGATATTCGGGTATGGTTGAGGTGCTTATGGATGAAGGGCCTGTGAATGATTATAAATAGTGAGTTGAAGAGCTAGACGGGCAAGCAATACAGCGTATTACAAAAGAATAAAGCTCAAGCAGACTAACGGCTTGAGCTTTTATTGTTGAGTTGGGCTTATTCCTCCATAATGAAGAAGTGGTGTAATGAACATAGATTGGTCTTCCAACCGATCATGCAGAAAAGTGAGGGTGTGCTGAATATGGTGACTGAATCCAATCCAGAGCAACAATTGGCATTCGATATTCGAAGATCGATCATTCTGGGTGCATATATTCGGGAGTGGTCGATGCCAGCCTATCGAGTGCTGCTGAATCATCCAGATCGAGCCATTCATGTGGAGATTTATTATTTTCCGGCAGCTGATGAGGACGATATCGCTAGATTTGCGACGGTTGGATTATCCAATACGCTTCGTTCTAATGTGCAATCGATCGGTACGGAGTGGATGCTTGCGCTGACAGCGGATTTGGGAGACGAATCGGCTGAGCGGATATTTACATATATGTGTGATCTGCTCGTGCATCATATTGAGGTGGCTCCAGATTCTCGCATCCCCCGGATGATGGGAGAAAGCGAGCTTGCCCCGGATAACTGGTCAACCAGAGCGCTTTTACTGGATGAGCTGAGGGGAGAGAGTGAGGAGCTGGAGACCATTCATGTGGGAGAAGAAGTTATTCAGATGATCTGGGCAGTGCCGATCACTACGCAGGAAGCTAGCCTGATTTTGCAAGAGGGTGTGGAGGCTTTCGACTCGTATGTAGAAGAAAGTGAGTATTCGATTATTGATCCCTGTCGGGAGTAGGTCGCCCGGATGTAGGGATAGATGAAGATAGTTAAGGTAGCGTAGGGGGAGCATTTCCGTGCGTATAGGTTCATCCGAAGCGTACAATGATAATACCGGATAATAAAACAAGCTGAGTTCAGCGAAGTAAGTTATTGTATGGAGAGTAGAGCAGGCGTATGGGGATGAACGTAGCTATCTTCTCATATAAAAGGCATATCACACATAACATATCATATGTACATCCAACCTATTCAGAAGCTACACTGCATGGCTATCCCAGGTTACAGTTCGCCTCAATCACACCCTATTACATTCTTAATGGAGGAGTTGGACAATAACGATGAAGAATCCCATTCCTATACTAGAGCACAGAACAGACTGCATAGTGTATCATGCACAAGCAGAGGTATCGAATGAAGATGCAGCAGGCTGGATCGGCGGGAATGCGCCAGCATATTTTGACGATGAAAATAAAAATAATCTCATTGATCAGCAACAAGCTATTCCTATACATCGGGAACGCTCAGGCTACCTCTTTTACCTGAGTTTGCGCCATCCGTTTCAGCCAGAGAAGATGATTTCGATTTTTATCCCGAAGGATTATGACGAGTATGTGGAGCATAATATCTATCCGGATTGTGCGATCAAGGTGATTGAGCATTCGATTTCACCCGAGAGTAGTAAGGATACATTTACGCATCCCAGTCTGATCAAGCACAGCATTTCTCAAGGGAAAGTGATTAGTGATCGCGAATCAATAGAATTGCCTTTTCTGATCAAAGTAGGTGGTACGCCAAGGTTAATCCAGCAGGAGGACTATTACACAGCCGAGCTACAGCAGCAATCGTTCTCGTTCTTCTTGCAAGTGGACGAGGAGGGCTACCCGGAAACATTGCTCGCGGAAGACGGCAGTTATCCGTTCGGTTTTGGTGCGTTATATGTGTACGCTAAAATAGAGAAGAATGAGATCACGCAGTCTGTTGCAGGCTTCTGGCAGTTTTCTTGAGGGTGATCGTTAGCGGGGCAGGATCGATTATAACAAGGAGTAACGGATCGATCGACTTTTGATTTTGGAGCGTTTTTGAAATTGTTTTATACCGGAACCGCATTAGCAAATAGC
Organism: Paenibacillus hunanensis; assembly: GCF_034055775.1. Taxonomy (NCBI): domain Bacteria; kingdom Bacillati; phylum Bacillota; class Bacilli; order Caryophanales; family Paenibacillaceae; genus Paenibacillus; species Paenibacillus hunanensis. The sequence continues at coordinate 5,622,865 of NZ_CP139194.1, read as the reverse complement.
GAAAGGTAGCGTGATCATCATGACTTTCCGATACACCGACTATGTTCGTTTAAAAAAGGGCAGATATCAATCCGTAGGCAAGTTTGGCGAGGATATCTATGCCTATGAGATTCTAACTGGCGTGGCGGATTCCCCGGAGTATCACCAGATTTCGAAGGAAGAATTCGATTCGTTTGAGAGCTGGGGGCAGCAGGAGCCAATGGATATGAAGAAGTTTTATGAGATTAAGAATCGACCTGCACTGTGCGGTGGTTATCTGGGGAGCGAGTATTTGGATACGTCGCGATTGCAGGATTTGTAAGTAAACACGAAAGGCTCTCCATTCATTAAGCAGGCGTTATACGTAGCTCCTATCCTTAACAATAGATGATCTTTGAAAAGATATAGATTGAGCAATTACATACCTTCACACAACGAAAGGACACGTGATCATCATGAGCTTCCACTACAAAGAGTATATGCGCCTGAAGGAAGGCGGATACCACTCTGTCGGTAAATTTGGTGAGGATATTTATGCGTATGAAGTGTTAACGGGCTTTACCGATACACCGGAGTACCATCAGATTTCGAAGGAAGAATTCGATTCATTTGAGGTGTGGGGTCGGAACGATGCTATGGATATGAAGAAATTTTATGAGATCGCCGAGCGTCCTGTTCTATGCAGTGGGTATCTGGGTAGAGCGAATTTGGATACGTCATTGCTGCAAGACCTATAGCGATAAAAAAGATACATGGTTTACCTTCACAAATCCATTGTACTCCCCCATAAACAGTGGTACTCTGAGGTGTGGCACACGCAAACGGGATGTTATGCAGTACATCCGAGGTTCACCCCCATTTTAGCTGCAAAGAAAGGTAACACAAATGATTAAAGTTGATAACCTGTCCTTCTCGTTCCCGCAGAAGGAATTGTATACGAATATTTCTTTTACACTGGAAGAAGGGCAGCATTGCGCCTTTATCGGAACGAGCGGCAGTGGCAAAAGCACACTGGTCGATATTCTGCTGGAGCCCAATAACTACCTGTTCGATGGCAAGCTAGAGATCGATCCAGCTTGCACGATTGGATATGTCAGCCAGTTCTCACAGGTCGATCGAGCAGAAACGATGACGGTGTTTGAATATATCGGGGAAACCTTTATCAAGATGCAAAATGAGATCAACGCGATCTACGCAGAGATGGAAACGACAGACGATATGGATGCGCTGATGGAACGCTGCCAGCTGGCGCTGGACGCATTCGATGCAGTGGATGGGCATAATTTTGAAAATACGATCAACAAGCAGCTTAATCTGGCTAATCTGATGAAGCTCAAAGACACGGATGTCTCCTCCTTGAGCGGCGGCGAATTCAAGCTGGTGCAGGTGATGAAGGAAATGCTGGGTCGCCCCGATCTGATGATTATGGACGAGCCGGATGTATTTCTGGACTTTGAGAACCTGAATGCACTCAAAAAGCTGATCAATTCCCATAAAGGGATGCTGCTGGTCGTAACGCACAACCGCTACCTGTTGAATCATTGCTTCAATAAAATCATTCATCTGGAAAACAAAGAGCTACAGGAGTTCGACGGACGCTATATCGACTATAACTTCTCCTTGCTACAGACGAAGATCGAGATGCAGGAGATTGCCGTTGCAGAAGCCGAGGAAGTGGCACGTAATGAGGCGCTTATCGATAATCTGCGTACGATTGCGACCTACAATTCAGATGAATCGCGTGGTAGAGCGCTGAAGGCAAGAATGAAGCTACAGGAACGCCTGGAAGCGAGCCGCATCAAAGCACCATTCGTTGATGTGAAGCAGCCAACGATTCATTTTGAGCTGGAGAAGCCACTGACCGAGGATACAGTCGTGGTGAGCGTGCAAAGCTACGGCGCTGCCTTCGATGAGCTACTGCTGGAAAACGTAAGCTTTGAGATCGGCGCAACGGATAAAGTCGCGATCATCGGTGCCAATGGAACGGGAAAAACGACATTGCTACGCGACATTGCCAAAAACAACCATGAATCAATTACGATCCATACCGATGCCAAGGTAGCCTACCTGTCGCAGCTACAGGACGAAACGCTGCAAGGCTCCAATACGATGCTGCACGAGTTCATCGAAGCCGGATTCGCAACGTATGATGATGTGCGTGCCTACCTCGCTACACACGGCTTCGAGGGCGAAATCCTGAATCAGAAGATCGAATCGCTATCCGGCGGTGAAAAGAATATTCTACAACTGGCAAAAGTGGCTGCAAGCGGAGCGAATCTGTTGCTGCTCGATGAGCCGACCAGTCATCTGGATATTTACACGCAGATCGCACTGGAGAAGGCAATTGTCGAGTATACAGGCGCGATTGTGATGATCTCCCATGACTTTTACTCGGTTGTGAATGGAATGGACTATGTGCTGATCATCGATAATAAGACGATTCGGAAGATGAGCATGCGGAAATTTAGACAGATGATCTATGCAAGTCATTTTAGTAAGGATTATTTGCAAGCGGAAGAGAAGAAGAAGGCAGTCGAGATGCAGATCGAGCTGGCGCTGAAGGATACAAATTTTGAGAAGGCGAAAGTGTTGGTGGATGAGCTGGAGGAATTGATTAAGGCGCTGTAGATTTTAGTCTTAGGCTGCTTAGTATCATTCTTTACTGAATAGATACGAGTATTGAATTTAGAATCGTGATTACATGAGCTCTCCGATCTGGAGAGCTTTTTGTTTATAAATATACTTAGAAGCTCGTATATCTTTATCTAAAATTGTACTACCACTCCGTAACCCATACTGGCTTCAGATCAGCATAGCCCATCTCCTCTAAAATCCCCCACCCGGATTCGATAATCTGAGGCTTTCCTTTGAGCCATAGCTCAGGTCGCTGATCTAACAAATATGCAAGAATCTCAGCGATATGCTTGGGTCGGGCTACGTGAACGATCACCTCTGACTCATTCTGCTGTGCAGTAATATCGTAAAATGCCCAGAACGTATAAGGCTTCTCAGGAGGTGATGTTGCCTGGAACAACAAAGTGATTGTACTATTTTTATTGCCCTTAACAGAAAGATTCAAGGTGAAACAAGCACCGCTGGTGTACCAGTATACAAACTTTTGATCATGTACAATGATATTGCGAAGTGAAGTCTTCATATGTCGATTCGCCTCTCCTTTATCTCCATCTATGGACTGTCGCGCTCAAAATGGATTTTCCTCCCACTTATGATATCATATACGTATCCCTGTTTTACCCAAAGGAGGAACCTCAACATGCTAGGACTCGATGTAAAGAAAGTAGACCAGGATATCATTATCAAGTATCAACTCAGCAAAATCGTCATTCCGGTTGCCGATATTGTCAGCGTCTCGCTGGACGATACGTATGGTGGCAAGGAAGCAGATGCGATTCGTATCGGGACGCCTTATGGAACAACGGATCGAGTAGCGATTCAGACGAAGACACAGAACTACATATTATTTACGACGAACTATACGCAAATTATGAATACGATCAACTCAGCCATTGAAGTTAGCTAAATACAGCAAATATCCAATGAATATTCCAAAAAGGCTACTGACAGTACGTTGTCAGTAGCCTTTTTTTATAATGAGTTGTATAGCGAGAGGGTGAGGCGTAACCGCATCTGGATACATCTATGACCTTACTATCGTTCAATCCCATGCACCACGAGAAAGGATGTTAAATAAACGATGAATTTTGCTTCTGTACGTATCATTACCGACGATCTGGATCGTCTGGTATCGTTCTATGAAAAAGTATTTGAGATGCAGGCCGAGCGACTAGCGCCTGTATTTGCCGAGCTGGTGCTGCCGTCTTGTACACTGGCAATTGGGCATTCGCAGACCGCGCAGCTATTTGGCACGGATACGGTAGAGGCGGCGAGTAATCGCACGGTCATTTTAGAATTTCGAGTGGATCATTTGGACGCTGAGTATGTGCGCTTGCAGCCGCTGGTAGAGCAGTGGGTGCAGGAACCAACGACAATGCCGTGGGGAAATCGTTCGATGCTATTTCGTGATCCAGATGGGAATCTGGTGAATTGGTTTGAGCCCGTGACGGAAGAAGCGATGGAGCGGTTTGGTGCAAGATAGTAGCTATATTCATAAGAGAAAGGTTAGTATGTATACCAGGACTTGACTTAAAGGCCAACTGGGATGCTGGATTTTTGTATATTTTATATTCATAAGTTATTACAGAAAGTATTTTGTTTTAATAGACTTGAGTACAATATAATGCCGATTTTTTTATAGTAAGATATGTATTATATGTTTATCTACACTTCATACATTTTGTTTTAGTATTATGCATAATGTAAAACATACAACCTTATTTTGCTTTATATAGACAAAAGAGAGCCTGAAAGGCTCTCTTTATTCTACTAAATATCAATTCAAATATTAAATGCTAGTTGTTGTTGATACGGAAGTTCTTCGTAACCAAGCTGTTTCAATAAATCTTTCATATGACAAGCTAAGTGATAGGCCAATAATGGTGGCACAGCATTTCCAATTTGTTTAAACATTGCAGTTAATGGACCTGGAAAAATAAAGTTATCCGGAAAGCTTTGTAATCTAGCTGCTTCTCTAACAGAAATTGATCTAGCCTGCTTACTATCTGGATGAATAAAAGCTAAACCATCCTTGTGTAAGTGAGCAATAATCGTTGGCGAAGGACGATCAAAATCGATTTTACGATAAAAATCATTAAAGCCTTTGCGAAGCCTAATCGGAATTTGGTCTGGATCTAAGTGTTTAAGATTTTGAAATGGTTTCAAAATGCGAAATAATTCCCTATCTCGATCGTTCTGATAACGAGAAACATGATTGTATAAATAGCCATTCTTATAGTTGTTAGCTCGCTTTAGTTTCTTAGAATTAGAATTCAGCTTTTGTAAATAGCCACTTCTTTTTTTGCTTGTGAAAGGCATACAATGTTGACCATCTTTAACACCTAACTCAGGAAGATCACTAATAGCATCTTTTACTGTGAAGTAACTTCCTTCGCCATAAATTGGAGTTGGATGGCTAATAGAGGTATTTAAATCTTTCCGTACTCCTAAAAAGATAACTCGTTCACGATTTTGAGGAACACCAAACTCTACTGCTCTAACTATATCTGTTGTAACATTATATCCAATAAAATTGCCCTCGGGATCATCATATTCAAAATCTTGTTCGATATTTTCTTTAACAGATCCTTTATGCATAGAATAAAGACCTGGAACATTCTCCATTAAAAACATTTTAGGTTGAAAGTGGCGTACATATTTTACAAACTCTTTATATAGCTTATTTCGAGGATCCTCTCCAAACTCTCCAAAAGATTTGCTTGTTCCAAGGCGTGTTCCGATCATGGAAAATCCCTGACATGGTGGACCACCTATAATAAGATCAAACTGAGACTTTCCACTTTGTGATGTAAGCAGCTCTGGCGTAAGTTCAGTTAAATCCCCTTGAATAATGAAAGTTTCAGGATGATTTTGTTGTTGTGTTATACATGCTTTTTGATCAATTTCTACGGAAACAGAAACATCAAATCCTGCTTGGAGAAACCCTTCACTTAATCCTCCGCAACCAGAGAATAAATCGAGAACTTTGTACATCTTGAACTCCTTTCCTTGTGCTATCTCTTAATTTGGAATAGAGTAACACGTACCTAATAATTATACTCTATATTGATCTGAAAGTAGTTAGTAACTTTAGATAAAACAAATAATTAATAATTTATCTTTTCGTTTATAGAATGAGTTTTATTTGATGGCTTTTTAGATTAATATATACTTTATTTTAACCTATTAAACTATGAAAGGTAGAGACGACTTGCCAAAATTCACCGCAGAACTTATGAGAATCTATAATGCTAATGCAGGGGCTTATTCAGAAGTTACAGATAGAGAAGCTACGGGAGATAAAAGTGTGACTATTGATCGAGATGAAAAAAATATACTTTATTCAGTGTATAATTCTTCGTCGATAGTACGAAGAGTTGGACATTCTTTAATTGATGACGTTTCTAGATATAAACAATTTACTGTCCATAATTCAAATAACCAGGAATATCAAACTTCATTGGCTGTAGTTCATCCTAAAGAAACAGGTAATGAACTTCGATTATATTTTAAAAGTGGTGAATTTTCCCCTAGAAGTGGAGATATTTGGTTCATATTTACTCGTTCAGGTGAAACACTTCTTCATATTGGTTGGAGCAGTAGAGCTAATTGGGATAGTGCTATTCAAGCTATACATGAAAATGATAAGAAAGTCGTTCGCTTTGAAGCTCAAGAAAAGATTGATGATGAAGATTTTGAGTATCAAAGACAAATAGGAGCTGCTGCAGTTAGGCTACCTATAGTATCTTCTGTTTTAAAATATAATCGGAACGCGTCAATAGGATTGAAAGCACAAGAATCTGCAGGATATAGATGTGAAGTAGATCCCAATCATAATACTTTTATTAGCGTTACAGGCAGACCTTATGTTGAGTCTCATCATCTTGTACCTGTTTCCCAACAGTCTCGTTTCCCTTCAGCAAGTTTGGATGTTGAGGAAAATATTGTAGCTTTATGCCCATTATGTCATCGTCACCTTCATTACGGAATTGGAGAGTCTAAAAAAGAATTAATAGACAGATTATGGAGATCTCGCAAAGATCGTTTGTCCTCTCGTGAAATTAATATTAGCTATGAGGAGTTATTAAAGATTTATATGAACTAACTTTCCTTTCTTCTAAATTTTAAATCTATGTATAAGTTCCATTATACAGAACATAAGTTCCTGTTTAAAGGTTGTAACCTAATATTATGCTATATTTTTATAAAACCTGTGAGGCTAGTTGAAAATAAAATATCCTTACCCAGAAAAACACCCAAATCAATGTGATTAACCCCATTATTTGGAAGGTGAGTTTCTTCTTCTTCCATCCGTTCGCTCTAATTTCCTTGCGCTCTCGGAGTGTATTTGAAGGACATTTAGATGGAATTTTGCTTCTGTACGTATCATTACCGACGATCTGGATCGTCTGGTATCGTTTTATGAAAGAGTCTTTGAGATGCAGGCCGAGCGACTAATGCCTGTATTTGCCGAGCTGGTGCTGGCGTCTTGTACATCGGCAATTGGGCATTCGCAGACCGCGCAGCTATTTGGCACGGATACGGTAGAGGCGGCAAGTAATTGTACAGTTATTTTAGAATTTCGCGTTGATAATTTGGGCGCTGAGTATGTACGCTTGCAGCCACTGGTAGAGCAGTGGGTGCAGGAACCAACGACAATGCCGTGGGGAAATCGCTCGATGCTGTTTCGTGATCCAGATGGGAATCTGGTGAATTATTTTGAGCCCGTGACGGAAGAAGCGATCAAGCGGTTTGGTGCAAGATAGTAGCTAAAGTTTGCTGCGTCATTCTCTGAATATACAGAATGATATGTAATTTAGAAAAGGAGTAGGGGTGTTGTATTCATAGCTATACATTAACCAGAAGCTATAGACTTCCTCATACCAATCAAAAGGCTAGCCATGCGGCTAACCTTTTTGATCCCATATGATCCTAAATGTATGGAACGGAATGTATCCTCAACAAGAACACATAGCTCCCCTACTCCTGCGCTAGCTCATGATATCCTTCCAACTTCGCCCGTGTCATCGCGATAATCTCATCCAGCTCCTGCCGCTTGGCTTCCAGTTCTGCGAGATATTTGGACAAAATTTCGGTTCGTTTGCTTAGTGTAGGTGTGAAATGAGCAGGGTCTTCCCCCTGCTTGATCTTCTCCATCACACAGCCATCACGGGTAAACTCGGTAATCTCTTCTAGCGATAAGCCTAGCTTTTTTAAATGAACAAGGCATTGGATATACGTAACATCGCTTTCGCTATACAGGCGTGCGCCGCCTTCTGTGCGCTGTGGATTTTTGAGCACGCCAATCTTTTCATAATAGCGAAGCGTGTAGGCGGTCAAGCCGGTTTGCTCGGTCACCTGGCTAATGGTTAGCATGGCATCGTCTCTCCTTCATTCTGTATACATATTATGATCGTACACCTTAGAGTTAGCTCGAAGTCAAGCTTTTCGATAGCTATTATGCGTCAGCTGGAGCTAAATTGGCTATGACATAGTGGATGCTTACGCTTTATTGCCTACAATGCGATCTGAATATGACGCTGCTATCAATTTATTTTCGATGCTTGACTTCGAGTCAGCTCTAATCCGTATACTTCAGCCATACCCTTTTGACGGCACCGAATTGGCGTTAACGAAAGGGAATACGATCAGCGTGATGCGTATACATGGATAAGAAGAGAGGATGCGATAAGCATGGAGATTATTACCGACCAACTTACTTGGAAGGACAGCTACAAATTATATACAGGATCGATTGTTCCGAGACCGATCGCGCTCGTGTCCACGATGTCTGCGGAGGGCGTTCCGAATCTGGCACCATTTAGTAACTTTTGCGGTGTGTGTCCGCAGCCCTTTACCGTTGCCTTTGCTCCTTTAATTCGTCCAGAGGACGGCACGAAAAAGGATACACTGCGCAATATTGAAGCGACCGGGCAATTTGTGATCAATATTGTGACCGAGCAGATCGTAGCACAGGTGAATGAAGCTTCGTTTGAATTTGCCTATGAGGTGAATGAATTTCAGGAGACGGGCTTAACGCCTGTGCCTAGCGCACAGGTATTGCCTTATCGTGTAAAGGAAAGCCCGATCCATATGGAATGCGTGCTGGAGGATATTTTAACGATTGGCAAGGGAGCAGGGTCTTCCAATCTCGTGCTCGGTCGTGTGGTGCAGATGCACATCGATGATCGTATTTATGATAATGGGAAAATTGATCCGTTCCAGCTTCAACCTGTGGCACGCCTGGCAGGTGAATATTATGCTCGTATGTCTGATCTATTTACCATTGCAAGCCCAAAGCGTGACAAATCGATCGGTACGAAATAAACGCAACCATTGTCTATGGTCATGCAGGGCTTGAGGATAGGCTTCACCATATCTGATTATTAAAAATCATCCGTATTTTCCATCTAATTAGAACACAAAAGGAGTGACTTCCAGCGAAGTCCTCCTTTTGTGGCTTTGTATATAGCTTTATACTTCATATGCAAGTGAACTGTTCACTTAAACGAAGCCTCTTTACCAATAAATTCCTGCTCATAAATGCGATGTACCTGCTCCCAAATCTCCTGTGCCTGATCGCTGAATTTAAGCTTTGTAATTTTGCCTTTGGATATAAAAACACCTGTCTGGTTGTGATGGATGCTGCTATCCATGGCTCCTTGATACAGCTGCTCTGCGCCGTGAGTTGGTGGAGGGAAGAATAGCTTCATCAGCGGCTTAACCAGCAGCGGTAAGCCGGACGGTTTATCTTTGCGGAGTGTATTATTACCGCCTGGATCGACGCTGCGTATTATGATGCCTTCCCTGGCTACATAAGGTGCCGCTGCCTGTGTCCATAGCGATAATGCCAGTTTGGAGGAGGCATACGGGCCGATGAGCTTGCGGAAGGTTTGGGGTTGCTGTAGCGTAGCGTTGTCGATCTGGCGTGTGAATTGGAAGGCAGACGATGAGGTGTTAATGACCGTTCGGATCGTGCTGCGATGCAGAAGCTCGCGTAGCTCCATTAGAATGATATAAGGTACCACGGTCATCAGCTCGTAATGAAGCTCGCGCCCTTGCGGAGAATAGCTAAGCTCGGGAAAGCTTCTGCCTGCATTGTTGAATAACACGTCGATCCGTTGCTCCTGCTGCTGAATCTTGTATAGCACAGCGCGTAGAGGATCGTAATCCGCAAGATCAGTGACGGTATACGGTCGAAGCTGTCGGCTTTGGATTGCCTGCTGAATGGGAGCGTCTGCTAGCGAAAAGTCGGAACGGTTGATCGCAATGACGTTCCAGCCCTCCCGCAATAGCTTGCGCGTAAGCTCTAAGCCGATTCCGGCATTGGCACCTGTAATACAGGCGATATAAGGTGGTGTAGGCATAGGTCGATCTCCTTTGGGCAATGGAATAGTTGCTGCTGGTGCTCATTGTAAAACCTGGAGTCGACTTCAGGTCAAGCCCGTATATAGACAGAATCATAGTGGAACGATAAGCTTGACCTGGAGTCAGCTCCAGGTTATATCATGGTCAGTACAATAGCCGATAGGAGTGAGCATGCGATGGATATGGAGACGACATTTACGATCAAGCAGGTCGCTGAGCAAACAGGTATTAGTGAGGATACGATTCGTTATTATGAGAAGATTGCGCTATTGCCGAAGATCGCTCGCAAGGAAAATGGGCACCGTATGTACCGCTCATCCGATATGCAGACGATTCTGCTGCTGAACTGTTTAAAAAAGACCGGGATGTCTCTGGATGAGATGCGCCCTTTTCTGGATGTGTCTGCCGATGCTGATCCAGCGGAATATCCCGAATTAGTGCAGCTGCTACGCGATCATCGGGCAAATATTGTGAATCAGATCGCCTCACTACAACAGATTGTTGATTTTGTGGATATGAAGCTGGAAGAAGGCAAGTATCGACGTGACTTTTCTCAGGAGCAGTCCCACAATTGCACAGGCGCAATCACAGCAGCAGAAAAGGAAAAGCTGGTTTCTACAGTGCAGATGAATTATTTTTCGGTGCCCAATCGAGGAATAGAAATAGAATAGATGCATGCTGGATTATTTGAAAATTAGTTTTGTTTATTTTGTTCATCTAATTTGCCTAGTTTTTCTTCCAGTGAGCGAATCCTTTTATTTTGATGATAAAGGATCGGCGAAATAACCACGATTAATATGAGAATGTAACCTATAAACATAAATATCCCTCATTTTCATCTTATAAATAAGCTTATTGTTCAATAGATTGATCATTAAAATATATTAAACAAGTATAGTATGTATTGGAATTAAAATGAAAAAAGTAAAGGATTAAAATAAAGCTGTGGCTTTTATCCGATATAGACGCGTATAGCTGCTTAACTATACCCCTACACCCTCTACAGAAAGGAACACCTTATGAACAAAACAGATCGCATGCTAGCCATCGTTATGGAGCTACAGCGTTATGGGATGCGGCGGGCGGAGGATCTGGCAGCGCAGTTTGAGACGAGTGTGCGGACGATCTATCGGGATGTGCAGGCGCTGAGTGAGGCGGGCGTTCCGGTAGTCGGTGCGCCGGGCATGGGTTATTCGCTGATGGAGGGATATTTCTTGCCTCCGGTTAGCTTTACAGCAGAGGAAGCGGTGGCGCTACTCGTGGGTGCGGACTTTGTGCATATGCTGCTGGATGCGGAATATGGGGCGAAGGCACATCATGCGCAGCAGAAGATCGAGGCCATTCTGACCAAGCCGGTGCAGGAGGAGGCATCACGGGTACGGTCGGCGATTCGCTTACTGCATGAACGCATGGCAGGAACGACTGTACTGGAAAAGGAACGTCTGGAGCCGCTGCGTCATGCTATTTTACAGAAGCACAGTGTGCATTTTCATTATTCCAAAAGCTTAACGGAGCCAGAGGATTTGCGTCATAGTGTGCGTACGGTCGATCCGTATGGGCTTGTCTTCACACAGGCGGCATGGATGCTGGTTGCTTTTTGTCATGAGCGGCAGGCGATTCGGCATTTTCGATTATCCCGTATGCGAGAGCTGACGGTACTGGAGCAGTCATTTGAGATCCAGCCGGGCTTTGATCTGCATGCACGCAAGGCGATGGATGATCGTCATATCGTCGTACGGATGCGGTTCGATGCTTCTGCTGGAGAGCAGGTGCAGGAAACGGGCAATTTCTATATGGAATCATTGGAGCCAGATGAGAGCGGATGGCTGGCGACGCTACGAGTGCGGCGCATCGAGGAGCTATTACAATGGACGCTAGGCTGGGGAGCAGCGGTCGAGGTGCTGGAGCCGGAATCGCTACGAGAACGATTGCGCGAAGAAATTAAAAAAATGCAAAAACGCTACTGACACACTGCTGTCAGTAGCGTTTTGTTATGCTGAATCCATCTTCAATATTTGATAAAAGGAGCTGGATAAAGTGGTTAAGACCGAAGCGATGAATACTATGGCAACACAGCATCATATGATGCAGCAGGTATATGTAGATGAGGTGCTACAGCGCATGGAGCATACAGTGAAAGGCTATATTCAAAAGCTAGAGCAGGTGTCGATGGAGCAGCTGCTATGGAAGCCTACTCCAGATGAATGGTCGCTAGGGCAGATGATCGTGCATCTGATTCAATCGGCACAAGGCATGCAGCTGGCTAATGTACGGCGTTGTCTGTCAGTGGAAGAGCAGCTGGTGGGCGAGCTAGCAACGCAGACATCTGGTAAAGATACCGAAGCTACACAGGTAGGTGCCAATATAGCCCAGCCCCAGTATGTAGCCAAAACTGCACAGGGCGAAGCTTTATTTCAATATGGTAGCTTTCCGCAGGAGCGCATTCAGGTGCCACCATCTCCGCAATATACGCCATTACAGCCGGATCATAAGGAGCAGCTTGTAGAAGGCTTGCAGGAAACGCTACGCCAGATGATGGAGGTGGCTCCAGCTGTACAGGTGGTACAGGAGCAACTGATGATGTATGCCGCAAAGAATGGGATGTCAGCAGAGGAAGGTGAACAAGCAGCTGTCCCGACAGTGACCCCCTCCGACAATACAGCATCCGAGAACGTAAACCTATCCATTCACGCTACACAGGGAGCAATACGCAATGAGTCTGAGCCGTCCTTACCTACGGTTGCCCATCCACGTCTCGGTGGATTGAATGCATGGGAATGGTTCTGGCTGATCGAGATGCATTATCGCCATCATCTGCATCAGCAGCAACGTCTGGAAGAAGGGTGGAATCATGCACATGCTTAAAAACAGTCCTATCGCAGGAGAGACAGCGATGCCCGAAGAGGTAACTATAGGTTCAATGCACTCAGCTGCTGTAGGGGGAGATACCACGACTACAGCAGCTATGCCGACAGCTTTGTCTCACAATGTGCCAGATCAGTCCTTTTCTGCCGGATCATCTGCTCCATCGTACTGGATTGGTGTCGTCTCAGAAGCGCATGTACAGCGCGGGGTGGCAGGAGGGTTTGCGCAATTATGTCATGGTAAGGCAGCGCCTTTACGGAAAATGAAGCGCGGAGATTGGTTTGTATATTATTCGCCGCGCACGGAAATGAAAAGCGGTGAGCCGCTACAGGCGTTTACCGCTATTGGACGGGTACGCGATGATGAAGTGTATGAGTATGCGATGTCCGATACGTTTATTCCGTTTCGCCGCAATATTGATTATCTCCATTGCCAGCAGGCAAGTATTCGTGGGCTGCTGGATCAGCTATCGTTTACACGTGACAATCGCAACTGGGGATATCTATTTCGTAGAGGGCAATTTCAGATCACGGCAGATGATTTTCAGCTGATTGCGGAAGCGATGGGTGTGGAGATCAAGATTTAAAATTCTTCCAGCACCTTCGACTTATCGCCATACACCTTGTTCAGATGCTCCTCGCCCCAGTAGCAGAGCAGATCGAGCGCAGGCTTGAGGCTTCTACCGTAAGGGGTCAGCTCGTAATCGACCTTAGGTGGAATCTCGGTGTATACGTTGCGAACGATGATATCGTCCTTTTCTAGTGCTCGGAGCTGTGTAGTTAGCATCTTTTGCGTAATATCCGGTATGAGTCGGCGTAGCTCAGAGGTGCGCTTGGCGCCATCCATAAGATGGTAGATGATGAGTGGCTTCCATTTGCCACCCATTACTTCGAGTGCAGCTTCAACGCCGACTCGGTATCTTTTCTCAGGTGGTTCGTTATTGGGCTGTTGCTCGTTATAGTCGCTCATCGATGTGTCCTCCTTGGTGAATCGTGGATGGGTATGAAGCTTATCATGTACGAAGCGAATGCGATATGAACAGGTTGTTGGATGCTCTGAAGCCGTATCGTGACTTGTATAAAAGGGATACGTAGATTCAGTAGCAGGATAGGCACTTTGATGTTCCCAGGGTACATTGGTGTACCTATGGCACATCAAAGTGCGTACTTCCGCGCCACAATAGACAAGTTTATAATAGCATCAGACCGTAATCATGACTACCAAGCCTACACTCATGAAACGAGGAGGATATCGATATGAACGTGTTAATCGTAGTTTCACATCCAAGACAGGATTCGCTAACCTTTCAGGCAGTGGATCATTTTGCTCAGGGCTTGAAGGATGCTGGACACCAGTATGAGATTGTAGACCTGCATCGAATTGGATTTGATCCGATTTTGCAAGGAATGGATGAGCCGAATATGGAGATGCCGCATCAGAAGTTCTCCCCTCAAATCGAAACCGAGATGGAGCGTCTCAAACGACATGATGCTGTCGCATTCGTCTTCCCACTCTGGTGGTGGCATTTGCCAGCGATGCTCAAGGGCTATATTGATCGCGTGATGAACAATGGCTTTGCTTATGGAGCGGATCAGCTGCATTTGCAGAAGGTGCTGTGGCTGACGCTAACCGGTGTATCGAAGGCACAGATGGATAAGCGTAACTATCGCACAGCGATTGAAAATTTACTTAATGTAGGCATTGCTGATTACTGCGGTGTATCCGATTCCCATGTGGAATTTTTATACGAAACGGGTGGAATGGAGCCAGAGCATTATGAGCGCTTGCTAGAGCAGGCATATCGTGCTGGACTGAACTATGCAGGCGAGCATGTAGCGAAGCAATAATAAGGAATAACAGCGCCAACAGCATTCTCCTTTATCATAAATAAGCACTATGGCTAGTGGTGCTACTCCTTCTATGTTTTTAAATTGATGACTACGTATACTTAAAATAGCCCCAGATCGCCGATCCATGCTTCGGTAGTCTGGGGCTTATATTTTTATGGACGATTATATTTTATGGCGATATGGTAGTGATGTAGTCAAGCTATGCATACCCATGATGTGCTCGCTCAAGCAATCTGATTGGTTAAAAGAATTGCCCTGCCAGTGCGCGTATGCTGCATTGCTTCAGTGTATCCATCAGCTGTAGGTAGGGATGCGGCCCGTAGCTGATCCGAGCGACGCCGCAGGCGGTCAATGTGGAAATAGAGGGCATGGTTGCCGAGAACATGATGTTCACAGGAATCGGAGACTGCTGGCATAGCTCACGGATGAGCTGCTCATCACAGAGTCCAGGCACGAAGATCCCATGAGCGCCTGCCTCAGCATACGCATGGGCGCGCTGTATGGCAGCTTCGAGATGCGTATGATCATGCGTCTCCACAGCAGCCTGAAAAAAGATATCGGTTCTCGCATTGATAAACAGCGGAATGGACACTTTGTCAGCCGCTTCACGAGCAGCGCGAAGGCGTGCCTGTTGTTGCTGGATCGAATATAAGCCATCGCCTGCGGGCAATCGATCCTCGATATTAATTCCCACAGCACCACATTGAATGATCTGTATAACATTGTGCTGTATTTGCTCAGGTGTCTGTCCGTAACCACCTTCGATATCAATCGTAACAGGCACATCGCTGTGCTTACAGATACGCTGTACATTAGCCAGCACCAGCTCAAAGGGTAGCTGCTCGCCATCCTCGTAGCCATGCGCATGAGCTACCGACCAGCTTCCTGTCGCAATCGCCTGTGCGCCTGATTCCTGTATCGTCTGTGCACTTCCGACATCCCAAGCGTTCACAAGAATAAGAGGGTGTGCCTGCTGATGGAGCTGGTGGAATTGCTGGGCTTGTTCGAGTTGTTGATTCATAGTTCGACCTCCAAAATGAAATCATAGC
The DNA here is from genome assembly GCF_034055775.1 of Paenibacillus hunanensis. NCBI lineage: Bacteria > Bacillati > Bacillota > Bacilli > Caryophanales > Paenibacillaceae > Paenibacillus > Paenibacillus hunanensis. The sequence continues at coordinate 5,607,120 of NZ_CP139194.1, read as the reverse complement.
GAATCGTAATAAGCTGTAATATACGCCTATTGTAGCTATTCTCTACCGATTCCATCGCCGAAAATCAGGCACGAATATGGAAAAGTCCTATCAAATTGCTACAGCCAGCTCAGTAAATTTTCTTTATTGTTCTTAAAATACTTTGGCTAGAAAAGATACTATTCGATGAAATAAATAATTACTATCTATATATAGTAAATGTTAGAATTAAGATCAACTTATTGTTTAGGTTGGGAATAACAATAATTTATATTAAACAAAAAATTATCCAAAAGTTCTGCTAACTAGATTATTAAAATGATGATTAGGAGTTAATATGGAAAAAGAACAAGTAATACGAGATTTTTTGGATAGATACGGAGAAGATGAGTATTTTTTGCGGGATATAAAACAGAAATTTACGAATTGGTTGTCAAATGTAGACGATATAAATGTTGAATCAACTTTAATTAAATTGTTTAGTGAATTTAGATTTTTTTCTAAGCTGGAGATTAAGCTTATACTAAAGGAACAAATTTTAATGGTATTTGATTCGAATAACAAAAAAGATTTATGTATTTTCCCTCTAAAACCAAATGGGATAGGAAGCAATAGCTCTGATGAAATGACTATGTGGGTCAGAGAGATTTTTAGAGAAGAAGAAATTACTACTTATAAAGATACAATAAACACTGATTTATCTCGACTTGGTAAAGATGAATCTATAAAAACTCTAGTTTTCTTTGATGATATTTCAGGATCTGGTGGAACTATAGTGAAATTTTTGGAAGATAAAGAACTTAATCTTAAAGGTAAGCAAATTATAATAAATTTAATAATAATAACAGAAGAAGCTTTGGAAAAAATTAATTCATATAAGAGTATACAGAAAGATTTCGATATAAAAATAAATTACAAGTATAAAGTCGACAAAGTATTTATTAATAATGAAAAATTCGACCATAACGATTTTAATGCTGTATTTGAATTGGAAAAAGAAATTTGGGGTGAAAAACATCGAAATATTTTAGGTTATGAGGATAGCCAATTAATTATCGGATTTTCACATAATATTCCTAATAATACATTGAGTTGCTTTTGGTATCATATAGACTTCAAAGGTAAAAAACAAAATTGGAATACATTGTTTAAAAGATCGACACAATTAAGACGTAAAAATTCTCAGAACAATTTTATATTGAATCAAAACAAGAGCAAAGGATGATAAAGATGGACTACAAAAAAGTACTCCTTTTAGTTTATCTTAATACAGTAAAAATGAGCTATTCCTATAACGAAATGAGTAAAAATTTTGGATTAAGTAATTTTCAAGTTGAACAAATACTCAAACAATTAAATCGTGAAAAATTAATAATTTTGCATGATTATTATCAATTATCTCAAAAAGGAAAAGAATTACTTGAAGATTATGGGATGGAAAATGTTGATTATTATAATGCCTTTGATGATCGTAGCATTCTAAATGCTAAAAAACTATCTTTTGAAGATATATACATTCCTATTGGATTTGATAAGAAAATGAAGTAGTATAAATTTAGTCGGCAAACTCCTAGATTGGTAGCAAGTGCTACCATTATTAATGTTTCTTTATCGATTCTGGCAGTCTCGAAAATGCGTCAAGACTGCCAGAGCAAATAAATTTGCTCATCAAATAGGTTACAATTGATGAATTGTTATAAAAATGTTTAGCTATAAATTATTGAATATTTAATTATCATTTTCAAGTTGTTACTTATTTAGAATCTTAAATATAGGAACTTAAAACTAAACTCGGTAGGATTTGCCGACCCCATTTAGAAAGGTAGATTTGATGGATATCAAAAAGCTTGAGAAGAGATTACAAGAAGAAAATTACGGTATAAAGTATCAGGAACTATGCTTAAATTATGCTGGAAATTTATTAAATAATGGACTGCCAGTTATTTTTGATAAAAGACATTTAAGTCTTTTAATGGGTATAGAAGAAAATAAATTAAATTACTATATGCTTAATACAGATAAATTTTATAAAAAAAATTATATTTTAAAATCGAATGGTAAAAAAAGAGAAATTCTGATGCCTAGTTTTCATTTAAAAGAGCTTCAAAGATGGATATTGGATAATATACTGTATTGTTATTATATACATCCCGCAGCTTTTGGCTTTGTACCTAATAAAAGTATTAAAGATAATGCTATTTTACATATAAATCAATCAGTAGTTATTAATTTCGATTTAGAAAATTTTTTTCCAAATATAGAACTCAAAAAAATTTTTAGAATATTCTATAATAGTGGATATACTAAAGAAGTTTCATATTGTTTAGCGAAATTATGTTCTTATAACGGATTTTTACCACAAGGAAGTCCTGCAAGTCCCTTTTTAGCTAATATTTCTTGTATTCAATTAGATAAAAGATTAGAAGCTCTAGTTCATAACCTAGGATTTAAATATTCACGATATGCCGATGATATTACCTTTTCTGGGAATCATAATATTAAAGGTTTGATACCTTCAATTACTAATATTATAAAAGAAGAAGACTTCAAAATTAATCTAAGTAAGTTACGAGTGCAAGATAATAATCCTCACAAAGAAATTACAGGTCTTATAGTAAGCGATTCTGTCAAAGTTAAAAAAAAATACAAAGTATATCTTAGCAAACAAATTTACTATGCTAAGAAGTTTGGTGTTTATAGCCACTTACAAAGAATAAATGCTATAGAAAGATCTTACTATAAAGAACATTTATACGGTATGGCGAATTTTATAAAAATGATTGAAGAAGAAGAAGGAGAGAAGTTTTTAAAAGAGCTTAGCGAAATTAGTTGGAATTATTAATTTTTAATCTATACTAAATTTATATCTCTTCTTGATATCTAGACTGTTCTTATTTGTATATGTCTACGTATTTTGTATGCTAGTATTAGCCCAACAAGAAATGCTACCGCATCCGCAATAACGAGCGACCAGATCACCCCGTGAAAGCCATTTAACTGATTGGCTACGAATAATACCGGAATGAGCGTTACGCCTTGAATGACCGACATGATCATCGCCGCTGTACCCTGTCCGGTCGCCTGGAAAATACCAATCACGAGTGTTGTCACGCCCGTAATGAACAGCGATAGAAACGTTACATGTAAAATATAGCTGCCCATCATGATCAGCTGCGGATCATTCGTAAATAAGCCGATCAGATGATCCGACACGATATACACCACCATGCCAAATACGATAGCCATCGCCACAATCGCCTTGATCGTAAAGCCAATCGTTTGCTTCATTCGTAATAGATTCGCGGTAAACGAGAAGGCGATGAGCGGCACGACCCCTTCGCACAATCCCATCAGTATAAACTCCGGAAATTGCATCAAACGCGATGAAATCCCATACGCCGCCACCGCGCTATCGCCATATTCAATCAGGAAATAGTTAAAGATCAGCGACATCGCACCGAGAAAGACACTCATCACAAATACAGGCACACCGATTTTGAACACATTACTTAGAATTTCCTTGCTAATCTTGAACCAGCGAATCGAGACGGTTAGAAACGAGCTTTTCAGCCCCAGATGATGCGTATAAAAGGCGCAGGCAACAAGATTGGAGAGCACGGTTGCTGTAGCGACACCGATCACGCCCCAGTGCAGCACGAAGATCGCCAGCGCGTCCAGCACGATATTGACGACCACACTCAGCATCATGCCGACCATTGACGTAATCGCTGAGCCTTCCGAGCGCACGATATTTTCCAGCGTGAAAAACAAAACGACAACAGGTGATCCGAGCAGCATCACCGTTACATAATCCTTCGTATAAGCAAACGATTCTGCGGTAGCACCCAGACTACCTACGATGGAGTCGATCATCGGCAAGCCAATCAAAATAACGAGTATACCGAATAACAGACTGCTGTAAAAGGCGAACGACGATACATGCTTGGCATCGTCATATCTCTTTTCGCCGAGTAGACGTGAAATAAACGTACCGCTACCCATGCCGATCAGATTGCCGAGTGCCATAATGATAGCGAACAGGGGCAACGTCAGCGCCAGCGCAGTGAGCATCGACGTATTGTGAAGCGTCCCTAGAAAATAAGCATTCAAAATAGAATAAATAACACTCATCGACGTGCCTAGCATCATCGGAACGGCGAAGTGAGCAACAGCCTTGGCAATCGGAGCTTTTTCAAAATAATGCAGGTTTTGAGTATCCATAGGATCACTGCTTTCTGTTGAGGATATAAGTATAGAACGAAGCAAATGGACGACAACGTAGGACGGGAAATGCAAACAATAACGAGTCATAGTGGCTTATAACATGATGAATAACTAAATCAACTGAAAACACTCAAAAACTAAAAAACCAAAACAACCAAAAACCAAAAATCGATTTAAAATCAATGAAAAGAATCGCAGATTGACTCAGCAACGACTAAACGTAAACGATGTACAAAAAACAGCTATCTCTATAATGACAATTATAATCTAACACTGTTAGTTTGTGCCTTACAGTGTTAGATGGTATCATGAGAATAATCAAAAGTAAAGCATAAACTTACAGTGTTAGATAAATCGCAAATTAAAGGACGAATTCATATGAAAAAACAACAGCCTCAAATTTCAGAGGATAAAATTTTGGAGGCATCATGGGAGCTGCTGGGCGAGGATGGCATCGAAAAGCTCAGTATGCGCCGACTTGCTGATCGGTTAGGAATTCAGGCACCGTCCCTTTACTGGCATTTCAAAAGCAAGCAGCATCTGTATCAGGGACTGGCGAATCAGGTATCCAAGCTAATCGTAGAGCAGTGCCAGAGTCAGGGCGATTGGAAGGAACGCTCTACCGAGCTAGCGGTGACGATGCGCCGTGTGCTCAGTCAGTATCCGTGTTCCACTCAGATGATGATGGTGACGATGCCGTTCGAGCCGGATATGATCCGGTTTACGAACTATATGCTACGCTGTGTAGAGGACACGCCGCTGGAGCCGGATGAGCAGATGCAGGCGGTGACGACGTTGGCGAATTTTGTGCTATTTTTCGTGCTGGATCGTTATCAGCAGGAGCGCAATGCGGAGGCGATTTCAGAACAGCGGCATGCGGAGCTGGATGATGAGATGCTCGGTATAATGGATAAGATGAATGATGAGGACACGTCATTATTTCGCCGCATGTACACACAGCAATTATTTGAGCTGATGGGGTCCGATCATGCGTTTGAATTCGGGCTACGTGTTATTCTGCTGGGGATTGAACAGATTATTGCAGAGAAGGATGCTAAGTAGAGTATTCGTAGCAGAAGGTGTACGGTTGGTTTTAAGCGGGAAAGGTGTAAGGCTATAGCCAGACGCATGTATCATCGCTGGCAACATAAATAAGGTTTATTCCATCCCCTTGAAGAAAGGAACATGACAGATGAACACGAATGATATGCAAGCCCAGCTCCATGCGATCAAGCGCAAGCTAGAGCTCGTCAAGGCTCAGGACACCGAATTTACGGAATTTGGCTCCAGCTCGCATGAATATCAGATGGACCCGGTTCTCTCGCAGGCGGAGCTTGAACAGTGGCAGAGAGAGCATGGACTCGTACTTCCTGAGCCCTTTGCTCAGTTTCTGCTAGAGATCGGTAATGGCGGAGCAGGCCCGTATTATGGCATCTATTCGCTGGAAGAAGCGACCTCGTATACAGAGCCGCTTGCGCTATCGTTACAGGCGATTCTGCGTCCACGCATGCCCAAAGCAGAATGGAATCAGTTGATTGCACCGCTCATCTGGGATGAGGATATTTCCGACGAGCAGTATGAGCAGACGAGCAGTCAGATTCTCGGCGGTATGCTATGTATTGGCACACAGGGCTGTGACTATGATATGTACCTCGTACTGGATGGGGAATATCGCGGTAGAATCGTATATACGAATGACTTTTATGAGGATGCTCCGTTTTTCTTCGTTTACGATCTCACCTTTCTGGACTGGTATGAGCGCTGGCTGGACGAGTTTTTGCTGGACTATCATCGGGGCTGGTTTGGCGCGCGTATGCCGGGTGATGAACAGACGCTGCTACATACATATCAGCATACAGCCGAACAGCACATCCAAGCGGATGCGCTACAGGCGATGTTTAAGTTTAAAAGTCTATCGCCAGAGGGGTTAGATTTTCTACATCATCTAGTAGCGAGGGGTGCCAGCGAGCAGGGGACTGTCATGCGTGAGCATCGATTAATAGCGATTCGATTAATTTATAAAAATACACCAGAGCAGGGCAAGCCGTATGTGCTACAGCTTCTAACCTCTGGCGATGCGGATGACTTACTGCTAGGGCTACAGATGGTGTATCATTCGCGTGAGAACTATCCTACAGCCGAATTCGTACCGATCATTATGAAGCAGCTGGATCGGATTGAGCAGGCGGAAGCACTTCGTTTTGCCGGATATATCTTACATGAGGAGCCTGGTGTGACGTTGCGGGACTATGAGCATGTGCTACGTAGCTCGGATGAAGAGATACAATTAGCGGCGATATATGCCACGCGCGATTGCGTAGATAAGGAGCGAGATATCGAGCTAGTGGAGCAGTTCATACTGAATGCTTCACCTCAGCTACGTCAGCAGATCGTCATGTACTGGGGCATGATTCCGCATGAGCGGCTGTTGCCTTTTTATGCAGCGATGTGGCAGGAAGAGTATCGGAACCATCCTACCTTTAGTGTGACGTTTAGAGAGGGTTTACAGAAGCTTGGGTTGCCAGAGGATTATTTTGAGCGGAGTTAATGAAGTTCTCGTTACACCTAAATAAGCAGGGCGATCGTTGCTCCTCCACATCGTTGTTAGAGTTTCCATTTCAACGTTATGATCGATAGTAAGGTGATCTGAGTGTTTATCCTCTTTATATAGCTGTAAGCGATCCATTTTATCCTTGTAAGATGCGCCATTGTAGCGCATCTTTTTTTATTTTGTCGCTTATTTTCGAAAAAATAGGTAAAAATACTTACTTTTTTATGCTTTTTAGACCTTTTTACCTGTAATTGTTGAGAAAATGTTGAGTGGTACCCTGTTACAATGTCTGCAATATCTATGTAGTCATTCAAGGGGGAAATGGAATGAGTATTTCTGCTTTATTCAGAAAACGGGGACAAAAGGTCATAAACAGCTTTGTCGTCTTGTTGCTGATGATTGGAATGGTCGCACCTCATCAGGCTGGGGCGACTCCAATTACGCCGGGGATCTGGCAATTTATTGATAATGGTGGGATTAAGAGTAATCCATCTTCAAACAATGCGAATTATCGTGGTTCGAGTGCAGTGATGTTAAATGGTCAGTTGTATGTGACTTTTATCGAATCCATTTATGTAATGTTTGGAAGTAATACTTCTCGTGTTCGTGTCATGACCCAGGTTAATGGAAACTGGGAAGCGGCGGATGGTGGAACTGGACTTAATATCGATAATAACCAAACAGCAAGCAGTCCAGCACTTGTTGTTCATAACAATGCACTTTATGCAATCTGGTATGAACAAAGTACAGGTAACAATAAAGGCATCTATGTCAAAACACTACAAAACGGCACATGGACGTCATTATCCGGTGGTCCAGTAGCTGGCCCTAGCACAACATTGAATACACGTTATTTTGCACTCGTTTCTTACAACGGAGACTTGTATGCTTCGTATACAGAGTTTAACGGTACAGGTTATGTGAATAAATTGAAAAGATATACAGGAACATCGTGGGTTGATGATCAGCCACTTTCTTCATTTCAACCGAATTCAAATGTAGGTACTCCTGTCTTTGCGACTTATAATGGCTCACTCTATATGGGGTGGACAGAGACACTTGCGAGTGCTCCATACTCCAACTATGTAGTGGTAACGAAACGTACAGCAAATGGAAACTGGGTCAATGTATCGGGTAACGCAGGTATTGCCGATTCGATCACACAATCACAGGTTTCCCTGTCATTAAAGGAATATAAAGGCAAGCTATATGCAGCGTGGACCAATGGCTCATTAGCGATTCGTCTAAAAGCGTATGATGGTGATACATGGCAACCCGTAGGGGATAGCGTAGTACCTACAAACGCAAACAAGGGAGGCGGTCAGCCGATTCTATCTACAGTGGATAATCAGTTACTGGTACAGTGGGTAGAGGGCAGTAGCCTTAAAGCGGCTTTATATGATGGTATGACGTGGACAGATGCGAGTAGCGGATTAAGTGGTCAGAGCATTGATGGTTCGACTCCGACGCTTATCCCTGATCCAAGCGGCAAACTCATCTACATGTTCTTTTCCGACCTATCAAGAGTAAGAGCAGCAATCTTCACACCTGCTCCGTCGATCCCTGCGCCAACTGGCGTACAGGTTCTGCGTGATCGGCAATCTGCGAAGCTGAGCTGGACACTGGATGCCTCGGTATCCGAATATACCATTTACAAAGGTACTCAATCTGGTGTGTACGATACGACACCTGTAGCGACAGTAGGCAATACAGATGGTGTATATACCGTAAAGGATCTAGAGCCAGGTAAAACGTATTATTTTGCGATAAAAGCAACTACGATGGAGGGGCAAAGCCCATACTCGTCCGAGGTGAGTGTGACGATTCCGGAACAGGTTTCTTTGCTGACAGGGCCATCGATCGTACCGGGAAGCCAGCCGGGAACGATTCGAATTGCGAATTTGCCACCTGAATTCGCGTATAAGTATACATTTTCGATTAATGGTGTGCTGCAACGTCCATTAGTAGGCGATACCAATACAATCTACACCAATCCATTGCAGCGTGATCAGGATATTGAGGTCGGTAACAATACGAATCTGACGATTGTACAGCTTGCAGGTGATAACATTGTGCGCTGGAATGACTTCCCGATCATCCCTGATCTGGTTGCTCAGGCTGTACCTGTACTAAGCAATATTATTGTTAAACCGGGTGACATTCCGAATACGGCTAAGATTGCGGCATTGCCTGATTCGTATACGTATAAGTTTGCAGTAGGTGGACCTAACGATTATAAGCGTCCAGCGACAGGTAGAAAGGCAACAGATTTAGGCTACACTCAATTTGTCGATCTGGGCACGCCATTCCCTGCAACGTCCAATCAATATGTGTATGTCGTACAGGTGAGTGATGAGGATGTCATTAAAGGCTGGGCACAAATTGCAGTCAGTGGCAAGCTTCCTGCTCCTGTACAGAATGAACCAATCGTTACTCAGAATGACGTGACACTCTCATGGGAACCTGTAAATAACGCTATTGCCTATGAAGTATTCGTCTCTTCCATCTCCGGTATGTATGGGCCACCTTATCAATTTTTAGATGGAACCGCAAAACAAGTCAAAGTAACTGGACTGACGCCAGGTGTGCGTTACTACTTCGTCATCAAGGCGGCAACAAAGGCAGAGGACAGTCCAATCTCCAATGAAATGACAGCGATGCTGGCACAAGCACCACAGTCAGGCACGCCAGCACTGAACAAGCTTTCGATTGCTCCACTGGAATTAAGCCCTGCTTTCTCGCCAGATATTACACAGTATACGGCGAATGTAGGCAATAGCGTGAAAAGTCTGAATGTTCAAGCAAGCGTAACGGATTCGGTATATGGTACCGTCACCGCCAGTGTATACGGCGCTACAGGAGGGGTTGTAGCCGGGCCGTATCCATTATTCGGTGGTAGTTCTTCGCCAGATTTGCAGCTGGCTGTCGGAACAAGCACAATCACGGTAACTGTTACAGATAAAGATGGCAATCTGCGTACGTACACTATCGTAGTGAATCGTGCAAAAGATAGCTCTAACAATTCCAGCAATTCCGGTTCTGGCTCGTCTGGTGGTAGCTCCGGTGGAGGTGGTGGAGGTACAGCCAATCCAACCACTACTACACCAACAACACCAGCACCACCGACCAATCCAGGCTTGCGTGTTGTCGTAGATGGCAAGACGTATGACCAGATTGCAAATGGTGCCACAACGACGACGAATGGACGCACAACGATGACCGCGACGATTGATCCTGCGAAGCTGGCAGATCGTTTGCAGCAATCATCGGGACAGCCTGTTATCGTCGTTCCTGTTGCAGACAAAAATATTCAACAGGTAGCTGTCGTGCTGACAGGTGAAACGGTCAAAGCGATGGAAAACAAGCAAGCCATTATGGAAGTACAGACAGCCAGTGGTACCTATCGTCTGCCTGCCGATCAGGTGAATGTCGATCAGGTATCTCAAAATCTCGGTTCTGCCGTGAAGCTGGCGGATATCGTAATTCATGTAGCCATTGGTACCAGCTCGACGGCTGTCACGCAGCAAGCAGAGCAATCGGCGTCGCAGAAAAACTATACACTGGTGACGAAGCCGATTTCCTTTGAAGTGTCCGCTTCTTACGGCGGCAAAACCGTCAATGTGGATCAATTCAATCAATATGTTGAGCGCGAGATCCCATTACCAGACGGTGTTGATCCATCTAAAGTGACGACTGCTGTTGTACAAAATGCAGATGGCACGGTACACCATGTACCAACCTTCATCACTTCGCGTGATGGCAAGTTCTATGCGGTGATCAACAGCTTGACCAATAGCGATTATTCGCTGATCTGGCATCCGAAAACATTTGCTGATGTGAGCGGTAAATGGTCAGAGCAAGCGGTCAATGACATGGCATCGCGTATGATTGTGAACGGTGTGGATGCCGATCATTACAACCCGAATGCAGAGGTGACACGCGCCGAGCTGGCAGCAATTATGGTACGTGCGCTTGGACTGGCAGAGAACGGTAGTGGATCTACCTTTAACGATGTGAACGCATCGGATTGGTATGCGGGTGCAGTGGCTCAGGCCGCTCGCTATGGTCTGATCCAGGGCTATGCAGATGGTAGCTTTGGGCCTGATCGCACAGTGACGCGTCAAGAAGCGCTAGTGATGCTTACTCGTGCGATGAAGCTAGCTAAGCTCGATACGAAAACAGCCGATACAGCAAGCACGCTTGCACCTTTTGCTGATCATGCTGCTGTAGCAGCGTGGGCACAGGATGCAGTGGCTACCGCGGTACAAAGCGGTCTTGTGCAAGGCAATTCCAAAGGTCTGGCACCGACTCAGCATTTGAGTCGTGCAGAGACAGCCGCGATTGTACAGCGTCTGCTGATGCAAGCCAAGCTGATCGATGGTACCACTCCATCGTAATGTAACACTCCATTTTAGAGGACACAGATCATAAATTCGATAGCATAAGTAGACATAGAAAATATGCAGGATTTATGCAGTGAGTATGAACTAAAAACGTATATTTATGCAAAAGCCTTTCTCTCGGTAGATGCCGGGAGAAAGGCTTTTTTGCGTGCATCCGATCCGACAGGGTTACTGATGCGTAAACTTGAAATGCGTTCTGGATGAGATTTACAATAGAAATACAACATTCAATGTGGATATCGATTATCCAATTTGAAAGTGATAATGAAGCTACCATTCGATCAAGCTACACCATCAAGAGGGAGATCACCTTTCCCTTAGACAGCAGGCTATACAAGAAGCCATACAAGGAGGTTGGTGCTTTTGAAATTCAATCCAAGTCTGGAGCAGGCGATCTGTGTGCTCGTCTTACTTGCTACGCAGAAGCCCGGTGTACCGCTATCCTCTGACCGAGCTAGCGATATTCTGGGCGTATCTCGCTCCTATTTTCGCAAAATTACACGCAAGCTGGTGCTACAAGGCATTATTCGTTCAGCACCGGGTAACAATGGCGGGCTATCGCTGGGACGTGCCGCAGAGGACATTACGCTGCTACACATTATCGAAGCGATGGAGGGCGAGCTTGCGCTGTATGAGGATGGTGGATTAATGCGCAATATTTTTCAGGATGGTACGTATGTGGAACGCGGCGTGGAGCTGCTGAACAACGTATTTGCTGGAGCGGATGCGCTACTCAAGCAATATTTCGCTAGCTTCACACTGGCAAGCATGATGGAGGAAGCGATGGGCGACGATCATTCCACGCTGAATTGGAATACCACCACCTTGCGTGAATGGCTTAACACAACCGGACTGCGCATGTCCTGATCGCTATTGTGTGTTTACGTTACTGTTCCAGAGCATGATCATGCTCGTTATGAAATGAAGATGATACATCACACCGCCGTTAATCGCTGCGTAACCGAAACGAAACCAATCTACACACTGTCATCATTAATCGGGAGGTACGAACAACATGGCAAAAAATACATCAATTCCGCAAACGAAAACCTTTGGACCGCTGGGCAGCATTCCGCTGCTTGACCGGGATACCCCAACCCTTTCGCTGAGCGAGCTGGCTCGTGAGTATGGGCCAATCTATCGGTTCCAGCATATGGGTGGGCATTCCATTATTATTGTGACGGGGCAAGAGCTGATGAAGGAGCTTGAGGATGAGCAGCGTTTTGACAAAAGTATTGATGGATCACTTCAGCGAGTGCGTGATTTTGCTGGGGATGGACTGTTTACCAGTCGGACGGATGAGCCGAACTGGCGCAAAGCCCATAGCATTTTGATGCCAGCCTTTAGCCAGCAGGCGATGAAGGGCTATCACGATATGATGAGCGATATTGCACTGCAACTGGTGCAGAAATGGGCGCGCTTGAACCCGGATGAAGCGATCAATGTGCCGGAGGATATGACACGGCTGACGCTGGATACGATCGGCTTGTGTGGGTTTAATTATCGATTCAATAGCTTTTACCGCGAGGAAGCGAATCCATTTATTCAGAGCATGGTGCGTGCGCTGGACGAAGCGATGCATGCGACGACTCGTTCGCCACTGCAAAGCAAGCTGATGGTCGCCAAGCGCAAGCAGTACAAGGAGGATATCGAGTCGATGTTCTCGCTCGTGGATAAGATCATTGCCGATCGTCAGCAGCAGGGTGATCAAGGGGAAACCGATCTGCTGGCACGTATGCTTGGTGCGGCTGATCCAGAAACAGGCGAGACGCTGGATAATGAAAATATTCGCTACCAGATGATTACATTCCTGATTGCCGGGCATGAAACGACGAGTGGACTGCTATCGTTTGCGACGTATTTTCTACTGAAAAATCCAGCCGTTTTGGAAAAGGCAAGAGCCGAAGCAGAGCGCGTCATTAGCGGTGATGTGCCAACCTATCAGGAGGTATTGCAGCTATCGTATGTACGGATGGTGCTGAACGAATCCTTGCGACTCTGGCCGACCGCACCAGCCTTCGGTCTATACGCCAAAGAGGATACGATCATTGGTGGTCAATATCCACTTACCAAGGGCGATGAGATTCGTGTGATCCTACCCGAGCTGCATCGGGACAAAGAGGCATGGGGCGACGATGTGGATGAGTTCAAGCCAGAGCGTTTTGCCGATCCGTCGAAGATTCCAGCTCATGCGTACAAGCCATTTGGTAACGGGCAGCGTGCATGTATCGGGATGCAGTTTGCTCTGCATGAGGCGGTGCTGGTGATGGGAATGATTTTGAAGCATTTTGATCTGTCGTTTAACGGAGAATATGAGCTGAAAATCAAGCAAACCCTCACGCTCAAGCCGGATCAATTTACGATTCGTCCGAAGCTGCGTACCGGTCATGTGCCTGCATTGGGTGGAGCTGGGCAGGCTACAGCTACTACTGCCGAAGCAGCTAAGGAGCAGGGCGAGGCGCAGGAACGACGGGGAGCATTAAGCGGCTTGAATGATCGTCCACTGGTCGTGCTATACGGCTCCAATATGGGCACCTCGGAGTCGATTGCGCGTTCGCTGGCAGATACAGCGAGTCTGCACGGTGTACGAAGTGAAGTGGCAACGCTGAATGATCGCGTAGGTGATCTACCGCGTGAGGGCGCGCTTGTGATCGTTGCTTCCTCGTACAATGGCAAGCCGACGACGAATGCCGTTCAATTTCTCCAATGGCTGGAGCAGGTCGAGGAGGGCGAGCTAGAGGGCGTGACGTATAGCGTATTCGGCTGTGGCGATCGCAACTGGGCGAGCACGTATCAGCAGGTGCCGCGTGCTATCGATGAGCAAATGGAGCGAAAGGGAGCTACGCGCTTCTCGCCTCGTGGTGAGGGCGATGCGAGTGGTGACTTTGAGAAGCAGCTGGAGGATTGGAAGCAGACGATGTGGGCGGATGCGATTGAGGCATTTGGCTTGCGATTCAACGCCGATGCGGCACAGGAGCGTGCAGCACTCAGTCTGCAATTTGTGAGCAATGTGGCAGGCGCACCACTCGCTTCCTCCTACGAAGCGGTGTATGCAACCGTGCTGGACAATCGTGAGCTACAGCATGCAGATAGCGGACGCAGCACCCGTCATATCGAGCTACAGCTGCCACAACATATCCAATACCATGAAGGCGATCATCTAGGCGTCTTGCCGCAAAATCCTACTGAGCTGGTGCAGCGTGTCCTGCAACGCTTCCGTTTGCAAGGGGAGGCTCAGGTGGTGCTGACCGCAAGTAGCTTGAGTGCAGGGCATCTGCCACTGGATCGTCCGGTGCAACTTCGTGAGCTGCTCGCTTCCAGTGTGGAGCTACAGGAGCCAGCCAGCCGTGCCCAGCTTCGTGAGCTGGCTGCGTATACGGTATGTCCACCGCATAAGCGTGAGCTGGAGGGGATGCTACAGGAAGATCAATATTACGGCGAGATTCTGTATAAGCGCGTCACGATGCTCGATCTGCTAGAAAAATATATGGCGTGTGAAATGCCATTTGAGCGCTTCTTAGAGCTGTTACCTGCCTTGAAGCCTCGATACTATTCGATCTCTAGCTCGCCGAAGCAAGCGGCAGATCGGGTGAGCATCACGGTTGCCGTTGTTCATGCACCTGCACGTACAGGCTCAGGCATGTACAAAGGGATTGCTTCGAACTATCTGGCAGAACGCGCGCCCCAGGAACAGATTCCCGTATTCGTGCGCACGCCAGAATCTGGTTTCCATTTGCCAGAAGACCTACAGGTTCCGCTCGTGATGGTTGGCCCGGGCACCGGGATTGCTCCATTCCGCGGCTTTTTACAGGCCCGGGCTGCGATGCAGCAAGAAGGACAGCAGCTGGGCGAGGCACATTTGTATTTTGGCTGTCGCAATGCGGCGGATTTCCTGTATCGCGGTGAGCTGGAGGATTACGCGGCGAATGGCATCGTCTCGCTGCATACTGCCTTTTCGCGTGAAACCGAGCAGGACAAGACGTACGTACAGCATCTGATGGCGCAAAATGCTGAGCAGATTATGGACGTACTGAATGAACGCGGCGGCATGCTGTACATTTGCGGAGATGGTACACGTATGGCACCGGATGTGGAGCAAGCGTTACGTGCGGCATATCGTTCGCGTTATGGTAAGAATGAACAGGAAGCGGCGATCTGGCTGGATACGCTACAGCAGGAAGGTCGTTATGTGAAGGACGTATGGGCTGGCGTGTAAACGCGAGCAGATGGATAGAGCAGGTATGTCGCTCTGATCGGTATCGCCGCATGCAGATGATTATGGAAAAGATCATACCGAGCAATGATAGATGTGCTATGTGCATGATTCGATTTTTTCTATGAGTAAAAAAATGTAGCTAATAACGCGGGCAACCTATATACAGGGTTGCCCGTTTTTTGGCTGGGAGCGAGTTGACTGGGCGTTTCTAATTATCAGGTAATTTGCCATTCAGACAACAGGAAATCCTAGGGGAATATCTGCTCTTTGTAAGCCGTGATCAGGGGTTATGAGGAGGTCGGCAGATCGTAAACGAGAAGTAAATTAGAAATCCAGACACATCGAGCTGATTAAGCTTACAAGAGTCATACCATTCATAAAGAACAGCTATCCATCTGTTCTAATCTGGTAGCTTTCGATCAAAGTATGAATCTGTTAGGGCATCTGGGTGCGTTGTAGTATGATGGAGAGAGCATGGATAGGTGTCATTTCCCCTATGCAAAACGACTTATTTTAGGAAAGCAGGACATAAACAATGAACGAATTATCGAATGATCGAAATAGATATCGCTTTAGCGAGGCTCCGATCTGGGAGCTGCTGCGTGAATATTATGAGCAGGAAGGTCTGGATGCGTGGCGCAATGATGGGATACCGCAATACGTCACAAGTAATCCGATGATCGCGGCGGCGTATGCGGATATGATTGTTGCCTTTTTACTGGATCGCCAGCAGCAGGGCGGTGCAGAGGAGACGATCTACATCGTAGAGATTGGTGCAGGCGCTGGACGTCTGGCAGGGCATATTTTGCACGAGCTATGCCGTGTACGTGATGAAGTGATCGAAGACTTGCCGTCCTTCTGCTATGTGATGACCGATCTGGCAGCAGACAGTGTGGCGGCATGGCAGCAGCATCCAGCGCTACAAACGTATGTGGCGCAGGGGGTGCTTGATTTTGCCCGTTTTGATGCGATGGCAGATACCGAGCTACAGCTTGCTGTAAGCGGTCAGACGCTACAGGCAGGCGGGTTGCAAGAGCCTGTGGTTCTGATTGCCAATTACTTTTTCGATAGTCTGCCACAGGAGCTGATCCGCATCGAAAATGGCAATGTGTATGAAGCCGATATTGAGCTGATTCAAGCATCAGCAGACGAGCAAAATGATACAGACGGGTCTACAACGGCAGCGGCATCAGAATCATCGAACCAGCAAGCCGAGTTACAGTCCGAGCAGTCCGAGAAGACCGAGCAGGTCGAGCTACATTCCCGGCAGGCAGACTCTGATATCGATGACCGCGCACGCTCAGCCTCGAACCGTTTGAACGAGATTGGCATTGAATACACCTATCGCCATGCCCTGGAATATGAACAGGCCGATCATCCGTATGCCGATCTGTTGAGCTTATATCGTGAGCAATTAGACGATAACTATGTATTGCTGCCATGGGCAAGTATCGATTGCTTGCAACGACTGAATCGCCTGTCGACAGCAGGGTTTGTGCTGATCACTGCCGATAAGGGCGAGCATCTGCTAGAAGGCTGGAGATTGGAGGAGCCGCCCGAGCTGACACTGCATGGCGGCGGTGGCTTTTCACTGAATGCGAACTATCATGCGATCAGCTATGTGTTTGGCGCACAGGGAGCCGAGGTGCTGTTTCCACCTCACCATTACACAGGCATCAATGTAGGCTGTATGCTGCATGTCGCACAGCCGCGACGCTACTCCGGTCTACGTATGGCCTACCATCGCTCAGCAGCACGCTTTGGCCCGGATGAATTTTTCAGCTTGAAGCGCTGGGTCGATGAGCGTCTGGACGAAATGGAGCTCGCACCATGGCTTGCCTTCTGGCGATTGGGCAATTATGATGCTGAATTTTTCATTCAAAGCACGGAACGTCTATCCGAATTGCTATCAGAAGCCAATGATGAAGAATACCTCGACCTGCTACACGGCATCGAATGCATGTGGTCATCCCACTATGTGATGGCACAGCGTTACGACCTGGCGCTCGATACCGGATTACTGCTTTTTGAAATGGAGCAATATGAGCAAGCTCAGCACTATTTACAGCAATCTGTAGCAGAAGAACAGGAAGAAACAGTGCCTACCGTATTTTATTGCCTGGCTATCTGCTGTCTGGAGGTTGGCGAGCTAGAGCAGGCTGGTGAATATTTGGAGCAATTGTTAAACGTAGAACCAGAGCATGCCGAGGCGCAAGCGTTAATGGAAGCGCTACGCGAGGGTGAGCTGGACTGATGGCTAGCGAATGGAGTAGCAACACTACATTGACAATCCTAATAAGGTAGATAGAATCAACACATCGAAACGGAATCGATCAAACCGCATCCTATCGCATACAAGCGAGGGTGCGGTTTTTTTATGGAAGAATTTATTCGGCACTATAGGGAGTCGGTTTATACGAAGAATTGGCACAGACAGAGAAGAAAGAAACGATGCTTGGATTATTTGTACGTACATATAAAATTGGCACCATACACAGTCTCCAAGCTAGCACATAAAGAAAAGCACAGTGAGGTACGTGATGGCTACGTCTGCATAAGAATTTTACCGAAATAAGCGAGGGAAATAAGGGGAAGAGCGAACAGAATTACCATGTTAGCAAGCTTCGACTAATATTCAATCGTTCAATTAAATATCACGTTATTCCAAGAAAAATAGCCCTTTTTAATCCTCTATCTCAACACACATCCTATCTTCATCCCCAACTATTGGAACGCTTACAAAATAGTTTCGCACAAGTTGTAAGTATAATAATCATTCCAAATTGACAAATGTACGTACAATATCTATACTAAAGCTGTTCCTTAAAAAGAAAGCGTATTCTTTATGACGTCAAATTATACAATATGCCACAAATGAAACCCGGAGTTTATATAGCCTCACTCCTATAGATGGCAGTTACATAGCAGTGCCAAACGGAGCAAAGCTTGCCGCACTCCGGACTAACAAAGTGAATCAGTGAAGGGAGTTACGCGATAATGAGTGACATCAAGATGAGTGCCAAAGATGCGATCACAAGCGGAGCGACAGCGCTGGGTATCGAATTCGGTTCCACTCGAATCAAGGCGGTACTGATCGATGAGCAGTTTGAGACGATTGCATCCGGTAGCTATGAATGGGAAAACCAGTTGAAGGATGGCTACTGGACGTATGATCGCGACCTGATTATCACAGGGATGCAGACCGCTTATCGTGAATTGAAGCAGGATGTCCAGCAGCGCTATGGTGTGACCTTGCAGCAGACAGGCTCGATCGGCTTCTCAGCGATGATGCACGGCTATATCGCACTGGATGCAAGTGGCGAATGGCTCGTTCCTTTCCGTACATGGCGTAATTCTACGACAGGTGTAGCGGCGCGTGAGTTGACCGAGCTGTTTGGATTCAATATTCCAGAGCGCTGGAGCATTGCCCATCTGTATCAGGCGATTTTGAATGAAGAACCGCATGTGTCTAAGCTGACTTCTATTAACACATTGGCTGGTTATATTCACTGGCTGCTCACTGGTGAGCGTGTCATCGGTATCGGCGATGCCTCCGGTATGTTCCCGATTGAGGATTCCAGTCATGCGTACCATCCAGCGATGCTCGGTCAGTTCAACCAGCAGATCGCAGGCAAAGGCTATCCGTGGACGCTGGAGCAGCTATTGCCAACGATTCGTCTGGCTGGTGAGGAGGCAGGGAAGCTGAGTGAAGCAGGAGCGAAGCTGCTTGATCCTGATGGTGATTTGCAGGCTGATATTCCATTTTGCCCACCGGAAGGTGATGCAGGAACAGGCATGGTGGCGACCAATAGTGTACGCAAGCGGACAGGCAATATTTCGGTAGGCACATCGGTATTTGCGATGATCGTGCTGGAGCATGAGCTGTCCCGTGTGTATCCGGAGATCGATATGGTCACCACACCGGATGGTAGCCCGGTTGGGATGGTGCATGCGAATAACTGCTCCAGCGATCTGAACGCATGGATGGGTTTGTTCCGTGAGTTTGCCGTCGCGATGGGCTATGAGAGCGATCCGAATCAGCTGTTCAGTGTACTGCTGAACAAGGCGCTGGAGGCAGACCCGGATGGCGGTGGCTTGCTCAGCTATGGCTACTATTCCGGCGAAAATATTACCGGACTGGAGCAGGGGCGCCCGTTATTTGTACGTACACCGGAAAGTCGCTTCAATCTGGCGAACTTTATGCGCACACATCTGTTTACCGCTTTTGGTGCGCTCAAGCTGGGCATGGACATTTTGACCGAGCAGGAGCAGGTGGCGATCGATTCGGTACTGGCGCATGGTGGTCTGTTCAAGACACCGGTAGTCGGTCAACGTATCGTCGCTGCGGCGCTGAATGTGCCCGTATCAGTCATGTCGACAGCAGGTGAAGGCGGCGCATGGGGCATGGCGCTTCTGGCATCATATCAGGTCAATCGAAATGGTGAGCAGTCGCTGGCAGATTTCCTGGAGCAACGTGTATTTAGCGGTGTATCGGCAGAACGCATGGAGCCGGATGCCGCAGATGTGGACGGATTTGGTCAGTTTATTGAGCGGTATCGTCAGGGGCTCGCGATTGAGCGTGCGGCTGTCGAGCATCTGAGCTAAAACGGGAGGGAACGGAAATGCTAGAGCAACTAAAAGAGCAGGTTTATGAAGCGAATCTGGAGCTACCCAAGCATGGACTGGTCAAGTTTACATGGGGCAATGCCAGTGCGGTTGACCGCGAAAGTGGCTTGTTTGTCATTAAGCCGAGCGGCGTTAGCTATGAGAAGCTGAAGCCTAGCGATATGGTCGTGGTTGATCTGGATGGCAATGTGGTGGAAGGCGAGATGCGCCCATCCTCCGATACAGCGACCCATGCGGTGCTATACAAGCACTATGAGCAGATCGGTGGTATTGTGCACACACATTCTACATGGGCGACGATCTGGGCGCAGGCAGGACTGGATGTTCCGGTCATGGGCACTACCCATGCAGATACGTTTTATGGAGCGGTACCATGTGCACGCTTTCTGACACAGGCGGAGATTGATCGCGGCTATGAGGCGGAGACGGGCAAGGTGATCATCGAGACATTCCAGCAGCGTGGTCTGGATGTGATGGCGATTCCAGCTGTACTGCTGCATGGACATGCACCGTTCACATGGGGCAAGGATGCACACGCAGCGGTCGTGAACAGCGTCGTGCTGGAGGAAGTATGCAAAATGAATCTGTACGCGCGTGAGCTGAACCATTTTGCTAAGGAACTGCCACAGGGCATTCTGGACAAGCACTATTTGCGCAAGCACGGCAAGGATGCGTATTACGGGCAAAAGTAGAACGTAAAATGTAAAGCGATACCAACGATAATCAGCCTACAAGATTTATTCTCAAATGTACTCATATGCTAGAAGCTTGAGTACAGCGATAGATGATGAAGCATGCCATTTAAAAAGTAGCATGACCTATACGGATAATAGCAAGTTCAACAGCAATCCCCCATAAAAGCAAGTACAAGCTCGATCCTAGCTAGCAATCGTACAAAGCGTGAACGATATCTAATTCCACCGAAAAGAGGATGATTCCCATGACAGCAACAACAGCCAAACAATTCTGGTTTGTAGTAGGTTCCCAGCATCTGTACGGAGAAGAAGCACTCGGACAGGTAAAAGCGAACGCACAGAAAATTACAGATGCACTGAACGCCAGCGGCGTATTGCCGTATCCGCTCGTACTGCAAGAGCTTGCAGTGAGCGCAGAAGCGATCACCAGTGTGATGAAGGAGATCAACTACCGTGATGAGGTAGCCGGTGTAATCACATGGATGCACACCTTCTCTCCAGCGAAAATGTGGATTCGTGGCACCAAGCTGCTGCAAAAGCCATTGCTGCATCTGGCAACACAGTATAACGAAAGTATTCCATGGTCGACGATCGATATGGACTTTATGAACTTGAATCAGGCGGCACATGGTGATCGTGAGTACGGCTTTATCAATGCGCGTCTGGGCAAGCAGAACAAGATCGTTGTCGGCTACTGGGAGCGTCCAGAGGTACAGCAGCAGATCGCGGATTGGATGGACGTAGCGGCTGCGTACAATGAGAGCTTTAACATTAAGGTTGCTCGTTTTGGCGACAATATGCGTAATGTTGGCGTAACCGAAGGCGATAAGGTCGAAGCACAGATTCAGTTCGGCTGGACAGTTGATTACTTCGGTATTGGCGATCTGGTAGCAGAGATCGGCAATGTGACCGAGCAGGAGATTGACGAGCTGATGGCGGAGTACAAGGAAGCGTATGACTTCGACTATGGCGATTATGAGCAGGGTGCATGGGAAGCTAGCGTGCGTGTACAGGCGAGCTATGAGATTGCCCTGAAACGTTTCCTGGATCGTGGTGGCTATAGCGCGTTCACGACTAACTTTGAAGACCTGCATGGTATGAAGCAGCTGCCGGGTCTGGCTGTACAGCGCCTGATGGCGCAGGGCTACGGTTTTGCTGGCGAAGGCGACTGGA
Source organism: Paenibacillus hunanensis (assembly GCF_034055775.1). Classification (NCBI taxonomy): domain Bacteria; kingdom Bacillati; phylum Bacillota; class Bacilli; order Caryophanales; family Paenibacillaceae; genus Paenibacillus; species Paenibacillus hunanensis. Next base: position 5,585,253 of record NZ_CP139194.1, on the reverse strand, counting down.
AAACCGCAGCACTGGATCGTCTGCTCAAAATTATGAGCCACAACCAGAACACAGGCTTTATGGAGGATTATACGTACGAGCTGGCGGCTGGACAGGAAGCGATTCTGCAATCGCATATGCTGGAGGTTGATCCATCGCTGGCAGCGAACAAGCCGAAGGTTGTTGTATCTCCACTCGGTATCGGCGATCGCGAAGACCCTGCACGTCTCGTATTTGACGGCAAAGCAGGCGAGGGTGTCGTCGTATCGATGGCAGACTTTGGCACTCATTACAAGCTGCTGATCAATGAAGTATCTGCATTCGAGCCAACCGTACCAGCGCCGAAGCTGCCAGTAGCGCGCGTACTCTGGACGGTAAAGCCGAACTTCCAGGACGGCGTAAGAGCATGGATCGAAAACGGCGGTGGTCACCATACCGTCGTATCGTTGAACCTGACTACCGATCAGATTGTAACGTATGCGAAGCTGGTCGATCTGCCGTATGTGGTGATTAAGTAATAGAGCTGATATAGAGGATAGGCAGACAGGTAAACGTTCAAGTTAGCGCTAGCGATCTCGTTCTACAGCTTGATGTGATCCGCATGCAATCTATAGCTTTATCTATATAGTTTCCTAGCTTCTTAAACTAGTTGCAATTAGCTGCTAGCGGCGATTTTCCAATAGAGATGCCTTCTTACGAGGGCATCTCTATTTGCTATGTTTCGATTCGATCCTCCTTCTTGATCTACCTCCTCCGCTTATCCTAAGTCGTACCCGTCATGCAACGCATTCATGATGGAACTCATTTCTACCTGTACCTGTATACCCCCTAGCATAATATTTCGCTGTATGCCTTTTCCTCGTATCCACTATTGGGTAAAAACGGAAAAAGAGCCAAAGGAGGAACAGCATGTTATATGTCAATGCAAAAGCAAAGCTGGTGATGTCTGCGCTGCTGCTTGCCCTGCCGTTGTCTGCCTGTGCGACCGAACGTGAAGCGATGGAAACTGGAACCGAAACGACTGTCCGTGAGGAGGTCGAGCAGCCAGCGATGGCGGCTGAGCGTACATCGGCGACTACCACAGGTACGACTGGAAATGTCGATCTGGTCGATTCACTGCAAGGCGGCTATACCGAGCTGGCGACCGGGCTGGACATTCCGTGGTCAATGCAGTTTGCTGGAGATACCGTCTACATTACACAGCGTGGTGGTGGGATCGTACAGGTGAAGGATGGGAAGCAAACGGTACAAAAGGTACAGACAAGCAAGCCGTTACGTGTTGTTGGTGAGGCAGGGCTGACTGGACTCGTGCTTGATCCCGATTTTGCTAAAAATCAAACCGCATATATTTATCATGCGTATGAGCAAAATGGTCAGGGCTTGAACCGGATTGTACGGATCAAGCTGACCAATGGGGTATGGAAGGAGCAAAAGGCGTTGCTGGAGGGCATTCCAGGCGGACGTATTCATGAGGGCGGACGACTTGCCTTCGGCCCGGATGGCATGCTGTACAGCACATCTGGTGAAACAGGACGACGCGAGCTGTCGCAGGATCGCTCCAGTCTGGGTGGCAAAATTCTACGGATGACCAAGGATGGCAAGGTGCCGCAGGATAATCCATTTGCGAATTCATATGTGTATGCGTATGGACTGCGTAATTCGCAAGGTCTAGCGTGGACGTCGGACGGCACGCTGTATGCTGCCGATCATGGGCCAAGTGGCGGTGCCATTCCGGGCGGTGGTACGGATCGAACCGGGCTGGATGAGATCAATATCATTAAGAAGGGTGCGAATTATGGCTGGCCGAACGTGATCGGTACGCAAACAGCCAAAGGCATCACCGCACCGATCTATGTTGCCGGCTCGCGTGCGATTGCTCCATCCGGTATTGCTGCGACCCCAGAGGATACGATTCTTGTCGCAACGCTGGCAGGTGAGAGCCTCAAGCTATTCGATCCATCGACTCGTAAAATGACGAATATCCTGACCGATGTCGGACGCGTGCGTGATGTGATGGTGCATAACGGGCATATTTATATACTGACCAATAATACCTCCCGTGGCTCCGCAGGCGAAAATGATGATCGCTTACTGCAATTGAAGTAATGGTATATGATTAAAAAATACGTTCACAAAATACAGCGAGGATGCGCAACTCATAAAGTAACGTTGTCTGCCACACCCCACCGTGTAGAGAATTTCTTGATTTCGTATAAGCCGCCACATACGGAAGACGGTATAATGGGAGCTAAGAGATGCTTCCCGTCATGCTACAGTTGACCGGGAATGGAAGGGAACGATATCGTGAGGAATCAATTACTCGGTCTGGTCGGTATGATCGTGATCTTTATTGCAGCGACCTCGCTGTTTCTTTATCACTGGCTGAATCCAGCGGTTCATTATCCGCAGGCACAGCGCGGTATATTGAATGCAGGACAGTGGAACTTTGCGGAGCATGGAGTGATTCCGCTTCAAGGCGAGTGGGAATTTTATCCGAATCAGCTGCTGACTCCTGATGATTTTAAACGATCCTCAACCTTATTGGGGCAGACAAGGCGTTATTTGCCCGTACCTGGACGCTGGGATGGAACCGTATCACGAGATGGTTCGGGCGCAGGCACTTATCGTCTGCACGTGAATGTGGATTCAGCTGGAGATTATGGCTTACGGGTGAAAAAGATTCGCATGTCCAGCCGCATCTATATGGCAGACAAGCTGATTGGCAGCACCGGGCAACCGTCATTGACGGCGGCAGGATTCGTACCGAGCAATTTCCCGGTGTTTGGCACAGTGGATACCGATCAGCGCTCCTTCGATATCATTATTCAGGTGGCGAGCTTTGAGACGCTGCGAGGTGGATTGGTGCAGGCGCCAGAGTTTGGATCAGCAGATCGCATTATGGATCGGCGCGATCATGCGCGGATGGCGGATATGGTCGTGATTACGACGCTGTTTGTATTTGGTATTTATTTTGCTGGTATGTTCAGACAGTGGCGTCGGGAGCCGTATTTGCTGTTTTTCAGTATGTTCTGTCTGACGCTGGGGTTATTTTTTAGTTTGGACAATGAGATTATGCTAGCGGCGTTGTTCCCGCATCTTTCGTTTTTACTACTGCAAAAGCTGCTGTTTATTTTGCCATATGTATCGATTGTGTGCTTTGTGTATTATGTTCGGCTGTATTTGAATGCGCTGCCGACATGGTTATTTCGAGTGATACTGGCATTATCGATCGTGTACATGCTATTACTGCTCGTGTTGCCGAATCAGCAGCTATTGCATCTACTATGGCCGGGCATTCTATTGCAGGTGCTAGTGTTTGGTTACATATTCGGCTTGCTGCTGCGAAATCGGCATCAGGGAGCGCGCGTGTATTATATTTTGCTCGGGGTATTTTTCCTAACGATTAGCTGGATTTTTGCGCAGACGCGTTATCAGCTGGCGCTGGATAGTCCGTATTATATTATCATCACCCTGCTGCTAGTTGTGCTGTCGCAGTCGTTTTTGATGACCGATCGGATACGGGAGGCGCTGCGGCATAGTGAGCAGCTTGCCGGGCAACTGCTGCGATATGATCAGCAAAAGGATGAATTTCTAGCGAAAACATCGCATGAGCTGCGTACACCGCTGCATGGCATCATTAATCTGTCCGGTACACTGCTTGATAATACAGAGCAGCCTCTGCAAGCGGAGCAACGTGAAAGTGTACGTCTGCTACATCTGATCGGTCGACGGCTGGCGAGTCTGGTAAACGATATTCTGGACATGAATCGGATTCGTTACGGAGAGCTACAGGTACAATTGAAGCCTGTTGACCTGCGCGTATCGGCAGAATTTGTGATGGAGACGTTATCGATCACACCGATCAGTAATCAGGTGGCGCTAATCAATCAGCTTCCGGCAGAGCTACCGCTGGTCTGGGCAGACGAGAATCGGTTGCGCCAGATTTTGCATAATTTATTGGAAAATGCGATCAAATATACCGAACAGGGCAGCATCATTCTGTCCGCAGAGCGTCGGGCGGAGCAGCTGGCGATCTCGGTTACAGATACAGGAAAGGGAATGGATGCAGAAGTATTGAAGCATTTATTTCAGCCCTTTTTCCATTATGATGAGCGTGGAGCTGGCTCTGCTACAGGGATGGGACTTGGACTCAGTATTTCTCGGCAGCTGGTCCTGCTGCAAGGTGGGCAGCTGGAGGTCGAATCCCAGCCGGGCGCAGGCTCTCGCTTCACCTTTACCCTTCCGTTGGCAGATGCGGTGAGTGATAGCGCCGCAATGCCACTACGCCCGGAGCTGATGCAGACGGCGCCAGCGGAATATCGTGAGCTGCAAGCAGGCTGGACAGAGCCAGTCTCCTATATGCCTTCATGGCTGGAGGATGAGCATTCATATCATGTATTAATCGTCGATGATGAGTTATCGAATCTGAAGGTGGCGGCTGATGTGATCGCTGGCATGCGGCATACGTATACAGCGGTTCGTAGCGGAGAAGCGGCACGCGAAGCACTACGACAGCGCAAGCCTGATCTGGTGCTGCTCGATCTGATGATGCCGGGTACATCGGGTCTGGACATTTGCCGTGAGATTCGTGCGCTACATGGCTTGTCCGAGCTGCCTGTGCTTATGCTGACAGCTTCTGGACAGACGGCGGATATGCTATCAGCCTTTGCCGCAGGAGCGAACGATATTTTGCAAAAGCCCTTCGAGCTGGCGGAATTCCGTGCCCGTGTACAATCGCTATTGTCGATGAAGGGCTCGTCTGAGCAGGCATTACGGCGAGAAATGGACTTTTTGCAGGCGCAGATCACACCGCATTTTCTATACAATAGTATGAATGCGCTCGTCGGCTTGAGCTATAAGGATGTGGATCGCCTGCGAGAGACGATCCAGCATTTGACAACCTATTTGCGTGCCAAGTTCACCTTTGTATTCCATAGTGAAGCCGTGCCGTTAGCGCGTGAGCTAGAGCTGATACGGGCGTATCTGGCGATTGAACAGCTTCGCTTCGGTAAACGATTGCAGGTGCGCTATGATGTGGATGAGCATGTCCATGTGATGCTACCGCCTCTTACCTTACAGCCGATTGTGGAAAATGCAGTACGGCACGGGATCGGTCAAAAGCCGGAAGGTGGAGCTGTCGATATTATCGTCCGAGCTGTCGGTCAGAGGGTCGAGATTATCGTGAAGGATGACGGCATAGGCATGACCGACGAACAGCGATTACAGCTGGAGCAAGGTCAAAGTAAAGGCGTTGGCATTGGCAATGTGAATCGCCGCTTACAGATGAAATATGGACGGCGACTGGATATCGTTAGCCAACCAGAGGTCGGTACGACAGTTACGATTCATTTGACGGAGGGGGAGCGCTCACATGTGGAAAGCGATATTGATTGATGATGAAGAGATCGGGCTGGATGTGCTGGACATTATGCTGAGCGAGACCGGTCAGGTGGAGGTAGTCGGCAAATATCAGCTGGTGCACGAAGCGATGACTGCTTGTCAGGATAAGCAGCCTGAGCTGATCTTCCTTGATATCGAAATGCCCGGTATTAGCGGACTGGATGCCGCGGAGCAGCTAAACGTCATCTGTCCAGACGCAGCTATTATTTTCGTAACGGCTCATGATCAGTATGCGATCGATGCCTTTCATACTGAAGCGATCGGTTATCTGCTCAAGCCTGTAGCGCCAGCCAAGCTAGAGCGCACGCTTGGGCGCTATGCCGCTCAGCGAAATAAGCAATCCCCACAGACTACAGGATCAGTAGATAGCATGGATAATGATGAACATAACAATATGGAACTGGAACAGCCTGCCTCCCCTGCTCCCTCGATAGCTACGTTATCGCTACGTGTAATGGGCAGTCTACAGGTAAATGCTGTCGATGGACGATTGCTTAGCTGGCGTACTCGCAAGACGAAGGAGCTATTCGCCCTGCTCTGGCATTATCAGGGGAATCCCGTGTATAAATTTACGATTCTTGAGCAGTTATGGGCAGATGTGCCCGCACAGCAAGGACAGAAGCTACTGCACACCTCGCTCTATTATGTGCGCAATCTGTTCAAGACACTCGGCTATGATGATGTGGTCAAATATGGAGATGAACGCTACTGGATCGAGCCAGCTATTTTCCATAGTGATCTGGCGCAGCTGCTAGAGCTTATCGCTCAGCAGACGGTCACTGCCGAAACGGTGAGCCAGGTGATCGCTCTCTACAGCGGAGATTATTTGGAAACCGAGCATTATACATGGGCAGACGCCTATCGGATCGAGCTACGCGGTTCAGTGGCTGCGTATCTAACGCAAGCGCTGAGTCAGCTAGCTACGGATGAACAAATTGCACCGCTGTACAAGCTGTTGGAGCTGGAGCCAGATGTCGATCGACATTATGAGCAGCTTATGCAGCTATTGCTGGATACGAATGACGCTACTGGAGCCGCGCGTGTAAAAGAGCTTCAGAAGCAGCTATGGGCTGAGAATCGTGAACGTTAAATATGCCAATAATCATGAAAGTTAAATATGCTGAGAAGCGCGCACTTTAAATGTAATGAGTAGAGAATCGACTTGTTCGTTCGACATCCTGGTGTGAATAGGCAACATACCATGAGCGCCCTATCGCATTGGAGGATACGAGTCGATAACATGCTTAATAGGCTACAATGAAATTATACGAATGGAATCAACGTATAGCTGAAATGACAGGATCATCGAATGGATATCACAGGCAGCGTCTTATCTTGCTATGCGGCAAGTGAGACGCTGCCTTTTGTCGATGTGGAAATGGGATGAAGCGCAATCCAGGCTGGGGCTTGTGTAGAGTCGATTGGGGAAGCATGAGCGTATAACAAAAAGGAAGTGAATAGCATCGATTTCATTTGGCATTTTATAAGCCGAACAGGTATACTACAGGTAGTTGTACGAACATTATGGCAGTAATGAGCTAAAGGAATAGATGTAGTTAAATGGTAGTTGTAACTGAGTGTTGTAGAGAAAGCACAGCTGTCATGAAGCTTGGCGATCAGACAAACGAAAACGAGAATCTAGCACGAATCGGAACAGCAATGTGCGGGCAATGATCGCACATACGTAGAGGATATCTTCACAAACTATAGCTAAAGATATAGCTGACGAACCTATTACAGCTGGGTATCCATGTCCCTCACAATCACCCAAACAAACTAATTTGTAAGCGTATTCAAAAATAAAGGAGCTGTTGTGCATGTCTGTCTACAATGCTGCCTGTGATGTAGCTCGTCCGGGCAATCATCATCGTTTGGAGGATATTCCTGCGCATGATCCCTTCGTGCTAACTGATGCTCATTCAGGCACTTATTATCTGTACACAGGTGCGGCACCTCAGCTGCATGAAACGGATCGCTATGGCGTATTGGTGTATAAAAGCACCGATCTGGAGCAGTGGGCAGGCCCGTATCTTGTCTTCTCGATTCCAGATGACAGCTGGGCGCATCCACAGCATGGAGCATGGGCACCAGAGGTACATGCCTATCAGGGACGCTACTATTTATTCGTGACCCTTCATCATAACGATCGTCTGCTGGAAGGTGAGCCGATTCAAGGCTATACGAAGCACTGGCGCGGGACAGTGATCGCTGTCAGTGATACGCCTGAAGGTCCCTTTCAGCTATTGAATGAAGAGCGTCCGGTACTACCCGAAACGATGATGACGCTGGATGGCACACTATATATCGATGAACAGCAGCAGCCGTGGATCGTCTACTGCCACGAATGGGTGCAGATGATCGATGGCACGATTGAAGCGATGCGGCTGAATGATGATTGGTCAGGTACAGTAGGTGAGCCGGTGCATCTGTTCAGTGGATCGGCAGCCCCATGGTTACCGTCGACTTTGTCTCACTCGCCAGACTCTTTACAGGATCAGGTGGGTGTCGATCCTGCTTCATCAGCCGATACCGCTCTACCAACCGATACAGCGTCAATATCGGATATGGCACCACATGAGCCGACTGTCTATGTGACGGATGGTTGCCAGCTGTACCGTACATCCGGTGGTTCGCTCGTTATGCTATGGTCAAGCTATGAGCATGACAGTTATGTGCAGACGATTGCCCGCTCGGTGAGCGGCAGTCTGGAAGGGCCATGGGAGCAGCTTGATCCGTTAGTACGTGAGGATAGCGGTCATGGCATGCTCTTTCAGACCTTCGATGGAGCATGGAAGCTAATTCTGCATCGTCCGTTTCGTATTCCAGAATCGCGCTGTCACCTGTTTGACATCGTAGACACAGGCGACAGCTTCCGGCTAGCGTAACAGGTGCATAGAGCTGAGTTAGAGTCAGGCACAGCAACACCTGCACATTTACTTAATGCTATACAGCTCTTTTGCTGCCTTATTGAAGTGAGCGATCACTCCGGGAAACTCCTGCATCGTTTGCCCATGCTGCCACAGGATGTGCTTCACAAAGATCGTATCGGTAAAGAGGCGGCTGACGATCAGCGTGCACAGGTCTGGTTCATCAGCCAGCGCTTCAACGAGTACATTCAGCTCACCAGGGGCAAACGTAACAATATAACAGGCATAATTTTGCAGCAGCATACTAAAGCAGTGGGCACCGTACGCACTCATGGGCGTCATCGCTGCCTGCCGCAATACAGCAAAAAAAGCACCTTTATCCTTTTGATACTGCTTTAGCAAATCGTTCACATCGTTCAGCCATGGCAACATATACGATACTTCTGATGTGTGCGGAAGCTGTAATGCAGTTGTGCTTCCCTCCAGATGACTCAGCAGTTCCAATGTCAGCGTCTTGAATGGTTCAATAGTAGTGGGTGAAGCATCCAGACGCTCCGCATACTGCTCGTAATGCTGATGAATCTCGTCATAATATCGGGTCATATAATCACGTACAGAAATGCCTGTAGCAGTATGGACGAGCTGCTGTTCTTGATAGGAGAATGCTTGCAACGTATCCCAGTTTACAGGATGTGCGTACAAATACTGATGCAGCAGCCAGCCACGCAGCTGCTCTCGCTGACCACCATCCAATAAGGTCACGCGATTCAAACCGGATAACTGAAAAAAGCAGTAGCCCTTCATCCAATCATTCATTCGGTTATAGGCATGGATTGGATAGATCGATAGCGTCGTATTGATCGTAAGCAATAAATAATGCAGGATCAGCTCCTCGTACAGATCAAGCTGCGGAAAGGACTGTGCTAACAGCGGAGCATGCACCGGATCACTCAAATAGCCCGGGTCTTCAGGCAATAGCTCAAATGCCCATTGCGAAAACGACGCTTCATCCTCATCCGTGATAAATAGCTCGATGCTGTCATCTCCGCATCGATAATATTGAAATGGAATATCGAGTATACGGGTCTCTTCACCCATGTACTTTATGCCGATATAGGAATAGTACAGAGATTGAATATTCATGATATCCTCCTGTGAATAGGGGTATACAATCAATTGTAAGGGTTCGTGATCGCAATGATTCTTTACACAAGCTGGATGGGTTTCATTAGCCAATGACAGCTCGCCAGCCCAGCCTTCCAATTGTATACCCTGTATATTACCGCAAATCCAATCGGACATGTACCGTTCAGCTAAGGTACAAACGATGGTAATGGGGTACTTTTATGCTGTATAATATATGTCAAAAAATATATAATAAATACAGTTGCAAGTATGATGCGCTCATCGTCGACATGTCATATCCATAAAATAATGGCTACAAATCCCTGTAATCCGTATTCTCTTGTCGGTTTTTGATCCAGTTAGCCCTTTTCGAGCAAACTTTTCATTTTTTACCAACTCCAAATAGTATATAATTGGAGGATAAGAGTCGATAACATTTTTAACAGACTGCAATTAAGTTATAATAAAGGTAATGATTGAACGCCCTGTAGGGTAATGGAAAATAGTCAGTATCGTGATGTTCCTGAGTGGAGCCTTGCTTCGTGTAGTACCTGAGCAGGAGCGACTGCTCTTTTTTGCAAATATACGAGATAAGGAAGGTTTTTATGAGCAGCCTACAGAAAAAAACAGACGTTATCTTAATTGGTGCTGGTGTCATGAGTGCGACACTGGGATCATTGCTGAAAGAGTTAGCACCAGAATGGGAAATTAAAGTGTTTGAGAAACTCGCAAGCCCTGGAGAAGAAAGCTCTAACGAATGGAACAACGCCGGTACAGGTCATGCGGCGCTGTGCGAACTGAACTATACGTCCGAGAAGCCGGATGGCACGATCGACATCAGCAAAGCGGTGCAGATCAATGAGCAATTTCAGCTATCCCGTCAATTCTGGGCGCATCTCATCCAGACCGGGGTGCTTCACAACCCGCAGCAATTTATTAAGCCGATTCCGCATATGAGCCTGGTGCTGGGTGAAAGCAACGTTTCTTTTTTGAAAAAGAGATTTAAAGCGCTTACCCAAAACCCGCTGTTTCAAGGAATGGAATATGCCGATGAGCCAGCCAAGCTAAAAGAGTGGATTCCACTCATTATGAATGGACGTACCTCTAGCGAGCCGATTGCCGCGACCAAGATCGATTCCGGTACAGACGTGAACTTCGGTGCGCTAACTCGGATGATGTTTGATTACTTGAAGGAGCAGGGCGCTGAGGTGCATTACAAGCATAGCATCAAGGATATTAAGCGCACACCTGATGGTTCATGGAATGTGAAGGTGCACAATCTGGATAACGGACGTGTTGAGAATCATGTCGCACGCTTTGTATTTATCGGTGCGGGTGGGGGCAGTCTGCCGCTGCTGCAAAAGACCGGTATTCCAGAATCCCGTCAAATCGGTGGCTTCCCGGTAAGTGGTGTATTTATGGTCTGTAAAAACCCAGATGTGGTCGAGCAGCATCATGCCAAAGTATATGGCAAAGCCAAAGTGGGCGCGCCGCCGATGTCTGTACCGCATCTGGATACCCGTTATATCGATAACAAAAAAGCGTTGCTATTCGGACCTTTCGCAGGCTTCTCGCCAAAGTTCCTGAAAACAGGCTCCAACATGGACTTGATCGGCTCGGTAAAGCCGAACAATCTGATGACCATGCTGGCAGCGGGTATGAAGGAAATGGCACTCACCCGTTATCTCGTGCAGCAGGTGATGTTGACCAGCGAGCAGCGGATGGAGGAGCTGCGTGAATTCATTCCTACCGCGAAGAGCGAGGATTGGGAGCTGGTCGTTGCGGGTCAGCGTGTACAGGTCATTAAGGATACGCCAACCGGCAAAGGTACACTGCAATTCGGTACCGAGGTCGTAAGTGCAGCTGACGGTTCGGTTGCCGCATTGCTCGGCGCTTCGCCAGGCGCATCGACCGCGGTACACGTTATGCTGGAGGTGCTTCGTCGTTGCTTCCCGCAGGAGCTGCCAAAGTGGGAGCCGAAGATCAAGGAGATCATTCCATCCTACGGCTTGTCGCTGTCTGAGCATCCTGATCTGTTCCGCCAGATTTTCAGCTCAACCTCGGAAGTGCTGGGACTGAATAGTGAGGATCACGTGACAAACGGTGTAGAAACTTCACCGGATGTAGTGACTCGTAGCATCTGAGTCTGAATCGCGCTTTTGTCATGAAATACGATATTCATGCTGCAAGTCGGTGAGAAGAATTACAGCTCGCTTCAACTTGCAGCAGGAGCAAGCCGATAATCAATCGGATCAAGATCACAGCCGGTAAGAATCTATCCTCTGTCGTATAGATTTCTATGCTACAGATTAGAGGGATATCAATCAGTGAGGAGCAGGACCTGGATCAAGGGCTTGCTCCTTTTGCATGTGTATAGAGCGAATAGAACGCATAGAGCGGTATGTGTATGAATACATATGGAGTCATATCATCTATAAATCCCTTGCTTTAAAACACGAAATGTTGCAATCCTCTCCTATTGCACGTTTACACGGTCTGCTATAGTGATCACAGTAATTATGTAAGCGCTTTACAATAAGTGGAAATGACGTCAAATGCCATTGGTTACAACGAAAGGGGATACACATATGAGAAGCAAGAAACAGGCATCGCTGCTGTTTTTAATCGTAGCGATCGTGCTGGGAACCTGGCCAATCGGAATGCATTCTTCCGCTGCGGCAGATGGCAGCATATCGCTCCATAATGCAGGCTTTGAGAGCGACTTTTGGAGCGATCAGTCCTGGAAGGTCGAGTCATCTGATTGGAGTCAGACCGATATTAGTCGGTATGCGTATGCGGACGATTCGTTTATTACGGCTGCGGAAGGAAGCCATGCCTTTAAATATTGGATCAAGAACAGTGCAGCCTCCAAGCAGCAGATTACCGTGAGTCAGTCGGTCTATTCGCTGCCAGCAGGTAGCTATGAGCTAACTTTGCAAGCGATGGGTGGTGCGGGTGGTGAAGCCGCACAGGTGCAGGTATTCGCAGATACCTCGCAGGGAACCGATACGGCAACGACAGGCTACAACAACTGGGGCACACTCAAGTTACAGTTTGTATTGAAGGAGCCAGCGACGAATTTTACGATTGGTGCGCATATTCGCGGCAATGCCAAAGCATGGGGCTATCTGGACGATGTGCAGCTCAAGCAGCTGAGCAGTGATACATCGCAGCCTGTAGCCGCTGATATTTTTGTGAAAAAGATCGATGGACTCAGCCCTGATTTTATTAAAGGAGTCGACGTATCGAGTATCCTATCGCTGGAGCAGAGCGGCGTGAAATTTTACGATGAGCAGGGCAATGTGCAGGATATCTTCACTACACTGCATGAGGCAGGCGTGAACTATGTGCGCGTGCGGATATGGAATGATTCGTATACTGCCGCAGGTAAAGGCTACGGTGGCGGCGATAACGATCTTGCCAAGGCGATTGCCATTGGTAAGCGTGCCACCGCCAATGGTATGAAGCTGCTGATCGATTTCCATTATTCGGATTTCTGGGCAGACCCGGCGAAGCAGCATACACCAAAGGCATGGGCGAACCTTAGCTTTGCGGATAAGGAGCAGGCGGTATACGATTTTACCAAAACCAGTCTGCAACAGATCGTCGATGCAGGTGTGAATGTTGGCATGGTACAGGTCGGCAATGAGACGAACCAGTATTTTATCGGTGAAAAGGATTGGACGAATATTAGCAAGCTGTTCAACAAGGGCAGTCAGGCGATTCGTGCAGTTGATCCGAAGATTCTGGTGGCGCTGCATTTTACGAATCCAGAATCAGCAGGACGCTATGCCTTCTATGCGAAGTCACTCGCAGACAATGGCGTCGATTATGATGTGTTTGCCACGTCGTACTATCCATTCTGGCACGGTACGCTGGGCAATCTGACTGCTGTACTGAAGCAGGTCGCCGATACGTATGGCAAAAAGGTGATGGTCGCGGAGACATCATATACGTACACCGCAGCTGATGGAGATGGACATGAAAACACCGCTCCACGCAGTAGCGGACAGACACTCGATTATCCGATCAGCGTGCAGGGTCAGGCGACTTCCGTACGCAATGTGATGCAGGCGGTAGCCGATGTGGGCTCGACGGGATTAGGCGTATTTTACTGGGAGCCTGCCTGGTTGCCAGTCGGCCCGGCAAGTGAGCTGGAAAATAACAAGAAGCTATGGGAGCAATACGGCTCAGGCTGGGCAGCCAGCTATGCCGGCGAATATGACCCGGACGATGCAGGCAAATGGTACGGTGGTAGTGCGGTAGATAATCAGGCATTGTTTGATTTTACCGGTCATCCGTTAGCGTCACTCAATGTGTTCAAATACGTGAATACGGGCGCGACCGCTCCGCTCCAGATCGATGCGATTCAGCCTGTATCGTTAACCGTGAATGCAGGCGATCCGATCCAACTGCCAGACACAGCGACTGCTACGTATAACGATGGCAGCACAGGCACCGTATCGGTCGTTTGGAATCAGCAGGAGCTAGAACAGGCGATTGCGAAGGGTGCAGGCAGCTATACGATTGACGGTACAGCAGATGGTGGTTATTCCGTGCAGGCGAATCTGTCGATCCGTAAGCCGAATCTGCTGCTGAACGGTAGCTTTGAGCAAAATGATCGTACGATGTGGAACATTACCTATGGCGAGGGTGCTACACCGCATACGGATTATCAGAACAAAGCATCCGATGCAAAAACAGGGCAGTACTCGCTTCATTTTTACGATGCGAATCGAGTTGATTTCCGTGTCGAACAGGATGTATATGGACTCAAGCCGGGCTATTATGATCTGTCGATGAATATTCAAGGCGGCAGTGCGACGAACTCGGACATGAAGCTGTATGCGATCACTGGTGGCAAAACGCTGGAGCAGCCGACGAGTGTGAACGGCTGGGTACAGTGGAGTCAGCCAGTTATCCATGATGTGTATGTCGCAGACGGTGCATTGACGATTGGCGCACAGGTACGTGCAGACGGCGGAGCATGGGGAACGCTGGATGACTTCTATCTGACCTTTGTACGGGATGCAGATAGTGCGCCTTCTCCTGAGCCGACACCAACACCAGAGCCAACGACGCCTACACCTACGCCAACTCCAACACCAGGTGGTAACGGAAATAATGGCGGCAGTTCTGGCAATAACTCATCCAGCTCTTCCAGTGGAGGCGGTGGTGGAGGTACAAGCAATCCAGGCCAAACGGTCAGCGTTGCCGCAGGTATGCAAAATGGCAGTCCGACCTCTGCCTACACGATCCAGCGCAGTGTGAGTGGAGATGGAGTCACACGCGATCAGATCAGCTATAGTGCAGCTGAAGCGAATGCAGCGCTCGCCGCTATGCAAGCCGCAGGTGGTAAAAATATTCGTCTGGTCGTACCAACAAGCAGTACGCCAGCCGCATCATTAGGCTTCACCCTGCCAACCGATACAGCGCGCGCATTATCTGGCGCATCCGCAGGTCTGGAGCTGAGTACCGCAGCGATCGGCTTGCTGCTGCCACCATCTACGCTGGCGACATTGAACGAAACAAGCCAGTTTACAATCACGCCAGCAACGGATACGGCTGCTGCGAATGCAGCTGTACGTGCGAGCAGCGATCTGATAGTGCAGCAGGCAGCAGGTATGGCGCAGATTCGAATGGTTGGTAAGCCTGTTGAAATTACAACCAATGTACAGGGCAAGCCAGTACAGCTCTCTTTGCCTGTATCATCACAGCAGCTACCTACTGATGCTACGGAGCGCGATCTATTCCTCAAGCAGCTGGTTGTATACGTAGAGCATAGCGATGGAAGCAAGGAGCTGATTCGTCCCGAGCTGGTGAAGGGCGCAGATCAGTCGCTGGCTGTTCAATTTAATGTGAATAAATTCAGTACGTTTACCTTGCTTCGATTGGAGCCAATGACAGGAGCTCCGCTGGCTGGCGACTCGGCTCAGCCGATGAAAGGGTACATGCAGGGCTACCAGGATCACACTTTCCAGCCCAATCGTACCGTGACACGCGCGGAACTGGCGACCATGCTGAATCGTCTTGCTTTGATGAAGCAAGCCAGTACAACAGCAGAAGCACAGCCAGCTGAATCATCCACCTCATTGTCTGTTGCAGCGATGCGCCTTTACAACGATGTGGATGCAGACCACTGGGCTTCATCGGCAATCGCCGCTGTAACGGTAGCCGATTGGATGAAGGGCGACGACCAGCATCACTTTGCCCCGAACCGTCCGATCACGCGCGCGGAGATGGCAACGGTACTGTCACGCTGGATGAAGCTAAGCGAAGCTACTGCAAACGCGTCCTTTAATGACACAACTACCCATTGGGCAGCTAAGGACATTGCACGTGTCCAACAAGCAGGCTATATGCAA
Source organism: Paenibacillus hunanensis (assembly GCF_034055775.1). Classification (NCBI taxonomy): domain Bacteria; kingdom Bacillati; phylum Bacillota; class Bacilli; order Caryophanales; family Paenibacillaceae; genus Paenibacillus; species Paenibacillus hunanensis. The sequence goes on along the minus strand of NZ_CP139194.1, from coordinate 5,569,517 downwards.
GGCTATCCAAACGGTACCTTCGAGCCGAATCGTACACTGACTCGTGCCGAAGCCGTAACGCTGTTCAATCGGGTGCTGGGTATGAATAAGGCTACTGTCTCCGGTACAGGTACGTCATGGTCCGATGTGCCTTCCACGTACTGGGCAGCACATGATATTGAGCTGGCTACAGCAGGACAATGAAATGAGTATAAGCGAAGGTTGAGAAGTGCATAGCGTATAGGTGGATGCCTACGTCTACAGGTACAGTGAAACATCAACAGCTCTGCAAGCTTTCATAGGAGTAAGAGCGAAGAGTAAAAGTAGCACTAGAATGATGTAGCAAGAGTATAGTAAAAGTATAGAACGACTATAGTAAAACCATAGCAAGCAATATCGATCATGAGTAAGAACTAGCAATCGGAAATGGTATCATATTGAGCAAGCAGCAAGCAATCGATAACCCGAAATAGGAGTTACGGCGTGTAGGCTAGAGAAGCAGGACGAGAAATTCTGCCATGAGTTAATGAGATGATTTATTGTTAGATATGGAGAATGTATAGAACACAAATAGCGTAGCAGCGAGACATCGGTCTCCTTGCTACGCTATTGTTCATTTTATGCCACGTACCTTGTATGAGGATTAGAGTAGCCCGCTACATCCTCTATCATTACTTACTCACGATCGCTGCGATACTTCGCATCCATCAACGCATCATGCTCCGCAATCACACGCATATACTCATCCTCATCCGCAGCAAATACCTTCCGCTCTTCCTCCGACAGCTCTGCCCCCTGAATCAACGAGGATAGATCCTCAATTTCATACGTACGATGATCGCTGGGGCTTGGCATGTAATGGATAATCTCCGACATCTGATGTCGGCTATCCAGTGCATACGTCAAAATGTGAAACTCGTTCACCGCCATATACACATCCTCCGGCACCGCTCCAAAATCCTGCTCCAGCCCAAAATCAAAAGCTCCCTGCGTCAGCTCCTCATCAAATACAAATTCCGGCTCACGAGCCTCATCCGGAAACAATATATGCTGATTCAGCCGTGCCAGATCGTTCAGGTACGTACGCTGCGAGGAGGCCTGCATGATTGGATTCGGTAAACGACTTTGTGCCGATCCAGCAGGTAGAAAATAAGCAGCATCCTTAATTACGAACATCATCCGATCCTGCTCATGAATGAACTGTAAATAATCCCAGGTAAGCCCGGCACGGGCTTTTTTATAGCGAAATCCAAGCGATTGGCAGCGTTCAACCACCTTGTGCTCGATAAAATTACTTTTCGTCCAGGCAAAGCCTGAGCTGATCGCCATCAGGCTCCGATACTTTTTGCGAATCTCGATATAATCGCGATATCCATCCACAATGGCATCCACGATCATGCGTGCATAATGCGGCTTCAGCTTGTACGAGTCCAATCCCTGCTCCATAGCAATCACTCCGATCATCAGAATGCAAAAAGTCTACCCTTTCAGTTTACCGATAATCTAGCGTCAGGAGAATGCTTTTATCTGAAAATCATCAACTTCCTTTCCAGGGATGCCATCCGCTAGACATAATGAAAAAAGGGAGCTTGGCTATAAAATTCCCGAAAATGACTTTAAAACGCATTCTTGAAACAGTAAGATAATGTAAAAATTAAAACATGATGACGAACAAAGTATACTGTAGCACGGAACGCCCATCGGATACTCTACGTGAGAGACAGGACAAGGAAGAGATAGGTTAAAGCTCAAAATGTAAGCGTTATCTTTTGTGAAAGAAGTGCTGAATGACTCGTAACCGTATCCTACTAACCACACTGGAGGGATTTGTGTATGACTACCCGTTCGCTAACTTCTTCAGCCTTGCTTCGCCAGGCTGCTATGCTCGTCCTGCTGCTATCGCTCACGATGACTGGTGGCTGGCTCGTACCATCACATGCCGATGCCGCAGCTATCAATGTCACAGAAAGTGGCTCCTCAATCATCGTGAATACAGGGGCTGGCTTAGTCTACACGGTCAATAAAAATAACGGTGATATCATTTCCAGTAAAATGAACGGTACAGAGCTAAGTAGCTCGGGCGGTAAAGGCTCCCATATCGCTTCAGGTCTAGGCTCGGGTACGCAGGTAACATGGAATACCTCTCCATCTGGCTCCACAGTGCTGATCACTGCCAAAACGAGTACCCTTACCCATTACTATGCTTCACGTAGTGGTGAAAATATCATTTATATGGCGACGTACATAACAGCCGAACCGTCGGTAGGCGAGCTACGCTATATTTTCCGTGGTAACAGCAATGTATTAACGGGAGTACCCGCAGGCTCCAATCTGAGAGGCAATAACGGTGCGATTGAAAGCTCCGATGTATTCGGCTTTTCCAATGGACAGACCGCTTCCAAATACTATGGTAATGATCAGGCGCGCGAGCTAGGCATTCGTGGGGTGACCGGTAATAATGTAGGTGTATTTATGGCGTATGGAAATCGGGAAAAAAGCTCAGGTGGCCCGTTCTTCCGCGATATTCAATTCCAGAGCGGCGGAGATACAGAGGTTTACAATTATATGAACTCCGGTCACGAACAGACCGAAGCCTTCCGTATGGGCTTGCATGGCCCGTATGCACTGATATTTACAACAGGTGGAACGCCAGCGGCACCGGATTTTAGCTGGATGGCTGGGCTGAATCTGACAGGCTGGGTATCCAGTCGGGGAGCAGTTGTATTAAATGGTCTATCCGGTATGGATAGCAGCTATGGCTACACGATTGGCTTTGCGAATAGTAACGCACAATACTGGGCAGCTGCCTCGAGCAGTGGCGCGGCGGTCAGCCGTGATATGATCCCTGGCACGTATACGATGACCGTATACAAGGGAGAGCTGGCTGTGCATACCGAAAGTGTGAATGTGACAGCAGGCAATACGACTACGCTGAACACACGCACGATCACAGGCGATCCAGCCACCAAAGCGGCAATCTGGCGCATTGGCAATTGGGATGGAACACCACGAGAGTTCCTGAATGGACAGACGATTCCGCTTCGCCACCCATCAGATAGCCGCAATGCAAGCTGGGGGCCAGTCACTTATGCAACAGGCAGTGCGACAAATCGCTTCCCAGCGATTCAATTCCGTAATCAAAATTCGCCAACGACGATTACGTTCAATCTGGATGCCGCCCAGGCTGGCTCGCCGCATATACTGAATATTGGCATTACCGCTGCATACAATAATGGACGACCAAGCGTGACGGTGAATGGCACGACCTTAACGAATCCGGGGGCTTCGACGCAGCCAAGCTCACGTAGCTTCACCATTGGTACGTATCGTGGTAATAACCATACTTTTTCGTGGACGGTGCCTGCTTCGGCGCTGCGTAGTGGAGCGAATACAATTACGATTACACCAATTAGCGGATCGAGCGATCTCGGGACATGGCTCAGTGCAGGCTGGGTGTATGATGCGGTGGAGTTGCTGAATTAGAGAGAAGTAAAATTCGGTTGGACGAATATGGTTATGGAAAGCTTTATTCCTATGTTAAAAGAGTTTCCTCAACCAAAGTGGAATGGTTATTTTAGTCACTTTGAAGAAAACATGGAGATAAAATGGCTGTATGAGTACAAAACAGATCAGTACATGCTTATTTTTATGGATTCCGGCTATTTGTTTACCCTCAAAACGTCCAAGGAAGACATACAGATATTTGGCCAGCAACTTGAGCAAGAGTTAAAGTTAGCACTACCACATTAATCTACATGTTTGTATTAGCTAGACAGTAACAATATATGAAATACAACAATCAAAAAAGGTTCACGGTTGCTCCACTCGGCAACTGTGAACCTTTTTTGATATCAAATAATGAAGCGTACAATTACACAATGGAAATGAGCTAATCGTCATTTAGCCACCTGTTTGCGATCATTGTAGAAGTTACAACGATTGGAACTACAGTTCACAATCGATGCTATCCTGCAACTATGAATCGACCGATGAGCAGCTGTCTTGTTGTACGCTCACATCTGCCGAATCACATCATCCGCATCGGTGGAGAAGGCAAGTTCCTTTTGTACTTCGAGTGCCTCCATACGATCGGTTAACGCTTTGCGGATATAGTCATACGCATCGCTACCGAGTGGCAAACGCAGAGGCATCTGATCCTCATCGACCTGTTGGATGATCATCTGTGCCATTTTCTGCGGATCGCCTATGACCATACGATTAAAGGTCTCGCTGTCGACACCCGGCAGCTCGCCTTTCATTAGGCTCACAAATTGACCTGCTTCCAGATCACGATACAGCTCAGTACGTTCGCCGAAGACCGCATTACTTGTAATAAAGTTGGTACGGATACCGCCAGGTTCAACCATCATCGTGCGGATATTAAACGGAGCCACTTCCAGCGCCAGCGCCTCAATCGCAGCTTCGATTGCCCATTTGGAAGCGCAGTACAATCCCATACCAGGTGTGGAATAGTGACCTGCCATGCTTGAAATCTGAACGATCTGTCCGCCGCCCTGCTGTCTTAGAAAAGGCAATGCTGCTCGAGCAACGCGCAGTGAACCGAGTACATTCGTCTGGAATAGATGCTCGATCTGCTCATCCGCGGCTTCCTCTACAGCTCCGTACAATCCATAGGCAGCATTGTTGATGACCACATCAATCGTTCCATATTCGGTAAAAGCACGCTCGACTACGTCCTTCACCTGCTCGGGCTGGGTCAAGTCCATATGCGCAATCCATAGCTGATCGCCGTATTGCTGCTTCCAGTGATCCAATGCGCCTGGCTTTCGAATCGTAGCTGCTACGCGATCGCCACGCTGTAATAGCTGCTCAATCATCGGAGTAGCCAAACCGCCTGTTGCACCTGTAATAAACCATGTTTTTGTCATTGTTTGCCTCCTGTAATGCTGTATTTTTTACAGCATAAGCGCTGATCGAGAGGCTAGCCACACTACGGTTATACTGGTAATGGCACTAACAGGCAGAAGAATAGACCCATTGAACAGACCAGACAGGCTAGACCGATTAGACCAACGGGATAGAGATAGGATGCACACTTGCTACTCTTTTCAAATTACTGGTTATTGCCGCTATTCGACTCGAATATGCAAATTCTAAGCAGGCAAACATCAGCATGGTATAGCTCCTAACTTCAAAGTCGGGCAAGTCGATCCTGCTCCAGTAGCAGTGTCAATTTGCTTGCTGTCTCGCTAGAAGGTACGAAGAAGCACCAGTGCAGACCGGGGTCGCTATCGATGGCAGAGGCAGAATGGATCTCAAATTCCATTTCTTGTCCGTCTGCCAGCACATAGGTAGCGGTAGATACACGCTTCTGGCGAATTTCAAATTGATCCCACAGCTCGGCAAATACGCTACTTTCCCGATACAAGCGATTAAAACGCTCTACATATAACGGATTATCCCGATGACGTTCAAAGCCAGCACGCATAATACCTACACTGTAACGAGCGAAGTCGTCCCAGTTCAGTAGCTTTTTCCGATAATCTTCGTTTAAAAAAATGACGTTCAGCATATACCGATCCTGCTCGTCCATCTGTGCAAAGTCGGCGATCACCAGCTCCGCAGCACGGTTCCATGTGATCACATCAGACGCTTCGTTTGTAATAAAGGACGGATAATGTAGCTGCTGCACCAGGCTTTGTAAAAAATCAGCATTGCGCTGGGGCGGCAAGCTTGCCGTCAGTGGGTCTGTATCGTGAATCGCGATCAGACTGCGCATATACTCGCGTTCATCGTCATCCAGTCGCAGTGCGTTGCTAATGCTGTCCAGCACCTCGGGAGAAGGATTCGTTTCTTTGCCCTGCTCCAGCCAGGTGTAATACGTTACACTCACATTGGCGAGATAGGCGACCTCTTCGCGGCGCAAGCCCGGTGTACGGCGTCTGCCTGGTAACGGCTGAATGCCTGCATGAGCAGGCTGAATACGTTCGCGCCGGGAACGGATGAATTCACCAAGTGCAGAGGAGGAGCGCTGCAATTTCATAGGGGCACGTCCTTTCAGTGAATAGAATGATGGAGCGAGATAGATCGATAAATAACGATAGACGCACAGTTGCGTTGGAGTAGACTGCCACAGGTATAGGTATAGGTATAGGTGCATCTATGCAACAGCTGTATAGTGTAATAACTGTATAGTAAAGTGATGGAATGATTCATATCGATTGAGGATAACATACGTATCATGCTTTATTTTACAGAAGGCATTATACAAGGCACTACATGATACGATCTCTGCTACGTATTATATCGCTTTTGATCAAAGCACAGCAAAATAATTCCTATTTTACGTATACAAATCAGGGGGATGAGAATGATATGATAGGGGTAAGCACAGGCGGTCTGACTACGTATCCCTATAGCCCATGCTACCGCTAGCCTGTATGCCTGATTCATTCTCGTTCAGACTGAAATGAAGTACCGAATTACCATCCCAATTCATTTGAAGCTCAGGAGGTCATCATTCATGTCAGATAAGATGATTATCAAAACAGACGGTCAGGAACTCACACTGGAACGCATTTTCGATGCGTCAACCGAGCTCGTATTCAAAGCATTTTCCGAAGCAGCGCATCTTCGTGAATGGTGGGGGCCGCATGGCTGGGAGCTTACCGTGTGCAATATCGATTTTCGCCCGGGCGGAGAGTGGCATTACTGTATGACGTGCATGGATAAGAATCAGGGTGACTTTTATGGACAGGAATCATGGGGCAAGGCTGTATATGATCTGATCGAAAAGCCAAGCCAGATCGTATACACGGACTATTTCTCTGATGCGAGCGGTAGTGTGTCGGAGGAGATGCCAAGTAGCCGCATTCAAACGGTGTTCCACAATCACGAAGGCGGTAAAACCAGACTGATCAGCCGCGCTTATTTTGATTCCGAGGAATCGCTCAAGCAGGTGATAGAGATGGGCATGGCTGAGGGCATTACACAGACATGGGATCGACTGGAGGCGCATTTGGCGCGGATGAAGAAGTAAGCATCTGTACTGCGTACCCATTGGTGCAGAAAAAGAAAAACGTCATAGCGAATTTAGAACAGCAGATTCGTTGGCATATCGGCGAGTCTGCTGTTTTTAAATGCGTCTATGCAAAGTGCAAGATCAATACATAATACGTAGGAGGAACAGACCAACATGCAAAAGCTACTATTCATGCTCGTTATGCTAGGTCTAATCGTGACGCTGGTATGCAGTTATTCTAATAGGACAGAGGCTGCATCAACAGCGATGTTTCGACCGATTCTGATCAATGTGAACGGGAAGTTTATCCAGACAGGCACGACACCAGAAGAAGTGGATCATCGCGTGCTTATTCCGATTCGCTCCTTATCGACGCTGGGACTTACGTACGTATGGGATGGGACTACTCAAACGGTAACGATCTCGAATGCGTCTCAAAGCAAAGTAAAGGTAACGCTGAACAGCAAGATCGCCTATAAGGATGACAAGCCGATCACGTTAGATGTTCCAGCTCAAATGAAGCAAGAGCGTGTCTATCTGCCGATCCGTTTTGTGACAGAAGCCTTTGATTCTAATGTGCAGTTCGAAACTATTCGTAAAATTGTATTTGTAACGAGCAAGAGCTTCTCCGGTTCTACTGATCTGGTAAGCAAGGATCTACAAAAAGCAAGACAAGCCGCGATTTCCTTACCGATTCAAGCGAGCTTTAAACTTCTTCATGTGAAGGAAACTGATTTTATGGTAGAAAGTTATATGTTTTTAGCAGGTAAAGCAGATGAGTACATATATGAGGATGGCTATACTTCTACGATTGTACATATTCAAAATGGCAAGGCGATTGCAATCGGACAATTTACGAACAAAGGTGGAACGGGTAGCTTCGATCAGGTTGCAGGTGATCTGAAGGATACGCTCTCGCCAGCTTTCCAGCATTTTGTTATAGAAAATCCTATCGTTTACTTTAACGTAAACTATAATACAACGGCTCTGGATGCGGGATATTCTAGCGATGATGATAAAACATTTCGTATCTCCGGCGAATTTTCGGGCGCTTATGAAAATATAATTATTGCATTGCCTGATGGGAAATAACGATTAGCGTCCATGTTAATATTCAAGCTTGTTTGATCAAACCATTGTGCATAGGATGCACGATGATACAGAGAAAAGCCACTCATCCGTAGACGAGTGGCTTTTCTTTGATTATCTAAAATTATTGTGGATGGAATGCTTACTTGTAGGTATAGCTGTTATCCTTGCTCTCCAGCTGCTCGCCATGAGTCGCAATCACCTGCTTATACCACTCAAATGAATCCTTCTTATACCGCTTCATCGAGCCATTCCCCTCATTATCACGATCTACATAGATCATACCGTAGCGCTTCTTCATCTCACCTGTTGTGAAGGACACGATATCGATAATGCCCCACGGCGTATAACCGATCAGATCGACGCCGTCATAATTCACCGCTTGCTCCAGTGCTTCGATGTGAGATTTGAGATATTCGATGCGTGCGGGATCGTGGATGGAGCCGTCCGCTTCCATCTGGTCAATCGCGCCAAAGCCATTTTCCACGATAAACAATGGAATCTGATAGCGATCATAGAAACGGTTGAGTGTATAACGCAGTCCAACCGGATCGATTGCCCAGCCCCAGTCACTCGATTGGATATACGGATTCTCTACGCTATTTGGCAGCCCACCGTTTACAACATCCCCTGTATTATCGTTATGGACATCGCTTTTTACCGTCGTCGACATATAGTAGCTAAAGCCGAGATAATCAACCGTACCGTTACGCAAAATCTCCTCGTCGCCCGGCTCGAACACGATGTTATAGCCCTCACGCTCGAATTCCTTCAATACATAGCTCGGATAGTAGCCGCGCACATGCACATCCGGGAAGAAATAGCGCTCGCGCATCGCTTCCTCTGCCAGCATCACATCGTTCGGATTACAGGAATACGGATAGATCGGTACATGGGATACCATCGCGCCAATCTGGAAGTCTGGATTGATCGCTTTCCCTTTAGCAACGGCGAGTGCGCTTGCTAGCAGCTCGTGGTGTCCTGCCTGATACATGACCTCGCGTGCATTTTCGCCTTCTTTGACCATGACACCGGAGTTCGTCCAGAGGAAGATCGGGTTATGAGCGTCCATTTTATTGTTGATTTCGTTAAAGGTCATCCAGTATTTCACTTTATTCCGATAACGGGTAAAGCAGACCTCAGCAAATTTCACAAAGTGCTCGATCACCTTACGGCTCCGGAAGCCGCCATATTCACGTGCCAGATGCAGTGGCATTTCAAAGTGGGACAGGGTGATGACCGGCTCGATGCCGTACTTGATTAGCTCGTCGAATACATCGTCATAAAATTGCAGTCCCGCTTCGTTCGGCGCTTCCTCATCGCCCTGCGGGAAAATGCGGCTCCAGCCGATGGAGGTACGCAGGCATTTCAATCCCATTTCGGCAAATAGGGCGATGTCTTCCTTGTAGTGATGATAGAAATCGATGGCTTCGTGGTTGGGGTAAAAGGTGTCGGGTTCGATCTCGTCGGTAATCTGACGTGGCACGCCGTGGGCGCCAGCGGTCATCACATCGACAACGCTCGGACCTTTGCCACCAGCGTTCCAGCCGCCTTCGAATTGATGGGCAGCGAGTGCGCCGCCCCACAGAAAGTTTACAGGTAGTTTGCTCATGATGAATTCCTCCATAGTTTCCAATATAGGTATAGTGTGTCTCTTTACTTTTGTGCTTTTAAGAGGTACCGCTCAGGTAAGGAATAAGGGGACGGACTCGGGTGGAGCCGCGGGAATCTTTTGGAATGGGGAAGGAATGAAGATTCCCGCCCCTCCAAAGTCGTCCTTTCCCCTTATTTCCCTACCTTCGCTCAGTGCTATATGTGACAACATAATGATGAACGTGTTGCGAATATGTCTGCGTTCCTCACTCTTTGGGGGAGGGCAGCATTTAAGATCAAGTTCTTACGTATAAAGTAGGCATAAGTTTTTCGAGATAGACTACTAATGGGTAGTGAGTGGTCTGGTTGATATGGCTTGTTCAATGCTCAACGGAGTTCATTATCACAGCCGTTAAGCGTTTGGAAATTAATTCGTTACTTGCTTGGTGATCGGTAGTTATTAACGAATCACGGTCATAATATCGGCGTTAGTTGTTGCATTTTCCAGGTTGCCGACTACGATCTGCTTGTAATCGAAGCTATTAGTTACGAGTACAGGGGTGATCGTTGGCATGCCGTTGCTCTGGATGAGTGCTTTATCGAATTGGAGCAGCAGGTCGCCCTTGTTGATGGTGTCGCCTTCTTTTACGTTCAGCTGGAATGGTGCGCCTTTGAGCTTGACGGTGTTGAGTCCGATGTGCACGAACAGCTCGACGCCGGTGTCGGAGCGGAGTCCGATGGCATGGCCGGTTGGTGCAACGGTGGCTACGGTGCCGTCAAATGGGGCATACAGCTTGTTGTCAGATGGCTCGATAGCGATTCCCTGTCCCATTGCGCCAGAGCTGAATGCTTCGTCTGGGACTTCGGTTAATGGGACGATTTTACCGACGAGTGGAGCGCTGATGCTTTCTTCATCGGGTAGACTGTGTCCATGTACCTGACGGTGCGCGGTATCGGCATCCGCTGTTGCGCTAATGGCGCTCATCGCTTCATTGGCACTTGCCATTGGTGCAGCAGATGTGCCTGTTACAGGTTGTCCTTGCTCGTTGGCGAGACTTGTATCGCCAGCAGATGGTTTTGCTTTGGCTTCGTCTACGCCGTATCCGAACAGCTGGATCAGAATCACGGGCAGTACGATTGCGATGGCAGAGCCGATCAGAATGCCCCATACCGACGTCGGATAGTCGGCGTTGATGCTGTTCACGATAGTCAGTGGGCCCGGCAGACCCGCATACGCAAAGTAATACGGGTTAAAGAAGCTCGCTACAATCGCGCCGATTGCACCGGAGATACAGCCGAAGATCATTGGCTTTTTGAAGCGCAAGGTTACGCCATAGATCGCTGGCTCGGTAATACCAAATAATCCAGTAACACCCGCCGAAATACCGATTTTACGCGTTTCCTGATTTCTCGTTTTCAAAATAACACCCAGTACCGCACCGATCTGTGCGACGACGGCGATCGTCTGGTACGCCTGAAAGGAGTCGCGTCCATATTGCTCAAAGTTCGCCAGCACCATCGGTGTGACACCCCAGTGTACGCCGAAGATGACGATAACCTGCCAGAAGCCGCCGATGATTGCACCAGCTAATGCAGGAGCATTTTCAGCAAGGAAGTTGTATCCGTTTGCAATGCCGTTTGCACCAAGTGTCGTTACCGGGCCGATCAAGACGATCGTTAGTGGCACCATCACGAGCAGACAGAGCAACGGTACGAACAGCGGACGAATCACTTCATGAATGCGCTTGTTCAGGAAGCGCTCCAGATACGACAGAATCCAGACGAGAAACAGTGGAGGCAATACAGAAGAGGTATATGTAGTCTCTGTCAGCGCGATGCCGAGAAAGTTAACGGTTCCTCCATCTGCAATTTGTGCCGCCATCTCTGCCCACGTTGGGCTGACTAATGCCGCACAGCAGGCGACGGCGATATACGTATTCGTTTTAAAATGCTTGGATGCCGTAATAGCGATGAAGATCGGTAGGAACGTAAACGGTGACCATGAGATAAAGCTAATCACCTGATAGGTACCAGATTGCTCGAAGCTTGGGAATAGCAGGTTCGCAATGATGAGCAGACCCTGCATAATACCGGCTGCTGCAAGTATATACACAAACGGCGCGAATACCGCCGACATAGTTGCAATGATGCGGTTCAAAACTGTACCTTTCGGCTGTGGCTCATCATCACTGGCATCCAGCTGCACTAGCTTGGCAAATTCGTCGTATACTTCGCCAACATGCTGTCCAATGACAACCTGGAATTGCCCACCATTTTCAACAACGGTAATGACGCCAGGCATGGCGGAAACGGTTTCTTTTGCCTGCGCACTATTTTGCTTTAGTACAAGCCGTAGCCGGGTTGCACAGCGCGTCGCGCCAGCGATATTTTGCTCGCCGCCGACCGCTTCCAATATGTCATGTGCCAGTTTTGGATAATCTCTAACTTTTCCCGACAATGGAACCACTCCTTCATGTATGAACAATAAGATAGGTTGCTGCAATGCAATTGCTTTTTGTTATGACCTTCATCGTGCTCGTATAAAAAAAGCGCTATCAATATGGTACACTCACATTATAATTATAACGGTATAATTTATCAATAACCAAATTATTTAATTTTGAACACACAATTTGAAAGTGAGGTTTTAAATGAAATATGATACAATCGCGATAAAGTATCCTTGAGGAAACGTTTAAGGAATTTGATTATGCCTATAAATGAATCGTTACATACCACCACTATATTGAAACTAAAGAGGAATGCTCATGTTAAAATATCAGCATATTGCCGCAGAAATTGAAAAATACATCCAGGAGCATGCGCTGCAACAGGGCGATAAGCTGCCTGTACTGGACGAGTTAATGGTGCAATTCGGCGTTAGTAAAAGTACGATTATCAAATCGCTGGAGCTACTGGAGGAACGAGGCGTTATTTTCCAGGTGCGCGGTAGCGGGATATTCGTTCGCCGTCATGGTCGCAAAGGCTATATTAGTCTGCTGAAAAATCAAGGCTTTACCCGTGATCTGGATCATTTCCCGATCACCTCGCAGGTGCTGGAGCTATCCGTGCGCAAGCCAACGCGTGAGGCTGCTACGAATCTGAACATCAGCATGGAGCAGGATGTGTACTATGTAAAACGCGTTCGTTATATCTATGAGCAAACGCTCTGTGTGGAGGAATCGTACTATAACAAAGCGATTGTGACGTATTTGAATAACGAGATCGTATCCGACTCGATCTTTGATTATATTCGCGAGGGACTGGGCTTGAAGATCGGCTTTTCCGATTCGTATCTGCATGTGGGCAAGCTGGAGGAGGAAGAAGCAGGTCATCTGGGCTTGAACAAGGGTGATCCGAAGCTCGATGTGGAGACGATCTTCCATCTGGCGAATGGACAGCCGTTCGACTTCTCGCGTATTACGTACAACTATATTCAGTCGCAGTTCTTTATTCAGGCGAATGGGCATGGGATGTGAGTGGAATAGAAGAGGCGCGGAGCAAGGCTACGAGCAGGATCGGTATGAGGAATACAATATAGCGATTATGTTCAAGATAAACGTCGTACAAGTTTCGGTGCCTACTGATCCTAAACCCGAAATACAGCAACCGTGTTCAACATAAACATTGAGTACCTGACAAAAAACGAAGCTGATCCGCTATGGTTAAGGATCGCTTCGTTTTTTTAGTTTCATATCCAGATAGGTTGAACAGTAGGAAGTTGGGATTCGAACGATATAGAAGATGGACGATCAAATCATGTAGGGCGAAGCTTCTAACGCTTTGTAATACATCTGACATGCCCTGTAATTCGGTTCTAGCAACATGCGATAGCTCTCAATCAAACGATATTAAGGCTTGAACTCACCGACAGGTGTGGCGTTGAGCTTCAACTTCTTCTTTTTACTCTCCACATACAGTTTCTCAGAAATAATCGGATTCGAAATATAGGTATACTCCAATGTGAAAAATTCCTGTCCTTCTATCCTAGACTTATCCAGCACAATCTGCTGAAAGCCTTTTGCTATGCGGCGTGGTGGAGTCTCAATCGAGCGCAGTACCAGCGCCTTACCTGCATAGGTAGAATGCTCGTAGTCGACGACATCCAGCTGTGGCAAGCGATGAGCAACCCAGTAGATTCCAGTTATAGGTACGTTATTATAGTAGTGCACCTGCGCGGGTATGAATTGCGCCTTCACATTCGATTCCTCTAATAGTAGCTTTAACGCATCGGAAACGATGAGTGCGCGTGTACCGGTGTAGAACAGGTCAACATCCATTTTACGTACGCTGGAATCGAGAATGACCTCGGCTGTTGTTTCAGAAGATATCTCCATTTGGAGCGGATCGTAATACGTAGCCAGCTCTGGCGTAAAGGTAACACCACCTGAAATGAATCCTTTGCGCCGATATTGGAATTCCAGAACATAATACGTCATCGGATTGTGTACACTCCTCTCTTGAAGTGAGCTAATATTCTATACATTTCAACATAGCATATCTTACACAATGATCAAAAAATGCTGACGACGTACAGCTTTATATGTAACTGCTGAGCATGGATATAAAAAAGAAAAAGCCTCCTGTACGCATACAGAAGACTTCTCAATGTACTGTAGATGTAGATTTGCTAGTACGTTTAGCCATACCGACAAACACATACACACACGCCAGGCAAAATAAAATGGTGAGTGCTTTCAAAGCGATGCTTGAAGATTCCAGATAGAAGGCATTCATCATATTAAGAGCTGAGCATACCATCCCTACGATACTAGCCAGCCGCCTACTACGTTGCTCATGTGAGCCTTTGACATTTTCATACACATAAAAAGCGAATCCCTGGATAAACAGGACAGCACCGGCTAGCGAGAAGTGCGACAGAAAACCAAATAAGGCAATCAGAATCGCCCAGATCAATAGCAGCGCGAGGGGAATAAGCACTTTAGATCGATTCGTCATGACGTCTAGCACCTTCAATTCATAAATTGTAATATTTTCCACCTAGTATATACAACTATGTTGAAGGAAGCAAAGGTTAAGGAATGGAAGGACTACAAGTCATTCGTCTCGTTCAGTGATGCTTATCTATAAGTTGCTCTCCAATAGCTCATCATTCAATGAATAGCCAGACCTCTATCTATGTGTGGACACGAACTATATGCTGAAAATGACAGATCAAATACCAATCTCCACACCCTGATCCGCCTGCTGCAATGCCTGTACAATCTGCTCTGCACTCTGATAACGACTGCGATTCACGATAAAATCACGTGCCAGACGTGCCGCACTCGACTTGATATGCAGACGTTTGGCATCGTCCTGAATCGCTTCGATATCCTTCGCGTGCGCCAGACCGACTACCCGGCGCATCATCTCGCTACCTGCATAACCGACCGTGTCCTCCAAAATATGCTGTAGCTGATACTCCAGATACCCTGGCACCGCGGCAAAATGCTCCTGGTTATTCTCCTGCCACAGCTCTGTATAATGCGTCTGGAACACATTCCATACATTCGTCACATGGTGCAGTAGTTGCTCGCGCGTATGATCCTGACGCGCCAGCGCAGACAGCAGTGTATTCGCGATAAACAGCCCGATATCGTACCCGATCGGCCCATAAAATGCGAATTCGGGATCGATCACCTTCGTCTCCTCATCACTCGCAAAAATACTGCCTGTATGCAGGTCACCATGCAATAACGCTTCCGCCGAGGTCATAAAATGCTGCTTCAGCTTCGCACCTTCCAATAGTAGCTTCTGGTCACTCCACAGCTCTTGAGCCAGCTCGGTTAAGCCTGATTCCACCGCATTGCTCTCATCGTCAATTAGCGGATACGTGAAGACAAAGTTTTCAGTAATTTTGCACAGCTCTGGATTATGAAATTGTAGTGCCAGCTCACGCCGCGCATCTGCGCCGAGGGCAAAGTCAGACGTCCCATATAGCGTCCGCGCCAGATACTCTCCAATATGCGTGGATAGCAGCGGATACACTGCGCCTTCGGCAAAGCCGGTGCGTACGATTTTCAAGCGGGACAGGTCTTCCATCACTGTAATCGCATACTGCTCATCGGTGTGATGCACGACGGGCACATATTCCGGTGCATAACGAGCGAAAATTTGCAGCGCTTCGCTCTCCATACGCGCTCGCTCCAGTGTGAGCGGCCAGCTCTCACCGATGACGCGTACATATGGCAGCGCCTGCTTGATGATAATGCCGCGTCTAGTAGCAGCCTCGGTAATATGGAAGACGAGATTGAGATTACCGTCTCCAATTTCGCGACAGCTAAGTCCAGTGGCAGCTTCAAACACGTTCAGCTTCACAGCTAGCTGAATCGCGGTTTGCTCGTTTAGCGGCTCGTAGGTGGCTTTGGGGGATGTGCTCATAATTTCCTCCTTGGGTTGGGAAAAACTTGCCAGTGGGTTTGGACGTGGGCTGTTGTTGATAGGGACACCACTCCGGCAAGGAATAAGGGAACGGACTCGGGTGGAGCCGCGGGAATCTACCGGATTAGGAATGAATGTAGATTCCCGCCCCTCCAAAGGAGTCCTTTTCCCTTATTTCCTTGCCTTCGTTCTGTGCTTGGAGCAGCAATAACAGGTGCGTTTAAAAGACTGGCAAGCTTTTTCCCTGGGGTGTGTTGTAGCAGTTAAAACCTTTATAAAAATCAGGAACTTAGGATTTACTTTTAGTGGTTGTATGATCTTTCTTTCATGATCGAAATGGTAGTTTTTTAGTGGTAGAGCAGGATGCTGACAGTAAATGAATGTAGATTCTAACCTCAGACCTTTTGCCGGGCACGATGTACGAATGTTACGGCTAGTGCTAGGACGAGAACTGCGCCTTTGATGATATCTGTAGCGTAGTATTGGACGTTCAGCATGGTCATGCCGTTGACGAGGATGCCCATCAGGACGGCGCCGAAGAAGGTGCCGATTACGTTGGGGCGGCCTGCGCCGAAGACGGAGTAGCCGACGAATACGGCTGCGAGTGCGTCCATTTGCATGGACGAGCCAGCGTCGACTTGACCGGAGCCGACGCGTGCGGCGAATAGGATACCACCGATGGCTGCGAAGATGCCGGATGCGACGTATGCGAGTGTACGGATACGGTTAACACGCAGACCGGACAGGCGGGCGGCTTCCTCGTTGCTACCCGTCATGATCATCTGGCGACCGCCGCGTGTGTATTTGAAGAACAGGTGCATACCGATCACGGCGAGAATCATCAGGATGACTGGAAATGGAATGCCCAGCAGGCGACCCTGACCGATCCACAGGAACGAATCAAGCATGGTACCCGGTGCCTTGGTGCCATCCTGAAATTGCATATTGTTGTAGATCGCATAGCCTTTTGTATATGTGCGATGAATCCCGCTAATGATATACATGACTGCCAGTGTGGCAAGCAGGTCGGGGATTCGGATTTTGACGATTAATAAGGAGTTCAGTAAGCCGACAAGAATACCGAGAATGATCGGTACGATGATCACGACGATCAGTGGCATTTGATACCAGACCATCATGGCAGCGGATACGACGGTGGTTAGCGAGACGGTGGAGCCTGCGGACAGGTCGAAGCCGTCAACGGTAAGCGAGATCGTGATGCCAATCGCCACAAAGGTTACGATCGAGATCGAACGCAAAATGTCGGTAATATTGTTGTACGTTAGAAAGTGCGTGTTATACACGGAGAAGAAGATCAGCACCAGACCGATAAAGATCAGCGCTCCGTAGCGATATGAGAATTGGGCTAGCTGGTGTTTCATACAAGTTCCTCCCGGCCTGCGCTGGCGTAATATAACAAATCCTGATGCGAAGCTTCGCCATAAGCGAATGACTTGATGATCCGTCCGTCACACATGACAAGGATACGATCAGCCAGTCCAAGCGCTTCTTCAAATTCACAGGTCAGATACAAAATGCCCTTACCCTGCTGAGCCAAGCCGCCGATCACCTTGAAAATATCGCGTTTGGCTCCAATATCGACCCCTTTGGTCGGTTCATCCAAAATATAGAGATCGGCGTTCGTTTCCATCCATTTACCGATGGCGACCTTTTGCTGATTGCCGCCGCTCAGATAGCCCGTGAGCTGTCGATCCGAGGCGGTCTTGATTCCAAGTGCGCCGATCAGCCTATCGCCATGCTTGCGCTCGGAGCGTCCAGAGATGATGCCGAGTGAGGTAATCTTTTGCAGCATCGGTAGGCTGAGGTTATGCAGAACGGATTCCTTAACGAGAATGCCTTCCTTGCGTCGTTCCTCTGGCACAAGCACGATGCCTGCCTTGATCGCCTGCTGTGGGGTGCGTGCACGAACGCGTTTGCCATTCAGCTCAATCGTGCCGCGCTCGGCTGCTTCGGCACCGAATAATAGCTTGGACAGCTCGGTTTTACCCGCACCGACCAGACCGACAACGGCGACAATCTCACCACTGCACACTTCAAGACTCACATCCTGCACATGCCGTCCAGCCGCCAGATGACTCACGGTAAGCAGTGGCTCACCGATCTCGGCAAATACCTTCGGATACTCCTCCTCAAATGCACGTCCAAGCATCGAATGCACGACTTCACTGGCATTCGTCTCCTGTGTAGGCAGCGTGCTCACCCGTTTACCATCTCGCATCACCGTAATACGATCGCAGACACGGAAGATTTCCGGCAATCGGTGTGAAATGAAAATAACACCAATTCCCTGTGATTTGAGCTCCTGCATAATCGTAAATAGTCGCTCTGCTTCCTCAATGCTGAGTGGAGCTGTAGGCTCATCTAAAATGACAAATCGTGCTTTCTCTGCCATCACGCGAGCGATTAGCACGAGTTGCTTTTCTGCTAGTGATAATTCGCTCACCTGCTTGCGCGCATCAATAGCAAAGCCGAGTCGCTTGAGTATGTCCTCCGCTTCGCTGTAGAGTGATTTCCAGTTCAAAATAGGGCTACCACCAGAAGCGGTAATACGATGCAGCACGATATTTTCCGCAACCGATAGCTGGGGAATTAGCGAAGTATCGACCTCCTGATATACGCACTGGATACCAGCACGCTTAGCTGCGGCAGGCGAATCAATAACGACAGGCTGTCCGTCAATCGTGATGCTGCCCTGATCAGCGCTATAGGCACCGGATAATATTTTCATCAGCGTACTCTTGCCTGCGCCGTTAGCACCGAGCAAGGCATGAATCTCGCCGCTGTTCACCTGAAATGCCACGTCCTGTAGCGCGGGTACATTGGCAAATGATTTGAAAATACCGGTCATCTGTAAACTGCCACGGGTGGACGCTGCGGAGTTGCTCATGATGATGCTCCTTTCTATTGCTGCCTGTGATAGCAAAGTATCCACCTGCACGGGCATAAACCGCACAGGTGGATCGGTACTGACATGGATTGGTAAAGACGATCGCTGTATTGGATTCGAATCTCCATCCCAGCGTCGTCTCCGTTATAATGGAGCCTTTATCGTGCTTTTGTGTTCAACCGAATTGAGCTGGGCATACACTTTATGGGCTCAACCCTATTTCTATCGATGCGTGAAATGGTACATTCAGGTGAGTTCAGGTAAGCCAGCTCATTTGCAATGTTGTACTTACACTGGTCGTGCCTGATGCAGCTTACTTGCCCGCAGCGACGGCTTTTTCCAGCTCTTTCAGCTGATCTGTGTTGCCTTGATCGCTGTCGCCCCAGCCTTTCACATACTGGTTCAGGTCAGCGGTCGTTACTTTTTTGTCCTTAGGCAGTTCTTCGCGTGTTACATATACCGGCTCCAGCTCGACTTTATCGTCGGTTTTGTTGCCAGCGAATTTCTGATACAGATAACGAACCTGTACGCGTCCGATTGTTGTTGGGTCAACCGCTGCGGAAGCGATCCACGGGCTTTTCGGATCTTGAATCATCGTCAGATCCTCGTCGCTCATATCGATACCGTATACCTTGATCTCATCACGTCCAGCTTGCTTGATCGCGTTGGATGCCCCTTTTGCGAATTCATCCCATGCTGCCCAGACTGCGGTGATATCCCCTTTGTTCGGGTATTGCTTGAGGATCGCTTCCATTTGGGTCTGTGCATCCAGCTGCGCGTTATCCGCTGTACCAAATGCCGCAACTTCCTTGATGTTTGGATATTTTTCCTGGAACTTTTTATAAGAGATTTGACGGGATTCCATTGGCGGGAAGCCAGCCACCCAGATTTTTACGATATTTCCTTTGCCGCCTGCATCCTTAGCAAGCTGCTCCAGTGTCATTTCAGCCATCTTCTGATCGTTTTGTGCGAGGCTGGTTACGCCCTGCACACCATCCAGTGCGGAGTCGAATGCGACTACTGGAATACCTGCTTGTACGGCTTTTTGTACGCCAGCTGTCAGCGCGCCTGCATCACCGTGGTCGATCAGGATTCCGTCGAATTGACCCTGGTTCACGGCTGCATCGAGTGAGGATGCCATTTTACTCAAATCGTTGTCTGCTGCAATAACGGTAACCGTACCGCCATACTTCGCCACCTGATTTTTCACGCCGTCTACATATTGAGCGGAAAAGGTACCGTTGTTCAAACGCATAATCAGTGCAATATTTTTACCTGCGAGTGGATTGCCGGATTGGCTTGCTTCACTGCCTGAGGCAGCGGTATTTGTGGAGCCATTGCCACAAGCACTTAGCACGACGGTGAAGATCAGCAGGATAGCGAGCAAAGCTGTGGATTTCAAACGAATATTCATTTTCTTTTCCCCCTGTACTTGGTTGCGTTAAAGCTTTAAACGAGTGTGATTAGCGATATTAGAATTTAATATAGAATCTAAATCCGAGTATGTCAATTGGTTTTGTTAAAATAAAAATAATGACTTTTTTGCTTCAGGATGTGATGGAGAATATTTTGGTGCTTTGGATATTCATATTTTTATTTGTATAAATATAGATTATGGATCAATTGAGAACGGCTGGATCGTTTTGTATAGCGATATAAACGGCATATTGTATATAAGTAAAATTAGTATTTCATTTATATATATGCATATATTCCCAATTTGCTTTAACTCCGCTACAATTACGGACTTACGTAATCCTGGATATTAGTTTACCACCTTACAGGATATTCGGGAGTAGGTTACAGGTATATCTTTTTCCTATAACAGGCGAGAAGGAGATGAATGATCGGGAGCTGGAATTTCTATACAAAGGAATGAATATCGAAAAAGTTCAGGACTTGAATATCAAAAAAGCTCGCTGTATACGTATGCTCTATAGCGTACGACAACGAGCTTTTATAGAAATAATAATGAAGGGCTGACCTAGCGACTGCTGAATGCCACCTTCAGCCCGATCGCTGCAAAGATGGTGCCTTGGATCCAGTTGATATGACGTGAAATACGCGGACTACGCAGGAGCCACACACGCACCCGATCGGCAAACAGGCTGATCAGAATGAACAACAATAACGCTTGAACGAGGAAAATAACGCCGAGCAGCAGCATTTGCAGCGGAACATGTCCAGCTTCGCGATGGATAAATGGCGGCAGTAGAGCGAGAAAGAACAGCGATACTTTAGGATTAAGCACATTCATCAAGATGCCACGGCGATACAGTGCAGTGAGCCGATAATGCGGCTGCTCACCCGTGCCGATCCAGGCTTCACTATGGGGAGCGCGAAAGGATTGCCATGCCAGATACAGCAGATAAGCGGCTCCGGCGTATTTTACGATATTAAAGGCGAGTGCCGATTGATAGATCACGGCAGACACCCCAAGCGTGGCGGCTGTAATATGTACAAGCAGTCCAGTGCATAGACCGAGTGTGGTGGCGATGCCAGCTCGTTTGCCCTGTGCGATGCTCTGAGCGAGCACGAACATATTGTCTGGCCCCGGGATGATGGTGAGCAGAACAGCTGCACCGAGAAAGGATAGAATCGTCCAAATATCCAGTGAAATCAACTCCTTATCTAGTCATAGGATGCTTTTGATTATAACGGGAATTTCCGAAATTGGCATTCGTTAGTATAGAAAAGAACTTGCGAGTGTCTTAAAGACGAATAAAAGTGTGCTGGCTATAGCGTCTGGTTATAAGCAAAGCGAATGGTTGCGCTTACAGGAGAAGTAGTCAGATCGTTTGGGAGCGAATGGGTTCATCAATTGTACATACTATCTTTATGAAAGCAAAGTTTGAATCGTACGTAAAATGGGAATATAGTAAAAGTAGGGTAGCCCATAGCAATTGATTCTGCAAACATAGTATAGTGACGTGTCTGACATGCTTGTTATGCCACCATAAAGCTAGTGACAGCATTGGGATTGATGCTGTACATATGATGTTACAGACCGCCTATCCTGCTTATGATGCAGACCCTCTATACGTAGATTGCCCTTAGCTTGTGCTAACCCGTTAACCGATGTGGATGATGATGTTCAAATAATACGAAACGGAGTGATACACATGAATCAGCAGCAACAAATCGAAATGGCACGTCAGATCAGAGAGCAGAGCTTCGCGCAGGTTGATGGTTCTGTGCTGGCTCCGCCTCGGATGCCAGAAGCACAGCGCGAGGAAATTCGTATCCCTACTTCATTAGTAGAAGCGCGTGCAAATGTGTACCGTCCGTTGAATGTAGATGGCGCGCTACCGGTATTTATCAATCTGCATGGCGGCGGCTTTATTATGGGACAACCAGAAATGGATGATCCGTGGTGTGCATTTATTGCGGAACGGACGGGCTGTGTTGTCGTGAATGTCGATTATGTGCTGGCACCGGAGTATAAGTTCCCGGCACCTGTGCATCAGTGCTATGAGATTGCTACATGGATTCATGAGCATGCGAAGGAGTTGAATATCGATCCAGAGCGCATGGCGATTGGTGGACATAGTGCGGGCGGTAATCTATCCGCAGCGGTGTGTATTTTGAACCGTGAGCGTGGCGATGCTTTGCCGATTCGTTATCAGATTCTGGATTACCCACCGCTCGATCTGGCAACCGATCCAGGCGATAAGCCGGACTTTGCTGAGGCGATTCCTGCTGATATGGCACGTACATTTAATGCGATGTATATCGATAATGCAGAGGATGCACGCGATCGACTCGCTTCGCCGGTATGGGCACCCGATGAAGCCCTGCAAGGACTGCCACCTGCACTTGTGATTACCGCAGGGAAGGATTCGCTGGCTGCCGAAGCAGCGAAGTATGCGCAGCGTCTGGAAGCAGTCGGCGTACCGGTCGTGTACCGCGATTACCCGGGTGAGGCGCATGGCTTTACACATAACGGTACGGCTGAAAATTCGCTGGAAGCGTGGGAACTGATGGCAGATCACTTGAAGGACGTTTTTGCGAAATAAAAAAAATTTCGTCAAATAAAAAATTGCGTTGGACATCAATTGATATGCGTGATGATCCGTAACATAATAGCCACCAGTGCCTTTATGCGGCAATGGTGGCTATTTTAGCGTTCGTAGCGTGTTAGCGTCTAACGCTGTTGGGGTTCGCCAATCCATGTATAGAAGTCGATGCAGATACATAACCTGTGCTTCGCTATGAGTAACGATATACATCATGGATCTTGAATCTTGAATACAGCCATATGCTAATGCGCTACATTACAATCCTATACAATTCAACCTCATACAACGAGTTAGCGACGCTGATTACGATTGCGATAAGCACGCACAGATAGGACAGTGCCCAAAATCAATAGCGCAACTACTCCGACAATAGAGACAAGAGAAATAATTAAATTCGACCATTCGATATGCATAATACGTTGGCATGTACGCAAGCTCATGGAGAATTAGAACGAACAGAAGCGCATCCCCGTATTCCTTCCTAGAGTTGGGGCTGTAACTCACCTATGCCGTTTGCGTACACTGCCTTACACCTCCTATGAATTTGAGTTGTGAATAAGGCCACACACAGAGAGACCGTTCATTTTACATAAAATCAAAGAAATAACGTACCACATGGAAAAATACTGGCGCCGTATAGGTCAGACTGTCGACCCGGCTCAGGTAGCTTTCCTTGAGCGCTTCGGCGCGGTCGCTATCTCCGATCAGCAGATCGCGCTTGAGTACCGACAGCGTGAGACTGCCAAAAAATCCAGCAAGGCTGATCAATGCCCCGATAATCAGCGCAAAGCCCCAGCCAAATGGTGTCAGGTAAGGATGGATGAGATACGATGCAAGTGTCGTTGCGACAAATGCACAGGCAAAGCCTTCCCATGTAAGATGCGGATTCGAAGTGGGAACGATACGTCGTTTACCGATGTACATCGATGCCACATAATGCACCACATCATTAAGCTGAGTGAGTACAACGAGAAACAATACCAGCCCACCGCCATATTTCGGCGTTGCAAATGGAAAATACGCCAGATGGCTAAGCCCGAATACCATCAGCATCAAGCCCCACTGGGTGGAGCTAACACTACGCAGGAAGCCACCGGTGCCTTTGTTAATCAGGCGCGGCAAAGGCAACAGCAGGAATACATAGATCGGGATAAAGACGATAAACATGCCATACCAGCCGATGTAGATCCAGTAAAATTGCAGCGGTATCGCTAGATACGACCATAGAAATAGCCGCCGATCTGCCTTCCGTGTGCGAATCATCGAGTAATATTCCTTTAATGCAAAAAACGTCAACACCATCAGCGACAGTAACGAGACGATCTGGTTAAACAATGTCGCCAGACAGAAAATGAAAAACATTCCCCACCATGTCTTGATTCGCGCCCCGATCACACGATAATCTTTATCCGGCTGGAGCTTCCCAATCACTATGTATACGAGCTGAATAACAAGCATTGCTGCAAAAATCAAAATGAGCGTAAACGCTGAACCGCTCATACCGCCTCACCATCCTATCCTTAACATGCACGATTGTCTGTCAAATGATGACTGAGCAGACAGGTACTCCTATGTTATTATGAAGGAATAACGTTAACTTGATAAGAGGGGAATTGCAGCATGAACGAAGAACAGTCGGTTTTTATTTTGCTGACCAACACCGGAACACTATTCACGCGCATGATCCAGCTCTATACAAAGGCGCCGTACAACCATGCTTCCATCTCCTTCGACCGTGAGCTACAGGAGCTCTATAGCTTTGGGCGCAAGCATCCGAGTAATCCGCTGAACGGCGGTTTTGTGAAGGAAAATATCCAGACCGGTACATATAGCAAATATCCCAATACGACCTGTGTGATCTACGAGCTCAAGGTGACGCCACGCGAAGTCGAGAAGATGAAGCGTGTGCTGAATATTTTCATCCGCAGTAGCCCGAAGTACGGTTATAATCTGCTTGGTGTGATCGGTGTTGCTTTGCAGGAGCCGGTGGAGTTTAGCAATTCGTACTTTTGCTCGCAGTTTGTGGCAGAGATTCTTCATCGTTCGGGGATTAAGCTGTGGAATAAGCTACCTGCGCTGGTCACGCCGAACGATCTGCGAACAAGCGAGCGACTGCGGATTGTGTATGAGGGAAGGTTACGAGATTATGAGCCAGAGCGGGAAGTGGAGTAGAGTGCAGAAGAATGAGACAAGAAAAAAGGCTATGTTGATCATAGCCTTTTTCGTGATGGATTGAAGTTCATATCTCTGTCTGAATGGACATCAAGCTGCTTCATGATTGCGGCTAGTTTCCTGTTTCTCTTCTCATTGTTTTTCTGAATCCGCTCTATAAGTCTTCGGGCATCTTCGCCCTCGATGGGTGGGATTTCTCTCCAATATATTGACATGATATCATCGTCCTCGTTACTGGAAGGATAAGGTCTATTGTTATACGAGTGTGTATGCATGAATACAATCTTGTATAGCCATTGTTCAACTACTCTCCTGCTCCGTCCCCACCTGCTCCCGATGTGCATACTCATGCTTGAGCAGCCAATCCTTACGCGTTAATCCACCGGCATAGCCGCCCAGCTCTCCACCCGAAGTAATTACGCGATGGCATGGAATAATGACCGCGAGCTGATTCGAACCATTCGCTCTCGCAACCGCACGCGAAGCGGTAGGGCGTCCGAGTGAGATGGCAATTTGCTGATACGAACGCGTCTCACCGGATGGAATCTGCATGAGCGCATTCCATACACTTTGCTGAAATGGCGATCCGATCATCCGAATCGGTGTCTGAAACTTCGTTAAGGTGCCAGCAAAATATTGCTCCAGCTCCGCTTCAATCTCGTCAATCGGACTCGTACGTCCGGGGATAATCGCTGCCTTTTCGCGTATTCGCAGGCGCTCTACCTCGCGCTCCAGGCCACGCCGATCAACGAACTCCAGTAGCACCAGTGACTGCTCATCTGCAATCGCCAGCATTGGCCCCAGCGGTGTATCCAGCCAGGTCGCCTTGAGCACATGCTCGCCGTCCAGACGCGTTGGTGCTGTGCCCATAATACGAGCGAACGCATCGCGGAAGCCACTGCTGGACTCATAGCCGGTATCAAGCTGGCTATCGATCACGCTGCGACCGGAGCGGATATTTTTGAGTGCAATGCCCATGCGGCGTGCGCGTGCATATTCCACAAAGGTCATCCCGAACCGTTTTTTAAACTGACGTCTTGCGGTCGATTCATCGATTGCTAGCTCGCGAAAGTCCTGCGTTTTCCAGCGCTTTTCGGGGTTGCGCTCAACCGCTTCTACAAGTGTGCGGATGACCGCGGATACATGGTTGGGATGAGATAATGGGCGGCAGCGCTGGCAAGGGCGAAAGGAAGCGAGCAATGCCTGCTGCGCTGTTTCGTAAAACTCACAATTCTCAAACTTCGGCTTGCGCGCCGGGCAGGTGGGGCGACAGAAAATGCCAGTCGTTTTGACACCGACATAAAATAAACCCTCGTACTCTGTATTTTTGGACACTAATGCCTCGTAATATTCCTGTTTGCGATCCAATGTAATCATCCGCACACGTCCTTTCTGCACGTTATTGTCTATAGGTGTATTATAGCGCTAACGGCAGCAGACATCGCCGAAAATCAGGCATGTATTTTACGAGAGTGAAATTCAATGAAATGAAGCTTGAAGAAATAACGGATGGATAGACTCGGAGCATTAGGCTTGCGTTATGAGCTTGGAACCGAAGTTTCGATACCTACCTCAAATTCAATCATTTCAGGCAAAGCTTGTCCGTTGTAGGTTCCTGATTGGGTGTGAAGATTATGTATGATCTCTGGAATATTCTGAATTTCCTCTCTTTGTCCGTGAACATCTACAAAATAATACTCGAATGTGCCTGAGCGGTTAGCATCTGAAGTTGCGGTGCGACCTGTACTGGGGACAGAAATGACCGCTTTATTGTTCTCATACGTCAAAGGAGCTGCGTCAGGCTGATCGAACAGTATGGTCACCTGCCCGGTATAGCCCTGTGGAATGAGCACGATATATGGCTGACGCTCCTGGCTGCATCCGAAAAATAAAGCAGCTGCAAGGATTAGCATCGTACTGAGAAGTACACCTGATTTTTTGATTTTCATGGCTCGCTCCTTTCTTCTGTATGTCATCTATGATGCGATGTATTGGGAAAGAGGTCTACTTCGATAGGAGGACGTGCTGGAGGTGACGTATTCATACGGGTACAGTAGGCGTACAAGTTAATGATGTATTTGATATATAAAAATAAAAAATGGAGGAATTCCCCCATTTTTTATTTTCTCATGTATTATTTCGTATCTTCCGGCACAATCACCTCTACATACTCCGGTAAAATATGCATTTCAATCGGTAGCGCAGGCCCTTCCTCGCCATCTACATTCGTCCGCACCGGTTCATCTGAGCGCACGGCAATCTGGCGTGCGGTAAAATACGTAACCTCATGATGCTCCTTGAGCTGACCAAGCAGTAGCGATGTACCGACAGCAAGTGAATTCAGTAAATTCAGATTATGAATGATAAAGCCATGCAATAGCCCATCATCGACCTCTGCATCTGGTGCGATCTGCTCAAAACCACCGACCGAATTGGTCAGTGTAGCGAGAAATAATGGAGACTCGCCCGACCAGGTCTGACCATCGTATTCGATCGTAAGCGGGGATGCGGAGCCACCGAACAGCTCTTTGACCCCTTCACGGAAATAGGCGAATGCACCAAGCTTGGATTTATCCTCCGAGCTGACCGAGGATAACGATTCGGCAAGCGAGCCTGCGGCAACGACATTGGCGAATAGCTGGTCATTTAGCCGCCCCATATCGACCTTGCGGCGCTTAGGAGACAACAGCGTCCGAATCGCTTCGTCGGTATTGAGCGGAATATGTAGCGCTCGCGCAAAGTCATTGACAGTTCCGAGTGGAATGACACCGAGCAGAGGACGATGCTCCTGATCCAGCAGTCCGTTGATCGTTTCGTGCAAGGTGCCATCTCCACCAACAGAGATCACCAGATCGAAGCAATCTGCGCAGGCAGAAGCACAGTATTTGGTAGCATCGAGTTCTTTGGCGGTTTCATTGATGACGACATCGTAATCTGCCTCATCGCGCAGCAATTGTTCAATTTTATCGACGTATTCCTGCGCCTGCTCCTTGCCAGAGGACGGATTGATAATAATCATAGCTCGCTTCACAGACCATGTTCCTTTCTATAATGGATTGGATACTATCGCTTGAGCGTATACAGCCTGAATATAGAGACGCAGTGAGAAGCAATATTGCTGAGAAGTTCTGTTTCCGAAGTCAGGCCGTTCACTGCGCCTGGTGCTAGCCATATGCACACATGAGTGGTTATGAAGAATGATTTTGCACCGTATCTTAAAGTTATATACCCTAAAATCACGCGTCTACGCTATCTCCATCAGGACAGATACACGGTGAAGGTCGTCGATTCACCGACTGTACTTGTCGCTTCGATTCGTCCGCGATGCTGCTCTACAATCGACTTCGCAATCGCCAGGCCAAGTCCATGCCCACCGAGCTGCCGAGCGCGCGACGTATCGGTGCGGTAAAAGCGGTCAAAGATGCGTGTTAGATGCTCAGATGCAATGCCATCGCCTGTATTGGTCACAGCCAGCACGGTCTGGTTACCCTGGCGATGTAGCTTCACCGTAATGCTACCGCCCGGATTACAATACTTGATCGCATTGTCGAGCAGGATCATCGTCACCTGATACATCTGCTGACTGCTGCCTTCGACCATCAGCTGTGGCGTGATATCGTAGTGCAGCGATAGATTTTTCTCGAAAATGACCGCTTCCATCGTTAAAATAATCGTTTCTACCGTTTCGCTCAGATCGAAGGGAGCGTGGACAACAGTTGTGCGTGCCTGCTCCATTTCGGTGAGATACAGCAGGTCTCCGGTCAGACGTGCCATACGCTCGGTTTCCCCTTTGATATAATGCAGCCATTTGGCTTGCTGGCGAATCGTATCATCCGGGTTGGCCAGCAGTACATCGGTGTTCGTGTTGATGACAGCGAGCGGTGTTTTCAGCTCGTGTGAGGCGTCTGCGATAAACTGCTTTTGCTTGTCGAACGCTTCTTGCACAGGCTGAATCGAACGATTGGCAAAATAGCGACTGGTGAAAAATAGCAGCACCAGCATAACAAAGCCGACCGCGGCGAAGCTATAGATCAGATTCGTCAAAATCTCCTGCCGTGCTGTCACATCTAAAAAGGTATACAAATAGCCATCATTGAGCTGTAAGCGCATATAGGCCCAGTCACTACCATCCAAGCTGAATTGTCCATGATCATTACTTCGCTGGAGTGCCTGCGCTAGCGCATTGCTGTACACCTCGCTATCCAGCTCGACCTGTGAGCTGCGATTAATCTCCTTGCCCTGTTTGTCGGTCTGCATCGTAAAGGCAACGAGCCGTTCAGGACGCATCCCATCGCCGTTGTTGACTGGCGTTGAATTGGAATTGCTTGTAGACTGCTGATTGCTGGAGGTCTCGGAATTATTGCTTGCCTTACTGTCTGTTGTGGAAGTACCGTTATTCGTGCCAGTGCCAGTGCCAGTGCCAGTGCCAGTGCCAGTGCCAGTGCCAGTGCCAGTGCCAGTGTTGTCGCGCATGTCTGGACGGGGGCGGTCGTTAGGGTGCAGATACGATTCAGAGATGCGTCCAAGATCCTGCTGAATGTCATTCTGCACATCCCGATAGGTGATGAAATAAATGGTAGCGAAGGCAACGAGCATCATAATCGAGATCGTCGCCAGATTCAGAATCAAAAATCGGTTACGAAGCTGTCTGAACATTACGTATTCACCTCAAGCACATACCCGACATTGCGAATCGTCTGGATGCGTGTAGTCGATTGGAGAAAATTGAGCTTTTTGCGTAGAAAGGAGACGTATACCTCCACATTGTTGTGCTCGGCTTCCGAATCAAATCCCCATAGCTTCTCGATGATTTGCTCCTTGGAGGTGATCGACTGCTTGCGCACAAGCAGTAGCTCCAGCAGCTCCGCTTCCTTCAGATTCAGCTTCATCTCCTTGCCGCCTACGATTAGCTTGAGATTCGCCATATTCAGCTCCAGATCGCCATAGCGGAGGGAATCATCTGGGGGTACGTCGCCCTTACGACGTAGAGCGGCGCGGATGCGTGCCATTAGCTCCTCTGAGGAAAAGGGCTTGGCGATATAATCGTCAGCGCCGTAATCCAGGCCGGTTACTTTGTCAGAAATATCGCCTTTGGCGGTGAGCAGAATAACCGGTGTGGAATCGCCTTGGTTACGCAGTGTTTTGAGGACGGTGATGCCGTCCATTTCAGGCATCATAATATCGAGCAGGAGCAGATCATAAATACCGCTCTGAGCATAGTCGAGCCCGGTACGCCCATCGTGGACAGCATCGACGGAGTAGTTATTCTTTTTGAGGATCTGCATGAGCGCTTCGGCTAGATGCAGCTCGTCTTCTACGATTAATATTCTCATGGGTGGGGTCATCCTTTTATTTAAGTATTGGTGTTGTGCTGGGTTGCTTGTACCACTCCGGCAAGGAATAAGGGGACGGACTCGGGTGGAGCCGCGGGAATCTACGGATGAGGAGAGAGAATGTAGATTCCCGCCCCTCCAAAGCTGTAAGATATTTTGCTTTGCAAAAATCACTCTTCATTGAACCCCGTGTTAGAAAATCACTAACACTATAAGTCGTCCTTACCCCTTATTTCCTTACCTCCGTTCCGTGCTCGGCGCAAAGATCAAACATGAATTCTTATGGGTGGGCAGCCTTGTGGTTGGTGAAGTGGTTTGTGCAGTAGTTGGAACAAAAATTAAAATAGCTACAGGTAACAGTTAGAAATACTAAAAATGTATACTTTAATCAACGAATGACAGTAAGCTGCTTCGTATGTCTTCATTAGTCTTTTTTGATCGTCTCATTATATAGATAGAATAGAGTGAATAGCTTTAATGAAGCTTAAATATAAGATTGGCTTGGTGTGAGATTAGATGGTGTTAACAACAATAATACATAATTATGGATGTGAAGGAGTGTTTTTGTGCAGGTTTCTGATCTGAAAGTGGATGCGGATTTTAAAATGACGATGTTGGATTGTGTTTATGAGGATATACGCGTGTTTGCTTTGAATACGAAGGTGGATGATACGGCTGAGGATTTTGATCTGGATGAGCATATGGAGGATTACTTATTTTATCGAGGGGTGATGTCGCATGATGCGTGTACGAATGAGGTACAGACGTATATGTTTGCAGAGCCAAATGTATTCCGAATTAGTGAAGGGCGGCATGTGGGAGTTTTCTTTTATTTGACGTGTAGTGAAGATGGGCGGGTAACGCATGGTTATCGCAGGGACTTTATGAATGGGAAGAGTGAATATGTTGTTTCATGGGATCGGTCGGAGGTGCAGCAGGAGATGGACTCGTATCCGAGCTCGTGGATCGATACGCTGGCAGTTTCGCGCTTTTACACATTGGATGAATATCATGCGCTGGTCGCTTTTCATCTTACGAGTGAGCGTAGCTTACGGTTTGCTTTGATGGATGCAGTGCAGAAGACGTGGACGGAGATCGAGGTGCCTGCTTTTTTCAATGGTATGGAAAGTATGACCAATTATAGTGCGTACGATCAGACATGGGCGTTTATTAAAATAGGGGAGCATATGCCTCATGAGCGTCAGCGGATTTGGATGACTGGTGAGGAGCAGATGCTAGAGCAGTGTATGATAATCAAAATGGATCGTCTGATTGAGATGTTGAA
Organism: Paenibacillus hunanensis; assembly: GCF_034055775.1. Classification (NCBI taxonomy): domain Bacteria; kingdom Bacillati; phylum Bacillota; class Bacilli; order Caryophanales; family Paenibacillaceae; genus Paenibacillus; species Paenibacillus hunanensis. The sequence goes on along the minus strand of NZ_CP139194.1, from coordinate 5,537,773 downwards.
GCAGGGTGGATGTGACTTTGCAGAGTATATTTTCTTTTCGTCTCAGCCCCAGCAGGCTTTGTTGGATATGGTGTGGAGAGATGGAAGGGCGGAGCTATTGATTCAGGATTTCCTTACAGGCAGTTCGGTTCTGGTGAAGTATGATTGTCAGCATGGAAAGACCATACAGCATGGGCTGGATGATGCCTATGATCGATTGTATGTGTCGGATCATTCGCTGTATGCTGTGCAAGAAGATGAAGGAAAGACGAAGCTATTCCAGCTTGACGAGCATACGGAGTGGCAGCTCCATACGGGGTCACGGCGTATCATAGCTATAGTAGATCAAGGTGTGTTGACGACTGATATGACTATGCTGGCAGAAGATGAGGCTATCTATATTCATAACTATGATCAGCCCGAGGCAGAAGTGCTGGTGCAGGCGCCATGCTTTGTGGATAATGAACGGCAATTAATTCTAGCCTATAAACTATGATGCTTCTGAAGTTGAAATATGCCTTATGTTATAGGTGTAGCAATTGGGCATCATAAGTGTTCAGCTACAATTGCGAAATGGTATAACAGCATCCCAGCGTGCCGCTCGTTATTCCACCTCATATGAATATAGCTCCATCGATGAACGTTACTTAATTTCAAACGCTAATAAAAGTCATGTGCTTGCTGCTCATGACTTTTTATTATGCTGTCATGCGCTATTTTCCACATCTCCTTCGTTCACCTACATCTATATCCATCACCAGCAATCTTCACCCATTTATAGCCTTAATCACTTTTTCAATAGATTTGTTATCGCAATGTAAAATATTTAAGTTTCACTAAAGGTTCTCCTTTTAAGATACAACTATCAGCAACAGACACACACTAACAGGTAACACATTGATGGAAGACAACATACAACCAACAACCTACACATAGGAAAGGAATGAATGACCATGGCGATTGAGGTATTTAACCGTTATGAGAGTAAGTATCTGATGAATACAGCCAAATTCAATGAACTGTATGCAGATTTGCTGGACTATATGGAGCTGGATGCGTATAACAAGCAGCATGATTTCTACTCGATCAGCAATATCTACTACGATACACCGACGGATACATTGATCCGAGCGAGTCTGGCAAAGCCGAAGTATAAGGAAAAGCTTCGCCTGCGTGCTTACGGAGTGCCGAAGGAAACAGATCGGGTGTATCTGGAGATCAAAAAGAAGTTTACCGGGCTGGTGAACAAGCGGCGTACGGCGCTGCGGCTGGATGAAGCCTATGCCTTTGTCCAGACAGGCGATGCGCCAGTGTTACAGGATTACATGAACAAGCAGGTGCTGAACGAGATCACGTACTTCCTGCGCCTGTACGATCTTGCACCAAAGCTGTATTTATCCTATGACCGCAAGGCATTGTTCAGCAAAGAAAGTCGCGATCTGCGCATTACGTTTGATACGAATATTCGCTGTCGTCGCTACGATCTGAAGCTGGAGCAGGGCGATTATGGCGAACAGCTATTAGAGCCCGATCAATGGCTGATGGAGGTCAAGGCTGAAAATACCGTGCCGCTCTGGTTATCCCGCTTGCTCGCCAAGCACGGCTTGTACCGGACGAGCTTTTCCAAATACGGCAACGAGTACAAAAAGCTACTCCGTAGCCGCCAGCAGATTGCACCACTAACGCCACCTGCACCTGAGCGGATACCAGCACAGCCACCAACCCTTCATATTCCGACCGACAAGGAGACGATTCAATATGCTTGAAAATATATTCACCAGTACACTGAGTTCTACTGCGACAGACCTCACTTTAACGAATGCACTGATCACGATTGTGATCTCCATTATACTGGGCGGTCTCATTAGCCTGACGTATATGTACACCAATCGCTCTGGATTTTCGCAAAATTTCACCCTGACGATGGTTCTGCTGCCTACGATTGTCGCGATCATCATTCTGCTGATCGGCAGCAATATCGCTCGCGCCTTCAGTCTTGCCGGAGCGTTCTCCATCATCCGCTTCCGCAGTGCACCCGGTGATCCGAAGGATATCGCGTATGTGCTGTTCACGATGGCAGCCGGGCTGGCGGTAGGTACAGGCTATTATGGTTATGCGATTCTGTTTACGATCATTCTATGCGTGATGATGATCATCCTGAATCGATTAAACTTTGGTAGTCGTAAAACGACGCAGCGAATGCTCAAAGTAACGATTCCAGAGAACTTGAGTTATGAAGAAGCTTTCCAGGAAGTGTTCCAGCGTTTTGGCGTAAAGCATGAATTGAAGAAAATTCGCACCACCGAGCTAGGCAGTCTGTATGAGCTCATCTATACCGTCACCATGCAGTCATCGACCGACCAGAAAGCATTTCTCGATGAAATCCGTTGTCGCAACGGTAATCTAGACCTGTCCCTGACGATGAGTCCATCACCTATTAATGAATATTAATCATATAACAACGTATAAACGAACTTAAAATGCCTGACATTTTATCCAACGTAAGCATAGACGAAAGGAAGATTCCGATGAGAAAAGTTAACCAATCGAAGGTATCCACCTCCCCACAGCCCAAAGCCAAAACATTAATCCCGAAAAAAGTGACTGCCGTATTTGGCGCACTCGTGCTGTCTGCCTCGATTCTGGCAGCATGCACAGGCACTTCGACCAGCGCCACTGGTGCAGCTACGACCTCCACCGCAACTACTGTCAGCACAGCGGCGGTTACAACGCCAGTGAAAACGACCAGTGCCGATCTAGTAACCTTTAAAAAGAAAGACCTGTCGACCGAATGGAGTGCAGACAGCTCGACTGCAATCAAGCTGAACGGCACAACAGCGACAGTAACCGGATCAGGTGCCAAAGTCTCTGGTAGCACTGTTACGATCTCCAGTGCAGGCACGTATGTGATCAGTGGCAAGCTGACCGATGGACAGATTGTAGTGAACAGTACAGCCGAGGGCGATGTGCATATCGTGCTGAATGGAGCGAATATTACGAACAACGATAGCGCACCCATCTATATTCAAGAGGCAGACAATGTGATTGTTACCTTACAGGATGGCACGGAAAATACACTCACGGACGGTGCTAATTATGTATTCGCAGATAGCTCGACCGATGAGCCGAGCGCGGCTCTGTTTAGTAAAGCCGATCTGACGATCAACGGTACAGGTACATTGAATATCGATGCCAATTACAAGGATGGCATCACCAGTAAGGACGATCTGAAAATTGTATCCGGCACATTCCAGATCGATGCTGCGGATGATGGCATCGTCGGTAAAGACATGGTAGCGATCAAGGATGGCACGTTTACGATTAACGCAGGTGGAGATGGAATCAAGTCGACGAATGATGAGGCAACGGATAAAGGCTTTGTCGCTATTGCTGACGGTACATTTACTATCACTGCAACCAATGATGGTATTCAAGCGGAGACAGCACTGGTTGCCGATAATGGCACCTACACGATCACAACAGGTGGCGGCAGTGCCGAAGCAGAACCGCATACACAGGAGATGCCACCGGGCGGCTTTATGGGTGGTGGGGGAACGCCTCCAGCTAAGCCAGGTACAGCGAATCAAGGCAACACAGCTACGCCGAATAGTACGACCAACCAGGACAGTACAGCCAGTAGCACAACGAATACAGCAGCTTCCAGCGATGCAAGCACATCGGCTACGATTGTAACGGCAAATGTAGCGACAGGCAGTACGCAGACGGCTTCATCTGCTGCTAGCAAGTCCAATGCTACTAGCAATACAGCCACGAATTCGGCAAATGCAACGACAACGGATAGCACGGACACCTCCACCTCATCCGATAGTGCCAAGGCACTCAAAGCAGGCACCGATCTGGTGATCAATGGCGGTACATTTACCATCGATGCCAAGGATGACAGTGTACACAGTAACGGTAGCGTAACGATCAATGGCGGCTCACTCAAGCTAACAACAGGCGATGATGGGATGCAGGCAGAGACAACGCTCCATATTACAGCAGGTACAGTCGATATCGTGAATAGCTATGAAGGTCTGGAAGGCACAACGATCGATATTAGCGGTGGAGATATTCATGTAGTGGCTACAGATGATGGCGTGAATGCCTCCGAAGGAACAGCGACGTCGACAACGACAGGTGACGCAACAGCAGAAGGCGATACGACGGCTCAAACGACAGCAGCAGCGACCGATACGGCTGTGATTACAACAGCAGCAGCGGCATCGACTAGCACAACAACAACGGCTTCTGCCACGACAGCACCAACAGGCACAGACGATCAGGCGACTGGCTCGCAGCCACCAGCTCCACCGACAGGCGGCATGGGCGGTGGTGGCCCTGAGGCAGCAGGCAATGCACTGCTGAATATTAGCGGCGGCACATTGTATGTCGATGCAGCTGGAGATGGACTGGATGCGAATGGCTCGATCACCATGTCTGGTGGTACGGTTATCGTGAATGGCCCAACCGATAATGGTAACGGTGCGCTCGACTACGATGGTACATTTGAAATGACAGGTGGCTATCTGGTCTCGGCAGGTAGCTCGGGTATGCTGCAATCCACATCGGATAGCTCCTCCCAGTACTCCATCGCAATGAGCTATTCGGCAACACAGACCGCAGGTACACTCGTTCATTTGCAGGATAGCGCAGGCAACAATGTGCTGACCTTTGCCCCGAGCAAGGATTATCAGTCTATCGTGATCAGCTCACCAGCGTTAAAAGCAGGTAGCTACACGCTGTACAGTGGAGGTCAATCGACAGGCACCGCAACGAATGGTCTGTATGCAGATGGTGCATATAGCGGTGGAACAGAGGTTGTCAGCTTCGACGTAACGAATAATGTGACATGGCTGACCGAATCCGGTGTATCGGATAGCAATCCGAATGGAGCATCCGGCCCAGGTGGTGGAGGTGGCGGTAGAGGAATGACACCTCCAGATGGTACATCGGGTAACGCTTCGAGTACAACAGATGGAGCAAGCAATACATCGACAGACAGCTCCACAAGTAGCACAAAATAAATGAAAAACAAAAACCAGGCATCCCACATGTGATCATGCGGGATGTCTGGTTTTCGTTTAGTCGTTCAGCTAGTTGGTTCTTTACTCTAATTACACAGAATCGACTCTCTTATAAATGGAATTAGAACCAAAAAAATGTAGTTTAAATTCACCAATTTTTTGCTTAATTATATATAGTTTTACTTTTATTATATAATAAAATACATATAATTAATGATGTTAGTAACATATTATTATAGGGAGGTTAATGGTATGCATGTATCAAGTTCTTCCGGTGGAAGAGTATACTCAAGTAGCAATAGTCATGTGGCTTCAACAACAGGAGGAAAAACATTTGGACAGAAAGTAATGGATGATTTTAAGAGTAATGTTGTTCCTAATGCAAGACACGGTGCAGAAACAGGAGCAATCGGAGGAGCAATCGCTTTTTCTGAATTTGGTCCACCTGGAGTTATCGTTGGAGGGATCACAGGAGCTTCTTTCGGGGCACTTGGAGGTGTTATAACAACTGGTTGGCAAGCTATTGATAATGCTGTTTTTAAATAATTTAATGTGGAGTGATTGGCATGAAGCCTAAAACAGCATTTCTTTTAAAAAATTCCATCGTCACAGGATTAATTTGTAGCATTGTCATTATTATATTACTTCAAATGGATAACAGCTTTATAACTCCAAAGGATACATGGATTCAGTTAAGTACATGGATTCCCATTTGCTTTATTATGGGCTATGGTATTAGTGAAGTGAAATGGAGATTTAAAAACCGACACTCTGGTGAATGAATATGCTTACTATTTGTAAAACTATTCATTCCAATTCTATGGAGCCGGGGCCAACATGCAAATATTTTTACGTTATTGATCAAATGGTATTTGCAGTTGTAGAATGCCAGTCAATTTCTCAAACTACATTTATTGAAATTAACTGGTTTTATAATGATGACATTGTACAAAATCAAGCTAGTTTCTACACCCCTCAAAAAAATAATACAAACAGAAAAATTGTAAGTTATATCCATGTGCCTGTTGTTGCTCATCGTCGATGGTACGGTAAATGGAGGGTAGAGGTGAGTATAGATTATACACATATTGAAAGTCATATCTTTTATGTACAACCGCCTGCCAATTGCTTTACAGAATCGCGTGCTATTTTAGATTTAAAAATATAATTCGTTTATCAAGTTTAAAGCTACACCCTTTGAAATAGTCCATACTTAACTAAAAAAGCTGTCGAGATCAATATTCTCGGCAGCTTTTATTCATGTAACAGAGAACCATAAACATATATCAACGACTAATCGCCCTGCGGATACCGAATATCCTGCTCACTATATACATACGCGTACCAGTTTGCCGAGCCTGTGATCAAATAGGTTAATCGCATTAAACCATCGGGGCTGGTATCCAGCTGTGTTGTCGTGATTCCTTGCTCATAAAAATCCCCATTGACCACATAATGAATCGTATCCGGACTGGCGAGAAACACATCGACATTCCCTGCAAAAGGCTTATTTAAGCTGCCAAACACATGCACAAGATGATAGGAGATAATACGTTTAATCGAAGGGGTAGAGCCGTTTTGCTCGATTTCGCAATAGATTTTAAGATAGGGAGTAAAGGCATCGGTAGCATGGAAGAAGGAAGTAAACACGACATAGCGAGCTTGATCGTTAGCCCCAATCTCCGGGCTCTGATCGGCTTCAATCCACTGACGTGCTTCATCGATCGTAATATTGGTATCGGTAGATAGCTGAGCGGCCAGGCTATCGAGTGTCATGCTTTCGCTAGTAATCGTGCGTGCAGGCAGGGCAGTGGAGGAATTAGCGTTGTTATTTTTAGGCTCGACTTCATTACTATCGGCGAGTGCGAGTGTGGCAGGCGTTGCAGTCTGGCTGGCTAACCATGTAGGGGACGACGTGGAGATGTGATGACGCTGGTTGGCTGCATGGGCATAGGCTACCAGTGCAATGGCGACTGCAAGCAGAGCCGCAGACTTCTTGTTCATCGTCATCTCTCCTTCCGTAAAATGGATGTCATAGCAACACGGCATCAGCGCAGCGGACGACAGACAGCATATTACGCAGTATCCTACAGTAATAGCTTCAAGCGATGTACGAATACGATATATTACGTAGAAAGGTCGTCTACATTTAGGAGGAATAGAGGAAGATTAGCTCTATATCGTATATATATGGTGTTCTATTCTCTAAATTTTAGCATAATTGGAATCTTAATAGTTATATAACCGAAAATAAAAAAAGGCTTTCACCTGCACTCCTGCCCTGTACATAACTGGCGATAAAGTGCTGGGTGAAAGCCTCTGTAATTAGATCGTTGTAGGCGTATGATAGTGCCTGCCGTCGTATTACATTGCCTGTAATTATTGTCGTTCAGCTTGTGCCTTTACGTGTAGTGGATCAGCGTGAGCATTCTATCCGTGTCGATCAGTTATGTCCAACCAATGTCATGACCGAGCGAGCAGGAATCGTGACTGTTTTCTTCACTGGAATGGAAGGCATCGCTTTGAGATCGCTCGTATCGGAGGTCAGATAAGGCTTGAGCTGCTTCACATCTTTGCCACCCGGAAGCTGATCGATATCGAGCTGGATGGTGCGTGCTTCATTCCCATAGTTCACGAATACCATCGACAGCTGGCGATCCTTGTTGTGGTAGTAGGCAGAGCCCATCAGCCCGTTCGGATCATTGGCACCATCCAGTTCAATACGTTCTGCACCTGGACGAACGAAGCGGCTATAGTTCCCCATCGTCCATAGTAGCTTAGATTCGATGATCGATTCTGGATCGCCCGGATTTTTGTAATCGGTATAGATCAGACCATCCTTGTAATCCTCCTTCGATACCGCGAGCCACCACTGCCATGCGGATGCTTGCGTTTCTACCATATCAAAATGGATCACACGCGCCACATCCAGCGCGGTATTCATCGACAGATCACGTCCTGGTCCGCGATCACCGAGAATACAATATTCCGACATCCAGAATGCCGCAGATGGCGTATAGCGCTCCAGATTCTCATGCACCAGCTTGCGTAGCTGTACCAGACGATCGTCGCCCGCATTAGGCTGATCTGACCAGTAGGCATGGGCACTAATCTTGTTGCCGATCATCGCCGCAGTAGCAGGATCACCGAGCAGCTCGCGAATATATTCACTGTATTTCCCTTCATACTTGCCACCTGCATTGCCGCTCGTATACTGACTGCCCGGCTTACCTGTGAACTCCGCATACAGATCATTATCGAGCAGGGACAGATATTCTACCGCTTCAATCGCATCCACCTCGGTATGCAAGCCGCGACGCTCTAGCTCCTTATGCAGAGCGCTCAATACCTGCTTAATATCCTGCATATTGTAGCGATTGCCCTCCTGACCGGATTTGTTCCAATCCCAGGTTGGCTCGTTAATCGGGCTAATATAGTCAAAGCCAAGCTTTTGCTTATCAAAATGCTCCAGCACATCGGCGAGGAAGACAGCATAATTGTCAATCTGATCTGCCTTCAAATTCGTGCTGCCGACCGAATCATCCGGCTGTCCATGACCGTTCTTGGTCATCCATACGGGAGGGCTGTTTACAAAGGCAACCGTTTTACTCACTCCGCGCTGCTTCGCTGCCTTCAAAAACCACTGCTGTCCTGCCTGCTTTGACCAATCATAAGGAGCGGTAGCGCTGGACTTGAAGCTTTCGGCACGGCGCCATGGATCACTGATAATATCTTGATCCGTCTCGGTGCTACCTGCCCCGATGTTAAAGCGCCAGATCGACAGACCAATCCCTTTATCCTGTGAAAAGAGCAGGTCGGCAATCTTCTTCTTATTCTTCTCCGACCATTCCGAACCGATATGGTCGATACTCCATGCGCCCGAAGCACCAAAGCCATCCATCGTCTGGTACTGCTGTTGTCCATTTACATGAATATGCTGCACGCTGCTACTCGCCTCCTTTGACATAGTATTGCTGTCCTGTGCGTGTGTAATTTGTGCCGCTGCGCCAGATAGAAGGAGCGCAGATAGAGATAATGCGCCTAGCTTTGCGCCCAGGCGTATTCGTTTGCTTCTAGTATGCTGCATTATTATGCCTCCTTGGGTTAAGTGAAATGGGAAATAACACGTAATGATTGTTGCCTGATTTGGAGCTTATGTAGGGAGATGAAGATACGTTTATTTATTTTAAAATTGTATACGCTTACAAATTCAGTATAGACCATTCCAATTGATTTATGTATAGGGAATTTTATGCAATTTTATGGAGTGGGATGAACGGGTTATGCCAGTAAAGTTTGCCTATTCGCTCTAGTGCCCTGGTATATGATATACGATATAGAATATGATGATGATTCTTTTTAGTTACACATCGCAAACGGGGAAATGACTAGCGAACGGAAGGGGAATGGAGATGGAGTCGGTTAGTGAAGAGGTTCAACAGCTGTCTATTGCGTCCCTGGAGTCGACCTGTCGTAAGCTTGCGAATGCTTATCAAAGCGCGCTGGATAAAGGAGCATCGACGACGCTGATCGCAAAAAGGCTGGGTGCGATGCGCATTGGGCTAGACAGCTTACGAAATGCCTGGAAGGGAGAGCCTTTCACTGCGGATGGGGAAAAGGTTATGCTATCTATAAATGTTCTGTGTGGGATTCTTCCCTCTATTGAAGCGCAGATTACCCGGGCAAAGGATGGAAGTCCTCAGCGCACATTGAATCAGCGTCGCCTCGTGGCATTGCAATTGGCGATTGCTTCCCTGGAGCAACGACTGATCTAAAATTATTTTAGACAGAAGACAGAAGACAGAAGACAGAAGACAGAAGACAGAATAGGGAATACTGGCAAAATGGAGGTACAGGCATGGATACCCCTATGGATGTAAAGGACAACTATGCAGCTTTGTATCGGCTAGCGATGCAAGCAGACGTGACTCCAGCGGAGTGGAAGCTACTGCAAGAGCATACGATCGTGCGCGATATAGCCGCAGGAACAGGACTAATCGAAGCAGGGCAGCTGGTGGAGCGTGCCTATTTTTGCGTACGGGGTCTGTTCCGTCTGTACTATCCGCTGGAGGATGGACGCGAGTACAATGTGGCTTTTACAGTGGAAGGCGATTTTGCTACTTCTCATGCGGCGATGATCACTCATCAGCCATCCTCACTGGCGATCGAAGCATTGGAGGATGCGCTCGTTATTGAGATCGAGCATACGCTTCTCCAGCAACTGATGAAGCAGCATCATAGCTGGGAACGGTTCGTACGTCTGAGCGTGGAGCGGCTATATATACGCAAGGAAGAACGCGAGCGCGAGCTGCTCTACCTATCTGCGAGAGAGCGCTATGACGCTTTTCTACGCAAATATCCTGGACTTGCCGAGCGTATTCCCCAGTACCATATCGCTTCGTATATCGGTATCTCTCCTGTATCGCTTAGTCGCTTACTTCATCAGGAAAGTGGAGGGTAATGGGATTCGAGTCCACTATTTATCTGTCATTAACCTGTGTTAATGCACACTCACTCCACCAGGCACTACACTATAGATACATTAGTCAGTGGATACGAATCAAGTAAGTTGCCACTGTTATAAAGGAGAGAATACCGTATGCGTTATATGATGATTGTGTTACTTGAATTTTACCCTTCCTGGCTTGCCCTACCACGCGAGCAACGACGTGTACATGCGGAGAAGCTGCAAACGATTATTGCCAGCTATAAGGATCGTGTAGAGGTGCGCTTTTTCGATGCCGAGGCTTTGCCGGGTAAGGACTATACGGACTTTGTCGTATGCGAAACCGAGGATATGGAATCGTACCATTATATGTGGGAAGCGATCCGCGATTCTGAGCCATACACTCGCGGATATATGAAGATTAAGAACGTCATTATGGGGATGGAAAATGCTTTTGAATCGTATGAAAAACGAGTGCTCGGTATGGATGAAAGAGTATAGCATGTTCGTGGGATCTGTACGGCATTAAGCCGCTATCGTGAGCATTCTGAATCGCTATCCGTTGCTCTATTTCTTATCGTTCTACCGCTTTACGGCTCTATAATTCTATTAGTAAAAGCATGAGTAAAAGCGCATCAAGCGGTCTGTACAAGCAGACGGCAGGATGCGCTTTTTTCGATGGAGTGAACGAAAAGCATGTTTGCTACCTATGCTCGAAGTTGAATAGTAAAGACGCATTCGCATGAATGAGTAGAGCTGTTTTTATAAGCAAAATAAATAATAATGAGAAAATATACCTTTAATCCCAAAATATAATTTGTATATTATGCATGAACATTTATATTTATGTAAAATTACTTGACGCTAAATAAGTAGTTTTATTATACTTTACCTCAAATTAAACGATTTAATGTTAATTAAAATCACACAAATTGATCTGTTCTTGTCATTCTATGAACTGGAGGTGGAGCTACACTTTTTGATCAATACTACATAGATGTGTGATTTGCAAATCTGCTGTCGGCATTACATAAGTAAATCTGAACGCACGATAGCTGTACATGGCTGCCATATTCAACCCATATTCTGAAGGAGGAACACTTATGATCAAATGGAATGGCTGGACACGAAATATCGGAGCATTCGTACTGGCAACAGCACTGGTGCTGCCGATCACGCTGGAATCAGCAGCAGCGGCAACACCATCAGCGGCGAACAAGATGGTGACGTCAGCATCTGTAACATCTAATGCATATAGTTCGGCTAGTACCGCCGTCTCGGCAGCGACAACAGCTACGGCACCGGTAAACCAAGACCTGCCTAATATCAAAATACTGGCGACTGGCGGTACAATTGCCGGTTCCTCTACCTCCAATACTGATGTAACCGGCTATACGGCAGGGGCACTCGGTATCGATACACTCATTAATGCCGTCCCAGAGATGAAGGAGGTTGCCAATGTGAGCGGCGAGCAGATCGCCAATGTAGGTAGCCCGGATGTGGATAACGCCGTATTGCTCAAGCTAGGCAAGCGAATTAATGAGCTGCTCGCTTCCGACGATGTGGACGGCGTGGTCGTAACACATGGTACGGATACACTGGAGGAAACGGCATATTTTCTCGATCTAGTGGTCAAAAGCAATAAGCCAGTCGTGATAGTCGGAGCGATGCGTCCAGCAACAGCGATCAGCGCAGACGGTTCATTTAATCTGTACAACGCGGTGAAAATCGCCAGCACGCCAGAAGCAACAGGCAAAGGTGTGATGATCGAATTGAACGACCGAATTGGTGCTGCACGTTATATTACGAAAACAAATACAACCGGAACGGATACGTTCAAATCGACCGAGCAGGGCTATCTAGGTGTTGTATCCGGTGGTAAAGTGTATTTTTATAACGAGCCGACTCGTAAGCATACTGCGGATTCGGTATTCAATATTACCGATCTGACTGAATTGCCGCAGGTCGATATTTTGTACGAATATCAGAATAATGGCAGTTATCTGTACGATGCAGCCGTAGCCGCAGGAGCCAAAGGAATCGTCGTAGCAGGTAGCGGTAATGGGTCATTGTCCAAGCTATCCAAAGCAGGTGCGATCAAGGCGGTTAAAGCTGGCGTGGCGGTTGTTCGTTCGACTCGGACCGGCAGTGGTGTCGTGACCCATTCTGATGAGGATGACCAGAATGGCATGATCTCATCTGACTCGCTTAATCCGCAAAAAGCACGTATTCTGCTCATGCTGGCATTGACTCAAACGAAGGATGCGAAGCAAATTCAGACGTTTTTTGATGAGTATTAAGCAAAAGATTATTTTGGAATAATTGTGCTGTTATAGCCTTATCATTACCGAAGCCGTTCTCAGGTGAGAGCGGCTTTTGGCTTGTAGTGATGTGACCAACCTGCGCTTGAGGTGCTAAGATACATATAGATGATAAATATAGTAGGAGCTTTTGCGCACTTAAACTTTTCTTGATTTCTTCCTCAAGCGCTGTTTTCATCTTTTTGATTTTGATTTTGATTTTGATTTTGATTTTGATTTTGATTTTGATTGCAGATGGGCATTTTTATCCTTCAACTACATATATAACAAGAACAGGAGAATGATCATGAGCACAATTCGTATCGCTGTTACCGGACTGGGTAACATGGGAGAAAGGTTAGTATATCATTGGCTACCGCTTTATGCGGATCAGGCGGAGGTAGTCGCGGTGTGTGATGCCGATGGCGACAAGCGCAGCCGTGCTGTAGCGGCAACAGGGGCAAGCGAGTATGAAGCGGCGGAATATATCCGTATGCTAGATGAAATCAAGCCGGATCTCGTATATATCGCGGTTCCGCCTGCCTTTCACTATGATGCGGCACTCGCAGCATTTGAGCGGGGGATTGCTGTATTTTGTGAAAAGCCTTTGGCTAACAGTCTGGATGAGGCGCACGCCTTATTGAAATGCGGAGCAGAGTCGGGCAAGCTGCATGCTGTGCACTTCTCCTTCCCGCAGGAGCCTGCTGTATTACAGCTGGGGCAATGGGTGAATGAAGGGAAGATAGGCGCCATTCGTGAGCTGGAATTGCTGCTGCATTTTCCACAGTGGCCGCGTGCATGGCAGCAAAATAGCTGGATTTCTACACGTCATCAGGGCGGGTTTATTTTGGAGGTAGGCGTACACTGGATTCATATGATTCAGCAGGTCTTTGGCGAGATTACGCATGTACAGAGCCATGTAATCTATCCAGACGATCCGCAGCAGTGTGAGACACAAGTACAGGCGACGCTAACACTGGAAAATGGACTGCGTGTGCAGCTGTCAGGACACAGCGGTCAGGCGGAGCAGGAGCGTGTCTCGCTGCTGGTGCATGGTGAGCAGGGCGATATCGCACTGGAAAACTGGGAGCAGCTCTACTGGAACGAGACGGATCAAGCGCCGCAACAGGTGGAACCGTCGATATCGCCGGAACAAAGCCACCTGCCGATTTTTGGAGAGATCGTGAAGCTGCTACACGGTCAGACAGGTCGAATCTATGACTTCTATGATGGCTACAATGCACAGGTTGTGCTGGAGGCGCTGCGTCAGCCTGCTTCCGAGAGTGATGTGGATGTGCGTCCATTGTATATTCGTCGAGAGCAGTAAGCGGCGGTTTATAATCGCATCGTAACAGCGTACATCAACGAAGCCTGCGACTATCCAGTTGCAGGCTTCATTAGTGGGTTGGATACTCCATCCGCTAGGTCGCATATTTCATATAAACACCTGTTATATTAGACTGCTTGTACATACAAGGCTCTATCCAGCCATATCGATTACACGAAAATGCCGAGTAGCACGGCGCCAGCAATAGCGAGTAATAGCAGCTTCTTTTCACAGGTTGTAACGGAACTGGGTTGCTGCACATCCATTTTCCAGATCCACCAGAGCGATAGCAGCACGATGATACCGATACCGATTGCAGCGACATACCGTTCACTAACTGCCAGCCAGATGGAGCAGAGGGCGATAAGCAGCATATATGCGATCGCAGGAACTCTGCTGAAGCTTACACCCCAGCGATCGGCACACCAGACAACACTGGTTCGTTTGACTGGAGAAGCCTGGCGGTCAGCGTCCAGATCAGGAATATGATGCACCATTACCCATGCGATGCAGTAGAGTGCGTTGATGATCGCATTTTGCACCGACCAGAGTGGGAATTCGCCAGTTGCCAGCCATGCGCCGCCCAGTCCAAGAAATAATGCGGACGGAAAAGTGCTGATCCATTCGCCAGCAAGTGGATAGTAGCTGAGCCGTAATGCAGGCAGCGAGTATGACGTTGCCCCCCAGATGCCTACCATTAGCAAAATCGCCAAGCGGTACTGTCCAGTCAATAGTAGGATAGCGTCCAGCACTAGCAAAATGCCTGTCATCCACAGGCCGAACCGATACAGCAGTCCCGGCGTGATACGCCCTTCTTGAATGACACGACTGCCGCCAGATAACATCGCCGGGCTAAGCTGATCTGTACCTGATAGGTGATCGGTATAATCATTGAGCGCATGCGTGAGAATACCATGGATTAGAATACAGCCAACCAGCAGCACTGCGGCAATGAGTATCATGGTAGACACAGGAACGTCTCCATATGTAAGTAGCGGAAAAACGCCGGAGAAAATAATCGCCACACTGGAGCATAGTACAGCAATCGGACGTACCAGACGCATCGCATTGCGTAGCGTGAACGCCTGCAAAATAGAATGACTCATACCAGCCTCCCTTTCATCGCTCATTTTGTTGTTCTTTCATGTATACCACTGCGCTACGTTCTCTTAACAGATTGGAGAGCATTCAAGGGAATTATTGTCACTTTTCCAAAAATATCTGCAATTTGAATGGAAATATCCGACATTGCCAGATGATACAGTCTGTGGGAAAATAGGCGCATGGAACTCATGAATGGAGAAATGAATATGAACGAATTGCCAAATTGTCCGCAGTGTAACTCCGCTTATACCTACGAGGACGGAAGCGGTCTGCTCGTATGCCCGGAATGTGGACACGAATGGACACCAGGCAGCGAAACGGACGGAGCGGAAGACGCGTTTGTTGTACGCGATGCTAACGGTAACATCCTACAGGACGGCGACAGTGTAACGATCATCAAAGACCTCAAGGTCAAAGGAAGCTCCTCTGTCCTGAAAATCGGTACCCGTGTGAAAAGTATTCGCCTGATCGAAGAAGGCGACCATAATATCGATTGCAAAATCGATGGCTTTGGTGCGATGAAGCTGAAGTCCGAATTTGTCAAAAAAGCCTGACAACCTAACAATCGCCTGCTGTGCCTTCATACGCGCAGCAGGCGATTTGTTGTTTATACAGGTTAACGATAGGGGATGAGTTCGCAGAAGTTTTCAGCGTGAGATTTGCAGAAACACTTGCATTGCCTCCCAAAATAGTTTTAAATAAAGATATTAGATATTTTGAAATAAAGATATTTGGCGAACAGGCATACAATAGACACGCCTATCAATGAATGCTCGCATGATTTTATATACGAACCTGAACAAGCAGCGATAACGACAAGCTACAGCTGCTGGATATAGTCAAAGTCAAAAGATACAACCATACTGGGAGGCAAAACAACATGGAAATCGGAATTAGTACATTTGTAGAAACAACGCCAGACACAGAGACAGGGCAGACGATCAGTCATGCAGAGCGTATTCGTCAGGTCGTGGACGAGATCGTCCTGGCGGATCAAGTTGGTCTGGATATCTTTGGCGTAGGGGAGCATCATCGTGCGGATTACGCAGCATCTGCTCCAGCGGTTATTCTGGCAGCAGCGGCGGCACGCACCGAGCGTATTCGCCTGACCAGCGCAGTAACCGTACTATCCTCGGCTGATCCGGTACGCGTTTTTCAGGAATTCGCTACGGTGGATGCGATCTCGAACGGACGCGCCGAAATTATGGCTGGACGTGGCTCCTTTATCGAGTCCTTCCCGCTATTCGGCTATAATCTGGAGGATTATGACGCATTATTCGATGAAAAGCTGGAGTTGCTGCTGCAAATTCAGCAATCGGAAAAAGTAACCTGGCGCGGTGGTCATCGTCCAGCGATCGATAATCGCGGTATCTATCCGCGTCCGGTGCAGGATCCACTTCCGGTCTGGATCGGTAGTGGCGGTAATTCGGAATCCGTTGTCCGTGCAGGCTTGCTCGGTCTGCCACTCGTACTGGCGATTATCGGTGGTCGTCCAACGCAATTTGCGCCGCTAGTGGAACTGTATTATAAGGCGGCGGCTCATGCTGGGCATGATGCTTCCAAGCTGTCGGTCGCTTCGCATTCACACGGATTCATCGCCGATACGAACGATAGCGCCGCAGAGAAGTTTTTCCCACCCACACAGGCAGTGATGAACTCACTCGGACGCGAACGCGGCTGGGGTCCTTACACACGCGCTAGCTTTGATGCTGCACGCAGCTTCGAGGGTGCACTGTATGTAGGTGATGTAGAGACGGTAGCGAAGAAGATCATCCATCTGCGCAAGCAGGTAGGGATTACTCGCTTCATGTTGCATACACCTGTTGGCACCATGTCCAATCATGATGACGTGATGCGCGCGATTGAGCTGCTGGGCAAAGAGGTCGCTCCAATCGTACGTGAGGAAGTGGCTCGCTGGGAGCAGGAGAACGGGAAATAAGACAAGCATGTGCAGTAAGCACAATTGAATATACACAAAAGGCAGTCTCCATAACGTGAGACTGCCTTTTATTATGTTGCTTCATTAGGCACAATTCGCTGTGCGTTCGCAAGCGGCCAAAAGATCAGATCGGCACGTCCAATCACATCGCTCAGCGGAATGTAACCGACCATTCGGCTATCCTGACTATGGGAGCGATTATCGCCCATCACAAACACATAGCCTTCAGGTACTTTTCCATCTGGTACTTCATTAGATGGGAAATCGTTAATGTTATACACGGTATGTTGCTGCTTGGCGGCTGCAATCGCCTGAGCGATATATGGCTCTGCGATCGGTTGACCATTCACTGTCACCGTCTCGCCCTGTACGCGAACTTCATCTCCACCTACAGCAATAACACGTTTAATAAAGTCGCTATGTCGTGATGGCACATGAAGCACGATCACCTCGCCGGGTCGTGGATCGTGTAGCTTGTAGACCAGCTTATTCACGATGACCTTCTCGTTCGTATGGAAATTAGGCTCCATCGACTTTCCATCTACGATAAACGCTTCAAAAACAAAGGTGCGTATCAGAAAAGAAATGATAACCGCGAGCACGATAATGAGCGCCCAGCTTTTGAATTGGCGAGCAGATCGCCTGGCGGAAGCGTGTACTTGTTCGTCGGCGTTCGGTGTGTTCATAAAATAAGTCTCCTTTGCTACATATACGAATAGACAGGCCTCAGCAATATAGCTGGTAGTATACCTGATGATGAAGTGATGAGGTATATCTCCGTTTTGCCTATCTAGTATAGTAGCATGTTGTCTAACCTAAAGTCATCGGATGAACGATAAGCAATGAATAGGGAGCATGAGTAATGAATAAAGCAGGATATAAAACAAATCTAAAAAGAATCTAAAATGAGTCTAAATTGAATTCAGCGTGAATCTGAAGAATCGTCTTGCATCTACTTGAGCTACCCAGCGAAAAGCTAGTGAAAAGGGCTACCGAATCCTCCGGTAGCCCTGATCTGCATTGTATTCAAATCGAATGGAGTTGTTGCTCGAATTGTGCGTTTAGAACTTGGACGGATAGCGCTTCACGATCGCTTCAGACAGTGTGTTGCCTGTTTTCCACATATGATTATATCCGGTACGCAATGCTTCGTACGATTTGGCATAATCGCCTGCACGATAAGCATCCAGTGCAGTAATCACGTGTGCGCCATGCATCGCATTCGCCTGATATGTTGCTGTTTTGTTCAAGGATGGCAGACGGCTCGTCTGGAATGCGGTCAGATCAGCGACGAATTTGCCCAGATCGTCCTTCGCTGCCTGACGCTTAGCAGTATCGCCTGTCATTGTGCCTTCCAGATACATCTGGTAGTCCATAATGTGGCGGTTCCACAGCGTATTGAAGGTCCCACCTGCGGCGTTGCCGAAGATCATCTTGTGCGTTGCGGTCAATGTGTCGGTATTGCGATTCAGTGCGGATTTGACAGCCGCCAGATCGGGTGCGTTGTCATTGCCTTTTTGCATCACAAGGATGGAGAGAATGGCATGTTCACCGAGTGCTTCACCTGTTTTTTGACGGAAATAGGCAGCATCCGTTTGAGTGGTCGAGCGTTTGAAACGAGTTGGGTAGCGCTCCGCTGTAGCTGTAGCGATGGATGCGCCCACTGTGCCTGCACGTACATAAGCGGAATGCACTTCTGAATACGTTGTTGCATATTGTCCCTTGGCATATGCGTCAAAAGAGCGAACGAGACTATTGTTATGTGCGTTGAAGTCGTTGAGCAGCTTCTGCTCGTTGATGTATGGGTTTTGTTGTTTGAGGATGGTGACCATCATGCTGCTGGTGGATTTGATGCCAGCGAGTGCACCCTTCTGGTTATTCGTGTCCTTGTCTCGAATCGCCACCGCGTATTCGATAAAGCGCTGGTTATGTGTGTTCCACTGTGCCTTGAACTGCGCAGCAGCGGCATCAGCATACGTGCCAGTGAGCAGGGATGCGATGCTGTTGGTGTTCGCATTCAGTGCAGCCATCGCTTGCTGGGTATCCGGTGCTTGCTTGAGCTGCTTTTGCATGGCCAGCATAATCATGTAGCTGTGCTCACCGAACACTTTGGCAGAGGTAGCTCGCAGATCGGCAGCGAGTGTTTTGGTCGTTTTGGATGTCGCTGCCGAAGCATTGGAAGCGATACCAAAGCTGAAAATCAGAGACAGGCAAACAAGCAGAAGAGCAGGTGTGCGGAATGTACTTTTCATTCATGTCGCTCCTTATTGGGGGATAAGTTCATACAGGATTAATAAAGAATAAATAAGTATTTGAACCACAAATATTACCAGTTAAAGAATTATTTTATGTACCCTACGGATAAGCCGCGTTCAGCGCGTGTGCATATCGTACATCATTGTACAAACGGCTCTACCTGAGTGCTAGGAAGCGATTGGAGCAACTTGTAATCGTTTGTAACCGTTTGCTCTAGCATGGTATGGTAAAAGAGCGGGTAGATGTATACGAGCTGAGCCAGAGTGTATTGTTACATGAGCTTGGGCATCTACGATTGGCATGGCGTATAGCGTAGTTCATTTCATGGAGGTGCGAGGATGAAAGCATTGTTTATCGGAGGAACGGGAACGATTAGTGAAGCGATCTCCCGGCAATTGCTGGAGCAGGGACATGAATTATATTTGCTCAACCGAGGCAACCGTAACGATGGCTTGCCAGAGGGAGCGCATGTATTACAGGCAGATATTGCAGACGAGCAGAAGGTCGCAAGCTTAATCGAAGAGCTGGAATTCGATGTGGTTGCCGATTTTATAGCCTTCGTGCCTGAGCAGCTGGAGCGGGATTATCGGTTATTTGCTGGACGGACGAAGCAGTTTATTTTCATTAGCTCTGCTTCGGCGTATCAGACACCGCTATCGGATTACCGAATTACCGAGGGCACACCGCTGGCGAATCCGTACTGGGAATATTCACGCAACAAAATTGCCTGCGAGGACTATCTGATGAAGCAATATCGGGAGCAGGGCTTCCCGATTACGATTGTACGTCCTAGCCACACGTATAGCGATCGCTCGTTACCGCTTGGTGTGCACGGTGCCAAAGGAAGCTGGCAGGTCGCACGCCGAATGCAGCAGAATAAACCGATCATCATTCACGGAGATGGAACATCGCTGTGGACGCTGACACATAGTGAGGACTTTGCACGCGGGTTTATTGGACTGATGGGCAATATACATGCGATTGGTGAATCGGTACATATCACATCCGACGAGTCGGTGACGTGGAACCAGATTCATGAGGTCATCGCTGATGCGCTTGGCGTAAAGCTGAATGCTGTGCATGTAGCATCCTCGTTTCTGGATGCTTGCAGCAGTGAGGATTATCGCGGTAGCCTGCTGGGCGATAAGGCGAATACGGTTGTGTTTGATAATAGCAAGCTCAAGCGTCTCGTACCGGGCTTCACCGCTACGATCCGAGTCGATCAGGGAATTAAACGTGTCGTGGAGCATGTTCTCGCTCATCCCGAGCTACAGCAGGAGGATGCGGAGTTCGATGTATGGTGCGATCGTGTGATTGAGGCGCTGGAGCAGGCGAAGGCATCGTTGCGGAAATGACGACGGAATGATTGAAAAATTAAACTTGTATAGATTGGGTACAGCTATACATTGAATACTACATTAGAAAGCCGCATTCCCCTAAGAGGAAAGCGGCTTTTTATTTTCAAAAAAACACATGCTTCTGCAAAATCTGTAACGCCTGCTCAACCTGCTCTAGCTCTGTACGATTGAGATGCTGGGTGCGTTCGCGGAAACGAACCTCAATCTGGCTAAATATGTGCTCCATCAGCTGCTTGCCCTCTGCGGTCAGATGAATGACTTGCTTTCTGCCATCGGCTGGATCAGCTGTTTTCTCGCAAAGCCCCTTTTCACTCAGCTTGCGTAGCTCGCGGCTCGTATTCGGTAGCGACATATGCATACAGACGCTGATCGAGCTTGGCGTTTGGGGCGGGCTAACGGCGAGATATTCCAGGATTTTATATTGAACCGGCGTAATCGCATCGTGTTGAATATCGCTGGTCATGTCGGCTGTTGCCTGATGCACGGATGTGACGAATTGAATCAATTGCTGAAACAGGGAAGAATCCTGCATACACTCACCTCTATCTCCTAAAATAACAAAGTAGTTATCGTAAAACAATTATCATTTGACAACTAAATTAGAATAGAGTTATATTTTAGTTATCAAATGATAAGTAAAGGTGGATGAAAATGAACCTATTGATCGTGTATACGCACCCGAATCACAATAGTCTATGTCATGCGATGCTGGAGCAGGTACAGCGTGGGATCGCAGCGCATGGACATACCGTAGAAACTCGGATCATTGATCTGTACGCAGATGGATTTAATCCAGCGCTCGTCTTTAACGAGCAGAAACGCAGACGAGATATGCATCTTGACCCGGAGCTGGAGCATTATCGGGAGCTGGTGCGATGGGCAGATCAGCTGGTGTTCATTTATCCGATCTGGTGGGGCAGACCGCCAGCGATGCTACTTGGCTTTTTCGATCGGATGATGGCATCGGGCTTTGCGTACAAGCATCGGAAGGCAGGAGATTTGATGCCAGAAGGACTGCTCAAAGGGAAATCGGTGGTGTGCATTTCGACGATGATGGGGCCGACAGGTTATCTGCAATACTGGCTCGGCAATGCTCATCGTCTGCTGATGCGGCGTGCGCTGTTTAACTATATTGGCATTCGAAAGGTGAAGTTCTGGGAGTTTGGCGGTATGGAGAAGACGAACGGAAGACAGCAGCAGAAGCTGGAACGGATTTATCGTTATTTTCGCGATATGAAGGTGGGATATGGGACGCAACAGGGTGCGAGTGTGGCAGGACGTGTGGAGGGTTAGATCGGATAGGGATGGACGAAATAAATGGATAGCATGATGGATGTTATTCCTAGATTCAGCCTAATAGCTTCGTGATACCAGAGTAGTACGTACAAAGGCCATACTAGATCAATATAAAACGGCTATACCTTGACTGTGATGGGGTATAGCCATTATTTACGCTGTAGAAAAAATGATATTTATCCTGCTGTGTGCTGTAATGTTATGAAAGGCCCAGCTAGAACGTCAGTCTATATTAGACACATACAAATTCACAATATCAACCGTAGGATAGCTCCTACTATTGTCCTCTAACTTCTCCGTCTTTTCGCGAGTTCACTCAACTTGTTACCGACTTACAGCGCGTAGCTCTCGCCATCCTCTGGCACGAGCACATGCCCTTGCATTCCTTTTTCCTCAACATAAGACCGCAGCTCATCGCGCGATAATGTCCAGTGATTGACCGCTTCCATATGCACGGAAATAATAGTCGCCTCTGGAGCAGCTTGAAACACCTCGTAAATGTCCTCTTTGCCCATCACCAGCGAGCCGCCCTGTAGAAACTGATTGTCTCCCCCGTTGACTACAATAACCTGCGGCTGGTACGTATCCAGCGCCTGCTGTACGCCTTCATACCATACCGTATCGCCAGCTACATACAATGTCTGTTCATCCGCATGGCGAAAGACAACGCCACATACATGCCCCAGTCGTTGTAACACTTCACCTCGACCGTGCTCGCCTGCTGTTTTGCTCAGGGAGATGCCTTGAAAACTTGAATCCTCTTCTAGCACAGTGACCTGACGGAAGCCGTCCTGACGTACCTTGTCGGCATCTGCTTCATTTTGCACAAACATCGGGATATCCAGCGGTAGCACTTCGGCTGCGCGTGCATCATAATGGTCGAGATGCAAATGAGTGACGATTACTGCATCCACCTGTGCGAGCTGCTCTACATCGACAGGCAGGTCGACGAGCGGATTATTCTGATCCTGACGGAGTGAATTGGCAAATGGGGGATAGCTGCCCTTTTCAGCGAGAAAAGGATCGATTAGAAAGCGGACACCCGCGTAGTTGACGATTAATGTAGCGTTGCGAATCAATTGTATATTCATTTGAGAGACTCCTTTACGATTCGTAAGTTGTTTATGAATGTATTGTATCGGAGATGGTGGGGGGAAGGGAATGGGATGGATCAAGTGTTTTGGGAGTTTGACTTGAAAAGTGAAAGTAGTTGGGGCGAAGGGATAAACTCTAAAGGGTATTTTCGCGGCTGGTGGCTGCATGCTTGATTAAGGCTTGCTTGCGGTATTCACTCCAGACCGGGCGCATGCCAGCGACCTCCGGTTAAGCCGGAATACTTGGAATGGAGGAAAAGTGGGCGTATTCCGGCTTAAAGGTCGGTCTTTTGGCATCGCTCCCGGTCTTGCGTTCCGTGCTGGATGTAGGTATGTGGTGCTTGCGGGGGACGCTCGTTAATGGGGGGCGACTCGGGAATGATGGGGGTGGAGCGGAGTTTATGCATCGCTGGTGGGGAGGGGAGCAGGGGAAGGGCTTTAAGAACTCTAAGAACTTCCCGCTTCGAACTTATTGGCTTACAACGATGGAGAGTTGGTAGTTTACATATTGATTTAGTTTGACTAAGAAATCGTCTAGCTCTGTATTGGATGGAAAGCGGCATTCTAGTAGGTAGCAGCCTTTGCCGCTGATTTTGTAATTGGCGACGACGTATTGGGGCTCGGTTTCGATAAAGGACAGGTAGGGCTGGTGGTGCAGGCTCTGGGTGATGATGGTTAGGAAGACGTGTACGGGAGAGCCGAGACGTGCGGGATCGGTTTGGATGGTGTAGCCTTGAATGATGCCCTGTTCTTCCAGGCGGGCGACACGGGTAGCGGCGGCTTGTCCGGTTAGATGTACGTTTTCGCCGAGCTCCTTCATCGTCATGCGGCCGTTTTGCTTGAGATGCTCTATAATTTGGTGATCGATATGATCCATGGTAGATGTTTTCCTTTCGGTCGGGTCTGGATAGAGTGGCAGATGTACCTAAACGCATCATAGCAGAAAATATCTTTCATATTCGACAAAAAGCGCTGTACTTGCTTACTCTGCACTCCGATATAATGTATAGAGCCCGTCATACGGACGAGTCCACTTTTAAAATAAGATACCGATTTACAATAGATGGAGCAGGTGAGGAATGGAACAAGAGCTATTAAACTACGCCCTGATCATTATGCTGGGCGGTCTGCTGAGCTTAGGGTTGTCGTTCTATGCGTTATTTCGGTTATATAACACGCCTGGTGGAGTCTATTATTGCGTGGCTACATTTCTGGCATCAATGTTTGGCTTTTCGTATTTGTTTGAACTATTAAGCACAACGCTCAAATCGACCTGGTTCTGGCTGCGTGCAGAATATGTATTTCTACCGTTTATTCCTGCATTCACGCTGCTCATGTGCTGTGCCTATGTGGGCTATCGGCCGAAGCGCTGGATGTATGTGATTTTATTCGCTATTCCGTTATCGACCGTGATCATGCAGCATACGAATGAGCTGCATCATCTGTATTATACCTCGCTCCACCTAAGCACGGATACGCCATTTCCGGTGTCGCGGATCGAGCATGGGCCTTATTTTTATGTGCATTCGATTTATTTATACGTTTGTCTGGCGATTGGTGTATTGTTGCTAATCAATCAGGCGCGTCAGGTTCGACTTCGTTTTCGCTTGCAAATTTTTGCGATGGTAGCCGGTCTGCTCACTCCCGTTATTGCCAGCCTCTTTTATGTAAGTGGGCAGAGTATGTATGGAATCGATCTGGGCCCAGTATTTATTAGCGTATCGTTTATTTTCCACAGCATTGCACTGTTTCGTTATCGCATGTTTAATGTGGCGCCGATTGCACGGGATATCGTCTTCGAGAGTATGGCAGACGGTGTACTTGTTATTAATGAAAATGACGTGGTCGTCGACTATAATCATGCGATGAAGGAGCTTATGCTTGGTGTGACAAGCAATCTGATCGGTCGCTCGATGGCGGATGTTTTACAGGATCGACCGGAGCTAAAAGAGCTGGTCGATGCTGGACAGGATTGCGAATATATCGGCTGGTATGAAAATGTACGCTATTGCTATCGGATACGATTTTCTCCGGTATTCGGTAAAAATAGCGCACAGGTCGGACGTATTATTCACGTCTCGGACATGACCGAGCAGGCGAATTTGCAGGATCAGCTACAATATCTAGCCGATACGGATGGTCATACCCGACTATTTAATAAAACCGCGTTCATGTATCGTGCGCAGCAGGAGCTAGATCGGATCGCGCGTAGAGGTGGGCATCTGTCCATGATCATGTTCGATATCGATGAGTTCAAGCAGGTGAATGATACATTCGGGCATGAAGCAGGCGATGTGGCGCTGCTGTACTTAGCGGAAGCGGTGCGTGAATATACGGATGATTATATGCTGGCAGGGCGCTATGGTGGCGATGAATTCGTGCTTTGTATGCCAGGAAGTGATCTTGATGCAGCCTGTGAGCTGGCGGAGAAGCTGCGTCTGCATATTACAGACGGCGAAATTGCTGTCAATCACGAACGACTATGCATCACGTCAAGCTTCGGCGTTACCTCCGTCTATATCGCGCCCGGCGAGCATGAGATATCGACTCCGCTGCTGATTCGTCAGGCGGATCAAGCGCTGTATGCTTCCAAGCGCTCAGGGCGTAATCGGGTGCAGGTGTATGAGGAGATTGGGATATCTTCTGAGGTGGGAGGAGCAGGTTAAAGCAGTTGGGGCTAGTGATAGAGGCGACTGCTCAAGTTGGCTTTTTAAAATGCTTAATAAAGTTTGGAGAAATTGTGGCATCCTGTTCTTTTACAAATCGAATGAATCGTACAAATTCAAATGCAATTTAAGTCAAATACGTAATCATAGACTATACCTCGCTCTACCCAGCAAAAAAGACACTACACCGAGTAGCTTCTCGCCTGTAGTGTCTTCTTTTTCACATCATGGTATCCCCTATTAGAACCATTCCCAGCCATTCTTACCCCTTAAACAACATCCGCACCGCCACCACAAACAAACACACCGCCAGCACGCGCACAACTGCCTTCGCTGGAATCTTCGATGCGATGCGAGCGCCGATCTGTCCACCGACCAGTGCGCCAATTGCGAGCCAGATAAACTTATCCCACATCACATGCCCCAGACTCACATGCGAGATCGTTCCAACGAACGATGACAGCAGAATCGAGAACATCGATGTCGCCGTAGCAATATGTGGTGGGAAGGCGAGGAACAGAATCATTGTGGGCACCATCACCGAGCCGCCACCGATACCGAACAGACTCGACAGGAAGCCGACGAACAATGCGACCACACAGCCAAACCACATATTAAATGAATACTCATGCACCTGTCCGCTCTGGTCGATCAGGCGATGATGGGTATTCGGACGTAGCCAGCCGCCGCGACTGGAGGTCGGTTTGAAATTAATCATGACCGCCATGATCATCAGGAAAATACCGAGTGCCACAAAAAATGTCCGACTACCCACAACCGTTGTCGTTAACGCTCCAAGCACCGAGCCGGGGATCATCGCAACCGAGAAGGCAAGACCACTCCGGTAATCGATTCGGCGTTGACGTGCATACGCAATTGTACTGGAGATTGCACTCACGAATAGTACAGCCATCGACGTACCGGAAATGCTCGCTACCGGAATCGTGTACAGAAATGCGAGTACAGGTACAATAATGAATCCACCGCCAAGTCCAGCAACCGCACCGCAAATGGAGGCGAGCATACCGACGGCGAGAAGAAGTAACGCTTCAAGCATACGATCAGAGTCCTTTCCTACTGATTCAGATGGAATATCTTATCTAAGCAGTATAGCACGGAAGGCGGCTCCTCATCTCACGTATACTGGGTACTGCATAACGCAGGTCTAGCTCGATACCGCTTCGGTCGTCTGCGTTGCAGCCTTGGAACGCTCCTGACGTGGAGCAGCTACACGCCCGTTACCATTTGCAATTCGCTGTTTAAAATAGCTAATTATACTCGATACGATCACCACGGATAGCATCGACAGAATCGCTTCATACCAGCCGACCGAATAGAAGCCAATACATACTACCATCGAGTCAAAAATGAAATTCACCATCCCCGGATTCCAGCCGAATCGTTGCTGGAGAAAGAGCGCTACAATATTCACACCGCCCAGTGAAGCACGATTCATGAACAATGTCGACAGCCCCAGACCACATAGCACACTGCCGATGACCGTCCCGACAAGAGCAGGCATCGTCGGTAACGGAAGGAACGCGCCCAGCGAGCTAACGAGCGATACGAGGCATACCGACACGATCGTCGATAGCGTAAAGCTCCAGCCCATCCGCATGAACGAAAAGATATAAAACGGAATATTAATCACGAAAAATAAGCCGGCAAATGGAAGCTGTAGCAGGTAGCTCAGGCTGAGCGCCAGCCCTGCCGTACCACCCGTGACGACCTGAGCATGACGCAATAACAGCAGACCCAGACTAACCAGCACACAGCCTAGCACGATCATGCCCAGTCGTTTAGGAGCAAATGAATTCATATGTACACAATTCCTTTCTGTCATTCCATGAATGTTTATACATGTTTGCGTATGAATTTGGCTTATTAACATGATATAATGCCCGAAGCGACAATCCTATGTAAAAACAAAGCTTATATCGTCTATTTATATGCAAATTGAACAATAATTGTCCTATCTGTATACAAAGTAGAAATACAGAACAATACATGTGAACATACGACTGGATCGTAGCGATGAGGAGGAATCGAAATGGATACGATTGATGCGAAGCTATTAAGCCTGCTCCAGCACGATGCGCGAATGACGATTAGCGAGCTGTCCAAGCAGCTGGCGCTCAGTCGTCCGAGTGTCACAGAGCGGCTCCATCGTTTACAGGAAAAGGGGATTATCGAGGGTTTTACAGCAATCGTATCGCCTGCGGCGGTTGGACGTAGTATGTTGCTGATGATTCAGATTAGTGATCTGAAGGTGTCCGCAGGCGAATGGGAGAAGATGATCGCATCCGAGCAAGATGTAATCGAATGCCACCGGGTGACAGGAGAGATTGGCTATATTATCAAAGCAGCCGTAGAAGGCATGGAGGGGTTACGCCAGCTTGTGGATCGACTGATGGTGTATAGCTATGTGAATACGTCGATTGTGCTGACTTCGCCAGTAGAGCGTCGACATGTGCAGCCTGTTCATATACAGGAGTGATAACTAAAAGCACAAAAAACAGACCGTCCTGATCTCAGGCACGGTCTGTTCCATATGCAGCCATATTCGCATTATGCTGTTCCAGCGATAGATCGAAGTTATCCCGATTACCGATCTGCGTGCTTGCGCCACCACCATGGCGCTTATACAGCACCAGCCAGTAAAAGATCGGGTACTGACGCAGCGGTTGACGCTGAGGGCCAATATACACATCGGCAAGCTGCTCATACGGCGGCCAGTAGTCGGCGATATTCGGCGTAATCCGGCGATGGGCACGGCTGCTAGGGATATGCTCGCATACACGCTCGGAGCTGAACCGTTCACGCCATGTTCCATAAAAGGTATGCGAGCTACCGTGTGTGCGACAGATAAACGGGCGCACCGGATACACGCGGCAGATGCCCTTTTCTGGATCAAGCAATGGGCAGGCAAAGCTGTTACGCCCAGCATGATGGCGAATCGAATCCAGCTCCTGCTTGCGACTCGTTCGGTTCACCAGTGCGTCGTACATCGGCTCATTATCCTGCTGGAATCGCTCCAGATTGCGCTCCGCTTGCTGAAAGGCAGTATCGATATCTGCCTGACTCCAGCTATGCTCCATATAGGTGAGCAATAGCTCGAATTCCACCTGCGATACAGGGAAATAGTCCGAACAACAGCTACTACAGCCTGCGGCACACGGAGGATGCTTGCTACTATGCTGGTGGTAGTCCTCAATCACGGCATCGACCTGCTCATATAGAGCAGTCATATGCATGGCACGGCTATCTGCCGCGGAACGAGGGTGGCAATTTTTTAAAGGGCGTCCACTGCCGCAAAAGCAAGCACTGTCCGGCGATAGAGAGGACGCCACTGTATGGGAATGATCAGCATCCACAGATAGAGAACTATGAGACTGTACAGTCTGCTGCTGGTGACGCTGATCGAATCGTTTATTATCGTTCTGTAACGGACGTTGATCTTGTGATAGACGCTGCTCCGGTAGCTGCTGGTGATTCGGTACACGATTGCGTTGCTGCGACTGATCTGTTTCGTTAGGCTGATCATGTCGGGTTGGTTTTGGCTGATCGCGATGTGGCATAGGAATTCTTCCCTTTCCGCTTCGTCGCTGCTGTATCTATATAGATGCGAAGGAGAGGAACATACAGTCTCTCCCCATAACAGCCGATTCGGATGCTCTGCCCATGTGGAATCATCTCAAGCACCAGGCACGGTAGAGCTAGAACGAAGCTTGTTTTCCCATTATACCGCAATCGCTCATTACACTTAACCTTCCAGCTCTTTATACATAAAATAATCAAAGTCTGCATGACGGCGTCTGCCACCCATATCAATACAGTTCATACCGACAAAGGCACCGGTAAAGAAACCACCGCCCTGCACATAATCATCGGACAGCTTATAGCATTCCAGCTCTACCGGAACCGTATGCCAGTGCTGCCCGTCAAAGGAATAGCTGTAATGATACTGCTGCACACGCACCTCGACTTTGATATGCACCAGCTCGGTTTCCTCTGGAACAGGGATCGGCTTACGTCCGAATGGCTGGCTGAATTGCCCGTTATCGCAAATCAGCAGATCAAGCACACGTCCATATTTTTCATGCCAGGTGATCTGTAAGGTCGACCAGTTCTCTGTATTGTAGTAGCAGGTCAGTCCTGCGCCTTGCTGGAAGGTAGTCGGACGGAAATCGATTGCGGTTGCCGCATCGAATGAAAATGCTTGCCAGCGACGCGCCACATACGCCTGCGTGAAAAGGGAACTGAGCGATTCGCGCCCATACAGTCGCAGATAGCCTGGACGACTTTCTAGACAGGCAATGTCCTTAGTAAGCGGAATGCGTAGCGTTTGGAAATGAATATTCAGTTCAGTGCTGTCAAAGTCGTCATGCTCCGGGTAGTCCTGCTCCCAGACAACAGGCTCCATTTGTGGAGCAGGTACCTCGACTTTACCCTGCTTGCCACCAACGACCATCGGCCAGCCGTCAACCCATTCAATCTGCTGTAGCGCCGTCTCGCGTCCGAGTGGGCAATAGCCGCGATTGTCCAGAATCGGCAAGGTGTCATTGGGCAGTGGTCGTCCGGTCAGATGCGCCAGATACCATTCATCGGTATGGGTATGTAGCAGGGACGCATGACCACATTTTTGCAATGGGTGACGCGGGTCTTGCCATGCGCTGAGCATCGGATAATCCGGCTGTGTCTCATAGGGCCCGAATAGCTCGCGAGAGCGTGCTACGGTCTCGGCGTGCTGATACGTTGTACCGCCCTCTGCCACGAACAGATAGTAGTAGTCATTCACACGATACAGATGGGGGCCTTCGGTATAACGTAGATCGGTGCCTTTGTAAATGATCTGCGGCTCACCGATCAACTGCTGTTTTTCATGATCGTATTCCTGTAGCGAAATCCCGTAAAACGGATGATGATACATACGATGATCCCAGTACATATTCAGTAAATATTTACGTCCATCCTCATCATGGAATAACGAAGCATCAAAGCCTACACCATTTAGCAAAATCGGCTCCGACCATTCGCCATCAATCGTATCGCACGTTACCAGATAGTTCAGACAGTCCTTCCAGATGCCATTGACCACTTTTACATCGGTGTATACCAGCCAAAACTTGCCGTCATGGTAGCTCAAATCTGGTGCCCAGATACCGCCAGAGTTCGGATTACCCTTCATATCAAGCTGGGACAGTCGATTGAGTGGACGATGCACCAGATGCCAGTTCACCAGATCACGGGAATGATGAAGCTGTACACCAGGGAACCATTCAAATGTGGATGTTGCGATATAATAGTCCTCCCCAGCACGACAAATGCTCGGATCAGGGTTAAAGCCGCGTAATACAGGATTTTGGATTGCCATCATCTTTACCTCCAGTGGGGTTAAATTCGAATACGATAGCTAAGACAGAATACATGACGACATACAGCAGAGCAGCATTTTTCGTGAAGCGCTTACAAGTCATTCATACAGGCTAGCTTTAACCATTATGAATCTGGTTTATTTGACACTTCTATACCCTGTACAGGACTTTGTATAATGGTTAAACTAACTTTTCTTGAAGGTAACACAATTTGGGATAGAGCGCAATGCGTAAACCGGATTATGGTACAATGAATGGGCAAAACGAGTAGACGATCGATAGCCATATGAAGACTGACTCATGCTACACGGCTCATCGTCGTATGATCTACTTAGCACCGTATCTGATTTGACAAGCACAATGGAGGCTCATTCACTATGCAATCATCTGATCAAAATAAATCTGCCTGGAACGGCAGCACCTATCAATCGTGGCTCAATCGCTTTGGCACACCACAGGAAGCAGCTGCCAAAATCACAGCCGATCCACTCAAGCGTGTGAGCGGTGCGCTACGCCATATGGGCGACGATATCAAAGGACAACAGATCATCAATCTGATGGGCTCGAACGCCAATAAAGCCGTTGCCCTTGCTCTGCTCGGTGCCGAGCTGACCGTAGCTGATTTCTCACCGGAAAACGAACAATACGCACTGGAGCTGGCGGCCGCGGCAGGCGTACCGCTGCAATATATCGTTTCCGATGTGCTGGAGCTACCGCAGACGCTGAATGGTAGCTATGATATCGCCTTTATGGAGTTTGGCATCCTACATTATTTTACCGATCTGCATCCATTGCTGGAGGTGGTAGCAAGACTGCTGAAGCCAGGTGGCAGACTGGTGCTACAGGATTTCCATCCCATCTCCACCAAGCTCATCTCCTCGCGCGGCACGACTGCGAAGATTCGTAAGCATAAGGTAGACGGTGATTATTTCGATACCGCACTGGTCGAAAAGGAAGTGTCCTATTCCAAATACGCAGAATCCGGACAGGTACAGGAAGAAAAGCAAAAGGTATACCTGCGCAACTGGACACTTGGCGAGATCATCACCTCGATCGCCGATACTGGCTTGATCATCAAAACACTGGAGGAGCTGCCGAACCAGTCATCCGAGGTGTTCGATAAAGGCATTCCGAAGACGTTCACAATCGTCGCGGAAAAGGCACGCTAACCTTCTCGGCTCTCGGTCATACAGGATATAACAGCCTAAAATAGCCTAAAGCCTGCACGTAAAATGAGCTTTTACATTAGCTCCTCAATCACTCAAAGCGTATCAGCTCTAGCCTGAACGAAAACTCAAAAAGCACGAGCATCGCTCACCTTTCGTTTGCAGGTTCTTTTCTGCAAACAGAAGGTTTAGCATGCTCGTGCTTTTTATTTAACAAATGGTCTCAAGCACTATCGCTATCCTCCACAACCGCTGCCCCTTTAAAATCAACAGCAAATGACGGCTTAATGAGTAATTTGCCCAGATCCTCTGCGGATATCGGTTTGCTAAACAGATAGCCCTGCATCTCATGACAACGAATCTGCTGGAGCATCGAAGCCTGCTCATGATTTTCTACACCTTCGGCGATCACATTCATATTCAGACTGCGCGCGAGATTAATAATGGAGCTAATAATCATATGATTAGCCTGACTGCTACCGATGCGGCTGGTGAATTCACGGGCGATTTTGAGCTTATCAACCGGGAAGTTTTCCAGATAAGCGAGTGAGGAATAGCCGGTTCCGAAGTCGTCAATTGAGATTGATACACCTAGCTCCTTCAATGCTTTGAGCTTATCGATCACATTGCTAATATGGGTCATAGCGATCGATTCGGTAATTTCCAGATCGATATATACTGGATCTACGCCCGTCTGCTTCAGAATACGAGCAACCGTACTGACAAAGCTCTCCTGCTCAAATTGCTGTGCGGACAGATTGATGCCGATCTTGATCATATGACCTTCATCCTGCCATTGCTTCGCCTGCTGACACGCCTCACGTAGTACCCATTCACCAATCGACAGCATCAGTCCAGTTTCCTCGGCGATTGGAATGAATTCTCCCGGCATAATCATGCCGAGCGTAGCGTGCTCCCAGCGGATCAGCGCCTCGACACCGATCACCCGACCGTGCAGCGCATCGATCTGTGGCTGGTAATGAAGCATGAGCTCATTGCGATAGAGCGCCTGACTCAGTTCCTTTTCCAGCATTAGCTTTTTGGAATAGAGCTGGTCTTTATCATTGTAGAAGCGGTAATGTCCTTTGCCATTTTTCTTGACCTGATACATCGCGATATCGGCTTTTTTCATCAAGCTTATCGGGGATTCCTCTTCGCCTACATAAAGGGCGATGCCAATACTCGGAGTAGCGATAATCTCATAGCCCTGAATATAGTGGGGCTGATGCATCGCGTCCAGAATACGCTGAGCGACAACGGATGCCTCACGTGTATCCTTCATATGGCGAATGAGCAGGGTGAACTCATCACCGCCCAATCGTGCGACCATATCGTTATCACGAACGCAGCGCTGCAAGCGCTGGGCGACAGAGCGTAGCAGCTGATCGCCCACATCATGACCGAGTGTATCATTGATATTTTTGAACCGATCCAGATCGATGAACAGGATAGAAAATAGCTCCTGATTGGAACGAGCGATCTGTACCGTATCGCTGAGCGCATGCTCAAAAGCAGCACGGTTCATTAACCCGGTGAGTGCATCATGATAGGCGAGATAGTGAATCTGCTCCTCGTGACGCTTGTTATCTGTAATATCCTTGGCAATGCCGTACATGCCGACCACTTTACCCTGTACAATAATCGGCACGTTAGTCATGCGTACCTGGAAAATCTCTCCCTGACAATTCCGTAGCGCCGTTTCGTAGATCTGCGGCTCGCCTTGAAGCACCAGCTCGATTCGCTCCATAATCGAATCCATATGCGCATCATGAAAATAATTTATCGTGTGCTTACCGACGAGCTTCTCCTCTGTCACCCCGTGCATCCGTAGTGCTTGTGGATTGGCACTTTCAATCCGTCCATCCAAACCGATCGATACGATCGCATCCGGGTGGAAGTCCACAATGGAGCGGTACCGATTTTCGCTACTTTCCAGCTCGATTTTCTTATCATACAGCTTACGAGCCAGCCGATGATTTTCCAGAATGATCATCACCTGACGAATCATAACGAGTACAATAGCTAGCCCTGTACCGACCATCATCATATATCGACCGTCAACATTGATAATCATAAATATAAACAGTGCGGCGATCCCGATATACGGCAGAATCAGCTGTGGAATATTCAGCTTAGGAATATCCGATCTGGACGAGCTATTATTTTTCTTCGCAAACGGATTCTCGATCTCTGCGGCATGCGCGATACCAGCAAAGCCTACAAATAA
The DNA here is from genome assembly GCF_034055775.1 of Paenibacillus hunanensis. Classification (NCBI taxonomy): domain Bacteria; kingdom Bacillati; phylum Bacillota; class Bacilli; order Caryophanales; family Paenibacillaceae; genus Paenibacillus; species Paenibacillus hunanensis. Next base: position 5,503,213 of record NZ_CP139194.1, on the reverse strand, counting down.
TAAACCCGTAATAAATAGCGGATCAGCCAGACTGCCTGAGCTGTAATTATGAAGCGTGACCATGTACAGGAACATCGTATCGCCAATGACCTGAACGAGCAGACCCAGACACAGGTACAATACAACCCGATTAGACAGGGTACGCACATTGCTCAAATATAAGCTTGCTGCACCGCCTAGCAGTACGAGATCGCCCAGCGCATAGCCAGTCGAAAGCATCGTATCCGGCGCAATATGGGTGATGCCTGTCAAAGCAAGCATGGAACGCATGAGAAAATGCCAGCTTAATGTGGATAGCACGGTCATCACAATCGCAATATCGAGCACCAGCCGAATCATCGGCAGACCGCCCTTATCTCTTTTCAGCTTATAAAAGAACGCCAGCATATAAAAAAGAACTTGAAGAACATAGAAAAGATCAGGGTATCCGGGGAAAGGCAGCTCGATATCGAATACGGTCTCATAGCACAGCCAGATCAGCTCCGCAATCGAATAGCTAATACAGCCCAGCCATAACAAAATCCAAAATGGACGGTGTCGGCGCTCACTGGTTCTCCACGCTATATACAGCCAGGTACAGGCAACCATCGTCCCGATCACAGACAGTGTATTACCGCCTGCTGTACGCACAACATCATTATCTTTCCATATCCAAATCCATGTATAATACACAACTGTGAACACAACAATGAAAACAAACGACAACGGTTTTACGAATTGAGCCTTTTTAGGCATATCCATTCCCTCTAATTCAATTTATTTAGTTAATAATACCCAATATCGGAACTTATATACCTAAACATTTGATGAAATTTATAGGTCTAAAGATCGTATAGCTTAATCACTTAATAGTACGTCATTTCACAAGCAATTGAAATACATATTGCAGCATTTTTGCGGAAAAATTTGGTGAAATTTGTGCGAAAAAGGGCGATTTTGTGTGAATGGCTCGTTTTTTGATATAAAAATAATGGAATAAGAGGTGGACGGTGATTTTTAGATGGAAAGGAATCATTTTACGCATCCAAGCTTTGATTGAAAGCGTTATCTCATTCATTTTGAGCAATTCAGCTCGTTTATAATGTCAAAAGACCGTAATTAACGGCGGAAACTATAGTATTTCCAAACGTTGAATTGTATAATCGAACAGAACGTAAGGAATGGTAGCATCGGCTACTGATCGTTTATTTTAGGATGAAAAGAGGGGTTAGAGGATGGCAGGATCAAGCGGATTATCCGTTAAAACGATTGTCGCAATCGGGATTGGTTCGGCACTATTTGTCATTCTGGGCCGTTTTGCTTCGATACCAAGCTTTATTCCGAATACGAATATCGAAGTGACGTATGCGCTGCTGGCGCTGTTCGCACTATTGTACGGGCCGTGGGCAGGGCTGCTGATCGGTCTGATCGGACATACGCTCAAGGATGCCATTTTCTATGGTCAGCCGTGGTTTAGCTGGATTATCGCTTCCGGTATATTCGGTCTGATCGTGGGGCTGCTGACACGCCGGATTCGTATTGCAGATGGAGAGTTTGGCGGAATGGAGATGCTGCGCTTTAATCTGGCTCAGTTGATCGCCAATGTGGTGAGCTGGCTCGTTGTAGCGCCAGTGCTGGATATTCTGATCTATTCCGAGCCAGCGAACAAGGTATTCGTACAGGGCGTAGGAGCAACAATCTCCAACACACTGACGGTAGCTGTCGTCGGTACATTGCTAGCTATCGCTTATTCCAAAACAAGAACGAAGCGTGGCAGTCTGAGTCGAGAATCCTGATCGAGTCTTGATCGATTGATGATCACATCGACAGGGTAGGTTCCAAGAATGATAGGATCGTTGATCGGGAAGCAAGTGAATTTGCTGCTCGCAGCAGCATAGTGGTACAGTAAGAGCGATAGACCGGTGGGTGTCACCGGTCTTTTTCGTTGAAGCGATAGCATAGGATACGTCTGCCAGATAAGACAGACTTATAGGACATTGATGGGATAGATGGAACGGATATGGCAGATGTACCGTGATGTTCCCGAGGGAAGCGGGCATGTTGCCGCAATAGAAGGAAGGACAGGCATGAAGAAACCAGTTATTGAATTTCAGAATTTTAGCTTCCAATATCGTGCGCAGTCAGAGCCGACCCTGCATGAGGTGAATCTGACGATCTATGAAGGCGAAAAAGTGCTGATCGTCGGCCCATCCGGTTCAGGTAAAAGTACACTGGCGCATTGTATAAATGGCTTGATTCCATTTATGTATGAGGGTGAGCGTAGCGGTACATTGCGCATCGCAGGCGAGACGATTAGCGATCAGGGCATTACGCTACTATCCGATGAGGTCGGTACGGTCATGCAAGACCCGGACGGACAATTTGTAGGGCTGACAGTAGCAGAGGATATTGCCTTCAAGCTGGAAAATGACGCTGTACCACAGGCGGATATGATTAAGCGTGTATTCGAGGCAGCAGATACGGTCGAATTTACTGATTTTCTAGAAGCCTCGCCGCATTCGCTCTCCGGTGGGCAAAAGCAGAAGACGACGCTGGCAGGGGTGCTGGTCAGCGATGCAGGTATTTTACTATTCGATGAGCCGTTAGCCAGTCTTGATCCGCATACCGGAGAGATGACGGTGGAGCTGATCGATCGGATTCACACGGAAACAGGCAAAACGATCGTTATCATTGAGCATCGTCTGGAGGAGGTGCTGGAGCGTTCGGTCGATCGCGTCATTGTTGTGAACGAAGGACGTATTGTTGGCGATATGACGCCAGATGAGCTGCTCTGCACCGATCTGCTGCGTACAACGGGAATTCGAGAGCCGTTGTATCTGAACGCGCTACATTATGCAGGCTGTAAAATTACAGCCGCGATGCAGCCCGGTCATATCGATTCGATCCAGCTGGATAACTGCATTCAGCCGCTACAGCAGTGGTACAACTGTGTGCATCAGGATGAGCTTCCAGTGAGCGAGCATCCGGTGCTGGAGGTGGAGCATGTATCCTTTGGTTATGAGGCTGGCAAGCCCATTTTGCATGATGTATCATTCCAGATCGGAAAAGGGGAGATTGTCTGTATTGCAGGACGTAATGGCGCAGGCAAATCGACGATCTCCAAGCTGATTTGCGGCTTTTACCGTCCGAGTGCAGGGCGCATTGTATTCAATGGACGTGATCTGAGCGGTGATACGATCAAGGAGCGTGCCGAGCATATCGGCTTCGTGATGCAAAATCCGAATCATATGCTGTCCAAGCCGCTACTTTATGATGAAGTGGCACTCGGACTGCGTACACGTGGTGTGCATGAGGATACGATTCGTGAGCGAGTGCATGAGGTGCTCAAGGTGTGCGGATTGTATCCATTCCGTAGCTGGCCGATCTCAGCACTGAGCTATGGGCAGAAGAAGCGCGTCACCATCGCCTCAATCCTTGTGCTGGAGCCAGAGATTATGATTCTGGATGAGCCGACAGCTGGACAGGACTTCCGTCATTATAATGAGATGATGGAGTTTCTGAACCAGCTCAATCGTCAGGGAATGACGATCATTATGATCACACACGATATGCATCTGATGATGGAATATGGACAGCGTGCCGTCGTAATGGCGGATGGGAAAAAGATCGCAGACGATTGCCCATCCCGTGTGCTGGTGCAGCCGGATACGATCGCTGCCGCCAATCTGAAGCAGACCTCGCTACATGCGCTGGCTGTCAAATCTGGCGTAGGGGAGCCGAATGAATTTGTCGGACGATTCATCGCGTATGATAGGGGGCTGCGTCATCCATGAGTGTGAAGATGCTCACGTATACGAACCAGAATACACCGATTCATCGGCTCACCGGGGCAAGCAAGCTGTTATTTTTCGTGCTGTGGGCGCTGACAGCGATGATCATTTACGATACACGCTGTCTGCTAGCGATGTTTGTGATCGCGATTGTTATTTTTGCGGTGTCACGTGTACCCTTTAAGCAGTATTCGTTCGTGCTATATCTGATCCTGATCTTTTTTGGATTGAATCAGATTGCGATCTTTCTGTTCTCGCCGCTGTATGGGGTAGAGCTATACGGCACAAGGCACGATATTGTGCATCTGTTTGCATGGTATACACTCACATGGGAGCAGTTGTTTTACCAGTTTAATGTGGCGCTGAAATATGCGGTGGTGGTGCCGATCGGGTTGTTATTTTTGCTCGTGACCGATCCGAGTGAGTTCGCCGCTTCGCTGAACCGAATCGGAGTCAGCTATAAAGTGGCGTACTCCGTTGCTATCGCACTGCGCTATATTCCAGATATTCAGCAGGATTTTCAAAATATATCGTTCTCCGCACAAGCTCGCGGCATCGATATCTCGCGTAAGGAAAAGTTCGGTAAACGTCTGAAAAATGTCGTATCGATTCTGCTGCCACTTATTTTAACGAGTGTAGAACGGATCGAGAAGATCAGCACCGCAATGGAGCTACGTGGCTTCGGACGCGGTAAGAAACGCACATGGTATCGCGCCCGTCCGCTGCGAAAGGGCGATTATATTGCGATTGCGATGATTCTGATTATTACGGTGGCCTGTCTGGTCATTACATTTGCGGATGGATCGAGGTTTTATAATATTTTTAAGTGATCATGGGTTGGAGATCGGTAGGATAGGATGATGGGAAAGCCCTTAACAAGTGCAGGTGTCTGCTGCTTGTGAAGGGCTTTTTTATAGAGTACAGCTTTGTTAGGTGCATCATTTATACATATCCACCATCCGCTTCGCACCCTCAATAGAGAATCCATACTTAATCCGAAGCAGCTTGATCGCTTCTATGGTTGAGACGTGTTGTAGATCATGCTGGATGTACTGCTTTACCTCTGGATTGTCTTTATAAGCTTCAAAGAGCTTTTTTTGCATCGTTTTCATGTTTTTGGAATAGTACAGATTTGTTATAAAAGATAATACAAATGCAATGAATAATAGTGTTTGAATGAGCAGCGTCTCGTTCATAAGCGTCCTCCTTACTGTATTCAGTCTTACCGTAGTCCGTTTCCAGTGCGTAGCCTTCTGTAACACCTAATACTTATATATAAGACTACAAAAAAAGCTCGTTCTTCTCAAGGAATCCAGCATCCGAGCGAAGGACGAGCTTTTTAAATAGGCTGTGGAATAGCATAATGAACAACAGGATCAATGATATAAAATAGCTAACTCGATCAGCACAGCCTGTCAGTCACGCTTGAATATACGTGTTACAGATTCTGGCTCGCTGGACGCGGAATCTGATTCGTGGCTGCCATCTGATCAAGGAACAGCAGCAGTTCCTTATTAAATTTATCCATTTCATCAAACATCATCGCATGTCCACTATGCTCAAATGGCACCACACGCGCATCGGTAATCGCTTCACTCAACAGCTGGGCAAACTGCGGATCGCAGATTTTATCCTTCATGCCCTGGAAAATAACCGTTGGCACAGTCACAGCGGACAGATCGCCGCGCAGATCCTCATCGCGTAAGGCGATGGCTGCCTTGATCGTTCCGTGATGGGAAGCTTGCAGACAGAGCGTTTCGAGCCACATCATCATGCCTGCTCTCTTCTTGCTGTGTGTAAATTCCAAACCAAATTTACTCAGCATCTTCGGACGATCCTCATACGTTGCTTCGATCATATTCTCTGTAAAGTCATCTGCTGTCATCAACCCATAATCAAAATCGGGACGCTTCACAAACACAGGAGCCGCCGCACCCATCAGCGCAAGCTGGGCGATACCATGTCCCTGATGACGCGCCATATAACGAATCGCAATCGCGCCACCCATCGAGAAGCCGACCAGTACTGCATTTTCCAGGCCCAGCTCATCGATCACCGCGCGCACATCGTCTGCCATCCGATCATACGTATAGCCATCCCATGGCGCATCCGATTTACCAAATCCACGGAAATCGATCCCGATACAGCGATACCCGTTCATTGGCAGTCTGGAAAATTGATATTCAAACATCAGCTGATTCGCAGGCCAGCCATGCAAGAAAATAACCGGAATCCCTTCACCCAGATCCTGCACAAAAAGCTTCACGCCATCCTCAACCTGTATATATCTACCCATCATAATCGCCTCCATTGTCATAATCGTCCATCCTGCTGCACATCTGCGACAGCATCACGTTCTCCCTTACCGTCACCATGAATGCAAGTCATCCGGCACGTTGCTAATACCTTAAACGTATTCATTTGACGGCAAACCTTGCTGTCTGGCTGGACGATTAGGTTTACACACTTAAAAGGGTTAGTTTCTCATGCTTATGGTTGCGGGTACATTATTTTAGATGAACATGTGGAGGTTGAGCTTTCGTGCTAGAGTTCATGATTTGTGAAGTACTACACCACTTCGGCAAGGAATAAGGGAACGGACTCAGGTGGAGCCGCGGGAATCTTTTGGAATGGGGAAGGAATGAAGATTCCCGCCCCTCTGAAGCAGGAAGATATTTTGCTACGCAAAAATCACTGTTTTATTGAACCGCGTGTTAGAAAATCGCTAACACTACAAGTCGTCCTTATCCCTTATTTCCTTCCCTGCGTTCTGTGCGTATCGCAGCAAACCGATTTAACATCCTGCTATCCTACTCAGAACTCAGATATTCTGCTAAATACCCTGCTGTATCGAGTTCTAAATTAAATGAATTCATCACGAAAATATAGGCACAGAAATCTATGCTTAGAACGAAGAATGCATACTAATACTAATGGTAAATCATCTTGTGATTTATCTATGAATGGAGCACTGAACGCTTTTCAGCAAAGAGCACGTAACCTCAGCCCCTGCGGAACGGAAGACCGGGAACAATGCCAAAAGACCGACCTTTAAGCCGGGATACGCCATCTTTCCCCCATTCAAAGTATCCCGGCTTAACCGGAGGTCGTTGGCATGTTGCCGGGCTGAAGTGGACGATCTATAAACCGAGAGCAGATCGTCCAAGGTAATCTACCAATCAAGCGACAAGAGCATTTAAATCATACACAGCAAGAGAAAAGATAAGGAGGCGACCGGATGAGGTGGCAAGGGAGACGGGGCAGTAATAATGTAGAGGATCGACGGGGCAGCGGCGGCATGGGTGGTAAGACGCTGGTAGGTGGCGGTATTGGTGGGATTATTGTGGTCATTATTGTCATTTTGCTAGGTGGGAATCCGTCTAGCTTGTTAGGCGATATAGGTTCGGGGACGGCGACGCAGACGGCGGGCAATTATCAGGGAACTGCGCAGGAGGAAGAGCTGGCGGACTTTGTATCGGTCGTGCTGGCAGATACGGAGGAAGTATGGGGCGATGTGTTTCGGCAACAGGGGCTGACGTATACGAATCCGACGCTGGTGCTGTATAGCGGTAGCGTCAAGTCTGCGTGTGGGATGGCAAGCTCGGCGGTCGGGCCTTTTTATTGTCCCGGTGATGAGAAGCTGTATATTGATCTAAGTTTTTATGATGAGCTGAAGCAGCAATTTCAGGCGCCAGGGGATTTTGCGATGGCCTATGTCGTTGCGCATGAAGTCGGTCACCATGTCCAGAATCTGCTAGGGACGATGGATAAGCTGGAGCCGTATCGTCAGCAGCTCAGTGAGCAGCAGTTCAATACGAAGTACCAGGTGCGTTTGGAGCTACAGGCAGATTATTATGCCGGGGTATGGGCGCATTATGAGCAGGGAAAGAATCTGCTGGAGCAGGGCGATTTGGAGGAAGCACTCACCGCGGCGAGTGCGGTTGGGGATGATACGATTCAGCAGCGTACACGCGGCTATGTCGTGCCGGATAGCTTTACGCATGGAACCTCCGAGCAGCGGAAGCGCTGGTTTTATAAAGGGTTTGAATCCGGTAGTCTGACAGGCGGCGATACATTTAGCGTGAGCAACGGCCAGCTTTGAATTATCATGTCCAAGATTAATTGAATTTGGAGCGATATTTTCATCGTTTATTAATAAATGTCTGCTATGCTAAACGAAAGGCAGACTACGTAGGTATTCCAAATAGAGATAGAGTGGTGCCGGAAGTAGAGAAGAGGAGTGGGACGATGAATAACATACGTTTGAAAAGCAGTCTGGATCGTGCAAGTCTGGATAACCGTCTACAATATGATCCGGAAATTATCGAGCTATACTTGCGAACCGATGACCTGCAACAGGAGTCGCTCATTCGTGAACGTATTCGTGAGCTGAAGCAGCGCGGCATCCGTGTGTATTTACACCATCCGAGTCGTTACGATGGCAGGTATCTGGATATTATGAGTACAGAGCCGGGCATGTATCGCTTTTACCGTGAGTCGACGCAGCAGCTTGTGCGCATCTGTCAGGAGGAAGGCAGTCAGTGTGTCATTCATGCTAATTATTTGCATAGTGACAATGATGAGATATCGCGCGAGCGTACGATTGCGCTACGTCATGAGATCGATGAGTTTTTGAGCTATGGTCGTGATTTTCTGTTATGGGAGGATTCGACGGAAGGGCTATTCTGCTATGCGAATCCATACCTGATTGATGAAGTGATCGTACCACTCAAGCTTCCGGTGAATGTGGATGTGAGTCATACGTTTATTAGCTTCCGCGGCGATAATGATCGCCTGCGTGAGGTGTTAGAGCGTACGGCACCTTACGCGATATACTATCATCTGGTGGACAGCATGGGACAATTCCATGATTCGTTGCCGCTGGGACAGGGACTGATCGATTGGAAGATGGTCAAGTCCTATGTACAGGGAAAAGAATATATTTTTGAGATCAATCTGGAGGGTGGGCATATCGATTGCACCCCGATGGTGGAGAGTGCACGCTTTTTCGATAATCTGAGTCTGGAGCAGGCGAGTCTGTAGGCTAGGGCTGGATCGAGAGAGGGCGATAGCTTGCTTTCGCTATGATTGGAAAGACTCGGCATATATAGCCTATCTTCGCTAATTCTCTGTCCATATGACAGCTATGATATCGGGCTTCATGTTTCGGACTCGATGATCTATATTCCACTATATGATCTGCATTCAAATAGAAGGCTCTGCATGACGTAATCGAGGGATATCCCGTATCGGTTACATCGTGCAGAGCCTTTTTGACTTATGGAACAGGTGATTATGCTTGGATGCGATAATGTCAGGGAGTCTAAGTCTGAATCATGGCATGTACAGGCAAAAGAATAGTTCGTACACGAAAAAGGTAACATTTCCGAAGCTCTATACAATCAAGCGAATCAGTAGATACAATGCCTCAAGTGCCTCACAATTGTAAAAGGCTTCGTTCAACAAAGCAACCCTCAACCCTCTAACGCACCTTCTCCTTTTGCGCCTTGAGTAACGCCCGTGCGGCACGCTGTCCAGAGATGGTCGCTCCCTCCATCGTGGCGAGTAGCGGCTGACGTGTATAGTCGCCAGCAAGGAACAGACCAGGAATTGGAGTTAATTGCCGCGGACGGTGCTGCTCATTGCCAGTTGATAAACGATAAAAGCTATCTGGGCTACGAACGACGCGATAATCGGTCATCGTATTGGCGCCGTCCAGACCGATCTGCTGTAAGGACGCATGAGCTTTTGCCCATATATCCTCATCTGGCAGGTCAATCAGCTCATCCGGGTCAACCAGAATAATCGAAGCACGACCAGTATCACGCTTGAAGGTCGTGCGAGATTGTTCGCTAAAGGAGCCGAGCTGTGTACCCGGGCCAAATAAAGTATGGTCAGCATGTGCCAGCTTCTCCTTGGCTTCAAATTGCACGGTCACATAGGGCATAATCTCCAGCTTCATCAGATCAGCAAAGCCCTCATGATCGCCGAATGCCTGTCCGATCAACCGCTTCGCCTGTCCGATATTCACTGCAACGACAATCTGCTCTGCATGAAGTGTAGTACCGTCCTGTAGCTGCACTCCGTGTACGCGTTCATTTTGCACGATGAATTGCTCTACTGGCGCGTTCGTCATCACCTTACCACCACGCTGTTCAATCGCTTGAGCGAGCGGGCCTGTCATCACATCGGTCATCCCGCCTTCAAAGGCACCGATCCGTACCAATTGTGGACGTGGCAAGGCAGGCGCGAATAAGCCGAAAAAGGCATAGGTAGAATACTGCTCTACAGGCAAAAAGAAAATACCTGATGATAACGGCTCGATCAGCCGCTCCAGTGCGTCGATCGTTACCCCATGCTCAAACGCATAATCGCGAATCGGGATTTGATCCAGCTTTTCCGGATGGGCAACGTAATCCTTAAATCCTGCGGCAAAAAAAGGCAGAAGCGATGCCTTGTCCATCGGGGACAGCAGGTCGTTATTGCCAAGCGCACCAGCGATCGTTTTCAGCGGTGCCTTGAGCGGATCAAGACCGAAGATGCCCTGTGCTTCGGGATGGCAGATTTGCGTCGTCTTCTCCCAGTGCACGATTTTGTCGAGTTCAATGCCTGCACGCTGGAGCAACTCCGGTAGTGCGACATAATAGCCGATGAATTTGTGAAAGCCGGATTCAACGTCCATCCCATCCTCGTTCCAATTTGCTGTCCGTCCACCGACCTGTGGTGCAGCCTCCAATACAGTCACCGAAATTCCCTTCTCCACCAGCTCAAATGCACAGCTAAGCCCTGCCAGACCTGCTCCGATCACAATCACCTGTGATGCATCATTCAATCGCTCGTTGCTATTCATCCGATTACCACCCTTCACTGGAAAATGTATGGATCATTTGTCATTAGCTACTATTAACCCTTTTCACGATAAGGAGCTTGCTGGGTAAATGAATTGTATACAAATTACCAGTGATGGAATCGCTATCTAAAACTGACATTCAGCTAACAACAGCCTTTCTATTTTTTGAAAAATTTTTGTTTTACCTCATAAGAAATCACTTATTTATTAAGCTTTATCGTCCGATAATGTGTGTATTCCTTGAGTTTAATTACGGAAATACGGCATGATGCCACACAAGCTCTAAGGAATCCACATGATCCAATCGAGATATCATGTTTCACCAGAATACAGGTTGACCCTCTCTATCCACGTTGTTCAGTGTGCAAAGTTTTAGCGTGCATTCGGAATGGCGATTCGGATAGACCACTTCGCTTTTACGCATTTCATTCCTCTGGAAGGGCTGGATCTATTCATGAAAAAAAGTACATCGATCGCGCTTAAAGTCGCTGCTGCATTATTGGTAGCGATCCCCTCCTTACCCATCCCTATCGTGGCAGATGCTGCTCCGGCTACACAGCAAGCAATACCAGCAGCATCGAAGCTAACAGACATTAGCAGACTATCTTCTGCACAGCAGGAGCAGCTCCAACGTGCGCTTGCGGTAGGATTAATTCAAGGCGCACCGGATGGACATTTTCGTCCACAGGCATCACTAAGTCGCCAGGAGCTGGCAGCATTACTTGTGCAGGCGCTCCATCTGCCTGTAACTGCACCAGCGCAATCCTCATTCCATGATGTTGCAGCATCAGCATGGAGCTTACCCGCCATCGAAGCAGTGAAGCAGGCTGGCTTTATGCAAGGAGATCGTGATGGACGCTTCCGTCCACAGGATGCGGTAACCGTACAGGAGCTAGTCGCACTGGCTGTGCGTATTGCTCATATCGATCTACAGAGCGATGCGAATACAAAGCTCCCTTCGCAGTGGAATGGCGCAAGTACGTGGGCTACGCCTTCGCTTATAGCGGCTTCTCAACATGAGCTATTAAGCGAATTCAGTGGCAAGCTACAGCCGAAGACGGCTGTGAATCGTGCCGATGCGACAAGCATTCTGTTATCCGCGTTATTCCCACAGCAACGCACCTCTACTGTGCAAAAGGTATCGGATCAGCAGGTGCAGCTGAATGGCATCACCTACGAGCTCGGACAGGATGTCAAAGGGCTACTGAATGATCGTAATGCAGCAGCTCTGCATGACGCAGAGATCACGTTCGATACGAGTGAACGTACGATCACGGCAATTCGCTCCTTGCATCTACATGCTGCGGGTCAAGCTGCTACAGCAGGCGCTGCCGAATTCAGTGGTAATCTCAAGCTGGATGCAGGAGAGACGCTCATTCATGGAGATGTAACGGTAGGAGGGGATTATACCTCCCTGTTGAATGCTCATATTCAAGGGAAACTGACGATTGCGGATAGTGTGAAGAATGACTTTTATTCTGAAGGCCTTCAGGTTGAGGGCACAACGAGTGTGAAGGGCGGGGACGATAATACGGTCGTCTTTAATAGTGCCGTGCTAAATGATGTGAATGTGAGCAAGCAGGATGTGCACGTCGTGATGGACTCTAATTCTGTCGTCTCCACCGTCAACGTGAATGCCAATGCGAATATTCAGTCAGGTGCTACACTGCCGCTTGTAAATGTAAATAATGGTGCCAGCACTGTGCAGCTACAGGGCAATGTCACCAATCTTAGTATAAACAGTAGCCAACCGACACAGCTAACGGGCAATAGCTCGATCTCCCAGCTGACGGTTAGCGGATCGGGCTCGGTCGCGGTGAATACAACGGGAGCTGTGCAGACCTTACAGGTGACGAATCCTTCCGCACTCGTCAACGTAAGCTCCACGACACAGGTGAGCAATCTGTCGCTAGCGACAGGCGTAGCTACGAGCAATGTGACAGGCCTATCCAGTACCACGACCACAGGTTCGCCAGGAACGACGACAGGGCCAGTCAGCTCCGGTTCTTCCAGCTCCAGCAACCGTGCTCCGGTATTGACCAGCTCGCTCAAGGATATCGTTGCGACCGAGCAAAGTGCCAATCGAATTATCGACCTGAACAGTTATTTTAGTGATCCAGATGGAGATACACTGACCTATTCGGCATCCTCATCCAAGTCACTCATTGCGAAGACAGCCGTGAGTAGTGGAAAACTGACTATCAGCATGCTATCCGCAGGTACAGCTACGATCACCGTCGCTGCCAATGATGGTAGAGGTAAACGTGTGAATACGACATTCAAAGTGACGGTTAATGGTAATCCAGTTGTCACTCCTGCGGCAGACCAGAAGCTGACAATGGAGCAGCCTGGCGTATCGCTGACATTGAAGGATTATTTTACAGACCCGGAACAGGGAACATTAACGTACAGTGCTATGGTTGACCAGCCTGATCGGGTCAAGCTCACACTGAATAATAGCGGCACGCTACAGCTTGATCCATTGCAGGTTGGTATTGTAACGATCACCGTAACGGCAAAGGACGATGCGATCACAGATGATGGAGTACCCGGACAATCGACGCTGACCTTTCAGGTTGAGGTGTTGCCTGTTCCTAATCATAAGCCTGTCGCAGCACCATTATTACCCGTCACCGTGACGGTACGTGGTGATGATGAAAATGTGGATCTGAGTCATACATTTAGCGATGCAGACGGCGATCCGATTCAGTTGTCGGCAGCTTCCGTAGATCCAGGTACAGCCAGCACCACACTCAGTGGCACACAGCTGTCTGTTCATGCGGTTAAGGAAGGAAGCACGAAGATTGCGATTACGGCAAAGGATGGACGTGGCGGGGAAACGGTAGCCGAGCTGCTCGTTACCGTCTTGCCAGCGCCTAATCGCAGCCCGATCGTTACGAATACGCCGCAGGCGGTAACGTTGATCACAGGACGCTCGGCAACCGATGTGGATCTGTCGAAGCTATTCTCTGATCCAGATGACGATGTGCTTACCTATGAAGCGGTGACGTCGGATGTGTATGTTGCTCAGACCTCGGTTCATGCAAGCACGCTCAGCGTTACACCAGGTGCTGCGGGTACAGCCTCGATCAAGGTCTATGCACGCGATGGACGCGGTGGGGAGATTACTACCGATATTCCAGTTACGATACTGGAGGAAGCTTCGATCTCGTTCATTCCACAGCAAGTCGTCAATCTGCGCAAACCGCCCGTATGGTTCGGCTTAATGCCGTATTTGCAAAATATCGACCCGGATTCGATCAGTGTGACGGCGGATACGTATGATCATTCGACAGCAACTGTATCGACCAAAAATGCGAGCATTTTGCTAACGCCGCTCCAGATTGGTGATACAACCGTTACGTTTGACGTTTATGATAAATACGGTCGTCGTAATAGCTCTTCGTTTGCATTACAGGTTGTCAAAATCAATCATGCGCCAACTGTAGTAGCTGCGATGTCTGAGCAAATGCTTACGCCGGGCGTTACCAATGCTCGTAATTATGATCTGAACCAGCTATTCAGCGACGAGGACGGAGACGCACTTACGTATACACTAACGTCCAGCAATACGGATGTGGCAAGTGCATCGATCGATGGCAATATGCTCACGCTAAAAGCAGGTACAGTCAGTGGTGTGACCGATGTAGCGATCACTGCGGATGATGGTGCTGGTGGCACAGTACAGTACACGTTCAAGGTGCATAATGCCCTGCTGATTAACACCTCGGTTATTACAGTGAATCTCAAATATGGAATGAATGCGATCGATTACGATCTGTCCGATCTATTCCCAGGTCAAAGCACCTTTACAACCTACATGGGTACAGCAGATTCCACATTTACAGGCCCAATATCGCTGAACAATACGCTACTGTCGTTAACTTCGCTGCCAGTTCTGCAATGGGTCGTAGGTGCGGACGGACGCGCTGCTGTATTTGCAGTCAAGCAGGATCCGGTCACAACAAAGGATATGTACTTCTCCCAATATGTGGACGGTGGCGATGGACGTATGGTCGTGCTGATGAATACGACTTCGGCTTCGAGCAAAAATAAAGATTACAGCCTCACCTTTTACAAATGGATGAAACAAACGAATACCATCAGCACGGTTACCCTTCCATTATTGTATGATGGCACGTCGCAAGGCATGAATCAGATTATCATCAACTCGACATTCTATGACTACATGGATGTCACCAGTGCATGGTATTACAACGATGAGATCATGATGTATTCACCAAATGATTATAATCTGACAGGCATTGTGCTCAAGCGCGGTAACACTGTTCTGGATGTGCTGGGCGACCCGACTTCGCAAAATCAAATGCTACCAAACGGTGGTACGATTTTACGCAAAGACGCTATTGGATATGGTTCCAATCAATTCAATTTATCATATGAATGGAATAAATATCCAAAGGGTACGTATCAATACGTGAAGTAAACGCCTGTATAAGGGATAACTACCGCCTGACAACTCCTCTGCTTGACAGACGGAATATCGCTGTGTAGAGTAGAAGGCAATCAAACAGCCTTGCTGTAAGCTGCTGATATAGTAGCTTGCGCAGGACTCATACGAGAAAGACCACTAGGGGAGCCATCGACTGGCTGAGACGAGATTGCCTCGGACCCTTGGAACCTGATCTAGTTCGTACTAGCGTAGGAAAGTGGAGACCGTGCAGGGATAGGATCATCTATGCCGTTTATACTGCCGCTCCATTTGGGGCGGCTTTTTTGCGTCTCTAGTGTTAGTGGTCTCCTAACACGGGGTGCAATGAAAAGTGATTTTTGCGCAGCAAAATATCTTACCTTGTCCGTGTTAGCGAACCCTACGCCCTAGCTCAGAGTGGTTCTTTCCGATTACTTTTACTTGAAAAGGAGAGCGGAAATGATGAGTTTTTCACAGGAAATTAGAAAGGCAGCCGATCCGGTATTTGAGGCGATCTATCATCATCCCTTTGTACGAGGTATTGCGGAGGGCAATTTGAAGTCAGAGCAGCTGGTGCATTATGTGAAGCAGGATTTTGAATATTTAAATGCGTTTATGCGCATTTACGGTACAGCGATTGCAAAATGCCAGCATCGTGACGATATGGCGATGTTCAATGAGCAGATCGGCTTTGTGCTGCACAGTGAGATTCATCCGCATCATAACTTTTGTCAGGTGGCAGGCGTGCCCTATGAACAATTGCAGGGTTATCCGCTCGCTCCGTCCGCGCACAACTATATTCGCCATATGCTGACCGCAGCACAGGAAGGTGATCTGGGCGATATTCTAGCCGTGCTGCTGCCTTGTCCGTGGACGTATCTGGAGATTGGCAAGCGTCTGCTGGGTGAGGTGAAGCCGGATGCCTCGCATCCATTTTACGAGTGGATCGACTTTTACGGTAATCGTACAGATACGATTACAGAGCGCTTTTGCCAGCGTCTGGATGAGATTGCAGAGCGGACAACGCCGGAGCATCGGGAACGGATGAAGCGTCATTTTATTTTAAGCTGTCAGTATGAATATATGTTCTGGGACATGGCGTACACGCTGGAGGATTGGCCGGTACCACTCCAGGAGCAGACGACAGTGGAGGTATCACGCGTATGAGCCGCACATGGAATATGAAGGAGGTTGTGCTGGCAGTTATTTTGTCCGTGGCCTGTGGAGTGGTGTATCTGGGCTGGTCTACGCTATGGATTCCGATCTCGGCGCTCGTGGGGCCAGTTGGTGCGGGCTTTATGTTTGGAATCTGGGTGATTGCCAGCCCGATTGTGGCGTATATTATTCGCAAGCCGGGTGCAGCGCTGATCGCTGAGGTGGCAGCGGCGGCAGTGGAGATGTTGACAGGTAGCCATTTTGGCCTGTCGGCGCTATTGATCGGGGTATTTCAAGGATTGGGTGCAGAGCTGGCGTTTGCGATCTTTGGTTATCGCCGCTTCAATGTGTGGACATTAATGCTGTCCGGTGCGCTGGCAGCGGTGGGCAGTATGGTCTATAGCGTAATTGCGAACGGTATGGGCTATTACACACCGACAATGTTCTGGCTGACACTGGGCATTCAGGTGGTGAGTGGCATCCTGCTGGGCGGCTTGCTCGCTAAGATTGTGGTCGAAGCGCTGGCGCGTACAGGTGTTTTGAATTCATATGAAATGATGAAATCGCGTCGCAGAAGAGGAACAGGCAATGGTCTTCCAACCGGTTCGTGAGCAAGTATATCTCGGCTGTGACGGGCTATCGGTACGCTTTTACAGTCAGGAGCGACCGGTGCTGCACCATCTGCATCTGCATATTCAGCAAGGGGAAAAGGTGCTGATTCTAGGACCGAGCGGTAGTGGGAAGTCGACATTGCTGTCTGTACTGGCAGGCATTATACCGGAGCATGTGGAGGCAGAGGTGGAGGGAGATGTCTATCGTCAGCCCGCCTGTGGCGTGATGTTTCAGGACCCGGATTCGCAATTTTGTATGCTGCGTGTCGATGAAGAGATCGCTTTTAGTCTGGAAAATCGCTCGGTTCCGCGTGAGGAAATGGAGCCGCTGATCGACCGAGCGATGGAGCAGGTCGGCTTGCACATTCCGCGCGATACGCCAATTGAGACGTTATCTGGCGGCATGAAGCAGCGACTGGCGCTGGCATGTCTGCTGGCGTTAGAGCCAGAGGTGCTCTTTTTCGATGAGCCGACGGCACAGCTTGATCCTGCTAGCCGCAATGAAGTATTTGCCTTATTACGACAGCTCGGGGATGCTTCCCAGCACACGATGGTGATCGTGGAGCATGTACTGGATGGATGCATCGAGTGGATGGATCGGGTGATTTTGCTGGATGGACAGGGGCGATTGATCGCGGATGGCTCGCCAGCACGGGTGATGAAGGAGCATCGGCAGGATATGGTCGAGGCGGGCATCTGGTTGCCGCAGCTGTTTCCGTATCAGTGGGAGGATGTGCGTAGCAATTCGGCTCATCCGCTGGCGGTGCGGTTAACGAGAGAGCTACAGCAGCGTCTGGCACAGCGCCCTATCATGTGGGGTGCTCATGCGGCTTCGGTTAGGGAGACGGTGACGGGCGATGGAGCGTCTACCTCTACCGTTGCTCGTATGGCGACAATGGGTGTACGGGATGAGGCTCTGGATAAGGGGAATAGGAATACGATAGCCACTATGACGAGCACTGCAATGAATGACCGCAAAAGCACGCAAGCAGGTGCCAGGGCAAGCATTGATGTAAGCTCATCCATACCTTCTTCGCTTCCTACTGCCGATCCGTTGCTCCAAACCGAGCGCTTGACCATCGGCTACGGACGCAAGTCAGTCATGAACGGCATCAATGTAGACATTTCACCCGGACAATGGATCGCAATCGTCGGCGAGAATGGGAGCGGCAAAAGTACCTTTTTGAAAAGCTTGCTTCGGCTTGTACCCCCATTGTCCGGCTCGATCCGTTTCCACGGCAAAGAGCTTCGTAAGTGGTCGGATCGGGAGCTATACGCGCGTGCAGGCTTTGTTTTTCAAAATCCAGAGCTGCAATTCGTGACGGATACGGTCTACGATGAGATCGCCTTTGGTGGACGGCAGCGCGGCTGGGAGGAGCAGCAGCTGGAGGAACGAACGTTACAATTGCTGCGCGAGTTCGGATTGGAGCGTCTTCGGGATGAGCATCCCTTCTCACTCAGTCTCGGTCAAAAGCGCCGCTTGAGTGTAGCGACGATGCTGTTATTTGATCAGGAGCTCTTATTGCTGGACGAGCCAACCTTCGGACAGGATGCGCGTACAGCGGCAGAGCTGATCGGTCGTCTGCAAAGGCGACAGCAGGAGGGCACGACGATTGTGATGGTTACACATGATATGGAGCTGGTCGATCAGTATGCAGATCGGGTGCTGTTATTCCAGCAGGGACAGATTGCGTACGATGGTGACCCGCCGGGGTTATTTTTGAACCAGCAGCTGCTACAGGGAAGTGCGATTGAAGCACCGTTACCCTATCGTCTGTATCTGGAGCGAAAGGAGTGGCAGACGATATGAAAAGTAATGGCTCGTGGTTATCCACGCTGAATCCATCCTGCAAGCTAATCGTGCATGTGCTGGTGATGGCAGCGCTTATGGCGATACGTGACCCGCTACTCACGCTCGCGATCTGGCTGGTTGCGGTGCTGATCGGCATCAGCGTGGGTGGCTGGACGATCGGCTATCTGCTGCGCCGCTTATTGCCCTACACATTATTCTTCGTGCTCGTCTGCTGGATGCTGGCGGCATTCGGTAAAGGTGAGCATGTACTATGGCAATGGGCATGGTTTCGCGTAACGACAGAGAGTCTGAACAATGGGCTATTAATCGGCTTGCGCATGCTTGGCTTTGTCACCTATGGCATGCTATTCACCTCAACTACCGACCTGAATCGTATGATGATGAGTCTGATCCATCAGCTCCGACTGTCGCCTAAATGGGCATACGGGATGCTGGCAGGATTTCGGTTTATCCCATTATTTCAAAGTGAGCTACAACAGATGAAGATCGCCCATCGTATTCGCGGCTATCGTCAGGAACCTGGAGGTAAGGCATTCCTGCGCTATGCGCTCCCCCTGTTCAGTCAGGGCGTACGCAAGTCTGAGCGCATCGCGATTGCAATGGAGGCAAGAGGCTTCACAGGTACGCGCGAGCGCACGTATTATGTGCAGCCAGTGCTGGCACGGCGTGATGCCCTGTATGCAGTGGCGTTGCTCAGTGTGACGACAGTGTTAATCATCTGGCTGTAGGTGTGAAGGATTAATAGATACACAGATGCAGTGTGCCCATCATGGTGGAATGATGCATGATCAGATCCAACGTTACAATCATTTTGTAGTTGTAGTTGTAGTTGTAGTTGTAGTTGTAGTTGTAGTTGTAGTTGTATTCGACAGAGGCAGGAGCTAGCTTTAGATGATTAGGCTGCTTTGCCATGAGCTTCTACCGAAAGTGGCTGTATGTTAAAACAATAACTCGTGACCAATAAAAGGATATCGATGCTGAATCGATGTCCTTTTATCTTTTTAATGTATGTTCTATTGTAAGATTGAACTAAAGAAGTTGGACTACAAGTAGATGTATGATGGCTCAATATCTATTTATCCACCAGTGTGGTTCCACATGCTATGCCTACCGATGAGGGCTGCGGATCCCATACCTCACTTTTACAGCAACAAACCTTATCTACTCAGCTATTCATCCGTCTCAGAATACGTACAGCTTGCTTTTCCTTTCCATTACATACAACTCCTCCTTCTGTATGTGAAACAAGCGAATATATGTAGAACAAGCCAGGCTCATGCTTCTTTTCCACACAAACAGGGCTGACGCTCCTTGCCGACTATTAACCGAATCACTACAATCAGACATGAAGAATCGTGCCAGTCATACATGTGTAACTCAGTTCTATTCAATACCTGCGCAGCTTATTCTGTCTCACCCCCAAAACTACAAACCATTGGAGGAACGACCAATGAAGGGAAAACGTTTGATTGATCTATCGGTGACACTCAAAACAGGAATCGCCTCTGACCCGCCTGGCGGTCTGCCGGAGATCGACTACATATCGCATCAGCAAGGCGCACAGCAACTACTGGCTGGCTTCACTGGACTGAAAAAAGAAGACCTCCCCGGCGGCGAAGGCTGGGCAATCGAGCAGCTTCGCGTAACCACGCATGTGGGTACCCATGTCGATGCACCTTATCACTATCGCTCTACCACCGATGACGGTCAGCCGATGCTGACAATTGACGAGGTGCCACTAGACTGGTTTTACGGACCGGGCGTGAAGCTCGATTTTCGACATCTGCCTGACGGTCATATCGTAAGTGCTACGGAGATTGAGCACGAGCTACAACGCATCGGGCACGACCTACAGCCCGGCGACATCGTACTCGTGCATACCTCAGCAGGTGAACGCTACGGCGAAGACGACTTCATGCTCAAAGGCTGCGGCTTCGGACGCGAAGCGACCCTGTACCTGACCGAACGCGGCGTACGACTCGTCGGCACCGACGCATGGAGCTGGGACGCCCCATTCGCCCACACCGCCCGCCGCTACGCCGACCAGCAGGACCCATCTATCATCTGGGAAGGTCACTATGCAGGCAGCACCATCCCGTACTGCCAGATCGAAAAGCTAGCCAACCTCAACCAGCTTCCATCTCACGGCTTCCAGGTCATGGCATTCCCCGTCAAAATCGAAAAAGCCTCCGCCGGCTGGGCAAGACCTGTGGCGATTTTGGATGAGGTGTAGAGGTAACCTATGTAACAACCAATATATAGAACCGTATACGCTTACATGCTAAAATGGCGATACCATTACAACTACCCCACATAGCACATCACCCCACAAGGGAGGTCAAGCGATGATTCACCTGCTACCATTAATGCTCGAACGTGTCGGGATTTTGATCATCCTTGCCTTTGTGCTGTCTCAATTCCCAATCTTCCGTCACATTATTTACAACCGACGTGGACGTTTTGGCTCTCTGCTGCTAATCGCTGTATTTGGTCTGTTTGGCGTGATCAGCAACTATACCGGAATCGAGATTCATCTTAGCGAGGTCGTCTCACAAAGCTGGCTGAATCAGGTGGATGCGGATAACGCGATTGCCAATACGCGTATTATGGGGGTGAGCATCGGTGGCTTGCTCGGAGGGCCGCTGGTCGGTCTGGGTGTCGGGCTGGTAGCAGGGCTGCATCGCTATCCGCTGGGTGGTTTTACCGCATTAGAGTGTGCGATATCTTCGGTACTCGCTGGAGTTGTTGCTGGCTTGCTGGGCAACTGGTATCGTCGTCGCGGCGTGATTCCACCATGGTTTGCTGCACTGGTTGGTATGGCGATGCAGGTGGTGGAAATGCTGCTCATTTTGCTCTTTTCCAAGCCGTACGAGGATGCCGTCATGCTTGTGCAGACGATTGGTCTGCCGATGATTGTGCTGAACGGCTTTGGTACATTGCTGTTCATGCTTATTATTCGTTCGATTTTAAAAGAACAGGAGCGTCAGAGTGCGACACAGACGCATCTGGCTTTTCATATTGCAGATCGGACGCTGCCTTTTTTCAGGCAGGGCTTGAATCCAGACTCGTGCCGGGAGGCGGCGCATATTCTGCTGCGTTTAACCGAAGCGGATGCTATCTCCATCACCAATCGGACGCATATTCTGGCACATGTGGGTGCGGCGGCAGATCACCATGTGGCAGGGCAGGAGGTGAGTACGGGGCTGACACGCACCGTGTTAGAGCAGGGCAAGCTCATGCTCGCACGCTTGCCTAAGGATATTCGCTGCTCGCATCGGAATTGTCCGCTGGAAGCGGCGGTTGTGCTGCCCTTGCTGGTGCATGGTGAGGCGGTGGGTACGCTTAAGCTTTATTTTTGTCAGGCAAACCATCTGAGTAAGGTGGAGGAGGAACTGGCGGAGGGACTCGGCAAGCTGTTCTCTGCGCAGCTGGAGCTGGCCGAAGCAGAACAGCAGAGTGCCCTGCTCAAAACTGCTCGCATCAAAGCGCTACAGGCGCAGGTGCATCCGCATTTCCTTTTTAATGCGATCAATACGATCTCTGTGCTATGTCGGACGGATTCGGAGCGTGCGCGCCGTTTGCTGCTAGAGCTGGGCACCTTTTTCCGTAGTAATCTACAGGGGGCGCAGCAATTGCTCATTCCGCTGTATAAGGAGCTGGAGTATGTGGAGGCATATCTTCAGCTAGAGCAAGCACGCTTTCCCGATAAATATACGGTGGAGCTGGATATCGAGCCGGGGCTGGAACAGGTGCAGGTGCCACCATTTATTATCCAGCCGCTGGTGGAAAATGCGATTCGTCATGGGTTTCGTCGCTTGCAGACGCGCGGCACCATTCGGGTCTCCATAAGCAGTCATACAGGTGAGCTAGAGGTCATCGTAGCAGACAATGGGGCAGGCATCCCGGCAGATCGGCTCGCCTTGCTCGGGCATGAAGCCAATCTGGCGAGCGAAGGAAGCGGCACAGCGCTGTGTAATATTCGGGAGCGGCTGGAGGGCATTTACCGTCATTCGGCAAGCTTTATGATTCAGAGTGCCGAGGGGGAAGGCACCGCGATCCATATTCGGCTGCCGTTACAATATCAGGAAGGGAGCAAGGTGCATGCTGACAGCGTTTATCGTGGATGACGAGCCACTCGCACGAGATGAACTGGTCTATTTATTGAAGCGTAGCAAAATGGTCGAGGTGATCGGCGAAGCGGAATCGCTGGAGCAGGCGCATGAGGAGATTGTGCGACTACAGCCTGAGCTGGTCTTTCTCGATATTGAGCTAGCAGAGCATAGCGGATTAGAGCTGGCGAGACAATTGCTTGATCTGCCGAAGCCGCCTGCGGTTATTTTCGCAACGGCATTTGATGAATATGCGCTACAGGCATTTGACCTGAATGCGATTGACTATGTGCTCAAGCCGTTTGACGAGCGGCGTATTCGTCAGGCACTGGACAAGCTCGTCCGATTGAAAAGAGAGCCTGCCATTCCAGCGCCAACCTTGCCGCGTCCTCAGCTCAAAAAGCTTGCCGTCTCCATCGAGGATCGCATTCTGATGCTCGATCTGGAGCAGATGATCGCGCTTAGCTCGGAGGAGGGCAAGGTGGTGATCTCTACCGCACAGGGCAGATTTACATTGAATGAACCGCTCGCCCATATGGAGCGTCGTCTCGAGGATGGACGCTTTATGCGCGTGCATCGTAATTATATTGTGAATCTATCGGGCATTACCGAAATTCAGCCGTGGTTTAACTCTACCTATTTGCTCGTGATGAGCGACGATTCGCGTATTCCAGTCAGCCGCAGCTATGTGAAGCAGCTACGAGAGCAACTGGGCTTTTGAATCGTTGCAACTGAACACGGTATGGCTGCAACTCATCCTGTAAATCCGGTAATCCAGCGTGAAACCCTTATGATCGCGCTTACATTTGCTATCGTGGAGCTAGAGACGAGATCAAATGCAAGCTGTAAGGCGACAAGGGAGGAACGATAAGATGAGTGCAATTCCAATTATGATCGGTACGATCTGTATTCTGCTCATTGCATACAGGCTGTATGGAACATTCATGGCAGTCAAGGTATTGAAGCTGAAGCAAATGGACGAGCAAAGCCAGACACCTGCCTACAAGCTGGAGGATGGCAAGGACTATGTGCCAACGAGTAAAGTGGTGTCGTTCGGGCATCATTTTGCAGCGATTGCGGCAGCAGGACCACTCGTTGGGCCGATCCTTGCGGCGCAATTCGGCTATTTACCCGGGCTGATCTGGTTATTAGTCGGTGCGGTTGTAGGTGGCGCTGTGCATGATGCCGTGGTGCTATTCGCCTCGATGCGTAAGGACGGACAGTCCTTATCCGAAGTGGCGAAAAAGGAGCTTGGCCCGGTTGCAGGCTTCTGTACCGGTCTGGCGATGCTATTCATCATTACGATCACGATGGCAGGGCTATCACTGGTCGTACTGCATGCGCTGGAACGGAATCCGTGGGGTACCTTTGCCGTCGGTATTACGATCCCGATTGCGATGGCAGTGGGATTATATTATAAACGCACCGGAGATTTGAAAACGCCTTCAATTATCGGCTTCCTGCTGATCATGGTCGGCGTAGCGGTCGGGCCATTTATCCAGCATTCCGTACTGGGACAATGGCTTACACTAGAAATGTCCACGCTGGCGATTGCATTGCCAGTATACGCATTCTTTGCAGCGGCTCTTCCGGTCTGGTTGCTACTCGCACCACGTGATTATTTGAGTAGTATTATGAAAATTGGCGTGTTCGTTGCGCTCGTCATAGGTGTTTTTATCGTGAATCCTGCGATATCGTTCCCAGCGGTGACCGAATTTATTCACGGTGGAGGCCCGATTCTGGCAGGCCCGGTCTGGCCGTTTATCTCGATCACGATTGCATGCGGCGCGATCTCAGGCTTTCATGCCTTTGTCGGCTCAGGCACCACGCCTAAGATGCTGATGCGCTGGACGGATATTAAGTCGGTCGGCTTTGGCGCGATGCTGGTGGAATGTCTCGTTGCAGTGATGGCATTAATCGCCGCGATTGCCCTCCAGCCGGGTGACTATTTTGCCATCAATTCCAAGCCGGAGGTATTCCAGACACTCGGCATGCAGACCGTGCATCTGGCAGAACTAAGCCGCGAGATCGGTATCGATCTGGAAGGACGTACAGGCGGCGCGGTTACACTGGCGGTTGGTATGACGTATATTTTCAAAAGTATTCCATGGTTCGAAACGCTGGCAGCGTACTTCTTCCAATTCGTCATTTTGTTCGAGGCTGTTTTTATTTTGACAGCTGTGGATGCGGGTACACGCGTATCGCGCTATCTGATTCAGGACTTTTTCGGGGAATTTTACAAGCCGCTCAAACGACTCGACTGGATGCCCGGCGCGATCCTGGCAAGTGCGCTTGCCTGCCTATCCTGGGGCTACCTGCTCTTCTCGGGCGACATCGGCTCCGTCTGGGCACTATTCGGCGTATCCAACCAGCTCATGGCATCAATCGGACTCATCATCGGCGCTACCGTCATCTTAAAATTCGCAGATAAACGCCGCTATATGCTCACCTGCCTCATCCCACTGGCGTATCTGTACGTAACCGTCAACTACGCAGGCTACTGGATGGTACGCAACGTCTACCTCAATCCCGAAGCAGGCGGCTATAGCGTACTGAATGGCGTTCTATCGATCGTCATGCTTATCTTAGGCGCGATCATCCTTATCACCGCTATCCTCAAATGGCGCGAGCTATGGAGCGATCCCAAAGGATTGAAGGCGCAGGCAGTAGGCAAGGTGGACGGGAAAGCAGAGCCTGCTGTGCTGGCGTCCTCCTCCCAGTCTTAAAGAACACAAACAAGCAGTACCCAAGTCGAACAACATATTAGATCATAAACTTATTGTTCATACAAAAACGGACAGCAGTCTCTCACCGCTGTCCGTTTTGCTATTTTCTATTAAAGAAATGCTGGTTATACATAAAATGAAGTGATAAATATGGCTGCGATCGTTTGTTTAAAAAAGCTTTTAACAACAAAACATGATGCGCTCGTACAGAACGAAGGCAAGGAAATAAGGGGAAAGGACGACTTTGGAGGGGCGGGAATCTACATTTTATCCTAATCCAGTAGATTCCCGCGGCTCCACCTGAGTCCGTCCCCTTATTCCTTGCCGGAGTGGTGTAACTCAACACTAATGCCCACAATCCTACTTATCAAACCCGCTTCACCCGAAGCTGCTTGAGCAACAAAGGATAAAACACAATCCCACTAACAATCATCAACACACCAAACCCAAACGTCTTCCAATCCGCCGTCCCCGCATAAATCACCCACACCGAGTACACCGTCGCCAGCACGCCAATAATCCCATCACGCACACGACTCTCATTCGCACCATATCCTTCACCCGTCACGACCAGCCGCAGCTGATACACTGCCGAGATCAGATAAGGCACCAGATACGCCAGTGTCGCAATCGCGATAATAAAATCAAACGCCTGCGAGATCGAGCCGGAGATCGTTGAGAAGATCAGCAGCTGTCCGAGTCCATTCGATATCCAGAGCGACAGACGCGGCATCCCTTTGCCATTCACATCGCGGAACGGACGCAGGAATACACCCTGACGCGCCGCTTCATATGGCACTTCCGCGCTGAGTAGCACCCAGCCAATCGTCGAACCGATCAAGCTGATCAGTCCGAGTCCAGCCAGCAGATAACCGCCGATCGGTCCGAGCACCGCGCTCATCGCATCGACGAGTGGGTTTTGCGATTGCTGGAGCTGATCGCCCGGCAGCAGACCCATCGTCAAAATACTAATCCCTACATATAAAGCGAGCGCGATCAGCAAGCCGACCATCGTCGCACGCGATACATCCTGCTTGCGTTTGGCACGAGCAGCGAACACCATCGCTGATTCAACCCCGATGAATGCCCACAGCGTCACAACAGCTGCGCCATTCACCTGTGACAGCAGACTAACCGTCTGTCCATCTGCATCCACATGTGGTGCCGCGAATGGCCCGATATTCGCCTCCTGAAACGCGAAGAGGGCGATCACAATAAACAGGGCAAATCCAATCACCTTCGTCGCCGTAGCGAGCAGATTCATTTTCCCTGCGCCTTCAATTCCGCGTAGCGCCAGCGCATGCGTGCCCCATAATAGAAGCGAGCAGACGATAAAGTTCAGCGCATTGCCTGTTTTGATATCCAGACTACCGATCGTAAACCAGACTGCCTCACTTTTCATCGCTGGAATAAACGTAGACAGATAGCTGGAAAAGGTCGTAATGACCGCTACAAATCCTGCTACATTCCCGACCCAGTAGCCCCATGATGACATAAATCCAGACAACACCGACAGCACCGGATTGTTCGGGAACAGCTCCTTCGCATAAATCTGCGGCCCACCGCTCAATTCTGGCTTACGCAGCGCCAGATTGCCAAATACGAGTGCCAGCATCAGCACGCCAAACCCGGTTACGCCCCAAGCCAGCACCGTGCCTGCTGGATTCGATACTTCTGCCAGTGAACGCGGCAACATAAAGATCCCGGAACCGACCATATTGCCCACGACAAGGGCGGTCAGAATCCAGAATCCAACTCTATTTTGACTCATATAATAGAACTCCTTCCGCTTGGAAAAGGTTAACATTTCAGATCATGTAAATATCATGACAGTATCCTACTATACACTTTTCTCTGGTAAAGCGAAAGAGTGTTTTTTTGAAAATGGCGTGAACTTCTCAAATTTGATGCATCGATTTGCACGTTTTCTATTGTTTTCATCGTTGAATTTTGGGACAATAGGAGGCATGAGCAGTATGGGTCTGGCTGCAAGACAGCCGGGTCTGTACTGCGTTTTATTGTGTTCATCGGGGAATGCCCGTAATATGATCAGTTTACGATCCATTTATTCGCATCATTCCGTTCTTATCTGCACGGAGATGTGACAGAATAAACGATGTAGTCGGTATAGGTAGCCGCGAGGCCAGGCAGCAATAGATGAGTAAGCAATGATAGACAAGCAACATTAATGCTGTTCATGACTACCGACATCAGGCAGAATAATGGACAGACAGGTGAAAAGAGGGTTAGACATGAATAAACCATCCATTTATGGATTAACATTAAGCCAGCTTGCCGATTGGCTGGAGCAGCACGGACAGAAGCGTTCGCGCTCTGCTCAAGTATGGAACAGTTTGTACAAGCAGCGTGTGATGCGCTTTGAAGATATGGAAGTGCGCGAGGAATGCCGCACACTGCTGGCAGAGCATTTTAGCATGCGTACGCTGGAAGAGCATGTGAAGCAAGAATCGGCAGACGGTACAGTGAAGTTCCTGCTTCGCTTGAAGGACGGTAATCTGATCGAAACGGTACTGATGCGTCAAAAATACGGTCAATCCGTCTGTGTCACGACACAGGTGGGCTGTAATATCGGATGCAGCTTCTGCGCCAGTGGCTTGATCAAGAAAAGCCGTGATCTGAACGCAGGTGAGATCGTGGAGCAGATCATGAAGGTGCAGCAGCATCTGGATGAGCAGGGCGAAGGCAAGCTTGTGACGCATATCGTCGTGATGGGTATTGGTGAGCCGTTTGATAACTTCGAGAATATGGTCGATTTTATCAATATCGTCAAGGATCAAAAGGGTCTGGTGATCGCACCGAAGCGTATTACCGTGTCCACCAGTGGCTTGCCTGACAAGATCCGCGAGTTCGCAGATAGCGATCTGCTCGTGAATCTGGCACTGTCTCTGCACGCGCCAAACAATGAGCTACGCACCCGTATTATGAAGATCAACCGCGCATTCCCATTGGAACAGCTTATGGACGCTGTGGACTACTACCTGCAAAAAACGAATCGCCGCATCATGATGGAATACATTCTGCTGCAAGGCGTGAACGATCAGGTGGAGCAAGCTCACGAGCTGGCTGCTCTGCTGGCGGACAAAAAGCAAATGACCAGTGTGAACCTGATTCCGTACAACCCGGTCGACGAGCACAGTCAGTATCAGCGCAGTAAGCAGGAGGACATTCTGGCCTTTTATGATGTGCTGAAAAAGAACGGCATCAACTGCACCGTTCGCATGGAGCACGGTACCGATATCGATGCTGCCTGCGGACAGCTACGCAGTAAGCAAATGAAAAAAGCCGAGCGTAGTCGCGAAGCGAATTCAACCACACTGATCAGCGGCTAATGATGTCGCTATGCATAATAAAAGTACACAAACTATAGACCTATCCTTTTAGGCAGAAACAGCTTTTTACATCGGTACGATCCCCTCAGGACAGACAGTGAAAAAGACCGCATGCGACACGAAGGTCAACACTGCCAGCCAGAGGGGATTTTTTATGTGCACTAATCCATACCTAATCTCCGTTGTTCTCACTTCTATCATCCTAAGTTCCCGTGTACACGAATCATTTACACAGTGCTGTTGTATCCCTATATACTTCTCGGAAATGCTATCTATCCATCGACTATCCAGCTATCGACAATTTTTTTCAAATGACATATTCGCAATCGTTCTCCAAATTCCGATAAATAAATAACAAGAAAATGCTGTGAATTCATGAAAAATTACATCATTTGATCTATACGAATACCGCAAGATATGTGAAAATAAATCCAAAGAGTAGGAACAAGACGACGTGTAGCTCCTTCTTTTGGCCTAAACGCCTAATATTATTGTGAAAATGAGCTGGCTCCCGTGAAGTCCAGCCAAGGAGGTGCAGATGCGCGTAACAAAAAACCGTCGTACCCGAGTCGTACTACTGGTCATGATCATAGTCATTATCGGGCTGGCGGCGCTACTAGCGACACTAATGATGAGAAAAGAAACCTCTTCTACCGCATTGTTCATGAAGCAATCGATGGTCAATGCCAATGGAACGATCGCATCGTATTTAAAGGAAGCTCCCTCTACTGATCCAAACGTCGTTGCTGGACGAGAGGCACTATCGGAATCCGTTGGATTATGGATGCAGTACACATTGCTTGTAGAGGACAAGTCGGATTTTGATAACAGCTATCAGCTGCTGAACACATATTTTATGTCGCCTCAGCATTATATCCGCTGGAAGCTAGAACCGGATGGACAGTCCCGTGTGAATACGTATGCGCTTGGTGATGATCTGCGCATCGTGAGTGCACTGCTGGACGCCTATGGACGCTGGAACAAGCCGGAATATCTCGCAACTGCCAAAGAAATCACCGATACGCTGTGGGCACAAGGACTGAACAACGGCTATCTGGTGGACTACCACGATTTTCAGCATGATACCTCCAGTAATCTGCTCAGTTTGACCTATATTGATACGCTCGCCTTTGAGCGAATGAAGCAATACGGTCTGATTAGTGATGAGCTGTATACGCGGCATCTTGAGCTGCTGCGAACCATTCCGAATGATGGACTCTTTTATCCAAGAACCTATGATGTGACAACAGGCCAATACGGCTATGATAAGCAGGTAAACCTGATTGACCAGCTTATTATTGGACTGCATCTTGCCGAGATGAAACAACCACCTGATAAGCTGGTAGCTTTTATGAAGCAGCAATTTGCCAAGGATGGACATTTGTACGGACGTTATGATGCGAAGGATCATCAGCCAGCGGTGAAGTATGAATCGCCTTCGGTGTATGGGCTGGCGATTTTACTTGCAGTGCAGATGGATGATCGGGAATGGGCACAGCAGCTGTATGATCGAATGATTATGTTTCGCGCTTCAGAAGGAAGTGATCGAGGCGGCTACGTATCCGATGGAGACACACACGCATTTGATAATCTGCTTGCACTGCTAGCAGAAACCACGCTACAACAGACACGTTAAACCTGAAAAAAAGGAAGAGGAAAAATGACAAATGGTATACCAATCCGGCGTACAATGACCGGATACACATTGCTCGTTGCGGTTGCAATTCTGGAGCAACTGATTTTGTTCTGGAATGTGGAGATGCAGCAGCGCTTCGGTGTTGCAGAGCTGCTGGTAATGCTCGGCTCCTTGCTGGGCCTGCTCGTTGGCTTCTGGCTACCGCGCGGCATTTCGGTGGTCATGATTTTTGTGTTTCTGGTCACTTATTTTGTGTGGATGGTGACGATTGCACCGCTGAATCCGGTCGTGTTTTTTAATATGTTTTTGATTCCGGCCAATATTTTGATTGCGATGATCGTTAAATACAGCCTGATCGATACACGCAGACTCAAGGAACGGCTTGAAGCACTGCACGAAATGACCCCACAGGTCGATATCGATACGACACTGGGCAATCGATCCGCACTGGGTGAAGCGCTGATCAAGCATTCTAACCTCGCACGTCGGTATTCGGATCAATACAGCTTTTGTATGGCGATGTTCAAGATTGAATTTTTGCCACTGGTGCAGGAGTCGGTCGGCTCGGCAGGCTATGCTCGTCTACTGCTAGAGCTGTCGGACACGATTCAGAAGCAGATCCGTTTTGAGGATTATAAGTTCTCGATTGATAATGGTCGCTTTATTATCCTTTGCCCGATGACGAATAAGGACTATTTGCCGCCACTGACGCATCGTATTCGTGATGCGATGATGAATGTGCACTTCCCTGATCTCAAGGGACAGGAGCTACAGCTTGTCATTCGCTCAGGTGCGCTCGTGTTTAATCCAGAGCAATTTGAGAAATACGAAAGTCTGGATGCTGTCATTGCCACGCTGGAACGCAATACGGAAACGGATCTGATCGGCGAATACATTTGATCAGTGTCCGGCATTATACATTTAGGAGAAGATGAAAGATGGCTTATACGGATTGGTTTATCCCGTTATGTACGGCGGTTAGCGGCTTGTTTGCAATCGCGATTGCGTTGTTAACCATTGCTACGCTCCGGTTTCGCAGTCACGTGAACCGTAAATACAACCGGGGACGGGGGTAACGAAGTGGCAGATGGTATACTGATTTTTTCGATCATTAGCATCTGGATTGCGGTGCTGGAGGCGATCATTATCATGGCAGGGGCGATTCGCTTTCTGTCCAAGCAAAACAAGGCAGGAATCGTATTTCCGGAAACGATGGAGCATTATCCAACCGTGACCGTGATGGTGCCTGCGCATAATGAAGAGGTTGTTGTCGGCATCACGACCGAGCATATTTTGAAGCTGAATTATCCTGCGCATAAGGTGCAGGTCATCGTGATCGCGGATAACTGTAGTGATGGTACAGCAGCATCGTTGTATCGTCTAAAAGAAAGACCGGAGTTTGCTGATCGTGACTTTACGATTATTGAGCGTACAGGTACGGGCGGTAAGTCCGGTGCGCTGAATGAAGCGCTCAAAATTACGAAGGGCGAATGGATTCTCGTCTATGATGCGGATGCGGCGCCTGAGCGCAATGCACTCATGTTCCTGATGCAAAAGGCACTGGAGCAGCCAGAGAAATACGGTGCGGTATTCGGACGTAACAAAGCGCGCAACCGCGGACAAAACTTCCTGTCGCGCTGTATTAACCTGGAGCTGGTAACGATTCAGCGTGTCCATCATACCGGACTATGGGAGCTGTTCAAGGTCGGCACAATTCCAGGCACGAACTTTATCGTGAAGACGGATCTGATCCGCGATATCGGCGGCTGGGACCCGGATGCGATTACCGAGGATACGGCGATTACGTTTGATATTTTAACGCGTGGACAGCTGATCGCGCTCGCCCCACAGGCAGAGGCGTATCAGCAGGAGCCCGAGCAGCTCAGCGTGTATATGAGTCAGCGTCAGCGCTGGTCGAAGGGGAATTACCGCGTTATTCTGGATAATATTCACCATCTATTCAATAACTCTAGCTGGCGGATCAAAATTCAGGTGCTCTATTATGCAGCCAGTTATTTCTGGTTTATGATCGCGATTATTATTTCGGATATTATTTTCGTCGCGAATATCGTGTATCAGGTGATCGCATTGTTCAACCCGAATGTGCTCTCGCCATTCCAGTTTGCTGGCGATGTGTATGTATATCTGGTCATTTCATGGGCGCTCATGTATTACATCTATGTACTCCAGATTAATCTGGCGCTCGCTTCCGATATCGGGCAAAGTAATACGATGAACTTTGTGCTCGCGTGTATCTCGTATTTCACCTATGCACAGCTGTTCCTGATCATCTCGATCAAAGCCTTCTACTCGCTGCTTGTCGACATTCTTACTGGACGTAAATCGAGCTGGTACAAGACGAAGCGATTTAACTGAGTGTGGTTAGCATACGATTAGACATGCTTCACTCTTACATTAAACAAAATCGAATCAACATCAAACAGGCTGGTACACCGCTCGATCAAGCGGCATACCAGCCTGTTTTTTTATACGATCATGATCATATAGTGTCATGATTTTACAATGCTATAGGTTGTCGCATAGGGTACTGTTGAACGATCCCATACAGCAGGCGTAGCTACTTACTTGATCCCCTTCATATAGCCCTGAATTTTCGGACCCATCAGGAACAGAATAATACCAAGCACAATGGACACGCCACCGATCGTACCGAAGTAGAGCAGCTCGGTATCCTTGCTGTACAGCGTGGTCAGCACCGCATTGATTGCCTGTGCGGCTGCATTAGACAGGAACCACAGACTCATCGTTTGCGCAGAAAAGGCTGCGGGTGCCAGCTTCGTTGTTGCGGACAAGCCAACCGGAGACAGACACAGCTCACCGATCACGATAATAAAGTAACTCAGCACCAGCCATAGTGGACTAACCAGCTCCTTATCACCGCTAAAGTATACCGGTAGCAAGATAACGAGGAACGACAGGCCAGCGAACAAAATTCCGATCGCAAACTTACGTGGAATGGTCGGCTGACGATCCCCCAGCTTCATCCAGAACCAGGCAAACACCGGTGCCAGAATAATGATAAACAGCGGATTCAGCGACTGGAACCAGGCTGGCGAGATTGTAATGCCCATCCATTGCAGCTGTGTACGCTGATCTGCAAACAGTGCCAGTACCGTGGACGTCTGCTCCTGAATCGACCAGAACATGACCGCAGCGATGAATAATGGAATATACGCGGTCAGACGCGAGCGCTCTACATCATTCGTTTTCGGACTACGATACATCACGACAAAATAGCAGATTGGGATGAGTACACCCAGTACAGCGACGACAAGTACGAACGATTCCAGCGTAAGCCAGCCGAAGGTAATTGCAGCAGCCAGCAGCACGGCAACGACAATGGCGCCGATGATCAGCAGCTTGGTCACTTTACGACGCTCATCCTTGTCCATCGGATTCGGTACGATCCTACCAGCAAGACCGAGACTTTTCTTACGTGTCAGCATAAACACGATCAGTCCGATCAGCATCCCGATCGCCGCCAGTCCGAAGCCAAGGTGGAAGTTATACTCTGTGCCTACCGTACCAACAATCAGCGGTGCAATAAAGCCGCCAAGGTTGATCCCCATATAGAAAATACTAAAGCCGGAGTCACGGCGTGCATCTTCTTCGCTATACATCTCACCGACGATGGTAGAGACGTTCGGCTTGAGCAGCCCCGTACCGAGGACGATCAACGCCATCGATGTGAATAGCATCGATGCGCCACCCGGGAAGGCGAGCACGATATGACCGAGCATAATCAGTATACCGCCATAAAATACCGAGCGTGACGGGCCGAATACACGGTCAGCTAGCCAGCCACCAATAATACCCGACATGTACACGAGCGAGCCATAGATCGACATGATCGCTGTTGCCATCGTCTGATCCAGACCGAGTCCGCCCTTGCTTACCTCGTAGTACATGTAGTAGATCAGAATTGCTCTCATGCCATAATAAGAAAAGCGCTCCCAGAACTCCGTAAAAAAGAGTGTGAACAATCCGCGTGGATGTCCGAAAAACCCACGCTGAGGCACACTATCTACGATCTCTTGTTTTGTTGGATTAGACACGATATACCTCCTTGAAGTGGTCATGTCCGGAGCAGTTCAAAGGATTCGTGAGATGGTTCCTTCTGCTGTCCATGACACTGCCCAGTGCCGCACCGTTGTAAGATATGTGTTGAAATGTACTTACACGTTCAGCAAACGGGCGAACCATTAAGATATAATATAATCTTCATATAATCAATCGAAAATAATGGAAAAGCAGACCATTTTCATGGACAAATTAGTACATTTTTACCGGAAATCGCTGTGTATGATGTCTTCACGGAGGATATTCGGGATTTAATTTGCAGTGAAGCAGGGCAAATGGCTCCGGGTAAGGTATAATGAACATAAGGAGTTGAGAGTAGATGGCAAACGAAAACGAAGAAGTAATTTTGACCCCGGAAGGACTCGCAAAGCTTGAAGAAGAGCTGAAGGAGCTGAAAGGGCCACGCCGCAAGGAGCTGGCTGCACGTCTGAAAACAGCGATCAGCTATGGCGACCTGAAGGAGAACAGTGAGTATCACTCTGCGAAAGAGGATCAGGCGTTTATGGAAACGCGCATTTTGACGCTGGAGCGCATGCTGCGTAACGCGCGTGTAATCAGTGCAGACCAAATGGACACTTCCCGCGTGAGCATTGGCTCGATCGCGGTATTGAAGGATATTGAATTTGATGAAGTGATCGAATACCAGCTCGTAGGGCCTGCTGAGGCAGATCTGGCGAATAATAAGCTGTCCTATGAAAGCCCGCTGGGCAAGGCATTGATGGGTCACCAGTCCGGCGACAAAATCGCCTTTGAAGCACCGATGGGTACATTCCATTATGAGCTGCTGGAGATCAAGCCAGGTCAATAAGCGACTCGCTGTGAACATAATTTGAATGTAATCGGGAATATGCACGATTATCCAAAAGAGCTGACGGAATCTCTCCGTGCAGCTCTTTTTCACACTTACTTTATTTATACATGTTACGTTTTGTAAATCGGTCGCTGAAGTTATATACTAGGAGTATTGTAAAGCAAGAGAGCCATCGGCATGTAGATCGCATGTCAGAATACGTTGGAATAGGAGCTACCGACTTTGTGGATAGGGATTGTAATGTTGATCGTGTATCATCTATTTATTCTGTATATTGGTTGGAACGGCTGGGTATGGCTGGGTACATTGTTCCCGCATCAGATGCTGCCGCGGTATATTATGATCATTGTGCTGGTCATTTTGGCGTATGGATTGTTCCTCGGTTTCTGGCAAAGTCAGATCGGTGCGTTTAAATGGATTGGTGCAGTCTGGGTGGCGATAGCGTATTTCTCAGTGCTATGGCTACCGATTATGAATCTTGTATTGTTACTGCTACGCTGGTCGCCAATCTCTATGACAACCGCCGTGTTCTGGGCGGGCTGGATTACGATTGCTGGACTGATTGTAACGGTGAGTGTAGGTGCGTATAATGCCTACAGTCCGGTCGTACGCTCGTATACGATTGAGATCGATAAGCCCGTTAATGGGCCATCTGAAATGAATATTGTGATGGCATCCGATATGCATTTTGGCGCCTTATCGAATGAAGGTCATGCTCGCCGTCTGGTGGAGCGAGTGAATGCCTTGAAGCCGGATTTAATTCTGCTACCGGGCGATATTATTGATGATAATCTCATGTACTATAGCAAGACTGCGATTCCAGAAATTCTGAAGGGCTTCCAGGCACCTGTCTACTCCTCTCTCGGTAATCATGATCGCTTTGAGGATGGGATCGATCTGGTCGAGGCGTTGAATCAAAGTAATCTGAATGTGCTGTATGATGAATCGGTTGTGCTGGATAATGGAATTACCCTTGTCGGACGGCGTGATTACAGCGACCGACCGCGTACAGAGCTGGGCAAGTTGCTGGACGAAGTGGATCATACCCATCCGGTCATCGTGCTCGATCATCAGCCATATGAGCTGGATGCGGAGCAAAAGCTCGGCACCGATCTGGTCGTATCCGGTCACACGCATCGTGGACAGATGGCACCGTTCTCGCTCATTACGCATCGCATTTTTGAAAATGACTGGGGCTATCTGCGTAAAGGTCAGCTACATTCGATCGTCTCCTCCGGCTTCGGCTTCTGGGGCTCACCGCTACGCATTGGTACGCGGTCGGAGATTGTGCAGATTCATGTGAAGTTCCGTAGTGGTACGGATGCAGGAAGCACGACGAAAACAGATAGTGGGGCTTCAACGGATGGAGATGGCGAAGCTTAAAAGGCAGTTAGTGGAGTTTGTTCCATCGAGTTTACCTACCGATGTACACCCTTATTTTAGTGAAGAGGCTACATGAATATGCTTACCTCAACAGAATGTAATGTTGAAGTTGAAAAGGACGCTATTCTCTATATGGAGAGTAAGCGTCCTTTTGTATAGGCGTTCAATTCATTCATCTGGTGTAACACTTCTAAAAGTATAGGAAGCTTGAGCCTTTTTATATCTGTAACGATGACGCGTCATCTATTGTATATCATCTTTGCTTAATGCAGAGCCTCGCGCACCTGCTTAATATAGAAGAATCGTACAACGAAGAAGTAGACGATTTGAATGAGTGAGAAGATACTAAGTACGATGACGAATTGAGTAGCCATCTGGGCATTGAATAGACGCGCAACTGTCGCAAGTGCGATCGACCCATGAACCAGTGCGACGACAATCGGTGCGAAGAACAGCAGTGCAATCTGTCGGGTTAGCACCTTATTGAGTTCGCGGTTGGTTAAACCGAGCTTGGCGATAGCACGGAATTTCTGCTTATCCTCATCCAGATCGCTATAGAGACGGAAGTAGAGGAAGCTTCCAGCGGAAACGAAGAATACGATACCGATGAACAGTCCGATGAACAGGGCGATGCCATACAGACTTTGTACGATGTACAGCGAGTAGGTTGGAATTTCGAGTACAGAGTGATCCGTCACTTCCAGTCCTACATTATTCCCCATAATTTGCTTTGCGGCGGTGATGAACACCTTATGCGAAGCATCCGTTTGCCACATATAGGTGTGAGTGACTTCAGCTGGTTTACCAAGGCGAGCATATTGTTCATCCGATACGATCAGTGCTACGCTGTCATTTGGTACTGCCGGAGAAACGAAAATCTGAGTTGGCTTGAGCGTGATGCCATTGTTTGTGACGATATCTTTTTGCTTTAATTGATTCGCAGTATCCATACGTGCATCGCTTATAATCGCAATCAAGGTATGATTACCTTGTAGCTGAACAGGCTTTTGACCAAGTAGTGCACTTGCCTGGTTGAACATGCTGGCACTTAGGATCATGCGTGCTTCACTGTCTGTCTGAAGCTTGTAGCGATTTAGTGTCAGACGCACCTGTTGATACGAAATGCCTTTATCGCGAAGCGATTGCTCTACTCGCTGTACATTGGCTTGCTGCTGCGTATCTCCTTTTTCGGAAACGTAAACGATTGGATACGAATCGGTTGCACCATTCGCACGATTGAGCAGCGGCTGTAATCCATACAATGTACCGATTGCGCAGAAGGATACGGTCGAAACCATTGCGACCAGGAAGAAGGTACGAGCATTGTCCTTCATCCGGTAGGATAGATCGGATAATAGAAGCATATTCGTGTGACGCCAGAAAAATGGCTTACGATTTTTCAGAGCACGAATCACATAGACGCTGAGCTGTGTGAACAGCAGATACGTCGCGATCCCGACCATCAGAATAATGAGCCACATCAATTGAAAAGCTATACCTGTATCTGCAAATAAGGATAAACCATAACTGATCGCGAGCAATATCACAGCTAGCGCACATAACCAGATCGAGGCGTGAGGCTCGCTCTTGGGCGCACGTTGACTGCGAATAAGCGAGATCAGCGATTCGCTGCGCAGAATGGTAGCGATGAAGAACGAGATCAGAATGAACAGAGCGAGAAACGAGACAACGGTGATTCCCACCGCTTGTAGTGGGATATAAAAATTCAGTTTGTCATCCAGTACGAGAATATTTTCACCGATAAGTAGAATCGCTTTGGCAAAGACGAGTCCGATCAGAATACCGCCTACAGTTGCACCGGTACCAATACATATATTTTCAAGAAAGACCATTTTGCGTAATTGTCCAGGCGACATTCCTTGTAGCATGAGCAGACCGAATTCACGCTTACGCGTCTTGAGGAAGGCGCTCATCGAGTACAGTACGAAGAAGAAGGAAAAGGCATAGATCAGCCACTTGGACACAGATAGCGCTCTTTGTACATTGAGATTCATATCGGTGCCATTGAGCGCCGGATGATAAGCAAACACGGCAAAGGTAAAGAAGATCATCACCGTGAACATACTACTTAGAAAATAGGCAGCATACAGTCGCTTGTTACGCAGGACATTATTAAACGCGAATTGACGAAATGTCACTCGAATGACCTCCTAACAAGGATAGCGTGTCGATGATTTTCTGGAAAAATGCCTGACGATTCTCGCCGCGATGAATCTCGCTATACAGGTGACCATCCCGAATGAAAATCACGCGGCTGCAATAGCTGGCAGCGACCGCATCATGAGTCACGAGCATCATCGTCTTCTTTTCCTCCTGGTTGAGCTGCTCCAGCATCTCCATCACATCACGAGCAGACTTGGAATCCAGGTTCCCGGTCGGCTCATCCGCAAGCAGCAGTTGAGGCGAATGAATCATCGCACGTGCAATCGCTGTCCGCTGCGCCTGTCCACCGGAGATTTCGTAGGTGCGCTTATTCATAATAGAGCTGATACCGAGACGCTCTGCGATCGCAGCCGCCTTTTGCTTCATTTCGCGAACCGGACGACCATCAAGAGTAAGTGGCAATACGATGTTTTCCTCAATGGTTAGAGTATTCAGCAGGTTGAAGTCCTGAAAAACAAAGCCCAATTCACGGCGACGGAATTCCGCCAGCTCGTTCTTCCGTAGCTTGTTAATGTTACGATTACCGATCAAAATCTCACCCGTCGTTGGACGATCAATGGTCGCGATCATATTGAGCAGCGTTGTCTTGCCACTACCTGACGGGCCCATGATCCCCACAAACTCGCCATCCTCGATGGTGAACTGAATATCGGTTAATGCCTTATAGGCAATTTTGCCTTCATAAATTTTACTGACATGCTGTACCTCTAACATTGTAAAACCTCCCTGTATACGTAATGATCCTTGTAGTTGCAGTTTGTGTACTTGCTTGCGGATTGCTGTGTGCTACGTCCGCATTAGCTTTAGTAGGTGAGCTTGGCTCGTATAACGACAGTGGTGTGTCGCTTACTTGTATAACTACAGTATAGAGGGGGCGTGAGGGATGGACTATCGAATTGCCTTTCATCTAGCTTACAGTGCTGTAAGGTAGGCGGATTGTAATTTGATGATCTTGATTTCAGCTTAGCTTATTCGTTTCAGTTAGTTGGTTAGAATGACAACGATATGAAGATGATATGTAATGTTGTGGGTGTTGCATCAACCACTACAGGCAGAGAGCATGCCAGCGACCTCCGGTTAAGCCGGGATGCTTTGAATGGGGTAATGTGGGCGCATCCCGGCTTAAAGGTCGGTCTTATGG
The DNA here is from genome assembly GCF_034055775.1 of Paenibacillus hunanensis. Lineage (NCBI taxonomy): Bacteria > Bacillati > Bacillota > Bacilli > Caryophanales > Paenibacillaceae > Paenibacillus > Paenibacillus hunanensis. Next base: position 5,463,141 of record NZ_CP139194.1, on the reverse strand, counting down.
CATTGCTCTCTGCCTTTCGTTCAGGGAGGAGGCTTCATGTTGAGCATGTTTTTAAAAGAAAAAAGATAGGGTGGTGCTGGTATATCATTTGGTAAGGGGACTATCGATGTGGTGCAAGAGAATGTATATAGAATGTGGTCGTAGGCGTCATACAGGGAATGCAAATGGCTCGTTAGCGATGGGTGAGGTGCTTGGTTTGTTCAACCATTTCTGAGTTGATCATACCTTGCCGAGCCGATTGCAATATATGCTTATAAGGAACGCCTTTTATTCATTTAGAGTATCTGTCGCTGGCGCAGCCGTGCCTACCTGATACGATTGAAAGATGATCCGTACGGTTGTACCTTCTCCGGGTACAGATTCGATCTCTAGCCCATGATCCAGTCGCCGGGCGGCTTCGCGGGTGAGGTATAGTCCCATACCGGTAGATTCGCGGAAATGCCGTCCGTTCTCGCCCGTGAAAAATGGATCAAACACACGCCGAATATCATGTGCAGGAATCCCCACACCATGATCACGCACCTCCACGATCGCTTTGCTGTCTGTTACACGAGTAGTGAGATGAACGCGTTTTCCGCTACCAGATGAGTATTTGACCGCATTGTTCACCAGTTGAGTCAGCATGAAGAATAGCCACTTTTCATCCGTTTCCACGATCAGCTCTCCCGACTCATCTTGCACATCCGGGTACACACCGCTACGGATAAAGGAACGCTTGTGTTCATGTACGACTTCACTCATCAGGCGGGAAAGGGAGACAGGCTTCACATGGAAGTCCTGCTGAAAATTGCGCAGTCTCGCCATATACAGCACCATATTCAAATTGGCACGCATCTGCTCGGCTTCCTCACGGATGCTGGCGAACTCTGGCTCATCCACCTGCTGCACGGTGAGCTCAATGACCGATAACGGTGTCTTCATCTGGTGTACCCACTGATCCATAAAGGTCAGATGCTCGCGCTGTTCATGGCGATTCTGATCGAGCTGCTGCTGATAGTAACGATATTGTGCGCGTAATAGCTCTTGCAGCGCTTCACCGATAGGTGTCAGATCGCGTTGCAGCACATCTTCTGGAACCTGAAGCGGCTTGCTTAGCAGTCCATAAAAGCGACGACGGCTTACATAGTGATACGCTAGATATACCGCAGTTAGAAAGGCTCCAAGAAATACCGAATAGAGCGCAGGCAGCAGACGATGATAGCCATCCAGCCAGTAAATACCGAGCACGCTGAATAACACCACGATCTGCATGAGAATCAACAGCTTATGCTCTCGTAAAAATAGCCTCATACTCGTTCACGCTCCGCTGTCGTATCCGGTAAATGCAGTCGGTAGCCAATTCCGCGCACTGTCTCCACGGCTTGCTCCAGACCGAGCTCCTGTAGCTTCTTGCGGACACGGGTAATGTTGACGTTGAGCGTATTTTCATCGACAAAGGTCTGGTCATCCCATAGCTTCTCCAGTAATGCCTCGCGGCTAGCTACACGCGGATAACGCTCCAGCAGGCTCTCGATAATGTCGGCTTCTTTTTTTGTTAAGGACACCAGCTCATTGCCATGGGTCAGCTCCAGGCGTTCCACATACAGCGTGAGCCCTTCCTTTTGCACCAGTCGCTCTTCCTGACGCGTCGCATATTCGCCATACGCGCGCCGAAGCTGGCTGCGAATCTTCGCCATGACGACACCATAATCAAATGGCTTAGTAATATAATCATCCGCACCATTTTCCAGCGCCATAATCTGATCCATCTCTCCAGCACGTGCAGAAATGAAGAGCACCGGGCAGATCGAATGATTGCGAATCTGGCGACACCAGTAATACCCGTCATAGCTTGGCAAATTCACATCCAGCAGTACCAGATCGGGCTGAATGTCGGTAAATTGCTCCATCACCCGTTCAAAATCAGTCGTCAGCACGACCCGATAGCCGTATCGTTCAATATGGGATTGCAGTAGACTGGCAATTTTATAGTCATCCTCGACGATCATAATCGTTTGCATAGCTGTCGGCTCCTGTTCTTCTAAAGGATAAAAGAGTAAATCAGAATAGAGAGTTGTGTAATCATCCCAGGCTCTGGAATGAATAAAATGTATTTCGGCTGATGTGTATCTCTATATCTTGTATCATACACTCAATTGTGATCATGGACACGCATGTAGGAAATGAAGGGAATAGCGTCACTATTCATCATTCTTCTATCGAATCTACAAAACAAATACCCTGTTTACACGAGCCGCGTGGCTGGCAACACAGGGTAATCTACTAAGTTACGTATAAAGGGCAGCGACTTTTGTCGATCGCGAATACACGATATGAAATAACGAATGTTTATTATTTATACGGTTCCTGATGTATGTCATGTCATTTCGTTTTTTCGTTGTTGTTGCTGGGCTTCATCTATTGCTTCCTGTCTTTTACTGCTTCGTATCTTCTTTTATCTTCGCACTTACCGTAGCAGGCAATTCATTCGGCTGTACCTCATTGTAGGAAAGAATATAGCCGCCCTTGGAAACGAGGCGGATATACGCGCCGGAGCGCAGCTTCTTCATTCCAGTAAATGTCGTCTGTTGCATGGTTCCATCCTCACGCCATGCGGGTAATGTGTATTCGACCGTTCCAGATGTAGCATCTTTGATACCAGCGTTGTTGATCTGCACATACGAATATTGTTCATGGATAAAGGGATTGAATTGTACCCGATTGCGCTCGGGCATGAGCTGATATACTCCGTAACCAACGACAGATGTAGCGATAACGATTAAAGCGCTTAGAAGCAGAATCCATTTTTTCATCATTGTATTCTTCCTTTCGAATGTTGATAGAGGTGGTTGTGATCTCTGCATAGCCTGTCTACCGAAGCATGTCCGGTTGGGGAGTAGGATGTAATGGCTACATGGGTGAAGTCATATCGATCGGCTCGCAGGAGCACGTTATAGCATGTAGGTGTTTTGTTGATGTCTCTATCGTATGCGATCTGAGAAAAAGCGGATATCGATTTGGCTTACGGCAAGCTTACATTAGTGTAAGGCGATGAACTCTTTTCAAAAGTGTCAGGTTAGGCTATACATAGAATACATAGATAATCGAATGATGGGCTGGAGGAGATGGAGGATGTATATACTGGGTGCGGCGCTGCTATTGCTAGCGTTATTTGCGTTTAGCCACGCGTCAGATCGAAGGCGATTGCAAAATGGTGTCTATCTGACCAGTGGCTTGCTATTGCTGCTCCTGGCATTGGCTGTGTATATGTGGCGCAGTCCGGATGGATTCTGGCAGTACGCGAGTGTGCTGCTATTAATTATTGCCATCGCGTTATTGCCGGTGATGATTCTGGCAATCAGCGTAGGATTGGTGTATAACGGGCGTATTTTGCTGCGAAAAGAAGGCTGGAAGCTACGTAACACATTGCCTGTAGTGGCAGGTATTGCGATTGTCGTTGTTCCGGTGTTAACGCTGGTTGTGCCTCCAGTTCGCTGGCTCCAGCTACCGGTATTACTGTTGGAGCTATATATGATGTATTTTGGCTTCCTGTTTGTGTGTTATCTGGTATCGTCGTTTCTATACAATCGCTATCGTCCAACCTATATGACGGACTTTATTGTGGTGCTTGGTAGTGGATTGATTCGAGATCGCGTGCCGCCACTGCTTGCCAGCCGACTGGATGGCGGAATCAAGCTCTATCGCCAGCAGAAGCTGCGTGGGCAAGCGCCATTTTTTATCGTATCCGGTGGTCAGGGCTCGGATGAGACGATCTCGGAAGGAGCAGCGATGAGGCTGTATCTGCTCCAGCACCAGATTCCAGATGATCATATTATCGTAGAGGAACGCTCCGTGAATACGATGCAAAATATGCGCTTTTCCCGTATCATCATGGACGAAATTATGGGCGGGCGCTCGTATCGCTGTGTATTTGTAACGAATAATTTTCATCTGTTCCGTGCAGGTATCTACGCCCGTATTGCCGGGATTCGTGGAGATGGTATCGGTACGCCGACCGCACCGTACTATTTGCCGGGAGCATTTATACGTGAATATATCGCTGTGCTGGTCATGCATAGACGGATTCATATGACGATTATGCTGTTTATTTTGTTGAGCATGCTGACGCTATTCGAGCTGCTGCCAGACGTGATGTATGTGCTGGCAAACTGATGAGGTTGAAGAGGGCAAACGTCCTTATGCTTGAACATTTCTATACTCGAACGTCTATATGCTCGAATCAGTGGGAAACGTTAGCGCTTCGCTATTGTGGTAGGCAGTCACTATTTCGTTAGGTAGTGAGCCCATACCTCATCGACTTGTTGATCACCCTCTACATTGTGAGAAGAGTTACAACCTTGTGCCCTCCTCGGCTGTTATGATAAGTAGCGGTCAAGGGGGGAAGCGGAGATGGCAACAATTGTAGCCAATGAGCAATTGGCGGCAGGGATTTTTCGGATGACGGTGGCAGGGGATTACCGCGGAGAGATAGGACAGTTCTATATGGTGCGCTGTGATGATGGCTATCGCGCAGATAGCTATCCATTATTATCCCGACCGCTCAGTATTCATGAACGGGGAAAAGAAGGGATCGTCTTTCTGTATCGTGTGCATGGACGCGGAACCGAGCTGCTGTCTCGTCAGATAGCTGGACAGCATGTATTGCTGGAAGGCCCTTTCGGGACAGGCTTTCCGCGATTAGACGTAGCGCAGTCTAATGGCAAGCGTATTGCGCTGGTAGGGGGTGGCATGGGTGTTGCGCCATTGCTTCCGGTAGCTCAGCATTATCGACATGCAGATGTATATCTTGGCTACTCAGGTACTGCCTTTGCTGTAGATTCCTTTAAAAAGGCAGTTGTACATAGCGAGCAGGTACAAGTGATAAATGATGCACGGCGTAGTGTGCTGGAGCTACTGAATACCGGGCGCTATGACTGCATTATGGCGTGTGGGCCAGCGGGTATGCTACGAGCGTTAGCGGAGCAATGTGACTATATCGATACCATGCCACAACACATCCATCATGAGTGGATGAGCAAAGAGTCGATGAGCTATCATTCCTCAGCTACAGCGAGCGCATGGACGACAACGGAAATGGAACAGACTAGCTCCGAGCAGGCAGTCATCCATTCTTCACGCATGAACACCTCCAATATGAACACTCCAAGTATAAACATAGAAAATAAAATAAGTACGCTCCAGCGCCCTGCATTATACGTATCCATTGAGCGTCGTATGGCATGCGGACTGGGTGCCTGTCTGACCTGTACCGTGCGTACGCGTCACGGTAATCGGCGTACCTGTCAGGAAGGCCCTGTCTTTCGCGCGGAGGAGGTGTGCTGGGATGAGCTTGCTCACCTGTAGCATCGGCGGCATCACTTTGCGTAATCCGATCATTATGGCATCCGGTACGTTCGGCTTTGGACGAGAATACGCGCAGCAATATGATGTGAGCGTGCTTGGCGGTATTTGCGGCAAAGGATTAACGCTGGAGTCACGCGTAGGCAATACGGGCTGCCGTGTGCAGGAAACGGCAGCCGGTATGCTGAACAGTGTGGGTCTGGAGAATCCGGGTATCGCTGCTTTTCTAGCCGACGAGCTAGACGAGATGGCAGCACTCGGCCCATGTGTCATCGCCAATCTGGGCGGTGTGAATGAGGACGAATATGTAGAGGGAGCCAGGCAGCTAACCGCAGATTATCATCGTCGTCAACGCGCAGGCAGACGTGGGGTAGAGATGATTGAGCTGAATATCTCCTGTCCGAATGTGAAGCAGGGCGGCATACAATTCGGTGTGGATACGGTGATGGCACGTCCAATTGTACGCGCTGTGCGTGCTGCGACCGATCTTCCACTTATGGTGAAGCTGTCGCCGAATGCCCAGCAGATTGTGGAGATGGCGCTCATGTGTGAGCATGAGGGCGCAGATGCCGTATCGCTCGTGAATACGTTCTCCGCTATGAAGATCGATATCCAGCGTCGACGAAGCTATTTTGATAACGGCTATGCCGGTTTGTCCGGGCCAGCGATTAAGCCGATTGCACTGAGGATGGTGCATCAGGTAGCACATGCTGTGCAGATTCCGGTCGTTGGTATGGGTGGGATTAGCTCGGTAGAGGACGCGATCGAATTCATTATGGCTGGTGCGGAAGCAGTGCAGGTGGGGACGCATAACTTTGTGAATATACGTGCAGGTAAGATGCTGGTGGAGGGTCTGGAGCAGTGGATGCGAGCGCAGGGAATAGCTTCACTGGCAGAAATTCGCGGCATCGTGTAATCGTGTATGAACGAGATGCACAGAACAGATGGGTAGTGAGATAGGCATAATTCGGCATTAAAAGTTAATATACAGGTATATTCGAGTGAGAAAATACGCTACAGACAGAACAGATGAACCTCTCTTCTGTATATACAGCGGAGCGCATAGAGCTTGAAGCTATGCGCTTCGCTGTCTTGGTATGGCTGTCTTGCGGTAAACGGAATCCTTTGCTCCGAATGCTGTGCCTGTTTTTCGGCGGCATGGCTTTTTCGCAAACGATATAATGGATACAGATGATACATCTAAGTATTTGCGAAGAAGGAGCGAACAAGATGAAGGCAAAAGATACATTGACACTCATACTGCTAGCGGCGATGTGGGGCGCATCCTTTTTATTTATGCGAGTGGCCGTCCCTGTGCTTGGGCCGCTCGTGCTGATTGATCTACGCGTGCTGATCGCCGGGCTGGGCTTGCTGCTGTACGCGCTATTATTACGCAGAAGACCGCAGTTGTTACATAAATGGAAGCAGTATTTGCTGCTTGGAGCCTGTAACGCGGCGATTCCATTTTGCCTGATTGCAGGTGCGGAATTGAGCATGAATGCTTCGCTGGCAGCTATTTTGAATTCGATGACTCCGCTATTTACCGCGATCATCGCCTATGTGTGGATCAAGGAGCCGCTAACCGGGAAAAAGATCGCTGGCTTGCTGCTCGGCGTAACGGGCGTGATTGTGCTCGTGAGCTGGAATGCTCATGCAGGCAGCACAGGTACGATTGGAGCAGTGTTGATGTCGTTAGGAGCGGCATTCTTTTATGGAATAGGGGGCATCTACTCCTCGCGCCAGTTCAAGGGAGAACAGCCGCTTAATCTGGCGATCGGACAGCAGCTTGCTGCGGGGCTACTCCTGTTGCTTGTAGCATTATTTTTCCTGCCGTCCCAGCTTCCCTCCGTATCAGTAGTCTGGTCGGTGCTGGCACTGGCGCTGTTATCCACCTCGCTCGGTTATTTGTTCTATTTCCGCCTGATTATTAATGTAGGTGCGGTGAAGACGCTGAGTGTAACCTTTCTCGTCCCTGTATTCGGCATCGTCTGGGGCTGGATGTTTCTGGATGAGCCGTTGTCGCTCGGGATGTTGGTGGGCTTGTTGATCATCCTGCTTGGGGTTGTGCTGGTGACCGGGATTAAGCTGCGTTCGCGGCGTGCGATGACCTGACCGTGATCGGTACATGAACGAGAAGAAGATCAACGACTACAGGGAACAGGGCATTTTGCAGTTATGAAAATATGAAAAATAGCCTTGAAAGCCAGCATGAATACGTGTAGTATACATATATAATTTCATAAAGCGGCGCAATATAACGGCAAATAAGCCGATGACTGGCTGACCGCTACACTCATATAATACTTGGGAATAGGGCCCAGAAGTTTCTACCGGATAACCAATGCAATTATCCGACTATGAGTGAAGAACGTGCTGACTGCTGTGCGATCCGAAAATGGGCGAGCCGCAGGCAGGAATGTGCATGCTGCATATTCTGTATTGGAACAACTATACAGACAGGCTTCACTTGAGTAAACGGACTCAAGGAGCCTGTCTTTTTTGTTTTTACGGCATTTTTTCACTTGGAAACCGGTTCTACCCGTAGGATGCAGAACAATATAGGGGGAAAGCGAAATGAAAGTATTAGAACAACGCATACAGGCAGAGGGCAATATTTTATCCGACCGTGTGCTCAAGGTGGATTCGTTTCTGAATCATCAGGTGGATACACAGCTGGCAGTGGCGATTGGACAGGAGTTTGCACGATTGTTCGCGCATGAACAGATTACGAAGGTATTAACGATTGAAGCGAGCGGTATTCAATTTGCGATGGCAGCAGGCATTGCGCTGAATGTGCCCTTTGTCTATGCGAAAAAGAAAAAAGCGATCACGCAGGGCGACCAGGTCTATTCTGCATCCGTCCATTCGTTCACACGCGGAGAAACGTATCAGGTAACGATCGTGCAGGATTACCTACAACCGGGTGAGCGCGTGCTGATCGTGGATGATTTTCTGGCAACAGGCGCGGCGCTTGTCGGGCTTGCCGATATTGTGGAGCAGGCAGGGGCGACACTCGTAGGTGTAGGCTGTGTGATTGAAAAGACGTTTCAAGAAGGACGCGGCTTGCTAGAGGAACGCGGAATAGCGGTTCAGTCGCTGGCACGTATCTCTGCGATGTCACCCGGGCATGTGGAGTTCATTCCCGAGCAGCCGCTTATCGCATCTAGCCTGAACAGAACAGGAGCGGGTGTCTAATGCTAGCCAAACATAAAGTATTTGCGCTTGGATTGCAGCATGTGATGGCGATGTACGCAGGTGCGATTGCCGTTCCGCTGATCATCGGGAATGCGCTGCATCTGACATCAGAGCAGCTTGCGTATCTGATCGCAGCCGATATGTTCACCTGCGGTCTGGCAACATTGCTACAGGTGCTGAGCACACGTTATTTTGGTAGCGGCTTGCCGGTTGTGCTCGGCTGTACCTTTACCGCGGTAGGCCCGATCATTGCGATTGCGTCAACGAGTAATCTGCCGACCGCGTACGGGGCGATTATTATATCCGGTCTGTTCGTGGTGCTGGCAGCGCCTTTATATGGTAAGCTGCTGCGCTTCTTCCCGAAAATTGTAACCGGCTCTGTCGTAACGATCATCGGTCTATCCTTGATTCCGGTAGCGATGAACAATGTAGCTGGTGGTCAGGGCAGTGCGGACTTCGGTGCGCTGCATAATCTGCTGCTAGCGCTCGTAACGCTGGTCGTTATTTTACTCGTAAATCGTTTTGCTACAGGCTTCCTGCGTTCGATCTCTGTGCTGATTGGTTTGGCTGTCGGTACGGTGCTGGCGTATATGATGGGCATGGTGCATTTCGGATCGGTCGGTGAAGCCTCCTGGCTGCGCGTGGCTCAGCCGTTTTATTTTGGCACACCGCAGTTTAGCTGGGTGGCGATTGCGACGATGATTATCGTGAATATTGTCAGTATGGTGGAATCGACAGGCGTGTATATCGCCGTAGGCAAGGCGACCGAGCAAAAGGTCGAGCAGCGCCGCATCGTGAGCGGTCTGCGCTCGGAAGGTCTGGCGATTATGCTGGGCGGTATTTTCAATGCATTCCCGTATACTGCCTTTTCGCAAAATGTCGGCTTGATCTCGCTCACTCGTGTCAAAACACGCAATGTCATCTTCGCCGCAGGTGGGATCATGGTCGTACTCGGACTGCTGCCTAAGCTGGCAGCACTCACAACTGTCATTCCAAGTGCAGTGCTGGGTGGCGCGATGATCGTCATGTTCGGCTCTGTTGCAGCTTCCGGTATGTCCATTCTCGCAGAGGTGAATCTGCGCAATGATCGTAATCTGATGATCGTCGCATGCAGCATCGCTGTTGGCGTTGGCTCAGCCGTTTTGCCAGCGATCTTTGGACAGATGCCAAGCTTCCTACAACCATTGCTGCAAAACGGCATTGTGACGGGCTCTGTTACCGCCGTTGTGCTCAATCTACTGCTATCAGATAAGCGTACTGTGGAGACGGAAAATGAAGACGGTTCTGTATCCGGGCTAGGGATGGATGCAGGCGAGAGTGCTACCGTAACGGTAGGAGCAAAGCAGTAAAACGATAGTAGTACACAAGCTCCAAACGCATCGGCAGGTCTAACGATCTGCATGATGCGTTTTTTGATGATATGCTTTAACCGAAATCCAAAAATCCAGAATCATAGTAATTGCTTATTCAAATTATACGAAGCAATGAAATGTATACTAGTGACTGTACAAAATGAACGAGTGATGCGATTATCACTTCACATAGTGGTATAGGATCAAGCGCATCATTTCTACAACCGTAGCAATTTACACTATCACCTAAAAGTGTTACATTAAATTGTTGTCAGGCATACGATACGGAGGGAAGACGGGCGATGAAAAATATTTTGTTTATTAATACAGGCGGTACGATTTCTTCTTCAGCAGAAGGTCATGGATTGACACCAACGCAATCGGCGGAAAATATCGTAGCTGCTGTGCCAGAGCTAGCAGGCATTTGCAATATCGCTGCGATGAATCTGATGAGTGTGGATAGCACGAACATTCAGCCAGAGGAATGGGTGACGATCGCACGCACGGTGCATGAGCAGCTACCCGGCTATGATGGCATTGTAATTGCACACGGCACCGACACGATGGCATACACTGCGTCCGCACTAAGTTTTATGCTGGGGGATCTGAACAAGCCAGTCGTGATTACCGGCTCACAGGTTTCTGTACTGGCGGAGTATAGCGATTCTCGTAAAAACATCAAGGATGCGTTCCGCACTGCATCCAGCGAGCTGACTGGCGTATTCGTCGTATTCAATGGCAAAATCATCAACGGCGCCCGCGCGTCCAAGGTTAAAACGAAAAGCTATGATGCGTTCGAAAGCATCAATCACCCATATATCGGCTATCTGGAGGATGAGGGAATCGTGTACAACGATATTCCGCAGACTCGTCAGCGTGAAGGGCATGTATACAATGATGGATATTCGCCAGATGTGTTCCTGATCAAGCTAATTCCAGGGATGCGCCCGGATATTTTCGATGCTGTCCATAAGCTCGGCTACCGCGGCATCATTGTCGAAGGCTTCGGCATGGGCGGTGTACCGTTTAAGGAGATCAATCTGATCGATAAGATTGAGGAGCTGGTTCAGAAAGGTGTTAGCATTGTCGTCACCACGCAATGTCTGTACGAAGGCGGCGATCTGACGATCTACGAGGTCGGTCAGCGCGCACTGGAGAAGGGTGTTATTCCATGCTATGACATGACGACCGAAGCACTGACCACCAAAATGATGTGGGTGCTCGGACAAACCTCCGATCCTGCACAGGTAGCACGTATGATGGCAACCAACTATGTCGACGAGATCACGCTTCCTCATTCATAAAAGGAATACTGTAAAAGCTATTTCAATACATGAACTGGCATGAAAGCGAACAGCTATCACCAGTCGAGTAGTATAGAATGAGAGATCGTAGCTATATTCATCACCTGAATCGGTAGAAACACAATCGATTCAGGTGATTTTTTGTTGCTAGATAACTTGTATTATGACATTTTTTATTGGTGGTAAATTGAATTTTTAGCTTCATTTTTCAACAAAATTAGATTGCTTTCTGGTAATTTATATTTGTTTGTGATGTAGGTGATTATATTTTTAATCATTCATTGGCATTCAAGTTATTTAGACAAATCAATCTAATTGTTTAGCTTGGATGATTCCCAACAAAGCGCGCTTGAGCTAACCACATTCGATATCGCAAAGCAGCGCATGCAAAAAAGGAGAACTCCAATGTGGAATTCTCCTTTTTCACGTTCATCCGTTACGCACTCCCGAAAGTGAATACGATGGATGACTTACGCTCACAGCGCTTCCCAGCGCGGGAAGATGCGGATCAGTCTTTGTTATTATTATTGGAACGTGCCTGACCGCCCTTACGTCCTGCTTCCTCGCGGCTCATACCATCAGAGTCGCTGCGCGCTTTGCCGCCTTCGCTGCCGATCTCTTGATAGAACTCTTTACCGTGGGACTCGGATGTAGCTTCGCCGCCCTTTTGCCCGATTTCTTGATAGAACTCTTTGTCATGAGAGTCGGACGTGGATTGTCCGCCCTTCTGACCGATTTCCTGATAAAATTCTTTGTCGTGATTTTTAGAAGTGGCTTCTCCACCCAGGCGACCAGCTTCTTCTCTGCTCATCTTGCCATTGTTGTTATTACTGTTGTTGTTTGCCATTTTCTATTCACTCCTCATAAGAATTTTTCTTGGTCTCGGTGCGCCGTGTTAGCGTCACGATATGTTATTACCCTTCCAAAAATAGAATAAACATCTAAAAAATAAAAATATTGTTTTATGACATTTGATTTCTTCTATTTTCGGAATGCCGATAACTCACATGCGATGAAAACAATGGCGTATGCACACCCTATGTTATTACCCTGCTCCTGCATCGATTTGGCAACTGGCTCGGCACAAAAAAGGAACTATCTTTGCTGAATGTCTGGTACGTCTTTATACCTTCCCGAACGATTGCGAACTGCATCGTGGGACATAGAGCTCGTTCGTTCCAGAGCGTTTCACTAGAAGATAGGAATACTTTTCAGAGTAATATGAACACCGTTCTACAGAGCATGTCACTTCAAATGCGCCAGATGAAAGACATGTCTGGAGGATTGCCTTTAAATCGATGAATCGCCTGGCGGCAGCCAGATATGACGCAGGTCGACCCAACCCTGACTGTTGAAGGTAATGCCGCGTACGCTGGGCAGATAAGTCGTCTGTACAGGCTTTTCGTATAACACATGAAGCTGGTAGCCCTGCACTAGTCGCTGTTCGATCTCGTTGAATAGCATTTGTCGTACGCTAGCATCAGGTTGTCGCAATATATCCTGTAGCCGATACGTAATATCTGTCGTCACATGGGGCTCGACATGCCCGGCCATCGTCTGATACAGATCGAATAAGCGTAGCTGCTCATCCTGATCTCGAATGAGGGAGAAGACGAGCAGATCAGATTGCATCCGCACATCGCCCTTAAACTGCTCGATCGGAACAGAACGCACCTCGCATGTATATCCAGCCTGTCGCAGACGATCAGCGATTTTCGCGGCATCTCGCCGATATTGCGGAATCGTTAAAATACGAAGTGACCGTTCACTATCGGTAGGCTCGTTGCTAGCCGCTGTTATGAGCGCAGACGCTTGCTGCTGCACGGCGGCTGGCGTTAGAGCAGCCTCATTATCGGTTCCCGACAAGTGTCTTTGGTTGTCTCCATCTGTCTCGGTCTGCAAGCACTGACAAATATGACGTCGTACCTCCGGCTGCTGAAGCAAGCCGGGCTTTTGCGTATTAAACGTGATGAATTTCCGTACAGATACTGGCGAAGGTAACTGGCTCCAGCTTTGATCCTGTCCACCTTCGATCGGCCCTGGAATAACTTGAAACGGTGAAGCCGTCTCACTTTCACTGCGACCACGCCCATCATTCTCTGTACGATGTACACGCCACGGAATATGAATAATCTCCGCACGATCTAGATGTGGTCTGCCGTGAAAATAAGGCTTGAACGCCTCCAACACCACCCGATCCTGATCCCGTTCCACCAGGCGAAAAGGCCCGGTACCGCTGGGACGATGCCCAAATTCCTCTTCCCCCGTACGGTTCAAGCCCTCCGGCACAATCCCGGCACGGCTGGTGCAGAGAAAGGGAAGGAAGAGCTCACATGGCTGGCGCAATCGAATCACGACGGCTCCGGTATGCAGCGCCTGCACCGAAGCGATTTGCTGGAAAATAAAACGATACAACGCAGGGCGCGAGCTTTGCATTAAACGCTCAAACGTATACACCACATCGTCCGCGGTCAGCGTTTGCCCGTGATGAAATAGCACATCCTTACGCAGATAAAATGTCCACTGCGTGCGCGCTGCATCCGTTTCCCAGGCGTGGGCAAGATGAGGCACAATCCGACCGCTCTCACTTTCCTTACGCACCAATCCATCGAAAATATGACTGGAAACGAATGATTCTGCCAGCAGGTTCATGTATAGCGGATCGACAGTATGAATCTGCTGTCGAATCGGTAGACGTAGCTGGTCAACTTGCCGATCCTGCCGAATCTCCGAATGCGGTCCAAAATACGTCAGCAGCCATTGCTGGAGCTGATCATCCAGTTCTGGTGACCGCGCCTGCTCACGAATCTGCTCAATACTCGTGCGAATATCTCCACGCCGAATCGTCTGCATCATTGATTCCAGCGCAATCTGCTCCGCTGTCACCAGAAAGCGCAGTAATGAGCGCTTGCCGCGACCACGCTGAGCTTGCCAGTCGATCCAGCCAGCTTTGCGCATATTGCCAATAATATTCAGTGCACTACGATGCGTTCGTTCCAGTACCGTTGCGATCTCGTCCAGTGTGACCCAGCGTCCTTCTGGATCAGCATATTGTCCGTGCAGTAGTAGAAATTGGCGATGTAGCTTCATCCGCATCTCTTCCTTTCCTAAAATACGAAATTAATTCATTCAATTCTTCTATTTATTTTCTTATTTTAATACCTAAAATAAGACGTGTACGACAGAGTAGAAGCTCAAACGGGGAGGTTCCATGATGTATCAAAAGCTGATTGTTGCTCCACAGCGTGCATGGATTGCGCTACTAACCGCGCTTGTGCTGGCGGTCATTCATCAGTATTTATTTTATGAACATGCGATTGGTGTGTCTTATCCGGTATTTGTCATTTTATTTTACTTATATATGTACACGTACGCAGGCGATCGGTTGCGGCAGGGCTCGGCAATTAGTCGATTATTGATGACAGCCATTGTCTTATTGTCACTAACGTATGCTTTATTTACGAATCCATTATTTTATGCGCTGAATATACTGGCTGTACCTGTTTTGATCCTGATGCATACGACCTACATGCTGAGTGAACGCCGCCCGCAATGGAGCAGCCCGGCATTAGTATGGGCGACCATTGAGCAGTTGCTGGTGCATATGTTTGCCCATATGCCGACTCCGTTTCGCATGCTGTATCACCAGCTTGCTCGGCGAATGGAGCAGGAGCGCAGACGCACACTGGGACGTATCCTGATCGGTGTGCTGACAGCAGCTCCGCTCTTGATTATCGTACTACTGCTGCTGACTTCGGCAGATCGTATGTTTGATGAATTGTTATCGAGCTTGCCATCCTGGTTCGCCGATATTACACCTGGCCCTGCTTTATTCCGTATCGCTTGGATCGGTGTGATGATGCTGGTGCTGTTCGCTTATTTATGGGGATTCGTTCGTCCATTACGACGTGATCCGCGGAGTGGACGATATCTATCGGAAAAGGAAGCTGCTGATCAGACAGTACGATCGGCATTCTCGGTAAATGGAGCAGTACCTGCGAATACAGCGACTCCGACACATGCCACAATACCAACAGCATCTACAATGGTAACGACAGATGCAACGCGTATCACGCCTATATCGACCACAGATAAAAAAGAATCTACTACTATCTGCGATGAATCCATAAAGGCTCCGGTTGAAGGGGCTAGCGTACAGCCTGAACAGCGAGCACATGAGCAACAGTTCCAGCCTAAACCGTCGATTGCGCCTAACGATCAAGTGCCCGCAATGAAATGGAATCCTCCAATCGAGCCGATGCGTCCCTTACGAATTGACCCACTTGTCGCCTCAACCGTATTGGTGCTCGTTAATATCGTATATATGCTATTCGTATGGTTGCAGTTTTCATATTTGTTTGGTGCTGGACAGGGGAGATTACCAGATGGAAGCACATATGCGGAGTATGCTCGCAGTGGGTTTGGCGAGCTGGTCATTGTGACGGCGATCAACTTCACCTTGTTATTATCTGTACTGTACAAGAGTGCGGCCGGTAGTCCGCTGCTGATGAATATCAATCGCTGGTTATTAGCTATTCTTGTCATGTGTTCGGCAGTGATGCTGGGCTCTGCCTTTACACGGCTGGTGCTGTATGAGCAGGCGTATGGCTATACGATGACTCGTTTTCTGGTACATGTATTCATGCTGTTTCTGGGTGTGCTACTGGTGCTGGCAGGCTTGCGTATTCGCTTCAGCCGCTTGCCTCTGTATAAATGCTTTTTAGTTGTCGGATTGAGTGCCTATGTCGTACTGAACTATACAGGAATGGAAAGCTGGATTGCTGAGCGCAATATAGAGCGCTACGCCCAGAGTGGTGAGCTGGATCAGGAGTATCTACTCGGATTGTCGGCAGAGGCAGTGCCACTATTGCTGACATTCGCCGAGAAACATCCTGAGCTTGGGCTGGCTCCGCGTTTGCGTGAGAGCAAGCAGTATCTATTGGAGCAGGATCGCAGCTGGCAGGCATTTAACTGGGCGACGTACCGTGCTGCGCGCGAGCTTCGCTGATGGGGTCTGGCGCAGAAAGAATAAGCAGAATTAGGACTGCTTGAACCTGCCATTAGGATGGATCACTATCTATAAGCTACAACATATACCAATAACCGATTTTAATTAGCCATACATCCACTAGCAATTTATCAACAAGCGATACATCGATAGCCATATACCAACAGTGATCGACCGACATAGCATAATTTAATCAACAGATTTTTTGATCTGTATTGTATATTCTGTCCCTATTCTATTGAAGGAGTGAGCAAGGATGATCATACCTGTACATTTACAGTGGGAGCTTGACCCGGCACAGCTTCCGTATCAGCAGTGGTTTAGTACGACCGGGCTGAGGCAGCAACTAACGAATGAGAAGACATGGACAGGGCAAGCGAATAATAGTGCGATAGCGAACGGATGCGATACGTCATTCACTAATCACCCGCGCGGATCGGCAAAAGCCTCTACTACCATCAATGAGCATGAAGTACGCTTATATATTGCCAGTCGACACCCCGAGCAGTGGGATACGATCGGCAGTATATGGCTACCGGATGATGGTTCGCTGGATACAGTAGAGCAGGGAAGCCGCTTCTGGTTATGGGAAGGGGAGATGCTCGCAGTTGTCACCGTTATGGAGTATCGTATGGAGGGATTCACGTATCCGTCATGGATGTGCTTAGCAGGGGATTGGAATCGTGAAGCCGCGCCCATCATAGCCGACTTCACCACTGATGCGATGAAACCACATCACTTTTTAGACAGAACAAGCCGCCCGTTATGGTAACGGGGCGGCTTGTTTATTTTATGCTACAGTTACGGCTTTATCCGTGTACGGGATTCGCGTAATCTGACGTGCACCTAAACGGATACACCTGAAACATAGTGCTAGATGTGCGAATGTATACATGTACAAAGCACACAGCCTGTATACCTCATTCTACGTACTCTTTTCCAGCATACGCTCCAGCGGTTCGGTCTCAACGATCAGCCCTTTACGCACCTTCAAATACTGATATTCGCCATCAATATGCAGCTTGAGCAATCCATTTTCAAAATCCGTATGCATTTCCTTGAAAAATACACCCTCCGCAATAATCGGCTGGTCGGTCTCGTAGCGAATCTGGTAGCCCTTTGGCGTGCGAATCACATCAACCTCGACACCATCCTCATGCGTTTCCTCTAGATTCGCCTTCATACGCTGGACAGCAACGATGTGCAGATCGATAGCGCCCAGATGCTCCAGCAGATCGTTCACGAATGAGCCGCGTGTAATCTCTTCCCAGAAGGAACGAACCGATTGCCCGATAATGATTTGCGTGACCTCATGCTGGTGCGCGACATCAGCAATGACCTCTGCCAGCTCGCGATCTTCATTTAGCTTCACGATGAATGTACCGCCTGCTTCTTCGGTCAGCTTTTTCCATGCATTGTAGTACTGCTGCATATTCATATCCAGCTCACTGACGGGCTCGCTCAGTACGCTGAGTACGATCAGCGGCGCATTCAGCAATTGCGCCAGGCGAATACCACGCCGAATCAAGCGCTCCCCATTCAGACTGTAATGAACACCAACCATAATTTTCTCTCCGCTCATTGCAATAACAACGCTCCTTTAATCCTTGATAGAGGCTTCTCCGGCACCATCATTGACTCATGTCTCGCTTGTCTGAGCTCACTCCATAGTTACTGCTTCATAGTAGCTCTCCTGCATGTACAATAGGCCGGGCAGGCAACGCGCAGCAACATCGCCATAGAAAAAATACAAGATGCCAGTACAGACTTTGAACATGCGTTAATATACAGATAGCTGATGCCCACAATGATATAAATATCTATTTGCTTGCTGCCAGTCGCCCTTTATAGACACTTAACCAGCATGGCTCAAAAAGAATAATAAGACTGACAATAATAGCTGAGAAATTCCCGTTCAGTCGGTAATCCTGTCCATCCTGTCATATAAGATGAAGCCTCTATACCTGATTCTGCCCCTGAGACACCTTCCGACAGCGCTTTGTGCCATGCGGTGAGTGCTTCTGCTGCCAGATGGGTGCGTGTGAAGCCCCATAGGGATTCGTATTGGTGAATAAGGATTCTGGCTTCTGCTGCTTCCACGTGCTTGAGACGACGGAACACTTGCCCCCACTTGATTAGATCCAGATGCGCCGATCCATCCGAAAACTCAAACTCTGCCCAGCCTGTAGCTCCGCCACCGGATAGGCGCAGCAAGCCACAATGTAGCGGACGACAAGATTCTGGCAATGCGAGCTTCGCCTGATCATATACAAATAGCTCCATCCGCTGAACACGAGCATGAACCGGAACGAGCTGCGAATCAACCGTAGGCTGAATCAGGGTGGCAACAGCAGATAACATACGTACATACACTCCTTTGAATGTGAGGTTTAGTTGTCAGCCATCATAGGGCATTTTGCAGGCAACGTAAATGCCAGATAAAGTCTATAGACCGTCATTTAAGTCAGCTGCTATGCATGTAATCGGATTCATTCCCTTTATTCATGCCATTAGTTCGATAATGCTCGGTTTTGCTTTACTTTATACAAAAAGCTAGTATACGTGAATAATAATGTGTAAATAAGCGAAAATAGAAGGTAAACGATCATTTTGTCCTGTGAAATGATCAAATTGACACCAAATGCGAAACCGCTCGTCTTTACTTTGCCTGAACAGGGGAGTATGATTCGTCTCAAGTTCATAAATTACGGTGTACGACATCTATATTGGCGCCGTAACCAGCTTAATGTCCGAGCCGCAGAGAAGACGCTCTGTAGCCGGGGAGCGGGGGAACCAGCGAACAGCCATCACAGACTGTTCAGGGGTGAATCGGTATCGCAGCGATCCATTAAGATCGACTGCTATCTGTAGGGAGACTCTTACTTCCGAATCCGTCAGCTAACCTCGTAAGCTGAATATAAGAGAGGCGACAATGATCATGACATCCGGTAAGCGCAGCTATGTCTGCGTGCGGAATGCCTGAGAAGCTGGCGAGAAAACCTCTTGTGCAGCTTCTTTTTTGTTTGCCTTCACACAATTGGAGGAGAAAGAGATGGAGTTGGAGCAGGAATCGGAGTTGCCTAAGGAGTATGTGCTGGTATCTCCAGCGACGCGTGCAGGGGAGCAGTTTATGCAGCTGCTCAAGGTCAAAGGAATTGCCTTTGCCGCGATCGTAAATAGCTATGCAGAAAAGGTAAAACTAGAACGAATGGGTGTGGCTCATGTGCTGTTGCTCGATACACAGCGCCAGGACGAATGGACCATTCCACAGCTAGCTGTCGGTAAAGTGTATCTATTTGAACGCAGCCTGCCGCTCTGCTGTCGGTATATCCAAATGTGCCGTACATGGACAAGCGAGCCGATCTACGTTATTACCGAAAGCAGTAATTCACGCATGATCTACAGAGGACTGGGTGCCGATCATATTGTGCACACGAATGGCGGCAGTGTCGCCTTTTTGCTCTGAGCAGCATCATAGCCTGACACCCGAATGACGCAGCATCTGCGCATTCGGGTATACACATGTATAAATAACAGAACTGCAATTACACATACGAATGATATGAAGGAAATATATGAAGGAAGACGCTATACAGGAATCGAGATATAGGGATGGAATATGATCGAGAGATCACCTGATAGATAGGTATAGGGATAAAGAATAGAGGTACAAACGAAACGCTTCTTCCAATCGTTTTACAGGAAGCACTCTAAGGGAAGCGCGATACGAGTAAAACATAGCAAGCGAGCGATCCGATCGAGCCACAACACACAGCATAATGGATACTAGCAGACAGAATGGAGGGGAAGTAAACTGACAGAACGCATAGCACTCGTCGCAGGCGCTACAGGTCTGGTCGGGCGCTCGCTGGTCGATATCCTCGTCCATGAACCAACCTATGACCGTATCAAAGTGCTTGTACGCCAAATCGTACCAGACTGGCAGTCGTATATACAGGTTGAGCAGATCGTGACCGATTACGATCATTTAGACCAGCATGCGGATACATGGCAAGCCACCGATGTATATTGCTGCCTCGGCACTACGATCAAACAAGCAGGCAGCCAGGAGCGCATGTACCAGATCGATGTCACCTACCCGCTCCGACTGGCTGAGCTAGCCCGGGCAAGGGGAGCCGAACACTTCCTGCTCATCAGCGCCATGGGAGCAGATGCTAACTCACGCATCTTCTATTCCCGTATCAAAGGCGAGCTAGAGCAGCAACTATCTACACTCGGCTACCCATCCCTATCCATCGTCCAGCCCTCCCTGCTACTAGGAGAACGCAAAGAATTCCGACTCGGCGAACGCACGGCTGCCGCTATTTCCAGCGTAGTATCGCCCCTGCTGCGAGGAGGGCTATCCAAATACAAACCCATCCAAGCCACCACCGTCGCCAAAGCCATGTACAAGCTCGCTCTAAAACGCCCCAAAGGCGTAAATACCTACCTTTCCCACCAATTACAACAACTCGGCTCATCTCACCAGACCGATAGCTGACGCGATAATGAGCGAAGAAGGAAGGTACAACGTGATGCGCGTAATATGGATATGCAGCGAGGGAATAGAATTACAAACTAACATCAAATAAAGCATGTAAAACATTCTTCAACCTCATCAGATGCTTCACTACATTCAAGGTTCTTAAAGTAAAGTTCTTATTGCTACCTCCCACCCGTACAAGTGGATGTTAGCGCCTGCTTCATCTCTGATACATTTAAGAACTGAATCTAAGAGTGAAAAAAACGAAATGATCCACTTTTAGCAATCTTTCTTATTTCTATTGTGTCTGTCCTTGCAGTGAGAGTCTTAGCCCTTTACAACATATGCTGCGAGCAGCACGGAACGGAGGGAAGGAAATAAGGGAAAAGGATGACTTGCAGTGTTAGCGATTTTCTAAAACGGGGTTCAATGAAGAGTGATTTTTGCGTAGCAAAATATCTTACCTCTGAGGAGGGGCGGGAATCTACATTTACTCCTAATCCAGTAGATTCCCGCGGCTCCACTGAGTCCGTTCCCTTATTCCTTCCCGCAAGTGATGTACGCACCCAGCACAAATGCAGCGCAAAGTGAACCAAAGACGCACCAACCCAACAAAGCTTTAAACCTGTACCACCTTGTACCCTAGCTAACCCACTGTACGCCACCCATTATAGCCGCTACAATGGTAGCATGGAACCGGATGCCCATCCAACGCGGCATACCGGACAATTAACATGTGCAGCTACCGCTGTAATGAAACGGAGAATGAATATGCCACAGATGGACGCGAAGCAGGCTGCTTCATTAATAGAGCAATGGATCGCTTTTTACGATATGGATAATCCGCAGGCGTGGGATCGAGATGACTATACATTTGTGCAGCAGTCGTGTCGCACGATGCGTGCCGCCATACAGGTACTACGAGGCAAGAGTGCGCCAGATCAGCGCAAGCTGGCAGACGGGCTGGAGGAGTTTATCGAGGACTCCTTTATGGATGATCCCCATGAATGGGAGCCGGAAAATCGTGCGTTTGTCAAACAGGCGATGGAGGCACTGCAATACACCGCAGCTCAATTACGCAAGTCATCGACGGGAGCAGGAGCTAGAACAGCAACAGGTGCCTCACAGCAGCGAGGTAACCAAGCCGCGCAGGGCAAGCCAGCAGCTAAGGGCAAAGGTATTCCAGGCAAGCAGAGCAGCAATAACCAATCAGTTGCTAGCAAAAATAGCACCAACCAAAGCAATAAGAACAGCACGAATAAGACACACGCAGGCAAAAACCATACCAGCCCCTCTACGTTCAATAAAATGAATAATCGTGGAGGCGGACGTGGTAAAAATGGAGGGCGTTAAGTCCTCGGCTAAACAGGAGACTTATATGAACATCGATTCGAATATCGAGCCAGCAGTTGTGGAACAGGAGCAAAACATTCAGGTGGAGCTTTGCCCTGCTGCGGACAAATATATTATTTGCAATATGTATCCTTTCTATCTATATGATCTGTCTGAGATCTGGGAGCGCCTGCCGAATCGGTATGGTGTATTCGAGGAGGACGATTGCTGTGCTACACTTGCGCAGCAAAGTGACGTCTTCAAAATCTGGTGGCGTCATCCCGGCGTGCTATTCCCGTTTCTCATTCGAGTGAACGGCATTCCAGCAGGCTTTGCGCTTGTATCGACCCCACCATATGTGCCAGCAGGCGAACAGGTAGAATACTTCCTGCATGAATTTTTCCTGATGCGTCCATTTCGCGGGAAAGGCATCGCACAGCAGGCGGCCAAATACGTATTTGATAGCTTTTCCGGTCGCTGGGCGCTGCATACGAATCCTACCGGGCGCAATATGCACACCCGTCGTTTCTGGCGTCAGCTACTCGCAGACTATACGAGCTATAAATACGATGAAGAACCGTTCGAATCGGATGAGAATGGGCCACTGCTGACCTTCCGTTTTGTCAGTCAGGCGAGCCCTTCATCCGCTCAGGTTGAAATTCAAAAGTGAATGGGATACAGTAAGCTAGCAATCCCAAGCGATAGGGTATGCATCGTATTAAAGGGTAGGAAGACTAGTATCCAATCCTATCCAGCATACTTTATACCTTTACAACGACTAGAAATGGAGCGAAATTCACATGAGTGACGCAGCAGAACAAGCCTTTTCCAGAGCGTTAGTTCAATCTCTGGTCGGCGAGCGCGGTCATCTACCGATTGCTCGCGCGCTATCCGATATCAATCTGAAGCTGGCAGGCGAGCAGGTAGAAGGTCTGCCTTATACGATCTATCAGCTAGTTAGCCATATGAGCTACTGGCAAGACTTCATGCTGGCTCATGTTCGCGGCGAACAGCCTGCACGCCCACCAGCCGTAGCCGATAGCTGGCCACAGCAAACGAATGCCGCAGACGAAGCAAGCTGGCAAGTTGTGCTGGACGATTTCCTGCAAGGCATCGATACTGCCTGTGAACTCGCACGTACGCTGGAGCTTGCCCAGCCACTGGCACTCATCCCAACGGAGACCGTTGCGGGATTCTTACGTAATATCGCTTCACACAATACGTACCATCTTGGTGAGATCGTCATCATCCGCCGTCTACTCGGCTCATGGCCGCCACCAGGAGGAGGCTATCCAGCATAATGCTGGATGGTCTTTTTTTGTTTTTACAAAATGAATAGAGTATTTAATTCGTGACTATGTATGTGATCGCGACAGTGGAACCCTATTTTTAAAACGGATAAAGGATTATTTGCTGTAAATGACAGATGTCATTCGCCTACAGCATGAGTTGGAAAATAAAAAAGCTGTTCCCGAAAATAACATGGCACAGCCTTTTATTTGAATATTTTATAGTATGTACAATAGTCTATTTTTCTTTATGAGAAGTGAATGCTACCTGTTGCTCAGAGTGGAGCTGTTTATTTTTGCGTATATATTTTATTATGACAAAAGTTGATGTAGTAATAGCAACGAATAAAAAAAGTAAATAAAGTAATATCATAATAAATGAAGCAGTCATATAAGATCATCTCCTTCAGATTTTATTGTATACTGCGTGCTATCTTTTTATTATACAATTACTGTACTTTAATTATGATTAATTTCTGTATTTTAATGAATGTGTATTTTATATTAAGTTGCTCTTATTTATGCCAATCCTCATTCACTATCACCTATTCGATTACAATTAAAAGTAACCAAAACAGCACCGGAACAGCGCCTACCGCGCTATCCCGATGCTGCAACGTAACACTTCTATAAAATCATATTCTCTGCATTACTCACGACTTATGCCCACACATTCAGCCCAGGTCTCAGCCGAAAATATGATCGATCTGCTCAATCTCCTGCGCGGTCAGCTTCACATCCAGCGTTTTGAGATTATCAAGCACCTGCTCTGCACGCTTCGCGCCTGGAATGATCGCATCCAGCGATTCGCGTGTCAGATACCATGCGAGCACCAGATGAGCGACCTCGATGCCTTTTGCCTGAGCGATCGGACGAAGCATATCCACCTTTTGCAGATTTTGCTGGAATGTCTCGCCTGCGAATAGCGGATCTTTGGCACGCAGATCATCGAAGCGTGTATCGGAATTGTATTTACCAGCCAGCAGACCGGATGCCAGTGGGAAATAAGGAATGAAGCTAATCTGGTTCGCAGCAGTATATGGCAATAGCTCCTGCTCTGCCGAACGCTTGAACAGATTGTATTCGGATTGCAGTACATCGACATGCCCATCCTTGTTCGCTTCCTTCAATTGATCAATCGAGAAGTTGGAGACCCCAATCGCACGAATCTTACCCTCGTCCTTGAGCTTTTTCAGCTCGCCAACAGCTTCGTCCTTTGGTGTATGTTCATCCGGAAAGTGGATGTAGAACAGATCGATATAATCCGTCTGCAAGCGCTCCAGACTGCCTTCCACACTCGCACGCAGGAAGGCTGGCGAGTTATCGAAGGTCACATCGCCCTGCTCGGTAAACTTATGCGCACCCTTGGTAGCGATGACCAGCTTGTCGCGTCCACCGACCTCCTTGAGCACCTCACCGATTAGCTCCTCGGAGCGTTTAGGTCCATAAATGAATGCTGTATCAATAAAGTTCAGTCCATGCGCAATTGCTGTGCGCACAACCTCCTTGCCTGCCTCCTCATCGAGATTCGGATACAGATTGTGACCGCCTACCGCATTCGCACCAAGTCCGATCGGATTCACCAGCAGATCACTTTTACCAAGTCGTTTATGTTGTGTCATTTCGTTCATCTCCCTTTCCTATAACATGTGGCCATAATGACATATTAGACATTGTAAACGCTCTCTGAAACGCGAATGAGCAATAAAACAGATGTGTCTACTGTGATAATCCTGTCCAGTCCCGTATAGATCAGGGAAAAGGGACGTAACAATGATTTTTCGCTTTTTTCTTTATACATATCAAATGAACCTTATATAGCAAGAAAGTGTTATTTACATTTACGAGCCTACGTATTCACATCTATACAGCACTCTGATCTCCATCCTCTACTGCTCATATCGAGCATAAATGAGCAGAATCTTGCAACTTACTGGATGTAAATGACGTCCATTTGCTTCCTAATTTTGATCCTTAACCTGTGGAGGCAAATAAGGAAAAGTAATTTTTTGTGCAATCGTTTGTGCTTGGAGTTGCATCTTATTTTGTAGCAAAAATGGAATTGGTTCCACAATTGTCGAATCGCCCAAAAAAGGAATCGGTCATTTTAGGGTGATGGTAGGACAAAATAAAATACAAAAATCGCGAAAAAACCTTGATATAACAGGCTTTATTAAAATTTAAAATTATACATACTTCTCAATTCACAATGAGCCCAAATTCACTTTTTTGTATGATTTTTAAATATGCTTATGATTAACTATTTTGCTGATGAAAGATAAGGACAAAAAATATTATTTTCATTTGTGAAAAAAGGATTGCTTATCTGCAAGCGATATCATAAAATGTTCTTGCGAACAACTGTAAACGCTTACAGATAGATAACTTATTCTCAAAGTCACTGCAAAATATCAGGATAATTAAACGAACGCAAGAATTTGATAAAATTTTGTAATCGCTATCAAATTATTGTTTACTTTTCCTGATAAAAATAAGAAAATGGGATAAAAGTAAAAATTATCTATTTGTAGTCAGATGTTTGGTGCTTGTACATCGTAAAAAAAGGGATCATATCAAAAGAGAGGGTTGAGTCCATGAAACAGAGTAAACTGAAAAGAAATGGTTCTTTAAGTTTAATGCTGGTGTTGCTGTTCTCCGTAGTGCTTAGTGCATGTTCAGGAGGTAACAGCGCGGGGACAACTGGCAGTACGCAGACTGGCAGCGAAGGCACAACCGGTACAACAGCAACAACAAGCGGTTCAGATCTGATCAAAACAGCACAGGTGCCTGCCGGCTCCGATCTGGAAAAGGCACTGAATGGTGAATACAAAGGTAAAAAGGTTACGATGTACGGGCCATTCGTAGACGCGGATGAGCAGAAATTCAATGCGAGTATCAAAGCATTTGAAGATGCAACTGGCATCGATATCGCTTATGAAGGCTCCAAAGAGTTTGAAGCGACGATCAACGTTCGCGTAAACGGTGGTAACGCACCGGATATCGCTGACTTCCCACAACCAGGTCTGCTGGAAACTTTCGCAAAAGCAGGTAAAGTTATCGACGTATCCACATTCATGGATGCCGATTATATGAAGAAACAATACAAACAAAGCTGGCTGGATATGGCGCAAATGGCGGGTCCAGACAAAGACATCACTGCTGGTGTATGGGCACGTAGCAGTGTGAAAAGCCTTGTATGGTACAACAAAAAAGCCTTCGACGAAGCAGGCTACACTGTACCAAAAACATGGGATGAAATGATGAAGCTGACCGAGCAGATCGCTGCGGATGGCGACCCTGCATGGAGTATCGGTATTGAGAGTGGTGCGGCAACAGGCTGGCCTGCTACCGACTGGGTAGAGGACATCATGCTGCGTACAACAACTCCTGAAAACTATGACAAATGGGTAAAAGGCGAGCTGCCATTCACCGATCCAATCGTGAAAAACGCAGTCGAGAAAATGTCCCAGATCTGGTTCAACAAGGATTATGTATACGGTGGTCGTAGCTCCATCGCAACAACGAACTTCGGTGATGCGATTGCTCCACTGTTCACGAATCCTCCAAAAGCATGGCTGCACCGTCAAGCTGGATTCATCACTTCCTTTATTCCTGAAGGCGTGAAGCCAGAAGATTACGACTGGTTCCCGTTCCCATCGATCGATGCACAATACGGTACACCAGCACTGATCTCCGGTGATATCTATGCCATGTTCAATGACCGTCCTGAAGTACGTGCAGTAATGGAGTTCTTCACAACTGCTGAATCTCTGCAAAGCTGGATCAAATCCGGTGGTGTAACGCCTCCAATGAACGGTACACCAGACGATTGGTTCGCTAATGAGCAAGAGCGCCGTATGTCCGAATTCGTTCAAACTGCAAAAACAATCCGCTTTGATGGTTCTGACCTGATGCCTGGTTCTGTTGGTGCAGGTACGTTCTGGAAAGGTATGACGGACTACGTAAGTGGTACAGCTAACCTGGATCAAGCGATGCAAGAAATTCAAGCCGGCTGGAAAAAATAAACCGGTGAATACCAATTGAGACCAACCGCCAAAACGGACCGGGATTGATTCGGTCCGCTTTGGTTTGATTAGAGCCTATTTTCGTGGCTTGTTTGCAAATTGCTGAAGGGGGAAAGCCAATGGACGTAAGCAAAACAATGGATACGCGTTCGAATCAACGATTCACGCCCAAAGTTATACTGTTATCCATCCTTGTTCCGTTACTGAATCTGGGTCTGCATACGCTAATCTTCCTATTTTTTCGAGGCTCTGATCTGCCGCCAATGGTCAACGCATTGCTTGCGGTCATCTGGGGATTAGCAGGGATCTACTCGATTTATTTCTCATTGAACTGGGTCGTTGAGCAATATCCAGATAAGTGGAAGGATCGCGTTATCCCGTATGTGTTCGTTGGCCCAGCGGTATTGCTGCTTGGCTGGCTGCTATTCCTGCCAACACTGCGTACGCTGTATTTAAGCTTTTTCAATGCCGATTCTACTCAGTTTGTCGGGTTTGCTAACTTTGCAGCGGTCTTTACCGATCGACTGCTGGTAACGGCGCTTCGCAACAACCTGATGTGGGTCGTATTCGGTACACTCGCTTGCGTTATTCTCGGACTGCTGATCGCCGTACTGGCAGATCGTAGTAGCTTTGAGCGTTTGGCGAAGGCTGTTGTGTTCATGCCGATGGCGATCTCGTTCGTTGCGGCAGGCGTTATCTGGAAGTTCATTTACTACTATCAGCCAGGTGCCGATCAGATCGGTCTACTGAATGCGATTATCGTGAATATGGGCTTTCAGCCGCAGGGCTGGCTTAGTATGGTGCAGCCGTGGAATAACCTGTTCCTGATCGTCATCCTCGTGTGGATGCAGACGGGATTTGCGATGGTTATTTTCTCGGCTGCGATCAAAGGGATTCCCGAGGATATGCTGGAAGCAGCACGGATGGACGGTGCGGGCGAGATTCGCATCTTCTTCAAAATTATGCTTCCGGTGATCTCCAGCACGGTACTGGCAGTTACGACGACCATCATCGTGTTCACCCTGAAAATCTTTGACGTGGTCATGATCATGACGGGCGGTCAATACGGCACCGAGGTTGTAGCGACCGAGTTCTATCGTCAGCTGTTCATGTATCAAAATGCGGGTTACGGCTCCACGCTGGCGATTGTGCTGCTCATTGCCGTTATTCCGGTCATTATCCTGAACGTGCGTCAGCTGAAGAAGGGAGGAAGCCTGTAATGCGTAAAGCCAAAGTCAAGGGACAAAAACGCAAAGCCAACTGGATCGTCAATCTGGTGCTGGGTATCATCTGTATTGTGTGGTTCATTCCGACACTGGGCTTGCTCATTTCCTCCGTTCGTCCAGCAGCAGATATTTTGCAAAGTGGCTGGTGGACAGTCTTCCCGCATCGTCAGTGGGATACGGTCAGTCAGCTCAAGCTGGATCGCGATACCGATCTGCGTAAGCCGATCACGGTGAATGGTAAAACATTCTCCGATGATCAGCTCAAGGCTGGTGTTGAAGTAGATGGTCAGCGCCTGATCTGGGAAAATCGCCGTGCACGCACACTGGATGTGCAGGAGAAGAAATGGGGCGCTTCGACCGATTTCACCCTGCAAAACTATGAAACCGTGCTTGGCGGTAAACAATACAAAATCACACAGCCTGACGGCACGATCAAAACCGAGCAGGGTAGCGGGATGGGACGCTCGTTCTGGAATACGATTGCTGTCGTTATTCCATCAACGGTGATTCCGATCTTTATCGCTTCCTTTGCCGCGTATGCGTTTGCCTGGCTGAAGTTCCGAGGACGTAATATCTTCTTCATCGTGATTATCGCGCTGCTCGTTGTGCCGCTTCAGGTCGCACTCATTCCGATTTTGCGCGACTATACGACACTCGGCTTGAACGGGACGTACTTTGGGATCTGGATGGCGCATACCGCGTTTGGCTTGCCGCTGATCACCTACTTTATGTACAACTCGATCAGTCAGCTGCCAAAGGATCTGTTTGAATCGGCGTTTATGGATGGAGCGACTAACTTCACCATTTTCTCCAGACTGATCCTGCCACTGTCTGTACCTGCGCTGGCATCGATCTCTATCTTCCAGTTCCTGTGGGTATGGAACGACTACCTCGTTTCCCTCATCTTCCTCGGCTCTCAGCCAGAGGTGCAGGTACTGTCGATGAGTATCGCCAACCTGGTCGGCTCGCGTGGTAACGACTGGCATCTGCTCACATCGGCTGCATTCATCTCGATGCTGACACCGCTGGCTGTGTTCTTCGCACTGCAAAAGTACTTTGTACGTGGCTTACTGGGTGGTTCGGTCAAGGGCTGATCGCAGGACTCATCCAGTACAGACAAGGACAACCAGACAGACTTACACAGATGTCCAAGGTCAAAGCATTCCCCCTTCTGCGGTGACCTGACGGTAAGCTGTACCGTGTCGATTGCGTGCTGATGAGGTTTAGAATAAACATGAGGTAAAAGAGTGCTGTCGATTTCTTCGGCAGCACTTTTTTGTTAATGTTGCATGAGAGAGCGATCCATCGTATCCTTGGCACGGACTACGGACTACGGACTACGGACTACGGACTACGGACTACGGACTACGGACTACGGACTACGGACTACGGACTACGGACTACGGACTACGGACTACGGACTACGGACTACATATCGTGAAATACTTGTATAAACAATCAATCGGAGCTGCTAAAGCGATAGGGGGGGAGAGCGAATTGGGTTTCTACGGAATAGTAGTGTTATGCGTAGTCATTATGCTGGCAATTCCAGCGCTGCTTGTACTTGTATATTATAGCTGGCGAAATGGAATATCACCGATGCCCGCATCAGCCCGAGTCCGCCGTACAATGAGCGAGCAGGTGGGCCTTGCGGCTGAACGAATTATACAGTTGCAGCAAGACAAGATCGATACGATTACACAGCAGATGCCACAGATATCGAGGCAGATAGCTACGGAAGTGGAACCGGACAAGGCACAGTCAGTTTGGTCAACATCGCATTCATCTGCTACCGATTCGCTAGCATTGTTTACTGACTCCATGATATCATCTGCCCGACCAATCGAATCCAAATCCAGCCCGCCAGTTGAGCCGCTATCTCGCACCACTTCGGAAACTCCTCTGCAAGTCATCGAAGCAGGCTCAGGCTGGGGGACGCTCGCTCTGCACATCATTCAGAATAATCCGAATATTCGTATAACTGGTATTGAGAATTCGCCATTGCCTCTATTTTGCTCTCGACTACTGAGCAGATGGAA
Organism: Paenibacillus hunanensis; assembly: GCF_034055775.1. Classification (NCBI taxonomy): domain Bacteria; kingdom Bacillati; phylum Bacillota; class Bacilli; order Caryophanales; family Paenibacillaceae; genus Paenibacillus; species Paenibacillus hunanensis. The sequence goes on along the minus strand of NZ_CP139194.1, from coordinate 5,432,548 downwards.
GCGTACGAATATTCAATTTCAGCAGGGTGATATCTACCTGTATCCCTATGAACAAGCAGATATTGTCGTCTGCTATTTGTTTCCGGGTGCTATGCGCAAGCTTCGTCCGATCCTGGAGCAGTGCTGTCGTCCCCATACGTATGTGATTAGCGCTTGTTTTGCAGTACCAGAGTGGGAACCAGAGCAGATTATTTTGTGCTCAGACTGGTATCATACGCCCGTGTATGTGTATCGGTGTGGACATCGTAGCTATCTTGCATAACAGATGGGTACTATGCATACAGGTATGAATACATGGAAGCAGTAGAGGAGACTGTGTAAGCGAAGGCTCAGGTTAGGTTCATTTTATACATAAAAGCCACAAGCGAATCAGCAAGCTCTATATGTTGGAGTCAGCTACTTTGTAGCTGGCTTATTTTTTCGTTGACACTGCATATTTATTCATGCTAAATTCATTGCAATATTTTAATTCGCATCGGAATTATAAGAATTGGAATATCCTGTGTATTTCCCATGATTACCCTATCTGAGGAGGCGTTCCCTTGAAAAAGATGACCCGTTTCACGCTCGCTGCACTGGTTGCTGCACCTGCTATTTTAGGAGCAGGTATTGTTCCTACTCCATCCACATTTGCGGCTGTAGCCGAGACACCTGCAAAGTCACTACCGACGAAAGCACCCGCAGCAGTTCCAACGAAGACACCAGCGGCAACTCCAGCAAAGGCGAACAGCATTACCCCACATCAGGAAACGGCAGCAGATTACGCCCAATTTTTGCAAGCGAAATACAATATTCAGCTTCCACAGCTGGTGAAACGAGGCGACTTTTTACGTGCGCTTGCTGCTATTGTGCCAGCTCCAGCCGCATCGACGGAAGAAGCGAAGACACCGACCTTTACCGATCTCAAGTCTGGCGATGCGGCATATGATGCAGCGGTAGCTCTCGCCCAGCAAGGCATTTTGTCAGATCAAACGGTTCATGCGAATGATGCACTGAGCGTATACGCAGCCGTATTCATCGCAGTAAAAGCGGCTGGCTTCAAGGAACTCGCCTATACATATCCGCAGACAAAGGTAGATGCGGCGCTGGCAAAGGCAGGCATCGCCAAGGATCGCGTACAGGGACAGGCAGCACAGGAGCTGGCAGCAGCGATCGATACCGGGGTCGTACCGGAGAGTCTATATCCGACATTGCGCAAGGGTGGGGCGATCGACCGCAATACCGCAAACGTGCTGCTGGGTAAAACGCTAACCAGTCTGGGCAAATACAAAAATGAGATTGGACGCACCAGCGATAGCGACATTTACGAGAAGCTATATGCGGCTTACCGTACAGCGGATTTGATCGAGGCTCCTGAGCTGCGTACAATTGTGGATCAGGCGCTTCGTAACAATCTGGTGACTGGCTACAACCTCAAGGATAGCCGTTATGATTCCAATTTTATCGATAGCCTGACGCTTACGTATGGACATGATGATATTAAGCACGCGGTACAGCTGATCGGCTTGCTGCGCAGTGAGGGCATCGATGCAGATGTTCAGTTCCAGCCCAAGACCTCTGCATTTATCTATCTCAAGGAATGGGGTACACCAAAGGAAACACCGGATTACAAAGTGACTCAGATCGAAAATGGTAACTATATCGCTTATGCGAAGGAGTACGATATTCAGTTTGAGTTCAATACGATCGCAGATAAGGAACGCTTTAATAAGATCATTTCCACCTATGCGAAAAAGAATAGCAACACGACTGCACCGCTGATCTATAGCTCCTGGTGGCAGCCGCTATACTATTCGCCAACCGAGCTGTCTGGCTATCCGGTGATTTCAAATACGAAGATTACACTGGGTAATTATTATGCTCAATCGTTCTCGTTAACTGATAAAGCACAAGCAATCCGCGACGGCTTCCGCAAGCTGGCACCTGACGCGACGATTACAGGCTACGACTTCTGGGTAGATCAGCCGTTCTTTAATTATTTGAATGGGGAGTCGGAGTAAGGGAAAAGGATGCCCAGGCAGGTCGATTTAAATTATAAATAAAGTCTATTATCAGTGAGCAGCTCGCATTCTTAATTAAATGAAGAGTGCGAGTTGTTTTCATTTCTTCTAAAATATTGTTTTGCTATCGTTGTATGGACTAGATATTAATGTTTTAAATTTTCCAGTGTTAGCGATGTGAGTATCGTTGTCCTTCTCTACGGCTGAAATTATAAATAAAAAAAGGCCGCTCTATTGAACGCCTTCTTTTTAAAAATCTTATTTGATCTAAAAGGTTTGCTTGAATAGTGTCTTTCTTTGTTTGCTTAAAAACTCAATGGTCACCTGTGGAACTGGGTTCCATATTCGATTGTCTTGCACAATCAGATTACTCTCACGATTGTAATCGTACGTTTTACTCTCCCCATCAATAATTAATCTGTAATAACTCCCATGTTGCAGAATATCATTATTGTGAATAATCAAGCCAAACGAACCTTTTTCTAGCCCTCCGAAAACAACTCCATCTCTGGGAACTCCATAACTAATTTTTGAATTTCCATTACCTTCATATACATATATGGTATTCATTTCATCCGAAAATAGGTAGGATTTGGAATCAATGAGACGGATGATTTTAGGATTGAGTATATTCTCTTTTTGGATAAAAGCATTTAAATTTTCTGGCTGTACACGTTTGGTGGGAGTATCAAAGTCATGGAATAAACGAACTATTCCTAGCAGGATTACGCCTGCAATTGCTGTGATTTTCAACATCCTATAAAGTTGTTTTCTCGTTATTCTCATTGTAATAGTTTAACGTAGAGCATCCATAATGAACATATATATGTTAAATTTTCACTTTATTTAAAGTCTATATTCGCAGGATTCGAATTCTAAAATTGTAGCAAATAATTTATAGAACGCTTACATGAAAAGCTTTACATTCCCAAATTAGAGTAGTAAGATAAAAATCAAAGTTTTAAAGTTGTATACAAGTACACAACAAAATGATCTGTTATCTTAATTTATTCTTTTCACCGGATTCTTCTTACGCGGCTGTTTTCTTTCGAAAATATAGAAACGAGACACCGCACACATACGGATTTGATCTTATTTGATAGAGGGGGCGTTACAGCATAATTAGAGCTACACTGGAGGCACGCAGAGATTCCCTGCTCCATGAGCTGCACGATGCGATCGATCATTGAAAACGTTATATTCACATTACCGGATTGTGCTAAAATCGAACTATATGGCAAGTCACATTGATGCGAGGCTGTACGGCATAGGCTACAGCTATTCATACAGCATGCATGTCGCTCTCTGTCTGTACACCTGCCTGTTCATCAGCGATTATGCACAAAAGGGGACGTTAACGATGCAATATCCATCCGCCTGGCTACAGGGCGCTTCTCGCGGAGAAGCGATTGCCTGTGAGCTCAGACTGCAAATTATAAATGAAACGATCAAGCCGGGAGAGATCATTTCAGAGAATCGGATCGCGGCTGACTTCGGCAGCAGTCGCTCGCCTGTACGTGATGCACTCAAGGCACTATCCAGCGAAGGCTTGATTCGTTTGGAACGTATGGGCGCGGTTGTGCTCGGACTGAATCTGGAGGATGTCAACGAGCTGTACGATGTGCGCTACCTAATCGAAAGCTTTGTCCAGCACCGTCTGGCCGAGGGCGATCATGAAGCATTGTTCGTCCAACTGGATCGAACCATCGACAAAATGAAGCTAGCCGTCAAGCATGGCGACTATGTAGATTTTGCCTATCAGGACTTCATGTTCCACGAAATGATCGTCATGCAGGCACAGCACCAGCGCATGATTCACCTCTGGAACAGCATTCGCCAGATCGTCATGACTGTCATCCTGATCACCACCGAAAAAGGCTTTCAAACTGGAGAAGAACGCATGAACTGGGTCGCCGACAAGCACTACAAAATCCTAAACGGACTCCGCTCACAGGATGCCGAAGTCATCCGCCGCGCCGTCGACGATTATTTTAAGGACTCCGCCCAAACATTAAGCCGCACTTTGCCATAAAGTAGCAAGGAACGCCAGCTTGCAGTTCATCATATGCAGCTGCCCAATGTCGGTCGGATCATTCTCCTGGCTCGTAGAGCGCCAGTTTGCAGTTTAGTCTATACTTTTGCTATACAAACATAGGAACTGCTTAGTATGCTTTTATGCCCGAATAAAATGCTTTTGCATAAGCAAAATAATACTCTGCTAAAATAAGACACTTGGCTAAAAGAGAACTGTAGCTAAAACAAAACTGTAGATGGTAGATTACATTCTGCCAGCTCTAAGCTCTATACTTTTGCTTTCTGCAAGTAGGATACCGTTTATATTGCACGCTATTACATTTAAATATCTAAGCTCTATGCGTGACCTACAGTCTATAGTCTTCTTAAGGGTTTGAGGATGCTAGCGATCCCAATAACTTTCAGAGCGTATCAGTTTCGAGAGATACGCATTTGAGTTTAGCAGTATGAAGCAAACAAACTAGCAAACAATTATTGCGATACACTTGCTCAACGAATGCCCGAATGCCCGAATGCCTTCATGCTGCAACCCGCAAAGAACGGAGGTAAGGAAATAAGGGAAAAGGACGATTTATCGTGTTAGCGGTCTCCTAACACGAGGTTCAATGAGAAGTGATTTTTGCGAAGCAAAATATCTTACTGCTTTGGAGGGGCGGGAATCTACAATTCATTCCTAATCCGTAGATTCCCGCGGCTCCACCCGAGTCCGTTCCCTTATTCCTTACCGGAGTGGTGCCACTCTACATCACACCAGTCACCCAGATCACCCAGTTAAATCATTTACCAGCTCCAACTTGTCGACAAGTATACAATAACCACCATACTAAACCATTATTGTAAGCGCTCTATCCACTTACGAAAAACATTTCAAATTTGCAAAAAAAGAATCTGAAAATTTTCATAGGGAGGTCATTTCCTTGGATCAATTGTTTGGACTTAGTCATAATGCCACACTACTCGTGTGGACGCTGATTGCGATCGTCTTCCTGATCGTGCTGATCGCCAAATTTAAATGGAATCCGTTCGTTACGCTATTGCTGTCTGCACTGATGCTCGGTTTGCTGGCAGGGATGAATCCGCAAGACCTGATCAAATCCGTTACGGGTGGATTGGGCGGCACGCTTGGTACGATCGCCATCGTTATCGGTCTCGGTACGATGCTTGGTAAAATGATGGCTGAATCCGGCGGTGCTGAGCGTATCGCGACCACGCTGATTGATCGCTTTGGTCAGAAACGTGTGCACTGGGCGATGATGCTGGTCGGCTTTATCGTCGGGATTCCGGTTTTCTTTGAGGTTGGACTCATTTTGTTAATTCCGATTGTGTTTCTGGTTGCACGTAAAACAGGGCTGTCCCTGCTCAAGATCGGGATTCCGATTCTAGCAGGTCTGTCTACTGTACACGGTCTAGTGCCACCGCATCCAGCACCGATGATCGCGATTGATGCATACAATGCCAATCTGGGACGTACGATTCTGTACTCATTGATCGTTGGCTTGCCAACAGCGATTATTGCTGGCCCGATCTTCGGTAAATTTATCGGTAGCCGCATTGAGGTGCAGCCGCCTAAGGAGCTTGCAGAGCAATTTGCTTCCAAGGGTGATCGTGAGCTGCCGGGCTTTGGTATTACGCTGTTTACAATTTTGCTACCTGTTATTCTGATGCTAACCGGATCGATTGCATCGATTGTGGATCCAGAGGCAGTACATGGCTTTACTCATGTGGCTGAATTTATCGGTCATGAAATTATTGCACTGCTGATCTCGGCAGTATTCGCGTTCTTCTCGCTGGGCTTTGCACGTGGCTTTAGCAAGGACGATATTTCCAAATTCACAAGTGAATGTCTGGCACCAACCGCAGGAATTATTTTGATTATTGGTGGTGGCGGTGCGTTCAAGCAGGTGCTGATCGATAGTGGTGTCGGCAAAGCGATTGCAGATATTGCCAGCCATAGTCATATTAACGTGATCCTGTTTGCATGGCTGGTGGCAGCGTTGATCCGCGTAGCGACAGGCTCGGCAACTGTGGCGATGACGACAGCGGCAGGGATTGTCGCTCCCGTGCTCGCGGTAAGCACCGGGGTCAATGTTGAGCTGGTCGTACTGGCAACAGGTGCTGGATCGCTGATCCTGTCTCATGTGAATGATGCTGGTTTCTGGATGATTAAGGAGTTCTTCGGCATGACGGTGGGGCAGACGCTCAAGTCATGGACGGTGATGGAGACGATTTTGTCAGTGGTCGGCTTAATCTTTATTATGATTTTGAGTGTGTTTGTATAAAATAAAAGCGAATGAGCAGGGCGGGGAAGAGCTTCTTTCCCGTGCTGCTTTACTTTGTTTCGGCATGATGCTTCTGCGAAGGCGGTAGAGCAAAGTCAGCCGTATAGTAGAAGATAGCTTTGTACGATAACGATATGGATCTTCAAAGCAATATTTATTTTACGAAAGAAGGATGATGACGATGAACGATACAGCGAATGGAAATGGATCATTACCACATACAGAGGCACTGCCAGACGCTATGCGCATGATTGGGGTCGATATCGGTACAACGAGTACGAAGGCGGTGTTATTTCAGGAAAATGGCACGGTCATGACAACCTCGAATATCGGGTATCCGCTGTACACGCCCACCCCGTCAACGGCAGAGCAAGACCCTGATGAAATTCTACGTGCAGTCATGGATACGATTGCGGGTGTGATGAAGGATAGCGGTACTTCGCCCGAGCAGGTGCTATTCGTCTCCTTTAGCTCGGCGATGCACAGTCTGATTGCTGTTGACGAGCAGGGCAAGCCGCTCACACGCTGCATTACATGGGCGGATAATCGCAGTGCAGCGTACGCACGTAAGCTCAAGCATGAGCTAAATGGACAGGACATCTATATGCGTACAGGCACGCCGATTCACCCGATGTCGCCCTTGACCAAGCTGATGTGGCTGAGCGATGAGCAGCCTGATCTGGTCGCACGGACACATAAATTCATTTCGATCAAGGAGTATGTATTCCTTCGTCTATTCGGTGAATATGTCGTCGATCATTCGATCGCTTCCTGTACGGGACTATTCAATCTGCGAGAGCTGGACTGGGATGCCGAAGCACTGAATATTGCAGGCATTACGGCAGCCAAGCTGTCTCGCCCGGTGCCAACAACATATCAGCTGGCAGGAATGAACTCAGAGGCAGCCATGCTGATGGGCTTGTCGGTGAACACTCCATTTATCGTTGGCGCAAGCGATGGCGTACTGTCCAATCTAGGGGTAGGGGCGATTGAGCTGGGTGTTGTCGCTGTGACGATCGGTACGAGCGGTGCGATTCGGACAGTCGTTGATCAGCCGATCACCGATCCGAAGGGACGTATTTTCTGTTATGCACTGACCGAGGATAAATGGGTAATCGGCGGCCCGGTGAACAATGGTGGCATGCTGTTCCGCTGGGTGCGCGATGAATTTGCCGCGTCGGAGGTAGAGACGGCGAAGCGACTCGGTATTGATTCCTATGATGTGTTGACTCGAATCGCCGAGCAGGTACCGGCGGGTTCAGAAGGGCTGTTATTCCATCCGTATCTGACAGGTGAGCGTGCGCCGCTATGGAACCCGGATGCGCGCGGCTCCTTTATCGGGCTGACGATGAAGCATCGGAAGGAGCATATGATTCGCTCGGTGCTGGAGGGTGTCATTTTCAATCTGTATACGGTCATGCTGGCGATGAAGGAACAGATCGGTCATCCTGCCAAAATTCATGCGACAGGCGGCTTTGCTCGTTCCTCGTTATGGCGGCAAATGATGGCGGATATTTTTGATCAGGAGGTTATCGTACCGGAAAGTATCGAAAGCTCCTGTCTCGGTGCCGTTGTGCTCGGTCTGTACGGGATGGGACGCATCGAATCGCTTGATATCGTATCCAGTATGATCGGCTCCACCCATGCGCACGAGCCGAAGCCGGAGCATACGCATGTGTATCATCAGCTATTGCCGATCTATGTTTCGATCTTCCGTAGTCTGGAGCAGCAATATACCGCGCTGGCACAGTTCCAAAATCGGGAGCAATCTATCTAAAATTTTTATGGTAACAGGGTTGTAATGATGCGCTTTGCCGTTGATAAAGGTGGTATACTGAGTCCACAGTCATCCATTTAGGCTGGCAAGTACGTATTGCTGCGCCTGTTCACCAGCTTTAACCTTGAGGCGCCGTGCAAAACACGGAGTTGTGAAATCCATTATGAGCTTCAATCTGGATATGAAGACGATTTTTATATCGCTTGTGTTTGGACATATTTTTACGGTCATTCTAATTAATGCGTATCGTAAGCATACGGTGCCGGATCGTTCGGTTAATGCTTTTTTTCTATCCAAGGTCATCCAGGCGATTGCATGGGCGTTGCTAATTGTGCGTGGTGTCGTTCCAGAGCTATTGTCGATTGTATTAGCAAATACGCTCTTATTCGTGGGAGCGGCATTGGAGACGAGTGCGCTGCTTATCCTACAGCAGGTCTTTTCGAAACGGCTCAAACAGCTATATCTGATCGGCACGGTGCTATGCATTGCTGGCTTTGCCTTGATCTATGGGCTGGGTGTATCGGAAGGTACACGTATCGTATACGCGTCGGTGGCGACAGCGATGTTCTTATTTTATCCAGTGTATTATATGACGACAGATCGTGCTGCTTCCACGCTCAAGCGACTGATGGGCATTCTATATGGAATCGTCTCGCTCAGTCTACTGCTTCGTGCGGGTGCAGCGATTCATCTGGGGGAGCAGGTGGGCTTGTTCACGCAGGGCTTGTACCAGAGCTTCTCATTCATCGCGCTATATATGATCATGATTCTGGGCAATACTGGCTATGTGCTACTATCCAAGGAGCAGGCAGATGCGGAATTGTTACGGATTGCGAGCTATGACGAGATGACAGGTGTGCTGAATCGGCGTACCTTTATGGTCGAGAGTCGGAATATGATTCATCAGCTAGCGATGCGGCAGAGTCAGGTGTCGTTTATTTTGTTCGATGTGGATTCGTATAAGACGATTAATGATACGTATGGGCATTTTACAGGGGATCGTGTGCTTCAGGATATGACGGAGCGATTGAAGGAAAGGCTGTCTGAGCTTACGGATGAACGCTATATTTTCGGACGCTATGGCGGTGATGAATTTGCCGTGCTGCTGCCGGATGTAGATGAGGCGAAGGCAGGAGGCATTGCGGAGCAGCTTCGGTTAACGGTAGCTAACAGTGATTCGCATGTTCTACCTATACCGTATACGATCAGTCTGGGTGTCGTTTCCGTACAGGCACAGCGCAATATCCAGCTGAATACGCTGTATGAGCTTAGTGACCATGCGCTGTACAATGCCAAGCGAGCAGGCAAGAATCAGGTTGCGATTTACAATCAAGAGCAGGCAGAAGCCGTGCTGCAATAGGAAGAATTCAGTGCTACTTCGCACCTGTCATTCCTTGATTCAGAAAATAATTCCCTTCGTTACTAGTGATGCTGCTGGAGCGAGGGGTTATTTTTATACAAAAAAATGGATCAAGGCTATTTCCAGCAGATAGGCAGATGCGATAAGCTAGAACAAATAACGAGTTGGAATAGAGACGGTAGGTAGCTGGCATTGAATACTATCGATCGTCTGTCTGCTCCAGCTTCATTTGGCTAAGGAGAGAAGAGAACTATGGACTACAAATTTGCAGAACGAATGACGGCGATGAAGCCATCGATCATTCGTGAAATTTTAAAATCAAGTGGTGGCGGCTCTGTTATTCCGTTTGCAGCAGGGAATCCAGCTGCTGAAACCTTTCCACTCGAAGCAATCCGTTCCTTTACCGAGTCGATTCTATTGGAGAATCCAGTCGCTGCCCTTCAATATGGTGTGACAGAAGGCTATGAGCCACTACGTGAGCGCCTGCTCGGTCATGTGCAGCAGCGTTTTCATGTGGATACGACAGGTAATTCGCTGATGGTCGTTTCCGGCGCACAGCAGGGGATTGAGCTGGCAGCCAAAGTATTTTGCAGTGAAGGCGATACGATCATCTGCGAAAGCCCAAGCTTTATCGGCTCACTGAACACCTTCCGCTCCGCAGGGATTCGTCTGGCAGGTGTACCGATGGAAGCAGATGGTATCGATCTGGAGCAGCTGGAAGCCGCGCTCAAGCGTGAGCCGAACGTGAAGCTGATCTACATGATCCCAAGCTTCCAGAATCCAACAGGCATCACCACATCGCTTGAAAAGCGCAAAGGCATCTACGCACTTGCACGCCAATACGATGTGATGATCCTCGAAGATAATCCATACGGCGAGCTACGCTTTCAGGGCGAGGACGTGCCTGTTATCAAATCGCTGGATACCGATCAGCGCGTCATCTACGTAGGCTCCTTCTCCAAGGTGCTGTCTGCTGGACTGCGTGTCGGCTATGTGCTGGCACCAGACGAGGTCATTCAAAAGATGGCAGTCGCCAAGCAGGGCGAGGACGTACATACAGCGACCCTGCCCCAAATGATCGCTCACCGCTTTATGACCGAATACGACTATGATAGTCATATCGGACTCGTATGTAACGTCTATCGCCGTAAAAGCGAGCTGATGCTACAAGCACTGGAGCAAAAAATGGACGCTGCGGTCACGTTCACTCGTCCAGATGGCGGACTCTTCCTCTGGTGCGAGCTGCCTGCCTCTGTCCCGATGCTGGACTACTGCAAGCAAGCCGCAGCCAGCGGCGTCGCAGTCGTACCCGGCAATGCCTTCCTTGTCGACGAATCCGAGCCATGCCAGGCATTGCGCCTGAACTTCTCTACTCCGTCTGACGAACAGATCGTGCGCGGCGTGGATATTCTAGCGCAGGTATTCGCTCAACAAAAAGCAGGTATTTGAATCGGAATATCGGAACGTCTGTAGGATCGACAACTGATACGATACATGTACCATTAAACGCATATATAAGAACATCCGCATTTCACAGCAAAAAACCGCTATCGCATCACCTACCCAGCAGATCGAATCCACAGCCAGCTACTAAGCCTGGACTGTCCTTCATCTCTGCCGATGTATGGTGTTCTATACGATAGCGGTTTTTTATCTATTCGTTGCATGCAAACCGGTACCAAAGCAGTCCATCGCCTCATAGTGATCAGCTCGGATAACCACTTCATCCATAGGTTAGCCGATATCTTCTACAACATGCTGATGCGATTACAGACTAGCCCTGTCCAGCTTACTTCGAAGCAACCGAATAATGATACAGATTGTTCGCCAGCGACTGCATGGTCGAGCTTGTTCCGTGCAGACGCTCGATCACATCGGTAAACGAGCTAACGAGCGATGCTTGCTCCTGCGAGGAAGAAGTGATCTGTGCGATCTCCAGCTCCATTTTACGAATCGAATCCTGCACCTCACGCAGTGCATTCTCAATATCGCCCGTTGCTTGCTTCGCATTGACCGACAGCTTGCGCACCTCGGTAGCGACCACGCCAAAGCCAGCGCCCAGCTCACCGACGCGTGCAGCCTCAATCGCAGCATTCAGCCCCAGCAGATTCGTTTGCTCGGAAATTTCCTTAATGAGTGTAGCAACTTCATTGATTTTGGACGATTTCTCGACCGTAACCCGGCTGTTCTCCAAAATCTGCTCACTGGTCGCTTGCAGCTCTTCTGCATGAGCAGCAACATGCTGTACCATATCGACCAGATTATCGGAGATCGAACGGCTCTCTGCGATAATTGCCTCCAGATGATTCTGGTTCGTTTGCTCATACATCACGAGCAGCATCGCCACGAGCTCACTGCCGTCGTATACTGGAATATTTACACCTTCCAGTGGCACGCCAAATAGCTCCTGCGGATAGCTGACCATCGTTGCATTTACCTTATCGGCAACCCCTTGAAAATCCTCAAACCCCGGAGCCAGGTCAACGCCTGTACGGAAGCCAAGATCAAAATCCCCCAGTTGCTCATAGTACAGCACCTTTTTCCGGTCATACATGCTAACCGTCGCTTTCTCTCTCAGCATTTTGCCGATATATGGCATGATGCCCAACAAAGAATCGACCACTCCCATAATACTCAAACTCCTTCTCCACTCATAATCTCTGTAGTGTATCTCTTTATATACAGTAGGGTTGTCTGAACTGCATTCATTTTGTATACAGATCAGACGGAGCATGGTGTAAACCATGCTTATTCTGGATGTGAATTATTTTTTGACGGCATAGTGATACAGATTGTCGGATAACTCCTGCATTGTTGTGCTTGACGCCTGCAAACGCTCGATCACATCGGTAAAGGAGCCTACAAGTGTTGCCTGCTCCTGTGAAGAAGAAGTGATCTGCTCAATCTCGCGCTCCATGTTACGGATAGACTCCTGTACTTCGCGCAGTGCATTTTCGATATCGCCTGTCGCTTGCTTCGCATTGACCGATAGCTTACGAACCTCGGTAGCAACCACGCCAAAGCCAGCGCCCAGCTCACCAACACGCGCAGCTTCAATCGCAGCATTCAAACCAAGCAGGTTCGTTTGCTCCGAAATTTCCTTAATCAGAGAAGCGACTTCGTTGATTTTGGACGATTTCTCGACCGTGATCCGGCTGTTTTGCAAAATCTGCTCGCTTGTTGCTTGCAGCTGCTGCGCATGCGAAGCAACGTGCTGTACCATATCGACCAGACTTTCCGAGATCGATTTACTTTCGGATACAACACCTTCTAGATTTTGCTGATTGGTCTGCTCGTAATAAATACCGAATACAGCTGCCAGCTTACCATCTTCATGAATAGGAATTGTGATCCCTTCCAACGGATAGCCAAACATATCTGCCGGGAAAAATACGCGTGTCGGATTTACTTTGTCTTCCAGCATTTTGAAGTTCTCAAAACCAGGGGCTACAGGATCGCCTGTCTTAAAACCAAGATCGAAGTTACCTCTCTGATAGTAGTAGACAATGTGTGTCTCGTCGTATACAGAAATCGTGAATTGCTCGCGCATCGCTTGAGCGAAGATCGGTGCAGTTTTAATCAATGCTTGAATGATACTCAATCTGATCACTTCCCTATTCGGAGAATACAGTACATTGTATATGTATCGGGCTCGGGAAAGAGAAAATTTAGCGGCTAAGTAATAGTAAAAAAATGATAATAAACATATTTTCAACCATATTATGCAGTTATAGTACGTATAAATGGGAGATATATACATAAATTGCGGGAAAAGTCGTGAAAATGCAGCAAAATTCCACTAAAACGCCATTTGAATCACCCAAAAAAATTTAAAAATATATTCGTAAGACACGCGATTCTGCACAAAATCAGGGTGAAGGGTTAGAGTGGAAGGGGTCGTGCAGTGAGGGATTAGTGAGAGGAGTGGGGCGAAGTGAGACGTTCCAGTTCCTCCAAATAGGCAAAAGCATGCTCATCGGTCGTTCCACACATTTCCAGTGAAGCAGGTAGCTCGCCACATACAGCCGGACGCTGAGGCTGACCGAATAAGGCACAGCGACGTTCCGCAGTCAGATGAGGGCAGGGCATTCCCGCAGGCTTGCCCTGTGGCAACCCCGGTAGTGGAGATGAGATTGAGATTACAATACAACAGGCAGCGCAACCAGCACGACATTCCATAGATATATCCTCCTTACCAGATACACCGTTCAACCCGTAAGCTAGAATCGTAGCGCTAGCTCTATAATAAAGTAGCATCGTCTGCATCGATTCGCAACAAAGCGATCCAATAACAGCCTGCTCGGCTTCGTAGCCTCAATAGTAGCTAGACCGGGATGAGAGTGGACGTTTAGCATATCGTTAATTGGTAAGCATGTCCAGAGGGGATGTGCTGCGTAGCTGTGCAGGGGAACCAGGACGATTGCAAGCATCATTAGCATCCTCTCCAGTGCACACCGATCAAATGATTACCATGAGCTAAAGGAATACATGGGCGTATATTCATATATAAGCCTATACATGGACATACATAAAAAGGCCAGCCGTACATTCTCTGGAGAAGACAATGTACGGCTGGCTTGTATACAGCAGTTTTTGCAAGATTTAACACAAAGCTTATTCGATTATGACCATACCTCGTCTGCAATCTCAATCACATGACGAAGCTTATCCCATTGCTGCTCTTCGGTCAGCAGATTACCTTCTTCGGTAGAAGCAAAGCCGCATTGTGGGCTCAGGCACAGCTGATCCAGATTCACGAAGCGAGCGGCTTCATCGATGCGGCGTTTGATTGCATCCTTGCTTTCCAGCTCGCCTGTTTTGGACGTTACCAGACCGAGTACGATTTGCAGATCCTTACGCTTCACATGACTCAATACGTCCAGCGAGCCAGATCGCTCATCATCGAATTCCATGAACAGTCCGTTCAGGTTCAGTTGATCCAGAATCGCATCGGCTGCACCATCGTAACCACCGGATGCTGTCCAGGTGGAGCGGAAGTTACCGCGGCAGATGTGCATCGTAATGACCATATCGTCCGGGCGGTTCGCTACGGACAGATTCAGCAGTTTCACGGCATCGGCAAGCATACGATCCGGGTCTTTACCATCGGCGCGCAGCTTTTGCTTCGTTTCCTCGGAGAAGAACGATGCCCAGGATGTATCATCGAGCTGTAAATAACGGCAGCCTGCATCATAGAAGGCACGCAGTGCTTTTTGATACGCAAGACCGAGATCCTGTAGCAATACATCGCTGTCCTCATAACGCTCAGTCGCCACTTTACCACGGAATTGCAGCATATTCGGACTTGGAATCGTCATCTTGGCGGTACGATCCGCACTCACAATGCTGTGCAGAAATTTGTAATCGTCCAGATGCGGATGATTCGTAAAGTCGATGCGATCGGTGACCTTGATACCACGCGGCTTCGTCGTAACGCCGTGGAATTGAATGCCCTGCTCCGCTTCAAAGGCTTCTACACCATCGAGGTTTTCCAGAAAGTCAAAGTGCCACCAGGCACGGCGGAATTCGCCATCTGTGATCGACTGCAAGCCAATCTCTTCTTGCTTGGCAACGATTCGACGAATCTCTTCATTTTCCAGTTCACGTAGCTGCTCAGCTGTAATCACACCAGCCGTATGCTGCAAACGGGCTTTTTTGATCTTTTCAGTACGAAGTAGACTGCCTACATGATCCGCACGAAACGGTGCAGTAGTACGCAGCAAAGAGGATGAAGATGACATAAACAATAACCTACTTTCTTTATAGGAATAAACTGTTATGTTGCATCGTAGCAGAGATTACTTTCGTTGTAAATCATTTATACAGTTAAAATGTATATTTCATGTATAAATAATCATTTGTATGCGTAAAGGGAATCAAATATTTCAGCAATAAACTTCGTATTAGATCGCCCAGATATAGCCTGAACGGCAAGGGTATCTAAGCATGTTGTACTTTACGTTATGCCTGCTCTTCAAACAATCTAGCGATCTCCACAATTACTTTCGTTGCCTTAACCATTGTATCGACCGATGCATATTCATACTTCCCGTGGAAGTTCTCGCCACCTGTGAAAATATTCGGCGTAGGCAAGCCCATATAGGAGAGCTGTGCACCATCTGTGCCTCCGCGTACCGGTGTGATATGCGGCTCAATATCCAGATTCTTCATCGCCTGACCTGCGATATCAACGATATGCATGACCGGCTCGATCTTCTCGCGCATATTGTAATACTGGTCACGCAGCTCCAGCTCGATCTGCTCCTCACCGTACGTTTGACGGAATTCATTGACGATGCTGGTCATTGTATTTTTGCGATGCTCGAACGATTCACGGTCAAAGTCACGGATGATATACGACAGTTCTGCACGCTCCACATCGCCGTGGAAGGAGCTCAGATGATAGAAGCCGTCATAGCCATCGGTAAATTCAGGTGCTTCATCAACAGGCAGACGACGATGCAGCTCCATCGCAATTTTGGAGGCGTTGATCATCTTGCCTTTGGCTGTGCCTGGATGTACGTTGGTGCCTTTGCATACAACGCGGGCAGCGGCAGCATTAAAGGTTTCGTATTCCAGTTCACCAAGTGGTCCACCATCGACGGTATAGGCGTATTTTGCACCATAAGCAGCAACGTCGAACAGATGCGGCCCGCGTCCGATTTCTTCGTCCGGTGTAAAGGCAACGCGGATTTTACCATGCTTGATTTCGGGATGATCCAGCAGATAATGCATCGCTGTCATAATCTCGGCAATACCGGCTTTGTTATCGGCACCGAGCAGTGTCGTGCCGTCGGTTGTGATCAGTGTATGTCCGTGATAACGCTCCAGCTCTGGAAAGTCAGACGGCGACAATACAATACGCTGAGCTTCATTCAGCACGATATCTCCGCCTGTATATTCTACGAGCTGTGGCTTCACGCCTTTGCCTGTAAAATCAGTCGCTGTGTCCACATGCGCCATAAAGCCGATTACAGGCACATCCTTATCGGTATTCGCAGGCAGCGTCGCCATCAGATAGCCATTTTCATTCAAAGTGATCTCTTGCATACCGAGTGTGTGCAGCTCCTGCTCCAGCTGACGCAGTAGGTCCCATTGTCCGGGAGTGGAAGGACATGTATCGCTCTCCTCACTGGATTGGGTATCGATCTGCACGTAGGAGGTCAAGCGTTCAATTAGTTCTTGTTTCATCGGGTCAGACTCCTCTCTCTATACGGGGAGCGCATCCTGCACGCTCCAGCTCATGCTGTTATTGTAGCACAAAAAATCACACGCCTAAAAAGGAACGCTGCCTATGTATCACGGTGTATACCTATAGATAAAAAAAGCCCGGGTGACGCGCAGCTGCGCATCATCCGGGACGGTGAGTAGAAACAGTAGTGGAGCTTGAACCAGGCTGATTCCGCTGATCACGAGCAATCAATCGCAGCAGATGTCGACGGAACGCATGCATGACGATCAGATGTACTTTTGCCTGTGTGTATTTGTACAGAAACCACGGTAGAGATGGCATATAGTCGTGAATGGCGATAACACATTCCTGTGTGCCGGGAATTTGCTGAAATTCGAGTCGCCCTTCATGTGTTTCCTTTATACGAGCGAACACACCGCCAGTGATATGGTAGACCGCACTTTCATCATCACTACGCTCAGGGGAGAAGGTAAGCTCCAGTAGCGGCTTCTCGATGAAGCGTAAAAACACCTGGTAGCGATCCTCGCCGATACGCTGCGTGCGCACGAGTGCTGGCATAAAGCGTCCCAGCCATTCCATATAGTAATCGCCTGCCCAGCGCGCATTTTTACCATCGGGTAACAATACGCGCTGAATCGAGCGTACATCGGATACTTTTGGATCGGTCGAATCGGACGCGCGCGTGTTGGAGCTGGATTGGCTATTTTGCTGCGATTCCTGCTCCAGCGCCGTACGTGCTGCTTCCTCAAACGGGATTTTACCATCGCTAATGCCTTTGACGATTCGATCTTCATGCGCAACCATCGGATGCGCCAGACTTTCCACGAGTGGATAGACCATTTCGCGTGGCATACGGGTGACCAGTGTGACCCATAGACGAGATAGATGAATCGTCAGTAGCGGTAGATCGATGAAAACGCGTCGCTTGCCCATTACCTCGGCCGTTTTTTCCATCATCTGCTTGTACGTCATAATATCCGGGCCACCGACATCGATCGCACGTCCATAGAGCTGTGGCGAGCCAATGCTGTGTTGCAGGGCGTGTAGCACGTCAGAGAGCGCGATCGGATGCGTGAGCGTGCGCGTCCATTCCGGCAGTGTCATCACAGGCAGACGCTGCACCAGGCGTGCTAGAATCGGGAACGAAGAGCCCTGAGGCCCAACGATCAGCCCCGCACGGATGGTCGTCACTGGAATGCCGCATGAG
Source organism: Paenibacillus hunanensis (assembly GCF_034055775.1). Classification (NCBI taxonomy): domain Bacteria; kingdom Bacillati; phylum Bacillota; class Bacilli; order Caryophanales; family Paenibacillaceae; genus Paenibacillus; species Paenibacillus hunanensis. The sequence continues at coordinate 5,414,699 of NZ_CP139194.1, read as the reverse complement.
CCGAGCACCTCCTCGACCTCCAGCCGGCTGCGTAGATGGCGAGATAGCTTCTCACGTGGAACATTTTGCGGAATAATACCACTCAAGTACACGATCTGCTTAATCCCATGCTTACAGGCAGCACGGGCAAAATGATCTGCCAGAATAATATCCATATCCTCAAATTTCGCTTGTGTCAGCTTGGCGGTTGGCATCATCGAGTGCACCAAATAAATCGCATAGTCGGCGCCCTCCAATGCCTTCTCTGCCGCCGACATAGAAAATAGATCACAGGCACGCCATTCGACATGCTCATTGTTATGCTCGGAGCGGTCATGACGTGACAGAGCGATAATGTCATAGTCACGCACAAGCTGCTGCAATAGATTTTTGCCAATATAACCCGTCGCTCCGGTTAATACGATACGCGGACGACGTGTTGTAAACTCAGAGCGTTGACTCGTCTCGTCCGCCGCAGGAACCTGCTCCTGCGTGCTTGCTGTCATTGTAGAATCAGTTACGGAGGTTGCCGTATCGTTACCGGATGCATAATTCTCCGACGTTGTATGTTGCAATGGGGAATTGCTGGATGTCTCGTTCATCATTTCACCTCATCCAATCCTTCAATATTCGTTCGACCTGCGCGATATCGGGATCGTTTATCGATCACCTATCGCATGGGTAATAACAGAGTGTCAGACTACGGACAATGAATAGTGTATGTTTTTCCAATACCCTGTTTGCGGCTGTTTCAACCTTTTATAGATAACTAACCTCATCGGCTGGGCTTTCCGATCAGCCAGATCATCTGCAACGAAAATGCTGGCAACTACATTGTTACCGGATTGTGATATGACGGTAACTTACATGCTGAGGCACAGCAGTATACTAGAGCTGGTTAGATCGTCTGTAGGGCTTCCAGAGAAGAGCGAATGACAGAGTATAGACGTAGTAATGGAAGGGGAAATACAGGAGGAATGAACATGAATAGATGGACAGCACCGATACGTAAATTAGCACTGGTAGCGACGGTAACCGGTGTAGCACTAGCTGGAACAGTAGGAATGAGTACAGCCTTCACCACACAGGCAGCAGCCTCAGCGAGTAGCGATGCGGCGTATCAGCATCAGCTTGCCGTAGAGACGCTGAACAGCTTTTATAAGCCAGCCTTACAAGGGAAGTTCCCTGGTGATGTGAATAGCTTTACGATCGGTAAAACGAAGCGCAGTGATGTGCTCAATCGCTTCGGCCCAGCCGAGATGCCACGCTCGAACGCCAATGGCTATGATAACTACACCGCCGATATGGGGCATCCGGGCTATGCATTTCACTATAATAAAAGCAATGTACTCGATCAGATGCGTTACTTCGGTACAAATGTAGAGCGGCAGACGAATATCGGCGGCATCACGATGAAGCTGCTACGGGAAAAATGGTACGCTCCATCCGCAGTATCCAAGATCGGTAAAGGAAAATCCGAGCAAACAAAGGTCACCTATGTACGTGGTAGCTACAAGCTGGAGTTCATCTTCAACAGCAGCACCGATCTGGATCATATTAATCTACTGAAAAAGTGAGTCGGGTCATTAGGAACTGGAGCACCAACATATAAAAGAAAAAGCCGCAGGCATTCATCGCCTGCGGCTTTGCTTGTACATAGGTGTATTTTAAAATTCATTGTATCTGTATCTGTATCTGTATTCATCGCATCAGAATCTTCAACCAGTTTGGTGATCCGTGTTCATCTGGCATTTATAACATGGTAGTTATAACAGTGATCCTATTTAATCCCCAATCGCATTCGGTAGCTGAACAGCACATTAATCATACCGCCACGGAAAAAGTCATCTGCCATCGCTTTAAGCACACCAATCTCAGATTCAAGATGCGCGGCAGGTACGCCTAGCTTCAAGGCTGCCTGAATGCCGCCCTGACTGAGCAGCAGCCCTGTGTAGCGCTCAGCACTGCATGGCTCCGTATGATGGAACACAATTTCGCGTACAAAGCGGAAATGCCCGCTATGCTGTAACGTGTGCAGATGGGTGGACTTGTCCCGTTTGACTGCCTGTTGCTCTGGATCGCCATGCTGATCCAGTAGGCGTTCAGACAGATCAAGCAGGTGCTCATACTCACGCTCCAGCTGCCAGTTCAGTACTGGCGGCCAATCACAATCATAGGCAGCAAAGATTCCGCCATCTCGCAGCACACGCTTCACCTCTTGCAGGGTACTTGCAGGCTCCATCCAGTGAAACGACTGTGAGCAGGTCACCACATCGACGGTACCAGCGGAAGCGGGTAGCTCATTGGAATAGCCATGCTGGAACGATATACCGGACACGGGCTGCTGCTCTAGCTTCATCTGAGCGCGTCCCAGCATATCATGATTAGCATCGATGCCGATGATTTCGGCTGTCTTGCCCGCCCAGATCATCGTAGACAGCCCGGTTCCACAGCCGACATCCAGCACCAGCCGGGGACGCTTTTGCAAATAATTCACCAGCAGATCGGCAACTAATTGCGGTGGCTGCGGACGATTCCGATCATACAGCTCATCAAATCCGTTAAAGCGGTTAATGTTCGATACTGAATTGTTCTCAGGAATATTCATATGGACATTCTCCCTTCCATAAATAGAATCATGTATCCGATACCTGCCTGTGCAAGCTCTCATAGGTGCCTGTTGTCCAGTTGATCCTCTGGCTGGCTTCCAATCTGTTCTGTGCAGAGTATAGCATATTTGGATGCTTGCATCGTCAGCGCATCGTATCTATACGTAATCTGTAAGTAGTTTGTCCTATTCGTACACTTATGTAGCCGATGTACATTTTCTGTTTTAGAAAAAAAGAAGATAGAGGATAACGTTAAAACGAGCCGTTTAGCGAAGCACAGCAGCGAGTAGAACGCTTACAACATCGGTCGATTATGCCTCAAGCACAAACTAGACTCGCATCTGTTCTATTTTGCTATTTTCGCAAAAGGGTTAAAAGTGATATGATTTAATGAAATCATAATTAATTAGGACTATCCGTAAGGAGACATGGCGATGAGTATCGAGATCAAGATCGAAAAGACAACCACACCGAAAGAGAAGCCAGCTACACAGGGGCTCGTATTCGGAAGCAAATTTACAGATCATATGTTCATTCTGGACTATGAGCAAGGCATAGGCTGGCACGATGCACGCATCGTTCCTTATCAAAATATTAGCCTGGACCCAGCAGCAAAGGTATTCCATTACGGTCAGACCATTTTCGAGGGTCTGAAAGCATATCTTGCTGAAGATGGACGCATCCTCATGTTCCGTCCCACAAAAAACATTGAGCGTCTAAACCTGTCCAATGAGCGTCTGAGCATTCCAGAGATCGATCCAGAGATCGCACTGGAAGCACTGCGTCAGCTGATCCTGCTCGACAAGGATTGGATTCCGGAGGGCGAAGGTACATCCCTGTATGTGCGCCCATTCGTTATTGCGACTGAGCCTGCGCTGGGCGTTGCCCCATCGCTGAAATACAAATTCATGATCATTCTGTCCCCGGTTGCTGCTTACTATGCAGAAGGGATCAATCCGGTTAAAATCTACGTGGAATCCAAGTACGTACGTGCCGTTCCAGGTGGCGTAGGCATGGCGAAAACCGCGGGTAACTACGCAGCTGGACTGAAAGCACAGGAAGGCGCTACCGAGCTGGGTTATTCTCAAGTGCTCTGGCTGGATGGCGTGCATCGTAAATATATCGAGGAAGTCGGCAGCATGAACGTCTTCTTCAAAATCGACGGCACCGTTGTAACGCCTGCCCTGAACGGCAGTATCCTGAACGGGATCACACGTGATTCGATCATTCAGCTGCTCAAGCACTGGAATATCCCAGTGGAGGAGCGCCTGCTGTCGATCGATGAGCTGGAAGAAGCCCACAAAGCAGGTACGCTGGAAGAAGCATTCGGCACAGGCACCGCAGCCGTCATCTCCCCAATGGGCGAGCTGAACTGGCAGGGCGAGAAAATGCTGATCAACGAAGGCAAAACAGGCGAGCTGTCCGCGAAGCTGTACGAGACACTGACTGGTATCCAGAAGGGTGTCGAGGAAGATCCGTTTGGCTGGACGCTGGAAGTGAAGTGAGGAACAACTATACTTTCCTTTTAAAATAGAAAGATAAAAGTATACTCATAACAAAGAATGGGCTCTTTTATAAAAGAGTCCATTCTTTTTATATGCTCATTAATTGTGCCTGTGCTATGATAGAAAACAAGACAGTTAGCTAGATAAAATATCAACCTAATGAAGATTAATAAGAAAAGAGGAGAACAGGATGAGAATTGTTCTTTTATCTGGAAATGGAATTATTGCTCCTCATGTTATTGATGACTACAAACAAGCATTTGAGGCGTTGCAACACGATGTTCTTTTGGTAAAAATACATAAGGGCTTTAACAATACAGACTACCAAAATATGCTCGATTTCAAACCGGATATCGTGTTGGGATATGGATTTGTAGGAATTTTAAAAAGCTCAGATGGCCATTTTTTACTCAGAGAAAGTAATATTCCCGTAGTATGCCTGCATTATGATAATCCATTGTTTGTATTGGATGAGCAATTTGAACAGGAATTTATACAATATCCTGAATATTATTATCATTTTGTATGGGATAAGCATTGTCAGGAGCTACTACAGGGTCGTGGTGTACTGAATGTGCATCCTATTATGCTGGCTACGAATGAGAAGAAGTTTTACGTGCATCCTTATGCACTGCAAGAGGAAGGAACGCTTGCCTTTGTAGGTAGTCTGGGTGAAAGCCAATTTAGGAAAGAAGAGTCACTGGAGCAAATGTTTATTAATTATGTAATTAAGGAGAAGCTGAATAACTTCGACCAGCCATTACATGAAATCTGTCAGGCTGCCGAGCAGCTTACTCAATTCCAAGCTGTCCAAGCTGTTCGCCAACAGCAGCCTTTATTGTTTTATAAGTATATTTATTATTCCATCCATGCACAGGGAAGCTCGATTTACAGAAATAACATTTTGAGTAATTTGTCTGGTGTAGATTTGCATGTATATGGTGCTTCGCAGCAAACAGGGCATCCATCCAGTATTATTTATCATGAGCCAGTTCCTTATGCGCATTTATCCGCCACGTATCAGCAATACGCGGTGAATTTAAATATTTCGTCGCTACAGCTTGAAACCTCGGTAAACAACCGCGTATTTGATGTTTTTGCTTCAGGTGCCTTTGTGTTGAGTGACTATAAGACGGATATGGATATCGTCTTTCCAGGGGTTAGCGAGGAGATTAGCTTCCACGATCTAGAGGATCTTGTTATTAAAGCAGATTATTTCTTAACCCATCCAGAGCAACGAATCGAGCTGACGATGGCGATTCGGGAGCATATTTTGAATCATCATACGTATGTTCATCGTGCTCAGGAAATCATGAGTTGCTTGCAGCTCGTAGCGATATAAGTGATTAAGATATACATGTCGTTATAGAACTCCTTTCATAAATGTGACAGACCCGACCTATCAACATAAGGATTGTTGTGGCGGGTCTTTTTTGTATGTATAGATAGTCAAAATAAAGTATTGCTAAACAAGTATTTCTGTTTTTTAATTGATCTAAACTAATGAAAGGAGAAGTCTGCTGAATACGTTAAGCAGGAGCTTGGTAGTACAAGCAGGCACACATTTCTTATGCGTGGACAAAAAGAAGCCATTCGCAAGCAGTTCTACACCCACTTAGGAGCATTGATTGCAGAGCACGATTACATACCCGTCAAAAGTTATTCAACTACAGATTATACTTTTCTGAAAAAAGCTTATCCTGATGTGGAGTGGCACCTGGACAGTCATTTGAGTCATGCTCAGCCGCCTTATACGGTTTTCTCAACATTGGGATGTCGTTATATTGCGGCAACCGAACGACTGAATGAATTTTTAAGTAAGCATGAGATTACTGCGATTTCTCATCCTACCGTTGGCTTTGGTTCCTGGGTGAGTAAGTATGCCCCGACAGAGAAATTGTCAACCGTTACAGATGACAGGAAACAAGTGAACGTTACCGCTGACAATATAGAAGAGGCCGCTAGACAAGCCTGTGAGCAAATTATGATGGCGGAAAGCGCATATTTGCTACCGCGCGTGGATCAGAGTAAGGCAGTGGAAGAATATTTGACTAAACGAACGCATCAGTGGCCGGGTAGTGATCTATTTAACTGTTGTGTAACGATTGTCAGCTATGGATTGCTTACTGAAGATCCAGTGTTAATTAAAAGAGGGGTCGAGCGTACATTTGAGATTTTGAATAAGCCGAATTATAGTCAGCGGAATCGAGATTTTTTTGAAGCGGTGAGAGATGCGGTACATAGAGAATTTGGCTGATTGAACGAGTTGGTAGAGGTGTGATGGAGTAGAAATGATAGTGAATATGCATGCTTGGCATGTATACGCCATAGAATGAAAAGAAAAAGTCAGCCTAGGATTGAACCATACTCTACAAGATACCTTTTTTCAAAGTGTTCGTCTTGTAGGGTACAGTTTAGATAGCGGCTGACTTTTTTCGATTGTAACGCTATAACTGTGGAGCTCTAACTATAATGGCCCTAACGATAAAGCGACAACTAGAGCTGAGGCTCGGCAGCTGGCTATTCAATACACATTATGTCCGAGTAGATGTAGTGACTAAACAGACATGATGCATGTTACTTATTTGTTTGGTGCGTACTCTTTGTTTTGCAGGATCTGATCAACGATGTACGTCAAGTCATCGTCGCCGACTTTATCATCCTCAGTCTGGTCAGCATCATGCAGGTCTTTGTTCGTATCAGCAGCGTTCATACCGAAGTAGAATGCATCCAGCGATAGATCCAGCAATGTGTACTGACCAGATCTATCTACGTCCAAAAAACGGGGTTTCTCGATCAGGATGGTGTCTTCTAGTACGTTAGCTGTTTCCAGATCGTATTCTTTTGTTGTATCGGCAATATGTGCTTTGAGTGCATCAATCTTCGCGTTACCTGGAGCGATTGCTTTGAATTTCAGTTTTACGATTGTTGTATCATTGTTAATTACGAAGGATTTACCCTGGCTGGCAGCAGTGCGCCTGGTGTGTCTTTCGTTTCGTTGTAGACTTTGTAGCCTGTTACTGCTTCGTAGCCAACGTATTGAACGAGTGTTGGATCGTAGCTGAGAGAAAAGTCTTCTGCGTAGATATCCTGTACGTTTTTCAGTGCGATATCCGCAGTGAACGTTTCACCGACTTTTATGGTTTCTGGTGCGATGATCACATCCAGCAATGGAATACGTGGAGCTTCAAAGGTTACGCTTGCGATGTTGGAAGCTGGACTTGTACCAGATTCGTTTATAGCTTTTACAGTATAATAGTATGTGTTTCCGGCTTTGACTGCTGTATCATTAAAAGTGGTTTCTTTAATATTTTGAGCGATCTGCTCAAAAGGACCTTCTGCATAAACTGAACGAGAAACTGTATAGTTTGTCGCTACATTGGAAGCATCCCATGTTAAAAGAGCTGTTGTATCTTTAGCTGTTGCTTTCAGATTCATCGGTGCCACTGGAGCGATAACGTCATTGATATAAATATAATCAATGCTCGCCGTTGAATTTCTTACAATATTATCGATCAGGAACGTTTTACTTGGTATTAGCGAGGATATTTTATTACGGTATACTTCTGTACCATCTTTATAGATTATAAAGTTCTTATCTGCTTGATAGGATACTCGCCACTCATGGTTGCCTGTAGTATCCATGGAGATGTTTTGCCATGAATTTCCATCGCGGATCGATATGCCTTTAATTAGCCAATCCTTTGTATCGGTTCTGATATACCCGATTTTGACTAAACCAAGATCGAGTTGAGCAGCACTATTAGCACCAGTTGCGATAATATTATATTTTGCTACTAATTCATAATCTTTCGTATTGTCATACGCCCATGCATTATTCCATACCGCAGTGTTAGCACCCGTATAAGATGCAGTTGAAGAAGTATCACTATTGGTATCGCTCCAAATGCCATTAGAAACAGTACCTCTGTTAAATGGGTTTGTATCCATCTCATGGCGTAAAACTGATTTTGCAGATGCTGTGTTAAAAGCAAACGTCATACTTAAGAGAAGAGTACATAATAAACCTAAAGCAAACTTCATTCTCATGCGAAATAAAACCCCTTTTATTTTATATTTGAGCCATGTTAGACATGGAAAACTCCATTTTAAAAAATGCTTTGGATCATTTTCGACTTCGATATTCATATATCTTGTAAATCTGTTGTTAGTCTACCTGAGATATTTGAATTGATCTGTGATATGTGGCAAGCCGCGAATGGTCTGTTTCTGTATTACTGCTTGTAGCTAAGTCGCTCTATGTATAGTGCTATCTAAGTTGTTTCCCTTTTATTTTATTGGACGAGAAATTATATATATTAATACTACAAAATGCTTGAAGTTTATTTTATGTACTTTTATGGGTTCTTGTTGATAAATTTGCAGAAAAAGGAATCAAGATGATACTAAAATAGACATGTTAACATAATTCGTAAAATAGCTCAGTTCAGCTCCTTCATATACGTTCTCTTCTCGCTAGAGTACCTCGCGCTTATACCCCACCTACCTTTATCCAAAATCCCCACATGCACTATCTGTATAAACATTTGGTGTAAATATCATCCATCAATTGCGAGGGGTCTTCAATATGTGCTATAAAGGATGTAGCTTCGAAGCAGGAGCTAACTGTGTCCGTACATTCGGTTATGACCGCGCAGGTCATACGGTTGAATAGAGCACACCGCCCCGAGCAGGATGCGGTGATATCATAATGAAAAAGGAGCTGTCATCTACATATGTCTACTGAGATGAACACGCATGAAATTATTAATCTGATCAAAACAAGCAAAAAGAAAACCCCGGTGAAGGTACACCTGAAAGGTGATCTGACAGGTCTGACGTTCCCTGAAGATGTAAAAACATTCATTAACGGCAACACAGGCGTGATCTTCGGCGACTGGGCTGACATTCAAGGCGTACTGGCTGAAAACAGTGCGAAGATCGAAGACCATGTAGTAGAGAGCGACCGTCGCAACTCGGCGATCCCACTGCTGGACATGAAAAACATCAACGCACGTATCGAGCCGGGCGCATTTATTCGTGAAATGGTATCGATCGGCGACAACGCGGTTATTATGATGGGCGCGGTAATCAACATCGGTGTTGTGATCGGTGAAGGTACAATGATCGATATGGGCGCTGTACTGGGCGGTCGTGTACAGGTCGGTAAAATGTGTCACATCGGCGCAGGCTCCGTACTGGCAGGCGTAATCGAGCCACCAAGCGCACAGCCAGTTGTCGTTGAGGACGATGTATTGATCGGTGCGAACGTTGTTGTACTGGAAGGCGTACGTATCGGTGAAGGTGCAGTTGTTGCCGCAGGCGCAGTTGTAACGCAAGATGTGCCTCCATTCTCCGTTGTTGCAGGTACACCTGCACGCGTGATCAAGCAAGTGGACGACAAAACAAAGTCCAAAACCGAAATCCTGCAAGACCTGCGTACACTGTAAGCAAAATCATAATGTTCCCCAATAAAGAAGGCTGTCACAGTAAAATGGTGACAGCCTTCTTATGATCTAAATGAAGCGTTTTGCTAGTATAAATAGGATCGATTAACTCAGTCCTCATTCGTCGCATTGTTACGCTCATATTCCCAGTTGAAATGATGGAGCAACTCATCTAACGAATCTTGCCGATCAAGGATCGTAATCGAGTCGAGAACAGATTCAATTCGAGCTACTACGTCTTTCCATGCGTAGTGATCCAGTACGATCATACGCGTATGAGTAGCTGACTTGAGCGAACTATGTCTTTGCCGAGCTTCAGCTAATCCAGCTGGAGTGGCAATGATGACAAAATACAGATCAGCCCTTTGTTCATCCTGCAAGCCAATTGCCATCTCCAAATGATAATAGACATTATCGTTGTCGGGCATCCATTGCTCAATGTGATCGATATCGGGTGAGTGATAATATTTAACCTGGAGCTTTAGCGGTGTCGATTTCTTTTTCTTCATTTCAAAGCCTCCGTGTCATAAAATAGGTCTGTATCTGTATCTGTATCTGTATCTGTATCTGTAGTCTCTAGGGATTCGCATGAATGTGTTAATCCATTTTACCTGCGGTTATTATTGTTTATTTTACCAGAGTTAAAGGAGTATTTGTGATGACTAACCTTAATCTGATCGATATTCGTCGTGATCTACACCGCATTCCAGAAGCGGGATTTCAGGAGTTTAAAACGCAGCGTTATTTGCTGGATTATATTGCAACATTACCACAGGAGCATATCGAGGTACGCACGTGGAAAACAGGTATTCTCGTCTATACACATGGCACCGCGCCGAAGCGCCGCTTTGGCTACCGTGCGGATATGGATGGACTGCCAATTGTAGAAGAAACGGGTTATGATTTTAAAAGTGAGCATCCTGGCTATATGCACGCATGTGGGCATGATCTGCATATGACGATTGGGCTCGGCGTGCTGACTGCGATGGTACAGCAGCGGATGGAGGATGATCTGATCGTTATTTTCCAACCTGCTGAGGAAGGGCCTGGTGGGGCGCAGCCGATGCTGGCGAGTGCAGAGCTAGCAGATTGGATGCCGGAGCAAATGATCGGGCTACATGTTGCGCCAGAGTATCCGGTCGGTACGATTGCCGTTCGGCAGGGCATCCTGTTTGCGAATACATCGGAGCTGTTCATCGATCTGATCGGTACGGGTGGACATGCGGCGTATCCGCATCGTGCTAACGATATGGTGGTGGCTGGCTGCCAGCTGGTTGGACAATTGCAAAGTATTGTGGCGCGCAATGTGAATCCGCTCGATTCGGCTGTCATTACGATCGGCAAAATTGAAGGCGGTACGAAGCAAAATATTATCGCCGAGCGGGCAAGGCTGGAGGGCACAATTCGTACGCTATCCGCAGAGACGATGGTGCTGATCAAATCACGCATTGAAGCGCTGGTCAAGGGTATTGAAGCAGGCTTCGACTGTCGCGCTGAGATTGACTGGGGCGCTAACTATATGCAGGTGTATAATGAAGAGAAGCTGACGGCTGAATTTATGAGCTGGCTCGCGAAGCGTGACGATGTGACGCTATTTGAATGCACCGAAGCGATGACGGGTGAGGATTTCGGTTATTTTCTAGAACGTATTCCGGGCTTTATGTTCTGGCTTGGTGTGGATACGCCGTATGGCCTGCACCACGCGAAGCTGGAGCCGAGTGAGGCTGCAATCGATGTGGCTGTGCGCACAGTGACGGATTATCTGCGCTGGCAGTCGGCTGGCGCTGTGACGGTATAACGGAAGCTGTAGGAGTAGTAACAAAGGAAGTACGGGATACAGGAGGCAAAGCGTGAATGGCTAGAACAAAAGCATTTGATACCACAGCTGTGCTGCATCGAGCGATGAAGGCTTTTGGTGTTCACGGATATGAAGGAGCGACATTGCCGGATTTGCTCAAGGAGCTGGGGATCGCGCGTCAGAGTCTATATGATACGTATGGAACGAAGCGCGAGCTTTTTATTGCAGCGGTCAAACTCTATATGGATGGTAAGGCTAATATGCTGGAAGCGATGCTGACAGAGCAGGGAGCGATATTGCCACTGCTGGAGCAGGTTTTTGCAACGATGGTGGATACGCTGCTTCATCCCGAGCTATCTTCGGAATGTTTTATTATTGCGAGTGCGGTAGAAGAAGCAGGGCGAGATGCGGAGCTACAGGATTATGTGCAGCAGAATCAGCAGCGTATTGAGCAGGTGTTTCAGTCCCTGCTGGAGCGAGCGATTCAGCAGCAAGAGCTAGCGGCAGATGAAGATGTAACGGCGTTAGCACAATTTCTAGCACATGAGCGTCTTGCGCTTGTTTTCTCGGCACGTGCAGGTATGGATGAAGCACGTCTACGTACGGTGACTCGCCTGGTGTTATCGCTCGTGAGTAGACATATGATTGATCCGAGTGGCGCATAGATCTGAATGACGAGACAGACAAGAGCGTTGCAATGAGCGAATCAAGCTGGAAATGTGGTAGTAGGAATCATTCAGAGCTGTAATGTAATTATCGCGTTTATGAATGAAAATATGCTATCAAGCTGCTATATAGCGATCATGCAACACTATATTGATAACGTAAAAAGCAGGAGAGCGTGAATAGCTCACCTGCTTTTTTGGCTTGTTCATCCTAGATGTGATTCACATAGATAGTGTTAAGCTTTACTCCGCCACACTTTGAACTCGTGTTGATCTGTTATGAGTATTTGTGGCGTGCAGGAGAGCTATCCGTTTAAAGTAAATGCTTGTACTTAATTAGATGGTGGAGCAGCGTTAGCAGGCTGGATTACCTTATTCATCTCGTCCATCATGAATTGTCGAAGTGAACGCGGAGGCTTACCTGTAACCTCCTGTACCGTATTTGATACCTGATCCTCGATACCTTGCAAGCGAATCGCAGTATCCAGACCCGCAAGTGCGCTAGCATAGGTGGCATCCATCCCCGCAGCAATCATATGGTCTCGCAGCTCTTGCTCACTGATCGATTGGTGTACAACCATTTTACCAATGACATTGCTAATAATCGCTGCGGCTTCGGCGTAGCTAAGCGATTCTGGCCCGGTAATCATATAGCCTCGATTGGCTGGAATGGTATCGGTCAGCAGACGTGCGGCAACAGCAGCGATATCATCTGCATCGACAAAGCCGATTTTGCCGTCGCCTGTGGCAGTAATGATCTTGCCGACTGTACGAATGGTTTCCGCATGAGCGACTTCCGTGAAATTCTGCATAAAATAAGATGGTTGTAACGCTGCCCATTCTGGTGCATGCTGATTCAGAAAATGATGAACCTTGCCCATTAAGGGACCATTTTCAGCAATAGAGGCACTGGACAGCAACACGAATCGGCGTATTCCTAACGCTAATGCCTGCTCGATAAATGGATTCATCACACGTTCTGGCTGTAAATCCATTGTTGGAGCGACCAGATATACCGCCTGCATGCCTTCCAGTGCCGCTGCATAACTGTCCGTATCGTACCAATCAAAATAGATTTCCTCGCGTTCTGTCTCTGTAGATTGGTTCGGTCTACGAACCCCATTCCGTACATGATAGTTACGTGCGTGCAATTGCTCTGCGATCCGCAGTGATGTTTTACCATTGCCAGCGGTTAGTAGAATCGTAGATGGTATAGGGCCTGGGAGTGTCGTCGTGTCTTTATCGGCATCTGTATGATATGAAATAGGCTCAGAGTTCATGTTCATCCTCCTTTATGTTCCAATATTTTTAATCGACTGTCACAGCGAGTGGGTTCCAATAATCCTCATAACGAATGATTCGTCCATCCTTTACCTCAATGACCGAAATGTAGTTCTGATCATACACCTGTCCTGTTTGGAGCAATTGTCCACGTCCTTGAAATTGTGCGATAAATACATGTGGTTGTAGGGTCTGATGAATGAGCGGCTCTGACATGGATTTCATAGCGATGATCGTATCAAAATAGCGCATATGCTCTGCCAGCGCCTGCTTCCCTTCTACACGATTAGCGTCCGCAGGACGTACATACGGAAACTCAAATATGACCTTTTCATCGAATAAATCGAGCCATTCCTCACGCTTTTGCTCTAGCAATAGTGTAGTAAAACGATTCATCAAAACTGCGGCCTTTTCTTGCTGTTGCTGAAGCGTAGCAATTGACGTTTGATTAGTAGAAGAATTCATAACGGTAACCTCACTTTGTAATGAGAATGGTGAACCTTGATAACAAAGCATTTGATCATTAAAACCATGTGGCGCATACACTTGGTTTGTACTATACATACACGGATAGCCATTTTATTTGTTATTCAAATGGCCGTACAATCAAAATAGACATCTACATGATCGGCTCTGCAGAGCTTATGTATACAAATATAATTATTCCAGACTAAATAGTCAATAATAAATAGACTATTTAGTCTGGAATAGAGAAAATAATTTTCGACTTTCCTATAAAAAGAATCATTTGCACATTTACTTTATATTCATAAGATGCGCTGCATGTTCATGTAACAGCGCGCTTTTTTACGTTAATCAGGCAATGAAATGAATGGGCAAAGGATAGGAAAAAAGCTTTGACTTGCTGCAAGACGGGGCTTAAAATACTCATTTGGCGGGTAAGGATGGAAATGGGGCTATTTTGCTATGTTTCTTGCCGAATTCGCTGATTTTTGGCGTTTGGCGTTGTTTTCTCGCGCTTTACAAAGATTTCATCCTCTCGTGATCTAGAGCAGGCATACTAGAAGGAATACTGTATATATGCTGTATGACAGTACCAGATGGGTGGGCAGCTCTATAGCGATAGATAAGGATGAAAACGATAGTCGCTTGATATTTATATAGTAATTAATGAATGGGCTCTATCGCCGTGTGCGTACATGATGCGCATAGAGGTAACAAAAGATAGAGACCATGATCTATACAAACAGCATTGTAGCATGTTCATAACAACTCCCATTGGGAAGGTAACTATAGAAGGAGTATGGGTGAATGAAAAAACGTATTTACGATATGATATTGCTAACTGTCGGCGCCTTTCTGTTCGCGCTGGCGGTCAATCTATTTATTATTCCGAACAATCTCGGTGAAGGTGGCGTAACCGGGGTTACGATTATTTTGTACTATTTATTCCAGTGGTCACCAGGGCTTGTTAACCTCGTCATTAACTCTTTTTTGATTCTGATCGGGTATAGGTTTTTGGATAAAACGAGTATCGTGTACACGATTATTGCGGTCGCACTGAACTCGCTCTTCCTGCATCTGACGGAGGGCTGGCGAATTGAGTCTAACGAGATTGTCGTGAATGCTGTGTTCGCAGGTGTGCTCGTAGGTGTAGGTTTGGGCCTGATTATCCGTGCAGGCGGTACGACCGCAGGTACTGCGATTCTGGCACGCATTACGCATAAGTATCTGGACTGGAATATTAGCTATGGACTGCTGTTCTTTGATCTGATCGTAGCATTCTCGTCATTGTTCATTATCGGGCCAGAGCGTCTGATGCTGACGATTATCGCACTATATATCGGTACAAAGGTGATGGACTTTATTATCGAGGGTTTGAATCCAAAAAAGGCGGTGACGATCATCTCCTCGCATCAGGATGCGATTGCAGAAAAGGTCATTACCGTGATGGATCGTGGCGTAACTGTACTGTCCGGACATGGCTATTACACCAAAACGCCGAAGGAAGTGCTATATATCGTGATCAGTAAGCAGGAAGTGTCGGTGCTGAAGAAGATCGTTCGTAAAGAAGATCCGAATGCGTTTATCACCATCCATGATGTACGCGATGTATTTGGCGAAGGCTTTCTGGAGCTGTCGAAGTAACGAGGCTTGTAGGCAAGATATCCGTTTTAATTGGTGCGGGTTTCTTCGTATTCAGGCTTGAAAAATTAATACAAATATCTCAACAGATAAAAGCCGGATCGCTTAAATGGAGCGATCCGGCTTTTATCTGCGTTCAAAACAATATTCAATTATCGGATAGCAGTGCAGCCTCACATAGTACACTGAATTGAGCAGCGAATGTAAGTAATCTCATATACTGCGACAAGGGAGGAACGAAGGGAAGGAAATAAGGGAAAAGGATGACTTACAGTGTTAGCGATTTTCTAACACGGGGTTCAATGAAAAGTGATTTTTGCGTAGCAAAATATCTTACCTCTGAGGAGGGGCGGGAATCTACCTTCATTCCCAATCCAGTAGATTCCCGCGGCTCCACCTGAGTCCGTTCCCTTATTCCTTCCCGCAGTAGTAGTCGCCCTAGCACAATATGAATTTACACATATCCCAAGCACCGGTTCCATGCTTACGATCATATGCTTACGACAAGCACCACCCCAGCACAATTAGGACTTACTCTTAATCAGCTCCAACGCCGTATCTGCTTTCACCAGATCATGCTTCACCTGCTCTTCAATATTGTAAGCATGATACATCTCATTCTCGATCATATAGGTTGCGATTTTCTCATGTAGATCAATCGCCTTTTGCAGTTGGGCCTTCAGCGTACGGCGCACTCCTGGTGTAGCCGTCTCGGTTAGTGCTACCGCATAGTTGCGAACGCCTGCCTTAGCAGACATGAGCAGATCGGTAGCGATTGCCAGATCATCTAGCGGAGCCGTTGCATTGACGAGCATTTCTTTGGTCATGTTATTTGCAGCCATCGTGAATCCCTCCTTATTGTTGTTTTTCCAGAATAGAACGCAGGTCTTCGATTGCTTTGGTCGATTCCTGAATGTCCTCATCGATAATTTTGCGCAGGTCTTCATCTTTTACCAGCTCGCGCATTGCCATTGCTTTGGTCACACATGATGTTTTGAAAATGAGCAGCTCGTGAACTTCCAGCATTTCGTGAGTCGCTAACGCTTTTGCCATGATGTTCGCTCCTTTGTAACCAGTATTTAACAGCTTTCGTTGTGTATATAACCCGAAAGATTGTTGCTGCAACAAATAGTCAGCTAGCATAGAAGCGAGAATGGCATGGTGATAATGAAGCCTGAAAATCATCGATATGCCGCTTTCGTCATAAGCGCTTTCCGCTGACATAACACTAACAATGGGTAGCAAAAAAACAGCCTTCCTGATAGCTACACATAAGGCAGCAAAGGAAGGCTGAAAATTTTTATTTATGATGCTTGTTTAGAGAGGAATAGGCTGCACAATAGCTGCAACAAGTAAGCTGAATTGCATGAATGAAGCGATCACTAATATAAAGCGATCTTCTGAAATACTCCTCATCGACATGGAGCCTCAAGTCGTACTTGGTATCATGCATTCTATCAGCCAATCCAATCTATTGTACATAAAGTGGAAAAGGTAAGAACGTTAGCATAACATGCTTTACTCCCCAATCTTGAAGTGTTCGATCTCCTTCTGTAAATCCTCTGCCAGCTTGGACAGGGATTGGGCAGACGAGCTGATCTCTTCCATCGACGCGAGTTGCTCCTCCGCAGAGGCGGCGATATCGTGCATGTTTCCAGCATTTTTACCAGCAATATCACTCACTTCGGCTACAGATTGCGCTACATCGTCAGCGTTGTTGCTCACATCGCTGATCAATGTGTTCATTTCCTGCAAACTGGAGGAAATATGGTGAGCGTTCGACTTCAGCTGCTGGAACTGGTCTGCGGATTGCTGTACGCCACTCAGACCTTCTCCAACGGATTGGTGAATTCGATCAAAGGTAGAGATCGATTCGTTGATTTCACTAATAATATCCTGTAGCAAGCCTTCGATATGACCTGCCGATTGATGCGATTGCTCGGCGAGCTTTTTCACCTCACCTGCAACGACGCTAAAGCCTTTACCTGCTTCACCGGCACGTGCCGCTTCGATCGCAGCGTTCAGGGAGAGCAGATTCGTTTGCTCGGCGATCGTATTGATCGTTTTTAGAATATCGCTAATTTGTGAAGACTTATGCGACAGACCATTCACTACGCCATATGCTTCGTTGACGGCATGATCGATTTGCTCGATCTGGGATACGGTGCGGCGTACGAGCTGATCGCCGCTGTCTGCCATCTGTGTAGACGTTTGGGATAGACCGAGCAGGGAGCCGGAATGCTGCTGGACTTGATTCAGGAAGCCAGCGACCTCGCTCAATTGATGTGCGCTCTGGCTAATATGCGTATTCTGACGGTCGCTACCACCGGAAAATTGCTCGATCGCCTCTGTAATCTGCTCGGTTGCGCGACTGGTCTGCTCCGAGCTAGCGGTCAGTTCTTCGGAGCTTGCCACTACATCACTGACTGTATCCTGAATGGAGCCGACCAGCGAGCTGAGCGAGCGATTCATATCGTTAAAGGCAACGGATAATTTGCCAAGCTCATCACGACTGCGATCCTGTACGGAGCGAGTGAGATCACCCTGACTGATCGCATGAGCGACATCGACGATACGATTCATCCGTTTGCTGATCGAACGTGTGATCAGCCATACTACGATGCCGCCTACGATGAGCGCGATAACGAGTACGATAAGCGTTTGATACAGAACAGGACTAACCTTTTCCTGGATTTCACTCTGGTTAAAGTTGCCGACTAGCTTCCAGCCGGTGATTGGACTGGTTACGTAGCTGAGTTGTTTATCTTGACCTTCAAATACGTAGCTAAATTGACCTTGCTCTTTATTTTCGGCAATGATGCGCTTGGCAATGTCATTCGTCTGTCCGGCAGCAATCGTCGGATGTGAAATGTACGTGCCATCTGGTGCGATAATGAAGGCATAGCCTTTTTCACCGATTTTGACGGTGGAGGTGATCTGTAACAATGAAGCGATACTCAGGTCAAGACCGACCACACCGCTATTATCATCGGTTTGTTTGGCTATAGTCACGGTCATTTGCTGGGTCGATGACGATACATAAGGAGGGGTAATGACGGCTTTGCCTGGATTAGCCTCTGCTAGCTTGTACCACGGACGCTGCCTTGGATCGTAGCCGGGCGGATTAGGCTTGTCGGAAGAAGTGTAAAATACGCCTTGATTCGTACCTACATAGATACCTTCCAAGTTAGAGCTTGCTTTGTCATACGTACGTAGCTGCTCCAGCAGCTCCGCTTGATCGCTGTAGCTTTGCTCGGTGATCGCTTTAGCAAAGTAATCAACAGCATCTATATTACGCTGCATATCGTTATCTACGACAGAACTAAGCGTATTGGAGCTTAGTGTAGCGCTCCCGATAAGCTCATTACTAAGTGTACGCTTCGCAATGGCATAAGAGACGAGACTTGATGTAACAAGTGCCGCGATAAGAACAGCGCAGAAGGACAGCATGAGCTTGCGTCCGAGAGAAGGGTTAAACAATACGTGCTTTAGATTTTTCATTAGACTCCTCCATTTTTCGCTGTAGCTTGGTTGTATACAAGTATTATCGGCAAGCCATCGTATCAATTTAGAGAGCAGATGAAAAAGTTAATTAGATAAAGCATTACCATTTATGAAATTTTTCAGAAAATATAGAAAAAGATTCATATTGCTGATGGACACGGAGTAGTAGGTGGTTCGTTGTGCGGAAAAGAGGAGGCTATGTCTCATCATATGAGGATAAGAAGCGATGAGACATAGCACTTGAGTTAGGGTGTCTACTTGGTTAGGTTCGTTTAGCGAGTGAGCTGCTGGATAAACTGCTCCAGTCGATCCAGCGATTGCTCTAATACGGGCATCGCATAGGCATAGGATAGGCGAATATAGCCTTCGCCATAGATCGAAAAAGCATCGCCCGGCACGACAGCTACGCGTGCTTCCTCCAGCAATCGCATTGCAAATTCCATCGATGGAATGCCCAGATGCGCAATGGACGGGAATAGATAAAAGGCGCCCTCTGGCTTCTCCAGCGGCAGACCCATCGCAAGCAAGCGATCATACACATAATCGCGCCGTTCACGATATGCTTCACGCATTGGGAGGGCATCATCGATACCATGGGTTAATGCCTCAACAGCGGCAAACTGGCTGATCGAGCTGGCGCAGGATACATTATACTGATGCACCTTGAGCATATGAGCGCTAAGCCATGCTGGCGCAAAGGTAAAGCCGATTCGCCAGCCGGTCATCGAATGCGACTTGGATAGTCCGTTGATCACAATCGTTTTCTCTCGCATGCCTGGCAGCAGAGAGATGGAGCGATGCGGTTCATCGTAAATGAGCTCGCTGTAAATTTCATCCGAGATCACGAATAGCTCACGATCGCGCAGTAAGTCTGCCAGTCCTTGCAGCTCCTGCTCGCCCAGTACGCGTCCAGTTGGATTAGATGGATAACCAATCGCGACTGCCTTTGTACGCGGCGACAGATGCGGCTCGAGCAGCTCTGCTGTGAGCTTGAAGCCTGTACTACGTGTGTCTACATAGACTGGAATACCACCAGCTAAGCGAATGAGTGGCTCATAGCCGGGATAGATCGGGCCTGGCAAAATAACCTCATCGCCCGGTGACAAAATCGTGCGTAGCGCCACATCCAGCGCCTGACTGGCACCAACGGTAACGATGACCTCGGTGTCCATATCATATGACTGTCCATAGCGAGTGCGTACGAAGTCAGCAGCGGCTCGGCGCAGTGCTGGAATGCCTGCATTGGGCGTGTACACCGTTTTCCCCTGCTGCATCGCCTGCTCGGCTGCTTCAATAATATGGGCTGGTGTAGGGAAGTCGGGTTGACCGAGCGTGAGTGCTAGCGCATCAGGATAGCGTGCGGCAGCGGTAGCGATTTTGCGGATGCCGCTGATTTGAATGTCGTGTAGAGGGGCATGAATAAGATGTTCCATGGGCAGGACTCCTTTTAATATGGTGGTTGGGATATGAGATGATGTATATCGCGAGCTTTTGGTGTGGTGCAGAAGCCACTTCGGGAAGGAATAAGGGGACGGACTCAGTGGAGCCGCGGGAATCTTTTGGATGAGGAAGGAATGAAGATTCCCGCCCCTCCAAAGCAGTAAGATATTTTGCTTCCGCAAAAATCACTTTTCATTGAACCCCGTGTTAGGAAATCGCTAACACTGTAAGTCGTCCTTTCCCCTTATTTCCTTCCCTTCGTTCCGTGCGGTCTACATCATTTTTCCATAAACATGGCTGTGTATCATCTCATAGGTTAGGGGGTGGAGCAGTAGGTTTAACATCTGTTCTTTCGTTGATGGTGATATGAGCAAATTGTGTTATTTAGAAGGTGGTAGAGATTACTGCTTGGATTGTAGAGATGAACATTTAAAAGGGCATACAGCCATAAAGTGTGCAATGTACTGACAGGTTAATATGCTGGTGAAGCAGGTTATATGCAGTTAGTGATACAGATCGTGTGTAGTTTAATAGTTAGTGATAAGGTAAGGTTTGGTTTTTGATTGGTGTTCTGTATCTGCATCTATATCTCTACCTCTACCTGTTTCTATAACTGTATATATAGCTGTATATATTGTACCTTATTCGATTGGTTTGTAGGCAGTGCAATGAAGATAGGTTGGGCAAATGGGTGGCAAGCCACAGGGTGAGCGGTTTGGTTGTTACGTTTACGTTATCATATGAAGAGTGGCGCGTCTTTGTATTGGGTGTATGGCAATTTGCACATGGATGCTTGTGGAAATGAACTATATTTTACGAAAAATGCTGAAAAACAGGGTGTTTTCTACAGATTTCAAACGTTATAATAGCAAATGTACCTTTTACAGTTATCTATGCTGGTTAATGTACGTGTAACGATAGGCTTGGAATCGTTCATGACAGGATGACTGGCTATGACATATGTAGATTGTGAATCGTAGAGGTAAGGATTGTGCTTCATCTTTAAGTGTGAA
Source organism: Paenibacillus hunanensis (assembly GCF_034055775.1). NCBI lineage: Bacteria > Bacillati > Bacillota > Bacilli > Caryophanales > Paenibacillaceae > Paenibacillus > Paenibacillus hunanensis. The sequence continues at coordinate 5,393,352 of NZ_CP139194.1, read as the reverse complement.
GGTATGGGCGATGAAGCAGGTTGTAGCGGGCTGCTAGTATTAGCAGTGAAGCAAGGAAACGGAAACGGTGCACCGGAGAGCGGCAGGCTGGCCGTCGTCAGAGAATCCGGATGCCAAAAGGAGGCTGTTATGAGCGACAACAACATTATCCGCTTTGACGGAGTAAGCAAGCGTTATGATGATGGCACGCAGGTGCTGGAGCATATTGATTTCGAGATTGAGCGTGGGAAGTTCTATACACTGCTCGGGCCGTCAGGCTGCGGAAAAACGACGATTTTGCGAATGATCGCTGGCTTTACGGAGCCAAGTGGTGGCGATATTCATTTTAATGGCAAGGTGATTAACAAGGTGCCTGCCAACAAGCGTCAGGTGAACACGGTATTTCAGGATTATGCGCTGTTCCCTCATCTAAATGTATTTGAAAATGTAGCATTCGGGCTACGTGTCAAAAAGATGAAAAAGGACGCGATCGAGACGAAGGTGCAGGAAGCGCTGAAATTCGTCAATCTGGAAGGCTACGGCAAGCGTGCGATCTCGGAAATGTCCGGCGGTCAGCGTCAGCGTGTCGCGATTGCGCGTGCGCTCGTGAACGAGCCGGAAGTGCTGCTGCTGGATGAGCCGCTGTCTGCGCTCGATCTGAAGCTGCGTACGGAAATGCAATACGAGCTGCGCGAAATTCAGCAGCGTCTGGGCATTACGTTCGTCTTCGTTACGCATGATCAGGAGGAAGCGCTGGCGATGTCGGATTATATTTTCGTCATGAACAAGGGCAAAATCGAGCAAAGTGGTACGCCGAATGATATCTATGATGAGCCGATCAACCGCTTTGTAGCGGACTTTATCGGGGAGTCGAATATCGTGCCTGCACGTATGATCGAGGATTATCTGGTCGAGTTCAACGGCAAGCAGTTCCAGTGCGTTGATGCCGGGCTGCGTCCGAATGAAAATGTAGAGATCGTTATTCGTCCAGAGGATCTGGAGCTGACGACAGAAGAAAAAGGCAAGCTACAGGTGCGTGTCGATACGCAGCTGTTCCGTGGTGTGCATTATGAGATTAGCTGTTATGACGATTCCGGTCAGGAATGGTTGGTGCATTCGACTCGCAAGGCGGAGCCGGGAAGTCGTATCGGACTGGACTTTGATCCAGAAGCAATCCACGTTATGAGATTCGGTGAGAGCGAGGAAGATTTCGACCGCCGTCTGGAGGGCTACGGGGAGGGCGGCGACCATGCAAGCTAATACGCGCGCGATTTATATGCTGCCCTACTACGTATGGATCGTTCTGTTCGTCGTAGCGCCTGTGGTGCTGGTCGGGTATTATTCCTTTTTTGATGTAGATGGACAGTTTACACTGCAAAATTACCGTACATTCTTCACTCCGGTCTATTTGCAGATGACGCTCAGCTCGTTCTGGTATGCGTTTCTGGTGACGCTGTTCTCGCTGTTGATCGCGTATCCGGCGGCATACTGGCTGACACGGACGAAGCATCGGCAGCTGTGGATTTTGCTGATTATTTTGCCGACATGGATTAATCTACTGCTGAAAACGTATGCGTTTATCGGGATTTTTGGTACGTATGGGCCGATCAATGCCTTTTTGGAAACGATTGGTGTAGGACAGCAACAATTGCTGTTTAATTCGTTCAGCTTTGTATTTGTATCGGTGTATATTTTTGTGCCATTTATGATTTTGCCGATCTACAATGCGCTGGAGGAAATGAATCCATCGCTCGTGTCGGCAGCACGTGATCTGGGTGCTTCGGGCTGGACGACGTTCCAGCGTGTTATTTTTCCGTTGACGATCTCGGGGGTCAAATCTGGCTGTATGGCGGTATTCATTCCGTCGCTGTCGCTATTTATGATTACGCGTCTGATCGCAGGCAATAAGGTGATCACGCTCGGTACGGCGATCGAGCAGCACTTTCTTGTTACGCAGGATTGGGGTATGGGCTCCACGGTAGCGGTGGTGCTGATCATTGCGATGGCACTGTTGATGCTGCTTAGCGGCGGCTTCGGACAGGAGGTGCGTCATGGCAAATAAGGGTCGCTGGGGCAATGTGTATCTGGTGCTCGTCTTTGCGGTGCTGTATGCGCCGATTCTGTATTTGATGTACTACTCGTTCAACAGTGCGGACAATATGCATCAGTTTGAAGGCTTTACATGGAAATGGTATGGTGAGGTATTTCAGGATACACGCCTGATGATTATTTTGATTAATACGCTGGTGATCGCGCTGCTGTCGTCTACAATCGCGACGATGATCGGTATTATCGGTGCGCTGGCGATTGATCGGATTCGTCGCCGTCGTCTCAAGGATGCGGTGTTGTCGCTGAACAATGTGTTGATCGTTAGCCCGGACGTTATCATCGGTGCGTCGTTCTTGATCTTGTTCACGATTGTTGGCATCAAGCTGGGCTTTGCCTCGGTGCTGATCTCGCATATTGCGTTCAGTATTCCGATTACCGTGCTGATGATTTTACCGCGCTTGCAGGAAATGAGTCCGACGCTGATCGATGCGGCGCGCGATCTAGGTGCCAGTCGTCGTGATGTGCTGAGCAAGGTTATTTTACCGTTTATTAAGCCCGGTATTTTTGCTGGATTCTTTATGGCGTTCACGTATTCGCTGGATGACTTTGCGGTGACGTTCTTCGTGACTGGGAATGGTTATTCTACGCTATCGGTCGAAATTTACTCCCGTGCAAGGCAGGGTGTATCGCTATCGATCAATGCGCTGTCCACGCTCATTTTCCTGTTCACGACTGCGCTCGTGGTTGGCTATTATATGATCACACGCCGTTCGCAGGGACGCAGTCGCAAGCATGAGCCGGCTGCTGAAATGGGGGTGCCAAGATAAGATGAAAGCGATCAGTCGTACCTTTATCGTGATTATTGCGGTAGCACTGCTGCTCATGCTCGTGGCGAACCGTCTGAATGTGAGTCAGGGCTATGCAGGTAGTAATACGCTGACGATCTATAACTGGGGCGATTATATCGATCCCGAGCTGCTGACCAAGTTTCAGGAGGAAACGGGCATTACGGTCATTTACCAGACATTTGATTCGAATGAAGCGATGCTGACCAAGATCGAGCAGGGTGGAACGACCTTTGATGTGGCAATTCCATCCGATTATGCGATCTCCAAGATGCGTGAGGAGAACCTGCTTATTCCACTGGATCACAGCAAGCTGCCAAATTTGAAAAATATCGATCCATCGTTTCTTAATCTATCCTTTGATCCAGAAAACAAATACTCAGCTCCGTATTTCTGGGGAACGCTCGGCATTGTATATAATCCGAAGCTGACGAATCTGAAATTCCATAGCTGGGATGATCTATGGAATCCATCACTGCACAACAATGTGTTGCTAACCGATGGTGCGCGTGAGGTGCTGGGCATGTCGCTGAGCAGTCTTGGTTACTCGCTCAATGATACGAACGACCAGCATCTACAGGCGGCGCTTGCGAAGCTGAAAAAGCTAACGCCCAACGTGAAAGCAATCGTCGGTGACGAGATCAAAATGCTGCTGGCTAACAATGAAGCGGCGGCTGGACTGGTGTTCTCTGGCGATGCCTCGGAAATTATGGATCAGAACCCGGATCTGGATTATGTCGTACCGGATCAGGGCTCGAATCTATGGTTTGATAATATGGTTATTCCGAAGACAGCAGCCAATATAGATGGTGCGCATAAGTTCATTAACTTTATGATGAACCCGGAGGTAGCAGCGCAAAATGCCGAGTATGTCGGCTATGCAACACCGAATGATGCGGCACTCAAGCTGCTACCGGAGGACATTTCCAGTGACGAGCGCTTTTATCCGTCCAAGCAAGTGCTGAAGCGCCTTGAGGTGTTCGATAATTTGGGTAAAAAGATGCTCGTGCATTACAATGAGCTATTCCTGCAATTTAAAATGAATAAATAATCACTACAGTTCGCTATTTTACCATCCATTATTATTGGAGCGAATGGAGCTTCTACGAAGACGGAGCGCAGTAGCTAAAAAAGCTTGATAATTTGCGGTTACAAGCATTTTTATTATGAATGAAATAAGTGACTAAGATAAAAAGGGACATTGGCGACAAGCTGATGTTCCTTTTTCTTATATGAACTGCAATATTGTCCACCTTAAATAGTTAAAATACCACATTTCAAAATACGCGACTGGATGATAACATATGGGCAATGTGTAGTGTGATGAGAAGACAAAAGGAACAGAGCCTATCGGATCGATAAAGGGGCGTACAGCGAAGTAGAGGATCGAACACCTATACAGCGTGGCATTGTAGCAGAAACAGGATATGAAAGCGCTTGCTAATCATAGCAGGAATGCCGCGATAACCTGCGACAGATACTCATGGTTACTCACAAAAGGGAGGCTGCAACATGAAATATCGAAAGCTAGGCAAGACTGGACTGGACGTACCGGTATTAAGCTTTGGAGCATCTTCACTGGGTGGTGTATTCCGCAGTACGGATGATGGAGAAAGTATGCGTACCGTGCATACTGCGATTGACGCCGGGATGAATTATATCGATGTGTCGCCTTATTATGGACTGACGCGTGCGGAGACCGTGCTCGGTCAAGCGCTACGTTCGGCACCTCGTGATCGCTACCTGCTATCCAGCAAAGCCGGGCGCTATGGAGAACGAGAATTCGATTTTTCGAGTGAGCGTATTTTACGTAGTGTGGATGAAAGTCTGGAGCGACTCGGTACAGATTATCTGGATATGCTATTTCTGCATGATGTGGAGTTCGGCGATCCGCAGCAGATTGTAGAGGAATCGGTGCCGACATTAGAGCTGCTCAAGCAACAGGGTAAGATTCGCTTCGGCGGAATTAGTGGTCTGCCGTTATCGATGTTCGAGCTGTTATTGCCGCAAATAGAAGTGGATGCCATCCTATCCTACTGTCATTATGCACTAAACGATACTTCACTTCTGTCCCTGCTTCCTTTGCTGGAAAGTCAGCATATCGGTCTGGTTAGTGCTTCTCCACTATCGATGGGACTGCTTAGCACGCGCCCAGTAGCAGACTGGCACCCAGCAGGTGATGAGCTGAAGCGAGTATGTCATGAAGCGGCGCTATATTGCCAGCAGCAGGGAGTAGAGATTGCCCAGCTAGCGATGCAATTTGCTGTCCAGCACGAGTCGATTCCAACGACACTGGTCAGCACAGCGAATCCGGACAATGTGCTTCGCAATGTACGCTGGATAGAGGAGCCGATTCAGACCGAGGTGCTGGAAGAGGTGCTACGTATATTGAAGCCTGTACATAATCAGACCTGGGCAAGCGGGCTAGAGATGTACAACCGTCCTGTCACCAATGGAGGCGAAGCGTGATGAATGGAGTTATCTGTGAAGAAGTTCGGCAGCTCGTATGGACGACGAATCTACCCGAGCCAGAGCTACAGCCGGGCTATGCGATCGTTGCGATTCGTCGGATTGGCATTTGTGGTACCGATCTGCATGCGTTTCAGGGACAGCAGCCTTTTTTCACCTATCCACGGATTCTTGGGCATGAGCTATCCGGTGTGATCGAGGCGATAAGTGATCATAATAGCGACTTGAAGGTCGGTGATCCAGTGAGCATCATTCCCTACCTGCACTGTGGACAGTGTGCTGCCTGTCGTTCGGGTAAAACCAACTGTTGCCGCAGCATGAAGGTGATGGGCGTGCATGAGGATGGTGGGATGCGTGAGCGTATCGCTGTGCCGATTACGCACCTGATTCCTGCTCATGATCTAACACTGGATCAAGCGGCACTATTAGAGCCGCTGGCAATCGGTGCACATGCCGTTCGTCGTTCTGCATTAACCGCAGGGCAATCGGTGTTAGTGATCGGTGCTGGCCCGATCGGTCTCGGTGTGATGGCACTCGCCAGACATCAGGGGGCGCATGTGATTGCGCTGGATATGAATGAGGAGCGATTGGAGTTTTGCCAATCATGGGCAGGTGTGAACGATACGATTCATGCGAAGGACGATGTGCAGGCGCGTTTATTGGAGCTGCTGGATGGTGAATTACCTCTACTCGTGTTCGATGCAACCGGTAGCGTCGCATCAATGACGAACGCATTTCAGCTGGTTGGGCATGGCGGTACGCTTGTATTTGTCGGTCTATTTAAAGGAGATATTACGTTTAATGATCCGCATTTTCATAGTCGCGAGATGACGCTGATGGCGAGTCGCAACGCGACACTGGAGGATTTTGAAACGGTACGTGAAGCGCTCGGTGCAGGTTTTGCCGATCTGGAGCGGTATGTAACGCATCGATGTACACTGGAGGAATTGCCAGAGCGATTAGAAGGATGGACGAAGCCAGAGGCTGGTGTGATCAAAGCGCTGGTAAGTGTGTAAGCTGGAGGTCTATAAGTCTGTTAGTAAGCCGATCATATGCTGCATTCAGGCAGCAGAGCAGGGGGAATCGCAGATGAAAATTCAGTTTCAAAAGCCAGCGGTGTACTGGGTACAGGCATTGCCTGTGGGGAACGGTCGCCTGGGCGGTATGGTATTTGGCGGGATTGAAAAGGAGCGCATTGCGCTGAATGAGGATACACTCTGGTCAGGTTATGCACGCCACTGGAATAATCCCGAGGCACAACAAGCCTTACCGCAGCTGAGAGAGCTAATCGCGCAGGAGCGTTATGTGGAAGCCGATGAAGTAACGAAGCAGATGATGGGGCCGTATACGCAGTCGTATTTGCCATTTGGGGATCTGTTACTGCGGATGGAGCATGGTCAGCTGGGCAAGGATTATCATCGTCAGCTGGAGCTGTCGACCGGAATCGCCTCCGTATCGTATACGATCGGAGATGTACATTTTGCACGTGAGGTATTTGTTTCCCATCCCGATGGCGTAATGGTATTACGCCTAACGGCAAGTGAACCGGGGCAAATTAGCTTCCGTGCCAAGCTGGATAGCCAGCTTCGCCATACGATGAGCGTGGACGGAACCGATCTGCTCCTTCACGGCAAAGCACCTGTACATGTGGAGCCAAGCTATCGTGATGCGGCACAGCCTGTGCAATATGATGATACGGCACCTGTGCTGAATTACGGCGGGCGGCTTGCCGTCCATGCGGAGGGCGGTCAGGTGGCGACCGATACGACCGGAATTACGGTGCGTGATGCGGATGCGGTTACGATCTATTTTAGTGCGGCGACGAGCTTTGACGCGCAGCAGGGGAAGCAGGATGAGACGCGCGATCCGCTGGCGATCACAGCGGCGAAAGTGCAGCAGGCGCAGCAATACCGTTATGACGAGCTGAAGCAGCGTCATGTGGCAGATCATGAGGCGCTCTATCATCGAGTCGATCTGAAGCTAGGTGATTCACCTGCGGATGAACAGATGCCTACAGATGAGCGCATTGCCGCCTATGGAGCAGATGATCCAGGGCTGGTGGAGCTGCTATTCCACTATGGACGTTATTTACTACTTGGTAGCTCGCGTGCAGGCACACAGCCTGCCAATCTACAGGGCATATGGAATGAGGATACGCGCGCGCCATGGAGCAGTAATTATACATTGAATATTAATGCTGAAATGAACTACTGGCCTGCCGAGGTATGCAATATGAGCGAGCTGCATCAGCCGCTACTGCAATTTATCGGACGACTCGCTGCAAATGGACGCGAGACCGCGCGTGTTAACTATGGCGCACGTGGCTGGGTAGCGCATCATAATGCCGATCTGTGGGCACAATCCGCTCCGGTTGGTGGCTATGGCGATGGTGATCCTGTCTGGGCATTCTGGCCACTGGGTGGAGTATGGCTCACTCAGCATTTGTGGGAGCATTATGCGTTTAGTGGCGATCAGACGTATCTGCGCGAGACCGCGTATCCGCTCATGCGCGATGCTGTGCTATTTTGCCTCGATTGGCTCGTTGAGGATGGAGAGGGACGACTCGTTACCGCACCATCCACCTCGCCCGAGCATAAGTTCCTTACGCCGCAGGGCTACGCTGCAACCAGTGCTGCTGCCACGATGGATATCGCGCTGATCGGTGAGCTGTTCCAGCAGTATACCGAGGCGGCTCGGGTACTGGAGCTGGATGCGGAACTGGTGACTACAGTGCAAGCCGCAGCTGAGCATCTACTACCACTGCAAATCGGCGCACAGGGACAGCTACAGGAGTGGTCAAAGGACTTTCAGGAGGAAGACCCGCAACACCGCCATGTCTCCCATCTGGTTGGCGTCTATCCCGGTCGCTTGCTGACCGAAGAGAGCACCCCCGAGCTGTTCGCTGCTGCTCGTCGCTCACTGGAGCTACGCGGCGATGGTGGAACAGGCTGGAGCCTGGGCTGGAAAATCGGACTATGGGCAAGATTCCGTAACGGAGATCGCGCCCGCGCCCTCATCTCCAATCTGCTCACACTTGTACGTCCAGATGGCCCACACCAGCACGAACGCGGCGGCGTCTACCCCAACCTGTTCGACGCCCACCCGCCATTCCAGATCGACGGCAACTTCGCCGCCACCGCCGGTATCGCCGAAATGCTCATGCAATCCCATCTAGGCTGGATCGAGCTATTACCCGCCTTACCATCACGCTGGCCAACCGGCTCCTTCCGAGGATTACGCGCCCGCGGTGGTATTGAGCTAGACTTAATCTGGAAAGACCATAATCCAGTACAATTACGACTGCATGCTACCCAATCCAAAGTATGCCGCATCCGTTCCCTAGTAGCTGCTACACTCACTCACCGTGAGCAAAGCGAACAGCTAATACCAGATGCAGACAACCTATTAACGTTTAACGTAGAGACAGGCAGCACGTACCAGCTAGATTTTCAGGCTTAATGTGATCTTAAAAGTATTGAAATGTCAAAAAGATAGGAAAACGATAGAGCGCCACAGGAAACAATCTATACTGCTGCTCCACCACACAGAACGTAATTTCTTTTTCTAAAGCTCAATTGAGCTAACTACGAGCCGCGATTTCATTTTAAAGATGTTTTTCGTGGCTCTATGATCTAAGCGTCTAACTGTTGCGTTGAAATGAAAAGATCATTCAGCGTCATGGCGAAAATGGTAAAGAGTTGAGATGAACAAAAAGGTTATGAATGAAAATTATGGATAAAGAAGGCTTGTGAGCAGTATTTATCTGTTCTATTGAGATTATTCATGAAGTAATAGGCAGTAATACAGGATAATATGGCTCCAAGTTCAGAACGGATAGGGAAAAACAGCAGTGTGAATGCAGGCAGTAGGAATTAAAACTCAATATTAGAAATCATAATTCATTTATGCTAAGTTCACTCCCAGCTCAATAGTGAACCGAGCTATCCTATATAGAAGCATGATCCACTACGCAGAGCTCTTTCTAATATGCTGCAACAAGCACAAAACGAAGGGAAGGAAATAAGGGAAAAGGACGATTTTGGAGGGGCGGGAATCTTCATTCACTGCTAATCCAAAAGATTCCCGCGGCTCCACCTGAGTCCGTTCCCTTATTCCTTCCCGAAGTGCTTGATGCCCCAACACTACAACTAACTCGCGCGCTCCATCACCAGCCTTTTCAAAATAGTAACTACCACACTCAAATAACCACTTACGAACAACTAACAGAACCCGAAAAATAATCACAGAACGATTCGCAAATAATCCTCCCCGATCATCAGCCCAAAGAGAAAACTCCGAATTACTAAAACCAACTAACCCACCTCCTAACCACCTAACCCCCTCTCAAAACACACACTTTTTCAATGTCCATCCGCACCTCCACAGCACTGCCACGACCACACCCCAGCAGCAAAATTAAGCTCCCTTTACCAATACCTTGAAATTACGAACCCCAATTCTTGATTTTCTGCATTGCCCTCCGTAAGCGTTTACAAGATAATGTGAATATTCAGTCTGGGCGCGGCGACATGCCAGCACCCATTCACTCAACTTCCAAAGGGGCGAACGGAAAATGAAAAAAACAGGTAAAGTGCTCGCATTGCTACTCGCGGGCGCACTGACAGTAGGACTTACCGCATGCGGGAAAAGTGATTCCAGCAGCAGCGGAGCAAGCGGCGGTAGCAGTAGCGGTGAAAAGGTAACGATCACGTTCCAGAACATCTCACCTGACCCAACCACACCAGCATACAAAATCATTCGTCAGCTGGTAGCCGAGTATCAAAAAGAGCATCCAAACGTAGAGATCGCACTCGACACCCTGAACACCGACCAGCAAAAGCTGAAGCTGAAAACGCAGGCAGCTTCGCGCGAAATTCCAGACATTACAATGGTGAACCCGGCAGCACAAATGAAGCCATATGTGGACGCAGGTCTGCTCGCACCACTGGATGATGTGCTGGATAAAGATGGCCTTCGCGATACATATCAAAAAGGTCTGCTCGATTATTACAGCAAAGACAACAAAGTATATGCACTGCCGGATGGCAATAATATTGAGGTAGGCTTCTATAACAAAGCACTGTTTGCCAAAGCAGGTATCGATGCACCACCAACGACATTTGACGAGCTGCTCGCAGATGTAGGCAAGCTGAAAGCCGCAGGCATCACGCCAATCGCAATCGGTGAAAAAGACTCCTGGACAGGCTCCTTCCTGTTCATGAACATTCTGCTTCGTACAAATGGCGGCCCTGGCTTCCTGCAAGATGTAGCGGATGGCAAAAAGACATTTAACGATCCAGCGTTTATTGAAGCGGTTGAAGCATTCCAGAAGCTCGTTCAAGCGGGCGCATTCCCTGACGGTGCAACAGCGATCGATGCTACAGCAGGCGGTAACATGTTCCGTACGGGACAGGCAGCGATGTTCTTCATCGGTACATGGGAAACAGGCTCCAATGATGCATCCACTGTAGGTAAAGACATCGGCGTATTCAAATTCCCAACCGTTAACGGTAAAGGTAATCTGGATGAGTACATGCTGGCACCAGGTAGCGCGTATGCGGTATCTGCAAACAGTGAGCACCTGGCAGAAACAAAAGATTTCCTGCACTTCTTCACATCCAACTATCCAAAAGCATCATTTGATATGAAAAACGCGGTTGGTCTTGGACAAAAGGTAGACGGCGACTTCAAAACAGCAGGCTACTCCCCACTGGCAATCGAGATTCTCGATATGTTCAAAAATATCAAAGGTGGCGACCTGTCATTTGATAACACGATGAATCCAGCCGTATCCCAGGTTCACCTGAGCAGCATTCAAAACCTGTTCGTACAGCAGGTTGATCCTAAGCAAGTAGCAGAAGAGCATCAGGCAGCATTTGAAGCGAACAAGTAAGCAATTGCTCCTGACCATATAGCCTACGGGAAAGTTTTCACAAAGAAGCTTCATCATGATCATGTACGTGCAAGCGCATTGAAGCGATCAAGCGGCTGAACTTGGTACACGCTTGACGTCATGCTACACACATTCCCTGCCCGGTATCCGACATGCTGGATATCGGGGCAAGGAATGCGCTCATCTAACTATGGATCACGTTTGACTACACAGAGAAACGCTAAATAAAGGAAGGAGGAGAAGCCAATGAATGTACTCAAGGTTCCGGCGCGCACGATTGCGGTCTTTGTCTTGCCTTGTGTTTTGCTCTATATCGGTACGGTGTTTATCCCGATTCTGGTGTCCTTTTACACCTCGACACTGGATTGGAACGGGATCGGCGATGCCAAGTTTATCGGATTGGCAAACTTCCATACCCTGTTGTTTGAAGATAACAATTTCTGGCCTTCGGTTCGCCGTACATTGATGTATGCGGTCTTCTCCATCGTGGAGATTCCATTCTGTTTATTATTCGCTATTTTGCTTAACCGTTATGTACGTAAAGGTAGCCGACTCGTAACGATCTACTTTATCCCGGTTATCCTGTCTAACGTTATTCTCGGTCAATTATGGAAAACGATTTACAACCCGACTTCCATGGGCGGTATGCTGAACGGCGTGCTCGTACAGCTCGGTCTGGAAAGCTGGACACATAGCTGGCTGACTGAACCAGCGTATGCGATGTACGCACTCTACTTCGTATCGCTGTGGCAATATTTTGGTTACCATCTGCTTATTCAATTTACCGGGGTACAAAATATTCCGGACGAAATCTACGAAGCAGCACGTATCGACGGTGCGGAGGGCTTCAAGGCAGATCGTTATATCACCTTCCCGATGATCGTGCCGATCTTCAAAATCTCGGTCGTGCTCGCGTTTATCGGTTCCCTGCAAGCGTTCGAGCTCGTTATGGTCATGACAGGCGGTGGCCCGGCGCACGCAACCGATACGATTGCGACGCATATGTACAATATGTCGTTCCTATCCCAGAAATACGGCTACGGTAGTGCGGTAGCGACATTCCTGGTTGTATTCTGTCTCATTATTACCGTTATCATCAACTTTATTTTCAACCGGGTTGAGCGCAAAGTAACCTGAAGGAGGAGCATATACGATGTCCAAAATCAAAAAATGGTTTGTCTATCTGCTCTTCGCCATTCTGGTTGTGACGCAGATCTACCCGCTGTTCTGGCTGCTCATGTATTCTCTCAAAACAAACGAAGAAATTTTGAGCGGCAGCTTTTTCTCCCTACCGATCGTACCGCAGTGGCATAACTATGCTGAGGCATACACATCTGGTAGCTATCTCAAATATCTCGGTAACAGTGTGCTTGTAACGACCGTCACACTGCTCGCAGTTATCATCCTCAGCTCCATGACCGCCTACGCGATTGCCCGTTTCCGCTGGAAATACGGCCCGTACGTCATGCTGCTGTTCCTGCTCGGTATGATGATCCCGATGCAAGCGACACTGCTGCCGCTAATGATCATTTTCAAAAATCTCGACCTGCTCGATACACGCTGGTCAATCATCATCCCGTATACCGCATTCGCATTACCGATCGCCGTCTTCATCCTGAGTAACTTTATGCGCTCCATTCCAACGGATATCGAGGAATCCGCATTCATGGACGGCGCCAGCGTATACCGAATTTTCCGAAGCATCATCCTACCGATCTCACTCCCACCAGTGATGACGGTCTGCATTCTGACCTTCATCAACATCTGGAACGAGTACATCGTAGCCGCAACATTCATCTCATCCGAAAATCTAAAAACACTCCCATTCGGCGTCTACACCTTCGTCAGCCAATATTCTGTCAACTACGGCAACATCGGCGCATTCCTCGTCATGGGAGCACTACCTGTACTCATCATCTACTTCATCCTATCCGAACGCATCACCAAGGGTATGGTAGCAGGTGCAGTAAAAGGCTAAACAACCCCTCATACTCGTACAGACAAACTGCCTAACCGCAGCTCTGCTCTGTACGAGTATACGTATATCTAAAGTAAAGAGCACCTAGAACCAACATCAACGTCTCACTATATAAGAGTTCCAAGTCTGTACCAACCAGACATCAATCACAAATATCGTCAACCAAAGTATTTTATCCAAAGTACCTTATCCCAAGTACCTAAAGCTTTCAAAGCTCTTCTAAGCTCTAAAAAATGCCGCCCCACCCGCGCGAGGGCTTATGCTGCAAGGAGCACTTCACTGCGGGAAGAAAATAAGGGGAAAGGACTCCTTTGGAGGGGCGGGAATCTACATTCAATCCTAATCCAGTAGATTCCCGCGGCTCCACCCGAGTCCGTCCCCTTATTCCTTCCCGAAGTGGCCCCTCTCCAAGCACAAAGCCCCTCACGCACCCATAAAATTTGTAAAATTATCCCTCATTTCCCGCTCCATCTGGTATGATCGTGAAGTGAGAGGCTGGCGACAGCGTAGCAAGCAGGGCAAAAATAGCCGCTTGCTGCTGTCGCTGTTTGGCTTTTTGGAGGACAGGAGTATTCCTGCAAAGGAGGATTTGAATTGCCGCGCAGATTCCGTTCGATTCACCATCGGCTGTTTGTGCTGTTTCTCGTCTGTATGACTGCAATTTTGCTCATTGTGACAGTGCTTTTTTACAATCGTACGACGACTCAATTTCACGACAAGCTGGGCGAGATCGCCCGTAAAAATGTTTCCCAGACCGCTGGCCTGCTTGATCTTCTGCTGGCGAGCTATGATAGTCTGTCCAAATCAATCAGTACGAACGCAGATATTTTAAGGCTCGTTGCCGAGAAGCGGCAGCTTCCGCCGCAGGTGGAGTATGCGAACCAGCATGCGATTACGAATATGATGGGCACGATCTATTTTTCCCGTGATGATCTGGTCGGTATTCATATCATTGGCGAGAACGGTAAAATCTATGACTACGGCAACTATACGACCGTAGCCGACCCGAATTATGCTTCGTCCGATTGGTACAAGCAGATTAGCGCCTCTACTGGCAAAATGATCTGGCTGGGCGTGTTCTCCCATTCCCTGATCGACAAAATGGAGGATTCGCCCGTATTCGCTTTTGGACGACCGATCTTTGACCTGAACGAGCAGCACCAGATTGGTATCGTGCTGTTTGAAGCGAAAGCGGATACAGTGGTCGATGCGGTAGGTAACCTGAAGCTCGGCCCGAACAGCCAGGTGAGCATCGTAAATGGTGCCGGTCATCCGGTTGCCATTTCGCTGGAGGCGAATCCACGTCCAGCACGCTTACCGGAGCATCTCAAGCTACCGGATGTGCCCGGTGAGGTCGCTGTACAGCAGGATGGCAGTACACTCGTCGCTGCGTCCAAGCTGGACAAGATTGATTGGACGATTGTGAGCACTACGCCATCTCAGGATTTGAATGTGGAGCTGACGCAGACGAAGCGCTATCTGCTGATCGTTGTCACCATTCTGATTATCGTCTCGGCACTGATCGCTCTCATCGTATCTCGCACGATATCGTCGCCACTGGCACGGCTCGTACGGCAGATGAAGCAGGTTGAAAATGGGAACTTCCGCGGCATGGTCAACGTGACTTCCTATGAGGAGATTAACGGACTGGTCGCCTCCTTTAACCATATGGTGAGGCGAGTGGAGGAGTTGATCGAGCGTGTGAAGCTATCTTCTGTTAGCGAAAAGAACGCGGAGCTACATGCACTGCAATCGCAGGTGAATCCGCATTTTCTATATAACACACTGGATATGATCTACTGGATGCTGGATGAAAAGGGCAATGATCGTCTGGGTGAGGTTGTGCTCTCCCTATCGCAGATGTTCCGCTATAGCAGTCACTGGGAAGGCAAGGCAGAGGTGATGTTGCGAGAAGAAGTGGAGCAGATTCGTCATTATTTGACCATTATTCAGATGCGACTGGAAGATCGGCTGACGGTTGAGATTCGGATCGATGAACGCTGGATGGATCTGATCGTACCGAAAATGCTGCTACAGCCGGTGATCGAGAATGCGGTCAAGCATGGCTTAGAAGCGAATCGTGGTCAGGGGCTACTCGTCGTTGAGGCAGTGCCGGATGAGCAGTATCTGAATATTCGTGTGAGCGATAACGGAGCCGGGATGACGGCTGAGACGCTGTATAACCTGCACCGCTCCTTACTCGTACCGGAAAATGAACCGCAGGATGAAGCAGCAGTGGCGGCACGTGGTCGTCAGGGCATCGGCATGCAAAATGTACATCAGCGGCTCAAATATATGTTTGGTGATGAATATGGTATTGGAATTGAAAGTAAGCCTGGAGAGGGTACAAGAGTGACACTGCGCTTGCCGTTACCGGAAGGAACGACAACACAATATGACATTCCGCAAAAAGAGGGGGATAACAAAGATGCATATTTTGATTACCGATGACGAGAATTTTATTCGTGAGGGCATCAAGCGTACGATAGGAAATGCGTTTCCAGACTACGATGTGCATCTGGCGGCTTCGGCTGAGGAAGCGGTCGAGCTCATGAGTCAGCATCGGATGGACATCGTGCTGACCGATATTTTAATGCCCGGTATTAACGGGCTGGAGCTAATGAAGATTTCACGGCGCAAGCAGCCGCAGGCGAAATGGGTCGTGATCTCGGCACATTCGGAGTTCAGCTATGCCCAGCAGGCGGTGCATCTCGGTGCGCGTGATTACCTGCTCAAGCCGATTGGTAAGCCCAAGCTGGTGGAGCTGATCGAAACGTTGAGCGAAGAGATTCGCCAGCAGCAGGCACATGTGCAGGAGGAGGAGACACTACGCGAGGGTCTGCAATATTTGCGGTCAGCCGCATTTCAACGTCTGGCAGCCGGGCTCAGTGTAGGCAAGCTGAGTTTGGAGCCGCTGCTGGAGCAGTATCCAGAATATTACCTGCTATCTGTAAATCTGGGCGATGAGCAGCGTAGCGGGCCGCTGGAGCATTTTATCGTGGAAAATGTATTAACCGAGCTGATTCGCGCCTATGGTCATGGCTTTGTCGTGAGTCTGGATCGCAGTAGTCTGCTGTCGCTAGTAGCGCTCAAATCCGACGGTACGATGGAGGAGCTACAGGAGCGTGTGAATGAGCAGCTCGCAAGATGCTTGAAGTCGCAGCCATTTACAAGTCTGCACTCCGGACCACATCATGGCTTCGAGCATATCGCTGAACATGCGAATCGATTGCGACGTGGGCAGCGTCCGATCATGCTGACTGAGCAGACAGAAGGCAGTAGCGGCGATACCGCGATTCGGATGGCGCTGCAATATATTGATGCTCATTTTCAAGAAGAGCTTTCACTCGAAAAGGTGGCATCGGTTGTGTTTTTGAATCCGGTCTATTTCAGCCAGCTGTTCAAGCAGAAAACCGGGCAGGGGTACAAAGAGTATGTGATCTCACTGCGGATGGATCAGGCATGTGAGCTGCTGATGAATCCGGGGCTGCGACTGGTCGATATTGCCGAGCAGATTGGCTATGCGAGTGTACGTCATTTTACACAGGTATTCCGTAAAAAGTATATGCTGACGCCTACTGAATATCGTCAGCAAAAGCATGTGTTGGAGCATTGAATGTACTGCGGTAGAAGGAGAAGCTATCATAACTGAGAATGCGAAATCTATAGTGAACGCCTGCTGGTAATTTAAGAGGTGCATTTTCACTAGAATTACTACATTTATATGATGCAACATATCGTACTTCTTTTGAGTAAGGGAGCCCGTCCCCTTATTCTTTTCCGCAGTGATGGATGCCGCCCGATTTACATTCGTTTAGAACATGTAGATACACAAAAAACTCATCCAATGGCGAATTGCAACGGATGAGTTTTTTTGTTGTACACTGCCCGAAAAGGCTCTATATTTTTTACGAATACGCAGAGTTAGAGCGCAAGCAGCTGCGACTATAGATCAATACGCCAGCCCAATCCGACAGCCTACATAGCGCTCATCCTGCAATTGACTGTACACCACATAAGCCGTATCACCAGTGGAAATGCTCGTTCCACCCTCTGGCAGCGTATCATGTTCCATCCGGTAGCCACCCGTATAATCCCCATCTGGCAAATACGTCGGACACACAATCGTCCAGTGCAGTGAGGATGCAGTCAGCCATTCATATACTTTACGATGCTCCTCAGCAGCACGGGTACTGCGCTGACGCGACTCGGACGTTTCGTAGCGGTACTTATCGGAAGCCGTGCGACTTTGCAAAATACCTGCCGTACCAATCGTAATCAGCCGATTCACATCTTGCTGCTGCATCAGCGAAATTAACGCCTTCATCGTAACGGTGAGTGCATCCGATTTATCCGTACCAATCGCGCTAATCACAGCCTCGGCATTCTGCAATGCGGCAAATAGCTGTTTGCTGTCGCGCGTATCACCATGTAAGATGTGCAGACGTGCTTTTGGGCTATGTGTCCAACCAGCCACAGCAGGAATAATCGTCTCCACCTGATCGGCAAATGAAGCTGGAAGCTGCTCCAGCTCATCACGAAGCGGCTTGCCCTGCTGATCCAGCGAAGGAATCGCAGTCGTGTACAGCTGCTCCTGCAAGCGCTCCGGCGAACGTACCAGCACCGTTACATCATGTCCAGCATGCAGTAAATACTGCAAAACCAATCGTCCAGTTCGTCCAGTCGCACCGAGTAAAGTAATCTTCATGTTCCATTCCTCCCAGCCTCGTACCTATGCACGTTATAGTTATATTGGAATTATAGGCTATATGCGAATATTCTATTTGCAATGTTCCCAAGCAGTCTGTTGCTTCGTTCCTATTGAACAGCGAACAGCCAGGTAATAAGCAAACAGCAGGCAATATCATCATCGCCTGCCGTCACTCTACGCGCAATAATGCGCCTTATGATTACTCCGCTTCCTGCCAGTGTTGCTCACAAAAAGCAGCAAGCTCGATTTCTTCCTCATCTTCCAGATCGAACTCCAGCAGGCGATCGGTTCCCTTTTCCACCAGATCATAGGTAACCAGCTTGCCTTGCTCGTTTTCCACGCGATATACAGCGCGAATATAGACACCATTCGGTGTATACAGATCGTCCTCTGCATCTACATCCAGATCCAATCTGAATTCGTAACGTTTGCCCGTTAAAATACCAAATGGATCGCGAATCCATTCCACCTCGTAGCCTGTAATCTCCATCAATGTATCCTCCCAGCGCCAGTCGTTGCTGCGCGTATTCGTATCTATAGTATCGGTAACACTACATCATCCGTAAAACGAAGACTGTATCCAAGCCAAGTCCATGTTATATTGCAATTGATGATCCAGTACATAGCATGAGCGATCGGGATCGTTCATGCCTGCTCTATTATAGCATGGTTGTAAATAGCGAATGAAGCTGAACACATACATGAAGATAGCAGGATTTTAAAACAGCAAAGGAAAGCTTTTAGCATATAAATTATTCGTTGTTTGCAGAAATGAATTATCGGAATCAGTAGTATAATTATTGTATATTACATAGCCAAAGGAGTTACATAGAATGAAGAAGTTTGTACTGGCAAGCTTGGTATTTATTTTAGCTTTATCTATCAGTAATGGTTTTTATCTAAATCGTGTCGTAGCAGCTCCGCTTTATCGATTGTATGTGAATCTGGTTCAGATCGATGCTAGTTCTGCTTCTTTTGCTCAAAATGGAACGATACTTGTCCCGATGAAAAGCGTATTTACTGCACTTGGTTACACGATAAGCATCCAATCTAATACATGGAGTATGAGCAATGATGAAGGTCATTCTATGGTGCTCAATATGAACAGTAAGCATGCAAAAGTGAATGGTAAGCCACAAACTTTATCAATAGCTCCGCAAATCATAAACGGAACTGCATATATTTCGCTTACATCACTCAGTAAGATGACAGGAGAGGCTTATGGCGTCGATAACCTCCGTTCTGCTGCCTGGATTGGTGAAAAGCCGATTTTGAATCCATGGGAGAATTTATGGGGCGCGCCATCAGACTATATGAAATCCGTTAATCACCATGGCACATTTATTAAAAAAATATCTGAAAATAACATGACTGCATTGCAATATAGAGAAGAAAACGAGGGCGTAACCAGCGATGTATATTTAATTTTTTATAACGATAAATTAGTTCAAATAACGATGAATATGCATTTGTCGGATTTTGCAGCCAATGCGGAAGGAACGGCGGCTGTGCTGCACATCTATACAAAGGTTAAAAATGGTTTGAATAAAGTATACGGGGCAGCGTCCAATGACCAATCGTTTACAACTCCGTCGACGCCAAAACAATGGATGCAACTGGCTAATGATATGCAATATAAGCCTTTTCGCTTTCAAACGGAATGGACGGAAGGACGAACAACAGCACTGTCTCAATTTTCTAGTGATGGATCGAATCATATAGCAAGAATTACGGTCAGGGATATGTCAGCAGATCAAGACGTACTTGATACAGCTGATCATATGTTTTAAGTAGCATTTTAAATTGAGTCGTATGTATAAAAGAGTGGAGCGGATGAATGATAATCCGCTCTACTCTTTTTCCTTTGCACATAAACGAATCGAAAATCATTTACAAACAAATTTGCGTGAGACGATATAAGGCTTCCTCTACTGGTACAGCGATCTCTACTCCTTCTGCCAGGTCACGTAGCTTCACCTTTTCTGCGCGCACTTCATCTTCGCCGATCAATATGACAAACCGAATACCGCGTGTATACAGGCTATTCAGCAGTTTACCGAGCTTACGACCACTCGTATCCGTAATGGTAGTAATACCAGCATTACGTAGTAATCCGCTAGTACGTATAGCTTCGACCAGTGTATTGCCAATGGGTATAACGGCTACATCAATATCGATAGGAGTGCGTAACACGGCTTGTGCTTGCGTCTGCTGACGGTATAATTCCATCACTGATTCCAAACCGAATGACAACCCAACCGCAGGCAGTTCCAATTCCGAGCGATCGGATAGTTTACCAATCATACCGTCGTATCGTCCGCCGCTGCCAAGACTGGATGTGTATTGCCCGGTAGCATCGAAAATTTCGTATACGGTACCGGTATAAAAGGACAACCCACGCGATAGAAACAGGTCGAATACACAGACGTTATCTATTTCTAAAGAGTTAAGCAATTGCTGCAACGTTTGAGCTTCCCTATACCCTGGCTGATCGTCTAATGTGTAAGTAGCCGCAAGGGCATTTAGCGTCAATTGTTGTGGATCACGGTTGATCAGCTCCATTAATTGTTTCGTTGCTGAGGCATTCAACCCTTTACTGCTTAATTCGGCAGCAACATCGGCTCGGGAAATTTTCGCTAATTTGTCCAGCGTTAGCATAACAGAGGAAAGCAGAGATTCGGGTACTTCAAGCGCCATCAGCACTTCTGCTAGCAGACTGCGATTATTCCAGCGGATGATCACGGGAATATCCAGTTTGTCGAAGGATTGTATAGCCAATTGAAACAACTCCAGCTCGGCTTCTGGCCCGGCAACACCGACCACATCAGCATCACATTGCCAGAATTCGCGTAGCCGTCCGCGCTTGGTAGGGCCATCGCGAAATACTTTACCCATTTCAAAACGACGGTACGGCAAACGCAAACCTGGATTTAAGGTTAGCAATCGTGCCAGTGGCATCGTCAGGTCATAACGCAAGCCCAGCTCTCGTCCGCGCTGATCGCTTAAACGATAGATTTCTTTAGTGATTTCTTCGCCACCGCCGTATTTGGAAGTAAGCCATTCCAGTTCGCTCAGTGCAGACGTTTCCGCTTCTTCATAACCAAAACAGTAAAATTGTTGCTCCAGTAGATTGCGAATCTGTCGGCGTAACCGTTGTTCGCCGCTAATGTAATCCGACGTGCCTTTGACATTTTGCATTTGTACAGTTTGCATAGAAAATCGCTCCTTTGGGATAAGTAGGATGTGTCGGCTCAGCTGTACCACACAAAAAAACGCGCAAGACCTCTTGGTCCTGCGCGCTTCATATCCCGCAGGGAGGCAAACGCGAAAAGCGCTAGCCGCCCTGTTGATTAATCAAACAGAGTGGCTAACGCCTATGAAAATGATACAGCTTTCCGGTTACAAAACGAGTGGAGCTGGCACATGTTAGATCAAGTGTAGTAATCATATCGATGCTATTCATTGCTTCTCCTCCTCGAAATGGTATCAGGCACATCACAGCATGCCTGTGAAATTATTAGTGATTATATGCTCCTATTTTCCAAATTGCAACCCCTCGGTTTGGAATTTGTTTACGAAAATATTGGAGTTTGGTCAAAAGGTAAAGGGGAGATCAGGCTGTTGAAGGGGTGAATAATGCGCTGCTATGCTAGATGGATCGGATATCTATCGCTTTAGTAGAGGCTGCTTTTAGCATATAATACGAGCATATCGTTTGTTGTTATTCATGTTATATATGAGCTAGTTAGCTAGGAATGAATTAGCCGTTCAACCGTATCAGTGCATTATAGCTAGACCATTTCAAATTGAATTACCTGTATAGGAAAGCTTCAACCAGAACAGCACCGGAGGGATATTATGTCGTTTTCAATCATTGTTTTTCAAGGCCCGAGCGCCTCGGGTAAAAGTACACTGCAAGCGCGACTTGGATTGCCACGCATCGTGACCTGGACATCACGTGCACCGCGTGCAGGCGAGCAGGATGGACGAGAATACCATTTTGCCACACGCGAGCAGATGGAATTGATGCACCGTCAAGGACGGATGCTGGAGATTAATGAATATCGCGGTAATCTGTATGGAACGAGCATTAGCTCGCTGGAGGAAGCCGGGCAGGATGGACAGGTGCGCTCCAGCGTGATGGAGGCAAAGGGAGCACGGCTGGTTAAGGAGCTACTGGGTGAGCGAGCGCTACTGATCGGTGTGAGTGCCAGCCGCGAGCAGCTGGAACGTAGACTATTTGAACGCAAAGTGAGTATAGAGGAACAGCAGTTCCGTATGGCTTCATTTGACGAGGAGATTGCTGCGCTATCCCAATGTGATATGGTCATTCGTAACGACGAGAGCCAGTTTCGTGTAGCGGAGTCGATTATCGATTATATTCGTCTTGGATTGGAACAGAAATAGAGTATAATTTATCCTTTTCTATCTCTTATTAATGCTTCATAGGGGCAGCTATAAATAGGTGGTAATATATCGCATATGCGTGTTATTGGGTGAGGAGTCTAACAAGAAGCAGAAGTAACGCATACAAACGAACATGTCATACGCACACAAAAAACCGTCCATATGCTGAGCAGATGCAGGTGTCATTCACCTGTAGTTCTCCATACTGGACGGTTTTTCCTATGCTTGCTTGTAATTATTGTAATGCCGTAGTGTATCTATTTGCGATTCCGCTCCTGCAACTCCAGCCAGATGGCTGCCATATCCATTTCGCCCTTCCCATGCTCTACCGCATCGGCAAAGGTGCGACTTGCTGCCGCAGACAGTGGAAGGTCGATATCGTCTTTACGTGCTTCGTCCATAAGCAGTCCCAGATCCTTTGCCAGCAGACTAACCATAAATGCCGAAGGGAATTGCTCCTGTAGCAGCATTTTTTGCTTGGCATTTAGCATCGGTGTGGCGACCGCAGATTGGCCGATCATTTCCAGCAATTGCTCACGTTGTAGTCCCGCATGCTCACCGATCACGAGCGCTTCGGCGATCCCCTGCATTGTCACGCCGAGCATCAGATTAATCGATAGCTTGGCTGAGCTCCCAGCGCCAACCTCACCGAAATGGATCGTATGCTTGCCCAGAACGTCAAAATACGGCTGACTTTGCTCTACCGCTTCCGCTGAACTGCCTGCTAGAATGACCAGCTGACCTTGCTCAGCAGGCGCTACCGTGCCGGATACGGGTGCATCCACATAGACCGCACCGACTTCGTTTGCCATCGCTGCAAAGGCTCGCGCCTCATCCGGGCTGATCGTACTCATATTAATAATGCTGGCGCCCTCGCGAATATGCTTCAAAATGCCTTGCTCACCTTCCAGCACTGCCTTCACGGCATCGCCTTTTGTAAGCATAATAAAGACGGTATCTGCATCACTTACTGCTTCGCCAGGTGTCGATGCAAGAGCTGCACCGTCTTGCTGGAGAGGGGCGGCTTTGTCCGCTGTGCGATTATATACCTGCACCGAATAACCAGCTTTGAGCAGATTGCGTGCCATCGGCAATCCCATATGTCCGGTACCGATCCATGCGAGCTTTTTCATAAGGGTCACTCCTTGCTTGAATGTGGGATAAATAGAAAAATAAGGTTTCATGATGAAGCAGACAGTACAATGATACCTGTAGAGCTAACAACGTGTCCTGTATGTATTTCACCCTTATAGCGAATAGGGAAACGCAGGCTTATTGTACATGTAGAAGCTGTGTACGTATTGTAGCATACAGGTGTAGTCGCATCGAATATCGTGCCATCAAGTGATGTTTAAAGCTATCTATCGTCAAAGCCCTCTAGCATCGGAAGTATGTATCTAAACACAGACTCCCCACGATGCAGACTCCACAAGCCGATAGGCAACAACTGCCTGTACATACACCAACGACCTCTAATTGCCTGCCCATCATTATTTTGGAGAAAAAGTTGACAGTGAATTTAATTGTAACTAAAATAGTTACATGTAAGCGAATTAGAACAAAAGCTTCACCCTATACACATCAACCTACAATCCAAGGAGGATATACACATGAAAATCGGAGTTATCGGAGCAACAGGTAAAGCAGGCTCGTTGATCGCAGAGGAAGCATTGAACCGTGGTCACGAGGTAACAGCAATCGTGCGTGATGCAAGCAAAGTACAAAACAGCAAGCTGAACGTAATGGAAAAGGAAGTAACTGAACTCACAACAGAGGATGTTGGCAGCTTTGACGTGCTTGTTAATGCATTTGGCACACCTCATGCGGAGCAACACGTAACAGTGGGTCGTCATCTGATCGATATTTTAAAAGGAGCTGGTAACACGCGTCTGATCGTCGTGGGTGGCGCAGGTAGCTTGTATGTAGACGATGCACTCACTACACGTCTAGTCGACACACCAGACTTCCCGGATGCGTACAAGCCAACGGCGTCCAATCAGGGACAAAACCTGCAAGACCTGAAGCAATCCTCAGGTATCCGCTGGACATTTGTAAGTCCAGGTGCATTCTTTGATCCGAACGGCCCGCGCACAGGCACCTACACACTGGCAGGCGAGAAGCTGACCGTCAATAGCGAAGGCAATAGCTATTCCAGCTACGCAGACTACGCCATCGCCATCGTAGACGAGGCGGAAAAAGCCGCTCATGTAGGCGAGCGCATCAGCGTTGTAACGGAAGCGAAGTAAGCTACGAGTTGTTAGAACTAAGCTACAAATCGTTATCGGTAAGTCGGTCTTCGTAAGATCGATACACAAGATCGGTCAGTGAGTGTGACTCCGGAGCGTTCAAGTAAATTCCGTTGATCTGATCGACCATAAACGGATAAAACGTATACGAACGCTCCCTCTGCAATCCATAAAATAAATACACCAAAAAAGCGACTATCCCGATGATAGTGGCTTTTTTGGTGTTTCATGCTTGAACGGATGTCGTTAACCCTTTAGAACGAAGAACGAAGAACGAAGAACGAAGAACGAAGAACGAAGAACGAAGAACGAAGAACGAAGAACGAAGAACGAAGAACGAAGAACGAAGAACGAAGAACGAAGAACGAAGAACGAAGAACGAAGAACGAAGAACGAAGCATGGAGCAAAAAGGAGTACCCCATACAACGTACCAAAATTAAAACGCCTGCATGGGATAGGATGATATCGATCATTTACCAATCTACAGATGATACAGGCTACAAATACAATCTGGAATTTTATGTAACTTCGTACTATGATAGTCTTTTAGAACATACATCCGACATCTCACATCCTGCCCTACATACATTATTAATTCATGCCATACCCACAATGGAGGTCATCATCATGTCATCCAAACTATCTTCAAAACCGACTGTATCGCCGTCTCATTCCCATACTTCCTCTACATCAGAACAGACCCAATTATTCAATTCAACTACATCTTCACCTGCTATCGACCACGCAACCTCGGACTCAAACTCTCACCATCCACGTAGCTCGCGTCCTCGCTTGATCATTCGTCGCCTACTCACCACCCTACTAGCCATCCTTATAGTCGTCGGCGCTGCTTCTCCATTTATCGCCGTGCAGTATCAAAAGCAAGTGTTTGCCGAGCGTGTACATACATATTTAATCGAGCAAAAGCATTACAAGCCAGAGCAGATTGCTTCCATCCGGGGAATATGGGGCATTATGCTACCTAGCTTTTATGTCGAGGTCGTATTCAAGGATGAACCGAATCGGGTGTACACCTACTTTGCCCATGCTGAAATTATGCAGCAAAGCCATCGTCTCATTCATGCCACCGATCCAGACCAGAGTAACGATGGCGGAGCTAAGCATGCCGAGGAGCCAATATGATGCTGGTAAACAACTAAATAAATGACATAAATCCATAGCATTCCCATTCAAAAGCGGATATAATAGTTAAAACAATTCCGATCAGAATTATAGGAAATGGTGGGGCGATATGGCTAAACAGTTCAAAGGGATGCCGTCCGTCAAAAAAGCGGTATACGATCGCATTGCTGCACAGCGAGATATTTCAAAGGCAGAGATCATGGAGCAATTCCAGTTGACGAGTAGCAGTCTGACCCGGTTGCTGGATGAGCTGTCGCGCGAAGGCTGGATTATGGAATCCGGCTTCGGGCAGTCGACCGGGGGACGCAGACCGATTTTGTATCAGATTAATCCGGGGCATCGGTATATATTTGGCTTGGACATCTCTCGCATCTATTCAGTGCTGGGTTTATACGATATGGAAATGAGACCGCTGGAGCTGGTGCGCTGGAATATGGATGAGCAGATGACACCACAGCGTCTGACTCAGCATGTCGGTGAGAAGGTACGCGAGTTGCTGGAGCGCCATCGTATTCCTGCGGACCATGTGCTTGGTCTGGGAGTTGGTGCGGTTGGGCCGCTAAGTCGGGAGCAGGGGCGCATTCTAAACCCGCTTTATTTTGCTGCTTCGGGCTGGAATGATGTGCCACTGCGTCAGTGGCTGGAAGAAGTAACAAGCCTGCCAGTTATCGTAGAAAATGGCGCTAATACAGCGCTGATCGGGGAGCACTGGATGGTACGCAGCGAGCATATTCGGCATATGCTGTATGTGCATGTCGGTACAGGCCTGCGCTCTGCCATGCTATCGAACGGACAAATTGTACACGGTGCAGTCGATATGGAAGGCTCGATCGGGCAAATGATTATTCAAACGGATGGCCCACGTCTGCATGGCACTGGGAACTATGGGGCATTGGAAGCTTTTGCTTCGGTGCAGGCGGTGGAGCAGCAGGTACGCGCACGCAGTAAAATGAATCGGGAGCACTGGGGCGGCGGCAGTCTGGCGATCAAGCCAGAAGCAATCAACTTTGCCACGATTGTGCAGGCGCTGGAATCTGGCAATGAATATGTACGGGAGATTTTCGCCCAATCGGCAGCCTATCTCGGGATCGGGCTGGCGAATCTGATCAATGTACTTCACCCAGAGCAGATTATTCTGGGCGGCGTGATGATCAGTGCAGGCGATCTATTTTATAACACAGCGATTTCAGTCGCTGAACAAAATATTTATTATTCTGGCAGCTATCATCCAGAGTTCTCACGGGGCATATTGCAGGAAACCGCCGTGTCCACCGGAGCCGCAGTGATGGTGTGGAATGAGTATGAGCTGTGATGCCTAGCTATAGTAATGTCTATTATCTATTTCCCCAGCATTGTAGCCAAACCTATAATCTCTTTATATACACGTATGATTTCTTTATATGAATGAAAAGCAAATAGCAAATAACCAACCCAAATAGCCAATAAATAAAAAACTCCAGCGATTGTCATCTACAGACAGTCGCTGGAGTTTTGTTAGGGTACAGGTTGGAGTATGAATTCTATTCAAACAAACGAACCCCGGGATCATGCTTCAAGCTATGAACGAGCATCGCATGAAGCTGTCCGCGATGATGGTAAAAGTGCGCCTGCGTATCTAACAACCATTCAAATCGTGAATGTACGCCGCCCCAAAATGCAGTCGTATGTGTGAACAGCTCTTCATCACTCAAACCAGCAATACCTTGCTTGAGCGCAGCATAATGCATCGTTAATGCGTGTTGAAGCGCTTTGCAATTCATAGCTGGCTCACTTTGCACATAAAAAAGATCCATCTCTTCCTCCGAAGCGCCCGCTCCGATAAGATAGTCGGCTTCGCACAGCACCGCCAGATGAGCAAGCAGCTCGCCCACTGACATTTTATTAGCCGTAGGGCGAAATGCTAAATCCTCTTCTCGCAGGGTGCCGATCATTTGCAATACCGAATCGATAGCCATATCCATCTGCTGGAATACACTCTGACAATATAGGTTCATAGGTTAATCTCCTTATTGCCGTAGCTGCTCCAAAATTTGCGGATCTTTGATCTTCTGATCCTCTGCCAGTAGCAGAATTTTGGACACGATCTCTGCTGTGCGTGGATCCTCGTCCAGAAACGGCAAGAACAGGCGACCACGGTGCTGGGAATGAACGGGCACAATATGAATCGCTCCAACGGTTTGTTTATGCACGATCGCACTACCGAGGTGAACATTGTATTCGCCCAGTTTACCCTGAATCATCGCGTGATTACGATCGATCTTCACATTATCCAGCTTTAACAAACGAGTGGTTTCTTCAACGATCACACGGCGTAGCTCGATGGTCGTCAGACTGGCTTCTGGATCAACGCCGCCGACATGAGCGACGCTCACGACCAGATCCAGATCACGCATCACCTCTGAGAATACGATCGGTGGTACATCCTCCAGCGGAATCGGCTTGTACGTGGAGCGATCATGGAACTGCACCGTCTCCAGCGTAGGCGCTTCGGTATCCGCAGGGGAGAACCAGTCAGCTAGCGCATAGATGCTGGCGATCAGATTATGCTTGTAATCTACCTTTTGCAGCCCTTCTTCATAGCTTACCGTCCAGCCACGCCCACGTAGCAGCGCACTCGTCTTGCTCGGCTGTACCTGATGCCCGGCATAACGACGGGAAATGATGCCACTTGCCTTCTCATCGGCATTTGGCAGATACAGCTCACGGAATACCTGCTTGAACGGTTCACGACGTACCTGATCCGCACGATCCGCTTGCTGGGCATAGAATTGACGCTCCAATGCATCACGCTGGAATGCTTGCCATTGACCGCTCTCGAACAGATGAACAGGATGCGCCACGGTCACTTCATCTGTTGCTTGCAGCTTTGCCGGTTCTGGTGCAAAGGTAGTGTTCAGGCTCGTTCCATCCTCGGACAAGTAACCGAGACTGCCGTCTGCTACTTTACGGAAGACGAGGGACTTGAACAATGGTGCCAGCACCGGATTGTTCAGCAGCTTCACGATCTCCTCTGCTCGGAATGCAGTTTCATTGATCATCGAGCGCTCCAGCTCCTGACGAGCACGCTTGTATTGATCGCGTAGATCGGTCTTTAGCTCTTTGAGCTTCACGATATACTCGTCTTTATTCAGTCTGGAAGGAACGGATTTGAGCAGCTTGCCATCTTTGGAGGCGAGTACGCTAGTTTGACCTTCGTTATCGATATCCAGACGGACGAGCAAGCCAGGCTCGACCTCATAGTCATTAAAATAGAACAGCAGCTCGTCCAGCTTACGTGCCTCCAGATCCCATGTCAGACGGGTCACATCGGCATAACCTGCATTACGTGCTAGGTTATCCAGTGCAATCGCCGCTGTAGTGCTCTCACTAGCACGGCGCTGTGCACCGAATGCCTTGCTCTGCTTCAGGAACAATTGAATAAATTCATACCGCTCACGCAGATCGGTATCGCGTTCCTCACCGGATGCCAGTGGAATCAGGCTGTAAGCGAGCAGCTGATCCTTGGTGCGTTTATCGGCGACTTGCTTTTGCGTTTTTTCCAGATCCAGCTTACCGAGTACCGCATCGGCGAACAGCTGACTGCGGCGATGGTTCGCACCACCGGAGATATACTTGGCACAATCGTATAAAACTGCAAAACGCTCCTCGCCAATCTCCTCATAAGCCTGCTGGAACCAGTTCAGATCGAATGCGCCGTCATTGAACTGCTGTGGTGTGATTGGCGAATAGTGAGCGACGATCGTTTCCTTTTCCGCAGAGAAGGTTTCGTTAATATGAGCATGGAAGTACCATGCTGCACTGCGCAGACCTTTCCAGTTCAGGTGCTTGGCTACGATCTCCAGCCATTGTGGTGAATACATCGCTGCTTCCAGTAGGCGACGCTCGGATACGGGCTGGCTTTGCAATAGTTCTGCCAGTAATGTCTCGTCCTCACCCTCAAGCGGATAGCAGTTTTTGAGCAGGAAGCTGAACATTTCTTTTTTCGTAAAGTCGCCACCGTACATATAACCGCGTACAAATGTTTCCTTTTGCAAATGGGTCAAAATGGAGACGAAATACTTCATGCCATAATAGCGCATAATACGGGCAGCAATTGGCGATACGGGTGTCGGTAGTTCGCCACGTTTAAGCTCGATGTCCAGTACTCGAGCAATAATATTTTCACGGATTGGCTTCAAATTCGGGAAGCGATCGACCACAGTTTTGTTCGCATACGTATTCGTCATTTCGTACATCAACTGGCGATTACTATTCGGGTTGTGCATCACAAGCCGATAGATTGCCTGATCGCTAACACAGCCGATCTGATGTGCACGTCCATAATCTTCAAGTGTATTCGCACCATGTAATTCATAGCCCATATCTTTGCTAGTTTGTTCAATCGCGTAAAATGTGCGGAAGCGTTCCTTGAATAATTCATCATCCACTCTATGCTCGTTTAACACACGAACCCACGGATTGATCAGCAGATTAAGAACAAAGCCTTCTTTTTTTAAATGCTCCTGCGGAAAAGATTGCAGAAGCTTATGAATAGCCAGATTACTACGATGATACGATTGGTTATCCAGCATTTCATCTGCCAGTGCAGCTAGCAGCGAATCCATTTGATTTCTGTATACGAGCTTTTCCCTTGCCTGCTGAATATCCAAAATCTGATCAACCGGGTACACCAACTGAATATACTCTTCACGCCAGCCCTCTAGCAGGTTCTCATTGTTAGGGAAATACTGACGATAGTACCAGAAATAGCTGACATTATGAATCGTGCTCTTCAAGTCCTCCAGACGAATATAAAATTGCAGTTGCAGCAATTCACTCGGTGTCAGCTTGAGCGTATCAAAATAACCACGCCATACTTCAGCCAGTGGATAATCATCGAGTAGATTGTACGTTTCTGGATCTGGTTCAAGTATAGACAATGATGTTTTCCTTTGAAGACTATTACCAATCAATTGTTCTACCTTATAGCTCCTGGAGTAGGCTACCTCATATTCCACATCTCGATGCTCATAGATGAGATCATTAAGCTCCTGAAAAATTTGCTTGATTCGCGCTGGCTTCATCGTCAGTATATCGCTGGCGATATGGAATTGACTGGTATCCACCATTTCATCGAGCCACGGTTCACTAAGCTCTGGATCGTATAGACCATATCCATTGCTAGCTGTATATTCCTCCTGCTCACCCTGAAGCTTATCCAGCAATACCTGCTCCTTCGCAGTTGGCTCGGTTAACGATGCTGCCGCTTGAACCAGCCGTGCAAATTGCTCCTGTCTGGATGATTTTCCTTGCAGCTCATTCAACAACTCCAATCCAGCCAGACGTTGCAGTTCATTTTTGCTGCTTAATAGACGCGGAATTACCGGTTCCAGACGTTCCTCTGGCTGCGATAACAGCATACGAATGCCGCCCTGACGCAGTGAGCCTGTTTTCAGACGGAATAAATCCTCAAAACGCTGAATTTCCTCGTCGTTCAGTGTGAAGTTAGTCGCGCAGCGCACTGCTTTTTCACGGTTGCTCATACTTTTGTCGCTTAGTGCATCCAGTGCAAAACGGCGCTGTGCCGGGTCTTCGCCATCCTTGATGACATACTCCAGAATCTGACCGCGCAGATCAGGAGACATCCGATCCTTCATATCCAGTATCTGCGAGATACGCACCGGATCAGGCTCATAGCTTGCCAGATAGAGCAACTTGTTCATCAGCAGATCGGTGTGTAAATGATAGCTTGAGAAGGTGAGTGTATCCGATGTTCCAGACAGCTCATTGGATGGCATCATTTGTAATAGCGCACGAATACGAGCAAAATCGCGCTCACGCTCTGCCTGATCCTCTAAAGCTGGTGTGCGGCGAATTTTCATCACTCTTTCGGAGTTGAATGCATCATCAATGTACTCCCAGACAAATTCACAGCCGTACACATAATTGACCATCACGCTATACGCAAGCTCTGGATCGGTAGCGGGATTCAGCTCCTGCTCATGCAGTAGCTTGCGCGCAATCGTGAATCGTAGCTCATCATACTGACTGTTTGCCAGCACATACAGCGCCACCAGCTTGCGATAACGAATATCGGAGTCGATTACGGTCTGGATGCGTGCAGGCAGATCCATTTCTTCGTGTACTGCGGTTGCCCAGAGACTGATATAGATCTGGTTGGCATTTTCGTTGGTCAACCATTCCTGACGCAATGCGTCGTCCTTTAGGGCATCATATACATACTGGATCACCTGCTGAGCTACACGTTGCTGCGAGGCTTCCAGATTCATGCCTGTCCACACATCCAGCGCACGCACGATAGCACTATAACGAATCAGATCATGCTCAATGATCGTACCAAGCAGCATATTCATCGACTCGATCGTGCCTTCGTCCATCATCTCGGCAATCGTCTGGCGCAAGCCCTCCTGTAGACGTGCAGCAACCAGCAGATCGGCAACGGTCTTGTAGCAATCCTGCTGGTGCGACATCAGCATACCTCTGAGCATAGAGTGCTTGAGCAATACCGCTTGATTCTCGCCATGAATAATATCCATCAGCAGTCCACGTGCCGTAGTATCTCCTTCATCCAGCGCATAGGCGATCATATCAGGAATCGCGAATTCGTCAGGCATGTTGTGCCATTCATAATTCGGCTGCTGCAAATATTCATGTAGATCAAAACCGCCACCATACAGACGAAGCAAGGAGCTGATTTTGCTAATGATTCGAGCTTTATGTAGTTGGATATTACGTGTACGGTATGGTTTGCGCATATACCCTGTGCTGTACGGATATTCGGGAGCATGCTTGATCACATACTGTAATGGAGGGGTGATCTCCGCGCCAGCCAGACGCTCAGCTACAGTTAAAAGAGGATCAAATAAGCGTGCGTCATCTCCACCTGCTAATTCATCCAGCTTCTTGCATAGCGGCTCGTACGCCTCACTATTGGCTACATACATCGTTTGCATGAGCTGTATACACAGCTCCGCGATCTTTTGCTCATCACCTTGTAATGTATCACTAATCTCGTAAAAACGTTCTTTCACTTCTACCGTCATTTCATACCAGCTTCTTGCCATTGGAATGCTCCTCTCGGATTCAATTGATGGTTGTAGTGATGCGCAGGGATACCTTTATAGAAAAGTTACTGTAGCCAGTTCGCCCATTGCTTACGGGAAACCGGTCGATAAAATAATTGCTCTAGCTGCTCATATTGCTGCTCATCGATATGGAGCCAGATCGCTTTTTTACTAATTTTCGCCAGTGGCTGGGAAGTATAGCGATGTCCGCCAATCTTGCTACGCACAGGAATGCGGAATGACATCAGCTCCGATACGTTCGTCCATTCCTCCCAGCTAAAGCAAGCTCCGCGCTTCCAATCAAGCATATAAATGCAGTAGTACGATTGCTGTGCCGTCTGTCGATGAACAATCAACCAGGTCGATGGCACAATCTTCTGTCGTTGTCTTCGGTTCATAGCATATTCCTCATCTGTCGTTCATTGTCTACCATAGTCGTCCAGCCAGCATCGTTAGCCGAATAAGCACCAGTGTATCGTTCTCCTGTAGCGATAAGGGAGCGTTCAGCTCGGTCAGCTCCTCGTCGCGTAAGAATACGCGATACAGTCCATCCTGGAATGCGAGCAGTGCCGCATCAATCGCTTTTTGCTCATCGGGCTTGCGTGTATCCTCTACATGCCCAAAGCCAATCTTACCTGTCTCCGCACTCTGCTGTACTTCCTGCTCGGTCAGATACGGCAGTATACTGCCCGTATTTTGCCGTTCGATAAATGCGTTCACACTGGACTGTACAATCATCGTGAGCAGCTCCTGTAATGTTGCGGGTTCTCCTGCCAGCTCAATCGTCTGATTCATCAAGCTACTGCGGCGGCGCGATGGACTTTTGACAGTGACCTGGATGTTCATTATATTCCTCCTAACGTGATGAGATGTCATCGATGTACATTCTCTGAAATGTGCACTTGCCTGTCGCTGTATCCTGCAACAGAATCG
Organism: Paenibacillus hunanensis; assembly: GCF_034055775.1. Classification (NCBI taxonomy): domain Bacteria; kingdom Bacillati; phylum Bacillota; class Bacilli; order Caryophanales; family Paenibacillaceae; genus Paenibacillus; species Paenibacillus hunanensis. Next base: position 5,359,634 of record NZ_CP139194.1, on the reverse strand, counting down.
TGCGTAACAGTTGGCGCAGACATGGATCATGTCATGATGGGTATCGATCAAGTTATATGTAAAATGGCTTTGTGTACGTCTGCTCCTTACTCACTATGTTACTGTTAGATGTAGCATAACACAAATAATTGTACAGGAACAAGTGTTCTGATACATCCTATCGCTTCGTTTGTTTTGTAGGTATCCAAGCTGGGATATAAGTACGGTACATGTTCCACCGTTGAGCGGTATCCATCGATCCAAAAAAAGCCCTCCTGCCGAATCGAAGCTCAGTTCGATTCAGCGGAGAGCTGTTACTTTCACAACGTAGGGACAATGCTCATTACCAGCACAGACTTCCACTAACTCCGTCCTGCAAGGTAATGAATTCAAGAGCCTTCATGCGGATTTATGCTTGCAGGACAGCGTATGCCTCCTGAAGCACATCCTTCGGCTTCATATTACTCAAGTTTTTCGGTACAACATGGACGGAAATACGTGTATTTAGTGCTTCCTTCACCTGAGAAGCGATTTGCTTTTCGCCGCTTAGAATGATTTCCTCCCACTGCTTTTCCTTTGCCATATTTTCGATAATAGGCACCAGACGCTTGATCCAGCGTGGACGGATGACATCCCATTGCTCAGGATAATTCTCGCGCTGCTTGTTCACAGCGGATTTGAGATCGCTTGTATTCTGACTGGAGCGTTCACGCCATTCATCATTAACCAGATCCCATTCGTAGTAATGCTCACCATGAATTTCGCAGAGCAGACTGTCGATGATCGTAACGGTGTCATTACTTAGCTGTACAATTCCGGCTGCCGGGCAACGTGACATGATCGCTTCCAGCTCTTCCAGATGCGGCTCCGCTTCAAAATAAAAAGCATTAGGCACCCCGGTCTGCACCTTCTCGCAGAAGAATAATCCACCTGACGAATCGGTAACGATGATCAGACCCTTTTTCATCTCCGTGCGACTGTTTTCGATACGTTCTTCTACCTTGGCTTGCATGTCGAGCAGCATATCGAGATAGCGTTTTTCCTCGCCAGCCTCAGTATACTCGGCTAGCTTTTTAAAACCGTTCTTGAGGCGTATTTTCCATTCCGGCTGGGTGTTGGCAGTTGGCTCAGTGTTCAGATAGATGGTCAAAAACCGCTCTGCCGATTTGGCAGAATACTTCTGAAGTGCTTTCCAATTTTCCATAAATCCCATATGCAGTACCTCCTCAAAGAGAGTTCCTTCTGTCTTTACCCTTCAACAAAAGGCTCAAAACTATTTTTACAAATTCTTCAATCGGTATCAACCTTATGTATAAATAGTGCGTATAAATAATAGAATAATATCCTAAAAAATAGGTTATGGGAATAATGTCCTATTTATTCCAATTTCCAACTATTACTAATTAAAATGTTTTATAATCGGTATATAGCAAGGGCGAATAGCCCTATTCTGTAAACATTTGCTGCGCTTTTGAAAAATCATCAACTGTAAATTATAAATATTACTTCGCGAATATGAGCTTATGAATGTAAGGACTGGCGAGAGGAAAGTGTAAGGATGAAGTGGCGTTTATTCGCCTTCAAAAGCTGGTTCACTGCATCATAGAAACCCATAGATATCAAGGCTGTCGTAAAGGCTTGCGTTTTCCTGACTATACAGGCTAATGAAGAGTAGCGACTTACAGAGGCTTAACGATGCATTAGTCAGAACATTAAGGAGAATCGGGATATGAAATTACAGGATTTGTTGAAAGCCACTCGTCGTTTCGTACGCACCCATACCGTAGGTGTAACCGGAGCAGGAATCGTGCTGCTCTGTGGGATAAGTGCGGTCTCTATTGTTATGTTATCCGAGCCAGAGCAGGGTGACACAGCCAATGCAGCACCTGCGAATGCTGCATCTGCATCGGTTACCGCATCGTCGCTAGTTAATCAAGCCAATGGGAACGAGACTTCTTCGGATCTGATCAAGGTGCCAACAGGCGAGGCTGTACCGATAGAGGCATTACCTGATCCCGCAGCCACTGCCATTACGAGTTACCCTGCCGGACAGATGGTCAGCAATCAGCCTGGTGGTAAACGTCCAGTTTCTCTCGCTGTAGAGCGTAAGGTAAACACAGATCAATGGCTTGGCGACAAGCTAGTCATCGGCCCGAAGGAATCTGCTCTAACCGTAGATATGCTACGCAAAGATGGAGGTAGTATGGGCGTTTATAATATGCCTGCCGCTGATCCAGTTCAGATTGCCGACCTATACTTCACCTTAACTAGAGCGGGTGGAGAGATGATGGCGAATTCAGACTATGGGTTGATTGTTAGAGCATTATATGGTGAGCTTGTCATTCCAGTCGAGACGATGAAAGCTTCTACCCAGCAGGACATAAAGGTACAGCTACACACCGACCATACCCTGACAAAGCCAGCAGGCGCCCAATCGACCTCCATGCAAATAAATATAGAAAATAACATGGGCGAAATGTATGTTACTTTGCCTATCGAAAATACGTCATTAACTCCTGAGCAGCTCAAGCAGCTTAAAGTGCAATGGCAGAATCCAGATGGAGAGCAACATTATGTAGATGCTTCCCTAATAGACTACAATGCATCCTATCCACATGGACTGCGCTTTCTCGTTCAAGCCTCAGGCACCTATACGATCATCCTCCCAACCTGATCAAAGCACCTATTGCCCGAACGCATTCTCTATAACCACACCATCCAATCCTCTCAAACCATCGGAAATTACTACCTTAATACCATCCTATTAAAAAGCTCCTGCAACGATTACGGTTGTAGGAGCCTTTTTTGTACGGTCTACTATCACAATCCTCCCATCACACTAAATATGCTGACGCACCTAAATGTCTGACATTCATACAAGAGTACAAATGCCAGATCATCCAGAAGTTTCAAAGGTATTCATATAACTTCTTATCAAAATAACTTCCTATAAAACGAGACTGTAAACATACGAATACAAGCCCATAAATGCAAACAGATTTATACAACTACATGTAAGTTATACAACTACATATATAGATATATATATCCATACCTACACTAGAGAAGTTGCACTTAAAAATCTGCATTCAAGACCTTGTATTTAAGATTTTGTATATAAAAGCTTGACCATACAAGCACGTAACGGAGGGAAGGAAATAAGGGGAAAGGACTCCTTTGGAGGGGCGGGAATCTTCATTCACTGCTAATCCAAAAGATTCCCGCGGCTCCACCCGAGTCCGTCCCCTTATTCCTTCCCGGAGTGATTGTTGCCCCGCAGCCAAGTCCACATAGGCAACAATTCTAACAAATACAACACCTTCAACACATACACCACACCTAGAACTCAAACACATCATAGCTTAACATTCTAGCTTCTCCCCACCCTGTATGATTGACCAACAACATTTAAGTGTATACATAATCGTAATTACCATCTTTTTACATTAGGAGTGAACACCATGAAGCTGTCATACAACACTGAGACACTGTTCCAGGGACGAGATATCGTAGAAGTGATAAAGCTGCTGCACGAGCATGGTCTGGATACCATCGAATTCTGGTCATGGCAGGATAAGAATCTGGAGGCGATGCGGCAATTACAAGCCGAGTTAGGCATAAAGGTGGCAACCCTCGTCGTCAGCCCCTCCACCATGGTCGAGCCAGAACGCCGTGATGAAGCCCTGCAAGCCCTGCGCGAATCCGCAGAGGCAGCCCAATCACTTCATTGCGCCACAATGGTGCATACGATTGGCTTTGAAAAAGAAGGATTATCGCGCGATGAAATGCTGCAAAGCCTGATCGACGGGCTACACGCGGCGATCCCGATTTTAGAGCAGACCGGTGTAACTACCGCGATTGAGCCGCTCAATACAACGACAGACCGCGAGCTAAGCGGGTATGTGCTGAACACCTCTCAGCTCGCTTTTGACATCGTGGCAGAGGTGAATCATCCGCTCGTCAAGGTTTGCTACGACATGTACCATGTGCAGGTGATGGAGGGCAATGTGCTCACTCGACTGCAAAATCATATCAGGCATGTCGGTCATATTCAGGCAGCCGGGGCACCGGGACGACATGAGCTATACATGAGCGAGCTGAATTATGATTATGTGCTGGATGCGATCAAGCAGCTCGACTATGACGGGTACGTGGGCATTGAATATTTTCCAATTCATGATCCGCTGCATGACCTGATCGATTTGCATGAGCGATTCCATACCGGTTAAGCGTTAGTTGACAGTCCATTGAATACAATCTATAATTTCATTGTTACTAAAAGTAAACATGTTATTAATATATAGATTATCGGAGGAACCATACATGGATAAAGAGCAAAGAAAGCAACAGATTCTAGACGCATACCATTTCAGACATGCAACAAAGGCTTTCGATCCAGAGCGTAAAATTTCGGAGGACGATTTTGCATTTATTTTGGAAACAGGACGTCTGTCACCAAGCTCGGTCGGTTCAGAGCCATGGAAATTCCTCGTTGTGCAAAATGAAGAGCTGCGTAGCAAGTTGCGTCAGATCACGTGGGGTGCACAGGGGCAGCTGCCAACAGCAAGTCACTTTGTGATCATGCTTGCACGCAAAAACGTACGCTATGATTCCCCTTACTTACGCGAGCAAATGCTTGAAGTGAAAAAAATGCCAGAAGAAGTGTTCAATCAGGTACTGGGACGCTATCGTGAATTCCAGGAAAACGATCTGAAAATTTTGGAAAATGAGCGCGCTTTGTTTGACTGGGCTTCCAAGCAGACGTATATCGCTCTTGGCAATATGATGACAGCAGCGGCAGAGATCGGCATCGATTCTTGCCCGATCGAAGGCTTCCAGCTGGACAATGTAGAGAAGCTGCTCAAAGAAGAAGGCTTGATGGATGATAGCGAATTCGGCGTGAGCGTGATGGTCGCTTTCGGTTATCGTACCGACAAAGAGCTGCGTTCAAAAGAAAGACGTACTACTGAGCAAGTCGTACAATGGATTAACTAAGTATAGTCGTATGATCGTCTACAACTGAGGATTCACTAAGTACAGCCATATAATCATCTACAACCAATGTTGTAGAGCATTTGATATAAGGTAAAGGGCGTATATCATTCCGATAGCAGGTCATGATATACGCCCTTTTTGCATGTCTTGGAGTAGATCTGAAAATCATTCAAATTTTAACTTTGACAGTATACGCTTACAACTTTTATAGTTATAAAACAAATGTTTAAAACGTCTGTTTGAAATGACAAAGGGATATCACGAACAACGGTTGAACATAGAAAAAGAGCACACAAAGGAGACGGTATGAAACCTATTTTTGGAGCATTTCTCAAGCTACCGACCACTCGTGTCGGGATCATTACGGCGGTGTTGTTTCAGTTGATTTTTGCGGTCGTCTGGATGACAGGGTATCATGGAATTACAGATCGTTTGAATCAGTTAAGTGTAGCGGTGGTCAACGAAGATCAGACATTCGGGGAGCAGGTAGTGAACGGTCTGAACGGCAAGCTGCCTGTACAGCTCAAGACGGGGCTGACGATGGAGCAGGCACAGCAGCAGCTTCAGGCACGTGATATTCAGATGATCGTCGAGATTCCAGCTGATTTTGGAGCGACGATCACCTCGACGAATCCAGCCCAACTACATTATCTGGTGAATGAATCGAATCCGGTCATGATCAAAAATATGATGACTGGCATCGCTGATGGTATTACCGCCAGTGTGAACAAGGTCGCTATTGAAAATGGATTACAAAGCGTGCTGGGCAGCTCTTCACAGATGTCCGCACAGCAGACGCAGGGCATGGCGACGGCGTTGTCACAGCGCGTTGTATCCAATATTGAATCAGTCAATCCGGTACAGGGCATGAACAATCAGATGGTGCCGATGATGATGATCCTTGCCTCGTATGTCGGCGCGATGATCATGGGACAGAACTTTGAAGTTTCGTCGCGTGCGCTCGCTACACGCTTTGGTCGCTGGCAACGGATGGCAGTCCGTCTGCTTGTGACAGCAGGCTCATCTGTTGTCGTATCGCTGGTCGGCACCTCGCTTGTTGCATTGCTAGGTGGGCAGCTTGGACATGGCTTCTTTGCGCTATGGGGCTTTCAGGCATTGTTCCTACTGACCTTTATGTTCGTATCTCAAATGTTCCTGTTTGTATTTGGTATGGCAGGCATGCTGTTTAACATTTTGATCCTGTCGGCACAGCTTGTATCGTCGGGAGCGATGATGCCACGTGAGCTATTGCCAGCATTTTATCAAGGTCTGGGTGAAGTTTTCCCGGCTACGTATGCGGTACAGGGCTTGATGAATATACTGTTCGGAGGAACGGGTACAGCGAAGGATGCGCTAGCGCTGGTGATCATTATGATCGTAGCGTTAATCATTATCGTGATCGCTACCGCACGGCAGCAGGATCGCATTCCGACTCCAGCTCCCGTAGTGATCACGGAATCGTAATAGCTATCGTGATATCTACCGTAACATAGGTGTACTGAGACCAACGGAATGAATGGGATATAGGGAAGTGACTTCTGTGACTAAGGATGAAGAGCACGTCAAACTTCGTATTTTAAAGGCTACACGCAAGCTGGCAGCTGCTCGCGGCTTTGACGTGACAACGGTGCGCGAGATATGCCGCGAAGCGGATGCGAATATATCGCTTGTCTCGTATTATTATGGCGGCAAGGAGCAGCTGTTTGAAGCGATGCTGGATGAGTTTATGCTGGGCAGACCATTTTCAGATGCATTGCGGCAGGAGAGGCTTGATCCGGTAACTGGACTGGAGCGACTCGTTGCTCGTTTATTTGCGCTATGGCAGCAAGACCCGGAGATTTCGCTTATTTTGCATCAGGAATTTGCACTGCGCTCGGAGCGAATCGCTATCATTCAGCGCTATACGCTGCCAGCGTGGAGCTTGCTGCGTCATTATCTGGAGCAGGGCAGGGCGCAGGGGATCTTTCATTTTCAATCGCTTGATCTGGCGCTCCTGCAAATGACGGGCAGCATCGTCTTTTCGAGTAATGCAGCCAAGTCGTATCCGATGCTACCGATTCTGGATGAGCAGCCATTGTCACCAGATGAGCATCTGGAACAATTAACCAGTAGCTTGCTGGCATCGGTTGGCTATGTGAAGCCTGGAGCTTAAAGTGCATTTGTGTAGATCGTGTTCCGATGAGATCGCTCTCTGTATACAACAGTTAATTTATACAATGAAAATGAGATGATATAGTTATCGATATCAGTGTGTTGTTAGACGAATCATAATGCTCGATATTGATCTAACAATTACTGCTATAAACATCATCGCTACCAAAGGACTTCCAACGTAATCGGCTTTTGCTGATGGGGTGGAAGTCCTTTTTTATGACCAAAACTGTGCTGTTTAAATTTACATAACTCACCCTTTTTGGTTAACATAATTTACAATTTAGTAATATAAATAAGTGATTCAACTATCGAAAAGGCTGGTTATGTTAATAACAGGTTTGAAGCTGGCACAAACCAATTGGGTACGAGATATAAGGCGTATATGCGATTGTGTATAAGTCTTTTGTGCTCATACGGATGTGCAGGCATGATGCAATACTCCGCATTCTTCTCATTATCCTTGAGCGAATGACGCGTAGAGGATCAACGGGAGGAACGCCTTCTGGATGATGATAAGGTTCTTTGAAGTAAGAAAGATGGGCTGGCCGCCAAAAAATGTGCAATATTTCATCTAACTTCTAATTAACAATTTTGTAACCTTTGCATTGCGGCGTATCATTAGGTCAATCTATGCACCTAAATGGACTAAAGATGCTAAACGATACGGTGTACAGGCACGCCATGTAACATGACAGCTTGCACGTCTGGATCGAGTGGATATGATGCCGCAGCTTTTAACCAACACATGTCAACATAATGTTAACAGCTTGAAAACACACCCGTAGCGATTGCGATTCTCACTTTTATGCATGAGAAGGCTGCACGCACGGATTGCTCACAAGTGAAGGAGAGATGGCATGAACAGGCTGACACGTTTATCTTTTTTACTCATCGGACTGGTGGGAATGGCCGCGATGGCAGTATTTGGCGCAATCGTATATCCACTGGGCAACTTCTCAACGATGGTCGACAATTACCTGCAAGCACAGCTATGGGCAGTGCAGACCGTCGCGATCGTGGCACTCGTATTCTTTGTACTATTTGCGCTATTGTTTTTGATCGGACTGCTGGCTCGTCCGAAGACACGGGCGCTGTATATTACGACTCCAGTCGGTAATATTCGCCTGACGCAAAATATGATTGAGCAGACGATTTTCCATGCTGTACAGGAGAAGAATGTGCTCAAGCAGCCTCAGATCTACACACGACTCAAAAAGAGTAACCGATCCGTATACACGAGCATTCGCGGCGGATTGATTCCGACAAGCAATGTGGTTGATGCCGCCAGTGAGCTACAGCTTCACGTGGAACATCAGCTGAAGCAGCTACTGCAAATCGAGCGTGTACGTGTCGAGGTTCGTGTAGATGAGCGTCAGGAAGAAACGCCAAGCAAAAACAAAAATGTACCCCGCGTCATTTAAAGGAGGGAGTCTGCATTGGATATGATGGAATTATTGTTGCCGTACCGTAGACGGATACTGTGGACATTGCTGGGATTAATTGTTGGTATTCTATGGATCACGATTGGCTTTGGCTATACGTTGCTGATCGTCGCCTGTATGCTGGTTGGTTATCTGATCGGTAAATGGCAGGATGGTGCACTGAATGTGCAGAAGTGGGTTCAGTTTTTTACGAGATAGCCAATAGCCCGTAAAGAAGAAAAATACGATAAAGATCGCTTTAACAGGTATTCAGGATTATCGCACTCCGGTGTATGCCGGGCGAATCCTTTTACTATAAATTGCATATTGCAAATAATATGGGGCAACCGTGAATACCGTGCTTGCCTCACCTGAATGGTAACAACGTCGATGAGGTCTTACCAATTGCTGCTATCAACGCATAGTAGCGCAAAAATGAATGGAACACAGAAAGGATGACTGAACATGGCAGAAACCAGACTGGACACAATCGAGACTCAAGTACAAGGAACACAGGTGCGCAAAAACTCCCTGACTTTTGAAGATCAGGTTATTCAGAAGATCGCGGCATTGGCGGCAAATGAGGTACAGGGTATCCTGTCTCTGGAAGGTGGCTTCTTCAGTAATCTGGCAGGTCGTTTCAGCAACGCCGAAAACGTTATTCGTGGTGTAGATGTAGAAGTAGGCGAAAAGCAGGTTGCCCTGGATCTGGTCGCAACTGTTGAATACGGCAAAAGCATCCCTACCATCTTCAACGAGCTGATCAAAAAGGTAACTGAAGCGGTAAACCGCATGACAGGCTTGGAAGTCGTAGAGATCAACCTGAATATCGTGGATGTAAAAACACGTAAAGAATTCGAGCTGGATACGAAAGGCCCACAAGAGGAGCCAAAGGTAGAGCGCGTAAACTAAGCTTATTAGCTACACGGTAGCATAATAGAATAATCATCAAGCGAACAGCCACATCGGTCGATCTACGCATCGAATGTGGCTGTTTTTGATAAAGTTAATCAATAAGCACAAAAAGCTGCCTAATCCCGTTACAGAATTAGACAGCTCCTGGATACATAGAGTATGGCAGATGCAGTGGCTGCATGGGCTGTATATCCCCATTTAGATCGTCGCCATACGCTTGCCAGAACATGAAACGAGCAATTCGACCTACTTGCTCCGTTATGCAATAGGTGGATTATTGTAGCATTTGCGGCAGACAGGATAATAGCTTTCATTACCGCCGATCTGAATCTGCTCACCCGTATAGACCGGATGCCCATCCAGCATCCGCATATTCATCGTCGCTTTGCGTTCGCAGAACCAGCAGATTGTCTTCATTTCTTCAATCTTATCCGCGTACAGCAGCATATACTGACTGCCTTCGAATAGCTGGTTTTGGAAGTCATTTTTGAGCCCGAAGCCCATCACCGGGATATTCAGCTTATCCACGATATCAACGAGTTGCAATACCATATCCTTTTTTAAAAACTGACATTCATCAATCAGCACGCAGGATGGCTTGGGTGTAACCTTTTTAACGATAGCAAAAATATCTGTATCCTCATGAATGGCAATCGCCTGACGACGCACACCGATACGGGAGGAGACATAGCCGATCTCGTCTCGTGTATCCAGTGCAGACGTGAAGATCAGAACATGCTTGTTTTGTTCCTCGTAATTATGGGCGACTTTAAGAATCTCAATCGATTTGCCGCTATTCATGGCTCCGTACTTAAAAAACAATTGTGCCAACGAAAAGAGCCCCTTTCTCCGTAAATTCGCGCGTACAACCTGATCTATTGTATCAGGAAAAGGAGAACAGACCAACCCGGTAGAAAGATATAACGTGGAGATTCCGGTGGACGCGAAGGGGCTACCGATTTACGTGATGCTGGAGCTGGCTCTAGCATCGTCAATCAGCTGTTGGAGCTGGCTTACCTGCTGCTGTAGACGATCGACATGCTCCCGTTTCCATATTCTAGCTGGATCGTTTAAAATGTAGTTAATCATATCACCGCATAGCTCATCAATCTCAGCGTACGACAGGGTAAGTGCAAGTCCTTTGATCGCATGCACATGGCGATGAATCTGATTCGCGAGCGCCAGACCTGCGTCCGCATCTGGCTCATCCAGCCCATTGTAGCTCGTCAAGCCTGCGTGTATATCCTGCATTTTGATCGTGGCATCTTGTAGAAAGCGGACTCGGGTCTGCTCGATAATCTGCCGATAACGTTCTGCTTTGGACATGGGAAGCCTCCCTTTAATCATGAATAAGGATGTGAAGCGGTAGATGAAAAAGATTGGTATTGTTGATGATAGCAGCCCGTTTGTAATGCTGGTCAAGCAGTTATTGGAGCCTGAAAATGTAGTGGTCGAATCGTATGAGGATGCGATTGAGTTTTTCCGCATTCCTTCACGTATTACCGGGTATGATCTGATCATTTTAGATATCAATCTGCCGGATCGAGACGGGCTGGATGTGCTGGATCAGCTCAAACGTACCGAGGCGACGCGTGATATTCCGGTATTGCTGCTCTCCGGCGATTCGCGACCGGAGATGGTGAGGAAGGGTGTTCGCGGCGGTGCGATCGACTTTTTGACCAAGCCGGTTGACCCACCTCAGCTTGTTGAACGTGTGATGGGGCATCTGGGGATATCCGATCCGGAAGCAGACGAGTCGTCACAGCAAGCTACCGAATCCGTGGCTGGCTCCAGCACGCTGAACGATGATCGAGAACCTGTTTAACCGGTTACAGAAGTGAACGATCGCTTCTGTATATGCTGATAAAGTAGCTTTTGTGGTTGTTAGCACCAGTGCTAGAAGAACGCAGGCTACTTTATCCTGAGTCACTCCAAGTGTAGCATAAATGCGTTTACAAATGGAGGATGAAGCATATTTTTAGAAATATTTGATAGGTAATTACATAAGGAATAGCACGGCTCTAGCAAATCTAGTATATCACTCGCTTGCATACCCTATGGGGGTATGTTAGGATGGATGTATAACGATTTGCTTTTTGGGTTGTCCGGTTAAGCTCAGACAGCTAAGAGCAGACGTGAAGGGGGACGCGCAATGGAAAATATGAACGCCAGTGAGCAGGAAATGGTCGCGACGGAGCTACCGAATAAGAACGATGTAGACGCTTGTGCAGCCGGCGATCATTCCGGTCGCCAGAGTCACCACTCGGAAGAAATGAAGCACAATCTGGTACGTCGATTAAACCGTGTCGAGGGTCAGATTCGAGGTATTAAGGGCATGATCGAGAAGGACACGTATTGTGATGATGTGTTAAATCAGATCGCCGCTGCTCAATCAGCACTGAACTCGGTTGGTCGATTGCTGCTAGAGGGTCATATGAAAAGCTGTGTGGTGGAACGGATCGAATCCGGTGAGCATGAAGTCATTGACGAGCTACTGGTCACGATCAATAAGCTGTTGAAATAAATTGAAATAAAACGTTTTTCCTTTACAGATGAAGCATTGCTATGTCATTCGTGCAGGCGAGTACATTAAACGATATCAAGGAGGCTATTAGGATGGCACAGGTAAAATTAGAAGTAGAAGGTATGTCCTGTCAGCATTGCGTACAAGCAGTTGAAGGCGCACTGGCGGAGATTGGTGCAAGCGGTAAAGTCAATTTGGAAGGCAAATCGGTTGATATCAGCTACGATGAATCCAAGCTGGACGTGGTCAAGCTGACCGAAGCGATTGAAGAGCAGGGCTATGATGTGATCTCTGCTGGTGCCTGAGCATCACAGATCAGCAGATAAACAGGTAGCTTAGAAATAGCGACAACTAAACGGCACTGGCTTCATATGACATTATAGCTGAGGAACGAAGGAGTGCACGCCATGAACTGGAAAGAATTATGCCGAAGTGGCACGCTGGAGCAATTGCAACTTGCCCTTCAGCAATCCGATGTGAACGAGCGGGATGAACGGGGACGCACACCGCTCATGCTATGCATTACGAACAAGCGACCTGTAGACCAGCTTTCCATGCTAATCGAGCATGGTGCTGATCTGGAGGCAAGGGATAAGCTGGGTGAAACCGCGCTATTCAAGTCGGTCAAGTTCAAGCAATATGCAGGCTTACAGCTACTGGTCGAAGCAGGAGCAAAGCTTGATCATGCGCAAGGCTTGCCACATACTGCCTGGTATGAAGCGCATCGGCGTGGTGATATTACGGCTGCCGAGCTGCTTGGCAATACACCGGGCGCGATTCGCTTACGTTTGACCGATGAAGAGCAGGCGATTGTGGATCAGGTCATATACGAGGAATCGGTAGAGGCTGCCTGTGAGATCATTCGCCATATCCAGACTGCCGCTGTTCTGCACGCTGTCGTCCAGAGCTATAACTGGGATGATAGCTATGCACCGATGCAGACGGTAGCTCAGCATCCATTATGCCAGTGGTTGACCCATTATCTTATGTTCGAGCTGCTGGAAGGTGAATACTGGCTCGGTATGGAGCAAGAAGAGATCGACAATCGACTGGATGGACGTCACTGGTACGAATTGGCGGTATTATTGAAGCAAAAGCTGAACCGTGAATATAGACACAGTTAGATGATATAAGTCCAGTTAGTTAGCGTAGTGACAAGAAGTTAACACTGTGAATAGTTATCGTAGTGAATAGAATATAGCTGAAAAGCCTGATTCGTAAGAATGCTCTGGAGTGTAGAATCAGGTTTTTTCAGGGATGATATATACCCCCCTCCTGTATATGGATGAGGATAAAGCGAATGTAGCATATAAAGACGACGAGTCATTTTCTATTTTCCTTTCACAAAAGGATATCTACGCAGGTGAGGATAGGCGGTAGTGGTGTAATGGTATGGTGAATTGCAAGCCTTTATTGGAGCTTTACAGCTATAGGCATGTGAATCTATCCAATGAGAGGCACATGGAACACTTCGTAAGCAGTATAGAACATAAGACGCAAACAAAAAACGGCGCACATATAAGATATACGCTTATCTATCCGTTATTAGAAATGATCGATGTTCAGGTACGATGTATTTCTTTTATAGCATCATTTATATCAAAGGAGGTATACCCATGACTCAGCATGAGCCTGAACCGAATACAACAACTCCAGCTCCGGACACCCCATCCGAAGCAGCGGCTCCTTCTGTTGCCGAGCTTCAACAATTAAAGCTGCAAATCGGCGGTATGACCTGTGCTGCCTGTGCGACACGGATCGAAAAGGGACTGCGTCGTATGGACGGTGTGGCAGAAGCGAATGTGAATCTGGCAATGGAAAATGCACTGGTCACGTATAATCCGAAGCAGCTACAGGCAGACGAGATTGAGCAAAAAATCGGGAAGCTCGGCTACTCGGTGCTGCATGAGACGGTGTATCTGGACATTTCTGGTATGACGTGTGCGGCTTGCTCTGCTCGCATCGAAAAAGGGCTGAACCGAATGGAGGGCATATCCGAGGCACAGGTGAATCTGATGCTGGAAACGGCACGGGTGAGCTTTGATGCAGGTACAGTCAGTGTGCAGGATATTACGGATAAAGTAGCACGTCTCGGTTATAAGGCGACGGTTCAGGAACAGGAGGGAGCGGAGGAACGCCGCCATCAATTGCAGCATCAACGCGGCTTGCAGCTGATCAGTTCGCTGATATTATCGTTACCGTTGTTGTGGACGATGGTGGCGCATTTTAGCTTCACATCATGGATCTATATGCCGCATGTACTGATGATTCCGTGGGTGCAATGGCTGCTCGCCACGCCGGTACAGCTTGTGATCGGCTGGCAATTTTACCGTGGTGCGTATAAGGCACTTCGCGGCGGTAGTGCGAATATGGACGTGCTCGTTGTGCTGGGGACATCAGCGGCTTATTTTTACAGCGTATTTCTGATGATTCGTGAGTGGATCGAGCCAGGCTTTCAGGCTCCACTGTATTTTGAAGTAAGTAGTATGCTGATTACGCTGATTCTGCTGGGCAAATGGCTGGAGCATCGTGCGAAAAGTCGTTCCTCGTCAGCGATTCGCAGTCTGATGAATCTGCGCGCTCAGCATGCACTTGTCGAGCGAGATGGACAAGAGGTACAGATTGCAGCTGAAGAGGTACGCGTCGGTGATATCGTGATCGTGAAGCCCGGTGAGAAGATTCCTGTCGATGGCATCGTACTGGAGGGACGTTCCTCGGTCGATGAGTCGATGCTGACAGGCGAGAGTCTGCCGGTAGATAAAACGAACGGAGATCGTGTGATCGGAGCGACGATTAACCAGAATGGGCGACTACGCTTTCGCGCTGAGCGAATCGGCAAGCATACCGCTCTGGCGCAAATTATTCAGGTCGTGGAGCAGGCTCAGGTGTCCAAGGCACCTATTCAGCGCATGTCAGATGTCATCTCCGGTATATTCGTACCGATCGTGATCGGCATTGCGCTGCTAACGTTTGGGATCTTTTACTTTGGAGTGGAGCCGGGACAATTCAGCGGAGCACTGGAAAAGGCAATCGCTGTGCTGGTGATCGCCTGTCCGTGTGCACTGGGTCTGGCAACGCCAACCTCGATCATGGCAGGCTCAGGTAGAGCTGCCGAGTATGGCATCCTGTTCAAGGGCGGCGAGCATCTGGAGACGGCGCATCGCATTGATACGGTTGTACTGGATAAGACCGGTACGATCACACGCGGTGAGCCGGTATTAACCGACTGGTATGCGGAGCCAAATGTATTGCCAGAGGCAGCATGGCTGGCACTTGTAGCTGGAGCAGAAGGTGCATCCGAGCACCCACTGGCGCGTGCAATTGTGCAGGGCTTACAGGAGCAGCAGGTGACACCCGCGCCGCTTCAATCCTTTGACAATATACCGGGCAAGGGTATCACCGCTATCAGTGGGCAGCATACGATTCGTATCGGTACACGCCTGCTGATGCAGGAGGCAGGGATAGCCACAGACACGCTGGAGGCTGCGCTTCAAGAGCTGGAACAGCAGGGGAAAACGGTGATGCTCACCGCTGTAAATGATCGCTACGCAGGTTGGATTGCCGTTGCCGATACCGTCAAGGACACATCTGCCAGAGCCATCGAGCGGCTACAGCAAATGGGGCTGAACGTTATCATGATCACAGGCGATAACGAACGCACAGCACAAGCGATTGCCGCACAGACTGGCATCAAGCAGATGCTGGCAGGTGTGCTGCCTGAAGGCAAAGCCGCCGCGATCAAGCGTCTGCAAGACGAAGGGCGCATCGTAGCGATGGTAGGCGATGGCATCAATGACGCTCCTGCACTTGCTACTGCGAATACTGGCATCGCTATCGGCACTGGAACCGATGTTGCCATGGAAGCCGCCGACATCACCCTGATGCGCGGTGATCTCGACGGTATCGCTGACGCGATCATGATCAGCCGCCGCACCATCCGCAATATCCGTCAAAACCTATTCTGGGCACTCGCCTATAACGTCATCGGCATCCCCATCGCAGCCATCGGCTTACTCGCCCCATGGCTAGCGGGAGCTGCAATGGCATTCAGCTCCGTATCTGTCGTGCTTAATTCCCTGCGCCTACAGCGAATTAAGCTGCAACGTGAGCAGGTCTGATCTGAAATGCTAGATAGACGAATAATCGATACGGTTACAGACGATGCAGCGCTATATAGATACACGATAGGGTATCTAATTACCAATGGATCTATTGCTGATCGCTGACAGCAGTTTGCTATTCCGTAGATTCCTGTGTTCCACCAGAAGACATATCTCTATTCCTTACCGGAAGTGATGGTTGCCCAAAACTGCTTATCGTCCATATCATCAAACACTCCATCCCCTGCGTGATTTGGCTTCTATTGTGTTAATAAGGTAATATACTTATGAAACATTAGTAGAGAACCACATGCAGACAGGAGTGACTACCGGATGAATGATACAATCCGTTTATTAATGAATCACCGCTCGATCCGCAGCTACAAGCCAGACGCGGTAACCGACGAACAATTAGAAGCCATTGTAGCAGCAGGGCAGATGGCGTCCAGCTCTAGCAATGTGCAGGCGTATAGCGTGATTGCAGTAAAAGATCCTGAGCGCAAAGCAAGCCTTGCCCATATGGCAGGAAGTCAGCGTTACATCGAAGAATGCCCCGTATTCCTCGTATGGTGTGCAGACCTGTATCGTTTGGAGCACGCCGTACAGAAGCATGCGCCAGAAAAGGAATCGTATGTAGATGCCGTCGAGAACTTTATCGTTGCAACCGCAGATGTGACACTGGCTGCTCAGAACGCAGCGATCGCTGCTGAATCGATGGGTCTGGGCGTTGTATACATTGGCGGTATCCGTACCGATATCGAGGGTGTATCCGAGCTGCTGGGCTTACCGGAGTACGTTTACCCGATCTATGGTATGTGCCTCGGCTACCCTAATCAGGAGCCAGGCCTGCGCCCACGCTTGCCGCTGAAGGCAGTATTGCATCACGAAGCCTACGATGCAGATGCAACATTGCAAGCGGTAGAGGAATACGATGATACGATGGTACAGTATCTCACCGAACGCACAGGCGGCACCAAAAAAACGCCATGGTCTGAACAGATGGCGCAGAAGTTCACCACACCTTCTCGCATGCAGCTGAAGGGATTTTTGGAGAAGAAGGGTTTTAATAAGCGTTGATATGCTACTTTGAAATGTCATATATGCTAATACAGTAGACGTATAGCTGGCTTGAATAAATATAAAAATAGAGCGACTTTTCCCATTCGAATTTGGAGAAAAGTCGCTCTTTTTGAATTAATAATAAGCTCTAGTGCGGCTTATGATTGTTGGATATGAAGAAGGAATGGTGTTCGATTATTGTGCAAGTCAGGCATGAACAGCATTATGCGTGAACCTATGTCGTGCATTAGCATTTCATGAGTTTGTGCATTATAAAACTGAATATGTTCCATTCCAAGCGAGTCTTTATATTTGACAACCATCAGCTTTTCATCAAAAAATTCTACAGTATGCTCTAGTTTCAGACTGTAAGGTAATATATCCGAATTTAAATGATAAACCTTTTTGGTTGATTGATCTTGATCTATAACAATCCCGATTGAATATGTTTCATTAATGAACACTCGCTCTAATTCCATAGTAAAGTGTAACGAATGTTTAGCTTGCGTGCTTAATTCATAATGAATTAATTCTGATGAACCAGTAGCAAAATGTGTTTTAAGTAGAAAGATTTGATTGTTAAATTGAATATGCTGTACATACCCGGCAGAGAAGTCACATTCATCTAAGATAAAATGATCTCCTAAGCTCTGGTATTCTTTGATAGCCGCAATCCATTGTTGTAGAGGAATGATGATTCTAGTTTGGTGACTCATCGTGTTGTACAAGTCGTGCTTGCGTTGCTTCCACGATTCTCTTTTATTGTTCAGAGAAACTCTACCTGTACTAAGGAGCAAAAAATCAATTCCGTCATACATATGCCGCTCAATATGAGAGAGATTTAGTAAAGAATCATGTTGGCTCAAGTATGACGGAACTGTATAAGCTTGTTGTTCATTCAGATCGATCAGCAAACATTCAGAAAATCCGTAATTCTCATTTCTCGAAAAGGGATCAAGTTCAGGCACTTTGATTAACACATATTGATCATCTAGACTATAGAGCTCAAGACGCCACAGCGAGGAATTTTCAGTATCTTCGGCTATATCATCTATAAAAGAATGACGGTACACTTCGCTTTCTCTCATTGTCTTACAATTGAATGCATATATGATGAGCGTTGCTTCACGGTTCGTCCATTGTAAGCTTGCCGTATGTAGAGTGGTTTGACCCGGAGTATAACTCTCAAAAGATATACAAGAAGAATAAGAAGAAAATTGATGTTGCTGATGAACAGTATCAAAACGCAGAATACCTGCTTGACTATCGGCAGATAGCTCCTCCTCTTGATTCATATCTTTACTTACATGAAAAAAATGAAATCGATCATTGAAAGAAATACCGGAATAATTCAAAAATCTGTCTGGATAGTGACCAATGATATGTAGATTATTCAACATAGAAGCTCCTTGTTCAATAAAATATGCAATATTATTGCTGTGGTTATATCAAACTAGATGCAGTAAGTAAATAGACTGACGCCATTATAAATTCTGACGTCAGTCTATTGCTGTCCATATAAAACTTTCAGTTACTGCTGATGATTCAACAGCTTACTACTCGGCGGCAAGAACAACGCGACCACCAGATTCAGCACCGCTACAGCAAGCATGAGCAGGAACACCGCATGAATCCCATTAGCAATCTGCTCCGGGCTGTCTGCGGTAACGACCGAATTAAACACCAGACCAAATACAGCAACACTAACCGTTTGACCAAGTGAGTTCATCAGTGTATTCGTCGAGGTTGCTACGCTACGCATACGGAAGTCGACGGCGCCCTGAATAATGACCATCGATGGTGTGACGATGCAGCCCATGCCCAGTCCGATCAGCACCAGCGAGGCAACGATCAGTCCATACGTAGAGCCTGCTTGCATAATCGCCACCAGTAGACTGCCTGCTACGACGAGCACCGAGCCGAAGATAATGAGCCATTTGGCACCGATGCGGTACATCAGTCTACCGGACAGCGTCGATGCGAGCGGCCATGCGATCGACATCGGCATGAGCGCAAGCCCTGCCAGTGTTGCACTGGAGCCAGATACATCCTGCATCCAGAGAGCGCAATAGACCGTTACCCCCATCACCATCCAGCGGGTGGTGAAGCCGAGAATATACGGGATATTCAGCACGGGATTGCGGAACAGGCTCAGCGGCAGCATCGGTTCAGACGCTCGACGCTCAATCCACAGGAACAGACCGAGGAAGACAACCGTTACGAGGAACATCACCAGAATTACCGGAGAATTCCACGCATATTCCTCACCGCCTGTGAGTAGAGCGAGCAGTAGAGCGGTCATCCCGACGGTAAAGGTAATCGCACCTGCATAGTCGATCGCCTTTTTCTGCTTGGCGAATGATTCATGATAATACAGGAAAATAAACATGATCGCGATAATGCCAACCGGCAGATTAATAAAGAAAATCCAGCGCCATGAAATATAGTCGACAAAATAACCACCTACCAGTGGCCCGAACAGGCCGGCAATCGACCAGACCGAGGAGAAAATCCCCTGCACCTTGGCGCGTTCCTTACCTGGATACAGATCGCCCACGATCGTAAAGGTCACCGGTGTCAGCGCACCTGCGCCAATCCCTTGCAGCGCGCGATACCAGATCAGCTCGGTCATTGAGCCAGCCAATCCGCACAGCATTGAGCCGACGACGAACAGACCAAGACCAATCGCAAACACGAGCCTGCGACCGTACAGATCGCCAAGCTTACCGAAGATCGGGGTAGCGATGCAGGTTGTTAATGTATAGACGGAGAAAATCCAGCTAATCAGGCTGAGTCCGCCAAGTGAATCAATAATACGTGGTGAAGCCGTACTGACAACGGTAGAATCAAGCGCCCCGATGAATAGGGCAGCCAGCAAGCCCACCGTTACCATCGAGCGGTTCGTTTGCTTGGACATCGAAGCAGTTTCCTTCTTTCTGTATTGGACCTGAGATGTGAATGGCAGGTAATGCCAAATGAATGCGTTCAATATCGTATCCGGTTCGCCCTGTACGGTCAAGTACCAAAATACATCGATTTTACAAAGTCGTCGTTAGCGGATGCTATAGGTAGCCTATCAACGTGCTATAGCTGATATAAACGGCGCGCATTAGCATATAGCTGCTCGGCAGCCGCTGTCTCTTCCAGCCCTTGAATCTGCGCCCATGCACGGCACACTTCACGTACCATCCCAGGTACAGTTGGTCTCCCGGCAAAAGGCCCTTCAAACGGCCACGGCCCATCCGTTTCCGTCATGACCAGTTCCCGCGGATAGACAGCAGCCAGCTCACGAATTTCAGTCTCATACACAATATCCGGTGTAAACGAGATATAATATCCGCGCTGTGCTAGCCGCTTAATCTGCGCCGCAGAGCCTTTAAACCAGTGAAAATGAGCCCGTGTTATGCCGTGCTGCTCTAGCATATCGCATACCGTGTCTGCATCCTCATACACGGCATGTAGCACGACAGGCTTATCGCATCGCTGGGCTAATTGTAGCTGCTGATCCAGCAGATCGATATAGCCCTGTTCATCCAGTGCATAGCCCTCAGCCACTAATTCCTGTCGTCGATAGTAGGGCAGACCGATCTCACCGATCGCTACCGCTTCGCTAATTCGCGCCTCGATCCATTGCAGCAATGCTCCTGTCTGCTGAGGAGTGGGCAATGGCTGCTCAGGATGATAACCATATGCAGGCTTGACGATACCGGGATACGTACGTGCCAGCGATTCGGTACGCTGACACGACTCCCGATTCATCGATACGGCGATCAGCGTATTCAGTCCATGACGCGGCAGCTCACGAATGATAGAGCGCACCTCGCTATCGCGATATTGATCCAGATGAATATGAGCGTCGATCCATGACACTGGGGTCATTTTGCGCTCACCTCCTCGCGCAGCAGCTCGGTCAGTCGTCTGCGTAGGGCAATAAAGGAAGGGCTATCTACCAGCTCCTCACGCCGTGGACGTTCAAAAGGAACCTCAACTCGCTCCAGCACCCGTGCTGGACGATTGGATAGTACATAGATCGTGTCAGATAGCAGTAAAGCTTCTTCAATATGATGCGTGATAAAAACAACAGAGCGCCGATTTTCCTCCCAGATGCGCAGCAGCCAGCTTTGCATTTCACTGCGAGTAAAGGCATCCAGCGCACTGAATGGCTCATCCAGACAGAGTAATGACTGCGGACCAAGCAGTGCGCGCAGGAAAGCGACACGCTGCTGCATTCCGCCAGACAGCATATGTGGATACGCCTGCCGGAATTCGCCCAGACCGACCTTATCCAGCCAGGCTCGCGCCAGCTCTAGCGATTCCTGCTGTGGCAAGCCGGCCGTCTCGCGTGCGAGTACAACATTTTGCTCAATCGTACGCCATGGAAACAGGGCAGGCTGCTGTGGCATATAGCCAGCACGTCCACGCTGTCCATTGATGCGCTTGCCCTGTAGCATAATGGCGCCATCATCGGGCAAGAGTACACCGCCGATCATTTGCAATAATGTACTTTTACCTGAACCCGAAGGCCCGATAATCGAGACAAACTCACCCTCCTGCACAGTAAGCGAGATATTGTCCATCACATGAAGCTGCTTTTTGCCCTTACCGAAGGCTTTGCGAATATGACGTAGCTCCAGAAAAGGCGCGTCTGGCTTTGGAAAATCAGATTGAGCCAGATTCGCAAAATTACTGCTTGGTACGGGGGACTTGTGATCTGTCGATAGATTAGGACTCTTCATCTCATCGTCCTCCTTGTCGTTCATGATTCGTTCGTTGCCAGCGGATACACCAGTGCTCCAGCAGTACGATTAGCGAGAACATCACCAGACTGAGTGCGATCACGATCAGAATCGCTACAAACATCCGATCCGTGCGAAACGCTGATTGCTGCAATAGCATATAATACCCAAGTCCTTGATCACTGCTAATCCATTCCGCAATAATTGCGCCCATGATGCTATATGTTGCGGCGATACGCAGTCCCGAAAAGACAGCAGGCAGACTGTACGGCAGCTCCAGCTTCCAGAAAATCTGACCGCGTGACGCGCCGATCATCTGCATATAATTGAGCATCGTCCGATCGGTTCCAGCAAGTCCACCTAGCGCCGCGACTGTAATCGGGAAGAAGCAGACCAGCACAATCACGATCAGCTTCGACAGGATGCCAAAGCCGAACCAGATAATGAGCAACGGGCCGAGTGCAATCACCGGAATATTTTGACTCAAAATAAGCAGTGGATATAACGCCTGACGAAGAAATGGAATCACATGCAGAATGCCTGCTACCAGTAGACCGATTACCACACCGATGCCAAAGCCCTCCAGTGTGAGTTGTAGCGTCGCCCATGTATGCCCGATCAGACGCTCATAGCTATGGCTCGCTTCGCTTACGATCCGCGCTGGACTGGGGAGAATCCAGTCCTCAATGTGGAAGAATGATGTTGCCGCCTGCCAGAAGATGAGGAACAAAACGACCGCCCCTAAGGGCGGCCATATGCCTTTCCACCAGTCACGTATGGACATTAGCGATACTTCTCCGTCAATCCATTCATACTGATGCCGTCTGGATTGTGGGCGATTTTGATCTGGGAAATGATGCTGGGGCTACCCTTCTCCACAAGCGCCTCATGCATACGACGAACGATATCCAGCAGCTCTGGCAGCTCGCCTTCCATTGTTGTTTCGAGCGGATGCACCTCGTATTTTACGCCGGATGATTGAATGACCTCGATGGCTGTGTCTACGTAATCGTAGGAGTTTTCGCCGGGCTGGGTTTTGGGAATGACCTGGATGCTGAGTAAAGTGTTAGCCATTGTGTGCCTCCTGAAGTGGGAATAAACATCCTTTGCTGGTGCGTGTGTATGTGCAAACTTTTGATTGTGGGGCATCAGACACTACGGGAAGGAATAAGGGGACGGACTCGGGTGGAGCCGCGGGAATCTACGGAGTAGGAGTGGCTTGTAGATTCCCGCCCCTCCAAAGGAGTCCTTTCCCCTTATTTCCTTCCCTTCGTTCCGTGATGCTCGCATCATAATTTGGCATACATGTCTGACAAAGGGATGTTATATTACCAAGGTTATTTTGTATCCGTAAAAGCATGTTACTTTAAATGCACATTTGGAATTCATACCTACTGTATAAAGATATTTTATAAAAAATCATCTGCTTCATCACTGATGGTAATCTAGTTCATACCGCGCAATTTCATCCTAAATCTTACCTTATTCCTAAACCGTACTTTAAATAAGATAAAAGCTACTCTCCAGATAAAATGAAACTCACTTCTCATTAACGCTCCGATGCGTGATCAAAGCAATGAAGCAATATGGAGGTCACAAAGCAACCTCTATAAAATCAAGCATACTCCAAGCAATTACGATTAGTAGCAATTATTTACTCGTTGCAGCTGGTAAGAAATCATTCGTAAATGCTTTGCTGGCGTCGAGTGGTTGTTCGAGTAGTTTTTGCTTGTACATCCAGTCGGCGTAGCCTTTCCATACCTGTTCTTTTTGCAGTCCCCACTGGGAAGCGTCGTCTTGATAGCGTGGAGATAGCCATTCCTGACTGGCTTTGACGAGCTTGGGATCGAGATCGGGTACGGCTTTGGTCAGGATGTCGGCTGCTTTGTCGGGATTGGCGATGGCGTATTCGTAGCCTTTGGCGGTTGCGCTCATAAAGGCTTTGACGAGCTCAGGGTCTTTTTGGATTTGCTGCTCGTTGGTAGTGATGACAGGTGTGTAGTAGTCGAGACTAGGTGAGTAGTCTTTGACGTACAGCATATCCAGTGGTTCGCCGCGCAGCTTGGCTTCGATACCCGTCCAGCCGTAGTAGATCCAGGCAAAATCAATTCCTTTTTTCACGGCTGTAAAATAGTCGGCATCGCCGATGTTGACGCTTTTTACCTTGGTCACATCACCGCCATCGGTATCCATGATCGACTTCATAACGGCTTCTTCCACGGGGGAGCCCCATGCGCCATAGGATTTGCCTTCCATGTCCTTCGGCGTTTTGATACCGCGATCGACCGGTGCGGCAAAGCCGGATGTATTATGCTGAATGACGGCTGCGATGGAGACGAGCGGTACGCCCTGTACACGTGCCTGCGTGACGCTCTCCTGATAGCTGATGCCAAATGGTACTTTACCGGAGGCAACGAGCGTATCCGCGCCGCTCTGACCCGGCTGGATGATCTCTACATTCAAGCCTGCGTCCTTGTAATAGCCTATCTGCTGAGCGACATACAGCCCGGTATGATTCGTATTGGGTGTCCAGTCCAGCACGACCTGTACATCCTTGAGTGCAGGTGAATTGCCGCCTGATGCGCCGGATGAGGTGGTGTTTTGTTTTTGTCCACATGCTGTCATGACAAGCAGTGCACCTGCGATGAGCAGGATGCCCAGTGTAGTTCCGATTCTTCTCATTACGGTTGTTGCTCCCTTCGTAGTAACCCATTCGTCCTGCAAATTGCTGTATAAAATAAAAAAGCGCCCCGGACCCGGGACGACATAGGTGCATATATGAGCTTACATACATGGCATGTGTAGCTTCCTACGCTGGCATTATCCAGATCAGGTATAAGGGTCAGTATTAATCGAATACACTCTCAGCCGGACTCCTCCAGCTCCCCACACGTTATGCGCTTTTTCTAGGTGTAATTATAGACGAGCCGTTCCAGCCTGTCCAGTAGGATAGTGGAAGGGGCGTACGGTTCAGCAGGTAACAGAGCGGGTATGTAACGAGTGGAGACATGAACGCGAACGACGCGACACATGGAACTACAGTGTTAGCGAATTCCTAACACATTAGTGTTAGTGTTCCTCTAAATACTAATTCGAATTGCGGAAGGAGCTTGATCATGAGTACAGCAACTACAGAACAAGCAATCATCAAAGCCCTGGAGAACAATCCATTTTGCGCATTTGGTACAGTAGAAAACAATAAGCCTCGTGTACGTTACATGGCACTATATAATGATGGGCTGCACATCCATCTCGCGACTGACCGCAAAACGCATAAAGTCGAAGAGTTGGAGCAAAACCCGAACTGCTACTTGCTACTTGGTTATGAAAAGGGCGGTAACAGTGAAGTGGTACAGATCGAAGCGACCTGCAAAGTGTCCAGCGATAGCGAGCTGAAGCAACGTGTCTGGAAAGATGAATTTAAAAAATGGCTGGATGGCCCAGACGATCCGGATTATGTTGTACTGGATATCACGCCACAAATGATTGAATATATTGACCAAGACGGTAATCGTCAAACATGGGAAGCCTAATCGCTGACATGTAACGCGTCGATGATCCGACAAAATTAGCGCTATTCAGCGCTTTGGAACAAACGGTAAACGGACTCTGGCACGATTGCTGGGGTCCGTTTTTTGCGCTGTGTGACAGGCATGATGCAAAATACACGTTTATTCGTTATCGAAATTTGTAATATTTACGTATACATACCGACAGAGTGGAACGGATTTTTTGTCAGTTTTTGCTTCCATTATCAGGATAAAATAGGGACTGTAGGAACTTGAAACTGCTTGTAAAATTAAGGTATAACGAATATAAAGCTACAAATTTTAGTTATTAAGCATGTGGCTCATATCGTGTTCATACGGTAGAGTCAAACGATGTTTTTATAGCAGGATGTAGCACCCTATTTCGTATGAGCGATCATACAATAAGGTGACATACCGTTTCCATACGGAGTCTCCTCCATAGCAGCCGCTAGAGCTGCTTGTCAGCGCGGGTTATGGATGCCGGAAGGGATAAACGACGGGAGGTGGTTTCCTTGGATTTGAAAAAGATGGAACAGCAAATCGAGCAGGAGCGCCGTATTTTGAATCAGATGGCTGCCGAGCATGGCATTTGTGACCACCGCGTGATCGATCAATCCGAGCAACTCGATCGGATTATGGATTCCTATCTGTATCATAAACAGCTTAAAAATAGAAAACTGTCTCGTGATTTGAATGACAATTGCTTTCCACAGACACCTTTGGAAGGCTGAAAATGAAAACGCCAAGCTGGCTCTATGCCGGTTTGACGTTTTTTTGTTATGGAGTGAACGAGATGGAAAATGGCGCAGTCATCGTTATCAGGTGGATCGCATCGGGCATACGGTTTATGGTTGCAAACAAGTTTATTGCCAGATGAAGCGATCGTGCAGCATACTTTGAAGCATTCATCGATATGGGGAAGGGGCGGTATGGAGGATGGGCAAACGCAATAACATCGCATCATTATCACCGGACAAGCAATTTTTGATACAGCAGGCAATGGATGAGCTGGATGCACGCTATGATGCAGATGTGCATATGATTCGCGGAGAAGAGGATCAGCATGATACACGGGAAAGTGCACATTACGCGCTTGGACTACTCCTGCGCGGCGGTGCGGAAGAAGTGAAGACAGCCTGCCGGATCATCGAGCAAATTCTTGAGCTACAGCTCGTACAGCCAGGCGAAATCTATGATGGCACCTTCAATACCTCACTGGAACGTCCGGTGCCGCCAGCCGGGCATAGTGCCTGGAGCAGCTTCCCGCCGGGCTTTGGCTATGCGCAGTCTGACGCGCTGGATGAGGTGTATCGCCGTTTTGCCGAATATGGCAAGCTGGCAGGTGATGAGCAGCTCGCACAGCTATTTCGGCAGGCGACAGATGAAGTATTTCCACGTGTATGGGAGAGCTTTGATCCGAACTGGCGTGAATTTATCGCATCGACATTTGCGGTGATATTAGAGCATTTTGAGCATGAATTGCCCGTAGAGCTGGTGGAGCGAATGGATCGTGCGATGCAGCTTACAGTGACGACCTCGCTGGAGCGCTATCGCTCCCAATCGATTCCGACTAATACGAATATTGAGCTAATGCACCTGTTTATTACGCATTATTACGGGCATCGTTATGGACATCTGGAATGGATGACACATGCAGAGCAGGGAGCGGCGATGCTGCACCGTGATTATATAGAGCTACATTCCTTTGCTGAGTTTAATTCCAGCACGTATTATGGCGTTGATCTGACGGTGCTAGGGATGTGGCGTGTGTACGGACGTACACTGTCATTTCGTCATATCGGCTTGGAGCTGGAGCATGGATTATGGCAGGATATCGCCGACTTTTACGGCCCGAAGCTGGAAAATATTTGCGGTCCCTTTGCCCGTAGCTATGAGAATGATATCACTGAGCATAGCTCAATCGGTGTGCTGCTCTATCTGGCGCTTGGCGAAGAATATCGTCACCTGACGCGTGTGAATTGTGAAACCAGTCATAATCTATTGATCGCGCTTGTGGGCGTGGATATGCAGGAGCAGACGAGAGAACGGCTACTGCATCGAGGCACCGAGCGCTTTGTCACCCGTCAATTCAAAGAGCTATGTGAACGCGATCTGCCCGGGCAAAATCGCCATGTATGCACAGCGAAGGCATGGATTACAGATCGGCTGATGATCGGTGGATTGTCGGGCAGTCGCAATACGAATGGACAGATGCACCATGCAACAGCGCATTGGATGACAACAGCTGGAGAGCGGTATTCGATGCGCATGGTGCGGCGCGAGCAGGGGCAGAGCTGGAACACGCATTTACGCGGCATGAGCTTTGAGGTAGAGGTCGGTGTACGCAGGCTGGATATTACAGCACGGTTCCAGACGGATGTGTCGATGGAGCTTGTATTTGAGCTGGATGGTCTGGCGCAGGAGCAGCTTGGCATGACCCAGCAGGGCTGGCATTTACCCGGACTGAACATCATGGTGCATACCGATGCACCTGCACCGACTGTGCTACAGCAGGGCTCACGCGTAGAGATTGTATATGCGGCGGGTAGTAGCAATGCGAGCCGAGATGTACTGCATTTTGCCCTTACCTTTGAAGAGCAATAAAATTGATCTGGCGAGATGGCTCTGTCCTGTGTAGAGATACGATGCTCTATGCAGGACAGTTTCTAGGACGCAGAAGCTATAGCCATCGATAGAGCACAGGGGAAGCATCCGTAGAGCAGACTAAATAGCTTACGATGCGCGATAATAATGCTGGAAGCGAAGACAACAAAGCCATTACATCCTGTTTGAAATACGACACCAACGTAACACCCGATCGTAGCTTTTACATTAAATTTAAAAAAATAGTAAAGAAACGTTAACTTCTGCTTCAAATATTGTAATCAATAGTATACAATTTTACCAAGCAATCGCACGTAAGGAAGTTTGTTAGCTTCGATTTTACCACCGGTCAATATTTAATTGATCTTAGTGAAATGTGCTTTGATCATGCTGTTTGTACATATCTGGCTTCGGCCACCTGTTTTTATGACCGGATTTGGAAGCGATACAAAATGACTCTGATACGTGCCCAACATCATGCGGGAGGGGTTATGCATTTTGAAACTGGAGAAAAAGACAATTCGTAAAGCAGTGACCGCTTTGGTCGCACTACAGCTCTTCGCTGTAACAGCCGTTCCGGTATTCGCAGCGGAAACGACTGGTAGTGCCGTCGTTAAGATTCGTTTGATGGAGACAACGGATATTCACACCAACGTTGTGAACTATGATTATTACTCCGACAAGCCGACTGATGAGTATGGCTATGCCAAAACGGCAACACTGATCAAGCAAGCACGCGCCGAAGCGAAAAACAGCGTACTGATCGACAATGGTGACCTGCTGCAAGGCACACCGCTGGGCGATTACATGGCAAAAGTTAATCCGCTCAAGCCAGGCGAAGTTCATCCTGTGTACAAAGCGATGAATCAGTTCGGCTACGATGCAGGTAACTATGGTAACCATGAGTTCAACTATGGTCTGGACTTCCTGGCGAATGCTGTAAAGGGCGCTAATTTCCCGTATGTGAATGCCAATATCTATACCGATGACGGTACAGGCAAAGGCGAGAAAAACTACTTTACCCCTTACCTCATTCTCGACAAAAAAGTAACGGATGAGAGCGGTGCGACACATGATCTGAAGGTTGGTGTGATCGGCTTCGTTCCACCACAAATTATGCAGTGGGACAGCGCGAACCTGAACGGCAAGGTTGTCGTGAAGGATATCGTGGAAACCGCTAACAAGTTTATCCCGCAAATGAAGGCAGAAGGTGCAGATATCATTATCGCGGTTCCACACTCCGGCTTCGAGGATATCCCACAAACGGAGCTAATGGAAAACTCTGTGCTGTACCTGAGCAAGGTGCCAGGCATTGATGCGATCATGTTCGGTCACGCACACAAGGTGTTCCCAAGCAGCGACTTCGCTGGTAAAACAGGCGTGGATCTGGAAAAAGGAACGATCAATGGCGTACCTTCCGTAGAGCCTGGCTTCTGGGGCGACCATCTCGGTATTATCGATATGGAGCTGACTCAGGATGGCGACAAATGGAAAGTAACGAATTCCAAAGTAGAAGCACGTCCAATCTATGACAAAGCGACCAAATCCGCACTTGTCGGTGCAGACCAAAGCGTCGTAGATTCCGTATACAAAGAACACGAGGAAACACTGGATTACATCCGTGGGCCAGTTGGTACCACAACATCCCGTATTACTAGCTATTTTGCACTGGTGAAGGATGATCCATCGATCCAGATCGTAACGAACGCTCAAAAGTGGTATCTGGAGCAGAAACTGCAGGGTACAGACTATGAAGGGATGCCAATCCTGTCCGCAGGTGCGCCATTCAAAGCAGGCGGACGTTCCGGTGCGAACTACTACACCGATATCCCTGCTGGCACTATTGCGATCAAAAACGTATCTGACCTGTACGTGTATCCAAATACCGTATATGCAGTAAAAGTGAACGGTGCAGAGGTGAAGAACTGGCTCGAATGGTCAGCAGGCCAATTCAACCAGATCGATCCGTCCAAAACGGGCGAACAGCCGCTGATCAACATGGACTTCCCAACGTACAATTTTGACGTCATCGATGGCGTAACGTACCAGATCGATGTGACTCAGCCAGCGAAATACGATGGCAAAGGCACCGTTGTGAACGAATCTGCGAACCGTATCGTGAATTTGGAATACAACGGCAAGCCGATCGATCCAAAGCAGGAATTCATCGTAGCAACCAATAACTATCGCGCATCCTCGTCCAAGCTGGCGAATCCAGATGGCAAGCGTATCGTACTGGCTGCTCCAGATGAGAACCGTCAGGTGATCATCGATTATATCCGTGAAAACAAAACGATCAACCCAACTGCTGATGGCAACTGGTCATTCGCGCCAATTAAAGGCAAAGCAAATGTTACCTTCAATACATCGCCAAATGCACAAAGCGCATTGTCCACGAAGTCCGCTGTAGCGGGTGCAGGTGAAGCAATCGCTTATGAAGGTACTGCAGCAGATGGATTTGCCAAATATACGATTGATCTGTCGAGCGCAACAGCGCCAGTAAAAGGTAGTGAGCCAGCGAAACCGGCAACTCCGGCGAAGCCTGCAACGCCTGCTACACCAGGAACCAAACCAGCAGAGCCAGTGAAGCCAGCTACACCGACAGCGCCACCTGTTAAGGGCTCCTCGGATCAAACTTACACCATTAAACGCGGTGACAATCTGTACCGGATCGGTCTGAAATATGGCGTATCCTGGGAAGAGCTAGCGAAATTCAATAAGATTACAGACCCGACACGCTTGCAGGTTGGAGATGTGCTTGAGATTCCAGCCAACTGATTGACTGCTATAGGAACGAGCTAAACCCGAAGAGCTGCGGTGTATAACACTGCAGCTCTTTTGTTAAACGAAGGTGACTTCCCCGATAACGATTGGCATCTCTTCAGGTCACATTGAAAGTTACTTGTTGTGATTAATATGTATTCATTATGGGTAAATAGAACTATTTATGAGCGGACGATAAGCGAACGATAACGGTCGCCCATTCCATTTACCGTGTTAGCGACCTCCTAACACGAGGTTCAATGAAAAGTGATATTTTCAAAGCAAACGATCTTACGATATCGATAATCTTGCACCATTCTAGCGTTTGGCACCATAAACGCGAGGTAAAATGAAAAAGGGATTTTTGCGTAGCAAAATATCCGTACCTTATTTGAATATGACCTGAAGTGAATGACGTTTTAAGAAGCCAAATAAATAGAAAAGGATGAAGCTATACTATCGATTGGTCTGCCACGATAGCGTTTGCGGGGGAAGCCAGTGAGTGTATACTGGAAATAGCTTCAGTCAGCTAATGTGCTGTCAGAAGGCTTGATTCAATAGTATTCGTCTTACAGGCGCGCAGAAAATGCAGCCGTTTGGTGTACAGCACATCGTATTCGACCCGGGGAGGGTAACTATGAATTGTAGCGAATGTAGCTATATTCAACCAATTGAGGATCAGGGTGTCGTGTCATTGCGACCGCTGTCGGCTTCATTAGAGCAAACGATGCACGGTCAGGAGTTTGACTTTGTAATTATAGGGGACACAGTATCGATCGATTATTATTCGAGAGAACAGATGCTGGATATTTTACAATGGGTGTGCAGGCTGCCTATGGTGGAAGGAAGCGATTTGCAGGTGGGAATTTGGGGAGCAGGCAATATTGGAGGGGAGCCTTCCTGGCTTCCAGCAACGGTGATTATCTCCCGCTTGCAAAATTACGATATTGTCGATATTATACGTCGGCGTCAATTTACAAGTCATATGCAGCCGATTGTGGATGAACAGGAGCAGGTGGTCGCTTACGAATTCCTGCTGCGTCCGATTGTAGATGGACCTTCGTTTCAGCCCTATCGTCTGTTCGATATTGCGCATCGTACCGGATTGCATTCCTTTCTGGATCGTGCGGCACGGATCTCGGCAATCGAGACCAGTGCAGAGCATCTGCCACGCGGAATCAAGCGGTTTATTAACTTTTTACCATCGTCGATCTACAATCCGCAGTATTGTCTCAGTCATACCTTTGCGGCGATTGAACGCTTGAATCTCGACCCGAAGGACTTCGTATTTGAAGTAGTGGAGACGGAAAATATTTTGCATATGCCCAAGCTACAAAATATTTTTGACGTGTATCGTAGCAATGGTATTTTTGTAGCGCTGGATGATGTGGGCTCTGGTTATTCCAAGCCCGAGCTGATCGATAAGCTGAAGCCGGATTATGTGAAGATCGATCGTGGATTGATCGACCATTGTGATCAGGATAAGGCGAAGCAGCAGCAGATTGAGCATATCGTGGAGCGTTCACTTGCTACAGGTAGCCGTGTGCTGGCAGAGGGGATCGAACGCCGTGAGGAGTTTGAATTTTGCCGTAGCATCGGAATTAATCTGGGGCAGGGGTATTTGTTTGGAAGACCGGCAGATCAGCCTGTTGCTAGATAAGTGGCTGGGAATATAGATTCACATGAAAACAAGTTTTAGATCGTCATATAAACAAAAACGGCAAGCCCCTTTCAAGTAGAAGGGGGCTTTTTACTGTGTATTCCAATGTGCGATTGGTAGATATACGGATAGGTGAATCCTACGAGTTATGCTACAATTATAGGAAGATATAGAGCGTTTCGGTGGGGCGATCACGGCGCAGCCTTCCATGAGGAGGTGATGCCATGATCGCACTTGTTTTGATTGAGTTTGCGGATGTATTAAAGATGATAGCTGCTTCGCTTAGTATTGTACTCAGCGGACGAAGGCTGTACCGTCTTGTTCGTCGCAAGCTTAAAAACAAGCAGAAAAAACCCACCGAGTAAGGTTGACCGCCTTCGGTGGGTTGGATAAATACCTGAGGGTATAGCGCGCCGTGGGTTCTACCACGCTTTATGTCCCATAGCTCTACCGTTGGCGCGGTAGGGCTATTTTGTATTGCCGTTAACCGTAATGAACGACAGTTAACTAGAATTAACCTCATTTTATACTGCTGGCAGTATATTTTCAAGGCTCACCATGTAACATGTGACATGATAAGCAGTAGTTTGGATATAAACGTTGTTCCTTTTTTAGTCCAAAATATGACGAGTGACCTGTTGGGGACAGAGCGGACGACCTGTCATGTCTTATCATGTCTTACGAGGGCAGGCATTAGCCCTTCAAGCTTTTCAGTTCCTCATAAGCAGCCATCACTTTATTATAATCCTCACTATCCTTAGCAAAGCCAGTCACATCGCTCACGACCGGGCCTACGCCTTCAGCCTGAATACGCCCTTGCAACTCAGCGGATTGGGGATCATTGGCATTGTCGTAATGGAATGCCGCTGCTGCGCCTTGCAGTAGATGATCGCGTCCAAGACCTAGCTCAGCCGCCATATTGGCAGGGCCGATCAGACGATCAGCAGGGCCGAGCTTACGTAGAGGCTCACGTCCAACGCGGATAACCTCGTCGCGGATATATGGATTTTTAAAGCGTGTTTCGATTTTGTCGATGTATTTGGCATGCTCGTCTGCGTCGAAGCCATGCTTTTTCACAAGGGCTGCGCCGCTTTCTTCCATGGCTGGGCGTACGATAGCGCGTACCGATTCATCCTGGATGCTCTGGTCAATCGTTTCAATGCCTTTCAGGAAGCCCAGGTAAGCAGTGATCGCATGACCGGTGTTGAGTGTGAACAGCTTGCGCTGTACATAGGCAACAAGGTTATCGGTCAGCTTCATACCATCGATCTGAGGTGTACCTCCTTTGAGCTTCGGCTCCTCGACGATCCACTCATGGAATGCTTCTACACCCACGTCAAGCAGATTGTCGCCCTGGAATGGAGGCACGATGCGGTCAACAGAGCAGTTTGCGAAGCCGACATGCTCCTGTGCGTATGCTTTGCCTTCCTCGGACAGATGGCTCTCCACTTGCTCTTGCAGGTGGCTTGTAGCGCCAACCATATTTTCACACGCGATAATGTTCAGTGCGCCTGCCCCCGCATTTCGACGTGCCTCAATGCCCTGTGCAATTGTTGGGGCGATAAATTTAAGTACGTTTGGACCGACAGCAGTTGTAATGATCTCCGCTGTAGCGATCTCATCGATAATCTCCGTTCCATTTGACATGCAGCCTGATACGTTCGTAATGGTCTGCACACTTTTTTCGAGATCAAGGATATGAATGTTGTAGCTCTTTTGCTCGTTCAGCGCGTTGATCATTTGCTCGTTTACATCGGCAAAAACGACATGATAGCCTGCGTTAGCTAGCAGTGCTCCGATAAATCCACGACCGATATTACCTGCTCCGAATTGAATTGCTTTTTTCATAACTTGCACCTCCGTAAGTATAGGGCAGCTTGCCGTTTGCATTTATATGGAGATTGCCAGAAGATTGATTCTCGCAAGGATAGGCAAAGACAAGCTGCTTTGGATAGGTTGAATATGTGATAACTACATAACAGATGAACAGAAACAGACCAATAAACAGGTTAAATCAGCAGCCTATTCGCTGCTGATTTAACCATTCATACTCTATTTGTAACCAGTAGCTGGCTCATGTGTACCCGATTAGATCGAGAATGTGCGATAGATTTCGTCTGCATCGGTTACTTTTGCCAGATGCTGTACAACTGACTCGTCTTCAATTGTTTCTGCGATTTTGGTCAGGATTTGCAAATGCTCTCCACCTGCACCAGCGATACCGATAACGAGATACGCTTTGCCGCCTTCAAAATCAACACCCTGCGGATATTGCAGTACTACGATACCCGAGGTTTGAATTTGTTTTTTCGCTTCGCCTACGCCGTGCGGGATGGCTACGCCATTACCGATGTAAGTCGTGGCTACCTTTTCACGCTCATGCATAGCGGCTACATAGTCTGGCTTCACATAACCGGAAGCTGCGAGCAGTTCGCCTGCTCTACGAATCGCTTCTTCCTTTGGCTCACTCGCGAGACCGAGGACAATGTTCTCTTTACGCAGTACGCCTGTACCTGTAGCAGCGGAAGCACCATCCTGCGTATCGGCAACGATATGCGGTGCGTTGTGGCTTAGTACCTCGCTTACTTCTTCGCGTACACCAGCCGCTTCTTTCGGTACGGAGGATGCAGCATTACCAGAGGTTGCGTCTTTGAGCTTCTGGATCATATCATCATAGATCGGGTTGTTAATAAAATTATCAATCGATACGTGCTGTGCATTTGGTGCTTTACCGCGTGCACGGCTGGTCAGGTTTTGCTGAGTAACGACGATATCAGCATCGCCTGGAATCGAATCAACTGCCGAGTTGGTAACCTGAATTGGCAGACCGGCTTGTTGAACTTTTTTACGGAATGACGATGCGCCCATTGCGCTTGAACCCATACCTGCATCACAAGCGAAGACGATTTTACGAACATTACCTGTTTGCAGATCGCTAGCTGTTGTCAGTGCCAGTGCAGGTGTAGCGCCACCTGTGCTTTTCATGCTCTTCGATGCCGCTTGTGCTTTTTCCAGATCGCCTTCGTTTACTGGCGAACGACGCAGGAAGAATGCAGATAGCGAGAACGATACGAGTGCAGCCGCAGCTACACCAGCGATAACTTGTAATATACCGCCTTTTGGAGCAAGTGCGAGAATAGCGATAATACTACCAGGAGAAGCAGCACTGGTCAGACCGCTACCGAGAATGCTATTTACGAATACACCCGCCATACCACCGAGAATAACAGATACGAACAGAATTGGCTTCATCAGTACATACGGGAAGTAAATTTCGTGAATCCCACCAAAGAATTGGATGATAATTGCACCTGGTGCAGAAGCTTTAATCGAACCTTTACCAAACAACCAGTAGGCGAGCAGTACGCCAAGACCTGGACCCGGGTTAGCTTCCAGCAGGTAGAAAATCGATTTACCAGTTTCCAGTGATTGCTGTGCGCCCAGCGGTGTGAAGATACCATGGTTGATCGCATTGTTTAGGAACAGAATTTTACCAGGCTCTACAAACAGGGAAACGAGTGGCAACAGGTCATGGGCAACGAGGAAGTTAACGCCTGCCTCGATCAGGTGCGTAAAGCCCTGTACCAGAGGACCGATTCCGACATAGCCCAGAATTGCCAGTAACATACCGATAATACCGGCTGAAAAGTTATTGACGAGCATTTCGAAACCAGCTTTGATTTTACCTTCGATTGCTCTGTCGAATTGCTTGATTACCCAGCCGCCAAGTGGACCCATAATCATGGCTCCGATGAACATAGGGATCTCCGCACCGACGATAACACCCATAGCAGCGATAGCACCAAGTACACCACCACGATGATCATGGACAACCTTACCACCAGTATAAGCAATGAGCAGCGGCAGCAGGTATTTGATCATCGGATCGACCATTGTTGCTAGCGTGGAATTTGGAAACCAGCCAGTTGGGATAAACAGTGCTGTTAATAATCCCCATGCGATAAATGCGCCGATATTTGGCATAACCATCGAGCTAAGAAAGCGTCCAAAGCCTTGTACGCGGTCGCGTGCGCTGCGTTTAGCAGGAGCAGAAGTATTGACTGTGCTCATAATTGTTCAACCTCCATCATATATTGTTCGATTTTACGGGTGTACAGATCCCGCATCATACCGGATATTTCGGACTTGAGCTCGGACGGTTGATCCGAGACGAGCCTTGTGACAAAACCAGGGCGGTCAATGAGCGATTTGCTCACTTCGTTAACGGCTTCCAGATACGATTTGCTACTGTCCTTCGGAGCGAGCAACACGATGGCGGCGTATAGATCCACCGATTGGGTTGCTGCCTGAATCGGTTCGGAGAACCGGATAATTCCTAGAAACAGCTTAGGCACGA
The DNA here is from genome assembly GCF_034055775.1 of Paenibacillus hunanensis. Taxonomy (NCBI): domain Bacteria; kingdom Bacillati; phylum Bacillota; class Bacilli; order Caryophanales; family Paenibacillaceae; genus Paenibacillus; species Paenibacillus hunanensis. The sequence goes on along the minus strand of NZ_CP139194.1, from coordinate 5,322,837 downwards.
CGCTGGAACGACAGTGGAGCAGAATCAATCCATCCTGAGACAATACCGTCTCACCCATCCGCTCTCGTTCATGTAGCTCCTGTTCTAGAATGCTGGCGCGTTCGGCTGAGCCGGTAAACATGCCAGCAAGCTGATGGATCAAATCCGATACAGATTCGATACGGAAGGCATCCCGGATGACAAGTCCGGCAGTCAGGTCAAGAATACCGGTTACGGTATCCTTGTGCGATCCGAGTGTATCGGTGAGTCGCTCTGCTGGATCCGAAGGACGCTGTAGCTGTGGACGACTGGTGCTACGAACCTCCAGCCTCGATAGCATTTTGCGTATATCGTTAATATCCTCTGGCGATAACAGCGGCGACACGCGAATGGTCGGGATATGGCTATCCACCTCAACCGTGGAGATGATCACATCGGCGCGCGTTTCCATGCGAGCAGCCTCCGAGGAGGACACCACATCGATAATTTGCAGCGATGGGAACTCACGCTTCACTCGAATGGAGAGCAAGCTGGAGGTGCCCATTCCGCTAGCGCAGGCGATGATTGCTTTAAGCGGCTTCGTCTGTGCAGCGGCATATTCGGACATGGCACCGATATGCATCGCCAGATAGCCAATCTCCGCTTCCGGTACATCACGTCCAGTAAAATCAGCAAGCAGCCCTGCACATTTGCGAGCGATTTCAAAGGTGGCGCCGTATTGCTCCTTGATCTGAGCGAGCAGTGGATTGCGAATATCCAGACCTAATCGTAGTCGTTCAATCGCTGGCCCCAGATGATTAATAAAGCCTGCGAATAGCTTGCTGTTTCCTTTTAGCTCAAAGCCGGTTTCTGCCTCAGCCATCTTGAGGATGTCACGGGCGAGTTTGACCAGTTCAAAGCTGACATGCTCATAATACGAATCTGATTCGGCACCAAGCCGGGTTTCGGCTCCCTTGAGGTGCATAGTAATGTAGCCCATCTCATCCTCAGGGATCGTAATTTGAAACGATTCCTCCAGCCGCTCGGCAAGCTGGCGAGCGATACGAAATTCGCTTAGCTGCTTCAATTCATCCAGCACGCGTGGAGCAATCTTAATGCGCTGTCCGCTGCGAATACGTTCAATCGCAAGTGCCAGATGGACGGTGAGCCCGATGTAGGCGCTATCCGTCAGCTTCATATGCATATCGCGTTCCAAAGCGCCGAGATATTGCTGAAGCTGATCCATCATGCCATCATCGACCAGATTAAGCAGTCGATTGCGGATATGAAACTGTACTCGTCCCGGCTCTTCATCTGCTGGGAAGCGATCGCGCACCAGATGAGTAAGCTGATATTCATCCACACTCTCATACAATAAATGTACAAGCGCCGAGCGGATGCTACTCTCGGTGCCTTCGATGTATACGCCAAGTCCGGGCTTCCGCACAAGTGTAATATCGAAGGAGGCTAGCCACTGCTCAATACGATCCAGATCATTGCTCAGTGTGCCCTCGGTCACCTTAAATTGTGAAGCAAAAGCATACAGTTTAATCGGTTCACGAGAAAGGAGGAGTTCGCTGATTATGAAGTAATGCCTTTCCTCGCGAGTATAATCTTTACGCGGGGTTTGCCCTTCCAGCTCCTGACGTGCTGCATGAAGCGCAGGCTCATCGCCTTCGAGGGCAAGACCAGTACCAGGCTTTCGAATCAATTTGAGCTCATGCTGACGTAACCATTCCTCGACCGCAGGTAGCTCACGCTTGACCGTTTTTTCGCTGACGTCCAGATGATCCGACACATCGCGGATCGTAATATATTCGCCATGTGAACCGATCAAAAACTGAAGCATCATCGTCAGCCTGTCGGTCAGCTTCTTCAAAATCGAAAACCTCCTTTCCAAATATCCGATTGTAAACGATACCATGAACATTCTACTAAGAAAGAAGAACTAGGTTCTATATTTCAAATTTTATGCCTTTCATCCGTCGACATCAATTGAAAGATGCCATAAATTGTCCTCTGTGCATAAGGGACAAAGGTAAAGAAAGCCTTGCAAATAAAGGAAAGTAAAGATGGGATAAGAGGAAATGCACTTCAGCCGCGTGGCGGTGTATGTATAAAAATGACAAGCGGCTAACCGTAAAACACACCATCATGATGTGACAAATAACGACATACTCATCATTGCTGGATCGTGAATATGGAAGTGCCCGATAGAGAGGTATAAGTTAGTTGGCAAAAATACCATAAATTGCATGTATACGATATGTATTAAACCGCGAATAAACTTGTCTAAACATACACACAATAATTTGCTAAAAAGAAAGCTCGCTGAGAAAAGAGTGGAGAAGAAGGGAGAAGCAGAGGGAGGAATTGCTTTAGAGATGATGGCATACTTAGTAAGCAGTAAGCAGTAAGCAGTAAGCAGTAAGCAGTAAGCAGTAAGCAGTAAGCAGTAAGCAGTAAGCAAGCAGCCTGATCTTATCATTTATCAGGCTACTTGCATATCACAATGGCAATTCTAAACTAAAACATTCCATATAACATGGTGTCATACTGCCGATCTATCGCATGCGCGATACAGTCTATCTGCTTTTATGGAGAGGAAGTTGGTGGAGCAGACTTCGTTGTGACAGTCGCAGACGGAGCCTCTTTTTCATCGGCATACCAAGGATTCAAATGCACCAGCACCTCAGTCACCTGTGCATCAGCCTGCATAATATTCCTCTTCATCAATCTGGAAATGTCATGCCCTTGCTGAATTGTCAGCGTCGCGTCTACACCGATACGAATATCGACGACGATATAATGACCATGCTCACGAGCGCGGATACGGTCGATCCGTTTTACCTCTGGCATAGCGCTCAGCACCGCAGTATAATCGTCGATCTTTTGTGGCTGAACAGCTTTTTCCATTAAAATATCGATCGATTCGCGTCCTGTCTCGTAGGCGAGCTTTAAAATAAGCAGCGCGACAATAATACCTGCGATCGGATCGCCATACGCTAACAAGGAATAGCCATAATATTCTCCGATCAGCGCCAGCCCGATTCCGAGAAATGCCGCCGCAGATGCATACACATCGGCTAGATGATCCTGTGCGGTTGCGATCAGCCCCTTGCTGTTCGCTGCACGTCCTGCCTTCATCGTGTACACATACAGTGCGAGCTTCCATACCATCGATATCGCCGCCGCGATCAGCGCGATCACATGCGGCTGCGCGGGTGGTTCAAACAGAAGCATAATCGAATGATACCCAATATAAAATGCCGCCAGCATCAAAATAACCGCTACCATACTTGCCCCGACCACCTCGGCCTTACCATGTCCATACGGATGATCCTCATCCGGTGGAATCGCTGAGATGCGCATCGAGCCAAGCGCTGTCGCAGAAGCAATCACGTCGCCAGCATTGTGAATACCATCGGCAATCAAGACCTGACTGTTAAATAAAAAGCCGACAATCAGCTTGAGCAGTGTTAACGCAATATTACTGAACAGACTGAGCCAGGCAGCCAGCATAGATGAAGCATTGGAAACACTCATAAGTGAAAGGCCCTCCTGCCATGAAAATAATCAAACTGCAACCCGGCTTCTTTAGGCCTCACCATCGCTTATTGGGAGGCGTATGCAACTCCAAAAGGATGCAAAAAGAAGCCAATCGATTCGCCCTTACTCTTATGATGAAGTATGAGGTATGCCATCTATAAGCTTACTTCATATCCTAACATGAGGGTCTGTACGGCGATTGTGCGTATACAACCATATGCCATATACGCGCTGGAGGCAAGTCTATTTTAGGATAAATGTGTAAAATAGCCGTTGCGCGTGTAGGACAACAAAGCGAATGTCCTTGCTGAGCGATGTGGGATCATGCTATCTGTGTATGCTATTCCTATAGGAAGGGCAGAATAGGCAAGACCGTGACCTCTGATTGGAGGAACACGGTCTTGCCTGTAGCAATGGAGTGTATGTTATTTCAATTTAGTCTCACTAGCAGCATGTGTAGCAACGTATCAGGAGAGCGACTCCAGGCAGCGCAGCACTTTATAGCCATAGGCAGGCAGCTCGTGCTGAAGCTTTCCTTTATCCAGCGTCAGCTCCTGCTGCTCTAACACATCCTCCCAGTGGCTCGCTTCGAGATCCAGCTCTACCGTAATCGGTTGATCCGAGCTATTCATCGCAATGACAAAGCGTTCCTTGCCATCGGTGCGCTCGTATACAAGCTCATTACTGCCTTTACGCGAGTGCAGGAAGCGGAAGCTACCCTGACGCAGTGCTGTATGCTGCTTGCGTAATGCGATCACCTGACGATAATAATCGAACAATTCACGATCCTGTTCTTCTTCATCCCAGACCATACAGCGGCGGCAATCGGGATCATGCTCGCCCTCCATCCCAATCTCATCCCCATAATACACGCATGGTGTACCAGTATAGGTCATCTGGAACAGTACCGCTAGCTTGAGTCGTTCCTTGTTGCCTTTGGCAACCGTGAGGGCGCGTGCCGTATCGTGACTGTCCAGCAGATTGAAGGCAACCTCCGTTACCTGTAGTGGATAACGCGACATTTGCGTGCCGATCGCATGCGAGAAGGTCAGCGCATCGGTTGTATCTTTAATGAAGAAGTCGGTCACGGCATTTTTAAATGGATAGTTCATCACGGAGTCGAATTGATCGCCCTGTAGCCATGGGCTGGACTCATGCCAGATTTCGCCCAGAATATAAATGTCCGGGTTAATCGCTTTGACCGTCTGCCGGAATTCGCGCCAGAACTGGTGATCTACCTCGTCCGCTACATCGAGACGCCAGCCATCAATGCCGTATTCTTCTGCCCAATAACGAGCGACGCCGAGCAGATATTCCTTCACCTCAGGATTTTCTGTATTCAGCTTCGGCATGAGCGGTTCAAAGTCAAACGTGTCATAGGTAGGCACGCCATCCTCAACGGCCAGCGGGAATTTACGTACATGGAACCAGTCCTTGTAGCGCGAATGCTCGCCTTTTTCCTGTACATCGACAAATGGCTTGAACGTTTTACCAGAGTGATTGAATACCGCGTCAAACATGACACGAATCCCTTTGCTATGACAGGTGTTGATCAGCTTTTTCAGCGTTTCCTCATCGCCAAAGTGCGGATCAATCTGCATATAATCCTCGGTGTCGTATTTGTGGTTCGTCGTTGCCTTGAAAATAGGGCACAGATAGATCGCGTTCACACCCAGCTCCGTTAGATGATCCAGATGATCGATAATCCCCTGCAGATCACCGCCGAAGAAGTTGTACCATTCCGGCTTGCCACCCCATGGCAGCGTACCCTCTGGATCATTCGACGGATCACCATTAGCGAAGCGCTCCGGGAAAATCTGATAAAACACCGCGTCCTTTACCCATTCCGGTGTCGTGAATACATCGACCGGATTGATAAACGGAATATCAAACAGGCGATCCATATCCGGCTCCTTATCGCCAAACTTGTCCTCATCCATCCAGATCGTTTCGCTATCATTGCTGAGCTTGAAGCCATATTTAAGACGGCGATACGGCGGCTTCACCTCACATTGCCAGTAATCAAACAGATCATCCGTAGCAAAGATCGTCATCGGAATAAGCTCTTTCGATTTATCCCAGATGTATTTATCGCCTGCCAGCGCCCATGCTTCCTTCACATCCTGCTTCTTCGTGCGCAAGCGCAGGTGAATCGTTTCTCGATCATAAGGATAACCCCAGTTCAGCTTCGGACGATGGTAAATGGCTTCGATCAGCATAGTTGTGCCTCCTGTTATCATATGTAGATACTATCGATGTTTACCCTGCAAACTGACATTACAACCAATCCAAACAAGATGGATGAAATAAAATATATATAATCATATTGAGTAGCTTGAGAGAAAGGAGATTCTATACTTATTAGTATACATCCAGCAAATCACATCTAAATAGAAAAGAAGTTATTAAAAGTGAACTGATCATTAAATCAAATACTTCGATATATTATATATTTAGAGAAAAATCATTAGAATACAATTTTTTTAAGTATATTCGTTTCGACCTTGAAATAGGAAATGTAGCATCATTAGAAAGAGTTACTGTTTTAGAATCGAAATAGGATACGAAACGCAAATTAATGATAATAGATCTATGTATTAAGAAAAAAGGAAAACGTAGATTTTTAGCAAAATCAGACAAATTACCGTTTGTTAAATAGGATTCCTTTTGAGTATGGAAAACTATTTTTTTCTGGGAAAGTATTTCTTTCTCTTTTGTAATAGCTAGAATCTCATTTGTATGAAGTACCATATATTTATCTTTAAATTTGATAGGTATAAAATAATCATTAAAAAAAATACTATGTTCAAAAATACTATGAAGCTCTGTTATAAATGCTTGTGAATTTAGATTTTTATTTAAAGCTTTCAATGGACGGAGTTGCATACCTGAAATGAGCTTTTCAATATTATCACTAACAATTATAAATTCTAAATTTGGATTAAAGTGATAGTTACGAATTGTTTGCGCTAATTGAATGGCATTAAAATTCTCATTTAGATCTAGATCAATAACTAACAGATGCGGCTTTAGCTCTAGATCAGTAGGGTTTAAATGATTTTTAAAAATTCTTTCCTCACAGTCAAAGAAAAAGCTTTTAATCTCAAATTTCCTAGAAAACTGTAAAAAGCTAAGTTCGAGCAATTTTCTGAATACCCTATCTTTTGTATAAATGTGTACTATAAACACAACTAGATCCTCCTTAAATAGGTTTAATTTTAAAGGTGAAGAAAATCTATAAAGATAAGCATTTAAATTATACATAAAAAGGCGGATATAGAATACAAATATTACAATTTAAGTATGAAAATATACATTTAGCATAAAAAGTATTGATTTAATCCCTTTTTGAGGATAATTTTACTTATGAACCCAAAATACTGGCCAGTCTTAGAGGGTTACATCAATTCATAAGGGGAGTAACTAAATGAGAAAATGGTTAGTTTCAAGCGCAGCAGTAATATCGCTTTTTTCAAGTATTAGTATGGCTTCAGCAGCAGATACAGTAGCTGGATCAGTATATAACCCAACACCCAATATAGTAGGAAATGGTGTACATAGTTCGGGTCCTTCTATGAGCACAATGGAGGCTAAATCTTATAGCAGTAGTGGACGTGGGTTTGCCAATGATTGGACTGCATACGACAGCGGAGGAACTGGATTTAATACTTGGGAAGTAGAATACGGGTATAATACATCGTTTATTAATGAAGATTTCGTACACGGCTATCACAATCAAAAGGCACATACAGTTAAGTTAACCAATAATAATGGTAGCGGTTCCTATTCGGATAGCAGTAAAGGCGGAAGCTGGTCTAGAGTAGATGTAAGACATTCAGGGAACTTTGTATATTATAACTTTAATTTTTAAAACGAGTTTCAGTTAATTACACATATTACCATTCAACTTTTGTTGAATGGTAATATGCTTATATTTGGAGGAGAAATTGAAAAAAATAAAATTTCTAATTATAATCCCTATTTTTTTTGTTGCTTTGTTGATTATTGGTGAGAGTTACATATTGAAAATGGAAAATTTTCAATCAGAGTACATCTATACAACACTTTATTTACAAAATGGACAAAATGAAAAGACAATGAAAGAAAATATTTTAAAAGCAGCTCACGACAATAATATCGATGTGTTCACTTTTAATAAAATTAACTCCAATGGTGTAGTTACAGTTAAAATATATGGCTCTGAGCATGTGCGCGATCAACTTGGTAAATTATCTAGTGTACAACAAAAAAAATACCAAAGTGTGTTTTTGGATGATATGAATTTTGAATTCTATGATTTAAAAACATTAAAGGATATTAAGGATGTACATGATTTTTATATTATTGGGAATAAGAGCGATGCTGTATCATTTAAATCCAGCTTGATCAATAAATACGCAGGTAATTCACCGCAAGATGGATACCAATCGAATAATAGTGGCTATATAGTTTTGACTTTGATTATTATTGTTATCATTATTTCAAGTTTGTTGACTTACTATGATGCGTTGTATCAAAAAAAGGCAAGTATCATTCGTATATCGTTTGGAGAAAAACTGTCATTTATTATATGGAAAAATATCGTTATCGATTCGATCACATATATAGCTGTTTTTGGCTTGATTATATATTTCCAAAAAGATTTAACCTCGATATTGGACAATATACAATCTATTACACTGTTTCTTGTATTCTTGATTGCAACTAATGCTGTAATGTACACCACACTACTCTCTATACAACTGAAGGATTCATTTTCTAATACAGATATCCATGCTAAGAGATTATTATTTTTAAACTATGTAATCAAAGTGGTCACTATTCCATTAATAATCATTACGATTTCGTCTAACTTATTTTTTATTGATCAATCCTATTCGCTATATAAACAAGCTGATTTTTTTAGGGATCATTCAAATTATTCTTATGTAACTACGGAATTAAGACCTGTGATCAAGCAAAATGGAGAAGCTGATGCAAAATTTCAAGAAAGTGAACAGCTTCAAACTTTATTTTATACGGAGCATTTCGAAAATTCTCTTTTGCTGTCTATGATTCATCAAGCTTCTACAACACAAGCTCCTACGATGATCGCGAATAGAAACGCTATAAGTTACTTAAAAGAACGGATCAACGAGCTGAAAAGTACCGATTTTAAAAAAGAAGTTTATTTTATAATGCCTGAAAATATGGCACATGATAAAGACAATGTAGATGCTCTTTTGCAAGAATACTCATTTTTCGAGGGCACTTTAGAGCCTAATAATTATGAAGTGATTGGATATGAAGAGGATACAAATGTAGTGGCTGTAAATAGAAATAATATGTATGGAAGTGAGATGTATTCAAATCCGATCATTATCTTAAATAATAGCTCTCCAATTGAGAAAAAGCTGAGTGAAAATGCGAATAGAGTGAATTATATGTCTGAAGTCATGTATAAGATCAGTAACGATGAACTTGAGCAATTTAAAAGTAAATACAAATTAAGTGACGGTAACGCAATTGTAGCCAAGACTAATATTTTAGACAAATATAATGAAGGATGGAATAAAGCTAGAAATATATTATATATGAACAGTGTTTTTTGCATATTGATGCTATTTTTAGAAGTCCTTATCATCCTGTCTATCTTACAATTAGAATACAAAGTGAACGCTATTGAATTAGCCGTAAAAAAAGTGTTCGGCTATACCATCTGGCAGAAAAACAAGCACATCTTCTTGGTATCATTACTTACAACAATAATAAGCAGTATAGTTGTAATCGCGACTACGATCTATTTAAATAAAGATTTATTGGTTTTGGTAGGTAGCATTATCGTATTTTTTGTGTTTATTGAATGGTTATTTATTGTCTTATGCATTGTTAGAATGGAAAAGAAAAATATAATAAAAATTTTAAAAGAAGGTGGTTAATGATGATTTTGATCAATAACTTAACCAAAAGCTATGGTGAACGAGAACTGTTCAATAACTATAATTTAAAGATAGAGCAAGGAGAATTTATTGTTTTTTCAGGAAGAAGTGGCTGTGGGAAAACAACATTACTTAATATGATCGGCGCTATAGAACCAGTAGATGGCGGAACGATTGAAGTAGATCATATCGATATCACCAAAAAGAAAAATAAGCTGAACTACTTCAGACATAAAATTGGATTTTTGTTTCAAAATTTTGGGCTTATTGATAATAAAACAGTAAGGCAGAATTTAAATATCATACGCAAGGATTGCAAAACAGAATTGTCAATAATGCAGGCTCTAGACGCAGTAGATTTAGGCAATAAGATTGACCAAAAGGTATACACTTTATCTGGAGGAGAACAACAGCGAGTAGCATTAGCACGATTAATGCTAAAAAGATGCGAAATTGTATTAGCAGATGAGCCTACGGGATCATTGGACTCAACGAATGCTCAATCTGTTATGGACATACTCCACACTTTAAATAAAGAGGGGAAAACGATCATACTGGTTACTCATGATGAAAATATAAAAAAACAAGGGAGTAGAGTGATAGACTTATGAAGAGCGCATCAAAAAAGAAAACGATTACGATTATTTTAGTTAGTATAGTCATCCTTTTTATATTATGGAATTTGGTATGGTTTGGCTTTAATTATATTAAGTATAACAACTTTGTGGGAGCGCTCCCTGAAACCTCAACAGGTAACCATATTCTAGTCAAAGATGGTTATACTTATGGCGTGAAAACTCCAGACTATCTATCCTTTACAGGAAATCTAAGTATATCTAATTCCAGTAAAGGGGAATTACTTATTATATGGCCATTACCCTTTGGAGGATACCAATATGGATTTAGATTACAAGAAAATGGAAACGTATATGAGTTAAATCTGGATGAAAATATGAACCTGGTAGGTGAGCAGAACGAGTCCGATTTGAAAGCTGTCACTGAGAATAAGCAAACGATTCAATCCTTATACAATAAAGCTAAAGCTATATGGGATTTGAAGTGAAAGTAAATGATCATTAAAAAACCTGCACGATCTTGAAGATAGCTAAAGATCATGCAGGTTTTTTTCGTCTTGTGTTGTCAAAAAACAGATAAACGAAGCGATGAAATATCATATTAATTAATACTATGAGTTTAGTCGGGTTTATGCTAAACTGTAACCGTTATGTACACGGAATTGTAAAAAAGCTGATAAAAGGAGAACTTTATGGATACTTTATTGATCATTCTCAATGTGGCTGTACTGGTCGGACTCATCGGCGTGCTTGTCTGGATGCAGAAAAAGCATGTGTCGTTTACCAAGCGTGTATTTACAGGGCTGCTGCTCGGGATCGTGTTTGGCGTAATCCTTCAGCTCGCGTATACACCGGATTCTGAAATTCTGTCAGATTCGATGAGCTGGTTCAGTCTGGTAGGTAGCGGTTATGTTCGACTGCTACAGATGATCGTTATTCCATTGATCATGGTATCGATCATTATGGCGATTCTGAATCTGAATGGTCGCCAAAATCTCGGTAAAATTAGTGGCTCGATTCTACTCGTGTTGCTGCTGACGACAGCGATTGCTGCAGCGATCGGTATCACGTCTGCACTTGGCTTTGGTCTGACCGCTCAGGGCATGCCAGTGGGCGACGTAGAGGAACAACGCGGCGTGCTATTACAGGAGAAGTTGGGCGATGTGGAGGGCAAGCCATTGCCAACGCAGCTGCTGGAGTTTATTCCAACCAATCCATTTGAAGATATGACCGGAGCCCGTCAATCGTCGACGCTGGCTGTCGTGGTCTTCTCTGCCTTTGTTGGTGTGGGAGCACTGGGCTTTATGCGTAAAAATCCGAAGCAGGGCGAAGTGTTCCAAAATGTCATGTCTGCTATATACGGTGTGGTGATGCGGATCGTCACTCTGATTCTGCGATTGACTCCATACGGGATTCTGGCGCTAATTACGAAAATGGTCGCTACGACCAGTGGTCAGGATATCCTAAACCTGTTCAAATTCGTACTGGCTTCGTATGCTGCATTAATCGCGATGTTTATCGTGCATCTGGTGATTCTGGCGATTGGTGGTCTGAATCCGGTGCAATATGTGAAAAAGATTATCCCTACATTAACTTTTGCCTTCACTTCACGTTCTAGCGCAGCTACCATTCCGCTGAACATTGATACACAAACTCGCAAGCTGGGTGTATCAAGCGGTATTGCCAATCTGTCGGCTAGCTTTGGCGCTACGATTGGTCAGAATGGCTGTGCAGGTATTTATCCAGCGATGCTGGCGGTGATGATTGCACCGACCGTAGGGATTAACCCGCTCGATTGGCAGTTCATTTTAACCTTGATCGCGGTCGTAACGATTAGCTCACTGGGCGTAGCTGGTGTAGGTGGCGGAGCAACCTTTGCCGCACTGATCGTATTGTCGACGATGAATCTGCCTGTAGCTCTTGCAGGTCTGTTGATCTCGATTGAGCCATTGATCGATATGGGTAGAACGGCGTTGAACGTAAGCGGCTCGATGGTGTCCGGTGTAATCAGTAGCCGTGTACTGAAGGAGCATGATGCAGAAGTGTATAATCAGGATGTCGCTGAATTGGAGCCTGCTGAAGCTTCTTGATTCCTTCGTTAGCATTGAATATGAACGGAAGATATAAACTGAGCTTGATTTGAAAAAACCTTGATGGCATGTGAGATGTGCTATCAAGGTTTTTTTATGGACTGGACTCTATTGATGATACCAGTAGCGACTTTCATGTAAATTTCACTTTATTAGATTAAGTAGATCGAGTTATTGATGTATAAAATTTGCTTCTACGCTTTATTAAGGAGATAGTAGTATAAAGCAGATCATAATGACATATCCTGGTGGATGTACAAGGAGGCTTAGCCAATTGATCCAAGAACAGATCGTATCCTTTATAGAGTGGAACCGTAATCGTGGCTGTGAAGCGAAGCTTGTGTATGAAGCAGTGGATTATCCAACAAAGGAGCTTCAGAGCATTCCTGTGCCGGATGTTCTCACACAGCGCTACACTACTTTGCCAGTATCCTTTTCCACATGGCTCCAACTCGTTCAAATCGTAGTTGCACCACACGGACAGGCGTGGTTTTTAACCGCTAACGATTATCGGGAGCACAGCAGTGCTTCGATATCAGAGCAAGAAGCCGCATTTGACTGGAATGAATGGGAGCATATGAGCCTGGAAGCTGCCGCTGATGATGCAGACTGGCAACAGCAGATTCGTACATTCTGGGATCGCTATGTACCGATTGTGATGATCGTACAGCCAGAATATGCTTTTTATGCGATTGATACGCACAGTCCTGACGGCGCGGTCATTTATGGACGAGAGCCTGAATTTGAGGAAAGTGATGAGATTGCAGCGTCATTTGAGGAATTTTTGCAGGGGATTATGGATGGAACGTTAAAATGGTACAGCCAGGTATGAACACCGGCTGTACCATTGAGAAAGGTTGTTTGATGAGTAGCATCAGTCATTCTTCTATTATAAAGAGATCGAGCGATCAAAAGATCACATACTAGTATAGTGCTTGGCTCTCGTTATGCCTATTTCCATGCAGTGCTTTGATCGACATTACGTCTATTTCCAATCGATACGGCTCCCATTCGGTTCGACGTTACTATTACAGCCACTCGGCACGTCCTGAAGCGCGAGGGACGAGTACAGTACGATACTCACCCGGTGTTTCCGACATCTTCACCTGATCGGTCACACCCTGATACTGTCCGCAGACGGTATCGGCAGTGAATAGCTCAGGATCGAGATACAGATGCTCTTCGGATGAGCCTGCAGTCTGGTGAGCGAATTCTTTGTCAAATAGACCGAGTGACATGAGCCATAGCGATACACGACTCAGTGAAATATGCACGCGGTAGCTACCACCCTCGGTAGCACGGCGAGCCAGTGCAGCCATCGCGCCTGCTGCGGCAAGCCAGGAGATAATATAGTCATTCACAACCAGAATCGGTGGTAGCTCTGGCTTCTCAGGTGTACCTTCGAGCGCCATCACACCAGTCAATGTTCCAGCAGTCTGGTCAAAGCCTACTCGCTCCGCCCACGGCCCCTGATCGCCATTTAGCGATACGGATACATGAATAATACCCGGACGCACGGCGGCACTTTGCTGCGCGCTCAGACCAAAGCGTTCCAAATACGAAGGACGACGATTCGCGAAGAAGATATCGGCATCTTTTAGCAGCTCCATCATCCGTCCATGCGCTGCTTCGTCACTTAGCTCCAGCATCGCCGAGCGCATCCCTACATTCGCTGTATAGTAGGTCGTATCCACTTCCCAGTCAGATGGACGCCAGATGTTCAGCACATCTGCACCATGTAGCGCCAGGGCACGGCCTACGCCAGCACCTGCGATCACATGCCCCATACCGAGCGCACGAATACCTTCCAGCGGCTCAGAGCCACCCTGTGGCATCGGCTCAGGTTCGCTCTCACCGATCTTCTCAATCTCTACGAGTGGCAGAGAAGCAATCGATTCAAAGGCTGGCTCATTGAGGAACTCCTCCACCGTACGTGCCATTGGCATGACTACGCCTGCTTTGGCACCGGCTTCCTCCAGATCACGAGCGTTCCATTGTCCGATGGCTTTCGCCACAGCCTCTGGCGTATCCGCACAATCCAGCAGCTTGAGTGTATTGATTTTCAGCTTAGGATACGGCTCCAGTGGCATCACCCAACGTTTGTCCTTTGTCTGGTAAAAGCGGAATTTCAACGATGGGCTTGGATCAGAAGGACTCATCGGCGAATAGCCGTTCAGCTTTTCCCATTTACGATCATAAAAAGGAGACAGACGATGCAGAATCTGACGCAAATCCAGCGAAATGTCCTGTCCTTTACCGCCACGCAGTCGCCATAGATTCGCCGCCGCGACCGACTTGGCAACCATACCGATACCAGCTGAGCTGGCGAGTCGTAGCACACTCGGCACGATCGGGTCTTTACCCATAAAATGAATCTCACCGCCGCTGTCCTTCGCAGACAGTCCCATGCCGCTCAGCACATCCTCCAGCGCTGCATGAATATCAAATACCGTATGATCGGCACGATGGTTGACGGCATATTGAATGCGTTCTTTGAGTAACGCAGGTTGTTCTTTTCCGATAGAGTTAGTCGATATCATAGAGATACACCTCTTTGGATAGAATAGTCATTGCCTTTGTAGGGATGTCGATTCGGTTGTTCAAGCTAATACTTTGATTATTAACAGAGATACAAAGGCACTCATGTATTTATATAAATCATATTATATAAATTTATACATATAATTTTAAAGGTTTGTGGGATAAATGCAATGAACAATAAAGTGTCAGATGCGGTGTATGCCACATTTGGTAGGGGTTTGTAGGTATAGATGAATTAAAAAATGGAGTTAGTTTCACTCAAACTTTTAAAATAAAAAATACAGCCGTTTTAGTGGCTGTATTTTTTATATTTCATAAACCAACATAGCAAGAACCATCTGATTAAAGCTTTGGTTTGAGTTCCTATATATACAAAACTCATACGTTATTAAAACGTTTTTTTATAATGATACTACATAAAATAATGAGCAAATAAACCAATATTGCATTGAGAATATACATAGGTAGGTTAAATAACACATGACTTTTGAATATATTCCAAGTAAACAGACTATAAGTTTGGTCAGGTAGGTGTTCTCCGTAATAATTTATGAATTGAAAAGGTAATCCCAACTTATAGTGATTTTCAGCAATTTGATTAGAGATAGGGAAGAAGATCGTTAAAAATGGAATGATAAGACTGATGATAGGAGCTAGCTTCATAAGTTTATGATTACTAAAATAAAGTTTAGGTGTCATATGTATCAACTCCTTTGAATAAATGGTATTATAAATACAATTTATCAATAATTTGTATTTTTTATTTAAGAATGTTACCATAATTATACTACATAAGGAAAGGGATGTTAAATTTTGAGGAATTTTGTTCAAAAAAGTAGTAAAGTGTTTTTATTTTTATTTAGTATTGTGTTTATTTTTTCAAGTTTTCAACAAATAGTTAGTGCAGAAGCTTCAATAACTAGCAAGTCAGAATTAGAAGAAATGAGTCAGAAATATGGTATTGAATTTGTATCTTTGGAAGGTAGCGAATTAGAAAAACTAAAACAAGCAGGAGAATTAAAGACATTTAAAAGTTTTGATGAGTACGCAGAGTACATAAAGGATATGACAAACGAAGTTCAGAAAAACCCGTCATCACCTGAAACATTTTCTGTACAAACAAACGACGCAGCCCAAGGAATATCAACCATGGCTCAAAACTCGCATATTATCAACTGGTATGCTCCCATGTCTGGAGGTTTAAGTGGAGTACTTACCTGGAAAAATGTTTCTATTGTATATAATTACACAACCAGTGGAGGTTTCTCTACCTTCACTGGTATATCTAGTATTAAGTCTTATTTAACTGGTGTGCAAGCTGCAGTTTCTTGGGAACAATTAAGTGCAGTAAAGTCGTATTCGAAACAGTGCAAACCTCAAGATACAGCTAATTTTACGATTAAGGGTTATTATTTAGTTGGAGCAGAAATTTATGGTGTTCCGATCGGTGCTAAAATAAATGATACATGGAATACTTCATATACTTTGCCTACAACTCCAGGGTTGGGATGTTTTTAAATTAATTGATATTACAGATGTTTTAAAAGACTTTATTTGATCGCTAGTATTTATAAAAACGGTCAGGTAAAGTCTTTTTGTTTAATAATTGAATTTCTATTATCTCTATAAGTCTTTAAAGCATTGAGAATCAAACTTTCTTATGTAACTCGATAACCATGCCACAACAAAAAGAAGCAGCCCACTCACGCAGGCTGCTTCTGTCTATATTAACGTTATTTTTATACTCAACAAATATCTCTTACAAATTACGTTTCATCACACTCTTATGATGCGAGAACACCTCAAAGCTCTGCTGACCGTGGTACGAGCCCATGCCACTTTCACCTACGCCGCCGAATGGCAGGTAATGCGAAGTCATATGAGACAGCGTTTCATTGATACAGCCGCCACCGAACGATACGGTATCCAGCACCTGATCGATCAGTTGTTCATTCTGTGTGAACAGATACAGTGCCAGCGGTTTAGGACGATTCACGATCTCATCCAGCAGTGGGTTCAGATCATCGTATTCAATCACAGGCAGAATCGGGCCGAAAATTTCCTCCTGCATGATCGGTGCATCCCAGCTTACATTGTCCAGCAGGGTAGGCTCGATAATCAGCTCATTACGAACCGAGCGTCCACCAAACAGCACCTGTTCATTTTCCATCAATCCAGTCAGACGGTCGAAGTTGCGTGTGTTCACGATATGTGGAAAATGTGGGTTGCTCAACACATCGGCTGTATATTTGTCCGCAATCTCCGCTTGCACCAGCTCGGCGAACTTCGCTTTTACACTGCTATGAATGAGCAGATAGTCCGGCGCGACGCAGGTCTGTCCAGCATTCAGGAACTTACCACGTACCAGGCGTTCGGCTGCCAGCTTCAGGTCAGCATCCTCGTGTACAATCGCTGGGCTTTTACCACCCAGCTCCAGCGTTACCGGAGTCAGATGCTCAGCTGCTGCACGCATAACGACACGTCCTACATGAGTGCTACCAGTAAAGAAGATATAGTCGAATTTTTCCTTGAGCAGGGCGGTACTTGTCTCCACTTCTCCTTCTACGACAGCGATATACGAGGTAGGGAACAGATCACTCAGCATGTCGAAGATCAGGCGCGATACGGTAGGGGTCAGCTCAGATGGCTTCATCACCACTGTATTACCAGCGGCAATCGCACCTACAAGCGGGCCAAAAGCAAGCTGGAACGGATAGTTCCACGGCGCGATGATCAGCGTTGTACCATAAGGCTCTGGATAAATCGTGCTTGTCGCATCCGGTAATGCGGCTGCGGTTGGTACGGTACGTGGCGCTGCCCATGCCGTCAGATGCTCCAGCGCAAAGTCCACTTCACCCAGTACGATGCGAACCTCTGAACCAAATGCCTCTGGCTCCGACTTGTTCAGATCGGTATGAAGGGCTTCCAGAATACGTGGCTGGTAACGCTCAATACCCGCACGCAGTGTACGTAACGCTTCAATGCGATAAGCGACATCGCGAGATTGTCCGGTTTTGAAAAAGCTGCGCTGCTGCGCAATGAGTTGTTGTATGGATTCCATGATTATTCACTCCTATAGATGATAAGGTAATATACGTTTGCTCCCTGTTTAATCCCTGTAAATGAGGCTTCAGGCAAATAGCAGGCGATTACGTGGTAGCGATTTTTGAACATGTGGCTCAATGCAAATCAACTTTTGCCAAGCAAAATGAAATAAACTAGGTGAATGAAATGTTAGAGGGTGCTGAAATAGTAGTCAGCTCATCTTCAAAAGATTCTTTAAACGAATGGGCAACTTATTAATCGTTATTTCCAAAAAAAGATTGCTCGCAATATTTCTATGAATTGAATAGTTATATGCAATACAAATTGGATTATATGATAGCCTACTAGCAATGACAATAACCAGAAAAGAAGTAGATGCGGCTTATGCCTCAAATGTGGTATAAATGAGTATGAAAGTCGATTGTAACGTGCAAAAGTATCCATTCTATATAGATTGTTCTCTTATCTGCTTCTACTTTACAGGAGGTGATTCCATGCCAGATTCGTTCTCGTCAATGCCACAGCCTGCTGGTGCTGTACCGCCATCGATCCATCATTCAGCTAAGACACCTAAGCTTGATCCACGAATCGTACGTACGCGTGCGCTACTAAGGGATGCGTTGATTCAGCTTATGGAGCAACAGCCATATGACAAAATTACGATTCAGCATATTGCAACTCAAGCAACGGTCAATCGCAAAACGTTCTATCTTCATTATGAAACGAAGGATCATCTACTCTATGCGGTGACGGATGAATTACTGGGGGAGCTATTTGGTGAGGCGCGGGATGCGAATTCGTTTGACCAATCGGTAGAGGAGCTACAGCGCTATATTGCCGGACGGATTTTCACTTATATTATTCGCTATCAGCGGTTTTTCGAGGTGATGTTTGAGCGGCAGGCAATGTCGAACTTCGTGCAATATATGAAGCAGTATATCGCACGTTTTTACGAGGAAAAATTCGCCAAGCTACCCGATGATAGGCTGCCTGTCCATAAGGATGTGATCGCCAGCTATATCAGCTCTGCCTATGTCGGTGTGATCCACTGGTGGCTGCGCGAGGGCATGCCGTATACGCCGGAGGAAATGACCGAGCAGATGATCGTCCTCAACTCCAATGGCCCGATTCGCCTCATTCAGCAGCAGTAAAGTAGTAAAACAGTAAAACAGCAAACAAGCCTATTCAATCCAGCACATCTGTACAGTCAGATGTCTGTTTGAATAGGCTTGTTTGGTTGATTCATGGTACAGGTACAATATCCAGTGCTTCATCGATCTGCGCATTTTGCTTGATTCGACTAAGCAGCCGATGCAGCAGCACACGCTCATCCTCGGAAATGCCATCCATCAGATCACGTCCAGCCTCCTGCATAATGGCGCATACAGGCTGCTCCAGCTCTGCACCGGCGGCGGTCAGATAGATTTTGAAGCAGCGACGATCATCGGTGCAGGTAATTTTGCGGATAAAGCCCTTGCTTTCCAGATTGGATAACATGCGTGTAATGTTCGTTTTATCCTTACCTAATCGCTCACCGATCTCATTTTGCGTGAGACCGTCCTTTTTCCAGAGCAGCATCATCACAAAGGTCTGCTCCGGTGCGAGATTGAACGGGGCAAGCTTGTGCTTGATATATCCCGCAATCGCCAGATGGACATCACGAATAAACACGGTATAGCTCTTTTCTACGTCATATGGCATCGAACTCACCCTTATATGTTTGATCACTGTCATCGTTGTGTATTTACTGTTAGCAATAATGGATATGAATATTGGAAAAGTCACACCCTTTATGCAAAGAATGCGCATACGGGTGGTTATAGTTGGTATAGCAACCGTCGTGGGGAAACGACTATTTCCTTCATGCAGCATAGGAAATAGTCGTTGAATCGACGTTAGACTATCACTTTTACCTGAAACTGTCAACGAGGCGAACGAACCGAATCGATCGACAAAATTTTCTTGGCTCTCTATAGCTAGCGTCCTGTTTTTCCCTGCGTCACAGGCATGAAGCGATAGGGCAAGCAATAAAAAGTGAGATGTAAGCGGTAATATTCAATGTGAAAGTTTCATTTTCATCTTGACATTGTTCGACACAAGGTCTATTGTAATTTTTGTAAGCTTGACTGTCACAAAAGAGACACAATGCAAGATTGACTTTATGACGAAGATTGAGTAATTGATATGTATCTTTGTTTATATGAACTGTATAGAGGATGTATATCAAAAGCGAGCAATCGTTTATTTTTTTGTCGATATAGTTGCTATATCAACCGATACTGTAGGTAAGAGTCATGTTTGTACTATAACGAGAACTAGCCCATACACCCATAGCATGTACGCATGCTATATAGAGAAAAAGGGATAGGTACATTTTGGAGGAGAAACGATATGGAAGCTATGACATTTGTATTGTTTGGTTCGACCGGGGATCTGGCGAAACGCAAGATTTTCCCTGCTTTGTACAACCTGTATGTGGATCGTAAAATGCCGGAAGCCTTCTCAATCATCGGGCTCGGCCGCAAATCATTTAATGATGCGACCTTCCAAACGTATGTTGAGCAGTCGCTTCAGGAATTTTCCCGCAATACTCCGAATGATCGCAAGACGGTGGATGCCTTCCTGCGTTCGATTCGCTATCATATTTTGAATGTGGACGACACAGCAGGCTACCAAGAGCTGCTGAAGCTGGTAGAGCAGCGCGAGTCCGAGCTGAACATTCCGCAAAATCGTATGTTCTACATGTCCGTTGCACCGGAGTTCTTCGGTGTGATCGCAGATAACATCAATGCAAGCGGTCTGGGCAACACCTCCGGCTGGAAGCGCCTGATCATCGAGAAGCCATTCGGTCATGATCTGGAATCCGCACGTCAGCTGAACAAGCACCTGAGCAAAACCTTTGCAGAGGAAGAAGTGTTCCGTATTGACCACTATCTGGGCAAACCGATGGTGCAAAACATGGAGTCCTTCACTTCGGCGAATCCAGTCATCCAATCGCTATGGAACAATCGTCACATCGCGAATGTACAGATTACGGCATCCGAAGTAGTCGGCGTTGAAGAACGTGCAGGCTACTACGATCATACCGGTGCGATTCGCGATATGGTACAAAACCATATGCTACAGGTGCTGATGATGACGGCGATGACATTGCCGGGTGGACATACCGCAGATGATGTACGTTCCCACAAAAAATATATCGCTAAAGCACTGCGTCCGATTTCCAAAGAAGATGCACACAAGCATATCGTACGTGCACAATACGTGAACGGCGTTGTATCCGGTCGCGAGGTACAGGGCTATCAGGATGAGCCAGGCATCGAGCTGGGCTCCAACACTGATACTTTTGTAGCAGCGCGTGTATGGGTGGATGATTTCTCCTGGGAAGGTGTTCCATTCTACATCCGTACGGGTAAACGTATGAAAGAGAAATCGACACGCATCGTGATCGAATTCAAAAACACCATGCAAAACAGCGAAATCTGTGTCGATTGCGATGGTCAGCCGAACATGCTGACGATCAGCATCAATCCAGAAGAGAAAATTACGCTGCAATTGAACCGTCGTAACGTGAAAACAGGTCTGCTGGAGCCAATGACATCTGAATTCGTCATGGGTACAGACAATGATCCAGAAGCTTATGAGCTGCTGATCGGCGATGCGCTGAACGGTGACGGTACATTCTTCGCACACTGGGACGAAGTAGAGCTGTCCTGGCAGTGGGTTCAACCGATTCTGGAAGCTTTCGCGGACAACAGTCTGCCACTGCATGACTATGCTGCTGGCACCTATGGCCCTGAAGCATCCGATGCTTTGCTGGCTGAGCAAGGCTTCCGCTGGCTGGGCGATCAGAATGCAGCACCGGTACGTACGGGCGTCGCTTCTGCACGCTAAGAGATAAGCTGTTCTTTTCAACATGAATGGTTGGCTTACGCTCTGGTTAATGATAAACAGAGCGTATTCACCATGCCTTCAGAGTCGGGTTGCCGGCTTTGCAGAATGCCAGACTGTGCTGGAAGCAGTCGCACTAGCGCTGGCTATAGATGGTTACACAGGTTATAGATAAAAAAGGGATGTTCATCCCAAACACAACGGAGGGCTATACTATGAAAATCGGTTTGATCGGCTTGGGTAAAATGGGTATGAATCTGGCACAAAACCTGATGGATCACAAACATGAGGTGGTTGCCTTTGACTTGAACAAAGAAGCAGTAAAAGAAATTACTGACCTGGGCGCACAAGGCGTAGGTACAATTGCAGATATGGTTAGCAACCTGGAATCCCCGCGTATCATCTGGGTCATGGTTCCACACGGCGTTGTTGATTCCGTACTGGGCGAGATCGCTCCACTGCTGTCCGAGAACGATATCGTGATCGAAGCAGGGAACTCTCACTATAAAGAATCCGTACGTCGTTACAATGAAATGAAACAAAAAGGCATTCGTTACATGGACGCAGGTACATCCGGCGGCATGAGCGGCGCTCGTAACGGTGCATGTTATATGATCGGTGGCGACAAAGAAGCTTGGGACGTAGTAGAACCAATCTTCCGCGACACTGCTGTTGAAAATGGCTACCTGTACGCTGGCGAAGCAGGCAGCGGTCACTACCTGAAAATGGTTCACAACGGTATCGAGTACGGTATGATGGCAGCGATCGGTGAAGGCTTCGAAGTTCTGGAGAAAAGCCCATACGACTTCAACTACGAAAAAGTAGCTCGCGTATGGAACAACGGCTCCGTTATCCGCTCCTGGCTGATGGAACTGACTGAAAATGCATTTGCAAAAGACGGACGTCTGGAAGAAATCCAGGGAATCATGCACTCCTCCGGCGAAGGCAAATGGACAGTCGAAGAAGCAATGGACCTGCAAATGGCAACTCCAGTTATCGCCCTGTCCCTGCTGATGCGCTACCGCTCTCTGGACAACGATACATTCACAGGCAAAGTCGTAGCCGCCCTACGCAACGAATTCGGCGGCCACGCCGTAGAAAAATCCAACAAGTAAGCTAAAGCCATTACTTGAACAATAAGTGGACGGATAAACTATCCTCCACTCCACAATATAACAAAAGAGCTGCACACCTGATCCATTCAGGCAGTGCAGCTCTTTTTTGTGCGTATATAATCTTAATGTATAGCTCTGGATATATAACCTAAAAAGATCATTATATCCACGACCCATCTAACTTTATAAGTACAGCCCCTCATTTAAATAAAGCTTTTCAGCTATAACTCTATCGAAGTCAAGCCTCCACTAATAATCACCCAATTCCCTTCCCTCTGCTTCATCCACCCCAATGGAGTTTTTAGTTGCACTTCCACCTCAAAAGCATATGTACATTCTATATTAATGTTTACGTACTTTTATGCATTTTTTTAAGAGCTAGCCAACCTTTAAAATCAAAAGCCACTCCAATCATTCAAAAGTAGAAGACCATAAAAAAATACCACAACCCGCACAGAACGAAGGCAAGGAAATAAGGGGAAAGGACTCCTTTGGAGGGGCGGGAATCTACAACTAACTCCTAATCCGTAGATTCCCGCTGCTCCACCCGAGTCCGTCCCCTTATTCCTTGCCGAAGTGGTTGCAGCACCACCACCGTGTTTCGCTAAAACCCTTCCAATTGAATTCAAGTTTTAAAAATATGCCCTGAGAATGCACCCAAACACCTACGAAAACACATTTTTTTTCTGAAAACCCACAAAAAACTCCGAAAAACCGTTTTCATAACGTTGACGTTAACGTTAAATAGGTTTAATATATTCATATACAATATGTAATTATTTAAATAATGAAACGGAGGGGTGACCATGACATTGTACAAAATCGATGAGGTTGCCAGCGAATGCAATCTGACAAAGCGAACGATTCGGTACTATGAAGAGATTGGTCTGCTGTCCCCGCAGCGAAGCGAGGGTAATACTCGTCTGTACACACGTGAGGATATCGAACGGCTCAAAAAAATTATCAGTGCGCGCGATGTACTTGGCTTTTCCTTGCAGGAGCTGCATCGGTATATCGAGGTGGTTGAAATGCTTACCGGACAGCGTGAGCGTTACCGCAGCATTACCGATCTGGAGGAGCGCAGACGTCAACTGGAAGAGATTGACGACACGCTGGGCAAGCAGCTCGATATGATGGAAAGCAAAATGCGTACGATTCAGAGCTTTAAGGAAGAAGCCGAGCAGCTACGCCAGCAAGTACGTGAAGGCATGGAGAGGCTGGGGCGTCAGTCGGTGGAACGTGCAGAAGCAGAGCATTAAATGATCTGTAGATAGAAGCCCACTAGGAGCACACGCGGCCAATTCACATCGAATGCATGACCACATCATCAAGCATGCCGGTCAACCAATGACCGGCACTTTGTCAGGCAAGGTTTTGCTTGATCCAACAATAATTGAAATTTAATAAATAGAGAGCAACATATAAGGGAGGAACCTGCAACATGAGTACAAAAACAGCTTCAGTCAAAGAGCTGCCTAAGCAAGGCGGATTATTATCACAGCCGAAAGCAGTCTGGGCAGTTGCCTTTGCCTGTGTCATTTCATTTATGGGTCTTGGACTGGTAGACCCGATCTTACCAGCGATTGCGAATCAGCTTCATGCAACACCTAGTCAGGTATCGCTGCTATTCACCAGCTACAATCTCGTAACAGGTCTAGCGATGCTGATTACCGGCTTTGTATCGAGCCGGATTGGTATAAAATGGACGCTGCTTAGCGGCGTTGTGCTGATCATTATTTTTGCTGGACTTGGCGGTATGTCCGATACGATCGGTCAAATCGTTGGCTTCCGTGGTGGTTGGGGTCTGGGTAATGCACTCTTTATCGCGACCGCATTGTCCGCAATTGTTGGTCTGTCCACTTCCGGTACAGCCAAAGCGATTATTTTGTACGAAGCGGCACTTGGTCTTGGTATTTCGGTCGGCCCACTGCTTGGTGGTGAGCTCGGTTCAATCTCTTGGCGTGGCCCGTTCTTCGGCGTTAGTGTACTGATGCTGATCGGATTTGTATTTATTTTAGTGATGCTGCCTAAAATTCCAAAACCTAAAACACGCAGCTCGCTTGCCGATCCATTTAAAGCATTGAAATTCCCTGCATTGAAAACACTCGCGATTGTCGCATTTTTATATAACTTTGGTTTCTTTACCCTGATGGCTTATTCTCCTTATGTGATGGGATTGGATGAGCACGGTCTTGGTTATGTATTCTTTGGCTGGGGTATTTTACTGGCGATCACTTCCGTATTTGTTGCACCGAAGCTGCAAGCACGCTTTAATCTGGCAGGCTCGATGGGCGTCATGCTGACTTTATTCGCACTGGATCTGGTGTTCATGGGTCTGGGCGCAGCATTTGGTTCACCTGTGCTGGTCATTATCGGCGTTATCGTGGCTGGTATTTTCCTCGGTATTAATAACACATTGATCACGACAGCAGTTATGGAATCGGCACCGGTAGAACGTTCGGTTGCTTCCGCAGCCTACAGCTTTGTCCGCTTCCTTGGTGGTGCAGTATCGCCATTCCTCGCTGGTAAGCTGGCGGAGTGGTATAACTCGGCAACACCGTTTTACTTTGGTGGGGCGATGGTACTGATCGCTGTTGTTGTCCTGATCGTGCGTCGTCGTCATCTGGCGGACATCGATGTATCGCACGGACATTAATGTTGGAATGAATACAAGCCGTATCCTTTACCTTTGCTGAGCATCTTGAGCTGTTTGCATAAGTAGACGTTAACTTCTGCTTCATGTGTTCACTACAGGGATGCACAAGTTGCGTCTGCTGCGCACAAATTCAACACATACTGGAGGAAAAGAACATGTCAGAACTACATGATAATTCAGCGTATGGGCGTATACTGGTCGCATTGGATGGCTCTGAACATGCACAGCGTGCATTAGAGCATGCGGTTAAGCTGGCACAATCGCTACAGACCGCACCGCATTTGACGGTGCTGCATGTGAATCCAACAATGATGGTCGCTGAACCACCACTTGGGGTCGATGTAGGTGTACGTCTGGACGAAGAAGGACGCGAAATGACCGAGCCGTATCGTCAATATTTGGATACGACTGGCGTTGCGTATGATGTGCATTACCATACTGGCGATCCAGCGACTGTAATCTGTGATACTGCGAAGGAGCAGAATATTGACCTGATCGTCATGGGGACACGCGGAATGAGCACCGTATCGGAGTTGTTCCTTGGCAGTGTTAGTCATAAGGTAATTCAGCATGCAGAGTGTCCGGTGCTAACGGTGAAATAAACGGGCAGGTGCTACGAGGTACATCTAATTGCGGATCGTACTATAGAGATCATATTGTAGCAAATAGGAAGCCAGGCAATAAGTGATCTTTAGATGTTTAATAAAAAAGCCAATTCTATGAAGGAAATACATAGAATTGGCTTTTATTTTGAAAATAGAGATAAAAGTAGAGCGTAGTCTATTTTAAGGTTCTTATTATTGAAGTCATATACAAATGCAGCAAGGAAGATGTATTACATCAAGCAAACTCTCCCTTGCTGCTTATTCATACTAGCCTATAAGTTCATAGACAAAACCTATAAATTGCTCGTAATATAACGTGCATTCGATTAGATAGGTGGGTAGCAACCAGCATTATTTCCCCTTATACCAGGCTGATAGTTTACTTCATACTACGGAAACCATCCAAACTATTCTAATTCAATCAATGCACTATTTCCAAACTTATCTGCATCGTTTACACCGTCACCTGTACCTGCTCAATCGCGGTACGAATCACATGACAGGAATGCTCCAGCTGCTTTTGTTCCTCTTCATTCAAGCGTAGCTCAATCAGCTCTTCAATACCGTTTCCGCTAATGATCGCTGGCACGCCTGTGCATACATCGTGCTGTCCATATTCGCCGTCCAGAATCGCAGATACAGCAATAATCCGGTGCTCATCGTACAGAATAGAGCGAGCGATGTGGGCGAGTGCATTGCCAATACCAAACTGGGTATGACCTTTACGGAGGAAAATTTCCCAGCCTGCATCACGCGTTTTGAGTGCTACGTCTTCCATGCTTAGTTCAGGGAAACGCTCAGCATGCTGTTCTAAAATATGCAGTAGTGGTTTACCGCCGATCGTTACGTGCGACCATGCAACAAATTGGGATTCACCATGCTCACCTAATACATAGCCGTGTACGCTACGCGGATCGATGGAGAAGACGTCAGACAGAATCGTTTTCAAACGAGAGGAGTCAATCGATGTACCCGTACCAATCACGCGTCCACGTGGCAGCCCGGAAAATTGCCA
This sequence comes from Paenibacillus hunanensis, assembly GCF_034055775.1. NCBI lineage: Bacteria > Bacillati > Bacillota > Bacilli > Caryophanales > Paenibacillaceae > Paenibacillus > Paenibacillus hunanensis. Next base: position 5,295,879 of record NZ_CP139194.1, on the reverse strand, counting down.
TGTCAGATAGGTCACAACGTCAACTGGATTCGCTGCAATAATGAACACTCCGTCAAATCCGCTCGCCATGATCGGATCGATAATGTCCTTCGTAATCGCTGCTGCCTCATGCAATACGGTCATTCGATCCTGACCTGGCTTCGGATTCGCACCTGCTGTAATGATAACGATATCCATATCACCACAATCCTCCAGCGAACCAGCATACACCTTGGTACGATGTGAGGTAAAGTCCATGCAGTGTGACAGGTCGAGTGCCTGCGCGACTGCCTTCTCATGTGTCCGTCCAACCATCATAATCTCATCGGCAATGGACTGATTGATCATCGAATACGCACAACCTGCTCCGACCATACCGACTCCAACAATGGCTACTTTTCTGTTCTTTCTACCCAAATGCACAGCCTCCACTCTTTATAAATATGACGCAATCAGCCCTTCATACAGACAACGTACAAATAACAGCTAGCGTCCTAATCATTCATCTCACATTCGACAGCATCAACAATAAGGAATGTTAAAATACATTCCACAATTGACATTATACATGCTTTTTATTCAGGTGTAACTGCTAAATGTGTTATATAAGTTAACTCTTTGTAAGTATTTAATGGGCTATATTACATTATATGTAAATATAAATATATAATAACGTGTAATGGACTAAAGGTGGTGGAGAGTTAGGATTGGAATACGGGTGTCATAAGATATGGCGATTGGGGTAAATAATAACGTGAGCTACCGTACATGCACCATTGGAACTTTCATTTGTGTATGTACTTCAATTCTACATGCAATCATTCGTATTGCAGTGATCGAAGATATGAGGAGGAATACAATATGGCAGAACAAATGAATGAATACTTCGCACTAGCAAGTCGCCCAGCAGGCACACCAGCGCTGGAACATTTTACAGTGAAAAAAGAAGAGCTCAATATGCCCGAGGATGGACAGCTACTCGTAAAAACACTATATGTGTCCGTTGACCCGTACATGCGCGGACGGATGAAGGATGCGAAGTCGTATTCAGCACCGTATGCGATTGGCGAGCCGATCACAGGTGGCTCGATCGGTCGTGTGCTGCATAGCCGTGCCGATGGCTTCAAGGAAGGCGATATCGTCGCTGGTGGCTGGGGCTGGCAGCGGTATGGCCTCATAGACAGCAAGGCTTGCCGTCGCATTGACCCGGAGCTAGCGCCGATCACAACAGCGCTTGGCGTGCTCGGTATGACAGGCTTGACCGCCTATTTTGGCACACTGCGTATCGGTAATCCGCAGCCTGGTGAGACACTCGTAGTGTCCGGTGCAGGTGGTGCGGTTGGGATGATCGTTGGACAGATCGGTAAAATCAAAGGCGCACGCGTCATCGGTATTTCCGGCTCCGATGAGAAAAATCGTTACCTCAAGGAAGAGCTGGGCTTTGATGAAGTGATCAATTACAAAACTGATCAGCCGCTAGCTGAAGCGCTGGAGCGTGCATGCCCGGATGGGATTGATGTGTATTTTGATAATGTCGGTGGCGATATTACCGATGCGGTCATTCCATTATTGAATCGCAATGCACGTATTCCGCTGTGTGGACAAATCTCGCTGTACAATCAGGAAAAACCAGAGCTTGGGCCACGTATCCTACCGATGCTGCTCACACGAACCGTCCTGCTCAAAGGCTTCCTCGTGGGCGACTACGCTGCCGAGCAAGAAGAAGGGCTGCGTGAGCTAGGACAATGGGTACGCGAAGGACGCTTGAAATACCGTGAAAATATTATCGACGGCTTTGATAACATTCCAGAGGCATTTATCGGGCTATTCAGCGGTGAGAATCTGGGTAAACAGCTTGTGCGCGTAGCAGAGGATGAAGAGAACTAATTCAGCCCACTCGTATCGCGCAGTAGGTAGGCTTCAAGGGTATCCAGGTTGCTCCTTTGTGCTATATTTTGCCAGAGTAGATGGATAGCCGATATAGATGTTGTACAGCCATATTAAAGGATACAAGTAGGGAAGTAAGAGCTCGCTTTAGCTTTTCGACCTCCCTTTCTATACCACTAAATAGTTCAGCATCACAGCAAAAAAGCTAAAGCCTTCTCGACTGTGGAATACTGCAATCATCATGAGAGCAGTATTCCATAATGTCGAAAAGAGGCTTTAGCTTTTGTTGTATATACAGTACAGACGCGTGATATGTCCGATATCCTGATGGAATCAGACGGATGAACTGGATTCCACCTTTTCACGGATGGCGCGATATTTACGATACATATCGAGGCGCCAGTGTAGCAAGGTTCCGAAGGCAAGGATGAAGAACACACCCGCTGTCTGCGGAATAGTAATGTAATGCTCGATAAAGCGGTGTAGCAGCAGACGAATCAGCAGCAGTCCGAGCAGGATGAATAGAAAGCTTTTGGAGCGCTGAACGACTACATCGGTGCCGTTGTGCTCGAAACGTGTGCCCCGAATGAGCGGATACGAGAAAATAAACCAGCCGACCAGAAATGCACCTACTGCCCACAGCCATGATACGCGAAAGTCCGGCACCACAAACATGAAAAAGCCGGTGCTCATACCGAGTGGCGGAATCAGAATTTTTTTGGCATTAACCGGTCTATGATTGGTACGCGAGCGCACCAGAATCGCAGTCAGAGCGATAACAAGCAGTCCGACAGTCGAGCCTATTTGTAAAAAGGAGGGACTGAATTGAAGCATAATCGCGGTAAAACCCCTCTCCACAATGTGAATTCAACTACATATGTAGTATACCATATCCATTCTTTTCCGCATCCTGCGTAACGCTTAAAATTTGTACATTTTGCAAAAGCGTCTATTTTGTTCTTCGCCCTGCGTATAGCAGTCATCCATCTGTTCGACTTGTACGAATAAGGATTGAAGCTAACAGGCAGTGGTAGTGCCATTTTTACAGATAAGAATGATGTACTATTTGCGAATGGAACTCATTTGCCGATAATTATCAATATTAGCTATTGGGCTACTCTGTTTCTATATGTATTGCTACCTCATCGCCTTAGCGGATCATTGTATTCGAGTTCATCCTATACGATACGGAGTGCTGGAATCGATGCTATTCCGATTTATTCAGAATGTCGATGATTGTGGTAATATACAATTGTTATTGTTTTAAATAATTTCAATATTATGTTAAAAGAACAGGTTTGCGGAAGCGCCAGATGGGATAGGGGCTGTCTCGGTAGCCTCACCATACATAGCATGGCGCATATTGACGGATACAGGAGGCAAAAGGATGACAGAGAAAAAGATTTTGATTGCTGAGGATGAACCGGCACTGCGTTTTTTACTTATGGAGACGCTTGAGGATGAAGGGTACATGATGACTGAGGCTGAGGATGGACAGCTTGCCAAGGATCGTCTAGCTCAGCAGGAATATGATCTGATCGTGCTTGATTATATGATGCCAGAAGCGACAGGCATCGAGGTGTGTGAGTGGCTGCGCGCGAGTGGGAATGCGAATGCAGGCAAGCCCGTTATCCTGCTGACTGCCAAGGCGCAGGAGCAGGATCGTTTACGTGCGGAGCAGGCAGGGGTGACCTTGTTCATGTCCAAGCCATTCAGTCCGCTCGCATTGATCGATGCAGCCGAGGAGCTGCTTGAAAGGGAGGACGCCTGATGCCAAATGGCGGTTTGACCCGGCGTGTGACCCGTTGGACGATCATTGCCTTTTTAATTTTTGGCTTGATTATCTTTGCGGTAGAATGGGCATTCAAGCAACAGGTGACTGACATCAATACGGAGATTAATCAGCATCTGGATCAACAGAATCGTTTGCAAGCGATCGATGAATCGTATCGCTCGGCTGTATCGAATTTTCGGGCATATCTAGCTTTTAGTGTAGAGACATTTCGGGTACAGGCAGAGTCGGATCGAGATCGCTTTCTGCAGGATCTGAATCAGTATCGGACACGTTCGATCAACAATCAGGAGAATGAAAATGCCCTCACCGAGCTGGATCGACAAAGCCGCGAATATTTCAGCTATTTTCCGCTGATCGAAGGCTATAAGCAGCAGGGGAAGCAGGAACAGATCGAAAATACATCCCGTAACATTACCACCGCTATTGTCCAGTCGGTGAATACTGAGCTGGAGAATCTGATCGATAATGAACGCGATCAGGTGAACCAGCTGATGAAGCAAAGTCAGCGACTGAACTCGATCGTCCTATTTATTCCGCTCGTCTTTATTATTCTGGGCTTGATTGCTGCTCTACTGCTGGTGCGGTACTTGCGCGAGTCGATGATTCGTCCTGTCGTAGAGCTGGAAGCTACGGTACGACGGATCAGTAATGGTGAGTATTTACATGTCAATCCGCGTACTTCGAATGATGAGATTACGAGTCTGATCGGCGGGATCAATCATATGTCGGATCAGCTGCGTGAGCGTCAGCAGCAGAATGAATATAGCTTGCAGCAGATGGAGCAGCAAAACGATGAGATGGAAGCGCAAAATGAAGAAATTCTAGCGCAGCAGCATGAGCAAGCGATCATTTTGGATAAGCTGACCGAACGCGAAAGCCAGCTACAGCTGATCAATTCGTATCAAGAAAAGCTAACTGGCTTTAGTAGCATGAAGGATTTTCTGGAAAACAGTCTGCGTGCGTTAATGCATGCTACACATCATGATGCCGTTATGCTCGTCGTACGCGATCAATCAGATTCAGCAGGCTCTTTTCGAATGGTATGCGCGGTAGGCTGGCCACAGCATGATACCGGACGCAAAGTGGAGCAATTATATGGGCCAGCGCTGGAAGTGATCGAGGAACGCAGACCGGTCGTGCGTAGTCGCTCGCTGAGTGGTGAAGAGATTGGGCTGCATCAAGGCTATGAGCGTGCAGACGATCATTACTATCCACTCTTTGATGAGGATATGCAGGTAATCGGCTATCTGCTATTCACGACGTATGGCAGTCTGGCAGTGAATATTAAGGATCGTATGCTAACAGAGGGATTGATCAATCAGTTCGGTCTGGCGTATCAGGCACAGCTTGCAGGAGAGGAACGTCGTAAGCAGGGCGTCCGTCTGGCGGAGCTGAATGCCGAGCTGGAAACGGAGAAGCTGATGATCAAGCAGCAACGCGATACGATTCAGGAGATTATTGACTCGTTACAGGAAGGGCTTGTGCTATTTGATCATAACGGGGTTATCTCATTTTGCAATGAACAGGTGAGTGCGGTCTTACCGGATCTGAAGACAGGGGCATCGATCGATAGTCTGAATGCTTTCCTTGATAAGCAACATATGGGCACTTACAAGCTGAGTGAACAGATTACACATGCGGTGAAGGAGCATCTGACGAACTGGAGAACTCAGTTCAGTCTTCGTGCACGTGATGGCAATATTCATCACATGGAAATGTACATTAATCTGATTACCGGTGCAGATCTACAGGAATATCATCTGATCGTACTGCGTGATCGCACAGAGGAAGAACAGGCGAACCAGATGAAAAATGAATTTGTTAGCATCGTATCGCATGAGCTGCGTACACCGCTGGCAAGTATTTTGGGCTTTGTGGAGATTTTGCTGAACCGCGAAGTGAAGCCAGAGAAGGCGAAGAAATACATGGAGACGATTCACCGGGAAGCGAATCGTCTATCGAATCTAATTAATGATTTTCTGGATTTGCAGCGGATGGAATCTGGAAAACAGACCTATACGCTTGTGCCATTCGATCTGCGCGCTATCGTTAGCGATGTGGCGATGCAGTGGGATGGTAAGCAGGAGCATGGTGTCTATGCCGAGCTGCCAGAGCATACAGCACTGGTACGTGCCGATCAGGATCGCATCACTCAGGTGATGCACAATCTGATCAGCAATGCGGTGAAGTATTCTCCAGGCACGGATCGAGTCGATGTAAGGCTACTTGAAGACGAAGCGAACTGGCTGGTGGAGGTACAGGATTACGGTCTGGGCATTCCAGAGGAAGCGAAGGATAAAATGTTCAGCAAGTTTTATCGTGTGGATAATTCGGATCGCCGTCAGATTGGCGGTACCGGTCTTGGACTGGCGATCGTACGCGAAATTTTGAATGATCTGGGTGGAGAGATTACCTTCCATTCCGAGCTGGGTCAGGGAAGTACATTTATCGTCAGATTGCCGAAGCTCAAAGTGCCTGTGCTGGATGAGCATATTGTTGTGATTGAGGACGAGGAGAACCTGTCCCGATTGATCGCGGCGACCTTTGAAGAGCAACGGTATGAGATTTTGACGCTGAACAATGCAGAGGAAGCGATTCTGGGCTTGCAGGCGGCGAAGTTGCCACCGTTACTGTGCATCGTTGATATCCATCTGCAAGGACCGAAGAGCGGCTGGGACTTTATTGCTGCACTCAAAAGTCACCCATTAACCCGCGATGTACCGGTGATCGTCTCATCGGCGCTGGATCAGCCAGGTGACTTTGCCGAGAAGGCGGATGAGAAGTACCTGCAAAAGCCATTTACCGTGGATCGATTGCTGGAGCTGGGCGTTTCGCTTATGGATCAGGGACAGCAGTCGCTTCGCACAGATATGGTCGTACAGGGCAATCAGGATGAGCAATTGCTCCAGCAAGCCTTGCAGCGTAGCGGTCTTGGAGCAGCAGCGCTGAAGCTGGTGGATGATGTGATCAAGGTTGATCTACTGGGCGATGCGAAGAAGACAGAGCAAGCTGAGAAGGCAGACTCTTCACCGAATCCAGATACCAATCACGGAAATGGAGCGATCTAGCTTCATTGGGTTCCCTGTATAGAAATATCGTTATGGTACAAATGAAAGCAATAGACCGGTACGATCAGGGGTAATAGAAAGTAGGCTATAGACCATGTAGCACATCCGTTATGAGCGATGTGCTACATTGTAGTATTGCGGAGAATAGGATGTACTCATACAAACGGCTGTGTCGATGAGCGCCTATGGCGACAGTCAGGGAGGATTTTATGGATAAATATCAGCGACTATTTATAAAGCAGATGAAGGACAAAATCAAATCCGTTACGACATCCGGGCAGTCTACCAGCGAGGCAGAGCTGTATCGACTGCTGCATTCGGCAAAAGGAACCGCAGGAACCATTGGACTGGACGATTGGTTTCAGACCGCTTCCAGTCTACTGGAACGTGTAGAAGCAGAAAGCACCCGCGTCTGGCGCGTTTCTGAGGCGCGTGAGCTACTGGCTCCGCTCGCTTTTTTACTATTGGACAGTGCGGATGAGTCAGATGATGGTGGAGACGAGTCTGCTATCGTTGAAGACGCACAGGCTGAATTGCCACCTTATATGGGTACACTGTTGATCGTAGATGACGATCTGAGCTTGCTGCTTGTGCTCAAGGAGCATCTGGAGCGAATGGGATACATGGTGCTGGCTACGCCAGATGCAGGGCGAGCGCTGGAGTTATTTTATAGCATGAAGCCCGATTGTGTTGTGCTTGATATTGTGCTGGAGGAACGGAGCGGTCTGGAGATCTTGCAGGAGATGCAGTCTCGCAGTGAGCAGTACTTAATTCCGGTCATTATGATCAGTACGAATCGTGATCGTAACACTCGTATACAGGCATATGAATCGGGTGCAGATGACTTTATAGGCAAGCCGTTTGATGTAGAGGAATTCGCTGTACGGGTGAAACGTCAGGTGTCTCGCCGCTTGAAGCTGAATCATTTGTTAATGATGGACGAGCTGACCGGTGCGTATAACAGTACCTTTTTTGCACAGGAGCTGGTTCGTCATTTGCAATTACAGCTGGAGCGGCCTGAGCCTGCTACACTGACGCTATTTGATCTGGATAGCTTCCGCTATATTAATGAGCGCTTCGGTTATGCTGAGGGCGATCGACTGCTCAAGCATTTCTCTGATCTGGTCAAGCCTGCGCTGGGGCCGCATGATATCTGGGCGCGTGATCGACATGACCGGTTTTACCTGCTACAGCCTGGCGTGGGGGAAAAGGAGGCAACCTCGTTTGCCCATCAATTGCTGGAGCGTCTGGAACAGGATCAGAGCGCAGGATTGGATGATTATCGTCTGTCCTTCTCGGCAGGTGTTCTGGAGTTAAAGCCAGGCATGACCGCTTCCTCCTGTTATGACGGCGTGATGCGTATTGTAGCCGAAGCGAAGCGCAGTCGGGATGGTGTGATGGTTGTACCGGAGCGCCGTAGACCGGTCGAAAATGGTCAGGCGGCACGTCTGGTCGAGATGGCACTGGATGCGGCGACACAGGCGAAGCCTGATGATCGTCAGCACGAGAGTAGCTCATCAGCCGATACAGGTGTAGAGCCACTTTCACAAGCTGCATCGACTCCTCCAGTCGAGCCGTCCGATCCTCTGATGGATAAAATGGACGATTTGATGTTGGCGCTATCCTCCAGGCTTAAACGGCATCAGCACTCCGAGTCTGCAATGATCGAGGATGAAATAGATAAAGACGAAATTGTTAAACAGGATACAACCTTCCAGCCAGCTCCAGAGGTACAGGAGTCTCAACCTGTAGCTTCGGCTCCACAGGAAGAAATCATAACGGCACCAGCGCCAACACCGCCTGTACAGGAAGCTACAACGCCAGTGAATACAGCGCCACAGCCAGCGGAGCAGCAGGATACAGCTACACCAGTCCCTGCTTTTCACGTGGACACGATTCGTGAAGCCGAAGCGCCTGATGGCTCCGGTCGTCGCCTGGAATGGGTCGATCGTGAAGAGAAGGTGCTGCTTAGTCAGCAGGCGGCTGAGATTCAGCAGGCATCGGCTCCACCGCTCGGTGTAAATCCATGGAGACTGGCTATTATTGACGATGATGATCTGATTCGTAATATGCTCAAAAAGCGTCTGTCTGCTCTACAGGCTGAACATGAGCTGGATATTCGCGCGTTTAGCGATGGTGAGGAATTTTTCAGTGATCCATGGCATGGTGAGGACGCACACTACCTGCTCATTTTGGATCGGATGATGCCGCGGATGAATGGGATGGAGGTGCTACGTCGACTACGTAGCTCGGATAAACGCAATCGATATACCGTGCTTATGCTCACCGGAGTTGGTGATGATCGTGAAGTGGCGGATGCGATTGGTGCGGGTACAGATGACTATTTGACCAAGCCATTCAGTATGGTTGAGCTGGAGGCACGTATTCGGCGTTTGCTGGGGAGGATGAAGGCATGAAGCAACTGGATACGAACCAGGCACTGCTTGCATTTGCCTTGCTCAGCGCGCTCATGTTGCTCATTCTGATACTGCTGTATGCGTATCTAGCTTATCGTAAAGCAACCTATAATAAGCGCCAGCTAGCTGTCTATGAGATGGTGCGCGATCTGGAGCAGCCGGACTCGGCACTGGAAACGTATCTGGCTACCGGTGAAGCCTCGCGGCGGTTATCGATCCGCGAGCCTTATCGAATGGAAGCCTTGCAGGAGGCACTACAGCATCGCCTTTCAATCAGTAACACGCCAGAAGAGCGCAGGCTGATCTATGAGTTTGCTGAACGTTACTTTTCCGGTCATTATCGAGAAGCGTTGCGTAATCGGCGCTGGAGCACACGGATGAATACGTTGCTCTGGATTGAGCAATTTCGTATTCATTCACTCCAGCCAGAGTTGATACGCTGGATGAAGGCGGCACGCTGCTCAGATGAGGAGCACTTTCAGATTTTGCGTATTTTGTCCAAGCTGAACAGTGATCAGATCGTCCCCTTCCTTAGTCAAAAGGATCATAATCTGTCGGACAGTCAGCTATTACAGATTTTGCTGCCGCTTAACGAGGAGCTGATTGATCAGCTTTTAGCTCAGTTTGATACATTACCGAGACGGGTTCGCTATAACTTGATGGATGCACTGCGTATTCATAATGTACGTTCCACCGAGGTTCTCGCTCTGCTGGAGCGTCAGCTAAGTCATTATGATGGAGAAATACGGATTCGTGCGCTCAAGACCATTGCTAACTTCGGCTATATGTCGCGTGAGGCAACGCGCCTGCTCGTGGATGTGCTGGAGGATGAGCATGATCATCCGGAGCGTATGACCTCCTCATGGCCAGAACGCCTGATGCGTGCGAAAGTGATGGGCAATGTGCATGAGGATGTGTTCGTATCGTACCTGCTGGAAATGCTGGGCGATTCGTCGTATCGGGTCAGACAACAGGCAGCTGAATCGTTATCGAACTATAAAAATGGCCTGGAGCTGCTTGCAAAAGTAGTTGCCGGAGAACATGCGGACCGCTATGCACGTGAGATGGCGGAGGAGACGCTGGAAAGGAAGCAATATGAACGCAACCTGGCTTGAGCTCATCGGTACGATTTTTGAAGTGATCAGCATTATTATTGCCATCTATGTCGTTGTGGTCAGTCTGGTGTATGTTGTGCTGTTCTTCGTAGCGGCTCATAAGCTCAATCGAGAAAAGGACGTCAACGAGAGCCAGTATGAGCAGGTGCTACAGGAAGAGCTGGCGCCGCCACTGTCTATTATCGTGCCTGCCTACAATGAAGAGCTGAATATCGTATGGAGTGTACGATCATTGCTAGGTATTAACTACAAGCAGTTTGAGATTGTGGTCGTAAATGATGGTTCCAAGGATGCTACAGCGCAGCAGCTCATCGATGAATTCGATATGGTTGAGGTTAAAAGCCGTGTACGCTGGTCGGGTCTCGGGAAGGAAACGAAGCCAATTCGCGGCATTTATCGCTCGCTCCAGCATACTAATCTGGTGCTGGTCGATAAGGAGAATGGCGGTAAGGCAGATGCGCTCAATGTGGGCATCAATGTATGTCAGTATCCCTACTTCGCTTCGCTGGATGGCGATACAGTGCTGGACCAGGATGCCTTTATCAAGGTCATGAAGCCGATTATGGATGCTGGGCCTGATGAAGAGATCGTTGCTACAGGCGGTAGCGTCGGAATCGCCAATGGTAGCTATGTGGATAGCGGCTACTTGAGTCGTGACAGTGTGCGTCTGTCTCACAAGCCACTTGTGGTGATGCAGGTTATTGAGTATCTGCGTGCCTTTCTAATGGGGCGGATCGGGCTTAGCCGTTATAATCTGCTGCTGATCGTATCCGGTGCCTTTGGTATTTTCAAAAAGAGCTGGGTCATCGAGGTGGGCGGCTATGAGGTGAACACGATCGGTGAGGATATGGAGCTGGTCGTTCGTCTGCACCGCCGGATTCAGGAAAAGAAAAGTAAAGCACAGATCGTGTATGTACCCGATCCGGTCTGCTGGACGGAAGCACCAGAGCAGGCCAAAATTCTGCGTCGTCAGCGTACACGCTGGCATCGTGGACTGTTCGAAAGTTTATGGAAAAATCGTAAAATGATGCTGAATCCGCGCTATGGCAAAATCGGCATGATCTCCATGCCGTATTTCCTGTTCGTCGAGCTGCTGGGGCCAGTGGTCGAGCTGACCGGTATCATTACCGTGCTGATCGGCTTGTTTCTGGATACGATTGATATCCGTATCACCCTCATTCTAGCACTGCTCATGCTGCTATACGGCTCATTGTTATCGATGGGAGCTGTATTGTTCGAGGAATGGTGCTTCAAGCGCTATAACCGGGTAAGTGACCTGACGCGTCTATTTCTATATGCGCTGTCAGAAACGTTCTGGTATCGTCCGATGATGACACTCTGGCGTTTTGAAGGGCTACTTCGCATTGCCGCACGTAAAAAGCACGCCTGGGGCGATATGGCGCGTGGCGGTGTGATGAACTCCAAGAAGACGGACAACGGTGCGAATGGAGGTGGGTCATGAAAGCCAGAAAGGTATGGACATTCTGGATCATTCCCATCCTCATTGTAGCTTTGTTGTTGGCGCCGTGGGTCTGGTGGGAAGTGAAGCCAGATACTCGATTAGAGGTCACTATTCTGGACAAAACCGTGCCAAATACGACCTACCGCGAGCATAAAGGTCTGGTCTGGCTGCTCAATCAGCAAAAATATACCAAGGCGAATGGACAGCGTTATGACTATACGACCGATTACTATGGCTTTTTTCCGGGAAGCAATGATCAGTATAAGGTCACCGGATTGCCGCAGGATATGCGCAATACCGATATGATCTATGTGGCAGATACGTATGGCGTAGAAAAGGCGCAGTATTTACAGGCAAACAATGGCGCCAGTGTCGGAACGGCAGATGGCGATCTGTCGCAGGGTATGCTGTACGGTGGGCTGGATACGTCGGATGTACAGCGTATTCGTAGCGGAGTGACTGAGCAAGGCGTCAAAACGCTCATCGCCGAGTTCAATAGTCTGGCTACACCAACTACAGCAAGTGTGCGCAATCAGATCTATCCATTACTCGGTGTAGAATGGACAGGCTGGACGGGACGTTATTTTGCTGATCTGGCTCGCGGTGGCGAGGTGCCGGACTTCCTGACAGGAGACGGAAGTGATCCGAATCGCTGGCCGTACACGGGCCCAGGTATCTTGCTGATGCACGAGGACGGACGTGTTGTCGTGCTACAGGAGGGCAAGCAGATTGGCGATCAGGGCGTACAGACCACATTAACGACGCAGGGGAAAGCGCTGATTGGCTTCGATACCAAGGTGCGTTACAACTACTGGTTTGACATTATGAAGCCAGCCGAGCGAACCGAGATTCTGGCGAATTATGATCTGGGTCTAACCGCAGACGGCAAGCAAAAGCTACAGGAAGCAGGCATTACAGATACGTTTCCAGCAGTAATTCGCCAGCAGCATGCGACCTATACGTCGTATTATTTTGCCGGTGATTATGCGGATCATGATCAGTATCCATTCTGGCGCCGCTATGAAGGCTGGGATACAATCAAGCGCTGGTTCACACTGGATCGACCGGGCAGTGAGGATGCCTTTTACTGGCATTTATATGTACCGATGATGAAGGGAATTCTGGCACAGACGGCAGCAACAGAGCGGCGCTAAGGGCAAGAGTAGCAGGCTATGTGATGTGCGGACTGTCCAGCTTCAATACGGAATATGAACATGCTCTATACGAATAAAAGATCAGCCCTGATATTCCTTTGGGAAGCAGGGCTTTTTGAATAGTTCGTACTGGAGGGGAGGGGGCACCAGGAGAAAGTCTGGGGTGTAAGCATGAAGAATTTTTACATATGTGTTCCGATGTGTGATGTATAATAATAAAGAAGCTGTGTCTAGTGATCAGATGCATTAGCGAATGGTATATGCTGCATGCGTAACCGGGAACATAACGGAAGAAAAATCATCATAACGTGCCAAAAAAATGCACAGTTAATCTATACACGACACCCTGTAGTTGATAGAATAAAGAGTCATGATATATCGTTTTAGACGTACAGCAGCATGTAAAACCTCCAGACGTTTATATCGAGCAGGCACATGGTATTTTCGACCGAACGATAATAGAAAAATTCCGAAGGAGGAGACTCATGGATCAGGTTGATGAGCAAATATTGCTGCATCTGCAGCGTCATGCCCGTATCTCGATGACCGATCTGGGTAAAGAGGTTGGATTGTCCCAGCCGGCAGTCACAGAGAGGGTACGCAGGCTGGAGGAGAGCGGCTTGATTCGAGAGTACCGTGCTGTTGTTTCCCCGGATAAGCTAGGCTACCAGGCATCCGCGTATTATCTTTTTCATACTAATAATGGGGTTAACTTTGTTGAGGTATGCCGGGAATCACCGGAGATTGTGGAATGTCATCGGACGAGTGGCGAATATAATTACTTGCTCAAGGTGCTAACGTCCTCGATTCGGGAGCTGGAGGCGTTCGAGAATCGGATCAGTCATTATGGTGATTATACAACCTTGATCGTGCTATCCACACCGATTGAGCATCGCCAGCTCGCACCTACAGGAAATGGATTCAGACGTCCCGTGTAACGATCTGGCTGTCATCTGGTTATCAGAGGAAGTCGATTCGGGAGCATGGCATTCGCTGCTCCAACGTAATCACCTGCTCAAATCAAGATTGTCCATGCAAGCAATCTGCGCATAACAGTGAGTACGAACAATACCCCTGCTTCGCTATGTTGGCGGTATGCAGGGGTATTGTTCGTATGATCGACTGATCAGAATAGTCGTGACTCTATCGATTACATAAAATAAGGCAAAGCGAAGGCGCCATATGCAAAGGCAGCGATAATCACAAACGCCGGATGAATTTTGCGAATTTGCATCGCCCAGAAGGCAACCAGTGCAATTGCCAGCGTCTGCCATAGACCGATCGACGTATACGATTCCTCTCCTAGCTGCCAGGTGAGCAGAAGCATCATTACCGCAATGACAGGCTGCACGAGCAGTGTCAGTCCCTTTACTACTGGAGAAGTACGATATTTTTGCAGTAAGCGCAGTAGCACGATCATCGCCACTGCCGAAGGTACAATCGTAGCGATCAGCGCAATCACTAGCCCCGGAATCCCTGCTACATCAAAGCCGACAAAAGCGGCAATCTTCGTCGCAATCGGGCCTGGCAATGCATTACCAAGCGCCAGCACATTGGAGAATTCCGTATCATTCAGCCAGTGAAAATGGGTCACGATCTCGTTGTACATCAGCGGAATCGAAGCGGGCCCACCGCCATAGCCGAGCACATTCGCAAGGAAAAAGCCCCAGAATAGCTTCAGCCATTCCAACCAATCCATACTCCACATCACGCTTCACCTCCACCATGACGGCGCTTTTTCAGCCAGTTCACAAGACGGAAATGAAATGCACCATAGATCAGGAACAGCGCAATCACGATCGCGGCATGCACATGGACGATCTGTAAGAGCACGAATACGATCACGAATAAAGCAATGCCCAGTGCCACGCCTAGTCCTTTGACCGCCTTTTCGCCAAATTCATACGCCATCACACCGAGCATGACGGCGATCACAGGAACAACAGCAGCGATCATACCCTGAATCATTTTCGATTCGCTTAGAAAGGCAACCGCTGACAGTAGGATGATCATCGCAATGGATGAAGGTAAAATATGCGCCAGAATCGCGATAATCGCCCCGGGTACGCCTTTACTGCGATAGCCTAGATAAGCCGCCATCTTGGTCGCAATTGGGCCGGGTAGTGCATTGCCAAGTGCCAGAATCTCGCCAAATTCATCATCGCTAATCCAGCGATAGCGAGTGACTGCCTCATAACGGAAGAGCGGCATCACAGACGGCCCACCGCCATAGCCAAAAATACCGGTGCGAATCATCGCCCACGATAGCTCCCCATAGGTCGCTTCGCGGAATAATGGCTCCTGCTGCGAGGAAGCCGGTGGTACAGGTGTGTTCATCATTTACAGCCTCATTCCCATCCGGCTTTTGTAGCGTGTGATCAGTACCTGACAATCGACACTCATAATTCCCGGCATTGTGTATAGTTTGTCCTTTAAAAAGGTCTCCATCTCCTGATTGTCACGGAACAGCCCGTGCATATGCAGCTTGCTCGGCCCAGTCATATGATACAGACTCGTAACGACAGGCTCCTCAGCGAGCTTGTCCGCTGTCTCATGCAGATGCTTCGGCTCAACCTCTACATTAAAGAAGGCAGAGACGGAGATGCCGATTTTGGCTGGATTGATAACCGCGGCGAAGCGCTCAATTGTTCCGTTTTCGATTAATGTGTTAACACGTGCCTGTACGGCGACACGGGATAAGCCGATGTCCTTGGCAAGATCGGTGTACGAAATTCGGCCATTTTGATTTAAAATAGCGATAATACGGCGATCAATATCGTCGATATCGACGGGCTGTGTATCGCCAGAAGGCTTGGAAGGATGCATGCTATTCACTCCTTAAATAGTAGAAGATGCAGAAAAGAGAAAGAGAGCAATAAAGGGAATAATACAGAGAACAAGAAAGAGCTTTGAACCTAGATGCACCGCTTTACAGGTTTCTATTTCTCTATTATAAGCAATATGAACTTTCTTTTTGTCTGCAAAATAATACTTTTAATTGCAATATGAATAAATATATAATGGTTAATAATCGATTTCAACATGAAATTCAATATTTACTTACGATGTCAGTATTGTGGAGCACCGGGCTGTCGCCTGATCAGTATAGGGGGAATCGCAATGACGCAGAAATGGAATGCATTTGTGAATGAGCAATGGACGATGAAGAGCGAGGGAGCAGAGGGGCCACTGACCGGGCTGAGCTTTGGCGTAAAGGATGTGTTCGAGCTGGAGGGTTATACCGCGAGTGCAGGTAATCCAGACTGGCTGCGTACACATCAGCCGGCGACGCAGACGGCGCCTGCAATTCAGCGCTTGCTGGATGCGGGCGCTGTATTGCAGGGCACAACGCATACCGATGAGCTGATGTACAGCCTGAACGGTCAAAATGTACACTATGGGACACCGGTGAATCCGTCTGCACCGGATCGCATTCCGGGTGGTTCCTCCAGTGGGTCGGCAGTCGCTGTCGCCGCTGGACTGCGCGATTTTGCCATTGGAACGGATACCGGTGGATCAGTGCGTATTCCTGCCTCGTATTGCGGTATTTATGGTATGCGTCCCACGCATGGCCTGATTGATATCGGCGGTGTCATTCCACTGGCGCATGGCTTTGATACAATTGGCTGGATGGCGAACAGCGCCGAGCTATTACAGCGTGTAGGTCAGATACTGATCGGCACGGGTACGGATGAACGGTCTGCTAGTGCTGACTTTGAGCATGTATATCTACCCGAGGAAGCATGGGCAGTAGCAGAGCCAGAGACGGCTCAGCTATTACAGGCTGCCGCGGAACGACTGTTACAGCAAGGTGAGAAGTGGAGTATGCAGCCACAGCCAGTAGCGATTGCACCGGAAGGCTTAGCTGCATGGATGACCGCCTTCCGTACGGTACAGGGCATTGAGATCTGGGAAGAGCATGGAGAGTGGGTACAGCAGGTACAGCCTGTCTTTGCAGAGGATATTGATGAACGATTCCGGTGGGCAAGCACACTACGCCGTGAAGACAGCAGTGACGCATTCGCGCTCAAGCAGACAGTGCGCTCGCGCTTGCAGGAGATGCTCGGTGAGAATGGGCTGCTGGTGCTACCCACAGCTACAGGGCCAGCGCCACAGCTTCATATTGGAGGCGAAGCGAATGAACAGCGCCGCTCCCAAACGATGCAGCTTTCCTCGATTGCGGGTCTATCCGGCTTGCCGCAGGTAACGATTCCGGTAGGTACGGTAGATGGAGCACCAGTAGGTTTGTCGTTTATCGCTGGCAGAGGGCAAGATTTGCGTTTATTGCAATGGGTACAGACCGCACTGCATCGACGCAGTTTGATGTAAATCCCGATAAATATACGGTTCGCACGAATACAGTTGACACGCATTTGCTGCAATCGTATAATCACAGTGGAATATATATAAGATTACTATTAATAAGTTGTAGCTGAAGCTGTACATAACCTTGCTTTCTGGTCTGTAAGGACGAGCGTCAAGGTGCTATGGATGGCTGCCAGTCTGCTTCAAATCTAATCCATATCCACTATTTTAAAGGGAGTGCTGTTCATGTCTAACGCGATCAAGCCAGAAACGATTCAGGTTATCGAAGACCGTCATTCAGTAAAAGTGTACGAAAAAGGGTATGTGATTCCACAGGAGGATATGGATCTGATCCTGTCCGCTGCGAACGCTGCTCCATCCGGCTGGAACCTGCAACACTGGAAATTCCTCGTCATCGATGATGAAGCGAAAAAGCAAGAGCTGTTGCCAATCGCCTACAACCAGAACCAAGTAGCAGATAGCTCCTTCACCGTAGCGATTCTGGGTGATCTGGAAGCGAACAAAAATGCAGCTCCTGTCTATGATGCACTCGTTGAAGCAGGCGGTATGAGTCCAGAAATCCGTGATACACTGATCGGTCAGATCAACGGTGCTTACCAGCATCCAGGTGTAGCACGCGATGGCGCACTATCCAATGCTTCACTGGCAGCGATGAATCTGATGCTGGCTGCACGCGCACTCGGCTACGATACATGCCCGATGGGTGGATTTGATCACAAAGCGTTTGTAGAGCATTTCAACGTGCCAGAGCGTTACATTCCCGTTATGCTGATCACTGTGGGTAAAGCAGCGAAGCCTGCGTATGCTTCCGGCCGCTTCCCACTGAGCGAAGCAGTAATCAAAAATTCGTTCTAATTCCAATCCTATTTACCAATCGAAAGCCCGATGTAAGATGCATCGGGCTTTTTTTTGTGTAATTATGCACATTTTTCGTTAAAAGTCAGGAATTTAGCTCTTAGTCCCTATGAACTATAAGGGTGCAAATTCCGTAATTATATAATATAGCAGCTTAACTATATCTTCTTTCGTGTGAGCTGCTCTTATCGGTTGCCAGAAGCCCGGCTAGATAGAGAATAAATGGCGACGTAACCGATCCGGGGGAAAGGGCTGGTTCAATGATTAACCTGATCAACAATCTAACGATGGTAACAACATTTCTGTTCCTTACCAATTTACTATTAAATAAATTCAAAGATACCTTTCCACAATATAGCCATGCCTATCCGTATGTATCCGGCACATTGCATGGATTGCTAGGTGTGGGATTAATGCTACTAGGCGTAGCAACTACAACTGGCTTCCATCTTGATCTACGGACGCTTGCGATTGTGAGCGCTGTTTATATGGGAGGGAGATGGGCAGGAACGATTGCGCTATGTATCATTCTGCTAGCGCGGTTTGTGCTGCTTGATGTGACCAATACAATCGCTGTACTGGCAGGGATAGCGATGATCCTATTGTCTTATATATTGTCCATGTGGCTGTTAAATCGCCAGCATCGCAAGTCGATTCGGCGTTGGCTGGTAATTATTTTTTGCAGTATGATCATTCCGTGTCTGATGGTATATGCTGCGTCAACAGATCGAGATCTCTCTGGCACGCTGCTGGTCATTCTGATGTATACGTCAGGTGGATTGTTTACGTATTTGCTGCTCACACATTTGAGCCGTTCCAATCAATCGATCTATTTACTCAAGGAAAAGGCCAGCCGCGATCATCTGACCGGGCTGTATAATCCGCGTGCCTTTGAAGGGATTTTCGAACAGAAAATGCTGGAGACCGAGAAGACGCGTGATTCGTTCTCGCTGTTGATGCTGGATATCGATCATTTCAAAAGGATTAATGATACGTATGGACATAGTGCGGGTGATGCGGTGCTGGCTTGCTTTGGCGATCTGTTGCATCGGTCGTTACGATCCTCTGACTACTGTGCGCGTAAGGGCGGCGAGGAATTTATCGTGCTGCTGAATGACTGTGATTCGGAACAGGCGAGACAGGCGGCAGAGAAGCTACGCAGGCTGGTTGAGCAGCAGGAGTTTCAGCTGCCTGACGGCAAGCTATTAAAGGTAACCGTATCGATTGGCGTATCTACGTATCCATTTACCCGTGCAGACCTGCTTATTGATCAGGCCGATCGGGCATTATACCGTGCAAAAAGGGAAGGACGTAACCGCGTCATTTATCATTAACCGGATGGACAGAGCGATCTGCTATCCGGTTATTTATTATGATGTTCTATACATAAGAAATCTGGTTATAATTTTGACAATGCTAGCTGCAAAGAATCATAATAAATAGCAGAACATATCATTCCCAATGTGCAGGAGGTGGACTGGAGCTCGCGTCATCGCGGCTCTGGAGGATAATGAACATTACTGAACAGATCGATGTATTGGAACTGAAGCTTGAGGCAGGCGGTAATGAGTTCGTACTGCACCCCTTTGTTATTTATGATGAAGGACAGGCGATTGTATTCGATACCGGCTTTCCGGGTAGCTATGATGCACTCGTTGCACTGCTGAATCCAGTCTATCCAGTACGCAGTGTTGTATTGACGCATCAGGATATTGACCATATTGGCACATTGCCACAATTTATGGCACAGGAGCCGCAGCTTGCGGTATATGCGCATGAGGATGATCGGGCAGTGATTGATGGGAAGGCGCCGCTTATTAAAGCTTCGCCAGAGCGTTTGGATATGATGCTTTCGAGTGTACCCGAGGCAGAAGCAGCTGCATTCCGTAGCGTGTTCTCGGCAGATACGCCGGATAATGTAAACCACGTGCTACACGATGGTGATGTGCTGCCATTTGCAGGTGGATTACAGGTGGTTCATACGCCAGGTCATACACCGGGGCATATTAGTCTGTATCATCCGGGCAGTAAAACGCTATTTACCGGAGATGCGATGGCTATTGCAGACGGTAAGCTGCTTGGCCCGGTTCCGCAATTCACTCCGAATTATGAGCAGGCGATATCGTCGCTGAACAAGTTCCGTGAGCTGGATGTGGATACGGTCGTTTGTTACCATGGCGGTGTGTTAAAAGGAGACTTTCAACAGCGTCTGGCTGAGCTGGTGAGCGGCTCGTGACGAAGTATCCGCAGCTTCCCGGGCAGGCGGTTGTGCTTGGCTCCGGTCTGATCGGGGGGCTGCTGTTTCATCTATTGCATTTACCGGTGCCCTGGCTGCTGGGACCGATGATTGCCGTGTTTATTGGCGCACGTCTATTTCGGCGCTTTCGTCCGTCCTGGCCGTCCTCTGTAAAAAATATCGGGATTATGATCGTAGGCTATTCGATCGGCTTATCGCTGACGGTCTCGACTCTATCGCTGATCGGTAAACAGCTTCCCTCAATGATCACACTGACGGTACTGCTGCTACTTTTTTGCGGAGGGCTAGCGTATGTGCTATCGCGCTGGACGGGGATTCCATTTCAGACGATGCTCATTGCTAGCATTCCGGGTGGGCTGAGTCAGATTGTCGTACTCGCAGAGGAGCAGGAAGGGATCGATATTACGATTGTGACCTTTTTGCAGGTGTCTCGTCTGATGATGATCGTCATTGTGGTGCCATTACTCGTATTCAGTCCCTTATTTGCAACAGAGGTAAGCGCCTTGACGGAGCCGTTAACGCGCTCGGTAGGGAGCTGGAATCAACTGTTTCCTTCGATATTGCCGTTTCTGGTGCTATGTCCCGTCGCAGCGATTGTCGGGAAAAGAATTAACTTTCCGACTGCGTATCTGTTATTGCCAATGATCATAACCTTTGTATTGCAGCTTGTTGGACTGTATGCACCAGCGTTACCGTTATCCGTACTGGATGTGGCGCAGCTGCTGATCGGTAGCTCGGTCGGTCTGATGCTGAACCCGGAGCAGCTTCAGCATAAGCTACGTATCGTACTGCTCGCGCTGGGAAGCAGTCTAGTGCTGATGCTCTTTGCTTGTGGAACGACGCTTATTTTGATGAAATGGCATGATCTATCTGCGGCGACTGCCCTACTCAGTATGGCGCCAGGTGGGATGGATCAGATGGGCATTATTGCACATGAGGTGAATGCAGACGTGGCGACGGTTAGCTGTTATCAGTTATTTCGTACACTATTGATTTTCCTTGTGGTGCCGCCACTTGTGCGTGCTGTGCTGGGACGCTGGCAGCAGAAGACAGAGCATGGATAAGTGAGCCATGATGAAGCGCTGATTCAGGATCGCTCGGATTCGGTATTAATGTAGAGAGTAAGCCTGCGAAGAGGCAGGCTTTTTCCATTTTCAAAGGTCATCATCTGGCAGCATAAGCCGGATACTGTAGAAAGGGGAATGAGCATGTCAATGATCGATCATAAGGTATGGCTTTACATTGGTACGTACGCAAGCGTGGAGGAAGCAGGTATTCATGTGGCTACGATGAATCGCGATACTGGTGAGCTGGAGCTCGTATCGAACGTGACAGGAGTAGAAAATCCATCGTATCTGGCGATATCGCCGGATGGCTCGCATCTATATGCAGTGAGCGAAAAGGATGAGGGTGAGGTGCTGGCGTATGCCGTCCATGCCGATACGCATGAGCTTCATCTGCTGGATCGCCAATCGACAGAAGGTGGTGCGCCATGCTATGTGGAGCTAACGCCAGATGGACGTCATCTGCTTGTAGCCAACTATACAGGTGCAAATGTATGTGTATTTCCGATTCGTGAGGATGGAACACTCGCGCCGATGAGTGGTCATGCCCAGCATGAGGGTAGCGGTACGCATCCAGAGCGACAGGATCATGCGCATACGCATTCGATTGTGCCAGCGCTGGATGGACAGATGGTATATGTATCCGATCTGGGAACGGATCGTATTACTGCGTATCAGCTGGATGAAGCAGGAGCGATCAAGGAGGCAGGGCATACATCCAGCGCAGCAGCGGCAGGGCCACGTCATCTCGTATTTCATCCGAATGGTCAGCTCGCCTATGGTGTGAATGAACTGGACAGCACGGTGACCGCCTATATGCGCCATGTGGAGACAGGTATTCTGGAAGCGCTGGGCACATTGTCTACGCTGCCAGAGGATTTTGAAGGGGAAAATACAGGCGGTGATATTCGTCTGTCGCTGTGCGGAAGATATGTGTACGCGTCTAACCGTGGACATGATAGCATCGTGCAATACCGAATCGATGAACAATCCGGTAAGCTGGAAACGGTAGAATGGGTTCCTGTCAAAGGACGCACACCGCGTAATCTGGCGGTATTGCCGGGCGGCTATGTGCTGGCATCGAATCAGGACTCGAATAATATCGTTCAGTTCGCTACAGAGCCTGATTCCGGTCGTCTGACACCAACAGGGCATGAGCTAACGCTGAATCGTCCGGTATGTGTGATGGCGGATCGTCTGGAGATCGAGGATTGAGCTTGCTTTTGATCCTGCGATATGAGTAGGTGCGGGTGCTCACTTCATATTGCAAAACCGCTCAGAAGACTAACGAAAAGCACTCCATCAATACATGACGATTAACAAACAATAAACGACGAATAACAAAAGGTGTACCTTTATCGCCTCCATCGGCGATAAAGGTACACCTTTTTCATTACCATTCCGTATACAAAGCTACATTCCTTCACATGTATCTGTTGCACTCAATCGACAGAGTGTTTATTCATACTCCCCGGCATACGGACGTTCCTTCCGCTTCGGCTCACGGGTGAATCGGAAGCCGACGATAAATACGAGTACCTGTACGATCAAAATATACGGTGCAGCAGACAACCCCAGTAAATGGAGTAAACTGATCGCAGCAATCAGCAGTGCCATAATAACAAACGATGCTCGGCGACCACTCTCGCGAAATCCAGCGCTTAATACACCATATAGCAGCAGTAAGGCGGCAGTACAGGATAGGAATCGCAGGATGGCGAAGAAAGGAAACGGCGGGCCTGCTACATAGGCATTATGTATATCATCCAGACTGTAGAGCAGCAGTGCGCCTTCCAATAGCAACGCGATAAAAGGCAGCAATGGACGTAGCGTTAACCCGAACAGCATACCCCAGTGTGGCTGCTCGCCACGAGCGAGTAGACTGCGACGTTCACGTGTTAAGCGACTGATCTGCATCTCCAGTGTGCGATACAGAAGCAGCATCGATTGTCGATCACTCTTATCCAAATAGTGATCAATCCGCTCGATCAGCTCCTGATCCGCATACGGTGCCGCTTTGCAAGCGAGAATGCGTTCGACCATGAGCGGTAGCTCGGATGCAGCAGGCTGTGCTCGGCGTGGTGAGGATGGATCTGGCGAGATGAGCGGATACAGATGCCCCGCTGCCCGTGTCCAGTAGTCCAGACTGGTCTCGATGCGGCGCATCCGTTCTCGCTCTGTCCGTCTGCGCTGAGCAGCGGAAAAGCCATACACACCTGCCAGTAAAGCAAGCGCAGCGATCAGCGCCCCGATGAGCACAGCTGGGCTCTGCTGAAAAAGGGTGAGTTGCAGAGCTTCCACCCGATTCACTCCTTTATATAAAATAATAATAAATACAATAGCGATGATACATGCTGATATCACTATTACATAACCCTGTACACGATTCAAGAGCTATTGGGCGACCTCTCGTCATTACATGCGATTATACCGATCATCATAGCGTCGATCATCACGCATATAGCCTCTTCCTGTAACGGCAATCGCTTCAAGCAGCAAAATGATTGCCGTAATCGTATGCATCACCCAGCCGATTAGCGGAATCCAGGCAATCGCCGACGTAACAATCCCGATGGCATTACCAAATGGTGAACGACGTGCACGTACCGCGAGCACCAGTGCCACCAGATGAAGAACAAAGGCTATAAATAACGGTGTATAGCCATAGCTAATAACAAAAGTACCCCCGATGAGCGGAATCGCCATCAATGCTTCCAATGCAAACGTCAGCCATTTCAAAATAGGCAGTGTATTATCGTTTCGCATCCTTTTTCCCTCCTTCATTGTATACGGATTACACCGCTTTACCCGGTCAAATTGAAAAGGTAACCCGATGAATGAGCAGGCGCTGTATACGCATGATCAGCAAGCATACTACCCATGCTTTCTTGCTAAGATGTGCTCTAATGTATTATTAAACGAAAAAGAAGCATTTGCGCTCGTTGGAACCATTTTTCCACCCGATGACGTGCAGAAAATTTAGATACGAAGGGGTTCGTTTTAGGTAAAATATTGGTATACTAAGATATGGACTGACGTCATTTGTAATTGTCATTAGGACAGATACTATATAAAGCCAGTAGACCTGGCATCATGTGTATGAAAATAAGAGATGAGAGGAGGGGTTCGCATGGCATATAATAGCCGTTTTGCCGTAGCGATCCATACATTATCGCTACTGGATAGTACAGAAGGACGGATTACCTCAGAGCTGATTGCAGGAAGTGTGAATACGAATCCGGTCGTCATTCGCCGTATGATCAGCCTGTTAACCAAAGCAGGAATTTTGCGTACCCAGCCTGGTGTAGCAGGAGCACAGCTTACACGCCCTTCAAGTGAGATTACATTGCTGGACGTATACCGTGCTGTACAAAATGATAGCCGTGACGATCTGTTTGCGATTCATGAGAATCCGAATCCAAACTGCGATATTGGACGCAATATTCAGCAGGAGCTGGAGCAGGTCTTCGCCCGTGCTCAGCGTGCGATGGAAGGTGAGCTGGAGCAGATTACCCTGCGCCAGGTAACGACAGATCTACAGCAAATGGAAGAAATCCGCCAAACGATTAGCCAGCAGGGCTGAATCAGTGGCGAGTGTACCGGGTATTAAAGGACAGAACTCGGCACATGAAGGTTGCCATGACGGAAAGGATGAATCAATTATGAAAATTATTATTATCGGTGCAAGCGGCATGATCGGTCAGCGTCTTGTACAGGAGGGATTGCGCCGCAAGTATGAGATTACCGCAGCTGGACGCGATGTATCCAAATTCGATACGACCAATGAAAAGCTGCATGTCATGCGTGTAAATGTACTCGATCCGGCTAGCGTTGAAGCAGCTGTATCCGGGCATGACGTCGTGATCAGCGCATATGGCCCACAGCTCGGTCAGGAGGAAGAACTGCTTGAGGCTGCTCGCTGTATTAGCGAGGGCGTGAAAAATGCAGGTATTCGTCGTCTATTAGTTGTAGGCGGTGCAGGTAGTTTGGAGGTCGAGCCCGGCGTACGCCTTATGGACACTGAGCAATTTCCGGATGAGGTGCGCCCGATGGCACAGGCACATGCCGATGCCTACGAAATCTATCGTCAAAGTGATCTGGATTGGACGTACGTCAGTCCTGCCAGCTGGATCGAACCGGGCAAACGGACAGGCAACTTCCGTATTGGAACGACACGTCTGATTACCGATGATGAAGGTGCAAGCCGAATCTCCGCTGAAGACTACGCCGCAGCCTTCTTCGACGAAGTGGAAGAACCTGCATTTGTACGTGATCGTTTTACAGTCGCTTATTGATAAACGTACTGACAGAGCTCCAATAGAAGTATCGCTATCGATATCACCTGAATTATAGCGATGCTTGTAAAAGTCTTGATCCTACGCGCAATCGCTATAGCGATATCATCAAGTGTTAGGATAATTAGAAAACTCAACCCAAGCATCGCCTACGAGGCGGTGCTTTTCTTTTTGATATAGCACGGTGATGGATACAGCGTCATAAATTCCCTCTCATCTGCCACCTCTTGCTTCATTTCGGTTAATACAAACATAGACCCTATACGATCATGATCAAATCAGGCAAAGGAGAAAGGAGACGTTCATATGCATATCGTTACCGCACAGCAGATGCGAGATCTCGATCATTACACCATTGAGGAGTTAGGCATTCCTTCTCTATCTCTGATGGAGGTGGCAGGCAAAGCGATCGCCGAGGAGGTGCTCAGCTGGTGTGGACAGCAGCACGAATCCGCCGATATTCCGTCAGGGCCTGCATTAACCCATCGTAGCGCCATACATAGCGACCAGTATGCGCTACCGGGACAGGAGCAGCACTGGCTTGTTCTGGTCGGGAAAGGCAATAATGGCGGCGATGGATTGGTCGCTGCTCGTTACCTTCAGAATGCAGGCATACGCGTAACTCTGTTATACGCGATGCCGCCTGAGCAATGCAGTGGAGACGCAGCGATTCAACGTGATGCTGCCGAACGCTCTGGTATTCCGCATGCCGTCTGGGATGCGGAGTGGGATTGCTCGGCTGCTACACGTCAGGTAGAGATATCCGGTTCCAACGGCGGCGCTGTCGCAGCCTCGTTATCCCAGACGGCACAATCGATCTCAGACCGCTGGGTCGGCTACACAGGCATTATCGATGCGCTACTCGGAACAGGCAGCAAGGGCGAGCCCCGTGAGCCATATGGAGCGATGATCCGTTCGGCTAATGCTACAGGTAAGCCGATCATTGCTGCCGATATTCCAAGCGGATTGAATGCCGATACAGGAGAGGTGGCAGAGAGCTGTATTGAAGCTACCCGAACCGTTTGTCTGGCATTTCTCAAGCAGGGTCTGACCCAGTATCCCGGTGCGAATGCCGCAGGTGATGTCGTTATACGTAATATTGGCATTCCGCGCATCGCGGTTGAACGTGCTGATGTGTCCACGTATTTGATTACAGAATCGGTATTAAAACAGGAGCTAGGCATCGATACGACTCGCGCCCGTGCAGTAGATGGTCACAAAGGCACCTATGGTCATGTGATGATTATCGGCGGCAGTCTCAATATGAGCGGTGCCGGATTGATGGCATCCCGATCTGCCCTGCGTATCGGAAGCGGGCTGGTCACATGGCTATTACCAGAGCAGCTCATGAAGCATATGGTCGGTCATGTGCCAGAGCTGATGATGGCACCTGTGTCGAAGGAAGCTAGCGGACAATGGACGGCAGCAACGACAGAGGCGATCCTAGAGCAGACGGCTAAAGCAGACGTAGTGGCGATCGGGCCGGGACTTGGTCGTTTCGATAAAGATGGGGAATGGTTACGCACGTTATGGGAACAATTGGATCAACCGCTAGTCATCGATGCCGATGGACTCAATATTCTCGCTGAAGCAGGCGGTCTGACAGCGTGGAGCAAGCGCTCTGCTGCGACTGTCCTGACACCGCATCCAGGCGAAATGGCGCGACTGGCAGGAGTATCCACCAAAGAGGTACAGCGAGATCGTCTCGGTCTGGCACGACGTTTTGCCATGGAGCATCATATTATTCTTGTGCTCAAAGGAGCGCGTACCGTCATCGCTGCTCCAGACGGCACGGTGCTAGTCAACACGACAGGTCATCCCGGTATGGCAACCGGAGGCTCTGGCGATGTGCTAACTGGCGTGATCGCAGGCTTGCTCGCTCAGGGCCTCAATGGCATTCAGGCGGCAGCATTCGGCGTGCATTTACATGGTCATGCGGGTGAAGTGGCTGCTCTGGCACGCTCCGGTCATCCGGCTTCGCTGCTGGCAGGGGATATTATTGAGCATTTGTAAGAGTGACGTTCCGTCTATTCATACGATAGATGCTTCCAATAGAACAGAGCATCGTTAGGAATACACTATGATCAGGCAGCGCATTTGAGCGGATAGGAGATCAAGGTTAAGGACTAATCGCAAGCAATGAACTGCGATATATCAATCACATCGTAACGAACCCGCTTATAGCAAAAAGACTGTCCGGCAATATGCCAGACAGTCTTTTTTGATCCATTATAGGATAGGCTGGTGAATCGTCAATCTAGTCATCGACCTACTTCAGGCATTCATATCAATGAAGCGAGATCATTCAGCAGACTAGCGTATAACTCATAGCTTACAGGTCTTCCTTAATCTCCTGCTTCACTTCTTTCACCGCATTGTCTTCCTCAGGCACTTCGCGTTTACTGGACAGGAACCAGCCGGCAAGTGCGATGGCTACGAGTACAATATAGAAGCTTAGCTTCCACAGCTTATTCTCTGGGAAATGCTCTGGAATCACAGCCAGTGCAGGGTGAGCAAGCGTGATGACAGCCAGCTTCACACCAACCCAGCCGACGATAACGAAGGCTGCAATTTCAAGACCTGGACGCTCTTGCAACAGCTTCACGAAGAACGAAGCGGCAAAACGCATGATGATCAGACCAATCAGACCACCCAGGAAGATGACGATAAATTGTCCGCCATCCAGACCACCGATTGGTGGCAAACCACTTGCTGGCAGCGCAACTGCCAGTGCTACAGCGGCAAGGATCGAGTCCACGGCAAACGCGATATCAGCAACCTCGACCTTGAATACCGTCATCCAGAAGCCGGACTGCTTTTTCGGATTAGCCGCAGGGCCTTTATCTTCAGAAGCTTCGTCGGTCTTCGACTTGGAGAAGAAGTGACGCACGATATGATTAATCGAGATATACAACAGGTAAAGTGCACCAATCGCCTGTACCTGCCACACGTCCACAAGGAACGAGATCAGGAACAATGAACCGAAACGGAACACAAATGCCCCGAACAAACCATAGAACAGAGCCTTTTTACGCTGCTCCTCCGGCAAATGCTTAACCATAATTGCCAGTACCAGTGCGTTATCGGCAGCGAGCAAGCCTTCCAGCGCAATCAGTACGAGCAAGACCCAGCCATACTCTAACAATAATGCTGCATCCATAAGATTCCTCCTAAAATAAAGTGATAGTTCTGACTCAAAAAGAGCCATATATATATAAAAGAGACCTTTACCACAAAGGTAAAGGTCTCCAAAAGATAGCGAGTCTTCACCAAATTTGTGGTAAAGGTCTCGCTAACAATGAGTTTAAATTCATTTTCATTGCCAAGCACAGCCGGGGTTATTCACCCGTAATGACGACTTGCCTGTACAGCTACTCCCCTTTAACAGGAATAGAATTATGAGGTTAGTCTGTTCTCCATGATCGGAGATACAGTTCAGATGCATCATTGCTACTGATTATATAAACAACCAGTATTGCAGTTGAAGCACTGTGTAATTATCTAGATGAATCATATACAAATCAATCGTATAAGTCAATCTTTTATTCAATAAAATTTTGCATTAACGGAAAATGTTGATTGATTTTACAATTCATACAATACAGCGTAGTCTACAGCTTCCAGTCGATCGCTTGCTGCTGGATCAGACTGGCAGGAACATCGATCAAGCGCTGATTTGAGCTTCCGCGATAACGCAGCGATACATCTCGTAGCTCCTGAACGAATCTTCCATCAATCAATACGTCGCATACGGATAGAAGTTTCAAATATTTATCAGGTTCTGAAAATAATTGTTCCCATGTGTATCCCGTATACGTCCAGATCGAGAAATGCGGCAGTCGCCTTCGCACACGTTCTACAAAGTCAGCCACCTCAGCAGCCGAGAAAAAGGGATCGCCTCCAGCAATCGTTAGTCCGTCGAGTAACGGATTAGCCGCCATTTCTGCAAGCAGCTCCTCCTGCCGCGCCTGTGTGAACGGCTCGCCTGCTTGAAAAGACCAGGTATGCGGACTGAAGCAGCCAGGGCAACCATGGCGACATCCGCTAATAAATACGACCGCACGCAGTCCAGTGCCTTCATTGATCGATTCAGGAATATACCCGCAAATGTTCATCCCGTATCACCAGCTCAATGATGCTTGAGCCGATCACGTACCTCGGCTTGCTTGGCAGGATTAAAGCGAGTCTGGTAATCCCCGGTCAGATAGCCAGTTACACGCCGTAGACGGGCGATATGCACCTGCTGCTCTGATGCACCACAGGCTGGGCAATGTGATCCGATAATCCCTTCATGCCCGCAGGAAGTACAGCGATCAATAGGATGATTAATGCTAAAATAGCTAATGTTTTGCTCCAGCGCATATTGCACGATCCGGAGCATAGCCGCCGTATTGTGACGGGCATTACCATCCAGCTCGATATAAGAGATTGCACCCGCATTACAATAATGGTGAAAAGGAGCCTCCAGCTGTATTTTACGAGCAGCGCCAATCTCATAATAGACAGGAATATGAAACGAATTCGTATAATACTCGCGGTCAGTAACACCAGGAATGTGACCATAATGCTGGCGATCTCGGCGTACAAACTTACCGGACAATCCTTCTGCTGGTGTCGCCATTAGCGAGAAGTTAAGCTGATGACGCTCGCTGAGCGCATCACAGGCTTGCCGCATATACGCAATCAGCGCCAGCGCACGTTCATGAATAGACGCATCCTCGCCATGATGCTTACCATATAGAGCCGTCATACACTCTGCCAGACCGATAAAACCGATCGACAGCGTGCCATGCTTGAGCAGCTCTCCAACCGGCTCATCCGGTGCCAGCTGTTCACCGCCCTCCCATACCCCTTCACGCATCATAAAATCCGATGCTTTGGCAGGCTGTGCTGCCTGAATCCGATACCGATGCAGCAATGCGTCAGCGGCAAGCTCAATGCATTCATCGAGCGCTTGCCGGAAGCCCTGCTCATCAGCTACTTCACGGCTACCTTGCTGTACACCATAGTCGATGCCCAGCTTCACCAGATTAATCGTATTAAACGAAAGATTCCCTTTGCCAGATAGATGATTGCGACCGTAGCGATCAGCGATTACACGCGTACGACAGCCCATCGTAGCAAACTCCGTATCCGGATCACCCGGCACCACATGTTCCAGATTAAGCGGCGCATCCAGATTAGCGAAGTTCGGATACAATCGCTTGGACGAGCAATCGATTGCTTTTAGGAACAGATCGTAGTTAGGCTCGCCGGGCTGCTGATTAACACCACGCTTGCATTTAAAAATCTGGATCGGGAAAATCGGAGTCTCCCCATTTCCCAGACCGCGTACCGTTGCAGCAAGCAGACTTTCAACAATGAGTCGTCCTTCCAGTGAGGTACAGGTGCCATAATTAATACTCGTAAACGGAATCTGCCCACCACCGCGACTCGACATCGTATTCAGGTTATGGATGAGACTTTCTGCCGCCTGAAAGGTCTCACTACGCGTCTCCTCCAGTGCATAGCCATAGGCCAGCGGATATTGCTTGGCTAGACTGGGATCACTCATTTCAGCGTGCGCTAGCAGGCGCTCCAGCGCTTCGGCAGTCGCCTGCTGTAGCTCCGGGGATTGTCCTGCCATCGGATGCCATTCGCCTAAATAGTGCAGTCCTTTACGCAAATGCTTACGGAACGAGCGGGTGACATATGGAGCCAGATCGTAGTCGAGCTTGTTGGCAGCGACCCCACCGAATTGCGAATTTTGCTGACATTGGAAAATAATCGCCACCTGCGCCATCGCCGTCATGATCGAATTCGGCGTACGCAGACTGCCGTTACCGCTGCTAAAGCCCTCACGAAGCAGTCGTTCAAACGGGATAAAGATACAATTCGTCGTGCCAAGCGCATAATGATCCAGATCATGAATATACAGCCGATTGGCTTGAACCGCCTCTGCGATCGGAGCAGGCAGCATATGGTTCTCTGTGTACCATTTAGAATACTCGCTGCCCAGCCGACTCATTTTGCCGGAAAAGCTATCACCGTTCAGATTCGCATTTTCACGTGCCGATTCGTGCTCACCATGCATAATATGCTGCCCTAGCTCGACGAGTGGATGGAGACGCTGCTCAACAGGTTGATCGTCTAAACTTAAATGGTCTAGCCCCATATAATCTCTGCTTGCATACGACGAAGAATCTCCTGAAATGTGAGATGTAGATGTAGATGTATGGGGACAGATAGCATCAGGTAGAGATTGAGATGTGCGATGATCTGAACATAAACGATCGTCTCGTGCAGGCTGTAGCTTAATCGTATGTTTAGTTTCCAGCTCGAATGGCTGAACGGTCATGGCGATCATTCCTTTCTGTTTATGAATGATAGTATTCATCTCTACGCAGGAGATGAGGTTATCCTTGTTCTAGCTTCTTCATTTCATAGATATAAACGAAGCGTTCAACATATGCAGGTAAAAGTATACAAGTGCTTCAGATGATAGATAGGCTGATACGTTAGAAGATCACACGATTCTTTATCATCGATAACATCATTCCGCAACATTCAGCTTGCCCGAGGCACAGCAACCCAATCTATAATCATTCTACATATAGATGATTCGATCCAGATATGACACAATATATTGACATTCTTTCCATATTCATTATGATCAACTAACAGCGAAGCAACCGACCCTTTTGGCAGAGCATTGGAATTTGGGTAAAACAGGGGTAGAATACAATCAAAGCGAAGGAGGAATGAAAGATGGCAATTGCAGAAGTAACCGTCATTCCAATCGGAACAGGTAGTACCAGCCTGAGCGCATACGTTGCCGACATGCAGCGCGTGCTAGACACCCAGTCCAACATTACCGTCCAGCTCACACCGATGAGCACCATTATCGAGGGCGACATCGCCGACGTACTACGCGCAATCCATGCCCTGCACGAAAGCCCATTCCAAGCAGGCGCAGGCCGCGTATCCACATCAATCAAAATCGACGATCGCCGCGACTACCCCACATCCGCCCAATACAAACTAGATTCCGTACGCGAAAAACTATCCAACGGCACCAGCGCAACAACAGCCAAGCCGCAGTAAGACAAGTACACCCATTGACCCAATGGCTACATGCTCCTAACTAAACTAAAAAAGATACCTACCATCACAACACACCAGCTAACCTGCCCCAGAACATAAAAGAGGCAACTACCGCAAATAAACGGTAATTGCCTCTTTTTCTAACGACAAAAAACAAGTTCAGAATCAACCTCAAAATCAAAATCAAAATCAACCAACCTTCATACAGCATCGATATATCACAAAATCCAGAACAAGCCATACAACTAAATAATTCAATCAAACCATAAGCGAACTATACCCAACAACGCAAAGCGCCAACAACCCATTCAGCCAATAATCCAATCAATCCAGCATATCAGCGAATAACATAGAAACAAACACAGCACATACACTATTCCATTCATCCTAAATCCTCAATTCCAATATATGTACCAATTGCAGCCTGGATTCCGACAGCAGTCCTTATGGACGCCGCCATTCATTTTCAATTCAACTACATGTACCAATCGTACGCGACCACATTCATCCAAGCCAAACACTATACATCCAAAAATGTTTAAGAACTACCATTCTTCCTCAGGCTCCCCACCCACCTAAGTGGGATTGCGACTCAACCAAGGAAATGAAAAGAACTACACTATTGAACAAGCACGGAACGCAGGCAAGGAAATAAGGGGAAAGGACGATTTTGGAGGGGCGGGAATCTACAAATGACTCCTACTCCGTAGATTCCCGCGGCTCCACTGAGTCCGTCCCCTTATTCCTTGCCGGAGTGGTACCTGCAAAAACAAGATAAGTTTCTCACCCACCCAGCAATCCCCACCAAAATTAATAACATTTTTAGTTCCATTTCATAAACCTTTAAGATAACCCGGGTATAGTTATGTCATACCCCTTTTTGAATATATAAACATGGAACGCTACGGACTGCGACCGTAGCGTTCTCTTTTTGGACAAATATTATAATAGAAGATACCTAAAATTATAAAATTAATGTTTCTTTAAGGTTGTTATCAGGTAATTTTAAGATGAGCAGGCTATAATGTCTGTAATAACCCCTTTTGAATTACTATACCTTGAACCCTATCAACTGCGAATGATAGGGTTCCTTTTTTTTGTCTGAAATAAGGATTTGGCGATGAAGGCTGGAATCGCAAACAGAATATAGCCGCATACCCCACCAAATGTATTGAGAAGCAGATCATCCACATCGAATATGCCTATGCCTGTTAGAAGCTGGGTCACTTCATAGCTGAGACTCAGCAGCAATGAACAGAATACAACGAGAATGCCTGATGACAATCGGGAATGCAGTAAAAGCGGAATCAGCATACCGAGCGGAACAAACGCTACTATATTACCGATCAGCTGGAGGGA
This sequence comes from Paenibacillus hunanensis, assembly GCF_034055775.1. NCBI lineage: Bacteria > Bacillati > Bacillota > Bacilli > Caryophanales > Paenibacillaceae > Paenibacillus > Paenibacillus hunanensis. The sequence continues at coordinate 5,261,763 of NZ_CP139194.1, read as the reverse complement.
TGTGCCTGTAGGATGCAGGGACAATCGGTTCCAGCCTCTTGTAATTTCCCGAAACGGAGTTAGATTGACCGTTCGTGTATGAATGACCTCCGGATGCTGTAGCCATAGCATTAGCTGTGATTGGATGACTCCTGGATCAATCGGATTACCTTTAAACAAAATGATCCGAGTTAGCAAATACAGATACATAATCAGTAGAACGGCGGGAATTATACGAAATCGATGGGGCGCAGGATGTTGCTCTATCGATGTATCATTTTTCATTAGTTACCTCCATGGTTTATGACTATTCCTTTTTGACAGTCACAATAATTCCTTGTTTATTATCGCCAGATATGTTGTAATCGCCGTGCTGCGGGAGCAGAATCGTAGTCGCTGATGTGGCATCGTAATAGCGAATATGATACTGGTCGTTGCCCACTGTAGCATCGATGTCCTTTTTCTCCTGTAGTAAATCTAGATATTGTTCTAGCACCAGATTCTTTTGATACATAATAGCACTATGCGGCAATCCAACATAACGGAAATGCCATGGCTCGTATTGAATACCTGTAATATCCGACCGATCCCGAGGATAGCGCAAAATAAAGCCGTATTTCCATGAATGTTCAGCTAACCACTTGCCTTCGGGTGCTTCTTCCATCACGTTTACGGTCGAGCCGATATCGAGTGACAATCCTAAATTGTGTTCGCTATGCCCTGCTGGCAGGGCGTAATCGGCGCCTTTTTGTTGATATAGTTCCTCTTGCTTGTCCCAATCGCGGTAGCCGCTGCTCATGAGAAAGGAATGGATACCATCCTCCGCAGCCGCCGCAATCATATACTGAAATCGTTCCAATACTTCCTGCGATAACATCAGCTTGGAATCCATTAAAACAAAGCCTGGATTCCTATCTTCCTGCTTGGACACATCGACAATATCTGTCTTGATGCTGTCGCGGCTGATCGGATATTGATTGTTAACGAGTAACAAATCTCCTTTATGTACCTGCTCCTGTATAGATCCAGTAAAGGGGACGGTATCGTTCTCATCCTCGTGCTGTCTACTTTCTATATAGCCAGCTGTATCGTTCATATGCGCTAGCCATATAGCTGATGACATCACGACGAGTAGAAGGGCAAACATAGCAAAACCCCATCTTTTCTTCATCTGTCTTCCTCCTTGATCGATATACAATCAACGATAAAGGACATAGATTAAAGAAAAAGTGGGGCATTTTTAAAGTTTTTCTTAAATTTCGTTTGGTAGCTGTGAAAAGGTGGGAAGACGAACCTCGAATACCGTCTGCCTTGCATCACTTTGAACCGAAATGGTGCCGTCATGCTGCTCTACAATATTGCGGGCGATAAATAAGCCCAGACCGGTTCCGCCTTCCTGCGACGTACGCGCCCGATCTGCTGTGTAATACATATCAAAAATATAGGGCAGATCCTGCGGATGGATATAGCCGCCATAGTTGATAATCTGAATAACGATCTGATCCGCTTCTCGCAGGCCGTGAATATCCACGTACACACCATCCTTGCCATGACGTGAGGCATTCATTAGCAGATTCTCAAATACACGGGCAAGCAGTTCACCATCACCAGAGACGACCAGTGGAGACTCCAGCTTCAAACGTGTGATGAGATGATTTTTTTCAAATACAGGATAAAGCTCCTCATTCATCTGCTTCAGCAGCTCGCTCAAGTTCAGCTCTGTCTTTTGTAAGGGCAGCATACCGTAGTTCATACGTGTAATTTCAAACAGATTATCGATTAACTTTTCCAGACGCTGCGACTTGGTGAAGGCGATCGCTGTAAAATGACGCACCTGCTCATCTGTAAGCTGCTCGTCTTTGATGAGTAGATCCAGATAGCCTAGCACAGAGGTAAGCGGTGTACGCAGATCATGCGCCAGATTCACAATCAACTGATCCTTACTGTTCTCGGCAAAATCGCCTCGCTCGATCGCTTGCTGTAGCTTTTCGCTTGCTAGATTCACATCCGCAGCAATCGTGCCAAGCTCATCCTTTGAAGAAATCTGCACACGATGCTGGAAATTTCCGTTAGCCAGATGGTTAATGCCTGTCGATATCTCTTTAAAATAAGCGACATAGGGCCTGGTAAACCAGAAGAAAAAGAAAATCGCGAGTGGAATAAATAGCAGCAGGAAGAAGTAGATATCGCCAATGCTGCGCATCATATAGCGATACTCGGCGAGCGGATCTTCCCTCCGAACGCCAGCATAGTACGCTTGCAGTAGCTTGTACACGCCATACGTGATCGCGCCAGAAGCGAGCATACTCAAGCCGAGCAGCCAAATCATCGTTGTTCGAAAGCTTCTACGTTTAGTCATTGAACGTATACCCCACACCCCAGATCGTTTTAATAAATTTGTTTTTATCCCGATCCTCGCCGAGCTTTTTACGTAGTGTACGAATATGCACCATCACCGTATTACCGCTCTCGTAATAGGTTTCTCCCCATACCTGTGCAAAAATACTCTCCGCGCTAAATACCTGCTTGCTGTGGCTGGCAAGCAAGTAGAGGATGTCGAATTCCTTACGCGTCAATTCCAGCGGCTTGCCGTACAGTGTAACGCTGTGCTGCTCTGGAGCAATGACCAGCCCGCCCTTTTCCAATACGGTACGTTGTACAGGAAGTGGCTGGCTGAATTGCAGAGAACGCCGCAATTGGGAATTAACGCGTGCGACCAGCTCCATCGGATTAAACGGCTTGGTCATATAATCATCGGCTCCTGTAATTAGCCCTGTAATTTTGTCCATATCGGATGTTTTGGCACTGAGAAAAATAATCGGGAGATGATGCGTTTCCCGAATTTTGCGGGTGAGCTCATAACCGTCCATGCCTGGCATCATAATATCGAGTATCGCCAGATCAATGGCCTGTGTGTGTACAGCATGCAATGCTGCCTGTCCATCCAATACTTTGACCGTCTGATACTTTTCCTTTTGCAGGTGCAGCTCGACCAGATCAGCGATCTCTGCCTCATCATCCGCAATCAGAATCGTAATTGGCTTCATTATGCATTTCACTCCTGTACATGATGGTGTATACCGCGTTCATTTATTTGAATGTAACAGATACCATGCGGAAAGCAAACCGCGGCAGCCGAGCAACGATCGGATTCTATTGCGCTATACCTCTGTAAAATTGGACGATCCCCGGCCTTACAACCTGAATGGTTGTCATGACCGGGGATCTTTTTGGTTTGTTGCATCTTATGTTTTATACGTTCATGTCATAAGCCAATCATGCAGCTTACGAGCCATATGTGAAATGCTTCATGTGCGTTTGTTATACGTGAACAAGACCGGTTCAAGTCGAACTAGGCGTTATGCCGGTTCGAGCGCTGGGATGGACCAGCGTGCGTAGAGTCAGGATGCGTAGACCTGCCCTCCGGTTTCATATGGCTGCCTGCTGCAGCTATTTGTTAACCCGTAACCTCATGTGTGCGGTGAAAAAGCAATGTGGATGAGGACGGTTTTGGTTCGCTTGCTTGTAGGGTATGCACATAGCCGTACATGGAATAGGGTATGTGAGCATACACGATGAATCTAAAACAACAAAAGCCCTACCTCTCTTTTGTCCTTGCGGCTCCGATGACCGCGCCAGTGTGAATCAGATTGTCAAATTTCAATGGGTTTAGGAAAAAAGGAAATTTGAAATGATTCCGGCAGCATCCGGAAAATTGCGAAGGATAAAACCGAGGGTTAAAAATAACATCTAATAGCATACCGCACATCGCTTCAGAAGTCAAATTTTACAATACATAGAACAGAAAAGCGAACAGGATGGATTACATAGCAAAACCCAAAGCTTCTCTATTAAAAGAGGCTTTGGGTTTTACTGTTGTGAATAATGGAGTCATTCCTTGCCGCAGTGGTTGATCTCCACGACAGCATTTCGTATATACTCCAGCGTCACAGTATCGATCTATCTAAACGATTAATACGTTTTGCTCAGTGTGATCATGCCATTGCTGTACATCATGTTCCACTCGAAGTTGTCCGCGAACCAGCGAACAGGAACAAGCGTATGACCGTTCATGGAGATGATCGGATCGTTCAGAGCTTTACGCATATTGTCTACTTTGTAGACTTTTGCGTTAGCGCCTTTTGTCCAGAACTCGTAGCGTGCCAGACCTGTATCCAGCCATGTAGTGGAGGTCATTGGATCGTACCATGTTTTCATGTTGGCATTAGCTGCCAGGTAGCGCAATGGCACATAAGTTGTACCCATGTACACCACTGGTTTCATCGGCATCATCATGGACATGCCATTCACCATATACATTTTGCTATCCATGTTGAACTGGATCGCGCGTGTTTGCAGCTCAGGATTGTAGTCAGCGCTCGTGCCTTCTGCGGCGAATGCGCCAGCAGCAGGAAGCATCAGGGAGAGTCCAAGAACAGGTGCAAGCAGTTTTCTCATTTTCATCGTCTATTACCCCTTTACTGAAGTTGATGTATGACCTGACTGCAAGGAAATATAGCGCTTCCACCAATCAGGAAAAGCGTAATCGTTCTCCAATCTAATTCGTATGTCAACGCATTGCTGTATGTTGGAGAATCGTTTGCTTATGTTGTTGCTGTCTATGTATTGTATAAACGGATTCGAAAGTAATTAATCAGATAGTACCAAAAAAGGATCGATTTTGATTGGAAATGGTAAATTCCTCTACCGAATGAAGCAGGACTATGGAAACAGATTCCAGATTTGATGTACAGGCTAAAAGGTAGGGGAGCAAGCGAGCATGATGGATGTACCGGATGCCAGGCAAACTTAGGTTTTTTATCGAGCATCACTTGAAGATTACTTGAGATCATTTAAGCACTGCGTATACATGATTATGCGTGGGTTGTCTCACCTCCAGCAATGGAAAGCTTGTAGCAGTAGCAGAAAAAAAGCCAACCCTATGAAGAGGCAGAGCCCCGCTCATAGGGTTGGCTGGTAGTGTAGCATATTTGAACAGATGCTACTCTGTCATGAGTTTAACGATTAATACGTTTTGCTCAGTGTTACCATGCCATTGCTGTTGTACGTTACATTCCATTCGAATGTCTCAGCTACAAAGCGAACAGGCACCAGTGTACGTCCGTCTCTGGAGATGACCATCGAATCAGTCATCATGAGCATGTTGTTGATTTTGTAACGGCGGGAATTGTTCCAGAATTCCAGTACATCGCTACCTGTGTTCAGGGTAGTCGATTTCATCGTGTTGTTGAAGGAAATTTTCGCACCGATATTAGCTGCCAGATAACGCAGCGGGATATACGTTCTGTTGTTGTACATGATTGGTTTGGTCGTCATCATCATCGATTGACCGTTCACCATGTACATTTTGCTACCTACAGTGAATTGAATGACCTTCGTTTGCAGCTCAGGGCTTGCATCTGCGGAGGTTGTACCGTTCATACCACCCGTTGTACCACCGTGATTCATGCCATCCATGCCACCAGTAGAAGGCATTGTACCGCCAGTCGAAGGTGTAGTGGAGCCACCACTGGATGTACCGCCGAATTTGTCAGGGTACTGCATCACAATCGCTTCACTCAGGATATCGCCAAACATGAACATATACGCATAGGCCATACGCTCCTGGCTGTACACTTTGGTGTAATCCTTCGCTACATAATCGTCAAATGCCATCAGCAGCATATTGATATGCTCGGTCAGACCTGCTTCCAATGCGGATTGTTGCAGGTTTGGATTCGCATCAGCAAAGAATTTCGCTTGAGTAACTTTGTACTCATTCAGCTCATCTTTTGCTTTTTTCTTCGCTGCTTCGTCTTTTGCCGCAGTCGCTTTTACATAATCAACAAAGTAACCGATATGGGATGACCAGATCGTTTTGAATGCGTCGCCAGCAGCATTACCGTATACGCTTGCTACAGCAGCAGACAGCTCATCTGTATTTTTATTCAACAGTCCAGCAGCCTGATTGAAGTCTGGTGCACCGTCAATTCCTTTTTGCATAGCCCATACTGCCAGTGTCGCGTGCTCGCCCAGGATAATACCCAGTGCGGAACGCAGATCAGACGCTTGCGTAGTAGACATGTCACTTGTGAATTTGTTCGGGAATTGCTTCTCGATCGCAGCGCTCAGGATGTCGCCAAACATAAACATATGCTTGTACGCTTGATCCGCTGTATCGTATGCTTTGGTGTAGTCTTTAGCTACATAAGCATCAAAAGCAGTCAGCAGCATATTGATATGCTCAGTCAGTCCTGCTTCCAGAGCTGCTTGTTGCAGATTCGGGTTTGCATCAGCGAAGAATTTGGCTTGAGTAACTTTGTACTCATTCAGCTCATCTTTCGCTTTTTGCTTGGCAGCACTATCGTTGGCAGCTGTCGCTTTTACATAATCGACAAAGTAGCCGATATGAGACGACCAGATCGTTTTGAATGCATCGCCAGCAGCATTACCATATACGCTGGCAACCGCAGCCGACAGATCGTCCGTATTCGCGTTCAGTGCAGCGGCAGCCTGATCAAAATCAGCTTTGCCGTCAATTCCCTTTTGCATGGCGATAATGGCAAGTAGCGCATGTTCACCAAGAATTTGTCCCAGCGTAGCACGTAGATCAGCGCCAGCCCCTTTGCTTGTTGCTGCTGCACCTGCTGTTGTTGGTACGATCAATACAACAGCCATCAGCAAAATGCCGATTTTGGATAGAACCGATTTGAACATCATCCCACACTCCTTCAAATTGATGAATAGACGGCAGCCGCATTGCAGCTTGTCTATCCGTTAAAACGTGTAAAGCGGCAAAGCAGATCATACGACAGTGCAAAATGAATCTCTGGTCATGAAAAGGCTTGCAGGAATTACCTAAAGCTACGGTCATACGAATACTGCCAGCCCGTTTATGTAGGTTCTGGATGGTACAAAAGGGCTATATGCTGTTATTAAACCGTCTGGAATCATTTCATGCACCTTTTAAAGTATAAAATTAAGGAACTGAAATATATGATGAAACGGCACGGTAAGGCAGTGTATATATAGCATATGATCATGGAATTATTGGAAAATAATTCATGTGAATAGGCGGCATTGCTGGATGGATGAAGGAGCTGTAAGGGTTGCCTTTACGTACTCAATCCTGCTATAACTGACATTAGATGTGACGAAATTTAATTTTAAGCAAATAATATGGAAGTAGACATAACTCCCCTCCGGTATGACGACCAGAAAATATTTGCATATAAAAGTCATCCATCGCAAATTTTTGTGCGAACGTTATAATAGAGGGGAATGGGAAAGGAGCCCTTGGATGAATGAACTGATGGACGATAGAGAGCTAATGCGAAGGATTGCCGCAAAGGAGCCAGAGGCATTAGAACAGGTATATGATCGCTATGAACGTGCGATATATTCGTTTGCTTATCGGATCGTGCATGATACGATGGCGGCTGAGGAAGTCGTACAGGAGTTATTTTTGAGAGTATGGAATAACGCGGAACGCTATGATCGGAGCCAGGGGAAGCTTTCGACATGGATGTTCACAATTGCACGCAATATAGCCGTAGATATGCTACGGCGCAAAGCATCGCGAGCTGTAGCCGACCCGGTCGGTGATGAAGCTCTGCAGGTTCTTCCGGATACCGGCGCCGATGTGGAGCAAGAGGTGGCAATGAATTTTGAACGCCAGCGTATTCGTGAAGCAATGTTGGAACTCCGTGAAGAACAGCAGCAGGTCATCGAGTCAATTTATTTTCAAGGATTGACGCAGCATGAAGTATCCGAGAAGTTTAGCATTCCGCTTGGAACCGTTAAAAGCAGGGTCAGACTTGCGATACGGCAGCTTCATGGGAAGCTTGCTGAAGCGGTAAAGGGGGGAAACGCATATGAATAATGAACACAAACACCATGAGTGGATGGATATGGTCGAAATGTATGTACTCGGCGGGCTGGATCGTGAAGAACAGGAGCGATTTGAGGCATATATGAAGGATAACAAGGAATGCCGTCTCGCTGTTGAGGAGTTGCGCGAAGTTGTCGGATTTTTGCCATTATCCGTTGAATTAATAGAGCCGCCACAGGGCATGAAGAATCGTATTTTGGAACGTGTATTTGCAGAGGATCAGCAGCAGTTGGGGCAGGCGGATACTGTAGCAAATACAACAGCAGGAGCAGAAGTATCGCACGCTGCACTGTCCAATACAGCGTCTGTTAGACCACAGCAAACAGAGCGCAGCACGATCCCTACAGCAACCGAAGCACCAACAGCAAAACCAACACCGTCACGTACGGAGACAGCTAGTGTCGGACGACGCAGTAGCGCACGTAATAAGGCGACAATCTGGCAGATGACTACCGCTATCGCTGTCGCTGCCGCTATCTTTATCGGTATGTATGCTGGTAATCTGCGCGGTGAAATCGGGAATTTGCAGCAGCAGCTAGCCATGACCAGCGATGAGGTGGGCAGCTTGCAGCAGAAGATTGTATCGGCATCGATGCCAAGTCAGGGACTAAAGGTGAATGAAGCGGTCAAACTGAGCCCGGCTGCCAAGGATATTGTCGCGCAGGGATTGGCAACGATCGTAATTGATGCCAAAGGCACGCACTTACTCGTACAGGCGGATAATTTGCCGAAGCTACAAGGCTCGCAGGCATTTCAGGTCTGGTTAATTAAAGGCAATGTAAAGCAGAGTGCCGGTACATTCCTTACAAGGGATGGTACAGGAGCGATGTATTATACGTTCCAGCCGGATGATTATGATACGATTGCGATTACACTGGAGCCAGATGAGAAGGGCAGTCAGCCACGCGGACAGGTTATTCTTGCAGCGAATATTGCCGATCAGGGTTAAGTGAGTAGGATCGCTAGGTCAGGGCGATCACGTGGTGATGTTGCCCTAGAAACCGCTTAGTGATCGCACGATAAATGCACCACATTGGAGCTTCCATGATAGGACAAACGACGAATGAATATGAATAAAAGGCAGTGTGTCAGAGGTAGAGACACACTGCCTTTTTGGTATGATGGACTACTGATCGGAGCGCTCGAAAGTATAGCGCTTGACGTGCTAATTGTCATGATTGCTTCTCAATGATAGATTCTACTGATCATGAAGCAGATGGGGAAGGCTTCCCTTCTCCTGTAAATAGTCGCCGAATATCCTCACGCTTATCTTTCGGCCCGAGCAGATAGATTTTATCGCCTGGTAGCAATACGGTGTCGCCACGCGGTGTGACGATATCCTCATTGCGAAGCACAGCGGTAATGAGCACGCTTGGTGGTAGATCGATATCCTGTAGCTGCCGATTAATGAGCTGACTACGCGGAGTAAGTGTCATATGACTGATTTCCGACTGTGTGCGTCCAGTTGCCACCAGCTCCATAATGGATGGCTGTGCGTATTTGTCCGTTTCCGTTAGACCCAGCTTTTCGGCAAGGGGCGAGATGGTCGTTCCCTGAATTAATGCCGAGGTGAGAACAACGAAGAAGATCACGTTAAAAAATAACTGTCCATTTTCAATGCCTGCTAGTAGCGGATAGGTAGCGAGTACGATCGGTACCGCACCACGTAAGCCTGCCCATGATAGCAGTGTCTTTTCGGTAAAGTTAAATTGACTGAACATCAGGCTGACGAATACGCCAATTGGACGTGCCACGATCATCAGCAAAATCGACAGCGCAAGACCCTGCCAGATAATCGATGGGAGCTGCTCTGGAAAGACGAGCAGACCGAGCAGGACAAACATCAAAATCTGCATAATCCAGCCAAACCCCTGATTAAATTGCAAAATCGTACGACGATACGTCAGATCGGAATTCCCCATCACCAGCGCCATCACATATACACCGAGAAAGCCGCTCGCATGGGTGATCGAGCTGATACCATACGTGAACAGGGCGCTGGAGATGGCGAGCACCGGATACAGACTGGACGTCTCAAAATGAATTTTATTGATGAGCCATACCGCGAGCTTCCCGCAAATCAGACCAAGCACAAGTCCAAAGCCCATCTCCCAGACAAAGGACAAAATTTTGCCCACAATGCTCGTATCCGGTGATTGGATGAGCTCGATGAACATAATCGTTAAGAATACCGCCATCGGATCATTACTGCCGGATTCAGCCTCCAGTGTGGAGGTGAGCGAGCTGCGTACATTTTTGCCGCCGAGTACGGAGAAGACCGCTGCCGCATCGGTTGAGCCGACAATCGAGCCGAATAGCATCCCCTCCAGTAAACTCACACCGAGAATGAGATGTGCACAATATCCGATCACAAATGCTGTCAGCAGCACGCCGATCGTCGCCAGCGATAGTGCAGGGCGTATAATCGGACGAATCTGCCGGAAATCGGTCTGCATCCCACCTTCAAACAAAATAATAACGAGTGCAAGTACACCAAACCACTGCGTAATAAACGCATTATCATAATAAATGAATCGGCCCAGAATCATCCCAGCGATAATAAAAAAGACGAGTGCTGGCATGCCGAACCGTGAGGAAATTTTGGCTGATAGTACGCCAAGCAGCAGCAATGTGCCCAGCAGTAAAATCAGATCGCTTGTCATTTCAGTTGCTTCCATGCTAAGCCCTCCTATCATTCCAATCTATGTTCTAGCGGTAGCTCTCCGTATTCTGGAGTAAAACCAGAGTCTACTGAGAAAAATATCAACTTTTGGCTCGATTTGCCGAAATATAATAGTGAGACTCTATATTTGGAAACGATCCTACCGCTCTCATTTCTCCATCGACGTCATCCAATGATCAGGCTAATAACATCATACCTGAGCCTGACTATAGGTTTTAATGTGCGGAAAAGAGGAACCCTCTGTGAATGAATATAAAAAATTTCTGCGAAAAATGATTGCGAATTACGTGATGGGTTCCGTACTGGCCGTCGCTGTGGTGGGCGGGCTGATGATTATGACCACCATCAATACCACACTCTTTCAAAATCTAATTTTACTCGGCATTATGTTGGTGTCCTTTATGATTATGATGCTGCTGGAAGGGATAACCTTTTCCAAGCATCTTGCTCCGATTCGGCAAGCGTTAGTAGCGGACATCGCCAGCATTGAGCAATTGGAGCGTGCGTATGTTCAGCTCCATCGATTCCCGAAGCTCGCCATCTATCGTATTATGCTGCCCCATTTTCTAGGCTTGACCGTCCCGGCTATTGCACTGGTAAGCCTGGCCATCTCGGAACAATGGATTACGATGCCGTGGTATTACATCGGGATCGGAATCGCCGGCGCGATTATGGTCGCCAGTATGCACGCGTTTATTGAATTTTTCCTGACCTCGATTACGATTCGTCCGCTGTTGCGTGTAGTCAAGGACAAGCTGTACAAGCAGCATGGTCGCGATACACTTGCATTAGCGCATGTGTATCTCACGGTGCGCCAGAAGTATCAGCTGAGCATTTTCCTGATCGGTGTATTTCCGGTTACATTATTCAGTCTGGCTGCCCAGATTCGCCTACAGGAGATGACAGGCATTGATGCGATGCAATACTGGCAATGGGCAGGGCTGGTCATCGGCGTAAGTATTGTATTCAGTCTGTGCGGTGCTTTTCTGCTGGCACGTGATGTGGAGCATCCGATCAACAATCTGTTCAATGCGATGTCTCGTGTAGAAGCAGGCGACTTTGGCGTGATTGCACATGACGAGTATTCCGATGACTTTTCCCGTTTGATCCTCGGCTTCAATCATATGGTGCGAGGACTGAATATGCGAGATAGCCGTAATCAGCAGCTACTGGACAGCTATTTTGCCACACTGGCGGCAGCACTGGATGCTCGTGATCCGTATACAGCAGGTCACTCCCAGCGTGTAGCTGCCTATGCGGTCGAGATCGGACTGCGTGCTGGCTTATGTGAATACGACATCGACCAGCTCCGCAAAACTGCGCTCCTGCATGATATCGGCAAGATCGGTGTCAAGGATGCCGTACTGCTCAAGGACGGCAAGCTGACCGATGAAGAATTCGACCAGATCAAAAAGCATCCCGAAATGGGCGAAAGCATCCTGCGTCAGGTCGAGCCTGCCGACGCCATGCGCCCTTATCTGCCAGGTGTACGCTCACATCACGAGCGGTTCGACGGAAAAGGCTATCCTGATGGACTCAAAGGAAACAGCATCCCGCTATTCGGACGCATCATCGCCGTAGCCGACGCCTTCGACGCCATGACCTCCGACCGCCCTTACCGTAAAGGAATGCCTAAGGATCGCGCGATCATGATTCTCGAAGAAGGCAGAGGCACCCAGTGGGACCCCCAACTCGCCACCCTATTCATCGAAGACTACCGCCGCAAGCAGCAGGAGCTACACAACGCTGAAGCGCAGTGAATGTATAGCGTGTACGGATTAATAGAGTGCCCATCTATATAAAGCTACTCCCATCGAATAAGCGTACAAAATGTCATATCCTGCATTCAATAATGGATATAACCTCATTCACTTGCAACCTACCTACTATCAAAAACCTCATTTGGACGATAACGAAACAGCAAAAAGGTCTGATCCTTTAAAAGGATCAGACCTTTTTGCTGTTTTGGGGTTGGATATAGGTGCTTTTTTTGTATCGAAAGTGAGTCAATAACGCAGTCAATGTACCTACATGCACTCCATGCAACGAATGCCCTTACCGCGAATGCATTAAGGGCACTTCCTGCTAACCGCCAATTGCGTGAGAGGACATACACAACTTTTGCTGCGAGCAGCACAGAACGAAGGCAAGGAAATAAGGGGAAAGGACGACTTTTGAGCACGGGAATCTACAATTCGATCCTACTTCGTAGATTCCTGTGCGATACCGGAGTCCGTCCCCTTATTCCTTGCCGAAGTGGTGCCCACTCCCAAGCAAAAGTCACAGCGTAGTCCCCTCACGCCCCAATCAAGGTATGAGTTTGGTTTTCTTCGCTTTCTCTGCCATCTTTTCCGTCAACGGCCCCAGTGGCTTTTTAAGCAAGAGTGCAAACAGGATGAACAATAGCATAAACCCGATCAGATACAGAATGTCTCGGTAAACGATCGACATCAGCATACCGCCAACCGTTTCGCGTAATAGCTCCACAGCATACGTAAAGGGGAACCACGGATGGATCGCCTGGAAAAACGTACCGGTCATGCTAACCGGGAAGGTTCCGCCGGAGCTGGAAAATTGCAAGACGAGAAAGATAATCGCCAGCCCCTTACCAATACTGCCAAATACGGATACAAGCGTGTATACCATCGTAACAAATACCATACTAATCAGCATACTCATCGCGACAAACCACGCTTTGTCTGCGACATATGCACCGAGGATGAAGATATCCCCCATCGAGATTACAAATGCCTGCACCAGTCCGATCGTCATAAACGTAGCGAGACGTCCGAAGTATACTTGATACGGACGGAAGCGTCGTTCCGGATCTTCGACCTCGACCTTGAACATGGAGATGAGCAGCATCCCGCCGACCCAGATCGATAAGGTGGTATAAAATGGCGACATCGACGAGCCATAGTTCGGGATCGGGTACGTGCGAACCTGCTTCAGCTCGACCGGGCTGGATAGAAAGTCGCTTTCCTGCTGGATATCGCCCTTGAGCCATTTGATGATCTGTGATAGCTCACTATCGCTATTTTTCAGCAAGCGTACCTTATCGGCTGCATTATGAACCGATTTCTCCAGACCGGGCAGATCGTTGCGTACAAAGTCGCCGACCTTGTGCACGGCACTTTCTGCTTCAGGTAGCTTGTTTTGAATCAAATCGGTAATTTTGTTCAATTCCTTCTCCGCGCGTGGGAGATCATTACGCACAAAGTTGGCGGCTTCATGTACTTTATTTTCAATGCCAGGCAGATCATTGTTCACGAAGCTGGCCGCCGTATTCACCAGCTCGTCAAATTGATCCATTCGGCTCTGAATGAGCTCATTCGCATCGTGAAGCTTGGCGCGAATCTGCGGCAAGTCCTGCTTAATTCGTGCCAGCTCCTGCTGTCCAAAGGCAACGCCGCTCTGCGCATCGCTTAGTACGGCTGCGATATCAGGTAATGTGTTATTAGCCGTGTGCAGCACGTCGGATGCGTCGCGAGCGACCGTTTTCAGATTGTCGAGACCCTTGTTAATATCAGGTACAATCTGCGAATCGTAAACGGAGATCAGATCGCCAAGCGCATCACTCGTCTGCGTGGAGAGCTGACGCAGATTATCGAGAATATCGCGTGCCGGCTGCTGTCCATTACGGATCGCATCGCTAATGCCCTGTACAAGCGCAATCTGGCGCTCCATCAGATCATGGATGCTGTTCAGACGGCTAATCCGATCGCTCAGTGGTTGATTCGGCAGCACATTGTTGAGTCTCGTCAGCAGGTCAGTAATACGTTCAACGATCGCAGCACCGCGTGTCAGTCTCGTTTCAGCGAAGGATAACGTATCCAGCGCAGTTTGCGGATCAATATTGGCGTTATCAACTGCATCGACAAGCTGCGTCGTTGCATCGGCAGTCTGCTGTAGCAGCACGAGATTTTGACGAATGACCGGAGCGATCGCATCGAATGCACCATCATTATCATTCAGGAATGTATTCACTCGATCGCTAAAGTCTGCACCGATATTCGTAATCTCCTGCACCTTTGGCAATGTCTGTTGCGCGGTTGCAATGATGCTTGCGAGCTTGTCGGCATCGGTAATCGCCTGATTCAGCGCATCCTCTACCTTATAAAAATTCGCATCCAGCTCGTTCACTTTATCGGCAGCTTTACGAATCTCAGGCAAGCGCTTTTGCAGCTCTAAAATGGCATTTCCTGCTTCCTTGATCTTGGGCAGATTCTGCTCGACCTTCAGGATCATTTGTCCGGCTTGCTCGATCTCGGGCAGTCGTTTTTGCAGCTCTACGATCTTCTGCGCCTGCGCATTTATTTCAGGCAGCTTTTTCTCCAGCACGAGCGCCTGATCGGCAAACTGATTAATCTCCGGCAAACGTGCCTCTAGCGTTAAAATCTTATTTTCAATATTACGGATCGTCGGCAGTTCTTCTTCCAGCTTGATGCCAGCATCCTTCATCTTGGTGAGTACCGCTTCACTGGCTGTCTCGATAAATTCTTCACTGATCTCCTGCGTCAATGTGGTTGCGCCCTTGTCCGTGATCTTAGGCGCAATCGCGCTAATCTTCTCATTCACGGTATAAACGATCTCTGGCTTCACCGGATCATCGGTCAGTATGCTACCGATCTTCTCGGAAAAGTCCGGCGGAATGAGGATGGTCGCATAATAATCGCCATTATCCAATCCGCGCTTCGCCTGGTCTTCATCGACAAACGTCCAGCCTAGCTTTTTGTTCTGCTTGAGATTGGTGACGACCTGCTCCCCTACATTCACGTCCTTATCTTGAATTTTCGTGCCTTTGTCTTCATTGGTCACGGCAATAATAATGCCGGACGTATTGCTGTACGGGTCCCACATCGCTTTGATGTTAAACCAGGCGTACACCGACGGAAGCAGCATAATCGCCACAGCCAGCAGAATGCCGGTCGAGACGCTAAATAGATTTTTCCAGTCGGATTTGTAAATGCTCCATATATTTCTCATAGGTTCTGATAACCACCCGGTTCTATAGTGTTGGTATGCATGAATCTCGGTTCGACAGTAATCTCCATTACCCAAAAAAGCTTGGTTGCTTCCAAATGAAAAAAGGATTCGATCTGTGATAGCGGTGTAGCTTTTGAAGTAAAGGATAAATGAACCAGAATCAAAATAATTAGGTATACTATCTAATTATAAAAGAATACGCATCATTTTGCACGGTTCGGTTTCATGAAGAGGGAATATAAGGAGCAGATGCAGTGTAGTGGGGCTCTAAGTGCTCTAAGTGCTCTAAGTGCTTCAATTACTATAGAGTTCATCCATCCAAAATGATACGAAATCACAATGAATACATAGAGCACATATCGAACGTATAGAGCTAGTATTATTTGCTTTCACTCAGCTGTTTTTTACGATGAAAGACAGCAAGTACGATCCCCAGCACGATCAGCATCGTCACGATCACGATCCAGATGGCGATTAGTGGAATCCGCTGCTCCACAACGGTCGCGATCACGGCTCCACCGCCGTAAACAAGGATTGCCAGTACGCGCAGCAATGTCTCTGCGACAGGCCAGCTCTCACGCGCAGCTGTTCCATCTCGGCGTGCAAGCTGGCGCAGATGTGCCGTCACATCCTCCACCACACTCGCCATATTGTTCGTCAGTACCGTCGTCGATATTCCGGCGATGCCCAGTCGACGCGCCATCGTCGTCTGCATACCCATCGTGAAGCTGAGTAGAACGATTAAGCTATATTCCACTGCTGGAATCAATAGATCACGTGCTAGCAGGGCGAAGATCAGGAAAAAGATCAGCTGAATGACGACCAGTATCGTCAGACGAGACGACCACGGGCCATCTGGCTTACGGCTTCCTAAAAATAGTCTTGCGATCGCATTGCCCGCGATAAAGCCAGCAAATGCGACACCCGAACGCAGAAAGGATACGGTATGCAGATTACCAATCGCCATGCCCATAATGATAATATTCCCGGTCATATTGGCGGTGAACACCCGTCCCAGATTCAGATAACCGATCACATCCACAATGCCTGCGACCAGGCAGAGCAGTATAATAATCAAATTACGATAAAAATTTGTCTTCAACATTCATTCTCCTTCCGAGCAACGATAACCTTCTTAGGATCACGTAAGTATGCTAACATACGTCTGCAGCATTTACCCTTATTTTTCAGGCTGTAAGACGTATCCTATAGGATAGGCTGGCATACTCTATCCAATGGTCTCTATTATGTTACCATAGTCGATGCTTGCATTTAACGGTGTAGTATGAACTTTTGCTTGCTTACAATTAAATTGCAAACACAAAAATTACAAATATGTAATATTTACCAAATGGCAATTATATTCGTAAAAGGGGTTGCAAGTTTGCCCAAAGTGCGTTAGTATTACATTGCATGTGACAACGACATAGAAGGCACATAACATAAAGGACGGCTGTAGTATCCTGCAAAGGGACTACAGCCGTCTGTTTTTATTTTCGGATCAATAAAGTTGTACTCCTCAACGTGATATAGTGCGAGCTGACCAATACCACAGTAGTTGTAAGTCTATAATTCAATAAAACGCACAAATATTTTATTTTGTACAAACCTCAACATGATCGCTAATATGACTAGCATTAGTTGTAATATACAAAACTAAAGCGTTCTTTTCCGTTATAGATTGGAGAAGAACGCTTTAGTTATTTCTGTAGTCTGCAAGTGATAAACACAACACGTAGTAGTTACAACTTATCGTGCAAAATGCATATACCATGTATATCGTAATCAAACAAAATCTATAACCCCAATGATAATTTATAGCGGCAATAATTCAACTTGCTGTCGCTTACCAACCTCGCTCACCATATCCTCCCATGCCGCAGGCTTTTGCTCCAGCACCGCATAATAACGACGCAGGAACTTTTCGATCAGTGCGCCAGGCAGAGAGTGGGTATTCGCCTCATACGCAAGGAAACACAGATCCAGCTCAGATACCGCTTCGCCATCATTGTTCCAGGATGGATGCACATACGTAAAGTCCAGCTTGCGATAGCCTAGATGCGCCAGCACCTCACGGCGAACGAACGGGTCCATCGGCTTCACGCCGCCAAATTCATGACGCTCGGCACGATAAGGGTCATAGATCTCAGCAAACATTCCGAATAGCTCCTTACCATTGGCTGTAGCCAGCTGCTGTAGATCCTGCTGACGATGCTGAGCTAGAAACGGCCCAATACCAAGACCGGGTTCACCAATGATTGTAAAATCCGTCATTGCTACATTATCGTCCTCATAATACCGATACTCTGTTGCGCCTACAACGCGTCCTTCATGCACTGCGACAAAAACACGAATACCCGGGTCTTCCAGCGGCTCGCGCCATAATTCAAATTCCAGCACTTCCTCCGGTGGGAAAATATGTCCCATCAGAGCATGCATATCAGCAAATAAGGGATCATCAATATGTGTAATACGAATATAGTCCATCGTCATGTTATCCTCCTTAGGATTGTGCTGGGGGTAGTGGATTTTTCCATTCCATTAAAACAGCATGATTCAGCGATTCTTCATCCTCCAGATAATCTGCAATTACCGTTAGCGGCGTACGTCCACAGCGCATAAGAAACGAAATAACCGGATCATACATCTCACCGGAAGTAATACGCTCGACATATTGCGCTGGGGAGTAACGATCTGCTACCCGATGATAGCCAGGCATACGACCTGCACCGAGTAATCGCTTGAGCCCCAGTGCGGCAGTTACCTCATACATCGATTGCATCAGCAGCTTGCCCAGTCCCCACTGACGATAATCGGGATGCACACATAGATCAGCCACATACAAGGTATCGCCCTGTGGATCATGATTGCGGATATAGCCATGATCGGTAATCTGCTCCCATGTATGCTGCGGATGAGCTTCGTCAAAGGCAATCACCAGTCCGGTCATCGATCCTGCCAGCTTGCCATCGATCTCGACGCAGAGCGCTCCCTGTGGGAAGCGAGTAATATGCTCATGAAGCTGCTCCTGATTCCACCATAGCTCCTCTGGATAAGGTGGGGGAAAGGCGGCTGCCTGTATCGCAATCAGCTGTTCAAAATCCTCGACTGTATAGGAACGCACGGTTGCGGGATGCGGATGCTTATCATGGTACACATAGCAGGCTTTGGCATAGTGCTGTACTGTCCGGTTCATCGCGAATCAGCTCCAATCGGTATACAGATCAGTACGGCGATCCCGCCATGTGGTTACCGAGCCCTTTTCACGTACTTTGTAGAGTAATTCTAGATCAAGATCAGCGGTAATGATCATATCGTCGTTGATCTCACCCTCCGCCAGAATGCCGCGAGGTGGGAATGGTACATCATTTGGTGTAATCACGGCTGCCTGTCCGAAGTTACCACGCATAAAGTCAACCGTTGGCAGGGAGCCAATCGTGCCTGTCGTTACTACATACACCTGATTTTCCACTGCACGCGCATGGCTCGTATACCGAACACGGTGGAAGCCGTGGCGATCGTCAGTACACGATGGACAGAAGATCACATCTGCGCCGCGTGCCTTTGCCATCCGTACAATCTCAGGGAACTCAATATCGTAGCAGGTGAGTAGCGCAATCGTACCTTTGTCTGTCTCGAACACATTCAGCTCATCTCCGGCAGACATATTCCACTCGGTCACCTCGGTTGGGGTGATATGGAGCTTAGGCTGAGCAGCTACACGTCCATCTGGATAAAATAGATGCGCCGTATTATATAGCTTGCCGCCCTTTTCAATCACATGGGTGCCGCCGATAATATGAGTATTGGTTTCTTTAGCCAGACCACGGAACAGCTCGATATAGGCATCGGTGAATTCGGGCAGACGCTCAATACCAAGCGCTACGCCATTCTCATCACCGATCGATAGGAGCTGCGTCGTGAAAAACTCTGGAAATAAAATAAAGTCGACATCAAATTCTTGCGCAGTACGCACATAATGCGTTGCCTGCGCTGCAAATTCGTCGAAAGAAGCTATCGTATGAAGATGATATTGCACAGCAGATACACGGAATTTCATTGTCGTATAATAGCCTCCTCTGTAGGTGTCCTTTCAAGCAGACACCGCTCGTATGATCAAGGTGTACACAGGATGTACACTTCACTCATCATAACAGAAGGCGTATAACGGCAAAAGGGAGGAATCCCCACAATTATGTGGTATGATAAACAGGAACATTACCAATTATTTTACAAATCATCCAGCCTCACGTATATCAATACATACGAGAATCGCTGTCCATAGCAGACCCAATATCTAATACCTATCCTATCCTAACTCAGGAGTGAGCAAATGGAATTTGTAAAGAACTTCCTGATGAATGCCGGTATGATGATTACGCTAGCCTATCTGGCGAATCTATTGTACAAATACGGCCTGACTCGTGTATCACCTCGCTTAAAATATATCCTTTCTGTCATTCTACTTATTTTCGCTGGTTGGCTTAGCTCGTTCTTCGGCTTTCGTTTACCGGAAAATCTAATCTTTGATCTACGCTTTGTGCCGTTGATCGTCGCGGCGATGGTGTATGCACGCCCATCCGTCATTATCGTGATCGGGCTCGGGATTGGACTCATGCGGTTTACGTTTGGCATTTCCGAGGCGGCACTGATCGGATTCATTAATGCCACGACGCTGGGGATCGTCTGTGCGCTGCTTAACATATGGATGCGGAAAAGTCGCCTGCGATTAGCGGTCAAAGGCACCATCACCGTGCTGATCGTTAATATTGTAAATGTTGCGATTCTGGCCTTGATCGGACTGTTGCCGTTTAAGCTGTATTTGGTCGAAATTGTACCGATTATGCTGCCGATCTGTATTTTTTTGAGTATGGTCATGATGCTTCTGCTACGTGAATTTCATATGGAGCAGCAGCGTCGTTTACAGCTAGAGCATGCCAATCGTCTGCTGTCCCGGCAAACGGAAGAATTGCAGGAGGCACATCATGTGCTGGAGGAGCGTGCTCATCAGCTGTTGTTATCCTCCCAATACAAATCCGAATTTCTAGCGAATATGTCGCATGAGCTGCGTACACCGCTGAACAGTATTATTAATCTGGCGCAAATGATGTCAGAGCAGGAATATGAGCGTACACCGGGCGAAACGAAGCTATATAGCGGTATGATCTACCGTTCTGGACTTGATCTGCTGGAGCTGATCAATGACGTGCTTGATCTGTCTAAGGTGGAGGCAGGAAAGCTAGAGATCGTCCAGGAGGAAGTGAATGTGAGCGAAATACCAGAGCTGCTGCATATGCACTTCGAGATGACTGCGGAACGTAAAGGTTTGCAGTTTCATATCCTTCAGGAGCAGCCATTGCCTGAAATTATTTTATCGGACTCACAGCGGCTACAGCAGATTTTACGTAACCTGCTGGCGAATGCGTTCAAATTCACCAGAGAAGGCAGTGTGACGCTATGTATTCGCGTGGAGGAAGAACACACGGGCGATGAGTCGCTAAGCTGGATCGTCTTCGATGTGACCGATACCGGAATTGGTATCGCTGATGCCAAGCACCAGCTGATTTTTGAAGCCTTCCAGCAAGCGGACGGGTCAATTACACGTCAATATGGTGGTACTGGACTGGGCCTGTCGATCAGCCGCGATCTGGCACATCTGCTGGGCGGTCATCTTCGTTTACAAAGTACAGAGGGGCAGGGCAGTACCTTTTCACTGTATTTGCCGATACGGTGAAGAGTACAGCTGACGTGCTTATGAAAAATGAAGGTGGATCGGTGTATAGAGGTGTCGAAGCGATATTCTTAATTTTATAAACGTTGCACAGGAGCTTATAGAAGAACTGCGACAACAACTTCTACAAGAACTTGAGTAAGAACTTCTGTAAGAACTTCTGTAAGAACTTCTGTAAGAACTTCTGTAAGAACTTTTGTAAGAACTTTTGTAAGAACTTTTGTAAGAACTTTTGTAAGAACTTCATATAGTTTAATCCACTCTGTAAGAAAAATATCGAATGGTTGCCAATGCAAGATTCGCCCGATAGAATAAATGAAGATGATCCCTGTGAAGAAAAATGACGAGCCGTTAGCTGATCTACAGGCATATCTGGCACGTCATCCTTCACGAATCCATACGAAAAGAGGACGTTAATCTATGAGCAAACAACCGATTGCAACCGATCGTGCACCGGGCGCACTGGGCCCGTATTCCCAGGCGATTGATACAGGTATGTTCATCTTCGCTTCCGGTCAGCTAGGTCTTGACCCGGTAAGTGGTGAGCTGGCAGAGGGCGTACAGGAGCAAGCGCGTGTCGCTCTGCAAAATGTCGTTGCTGTATTGGAAGCAGCAGGCAGCAGTCTGGATCAGGTTGTAAAAACAACCGTGTTCCTGCACGATATGAATGACTTTGCTGCAATGAATGAGATTTACGGTCAATTTTTCCAGGAGCCTTATCCAGCACGCAGCGCCGTACAGGTCGCTCGTCTGCCAAAGGATGCACTGGTGGAGATTGAAGTTATTGCGCTCAAGAAGTAATGACGATGAATACGTAATTTGAAGTCAGGATGTAAAAATGGATATACGAATAAAAGCTTTGCCTTCATACAGGTTCCGGTGTATCACCTTCCGGTATCTGTGCAGGCAAAGCTTTTATAGTTTTAAAGCGGAATGAAATGACAAAATCGACGCAGAGGTGTAGCAGAATACGCAGCCATTCATTCAATAGCTCAATCCTATGAATTTTCGTCAGTCCCTCGCATTATTCCGTACAAAGAACATCCAGATTGCTGCCACCAGCAGCAGAGCAGCAATAACTAGCGATGTCCACCATACCGTCTGAATATCCGGGTGCTTCATCGCAATCGCCACATACGCCCAGACGAATACAAGCGGATAGATGCTATCACGGAAACGGTAGCTAATTAATAGCGCAATGAGCGCCCCAACAACCAGACCTATGACTGACCAGACAGTCGGTGAAAGTCCAAAGCCTGACCATTCATTTTTACTAAGTGCGATCCCGGCATTTAGAATCGTAGCGACCGATACCCAGCCCATGTAAATGCTGTAAGGTAGCTTCACGAACCAGATCTGTCCCATCGTTGGATGAACGATTCGGCGAATCTTCAGATACGGCACGATAAGTGTGACGAGTAGCAATACGATCACAAGCACTGCAATCTCAAGCTGCAACGTATGCCATAGCATCAACCAGCCAATATTACAGAGCGAGTTCAAAAACAGCCACGGCCCAATCGTGAGCACCGATTCCTGGCTATCCTCGCGATTGCGGAACTGGTAAATGACAAACCCGATCAACAGCAGATAAATGATCGACCAGATCGAGAACGCATAGCCAGCAGGTGTAATATACAGCTGATACTGATCCGAAATATCCCCCGTGTCCCTCCCGAACAGCCGTAGCGCCGATGCCATGTAATTCACCACAAGCACCGCCACAATGCCAATCACGTTCAGCCAGCGATACATATTCAGTTTTCTCAAATGAATTGCCTCCTTGTTCAAAGGTAATAGTGCTGTTAGAGGACAGTACGTTAATTATATACCCTGCAATTGAGGTATCGCTAACAAGATGCTTTGTATTTTAAAAGAAAATCTCAGTATTTCATCTTAAAGTAATCATTGCTGCTAAAAAGAGTTACTAGACTTAAACCGTCATGTTGCAAGGAGCACTGAACGGAGGCAAGGAAATAAGGGGAACGGACGACTTATAGTGTTAGCGACTTTCTAACACGGGGTTCAATGAAAAAGTGATTTTTGCGAAGCAAAATATCTTACCGTTTCAGAGCACGGGAATCTACAATTTGATCCTACTCTATAGATTCCTGTGCGATACCGGAGTCCGTCCCCTTATTCCTTGCCGGAGTGGTGCCCACCCCAACACCCATGTTTAATCTAATCAACTCCCAAATGATAACGCTACCAAATTTTCCTCAAACATCGACATCAATTTTACAATGTTTGGGTATATAACAATATATTGCGATTGAAAATATGGAAATGGTCTATCAATTTTTGGCGTAGCTTGTTCATCGCAGTATACATACGAACAGGACGATTTCCACAACTATGCCGAAGGAAAATGCTGATGCTAAAGGGGTTGAGATGATGAACGATATCAGGGTATCGGAGGCAACACAGGGTGCCGCCAAAAGCGCTGGGCGTAAGCGGTTATTGCAATGGCTTCACCAGATTGTATTTGTGGGCCCGGCGACATTTTTCTTTATTTTGATCGTGCTCATTCCGTTCTTTCTGGGCGTGTATTACTCGTTTACCGACTGGAATGGGATTTCGCGCCAAATTAATTTTATTGGGATTGAGAACTATACGCATATCCTGACCAAGGACCCCGATTTTCGTAATGCGTTCTGGTTTACCGTTCGCTTTACGGTGGTTGGTATTTTGCTGACGAATTTACTCGGTTTTGTTCTCGCATATGTACTGACCAAACCGATTCGCACACGAAATATGATGCGTACGATCTTCTTTATGCCGAATATGATCGGGGGCTTGCTGCTCGGTTTTATCTGGCAGTTTATTTTTATTCGCGGCTTTGCAGCCGTTGGCGAAGCGACAGGGATTGGTCTATTCAATCTACCGTGGCTCGGTGATCGGGCGACCTCGTTCTGGGGAATTGTGATCGTCTTTGTATGGCAGACGGCGGGTTATTTGATGGTTATCTACATTTCCTCGCTCAACAATATTCCTAAGGATGTATTGGAGTCGGCTGAGATTGATGGGGCGAACCGGATGCAGGTGATCCGTCATATCATTTTGCCGCTTGTGATGCCAGCCGTAACGATCTGTCTGTTCCTGGCGATCTCATGGGCATTTAAAATGTTTGACCTGAACCTCGCACTCACCGCAGGGGGGCCATTCAAAGCGACCGAATCGGTAGCGCTCGATATTTACAATGAAGCCTTCACGAATAACCGTCTTGGATTAGGGACAGCGAAGGCCGTTATTTTCTTCATCATCGTAGCGATCATTACGACCATTCAGGTACGTGCGACCAAGAGCAGGGAGGTTGAGATGTAATGGACGTACAGAGCAAATATACCGTTCGTACTTTAATTTTGGAAATTATCGTCGTTATCGTCGGCTTGATCTTCCTCATTCCGTTCTACTTTCTCGTGGTGAACTCGGTCAAGTCGTTCGGTGATATTTTATCCAATTCGGCATCATGGCCACAGCAGTTTGTGTGGAGTAACTATGCAGAGGCGTGGAAGGCGATTGATTTCCCGTCTGCATTTGGGAACTCGCTCATTATTACGGTAGTGAGTAATATTTTCCTCGTATTGATTAGCTCGATGGCAGCCTACCAGATGGTACGTAAGCCGAGTCGATTTAATCAGATTCTGTACTTTGTATTTGTCGCGGCGATGGTCATTCCATTTCAATCGATCATGCTGCCGCTGGTGGAGATGGCGAGTAAATATGGTCTGAATAACAGCCGTACCGGTCTGATCATTAGCTATCTGGGCTTTGGTGCGCCATTGTCGGTGTTTCTGTTCCACGGCTTTGTGAAGACTGTGCCGCTGGAGATTGAGCAGGCAGCACGGGTGGACGGTTCGAATCGCTATGGTGTATTTTTCCGTATCGTCTGTCCGCTGATGATGCCGATGTTTGTGACCGTTATCATTTTGAATACATTGTGGATCTGGAATGACTATTTGCTACCGTCACTCATTCTGTCGAGTCCAGAGCTACGGACGATTCCGATTGCGACGTATAGCTTTTTCGGGCAATACACCAAGCAATGGGATATGGCGTTACCAGCGCTGGTGCTTGGGATTACGCCGATTATTATTTTCTTCCTGTTCTTGCAGCGATATATCATTCAAGGGATTACAGCTGGATCGGTAAAAGGGTAAAGTGGGCGGTTAACTGAGACTCCTATGGATCGATTCATCCATAAGGATGGAATGTATAGGATGAAAGTGTTCATATGAATGAGCAAGTTGCCCAGCGATGCAACGGTTCATGTTTATTCAAGCTAATGCACAAATCATTATGAGATGAACATACTCATTAGGAACGAGTAGTGAATGAACTAGAAACCTGCATAACCATTAACGTGCGCGACTATAAAAGTATTCGCGAACTATAGCGTACAGGCAGATCAGAAGCACAGTGTACGGACAGGCAACAGGCAAATTAACAAAGAAATCTACGGACGGGAGGACCTTTGCATGAAAAAACGGTGGCTTACTCCCCTGATGTTGCTGACGATCATGGCGCTTATCGTCGCAGGCTGCGGCAATAACAACAACAGCCATATTTCATCCAGCGGGAAAAAGGTAATTCAAATTTATCAGGGTAAGGTCGAGATTGCAGATGCGCTTGCCAAGCTCAAGGTCGAATACGAAAAGCAGCACCCCGATGTGGAGCTACAAATTCAGTCCGTCGGCGGTGGTGCAGACTATGCCGCATCGCTGAAAGCCAAATTTGCCGCAGGCGATGTGCCGGATATTTTCACCAATGGTGGGGACGAGGAGCTGAATCTGTGGCAGGAGTATTTGGAGGATCTGTCCGACCAGCCTTGGGTTAGCGATCTGGTAGACGGTGCAGCCGACCAGATCAGTAAGGACGGACACATCTACGGTCAGCCGAACGGTCTGGAAGGCTACGGCTTTATTTACAATAAGGATATTTTTGAAAAAGTAGGTATCAAAGAAGTTCCAACCACAATCGATGAGCTTCGTGCTGTATGCGAAAAGCTCAAGGCAGCAGGCTACACGCCATTTTCCAACGGCTTTCAGGAGTGGTGGGTGCTGGGCAATCACAATGTAACGATTCCGTTCTCCCACCAGCCGGATCCGAACAAATTCATCGAAGAGCTGGATAACGGAACCGCACAAATTCCGGGTAACGAAAAGTTCAATGAGTGGTTGAACCTGCTCGATCTTATGGTACAGTACGGTAACCCGAACCCACTGACCACAGACTATAATACGCAGGTAACGCTGTTCGCCAACGGCAAAGCGGCGATGATGCAGCAGGGCAACTGGACACAGGTACAGATCGATGGCATCAAGCCAAACATGAATATCGGTCTCATGCCAATGCCAATCAACAATAACAAAGAAGAAAACGACCGCCTGTTCGTCCGCGTGCCAAACAACTGGGTGATCTACAAAGACTCTCCAGTAAAACAGGAAGCGAAAGAATTCCTGAACTGGCTTGTCACCTCAGACACCGGTCGTCACTACATCACCGACGAATTCAAATTCGTCCCAGCCTTCAAAAGCATCAAAACAACAGACAAGCAGCTAGGCCCCATCGGCGCCGACATCGTCCGCTACAACGATGCAGGTAAAATCCTCCCATGGATCTTCCCCAAATTCCCGATGGGACTAAGCAAAGACTACGCCAGCACCATGCAAGCCTACCTCGCCGGTGAGCTAAATCGCGAGGAGATGCTACAGCAAATGCAGGAGCAATGGGTCAATCTGCAATTGCGTTAGTAAACAAAGTACTAATAAAATAATTGCTCATCCAACGATATAAAAAGAATGCGATATATCAACAACCTTGCATAAATGACAAATGGAAATTATTTGGTTTGTATGATCTGATGCAAGTCGCACAGAACGGAGGGAAGGAAATAAGGGGTAAGGACGATATTTGAGCACGGGAATCTACATTTCTCTCCTACTCCGTAGATTCCTGTGCGATACCAGAGTCCGTCCCCTTATTCCTTCCCGGAGTGGTGCCCACTCAAAAGCACACGTCTACAAACTCAATAGTACCATTCTCAAACCCAGCCGGATGATCTATCAAAAGTGGATCATCCGGCTTTCACATGAATGTACAAACAGTTATTGTGCAAACGTTAGCACAAATGCTATAATGCATCCTATCAAGGAGAAATTTTTCTCTATCGGCAGATTGAAGGCAGGGCAGACGGCTTATATACATTTTATACTTAATAGCCGCTCTACTCCTGAACAGACCCTTCACCAGGACCCATTCACCGTACGATCATCCAGGCGGCTTGCCCCAATCTGTGCCTTATTTCAAAATACCAGCCATGGAGGGAAAAACTAATGATGGAAGATACAAGCGAAGCGATACACCCCGACAAAGCCGACGCCCCGGTCATACAAGAGGTCTGGAACACATTCGGACAGCTACGCGACTGGCGCGAATATGATGGCGCTTACTTGTGCCACGGTCAAAAGGCAGGGGCTGCGCTGGTGTTTTTTTCACCAACAGAGTTTCGTTTTAAGGTGTTTGGCGAGGGTGTCATTGATCTGACTACAACGATTGCTGTCCTGCCACCGAAGGAAATTTTTAAGCCGGAGATTGAAGACAATGAACAGCAACTGAGCTTTCTAACAGGAGAGCTGACGGTTTCTATTGATAAACAAACGTTTGCACTAACGGTTACGAATAAAGAAGGCATTGAGGTGGCTCGTCAGGAGACATTGAGCTGGAGCCCGCGTGGTGCAACCAGTGCGTTATTTAATATGCAGGAGGACTCGCACTTTTATGGACTGGGCGAGAAGTCGAGCTTTCTGGACAAGCGCGGTGAGCGGTACACGATGTGGAATACGGATGTGTATGCACCGCATATGCCAGAGATTGAGGCGCTGTACGAATCTATTCCGCTGTTGATTCATATGCATAGCGGCATCAACTACGGTGTGTTCCTTGATAACCCGGGACGCTCGGAATTCGATATGCGTTCGCATGGTGTGGCGTATACGATTGGTTGTATGACTGGCGCGTACGATATTTATTTTATCTATGGCCCGGAGCTGAAGGATGTGGTGAGTCGTTATACTGCGCTGACGGGACGGATTACTTTACCGCCCAAATGGTCGCTCGGTTATCATCAGTCCCGTTATAGCTACATGAACCAGACTGAAGTGATGGAGCTAGCGCGTAATTTCCGCGATAAACAAATTCCTTGCGATGTGATCTATCTGGATATTCACTATATGGATGAGTATCGTGTATTTACGTTTGATAAAATTCGTTTCCCTGATCCGAAGGGCATGATTGCGGAGCTGCGTGAGATGGGTATTCGCATCGTACCGATCGTCGATCCAGGCGTGAAAAAAGACCCGAAATACAAAATCTACCGCGAAGGTGTGCAGGAGGAGCATTTCTGCCGCCGTCTGGAGGGCGATATTTATTTTGGTGATGTATGGCCGGGAACGAGTGCATTTCCTGACTTTACCGAGACCCGTACCGCTAAATGGTGGGGCGATCAGCACGAATTCTATACCTCGCTCGGTATCGATGGCATCTGGAATGATATGAACGAGCCAGCGGTATTTAATACGCTGAAAACGATGGACCCGGATGTGATGCATCTGAACGATGGCGATCCGGTGACCCATGAGGAAATCCATAATCTATACGGTATGCTGATGTCACGTGCGACCTATGAAGGCATGAAGAGTCATATGAATGGACGACGTCCCTTTGTTCTGACACGCGCGGGTTATTCCGGTATTCAGCGCTATGCGGCGATCTGGACAGGCGATAATCGTAGCTTCTGGGAGCATATGGCGATGGCGATTCCGATGGTGCTGAATATGGGGCTGTCCGGTCTACCATTTGCTGGCCCGGATATCGGCGGATTCGCCTATCATACATCGGCACAGCTACTTGTACGCTGGACGCAAATGGGTGTATTTTTCCCGTATTGTCGTAACCACTCGGCACTGGGCACGACGCGTCAGGAGCCGTGGTCGTTCGGTGAAGAGGTCGAAGAGATTGTACGCGAATATATCAGCCTGCGTTATCGCTGGATGCCGCACCTGTACAATCTATTCTATGAATCGTCGCAGACAGGAATGCCGATCATGCGCCCGTTACTGCTAGAGTATCCAAATGATCCAAAGGTGACCAATCTGTGCGACCAGTTCCTCTTTGGCCCGGATGTGATCATTGCGCCGGTGTATCGTCCAGATACGGATTACCGTGCGGTCTACCTGCCAGAAGGCGTATGGCACGATTACTGGACGGGCGAGAAGCATGAGGGTGGACGTACCATTCTGGCGGATGCGCCGCTGGATGTGCTGCCGATCTATGTACGTGCAGGGGCAATTGTTGCCGAGGGTGCGTTGCATCAATATAGCGATGATCATGAAAGCGATGATGTGGTCACCTTCCATGTGTATGGTGCAGAAGCGAAGCCAGACTTCCGTGCAGAGTATACGCTGTATGAGGATGATGGCGAGACGTTTGCCTATGAAAGTGGCAAGACGTCCAAGCTGTACATCCGTGCGCAAGGGCAAGAGGATGCACTGCGTCTGACGATCCATTATATCGAGGATGCGTATGTAGCGAAGCGTCAGCATCTGCGCTTTACACTGCGTCAGCCGGGCTTTGCACCGTCTGCGATTGAGCAGCTGGAGCGTATTTCGCTGGATGAGCTGGCTGAAGGTGGTATTGGCTGGAGTCTGGATGAGAGCAGTGGAGATATTTTGATCCAGATCGAGGATCGGAAGCTGGATGAGCTGGTGCTGAAGGTATAAGTGTAGGTGAATGATGTAAGATGAAATATGTAGGATAGCACATTGAATGATGGTGCTTCGTTGAATGTAATGTAAAGTGCAATTGGAAAGCCCGCCTATAGAGCGGGCTTTTTGATATGTGCGTGTAAGGAGGGTGATAAATAGCTGTTCGACTATGGAGTAATGGATTGGATATACAAGAGTAGATATATCAAGATGAGATGTAAAAGCTACTTATGATGCTATTGAGTATAGGTGCAGCTATAGTATGGCTAGATCGGAAGCGCTGATTTTTGGAGCGAAT
Source organism: Paenibacillus hunanensis (assembly GCF_034055775.1). Classification (NCBI taxonomy): domain Bacteria; kingdom Bacillati; phylum Bacillota; class Bacilli; order Caryophanales; family Paenibacillaceae; genus Paenibacillus; species Paenibacillus hunanensis. The sequence continues at coordinate 5,231,430 of NZ_CP139194.1, read as the reverse complement.
CAAGCCGCTAGTACTCAAGCTAGGATGAATAAAAGCTACTTATTTGCTGCGAATGGTAGTGGTTAGATTGTATAAGCTGATCGCTAATGCAACAAGCGTAATCGCTAGCGTCACGTATTCGAGCATCGGAACACCTCCTTATCGAAATTTAAATACGTTAACATAGATGGGCTTAGTGGCTAGGCGTTGTAGATTTAGACTTTTTAAGGAGATTTGAATATTTTGCTAGAAAATAGCTTTTAAACGTGAGGTTGAATGGGTATAATGATGTTAGGGAGAGGGGGATTCAATCCCCCTCAGATGTAACTAGCTTTGGGTCTTCGAGCGCTTGCGACGCTTGGAGACCTTTTTCTTTGGGCTGTAGATTAACTTTCCATACAACGTCATCGCTGCAATGGCTAAATTAATCAGCGCTGTCAGAAGTGTAAGCATAGTATCACCTCCTAACGTTTTAACTATATAATAATTACTTATATAAGTCATTAATGATTCTACAAAAATATAAAAATGTTACCTATTTAGCACAAGTAAAGCCGTGATCTCGACGGACAAGTTGTCACCCATCACATAAATCGTGCTATGATCCGTGCTGAATAAGTAAATACCTGACATGGTATAATCTTTTCGTAGTAAAACATCGATAACATGATAGTGGGCAGATCAACGTACGACACATATTACCTTGCATTCATGGAGATGATCGACATGCAATCATGCTGGATTGGAATAGATATAGGCGGTACTGCAATTAAGGGTGCATTGGTGAACGAGCACGGGCAGATGATTGAACGAATGGAGCTGCCTACTCGTGCAGAGCAGGGAGCCGAATATATTCTCGGACGTGTGCTGTATATTGCGAATGAGTTGAAAAGTATCGTATATGACAATGTGAAACGTTCTTTTATTACGGTACATGGGATTGGCATCGGTTCGGCTGGACGCATTGATCGTGAAACAGGAGCCGTATTGGAAGCAACCGATAATTTGCCTGGCTGGAAAGGGTTACGTCTAGCGGAAAAGGTATCGGAGGCGACAGGCTTGCCTGTATACGCGGTAAATGATGCACATGCGGCAGCAGCAGGTGAGGATTGGATCGGTGCTGCACGCACGATTCAGTCATGGATTATGCTGACGATCGGCACGGGCATCGGTGGTGCGCTGGTACATTATGGTGAGATTATTTCCGGTCAGTATGGCGGTGCAGGCGAGTTAGGGCATATGATTTTACATCCAGGAGGGTTGCCGTGCAATTGCGGTAAGCGTGGCTGTGTGGAGCAGTATGTATCCGGTACAGCACTGAATCGACTGGCGCGTGAGTATCATCCAGATTGGACATCTCGCAGTCTGCTGGAAGCAGCCAAGCGTGGAGATACAGGTGCGCATTATCTTTTGGATAACTGGTTGAATGATCTGGCGAATACGATCATTAATCTGGATCAGATTTTCGATCCGCAGGCGATTATTATTGGCGGAGGCATTATTGTTACACGTGAAACATGGTGGACGCGACTCATTCAGCGTATTGATGAGCTGGGCGGTTATCCGGTTCGTCTGGAGCCAGCGATGCTGGGTAATCAAGCAGGAATGGTGGGTGCTGCACGAATTGCGATGCAGCGTCATGCTCTGTTGTTCGGCTAAACTGGCGAGCAATAGAGCAGCCGTTCCGCTGATGTGCGTGGTCTATTTCTATACATAGGGAATATACTGATGCTCAGTGTGTTATTGTCTGGAATCGATCCGGTGAAAATGATCTGTAGTTATCGGGATGGAGCTATATCGGATGGCGTGAGCAGTAGCGGATAGTAGGCGCAATAGAATGAGCACCACTTGTCTATAGAGCTTCATTATAAAGGAGTTACTTGCTGGACTGGGGTTACTTACGTTATCTCATGTCGCATACATACTTAATATCACACACATACTAACGGCACAGTTACTCCGAAGTGAATGGAGTAGCTGTGCCGCTTTATTTTAGAGATACATACTATTTAGAGATACATACTACAATCCGCAATATACATTCGGTGCATCCTGTAGAGCGTATTCAGCTTATTTATTATTCAGATATAGCATATGGCTTAGTTAACACAAGCATCTAGAATTCTCCGTGCCTGTTGAATCCGTTCGGCATCCAGTGGAAGCTGAATATTTCCCTGCTGACGCACAGCACTGCCTAGATGCACCTCGCGTACTCCTGTCTGACGTACAAAGCTCTCCAGCGTATCCAGTGTGAGTCCTGCGCCTGCAATCAAGGATAGCGAATGCTGCTCTGCTGCTCGAATCAGTGCAGGGAATGCCTCCACTGCTTCCAATACAGATGGTCGTCCGCCGGAAGTCAGAATGCGCGTGATCGTGCTGTATTTGCCAAGCAGCTCAATACTTTGATTTAGATCGTGCACCTCGTCGATTGCACGATGAAACGTAATCTGTAGATCATCTCGTTCTTCACTGGCAGCAGCGAGCATACGCTGTAATGCTACTTCGTCGATATGTCCATTTCCATCCAGTACACCAAGCACCAGCGCTGCCACACCACTGCGGGCAAAATAGCGAATATCGCGCAGCATACTCCCTTGCTCTGCTTCATCATACCTAAAGCTCCGACTATGCGGACGAATCATCGCATGAACTGGGATGTTAAGCTCTGACACGATCTGCTCTACCATGCCCAGACTCGGGGTCAGTCCGCCTTCTCCCTGTGCACAGATCAGCTCAATCCGATCTGCACCAGCAGCCTCAGCGATGTGGGCATCCTCCGGTGTAGTTGCAATGACTTCAAGCAGGATTCGATTCATCGTGTGCTCTCCTTTGACATAAAATAAATACTCTATCTTTAAAATTCATTATATCGCATCTTTGGCTACATATTTGTGAATACAGATGAAGCGACTGTTCCAGCCTCCTATATCTCCTTTGTATACACGACATAATGGGAGAGACAGGCAGGTCTGACCCAGTGCGAGGATAAACTTTTAAATCATAAAATTGCAGATTTCAAGAAGAATTTTGTCAAAATATACGTATGGATGGCACAGAAACCGCGTAATTAAACGGGTTTATAACTAAAGGAGGGATGGCATTTTTCGAGAACCAATCTTATAATAGATAAGATACCTGTACTGGGTGAAGGCATGGTTCGTGCCCAGACAGGAGAAGTAACAGAGGACCGACAAAAGCTTGTTTTCAAGTCATGAAAGGGATACCCTGTGATGAACTTAAACACCAAATACAACGATCGCAAAGATTTGACCGAGATGGACGGGAGACGATGATGGATCAACCGTTATATGGAATATGGATTGGAGACGTATTTTTCTGTTTTTCCGGTGAAATGTCGGAGCCGAAGGTAGACGCATGGATGAAGGTGATGCGGCGATTGCAATTGCCAGCGGGTATTCGCCCGTTTGCGCAATCTGGTTTGCGTCTGGCAGAGCTCAAGTCCGGGCCGGTAAATGGCAACACGCCTACGACACGCGAGCCTATCGTACGACGCGCCGGGCGCAATAAGCGGCTACCGGGTCGCATGGTGGAGGGGCTGGCTCTCTCCGCAGAGCAGGCATATGATTTACTGCTCGCATGGGATGAACAGGCGATTACAGCTCAGGGCATCAAGCCTGGCGGTGAGATGGTCTACTGGCAAACGGTCGCACGCTTTGCACGTAAGCTGCTGCGCGATGGCAAAATTGTACCGGATAGCCGCATCGTAGCAGGCACCGGACGACGCAGTGCGCAGGCATCGCTCTATGGCGTATGGAAGCCACTACTCGTCGGTGAAGATCGCGAGATATTTGCCAAGCTAGCCGAAGCGATTCCGATGATCGGTTTATCGGCGCTGTCCTTATTTGCTTCATCGGAGCCGCCTGTCGCTTCACGCGCACGTGCCGAGGTGCTGCATTCCTTCCTCGTGGCGATGATGGATGCCGAAATACGGCGTATGCTGCGTGATGCTGGCTATGGAAAGTTCCGCATGTATCAGGCCAACTATCGCCGCGGCACTTCACCGCAGGCACATCTATGGTGGAATACTTTATATGATGCATCTAGTGAACTGGCAGTGCAGGGAACGGCTGAGGATATGGCGGTATTGGAGCAGGATATTCGCGTACACAGTCATGCCGAAGTGCCTGTACCCGAAGCAGGTACTGTTAGCAGCACAGCAGGTGAGCTATCGCTTGTTGTACGTTTGGAGCCGCCACAGGAGCAGGGGGCAGCAGGGATGCAGGAATGGCGAATGAGCTTCTGGGCAGGCGACGAGTCTGATCCAGCAGTGCTGCTTCCGGCTGCGCTGCTATGGCGTCATGAAGACGAGGATCTGATGGTACGCGGACGCACCTACCAGCATGTACAGCGCTCGATGCTGTCCCAGCTTGGACAGGCAGCAGAGTGCTCACCGATCGTGCGTTATTGGATCGACCATTCGCATCCGGTCGGTGGCACGCTGGAAGCGGCAGATGTATATGCCTTTTTGAAAAATGATGTACCGCGTCTGCGTAAGGCAGGCATTATCGTACAGATTCCTTCGCGCTGGACGCGTGAAGGCAAACGCCGTACCGGGCTGAAGCTCAAGGTGAAAACGTCACAGCTTCATGAAAAGCGCAGTCCGAATGAGTCGGCACGACTTGGCATGGAGCAGATGGTTTCCTTTGAACCAGAAGCGGTACTGGATGGCAGAACACTCAGCTCAGCCGAGCTTGCTGAGATTGTAAAAAATGGTGTTCCGCTTATTCAGCTGGATGGCGGCTGGGTCGAGGTTGATCTGAATGAGATCAAGCAGGTGCTGCGCTTTATTCGTCGACATGAGGAAGGCGAGATTTCGTTTAACGAGCTGATGCATATTTATGCCGAAGAGCAGGATGCGTTATGGAATGGTCTGCATATTTTCGAGATCGAGACGAATCCGCTGCTGAGTAGCCTCATGGAAGGTAGCGCATGGCGTGAACTGTCTAAGCGCGAGGTGCCGGAAGGGCTGCATGGTACACTGCGCCCGTATCAGGAACGCGGCTTCCAATGGCTGGCGACGATGCGCGATCTAGGCTTTGGCGCATGTCTTGCCGATGATATGGGACTCGGTAAAACGGTACAGGTGATCACCTGTATGCTGGATCAACCTGTGACGGCACCGCGTCTGATCGTATGCCCAACCTCGCTCCTCGGCAACTGGCAGCGCGAGCTGGAGCGTTTTGCTCCCGATATGCAAATGTATATTCACCATGGTAGCCGTCGCCCACGCGGAGAAGAGTTTATCGCTGAGGCGAAGGCACATGATATCGTGCTTACGACTTACCATCTTGCAGGTCGAGATGGCGAGGATCTACGACAGGTCGAATGGTCTTCGATCGTGCTGGATGAAGCACAATATATTAAAAACTACCGTACCAAGCAGGCGCAAAGTGTCATGAAGCTGAACGCGCCGCATCGGATCGCGATGACCGGTACACCGGTAGAAAATCGTCTGAGTGAGCTATGGTCGATTTTCCAATTCCTGAATCCAGGTTATCTGGGGACATCGTCTGCATTCCGGCAAACGTACAATACCGCGATGGGACCCGAAGCAGAAGGGCGTCTATCCATGCTACGCAAGCTGGTCGCGCCATTCATGCTACGTCGTCTTAAAAGCGACCCGGATATCCGTCGTGATCTGCCAGATAAGATCGAGCTGAAATCGTATTGCTACATGACGGTCGAGCAGGCGAGTATGTACCAGAGTGTCGTATCCGATATGCTGGGCAAAATGAGTAATAGTGAAGGTATTACGCGCAAAGGGATCGTGCTATCATCACTGACCAAGCTGAAGCAAATCTGTGACCACCCGTATCTGATCGGCACGTCAGGCAAGCAAGATACCGGCAAGCAGGAACGCTCCGGTAAAATGGCACGTCTGATCGAGCTGCTGGATATGATTCGAGATAGCGGCGAGGCTGCACTCGTATTTACTCAGTATGTGGAGATGGGTGAGCTATTAACGGCTCGTCTCGGCAGACATTATGGGCAGGAGCCATTTTTCCTGCATGGCGGTGTGAGCAAGGCGAGTCGGGATGAGATGATCGGTCTATTCCAGCAGGGAGAAGGCCCACCAATCTTCGTCCTGTCGCTCAAGGCAGGCGGTGTTGGACTGAACCTGACGCGTGCGAACCATGTTATTCACTATGACCGCTGGTGGAATCCGGCGGTAGAGAATCAGGCGACCGACCGTGTATTCCGCATCGGACAGCAGCGTAATGTGCAGGTGCACAAGCTGATCTGTCAGGGGACGCTGGAAGAACGAATCGATGAATTAATCGAAAGTAAGAAGACACTTGCCGAGCAGGTCGTGGGCGCAGGTGAACAATGGCTTACTGAAATGTCGGATGAAGAGCTGAAGCAGCTCGTTTCATTACAGGCGGCAGAATGGGGGACGGAAGAATGAGTAAGGAGCAATGGACGATGCAGGATTGGAAGATCGCTCCTGGCATTATTCAGGCGACCGTTCGCCCCTCTGCTGGCGCAGATCATCAGAAGCTGACCGTTCATATTACCGCACCAGAGCCACAGCAATTGCAGCTGATGCTGGAAAAGCTAAGCCTGTCCGCATTGCTCGTCGAGCTGTTGCTGCGTACGGAGTCACCTACACGTTCGAGTAAAAATCACTCGTCTACACAGCGGCTGTCGATATGGAATCTTCAATTAGCAGATAGTGAGGATGAGGACGAAGCACCTGCGGCAGAGCGATTGCTGGCATGCACACCGTATGCGAGTGAGCCGCTGGAGCAGTGGCTCACTCGGCTCGATGATGCAAAGGTGCAGGATGAAGCGGGATTGTTTATACTAAAAGAGACGCATGAGCGGTTAAAGGAGCAACCGCTGCTTGCCTGGCAACTCGCTGGACTGGAGCGTGAGCAGCTACAGGAGCGCATCTGGAAGCTATGGCGTGGCGATATGCTGATTGCACCGGAGTCCACTTCGGAGGAACTGGATGAAGTTGGCGATGAAAGTGTACTGTCAGATGAGCCGAGTCTCGGTAGCTTGCTCGCTGAATCAGCAGCAGCTGGAACGCTTCATCAGGTTGGAGAGCTACTGGCTGATGTGCAAGCGTATCTGGAGCAGGATGAGCCCGCATGGGAGATCCCGGTGAGCAAAGCTCCAGTATTCGGAGCGAGCGAGGAAGAGCAGCAGGAATTGCCCGATCTGTCCGATCTATTGCCGGAGATTCCGGCAGCACCGAACGGCTATGAAGAGATTCGACGCCGAATCGCGGAGCGGACAAGGCAGCGTCATGCAGCCGCCCGGCGCGGCAAAACCTAATGTTAACGTTGCAGAGCCGGAGTGTTTTATCGCCGGCTCTATTTATTTCCAGTCAACGTGACTAACAAAGGAGACCACTAATGAACAAATCAACGTCTTGGAAATGGGCAGTTCCGGCAGGCATTCTGATGTCGGGTATGATCTTTGCCGGCTGCGCGGGAAACGCACAGAACGACACGGGTGCAGCTGCACAGCAAGGTAGCACAACCGAAAGTACGCAGACAGGCAGTACAGGTGCTACCGATAATACGGGCACGACAGACAATACGAACGGTTCGGAGCAAGCGACAGATAACAGTCAGACCTCCGGTAGCCAGAGTGATTCGTCTGCATCGAGTAGCGAATCGAGCGGACAGAACAACACTGGCAACAATGATAGCACGAGTAGTGAAAATGCGAATACAGACAGTAGCGATACGACGAATACCTCCGCTACTAGTGGCGATGCTTCCAGTCTGCTGCAAATCCGCGAGAAGAGCTCTCTGCAATCCACGATCTCCGAAAAGGGCGGTAAAATGGTCGTGAACGATCCCGAATCAATCACCGTTATCGTCAACAAAAAACGCTCTTTGCCAGACGGTTATATTCCACCGGATCTGGTCGTTCCTAACGTAGCCTTTTCCTACAGCGGCGTACTGGAAAAGAGCCATATGCGTAAGGAAGCTGCCGCAGCATTAGAACAGCTATTTGCAGCATCGAAAAAGGACGGTCTGGATCTGCGTGCAGTGTCTGGCTACCGTTCCTATAAGCGTCAGGTCGCGATCTACAAAAATAACGTCGCTACTAAAGGTCAGGAATATACCGACCGCGTAAGCGCACGTCCAGGTACGAGTGAACACCAGACCGGTCTTGCCATCGACGTATCTGGCCCGGGCATCGGCTACGGACTGGAACAAAGCTTTGGCGCAACTAAGGAAGGCAAATGGCTGAAGGAGCATGCTCCGGAATACGGATTTGTGATCCGTTACACCGAAAATGGCGAATCCAGCACGGGCTACACATGGGAGCCATGGCATATCCGCTACATCGGCAAGGCACTGGCAGAAGATGTGACCAGCAAAGGCATGACGCTGGAGCAATATTTTGATGAGAAAAATATCAAGTCCTAATTAATCCTAGTAGCTCAGCTACACGCCTTTATGTACAACGCGAAAGGGGAATCCAGACATGGCAACGATTGAAGATTTTCACAAGCTAGACCTGCGTACCGGCACCATCATCCACGCCGAAGTGTTTGAAAAAGCAAGAGTACCTGCTATCAAGCTAGAGATCGACTTCGGCGAGCAACTGGGCATCAAACGCTCCAGCGCCCAGATCACCAAGCGCTACACACCAGAACAGCTCATCGGACGCCAGATCATCGCCATCGTCAACTTCCCCCCACGCCGTATCGCAGGCTTCGACTCCGAAGTCCTCGTCCTCGGCGGCGTCCCTGGCGAAGGCGATGTTGTATTGCTGCAAGCAGATGAACAACTGCCAAACGGCACGCCCATTGCCTGAGCTATAAACGATAACAAGTCATAAGAATTACAAAGCGTCCATGTAAAATAAACGCTTCTGAGTTGTAATAGCCCATTAAGTCGGAAGAGTTGGAATAATCTTTACACTTATCAAAAGAGCCTGACAGCATCAACGGAATGAATCTCCGATACTGTCAGGCTCTTTTTATTAAAAGGTGCTTGTTAGATAAAGCTGTAAAAGCAAGTGAAGACATGCTTATAGTTTATTAATAATCAAGCATTTCAATCAGTACATCATCTACCGAAAAATGAAATCTACAAGGTAAAGCGAATCACTGTTGTAACAATTGTCTTGTATCTAAATCTTTACTAAAAAAATCCTGCAACCACCTGCGCAAAATTGTCCATGCTGCATAAGAACGGAACGAAGGGAAGGAAATAAGGGGAAAGGACGACTTTTGAGCACGGGAATCTACAACTTTTTCCTACTACGTAGATTCCTGTGCGAGACGGGAGTCCGTTCCCTTATTCCTTACCGGAGTGATTGAAGCAAGCAACTATAATTTGCACCAATCCAAATCATTTGCCCCGAAACGCCTCCACCAAAAACCTCGACGGCGGCACCGTTTTCCCATGGTGCATCGCCGGCGACGACACATACAGCTCATGCTTCGCCCGTGTCACCGCAACATAAGCAATCCGCCGTTCTTCCTCGAGTGCCGCCTGCATTAGCTTCCCATCGGGATCAGCACCACTCACACCCTGACCCGCCTTCACATCCTCAGGCGCTTCATCCTGCAACGCTGCCTTATGCGGCAAAATACCTTCCGAAGCTCCCAGCAAATACACACACGGAAACTCCAGCCCTTTCGCTCGGTGTACCGTCATCAGATGAATGCCCTGCGGATCGGCTTGCTTCATCAGCTCCATCATCTGTTCACGCTTGATCGTCAGCTCATCGGCAAAGGTAACCATTTCCTCTACCGTTGAAAATTTACCAGCCGCGCTTTCCAGCTCATCCAGCGTTTCACGAATCGTATCCTTATGACGGGTAGCAGGCCCGCTAAAGTCTGCACTGGCGAACTTATCGTAAAACACTCTGCGAATCTCACGAATCGCATACAGCGGCTTGAGCTCACGCAGCTTTTTCAAAAATACGATCCGTTCCTTCACCTGCTGACGCTGGAAGGTTTGCAGGCGCTCCCAGTGATACAGGTGAATCAGTGGATACTTTTTCGCCTGCTTTTGCTCCTGACTCATTATATAATCCATGCCCGTATCGCGCGAAATGTACAGCGGCCCGATCACGCCAGGTAAAGCTTCCATCCGGCGCGGATTGACCGCCAGCCTTAAATGATCCATGACCGGACGAATGAGTGAATGATCATAAAACACCGGCGCTTCTCCATACTGAATAAATGGAATATCCTCCATCAGCAGACGCTCGGCAATCGCACGCGTTCCGCTGACTGTACGATGCAAAATCGCAATATCGCCCAGTGCATAGCCATCCTCTTGCTGCTGACGGAGTCGCTTCACAATCCAATCGGCTTCTTCATCCGCATGGGCGGGACGCAGATAACGTGGACTTTGTCCTTCAGTGACCCCAGCTTGCAGCGTCTTCGCATGACGTGCCTCATTATGAGCAATCAGCTTCACACCAAGCCCCAGAATCTGTGGATGGCTGCGATAATTAATATCCAGCGCAATAATGCGTGTGCCCGGATAGCGCTTTGGAAAATCCAGGATATACTCCTGACGCGCCCCATTAAAGGAGTAGATCGTCTGATCATCGTCACCCACAACCATCAGATTGCGATGCTGCTGGGCTAATTTGTCCACCATACCGTATTGCAGGCGGTTCGTATCCTGAAATTCATCCACCATAATATATTGAAAACGCTGCTGTAGCGTAGCGAGCAGCCCTTCATTTTCTAATAGCTGCTCAGTGCGCAGTAAAATATCGTCAAAGTCGATCCGGTTATAATTACGTTTCCATTCCTCATAGCGACAGAGCAGAGCACAGCGATCACGTTCCTCCGGGGTATCCTTAGGCAGATCCTCTGCCGTTTTGCCTTCCAGCTTGATCGCAGATAGCATGGCGAGTAGCGTTTCTGGCGGAGTCGTGCTGGTTGAGTTGATTTCGCGTCGCAGACGCTGGATGACACCATGCTGCGCACGGGTATCCCCGAAGATGTCCTCGGTCAATTGACCGTAACGACGTAGCAGCAACAAGCCGAATGCATGGAATGTTCGTGCTTCAATGGCTTTGGCAGTCCGAGCGTTCACACCGGGTAGCGCAGCAATCCGGCTTTTCATCTCGGCGGCAGCCTTGGTCGTAAAGGTAACGAGCAGAATCTGCTTCGGATCGACCTTGCGCACGGATAATAGATAACCGGTTCGTGCTGTCAGCACCGTCGTTTTGCCACAGCCCGCACCGGCTAGTGTGAGCAGCGGGCCATCTCCATGTCGAACGGCTTCAATCTGAGGGGCATTGAGCAGAATGCCCTGCTTCTCCAAGGCACGGAAGAAAAAAGCGTCCTCCATGCTGTCCGGTACGAGCGTGACACTCGTGTCGGATGGAGCGATGGCAGCGGCAGGTAATGTAGTATGCAGGGCGACCCCCTGTGGTCGTAGGGAGTCTTTCATTATGGTGTCTTTCAAAAGGGATCTTCCTTTCCTTGCTATTCGCAGCGTCTCATAAGGCGAGATGAAGCGGGTTTATGCCCGTTTTTTTTAACTGAGCGAAAATTTTGTTATGATAGGGTTACAAGCCGTTTTGATTGAGGGTATATTCGTTATAACCGATTACTTTTATACATATCCTTCTATTATAATGGATGTATACTCTTTGAGTAATCCCCCAATAGAGCGCTTGTTGTGATTGGTAACGGGATAGTGACCGCTGCACAGCGAAAATGTAGCAGCCGTCCGTGGAATTAGAGGAGGAGAATAGTCATGAATATCTTACAACGGCTAAAGAGCGGTGCTGGTAAAGCAACCGAGCGAGCGCAAAATGCGGTAGAGGTCAATCGGATGAATGGACATATCGTGGACATTGAGCGCGAAATTGGCGTACATTATATGCGTATGGGCGAGGTATTCTATGAAGGCTATCGTGCAGGGGATATGTCGATTGCCGAGGAAGAGATGACCGAGCTGTGCAAGGCGTGCGATCTGCTGAATGAAGAGATCGAAGAGATTCGTACGCGCATTGCTATTTTGAAAAATGAACGTATTTGCGAATGTGGTACGGTGGTGGCACTGGATGCTAACTTCTGCCCGAATTGCGGACGCAAAATGGAAAAGCTCGCCACGCCACGTAGCGAGCGTGAAGCGACGGATGAGCGCGAAGCTTCGTACGAGAGTGGGCTGGATGCACTGGTATCATCGCCACGTCGTGATGAGCAGGAGCTCGATCTGTCTGAGCTGACAGGTGAAGAAACGGAGCAGCGCCGCGCAGAGCGTTTACGTGAAGATCAGGAGCGCCAGGATGAGCTCGATCGTCTGGTACGTGCATGGAAGCAGGATCTGGGCATTCCTTTGGAGGAAGAGCAAGAAGATACAGCTCAAGCAGCCAAGTCAGCTTCTTCTACTAGCCAGACGGCTACGCCAGCGCCAACAGCGTCTTCCCCATCATTAACGAAAACGCCGGAGGCAACTGCTTCGGAGGGTGATACCCTGCTGGCAACCGAGCCAGTGGAAGCACCGGAACCGGAAACGGTAGATCCCGGTACATTTAACTGTCAGGTATGCGGCAAAGCACTGCCTAAAGGCTCCAAATGGTGTCCAAGCTGCGGAACCGAACAGGTCGTTTAATTCCTTATTGAATGTGGGGATCGCACTGCCTTTGTAGCGGAATTCACGCGTGCGGTGATGATAATAGCATTTCTCCATACCAACGCTTACTTATTTTATACACACATCATGAATCACATACGAACCAGGCAACAGCAGGCTGATCACTACCTACCGATCAGCCTGCTGCTGTCTATATACATAATGTATCGCGGATCAGTCGAAGCATTGGCGAATGGAACGTGTTCCAGCCTATTCTTGTTCACGCCCGCTTGAGCTTGTCTGCCGGGCATCAAAATGACTGCAAAGGACGGTATGCCTGATGGAACAACTGCTTCAGCATTTGCGTAATCTTGGATTTACCGAGCTCGAATCAAAGGTCATGGTCTGTCTGGCACAGCAATCTACACAGTCGGGATACGAGGTGGCCAAGCGGCTTGGCGTGTCGCGCTCTAACGTATATGCGACATTACAGCGTTTACTCACACGTGGCGTTGTACAACTTACACCTGGTGAACCAGCAAGGTACAGCATGCTTCCGGTGAAGGAGCTTACTCGTATGATCGCAGGGCAGATTGATGCGTCATTGTCGTATTTGGAACAGGCAATGCCGAGTAGTCGCGAAGAAAGCCCTTCGTTTCATATGGTAGAGGGAGAGCGTAATGTGATCGAGCTGATCAATCGGGAGCTGGATAAAGCGGGCGAGGAGATCGTCGCTGGAATCTGGCGTGAGGAAGCGGCATGGTTTCGACAAAAATTAGAAAATGCCGAGCAGCGCGGCGTTCGAGTATTATGGTCGTTCGAGGGTCTGGAGGAGGATGGGCATCCGGGGATTCGTCTACTCAAGGGAGGGATCAGCGGACGCAAATTCTGGATGGTCATCGACCGTCACTGGTGCATTGTCGGGATGCGCGGCGATGGTATTCCTGCGCAGGCACTTGTTACCGAGCATCCGCTGATGGCTGAGCTGCTATTGCAGCATTTTTCCCAGGAGATTATTTTATATGAAATGGAAAATGATCTAGGCCAGGAGCTAATCCGGCGTTATGGACAGGGCTATACGCGCATTTTGGATCGCTATTTGCCCGGTATTATTCCAGCGGACTGAGTTGCTGTAGCAAGGTGCAGGTTTTCTCATAATAGCCAGGTGACTGTGGAACAAACTGTTCTACGGTAACCTCGACGTGTACATAGGGTGGATCGCCGGCAGGTGCTTCTGCTGACTGACCATATATACCCGTTGCGGTTACAGAGGCTCGTTCCCCGTGGAACATTTCCAGCATTTGCGAGAGCGGAGCTTCAAATACACCTGCCACCTCGTCCGCTTGCAGCTCATATTGCTGCAACGTGAGTGGACTGCATGCTCCAAACACACTACTTACCTCACGATCAATCAACGTTCCAGAGGGACTTTCAAACTCCCATCCATCGCGCGTAATGAAGAGTGGTGTGAGCTGATCGAAGCGAAGCGGTACACCTAGCTCTTCCTCCAACTCACGTACCGCCTGCTCTACCGTCTCACCTGCGAGTAAATGTCCAGCAGCGGTGATGTCGTATAGATCGGGAAATGTATCTTTATTATGCTGGCGCTGTTGAAAAACGAGCATACGACCTGCTTCGGTATCGCGTACAAGCCAGCAGTGAAAGGTATGATGCCAGTGTCCAACACGATGCACCTCTGAGCGCGGACATACACCGATATGATGATCCTGTTCGTCGTAAATATCTAGTAGTTCGTGATCTGCCATGATTAGGGGTCACATCCTTGTCATTAAATTTGTGCTGAGTGGGGCACCGCTCGGGCAAGGAATAAGGGGACGGACTCGGTGGAGCCGCGGGAATCTTTTGAATTTGGATAGAATGAAGATTCCCGCCCCTCCAAAGTCGTCCTTTCCCCTTATTTCCTTGCCCTCGCTCTGTGCGTGTCGCAGCATTTTGAAGTACAAGTACAAGTACAAGTACAAGTACAAGTACAAGTGTTACGCTTTAAAATGTGAAGCTTTACTTTTGAAGCACGAATTGTAGCATATAAACGTACTACTTTAATATGGATTAGTATCTTGAACGGCTTAAATGTAAAATTCGGTCTATTCCATTTTATAAGAAATATAGCTGCTCATACAGTAACTTCATCATTCTGTACAATATCAGGATTCGTCTTTAAAGCAGTTCAGGTATTAGAGCATGTGTACAAACGCGTATGGATGTGAGTCACAGGGAACGGAGGAAAGGAAATAAGGAAGCTCATTTCTTTATTCTTTTCCGTTTACCAGAGTGGTGTCTGTTTCCTGAATAATGCATTTGTCTGTGTATTAACTGCTCTAAGCTTGCATGGATATGTACTATTATAATAGAAGAAAAATTGTGAATATTTTTTAAACTAAATAAAAAATAATCTGTGCAAAGTTAAATATCTTACATCTTTTTAATCTAGTTTCTTCTATTATAATAGTGAGCCGTGAAATGGGTGAGAAGCGGTTGAAATGATCTGGCATCGCGTAAGTATGAACGTCATGTATGCTCATCATTATATCGAGATTAAAACGGTGCCGCCACTACAGCATACCATACCCTACAATAGAGAAAGGTTGGAGAGCCAAATGGAATGTATCGTAAAGTTTGATGTGGTTCACGAACAGGAGACCAAGTCGCTACGAGGACTTATTTTTGTAAACGAAGATGAGCTTCCAAATGTAAATCAATTGACCGAGATGTTAACTGATATGAAGTATGAAGTAAAAGCCGACCCATCTGATCCGATGCGTTACAACCCTGTAAATCCGCAAGCGGACTACCAATATATCCACATTCGTGAGCTGGATACAGGTGATAAGACATATAAGGAAGACCGGGACTTAAAGAATATCGTATCGAATCTTCTTCCCAGCCAAAACCGCCCGATCTAACCTCAGCCTGGACTCTGGCAGGATAAAAATGAGCATACAGTACTTGATCGTATCCAATAAAGCGCCTTGACCGAGCATTTCATGCTCACAAGGCGTTTTGTTTTGCATATTTACGTAATGCTTAGAATGGCGTGCATATTACGAGGAGGAGAGCTACCCGAGTAAGGGGGATGTAAAGTCAGTCGTATCATATAAAGGATTAAAGTGTGAGGAATAGCGAAGTGTTGAAGATGCTTCGAAAAAGAGTATGGATGGGGAAAGCATGGAAGTATATCATTGGTCAGAAGTAGAAGTAGAAGTAGAAGTAGAAGTAGAAGTAGAAGTAGAAGTAGAAGTAGACAGCGTAGTTACATAGAAATGAAGGATCGGGTTGAAGGTAAAATAGAAGGAGCAGGAGTATACATAATACAGCGCTACCTGCTACCTTCATTTTTAACGAATCCTACATGTGCAAAACATATACAAACCTAATCTCCAAAAGAAAAAGGACTGCCCATCAAGGCAGTCCCTCTTCTTTTATCTTTTACTGTCCCTATCCCATCACACGGTCGGCGCAGCCGTATCCAGCTGAGATGTGCAATGTGGGCAACGTGTTGCTTTGATCGATACTTCATTCGTGCAATACGGGCATGCACGCGTTGTTTTCTCTGGCGCTGGCTTCGCGTGTTCTTTGCGCTTGAGCATATTGATACCTTTCACCAGCAAGAATACGCACAACGCAACGATCAGGAAGTCGATTACGTTGTTAATAAACTGCCCGTATGCGATGACCGCGGCGCCTGCTTGCTGAGCTTCAGCGAGCGAGACGAAGTGCTTCGCATTGCTTCCTGTTAATTCATCCAGATTGATGAACAGATCGGCGAAGTTGACGCCGCCGAGCAGCTTCCCGACAGGGGGCATAATGATGTCATTTACCAGGGAAGTAACAATTTTACCAAATGCTGCACCGATGATAACCCCGACAGCGAGGTCGATAACGTTGCCGCGAACGGCAAATTCCTTAAATTCTTTCACTAATCCCATAGTTCTTAGCTCCTTTTTATTCAAAAATGGATAGTTTTGCTACATTTCGTAGTAAAAAATGTCGTATTGGCTGATTTGGAACTTTGGACATATCAGCAGGCAGATTTCATTTTAACATATTTGCTAAATTAAGTATGAATTCCTGCTTCCTTTTCAAGCAAGATTCATGAGGTGAAAGAATTGTAAACGGATACACGTAATAGTAACAAATAATTAACCAACGTAATTAACAAATTTAACCAGTTTCAAACTTTAAATAGTGTTTAAATTACCAAGTAAACTGTAAACAGGGTGAGAACTAGACGGAAAGACCTGTAAATTTCTGAAAATAAAAAAAGGCTGAGTCTAAAGGGATAGAATACGACATTTTGTATTCCTTAATGCCCAAAACCAAAGATATATAAAGTCGAAAATTAAAAAAATAAAGTTTTATTTTTAGACTAGCATTCGACATGATTTTCAGATAACCTAAATTATAATTTATTCAAAACGAATAAGAGCCAACTGGATCATAGGAGGGAATTGATGTGAGAAATCAGCAAGTCCTTAATCAAGCATGGATCGAAAAGAAGAATGAGGTGAAGACATTCTTCCACCGTCTTTCCACCGATCCAGCACTACAAGACAGCAAAACTTGCAAATCGAATGGACATCTGGCAGACTGGTTGTCGTTGGCCCGTTACCCGTTGAATCAGGAAATATCGTATCAGCAGGGGATTTATCAAGATAAAATGTATCGTCCAATTTCAGAACAGAGCGCGAAGAGCATCAATGTGGCGTTGTTGATTGATATGATTTTCGAGAAAATGGGCATTCAAGGAAATGTAGATGATCTCATGAACCATATCAACAATGGAGGAACATTGGAAGGATTCATGACAGCAGAGGATAACCAATCTTCGTAAAAATGGTAAATGAAACCATTTTCGCAAGTGAAGGTGGTTTACAAAGCTTTCATCAGGCAGTATAATGAGCGCATAAGTTATTCAAAACGAATAACTATTAAGGACGGGAACAGAGTTCATCCCACAACTGCATAGCGAAATATGGAATATGGATGTAAGAAGCAATGTACGTAGCTTTGTAACAGTCATCATATACAGAACGGCAATCTCTCTTGGTCTGACATTGAAGTGAACGCCGTTATTTTCTATTCTTAACATGTTACAAATTTGTAATTTAATAATGACAGAATGTAACTAATACACGTACATGTTGATTTTGAAGCCGGAAAGGAGAATGCAAACCGGATATGCGGGCCACATCAGCAAACACAGCATGACGAAGCAGACAGCTTGCTTGGACAGCGTAGTGTTGGCGAACTTCGAAGTGAAAGATAGAGAGGTTCAATGAAACGTGGTTGTTAGGTAAGAACAACATCTTAACAGTTACTGGAGGAGACATAGTGGAGATTAAACAGTATCTGAATATCATCAAGAAGCGCCTCTGGCTCATTATGTTGATCGTCGTTGTGATTACGGCTGCAACGGCTGCGTACGCGTTTATGACGAATGCGCCCAAGTATACAGCCACGGCGAAGCTGGTGGTAAACAGTACGCCAAAATCGTCAGATGGCAACACAGGTAATCAGCTGGATCTGGGAACGATCAATTCCAACATTCA
The DNA here is from genome assembly GCF_034055775.1 of Paenibacillus hunanensis. Classification (NCBI taxonomy): domain Bacteria; kingdom Bacillati; phylum Bacillota; class Bacilli; order Caryophanales; family Paenibacillaceae; genus Paenibacillus; species Paenibacillus hunanensis. Next base: position 5,213,339 of record NZ_CP139194.1, on the reverse strand, counting down.
ACTGATCAAGACGTATCAGGAGATTATCAAAACGCCAGCGATTATGAATAAGGTCGTTCAGGATCATCCAGAGCTTGGACTGAATGCAACGCAGCTCATCAATATGGTGAGTGTAAGCTCAGTTAACGAAACGCAGGTCATGTCGCTCACTGTAACCGATGGCTCGTATGAGCGTGCTGCGAAGACGGTCAATGCGATTGCCAAGGTGTTCCAGAGTGAAGTGCCTCAGATTATGAATCTGGATAATATCATTGTGCTGGATCAGGCTGACCCGGCTGCTGGAGGCGTTCCAATCGGTAACAGTCCAATTTTGTTCGTACTGATTGCCCTGATCCTATCGGTTGTGATTGGTATCGCGGTAGCCTTCCTGCTGGAATACATGGATGACTCGATTAAGACGGAGGAAGACATTCGCGATGTGCTTGGGCTTCCAGTGCTTGGCGTGATCGCTAAGATGACCGAGGACGATATGACCGCGAAGGAACATGTACCTGCAAAGCCTTTGGTAGGAGGTGGAGAACGTGCCAACCACACTTAAATGGCCGCTCATTACAAAGCAGAATCCGAAGTCGCTCATCGCTGAGTCGTATAAGGGACTGCGTACGAATATCGATTTCTCCCGTCTGGATGCACGTGTCAAAAGCGTACTCGTCACCTCGGCGGCGCTTGGTGAGGGCAAGAGTACCACGGTCGCGAACCTCGCGATTGCTTATGCCGAAACAGGACGTAGCGTGCTGATCGTCGATGGCGATCTGCGTAATCCAGCGATGCATCGCATTTTCAACCTGTCGAATGAAAAAGGGCTATCCAACGTGCTGTTCAACACAGCCGATCTGGAAAAGAATATTCAGCCGAGTCGTACAATGAACCTGAGCGTACTCACGTCAGGTCCTGTACCACCGAATCCATCCGAGATTGTAGGCTCACCTCAGATGGCAGCATTGATGGACGAAGTCAAGTCACAATATGATCTCGTTATTCTTGATACACCACCGATTCTTCCATTTACGGATGCACAGGTAGCGACCACGCTTTGCGATGGCGTTGTGCTGGTGATCAAGTCCGGTGGCGAGAGTCGTAAGGATATTACGAAGGCGATCACCAGTCTGGAATTTGTAGGCGCCCGTATTCTGGGTGCCGTGCTGAATCAGGCGAGTCGCAAAACGTTGTCTGCGGCCTATCACGATTAGTCGCAAGCCGCAACAATATGACAGTAGATGTTACGGTCAGTATGATTAGCAAATGATGATTTACCCTGCACGAAGCACGGCGTATAGCGGTGGTTCGGCAGGTTCGATAGCACAGAATACAGGCCAAGCTTGGGGTAATGCCTCCTGCACCCATATCACTGGAGACACTCGGTCATGCTGTGGGCTGCACATGCAGCCTTAGACGTACATCGTCAAAGGCATGAAGATGAGGACGGGTTGAAGGCCCGGTAACGGCTTTTACCAGCGCTGCTTGCAAGCGCCCTGAAATGATACGTTATATCCCATACAGAGCAAGGAGAGAGTATAACGCATCCTTTCAGAGCGGTGAGCAGTGGCTGGAAGGCTGTGCTGTCTCTGGAGGATATGGAGAAGGCATGGTCTACATATGTGCAGCTGGTCACCATGGGAAACAAATAAAAAAGGGATAGGGTGTGATCTTGTGAAGAAAGTTCGTAAGGCAATCATTCCTGCCGCAGGTCTGGGAACACGCTTCCTGCCTGCAACCAAGGCAATGCCTAAGGAAATGCTTCCAATCGTGGACAAGCCGACCATTCAGTACATTGTAGAAGAAGCGATTGCTTCGGGTATTGAAGACATCATTATCGTTACAGGTAAAGGGAAACGCGCAATCGAGGATCATTTTGATAATGCGTTTGAATTGGAAGCGACGCTCTTAGAGAAGGGCAAGCTGGATCTGCTGGATGAGGTTCAGAAGTCATCCAAGGTCGATATCCACTATATTCGTCAAAAAGAAGCCAAAGGTCTGGGTCATGCGGTATGGTGTGCACGTAACTTTATCGGTGATGAGCCATTTGCGGTACTGCTGGGTGACGATATCGTGGAATCCGATACACCTTGCACACGCCAGTTGATCGAGCAATACGAAGTGACAGAGAAATCGGTTATCGGTGTACAAACCGTGCCGGATCATCAGACACATCGTTATGGCATTATCGATCCGATTGAGCAGTTTGGACGATTGCATGAGGTACGTCAATTCGTGGAGAAGCCAGCTCCTGGCACAGCGCCATCGAATCTGGCGATCATGGGTCGCTATGTACTGACACCGGAAATTTTCGAATTCCTGGGTGAGCAGCAGATCGGTGCTGGTGGCGAGATTCAGCTGACCGATGCGATTCAGCGTCTGAATGAGCTGCAACAGGTATTTGCATATGACTTCCAGGGCACACGCTTTGACGTGGGCGAGAAGCTCGGGTTTATTCAAACCACAATTGAATTTGCCTTGAAAAATGAAGATTTAAAAGCACCGCTGTTATCTTCTCTCAAGGACGTACTGGAGAGAGAAGCGCAGAAGGACGTGCTGATGGCAAGAGGTGAAGCGTAATGACTCCAAGACATGGGAGTGAAGCCGAGGCTTTAGCAAGCTACAGCGAGTTTTATGCGAGACATGTAGGCAGCATGACCACCAAACTCCGGTTTTATATGCTGGTGAAACGAACGCTCGATATTATTTGCTCACTGCTGGGGTTAATCGTTCTGTTACCACTCTTTATTGTACTTGGCATTCTGATCAAGCTGGAAGACCCGAAGGGAAAGGTGTTTTTCTATCAGACCCGAGTCGGTAAAGATGAACAGCCGTTTCGAATGTACAAATTCAGGTCAATGGTTTCAGATGCGGAGGAGAGGTTAAAGGATCTGCTTGCGCAAAATGAAGTCGAAGGCGCGATGTTTAAAATGAAAAACGACCCTCGCATCACGAGAGTCGGTCGCTTTATTCGGAAAACAAGTATTGATGAATTGCCGCAATTGTGGAATGTACTGCGCGGCGATATGAGTCTGGTTGGACCTCGTCCGCCATTGCCGCGTGAAGTTGAAGAATACAGTCCACGCGACAAGCTGAGACTGAGTGTAACACCGGGGTGCACCGGGTTATGGCAGGTCAGCGGACGGAACGAGCTAAGCTTTGATGAGATGGTTGATCTCGATTTACATTATATCAAAAAACGAGGGATAATTTTCGATTTATTTATTCTCGTTAAAACGGTTAAAGTGCTATTCGGTGCCAAAGACGCGTTTTAATGACCAATTTAAATTTTGATGAGGTGATTATTGATGAACAAAGACTCCAAGATTTACGTAGCCGGACATCGCGGTCTGGTTGGCTCAGCGATTCTGCGCGCGCTTGAAAAGCAAGGCTATACCAACCTCATCTACCGTACCAGTGCTGAACTGGATTTGAGGAATCTAAATGCGGTATACAGCTTTTTCAAAGAACAGCAGATTGATTATGTGTTCCTCGCTGCCGCTAAGGTAGGCGGAATTGCGGCTAACAACGATTTTCCAGCAGACTTCATTCGTGATAATCTGCTCATTCAGACGAATGTGATTGATGCCGCTTATTTTAATGGCGTGAAAAAATTACTGTTCCTCGGCTCCACATGCATCTATCCAAAGTTTGCACCACAGCCGCTCAAGGAAGAGTATCTGCTCACAGGTGAGCTGGAGCCAACCAATGAGCCGTATGCAATCGCCAAGATTGCGGGTATCAAAATGTGCGAATCGTACAACCGACAGTACGGCTCCACCTTTATCTCGGCGATGCCAACAAATATGTACGGGCCAAACGATAACTTTGACCTGAAAACATCGCATGTACTGCCAGCACTGGTGCGCAAAATCCATGAAGCGAAGGAAAATGGCTCCGCTACCGTTGAAATCTGGGGCACAGGTACACCGAAGCGTGAATTCCTGCACTCCGATGATCTCGCAGATGCGTGCATCTTCCTGATGAACAACTACGAGGGCAATGAGATTGTGAACGTAGGAGTAGGCGAGGATATTGCGATCAAGGATCTGGCGCTCATGATCAAGGACATCGTCGGCTTCCAGGGTGAACTGGTATTCAACTCCTCGGTGCCAGACGGTACACCACGCAAACTGGTGGACACAACCAAAATCAATGGGCTGGGCTGGAAAGCAAGTATTCCGCTGGAGGAAGGCATTCGCGCAGTATATGAGGATTACCGAAGCAGCCTGGCTGTTCGCTAATCCATGCTCATTTTCATTTCATTTAAGTGAATATAAAAAGATAACCTAAAAAACATATGGTGGAGGGAATTCATTTATGAAAACTGCATTGATTACGGGTGTAACAGGACAAGACGGATCGTACCTGGCAGAGCTGCTGCTGGAAAAAGGCTACAAAGTATACGGCGTACGCCGCAGAACAAGTACACCAAACTACGAAAATGTGGAGCATATCAAGGATCAAATTCAGTGGATCTCCGCTGACCTGACTGACCTCGGTTCTCTGATCGAGGCAGTACGTGAATCCGATCCAGATGAAGTATATAACCTGGGTGCACAATCCTTTGTTGCTTCTTCCTGGCCACAGCCAACAGCAACGGGTCAAATGACAGCAATGGGCGTAACGAACATGCTGGAGGCTGTACGTCTCGTTAAACCGGAAGCACGCTTCTATCAAGCATCCAGCAGTGAGATGTTCGGTAAAGTACAGGCGATTCCGCAAAGCGAAACAACACCATTTTATCCACGTAGCCCTTACGGTGTAGCGAAGCTGTACGGTCACTGGATCACCGTTAACTATCGTGAGAGCTTCGATATGTTCGCTTGCTCCGGTATTCTGTTCAACCACGAGTCCCCACGCCGCGGACTGGAGTTCGTTACACGTAAAGTAACGGACGGTGTAGCACAGATCAAGCTGGGTCTGGCAAAAGAACTGCGTCTCGGTAACCTGGATGCCAAACGCGACTGGGGCTTTGCAGGTGACTACGTAAAAGCAATGTGGCTCATGCTGCAACAGGATACACCGGACGATTATGTCATCTCTACAGGTGAGATGCACACGGTAGAAGAGCTGGTACAAATCGCGTTCGACCATGTGGGTCTGAACTGGAGAGACTATGTTGTCATTGATGAGAAATTTGTTCGTCCAGCAGAAGTTGATCTGCTGCTCGGCGATTGCACGAAGGCAAAGGAAAAGCTGGGCTGGGAGCTGGAAGTTGGCTTTGAGCAGCTGGTGAAAAACATGGTAGATGCTGATCTGAAGCGTCATTCCCTGAAGCCATCGGCTGTACCTGTCTATTAAGCGAGATGATTATGAATGGCTAATCCGATTGCCAAAATAAAAAGCAAGCTATCGATGACTCCCGAAAAGCGCAAAATCTTCTTTAACAGCAACTGGCAATTGATGGACAAGTTCCTGCGACTGGGCATCAATCTGATCGTCAGTATCTGGATTGCGCGCTATCTGGGGCCAGAGCAGTTCGGTCAGTACAATTTTGCGATCTCATTTGTAACGATCATTGCGGCGGTTGTGCCGCTTGGTCTGGCAAATATTATCGTCAAAGAGCTGGTCGAGCACCCGGATAATAAGAACGAGATTCTGGGTACGGTATCGACACTGCGCATGGTCAGCGGCCTGATCGCCTTTGCGATCACGGTCGCATTGGCCTTTGCCATTCCGGGACAGGATGCGATGGTGCGCTGGAGTATTATCATCATCGCAGCGAATATGCTGTTCCAGCCGCTGGATGTCATTTCCCAGTGGTTTGATTCCACCGTAGAAGCGAAGTATGCGGTATATGCGAAGGGTATTGCCTTCCTCATGACCTCGGTCATGAAGGTACTGCTGATCGTATTCCATTCTTCGCTCATCTGGTTCGCCGCATCGTATGCGCTTGAGCTCATTCTCGGTTACCTGTTCCTGTTGTTCACTCAGATGAAGCGCGTGTCGCTGACCAAGTGGAGCTTTAACTGGAAGCTAGGCAAACGGCTAACGAATAGCTCATGGCCACTCATTGTTGCTGGTATTTCTACGATCATCTATCTGAAGATCGACCAGGTTATGCTGAGCTACATGATTAACGATACAGCGGTTGGTATCTATGCGGTGGCTGCCCGGTTGTCCGAAGTATGGTACGTCATTCCGACCGTCGTCGCCGCTTCGTACTTCCCGAGCATGATCAAAAACAAAAAGCTAGGCCCGGCTGTCTATCATGCTGAGCTGCAAAAGCTATACAATCTGCTGTTCTGGTTCGCGCTCGCCATCTGTATAGCGGTCACCCTGATGGCCAAACCAGTCATCTCGATCTTATACGGTAAAGCGTATCTCGAATCGATCAGCATTCTCGTCATTCACGTCTGGGCATGTCTGTTCATCTTCATGCGTGCTGCCCTGAACAAATGGATTATTAGCGAAGGACTGTATCGGTTCGAGCTGATCAGCCAGGTGATGGGTGCACTCACGAAGATCATCATCAACCTGATTCTGATCCCGCTATTCGGCGGCATGGGTGCTGCGGTCGGTACGGTATTTGCCTTTATCGTATCGAGCTACGCCTTCACCTTCATGTTCAAGGAAACGCGGGTATCCGGTGTGATGATGTCCAAAACACTGATTTCGCCAATTACGGCGCTGATCTCCAGACTGAAAGCAGGCAAAGCGAAGCTTTCAACCAATCAAGAATAAATAGGCAAAGCAGATCATCAGGTTCCCCCCTGTCGGGGAACCGATGCTTTCCTGCTTCCTAAATTGAAAATAAACTTCAAATTTGTGAAAACTGTTCATGAAAAGGCTGGTTTTCTTGTGACTTAGGATCAAGTCTTAAATATTTTTGAATGTGATGCAGCAAGCTTGGATAAGTGAAAGATGATTTTGCCAGAAGGGGTATGTGAATGGGGATGTTGGGATATCAACCACTCCGGTAAGGAATAAGGGAACGTCCTCAGGTGGAACCCAGGAATCTACGGATTAGGAGTACAGGTAGATTCCCGGGCTCCAAAGTCGTCCTTTTCCCTTATTTCCTTCCCTGCGTTACGTGATTGTTGCAGCAGAAGCATTCGCGCACACTGGCAAAATTATCTTTTCACTATTCTAGAGCTCGCGTTTAAAGTGACCTCCAAATCTAGACTGCGTATATAAACGTTTCTCGGTCGCGTTTAAAATGCCAAACGCTTAGCTGCTTTATATTCAAGTGCATTTAAGCAAATGCAACTCATTTCACTTATGGATTTATTCAAAGAATACATCTAAAACCAACTTCAATCTAATCTAAATAAAGTTAATTCTTAAACTTACCAAGGAGGCGTAAGCATTGAAAAAGGTACTGTATGTCCATCATTCGGGTCACATGGGTGGCGCGCCACGAAGTCTTACTTATCTGATCAGTCATCTGGATAAGCAGAAGTTCCAGGGCAATGTGCTCACGATCCGCAACGGCCCTGCGGTAAAGCTGCTGGAATCAGGGGGATTACCGGTAGAGGTAGCGAAGGGAATGTTTCCGTTCCACGGCTCGACGGTATCCGGTATGACGCCGAAGCTGTTTATCCGCAATCTGATCGGTGCACTGCCAACATACTTTCAAGCCAAAAAATACATTCGTAAATACAAGCCAGACATTATCCACTTGAATAGCACATGCTTATTCCAGGTTGCCAGAGCGGCAAAGAAAGTATCGCCAGAGACGAAGGTCGTCTGTCATGTGCGTGAGCCGCTGCTGAATTCCTTTGCCGGCAACATCTTAAAGCGTATGAATCACAAATACGTGGATGGCTACATCTCGATTGACCAGTTTGATTCCGAGACGGTAGATAGCGACGGGCGCGAGCTGGATGTGGTATACAACTTCGTTGACTTCAAATCGTACAACCCGGATGTGAATGGAGCGCCGGTACGCCGCGAGCTGGGGCTGGCGGATGACGATATCGTGTTCCTGTACATCGGTCGTGTCGTTCACGGCAATGGCGTACTCGATATGGTTAACGCATTTAACAAAATTGCCAAAGATAATCCGAAGTTTAAGCTGATCGTCGGAGGCTTTTATTTCAACAAAAACAATGCCTATGAAGATAAGGTCATGCAGGCATGCAAAGGCAATGACCAGATTTATCCGCTGGCTTTCCGTGATGATGTACCGCAAATGATCGCTGCCAGCGATGTGATGATGTGCCCATTCGTAGAGCCGCACTTCTCGCGTAGCATTATCGAAGCCGCTTCGATGAGAAAGCCTTCCATCGGTACGAATATCGGTGGTCCTAACGAGCTGATCCTGCAAGGCAAAACAGGCTATCTTTTTGAAGCAGGTGACTATGATGCAATGGCGCAGTATATGGTGCGGATCGGTAATGACCGTGCACTGCATGAGAAGCTAGGACAGCAGGCACTGGAATTTGCACAGGAGAACTTTGACGCTCGTAAAAATACAAAACGCACGTTTGAATTTTATAATCGATTCTTTGTTAGGGAGCCGGTATGATCACTTCTTTTATCCGAATCAAACGTAAAATCTCCAAAAAATGCGCCACCTGGGTAACGCGTCGCCTATTCCGCGAGCAGCGGATTACGACAGGAGCGAATCTGATTGCGGTCGGTGTACCGATTGTAGACAAGGAGCCGGGCAGTAGCATCACGATTGGTCGCAACTGCATCCTGTGCTCGAATGACTACAGCAACCCGATCGGTCTGAATCATCGCACCGTTATCCGTACACTCGCAAGCGGCGCCACGATCACGATTGGTGATGATGTGGGCATTAGCGGCGCAAGCATCTGCGCCATGTCGAGTGTGACGATTGGGAACGAGGTCATGCTTGGCGTCAATGTGCAAATTAGCGATACCGACTTTCATCCGATCAAGCCGGAGGGACGACGGTTTAACAAAAACAGTGCCGATATCGGCACAGCGCCTACCACGATCGAAGACAATGTATGGGTTGGCGCCAACTCGGTCGTACTCAAGGGAGTAACGATTGGCAAAAACAGTATTATCGGCGCGGGCAGCATTGTGTCAGGATCGATACCAGCGAATTGCATTGCCGCTGGAGTGCCTGCCCGGGTGATTAAACATCTGGATGTGATAGAAGCATGATGACCAATCCTTATACATTGTCCGCTCAGCCGGACATCACGGTGAAAAATAAGTTTTTAACCTTTATTGCGGTAGCGCTGATTGTCGTTACCTCGGGTTCGGTGCTGTTCGGCAAGCTGCTGTATTCGGATTTCATTATGGTGCTGTTCGCGGTAGCGGTGGTGTTTTATTTTCCGAAGCGGATTGAGCCGAGGCAGTTTCTGATTTTGCTGCTGGTGATGATCGTGATTCTTGGCAATATGCTGCTGTACCGTACGAATATTGGTGGCTATGCCGGACTGATTCTGAAGATTATGGCGGTCTTTATGGTGCTGAATCGACTGGATCTACGGCAGGCGGCGAAGAGCTACCAATGGTTGATTCTGGCGCTGGCGATTCTCGGGATGCCATTCTACCTGCTCGGTGCGTTCGATGCTGCGCTGGTGCGGGAGCTGATTCCGCCAACGAGCGTCTGGGGCGGTGCATACCGGATTACGCCATTTCATGTGTACGGGTTATGGAATATGTCGCGGAACCAGGGCATTTTCTGGGAGCCTGGTGCGTATCAGGTGTTTCTGAATCTGGGGATTTTCCTAACGCTGTTCATGAACAAGAAGCTAATGAAATGGCGCTTGATCATTCTGACTGCAACACTGCTGACCACGATGTCCACATCCGGTTACATGATCTGCGCGCTGCTGTATCTCGCCTATGTCATTCGTAATGGCAAACGTGAGCAAATCTCGCGTATGCTGCTATCGCTGTTCCTGTTCGTACCGCTGGCGGTATTTATCGCTCAGAGCGGTGTCATCACGGATAAGTTTCAGGATGGCAATGCTTCGTTTGATCGTCGTTCACTCGATACCAGCTCGAATCTGGAGCTGATGATTGAGAAGCCGCTACTCGGCTGGGGCTTCCAGAACAACGAGATTTTGATGGAGCGCTACAGCATTCCGGATTCGTCCAATTCGTTACTCACATTCGGTTATCAGTTTGGATTACCGATGCTGCTTATTTTGATGATCTATTACTACTTTCAGTTGCTCCGGCCGATTGGAGGCGTCGTGCAGGCGCTACTTGTCTTTATCGGACTGCTGATCGTATTCTCTACCGAAAATATGCTGTTCCAGCCGCTGTTCATCGTGCTGATGTTCCTTGACACCAGACGATTGCAGGCGCAGGAACAAACAGAGCGAGGTGAAGTCCATGCCAACGAAGTCAGTCGCATACGTAGCTCCTTACGTCAACAGCGAGTTGCAACAGAAAAGGGGCTATAGTGCCAAGCATACCGCCGGTAATAAAAAAATCGATTGCATCCTGCATGCGATGGAGGAAGGCGGTAACGATATTACGGTGATCTCACCGCTGCTGCTCAAGCGCGGCACGATGAAATGGTTCCAGCGGGATACGTACCCGATCGGCAAGCGCAGTGAGGTCGTGTATCCAGGCAACATCGATATGAAGGGTGTCAGCCTGCTTGTCACGTTGTTCACGGTCTTCTTCCAGCTCGTGCGCTGGAATCGCCAGCACAAGAAGGAGCCACGAGCGGTTGTATTTTACAACTATCGACTGGAAACGGCGCTTCCAGCTATTCTGTTCAAAATGCTGTTCCGTGTGCCGCTCTTGATCGAGTACGAGGATGGTATCTACGCCGTTACCGAAACGAACCGTCATTACAAAAAAATCTCAGTTGCTGTCGAGAAGTTCGCTAACCGATTGCTCGATGGTGCCGTTCTGGTCACCTCGGTGTTGAAAAAACGAGTCAGCACTGACAACTATACCGTTGTACGTGGTGGCACGGTTCATCCAGCACGACTCAAGCCAGTACGCGAGGTGGATCTGGGAACCGATCGTCCACTGCGCATGGTCTACTCCGGTCGACTTGATTATGACCGCGGAATTGAGATTTTGCTGGACGCGTTGCCGCATATCCAGACCGATCGTCCACTGGAGCTGCATATTACCGGCTACGGGCCTGTAGAGGACAAGCTGAAGCGGTTCATTCAGGATTTCCGTCATAATCACATTTCGATCACATTCCACGGCTTTCTGGATGATCACGAATACGGTCAGCTAATGGAAACGGCAGACCTGTTCATTAACACCCAGCGGGAGAAGATTCCATTTAGTGAATGCTCCTTCCCGTCCAAGGTCGTCGAATATATCAAATACGGCAAGCTGGTGCTCACCTCCGGCGTGTCCGATATCAATACGATTAATCAGCAAATGTTCGTCACCTATGACAACGATGATCCGCGCTCGCTTGCAGCTGGATTGAATGAAATACTCGCTCATCCACAGCAATACAATCTGTATCCAGTACGTGCGATGGAATGGCTTGTGAGCGATTGTGCGCATGAGGTTGTTGCCGACAAGCTGGATCGTGTACTCAACAAAGCGATTGATCGTCAGCCCGGCAAGCCGGTGTATTCATCGGAGTCGCCGCAGGCAGAGTAAACGTATATGAAGCAGTCAATGTGTAGTCGCTCATGATAAGGATGAGCTGCAACTTATGACAGATCATCTTCATGGAGATGATGAAGCGAAGCCTAACTAACAAGGAGGAGAACGGAGATGACGCAAATCCGGCTCGATCAGTACAGTCAGGCGGAATATTCACGCGGCAAGCCAGGCTGGTATTGCCTGATCTGGTGGTTCGTTCAGGGAACGCTGTTCCGTTTCTCGCTGCATAATATGTACGGCTGGAGACGATTCCTGCTCAATCTATTTGGAGCGAAGCTTGCACCAGGTGTGCGGGTTCGTGCCTCAGCCAAATTCACCTATCCATGGAAAGTGACCATTGGAGAGCATTCCTGGATTGGTGACGATGTCGAGTTTTACAGTCTGGATGAGATTATTATCGGTAGCCAGTGCGTCATTTCGCAAAATACGTACCTGTGCACCGGCAGTCATAAATTAAGTGACCCGACCTTCGGACTGATTACAAAGCCAATCGTGATCAAGGATGGAGCATGGGTAGCCAGTGACGTATTCGTTTATCCGGGTATTACGATCCATGAACTTGGCGTTGCGGGCGCTCGCAGTACGGTTGTGAAGGACATTCCGCGCAATGAGGTGCATATCGGTTTCCCGGCAGCCTTTTTCAAACATCGCTTTCCCGAGGAGGAACCAAAGCCTGCTGTACACATCGTGAAATAAGCTCAACATTGGATGCAAAGGAGGGATACCGTTATGAAAGACAAGCCGAAAATCGTGTTCGTCATCAACTATTTTTATCCCGATTATGCTTCAACCGGACAGTTGCTGACGGAGCTATGTCTATACCTACAGCACGATTTCGACATTACTGTCATCGCTGAATGCCCGCCAGGGTATGGCGGTACAGACGCAGGCAAGGGACGCGTACTGCGTGATCGATTGGAAAATATCGAGGTTGTGCGTATCCGTCTCCCTGAGGTCGACAAGCAGAACAAGCTGAGCCGAATCAAGTACATTTCCACGTATTTCTGGTTCGCGACCTATCAGCTGCTCAAAGAAAAGAACACGGACTTTATCTATACGATCTCAACACCGCCGGTACTCGGTGGACTAATCGGTACAATCGGCAAGCTGCTCAAGCGCTCCAAGCATATTTATAACATTCAGGATTTCAATCCGGAGCAAGCGGAGGCAGTTGGCTATACCGATCGCAAATGGATCTTTAACATCGCTCGTATGATCGACAATATCAACTGTTCCTTATCTGACCATGTGATCACGGTCGGTAAGGATATGCAGGAGACGCTGGATCGCCGCTTTGGTGGACGGAAGCAGATTGCCAATACGGTCATCAACAACTGGACGAACGAGCAGGAGATTGTACCGCTGGCGAAGGATCATCCGCGTGTATCAGCATTTATACGTCAGCATGGCTGGGAAAATAAATTCGTTGTGATGTACTCCGGTAATCTCGGTCTGTATTACGATCTGGAAAACCTGATCTCGATTGTACCGAAGCTGAAGGATTGCAAGGATCTGGTGTTTGCCTTTATCGGTGAAGGTGCGATGAAGAGCAAGATGCAGGAGTACGCTGCCAAGCACGGCTTGATCGAATCCGGTCAGGTATGCTTCCTACCGTTCCAGCCCAAAGAAGACCTCAAGTACTCACTTAATGCCGCCGATGTGCATCTGGTCGTGAACCAGAAAGGCATAAAGGGTGTGTCTGTGCCGAGTAAAATCTACGGCGTTATGGCAGCCGGCAAGCCGGTGATGGGCGTGCTGGAGGAAGGCAGTGAAGCACATCGTCTGATCGTGGAGAGCTATTGCGGCAAGGTTGCCGAGCCACAGCAGTATGACGATGTAGCCAGCCGCATTCGCGAGCTGTACGAGCTGGATGCCTTTGAGCTACAGCGTGTCGGTCAAAATGGCCGCGACTATCTGGAAAAGTACTTACGCCGCGATGTATCGCTGGAGAAATACCGACAGCTATTGCTATCGATGGTTACACCGTCTTCATCCCCAAGCATGCTGCCTGAATCAAGGTAACTGGAACAGGGATTGGACGTCGACATACGTTCATTTCGCATAAACGGAATACCCAAACTACAGAAAACATAGGAGGGATTGGAGTGAAACTTATCCTTTTATCCGGAGGTTCAGGAAAGCGTCTGTGGCCTCTGTCCAATGATGCGAGATCCAAGCAATTTTTGAGAGTGCTGGAAAATGAGCAGGGCGAGCTGGTCTCGATGGTACAGCGGGTGTGGAACCAGCTGGATGCTAGCGGACTGAGCGAGTCGAGCTACATCGCAACAGGCAAATCTCAGGTTGAGATTATGCGCAGTCAGGTCGGTGCGGACGTACCGCTGATCGTAGAGCCGGACAGAAGGGATACGTTTCCCGCCATTGCACTGGCGGCAACCTATCTGTATTCCATCAAGGGGGTCAGCCTGGATGAGGTCGTTACGATTTTGCCAGTTGATCCTTATGTAGACAATCACTTTTTCGAGACGGTACGCAGTCTGGAGGATGCGATTGAAGAATCGCAGGCTGATCTGGCACTAATCGGTGTAGAGCCGACGTATCCGTCTTCCAAATACGGTTATATTATTCCTTCCGGCGAAACGACAGTAACCGGCATCCGTCAGGTAAGTCGTTTTCAGGAAAAACCAAGCGAAGCGTATGCTGAGCAACTGATCGCGGAGAAGGCACTGTGGAACTGCGGTGTATTCGCCTTCCGTCTCGGTTACATCATCAATCTGCTGGAGCAAAAGGGATTGCCGATCCAATACGAACAGCTACTGAGAAATTATAGCAAGCTGCCTAAGATCAGCTTTGACTACGAGGTTGTCGAAAAGGCAGCGAATATCGTGGCTGTACCGTACACCGGCTACTGGAAAGACCTGGGTACATGGAACACATTGACCGAGGAAATGAGCAATATCCAAATCGGACGCGGTATCATCAGTGACGATTGCGAAAATACGCATCTGGTGAACGAAACGAAGGTTCCAGTAACGGTGCTGGGCATGAAGGATGTGGTCGTTGCGGTAAGTCCGGACGGTATTCTCGTATCCGACAAAGCCAGCAGTCCGAAGCTGAAGGAACTGGTGAACTTTGATCAGGGTCCGATGTTTGAAGAGCGTCAATGGGGCTGGGTGCATGTGCTGGATGATCAGACGTATGAGGATGGACGCTGCGTGTCAACGAAGCGAATCGGTCTCAAGCATGATCATAACCTGAGCTATCGTTCCCATACCGAGCGTGAAGAAGTATGGACAATCGTCAAAGGTGAAGGCGAGTTCGTCCTGAATGGCAATATGATGCAGGTGAGTGCAGGCAATGTGCTGCATATCCCGGTGAAGGCGATGCACAGCTTGAGAGCACGAAGCGAGATGGAGTTTATCGTCGTACAAACGGGAATGTTTGAACGCGAAAATAGACTGGTGGAGCTGTTCCATTCATGGGAAGACATCGCACAGAACTGCATGAAGATCTAACGGTCATCGCGTATTACGTATCCGATTATGGATACGGCCATGCGGCTCGCAGTATTGCGGTCATTCGGCAATTGCTAGCGGACAGTCCCGTACCGCTACATCTGGTGATCAACTGTGGCAAGGCGCTGGGCTTTCTATACGAATCGTTGCAGCCCTTTCAAGGGAACCATCAGCTAGAATTCCGAACGATGTATTCGGATACGGGCTATGTGTTGCAGCATGATTCGATTGCAGCCGATATTGAAGGGCTGAGAAAGCAATACAGGCAGGATATGTCGTTGTTTGCTGAAAGAGTGGAGCAGGAGGGTGAGTTTCTACTGCGTATCGGTGCCCAGCTGGTGATTAGCGATATTTCGCCGATCCCCATCGTGGCTGCTGCCCGTGCAGGTATCGAATCACTGGGCATATCGAATTTTACCTGGTATACCGCATATCAGGATATGTTAGAGCCGCAGGAGCTGAATGAGCTGCGCGCCGCCTATGCACAGATGGATCATTTTATCGGTCTGGCAGGCTGTGCAGAGCCAGCGTGGGGCTGCAAGGATCGTATTCATACCGGCTTCTTCTGTCGCCAGCCGGATGCCGCTGAGGTAAGAAGGATTCGGCACAGGCTGGCGAGAGATGGACGACGCATCGTGTTTTTCGCACTCGGTATGAGTATCGAAGTGGAGGAATTACAGGCACTACCGATCTGGGACAGCGAAAATGTCAGCTTTATCGTGTCCTCGAATATGATGGTGGAGCGAGAGCATATTTATCGGATTCCGCCCGATTACAGCGAATCACAAAATTATGTAGCCGCTGCCGATCTGGTCATTACCAAGCCCGGTTGGGGTACGATCGGCGAAGCGGTTGTGCTGAACAAGCCGTTGCTGCTGCTGAATCGCAGCCGATTTTACGAGGATCGACATACACTGGATGCCATTCCGGTGGATCATCCCATGCAGCTGATGTCTTGGGAGCAGATTAGCCAGCTCGATCTGAATCGGTTGGATCTCAATGTGCATGCAGCAGGAGCAGAGCCGTTACCTTCTAGCGGTAGGTCAGACAGTCGTGTGCTAGCCGACATTACTCGCTATATTAGTAATCTGCTTCAGCATGTGAGCGTCTGAGTGATCGCTCACAGCAGGCTTAACGTCAGTCCAGGCGTTCATTCAGCGCAACGCGATAGCAACGGTGAAAATGGCTGCCCATAGCAGCAGAGACAATGCAGTACCCCAGAGACAGCCTTTGGCAAATGACGGATTTCCCTGATATTTCATCATAATCAGCCTCCACATATAGATAAGGTAGGTGGCCTGATCCATCGCTATATGGCATTCATTCCACCCAGATACAAGCTAGTGAGAATGAGCGATATCGTCCTAGAGACAGGCTATACAAACTATATCGGTTGATATGCATGAACCATGAATAGAGTTTTCCCGGTCATTTAAGTGTTAGCGAACTTCTAACACGAGGCGAAATGAAAAAAAGATTTTTGCGACAGCAAAATATCTATACCTTGTTAGCGAACTTCTAACACGAGGTGAAATGAAAAAAAGATTTTTGCGACAGCAAAGTATGAATGCCCCTTTAAATAATGGCGACAACGTCAAACTAAATCGGAAATGGGAGTGTGGATAATGAAAATTACGGTTATTGGTACAGGATATGTGGGTCTGGTGTCCGGCGTATGCTTTGCAGAGATCGGTAATACAGTTACCTGTGTGGATAAAATTCCGGCAAAAATCGAAACGCTGAACAATGGCGGCGTGCCGATCTATGAGCCAGGTCTACAGGAAATCATGCTGCGTAACGTTGAAGCGGGACGACTGTCCTTCACAACCGACCTGAGCGGTTCCGTACCGGAATCCGATCTGATCATCATCGCGGTAGGTACACCGCCGCTTCCATCCGGTGAAGCTGATCTGCAATACATCGAAGCGGCTGCACGTGAGATTGCGCTTTCGATTGATGGCTATACCGTTGTTGCTGTGAAGAGTACAGTGCCAGTAGGTACGAATGAGCGTGTGAACAGCATCATTGCTAGCCTGACCGATCAGCCATTCGCTACCGCATCGATGCCAGAATTCCTACGCGAAGGCTCCGCGGTTAAGGATGCATTCAATCCGGATCGCCTCGTTATCGGTGTTGAATCCCAGCAAGCCGCAGACCTGCTGCTGGAGCTGCACAAGCCACTCACTGAAAATCTGGTCGTTACGGACATCCGCAGTGCAGAGATGATCAAGTATGCATCGAATGCCTTCCTGGCAACCAAAATTTCGTTCATCAACGAAATTGCTAACATCTGCGACAAAGTAGGCGCGGATGTGGATCAGGTCGCACGTGGGATGGGAATGGATCGCCGTATCGGTGCATCATTCCTGAACGCAGGTATCGGCTACGGTGGCTCTTGCTTCCCAAAAGATACCCATGCACTGATCCAGATTGCAGGTAACGTAGAATACGACTTCAAGCTGCTCAAATCCGTTGTTGAAGTGAACCAATCTCAGCGTTGGGCAGTGATCGACAAGCTGCTTGATTCACTGGGTACACTGAAGGATAAAAAGATTGCGGTATGGGGTCTTGCCTTTAAACCCGATACAGACGATGTGCGCGAAGCACCATCGCTGGAGATCGTACCGAAGCTGGTTGAGTTTGGCGCTCTGCCACAGGTATTTGATCCGGTAGCTGCGGACAACTTCCGTCGTGAGTACAATCATCCTGCGATCAGCTACGCATCCAGCGCATTGGAAGCAGCGCGTGACTGCGACGCGATCTGCCTGCTGACCGAGTGGGGCGAATTTGTTAATATCGATCTGGCAGAGGTGGAAGCCGTGATGAGCAATCCGATATTGATTGATGGACGTAATGTATACAGCGCCGATCGCATCAAGGCTACACGCTTTGACTACCATTCAATGGGTCGCCCGGCATTGCTTCGGGATAATGTTATAGTAGCCAAATGATCCAAATTTGAACCATTATTTGTAAATTCTTGTTTGCCTCCATTCCACCGTTATAGTGGGGTGGGGGCAGACATTCCTTTGATAAGTATAGCGCTTACAAACCATGCTGAAAAGCTGCCGACGCTTGTATGTATACACGTCGGTGGCTTTTTTACGTTTCTTTTGATTTCTGTATTGTTATATGAAGGATAAGCATAAGTAGTATAGCCTCAGACAAGCCATTTCAGCTATATATGAATAGGTAAAAGACGGATATGCGCCATAAGAACCAGTCTGTCGCTAGCATATGAACCATGTCTCAGGACATAGATATACATAGCCTGCACGGAAAAAGACAGCACAAAACCGACTTCATCTGAGCGGTGAAGCCGGCTTCATCAAGTCGTTACGATACGTTGTACGGCATAAGCCATGTTAAAGGATTCCGGGCAGCGCTCTGGACAGAACACATAGGGCTCGGATAAAAGAAAGGAAAAACTAGACGTTGCGACAGTTGTATTTCCAGAAGTGAGGATAGGAATATGATTAATGGTGTTCTTCCTCCGAGTGCGCACGATCTCGCACGACACGCTCCAACAATTGCCGAATTAACTGTAGATCTTCATCCTCAAGAGGCACGCCATCCCAGTGTAGATGGGCATAATTCAAGAATTCCCGGGCATTGGTGTTCTGTGGGGTAGGATCATACTGCTCTGTTAAACCAAGCAAATAATCGGAAGTGGTGCTGAGCTTGGTAGCAATCGCTTGGATCGTTTCCAGTGTAGGCTGACGATAGCCTGATTCGTAGCCCGCATACGTGCTTTTGGCTACTCCGACATAATCCGCGACTTCCTTCATCGACATATTTCGTCGTTTGCGAAGTTGTTTGAGGCGTTGGGCAAACAATACAAAGACCTCCTAGTGAAGCAATAATGTATGCGACCCAGCAATCAAGAAATAGGAAAAAAGCCGCAGACAGTAAATAAATTATAGCACGATGTGCATGCATTTCCCACTTGGCATCTGATTCGCAAAAATAGATGCAATTTCCTTATATGCTATTTATGAACATATAAGTCTTATTTTTTACAAATAAACAAAAATATCGAAATAATTAAAAATATTTCATAAAAATCATACTACATGTTCATGCAAAAACGGCTTGGCTATTTTATGTAAAGCCTGTTTGGAGAATCCTCACATCCTGGAAATACGTGAAGTGATGGCTACGATGTTCTAATTTTATACGAATAATGGCTACATGAACTTGAACAATCTACATCTATATCGGTTAGTTTACCGTAAAATTAAATTGAAATTGGGAAAAAACTGTAACAAATTTGTGTTGATCCAATAATATGGAGCAGCCGGGCAGGATATTCACTGTTCAGGAATAGCCCCAATCGAGTATAGTAGGGGTACCTTTTAGCACCTCAAGATCGTGCCTATTTGCAGCTATGCCTGTTCAACCAATCTATGCCAAAGGAGCTACAATAATATGGAATTATTACGCAACAAAGTAATCACTGAGGGCATCGTGCTTCCCGGTAATGTGCTTAAAGTCGACTCGTTTCTGAATCACCAGATGGACCCGGTGCTTATGCAGGAGATCGGACGTGAGTTCCGCACACGCTTTGCTGAGGCCGGTGTGACACGCGTGCTGACGATCGAATCGTCCGGTATCGCTCCGGGCATTATGACAGCGCTGGAGATCGGCGTTCCACTCATTTTTGCCCGTAAACAAAAGTCGCTCACATTGACTGAGGATATTTTCGTGGAAACAGCCTATTCCTATACGAAGCAGCAAAGTAATGATATTACCGTCTCCAAAAAGTTTATTCATCCCGGGGATCGTGTGCTTGTTATTGATGACTTTCTGGCTAACGGTGAGGCTGCATTTGCGCTGGCTCGTATCGTGCAGCAGGCAGGCGCGGAGGTGGTAGGAATCGGGATTGTGATCGAAAAGTCCTTCCAGCCTGGAGCTAAGCTGCTGACCGATGAAGGCTATCGTCTGGAATCGCTCGTGCGGATCGCTGGCTTGGAGGGCGGACAGGTACAGTTTGTCGATTAAGGAATAATCTATTGGATGTACAGCAACAGGCGGCGCGAATGCTCGATCGAATCCGAGCATTCACGCCGCCTGTTTGTATAATGTATTCCGGTTCGTATTTCTGGAATGGCGTTATGCGCCTGATGCCATGTCTCTTCCTATTACTGCTCTACATTCGCAGTACGTGCATTCCCCTGTAAAACAGGAATCGGCGCCAGCTTCGTTCCCAGCGTAGTCTGCTTCATATAGCGTGTGACCAGATCGCCAGCGATACGTGCGGCGGCATCTGGCATTTGTAGCTGTTCCATCTGCTGTCGCATCATGTCCAAACGCTGCGGCTGATCCAGCATATCGCTCAGCGCATGAGCGAGCAGTGCAGGCGATTGGCATACCTCGGCAATGCCCTGCTGCTGTAGATAGAGCGCATTCGCTAACTCCTGTCCGGGTACTGGGCGAAGCAGGAATACAGGCAGTCCACAGCGGATACATTCCGATACGGTAATACCACCTGGCTTCGTCACCGCACAGTCGCTTAATAGCATCCACTCACTCATGCGGCGTGTGAAGCCATGCACCTGCACATTGTCCAGGCTACCATAGCGCTTTTCCAGATCGCGGCGTAGCGGTTCATTTTTACCACAGATGATCACGAGCTGAGCATCCTCACGCTGGGCGACCACCTCACTCACATCGCGTACATTTTTCAGTACGCCATACGCTCCAGCAAGCAGCAGCACCGTCTTTTTATCGGGATCTAGCCCTGCTTCCAGCCGCAATTGCTTGCGTTTATGTAAGCGCGCCTTCGCCTCTACTGGAATCGCCTCAAAGCTGCTATGTAGCGGAATACCTGTCACGGTAATATGAGCTGGAGCTACGCCACGCTGAATCGCTTCGCTGCGCATCGCCTGAGAAGGAACATAATAATGATCGATATGCGGATGGAGCCAGCGTCCATGCAGATCATAGTCGGTTAAAATATTAATGAGCGGCACCGTTAAGCCCCAGCGCGTCTTGAGATGCGGAAGCGCAAGCTGCGGGAAGGTATGCACAATGAGCTGTGGACGCTCCTGCTCCAGCACCTCGCGCAAGCGGCGAATGCCAAAGGAATGAAGCCAGTTGGAAAAGGGCGATTCCGCCTTCATATTGCGCGTCATATTATACACCCAGCCATACAGATGCGGAATCGTTTTGAAGCTTTGCATATATACAAAACGAGTCAGATCATTAATAAACGGATGTGCCTCAGCCATCAGATCAAGTAATAGCACACGCTTGATCCCTTGCGATAACAGACTTTCCTGTAGTGATCGCGCTGCCTGAAGATGGCCATCGCCATAGCTTGCATACAAGATCAGAACACAAGAGTTAGATTGCATACGGATGTCCTCTCCTGGTCAAATGATTTGGCTTCGGTGTCTTATGCTACAAGGTTGCTCGTTGAAGCCTGCACCGCTTGGTATCAATGCATAGGTAGCCACAGGCATACCCTGGGATTCGTTTATAGAGGGGTTACTGGTTCGTACAGCTCTATTATAATCGCTTTCCGATGTTTGTGACCGATTTTGATGTAGTTCTTAGCGGAATTGCTTCATCTCGTGCAGCTTCATTTAACAACTATACATAATCTTAGATAAGAGAATAGCTAAGTACCTTATAGTAAAGCTCCTTTATAGGCGTTGTCCAGTTTTGCTCCGATCAAGCTGAGTGAAGCCCCGAGTCATATACGATACAGATCGCGCAATGAGGGCTCTCATTGTACGGTCTATTACCCGCTTTTTGATGCTTGAGAACGGTGCCGGGTGTGCCATCAATTTTGGCAGCATTGCCAAATTGCTCAATTTACAAACTGAGTGTGCTTTTCGCGTTTGGAATGTGATATGATAGGGAAAGATGGTGCTTAGATAAGTGCTGATAACATAGCAGCATTCTTGACCGGGTCAGCACGCCAGAGAGGCGCCCTAACGCAAGACAATTGCAGCAATATGAAGGGCAATATCGGCCTTGTATAACAAGATAGGAGCTACAGCCGGACTGATTCACATGTATGAGCCAGGGGTAATTTTTGAGATAAATGCCTGTTGGCACGTGCTAAGAAGATCACACTACAGACAGATAACTTCATACTATAAGACACAGCTAAGGATCTTTTCGGCGACTCACAAACAAGGCACGTTTTGGGGAGGGAATTCCATGGCAACTAAAGGTCACAATGAAGTCAAGGAAAGTCTACGGGAGATGACAAGAATCTTCCGGCCTAAGGATCCAAAAAAATTCGTAAAGGAATATGTGCGCAAGTATCATATTACTGGTGGATACGAAGAAGAACTCACGCTTCTCGTAGAGGACGAAATGCACAAAATTAATTCGTCCGTGTCCTGACCATACGAAGATAACGAACGCATCGGTTATGCTGGCTGATGCTTATGAGAATGATGATTTTGATAATTGTATGTAACATTTTAAAATATGATAAGTATGAAAATATGTCCTTTGGCGACTTTGCCAGAGGACTTTTTTTCTGTTTAGATATCATGTTCGATCAGTGACCCAACCCTTGTCCTGTCTACAATGAAGCGATACAGCGAGCAATTGAATTTCAAATTCATTCCAATAATATTCAAAAAAGATGTTGCCGCAGTGTGTATACTGTGTATATACTGTGTATAACGATATATACACTATACACACACAACGCATGAGCAAAGTAATCTAACGATAAACTTGTTATTCATAACAGAGAGGGTGTACGTATGTTTGATTTCAAACAGGGATGGCTCATAACCAAGCGGGAACTACAATCGAATAGTGTCATGTTTATCTGGTCGACGATTATGATGGTGTACATGGGTGTGATTGTTGGATTTTTGTATTACACCAATCAGAACGAAATTCTAAATTATGGGTTGTTGGATATTCTAATGCTCGTCACCGCACCGCTTCTGAGTATCGATTACTCCCGTCGGTCCTTCCGATTGATGAAGGAAGATACGTATCGGAAACAGATGATTTACTTCCGCAGCTTACCAATTCCATTTTCAGCGGTGCTGGGCAGTCGATTGCAGGTTATGGGCATTATGCTCCTATACAACAGCATTTTATTTTTCGGCCTCATCTATTTTGTCGGAGCGCGTACGATTCCAGGTATGAGTATTACCGCTTATCTGACCTATGCCATTAGCTGGATTTCACTGGGGCTGATCCTGACTTCACTTTATGTCTATATGGAATATGCAGTCCGTCAACAGACATACCTGTTCTGGAGTATCGTTAGCACCGTGCTGTTACTCGGACTTGCGATCCTTGGTATTGTGATCAACAGGCATGCTAGCAGTATGGTGATGAAGGCAGCGATCGATTATCAGCTCGCTTCTCCAATTATGTGGATCGGGCTGGCGCTAGCGGCGATCACTCTAATCATCGCGTTTCGTGTGATCTACCGCAAAGCAAGAGTACGTGATCTAGTATGAAGATGAAGCGAGAGAGAGGTACGGGTCAAAGACGGAGGCGAGATGTATGAGAATACCAGTACAGATTAATGAAAATAGTGCAGAGCCTCTGTACCGCCAGGTTGAAGATCAGCTACGAGCGCTTATTTTAAGCGGACAGATTGAAGAAGGACGACTGCTTCCTTCCATTCGAGAGTTCGCGGCAGAGCTCAAGTGCAGTGTAATTACGATCCGGCGTGTATATCAGGATCTAGAAAATGAAGGCTTATTACGAACCCGTCAGGGAACAGGTACTTTTGTTACGAAGGTAGAGGAAGAGAAGCGTGTACGTTTGGGCGAACAGCAGATTCGCCAGCTACTGGATGAAGTGATTACACGAGGAACGAATTTTGGCTGGAATCGTCAGCAGTTGCATGAATTATTTGAACAATTGCTGAGTGAACGGCAGCTACCCTAAGGAGATGAACAGGCATGAGTATTCAGGATACAGGAATGACAGCTAGCATGATGCAATCAGAATTGGAGTCGGCGATTACACTCGAACAGGTATGTAAGAAACGTCGTGAGCATCGGATCGGACCGATTAACTGGAGTATACCGCGTGGGTATGTGACTGCGCTGGTCGGGGAGAATGGTACAGGTAAAAGTACATTGATCCACATGTTGCTGCGCACCCTGTATCCGGATAGCGGCCGCATCACCTGGATGGGCGAAGCATGTGACGGCGAATTGCCAGTCCAGCTACGTCAACAGATTGCCTATGTAGCCGAGCTGCCTATGCTGGAAGAGAATCGCTCTACAGCAAGGCAAGCCGCAGCCTTTCGTTCGCAGTGGTACCCGAATTGGAATCAACAGCGATTTGAGGAGCTACTACATCAGCTCAAGGTGCCTGATGATGTACGTCTGTCCAAGCTGTCCAAGGGTCAACAGCAGAAATTTGTTTTTGCGGCTGCACTGGCAACATCGCCAAAGCTATTATTGCTGGATGAGCCTTCATCCGGGCTTGATCCTTTTGCCTGGAAGGATATGCTGTCCGCACTGCATAGCGAGATGGAGCGCGGCGATGTGACAGTGCTGATCACCACGCATCGGATGGAAGAGGTCAAGCGACTGGCGGATTATGTCGCTCTCATGTATGAAGGACAAATCTGCGGCATGAAGGAAAAGGACGAGCTGTATCAGCAGTGGAAGGAAGTGTGGCTCGGTCCCGTAGCAGACAGACAGCTATTGGACGATCTGAAGGAGTTGCCCGGCATACTGGATTGGGATGCGAAGCCTGATGGAAGCGTACGCGTACACACCTCTCAGCCTGCCGAGCTTCAGCAGATTGCAGAGGAGAACGATATTCCAGTACAGGTTAACGGTCTGGAATGGGAAGAATTGTTGTCGTGCTGGGTGAACGATTATCGAATCCATCATCTTGGGGAGGCGAAGGTATGAATCCATTACAGTTAAATGGCATCGTCAAGCAGTATGCAGGGCATACCGCAGTAGATGGATTATCACTTGAGGTGGAAGCGGGGGAGATTTACGGACTGCTCGGAGCGAACGGAGCCGGCAAAACGACAACGATGCGTATGGTGCTCGGTCTGATCTATCCCGACGAGGGAAGCATTTTATATAATGGTAAGCCTTATCATAGTGGACTTCAGCCGTTGATGGGATATTTACCAGAGGAGCGCGGTTTGTATCCAAAGGTGAAGATTAGCGATCAGCTGTTGTATCTGGCGAATCTGCGCGGCATGAAAAATGCCGATGCGAAGCAAAGCCTGCGCTACTGGCTGGAACGATTTGATGCGATGGAATACGAGAACAAGCGGATTGAAGAATTGTCCAAGGGGAATCAGCAGAAAATGGGCTTTATCGCCGCCGTCATTCACCGTCCGCAGATTCTTATACTGGACGAGGCGTTCAGCGGACTCGATCCCGTCAACGTAGAGATGCTCAAGGAAGTCGTGCTGGAGCTGCGAAGCGAAGGAACTGCCATTCTATTCTCGACTCACCGCATGGAGCATGTCGAGGAGCTATGTCGCCATTTAACGATGCTACGCCGCTCGAAGCCTGTACTTCAAGGCGATATTCGTGAGATCAAAAAGTCATATCCTCGCGAGCATGTGCTGCTTCGTACGCCGCAGCCTGTTCCGAATCTGGAGCTGCTGGAAGGTGTGCAGTCTGTCGATCGTCATGATGATGGGAATTACCGCATTCATATTACGAATGAAGAAGCCGCACAGCGGATTTTGCAGGCAGCGATTGCGCAGGGCACGGTTGATCGTTTCGAGATTCAAGAGCCAACATTGAATGAAATCTTCATTAAGGTGGTGGGTTCATCCCATGAATAAACTCGGAGCTGTAATCGCATTCACGTATCGGAATAAGGTGAAAACAAAGTCCTTTCGTATCACGACATTATTACTTGCTGTGCTACTGATCGTCGCTCTGAATATCCCGTACGCCATCCAGCTGTTCTCCAGCAACGATGAAGAGGGCGCGTTGAAGCTAGGGATTGCGACAGGCTCGTACAATGAACTGGCACAACAGGTTAGCGAGGTCGCTGTACAGGCGCAGAAGCAGCAGACACAGGCAGCATCAGCTACGACAAGCAATACGACAGCGCCAACGCAGATCGATTGGCAGTCACAGCCACGCAGTGAGGCAGAGCTGAATCGTCTGATTCAAAATAAGGAGCTGGATGGATATCTGCTGCTCAAGGGAGCAGGCAAGGATGCCTTCCCAACGGTAACACTGGTGAGTGATAACGACGCAGCTAGCGCGCAAACACTATTACAAAGTGCCGCTCAGACAGTCAAGCTACGCAGTGTAGCAGGCGGACAGCTGAATGAACAGCAGCTTCAGGAGCTGAGCAGCCCGGTTACGATTGTGCATCAGTCACCAGATCAGCAGGGGAGCGGCGGTACGGACGACAATGGTCGCTCGTATACGCGTGAAAACTTTATCCTCGTCTATATTCTGATGATTCTGTTCTTCATCTCGCTCACGATGACCGGCAATATGGTCGCTTCTGAGATTACGTCGGAAAAAAGCTCGCGTGTCATGGAGATTCTGATCACCAGTGTATCCCCATTAACCCAGATGTTTGGCAAAATTATCGGTATCTTCCTGGTCGGTATTACGCAGATGGGGGTATATGCAGTCGTCGTCATTGCACATCTATTCTTACCGTATTATCAGGATGTGCTCGCTCAGTTCAATCTGCATGTATCCAATTTATCGTGGCATGTCGCAGTACTCGGCTTTATGTTTTATATTCTTGGCTATTTCCTGTATTCCACACTGTATGCAGCGGTTGGCTCGATTGTGAGCCGTACCGAGGATCTGGGTCAAGCGGTATCGATCCTGACCGTATTGACACTGGCGGCATTTTATATCGGTATTTTCAGCATTTCGAACCCGAATTCATTGATCATTCGGATTGCATCGTATGTGCCGTTCTTCGCTCCAACGACAGCACTGATCCGAATCGGTCTTGGCACGATCGCATGGTGGGAGGTTCTCGTCTCCACAATCATTCTACTCGTTTCCATTCTAGTCTGTGGCTGGATTTCCACCAAAATCTATCGTACTGGCGTACTCATGTATGGCAAGCGCCCAACGTGGAAGGAGCTACGCCGTGCGATGAAGGCGTACAAGATTTAAGTAAGATGCAGTTAGTTTTGAGAAATCTAAATAGCTACACCATAGCATGTAAGCCACCCGTAGCAAGCAAGTAACATTCTAGTAAGAATAGTCCTCATCTCGTAGTCATTATAACTAGAAGCTTTAATGTAGATTAGCTTGAACTTGCTACAGCAGATAATGTGATAGCCCAATACCTTTAGCGATGAGTCGATAATTGTGAATCTGTCCTGATCGACTCGTCGTCTGAAGATAAAGGAGAGATTGAGTTTGAAAATGATAAAAAATACGCTACGTTCCCTTTTGACTTCACCTCAGCCTAAAGACGTTTCGGTTATTCATCCTGTCAGCCGTCCCTTCTTCCCTCTTCTTGTAGCTACAGGTATGACCCTGCTTTTACTTAGTGGGTGCACCTCCAATGACACCGCACCCGTTCCTTCCGATACATCAGCACAGCAGCCAGCTTCACCAGAGGAGGCAACAGCTATGGACGAGCAGCAAGCACCAGATGCATCACCAGCAGAGCAAACGAATGATCCGATTACCCTTGAACGCATCCCGGATGCCCTGTTAGCCAGGCAAACGAAGCAGGTGTATGCTCAATTTACGCCAGAGTTCCAACAGGACATTACCGAACAGCAATTGGCAGCAACGACAAAGCAGGTGCTACAAAATATCAAGGCATTCACACCACTCGGTAAACCCCAGGATATGAATGGCAGTACCATTCATCAGTGGCTTAGCGATACAGGCAAGATCGGTCTGATCGCAGCAGTCAATGATAACGGTCAAATCTCAGGAATAGTGATGAAAGCGGTAGAAACGTTCCCAGATACCGATAGTAAGCTCACTCGTACGACGTATCAGTTACCTTTTGATGGCGACTGGTTCGTATTCTGGGGCGGCAATAATGTGATGCAGAACTATCACTATGAAGTACCTGAACAGCGTTATGCGTATGATTTTATTCAAATGAAAGACGGTGTCTCGTATAGCGGCGATCCGAAACTGAATAAGAGCTACTATGCCTTCGGACAGCCAGCACTTGCACCCGCAGATGGCAAAGTGGTCAGCGTCGTAAACGATATTCCAGATAACGAGCCAGTCGGTAAAATGAATCCCGATCAGCCTGCTGGCAATATGGTCGTGATCCAGCATGGCGATGAATACAGCACACTGGCACATTTGGAAAAAGGCTCCGTTATTGTGAAAAAGGGCGATATGGTGAAGCGAGGGCAAAAGGTCGGGAATGTAGGTAACTCTGGTAATTCCAGTGAAGCACATATGCATTTTCAAGTATCTGATCATGCTGACCTGTTCAAAGGTCGGGCGATCGCAATTCGTTGGCCTGATGGTATGAAGCCGCTTAAAGGTGAGACCGTTCATAACAATCCGTAAGTTCGTAAGTTGAAGTAGTACAGCAGGCGAGATTCGTCTACACCAGCCCTTGTAACGTTATCGCGATTGGATGGCTCTAGGTACGATCACTCATTTTACAGGACGGGGGAAACACCATGAAACTGAGAAATCGAATAGCTAACTTTGGTACAGACGCCAAGCAGAGGATGAACGAGTCAGACCGCTCACAATCAAGCAAGCAAAATGCGAGCAAATGGATATCGATCTGGACAGCACTATTCCTAACTATAAGTCTACTAACAACGAATATACAAGCGAATGCAGCGACATCTATCGTATCCTCTACCCCTTCGCTGCATATCGACGGACAGCAGATTCGTTATACAAAGGTAGCACCTGTAATGCAGCAGCAGACTACCCTTGTGCCACTGCGGGCGACGCTGGAAGCCATGGGAGCAAAGCTGGTACAAGTATCCGGCAAGACGATTACTGCTAGCATCCATGGCAAACGTGTACAGGCGAGCGGATCGCTAACAATGGTCGATGGTGTCACTTATGTACCGGTTCGCACATTCGCCGAGCTGACTGGACATACCGTAACGTGGAACAGCGCGAAGCGCATCATTACGTTGTCTTCAGGTACAGCTACAGCTGAGCGTCCGACAGGTAGCAATACCTCACCATCAGGTAACGCTCTGGCAGGAAGTGAAACGAATACAAGTACCGGACGCGGCTTCCTCTGGGAAGTGAAGCATGGCGATAACACCGTGTATCTGGTCGGTTCCATGCATATCGCAGATAAGAGCTTTTACCCGCTGCGTAAGGAGTACGAAGAAGCATTTCAGCAGTCGGATGTGCTCGGCGTAGAGGTCGATATTTCCAAAGTGACGGAAGCCGATCAACAGCTAAGCTTGAAGCTGGGCATGTACGAGGATGGAAGCAAGCTTCAGGATCATATTGCTCCAGAAACCTATGCTAAGCTTGGCAAAGTATTAGAGCAAAATGGAATGAAACCGGATGCGCTGGACGCCTTCAAGCCGTGGTTTGCCGAACTTACCTTAGCCACACTGGATGCGGCAAAGTCTGGCTATGAAGCAACAGAGGGTATTGATCTACACTTTTTACAAAAAGCAGCCGAGCGTAAATTACCTGTCACGGAGCTGGAGACGTTTGACTCCCAGATGAAGATGATTAGCGGCTTCTCCGAGGAATTGCAGGAGAAGAATCTGAATACCGCCATAGATCAAATGGGCAAGAGCCAGCAGGAGACGCTTAAAGCTATGGCAGAGATGTGGAAGAGTGGTAATGATGAGCAACTACTAGAGTTAACGAACAGCATGGGCATCGAGCCCGAATATAAAAAAGCAATGCTGACCGATCGCAACATTCATATGGTCGATAAGATCGACGGCTACTTACAACAAGGCGACGGCAAAACGTATTTTATCGTAATCGGTGCAGGTCATTATCTAGGTCAGGATGGGATTGTACAACTATTACAGAACAAAGGATATACGGTCAAACGTAAGTAGTACTAGCGTTTGGCACTATAAACGCGAGGTGAAATAAAAAAGGGATTTTTGCGTAGCAAAATATCCGTACCTTTAGCGTTTGGCATTATAAACGCGAGGTGAAATAAAAAAAGGATTTTTGCGTAGCAAAATATCCGTACTGATCTAGCGTTTGGCACTATAAACGCGAGGTAAAATGAAAAAAGGGATTTTTGTGCAGCAAAATATCCGTACCTTTTTCTAGCGTTTGGCACTACAATCAACGTCGCCGTCATGTCGTGCGTGAGAAGGAATGAAGAAGATGAAACTGAAGAAATTGCTCAAGTTTATACTCATCGCTGCGGCTACTGTCGTACTCTTGATCGTACTATTTGTAGCTACCGTCTATACCGTGAATGTCGTCGCAAGTAACTCCGAGAAAAAGGAGATTCAGTCCTACGGACAAGCCGTAACCGTAGACGGCAAGCGGATGAACGTGCTCATTCAAGGCTCAGGCGAGCAGACGATCGTATTGCTACCCGGCTTTGCTACCGCTTCACCTGCACTGGATTTCAAGCCACTAATTGCGCAATTATCGCCACACTATCGAGTCGTTGTCGTAGAGCCATTTGGCTATGGACTTAGCGATGTGACGGATAAGCCACGTACCGTAGACAATATTACAAATGAGCTGCACGAAGCGTTATCCCAGCTCAAAATTAACAAGTATATCCTGATGGGTCATTCCATCGCAGGTATCTACGGACTGGATTATGTGAACAAATACCCGAATGAAGTGACTGCCTTTGCCGGAATTGATACAAGCGTACCAACTCAGCCAACTGAGGTGATGGATACACAGTCGCTGAGCTTTCTGGAACAGTCGGGCTTCTACCGCTTAATCGTAAAAATGAATCCAGCACAGATCATGACACCACCAGGCGTCGACGAGCCAACCCAGCAGCAGATCAAGATGATTACCCTGCAAAATATGATGAATGCCGATATTCAGAGTGAAGCCCAGCTCCTGCCGACGAACTTCGAGTCGGTACAAGGGCTGCAATTCCCGAAAAACTTGCCTGTTATCTTCTTCCTCGTGAAGGATGATCCAGAGATCAAGAATTGGATTCCACTGCATGAAGAACAGATCGCGAATTCCACACACGCAGAGATCGTACCGCTGAATGGCACGCATTATCTGCACTATACGCAGTCCAAGACGATTGCGGAAGATTTAAAGAGCTTTTTAGAGAGTAATAATAGTAAGAAATAAGCTAATTGATACGAAGCTAATAGGGAATACGCTGACACCACGCACCATGTCAGCGATTCCCTATTTTTTATGAAAATATGATTATACAGTAACAAGGATATTGTACTCCAAATAAGAATATGCAATATTAATAGAGACACGTTTGACTTGCATCATCCCTGATCATTCAAGGAATGGGACAGTTCGGATATCATCACATTCAGAGGGAGTCCTGCAATGAAAAATTGGCATCATCCATTACTGTCCCTGGTTCTCGCAGCGGGTCTGCTTGTAACCGCTACCCCGGCGCTGGCATCCGCAGCCCAGCCGCTGACGGTCAAAATCAACGATAAGAAAGTAGAGTACAGCACAGGCGTAGCGCCTACTGTACAGCAGCAGACGACACTTGTACCGCTGCGTTCTACACTCAAAGCGATGGGCATCACTCTGTCCAGCGTATCTGGCAACAACATCACCGCCATCGTGAATGGCAAGAGCGTCACTGTCAAAAGCAAGCTGACCAAGCTGAATGGTACGATCTACGTGCCAATTCGTACCTTTGGCGATCTGACCGGATACGCGGTAAGCTGGAATGCCAAAACGCGCACGATTCAGATCACTGCTCCTGTAACCGTTCCAGCAGCTACAGCGCCGTCTACTGCACCAGCAGATAACGCAGCGGCACCGTCGGTAGACAATACGGTAGCACCTGTCGCTCCAGCAACACCGCCTGTTACTGCACCACCAGCGACCACCACAGAACCTACAACGCCAGCTGTACAAACGGGTGGCAAAGGATTCATGTGGGAAGTGCAAGCGAATGGCAATACCGTCTATCTGGTCGGTTCCATGCATATTGCGAACGACAGCTTTTATCCGCTGCGTAAGGAATATGAGGACGCCTTCGCTCAAGCCGATTATCTTGGCGTTGAAGTAGACATTACCAAAACGACAGATGATCAATTTTACCAGCAAATCGCACAAATGGGCACGTATCAGGATGGCAGCATACTCCCTAATCATATCGCTGCGGATACATACGCCAAACTTGGCAAATTCCTGAAAGAAAATGGCAAAGAACCCGATGCACTCAATGAATTCAAGCCATGGGTGGTCGAAATGATCGTTGACTCCATTGCCAATTCCACGTCCAAGTACCAGGCGGACAACGGAATCGATCTGTATTTCCTCAAGCAAGCAGCCGCGCGTAAGCTGCCTGTAATTGAGCTCGAATCCGATCAGTCTCAGCTCGGTATGCTGAACAACTTCTCACCAGAATTGCAGGATTTACTATTGTACTCTGCGCTTCGTGGCTATGAAGACTATGCTGATGGCAAAACCGATGATTCTGTCGACAAAATGGCGGAAACCTGGAAAACGGGTAATGAAGTCGAGCTGTATCAAATGACCACAAGCTCCGAAGATATTCCAGAATACCACAAAGCGATGCTGGTCGATCGTAATATCGGTATGGTCGACAAAATCGACGGGTATCTGAGAAATGGCGGCGGCAAAAAGTACTTCATCGTTGTGGGTGCAGCCCACTATCTGAGTGATGATGGCATTGTCCATCTGCTACAGAAGAAGGGCTACACGGTAGTACGTAAATAGTTTGGATACCGTGCTGGTGATCGTTGAACACACGGTTTAATACAAGTGATTTTGGCAAAAGTAAAGGTTATACAGCGTTACTGTATTCATAGCTTTAGAATCCGTACCTACCAAACTTCGATACTACTACTGCCCGCAAGTAACAAACGTGATCATAAAAACCGCCTGTGCTCAATAAGAGACAGGCGGTTTTTGTATACGCTGATGATTTTTAGGAAGAAGAAGTGGCTCTGCTAGCAGCACGATCGAGAAGCTTGGCTAGCTGCGTTTTATTGTAAGCATCGTTGATGACTTTCCATTCCCCTTCGTTTTGCTGTAATTGCAGTGTGCCTGTGAGTGGAATCTTTTCCTTATCGCCCACAGCGATGTTCATCTGGTATTCGATCTCCATAATTCCTTTGACTTTAAATACAGGATCAGGCGTGAGCTGTAGATCGTCAGCCTTGAGATTAGCTTTGGACTGTACCGCCAGATGCTGCGGTAAAACGAGTAGACGATTAGTGATCTGTTGCTTCAAAAAGTTTGCAGTCGTATACGACTGTAAATGCTCATATTGCTGCTGATAGATCGCTGGTAATCCAGACTTGTCTGTAGCACTTGAATCCTCCATATTCAGTTGCTTATAATCCGGCACATCATATTCGGCTTGCTTGTACTGCTTAGCGACCTCAGTCGCAGCCTGTACTTGCTCTGCTGTAGCAGTAGCCCCCTGTTGAGCTGTCGTTGGACTAGCTTGACTGGATGGTGCTGTCTTATCGGTTGAGGCTGTTGTCGTCGTTTCTGTCTGTTGCTGTGTAGTTGCCGAGCTGTCTGACGGCGTGTTATTTGCTGTATTGCTTTGCTGGGTACACCCGAGCAGAGAGCTGCTCATGATCAGTGTGAGTAGAAGTACGGTGTATTTTTTCATATGTATAACCTCCTCTAGTTAAATCATGGGGGTACATTTAACTTACCATTAATAGGATGAATTATGCAAATTTGGACATTGGGGCAGAGTTATTTTAGATGGTGGTTATTCCGCCATAAGGTAGCTACAATAGAGTGAGGTGCAGGAGCTACATATCACAATATGGATGAAGCTCGACGTATGAACGTAACTAGACATATCAAATGGCATTGTATGATGTCATCTATAGGGAGAATGAATGTGTATCAAAATACAGCAAAAACGTTAAAGCGGCAGACGTATGAGCGGATTGCTGCACAGGATGACGTTTCCAAGCTTGAATTAATGAAGGATATTGATATTACGAGCAGTAGCTTGAATCGTGTACTGGATGAGCTGCTGCATGAGGGCTGGATCGTCGAATCCGGTCTGGGGCAATCGACAGGAGGACGTAAGCCTGTATTGTACCGGATGAACGCGCATAACCGGTATATTTTCGGATTGGATATTTCGCGTGTGTACTCCGTGCTAGGCTTGTACGATCTGCGCATGAATACATTGTATTCTCATCGCTGGTCGATGGATGAGAGCATGACCCCGGAGAAGCTGGTGGAAGAGGTGGGGCAGCAGGTGCAGCAGGTGCTCGCTGAGCGGCATATGAGCCGCCGCCGGATTCTTGGTATTGGCGTTGGTGCGGTGGGACCACTAGATCATGAGACAGGGATGATTCATCATCCGATTTATTTTAATGCACCGGGCTGGCAGCAGGTGCCGATCTGTCGCTTGCTAAGGGAGCGCACGGAGCTGCCTGCACTACTGGATAATGGAACAAATACGGCTCTGCTAGGGGAACACTGGGCGATGCGTGAAGATAACGCGCGTCATGTACTATATGTGAATGCGGGCATGGGCATTCGCTCTGCGTATCTATCCGATGGACGGCTGATGCGTGGAGCGGTAGACAAGGAGGGAGCCGTTGGGCAAATGATCGTGGCGGCTGGAGGTGCAAGGCTGCATGATCGGGGGAACTACGGTGCGCTCGAAGCGTATGCGTCGATTCAGGCGCTGGAGCAGCAGGTGCGTCAGCATAGCCGCATGGGTTTGGATTGGACACCTGTAGCAGCGGAGCGTGAGGATCAGCATACGGCACCGATGGATATGCTCGATTGGGAGCGAATTACGACTCGTTTACAGCAGGGCGATCCGACACTACAGGAGATGTTCCATCGCTCGGCAGGCTATATGGGTATCGGACTGGCGAACCTGATCAATACGCTACAGCCGGAGCGCGTCATTCTAGGGGGTGCACTGATTCAAGCGGCGCCTGGCTACTATGACACAGCGATTCATGTGGCACAGCAGCAAATTTATGGGGAGCCAGCAACCTATCCCCAATTTTCGCGTGGCTATTTACAGGAGCGCGCCGCCTCGGTAGGGGCTGCGGTAATGGTGCTGGAGCGGATGGAGATGTAGACATAGCAATAGCCGATACACTCACAACGATAGGGCTGTGAATGTATCGGCTATTGAAGTTTTTACTCCGAATGGTACGGGATAGATCGTATCGATTGGCTTACGTATATGATTCGGCTTGTCTTCAGTTAAATTGAGCACCATAGGCATCGAGCGCTTTTTTATAGCTATTCAGGGCAGCCATGCCTGCATCGACCTTTTTATTTGCTTTATTTAAGATGGATACGTCTAGCTTTGGACTGGATACATACTTTTTGAACAATGTCATTGCTTCCAGATGAAGTGAAGTTGCTTTGATATAGTTCGCATGAATTTTGGCGAGCTGAACGCTTTCTGGTTTAATTTGTTTGAGTCCTGCCAGGAACTTGGTATAGTTCGGGATAACTGTATAAGTGAGCGCCGAATACGCTTGCTTGCGATTCGCTGATGTCACATAGCGATATTTATTGTACGTATCAACCGCTCGCTCTTCATATACAGCAATGGCATCCAATTGATCTCCATAGGAAATCATGGCCTCAGCTTCAGCGAGCATTGCAGGATCAAGCTCTGGATCTTCACCTGTATCGAGGTCTGGATCTGTGCCTGTATCCTCGTTCGTTGGTGGCTGCACCGTACTGTTCGTGCTACTATCTGTTGCTGTCGTATCGGTAGAAGCTGCCTGTGCATAAGGGACAACAGAAGGGACAGTCAAGCCAAATACAACTGTTAGGGCGAGCAGTAAAGAAAGTTTCTTTTTCATGGGGATGAGCTCCTTTATGTATATGAGATGGTTATAACCTATTGATCCTGTGAAGGAGAGGAGAGGCAGGGATAGCAGAGTGCAGCGAGTATGCGCTCCTGTGCATTGTGACGGATATAGAATGCTTTGCGAGAAAGCTATCCATATCCGCCGCAACATGATCAAGCCTGTACCGCTATACAATTAGCTATATCAACGAAAAGCTTAAATAAAATCGTCCATTGATGTGCTTGGCGTTACATCTGTGCTCGAATTGTCAGCTTCCTCATCGTAGTAGCCTTCATCGTCATAGCTACCATCGTCTTCATAATCGTACAACACATCAAAGCGAACCTGATACTGATCGATATCGCTATAGAACTGGTCGATCAGATCACTACCTTCGGTTAGCTTAGCTTGAACTTTTTTCAGAAGCTGGTCGTTCATTTTGGGAGTGGATACATATTTTTTGTAAAGCATAAAGGCTTCAAACTCAGCGGACGCACCCTTCACATATTGAGCGTGAATACGGGCAACCTCTGCATTTTCAGGCTTGATCTGCTTTAATCCAGACAAAAACTTGGTATAGTTCGGGATCACCGTATAGGTCATCAGCTGATATTCCTGCTTACGGTTTTTGGAGCTGACATAATCATTGGTATTGTAGGCAGCCCACGCTTTGTCTTCGTAATCCAGTAATGCACCGAGCTGACCGAGATACAGATCGAACTGATCCGCTTCAGCGACCAGTGCAGGATCGATATCATCCATCGTGCCCTCATCACCGTACGTATCGTCCTCTACATCGCCTTCATAGCTCCCATCATCATTCAGATCCATCGTGTATGTGCCATCCGGCTTGCTATCACTAGAAGCTGCGAAACTCGGTGTAGCAGGAATGGCGGCACTTCCGACAAATACAGCGGTCATCGTCAATGTAAGCCATAATTTTTTCATCGTCATAACCCCTCTGATCTGTATTTAATAGATTTTTTTTACAATTTAACATGGTGTGTAAATAAAAGAAAGGATAAAAAGATGACAATTCCCAGTTAATAGCATTTCCGACGAGTGATAAAGCAAATTGGTTGAATAGTCTTATTCGTTCTAACCTATCTGTCCTGTCTCTTATACATATTAACCAGGAAGAAAGCCCTGTTACACAGGTGTAGACAAATCATTTGCTACGATATATTCAGGGATTGTGTGCCTGTATTCAAGGTTAAAAGGTAATAGAGCACCTAACTATCTTACAGGGAACGAGGCGATACGACGTGACATCAACCTATGATCTGATCGTAATTGGAACCGGAAGTGCCGGCGCCGCTGCTGCACAGCTTTGCCGCCAGGAGGGCTGGGAGGTCGCCATTATCGATGAACGGGAATATGGTGGAACCTGCGCCCTACGCGGCTGTGATCCGAAAAAAGTACTGGTTGGAGCTGCTGATCTGGTCGAGCGAACAGCACGTATGCGTGGCAAAGGGATGGATGTCACGGCGATGATCGATTGGTCGGATCTGATGGCATTCAAACGTACCTTTACCGAGCCGATGCCCGAAGCACATGAACAGAAGCTACAGGAGGCAGGTATTCATACTTTACACGGACAGGCGCACTTTACAGGCAAGCAAACGATTGAGTTGAACGGACAGCAATTAACCGGACGGTATATTCTCATTGCAACCGGAGCGGAGCCTGCACCGTTATCGATTCTGGGTGAAGAGCATATGACGAATAGCGATGGCTTTTTGGGGCTAGAGCATTTGCCAGAACAGATCGTCTTTGTAGGTGGTGGCTATATTTCATTTGAGTTTGCTCATATTGCGGCTCGTGCTGGAGCGAAGGTGCATATTTTGCATAGTAGTGATCGTCCGCTCAAGGGCTTTGATCCCGAGCAGGTGGATGCGCTGGTGGAGCAATCCAGACAGGCAGGCATTCAGATCCATCTGAATGTCGAGCTAGAATCGATTGAACCGCTGCATCCTGACTCCGAGACAGGTGGCGCCGTAGTCACAGCTTCCTCGCTGGCGCCAATCGCACAGCCGAATCAGCCGTTATACCGAATTCGTGCGCGTTACAAGCAAGCTGACAATGAGCACGCTGACGCTTTTGCACAGTCTCAGTCGTCATCCTCTGCTACATCCGAATCGATTACGAATGAGTCATCCGAGCTGCTCCATATCGAATGTGGCTTGATCGTCCACGGTGCTGGGCGCAGACCGAATATTCATCGTCTGGAGCTGGAGCAGGGCGATGTGGAATCACAGAAGAACGGCATCACCGTCAATGAATATTTGCAAAGTGTGAGCAATCCGCAGGTGTATGCAGCTGGAGATTGTGCGGCATCGCCGGGCTTGCCCCTCACTCCAATCGCAGGTCTGGAAGGCAAGATAGCGGCGAATAATATGCTACATGGCCCTTCGCAAACAGCCGAGTACACCGAGATTCCAAGTGTCGCCTTCACGATGCCAAGATTAGCAACTGTCGGGCTATCGGAGCAGGATGCACGTAAACGAGGCGATGAAGTCAGCATCAAGACCTACGATATGTCCTCCTGGTACACCTACAAGCGTACAGGTGGAGAGAAGGCACTTGCTAAGATTATTTTGGATAAGCAAAAGCGGACGGTACTCGGTGCACATCTGCTGAGCGGTGAAGCGGATGAGCTAATCAATCATTTTGCAGTCGCGATTCGACTTGGCTTAACAGTTGATCAGCTTAAAAGTGTAATCTATGCCTATCCAACGGCTGCCTCCGATATTAGCTATATGCTGAATCTGGACGACGAGGAATGAGGAGAAATAACGAAAAATAAGGATAGCCTACTCGTTCCATGTCTATATCTTATATCTGAATAGCTTGCTACAGAAGCGCGTAAAGATAAACTTTTATGTATTCAGAAATGGTATAAGAAAAATGGAGCAAGAAATAAGCAAGAAATAAGCAAGAAATAAGCAAGAAATAAGACAGAAAAATCCCACCTTACAGGTCATTCGTAAGGTGGGATTTTTGTTAGATATCTAGTGTTACATTATTCGGATTTGCCGCTTGAGCGTGTGCGACGATTATTCATACGATTCAACAAAATACCAAGAGCAACAAGCGAAGCACCAGCGATCCAGAATGGTGTATTGCTGTCCTCACCCGTCTTCGGCAGCATCGGTACAGATGGCTGCTTCACCGGAGTCGAAGGCTCAGAGGGCACCGTCGTTCCACGTGGAACTGGCTCATCTGGAACCGGAATGTCCGGTGTGCTTTCTGGTGGTGTTGTACCCTGTGGAACCGGATCATCCGGAATTGGAATATCCGGTGTCGTCTCATCTGTTGGTGGAACGGACGGCTGATCTGGTGTCACCGTACCTTGCGGTACAGGATCATCGCTGATCGGAACCGTTGGATCGGTTGGTGTTGTCGTGCCTGGTGTTGGGTTACCATTACCAGGTGTCGTTGGTGTTGATGGACGATCCTTATCTGGCTTCGACGGCGTTGGTGTCGGTGTTCCAGGTGTCGTCGTACCCGGTGTAGGAGTCGGCGTTGGTGTCACTGGCGTTTTGGCATTGGTTAACGTCATCACCAAGCCTGTTCCTGCTTGCTGATTCGTAGCATCGATCGTAATCGAATGCACAGTCGAATCGAGCACATAGCCCTGTGGAGCTGTAATCTCCTGCAAGTTGTAGGTGCCATATGGCAGCTGGTTGAACAGTGCCTGTCCTTGAGCATCGGTCGTTACGACGATCGGTGCATTAGCGCCTGCTGCATCCTGCAATTGGAACACAGCACCTGCTAGCGCGATAGAAGCATCCGCACTATCGACCTTGTTCACAAGCAGACTGCCCACAACAGGTGGCGCCTTCGTATTAGTCAGTGTAATCGACAGTACATTACCTGCCTGCTGATTCGCCGCATTGATCGTCACCGAGTGTACAGTTGGATCAAGCACATAGCCTGCTGGAGCGGTAATCTCCTGCAAATTATACGTGCCATACAGAAGCTGAGTGAACAGGATACGTCCCTGTGCATCGGTCGTCAGCGTGATTGGTGAGCGTAAACCCAGCGTATCCTGTAGCTGGAATACGGCACCTGCTAGTGAGATTGTAGCATCTGCACTATCGACCTTATGCAAAATCAGGTTGCCTGTAGCACCGGAGCCTGTACCGCTGGCAGAGGAGCTACGTACAATGATTTCTTTGTTCGTTTGCACCGTTCCGGTTGTGATACCGTTGCCTGTAAACTTCACACTGTTACTCACCTTATCGCGGTCACCCGCAGTGATCAGTGTAGCATAGTCGAGAATATAGGCCGATTGAATAGGCTTGGTGAATGATAACTCGAACTGCTCCGGTGTGCCCGGAATGACAGACAGCTTGTAGTCTGTACCTTGAACAGCCTCAGTACCACGCTTCAATGAGCCATCCGTCCCAACTGTTGCATTGTACAGATGGAATGAATCAGTTAACAAAATTTGATTTGGCGTTGGTGTGTCAATAATTTTGGCATTTTCAACATACGATTGGCCGCGGTTAATATTGATTGTCCAATTGATGTTGTTGCCTTTTTGCTCACCCGTTTTGTTAACGTACTCGCCACCATTCGGGATGCTCACATTCGCTGCCCATGGGTAGTCGCCTTCATTACCTTTAAGCGTTGCCGCATTGTGCACGCTTTTTGGGATGACCTGTCCGGTCAGGGTTGTTTTGAAGGTGATCCAGTAAGCAGAATTGATCGGCTTGGCAAAATTAATTTGCAATGTGCCGCCATTCGCCCCATCCGCTGGAGTGGTGACCGTATAGTCTGCTGGATTAACCGGTGCGCCTTGCTCCACACCATTCCACCAGCCGAGCAATGTCATATTCGATACAGTGAGTGAGCCAGGAACATAGCTTTGTCCTGCTTCGATCGTATCGGTTAAAACTGCATTTGTTAATTTCTTGTTGTTGTAGTTCGCTTTGATCGTCCATGTAATTTCTTTGGTGACCGCATTATAGGTTCCGTCTTTGGAGCCATTGTTTACGGTCAGATTATCCGGCCAGAAGCGAGCTTCGGATGGAATAGTACGATACGTACCGTTTTCCTGCCAGTACAATGCAGCGATGTTCTGATAAGAGACTTCGGATTTGTTCTTTTTCCAGTCTGCATCGAATGTCGTGCGATACGTAATGTTGAGCGGCTCGCTAGGCGGCTGAAGGAACGTAATGCGGAAGCCTGCGCGTGCATCGTTAACAGTTACGGTATACAGTGATGCAGGATAATCGCTACCGTCTGAACGCATAACCTTCAGCGTATCTGGCAGGAACTCCAGTCCACCATTCGGGAATTGATCATCGATCAATGCATTTTGTAGAGGCTGTCCCTGATTATCCAGCGCGAGCTTCCACGTTGCATCCTTGCGAATATAGTTGGCATCCGTCAATGTTTTGACAAAGGACAGACCCTTGATCGGCTGACTGGCAGATGCGCTTGTATTGCCTGCTGTAACGGTGTTATTAATCGTGTCATTCTGAATAATCTGTCCAACTGGGGCTGTACTGTACTTGATCGTATAGGCTGTTTGGACATCCTTATTAAATTGCAGATCGAAGCCGGTTGTGCCATTTTGCGGCGCTACTGTCGTTACGGTGTAGTCCGTGCCTTCGGTCAGCACATTGTTGTTGGTGTCATAGACTTTGACTGAACCAGCAACCAGCTTCTGTGAGCTGTTAAAGCGGTCTTTTAGAATCGCCTGACTTTGCGGAATCGACTGATTGTTCAGATTGTAGCCAATCGACCAGTTGATCGTTCCGGTAGCAGAGTCGTAACTATCGACCTTTTTACTCAAAAATTGCTGTTGTACGGTAACCTGTGCCTCGGCTGTAGCGCTACCGCTACTTGTGCTCAGAGTTGCTTTGTTTTTGAATACCGTTTGAGCGTTATCGGTAATCGAGGTTACATAGATCACACGATAAGCAGAGCGAGTCGAGCTATCAAAGGATAGGCTGAACTGGCTATCGTCTGCTGTCAGTGTGTAGCCGGAGCTAAGCTGTGAGCCCTGACTTGTGCTGCCATCGCCTTTGACATTCAGTGTGTACACTTGAATGCTTGCTGGATCGAGCTTGAGTCCGGCTAGCATCGGATCGCTCAGAACGGCATTGTCGAGCTTCTCACCGTTGGTGTTCAGATCGACAGTCCAGCGAATTTTGCCGCCCGTAATGACAGCACCTTTTTTGCTAATGGCGTTGCCTTTGGCTGGCTTGATATAGATGATGATAACCTGGGAGCTATCGCCGAGGGGAACAGGAATCTTCACTTCGGTGCTACCGCTTACCGTTTGCTTACTCAGCGCTGTACGGAACTGCATGGTGCCATGAATATCCGAGTAGCGTTCAATCGTAGAGTTGAACGTAACGGTTACATGACCGCTTTGTGTAGCGTTGAAGCTACCGACAGATTGACCGCCAAAGTCGAGTGAAACATTGTTGATATCATTATAAAGTGTAAACGTAGAGGGCAGATCGAATTCGAATGTCGATCCGGCTTTGTACGAGCCATCCTCCGGCAATGACCATTTGTAATTCAGATTGATTGGTGCATCCGGGTCGATCGCTGCGCCTGATCCATCTCCTTGAATGACATTACCATTCGCATCTGTCAAAAACGCATCAGTTAAAATGCTTTTCTTCGCTGTTGGAGTGGACTGGGTTGTAGCCGCAGGGGCTGCTGATGTTGCTGGATCAGGTGTAGCGGCTCCGCTCGTATTATCTGGTGCCGTTGTTGATCCATTCGTTCCATACGTGTCCGATTGTACTGTCGTTGTGGAGGCACTGGATGAACTGGAATCACTCGCAGTCGTGGACGTGTTATCCTCCGCATACGTTAGTGTGGGCATGAGCGTACCTGTCATCAACAAAATGACAGCGATCATTATTACACTAACTTTCTTAAATAGATGCATAAAAAACCCCTTTCTTATGTAGTTCATAGATTCCGGTCGTCAGCTTGAAGTGTCCGTACTCCCTGATGAAGCATTGCGGCTAAAGTGCTAATGAGGAGATTGGAGTCAATGTGCTAACTATTTCACTGCAACTATGCAATGAATAAATAGTTAATTTCTGTAAGGTGACCTACTTGATTATACTCTATTGCATCCCTTGATGTAACGTACTTATTAATGAATTTAGTAAATAATTTTGCGGATAGTTGACCACCTTACTATAGTTCCAATGACCTGCTTCATTTAGCGAGCCGTATGAACTATTAAAACCACGCGGTTTATGGTGAAACATGGTAAAAAATGTACATTTATCCTTGCTAAATAGCTGTCTATTCATAGCATTCCGTAATAGTGAGCGAATGATTCCAGAGGGTGCAGGTTTGGAAAGACCGTTGTTTGGGGTATAAGGTCATATGAGCGATGTACACTGCTTGCGAATACGGATATTACTAGCGAGAGGAGCTTTTTCGTATGAAGAATCGATTATGGATGGGAACTGCTGCGGCAGTTTTATTATCAGGTGTGATTGCCGGATGTGGCGACACAAATAATAAAGAGGCAAGTCAGAGCGGCGATCCAACCGCACCTCTGCAAAGCGCAAGTGAGGCGACTCCAGAGGATACTGGACAGGCGAACACGAATGCGCAAACGCTGGAGGGAGATTTCCGTCAGTACTCTACCGATCCAAACAAAAGTGATTCCAGCTCGGATTATAACGTAGTTGGTAAATATGTATCTGAAAATGGCGACACGATGACACT
Source organism: Paenibacillus hunanensis (assembly GCF_034055775.1). Taxonomy (NCBI): domain Bacteria; kingdom Bacillati; phylum Bacillota; class Bacilli; order Caryophanales; family Paenibacillaceae; genus Paenibacillus; species Paenibacillus hunanensis. Next base: position 5,169,782 of record NZ_CP139194.1, on the reverse strand, counting down.
CGATGTGGGTGGTAATCAGCTCGTGATTCCAAAAAGCAATTCCTACGAGCCAGCTGCGGATCTACCAGCCTCGGTAGACCTGAAGGGTCAAGAGGTGAGCGTAACACTGAATGCGCAGGATAGCACGATCGCTACTGCACAGCTTGCGAAGGACGCAGACGATATGGACAATTCCCAGCGTGATATCGTAGGTCAATTCGTATCCGAAACCGATACCGAAGTGGTGATCAAGCAAGGTACAGATGAGAAAAAATATAAAAAAGCTGCGAACTTTGAAGGTACAGACGGCCCAGCCAATGAGCGTAAGGCAGGGACAACCGTACGTGTCGATCTGGACAAGGACGGTAATGTCGTACGTGTACGCGGTGAGTATCAGGACGGTAGTAGCGTAGGCGATTGATTCGCTGCTTGCCTGAGTTGAGTGTATAGCGTATTTTCTATCTCATGATATATTCTCTGCCTTATGATACATTCCATTTAGCCCATGTAGAGCATAGAGCATAAGGTTGAAGTGCATAAGCGATCAAAAAGTATCCACATGTGGACAACTTTTCGAAATTAGCTTATAAGCTGCACACTAGCTCTTCATGGTATAAGTCGGCTTCTAATAAGATAGCTGCCTTTTTATAAAATGATAATGATGAATAGGGGCGACTACCGCTTCATTTCAGCCTAAAAAGCCATTCCCTGTATCAGATGCACGAGTGCTGCTCTGATGTGGGAATGGCTTTTTGTGTAACGAGTGATCTATGGTTGAGGCTTAGTCACTCAGATTGCTTCTAGCAAAATGGTAGCAAATTGCTCCAAAAATTGCTGATCCTGCTCATCAAAGCGATTTTTCAGTGGACTATCGATATCGATCACACCAATCAGCTCATCACCACGAACAAGTGGCACAACGATCTCACTGTTAGACGCTGCATCGCATGCGATATGACCCGGGAATTCATGCACATCGGCAATTAGCAGTGTGCGGCGCTCCGCAGCTGCTGTTCCGCATACGCCTTTACCGAGTGGAATGCGAATGCAGGCAGGCAAGCCCTGGAAAGGACCCAGAACAAGCTCGGTTCCATCATACAGATAGAAGCCTGTCCAGTTCGTATCCTGTAGGAATTGCTTGAGCAGTGCAGACGCATTCGACAGATTGGCGATTCGATCGCTTTCGTCATGAATCAATGCTTTCAGCTGGCTTAGTGCAGTGGCATATTGCTCCTCACGGGAGCCAGTGTACGTTATATTTTCAAACATGGAAATCACCTTTTTCGTATAAATTGGTTGCAGGTCGCAGGTTCATCCTGCGGTCAGCTACTGTGTTGACGTGTACGTCCTAGTATACCGCTGTACTAATATTTTGCCAATGAAGATCAGGAAAAGATTACTGCTCTGTGGAACGATGAAGATTACTTTTAATGTAAGGTAAAATTTGGAATATAAACTGGAAATATGTTTACCTCACTGGCTGGCAGGGTAAGTACAGCTTGAATCAAATCGGTTTCCGGACCTGTGCACATCTATTCAGCGCTATATTAATCAGTCGATTGGAAGGAGAGAAGGGTATATGCATGCGGAGGTACAAAATTTGTTTATTCGGATTCATATGCTGCATCAGGCCAATCAGCATAAGCTGACCATTGCTGATATGCAGCCTGTACTGGAAAATTGGGGATATCGTGTCGGTGATCGCGAGGTCAAGCAGCAGCTTGAGCATCTAACCGCCGAAAATATGCTGACCGTGAGTGGTGAAGAGTACCGGATTACAGGTACTGGTATCGGTGAGCTGCGCGAGATTCGCAAACGTCTTGCTATGCTATGCGGCGAGGTCGTGTCTGCGGATACCGGCAATTCTCCAGAGCGTGCTCGCTCTTCCAAGCCCAAATCTTCCGTCGTCGTCTAAGTACCGAATCAGATCATTCTCTGATCTCGGATAAGAGAAAGCTGCTATTCGATGCCACTGAAAAGGGCTTGATGCTACATAACATGATCGTAGTATTAACTCTGGCAAGTTGCCGGTATTCGTTCCAACTGGGGCGGATATCGGTTTTTGGCTTGTGCAGAAATTAAAGCTGGATGCAAATTAGGGATAGATGAGCATAGGACGTATCATCACGCTAGCTATAGCAGTCATATCATAAACTGTAGCAGTACCATTACAACAATAACAGCACCATCCTACCAAGTGACGATAGGCGATAAGCGCTAGATAGCAGTCACGATAAACGTGGCAATCACACATAAAACAGATGCAGCCATGCTTGCGTAAATGACAAGCATGCGTTATTCTAACACCGATTGCGGACAGCGCTTCTGACTCAAAAAAATGTACTTCCCAGTAACCAAGTCAAAGCGATTATAAGCAACGATGCTTGAGCGATGATTGGTTATGTACAGGTGGTTGCAAGATATAGAAGCTGAACATAAGAGACGTGATCTAGTAAGGCTCGGCAGAGCTCAGGGAGTGGAACGATTGGATATAAACAAACATAGATGGCTGTACCGTATGGACCCGCTGACGAAGATCGTTTTGTTGTTATGCGTCTCGGTGCTGGCTGTGCATATTCAGCATGCCTTGCCGCAGACGATTTTATTTGCATGTGTATGGCTGGCGATTCTGTGGGGATCGGGGCAGGTCATTGGCCGTCCATTATTCAAGCTATTGCTGGTGATTGGCATTCCGTATTTCGTATTATCTCTGTTGACGGTACGTAGTGGTACGGTGCTATGGCAAGCAGGAGCGCTACAGATTACAGCAGGCGGGATGGATTATGGAGCTGTGATGACGCTGCGTATTTTTATCCTCTGTATGACCTCGGTTGCCTTATCGCTCACGACCGATTATCGCGAGCTGGTGAGTGCGCTGGTGCAGAAGCTGAGAGTGCCTTATCGATTTGCCTATGGATTGGCGCTGGCGCTCACCTTCTTACCGTTATTGCGTGAGGAAGCAATGCTTGCGCTGGCAGCGCGCAGACTTCGCGGCGAACGCCGTGGACGTGGACTGGAGGCGATTCGGCAAAACCGCGAGTATCTCGGCTCCGTATTCACTGGATCGATACGCCGCATTCAGCATATTGCAGGTGCGATGGATGCAAAGGGCTTTGGGGCTTATGCAGAGCGTACATTTTACCGTCCATTTGTACTGCCAGCCTCAGCGATACCAACGATGATTACCGGTCTGATCCTGACGGCAATAGTATGTATTCTACTGTAGCCTATGAAAAAAGGGATTGACTTCTGTTTATTGTTAACCTAAATTATAATTCGTGGTTAACAATATAAGTGTGTGCTAGAGCATGCCGTAAGGAGAGAATGTATGAGTACCCCAATTCAGAATACAATGAATAAAACATTTCAAGCGTTCACAACAATGGATATCGTGCTGATGGCGCTACTGGCTACAGCCAATGCCGTGCTGACGATGTACATGTCCGGTGTGAATCAGCTGCTGAGCAGTCTGGGTGGTCCGATTCTCACATCGACCATTACCGGTCTGTATATGGTATATGGCTTACTCGCTTACTATATTATTCGTAAGCCTGGTACAGCCGTGATTACGTACGCGCTCGGTGCGCTGGTACAGAGCTTTGTCGGAACGTCGTATGGTATGATCTCGGCGCTGGCAGCAGCGGTATGCTATATGGCGATTGCGGAGATCATTTTCGCTGTGCTGCGTTATCGTAACTGGTCGACAGGTGTGCTGATGCTCGTCGGTGGCGCGATGGTGCCGATCTGGTTTATCGTAGCGATTCAATTGTTCGGATATAGTAAATTTGGCTTTGGTGTGCTGGCGATTGCGATGGTTGTACGCATTCTGAGCGGTGTTCTGCTCTGTGGTCTGCTGACCGTCGGACTGGCACGCGCACTGGGCAAAACAGGACTGTTGCGCCGTTTCGCAGCCTTCTCGAATGGACGCTAAATCGTCGACAACGTCTTCTGCGGCAATGGTGTCTGATCCAGCGATTCTGCTAAAGGATGCACAGTATAGATATGAGGGTAGCTCTACACCTGTTATTCAAGGCTTATCGCTAACGGTAGCTGCCGGTGAATGGGTGGCGATGATTGGTGCAAGTGGCAGCGGGAAATCGACCATCTGCCGTCTGATCAATGGACAGCTGCCACGGCTTGCTGGCGGGCAACGTGAAGGAACCGTGCTGGTGCATGGATTTGATCCTGCCTTTGCACCACCGGGGGAGCTGGTGGATGTGCTCGGTACACTGGGACAGGACCCGGATGCCGAGCTGGTCGTCGGTACGGTAGAGGATGAGCTAGCATTTGGCCCGGAAAATCTACGCCTACCCGCTACAGAGATCGGGAAGCGTATCGATCGATTAACAGAGGAGCTAGAGCTTGAGCATGTGCGATCCCAGGCGGTGCATCGTCTGTCTGGTGGGCAGCGCCAGCGTACAGCATTAGGCGCTGTACTGGCGATGGAACCGGAAATGCTGGTGCTGGATGAACCAGCGGCGAGCTTAGATCCGACCGGCAGACAGCGTGTGGCACAGATGATCCAACGCTGGCATGATCAAGGCAAAACGCTAATTACAGCATCTGCACGCTGGGATGAGCTTGCAGACCGTGCTGATCGTGTGATCATTATCCAGGAAGGAAAGGTGCTACTGGAGGGTGAGCCTGCGACGATAAAGCAGCAGCATCGCGAGCGGTTAGAGACGCTATTTATTTTGCCATCAGCATCGGTTTCTTCTATAGAAAGGTCGTCAGAAGATTCGGCAGGAGAACACTCGGCAACAGAACAATCAGCAGGATTGGTAAAAGGGATGACGATGCAGTCAGAGCAGCATTCGATTGAACAGTCTATCGCTCTGCCAGACGCAGGCAGAGTAATGGCAGTAAAATCAGCAGCGAACCCGACTGCCCTGTCTGCTGAGCATCGCACAGCAGTCGTGGAGATCAAGCAGCTGAGCTACACCTATCCAGGAGCGACGTTGCCTGCGTTACAGGCTATTGATTTGCAGCTATTCCCCGGCGAAATGACATTGCTATGTGGTGCTAACGGTTCGGGGAAAACGACATTAACACGTTTGCTATCCGGTCTGCTTCAACCGCCTGCGAGAACGATCTATCGCGGCGCACACGATACGTATCGAGATAAGCTGGATAGGCGTGCAGAGGATACCGCTTATCTGTTCCAGCATCCAGATCATCAATGGGTAGCGGCGACTGTATGGGAGGAATGTGCATTCGGTCTGCGCGCCCAGCTCCGCTTGCGTCGACATGAGGAATTGCCAGAGCTGCATTCATCCAGAGTAGAGCAGATGCTGGAGCGAATCGGTCTGCTGGAGCAACGTGATGCCTCGCCGTATAGCTTGAGCGGTGGGCAGAAGCGCTTGCTGGCAGCAGCGGCACAGTTTCTACTGGAGCGCTCGCTGTACATTTTAGATGAGCCGGGCTCGGCGGCGGATTATTTTACGATTGCGCGCTTGCTCGAGCTATGTGGAGATGCGATACAGCGTGGAGCTTCATTGCTGGTCGTGACGCATGAGCCGGAATTGTTCCATCCTTATGCGTCTCGTGTGTGTACATTAGAGCGAGGTCGAATGAGCATTGCTCCTCGATGATCGTTAATAAATAGTGATCAAAACGATTACCAGTCTATAAAGTACACAGGTAAGCTGGCGTATATCAAACATCAAAAAACGGATGTCCTTATCGTATAGGGCATCCGTTTTTTGTGTTAGGTACTATCGTGTTGCTGGAATCCAGATAGATCTGAAGCGCTACATTATTTACGCATGGATGGAGATAGGCGCTCCGCTTCCATACCTAGCTTTTTGAGCAGATAGATCATCTGCTCCTTTTCCTGTACATTCAATCCGCTTAGAGCGAAGTTCAGACGTTCCTCGTACTTTGGATAGATATCATCCATCATCGCACGTCCCTGATCGGTCAGCTCAGCATAGATTACGCGGCGGTCGGTTGGACATGGGTGTCGGCGAAGTAAGCCACCATGCTCCAGCTTGTCGATCACGTACGTCACATTGCCGCTCTGTAGCAGCAGCTTCGCACCGATCTGCTGAATCGGCTGTGCGCCTTTAAAATACAAAACCTCCATAACAGAGAATGCGGTGGAGTTGAAGCCTTCGATCTTACTGCCTGCTACAGCGTGCTCACTCAAGCTTTTAAAGGCTTTGGCAAAAACGCGGTACAGATGCATAGATTGCTCGGTATTATTCATAGACATATTAATCATGATACGGTCATCCTTTCTGTATGGAATCATTACGGCATCCAATCTATTGAGACAAATGTTGAAGTAGTTATGATTACTATCTTTATCTTACCTGCAATTAAAATTAAAAAATGTGTGATTTGTCACAATGCCGCGCATTTTAAATATTAAATTTAAGGATTAAATTTCATTTAAACGGTAAGCGAAGTGTTCTATATTTCACAATTGACGCTGGAGATAACCGTATTTCATTAAAAAGAAAGCAAGCATGTTGTGGATAAATGAATGAACATCCATTTTCCTACGCACAAATAAAATGGAAAAAATATGTGCGCAAGATGTGTATACCCTGTGGAAAAGTGGATAAATACTGTGGATATCCTTGTGAATAAATTCGATCCATCATTTTCAGGGGGTTCGATCTGCATAAAATCCACAGTTTATACACCGTGTGAGGATAAAATAGCTCCAAATCAACTTTTTATTCACATGCCTATCTGCATAATTATCTCGCGTCCTGTATAGTGTGGAAGTATTTTACTAATTTCTATCCTCAGGCTGTGTATAAGTTGTTGATAACTTGTGCGTAAGCACTTAATATCTGGTACTAATTTGTGTATAGGATGTTGGTAACTTATCGATGCGTTTACAAAACGTTTACGTAAAAATTGCACAAATATCCAATCCCGTTAATGTTGACACGTTAAAGTGGATAACAAGCATTCGAGGCTACCGGCAGCGACCGGAAATAACGAACTGGAGATAACGCCAATGAGAGAAGACTTCCTGACAACAGAACATGAACCAGGTCGGACAGGCTATAACGAGATTGTATCCAGCTTCCATAACCCAGATGGACGTGTCATGATCGCAGCCCATCGAGGCGACTGGAGACATGCGCCAGAAAATTCACTGGCGGCGATTCAGTATTCCATCGTCGCACACGCGGATCTGATTGAAATTGATGTACAGCAGACACGCGATGGTGCTTTTGTACTGATGCATGACGAGACAGTGGATCGCATGACGAATGGTAGCGGAACGATTGCGGAGATGACGCTTGCTGAGCTACGCGAGCTGCGGCTGCGTCAATATCAGGGCGGATCGGCGAAGCTGCTGACGAACTACACCATTCCAACACTGGAAGAGGTGATGATCCTTGTACGCAATAAGGTGATGATTAACCTGGATAAATGCTGGGCGTGGCGTGAGGAGATTTATCCGATTCTGGAGCGAACCGAAACCGTGCAGCAAACACTGTTCAAAAGCACCGCAGAGCCTGAGGAGATCCATCGTTTTATACACCGAGTGGGAGAAAAGCCGTTATATATGCACGTTTTAGATAGTACGAATGAGCAGCATACGGCACAGATGGATGACTTCTGCCGCTATGTAAAGCCGCAGGCGGTGGAAATCTGCTTTGAGCGAGAGGATAGCCCGCTTGTTGCGCCCGAGGTGCTGCGTACTATTCGTCAGCATAATTGCCGCCTGTGGGTCAATACGATGTGGGATTCATTGTGTGCAGGTCAATCCGAGTTAGGTGATGCGGAAGCGAACTGGCAGGCTCATTTGCAGCAGGGCTTTACGATGATTCAGACGGATGATACGGAGAAGCTACGCCGGTATCTGGATGAAGTGGAGCAGCTAGAGCGTGCTGCGCGTCGCTCGGTGAAGGTGGAGTAGGGAAGTTTGAGATCGTAGTACAGGTTGCTATGCTATTTACTAAAGGGAAATTTATTTCATCCATTAATAAATTAATATTTTAAAAGTGAAGACCTTCATGTCACCAATAGATGGTGCTGGAGGTCTTTTTCGCATGAAGTAGTCAACTAGAGCAAGAATGTACGAAGGTATCATATAGTAGTATATAGTTTCAGCATTGGATATATGTGTGTTTGGCGTGGAACAGGCCTCATTAATAAGTTAAATTTAGTGTATATAAAATTTAAAAATTAAATGATGATGTATGGGTGCATGGAGGAAAGATAAATTATACCAAAAACATACCAAAAACGATTCTTCTCATGTGGAGCAATATACATTCTCTGTTAATTAAAGAAAGGAGTCTTTCGTATGATTAGAAAAATGTTTATTTCTAGTGTATTGCTAGTTGCTCTACTTGTTACAAGTCATGCGGCTAACGCCAGAGCTATCTATACTATCAATGTTGAGGTGAATGGGAGTCCGATTAGTATTGCTTCAGGTAATACGGATATCAAACCCTATATTGAACAAGAAACGGGCACTGCTTATGTTCCTCTGCGTTTTGTCTCACAAAATTTGGGGGGAATAGTGAGTTGGGATCGTTCCAGACAACAAGTAACTATTGTATCGAGTAAAGGTGTTGTGACTACCTTAACGATAGGTAGTACTACGGCTTATGTAAATAAGCAACCCAAAGTACTATCGGATGCCCCTGTTCTGTTGAATTATCCTAATCGAGTGATCGTTCCTCTGCGATTTGTCTCAGAAGTTTTGGGAGCTACAGTAGATGCTAAAAAAGCAGATGATGGCTTCTTAAATGTAAATATTACGATGAGTAAATAAATACTACGAATAAAGCCGCCTATCTTTAAGATAGACGGCTTTATTCATCCTATTACATCAGCTTACACCAACGCTTGCACAGCCTCCGCAGCACTCCGACCTGCCGCATGACCGGTCGTAAATGCAGCAGTAATATTATAACCACCGGTATAGCCGTGAATGTCCAGCACCTCACCACAGAAATACAGCCCTGACATCATCTTCGACTCCATCGTTTGCGGATGAATTTCCTTCAGGTTCACGCCGCCCCCTGTAACAAAGGCTTCCTTGATCGACAGCGTACCGTGAATGGCTACCGGGAATGCCTTGATCAGGCGAGCCAGCTCCATCCATTGCTGCTTCGGAATATGATCGTAGGTGATATCACCGGAAATACCTGATTTTTGCAGTAGTAGCGGAATGAGTCGCTCCGGCACATAGCCCTTGAGCACATTTTTGACCGCTTTACGAGATTCCTGCTCGGCGAGCTGTAGTGTCTCCCGATACACATCGTCTGTACTGCGATCAGGCAGCAGATCGATGGTGAGCTGTACTGAGGTGACCGGGAACTTTTTCAGCGCTTTGACAACGTACTGGCTGCAACGCAGAGCCGCTGGTCCAGAGATTCCAAAGTGCGTGAACAGCATATCGCCCTCGTGCATGATCAGCTTTTTGCCCTTCGGGTTCCAGACGGTCAGGGTGACATCGCGCAAGGACAGCCCCTGTAGCTCCTTGCTTTGAATAAACGCTTCGGGCGAGGTGAGCGGAACTTCAGTCGGATATAGCTCGGTAATCGTATGCCCGGCTTGCTCTGCCCACGGATATCCATCGCCCTCAGAGCCTGTTTGTGGTACAGACTTGCCGCCGACAGCGATAATGACCGCTTTGCTGCGCAGACGTTCACCGGAACGTAGACGCACACCTGCGACCGCTCCATCCTCGTACAGCACCTCAGCGACCGGGCTGTTCACTCGAATCTCCACGCCCTGCGCACGTACTCGACTTATCAGCGCATCAACAACCGTCTTCGCCTTATCCGATACCGGGAACATGCGCCCATTATCCTCTTCCTTTAGCGCAATACCCATATCCTCAAAAAAGCGCATAATATCCAGATTGCTAAAGTTCGCCAGCGCACTATACAAAAAGCGTCCGTTGCCCGGAATGTATTTGATTAATTCGTCAATTTCCTTCGCATTGGTTACATTACAGCGTCCACCACCGGAGATGCCCAGCTTCCGTCCCAGCTTGTTACCTTTGTCCACAAGCAGTACGCGTGCGCCGTTCTCACTGGCAGCCACACTTGCCATCAGACCAGCAGAACCGCCGCCGATCACAATAATATCGTATTTCAAACGTAATCGTTCCTTTATATACATAATATGAAGCTATCTCTATAGTATACCATGAACATGAGAGCGTCAGTGTCTGGTTTGCATTTTTACTGAAAAATTATGTTGAATATTCGCGATAATGATTGAATACTAACCAACAAAATGATCTATACTAATCAGTAACAACTAAATAACAAGTGAATCAAATAATGAGTTCAAAATAATAGTAGAAGCTACTATATATTGTAATGAAAAGCAGGCTATGCTTTAATCGAAATAGGACAGACACTAAAGGAGGGGCGCACCATTATTATTGCCGTCAAGGAAATCCTGCTGCAAATGCTGACTGTAGGCTCCTCTGTATTTATTTTCTCGGCTGTTGTAGAACGTAGTGGTGATGATGCTGTTCAGGATATCCGTCTGAAATGGCGTGGCTATGCCCCGGTGCTCTTGATTGCTTTTGCCTGTAGTATCGTGATTGGCTGGCTATTGACGCTCTATAGCGCGGTGGATATCCAGATTTCGTTAGGTGCTGTCTCATTGATGGTTGGCGTACTTTATATAGGCGCAAAGCGTGGACTGATACTATTTATATTAAGTGTGGCGATGTACTGGTTAATTAGTGCGGAGCATCATGTAAGCGATCTCCTTATTCAGACCGGTCTGTTATTGTATCCGGTAGCAGGTCTTTGTGCGCCGTTATTCCAGCGTTCTTCGCTGCGAATCAAGCGAATGATTGCGCTGCTGCTCATTATAACAGGATCACTATTCGGAATCGTGGTGCTATTTATAGAGCAGCGGCTTCATCAGATGGATAGCTCGCTGTTGATATTGATCGGTCTCATTATTGCTTCCGGTGTGATCGTCGGTGACTACTGTGTACAGGCGATTGAGCGTGTGATCGAGCGTAAGCAGGTGAGTCAGCAGATGATGGAGTTATCCAATCGTGTCATTCTGGAAGCGGAAAAGCTACGTCAGCTTATGAACGTCGCCCCGATGATGATCACATCTATTGATGCAAACGGATGCATTACCGCCATTAACGATGCGGCATTGGTACAATTACGCAGAGCATTCCCACAGGCTACACGGGAGCGAATCCATGAAATATGCTTGTTCAAGCTAGAGGAACCGCAGCGGACAGAGGGTCTAGTAGGGACAATTAAGATGATCGAGCGCTCCAGGCAAAGCCATGCCAATGAAAGTGAGATTTTACGGCTAGATCATGCTGTATTATATATGAATGTCGCGCCTCTATGGTATGAGCCAGGGGAGCAGCTAACCGGATTCGTTATCGTCGGTCAGGATGTGACGGAGATTGAGAATCTGCGCAGTGAATTGAGCCATGTCGAGCAGCTCAGTCTGGTGGGTAAGATGGCAGCGAGCATTACGCACGAGATTCGTAACCCCATGGCTGTGGTGCGTGGCTTCCTTCAACTCATGAAGGAGAAAAGTCCAGCTACGCTCGATCATTATTATATGATCGTGATGGAAGAGCTGGACCGTGCGAATAGTATTATTAATGACTTTCTATCCCTCGCTCAAAATCGCATCATTGAAAAGGAAGCTGGCGATCTGAATACGATCATTCGAGAGCTGCTGCCGCTCATGTGGGCAGATGCGAATCTGCGCGGACAGTCTATTGCATTCTATGCGTATGAGCAGCTACCACGAATCGCGATGAACTCCAGAGAGATCAAGCAGCTGATCTTGAATCTAGCGCGTAACGGGATGGAAGCGATGGATGATCGTGGTGAGCTGCGGATCGAAACCGATCTGGTAGATGGTGAGGTTGTGATGCGCATTGGCGATACGGGGCCGGGTATTCCAGCAGATCGTCTGGACAAGCTGTTCGAGCCCTTTTACACGACCAAGTCCAAAGGAACAGGTCTGGGCTTGTCACTCTGTCTGAGTATTGCCGAGCGGCATCATGGGCGAATTGTCGTGGATTCGGTGGAAGGAAAGGGAACGACCTTTTCGGTCATTTTTGAACAAATGAGTACGAATGAGGAAACGGAAAGCTTAACGGAGGAAGACGAGGATTAAGGCGGTTTTTTATTGGAAATCGGCTCTTCGGCGGTGGTATTATGGCTGAACCTGTGTATAATAGAGTTAATGCTTATTAAAAGTAAGGAGTGAACTTCAATGTCAATGTCATTTGATCAATATATGCGAGATATGGTACAACCTATGCGTGACGAGCTGACTAGCATCGGTATTCAAGAGCTGCGTACACCGGAAGAAGTAGAGGAAACGCTGGAGAACGCGAAAGGTACAACTCTGATCGTAATCAACTCCGTGTGTGGCTGTGCAGCTGGTCAATGCCGTCCAGGTGTTGCTCATGCACTGCAAAGCGACGTGAAGCCTGACAATCTGTACACGGTATTTGCAGGTCAGGATAAAGAAGCAACAGCAAAGGCGCGTGAATATTTCGCACCGTTCCCACCATCTTCCCCATCGATCGCTCTGATGAAAGACGGCGAGCTGGTTCATTTTATCGAGCGTCACCAGATCGAGAACAATTCCGCAGAGGATATCTCCATTGCGCTGAATGATGCTTTCGAAAAATACTGCCTGTAATGAGAAGCAAGCCCCTGAATCCTGCAACTATCACATCATGTGATGTTGCAGGATTCACTTGTTTATGGGTATATATAAAGAGAAACGTTCAGAACAGCAGAAGGAGTGGATAACAGTTATGAGTATGCAGCAGCAAATTATTGATGATCTGAAAGTAAAGCCTACGATTGATCCGGAAGCAGAAGTTCGCAAACGGGTGGATTTTCTGAAATCATATATCGAGAAGTCCGGTTCTCAGGGCTTGCTGATCGCAATCAGCGGCGGGATTGATAGCGCAGTAGCGACAGGGCTGTGCAAGCAGGCAACCGATGAGCTGACCGAGGAAAAGGGTACTGAGTACAAAACGGTCGGCGTATTCCAGCCATACAGCACGCAGGCAGATATCGACGATAGCTACGCGGTAGCCGAAGCGTTCAACCTGAAATACAAAGTAGAAACGAATGTGCACAAAGCCGTCGACGCGATCGAAGAAACCGTGAACAGCGTAATGCCACATCTGGAGCAAGAAGCGATCAGCCCACAAGCGAAAGGCAATATCAAAGCAAGAACGCGTATGGTCGTTCAATATGCCATCGCGAACTCGCTCAATCTGCTTGTTGTCGGTACAGACCACGCTTCCGAGGCGATTACAGGCTTCTTTACCAAATATGGCGACGGTGCAGTCGATATTACGCCACTGAGCACGCTGGATAAGCGTCAGGTGCGCGAACTTGCTTCCCACCTGAGCGTACCGCAATCTATACTGGATAAAGCTCCATCTGCGGGTCTGTGGGAAAATCAGACCGACGAAGCCGAGCTGGGCATCACCTATGCCGATAACTGCGATTATCTGGAAGGCAAAGAGGTAGCGCCAGAAGTAGCCGAGCGTCTGGAAAGCTACTACAAGCGCACCGCTCACAAACGTGATCCGATTCCAGGTATTTAATAGCTGACCAGGTAGCTGTGTTGTTGCCCCATCGTAAGGGGCGCAAAGCATGCCAGCTATCACTTTTAAAAAGTGAACCAAGCGACTACAATCCATCCTATGGTTGTAGTCGCTTTTTTATGCGCTTCAATCACGTCTCTTCACCATCGTACGAAATCATCTTCATGCTTGCGCGAAGTCATCTGCATCGGCGGCAGATTGAGAGCAAAGAATTTGGTACAATAGATCATATGCGTAAGCAGAGATACACACAGATCGGGAGGTAGCATATTGATCTATGGAATAGGGCATGACGTGCTGGAAATCGAGCGTGTAGTCGCAATTCTAGAGCGTCCACTTGGAGAACGATTCATGGCACGTGTGCTAACCACAGCCGAGCTAGAAGTGGCTCACCACCGAGGGTCACGTCAATCCGAATTTGTATCCGGCCGCTTTGCCGCCAAAGAAGCCATCACCAAAGCCTTCGGCTGCGGTATCGGCAAAGTGATCGGATTTGAAGATATCGAGATTTTACCAGATCCATTAGGCAAACCGAACGTCACCCTCTCCGGAGCTGCCTGGCAACGCCTGGGCTTAGAAGACGGTCATAGCGCCTACCGCATCCACCTCAGCATCTCCCACCAGCCCCACATGGCATCCGCCTTCGCCATAGTCGAACGACTGGATAAGGGCGATCTACTGTGAGCTGGAAGGGAAAGTAGCATTAAAATTGTAGGGAGAAAATACAGATAAGACGCCAACAGGCATATTCACGAATCAAAAGTAGATACAAGTTAAAAACAACACCAACACCAAGCCGCTAACTGCCACAACGGAAAGACCCGATTAGCAAGTCGGAACATAAGGCTAAATACTGCAATCCTATTGCTTGCTTCATGCCGTATTTAGGCATATATGTACCGATTTATTGATGTGTTCTATTGCTTTTAAATCATGCTGCAATACGTACGGAACGGAGGCAAGGAAATAAGGGAAAAGGACTCCTTTGGAGGGGCGGGAATCTACAATGAATTCCTAATCCGTAGATTCCCGCGGCTCCACCCGAGTCCGTTCCCTTATTCCTTGCCGGAGTGGTGCCACTCTATTGCACACCAAACCAATCATAAAAGAACGACATGCACAGATGGGGTGCATGAAGAAGGAGCTGTATAATGTCCAACAACATGACCAACGAGCAAGAAGCCAAACGCTATTTCAGCCGCGAGCTGCTGGCATGGTACGACGAGCATAAGCGCGATCTGCCATGGAGACGAAGCCGCAATCCATATCACATCTGGATCTCTGAGATTATGCTACAGCAAACAAGAGTTGATACCGTTATTCCTTACTTTTTACGCTTTACCGAGCGCTTTCCAACCGTTGAATCGCTTGCCGAAGCGCCAGAGGAAGACGTACTGAAGCACTGGGAAGGGCTGGGCTATTACTCACGCGCCCGCAATATTCAGGCGGCTGCCAAGCAGGTTGTAGAGCGTCACGACGGCATCGTACCGGATACACCAGATGAAATTTCTGCACTCAAAGGCATTGGCCCCTACACCGCAGGCGCTGTACTTAGCATTGCCTATAACGTTCCGGTTCCGGCAGTAGACGGTAACGTGATGCGCGTGCTGTCACGCTATTTTTGCCTGAGCGATGATATTGCCAAAAATTCCACCCGCGTCAAAATGGAAAAACTGGCAGGTGAGCTGATTCCGACTGGACGCGCATCGGATTTTAATCAGGCGCTGATGGAGCTTGGTGCGCTGGTCTGTACACCGAAGTCACCGCATTGCCTCACCTGTCCGGTGATGAAGCATTGTGAAGGACGTATGAACGGCATGGAGGAGCAGCTTCCGATCAAAACAAAAGCCAAGCCTCCTCGTCCAGAGCATCGCCTGATGGCGGTAATCGAGGGTCAGGGAGAGCATGCAGGCAAGGTGCTCATTCGTCAGCGTCCAGCCACTGGACTGCTTGCGCGGATGTGGGAGCTGCCGCATGTGCTGGCATCGGATGCGAAAAAAGCAGGCGCTGGTGCGGATTTGTCTGAGACAGCAGCGATGGATCGTCTACGTCAGGTGCTGGAAAATGAAGGCGTAGATGTTCGTCCACAGCTAGAATGGATGAGTGCCGAGCATACGTTTAGCCATATTCAGTGGTATATGCGTGTATTCCGCTGCACGGAAGCTGGACAGGATCAGCAGGCGGCAGCGGCTGACGCGTTAGCAAGCAGCGGTAGCGATCCATCGAGTCTCGCCAATACGGGATCAGCGGCTTTCATTTCTACCGCTGGCAAGCCAGATGAGCGTATCGCTGGTGATAGAACTAACTCTAAAGTGGATGCTTCTCAAGGTGCCTCTGAAAACGAGCAGGAGGCGACTGTGCAGGGCACGCTCGATCTGCATCTAAGCGGAGCGACACCGGAAGCGATGACACGTATTCGTCAGCAGCTCGCCTCCAGTGCGGTTGCAGATACATTAGAGCCGTTGGAGCAGGTTGCTGAGCAGCCAGAGACGTATGCGGCTGTGCCGGGTACGTTGCTGGGTGAAGCCTTTGCTTATGATTATCGCTGGATCAATGCCGAGGATATGGAGAAGTACGCATTTCCGAATCTATTTTTGAAAATTTTACAGCAGTATTTTGGAATTAAACGTTGATATTGGCACGTTCCATGATAGCTCTTGGCATCATGATGAGTACACGCTCAATCTCTAATGACGATTCTCCAACTGCCATTTTTGAATCGTTTGAATCGTATGTCTTCACGGAAATCTTAAACGAAAACCGGTGTAGAGCTTCATAGTAGTTGTCTAGTAACATCATAAGCAGCGACACCGATCCATTTGATCTCGGGAGGAAGCAGCCATGTCCAGAACGATTGCAATGGTAAAAGGAACGATATGGGCAGCAGAATGGAAAACGTACGCGGATCGCTATACCGGTTTGACCGTTCATCAATTGACCGATTATCGCGGGCATAGTCGTCTGCCTTATTTTACAGAGAATAGTCTGTATGATGGGGGCAAGCGTTTGTTGTTTATTTCCGATCGAGATAATAGCGCGAATCTGTTCTCGATTCAGCTGGAGACGGGCGAGATGACACAGCTGACGACCTACACAGGCAATGATGATCTGGATGTGGCGCTTACACCGGATGAACAATATGCGATCGTATCCGATGGCAGGATGATTCGTGCGTTACACCTGACGAATTTTCGCGAACGAATCAAGTTTCGCTGTCCGAAGGGGCATGTACTAAGCAATGTAACCTGTACAGCAGATGGGCAAAGTATTCTGGTCTGCGTGTGTGAGGATCTGTCCGCTCGTATCGATACTGATCTGGGCAATGGCTATGTCGGGCACCAGGAATGGATGGAGGCGAAGCCGCTCAGCTGCATCATGCAAATTGACCTGAAAACTGGAAACGCACGCGAGCTATATCGCGAGCAGCATTTTATTACCCATATCAATGCTTCGCCGCAATTACCGTGGCTCGCGACCTTTTGCCATGAAGGCCCGTGGCATCTGGTGGATCAGCGTATATGGGGGATCGATCTGCGAGATGGACGCGTCTGGGCAATTCGGGAGCGGTTAACAGCAGGAGAAGCTGTAGGGCATGAGTGCTTTTTACCGGATGGCGAGTATATCGGGTATCATGGGCTGCGCGAGGATGGAAGTCATTTTTTCGGACGGATTCGATACGATAATACGGGTATGGAAGAACAGGAGATGCCGTTTGCAACATGGCATCTGTATCAAAATGAGCGGCTGGTCGTTGCAGATGGGCAAGGCGATGTGGATGTACTGACCGTATGGCAGCGGAAGCTGGCTGGTGCAGGGTTATCTGATCTGCTTTCTTCTGATTCTAAGGACGAGCATGAAGTAGCTCCATCCGATGAACGTCATTCGGTTGCTGCGTCTGAAGGCTCTGAGGTAAAGGCGCATTCGACTGCATCCGATTCTTCCGAGCAGGAGCAGTATGGATATGAAAAAGAATATGAGGGGCCTTTCACCGTCTGTGAACTACGATGTAGCTTCCATTCGCAAAAGCTTCATGCGCATCCACGTCTGAGTGAGGATGGACGCAGACTATTTTTCAGCAGTGATCGTAGTGGATACAGTAATCTGTACATGGTGGAGCTGCCGGAGGATGTCACCTCATTGCCACGCTGGGATAAATAGAGGGATGACATGATATCAAATCTCGATATTGTAGATGATGCAGGTAACATGGACTGATATCCAATGCTTGATGTGGCTCATCTACGATATATTAGTGACAAAAAACTAGTATCAACAAAAAACACCAGTACCTTGTAGGTACTGGTGTTTTCTATATTACCGCATGCGGTAAGCAAGAAGGGGATCAGCGATCTTACTTCGCAGCAGTGTAACGAGCGTTTACAGCATCCCAGTTTACAACGTTCCAGAAAGCACCGATGTAATCAGGGCGTTTGTTTTGATATTTCAGGTAGTAAGCATGCTCCCATACGTCCAGACCGAGCAGTGGAGTTTGACCGTCCATGATCGGGCTGTCCTGGTTAGGTGTGCTAGTTACAGCCAGTTTGCCGTCTTTGTCCACAACGAGCCATGCCCAACCGCTACCAAAGCGTGTTGTTGCTGCTTTTGTGAAGTCTTCTTTGAATTTGTCGAAGCCGCCCAGCTCGCTGTCGATTGCAGCAGCCAGTTCGCCAGTTGGAGCGCCACCAGCGTCAGGGCCGATAACTTCCCAGAACAGGCTGTGGTTGTGGTGACCGCCACCATTGTTGCGTACTGCTGTACGGATGCTTTCAGGTACGCTGTTCAGGTCGGAGATCAGCTCTTCCAGGCTTTTGCCTTGCAGTTCAGGAGCGCTTTCCAGAGCGTTATTCAAATTGGTTACGTATGTGTTATGGTGACGATCATGGTGAATCATCATCGTTTGTTCGTCGATGTGTGGTTCCAGAGCGTTGTTAGGGTACGGTAATGCTGGTAATTCGAATGCCATCGTAAAATACCTCCTGAGATTTGGATTTGAAGCGAACGTTGATGGTGTCCACTCCATATGTAGATAAACATCTTACCCTATCTATTAAACCGCATATTTTGGACTAAATCAACATTTGTGTTTAGAAAGTCCATCCCATGAGGGCTGAGCGTAAAAATTTTTTTGAGTGAAGTGAGTTTTTATTCATCAATTGACCAGTGTAATGTGGATCGTATGTTCGTAATGTGAACAAGGTGTGAATATTTGCACAACAACTTAGGAACGTTGTTAGAATGGGTAAAATGAAGTCCCTAATATTGTAAACGGATCGTAATCCCCTTTTAAAAATAGACTGCTCATGGCATTTTATGTAAAAATAAATCCTGAGTTCATTATGATAAAAAGTATAGTGACATGCTCGGAGTAGTGATATAATCGTCTTTGTCGCCAATATTATTTCATATTAAGATAATGATTTTTAGAGGAATAATTATAATTTTAACTTTATATTCATAGGTAAAAGCGCTTGTTTTACCGTGGATATGAAAGTTTGAAAAGCACTTTAATGAAAATTGGATGAAACATCCATTTATAAAGCGCTTTCATCAGAAAATGGATGTAATGTTCAGAAACTTATGGTTTAATTAACACTGAGATTATATTGCGCGATATGTGATTGTTCTATTGCTTTTTTGATGGGGCAATTCGGGACGGCAGTTTACACAATTGTTGATGTAGGGCTTATGGCTTGTATACGCAGATGTCCTTCTTTTTTGTGCTTGTCTCATGCGGTATGTAGTAGGGGTATGAGTGGTAGAAACATGGTTTGATTAAGCTGATGAAAAGGGAGTTTGGCTGATGAATATTCGTTCCTTTAAGCTGAGTGATTTGCACCTTGTCAAGGAGCTGCTGAAAGTAGCTTTGTCCGAAGAGTGTTACGAACACACGATGGGCCCTTTTGCCAGACAATTGTCCTGGGATTCCGAGTTAATTATTGTTGCGGAGCAGGGAGAAGAGATTATTGGCTTGTTAATTGGTACGATTGATCGCAATTTCGGTTGTTACTACCGTATTGCTGTTCATCCGGATCTGAGAGGCCGTGGCATCGGCAAAGCATTGATCACTTCAATGGAGAAACGCTTCCAACAGCGTAATGTAAGTGGCATCATGGTCGCAGGTGATGAGCACAATGAAGCGGTTATGCCGCTCTATGCAGCACTTGGTTATGATGAGAGCAAAGTGCTTCGCACTTACGAGAAGCTGAGCATCGTTGGTAGCTAATACCTGTACAGGGTGATGAAGGCTTAGGTATAGAGAGAAAATGCACCATAACAGATTAGAGACCATACTTGTTTTAATCGTTTAAATATACACGCTTGCACGAGCGGCCCGCTATCCGTTATGGATAACGGTGCTGCCGGACATTGTGGCATCAGTGGGCTTGATTTCAGATAGCTTCTGGATATGCTGCATGGTCGGAGTCGCTACGATCCAAGCGTATACGTTGTTGATGGGACACATTTTGTTTTCCGGTAGTATTCGGGGAAACGGATGTGTTTTTCTATTTTAACGGTATACTATAGTAGAAAGACAATTATTCATGATGGAAATATAGCGAGTATAGCGTTATACGATACAAGCTTATCTATAGATATGTATGTGCGAACTAAGTACGAATGAGCTACAGATCATTAAATAGCTACACATTATTATCGAAACAAAGTAAGGGGGCCGTAAGGTGACACGGCAAGGACAATCAGCCCTCACAGCAGAGCAGCATCGCTGGGATTGGTTGAAGCAGGAGATCAAAGAGGCAGGACCGGCGCTCGGTATTGACGATATCGGCTTTACGACAGCCGATCCTTTTTTGTAT
Organism: Paenibacillus hunanensis; assembly: GCF_034055775.1. Taxonomy (NCBI): domain Bacteria; kingdom Bacillati; phylum Bacillota; class Bacilli; order Caryophanales; family Paenibacillaceae; genus Paenibacillus; species Paenibacillus hunanensis. The sequence goes on along the minus strand of NZ_CP139194.1, from coordinate 5,149,421 downwards.
TTGCGAGAGGTGCTGGAGGAGAATCGGCGTAAAGGCTATGAATCGGGCTTTGAGGAGCCGGATCTGGATAAACGGATCGATCCTTCACTCACATTAGGTGGGGCGCGTTCGATCATTGCTATCGCGGTCACGTATCATTCCAAAATGGAAAATCCGCCGAAGTCTGCACCAGGCGAGTATCGCGGCATTATGGCACGCTCGGCATGGGGACTGGATTATCATACCGTGCTGCGCGATCGGATGCAGCGCTTGGAGGACTTTATCCGTGAGCGTGTGCCTGAAGCGCGCATCGAAAGTATGGTCGATACGGGGGCGTTGTCCGACCGTGCGGTGGCGCATCGTGCAGGGATTGGCTTTTACGGGCATAACTGTGCGATCATCTCGCCTAAGCTCGGCTCGTGGATATTCCTGGGGGATATGATCACAGATATTCCTTTTGCACCGGATACGCCAGTGACCGAGGATTGTGGCACATGTACGAAATGTATCGATGCCTGTCCAACCGGAGCACTTGTGAATCCGGGGCAGCTCAATGCGCAAATTTGTGTCTCTTTTCTAACTCAGACAAAAGGCATGCTGTCGGATGAGCATATGCGCAAAATCGGTAATCGCCTTTATGGCTGTGATACATGCCAGATCGTCTGCCCGAAAAACAAGGGCAAAAGCTGGAATCATCAGGAGGAGCTCAAGCCTGATCCAAAAAAGGCAAAGCCGCTATTGTTGCCGATTCTGGAGCTGAGTAATAAAGAGTTCAAGCAGGAGTTCGGCAGTACATCCGCTGCATGGCGCGGTAAAAATCCGATCCAGCGCAATGCGATTATCGCACTGGGGAACTTTAAGGATAAAAGCGCAGTACCGAAGCTACGCGAGATGCTGATCAAGGATGTACGTCCCGTCATTCGCGGCACGATTGCATGGGCGCTGAGCCGAATTGGTGGTGCCGAAGCGCTGGAAGCTGTTCAGGCAGGGCTTGCACGCGAGCAGGAGCATGAAGTGATTGAGCGACTACTAACAGCACAGCATATCCTGGAGGAGGAACAGCGCAATGAGCAGGAAGTCGAGGTTCAGTGATAGTGTGGATGCGAGTAGGGTGAATCCTGAGATGGAGGTAGCTGATGTGAGCGATGTGGAGCGTAGCGGTGCATCGACTGGAGTGGAGCAGGGGGAGCATGTAGATACAGCTATGCTCGTGGAGCAGCATGAGGATGTAGTTCAGGTGCATTCTGATGTAGCTCATGTAGAGCCATATCAGGATGCAGCTCCTATAGAGTCACATCAGAATGCACTCACACTGACATCTTTGTCTGAATCGGAACGCCTCTACTACGACGAGCTGGACACTCCGCTCGGAACGTTAACGCTGGTACAGTCAGAGCGCGGACTATGTCACATTAAGTTCAGAAGCTACGAGGAAGCAGCGGAGCGGCTAACCGAATGGGCGAATCGCTGGTATGGTGTGCATGTGCTGGAGCATTCCTCTGAGCGTCTAGCGAACGTAACGATGCAGCTGAAGCAATATTTTGCAGGTGAACGGCAGGAGTTTGATCTGCCGCTGGATATGCGTGGAACTGAATTTCAGCTGCGCGTATGGGAAGCATTATGTACGGTACCATACGGTGAAGCTGTATCGTATAAGCATATTGCTGAGAAGATCGGCAGCCCGGCGGCGGTACGTGCAGTCGGTGGAGCGAATAACCGCAATCCGGTATCGATCATTGTGCCATGTCATCGGGTGATCGGGATGAATGGGCAACTGGTCGGGTATGGTGGTGGTCTGGATAATAAGCAGTATTTGCTTGGATTGGAAGGCTGGCGTGGGCTGGAAACGGAGCCGATGTTGTTTTGATGAATGGTGAAGTGGAGCGATGAGCTTGGGAGTGTAGGCGGTATATAAGTGCGAACCCCAAGCTCACATGAAAACCCCGGGAGGTTCGCACCTCTTGCCCCGTAAGGGCTGCGGGGTTTTTTGTTGTGTTTTGGCATGTTTTCGAGTAGGCTAAAAATGAGGTTCGCACTTTTGGTCGTTTTTTTCCTTGTGGGATAAGGGCTGAGAGGGTGTACAGTCACTCTCCGTGCGAGAGTGTGGATTGAAATAAGTCTTCCAATTCGTTTAAAGTGACTGCTGCCGGGTCACTCTCCGTGCGAGAGTGTGGATTGAAATATCAAATCCTCCTGCGTTACCAACAAAATCACGAACCGTCACTCTCCGTGCGAGAGTGTGAGTTGAAATATGTGACTAATATACTTTATTTCAGTGAGTAGGTCGTCACTCTCCACATCACACTCATCTTCCCCCAAACCCAAAAAAGGCAACCTCCCACCAACAGAGGCTGCCTTTTTTCTATTCCATCTATCCTCACCACTCAAATCCGCATATCATCCGTCCGCCAGTTCGTGATCGCCGCATGAATATCTTTCCCTGACAATTGCTCCTTCACTGCACGCTCGCACAATGTCGGCAACTCCGCATCACTCGCATTACGCAGCGCGATAATCTGTTCTCGTGTCACACGTGAATCCATTTCTTTTCCTGTTAAACGATAATATCGAAACTGCTCCTCCATCCGTACAATCCGATCCTGCGTCTTGGTCGCATACACTCGAATACGCGGAATCGCAAAGCACAGGCATAGCAGCAGTACGAGCAACAGCCAGGCGAGCAGTGTATTCTCCCCACTGCGTAGCGCGTTGATCCAATACGTAATCGTGAGCACCAGCGTGATTAACAATAGCGGCAGAGCGACAAAATGGTACGGCCAGTCAAAGCGGATCGTTTTCTTATTCGGTGCTGCCATGATCACATATCCTTTCCAGTTTCCGAGATAGGTTCATCTATTATTACACCTGCATCTGCTAAATCTACCAGTAGCAAAATGAAGTCGTCGGTCAGTGCATATAGAAGCTTCGATGTATACGTGATGGTGGCAGCGTGACTTTGCTCCTCCGATCCTGTTATTTTTTACTTTTTGTTGAAATTCTGTGAGAGTAACGTAATACTATGAATAAATAGCAGGCAGGCTGCACATATCTTGTCATTGCGTACAAAGGGGGATGCAGATGAGGTACGTAAGCATAGACAATGTGGAAACAGGACAATATCTAGGGAAATCGATTTATTCGGGCAACGGGACGATTTTGCTGTCTGCCGGGGTGCAGCTTACGGTATTTATGGTCAACACGCTGAATCGAATCGGCGTCACGATGTTATATGTGCAGGATGAGCAATATGACGATGTCGAGCTGGTCGAGATTCTAAGTGAGACGACCAAGCAGCAGATTATTAGTGAAATGAGCGATACACTGGATGCGCTGCGTTCGGGCAAGGAATGGAGCCCTTCGCGCATTTCGAAAAGTGTGGATCAGCTGCTGGAGGATGTGCTTGGCTCACGCGAGGTACAGGTACAGTTGACTGAAATCAAGACAGCGGACAATGCAGCATACGTGCATGCGATGAATGTATGCTTGCTCAGTTCTATTATTGGTATGAATATCGGACTGAATCGTGATCAGCTGTGGGAGCTTGGTGTGGGCGCACTGCTGCATGATATTGGGAAGCTGGGCGGCGCGGATATGCTGGATCAGATTCCCGGTTCGAGGATGCACCATACGTGGCGTGGCTTTGAGCTGCTCAAATCGCGGCGTGAGTTCAATCTAATGATCGCCCATATTGCGCTACAGCATCATGAGCGTCTGGATGGAAGCGGACAACCGCGCGGTTTGCCGGGTGATGAGATTCATCGCTATGCGCGGATCGTGGCGATTGCCAACACGTATGACAATCTCATCACAACGAGAGAACATGGCGGCAAAGGATTATTGCCTCATGAAGCATGTGAGGAAATGATGGCATTGTCCGAGACAACACTGGATCGGGAGCTATTAGTGGAGTTTAATCGCATCGTTTCTATTTATCCGAATGGTACAGGGGTTCGTCTGTCCACACGCGAATCCGGTGTTGTGGTGCGTCAGCATCGCGGTTTGCCAGGGCGTCCAGTTGTGCGAATCGTTAACGGGAGCGGAGATGCGATTGAGATCAAGGAGATCGATCTTGCCAGCGCAACGACCGTATTTATTGAAGCGGTGATGAACTAAAGCTTACGCGCTACTTCATAGGAAAATGTTTGCTTGTGCATGTCTGAAAATGGTATGATAATTCCTGTTCACGCTAATGATCGCATAGTACATGAATGCGCTTTTTCGTGGACGAATGACAATGAATATACAGGGGTGGCTTTATGATGTGGTGGAATTGGGTCATACCGATTGTAACTCTGATCGTCGGTCTGGTCGGGGGATTCTTTATCGGTGCCTACTATTTGCGCAAACAGTTGGAGAAAATGCAAAATGATCCGCAAATGCTGCAAAAGATGGCCAAACAGATGGGATATAATCTGAACGCCAAGCAAATGCAACAGGCGCAGCAGATGATGAAAAATGGTGGCGGCAAACCTGGACAACAGGGTAGCGCCAAGCCACAAATGCCTCCAATGGGACGCGGTGGCAAGCGCAGAAGATAATCACATGACAGGCGTCAGTACATGAAGGCCTTGAGTGTAGAAGGAGGTCAGCATGGCTGGCATTAAGGATTATACAAATGTGAAGGTCGGAGAAAATCGCGACCAGATTGAATACCATGTGAAAGAAATCCTGAAGCTGATCGGTGAAAATACCGAGCGCGAAGGATTGCTGGAAACACCTGCACGGGTAACACGCATGTACGAGGAGATTTTCGCCGGATACAGCGTGGACCCGCGTGAGGCGCTGGGCGTTACCTTTGACGAGAATCATCAGGAGATGGTGATCGTCAAGGATATCGTCTATTACAGCCAGTGCGAGCATCATATGGCTCCATTTTTCGGCAAGGTGCATATCGGATATGTACCGAGCGGGAAGATTGCCGGTTTGAGCAAATTCGCACGTCTCGTTGAAGCGATCACACGTCGTTTGCAGGTGCAGGAGCGAATCACAACCGAGATCGCTGATATTCTGGATGAAGTGCTCAAGCCAACTGGTGTGATGGTTGTTGTCGAAGGCGAGCACCTGTGCATGTGTGCACGCGGTGTGAAAAAGCCAGGTAGCAAAACGATCACGTCTGCTGTTCGTGGCGGTTTCCGTCATGATGCTCCACTTCGTGCAGAATTTATGTCACTGATTCGGAATCATTAGTTCCAAGCAGGGATACACTGAATGCCGTTGCAAGCAGATATCCGTATAAGGGGACGTCACTAAGCGATGCTGGAATAAGGTATCGCTTCATGATTTGGTTATAAATTCCAGAAACAGGCGATTGCCGCTATGGCAGTCGTCTGTTTTTGTTATATAGCGATAGCTTCTAGTCGTATTGTTCGATAGCAAAGGCTATAGCTCGTGTGATTCATGCTGAGATCGTCGATGAAATCGTATAAAAATAAAGCACAGATAGAAGAAAAAGGTTTATTTTTTTGTATTTGGCTTATTTGCTAAAATAATTCATGCATTATTGCAATTTTTATTGTAAATATACGTCATGAAGTAGTAATATATTCCTGTAGAGTTGCACGAAAAAGGAACTAAGTAATCACGTGGTTGCTTGTTGTTTCTTGCAGATTTTATCATTGTACTCATCTCGATCTACCCTTCACATTCGATGCTCAGTCATCTGCTTGCAGTGTTCTATTCTCTTACGTTATACATCATACATATACAGAAGCTTCTCTTCTGTAGTGTGACGATGATTTTCTTTTATGTGAGTACGTTTTCCCTCCTGTTCGGTATTTGTTCCATTAAGGATTATTATGTATGAACGCTCAACATTATACAGTTTATAATCTTGCGCTTTTTATAACCATTTTTTGTATTAAAATCAAATAATATGAAGTCAAAAGGGGAAGAAAAAGATGAAAAAATGGTTGAAGGTATCATTGATGCGAGCGCTATGTGTGTTGCTCATCATCAATACGTTCCCGGTGTCAGCGCATACCTCATATGCCGCAGCCCAGATCGTTAATTATACCGATGGATCAGGTGGGCAGTTGGGATCCCATGATTTTGCAGGTCCTCCGTATTACTATGCATACCCTGAAAATGCTCCACTCTACATTGGAGGAAGCTCAGGTTCAGCCAAAGTATCTCATGCTTTTGCAAGATACAATATACCAGCTGGCTTTCCTTCATCGGGTCAAAAAGCAGTATTATCGCTTAAAGTTAATACCATAGACAATTACGAAAGTGCAGGGGCAGATACTACTTTTCAGCCTAATTTAAAGGTGTGGCAGTATACAGGCTCTACACCATTTGATCCTACCAATAATTCCTCATGGCCCCAAAGCATGCAGGAAGTACAAAGCAGTTCGAACTATACCTTACTTGATACCAAAGATTCAACCGCAATCACGCCAGGAGCAGTATTGCAATTCGATGTAGATAGCGCCGTGAGGGCAAAAGCGGGTAGCTATATTCAGTTTTTGATCACAGGACCAGCAAGCTCAACTTCTCCATCTAATCAAAACGTTATCTCTGTTTCCGATGCTCCTTATTTGACGGAAGTTGCTGGTGGTGCTCCAGCTAGTGCTAGCAATTCAACTGTAACCGCATCTCCAGCAACTGTAACAGCTGATGGAGCCTCCAGTTCTACGATCACGGTCACCGTGAAAGACGCGAGCAACAATCTACTTAGTGGCAAAACGGTCACCCTTTCTAAAGGTTCAAGCAACTCCGTTATTAGCCCGGCTTCACAAGTGACCAATGCCAGCGGTGTTGCTACATTTACCGTAACTAACACCAAAGCAGAGACTGTAACGTACACTGCATCCGTCGCAGCGGATAGTGTAACGATTGGTCAGACGACCAATGTAACCTTCCAACCGGGAGCAATCAGTGCTTCCACATCAACCGTAACGGCTTCTAAATCGACCGTCACTGCCGATAATTCTGACAGTGCTACGATCAGCGTGACACTGAAGGATGCTAATAATAATGTCATTAGTGGAAAGGCTGTAACACTTAGTCAGGGAGGCGGCAGCTCTACTATTACGGCAACACAAGGCACAACAGACGCTAACGGCCTTGCGACCTTTACCGTCAAGAGTCCAAAAGCAGAAGCAGTCACCTATACAGCAACATCAAATGGTGTTTCTTTATCAACGACACCAACTGTAACTTTCCAGGCCGGAGCAATCAATGCAGGACTATCCACGATCACTTCATCCAAAGCGAATGTGATCGCTAATAATACCGATAGTGCTACGATTACCGTCACCCTGAAAGATACCAATAATAATGCAGTAAGTAATAAATCGGTGACACTGTCACAGGGTAGTGGCAGCTCGACGATTTCTCCAGCTTCGCAAACAAGTAATGCCAGTGGTGTAGCTACATTTACCGTCAAAAGCACCAAGGCTGAAACTATTACGTACACCGCAGCAGTGACGTCTGACAATGTGACGATCACACCAACGGCAAGTGTTACTTTCCAGCCAGGAGCGGCTAGCGCTGCACAATCTACTGTGAGTGTATCTAAAAACAGTGTATTTGCAGATGGAACAGATAGCAGCACTATAACTGTAACACTGAAGGATAGTAACAGTAATCCGATCAGTAATAAAAGCATAACGCTTAGTCAAGGAAGCGGCAGTTCTACAATTACTCCATCTACCGCAGTGACAACCAATGCGATTGGACAGGCAGTCTTTACGGTAACCAATACAAAGGCAGAGTCGATAACCTATACAGCGACCGATGCCGACGATAGCCTTACAATCACGCAGACAGGCACAGTTACTTTCACTCCAGGTACTGTAAATGCAGGCACATCCACAGTGGTTACAGCCAAAGCGAATGTGAGTGCGGATGGTTCAGATAGCTCGACCATTACCGTCACCTTGAAGGATGTAAATGGTAATGCAATCAGCGCAAGACCTGTGACGTTGAGTCAATCAGGTAGCTCGACGATTACGGCGGTACAAGGTACATCGAATGCCAGCGGTGTAGCTACCTTTACTGTGAAAAGTACGAAAGCAGAGAGTGTCACCTATACCGCAACAGCAGGCGGCGTAACAGTCGCACAAACAGCTAGTGTAACGTTCCAGGCTGGAGCGGTAAGCGCTACAGTATCCACTATTCAAGTATCCAAAGCAAACGTATCGGCAGATGGAGCAGATAGCAGTACGATTACCGTAACGCTTACCGATGCGAACAATAACCCGATCAGTGGAAAAAATGTAACGTTGTCGCAAGGAAGCGGCAGCTCGGCTATATCGCCAGCCAGCGGTTCGGTGACCGATGCCAATGGTCAGGCTTCATTTACAGTGACCAGTATGAAGGCTGAAACTGTCACGTATACGGCGCAGGATGTAACCGATAGTATAACGCTCACTACAACGAAAACCGTAACCTTTGACCCGGGTGCGGTAGATGGTGCACTATCGAACGTAACCATCTCCAAAACTTCGGTAGCCGCAGATAATACGGATATGGCGACCATTACCGTCACCCTGCGTGACAGCCAGAACAACCCGGTTAGCGGTAAACTAGTAACCCTGTCGCAGGGAGGCGGCAGCTCGACCATCACAGCCACTCAGGGCACAAGTGATGCCAGCGGCGTTGCTACATTTACCGTGAAGAGCACGAAGGCAGAAAGTATCACGTATACTGCTATCGCTGGTAATGTTACCTTAACACAGCATCCTGTGCCGGTTACCTTTACACCGGGTGTTGCCAGTGCAGCCACATCGCAGATCACTGCATCCAAAGCTAGTGTCTCGGCGAATGGTTCCGATTCGTCTACCATTACCGTCATCGTTAAGGATACGAATGGCAATGTGATCGCAGGTCATAATGTGCAGCTACAGCAAGGAAGTGGAAGCTCGCTCATCACCCCTGCGCAAGCGACAACGAATGTAGACGGGGCGGCTAGCTTTACGGTTACGAATACAAAAACGGAAAATGTAATCTATACAGCCAATGTGCTGAATGAAAATATCACACTGAGTCAGACAGCCAATGTTAATTTCTTATCCAACGATGCCAGTCTGTCGTCACTACAATTGTCCGAGGGTGCATTGATTCCGATCTTTACACCAGCACAGACAAGCTATATGGCTTCCGTACAAAATGATGTCTATCGCATTAGCTTCACACCAACTACGGTAGATAGCAACGCAACGATTCGTATTAATGGCAATACCGTTCAAAGTGGACTTGCTTCTGCACCGATCGAGCTACAAACAGGCACTAACACCGTCACGATCGAAGTGCTAGCAGCTGATGGACAAACACGTAAGACGTACACGATTCAAGTTATGCGCGAGCCAAGCAAGGATGCGCGTCTCAAAGCATTAAATGGTACACCAACCGCATTCACACCTGCCTTTGACCCGGCCATTACAACGTATACCGTTAATGTTGCCAACAACGTGGAACAGTACTCCGTTCAGGCAGATGTGTATAATCCACTATCAACATTGACTGTAACAGGGGCAACCTATGATAGCAGCACAAGCCTGTACAGCACCAATCTGCAAGTGGGCACGAACACGATCAATCTGAAAGTGACCGCGCAGGATGGACAGACATCGGCGACGTACACCGTCAATGTCATCCGTGCCGATGCACTCGCTGAAGTGCGGAATGCGCTCAGTAATCTCGCGATTGGCTACAATGGCAATGATTCATGGGAACTCGTGACTAGCGATCTGATTCTGCCAGCAACGCAAGATGGACTTCCGGTTACATGGAGCTCGAATCTGTCGCAGATCGTACAAAGCAACGGCTCAGTCACACGACCTGTCGGTGACGATGAGACGGTCATTTTAACCGCTACGATTCAGCACAATGGTGCACAGCTTAGTCGTACCTTCCTCGTTATCGTGAAGCCGCAGGGCGTCAATATTGTCAGCTCGGAAGTGACGCGTAATGTACCGATTCGCATCGGTGATAAAGGTACCGATGTTGAGCAAACACCAATTACGCGTAAAGTATTGTCCGATGGAAGCAAGATCGATAAGGTCGTAGCGGGAGCGTCTCAATTGAACTCTGCACTGCAAGCAGCAATGACGAACAATGAGAATAAAGTGCGTGTTGTTGTGACCGATGTGCCTAATGATCCGGCAAGTGAAGTGACGGTTGATGTACCGTCAACCGCGTACGATACACTGGCGAACAAGGTTGACTTGAATCTGGATACCGAATTTGCACAGGTGATTCTGAGCAAAAACACATTGTCGCAACTGCAAACGGCTGGACAGAGCCTGTTCTTCCGTTTTGTACCGATTCGTAGTGCAAGTGAAGTGTCGCAGGTGACTGAGCAGGCGCTGGCAGATCCGCTGGTCAAGCAAGCTGTATCTACAGGTACAGTCGCTCAGGTCGGTACACCGATGACGATCGAAACAAACTATAGTTCCTACAACACTACGCTGTTGTTTCCAGCATCGAAGCTGAATCTGCCAGCAGGAACACCAGCTCAGCAGGCAGCTTATGTGGCTGGACTGTATGTGTACATTCAGCATAGTGACGGCGAAATTGCCTTACAACGGGGTATGGTACAAATGACAGCGAACGGTCAGGTAGAAGGAATCACGGTCGATGTGAGCAAGTTCAGTACATTTACAATTCTGCATGTCGAGCCGAAGCGTTCTTCCAGCGGTGGAGGCGGCGGTGGTGGCAGTACAACGCCAACACCGACTCCTACACCAACACCAGGTAATCCGTCGACACCGTCTCAGCCATCTACTCCAGCACAACCCGGAGCAACGGGTGAGCATACTGCTTACATTAACGGTTATCCGAATCACACTTTCCGTCCTTCACAGGCGACTACTCGTGCAGAGCTGGCTGCAATGCTATGGCGTGTTATGCAGGCGAATGGTAGCTCTGCGGTAACGTCCACATCGGCACGCTATGGCGATGTGCCAAGCACACACTGGGCATCGGAAGCGATTCGTCAATTGCAGGCACAGCAAATTATGCTGGGTGTATCGGCAGACCGTTTTGCACCGAATCGTCCACTCACACGCGCCGAGTTTGCAACGCTGGCAGTACGCTGGCAAAAGCTGATGCCAACGGGCACAGCGACAACCTCGTTTAGCGATGTAGATGGACACTGGGCTGCATCCAGTATCGCCATTCTGGTACAAACGGGCGTCGTTAAAGGCTACTCGGATGGTACATTCCGTCCGAATGAAGGTGTCACTCGAGCAGAGCTAGTAACGATGATGAACCGTCTGCTCAAGCGTGGGCCGCTTACCGGTGTAACCACACCAACATGGAATGACGTTCCAGCAACGCACTGGGCATTTGGCGATATAGAGGAAGCTTCGCTGGCTCATAGCTATGAGGTGCAGTCCAATGGAACCGAGAAATATATCAGTAAATAATCCATCGTTTTGATCATTGGCTATACATCCTTCTGTCTGTTCAAGCAAGCTGTCAGGCTTATGTTATAAATACGAAGTGCTAATCAGGTGAAGCTACTACAATTCCAGGCTGGATACAGTAGCTTTCACTTGCTTGGACAGACGGGAATGTATACGCACGATCATTGTAATAAACCTGATCACGGGAAATGGGGGAACCATATGCTCGTATTCACAGAAGCAACACAGCAGGATGAGGTTTTCTTATTTGAGGTATTCAAAAGCACGAAGATGGAAGAATTTATACCGATGAATATGCCAGAGGAACAGCTTGAAATGCTGCTGCATATGCAGTTCCGTGCACAGCAAATGTCCTATCGAAGTCATTACCCGTCAGCGCATCATGGGATCATTACTATTGATGGTCAGCAGGCGGGATACATAATCACGGATCAACATGGGGATGAGATCCGACTTGTCTTTATCGCATTATTGCCTGACTTCCGTAATCAAGGGTATGGCACAGCTATACTTGAACAACTGAAGGATAAAGCAACGGTTATTTCATTACAGGTTGCGGAGCAGAATCCTGCCAGACAGTTATATCGCAAGCTAGGCTTTACTGAGCAGTCCCAAGCAACACCGTATGTCATCATGCAGTGGCAACGAAAGTAAGCAAGCGCTTGGAGACTGGAGAGGGGGAGAGGCCAGCTGAATGCGTTGCTGCGAATAGCGATCAGGCGCGTATCAGGCCCAAATATTCAGTGAGACAACAAACAGACTACAGTTATTCAAAGTTGCACAAACTGAACAGAGGGGAGTTTATACGATGAGCGATCAGTATCTTGGGGAGATTCGTATGTTTGTAGCTGCTGCTGGAACAAAAGTTCCTGCTGGCTGGGCGTTTTGTGACGGTGCTATTTTGACTGTTGCGCAAAACCAGGCATTATATGCTTTGATTGGAAATACTTATGGAGGTACACCTTCGCAGAACTTTGCCTTACCTGATTTACGCGGACGCGTTCCTATTCATCAAGGAACATTAACTACAGGTTCTCCGACGCCTATTACCTACAATCTTGGTAATAAAGGTGGTAGTGAATCGGTAGTTGTTGCTGCTTCCGAATTGCCTTCACACACACACTCTGTAGCTGCTCTAAGTACGTCAGGCCAGGCGACAACTCCTAGTCCTGCAAATGCAGTACCAGCGCTCAGCAGTATTAATCTGTATGGCGATCCAGCTACAACGACGGCGATGGGAGCTAGTATGTCGTATACGGGCGGAAATGCAGCGCATAACAATATGATGCCTTATTTGACAATAGGCTTCATTATTGCATTGGAAGGGTTCTTCCCAACACCTTCATAATATAGAGAGGAGCTGAATATCGATGGCAGAACCATTTGTTGGCGAAATCAGAATCTTTGCTTTTGGAACGATCCCAAATGGATGGATTGCTTGTAATGGTCAGAAGTTACCTATCCGCAGTAATCAAGCGCTGTTTGCCTTATTATCCACTACTTATGGTGGGGATGGAGTGAATGACTTTGCTGTTCCCGATCTTCGTGGACGCGTGCCGCTTCATCCAGGCACAGGCATCAATCGAGGGACTTCTGCAGGTGAGGCTGCTCATGCACTTACTACAGGTGAGATACCTGCGCATAATCATACGATGGGCGTCAATAGTGCGGGCGCTACGGAAAAGCCAGCGACGGATAATTTTTTAGGAGCGACGGGAACTGCTAATTCATATTCGAGCAATCAACCCAATATTCAGATGGCTCAGCAGACGATAGGTACCGCTGGTGCTGGAGGCGCTCATAACAACATGCAGCCTTATCTAACCTTTAATTTCTGTATTGCTACCACAGGATTATTTCCTCCGCATCCTTAACTATCCTCTTATTCAGAAAGGAAGGTATACGCTATGGATCCTTACGTTGGTGAGATTCGTTTATTTGCAGGCAACTATGCACCTCAAGGCTGGTTATTTTGTGATGGTACGGAATATAATATGTCTCAATATCAACTATTATATGCGTTGATTAGTACAACATTTGGCGGTTCCGTTCAAAGCCAAAAATTCAAGGTACCCGATATGAGAGGAAAAGTACCTGTTCATCGTGGAGCAGGCCCTGGATTGACTGCACGGAATTTTGCTGTTGCAGGCGGCACGATAAATGAAACGCTTGTTGTTAATCAAATGCCTTCGCATAACCATACTGTGCAGGCAGCAGCCTCTGCAACTGCAATGGACCCTACAAATAAGACATGGGGAAGCATTCCGCGAAACGGAACAGTTTTTGCATATAGTAAAGCTGCAAATGCTACATTGGGGCCATTAGCAATAGGTGCAAGCGGTTCAGGTGGTGCTCATAATAATATGCAGCCTTTTGTAGCTATTAATTATATTATTTGCTGGGAGGGTATTTACCCTGATTTCGGTAATTAATCTGCTTGTAACTGGCAATTGAGTGTTCCCATGAACTGCCTGAATCATATATACATAACATCAGGTAAGGCAGTATGGTTGCCGTTGTACAATTTTCTATTCCTTTAGCTTATGATCGTTGTGTATATGAGGTGAAGAATAGGAGCTTAGCCATCCTTTTGAATTAATAAAAGGCGGTATCTACATGGATACCGTCTTTTATTGATTTTTAATTGCGAATTAGACTACTTTTTCGATACAAGAATACGTCATTTTTGAAAAAACAGATGTTCTAGTGACCGATATGGTTGCTTCCATATGCTTACATGTATTAGACTGTTCAGCAAGCAGCATGTTTACAGATAGATAACAAAATAGCTGAGCATGACTAGGTTAGCTGACGTTGATTAATGTAGGCTGGCTGAATTTGAACTACGGAGGGGAAGCCGATGGAATTTCGTGAACTACTGGATCAAAGTCTGGAGAAGATGACAGAGGAACAGAAAACGGACTTTATTAGACAGGTTTGCCTGATCATGCACAATCGCAACAATTCCGATCTGATCGTGCGGGCGAAGATTAAGGAGATTATTCAGCGCTTTGGCGTGTATGAATAAGGGGTATCGTGGGCGTCAACGTCCATCCTATAGCTAGTAGATAAAATAAAACAGAGCATACAGGCGGTCTGCATGGGATACGGACGGCTTGTATGCTCTGTTTGGTTTATACACAGCAAGAGAGCTATCTGGAGAACTGGTAACGACGGGGCGTTATCTTCTGCTACGACGGATCACATTATGCGTCCGATCCAACGCTTGCAGGGAACGCTCATAATCCTGACTCGCTATACCGAGATACAAGATATCGATCACATTGAGCTGTGCGATTCGTGAGGAAGTAGCACCACTGCGCAGGTTACTTTCCGTCGATGAGGTGTGCAGCGCGATATCGGCTAGCATGCTGATCGGGGTGTTGCCATAGCGAGTAAGTGAGATCGTACACGCTCCAGCTTCGCGTGCCAGACGCATACACTCAGCCGTAACCGGGGTCTGTCCCGAATACGAAATGCCTACCACAACATCCTGCGGTGTGAGCATCACAGAGGAGATGAGCTGTAGGTCTGCATCGGTAAAGGCGAAGCAGGGACGGTTAATTCGCAAAAACTTATGCTGCGCATCGGTAGCGATCAGATTAGACACACCGATGCCGAAGAAAAAGATGCGTTTTGCCTCCATCAGGGCAGCGATCGCCTGCTTCACTTGCCCGGAATCCAGAATCTTGATCGTATCTCGGATCGATTGGATATTGTTGGCTGAGATATTATCGATGAGTTGATCAATCGAATCATTCGGTCGAATCTCCTGATAGCCTCCCTGAGGCTGGCGCTCCTCCTGTAGATCACCTGCCACCTTGAGCATTAGCTCCTGATAGCCCTTGAAGCCAGCGGATTTGCACAGTCGAATGACGGCTGCCTGACTACCGCCACTTTGCTCGGCAAGCTGTGCCACCGACATACCGACAAGTCGCTGGGGCTGCTCCAAAATATAGCTGGCTACCTTGCGCTCAGACGGCGTAATCGTCTGAATAATTTCCCGTAAACGGACCAATCCGCCATTCATAGTCATGGCTCCTTTATGATGAAATACCTGCAATTGAGTGTACAGGCTCTAACGATCAGGTGATCGGCGATCCAGGCTCTACTTCATATGCGCTCGAATAAAAGCGGCAATCGCGCGATGAAAATCTCGCCGTACCTGCTGAATTGAATGCTGTCTGCCATAGTGTACGCGATTCGTTAACAGCACCATCACTAGCTTTAGCTCAGGATCAATGTATAGACTTGTACCCGTAAAGCCGGTATGACCGAAGGCAGTCGAGGATAGCAAGCCACCGGATACATCTGCTTCATCTCCCTCCAGCACCCAGCCTAAGCTGCGGTGAGTCTGAGGCAGTGCAGGCGTTTGGCACTGAATAGCAGAGCGAAGCAGCATGATACTCTGTTGTGCTGGAGCAAGCCATTCACAGCCACTGCCATTCACGCCTGTCAGCCAGCTTTGACCATAGCGCAGCAGATCATTCGCTGTTGCAAATAAACCAGCATGTCCAACGATCCCGCCTAATTGCCTTGCATTTTCATCATGCACAACACCACGTAGCCAATCGGCACGTACAGCATCGTACTCGGTGGATGCTATATTCGCCACGAGTGAGGAAGGCGGACAAAACATACTGTTATTCATATGCAGCGGCTGCCAGAGTAGCTTCTGTGCGCCTTCATCCAGGCTCATTCCGCTAATCTGCTGAAATAGCCAGCCGAGCAGGATAAAGCCGGGATCGCTATAAGCACGCGCTGAGCCGGGCGCAGACTGTAGCTCCAGCTGGCCAATATGCTGTATCGCTTCCTCCATTGTCCAGCTATGACTGTAGCAATCGATGATCGCAGGCAAGCCAGAGATATGGGCAAGTAGCTGACGAATCGTGATCGTCGCATGTGCTCCATGCTGGAGCTCGGGTACATAGTTGGAAGCTGGATCATCAAGGGAAAGACTACCCTGCTGAGCAAGAATAAGAATGAGCGGTAAGGTTACCGTGACTTTTGTTAATGAAGCGCAGTCGTAGATCGTATCGAACGTAGCCGGAATACGAAGCGCTGGCGTATCGGTTGCCCAGCCACCAGCATAACGATAGAGCTGTCCACGATAGCTGATCGCAGCGACTGCACCGGGAAGGATTCGTTCATGAATCGCCTGACGCAGAGGCTGCCAGAGCTGCTCCTGTACTTCATGCTGGAGCGCCGCTTCGGTGACTGCTGGATAATCGATCTGTTCATTGGCAACAGGGAATGACTTCATACAAGAACGACTCCTTTGACGGTTCATAACGATGGATAGATGATGGTTAAGCTGCAAGGCTTGAGATTGCATGTACTTGAGAGTGCATATATAAGATATATACGATTTGGCTATTCATGAAAGCAAGGATCGATCCATAATGTATTGCTATTTCGATAGTTAATCGTGCTAAACGGTGCGTGGTGCTAGATGGCTTATGATGCTAGCTGTTTGTTTATGCTATAAGAGTAATTAGACGGGGCAGTATGCATTACATCAATGAATGATTTGATGGGAGCTTATTTGGAAGTATATTTTACATTAAACTAAGGAAATCTAAGATTAATCTAATTATGCGTATTTTTTATTGTTAAATATGTTAGAAAACCGTTCATTATGTTAGGTTTTTCTAGATACGAAGCTCATAATGCTATATTCATGATATAAAATGTACCAGATCACTACATAAAAGTATATGCGAAAATATGTACGCTCATCTTCCATTCACGCTATGTTAGCTGAATTAATGTGGGCTATAGGGTTCCTATATGCTGGATCTAGTGACATCCGCATATCCTGTCAAAAAATTCGTATAAAAACTGGTATAATAAACAGACTGAATAAGGATAATAACATGATTTGAGAAATGATAATTTGGATATACCTCTCTTTTATACAGATACGTAGATGAAATGTAAGCATCAGCATGATACATGATGAACATGCATGTGGTAAATAACACCATACAGACTAAGCAGGAGCAAAAGGCAGGAGGCGGTAAGATGACGATGGAGCAAGCAGATCAAGGGCATCGACAAGGAGAAGGCATGTCGTTTATTCCCGAAGTGCTGGAGGGAGCGGTATGGTATTTTACACCAACGTTCGGTCGGGATGTGTCGATTTTGGAGCCGATGGCATGGGAAGAGCTGATGTGCCGCCGTGTTGGGCAAGGTCATCCACCTGTGATTCATATGTGGACACATGAGGATGCGATGACGATCGGATTGCGTGATCGACGTTTGAGCGGCGCGGTCGAGGCGATGGAGCAGTTTCGTCAGGAAGGAACCTCGGTGGCAGTGCGTGCATCCGGTGGAGCGGCTGTACCGCTAAAGCCGGGGATTTTGAATCTATCGATCATGCTACCGAATCCGAAGCAACGGATTAATATCCATGACGATTTTCGTTTTATGGCGGAATGGATCAGCCGGGCGGTGCATCCGTGGAGTGTGCAGGTGCATACAGGTGAGGTGGATGGAGCCTTTTGTCCGGGCGATTATGATATTAGTATCGATGGTCGTAAATTTTGTGGGATTGCGCAGCGCCGTCAGGCAAAGGCGTATATGATCACCGCCTTTGTGATTGTCGAAGGCAATGGAGAAGAGCTGGCTGCACAGATTAAGCGATTTTATGATCTGGCAACCGGGCCACAGGATGCGGATAAAAATTATCCGATTGTGCGTCCAGGTACGATGGGCGGTCTGAATGAGCTGGTTGGCGTGCCATCGGTGGCTGATTATATGCTGGAGCTGCAAAAGCTGCTGAATGGCGGCAAGCCTGCACCGCTTCATTCGATCCATGGCGTAATCGATGAGCAGGACATCCAGCAAATGATGCAGGAATTACGTAGTCGTTATGATGATTAATGGACCTGTAGAGCGGAATGTATTCGGAAAATAAAGCACTGCCGTGCTGGAGCATGGGATGTAAAAGGGGGCGCCAGCACGGAATCGAACACCAGTATATTACAGATTAGAGGGATAGCTATGCAATATCGTAAGGTGAAAATTTTGGGAACAGGCAAATACATGCCATCGATGGCGGTAACCGATGAGGAGGTCGATCGTCGTCTTGGTGTGAAGCCCGGCTGGGCTGCCAAAGCAGGTGGCGTAGGTACGCGTTATTATGTGAGCGAAGGCGAGACGGCATCGTCGATGGGCGCTGCGGCGGCACGTATGGCATTAGAAGCGGCAGGGCTTGAATTTACCGATATCGACTGTCTTGTATGTACAAGCGGAACGAAGGAGCAGCCGCTACCAAGCACCGCTTCCTTTATTCAGCAGGCGCTTGGTGCGCAGGATTCAGGCGTGCCTGTATTTGATATGGATGCGACCTGTCTGAGTTTTCTCGTGGGACTGGACACGATGTCGTATATGATCACGGCTGGACGCTATCGGTATATTTTGCTTGTCGCTACAGAGGTGGCTTCTGCTGGACTGGATTGGAGTCACAAAGAGAGTGCGATCTTATTTGGAGATGGAGCAGCGGCTGTTGTGATTGGACCTGCTGAACCGGATGAAGCATCAGCTATTATACATACTTCTCTTCACACGTACAGTCGTGGAGCCAGATATTCCGAGATTCCGGGTGGCGGAACACGCTTCCCACCAGAACGACCACAGCCATCGGAGCGTTCGTTTACGTTCCAGATGGATGGTACAGGTATTTTCAAAATGGCATCGCGGTTGTTGCCTGATTTTATGGATGAGTTATTAAGCGGAGCGAATACGTCGATGAAGGATTTCCAGCTCGTTATTCCGCATCAGGGGAGCGCAATGGCGATGCGTGTATTGCGGCGAAAGCTAGGGATTGCTGAGCAGCAGTTTATGAATATTACGCCTAATCATGGCAATACGATTGCAGCATCGATCCCGATGGGCTTGCATGAAGCGATTGTGCAAAAACGGATTCAACGTGGCGATCGTCTGCTATTGATCGGTACAGCGGCGGGGCTGACACTGGGAGGCATGGTGCTTGATTACTGATCAGCAAACGCTGCGTATTCTGATCACCGGCGGTCGTGCACCTGTAGCGCTGGAATGGTGCCGACTGCTGCATGCTGCCGGGCATGAGGTGTATGTGGCGGAGAGCTTCCCGCAGCCGCTCTGTCGGTATTCCAATACGGTGCGACGCTGCTATAGCGTACCTGCGCCAAGGCAGCAGACGGTTGCTTTTCTATCGGAATTGGAGCGAATTGTGTGTCAGGAGCAAATTGATCTACTGCTACCGACCTGTGAGGAGATTTTTCATATTGCTGGTGGGCTGGAGAGCTTATCGAAGCATGTACGGGTCATCTCACCAATGCTTACTCAGCTGCATCGTCTGCACCACAAAGGAGCTTTTATTGAGCTGGTACGTGCAGCCGGACTGCTATTGCCGGATACGGTATTGCTGGAGAATGAACAGCAATGGCGGCAGACGCAGCTGCAAGCCTGGCAGGACGGAAGACCGATTGTGTTAAAGCCGGCGTATTCGCGATTTGCCTCGCAGGTGTGGTTACCACCGGAATCATATACTGGAGGGACGAGGAAAGCAGAGCTTACAAAAGGCGCTGAGCGAGAGCTTGAGAAAGGAAGTCTTTCAGAGTTACGAGTAAAACAAGAAGCAGAACAAGGACTCAAACTGGAATTAAAACCAGAAGCACGACACAGATTCGGATTGAAAACAGAGCTAGGATCAGAAACTGGAATAGAAGTAGAAACAGAAACAGGGAGAAAATCAGGAACAAAGCGAGAAATAAACCCAAAAATAAACCCAAAAATAAACCCAAAAATAAACCCAGAAGTAAAGCGAATCCATACTTCTTCTACTGCTTCGCCCAGCTTGAATGCATCGAATTCAGGCAGATGGAACTCTTATCATGCTCCTCCACCTGCTACGCTGTCTAAGCAGCAGCCGTGGATTGCTCAGCAGTTTATCGCAGGTGAGCAGATATGCACCTACAGCATTGTGCATGAAGGTACTGTGGTAGCACATGCGACATATCGATGTCGGTATCGCAATAGTCGTGCTGGAGCGAGTGTGCATTTTGAAGCATTGGAGCGTCCAGATACGCTGGAATGGGTGCAGACGTTGATGAGCCGCTGGAATGAGCTGGACAATGAGCAACAGGATGATGAAGATGTTATGCGTAGTTCTGACGCGTTACGGCGACTCCATCGTTTTAACGGACAGCTCAGCTTTGATCTAATCGAACAGCAGTACACAGGCAAGCTCTATCCGCTGGAATGCAATCCGCGCGCAACCAGCGGTGTACATTTGTTCCGTCCGGAGGATGGATTGGAGCAGGCATTATTGCATCCTGCTGAATTGGTGGCAAACGGTACGATCATTCAACCACAGCCGGGTAGACGCGTTATGCTCACACTGCCTATGCTTGTGAGCGGACTGGGCAGACGCTGGAGCAGACAGCAGTGGAGGCAATGGCGAGAGTCACTTCGTAGTGCAGAGGATGCGATATATCGCCATTATGATCGTATGCCTGCGTATGGACAGCTACGTCTACTGTGGGCGGCATGGCGAATCAGTCGCCGCGAACGGATATCGATCGTCGAGGCGTTAACACACGATATCGAATGGAATGGGATCGATGCAGGATCGGAAAGGAGTTAGATATGAAAAAGGCACTTGTGACTGGAGCGACAGGCTTTCTCGGTGGGCATCTGGCACGGCATCTACATCGTCTGGGCTGGGACGTAACCGCAACCGGACGAAATGAACAGGCTGGACGACAGCTGATGGCAGAAGGGATACGATTTGTTGCGGCTGATCTGCGTGATCGGGAGCTCATACTGGGTGCTTGTTGTGGTCAGGAGTTCGTATTTCATTGTGGTGCATTGTCTTCACCCTGGGGACGGTATCGTGACTTCTACGATAGCAATGTAGAGGGCACGAAGTATGTAGCGGAGGGTTGTAAGCGTGAGGATGTAGAGCGCCTTGTCCATGTATCGACCCCAAGCGTTTATTTTGACTATAAGCCACGTTATCGGATCAAGGAAAGCGATCCATTGCCTGCGCGTGCTGCTAATCACTATGCGGCAACCAAACGGATCGCAGAGCAATGGCTGGAGCAGCGCTGGCAAGAGGAGCAGTTGCCTGTCATTATGCTGCGTCCGCGTGCGATCTTTGGGCCAGAGGAGCAGGCGCTATTGCCGAGATTGCTACGCGCGAGTGAACAATCCGGTGTACCGCTGTTAAACGGCGGTGAGGCGGAGATTGATCTGACCTGTGTGGACAATCTGCTACAGGCGATGCTGTTATGCTGCGATTCTTCTGCATCCACGCTGGGGCAAACGTATAACATTTCCAATGGAGAGGCACTACCGTTTCGCGAGCTGGTGCGTGAGTTGTTCGAGCTATTGGATCTGCCGCTGCGAACCAGACAGATTCCTTATCGTGCTGCTTATGGGGTGGCGACGATGCTGGAAGCTGCGTATCGCTTATTACCGCTACAAGGGGAGCCTACGCTAACCCGTTATACAGTTAGCTCGATCGCGGTTCCTCACACGCTGGATATTAGCAAAGCACAGCATGAGCTGGGCTATACGCCAACGGTGACTGTGAAGCAGGGCTTGCGTCAGTTTGCCGAGTGGTGGAAAGCAGAACAAAACAATAGATAGACGAACGATGAAATACATAATCGATAGGGGGAGAATAAGATGCAAAGTCGTATGCCGGTATCGCTATGGATCGGCGCAGCAGGATATTGTACACATCCTGAATTTTTGACGATTCGCGGTGGGAGCTTGCGACCGGTCGCGTTTCCGGCGGGCTTTGCCTGTATTCGCCATCCGCAGCTTGGACCGATTTTGTTTGATACAGGGTATAGTCGTCGCTTTTTTGCGGAAACGGCCTCGTTGCCCGAGTCGTTATATCGCTATACGACACCTGTGGTGTATACCGAGCAGGATCATGCTGTGCAGCAGCTCGAACAAGCTGGAGTACGCGCGGACGAGATTCGGTATGTGATTTTGTCTCATTTTCATGGGGATCATATTGCGGCTGTACGGGATTTTCCGCAGGCGCAGTTTATTTATTTGCAGGAGGCGTATGATGCGGTGCGAGGGCTGAGATCGATTCGTGCGGTGAAGGCAGGCTTTTTGCGTGGACTATTGCCTGAAGATTTTGAAAAGCGGTCGTTGCCTTTTACTCGTCAGGATTGGAATGTGAGGTACGAGCCGGGGAGCTGGAGTCGAGCGATGACGGAGCGACAGGAGAATCGCTATCTGCCTGATGGTGATGCTTCAAGTGGGGCAACGCTAATGGGTGATTCGGATAGTCGTAATCGCCAAGAGAATCAAGAGCACCTGAAGAAGCATGAGCATGATGCTTCAAGTGAACAAGCACTGATGAATGATTCACGTGGTTATGGTCTTCAAGAGCACCAAGAGCACCAAGAGCACCAAGAGCACCAGGCTGCTTGCTACGATCTGTTCGGAGATGGAAGTGTGCTGGCATTGGAGCTGTCAGGACATGCGGAAGGGATGATCGGGCTACTGGTGGTGGCGGGGGAGCAGGAGTACCTATTATGTGCAGATACGGTCTGGTCGAGCCGAGCGTTTATGGAGGATCGTAAGCCGCATCCAGCAGCGAATCTGATCATGTCGAACAGGCAGCAATATGCGACCAATATGCAGCGGTTACGCGTCTGGCATCTGCGTCATCCGCAGCTACGAATTGTACCGAGTCATTGCCGGGAGGCACTGGACGCATGGGGAGGAGAATGGCACGGATGACCAATACATTGCGCATTTTGTATCACTATTTACGAACACGAGGACGAGCACAGCGCTGGTCGAATCGAGCAACATTGGAGCGCTGGCAGGAGCGTCAGGTGCTACGCCATGTAAAATGGGTGCGTCGTCACGCTGCCTTTTATCGTCAGTGGTGGGAAGGGCGAGCAGACGCGGATTGGCGTCAATTTCCGATGATTGATAAAGGCGTCATGATGGAGCAATTTGATGAATTGAATACGGTGGGGCTATCTCGCACACAGGCGCAGGATGTTGCGCTGGAGGCGGAACGGACGAGGGACTTTGAGCCACAGCTACATGGGGTGACGATTGGGCTGTCCTCGGGTACGTCGGGTAATCGAGGGCTATTTCTGGTCAGTCCGCAGGAGCAGGACGCGTGGACAGGGACCGTACTGGCAAAGCTGCTACCAGGCGGCTTGCGTGAGTCACACCGGATTGCTTTTTTCCTGCGTGCGAATAGCAATTTGTACGAATCGGTGCGTAAGGGAAAGCTGGAATTTCGTTATTTTGATCTGACGGTACCGATGGAGCAGCATCTTACGGTATTGGAGCAGGAGCGTCCAGATATCTGGGTAGCGCCAGCCTCCTTGTTACGCTTACTTGCGGATGCTGCCCATGCAGGCAAATTAACGGTGAAGCCGTGGCGCATTATCTCAGTTGCTGAGGTGCTCGATCCGCTGGATCGCCAGCGTATTGAGGATGCCTTTCAGCAGCGTGTGCATCAGGTGTATCAGTGCACAGAGGGCTTTCTTGGAGCGACCTGTGAGCATGGGACACTGCATCTAAATGAGGATATCGTGCATATTGATCGGGAATATATCGATGAGGATAAGCGGCGGTTTGTACCGATTATTACGGATTTTTCACGCCGGGCGCAGCCAATTATACGCTATCGACTTAATGATATTTTGACGCTGGCAGAGCAGCCATGTGCTTGTGGTTCACCGTTTACGGCTGTGGAGCGCATTGAAGGGCGCTGTGATGATATTTTATATATTCGTCAGCTGGATGAAGATGAGCAGGACTGGCAGGAGGAGCATGAACAGCAGGAGCTGGATCGTCCGCTCGTGCCGTTGTTCCCTGATCTGGTTACGCGTGCAGTAATCTCCGCTTCACCGGAGATTGAGCATTATCAGGTGATCCAGCATGATAGCGATCGGCTAGAAATTCTGTATCGTCTGAGCGGAGAGGAATCCCGTGCGGCAGTGGAAGCGCAGATTCGCGAACGCCTCAAGCAGCTATGTGCGGGGCTTCACGGAGCGTTGCCAGCGATTCGATTTGGCGAGTATGCGTTCGAGCCAGGGCCGGTGAAGCTTAGACGCGTAGAAAGGAGATGGAAGCCAGATGGCGACCGTGGTCTGGTATAGCTCCGAAAATATACACCAGCTCGTATGGCCGGAGGATGCGTACGGCAGCTATGCCAGACGATATCTGCTCCCGATGCTACAGGAGGGTGTGCATCCTTATGTAGCCAATGTGCAAACGGAGCTGTTGGTGCTTACTGTAGACGGCATTCCGTTGCCGATCACGGTTAACGAAGCGGAGTATACGAATTCGTATGTGTGCTCACCTTACACGCATTATGTATCGTATGCGGAGGAGGAGCTGGCGATGCTCCAGCGTCCACGCTTGGAAAAGGCATTAGCCCTGCTGTTACGCGGTATCGGCTGGTGCTTGCGGCGGATTCATTTTAACCGGGTGGTACAAATCAATAACTGGCTCGTCTCCACCAATCTGTATCCGCATCTAACAGCGGAGCAGGTAGAGGCAGTGCAGCAGGCGGTACAGCTTCGTTATCCGAAGCATGTGGTGATCTGGCGTTCGCTGAACGAGGTGACGACTCCGATCGTACAATCGACCCTGAAGCAGCTTCATTGTCGGCTTATTCCGAGTCGGCAAATCTATCTATTCGATCATCAGACCGGTGTGAACTCACGTACGCGCTGGGTGATCAAGCGCGATCGCCGTCTGATCGATTCGGGGCAATACGAAGTAGTAGAGCCCGATGCAATCAAGGAACAGGATATTCCTCGTATTGCCGAGCTGTATCGGATGCTGTACATCGATAAATATTCGGCATACAATCCGCAATTTACCGAGCCATTCTTCCGGTTGGCGCTCCGTGAGCGGTTGCTGCACATCTACGGCTTGCGCAAAGATGGACGCATGGATGCGGTGCTTGGCTTTTTTGGACGTGATGCCGTGATGACCACGCCGTTATTCGGCTATGATACGACACTTCCGGCAGAAACAGGGCTGTATCGTATGCTATCGATCCTGCTGATTGATCTATCTGAAAAGCGTGGACAGCTACTACACGAAAGCTCCGGTGTCGGTCAATTCAAGCGTAATCGCGGTGCCTACGGTGTACTAGAAGTCTCTGCTGTGTATGATCGCAGTGGCTCAGTCGCCATTCGCAGCGGCTGGTGGCTGCTGGAGCAGCTATTGTACCGTATCGGTGTACCGCTCATTCAAAAGCTAAAGCTGTAATACTGCTAATATCGATTGTCGTCTTTTACAGGATATGTGCAGTATCATAGTAGATCACATATCCCTCTACATATGAAATTAGTAAAGATAGCACGGAAAGGAGACGCTCGCATGGCAAAAGCAAATAGAACGCTGCATTCTTCCTCACCACAGCAAGCTACTGCTGGGCAGGGGCATTCCGATAAGCGCGTGGCACTCATTACCGGTAGCTCCAGCGGATTCGGGCTACTCATTGCGCTCGTGCTCGCCAGACAGGGCTGGCAGGTGATTGCAACGATGCGTGATCTATCCCGCCGCGAGCAATTGGAGCAGCAGGCGATACAGGAAGGGCTACAAGCGCAGATCGCTTATGTACGCTTGGATGTGAACGAGGATCACTCGATTGCACAGGCGATTGCTGGTATCGTCCAGCAGTATGGACGGCTGGATGTGCTGATTAATAATGCAGGCTATGCGGCAGGTGGCTTTATTGAGCATGTGCCGATGGAAGCATGGCGTTCTCAGCTGGAGACGAATGTGTTTGGCATGATTGCGGTCACGCGTGCGGTGCTGCCGATCATGCGCCAGCAGCGTAGCGGTATGATCATTAATATGAGCAGCATTAGCGGCATCGCTGCCTTTCCAGGCTATGCACCCTATGCGACCTCAAAATTCGCCGTTGAGGGCTTTAGCGAAAGCCTGCGGCAGGAGATGGCGCGCTATGGTGTGCATATCGTACTGGTGGAGCCGGGTGCTTATCGAACAGCGATCTGGAATAAGGGCTTATCGGCGATTCATACAACCGAGGATTCGCCGTATAAAGATCATCTGGAAGCCGTGCTAGCCTACTCGCGTCATAGCTCACAGCATGCGCCTGATCCACAGCAGGTGGCACAGCTGATCGGGCGACTGGTGAACAAGCGTCGTCCTCGTCTTCGCTATGCCGTAGGGCAAGGGACAGGCATACTTGTATGGGCAAAACGCATCCTTCCGTGGGGGCTGCTAGAGGGTATCATTGATCGGGTGCTTCGTTAACATTCGTTGCAAGATAGCCGACTTGCTTCCTTAGTGTAGCTCCAAAATATTACATGCTCTGTACAGGTTTACGTGATTAGCTTGTCGTTCGCAGGGTTAATACTAGATGGGACAGGTTGGTAGCGCAGGCTACTCCGCCCGAATATCTGTCTAGAACAACTTCTGTAGACAAAGGTGAGGACAACATGAACAACACATACAAGAGCAAAAATTTTGTCGTATGCAGCAAGTGTGGACATGAGATTGAGAATGTATTGGAGCATGTGAAGTACGTACTACATGGTCACTGTCAGCATTGTGCCGAAGCACCGGAGCAGATGAGCCCTGTGCATATGGAATTGAAGCGTTCTTCCTGAAAGGGCTATCATTCAGCTAACGAGGGAACGACACGAGTCTTCGATCCGTTGGATGAATGAACAGCATTGGACGAATAGGCGCACCTACAACAAATTCGAACTTGATTACATTCTAAATATAACGCACTTGTACATCGTACAAAAACATACATGATATCGCGTAGGTACATCTGTAATGTCGTATATGACTGTATTACAGCGCTGGGCTTGGCTGCATCGTATCTATGTTCAAATGGTATCGATCTAAACGAAATATCTCTAACGAGCAAAAAACGTCTCTTTCCATCGTGGAAGGAGGCGTTTTTTGCTTGTACTGGAAATGGAGGAGAGCAGGAATGACCAGATCATACGGAAGCTGTATGAAAAGCGGATAGGACAGCTATGGATACCTTATAGCTGGTCGAGTCTACATATAAAGCCAAAGGATAAGCAAAACGCTAATATAGCTAGGCGTGTAGATGAATACAGCCAACACGTATTCATACAAATATAGCCGTAGCCTGCATATGAGCAATATATTATATACAACGACTCTCATCTTATCTAAGCAGGAGAAAGATTAGAAAGTGTAAATAAACGATGCAGTGTACAATAATTGTAGATCGGCTACAGCTATCCATCGTAAATAAACCAATCGCCCCTTCCCGTTACAGCACCAGACGCTCAAGGGAAGGGGCGATCTTATGATATTGCATGAGTATAGCTAACTTGGAAAATGATCTTACCGATCGGTTATTGTGTTCATTTCTGTCCGGTACCTGTGGCGCTTGGCTCAGTGCCATTCGTAGAGGTAGTGGAAGTCTTAGAAGAATTAGTAGTGCCAGAACTACCAGAACTACCAGAACTACCAGAACTACCAGAACTACCTTTATCACTACTTGTACTACTATGCGTACCCTGACTACTGCTATTGTTCGTATCCAGATCAGGATCTGGATTCTTCACACCATTCTTGTCGATGCTAGCACCGTTGTTCTGCTTTCCAGCCTCGGACGCAGGGATTGGCGTGGAGTTGGTAGTCGAGCCTGCATCGGTATCCCCGTTCGTATCACCAAGCATCGGTTCATTTTTCACATCTTCCGAAGCAGCCAGATTAATCTTGCTAAGGAAGTTGGATACGTTACGCAGGTATTCACGCGGATGCTCGCGGAATTCCAGCTCATGGTGTGCGCCTGGAATAACCCATAGCTCTGAATTCGGATTCGTCTGGTTGGCAGCGAGCAGCTCGGCGATCTGGTAAGGTGCCTTGCTATCCTGCGTACCATGGATAAAGAAGATCGGGAACGGATAATCCTTTTTCTTTACCTGTGGATAAGGAATCTGATTCAAGCTCGTTCCATTTACGATCGGAAGTAGCATTTCCATAATATCAATCGTTGGATGCTGTGGCAGATCGAGCTGCTGACGGATGTTGTAGTATAGCGTATCCGGCTCCAGCAAGAATGTACTGTCCAGAATCATCGCATCCACCTGATCGGTGAGCAGCCCAGCCTGTAACGCTGTACCTGCACCCATCGAGAAGCCCCAGACGACCAGCTCCTTGGCACCGCGCTGTTTGGCGAGATCGATCGCTCCGAGTAGCTGCTGGGCTTCCTTTTTACCGCCGGTAGCGACTTCTTTATTCGTTTTAGAGGCAAAGCCATAATCGAACATAATCACGTTAAAATTAAGCCTGTGTGCAAAATGAGCCAGATCGTACATCGGAATCCACGTTTCCTCCCGATTGGCACCATAGCCGTGGCTGAAAATAATCGTTTTATTCGACTTCGTTTCCGCTGGAATATACCAGCCCTGCATCATCCGACTACCATCCCGAGCGGGAAAGGAAATGTCCTCGTACGGCATGTTTTTCGCTTGCATCGGATTAGAGTATACATTGGCGACTGTCGGATAGGACAGCACCCAGGCGATATACGCGTGCAACGCCACAAAACAAAACAGAAAGAAAAATACGATAGACAATAAAAAAGCTACAATAATATGCTTGAAGCGCAATTGCCGCGTCAGCATAATGGGCGTTTCGTCCGGCTGGGAAGACGGGGTCCTGTTGTTACGTTCAGCAGTGGTAGACATAGGAATAAGGCCCCTCCTGAAAATGAAAAAATTTGGTAAATACATGGAGTACACGGCAATATTCAGCAAGGGAACAAGCCGTTTTCATAATAAATCATTGTATCACTGACCTGAGTCGGTATCCAGCGTCAAGCGCAAACCTTACATACATTATCGGTCTATTTTGCTTTACGTTTACACATAGCTTCGATATAATTTATGTAACCAGGTTTCATTCCGTGAAACTAGATTCACAAGCAATCGCAGCATAGAACGGCTGCCCCTATAGAAGCAGCCAGTGGAGGCGAATGATAATGGAAGATCGCAAGTTAACGGTGCGCGCCGTGGAGCGTGCGCTTGATATACTACTTTGTTTTACCCGGTCTGGCGATTTGGGACTCACCGAGATCGCATCGGAGATTGGACTGCACAAAAGCACCGTGCATCGCCTGCTCGCCACATTAGAGGAAAAGGGCTTCGTTGTGCGGAATAGCGCAACCGATAAATACCGCCTCGGTATTAAAATTTGGGAGCTGTCTACCCATCTATCTCAGAGTGACGATCCAGCAACGATGCTACTGCCAGATATGGAACAATTGCGCGACCGTCTCGGCGAAACGATCAGTTTGTACATCCGCGATGGTGCGGAGCGTCTGCGTATTCAAGCCGTGCAGAGCAATCAGGCGATTCGACGTGTTGCTCCAGTCGGCGCCCGTCTGCCATTGACGGTAGGTGCATCCAGCAAGGTGCTGGTCGCCTTCTCCAGCGAGCAGGAGCGTGAGCATATCCTCGGTATGTCCGAATGGCCGCCCAATGTCGATCCAGATATGTATCGTCAGCAACTGGATGAGGTGCATCAGAGTGGATATTCGACAAGTTATGAGGAACGTGAGCCGGGTGCGGCGGCGGTAGCTGTGCCGATCTTTGATAGTGCAGGTCAGCTACGTGCATCGCTGTCGTTATCGGGGCCTGTGAGCCGATTGTCGATGGATAAGCTGCATGAGTATGCGCCGATTCTGATTGAGGTGGCGCATGATATGGGGATTAAGCTACGGTAGATGTGGCATTAGAGTTAGATGCGAAATGAGAAGTAGCACTGTTAAAAGGTATAAATGCCGATCCACTTCATTTACAAAATTGTGTACATGATTATGAGCGAATCGTCTCGTTCTAACAGAAAAGCATATCGTATTGTAAGCAAAATCGTATAAAGCAAGTAATCGACATGATAAAAGCAGTCTGAATGATTCGGAGATAGTACATCCCGTATCGCTGGGGCTGCTTTTTTATTGTGCTGTTTGAGGTGGAACAGCATGTTTTTACGTAAATTGATTACAGCCATTATGATCACTAACTAGAGTAAAAGTGTCTCTTAAATGAATGTATAGCAAATAAATCTAGAGTATAAAATATCTCTTTGAAATGCAGATCGATTCAATCGCATACTTGAGAACAGAGAACAGAGAACAGAGAACAGAGAACAGAGAACAGAGAACAGAGAACAGAGAACAGAGAACAGAGAACAGAGAACAGAAAGTCTAAATTAAAAATGGAATAAAAAGGTTTTAAAGCAACATTATCCTTATTATATGTGTTCAATATATACATACATATACAACTAGAAAGTCGAACTACTTATAAGATACAAACTCACAGAATGTACAGATGCCCAATCCAAGGAGGTTATCATGAAACGAATCGCTCATACCCTACTTGTATTATTAACGTGTACGGGAATTCTATTCACCATATCAGGGCTTACAGCCAAATCG
Organism: Paenibacillus hunanensis; assembly: GCF_034055775.1. Classification (NCBI taxonomy): domain Bacteria; kingdom Bacillati; phylum Bacillota; class Bacilli; order Caryophanales; family Paenibacillaceae; genus Paenibacillus; species Paenibacillus hunanensis. The sequence continues at coordinate 5,118,614 of NZ_CP139194.1, read as the reverse complement.
GCATATGCGTGTAGCTGTGCGGTGGAGTCTTCCTTCTCAGATAAGCTAAAGCGTGCAGAAGCTGTATTTTCTGGTAAAGTCATCGCGATTCGTCCAGCGATGATATCGTCCGAATGGAATGCAAAGCAGGTGACGCTGGATGTGCAGCAAGGATGGTCGGAAGGCGTACATCAACGTATGTCAGTAGAGACAAGTGGAGAATCAGCAGCTTGCGGTTATACATTCGAAAAGGGAAGCAGTTATATTGTGTATGCATATGATAACGAGGGCGGCGCACTTGCAACCAGTGCATGCTCAGGCAATTATAAGCTAAGTAGTCCAGACGGTGCAGCGGAGCTTAAACGGTTGAGTACGGTAGCAAGTATTCCATTATTGGCTGGGAGTAATATATGGTTAAATGGATACCGACTATATGTGGGTATCCTTGTATCTGCTGTAGTGATCATCTGGGCTTCGCTCTGGATATCGCGCCATCGTCGCCGTCACCGCGAAATGAAATAAGCAAAGCTCGTATGTATTTAACTCTTGTGTATTCAATAAGTAAGGCACAAGATCGATCCATATATAAACCAAAACAGCCTGCTAACTCCATCAGGAGTAGCAGGCTGTTTTTTTTGATCATCATGCTGTTCTACTAGCAATACGATTGCGTTGTATAAGCATGTGAGGCTATTACATCATTAGCGAAAACGAATTAAACCGTTTCACCCTTGTTCGTGTTCTGGATCATCTGACGCAGAACGGTTTGCAGGATACCACCGTTATGGTAGTAGTCTACGTCTACCGCGCTGTCCAGACGAACGGTTGCAGGGAATTCGAATGTTGTGCCGTCTTCGCGCTTCGCTGTAACGTTCAGGGTTTGACCTGGTGTTACATCATTGCTCAGACCTACGATATCGAATACTTCTGTACCGTTCAGACCCAGCTGTTTCCAGCTATAGCCTTCCTGGAATTGCAGTGGCAGTACGCCCATACCGACCAGGTTACTACGGTGGATACGCTCAAAGCTTTCAGCGATAACGGCTTTCACGCCGAGCAGGAACGTACCTTTTGCTGCCCAGTCACGGGAGCTACCTGTACCGTACTCTTTACCAGCGATAACGACCAGATTCTGGCCTTCTGCCTGGTAACGCATGGATGCATCGTAGATGGACATCACTTCGTCGGTTGGCAGATATTTCGTTACGCCGCCCTCAGTGCCAGGAGCCACCTGGTTACGGATACGGATGTTGGCAAATGTACCGCGCATCATAACTTCGTGGTTACCACGACGGGAGCCGTAGGAGTTGAAGTCTTTGCGCTCAACATTGCGCTCCTTCAGGTATTGACCCGCTGGTGAAGATGGGGAAATGTTACCTGCTGGCGAGATATGGTCAGTTGTTACGGAATCGCCCATCAGTGCGAGTACGCGTGCATGACGGATATCCTCGATATCATTCAGGCTGTCGCCCAGGTTCTGGAAGAACGGTGGGTTCTGAATGTACGTGGATTTCTCATCCCACTCGTACAGCTCGCCCTGTGGTACAGGGATTTCGTTCCAACGCTTGTTCGCTGTAAATACATTTTCATAGCGGCTGCGGAACATTTCCGGATTGATCGACAGTGCGATCGCATCGCGGATTTCTTTCGCAGTTGGCCAGATATCTTTCAGGTAAACGGGCTCGCCCTGCTGGTCGTGACCGATTGGGTCGTTCGTCAGATCGATGTCTACCGTTCCTGCCAGTGCGTAGGCAACAACGAGTGGCGGAGAAGCCAGGTAGTTCATTTTCACCTGAGCGTGTACGCGACCTTCAAAGTTACGGTTACCAGACAGTACAGAAGCAACAGTCATGTCGTTGTCTGCAATCGCCTGACTCACTTCGTCTGGCAATGGACCGGAGTTACCGATACATGTTGCACAGCCGTAGCCTGCGAGGTAGAAGCCGAGCTGCTCCAGGTAGGTATCTACGCCTGCTTTTTGCAGATACTCGGTAACAACGAGGGAACCTGGTGTCAGACTTGTTTTCACATAGCCTGGAACACTCAGTCCGCGCTCAACGGCTTTTTTCGCGAGCAGACCTGCACCCAGCATAACGCTCGGGTTCGAGGTGTTCGTGCAGCTTGTGATTGCGGCGATAACAACAGCGCCTGCGCTCATTTCGCTCTTCTTGCCGTTTGGATGCTGAACTGGAACCTTCTCAGCGATCTTCGCATCGGACAGACCGTAGCCACCGGATTCAACTGGTGTACGGATTGCGGAGTTGTAGCTTGTTTTCATGTTGGTCAGCTCGATGCGATCCTGTGGACGCTTCGGACCTGCAAGACTCGGTACAACCGAAGCCAGATCCAGCTCGATCACATCTGTGAAGGTCGGATCAGGTGTTTCGGAAGTACGGAACATGTTTTGCGCTTTGTAGTACGCTTCAACGAGTTCAACCTGCTCGTCGGAACGACCGGTGTTGCGCATGTAGAACAGTGTTTCTTCGTCAACCGGGAAGAAACCAATCGTTGCACCGTACTCAGGAGCCATATTCGCTACTGTTGCACGGTCAGCCAGACTAATATTAGCAAGGCCCGGACCATAGAACTCTACGAATTTACCAACTACGCCTTTTTTACGCAGCATTTCGGTAACGGTCAGTGCAAGGTCAGTTGCGGTTGCTCCTTCGCTCAGGCTACCTGTCAGCTTGAAGCCGATAACCTCAGGCATAACGAAGTACAGCGGTTGTCCCAGCATACCTGCTTCTGCCTCGATACCACCAACACCCCAGCCAACAACGCCAAGACCATTGATCATGGTCGTGTGGGAGTCTGTACCTACGAGGGAATCAGGGAAGACCTGTGTTTCGCCATCAACGGTTTTGGTAGCCGCTACAGAAGCGAGGTACTCCAGGTTAACCTGGTGCACGATACCAGTCGAAGGTGGCACAGCGCGGAAGTTATCGAATGCCGTTTGCGCCCAGCGCAGGAAACGGTAACGCTCTTCATTACGCTCAAATTCAACGTTCACATTATATTCAAGTGCATCAGGAGTACCGAATGCATCTACCATAACAGAGTGGTCGATAACGAGGTCAACCGGTACGAGCGGGTTGATTTGCTTTGGATCGCCGCCCTGGCTTTTCACGTAATCGCGCATAGCGGCAAGGTCTACTACGACCGGTACGCCAGTAAAATCCTGCAATACGATACGTGCAGGGATAAATGGAATTTCTTTCTCTTCGCGGCCTTCAGCCCATCCCGCGAGTTGCTTTACATGCTCCTCGGTAATCGCACGACCGTCGAATTGACGAACGGCTGCTTCAAGCAGCACGCGAATCGAGAATGGCAGCTTGTCAATGCTGGTAAAGCCTTTTTCTTTCAGCGCTTCAAGGCTGAAATAGCGGTAACTCTTGTCTTTCACTTTCAGTTCACGGCCAACGGAAAATGAATCTTTAACGGACATAGATGAACCTCCTTGAATGAAATACGGCTTACAAATTACAGCAAAAGATGGAAGTGGTGAAAAAGATTCAATCTGACAGAAACAATCGTGTATATACAGAATGAGTGTTTCACAGAATGAAACTTGATTTCAAAATTGATCACTACTATTAAGTATACCGTTTACATGGAAGATCGTAAAGGTCTTTTTGGGGAGAATTTGGGAATATGTAGAATATAAAAATGTATAACAACAAAACAGGTTCTCCTTTGTCAGCAACCTGTTTTGTTTTAAAGATTTATAGTTTTGTGAAAGAAGTTGAACTGGTAAATTCGAAAGAGAATTTCAATGATGTACGTCATCAATTCGCAGAAATATGTATACGTGTAATCTAAGCTACATATGAAAGGTCGGATAATCAAATTAACACTAGAAGCTGCATAACGTATATCGTTTGCTATTGCAGTCGAATTAGAACCACTAGCATCAAAGTGAATATCATAAACTTACGATCATTTCTATTTATAACGGGGTACACCTGCCGCCCACAACTCACTGAGCGTTTGGAGCGGATAAGGATCGCTACCCGTGCGACGCTTTTCTTTTTCAGGATCGATCCATTGCCCGTGTTGGATCGATAAAAGAAGCCGCCTAATCAGCTCATAGCCAGTATTATGCCCTACCAGCTCGTAGCGATCCCAGCAATCTGGCGCATTGTTCTGAATATCGCGCACCTGAATCGGGTTGGTGAGGATCCCCTGATCACCAAGCAAAGGGTCGATGTGAACAAGATTGTAGATACGAGCTACGTCTGCAATGCTGGAGCGCTGCATCCACTGCTCAGGATCTTCGCTAATAAATAATTCTGGTAGCTGAATGTGTAGATTAGGAGCATAGGTAGCAGTTATTTTGCGTTCAGCGCAGGTTTTGATAAAGTCCTTCAAAACACAGCATACGCCAAGCGGCTCGGTCTGAATGAGATCCAGCTGTTCGTCTGTAAAATCGCCAATGTTAGATTGAATATTAAAAAAAGCAACATACGGCTTATGTAGAAGCTGTGCGAGAATGTACAAATCGTTCTTTAATTGAATAGAGTAGAGATCATGTTCTTTCCAAACGAGTCGTTTGAGCATAGTGTCTCCTTTCGGATCGTGTTCTAACAGCAGTTAAATGATAGATAAAATCGTAGCGTATCGGTCGATCTTAAGCGATGGGTGCAGTAGGTCCATAACGTTCATGAAGATTGAAGCAGAATATATTCTTTTACTTCATCTATACCTTATATACCTTAATAAATGATCTCCCTTATAAATCCTGTCAGAGCTATTCGCAGGATATCTGAGATGTATAGGTATTCTGAGCTGTTAATTTAGGTGAATAACCAAACTTTTTTTGCAGCCATCCTTCGGAACATTTATACTGAATAAAGGCCATCACACAGCCTGCCTGTTCGTTTGCCGCGTATGGCTATTGTATCGTAAAAAAAACGGATTTTGGCATGCGGACAGCAACGACGACTGTACCTTTTGACCTTACTTTCAGATGACAATTCCAAATATGAACAACAATTAACGGGGGTTCCGACATGACAGCAGCAAAATTGACCGTAGGATTGATCTACGGCGGCAAATCCGGTGAGCACGAGGTATCATTACAAACAGCATTTTCGGTAATGAATGCACTCGATTATGGCAAATATAACGCAGTACCGGTATATATCGATAAGCAGGGACGCTGGAATATGGGAGAGACGCATACTTCGGCACCAGCAAGCCTGGAAGCATTGCAATTGAACGGCGGCGAATCCGCTACAGCCGAGGCGATGAGCGTACTATGGCGCAAGCTGAGTGGTCAGGAAAGTCTGATCGACGTATTGTTCCCATTACTGCATGGTACATATGGAGAAGACGGTACAATTCAGGGCTTGTTTGAAATGATGGATATGCCTTACGTGGGCGCGGGTGTACTCGCATCCTCCGCAGGTATGGACAAAGCGATTATGAAAAGTCTATTTGCTCAGGCAGGCTTGCCACAATGTAAATATGAAACGTTCATCGCGGCTGAATATGAAGCGAATGCACATGATATTCTCGGCGCGATTGAGCACAATCTTGGTTTCCCATGCTTCGTAAAACCAGCCAATCTCGGCTCCAGTGTAGGCATCAGCAAAGCAAAAGACCGCGCCGAGCTGGAACGCGCGATCCAATATGCCCTGCGCTTTGACCTGAAAGTCGTAGTTGAAGAAGCCGTAGACGCGCATGAGGTAGAAGTCGGCGTACTCGGTAACGAGCTGCCGCTTGCTTCCGTACCTGGCGAGATCGTATCCTCCAGCGACTACTACGATTACGATGCCAAATACATCGACGGTAATTCCCGCATGATCATCCCAGCCGAGATCGACAGCGAGCTGGCAGAAAACCTGCGCGAGCTCGCCCTGCGTGCCTTCAAAGCGATCGATGGTAACGGTCTATGCCGCGCCGACTTCTTCGTCCGCCGCAGCGACCGCGCAATCATGATCAACGAAGTCAACACCATGCCAGGCTTCACCGCATACAGCATGTACCCACTCCTGTGGCGCGAAACCGGCAAATCCTACCCAGAACTACTCGACCAGCTCATCCAGCTCGGTCTAGATCGCTACAACAAGCGTCACACCCTGCAATTCAAGCGCGACTAAGCCCTTGTCTGACAGACGGCGCTCGCCATATAGCCCCGTCACACTAATGTGATCGGGGCTATATTTAATTCGCTTTTGAATTTGCGATTGCTAGTAAAGGATCAGCGCTAATATGGTGATAACAGCTTACTTCATTGAAGGTACTCTGCTTGCAGTGAAGTTATTGTAGTTGATGCATTGACTTGAAATGTTCCGAATTATTGCAGGTGAGGTGAGCTTCCTTTTACCCATAGTTAAGCTGTTGGTAGCTAACTTGGACATTCAATATATTAATGAGGCCTTATAATTGCCGTATAGCTGTATAAAGGCAAAATAGGTCACTGAGTTATTATGTCTTCCTAATTCTAGCTGGTTCACATCACAATTGCTTAGGTGTTAGGTGTTAGGTGTTAGGTGTTAGGTGTTAGGTGTTAGGTGTTAGGTGTTAGGTGTTAGGTGTTAGGTGTTAGGTGTTAGGTGTTAGGTGTTAGGTGTTAGGTGTTAGGTGTTAGGTGTTAGGTGTTAGGTGTTAGGTGTTAGGTGTTAGGTGTTAGGTGTTAGGTGTTAGGTGTTAGGTGTTAGGTGTTAGGTGTTGGTTGTTAGGCGCTAGGTGCTGCTGGATAGATGAGCTTGTAAATAAAAATGCACGACCAAGCGACTGTGCAACTTTTAAATGTAAGACTTTAAAGTCTAGAAAACTCACATGCTGATCCAGCACAGAACGGAGGGAAGGAAATAAGGGGAAAGGGCGATTTTGGAGGGGCGGGAATCTACATTCCTTCCTAATCCGTAGATTCCCGCGGCTCCACTGAGCCCGTCCCCTTATTCCTTCCCGCAGTGGTCTTTGCTCAACAAAGCGCAGTGGTCCCTACTCAACAACGCGCAGTGATCTCTGCTCAACAACGCCCCATATCAACCACAACCCATCATCTCAAGCTGCAAACCAGTAAAACCAACCAGCCCACCTGTTATACCCACCCACTAAACGGTTTATGGTTTAATAAGGAAAACCACGAACAATAACCAACTACAACACCACTCCAACCACTTTATCAAGGAGGCAACAATATGGGCTTTCAAACTGAATTCAATTCCGTCTGCAAATTCAAAAGCGAGCAAGAGCTACTGGACATGCTCGAATATGGCAAAGGCAAAATGGTCAAACAAGGCTTCCGCGTATTTCCCACCGGACAAAAGGTCATCGCCTACACTCCGGAAAATACAGCCATCGCCATCGTAAAAATTACCGGCTGCATCGCTGAGATCAACTTTCAAGGTCAAGAGGTGACCGAAGTAGAGATGGAGCTGATTCGTAAGCTAACACCGGAGGAATCACGCGTGCAAACCGAGCTGGCACACGAAATGTTTTTTGGTGAGCAGGAGCAGCTGGACGTATGATCGTCCGCTTTGGTTACGTCGCCATCTCATTACAGCTCAAGGATGCTTCTCCCTCTAAGACGATGACGATGACCAATTTTCGCAAGCTACCTGACCGGGATGCAGCGCTGCGCAGACTAGAAGCGATCGGACGCGCTAATCTGCAAACGACACTGCGCGTGCTCAAGCATAATGTAGCAGAGGATATCCATATGTACCGCATGAGCTCCAAGCTCATTCCGCTGGCTACCCATGCCGAGCTACAGGACTGGGACCCGGTAGCTGTGCTGCAACCGGAGTTTGCCGAGATCGGTGAATATGTACGCAAGCATAATCTACGGGTATCCTTTCACCCGGATCATTTTACTGTCATTAATACGCCCAAGCCTGAGGTGCTGGAAGCCGCTGTACGCGACCTGCGTCACCATGTAAGTATGCTGGAGGCGATGGGACTGGACGCGAGATCGAAAAATAACATTCATGTCGGCGGTGCCTATGGCGATAAGCCGACCTCAGGTGATCGATTTGTAGAGCAATTTGCTACACTGGATGATGATATTCGCTGCCGCATTACACTTGAAAATGACGACAAGACGTTTACGACACCTGAGACGCTGGATATCGCGCAGCGTGCCGGATTGCCGATGGTGCTCGATATTCACCATCATATGGTGAACTGCGAGGGTGAGCCAGCATCGCTGTACTGGCCGGATATTGCGCGTACGTGGGAATCACCGCTGGCGCGTACAGACGTACCGGAGGGTAGTCATTTGCCACCGAAGATTCATGCGTCTAGCCCACGCAGCGCGACCGATCGCCGCAGTCATGCAGATGGGGTGGAGGCCGGGCCGTTACTCGACTTTTTACGTCAGGCAGCCCGTACGTCCAGTCATCTCGATGTGATGCTGGAGGCGAAGCATAAGGATCTGGCATTGCTGCAATTAATGAACGATTTGCGCGCCCTTGAAGGGGATGGGGTACGCATCATCGACAAAGCCAGTATCGAAGTGTTACCTTAAAGACAGACGATATGTCTAAACTGATGCAGGCAAGGCGAGTCATTCCAAATGGATACGCTCAGCGGTCTGTGTCCATACTTAATGAATATTCACATGCAAGCTTGAAAACCAGATCGCAGCAGAAGCTGTCGGTCTAATATACCCAGGGGGATTGAACATGGAAGATAACCAAAAGCAGCCCTATGTTGTCAGCAGTAAAAGTCGTGTCGCTGTAGCGATCAATGCAGCATCCAAAACAGGCGAATGGATCAAGAGTAAGCTAGGCAGCTATCGTCAGCTCGATACGAAGACCTCCTCACAGGATCTCGTAACCGAAGTGGATAAAGGCGCAGAGCAGATGATTCGCAAGCTGGTGCAGACGTATTGCCCAGGCGATGCCTTTCTTGGTGAAGAAAGCGCTGGTGTCGGTGCAGAAGCCTCGATTCGTGCAGTCGAAGCGGTGAAGGATGAGGAATATGTATGGATTGTAGACCCGATTGATGGGACGACGAACTTTGTGCATGGCTTCCCATTTTACTGTGTCTCGATTGCGGTTGCCCATAAGGGTGAGGTGATCGTTGGTGTCGTTTATGATCCAACCCATGATGAGCTATTCGTAGCAGAAAAGGGTAAAGGCGCCTATGTACACGGTAATCTGATGAAGGTTGCAGATCATATGAAGCTGTCTGAATGCCTGGTAGCAACAGGCTTTCCTGCCAACAACAGCGTAGAGCGCAATACGAAGTCGCTGGTGGATCTGCTGCCAAAGGTACGCAGTATTCGGAACGGCGGCTCGGCAGCGCTGCATCTTGCCTATGTGGCAGCAGGTCGCCTTGATGCGTACTGGGAAGTGGGCTTGAACGCATGGGATCTGGCAGCAGGTGCATTGCTCGTTACTGAATCCGGTGGTCGCATCGGTGATATTTCAGGTTCCGATTATGACATTACTGTACGCAATATCGCGGCAACGAATGGACATATCCATGAAGAGCTGCTGCAAGAGCTGCACGCGTCTGGATTGACGGCATTGCCGAAGTAAGAACTGATTTTATACAGGGGCAAACGGGTAAATAAACAGTAGTCAGCCAGTCATCTAACAGTCAACTAAGATTCAGTAGCAGGCGATCCACTGCATGGTCGTACGATGATACAGCTTTATGCGTTACATCGTTATGCGAAGGTGTAGCATCATACGCAGTGCTGGCACAACTGAGATGGCGTTTACACATGTGAAAGCTAATAGCAAAGACTACCAAACCTTACGATGCAGGGGAGTGAGCGTATATGTCATCATCCGACGAACTGGAACGTGAACTGAGTGAGCGTCTGACCGACGGGGAGATGGTGGAGGAGGAACGTGATCGTCGTGAGCGTCGAATGATTCCACCGAAGTATGAGGTGCGCATCCAGATGGAGCATGACCCGATCGTCGAAGAGACGCTACAATACCGCAAAATCGCTCGTGAGCTGGATGATCGTTATGATGATTATTTGAAGCGAGCGCAGCACCCGGAGCAGACGAATCACGAAAACGCCAAAGAATCGGGAGCAAATGAAGGATAATTAGAGCGGAATTGAATCTGTTTGTCTATCCTGAATTCCGATTGATATCCACATCAAAGCCATACGGCTGCCGTAGTCCGCAATCTGGCTACCGCAGCCGTTTTTTAGTTTTTTGTATAGATGTTGACCACCTCAATAGACTAGGCGAACAGCGAAAAAGGAGCGACTTATGAATAAAATAAAGCCTGAGCCCCACCGTAACGATGCTACCCAGTCACCGTCAATGTTTCGTCAGCAACGAACCGTAACCGACCACATCTCGTCTTTAACAGTAATGAAGAATAAAAGAAAGATGTGGCGTCACATGCTCCTTTCCGGTGCTGTGACTGCATTGCTGTTGGGCAGTAGCACTCTTCCAGTCTCTATCGCACATGGAGCAGGTGCTATAAACGGAGCAGCAACGGTCACCGCTGCCAGCACTTCGTCTATACCAAGCTCTACCATCGCCAAAGGTGGCAACCAAGCATATCCTAATATCGTCTTCTTAGGCGATTCGCTGACTGTAGGCTATGAGCCAGATCGCAAGGCGTCCAGCTATGATGGCTTTACCGTTCGTTTGAAGGAGCAGGAGCTATTCCGCGGGCGAGCGACAGTCGATAATGAAGGGATTCTCGGCTTAACGAGCAGTGGTCTGCATAACTATCTGAATGCAATCACCGCAGGCAAGAAGGTCAGCACAAGCGATATTCAGAGCAATCTGCCGGGTGCTGCACGTACGCTGGATGGTGCGAGTGTAGCGAAGCAGATTCGCAGCGCCAACCTGATCACGATTACGATCGGTGGTAATGATTTTCTCAATGCACTCGGCTCACTGACCGCATTGCCACAGGATCTGTCCGGTCTGAATCTGGAGCCAGTTATTAGCGGCTATGAAACGAACCTCAAGGCAATTGTTGATCAGTTGATCGCGCTGAATCCATCGGCAACGATTGTGATCGCTGACCAATACCAACCTGTACCTGCCGTGTCCGGTGCAGGCTTGTATAGCAATCTGAATGCTCTGGCTGCTCAATTCAGTGAGATTGTAAGTCAGACGGCATCCAGCTATAAGGCACAGGGCAAGGATGTTCGCGTCGCCCATATTGCTGAAGCATTCAAAGGTAATGAGCTGAGCATGACACATATTGCCGAGGGTGATATTCATCCGAATGCGAGCGGCTACCAGTCGATTGCAGTTGCTTTTAGCCGTGCAATCTGGGGTGAAAATGGCTACCGTACGCCCCCTACCTCGGTTAATGCTACCGATCGTACCATCGTTTATACGAATGGACGACTGCTGAATAGCTCTACACCACCGCTTGTCCGTAATGGTCGTACCTATGTGGCTTTGCGCGATGTAACTACTGCACTGGGAGCGCGTGTTGTATGGTCGGAGCAGACGAAGCAAGCGACGGTAACGGGAAGCAGCAAGGTCATCATTCCACTTAACGGTAACGCGATTCGGGTAAATGGACAAAATGTTCCGACCGATGCCCCTGCCTTTGTCCAAAAAGGCAAAACCTATGTGCCGCTGGCTATACTCGCAGACGGTCTTGGTTATGATGTGCAATATGTGAAGCGCTGGAAAGCGGTATTTGTGCGTCAGTAATAGCAATCTTGCGCCAGTAATAGTAAGCATAGAATTGTCAGTGTATTCGGTTAGTGGAGATGTAGCGAATGTATCGAGCTGATAGAAGTGTGCGAGCTGTAGTATGGACTATGGACAATAGTACGAGTACTATCACCGCCTGTATTGCACATTTGTTGATACCTTCATCACTGAATTAAAATGGATAAATTGATGTCTCATTCAAACAGCCGAAATGCAGTAGAGTCCCCTCTGCATCTCGGCTATTTGGCATTGTGATACACGCTTTCTTCGCTATGGGTCAGGACTCTTTTCCATTAAAATCGCTGTATTTTTCAATAATCCTCGCTATAATATACATTAAATTACAATCCATTCATGCCTCTCATCTCTCTCCGCGCTATCGCAATATGTTGTGATTACAGCTCCATCAGGATTATATAGATACGTCATCAAGAAAGTCGCATTTATGAACGCATCAATCATTAACGTACCAATTGCTAATATACTAGTGACTAATGTACTAAGCACTACAGTCACGTAATCCGGTGAACATACCACCAATCCCAATCCGGTTATGGGGGAAGATCATATGCTGGCTCGATTTAAAAGCGCTTACATTAATCTGGGCATTCATCGTCAGATGCTGCTGCTTATCTCGGCTCTCATGCTGGGCAGCTTTGCCTCCTATTTGCTTGTGCTGAATATGGTGTATAACACGTACGACAATCAGATGTATGAGAAGACATCGGAGCTGCTCAATATGTCTTCATTTGAGATCGAAAATCAGCTCAAGGATATGGAGAACTTATCTTTTCGCGTTGTAACCGATGAGCAACTCCAGCGCTATTTATTCCAGCTTCAGCAGGAGACGTCCATTTACGAAAAGAACGTCATTCGCAAAAAAATCACCAATCGGCTGGTCGCCTTCGCTGGCTCGGAGAAGTTCGTATATTCGATGCTAGCACTAGATCGTGAAGGTGAGCTGATGTTTGCTGGCAATCGAGAAGGTGTACCAGCAGGCATGCGCCCTGAGTTGATTCGGCTAGCACAGCAGCATAGCGGCTCAAATGCCTGGTATGCCGGAGATAAGGGCGAGTTAATCGCTGTTCGTCAGTTCAAGCAGTTCAGTGGCTCCACCTTTACGCTGCATGATCTGGGCACGATTATGATTCGAGTACGGATCGATCGCATCGTACAGGAGCAGGTGGAAAGTAGCTCAGGCAGTCAGCTGATCATCTCAGATGGTGGGAAAATTCTCTATCCCGAGCAGCTTCCGCTCAGTCGCACGATAATCGACGAGGGACTAGGAGGCAGCAAGCCGTACGGTGTGATCGCAGGGAACTCGGAAAGCTACTTCTCCGCGCGCATTCAGTCCCCGTATACGGGCTGGACGTATCTGCATATGACGCCATTTGATTCGATGTTCCAGCGTGTGATCTGGATCAAGCAATTAGTGACGTTTGTATTTATCGGTATTTTCCTGCTGGCATTGCTGCTCGGTACGAAGCTATCTCGTAGCATCACCCATCCGATGGAACGACTGCTACAAAAGATGCGTACCGTGGAAACGGGCAATCTGGATCAACTGGGCGAGCTACCTGCTGATCCAGCGACGACAAGAGCGCAAAATGAAGTAGGGCTGCTACATCGTACCTTTAATCGAATGCTGCGCCGTATTCGGGAGCTAATTGATGAAAATTATGCCAAGCAGCTCGTCATCCGTGAAACCGAGCTGAAGGCACTGCAAGCGCAGATCGATCCTCATTTTCTATATAACACGCTGGAGTCGATTAACTGGATGGCGAAAATGAACAAGCAACCGGAAATTTCGCGGATGGTCGAGGCGCTAGGCTTTCTGCTTCGTAGCTCGGTCAATATGACGGACAAGGTCATTCGGCTGGAGGATGAGCTGGACATCGTGCGCAGCTATGTCACGATTCAGCGGATGCGATTTGAAGAACGGCTAAATTTTATGATTGAGGTGCCGCCTGAGTTAGGAGATACGCTGATCCCTAAGCTGACGCTACAGCCGCTCGTTGAGAATGCGATCCATTATGCACTGGAGCCTAAGATCGAGGCATGCCATATTCGCATCAGAGCATGGAGGGAGCAGGATGCGGTGCATATCGTGGTAGAGGATGATGGGCCAGGTATGACGGTAGAATTTCTGGAGCGTCTGCATCAGGGGCAGGTACAGACGCGTGGGAAAGGCATCGGTCTAACGAATATTATTGAGCGGATTCGCCTGACCTTTGGCTCGGACTATGGGCTACAGATTCAGAGTGAGCCTGATGTATGCACGGCGTTCCATATTCGTATTCCATATAACAAAGGGGAGCTATACGATGTACAAAGTGCTGTTGGTGGATGATGAGCGCATGATTCTGGAGGGTATCTCCAGTGTGGTCGATTGGCAGGCGAGCGGAACAGAGCTGGTCGGCACGGCACGTAACGGGCTGGAAGCGTATGAGCGGATTGCCGAGAAGCGGCCGGACATCGTCATTAGCGATATTTCCATGCCGGGTCTGGATGGGATTGGGCTGGTGGCGAAGACGTATGAGCAATTTCCAGATGTACGCTTTATTATGCTGTCGGGCTATAAGGACTTTGATTATGCCAGACGAGCGATGCAATATGGCGTAAAGCATTATCTGGTCAAGCCATGCAATGAGCAGCAGATCGAAGCGGCGATTGCGGAGTTGCTGTCGGAGCGTGCGGCTGAGCAGGAGCGCGAGCTATTCGTCAGTCGGATGCGCGAGCAGTTTAGCCGGATGCTACCTCAGGTAAAGGAACAGTTTTTGAAGGAATTTATCTCTAATAAAATGTATGGTAGTCGCGATCTTGCCTATTATGAGCGCTTATTCCATATGCAGCTTAGTAATCGCAGCGTGCGCCTGGTGCTGCTACGTGCGGAGAATTCCAACGAGTACGAGCACTTATTTGCCCTCAAAAATATCGCTGAGGATGTGCTGGAGGGCGTGCTCATGGGAACGACGATTCAGCTTCACGATGAGCTATTGCTGCTTATGGATGATCCCGGTGAGGTGACCGGGCTGATGGAGGGGCTAAATCAAGTAAAGGATATATTCGCAGGCTTTTATAAATTAGAGCTCACGGCAGCCGTTAGCGAGGCTGGACGGATGGAGGAGCTGCGGCGGCTGTATCGCAATGCGCGTCAGTATATGACCCAGCGCTTCTATGTGGGCGGCGGCAGTCTGATCACACGTCAGGATGTGGCGCTGAGCGATGGACGGGAACATAGCGGCTTTGAGCTGGATGAAGAGCAATTCACGATGATGATCAGGTCAGGGCAGGTGCAGGAGGTGGAGGCAGAGATTGCTGGACTGTTCGCTACACTAGGCGAGCTACGCCATGATATCGCGGTGACACGCTCGTATGTGCTACAGCTGTATGCGGTGATGCTGCGTCTGTATCCGGAGGATGAACGAAGCGCGCCAACCGCAAGGCTGGCGGAGCTGTCCCGACTGGATACACTGACCGGGCTGCATGACTTTATCCGCCAGGCTGCTGTGGAGCTAACGGGTGGATACTACCGCAGTAATATGAACCGCCAGTCATCGGTCGTGAATAAAATGCTACGGATTATCGAGGAGAATTATGTGAATGCCGAGCTATCGCTGAACGGTGTAGCCAATCAGATGCTGTATATGAACCCGGACTATCTCGGTAAAATTTTCAAAAAGGTGACCGGAGACAATTTCTCACATTATGTGAATCGGTATCGGATCGAGCGGGCAATGGAGCATATTCGGCGCAGTGGCGATGTGAAGGTGTTTGAATTGGCGGAGCTGTTTGGGTTTGGAGGGAATTCGCAGTATTTTAGTCAGGTGTTTAAGAAGGTGACGGGGATGACGCCGACGGAATATCGTAGGTGTGGGGAGTAAGATGCCTGGGGGGAGTGAAGTGGTTTGTGCTCTTAAATTTTTAAATCTCTGAGTCTCTAAATCTTTAAATCTCTAAATTTTTGAATTGCGTGGAATGTTTAGGGAGTTTGTTGGGATGGGGCATCAAGCACTCCGGCAAGGAATAAGGGAACGGACTCGGGTGGAGCCGCGGGAATCTTTTGGAGTAGGATAAAATGAAGATTCCCGCCCCTCCAAAGTCGTCCTTTTTCCTTATTTCCTTGCCTGCGTTCCGTGCTAATCGCATCATTTTTAAAAGCATTAAAAGCATTAAAAGCATTAAAAGCATTAAAAGCATTAAAAGCATTAAAAGCATTAAAAGCATTAAAAGCATTAAAAGCATTAAAAGCATTAAAAGCATTAAAAGCATTAAAAGCATTAAAAGCATTAAAAGCAAGAAGAGCATTTAGAATGGTATAAGTTTTAAGAGCATTGAAAACACAAATGATAACAAGGAAAAGAGGCTTGATGCGATCACTGGATCACTGGGAGGGGGGTAGGCATTTGCTCCTGTGGGGGAAGAAGCAGTAAACAAACGCTTATCTCCAAATGAACTCGAATTGGAGATAAGCGTTTGTTGTGGTGATCGATCATCTTAGTTTGATGGTGTCTCAATTTGGAATTTTAATATAGATGCGAGCGTTATAGTCTTTTGTGATCCAGGTGACCTGGGCGCCGGAGGCTTCGGCTACGAAGCGGAGGTTGACGTAGAAGAGCTGGTCGTCCTGGTTGTAGATTGGGGGTTCGAGCAGGTCGAATTCTTGTCCATTGACATAGGCTTTGTCGGAATAGGCGGTTAGTGTGATGGCGGTATGGTCGTTGGTGGCGGTCACGGATTTTTTGGTGTTGTCCCAATCGACGTTCATATGTAGTTTTTCGAATACGGTACGAAAGGGAACGTAGGTGATGCCTGCTGCCGAGACAACGGCGTGCATGTCTACGTTTTCGTTATTTACATACACTTCTGGCTGTTCTAGGGATGCGTGTGCCTGAGGGGCATGTAGGAGCATACACAGCATTAGAACTGCCAGAATATATATGGATTTACTGAGTTTCATGTAGTAGCCTCCATTGTTCAATCTCATGGTTATACGCTTATAGTATACACTGTGACTCGAAAATGAACAGATGGAGACCAAAATGGAGCGTAGCTGCAATGGATTATTGGCTGGTCGTATCGGATGGGAGCTTGGACAGATTGGGGTCGGTAATATTGATCGTGGCGCTGTCTGTTTGATCGTCCTTGGACCAGTTGACGGTAGCCCCTGTCGATTCAGCGACAAAACGCAGGTTGACGTAGAAGATGCCGTCCTCAGGATTATAGGATGGCGGATTAAGCAATTGCACTTCTTTATCGTTTACGTAGGCTATGTAAGAATTATTTGTTAGTATAATCGTTGTCGTTCCATTCGTAGCAGTCACTGATTTTTTAATATTGTCCCAGTTTACGGTCATTTGTAGCTTTTCAAAGATCGGACGAAAAGGGACATACGTAACACCTATTGTTGCAACAGCAGCATAAATATCTAATTTCTCATGATTGACATAAATCTTAGGAAAGTCACGAGAAGCACTGGCAATATTGGAAATGGGGAGTAGAAGGGTTGCTGCAATTGCAAGAGAAGATAAACATTTGAAAAGCTTCATTTTTTGGCCTCCATCATGTTGTTAATCAACTGCTAGGTTAAGTAGTTATAAAGTAGTTTCGAGCTTTTTTGCTGTCTAAAGGCTACTAAAAATAAACGGCATAGTAAAACAAACAACCCTCCTTTTATTGTAATTACATGAATCAAATTACAATCTCATTATGAAAAAGTCAACATACGATGAAGGATTGAAATGTGCTTTTTTCCGAACAGTTAGGTAGGAGTACAGTACAATTTATCATGGTTTAAGGGATTTCTCGTACATATTCTGCTACCCCACGCCTCTGTTTTTTACACCAAAACCTCGGATTTGTGTATTCATTTGACACTGCGCATCTGCGAAAATAAAAACACGATCATAATGTAAGCGTTAACAAAAACACATAGTAACGACTTCTACATCAGACTCATCGCTAGATTAGATGGTTCATAACGAGAGGGGATAACAAGCATGAAGATGAAAAAGACAGCAGCGATCGCCGTACTGGTAGCCATTTTGCTGATG
This sequence comes from Paenibacillus hunanensis, assembly GCF_034055775.1. Lineage (NCBI taxonomy): Bacteria > Bacillati > Bacillota > Bacilli > Caryophanales > Paenibacillaceae > Paenibacillus > Paenibacillus hunanensis. The sequence continues at coordinate 5,100,973 of NZ_CP139194.1, read as the reverse complement.
ATTACAGCGTGTGGTAATTCCGGTAGCAGTACAGGCGCAAGCGGTGGCGATCAGGGAGGCAAGACGATTCGGATCGCCTGGTGGGGTTCGGATACGCGTCATAGCTATACGCAGCAGGTGATCGATCTGTACAAAAAGCAGAACCCGGGCGTGAACATTGATGTGGAGTATGCTTCCTTTGATGACTACTGGAAAAAGCTTGCTCCGCAAGCCGCAGCGAATCAATTACCCGACATTATTCAGATGGACATCTCCTACATTAGCCAGTATGCGAAAAATGGTCAGCTGGAAGACCTGAAGCCATACATCGGTAACGGCATCAAGCTGGACGATGTGAGCGAGAGCGTCATTAGCACAGGCATGATCGGCGGCACACAGTACGGGATTCCGGCAGGTGTGAACGTGCTGGGTTACCAGTACAATCCAGAGCTGCTGAAAAAGGCGGGCATTAACGAGCTGCCAGCCGATTGGACATGGGACGATTATGAGAAGCTTGCTCTGCAAGCGAAGGATAAAGGCATCTACTTTGATGAGTCGATGACGGCAGATGTATTTTTCAACTACTACCTGAGAACGAAAGGCGCTTCGCTCTACAATGCGCAGGGCACTGGGCTTGGCTATGAGGATGATGCACTGTTCGCTGACTTCTTTGGTCGTCTAGCCAAGCTGATGAAGGAAGGCGCTACCCCTTCGCAGGAAACATTGAGCCAGAACAAAGGCATTCTGGAGGAATCTGCGGTGGTCAAAGGAACAGCGATCGGTACATGGCAGTGGTCAAACCAGTTTGTCGCGCTGCAAAAGGTATCGGATCGCCCGATGGCACTCGCCCCAATGCTCGGACCTGATATGGAAAAAGGCATTTACATGCAGCCAAGTATGTACTGGGCGATCTCGAAAAATTCCCAATCCAAGGATGAAGCAGCTAAATTCATCGACTTCTGGATTAACAACGAAGAAGCCAACAAGCTGATCAAGGGCGAGCGTGGTGTACCGATCTCCTCCAAGATCAAAGAAGCAATCACGCCAGAGCTGACCGATGCCGAGAAGCAGGTATTCGATTTTGTTAGCAAAATGGAGCCGATCGCTTCGCCAATGAGTCCACCACCGCCAGTCGGCTCTGCTGAGGTAATCGCCAGTCTGTCCGACTATGTGGAACAGATTAACTTCGGACAGATCACAGCCGCCGATGCTGCTACCAAATTCCGTGCAGATGCGAACTCGATTCTATCGAATAACCAGCCATAATCACTGTGAGCAGGATGGCTGTTTGATCGGTAAGCCTTATCGTGAGCAGAGGAACCCGGCGAAGGAAAAAGCGAACGGAAAAGGATGATTTCAAATATTAGGGATACTCTAACACGGGGAGCGATACAAGTGATTTTGCGTCACTGCATCAAGTCCGTTCGCTTAGTGTTTCTCAAAGTTGGGTCTGCTCCAACCGATCAGTTCAACCATCAACAAGTATCAACAACCATCTTAACACGTCATCAACGCAGCCTTTCATACCAGCCGCCGCATAGTCTCGGATGTTGGAGCAGGCTGCGTTATTTTAAACCAACGCTATCTATTACGGGAGGTGCATGGACGTATGCGAAACCATTCGCTCAAAGCCAATCTGACCGGCTATACGTTTATTAGTCCGTTCATTATCGGATTTCTGGCGTTCACGCTGATTCCGATGTTCATATCACTGTATTTATCCTTTACGAGCTACAACCTGTTTAGCCCGCCACGCTGGGTCGGATTGTCTAACTTTGAGAAGATGTTTACGAATGATCCGAAGTATTGGAATTCCGTCAAGGTCACGCTCTATTACGTGTTTATCGGTGTGCCGCTGCGACTGACCTTTGCCCTGTTTGTCGCGATGATTCTGAACACAGGCTCACGCATGATCGGTACCTATCGTACGATCTATTATCTGCCATCGATCATCGGCGGTAGCGTCGCGGTATCGATTATGTGGCGTAATATTTTCAGTGAGCAGGGGATCGTGAACGGCATGCTAATGGCGCTTGGTGCTGCACCGATTCAGTGGTTTGGCGATCCCAATGCAGCACTCGGTATGCTGATTACACTGTCGGTATGGCAGTTTGGCTCGTCTATGCTTATCTTCCTCGCAGGTCTTAAAAATATTTCCGGGGAAATGTACGAGGCGGCAAGTGTGGACGGTGCAAAGCCAGTTCGCAAATTTTTCAGCATCACACTGCCACTACTCAGCCCGATTATTTTGTTCAATCTGATCATGCAGACGATCAGTGCATTTATGACGTTTGTGCCTGCTTATATCATTTCCAAAGGCGAGGGTGGCCCACTGGATGGCACGATGCTGTACTCGCTCTATCTGTTCCGTCAGGCGTTCATGTTTAACAATATGGGTTATGCGTCTGCGATGGCATGGATTATGCTGATCTTCATCGGTGTGATCACCTTCATTTTGTTCAAAACCTCAAAGCTCTGGGTATTTTACGAGTCGGAAGGAGGCCGTTAAGCGATGGATGGACCAAAAGCACAGCAATATAGCACGATTGCAGGTACAGGCATGCAGCGCGGCACCTTGTGGCGTCGTGTTAAATGGCCACTCTACCACATCCTTGTTGGTGCGCTCGCCCTGTTGATGCTGTACCCGATCATCTGGATGTTTTTCAGTTCATTCAAGGAAAGTCGCACGATCTTCACAACAGCGACTACATTGCTACCAGCAGAATGGATCTGGACGAACTATGTAACAGGCTGGAAGGGCATTGGCGGCTATTCATTTGGACATTATATCTGGAACTCACTCGTTATCGTCGTACTGTCCACGCTCGGTGTCGTCCTTTCATCTGCATTGATCGCCTTCGGCTTCGCCCGTCTTCAATTCGTCGGCCGTACGTTCTGGTTCGGTGTGATGATGGTCACGCTGATGCTACCACATGATGTGGTGCTGGTGCCGCAATATATCATTTTCACCAAGCTTGGCTGGCTCAATACGATCTGGCCGATTGTCGTACCGCAATTTTTCGGCGCACCATTTTTCATTTTCTTAATGGTGCAATTTATCCGTACTATTCCAAAAGAACTCGATGAAGCCGCCACCATCGACGGCTGCGGCAAGTTCAGATTATTTCTACAAATCATCATGCCACTGATTAAAGCATCGCTTGCTACCGCAGCAATCTTCTCCTTTTACTGGAGATGGGAAGACCTGCTCGGCCCAGTACTGTACCTTAATTCACCGGACAAATACACCGTGTCGATGGGCCTCAAAATGTTCCTAGACAGCGAATCCGCATCCAACTGGGGCGGCATGTTCGCCATGTCCATGGTAAGTCTGTTACCGGTTATTCTTGTATTCTTCCTGTTCCAGAAGCATATCGTTGAAGGGATTAGTAGTAGTGGGATTAAAGGGTGATTGATGAGCGGTTGAGCAAACTGTTGTTGTAGGGCATCAACCACTTCGAGAAGGAATAGGGGGACGGACTCCTGTCTCGCACAGGAATCTATGGATTAGGAAGAGCAGAAGATGAGTAGATAAAGCCCAGTCCAACAAGACTTTCAAAACAACCTAAAATATTTAAAAAGACCTACAAAAAGCTCTTAAAAGCCCTTAAAAATCTTTCAAAAATGCCACTAAAAATTTGCGTAAAGACGTATGTTATGAGCAGCACGGAACGGAGGGAAGGAAATAAGGGAAATGGACGGACTTTTGAGCACGGGAATCTACATGTTCTACTACTTCATAGATTCCTGTGCGAGACGGGGAGTCCATCCCCTTATTCCTTCCCGGAGTGGATTCTGCTCACCCCACCTACGTCCTACACAAACAAACCATCAAAATAAGGAGGCTCCACCATGCCAGCACTGCATTTCGACGAGCAACACATCAAGCAAATCATCGACCGCGTTGTAGAACGCACCTTTAATATGGACTTCAACTGGGATTGGCCCGGTGGCGTAGCTTTTTACGGCGTATGTGAAGCATATGAAGCGACAGGCAAGCGTGAATATTTGGACAAGCTGCGTGAATGGGTAGACGAGAATATTGCAGATGGCTTGCCGCCATTGTCGGTGAATGGTGTATCGATTGGTCACGGACTACTCACCCTGTACGAAGCGACAGGAGAAGAGCAATATTTGCAGATCGCGAAGGAAATGGCAGAGTTTCTGGATACGAAGGCAGAGCGCTTTGCTGAGGGAGTATTCCAGCATACCGTTAACTCGGAGACAGATATTTTCCCGGAGCAGGCGTGGGTGGATACGATGTTTATGGCGGGCTATTATCTGCTACGTATCGGGCATTTGCTCGGGAATGAGCGTTACTTTGAGGATGGACTACGCCAGTATCATGGGCATGAGCAGCTGCTACAGGATGCAGATACGAATCTGTATTATCATGGCTGGGACAATGTGCAGGGGAATCATATGTCCTCAATCTACTGGGCGCGTGGCAATTCCTGGGCGGCATTAACGATGTCCAAGGCACTGCAATATGTCCCGGTGCAGCATCCATCCTATATGATGATCGATGGTTCGTTACGGGATCAGCTAAGTGCGCTCGTGCGTCTGCAAGCACCGGAAGGGCTATGGCATACGGTATTAGATGATGAGACATCCTATTTGGAAACGTCTGGCTCCGCAGGTATTGCCACGGCACTGCTTATGAGAGGACGACTGTATAATAAATATTCGCAAAAGGCGATCGACGGCATTCTTGCACGTATTAAAGAGGATGGCACAGTCACCGGTGTATCCGCAGGAACCGCGGTGATGAACGATATCGATGGCTACCGTCAGGTTCCTGAGAAGCGCATTCAGGGCTGGGGACAGGGACTGACACTCGCTTTTCTCGCGCAGCTTTTGCGTACCAAACAGGATGTATACGGACAAATGACGAGCAAAACGACAGGCGATATCGAGGCTTCATCCCATACTGAGTCCGTCTCGGGGCATACCTCCGGGCGCGATGAGCTGGCTACGACTAACGCTCCCGATGAAGCAGGAATCGAGACGCATTAAGCACGCATGGGTAGTCCGCACCGCAAGCTATATTGCACCGATCAGTATAAAAGAATATGAACGCATGTCAATTTACGTTAATACGTATGTTATGAGTAGCACGCGAACCTGCATGTTCTACTGCTTCATGGATTCCTGCGCGAGAGGGGATTCCGTTCCCATCTTCCTTACCGAAGTGGAATCTGCTCACTATCCACTAGGTTTTACGCAAATCAGTTGAGATACTGTACATGTTGCAGGCCGCTTTACTCCTTTATGGATAAAGCGGCTTTTTGCCGTGCCGATCTGATCTGGTCATGAAATAGATTGAGCGTAACCGGTACTTTGTATCCAAAGTACCTCTTTTTTGATTCCTAAAATAAGGACTTGTCATTTTGTGATATGGATGCTATAACCAATGCGAATAAGCAAATTGCTTGTTAATGACAAGTATTCGATTGCCCAAATGCGATCTGAAATCAGGTGAGTAGCGAGTCGATAACGCGTCATGATGGGGCATGTCGCAGCATGCAGAGCAGCAAAGCGTTAGATAACGAATGTACCAACAACAAAGATATCGAGGTTGTTATTCGTCTAACAAGCTATTTTTAATACGATATGTTTTGTAATCAAGGGGCTGTTTTTGTCGATTCGTATGCTAGAACTGTACTGCTATGTACAGCATATAAGAGACCATCCACATGACAAAAACGATATGAGCTGAGGAGGCGCAACATGATGAATGATGATGTACAATGGCGAACAATCGGGAAGAAAGGATGGGCTCTATGCTGTGCCCTGCTGCTGTTATTCGTGCAGCTACCTACCTTTACCTATGCCGCAGATGAAGGAACAGATTCAACAGGCATCTCGTTATCAGGAAGTCAGGTGCAGGTGAAGATCGGGCAATATGGAGAGATATCCTCGCTCAAGCTGACCAATGATCTGTTCCCGACGGAATATGTGATGAACAAAACGGTCACCCCTGAACAGGATACATATGATCATCAGTGGATGGGTGAGCTGTTATTCACCTATCGTCTGGATGGGGGCGAATGGCGCAGGGCATCGACCAACCAATCAGATGATGTGCGTCACATTCAGCAGAGCGGACAGCAGGTACAGGTTACGTATGAGCATTCCCGTCATGCTGAGGGCATTCGTGATTTTCGCCTGACGGAGACGTATGCGATCAAGTCGGATGGCTCGCTCGGCTGGACGATTGGCATTGAGAATACGAGCGGTAAGAAGCTGGAGATCGGTGATTACGGTCTACCGATGCCATTTAACGAGCAGTGGAATTATGGAGACGAGATTTATGAGACACGGGTCGTCACCCATGCCTTTATCGCTAACGATAGCTCGTATCTGACGGCGAGTCGTCCGAGTGGATTAGGGCCGTATCTGCTCTTTATGCCGGATGCAGATACAGGGGCAGGGCTAGAGTATCAGGATCGCTGGCGTATTGAGGAGCATCCTGGCAGCAAGTGGGCATGGAATCCAGCGAATGAAGGCAAATGGATCAAAGGACTGAACGTCTTTTACCCGCATTCGGCGGTTATTCGTTCTACGAATCGAGGATACTTGCCCAATACGAGTCTGGTGCTGAATCCGCAGGCAAGCAGTCGATATGGATTTACATTTGCAGCGGTGAAGGACGAGCAGCAGATGAAGCAGACGCTATACGAGCATGGATTGATCGATATGACCGTTGTACCAGGAATGATCGTGCCGACTAATCAGCCGATTCAATTTGACCTGCGTACCCGTCAGCCGATTCGGAGCGTGAAGGATGGCAAGGGGCGTACCATTGCATTGGATCGAACAAAGACGGGAGATCATCATCTATACCGCTGGTGTTTGGATCAGCTGGGCCCGCAAAATGTCACGATTCAGTATGGTAATGGCAAGCGAACGGTGATGCAATTTTATGGCATTGATCCTGTAGATAAGGCGTTGTCCGCACATGCCAGCTTTATGGTTGATCATATGCAGTGGAATGCACCGGGCGATCTGCGGGACAAGGTGTACGATGACTGGATGATGCACACGAAGCAGAAGCGCAATGCCTTTAACGGCAATGTGTTTGATACACCGGAGCCGTGGGGCTGGGGTTGGGGCGATGATTGGGGATTGACGCATGGTCTTTTCCTTGCCGAACAAAATCGATTACAGCCGGTCGCGCGTCAGGTGCAGTCGCTGGATGATTATCTGGAGACTGTAGTCTGGAACAAGCTAATGAAGGATCATCATGACGACTATCTGGTGCGCAACTTCCTGACGGCTGACGAGGGAGCGACACTGACCGATCGCGGCTATGCGTATCCGCATGTGTACAATACGTACTTTGATATGTATCAGATTGCTCGTGATTATCCGGGCTTGATCGCGTACAAGCACGATCCAGACACGTATTTGCTGCGTGCCTATCATATGATGAAGACCCTTTATGATGGCCCAGTGAATTATAGTCTGGCTACAGGCTTGATGGGTGGGCAGACGACGCCAGAGCTAATCGCTGCACTGGATCGCGAAGGCTATGTGAAGGAAGCGGATGATATCCGAGATAAGATGGAGCGTAAATTCGCGAATTTTAGCAGTAATAAGTACCCGTATGGCTCTGAATATTCCTATGACAATACAGGCGAAGAAGAGGTGTACACACTCGCTCGTTCCCAATGGGAAGCCGGGAAGAATACCGATAAGGCACTGGGTATGATGAGCGAGATCAATTCGAAAACGAGAGCCAGCCGTGGGCAAATGCCAGTCTGGTACTACTACGCTGATCCGGTGACGAATACGGGGGATAACTGGTTTAACTTTCAGTACACTACCTCACTGGCAGGCTATACGATGGATGATTGGATTCGTCAGCATCTGGTCGCTGATCAGCCGACACTTGCTGCCGAGCAGCTGCGTCTAGCCTATGCCTCCAAGCTTGCCAATGTGGGCGCGATCAATAGCGGACAGATGAGTACAGATGCTGCTAATATTGGCGCTGCTTCGTGGACGTATCAAGCGGAAAAGGGGAATCAAGGCACCAACGGTACAGGCGGTGGGCACGATGTGCCACTGATGAACGGCTGGCGCAGCATGACCGGTGAAGCGGATCTGGGACTGTTCGGTGCGCTGCGTATACTTAGCGCAGATGTGGCAGATGACCCTATCTTCGGTCTGATCGGTTATGGCGCAGAGGTGAAGGATACCGGAAGAACATATCAGATCACTCCAACGGACGGAGTGTATAGGAAGCTGCATATTTTACCGCTCGGCTTCAATATGGAGCTGGCACGAGATCAATACCGGGCAGCCGAGATCAGTAAGGACAAGCGCAGTCTGCGACTTCAAATGACCAATACGTTCCCGTCTCAGGTTCATCCGACATCGATCGAGCTAAGCGGGCTACAGCGTTCTGCTTACAGCATCAAGGTGAACGGTCAGGCGGCTGGAACGCTAAATGCCTTTGCAGATCGCGTAACCTTGAACGTATATGCACCTGCACAGGCGAATTATACGATTGAGCTAGCGGCAACGACATCAGGTAGTAATGTAGCTCCACAGGTCGATGCCAGAGCCGATCAAAGTGGGGTAGCAAGAGAGCCAGTCTCGTTAACAGGAACCGTGATAGATGATGGACTGCCAGCTGGCCCGCCGCGTGCACACTGGAGCGTTGTAGCTGCACCGAAGGATGCAACGGCTACATTTTATAATGCCGATGCAGCGCGTACTACCGTTACGACAAGCACCTATGGTGCGTATACATTCCGTTTAACTGCAACCGATGGTAGTCTGAGCAGCAGCGATACGGTGACAGTGCAAGTGTACGCTCCACCCGCATTACCGAAGCTACTTGCGGATTATCCATTTGATGAGGGTAGCGGAACGGTGGCAGCGAATACGTATGGTAGCAAGAAGCCGGCTTCTTTACAAAATGGAGCCGCATGGGCAAAGGGCATACATGGTAACGCTGTATCGCTAAATGGACAGGGAGCCTATGTACAGCTACCGGATGATGTGCTCGGTGGCAGTCATGATCTGACGCTCTCGTTATGGACAAAAGCAGAATCATTACAGGATTACAGCTCGCTGTTCGATATCGGTCCGAATCAGTTCCTGTATCTATATCTGGCACCACAGGTAGAAGGACATATGCAATTTGGCATTACGAATAACGGTTCCAATGGAGAGCAGACGATTCAGGCACCTGTGATGCAGACAGGCGTATGGAATCATGTCGCCGTCACGCTGTCTGGCTCTACCGCCATTTTATATGTGAACGGGGTAGAGGTAGGACGGAATGAGCAGATTACCGTTGACCCTGCCACATTTGGCCATACGACAAAAAATTATATGGGCAAAACGCGCTACGATGATCCGCCGTATCATGGGCTGCTGGATGATTTCCGTATGTATAGCCGCGCACTGGATGCTAGAGAAATCGCAGCTCTGGCACATTCAGATAGCAAGCGGCAGTAACTGAGGTAGACGCCAAGCCCATCAGCCACACGATACGATTCTGTTTTCATAGCATACAAAAGCAGCGAATGAGCGACCGTATCACAGGTACGTCCCATTCGCTGCTACTCCATACAATGATGAATGATTGCTACCAATCCAAGGGGTAACCGCATGTACATTAAAGCGGATCAAGCGTGAGTATCGCTTCTTCTGTTCGTTTTCAACCTTCTCTTTTTGCACTCTTCCATTAATAAATGAAGACCTACCAGTGAAAAGAGGTGAAGATGACAGGCGATCCACGATCCGCTTATCGATAACCGTACATGCTAGATTAAAGGCTGCTTGACCAGCTTGAATTGACGATCTTTCGTTTCGATCAGTAGATACAGCAGTTTATTCTCATATTTGATCAGTCGCAGTCTGATGTCATCGGATAGTTGTGGTAGCTGCCACAGCTCCTTACCATGCTTGTCATACAAAGACATACGGTTTTCATCACGATCCGATAGCAGCAGCTGACCATTGCTGTATTCGGTGGTCCAGAGCGGCTCCTGAGCCTTAAAGACATACGTTTTCTCGACCAGTAACTTCCCTGTTGCTACATCATAACGTCGATAGATCGGATAAGAAGTCGCTCCATTCGGACCAAGTGGTGGACGTTTCGTGTTGTAGCTGTAAATGACAGCCTGTCCATTTTCCAGTTGAAAGTCGCTTTGTAGATTCCACGGTATCTCGACGACTTTGCCCTGGTACGATGTACTGCTCGTATTCAGCATTTCAAAAATCTGTTCGGTCTGCATCAAGCTACCTGCTGCATATTGAATGACCAGTCGGTCGGATTGATACTCCATATGCGTGCTATGGATGTCCTCCGCAGTATTGCTTTGTACCGCCTTGAGCTTGTAGGTACGAAGCGGCTTTTTCCAGGGAGATTCATAGATGCGAACCTCATCCTGTTGCTGAATGGCGATCCGTTCCTTTTCCCCCTGCTGTAAGGGAGCCGACCAGCTGATCTGATATGACGAGAGCTGATGATCGGATAAGGAGCCTAGCAGCGAAGCAGGATAGTTGAAGGTGGATAGCGTTTCGCCTTTAGAGCCGAGCACAAGCTTTTGCAAATGCTGCTTATTTTGGATGATTAGCACCAGCTTGCCGCTTGAAGGCAGCGCTCGATAGCTGTAAATATGCTCGTATTGATGCGACCACAGATTGCTTCCTGTTTGCAGATCATTTAGATAGATATCACCGGTTAAGCGATCCACGAATAGAACACGATCCTGAGGCAGCGCTACGATATCCTGCTCAATCCAGAAGTCCTGGGGAAAAGAAAGCTGTTGCTGCTCCGTTGTGATCGGTCTGGAATTAATAATCGGCGCATCGGTCGCTTGTGTGGCTGAGTGGCTTGACGATCCATTGGTTACGGTACTCAAAGCTAGCTGCTGTGCGGTTGTATGTGAAGCGGTAGCGTGTTCCATTACATCTGATGTTCCAGTTATCGTAGCTGCATTAGCATAGTTACCTGCTGGCAGCAGAACACTGGAAAGTAATAGCGGAACGATGAGCAGCCGCGTCCATAAGGCTGGGGCTAGGACGCGTGAATGAGATGGCTTCATCTATCTTCTTCCTTTCCGAATCGGGAATATGGAGATTTATTTAGGTATACAATATAATTCTATCTCTACTATACCCGATTCGGAAGCAGGGAGAAAGGAAGTCTATACATCGTTAGCTAGTGGGCTTTGTCTGACGGCGCTGACGATTCCAGTTCGTGCCGAGCACACCGATGATGATTAGAAGCGCTCCGATCACATGATAGTACCGAAGCTGTTCATGCAGAATGACGGCTCCAGCAATCATCGAAGTAATCGTAGCAAAATTGCTAAATACGCTCATCTGTGTTGCTTTGAGAATGGACAGCGCATAGCTGGACAGTAGTGTCGTGCCCAGTGAGGACAGTACGCCCAGATAGAGCAGTGACATCCAGTAATCTGGCTGTGCCAGCGGCTTGATGTAGCCGCTCATATCACCCTGCACCAGATGCATGGTACCAGCGGCGATATTGAATAGCACCGCAGCGACGATCATCGTTACCCACGTTAGCTCCAGCGGATTGTACATGCGCGTGAGTGGACGTGCCAGCACGCCATAGCCTGCAAACGATAATGCTGAGCCCATTAGCAGCAGCATGCCGCCGAGATGATCGGCTGACCAGCCTGCACCACCTTGCAGTGCGAAGATGAGCACGACGCCAGACACGGAAAGAAGCAGGGAGAGCTTTTGCATAAGCCGTGTGCGTTCTTTGAGAAAATAGGCAGCAAGCAGCATCGTGAAGATCGGCACCGTCGCTTGAATGATACCCGCCTCTGCGGATGATGCATGCAGTAAGCCGAAGATTTGGAAGCTAAAAAAGAGTACAGGTGATAATAAGGCCAGCGGTAAAATGCGCTTCAGATCAGCAAGCCGAATCGACACGCGAATCCAGCCCAGACTTACTGGAATTGCCATCACGAGTACGGAAAGTAGAAAACGATGAGCGAGCACATCAAGTGGCAGGGCAACGGCAACAGTAATTTTAACGAATAAAAAGGAAAAGCCAATAATGAGCGCGTAAGCGAGCGCCGCAGCGTAAGCCCATCCACGAGAACGGCTGGCTGAGGAGTCGGATGAATGAAGCGTCTGCTTGGATGCAGAGCGCTGGGTTGAAGCTTCGGTTGTCATGATGTGATATCCCTCCATTACGACGGAAGCGTATCGATTTTTGTACGATGCTCCGTGCTATATAGATAATTAATTGGATAACGGAAACATAGCACATGTGCACAATGTGTTTGCTTGCCGGGTGTTGATTCCTTCTCAATATAGTCGTTGTAACAAGGAGGCAACAACCGCTTTATTTTGAAACTGTACCGGTACAGAATGTGAACTGTAGTGAGCAGATCAGCATGTAAAAGAATTATAATAAGCGTAAATAGAACGGATTCGGCGTTAGTTTGTTCGATGTGATATAAAAGCCCATTTCATTAAAAGCCGACTTCAAGGGAGGAACCAACTATGAGTAAACATGAACAGCTAGCCGCATTGTTACAGCGCCAGATCGTGTCCGGTATTCGTCCAGCAGGGGCACGCTTGCCTTCGATTCGGAAAATGGCAGAGCAGCATTCGTGCAGTGCCGCGACTGTGATTCGCGCCTATGAGCAGCTGATTCGCGAGCATTTTGTGTATGTGGTTGATCGTAGTGGGTATTATGTTGCCGCTCAGCATCAGACTGCGCCTGCGATTGCAGAAGGGGAGCAGATCGATATCGCTTCAGCGGCACCGGCGGCAGAGCTGTTTCCATTCGATGATTTTCAGGGCTGTTTGAATCAAGCGATGAAGCTGTATCGAGATCAGCTATTCACGTATGGAACTGCGCAGGGGTTGCCTGCTTTATTACATGAGGTGCGTGAGCAACTGGAACGCGTGCAGGTCTTTGCGCGTCCATCGAATCTGTACATTACATCTGGCGTTCAGCAGGCGCTATCGATTCTGACGATGATGCCATTTCCCGGTGGACAGCAACGCATTATGATTGAGCAGCCCGGCTATCATTTACTCATTGAGCTACTGGAATCGTTAAACGTACCGGTAGTGCAGGTCGAGCGTACCTCCTGCGGATTGGATATGGAGAAGATCGAGGAATGGTTTCAGACTGGAGAGATCAAGTTCTTTTATATCATGCCGCGCTTCCATAATCCGCTCGGGCACTCACTGGCAGCGATCGATAAGAAGAAGCTGGTCGTACTGGCAGAGCGATATGATGTGTATCTGGTGGAGGATGATTATCTAGCTGATCTGGAGCAGTATACAGGCATCGATCCGCTATATGCGTACGATCGCTCTGATCATGTGATTTATTTGAAAAGCTATTCCAAAATGCTCTTTCCCGGTCTGCGCATCGGCGTTGCCGTGCTGCCGGATTGCCTGACCGCAACCTTCTCGCGCTACAAAAAGCTACTGGATATCGATAGCTCGGTGCTCTCCCAGGCTGCGCTACAGATGTATATTAAAAATGGCATGTATGCGCGTTATCGCAGACTGATGCTGGAAGCGTATCGCAGACGGACGAAGCGGCTACATTCGGCTATCTGCGAGCAGGCGGCAAGCGATCCATTATTTGCGCGTGTGTATCATATCGATGCTGTGCACGCGGTGCTGCCATTACCGGATAATTTCCCGATGTCGGCATTGCTCCGCCGATTACAGGAGCTGAATATTGTAGCGGATTCGCTGGATCGTTATTTTATGAAGGATAGTCCGTATCGCTGGAATGGGCTACGGATCAATGTGTCCAATGTGCAGGAGGAGCGTATCGCCCCTACCTTACAGATCGTTGCGGCACAGGTGAGACGACTGATTGCGATGCCACTTGCGCTACCTATGAACAGCACAGCAGATCGTCCCGATTCTAACCCCTTACGTGATGCGGCAGATCCGGTAAATCAGGGTAATGAATAGAATGCGTTCTGAATCATATGTATAATTGAACATGATCAAATTTGACATTAATCGCTGAAACGTGTATTTTAATTACGGAACTATTCGTTTCATAATTGTGAAGGAGACTCGCTATGGAGGGAACAAAGCGTAAGCCTGGCAGACCACCCAGTCAAAAAGCCAGAACTGCCATTTTTAAGGCTACAATGGAGCTATTATTGGAGCACGGTCTTCGTAAAATGACAATCGACAAGGTCGCTGAGCATGCTGGTGTGAGCAAGGCAACGATCTATCGCTGGTGGAGCGACAAGGTACAGCTGTCGATGGAGGCTTTTGTCTATCACGTGCAGATCGAGGGCACGATTATGAACACAGGCAATATTGTGGATGATTACATCGATTGGTTCTGTAAGCTGCATCGCTTCTATTCTAGTCCAGAGGGACGTGTACTAGCACAGATTATGGCGGAAAGTCAGAGTCGGCAGGAAATGCTGTTACCTTTTCAGGAACGGCTACGCGCCATGCTGTACGACAAATGTATGATCATCTGGAATCGTGCGCTGGAGCGTGGCGAGCTGGATGATACGATCGATGCGATGCTGACGATTGAGTTGCTGCATTCACCGTCCAGCTATCGGATGCTGTCTAATCAGCCGCCGCTAGACGATGAAGCGACGGCGAAGATGATTCGCCTGTTATTTCAAGGTATCAAAAAGCAGTAATGCTTTTTAGATCATATAGACGATACATCAAAAGGGAACACTCTAGGCTTTGCCCATCAAGGAGGAATACCAGATGAAATTCACAAGTATGATGTACAAAACAGGAATCGCACTCGCACTAACCGGAGTCGCTACCGTTGGTTCATTCGCTGCCAGCACTAGCCTGACGTCACCGTCTGCCTATGCCGCAAGCACAAGCAGCACGGCGAGCCAGCAAATGACAGGAGCCGCGCTGCTGAACACATTTTATAAGCCAGCATTGAAGGGTATGCTCCCCTCTGCTAATGGCAATCCAGTAGACAAATTCGTCGTTGGCAAAACGACGCGTGGTACGGTTGTTGCTACCTACGGCAAGCCGACAACCTCTCGTACGACAGCATCCGGTTATGATATTTATCATGCGGAGATGGGTACACCAGGGTATGCCATGTCCTATAACAGCGCGAATGTGCTAAAGGAAATTCGCTATCTGGGTACACAGGTTGAGCGTAAGCAGACGATTGGCAGCATTACGATGAGCGTGCTCAAGAAAACATGGTACGCACCAAGCTCGACGTCGACAATGACCACAGGTGGCCAGAAGCAAACGAAGCTGACGTACAACCGTGGAGACTATAAGCTGGAGTTCATCTATAATAGTCCAACCGATCTGGATCATATTAATCTGCTGAAAAAATAATAGTATCTTATAAATACACAAACATCCCCACCGTATTCCGACGATACGGTGGGGATGTTTTGTTGTAAAGCGTTGAGAGCCTATTTGCTCTATGAACTTCTATTTCTTATTCTGTGAACTTCTATTTCTTTTTTAAAAGAAAAGCAATCTTATTTCCCCTGCGATACCAGCTTCATTGCTTCATCCGCTGCTTCCAGCGTTAGATCAATATCGCCATCGGTATGGGCAGTGGTTAGGAACCATGCTTCATACTTGGACGCTGCCAGGCAGATCCCACGATCCAGCATATGACGGAAGAACGCTGCGAATTGCTCGCCATCCGTATCCTGTGCCTCATCATAATTCGTCACTGGATGATCGCAGAAGTGAGTCGAGAACGCACCGCGAATACGGTTAATGGTCAGCGGTACACCATAGCGTTCTGCCGAAGACTGGATGCCATCGGTCAGGCGAATCGCCAGACGTTCCA
Organism: Paenibacillus hunanensis; assembly: GCF_034055775.1. Taxonomy (NCBI): domain Bacteria; kingdom Bacillati; phylum Bacillota; class Bacilli; order Caryophanales; family Paenibacillaceae; genus Paenibacillus; species Paenibacillus hunanensis. Next base: position 5,085,198 of record NZ_CP139194.1, on the reverse strand, counting down.
TTTCCTCATATACGCCCTGACCTTGTAGCACTTCCAGACAGGCGATACCCGATGCGATCGATGCTGGGTTGCCTGCCATCGTGCCTGCCTGGTAGGCAGGGCCGAGTGGAGCGACCTGATCCATAATATGCTTGCGACCGCCATAGGCACCAATCGGCAGGCCGCCACCGATAATTTTGCCGAGTGCCGTCAGATCGGGCGTGATCTCGTCATGGTTATCGAGTCCAGCATACGTTTGAGCTGAACCATAATGGAAGCGATACGCGGTGATGACCTCATCGTAAATAACGAGTGCACCGTGCTCGTGTGCCATACGGCATAGTCCTTCAAGGAAGCCCTTCTCCGGCATCACCATACCGAAGTTACCGACGATGGGCTCAACCATCACAGCGGCGACTTCTTCGCCCCAGTGCTCCAGCGCTTCTTTCAATCCGTCCAGATTGTTAAAAGGTACGGTGATCACTTCATTCGCGATACTGGCTGGAACGCCAGCGCTATCCGGTGTACCAAGTGTGGATGGGCCTGAGCCAGCGGCAACAAGCACCAGATCGGAGTGACCGTGATAACAGCCCGCGAATTTGATAATTTTGGTACGTCCGGTGTACGCGCGCGCGACACGGATGGTCGACATGACCGCTTCGGTACCGGAGTTGACGAAACGTACCTTATCGAGAGATGGAATGCTGTCTTTAAGCATTTGCGCCATATGAATTTCTAGCTCGGTGGGTGTACCGTACAAAATGCCATTTTCCGCTGCGCGTGTGATAGCTGCGGTAATATGCGGATGCGCATGGCCTGTGATGATCGGACCGAAGGCTGCCAGATAATCGATATACTTGTTACCGTCTACATCGAAGAAATGAGCGCCGCGAGCAGATGACATGAATACGGGCGCGCCACCGCCAACGGCTTTAAAGGAGCGGGATGGGCTATTCACACCGCCAACGATATGCTGGAGTGCCTGTTCATATAATTGTTCCGAACGTTTTCGGTTCATGGGTATAATCTCCTTTGTACTGGGATGGTGTTGGGGTTTATGAGGTTTTGAGGTGGATCACTCCGGGAAGGAATAAGGGGACGGACTCAGTGGAGCCGCGGGAATCTTTTGGATGAGGAGTACGTGAAGATTCCCGCCCCTCCAAAATCGTCCTTTCCCCTTATTTCCTTCCCTTCGTTCTGTGCATCTCGCACCTGTATTTAAAATCCAACATCAAGGATTTTGAGGAATGAAAAGCGAGAGAGAAAGTGAAAAGTAAAAGTGAGATTTAGAAAGTAAGATTTAGATGGGCTTCTAACTCTCAAGTAGTAGATGTACAATCTTTAATTCAAAATCTTAATTTTTAGATTCTAAATTTCACATCTTAAATCTTAAATCTTAAATCCTAAATCCGTGCGTTACGTTGTTGAAAGACCGTATCTATTTTAACATGACCATCCTTATTGGCAAATGACGATGGTATGAACAAATGGGGACAAGTCGCTAATTGTAACGGGTTAGACATGCGATTAGACAACAAAAAGGAAGCTTCGGTGAACGAAGCTTCCTTTGGATTGTTTATTTACTGGAAATAAACGCAGTATTGATTAGCCATGAATGCTTTATTTACTGGATGATGTAGAGCTTGATTCTGGGCTAGAAGAGCTATTGCTTGTCGTACTGGATGATGGTGTACTGGACGAGCTGGAGCCTTCAGTGGAGCTGCTTGCTTCTGGATCAGTGGAAGTACCTGATTTGCCATCTGATGATACTGGAACAGGGTCAGTCGTTGTTTTGCTCAGAGCGTCCTGTACGAATTGTTTCAGTTTACTTTCGCTGCTGATGCCGATCACCTGTGCACCGCCTACATGCTTTTCAACAAGCAGGTTATTCGGTGGGAGTTGGTCGCTGCCGCTCATTTTGCTATCGTAGGCAACGCTGGCGAGCTTCCACAGGTCGTCGACACTCAGGTTCGTATCGATATATGGGTTCACCTGCTGTAAAATGTCTGGCAGGTTCATAATCGAGGTGGTCGATTTTAATTTATCGCCGACTGCTGTCAGGAAGGCACGCTGACGTTCGGTACGGGAGAAGTCGGACATGGCATCATGGCGGAAACGAACGTATTGCAATGCTGTTTTACCGTCCAGATGCTGCATGCCGGCTTTCAGATCGATATCGTACTCATGCTTATCTGCTGCGCTGACGTAATGCATATCCTTTTCTACATTAAAGTCAATGCCGCCCACGGCATCGACGAGTTTAATGAAGCCCTGGAAGTCGGTGTATACATAATATTGCACTGGAATACCGAGCACATCGCTTACCGTCTGCATGGCGGTTGTTGGGCCATGTGTGATCGCCGAGTTGATACGGTTCTGATCATGTCCCGGAATGTCGACGTACGTATCACGCAAGATCGAGAACAGATGGATCGTCTTTTTCACCGGATCAAGCGAGGCAACAAGCATGGTGTCCGAACGAGGCACTTCGCCGTCATTTGATTGACGGGAGTCGACGCCCATGAGCAAAATATTAACGGGCTCGGTTCCTTCCCATACGGGAGGAGCAGCTGCAACAGCGGTATTGGTCGGTATATTTTTGAATGGAGAATCGCCGCCTGTTTTTTGCAGAGCGCCAATCTGGTTATACACTGCTGTAAAGTAATAAATGGCATAGCCGATGACCGCCACGGCGATAATGCCCAGGCTCCATAACAGCGTACGCTTTGTTTTTGATTTCATGCACGTTCTTCCTTTCAAGGATGGGGTTTCGCGATGTATAAGGTTGTACCTCATATTCGGACAAACAAAAACTGCACAGAGACACTTCGTGCCTATGCATCTGCGATATGCATGGCGGATAAAAGTTAATAGCTTTGCATTGTGTTAACAACACCCGTACATTATAATTTCTTTTCGGGCAACAATCAATTCTGACATAGCGGTGGAACAGGCGGATATGCTGCTGTCAATCCCTCTTTTTCTGTACCCTATCATACGGCGGTTTGGTGACGAAAAAAAGAGAATAAAAATGACAATCCTGTTGCTGTACGCAGCATTTTACATCGATTTTGTCATGAATAGGATGGACAGACCTTCCGCAGGCTCAGTCTCTACTCAAGTGGGCAGACCATTTTATAGATCACACGGCGACGATTACGCCGTCACAAAGGAGTGCACTATGCAGGCAATCGAGGTTCATCAATTACGCAAAAACTTCCGCATCCAGCAAAGCCGCGGTGGGCTCAAGGGCGCGCTGCAAGACCTGTTCGCTAGAGAATATCGCGAGGTAGCTGCGGTCAATGATATTAGCTTTACGATTCCGCAGGGAGAGATCTGCGGCTATATCGGTGAAAATGGTGCCGGTAAATCGACTACAATCAAAATGCTCACCGGTATTCTCGTACCGACCTCAGGTGACATTCGCGTCAACGGCTACGTTCCGTATCAGGAGCGTGAGAAATTCGTCAACGGCATCGGTGTCGTCTTCGGGCAACGCAGTCAGCTCTGGTGGGATATCGGTGTGATCGAATCCTTCCAATTATTACGTAAGGTGTACGGCGTATCCGAGTCGGATTTTCGTAAGCGACTGGATGAGCTGGTGGAGCGTCTGGAGCTACAGGAGCTGCTCAGTCGTCCGGTGCGTAAGCTCAGTCTGGGACAGCGTATGCGCTGTGAGCTGGTAGCAGCACTGCTGCATAATCCATCGATCGTCTTCCTTGATGAGCCAACGATTGGACTCGATATCGTGGTCAAATCCGAAATTCGTGAATTTCTAAAAGAACTCAATCGCACGCAGGGCACAACCATTCTGCTGACCACGCATGATCTACAGGATATCGAAGCGCTCTGCTCACGCGTCATTATGCTCGATGCGGGCAGCATCATTTACGATGGTGGGCTGGATGAGCTCAAGTCGCGCTGGGGCAGTGGACGTGCGGTACGATTCCAATTTGGTAAGGCGGTGACCGCAGCCGAGCTAACCGCATGGACGGGGGGCTTGCCTGTCACATGGACACAGGAGAGTGAACTGGTCGCTACAGCGCTTATTCCGGTAGATACCGCGGTATCGGATTTATTTTCACGCGTGCTCGGTGCCGCTGAAGTAACGGATGTACAGATTTCCGAGACGAGTACGGATGAGATTGTACGCCAGATTTACAGCTCAGGATCAGCGGAGAAGCCGGGAGCAGGAGGCATCCTTCATGTCTAGTCTGTATCTCGACTTTATCCGAATTCGCTTTCTGACGATGCTGGCGTATCGGGTGAATTATTATTCCGGCATTCTCGTGTATACGCTCAATATTGGGGTGTACTATTTTACCTGGCAAGCAATCTATGGTGGCAAGGAGCAACTGGCTGGCTTCACAGCGGCACAGATGACGACCTATGTGGCGGTATCATGGATGGCGCGTGCCTTTTACTTTAACAATCTGGATCGGGAGATTGCGACCGAGATTCGAGATGGTACGATTGCGATTCAATTTATCCGTCCGTACAATTATTTGCTCGTGAAAATGATGCAGGGCTTTGGCGAGGGACTGTTCCGGTTCACCATGTTTATGATTCCGGGCATGATCATTGCGATTATACTGTTTCCGGTGCAGTTGCCGACAAGCCCGGTATCGTGGATTGGATTTCTCGTGATGCTATTTTTTAGTTTCCTTATTAATACACAGCTTAATATTCTCGTTGGATTGATGGCATTTTTTATCGAAAATAACGATGGTTTGATGCGTATGAAGCGTGTTGTGGTCGATCTGTTCTCCGGGCTGCTCATTCCGATTAGCTTCTTCCCGGGCTGGCTCGTGTCGATTATGAACTTTTTGCCGTTTCAGGCGATCACGTACTTGCCGGGCTCGGTATTTACAGGACGTGTACAGGGGACAGGCATTCTGGAAGTGCTGGGTATTCAGGTGCTCTGGTTTGTGATTTTGCTTGTGCCAATGATTATCGTATGGCGTGCCGCCCGGGTACGACTGTTCGTGCAGGGAGGTTGAGTCGATGCGAATCGCATATTATGTTGGGCTGATCTGGGAGTATTTTACGAATTATATGAAAACAAGGCTGACGTATCGCGCCGACTTCTGGGTCGAAGTGATCTCGGATCTGCTGTTTCAGGCAACCAATCTGATCTTTATCTTCGTTGTGTTTGCTCATACCGAGACGCTGGGCGGCTTTACCGAAGCTGAGGTTGTGTTCGTGTATGGCTACTTTATGGTGCCATATGGACTGTATAGCTGCTTTATTAATCTGTGGAATTTCGGAGATCGGTATATTGTAAAGGGCGAGATGGATCGCATTCTCACCCGTCCGGCGCATAGTCTGTTTCAGATTTTTTTGGAAAATCTAGACCCGCCTTCATTGATCGGCTCGGCGATTGGACTGATCATTATGATCTGGAGCGGTGGGCAGCTAGGGCTGGATATGCAGTGGTGGTTCGTCCCTGTTATGATCCTGATGGTGATTGGCTCGACGCTCATCTATGCTGGAATCTACATTATATTAACGTCGGTATCGTTTTATTCGGATTCACCAACCGGCATCATTCCGCTGATGGTGAATATTCAGACCTACGGACGCTATCCGATCACGATCTATAACCGCGTGATCCAGATTGTACTGACATGGGTATTGCCGTTTGCATTTGTAGGCATCTATCCAGCGGCACTGTTCCTGCAACGTCAGGAGATGCTGACGATGGCATGGCTGACACCGGTGATGGGGCTGATCTTCTTTACCGCCAGTCTGCTCCTGTGGAATACGGGTGTGAAGCGGTATCGTGGGGCAGGCTCGTAAGCTACCTCTCTCTATACGTATAAACTTTCTCTATACTCGTAAACTGCCTCTATACCTATAAAAGAAACGACCTTTCCTCGAATGAAGTCTCGAGAAAAGGTCGTTTTTTATAGTGGAGGATGTGAGAGGGATATCGAAGGCTGATGGAACGAAGTGAACGTTTTGAAGCTCATTTCGTTCCATACAGTTCAGTCTATCTGAGGGATATTAAGGAGTTTCTGTGGTGTTCGGATCTTGCGTCATCACAGGCGTTGCTGCCGGAGCTTCCTCACTAGGCTGTGGTGGACGGTTGTAATCATAGTGCTGATCCGATGGCTCGATTACTGTTGGTTGCGGATCATTATTCACAGGTTGATCCGATGGTTCATTGCTTGAAACGGGTGTTGTACCTGTACTTGGTTCCTCTGTAGCAGGAGCCTGTGGCTCAGTAGTTGAACCTGAGTTAGGCGTCTCTTCATTATTCGAGCTTGGCTGCTGCTCATTTGTAGAAGACGGATTCGGATCATTTGGTGTAGTCGTAGGAGAATCGGAAATCCCTCCCCCTTCTGGTGTAGACGAATCTGGAGTTGGCTCCTCCACTGCATCTGGATGCTGTTCAAAGGCAACCTTTTTATCTACCAGATTGACATACAGATCACGCAGCTCTGGGAACGTAAGACGCGGGTTGGCAGATTGCCCGGACTCCATCGCATCGACCGCTTTTTGCAGACGTACAGAATACGGATTCGACGGATTGCCATAACGATCTAAGCTATAATGCGCACTACTCACCATGTTGTAGATCATGCTTTCTGTGATCCAGTCGGTGCTGTAGTCTGCCAGCGCCATTTGCAGAATGCCTTCTTGCTCAATGATATTTTCTTGTGTTGCATTCTCGCTCACAATGATGGATTCGGCATAATTAATCGCACTGCTGAATCTCATATTGTCCTTGTAGCTCTCCTGGCTGTAGAAGTCACGATGGTATTTACTATATTTCTGGTATTCTGCTTTGGCCTGATCAATCAACACCAGCAGACGAGTTGGATCCTTCAGGTTCGCATTTTTTAGCATACGGCTAATATTGGATTGCATATAACCCAGTTGACTTACACTGGTAGAGTTTGTATCCAGCAAATTTTGTGCCTGAGATCGCAGTGATGATAATTGTTGTGCATCATATTCTGGCATATATTTGCCGTACTTAGTCAGCGCATCATCCAATTGAACGATTTGCTCGCTTACGCTGTTACGCAGTTCAGTTAATTTCATCTCATAGGCAGGCTTGAACACTTTCCAGGCTTCAGTCAGCGTATGATAGGCTTGTTCTGGAGATACAGTAGGATCTTCTTTCCACAATGACATGGAAGCAGTACGTACAGCGATATCAATAGAGAAGAAGTCGCCTTCCATATAGCGTTCCAGGTCATTATTGTTGTTATATAAGGTTTGACTAACTTCATTAACGAGTGACAGCAGTTTCTGATGATAGTCGATATCTTCGTGTTGTGGACGATCCAAGCCGCTGGCACTGAATTCTTGCGTCAGTTGCTGCAACAACGCATTGACTTCATCCTGTGTCATCAACTTATGCATCTTATCCATATAACGATAATACATTTCAGTTAATGTTGTAGAATCTTGAGGATCTTTTGTCATATGAGCCAGATCGTAAATGTTATTCAGCATGACATTCAATTCAGTAAAATCAATATGCTGGATTTGTTCGAATTGCATCTTCATGTCAGCAATTGCCGCTGTATACTCGTCAAATTGCTCTTTTGTTGTAGACGGATTGTAGTAGTCCAGTCCGAAGCCTCTCAGACGTTCTTTGAAATCAAAGCGTCCTGCATCTGTATAGTTGATAGGTATTCTTCTAATTGTCGTAAACAGATCATAGTAACTGTAGAGCGCATTTTGCGAAGCAGCATACCGTTGATTAGCCTTGGCCATCGCTTCAGCAGCAGTATTAATATCCTGTTGTGTAGGATTGTCTTGATTTAACGCCGCTTTAGCATCCAGCACTGCTTGATGTAGCATATCACTCCAGGTTGTTGGTAATTCTTCTAGCTCAGGCATAAGTTTAGGATGCGTCAGCAGGTCATTCGCTTGATCAATGCCGTCCAGCAAGCGAGATACATCCAGCTTGATAATCGATGATGTTTTGTCTTTATCTTTTTTCTTTGGATTAATATTGTTGCCTGTTGCAGCAGTATTAGAAGAGATCGCATCTGTATTTTTCGTACCATTGATGTTAGATACGTTAGACTTCTGTTCGGTATAGTTGCGAATGATATCAGTCGTCTTTTTGGTATCAGATAGCTTGATATTTCCGATACCAGCGGAAGGCTGTAGGGTAACAAGTGGGTTACCGTCATATTGCGAAGCATCCAGTTCATCCACACGGCCATCCAGTGTCAGCTGTTTCAAATTCGATTGAATGACGAGCTGTTGAATGGAAGCAGAATCATTTGTTTTTACTGTTGCTATATTATTCACAGTTAACTTGCCAATCTTGGAATCGCCTGAAGCTTGAATCATTGAGGTTGGCGAAGAGACAACTACATTTGCCCAGCTGCTATTGCTGAGTTGTGTAGTAAGTGTGGAATTCGCATCTCCATTCACTTGCAGATTACCTGTAGACTGAATATTTTTCAGCGTCACCGATCCGTTGACGGTCAGATTACCGTTAAAAGAAATTCCTTTGCCATCGAACACGCCGCCATTGCTGTTCAGCTCAATCGTATTCACATGAGTTACGGTACGCTGACTACGGTCAATATCGAGCTTGGCGCCTTTAAGTACAGTGCCATTCTCTACACCGAACAGTCCCTGCAAATCGCCATTCACTCTATATGGAATGTTACCAACACGCACTGTGTTGCCCTGTGCATCCACCTGACCTACCGGATGATCCAGCAGCTGGATGAACAGATCGGCACTTGTTTGGCGATTCAGCGGAGCATTCGCATCCGTAGCGTTATCTGCGATCGCGAGTCCATACGAACGTGCCACATCCATCGAGCTTAGTGTAGCACCATTGTTGCTGTCACTATGCAGATCCATCGCTTTGACCAGAGACGTGATCAACTCCTGACGAGTAACTGCCTGATTCGGATGGAACAGCTCGCCTGTACCGTCCATATAGCCAGCTTTTTGTACGGCTTCTATATAAGGTGCGCTCCAGTTTGCAGCGGAGACGTCGAGATATAATGTATTGGAAGCGGGTTGTACATCTAGTTCAAAAATATTACATAGAATTTTAGCCATTTCAGCACGTGTGAGTACTTTTTCTGGCATAAAATCGCCTTTTGCATTGCCTGTCATCAATCCGAGTGTACGGACTTCAGTTACGGAAGGTGTGCCTGCTTCTGCTGCAAAAGCAGTGGAGGTGGATGAAAAGAGAGAAGATGTAAATGGGGTTGTCGCGATACCTAGAATGATGGCAGTAGCGATGAATTTCTGACGATTAACTAATTTCAAAATGAACGCTCCTCGTATATAAGTTATGTTTGCACAACGATGTTGGAGTGGAGTTATGTTACCCTCCGCTATTATATGTCGGAAGCTGTGATCAATAATTTAGTATTTTTTATAAAAAAGTATAATTATTAAATTTATCATAAAATATGGATATATATAGACGTTGTTAATTGAAGTAGAGATTAAGTTAATTTTTCGTTGATATATCAGCATTTTTGCTGATTAACATATAAATAAAAATCAGGATAATTGCAAAAAATTAAATATTATGCGTTTATTTATATAGATTAGTTGCTTAACCTATAATTGAAATTAACGTCATCAATATAATGATATTTTTGTAGATACCATAATGGTATATATATTATGTCAACCAGTTGTCTGGTGAATTATAGTATACTGAAACACGTATATTCGTATCTTTTATCTGTACCCAATCAGCTGGCAAAAAAGGAATAGGACATGTTAATCTGAATGATAAGTTTTCCTGTGTATGAGAAGCCAGTCAGCAAGAGAAGCCACGACCACCTAATTACAGGCATACATTAAAAAGCATCTCGGTTCATCAACAAAAAGCATCTCTATTCATCAACGACACAACGGCATTATCAGCCGTCGCCATCGTATGAAAGAGATGCTTTTTCTTTTGCCTTAATCGTTCGGATTCACGATCCCCAGCGTCACATGATCCTGCCAGACACCATTAATCTTCACATTTTTCTGTGCCAGCCCTTCACGTTCGAAGCCAGACTTCTCCAGCACACGAATTGAGCCTATATTATGCGGCATGACACCTGCTTCCAGTCGGTGAAAATGGAGCTGCTCAAACGCATACTGCACCACCAGCTTCACTGCATCCGTCATAATGCCTTGCCCGTTATAGGCTGCATCAAGAAAATAACCAATCCAGCAGCTCTGCAGGTTAGCTCGTACCACCTCGGTCAGCATAATATAGCCGATGATCTGCTCGGTCTCACGATGAACAATCACGAACCAGTAGCCATGATCCTGCTCTGCATGCTCGATACGAGTCTGTGTAACCTGCTGCTGTCCTTCCAGTGTATAAAATGATTCATCATGCGTACCCGTAAACTGCTGGAAAAACTCACGATTACGCGTTTCTAGCGTTAACATCTGGGCTGCGTCTTCGCTGTGGATCAGACGTACCTGTATGCGGTCATTTTGTAATACGGTAGCTAGTTTGGTCATGAGATCAAGCTCCTTTGTCAGAGTGTGGCAAACGGATGCATGGGGGGAGGGTATTGGTAAAAGACGCACTGAGTAAAGCGGCGATCCTGTGCCCTTTTACTCCATTGGAATTCTATTTCTTTGAAATAAGACGAGTGACACGATATCGCGTACAAGCGTAAAGCCAGCTCAAGCTATGTAGGTAGGGAGATACCATTCTATACTAGCATACTACAGACACGATCCCAATTTTACATAGGAGCATCGGATTAGTATCATCTCACCCGGTGCACGTAACAGCCTGTAGATAAATGGGTATATATGATCAAGAGCGTTATATCGCCTCGCCTCGATAAGCTGCAACGCGACATAACGCGAATGGCTACCATGCCCAAAAAGGAGTGTTCACGATGTACAAGCATATCCTTATTGCTGCTGATGGCTCAGATAACTCGGTCAGAGCGGCGAATGAAGCGGTGAAGCTGGCACGTATGAGTACAGACACATTCATCGAAGTGCTACTCGTTATCGATCCAGATCGAATACGAGACGAAGTGCTACATTCACCGAACCATGAGGAGATCGAGTTTTACCGTCAGGAGAGATTACAGCCTGTGCTGGATGTACTATCTGGAGCGGAGTTGCAGCCCAAGCTGACCACGGTAAAAGGCGAGCCTGGCCCAACAATCGTAAAATACGCGGATGCTAATAATGTAGACCTCATCGTGATCGGCACCCGTGGCTTGAATGCCTTGCAGGAATTTGTACTTGGCAGTGTGAGCCATAAGGTGGTTAAGCGCGCTCATTGTCCGGTGTTAATCGTGAAGTAGATGGAGTCGTATCAATTGAGTAATTTCATGCCAGGTAGATTGGGTCATACCCAGGTAAATAATCGGATATAATTTCACTTGCAGCGACACGAGCGATAGCAGCATTTTGATAATTCACACTCAATGTGTAATGTAGGTAAAGTAAACGAGAATATCCGATTACTCGTTCTTCTATCATCCATATATTCCAAGCAATGGCGAGAAGAGAAGACATGCGCGGAGCGATTCTTTTCACAGCATCAGCTTTCTACTATTATATACATGAGAGCATACCTGCAAGACCTAACCGTATATTGAAAAGGAGCTATGATCATGAGTGAATTGCAAATTGGACAGCCTGCACCGGACTTTACACTGGAGGCATCCGGTGGTAAAGAAATCTCCTTGAGCGACTATCGTGGACGCAAAGTTGTATTGTATTTCTACCCGAAGGATAATACCTCCAGCTGCACGCAGGAAGCCTGCGATTTCCGCGATAGTACCGCAGGCTACGAACAACACGGTGCTGTCGTACTCGGCATCAGCCCGGATAGCGTCAAGTCGCATGACAAATTTATCGCCAAGCACGAGCTACCGTTTCCACTGCTTGCCGATCCCGATCATGCTGTAGCAGAAGCATATGGAGTCTGGCAGCTCAAAAAGATGTATGGCAAGGAATACGAGGGCATCGTGCGCTCCACCTTCCTGATTGACGAAGAAGGCAATCTACAGCAGGAATGGCGTAATGTGAAGGTCAAAGGACATGTGAATGCCGTGCTAGAAGCGATCCAGGCGTAGGACGCATAGTATTAACGACGATATGAACGATAGGCAATCGTTGAAGAGGCATACAAAAAACCACCACCCGAGCCGCAGGTAAGCGACCGGGTGGTGGTTTTTTGCGCATATATGCAAAATGGGGTATGCTGATTAGAGATAGTAGTGTTTATTTATACATATTAAACGTAACATCAATAAGGAGGTACAGCATGAATTATGTGATTGCCGCCATCATCCTGTATACCATTATTGTCCTTGCCTATCGCGTTTTTCGCCGTCCCGGTCGTTATCGCCTGGAGAACTTTGGTATGACAGTTAGTACGATCGTATTATCGCTGTTGATCCAGCCGATGACTTCAACACTGTTTTATGCAATTACGATAGCGGATATTGTGATCGTTGTGCTGTTGTTGCTCAGTATGCGTTCGAATGGATGTAAGATGGTGTAGGAGCAGTATTATAAATTATAGAAATATCATTCATTTTACAGCGAAAACTATTGTTTTGAGGAACTATTCGTATTAATTGTCACCGCATAGTCGGCACTGTTCCAATTCACATGAGCACCAATCGTTTCTGAAATAAAGCGAAGTGGAATAAAGATGCTCTCATTCGCATATTGAGGAGGTGCAGATAAAGGCACTTCCTTGCCGTTAACAATAGAGGTATTTTTGCCCTTGGTTAGTTGAATGGTTGTAGAACCGCTTGTAACCCATACATCGTTTTTATTCTTTTGCTCCCATTTGACCGTTGCATTCATTTTTTCGAACAGACCTCGAACAGGTACATAGACGGCGTTTTGTATGAAGATTGGAGGGTTAGGCATACGAAGCTGCTGTCCATTCAATTGGATAGCGATTGCCTTTTGAACGATCAAAGGAGTATCCGGACTATATTTTAAGAATGGATCTCCTACTCCAAGCTGTCCACCATCATTGATCCCCATACTATGCACGATTCCGTTTTTATCCAATGCCAGTGTGAAGCCGTCTCCAGATACAACTTGAATAATATCTTTCAATCCCGATATTGGTTGAGGAGAATGGGGGCTGTCTACTGGATCAATCTTCCATACTTTATGATCGTTTGTAATGAAATACATATAGCTGGATACAAAGTTGTCTGTTGCAATCACCGGTGATTTAAAATTAAGAATGTAGGGCTTAGGATGAGCGTTAGTTAAATTCCAATAGATGATTTGACCTTTCGTGTTCGTAGCTACAATTCGGCCATCATTGATGTGCATGGAGGTGATATGTTGCCCATCTCCCAACAAGGTCGGTGGAGCAATAAATTTAGTAATCGAATCATCAATCGAACCCCAGCCCCAGAGGGTACCATCATTTTTCAAAGCAATAGAATAATTATTGTGGGACGCAATGGCTTTAACATGATGGAGTGCGGATAAGCGTATAGGTTTTTTAACGACTGCCATGGTAGCCATGGTTGCTTTATCTAATTGCCCAGCATCATTAGATCCCCATCCCCATACTTGTCCGGTGTTGTCCAAAGCGAGAAAATGTTTTTCGCCTGTAGCGATCGAGGTCATATTTTTCAAGTCTTGGACTTGTACGGGAGAAGCTCCTTTTTGATCACCCGGATCATCTACACCCCAGGTATAGACAAGCCCGTCGTCTGTAAGTACGCTTGAATATACACCAGAACCACTAGCAATACTAGTAAACTTCGTAGTGGAGTCTGGAAAAGAAACGGGTGATGAATGAAGATAGGTATCGCCTGTGCCAGCGTATTTTCCATAGCCTCCAGCTCCTCCCCATGTCCATGTCGTTCCTTTATTATCGATAGCATAAGCATTGTAGGATGAAGCTTGTATGTAGACGATCGACTGAAGTGCATGTGCTGTACTATTTGGAGCTGCTGTTGTTTGAACAGGTAACCATAGACTAAGACAAAAACAAATACACAACGGTAGGATGTACTGACGTAACTTCATTTCATGTTCCTCCTGATGAGATATGGTTTTTATTACATAAAGAGTATATATTATCTAATTCCAATGTACAAAATAATACTTTGAATATAGCGATAACAGTATGCGGATACCGTCCAATCGTATCCATCTCAATATAAGGTAAATAGGAGAAGGAGCAACGCTTAAATGATAAACGTTGCTCCTTCTCCTATACGTGTACCCGGTCGTCTTATTCCTCCGACGAGTTCTCTGACTTCTTTTTCCCAAATCGATCCACCAGATAAATTCCCATCTGCCGACGATACTTCACGATCACTGCCGCTATAATTAGCGCCACAATAATCGCAATCGCTTCAGCCGAATACTCGTGAATCCAGTGAAAGATCTGATTCCACTGCGGCCCGAAAATCTTCCCCAACAACGTAAACGTCAGCACCCATAAAAAAGCACCACTATACGCATACGCCGCAAAGCGCCAAAATTTATAGTTCATAATCCCGGAAAAGTACCCTGTAAAATGGCGCACCCCCGGAATAAAATATCCAACGAAAACGAGCGTATAACCATACTTATTAAACCACTTCTGCGCTTTATCCAGCTTGTGCTCAGGCAGTAAAATCCATTTGCCGTATTTACGCATAAAGGGCAAGCCTGCCTTTTTACCGATAAAATACGTGATCATCATCCCGATTGTCGTGCCTGCAAATGCACATAGTAAAACAAATCCAAAATTCAAATGCTGCATATACGATAAATATCCGGCATACGCCATCGTCGTCTCACCTGGAAAAGGGAGCGCGATAAACTCCAGCAGCAAGCCGAGAAAGAGCACCAGATAGCCATGATGCGTGAATAAAGACTCCAAATATTGCACGATTCCCATGAGATTGCCTCCAAAAGCTAGAATGATCTTTAGTATAGTACAAGGAAGTGGCGTTTCTGTGCCCATGTCTGTATAAGAGGGGGCAATCGCTTTCTTCTATAATAACGGAAATTTCCAGTCATATGTTTATAGGATACGCTATCGTATCGATTCTTTCATTACATATACTGCAACAGATACAACCCCACTTCGATGTGATTAAGGGGATATCAGTTAATCCCATCAACAGCGACTTCACCATATCTGGTTGAACAGGGATACACGATGAACCTACTTTCCCAACTGCTGGTTACGCTACAGTCAAATGCTAACGACACGATAAAGCAAGTACAGGTAGGTAGTGTTGCTGCGGATATTCAGCAGCAGTCCATCACTTTAGAGACGTAGTATGATGGGTGTCCACCCAGACACGCACAGCTTCAAAAACATCATGTTTACGCTCTGCATAACAGACCAAATGCCCACTATGAGGCACAATCATGACTCCAGTATCTCGTGTACCTAGATGTTGGGCAAGATACGTAGCACTTTTCATTTTGACCAGATGATCTCGATCTCCCTGCACGATCAGTACAGGAATGTGAATACGAGGATAGACCGCAAAGCTTTCACTAACCATCCGATAAAATTCGCGTGTGGCTCTAGAAGGCACTACGAAGAAGTTGCGAATATACGCCCGCACCATAGGCCACTTCGCTAAGGTACGAACGATCTGCTGCGGATTGAGTGGAAACACAGGCGCAGCTAGCATCGTTAACGAGCCGATCTGGTCCGGATACTTTAAGACCAGATGAGCCGCAATGAGTGCGCCGGTTGAGAAGCCGATCAGGTGTACTTTAGAATAGGTAGTGAGCAATTGCTTTAACTCGAACTCAGCCCCATTAATCCAATCATGCCGAGTAGCACTACGCAGATCGGCTTTACTGCCGCCATGCCCTTGCAACGTGAACATTTTAACCGTATACCCTTGCGCTTCTAAATATTCAGCTAACGGAGAGACTTCATGCTCTCCTCCGGTGAATCCGTGGATCAGAAGACATACTTTCACAATAAGCTCCTTTGATTTTATTTAATGTAAACTATTGTAGAATACGCTTATGATTACCAGATGCTAGATTCTTATCATAACTGTTTATCCTACACAATGAAAAGTTTGGCAGAGCAGCAGGCATATCCCTTTGGTATGGCTCCAGTTACTTCATGGCTATGCGTATATCCGCATCAGGTAAAGCAACAACATTCTTCTATAATAATGGAAGCTCATTACCAGATGTGTACGTCATATCCAAGCGTCTCATTTATCAGTCATGAAAAAAACAATGAAATCATGTGAAAAATGCTGAAATCTAGGTACGACAAGCCTTGACGGTCTCTTTTAGGGATAGGTATAATTAGACTCATTGAAAAGTGGGAGGCACATAATGAACAGTCCAAATGAAATTATCGTTGTCCTTGATTTTGGTGGACAATACAATCAGTTAATTGCAAGACGTATTCGTGACCTTGGCGTATACAGTGAGCTTTTGCCTTTTAACACCCCTGTCGAGAAAATTCGTGAACTGGCTCCAAAAGGAATTATTTTCTCCGGTGGCCCATCGAGCGTGTACGCAGAAGATGCTCCGCATGTGGACCCGGCTATCTATGACCTGAATGTGCCAATCTTCGGGATCTGTTACGGTATGCAGCTCATGGCTCAACAATTGTCCGGTAAAGTAGAACGTTCTGCAAAACGCGAGTATGGTAAATCCGATGTCGATTTCATGCCGCATTGCGCGCTGAACAAAGGAATGGAAGCAAGTCACACCGTATGGATGAGCCATGGTGACCATGTTGTAGGTCTGCCAGAAGGCTTTGTCGTGGATGCAAGCACGGAGTCTGCACCGATCGCAGCGATGAGTAATGCAGCACGTCAGCTGTACGCAGTACAATTCCACCCGGAAGTACGTCACTCCGTGTTCGGTAACGAAATGATCCGTAACTTCCTGTACGAAGTGTGTAAATGTCACGGCGAGTGGAGCATGCAGACCTTCATCGACGACACGATCGCAGATATTCGTGCACAGGTGGGCGACAAGCATGTACTGTGCGCATTGAGCGGCGGCGTAGATTCTTCCGTCGTAGCGATCCTGCTGCACAAAGCCATCGGCGACCAGCTCACTTGTATGTTCATCGACCACGGTCTGCTGCGTAAAGGCGAAGCCGAGAGCGTAATGGAGACGTTTGTCGGTAAGTTCGATATGAAAGTTGTCAAAATCGATGCACAGGAGCGCTTCCTGTCCAAGCTCGCTGGCGTAGACGATCCAGAGCAAAAACGTAAAATCATTGGTAACGAGTTTATCTATGTATTCGACGAAGAATCCAAAAAGCTGGGCGACTTTGCCTTCCTGGCACAGGGTACCCTGTATACGGATATCGTGGAAAGTGGTACAGCTACGGCGCAAACGATCAAATCCCACCATAACGTTGGCGGCCTGCCAGAAGATATGGAATTTGAACTCGTAGAGCCACTAAAAACATTGTTCAAAGACGAAGTACGTAAAGTCGGCGAAGAATGCGGCCTGCCACGTGCGATCGTATGGCGTCAACCTTTCCCAGGTCCAGGTCTGGCGATTCGTGTACTTGGCGAAGTGACGGAAGACAAACTGACCATCGTTCGTGATTCCGACTACATCCTGCGCGAAGAGATCGCTAAGGCAGGTCTGGAAAGCGAAATCTGGCAGTACTTCACAGCGCTGCCGAACATGAAGAGCGTTGGCGTTATGGGTGATGCACGTACTTACTCGTATACAGTGGGTATCCGTGCGGTAACTTCGATTGATGGCATGACTGCGGACTGGGCACGTATTCCGTGGGACGTGCTGGAGAAGATCTCGGTGCGTATTGTGAATGAAGTGGATAATGTGAATCGGGTTGTTTATGATATTACTTCGAAACCGCCGGCTACGATCGAGTGGGAGTAGGGGGAAAGTAATTATTTTTTTAATAATTAAATTAAAAGACATCCTCGTAATGATAAATTATCTAAATACGAGGGTGTCTTTTTTAATAACATTTATTTGGCTAATTCCTCGTAAATGTTATTATGCTATAAATTTTTTCACTTCTATATATGTATAATTTACTAAATTTATATAATAGTATGTAGATAAGGTAATAAAAAAAGATTTGAGAAGTATGGCGAAATTATTATCTTGGGTATATTAAAAGTTGCTAGTTATAATGTAGTAGAGTTAAAACATTGAATTGAATTTAATATCTATAGTGAATCAGGAGGAACTAAGTTTATGATAGAGCCGAACTTATTGGAATTAAAAAAGGAGTTACATATAGAACTATTAAAGGCAGCAAAAGAAGCCAGAAGTTTGGGTTACAACCCAACTCAATTTAACCGAATGTTATTAGAAGAAGGAGGATATGTAGTAGCAAAAAAGCTTATAGTTAAAACTTCAAGTGGATTCAATAATTTATGGGAATTAAATAGATTGGATTTATCAACTGAAGCAATAATATTAAGAGAGAAGTTTAGGCCTTTGTTCACTATAGAAGAGTTAGAACTTGCCAAAAATAGATTACATGAGTTCAATTATGAAATAGATAATGAAAAAACTAACTTGCCACCATTACAACCCAGTGGTCGAATTCGAGAATTTAATAGCTATAGTGATATTTTAAAAGCAAATATTATTTTTGAACATATCGTTAACGGGTTACAACATAGAGAACTTGATGAAGTTATTCTTGGACTTAATAGTCAGAATAGTAAAGGTTTTCAATCAATGGGGATACTTCATTTTTTAGGAATCCGAGCGGATTATAAGGGCTTATTTGAAGGGAAAGAATTACAGGAAGTTATAGGAATATTAAGTGAACAAGGTAAGGATTATGAAGAACCTGTGCGTTTGTTAAGTTTATTAGATAATACTGCCTTAGTAAATGCAATTAATGATGATATTGAAGCTGAGCAAGTAGAAGAAGGACGTGGAATTGAAGGTGCTGTTCAATATTACTACGGTAAACGTTATGAGAGAGATTTAAATAATAGAAAATTAGCAATTAAAAAGCATGGATTAGACTGCTATGTTTGTGGCTTTAATTTTGAAGACACTTATGGAGATCGTGGAAAAGACTTTATAGAGGTTCATCATATTCAGCCATTAAGTACATTAGAAGAGGCGATGGAAATAAATCCTGAAACAGATCTGGTTCCTCTTTGTGCTAATTGTCATCGAATGGTGCATAGAAAGAAAGATAATGTTCTCAGTGTTGAAGAACTTAAACAGATCGTGAAAAAAAGCATATAAGTTTTATTGTAAATATTGCGGCTTAAAATAGATAGAATTTTAATAGGTATTTTAGTTGAATGATAGAGAAAATAGCCGTTCCATTACGTATCTATAGCATATATTGCTAATATTAATGAAATTGGAAATACTTTTTAACTATACTCATCCCATCTCATCTATGCTAAAATAACCCCCTACATCAAAAAAGGAAGTGACCACCACTTGATCCAAATCACGATCCCTACACCGGACGTATCCATTACAAAACAAAGTAACCCACAACTCAGCCACATCTACGGTTTTACCGATTTCCACCTCATCACCCGCGAACTTGGCGGCATCTACATGTTCTACAACGAGCAAGATGAACTGCTGTTCGTCGGCAAAGCTCGCAAACTCAGACCGCGTATCAAAAAGCATTTTGAAGATACCGTTTCGCCGATCAAAAACCATCGTGACGAAGTCACTCGTATCGATGTGTGCATCGTAGAGGATGCAACGGAGCGCGAAATTTATGAGACATACATCATCAACAGCCTGCACGCGCGTTACAATGTGGACAAGGTATTTTACAAGTAAACTACGAATCCGCATCATACCGCTGACAGACATAAGAAAAAGCTGCTTCCCAATATCAAGGAAGCAGCTTTTCTTGTATTCATTTACGATCCATCTGATCATAATTCATTCCGCTAAACCGTACTCAAATCATGGCTACAGACCGTACATCATTCCTCTAAAAATCACTCACAACGGACGCGGCGTATAATCCAAATCACGGAACAACTGCTCACGTTCCTTATCCGTCAAATCACGCCATTTGCCCACAGGCAGACTCCCCAGCTGGATATTCATAATCCGCGTACGGCGCAGTCCATGAACTTCGTACCCCAGCGCCGAACACATCCGGCGAATCTGACGGTTCAATCCCTGCGTCAGAATAATTTTAAATACATATTTCGACTGCTGTGTCACTTTACAAGGCAGCGTCACCGTATCCAGAATCTCCACACCAGATGCCATCTTTTGCAGGAAAGCATGAGTGATTGGGCGATCCACGGTAACGATATATTCCTTCTCATGCCTATTCTCCGCACGCAAAATCTCATTTACGATATCCCCATCGTTCGTCAGCAGGATCAGCCCATCCGAATCCTTATCCAGACGACCAATATGGAAAATACGCAGCGGATGATTAACAAAATCCACGATATTCCCTTTAATATGTCGCTCGGTCGTACTCGTAATCCCAACGGGCTTATTCAGCGCGATATACACATGCTCTTTTTTCTGCTCGGCACCGATCTTTTGACCTTTATAGCGTACGTCGTCACCCGGCTGCACCTGACTACCCAGCTCGGCAACAACGCCGTTGATCGTTACTTTCCCTTCATTGATCCATTTATCTGCCCCACGGCGAGAAGTCGCACCCGACTCACTGATATATTTATTAATTCGCACAGTTGACACACCTTTCTGTTGTTCCACAATGGCTTGTATCGTTGCTGATCTATACTGCACAGCATGATGGTAGAGCCTGATTCACTTCAGTCTATCTCTAGGATACCCTTTTTGTTGCGTTTTTGAAAGGTAGACTGCTATGTAAAGAGATGTAGGGTACATACAAAAACATAGGTGACTGAATATAATATACCCGCACTAAAATGGATCATGCTCCATTGTGTGGTTAGTTCAATTATCGGTTCTTATAGTTGTCGTCTATTCTAAATTGCTAAGTAACATGGTATGATTTTACTGTTCATCCAGTAAGAAGTGGGTGATGATTATTCTAATGTCGTTAATCCAGAATAATCATCTTCGACAGAATTGCATTCAAGAATGGATGAGCAATTACATAGCTGGAGGGAATAATCATTTGGGAGATTTTATATTAGCTATTATTATCACATTAATCATTCTCGGAGTAATTGTCGGAGTCATATATTATGTGAAAACTCACAAACCAAAGAAGCTCAGCCCACAGGATCTAAAAGAATACAATTTGAAGGATATCACGATTAACCACATTGACCAAATGCAAGATGGCTCTGAATTTGAAGTATATCTGTATAGACTGTTCTTGGAGCTGGGCTATGATGGTGTGTATAAAACGCAGGGAAGTCGTGATTTTGGTGCAGATGTAATCTTCACAGATCGGGAAGGTATCCGAAACGTCATCCAAGCGAAGCGTTATGCTGTAGATAATCATGTAGGATTGGGCGCTGTACAGGAGGCTTTTTCTGCCATGAGGTATTACAAAGCGAAAAAGTCCATGGTCATCACATCATCCAAATTCACAGATCCATGCGAAACCCTGGCAGGAATCAATCACGTCAAGCTCCTAGATCGGAGCGATCTCATTGCGATCATTGCAGCACTTCAACAAGATGATCACACAGCCATCAAAAACCGCATCGAAGCCGAACCACGTATGATCTTAGAAACATGGAGCGAGATGAACGATCCCGTTCTACGTGATATTAAAAAGGATTATAAAGCGGAGAAGCGAGTGAATGAACTGCGAAAAGCAAAGTGACCATAGAAGTAATGGGGACATTTAAAAGCAATAGACCGAGGAGTAAGAGTTATAATCGTATGCCTTCTATACAAGGATGTGTTTAATTCTACATACTTTGTCACGTAGTCTAAACTGCTCTACTGATTTTGAGCATTTTAGTTCTAACCATCTGCTTAACATGTTTCACCTGTACTTAAAGCTTTTTCTAAAAGTAAGATTTTAAAGATATAGAAACAGAAACGCAGAGAGATATATGAGGCATCCCCACCAGAACGAAGGGAAGGAAATAAGGGGAAAGGACGACTTACCGTGTTAGTGATTTCCTAACACGGGGTTCAATAGAAAGTGATTTTTGCGAAGCAAAATATCTTACTACTTTTGAGCACGGGAATCTACATTTCACTCCTACTCCGTAGATTCCTGTGCGATACCGGAGTCCGTCCCCTTATTCCTTCCCGGAGTGGTTGCTGCAAAAGCACCCACCGAACTGTTATTTTGCATTCAGCCTTTAATGTGAGCAATTAACCTCCACCCCAATGCATTCACCCCAATAGCCACCCAACGCAAACAATCCAACCACGTACCTCATCCAATTAACTCCCCGCCGTCCCCCCACCATACAACGCCACTGGCAACGTATACTGCTTGCCCAATTCCTTCTCCGGGTCTTCAATCCGCTCAATCAAGAGCTCAATCAGCAGCTCCGCAATATCCGGAATCGGCTGCACAATCGTACTCAGCTCAGGAAACGCCTCCTGCATAAACCGCGTCCCATCGTACCCGATCACCTGCACATCCTGCGGCACCCGTTTGCCTAGTAGCTCCAGCTGATACCGCACGAGCATCGCTGTCGCATCATCCGTCGCCATGATGCCGTCCGGCTGGAACTCCCGAATCTCATCCCGAATAAACATTTTTTTCATCGTCGGTGACGTCTGAAACGGAATATTAATCTGCTTATACGTAATCTTCTGCTGCTCCATTTTCTCTGCAAAGGCATTAATCCGATCATCCGTCGGTGACATCTCGCTCAGACTGGTGGAGATCAGCAGCACGCGCTTAACCTTACCACGAATCAGTGCTGCCGCCGCAAGCTGTCCACCTTCAAAGTTATCCGAGCTTACCGTCGGAATCCGATTCCCTAGATAACGATCGAACGATACGATCGGCAGGGTCAGCTTACGGTATTCCGCAATATTTTCATTCAATGATCCCGTGATAATACCGTCAACCTGGTTGCCCTGTAGCATTTTCAGATACTCGACTTCCTTTTGCGGATCGTTGAAGCTATTACACAGGATCGTTTTATAGCCCCGTTTGAATAGCCGGGTCTCGATATGCTCGATCATCTCCGCATAGAATACATTGCTCGTATTCGGGAAAATGAGACCGATGAGCTGGGTGCTTTTGCCGAGTAAGGAGCGTGCCACCGAGTTGGGATGGTAGTTTAGCTCATCGATTGCGGCCTGTACCCGATTACGGGTTTTGGTAGAAATGTACCCACGATTGTTGATCACACGGGAAACGGTCGTTTTGGATACACCTGCTCGCTGTGCGACTTCGTCCAATGTAGCTGCCATAGGTGACCCTCCTTTCACTTAGTTCAATCGAATATTACGGTTTACTGGTAAAAAAATCAAGCGTTTGCTTATACAGCAGCGCGCGGCTTGGCACATCGCCCCAGCTATGATCTACACCCTCGACTTCGACCAGCTCGACATACTGCTCATACGTGTCCACATAACGGCGCGCATACTCAACAGGTGCGATCCAGTCGTCGATGCCGTGCAGAATTTTCACTTTGCCTTTATATGGACGTACTGCTTCGTATACCTGAATATGCTTTACATCCTCGAAGAAGGCAGGGCCAAGCTTGAGGCTGTTAAAGTCGAAGTAGCCCTGCTCCTGCACAATGTCGATGCTACGACCTTGCAGTGTGCCGCGCACCAGAATCTCGTCTGTGAATACCGCTGCTGGCGACCAGAGACATAACGAGTCGATCTGGTCTGGAATCGCGCCAGCCACCATACTGGCTGCAACCGAACCGAGACTCATCCCCAGCAGAGAAATACGCTGCTCGTCTACAAAATCCAGCGTACGCGCATACTGCACCAGCTCGATTCCTTCCTGCACTTCATTTGAAAAGGTGAAATCGAAAAATTCCCCGTCACTTTCACCATGACCCGAAAAGTCGAAACGGAGGGAGGCGATGCCAGCTTCCTCCAGTTGTCGCGCCATATGCACGAAGGCATAGAAATACTCATTACGCATACTGCCAAAGCCGTGGAACATGAGCACCGTTGGGAATCTTTGTCCCTGTCTATCTGGAATATGAGCGGTGCCGCGTAGCGTTTTACCGTTAATAGTTGTGGTGATCGGTTGCATCATGAGTCATGACCTCCTGAATGAGTGATGAGTGGATGGATTGGAATGCCTATAGATAAAATGTGCGTATAGAATGGAACGTTACGATTAAATATAAGAAGCGGAAATTAGAAATAGAAGTTGTAATAGAGTAGCGTTATACAATAATAAGCGATCTAGTATGGTGTTCGTACTAACAGAATAATGAATGACTTGGCGTAGTGCTCATATTAATAAGACGACTGCCATATTTGATCGGCTTTAGATTCCATAGCGATTCAATAGCGCGCCTTTTGTGAGTCATACAACTATCAACCATACTTTACACCATTCCCTATGCTGTTTTGCCAGAACGCACTTTACATCCTCAACTTATGCCTCTACCTTCCATTTTCAGATCATGCTGGATTTTTATTGAGCAACAGCCGCTTTTCTCCAAGCTCCTGATGCATTTGCTTGGAATCGGCATCCAGGCGATAGAAGCTGATCAACCCGATACAGATCGCGAAGATAATCGCTGGAATGACAACGAATAGCATATTAATGCCTGCGATTCCCTGCGCGCTCTGCTGCACATTCGGTACGAAGCTATATGCAGCTAGCACGAACGAAGTAAGCGCACCTGCTAATCCTGCCCCGATATTCACACCCACTGTAGACATGGAAATGAGGAAGCCCTGCGCGCGTACGCCAAAGCGCCATTCGCCATAATCGACCGTTTCTGCTGTCATTACGAACATCAGACTCTGCGCGCTCCCCAATCCAAACGAGCTTACGAAAATGCCAATCATCGCGATTGGAATCGAGACAGCCGTCGCAGCAATATACAGAATGGCTTGCCCGGCAATCGCAATCCCGAGTCCTGCAATAACGATTGTCCGCATTTTGAATCGACGTATAAGTAGTGGAATACATAATGCACCGATGATCATGGAGACGGCATTCACACTATTCGCAACCGAGCTATCATTTGCATTATTCAAAATATATTTAAAGAAGTACACCATCGACGAGATTTTGACAACGACCCCGAGGAAAATGACCAGATTGGTCAGTGCAATCGTCCACCACGGCAGATTCGGCAGTAACGCACTCAGACTTTGCTTGAGTGTAGGCGGTGTGTCAGTCTGTGCTTGCACATGCTCACGCACACCGAAAAAGGTCACCAGCTCGCAGATCGCCAGCAAAATGGCAAAGATGCTCATCGCCTTCAGAAAGCCAGGCTGATTAATTCCACCACCAAGCAGCGTAACTAACGGTAAAATGATCAGACCCGACAGCAGACCGCCCGTTTGTCCGAGAATATTGCGGAACATATTCGCCTGCGCACGATCACCTAGATCGGCACTCAGGCTAGGTAAGATCGCATTAATCGCGGTGCCTAATCCAACATAACAGAGTGAGAAAATGCCGTATGTGATATAAGCGAGCGGGATTTGGAGATTTTGATGAAAGGAGCCGATCGAGAAGAGCAGTATCGTTGAGATCGCATAGGGGATCGACATCCACAGAAACCACGGACGTACCTTGCCAAAGCGTGTATTCGTCTTATCCACCAGCACACCAAACACAGGACCAGACACCGCATCCACAATCCGAATGATCAGAAACAGCAGTCCGATCGCACCTAAGCCCATACCCACAACGTCGGTGTAATAGAACATCAGATAGTTCGTCACCGCGACAAAGACCAGATTGTTACCAAGATCGCTGAATCCATACGACACCTTGTTGAATAACGTTAGCTTTTTACCCATCGTTAATGCTCCCCTCAACATAAACGTTCCTGTAAAACGATTTTGCAATCGCTTACTCGTATAAGTTATTATATACATGGTTCGTAATGTGTCAATCGTTACCACATTTTTGTTATAGTATTGTTATTATTTTGATAGATTGAAAAGGGGATATAAGCTGGGGTAATGTTAGATATCGTATATTATCGAATGTAATCATCATTGATTAAATAATCTGAGTAATTTTTCTGGTTAAAATATATATGTCAATCGTTTTCATAGTAACGATCTTACAGATTCCATGCACTATGCTATCCTTATTTATTAGTTATCAAGGATTAGTCATTCAATGTTTGCCACTAAGCAGATTGTCTATGTCCATTACAGCCATATATTACCGCCGTATAATCAGATCGAATACTATGATGTACAGAGTGATTGACCTATTCCTCAAGCGGTTAACTAGACTACAAGAATCAGCACCAGGACGGATATAGACTGATATAATATAAAGAGAGACCAGCTTAACTTAACTGCTACCTCTCAAAGGTGATTCATACCGAGTCTAACTATAGACAGGCGTATAGGTTATAGGTTTATATAACGCATACCAGCTTAGACGCCATCTGAATAGCTGACCGTGATATACCATACGTCCATCCTACATAAAAAAGACCTCATCAAGAGGTCTTCGTTCTTGCTCTACCTGTTCGTCCATCAGGTTATTTTAACTTTTCAGGATTCGTAATTTTGATCGATGCGACCTCGCCGCAGTCTTCGCACACGGTGTAGATTTTCTCAGAACCGATTGCGAGCTTTTTATCGAGCGGACGCAGGTTTATGTAGTCGGTTGCTTGAATAAATGAACTGCCTTCACAAGCTTTGCATATCATCCTATTCACCCCCTTATGATTTGTATTCAATAATATAACAAAATTGGTAATATTCAAAATGATGAACCATGTGATGGCTAGATAAGCTCCATTAACTATTCATGTGACGCTTGGACATAGGAATGAACAAAGGATACTTTTATAAAGCAGCATAGAGCAGCACGTCTAAAGCATCAGGCAACATCATGGAAGGAGGCACAGCGATGAATACGATATCTCTAACACTAATCCTGAGCTGCATCGGCTTGCTGGTGTTATTTCTGTTTGCGATTGTTGTGCTACCTCGCATACAGCGGCGCGAGAATCGTGAGTATGATATGGAGCGTACGGTGGAGGAGGGCTATGCGGCACAGGGATATATTTTAGATGTGATCCCTACAGGGAATTATCACTCCGGGCAGCCAGAGCTGCAATTGCGTCTGCGTATTGAATCGAGAACTCGTTTGCCGGTGGAGACGACAGCCACTGTGATCGTGTATTCCATTCATCGTAGTCGCTTTCAGGAAGGGTTGCGCGTTCCAGTGCGTGTATTGGAGACACGTAAAGGTTTGCGTGTTGCAGTGAAGGGCTCGATTCATTATCCTTAAACGTGAGTGGTGAGTGGTGAGTGGTGAGTGGTGAGTGGTGAGTGGTGAGTGGTGAGTGGTGCCTCCACTAAGGGAAGCACCACTCGTAAAGTCCTTATTTTCCATCTATCATTATCCAGCGTTGCTTGCCCATCTACATTATCGCATTAATCAAGAAGCGGAATCTGCTGCAATCGTGGACAGGGAGGTTACCGCAGGCAGACGGAATGTTTCCGAGGCTTCTCCCTGTGGCATGATCATCAGGAATGTATACTGACTCCCATCCTTGGCTTCCCATACGACAAAATCATACGTGCCTTTGTCGCTGGATACCTGCAAATAGAGCTTGGCTCCAACCATCGGGTCTTCGTATAGCTGATCGCCGCTATATTCCTTCGCACTACCGTATTTTTTTAATGCCTCTTTACCTTGCTTGCGTAGCTCGTCAATATTCGCTTTGCTATCCAGCTTTGTAATCTCTACATGGTACTGAGGGAAGGCTGTTAGCTGTAAGCGGCTTTTTTGCTTGTCCAGCGTGTACGCATCAAATACATACATTGAATAACCGTCACCCTGCTGAAGCTTGGCTGTACGCTTTTCAAGTGTGCCTTCTGTCATAAGCTCGAATGTTTCCTTTTCAGGACGTGTAGCGGAAGCTGAAGAAGTCGATTCTGCGTCTGTACCCATTTCAGTCGTGCTGCCAGCTGCCTCGGTAGCAGGCTCGTTTTCGGTTGTCGCATCGCTATCTGTTGTTCCAGTCGATGCAGTTGGATCAGTCGTCGTAGCCTCTGTCCCTGTCTCTGCGGTCGATTGCCCGGTAGCAGGGGGATTCGTCTGTCCAGTGGTACCTGTTGCAGCCTCATTACTGCATGCACCGAGCAGGAGTACAGCCGCCATAGCTGCACCGAGTGTTGTGATTTTGTAGGTCGATCTCATGTTGAACACTCCTTTTATCGGGATTGTCAATTTGCGACTTATACTTATAGACGACTCGTTTCGTGTAATCGTTACACCTTTTTATGAAATTACTAGGAAATAACATAAAAAAGCTCCATATTTCAAAGTCATCTGCTGGTGCAGAATCGCTTCAAAATATGGAGTAAAGTACAACGCATCCTATGGGGGAGGATGAGGGCCAAGCGAGTAATTCTATGCTAAAGCAGAGACAGTACGATACAGGGAAGCATCGATCTGCTCTGTAGCATACACCTGTTACGTCATTCATGAGATTGCCTGTGATAATCGATTATCCCGGCGCAAGCTGTGTCTGTCTGGCGAATAGCAGCGTGGTCACATATTTGCGTGCATCCGCAGTCAGAATCTGTAGCTGTGTACGCTCCGCATGAGAGCTAGCCTGTATAAAATGCAGCAGAGCACCATCCAGATTTTCCTGAATCGCTGCGATTGTATAGCCCTGGGCGAGAATGGCATCGATTTGTTGCTTTTCTTGTTCAAATTCAGCAAAGGCAGACATCAGGACATCCCTCCACTGGACACTTTTTCAGCGCTAGGCTTGGGATCAAGTGTAGTCGGTGCTTCAAAGCGATTACGGTGCAGATACTGTCCGCTACCCGGCACACCGACAAACTGCTTATCCCGAATGACAAATTCACCGCGACTCAGCACCGATATCGGCTCGCCCGTCACCTCCAACCCTTCAAAGGCGCTATAATCGACGCGCATATGATGCGTGCTGGCAGACAGTGTGCGTTTCACGGTAGGATCGAAAATCACGATATCCGCATCACTACCAATCGACAATGTACCCTTCTGCGGAAACATCCCGAACAGCTTCGCACTCGTCGTCGAGATCATCGATACAAATTGATTGAGCGAAATTCGCCCCTTTGCCACACCTTCCGAATATAAAATGCTGAATCGATCCTCGATAATCGGGCCACCATTCGGAATTTTGGAGAAATCGCCACGTCCTAGCTCCTTTTGACCGTTAAAGTCGAACGAGCATTGATCCGAGCCGATCGTTTGCAGGCTTCCGCTCCATAGGCCATCCCACAGTACCTCCTGATTCCATTTTTCACGTAATGGAGGTGACCATACATATTTCGCACCTTCAAAGTCGGGCTTTTCCAGATCGGTTTGATCCAGTACCAGATATTGCGGACAGGTTTCGCCGTAGATGCGGAGTCCTTTTTTACGACCCTCGGCAATTTTCAGAGCAGCATCCGCGCAGGTGACGTGCACTACATAGAGCTGTGAATCTGCTAGCTCGGTCAGATAGATCGCGCGTCCGGTTGCTTCGCCCTCCAGCTCGGGTGGGCGAGTGAGCGCATGATAGATTGGATCGGTCTGTCCGGCAGCCAGTGCCTGCTCGATTAAGTATTCGATCACATCGCCATTTTCGGCATGCACCATAACGAGTGCACCTTCGCGGCGTGCGGTTTGTAGCGTTTTGAATAGGGTGCCATCATCAGCTTGAAACGTATTTTTGTACGCCATAAATACCTTGAACGAGGTAATGCCCTCATTTTCCATAATGATCGGCAGCTCTGCCAGCACCTCATCGTTAATTTCCGAGATCATCAGGTGGAAGCTGTAATCGATCACTGCCTTATCATGCGATTTGGCGTGCCAGGTATCGACTGCACTTTGTAAAGAAGCGCCTTTATTGGTCAGGCAAAAATCGATAATCGTCGTCGTTCCACCAAATGCCGCGGCCATCGTACCGGATTCAAAGTCATCCCGTGTCACCGTGCCGCCAAACGGCATATCCAGATGGGTATGCGGATCAATACCACCGGGGAATACATAGCAACCAGTAGCATCGATCACCTCGGCATCCGGTGCATCGAGCTGTACAGCGATGCTCGCAATGATGCCATTTTCGATCAGCATATCCGCTTTATACGTTTCCGATGCGGTCACGATCGTACCGTTCTTGATGATTTTCTTCATTACATCACCTCCACATTGTACGCGTCATTCAGTGAGGCAATCGTGCGCTGACGCTCATTCCATGTCATCGGTGGCAGGTCGTTCTCAATCGCAACCATATCAATCGCGCCATCTACCGGACAGACGATCGAGCACAGATTACAGCCTACGCAATCCTCCTCACGTACCTGAAGCACACTTTTGCCGTCTGCATTGGTCAGCATATCAATACATTGATGGGATGCGTCTTCACAGGCGATATGGCACTTATTGCAGTTGATGCAGTTATCTTCGTTAATGCGTGCTACCACCTGATAGTTCAGGTTCAGATCGCCCCAGTTCGAATACTTTTGTACCGAGCGTCCGATTAGCTCCTCCACCGAAGCTAATCCTTTTTCATCCAAATAATTGCTTAATCCATCGATCATATCCTCAACGATACGGAAACCATGGTGCATAACCGCAGTACATACCTGTACACCAGTAGCGCCCATCAGCATGAATTCCACCACATCCTGCCAGGTTGAGATGCCGCCAATTCCAGAGATCGGTACACCGATATCCGCATGACGTGCACACTCTGCGACCATATTAAGGGCAATGGGTTTGACCGCAGGGCCGCAATAGCCGCCGTGTGCACCTTGTCCACCCACATGGGGAATCGTATTCCATGTATGGATATCCACCCCGGCCAGGCTATTGATCGTATTAATCATACTAATCGCATCCGCACCGCCGCGCACAGCATGGCGAGCGACCACGGTGATGTCCGTAATATTCGGCGTGAGCTTGACGATAACAGGTGTGGTCGCCACTTCCTTTGCCCAATGTGTCTGCGCCTCGACCAGATCAGGCTGCTGCCCGGAGGCTGCACCCATCCCGCGCTCTGCCATCCCATGCGGACAGCCGAAGTTCAGCTCTAATCCATCTACACCGACATCCTCGACACGCTTGACGATCTCATGCCACTTTTCCTGCTTCGGCTCCACCATCAATGAAGCGATGATCGCATGGTTGGGAAAACGCTTCTTCGTTTCATAGATTTCCTTGAGATTCACATCAAGTGGACGGTCGGTAATCAGCTCGATATTGTTGAAGCCGGCTACGCGCTGTCCGTTAAAGCTAACCGCTGCAAAACGAGAGGATGTATTAATGATCGGATCGCCCAGCGTTTTCCAGACGGCACCACCCCAGCCTGCTTCAAAGGCACGTTGTACCTGATAGCCAGTGTTGGTCGGTGGCGCGGAAGCCAGCCAGAACGGGTTGGGCGAGCGAATGCCTGCAAGATTAGTGCTCAGATCTGCCATAGTTGATGACCTCCAGTCATATGTGAACTCGCTTGGGCTTATCGTAGAGCGTACTCCGATGAACCGATAGTTCAGCCAGAAGTACGCCTTTTTCTTACATAGATTAAAGTATATTCGGACTAGATTAGAGTGCATTCGGACTTTACACAGGCTGTATATTGGAAAACATTATACTGCGGAGCTTATCGCTGGTGAGGTCTGAGGTAGTAGCTCACGAATAATCGCATGAGCGGCTAGCTTACCCTGCTGAGCCGCAGATACGACCATCGCCTCGCCGCGACCGGCACCGAAAATAATATCGCCTGCCGCATACACCTTCGGATGAGAGGTACGATACGTATGATCGTCCACCTCAACGACACCCCATGTGTGGCTGAGTCCAAAATGCTCAATCAAGCTGAGCTGGCGCTCCTGACCAATCGCCAGTACGACAGCATCAACCGGCAACAGGAATTCCGAGCCTTCGACTGGCATAGGAATGAGTCGACCATCCTTGCCTGTTTCGCCAGTGAGAGTCATCTGCACACATTCCAGATGAGTGACCTTACCGCCATCATCGCCCACGATGCGTTTAGGCAAGGTGAGCCAGCGGAACTCTACACCTTCCTGCTTGGCAAACTCGTATTCAAAATCGTACGCCGTCATTTCCTCTCGTGTACGGCGATAGATCATTTTTACATTGGCGGCACCAAGTCGTACGGAGCAGGTAGCGGCATCAATAGCCGTATTCCCTGCACCGATCACAGCGACATGTTGTCCGATCATATTCACCGATGGCAATCCTATTTTCGTTTGCTCGACCAGCTTGATCGCATCATATACACCTGTAAGCTGCTCACCCTCGATACCGATTGGCGGTACATAGCCCATTCCAGCGGCTAGCACGACGGCATCGTATTGCTCCAGCAACTCATCCGCGGCAATATCGGTGCCTACGCGTACACCTGTTTTGATCTCTACTCCGAGCTTCTGCACCTGCTCCACTTCCCAGAGTGAGATCGATTGTGGAAGACGGAAGGACACGATGCCGTATGTATCCAGACCTCCTGCTTGCTCACGTGCCTCATAGATCACCACACTCATGCCCTGACGTGCCAGCTCGCGAGCAGCGGATAGACCAGCAGGCCCACCACCAATAACAGCAACCTTGTATCCATTATCCGTGCCACGCTTGAACAGCTCGGCATCGTTAGCAATCGCCCAATCGGTAGCATAGCGCTGAAGCATTCCGATCTGAATCGGAGCCGATGCATCATTTAGCACGCAGGCACCTTCACATAATTCCTCTGTCGGACAGACACGGGCACAGCTAGCACCGACTGGATTGGAATCCATAATCGTCGTTGCCGCACCGCGTAGATTATCGGTCGCAATTCGTTTGATAAAGGAGGGGATGTTGATGCTGGTCGGACATGCTTTGATACAGGGCGCATCATAACAGTAAAGACAGCGATTCGATTCCTCGACGGCTCCTTTAGATGTTAGTCCTGGCTCTGCTTCAGCAAAATTGTGCATGAACATATCCGGCGAAAATGCGGTGATTGCAGAATGCTTCATAGGTCAGCCTCCTTTTGGAATATCCGATATGGAAAGGAATATGGGCATACAGGGAATGGGATAACAATACAGGACAGCTTTATTCGATATTATGTGAGCTATACGTAGCTATTCTGTTCTATAATCTTTAAAAATAGACATTTACATAAAATAATTCACATCAAATCAAGAAAATGTGTAACTAAAGTTAACAAAATGAAATATAATAGTTCATTATCGAACTGAATTCACTAAATAAGAGTTATATATACTGACATTAGTTATACAAACTATAGTGAATTGGAGATTTTATTACATTAGACAGACTGTCTAATTTCAAAAGTTTAATTTTTACGGCATCGATGGCAGGAAGACGGTAGATTACCATTCAAGCAGGTGGGGGGGAGAACAAATGAATGGACAACGTATGTTTACGATCAACGATGCATTGACACGTCCGCTGTTTGGGGAAGCTCAGGTAGTCGGAGGAAGCGCTGGACTACATCGTACGATCCGGTGGGTGCATGTGCTGGAGAGCGCCAATATCGAGAGTCTAATTCATGGAGAAGAGATGATTTTGACGACCGGGCTGGGTTTTCATACCGATCTGGAGTCAGCATTATCCTTTATGCGTGATCTGGTGCAGAAGCGTGCGGCTTGCCTATGTATTGAGCTGGGACAATACTTTGATCAGATTCCAAAGGAAATGATGGAGCTGGCAGATCAGCATCAATTTCCATTAATCGTATTCACCAAGACGGTCCGCTTTGTGGATATTACGCTGGATCTACATTCTTTACTGATTAATCGACATCACCGACTGCTACAGGATTTGGAGGGGATTTCGCGCGAGTTTAATCGGTTAACCCTTAGCTCGCAGGGCACGAGTAAAGTATTGCAGCTGCTACACCGTAGCACAGGTAATCAGCTTATGTATGTGCAAATGGGCGGCAAGCCGAC
The DNA here is from genome assembly GCF_034055775.1 of Paenibacillus hunanensis. NCBI lineage: Bacteria > Bacillati > Bacillota > Bacilli > Caryophanales > Paenibacillaceae > Paenibacillus > Paenibacillus hunanensis. Next base: position 5,051,310 of record NZ_CP139194.1, on the reverse strand, counting down.
CTTTTACCCACCGATTGCACCGGATAAGCAGCGCGCTTGGCTGGAGAAATTTACTGCATTTGAAGCAGGGAAGGAAGGGATGGAGCCCGATGCCGCACCTTATTTTCGCGAGTTCGGTAATGAGACGCTAGTATTAAAGCCGGTCGGGGCACTCGATCAGACATGGGCATATATTATGATGATCTGTCCGCATCGTCCGCAGGAATACGATTGTCTGCTGCTGGATTCGGCGGCGCTGTCTATTGCTCAGGAGCTACTGCGTACACGATATATGGAGGAGCGTCGTCTCTTTTCGGAAAATCTATGGGTGGAGGAATTGATCAACGGACGCCTGAAGGAGGAGCATCGACTGAAAAGCTTGATCGGCCCTGATTTTGGTGCGATGAATGATCTGCCTTATCGCATATGCTTGATCGAGATCGAGAATCCGCAGGATGTACGCTGGAGTAGCTCGGAATACGAATGGGAATCGATCACCTTTCACCTGTCGATTGTGCTGCGTTCCATCTTCGAGCAATATCTATTCCATCCGCTGATCACACTCAAAAATAACCGCCTTGCCGTGATCGCTCTCGATAAGCAGCCACGCATGCCAGCCAAGCCACGTCTGGAGCAGGCGATACATGCACTGCGCCATATTCGCTCTGACGATAAGCTCAAAGACCTGCAACTGATCATAGGCGTAAGCAAAGCAAACAAACAATTGAAAAACGCCTCCACCAGCTATCAGGAAGCGGTGCAGGCGCTATCAGTCTATTCATGCTCAGGCAGTCGAGTGCTCTTTTACGAGGAGCTAGGTGTATATCAATTATTGCTCAGCTTAAATGATGGGCAGCGCCTGCAAACCTTTGTCCGCAACTATCTCGGCCCACTGATCGATCACGATGAATCCAAAGGCAGCGAGCTACTACTCACCTTACGCGTCTATCTCGACCACGACGGCTCCAAACAAATCGCCGCCCAGAAGCTATTCATCGTCCGCCAATCCCTATACTACCGACTCGACAAAATCACCGAGCTGCTAGGCGAAGACTTCATGTCACCCGAAAACCGCATCTCCATCCAAGTCGCCCTGCGCGCCTATCAATTGCTCTATCCCGAAAAGCTAAGCCTGCCTCATATGCAATCTTCTCTATAAGAAGTGCAATACAATCAAGCTCCGTACCGATTGTAAGATAACGAGTATTATAAGGAATGGAGTAATTTAATTAATGTAGCAATAATCCCATCTCTCCCTGCTACAAGCGCTGATCGATTTTGCGATAAGCACTTCACTGCGGGAAGGAAATAAGGGGAAAGGACGACTTGCAGTGTTAGTGGTTTCCTAACACGAGGTTCAATGAAAAAGTGATTTTGCGAAGCAAAATATCTTACCGCTTTGGAGGGGCGGGAATCTACATTTAATCCTAATCCAGTAGATTCCCGCGGTTCCACCCGAGTCCATCCCCTTATTCCTTCCCGAAGTGGTGTCTCCCAACATCGATCAGTGTTCCCCCATTACCCTCAAAAAAGTAGTGATCAAAAACTCCATATCCTCATCCGTACACACCAGCGGTGGAGCAAATGTCAGCACATTGTTGAAGCCTGCCACCGTATCACCGTTTTTGCCAATAATCAGCCCATGCTGCTTACAGCCTGCGATAATACTTTTCACAATATCAAGCGAAGCAGGCTGCTTTGTCGCTTTATCCGCTACCAGCTCAACCCCTGCCAGCAGACCGAAGCTACGAATATCGCCGACCAACGGATGATCGACTAGCGTCTGAAGCGCATCGCGTAGCCGTTGACCGAGTACACGCGCACGCTCGATCAGCTGCTCTTCCTTGATAATTTGCAGATTACGTAGTGCAAGCGCACATGCCGCTGGATTACCACCGAATGTATTCACATGACGAAAATGCGAATACTCATCCTCCGGATCTTTAAACGCTTGATAGATGTCCTTGCGTACTGCGGTAGCAGACAAGGGCAAATACCCACTCGTCAATCCCTTAGCCATCGTAACGATATCCGGCTTGATGCCGAAGTTATGATGGCCGAACTTTTGCCCGGAACGTCCGAACCCGCAGATCACCTCATCGATAATAAGCAGCACACCATGCCGTTTACAAATCTCCTGCACACGCTCCAGATAGATCGACTCCGGTACAATAATGCCACCTCCGGTAATAACGGGCTCCATAATCACCGCGCCCACCGTCTCCGCGCCTTCCCAGATAATCGTATCCTCAATGACCTGTGCACATTGTAGATTGAATTCCTCTACCGATTGCCCGGCTGGACGGCGGTAGCTATCGGGTGGGGCTACATGTAGAAAGCCCGAGGTGAGCGGTTCGTATTTGTATTTACGCTGTGCCTGTCCGGTTGCCGACAATGCGCCAAGTGAACTGCCATGATAACCACGATAGCGGGAAATGAATTTATGGCGATAATGCTGCCCGGTCTGCTGATGATATTGGCGTACCATTTTAAAAGCAGCCTCATTCGCTTCCGAGCCACTATTAGAGAAGAAAATAACATATTCATCGCCCAGCCATTCATTCAGCTTTTCAGCAAGTCGAATCGCAGGCATATGACTTTGGGTGAGCGGAAAATAAGGAAGCTGCATCATTTGCTCGTATGCGGCTTCGGCAAGCTCTTTGCGTCCATAACCAACATTTACACACCATAGTCCAGACATACCGTCCATATAGCGTTTTCCATGAATATCGGTAATCCAGGCACCCTGTCCTGATTCCGCAATCATCGGCGGAGCGGCTTCGTTATAGGGCGTAATATTGTGCCATAGATATTGACGATCCTTTTGCAGAGCGGCTTCACTGTTAATGGCTGACTTGATCATCCTGTGTTCCTCCTGAGCATTCGAGGGTAGCCGTTATGGAGCAGAGCTACCCGCCGAAATGTAGTGTAGTGAGATGAATAGTGAAATGGATGGTGCCAATAGAATGGCTAAGCGAATAGAAAGTTAAAAGAAACTACTTCGATTGTGTAGCCATATCCATAATCTCATTGGTATAAGCCTTCTCTGTATCCGCAGCCTGCTTGATCACGCCGAATTTGAGCGCGATATCTGCGGTCTGCTTGAACATGGTGCCATCTGTATAGCCCATTTTTGTTTTATCAAAGCCATCCGGTAGAATTAGCTTTGCAACCTCCTGCATCATTTTGAGTTGATGCTCCTTCGTTGTACTGCCCGATTCAGCCTGCTTCATCACGATATCGACTGCACCCTCTGGATCATTGATAGCATCCTGCCAGCCCTTGAGTGAAGCACGCACGAACTTGGCGGCAGTTTCTTTGTTGTTTGCCAGCCATTCGCTATTGGCGAACAGATTGTCCTCCAGCATCGCAACGCCTTCCTTATTCATATCGATCACATTCATATCATCCGCCTTCACACCGGATTCGATGGCGACCTGGTATTCGTTATACGTCATGGCGGAAGCGGCATCAAGTTCACCATTTAGGAACTGATCCATCGTAAAGCCCTGCTTCGTGAAGCTGAGGTCTTTATTCGGGTCGAGCTTGTATTTATCGAATAATGCCAGCACCTCGAACTCATTGCCGCCCATCCAGTTGCCCACCTTTTTGCCTTTGAGATCAGCAGGAGATTGGATGTTGGCAGACTTTTTAGAGATCAGCACCAATCCGCTTTTTTGGAAAATTTGGGCGATCTGCACGAGCGGCATTTCCTGCTCCTGACTGGTCAGCAGACTTGCAACCCAATCGACACCGATATCGGCTGAGCCACCGGCGACCTGCTGTTCAGGTACAATATCCGGGCCGCCGGGCAGAATTTGTACATCCAAGCCCTCATCCTTGTAATAGCCTTTGTCCAGTGCGACATAATAGCCAGCGAATTGCGCCTGTGGTACCCATTTGAGCTGAAGCTTGACGGTGACTGGTTCTGCCGACGCTTCAGTGCTGCCTGTTTGTCCGGCGGCACTTGTACTTTCATTACTGCTGCCTCCACAGCCTGCCACGATCAGACATAGCGATAATACAACTATCAGCAGCATACTCATCCGTGTATTCCAACCCATCATCTTCATTCATCCATGCCCCCCTGTATATTCGATTACAATAGATATTTCTGGATCTATCGTATGTGCTACCACTCTCCAGATGCGTACCCTTTCATGGCACAGAGCCATGCTGCTTTATACATCTTGCTATATAAGCGTATTGCTCGATGCCTGTGAACCAGCATGTTGAGCGTTATTTTGTCTCAACACGCTGTGATGCATGCCAGCGAATGAGCCCTTTTTCCAGTCGTTCTACGATGAGATAGAAGATCACGCCAGCGATAGCAGCCAGTACGATACATGACCAGCCAAGCGGCATTTTGGCAACCTTGATCGAGTTGGAGAGTAGATAACCAAGCCCTTGCGAGGAGAAAAAGAATTCACCGACGATCGCACCGATCATACTCGCGGTAGCATTGATTTTGAGCGCGGTGAATACATGCGGCAAGCTATTTTGAGTCCGCAAATAACGAAAGATCCCTACTCGTCCAGCAGCATAGGAATGCATCAGATCGAGTGCGAGCGGATTGACCGAGGTCATTCCTTTATAAGCATTGATCGCCATCGCCGCCATAGTAGTGACCGTCACAATCGCCACTCTGGAGCCGATGCCATCACCAAACCATAGATTCATCACTGGAGCCAGTGCAACGATCGGCACGGCATTCATCGCTGCAACCACGATCAGACTCGCCCCACCCCAGCGCGGCCATGCTGTAGCGATTAGTGCGATGACAAAGCCGAGTGCTGAGCCGCATAACATGCCGAGTACCGCTTCGGTCAGCGTATACCCAGTATAGGAAAGGAGCATGCTCCAATTTTCCATCATCGCATTAGCAATAGCAGAGGGGAGAGGAAGCTGGTACTTTTTCAGATCAAGTATGCGGTGGAACACTTCCAGCTGCCATAATAGTAAGAACAATACACCCGCGAGCAAGGGCAACCAGATGGTCGAGCTATTTATAAGTGTCTGCCAGGGGGACGAGCGGCGATCCGAGCGAGCTGCTTGTGAAGTGGAATGATCGGATGATCGAGATGCAGAATGTGAAGTTGAGGCAGGCGAATGAGCGGAAGTGGAAGGATGACTCGATTCTGTAGCAGATGGCGTGCGAGTATATCCATTTTCCATTACTGTTCACCTCCTCGTGTTCGGAACTCCGGCTGCCAGGGTGCAATGATGCGTTCGATCAGACTGATCACCCAGTAGCTCAGAATGCCAAGTAATGCACCTACAACGACAGTCGACCAGAACATATACACATGAGAGGGGCCGTAATACAGATTGCGCAGCATGATTACGCCGATACCATGCTGCGCACCCATCAGCTCTACCAGAATAGCTCCAGTTACTGCGAGGGGAGCAGCGATTTTTAATCCACTGAATAAGCTTGGCAGAGCGGCTGGAAATCGAAGCTTCCAGTACACCGACCACGGCGTGGCAGCATACGAATACATCAATTCCAGTGCAGACGGCTCGACACTGCGCAGACCACGCAGCATATTCAGCGCAACCGGGAAAAAGGTAATATACCCGGAAATGATAATCCGTGATATGTATTCATCACGTACAATACCGTAGATGATCGGTGCCAGCCCTAAAATAGGGATCATTTGCGAAGCGACCGCATAGGGAAAGGTTAAGCGTTCAATCCAGCGTGACACGCTCATCAAGATCGCGAGTAATACGCCAGCTGCCGCTCCAATCACAAAGCCAATCGCTGCATTGCCAAAGGTCGCACTGCCTTCCTTGAGTAAAGTTCCGCTATACTGTACACTCGTTGTCAAAATCGCATGTACATAAGGAAGCTTAGATTGTGCTAATGGGACTTGAGCCAGATTCAGTAACGCCCACGAACCTGCTTCCCATAACAACAGAATCGCTACAATCCATACCAGCGCAGGCACGAATCGATTTCGCATGAATAACGCTCCTGATCTCATCGCCTCACTCACACCCCTTCAAAGCTATCTCGAATCCTTGCAATCAGTTCGAAAAATTCAGGGCTATTACGCATCTCCGGTGTGCGTGGACGGGGTAGCGGAATATCTACCACTGCAGATAAGCGCCCTGGATGAGGGGAGAGCACGAATACCCGATCGGACAGGAAGATCGATTCTGGAATACTGTGCGTGACAAATACAATCGTATTTTGCACCTTGCTCCAGATCGACAGTAGCTCTTCATTTAATCGCTCGCGTGAAAATTCATCCAGTGCGGAAAAAGGCTCATCCATCAGCAGAATTTCCGGCTCCATCGCCAGTGCGCGCGCAATCGCTGCACGTTGCTGCATTCCACCACTGAGCTGCCACGGATATTTATCTGCAAAGCTTTGCAGTCCAACTAGCTCCAATAGCTCCATTGCACGAGCATCACGTTCCTTTTTCGGTACCTTCATCATTTCAAGTGGAAGCGCGACATTATGCCTGACCTTGCGCCAGTCATACAGCACCGGACTTTGGAATACAATGCCATACTTACGCGCAAGTCTTGCCTCGCGTGCACTCTCGCCTGCCACCGTAACCGAGCCTGTCGTTGGTTCCAGCAGATCCGCCATTAGGCGTAGTAACGTTGTTTTACCACAACCCGAGGGCCCAAGCAGTGAGACGAATTCGCCTTTAGCAATATCCATACTAACCTGATGTAATGCCAGCACCTCAGTATTGCCCGTCCGATAACGCATCTCTACATTACTTAACTGAATTTCTGGCATTCCCGTTCCGACTGACGGTACAGGCATTGTAGACATCGATCATCGCCTCCTACATCAAAATACAATCTGTCATTACAACCTACATCCAAGCTCATTACGAACTACATCCAAGCCATACAATAAAGATTAGGAATATTGATGACATATAATTGAACATGTAAATAGTTTTTATCATAATCGCTGTTAATATAACTTCTTACGGCGTTAGTATAACACCTTAAATCCTTTGATTTGTGATCTTGAGTTCTTTATTTTCACGTTATGTGTCTACATCATGTTCTGTTGACTAACATCATACTTGCAGCATTCTACCTATGCATTAGACAAAAAGTAAGATAGCTCCCATGAAATTGAGTCAGTTTGTCTATTTTGTTCCCGTTATATGCTGGTAAAATAGCAATTCGATAGCGCTTACTCCTACGCACATCCAAAATGAGGGGGAATTGCAAAAGTATTACCGAACAATAAAAGGAAGCGATAACATAAACATTCGTATTTTTCGATTGACAACAACTAAACAGTATCCTAGAATGTAACAGGTAAGTCATAACGATATGGCAAAAACAACATGAACACGGATAAGCTTCACAATATCGACAGTTATAATGTTTTCGTATAATCCTGTGAATGGGCACAGGAGTCTCTACGTGATCACCGGAATGATCTCTCTACGGAATTCAGATATATAACCTGTTGCTTCTGGGCTAGATTAAGAGTAGTGGAACGTTTGTTTACTACATACATGATCGGGAACAGAAGTGCAGGTGCAATCTGACCTAGAGACCCCGATGAGTAATCGTACGCATCGGGGTCTTTGTCGTTTTCTTATCCATATTCAAAAAAACAGGGGGACATGTATTCATTATGGAGCGTTTCTTTAAGCTACGGGAACACGGCACGAATGTAAAAACAGAGATGATCGCAGGTCTGACAACATTCATCACGATGGCGTACATTTTGTTCGTTAACAATCTGTTCTTAGGACCAGACGGCGCGGGTATTCCTGCACAGGGCGTATTTTTTGCCACAGCGGTAGGTGCAGGTCTGGTTACGATTTTGATGGGACTATTTGCAAACATTCCGGTTGCACTTGCACCAGGTATGGGCTTGAATGCTTACTTTATGACAGTCGTACTTAGCTCCAATGGTATGATCACCTGGCAGGCTGCACTGGGTGCGGTATTCCTATCCGGTATTATTTTCATCATTTTAACGATTACAAAGGTTCGTCAGCTGCTACTAGTGGCCGTTCCTCATTCACTGAAAATGGCGATCACCGTCGGTATCGGTCTGTTCGTCACCATCATCGGTTTGAAGCTTGGTAATGTCATCTCCGTATCCGCAACAGTAACAGGCGTAACCGATGTAAGTCAGCTGGCTGGCCCGGTAACGGTAAAAGGCGGTAACTTCCAGCTTGCTCTGAGCGACTTCGTTCATAACAAAGATACGCTGCTGTCTCTGATCGGTCTGTTCCTGATTGGTGTACTGATGGTCATGCGTATCCGCGGCGCACTATTGATCGGGATCGTGTTATTGACACTGATCGGAATTCCAATGGGATTGACCGATGTGAGCAGTCTATCGCATGCACAATGGCTGCCGTCGTTCGATAACCTGGCAGTCGGTCAACTCGATATCAAAGGCGCTATTGGTCTTGGTTTGTTCGAGATTGTATTTATCTTTACCTTTGTCGAGCTGTTCGACACCTTCGGTACACTGGTCGGTACTGCTGAACGTGCAGGTCTGTTCAAGAACCGTAAAGAAGGCGAGAAAAAAGTCAGCAAAGCGATGCTCGTTGACGCTGTTGGTGTAAGTGCAGGTGCCGTTCTCGGTACAAGTACGATCACTTCTTATGTAGAAAGTACATCCGGCGTTGCAGCAGGTGGCCGTACAGGTCTGACTGCGGTAACAACTGGCGTACTGTTCCTGCTCGCACTGTTCATCGCTCCACTGGCACTGATGGTTCCATCGGCAGCGACAGCTCCAGCGCTGGTCATTGTGGGTGTACTGATGATGAGTCAGGTTCGTAATATCGTATGGGACGACTTCATGCAAGCTTTCCCAGCATTCCTGACTATTATCTTCATGCCATTCACAAACGGGATTGCCAATGGTATCTCCGCAGGTATTCTGTCCTACGTAATCCTGGGCTTCTTCGCGAACACCTTCACAGGCTACAAAGTGAAAGTTCACTGGCTGATGTGGATTCTAGCGATCATCGTTGTAGCTCGTTATGTATTCCTCGGTTCGGAATAATCTAATCGTATTTCTATGAAGGTGAGCAGAGTAATCTGCTCACCTTTAGTCTATGTTTGAATCCGATATACAACGATGAATGATGTTAAGAACTGATCTGTAGCAACGATGCATCTAGAGAAATCAAAGAAGAGCGACACGATAGCTACCTAGCTATCGTGTCGCTCTTCTCTATAAAAGTCGCTCTTCTCTATAAAAGTCGCTCTTCTCTATAAAAGTCGCTCTTCTCTATAAAAGTCGCTCTTCTCTATAAAAGTCGCTCTTCTCTATAAAAGTCGCTCTTCTCTATAAAAGTCGCTCTTCTCTATAAAAGTCGCTCTTCTCTATAAAAGTCGCTCTTCTCTATAAAAGTCGCTCTTCTCTATAAAAGTCGCTCTTCTCTATAAAAGTCGCTCTTCTCTATAAAAGTCGCTCTTCTCTATAAAAGTCGCTCTTCTCTATAAAAGTCGCTCTTCTCTATAAAAGTCGCTCTTCTCTATAAAAGTCGCTCTTCTCTATAAAAGTCGCTCTTCTCTATAAAAGTCGCTCTTCTCTATAAAAGCCAATTCCCAGGATGGCTGGCTAACTCTTGAACCGTATTCATAAACAAGCCAGCATGATAACCATCACACACCGAATGATGAACCTGCAACGACAATGGCAAAAAGATAGAGTCATCTTTATGAATGAATTTTCCTGCCGTAACAATAGGCAGTAGGTAACGACTATTGGTAATATTCAAGTTGAATCCAGTAAACGCCGTCCACGGAATCATCGAAAGAGAAAATACATTTTCAGGCACAGGCATCTTAGGGAATAGCTTAGCCGAAGCTTGATAGATTTCGATATCCGAAATGCAGGCATCGTAAAACGTCTGAAAATCACTTACAACAGGAGTCGATATCGCAGAGAATGACTCGGATGCTTGATCAAAAATAGTATACAGTGGTTCCAGCGTATCCCAATAACCCAGTTCCCCATGACTATTGTAGCCCGTTCTAAAATTAACGTGTGAATTGATCACCTTAGTAATCAAGAAAATAAATACAGGATAGAAGCGATATCCTTTTTGCTTGGTAAACTGATATAAAGCATGGATGTCGATTTCATTCGTCAGGCTAAATGAAGTGTTTTGATTCATATAATGGTGAAAGGTTTCCGTTCTCTTCCAGGTATTAAAATCAATTGGATTAAATCTCATTCGATCTGCCTCCTAAATTTTAAATATGAAACGAATTTAGGAGGCAACGTTGTCTGTTTTTTTCATTCAAACTCATCCTTAGTTAAGAGTTACCTGATATTTTAGCACAACAAAATCCTTTTAAGCTGGCTTTATTGTCCTGATTATTCCTCTAAAGCCCCAAATCGATCATTTGCTTAAATAACGACCCCATTATATCCAGCTAATTTGTAATGCATACCTATGTGGCGTCTAATAGCTTCTAACATGATAAGAACTAATTCATTTAAAGTATAGAGAAGATATATAAGAATGCTTATGCATATAGGCATACTGATATAAACGTGAATTAAAACATAGTCATACCATATAAGATACGATGGAGAGACATTGAGAGACGATGCCTTAACCTAATGTGTGCGTATACACCAAACATATCGGCATCTCTAATAAAGCATGGAGACAAAAATATAAAAGTGAGCTTACTATCTATTAAGATAGATAATAGAATGCATTGAAAATCACCTATACAATAACTACCTAATTTATAGTGGGAAGAATTTAAACCGCAGATTGAATGCTAACGGTTCTCCTTATTATGCTAGGATGAGTAAAGGCTATATTATTAGCTGTGCAATAAAGAAGTACAAGCGATATTAAGATAGAATACAAGATAGCACTGTCAGCCTGATAAAATAAATTTACAAAAGGGGTTGCTTTCTTGTTTCGATCTATGGTATATTCTAATTCCGGTCGACAAACAAACAAGTTTGCTGGCTGAACAAAATAATCTTTCCAACCGGTTAGCTACACTAAGTAGCCAACACAATCTGCTTTTCAAACTCACGTCAAAACGAGCTTGAAAACAACTTCAAAAAAAGTTGTTGACAGATGGTTGATGGAATGATAAGATATAAGAGTTGCTGCGAGAGACGCTGAGCGGCAACGAAAGAGCTTGATCTTTGAAAACTGAACAACGAGTGAGTGAAGAACTTAGTTCTTCAAAATATAGAGAACAACAATGTTCTCGCCAGCAACAAAATGAGCACGTCAAACACTTTATTGGAGAGTTTGATCCTGGCTCAGGACGAACGCTGGCGGCGTGCCTAATACATGCAAGTCGAGCGGAGTTAATAAGAAGCTTGCTTCTTTGAGACTTAGCGGCGGACGGGTGAGTAACACGTAGGCAACCTGCCCTTTAGCCTGGGATAACTACCGGAAACGGTAGCTAATACCGGATACTTTCTTTTTCTGCATGGAAAGAGAACGAAAGACGGAGCAATCTGTCACTGAAGGATGGGCCTGCGGCGCATTAGCTAGTTGGTGGGGTAACGGCTCACCAAGGCGACGATGCGTAGCCGACCTGAGAGGGTGATCGGCCACACTGGGACTGAGACACGGCCCAGACTCCTACGGGAGGCAGCAGTAGGGAATCTTCCGCAATGGGCGAAAGCCTGACGGAGCAACGCCGCGTGAGTGATGAAGGTTTTCGGATCGTAAAGCTCTGTTGCCAGGGAAGAACGTCTTGGAGAGTAACTGCTCTGAGAGTGACGGTACCTGAGAAGAAAGCCCCGGCTAACTACGTGCCAGCAGCCGCGGTAATACGTAGGGGGCAAGCGTTGTCCGGAATTATTGGGCGTAAAGCGCGCGCAGGCGGCCGTTTAAGTCCGGTGTTTAATCCCGAAGCTCAACTTCGGGTCGCACTGGAAACTGGAGGGCTTGAGTGCAGAAGAGGAGAGTGGAATTCCACGTGTAGCGGTGAAATGCGTAGAGATGTGGAGGAACACCAGTGGCGAAGGCGACTCTCTGGGCTGTAACTGACGCTGAGGCGCGAAAGCGTGGGGAGCAAACAGGATTAGATACCCTGGTAGTCCACGCCGTAAACGATGAATGCTAGGTGTTAGGGGTTTCGATACCCTTGGTGCCGAAGTTAACACATTAAGCATTCCGCCTGGGGAGTACGGTCGCAAGACTGAAACTCAAAGGAATTGACGGGGACCCGCACAAGCAGTGGAGTATGTGGTTTAATTCGAAGCAACGCGAAGAACCTTACCAGGTCTTGACATCTGAATGACCGGTGCAGAGATGTGCCTTTTCTTCGGAACATTCAAGACAGGTGGTGCATGGTTGTCGTCAGCTCGTGTCGTGAGATGTTGGGTTAAGTCCCGCAACGAGCGCAACCCTTATGCTTAGTTGCCAGCACATCATGGTGGGCACTCTAAGCAGACTGCCGGTGACAAACCGGAGGAAGGTGGGGATGACGTCAAATCATCATGCCCCTTATGACCTGGGCTACACACGTACTACAATGGTCGGTACAACGGGAAGCAAAGCCGCGAGGTGGAGCCAATCCTTAAAAGCCGATCTCAGTTCGGATTGCAGGCTGCAACTCGCCTGCATGAAGTCGGAATTGCTAGTAATCGCGGATCAGCATGCCGCGGTGAATACGTTCCCGGGTCTTGTACACACCGCCCGTCACACCACGAGAGTTTGCAACACCCGAAGTCGGTGGGGTAACCGCAAGGAGCCAGCCGCCGAAGGTGGGGTAGATGATTGGGGTGAAGTCGTAACAAGGTAGCCGTATCGGAAGGTGCGGCTGGATCACCTCCTTTCTATGGAGAATCGTTTCCGGAGAGCGGAAACATTCAAATATAAGTCGTTTGAGTAATCAGACGCGGGTCACTAGTTGACCGACACTCACTCGTTGTCAGTTTTGAAAGAGCAACCCTCTTTCAAGTTGATCCTTGAAAACTGGATACCGAAACGAAACATCGCGTTTTAGAAACTGTTCTTAACTGACACTGTGTAAACAGGATCGGTCATGAATATGTAAGATATAGGTTCTTCTGTAAAGAAGACCACCAACTAGGTTAAGCTAGTAAGAGCACACGGTGGATGCCTAGGCGCTAGGAGCCGATGAAGGACGTGGCGAACAACGATAAGGCCTCGGGGAGCTGTAAGCAAGCATTGATCCGGGGATGTCCGAATGGGGAAACCTGACTGGATTCATCTCCAGTGACTCACATCTGAATACATAGGGTGTGGAGAGGCAGACGAGGGGAACTGAAACATCTAAGTACCCTCAGGAAGAGAAAACAAGAGTGATTCCGTCAGTAGCGGCGAGCGAACGCGGAACAGCCTAAACCAAGAAGCTTGCTTCTTGGGGTTGTGGGACGTCTCTTTGGAGTGATAAAAGAGTTTGGTAGATGAAGAGGTCTGGAAAGGCCCGCCAGAGAAGGTGAAAGCCCTGTAGTTAAAATCAAGTTCTCTCCGAGACGGATCCCGAGTAGTGCGGGGCACGTGAAACCCCGTATGAATCTGCCAGGACCATCTGGTAAGGCTAAATACTCCCTAGCGACCGATAGTGAAGCAGTACCGTGAGGGAAAGGTGAAAAGGACCCCGGAAGGGGAGTGAAATAGAACCTGAAACCGTGTGCTTACAAAAAGTCAGAGCCCGATTAATGGGTGATGGCGTGCCTTTTGTAGAATGAACCGGCGAGTTACGTTCCCGTGCAAGGTTAAGGTGAGAAGCCGGAGCCGCAGCGAAAGCGAGTCTGAATAGGGCGACTTAGTACGTGGACGTAGACCCGAAACCGGGTGATCTACCCCTGTCCAGGATGAAGGTACGGTAACACGTACTGGAGGTCCGAACCCACGCACGTTGAAAAGTGCGGGGATGAGGTGGGGGTAGCGGAGAAATTCCAATCGAACTCGGAGATAGCTGGTTCTCCCCGAAATAGCTTTAGGGCTAGCCTCGGAAGATGAGTCGCGGAGGTAGAGCACTGATTGGGTGCGGGGCCCGCAAGGGTTACCAAGCTCAGTCAAACTCCGAATGCCGCAGACTTTATTCCGGGAGTCAGACAGTGGGTGCTAAGGTCCATTGTCAAAAGGGAAACAGCCCAGACCATCAGCTAAGGTCCCCAAGTGTGTGTTAAGTGGGAAAGGATGTGAAGTTGCACAGACAACCAGGATGTTGGCTTAGAAGCAGCCACCATTTAAAGAGTGCGTAATAGCTCACTGGTCGAGTGACTTTGCGCCGAAAATGTAACGGGGCTAAACACACCACCGAAGCTATGGCTTGATGCTTTGCATCAGGGGTAGGGGAGCGTTGAATTGAGGTTGAAGGTATACCGTAAGGAGTGCTGGACACAATTCAAGTGAGAATGCCGGTATGAGTAACGAAAAGATCAGTGAGAATCTGATCCGCCGAAAACCTAAGGGTTCCTGAGGAAGGCTCGTCCTCTCAGGGTAAGTCGGGACCTAAGGCGAGGCCGAAAGGCGTAGTCGACGGACAACAGGTTGAAATTCCTGTACCACCGAAAGCCGCTATGAGCAACGGGGTGACGCAGGAGGGTAGTGACGCAGGCTGATGGATGCCTGTCTAAGCAGTGAGGCTTGTGTGTAGGTAAATCCGCACACTTTAAGGCCAGGCTGTGATGGGGAGCGAAAATTACAGTAGCGAAGGTCATGATCTCACACTGCCAAGAAAAGCCTCTAGCCAGGAAGCAGGTGCCCGTACCGTAAACCGACACAGGTAGGTGAGAAGAGAATTCTAAGGCGCGCGGAAGAACTCTCGTTAAGGAACTCGGCAAAATGACCCCGTAACTTCGGGAGAAGGGGTGCCCCGGTAGTGTGAATAGCACGAGGGGGCCGCAGTGAAAAGGCCCAAGCGACTGTTTAGCAAAAACACAGGTCTGTGCGAAGCCGCAAGGCGAAGTATACGGGCTGACGCCTGCCCGGTGCTGGAAGGTTAAGGGGAGTGGTTAGCGCAAGCGAAGCTATGAACCGAAGCCCCAGTAAACGGCGGCCGTAACTATAACGGTCCTAAGGTAGCGAAATTCCTTGTCAGGTAAATTCTGACCCGCACGAATGGCGTAACGATTTGGGCGCTGTCTCAACGAGAGATCCGGTGAAATTTTAATACCTGTGAAGATGCAGGTTACCCGCGACAAGACGGAAAGACCCCATGGAGCTTTACTGCAGCTTGATATTGAACTGGGGTGCGATTTGTACAGGATAGGTGGGAGCCTAGGAAGAGGGAGCGCAAGCTTCCTTGGAGGCGCCGTTGGGATACCACCCTGATCGCATCTGAGTTCTAACCTGGTACCGTGATCCGGTACGGGGACCGTGTCAGGTGGGCAGTTTGACTGGGGCGGTCGCCTCCTAAAATGTAACGGAGGCGCCCTAAGGTTCCCTCAGAATGGTTGGAAATCATTCGAAGAGTGCAAAGGCAAAAGGGAGCTTGACTGCGAGACCTACAAGTCGAGCAGGGACGAAAGTCGGGCTTAGTGATCCGGTGGTACCGCATGGAAGGGCCATCGCTCAACGGATAAAAGCTACCCTGGGGATAACAGGCTTATCTCCCCCAAGAGTCCACATCGACGGGGAGGTTTGGCACCTCGATGTCGGCTCATCGCATCCTGGGGCTGAAGTAGGTCCCAAGGGTTGGGCTGTTCGCCCATTAAAGCGGTACGCGAGCTGGGTTCAGAACGTCGTGAGACAGTTCGGTCCCTATCTGTCGTGGGCGTAGGAAATTTGAGAGGAGCTGTCCTTAGTACGAGAGGACCGGGATGGACGCACCGCTGGTGTACCAGTTGTTCCGCCAGGAGCATCGCTGGGTAGCTACGTGCGGACGGGATAAGCGCTGAAAGCATCTAAGCGTGAAGCCCCCCTCAAGATGAGATTTCCCAGTATGTAAGACCCCTTGAAGACGACGAGGTAGATAGGTTGGAGGTGGAAGTGTGGCAACACATGGAGCTGACCAATACTAATCGGTCGAGGGCTTATCCTATCTTCTAAAATCGCGATGATTCGTTTCGGATTCAGTTTTCAGGTGATTAACCTGTGCAACAACGTTTGGTGATGATGGCGGAGGGGTTCCACACGTACCCATCCCGAACACGACCGTTAAGCCCTCCAGCGCCAATGGTACTTGGACCGCAGGGTCCTGGGAGAGTAGGACGTCGCCAAGCACATGAGGAAGAGACACGATCCATAATGGATCGTGTCTCTTTTTTTGTTGTTTTCTGGTATTACCTTTAATTGTATATTACATAATAGAGTCGTCTGCGTTATGCTATAGGATAGGGTTTAGTGTAAGGCAGTGAGGGCGAGAAGAACTATGGGAGAGGAAAACATGCAAAGATAGAAAGTAAAGTAATGAACAGTAAAATAATAAATAAATAGTAGCGTAATAATAAGATAGACATAAGCAAGCTACACACAGAAGCGCTACACATAAAAGAGCTACACACAAGAGCGTTATTAAAAAGAGTGATAGGAAGCCAAGCAGAGTGAGGGGTGCGAATTAGAGCGATTGGTAGCATATAAGAATTAGAGTGGTTGGTAGCATATAAATGGATAGCATATAAATAGAGATGACGATCGTATTTGGCGTTTAAAGCGAAAGAAAGGCGATGAATATGCTGCATGTGTTGAGGAAATGGAATACGCTTCGCAATCAGGTGCTGTTTGTGTTTCTGTTTGTGATGGTGATTGTGTTGCTGGTAGTTAGTGTGATGACGTTTCGACCGATTTCTTCAATGCTACAGGCGAACACGGAGCATCAGATTCAGCAGGTGGCGGTGGAGGCAAATGGGCGCTTTGAATCGTTATATGAACAGGTGAATATGGTATCCAAACTGGTGACGACGAATGAGAATGTGCAAAATGTATTGCTACGTAGATATCATAACAATGAAGTATCTTTTAAGGATCGGCAGGAGCTAAAAGGGATTGTAAATACGATTCAGGCGAATTCGGATGGTATCTCTTCTTTTGAGCTATATACGAAGCAGTCTGAGCGCATTTTGCCGTTGGATGGGGTAAGTCCAACCGGGCGGATTACCGAAGAATGGATTGCACGAGCCGATCAGGCTGGGGGGCGGTTAGTCTGGCTTGGTGATGATCCGACGGATAAGAACTATTTTTTAGCGATTCGACGGGTGAATTTGATGGAGCAGCATTATACGACAGGTGGCTATTTACTTGTGAGTATGTATCGTTATTATTTTCAATTTGCTAATCAGCAGCTGGCGAGTGCGGCAGATCAGTATTCGATTTTGCTAGGTCAGAATATGGAGACGATTAATTCTAACTATAATGGGTCGTTGACGACGATTATCGATCATCCGCAGCAGATGCCGATCGTAGAGCTAGATGGGCAGCAGTATATTATGGCAAGGCAGCTGTCTGCGATTACGGGCTGGACGGTTTTGATTTTAACTCCTGTAAGCGCTTTATACGAAAGTATTCATGTGCTCCGTAACGGGATTGTATATGCAGGAGTAATTGGCATCGTGATTTATTTTATTTGTTCGTATTTTCTATCGACGCTGATTACGAAGCCAATTGTGCGCTTAACTCATACGATGCAGCAGGCGATTGCAGGGCCGATGACGCTGAATCCGAAGATTAACACGGTTAACGAGATCAATGAGCTGAATAGCACGTATAATCAACTGGTTAAAGAAACGAATCATTTGATCAAAATGGTGTATGAGAAGGAGATCATTCGTAATCGGAGTGAGCTTAAAGCGTTACAGGCACAGATTAATCCGCATTTTCTATTTAATGCACTGGATGCACTGCGCTGGTCATTGGAGGATAAGGAGCAGGAGGAGCTAGCTGAGCAGGTTGTGGCAATGTCGAATCTGTTCCGTTACACGATTACCCGTCAGCATGATGATGAATGGGTGCTGCTACGAGATGAGTTACGGCATATCGATAATTATATGGAAATTATGAAAATGCGCTTTGGGGAGCGATTGCATTATCGTGTGAGGGTACCGAAGGAGGCTCTGGGTGTACGTATTCCACGTCTGCTTATTCAGCCATTGGTGGAAAATGCAATTTTGCATGGAGCTGGAAATAAGAAAGGGGACAGTACGATTACGATATCGGCTGAGCCTCAGGAGGAGCGGGAGCAATTACAGATCATTGTACAGGATGATGGGCCAGGCATGTCAGCGGAGATGCTGGAACGTGTGCAACGCTCGATGGAAAATGGGGGCTTTTCGGCATATGGAGGGATGATCGAGGGGCAGATCAAGAATGCAGAATCGAATGGAAATGGCATTGCTTTATCGAATGTGTATCAGCGGCTACAGCTTTATTTTCCAGAACAGGAGGGCTCGCGTATTCATATTGAGAGCCGATCTAGAAAGGGAACAAGGATTAGCTTGGTTATTCCATTTCATACGGCTGAGGTAAGGCAGGGGTAGAAGCTATA
Source organism: Paenibacillus hunanensis (assembly GCF_034055775.1). NCBI lineage: Bacteria > Bacillati > Bacillota > Bacilli > Caryophanales > Paenibacillaceae > Paenibacillus > Paenibacillus hunanensis. Next base: position 5,032,929 of record NZ_CP139194.1, on the reverse strand, counting down.
TGGAGGTAATGTAAAATGGATAAATATCAGTAGCGTAGAAAAAGAGATGTGGCGGATGAAGCTACACAGTAGCTCGCCGATGTATGACAGCTGTAGATTGGATGAAGCTATACAGTAGCTTGCTGATGTATGATAGCTGGAGGTTAGATGAAGCTATATAGTGGTTCACCGAAGCATGATAGCTGGAGGTTAGATTAGAGCGAGCTGCATAGTGGATCGCAATGCATAAAGCCTGAGTGTAGATGGTAATGAGTGATCTCCTATTCTTGAGACAAAACTAACTAGCAGTAGCCCAAAATGCCCTGTAGTGTGTCTTTAAGATCAAGCATTTGATACAGTATAATGCATCACGATGTGCTGCAATTCGGAATTGAATCAAAGCAAACTGCGTATAGATTATGGTATCGGGGAGATCGGATGTAGGATGAAAAAAGCTGTATAGTCCATCCAGCTATACGCTAGCATAGGCTTGCTTCACAGTAAGTCAGAGCCCGATTAATGGGTGATGGCGTGTCTTTTGTAAAATAAACCGGAAACGATAGGATGGATCAAAATATATCTTAAACAGAGTTTTGCTAGAACAGATAACGATTAGATCAAAGGGGGCAATGCATCGCATGTACAGCAAAACGATTTTGATTGTGGATGATGAGCCGCGTACACGGCAGGGATTGAAAAAGGTGTTGGATCAGTGGTGTGAGGGAAAGTATCAGGTGATTATGGCTGAGAATGGCGAGGAAGCGATTCATATTGTCGGTCGACAGCAGATTCATGTGTTGTTAACGGATATTCGCATGCCGGAGATGACGGGGCTGGCAATGCTACAGCAAATACGAGCGCAGGGGCAAACGCCTGTCGTTATTTTAATCTCAGCGTATTCAGAATTTGCCTATGCGCAGGAGGCAATTCGGCTTGGAGTAGTCAATTATTTGCTGAAGCCGATCAGTAAGTCGGATCTAATCGATGCTGTGGAGAATGCGCTTGAAGTGGAGGCGAAGCAGACGCGTGCGACGATGATGGAGAAGGTTGTAGATGATAAGCTGCTCCAGGTGAATGAGAAGAGCCAGACAGCGGGGGAACGTATTCGAGAGGCAATCCATTATATCGATACCCATTTGCAGGAGGAGCTGACGCTGAAGGAGCTAGCCGACTATATTCATTTGAATCCGAGTTATTTGAGTGTGCTTTTTAAGGAGCAGATGGAGCTGACGTTCAGCGAATATGTAACCCGTCAGCGTATGCAGCGTGCGAAGGAGCTACTCATTTCGACCAGCTTGCCGATCAGTGATATTGCGGAGCAGTCGGGATATCGGACGGCGAAGTATTTTATTAAAATATTTAAGGAACTGGAAGGCATCACGCCAAGCACGTATCGTAAATCGGTGCGTTGAGAGGGTAAGGAAAGCAGGTGGAGTTGCTGTTATTTTTGCTTTTATCTATGTGCTTCTAAATACTACTACAGATGAGGGTGTAAACTGTGACTCTATTGATTGTAGCTCTCTATGCGATTTAACCAGGATAAATCCACTTTAAATACCAAATCCCCAAACAAAAGAGAATTTTTACCAATGGTTGTTGCCTTATGTGGATTCGAGTCAACTGCTAGACTTGAGCTATAGTCAAACGGCTATGAACCCACAAAGGAGGTAGTTTCATTGTTAAAAAAGAAAGCGCTTCCCCTAATGTTGGCTGTATTGCTGATGATGTCTTTTGCCCTTGCGGGCTGTGGTTCTTCTGCCAACAATGCGGATGGTAGTAATGCGGCTAGTGGTGGACAGACGGTAATTAAATTTATGCACTTGTGGCCGGAGGGTAGCTCGAAGGCGCAATATACGATCGTGAACGATATTATTCAAGATTACGAAAAACAGCATCCAGATGTGAAAATCCAAACGGAAATTCTCGGTAATGATCAATATCGTGAAAAGCTCAAGGTGTTAGCTTCATCCAATGAGCTTCCGGATGTAGGCATGACCTGGTCAGACGGCTTTTTGAAGCCTTACGTGGAAGGTCAGCTGTTCACACCGCTGGATGATGTAATTGATGCGAACCTCAAGGATGCGTTCATTCCGGGTGTGAAGGAATCATACGCAATTGATGGCAAAACATACGGCATGCCGCTGGAGCTGAACATTTCCTATATTTTCTACAACAAGGAAATTTTCAAGAAATACAATCTCCAGGTACCTAAAACATACACAGAATTCAAAAATATCGTAAATACGTTGAATCAAAATAAAGTCATTCCAGCAGCAGTAGGTAACAAGGAAGGCTGGCCAGGCTCATTCTGGTTTATGTATCTGGCTGATCGCATCGGTGGGCCAACGATTCTGACGGATGTGATTCAAGGAAAACGTAGCTTTAACGATCCAGATATTCTAAAAGCAGCGACGGAGGTTCAAAATCTGGTGGATATGAACACATTTGAAAAAGGGAATAGCGGTCTGTCCAATGATGAAGCAAAGGGCTATTTTATGAATGAGCAGGCAGCGATGTTCCTGACAGCAACATGGGAGCTGCCAAACTACACGACTAGCAAGGATGTACCGCAGGAATTTAAAGATAAGATTGGTTACTTCAAATTCCCATTGTATGAGGGTGGAAAAGGAACAGATATTAACAGCTATGTGGGTGGCCCGGGTGTCGGTCTGTTCGTAGCAGATCATTCTCAGGTGAAGGAGCAGGCGAAGGACTTTGCTGCTTTTCTAGTGAAGGAATGGGGCAACAAATCGGTGACCGATGCAGGTGTGATTCCAGCTACGAAGGTGGATACAGCAGACAAGAAGCTTGATCCGATGTATGTGGAGATTTTGAAGGATTTGAGTGGAGCTTCCAACGTAACAACGTACTTTGATACTCAGGCGAGTCCGAATGTAGCGGAGCTGCATCATGATCTGATCGCGGCGCTGTTCGGCAAGCAGATTACACCACAGCAATTTGTTGATCAGACGGCGGCTGCGCTGGAAGAGGAAAAGCAGCAATAACGTCGTTACACTGTGGAATGGGATCAAAGGGAGGCAATCCATTATGAAAGCTGTCATGTCCAACAGGGCTGCGATTGCGATGTATGTACTGCCGGCACTGCTATTAATTATGGTCATTATCTACGTCCCACTCGTGCTTACTGGATACTATGGGATGATGGATTGGAAGGGCTTTGCGCCGATGAAGTTTATCGGGTTAGGCAATTATAACAAGCTGATCCACGACTCCATGTTCTGGAAAAGCACATATCATTCGGTACTGCTCGGCATCTTCTCTACGCTTAGCCTGTTCATCTATTTAGCGGTATCGATGGTGCTGGCAAGCCGGATCAAAGGCGCTAATCTATTTCGTAAAATTTATCTCATTCCGATGCTGCTATCGTCGGTTGCAATTGCACAGCTCTGGTCGAAAATCTATGACCCGGCAAACGGAATGCTGAACAATCTACTAATGGCATTTGGCGTAGAAAATCCACCTTTATGGCTGTCTGATCCGAATATTGTGCTGTATTCGATCTTCGTACCGATTGTATGGCAGTATGCTGGATTCTACATCATTATTTACTACGCTGCTCTAAAAAATGTATCAGAGGAAGTCGTAGAGGCAGCAACGATCGATGGTGCAACCGCATGGCAGGTGGCGACGCGTGTGAAGTTGCCGCTTATCGCTCCAGTGTTCAAGGTGACGATTATTCTTGCACTGGTCGGCTCACTCAAATATTTTGACCTGATCTTCGTTATGACGGGCGGTGGGCCGAACCATGCGAGTGAGGTTATGGCTTCGTACATGTATGGCGAAGCGTTCAGTAAATACAACTTCGGGTACGGAAGCGCGATTGGTTTTGCTTTGCTGGTGATCTGTCTGCTGATGACCTGGCTTATTCGCAAACTGACGGCATCGAACGAAGATGTCCAATACTGAGGAGGGAAGGGACCAATGAGTGAATTGGCTGCACGTAAGCGATCCGATGCAGACTCGGGCACGCATGTAAAAGCAAGATGGGTAGGACGAATTGGCTTTGGTATTCTATATCTAATACTCGGTATTCTGGCTGTCATTCAGATTTATCCGTTGCTGTGGCTGTTCCTGTTCTCTTTAAAAACGAATCAGGAAGTGTTCGGCATGTCGCCATTTGCACTGCCGCAAAATCCGCAATGGGGAAATTATCCAAAGGTATGGAGCCAGGGGCATATTAATCTTTATTTCCTCAATAGCGTCTGGTATACGGTAGCAGCGGTTGTTTTGACGATTGTGCTGGCGAGCTTTGTGACCTTTGCGATTACAAGAATGCATTGGAAGCTAAGCAAGCTGGTGTTGGGACTGTTCATCATCGGTTTGATGATTCCACTGCATTCGACGTTGATTCCGCTGTTTAACTTTTTCAAGCATGTGAATCTGATTGATAATCCGCTCTCGGTCATTTTATCGTATACAGCGTTTAATTTGCCGGTAACGATTATGATTTTGCTGGGCTTTTATCAGGCGATTCCACGTGAGATTGAGGAGGCAGGAGTGATCGATGGCTGCTCGGTGCATCGGATTTTCTTCCGTATCGTGTTGCCGCTGACGACACCGGTGATTGCGACAACGGCGATTATTAATATGATCTATAACTGGAATGAATTCGTATTTGTGAATACATTTATTAGCTCGGATCGTTGGAAAACGCTGACGGTTGGGGTGAACAACTTTGTCGGTCAGTATTTAACCGATTGGGGTGCGATTGGCGCGACGCTGATGATTAGCATTATTCCGATTCTGGTGGCGTTTTTGCTGCTGAGTAATCGGATTGTGGAAGGGTTGGCTGCTGGGTCGGTGAAAGGTTAAATAGTAAGTAGAATAGGATTGTATCGTAAAATGTATAAAGATACATTAGAGCAGTGAGGAGCAATGATATATCTTTATGCCGGAATCGTCGCAGAAACATGTATGAAAATAGTCTTGTGCGAAAATAGCGCCCCTTCTAATAAAGAAGCGGCGCTATTTTATATGAATAGGATCATTCGCAAATAAGCAGATGAATGGGAACCCCTCTGCCATCATCACCAAACGTTCTTACCTACAGGTTAATCACCTGAAAACGGAATCCGAAACGAATCATCGCGATGTTAGCAGTTAGGATAAGCCCTCGACCGATTAATTGTTTAAATGGCTAATTAAGCTTCAATATGATGCAGGTTTGGCGCTTGAATACGCTCCAACCCATTCAAATACGGACGCAACGCTACCGGAATATAAATGCTTCCATCCTCCTGTTGATGATTTTCCAGTAAAGGAATTAGGATGCGTGGCGATGCGACAGCGGTGTTATTAAGCGTGTGACAGTAACGGAGCTTGCCATTCCCTGTACGATAGCGAATATTCGCACGGCGTGCTTGAAAGTCGTGAAGATTCGACGACGAATGGGTTTCGCCATATGCCTGACGACCAGGCATCCACGTCTCGATATCGTATTGCTTGTACGTTTTTTGCGACATATCGCCGATACAGACTGCTACAATCTGGTAGGGTAGCTCTAGCAATTGTAGGAGCTCCTCTGCATTGGCGGTAATCTCGTGATGAATCTGCTCCGATTGCTCTGGATCAGCTTCACATAAAATAACCTGCTCTACCTTGGCAAATTGGTGTACACGATATAGGCCGCGTACATCCTTACCTGCCGAGCCGACTTCACTACGGAAGCTTTGCGAAGCGGCTGCGAGCTTGATTGCTCCATGGCTTAGATCGACGACCTCATTTTGATAATACGAGACCAACGCGACCTCCGAGGTACCGGTTAGCCAGTGATCCTCGCCTTCGATTTTGAACGTCTGATCCATACCGAGTGGGAAGAAGCCTGTATTTTGCAGTGCTGCGCCTCTGACCATCATCGGAACTTCTAATGGCGTGTAGCCTTTACGGAGCAGCAGATCAAAGGCAAGCTGCTGCACAGCACGATGCAGCAATACACCCATTCCGGTCAAATAATATTGCCGGCTACCGCTGACCTTGACTCCCCTGGCAGCATCAAATAAGCCATGTAGCTCGCCCAGCTCTACATGATCTCGAATGGGAAAAGAAAATGCAGGCATGTCGCCATACTGCTTCAACACTATATTATCTGCGTCCGATTCGCCCTCCGGTGTATCTGGCGAGACCACATTAGGTACAAGATTCATCAATGTGTTGTACTGCTGCTGAAACTGCTCTGCTTGGGGCTCTAGCTGCTGTAATTGCTGATTAATATCTTTGACCTGCTGTCGTAGCTGTTCAGGATCGATAGGTTCAGGAATGCTTGTAAGCTGCTCCATCGAGCGAGCAGGAGTATGATCGGGAGTCGTAGGCTTCCCTTGCTCTGTAATCGTCGTTGGCGCTTGCTCAACAGCGTTTGGCGTGATAGCCGTCGTGTTGCTTGTCGGCTTTTTCATCGCTTTGCCGATCTGACGAGTCAATAGATTACGCTGCTGACGTAGCTGCTCGATCTGTTGCATAAGCCCATTACGTGCTTGATACGTCTGGGTAAGCTGTTCAATCGAGAGCGGAATGTGCTTTTTGATGGCGATCTCCTGTAAAAGGGTGGCATGTTGCTGGATGTACTGAATGTCTAACATCGTATTCGCTCCTTGGGCATCGGGCAGTGTCTGTGCTGCCGCTTATTTTGTAAAACACAAAGAGCGCTCCTCATCAACTTGGGACGAGGAGCGCTCTGCTCGCGGTGCCACCCAATTTAATCAGAGACACAGTCTCCGATCCACTCAGGTTCCGCGATAACGGGCGAATACCGTTTAACTTAGGGACATTACTGCAACCGATCATAACGCTACATAGCAGTAACTCCTTGACGAGAACGCCTCCGGGTTGGATTCCCTTCACAGGCGATTTGCCGAATATGGATTTTGTCACAGTGTACAGGATGAGAAGGGGAGCGTCAAGGTGTAAAAGGGATTTGGATTGATTTTCACCGCTGGAGATAGGTGTACGAACAGTGCGAGGAACACATCAGTATAGCTAGAACTACACTGATAGATAGACGATAAAGAATCGATTTGCGGGGGAATAAATAAACGTTTACAATGCTGATTATACACACTGGAGATGGCAACCAAACTCCTGTGAGCATCCGATAAAATGATTATACATTCTCTATAAAAATGCAGATATAGTTGCATACATAACCATGAACAAAGGAGTGATCCTGATGGCAAAAAAGAAACGCAAGATTCCCCAGCTGATTTACCAGTACGATGGCGTTCAAAATAGTCCTGGTTATATTTTCGTCGCTGTTAACGGAGGCGATATGGATACACCGTATCATAATCAGAACGAGTATATGCTTTTCATCTATAGTGAAGATTTTGAGTGTATATTGCCCATCGTCAAAGCTCAATTTCCACTCGTTGATCCCTCTACGGGAGAAACACATGATAGGTTTGATCCGTGCTGGGACAATCCGATCGAGGCAAAAATATGGCATATTATTTTAGCCGAGCTGGATCAATTGCCCGTACAGGATGAAGAGCAGCGGCAGTTTATTTTTCAATTTACAACATGGATTAGAACAAAGCTGGAGAATGCAGATATGATTATTATTGAAGGTACACTGTAATGGTGAGACATAAAATGTAAGCTGCGTTCTCAACATGGATGATGATGCATCGAAATACGGATCGTATGGAAATGAATGACTATGATATTAAAAGTAGATGGTTTGGGGATATATCAAATAGCGTAGTGTTAGAACTATTCATAGATATGCAGTATTGGCAAACCGGAATTTTATGGTATAATATTATAAAGTCAAAGAAAGTCAAAGTCAGCGAGCAAATCTATTCATTTACTGTGATGACAGGGAATTATGTTTTGCTACGCGAATTCATTTTCATTGCACCTCGTGTTTGAAAATCATCAACACTTGAAATGGATGTGATGATGCCTGGAAATGGCGACCTAAATGTCACAATAACTGTGTTATGCATTCGTTTCTGACCATGAATGATATGGTTAAGTGTTATTTATGTAGACTTTGATATTATCATTGACGAATTCATGTTTTAACTATACATGGAGGAGGATACGATGCGTAATATCTCCGACATTATCGAACAATATTTGAAACGCATGCTTCAGGAGGGCGAAGGCGCGCTGGAAATTCAGCGTAACGATCTGGCTGACCAGTTTTCCTGTGTACCGTCGCAGATCAATTATGTGATCAGTACGAGATTCACATTGGAAAAAGGCTATCTGGTGGAAAGTAAGCGTGGCGGTGGCGGGTATATCCGCATTCGTCGCATTGAGCTACCTGCACAATCGACGATTCACACGCATATCCACGAAAGTATCGGTCAGAGTATGAGTCAGAGTGCTGCGGAGGGGCTGATCTATCAGCTTCTGGAGGCACGGCTGATCTCAAAGCGTGAGTCTGAGCTGATGCGTGCGGTTGTATGTAGAGATGTCATTTCAATCAATCTTCCCTATAGAGATGAAGTCCGTGCAAGAATGATGAAAGCGATGCTGATCGCCTTGCTTGGCTCTTGATCACTCGGGAGAAGGGGGTTATTTGAATGATTTGTCAGGAATGCCAGCAGCGGCCGGCTACCCTGCATTTCACCAAAATCGTAAATGGCGAAAAGACTGAATTTCACATTTGCGAGCATTGTGCGCGTGAAAAGGGGGAGCTGATCCCGGGCACTTCCGGAGGCTTTTCCATCCATAATCTATTGTCTGGATTAATGGATTTTGATGCAGGGAACAAGGCGAAGGTCGCTGGAACGCCAGCGCAGCAGCTGCAATGTCCAGAATGCGGAATGACCTATGCGCAATTTCGTAAGCTGGGACGATTTGGCTGTAGCTCCTGTTACCAGACCTTTGATCGCCAGCTTGATCCGATGCTCAAGCGTGTACACGGTAGTACTGCCCATTCGGGTAAGCTGCCCGCACGTGCAGGTGAGCAGATCAAGGTGAGACGACAGGTTAACGAGCTGCGCCAGCAGATGCAGCAGCGTATTGCCGAAGAGGAATTTGAACAGGCAGCGCAGCTGAGAGATCAGATTCGCGAGCTGGACAAGCAAATTTCACAGGAGTTGTAAGGAGGAATGACGTATGCCGAATCTCCGTTTTACCGAAAAGCCTTTGAGCGAATGGATGCAAAAGGGCGGAGATTACTCGGATGTTGTAATCAGCAGCAGGGTACGTATTGCCCGCAATCTGGTGCATCAGCCATTCCCGATTATCGCTTCCACCGAGCAAGCCCAGCAGGTGCGCGAACGATTGACCGCTGCCTTGCAGGATGAAGGTGTGCAGGCGCAGGGACCATTTGAGCCGCTTGTGCTGGATGAGCTGGATGATGTCGATAAAGAAGTATTGATGGAGAAGCACCTGATCAGTCCGAACCTGATCAATGACTCACGCGCTGGAGCAGTATTACTGGCGGAAAATGAATCGGTGAGCATTATGATCAATGAGGAGGATCATCTGCGTATTCAGTGTCTGTATCCCGGCTTTCAGCTGGAGGAGGCATGGCAGCGCGCAACCGCGATTGATGATGCGTTTGAACGTGTAGTCGATTATGCCTTTGATGATCGGCGTGGATATTTGACAAGCTGCCCGACTAATCTCGGTACAGGGCTACGCGCTTCGGTTATGCTGCATTTACCAGCGCTTGCGATCATGAATCAGATTGGTCGTATTTTATCAGCGGTATCGCAGGTAGGTCTGGCGGTGCGCGGATTGTACGGTGAAGGCAGTGAAGCACTCGGGAATATTTTTCAAATCTCCAATCAGATCACACTGGGTCTGTCTGAACAAGAGATTATTGATAATCTGCGCAGTGTAGTCATGCAGATTATCGAATATGAACAGCATGCGCGCAGTCGGCTGCTGGACGAATCTCGTCTACGCATTACCGACCGTATTATGCGCTCGTATGGGATTTTGTCCTATGCGACTATGATGGATGCGAAGGAAGCCTTTCAACGTATATCTGATGTACGACTCGGTGTGGATCTCGGTCTGATTGACCGAGCATCAGCAGGTCAAATGAACGAATTGCTGATTATGACACAACCGGGTTTCCTTCAGAAAACGTTCGGTGTTAAAATGGGATCAGGAGAACGCGATAAGTACAGGGCGCAGATGATCCGCGATACACTAAGTGATGTACACGTAGCAGACTAAACCGTGGAGGTGCTTGAATATGATGTTTGGCAGATTTACGGAGCGGGCGCAAAAAGTCCTGGCCCTGGCACAGGAAGAAGCGGTTCGTCTCGGTCATAATAACATCGGTACAGAGCATATTTTGCTTGGATTAATTCGTGAGGGCGAAGGCATTGCTGCCAAAGCGCTGATTGGTCTTGGTCTTGGACTTGAAAAAATTCAGGACGAGGTAGAATCGCTGATTGGCCGTGGTCAAGAGCAGCCTACCAACATTGCTTATACTCCGCGTGCGAAAAAGGTCATCGAGCTTTCGATGGACGAAGCGCGTAAGCTTGGTCATACGTATGTGGGCACAGAGCATATACTGCTCGGTCTGATCCGCGAGGGTGAAGGCGTAGCAGCCCGTGTACTGAACAATCTGGGCATTAGCCTGAACAAAGCACGTCAGCAAGTGTTGCAGCTTTTGGGTAGCAATGAGGCTGTATCCAGTCATCATGGCACACCTGCTAACGTGAGCACGCCAACGCTGGATAGTCTGGCACGCGATCTGACAGCGATTGCTAAGGATAGCAACCTTGACCCGGTTATCGGACGTAGCAAAGAAATCGAGCGCGTCATTCAGGTTCTGAGCCGTCGTACGAAAAACAATCCGGTATTGATCGGTGAGCCGGGCGTTGGTAAAACTGCCATCGCCGAAGGTCTTGCACAAAAGATCATCAACAACGAAATTCCAGAAACGCTGCGTGACAAACGTGTCATGACGCTGGATATGGGTTCGGTTGTTGCCGGTACGAAATACCGCGGTGAGTTTGAAGACCGCCTCAAAAAAATCATGGACGAGATTCGCCAGGCTGGCAATATCGTACTGTTCATTGATGAGTTGCACACATTGATTGGCGCAGGTGGAGCGGAAGGTGCGATTGACGCATCTAACATTCTGAAGCCTGCACTGGCACGTGGTGAGCTGCAATGTATCGGTGCCACCACACTGGACGAATATCGCAAATATATCGAAAAAGACGCAGCGCTGGAGCGTCGTTTCCAACCAATCACGGTGGATCAGCCATCTCCAGAAGAAGCGATTCAGATTCTGATGGGACTGCGCGATCGTTACGAAGCCCATCACCGTGTGAAAATTACGGATGAAGCGATCGAGCAGGCAGTGAAGCTGTCGGATCGTTACATTACCGATCGTTTCCTGCCGGATAAAGCGATCGACCTGATTGACGAAGCGGGCTCCAAAGTAAGGCTGAACTCGTACACTGTACCGCCAAATCTCAAGCAGCTGGAAAGCCGTCTCGAAGATATCCGTAAGGAAAAAGACGCGGCTGTACAAAGCCAGGAGTTTGAAAAAGCGGCAGCACTACGTGATACGGAGCAAAAAATCCGTGAAGAGCTGGATACGACTCGTAATCAGTGGAAAGAAAAACAAGGTCGTACCGATTCCGAGGTAACACCTGAGGATATCGCGGATATCGTAGCTAACTGGACGGGGATCCCGGTAACGAAGCTGAAGGAAGAGGAAACCGATCGTTTGCTCAACATGGAAAGCTTGCTGCATGAGCGTGTCATCGGACAGGAAGAAGCAGTTGTTGCTGTCAGCCGTGCGATCCGTCGTGCGCGTGCAGGTCTGAAGGATCCGAAGCGTCCAATGGGCTCATTTATCTTCCTCGGTCCTACGGGTGTTGGTAAAACCGAGCTGGCTCGTGCGCTGGCAGAATCGATGTTCGGTGATGAAAATGCAATCATCCGTATCGATATGTCCGAGTACATGGAGAAGCACTCGACTTCCCGTCTCGTAGGTGCGCCTCCAGGATATGTAGGCTATGAAGAAGGCGGACAGCTGACAGAGAAAGTACGCCGTAAGCCATACTCGGTCGTTCTGCTGGATGAGATCGAGAAAGCTCACCCGGAAGTATTCAACATCCTGCTGCAAGTACTGGAAGACGGTCGTCTGACCGATTCCAAAGGTCGTGTTGTTGACTTCCGTAATACGCTGATCATTCTGACCTCCAACGTAGGTGCAGAAGCGATTCGCCGGAACACAACGCTCGGCTTCACGGCTACAATTGATTCCGGTGCAGAGTACAACAACATGAAAGGTAAAGTAACGGATGAGCTGAAACGTCACTTCCGTCCGGAGTTCCTGAACCGGATCGATGATGTGATCGTATTCCACTCGCTGGAAGAAAAGCATATCGCCGAGATCGTTACCCTCATGTCCGAAGAACTGCGCAAGCGTCTGCGTGAATACGCGGTTGACTTTACACTGACAGATACAGCCAAAGCATTCCTTGCGAAGGAAGGCTTCGATCCTGCCTATGGTGCACGTCCACTGCGTCGTGCAATCCAGAAGCATATCGAAGATCGTCTGTCCGAAGAGCTGTTGACTGGAAATGTCACCAAAGGTGATCACCTGATCATCAATGAGAAGGATGGCGCACTGACTGTAGAGAAGGCAGCGCCTTCCGAGCAGACAGATGAAGTATCTGCCAACCAGACGAAGTCCTAATCCATGGATTAGAATCACTTCGTTTTAACGAAAGCATCGTAAAAATAAAGGTTGGTTCCAAAGGCAAATCTGCCCGCGGAACCAACCTTTTTAATGTTATAATAGAATAGACTGCAAAATATTGTCTGCTATTGCCGGATAGTTTTCGGAATTAGCACTAAAATAAATGAAATGTTAACATCAAGTTAACGTATAAATAGAAAGGGACGTCCATGGCAAAAGTAAAAACAAAATTTTTCTGTACCGATTGTGGGTATGAATCACCGAAGTGGTATGGCAAATGCCCGGGTTGTCAGGCATGGAACACGATGATCGAGGAAAAGGAAACCACTGCGGTCAAAACGCAGGGGATGAACTCCAGTCTGTTCCAGACTCAAACAACGCAAAAAGCACAGGCGATTACCGAAGTAGAAGCAGGTCAGGAGCCGCGCATTCAAACCGGTATTCAAGAGCTAAATCGTGTGCTTGGCGGTGGTGTTGTACCCGGCTCGCTCGTGCTGGTCGGTGGCGATCCAGGGATCGGGAAATCCACACTGTTGCTGCAAACCTCTCATGCGCTCACACAGGCAGGCTTGCGTGTGCTATATATTTCAGGCGAGGAATCAGTTCGCCAAACGAAGCTGCGTGCCGAACGTTTGGGTGCATTGTCCAATGAGCTATTTGTACTTTGTGAAAGTAATATGGATCTGATCGAGGAAGCGATCGATAGCATCAATCCGGGCTTTCTCGTTATTGACTCGATCCAGACGGTATATCAGCCTGAGGTGACGAGTGCACCAGGTAGTGTGTCACAGGTGCGTGAATGTACGTCGCGCTTCATGCGTGTTGCCAAAATTCGTGGGATCGCTACGGTACTCGTAGGTCATGTAACCAAAGAGGGCGCGATTGCTGGTCCACGTATGCTGGAGCATATGGTCGACTGTGTGCTGTACTTTGAAGGAGAGCGTCATCATACGTACCGATTGCTACGTGCGGTCAAGAACCGTTTTGGCTCGACGAATGAAATGGGTATTTTCGAGATGCATGAAGAAGGCTTGACTGAGGTGTCGAATCCATCTGAGCTCTTCCTGTCGGAGCGTGCAATGGGAGCGGCAGGCTCGACGGTTATTGCCAGCATGGAAGGAACACGTCCGATGCTGGTGGAATTGCAGGCATTGGTTGCGGCAACGCATTTCCCATCACCACGGCGTATGGGGACAGGCATCGATAACAATCGCCTTGCGCTTATCATTGCGGTACTGGAGAAACGGATGGGCATGTTCCTGCAAAATCAGGATGCTTACTTGAACGTAGCTGGCGGTGTGCGATTGGATGAGCCGGCGGTCGATCTGGCAATTGCAGTCAGTCTCGCTTCCAGTTTCCGTGATGCACCGACCAAGCCAGATGATGTCGTATTTGGTGAGATCGGCTTGACTGGTGAAGTACGTGCTGTATCAAGAGCAGAGCAGCGTGTGAAGGAAGCTGCCAAGCTGGGCTTTAAACGGGTGATCATGCCGGAGAAGAGCATGAAGGGCTGGAAGCATCCGAAGGATATTCAATTAATAGGTGTAAATACGATAGCGGAAGCATTAAAGGCTGCGTTGGACTAGGGGGAACAGGGAATGAAGGAGCTCAGCCAAGCTGAGAAAATCAATCGTTTATTGAAAATGGTAGCGCCAGGCACTGCTTTTCGCGATGGACTGGAGAACGTGCTGCGCGCCAAAACGGGCGGACTGATCGTCGTCGGCTCCACCCCTCAGGTGATGGAGGTCGTAGATGGCGGCTTTTCGATCGATTGCGAGTTTTCGCCCAACTATTTGTATGAGCTGGCGAAGATGGATGGTGCGATTATTTTGAGTGATGATCTGAAACGGATTTTGTATGCCAATACACAGCTAATCCCAGATTCCTCGATCTCGTCGATCGAGACCGGGATTCGTCACCGTACAGCAGAGCGCGTTGCCAAGCAGACGGGCGAGCTGGTGATCTCCATTTCGCAGCGCCGTAACATTATTACACTGTATAAAGGGAATTTGCGTTATGCGCTCAAGGAAATCGGTGTTATTTTGACCAAAGCGAATCAGGCGATTCAGACGCTGGAGCGTTATCAGGTTGTACTGGGTCAGGCACTGACGAATCTGACCGCATCCGAGTTTGAGCAAATGGTAACGATTGCCGAGGTCGCAGGCGTGATCCAGCGCGTCGAGATGGTGTTGCGTATTCAGACGGAGATTGATCGTTATATTACCGAGCTGGGTGCGGAAGGTCGTCTGATCTCGATGCAGATGGAGGAGCTGATCGGTACGATCGAAGAAGAGTTCCGTCTGCTGCTCAAGGATTACGGACGCGATATTAGCGAGGAACGTTTGAATGAGATCATTAATGGATTGAAGCGAATTACCGATAATGAGCTTATGGATGCGAATCAGATTGTCAAAATGCTCGGCTATCCGATGGCGGCAGCGCAATCGGAGGAGATCGTACCGACACGCGGCTATCGTGTGCTGAACAAAATTCCACGATTGCCGAATGTGATCATTCATAATCTGGTTGAGCGCTTCGGTGCATTGCATCATGTGATCAACGCCACTATCGATGAATTAGACGAGGTAGACGGCATTGGCGAGGTTCGTGCACGTACTATTCGTTCCGGTCTGGAGCGGATTCAAGAGCAAGTATTTATTGACAGACAAATCTAAAAGCGTTAGAATCGTAAAGTTAATTGGTTAATATATCCATCTTTGAGGTGACAAAATGATAACGAAATCAATTCCAAACCTGTGTACGCTGTTTAACCTGGGACTTGGAATGTTGGCTATTTTACTGGCGCTCAATGAAAATTATAGTCTGGCGGCTATTATGGTCATTGTAGCGATGTTAATGGACGGTCTGGACGGACGTATGGCGCGTGCGCTGAATGCGCAAAGCGAATTTGGGAAAGAGCTGGACTCCCTGTCTGACCTGGTTTCCTTTGGTGTAGCACCGATTGTCATTATGTATGCTATGGTATTCAAAGACATTAACCCTGTTCTTGCGATTACTGCGTCATTGATTTTTCCGATGTGCGGAGCGATGCGTTTGGCCAGATTTAATGTCAAAGCTGGAGTACCGGGCTATTTTACCGGGTTGCCCATTCCGGCAGCTGGTGGCGTACTGGCAACGTTGTCGCTTTTCCATAATGAAGTATCTACACCCTATATGATTATCAGTACATTTATCGTATCGTATCTGATGGTCAGTCAGGTAAAATATCCGAATTTCAAAAAAGTCGGCATTCCGAAAAAAGCATTGTGGCTCGCACCGGTCGTGATCATCGCAGCGGTTGTGATTGCAATCATGTTCCCGGATCAAGTATCCAAGCTTATTTTCGTACCTCTTGCGGCTTATGCCCTTTACGGGTTCAAACAGAATATTCGCAAATTGATGCGCCGCCATCGGCAAACTCGTCAGGATGATGATAATCCATCCAAAGAGTCCCTTCGTTAAATCAAGCGAAGGCGGACGTATTAAAGCACACGATAAAAAGCATTTATTTCTCGACTTCACTTGGGGAATGAATGCTTTTTTTATTGGCAAAATGACAACAAAGGAGATAGACAGATGCTCGATCAACTCATTCAATGGAATATGGTGCTGTGGCAAGGGGAGGGGAGTCCGCTACGCACATTTTTTGAAATTGCGCTTATTTTAATGGCTGCACTGCTACTGTCGCTGATCATTCGGCGATTACTGGTCATCTTGGAAAAGCGCCGCTTGCAGGTGCTGGCGATGCCGATCGATAAAGTTGTTTCTGCTTCCTGTGGGCTGCTGCTCGGACTGGTACTCGGCTGGCTAGGGGCTTCGATTGTTGGTTGGTGGGAGCCTATGTATGAGATCGTGCGTACATTTCTCATGCTCACGCTCGGGTATCTCGGTATGCGCACCGGTTATGAGCGTGCAGGCGAGCTATTATTTCGAAAATCAAAGATAGCTGTAACAGAGCAGGCTGATCATGATACGCCACAGCCAGAGATAAAGCAAGTACCCGTGGAGGCGGTAGAGGAAGCTTTGCCCGCTACGATGCCTATGATTAGTGTGATCGATGCGAATATTGCGATTGATGGACGAATTGAAGGTGTGATCGAATGCGGCTTTATGAATGGAATAGTGATCGTGCCGGATTTTATTGTGCAGGAGCTGCAATGGATCGCCGATTCCTCAGATACGCTACGTCGTCAGCGTGGCAAAAAGGGACTGGATACGCTCACTCGTTTACATACGTTACCTGGCATTGAGCTAGAGGTGGCAACGACGCATTATTCGGAGACACTTAGCGCAGATGAGCGCTTAGTACAGTTGGCAGCAGCACGTAAAGCTGTTCTGGTGACCCATGATCGCAATTTGGAGCAGATTGCCGGACTGCATGGGATTCAGGTGCTGTCGATCAATCGTCTGGCAGCCCTGCTAAAGCCGCAGCTGCTTGCTGGAGAGCTATTACAGGTACAGGTGACAAGAGCAGGAAAGGAAGCAGGACAGGGCATCGCACATCTGGAGGATGGTACGATGATCGTGATCGAGCAAGGACGCGAGTATGTGGGACGTGAGGTAGACATCGTGATCACCAGTGTACTACAGACCGCTAACGGTAAAATGATCTTCGCCCGTCCGCATGATCCACAGAGTGAACAGTAACTGCAAGCGAAACGGCGACAGAGCCTTAAAACCACCAGCAAATCAACGAGTGGATAGCGCTGGATGCGGTGTCTACTCCTATTCGCTGTTGTGCTGTAGGTGCAGACGGGTATATTATTAAGGAATGGAATTCACACGCTTTATCGCTAAGGATGGGGATTATGGCACAAAAAGCCGGAATCATCGTGGTCGCAGCCGGTAAAGGCTCGCGTATGGGCACGGTGGAAAGCAAGCAGTATCTTAGACTCCAAAACAAGCCGATCATTATACATACACTGGAAGTGTTTGAACGTTCAGAGCTTGTAGACGAGATCGTTGTCGTCACAGGAGCGGATGATCTGGAACGCTGTAAGGACTGGATCAAGGAATATGGATTGCTCAAGGTGACAGAGGTTGTCGCTGGCGGCTATGATCGTCAGGAGTCCGTGTACCATGGACTTCAGCAGCTACAATCCGACTGGGTGATGGTGCATGATGGTGTGCGTCCGTTTGTCACGGATCAGCAGCTTCATCACTGCCTGGAAGCCGCACAGCAGGTAGGTGCTTCCGTGCTGGCTGTACCGGTTAAGGATACGATCAAGCAAGTAGATCGTAATCTGCACATCGCGGATACGCCTGACCGCAGTACATTATGGGCCATTCAGACACCTCAGACCTTTCGCTATACCGATCTGCTTGCTGCACACCAGCAGGCAGAGGCAACCGGATTTCGTGGCACGGATGATGCGATGCTGGTTGAACGTTTGGGTACACCGATTACAGTCGTTGAGGGCAGCTATACGAATATTAAGCTGACCACACCCGACGATCTGGATTACGCTGCATATTTACTTGCTCGCAAGGGAGAGAATAGATGATGATTCGTGTAGGACAGGGATTTGATGTGCATCAGCTGGTCGAGGGCCGCCCGTGTATTATTGGCGGAGTGACCATTCCATATGAAAAAGGATTGCTTGGCCATTCCGATGCCGATGTGTTGCTGCATACGATTGCAGATGCGGCACTTGGCGCACTTGGACTAGGTGATATCGGCAAGCATTTTCCAGATACCGACCCGGCATTCAAGGATGCGGACAGCGTGAAGCTGCTTCAGCATGTATGGGGTCTGATTCGAGAGCGTGGCTATCGTCTTGGCAATGTGGACGCTACAATTATCGCGCAAAAGCCGAAGATGGCACCGTATATTCCACAAATGGTGGAAGTGATCGCTTCTATACTGGAAGCGGAAGAAGCAGATCAGGTGAATGTAAAAGCAACTACAACCGAGTGGCTTGGCTTTACTGGACGTGGTGAGGGCATTGCAGCACAGGCAGTGATTTGTCTGGTGAAAGACGTCTAAATTGGAGTACAGCAGGTAACCATTTTGTTGAATCAGGAGGAACTAATTATGTCTAATGAAATTCGTGTACGTTATGCACCGAGTCCAACCGGACACCTGCATATCGGCAATGCGCGTACCGCATTGTTTAACTATCTATTTGCCCGCAGTCAGGGTGGTAAATTCATCATTCGTATCGAGGATACAGACGTAAAACGTAATGTGGAGGGCGGCGAGGAAAATCAGCTGTCCTATCTGAAATGGCTCGGTATCGAGTGGGATGAGAGTATTGACGTAGGTGGCGAATATGGCCCTTATCGCCAAACCGAGCGTCTGGACATCTATCGTCAATACTGGCAAGATCTGCTTGATCGTGGACTGGCTTACAAATGCTATTGCACAGAGGCAGAGCTGGAGCAGGAGCGCGAAGAGCAGATCGCTCGCGGCGAAACTCCTCGTTACTCTGGTAAGCACCGTGATCTGACTCCAGAGCAATGTGCCGCCTATGAAGCAGAAGGTCGCGTACCAAGCATACGTTTCCGTGTACCGGAGAACAAAACGTATACCTTTAACGATATCGTCAAAGGCGAGATTTCGTTTACGACGGAAGATACCGGTGACTTCGTTATTGTGAAAAAGGACGGCATCCCAACGTACAACTTTGCGGTTGCACTGGATGACCACCTGATGAAGATTTCCCATGTACTGCGTGGGGAAGACCATGTATCCAATACACCGCGTCAGCTGATGATCTATGAAGCGCTCGGCTGGGAGCCGCCGCAATTCGGTCATATGACGCTGATCGTCAACGAAAACCACAAAAAGCTGAGCAAGCGCGATGAATCGATCATTCAATTTATCGAGCAATATGATCAGCTGGGCTACCTGCCAGAAGCATTGTTCAACTTTATCGTGCTGCTGGGCTGGTCACCAGAAGGAGAAGAAGAGATTTTCTCCCGTGAAGAGCTGATCAACATCTTTGATGCGAAGCGTCTGTCCCGTAGCCCGGCTGTATTCGATACGAACAAGCTGGCTCACCTGAACAACACGTATATCAAAAAAGCCGATACGGATCGTATCGCAGCGATGGCGATTCCGCATCTGCAAAAAGCAGGTCGTCTGCCAGCGGAGCTGAGCGAAGAGCAGCAAGCATGGGCACATGATCTGGTCGCTCTCTATCAGGAGCAAATGGTATCGGCATCCGATATCGTTGATCTGTCCGCGATGTTCTTCCGCTCGCATCTGGAGCTGGATACCGAAGCACAGCAACTGCTCGGTGAAGAGCATGTGAAGACCGTTCTGCAAGCTTTGCTGGATAAAATCAAAGCTTCGGATGAGTTCAGTCCAACCGTTGCAGCAACGCTGATCAAGGAAGTGCAAAAGGAAACAGGCTACAAGGGCAAACAGCTATTTATGCCGATCCGCGTTGCACTGACAGGCGAAATGCATGGACGCGACCTGAACCATACGATCTACCTGCTCGGTCGTGACCGCGTCATTGCCCGTCTGGAAGCACAGATCAAAGGCGCTTAACGAAAAGTATATTGTTTATTAGCGTATAGTCCGTTATAATGATCACCTGAACAGTGATTCATTTTTTCTATACGTTTAACTCGATAACAAGTCGTTTTAACCCGCATATATAATGGCAATGATCAGGAAAAGTACATCTGTGTATGAAGTCTCAGAGAGGATGACTCTGCTGTATAACAGCGGATAGCTGCGAATCATCTACTTCATCCAGTTGGAAAATGCACCTGTGAGCTGCGGAGCCGAACCTTCCCGTCCGCTTTCACCCATTTTGAGTGAAAGCGGATGGCGAACAAGTAGGCTCTGCCGTCTGGTCCTTCGTTACGGACTGTACAAGTTGGGCAAAGGCTGTCATCCATAGCGGTGCAGTCAGGCGAGCAGAATTCGCCAGTTTGTCCAAGCAGAGTGGAACCGCGTAAACCGACGCCTCTGCAGCCATTACTGGCTGCGGGGGCGTTTTTTAATGAGCGCAAGCAAAGAGAGGTAATCCAATGCTGACCAATTTGAAATCCGATGTCCGCGCTGTGTTCGATAATGATCCGGCCGCGCGGGGCTGGTTTGAAGTCATCTTTACCTATTCAGGGTTGCATGCAATCTGGGCGCACCGGCTTGCTCACTGGTTTTACAACAAACAATTTTTTACGATTGCACGTGTGATTTCGCAGATGAGCCGTTTTATGACGGGTATCGAGATTCACCCCGGTGCTACGATCGGCAGACGGCTGTTTATCGATCATGGGATGGGTGTAGTCATCGGAGAAACCTGCGAGATTGGCGACGATGTGGTGATCTATCAGGGGGTCACACTGGGCGGTACAGGTAAAGAGAAAGGAAAGCGTCACCCAACGATTGGCAATAACGTCGTTGTTGGATCCGGCGCGAAGATTCTTGGTTCCTTTTCTGTCGGCTCGAATTCCAATATTGGCTCCAATTCAGTCGTGCTGCGCGAGGTACCACCTAACAGTACAGTAGTCGGTATTCCCGGCAAAATTGTCATTCAGGATGGGAAGCGTGCCGATCGCCTCAGTCACCAGATGCCCGATCCGGTGGCATCCCGACTGGCTGAGCTGCAAGCCGAGATTGATCGACTCAAGCAGGAGCTGGAGCAACAGCAACGCCAGCTTGATCATCGCATGATGAGCGGGCGCGAGCATAATCGTCATTCCTGCTGAGTCGAAGCGGTTTCGCTTGATTCACATCTGAGCTCGCACTCTACGATGTAGCAGGTATAGCACGAAGCATAGCAGCATAATCTAGCCGAATCCGAGTGATTCGACGTTGAACAGAGAGAGGGATAAACGTATGGCATTGCAAATTTACAATACAATGAGCCGCAAAAAAGAAGATTTCGTCAGCCAGGTGCCAGGCGAAGTGAAAATGTACGTTTGCGGACCCACCGTTTACGATTACATTCATATCGGTAATGCACGTCCGATGATCTTCTTTGATGTAGTGCGTAGCTATCTGGAAAATCAAAAATATAAAGTCGACTATGCAGTAAACTTTACCGATGTGGATGATAAGCTGATCCGCAAGGCGGAGGAGCTGAATACGACGGTTATCGAAGTGGCTGAGCGTTTTATCGAGGCTTATTTTGCTGATCTGGAAGGACTCGGTATTCGCCGTGCGACGATGCATCCGCGTGTAACGGAAAATATGGATGTTATTCTTGATTTCATCAGCGCTTTGATTGATAAAGGTGTTGCTTATGCGAAGGAAGGCGATGTGTACTTCCGTACGCGCAAATTCGCTGACTATGGCAAGCTGTCTCATCAGAAGCTGGATGAGCTGCAATTTGGTATCCGCATCGAGGTGGATAAGCGTAAAGAGAATCCAGAGGACTTCGTGCTATGGAAAGCAGCGAAGCCTGGTGAGATTTTCTGGGAAAGTCCTTGGGGCAATGGTCGCCCAGGCTGGCACATCGAGTGCTCAGCGATGGTGCGTCATTATCTTGGTGACACGCTGGATATTCACGGTGGTGGTCAGGATCTACAATTCCCACACCATGAGTGCGAATGCGCTCAATCCGAATCGGTAACTGGCAAGCCGTTGTCCAACTACTGGATGCATAACGGCTTTATCCGTATCGATGATGAGAAAATGTCCAAGTCACTTGGTAACGGTATTCTTGTTAAAGACCTGCGTGCGGCACATAAGCCAGCAGCGATTCGTTATCTGATGCTGTCTACCCATTATCGTAACCCACTCAATTACACAGACGATACGATGACACAGGCGGAAAATAGCATCGAGCGTATTGCTAATGCAGTCGGCAATGTGAAGCACCGTCTATCGGCTTCAGACACTTCCTCTCCTGTAGATACAGAGCTGGAAGTACGCCTGCAAGCGATTCGTGCGCTGTTCCATGAGAAAATGCAAGATGACTTCAATACACCGGATGCGATTACAGCTGTATTCGAGTGGGTCAACGAAGCCAATCAGCTGCTGCAACGTGAAGTCGTGCAAAAAGCATCGCTTGAAGCGCTACTGTCTCTGTTCGATGAGATGAACGAAGTGCTGCGTCTATACTGGGAAGATGAGCAGCTGCTCGACGAGGACGTAGAGAAGCTAATCGCTGAACGTGTTGAAGCGCGTAGCAACAAAAACTGGGCACGCTCGGATGAAATTCGTGATCAATTGTCCGCACAGGGCATTTTGCTTGAAGATACACCACAGGGTATGAGATGGCGCCGCAAATGAACGGAGGGGGCAACTTATGACATCTTCCGATCAGGAACAACCACGCTTATGGTTCCCTTTTGAGCTATCTCGCCCACTGGATCAGATGCCGCCGCTCGCACTCGCGTATATCGGTGATGCGATTCATGAGGTAGCAATTCGTCAGTATCTCATATCCGGTAAAAATCTGCGCCCGAATCACCTGCATCGTCTGTCGACCAGCTTTGTGTCGGCAGGCGCGCAGGCTAAAATGCTACAGCATCTGGAGCCGCAGCTTACCGATGAAGAAGCAAGCATCGTTAGACAGGGACGTAACGCCAAGTCGGGTACCGTTCCCAAAAATGCCAGCGTACTCGATTATCGCTATGCGACCGCATGGGAGTGTCTGCTTGGTTACTTGTACTATAAAGGCAATCAGTCACGTATTTTGGAGCTGATTACCGCAGGAATACAGCATCTGGAGCAGCCGTCTAAGCCTTGAGCAGGTGCGGCTGCTTCCATTTTCAATATACGGTTATCGTTCCAGTCAGAATAGACTGAAAAGTAAAGGATTGTGCACTCGCTAGCAAAGCGGGTAATGAATGAACAGTAGACATGGGATCTACAATACAGGAGGAACACATATGGAAGAGGAATATATCGCCGGTAAGCACTCCGTTACGGAAGCGCTACGTGCTGGAAGAAGTATCAATAAAATTTGGATTGCCGATGGTGCGCAAAAGAATCTTGTGCAGCCTGTCGTAACAGAAGCACGCGAAAAAGGCATCGTGATCCAGTATGTAGACAAGCGTAAGCTGGATAGCTTTGTACCGGGTGTACAGCATCAGGGCATTATCGCCCAGGCGGCACCGTATGCATATGCCGAAGTGGAGGATATTCTGGCAGCAGCGGAAGCGAAGGGCGAAGCGCCATTTATTTTGCTGCTGGATGAGATTGAAGATCCACACAATCTGGGCTCGATTTTGCGTACAGCGGATTGCACGGGTGTACATGGCGTCGTGATTCCAAGGCGTCGTTCTGCATCCATCACAGCAACCGTATCGAAAACGTCTGCGGGTGCTGTTGAATATGTACCTGTTGCGCGTGTAACGAATCTCGGTCAGACGATCGATCGCCTGAAAGAACAAGGTGTATGGGTTGTCGGTACAGATGTGAACACAGACAGTAATCTATACCAGGCAGACGTATTCACCGGCCCGGTAGCGATTGTCATCGGTAATGAAGGTAAAGGCATGGGCAGACTCATTCGCGAGAAATGCGATGTGCTGGTTAAGTTGCCGATGCAAGGTCAGATCAATTCCCTGAATGCTTCTGTAGCGGCTGGCGTAATCATGTACGAAGTGCTACGCCGCCGACAGTCGCTAGGTTAGAGACTATGGCTGATCTCCGTGATGTGCTGCTGGTAGATGGCTACAATATGATCGGAGCCTGGCCCGAACTCGCCAAGCTGTCGGAGATTAATCTACAGGAGGCACGCGACCGCCTGCTAGAACGATTGGCAAATTACCAGGCGTTTTCTGGACGTCGGGTTATTGCCGTATTCGATGCCTATCGAGTACCCGGACTGGGCAAGGTATATGAGCAGGGCAAGGTCGAGCTGTATTTTACGAAGGAAAAAGAAACGGCAGATGAAGCGATTGAGCGCTTTGTTGGACAATTGCGGCATCGGCGCAGAGAGATTTATGTAGCGACCAGTGATATGACTGAGCAGCACGTCATTTTCGGTCAGGGTGCACTGCGTGTATCTGCACGTGAGCTACTGGTTGAGGTGCAGATTAGCGAAAAGCAAATTCAAGAGCGTCTGCGTGAGCAGAAGCTGGATAGCAATCGCAATACACTGGATGGGAAGCTTAATGCTCATCAACGAATCATGTTTGAAAAATGGCGCAGGGGAGAGTAGGCTGTTAGCAATATGACAGCTTATCTACGAACCCCTGTTCTTGTTTAGGGTGATACGAACAGATATGTGTGCAATCCCGTGTTAAATGGCGTAAATTCGGTTGACGATGTGAGGTTACATAATATATACTGATGCTATATTTTATAGGGTAACGGAGACCTTGCGTTGCAACCGGAGGGATTGTTTGTGAGTGTCGACCTCAAAGATATCATGGTATCACCATATGATTACCAGAGTGATGAAGATCTTGTAGAAGCCGTCCGCCATGGCGATTCCGAAGCGCTGGAATACTTGATTACCAAGTATAAAAACTTCGTGCGCGCAAAAGCCCGGTCTTATTTCCTTATCGGTGCCGATCGCGAGGATATCGTGCAGGAAGGTATGATTGGCCTGTACAAATCAATTCGCGATTTTAAAAACGATAAGCTGTCTTCGTTTAAAGTGTTTGCCGAGCTGTGCATCACTCGCCAGATTATTACGGCGATCAAAACAGCAACCCGGCAAAAGCACATTCCACTCAATTCGTATGTGTCGCTGGATAAGCCGATCTATGACGAAGATTCCGACCGTACCTTGCTCGATGTGATCTGTGGCTCACCGATGTCTGATCCAGAGGAACTGGTGATCAACAAGGAAGAGTTTACCGGCCTTGAGGATAAAATGTCCGAGATTCTTAGCGATCTAGAGCGTAAAGTTCTGATGCTGTATCTGGATGGACGCTCCTACCAGGAAATCGCGGTGGATCTGTGCCGTCATGTGAAGTCGATCGATAATGCGCTACAGCGTGTTAAACGCAAGCTGGAGCGATATTTGGAAGTAAGGGACGACAACTGAACTCCGAAGTGAAAGCAACCAAGTGAAGACTCTGTCATAGAGTCTTTTTTATTTTGCCGATGCCACTATAAGATACGGCCGTTTGCGCCGGAAATGACCATGTTACAAAACGGAAAATTTTTGTAAAACAAACGCTAATATTCGTTGACAGTGTAAGGGTGCTATGCTAAAGTGTTTTAGGTAGGCCAAAAATCGCCTGTTTTTAAGTGTGCCAATCTTTAAAGCTTTGAAGAATGGCGTGCCTGAGAACTTGCGTAACCACCCTGACCACATGGGGATGAAGAGCAAAACAGACTCTTGGGTCTGGATGCGGTCTTCGTTTAACCAGATCGTCTTTTGGAGGTGTAATCGTGGCACGAAGCTTCAAGTCTGTGTTTTCCTTTTTCTCCGAAAGCTGGGCTGAACTTAAAAAGGTTCGCTGGCCTAATCGTAAAGAGCTGACCAACTACACGCTTATCGTTATTGGTACGATTCTGTTTGTCGGCATTTATTTTTGGGTTTTGGACATCGGCATTTCCGCTGTGATCGAAGCGATAATTTAAGAAGGGTTCCAGGTGGCTTGATATGGAAAAAAGATGGTACGTCGTTCATACCTATTCCGGGTATGAAAACAAGGTCAAGGCCAATTTGGAAAAACGCGTTGAGTCGATGGGCATGGAAGACAAGATTTTCCGAGTTCTTGTTCCTATGGAAGAAGAGCTGGTAAACAAGGACGGTAAGAAAAAGACCGTTATGCGTAAAGTTTACCCAGGTTATGTGCTTGTTGAAATGATCCAGACTGACGACTCCTGGTATGTAGTACGCAATACGCCTGGCGTAACCGGCTTTGTCGGTTCAACAGGTTCAGGCTCCAAGCCGACTGCGCTGCTGCCAGAAGAAGTAGAACAAATTCTCAAACATATGGGTATGGTTGAGCCGAAGGAGAACATCGACTTCGAGGTCAAGGAATCCGTACGCATCAAAGTTGGACCGTTTGCGAACTTTGTTGGCTCCGTGGAAGAAATTTTGGTAGACAAGAGCAAGCTCAGAGTGCATGTTAACATGTTCGGACGGGAAACCCCGCTTGAGCTGGATTACACTCAAGTGGAAAAGATATAAGCAGGTTTCTAGGATGACACAGGGGATTGATACAGAGCAATCTGTAGCGATTCTGACCGGTGTTTCCGGTTTAACCGCAGGTTGTGTAGCTTAGGCTCGCAACGGCGGCGTTTTACGTGGGAGGGCAGCGATGTCCGTCTACCACTATTCGCAAGGAGGTGTTTTACATGGCTAAAAAGGTAATCAAAATGGTAAAACTGCAAATCCCAGCTGGTAAAGCGAATCCGGCTCCTCCAGTAGGTCCGGCTTTGGGTCAAGCAGGTGTCAACATCATGGCATTCTGTAAAGAGTTCAACGCTCGTACAGCAGATCAAGCAGGTTTGATCATTCCGGTTGAGATCACTGTGTTTGAAGATCGTTCTTTCACTTTCATCACAAAAACTCCACCGGCTGCAGTTCTTCTGAAAGTTGCTGCTAAGATCGAAAAAGGATCTGGCGAACCGAACAAGAAGAAAGTTGCAGTTGTTAAACGTTCCGCAGTTCGTGAAATTGCTGAACAAAAAATGCCTGACCTGAATGCAGCGTCCGTTGAGACTGCAATGCTGATGGTTGAAGGTACAGCACGTAGCATGGGTATCACAATCGAAGACTAAGATTAGTCTTTACTGCTTTCGTAAGAATGCAGTCTGTGCGGAATCATCTAGTTCCGCATATGTGGGAGGAATATCCGCTAATACCACAAAGGAGGAATAATAAATGGCTAAACATGGTAAAAAGTATCTGGAAGCTGTTAAGCTGATTGACAGCGAAGCTAGTTACGAGCCAGCCGAGGCAGTTGCCCTGGTTAAAAAGGCAGCTACTGCAAAATTCGACGAAACTGTTGAAGCAGCAGTACGTCTGGGTGTTGACCCTCGTAAACAAGATCAGGCTGTTCGTGGCGTAGTTGTACTGCCACACGGTACTGGTAAAACTCAACGTGTTCTCGTATTCGCAAAAGGCGAAAAAGCAAAAGAAGCGGAAGCTGCTGGTGCTGACTTCGTTGGCGATCAGGACATGATCAACAAAATTCAACAAGGATGGTTCGACTTCGATGTCTGCGTAGCTACGCCGGACATGATGAGTGAAGTTGGTAAACTGGGCCGTCTGCTTGGTGGTAAAGGTCTGATGCCTAACCCTAAAGCAGGTACAGTTACATTCGATGTTTCCAAAGCTGTTCAAGAAATCAAAGCTGGTAAAATCGAATACCGTCTGGACAAAGCAGGACAAATTCACGCGCCAATCGGTAAAGTATCCTTCACTGAAGAGCAACTGAACGAGAACCTTAAGGCTCTTATCGAAGCTCTGAACCGCGCTAAACCGGCTGCGGCAAAAGGTGTTTACCTGAAAAACATTGCGGTATCTTCCACAATGGGACCAAGCGCTCGCGTAAACGCTGCGAACTACAGATAATTTAGTGTTGACATCTGTCAACACATTTGATAATCTGTAAAAGTTGTGATGATGCACGAACTTGTTCTTGCAATTACACTTGAATATGTTTAACCGTAGACAGTAGGTGCCGCTTGCGGCTTAATTTCCTACCGAGGTGTTCTGATAGAATAAAGGATACCAGGTTTACTGCTCCGGCAGTCTCCCTGGTATTCCAACTTATCAAGCCTTCGTGATTCTACGGGGGCTTTTTTAATGCCCGTAGAACTTTTTGGTTGCTCCTTCGGAATGATCAAAAGGCCAAAAAACAATCAGGAGGTGTCCAAACTTGGCAAACGCAAAAGTTATCCAATCCAAACAGGAAGCGGTAGAAGTAGTTGCAGCTAAGCTGCGCGAGAGCGTATCTACAGTTGTTGCTGACTATCGTGGTCTGAACGTTGCTCAAGTTACAGAATTGCGCAAACAACTGCGTGAAGCTGGCGTTGAGTTCCAGGTATTGAAAAATACACTGGTTCGCCGCGCAACTGAGTCTGCTGAATTGACTGAACTGAACGAAGTGCTGGTAGGTCCTACCGCAATCGCGTTTAGCAAAGACGATGCAGTAATCGCAGCTAAAATTCTGAACGATTTTGCTAAAACCAACGATGCTCTCGAACTGAAGGGCGGCGTTGTAGAAGGTCGCGTAGTAAGCGCGGACGAAATCAAAGCGCTGGCAGCTCTGCCATCCCGCGAAGGTTTGCTGTCCATGCTGCTTAGCGTACTTCAAGCTCCAGTTCGTAACTTCGCACTGGCAGTTAAAGCAGTATCCGAGAAAGAAGAGCAAAGCGCGTAAGCACCTTGTTCATCTGCCTCACGCCCATGTGGCGTAAAGCCGGCTAATAGCCAAACAAAAAATACAACCAATATGGAGGGTTTATAAATGAGTCAGGAACAAATCCTTGAAGCAATCAAAGGCATGACTGTACTGGAACTTAATGATCTGGTAAAAGCAATCGAAGAAGAATTCGGCGTAACTGCAGCAGCTCCAGTAGCAGCAGCAGCAACAGGTGGCGCAGCAGAAGCTGAGCAAACTGAATTCGACGTAGTACTGGCTTCCGCTGGTGCTTCCAAAATCAACGTAATCAAAGCAGTTCGCGAAGTAACTGGTCTGGGTCTGAAAGAAGCAAAAGAACTGGTTGACAACGCTCCTAAAGCAATCAAAGAAGGTATTGCTAAAGAAGAAGCTGAATCCATCAAAGCAAAATTGGAAGAAGCTGGCGCATCTGTAGAATTGAAATAAGAGACTCTCTTGTTTCTTACAAACCCCTTGAATTCGTTCAAGGGGTTTGTTTTATAAAGAGGTTTTGAAGAAAGGGTGAGGGAATGATATGGGAGATCATTATTATTCCAGTCAGCCAGGAGCTGCACATGAACGTCGCAAGCTAGAAACCGAGCTGCGTGGACGTCCATTTACATTTATTAGTGATGCCGGTGTCTTTTCCAAGACTGGAATTGATTATGGTAGCCGAGTTTTGATCGAAGCACTCGATATTCCGCAAGATGCACGTGTGCTTGATGTAGGCTGTGGCTACGGTCCAATGGGCTTGTCTGCTGCTGTGCTTGCACCACAGGGACGGGTAACGATGGTTGACGTGAACGAACGAGCCGTTGAGCTAGCACGGGAAAATGCAAAGCTAAATGACATTCATAACGTTGATATCCGAGTGAGCGATCTATTCGAGGCTGTACAAGGGGAAACCTTTACCGTGGTCATCACTAATCCACCGATTCGAGCGGGCAAGGAAACCGTGCATACGATTTTCGAGCAAGCCGCGGCGCATTTGGAGCCAGGCGGTTCGCTATGGATTGTAATTCAGAAGAAACAGGGTGCGCCTTCAGCGAAAGCAAAGCTGGAGCAGCTATTTGATGAGGTAGAGGAAGTCACTAAGGACAAGGGCTACCGCATTTTCAAAGCAACCAAATGAAAAAAGCCGCCTACCGGCCAGGGTAAGCAGCTTCCTATCGAAACAGCGATGAATAGACACTATAGAATAAGCGATAGAGGTTGACTCTGATTGCTTAATATGATATTATTACAAAATGTCAGTATTAAGATGCCCTTTTTGGCTTTAGTTTTCTGAAAGTTACGAAAATTATGCATACTAAAGGGTGTTTAATATTGCCCATAAACGTATAATAATCGGTATTTCGGTTATTTTCAACCTTAATCCGGGTTTCAGATACTGGATCACATCCGTTGATAGCTGATGGTGCTCTTTTTTCGAAACAATTCGATAAGAGCTTTTCTCTATTTATGGGTGTGAACTTCTGTGTTATGGACTTATTATACGTGATCCAAACAGCAGTTCGCAATGAAATTTTTAAGTGAGTAGACATTAAGGGGTGAGTATAAGTTGGCAGGACATCTTGTTCAATATGGTCGACGCACTCGGCGAAGTTATGCACGAATTAACGAAGTTCTTGAAGTACCAAACCTGATCGAAATCCAACAAAAATCTTATCAGTGGTTTTTGGATGAAGGATTGCGTGAAATGTTCCAGGATATCTCGCCAATTCAGGATTTCACTGGTAACCTGGTGCTTGAGTTCATCGACTACAGCCTGGGTGAGCCTAAGTATACAGTAGACGACGCGAAAGAGCGCGACGTTACGTATTCCGCTCCACTGCGGGTTAAAGTCCGTCTCATCAATAAAGAAACGGGTGAAGTCAAAGAGCAGGAAGTATTCATGGGTGATTTCCCGCTGATGACGGAAACCGGCACTTTTATTATCAATGGTGCAGAACGGGTTATTGTCAGCCAGTTGGTTCGCTCTCCCAGCGTCTATTTCAGCACTAAAGTCGATAAAAATGGTAAAACATCATATACAGCTACCGTCATTCCTAACCGTGGAGCATGGCTGGAACTGGAAATGGATGCGAAGGACATTATCTATGTTCGTATTGACCGCACCCGTAAGATTCCAGTAACTGTCTTGCTGCGGGCGCTTGGATTCGGCAGCGATGCTGAAATTCTGGACCTGCTCGGTAATGACGAATACATTCGTAATACCCTGGATAAGGACAATACCGACTCGACTGAAAAAGCGCTGATCGAGATCTATGAGCGCCTTCGTCCGGGCGAGCCACCAACTTTGGATAACGCGAAAAGCCTGCTCGTAGCACGCTTCTTCGATCCAAAGCGCTACGACCTGGCGAATGTTGGTCGCTACAAAATCAACAAAAAGCTGCACATTAAAAACCGTCTGTTCAACCAGCGTCTGGCTGAAACACTGATCGACTCCACTACAGGAGAGATCGTGGCTGAAGCAGGTGAAATGGTCGATCGTCGTCTGCTGGACGAGATCATGCCATACCTTGAAGGCGAACTGAACTTCAAAACGTATCACGTTGCTGGTGGTGTATTGGATGCAAACGACATCCCACTGCAAACCATTAACGTATTTTCTCCGCTTGAAGATGGTAAAGTCGTTTCCGTAATCGCGAACGGCAACATCGAAAAAGTGACGAAGCATATCACTCCAGCAGATATCATCGCTTCCATCAGCTACTTCTTGAACCTGCTGCATGGTATCGGCGATACAGACGATATTGACCATCTGGGTAACCGTCGTCTGCGTTCCGTAGGTGAACTGCTGCAAAACCAATTCCGTATCGGTTTGTCCCGTATGGAACGTGTTGTTCGCGAAAGAATGTCCATTCAGGACGCTAACGTGATCACACCACAGGCACTCATCAACATCCGTCCTGTTATTGCATCGATCAAGGAGTTCTTTGGTAGCTCCCAGCTGTCGCAGTTTATGGATCAAACGAACCCACTGGGCGAACTGACGCACAAACGTCGTCTGTCTGCACTCGGACCGGGTGGTTTGACTCGTGAGCGCGCAGGCTTTGAAGTTCGAGACGTCCATCCGAGTCACTATGGCCGTATGTGTCCGATCGAGACTCCAGAGGGACCGAACATCGGTTTGATCAACTCCCTGTCTACTTTTGCTCGTATTAACGAATACGGCTTTATCGAAGCTCCGTATCGTCGTGTTGATCCGAAAACACACCGTGTAACGGAACATATCGACTATATGACAGCTGATGAGGAAGACAACTATGTAATCGCTCAGGCGAATGCACAGCTGACGGAAGATGGCTCGTTTGCGGACGAGATGGTTATCGTTCGTTACAACAAGCAGGCTGACAACATCCTGCCTATGCCAAGTGAACGTGTTGACTACATGGACGTATCGCCTAAACAGGTTGTATCGGTAGCAACAGCGCTCATTCCGTTCTTAGAAAACGATGACTCCAACCGTGCGCTCATGGGTTCCAACATGCAGCGTCAGGCGGTGCCACTGCTTATTCCTAAGGCGCCACTGGTCGGTACAGGTATGGAGCACAAAGCTGCAAAAGATTCCGGCGTATGTATCGTAAGTAAGTTTGATGGTGTAATTGAGCGCTCCACTGCGAGTGAGATTACACTGCGCCGTATCGAACATGTAGATGGCAAGGAAGTCAAAGGCGACCTTGTTAGATATAAATTACACAAATTTATGCGTTCGAACCAAGGGACATCGATTAACCAGCGTCCGATCGTGAAAACTGGCGATATTGTCAAAAAAGGCGATATCCTGGCAGACGGTCCTTCCACTGAGATGGGCGAAATCGCACTGGGACGTAACGTTGTCGTAGCCTTTATGACCTGGGAAGGTTATAACTACGAGGATGCGATCCTGCTGAGCGAGAAGCTAGTGAAGGAAGATGTATAC
Organism: Paenibacillus hunanensis; assembly: GCF_034055775.1. NCBI lineage: Bacteria > Bacillati > Bacillota > Bacilli > Caryophanales > Paenibacillaceae > Paenibacillus > Paenibacillus hunanensis. The sequence goes on along the minus strand of NZ_CP139194.1, from coordinate 5,000,167 downwards.
ACTTCGATTCACATCGAGGAATACGAATCCGAAGCTCGCGACACCAAGCTTGGACCGGAAGAAATTACGCGCGATATCCCGAACGTTGGGGAAGACGCACTGAAAAATCTCGACGAGCGCGGTATCATCCGTATCGGTGCTGAGATTGCTGCTGGCGACATTCTCGTTGGTAAAGTTACGCCTAAGGGTGTAACCGAGCTGACAGCAGAAGAACGCCTCCTGCACGCGATCTTCGGTGAGAAAGCTCGTGAAGTCCGCGATACGAGCCTGAGAGTACCTCACGGTACAGACGGTATCGTCGTAGACGTTAAAGTGTTCACCAGAGAGAACGGCGATGAGTTGCCACCAGGCGTTAACCACCTGGTACGTGTATACATCGCGCAAAAACGTAAAATCTCCGAAGGTGACAAAATGGCGGGACGTCACGGTAACAAAGGGGTCGTAGCCCGTATTCTGCCGGAAGAAGATATGCCATTTATGCCGGACGGTACACCTGTACAGGTCGTACTGAACCCACTGGGCGTACCTTCCCGTATGAACATCGGTCAGATTCTTGAAGTTCACCTTGGTATGGCTGCTATGAAACTCGGTATCCACGTGTCCACACCGGTATTTGACGGTGCGAACGAGTACGATGTATTCGATACGATGGAAGAAGCCGGTATGCAACGTAACGGTAAAACCATCCTGTACGATGGCAGAACCGGTGACGAGTTCGAGCGTGAAGTTACGGTCGGCGTTATGCATATGATCAAACTGGCGCACATGGTTGACGATAAAATCCACGCCCGTTCCACTGGTCCTTACTCGCTCGTTACGCAACAGCCGCTGGGTGGTAAAGCTCAGTTCGGTGGTCAGCGTTTCGGGGAGATGGAGGTTTGGGCACTGGAAGCTTACGGCGCCGCCTACACTCTGCAAGAGATCCTTACCGTCAAATCCGATGATGTCGTTGGTCGTGTGAAAACGTACGAGTCCATCGTTAAAGGCGAGAACGTTCCAGAACCAGGTGTTCCTGAATCGTTCAAAGTTTTGATCAAAGAGCTTCAAAGTTTAGGTATGGATGTGAAGATCCTGAACGAAGAAGAAAACGAGATCGAAATGAAAGAGCTGGATGACGAAGACGAAGGTACGACTAATGATAAACTGAGCCTCAACCTTGAAGGCTCCGAAGTTGGCGTAGATTAATAACACTTGTCATATTCCCAAGCATTGTCCTATGAAAGTAGACCGGAGCTTTTCCGGTCTATCCTATTCATGGGACAGAGCATTGGGTTTTGTGCGGAATACAGAGTTTTACAATAAATAGGATTTGGCCTTAGGAGGGGTGTCTCTTGATAGACGTTAACAATTTCGAATTTATGAAAATTGGGCTTGCTTCCCCAGACAAAATTCGTTCTTGGTCCCGCGGAGAAGTTAAAAAACCGGAGACAATCAACTACCGTACGCTCAAGCCAGAAAAGGATGGTCTGTTCTGCGAACGCATTTTCGGACCAACCAAGGACTGGGAGTGTCATTGCGGTAAATACAAGCGTGTACGTTACAAAGGGGTCGTTTGTGACCGTTGTGGCGTTGAAGTAACTCGTGCAAAAGTACGCCGTGAGCGTATGGGACACATCGAACTGGCAGCACCTGTATCGCATATCTGGTACTTCAAAGGTATCCCGAGCCGTATGGGTCTGGCACTGGACATGTCCCCACGTTCCCTTGAGGAAGTTATCTACTTTGCATCTTATGTTGTTACGGATCCAGGCGAGACACCACTGGAGAAGAAACAACTGCTGTCTGAAAAAGAATACCGTAGCTACCGTGAAAAATATGGCTATGGCTTCCAAGCAGGTATGGGTGCAGAAGCAATTAAAAAATTGCTGCAAGACCTCGATTTGGACAAAGAACTGGAATTCCTGCGTGAAGAGCTGCGTACTGCACAGGGTCAACGTCGTAACCGTGCGATCAAACGCCTTGAAGTTATCGAAGCATTCCGTAATTCCGGCAACTCTCCAGATTGGATGATTATGGACGTACTGCCGGTTATTCCACCGGAAATTCGTCCAATGGTACAGCTGGATGGCGGACGTTTTGCAACATCTGACCTGAACGATCTGTATCGTCGTGTCATCAACCGTAACAACCGTCTGAAACGCCTGCTTGATCTGGGCGCGCCTGACATTATCGTACAAAATGAGAAACGTATGCTGCAAGAAGCGGTAGATGCTCTGATCGATAACGGTCGTCGTGGACGTCCGGTAACAGGTCCGGGTAACCGCCCATTGAAATCTCTCAGCCACATGCTGAAAGGTAAACAGGGTCGTTTCCGTCAGAACTTGCTCGGTAAACGTGTCGACTATTCTGGTCGTTCCGTTATCGTCGTAGGTCCTTACCTGAAAATGTACCAGTGCGGTCTGCCAAAAGAAATGGCACTGGAACTGTTCAAGCCTTTCGTTATGAAAGAGCTGGTAAACAAAGGTCTGGCACACAACATCAAGAGTGCGAAGCGCAAAGTTGAACGCGTAAGCCCTGAAGTGTGGGATGTGCTGGAAGAAGTAATCAAAGAGCACCCGGTTCTATTGAACCGTGCACCGACGCTGCACAGACTCGGTATCCAGGCATTTGAACCTATTCTGGTTGAAGGCCGCGCGATCCGTCTGCACCCACTCGTATGTACAGCGTACAACGCTGACTTTGACGGTGACCAAATGGCGGTTCACGTACCATTGTCTGCTGAAGCACAAGCTGAAGCACGCCTGCTGATGCTGGCATCTGGTAACATCCTTAACCCTAAGGACGGCAAACCGGTTGTTACACCATCCCAGGATATGGTGCTTGGTTCGTACTACCTGACAATGGACAACATGGAAGCCAAAGGCTCCGGCATGATTCTGCGTACCGTGAACGAAGCGGTATCTGCATATCAGCGTGGAACAGCTTCCCTGCATGCTCGTGTTGCAATTCCGGCAAAAGCTCTGGGTAAAACAAGCTTTACCGAGAAGCAACAAACAGGTCTGCTCGTAACGACGGTTGGACGGATTATCTTCAACGAGATTTTCCCTGAATCCTTCCCTTACATCAACGAGCCGACTCGTGCGAACCTGTATCAAGGTATTCCGGATCACTACTTCATCTATGAAAAAGGTACAGACGTACTGGAATTCATGAAGGCTGTTCCACAAACCGGCGCGATCGGTAAAGAATATCTCGGTACCATCATTGCGCGTTGTTTCGAAATTTACCATACAACATTGACTTCGGTCATTTTGGATAAAATCAAGCAGCTTGGTTTCACATACTCTACACGTGCGGGTATTACCGTTGCCGTGTCAGACGTTGTGGTTCCACCGGAAAAAACCGAACTCTTGGCTGAATCCGATAAAAAGGTTGCGGTTATTACGAACCAATACCGTCGTGGTCTGATCACAAATGAAGAGCGTTATGACCGTGTTATCGAAATCTGGTCTCGTACTAAGGACGAGCTGACGGATATCCTTATGAAATCGATGGATCGCTACAACTCCATCATGCTCATGGTTGATTCCAAAGCCCGTGGTAACAAATCGCAGATCACCCAGCTGGGCGGTATGCGTGGTCTGATGGCCAACCCATCCGGTCGGATCATCGAGCTCCCAATCAAATCGAACTTCCGTGAAGGTCTGACAGTCCTTGAGTACTTCCTGTCCACTCACGGTGCGCGTAAAGGTCTGGCGGATACAGCGCTTCGTACGGCTGACTCCGGTTACCTGACTCGCCGCCTTGTTGACGTAGCACAGGACGTAATCGTTCGCGAAGACGATTGTGGTACAGATAAAGGCTTCATCGTTGGTCGTATCCAGGATGGTAAAGAGGTTATCGAGGATCTGTACGATCGTCTGGAAGGACGCTACTGCTTCGAAACTGTTCGTCATCCAGAAACTGGCGAAATTATCGTTGGTCGCAACGAGCTGATCGATTCTGACAAAGCAGAAGCGATCGTTGCTGCTGGCATCAACAAAGTACAGATTCGTTCCGTACTGAGCTGCCGTACGCGTCATGGCGTATGTAAAAAATGTTACGGTCGTAACCTGGCAACTGGTAACCATGTGGAGATCGGTGAAGCGGTTGGTATTATCGCTGCCCAATCCATCGGTGAGCCAGGAACACAGTTGACGATGCGTACGTTCCACACCGGTGGTGTAGCCGGAGACGATATCACACAAGGTTTGCCGCGTATCCAGGAGCTGTTTGAAGCCCGTAACCCTAAAGGTCAGGCTACAATCAGTGAGATTGATGGTATCGTGAAAGAAATTCGCGAAGCGAAAGACCGTCGTGAAATCGAGATCGAAGGCGAAGCAGAAACGAAAGTCTACTCTGTACCTTACGGTTCCCGTCTGCGTGTACGCGAAGGCGCTGAGATCGAAGCAGGGGACGAGCTGACTGAAGGTTCGATCGACCCGAAAGAAATGCTACGTATTAAAGGTATTCGCGGTGTGCAGAACTACATTCTGCAAGAAGTTCAACGCGTATATCGTAACCAGGGCGTAGAAATCAACGATAAACACGTTGAGGTTATGATCCGTCAAATGCTGCGCAAAATCCGTATCGTAGATAACGGCGAAACGACACTGCTGCCAGGCTCCTTTGTTGACATGTATGAGTATGAAGATGCAAACAAAGTGGCAATCATTGCAGATCGTGAACCTGCTGTTGCGAAACCGGTATTGCTCGGTATTACGAAGGCTTCTCTGGAGACTGACTCCTTCCTGTCCGCTGCATCGTTCCAGGAGACGACTCGTGTCCTGACTGATGCTGCAATCAAAGGTAAAGTCGACAAGCTGCTCGGCCTCAAAGAGAACGTTATTATCGGTAAACTGATTCCTGCCGGAACAGGTATGAACCGTTACCGTAGCGTTAAGTTCGAAGAGCCAGAGCAACTGGAAGGCAACGAAGAAAACCTGGAAACTGTAACGGTCGAGTAGTCGATCGGAGCTTAGCTTCAGGTGTTGAAATACAGTAGCTACAGTTAGATAATAATTGTAGCTACTTCAAAAGAGAATCCGGACGGGAGAAGGGTTTTCCTTTTTCCGGACGGGTTTCCATTTTGTGTTTGGTATACGTTGGCGTTTAATATTGTCATAATCTTTTAGAATCAAATTCATTTATGTATTGACACCTGGCCTAAGGTAATGCTACTATAGCAAAGGTGCGTGAATAGAACGTTATCCCTGATCTTTTGGAGGGAATCGTAAGATGACTAATGATAAAGGATTACAGGATGCCCGGATCAAGATCGGCACGAAGCAGACAATGCGAAATGTTGAGCAAGGCCAGGCTGAAGAAGTCTATATTGCGCAGGATGCAGAACAGCATCTAATTACCAAGATCGTACAGCTATGTGAGAAGCATAACGTCAAAGTCACCTATGTGGAGACGATGAAGGAGCTCGGCAAAGCTTGCGGGATTGAAGTTGGAAGTGCGATGGCTGTCGTCCTTAAATAAAGGAAGTCAGGAACGTTTTTGCAGGTCGAGGGACAGGCAAAAACTTTTCATTTGTCCTTTTATGAACCGCCTGGGTCTGTGGGCTTAACAGACGGTTTACAAAAGGCTCAAACATATTGGAAGGAGGTGGCAATACAATGCCAACTATTAATCAATTGGTCCGTAAAGGACGCCAAGCGAAAATCGAGAAATCGAAGTCTCCTGCACTGCAAAAAGGGTTTAACGCTCTGAAACGTCAAGAGACAAACCTGAGTGCTCCACAAAAACGTGGTGTTTGTACTCGTGTAGGTACGATGACTCCGAAAAAACCGAACTCCGCGCTTCGTAAGTATGCCCGTGTACGTTTGACTAACCGTATCGAGGTTACTGCTTACATTCCAGGTATCGGTCACAACTTGCAAGAGCACAGCGTAGTACTCGTACGCGGTGGTCGTGTAAAAGACTTACCAGGGGTTCGTTACCATATCGTTCGTGGTGCTCTGGATACAGCGGGTGTTAACAACCGCATGCAGGCTCGCTCCAAATATGGTACAAAACGTCCGAAAGAAAAGAAATAATTTAGTGATCGTGCAGACAATAGCACTGCATATTTAAGAAAGGGGGATAAACATGCCAAGAAAAGGCCCAGTTACCAAAAGAGACGTGCTGCCGGATCCGGTGTATAACAGCAAGCTTGTTACTCGCCTGATTAACCGCATCATGATCGACGGAAAACGTGGAGTTGCTCAAAGCATTCTTTATAATGCGTTCAACCTGATTCAAGAACGTACAGGAAATGATCCTATGGAAGTATTCGAGGCGGCAATCAAAAACATCATGCCAGTTCTCGAAGTTAAAGCTCGCCGTGTCGGTGGTGCTAACTATCAAGTACCTATCGAAGTTAAGCCGGAGAGACGTACTTCCCTTGGTCTGCGTTGGCTCGTAAACTACTCCCGCAACCGCGGCGAGAAGACTATGGAAGAGCGTTTGGCTGCTGAGATCATCGATGCATCCAACAACACTGGCGCATCCGTGAAGAAACGCGAAGACACACACAAAATGGCTGAAGCGAACAAAGCATTCGCACACTACCGCTGGTAGGATTCAAGCCTGTTTTCAAAAATTCATATTTTTGAAGGGAGTACCTATTCATGGCAAGAGAGTTCTCCTTGAAAAATACACGTAATATCGGTATCATGGCACACATTGACGCTGGTAAAACAACCACTACAGAACGTATCCTGTTCTACACAGGCCGTACGCACAAAATCGGTGAAGTTCACGAGGGTGCTGCGACTATGGACTGGATGGAGCAAGAGCAAGAGCGTGGTATCACTATCACGTCCGCTGCTACAACTGCTCAGTGGAAGGGCCACCGCGTTAATATCATTGATACTCCAGGTCACGTTGACTTCACCGTTGAAGTAGAACGTTCCCTGCGTGTATTGGACGGGGCCGTAGGCGTATTTAGTGCGAAAGAGGGCGTTGAGCCACAATCCGAGACTGTTTGGAGACAAGCAGACCGTTATGGTGTACCTCGTATCGCTTATGTTAACAAGATGGATATCATTGGTGCAGACTACCTGAATGTTGTTAAAGACATGCGTGAGCGTCTGCAAGCTAATGCAGTTGCAATTCAGCTGCCAATCGGTGCTGAAAACGACTTCGTTGGTATCATTGATATCGTTGAAATGAAAGCTATCCAGTACAAAGACGATCTGGGTAAAGATCCGGTAGATATCGAGATCCCAGCCGATCTGAAAGATACTGTTGAAGAGCTTCGCATGGAACTGGTAGAGAAAGTTGCAGAACTGGACGAAGACCTGATGATGAAATACCTCGAAGGTGAAGAGCTGACAATCGACGAGATCAAAGCTGCTCTCCGTAAAGGTGTTTGTGACGTTAAGATCTTCCCAGTAATCTGTGGTTCCTCTTACCGCAACAAAGGTGTTCAGCCGATGTTGGATGCTGTAATCGACTACCTGCCGTCTCCTCTGGATGTACCGGCGATCAAAGGTGAGCTCGAAGATGGTACAGAAGAAGTTCGTCATTCCTCGGATGAAGAGCCGTTCTCTGCACTGGCATTCAAAATCATGACTGACCCTTATGTTGGTAAACTGACATTCTTCCGTGTATACTCTGGTGTACTGCAATCCGGTTCTTACGTTGTGAATGCTACTAAAGGCAAACGCGAACGTATCGGTCGTATCCTGCAGATGCACGCCAACAGCCGTGAAGAAATCAGCGTAGTATACGCTGGTGACATCGCTGCCGCTGTAGGTTTGAAAGATACAGGAACAGGTGATACACTGTGTGATGAGAAACACCCGATCATTCTGGAGTCCATGAACTTCCCTGATCCGGTTATCGAAATCGCTGTAGAACCTAAAACCAAAGCAGACCAAGACAAAATGGCTACTGCTCTGGGCAAACTGACAGAAGAAGATCCTACTCTGCGCGCTTCGACTAACGAAGAAACAGGTCAAACGATCCTGGCAGGTATGGGTGAGCTTCACCTTGATATCATCATCGACCGTATGCGTCGTGAGTTCAAGGTTGAAACTAACGTAGGTCAACCTCAGGTTGCTTATCGTGAAACATTCCGTCAGCCAGCTCGCGTCGAAGGTAAATTCGTACGTCAATCCGGTGGTCGTGGTCAATACGGTCACGTATGGGTTGAATTCGAACCTCTCGAAGCAGGTACTGGTAACCAATTCGAAAGCAAAATCGTCGGTGGTTCCGTACCAAGAGAATACGTTGGTCCTGCACTCGCAGGTATCGAGGAGCAAATGAAGAACGGTGTTCTTGCAGGCTTCCCGGTTGTAGACGTTAAAGCTACAATTGTAGACGGATCTTATCATGATGTCGATTCCAACGAGATGGCATTTAAAATTGCCGGTTCGATGGCATTGAAATCCGCAAAAGACAAGTGTAAACCTGTCCTGCTGGAGCCAATCATGAAAGTTGAAGTTACAGTACCAGAAGAGTACATGGGTGACGTAATGGGTATGCTGAACTCCCGTCGCGGCCGTATCGAAGGTATGGATTCCCGTAACGGTACTCAAATTATCCGTGCTAAAGTACCTCTGTCCGAAATGTTTGGTTATTCCACAACACTTCGTTCCGGTACACAGGGACGCGGCGTGTTCTCCATGGAACTTTCTCATTACGAAGAAGTGCCTAAGAGCATTGCTGAAGCAGTTAGCGCAAAAGCTAACGGCTAATACGCCCAATCTTCGTTTTTACCTATGGGATGTGCAGAGAGCGGGTTGACCGCTTTCTGAATTGCATTCCGTACTTATTTCAATACACTACAACACTACCTTTAAGGAGGAAATGTTTAAAATGGCAAAGGCTAAATTTGAACGTAATAAACCGCACGTTAACATCGGTACTATCGGTCACGTCGACCATGGTAAAACAACTCTGACAGCTGCAATCACAACTGTACTGTCCAAAACTTACGGCGGTGCTGCTGTAGCATTCGACCAAATCGATAAAGCTCCAGAAGAGCGCGAGCGCGGTATCACTATCTCTACTGCACACGTAGAGTACGAAACTCCTAACCGTCACTACGCACACGTTGACTGCCCAGGTCACGCCGACTATGTTAAAAACATGATCACTGGTGCTGCACAAATGGACGGAGCGATCCTGGTTGTATCCGCAGCTGACGGCCCAATGCCACAGACTCGTGAACACATCCTGCTGTCCCGCCAAGTAGGCGTTCCTTACATCGTAGTATTCCTGAACAAATGTGATATGGTTGAAGACGAAGAGCTGCTGGAACTGGTTGAAATGGAAGTTCGCGACCTGCTGAGCGAGTACGAATTCCCAGGCGACGACACTCCAATCACTCGTGGTTCTGCTCGTGAAGCTCTGCAAAACCCTGATGGTGAGTGGGCTAAGAAGATTGTTGAAATGTTCGAAACAATCGATACTTACATCCCAACTCCAGAACGCGAAACTGACAAGCCTTTCCTGATGCCTGTCGAGGACGTATTCTCCATCACTGGTCGCGGTACAGTTGCTACTGGTCGCGTAGAGCGTGGTGTGGTTAAAGTCGGCGATGAAATCGAAATCGTTGGTATCCACGAAGAAACTAAAAAATCCGTTGTTACGGGCGTAGAAATGTTCCGTAAATTGCTGGATTCCGCTCAAGCGGGTGACAACATCGGCGCACTGCTGCGTGGTGTTGATCGTACTCAAATCGAGCGTGGACAAGTACTGTCCAAACCGGGTTCCGTTAACCCACACACTGAGTTCTCCGCTCAGGTTTACGTTCTGACAAAAGAAGAAGGTGGCCGTCACAAGCCTTTCTTCAGTGGTTACCGTCCACAGTTCTACTTCCGTACAACTGACGTAACGGGTATCATCACTCTGCCAGAAGGTACTGAAATGGTTATGCCTGGTGATAACATCACTGTTAGCGTATCCCTGATCAACCCAATTGCTATCGAAGAAGGTACTCGCTTCGCGATTCGCGAAGGCGGACGTACTGTAGGCGCTGGCGCGGTTGCTAGCATCTCCAAATAATAAATCTTTCCTTGTAGTCTCGTAAGAGATCAGGAAGATTCCTATAAGCAACATTGTATTGTAACGAAGCAACATTGTATCCTAATCGAACGTGTAGATAAGGCCTGCTTCCTTCATTGTGAAGCAGGTCTTATTTTTTTATGGAAAAGTTTCAAAAAAGGCTTGCGTCAATGCTAACTCATCATATATAATAGTTAATGTTGTGCTGAGACGTTGCGATGATGTGAGAGGTTACTGACACACCCGGCTCCTTTGCCATGAGCGGTGCGGTCGGAAAATTTTCACGGAGTATGTCCGATAATAAATTGGGCGATAGAAGGAGGGACTAAAATGGCAAAGCAGAAAATTCGTATTCGCTTGAAAGCTTACGATCACAGAATTCTTGATCAATCCGCAGAGAAAATCGTTGAAACGGCTAAACGTTCCGGCGCAGGAGTATCCGGACCGATCCCGCTGCCAACTGAGAAGCAAGTAATCACTATTCTCCGTGCGGTGCATAAATACAAAGATTCTCGTGAACAATTCGAACAACGTACACATAAACGTTTGATCGATATTGTAAACCCAACTCCACAAACTGTGGATGCTCTGATGCGTCTGGACTTACCGTCTGGCGTAGATATCGAAATTAAATTGTAATCCACATAGATTGTGGTACTACGGAAAGTAGAAAGAGGTGTCAACATGAAAGGTATCTTAGGAAGAAAACTGGGTATGACTCAAGTCTTTACCGCGGAAGGTAACGTTATTCCTGTAACGGTTATCGAAGCTGGACCATGTGTGGTTCTGCAGAAGAAAGACCTGGAAAATGACGGATACGAAGCGGTACAAATCGGTTTTGCCGACAAGAAAGCTAATCGCGCAAACAAACCGGAAGCAGGACATGCTACTAAAGCAAACACTGTGCCTAAGCGCTACGTTCGCGAAATTCGCAATGTTGATCTCGCTAGTGTCGAGGTTGGACAGGAACTGAAAGCAGATTTGTTTGCTGAAGGTGAATTCGTTGATGTAACGGGTATTTCCAAAGGTAAAGGTTTTGCCGGCGTAATTAAACGTTGGGGTCAAAGCCGCGGACCAATGTCTCACGGTTCCCGTTACCATCGTAGACCAGGTTCCATGGGTTCCATCCAGGCTAACCGTGTACCAAAAGGTAAACGTCTGCCAGGACATATGGGTCATGATACAGTAACGATCCAACGTCTTGAAGTTATTCGCGTCGATGCTGAGCGTAACGTAATCCTCGTTAAAGGCTCCATCCCAGGCCCGAAAAACAGCTTCGTTAAAGTAAAAGAAACGGTGAAGAAATAAGTAAAAAAGAAAGGAGGAACATGAAATGCCAAAAGTAGCACTTTACAGCATTGATGGCAAACAAGTAGGCGAAATCGAATTGAGCGATTCCGTATTCGGTATCGAGCCTAATGCCAGCGTGCTCCACGATGCAGTAGTTATGCAACGCGCTTCCCTTCGTCTGGGTACTCACAAAGTTAAAGGACGTTCTGAAGTACGCGGTGGTGGACGCAAACCTTGGAAACAAAAAGGAACTGGACGTGCCCGTCAGGGTTCTATCCGCTCCCCACAATGGAAAGGCGGCGGCGTAGTATTCGGACCAACTCCGCGTAGCTATGCTTTCAAACTGCCTAAAAAAGTTCGTCGTCTGGCGATCAAATCGGCCCTGTCTTCTAAAGTAATTGCTAACGAAATCATCGTTCTGGATGCTCTGACTCTGAACACTCCAAAAACAAAAGAATTCGTAGCGATTCTGAACAACCTGAACGTAGACCGCAAAGCACTGGTAGTTGCTTCGGAATACGACAACAACGTTGCTCTGTCCGCTCGTAACATCCCAGGCGTTAAATTTGTTGCAGCTGATGGTGTGAATGTTCTCGACGTGCTCGTGCACGACAAACTGATTCTGACTAAGGATGCAGTTCAGAAGGTACAGGAGGTGTTCGCGTAATGAAGGATCCTCGTGATATCATTAAGCGTCCGGTAATTACTGAGCGCACTGCTGAGTATATGAGCGAATTGAAATATGCTTTCGAAGTAGACATTCGTTCTAACAAAACCGAAATCAAAAAGGCAATTGAAGAAATCTTCAAAGTGAAAGTGTCGAAAGTTAACACTCTTCGCATGCCTGCTAAACCAAAACGCTATGGTCGTTACAATGGTTATACTTCCGAATGGAAAAAAGCTATCGTAACTTTGACTTCTGATAGCAAACCGCTAGAGTTTTTTGAATCTGTAGAGTAAGGAGGGACAACCTGTGCCTATTAAAAAGTACAAACCGACATCGCCGGCTCGTCGTAATATGAGTGTTTCTACATTCGAAGAGATTACAACGAATCAACCGGAGAAAACGTTGCTGGCTCCACTTTTCAAAAAAGCTGGACGCAACAACCAAGGTAAAATCACTGTTCGTCACCACGGCGGCGGACACAAACGTAAATACCGTATCATCGACTTCAAACGCAACAAGGATGGAATACCAGGTCGCGTTGCTACAATCGAGTACGATCCAAACCGTACTTCCAACATCGCACTGCTGCACTATGCAGATGGTGAAAAGCGCTACATCATCGCTCCAAAAGGACTGAAAGTTGGAGATCAAGTATTCTCCGGTCCGGACGCTGATATCAAAATCGGTAACTCCCTTCCACTGGAAAACATTCCGGTTGGTACAGTTATCCACAACATCGAATTGAAACCAGGTAAAGGTGGTCAGCTCGTTCGCGCAGCTGGTACGGAAGCCCAATTGCTTGGTAAAGAAGAAAAATACGTATCTATCCGCCTGTCTTCCGGTGAAGTACGTCGCGTACTGAAAGTATGCCGCGCTACAATCGGTTCCGTAGGTAACGAAGATCACGAATTGGTTAAAATCGGTAAAGCTGGTCGTAACCGCTGGTTGGGCAAACGTCCACAAGTTCGAGGCGTAGTTATGAACCCTAACGATCACCCACACGGTGGTGGTGAAGGTAAAGCTCCTATCGGTCGTAAATCTCCAATGTCGCCATGGGGTAAACCAACTCTTGGCTACAAAACTCGTAAAAAAGGTAAAGCTTCCGATCAATACATCATTCGTCGCCGCACGAAGTAATCTTTGTGCGTGACTGATGTACCCGGTTAAAGAAGCATGAACAGTGAAGGGAGGATTTCAACGATGAGCCGTAGTCTTAAAAAAGGTCCTTTCGTGGATGGATACTTGCTGAAAAAAGTAGAAGTGCTGGATGCTGATAGCAAAAAAGCAGTGATCAAAACTTGGTCCCGTCGCTCTACAATTTTCCCACAATTCATCGGACACACATTTGCAGTCTATGATGGACGCAAGCACGTGCCTGTATACGTAACTGAGGATATGGTAGGTCACAAACTCGGTGAGTTTGCTCCAACTCGTACGTACAAAGGTCACACTGATGACGACAGAAAAACAAGACGTTAATATAGAGTGGTAACAGTAAGAGAGGAGGTCACGCAATGCAAGCGAAAGCACATGCAAAGTTTGTACGCATCGCTCCGCGCAAAGTTCAACTCGTTGTTGATCTGATCCGCGGTAAGCAAGTTGGTGAAGCGATCGCAATTCTGCGTCACACACCAAAATCTGCGTCTCCGGTAGTTGAGAAGTTGCTCAATTCCGCAATCGCAAACGCTGAGTTCATCAGCTCCGAGAAAAACGAATCTGTGGACGTGAACAGCCTGTTCATTTCTGAGGTTTACGTAAACCAAGGTCCTACTTTGAAACGTTTCCGCCCTCGTGCAATGGGACGCGCAAGTAAGATCAACAAACGTACTAGCCACATTTCTTTGGTGGTAACTGAAAAATAAAAGGAGGGAAAACGTGTGGGCCAAAAGGTAAATCCCATCGGATTGCGTGTAGGTATTATCCGTGACTGGGAATCTAAATGGTATGCTGGTAAAGATTTTGGCGATCTTCTTCTGGAAGACGTTAAGATTCGTGAATACCTGAAGAAGAAACTGAAGGAGTCCGCTGTCTCCCGTATCGAAATCGAGAGAGCGGCTAATCGTGTGAACGTAACAATCCACACCGCAAAACCAGGTATGGTTATCGGACGCGGTGGTTCCGAAGTTGAAGTTCTTCGTAACGAAGTAACTAAAATTGCGGGCGGTAAAAAAGTTCACATCAACATTTCCGAAATCAAGAACCAAGATCTGGATGCAACTCTCGTTGCTGAAAGCATTGCACAACAACTGGAACGTCGCGTTTCTTTCCGTCGTGCTCTGAAACAATCGATTCAAAGAACTATGCGCTCTGGCGCTAAAGGTATTAAAACAGCCGTTAGCGGACGTCTTGGCGGTGCTGAAATCGCCCGTTCCGAAGGTTATAGCGAAGGAACTGTTCCACTGCATACACTTCGTGCTGATATCGACTATGGTACAGCTGAAGCTCATACTACTTACGGTCGTATCGGCGTAAAAGTATGGATCTATCGTGGCGAGGTTCTTCCTACGGCTAAGAAACAAGCTGCTCAGGAAGGAGGCAACTAATCATGTTGGTACCTAAACGTGTAAAACACCGTAAACAGCATCGTCCAGGTATGAAAGGACGCGCTAAAGGCGGTACTGAACTGAACTTTGGTGAATTTGGTCTGCAGTCCCTGGAACCTGCTTGGGTAACAAACCGTCAGATCGAAGCTGCCCGTATTGCTATGACTCGTTATATCAAACGTGGTGGTAAAGTATGGATCAAAATTTTCCCGGATAAGCCAATCACTCAAAAACCTCTTGAGGTTCGTATGGGTAGCGGTAAAGGTAACGTAGAAAAATGGGTTGCCATCGTAAAACCAGGAAAAATCATGTTTGAACTTGCCGGCGTATCTGAGGAAATCGCGCGTGAAGCAATGCGTCTGGCTTCCCATAAGCTGCCTGTTAAAACTAAGTTTGTGAAACGTGAAGAATTGGGTGGTGAAGCAAATGAAGGCTAATGAATTGCGCAACCTTACCACTGCTGAAATCGAGCAAAAGATTGCTGGTTTTAAAGAGGAACTCTTTAACCTGCGCTTTCAACTTGCTACCGGTCAATTGGATAATCCTACTCGCATTAGCGCTGTCCGCAAGCAAATTGCACGTGCTAAAACAGTAGTTCGTGAAAGAGAACTCGGAATTACTTCATAATATCCAATATTTGACGGACTGTGAGCCCGTCAGCAAGGGAGGAGGCCCACTATGAGCGAACGTAATGCCCGTAAAGTGCAGGTAGGTAAAGTTGTCAGCGACAAGATGGACAAAACAATCGTTGTAGCTGTAGAAACTTACAAAAAGCATGACCTGTACCACAAACGCATTAAGTACACTAAAAAATTCAAAGCTCATGATGAAAACAACACTGCGAAAATCGGTGACACTGTTAAAATCATGGAAACTCGTCCACTGTCGAAAGACAAAAACTGGAGACTCGTGGAGATCGTAGAAGAAGCAGTCATCATTTGATGATTAACGATAAGCTGCCCGGAAGGAGGAACTAGAAATGATTCAACCATTTACACGTTTGGCTGTAGCCGATAACTCCGGCGCAAAAGAACTGATGTGTATCCGCGTATTGGGTGGTACTGGACGTCGTACAGCTGCAATCGGTGACACTATCGTATGTTCTGTAAAACAAGCAACACCAGGCGGCGTTGTCAAAAAGGGTGATGTTGTTAAAGCAGTAGTTGTTCGTACGAAGAGCTCTGTGCGTCGTAAAGACGGTTCTTACATCGCATTTGACGAAAACGCAGCAGTGGTAATCAAAGACGATAAAGGCCCTCGTGGTACTCGTATCTTTGGACCAGTTGCTCGTGAACTGCGCGATCGCGATTACATGAAAATCGTTTCCCTGGCTCCAGAAGTCATCTAAACGATTCCGATATAGGGCCCTGTGCCTGAGTGAGTTATAGGAGGTGTACAGAAATGGCTAAAGTGAAAAAGGTTTTGGAATCCCACAACAACAAGCTGCACGTTAAAAAGGACGACACGGTTATCGTAATCAGCGGTAAAGACAAAGGTAAAAAAGGTCGCATCATCGCTGCTTATCCTCGTGAAAACCGCGTGCTGGTTGAAGGTGTGAACATGATTACGAAGCACCAAAAACCGTCTCAGCTGAACCCGCAAGGTGGACGCATTGAGCAAGAAGCACCTATCCACGTGTCTAACGTAATGCACGTTGATCCAAAGGACGGAAAGAAAGTAACCCGCGTTGGTTACAAAACACTGGACAACGGCAAGAAAGTTCGTGTGGCTAAGCGCTCCGGCGATACAATCGATTAATAACTACTGTTAAAGAAAGGAGGACCTTCCCCAATGGCTTCAAGAATGAAAGATATGTACCTGAACGAAATCGTTCCTGCTCTGACTACGAAGTTTCAATACAAAACGGTAATGCAAGTACCTAAAGTTGAGAAAATCGTTATCAACATGGGTGTGGGCGAAGCGGTATCGAACTCCAAAGTTTTGGATTCTGCTGTAAACGATCTTCAACTGATCGCTGGTCAAAAGCCAGTTATCACTCGCGCTAAAAAATCCATCGCTGGATTTAAGCTGCGTGAAGGTATGCCAATCGGTGTTAAAGTAACACTGCGCGGTGACCGCATGTACTACTTCCTGGACAAACTGGTTAACGTTACACTGCCTCGCGTACGTGACTTCCGTGGTGTTTCTTCCAAAGCGTTCGACGGTCGTGGTAACTACACACTGGGTCTGAAAGAACAACTGATCTTCCCAGAGATCGAGTACGATAAAGTCGATAAAGTACGTGGTATGGATATCGTTATCGTAACAACTGCGAAAACAGACGAAGAGTCCCGTGAGCTTCTGACTCAACTGGGAATGCCTTTCGTAAAATAAGATGGTCTAAGTACGGGGTTCTAATATAAGCCCCTTTTTCTCCGAAAATCTTTAGGAGGTGTCAGGCGAAGTGGCTAAAACTTCAATGAAAGTAAAACAACAGCGTACTCCGAAGTTCAAAGTGCGTGCTTACACTCGTTGCGAACGTTGTGGTCGTCCACATTCCGTTTTGCAAAAGTTTAAAATCTGCCGTATTTGCTTCCGCGAATTGGCGTACAAAGGCCAGATTCCTGGCGTGAAAAAAGCAAGCTGGTAAATCATTGATTAACAGGAAGGAGGTTCACACACATGTCTATGTCAGATCCAATTGCTGATATGCTTACACGTATTCGTAACGCCAATACAGTGCGTCACGAAACAGTAGAAGTTCCAGCTTCCAAAATGAAAAAGCAAATCGCTGATATTCTGAAGCGCGAAGGCTTCATCCGTGATGCTGAATTCGTTGAGGACAACAAACAAGGAATTATCCGTATCTTCCTGAAGTACGGTCAAAATAACGAGCGCGTAATTACTGGCCTGAAACGTATCAGTAAACCAGGACTTCGTGTTTACACAAAGAGCAACGAGGTTCCTCGCGTTCTTGGTGGACTCGGAATCGCGATCATCTCTACTTCCGGTGGAGTAGTAACTGATAAAGAGGCTCGTCAAGCAAAAAGCGGCGGCGAAGTTATTTGCTACGTTTGGTAATTGACGTCATAAAATAAGGAGGTGCAATGCAATGTCCCGTATTGGTCGTAAACCAATTGAAGTACCAAGTGGTGTAGAGGTGACTCTGAACAACACTACTCTTACGGTGAAAGGTCCGAAAGGAAGCCTGTCCCGTGAACTTCACCAAGATATGAAAGTAGTCATCGAAGGTAACGTGATCACGATTGAGCGTCCTTCTGACAACAAACTGCATCGTTCCCTGCACGGAACTACACGCAGCGTAGTAAGCAACATGGTAAGCGGAGTAACTACTGGTTTCTCCAAAGCCCTGGAACTGGTTGGTGTCGGATACCGCGCAAGCAAATCTGGCGATAAAATCGTTCTGAACGTTGGTTACTCTCACCCGGTAGAAATCACTCCAGAAGCTGGCATCGAATTCGATGTTCCTTCGAACACACGTATCGTCGTTAACGGTATCGATAAAGAGCGCGTAGGTGCTTATGCTGCGAAAATCCGTTCCGTTCGTGAACCAGAGCCGTATAAAGGTAAAGGTATCAAGTACGAAGGCGAACGCATTCTGCGTAAAGAAGGTAAAGCTGGTAAGAAGAAGTAAGCTAGGGGATAATTTTGAATTACCCCAAGCTGCTTAGCTTGAAGCTAGCTCATGTATAATGAAAGGAGTGAAAGATAAGTCATGATTACTAAAGCGGATAAAAACAAAGCTCGTCTGAAAAGACACCTGCGTGTTCGTAAGAACATCACTGGTACAGCTGCACGTCCACGTCTGAACGTGTTCCGTTCTTCCAAACACATTTATGCTCAATTGATCGATGACGTGGCTGGCGTAACTCTCGTTTCTGCTTCCACTCTGGATAAAGAGATCGGCGAAATCAAAAACGGCGGTAGCGTAGAAGCAGCTGCTCAAGTTGGCGAACTGATCGCAAAACGTGCGAAAGACAAAGGACACGAGGTTGTAGTATTCGATCGCGGTGGCTATTTGTATCACGGACGGATTAAAGCCCTGGCAGATGCAGCTCGTGAAGCGGGTCTTCAATTCTAATCTATTGCAAAAAGGAGGTAAACGACTTGCGTATTGATCCAAATACTTTGGAACTGACTGAAAGAGTAGTTCACATCAACCGTGTTGCTAAAGTAGTAAAGGGCGGACGTCGCTTTAGCTTTAGCGCATTGGTAGTAGTAGGCGATGGTAAAGGCTGGGTTGGTGCTGGTTTGGGTAAAGCTGGCGAGGTACCTGACGCGATCCGTAAAGGTATCGAAGATGCTAAGAAAAACCTGATCCACGTTCCACTCGTAGGAACAACAATTCCTCACCTGGTAAACGGTAAATTCGGCGCAGGCCGCGTTATGCTGAAACCAGCATCGGAAGGTACTGGCGTTATCGCTGGTGGTCCAGTTCGTGCTGTTCTGGAACTCGCTGGCGTAGGCGACATCTTGACAAAATCCCTGGGTTCTTCGAATTCCATGAACATGGTTAATGCTACACTGGAAGGCTTGTCTCGCCTGAAACGTGCTGAAGACGTAGCTAAACTGCGTGGAAAAACAATCGAAGAGCTGCTCGGTTAAGGAGGGAATCACATGGCTAAATTGGAAATTACCCTCGTCCGTAGCGTGATCGGCCGTCCAGAAACACAACGTGTTACTGTGAAAACTTTGGGTCTGCGTAAGCTGAACCATTCGGTCATTCAAGAAGACAATGCTGCAATCCGCGGCATGGTTAACCAAGTAAAACACTTGGTATCTGTAAAAGAAATTCAAGGCTAATTGATCGAAAGATTAGCCTATTATCAATAAGGAGGTGCAACGAACGATGAAATTGCATGAGCTTTCTCCAGCTCCTGGTTCCCGCAAAGAACGCAAACGCGTAGGTCGTGGTACTAGTAGCGGTACAGGTAAAACATCGGGTCGTGGTCACAAAGGACAAAACTCCCGCTCTGGCGGTGGCGTTCGTCCAGGATTTGAAGGCGGTCAAAACCCATTGTATCGTCGTTTGCCAAAACGTGGATTTGTTAACCCTACCCGTAAAGAGTACGCTCTGGTAAATGTAGCTGAACTGAACAGTCTGGCTGCTGACACAGAAGTGACTCCGGAGTTCTTGATGGAACAAGGTATGGTCAAAAACGCGAAGAGCGGCATTAAGATCCTCGGTAACGGTGATCTGACTGTAAAACTGACTGTAAAAGCGAATAAGTTCTCTCAATCTGCGGTAGAGAAGATCGAGGCTGCCGGCGGTAAAACCGAGGTGATCTAATGTTCAAGACCCTGAAGAATATATGGCGGGTGGAAGACCTTAGAAATCGGATACTTTTTACTTTGCTGGTGCTGATTGTCTACCGTATCGGTTCGTTCGTACCAGTACCTGGAGTAAACACGGAAGTTTTCACTGCTGTAAATAACCAGGGGCAAGAATTGTTCGGTCTTCTAAACACTTTCTCCGGTGGTGCATTGTCTCGTTTCTCGATCTTTGCCCTCGGAATCATGCCGTATATCACCGCATCCATCATCGTACAGTTACTGTCGATGGATGTTATTCCGAAATTTGCGGAATGGGCTAAACAAGGGGAACACGGTAAAAAGAAACTGGCGCAGGTCACCCGTTATGGTACAATCATTTTGGGTCTGATCCAGGCTTTTGGTACGTCTATCGGTTTTAACCGTTTATACAATACAGAGATGATTCCAGGCGCTACGTTCTGGAGTTACGCTCTTATTGCTATCGTATTGACTGCCGGTACATCTTTCTTGATGTGGCTAGGTGAGCAAATCACCGAAAAAGGAATTGGTAACGGGATTTCGATTATTATCTTTGCAGGTATCGTTGCGGCAATCCCGCAGCACATCCGCGATATGATTCAATCAGATTTCTTAGCTCAGGGCCAGACGTTCATGAACGTGATCAAGCTGGTTGTTGTTGTTCTCGTCGTAATTTTGATTGTAGTCGGTGTTATCTTTATCCAACAGGGTATTCGTAAAATTCCGGTACAATATGCAAAACGCGTAGTAGGCAACAAAATGTATGGCGGTCAGAATACACATATCCCGCTGAAGATCAATTCAGCTGGTGTTATCCCTGTAATCTTCGCTGTATCCCTGCTTCAATTCCCTATCATTATTGCAAGCTTCTGGTCCACACACGGTTGGGCAAAATGGATTACCGCAAATCTGTGGTATGACAAACCGCTGGGTATGGTCTTGTATGTAGTAATGATTATCGGATTTACGTTTTTCTATACATTTGTACAAATGAACCCTACGCAAATGGCAGATAATATGAAGAAGAACGGTGGTTACATCCCGGGTGTTCGTCCAGGCAAGCCAACGGCAACGTATCTGACGAAAGTTATGACACGTTTGACGATGACAGGCTCTCTGTTCCTGGCAATCATTTCGGTACTACCGGTATTCCTCGGGGCTATTTCCGGTTTGCCAAAATCGGTTCAAATCGGGGGTACATCGCTTCTCATCGTAATCGGTGTTGCACTGGATACGATGAAAACGATCGAAAGCCAACTTATCAAACGTCATTACAAAGGTTTTATCAATAAATAGACGGCAGGTTCCGGTGAATGGTTAATTCCGTTCTAACCGGCACCTTTCCGTGCTGTTCTTGCAATAGTCGTTTTGGGGGGAGTGAAGTAGCGTGAACATCATATTCATGGGACCTCCGGGAGCTGGTAAAGGAACTCAAGCTGCTGTTATCGTTAAGGAGCTTGGTATCCCTCACATCTCGACAGGCGATGCATTTCGTCTGGCGATCAAGCAGGAGACACCTATTGGTGTAAAGGCGAAGTCCTACATCGATCAAGGTCTGCTTGTACCGGATGACGTAACCAACGGAATTGTGGAAGAGCGACTCGCTCAACCTGATTGTGAGAAAGGTTTTTTGCTTGACGGTTATCCAAGAACGCTGGCTCAGGCTGAAGCGCTCGACAACATGCTGGCAGCAATGGACCGTAAGCTGGACCACGTAATCAATCTGAAGGTAGACCGCGATAAGCTGCTCGTTCGCATTACCGGACGACGCATTTGCAGAACATGCGGCGCTACGTATCACATTGTTTTCAATCCACCAAAACAAGAGGGCATTTGCGATCTTGATGGTGGTGAGCTCTACCAGAGACCTGATGATAACGAAGAAAGCGTAGCGACTCGTCTTGACGAGTACGGCAACAAAACTGCCCCGCTGTTGACTTACTACGGTGATCAAGGCCTGCTGAGAGACATTGATGGCGAACAGGGCATTGACAAAGTATCCTCTGATATTGTGTCACTGCTTCGGGGTTAAGTCGAATGATCATTTGCAAATCCGAAACAGAACTTGGCTTTATGAGAGAAGCAGGGCGAATTGTTGCTGAAACTCATGCTCTGATCAAGCAATACATCGAGCCAGGGATTACAACGGAAGAGCTTGATGTCATTGCGGATCGTTACATTCGCAGCCAGAATGCCTTGCCGTCATTCAAAGGATACAATGGTTTTCCTGCCAGTATTTGTGCTTCGGTGAACGAAGAACTCGTTCATGGATTCCCAAGCAAACGCAAACTGCAAGAGGGCGACATCGTGACTTTCGATATTGGAGCCCAATATCAGGGATATCACGGTGATTCGGCGTGGACATATCCGGTCGGCACCATTTCCGACGAAGCGAAGCGCCTTCTGGACGTTACGGAGGGAGCTTTATTTGCGGGTCTGGAGCTAGTGAAGCCGGATGTGCGTCTGTTTACTATATCGCATGCAATACAGCGTTTTATCGAGAATGCCGGCATGTCTGTCGTACGCGAGTACGTAGGTCACGGCATTGGAACCAAGCTGCACGAAGATCCAAAGATTCCGAATTACGGAATTGCGGATCGGGGACCACGCCTCAAGCCAGGCATGGTGCTTGCAATTGAACCGATGGTGAACGCTGGCGGACGGCATGTTAAAACGTTGGAAGACAAATGGACAGTAGTTACGGTAGACGGCTCACTGTGTGCCCATTTTGAACATACGGTTGCGGTAACACCGGACGGTATGGAGATTTTCACAACACTGAATGCGTAGGTGATTTTGTTGAAAGCAGGAACATCCCCGCAGGTTGGTCAAATTGTGAAGGTTTCAAAAGGCAAGGGAGCTGGCCAGCCTGCTGTAATCATTGCAATACCGGATGAGAAATTTGTTTATATCGCCGATGGCAACAAACGCAAGTTTGATCAGCCGAAGAAGAAGAATGTTCTTCATCTGGAGCTGACAGCGGTGATCAGCAGCGAAGTTGTAAACAGTTTGCAAGAAAGCGGACGGGTCACAAATGGAAAGCTGCGTCATGCAGTAGCCAAGTTTGTCGAATCTGCCGAAAACAATACGGTTTAAGGAGGAACTCATTGTGGCTAAAGAAGATGTTATTGAGGTAGAAGGCGTGGTTCTTGAACCATTGCCGAATGCAACGTTCAAGGTTGAGCTGGAGAATGGTCACCAAATTCTCGCTCATGTTTCCGGTAAGCTGCGGATGCACTTCATTCGTATTCTGACTGGAGATAAGGTGGTTGTTCAACTTTCACCTTATGATTTGACAAAAGGTCGTATAACTTATCGTAAATAAAACACAAATGCAAAAAAGTATGCTATAATAGATACTTATGTGGACTAATTTGTGCTGCAGATAAAATGCTGACGAAATAAGTTTTACAACCGTAAAGCTTAAGGAGGTAATTAACATGAAGGTAAGACCTTCTGTAAAGCCCATCTGCGAAAAATGCAAAGTCATTCGCCGCAAAGGGAATGTAATGGTTATTTGTGAAAACCCGAAACACAAACAAAAGCAAGGTTAATTAATCGAGGAGGTGTAGCGTAATGGCACGTATATCTGGTGTGGATTTACCACGTGATAAGCGCGTTGAGATCGCCTTGACATATATTTTCGGAATCGGTAAAACGACTTCTCAGAAAATTCTGAGTGAAACAGGTATTGACCTGAACACTCGTGTCCGCGATCTGACTGAAGATGAAGTAGGAAAACTGCGTGAAGCAATTGAAGGTAAAAAAGTAGAAGGTGATCTTCGTCGTGAGATCTCTTTGAACATTAAACGTCTGATCGAAATCGGATGCTACCGTGGTGTTCGTCACCGTCGTGGTCTGCCGGTTCGTGGTCAACGTACCAAAACAAATGCTCGTACACGTAAAGGTCCTCGTCGCACAGTAGCGAACAAGAAGAAGTAAGGGAGGTTAATGATCAATGGCTAAAGCGAAAAAAGTCGTACGTACTAAACGTCGCGACCGTAAAAATATCGAATCTGGCGTGGCTCACATTCGTTCCACGTTTAACAATACAATCGTTACGATTACGGATCCTCACGGCAACGCTATTTCCTGGGCAAGCTCCGGCGGTCTTGGATTCAGAGGTTCCCGTAAATCCACTCCTTTCGCAGCACAGCTTGCAGCAGAAACTGCAGCTAAAGCAGCTATGGAGCACGGCATGAAAGCCGTTGAAGTTATGGTTAAAGGTCCTGGCGCAGGCCGTGAAGCAGCGATTCGTTCCCTGCAAGCAGCTGGTCTGGAAGTTAACCTGATTAAGGATGTAACTCCGATCCCGCATAACGGATGCCGTCCACCAAAACGTCGTCGCGTATAATCGAGGCATGTCTCTACAAATGTAGTCAAACTCCGGTGCAGGCGTACCGCTTGCCTGGGATTGCTGCATGTCTATTGTATAAAGTTTTAGCGACAGTTTCATCGAAGCGACGTTTTGAAGGAGGGATATTGCAGTGATAGAAATCGAAAAGCCGAAAATTGAGACCGTAGATGTAAATGATGAAGGAACCTATGGCAAGTTCATCGTAGAACCTCTCGAACGTGGTTACGGCACAACACTTGGCAATTCACTTCGTCGGATTTTGTTGTCCTCCCTTCCGGGTGCGGCAGTAACATCTGTACAGATCGATGGTGTATTGCACGAGTTCTCAACGGTTCAAGGCGTAATGGAAGACGTTACCGAGATCATTTTGAACCTCAAGGCCCTCTCGCTGAAAATCCACTCCGATGAAGAAAAAGTGTTGGAGATTGACGCGGAAGGAGAAGGTGTGGTCACTGCTGGCGATATCCGTGCAGATAGTGATGTGGAAATCCTTAACCCGGATCTTCATATTGCCACCCTTGCTCCAGGTTCCAGACTCCACATGCGTATTTTTGCAAACCGTGGTCGCGGTTATGTATCGGCAGACAAGAACAAACGTGCGGATCAGCCAATTGGCGTGATTCCAATCGATTCGATCTACACTCCGATTTCCCGTGTTAACTATGGCATCGAGAATACTCGTGTTGGTCAAGTTACGAACTATGACAAGCTGACGATTGAAATCTGGACAGATGGCAGCATCCGTCCTGAAGAAGCCGTTAGCCTGGGCGCCAAAATTTTGACCGAGCACCTGATGCTGTTCGTTGGTCTGACAGACGAAGCAAAAGATGCAGAAATTATGGTTGAAAAAGAGGAAGATAAGAAAGAGAAAGTGCTTGAGATGACGATCGAAGAACTCGATCTCTCCGTACGTTCTTACAACTGCTTGAAACGTGCCGGCATCAACACGGTGCAGGAACTGACTACTAAATCCGAAGACGACATGATGAAGGTCCGTAACCTGGGACGCAAATCTCTTGAAGAAGTTCAAGAGAAGCTACAGGAACTTGGTCTTGGTCTGCGTCAGGAAGAATAGTCATCTAATCATTGATGAAGGAGGGAATACAAAATGGCATACCAAAAATTGGGTCGTAACTCCAGCGCTCGTAAAGCTCTGTTCCGCGATCTGGTAACTGACCTGTTCTTATATGAGCGTATTCAAACGACTGAAGCAAAAGCGAAAGAACTTCGTTCTATCGCAGAAAAGCTGATCACCCTGTCCAAACGTGGAGATCTGCATGCTCGTCGTCAGGTAGCTTCTTTCGTTCGCCGCGAGACTCTCGATGGCAACCAGGATGCAATCCAAAAATTGTTCTCTGAACTGGCACCTCGTTATGCAGAGCGTCCAGGTGGATACACTCGTATCCTGAAACTGGGACCTCGTCGTGGTGACGCAGCTCCTATGGTTTATCTGGAACTGGTAGACCGCGCGTAACATGCAGATAAAGAAGGGTGGACAGGGTCTTGTGATTCTGGCAAAGCCCTTTTTTTCTCTGTCTGGGTAAGGTTGTGTTTAACAACATGAAGGAGGGGGCTCCATCTGGAGCTCCCTCACTTTGTATGTGGATATAAAGGTGATAACCCATGCGTAATCTATGTATGACCGTCAATTATGACGGAACTCGGTATAACGGCTTTCAGACGCAGCCTGACGGTAATACCGTACAGGATCATCTGGAAAAAGCGATCGCCTCTATGATTGGAGAACGTCCCAAAATTCATGGCTCTGGGCGTACAGACGCTGGCGTGCATGCTGTAGGGCAAGTGTTCAACTTTTGTACGGAGTCACCGATTCCGGTAGATCGTTGGCCACTGGCGCTGAATGGTCGTTTACCACGTGATATTATTGTCACCGGTGCCTATGAAGTTCCACTCGAATTTCATTCACGTCGTTCAGCTAAACGTAAAACGTATCGGTATACGATCAATGCGAATCAGTATCCAGATGTGTTTTTGCGTCATATGCAGCTGCATCATCCAGGTAAACTGAACATCGAAGCAATGAATGTGGCGTTTCAGCATTTTGTAGGCACGTATGACTTTACCAGCTTTGCGTCTCGTTATTCGCAAAAGCAAAGTCATGTGCGTACAGTGCTGGAAACCAGGCTGGAGATCGATCTGTCGCAAACCAGGCAGAATACAAGGGACCAGGGCATTCTTCACTTTTACATCACAGGCAATGGTTTTTTGCAGCATATGGTGCGGATCATTATGGGAACGCTCATTCAGGTTGGGGAAGGCAAATATACACCGGATGATATTCCAGGTATGATTGCTGCCTGTGATCGGAGTGCAGCTGGGCCTACAGCGGTCAGCAAAGCGTTAACGATGTGGGGCGTGCATTATGATGAAT
This sequence comes from Paenibacillus hunanensis, assembly GCF_034055775.1. Classification (NCBI taxonomy): domain Bacteria; kingdom Bacillati; phylum Bacillota; class Bacilli; order Caryophanales; family Paenibacillaceae; genus Paenibacillus; species Paenibacillus hunanensis. Next base: position 4,973,684 of record NZ_CP139194.1, on the reverse strand, counting down.
TGGAATTTTAGGCTTATCGTATTGAGAAACCTTTCAATAAAAAAGTCTGAAAAAACCATAAATAATGCTTGATTAACGTTGAACCATCCTGTAAAATAAAAGTTGTGTTTTCTTGATGGCTCTCCCACAGCCCCCAATCAAGATAACCATTAAAAGGCTTTATCCATTGACTAACAACAATGTAACATCGTGTATAAACAACACAACCAATTAAAGAACGATCATATATACAGATGCAGCTTATGCACTGTGAACATTACATTTATTGAATATCTTCTTGAGCGTCAGAGCACGAGAACAACAGATGTTCAAAAAGACTAAGGAGGAACTTCTCATGCGTACAACTTATATCGCGAAGCCAAGTGAAGTAGAACGCCAGTGGTATATTATTGATGCTGAAGGCAAAACGCTGGGCCGTCTGGCAAGCGAAGTTGCAGCACTGATCCGTGGTAAACACAAACCATCTTTCACACCTCATGTGGACGGCGGCGATTTCGTAATCGTAATCAACTCCGAAAAAATCCGCTTGACTGGTAAAAAAATGCAAGACAAGAAATACTATCGTCACTCCATGCACCCAGGTGGTCTGAAAGTGACTACTGCTCAACAGATGATCGACAGTAAACCTGAGCGTGTAATCGAAGCTGCTGTTCACGGCATGCTGCCAAAAACTCGTCAAGGTAATGCAATGAAGTTGCGCCTGAAAGCTTATGCTGGCGTAGAACATCCACATGCAGCACAAAAACCAGAAGTTTACGAACTTCGCGGATAATTAAAAGGAGGACAGTTTCATGGCACAAGTACAATACTATGGGACAGGTCGTCGTAAACATTCGGTAGCACGTGTTCGCCTTGTACCGGGTGAAGGACGCATTGTCATTAACAAACGCGACATCAATGAATATTTCGGTTTGGAAACACTCAAGCTGATCGTTAAGCAACCACTGAACCTGACTGAAACTCTGGGTAGCTACGATGTAATCGTACTGGCTCACGGTGGCGGTATCTCTGGTCAAGCTGGCGCAATTCGTCACGGTATCTCCCGTGCTCTGCTGAAAGCAGATCCTGAACTGCGCGGTTCCCTGAAAAAAGCAGGATTCCTGACTCGTGACCCACGTATGAAAGAGCGTAAAAAATACGGTCTTAAAGCGGCTCGTCGCGCACCTCAGTTCTCCAAACGTTAATATTCCTTGTATATTACAAGGTGTACCGAAACCTCTGGCCTTTTCAGGTCAGGGGTTTTGTTTTGCTTGTGAACATTGGCTAAGCATGATTCGTTACCAGCTGGATACTCGCTACATTTCGTTATAAGTGAACATACATATGAACCCCACCTCATAAGTATCACTTCGTTATATCCTCATTCATACCCAATATAAACTACAGCTATGCAGCCTATATTGGAATATATGCGATATACTCATCCACGATGCAGCATCACCAGAATACCGATCATTCAATCCCATACTAGTTGTAAAATATCTATGATGTAAAAGTCCATAGCTACAATCCTATTAATTCTTTACTCCTTGCGGCATACTGCCATACGCTTCATTTCATCAACATGGATCCGTATGCTGGCGCTAGCTCTATACATGGTAAACCAGTCCGTATTTTATGCGTCTGATTTGGATTCACTATCCTGCATAGCAAGCAATACTATCGTTGCGCAATACAGCTTGAATCCAATAAAAGCCGGATTACTTATCCCCAATCTTCGCTTAACAAAAACATATAAAGCTTTTCATCCACAGCTGAAATTCATTTTTAATCCCCAATAGAGTCAATATTCAACAACAACCTGGGTATAAAGGGGATAACTTTGTGAGTATGTGAATGAATTCTGAAAAAATCATGATCATTTCAAAAGTTATCAACAGCTATCTGTAAACTGCTCATAGAAATCAATATAAGCTTGTAAATCAAGCTGGTGATAGGCATAAGAAGCTATTTTCACTTATAAATAACAATTGATCTCAAAAATATTGAATTTTCTCTTGTATTGGGGATCAACGACTTTTATAATATACATATAATTCTTAGTGTTTTAGTTGGTTTTAGTGTTTTTAAATACTACAAAGTCGATCAAGCGATGGAGACAATCATTGTATTCCATAACAAGCTCACAACAAGCGAATCATCAGCAAGTGAATTACTGGTTAAGAAGGTAATAAACATGACAATCGTAAGTCGGTCATCCTGTAAGCTGATCTATGCAGTTATTGTATATATCCAGCTATAGGCTGCAAACAGGCAGGTCCAACATCGTGCTGAATTGCAGATCCGACCACTTTCTTTTTATTTACCTACTTAAAACCAGTTTGGAAAAAAGAATCTAAATTCCATGATGGGGGAAATTATATGAATCTGTTGGAAAAAGAAGAGCTGGCTAGAGTAAAGGCAGAAGAACTGGAGCATGCTTCAGCGGAGCAGGTCATTCGTTGGGCGGTAGATAATTTTGATAGTTTGACCTTTGCATGCAGCTTTGGCGCGGAGGATGTTGTCATTGTAGATATGCTGCAAACGATCAGTCCATCGACAGATATCTTTTACCTCGATACTGATTTTCATTTTAAAGAAACGTACGAGACACGGGATCGCATGGTTGAACGTTACGGAATGAACTTTGTGCGTGTAGCTCCCAAGCTGACGCCGGAAGAACAAGCTGCTGCTCATGGAGAGTCTCTGTGGACTGTAGACCCAAATGCTTGCTGCAATATTCGTAAAGTGGAGCCGCTGACTCGTATTCTTTCCCAATACGATGCATGGATTACAGGTATCCGCCGTGACCAGGCACCTACACGCGCGAATGCGAAGAAGGTTGAATATGATACGAAGTTTGGTCTGATGAAGTTTAATCCGATTGCAGATTGGACATCCGAAGACGTTTGGAACTATATTCGAGATAACGATATTATCTATAACCCGCTGCATGATCGTAATTACCCGAGTATCGGCTGTGAGTATTGCACACGTCAGGTCATGCCAGGTGAAGATCCACGTGCAGGACGCTGGGCAGGGAATGATAAAACGGAATGTGGTTTGCATAAATAAGATAGCGCACATAAGCATCAATACAAATGTTCTCGCATATAGAAATACCCTATATGCAAGCAATCCAACGTTAACTATATTGAAAATAAGGGAGAGACTTCAATGACGTCCATAGCACCGCACGGAGGCAAGCTAGTTCAACGTATTGTAGAAGGCGAAGCACGTACTCAATTACTGGAGCAAGCCAAAGGATGGAAGCAGATTCCGATCAATAGCTGGACGGTTTCTGATCTTGATCTGATTGGTGTCGGTGCTTTTTCTCCATTAGAAGGCTTTCTAGAAGAGGCGGATTATCAGTCGGTAGTGGAGCGTATGCGTTTAGCGAATGGTACGGTCTGGAGTATTCCGATTACGCTAGCATTACAAGAGCAGCTAGCCGCTACGCTACAAATAGGAGAACAGGTAGCGCTTGTTGGTGAAGAAGATGGTGTGATCTATGGCGTGCTGGAAGTACGCAGTATCTACACAGTAGATCAGCAGCGTGAAGCGGTGAATGTATTCAAAACCGATGATCCCGAGCATCCAGGTGTGCAGAAGCTGCTGGTTCGTCCAACGACTTATGTGGGTGGTCCGATTCAAGTTGTAAACCGTCCGGTCCCTGCGAAGTTCGGCGAGTTTTATTTTGATCCTTCGGAGACGCGTCGTTTATTTGCAGAAAAGGGCTGGAAAACCGTTGTTGGCTTCCAAACACGTAATCCAGTTCACCGCGCACATGAGTATATTCAAAAAAGCGCGATGGAGATTGTGGACGCTCTTTTCTTGAATCCACTAGTTGGTGAAACGAAATCGGATGACGTACCAGCTGATGTGCGGATGCGCAGCTATCTTGTACTGCTGGAAAACTACTATCCAAAGGATCGTACATTCCTCGGTGTGTTCCCAGCGGCTATGCGTTATGCCGGCCCTAGAGAGGCTATCTTCCATGCGATGGTGCGTAAAAACTATGGCTGCACCCATTTTATCGTAGGACGAGATCACGCTGGTGTCGGCGATTATTATGGTACGTATGAAGCACAGGAGATTTTCTCTAACTTTACGCCGGAAGAGCTAGATATTACACCACTCTTTTTTGAGCATAGCTTCTTCTGCACTAAGTGCGGTAATATGGCATCCAGTAAAACATGCCCACATTCCAAAGAACAGCACCTTACGCTGTCCGGTACCAAGGTTCGTGCGCTGCTGCGTGATGGTCAATGTCCACCACCGGAGTTTACACGTCCAGAGGTAGCGGAAGTGTTGATTGAAGGTATGGCAGAGCATGTAACGAGCCGTGCTTAATTCAACTACTCGTGATCTGAAAGTATTAATTGCAAAAGTATAATGTAACGTCATACGGAATAGTAGATCCAATAATAATGGATTCCATAACGTAGCTCTATTTTCTGGAGCGTGTCGATAGTTAGCCCTTGTCATATACACGATGTAAAACAGGAATGAGCCGAAAGGCAGTTTCCAGTAGCGCATAGTGTTATATCGTACAAGGGCTTTTTGTTTGAAGCCAAAATGTATTTGTACAATGTGTTTATTGCGTTTATATAATACATATAAAGTGCGAGCATGATCGATTTGTAGTTCATTGCCTACGGAACCGTATACAATGCTATAATAGCAATATTATGGGTTGGCGATGAAAGAGGATCCATGAAATTCATCATAACAAGGAGTGCGCATCATGTTATCAAGAGACTATGTATTGGAACTATTAAGCAAGGTAAAAGATCCACAATATGAATTTCCACTCCTGGAGATGCAATTTATTCGTGATGTCATGGTCAAAGATACGCGTATTTCCTTGACTGTGGTATGTATAGAGCTGGGACAGGAATATAAAGAGGCGGTAGAGCAGTCTGTACGCGCTGCTTTCAAAATCGTGGAGCCGATCGATCTGCATATTCGTTTCAGAGAGCCGTCTGAGCGTGAGATGGCAACGGTAAGACAACTATTATCTCCAGATGAGCAAAGAGAGCCTACAGCCGAAGAGATCGAGCAGAAGGGGCATGCTGCCGGGCTAGAGAATCTGTCGATTATTCATCCTGAGTCTGGGGTGCGTTTTATCGCGGTTGCAAGTGGTAAGGGCGGGGTAGGTAAATCTACAGTTACCGTCAATCTGGCAACCTCGCTAGCTCGTCTTGGTAAACGAGTCGGCATTATCGATGCGGACATTTATGGCTTTAGCGTACCGGATATGATGGGAATTGAAGAATACCCTGAAGTGGAAGAAGGTCGCATTCAGCCAGTCGAGCGCTTTGGCGTTAAAGTCATGTCGATGGGCTTCTTTATTCGTGAAAATAATCCGGTCATTTGGCGTGGGCCAATGCTAGGACGGATGTTGCGTCAATTTTTCGCAGATGTAGAGTGGGGCGAACTGGACTATATGCTGCTGGACCTGCCTCCAGGTACGGGCGATGTCGCACTGGATGTGCATCAGATGCTTCCGCAAAGTAAAGAAGTTCTGGTCACTACTCCGCATGCGACAGCATCGTTCGTGGCAGCTCGTGCCGGTGCAATGGCTATTCAGACCAATCACGATATTCTCGGTGTAGTCGAAAACATGGCATACTACCAGACGCGTGATGGACAAAAAGACTATGTGTTTGGCCGCGGTGGTGGCGGCATGCTGGCGGAAAATCTACATACCGAGCTGCTAGCACAAATTCCACTCGGCGCCCCGGATAATCTAGCAACCGATCCTGATTTCTCACCTTCCGTATATGCCGAAGACACAGAAATCGGACAAATGTATCTGGAGCTTGCGCAGCGAGTACTGGAAAAATACAATTAATCAGCATGGAGCATGGAGCATGGAGCATGGAGCATGGAGCATGGAGCATGGAGCATGGAGCATGGAGCATGGAGCATGGAGCATGGAGCATGGAGCATGGAGCATGGAGCATGGAGCATGGAGCATGGAGCATGGAGCATGGAGCATGGAGCATGGAGCATGGAGTTTCAAACAGGGATGAAGCCGCAGGGCATCACCCTGTTTTTCTTTTCTTACTATAAGTATCATACGCACCATTCGCAATTCGTGATTCGCATCCCCGCTATGTTACACTGATATTGTCATTCTCTAACTATATAAAAGAAAGCCTGAATGCCGTCTATATAATCGATAGGGCTCTTACGAATCTAAACATCGGCACATTAATCTTCTATATATTGTGAGGTACCTGTTCAACATACTACCTATCATTTCATAGAGGAGTGAGTATATGCTATCCTTTCGTACCTTCTTGTACGATCTAAGACAAAATCGCTCGATGATTGTCGTGGCGACCATTCTATTCGTTTTTGGTCTTATAGCGGGTATCATCTGGTCAGAGCAGCTGGGTAACTACTTAGCCAGTCAACTAGATCAGCTTCGAACGATCAGTAGTCAGTTAAAACAGGGCGGCAATGTGCAGATGAACTACTTCCTGTTCATTTTCTTCAATAACGCCGTCAAAAGTATTCTCGTTCTTTTACTAGGCTTCTTTATCGGAATTATCCCAGCATTCTTCCTTGTAATGAACGGGATGATTATTGGTTATCTGCTCCAATCGGCTAGCGTTCATGGTGCCAATATTACTGAGCTCATCGTCAAAGGTCTTCTTCCACATGGAATCATTGAGATCCCAGCTATCATCATCGCATCTGCATATGGACTACGATTTGGTAAGCTTATGCTGGATACCCTGACAACATGGAATGCGCCTGGGCGGCAAAGACTCAAAAGCGAGCGACGCCTATTTCTACGCTCTATCATTCCAGCTAGCCTATGGATCGTAATTCTGTTGTTTGTTGCAGCAGTAATCGAGAGTACTTTAACATACTGGCTAATGAGTTAAAACAGTGTCTTCCTTTTTGCAACGATGTGTTTACAAGCATATAGAATACGGTTAAATCATCACTATCCAGACTATATCAACACCAGACTGCGGAACTGCTTGCTGAGCCATATACTTTCTTCTATAAAAGGAATGGTAATAGCACAAGTCTGGGAGACGAGATAGATGAAGTGAGGAGCTAACTTAGGGAGGACTTAATATGCTTGGAATGCTGCTGAATGAGAACGAATGCAAAGAGATGGCATACGTATTGCGAAAAGAACTGGATGAGATGCTATTCGATCTTAGCGATCAGCGTTTAAACCAGGACATCCGACAGGCGATCGATAAACGTTACAAAACGATCTTCAAAATGTATGCACGCTTTGCCCCACAAAAGGAACTAGCTAAATATGTACGTAGTGCGCGATATCCGGAAGCCAAAAACTAATTCAATATAGTTGACGGCTTCCGCTATTTATGATAAATTGATTTTCGCACTAATTAACTTTTAGCGCCGCTAGGAAGGAGATTGAGTTCAATTAACTCACTCCTGACTACAACGGGGCTAAAAAGTTTGAAAAAAGTGTTGACACTCTGAAGTTCACATGATATATTATAAAAGTTGTCACGAACGAGTGACAATGAAAGAAAAGATATCATGAGCTTCCTTCGTGAAGCGCTTTGAAGCGAAAAACACTTCAAAAAAAGTGCTTGACGAAAGAAACACAACATGATATGATATAAAAGTTGCTGCGAGAGACACTGAGCGGCAACGAAAGAGTTTGATCTTTGAAAACTGAACAACGAGTGAGTGAAGAACTTCGGTTCTTCAAAATATAGAGAACAGCAATGTTCTCGCCAGCAACAAAATGAGCACGTCAAACACTTTATTGGAGAGTTTGATCCTGGCTCAGGACGAACGCTGGCGGCGTGCCTAATACATGCAAGTCGAGCGGAGTCGATAGAAAGCTTGCTTTCTTGAGACTTAGCGGCGGACGGGTGAGTAACACGTAGGCAACCTGCCCTTTAGCCTGGGATAACTACCGGAAACGGTAGCTAATACCGGATACTTTCTTTTTCTGCATGGAAAGAGAACGAAAGACGGAGCAATCTGTCACTGAAGGATGGGCCTGCGGCGCATTAGCTAGTTGGTGGGGTAACGGCTCACCAAGGCGACGATGCGTAGCCGACCTGAGAGGGTGATCGGCCACACTGGGACTGAGACACGGCCCAGACTCCTACGGGAGGCAGCAGTAGGGAATCTTCCGCAATGGGCGAAAGCCTGACGGAGCAACGCCGCGTGAGTGATGAAGGTTTTCGGATCGTAAAGCTCTGTTGCCAGGGAAGAACGTCTTGGAGAGTAACTGCTCTGAGAGTGACGGTACCTGAGAAGAAAGCCCCGGCTAACTACGTGCCAGCAGCCGCGGTAATACGTAGGGGGCAAGCGTTGTCCGGAATTATTGGGCGTAAAGCGCGCGCAGGCGGCCGTTTAAGTCCGGTGTTTAATCCCGAAGCTCAACTTCGGGTCGCACTGGAAACTGGAGGGCTTGAGTGCAGAAGAGGAGAGTGGAATTCCACGTGTAGCGGTGAAATGCGTAGAGATGTGGAGGAACACCAGTGGCGAAGGCGACTCTCTGGGCTGTAACTGACGCTGAGGCGCGAAAGCGTGGGGAGCAAACAGGATTAGATACCCTGGTAGTCCACGCCGTAAACGATGAATGCTAGGTGTTAGGGGTTTCGATACCCTTGGTGCCGAAGTTAACACATTAAGCATTCCGCCTGGGGAGTACGGTCGCAAGACTGAAACTCAAAGGAATTGACGGGGACCCGCACAAGCAGTGGAGTATGTGGTTTAATTCGAAGCAACGCGAAGAACCTTACCAGGTCTTGACATCTGAATGACCGGTGCAGAGATGTGCCTTTTCTTCGGAACATTCAAGACAGGTGGTGCATGGTTGTCGTCAGCTCGTGTCGTGAGATGTTGGGTTAAGTCCCGCAACGAGCGCAACCCTTATGCTTAGTTGCCAGCACATCATGGTGGGCACTCTAAGCAGACTGCCGGTGACAAACCGGAGGAAGGTGGGGATGACGTCAAATCATCATGCCCCTTATGACCTGGGCTACACACGTACTACAATGGTCGGTACAACGGGAAGCAAAGCCGCGAGGTGGAGCCAATCCTTAAAAGCCGATCTCAGTTCGGATTGCAGGCTGCAACTCGCCTGCATGAAGTCGGAATTGCTAGTAATCGCGGATCAGCATGCCGCGGTGAATACGTTCCCGGGTCTTGTACACACCGCCCGTCACACCACGAGAGTTTGCAACACCCGAAGTCGGTGGGGTAACCGCAAGGAGCCAGCCGCCGAAGGTGGGGTAGATGATTGGGGTGAAGTCGTAACAAGGTAGCCGTATCGGAAGGTGCGGCTGGATCACCTCCTTTCTATGGAGAATCGTTTCCGGAGAGCGGAAACATTCAAATATAAGTCGTTTGAGTAATCAGACGCGGGTCACTAGTTGACCGACACTCACTCGTTGTCAGTTTTGAAAGAGCAACCCTCTTTCAAGTTGATCCTTGAAAACTGGATACCGAAACGAAACATCGCGTTTTAGAAACTGTTCTTAACTGACACTGTGTAAACAGGATCGGTCATGAATATGTAAGATATAGGTTCTTCTGTAAAGAAGACCACCAACTAGGTTAAGCTAGTAAGAGCACACGGTGGATGCCTAGGCGCTAGGAGCCGATGAAGGACGTGGCGAACAACGATAAGGCCTCGGGGAGCTGTAAGCAAGCATTGATCCGGGGATGTCCGAATGGGGAAACCTGACTGGATTCATCTCCAGTGACTCACATCTGAATACATAGGGTGTGGAGAGGCAGACGAGGGGAACTGAAACATCTAAGTACCCTCAGGAAGAGAAAACAAGAGTGATTCCGTCAGTAGCGGCGAGCGAACGCGGAACAGCCTAAACCAAGAAGCTTGCTTCTTGGGGTTGTGGGACGTCTCTTTGGAGTGATAAAAGAGTTTGGTAGATGAAGAGGTCTGGAAAGGCCCGCCAGAGAAGGTGAAAGCCCTGTAGTTAAAATCAAGTTCTCTCCGAGACGGATCCCGAGTAGTGCGGGGCACGTGAAACCCCGTATGAATCTGCCAGGACCATCTGGTAAGGCTAAATACTCCCTAGCGACCGATAGTGAAGCAGTACCGTGAGGGAAAGGTGAAAAGGACCCCGGAAGGGGAGTGAAATAGAACCTGAAACCGTGTGCTTACAAAAAGTCAGAGCCCGATTAATGGGTGATGGCGTGCCTTTTGTAGAATGAACCGGCGAGTTACGTTCCCGTGCAAGGTTAAGGTGAGAAGCCGGAGCCGCAGCGAAAGCGAGTCTGAATAGGGCGACTTAGTACGTGGACGTAGACCCGAAACCGGGTGATCTACCCCTGTCCAGGATGAAGGTACGGTAACACGTACTGGAGGTCCGAACCCACGCACGTTGAAAAGTGCGGGGATGAGGTGGGGGTAGCGGAGAAATTCCAATCGAACTCGGAGATAGCTGGTTCTCCCCGAAATAGCTTTAGGGCTAGCCTCGGAAGATGAGTCGCGGAGGTAGAGCACTGATTGGGTGCGGGGCCCGCAAGGGTTACCAAGCTCAGTCAAACTCCGAATGCCGCAGACTTTATTCCGGGAGTCAGACAGTGGGTGCTAAGGTCCATTGTCAAAAGGGAAACAGCCCAGACCATCAGCTAAGGTCCCCAAGTGTGTGTTAAGTGGGAAAGGATGTGAAGTTGCACAGACAACCAGGATGTTGGCTTAGAAGCAGCCACCATTTAAAGAGTGCGTAATAGCTCACTGGTCGAGTGACTTTGCGCCGAAAATGTAACGGGGCTAAACACACCACCGAAGCTATGGCTTGATGCTTGCATCAGGGGTAGGGGAGCGTTGAATTGAGGTTGAAGGTATACCGTAAGGAGTGCTGGACACAATTCAAGTGAGAATGCCGGTATGAGTAACGAAAAGATCAGTGAGAATCTGATCCGCCGAAAACCTAAGGGTTCCTGAGGAAGGCTCGTCCTCTCAGGGTAAGTCGGGACCTAAGGCGAGGCCGAAAGGCGTAGTCGACGGACAACAGGTTGAAATTCCTGTACCACCGAAAGCCGCTATGAGCAACGGGGTGACGCAGGAGGGTAGTGACGCAGGCTGATGGATGCCTGTCTAAGCAGTGAGGCTTGTGTGTAGGTAAATCCGCACACTTTAAGGCCAGGCTGTGATGGGGAGCGAAAATTACAGTAGCGAAGGTCATGATCTCACACTGCCAAGAAAAGCCTCTAGCCAGGAAGCAGGTGCCCGTACCGTAAACCGACACAGGTAGGTGAGAAGAGAATTCTAAGGCGCGCGGAAGAACTCTCGTTAAGGAACTCGGCAAAATGACCCCGTAACTTCGGGAGAAGGGGTGCCCCGGTAGTGTGAATAGCACGAGGGGGCCGCAGTGAAAAGGCCCAAGCGACTGTTTAGCAAAAACACAGGTCTGTGCGAAGCCGCAAGGCGAAGTATACGGGCTGACGCCTGCCCGGTGCTGGAAGGTTAAGGGGAGTGGTTAGCGCAAGCGAAGCTATGAACCGAAGCCCCAGTAAACGGCGGCCGTAACTATAACGGTCCTAAGGTAGCGAAATTCCTTGTCAGGTAAATTCTGACCCGCACGAATGGCGTAACGATTTGGGCGCTGTCTCAACGAGAGATCCGGTGAAATTTTAATACCTGTGAAGATGCAGGTTACCCGCGACAAGACGGAAAGACCCCATGGAGCTTTACTGCAGCTTGATATTGAACTGGGGTGCGATTTGTACAGGATAGGTGGGAGCCTAGGAAGAGGGAGCGCAAGCTTCCTTGGAGGCGCCGTTGGGATACCACCCTGATCGCATCTGAGTTCTAACCTGGTACCGTGATCCGGTACGGGGACCGTGTCAGGTGGGCAGTTTGACTGGGGCGGTCGCCTCCTAAAATGTAACGGAGGCGCCCTAAGGTTCCCTCAGAATGGTTGGAAATCATTCGAAGAGTGCAAAGGCAAAAGGGAGCTTGACTGCGAGACCTACAAGTCGAGCAGGGACGAAAGTCGGGCTTAGTGATCCGGTGGTACCGCATGGAAGGGCCATCGCTCAACGGATAAAAGCTACCCTGGGGATAACAGGCTTATCTCCCCCAAGAGTCCACATCGACGGGGAGGTTTGGCACCTCGATGTCGGCTCATCGCATCCTGGGGCTGAAGTAGGTCCCAAGGGTTGGGCTGTTCGCCCATTAAAGCGGTACGCGAGCTGGGTTCAGAACGTCGTGAGACAGTTCGGTCCCTATCTGTCGTGGGCGTAGGAAATTTGAGAGGAGCTGTCCTTAGTACGAGAGGACCGGGATGGACGCACCGCTGGTGTACCAGTTGTTCCGCCAGGAGCATCGCTGGGTAGCTACGTGCGGAAGGGATAAGCGCTGAAAGCATCTAAGCGTGAAGCCCCCCTCAAGATGAGATTTCCCAGTATGTAAGACCCCTTGAAGACGACGAGGTAGATAGGTTGGAGGTGGAAGTGTGGCAACACATGGAGCTGACCAATACTAATCGGTCGAGGGCTTATCCTAACTTTTAAGACGCGATGATTCGTTTCGGATTCAGTTTTCAGGTGATTAACCTGTAGCAAGAACGTTTGGTGATGATGGCGGAGGGGTTCCACACGTACCCATCCCGAACACGACCGTTAAGCCCTCCAGCGCCAATGGTACTTGGACCGCAGGGTCCTGGGAGAGTAGGACGTCGCCAAGCGAACAAGCAAGACCTCACAGCTTTATTCTGTAAAGCTGGCTTCGAAAGCGTAAGCTGCCGCTCGCAAGAGCGGGTACTATTCCCTGATAGCTCAGTTGGTAGAGCACTCGACTGTTAATCGAGTTGTCACAGGTTCGAGTCCTGTTCGGGGAGCCATGCTCTCATAGCTCAGTAGGTAGAGTGCATCCATGGTAAGGATGAGGTCACCGGTTCGATCCCGGTTGAGAGCTTGTTATCACTTTTAATGAGGCCCGTTGGTCAAGGGGTTAAGACACCTCCCTTTCACGGAGGTAACAGGGGTTCGAATCCCCTACGGGTCATTCCTTTCTTCTTTTAATTGGTATTAAAAGATTAAAGATGTAAAGGTTTGTCAGTGCCTATCTGGCCTGGGAAATACGTTTGAATAATGTGTATTGACGGCATTACCTTTACGACTAATACTTTGGAGACTTAGCTCAGCTGGGAGAGCATCTGCCTTACAAGCAGAGGGTCGGCGGTTCGATCCCGTCAGTCTCCACCATCGTTTTTCTTAAACGTTGGGGATTAGCCAAGCGGTAAGGCAACGGACTTTGACTCCGTCATGCATAGGTTCAAATCCTATATCCCCAGCCATTAAGAGCCATTAGCTCAGTTGGTAGAGCACCTGACTTTTAATCAGGGTGTCGAAGGTTCGAGTCCTTCATGGCTCACCATTCTTCATTCAAAATGTGCGCGTGTGGCGGAATTGGCAGACGCACTAGACTTAGGATCTAGCGTCTTACGACGTGGGGGTTCAAGTCCCTCCACGCGCATACCATGCGGACGTGGCTCAGCGGTAGAGCATCGCCTTGCCAAGGCGAGGGTCGCGGGTTCGATTCCCGTCGTCCGCTCCATTATGCGCCCTTAGCTCAGCTGGATAGAGCGTTTGACTACGAATCAAAAGGTCAGGAGTTCGAATCTCTTAGGGCGCGCCATATTTTAATATTACTGCACATCGGGATGTAGCTCAGCTTGGTAGAGCACCTGGTTTGGGACCAGGGGGTCGCATGTTCAAATCGTGTCATCCCGATTGTACGCGGGTGTAGTTCAATGGTAGAACTCCAGCCTTCCAAGCTGGTAGCGTGGGTTCGATTCCCATCACCCGCTCCATTATGTGAATAAGACCGGAAACGGTCTTTTTTTGCTATATACAGCTTTAATTGCAAAAATGAGAAATGGAATTAGTGAATGAACAATTAGATTAGTTAAAAGAGTTATGTTAGAAAATATAATTGTTGATCTCAAATATTAGTGAGTTCAAATATTAGTCAGTTTATTATTAAGTTTAAATTTAAGTTTAAATAAGACTGGATGAATATACGGGTCACAGCTTTTATAAACGAGAGATCGAGAGATGCGGAAAAGATGGGCATTGGACATAGAAATAGACATAAATAGTTAAACGTTGAAAGACGATGAGAAACGAACGATAAACAATATAAAATGAATGAATACAAAAACTATGATGAAGTACGATGGAGTCGTATTGATGAGTGTCATCAAATAGTATCACCTATGGGTGCAATAGGGCATGTGTGGTATTTGATTTTGATGGGGATTATTATGTACGATAGGATTAATTTACTCTGCTTTATGCAAACGTATTCAATAGGCTAAAGCAACTGTAATGATTGGGTCAGGCTGGATAAGTTGATTCTGTTAAGTATCTTGTTAAAGGTTCGTATGATCAAAAAGGAAATTGTCTATCAAGCATTTGTACTGCTTTAAAGATCATATATAAGAATTTTGTACTGTTTTAACGATCATGTATAAAAATAATGCGGATACACATTGTTTCTATTACTGGCGTTAGTATTCGGTCAAGTATTCAAGGATGAATGTTATTACTCGTTAAAGAATTAGCAGCCCGATATTCGTTGGAGCTACTATATTTAGCACATTTATTTTTTAAATTGAATCTATACTTTATTAATATAGATTGAAAGTAAGGTTGCGATGTTCTGTAAGACATTAGAGACAGGAAGATTGTCATTTTGACAATAGGACTAATTTAGCCTTCACACTTTAAAGGATTGTAGTATAATAATGTAGTGCGATAACGCTGTGAAGTCATTATGAATGATTGACAGAATGTTTGCATAAATACTCACAACCTGCAAATTAATTAAAGTATTCATACATGCTTTGTTGTATGATGTGAAGAAGATGTTAACCTTCAATAGAATCAACACCGGTAGGGAAGGATAGGAGGAGAAGCATGTCTGAGTTGACTGTGAATGTAAGTAAAAATCATTCTAACAATTTGCTACGTCGTGATGTACGCTTTTTGGGGAACATTCTGGGTGAAGTTCTCGTGCATCAGGGCGGACAGGAGCTTTTGGATATTGTAGAGAAAATCCGTGAGCTTAGCAAATCGCTTCGTGCTGTATCATTACCTGAAGTATTTGACGAGTTTAAAACATTAATCCGTCATCTGGATTCAGATAACCGACATCAGGTTATTCGTGCATTTGCGATTTATTTTCAACTCGTTAATATTGCTGAACAGAATCATCGTATTCGCCGTAAGCGCGATTATGAGCGTTCTGCTGGGGAGACTGTACAGAAGGGCTCAATGGAGAGTGCTGTACAGGAGCTGAAGAAGAACAATTTTACAGCGGATGAGATTGAAGCGTTACTCGCTGATCTGTCGCTGGAGCTTGTTATGACAGCTCACCCAACAGAAGCGATGCGTCGTGTTATTCTCGATATCCATAAGCGCATCTCTGAAGATGTGAAGCTGCTGGACAATCCGACTCTGACCTTCCGTGAGCGTGAGCAGCTGCGTGAGAAGCTTCTTAATGAAGTGATTACGCTCTGGCAAACGGACGAGCTACGTGATCGCAAGCCGACGGTGCTGGATGAAGTACGAAATGGAATGTATTATTTCCACGAAACGCTCTTTGATGTATTGCCTGAGCTGTATCAGGAGCTTGAGCGTTCTCTTGCTAAGCATTATCCAGATCATCACTGGCATGTACCAGGCTTCCTGCGCTTTGGTTCCTGGATTGGTGGCGACCGTGACGGGAACCCATCTGTAACCGCTGATGTGACGTGGAAAACGCTACAGATGCAGCGTAAGCTAGCAATTCGTGAATATCAGCGCATCCTGCGTGAGATGATGAACTCACTGAGCTTTAGTACAACGATTATCGATGTTTCGGAAGAACTGCTGTCTTCGATTCAAAAAGACCGTCTTCACGTAACGATCGACAAAACATATAGCTGGAACAATGAAAACGAGCCTTATCGTATCAAGATTGCGTATATGCTGCGTAAGCTGAACAATGTTGTAGACGATTCGAAGCGTGGTACATTAGAGCGTTACAACGACGTGTCGGAGCTGCTGGAGGACCTGTGGACGATTGATAAGAGTCTACGTCACCACTATGCCGATTATGTTGCAGATACGTATGTGCAGAAAATGATTCGCCAGGTCGAGCTATTTGGTTTCCATACGGCAACACTGGATGTGCGTCAGCATAGTCAGGAGCATGAAAATGCACTGAAGGAAATTCTGGCTGGCATGCAAATTGTGGACGATTACTCCACATTAAACGAGGACGAGAAGATCGAATTGCTCGGTAAGCTGCTCGTTGATCCGCGTCCACTCACTTCGCCTTACCTGAACTACAGTGAAGGTACAGCAGAGTGTCTGGCTGTGTATCGTACGATTGCCAGTGCACAGCAGGAATTCGGTAAGAAGTGTATCTCTAGCTATCTGATCAGTATGACACAGGGAGCAAGTGATATCCTTGAGGTTATGGTCTTTGCTAAAGAAACGGGTCTGTTCCGTCTGCTACCAGATGGTACAGTACATTGTACACTTCAAGCGGTGCCACTGTTCGAAACGATCGACGATCTGCATGCAGCACCTGCGATTATGCGCCGTGTGCTTGATTTGCCTGCTTATCGTGCAGGGGTAACAGCGATGAACAATCTGCATGAAATCATGCTGGGCTATTCCGATAGCAACAAGGATGGCGGCGTGGTGACTGCGAACTGGGAATTGCGTCTGGCGCTGAATGAAATTACGGCGATGGGTCAGGAATATGACATCAAGCTCAAATTCTTCCACGGTCGCGGTGGAGCGCTCGGTCGCGGTGGTATGTCTCTGGATCGCAGTATTATGGCACAGCCACCACATACGATCGGTGGCGGTATCAAAATTACGGAGCAGGGTGAAGTGCTGTCTTCTCGTTATTCGCTGCAAGGGATTGCGTATCGCAGTCTGGAGCAAGCGATCTCGGCATTGATTACATCGGCGATGATTGCCAAAGTTGGCGAGCCAGCAGGTGAAAATAATCAAGCATGGGATGAGATTGTACGTAGCATTTCCGAAGTATCGCTCAACAAGTATCAGGATCTGATTTTCCGTGATCCCGACTTTATGAAATTCTTCAAGCAATCGACACCATTGCCTGAGGTGGGCGAGCTGAATATCGGTTCCCGTCCATCCAAGCGTAAAAATAGTGATCGTTTTGAGGATTTGCGTGCGATTCCATGGGTATTTGCATGGACACAAAGCCGTTACCTGCTACCTGCATGGTATGCAGCCGGCACAGGTATCCAGCATTTTTACCAGAACAAGCCAGAAAATATGGCAACACTTCAGCAAATGTACAAGGAGTTCCCATTCTTTAAAACGCTGATCGATACGCTGCAAATGGCAATTGCAAAGGCGGATCTAATGATCGCGCAGGAATATGCCAAAATGTGCAAGGACGATGCGGTACGTACGCGTATTTTCGGTATGATCGAAACAGAGTTCAATCTGACTCGTGATCTGGTGCTGCAAATTAGCGGCCAGCAGGAGATTTTGGACAATGTACCGGTTATTCAGGAATCGGTTCGTCTGCGTAATCCGTATGTTGATCCATTAAGCTACCTTCAAGTACAACTGCTAAGCGAGCTGCGTAACATCCGTGAGGATGGTTCAGATGATGCTGAGCTGTTACGTGAAGTGTTGCTCACTATCAATGGTATTGCTGCAGGTCTGCGGAATACAGGTTGATATCTGTTATACAGACGGAGTCGAAGTGAAGAATATGATCCAACGACAACGTTATTTAAAATGGAGCGGGCTTATGTGCCGCTCCATTTTGTTTATTGAGCATATGTAGGTTGGGTTAAGTCTATGGACTACTTATCAGGTTTAGCTTTTATATTGCTAAAATAATGTAATAGTAATAGTAATCGGTTGCTAGCTTCGGTAAATGGGGGTTTTAACCGTAGCTTGAGGGGATATAAATTATTTGAGTGGTATGTAAATTCTTCATTTGTTGTTCGATAAGCACGAATTACATGCTAAATTGAATAATTTATAGACGAATTTTAACAAATTGTATATTTACTGTTCGATTAAGATTGCAATTTACCGGATCATCCAGTACGATTTTAAGTGGACTGTAAAAGGACAAAATGCAGTAAACCTATACATATCGGGAACATAGTTTGGGGGAGTGATGGTGGATAATCTAGATACGCGACTGGCGAAGCTGGCGCTAAAGGGTGATCAGCGCGCATTTGCCGAGATCGTGGATTTATATAAGGACAAGCTGTTTCACCTTGGCTATCGTATGCTCAGTAATCGGCATGAGGCAGAGGATGTCGTACAGGAGACCTTTTTAAGAGTATATAAAAATTTGGATCGTTATGATCCGAAGCAAAAGTTCTCAACCTGGATTTATCGGATTGCGACTAATCTGTGTATTGACCGATTGCGTAAACGTAAGCCGAGCTTTTCACTGGATGCGGAGCTGAATGATCAGGACAATACCGATGGCTATGCCCTCATCCCTGGGGATGAACGCACTCCGGAAAGCGAATATATGCTAACCGAAACGCAGCAGTTGATTCATCAGGCGATTGATTCCTTACCAGATAAATATAAAACGGTAATGGTGCTGCGTTACTTACAGGAGTTGTCGCTACAGGAAATTAGCGATGTGATGGATATGCCAGTGACGACGATCAAGACGCGTGTGCACCGTGGTCGGGAGTTTTTACGTAAGAAGCTGGAAAATAAATTGTGATGTTCCATATGTATAGAGGATAAGCATGACAATTTCACAATCAAAGTGATCTATTCTGAGCGGTTACAAAATGGACTGCGGATAGCTACCTGCAATATTGGCTAACATGAACGCTAACAGGATTCGATTGTACGCCAAAGAAGACATTTTGTAAGTAGCGGATTCTAGCTTATTTGCTACGTAGTATAGCGTTATCTCTACGTAAGATATCGTTATATCGATGTAGTATATCGATATTGACGTATGAATTACGCTTGGAAAAATATCCTAAAAAATCTTAGCGTATTTTTGAAACGTTACTGGAGCTACACCGTATTTAACAGAGTATTCGCTGTTCCATGCACATTGCCATCTATGGTATGATGCATGAGGCACTATTTTACGAGAAAGGAATGGCTCATATGGATTGCAAACTGGCCGTCTCCTATATTCATGAGTATCTGGACGGCGATCTACCGGATGGACAGGCAGCAGAGCTGAAGCAGCACATGGCTGAATGCGCGGAATGCCGAGCCGTTTTTAAAGAGCTAGAGCAGACAGAATTGCTCTTGTTTGCTGTCAATCATCGCAAACCGCCAGTATCTGATGAGCTCACTGACCGGATCATGCAGTCATTGCCAAAGCCTAAAAAGCCGTCGGCATGGGTAACATGGTTAAAACGTCATCCGGCACTAACCGCAGCAGCCGCATTTTTTGTGATTTTGCTCGGTACGCTGCCGCTTTGGGATGAAGGTCCTGAGATGATCGTCAAAGGGCAGAATCTGGATCAAGTTGTGATTGAAGGTAATACGGTTATTGTGCCGGAAGGAAAGACCATCGCCGGCAATTTGACGATAGAAAAAGGACAAGCCAGGATCTACGGTGATGTCGAAGGCAATGTAACAGTCATCGACGGTAGCGTATTTCAGGCAAGCACTGCCCATATCTCCGGACAGGTTCAAACGATTGATCAAGCAGTGGGCTGGCTCTGGTACAAAATTTCAACTGCATTTGCGGATGTCGCCTCTACCAATTAAATCATGAACTGAAAGGCGCCTCTTGCCAAGATGGCGTCTTTTTTTGTGCAGGTGCCGATGTTCTTTGCATGTTGAATGAAAAAGCGTGTAAAATAAGAAAATAGGAATGAGATTCACCCATCGTCCGCAGCCGCCAAGGCATCGATTTATTTTCAAAAAAGATCGTCATGTTGGTAGCAGGTTAGGGTAATAGGATAATAACGCTCATTTATGGGCATCGTTACCGGCAGCCCTGAAAGACTTGGACGGCAAATGCCAGGTTAAGGGTCCACCAGATAGAACATAACGGGGGTTGCAGTATGGAGTATTTTGCGGACTTGACTTGGAAGGATTCCATTAAAGATATTATCGATATTTTGATCGTAACGTATATCATTTATCAGTTGATTCTACTCGTACGTGGTACACGTGCAGTGCAGCTGCTAAAGGGTATTCTAGTGCTGGTTGTCGTATGGGCACTGAGTAGCTGGTTTGATCTGTACACGCTCAAATGGCTGATGAATCAGGCATTTACATTTGGGGTGCTGGCGATCTTTATTATCTTCCAGCCGGAGCTACGGCGTGGTCTGGAGCAGCTGGGACGCGGTAAAATATTTGGACGTACCGTGGCGGATGAAGAGGAAATCACGCGTATGATCAATGAAGTGATCAAGGCGGTCAATTACTTATCAAGGCGCAAAATTGGAGCGCTTGTTGTATTTGAGCGAACGACTGGATTGAACGAGTATACGGAATCTGGTATCAAGATGCAGTCGGTGATTAGCTCCGAGCTGCTGATTAATATTTTCATCCCGAATACACCGCTCCATGATGGTGCAGTCATTATTCAAGGACAACAAATTGCGGCGGCAGCCTGCTATCTTCCTTTATCAGAGAATCCATTTATTAGTAAGGAGCTGGGTACACGGCACCGTGCTGCGATTGGGATTAGTGAGGTGGGCGATGCCATTTCGCTGATCGTATCGGAGGAAACGGGTCAGGTATCACTGGCAATGAATGGGCAGGTCGTACGCGATATTAATGAAGAATCGCTGATCTCGAAGCTGCATGAGGCATTGAAGCCAAATGTAACGACAGAGAAAAAGCTCCCGTTCTGGAAGCGGAAGGGGGGAAATAAAGATGATGGACAAATGGATCAGTAATAATACTGTCGCCAAGGTGCTCGCGCTAGTGGTGAGCATTTTGCTATGGGTTATGGTTCATATGGATAATAATACGATTCCCACCTCGACAACGTCCGCTGCGATGGGGACGAGTGTCATCAACAACGTAGAGGTACAGCCATATGGATTTGATGAGGACAAGTATGTATTAAAATCCATTGAACCCGCCACCGTTAATATTGAGGTGCGCGGACAATCTGATCTGATTTCCTACTTTTCGACCAATAGTTATAAAGCGAAGGTGAATCTGAGCGATATTAAAGGTGCAGGTACAGTGACCCTGCCGATCGTAGCAGAGACGCCTGCAAGTGTGCAGTATGTATCGTCTACACCGGGATTTGTAAAGGTAACGATTGAAGAGAAAACATCGAATACCTTCGTACCACAGATTAAGGTAGAAGGCGAACCTGCGGAAGGGTACCAAAAGGGCGATCCTGTCATTACCGATGGCACTGACAAGGTCAAGGTAACACTACCAGAAAGCCGCCTCAGCGATGTAGGCAGCGTACAGGGTGTGATCAATATCGCGGGTGCCAGTGATACCGTAAGCAAGACAGTCACACTGGCAGTCTATGATAAAAGTGGTACAGCGATGAAGGATGCTGTTGTCTCGCCAGCATCGATTAAGGTACAGGTACCGATTGGAGCGTCTTCACGTACGCTTCCACTGAATCTGAGCTATATCGGTCAATTGCCAGACAATCTCGTACTGGCAGGTACAGAGGTGAGTGCAGATGAGGTAACGGTGTACGGCTCTGAATCTGAGCTGTCCTCGCTTGGCTCATCGATTACGGCTTCGGTAAACCTTAGCTCGATTGATCAGGCAGGAACCGTAACGCTTACAGCTGCACTGGATCTGCCGGAGGGAACTGATCGAATCTCTCCTTCGTCTGTACAGGTGAAGATTACAACGGAGGAATTCTCCGAACGTACCGTGCAAAATGTACCGGTGCGCTTAACGGGAATTGGTACGAATCTGGAAGCGTCGATTACAGAGCCACAAAGTCAGCAGGTGGCAATTAGTATTAAAGGAGCGCCAGATGCGATTCAGGCCGTGCGACCAGAGGATATTAAAGCTTCGATCAATCTGAGTGGACGCGCAGCAGGCACATACAAGCTACCCGTACAGGTTGTGCTACCCGAGACAGTCAGCCTATCCAATCCAGGTGAGCAGATTAGTGTGACCGTCACGGTAACCGAGGGGAATGGATCAGGCACGTCAACTGAATCACAGCCCAATAACAATGAAGGCTCCTCCGGCAATACCGGGGAGGGAGAGCCCGGTAACGGGACAGAAGCAGGTAATAATTCAGGAAATGGCTCATCCACTCCTTCTGAAACCCCAGGAAGTGAATCTGGCACAGGTACAGGCAGTGGCACCGAAACGCCTTCCGAGGAAGGAAGCAATAGCGGTGGTACGGGAACAGACACACCAACAGACGGATCGAATGATTCCTCTGCCAACTCGGGGGATGCTGGAACGAATACAGGTGCTCAAGCTAGCACCGTTGATCAAGCACTCGGAAAGCCAGCAGTATCTGCCAATACGTATCATTAATAGCAATAGCACAAACAGAAATATCAGAATTGCGCTATTGACAGCTACCATATAGAAGACGTATAAAGGAAGGGTTGCACACAGATACATCGGTCGAAGTCATTCGCACCGATGTATCCATGTGCCCAATTTGTTATTTTAACAGTCTAACTGGATGAGAGAATCCAACTGAATATAATCATAAGGGAGCATAATTCATGGGTAAATATTTTGGAACAGACGGCGTACGCGGCGTCGCCAACAAAGAGCTTACAGCAGAAATGGCTTATCAAATCGGACGTTGTGGAGGTTACGTACTGACTCACGGTGCCGAAAAACCAACCGTGGTCATTGGTATGGATACGCGTATCTCCGGTCTGATGCTGGAATCTGCACTGGTCGCGGGTATGCTCTCGATCGGAGCTCATATTATTCGTTTGGGCGTTGTGAGTACGCCGGCAGTTGCTTATATTACCCGTCTGCTGGGAGCAGATGCAGGTGTAATGATCTCTGCTTCACACAATCCGGTACAGGATAATGGGATCAAATTCTTCGGCGGAGATGGCTTCAAGCTGTCCGATGAAACAGAGCTGGAGATTGAAGCGCTTATGGATGCGGAGCAGGATACACTGCCACGTCCAGTAGGCGCAGAGCTGGGGACGATCGTGAATGATGATACATCCAAGTTCAAATACCTGGAGCATCTGAAATCAACGATTACTCATTCCTTTGAAGGTCTGAAAATTGTACTCGATTGTGCGAATGGTTCGGCTTACGAGCTAGCTCCTGCATTGTTTAAAGAGCTAGGCGCTGAAATTATTACGATTGGCGCTGAGCCAAACGGTCTGAATATTAACGATCATTGCGGTTCGACGCATCCAGAAATGCTCAAGCAAGAGGTGCTACGCCACGGAGCTGATATCGGTCTGGCGTTTGACGGAGATGCGGATCGTCTGATTGCGATTGATGATAAAGGTGAAGAGGTCGATGGTGACTACATTCTGTGCATTTGCGGCGATGCGATGAATCGCGCAGGTAAGCTGAAGGATAGCACAATCGTATCGACAGTTATGAGTAATATTGGCTTTTACAAAGCAACGGAGAAGCTGGAGCTGCGTACTGCACAGACAGCTGTAGGTGATCGCTATGTAATGGAAGAAATGAAGCGTGGGGGCTATACACTTGGTGGCGAGCAGTCTGGTCATGTTATTTTCCTCGATTACATCACGACGGGTGATGGCATTCTGACAGCGGTACAGCTGGTGGATACACTGGTTGCATCCGGTCAAAAGCTGAGTGAGCTCAAATCGATGATGGATAAATATCCACAGGTGCTTGTTAACGTGCGTGTAGAGAGCAAAGCTCGTTACGAAGGCAATCCAGCAATTGCTGAAGCTGTAAAAAGCGTAGAAGATAAGCTGGGCAGCAATGGACGTGTTCTTGTTCGTCCGTCCGGTACCGAATCGCTGATTCGCGTTATGGCGGAAGGCCCAGATAAAGACGAGCTGGAGCAATTCGTGGCTGAAATCGTTGATGTAGTGAAAAAAGAACTTGTGTAATACTTGCATAGGCAAAGAGCATCCGCATAAGTGGGATGCTCTTTTTTGATCGATACAGCTCTCCTAGATATCTGTTTGCTATCTAACGTTATCGATTCGGATCATTGTATAGAGCCAGAGACGCTACTGTTATAGGTTATCCGATTCTATTTTCTATGATTTTCATTAATAATTTTGAGGTAATAATGTAATAATATGGGATTTGGGTGTCGATAACAGGAATAACACACTTTTTCTCATATCATTCATCGTGCTAATCATCGCATACTACGCTGACAGATCGTTTGCGAATCAGGACATACCCTGTGCTTCACCTCCATAGCTGAATGGAACGGCTTTCTTCTGCCTCGTGCGCGCATCGGTTTAACATTTCTGGCTGCGGGTTAATGGTACATGGTCTGGCTTCTGGTAGCTGTCTAGCACGACATAGAGAGCAATCATACAGCTGTCACATTTTTATCATTGCCATAATCGCAAAAGATGCATATAATGAACGAGTTGCTGTTTGTAATATAACTGTAACATTCGCTATATTACGATCGCAGCTTAACTTCAGAAAAGAAAGTGAGGATCGAGGTACATCCTAGTTAAACCAAGCGCCAGAGCTCGAGAGACGGACGGAAATGCATCGAGCTGACGAGGTGAAGGTGTTCGAAACATTCGGCGGGGACCTTCCGGTAATGCACCATACCGTAAAGCGGAATCCAAATGCCAGGAGTGATCCTGGTGACAAAGATTCGGCCAGGTGCAACACAAATGATCATAATCATGAATGTGCATAGCAGCAGGAACAAGAGCGAGCGAAGACATGTACATTCACAATTGAATACTGTTAGAGCTCCTATTTCCTTGTGCTCATGTATATTCATCCCTAGAATGAACTATTGAAGCGGAGGAATATAAACATGTGCGGTATTGTTGGATATATTGGAAATCAGGATACACAAGAAATTTTGGTCGATGGTCTGCGTAAGCTGGAGTATCGTGGGTATGACTCCGCAGGCATCTCGGTATTTACTGGAGAAGGTCTGCAAGTTGTAAAGGCTCAAGGACGTATGGCTAACCTGGAATCGAAGCTGGAGCAGCATCCACTCGTAGGTACAGCAGGAATCGGACATACACGCTGGGCTACACACGGTAAACCATCGGACGCGAACTCTCACCCGCATACAGATGCACAGCATAAGTTCTCCGTTGTGCACAACGGTATTATTGAGAACTATCTGGAGCTGAAGGATGAATTGATTCGCTCCGGTATTAATTTTGTATCGGAAACAGATACTGAGGTAATCGCTCACCTCGTTGCACGCGAATATGAAGGTGACATCGTGAAAGCCGTACAAAAGGCTGTTACTTACATGCGAGGTGCATTTGCACTGGGCGTACTGACTGAGCATGAGCCAGACAAGCTGGTTGCTGTTCGTCAAGCAAGCCCACTCGTTATCGGTGTAGGTGAAGGCGAGAACTTCATCGGTTCCGATATTCCAGCTATTTTGAAATATACTCGTAACGTATACATCCTGAACGATGGTGAAATGGCTGTTCTGACTCGTGATGCTGTTGAGCTGATGACAATCGAAGGTAACTTCATTGCTCGCGAAGTTACTCGCATCGATTGGGATGCCGTAACAGCTGAAAAAGGCGGTTATGACCACTTCATGCTGAAAGAAATTCACGAGCAGCCAAAAGCTTATCGTGATACAATGCTCGGACGCATCAATGACGATGGTAAAGGCGTTCATTTCAGTGATCTGAAGCTGACACCTGAGCAAATCCGTAACATCCGTAACGTGCAGATCATCGCTTGTGGTACGGCGTACCATGCAGGTCTGGTAGGACGTAATATCATTGAGAAGCTGGCGAAAATTCCAGTAGAAACGGATGTTGCTTCCGAGTACCGTTATCGTTCCCCAATCGTTGACAAAAACACGCTGGTTATCGTGGTAAGTCAATCGGGTGAAACAGCGGATACACTGGCAGCACTGCGTGAAGCACAGGCAAACGGCGCTCACGTTATCGCTGTAACGAACGTTGTAGGTAGCTCGATCGCTCGTGATGCGAACGATGTGATTGCAACGCTGGCAGGCCCTGAGATTGCGGTTGCTTCGACCAAAGCCTACACTTCACAGCTGATCGCATTCTATCTGTTCGGTCTGTATCTGGCTGAAGTACGTGGTACACAAACAACAGAGGAAATCGCTACTACATTGGCAGCGATGGAAGCTCTGCCAGAGCAAGTTGAGACTGTACTGGCTATGGCACCAGAGATTAAAAAATACGCTGAGCATATCGCACAGCACAAGCACCTGTTCTTCATCGGACGCGGTGTAGACTATGCGGTTGTACAGGAAGGCTCACTGAAGCTGAAAGAGATCTCCTACATCCACTCCGAGGCGTATGCTGCGGGCGAATTGAAGCACGGTACACTGGCTCTGATCGAGGACGGTATTCCAGTTATCGCATTGGCGACACAGGAAGACGTACTGGAGAAAACCGTCAGCAACATCAAGGAAGTGAAAGCACGCGGCGGCGAAGTGATGGTTGTCTCGTATGACGAGCATCGCGAAGACCTGCTGAAATCGGTTGACTACGTGATGACGATTCCAAAAACATTGCCACTGCTGAGCCCAGCACTGTCAGTTGTTACGCTGCAATTGCTTGCTTATTATGCTTCGCTTGCACTGGAGCATGATGTGGATAAGCCGCGTAATTTGGCGAAGAGTGTGACGGTGGAGTAGTAGAACTCAAATAGTATGAATTTTTGGTGTATGACTCAATAATAGAATGAGTTTATTCAGTAATCTTAAAGATTAAAAAACATTTATTGATTTAGTTTAATGAATGATGTAATTGTTATGAGACGTCCTAAAATTTTAGGACGTCTTTATTTTTCTTAAAATATCCTAGATTTAGTAGAATTTCAAATATTAAAGGCTGAACATAGGATGAAATTTTCATATTTAATTTATTTACAAAAAAATACATTATTATATTTTTTTAAAAAATATTGATTTAAATCTCAATAGATAATAATATTTGTAGAGGAATAGTTGTTATGAGAATATTTATTTAAAAATTAAAAGATAAAATAAATATAATTAAGGGAGAATACAATGGCTAAATCGATTCGCTCAATTATGAGGAATGAGAAATGTTTTAATCCTTTTAGTGATTCATTTAATTTTGAAAAAGCCTTAAATAAAGCTGAATCTTATATGAAAAAAAATTCTGCGAATATGAAAGAAAAAGAGACTTTAGACAATCATTATGCTTTATCTATTTTAGAAAACTCTAATCATTTTAATGATTACTTTCAGATGATGTATCAATATATGAAACTTATGATAGACAATTCAGAAGGGAGTGTCGAAAGTATATTAAAATATGTAATTTCATTTTCTAATCATGATACTTGTAAAATCACTAGAGATATAAAACATTTTATTGAAGATAACTCAGAGTTTAAAATAGAGGACTTTGCATCAATGCATATACAAGATGAGCATAGTCTTATGGGTTCAATGAATGCAGAAGCAATGTACGAAGTACAAGTCGATATATTAAATCTTATACTGAATTATTTAAAATATTTTACAAATGAGAAAGATATACATAATAATTTTAATAAGGAAGTATTACACGAGAATTGTTTTAAAATGTATAGGGCAGCTAATATTATGTATGTTATAAAAGAGGCCTATGATACTGTTTTGTGGGAAAATGGAAAAATTGATAAAGAGAATGAAAAAATTTATTTAAGACATATTGATGAAAACAGGACTATTTTAAAACAAGTAGGTAATTTGCGACTAATTAGGAACGAACTGGCTAATAAGATGATAATGACTCAAAAGGCAGAACCAATTTTGTTGGAAACTCTTAAAAGACAACGTAGAGGTTTGTTTATATCTCAAGTTGATATAAATATTAGAGGATTTATAAAAATTTCTGTCATGGATGGAGACATCCCTGAAGAAATTATAAATGATTTTATTTCAGCATATGCGATATTAGTAGCATTTTATCCACATTTAACTAATGAGCAGTTGGAGGGGATTGGTAATCTTACAGTACATGATTTACAAGCATTACATATAGAATTAATAGCAGTCGGCCATATTTTAATTAAAAAATTAGATGAAACAAATGATTATAATGTAAGAATTAAAAGAAAGGAATTAATTAACTATTTTTTGAAAGTCACTCATTATAGCAAGTCACAAATTGAATCTTATTTATCTTTAGTCGAGAGTGATTTTTATGGTGAAAGTAGAATTAACCTTTGGGAGAAGCCACTTATTAAAGTTAAAGAAGTGTATTATTTTGCCTTGCCTGCATTATTGCACCCTAATTATTTACAACTGATTGATGCTTGGCTAGAAAGTGCCCGATTTTCATTGGATTTGAGAGGATCAGCACTTGAAATATTTATCAAAAGTAATTTGAAAAATAAGCTAAAAGGTAAAGGCGATTTTAAAATACTAGAAGCTAGTAATTTTAAAATCGATATAGAGAATTCCGAAGAAATCGATCTATTAATATCGTTTGATAATGTAATAATCTTAGGAGAAATAAAAAATATAAAATTCCCTATGGAACCGAGAGATTATCATAATTCGTTGAAGAGGCTTGAAGAGGGTGCACATCAAGTTATTAGAAAAAAAGATTTTTTACTAAAAAATAAAAATGAATTTTTAGATTCATTAGGAGATATTGAGGGCAAAGAAATTCTTTGTGTAGTTATTACTAATTACACTCATTTTACAGGTATATCAATTGATGAAGTACCAATTATTGATTATATGGCATTTCAAAATTATATGGATGAAGGATATATAATTAATAATAAGTCTAAATTAGAAGATGGAGAATTTACTACAGAAGAAATAGAAAGAATATATTTATGGAAAGATAATGTTAGTTTTTTTGAGAATTTAAAATCTTATCTTTCTAATCCTAAAATTATTGATATTGTTAAAGATAATGTTGAAATGATAGAGCAGAGAATGACATTGGAAGAAGCTACTCCGGAAATTTATTTTCAATATGCACAACTAATTTCTGGATAAGATTAAGTTCAGCTCATTATACCAATATGTCTCTGGTAGAATTTAACTATCCTAAGTGAAAAGTTGGATCATCATAGATTTTTTAAGAAGAAATAATGAATCCCAGCTTCATATTTTTACAAATATAAGTATTAAAACAATGTGTGAAGGTATTAAAGGAAGTCGTGCAGTGGTCGTATTTACTACACAGCTTCCTTTTTATTTATCTTCACAACTGAAACCGATACCCCGCACCCCACACCGTCTGAATATACCGTGGATTCCCCGGATCAGCTTCAATCTTATCCCGCAGCCGGTTAATATGCACCGCCACCGTCGCGCTATCGCCGATCGAATCCAATCCCCAGATCCGCTCATACAGCGCGTCCTTGCTAAACACAATATTCGAATTAATAACGAGAAAATGCAGCAGCTCGAATTCCTTCTTTTTCAGTTCCAGCTCTTGTCCGTTCAAATACGCACGGTGTGCATCGATGTTGATCAAAAAGGGGCCAATCTCAATATTGCCACCGCGTGCGCTTTGCTCTAGATTGCCTTTTAAGCGTGCATATTGCGCCAGATTCGACTTGACCCGTGCCACCAGCTCATTGGGCGAGAAGGGCTTTACAATATAATCGTCCGCACCCAGACCCAGACCACGAATTTTATCGATATCCTCCTGCTTGGCAGTGACCATCAGAATCGGGATATCGAGCTTCTCACGCAGTCTACGGCAGACGGAGAAGCCGTCTTCGCCGGGTAGCATCAGGTCGAGCAGAATCAGATCAAAGCGTCCCGACAGTGCCAGCTCTGCGCCGGTGATACCGTTGTCTGCGATCTGTACGGCAAAGTTATTAATCTCCAGATAATCGCGCTCAATGGCGGCGATCGCTTCGTCATCCTCGATAATTAGAATGTTCTTCATGCTTGTTCCTCCTGCACGATTAACGGTAAACGAATAATGATACGTAGTCCACCTGATGGTGCGAGTAGCGCCTTGATGCTGCCACCCATTCGTTCAACGGCTTTGGCGGTAATCGCGAGTCCCAGTCCGCTACCTTTATTAGGATTATTACGGGATGGGTCGCTACGGTAAAACACATCAAACAGATGCGCCAGCGACTGTTCCGGTACACCCGGGCCATCGTCGGTCAAATAGATAATGATCTGTTCTCGCTGTACAATCGTCTGGATTTGTAATACGCCGCGTTCCTTCTCACGATACTTAAGACTATTTTCCATAATATTGGTGAAGATGCTATCGAGCTGTAGCGGATCAGCGAAGATGCGGGCAGGCTCGGAAGCAAGATCTAACTGCACATCTAGTCCGCGATCCCGATATTCCTCGGTCGTGGCACGCACAAGCGATTCCAGCTCGCGATTCACATCCAGTAGCTCCGGGTCGTATGGATAATCGCCCATATCCATTTTGGAAAAGAGGAAGATTTTCGCTACCATCCGGTCGATGTCCTCGGCTTTGGTTTTGATCATTTTAATATAATTATGACGCGCTTCCGGTGTGTTGGCTACACCGTCCATTAATCCCTCGGAATAAGCACGAATCGAGGTGAGCGGAGAGCGCAGATCGTGTGAGATGCTGGCAAGCAGCTCTTTGCGATTGTTTTCCTGGCGCTGGATTAACTGCATCGATTGTTTGAGCTTTTCTGCCATATCGTTAAAGTCGTGGCAGACGCCAGCGAATTCGTCTTTCCCGGTATAACGGATACGTGTATCCAGATTGCCATCGCGAATCTGCTGCACGCCCTCGATCAGCATCCGTAGCGGCTGATTAATATGCTTGAATACAAAATGGGTTAAGAATCGGTTGGTAAAAAAGATCGTTACCAGTCCGCCGACAATGAACAAAATTGTAAACAGGGTAATAAGCGAATCATATTCATTATTGTATGCCGTATCGCTGAGAGGGGCATATTCGTTAAACGTAGATATGACATACGTCTTGCCGCCCATAGTAACTGTGTTACTGCTCAGACTGGAATTTTCTAAAACGACGCTACCCTTACCATTTAATGCCCAGATTGCCTGAATCATCGCATTTGCAGAGTCAATATTCGTATCGCCCATATCTAGCAGCAGCTTATGCGACTCATAATTATGCACCGTCAGTCGCATATGATTCGTTTGCAAATAGCTTTCGAGCTTTTGCCGATTTTGAGACAGTGTGTTGCCTGTATCCTGACTCAGAGCTATCGCAGTAGAGGTCAGCGTATCAGGCACATCATAGCCATACGGATCGCTCGGATACTTTGCTTTCCAATATTGAAGCGACATATATTGACCTGCAGCAATAATGATTGCAGAGATCAGAACAGGTACGACAATCATTAAAATGTTAGAAATAATCAATCGGTGCTTAATAGTCATACCTTGACTCCTTTGAGCATTAAATGTGCGTTTACGGCTTTATTGTAGCATAGAATAGAATGCACAATAGGATAATGCTGTGCCCTGGTAGGTGTACCACTCCGCATCAATCGAATCAATCCGTACGCAGTGCATGGATCGGACGCAGACGTGCTGCCTTGTTCGCTGGAATAATACCGAACACCACTCCAATAATAAATGAAAAGGCAAACGAGATTACCACCATACTCCACGCATATTGAATCTGAAATGGTGTGAAATGCCCGGCAATCCATACGAGTCCGAGCCCTGTACCGATGCCAAAGCTACCGCCCAGCGTGCTCAGGAAGATCGATTCGATCATAAATTGCAGCAAGATATTGCCCTTTTTCGCTCCAATTGCTTTACGAATACCGATCTCGCGTGTACGTTCATTGACCGATACGATCATAATATTCATAATCCCGATCCCGCCGACGATCAGAGAGATGCCGGCAATACCTGCGAGGGAAGCAGAGAGCAGAGCAGTCGTCTTCTCTGCTGATTGGATCATCGCCTGCGCATCGAAAATATCAAAGCCGGATGGATCGCCAATTTTGGTAGTCAGCACCTGCTGTAGCTGTTCCTTGATCGCCGGAATATTTTGCGGATTGCGCGCCTTAACCTCGAAGGATTGAATCCCTTTTGTTTGCAAAAAACGCTCTGCGGTAGCTAGCGGAATGAGGATTTTATTATCATTGGAGCCCATCAGGCTATCGCCCTTTGCCTTGAGCAGTCCGACGATGGTAAAGGTATCACCATTCAGTCGAATATCGCGTCCAACCGGATCTTGCATGCCGAACAGCTTCGTTGCTGTCTCGGAGCCGATCAGGGCGACTTTTTGCCGATATTGATTGTCGATATTGAGTAGGAAGCGTCCGCGCTGTACGTGAAAGTCTTTGACGTATTCATACGCCGGTAATACACCCTCTACATTTGTATCCGTATTGCGATTGCGATTTTTGGCCGTGACACTGCCGGTAATGGTCGGCGATACACCGCCGACACCGGGGATATGACCAAGATCGTTCACTTCCTCTGGTGTCATGGAGGTGACCGCTCCATAGCCGAAAATATTCACAGACAACAGATCGGTACCCAGATCACCAAATTGATCGGTTACCTGGTTGTTGAAGCTGAGGCCGAGCGATACGATCAGAATAACAGAGGAGACGCCGATAATAATGCCCAGCATCGTTAGAAATGAACGTATTTTATTGCCGATGATGCTCAGTAGCGCCATGCGTATACTTTGAAAAAAGATCATGCTTCATTCCTCCGGTCCTCGGTCAGCAGCCCATTTTGAATGCGCACGACTCGCTTCGCCTGATCAGCGATATCCAGATCATGTGTGATCAAAATGATCGTATGCCCCTGTGCATGCAGCCCTTTGATCATTTGCATCACTTCACGCCCGGTATTCGTGTCCAGTGCACCGGTAGGCTCATCGGCAAGTAGAAGCGGTGGATCGCCAGCTAGCGCACGTGCGATAGCGACGCGCTGCTGCTGACCACCGGATAGCTGATTGGGGCGATGATGCATACGCTCTTCTAGTCCGACCTGCTCTAATGCCTGCACCGCTCGCGCTTTGCGTTCACGATGAGATAGACCGCGATAGATGAGCGGCAGCTCGACATTTTCCACAGCGGATAGCTTGGGCAGTAGATTGAAGCTCTGGAAAATGAAGCCGATCTTCTCGTTACGGATGCGGGCAAGTCGATTATCGGATAACTTGCGCACATTATGACCATCTAGCCTATAATCACCGCTATTGGACAGATCGAGACAGCCGATCATATTCATGAGCGTGGACTTACCAGAGCCGGAAGGACCGATAATCGCGACAAATTCTCCTTTATGCACGGTGAGCGAAATATCCTGTAAAATCGGCATCCGTTGTCCACCCATCATATAGCCGTGCGACATATGTTCAATCTGTATCAAAGGCTCCATCTTAGCTGGCACCTCCGCTACTGGAGCTATCGCTACCTCCCGTGCTGCTATTGCTTGTATCGCTACTTGTGCTGCCACTGCTTGTGGAGGAGCTATCCGTTGCAGCTGATGAGCTGGAATCGGTCGTAGTGGAGCTATCCCCTGTAAAGCCGCCTATTCCCTGATTAGCTGAATCCGTCGATGTACTCAGTCCACTCATATCAGAGGAGGGTAGGCTGACCAGCTCGCCTTCTTTTAGCCCTTTAATAATCTCGACCTGGCTCTGGTCGTGAATACCGACTGTAACGGGCAGCTCTTCTGTCGATGGGCTGGAGGTTGGTGCGGCTCCTGCGGTGCTATTGAGCTTGTTCACGACATACCGATTGCCCTGCTGGATGACCGATTCAATCGGCAATACCAGTATATTTTGCTTATGCTGTACGAGAATGCTTGCCTGTGCCGACATGCCTGCCTTGATCTCGCCGGGATCATCCAGATGGATCGTTACACCGAAGGTGGAAACGCCATTTTTGGCAGAGCCTTCATTGGCAATCGTGGACACATGGCCGGAAAAAGTCTGATCGGGTAAAGCATCCAGCGCAAGCGTTGCCTTCATGCCCTGACGTACCTTTAAAATGTCCATTTCATCCACTTGAATCGTAGCACTCAGATCACGATAGTTCACAATCGTAAATGCTTCGGCACCTGCACTGGTTGCACTGCCAGAGAAGACACTTACCTTTGTAATCGTGCCATCCGAGGGAGCGACAAGTGAAGCCGGAGGCGCTTGCTCCTTGAGTAGACGTGCAATCTCAGTCTGAGTGGTGGCGATGTCATCCTTTGCCTTTTCAATCGCCTGACGGGTGCTGTCCAGATCGGTCTGGGCGGCATTGTCCATCATTTGCTGCTTGTATTGCTCCTGCTTATCATGCAGGTCGGTTTGTTGCTGCTTGAGTGTATTTTGCTGCTGCGTTACGTCCTTGGTGTTATCCTTGGGCTTGTAGGTGATGAGCACCTGTCCTTTTTTGACGCGCTCGTTCAGTTTGCCCTTGACCTCGCGAATGGTGCCCTCCTGTTCGGTATAAACAACGGTCTGATTGGTTGCTTTGACAGCGCCAGAGCCTTTGATCAGGACGGTAATTTCGCCCTTTTGCACGGCGATGGAGGGGGTAGCATCAATCACCGTTTCCTGTACCTGCTTGGGCCATAAAAGGTAGACCGTAGCAGAGGCAGCAGCAAGCGCAACGACCACAGCTACAGTGATCCAGATTTTCTTTTTGTTATACATGAGAGCCTCCGTTATTTACCAGCTTGACTGCCGTTACTGGGATTGTTGTCATTTCCTTTGTCAGAACCAGAACCAGAACCAGAACCAGAACCAGAACCAGAACCAGAACCAGAACCAGAACCAGAACCAGAACCATTGCCTGTTCCGCCGGTAGATGGTGTATTGCCATTCCCCTGTGACGAGCTGGTAGGTGGAATAATGATTGCAGCGTAGTCGATAGGGTAGCTCTGCGTACCGAGCAATATGCGTTCGCCCTGGAATTCGTCGTATACATTAATGGTAAAGTTACCGCCGGTGCTTGTTTTGTACGTATTGCTTGTCAGGGAAAGTGAGTACGGAATCGACTTACCAATGGTGAGATCCGTTCCTGGTGCAAAGCTCTTCTCCTGAATGCGACCATTCTGATCGACCCATTGCAGCACCAGTGTATGTCCATATGTGCCCATCGTGTACGTATTGTCTTTGCTCAGGCTATACGTCATATTAATCGCAATCGTATCCTCGCCTTGATTGAGCGTTCCGGTTGCACCGTTAATGGCGAAGCGATACGGGAACAGATCCATCTCACTGCTTGCACTTGTAGCAACTGGTGCTGGTTGTGGACGAAGGGTGAGCTCAGTCGCATTAATATAGCCAGTTGGTGCGGTGCCTGTTGCAGCCATTTTGCCATCGGTAATTCCTTCACCGATCACGAGTGTCAGATCAGCGGTGCTCACCGAAGCAGGGAGCTTGGCAGATACATTGATCAGACTCTTGCCGTCCGGGCCGATTGCTTGCTCAGGTTGTACAACAGTGGCTTCATAGTATTCGTTATCTTTTGTTTTGTAGTAGGCGACGAGACGAGATGATGCGGAACTGCGTTTTTCTTCATTTTTCATATCCAGCTCGGTATATACGATCTTCTGGCTATTTTCGCCATAGGTGAGTGTACGGCGTTCCTTGATTTCAGCCTTTTTACCATTCGTCTGAATATGGAATGATGCCCCGCGAGCAATACGGGCAACAGCAGAATCAGGTTGTCCGATCGTAAGCGCTAGGAACGGATTGCTGTTATCCAGTGTGGACGATGTGGTCTTGCCTGAGTTGTCCGACGATGAATCCGCAGCTGGAGCCAGCTCCAGCTTGAGCTGATCCATATCGATCCCTGTATCAAAATGAGCGACTGCATAGTAGACACGGCTCTCGCCAGCGCCAAGTGAACTGTCATTATTTTCAGGAATAAGCTGAATCGAGCGACTGATCCGGTTATTTTGTGTTTTCATCCAGCCGCCAAGTGCAGGCAGATCAATGGAGGAAGCACCTGCATTATGCAGACGAAGCTTGGTAACGACGATATCATCGGTTGTCCATGGCAGACGCTGTACCGATTCAACCGTAGCGCCGAAGCTGCCATAATTGTTATCAAACGTATACTCGGTCTGGATCGACTGACGCTGCTCCTGCTGGTACGGAATCATATAAAAGGCGGTCGGTAAAATAATCGACGTACCGGTACGTGCCGTTTCCGTTGCTTGGGCACCGCTCGTATTGCTATCCTGTGCTACTGTTGCAGCAGGCTCAATCAATTGCAACTGAAGCTGTTGCTGCTTGAGCTGTAGCGGAACTTCGGCAGACAATTGGACGAGCTTTTCCTCCAGTGGCTTCAGTGTCAGGCTGGAAAAGGCTTTGGTTGTAATAGGGAATGTATAGCCCTCAGATGAACGAATCGATGTCTCATAAGCGGGTAAGATGATCGTTTTATTGCCTGTATTTTTTAAACGGAATTGCAGTGTCCATGCCGCCTTATCGCCACTGGTCGACATGCTGGCAGCGCGCAACTGTGTATCGATCGTCGTTCCGTCAATCGTGAGCTTGCGTGACTTGGCAATTGGGACGATCAGACTGGAAGCACTGGCAGCAGGCAGCTTAAAGGAAGCGACAGGCAGCTCCAGACTGGTCGTATTGGAGGTGGCGTCACTTTTGCCATCTGCTGCGTTATTCGTTTGTGTAATCTGCATTACCAGCTTGTTTGCTTGGAGTGAATCAGGAATAGCAGCCACGTAATTCACACTGCTGGTCTCGCCAGGCTGAATATCTAGCTTGCGACTTGTCTGATCCAGTGCAAGCTCATAGCTAGCTCCGCCTGCGGATTGCAAATACGCCGTGTAGGGCAGTGAGCTTAGGACTCCGCTTCCCAGATGCGTCAAATTGACCGTTAGACGTGCATAGCGCTTGCCATTAAAATTCACAATCTGTAGCTGCTGGGTCTGTAGCTTGAGCGGTGTACCACTAACGGTAACCTTTTTGCTCTGTCCGGACGGAATAGCAGCGGAATAGCTGGCAGGAATCGTAAACGTACCGAGCTTCTTTTCATAAGACGAGCTATTAAAATCCCAGCCGTACATGGCAATCTTACTAGCAGCGACGGCATTCTGATTCTGTACGCGTACATAATACGTGATCGCCTGACTGCTACCTGCGGCGATTGTGATACGATCCTTATCTTCGGGAACAGGAACACCTTTAACAAAGCCATTTTGCGAGGTATAGGCGCGTGAGAAGGAATTGACTAATTTATAGGGATTGGAGGTTTTATTGGTGTAGGTGAGTGTGTAGGTTAATACACCACTCGTATTCCGTGCGGAAAGCTGGATATCCGTCAGTCGGACGCTAACGCCGGATTGGAGTGAGATGGTCGGTAAGGATGCAAGCGTGCGATTCGCTGTGGTGTTATTCTGTGTAGCAGAGACATTGGCGGGAGCCGCGAGCGCGACAGGCACGCCGGATAGGCTATTAGCTGCTACTATACCAGCAAGCAGCATGAGATAAGCGGGGTACTTCTTCATTCGTTTTCCTCCTGATTCTGGTCTATGTAATATCTATAGAGGTAGTGTAGATCACGAAGATAAAGTTCCCATAAATAAAAGGGTGCTGATTCTATCCAGAGCTTAAACGAAGTTTAAACTTTTTATAAACTGGTGGCTGAATTGCTTTTCGTTGGTGGATCAAGTGCTGTTCGTAGAGAGCATAAGAGGAGGGCAATCTTATAGGTATGCCAAAAAGCGCAGCTACTCATGCACTCGCAGCTACGCTTGTTTATGTCTATTTCAGTTGTGATATTATTCGATTCATACAGATGATCGTATAGGTGTATTCTATTTCAGATTTGATCCGTATCGATGCGAGTGAATTCAATCCATATTCGTACCATACCATATCCACACCATACAATTTTATAACAGCACCTAGCCCCGTTTGCCTTCAACTCAACCGAGCTTTTTCAAATAAAAGAAATACGGCTCCGTATTGCCCTTCATATCCATATAGCCCATCAGCACATCAGGGCTCACACGGCGAAAATGATCCATAATTGGCAAGTGATCATACAGCAGTGTAGCTGTAATGCGACCACGATGCTCGACCATCCGCAGACGACCTTCTCCGCCATCGCTCGGGATAATCTTCATTTTATCAAAAATGCGACCCGGATCGGCAGCGAAAATATTACCGTTACGCTTGTAAAAGAGCAGGGGATCAACCTGGTTCACGGAATGAAAAGCTTTGCCGTACCAGTGTAAATTCTCTAATGCACCCTCCATTGGATGCCCGGTATGCAGCTCAAAGCCGCGCCATACGCCCATCATGTCATCGAGTTCGACTGCATCCAGCTCATCGTACAGATCAAAGGCTTCCTGTGGAGAGATACGTTCCTGATACGTCATACTCCAAAATTGTGGTTCCAGTGTTTCCAGCATAGAAGCGCCCCCTTATGAAATTGGCATCCAATACTCGAATCGCAGATAATTGTAATTAACAGGTAAAAAATCCTGATAATTCATTATAAGGCGAAAGAACCATTTGTGAAACGCTGACATTTTAAAAAACAGGAAAAATCCACTGTCTTCTTCATTCTTGTCCAGTACTCTATTCTACCCACAAAGCGATATAAATAAATCCTATAACCACAACAACCGGAATTAAAATAGCCAACAGATAGGAATATCGCACAAATGGAATACTAAAATATTCTTTAATCCGATCCCAATCGCTTCTCAAATCGTCCTCATTCACATAAGGCTGGTTTTCCTTATGACCTTTTAAATTATGTATAAACTGCTCTAGTAAATGCTTTTGCTCCATTTCGCTGTATTGCTTGAGTGAGCTGCTAAACTGTTTTTGTAGCTCGTCTACTTCCTTAGATAGATCGTCCATAGGTAGCCTCCTATTTTTCATTACTATGACAAAGCATTTCAGATGCAATAGATACAAGCCTGTACAATGTAAGCTTAACTCAAATGGGCACTACAGGTCATATGATTATAAATTTTACCCCAGATGCGATAAGCTAGTATAAAATAGCGTAAACTTCTGTGTATATAAGTAACTATCTCTGTAGATAACTAAGTACCCGATACAATCAAAGGAGTGATTCAGCATGCAATTCAGTACAGATAGACTTATTATTCGCGAGATTGTAGAACAAGATTGGACATACATACACCAGTACACTACCCTACCTGAAGTGACAATACATACAGCATGGGGACCAAATACAGAGGCAGACACACGAGGCTATGTGCAGGACGTCATCCAGATGCAGCAAGCGAATCCACGAACAGGCTATGAATGGGCGATTTGCCGAAAAGAAGACGATATGCTCATCGGTGGAGCAGGTCTGCATATTATAGAATCCACGAATGCCGAGCTAGGCTATGTGCTGCATCCTGCCTATCAGGGTAGGGGCTATGTAACGGAAGCCTGTAATGCTTTATTACAGCTAGGCTTTCATGAGCTGGGTGTGCATCGCATCTTTGCCAAATGTCGACCGGAAAATACGGCATCGGAGAAGGTGATGCAGCGCATCGGGATGAAGCTGGAGGGAAGAATGAGAGAGCACTGGTTGTACAAGGGGGCGTATCATGATTCGCTGCTGTACTCGATATTGCAGCATGAATTTGAAGGTTGAGGAAAAATAGATAGCGAACGATAACAAGCTGCTATGTGGGGACATAGCAGCTTGTTGCTTATGAAATATAACTGTTGCTTACTACGAAAGATGACTTTATTTTGCTGTGTTCATTGTCTGGCTGTAATTGTTATATCTTTGGCTAGATATTCTGTTCTTTCACTCTACAATCTATTCAGAAACGTTAAATAGTAGTTAGAATTGTAGCCCCTTTTTATGCTCCTGTACGCAGCAATTGCGAACGGCTTACTGAAATTCTGTTTCATGTAGTGACGAGCAGAGCAGCCTCCCACTAAATCCCATTAACGAACCTGATCCGGCATACGCCAGTGCAGTGGTGCCTGTTCTTTTAAACTACCTTCCAACGAGCCG
Source organism: Paenibacillus hunanensis (assembly GCF_034055775.1). Taxonomy (NCBI): domain Bacteria; kingdom Bacillati; phylum Bacillota; class Bacilli; order Caryophanales; family Paenibacillaceae; genus Paenibacillus; species Paenibacillus hunanensis. The sequence goes on along the minus strand of NZ_CP139194.1, from coordinate 4,933,706 downwards.
CCCTCCAGCCGCCAGTATTCCATACCGCCAAGCAGCTCCTTCACGCGAAAGCCAAGACTGGCGAGCGTAGCCGCTGCCTTGGTAGCGCCATTACATGCAGGTCCCCAGCAATACGTCACAATCGTCTGCTCGCGATCCCAATCCGCTGTCGTCTGTGTATTAATCTGTCTGCCTGCTAGATGGATCGCCCCTGGAATATGACACTGCTCGTAGGCAACGGCATCGCGCACATCTAACAAACGAAATGAGATAGCACCCTTGTGCATATCCGACATCACATCGGCCACATCCGTTTCATAAGCAGCGCGCATTGCAAAATACGATGCCGCCTGCTCCGGTGGGGCTGCGGGGGTATGGAGTACAGCAGAATAACGAGGTGTAGCTTGAGTCATATTCATCACATCTCCTCTGATCAATTGATAATGGATATACGATTTATTGTACGTGATCGAATCGATGCAGCTACGGTGATAAGTCTGATGATTGCTATCGATCTGATCGATAATGCAACCATCAGTGTACATGTACATCGTTATCGCTCCTATGTATGTATCTGATCATCCTATCTATAATCGTCATGTATAAGCTTGTACTACGTAAGATTATCGCCAGCTTCATACGCACGACTCTATTCCAATAGACCATTGCGCTCTGATCCGTATCGAGTGCATAATAGTACATCACAGGTACACCAATCGATGACGGATAGCAGGAGGAAGAGAGATGGAACTGCTCTATTTGCGCACATTTTGCGAGCTGGTCAAATGGGGAACGTATACACGCACAGCGCTGGAACTGGACTATGCGCAGTCCAGCATCACGAACCATATCCAGCGCCTGGAGCAGCTATATGGGGGGCAGCGTCTGCTCGTTCGCAGTGGGAATCAGGTGGTGCCTACAGCAGCCGGAGAGCAGCTCCTTCCCTATGCTCGGCAAATGCTAGAGCTACAGCAGGCGGCACATCAAGCATTGCAGGCACCATGCCAGCAGGAGGATATACTGACCATCGGAACGATCGAATCGCTATCCCTCTATGTGCTGCCCGAGCTGCTGGAGCAATTTCGCGCCCAGCAGCCTGATTGTAAGGTACGGATTGTCCTTGCTTCGGAGTCGGAGCTACTTCTTCAGCTACAGCAGGGGAAGATTAATGTCGCACTCATACTGGATGTTCCGGTGCAAGAGGATGGCATGAACACAGCGATTCTGTTTGCCGTGGACATGATGGTATTGCTGCCAGAAGGACATGAATTAAGCGAACAGGCAGGTATAGCGGCTATGGATTTACAAGGGCATCCGCTTATTTTGACAGAGGAAGGCTGTACGTATCGGGCGTATTTGCTGCGTACGATGCAGGAGGCGGCAGTTAAGGCAGATATTCGCTGGGAGATGGCAGGCATGGAATCAATTCGGCAGGCGGTTGATAAGCGCTGGGGGATTGGTTTTCTGCCACAATATGTGGTGCAGGGAATGGGCATTCAGCAGGGCAGCACAGAGGGCATTCAGTTACTACCGTGGGTACAGCCAGATATGAATCTGTACACACAGCTACTCTACTCACCCCAATCGGGCAACATAGTAGAATCCTTTGTCCGGTTAAGCCGTCTCCGACTTGCTACAGGATCAATGATACGCTAGTCCGCTCGGAGCGATACTGCTCCTATGCTGCTGTAGCTATAAATGGATCGGGTTAAATTTGTTAATTCCTATAAAAATAGTAAGAATAAACTTCATTTTAATTTGGAATCAAGGTATACTATTGAAGAAAACGGGCAAAGTAAGATATACTTTTCCCGCAAACCTATATCATTAAAGGAGTGTCATTATGCCACAGGTACTGGTTTTTGGCCATAAAAATCCCGATACAGACACAATCACATCCGCAATCGCTTATGCAGCCCTGAAAAAAGAGCTGGGCGTGGATGCTGAGGCTGTTCGTCTCGGCGAAGTGAACGGTGAAACACAATATGCACTGGATTATTTCAAAGTAGCTGCACCGCGTCTGGTTGACAAAGTGAGCGAAGTGAAGGAAGTTATCCTCGTCGATCACAACGAGCGCCAGCAAAGTGCTGACGATATCGATCAAGTTACAGTTACAGAGGTTATTGACCACCACCGGATCGCTAACTTCGAAACAAGCGCTCCACTGTACTATCGCGCAGAGCCAGTAGGCTGCACAGCGACGATCCTGAACAAGCTGTACAAAGAGAACGGTGTAACAATCACCAAGGAAATCGCTGGACTGATGCTGTCTGCGATCATCTCGGATTCCCTGCTGTTCAAGTCCCCAACCTGCACCGATCAAGACGTAGCAGCAGCGCGCGAGCTGGCTGAAATCGCTGGTGTAGATGCAGAGAAATACGGCCTGGATATGCTGAAAGCAGGCGCTGATCTGAGCGGCAAAACACCAGCACAGCTGATCTCTCTGGATGCAAAAGAATTCCAGATGGGCGATGCAAAGGTTGAAATCGCACAGGTTAACACCGTTGAAATCAACGATGTACTGTCCCTGCAAGCTGAACTGGAGCAAACAATTCAAGGCGTTATCGAGCAAAAGGGTCTGGATCTGTTCCTGCTCGTCGTTACAGATATCCTGAACAATGACTCTGTCGGTCTGGCACTGGGTAAACGTCAGGATGTTGTAGAAGCAGCATACAATGTATCTCTGAACAACAACACTGCACTGCTGAAAGGTGTCGTTTCCCGTAAGTCTCAGGTTGTTCCTGTACTGACAGAAACGTTCACCAAGTAATTCATACTTAGATCACCGCTGTCGCCCCAGCTATACCGAGTCATATCGACATGGATAGCTGGTATCGCAGTCAACCAAAAGGCTGTTCCGTTGAAGCACACGCTTCGTGATCGGGACAGCCTTTTTAGCTACGAATATAGCTTGAACGCGTATACGTCAAATCATACGTAGAAGCGTGAAGATCGATGAACTTTAAACTCTACTTTAGCTTATAAGCATGATTCAATTCCCGACACACGATCCTGAATTGAAAAGTGCAAAAGGGTGCTCTGCTGGAATCTTTTGAAAGTGATCGGAATGAAGCATATAAGCATATAATTGTGCGTGAACCTATTATTTGCCGAATTGTAGAAAGTACAAATTAGTGTTGCTTTAACTTAATCGCTGAGCTAAAATCTGAGATGAGGAAAGAGAAGGGGGAAGGTTATGACTGCATCTAGAGCCAGATCAATTGGTCCTGCACGATTCAACACCGCTGTGCACGCCCTGGCAGGCCTTGCACACAATGGAGGCACCGTATCAAGCTCAATCATCGCTGCACAGGTTCAGTCACATGCGACATTTTTACGTCGTATTCTGGCGACGCTAGCTAGTCACGGCATTGTCGATACGCGTGAAGGAAGAGATGGGGGCTATTCGCTGCGTATACCAGCAGATACATTAACACTGGCAGACATTTATCAGGCCATTCGTACCGAAGAACAAGGGCGCGAGACGTTCAAAACAAGCTGTGCACCATTGAGCGATGCACTGAGCAGCGTAATGCAGGATGCGGAAGGACAGGCGATTGAATATTTGAGAAAATATACACTGTCCGATCTGTTGCATGATGCCAGTAAACGCAAAAAGCAGGACGCGAGTCAGCAAGCCCAGATGGCGGATTAAGTTCAGCTATAGGCGCAAAACAACAAAGCTCTGACACCACATGGGTACATGTGGCATCAGAGCTTTGCTTGCTATGCGCTTAGACAGCTGGAGGATTCTGTTGCTGGGCTTGACGCTTTTGCTCACGCCGTGCAAACCAGGTGGCAAGCAGAGAGCCGGAAATATTATGCCATACGCTAAAGATTGCGCTCGGTACAGCGGCAAGCGGATTGAAGTGAGCAGCAGCAAGGCTGGCGCCAAGGCCAGAATTTTGCATGCCCGTCTCAAATACAATCGCTTTGCGCTTCGCTGGACTCATACCGACGAGACGGGCAAAGCCATAGCCGAGCGCATAGCCCAGACCATTATGCAAAATCACAACTGCAAAAATCAGCAAACCGGATTCCACAATATGCGTTTTGTTGAGCGCGACGACGATCGCGACGATCAGTACAATCGCCAGTGTAGAAACGAACGGTAACGTCACTGCTGCTGCCTCCGCCTGCTTGCGGAACAACGCCTTCACGATGACGCCCAGCACGATCGGAATGATCACAACTTTTAAAATATCGAGAATCAGACTGCTGGCGCTCACATTCATCCATTGACCAGCAAGCAGAGAGATCATCGCGGGTGTAGCCAGCGGAGCGATTAAGGTCGATACCGAGGCAATGGATACGCCAAGTGCAACATCGCCTTTGGCGAGAAAGGTCATCACATTGGAGGCGGTACCGCTTGGGCAGCAGCCGACGAGAATCACACCTACTGCAATATCAGGTGGAAGATGTAGCCCTACCGCCAGTCCATAAGCGAGCAGCGGCATAATAATATAGTGACCGATCACACCAAGTGTGACATCGAGTGGACGGCGAAACACTTCACGGAAATCCGCAGAAGATAGCGTTAGCCCCATACCGAACATAACGATGCCGAGTAAAAGTGAGATTTGTCCTTTTAGCCCTGTGAACCATTCAGGTAGTAGGAAGCCTAATAATGCAAAAAGAATCACCCAGACAGAGAAGGTATCCCCGACAAATTTACTTGCTTTAGCGATTGAATTCATGATGATCGTACCCCTTCGTCTATCTTTTTGTTGTTATAGCGAGCTTGAAACGCTCAGAAAGCCTATGGTTCATGCTCTATTACTGTGCAGTGCCAAATAACAGTAAGAAACATTTTACACTAAAAAACCTGACATAACTATGGTTCTAAATCCAGAAAATTGGAAGCTTATCCTCCGATTTTTTGTCCATAATGCACAAAAGCTGCTCTTTTTGTGGTTGCAATGGGTAAAATATACATAAAGTCTTGAACGATAAAGTTACAATGGCGATTTTTCGCTCCATTGTAACTTTATTTTTTGCGATGAGAGCGCATGCTTTGCTCATTTTCTAGCATGCAGGGTGTAACCATCTTAGAATGAAGATAAGTCAATAAGGGTAAAGAGCAGGCTAGACCGTATACGATTTAAAATTTCAGAAGCGGTTTGCAGCATAAGGCGGTATAGTTATAGGAAGAATCAAAATATTCAGCATGATCTACATACGCATATTCAGCTATTGAGGCGATTGAAACGATACCTGCTCGTCATTCTGAGAGTAGCGTTAAATACAAGATACGTAACATACGTAACCATTCAAGGGGGAAGAGACGATGGAACGACCTGTATGCAAGCCGTATCAAGTCGGCATTTTTTTATTTGATGAAGTAGAGGTGCTGGATTTTGCCGGGCCATTTGAAGTGTTCTCTATTACCGAAACAGAACCGGGTATGAAAGGCTTCCAGGTGCATACGGTATCCGCAGATGGTGGAATGATTCGTGCTCGTAACGGCTTGCAGGTGCAGCCGCAATATAGCTTCGATCAATTGCCACGCCTGGATTTGCTCATTATTCCAGGAGGCTATGGAGCAGAGGAAATCGAGATTTATAAGCCAGAGGTACTGAACTGGATTCGCAGCTATGCGGAAGCAGGCGTACAGATTGCTTCTGTATGTACAGGCGCACTCCTGCTCGCTGAAGCAGGTCTGTTGGATGGACTGCGTGCAACAACGCATTGGATGGATCTCAAGCGACTGGAGGAGGATTATCCGCATGTCGAGGTGCAGTCCGGCGTGAAGTTCGTCGATCAGGGCTGGATTGTAACGTCCGGTGGTATCTCTGCTGGTATTCATATGTCTCTACATATGGTTGGACGCTATCATGGGATGGAGGTTGCGAAGCTTACGGCGAAGCGGATGGAGTATGATTGGGAGCCAGAAGCAGAGTAAGCGGTGCAGTTAGAACGATGGGGCTACGATAACGATCCAGTATCCACTAGATGCAGCATCTACTATATAATAGGAGAAATGTTTTTACACCTTAATATCGTGACCGGATTGAGTAGAATATAGATGACCAACAACATGCAGGTACAGCCAAATGTATTTGTAAGTACAGCAAAATCTATCAAGTACAGCAACATCTATTTAATGAAGGGAAAGGAGATCATCTTATGTTCGAAGGACAGGCTATTTTGCCTGCGATCAAGACGATGAAGCAGTTTGATCAGCTGATGGATAGCTCGTATCGGTACGGGGTATTTCTGGATACACATGTCGCTCAGCTGAAAAGCATTTACCGGATGGCGCAGGGGCAGGGCAAGCAGATGTTTTTGCATGCCGATCTGGTGCATGGATTGAAAAATGATGAGTATGCGACCGAATATTTATGCCAGGAGATCAAGCCGTATGGCATTATCTCGACACGCGGCAATGTCATTTTAAAAGCCAAGCAAAAAGGGGTGATCGCGATTCAGCGTGTCTTCATGCTGGATACGATCGCGCTGGAAAAGAGCTATGCACTACTGGAAAAGACGCAGCCAGATTATATTGAAGTATTGCCGGGCGTAGTGCCGCATATGATTCATGAGATTGTACAGCGTGCAGGGGTGCCTGTATTTGCAGGTGGGCTCATTCGTACAGTAGAGGAAGTGGAGCAAGCGTTAAAGGCGGGAGCGACTGCGGTAACGACATCGAATCCGCAGCTGTTTGCCCATTATAAATAGAAACGACATTAGCGCTCGACTGCTTGTCGTTACACGCATATGCGCCCCGTTGAGGGGACATAAAAAAATAGTATAGCGTTTTTAAAGTGATATTGCATGACGGATACATGAAAAAAATCATGTTGACACCGCTTACATGTTACGATATGATGAACTCAAGTTAATACATGTGACGGAGAACCGGAGAGCCACGCAGAGCCCACTGAATATCAGTGGAGAATTTGCGATGGCTCTTTTGCGTCTTTGTAGCTGTATCAACCAGTTCATGGTTTGTTGCAGTACACGTTCGTTACATCTTGTCTAGTCACCAGTAAAAAGGTTGAATCATCTATTTTCCCAACTTGAATGGAGGTAATATGATGTCACCGTTTTTGGCTGAACTTGTAGGAACGATGATTTTGATTGCTCTAGGCGGCGGTGTTTGTGCAGGCGTCTCGCTACGTAAGACATTTGCAGAAAGCTCAGGCTGGATGGTTATCGGTGCAGGCTGGGGCCTCGCCGTAGCGATGGCAGTGTACGCAGTCGGTAGCTTTAGCGGAGCGCACCTGAACCCGGCCGTCACACTGGCGCTGGCGTTTAATGGTGATTTCCCATGGAGCCAGGTGCCCTCGTACATTCTGGCACAGATTATTGGTGCGATGGCAGGTGCATTGCTCGTCTATCTACAATACTTGCCACACTGGGGAGCTACCCCGGATCCTGCGACCAAGCTAGGAGTATTCTCCACCTCGCCTGCCATTCAGCATCCGGTCGGTAATATGCTGAGTGAGATTATTGGTACATTTATTTTCGTCATGGTATTGTTGTCGATGGGGGCTAATCAGTTCACACAGGGTCTGCATCCATTGATCGTCGGTCTGCTCGTCGTGAGTATCGGCTTGTCGCTCGGTGGTACAACCGGTTATGCGATCAACCCTGCACGTGACTTCGGTCCGCGTCTCATGCACTTCCTGTTGCCAATCCCGGGCAAAGGCCCATCTAATTGGAAATATGCATGGGTACCTGTTGTCGGTCCATTGCTTGGTGGCTCGCTCGGTGGGCTCTTTTACAAAAATGTATTTCTCGGTCAATCTACACCGATGCTATGGGTCATTATCGGCGTGACGATCATCTGCTTACTGCTCGCTTATCTGAATGGTCGCAAAATTCAGCGTACCAATTCCAAGCAAGCTGCGGCTTGATCCCTCTCTACACATGATGCTGACATATACTTAATGGGCAGACGATACAGTCTGCCCTGCTCTAGCCTCTATACTCCAAATTGCGGTATTGCAAATTGAAGCGTCCGGTTTGCCGGTAGCTCATTGCCTTCTATACACCGATCAACCAGATCGATCATCAAGCAGAACAGTAACCTATTCGAGGAGGAACTATTTCATGGAACAATATATTATGGCACTTGATCAAGGTACAACAAGCTCCCGTGCGATTCTGTTTAACAAAAAAGGCGAGATCGTCTATATGGCACAGCGTGAATTTCCACAATATTTCCCCAAGCCAGGTCATGTTGAGCAAAATGCAGACGAGATTTGGAGCTCCATTCTGGCGGTTATCGCTTCCTGTCTGTCCGAATCTCATATCAAGCCATCGCAAATTGCCGGTATCGGGATTACGAACCAGCGCGAAACGACAGTAATCTGGGATCGTAAAACAGGCGATCCAGTATACAATGTACTTGTCTGGCAGTCCCGTCAGAGCGCCAGCATCTGTGACGAGCTGAAAGCTCAAGGTCTGGAAGCCAAATTCCGTGAGAAAACAGGTCTGCTGATTGACCCTTACTTCTCCGGTACCAAAGTAAAATGGATTCTCGACAATGTAGACGGTGTACGTGAGCGTGCAGAACGTGGTGAGCTGATGTTCGGTACGATCGACACCTGGCTGATCTGGAAGCTGTCCGGTGGTAAAGCGCATGTGACCGACTATTCCAATGCTTCCCGTACACTCATGTACAACATCTTCGATCTAAAATGGGATGAAGAGCTGCTGGAGATTCTGGGCGTTCCGGCTTCTCTGCTGCCAGAGGTTCGTCCATCGTCCGAAGTGTACGCACATACAGTGGATTATCATTTCTTTGGTCAAAATGTACCGATTGCTGGTGCAGCAGGTGACCAGCAGGCAGCCCTGTTCGGTCAGGCTTGTTATGAAAAGGGCTCGGTTAAAAACACATACGGTACAGGCTGCTTCATGCTGATGAACACAGGCGAGGAACCAATCCGCTCCGAGCACGGTCTGATCACAACGATCGCCTGCGGTGTAGGTGATAAGATCAGCTATGCGCTGGAAGGTAGTATTTTCGTAGCCGGTTCGGCGATTCAATGGCTGCGCGACGGTCTGCGTATGTTCCGTGATGCAGCAGAGAGTGAGAACTATGCGACTCGCGTGGAATCTACCGAGGGAGTATATATCGTACCTGCCTTTGTTGGTCTGGGTAGTCCATACTGGGATAGCGATGTGCGCGGTGCAGCCTTCGGTCTGACACGTGGTACAAGCAAGGAGCACTTTATCCGCGCGACACTGGAATCCCTGGCGTATCAGACGAAGGATGTACTGACGGCAATGGAAAGCGATAGCGGCGTAACGGTTGAAGCACTCAAAGTAGACGGCGGCGCGGTGAAAAACGGCTTCCTGATGCAGTTCCAGAGCGATATCCTCGGCGTTCCGGTCGAGCGTCCAGCAGTTAATGAAACGACTGCACTGGGTGCAGCCTATCTGGCAGGTCTGGCTGTAGGCTACTGGAACAGTCTGGATGAGATCGCTTCGGCACATAGCGATCTGGTGGATACCTTTGCACCATCGATGCCAGAAGAGAAACGCGAAGAGCTGTATGCTGGCTGGCAAAAAGCAGTTCATGCGACGATGGCATTCAAATAAATAATGACTTCGCTGTATATGAAGCTCACAGTGAAGTGTGATTCCATCACACCGCGATGAAAGATGAATGATGGATGCACGATGAAAGAGGATTAGAATAATAAAAATCATTAAAATCATAGCAAGATAAGAAGCGAACACTTAAAAAGCCTGCATGCTGACATGGAGTATACCGATCCAAATGAACATTAGAATATCCCTCGGGTTAACTAATGAACATTTGGCGGTCTACCATACAGACATGCAGGCTTTTGATTTATCGATTCAGAAGAGTAGCCCCTTGTGAACGAGTTATTAGAACATAGAAGCTAGGAGCTAATCGATTACCCGTCCTCTCTCATCCTATTCATACTTTAGCGACACCTTACCGACAATCCCCTAGCGATGCGATGTAATCGGATATTTTCCTGAAATTACATAGTGAAATACAGAGCATAATATGCTACGATAATCCCTATTGAAAATGATAATCTTTATCAATCAAACAATTAGAGGAAAAGGCGGTTTTACGATATGCATACTTTTCGCAATTACAGCATGATTCTGATGACCATGCTACTGGTCGTTGTACTGGCAGCATGTGGACAGGCACAGACTGGTTCACAATCAGGCAACGCTTCGACCGCGCCAGCAGGCGGCAATGAAGCAGCAACGTCGACAGAAGCACAGCCGACTACGATCAAATATAAAGCAGCGAACGGCGAGGTCGAAGTACCGAATCATCCAAAACGCATCGTGGTGCTGGCAGATAGCTATTATGGTTATTTTGTGGCACTGGGCTTGAAGCCAATCGCGACAGTCGATCATGTATTCGCTAGCAGTATGCTAAAAGGTACAACCGATGGCGTTACGAATCTGGGAGAGACGCCAAAGGTAGAGGAAGTGCTGGCACTGAATCCAGACCTGATCGTCGTATGGGATGGCGATGCGAATCTTGCTAACTATGAAAAGGTCGCTCCAACTGTAGCGATCAAATACGGTCAATACAACTACAAAGAGCAGCTACAGGAATTCGGTAAAATGACAGGCACAGAAGACAAAGCGAAAGAGCTTGCGTCCGCATGGGAAAGCAAAATCGCTGAAGCCAAGCCAAAAGTACAGGCAGCGGTAGGCAACAAAACGATCTCGATCATTCAGCCCTATGCCAAAGGCGTGTATATTATGGGGGATAGTTACGGACGTGGCGGCGAGATTATTTACCAGGAGCTAGGTCTAAAAGGCACACCAACCACACAAAAAGAAGCGATCGATAATGGCCCGGGTTATGTCGATATCTCACTGGAAAATGTACCTGACTTTGCAGGTGATTATATCTTCACCGCTCCATGGGGTGGCGATGGCGATACGAGCGGTCTGGCACTCTACAATAGTAGTTTGTGGAAAAACCTGCCTGCGGTTAAAGAAAAGCATGTGTTCAATATCGATCCGGTCGCGTATTATTTCAACGATCCGATCTCGATGGATGCACAGCTTGATTTTATCGTGAAAAGCTTGACCGGTTCAGCTTCATAAGTGAGTGAACGCAAGCATAGAATATCTCATCCTTATCTGATAACCTCAGACGATCTAACAAGCATAGAGCAGCTCATATAAGTCCTAAACTAAACCTAAAATCCTACAATCTTCCGCTACTCAAGCGTCATTCGTTTACGTGAGCAATCATCCAGAAAATGAGCGTAACGATCAGTCGATTCAAAATCTTTATAAAATTTGAACGATTTCTTTGCTACCCTCACATGAATATGCTATAATAACGTTAACAAGTTAATAAATTCGTCATGAGACTTTGAGAGACCACGCATACACACGGCTTTTGCCGATTCAGTGTACTGTTCGTGGTCTCTTTTTTACGGTTTCATCTGGAAAAATATTCAAATGAAATGGTGTGATTGTACAGCTGCACCATTCCCCATCTCATTAACATATAGGAGGCAATACAAATGACGATCTTTTCGGCACACAAAAGAACAGAAGAATTGCAAAAGATGAGTAGTCAAACGCTGGATGTTCTGGTCATTGGCGGTGGGATTACAGGTTCAGGTATCGCATTGGATGCAGTCACACGCGGTATGAGCGTAGGTCTGATCGAGATGCAGGACTTTGCGGCAGGTACATCGAGCCGTTCGACCAAGCTCGTACACGGCGGTCTGCGTTATTTGAAGCAATTTGAAGTGAAGATGGTGGCAGAGGTAGGGAAAGAGCGTGCGATCGTATACGAAAACGGCCCACACGTTACTACACCAGAATGGATGCTGCTGCCGTTCCACCAGGGTGGTACATTTGGTAGCTTCAGCACATCGATCGGTCTGCGTGTATATGACTTCCTCGCAGGTGTAAAAAGCAGTGAACGCCGCAAAATGCTCACTTCTCAGGAAACGTTGCAAAAGGAACCGCTGATCAAGCAGGATGGCTTGAAGGGCGGCGGCTATTATGTAGAGTACCGTACCGATGATGCACGTTTGACGATCGAGGTGATCAAGGAAGCGGTAGAGCGTGGTGCTTATGCTGTAAACTATGCCAAAGCGGTCGACTTCATTTATGAGAATGGTACGCTCAAAGGTGTGAAGGTGAAAGACACCATCAGTGGCAAGGAATATCAGATTATGGCTCACAAGGTCATTAACGCAGCAGGCCCATGGGTAGATACACTGCGTAAGATCGATAATTCGAAAAAAGGTAAAACGCTGCAAATGACCAAAGGGATTCACCTTGTTATTGATCATGCACGCTTCCCATTGGAGCAAGCGCTTTACTTTGATACACCGGATGGCCGGATGGTATTCGCTATTCCACGCGATGGAAAAACCTATGTCGGAACAACCGATACGGTCTACAAAGCGGATCCGATTCATCCACGTATGACGACCGAGGATCGTCAATATGTGATCGATGCGATTAACTATATGTTCCCAACCGTGCATGTTACTGTAGATGATGTGGAATCCAGCTGGGCGGGTGTACGTCCACTCATTCACGAGGATGGCAAATCGCCGTCTGAAATTTCCCGTAAGGATGAAATCTGGCAGTCCGATAGCGGTCTGATCACGATCGCTGGTGGTAAGCTGACCGGTTATCGTAAAATGGCAGAGATGGTTGTGGATCTAGCAAGTACACTGCTGAGCAAGGAAACTGGCAAAACGTTCAAGCCTTGCCAAACAAAGCATATGGCAATCTCCGGCGGTAATGTCGGTGGCTCGAAAGGTCTGCCTGCGTTCATCCGTCAGCATGCCGATGCAGGTGCCAATGTTGGACTGACACGTGAGCAAGGGGAGTATCTGGCAAGCTTCTATGGCTCCAATGTAAGCAAGCTGTTCGCACTGGTGAATCAGAAGGATGAGTTTGCTGCTGAGCTGAATCTACCTGTCGATGTGCGTGTACGTATCGCTTATGCAATGACAGAGGAAATGACCGTCAAGCCAGTCGACTTCTTCATTCGTCGTACCGGTGCCCTGTTCTTCAATATCGCATGGGTACAGCAATGGAAGCAGCCGGTGATCGAGTATATGGCTAAACGTCTGGATTGGACACCAGAGCAAAAACGTCATTATACGGATGAGCTGGAAGCGCAATTGCATGATGCTGTTGTTCCTTCCGATGCCGAAGCAAGCAGTGAATTTGCGGTCTAATTCATCATCTCTTGCAGCGTAGCCTCAAGCGTCTTGATAGACGGTACAAGCAGTATCTATACGTAGTAGTAGCACCTACACGCATCATTCATATCTTTGCGGATGAATGAATGATGGATGATTAGCATTCGCGTCTGTGTTTACTGTAGATAAATACGTGTCTGTTCATTGATGAAAGTAAATGTGTGTCGATTGTGGATGCTATCACGTATTCTATATCTTCTATATCGCCCTTCAAGCTGCTCATCAGAGTAGCTGAAGGGCTTTTTGGCTTCCCCGACTAAAGTCTAGGTTGACGCATTACCCGGGGGCGGAAGTCACTCGGTAGGCGCTGTGGTACAATGAGGGCTAGTGAACATCATGAATCGGCAACGCTTCATTTGTATACGCAAGCTACATATAAAAAAGAGCATCATAACCAGAGGAGGGATTACGCATGATTAGAAGGGCGATTCTGGCACCTGTTTTGTTGTTGCTGGGTGTGTATTTATTTTTGAATCCGGGCGGCTCGGGGAATACAGGTGAGATTTTTGCTGTGTTCTGGCCAACCCTGTTTGTCATTCCGCTAGGATTGTTTTTGCACTGGCTGACCTTTTCACTCGTCGGGAGAAAAGGGATTGGAATGCTGATTCCGGGCGGGATTTTAATTGTGGGCGGCTTGGTAAGCCAGATTGCACAAATGTTTGGTCTGTGGAGTGTAATGTGGCCGGGCTTTATTTTGGCGGTGGCGGTCGGATTGTTTGAATTCTACTGGTTTGGATCGCGGAATAAATGGCTGCTCATTCCGATTAATTTGCTAACCGTGCTGTCCTTGCTATTTTTTGCGGTATTTTCGATCGATTCGGTGCTGTCGCGTTTTGTATTTGTGCAGCCGCTTGTAGCCGTTGCGCTGCTGCTAGGTGGGGCATGGCTGATGTTTGCGCGTAAGCAGGAGTGGTAGGTGTATCTTGCTGCAACCTAGATTAAGCTGTACCGATGTAGATCAAGGGGTACAGTGAAGGATAAACGATATTGAATTTTGAATGATCGGATGCCTCATACAGGTGGATCGGTCGTCGTACATTTGTAGTTAGTCGTACATCTGTAGTTAATAGATACCAGGAAGGTATACGTCTTATATCATAAAGTCCTATATCATAAAATCCTATATCACAAACCCATATGTGCCTGTTCTACTTGTAGAGCAGGCTTTTTGTTATGGTTTGAATGGGATGGGAGACGGTCTGAGCTTATGGTTAAAGGATGAGTAGATGTCGCAACAAGTAAAAAGATAAGAAAAAGGATGAATAAGGGTATATACTAGAATACATTGAGTAAAAGGGTACATATAGCAAGCATTGCGAAGGGAGCGATTATAAGAATGGAGACGATTAACGTCATTCTCGTCATTTTACTCATTTTATTGACTGCCTTTTTTGTGGCATCAGAATATTCGATTATTCGTGTGCGTGTATCGCGTATTAATCAATTGGCAGAGGAAGGCAATAAAAATGCTCGTGCGGTACAGTCGATCATTAGCAAGCTGGATGAATTTCTGTCCGCATGTCAGCTCGGAACGACACTCACCTCACTGGCACTTGGTTGGTTAGGAGAATCGACGATTGAGGAGCTGCTGCATCCGCTGTTTGTATTGCTGCATATTCCAGAGGCGATCACGTCGATCCTATCATTTATTCTGGCATTCCTGCTGCTGACGTATTTTGAGGTGGTGATCGGTGAGCTGGTGCCGAAGTCATTTGCGATTCAGGTTGCGGAGCCGATGGCGCTATTTTTTGCACGTCCGATGATCGTGTTTTACCGGATTACGTATCCATTTAACTGGGTGCTGAGTCGTTCCTCGCGCCTGATTACCGGGCTGTTCGGGGTAAAGCCGATCTCAGAGCATGAGGCGGCGCAGAGTGAGGCTGAGCTTCGTTTTGCCCTGTCTGAGGGGTATAAGAGCGGTAGCATTACACCGACAGAGTATCGGTATTTGAACAATGTGTTTGATTTTGATGAGCTGGTCGGCAGTGAGATTATGGTGCCGCGTACGGAAATGATCTATATTGCACAGGATGCGACACTGGCGCGCTTTTATGAGATTGTGAAGGAAGAGCCATTTAGCCTGTTGCCTGTGGCATTGGAAGGCGACAAAGACAAAATTATCGGCCTGCTCAATGTGAAAGAGGTGCTACGTGATGTGGTACAGGCGCAGCATTCACCTGAAGAGCCGATCGTGCCATTTATCCGTCCGGTACTACAATTGATCGAAACGGTGCCTGCACGCGAGCTGCTAGGACGGATGCAAAAGGATAATATTCATATGGCGGTGCTGCTGGACGAATATGGCGGGACAGCGGGGATCGTAACGCTGGAGGATGTACTGGAGGAAATTGTAGGCGATATTCCGTCCAAGTCCGATAGTGAGCCGCCACCAACACCGGCGATTACGAAGCTGGGCGAAAAGCATTACCAGCTTCAGCCGCAGGCACTCATTCATGAGGTAAACCGTCGTCTCGGTACAGACATTGAAGCTGGTGAAGCGTATACGATTGGCGGCTGGATCTGGTCGCGCAAATTCAATGTACGTGAAGGCGATTCGGTCGTCGAGGATGGATTTGCTTTTACCGTGACGCGGATGGAGCAGCAGCATATTCGTGCAATTGAGGTGCAGCCGTATATAGAGGACGATACGATCGATATGGACGAGCGAAAATAGTACAGCATGAGCATAGTTAGAGGATAGGGTGAGCCCCTCTTATATCTGTATGAGCTGTAGTGTATATCAGGAGCAAATGAGGATTTATTTTCGGTTATTATGCTGGTTCGAGATATAGCTGTTCGCTCTACAGACTTTAGTGTAAGGATGATTGAGCATGGAGGATAGCAGGCTCATTATGGTATAATAGAGGGAAGCTTTATAACGATATGAGCCCGTAAAAACAGGCTAATATCGCGTATGATATGAATCAGCGGGGTGAACAATATGGCGAAAAAGAATAAAGCGTCTGCACGTCCAGCAGCGCCATCACAGGACAAGCCAGCAACGCTCAAAGATATGCTGAGTGCGGATGTGCTGGATAAGCTGAAAGCACAGGCGACGGAGCTGCGTGAGCAGGAGCATGAGCGTCAGGAGCAACAGCGCCTCAAGGTAGAGGAAGAGCGCCGTGCGGAGCAGAAGCGCCGTGATAATGATTTTGGCTATTTGCTGGAGAATAGCAAACAGGATTGGAAGAAGTATAAGTAAGCGAAGCGCTATAGCATTACGGATGATCCGTTGAAGGGAGCACCGGTGTGAACAGGGTGGCAGTTGCTGCCGCAACGCCGGTGCTCTTTTTTGTTATTATTCAGTGTGATAATAGGTGTAATTATATAAAAAAGAAGTGAAAATAACCCTGTCGTGAGCATCGATGATTATCGTATTATAATCTTCAATATGTCATGCGACAGGGTTCATGAGAGGAAGCAAACAAATGAATGGACAAACACGAGCAAATATCCGTGCCGGTCTGGAAGTGGATATTGTACTCAAGCAGGATCAACGTTCTGGTAAACTAACACGTGGTGTGGTAAAGGATATTTTGACCAATTCTCCAAACCATCCACACGGAATTAAGGTACGACTGGTATCTGGACACGTCGGACGGGTAAAACATATTATTGCGCCTTCATCATGAAGGTAGCTCGATAGCAACGAGAACGATCGCATCCATATGCTCGTAGAGCTCATAAACGATGCAATGCACACATAGCAAGCCAAAATAAGAAAGGGGCATATCATATGAGACAAAATAAACTGGGCGCATCCGATCTGGTCGTAGGTGAGATTGGTCTGGGCTGTATGTCACTCGGTACGGATGAACAGAAGGCGATCTCGCTACTGCATGAAGCGATCGATCTGGGCGTCACCTTACTGGATACCGCCGATCTGTACGATGAAGGCCGTAATGAGGAGATCGTCGGTAAAGCAATCAAGGGTCGTCGTAGCGATGTTGTACTCGCAACCAAGGTGGGTAATCGCCGTATTCCGGGTAAGGATGGCTGGGTGTGGGATGCCTCCAAAGCGTACATTATGGAGGCGGTGAAGGACAGTCTGCGTCGTCTGCAAACCGATTATATCGATCTGTACCAGCTTCATGGCGGTACACTGGACGATCCAATCGATGAAACGATCGAGGCATTTGAACAATTGAAGCGTGAAGGTGTCATTCGTCAGTATGGCATTTCCTCGATTCGCCCAAATGTCATTCGTGAATATGTGAAACGCTCGCATATGGTGAGCCTGATGAGTCAGTACAGCATACTGGATCGCCGTCCTGAGGAAGAAGTATTACCCCTGCTGGCAGAGCACGGCATTAGCGCGATCGTGCGTGGTCCTGTTGCAAGCGGAGCGCTAGCACACGGACGCGAAGATAAGGCGCAAAAGGGCTATCTAGGTATAGAAGGCGAGGAGATTGTGAAGCTGCGCCATCATCTGGAGCAGCTTTGTGATGAGAAGCGTAGCCTGACCCAGCTCGCCATCCGGTATTCACTTGCACATCCAGCGACAGGAGCGGTGATTCCAGGAGCAAGCTCATCTGAGCAGCTACGTCATAACGTCGAAGCGGGCAATCTCCCTCCACTGACGGAGCAGGAAGTATCGCTCATTCGCTCGCTGCGTCCTGCAAATACGTATACACAGCATCGATAAGTGAACAGGAATACGAAAAAGCATAGCTGTATCTGGCGTGATCAACGACAGTTTACCTATAAATGAAGTTTGCAAAGGTATCAGCCTCTGGAGGTTCTGAAAGAAGCTGATGCCTGCTAAAGGAACTGCCCTCTGTCAAAGGAGCTTCTCTTTATTAAAGTAGAGAGTAGCTCCTTTTTTATTTTGTGTAAAAAGAGTGAATGCGAATGAAGACAGGAAATGTAGGCATAATATCGTGTAGCAGAATGCAGCTGGATATAGCATCGATTTGCATAAAATCAAAATTAGATCCATTCACATCCATTCTAAGTTCGAACTAAGCCCAACCCAACCCAACCCAACCCAACCCAAATATCTTTATCCACCTGTTATACGAACCCTACTGAAAAATGTATATTTCCCACATCACCCATACGAAGAAAATGACATAAAAAGCATGACACACTCCGTCAATATGGTTAATAAGTGGACAGAGTGAATAGTAGACGGGAGGCGACGGAGATGTGGGGTGCACTGATGTGGGGCGCGATTGCAGGCTCAGCGGTTTTGCTAGGTGCAGTCGTAGCCGCTTTTTTTAAAATTCCGAAAAAGATTATCGGCTGGATTATGGCATTTGGTACAGGAACGCTAATCGGTGCTGCATCGTTTGAGCTACTAGAGGATGCTATCGAGGATGGCGGTCTGGCAGCGACTGCGATTGGATTTTTAGTTGGTGCGGTCGTGTATACGATCTTTGATCTATACGTATCCAGCAAGGGCGGTGCGAACCGCAAGCGCTCGTATGTGATCAAGCAGGAAATTTCCCCGATCAGCAATGAGGGAACCGCACAGCAAAAAGACCAACAAGCCAGTACACAAGACTCCAGCTCAAACAAGCAGGGCAAAGACGGCAAAAGCCAGAGCGGACTCGGCATCTTCGCCGGTACGGTTATGGATGCTATCCCGGAATCGATTATGATCGGTGCTAGCCTGCTTACCGGACAGGGCGTAAGTGCCGTTCTGGTAGTATCGATTTTTGTTAGTAATATCCCGGAAGGCTTGTCCAGTACGGTAGGTATGCAGCAAAGCGGATTCTCCCGCCGTAAAATATTTTGGATGTGGCTCGCCGTCCTAACGATCTCCGCTTTAGCATCCATGCTCGGTTATCTGTTCCTTGAGATGCTACCGAAGGAGCTTAAAGCAGGCATTGGCGCCTTCGCTGGCGGCGGCATCATCGCTATGTTATGCTCCACCATGGCACCGGAAGCCTATGAGGAAGGCGGCCCGATCGTCGGCCTGATCGCTTCCATGGGCTTGCTGGCAGCACTCGTGTTAAGCATTTGATCGAATAGATGCTGTCCAATAAGCTGTGAGCGTATTGAGATATAACAAATAAAAGAATACATTCAACTCCAACAAGCGGATACATCGGTGTCTATTCATCGATGTATCCGCTTGTTTTGTAAAGATCATTCTCAAAATGCATCATTTGGAGCATATAGGACGGAATCTGATAATGTAGGTATTTTAATGCTATAAAGTTTATACAGATCTTGCATACCAACATCGTATAAGGTATTTCTAATTCTCCATGGTTTAATTATTCCTTCCCGCCGTGTTGTAGCTCTCTATCCTCAACATCTTCAAATTAGAGGAAAGCGCCTACACGACATCTTCCACAGGATTTGCTATACTACCAAGTACAACCATTGCATACCTATCACCGAACTATCTCTAATTCATCTATACACCGCAACTGCAAAAGATGCTGCTGGAAGAAGGAGAGTCGTTATGAAGGGATCCCTATTGATAGAGAGACACGCTGGACGGGAGCTGCTTATTTATTTGCCGCCTTCCTATGAGCATGCCAGCTATCCATTGCCTGTGGTGTACGTTCAGGATAGCGGCGATCTGTTCGATCCGATATTAAATGGTAACATCTATCATCTGGAGCTGCGATTTGCGGCAGGTACGTTGCCTGAACTCATTATGGTGGGCATTACGCCGCAGGATCGCATCCATGAATATACGCCCTGGTCCGCACAGAAGCTACAGCCAGGTCGCCACTATGACCATTTTGGCGGACGGGCGAGCCAGTATCTATACACATTAACCCATCAGGTGAAGCCGTGGGTTGATCGTAACTTTTATACCGATCCAAGACCGGAATGCACAGGTATTATTGGTAAGTCACTCGGTGGTCTGGTATCGTTATTTGCTGCTTATGTATATCCAGAGGTGTTTGGGCGCATTGGGGCGATGTCAGCATCGCTCTGGTATGAGGGCTTTGTTGAGTTTATGGCAGAGCGAGAGCTAGTCCCCGGGTTACGCGTATATATGGATATCGGGTCGCTGGAAGGTGTAGCAAAGCAGAATCGTCAACGGCTGATGCAGTCATTAACCGATGAGGCGGCGGCTATTTTATCGCGTAATCAGCAGCAGCCGGATCAGCTGTATTTTGTACGGCGTGAAGGGGAAGACCATGAAGCGGATTCGTTTTACCGTCGTTTTCCTGAAATGATGGATTGGTTATTCGCGCGCAATACGATCCGTTTATTGAACTAGTAGAGTCAAATGGATGATCCGAATAAGCTAAAACTACCTTGCCAAATGTGCTTTAAAAGCGGATAATGAAGAAAGATATTTCTTGAAATTAAGATAGATTGCCGTAAGATAATTGGTTTGGAATCATCCTACATTGATGTAAGCTGGTATGCCAGCATAGAAAGGAGCAATTTTACACATGGAACGCATTGAAACAGAAGAACAATATCGCAACTTGATCGATGGTCAGGAATACACAGTGATCAAATTCGATACAAACTGGTGCCCGGATTGCAAAACATTGGATCGCTTTATGGGCGACATTATCGAGCAGAATCCAGAAAAACGCTTTTTCGCTATGGATGCTGAGAAGTTTCAGGATCTGGCAGAGCAAAATGAAGTACGCGGTATCCCGAGCCTGCTCGTATATCGTGGCGGCGAGAAAATCGCTCATCTGCATAGTAAATTCGCTAAAACACCAGCTCAGGTGTCCGAATATCTCGCAGAAATTAAGTAAGATCGCTCTATACAGTAGCTAGCGAGACTGGCTGAACGACCAGAGCGCGACTATGATCACGATCCGTACACAAAAAGCCTGACAGCATATCCTAGCTGTCAGGCTTTTTGTGATGTGGATTCTGAGTATACGAAAAGTCGTAAGGGTTACTTCATTGCCAATTGACGGCGTTTTAAAACGAGTTGTTCTACACTGCGCAAATGCAGGAGCAATTCATCCGCCTCATCATCACTCAGGTCGCGAATATTCTCGACCAGCTTGGTTGCCATAATGCCAAAAATTTTATCCAGAGCACGGCCGCCCTTGCGCGTGATCGAGATGCTTACATAGCGGCGATCCTGATCGGAGCGCGTACGCTCGATCAATTCTTCCTGCTCCAGCTTATCGCAAATTTGTGTAACTGCGCTTGTCGTCAGTCCTGTTGCCTTCACGATATCTGTACCATACTGACTGCCATTGTTCAGCAGAAAATGCAGAATAAAGATTTCAGTTGTATTCGATTTGAGCTGACGCATCAGCGTCGGCAGTTCCATAATTCGTGGCATGCGATCTACCAGCAGCAAGTAACTTTTCAAAAGCTCTCCAGATGTTTCCAATTGTAAAATCCCCCTCAATCAAAATAAATAAAACTGTTAGTTAATTATTGGTATAATGAAAGCAACCGGAAATGGATTGGCTATCATAATGTCATTATGTAGATCGCCAGGATGTGAGAAACCAAAATCCAAAAAACAGTCTTACGATGTTCGCACAAACATTTCTTAAAACTTCCTTAACAATATAGTAATTTGTTACCAGTATTACGTCAATGCAAATTCGACAGATTGAGACAAAAAACCGCTGTCATTGACGTAAATTTGAACATTTTTTATAATTAACTATTAATATTGCCAATTTGCATGATGATTTTAAAAAATAAATAATATTTTAAGTAAAAGGTGGCATCAGCTACATTGAATCAATCATCACTTCCTTTTGTAACTATGGATGAAATTGTACGTGAGGGGCACCCGGTATTACGCCAGGTGGCAGAGCCTGTAGCCCTTCCGCTGTCCGAAGAGGACCGTACTAAAGTCAATCGCATGATGGAGTTTTTGAAGCAATCGCAAGATGAGCAAGCAGCTGAAAAATACGATTTACGGCCTGGGATTGGGCTGTCTGCCAATCAGATCGGTTGGGATAAGCGCGTGTTTGTCGTCTATTTCGTAGATGATCAAGACCGACAGGTGGAGTATGTATTCTGTAATCCCAAGCTGGTGAGTCACTCGGCTGCGATGACCTATCTGGAGCATGGTGAAGGATGTCTGTCTGTAGATCGCCCGATAGAGGGCTATGTACCGCGTTACGAGAAGGTAACCGTGCAGGCGTATACGCCAGATGGAGAACCGTTCAAGCTCAAGCTTAAAGGCTTCTCTGCCATTGTGTTTCAGCACGAATATGATCATCTGAACGGTGTGATGTTCTATGATCATATCAATCAGCAAGATCCGTTCCGTCTGCCGGATACCGAATATATTAAGCCACTTTAATGCTAATTTAGTATATCGGCTACGGATTGCAGTTTTATAAACTTTTTGGGTGATAAATTTAATACTTTTTTAAAATTTAGGATTTCAACGAAGGCTGTCGCTTGCAGACAGTCTTTTTCTTTGTGAGCATGTTATGATACAGTATATTTCCAGAAGCACGTTTGTAAGCGTTTTACATTTTAGGGTCGTTACTTATAATGAGGTCATGCCTTGATGTTTTATGAAGAATATCTTTGATGTCATCATGCTTGATGAGGGAGAGCGGGAAGCCAATGTGGCAGTTGTTCATCCATCGTATTAACGATATTAAAATTAAAAACAAGCTCATTATCGCGTACATTTTTGTCGTCATGTTGCCGGTGCTTGTGATTGGCGGAGTCGTGGTGAACTATTTGCGTCAGGATGCATTGAACAATGCGATTGAGCAAACGACGAACAATGTGGAACGCATTAAAAACCAGATGACCACCATGCTACGGGTACCGACCAATATCTCCAATGAGCTGTTGTTTGATACCCGTCTCAGCCATGTTGTGAATACGAGATATGATCGTGTATACGATCTGGTTGAAGCGTATCGCAATTACCAGGAGTTTGATGAATATCAGCGTCTATATTCTGAGGTGTCTGCGATTCGCTTTTATACAACGAACGATACGATTCAGGATAATCTGGAATTCATGCGTGTGACATCGGATATTCGTAGCAGTGACTGGTACCAGGCGGCAATGAACAGCCGAATTATCAACTGGTTTTATCGCACGGATGATACGATCAGCTCGACCAAGGTATTAAGCCTTGTGCGTAAGGTGAATTTTACCGATTACACGACCAGTGGTGTACTGGTGATTGAGCTAAGCCAATCATATCTGAATTCATTGATTAGTGCTGAACCATTTGAGACGATGATTCTGGATGACAAGGGCAATATCGTGTCTGCCAAAAATACGGAACTGATCGGCAAACGACTCGATGATCCGAATATTGATATTGACATCGATCCTTCGGCAGGACCAGGAATCTATGAGCATGAGGTCAATGGGCAGCTATCCAACATCGTTGTCGATACGTTAATACCAGAAAGCAGTGCGAACGGGCTCAAGATCATATCCGTCTTTTCCAACAATAGTATTGTGCGTGATTCCAATCGCATTATCCTGATTGGTACGAGTGTACTGGTTGCTATTTTACTCATTGGACTGGGCTTTTTGCAAATGATCTCGTTATTGATTACACGCCGTCTATCCAATCTAAGCAGACAGATGAACAAGCTGGGTACAGGCGATCTGAAGGTGTCGTCTAATATTGGCGGATCGGATGAGATCGGGCAGCTAGCTCGGCGATTCAATGATATGGTGCTGAGCATTCGGCAGCTGATGGATCAGGTGTATGAGTCGAATGAACGGAATACACGGCTGGAGATTAGCCAGCGTGAGATTAATTTTAAAATGCTGGCGAGCCAGATGAACCCGCATTTTCTATTTAATGCTCTGGAATCGATTCGGATGAAGGCTCATGTGAACGGCGAAAAGGAGATTGCCTACATCGTTCGGTTACTCGGTAAGCTCATCCGTAACAATCTGGAGATTGGCAATAAGCATACAACGATTGAGGGCGAGATGGAGCTGATTCGCTCGTATCTGGAGATTCAAAAGTTTCGCTTTGGAGATCGACTAGGGTATGAGCTATTAATCGATCCGCAGACCGTAGGTACGTCCATTCCACCGCTTATTATCCAGCCATTAGTCGAAAATGCAATTGTACACGGCATGGAGACGAAGGAAAATGGTGGACTGATTATCATTCGTACCCTTCGGATTGAGCACGAGGTGATGATCGATGTGATCGATAACGGAATTGGGATGAGCGCCGAGCGTCTGCAATATGTACGTGAATCGCTACAAGCTGATCGGGAGGGCGATCGGATCGGTTTGAAAAATGTGCATCAGCGACTCACGCTATCCTATGGCGCAGCATATGGCTTGCATATCTCCAGCGCACCGAATGCAGGAACTCAGATTTCATTTAAAATCCCGTTTGATTAATCCATTCTTGCATTCTCGTTAGGACAGAAGCAGATGAATAGAGTATAAAGGGGGAGCATTATGTTTAAGGTGATGATTGTAGATGATGAACCAGCGATAAGAGAAGGCTTAAAAACGATTATCGACTGGGATCGGATCGGATTCGAGGTTGTGGATGCAGCGGCTAACGGTCGCGAAGCATTGCAAAAGTTTGAACGGATTCAGCCAGACCTGATGATCATGGACATTCGTATGCCGGGAATGAACGGACTTGAGGTGATTGAGCAGCTTCGTCGCAATCATAGTCGGACGCATGTGCTGATTTTGAGTGGACATGCGGACTTTGAATATGCAAGACGTGCGCTTGGCTACGGGGTAGACGGCTATTTGCTCAAGCCTGTAGATGAGGTGGAGATGGAGCAGGAGCTACTGCGTGTGCATGAATCACTGGAGCAGGAGCAGCATAGAGGAGAACAGCGACAGCAGCCTGTGCCTGCACATGAGCTGGTGGAGCAGATGCTACTTAGTAGCTCTGGCAAAGAGCAGGAGCGCGCGCAGCAGGCGCTATCTCTTGGCTGGTCTTCCTATCAGGTGCTGCTGCTGGAATACCACGCTAGCCGTGGCGATCATCTGGATAGCTGGGGAACGTATCTGGAGCAGCTGCATAGCTGGTGGAATATGGAGCAGCGCCATATTGCCTTTCGCGCGGGGAACTATATTGGCATCCTGACTGGACGACCGTATGGAGAGCGAGAACTGGGCGAGCTGCGGGATCGGCTATTGGATCATTCCGCATCCTCCGAGCTATGGTATGCGGCAGCTGGATCGGTAGCCGATGAGCTGGAGCACCTTCATGATAGTTATGCCGAAGCACTGGACTTGCTGGAGCAACGCTTCTGGTTTGGTACAAATGGTATTGCCTGGAGTGCAAACAAGCGGTATCACGACGAGTCGGAGCCGATAGAGCAAGAGCCACTGCCATCTCCACAGGCAAACGAGTGGGCAGATCGGCTGTATTATGCGGTCGATATCCGCAGCCTGGAAGCCGCTGAACGTGTCCTATCTGAATTAATGTCGGTCTGCCATCTGGCGGGTCTAGTCGAGCGCGATACGAAAAGCTTATCGTCGCACGTCCTATCCCTCGCGCTCAGCCGTTTACCTGGCAGTGTAGCAGGCTCTGGACCAGCGGTACAGGCGTGTCTGGCGCTCATCCCCGAGCTATACTCCGCTCCAACCGCTGCCAGTATGATCGATCTGATCCTAAAGGGCTTGGAGGAACTGCTACAATCCATCAACGGCGTCAGCCACGAGTCGGTGATGAAGCAAATGACCGATTTCATTCGCCGTCATTATAGTGACAACCTGAAGCTAGAGCTGCTCGCCGAGGTATTCAACTACAACAGCGCCTATCTCGGCAAAATGTTCAAAACGTACACAGGCGAATCCTTCAACCATTTCCTCGACGGCGTTCGCCTGGATCGCGCAAAGGAATTGCTCGCTCAGGGCATGAAGGTACACAAGGTCGCTTCGATGGTCGGCTATGCCAACGTCGATTATTTTCACAGCAAATTTAAGAAGTACACAGGCATTTCGCCGTCGGCGTATCGCGAGCAGATGGGAGATGGGCAGCAGCATTGAAGCTGTATGCTAAGAGTGCTGTAGTGTAGTTGTAGCAAGTACATGCAAAAAGTGAGTTTATAGTGCAGTTATTGAAAGTATGCTAGTTTGTAAATTGCTACTAAGAGAGTTTGTAAAACAAATCAAATAAATTATCCTGGAGTGTTATTTGGTTGTTGAGACATCGATCATTCCAGCAAAGAATAAGGAAACAGACTCCAGTCTCGCACGGGAATCTACAAAATAGGAATACGTTGTAGATTCCTGTGCTTAAAAGCTGTAAGGTATTTTGCTTTAAGCAAAGTACATACGAACGATACAGAAAACTGTACAGTGCTGCACTTATATATTTACATACAGTTCGCAATAAGCAGAGAACGTAGGGAAGGAAATAAGGGAAAAGGACGACTTTGGAGGGGCGGGAATCTTCATTCACTGCTAATCCAAAAGATTCCCGCGGCTCCACCCGAGTCCGTTCCCTTATTCCTTACCGAAGTGGATGGTGCTCCTCCACTTCAAAAACAGTAGAACAGCACTTTTGCAGTAAAATTTCATTTTTAAATTGTTATGTTCTTAAATAAACTCCTTCCCCCTGCTTCGCCATAGAAAGCAGGTTTTTCATTTTGCTTCTAAAGTTTTGTTTTGCATAGTCCGTAATACCTCTCCAACTATAAAATTGGACAACCAATCACCATTATTTTTAGTGATTCGAGCCGCTCCGACAAGGATGTCTAATTTTTATATGATTTTACATATAATTTGTCAGGTATTAACAGAAAGCGCTTTCTTTTATAATCGGTTATGTAATCCACACAGATGCGTGGCACGTTCATACAGCGTCATCCGGTCAGGGTGAAGCCGATTATAGGAAGGTGGATGAGACGATGGATTCAACAACCAAGCAGGCTTCCTCCCGTAAAAGTGGAGAGAGCGCCAGCGCCCGTCAGCTCAAGACAGGCGGCTTCTGGAAGGTATTTAAGCAGCAAAAGTTTCTGTATCTCATGTCGGTTCCGTTTGTCATCTGGGCATTCATATTCAGCTATGTACCATTATGGGGCTGGTTGATGGCTTTTCAGGAGTTCCGTCCAGCGCGCTCGTTCTTTGAGCAGAAATGGGTGGGATTGGACCAGTTTATTACATTGTTTCAGGATCAGCAGTTTTACCTGGCACTGCGTAATACACTGGCGATGAGCTTTCTCGGCTTGATCTTCGGATTTATTTTCCCCGTCGTGTTTGCAATTTTGCTCAACGAAGTACGCGGGATTTTATTCAAACGAACCGTGCAGACGGTTTCTTACCTCCCTCACTTTGTATCGTGGGTCGTTGTTGCCGGGATTGTGACCAAGTCCCTTTCGACAGACGGCGGGATCATTAACGAATTGCTCGTATCACTCCATATTATTGATCGACCGATTCAATTTATGGCACAGGGGCAATGGTTCTGGGGAATTGTAACCGCTTCCGATGTGTGGAAAGAGATGGGCTGGAATACGATTATTTATCTGGCAGCCATTACGGGCATCGATCAGGAGCAGTATGAAGCCTCCAAGGTTGATGGTGCAGGACGCTTCCGGCAAATGTGGCACATCACGCTGCCAGGGATGCGGACGACGATTATCGTCCTGCTGATCATGTCGATCGGTCACCTTGTCAGCATCGGTTTTGAAAAGCAGTTCTTGCTCGGCAACAACCTTGTGACCGATTATTCACAGGTGCTTGATCTGTACGCACTGAAATACGGGCTGGAGATGAACCGATACTCGTATGGTACAGCGATCAGTATATTTAACTCGGTGATCAGTATTGTTCTGCTCTTCACGGCGAATGGCATTTTCAAGAAAACAACCAAGGAAAGTATTATGTAGCCTACAGATACATGTGTAGCAAGTCTTCTCCGCTCGTCATAGTGGGCACAGGCTTGCTGCACCAACGATTCATTTGAAAGGGGAGATCACGTATGGCGGCTAACAAAGCCTTCAATGCGACACGAGGCGATAAAATATTCGATGTGTGCAATACGATTCTGATGTCGCTGGTGCTGATCGTTACGCTTTATCCGTTCTTGAACGTACTGGCGATTTCACTCAATGAGTCCTCCGATACGGTACGAGGTGGCATTCATATTATCCCGCGTGCCTTTACACTGGAAAACTATTCCGTTATCTTTCAATATCAGGGACTGCTTCAAGGAGCGCAAATCTCGGTTCTTCGTACCATCGTGGGTACGCTGCTCGGTCTGCTGAGTGCATCGATGCTGGCATTCACGCTGAGCCGGGTCGATTTTCAGGCACGTCGCTTTATCTCGGTATTTCTGGCGCTGACGATGTATGTCACTGCTGGTCTGGTTCCAACATTCCTGCTGATTCGTGATCTCGGCATGATCAACAGCTTCTGGGTGTACGTGCTGCCAGGTGTTGTGAGCGCATTCAATGTGTTTATCATCCGCTCCTTTATCGATGGTCTACCGTATGCATTGCAGGAGTCAGCGAAGCTGGATGGAGCGAATGACTTTACGATCTACTGGCGTGTCATTTTACCGCTTTGTAAGCCCGTACTGGCAACAATTGCTTTGTTCCTGGCGGTCGGTCAATGGAATGCCTGGTTTGATACGTATCTGTACAATGCAAGCTCGCCGCAATGGACAACGTTGCAGTATGAGCTGATGAAGGTGCTACAGCAGAGTACACAGCAAAGCGGTGCGGTCAATGCGAATGATATGGCCAAGCAAATGGCAAGCATTTCGCCAGAATCGATTCGGATGGCGATCACAATCGTCGTTACCGTGCCAATCCTCATTGTGTATCCATTCTTGCAGAAGTATTTTGTAAGTGGGATGACACTGGGTGCTGTCAAAGCATAAATCGGTTGGACGCATTCAGCTGAGCCGTATCCTAATCCAAGTAGATTTGAAAAAAGTATCATCGTAATCAACAGCTATGTGGCGACGCCTATGTCGCCTTAGCATATAGAGATGGAGTGCAACCACTGAAATCAAAGGGGGCTTTTGAATGGCTGGTAAATGGTTAAAACGCATCATGATCCCATTGTCGGTTGTCTCGCTTGCAACAGCAACCGCCTGCGGAGGCAGCAGTGATCCAACACAAACGGAAACATCGGACGTATCTACACCGATTACGATTTCCTTCTTCGGCTCGGATGCAAGTCCGACCTGGAACAATATGAAGGATGACGTAGGTCAAGCGATCACGAAGGCGACCAATGTGACGATTAATGCCGAGTACGATGTGAGCGGCGGTGGTACACAGAAAATCGCCTTGATGACCGCTTCCGGCGAGTATCCAGATACCATTTTCCCAAAAGGTTCGATTACCAAGCTAGTTGAAGCGGGGGCATTGATCGACCTGACCGATCTGATCAACAAATATGGTCCTAATATCAAAAAAGTATACGGTAACGATCTGTCCCGTCTCCAATACAGCAAAGACGATCCGTCCATCTACGTCATTCCAACGAATGCAGGCGTAGGCGAAGCAAAATTCGATGCTGGTGGCGGCTTCGAAGTACAGCATCAGGTAATGAAAGAACTCGGCTATCCAAAGATCAAAACGGTAAAAGACTTCGAAAACGTACTGAAAGAGTACAAAGAGAAGCATCCAACGATCAATGGACAACCAACGATCCCGCTCACATTGAACGCAGATGATTGGAAAATTATGATTACAGTAACGAACCCGGCATTCCTTGCGACAGGTGCACCGGATGACGGCGAATTCTACATTAATCCAGAAACATATGAAGCACAGCTGCACTACAAGCGTCCAGAGGAAAAAGAATATTTCCGCTGGTTGAACCATATGTATAATGAAGGTCTGCTGGATCCAGAAACCTTTACACAGAAAAATGACCAGTATCTGTCCAAAATCGCCAGCGGTCGTGTGCTGGGTCTGATCGATCAGGATTGGGACTATCAGCAGGCAGAAAATTCGCTGAAAACATCGGGCATGTCAGAGCGCACATACGGACATTATCCATTACAGCTGGATGATTCGACGAAGGATCGTTCCTTCCAGGATATCGGCCCACCAGTTGGCTATGGTATCGGTATTACGACATCTGCCAAAGACCCGATTCGCATCATCAAGTTCCTGGACTGGATGGCTT
Source organism: Paenibacillus hunanensis (assembly GCF_034055775.1). Classification (NCBI taxonomy): domain Bacteria; kingdom Bacillati; phylum Bacillota; class Bacilli; order Caryophanales; family Paenibacillaceae; genus Paenibacillus; species Paenibacillus hunanensis. The sequence continues at coordinate 4,903,551 of NZ_CP139194.1, read as the reverse complement.
CCGATGAAGCACAGGTGCTGAACAACTGGGGGATCGAAGGCAAGCACTATGAAGTGAAGGATGGCAAGCGTGTCATTCCAGCAGATGTTCAGGAACGTAAAATCAATGACAATACGAACTTCACTAAAGAATCCGGTATCGGCATGTACAACTTCTCTGTTCACTACGGAGATAGTGTGAAGGATTCGACAGGTAACTACTATACAACTAACTTCCCTGAGCAAATCCTGGCAAGCTACAGTCAACCAGAAAAAGATGCGCTCAAGGCATACGGAGCAACGACATGGAAAGACCTGTTCCCATCCAAAGACGAATTCCCGGTTAAAGCATGGGGCGCAGCCTACAATCTGCCATCCCCAGATGACCCAAGCTACAATGTAGCCTATCAAAAATCCCAGGATATCGTCCGCAAACGCATCCCAGAAGCGATTCTGGCAAAACCAGACCAATTCGACAGCATCTACGATCAAATGGTTTCTGAGCTGAGCACGGACGAAATGAAGAAGATGGAAGCAAGCTACAGCGAACTGATCAAAAATACAGTCGAGCTGTGGGGAACGAATAAAAAATAATATTTCCCGGGAATTACCCAGATGTAGTTGAGAGTTGAACGAGTATAATATGTGGTTATGTAATTATGAAGTTAAGCAGAATTAAGTATTAGGAAAAGGGAGCGCATAGTAGCGTTCCTTTTTCTTTTGTTGCTAAGTATGGATTGTTTGAATACATAATTTTAATCAGCTGTTATGAGTAAAAATCTTTCGGTGTAGAGCATCAAGCACTCCGGAAAGGAATAAGGGGACGGACTCCCGTCTCACGCAGGAAGGGACTTGGGAGATGGAGTGAAATGTGAACTCCTGCGCTCAAAAGTCGTCCTTTCCCCTTATTTCCTTCCCTCCGTTGCGTAAGGTTACGTTCATACGAGTGCTGATGTATAGCCTACTTTGGCTTTCTTATTGGACAGACTATGGAATTAAAGATTTGAATGCAAGATCTGAAGGCTTAAGTTTTATATACATAGCAGATAATGCATAACCAATAAGTCGATATAGAAAAGTACGAATTCAGACTTTTCGAAGTGAATAATTTTTGATGAGAGAGTCTAAATTTATATTTTAATCAAGAGCACAGTATGTCACGCCAAGCACAGAACGGAGGAAAGGAAATAAGGGGAAAGGACGATTTTGGAGGGGCGGGAATCTACAATTAACTCTTAATCCAGTAGATTCCCGCGGCTCCACCTGAGTCCGTCCCCTTATTCCTTGCCGGAGTGGATATCCCTAAGCCCAGCATAATATTTCATATACCATATCAACTTCTTAATTTTCCGCACCCAGAAACATAAGTTACAGCCTACCGCCCCACCACAAGATAAACTATGATGTAAGCGTACACACTACTATGCCACAAAATTCACAAACTACATACTTTTCAGGAGGTACTACCACATGACTATTTTCCAATTCCCGAAGGATTTCCGCTGGGGTGCAGCTACAGCTTCGTATCAGATTGAGGGCGCTTATCAGGAAGGCGGGCGTGGGCTGTCGATATGGGATACGTTTGCTCATACACCGGGCAAGGTGTTTGATGGGCATAATGGGAATATTGCTACAGACAGCTATCATCGGTATGAAGAGGATATTGCTCTAATGAAGGAACTCGGTATTGATACGTATCGGTTTTCGATTGCATGGCCGCGGATTATTCCAGATGGAGATGGGGAGATCAATCGGGAAGGGATCGACTTTTATCATCGTTTTGTCGATAAGCTGCTGGAGGCAGGGATTGAGCCGTTTTGTACGCTGTATCACTGGGATCTACCACAGGCGCTACAGGATGTAGGCGGTTGGGAGAATCGGCGCACAATCGATGCCTTTGTTAAATATGCGGAGGTCATGTTCCGTGAATTTACAGGTAAAATCAAGTTCTGGCTTACGTTCAATGAGCCGTGGTGTATTGCGTTTTTATCGAATCTGGAAGGCAAGCATGCGCCGGGGAATACCGATTTGCAAATTGCGCTGAATGTAGGTCACAATCTGCTCGTTGCGCATGGACATGCGGTTAAGCTATTCCGTGAGATCAGTCCGGTAGATGGACAGATCGGAATTGCACCGAATGTGGCATGGGCAGTTCCTTACAGCAAGAGTGCAGAGGATCGCGCTGCCTGCAATCGTAATATTGAAGTGTATGCAGACTGGTTCCTTGATCCAGTGTATAAAGGAAGCTATCCAGCATCACTGTACAACTGGTTCCAGCAAGCTGGAGCTACACCACCTGTGCAGGAGGGCGATATGGAGATCATTCAGCAGCCGATTGATCTGATCGGAATCAATTACTATCATCCGACAGTGAATCGCTACAATCCAGAAGCAGGCTATCTGCACAGCGAGCCGATCGATATGGGACTGTTCAAAACCGATATCGGCTGGCCGATCGATTCGGTTGGTTTATACGACGTGATCCATTACCTGCAAAAATACGGCAATATCGATATTTATATTACGGAAAACGGCGCTTGCATTAACGATGGGCCAGAAAATGGCATTGTGAATGACTCCATGCGTATCAGCTACTTACAGCAGCATATCGCTCAGGTGCATCGCGTTATCAATGATGGTATCCATTTAAAAGGATACATGGCGTGGTCGCTGATGGACAATTTTGAATGGGCAGAGGGCTACCGGATGCGCTTTGGACTGATTCATGTCGATTTCCGCACACAGGTACGTACGCCGAAGGAAAGCTTCTACTGGTATCAAAATGTTATCCGTAACAACTGGATGGAGACGCGCTAATTTCCGTACTCTTTCTATTGAAGCAGCGCGCTATAAAATATAAATGTGACGTAGCGAATCAAAAGCTTCCTTTTGTGGTAATAAGTCGTATAGTACTTCTGCCTGGTACGCCAGACCAATCGATGGAATGATTCAGGTAGACATCACAGCAATACGACTATCCGGGAAAGGGGAGTGGACTTCGTGGCTACCAAATCTAGAGGCCCGAGTGGTAATAACTCGGCACAAAACACATATGGACTGAGTAAAATGCTGACTGTAGTCGCATGGCTGTGCTGCGCGGCAGGGATTCTGCTGATCGTGCTGAATCTGCAACCATTTAACGACAACAACCTTGGACTGATGATCGGTGTAGGCTGTTTAGCTGCCTTTGCCTTCATTTATTCGCTCGCCAAATGGCTTGGCTCGATGCAGGCACGCAGCGATGAAGGTAAGGATGGGATTAAGGACGATTAGGATGATCGTCTGCTAGCCGTTTGCCATTCCAATGGGGGTAAAGACAGCTAGACAGCGAGCATTTTAAAATTAAGGCTCCTTTAAGAATAATTCTTAAAGGGGCTTTTTTACGAAGTAAAAATATGTTAATCTTTAAATAATGTGAAAACATTCACTTCTGCCTGCTAATAAATTGACAGATTTGTTAACAAGCCAAAAAAAACTGAAATTTACACCTTCTATGGATACGCAAAAAGGACACTTAGTGTTAACATAGGAATGTGTGGTTTCAACATTATGAACGTCATGAGCGTTAAGTGAGAAAGGGGATCAAGATGAGCAAAAAACCAGGTTCGCGCCTTATGTTCTGGGTTGTTCTGGTTGTGACGGTGTTGTCGCTGGCTCTGACGGTTTGGGCGTTGTTTGCTGGTTCTAGCAACTATGCTGTTCTTAACCCGAAAGGACCGATTGCAGAAGGACAACGCGATGTCATTATCATTTCTACGATTCTGACAGCGATCGTTATCGTACCGACAACCATACTGACCTTTGTTATTGTATGGAGATACCGTGACAAGCCGGGCAGAAAGGCTAAGTACGATCCAGATTTCAACCACAGCAATGTGCTGGAGTCTATCTGGTGGGGTATTCCGATCGTCGTTATTGCTGTGCTCGGTATCGTGACTGTACGTTATACGTACGCACTCGAGCCTTCCGTGGCCATTAAGTCTGACAAACAGCCTGTTGTTATTCAAGCCGTTTCGATGGACTGGAAATGGGCATTTTTCTATCCGGAGGAAGGAATTGCAGCTGTGAATACACTGACTATTCCTGAAGACCGACCTATTCGCTTCGAACTGACTTCCGATGCTCCGATGAACTCCTTCTGGATTCCTCAGCTTGGTGGACAGATTTATACCATGTCTGGTATGGCGATGAACCTGTATTTGCAGGCAGATCATACAGGCAAGTACTACGGCTCCGGTGCTAACTTTAGTGGTGAGCACTTTGGTGCGATGAACTTTGATGTGAATGCAGTGACTGAATCCGATTATGAAGCATGGGTAAACAAGGTGAAAACCGAATCCCAGCCGATGACGATGGATACGTATCAGTCGCTTGCGATCCCAGGTACAGCGGACAAGCAGTATTTTTCGGCATTCCCGGAGAATTTGTTCCAACAACTGGTGACACAATATCTGCCTGGCGGTTTGTCTGAAAGTCGTCAACCGGTACACACTACGCCTGAAACACAAATGGACGGCAAGTAAATCGGTTGAGTTTCTGTCGTAGGGATGGTATGCGCCGCATACATCCACGTTGTAAGTATGAATCGAGTCGGGAGAGCTTCTCCCGACATTCGTGCTGTATTCAAATGGTATTCATGCAATGCCACCATACATGCCAGCATGATGCTGTGCATGGACCAAGAAAGTGAAAGGAGCTCAACGATGCTTGAAAATCTTAAACAGTTTGCATCCGAGTTTTTTGTTACTGGCGATCCGTTGATCTATGGTGCAGACGTATCCATTGGATTAGTAACCATTGCCATCGTTGCCGGATTGACCTATTTCAAAAAGTGGAAATGGCTCTGGCGCAACTGGTTGACTACGGTTGACCACAAAAAAATCGGTATCATGTACATTCTGGCTGCGATCATTATGATGTTCCGCGGCGGCGTCGATGCGCTCATGATGCGGACTCAGTTGGCAATTCCGAACTTTGAGTTCCTGCATCCAGAACACTATAATCAGGTATTTACGACACACGGTGTTGTTATGATCCTGTTTATGGCGATGCCATTTATGTTCGGTTTGTTTAACGTTGTTGTACCGCTACAGATCGGTGCGCGTGACGTTGCGTTCCCTTATTTGAACTCCCTCAGCTTCTGGCTGTTCTTCCTGGGCGCAATGCTGTTCAACCTGTCCTTCGTTATCGGCGGTTCGCCGGATGCGGGCTGGCTGAGCTATCCACCGCTGTCCGAGCTACAATTTAACCCTGGACCAGGACAAAACTTCTATATCTGGGGTATCCAGATTTCCGGTATTGGTTCCCTGGCAACAGGTATCAACTTCCTTGTAACGATCATTAAAATGCGTGCACCAGGCATGACAATGATGAAAATGCCGATGTTCACATGGTCGGTATTTGCAACTTGTGTAATCATCATTTTTGCATTCCCAATTTTGACAGTTACACTGGCACTGCTGTTCCTCGACCGTTTCGGAGGAGGACACTTCTTCACCCTTGACGGTGGCGGTAATCCGATGATGTATATCAACTTGATATGGATGTGGGGTCACCCAGAGGTATATATCGTTATCTTGCCGGCGTTCGGTATTTTCTCCGAAGTCGTCAGCGTGTTCTCACGCAAAAAGCTGTTCGGTTACACCTCGATGGTATTTGCGATGATGATCATCGCGTTCGTCTCCTTCTTCACATGGGCTCACCACTTCTTCACAATGGGCTCCGGTGCGGACGTTAACGCCTTCTTCGCATTGTCCACGATGTTGATCGCAATCCCGACAGGGGTTAAAATCTTCAACTGGCTGTTTACGATGTATCGTGGACGAATTCGCTTCGATCTGCCGATGCTATGGACAGTAGCGTTTATTCCGGCGTTTATCGTTGGTGGTATGACAGGGGTTCTGCTCGCGGTTGCGCCTGCTGATTTCCAGTACCATAACAGTTACTTCCTGATTGCCCACTTCCACCAGGTTCTGATCGGTGGGGTTGTGTTCGGTTACTTTGCCGGCATGTACTACTGGTGGCCAAAAATGTTCGGTTTCAAGCTGAACGAAACGCTGGGTAGATGGTCATTCTGGTTCTGGAACATCGGTTTCTACGTATGTTTCATGCCACAATACCTGCTCGGTCTGATGGGTATGACTCGTCGTGTAAGTACATTTGACTGGGATACAGGCTGGGGCCCACTGAACGTCGTTTCGACGGTTGGTGCGTACCTGATGGGTATTGCCTTCATTCTGCAAGCCGTTCAAATTGCGTATAGCTTCAAATATCGTGAAAAAGATACAACTGGCGACATGTGGGATGCTCATACACTTGAGTGGACAATCCCGTCCCCAGCTCCAGAATACAACTTTGCCATTACTCCGGTAGTGGACAGCAGAGATCCATTATGGGTCGACAAGCAGCGTCGTGCTGCGGGTAAGCTTCCTCAAAAGGATGCCAAACCAAAATACGAACCAATTCATATGCCTAGCAACTCGGGTATCCCGATTGTATTTTCTACTTTCTTCTTCATTGCGGGCTTTGGCTTCACCTTCCACTGGGTGTGGATGGGAGTTCTTGGACTCGCCGGCGTACTTGCGTGTCTGGCTGCCCGTTCGATGAATGATGACGAGGGCTTCTACATCCCTGCCGAGGAAGTAGAAAAGACTGAGGCTTCATTAAGGGGGACACTTTAATGGCACAAGCCGTATCACAGCACGGTCATGATCATGCACATGGTCATGATCACGGTCACCATGATCCGCAAGAGCTGAAAATGCTTGGCTTCTGGATCTTCCTGATCACGGACGTTGTCCTGTTCGGTACGCTGTTTGCCACGTATGTTGTCCTGCACAACAACACGGCAGGTGGACCAACAGCTCACGAGATTTTCGAAATGCCGGGTGTTATCGCGGAGACATTCATCCTGCTCACATCCAGCTTCACAAGTGGTCTGGCTGTACTGGCAATGAATGCAGGTAAAGTTAAACAGCTGATTAGCTGGTTGGTCGTAACCTGGATTCTCGGTGCATCCTTTATTTTCCTTGAGGTTGATGAGTTTATCAAAATGGTACACGAAGGCTTTAACTACGGTACCAGCGCATTCGCAACCTCGTTCTTCACACTGGTTGGTACGCACGGACTCCACGTATCGATGGGTCTGGGCTGGATGCTGCTGATTATGATTCAGCTAGCACGCAAAGGCATTACCGATGTAACACGCGGTAAAGTCAATGTTATCAGCTTGTACTGGCACTTTTTGGACGCCGTCTGGATCTTCCTCCTGTCGGTCGTCTATCTGATGGGGGTGATGTAAGATGGCGAACCATTCCGATCATTCCCATGGTCATGACGAAGCTCATGCACATGGCTCGCTGAAGTCCTACATCGTCGGTTTTATCCTGTCGATCGTATTGACCATCATTCCACTGGTTGTTGTTCTGAACCACATGCTGTCCCAGCTGCCAACCATCCTTATTATTATGGTTACAGCGGTTCTGCAATTCGTCGTGCAGTTGTTCTTCTTCATGCACGTACGTGAGCGTCAGGGTAACCAACCTCGTTGGAACGTAATGGCACTGATCTTCGGTCTGGCAATTGTACTGGTCGTTGTATCCGGCTCGATCTGGATCATGACGTACAATGGCGTAGGCTACTAAGTTATCCATTGTAGCTATACTAGCTGCATAACGAAGCCCTTCCGGGTTAACCGGAAGGGCTTTTTTTGTATGGATGCACATCCAGATAGAGTCGGCAGGCATTTTCGCATATAATATAACCACAACGCGCACAGAATAGGAGTGAACAGCAATGGATGAGCATACATATACACCTACGTTAGAAGAGGCTTTTGTGAAGGCCGCTTTTCGAGTCAGTGGCAATGGCCCTCGTAATATTAATGTGTTGAAGGAAGCATTTGAGCAGGTCGATGGTACGACAGGTAGTGATCATTATGGTACTGGTGAATTAATCGAGCAGTTCCAGCAGCAAATGGCTGATGTTCTGGGTAAGCCAGCGGCGGTATTTTTCCCGAGTGGAACGATGGCACAGCAGATTGCCCTTCGCATCTGGTGTGATCGGAAAGGCGTCAAGCGTGTTGCGTATCATCCGCTATCTCATCTGGAGCTACATGAGCAGGATGCGTTAAAAGAGCTACATCATATCGAAGCCGTACTGATAGGAGATAAGAACCGTGTCACCCGGCTAGAAGATGTAACGAGTATCACGGAAGATGTCGCCTGTGTGCTGCTTGAGCTACCGCAGCGTGAGATCGGAGGACAGCTACCGCCCTATGAAGAGCTAGAAGCGATCGCAGACTATTGTCGCCAGCAAGGGATTCGATTGCATCTGGACGGTGCACGCTTATTTGAGATTACTCCCTATTATGGCAAAACAGCCGCAGAAATTTGCAGCCTGTTCGATACGGTCTATATTTCCTTTTATAAAGGCATCGGCGGTATTGCTGGAGCGATTCTAGCTGGTGATGAAGATGTGATGCAGGAAGCGAAGGTGTGGAAGCACCGACATGGCGGTAATCTGATCGGCTTGTATCCGTATATCGTAAGCTCCAAATACTACTACGAGCAGCGTATTGGGAAAATGAGCGAATATTACGAACAGGCTAAAGAGCTCGCTAGCTTGCTCAATGCCTGCTCTCATATTCATACCTTACCCGAAGTGCCTGTATCGAATATGTTCCATGTTCATATCGACTGTCCTATTGAAACGACTCGGCAGGTGTTCAAGGAATTCGCGCTCCAGCACGATATTGGACTCACTTCCTATGTAGCCGATCATCAGGGAAGCTGTAGCTTTGAATGCACCATCGGTGATAAATATGCGCTGGTTCCGCAAGAGCAATTGCGTACAGCGATGAAATGGCTGGATGGGGAACTTGCGAAGAGAGCGTAAGGAGACGAGGAAGGAATGAGCCCAATGTTATATCAAGGTACCCGCGTACTGGAAAGTAAACGATTATATCTGCGTACCTACACGACAGATGATATAGATACCTATTATCCGGCGTTAATGAATGAGGAGATGCGCCGTCTGACCGGAACGCATACACTATTCACGCGTGATGGTGTCGCTCGATTTATTGAGGAAAATGCAGGTGATTCCAGCCGAATTGATCTGCTCATTTGCCTCCAACCGGAAGAGCAGCGTATGGATGAGCTTTCATTACTAGAAAATACTCCTCATGTAGAGCACGTGATCGGCGAGCTTTCCTTAATGGACATCGACCGTATAAACCGTAATGCACATGTCCGAATCGCTATTTTTGAATCGTCTAACTTTGGTAAGGGATATGGTACGGAAGCGATGGAGATGCTGCTGGATTATGCGTTTGGTAATATGAATCTACATCGGATTGAGCTGTCCGTCTATTCCTTTAACGAGCGAGCGATTCGTTCGTATGAAAAGCTCGGATTTTGTAAGGAGGGTGTTCAGCGAGAAGTGCTGTACTATGATTACGAATACCATGATGCGATCAATATGAGCATTCTTTCACGTGAATTCCAGCAGCGGCAGAAGCGAGATTAAGGTAGATGCTATACAACTAGTGCTAGACGAAGTCGTCTAAATTATTAACCCAGCATCGACTGTACTGGCATGATTTGGCGTAACCCTATCGTTGTAATCAAAAAAGCCTGTACTCGTTAAAGTGCAGGCTTTTTGCATTCTATTTTTCAGCTGCCATCCCCTGTAGAAAGGTATGGTATGGTCTGGAATGGTGTGGATAAGAGAATCGTTATTTATTTTACAGCTGCACGCGAGCGATTATACAACTCCTCCACATACTTCTCAATCTCCCCACGTAGCTCCGGACGATTCAATGCAAATTCAATCGTCGACTTCACATAGCCGAGTGGATCGCCGATATCATAACGCTTGCCCTGAATTTCCAGTGCAGCGAGATGTGGCAAGCGCGAGAGTGCATCGGTTAATTGAATCTCGCCACCTTTGCCAGGCAGTGTATCTTCCAAAATATCGAAAATTTCCGCTGGCAGCACATAACGACCGATGACTGCGAGATTGGATGGAGCATCGGCAATGTCCGGTTTCTCGACGATCCCGCTCAGTTGGATCAGTGAATGCGGATCATTGGGCATGCTGGCTGGTGCAACGATACCGTATTTGTTCGTTTCTTCATGAGGCACATGCTGTACGCCAATGATAGCGGTAGAAGGCGAACCATGTTGATTAATGAGCTGTTTCAGTCCGGGCTGCTGCTCGTTCACGATCAGATCATCGCCGAGCAGTACAGCGAATGGCTCATTACCGACAAATTGACGGGCACATAAAACAGCATGTCCCAGACCGAGCGGCTTTTTCTGACGAATATAATGAATGTCCGCCATCTCGGAAATATGATTAACCTGCTCAAGCAACGTCGTTTTGCCCTTGGCAGCAAGCTCCAACTCCAGTTCAACCGAATGGTCAAAATGATCCTCAATCGAGCGTTTGCCTCGACCGGTCACGATCAGGATCGATTCAATCCCACTGGCAACGGCTTCTTCGATAATATACTGGATCGCAGGCTTGTCGACGATCGGAAGCATTTCCTTCGGCTGGGCTTTGGTAGCGGGCAATAGTCTGGTGCCAAGACCAGCAGCCGGAATAATCGCTTTACGTACTTTCATGGCAAATGCCTCCTTGTTTGGCAGTGTAAAAGTGTAATAGAGGATAAAAGAATAACTTAACGTGAGTATAGCAGTAAAACATAATCGTGAGTATAGCAGTGAAAGGAAATAGTGGATCAAAAGGTGTAAATGGAGCTAGAGTGGCTTGTACACGATATACGAAATTGCACCTATGTGCTAAATGATAGTAATTCAAGTGAGCTAACATGAAGTAGCATCGAATGACTATATAACGATGAATAATTTTAAGTGACTTTATAAAATCTTATCCAGCTCCATGCGATTCCATAACATACCGTTGTTCTTCAGTATGACGTTGTTCTCCATCGATTTCTTAGTCTGTAGAACACTCAGCGAAACACCCATAGCTTACTAAAGCCAAAGTTAATCCCCAGTCCTAGAACGGTCACGCATAGCTTGGCGATCCACACTGGAATGGTAGCAGGAATCAAGGTGATAACAAAGCTTGTAATGAGCGCGACTGACAGATTCACCAGCAGAAAGCGTAGCAGCTCAGCACCGTCCCAGCCCTTTACACGCGCAAATGTCCATTTGCGATTCCAGTAGTAGCTGTTCGCGGTTCCGGCACTATAGCCGATAATTTGAGCTGCTGCAACACCGGTCAGGTGCTGTAGCAGCATGAAGACGATAAAATCAATCGCCGTATTGGACACACCGACGGCAGCAAAACGAAACGCCTGACTTCCAAACAGCTTAGAAACCAACATATCGCTGCTCTTGCACCATTTGACGTTGCTCACCACGGACAGACTGCTCGTTTAGCGGCTGCTGCTGCATGGCAGCGAAATTTCGTTTTTCCTGCACCAGATAGAGTGGACGACCCTTCACCTCGTCATAAATACGACCGACATACTCGCCCAGTACACCGAGGATAATCAGCATAATCCCATTGAGGAACAGAACGCAGGCAAGGATGGATGCCCAGCCTGGTGTTGTGTTGAAGTTAAGTAGCTTTTGCCCTACAACCCAGATCAGGAAGATAAAGCTGAACAGGGAGACAAAGCTGCCCAGTACACTCGCCAGACGTAGCGGCTTGAGCGAGAAGGCGATCAGTGCATCGGAAGCGAAGCGCAGCATCTTTTTAAGTGGATACTTCGTTTCACCAGCGAAGCGTTCCTCACGCACATACGAGATCGACGTTTGACGGAAGCCAACCCAGCTTACGAGCCCACGTACAAAGCGATTGCTTTCCTTGAGGCTTTTCATCGCTTCACACACCTTGCGGTCGATCAGACGGAAGTCGCCGGTATCGAGTGGAATATCGATATCACTCAGCTTGTTCAGTGTCCGGTAGAACAGGGAGGCTGACCATTTCTTAAAGCCTGTTTCGCCCTTGCGCTCAGCACGAGTTGCGTAGACTACATCGTAGCCTTCGTTCCATTTCTCAATCATTTGCAAAATCAGCTCTGGCGGGTCTTGCAGATCGGCATCAATCACGACAATCGCTTCGCCAGAGGCGTTGTCCATACCTGCCGTAATGGCAATCTGGTGCCCAAAGTTACGGGAGAAATCGATCATTTTCACCGATTGGTCGCTGCTGCATAACTGGCTAACGATAGATGCCGTTCGATCACGACTACCATCATTTACAAAGATCAATTCATAGGTTTCGCTAGTTTGCTGCATCACTTCGGTCAGACGACGGTAACATTCCAGTACAACCTCTTCTTCATTGTAAACCGGAACAATAATAGAATATTTCATCGGTGAGCCCTCCTTTGGGAATATACAAGCACATGAATGTCAGAGGTACAGTTACGATCATGAATGCTGCATGAATCCTATTGCATCATGCATGAATACAAATGTGCCTCTGCAAACTATAAGATCAGCTGTCTTCATCGGCTATAACTTGATGTACAAAATATAACAACGCAATATGAACAGCAAATGAACGCTAGCTTAAACGAAACTGAAGATTGTTTTAAAATGATATAAAAAGGCGAATAGCCCGCTGAAAAAAGGAGCTATTCGCCTTGGAAAAGAGCATTTATATTATAGATTCATCATAATAAATAACATGTTAATTACATATTAAGCGGATGCTAAATTTGAATATACATTCAAATAAATGAATATAAATACTATATAATAAGCGTGTTGTTATACACTCATCCTATTCTACATACGATTCATACTATATTTTCCGAATCTACTGCCAGATCCACTGCCGAAACCACATCTATACCTATCCTGATTATTGCGAGGCTGCCTTTTTAGTGATTTTAACAGCCGCACTCACAGCTGCCGCTGGACGTGGTAAATATACCGTCATCGTCGTTCCCTGTCCTGCCTGACTATGCGCTTCAATGCGCCCGCCATGCAGCATCAAAATCTTCTGTACAATCGACAGACCAAGACCATTGCCGCCTACGGCTGAAGTACGTGAGCTATCTGCCTTATAGAACCGCTCGAAAATATGCTCCACATGCTCTGCATCAATGCCGCAGCCGGTATCCTGGACACTGGCTTTGATCCAGTTCTTATCCTCCGTTAGCATAATATAGATATTACCGTTTTCCGGGGTAAACTTGATCGCATTGGATAGCAGATTCATCCATACCTGGGTAAGCAGGTCTTCATCGCCGTCGACTTCAATTTTGTTAAGATCGGCGGACAGCTCGATCTGCTTGTTCATCCACATCGGGCCGCAGGATACGACCGCCATTCGAATTTGCTCATCCAGACGGAAATGCTGCTTGTTCAGCTTCACCACATCGAGCGAGGCAAGCCGTAGCAGATTACTGCTGAGCTTGGATAATCGTTCACTTTCCTGCTCAATGATCTTCAAATGCTTGAGCTGCTCACTGCTAGCGGTATCCTTGAGCGCTACTGCGAAGCCGCGAATGGAGGTAAGTGGAGTTTGAATTTCATGCGAGACGTTGGAGACAAATTCCTGTCGCATCGCTTCAATTTTGGATAGTCTTGTCGTCATCTGGTTGAAATTTTCCCCAAGCTGTCCGATCTCATCCTTACGCTTGAGATTCACACGTACATCATAATCGCCTTTGGCTACGCGGCGTGTAGCATCGGATAGCTTGGCGATTGGTCGGGCAATCAGGCGCGCTGCGAATAGGAACAGCAGCACCCCGGTGATCAGCATGACGAAGAGGACAAGGAACATCCATTTATTAAACTGATTCACAAAATGACCAGCTGCTGGACGAGCAAACAGGGCATAATGCACGCCATTTCGTTCAAATGGAACACCTACATAGCGAGGCTCTCGTTCCTCATCACTGCCTTCCAGTGACAAATTGAGCGAAGGGATATTCGGATCATTCAGGCTATCGCCTTCCTTGGGATGATACGTCTGACCACTCAGTACCAGCTGCTGCACAGACTCTGGAATAACCCATTTATCGATATCCTTTGGTGCTGGCGGCGGTACAGGTGGCTTTTTTGGATCGGTCGCTGCATCGGTAGACGAGTTGTTTTTGAGATGAGGAGGAAGCGGCTTCGCTGGCTTGCTGCTTGTTTCCGATTCCTCTGTGCTTGTACTGGTGGACTCTTTGTTCGTTGTACTTGATGTTGATTTACTGTCATTTGTGCTTTTACCGCTGTCACTAGACGATGTAGCAGAGTTAGAGCCATCTTTAGAATCATCTGTTGTTGAGCTTTGTTGGTTGGTATTGCTGCTAGACGTGCTATCATCGTTGCTAGAGCTAGATGTCGAACTGGAGCTATCGCTAGACGAGGATGAGTCATTCCCCAGTGGAAGTGGTGGAGGGGAGATACCGAGCGGGCCGCCCGGGCCATTGCCCTCCGAGCGATATTCGGTGCCATCCTCTCCGATCACGACAAGCTGCGTCTGTCCACCCTGACTATTCAGATATTTTTGCATCATATTTTCAGGGATCGATGCTTGAATCTCTGCCATCGCTTCAGCATCACTCAGAATACGATCCTGTACAAAATTCACCTGCTGCCGCTGAAATACCCAATCAGACATAAGCAACGTAATCAGAAAGCTGGCTGCGACGACGATAATGAACGTCACAACAAGCTGGCTGTATATATTTTTCAATCCATTTTCACCTCAATCCGGTAGCCAATGCCGCGGATCGTCTGAATGAGAAAGCCATTTTCCTCGGAAAAACGATCCCGTAGCCGCTTAATATGCACATCTACCGTTCGCTCATCCCCATCGTAATCATGTCCCCATATTTTCTCGATCAATTGATCGCGTGTGAAGATCTGTCCGGGGAATCCAGCAAGGGTATAAAATAACTCAAATTCCTTTGCTGGCAGCGGCTGTAGTGCGCCGTTCACCTCAGCCTCCTTAGTCGCGGCATCCAGACGTACATTGCCAATCGTCAGCGACTCGCCTGCGAAAATACGGTAACGACGCAGCAGCGCCTTCACGCGCATGACCAGCTCTTCTGGCACAAATGGCTTAACCAGATAGTCATCTGTGCCCAGTCGGAAGCCTTTGATCTTATCCTCTGACTCACCTTTAGCAGTGACGAGCAGAATCGGCACATCCCCATAATAGCGGCGAATATCCATACACAATTGCCAGCCATCCATATGCGGCATCATCACATCGAGAATGATCAGATCCCATTTACCATCGCCCAGCATATCAAACGCTTCCTGTCCATCATGCGCGCGATGCACGCTATATCCTTCACGTGTGAGATACACATGTATTAATTCCAAAATGGATGCATCATCATCAGCAACCAGTATTCGT
Organism: Paenibacillus hunanensis; assembly: GCF_034055775.1. Lineage (NCBI taxonomy): Bacteria > Bacillati > Bacillota > Bacilli > Caryophanales > Paenibacillaceae > Paenibacillus > Paenibacillus hunanensis. The sequence continues at coordinate 4,888,228 of NZ_CP139194.1, read as the reverse complement.
ACCATAGTGTTACGCTCCTTTGTTATCGGTATTTATACATATCGGAGAAAGACAAGAAATCTTAAAGTATTCCTATACTCTATCGTTACCCAGCCCCTTCATCATCTCTGCAAAAACGCGACAATCATGGAGAAAATAGAGATGAATATAGGCTGAGGTATAGCTAATTCTATCTGCAATAAGCAAGGCTTTTGTCTATCCTACCATAACAATATGTATAGAATATGAATAGAAGCTTAGGAATATAGGTACGATTTTATTTAACCCTTTTCAAAATGAACAAAATGAACTAATATAAACACATATGAACCTAATTAAAACCGAAACGAAAGGATGAATAGCATGGAAAACCGTTATGTGTCCCACCCGAATGATGTAAGAACGTTTGATACCGCACGTCTGCGTGAGGAGTTTCTGATCGAGAATCTGTTTGCAACGGACGAACTCGTAACCGTTTACAGTCATGTGGATCGTTATATCGTAGGTTCCGCTGTTCCAGCCTCCAAGGAGATTAAGCTGGAAGTGAATCTGAAGGATATCGGGACAGACTTTTTCTTAGAGCGCCGCGAGATCGGTATTATCAATATTGGTGCAACCGGTACGGTAACCGCAGACGGCGAAAAGTACGAGATCGGTGCTTTTGAATGTCTGTACGTATCGCTCGGCACGAAGGAAGTCAGCTTTGCCAGCCATGATGGGGAACCTGCTAAATTCTATTTCGTATCGACACCTGCTCACAAAGCATACCCAACGACCAAAGCAACGCGCGAGGATGCAACTCCAAGTCATCTGGGCGATATTAAGACGTCCAATGAGCGCACCATTTATAAATATATCCATCAGGGCGGCATCAAGAGCTGTCAGCTGGTGATGGGCATTACCGAGCTGGAGCCGGGCAATATGTGGAATACAATGCCGTGTCATACCCATAACCGTCGCTCCGAAGTATATCTGTATTTCAACATGCCAGAGGACAGCGTCGTGTTCCACTTTATGGGCGAGCCACAGGAAACGAAGCATCTGGTTGTACGTGATGGACAGGTTGCCATTTCTCCAAGCTGGTCGATCCATAGCGGCGTTGGCACAAGCAATTATACATTCTGCTGGGCGATGGCTGGTGAGAACCAGACGTTCGATGATATGGACGCCGTGGCTATGAAGGATTTAAAATAAACCCAAAAACACCATTCCAGCCCTATCACCGGGAGACAACATACACCGGAGCGATCACTGGAAGGGACGGGGGTTCGTCGGATGAGTGCACTGAAGCGTCATGAACGCATTATGGAAATATTAATCGCCAGTCAGGAAATTACGGTTGGTGAATTAAGCGATACACTTCATGTTACAGGCAAAACGATCCGTGAGGATCTTGCCAAATTAGAAGAAATGGGATTACTCGTGCGTGTACATGGCGGCGCGGTACTGGCGCAAAATGATCAGTACGGCATTTTGTCCGGTCAGGGCACTAATACGAAGCATATGCCGGAAAAGAGCGAAATCGCTGAGCGAGCGCTCCATTATATTCAGCCTGGCGACATTATCGCACTGGATGGCGGCAGCACGACGCTAGAAATTGCTCGTCGTCTGCCCTCCATGCCACTCACAGTAGTAACGAACGATCTGTTCATTTTGAGCGAGCTGGCGAGAAAAGAGCAGGTTCGACTCGTCGTACCGGGCGGTGAGCGGAATCGGAATATGCTGGTGAGCAGTCAGGCGATTGAATATGTGCGTGGATTAAATATTCACAAGGCATTCGTATCGTCGACCGCATTGCATCCCGAGTTTGGCCTGTCTATTTATACAGGTGATCTGGTGCCATTCAAAAAGGCACTGGTCGATACCGCGCAAAAGGTATACGGCGTAATCGATCATCAGAAGTTTGGACAGTTCGCACTGTGGACATTTGCGACCTGCTCTGAGCTGGATATGATCATTACCGATAGCGGTCTATCCAGCGAGCAGGCCAAGCATTTTCAGCAAGCAGGTATTCCACTGGATCAGGCAGGCGCATAACTGGCGAGCCAATACAGGGTATTCGTTGATAACGTTCCAATGAATAAATACGCGTTAACCATGTAGCATCTTTTGTGAAGGCTGTTATGCTTGAGCGTATGAGCGTATGAGCGTATGAGCGTATGAGCGTATGAGCGTATGAGCGTATGAGCGTATGAGCGTATGAGCGTATGAGCGTATGAGCGTATGAGCGTATGAGCGTATGGAGTGAAGTGCTGCAAGTACGATTGGTGTTAAACGTACTGGAAGCCGATCCACCGTGCCACAAACTCATAAGCTCGATCAGTATCTACGAAGTTCAGGATAGGGAATTTCCTATCCTGTGCAAGTCCACTCGAAAAACAGACAGCACAGCCAGAATTCACTGGCTGCTGATTGCCTATGATCGTATAGCCACTATGATGCAGGGAGTTGAACAGGGCATGAACGCATTTGATCTGAGCGGAAAAGTAGCACTTGTTACCGGAACAAGTGGTGGATTAGGACAGGGAATGGCGCTTGGTCTGGCAGAAGCAGGCGCCGATGTCGTCTGTGTATCGTATTCCAAAAGTGAGGATACAGTCAGCAAAATTCAAGCGCTGGGACGTGAAGCAATCTCGATTCAGGCTGACCTGAGCCAGCATGATGGCCTGGAAGCGGTCGTAACCGAAGCACTTGCCTTCAAGGGACGAATTGATATTCTTGTAAACAATGCAGGTATTATCCGCCGCACACCAGCAGCAGAGCATTCGTGGAAGGATTTTGCGGATGTGCTGGATCTGAATCTGGAAACCGTATTTTATCTATCCCAGCTCGTTGGCCGTCATATGATCGAGCGCGGCAGCGGTAAAATCATCAGTGTCGCATCTATGCTGTCCTATCAGGGCGGCATTAATGTACCTGGCTATACGGCAAGTAAGCACGGCGTAGCCGGCATTACCAAAGCACTCGCCAATGAATGGGCATCCAAAGGCATCCAGGTCAATGCGATTGCACCGGGCTATATGCTAACAGACAACACCGCCCCAATCGTAGCCGACCAGGCACGCTTCGATTCCATCACCGAGCGCATCCCAGCCGCACGCTGGGGCACAGCCGAGGACATGCAAGGCCCAGTCGTCTTCCTCGCTTCCGACGCATCCAACTACCTAAACGGCCACGTCCTATGCGTAGACGGCGGCTGGATGGCACGTTAATCAGTTAAGATCATATCTATACCTGTATCGAGGTCTATGTAGTAGAATTATCGTGTACGAATGCAGTCATACTAAAATGATCAAACATCATGTAAAACGACCCACAGTATCTACTAACAAGCCTCAACCTATAAAATATGTTAAATCACATCAACGTATATCAAGGATTTTAATAACAATGTCAAAAAAATATAAAGTGCAATGTACATCGTGCATTGCACTTTATTTATAAACGAACGTTAAACCTGCTATAAGTGGTATATGAAAACTCTTATACATGTGAGCCGCACAGAACGAAGGGAAGGAAATAAGGGGAAAGGACGATTTACAGTGTTAGCGATCTCCTAACACGAGGTGCAATAAAAAGTGATTTTTGCGAAGCAAAATATCTTACAGCTTTGGAGGGGCGGGAATCTACAATTAACTCCCAATCCAGTAGATTCCCTCGGCTCCACCTGAGTCCGTCCCCTTATTCCTTACCGGAGTGGTGTTCGCCCATAACGTATAAGTTTGCATATACCTCACAACCATCTAATTGAAAACGAGGTGCACTAATGAAACAATCCGTACTTTCTCATATCTATGGCAAACAACCTGTCGCCGATCTGGCTGCACGCGTAGCCGCTGGCGGCTTCACCGGCGTTCAGCTAGCACTCGCCAAAGCCATTTCCGATATCGACACACGTAATGGCAGACTTAGTCCGGGCATGGGCAATTATATCGCCGAGCAATTCGATCGTCAGGGCGTACGTATTGCCGTGCTAGGCTGCTATATTAATCCCGTGCATCCCGATCTTGAAGCGCGTAAGCAGGAGATTGCTCGATTTAAAGAGCACTTGCGGTATGCGCGTGATTTTGGCTGTAGTATGGTAGCAACAGAGACCGGCTCGCTGGATACATATCAGCAGTCCGACCCGGAGCATTATAGGGAAAAGGGCTGGAACACACTCCGCGATACCGTAGCCGAGCTAGCCGAGGAAGCGGATAAATGGGGCGTGCATATGGCGATTGAGCCGGTTGCTGTCCACACCGTGCATAACGCTGAGGCGATGGTACGGCTGATGGAGGAGGTGCCTTCATCAGCAATCGGGATGCTCTTTGATCCGTGCAATATGATGAAGCCAGAATATGTAGCCGATCAGCAGGGCTTTTTGCGAAATGTATTTGAGCTGCTGGCTGATCGCATCATTCTCATTCACGCTAAGGATATTCAGATGGCAGCCGATGGTTCTAAGGAGGAATGCGTAGCAGGCACAGGCATGCTCGATTATCCAACCTTTTTCGAGCTGCTTCAGCAGTACAAGCCTCATATCGATATCTCGCTTGAGGGCGTAGTAAGCGAGCAATTGCCAGAGGCTTCCCTGTATATGCGCCAGATCTGGCAGCAGACCGAGCAACGTTTAAGACAGGGCTCATAAAAGTTTGCGTAATCTTGCATACAAAGGATGTATCATCCGCATTGACGGGTAATGATGCCCATACCATTTCTATGAAAAGTGAAAGGGGCATTCCGATCATGAGCAATGTACTACAGGAGCATCGCAAGGTTGCGCTCGTTACAGGTGCAGGAATTGGAATCGGTAGAGGCATCGCCAGCGTGCTTGCTCAGAAGGGCTATCGGTTGGCAATCAGCTATAAATCGGACAGCGAAGAGCTGGAGCAGGTTGTGGAGGAGTTAACCCATACTTATGGCGCAGCGCCGTTTGTTATCCAGAGCGATCTGACCCAGCCCGGAGAGGTCGAGCGAACCGTGCGCGAAACGGTGGAGCATTTTGACCGTATCGATCTGCTTGTGAACAATGCAGGTGGAAGCACACGTAAGCCGCTGCTAGAGCTGGAGGAAGAAGATATCGATTGGATGCTGGAGCTTAACTACCGGGCACCGATGCTGGCAGCGAAGTATGCAGCACAGGCGATGATCGAGCGCAAGATGCCCGGTAATATCGTGCATATTACGTCTTCGCGCGGTGAGCGTGCGTATCCAGATGATAGCATTTATGGAGGAATGAAAGCAGCTCTAATCCGTTCCACCGGCTCGCTTGCGCTGGAGCTTGCCCCGCATGGCATACGTGTCAATTGCGTCGCGCCCGGTGCTACCGTGAATCGACTGGATCGGAATGCCCTGACTGAACCACTTGGCAAAAAGATTCCACTCGGACGGATGGGCACACCGCGCGATATCGGCGAAGCGGTAGCATGGTTAGCATCGGATGAAGCTTCCTATATTACAGGCATCAATCTGCGTGTCGATGGGGGACTTATTTTACCGGGAATGCCAGAGGATGTGTCCGAGGAAGCGGGTTATGGATGGGGACGAGTAGATAAGCCTTAGTGCGGCGCGAGCGCTACCCATAGGCACCGAATCCTTTCCATCCAATGATAAAGGTAAACCATCTTCATCAAAGCAAAGATACAGCATCTTCCACCTACAAACAATGTCTAAAAAGACGATTTTGTGGGCAGAAGGTGCTTTACTTTTATAGGGCGAACAATTATAATCTAATCAAAAGTTGGTCTAGGTAAAAATAATTGTAGCGAGTCAAAAATGAATATCATTCTCAATACCAATCATGCTGCTTTGGGGCTACCCGAAGCAGCATGAGCTGTTTTAAGGGCATTAATAATGTGAGTCATTCTCAATTAGTGCTGGCAATCTCCTCATACGGATTGCAATAAAAAAGGAATTTTACGCAGTAACCTATCTTATTTAGCGTATAGCGAAAGGAACGTGAATCGAATGAAACCAATCAAAATGATGCCAGCTCTGCCTACAGCTCGTCAGGGACATAATCCATTTTCACCCGGAGGCAAAGGACGTCAAAATCTCAAAGCATTCATCCAAAATCGTGAAATGCAGGCAGCACTCGGCAGTGGGGCAATGATGCTGCTCGCCTGGCTGCTATCCTACGCAGAAGGTCCCGGCATACTGTCTGTCGTGCTGTACATTCTCGCCTATGGAATCGGCGGCTGGCAGAAGGCACGTGAGGGTGTAGAGACACTCATTCACGAGCGTGATCTGGATGTGAATCTGCTGATGATTGCCGCTGCGATGGGTGCAGCCGCAATCGGTTACTGGAATGAGGGCGCGATGCTGATCTTTATTTTCGCACTGAGTGGAGCGCTGGAGAGCTATACGAATGAGCGTAGCGGTAAGGATATTTCAGCATTGTTGTCACTCAAGCCGGAGACCGCCTTGCGCATGCGTGACGGCAAAGTCGAGCATGTCGCGATTGAGCAGCTGCGCGTAGGTGATCTGGTGATGGTGAAGCCAGGCGAGCTGATTCCAGCGGATGGTACGGTTGTACGTGGTCAATCGGCAGTCAATCAGGCATCGATTACAGGAGAGTCGCTGCCTATCTCTAAGTTGTCCGGGGATGAAGTATTTACAGGTACCATCAATGGCGAGGGTGCGTTATATATCGAGGTTACCCAATCCGCAGAAGGTACGGTATTTGCCAAAATTATTAAAATGGTCGAATCTGCACAAACCGAAGTGCCTGCATCACAGCGTTTTATCAAACGATTCGAGTCCCTATATGCGCGCATCGTCGTTGTCGTAACGGTGCTGCTGATTGCGCTGCTACCTCTGTTACCAGGCTGGAGCTGGGGAGATAGCTTTTATAAAGCGATGGTCTTTCTTGTGGTCGCTTCGCCGTGTGCACTGGTGTCTTCGATCATGCCGGTTATGCTGTCAGCGATCTCCAATCGCGCTCGTCATGGCGTGTTATTCAAAAGCGGTGTCCATGTGGAAAATATGAGCATGACCGCTGTGGTTGCCTTTGATAAAACAGGAACGTTAACACTTGGCGAGCCGGTGGTGACCGATTGGCTGATGACCGATGCAGCAGAAGCAGGCGAGCAGGAGCAGTTGCTGGCGATTGCAGCCGGGCTTGAAGCGATATCGGGACATCCACTTGCACGCGCGATTGTGCAATATAGCACTGAGCGTGGCATTCAGCCATACGAGCTGGAGCAGGTGAAAGCGATCACCGGCTGGGGGATCGCCGGAGAATGGAACGGTCATCAATGGAAAATAGGTCGAGCCGATCTGCTCGATCAGCCCGCTGCGGATATAGAGTGGGTACGTCGTCGTGCCGAGCTGGAAGCTGAAGGCAAGACCGTTTCGCTGATGCTACGAGATGAGCAGATGGTAGCGTTGATCGCCATTCGTGATGAGCTACGTCCACAGGCGCAGGAGGCAGTAGAGCAGCTTCAGCAGCTTGGTATTCAAGTAGCGATGCTAACCGGAGATCGTCCAGCCGTAGCGGAAGCGATTGGACATGCCGCAGGAGTCGATCATATCTATGCAGGTCTGCTGCCAGAGGATAAGGTTGCACGTATTCAAGAACTGCGAGAACGGTACGGTCATGTGGTGATGGTAGGCGATGGAGTAAACGATGCTCCTGCACTCGCCGCGGCTACCGTTGGGCTGGGGATGGGCATGAAGGGGAGTGGTGCCGCACTGGAAGTGGCAGATGTGGTGTTGATGAATGATGGCATTGAACAGATTGCAGCTACGATTCGTCTGGCACGCCGCGCACGAAGCATCGTGCGTCAAAATATGATCTTCGCACTGACCGTCATTACGCTGCTCATTATCGGTAACTTTGCGGATAATCTCGCTTTGCCACTCGGTGTAGTAGGGCATGAGGGGAGTACGATTCTGGTCATTTTAAATGGTTTACGTTTATTGCGTGCGCGTTGATGCACCAGGCTTATGATCACAGAGGCAGGATAGGCGAATGAGCTTTTACAGGTTTGTATAGATGAAGGAAATGATTAGACTTGCCCGGCGAAACGAGCTGGAATCGATGAATTGCTAGCGTTAACCCGAGATGCGTCTACTGTAAACGATATGGTGGGCGCATTTTCATGTTATCGCCGCAGTCGTGAAATAGCGATTCGGCTTTTCATCAAAATTTCATTTGACTATCTGAACAATTAGAAGCATACTATAAATAGTTTCAAAGCGAATTAATTGTATGCAATATAATTTATAATATTTGATATGTGTGCATCAGGTTCATATAATCTAGCACACAGCTATATAAACGATCCAAGCATTTACTCATTCCTGTACGTATTCAAACGATATCGTTCTACGATTAGCGATCATCTAACACGAGAACAAGGTCAAATGAAAAAGGATTTTTGCAAAGCAAACTATCGCATATGGAGGAATACACTATGTATAAATCAGTAATTATCGGAACTGGCCCTGCTGGACTGACTGCGGCGATCTACCTGGCACGCGCGAACATGAGCCCGCTCGTGATCGAAGGCCCTCAGCCAGGCGGTCAGCTGACAACAACAACTGAAGTCGAGAACTTCCCTGGTTTCCCAGATGGTATTATGGGTCCAGAGCTGATGGATAATATGCGTAAACAGGCAGAGCGCTTTGGTGCTACGTTCTATACAGGCTGGGTGGACAATGTAGATATGTCCCAGCGTCCATTCAAGCTGCAAGTAGAAGGTAAAGGCGAGATCGTAACGGAGACACTGATCATCTCCACAGGCGCTACTGCCAAATATCTCGGTATCCCGAACGAGCAGGACAATATCGGTCGTGGGGTCAGCACCTGTGCAACCTGTGATGGATTCTTTTTCCGTAACAAAGAGATCATCGTTGTCGGCGGCGGGGACTCTGCACTGGAAGAAGCAAGCTTCCTGACTCGTTTTGCATCAAAAGTAACGCTGGTTCACCGTCGTGAAGAGCTACGTGCATCCAAAATCATGCAGGATCGCGCACGTGCGAACGACAAAATCGAATGGGCGCTTAACCGCACACCATTGGAGGTCGTAGCAGGCCCACTCGGCGTAACTGGCTTGAAAGTACTGAACAACGAGACTGGCGAAGAAGAAGTGATCGAAGCTCACGGTGTATTCGTAGCGATCGGTCACCATCCTAACACCGGATTCCTCGGCGGACAGATCACCACAGACGAGAACGGCTACATCATGACCCACCCAGGCACATCCGAAACGAACATCCCTGGCGTATTCGCTTGTGGTGACGTACAGGATACACGCTACCGTCAAGCGATCACCGCAGCAGGTAGCGGCTGTATGGCAGCGATGGATGCAGAGAAATTCATTGAAGCAGCGGAGCATGCGGCGGTAACGCTGTAAGTTCGTAAATTGCCCCCTGTGACCCAAAACGAATGCGCGTATGACGTGTAGAACTTCCTATATATTTTCGATATAAAATGCACTCCTTCCTATGTCTATTCGAAGCCCTTTTAGGGAAATGAATAGGTATGGAGGAGTGCATTTTTGATGTTGTTGATAGTTAAACGTTATAGCAAAGCAAGGTATAGAAACGAGAGGAAGCAAGAGACCAAAAAACTAAAATACTAAAATACGTAAAAAATAAAGTGCTAAAAAGCTAAAAAGCTAAAAAGCTAAAAAGCTAAAAAGCTAAAAAGCTAAAAAGCAAATACCCTATTCGCTGACGAGGCTGTATCTTTGTCTAACCATCGTTTCAGGTCTAGCAATCTATTCAAGCTAATGCTTTATCACAAATGGCAGCTACTCGTATCGCCATGCTTGAATAGAGTCTGCACCGATTTTGAGAAACAGATCGGTTTCTGCATGGTACAGATCAGGTTGAATCGAATGGTCTAACTGCTGGTGCTCCGTCTGCTGTGTCGAAAGATTCCATACCTGTAGAGGTACAGCTCGTCCCCAGGCGAATAGTTTGCCATCAGAAGATGCAGCAAGCTGAGCCTGCGGATGAACAAATACGTCTGGTAGATCGGTGCGGGTTTGAAATTCAGGGACACCTGTAATGACTGTATGGCGAGTGCGCAATTTTGCATTATAGATCATAATCACCGACTGTGTACCTTCTTCTCCCCAATCTTCCTCATCCAGCAAATCTTCATCCAGCTTCCCCCAGATGGCTAGCAATTCATCATTCAGCCATACCATAGGTAGATCCCAGTCAATCAGCGGTTGCCAGACGGAATCAAGTGATGTCCCATCTTCGGATTCCCATACATTGGCGAGCCATGCATTATTATTCCATACAAGAGTTACTCCAACTGGAGCCCATACCCAGCCTGTTTCGGCAAGGAATGTTCCATTGGGAGAACTATGTAATTTCCCGTGAAAATAGTTTAAATAATGCGCCTTTTCTGCATCCGATTCGCCCTGAGGGTTGGGAATGGTTCGTGTACTGAGCGGTTTCATTTCTGGCAAAAGGGCGGTCAGCTCCAGCCGATTCCAGTCTGTACCATGAGCCAGTAGCAGCTGGTCGTTTTGTCTAATAAAAGCAAGCGGATAAGTGGATTTATCATAATGATACTCCCCTCGTTCAAGTGTGAGTATCGTTGTACCTGAGGTAAGTTCGACAATAATTGCATATTTGCCAAATCGGTTCGATATACCAGCAAAGCGACCGCAAGGACTAACAATCAATTGCACAGGATGATCAGGCTCCCATTCCGGTAATTGGATCGTAGCTAACTGTCGAGTCATACCCGTTAGCAGTTCAATTTTCCATAGCTCTGCATCCGTGTTTAAAGCCAACAATAACGGTTGTTCTGCTGTGAAGGATGGTAGTACACACAGAGCCACCAGGTTTCCCGGGCTTGGCTGTAGCTGTGGTAAAGATACGGCATGAAGATTCATATTCATTCTCCTTCGTTATGTATTAGGTCGTAGTAGGATCGTTCTATAGAGAGCTAGGCCTATAAACTAAAAAAAGTTCCATCTATAAAGATATACAAATGAAGCCAGCAGCTCCAAAAAGAGTTACTGGCTTTATTATACTTGAATCGATGCGGATTGATCGATTCTTATCCATTTGTTGAACTAAAACCAGACATTCGATATCGCCTGAAAAACTAGAAAAATTCCAAAGCCGGCCATTAATAGGGAAATCCCTTTTTTGCGCTTCGCTTGCGAAAAATTAAATACACCAAGACTGAACAATGGCACAATAATCAGGGCAAACAAAAACATCAGTACATAAAAGGGCAACGAAATATCAGCAGTTTCCCAAAAATGCATAGTTGCTTTCTCTCCATTTCACAGTAGGTTCATGATCTGTTTACGTCATCGTTATTAGCAAGCGAACGTGGACGTTACGCTTGCTCGTTTGCGTATAAAGTCACACTACATTTTCCAATAAAGTCGTACTGCGCGAGCTTCATAGAGTCCAAGCTGGGCGGGCGCGATTCTCTCTATTTATCCGTGCTTTCTTTTTATCTGTAGGCTGGGTAGTGTTACCGGATGTATACCAGCAGAAGTCATTATACACAAGCACACTTCAAGTTCCTGCAATTACCAATATCGAAATTATAGACTATAATCGGCTGTATCGTTCATTATAAATAAGGCGATTTTACGTCAAATTTTAAATAAGCTAGCAAGCAAAATCAAAATAAAAAAGCAAGTAAAAGCAAAATATTTGCCAGTCTATCTGTTTAAAAGGGCTCTATCGAAGCATCGTTGTTATCGAATAAAACTATAACGATTCCGGTCACTTTTAGCTGAAATTCGGTTGAAATCTTATTTATTCCGAGTATAATAATCGGTATACAAAGAGATTGAAGGTGAATGAAATCGTGAACCCTATCCATAATATCGTAACAGAGCGAAATGATGATTACCTAGACTTGCTCAACTATGCAATCCAGATCGGTGATGAGGAATGGCAACAGGAGATTTTGCTGAATCTGAAGCGTCTGAACTACTCGGAGGAGTGGCAGCGTGAATGGGCGGTGACCGAGCAGCTGTGGAGACAGTTTGATCGGATTAATCAGCAGCTATTATCGCTGTACGATTCGATTCGTGAAACGACCGACGATTCCTCGAAGCAGCGTCTGCTGGAGCAGTGGTGGCAATTGAAGCTGGAGCGTATTTCTGTATCGCGTCAGATTCAGGCAGAAAGCCTGTCGCTGAATAGCGATTGTGAGTCTTGTCGATAATCAAGGGATGCTTCCCTTCTAGTATAAAAAAGAACCGACCTTATCGAAAGGTCGGTATCCTATATTGAGCTATACTTTTAGACTATAACGGAGAATTGGCCGGATCGAGGCGCGGAACAAGCCGATTGTGATTGCTATCGATCAGCATGGTCTGCGATTAATTACGAAGCATACCGTTGCACCGGTATGCGTTCAAGCCTCCAACCAACAGCACAAGCCAGCATAATTCACAGATCGCTCAGATCCGTGTGAATTACATGCTGGCTTGTTTCATATCACGCATCATCGTCATCATGGACGTCATCATCTCATCGCATTCTTGCAGACGACTCATCATCATATCCATGTCCATATCCATTTCCTTCATGCTCATACCGGACTTGCTGCACATGTCCATCATCATTTTCATGTTGTTCATCTTGCTCATCATGTCTTCCATGCACATCCCCATCATCATTTGCATACACATTTTGTCCATTGTCATTATAGCCAACTCCTTCAAAATGGTTTTTGATGTTGCCGGATGCAGAGCAGAACTTGCAGCCCTGACGCTGTTAGCATACTATAATTTCCAGCTGAATACAATGAGAAACAGCCGCAAACAACCCGAACGTGCAGAAGCAATTTCGGTTATTTGCGGCTGAATTAGGAGGAGGCAAATATCATTACTGTGCCTACTTCATCCGTACTTTACGTACTTATATGATGCAAACGCAGAACGGTCAGATCGAGACACGTACTCGACCGAGAAATTGTGAGATCGCGGCATAGGCAGCGCCGATCACGGTCGATTGCTCCCCCAGCTCAGAGTATTGAATGACAAGCTTTTGGCGGTGATAGGGCAGTGTACGCTGGGATACGACAGCTTCTACATGCGGTGCGATCCACGGCTCAGCCTGGCGCATATGTCCACCGATAATGACCAGCTCTGGATTGAAGCTATTAACGAGATTGGTAATGCCTACGCCAAGGTACTCGCCAATGCACTGGAATAAGCGAATCGCTTCGGGCTCATCCCACATCGCTTGCTGTACCCAGTATGCGGTATTTGTATTCGGATGTGGATCGATCAGGGTATGCTCGTAGGCTAGCTCGGAAGCGTACAGCTCCCAGCAGCCGCGGCTACCGCAGGAGCAAGGCAGACCGTTGGCTTCGACAGACATATGTCCCGTTTCTCCAGCATAGCCGCGTGCGCCCTTGTACGGCTGCCCATCGATAATAATACCGGAGCCGATTCCCATACCGACACTAATATAGACGAGGTGCCTTGCATGTCGTCCTGCACCGAATTGTAGCTCGCCAATCGCACCTGCATTTGCTTCATTGTCGATCGTAACAGGAAGCCCGAATAGCTGCTCCAGCTCCTCGCGAAGCGGTACGCCCTCCCAGCCGAGGTTCGGAGCGAATAGCACATTGCCCTGCTCATCCACCATGCCAGGTACACCCACGCCCATGCCGATCAAGCCGTGCACGGACGGTGGAACCTCGGCGACCAGCACTGCCATCATGCGCTGCATCAGCTCTAATGTCGTTTCTACACGGTGATCAGGCAGTGGCTCAGTATGACGGGTGATGATTTTGCCCTCCAGATCGGTGAGTACAATCGTTAGCTCATTCACACTCAGCTCTACCCCTGCGGCATAGCCTGCATTCGGATTGAATTCTAGCATGAGCGGCTTACGACCGCCGCTGGATTGACCTTCACCGGATTCCAGCACCAATCGATCGTCGATCAGCTCCTGTACCAGATTGGATACGGTAGCCTTATTTAAGCCGGTGAGCTGAGAGACACGTGTTCTGGATAATGGTGCATAGAGGCGAATATTATCGAGGACGAGCGATTTATTTATTTTTTTGACAAGTGCTTGATCACCTGTGATTTTCATTATGTTTCTCCTCTCCAGAATGAACGATCATGACTTTGTTTAATGAATAGACAAAGTCTTTTATATATGTTAGGATAGCGATGTAAACGATTTCTTTCAAGCTAAATATGGCAGAACGGACAGCGTACGACAGGAGCAACACCGATTCGGACGCGGAAGTTCATGACCGAAAACGAATCAGAGGAGGATTTATGTAATGGCTTATTTTGCAGATATTGAACGTGTGCAATATGAAGGTGTCCAATCCAAAAATCCGTATGCTTTTAAATTTTACAACCCAACCCAGGTCGTTGCTGGTAAGACTATGGAAGAGCATCTGCGCTTTGGTATGGCGTACTGGCATACACTCGTTGCCGGTGGGGCTGATCCGTTTGGTGTCGAAACCGCTTCCCGTCCATGGGGTTCCTATACAGGTATGGATCTGGCAAAGGCTCGTGTTGAAGCTTTGTTCGAGCTGCTGGACAAGCTGAGCATTCCGTATTTCTGTTTTCATGATGTAGACATTGCACCGGAAGGCGATAGCCTCCGCGAATTTTATAACAATATCGATACGATTGTCGAGCTGATCGAGCAGAATATGAAGCAAACTGGAAAAAAACTGCTCTGGAATACAGCGAACATGTTCAGCAATCCACGCTTCATGCATGGTGCAGCATCGACCTGTAATGCGGATGTGTACGCACATGCAGCTGCTCAGATAAAAAAAGGTCTTGAGGTAGGTAAACGTCTCGGCGCCGAAAACTATGTATTCTGGGGCGGCCGTGAAGGCTATGAGACATTGCTGAACACCGACTATGCGCTGGAACAGGACAATATGGCACGCATGTTCCATATGGCTGTTGATTATGCGAAGGAAATTGGCTTTGATGCACAGTTCCTGATCGAGCCGAAGCCAAAAGAGCCAACTAAGCATCAGTACGATTTCGACGCGGCAACCGCAATTGCCTTCCTACAAAAGTACGATCTGACCGATCACTTTAAATTAAACCTGGAAGCGAACCATGCCACACTGGCAGGACACACCTTCCAGCATGAACTGCGCGTGGCACGCACAAATGGCATGCTGGGCTCGCTGGATGCGAACCAGGGTGATATGCTGATCGGTTGGGATACCGATGAGTTCCCGGTTGATCTGTATGCAGCTACCACAACAATGTATGAAGTGCTGCAAAATGGCGGTATCGGTCGCGGCGGTATTAACTTTGATGCGAAAGTACGCCGTCCTTCTTACGCTGCGGACGATCTGGTGATCGCTCATATCGCAGGTATGGATACATTTGCGAAAGGTTTGACAACAGCTGCACGTCTGCTGGAAGATCGCGTGTTTGAGGACTTTATCGACAAACGCTACAGCAGCTTCCGTGAAGGCATCGGTGCGGATGTAGTCAATGGCAAAGCAACACTGTCATCGCTGGCTGAGTATGCGCTGAACAATGAGCAGCCACGTGCCAACGAGTCGGGTCGCGAAGAACTGCTGAAAGCTACCCTGAACCAGTATCTGGTGACAGAGTAATTGGCGAAAGTATAACTACGAGAAGAACAGACAACAGTCGCTTCCTTCGGTTCCCGTAAGGGAGCAGGGAGCGACTTTGTTGCTTTTTATATACATGTATATACGAATGTGGCAGGCAAGTGAATGACAAAGGCTAATCAGATAGCTGGCACTGGGATTAATCCTAGTGTGATCAAATATTCCAATCAAATAATGCTAATGGTTCGGTATAACGGGCTATTGATATAACTGATTGTTGGTTGTAACTGGCTGTTCAGTATAACGAGCTATTTGACTTAACTAATTGTTCGATGTAACTGGCAGAAGCGTAATCAATAGGGGAGCAATCGAATATGCCCATCATGGAGATAAGCTAAGCGTAATCCATATCAACATTATGCAATATCAATGTAATCCATATCAAAGTAATCAATACATGGACAATGAAAAGTAAACGAACGGCTATTATTGGGGAGGTTATCGTATGAGCTATGTGATCGGTGTTGATCTGGGGACGAGTGCGGTGAAGACGGTACTTGTGAATCGACAGGGACAGGTTGCTTTTGAGACATCGGAGTCGTATCCGTTATCGCAGCCAAAGCCAGGCTATAGTGAGCAACATCCAGAGGACTGGGTGGAGAAGACGCTATTGTCGCTACGCAGACTGCTAGAGGTATCGAAGGTTCCAGCAAGTGAGATTGAAGGGCTGAGCTTTTCCGGGCAGATGCACGGTCTGGTCCTGCTGGATGAGCAGCATCAGGTAATTCGTCCAGCGATCCTGTGGAATGATACACGAACCACCGCACAATGCCGCCGTATTGAACAAGCACTCGGCGATGATCTGCTGAAGATCGCTCGCAATCGGGCGCTGGAGGGCTTTACATTACCGAAAATTCTATGGGTGCAGGAGCATGAGCCAGATAACTGGGCACGGGCGTCTGTCTTTGTATTGCCAAAGGATTATGTACGTCTGCGGCTAACCGGTGATCTGGCGATGGATTATTCAGATGCGGCAGGTACATTACTGCTGGATGTGACGGCTAAGGCATGGAGCGAACGAATCGCGACTGCTTTTGAGCTGCCGATGTCCTTTTGCCCGCGTCTCGTGGAATCGTTTGACGATGTTGGTGGATTATTGCCGGATATCGCTGCGGCAACAGGGCTGAGTGAAGGTACGCGTGTTTATGCAGGTGGAGCGGATAATGCATGCGGTGCGATTGGTGCGGGTATTTTGAAGGAAGGACAGACGATGTGCAGTATCGGTACGTCCGGTGTGGTGCTGTCATATGAGGAGCGTAAGGATCTTGATTTTGAAGGGAAAGTCCACTTTTTCAATCATAGTGAGCGGGATGCCTTCTATATTATGGGAGTTACGCTGGCTGCTGGATATAGCCTGGAATGGTTCCGCAGTACGTTTGCAGCAGAGCAATCGTTTGAGACACTGCTGGATGGAATCGATACAATTGCGCCTGGAGCCGACGGCTTGCTGTTTACGCCTTATATTGTAGGAGAGCGCACTCCGCATCCAGATGCGGATATCCGCGGTAGCTTTATCGGGATGGATGCTTCGCATAAGCTTCCTCATTTTGCCCGTGCAGTGCTGGAAGGGATCACGTTCTCACTACGTGAATCGATCGATATTTTACGCGAATCTGGGAAGTCGATTACTGAAGTGATCTCGATCGGTGGCGGTGCGAAAAATGAGACCTGGCTGCAAATGCAGGCGGATATTTTTGGCGCAACAGTCGTACGTCTTGAAAATGAACAGGGGCCTGCGATGGGGGCGGCGATGCTGGCGGCATATGGAAGCGGCTGGTTCGAATCGCTGGAGCAATGTGCAGCGGCATTCCTGCGTACCTCTCGCTCGTATGCACCGGATGCAGAGCGTACGAAGCAGTATGATGAGCTGTTTGCAATCTATCGCGATGTGTACACAGCGACCGCTGAGCTGAATCGTAGATTGACTTCTTTGCGTGGATGAGTTGTAGGTGATACTAGAGCGAACTAGAGAGGCAGGCTATGAACGCTATATGGCGTGTATAGCTCGCCTTTTCTCTTTTAATCTTACCGGGGATTGTTACCTGTTCAGCGGTATAGATCGTAGAAAGGATCGGCTATTGGCAAGGGAGAATAGGCAAGCAGATGCAGGGATACATATGAAGGCAATCGATCCTTTTCATAAGGTAGCAACAGGCCTTGTACTCCCGCAAAATTCAGGACTATGTGCTAAATAAGTTACAGTGTTATAATGAGCAAAATGACACGCTTTTCCGCCCGGGAGAAGATGCTAATATACGGAATGCGCGCAACTATCGAATTGTTCATGCGTTGTATTATAGAGGCAAAAATAATTTGTGAACTTGCTTGTTTATTCTATTATTGCAGCCCGTCATTTTGCCGATATAATGCATTAAAGTGAATTCAATTTGGGAAGGGCGGATACGTCTGAATGAAAAACTCAAGTCATCTCTGGGCCAAAACCTTGCTGGCCGGAACTCTGTTGTTCGCCGGCTTGCCACTTGTTAATGCTCCGCAGTCTGCACAGGCAGCTACTGCACAATCCGTTATGTACAGTTCCAGCGATGTAGTCGATCAGCTTTATCGTGCTTTAATGAACCGTGATGCTGAGACAACATTTGTATACAGTGGAACAACTTCCGGTCTGAAGGCGATGCTTCAGGATGCTTTTGAGCAGGCACTGGAGAAAGATCCGTACACACAATATGTACTGGATAGCTATGGCTTGAGTTGGCGTCAAAATGCCTATTCCGCCAAAGTAACGGTCACAATGAATTATCGCGAAACTGCTGCACAGACTGGCTATGTACAAAGTCAGGTAAAGCAGATTCTGTCTAATATTGTGACAACAGGGATGAATGATCACCAAAAGGTGAAGGCGATCCATGACTGGGTTGTACGCAATGTAAAATACGATGAGACGTATACTCGTTATACCGCCTATGAAGCTTTGCATGATGGGACTGCCGTATGTCAGGGCTATGCACTGCTCACGTATGAGCTGCTCAAGGAAGCTGGCATTCAGAATCTAATCGTCGAAGGAACAGCTGGCGGCGAGCTGCATGCATGGAATCTGGTAAATCTGGATGGTACATGGTATCACCTGGATACAACATGGGATGATCCTGTTCCAGATCAGGGCGATGGCGTAGATACAACGTATTATCTGCTAACCGATGCGCAGATGAAAAAGGATCATAACTGGACGAAAACTTATCCGGCTGCCAACACGACGTATCAGAGCACACTGGATAAGCTGATCAGCACAGGTGGCACACAATCCAGCGTATATCAGCAGCTGGCACGTGCACTCGATTATGCAACGATCGGTAACGGCACCGCAGATACAAGCACCGCTTATGTCTCTGGCGCAGCACTCAAATCTCAGGTACAATCCGCACGCACTAACGGCAAAACAATGCTGGTCTTCCGTTACAATGGCAACCTGAATAGCCTGAAAAGCGATCTGCGTTCCCTGTCTTCGATCGGTGTACGCTCGATCTCTTATACCGTCCAATCAATGAATAGCACGAATAACGATCTAAAAGTAACGCTGTACTGGCAATAAGTCCGTATCAGCCCCAATAATAAAAAACCTTTCCGTTATACAAACCAATCTGTACATCAGATTCGGTTCACGTCATACGGAAAGGTTTTTTTGTTATTTTCACAGGTTGTAGCTTTTCAAGTAACGCGGAATGAGGTCGTTGGAGCGATACTCATTTCAGGCAAACCGTATAACCGATACAGCATTATACGTCCTGACGAGCACCCGTATCCAGATCGCATTCTTTTAAAGGGACAAGGCGCGTGCCTTTACTCCATTTGTAGCCAAGCCATAGAATCAGGAACAACGGTACACTCACATACGTTGCGAAAATCGATTTCCAGTCGATACCGTCGGCTGTAATATACGATAAGCTCTGTCCGACAATAACGATCGCACACAGTACAAAAGCAAATAATGGGCCGAATGGGAACCATCTTGCTCGGAAAGGTAGCTCATTCAAATCGCGTCCCTGCGCGACAAAAGCACGACGGAAGCGATAATGGCTAATCGCAATGCCGAGCCATGTAATAAAGCCGCACATTCCCGAAGCGTTCAGCAGCCAGCTATATACGATCCCATCGCCAAACAGGGAAGCGAAGAAGGCCAGCATGCCAAAAGCCGCTGTGACGATCAGTGCATTTTGCGGAATACCACGCGAGTTCAGTCGAGCGAACATCTTCGGTGCTTTGCCATCACGTGCCAGTGCAAACAGTACACGAGTAGAGGCATACATCCCCGAGTTCCCCGCAGATAATACCGAGGATAGGATAACCGCATTCATTACAGCCGCAGCAAAGGCAAGACCTGCTTTATCAAAAATAAGGGTAAACGGGCTGACCCCAATATCAGTCAGATCACTACCAAGCAGCGAAGGTGTCGTATACGGAATTAGCAGACCGATCACCAGAATTGCCAGAATGTAAAAGATCAGAATACGCCAGAATACCTGACGAATCGCACGTGGCACATGCTGGCGCGGATTCTCACTCTCGCCCGCCGCGACCCCGATCAGCTCGGTGCCCTGGAACGAGAAGCCTGCCGCCATAAATACCCCGATAAAGGCAAGCAGTCCACCATGAAACGGCGCATCGCCCATCGTAAAGTTGCGGAAGCCTACCGCTTCGCCGCCCATAATGCCGAAGATCATTAGCACGCCGACAATCAGGAACAGTACAACGACCGCGATCTTGATCATAGCGAACCAGTATTCCGATTCCCCATAGCCTTTGACCGATAACACATTCAGTAAGAAAATTAGCGCCAGGAACAGCAGACTCCAGATAAAGGACGAGCTGTCCGGGAACCAGTATTTAATAATAATCGTAGCTGCTGACAGCTCGGCAGCAATCGTCACTGCCCAGTTGTACCAGAAGTTCCAGCCCATCGCAAAGCCAAAGGCAGGATCAACGAAGCGAGCCGCATATGTGTTGAACGAACCGGAGTCCGGCATATAGGTTGCCATCTCTCCGAGACTTGTCATAAGAAAATACACCATAATACCGACGCACGCATACGCGAGCAGCGCGCCACCCGGGCCGGCATTCGCTACCGCACCGCCGCTCGCAAGGAACAGACCGGTTCCGATCGATCCACCGAGTGCGATCATGGTCATATGTCTGGCACGCAGGCCAGCTTTCAGTTGGGTCTTGGTTGTGTTTGTTGCAGGTGAACTCATATTGCTTGGATACACTCCTTCATCATCGTTCAGGGGAAGAAGGGTCATAAAAAATAGACCGCAGGCCAGCTGCGATCTATCGATATCGATCCCGCATCATACTTCCCCTTTAAGATAGCTCAACACAATGAAAGGCTAGGTTTTTTTCATTGTGACAGTTCTGTCCCTTTCGAGTACAGCCCCAGCACAGTGCTATTGGAGTGCAGCACCGCACTTCGGCAGCATGACCTTTCCGATCGGCATCTATGGCAACTCCATTGCCTGCTCCGATCATACTAATTCATGTTGCGACCTCTACCTCATCGTGGTTGTGTGATGAGGCATATTATGCAGTTGTCGTACGTATCAGATGGATACTGACACGGATGTGTTACAGTATAGCTTTTTGGTGGGGGTTTGGCAATGATTTTGATGGGAAAGTTGAAAAATCATGGGGTGTGCTGTGTTGCGAAGTTACAAGCGATAAGAGAAAAATAACAAGTAACAAGAGATACGAGGTGTTGCTTTGAACTGAGTGAGTGTTTTGGTTTTAGTGATGCGTGTTTGGCTAATTTAGTGAGGGGGCAGCATCCACTTGCGGCAAGGAATAAGGGAACGTCCTCGGGTGGAGCCCAGGAATCTTTTGGATTAGGAAGGAATGAAGATTCCCGGGCTCCAAAGTCGTCCTTTTCCCTTATTTCCTTGCCTCCGTTCCGATTCGGTTGCACACATATGCTCGATGTGCAATTTAGTTAATATAGCGTATTGTGTTGAGTGATTCGTATTTTTAAACTTAACACTGTAACTGTAACTGTAACTGTAACTGTAACTGTAACTGTAACTGTAACTGTAACTGTAACTGTAACTGTAACTGTAACTGTAACTGTAACTGTAACTGTAACTGTAACTGTAACTGTAACTGTAACTGTAACTGTAACCATGCCCTTCTATTCAAATTTGTGTTCTTAAATGTTGTGTTCTTAAATGAAGTGTGTGCGGGGATTTTTATAACTTTTTGGGTGGGAGGAGCAGAAGTGGGTAGGAGTGGATGGATGCGTTATTGTTGTGCATTTGTTGTGTTTTGCACGGTGGTGTTTATTTTTTATTAAAGAATGTATGGTTAGGTGTGGAGGAGAGGCGTGGGATATTTAGTTTGATGATTTGGTGGGAATTAAGGTCATGGGGGTTAGTATTTGGTAAGAAAATAGGGATGGCGGGGTGGGGAGTGGATATTGGGAGGGGGGGATTGTTGTTGGGGGAAAAGGATGCGATTCATGAAATATGTGATCCATAAAAAATGTACACAAACTTGTGGGTGAGTTTGTGTACATGGGATGGAGTTTATCGTATTGCGTTTAAGGGTATAGGCTATATTTTATATGCCATACTTTATAGAAAGGTCTTTGTGATTCTGGTTATCGAAGATGATTTGAACTTGGTATGGGTTGTTGTATCGTATCTTGCTTGATGTTGATTGTATTGATGGGATCGTTTCATTTTGGCTTGGGATGAATTAATTATTTTGCTGTCGGCTTCGTGCCATTTGTTGCCAGATGGTGCCGGCGGCTTCTTCGCCGGATTCGATGCGTTCGAGTGCCATTTTGGCTTGCAGGCTGACCTCGAATTCGGGGTCGAGAGCGGCGGCTTCCAGAGCTTCGCGTGCTTCTTCGGTGCCGACTTCGTACAGGAAACGGGCAGCGCGCCAGCGAACGAGCTTACTGTTATCCTGAAGGGTTTTCAGCATCGCTGGTGTAGCGGCTGGGTCGCCGATATCGGACAGGGTGTCGCCAGCAGTACGGCGAACGGCGGCGGATTTGTCCTCCAGCGCATGATAAAGCAGCTCCATCGCTGCCGGGGTTTTTAGATCGCCCAGATAGACGACAGCAAGGCGGCGAATTTGCATTTTTTCATCTTCTAGTGCTTTACGGATGAGCGGCAGGCTGCTTTCGTCGGGCTCCAGCACATCAAACGCAGCATAGCGTACGCGCCAGTCTGCATGCTCCATCGCTTGAGCGATTTCTTCCTGCGACATTTCGCGGCGTTGCTCGATAAATTCCTCATTGCTTGCACCGTGCGAGATCGCTTGCTCGATAATTTTACGCAGACGCTCTGGTGGGAAGGCGGCTTCGAGCTCCTGCTCAACCTCACGAGCGATATCAGGCAGCTCGCCATAACGAACACCGTAGTCGGTCAGCTTACGCTCCTTGATCAGGGTCGCACTGGCAACCTCGGTGACCGCTTGTACAAAGCGATCGGATAGTGAAATACGTTCTTCCTTCGTTCCTGCTTTGACACGAATCTGCATCGGAATACCACGGAAAAACTGCACAAACACATTCGCTTCACCAAAATGCTCGCCAGACAGGTCTTCTGGAACCTCTAGTTTATTCTCAACGCCGTCACGTCCAAGCTTTTCCTGTACTTCATTTAGAATTGCTGACCAATCCGCATTGGCACGGCGATCCAGAGCTACGAAGTCAGCGGTATGAAAGACGCTTTTCACGCCGTTAATATGCAGCATCTCACGAATAAAAGCAGGTGCAGAGCGCTCGTTATCCAGCGTATATGTTTTGCGTACGCCAGCGGGCAGCGTCTCGTCCACACGTAGCATCATCGTATTCGGACTCGGTGTAGGCTCAATGGATAAAATATTCATCGTCGGTGTACCTCCTGTATATAAAATGGAATGAGTATGCAAGTAGAATAATCCACGGTTCGATCCTTATCTATTGTACCCCAAATGACGGGTCACTGGCACAGCCTTGATCTAAAATGCATAGGCAATCCACTGGATCGGTAGGTAGCAAAGTAAAAGCACAGGCGAGGTACACCTGTGCTGAATGTGTAAACTATAATTGGATACATCGAGCAACATGAGCTACTACTGCCTAATAGTGAAGCTTTCAAGCTCATGCGCATACCATACTCCTATCTCAATCCCACCAGAAATACCAGATATCCTGCTGCTTCAAGTAGCTCGCATATTCCCCAAGCGTATCAAAGCTTTCCAGTACATATGGGCAAAAGAGTAGATGCTGTCTTGCCAGTATTAGCGCATCCGCATCCGTCTCCGGGCGGCGACCTGTGCGTAGAATCCATGTGCTTTCACTGACTGCAATAGGAAGGGCATCATATTGCTGCTGCCAGGCTCGGAACACGGTTGCCTGTATTTCAGGCATCGGGCATTCATTATAGCCGCCCATCGGGATGATGATCGGAGCTTCATATTCTCGTCCCTGCGGTAGCTTGAGCCAGAATGCACCATCCTCCTGACGATATTCCGCCCAGTTCGCATCGGGTACAGGTAAATGGTGCTCGGTAGCCACCATCTCTTCATCCAGCATATCGAGCGGTTCTTCCGATTCCTGTAGCAGTCGATAAGCCGCATACAATTGATCTGTCGATAGCTTTTCCAGTGGCTGATATTCGGCTGGCAATTCATTGTATTCCAGTAGCCAGGCGATGGAGCGACGTAAGCCGTCAGCGAGCGTCAATTGTGCTGACTCGGCGATGTTCTTTTGCACTGTAGCATCAAAGGAATCCTCTTCCTCGGCGGTTTCTTCCATCATTTCCAATAGATTCTCACTGGGAATAACGAGCAGTGAATGACCTGCACTCTGAGGTGCCGGGTACGTAATCTCGTTGATCTCAACCGGGGTCGTTTCATAATCACGGAGCAAGCTGCGCATATCCTGATTCATAATCCATCTCTCCTTCATAGGGGAAGTATATGAGTATGGCATTCTATCCTGTATATGTATAGATGATCTGCATGCTGTATATAATGATGTGTGCGGGTGAGGGAGGAGCCAGTTCAATCTGCCACATCGTTATATACAGGTACAGTATACTATAGATAAAGTTGCGCCATCACTCCGTCACATTGCCCTGATCGGCAACCTCTGCGGATTTGCGATCGATATGCTCCTGCTCACCGAGGTAAAAACGGCGAATCGGCTGCACATGCTCATCCAGCTCATATACGAGCGGAATCCCGGTCGGAATATTCAGATCAGTCAATGTTTTCTCGTCGATATCTTCCATATATTTAATGAGCGCACGCAATGTATTGCCATGAGCGCTGATCAGAATACGTTCCTTTTTACGAATGAGCGGGACAATGCGGTGATGCCAGAAGTCGCCTACACGAGCTACCGTATCCTGCAAGCTT
Organism: Paenibacillus hunanensis; assembly: GCF_034055775.1. Classification (NCBI taxonomy): domain Bacteria; kingdom Bacillati; phylum Bacillota; class Bacilli; order Caryophanales; family Paenibacillaceae; genus Paenibacillus; species Paenibacillus hunanensis. Next base: position 4,863,333 of record NZ_CP139194.1, on the reverse strand, counting down.
TCACCAAGCGGTAGATCATGCTCATGGATACCTTTGTACCGCTCCTCGATACGCGGACTGCGCGGATCATCCGGCTTGAGCAGGGGTGGACGAACGGTCAGACTGCGCCGCCAGAGGTGAAGCTGCTCCTCACCATATTTGTTGGCAGTATCCGTCTTGCTCAGTCCCTGTAACGCACCATAATGACGCTCATTCAGCTTCCATGCCTTTTGCTCCGGAATCCAGAGCAGATCCAGCTCATCCAAAATATAATGCATCGTCTGAATCGAACGCTTGAGCACCGACGAAAATGCCATATCAAACGTATAGCCTGCTTCGCGAATAAGATGCCCTGCTTCCCGCGCTTCATGAATACCACGCTCCGTCAAAGCGACATCTGTCCAGCCAGTGAATAGATTTTGCTGATTATACACACTTTCTCCATGTCGAACTAGAATTACGCTGTACATGCGATCTTGCTCCTTTCGATGAATGCAAATGAGTTGTTTGCGGTTGATAGAAGGTAAAGTTGTATGGAGGAATGATAGCTCTCTATGTTCATTTTAACCATAGCTAGCGGGTTACAATCGAGAGGAGCGATACACGTTTTATCAATTGGAAAATGAAAAATGAGGAGAAATGCGTAGCAGTCTAGAATTATGTTGAAAAAGAGATGTTATCGAATAACCTTCAATCGATATATACGATACGTGATATGGCAAGGATATCACGATGTATCGATTCAGCAGACGATAGTAAACACAGAACAGACTTGTATGAACGACATACATTCTACATACATTTTAATATCAAACAGGAGCGTGAATCCGATGGATAACTGTTCTTATATCCCACAAAGCAAAGATGATTTTGAGTCAATTGAGCGATTACGGCAGCTAGAAGCACAGCAGATCAGGCTGCTCATTCCTGAACTTCTCGAATGGCTACAGGATGCGAATTGGCCGATCTATGCTGAGGTGAAATCGATTTTGATCCCGCAACAGATGAATCTGGTTGAGCCGCTACGCGCTATTTTGCGCTCGAAGGATTCCAGCTGGAAATATTTTGTGGTCAGCGATTTTCTGCCTTGCCTGCATGATGAGGTGATACAACAGTTCCAGACAGAACTGTATGAGCTGGCACATGCTCCAGATGCAGCAGATCGGCTTGAGGAAGTAGATGCCTGTGCACGTGTTCTTTTAGAAGCACGGTGTAAATAAATCGCTGTAATCCTCACCCGTGATCTACGCAGAATAGTATGATGTAGCTTCCAGCTGGTAAAAAAGAGACCCAGCATCACAATTACTATCAAAAACGAATCGCTATCGCTCGCCTATACTACATACAGATCCTACAGTGGTATACACGAGAAAGGGGCAACGTATGAAGCAACCAGACACCTCCAACCATCCGGTACAGCAGATGATCGATCAGATTGAGCAGTCACTCACCGAGCTGGAAAACTTTTCGCTGATCAAGCTCGGACAGCAAATGGGCTACTCGCCTTTTTACTGCTCCTTTCTATTCCGTCATCACACGGGTATTAGCATCAAAAAATACATTCTCTTACGCAAAACGATACTTGCCGCAGCTCATCTGAGCGAGACGAACGAGCGAATTATCGATATTGCGATGCAATACGGGTATTCCTCACAGGAGTCGTTTTCCAGAGCATTCAAGGATGTGTTTGGTATCACACCTGCTGCCTATCGGCGTGATCCACAGCCATTGCAAATGTATGCAAGGCGCGATCTAAACGAAACCAAGGGAGCGATTCGAATGGATATGACGACAACCGAAGTGATTGTACAGTTACAGGATAAGGTAGAACAGCTCCATGAACAGGACATATTAAATGTACTCAATGGACAGCATATGTACGAAAAGTTTCAATCCAATCAATGGATGGGCGCTAGTGATTATGTTCCTTTTAATGAAGCGATGTGTGTGCACGAAGCGACAGAGGAGATTTTCAGTGAGTCTTTCTGCTCTATACGCGCCAGGGGACATGGCAGTACATTATTGGGTTATGAGCAGATCGTCATCTATCCACTACACCAGCTATTTACAAATCTGCACGATTACAAATGTATCGTGCTCTGGTTTGGTGACGATATGTTCTGCCAACTGAACTTGCTCACAATGCTCGCTTATCTGGAGCAACAGCATTATGCCGGCACGTTATATTTCAATACCGTACAGGAGCAGACCTACGATGTACAGCAGACTGAGATGACACTTGGCACGTTCGCTTCATTATATAAGCAAGTTGTGCTGCATCACCAAATGCCCACAGAACCCATGCTACCTGTGATGTATCAGAGTATTCGTTTGTATCTGCAATTGCAACAATCAGACAACGAGCTGACGCGTCATATTGCCGCTCATCGGGATCAAACTGAAGCAGAGCTAGTTCGGCACATGCTCCATCTATTCCCTCACTATGGATTGGGTGATACGCAGTATATCGAATGGATTCGGCAGGTACGGGGCGAGAGTGGAGGGAAGTGAATTAGTAAATAAAGAAGCGACAGTGTAGCGCCTTCGCCCTTTCGCTTTAAATAACACATCTCATCAGGTATCTCGATCAGAAAAAGGCTACTCCCACCAATACGGAAGTAGCCTTTTTCTATACATCTTTTAATGTAGTGGATTGTTGGTGTTTTAAATACTATCTGTTTTAAAATAATATCTGTAATAATCGTATAGTCATATCACTTATCGGTAAAATTCTTTTCTTTTATAGTTATCCTTACATCTAACCAACAGTGATACGCCACCTTCATCTACTTACAGCCTGCATATAGCGAATAGATAGCGTTATTCTAATCTCGCCATCAATCAAACCACCGCCTGATCCCCTTCAGCCTCATGCAATTCAGCCATATTCGCCTGCTGAGGCTGACGTACAATCTTCACATCGTAAAACGTAATCTTATTATCCAGAATATAATCCGGAATATTACGATGCGCATGGGATTCGCGGAATGCGTCGCTACGTGTCCAGCCGTGGAAATGATCCTTCGTTTCCCAGCGTGTGCTGATTGTTACCTCATCGTATTCCTTGTTGCTGTCGTTAAATAGTACTTCCAGACCGAGAAAGCCATCCATATAATCGACCTTGCCTATTTTATCAAAACGTTCAACGAGCAGATGGGCACTACCTTTGGTGATTTGCGAAGTGTTCGTTACGATGATCATGGGATATTCCTCCTGAATAGTGTGGGATGACCGGTACGATGACCGGATATTTGCCTTCATATTGAATCGTGGCATTCATGCCATATACGTGCTGGATAAAGGTATCGGTTAACAGCTCCAGCGGTTCACCCTGCGCGGCAAGGCGGCCGTTTTTGAGTGCGATCATATGATGACAGTAGGCGGCTGCCTGCTGTAGTTCGTGCAGCACCATCACAATCGTAAGACCAGTGTCCCGATTGATCCGATGCAGCATATCCATCACTTCAAATTGATGCGCAATATCAAGAAAAGTGGTCGGCTCATCCAGTAACACGATCGGTGTCTGCTGAGCCAGTGCCATCGCGATACGGGCGCGCTGTTGTTCACCACCGGAGAGGGTATGAAACATACGGTCGCTATATCGAGCGATGCCTGTCCAGTCGAGCATTTGTGTGATAATGGCTTGATCTTCGGCGCTATGTAAGGATTGGAAGCGGCGTTTGTGTGGAGCGCGTCCGTAGGCGACCAACTCGCGTACGGTGAGCTGGGGTAAGGCTTCCTTGAGCTGAGGTAGCATGGTGATCTGACGTGACCATTCGCGCCGTGTGTAATGTGTGGCAGGCATACCCTGCACCTTTACCATGCCATGATCGGGCTGGAGTAACTGTACCATAATCCGTAGCAGGGTCGATTTGCCAGAGCCATTTGGCCCGACGATGGCGGTTAATTTACCTGCTGGAATAGCGAGCGAGATATCGTCCAGCTGAAAATGTCCACGGTTCAGGGTGATCTGTTCTACCTCAATAGCTGGATTGGAAAAGGGAGCAGACTCGTGATTGGTAGAGATCATGATTGTGCAGCCCCCTTTCGTTTCAATAAATAGAGGAAGAACGGTGCACCGATCACAGCTAGTAAAATGCCAACCGGCAGCTCAATCGGATCAAACCACGAGCGTGCAATACCGTCTGCTAGTACGACGAGTGCTGCGCCGCCAATCATCGAGTAGGGAAGCAGAAAGCGATAATCCTCACCGATCCATAAACGAATCATATGCGGCACGACTAGCCCAACAAATCCTACCAGCCCGGCAACACTAACAGCTGCGCCTGCAAGCAGTGCAGCAAGCATAATGAGCAGGAAGCGCTGTAGCTCTACACGTTGACCAAGCAAGCGAGCTGAGTCATCACCGAGTAGCAATAGGTTGGCAGGCTGGATAGCAAACAGACAGAGCAACAATCCGATCAGCGCATACGGAGCCATGAACTCCAGATGATGCCAGCTACGACCATTTAATCCACCGGATAGCCACGGGAGCACTGCTTGTACCCGATCGCTAAACACCACCATGATGCCATTCGTGACTGCACCGAGCAATGCGTTAACCGCTACACCAGCCAGTACGATTTTCACAGGCGAAGCCCCGTTCTCCCATGCCATCACATAGATAACAATCGCGGTGACAAAGGCACCGATAAAAGCAGTAATCGGTAGCAAATAGCTGAACTGCGGCAGCATGACCATCGTGATCATCGCTGCCATTCCGCCGCCTGCCGATACGCCGATAATGCCAGGATCAGCGAGTGGATTCTTCATTACGCCCTGTAGTAAAGCACCGGAAGCGGCGAGACATGCACCAACCAGCATACCGACCAGCACACGCGGAATGCGCAGATCGATAATAATTGTGCGGTATACCGATTGTTGCTGACTGCTAAGTACCGCCATCAGATCGGCAAAAGGGATATGAATCGCTCCATCGACGATACTGTATAGTGAGACAACAATGAGCAGGATCGGCAGTACAATCGCCAGCATCCATCTGCGCCGTGAACGTCGAAGCAGATCTGGCTTACTCATCGGTGTCTGACGGATAGAGTAGCTGATGCATCTGATCCAGTGCTTCGGTTACACGCGTACCCGGATTCGTACCGAACAGATCGGAGGGAAGGATTTCAACATGATTCTGTTTGACCGCCTTCACGCTACTCCATGCTGGATTATCCTGCATCTCCTTGAGAAAGCCTGCTTTGACTTCCTCGCTATTGCCGTGTGTCATGATAAATACATAATCCGGGTCTGCCTCTACGACCCGTTCGGTACTGAGCTGGGCGTATTGAGGGAAGCTCTGTAGTCCAGGTAGATCAGCCGCGATATTACTGCCACCTGCCAGCTCGAGTATGTTACCGCTGAGCGAATTAGGCAGTGCTGCCATATACGTACCCGGTGCGCCATACACGAGCAAAGCCTTCGGCTTCGTATGGGCGGTTTGACTACGCTCTGCTAGAGCGGCGATATGCTGGGTGAGCTGATCGTTAAGCTGCTGCGCCCGCTCTTCCTTTGCAAGCATTCCACCGAGCAGGGTAATCTGACGCTGAATATCGGCGACCGAGTTCGCTGAGCTAAGTACCATCTGAGCGCCAATGCTCTCTACTGCTGGAATATCCTTCTCATTCATTGGATCATTACCAAGCACAACATCAGGCTGGAGTAGAGCGACCTTTTCCAGATCTAGCTCATGAGTAGAGCCGATCATCTGCGCTTGCTCGGCTTCTTTGACAGGAGCGCCATGACTTGATGTAGGGCGTCCAACCACGCTACCACCGAGCGCATAGACGATGTCCACCTCTCCGTTACTAAGTGCCACAATGCGCTGTGGTGTCTGCTGAAGCTGTACAGTTCGATTAGCAAAATCAGTAATCGATACTGGCGAGCCCGTAGCAGCAGCGGCTGTTGCCGGCGCTGTACCGCTTGGCACGGGCTGACTGCATCCAGCAAGTGCACATATCAACAGAGCGGATAGACCGAGATAACGAGCTTTCATGAATATCTATTCCTCCTGCCGTACATCCATTCCTAAACTAATCAATCTAATTGATAATCATTTTCAATTATCCTGATCTAAATGATAATTAATATCATTTGCGTAGTCAATGCTTAATTGAATTAAAATTTAATTTTTTCAGAAAACAAGGGATCGACCTATGGCATCTACACGATCGCTATAGAAGAAGCGGAAATTCGAATTGTCCATAAAAGTGTTGATTTTACAGGGGTATAGCGCAATATTGACGTATTGACAACGAATGGAAGCTTGGTCTACCATTGGCGATGTGTAATGCACACCCTTCCCTGAATCTGATTAGAGAGGGAATAACTAGCATTTCACATGTCCGTGAAGGACATTTATTTTTTGAATTTAATTGAGAATGATAATCAATTAAATTCCGATATCACCCATTTTGAGGAGGAAAGGAGGAGCTTTAGCTTTTATGAAACAACGATTTGTTTTACCTATCGGCTGGCTGATCGTGTTTGCTATTTTACTTGGTTCGGTACTTCCTGAGGCGGCAACGGCGGCGTCCTCATCCCGGCCTGCAAAAGGTACATATACACTGAATTACGATATTTTGCGGGCTGAGGATAACTCGGTATCGATGGCTAACGATTATTTTGAAAAGCCAGCCAAGCTCTATGTGACAGGCACTAAGATGACAATGCAGATCACGATTAACCACAGCACCTGGACAACGAAGTTCAAGGTGAAGTACAAGGGCAAGATCATCGACAGCAAGGTGATCCAAACGAATGCAGCGAAGGATACGCGCATTGTACAGTTCCCGATTGCTGATCTGAATAACCCGACCATCTCGCAAATTCATGTTACTGTGCCTTCCTACAGCTACGATCACGATTACACCATCCGCTTCAAGCCCGATCTGAAAAGTCTTAAAAAAGTAAACTAATTCACTATGATACAGGAGCGTGCTGTTATGAATATCGCAATCAACCGCAATGAAAAATGGAGCTTCAAAAATACGCTGCTCATGATGCTGATGACCGCATTGCTCGGTATGCTGGCATTGTCATGGGGCGCAGGTCAGGCACATGCCGCACTGGCAGATGGCACCTATTCCGTCGATTACAAGGTGCTGGCAGATGGTTCTACAAGCACCTCTCGTCTGGATAGCTATGTAGTGAAGCCAGCAACTGTAACGGTAGCAAGTGGCGTGACCAAGGCGCGTATTACGATTACGAGCAGTAATCTGATCACTGCATTCAAAGTGGAACAAAACGGTCAACTCGTTGACGCTACAGTCGTAAGCACCAACACAGCTAACAATACGCGTGTCGTTGAATTCCCGGTTGCTGATCTGAATGCAACACTGAACGCGTATGCAGAGATCAAAATTCCGGTTATCGGCTACACAGGCAAGTACAATGTTGATCTGAAATTTGATGAGGCAAGTGCGGAGTAATATAACGGAAAACTGCTAATAAAGAGCGGCTGTTCAACGGCAAACAGGTATTACGCTGCTGGCATACAGAGTTAAAGTAACCCCTCGTTTTCTGTGCACTACGCTCTGTTAGCTGGAATGGGACGTAAAGGAACGGTTAATCCCACTAATTAAAGAAGAAAAAAGGAGAATGAATCCGATGCATATGACAATGAACCGTATAGAAAAAGGTACGTGGTTGAAAGCGATCATTATCGCTATGGTAGTGGCTCTGGTAGGTGCTCTGATGGCACCGTGGACGTCCAAAGCAGATGCGGCTGTAGCGGATGGTGCGTACTTTATTGAATATACTGTGTACGCTAATGGTACGAATAATCCTTCCTATATGGATAGTCCTGAATATTCCCGTAAACCGGCTACGCTTATCGTATCCGGTGGCAAAGCAACGGTAAAAGTAACGCTGAATCATAAGGACTGGATCCAATCATTCAAAACACAGCAAAACGGAACGTATGTTGCTGCTCCATCGACAACAAGTGGTGACACGGTAACATACACATTCCCTGTGAGTGATCTGTCTGCGAAAGTAAATGCACAGATTCGCGTCGTTGTTCCAGCGGAAATTGCAGGTCAAGCATATGATCACACGTATACAGTTCAATACTTGTTTGACCAAGATAGCATCGAATAAAAAGAGACAATACAGATAAAGTAGATCAGCCAACATTACTTATCTGGGGTCATCTGACCCTGGGTAAGTCTATTTTGTTAACAGGGGGAGCATGATTTTGAAAAGGCACTTTGTATCATATGTCATTAAATGTACTGTTTTTGTAATGTTGTTCGGGATGGTTTCACCGGCACTGCCTTCCACTTTCGCACAGGATACAGGCAGCGGTCATTTGAGCAGCGTGAGTGCCGACACCTACGGTAATTCCTCGTTGGGAACGGTCAGTGATAACACGTATGCACCAGCAGAAACACCTGTACATGTCCCTTCGCAGGATCCGCTGAGTATATTTAATTATTCTACAGTCACGACCTCTACGTACGATACGTACGCAGATGGACAGTATACGATTGGTTATAAAGTTGTGCGCATCAACGACTCTAGTAAAGAAGTGAGCGCATTTCGTGAAAGTTATGGGAATGCTGATCGTCCCGGTCAAGTTGTTATTGATCATGGCAAATACACATTCAGTTTCCGCGGAGTAAATGCAAATAGCTTTGTTAATCTGACTGCTACCCAAAACAGTCAGACGAATGCAGCAGTATATACGGAGGAACAGGGATTTGTTATCAAAGCAAATGGGAAGAAAGAGCCAGCGACTTTTACCAGAGTTAGTTTTGATGTATATGATTTGAACAGTCCAATCACGTTGAATTACAAATTTAATAATGTGGATAGTTCAGGTTATTTGATAGTTGATCCATCCACATTAACACCAATCCAACCCGTCGTAACCGAACCAGAAACACCTGTAGACCCTGAACTCGTACAAGCAGTAAAAGGGACGACCAAAGAGATCACGTATACGGCTTTACAGGATGGAACGACACAATCTTCAAGCATGAACAATTATATGGTGAAGCCAGCTAAATTTATTGTTACCGCAGATAGCAAAAAATATGTACAGCTTACACTCACAAACAGCAACCTGATCACAGGTTTCCAAACACAGGTCGGCACAACGTATATAGATACTGGTATCATTTCAAAAGATGCCACCCATAACACCCGTACGATTCAATTTGCCGCAGATGCGCTGACAGTAGATCACAACGTGATCTCTGCTAAAGTCCATGTCGTAACAACGGCTCCGAACGCGCAGGTATATGACAAATGGCATACGGTTCAACTACAATTTGACACTAGTATATTAAATGAAGTGACTTCGCAAAATATCCAGTACACCGTATACAAAGAGCAAACGAATGAAGTTTCGAAAATAGATGATTATCTAGTTAAACCTGCGCAATTGATCACGGAAAATGGAAAGAAATATATTCGTCTTCAACTCAAAAGCAGTAATCTTATTGTTTCTTTTCAGACGCCAATCAATGGGGTGAACACGGAAGCCCGAACAGTTGAATCCGATACCGTCAACAATATGCGGACGATTCAATTTCCAGTAGAGGATCTGTCTCAGCAATTGACGGCCTACACCCATATTTATATACCGAACTTAAATTATGATTACTGGTACGATGTGCGTTTTCGATTCGACAACTCCAGTCTGCCCACAAATCCAGACACAGGCTCTAGCCTTATGCCTGAACCGATCAAGTTGCAAGATGGGACTTATACAATCGACTTCGCTGCTTTGAAATCGGATAGCGATCAAGCGTCGACGATGGGCAGTTATCTTGGCCAAACAGCTAATGTGACGGTGAAAAATGGACTGTACCATGTATCACTTGTAGTGAAGAGTAGCAATATCATTCCTAGTTTTAAAGTTCAAGAAGATGGAGCATGGGTTGAAACGATAACCGTAAGCAAAGATATTGATGCTAATCAACGTGTCGTTTCGTTCAGTACCAAACAATTACAAACGATCATGAATGCTCAAGTTGGCATACAAATGCCGAACTATAGCATGACGCATCCTCTTCGTTTGCAGTTTAATCCCGATTCCGTCCAATCCGTCTCCACCACACCGGATGGTATATCTGACGGCAAATACAGTGCATCCGTAATAGCTTACAAATATGGAACGAAAGAAATATCCGTGATGGATGAATATCTAGGCAAACCGGTAACTATAATAAAGAAATCTGGTAAATATTATGTACAACTTTTACTCGAAAAGAGTAGCTGGATCAAGACTTTTAAAGTCGGTGGACAGGATGCGCAGGTGATTGAAACTTCTGGCAATACCCGGGTTGTACAATTCCCAGTAACCGAACTGCCACGCAAATTGAAGGTCAATACTCATGTTGTCGTGCCAGGTCTGGAAGTTGGCGGTGTACCTTACGATCATACGTATGATGTTGATCTGCAAATCGGTTCGACAATGCCATATGAGACACCCAAATTGCCTGGAACGACGACTACTTTACTGGATTTTAAGAATCTGATGGCTGGTAATTACAAGCTGCCATTTAGCATTGTAATGCCAGGTATCGCTTCGGGTACCACCACACCACTGGCACGGTTTATCTCGACGGAGCAGCCCGTGCAATTAACAGTTGAAAACGATCAGCGTCATGTAGCGATGACCTTGCAACATGCGAGCGATATTCAAGCGTTACGTATCTACGATGGTACACAATACATCGATGCTGAGGTGATCCGTAACGATACAACCAACAATACAAAAACGTTCAAGTTTACCGTATCCGATTATACGAAAAATGTACCAGCGCAGCTCGTAACCGCAGGTGGTGTGAGCATTGCCAGCACAGACAGTAATACCGTGTATGAGTTTGAACTGAAATTCGATACGAGCGCTGTTGTTGCGGATACAGCAAGCACGACAACGACCAGCAACAAAGGCACCAATGCGATCGCGGATGGAGTATACAGAGCTTCCTATCGTATCCTCAAAAATGGGGCAGAAACTGATTCAGTGCTCACTCCTTATCTGGATCGTACGGCTAAGCTGACTGCTAAGGACGGCAGAGTTCAGGCGACGATTACGATTACAGATGATGAGGCATTGCCTGTATTTATGACTGATTTCGAAGGTAAGTATACGGCTCCTATTGTGGTAGCAAAGTCGAAAGATGGAAAGTCGCGTACGATCACCTTTGAAGTACCGAATCTGGACAAAAAGCTGAGTATTTTCGCTCATGTGAATGCGCCAGAACGTTATTTAAACAATCAGAAAATGGGCGGGCAGCTGCTATTTGATCGTGCTTCACTGCAAGCTACCGATGGTAGCCAGCAAGCGCCAGTGATCAACGAGCCATCTAAACCGTCGAGCACAACAGAGTCAAAGCCTGTACAGCAGTCGGGTGAGGTAGGCAGCAACAATACAGAGCCTGTAGCGAATGGCGTACAGCCGCCAGCCACCGATCCTGCCGTGCAAACTGCTCCAGCAACGAATGCACCGCAAAAATACAGCATTGGCATCAAAGCCTACAAGGATCAAACGAGCGAGCTATCCGTTATGAACGACTATATCAATCCAACCGCCACATTGATCGAGCAAAATGGCACAACCTATGTCGAGCTGACACTGAACAATGGTAGCTGGATGCCTGTCCTGCAAGTGGAGCAGGATGGTGTATGGAAAGACGTTGAAAAGGTCTCCTCCACTGGTAAAACAACTGTCGTTCGTTTCAAAGTAAATAACCCTTCCGCTAAGATCAACGCGTACACCCATGTTGTTGTACCCGGTCTGATCATCGGCGGTGTGCCTTATGATCACTGGTATACGATTCAGCTGCAATTAGACGAATCCAGTAAAAAGGCATGGTAAGCATAGCATCATACGCAGTTTAATCCATCTGCACATTTGCAAGTCTTGGCGCGTCGATGTGCCAGGACTTGCAGGCATTTGGGCAACGATTACGATCATGGAGGGAATCATGTGAACGTCTATTCATCAAGGCAATCATACACCGAGTGTGCTGTACGTGCTGGGCAGACAAGCGATTCGTCCGCGTTCGAGCGAGTAGTAGACATCCAGTGCAGCTCATCATATTCACGTATGCGTGGTTTTGAATTGTCTAACGCGTCTATGATGATCAGTCAGCATCATCACAGGCGTCAATCGATAGGGAAATGGATGAGCTGGGGCGTGTTGCTATGTCTACTGGTATTTCTTTTATCCGGTTGCTCTAGCTCTGCGGGTACAGCCTCTACAACGGCAGCGGCGCAGGGAAATGAAGGGACTACCGATACAGGGGCAGCACGTATCGTCGCTACAACCGTTGCGATCACTGAGATTGCTGACGCGCTCCAGCTTGATCTGGTAGGTAAGCCGACAAGCACCAAGCAACTGCCCGAGCGTTATAAGGATGTACCGGATGTGGGCAACCCGATGAGTCCCGATATGGAAAAGGTGCTGTCGCTTGCACCAACCGATATTTTATCCGTTACGACTCTTCAATATGATCTGGAGCCTAAGTTCAAAGGGCTGAATATTAACGCCGAGTTTCTGAATTTTGAAAGTCTCGCCAATATGGAAAAGGAAATTACGAAGCTGGGTGCGGGGTTTGATCGTGTACAGCAGGCGAAAGCGATCAATAGCAAGCTGCAAACTAAAGTCGCCCAGATCAAGCAGCAGGTGGAAGGTAAGCCTTCGCCTAAGGTGCTTATTTTGCTGGGTGTGCCGGGTAGCTATCTGGTAGCTACCGAGAATTCGTACATCGGTGATCTGGTGAAGCTTGCAGGTGGCACGAACATTGTGCAAGGAGAGAATGTGGAGTACCTCGCTTCCAATACCGAGTATTTGCAACAAACGAATCCGGATATCATTTTGCGAGCAGCGCATGGGATGCCGGAGGAAGTCGTGCAAATGTTTGATGAGGAATTTAAAACGAATGATATTTGGAAGCATTTTAATGCGGTGCAAAAGGGACATGTGTACGATCTGCCTGAGCCGTTATTTGGTACGACGGCAAGTCTGTCCGCAGATCAAGCGCTGGATGAGCTGGTGAAGATGCTGTATCCAGCGCAATAAGATGAATCGTACTGTGCAGAACAGCTTTGTGAGATAGAGGTTGTATAAAGCGATGACACTGGAGGCATGTCGTATCAGCGGATAGAGCAGGTACAGTAAAAGTAAGAGTAAGAGTAGCCCCGTTTCTTCTATAGAGGGATATGCATAATCTCTTATATAGATGAGATACGTACGGCAGTAACCACTATCCAACACTAACAGACAGGAGCGAAGGAGCTTGGCAAATATAAATTCAACCCCGGCTGCTGTCCAAGTATCTAACGTCGACAGAGAGGATGCACATCGGGTATATCATCGTCAGGAGCGCCGCCGCTTATGGAGCTTTATCGCTGTGCTGGCCCTGCTCATTGGCGTCATGCTCTATTCAGCGATGACCGGAAGTCTGCATGTCGGTGTGACGCAGCTGCTGCAAGGGATGTGGACAGGCACGGATGCGCAGGTAAATGTAGTGCGTGATCTGCGGTTACCACGTATCATCATCGCGGTCATGGCTGGCGCGGGATTAGCAGTTGCAGGTGTATTATTTCAAGCGGTGATGAAGAATCCACTGGCGGATTCGGGTGTGATCGGCATTTCGTCCGGTGCGGCGCTCGTATCGCTGATTGCCGTAACCGTTTTTCCAGCGCTGTATTTCTGGATGCCGGTCTTTTCCTTTTTCGGGGGAGCGCTGGCATGTCTGATGGTATATGGCTTCTCGTGGCGCTCTGGATTGCATCCGGTGCGACTGATCTTGATCGGGGTCGCTGTAAATGCGATCTTCTCGGGACTGGGACAGTCGTTTAATTATCGTGGAAGCTATGCGGTAACCAGCTTGAATCAGGTCACGACCTCTACGTTATCGATGAAGAAATGGGTCGATGTGGATGTGATGCTCTGGTACGGTGGTATTGGACTGATTCTCGCGCTGCTGGTAGCAAGCTGGTGTAATTATTTAGCACTACAGGAAAAGACGGCGCGCAATCTGGGCTTGAATGTCACGCTCGTACGTGTGTTGATCTCGGTTGTGGCGGTCATCCTTGCTTCAACAGCTACGGCTATCGCGGGTGTGATTGTATTTATCGGTTTGCTCATTCCGCATATCGGCAGACAGCTTGTCGGATCGGATCATCGATGGCTGATTCCTTTTAGCGCGCTGGCAGGTGGATTATTGCTACTGCTCGCTGATACGCTGGGGCGTACCGTTCTGGCACCGCAGGAAATTCCAGCATCGATCATTATGGCGATTATCGGCGGGCCTTTTCTTATTTTCCTGATCCGAAGGAGTGACCGCTTGCATGGACGTTAACGGTATTACCTTTTCCTATGATGGCAATGTGGATCGTCTCCATAATGTGCAGACGACGATTCAGCAGGGGAAAATTACGACGATTATCGGGCCAAATGGCTGCGGCAAATCGACCTTGCTCAATGTGATGTCCAGTAATGGCAAGCCAAGAAAAGGCGAAGTGATTCTGGATGGGAAGGCGATTACGCGCTATCGTCCTGTGGAGCTGGCACGGCGGCTGGCTGTGGTGCATCAGCAAAATGAAGCACCGGACGATCTAACGGTAGAGCGACTGATTCGCTTTGGCAGGATGCCACACAAAACGATGTTTTCCAGCAACAAGCAGGAGGACGAGGAGGCTGTGGAATGGGCGATTGCCTGTACGAATCTGGAGCAGCGCCGTTTCCGCACACTAGATCAGCTGTCTGGTGGCGAGCGGCAACGTGTATGGATTGCGATGGCACTTGCTCAGTGGACACCGATTTTATTTTTGGATGAGCCGACCACGTATCTGGATATGTTTTACCAGCTAGAAATTATGGAGCTGATCCAGCGGCTCAATCAGGAATATGGCTTAACGATTGTGATGGTGCTGCATGATATTAATCAGGCGCTTCGTTATAGCGATGTGATTATCGCGATGAAAGAAGGGCGTATTCTAGCCTCCGGTCATCCACAAGAGGTGTTGACGTCGGAACTAATTGAAGAAGTGTACGATGTGCAGGTGCTCATTCGCCGTGATCCAGAGGCAGGCTTGTATATTGTACCGATGCAGGCGATGTTGCGGCCTCTCTGAAACCGGGTAATATACCGACAAAGACCGCCAGCCGTGTCTCCCGCCTGCCAACGATGCCAGGGAACTGTGGATGACACAGCCCTGGCATTCACTATTATTATTATATAGTAGGATTTCTCATGTACAGGTCGGTTTGCAGGTACAGTAAATAGACCCGAGTGAACCTACCGCAGACCGATCCAGTTGACTTACATTACATGCAGCAGGGGAGGAATATATTGTTATGCCAAAACCTCGTTATCACAACGTAGACAATGTTAGCATCGACAAGACTCTCAAGCAGTTCAAGCAATGGCGTGCTGATCGGCGCAAAAAAGCGCTACGCGACCGCTCCTATCTCGTGCCGAATCATCAGCCAGAAATGAATTATTTGCACGATAATCGTGAAGACGCTTCCATCACGTGGATTGGTCACTCCACCTTTTTTATTCAATATGAAGGCTTGAATATCGTAACCGATCCAGTGTGGGCACAGCGGCTAGCTTTTCAACGCCGAATTGGACAGCCAGGCATTCCAATCGAGGATATTCCACCGATCGATCTCATCCTTATTTCGCACTCGCATTATGATCATATGCACATCAGCTCAATCCGCAAGCTGTATCGTAGCTCAACCACCATTATCGTACCCGCAGGCCTCAAACGGAAAATGCAGCGCAAAGGCTTCGGACGTTGCCATGAAATGCACTGGTGGGAAACGCTCAAGATCGGCGATCTGAATCTTACCTTTGTTCCTACGCAGCACTGGAGTCGCCGTACTTTACTGGATACCAATACCTCCCACTGGGGCGGCTATGTGTTAGAGCCGGTACATCATCCGATCATGCCAGACGATCAGCATAACCCGTGGGTAACGGTTCAAGACCCCATACACCAGCCTCATCCTACGATTACAGCAGACGTGACAAGGAAGGAAATGGGCTATCAGCAGCGTGCTGTACCACCAAGCGTTTATTTTGCCGGAGATAGCGGCTACTTCCCTGGCTTCGCCGAAATCGGTCGCCGTCACCGTATTGATGTCGCATTATTACCAATCGGTGCCTATGAACCGGAATGGTTCAATAGCTCTCAGCACACGACACCTGAAGAAGCACTACGCGCCTTCAACGACATCTGCGCCGAAATCATGGTACCGATGCATTACGGCACCTTCAAGCTCGCCGATGATACTGCGCGCGAAGCACTGGATCGCCTTGATGCTGAACGCCAGCGCCTGCATATTGCCAAAGAACGTATCCGCGTTCTCGGATATGGCGAGACGTTGATTGTACACGGGCTATTGGATGAAGAGGCAGAAGAACGCGCAGAGGCGTGCCGTTCGGATGGATTGCAAGAGAAGTCTGCATATTAATATGCAGGCTTTTTTATTTTTATTAATTTTAAGTATTATGTACATACTATTAAATTAGGTATCTTTATTTACGATATTAGTTAGTAATACAACATTAAGGGGGAATTACAATGAATAACAAAGATGTTAATATTAAAAATTTACTTAACGATCCAGTTAACTTTTACTCCCCTATTAGTAATCCTGTTTTTCCAATAGAAGAATGGGATTATTTGAATACTTCTGATAAAGCAGAATTGCATAATCAATGGAAAAATTTTAGCGAAGCTGAACGAGAGCAATATAAAAACAACATTAAGTTTTTTTTACAGGAAAAAGATATTAAGCCTACAGATGCACAAAACAATTATAGGCTCATATGGAGCGAATGTGAAAAAAGACTACAGCCTAATTCCGCACCTCAGATTTTAGAAATAAGCGATTTTAATAAAGAAAAAGCTGTTTATGAGTTATTAGACGTGGTTGAAAATACGGATAAAATCAAACAAATTTATAGAAAGAAAAAGCTCAATTTGAGTTCTTCTTCTAATGCAGGAATCAGTGCTGAAAGTGCAAATGAATTAAGAAGTTGTTTTATTCAAGGAAGACAACTTTTTGATGCAGGTAAAAATTCTCCGATGATGGTTAAGCCTTTGATTTACTTTTACTCTTTTGCAGCTTATGTTTATGGAATGGTCGTCATGAACAATCCATTAAGATACAAATTAGGTATGATGCACGGATCACATGGAGCAGACTATGAAAAGTTTAATGTGAAGTTTGGCGGGGGACCAACTATTGGAGGAACATTTAGTGATTTATTCTTGTCATTTCCAGTTATTAATCATTTGGCCCAAGGCGTTGAAATTTTACAAGATAATAGATCCTCAATAAAGCAATTTTGGAATTATAAATTTAATCCTACTATAGGTACTTTACTCAGCATGGTGCCTGAGTTGAGAGAATATTATAATTTAGTGTCTAAAAAGAATAGTCGATCACATCAATTATTGATTAAACGTTCTAATTCTCCAAGATCGATTGAATGGGATTTTTTAATTGGAGATGGCAAAGTGCAACCTACAATAAATGAGCTTCAAAAAGCATTTCCTAATGAGATTATTGGTAATCATTCTGGGAAAAGCGCTATTACAATACCAGATGAACAAGTTTCCAATATAAGGGCAATGATCTTTTCTGATATACACGGGGATTTTTGGTTTATCGAAAATCCATTAGAACATATAGTTCTACCAGAAATTTGTGTCCATTACTTAATTATGTTTGCATTTAGCAACATTATGAGATACAAACCAGATACATGGAATGAAATTTTAACTAATGAAACAGATTCTGAAATCTCTTTTTTGATTAGGAAATATATATCTATATTCGAATATAAATATCCAGTTCTTCTTACCAGGAGTTTAACAGAATATTTCACTATTTTTTCTAAAAATCCTTGAGAATACTATTCTATTGTTTTTATGAAAGTACAGGTTAAGTCAATAAATTTTGGTTATATACAATCGATTATATGATCAAATAATGATTTGCGTAATATTTTATACTCAATGATGCTTCCTTACAGAGCGAAGGAAAAGTAATACGGGAAAGGACAAATGGTCGTGCTAGTGATTTTCTAACATGGTGTTCAATGCAAAGTGATTTTGCGATGCAAACTATGTTACTGATTTGGAAGTGTGGGAATCTACATTTTATCCTAATCTAGTAGATTTCCCTGACTTCAATTGAGTTTATGTCCTTATTCCTTGCCAAAGTTAATAAAGCAACTCCACTAAAAGCTTGATTCCCCCAACAAATCCATTTCAAATTTTAATCACAAACCTCAAGTCACGCCTACGATTACCTCTATTAGTGTGGTATACTATTGCCAACAGTCGTTTCATACGAACGAATACTGTCTTTTTTTTATGAGATTGGAAAGCTTCATTACTATATTTTACTAAGGATAAGGATGGGTTGAATACATGATTAGTACTTCAGGTGTCACGCTGCGTTATGGTAAGCGCGCCCTTTTTGAAGATGTAAATATTAAATTCACAGCAGGTAACTGCTACGGTCTGATCGGCGCGAATGGTGCTGGTAAATCGACATTTCTAAAAATTCTGTCTGGCGAAGTGGAGCCGAACGAAGGCGATGTGCATATCACTCCAGGCGAGCGTATGGCGATTCTGAAACAGAACCAATCGGAATATGATGAGTTTCAGGTGCTGGAGACTGTAATTATGGGTCACAAACGCCTGTACGATATTATGAAAGAAAAAGATGCACTGTACGCAAAAGCAGACTTCAGTGATGAAGATGGCATGCGTGCTGGCGAGCTGGAAGCAGAATTCGCTGAAATGAACGGTTGGGAAGCTGAAGCGGAAGCCGCTGAGATGCTGAACGGTCTCGGTATCGACAACGAAATGCAATACAAAATGATGAAGGAATTGAACGGCAACGAGAAAGTACGCGTCCTGCTGGCACAAGCATTGTTCGGTAACCCGAACATCCTGCTGCTGGATGAGCCTACCAACCACTTGGACATCGAGTCCATTCACTGGCTGGAAAACTTCCTTGCATCGTATGACGGCACTGTTATCGTAGTCAGTCACGACCGTCACTTCCTGAACACGGTTTGTACGCATATCGCGGATATCGACTTTGGTAAAATCCAGATGTACGTAGGTAACTATGACTTCTGGTACGAGTCCAGTCAGCTTGCGCTGCAACTGAGCCGTGAGCAAAACAAGAAAAAAGAAGACAAGGTGAAGGAACTACAGGCGTTTATCCAACGCTTTAGTGCCAACAAATCCAAGTCCAAGCAAGCAACTTCCCGTAAAAAAATGCTCGATAAAATTACGCTGGATGACATTCGTCCATCTAACCGTAAATATCCGTTCATTAACTTCAAAGGTGAGCGCGAAGCAGGTAAGCAATTGCTGCTGATCGATGGTCTGACGAAAACAGTAGATGGCGAAAAAGTCATCGACAACCTGACTCTGACCGTAAACAAAGGCGACAAAATCGCATTAGTTGGTCCAAACGGCAATGTGAAAACAACGCTGTTCCAAATCCTCATGGGCGAGGTAGAGCCGGATGCAGGAACATATCAATGGGGTGTAACTACATCTCAAGCATACTTCCCGAACGACAACTCCGCTTACTTTGACGGTGTAGACGTGACGCTGGTAGACTGGCTGCGCGAATATTCCAAAGACCCGGATGAATCGTTCCTGCGCGGATTCCTCGGTCGTATGCTGTTCTCCGGCGACGAAGCTTTGAAAAAAGCAAGCGTACTGTCCGGGGGCGAGAAGGTTCGCTGCATGCTGTCCCGCATGATGCTGATGGGCGGTAACGTCCTGCTGCTGGACGAGCCAACGAACCACTTGGATCTTGAATCGATCACTGCACTCAATAACGGTCTGATCGACTTTGACGGAACGATCCTGTTCACGTCTCATGACCATCAGTTCGTACAAACGATTGCGAACCGCATCATCGAGATCACGCCTAACGGCATCATCGATCGCATGATGAGCTATGATGAATATCTGGAAAGCAAAGAAATTCAAGAAATGCGCGAAAAAATGTATCCGGTTGAAGTATAAGCCGATACCTCTCTCATCCGCATAACGCGATTTTAATAACGTAATGCTCAGCCTGAACGTTCAGGGATATGAAAATGTCCCCGACCGCTCAGGCTTTTTGCTATCTCCCTTTACTGCCTTTACCCCTCCTAGGTAAAAATCCGTTTTGCTCAACATACAGATATACCTTTTAATTTATGTAAGACATATCGTATCTTCTAAATTTAGAACATGTACGAAAGATGTTTTGCTAGACATACACACTACTAAAGGAAGGAAGAATAAAGACGTAGGAAGGAGATCGACTCGTATGGAGCCTAAGGAACCGTTTGGAGTAAGCAGAAATAAAGATTCCCAGATGACAAGCAGTAAAATGATTTGCCTAACCCCACTAAGTGATTTTCATTTCGTATAAACGTATAGAATTCTTATTGAACGAACATTCTCTATATGTACGATTAATGTTTTGGTATTCATCTTCAGAAAACCATAATGTTGAGAAGAGCACAGAACGGAGGGAAGGAAATAAGGGGTAAGGACGATTTTGGAGCTGCGGGAATCTTCATTTCTTCCTCATCCAAAAGATTCCCGCGGCTCCACTGAGTCCGTCCCCTTATTCCTTCCCGGAGTGGTTGCAGCTCCATCGCTCAACTAACTTTCACCGCTTTACACTTCAAAAGAACACCAAAAACATCTTAAAATCCCCATCCCTGTTCACTATATTAAACAAAATCATTCGACATCCACATCTTTCCCCAATGCAAAACTGTTTACACCCCGTTACAGATTTTCACCCCCACCACATGATTTGCCCGACACTACAACATTTACAACAGGCTAAAAGGTTTGCCCACCCCTACAACGTTTCTCTAGACCCACAATAATTTCATTTGTTAAGATGAACAGATGAAATCGGGAGCCAGGGTATAAGCTTGCTTCCGAGTGTAGGAGGATCTAGTGAAATGGTGGATGTGTATCAGAATTTAAAAGAAGGCGAGCGTGGGGCATGGCTCAGTATTGTATCGTATCTGGTACTATCTACGTTCAAACTCGTTCTTGGCTATGTATTCCTGTCCAGCGCATTGCGCGCGGACGGTATGAATAATCTCACGGATATTGTCGCTTCGATTGCTGTACTGATCGGCTTGCGGATTGCTCGTAAGCCGCCAGATTCGGATCATGCGTACGGTCATTTTCGTGCAGAGACGGTGGCGGCTCTCATCGCCTCATTAATTATGGCGATGGTTGGCATTCAGGTGTTGATTGATGCGGTCAGTTCCCTGTTCCGAGGGCATGAGCAAGCACCCGAGCCGTGGCTGGCAGCAGTGGCAATCTTTTGTGCGGCGATTATGTATGGTGTATATCGTTACAATCTGGCACTGGCTCGCCGTACGAATAGTCAGGCATTATTGGCGACAGCTAAGGATAATCTGTCGGACGCCATGGTTAGCATTGGCGCAGCGGTTGGTATTATCGGCTCCCAATTCGGTATGCCGTGGCTGGATGTAGCTGCTGCACTGGTCGTTGGCCTGCTTATTTGCAAAACGGCATGGGATATTTTACAGGAGTCCATGCACCGTCTAACCGATGGCTTTGATGAAAAAGAGTTACCGGAGCTGAGAGAAACGATCGCTTCGATTCCAGGTGTAGAGTCGATCAAGGATATCAAGGCACGGGTCAATGGTAGCCAGATTCTGGTTGATGTCATTATCGAGGTGGCAGCGGATATGTCGGTGAGCGACAGCCACGATATTACCGATCGGGTTGAAGATACGATGGCCAAAGTGCATAATATTCATTATGTACATGTGCATGTAGAGCCGAAGGAAATCTGAATTCACACTGAGTTCACGGCGTCTCTGCACAGAAATGGAGGCCGTTTCGTTGACGCAATCAGGAGATCAGCACCAACAATCGGATAAGGAAGCGAGAGCGAAGCAGAAGCCTTTTTCACCAGAGAATACACCTAAGTCATCGCATTCACCGCGTAGAAGGCTATGGCGTCGATTGCTTGGCAGCCTGCTGGTGCTTGCGTTGCTGGTGGCAGCAGCGGTATGCTGGCTTGCCTGGATGATTGCACCGGAACGCAGTCCAGGTCTAACGCACAATGATATTGATCTCAAGGCGAAAATTATCCAGATGGTTCAGCAGCGCAAGCTCGAAACCACACTCACACCAGCGGAGTTTAACGATGTGGCAACGCAGGAGCTGCTGGATCGGGCAGAGCATTTTCCTCCAGGAATTAAAGTGACTGGAGCGGAGTTTAGCTGGCAGGGCTCGGTGGTGCAAGCGGATGTAAGAGGGAGCCTGTGGGGCATTCCATTTGGCGGCTTGCTCGATTTTGATGCTGTGCGTGAAGGCAATGAGCTGGTACTCACACATCGACATACGATCGTGAAGCATGGCGCATTCGATTGGCCGCAGCTAGAGCCGATTCGTATTTCACTAACCAAGTATATTCCTGCTGTAGCCAAAGTGAAGGAGCTGACCTTTGGCAAAGATCAGCTTACGTTAACATTTGAGCTGGATTTATGGAGAATCCCTCGTATATTATGGAGATAACACCACGCGAAAAAAGCACCATGACCCTTTGCAGGATCATCATGCTTTTTTCGCTTTTTTTACGTTATCGCGTATAATCGGAATAGTCTGCCGCTGGCAATCTACTCGTATGTTGGGCTACCTGCTAATACGTCTTTCGACGTCCGGTCAACAGACTCACCACAAACAGAATCAGGAACAGGAAGAACAGAACTTTAGCGATAGTTGCCGCTGCCTCCACCAGGCCAAAGAAGCCAAAGATTCCGGCTACGATTGCGATGACTAGAAAAATAACGGACCATTTCAGCATGGATGCTCACCTTCTTTCGTGAAGTGTCGGTAGTGAATGGTTAACCCGTGTTTTTCCGTTTGAAACAAGCGCTTTGACAAGTCGGCAAGCTTGTACTTTTTGTTTCGTGGTATGGGCTGGCGGGTAGTTATGAGTAACATCCATACATGAGGAATTACCTCGGAGGACATCCCAAATTTCTATCGTGACGAAGGAGAGGACCTATCTATGATCATCGATATCAGTATCGCGGTTATCGCGATCGCATTCGCCGTACTTGTTGTATTTCTAGTCAAAGTTTTACTCGCAGCTAAAGATTCGCTGGATAATGTATCCGCAACATTGAAAGATGTTCAGAAGACGATGGAAGAGCTGACTTATGAGGTCAAGCAGACGATTCGTACCGTCAACGATATTACCGCCAACGTCGATCACAAGCTGAAGCAGGTTGATCCAGTTGTTGATTCTGTAAATAATCTGGGTGTTGTGCTGAGTGAAGTAACCGAAGTTGTGAAGGAACTGACATTCAAGACAAAAGAAGTGACGGGCGCGGTATTCGAGCGTATGAAGTCCGCTGGTAGCCATCACGAGTCTGCTGAGAATCCACATGGTATGGTCAAAGCTTCAACACCGGAAGATCGTACATTACAATCGTACGCTGCTACATATGGCGGCAAGCAAGGTGCCTGGATGAATGTGGTTGATATCGCCGCCAACATCTGGCAAAGAATGCGTAAATCTCCTTCGCGTTAAGTTGATTTTGTAGACAGGCTGGCAAGTGTTACACAAGAGGTAGACCGTAGAAAGGGTGAGACGATGATTACTCTCATGATGTTGCTCGCTGGAATATTGTCCCCTGACGCCGGTTACGATCAAGTATCTGCTGCTCCCGTACAGCCAACTGCGGTTGTACAAACTGCTCAATATGCTTCTTCCACACCGGATCAAGGCATTCGGATTGC
This sequence comes from Paenibacillus hunanensis, assembly GCF_034055775.1. NCBI lineage: Bacteria > Bacillati > Bacillota > Bacilli > Caryophanales > Paenibacillaceae > Paenibacillus > Paenibacillus hunanensis. The sequence continues at coordinate 4,839,531 of NZ_CP139194.1, read as the reverse complement.
GACTGCTGTAGCTGAACCATCCGTATCCGATGCCGTCTATGAGGATCATCACCATACGTACAGTACGCTGAATGGCGTGTCGCTAGAGGATTCGAAGGCGGATCTGCTGCATAAGCTGGGTAAACCTGCCGAGATTACTCAAACGCAAGCCGGTTATACCGAGTATCGGTATGATGACCTGACTGTAGGCTTGATGGACGATGGTTTGATCTACTATATTAGTGTACCAGTGAAAGCTGGTGCGGTAGAGCTGGATGGTCAGCATATTGCGCTGAATAAGCAGGAGATTACCCGTGCACTTGGCACGCCGCAGTTTACAGCTGACGATGGCGAAGGCTACAATAATGATTTTTATGCCTTTAAAGTATTTACTGATCCTGATACCGGTCATATTGTGAGTGCCGATATTTTCGATGTGTGGTCACAATAAGTGATGATGAAGGCAGCGCATGACAGGGTTTGACGCGATTCGCCGATTATTTTAATATTTTAAAAAAATTAGCGAATGTTGTGTTTCAAATGCGAAGGATCGGGTTAATGGAACCAATGACCATTTTGACAAACTTTAAACTGGAAGGTGAACAACATGAGTGCTACTGATGCGAAACCTTATGGAAAAGTTGTAGAAAATGGAACACAGGCAGTTGAAGTCGTGAATGAATTGAAAAGTACAGGGTATGGCTTTGATGATATTTTCGTGCTGGCTCATCAGAAGGATCGCACGGATAAAATCGCTGATACCGCAGGTACACAGGAGATTGGCATCAAGGAAGAAGGCTTATTCGATTCGCTGGCAAACGTATTTCGTTCCCGTGGTGACGAGCTTCGTTCCAAGATGACATCGCTCGGCTTCACCAAAGAAGAAGCTGACTTTTATGAAGAAGAATTAGATAAAGGCAAGGTGCTGGTCATTGCTCGTCGTCATACTTGAAGCACTATGAGCAGATACGATGATGTTCGGCAATGTTGAGAAGTCGATGCACCGAGGGCGATCCAAGAGGTTGTATCAAAATCATAGACCATCGTCCCCGCAAGGGCCTTGAATTGTTGGACAATACCTTCAACTCCACCTGCTCGGTGGTGTTGAAGGTTTTTTGACGAGTTTTGGATATAGTCCTTTTGGGACAAGCAGAAATGAAGGAATGAGGAGAATGTATGAATATATTAATCGTTGATGATAATCCGACTAATGTCATCATTATCCGTGAGATTTTGAAAAGAGAGCAATACACCAATATCGTAACCTCCTCCTCGGCCAGAGAAATGTTTCAGCATCTGGGCGTAGGTGAATCGGATGCGATCTCACGATCCAAAGCAAACGAAGTTGATCTGATCTTGCTGGATATGATGATGCCAGAAATGGACGGAATTGAAGCCTGTCGCTTACTACAACAGGATGAGAAGCTACGTGACATTCCTGTTATTATGGTTACTGCTGTAGGCGATTCAAAAAAGCTGGCTGAAGCGCTGGATGCTGGCGCTGTCGACTATGTGACCAAGCCGATTAACAAGGTCGAGCTGATGGCACGTATTCGTCTTGCCTTGCGACTCAAGCATGAGAAGGACTGGCATAAGGAACGCGATCAGCACATTCAGGAAGAACTCAAGCTGGCAAGTCTCGTTCAGCATGCGGTGCTAAGTACACCAATTCATGACCCTCATTTCCAGATTGAGGCGTTATATAAGCCTTCCTTTGAGCTAGCAGGTGATCTGTATGCCTGGTATCCGCTTGGCGAAGGACGATACGGTATTATTTTGCTGGATATGATGGGACACGGAATTTCATCATCGTTGTTCTGTATGTTTATCGCTTCCGTACTTAAGGATACGGTCACTACATATGTGGAACCGGAGAAGGTTATTCAGGAGCTGAATCGACGCTTTAATCAGCTTCATATTGAGAACCAGCTCGTACAATATTATTTTACAGCGATCTATCTTGTTGTAGATACGAAGTACAAGCGCGTCGATTATGTGAACGCAGGGCATCCGCCAGGGCTATTTTTTGCGGATCAAGGCGAAGTGACTCGTCTGGGTACGACGGCGCCGCCAGTTGGACTATTTGATCGAATCGATATGGAATCGAAAAGCTTCCATTACGAAGGTGAAGGTCATCTGGTGCTGTATACCGATGGATTACTGGAAGCTGTGGAAGGTGATCAGGATGTACAGATTCAATTTTTAATCGATGAATTAGCAGGTAACCATAAGCTGGATAAAGACGAAATTCAAAGGATGTTTTTCGAGGTTGGCGCACCGTCTGATCGCGATGACGATAAATGTCTGGTGTGGATTTCGCTACATGAAGGGACGGACAGTGAATGAAGCTGCGTACAAAGCTCGTACTGGGGTTCAGTGTCATCATTATTATTCTGATGACGCTGGGCTTTATTACGTATGACCGCATGAACTACATGAATGAACAGCTCGACAAGGTCTACCAGGAGCGCTATCTGAAGGTACGCTATTCGACTGATGTTCGCTCAGAAATGAATGTGATCGCCCGTGAAGTGGCGAATCTGTTGTTGAGTGCTTCATCTCAGCCACCAGAGCAGACGCGTAATCTGATTGAACAAACGATTGCGAGCGGCGAAGGCAATTTGAAGCTACTATCTGCCGGCGCGGATACACCCGAGGAAAGGCAGCTTATTGCGACCGTGTCTACGAATTGGGCGAGCTATGTAGAATATGCTCGTCAGGTAACCGATATTCTGGCGAGTGACCAGATTGCGGCTGCCAACGATTATCGGACAAAGGTTGGCTTGAGTGCGCAGACGAATCTGGGCGATAGCATTACTGTATTGTCCGAGTACCAGGACAATGCGATTGATAAGGAAATCGATGCTGCCAATATGGCGTACCAGAACTCCATTCGCATCACAACCTATGTGATGGGGCTGGGCATTCTGCTCAGCTTATTAGTGATGCTGTGGATTGTACCAAGCTTTAGTAAGGGGCTGGGCGTAGTATCGACGATGATCAAGGGCTTCTCCGAGGAGCGCTTTGGTGCGATTCGTCGTATGCGTGTAAAGTCGACGGATGAGATGGGTGAAGTCGCTAGAGTCTTTCAAAAAATGGCAGCCGATCTACAGGAAAAGCGCAAGCTGGAGGATAAATATCGTCAGGCTAAAGAAGATCAGTCCTGGCTCGATTCCAACACGGCACGCATTACCGAGCTTCTTCGCGGCGTAAGCTCGCTTCAACAAAGTGCACAGACCTTTCTTAACGAGTTTGCCCCACGACTCAGTGCGCAGATGGGTCATCTCTATTTACGTACACCAGAAGCACCGGATCGAATCCAGCTGCTCGCAGCGTATGCGGCTGAGGGCCAGATCGATGCACGGAAAGAGCTGTATATCGGCGAAGGTCTAACTGGACAATGTGCAGCGGATCGTCAGCCGCTTATGATCGACGATGTGCCGCCGGGTTATTTTCCAGTCAACTCGTCACTGGGTGGAGCACAGCCGAAAAGCCTGCTCATCTATCCGGTATTGTTCGAGGATGAACTGCTGGGCGTGATCGAGCTAGCATCGCTACAAGGCTTCACCTCTCTGCAAAAGCAGCTATTGCATATGCTCACACAGGATCTCGGTGTGATTGTGAACAACATCAACCGTCGTATGCATGTTGAGCAGTTGCTACGTGAGTCGCAAGCCTTAACGGAAGAGCTGCAAAGCCAGTCCGAAGAGCTGCAAATGCAGCAGGAGGAGCTACGTCGCTCGAATGAGCGTCTGGAGGAGCAGACCGAGGAGTTGAAGCGTTCCGAAGACCTGTTGCAGCGTCAGCAGGAGGAGCTGGAGCATTTTAACAATGAATTGATTGCGAAGACCCGTGAGCTGGAAGAGCAGGTACAGCATGCAGAGGAACAAAATGAAGAGATCGAGCAGAGTAAGTTCCAGCTCGAGCAGCAGGCGATGCAACTTGCTGTGACAAGCAAATACAAGTCCGAGTTCCTGGCGAATATGTCGCATGAGCTGCGTACACCGCTGAATAGTCTACTCATCCTGTCACAGCTATTGACGGAGAACAAGGATGGTAATCTGACCGACAAGCAGCTGGAATATGCGAGCACAATCTATATGTCCGGTGCGGATCTACTCAAAATGATCGACGAAATTCTAGATCTGTCCAAGGTCGATGCTGGCAAAATGGAAATTAATCGTGAGCTGGTGCCTGTTCAAGCATTGGAAACGTTCGTCAATATGAACTTTGCCCCAGTCGCAGCGAAGAAAAATATCGATCTGCGCATCTCGGTTGCCGATGGTGTGCCGGAAGCGCTCGTGACCGACGAGCATCGCGTCAAGCAGGTGCTGCGTAACCTGCTGTCCAATGCCTTCAAGTTTACAGAGAAGGGCTTTATCGAAATGTCACTGGAGGAATCGACAGGCACCGACTTGCCTGTGTATTTGCGTAAGGACTCCTCGTATATTGCAATCAAGGTGACCGATAGTGGTATCGGTATTCCACAGGATAAGCTCGATCTGATCTTCGAGGCATTCCAACAGGTCGATGGTACAACAAGTCGTAAATACGGCGGTACCGGACTGGGATTATCGATTAGCCGTGAGCTAGCACGCTTGCTGGGTGGTGGAATTACAGTTCGCTCGGAGGAAGGACGTGGCAGTACATTCACGCTCTATCTGCCGAAGCTATCGCCGTCTGATGTGGATCAGCCAGTGAATTCCGCAGCTACATCTGTCGATCATGTGAGTTCGGCTTATATGCCATCGGATCAGACAGCCCATCTGCTCCAGCAGCAGAGTGGACGCAATCGTTCAGTCGAGCCATTACCTCCACAGCAGCTGCCAGATATGCTGGAGGATGACCGCGATCGTATCGCAGCCAGTGATAAAGTGCTACTCATTATCGAGGACGATCCGAAGTTTGCACGTATTCTGATGGATATGGCACGTGGACGCGGCTTCCGCGCACTGGTGGCGATGCAGGGAGATACCGGCTTGCAGATGGCAAAAACATACAATCCAGACGCCATTATTCTGGATATTCAGCTTCCTGTTATGGATGGCTGGTCGATTCTGAGTGATCTGAAAAGCAATGCAGCAACCCGTCATATTCCGGTGCATGTGATTTCCGTCATGGATGATGTGAAGCAGGGACTGATGATGGGAGCGATCGCTTACCTGAAAAAGCCATCCAGCAAGGAATCGCTTGAGAAAGCCTTCAATCATCTCCAATCGTATACCGAGCAGGGCTTGAAGCAGCTGCTGATTGTAGAGGATGACGAGATTCAGCGTAAGTCGATTATCGAACTGATCGATCATGATGATGTCGCAATTACCGCTGTATCAACCGGACAGGAAGCATTGCAGGAGCTGGATGCGAAGCGTTACGATTGTATGGTACTGGATCTGATGCTGACCGATATGACAGGCTTTGAGCTGCTGGATCGTATTCGTGATGATCAGCGTCTACGCGATCTGCCGATCATCATTTACACAGGTAAGGAGCTGGACAATAAGGAAGAAACACAGCTTCGTAAGTACGCTGAGTCGATTATCGTCAAGGATGTCAAATCGCCAGAGCGCTTGTTGGACGAGACAACCTTATTCCTGCACCGCGTTGAGGCTGATTTGCCGGAGGATAAGCGCCGTATTTTGCAGAAGCTACACAATAAAGAGACGCTGTTCGAAGGCAAACGTATTCTGCTTGTGGATGATGATGTACGCAATGTGTTCGCTCTGTCGAGTGTGCTGGAAGGCTACCGGATGGATGTGACCTTTGCAGAGAATGGTCGCGAAGCGGTCGAGCTGGTGGAGCAGCAGGAATTTGATCTGGTGCTGATGGATATGATGATGCCAGAGATGGATGGATATGAAGCGATGCGACTTATTCGCCAGATGCCAGAGCATGACAAGCTACCGATTATCGCACTCACTGCCAAGGCGATGAAGGACGATCGCTCCAAGTGCATCGAGGCTGGCGCATCGGATTATGTAAAAAAACCAATCCAGACGGATCAACTTTTATCATTAATGCGAGTTTGGCTGTATTCGTAGAAGGCAAAAGTGGGTAAATGAAGTATAATGTAGAACGTTGGCTTTTTAATCCATCGATTTAATGTAATAATATGGAACTCAAGCGTTAGACTTGAGTAATGATAAACAGGCAACAAGCCAAGAGTGAATAGAATTGGGGCTGAAAAGAAATGACACCAATCGATCATGAGCAAATAACCAGTACAACCGAATCGCCCCAGGGTGAAAGTCAGCTTGCAACGAATCTTGCGGAACGGGAACATATAGAAATTGATCTGCTGCTAGAAGGCATGCATCGGCTATACGGATATGATTTTCGCAATTATGCCCGCGCTTCGTTAACCCGGCGCATCTGGCATCATGTGCATTCGGAAAAGCTAGGATCGATTTCGGCATTGCAGGAGCGTGTACTTCATGACCGTTCGTGCTTTGAACGACTGGTACAAAACCTGTCGATCCCAGTCACGGAGATGTTCCGTGATCCGCATCTATTTCGTATGTTCCGTGAAAAGGTCGTACCGTTACTGCGTACGTATCCTTATATTCGCATCTGGCATGCAGGCTGTTCAACCGGCGAAGAAGTGTATTCGATGGCGATTTTGCTTCATGAGGAAGGACTGCTGGACAAGGCGAGAATCTATGCAACCGATATGAACAATCGCTCGCTTCAGCAAGCCAGAGAAGGTGTATTCGGTATTGAGCGTATGCAACTGTATACGAAAAATTATCTGGAGGCGGGCGGTACACGCTCGTTCTCCGAATACTATACCGCTCGTTATCAGTCCGTTATCTTCCAGCCATTTTTGCGTAAGCATATTATATTTGCTGAGCATAATCTGGCGACGGATCGTTCGTTTAACGAGTTCAACGTCATTCTTTGCAGAAATGTTATGATCTATTTTGATGATAAATTGCGTGAGCGTGTGCATGGCTTGTTTCATGAGAGTCTGAGCCGCTTTGGTATATTGGTGCTTGGCTCCAAGGAATCGATGCAGTTTACTGGCTATAGTGATAGCTATGAACCGCTGGATCGTATGGAAAAGGTGTACCGGAAAATTAACTAGAGAATGTAGGGGGATTCCATGAGGTTTCATGAACCGATTCACATCTTGCTTGTAGATGATCGACCTGAAAACTTGCTCGCACTGGAAGCCGTCCTTGAAAGTGAACGCTATAATCTGGTCAAAGCGACCTCGGGAGAGGAAGCGCTGCGTTGTTTACTTAAGGACGAGTTTGCTGTGATTGTGCTGGATGTTCAGATGCCGGGCATGGATGGTATCGAGACGGCTAAGCTGATCAAAGCGCGGGAGAAGACGAAGGAGATACCGATCATCTTCATTTCTGCCAACAGCAAAGAAGCTGAGCACCTATTCGCCGGTTATTCTGCCGGTGCGATCGATTACATGGTGAAGCCGTTCATCCCACAGATTCTCAAGTCCAAAATCGAGGGCTTTGTGAACATGTACTTAACGAACAAACGTCACAAAACGCAATCGATGCAACTACAGCAAAAAACGCTGGAGCTAGAAAAAATGAATCAGGAGCTCATCCGTGCCAAGGAAGACGCTGAGATTGCGGCGAAGGCGAAAACGGAATTTCTGGCGATGATGAGTCATGAGATTCGTACACCAATGAATGGTGTGATCGGCATGATCGACCTGCTCATGGAAACCGAGCTGCAATCGGAACAAAAGGACTATGCTGAGATTATCCGCAGCAGTGCGGATGCGCTCGTCATGGTCATTAACGATATTTTGGACTTTACCAAAATGGAATCCGGGAAAATGGAGCTGGAAGAGCATCCATTTTCACTGGAAGCGTGTTTGTCTGAAGTGTTCGGTCTATTTTCGATGGAAGCCTCGAAAAAGGATTTGGAGCTAGTGTATCGCATTAGCGACGAGGTGTCAGCGTACTTATTTGGCGATATGGCACGCTTGCGCCAGGTGCTTATTAATCTGACTGCCAATGCGGTCAAGTTCACTGAGCGCGGTGGTGTATACCTGGAGGTGCAATGCACAGGCAAGCAGGACGGACGAATGGAGCTCCAGTTTAAGGTGAAGGATACAGGCATCGGTATCGCGCAGGAGAAGCGTGAGCAGCTGTTCCAGCCTTTTTCCCAATTGGACTCTTCACTTACACGCAAATATGGCGGCACCGGTCTAGGGCTAGCCATTTGCAAAAATCTGGTGCAGATGATGGGTGGCGATATCCAGCTTGCCTGCGATGAGATGGAAGCGCAGGGGGGAGCGGTATTTGCATTTACCATTTCGGCTAGAGAATATATAATGAGTGAGCTGGAAACGACTCATCTGGAGGAACGTCCAACGAGTCTGCTTCAGCAAGGAAGCCAGATCCCGCATATTTTGATTGTGGACGATCATCCGATTAATCAGAAGCTTATGGTAACGATGCTAGAGCGTCTTGGCTATCATCCGCATACAGCAGATGATGGTGAAGAAGCGATTCGTATGGCAAGTCATCATACGTACGATTATATTTTTATGGATGTGCAGATGCCTAATATTGATGGTCTGGAAGCAACGCGCCGGATTCGTCAGCTTGTGAATGGTGAACATAGTGTGATTATTGCGATGACCGCCGATGTGATGGAGGGAATCAAGGGACGCTGCTTTGCCGCAGGTATGGACGACTATATTAGCAAGCCCGTCAAAATGGCAAGTGTAAAAAGCATACTGGAAAGATACTCGTCGGAGCTGGGAAGATTTGAAGCCAAAAAAACAGTCTACTAAACCTAGCCGCTACTTCGTTCTTTTGTAAGAAGCGCACAGCTTGGAAGAGGTTGTCGTTATCGCATACCGCTGAGTATCCAGAGCATGGATCACAGCGATCGGATAGTTGTTTATACAACCATTTAATGGATAATAATTAAATTAATGGTTATTTATTGTCGGTATAGTGATCGGCCGATCTGATGCCGAATGTTTCAGTGCTTTCGGCGTTGGGTTATTAGTAAAGAAACCATTGTTCAGGGGAGAATGTCTATGACTACCAACAAAAATGAGAAATTTAATGCAGTAACCCAGATGGATGAGCAGTCCTGCACGGTATTTGTTAGTGGGGAAATGGATCTGTCTGTAGCACCCGACTTTCGTCTTGTGATGGAGCCGCTTGTTGGCAATGCAGAACAGGATCTGATCGTTAACATGAAGGATTTGAAATACATCGATAGTACCGGTATTGGTATTCTTCTTTCTATCCTCAAAGCACGACATGGCATGAATGCTAGCTTTGCCGTTGAAGAAGTTCCTTCCAACATTCAAAAGCTGTTTGAAATGACCGGAATCGCCAAGTTTTTCGCCCCTCAGGAGAATTCCCACTAGGAAAGGATCGAACATAGCATGAAAGCTGATACTCAAAAAGTGATACTTAATCTGCCCGCCACTGCAGAATTTGTAGATGTGGTACGCCTAAATTTATACGGAATCGCCTCTAAAATGGGTTTTTCCTATGAAGATATTGAAGATATGAAGGTAGCTGTCTCCGAAGCATGCAACAACTCTGTATTGTATGCATACGGCCAGGATGGCGGTCATATCGATGTTATTTTTGAAATCGGTGAAGAGACGTTGTCGATCATCGTTGAGGACGAAGGGGAGAGCTTCGAAACGGTGAAAGAAATGGCTGACCAGACGACGCTTCACGACAAAGAACTGAGCGATGTCCAGATCGGCGGACTGGGCTTTTATCTGATGCAGGCGTTGATGGATGATGTCCGTATCGAGAATGTGGCAGGTCAGGGTACACGCGTGACTATGTCCAAAAGCCTTGCTCGAAGCGAGGAAAGAGTATGAGTGAAAAAGTGACTCCCCCCGAATCGATGGACGAGGCAATCGGCCTGATCTGGGAGTATCAACAAACAAAAGACAACGATATTGCGACTGTACTGATCAAAAAGTACGAGCCTATGGTCAAAATGGCCGCAGGTAAAATCGCTCGTAATCGCCCTGACCTGTATGAGGATTTGTATCAGGTTGGGCAGATGGCACTTATTCGTCTTTTGCAGCAGTATGATATTTCCTTGGGGATTCCTTTTGAACCGTATGCGATGAAAAGCATGATTGGTCACATGAAAAACTTTCTGCGTGATAAATCATGGTACATACAGGTTCCACGCCGAATTAAGGAAAAGGGAGCCCTGGTACAGCAGGCGATTGACGAACTGACCGTGAAGCTGGAGCGTTCCCCGAGCGTGCGCGAAATTGCTGGATTTTTGGATCTATCTGAGGAGGAAACGATTGAAGTATTGGCTGGACGCGAATGCTATCACTACGTTTCGCTGGATTCTCCATTGTCCCAGGAAGAAAGCGCCGCAACCCTGGGTGAGCTGATCAGTGCCGATGTGAACGATTATGATGCGGTAGAAAAACGCATGGATCTACAGCAAGCACTGAGCCAACTGAAAGAGCAGGAGCAAAAGGTATTGCTGCTGGCATTTCAGGAAGGACAATCTCAGCGTGCGATTGCACAAAAGCTGGGCGTATCCCAGATGAGTGTATCGCGTATCCAGAAGCGTGCGACTGAGAAGCTCAAGCAGATCATGTCGAATGCATCCTCATCAGGATAACCGCATGGGATTAATGATGGATCGATTACAATTGTCGATGTTGGCAATGGAATAAAGGTATGCTTTTCTCTCTACAGGGTGGAGGGGAAGGGCATACCTTTTTTGAATTGTTTTTGCTTAGGGATGATGGGGTGGGAATTGAAAATGGGACTTGGAAGTGTGATTTTCTTTTGCGTAGTGAGTATGTTGAGGATTTTTCATGATGTTTAAAGGTGATTATATTTGGCTTGGATGGGTTGTGGTTTTGGGATTGAGTGAGAGTGGATGTGTAAGTGGGGGACCACTCCGGCAAGGAATAAGGGGACGGACTCGGGTGGAGCCGCGGGAATCTTTTGGATGAGGTGAAAATGAAGATTCCCGCCCCTCCAAAGTCGTCCTTTCCCCTTATTTCCTTGCCTCCGTTCTGTGCGGCTTATATCATACGACTTTTTTTAAATACAATTTAATAACAAATACAGCATATAGTTCTTCGGAATTTATACATATTGATCTTATATATTTCATTTTCGGGAATTCTTATCCATTAAAAATTGAATTTGAAAGCTACCTTGGCTGGTAGCATGAGCATTTGGCAATTCAGCTATTATCTTTATCACAAACCGCAAACCGCAAACCGCAAACCGCAAACCGCAAACCGCAAACCTATTCCTTTGCTACGCCTGCTTAGATGAATGTATTACTTCCCTGCGTGGTAAGAGCAGAGGAGATGAAGCATTTTGAGAGACGAGCAGAAAAAGGCATTCAATCAATAAGCAAAATAATCCTCCTTTGATCGCAGCCGTAACTTGCGGATCAATGGAGGATTATTGGTATGTTATATGTTGGTACGGCTTGATGAAAATAGGCTCTAGGTATTAACGTCCGCTTTGGGAGGTGTTTACGTATTTGAGCAGTTCGCCGATATAGTCGCCGATGACGGGGAGGTTGAAGCTGACCAGTAGGGACAGCAGGTAACCGAGCAGGGCGAGTATGACGATGGTACCGAGTGATAGGCCCAAGCCGCGGGCGGCGCCGGCGACGAAGTTGGTCAGGATGCGTTTTTTGACGCTGCTATAGTTTTCGATAATGTCCTTGATCTCGGCTTTGTCGAGAGCGGCGGTGAGCTGGTCGAGGCGTTCGTTCAGGCGCTTCACCTCGTGTCGAAGCTCGAACGGATGCTCACGTATCGTATCGGGCGGTTCTACTACCCTTGGCGGGTTAGGGGATAGCTGCTTGTCGTCTTTGTCGGCCATGTTGTTCCCTCGCTCTCAGATGAATTGGTGTACTGGACAGAGAAATAGCCGACTGCAATGAGCCGGCTATGATCATGTATCATTCTCTTGGCGACGATAATGCGCCGGAATAGATTTTACTTGTTGTCAGGAGTCAGTGGTTTAGCGTCTTGTTTTACATTATCAGCCGCTTTGCCTACTTCTTTACTGATATCATTTTTGGCATCTTTCACATCTTCAGCGATGTTTTTGGATGCTTCTGCTACATGGTTAATGATGTTGTCTTTCGCGTTTTCCTGCTCTGGTGTTGGCGTTACGCCATCTTTTACTTTGGTAGTGATCTCGGAAGCCTTTGTTGCTACGTTTTGTGCCAGCTCAGTCGCTTTGTTACCCACTGTGCTAGCCAGCTCTACGGTTTTGTCGCTGATCAGACCTGCTGCTTGTGCAGTTTGATCGGACACTGTATTGTAAACGGATTTCGTTTTCTCGCCAGCAACAGACAGCTTGTCGGAGATGTCTTCACGCAGCTCACGACCAGGTTTAGGAGAGAACAGCAGAGCAGCAGCTGCACCAATCAATCCCCCGATAAATACACCTTTCAGAAATGTGGAACTGCTTTGTACTGGATACTCTTTTTCTGCTTCGTTCATGAACAATCACTCCTTGAATTAGTATAAGTTACATTGAATAGCATATACATCCTCCATGGGAGGACCTAGCCATAGACGATCGAGTGAAGCTTCTCTTAGGAGTCGGATAATGGAAGTATCGCTTACCAAAAGTATGGCCTATATTTAAGCTCGGTGGTAGTTACGCGGATCGACGTAGCAATCCGGATACCAATCCAAGCAAAAAAACAAAAATCGCTGTACCGAGAATGGCAGGTATAATCGCAAAGCCGCCAATCACTGGACCAAAGTTACCAAATACGAGTGCGCCTAGCCATGCGCCGATAAATCCGGCAATCGCTGCGCCGATAATGCCACCAGGCATGTTATCGCCTGCAAGAGCATTGCCGATCACACCGATAATAATGGCAAGCACGATGCTAATAATAATTCCCCACATAAGCCATGCCTCCTTCTGTTATAAGACGGCTGTACGCTGTGCCTTATAGCAGTTCATCAGGATTTAGATATCATGCTTTTCAGCATATCTCCCAGCAATTGGTTGCTGCGGTCTTACTTCGTATATAAACATGGTTTATGCAGCATGAAACATAAGTGTGACCTTACTCCTTGCCTTGCAAAGGCTGTCTAGGGCGCTTCGTTTGCCACAAAAAGAGACAGTAAGCACACGCCGCAAACCACCAAAAACCACTGAAAAATCCAGCAAGCACATCGGTTGGGTAGTGTACACCTAGATAAATGCGGGTCGTGCCGATGGTCACAATCAGTATAATACCACAGAGGATCGCAGGCAGCATGCGCTTGCCTTGTTGCTTACGATAGCGTGCCCAGATGAAGAACAGCATGCCATACATCGCAGCAGCAATCGTCGCGTGACCACTTGGGAAGCTGTAGCCAGACGCAGGCGCCCAGAATTCTAGCTCTGGTCGCGGACGCATAAAATGCCATTTGAGCAATGTGTTCAATATCCATGCGCCACCCATCGTGGGTAATAGCATGATCGCTTCACGATATTGTCGCATCCGAACGAGTAGCAGAGCAAAGCCAATCGATACAAGCAAAGTTGGATAAAATGAGCCTAAATACGTGAAAAACAGCATCATACTGCGTAGCGGCTCGCCATGATACGAGCGCAAGCTCTGCTGAAATTCATTTTCCCATACATGAATTCGGTTTCCGAATATCGTCTGAATGAGCCAGATCGCTCCCTCCAGCAGACCAAAGGAAATAATCCCGCCTGCTACGAGCACCAGTACAATGAGTAGCCAAAGGGGCAGCACGGAGGAGCGAGGACGTTCAGAAAAGGATCGTGATGATATCGTAATCGCCCTCTTTCAACAATAAAGTAGAAATGGCAAACGAATCAAGTTTGCCTGCTAGCTGGCTGTCGCGTTATACGGTACAGCCGTATCTCTATCGTCGGATACCATGTAGAAGCAATGGAGCCTGTGAAGTTGCTTCGACCGCTGTAAAGCCTGTACAGGATTCCTATCCACTATAACTATAGTATCGATATCGAGAGATAAGTTAACTATATATAACCGCTTGCCAGCGTATGAACCCTGTTATACGCAAACAATTCGTGAACGTTCCATAAAAAAGAGCCAGCCCCCTTTTCCATATACAGAAAGGGGACTGGCCAGTGTACCACAACAACCTTATTTATTGCGCAAACGTCCAAGCTCAGACACGAGCGCTTCCACTTCGCTAATACTCAGGTTAGGCTTGTTCATAACGATATCATACACATCGTAGATATCATCGTATTGCTCCAGCGAAAAAGCGGACGCTTGCATCGCCGCGCCACTCGCCATCCGCAGCTTCGCTTTGATACCCTCAATCATTAATTCCAGATTTTCAGGCGTTTTTTGCGACAAATCCATAAATGGTGTTCTCCTTCTTTTAGCAGATCGCTGATTTGGTTGTATTGTATCATGGATAGCGAATGGGAACCAACATTTTGCGGTAACTCAGCGCATGGGGTAAAATGACAGGGAGCAACGCAGATTGAAATGTATAAACACTATGTTGAAGGGAAACTACTATTATATGATTAATCGCCGTTCCAGCCTGCTCCCCTATGAACAGCAGAACCGACGCAATGTCAATATGGATGGCATGGTGCAATTTTTTCGCATGATTCATAGCCGACATGCACTGGATGAGCTAGCCTTCGTTTGCATCGGAACCGACCGCTCGACCGGAGATGCACTGGGGCCTTTGACAGGTAGCGGCTTAGAAGCGTATGGCATCCCGTCCGTTATCGGTACACTGGAGCAGCCCTGCGATGCCCATAACTTGCATATTCGCATTCCGCAAATTCCAGCGCATCGGACTGTGATCGCCATTGATGCCTGCCTTGGACAGCAACGCTCGGTTGGCTTGTACAGCATCGGCGAGGAGCCTTTATTCCCGGCATTATCGGTAGGCGGACAATTCCCGGGTGTAGGTACCTATAGCATTGCTGCTATTGTAAATGAGAACGGCCCCAAGCCTTACTGGACACTGCAAACGACCTCGCTACGTCAGGTCATGCGAATGTCAGACGATATCGTGCAGGCAGCTGTGCGTGGCTTAGGGTTACGTGGCTAATCCATATACGTACTGCTGGTATTAGCAGTACATTCGCAACAGGCAGGATAAGTATTGTAGTATAAATGAAGCGGTCATCGCCGCTTTTCTATACCTGTATCCAATGAGCATAGAACAAGCATTGAATGTGTATTGTATGAATATAGCGGCACAATCCTATAAACCTGCGAAGCCTAAGGAGGAATAGAATCATGAGCAATCTTCCATCGAACTCAACACAGCAACCACCACTGTACTATACCGAATCTGGTAAAGGTACACCGCTCGTGCTATTGCATGGATTTCTAGGCAGCTCCGCATACTGGGATGAGCTGATTCCATTATTGTTGTCATCCTATCGCTGCATTACACCTGACCTGCGTGGACACGGACGAAGTCTGGCACCAGAAGGCAGCTACCGGATCGAGCAAATGGCAGACGATGTAATCCAACTGCTCGATTACCTCCAGCTTCCATCTGCAACTGTACTCGGTCACTCGATGGGTGGCTACGTCACCCTTGCGCTGGCAGAGCAGCATGCCGATCGTCTGGATGGCTGGGGCTTGATCCATTCCACACCGCATGAAGATGCACCGCAGGCAAAAGAAAACCGCCTGCTTGCCGTATCTAAAATCAATAGCGAGGGCATCGCCGCATTTACCGACGGCATGGTTGAAGGCCTGTTCGCCCCCGCTTCACTGGAGCAACTGCCCAAAGCCGTCCAAAAAGTACGAGAGCTCGGCTACGCCACCCCACCACAGGGAGCCTGCGGCGCAGCACTCGCCATGCGCGAACGCCCGGATCGTCGCCAGATACTAGCCACATCGCCCAAACCGATCCTACTCGTAGCCGGCGCCCAGGATCGCCTCATCCCACCTGACCGCCTGTTCACATCAGAGGGAGACAACATCAAGACGCACACCATCGCATCCGCAGGACATATGGGCATGCTGGAAACCCCAGCAGAACTAGCAGAAATCATTCGCGATTATCTGGGCTGATCCTTGATGATATGTACTGTCGATGTACATTAGCTGTACATCACAAAAGTGAAATTGTAATGGTCTAGCGCTATATCTATTATGTTAGAACCTGTTACTCCTTAACAGTATCCAAGCGTCTAAGATGCTGTAAGGCTAGACCTTAGATAATGTAAGACGATATTTTGTGATTTTGCTGTTCTTGAATGCATCGAAGAATATATGAATGAAAGTGCCAATAAGATCTAATAATATTCGTTCATTATTTTATTGATCTTATATACCGCATAATAAGTTAAATCGCATACTAATTGAGCGATCATGTTAGAAGCGCAAAAGGAATAAAACGCAAAGTTATACAATTACATTCATGTTATCTATCATCTATGAATGAATACTTTGAATTAGTTTAATGCCTTTATTGCAACGATGAAGGATGTAGGAAGCACAGAACGAAGGCAAGGAAATAAGGGGAAAGGGCGATTTTGGAGGGGCGGGAATCTTCATTCTCTCCTCATCCAAAAGATTCCCGCGGCTCCACCCGAGCCCGTCCCCTTATTCCTTGTCGGAGTGGTAACCACTTCATCCATCAAAATGTACAAGAACCCAGCAATAATTTAATTTCATCAACGCTCCAATAGAACCAAGAAAAATGAAAATTTTCACCGTTCAACCAAGTTCACCACTATTACCGAAGGCGGGATCTCAATGTTCAGAAAAGACTACCTCATGGGCATGATCGAGGATATGACCAGTATGATTGCCAAAGCATTTGGCTTAAAAGAGCAAAAGAAATACACGGAAGCGCTGTGGGAACTGGATGATCTGATGCGCAAAAACTTCCGACTGAACAGTGAACTGGTCAATCGTATGCCAACTAATGAGATTATTGAGATGTTCCGTGTAGGCACGACGGTTGAAGTCGATCAATTGCAAGGGCTCGCTCGGATGCTGCGCGCTGAGTCTGATATTTACGAGGCTTCGGAAAAGCCAGAGGACGCAGTCGTACGCCGAATTAAGGCGCTGCATCTGTTTTTATATAGCGCTGTGAATGGAGCGGATCGCAGTCTGCTCAACTATCCTGAGCATGTGGATGAGCTGCTGGATCAGCTGGAAGAATACGTACTTCCTGCCGCTGTCGAAAAACTGATGGTGGAATATGAGGAACAGGAAGGCTATTATGATAATGCGGCAGATGCGCTGCAACGACTGAATGAGCTGGACGCTACCGAGGGTATGGTAACCGGTGCAGCCTTTTATGAGCGTTTGCATCTGAAAACCGACGAACAACTGGAGGCTGGCGGAATGACTCGCGCAGATGTGGAGGAAGGACGAAGCCGTTTCCAGAATTGAAGCAATAGAAAGTGAGATGTACACTATGGAGTCACTCCAGAAATTAATTCATCAGCTCATCGACAGCGGCGAGCTGATTTCGGCAACATTAAGTCAGCGCCGTAAGCGCGATCCTGAAGGCTTTACGAAGGTCGTGATCAAGCCGGTCGAGCTGAAAAAGAGTTTGTATTACCAGTTTGCTTATCATTACAGCAACAAAGTCACCCATGACAATATACCGGCAGCGGAGGTAGAACGTCCGCTGATGAAGCTGTTTGAGGAAACAATGCGTCAGGGACTACTGTGCACCGCAGATGCAGACTACCAGATTCTGATTAGCAAAAAGTACAAAGTATCAATTTTGACCAAAACCGCAACCAAAACGCAAGCCGATCTGAACCATAATCGTAAAAAGCGTTACATTCTCGACGAGGGCGAGCCTGTGCCGTTTCTAGTTGAGCTGGGCATCATGAATGAGAACGGCAAAGTGCTGGCGAAAAAGTACGACAAGTTCCGTCAGATCAATCGTTTTCTGGAAATGGTGCAGGATATTTTACCAGCCCTGCCGGAAGGACGCGAGCTCACCATTGTCGATTTTGGCTGCGGCAAATCATATCTGACGTTTGCGCTCTATCATTATTTGAACATTCAGCAGCGTAGACCACTACGTATCGTCGGGCTTGATCTGAAAGCAGATGTGATCGAGCATTGCAGTCAGCTCGCCGAGCGACTTCATTATGACAAGCTGCGTTTTCTAGTAGGTGACATTGCCGACTATAACGAGCTAGATCAGGTCGATATGGTCGTGACTCTGCATGCGTGCGATACCGCAACCGATGCAGCACTGGAAAAAGCAGTTCGCTGGGGTGCTTCTGCCATTTTATCCGTGCCTTGCTGTCAGCATGAGCTATTCGCACAGGTACAAAATGACGAGCTATCCCCACTGCTATCGCACGGTATTCTCAAAGAGCGCTTTTCTGCACTCGCTACCGACGCGATTCGTGCACGCCTGCTCGACCTGATGGGCTACCGTACACAATTGCTCGAATTTATCGACATGGAGCACACGCCAAAGAATATCCTGATCCGTGCTGTCAAAGGTAGTGCTGGCGACCAGGCAACACTATGGCAAGAATACACTGTATTCCGTAACATGCTGAGTGCGAATCCGTATTTGGAAAATGCCTGTCGCGATCTGCTACCACAAGTTGCAGAGGCTTCCAAAGCCTGAGTAGTCTATGCTACACAGGTAATATCGTACAATTGCATTATCTCAAGGCATAACTTTATCACTGTATAACCGCATGATGAGCCGATCTGTACCATGGATTAGATGGCGCTGTTACATGAATTGTGTTTAATGTGCCTATTACAAGCTTTGAAATAAACGTTTGAAGTCAGATTTGAAGCTACTTCAAGCGTCTTATTTATGGTGAAAGCATAAATTCAAACATGTAAAGCGCCAGAGATACTTTAGGTCACAGATTGTTCATCATGCCGCTCTATAATTAGGATGTGTACGCAAACTTGCATGATGCAAGCAGCACGGAGCGAAGGTAAGGAAATAAGGGGAAAGGACTCCTTTGGAGGGGCGGGAATCTTCATTCCTTCCCATTTCAAAAGATTCCCGCGGCTCCACCCGAGTCCGTCCCCTTATTCCTTGCCGGAGCGGTGCTTATCTCATCAAAACAGTTTGCGCTCAAATCCTAAACCCATATAAAAAGCATGCTCATACATGCAAGGAGGATTGGTGGAGATTATTTCAGATATTATTGCTCAATTGCTCAGCTGGGTCGAGCAGCTTGGTTATTTTGGTATTATGCTCGGCCTGATGATTGAGGTAATTCCAAGTGAGATCGTGCTAGCTTACGGTGGCTATCTTGTACATAATGGTACGATCAATTATTTCGGTGCCGTATTTTTCGGTACAGTGGGTGGCGTGATCGCCCAGCTGTTCATCTACTGGATCGGACGCTATGGCGGTCGCCCGGTGCTGGACAAGTACGGTAAATACATTTTGATCCGCAAGCATCATATCGATCATGCCGAGGAATGGTTTAACAAATACGGTACGGGCGTTATTTTCACCGCGCGCTTTATTCCAGTCGTACGTCATGCGATCTCAATTCCAGCGGGTATCGCGAAAATGTCCCATATGCGCTTTATTTTGCTAACGACACTCGCAGTTATCCCATGGTCGGCGTTATTTGTCTATCTCGGTATGGTGCTGGGAAGTCAGTGGCATAATATCGATGAAATTGCGGGTAAATACACCACACCAATTTTGATTGTTGCTGTTGTGCTGTTGGTTGGCTATCTTCTGGTTAAAAGAAAAATGAAGAAAAAATAATCATAATCCGAAAGGCGGCGGACATTATGGCAAAAAGCAATCTGGCACATAAATGGGAACAGGCAATCACACCGCAACAGTTTATGGATGGCATGACGAAGAACAAGGAAACGTTCCATGATAATTACCAGCTGTTTAACTGGACCGATCTGGAGGATCATGAATTTTTCAAAATGCTAAGTCATCGCGATGATCTGCGTTCACTGATTATAGCAGCCGATTGGTGCGGCGATGTCGTGCGTAACATTCCAGTTGTATTCCGCGCTTTTGAGGAAGCCAGCCTTCCAACCAAGGTACTGATCATGGAAGAGCATCTGGACGTGATGGATGAATATTTGACGATGGGTGGTCGTTCGATTCCAGTCGTGATCATTACCGATACAGGTGGACATGTGCTCGGTCAGTGGGGGCCACGTCCAGAGCATGTGCAGGAGCTAATGGTTGCCTTCCGTGAAGAGAACCCTGACCGTGAAGCACCGGATTACAAGGATAAAATGGCGGTTGTCCGCCAGGCGATGATGGATCGTTATGGTGAAGGCTCTGCCTCCCATGCAATGGTCATTCGCGAGCTACGTGAAGTACTGTCAGGAGTGTGAATTCATTGTTTAAAATAGAAACCTTTTCTCTCGGTCCCTTGCAGACGAATGCGTATCTGCTTGTTGCCGAGGATAGCAAACGTGCGGTCGTGATTGATCCGGGTATGAATCCCGGCTCACTCATTCGACGCATCGAGACATTGGAATTAGAGATTGAAGCGATCCTGCTGACACATGCCCATTTTGATCATATGGGCGGCGTGCAGGAGCTGCGTCAGCATGTCGATTGTCCCGTGTACCTCCATGATCTGGAGGCAGAATGGATGACCAATGCGAAGCTGAATGGATCAGCCAATTGGCCGCAGGTGACACCACCTATCACAGCCGAACCTGCTGAGCACGCATTGGATGAAGGGCAGAAGCTAGAACTGATCGGGCATACGTTTACGGTGTACCATACTCCGGGTCATTCGCCGGGGAGTGTAAGCTTCCTGTGCGATCAGCATCTATTTTCTGGCGACGTACTGTTCCGTATGGGCGTAGGACGAACCGATCTTACCGGAGGAAGCGAACGCCAGCTGGTCGATTCCATTCGTACGAAGCTGTATCGCTTCGCAGATGATACGATCGTCTACCCGGGACACGGCGGACGCACCACCATCGGAGCGGAAAAGGCTAGCAATCCTTACGTACCGGCTTAATATGTAACGGTTCCTATTGGATAGAGACCGCTAAATTTTCAGATTATATATTTAATATCTAAATAATAAGAGACGGACAACGTTCAGTTTGTCCGTCTCCTTATTTAGGATGCATCATGGTCAATCGTTTACCGCTAGATCACTACCAGCTTATGGTCAATTCGCATCAATATCCTACTTTACTATTTTTACTATGCTGCCTTATTTTCAAACTATGGCTGCCTGTAGCTTCGTAAAGTGTTCACTCATTCAAAACCTTGTCTATTTACGATTCTTGGCATGCTCTTTATATGAAAATCACATCCGTATAACCGTATTCCGTATAAAAATGTCGCGCACAGTGAAACTGCATTTTAATTTTTTTGTAGTAAATTGTCGATTTACTATTGCCATTCTATACAGGATGACTATAATAAAACTATGCACGAGCACGCAGACCGCATGACTATCACGGTTTGCGTGCTTTTTTATTTCAAAGCTGTGTAACTCTCTATGTTTCAGGTTGCCCCATACAGTCGTATATTCATGAATATTTGTATCGATAGATAATGATATATTCACAACTGCTACAATTGATTATTTGCGCCATCGCTTTTACTACTTTGCTAATGATTTTTGATGCAATCAGCACAGAGCGGAGGGAAGGAAATAAGGGGAAAGGGCGACTTGCAGTGTTAGCGATCTCCTAACACGTAATTCAATAAAAAGCGATTTTTGCTAAGCAAAATATCTTACCCTTCCCAGGCGCGGGAATCTACATTGACTCTTCCTGCGTAGATTCTTGCGCGATACCGGAGCCCGTCCCCTTATTCCTTCCTAAAGTGGTGTCTGCTCATGCTCATTATCGTGACACCAATCCACCCCTTCAAACTTACAACATCATAGCTTATTTTCACGCAAGCATATGTACCCACAACTTTCAGGATAAAAGTGGACACTACTTACTTTTTGTAGTAGGATGTACAAATAAGTAGATACAGCTAGGGGGAGATAAACGATGCTACACCTCGGTGAAAAAGTCGTAGTTGTCGCTGATACCTTTGAGCAAAATCTGCCTGTAGGCGATTACGGATATATTATCGCATATGACCGCAATCCTGATAATGCCTTCGATTATGTCATTCGTATTCCTAAAGCAAACCGTAACTTCTTTGTGCCGGCTACGGACATTGAGCCAGAAGAGAAGCTGCTGCAACAGGAAGCTGAACGAGTCGGACGCGAGGCGCTCATCGATTATGCTCTGGCGACACATAATGAAAAGTTGTTTTTTCATATTATGAATGGCGGAGAACTTCCAATTCCTGAAGAACCGTTAACTGATAAAAGTGCACAGGCTGATTTCGTCAAACAAATCAATCTGCGCGCTTGGATTTAAAAGAGTCGGCCCTGCCGACTCTTTTTTTGTTGATACTGTCGCTTTAACGGATTGAATTGTAAGGGTATGTACCCTATAATGGAAAAAGTTATTTCTTGCCGGAATCTGCGTGATTTTGCATATCATCAAGGATGGTTTGCTTTTCATGTAGTGCATCTAATGATCATCGCGTAGATACAATATCCGATCCGGCAGATGAACGGTACAGCATTGAAGGAGGGTTATACGATGAGCATTAATATTAGCGATGTGGAGCACGTAGCCAAGCTGGCGCGTCTGGACTTGAGCGAAGAGGAAAAGGAAATGTTTACGGCGCAACTGAGCGCAATTTTAAAATATGCGGAAAAGCTGAATGAGCTGGACACAGATAACGTGGAGCCAACGACGCATGTACTGCATGTCAGCAATGTTATGCGTGAGGATGAAGTGAAAGAAAGCCTGCCTATCGAGAAAGTGATGCGTAATGCACCGGACGATGAGGATGGACAATTCAAGGTGCCTGCGGTACTGGAATAGTCTTACGCGAAATGAACGGATACAGAATTGAAGGAGGACACGCAAGTGACTTTATTTGATCTCAGTCTGAACGAAATACATAACCGGCTGCATGCTGGTGATTTGTCGGTAACCGATCTGGTTAACCAGGCGTTTCAGACGATTAACGAACGTGATGAACAGATTCAAGCCTACCTGACACTGGATGAAGAAGGTGCGCTTCGTCAGGCCAAAGCGATGGATGAGCGTCTATCCAGTGGTGGCGAGCGCGGCCTGCTATTCGGTCTGCCTGTAGGTGTGAAGGATAATATGGTAACTGAAGGGCTTCGTACAACCTGTGCAAGCCAATTTTTGCGTAATTATGATCCGATCTATGATGCAACTGCGGTAGAGAAGCTGCGCACAGCCGATTCCGTGATTGTCGGTAAGCTGAACATGGACGAGTTCGCAATGGGCGGCTCGAACGAGAACTCTAGCTTCAAGCCTGTTCGTAACCCATGGAATCTGGACTATGTACCAGGCGGCTCCAGTGGTGGCTCGGCAGCAGCTGTAGCTGCGGGTGAAGCTTATTTCACACTGGGCTCTGATACAGGCGGCTCGATTCGTCAGCCTGCATCGTACTGTGGAGTTGTTGGACTGAAGCCAACCTATGGTCTGGTGTCTCGTTATGGTCTGGTAGCCTTTGCTTCGTCCTTGGATCAGATCGGCCCAATTACGAAAAACGTGGAAGATTCCGCCTATGTCATGCAAGCAATTGCTGGCTATGATGCGAAGGACTCTACCTCTGCTAAGGTCGATATTCCAGATTACATCAGCTCCCTTACGGGCGATGTTAAAGGTCTGAAAATTGCCGTTCCATCCGAGTACATCGGCGAAGGCGTAGACCCGGCGATCAAAGACGCGATCATGAGCTCACTCAAAGTGTTGGAAGGGCTTGGCGCAGAGTGGGAAGAAGTATCGCTGCCATATACCGAATATGCCGTAGCTACGTATTATATTCTTGCTTCCTCAGAAGCTTCGTCAAACCTGGCACGCTTTGATGGTGTGCGTTATGGCGTACGTGCGGACAAGCCGGCGAACCTGCTGGAGCTGTATCATCGTTCCCGTAGTGAAGGTTTCGGGCCAGAGGTGAAACGCCGTATTATGCTCGGAACGTATGCACTCAGCTCAGGCTACTATGATGCCTACTATTTGAAGGCACAGAAGGTGCGTACACTGATCAAGCAAGACTTTGATAATGTATTTGCCAAATACGACGTTATTATCGGGCCTGCTGCGCCGACTACAGCGTTTAAGCTCGGTTCGCAGGTGGATGATCCGCTTACGATGTATCTGAACGATATTTTGACGATTCCAGTTAGTCTGGCTGGCGTACCAGCAATTAGCGTGCCTTGCGGATTCGTAGAGGGAATGCCAGTCGGTATGCAAATTATCGGTAAAGCCTTTGATGAACAGACGGTTTTGCGTGTGGCGCATGCGTTTGAGCAAAATACCGATTTCCACAAACAGCGTCCACAGCTGTAAAATCATCTGAAGAAGGAGGAATTACCGATGTCTACATCGACCTATGAAACGGTCATCGGGCTCGAGGTTCACGTCGAGCTTCATACCAAATCGAAAATCTTTTGCGGCTGCTCCACTTCCTTTGGTGCGCCGCCGAATACACATACCTGTCCGGTTTGCCTCGGTCATCCAGGCGTATTGCCTGTACTCAACCGTCAGGCTGTTGAATATGCGATGAAGGCAGCGATGGCACTCAATTGTCGCGTTGCCGACGTAAGTAAATTCGACCGTAAAAACTACTTTTATCCTGACTCCCCTAAAGCGTATCAGATTTCTCAATTTGATCAGCCGATCGGTGAGCATGGCTGGATCGATATCGAAGTAGATGGCAAAACAAAGCGCATCGGCGTGACACGTCTTCATCTGGAGGAGGATGCAGGTAAGCTGACGCACTCCGATGGTGGTTATGACTCGCTCGTTGACTTTAACCGTGTCGGTACGCCGCTGATCGAGATCGTATCCGAGCCAGACATTTCCTCTCCAGAGGAAGCGCGTGCTTATCTGGAGAAGCTGCGCGCGATTATGCAATATTGCGATGTCTCCGATGTGAAAATGGAAGAAGGCTCGCTGCGCTGTGATGCCAACATCAGTTTACGTCCAGTTGGTCAGGAGAAGCTAGGCACACGTGCCGAGCTGAAAAACATGAACTCGTTCCGTGGCGTACAGCGTGGTCTGGAATACGAAGAGCTGCGTCAGGCGCAAATTTTGGACGATGGCGAGCTGGTTGTACAGGAAACGCGTCGCTGGGATGAAGCGCAGGGCAAAACGATTTCCATGCGTGGCAAGGAAGAATCACATGATTATCGTTATTTTCCAGACCCGGATCTGGTGACACTCCATATCGATCAGGCGTGGAAAGATCGTGTGCTAGCTTCGATTCCAGAATTACCGGATGCACGTCAGGCACGCTACACGTCTGAGTACGGTCTGCCTGTATATGATGCAAGTGTGATCACATCCTCCAAACCACTGGCGGATCTGTTTGAAGAAAGCCTTGCATCGACCAAGGATGCCAAATCGGTAGCGAACTGGATTCAAGGCGAGCTGCTCGGCTATTTAAATGCCAACAATCTGGAGCTGTCTGCTGTACCACTGAACGGACAAAAGCTCGGTGAAATGATTGGCTTAATTGAAAAAGGCACCATTAGCAATAAAATCGCCAAAACCGTCTTCAAGGAAATGCTGCAATCCGGCAAAACTCCACAGGAGATCGTTGAAGAGAAGGGCTTGACCCAGATCAGCGATACCGGCGCGATCAAAGCGATTGTTGAAGAAGTGATCGCTGCCAATCCGCAATCGGTAGCCGATTATCAAGCAGGTAAAGACAAGGCGATCGGCTTCCTCGTTGGCCAGGTAATGAAGCAGAGCAAGGGTAAAGCTAATCCGGGTATGGTGAATGAGCTGCTGGCAGAGCTACTGCCACGCTAATTCTGTTCGGGCTTGCTAGTGACATCGATCAGCTGGCGCGATCATCAGTAATCACATAATTATCGGAAAAGCAGACCTATCGTCTGCCGAACCGACACAAGGACCTCAATTCCACACTGTGGCGATCGAGGTCCTTCTTTACAACTAACGTTTGATACTAATGGGGGAACAAGGGGAGGAGCTATCTATGATACGCCAATGTTCGTTACAGGACGATGATACGGTTCGTCAAATATGGAGCTTGCAGCATATCGCTTATCGTATTGAAGCGGAGCTGATCGGAGCGAAGGAGTTGCCACCGCTAATGGATACGCTGGAAAGCTTGCGCCGCTGTGGAGAAACCTTTTATGCTGAATTTGACGAGGAGGATGAGATTCATGGTGTCGTGGCAGTTGAGTGCGAGCAGCCGGGCACATTAACCATCTCACGCATGATGGTGCATCCAGCGTATGCGCGTCAGGGGATCGGTAGTCATTTGCTAGAACACGTATTCAGTCGCTATCCTGATGTACCGCTCTATATCGTATCGACAGGTACACGTAATGAACCAGCGGTAAAGCTGTATCGTAAGCAAGGCTTCGAGCCTGTAGAAGCATTTGAGGTTTCACCGGGCGTCGAGCTGACTACATTTCATCGTCATAATCCAGACAAAGAGCGTTCCTCCACAGCGGAGGTGCATTGATGCCGGTTCATGATCCGTGGTATATCGATAATATTCACATCTTATTGCGACTGCTGGCGGCGATGCTGCTTGGCGGTCTGATCGGCTGGGAGCGTGAACGTTCCAGTCATGCGGCAGGCTTGCGGACACATATTCTGGTCTGTGTTGGCTCTGCGCTAATTATGATGCTGTCCGTATATGGATTTTCTGAATTTGTAGCGGAGACGAATGTACGTATTGATCCAGCGCGTCTGGCTACAGCCGTTATTTCAGGGATCGGTTTCCTTGGTGCGGGTACGATTCTATTTACAGGCAAAGCGATTACCGGCTTGACGACA
Organism: Paenibacillus hunanensis; assembly: GCF_034055775.1. NCBI lineage: Bacteria > Bacillati > Bacillota > Bacilli > Caryophanales > Paenibacillaceae > Paenibacillus > Paenibacillus hunanensis. Next base: position 4,812,780 of record NZ_CP139194.1, on the reverse strand, counting down.
GCCGCTTCATTATGGGTTGTTGCTGCGATCGGCTTGGCGATTGGAGCAGGCTTCTTTTTCGCTGCCTTCGTCGCGACATTTTTAGTGCTCGTGAATTTGTGGGTACTTAACATTGTAGAGCTTCGTTATATTCGCCGCAGTAAGGCGCATGCGATTACCGTCGAAGGAATATCCGGCGTACTGACGCTGGAGCGAGTCTCCAAATTCATGTACGCTGAAAATATCACCATCAAGAAAATTACCTTTATCAAAGAACGCAGCGGTCATACGATCTCCTCCGAGACCTTGCTTACTGAGCTGCGTATGAATGTAGAGATTCACCACGAGTATCGACCGATGGACATTATTAGCCGAATGCAGAAGATCGATGGTGTCACTGCTGTTTCGATTGAGTAGTTGGCTAGCGCTTAACGTCTAGACAGAGAAACACCTTAATATACATCCATCGTACCCGATCGGTTAGCAGTTTACAGCATGTATATAGCGGATGAAATAGATAACGATTCCCGTAATGATTCGCGATTGCCGAATCAAAAGGAGCACTTCGGTGTAAATAGTACACAGACTTATGTTCAATCTATTGCTGTTTTGGTTTTGAAATGGAAGGAGGACCCGGCCATGACCACATCACCCTCAAAGCTCCCGCTGAAACGTAAATTTTTCGCACTACTCATCGCTGCATTGTTTCCGGGGCTGGGTCATATTTATTTGGGACTGGTACAAAAAGGCATTCAGTTCATCGTGCTATTACTGCTCGATGTGTCAGCGCTGCTATATTTTACGTCAAAAGGTATTCAGATCAACCTGCCGCTGCTGATCATCCTTGCCCTAATTGTACCGATTATTTATTTTTACAACATCTATGATGTACTGCAATCGACGGATTGGATCAATAATCATATTCGAGCACTGGTGCCATTTAAGAAGTCGAGCCCAGCCTTTGCCAAGCTACGTGGTGTTTATTTTGGTATCTTGCTAATCGTAGAGGGCGCATTGATCTGTCTATTCTGGCTCAGACCGTATTGGCTACGGAATATTGTCAGCTTCTGGGCAGGCTATGCCACTGCTGGCGTGTGCCTGTTAATTGGGTTTGCATTACTCGTATTCCAGCTGATTCGTATTTATCGTGCATTGCATCGACCTGCTCAGGGAGAGACAGGAGGTGCGATACATGCCCGCAAAAATTAAAGTCGGTCGCCTGACCGCAGCGCTGCTGTGGATCGTACTGGGCGTCCTCGTTATCATCGATCAACGTACCGATGGCGGCCAATTACTGCTACTACTCACCTGGTGGCCGCTTATTTTAGTCGCGTGGGGAATCGAGTATGTCGTGTTCTATCTATTCGCCAAGCGCCGTCTGCTACGTATGCGATTTGATATTAAAGGGATTTTGCTGGCTGTCATTGCCGCAGCAGCCGTATTTCTTGTAACGGAGCAGAATCAATATCTCTATCTATGGAGTCGGGTTAGCCTTGATCTGACCGCTGCATCGGCTGAATTTAGTGAAGCCTCGGGTACACGTACGGAGCTTGCGCGTGTCGATGTACCGGTAACCGAGGATACAGATGAGATTACGATTGAAGGCATTAACGGTGACTTGATTGTACGGACAGGTAATGTGGAGCAGATACAGATTCGTCCTGTTGTATGGGTGGATGAGATCAAGACGGAGGATGCACGTGCCATTGCCGAAGCGACTACCATCAAGGCAAGCGAAGGACAAGAGATTAACATTCATGCAGAAACGAAAACATATGGCGAATCCAAAAATCGTCAGCCTCGTGTAAATATGGAGATCGTTTTACCTGCATCACGTCACTTTGATATCAATATGCAGACGACGAATGGCAAGATTACCATGAGCAATGTGGAAGCTCTTCGCAATATTTCCGTGCGTACCGGCAGTGGTAGCATTGTACTGAATAAAGTGATGGGCGACGTGAAGGCGCAGGCGACTACAGGTAATGTAGTGATTAACTCTGTACTGGGTAATCTGAGTGCGGATACGAGTCAGGGGAACTTCCGCGTTCATGATGTGAGTGGCTCAGCGCGCCTGTACACACAGGTAGGGGATATTTCGTTGACGAGCAGCCTAGGCGATATTGAGGTGAATACGCGCAACGGTAATATTTTCGTCAATGAAGCTAATTTTGGGGTGAAGGCAGAGACGCTTAATGGCAATATCGAGATTCGCTCGGTTAGTATTGGCGATGATTGGTCTGTGTATAGCGCTGTCGGTGTAATCAATCTGTATCTGCCACCATCGGGTGATTATACCGTGGACGGCTCGAACAGCTACGGTACGATCAAAACCGATCTACCGCTTGAAACGAAGAACAAAACACTTTCCGGCACATTTGGCAATGGTGACCATACCGTTCGAGTCGATGGAAATGGGGATTTGAATGTGCTTCGTAATACGGATGCGCTGATCCAGAACAATGATGCAGAGCAGATCGTACCTGAAGGCGTGGATACTACAGGTAATGGTGAATCCAATAATACAGATGCTCCTGCGACGAATGGCAATGAAGGTGGAACGACGAACAACCAGCCTGACTCCAACTCGCAGAACTCAGATGCTGCGGAAGGAGCCTCCACCTCTGCTTCGTGAAGCATGTACAGCGTTGACAAGCCCAATTTATAGCACGTACAATGGAAACCGTGCATACTAGGCTGGAGTAACATGGGCTTCTGTAATGCATACAATAGAGTACATTGAGCATCGTGAAGATATATAGATTGCTCGTTCCAAGCGTGCAGACTAATCTTAAAGCTGAGTAGGATTAGACTCCCGAACAGAGACGAAGCTAGACAGGATGGTGAACCCATGACAGCACGAGTAGAGCATGCATTGGAACAATTGAAAACGAGTGGAGTTCGCATTACGCCTCAGCGTCATGCCATTCTGACTTATCTTATGGATTCGATGGAGCATCCGACCGCAGATGAGATTTATCGTTCGTTAGCGTCACAATTTCCGAGCATGAGTGTAGCAACCGTTTATAATAATTTGAAAATGCTCACCGAAGCAGGCATGGTACGCGAATTAACCTATGGAGATAGCTCCAGTCGTTTCGATGCCAATGTGAGCGAGCATTATCATATCATTTGCCAGCAATGCGGCAAGATTGAAGATTTTCATTATCCTGCGCTAACTCATATTGAGGATCAGGCGGCAAGACATACAGGCTATCAGATTGCCGGGCACCGCATGGAGCTATATGGCATTTGTAAGCAATGTCAGCATCAATAGAAATAGAATGAGAACAGAACCAATGCCAGCAGCACGGACAATATGATGTCGTGCTGCTTTTTTTATCAAATAGACGCTACATACTAACATAAGCATAGTAGGAGGTTACCTTGACCAGACAAAGACGTTCGCGTGCACGCAAAAGTCGTATGATCAAATGGTGGATCACAATATGGATGTTGATCCTTGCAGCCGGACTTGCCGCTTTTCTGATTTTACCGAATCCCTTGCATGAACAGCCCGACTGGAAAGGTTTAAAGAAGCCTATATTTGTAGAGGGAGTTTTAATGGATGAGCCTGCTCATGGAACAGGTGAATCGCTCCAATTGCCATTGTCCGTTGTACAGGAGCAGATCAATGCCAATATTCATTATGAACAAGATACACGCTCGGTTATTTTAACAACGGGCAACAATATTATGCAGCTACAGGAAGGCAGTAAGACGGCGAATCTAAATATGAAGTCTGTTCAGCTTCGTGTTGCACCAGAGCAGGTAGGCGATATCGTCTATATTCCAGTAGCACCGCTCAAGCATATTTATCATATTGATTTCTATGAGGATCCGCAGACTGGCGCAGTGATTTTAATGCGTGCAGGCGACCGGATTCAATATGCGCATACAACAGCAGAGAACGATCAGGCAGTACCGATGCGTGCAGCAGCCAGTATCCACTCCCGAATCTATGCAGATGTGACCGCAGATCAACGATTGCGTATCTGGGAGACAGGGGAGCAGTGGGTATTGGCTCAGCTGGATAATGGCGTTGCTGGCTATATCCAGCGTCAGCACATTTCCCTTAATGATCTCGTCACCGTTCCAGTACCCAAGATCCCGGATAACCGAAAGGAAACCGATTGGCGCGGGAAAAAGGTAAACTTAGCATGGGAAGCTGTTTATGACAGTCGTATCAATCCGCATTCGATTGGCGAATTGCCTGGTGTCAATGTACTGAGTCCAACCTGGTTTGAGATTATCGATAGCAAGGGCAATGTCCGAAGTAAGGCAGATATGGAATACGTGAATTGGGCGCATAATCGAAACAAAGAAGTCTGGGCGTTGCTCAGTAATGGCTTTGATGCGGATCGTACAACCGTTGCTCTGGGTACGTATGAGAATCGAAGTCGCATTATCGCTCAAATGCTAGAGTATGCCAGTATGTATCAGCTCGACGGGATTAACATCGACTTTGAAAGTGTACACACCTCCGATGGTCCGAATGTGGTGCAATTTATCCGTGAGCTGAAGCCACTCGCCACGCAGAGTGATCTGGTGCTGTCGATGGATGTTACGCCCAAGTCCAATAGCGAGCTGTGGTCGAAGTTTCTCGATCGTCGTGCGCTAGCCCCTTCGCTAGATTATATGATGCTGATGGCGTATGACGAGCACTGGGCATCCAGCCCGCAAGCCGGTTCGGTCGCTTCGTTACCATGGGTAGAAAATGCCGTCCAGCGTGTGCTACAGGAGGATGAGGTGCCAGCAGATAAATTAATTCTGGGCGTCCCCCTCTATACACGCGTATGGACAGAGCAACAGACCAATGGCAAAACCAAAGTTTCTTCTCGCGCACTCGGCATGCAGCGCGTAGCTAATCTGATCAAAGAAAAAGGACTCCAGCCCGTCTATGATCAGACAACCGGACAAAACTATGTAGAGTACAAGGAAAACGGCGCGACCCAGAAAATATGGTTAGAGGATGAGGTATCTCTACAAGCACGCGTCCAACTAGCCAGCAAGCTAGGCCTTGCCGGCATCGCCTCCTGGACAAGAGGTCTAGGCGACGATCGAGCATGGAACGTACTCGACAATATTAAAAAGTAAGTAGCAAGCAGTTAGCATCACCAAAAGCTCAAAAGTTCAAGAACTCAAGAACTCAAGAACTCAAGAACTCAAGAACTCAAGAACTCAAGAACTCAAGAACTCAAGAACCCAAAACTTGCTACCCCAGCGATGTTTATTTATGTTAGTGAGTATTCTCGCTAATCAGACCATCCAACCAGCTCACATTCACTCCAGTCATCGATCCTAAATACATTCAGAACAGACGTATATTTAACAATAATTATTCAATAACAAACTTTAATAACAAACTTTAATAACAAACCATCCACATCAACACCACGCCATCCCCATCCATAACACGGCAGCTTTCTTCCATGAAAAAGGGAGACTGCCGTGTTTTTACATGTTTAAGCACGGACTCAGCCCCTATTCATGCGATAGCTTCATAGCTTATTCCCTAAATTTATTTCATGACTATGAAAATTCATAACCTGTTCGGCAGGAGAAAAAGAAGGGTTTGTAGAAATATGGACTGGTAAGAAGGCATACTGCCCGGAAAGTCCAACGACTAGAATTGCCATCCATATTTCGTTAAACGGATGAGGGGGATAACGTGGAATTAACCAACCTTTCTTTTCTTCATGAAAAGCGAAATAATCATCGGATCATCGGAGCTGTCGCTTCCCGCAAAACGAGCGGAAACTTTGACGGTTCATTGCTTCATGATTTCGATGTGTTGATTATTGTTGTATATCGTCAGCATGAGGACGAGGAAATCATAGAGCATCGCATGGATGCGAGTAATAAAAACATACAGGTGATCTATATCGATCGTCAGGTGCTGGAAAACGATACGATTACCGGTAGAAATCATATGATTGTCGAACAGTTTTTAAAAGGCGAGCTCATCTGGGATACCGACCGCGAACTAGAGCGTTTACGCAAGCAGTTTGCGCATTTTGAACGTCCATTGAGCGAGCGTCGCATTTTGCTAGAGTTTGCCAGATTTTTGGAGCTATATGTAGAAGCGAGACGCCATATGCAGCAGCAACAGGTGATGGATGCGTATAACTGCATTTTTCAGGCCCTTCCGTACTGGGCACGAATTGATCTGTGCGAAAAAGGCATTTATCCAGAAATGGCAGTATGGGAGCAAGTGAGAGAACATAAGCTGGATGTACACAAGCTGTATGAGCAGCTAGCCTTTAGTAACGAAACGATGGAGCAAAGGGTAGAGCTAGTCTTGCTAGCCTGCGAATTTTCCGTCATGTCCAAAATGAGTGAGTGCTCAGCATCATTGTTCCGTGTTCTCCGTAGCCGCCAACAGCCATGGAGCATCCGCGAGCTACTCGATCATCCAGAGCTATGTCATGTAGGCAGCCGACTATCCATGATCGTCCGCAAGCTCGTCTATCGCTCCTTGATCAAAGAAACAACCATCTGGAATCCAAAAGCAGGTGGCGAGCGAGAGATTCACTATTCGCTACACTAGCTTAATAGCCAAACAATTCGGCTAAGCATCCAGTCAAAAGTTCAAGCCAAATATCTAAAACAAAGCTCAACTCAAAAAGAGTGCCCGGTACTTACACTACCGAGCACTCTCTTTTATATTTACAATGATTTTTATATCCACAATAACCGTCAAATAACAACTCACCGATATCAAACAAAAAGACTACCTGTATTCTTCCAACTAGCTTACATATAACTGGCTCACATACTCCAGAGGAGCATCTACTCCATATCAAACCATCCACTTCCACACCTAACCTATCTAATCTCATTAAAATATAGCAAACACAACCCCAGCCTGCTCAGTCGCCGCTTTCTCAAACAACGTGAACACTTCATTCAAATGCGGCAATAGATAACCATCCACCACATCCTCATAAGTTTCATCCTCCTGAATCGAAAACATCAATGGCATAATCTGTGCCATATCCTCCATGCTATCCGCTGATCCCGGATTATCCAGATGCTCGCCAACATGCGTAGAGCTATGCTTCCATTCTTCAAAATGTATACGGTCCTGAAGAGACTCCGGCTGCTGAAGCTCATGTAGCTTCTCCGCAATATAAGCCACCTGCTCAGCAGGCAAATAGAATGTACCAAATTCCGTCAAGCTACTCTCTACATGATAAGCATTCGTTACAGGGACTACAGGTAGATCAGGAAACATAGCGGCAATCAGACTCCATGCCTTATCAATATCCAAATCCGGCTGTCCTGCGGCACCATCTAAAATCTGCTGCAAATTCCCTCGCTCTACAAAATAAGCTCCCGTCATACCCATATCAATCATCGCCTCCTATAGTTACGTGCCGTTTTTACATGAGTTCTATATCATTTATATCTGCCCTATCTTTAATAAAATAGGCTATTACCATTCACATAAACGCATCCCTACCCTATATATCACCACATCGCTTTACCAAGAAGAGTCATAGATAAAATAAACAACAAACACAATCAACTAATACTAGATAACTAGAGTAAGAACAGGAAGGATGAAAGTGAATTAAAGACGACAGTTGCCCGAGCTATAATTTACGCAACAAAGTAAAACAACGTAATCAAGAAACAATGATTTTCAGAAATTTTCAGAAAAATTAGCATCCCCAACGAAGAGAAAGAAGCATCCAAACAGATGATAAATAAATAGTTGACTTCTATAATTAAATTATGATAAATTATAAAACGTTCCGCTCAAACATCACATTGATGAAAACGAGCAGAATGGCTGAACTTCAAGGCTTTGTCGACATTATAAATGAATAGCTCAGTAAGAGCTTGAAAAAAAGTGTTGACACTCAGAAGTTCACATGATATATTATAAAAGTTGTCACAAACGAGTGACAATGAAAGAAAAGATATCATGAGCTTCCTTCGTGAAGCGCTTTGAAGTGAAAAACACTTCAAAAAAAGTGCTTGACGAAAGAAACACAACATGATATGATATAAGAGTTGCTGCGAGAGACACTGAGCGGCAACGAAAGAGTTTGATCTTTGAAAACTGAACAACGAGTGAGTGAAGAACTTCGGTTCTTCAAAATATAGAGAACAGCAATGTTCTCGCCAGCAACAAAATGAGCAAGTCAAACACTTTATTGGAGAGTTTGATCCTGGCTCAGGACGAACGCTGGCGGCGTGCCTAATACATGCAAGTCGAGCGGAGTCGATAGAAAGCTTGCTTTCTTGAGACTTAGCGGCGGACGGGTGAGTAACACGTAGGCAACCTGCCCTTTAGCCTGGGATAACTACCGGAAACGGTAGCTAATACCGGATACTTTCTTTTTCTGCATGGAAAGAGAACGAAAGACGGAGCAATCTGTCACTGAAGGATGGGCCTGCGGCGCATTAGCTAGTTGGTGGGGTAACGGCTCACCAAGGCGACGATGCGTAGCCGACCTGAGAGGGTGATCGGCCACACTGGGACTGAGACACGGCCCAGACTCCTACGGGAGGCAGCAGTAGGGAATCTTCCGCAATGGGCGAAAGCCTGACGGAGCAACGCCGCGTGAGTGATGAAGGTTTTCGGATCGTAAAGCTCTGTTGCCAGGGAAGAACGTCTTGGAGAGTAACTGCTCTGAGAGTGACGGTACCTGAGAAGAAAGCCCCGGCTAACTACGTGCCAGCAGCCGCGGTAATACGTAGGGGGCAAGCGTTGTCCGGAATTATTGGGCGTAAAGCGCGCGCAGGCGGCCGTTTAAGTCCGGTGTTTAATCCCGAAGCTCAACTTCGGGTCGCACTGGAAACTGGAGGGCTTGAGTGCAGAAGAGGAGAGTGGAATTCCACGTGTAGCGGTGAAATGCGTAGAGATGTGGAGGAACACCAGTGGCGAAGGCGACTCTCTGGGCTGTAACTGACGCTGAGGCGCGAAAGCGTGGGGAGCAAACAGGATTAGATACCCTGGTAGTCCACGCCGTAAACGATGAATGCTAGGTGTTAGGGGTTTCGATACCCTTGGTGCCGAAGTTAACACATTAAGCATTCCGCCTGGGGAGTACGGTCGCAAGACTGAAACTCAAAGGAATTGACGGGGACCCGCACAAGCAGTGGAGTATGTGGTTTAATTCGAAGCAACGCGAAGAACCTTACCAGGTCTTGACATCTGAATGACCGGTGCAGAGATGTGCCTTTTCTTCGGAACATTCAAGACAGGTGGTGCATGGTTGTCGTCAGCTCGTGTCGTGAGATGTTGGGTTAAGTCCCGCAACGAGCGCAACCCTTATGCTTAGTTGCCAGCACATCATGGTGGGCACTCTAAGCAGACTGCCGGTGACAAACCGGAGGAAGGTGGGGATGACGTCAAATCATCATGCCCCTTATGACCTGGGCTACACACGTACTACAATGGTCGGTACAACGGGAAGCAAAGCCGCGAGGTGGAGCCAATCCTTAAAAGCCGATCTCAGTTCGGATTGCAGGCTGCAACTCGCCTGCATGAAGTCGGAATTGCTAGTAATCGCGGATCAGCATGCCGCGGTGAATACGTTCCCGGGTCTTGTACACACCGCCCGTCACACCACGAGAGTTTGCAACACCCGAAGTCGGTGGGGTAACCGCAAGGAGCCAGCCGCCGAAGGTGGGGTAGATGATTGGGGTGAAGTCGTAACAAGGTAGCCGTATCGGAAGGTGCGGCTGGATCACCTCCTTTCTATGGAGAATCGTTTCCGGAGAGCGGAAACATTCAAATCTAAGTCGTTTAGGTAACTAGACGCGGGTCACTAGATTGACCGACACTCACCTCGTTGTTCAGTTTTGAGAGACTCAACTCTCGCCGAGATGGCATCATCGTTTGGTGGTGATGGCGGAGGGGTTCCACACGTACCCATCCCGAACACGACCGTTAAGCCCTCCAGCGCCAATGGTACTTGGACCGCAGGGTCCTGGGAGAGTAGGACGCCGCCAAGCGATGCATCTCAACACATCTTCATATTGTGGGCCCTTAGCTCAGTTGGTTAGAGCGCACCTCTGATAAGGGTGAGGTCGGTGGTTCGAGTCCACCAGGGCCCACCATTTATAACTTTATACTCCATATGGGGCCATAGCTCAGCTGGGAGAGCGCCTGCCTTGCAAGCAGGAGGTCAGCGGTTCGATCCCGCTTGGCTCCACCATTTATGCTTTAAACAAGTTGATCCTTGAAAACTGGATACCGAAACGAAACATCGCGTTTTAGAAACTGTTCTTAACTGACACTGTGCAAACAGGATCGGTCATGAATATGTAAGATATAGGTTCTTCCATTATGGAAGACCACCAACTAGGTTAAGCTAGTAAGAGCACACGGTGGATGCCTAGGCGCTAGGAGCCGATGAAGGACGTGGCGAACAACGATAAGGCCTCGGGGAGCTGTAAGCAAGCATTGATCCGGGGATGTCCGAATGGGGAAACCTGACTGGATTCATCTCCAGTTACTCACATCTGAATACATAGGGTGTGGAGAGGCAGACGAGGGGAACTGAAACATCTAAGTACCCTCAGGAAGAGAAAACAAGAGTGATTCCGTCAGTAGCGGCGAGCGAACGCGGAACAGCCTAAACCAGGAAGCTTGCTTCTTGGGGTTGTGGGACGTCTCTTTGGAGTGATAAAAGAGTTTGGTAGATGAAGAGGTCTGGAAAGGCCCGCCAGAGAAGGTGAAAGCCCTGTAGTTAAAATCAAGTTCTCTCCGAGACGGATCCCGAGTAGTGCGGGGCACGTGAAACCCCGTATGAATCTGCCAGGACCATCTGGTAAGGCTAAATACTCCCTAGCGACCGATAGTGAAGCAGTACCGTGAGGGAAAGGTGAAAAGGACCCCGGAAGGGGAGTGAAATAGAACCTGAAACCGTGTGCTTACAAAAAGTCAGAGCCCGATTAATGGGTGATGGCGTGCCTTTTGTAGAATGAACCGGCGAGTTACGTTCCCGTGCAAGGTTAAGGTGAGAAGCCGGAGCCGCAGCGAAAGCGAGTCTGAATAGGGCGACTTAGTACGTGGACGTAGACCCGAAACCGGGTGATCTACCCCTGTCCAGGATGAAGGTACGGTAACACGTACTGGAGGTCCGAACCCACGCACGTTGAAAAGTGCGGGGATGAGGTGGGGGTAGCGGAGAAATTCCAATCGAACTCGGAGATAGCTGGTTCTCCCCGAAATAGCTTTAGGGCTAGCCTCGGAAGATGAGTCGCGGAGGTAGAGCACTGATTGGGTGCGGGGCCCGCAAGGGTTACCAAGCTCAGTCAAACTCCGAATGCCGCAGACTTTATTCCGGGAGTCAGACAGTGGGTGCTAAGGTCCATTGTCAAAAGGGAAACAGCCCAGACCATCAGCTAAGGTCCCCAAGTGTGTGTTAAGTGGGAAAGGATGTGAAGTTGCACAGACAACCAGGATGTTGGCTTAGAAGCAGCCACCATTTAAAGAGTGCGTAATAGCTCACTGGTCGAGTGACTTTGCGCCGAAAATGTAACGGGGCTAAACACACCACCGAAGCTATGGCTTGATGCTTGCATCAGGGGTAGGGGAGCGTTGAATTGAGGTTGAAGGTATACCGTAAGGAGTGCTGGACACAATTCAAGTGAGAATGCCGGTATGAGTAACGAAAAGATCAGTGAGAATCTGATCCGCCGAAAACCTAAGGGTTCCTGAGGAAGGCTCGTCCTCTCAGGGTAAGTCGGGACCTAAGGCGAGGCCGAAAGGCGTAGTCGACGGACAACAGGTTGAAATTCCTGTACCACCGAGAGCCGCTATGAGCAACGGGGTGACGCAGGAGGGTAGTGACGCAGGCTGATGGATGCCTGTCTAAGCAGTGAGACTGGTGTGTAGGTAAATCCGCACACTTTAAGGTCAGGCTGTGATGGGGAGCGAAAATTACAGTAGCGAAGGTCATGATCTCACACTGCCAAGAAAAGCCTCTAGCCAGGAAGCAGGTGCCCGTACCGTAAACCGACACAGGTAGGTGAGAAGAGAATTCTAAGGCGCGCGGAAGAACTCTCGTTAAGGAACTCGGCAAAATGACCCCGTAACTTCGGGAGAAGGGGTGCCCCGGTAGTGTGAATAGCACGAGGGGGCCGCAGTGAAAAGGCCCAAGCGACTGTTTAGCAAAAACACAGGTCTGTGCGAAGCCGCAAGGCGAAGTATACGGGCTGACGCCTGCCCGGTGCTGGAAGGTTAAGGGGAGTGGTTAGCGCAAGCGAAGCTATGAACCGAAGCCCCAGTAAACGGCGGCCGTAACTATAACGGTCCTAAGGTAGCGAAATTCCTTGTCAGGTAAATTCTGACCCGCACGAATGGCGTAACGATTTGGGCGCTGTCTCAACGAGAGATCCGGTGAAATTTTAATACCTGTGAAGATGCAGGTTACCCGCGACAAGACGGAAAGACCCCATGGAGCTTTACTGCAGCTTGATATTGAACTGGGGTGCGATTTGTACAGGATAGGTGGGAGCCTAGGAAGAGGGAGCGCAAGCTTCCTCGGAGGCGCCGTTGGGATACCACCCTGATCGCATCTGAGTTCTAACCTGGTACCGTGATCCGGTACGGGGACCGTGTCAGGTGGGCAGTTTGACTGGGGCGGTCGCCTCCTAAAATGTAACGGAGGCGCCCTAAGGTTCCCTCAGAATGGTTGGAAATCATTCGAAGAGTGCAAAGGCAAAAGGGAGCTTGACTGCGAGACCTACAAGTCGAGCAGGGACGAAAGTCGGGCTTAGTGATCCGGTGGTACCGCATGGAAGGGCCATCGCTCAACGGATAAAAGCTACCCTGGGGATAACAGGCTTATCTCCCCCAAGAGTCCACATCGACGGGGAGGTTTGGCACCTCGATGTCGGCTCATCGCATCCTGGGGCTGAAGTAGGTCCCAAGGGTTGGGCTGTTCGCCCATTAAAGCGGTACGCGAGCTGGGTTCAGAACGTCGTGAGACAGTTCGGTCCCTATCTGTCGTGGGCGTAGGAAATTTGAGAGGAGCTGTCCTTAGTACGAGAGGACCGGGATGGACGCACCGCTGGTGTACCAGTTGTTCCGCCAGGAGCATCGCTGGGTAGCTACGTGCGGAAGGGATAAGCGCTGAAAGCATCTAAGCGTGAAGCCCCCCTCAAGATGAGATTTCCCAATATGTAAGACCCCTTGAAGACGACGAGGTAGATAGGTTGGAGGTGGAAGTGCAGCAATGCATGGAGCTGACCAATACTAATCGGTCGAGGGCTTATCCTATTTTTCTAAACACGCGATGATTCGTTTCGGATTCAGTTTTCAGGTGATCAACCTGTAGCAAGAACGTTTGGTGATGATGGCGGAGGGGTTCCACACGTACCCATCCCGAACACGACCGTTAAGCCCTCCAGCGCCAATGGTACTTGGACCGCAGGGTCCTGGGAGAGTAGGACGTCGCCAAGCGAAGAGTAAGACCTTCCGCTCTGTAGAGCGGACAATATTCCCTGATAGCTCAGTTGGTAGAGCACTCGACTGTTAATCGAGTTGTCACAGGTTCGAGTCCTGTTCGGGGAGCCATATGGAGAGGTGTCCGAGTTGGCCGAAGGAGCACGATTGGAAATCGTGTAGGCGTCACAAGCGTCTCGAGGGTTCGAATCCCTCTCTCTCCGCCATAATGCTTCTTTTATAGTAAGGCCCGTTGGTCAAGGGGTTAAGACACCTCCCTTTCACGGAGGTAACAGGGGTTCGAATCCCCTACGGGTCATATTCTTTTATAAGAATTACAAGAAGAATTGTACATATTGATCGATTTGACATCGGCTTTGAAATAATGATACAATCTATCTTGTGTCCCATGGAGACTTAGCTCAGCTGGGAGAGCATCTGCCTTACAAGCAGAGGGTCGGCGGTTCGATCCCGTCAGTCTCCACCATATAGACTTTATTTGACGACGCGGGGTGGAGCAGTCCGGTAGCTCGTCGGGCTCATAACCCGAAGGTCACAGGTTCAAATCCTGTCCCCGCAATTAAAGTGGAACCGTGGTGTAGGGGTTAACATGCCTGCCTGTCACGCAGGAGATCGCGGGTTCAAATCCCGTCGGTTCCGCCATTTATATCTTAGGCTCGTATTGACTATCGGTCATCTTGGATCGTAACAAAGAGTCGACACATAGAAGTACATCAGTTACGGCTCGGTAGCTCAGTCGGTAGAGCAGAGGACTGAAAATCCTCGTGTCGGCGGTTCGATTCCGTCCCGAGCCATCTTTACAAAATATGCCGGTGTAGCTCAGTTGGTAGAGCAACTGACTTGTAATCAGTAGGTCGGGGGTTCAAATCCTCTCGCCGGCACCATTTTTTCTTTTTCTTCATATGGAGGCTTAGCGAAGTGGCCAAACGCAGCAGACTGTAAATCTGTTCTCTCTGAGTTCGGTGGTTCGAATCCATCAGCCTCCACCAGTTTTATAGGGGCATAGTTTAAAGGTAGAACAGCGGTCTCCAAAACCGTTAGTGTGGGTTCAATTCCTGCTGCCCCTGCCAATTTTTTTTGTCAATTTATATGGCGGTCGTGGCGAAGGGGTTAACGCATCGGACTGTGACTCCGACATTCGCGGGTTCAATTCCCGTCGATCGCCCTTTATAGGGGATTAGCCAAGCGGTAAGGCAACGGACTTTGACTCCGTCACGCATAGGTTCGAATCCTATATCCCCTGCCATATCTTTTCATTCAGTTAGCGGACGTGGCTCAGCGGTAGAGCATCGCCTTGCCAAGGCGAGGGTCGCGGGTTCGATTCCCGTCGTCCGCTCCATTTTAATTTTATACGGCGCCATAGCCAAGTGGTAAGGCACAGCTCTGCAAAAGCTTTATCCCCAGTTCGAATCTGGGTGGCGCCTCCAGTATTATTTGCGCCCTTAGCTCAGCTGGATAGAGCGTTTGACTACGAATCAAAAGGTCAGGAGTTCGAATCTCTTAGGGCGCGTTTATAAAAAAGACTCATCTTCTCTGAATTATGTTCAGAAAAGGTGAGTCTTTTTGTTTATCGCTATTTTCTACTACAGAGATAGTACTGTGCATTACATAAGAGCTGGCTAATATTAAAGGTTCCCTACTGTTGCAGTCCAGAACAGTCCCCGTCTAAGGTCTAGGTCAAAATACCATCCGCAGTCCATTTCATGGAGGCGGATATTTTTATAAGATGTAAATATGAAAGACAGCAATGATCATAGTAATGATAACGCAACTCGGGTTGTAATAAAGCGCGCTAAAAGCTACAGCATCCCAAAAGCGAAAGCACCTCAAGAGCTATGAAAGAAAGTCTTTAGAATGTTCAAGCAAAGGTTTCAAGTAATCGTTTAAAGCGAATTACAGTAAATGAGCTGTACTGAGATTCCATTTAAGGGAGGTGAATGACCTTGAATATCAATCGTAAAAGTGTAGCAGCTGTTGGATTGATTGTTATTGGGATTTTGATGGTGTTTGGTAAGTTTTCTCCCATGCTACATAGTCTGATGAGCCACTTGATCGGACTGATCTTCCCTATCGCACTGATCGTGCTTGGCTATTATGCACTTCAAAATGGACGTAAAGTGCTGGGGACGATTTTGGCAGTCATCGGTACACTCGTTATTTTCTCCAAGCTATCGTTTCTGATTGGACCTATGATCGGAATCGCACTCGTAGCTGGAGGCGTATACATGCTGAAAAGTCGTCGTCAAACGTATTAGTCACAACACATGTTAAACGTATTCATAGTAAAGTAGTATAGTGAGATGATCTTCAAATTGTACAATCAACTTTGTATAGATCATTGATGCTTTTCATTCACTTCCAGCGTATTTGATATAAGAAAATGAACAGCCAGATTTTCACCATCTTCCGATGAGCCTGGCTGGAAAATAACCGGCTGTCCTTTATGAGATCATAAGCGATATTGAATATCAAAATAACTGGAAATGAGCAGGGAAGTAGATAGCTTATGCAGTATATATCTTATAAAAAATAACGATTGTATGAATTTAGATTCAAAGCAGGTCTAATCATATTAAATGAGTAATAAGTGCAATCTAGCGTGCTGAACTATAGGTTTTAGATTCCTAGCTGACGAGTAAATGTATATCCCATATGTCTTCTATTATTGCCAATCGATATGTTATTACCGATATAGGTAGTGAGATGTAACATTGAGATCTAGTGTTGAGCTGTTGTAATAGCAAACGATAGGGATAGGGAAAATAGAAGTTTCGAGTCACATGTAAAACTATACAGCTGCATTGTAAGATGAACGATTTCGATTGTAAGCCGTATAGTTAAGTTGAACGCTTGCTAAGGATAAGCTGACTTTTCACAATTATGGCTTGACGCTTGTGATTATGGTTTACAGCTTGCAAGTATGATTCAACGCTTAACATCATGGCTTGGCACTATCCTATCATTCTAATCTGTGTACTACCGTAAGGGAGGGAATATGTATCCATGAATATGTTCAAACGTATACGGGACATTACCGTAGCTACTTTAAATGAAAAGCTGGAGCAGAGTCAGGACCCGGTGAAGCTGATTGATCAGTTTTTGCTGGATACCCGTCGCGAGATTGCTGAAGCGGAGCAGCTTCATCATAATATCTCTCAGCATACCCGTCAGCTACAGCACCATGTAGAGAAGGCTTCTGCGATGCGTGAAAAACGTGAGGAGCAGGCGATGCTTGCTTTGAAGGCAGAGGAAGAGGAATTGGCTCGCATGGCGCTACAGGAAAAGGTCATGTATGAAGAAAAAGAAACACAATATAATGAGCTTCTCGATAAAAACCGTGAGGCGCTCAATGAAATTGAATATCAGCTGAATACGCTGAAATCAGAATACCAGATTGTGTACAGTAAACGCGAGTATTACCATGCACGTATGGAAACGCTACGCTTGCAGCAACAGATGAACCGCCGTTTTGGCAATGGGATGAACAATATGCCATCCTTTAACCGTCTTGATGATCGTATCTCCGATTGGGAGCTTGAAGCGAAAGCGATGCGTGATATTCGCCAGGGTGAGGATAGTTATACAACTGGCTCTGATCCAGCGAAAACCATCGCCCTCGACGCTGAGCTGGAACGACTCAGACGTAAGCTTGATCAGCAACGGAGGGAGGGCTGAATATGCGGCCAAAGTTATACCGATCGGCGCAGGACCAGATTATTAGTGGTCTGACCGGCGGGTTGGCGCAGTATTTTCAGATTAATGCTACTCTACTGCGGATTCTGTTTATCCTGTCGATTCCTTTTACGGGTGGAACAACGGTATTGATCTACTTGATCTCTATCTTTGTAATACCCAAGGAACCGCCAATGTATTATCCACCTGAGTTTAACAATTATGATCCACGCTTCAAAGAGGATCGTTATGGCGGCCCGCGTGATACGTATGGCGGCTACTGGGGCACTTCACAAAATGCGTATGAGCCGAATATGTATGATGCACCACATAAAAGCAATTCGCGCTATTTTGGGAAAAATCGCCCACCCTATGAACAGCCAGAGCCACTTAACCCTAAAAAGGCGAACCTGGACTCTATGATGGAAAATATCGAAACGAAGGCACTTCGTAAGGAAGTCGAAACACTTCGTCAAAAAATTGCTCAATACGAGAAGGGAGATCAATAACATGGGAGTATTTAAAAGATTGAAAGATATGACAAAGGCGTCGGTAAATGAAATGCTGGATAAGGTGGAAGATCCGATTGTGATGCTAAACCAGTATCTGCGTGATATGGAGGCTGAGATTCATCAGGCAGAGGTAACGGTAGCGAAGCAAATGGCTAACGAACGCCGTATGAAGCAACGTCTGGAAGAAGCAGGTCGTATGGCGGTACAACGTGAAAGCCAGGCTACGGCTGCACTGAAAAGTGGCCAGGAAGAAGTGGCTCGTCGTCTGCTGGAAGAAAAGCTGTACTTTGATCAAAAGTATACTGAATATGGCGACATGCACGCTCAAGCAAAAGAGCAGGTTGCCGGTCTGATGCAGCAGCTGCACGAAATGAAGGACGAGTTCTACAAAATGCGCAACAAGCGCAATGAGCTTGTATCCCGCGCTCAAATGGCAAAAGCGAAAAAACAAATGTCCAAAATCAATTCCGTGGATTCCTTGAACCGTGGCGGCGCATCGCTGGGCTTTAGCCGTATGGAAGAGAAAATTATGCAGATGGAAGCGGAAGCCGACGTACTGCGTGTACCTTACAACGGTTCTGGCTACAACACACCATATATCAGTGCAGAACAGGCTGAAAAGCAACTGAAGGTAGATGAGCAACTGAACCTGCTAAAAAGCAAACTGGCAGGCCCATCTTCTCCAAAAACAATCGAGTCGAGTGCAAGACCGGCTGACGAATCAACACATTAATTCACCAGGCAAGCGTATAATATGATATGCTATGACGTGTATGTGCACGGGATAGCAAAAGGTAAAAGCCATACAGCGTGTGTCTCATGCATGCGGTATGGCTTTTCCAATCAATGGCCGAAATCGGCGGTAAAGGAGGTGTGACATGACTAGAAAAAGAGAGGCTGCCGCTGTCGTACTGATCAGTATTGGGCTGCTTATTTTATTAGAACCGTTTGTAGGATTTTTTACGATTGTCGCACTTGTTTTGCTGCTGATTGGTGTGCTTGGTTTACGCCGTGGTAGAATGCGGCAAGGGTATATTTGTCTGGCAAGCGGAATTGGTTTGCTGCTGCTGGATCATATTATGCTGTTATTCGGAATCGTGCTGATCTCGCTCGGCTGGTTTTATATTCGTGCGAATAAAGCGCATCATGGGCATAAGCATCGTACACAGCAGAATTTTGTCCGAACCTCACAGCATAATCGTGATCCATGGATGCTACAGAGTACCAGTTCATGGCATGTGATTGGTGATATCGATTATGATCTGTCGCTCGCGATTGCGGATGAGTCGGATACGGTACTATATTTCCATGGGATTATTGGGGATCTGGATTTTACCATTCCAGAGGAGTACGGAGTGGAGATTGAAGCGAATGTATTATTTGGACAGATTGGCTTTAACTCGGACTATCGTACAGGCACGCAGCGGCGTCAGGGCATCTGGAATCGTGTAGAATGGCAATCGCCTAACTATGGTACCAGCGTGCAGCGGGTGAAGCTAGTTGTATTTTATGTGGCAGGGGATTTGAATATTCGGTTGTCTGCGTAGTCGCGATGATAATCGCCGTATGAGGCAATCGGTGTACAACAAGTAAATAGTGTACAGTGGGTAAAGTTAATTGTATTTACTATGAGGTTTTGTATTTTATGAAGTAGTGAATCTGAATATTCGATTGTTTGCTTGGTGCATCGATTCAACGTATGTGGCATGGAAAGTGTATGGAGTAGTGTGGGAGAAGATTCATTTTACATTCATCGATCCTGTTGATAGCGATATCAAGGCAAAGAGATGTTTATTTATTAAAAAAGGCATTTATCAATAACTAAAAGAAACGTTCATCAACCAAACAATAGATGTTCTACAGCCTGACAGCATCAAGGCAAGCGGAACAGTGACGGAATGGAGGAACGGACGAGTGAAAAAGGAAAAAACTGCTGACCTGATTGTCCGCAGTATGAGTGAGGGATTGCTGCTGGCAGTCCTTTTATTGGTTATAATCGTATATGCACTTTATTCGTCCGGTCATCTTATTATTGAGAATTCGTGGGAAGCATGGATACGTACCGGTATCGGGCTGCTTATTCCAGCGCTCGTAGTAGGTGCGTTATTCGGTCTGTATCATGCGTTGCGATTGAAGATGCGGATCGACAAGCTACGTGAAACGCTATTGATGTGGGAAAAAGGTAACTGGTCACAGACAGCCCCAACATGGGGAAGCGACGAGTGGGCGCGGCTCAGTGAGCAGATGGATCGGATCGGCAAAAAGTGGGGCGATCAGATTACGAGTCTACAGCGCTTATCTACGAATAATGCACAGCTTGCTGAGCAGGCGCGTGTATCTGCGATCATCGAGGAACGTCAAAGGTTGGCTAGAGAGCTGCATGATGCGGTATCACAGCAGCTATTTGCTATTTCGATGACGGCGACAGCAGTAGGGCGTACCTTTGATAAAGACCCGGATCGTGCCAAGCGTCAGGTGCAGTTAATTGAGGAGATGTCATCAGTCGCTCAATCTGAGATGAGAGCGCTCTTACTGCATTTAAGACCTGTGTATCTGGAAGGTAAGCAACTGTATGAAGGGATTAGTGAACTCGTGCAGGAGCTCAAAGCGAAGATACCGATGGATATTGTACTGGAAATGGACCAAGAGATTCGCCTTGTTAAAGGCGTAGAGAATCATCTGTTCCGTATCGTGCAGGAGGCGTTATCTAATACACTGCGCCATGCCAAGGCAAGCCGAATGGAGATACGGATTGTACAGCGTATGGATGCGGTACGTGTGACACTGCGTGACGATGGAGTAGGCTTTGAGCTGGATGATACGAAGCAGACATCGTATGGTCTATCCACCATGCGTGAGCGTATTAACGAAATTGGAGGTACGATTCAGTATATTACAGCTCCTGGTAAAGGGACTCGGATCGAGATTGTCGTGCCGATCGTGACATTAAATACAGAAGAAAGCAGGTGGGCATAATAAGATGGATAACAGTGAACTGATCAAGGTGCTGCTGGTCGATGATCATGAGATGGTGCGTATCGGTCTGGCTGCTGTGCTCGATACAGAGGACGGAATTGAGGTCGTAGGGGAAGCAAGTAATGGTATGGATGGGATTCGTCTGGCGACAGAGTATCATCCTGACGTCGTGCTGATGGATCTGGTAATGGATGGCATGGACGGTATCGAAGCAACGCGCAAAGTGCTCGAAATCAATCCAGATTGCAAGGTGATCGTGCTGACGAGCTATCTAGATGATGAGAAAATGTATCCGGTTATCGAAGCGGGAGCATTTAGTTATTTGCTTAAAACCTCGCGTGCCAGCGAGATTGCCGATGCGATTCGTGCTGCGGTTCGTGGACAGTCTGTGCTGGAATCACAGGTTGCTTCGAAAATGATGAGCCGTTTCCGTGAGCCAGTCGAGCGCGCGCTGCATGAGCAATTGACTGATCGCGAAATGGATGTACTTCGTCTACTTGCACAGGGGAAGTCGAATCAGGAAATTGCCGATGAGCTAATTATTGGTATCAAGACGGTCAAGTTCCATGTAACAAATCTGCTCGCGAAGCTTGGGGTAGAGGATCGTACACAGGCGGCTATTTATGCGTATAAGAATGGCTTAGCCGAATGATCTTAGTAGGAGATGACAGGTTTCTTTATTAGCTTAAATTTTAACGGGTATAAGTACTTTTGATAGGTGGTCAGATAGTCGTAACGAGGGTAATTATGATAAAATACGTTTGCCGGATCATACGGCTCGTATAATGGAATATGCAACATGAGCACCATATCTACAGACGTGATTTTTGGACAATAAAAAATTACATAGAAAGTGGAGGAGCCATGGCAGATAATCATATGATCGATACGACGCAAGCGCCTAGCGCGGTGTTTTTTATTTTTGGAGCGACAGGTGATCTCGCGAGTCGCAAGCTGTTTCCCGCTATTTATAGCTTATATCGTGAGGGCAAGCTTGCCGAGGACTTCGCAGTTATTGGTGTAGCACGCCGTCCACGTACGAATGAAGAGTTTCGTGTGAATGTACGCGATTCGATTGATGAATTTTGCCGGTATAAGGTGAAGCCTGATGAAGATTGGGAAACCTTTGCCGCTCATTTTGAGTATAAATCGCTCGATATTAACAATGTAGATGGCTTCCGTGAGCTCAATGAGCAAACCGAAGCATTGGAGAAGAAATTCAATATTCCAGGAAATCGTCTATTCTTCCTTGCGCTTGCGCCAGAGCTGTTCGGCAGCGTGTCGATCAATCTACGTGATGGCGGTATGCTGGATGCAGAGGGCTGGAATCGTCTTGTGATCGAGAAGCCGTTTGGTTATGATCTGGATTCAGCACGCAAGCTGAATGCGGAGATTAACGAGGTATTTAAAGAGGATGAGATTTTCCGTATTGACCATTATCTGGGCAAAGAAATGGTGCAAAATATCGAGGTCATCCGCTTCGGTAACGCCTTCTTCGAGCCGCTCTGGAACAATCAGCATATCGCGAATGTTCAGATTACGCTGAGTGAGACGGTTGGGGTTGAGGAACGTGGTGGTTATTATGATCATTCCGGTGCACTGCGCGATATGGGACAGAACCATATGCTGCAAATGCTGGCGATGATCGCGATGGAGCCGCCAAGTCGTCTGATGCCAGAAGATATCCATGACGAGAAGGTAAAGGTACTACGCTCACTGCGTCCGTATCTGACACCAGAGGAAGTGGATAATAATGTGGTACGGGCTCAATATACAACCGGCAAGTCCGGCGATAAGGAGCTGAAGGGTTACCGCGATGAAGACAAGGTCGATCCAGAGTCGAATACGGAGACGTATTTTGCCGCTCGTGTATTCGTGGATAGCTTCCGCTGGGCAGGTGTACCGTTCTATATCCGTACGGGTAAACGTCTGCCGGTAAAAACGACAGAGATTATCGTCGAATTCAAACGGATGCCAACGAATGTATATCTTGGTCAAAAGCATCATCTGGAACCGAATCTGCTCGTGATTCGAGTGAACCCGATGGAAGGCATTTATGTTAAAATCAATGCCAAAAAGCCAGGCTCGGATTCCGAAATCCAGCCGCTGGCAATGGAATTTTGCCAGAGCTGCATGATCGGTATTAACTCGCCAGAGGCTTATGAGCGTCTGCTGGAGGATGCTGCGCAGGGCGATTCGACGTACTTCACTCGCTGGGATGAGGTAGCCGCAGCATGGAGCTTTATCGACCATATCGACAATGCCTGGAAGCAGCATCCACAGGATGTGAAGACGTATCCAGCAGGCTCATGGGGACCGGATGAAACGCACAAGCTACTGGAGCAAGATGGCTTCCACTGGTGGCCGGTGAATGGACAGGATGAAGACGACGTCGTATGGATTGCCAACAGTCGCTAATTTGGTGGAAATCATAGACATATCGTCGTTCATTCACGTACAATAGAATTATGAATGAATGCAGGAAAACACTCTTATGTTTGCTATACATAAGGGTGTTTTTGCTGTGGATATGGTACAATGGGAACAGTCTATTTAAGCGATGAAGGGAAAATGATAATGAGTAAAACGATAGATACAGAATTGCAGCGTGAGGTCGATAAACGCAGAACGTTTGCAATCATTTCTCACCCGGATGCGGGTAAAACAACACTGACGGAAAAGCTGCTGCTATTCGGGGGCGCGATTCGTCTTGCCGGTACAGTTAAGGCTCGTAAAGCGAGCAAGCACGCGACAAGTGACTGGATGGAGATCGAGAAGCAGCGTGGTATCTCGGTTACATCCTCTGTTATGCAATTTGACTATAACGGACACCGGATCAACATTCTGGATACACCGGGTCACCAGGATTTCAGTGAAGATACGTATCGTACACTGACTGCTGCCGATGCGGCTGTCATGCTGATCGACGTAGCGAAGGGTGTCGAGGCACAGACAATCAAGTTGTTCAAAGTATGTGCGCAGCGCGGTATTCCGATCTTCACCTTTATTAATAAGCTCGACCGTGAAGGTCGCAGTCCATTCGATCTGATGGAAGAGCTGGAGCAGGTACTCGGTATTCGCTCCGTACCAATGAACTGGCCAATCGGTATGGGCCGCGAGCTGTGCGGCGTATACGATCGTATGAAGAGTCAGGTTGAGCTGTTCCAGGGTGACGATCACTCCACTATCGAAGTACGCAAGGTTGAAGACTATCGCGATCCACTGATCAAGCAAATGGCAGGCGAGTTCCTGTATGAGCAACTCAGCCAGGATATCGAGCTGCTGGACGTAGCAGGCGATCCATTTGACTATGAAAAGGTTATGCGCGGTGAACTTACGCCAATCTTCTTCGGAAGTGCGATCAATAACTTTGGTCTGCAAACGTTCCTGGAGAACTTCCTGGAGCTGGCTCCAAAGCCAGAACCACGTCGTAGCACCGAGGGTATGATCGAGCCAACGAATGAGAAATTCAGCGGCTATGTATTCAAAATCCAGGCAAACATGAACCCGGCGCACCGTGACCGTATCGCATTCCTGCGTATCGTATCCGGTAAGTTCGAGCGTGGCATGAGTGTGAAGCATGTGCGTGTCGGCAAAGATATCAAGCTCGCACAGCCACAGCAATTCCTCGCACAGGATCGGGATATTGTCGAGGATGCATATCCAGGCGATATTATCGGTCTGTTCGATCCAGGCATTTTCCGTATTGGGGATTCACTGAGTCAGGGTAGCAGTATCGTATTCGACGAGCTGCCGACGTTCTCACCAGAGATTTTCGCCAAGGTTACCGCGAAAAATGCACTGAAATACAAGCAATATCAAAAAGGCTTGGATCAGCTGACTGAGGAAGGTACGATTCAGATCTTCAACGCAGTTAGCTTCGACGATACGATTCTCGGCGTTGTCGGTCAGCTGCAATTTGAGGTATTCGAATATCGGATGAAAAATGAGTATGGCGTCGATGTGCAATTGCAGCGTATGCCATTCCAATTCGCACGCTGGGTCGTTGCGGAGAACCTCGATCCATCCAAGTTCCGTATTAACTCGACACTTGTGAAGGATAAAAAAGGTAACTTTGTCGTTCTATTCGAGAACGAGTATGCGATGCGTACGGCAATGGAGAAAAATCCAGATGCAGAATTCCTGCAAACGGCTCCGTAAGGAGTCAATACGAAGTAAGGAATGAGCAACTGCTCGGTAAAAGTGCAGAACGATAACAAGTACAGAGCACAATATAACGTAGTGCATCACAGTAAGGAACAGATAAGTTGCATGGAGTTAGGAGCTTACTTTTCAAAAAGTGAGTTCATGAAGATAAACGTAAGTCTACTCCTGTCTGTACTGTAAATGTATATCATTCCAAAATGACCTATCACCGCAGATTGTCCGGCAGCCTACAACGGTATCACTGCCTGCCGGACAATCTGTTTTTATTTTGAACCGTATATGGAGGTAGAACATGGCTAGAAAGCAATATGCCATCATCGGAATTGGACGCTTCGGCTCCAGTATTGCCCGCACGCTGAGCGAAATGGGCTTCGATGTACTGGCAATCGATTCAGATGAACATCGTGTACAGGAAGTATCCCATATCGTGACTCAGGCAGTCGTCGCCGATTCGACGGATGAAGAGGCACTACGAGCGATTGGCTTGCGTAACTTCGACGTGGTCGTCGTGGCGATCGGGGAAGATATTCAATCGAGTATTCTGACCACCCTGATCCTAAAGGAAATGGAAATTCCGACCGTGCTGGTCAAAGCGCAAAATGATCTACACGCCAAGGTTGTACAGCGCATCGGCGCAGATAAGGTGATTTTCCCAGAGCGAGATATGGGGGTGCGCGTTGCCCACCATCTGACCTCACCGAATGTGCTCGACTATATCGAGCTATCTGACGACTATAGCATCGTCGAGATGAAAGCATCCGATTCAATGATCGGACGCAACCTGATCGAGTTGAACATCCGTGCTCGTTATCGCTGTAATGTAATGGCGATCAAACGGGATAATCATATGAATATTGCACCTGCCCCAGAAGAGCAGCTGCAAGCGAACGACATCGTCGTCATCGTCGGTCAAAAGCATGACCTGATCAAACTGGAAATGGACATGGAGGACTAATGGAGATACTATCGACACAAAATGCTCGCGTTAAAGAATGGGCGAGCCTGCTGGAAAAGAAGCACCGCGACAAGCTGGATAAGTTCATTATCGAGGGCATTCATCTCGTGAGCGAAGCACTGCGTAGTGACTGGGATATTCAATATATTGTGTATGATACGGAAAAAGGTATTCCTGCCGAGCTGAAGGAGGATATCGCAGGCTATAACGGTGGCGCACAATATGTGGCGGTATCTCAGGCGGTACTGGAGAAGTGTACGGATACACGTACACCACAGCCGGTATTTGCGATTGTGCATAAGCGGAATGCGTTGCTGTCCAGCTTGCTGAAGGAAGATTCGGCGATGGTAATGGTGCTGGATGGTGTGCAGGACCCGGGGAATGTGGGGACGATTATTCGTAGTGCGGATGCGTCCGGTGCGAAGGGGATTGTGCTCGGTAAGGGCTGTGCGGATCTGTATAATCCGAAAACAATCCGGTCGACGATGGGGTCGTTGTTTCATGTGCCGGTGTTAGAGGCAGATCTGGCTGAGGTATTACCTGCGGCGAAGGAGCAGGGGATGAAGCTGGTGAGTACGTCACTACAGGCGGAGGTTTCTTGTTATGAGTATGATTTCCGTAGTGGTGGCTGGATTGTGATCGGGAATGAAGGGAAAGGGATATCGGCGGAGACGGCGGCGCTGGTAGAGGAGCATGTGTTGATTCCGATGCAAGGGCAGGCAGAATCGTTGAATGCGGCGATGGCGGCTACGGTGTTGTTGTTTGAGGCGATGAGGCAGCGGACATTGATGTAAATCTATGTTATAATACAAGTAATCTTAGCAATCTTCAGTAAGCTAGCTTCAGAGCTATCAATCTATTAATTTCACATATACGATTGACGATAAATTACTCAAGCAGAGTATCGATTAAATACGATACTCTGCTTTCTATTTCATCAGAACTTTATTAAAAATCAAGTTAAATCTTTGTGTAATGCATTGATGAATATTTATTGTTCCTGTAAAATGATAACTGCAAAAACTAAAATTACGTACGTAATTAAGGGGGATGCTGATGAATTTCAGTTATACTTTTCCTGCTCTTAGAGGCCTTCAAGCAAGTAGAGAATTCTATACTGTAATGTGTCCTTTACGCTTGATTCCTAAAATATTTCTATTTGATGAAGAAGAAATTCCAGCAGAACATCGTGCTCAACGCTTGATGAATAAAGCCAGGATTCCAGAAATGACGAATTACATCCTAGAAAATCCTAAAGACTACATATTTTCTTCGCTAACTGCTTCCGTAGATGGCGAGATGGTCTTCAAAGAACATTCTAAGGATTTAAAAGATATCGGTTATCTTACTATATCTCTTGATTCGAAATTTCTAATCAATGATGGTCAACATCGTAGAGCAGCAATTGAAGAAGCGCTGAAAATCTCGCCAGATCTTGGAGACGAGACGATATCTGTGGTCTTTTTTCATGATCTTGGACTTACTCGCTCTCAGCAAATGTTCTCAGACCTGAATCGTCATGCGGTCAACACCACTTCATCGATCGGAATCTTGTATGATCATCGGGATCAGCTTTCACTTATTACAAAAGAGCTGTTAACAAAGATCCCTTTGCTAGAAAGGTACGTAGATCGGGAGAAAGTAAACCTTTCCAAAAATTCGCCTAAGCTATTCGCGCTCAATCATATCTTTAATACCAATTGTCGCTTATTAGGTAAAAAGAAAGGCGAAATCGTTTCAGAACAAGAAAAAGAGTTTGTGATGGAATTCTGGGAAACACTTTGCGCTTCGATTCCAGAATGGGAAGATGTATTGCAGAAAAAAGCTTCGTCCAGAGAGCTAAGGGCTACTTCTGTTGTAGCCCATGGTATCTTTTTAGAAGCTATTGGTATTATAGGACACTACTTGTATGTATATCATCCAGATGAATGGTCTAAATATATTGGTAAACTTAAAGATATTGATTGGCAAAGAGACAATAAAGCAGACTGGGAAGGTCGAGCTTATGGGCAAACAGGTCGAATTAATAAAAATAATGAGACTATACAATTAACGTCTAACAAAATCAAATTGAAGATTGGGTTACCTCTTACAGAACAAGAACAGAAAATTGAAAACAAAATAAAGGAGGCTCCTTCTCTTGGAACTTAACTTTAATATATTTAATACTGGAACGAAATTTACTGAAGCGAAGGAATTAGTAAAAGAAGTATATTTGATGGATGAACGTCCATGGGTAGTTGGCTTCAGTGGAGGTAAAGATTCTACTGCTGTCGTTCAACTCGTATTTCAGGCTCTTCAGGAACTTGATCCATCTCAACTCCACAAAAAAGTATACGTGATTTCATCAGATACTCAAGTAGAGACTCCTCTTATTATTGATAAAATTACGCGTACACTGGGTAGAATTCAAAAGAAAGCTTTAGAACTTGGATTACCATTTGAAACACAAAAAGTACGTCCCAAAGTAGATCAAACATTCTGGTCTTCTATTATTGGTAAAGGTTATCCAACTCCACGTCAGAAATTTAGATGGTGTACAGATCGTCTTAAAATTGAGCCTGCTAATCGATTTATTTTGGATAAAGTAGATCAGTTTGGCGAAGTCATTATGCTACTTGGAGTTCGCGATTCAGAAAGTGCAACTCGTGCTGCTGTTATGCAGTCGCATACAATTGAAGGCAAAAAACTTATGCGTCACTCTACTTTGAGAAATGCATTTGTTTTTGCACCAATCCGTACGTTCGATGTGGATGATGTATGGGAGTTTTTGCTCCAATATGAATCACCTTGGGGCGATGATAATAATGAATTACTTGAGCTTTATCAGAGTTCCAATAGCGAATGCCCATTGATTGTAGATAAAGAAGTAAAAGAGAGTGCTGGTTCTTGTGGCAATAGCCGTTTTGGCTGCTGGACATGTACAGTAGTTAGTGAAGATAAAGCTTTGAGTGGATTTATTAATAATGGTATAGACTGGCTCCGTCCATTGTACGATTTTAGAAGCTTCTTAGTTCAAATTAGAGAAGACCATTCCAAAAGACAAAAGCAACGTATGAATGGAGAAGTATATTTGCTGCCATATAATGATGAGCCTGAAGAAGGTCAGCTTACTATACCAAAGTCTGAAATCAAGCAATATTTAGACTCAAATAATATTAACTTAGCTACTGTGGAAGACCTCAATATATTAGTTAAAGATGAAGATGGTTCGCTCAAACGCTTTGGTGTAGGTCCATTTACCTTGAAAGCTCGTGAAGAGATATTAAGACAACTTCTACGTACGCAGAAACAGATACGTGAACTACATGATCCAAATATTGAATTAATTACAGTTGAAGAATTAAAAGCTATTCGCAAATATTGGCATGATGATCTGCAATGGGAAGATCGTTTGCCTTTGATTGTAGAAGAAGAAACAGGCGAAACGTATGATTGGGATCATAATGATCGACCTGTATTTAAAGAAGATCAGTTGACTGATCTGGAGACACTTTGTCAGGAAGAAGGCGTGAATTTAAGCGTTCTCAAACAATTGATCTCAGTAGAAAAAGATTATTCTGGTGTTAAAGTAAGACGTGGCCTGTTCCAAGCGTTCGATAAAACTCTGAAGCAAGACTTCTTGCATCTTTAAAAGGTGGACTAGCTTTTCATGCAAATTACTAAACTGTTGCTTCGTAATATAGGGGCTTATCATGGACATCACAATTTTGATTTTAATACAACTCCTGAAAAGAATGTTATTCTAATCGGTGGTAAAAATGGCGCTGGTAAAACAACGATTTTAGAGTCTTTACGAATCGTATTATTTGGCTCTTTGGCCTATGGATTTGTTAATGATAATGAACCCTATTTTCGCAAAATTCATTCTTTACTCAATCGTTCTGCTATTGAAAGTAGTAGTAGCGAATTTCAAATTAAATTGGAATATACATCTACAGAAGAATTTGAAAACGTTCATTATGCACTAATGCGAGAGTGGTATTTCAAAAATGAGAAGATAAGAGAAAGATTTAGCGTATTGAAAAATGGTAAGCATTTAAGTACTCAACAACAATCTGATTTTCAAAATAGATTACGCGAAGAAATGCCACCTCGTCTGTTTGAACTCTGCCTTTTTGATGGAGAAGATGTTTCGAGAATCGTTTCTGATGAGAAGATCCCAGAGTATTTAAATGATGCGGGTAAGATTTTGTTTAATTTAGATCTATTTATAAATTTAGAAAAGGATTTACAAGCTTATCGAGTGCAGTATGCTCAAAAGAATGCTAGTGCTGCTAAGGAGATTGAGGAGCAAGAAAGTCTTATAAGCCAAATAAATGAATTGCAGATATTCATTGAGGGACGGCAATCTCTGATTCAATCAAGCGAAGATGAAACATTACGTTTGAACGATGAAATAAAGCAACATAAAAAAGATTTTGATGATCACGGCGGATTAGCTAGTAACAAACGACAAGAATTACTGAACGAAGTGAATACTATTGAGAACAAGAGAAAAGCGAACACGGAACAAATTCGTTCATTTATCACTTCTCTAATGCCCTTTTATATGACAAGAGATTTATTAGGCAGCGTAGTAAAGCAACTTGATTTAGAAAAAGAGAATGAATCGTTTGAATATGCATCTTCTGCTTTAGATAAAAATAAGTTGAACAATTTAATTTGTGAATTGCAACTTACAGTAGGTCAAACTAATACGATATATGATATCGATCTTTTGCATAAAGGGATTCTAGCTATTATGCAACCAGAAAATATTGAATTAATTCATAGAGCTTCATTTACGCAGCGTAGTGAGATCCAAAATTTATTCAACCAAATTCAAAAAATTGATGCTCGAAAGTATATTAAGCTGTTTGATCAAAATGCTAAAATGCTTGAAGAATCTCAAAAACTACGTAAAGCGATCGAAATTAATGATCAGTCTAGTGAATTCAAAGAAATCTTAGAACAAATTGAAATTAAGACTAAACGTGTCGAGCAACTACGTTTATTAATCGACCAATACAATAAAGAGATTCAAGAAGCTGATGATTCGATTCGCTTGCACACTCTGGCTTCAAATAAAATTACAGATAAAATACGAGACTATCATAAAGCTGAAAATTCTTTTATTATGACTGAGAAATTGCTATTGGTTAGCCAACGATTCAGAGAACGTCAATGGCGTAAAAAGCTAGATGATGTAGCCAAAGAAGCAACCAAAATGGTCAATATTCTTTTCCGTAAAAAAGAATATATCGATCGCATTCATATTGATCATCTAACTTTCGAATTGCATCTATACAATCGTCAACATCATATTACCAAAGAACGCCTTTCCGCAGGAGAAAAGGAAATGTTAATGCTAACGATAATCTGGGCGATGTTTAAGGTGTCAGGATGGAAGCTGCCTTTTGTTTTCGATACATTAATGGGAAGACTAGATCAAGATCATAAGCGAGCATTGATTCAGCATTTTATTCCAAGATGTGGTGAGCAGGTATTAATGTTTACAACAGATTCTGAAGTTGGAGCAGAACAATTTATTCTGCTGAAAGATATTATAGCAAAATGTTATACATTAGAATTCAATCAAAGTACCCATAGCGCTGAAATTGCGAAAGGTCGCTACTTTACGATAAGTGAGGAGAGCAGCCAATCATGAACTTTACTCTAAAAACGTCTAAATATGCGAAAGATATTCTCAATCAATTACATTCCTCAACAGGTATAACGCCAAATATTTTAATTCGTTATGCGGTTAGCCTTTCCTTGCGTAATAGTATGCTGGATGGAAGTGTAGAGCCAGTAACGAAAGATTTAGGAGATGGTCTGGTACTTAATCGGAATACCGTTACTGGAGAACACGACTATGTATTCAAGGCATTGATCACTCAAGTAGCAGGAAAAGAGTTATCAGATGAAGAGTATTTCCCTGGTTATTTTAATGCTCATTTGGAACGTGGGGTTCGTTCATTAGCTTCGGAATACAAGAGTGCAGGAAACTTTGAGCGTTTCATCCGTGCGTTATTACTCTAAGAAAGTGGGGCATGATTATGCTGTATTTAGATAATAGTGCAACAACTAAGATTCATCCAGAAGTATTAGAAGCGATGATGCCTTACCTTCAAGAGGAGTATGGTAATCCGTCTAGCAAATTTTATTCACTAGCTGAGAATGCAAAAAAGGCTGTAGCTAAGGCGAGAGAACAAGTTGCTGCTTTATTAGGGTGCGATCCAGACGAGGTTGTTTTCACTAGTGGAGCTACAGAAAGTAATAATATGATTATTAAAGGGATTGCAGACTATTATGGACGTGAAGCAGGAGCTAATAAGCGCTTATTAACGACTAAAGTTGAGCATCCGTCTGTTATTGAAACGTTTAATTTCCTTGGAGAACGTGGGTATGATGTATCCTTCTTAGATGTGGATCAATATGCACGAGTAGGAGTAGATCAAGTAAAAGAAGCGGCTTCGCAAATGCAGCCACTTCTTACTTCGATTATGTGGGGAAATAATGAGATTGGGTCACTTAATCCGATTGAAGAGCTAGCAAAGGTATTTGAAGAGAATGGACAATTCTTTCATACGGATGCGACTCAAGTGATTGGTAAAGTACCAGTAGATATGAGCAAAATGCCAGGTCTTCGTTTTCTTTCGATGTCTGGACATAAGATTGGCGGTCCGAAAGGTGTGGGAGCTGCTATTATTCGGAAGCAGTCGAAAGAGATTTATACTCGCTTGACTCCATTGATGCATGGTGGAGGGCAAGAGAATAATTATCGTAGTGGTACGCTGGCTGTTCATAATATTGTTGGATTAGGTAAGGCTGCTGAACTTGCTAGAAATAATCTTAAACAAAATGTACAACGTTTAATAGAACTTGAAAAGTATTTGACTGATATTCTCAAGACTAATCTACATGAGAAGATAAAGTTTAATAGCGATGAGAAAAATAAAATTCCTGGGCTAATTAATTTGCAATTTATTGGTATTAACAATGAATTGTTTATTAAAAAATTGTCTGACTATATAGCTTTATCTTCTGGTTCAGCTTGTAGTTCAGCTAAACCTAGTCATGTACTTAAAGCTACTGGACATTCTTTAGAAGAAGTTAGACAAACGATAAGAATTACTTTAGACTCTAAATTAAATAATAAAGAATTAGAAATATTTAAAGTTATAAAATGACAGTAAAGACTGGTGATATTCACCAGTCTTTACTGTCAAATCAATCTAATGTACTGATTTCATTTTTTATATAACTCGCAATTTTCTGGAAACCAGATTTTGAATTATATGAAGAGAATCTTCCACCTATTCTCCAATCACTAGCTTTTACTTGACTATTATTTATTAATTCTTTAAATAGCTCAAGTGCTCTATCCAAATTCCCATTTGAATTTTCTACCATTTCTCCTAAAATCATATGGAGAGAATATGCACCAATTCCTTTTTGAATATTATATTTATTTTCTGAGTTTATAAAACATTCAGGCCAGGTATCTTTAATTAGTCTCCAAGATTGACTTATAAAAATTGCTAATTCAGAGGCAGTATCATCACGCTGTGCGATTGAAATCATTCCATCTTTTACATAATTTTGCACGATCGGAAAAATAGATTGATAAAATGCATTAATGCTTATTATTCTACCTTCTTTTTTATCATCCCCTACTTTTATAGTTTCATACCAAAGAGTAGACTTATCTTTATTAAGCATTTGAGATGTTTTTGTTGCAACATCAACGTACAAGTCTTTATTAACAGCGTTTAAATCACCTTCTCGAATTTTTTGACCTAATTGTACAGCTAAGTCAGTACTAACAGGTTTTCCTTTTTTATTAATATCAATAAAGGCATTAATTTCGTACATTTTATGTTCTTCACTTATAGCCATTATTAATACAGGAAAATCATAATTTGCTATTCTCTGAAAAGCTGATAAATTAGTTTCTTTAAGGTAGCGCATTCCTTCAATTCTATGTTGTCCGTCAACTACACGTAAAGTTTCTTTTATAAGCAGGCCGCCGCCTTCTTCTATATACTCTGGATCAATTGCTGTGAGAATAGCAGTTGGAAGAATTGGATTTGTATTTTCCTGAAGATACTTAGCGATTTTTTTGTAGTGTGATGGTACTAAAGGTCTTTGATAGCCTTCATTTGTATCTGAATTATAGTAATGTACTTTGGTATTATTTATTAATTCTTCTACATTAAAAGAAACTGAGTAAAGGGTGAAATGTTCTTGATTTAATTTGATAAAAGATTTATTCATGATGTTCCTCCGATTTTTGAAATAGTGAGTTGAATTCTTTGCGGTCTATATCTACATTTTTACCAGTGACTTTTTCTAAATTATCTCTATGAATTTCAGGTATCCACACCATATCACTATCATTTACCAGTTCATTTAATTTTCTTAAATCTGCATTAGTAACTTTTTTGTTAACAATAGAATTTATTTTAATAGTTATTAAAGAACTAATCATATGACTTAATTTCTCTTTTGATTTTTTGAATTTCGGATCATTTTCTAATTCATAAAAACTTTCTCTATTTTCTCTTATAAATATCAATATAGATTCATATATATCTGACTGGTGAATTGATGGAGAAAAGAAATCGAGTTTTTTGTAATCTTCAAAAGCTTTTATAATACCTGATTGAATATCTTTGATAACTATATCAGTTACTTCATTAGTACCTTCATCAAATTCTTCATTTAAGCCTGTAAAAAAATTCATGAGTTTCTCAGAAGTTTGGTCAAGAATTTTTGTGGAATTATTCTCTTTCAAAAGAAGTTTCAAAGTAGCAAATAAGGTCTTCCAAAACACATCATTTTCTTTTATTAAAGTATCCAAAATACAAGAAACCTTTTTTAATTCTTCTGATAATGAAGATTGACTAGGCTTATAACTCTCAAACATGAAAGTTGTATCATTCATTTGGCCAGTCGTAGAATTTAAAATATTAATGATTTCAGTTGTTCGGGATAATGCTTCATTACTTTCAAAAATTCCCTGGAATTTTATATGAATCGCTAAATCGTAAACTTCTCTCAAATCTAAGTCGCACTTATATATCCGTGTAACGACAGGTTGATAAGTGTTATAAACTAATTTAGTAACCATCTGCCTTGATTCTTCGATTTGTTTACTTGAAGATCTAGCAAACATTTGATTTTTCATTATGTCTAGTTGATGATCCACTGCATTCAATAATTGTTTGGTAGAGTCCATATAGTTTCTATAAAACTCTGCACCCACCATATATGCATAATTTTTATAAAATAGCATATGTTCTATTTCTCCCCAAAACATATGCACTAAAGATTTTAATTGTAATTCTACATTAATTACAGATTTACCGGAAACCCATTGACAATCTAATTTATAAATCTCATATCCATTTTTTTGTAACTTAGGTTGATTAAGTTTGTTGATTCTTAAATAATCATTCCTCACATTTGTATCGGGAATCACATGATATCCATTGTCAATCTGAGTAAATAATTTATCTAGTTCTTCAAAAAGTAACTTTTCTTCTTTTTCTAGTAAACATACAATTCGTATACCTATAATATCTGTAAGTTCGTTAATAAATTCATCAGCAGTGTTATAATCAATGAAGTAATTTTTTCTTATTATTTTTTCTCTAAGGCTTTCTTTTTGTTTGACTCTTCCTTGTACTGTTAAATTTTTTATTCCAACCTCAGGCATAATATTTTCTTTTATAAATTCAAAAATTCGATTTCTTGATTCTTCAAGTTTATTTGCTTTTGTATTTAATTGCTTTTCGGACTCTGTAATAAATGTTTCTAAACTTTCATTCAAAGTTTATCTTCCTTCCTCTATAAAAACATGATTGTGTAGCTGTAATTCAAATATGAAATTCAATTTTTCAATTCCCAAAACGCCTTATCCCGCATCCAAATCGGCTGTCCAGCTCCAGCCTTCGCAATACTATAATGCTTTTGTAATGACTTAATCCGATTCATAATACTCTCTTCCTCAGCCTTACTCTGAGTACTAAACACCATCCGAATCTCTTTAGCTGACATCTCAGATACACTATGCACAATCCAGGTAAGAATGTAATTCGCGTAGTCATTATCTGAAGTTGAGAAGTGATTCATAAACTGAGTGGAAAGGATCGTACCAACGCCATATTCGCGTCCTTCTTTCAAAATCTTTTTGATTGACGTGAAATCTTTGCTTAAGAAGTTATCTGCTTCATCTACCAGAATCATTTTAGTGATCTCGCGATAGGTGCCTTCAATAGCGCTATGTCCTTGCATCTGCATTTGGTTATAGAATACATCTAGCGTGATCGACACAACCAAGTTCTGAATGCTCTCGTTGAATCCAGACAGATTAATTACGGTAATACCATCAATCATGTCAAATAAAGAGATCGTTTTGGTTGAATCCGGTTCAAATACTTCTGTCTCATATAGCTCTTGTAACGCAGCATATAGACTATCTACTTTGGTATCTTCTTTGCTTGCAAAGAGATCATATACATCACTCAATGTAGGAGCAGGCTGCTTCCATGTAGAAGGGTCATTTTTGACAATCCCTTTCTTAGCATAAGCCTCCATAATCGTACCTTTAAGAATAATAGACTGTACTTGTCCAAGACCAAATGATTTGGCAACTGTATCTGTAAGGGAACTACTTGTATGGACAGGTAACAGTGGCTTAATCGGCTGCGTTACATAGAGAGATAGCGGATTATATGGAAGATGGTACAAGTCGTATACTTTCGCATTAGTAGTTTCCGTGAATTCTGGCTTGATATAATCGCCCTTATAATCAAAGATCAAAATACCAATAGGCGTACCATTTACATTATCTTGGCTATTACGAGATAACTGTGTAATGAGAGATTTAGTAAACTGGGTTTTTCCTGTCCCCATTGTTCCAATGATCCCTGTATTGGTGTGCATTACTTTATCCGTAGTAGTAGGGTACCATTTTATTTCTTCATTGTTTTGAGCATTATGACCGAACAGTACTTCCAACGGCTTTCGAACAGGTTCATTGATTTCGATATTTATTTCCATATTAGAAGAAGACTCTTCTGGAGCTTGCTTTGACCCTAACCCGCTGTTGATTATTACAGCAGACATAATCTTTTCTTTAGAAGATAATTCATCCTCACTATCATTTGTTTGTTGAATTGTCGTATCCGATGAATATAAGTTACACAAGAGCTGTTCTCTAGGAATGTCACCATAAGCACTTTGAAGATGGTTTTTCATATCTTCAATACTTTTGATAATAAAGTCATAGCCGCTTGTTTCAGGATAGTTAAATATCATCACTTGATCCGTATGCTTAATCTCATTAAATACCGTATCCTTCTTAAAAGAGATAACAGATCCATTACCAATATAATTTTGTAAATGAGTTGAGATTATATAGTCATCATTAAGCAAACGACCTCGTAACTCACTGTTCGTAATATTCTCCCAATACTGTTCTGGCCATATGTTATACAAATCCATTTTCTCCGCACTTGCAATCGCAAGTTGAATAAAGAAGTTACGATAAAGTTTAGCTGTAAAGCTGTTCGTATCAGTCAAGAAATCGATCAATAATTGTTGTGTTTGTTTAACTTGGTTGATCGCTTTCTCATATACACCATTCGGGTTGTTTCCGATCTTCACTTCAATTGGATAGTAATGAACGTAAACTTGCTCTTCTTGTTGTTCGATACCGATTAGTAATAGATCATCGCTGTACGATCCAAGTTTGCCCAGATTTTTCGCTGAAAATAATCCATCACTTTGCCGCAATCCGGTTCCGCCAGATATACGAAGGATCTCTTCCATCGATATTGGAATCCATATAATATCTGAATGGGCAAAGGCAGCTAATGCCAATTTTACCGCGGATAAAATACTGATTTTTTCTCTAGGAAATTGATTTTTTTGCGCTAATAAACGTAATAGCCAGTTTCCGTTAATTGCATTAAAGAAATTAATGATTGGAGGGAGCAAGTCAGCATGAACATCAATTTGATGAGAACGCAGAAACTCGTTTATTAAGCGCTGATATTGATCTGAGCGTCTCGTTACCGTAATAGCATCAAATCCACTTGAAGATGTGTACTGATCACTGTAATGAATAACGAGCAGTTCTTTCTGTAGATCATTGTTTTTGAAGAAACTCAAGTCTACTTTGGGTTCGATAAACGTAACCCAATGTGCAGAGTCGTATACAAGATCCAGCTTTTGTTTATGAGTAGCTGAGATTGCAGTTACAATATTCATATCTTCCTGATAGTTATCCAAAGTTCGAGCAACACGTAATAACGAGTTCAGCTTAGGTACTATTGCCAGCAGTGGTGTATCTTTCGCTGGGTAATATTTAGTTCCAAATCCTGTCTTGTAGTCTTCATTGATAAAGACAGAGGGAATACCAGATACTAATCCGAATAAAGATACCCCTGTAATAATTTCAGAAGCATTGCTTGTAGCGATTTGTTCAATTTTATTCATTTGATAGAACGTAATATGACTGTATTCATATTGACTGGATTTGATATCTTGAGAATAAAATTTAACTTGATCACGGAAAATATTAAGTAATTCTTCTGAATGATATCCTTCTAGCTCTAATTTCAAATTGAAATTTTTGGCGATATCGTCAGCATTAGAATATTGAGACATCTCTTCAAAGGCATTATTTATTCCTTTTTCAGCATAAATATGAAGCTCCATAGGCAGCAGCTCTGTTTTCTCTACATTTCTCCGTAATTGCCGCTTATAATATTCAAATAAACCCTGAAGAATCTCTTGGCAATCACCCATGTTCATTGTATTGATCTTTAGTGGTGCTCTATAGTCCAGATCAAATAAATATGAAAAATGCTCCGTAAACTCCTCGATTTTTTCTTGAACTAACTTACTTACAAAAAATTTAGAAGTCTCAAAGCGTGGAAGACTTTGATCGATGTAAGTTGTCCATTCAAAAGAATCGCTTTGCTCGATTGCTTTATAGAGTTTGGAATTATTGAATGATACATAAGGTAATAAATTGGTTGGACGTAATGAACGGAGAAGTTCATCATTGATGATTTCTGAATCAATAAGCTCATTCAACTGTAATTGATACGCCAGGTGAAGTGGATGTAATGGAGTATACAGCCATTCTGATTCTTTAAGTCCTTTACGTATCGTTCCAATCAATACCAAATCGCGCTGGGTTTGATCCAAAGACTGACCATTATTTAGCTGTTGTAACTCTTGTAAGTAAGCATTAACAAAATTTTGGGCTAAAGCGGTGTATTCTTCATCAAAATAAGCTAAGCTTGGCAAAAGTTGATTCGTTCTAAAGTAGCGAAGCAAATCTAAATAAGCTTCGCGTACATTTTCTTTCACTGCAATCGGTTCGGAAGTAAGCTCTCCAGCTTCTTCAATAAAATACAAGTGGTTATCCTCGATTAATGTCAGTTCACGTTCTAGATTCTTTTTGAACTCTCCTTGAGCGTATGTTTCACGAGTGCCTTGTATGATTTTCATTTTGTCGTTTTCAATGCGATATACAAAATGCTCTTGTTTTTCACGTTTCAATTTCCAGACACTAAAGCCACCAATAGGTACCGGTCTTTCTACCACATCTTGGACTGCAAACGGAATCTCGGTATGAGGGAGTTTAATAGAAAATGGAATGAGATCTTCTTCTCCAGTATTGTCTGCATTTTTGCTGATGACTAATTCTTCAAATTCACCTATTTCAAATGCGTTAGCTGTCCCGTCAACTTGAAGAGCTGCTTGAGCTACTTCTTCTGCTCCCTTATTAAAAATCCATTGCTCATCATCTGAATTGATTAAAATATAGGAGCCTTTCGTTTTAGAAAGATGGATGGTATAAGAAGTTTGTACGGCGCTAATAAATTTTTCATATGTCTCAACAACTGCAATTTTAAACTCGTATGCAGGTGATATATCGGTTTTATACCTCACACCATAAAAGCATGTTTGACCGGGTTCAAATTGTAGTTTGACTTTTAATTTTTTGCCAGATTGCTCTGCCACAATTCTTTGTTTGATTTCGGTTCGATTGATAAATTCAGTTTTCACAAAATCATTAAAAGGCAATTCGATGGTAATGGTATTTTGTTGTTCGGGATTAAATATAATGATGTTTCGCTTACGCTGTTTACTTTTTGTTTCGCCTTCTGGGCGTTCCCAATATATTAGCCCTTCTAAAGCGACTTTTTTAGTTGGTTCTAAGTACTCTAATCCTTTTCCTTCAAGCTTTTTATCATTAGAGCGGCGAACCATACCAAAGTCTGTTTCTTGCCAGTCTATAGCCGAAAGTACTCTCACACCGGCATCATCAAAATGTCGTTCCAGACTAATATCAACCGGACCATACTGATGAGCCATTTCAACATCACTGAATAAAGATTGGTTATGATTTAGACGTTCTTTGATTTGTTTAGCAGTCATAGCGGTATTGAGCAATTCAGAATCGTAGAACAATCCTAAGTCTTTATAATCAGAAGGCTCTAAAATCTGATTATTTAACACAGTCAAAATTTTCTCGTAATCAAATAAAGTTACTTGTTCATGAAGACCTTGTTGGGCTTTATTAGAAGACATGCTGAATTCTAAAATTTGCTTTTCTTCTTTAGAAAGAGCAGAGATCTTCATTGCTTCTTGAAGGTTGCTTTCGATTTCATGAATATGAAATGGCATCCCTTCTTTGGCAAATGAAGTCATTCCTTGGACTAGACTGTCCAAGTTAGAATTATGAATTAACAGCATTGCCTTATCTGCAAAAGTATCTTCCTGAGTCCCTACTTTGTTACGAAGTGTAGTCAAGAAGTCAGGTGTAATATCGTCCGTATTCGATGCTATTAATACTTTAGCTGAACCATTGTCTAAGCATATCGATTGATAAAAACCATCTGGAGTTGTCATAGAGAAAGGTTCAATGTTTGCAAGATTTTTCACTTCATTGACCAGATCCAGTACTTGTTCAGAACGCTCAAATTGAATATGATATTTTTCACCTGGTTGCACACTAATACGAGTGAAAAATTGCTGAATCTGTTGTGCCAAGTAACTATAAAAATGCTTTGACATATATAGCATCCCCACTATCGCTTTTTTTCTCTAGCAAGTTTAATTTTTCGAAGTAATCTACAATCGAAGTTTGAGTATCACGGTCAAAAATAATACCTCTAGCTTCTAACTCTGAAAATAAATTTTTTAGCCGGATTTTAGGCTCATTTTTAATCATAAGTTTGGTTAAGAAAAGTAAATAGTCTGTATCTAAGATGAGCATCTTGCCTGATCTGCCGCGTGACTTTAAAAATGTCTTTTGGCAAAAGTGTACAAACCATTGTTTGAACTCGTTGTATGGTTTAGAGCGACTGCTATTATTGAACTGATGATCGATCATATGAAATAAAGTGTCTAATTTTTGCAATGCAGGTATATGAGATGATGAATGAAATGTCCCAAGTTGCTCCCATTTAATATCACCGGATAAGTTCTCTTTATACTCTTGAATCAATGTATCCACTTGTTGTTCTAATTCTATTTGTTCTTCTAAAGACATCGTTTGAACTTGTTCTGCAATTTGCTGATAAGATAGCAACTTATCATTGTCTGAATCAGTAGAGCCGGATTCAGTAAAATTAATCATTTTAAGGAAATTTACATGAGCGAATGTTTGGTTGATCGCGCGTTCAATACTTTTCCAGCCAAATTCATAGCTAACTCTTGTTTTAGACAGCCGTTCTTCACCTTCAAATGTAAAATATAATGGATGGATATCTATATCAGTAGCTTTAAATAGCAGTTCGTTTTTACGCGCAAATTGAGTGACATATAGAAAGTAATAATAAGAGATTAGCTTCTCAACTTGACTTGTAAATAGTTCACTTTTGGTAACTAGCCAGTTGAAATCTTTAATAAATAAGTCCGATATTATAGGAATAATAGTGTCATAACTTCTAGGATCTTTGGGATTGTCGTTTAATTGTGGTAACGATTTGAACAACAATGCACTCATCAGATCAGAATGATAATCCGTATTATTTGTTATATTCCAGGGTTGTTGATTTATCCAAAGTACATTATATAGAAAGGTGGCTAGCTTTTTGTTTTCATTGTCTACAGTATTTATGTAGTACAACGTTTGTGGATGAAAAAGATAAAGTTGATTATTTTCATCTATAAATAATGTTTTGATCATTTGTCTAAATTCACTGCGTTGATGTACTTCGTCAAAATCAATTGAATCCAAAACTGTATTAATAAGTTCATCTGTATTGACGATTTCGTCTAATTTCTTTTGCCCAATTAAACGAATAAACTCTCCGATAACTTCTCTAAAGTTGTACTGAGTGTCTTTGAATTTTGTATTATAAGGAAGAAACTCTAACTCAATTTTAGGATTATGACGAATGGAAGAAGTAAATTTGAATTTATCCCGAATTGTATCTAAGTCTAATTTATAACTCATAGGTTCACGTCTCCATAAATGAATATTGATCAAATGTAGCATCATATTTTAGTCGGTATCGAGTAGATTTACCGAACTGCTTACTTTCGAAAACGATTTCTTCAACTTGATTGCCAGCATTACTGAGCTTATCAATAAACTCTACAAATTTAATGAATTGGAATTTATCCTTTTTATTTGGTCGATATCCATTTTTAATTTGAAGTAAAAGTGAGTAAAGTGAAAAATCGATGTCGATCGATGGAATCGTACTATCATCTATATAGTTAACATTGCGAACTCTGAATTGTAATGTCATCATAGTCAAAAATTTATACAATTCATTCTGTGTAGTAGGGCTAGTACGTATAATGTGAGGCTCAATTTCTAACTTTTGCAGTGCATAGTATTGAGTTTGTGGTTGACCAATTTGTACATAAATAAGGTCTGAATTACCTTCTCCATTCCATTTATATATAGCGTCCCTAACATCTTCTCGATATAGTTTGGAAAGCTTGCTGATTTCTTTTTTGTTCCAATAAAATAGATTACGCATAAATTCTTCATAAACTTTATCTTTAAAAGAAGTATGTGATGCTTTAGGAATTAGATAGTAAAGGTAAACGAATAGCTTGGTAAGTGTCCGTTTGAAAGC
Organism: Paenibacillus hunanensis; assembly: GCF_034055775.1. Classification (NCBI taxonomy): domain Bacteria; kingdom Bacillati; phylum Bacillota; class Bacilli; order Caryophanales; family Paenibacillaceae; genus Paenibacillus; species Paenibacillus hunanensis. The sequence continues at coordinate 4,769,979 of NZ_CP139194.1, read as the reverse complement.
TTGACTTTTATCTTCAGGATTACGCCAAGGAGAATTAGGAATTAGACCTCTAGCGAAATACGATAAATGATTAATATCGATATATTGGGCAAATAAATATGCTCCATCTTTACGTGATTTAAAACCTATAAGATGATCATCTAAAACTTCGCTTCGGATTCTCGTAGGGTTAATTCGATCAATCGCTTGGTGAATGGCAGAAGCATCTATCTTTTCAAATAACTGAAACGGTAGAAGGCACTTGGTATATGATTCAAAGTCTTGTGAATGGATCATATTTTGTATTTGCTGATGTGTTGCATTCTCCATACTAGATGGAACTAAGATATTATAAATAAAGTCTAATAACGCTCTCGTTGATATAAGAAGTTTCTCTTTGACCATGGCTTGAATCAGTAGATCAATGATGCGTTGTTGTATGATATCTTGCTGTAATAATTCATAATTTTGAAGAATAGGATTTTTAGCAGCTAGTTCATTGTCCGCTGCTACGTCTCTTTGGTAAGCTTGATAGAACGGATTATCTTGTGTTTTTTGGGTAATCTTACTAAGAATACCCTTGATGTAGCTGGATCTGGGTCCTTGATCTGTTAACTGGTACATGTGGTAATCACTGAAGTTAACGTATTGGAAAATATGATCGTCTTCGCTAGCTTCATTCGAAATAACTGATTCTAGAATCTTTTTTTGCTCTACATAAGCACGAAGTCGCTTAAAAGATTCTCCATATTCCGAGTCGATAAAGTTGTTTAAAGCACCAAGATTAATAGCCAAAATGATATTTTGAGTATTGTTTTGTTGTAATCCTTCATCTGAGAAGTTGCTCAATACAGAAGCTAACGTTTCAATAGATGTCTTGTGTGGAGAAAAGCTCTCTGTAGCATCATTGTGTAAGTAAAAAACGGTAGGATCATTCAGAAAGTCGTATTTGTTTTTTAAATAAGAAAGAATATGTGACTTACCGTCGCCAACGCCACCACATACTAAAATTAAACGAGCATTCAAAGCAGTGTACGCGTTGTTGATATGGTTTTCTAATTCCAGTTCGACAGGACGCTGAATGTGCATATATGTTTTAAATGTGCTAAAGCTCTCTAAATTTTCTACTGCTTCTTTTGATGATTGTTTACAACGTTTGAGTATATCAATAAAATGTTCTGATACAGTATCAGCCATGGTCAATCCTCCGTTATTTGAATAAATCATAATCAATCAACACAAAGTCATATTTATACAAAAACTACAGCCAGAAATATATGTAAGTCTAAAGAACCTGACTTATAGTTCAAAAGTTGCTTTTAACTTACTTTATTGTATCTGCTTTGACTTAAAATGGGAATGAAGAAATGTATTATTTTGTGTAAACATTAAAATATTGAGTGTTTTAAAGGTTTTTGATAGCCTCTACGATTGAATTTGCATATAAATAGATGAATTTTCAGGTTGATCTAACATAGCGTTTTTATATTATTGAATGGCAAAGGAGAATACCTATGACCTTACCAATAGAACTCCAAAATATCTTCCTGCATCGCCAAAAATCATACAAAATGGTTTTTATTCTCGTTCTTATCGACGAAATGCGTGCAAGCCGTGAACGCGAAGTATCCATGACGCGCATCAAGGAGCGCTTTCTCGACTACTTTCAAAAGCGCGAAGCTCGTAGCTTACCTGTCGATTCGCCGCCTTCACGTATTGCCTTTCGCTGGGCAGATGTAGTTGTGAGCAGAGTGCAGTATATTGTAGATTCGACAATTGAATCGCTTATGCATATCCTCGACTACCCCAGCTCCGGCTACACGATCGGCTTCAAACCAGAAATCTACAACCAGCTTACCCCAGCCGTACTGGACGAACTATACCACTTCACTCTGGATGAGCTGGATATCTACTACGCACCACCGCAATCAGACTTCTCCCTGCGCGAAGACCTGCTGAACATCATTCGCAACTACCTCCCTGCCAAGCAGCAGCCACTTACCGGACATCCGCTGGCAGAGTATGTACGGAAGATCGTACCGGAGCATCTGCGTTCGCTTCCATTCGTACATAATCACTTCAAAGTACGTGGCTCCGTCGGGCGTGGCAATAACTGGGCGACGATTCCGTGGATTGCGGTGATGTATCCGCAGCTGACGGATACGATTCAGCGTGGGGTGTATGTGGCGTATTTGTTTTCGGCGGATATGCAGCGGCTTTATTTGACGCTGAATCAAGGGCTGGGTGAAGTGCGCAGTCATCTGGGACGTAGTGACAGCCAGACGTATTTTCAGGAGCGGGCGCAGGAGATTCGGGAGAAGCTACCGGCTGGGCGGATGCGGATGGATGATGAGATGGATCTGGGCGATGGGCGGCTGGGGGATGATTACCAGACGTCAACGATTGCTTATTTTGCTTATGATACGGCGCAGCTACCGGATAATGAGCAGCTCGTCACCGATCTATGGGATGCGATGGACAGTTATATGTTCTATATCGAGAGTACGGCGATTACGCCGAATACGATGTGGGCGGTTCAGGTGCAGGAGGACGATGGTGGTGAAGTGTATGTGCCTCGTTTACGTGATCGGGATATCGCGGATGTGCTGGAGCGTATTAGTGAGTATGTATCGGCAAGTGGCTTTTATTTTCCACAGCAGCTTACGCATAACTTCTATTTGTCGCTGAAAACGCGGCCTTTTGTCATTTTAGCGGGGATTTCGGGAACGGGGAAGACGCGGCTGGTACGGCTATTTGCCGAGGCGATTGGAGCGACAGCGGAAAATGGGCAGTTTACGCTCATTCCAGTGCGACCGGATTGGAGTGATCCCGCGGAGTTGATCGGGTACCGTGATCTGTCGGGGATGTTTCAACCGGGGCCGCTGACGCTGGTCATTCGTGAGGCTTCAAGGCCAGAGAACCGGAAAAAGCCTTATTTTGTCTGTCTGGATGAGATGAATCTGGCGCGGGTGGAGCATTATTTTAGCGATATGATGAGTTTGCTGGAAACGCAAAAGTGGCGCGAAGAGATTGTGCATCCGTATTCTTCGCCGGAGCGTCGGCAGGAGTATGTGTATACAGGAGAGCAGGAGCCTGGAAGAGCGTCGGAGCAGGCTAGAGGTGTGAAGCAGGGGCAATCCTATGCGTATGGGGAGCGGGATGACTCAAGTGGTTCTAGTTCTGTACAGCGTTATCCTGATGAGCGTGATCGTGATGGCACTAAAGGACGGCATATGATGCTAGATCATGAAGGTAATGAAAATAATACAATAAACAAAGGAAACCAAGGGAATACAGAAAGCGAAGCTAATCAAGAGACTGAAGTCAATAAAAATACTAAAGTTAATAAAAATGCTGAAGGTAACGGGCATAGTGAAGGATCGTTTAGCGGAGATCGTAGTCATTCAGAAGATAGCGAATCGCTCCGTATGTCTCCTGCCGATGCTTCCAAGCTGCATTCTGATTCTCGTTCTAATGCTAGCTCTATCCATTCTAACCAGTCGGATGCTTCATTAAAGAGACACACTTCATTCGAGCCTGAGAGTCGTCAGAGTCAGCAAGGATCGGCTATTTCGGACCATGCTGGTACTGATGCGGAGTATATGGATGAAGATGATTCATTCGATGGTACAGACCATGTGCAGTATGTAATGTCTAACCAGACGAATACAACCACTACCACACAAGCAAACGACTCTAGAAACGACTATAGTCGCAAGCCAGCCCATGAACGCAAAACAGAACGGCGAATCGTGACCGATCCATTAATCGCCGCAGGTATGCTGCAGCTGGAAGAGGATCGGGTGATGTATGGGCAACTGGGCATACCGGATAATGTATATATCGTGGGCACAGTGAATATGGATGAAACGACGTATCCATTTAGCAAGCGTGTGCTGGATCGGGCGAATACAATTGAGTTCGATACGATTGATCTGATGCAGTTGCCAGCTAAGAGCAGGACGGCTACTACGGTTGAGACGGTGCCGATGGAGCAGCCGTTTTTGCGGAGTGATTATTTACAGCTTGTCGATGCGATGGAGGAGCATGAGGAGCTGATCATACGCACGACAGAACAGCTGGTACGTGTGAATCGTATTTTGGAAAATATTCATGCTCATGTGGGCTACCGGATTCGGGATACGATTTGCTTTTATCTGGTGTATAATCAGCGATTTGGCTTGATGAGTGAAGATGAGGCATTCGATCTGCAATTGCTGCAAAAGATTTTGCCGCGTATTCAGGGGAGTCAGGCAGCGGTGCGGCGAGCGCTGGTGCGTTTGTTGGAGCTGTGTCTGAAGGATGATGTGCGTGTGCCGTCTCCATTTGAAGATGATGATCGTTTTTGGAGTCAATGGGAGTATGGAGAAGAAGCTCCGAATGCCCAATATCCAGAGAGTGCGCGTAAGCTGGTCTATATGATTCGGAAGCTGGATGAGGATGGCTTTACATCGTACTGGGTATCTTGATGGATGGATAGCTCGTAAGGAGGTGAGTGAATGAACCCGGAACAGACGGTGCGGTTATTACAAATACGTACAACGATTGGTGATATCTATATCGAAGGCAAGCCGTATCATCCATCGGTGGAAGCGCTGGAGCTGCATCGGCAGGAGGGGCAATGGGTGGATGCTCATCTCAAATGTGTATCGTTAGCTCCAGAGGTGAAGGTGCAGTCGGTTCAGGTTTTTTCGCCATTGACGGGTGAGCTGGTGGATTGGGATCGACAGACGCCTGTTTTGCCTTGCTTTTATGAGCAGCAGACGTATGAGTGGATCTATGAGCGCCGGGATGATGTGACGATGCCGATCAATTTTTACCATGTGAATCGTCAATTGCGTGAAGCGGTGACGTGGAAAGGGACGCGTATTCTGTCCGGGTTGCTTAACTTTCGCAATGAAGTCGGCTTTAGCGAGCTGGAGCTGCGATCGGGTGGGCAGCGTTTATTATCGGTCGAGCTGGAGGTGTTCCCATCCAAGCTCGATTACCGTGAAGACTATGTACGTTTATTGCAGGAAGTGAATCGGCAGATCTATAATCTGAGCTTTGATTTTTTGAAACGCACGTATCAGTCAGCGACATTGCGTGATACCGAGCACCAGAGCTTAACGGAATTTTTCTCGATTATTACGCATTTATTTGATCATATGGAACGGGCGATGGAACGGATTACGCTACAGCCGCATCATCGGATGGAACGTCACACCGAAGTGCGGAAGGCAAGTCAGGCACGCAGACCATCTCGGAAAAATAGTCAGTATTTATCCAGTCATCCGCAGTATTTGGAGCGGCTGAATGTGGAATACGATCAACATAGGCAGCGGTCTGAAAGGAGTTCAAATGACAGGTTCGAGCAGCAGTATGGCGCTGATTCGAATGCTAGATTAGGAAGATCATATTCTTCCGGTGCTCGCCTGGATACTCGTTCGACTTCATCTAATTCTACTTCGCAGCGGCGTGGCGAACATGCCACTCGGCATGCTATGTCTCGACCGGGCACTATTCCTATCGCAGGCGAAGCGTACCGTCCAACGCGTCTACTTGATACCGTTAAGCGCCTGTCGTATGACACAGCGGAAAATCGCTTTCTGCGCTGGATGCTAGAGCGTATTCTGGTGCGGCTGAACCAGCTACAAGAGCAATATGAGCAGCTTAGTCGTCCTACCAATTACCGTAGTCGGAGCTATGATGAGCAGTTTAGTCTTGTCGTTGCACAGATGATCCGGCGCTTAGAGCGTATGCTAAGCGTAGAATGGCTAAAGAAACTGACGCCTATGCGCAGTATGAGCATTAGTCTTGTGATGCAGATGGCGCCAGGGTATCGGGAAATGTATCGATATTATTTGACCCTGCTCAAAGGGCTGTCCATTCAAAGTGATCTGCTACGGCTATCGATGAAGGAAATCTCAGAGCTGTACGAATACTGGTGCTTCCTCAAGCTGAATGAGCTTCTGGCACGCAAATATTCATTAGTTGAGCAAAGTGTGATCAAGCTCAATCATTCCGGTTTATTCGTGACGCTGGATCGAGGACAGCAGTCGCAGATGAAGTATCGTCATCCACGAACAGGTGAGCTATTTGTGCTGTATTATAACAGTGCACCGAAAGGAACGGCATCGCCTACACTCGCGCAGCGTCCAGATAATGTACTGTCGCTCCACAAGCAGGATGCTGGTAAGCAGAAGACGTATAACTTTATTTTCGATGCGAAATACCGTATTCATGTGGCAGAGCAAGGCTCAGCTTATCGGGTGATGTACAAGCAGCCGGGACCGCAGGAGGAAGACATTAATACGATGCACCGTTATCGGGATGCGATGGTGCATCTTGACGATTCGTCAGCAGAAGATCGGGAGCGCTATGAGCGTACGATGTATGGGGCATATGTGCTATTTCCGTACGGAGATGAAGAGCAGTATCGGGAGCATCATTTTTATAAAAGTATTCAGCGGATCAATGTGGGTGCATTGCCGTTCTTGCCTAATGCGACCTCGCTTGTTGAGCAATTTTTGGATGAGCTGATTGCAGATAGCCCGGAAAAATCGTATGAGCGTGCAACCGTACCACAGCGGACTGAGGAATATTATGAGGATGCGATCGAGCAGCGACAGCGTAATATGCTGATTGGCTCGGTGCGTGGCCGGGAGCAGGTAGAACTGGCGTTGAAGCATCGATTTTACCATGTACCGCTGCGTAATTTGAATGATGTGCAGGTGGTGACGCAGCTGAATTATGTGGCAATGTATCAGTCCAAGCGGAGCTTTGGTGCGCAAGGGCAGGAGGGCATACGTTATTATGGGCGTATTACGGGCTGGCAGATTATGCGGCGTGGAGATATTGAAGAGCTACCGCCAGATGAACGTAAGCAGGATCAGCTGTATGTGAAGCTGAATGTGGAGGATTGGCAGGAACGCACACCAGCGATTATGCCGGAAGGGCAGGGGATTTATACACTGCTGCTGACGAGCAAGTATATGTTCGATCGTGCGGATGAGCTTGCTGAGCTGCGGCTGGAGACGGAGGAACAGCTGACGCAGTGGCGTGAGAAACGACGTCAGGGTCGGGTCAAGGTCACATTGGATCAGCATTATGCCGATCTAGCGGAAAAGGTGCTGGACATTACAGTCGAGCCGGAGTCAGAATAATTGGTATGAGGTATGAGGTATGAGGTATGAGGTATGAGGTATGAGGTATGAGGTATGAGGTATGAGGGGAACTATTTTCACTTTTTATTTAAGTCTAAATAAGTCCAAATATTGAACATCTCCATCGCGAAGTCGCTTTCTCTCCAATATACTGTAACCGACACGCACTTATGGCGTAATAGTGGTAACAGAAGATAAACGCCTGACGGCGGTGGAGGGATAGCATGAAATATTTTTTTGGTAAAGGTCGGATGATGCGCTGGATTGAGGTACTGGTTGTCTGGATCGTGCTGGGGCGAATTTTCGGTATGATGTCGCATATGGCCTGGTTTGGAATCGGGCTGATGCTTCAGCTTCTATTTCATCAATTGTATGAGCGGCAAAAGGATCTGGCTCCAGACGCGATCAAGAAGCGCTTTGCCCTCGCCGCAGCGACTGGTGTGGTGACACTGGGCGGTATAGCGAATGCGTTTTGGGCAGAATATGACGCATGGTGGTTCCAGCTATTCATGGTGCTGTTCTGGAGCTTCTGCTTTTATGGCGCCGTCCGTATGTATCGCGAGACAGCCAAGCGCCAGGCAAAAGTGAAAATTGCGGACTCTATTTAAAATATATAGTAAAATGTGGAAATTACAATCGTCAATGTTATATATGATGGCGATATTGTTATATCTGTTAATATCTTATTGCTCGTATACGATAGTGAAATGAGGAAACGGACGAGCAAGAATGACTGAAAACATGAACGAAGGTAGCTACAATAAGTGATTTCCGTTCATGATAACAATGCGAAGTGAAAACAAAAAAGCAGATACAAAACGAGACCAAAAGGAGACTTTTGGTCTTTTTGCATGTCCGAGCTTGTTTGTTTGTGGATTGTTGTTAGTTGAATGGTATAGAAGTCGAGCAAGAAAGCTAGAAATTCAATTTTAATTAGAAAATATTACCATATAACAAAAGCGTCCATTCTCAATATAAGATATTAAAAATTGAAATTAAAATCCATATTTTGAAATATACACTAAAAATTAGCTTTCGTATAATCGACTGTGAAAGGGAGGTGATTCAAAAGGGGTATCAGTAAGCTGTCAGGCGAAACGAAAACGCTTACTACATTCAAACAGCTTGCTTCACACAAATCCACAGAAAGAAAGGTGAATGGATTGAAGTCCAAAAAAGGATTTTGGCAAGGATTTAAGTATACGATGGCTGTGTCGTTACTCGCAGGAAGTCTGTTGCCTGCCATGACTGCTTCACCGGTGTACGCGGAATCGCATGTGGACAATCCGTTTGTCGGAGCTACAGCCTATATTAACCCGGATTATGCCAAAGAGGTAGATGGCTCGATTGCAAAAGTAACCGATACAACGTTGAAAGCGAAAATGGCTACAGTCAAATCGTATCCAACTGCCGTCTGGCTGGATCGGATCGATGCGATTGCAGGTGGCTCGGCGAATGCAGGCAGACTGAGTCTGGAGCAGCATCTGGATACAGCATTGGCACAAAAGAAAGGCAATACGCCGATTACCGCTATGTTCGTTATCTATGATCTGCCAGGACGCGATTGTCATGCACTTGCGTCTAACGGAGAGCTGCCGCTCACCCAGGCGGCTTTGCAACGTTATAAAACAGAGTATATCGATGCGATCGCACAAGTCTTTGCGAATCCTAAATATAAAGATATTCGCATCGTCAATGTGATCGAACCAGATAGCCTGCCTAACCTGGTAACGAATCTGAATGATGCACGCTGCGCGGCTGCCAATTCTAGTGGCATCTACGTGGATGGTATCCAATATGCGCTGAACAAGCTGCACGCTATTCCTAACACATACAACTACCTGGATATCGGTCACTCCGGCTGGATGGGCTGGGATAACAACCGTACAGCGGGTGTTGCTCTGTACAAAACAGTCGTAGGCGGTACAACAGCAGGTCTGTCCAGTGTGGATGGCTTTGTCACCAATACGGCGAATACAACACCGCTGAATGAGCCGAATCTGCCGAACCCGGATCTGAATGTCGGGGGACAACCGATCAAGTCGGCGAAGTACTATGAATGGAATCCGTATTTTGACGAATCGGACTTCACCAGCATACTGTACTCCGACTTTGTGAATGCAGGCTTCCCTAGTAGCATTGGGATGCTGATCGACACAGGACGTAATGGCTGGGGTGGCCCGAACCGTCCAACGATGGCATCAGGTAGTGACATTAATTCATACGTAAACTCGGGACGTGTCGATCGTCGTTCGCACCGCGGGAACTGGTGTAATGTGAGTGGTGCCGGTATCGGTACACCGCCTACAGCTGCACCGGCTGCCCATCTGGATGCATACGTATGGGTGAAGCCCCCAGGTGAATCGGATGGCTCTAGCTCACTGATCCCGAACAATGAAGGCAAAGGCTTTGATCGGATGTGTGACCCAACGTATACTACACCAGATGGTGTACTGACTGGCGCACTGCCAAATGCACCGATCTCCGGTGCATGGTTCCACGATCAATTCGTAACGCTTGTAAACAACTCGTTCCCTGTACTGACAACAGGCGGTACAACGCCACCTCCTGTAACACCAACATCACCAGCTGTACCGACTGGTCTGCAAGCCACAGCTGGTGATGCACAGGTGAAGCTGAACTGGTCTTCTGTAACAGGTGCAACGAGCTATACAGTGAAGCGCGCAACCGATGCAGCAGGCCCGTTTACAGCTGTAGGCAGTAGTGTAACGGCAACGCTGTATACCGATAGCAATGTTGTGAATGGCACAACGTATTATTACAAGGTGAGTGCAACGAATGCGGTTGGCAGCAGCAACGATTCCGCTGCGGTTAGCGCTAAACCGACAGCGACCGAGGTGCCGCCGACAGAGCCACCAACCACACCACCAACGTCGTCCGATCTAGTCGTACAATACCGTGCAGCAGATACGAATGCGACTGATTCACAGATCAAGCCTTATTTGAATATTCAAAATAAGGGTACATCCGCTGTGGATCTGAGCACTTTGAAGCTGCGTTACTACTTCAGTGTAGAGGGTGGAGGAACGATGAGCTCATGGATTGACTGGGCTCAAGTCGGTCAGGACAATATTACACGCACATTCGGTAACGGCTATGTGGAACTGGGCTTCACAGCAGCGGCAGGTAAATTGCAGCCAGGTGCAAGCACAGGCGAAATTCAGCTACGCATGGCCAAATCCGACTGGTCGGCACTGGATGAAAGCAACGATTATTCCTTTGATCCAACCAAAACGTCGTATACAGACTGGAACAAAGTAACACTGTATCAGGATGGTAAGCTTGTATGGGGGATTGCTCCGTAAATTGAAGTGGATAAGTTGAGCTACCTACTGTAGCCTCTGTTGGTACAGGTACAGGTACAGGTACAGGTACAGGTACAGGTACAGGTACAGGTACAGGTACAGGCTTAGTTGGTAGTTAGCTCATTGCTATGCAGTAGCGCTAAGCGCTAAGTAGAAGCTGTACTAACAAGGCAGCGATTTGGAGTCGGGTCTTCCTTCTAATGTAATAACTAGGGAGACCCGATTTTTAATTGTAAGTGTTCGTTGCTGATAAACCAGAATTAGCTACTATGATCTAACATGAGCATTCACGATTGCCGAAGTAGATGAGGTATAGAGATAACGATAACGCATAGAGCATAAAGCACAGCGTTCGACCTGCGTTCCTTTATTCAACTATGTTATGATAGGGTGAATGTATAACAGGCGTTAGTGAATCAATTACAGTAAGGATCGATTCGCTACCTATCGGACTTGATTGAAAAGGGGCTTTGAACAATGGAGATTGTATATTCTGTGCTGCAAGGGTTAGGCATGATCTTTGTCATTATCGCTATATTTGTGATCGTGAGTATGCTACAGCTTTTTCGACGTAACAATCGCAGATAAGTGGAGCGTGGATAAGCTTAGCTAGGATACGGATCAATAGGGCCGAATGGCTCGATTCAGTGAAGATAACTTGCTAGCTATGATAATTATTTACAAATTTCGGAATCTTTATATTCATTTTCTGGTAAAAATATATTAATTTAGTTATAGGATGGATGCATAGGCAATTCTTCATTAAACAAGGAAGTAAAGTGGATCATATCTGCAATTTGTTTGGACACAGAATGAGGTGAACAGGAACACTTTAACATGCACGAACAGGTACTCAACCAGAAAAGGAGTGTTACGTAATGAGGATGAAGCAATGGAAAAAGTGGACAGCAGGTGCATCGGCTGCCGTGCTGGCCTTATCGCTGGGCATGTCGGCATGGTCATCGCCAGTATCAGCAGCAACCACACCTGTCGCCCAGCATGGTCAGTTATCTGTATCCAATGGTAAGCTGGTCGATGCAAGCGGCAAGCCGGTACAGCTACGAGGAATGAGCTCGCATGGCGTGCAGTGGTATGGCAACTACGTGAATCGCGATACGATGAAATGGCTGCGTGATGACTGGGGCATCTCGGTTTTTCGGGTAGCGATGTACACAGCAGAGAACGGTTACATTTCTAATCCATCGGTTGCGAATAAGGTGAAGGAAGCCGTTGCCGCAGCGAAGGAGCTGGGCGTGTATGTTATTATCGACTGGCATATTCTGTCCGATAACGATCCGAATATCTATAAGGCACAGGCGAAAAGCTTCTTTAGCGAGATGGCAGGTCTGTACGGCAATCTGCCAAACGTCATCTATGAGATCGCTAATGAGCCAAATGGAGGCGTGACCTGGAATGGGCAGATTCGTCCCTATGCGCTCGAGGTAACTCAGACGATTCGCGCCAAAGACCCGGATAACCCGATTATCGTGGGTACTGGTACATGGAGTCAGGATATTCAGGATGCCGCAGACAATCAATTGCCAGATAAAAACACATTGTATGCGCTACATTTCTACGCAGGTACGCATGGACAATATTTGCGTGACCGGATCGACTATGCGCTGGGGAAAAAAGCCGCTATTTTCGTAACCGAATGGGGAACCAGTGATGCATCCGGTAACGGTGGCCCGTACCTGTCCGATTCGAAAACATGGATCGATTTCTTGAACAATCGTGGTGTAAGCTGGGTGAACTGGTCGCTGTCGGATAAAACCGAATCGTCCGCAGCGCTACTGCCAGGGGCAAGCTCTACAGGCGGCTGGAGTGCGAACAATCTATCGGCATCTGGCAAATTCGTACGCGAACAGATTCGTGCAGGCAGCACAAGCATTGACTCAGGAACAACGCCAGATCCAGGCACAGGCGGTGGCACTGATCCAGATAACGGCGGTGGAACGACACCTTCCGAGCCATCGACACCTGCCAACGGATCACTGGTGCTGCAATATCGTAGTGCCGACAACAATCCGTCAGATAATGCGCTGCGTCCCATTTTCAATATTAAAAACAATGGCAGTACAGCCGTGAAGCTGAGTGATCTGAAGGTGCGCTATTATTTTAACAATGATGGCAAATCTGGCGATCAGACGTATATCGATTGGGCAAATGTAGGTGGCACCAATGTAACCACGACATCGGCGGCAGTAAGTGGCAGTAATGCGACAGCGAATCGCTATGTGGAATTCTCATTCAGCAATGCAGCAGGTGCGATTCCAGCAGGCGGTCAGAGCGGCGAAGTCCATGCGCGTATTCATCCGTCCGACTGGAGTAATTATGATGAAAGTAATGATTATTCGTACGGCAGCACTTCCTTTGGCGATTGGAACAAAATGACGGTGTATGATCAAGGCAAGCTGGTGTGGGGTATCGAGCCGAAGTAAGCGAGAGGTAACAGAGCATGTGTGGAGTAGCCAAACACAGTTTCGATGATCGAAGGAGAGTAATCGCTCATACGAAGTGAGACTGATTTAGGAGTGAGCAAGTCACAGGATGAATAATTGTCTCATGTAATAAAAGAAATGAAATCCTGTTATCCATAAAAAATTTAAAACAAAAAGACATATACCCTGTATGCGGTACATGTCTTTTTGTCTTGGCATTAAAAGCTCTGCATCGAGCTAAGCTTGCCGTTCCAGAAATACAGATAATTACGTGAATAGATCCATTGCTCATAGGTCAGGCTGGACGATTGATACGTATTGTAATCAGATGGTACGCCCCATGACAGAATAACCTGCTCGCGAGTCATGCCTGCGAATACTTCATTGGCAGCGATCGCATCCCACACCTTATTGCTCCATTTATACACCGAACGCGGATTTTTGAAAAAAAGACGACCTTCTATCATATCGGGCACGCTGAAATGAGGATCAAGATCGAATGAATATAGTTTATTGTTCGTTTTGCGGACAACCGCACGGATCGTATTATCGTCCTCAATTTGGAAGTTAACAAAGGTAAGCTTGTCCAGATGATTGATTTTTTCCACTTGAATCTTACGATTATCGTACCAGACTGTTTTGCCGCGTAGATCATTTTGAACCTGCGCTAGAGCAGCATCCAGTACAAAATCAAATGCCGCATCATTACTATTGAGATGGATTTCGTTACCACCCGAATTGCGTGCAGTAATATAGTAGACCGTACTGCCTGCATCATAGGCAACATCGGTAATCCAGTATGCTCCAGACTCATGAAATGGGTAGATTTTCTGTCCGGTCAGTGTACCTGCTCCGGCTGGCAGCTGGCTAATATTCGCCAAAATGGTAGCAGACTTCGCTTTGCCCTCATCGGTTGTCCAGACGAACAATGTGTACGCACTGGAGGCATAACGACCGTCTAGCTCACTGATGGCAAGCAATGTTTTGTATGTAACATACGTTGTGCCTGCATAGACAAAGGAATTCGAGCTGTTGATCGTCGCATTACCGCGGCTTCCAGTCAGGCTGAGTGGACTACCATAATTGACCGTGATGCCGGGAATACGATCCAGCTGCTTGACCGGAATGTACAGCGTATTGCCGTTCATAAGCTGCGCTAGCTGCGGCATGATTTGCAGCTCACCATTGACGTACAGCGAAACCGAATGATATGTATTGCGCTTCGTATCTGCACTTGCGGATGGGGTGAAGCTAGTGTATGCGATGCATACAAGGAAAGCAGCGAATACTATCGCTAGTGGGCGAAGCCAGTTTATAAAAGAATGCTGCTGGATCGTATCCGATGATGCTTCATGGTGATACGGGTCAATCTGTGAATGTGTGGACATGCAATGTTCCCCTTTTCTGTTATATCTCTCTATGATGGCAGATGCATCATGAATGCACGCATCTGCCACCTATTCCTAATATCGGAAAATCAACTGTTATTCTAAAGGTACGCTGGATACATGATCAATACGTAATAGAGAGAGATTACAGAAAGAGGAGAAAACAAACTGTGGTAAAGCTGTAGCGACCCTTATCGAGATAGTATCTTTACGCCTACCCAATGCCTAATCAATGTAATGAAGCTAAATGAATCGATCCTGATCACGACAGCTAGTTAAGCAGTTCTAACTATAGGATCGCCGAATAAATGGATGACGAATACTACATACGTATAGATGGATTTCAGCAGTGTCTCACCGTCCTAGCTTATAACTAATTTATAAGCTAGCAGTGCGTAATGCGGCACTAATCATAGAGGGAACGACAGAGCCGTGATTTTCTTCTGGATATTCACGGAAGCGTACATGAAGTCCAGACTCTTCCAGTGCAGTCAGGCGTTCTGCAAGTGTTCTCGCATTTTGCAGCATATAGAATGGGGCGGCACATTCCAATTCGCCTGCTACGATTAGCAGATGATGTGTCTTGGTCTGTCCCCGTTCTTGTTGTTGCTTCATATAATCAACAAATTGCTGTTCCTCCTCAGCAATTAATGGCTGTGCCCAGTGAAGTGATGGACTGGCAACCACATAATTACGAAATGATTGTGGTGATGTAAATAACGTATGCAGCGTAAATAGACCTCCAAAGGAATGTCCTAATAGTGTCTGATGAGCGCGATTTACAGGCAAAAGGCGCTCGATCTCAGGCTTAAGCACTTGCTCAATAAACTGCAAAAAGAGATCCGCTCCACCATGAGCAGGCCAGGGTTGTCCATCTCGTGAAGGGGGCAGCTGCTGCGATGGAACAGGTAAGGTGTAATCGAAATGCCGCTTCGGTGAGTTAGGCAGCTCTGATGGATAGCCAATGCCTACAATAATCGAAGCAACCGCACCTGTCTTCTCCGTACGGCGTGATTGTGAGCGCTCAGCCTCTAGCATCGTAGCGAATAAATAATGTCCATCCAGCATATAGATGATCGGATAGCCTGCTGGCGGAGCGGGACTATCCGGTAATGATAATAGAATCCGATATGCTCTTCCTTCAGTGGACAAGAGATTGAGCTGCATCGTACCTCGTAAACGAACCTCGGCTACTGTTAATGGCTGTAGCTCGGACTGGGTAAGATGAGCAGTATGGGAATCATGTGAATGATTGGAAGGGGTCATGGGTATCATACCTCCTGTTGACTAAAGTGGAATGAAAATAGCGAGTATACCCTATAAAGTACAGATGATGGGCATACGACCGGATTAATGCGCTATTTTATGTACTTTTCAGCATAGCGAGTATATGGAACAGCGACCATGCACAATATACGGCTGTATTCATGGACAAAAATTGAAAAAAGTTGTCCTTACGTTGACGTTGCAGGCATGAAGGGGTACAGTTACGGATAGGAATTATTGAGAATTGTTATCATTTATGAGGCAGAGCATTAGGAGATTGAGAGATATAGATAGGGCTTGTAACAGATGGAGTAACAAGCTATGACAGCTGGACTGCTAGCTATTAGGCACGAGTTCTTTTGAAATGCTGTTATTTTTAACATAGTCGTCTGGCTGTTCAGCTCCTGATTCAGACCTATAGATCGTATGATGTAAGGAGGATATAACGGATGAAGAACATACAAGATCAGCTCGTATCGGTACAGACATCCGATCCAGTCGAGCTACATCGTTCGCGAGATACTGCAAATCGCTTTAAGCATGAGCCGCTTATATTGAAGGAAGTGGACGACCATGTATTTCGGATCCGCGATGTGGAGAAAATTCGCAGCAAGGGAGATTTTCGGTTACCGCAGCAATATACATCGACTCATACACTGCTTATTATTGCTGAAGGTAGCGGATCATTGACGCGTGAGCAGGGACGAATAAGGGTTCAGTCGCAAAGCGTACACTGGTTTGCACCGGGTAGTACACTTGGTCTGCGTTCCTCTGGACGTAAAGGAATGAGCGTTTATTTGCTGCGCTTTGATTGTTATCGTGAACTTGAAGCAGGGCAGCTGCTGAGTAAGGAAGAGACAGGCTCACCGGTGAAAAAAGCTTCGCTTGATGAATACGAGAACAATAGCGATACAAGCCAGAAAAGCAATCATCGTCCCGTACATGATGAGCGCGAGAGGTCAGATCATCGGGAGCAGCTGCAAACATGGGATTGTCCAATTTCCGGCACATGGCTATTACCGATCTGTGAAGAATTATACACCTACTGGCATGGTGGAAGTGTAGGTAGTCGAACACGAGCAACCGGGCTTTTTTTACAGCTGCTCTGTGATCTGCATGAACAGGAGCAGGTCGAAGCCGGAGATGCCAGCATGAAGCTACAGCGTACGCGAGTATATATCGAGCAGCATTATCGGGAGCCGCTAACATTGGAGCAGCTTGCCGAGATGGCAGGGCTGAGTCGCAACTATTATGTCAGTCTGTTCAAGAAGCAATATGGTGAAAGTGTCGTGCATTATATTACACGTCTACGAATGGAGCATGCACGTCGCTTAATGGCGAATCCCGAGCTACGTTTACGCGATATTGCTCATCGGGTCGGGTATAATGACGAGTTTTATTTTAGCCGCAAATTCAAGCAGGAGACGGGGATTACACCATCTGCCTATATTCGCAATCATACACGCAAGCTAGCCTCCTATGATCCGATCGCGACCGGATATTTGCTAGCGCTTGGTGTAATGCCCTACGCAGCACCCCTCCATCCGAAATGGACGGCACACGATGAAAAACGTTATGCCGCTAATATTCCTGTTCATCTTAGTGTCCAGCGTGCCACAATGAACTGGCAGAGCAATATCGATATTTTACGTCACTGCGCACCAGAGTGTATCATCGCACCCGATCATATTAGCGATCAGGAAAAGGAACTGCTTCAGCAGATTACCAGTGTACATTATATCGATAGCCGTACACGCACATGGAAGCAGCAGCTACTCCAGCTTGCGACTGTCTTAGGTTCGCAGGCAGAGCAGGCGGCTCACAGCTGGCTGAATGCATATCATCAGCAGCTACAGCCCATCCGACAGCGTATAGAACAAAGCTGGGGCAAGCAGGAGCAGCGAATTGCTTTTGTACGCTATTGGAAGGGGAATTTCTATTCCTGCTGGTCATCTGAAGCTGCGTATATGCTGCGCGACGATCTTGGTATGCAATTAATACAGCTGAACTCGGATGGAATAGAAGATGAAGATACGCCTATCTCCATTCAACATCTAGCTCAACTCGGTATTGATCGCTTGCTACTGCTCGTCTGTCAGGAAAGCGAAACCTTGCAGCACTGGAGAGAACTGCAAAGTCATTCCACCTGGCTTTCCTTACGAGCCGTACAGCAAAATACGATACATTGGCTCCCATCTGATCCATGGCGTGATCGCTCACCCGAAGCTTATAAACGGATGGCGATCGATCTGGATACACGAGTTCAACAGACTGCTGGAATATAGATGAGCTAAGTAGTGTGGTCAAAGCGACCATGACAGAAGGAAAATGAAAGCACAGAAATCTACATTCTATTCCATATCGTAGATTTCTGTTTCATCCCTATACCTAAACTTCCTTCCTGTGCATAATATCGTCCATGCCTTTTGCGTACATTGTCCATGTTCGTAACGCCTCATCCATACTATGATCTTTATTGAGAATGATTATCAAGTGTTCTCCATGCTGAAAGGGGCGTATATTAATCATGAATGATCGGAATCCTAACTATTTTCAAGGGAAGCGCCAACATCGCGTAACCGGCTTGCTCTCCCTCATCCTTATATTAGCGGTGACTGCAATGCTCGCTGCTTGCGGTAACAGTAACAATGGAGCAAGCAATACGAGTGGAGCAGCTTCAAACGAACCAACAGCTTCAACAACAGGTACAAGCACAGACGAGCAGACTCATACGATCACCTATCTAGGCAAAACATACACCGTACCTGTAACTGCCAAGCGTATCGTTATTACAGGCTCTATGGAAGCGATGGAGGATGCATTATCACTGGATGTACATCCGGTAGGTGCGATTACCTATCGTGGCAAGTTTCCAGAGAAATTCGCTTCGATCACCGGGGATGCACAATCGATTGGCGAAAAAACCGAACCGAATTTTGAAACGATCCTCTCCCTCAAGCCCGATATCATTCTGGGTACGACCAAATTCGATGCGCCTGTATTGGAGCAATTGAACAAAATCGCACCAACGATTCCCGTATCTCATATTTCAGATAACTGGCAGGATAATCTGAAGCTGATGGGAGAACTGTCCGGCAAGCTGGAACAGGCAGAGACTGCGATTAGCACCTATGAAAATGATATTGCCAAGGGAAAGCAACAGCTTGGTGCCAGAGCGCAGGAGGAAACCGTACTTGCTGTACGAATTCGCCAGGGAACGGTATACGTGTATCCATCCAATGTCTTTGTCAACGCAGCGCTGTATGAAGACCTTGGTTTAAAAATACCGGAGCTGATCCAGCAGGCAAAGGCGCAGCAGGAAATCTCCATAGAACAGCTCGCCCAGTTGAATCCAGATCATCTGTTTATTCAATTTTCTGAGGACGAAAATGCAGATACACCCGAAGCACTGACTAACCTGCAAAACAATCCCATTTTTAATAAAACCAAAGCTTCTCAAAACGGTCATGTGTACGTGAATGTAATTGATCCATTGTCTGAAGGTGGGCCTGCGTGGAGCCGTGATCAATTTTTGCAAGCTGCGGTGAAGGAACTGACTAAATAATGAATAAGATGTCTGGCGGTATCCGGTTCGGATATTCGCTGCTGTTCATAGTGGGCGTGCCGATATCGGTAGCGCTCACTATTGGCATTTCCGTATGGTACGGCGCAAGTGGAATCGATTTGAATACAGTGATGCAGGCACTGCTTCATTTTGATGAACATAATATTCAGCATCAGATTATTGTGCATTCCCGTTTGCCACGTGCATGTGGTGCCTTGCTGATCGGTGCATTATTGGCTGTAGCCGGAGCGGTCATGCAGGGGATGACTCGCAATCCACTCGCTTCTCCATCGATTATGGGGGTAGCGGATGGCTCTGTCGTTGCGATTACATTATGTATGATTCTGTTACCGGGAGCATCCTCGCTGGTAATGGTAGGATATTCGTTACTCGGTTCAGCGGTAGGGGCTGGTATTGTATTTGGGTTGGCATGGTTATTGCCGGGAGGAACCTCGCCTGTGCGAATGGCGATTCTGGGAACGATTGTAGGTACCTTTCTCGGCGGCATCGCAGAGGCGGCGGCAACTTATTTTCAGATTTCGCAGTCGGTGAGCTTCTGGTACAATGCGCGGCTAAATCAGATCGACCCGGCGCTGCTACAGCTTATTTTACCGATAGCACTGGCAGGTTTGGTGCTGGCGCTACTGCTAGCACGCTCGATCACCGTACTTGCAATGGGGGATGAGATTGCAGCTGGACTAGGTCAGCGTACCGCATGGATTAAAGGACTGGCTATGCTGGCAGTCGTACTGCTTACCGGGAGTGCTGTAGCGATTGCAGGTAAGATTGCCTTTATCGGTCTGATTGTTCCTCACATAACTCGTTATCTGGTAGGAACAGATTATCGTAAAGTGATCCCTTGCTGTGCATGGCTGGGCGGACTATTGCTCGGCTGGTGTGATCTGATCAGTCGCTGGCTCAATCCTCCATTTGAGACGCCGATTGGTGTCGTTACAGCATTGATCGGTGTGCCATTTTTCCTCTATCTGATTCGACGCAAAGGAGGGAAAACACATGAAGCTCCAGCCAGATGATCTGTATTCACATTCTGCTGACCGTAAGCGTTCGTGGTTCATTGCTACGCTGCTACTACTCGTCACATTCATCACCGTCTATATTAGCGTCACTAACGGTACATTTGATATGTCAGTGCTTGATGTAATGCGGACACTGCTGCGTATTGACCCTTCGCCAGCTCATGATCTTGTCGTATTTGATTTTCGCTTACCACGGATTGTGCTTGCCCTGCTGGTTGGCTTTGGATTGGGAATCGCTGGAGCGGTCATTCAGGGTGTGACACGCAATGGATTGGCTGATCCGGGCATGCTGGGGATTAATGCTGGAGCAAGTATGGCAGTTGTACTATTTATGTTACTGTTTCGCCATACATTGGAGCTCAGTGGGTGGCTGGGGTATATGGCGATGCCATTATTCGGATTAGCAGGAGGCATGCTGGCGGTGGGGATTATTTTCTGGCTGGCACGCAGTAATGGTAGGCTGGATCCGCAGCAGTTGATTCTGGTTGGAATTGCGGTGAGCTCTGGCTTTGCCGCGATCACGCTCTATACATCGTTAAAAATGAATCCGAATGACTTCGAAGCGGCAGCGGTATGGCTGGCAGGAAGTCTGCATAGCGCGAACTGGCGCTATATTGGAGCCACTGTGCCATGGCTGCTCTTATTGACGCCGTATTTATGGTATCGCTCACGTATGCTGGACGTGCTACAGCTGCATGATGAGTCCGCATTAAGCCTTGGGGTTGGGCTCGGGAGGCAGCGCCGTCAGCTTATTCTTGCAGCTGTTGGTATTGTGGCGGCATGTGTGTCCGTATCAGGTGGAATCGGCTTTGTCGGCTTGATCGCTCCGCATATCGCACGCCGACTTGTTGGTGTCCATCATCGTTATATGCTACCGATCGCTGGCTTAACGGGTATGCTGATGGTGGTGCTGGCTGATCTGATTGGCAAAACGATCTTCGCTCCGGCTCAGCTAGCGGCAGGGATTGTCATTTCATTGATTGGTGTGCCCTATTTCGTCTATCTGCTGTTTCGTAGTCGGGCGTAAAAGGGATGATGTAAAGGCAAGTAATGAGCATAGAGGCTAGACAAAGATGCCATGGTAATGACGATAAGAGCATAAGTACATTTATGACTATATAATAGAAGCTATATGTATCAGCACAAATAGAGCTTGTATCGCGAATGAACACGATACAAGCTCTGTTTGCATTTCTAATACTTTTATATTGGTAGTGTATACACTTAATCCAGCAAGCCTACCATACGCAGACCATGCACGATACCATCCTCATCGACAGGCTTGGTCACATAGCGTGCAACAGCCTTCGCTTCTGGCTCTGCATTGCCCATCGCGACACTGTGATGAATCTGCTTGAGCATCTCTACATCGTTCAGTCCGTCGCCAAAGGCATACTGACGCTCTGCAGGGAAGCCGAGCTTTTCAGTGATTTTGGCAATACCATGTGCTTTTGAGCCGCCAGCAGGCAGCACGTCAACTGACATCGGATGCCAGCGAATAAAGTCAAAGTCTTTAAAGCTCGCTTCGTATTGCTGCTCGGCACCTTCCAGGCAAAATAGCAGGCATTGGTACATTTCACGCTGCTGGTAATAAGCAGGGTCATAGGTTGGGAATTTATCGACCTGTAATGTGCTAATGCTCGTTGTAATATATTCATGCTCTTCTGGTACGTTGGCACGCATATCTTCCGCATCCATATAGACGATCGGATTATCGTTCTGGATCGCCGTCTCGGTTAAGGCTACCAGCGCATCCGCATTCAGCGGATTACGATAAATGACCTCACCGCGCAGGACGACATATTGTCCGTTGTAGCTGACATACGTGTCGATATCCAGCTCCTTGCGAATCTTTTCAAACATAAACGGAGCACGTCCGGTAGCGATCGCTACCTCATGTCCACGTGCACGCAAATCCGCAATCGCCTGCTTGGTAGAAGCAGGGATCTGCTTGTTGAAGTCCAGCAATGTTCCATCGATATCGAAAAAGATAATACTTTGATCAGACATAAGCAGCTCCTATCCTTGTCTCTGTAGTGGTGTTGCACTTCGATCATGTACTGACGGTATAACGATACGAATACAAAAGTCTTCCTATTCGCAATTAGTTACATTATACCAGTCTAGCCATGCGTTGTCCTGAGATGAGGAATATTGAACAAAGTTCAGAAAACAAAAACAACGCCACTACCTGCAGGGTGGCGTTGTTTTTATTTGGTTCTAGATCATCGTTCCATCGATAATCTTCAATAATAGTTCACAATAAAAAGTCGTTCAGAAATAAGAACAGGAACAAATGGGGATTACGCTTTGGCACTCGGTTTGAAGCCCTCTTCGCGTAAATAGTCATCCGCTTCGCGGCGCGATTCGAAGGCCATATCAAGATTGCTGCCTGCATACAGACACCACATATCGTCCTCATATTTGAGAATCAAGGTATGTCCCTCATCGTTCATCCATTGACCTCCTGCCGATGAACCGGAAGAGAAAGGAATCACAGATGGCGTGTTCGTTTCTACGACTTCATTCACTGGCTTGGGTTGACTGGACATCGCCTTCATTGTCGCATCGAGCAATGTGCGAAGCTGTTCTTCGGAATAATCGCGTATATTAACAAAGCCTTTATCATCCGTCTCGTATTCGTCCAGCAATCCTGCGTAAATAAAGCCATTGCCGTTGGGATGAATATGGAAAGCGACAATTTTCTTTTCTACTGTGCTTTCTTCAAAATGAAAATTTACCCGTCCAAGGGAAACATTTTTGCGTTGCAACTGAGGGTACGATTGCAGCACATCCAGTTTTTGTTCAAAAGTAAGCATGAGCATCTCCTTCTTAACTATCAATAGTGGTGATTATACCATATTCAGCGCCGCTTTGGACGGCGGAGGGCTAGAATACGGGGAGTATATATGTATTCAGGATAGCGATGTATTGCAGTGAAGGCATAATAAAGGATCTATGCTCTGTCATACAAACAAGCAAACAAGCTACCGGACAA
This sequence comes from Paenibacillus hunanensis, assembly GCF_034055775.1. Lineage (NCBI taxonomy): Bacteria > Bacillati > Bacillota > Bacilli > Caryophanales > Paenibacillaceae > Paenibacillus > Paenibacillus hunanensis. The sequence goes on along the minus strand of NZ_CP139194.1, from coordinate 4,746,834 downwards.
TGCCTGGTAGCTTGTTTGTATGACATTTTATGAGAAACGTATAAGGGTTTTTACTCCTCCAAGTATGTTCACAAGTGACAGATGCTTCAAGATACCTGTTCTTTTACAATCTTAGTCTCTGCTGCACTAGGCTGATTCTCGCTAGTCGTACGCTCCGACTTGCGCGCAGTCATATGGAAAAACAAATTCAGTACGATCGCAGTCAGACTGCCTGTAATCGTACCATCGCTCACGATGATACGCAGCGCAGATGGCAAGCCCGCGAATAGCTCAGGTACCACAGTCGCACCGATCCCCAGCGAGAGCGAGCACGCGACAATAAGCAGATTACGCTGATCCTTAAAATCCACTTCGGTCAGCATCCGAATACCGGAGGCAATGACCATACCGAACAGTACAACTGTTGCACCACCAAGTACAGCGGGCGGGATAATCGTAGCGAGTGCTGCAATTTTCGGCACAAAGCCCAGCACGACTAAAATACCGGACGCCATGAAAATGACATTGCGTGTTTTGACACGGGACAGCTCAACCAGTCCGACATTTTGTGCGAACGTATTGTACGGAAACGCATTGAACAGACCACCAAGTACAATCGCCAGACCTTCTGTTCGATAGCCACGTGTCATATCCTGTGGAGTGAGCTTCTGCTCACAGATACGTCCTAGCGCCAGGAATACACCTGTCGATTCTACGATGATAACCATACAGACGATGATCATCGTGATAATCGGAGCAATTCGGAACTCCGGCATGCCGAAGGCGAACAGTTGTGGCAAATGGAACCATGAAGCCTCGCTAACCGCCGCCAGATTGACTTTTCCCAGCAATGCTGCGACCAGTGTGCCTGCGATAATACCAAGTAGCACCGATAGCGAGCGCATAAAGCCTTTGAAAAAGCGATTCATGATCAAAATAAATGCCAGTACGCCAAATGATAGCAAAAAGTTCTCTAGGCTACCAAAGTCTTTATTTGCCGCACCGCCTGCCATATTTTTAATCCCTGTTGGTACAAGCGATAGACCGATAACCGTGACGACTGTCCCTGTAACGACAGGTGGAAAGAGACGAATGATTTTGCCAAATGATCCGGCGAAGACGACGATAAATAAACCAGCGGCAATGATCGCTCCATAGACGGCACCCAGTCCATACTGATTCCCGATGCCAATCATCGGTGTGATCGCTACAAAGGAGCTGCCCAGCATGACCGGAAGACCGATGCCGAAATGTTTCGTTTTCCATGCTTGCAGGAAGGTAGCAATACCACAGGTAAGCAGATCAATACCGACCAGATAAGCGAGCTGCTCACTAGTTAGATTAAGCGCTCGTCCAACGAGCAGCGGAACGAGAATCGCACCTGCATACATTGCCAGTACATGCTGTAATCCGAGCGAAAATATTTTGCCTCCACTAGCCTTGTTTTCCATAAACAGCGCCCCTTTTGCTGATTGAATGTGTATTTATGTAAGGAAAACTACCGAAATACGAATGATTAATAATATAGTAGCTGGAATCGTTCCTTTTTAAGAGGATTTATTATTTTATTTGTAAATAAATATAAGATAAAGTAGTATACTTATGCGGAAAATATAAATTAATGTTATGTAATATTACATAATGACTGGCGTATGGCTTAACTTCGATCATAATAAGTATTCCGGCGTATATAACTGAACAGCTAGCGAGCTACAGGTATGTTCACGATTCAATCGGTTATTTAAACAGTTCAATCTGATTTTTGAACGCGCTTACATAGGAAGGATTTTATAATAAAAAATATCAGATACTTTCTTCTGATGTGCAGCTGCAGGTCAACGAGAGAAAGGAGAAGGGGTAAGCACAAGCAGCACAGCTAACCGGATAGGGAGGCTATGAAAGGCTATTCCATTATTTTATTTTGTAAGCTATTTTGTAAGCGTTATCAAAATAAGAAACGGAGCGTGAATCATGTGAGCAATAAGCAGCATTCTCTAACGACACGCATCTTGGCAGCAGCACTCGGAGTTGTATTGATTTTGCCGATCACAGGGCCTGTATCGGCAGCGGAGGAATCAGTGAACAGTGAAAGTCTGGCGATAGCTGGCGGGAAGCAGGGTGTACAGCTGGAGCGTCTGGATCGTGGACTGGTCGCTGCGCGTACAGAGGAAGGCAACTTTCTAAGCTGGCGTTTGATGGGCAATGAAGTGACAGGTTATTCGGATACAGGGCTAACGGGAACGGATTTTGCTGTATATCGGAACGGTACATTTGTAGCGGTGGTGCGCGATAGCACGAACTACCTGGATCGTACAGGGAAGCCAGATGACCGTTATCGTCTGTTGCCGATTACAGTATCGCCTCGTATGAACGATGGAGCGACAGAGGCTGTCTATGGGGATGAGGAAGAGGCTATCTCGACCGTAGGCGAAGCTACATACGGAGCGGAAGCAGGCGTGGAGCTGTCTGCTGCTGTGGCTGCGCAGCAATATGGGATCAGCGCTAATAGTTTGCTCAAGCCAGACAAGAGCAAGCTGACCGCACCGGTGTCCGTTTGGAATGACACCTATTACGATCTGCCACTACAGAAACCTGCGGATGGCGTGACACCTGCCGGAGAAAGCTACACCTATTCCGCTAATGATATGAGCGTTGGAGACGTGGACGGAGACGGCGAATATGAATACTTCGTCAAATGGTATCCATCCAATGCCAAGGACGTTTCGCAAAAGGGCTACACCGGCAATACCTATATCGATGCGTATCGATTGGACGGCACCCTGCTCTACCGGATTGATCTGGGCGTGAATATTCGTTCAGGCGCTCACTATACGCAATTCCTCGTGTACGATTTTGACGGTAATGGTAAAGCCGAGCTGATGATGAAAACAGCGCCGGGTACGAAAATTACACGCTATGGTGCACGCGGCAATGTCGTGTCGGAGCAATACATTTCCCTGCCCAAAGCAGATCGTCAGGCAGGCTATGCCAATACCGATGATTATCGGATGAGCAGCGAGGATTATTATAACCATCTGGTGACGATGTTTCAGGGCTGGAGTGAGCACCCTGAAGTGAAAAATGGTCACTGGCCAGCGACGCTGGAGCAAGCATTTGGTATTGCGCCAAAATACAGCTACCCGTTATCGCTGAATGATGCCAGAGCGCTGGCAGACTATTTTATCGACGTGTATGCACCAGCACGAAGCACACGTAATGATCTGCGCGACTTTGAAGGCTTTATCGTGAGCGGGCCGGAGTACCTGACTGTATTTGAAGGGCGCAGCGGCAAAGAGGAGCAGACGGTAGCCTACGAGCCGGAGCGCTATGACGATGGGCTGATGTGGGGCGATTACGCGATGAGTCGGATCGAGCCGGGCAATCGAGTGGATCGTTTCCTCGCTACGGTTGCCTATGTGAATGGCAAGACACCGTCTGCCGTATTTGCACGCGGATATTATACACGTGCAGCGCTCGTATCCTATAGCTGGGATGGCAAGAAGCTGAGTAAGGATTGGACAGCGGACACAGGCTGGGCGATTATGAGCAACCCATTTAACGATGGCCCACATGGACGAGACGGTACCGATCCTGATCTGGGGCCACTGGCAGGTCAGGGCGCCCATTCATTGACCGCTGCCGATGTGGATGGAGACGGTAAGGACGAGATTGTATACGGCTCTGGCACGGTCGATCACGATGGATCATTGCTGTATAGCTCCACTGATATCCTGCCTGCTGGAAGTGCAATTCCAGGTCAGCTGGCTAAGCTGGGACACGGGGATGCCCTGCATGTAGCCGATATCGATCCAACCCGTCCCGGTCAGGAAATCTACATGGTTCATGAAGGTGGAACCTACGCACCGTATGGCTACGCGCTGCGCGATGCAGCCACCGGAAAAGTCATCTATGGCGCCTATACCGGACGCGATACCGGACGTGGCATGATCGGCGATATCGACCCGACTCGCCCGGGCATCGAGACATGGGCAACCGATCTACGCACCGCCACAGGCACACTCATCGGTAAAAGCTATCCAGGCACCAATATGAATATCAAATGGAGCCCTCAGCTCACTACTCAGATCATCGACGGCTCCCTTGAATCCACACCAGCTATCAAAGACTGGCAAAAAGGCGTCGTACTCGTCGCAAATGGCACACTGAGCAATAACGGAACGAAAGGCAATCCTTCCCTCGTCGCGGACATTTTCGGCGACTGGAGAGAGGAATTACTGCTACGTACCGCCGATAGCTCCGCCATTCGCATCTATCTCAGCTCCGAAGTCACTAATCATAAGCTCTACACCTTAATGCACGACACCCAATACCGTACAGGCATCGCCCGTCAAAATACAACCTATAATCAACCAAGCTACCCAAGCTTCTATTTCGCATCCGATATGGATTGGTCAAAGGTACCCGTGCCACAATTAAATTTGCCAGGTAGAGGGAAATAAGTGTTGCGCGATTTTATAGTTGATACTGCATGCTATATCAAACCAATGATATGCAATAAAGATATGAGACAACGATAAACGATATAAGGTATAAAACAATGATATAAAACCTAATCTTAGATCAGTACGGCATAAATGAACGCGCATCAACCTTTTATTAATAGAAGAAAGCGAAGAGAAAGAATTAATCTGAACGTTACTTGCTGTAAAGGTTAAGTAGTGGATTGATGTAAATTGGTTCGCGATGCAGTATAAGGTTTTATTAGGTTCAGAACACGTACTAACCGACAAAAAATGTAAAGATATACGAAAAAGCGGAAAGTTTCCTTCTATTAAGAAGAAGACTTTCCGCTTTTCATATATTGAAGATACGATTTGAAATAAAGCATCAGAATCAGGATGCAGATGCATATACACACGACGCAGATGAACATACACCACATGACGCAGACGCACATAACGGAAAAAAGGAAATAAGGGGAAAGGACTCCTTTGGAGGGGCGGGAATCTACAACTGACTCCTACTCCGTAGATTCCCGCGGCTCCACCCGAGTCCGTCCCCTTATTCCTTTTTGGAGTGATTGCTGCACCAAGCACCCAATTGTGCATCCCAGCTAATTATATAATTCTTCAAACCATACATTCTCCATCAATGACATTCAACGAACTGAATCGAATGTTCTATCATAATCTGCACTAAATAGTATGCAGAAACGATCCAGCAGTAAACCCTCACCAGCCCACTCGAACGATTAACCCTTTCGGATCACCTACCTCAAGATAAGCCGCCTGCTGATTATAATCATCATAAGCAAATCCATACGCCAGCCCACCAATGCTGTGATCATGCCAGAACTTAGCATAATAGTTCGCTGGAGCTGCCTTGTAATAAGCCGCTACATTGTTCCAATCCGCCTGATTGGCATACACATGACGATTGATCGCCGAGCAGATGCCTGGAGATTCCTGCAATGCCCCATTACAGAGCAAAATCTCCTGCGTCGAATAATTGGAATAGCCAGCAAAATAATTCGCATTCGCTCCACCCGCCTTGAACGAGCCATGAATCGGAGCAACGATACGATAAGGTGCCTGTACATCTGCCAGACCTTTGAACGCCGAAGGAACCTCACTGCGATACTTGTTAAACAGGCTTGCACGCGTTTCTGATTCCTGCTCGCCTACCGTCCGGTCGTAGTTACCAGCACGGTTTACCAGACGATGCTGTAAAGGGAAGCCAAAGCCATCGACACGAGTCGTATTACCATGATACCCCGAATCATTCACTGTAAATTCCACAAAGTCAAAATACACATTCAGATTCGGATCGGACGGGTTATTAATGTCCGGGCCAGCGAAGCCATCATTATAGGTTTTGATATAACATGGCGAGCCGACACAGATGAACATACGACCCGAATCCATCTTCGGTAAGCTCACCCATTCTTTTTGCGCGATCGTGCTATAGATGTTGGCGTAGTTCACACCATTTTTAGTCAAATGACCGGACGCATCATTCAGCGCTGCTGAGATTGGACGCAGCTCACCCGAGCTGGTGAGATAGCTCCATTGCTTGGTAGCGGGATTGATACCGAGGATGCCCCAGTACACCTGGCTATCGGAATACGCACCATTTGTCGCGTTCATTACCTTGAATGTCATCACACCACTTCCAGTTGGAGCTGGAATGGACGAAGCAGGGATCGAGCCGACCGAAGGGGCAGCAGCGGAAGCATAGTCAGTCATACCTGACGATGCAAAACCAGCCATGACTAGCGAAGCAAGTAAGATACATTTTCCAATCCAATGAAACATCAAATCCCTCCTTATTTTGTATACGCTTTCATATTGCGTGTTAAATTATACATTATATGTAATTTATTTAAAATTATAGAATTAAGAATGGAGATCAGTATCTGGATGTCCGCTATATACGCTCATGCACATCATCACAGAATAAAAGGGAAGTGACACTGGCGTTCTCCAGATCGCCGAACAGCACAGCTATAGAACTTAATGTATATGTCCCACATTTCATTCGATCTTTCTCTCCAAAATATGGATATCAGGATATTGATCCTACTCTAAAATATAATGTGGCTCGGATGGGTAAAAATAACTTCTATCCGTATAAGATTTTTAATCTACTTTTAAATGATTGTTTTCATTCGTAACATTCCAGCAATTGACTTTGAATTCGCTCTCAAAAGGCGGTCTATTCACGAATCTTGAATTTCGTCAAAAATGTAAAAGGATGATCGAGAAATAAAAATGAATTTTGCAAGCTTTTTCAATTATGAACTTTCTCAAAAGGTTGCAAAATTCATTTGCTTTTTTAGTGTGAAAGCAGTAAAGTTTTATACTTGAGTGTCCACATTTGGGAATGGTTGATCCGAGAATTTCGACGTAAAAAATGGAATTTGGAGGGAAAATCAACCATACAACATATAGTATGTCAAGCGAAATATTTTTTCGTTCATGCTCATCAGGGGGAGACGCATGAACGGAAGGCGTAGCTATGCCATTTCAGGGGGAATCCGTACAAAAAAGCCCCTTTTTCGACCGTTTAAACAGTCTACAAGTCACCTTGACAACACAATATATAGAGGGTAAACTCAAAAGCATCCTCCATATATTGAGTTACGGTGTTTGATTGTGCGATATATGGGTAATTGCTACATAAGAGCGCTACGGCAGCGGGTTAGCAGCGGTTGAAACGTATAAAATCGCCTTGAATTCCCGCAACATGGCACTACATATAGCCACTATATATTGAGTCGAGAAGGAGATGTCACCTATGCTGATTGCATATGATTCCAAAACAGGCAATGTGAAACGGTTTATCGGAAAACTGAAGCATTCCTCCGTACAGGCGGTACAGATTGAAGAAGCCTTGCAGTTGAATGAACCCTTCGTATTGATCACGTATACGACAGGCTTCGGTCAGGTTCCTGAAAAGGTGAATCATTTTCTGGAAAAGAACCACCAGCGTCTGCTTGGAGTTGCTGCTAGCGGCAATCGTAACTGGGGTGACAATTTTGGTAAAAGTGCGGATCTGATCTCAGAGCGCTACGGTGTTCCGGTTGTATACAAATTTGAACTGTCGGGCACCACGGGTGATGCCCAACGATTCGTACAGGAGGTAGAAAAAATTGCGGCATATTGAATTGAACAACCTATTGATGCAACGCGACGCAAACGGTTTTTTCCGATTGGATAAAGATAAAGAAGCGGTACAGGAGTATATGAAGGAAGTTGACGAGAAAAGTATGCACTTCACGGACACTGCGTCCAAGGTGCGTTACATGATCGACAACGACTACTATGAGGACATGTATGAGCATTACAGTCCAGATGCGGTAGAAGCAGTATATGAAATCACACACAGCTACGGGTTCCAATTCCCTTCCTATATGGCAGCTTCCAAGTTCTATAAGGACTATGCAGTAAAAACGAATGATCGCTCTCAATACCTGGAGCACTATCCAGATCGCGTAGCGGTTGTTGCTCTGCATCTAGGTCGCGGTAATGCGGAAAATGCAAAGACGCTGGCACGTTCCATGATGGAGCAGCGTCTGCAACCAGCAACACCAACCTTCCTGAATGCAGGTAAAAGTCGTCGTGGTGAGATGGTATCCTGTTTCCTGCTGGAAATGGACGATTCCCTTAACTCGATCAACTACGTGCTGAACACCTGCATGCAGCTGTCCAAAATTGGCGGCGGTGTAGCGGTGAACCTGTCCAAGCTTCGCGGACGCGGCGAGCCAATCAAAGGTGTAGAAGGCGCAGCGAAAGGCATTATGCCTGTACTGAAGCTGATGGAGGATGCATTCTCCTATGCTGACCAGATGGGTCAACGTAAAGGCTCTGGCGCGGCATACTACAACATTTTCGGCTGGGACATTCTGGAGTTCCTCGATAGCAAAAAGATCAATGCCGACGAGCGTACACGTCTAAAAACTCTGTCGATCGGTCTGATCGTGCCGAATCGCTTCTACAAGCTGGCAGCAGATAACGAAATGCTGCACGTATTTGCTCCATATAGCGTATTCAAGGCGTATGGCAAGCATCTGGACGATATGAACATCGACGAGATGTACGATACATTGCTTGCTGATGAGCGCGTGAAGAAAAAAGCGATCATGAGCGCACGCGATATGCTAACGAAGATTGCAAGCATTCAGTTGGAATCCGGCTATCCTTATATTATGAACAAGAGCAATGCGAACAAGTTCCATGCTCTGAACAGTATCGGCTCTGTTAAAATGTCGAATCTGTGTACAGAAATCTTCCAGTTACAGGAGACAACAGAGATTACGGATTATGGTACGGAAGACATCATCCGTCGCGATATTAGCTGTAACCTTGGTTCCCTAAACATCGTTAACGTGATGGAGCTGGGCAAAATTCGCGAATCCGTGCATGAAGGCATCATGGGTCTGACTGCGGTTAGCGACATGACGAACATTGCAAATGCACCAGGTGTAGCCAAAGCGAACCGCGAAATGCGTTCTGTTGGTCTGGGCGTTATGAACCTGCACGGCTATCTGGCGAAAAACAAAATCGCTTATGAAAGCAACGAAGCGAAGGAATTCGTTCGCACGTTCTTCATGATGATGAACTTCTATTCTCTTGAAAAGAGTATGGAGATTGCTCGCGAGCAGCAGGAAACCTTTATGGACTTTGAGAAATCCGACTATGCGAGCGGTGTATACTTTGACCGTTACCTGTCGACTGATTATCGTCCAATGAGCGCGCGTGTACAGGAGCTGTTCGGCAGCATGTACATCCCAAGCCCTGCGGACTGGCAGAACCTGAAAGCAGACGTGATGAAGCATGGTCTGTACCATGCATATCGTCTGGCAATCGCGCCAACCGCAAGCATTTCGTATATCCAAAATGCAACATCCAGCGTTATGCCAATCGTGGAGCAAATCGAGACACGCACGTATGCGAACTCGACAACGTACTATCCAATGCCTTACATGCAGCAGGATAACTTCTTCTACTACAAATCGGCATACCAGATGGATCAGTTCAAGGTGCTCGATCTGATTGCTGAAATTCAGCAGCACGTGGATCAAGGCATCTCGACTGTATTGCACGTAAGCAGTGACGTAACGACACGTCAACTGGCACGCTACTATCTGTATGCAGCGCATAAAGGTCTGAAATCTCTCTACTACACACGCACGAAGCGTCTGACTGTAGAAGAGTGCATTAGCTGCTCGATCTAAGACGAAGTTAGTAGCTAGTAGGTGCAGGGACATGAATGATTTATGCAGTCATTCATGCGTGGCTAGCATCGTCTCGATCAGGCATGCAGCTACACATGGAAGTATGTAAGCTGATTTACAGTGATTCTATAGCCAGCAATCCGCTGACAGAAAGTGTGTATCGATGATTCAAGGTATTTTTGAAACGCATATTAATGTCAGTGATGTAGAGGTATCCGCCCGGTTTTATGAACGTTTACCGGGCGTTACTCTTTTGCATCAGGATACACAGCGCAAGAGCCGTTTTTACTGGATTGGTGAGCATGGCACGTCGATGCTCGGTATTCGTGAGAACTATCCATCTCCGCTCGTACAGCGTCAGCATTTTGCGTTTACGACAGGGGTGGAGCAGTTGTATACGGCAGCCGCACAGCTGGCAGAGCTTGGCATTACCGCTCAGAATTTTCACGGCGACTCCGTCGAGCAGGCGGGTGAGCTGATCGTATTTCCTTTTATGCCGGCGGTTTCGATCTATTTTACCGACCCGGACGGTCATTCACTGGAGCTGATTGCGATGCTGCCACATACGGCACAACCGGAGCAGCCGCTAATGACATGGGATGCGTGGGAAGCATTACAGCACCAGGGATAACATTCTGATTTATGTATAAGGTATTTCATACAGCTTGCAAAAGAACCATCTCAGGGCGACATGCTCCTGCATTCTTTTGCATGCTGTCCTTATGTTGCGCTGATATGGAGGATACGGTTCGTTCGCCGTTGTCTAGGTAAGTAGAGGTAGCTAGGCATCCGTACATAACGGTTTACTTTACAGCTACGGGGACACGGTTAAACGATGACATTTATATAGAGATATTCAATGGGAAATTTTGCTGGGTGATGTTGATATTTTACTGGTTAACCAAGCCAGTCTACAGGAAAGGGGCAACCTATCGATGAGTGAGCCAATCAAGGCAGTCAACTGGAACCGTCCGGATGATGACTTTACAATGATGTTCTGGAATCAGAATATTATGCAATTCTGGACGGATGATGAGATTCCGCTGTCCGATGACAAAATGTCCTGGATTCAGCTGAGCGATGCTGAACGTGAGACGTATATGAAGGTACTGGGCGGTCTGACACTGCTCGATACGATTCAGGGCGGTATCGGTATGCCGCAAATTTTGGAGCATGTGGATGGATTGCAGCGTAAAGCCGTACTCGGCTTTATGGCGATGATGGAGCAGATTCATGCGAAGTCCTACAGCAGTATTTTCACCACACTGTCCTCGACCGAAGAGATCGATAGCATTTTCAAATGGGTAGAGGAGCATCCACGCCTGCAACGTAAGGCGGAGACAGTTCGACAGTATTACAACAACATTAATACACCGAAAGAGCTGTTCCTGGCGATGTCGGCTTCCGTATTGCTGGAAAGCTATCTGTTCTACAGTGGCTTCTTCTATCCGCTCTATCTGGCAGGTCAGGGTAAAATGACATGCAGCGGCGAGATCATCGACTTGATTCTGCGCGATGAAAGTATCCACGGCGTATACGTGGGTGTACTGGCACAGGAAATCTACAATGATCTGGACGAGCACGAGCAAAAGGATGCGTATGAGACACTGGAAGGCCTGTTCCGTTATCTGCATGAGAACGAAGAAGGCTACACCGCAGAGGTGTACGATCCAATCGGTCTGACCGAGGAAGTGAATATCTTCCTGCGTTACAATGCGAACAAGGCATTTATGAATCTGGGCTTTGATCCATTGTTCCCGGATGAAGAAGTGAACCCGATCGTATTCAACGGCATCAGCACACACACCAAGCAGCATGACTTTTTCTCCAAAAAGGGTAATGGTTATGTGCGTGCGATCAATGTAGAGCGTCTGACTGATGACGACTTCAAATTTGATTTTTAATCACTGATCCGAGCGACTTTGTACGGTTATATGATCCATTCTCTGCTGATCGTACAGCGAGAATGATCAATAAAAAGTAAAACAAGCTAAAAAATGGGTAGCCTGCGGCCGATAAAAAGAAAAGCCGATCACATATAAAAAATAGGCGCCTGTAGAGATATAAGGTTAGTTGTATAAAAAGGGGATAAGAGAAGGCTGCTTTGCTGCGCATTATGCGCTGGCAAGGCAGCCTTCTTACGTTTGTCTGTGATGAAGGAGGGGCTTCCAGATTATCGTATCGTGTCACACGATTGAAGTGATCATAGAGACATCATGCTTTAGAATACATAGAAATTGACAAAGGTACTTGCGACTTTACCTCATCCCCTTCGACGAAGAAAAGTATATAAACCGTGATATGATGGTCATTTTAACCGCATTAAACTTATCTAACCCAGCTCGAAAACGCGGATGAAGCTCACATAAGGGATGGCAGTAAAGCAGTCTTAAATCTGTCTGCTGTAGTGCGCTATTCCAATATAAGTAAATTTTATATTGTTGGATACGGGTAGTTATGCCATACTAAATCGTATATAGCGCACAGTGATGGCAACTAGATCCGGTGTGGCGATTATGGACAAGCAGCATAGAATATAACGGATAACAGGTTGCTGTATATGCATGAGAATGGAGCTTCCTTTATAAAGGATAAAGTGAACTCAACCAAAATCGGACAGGCGGTGATCAGACATGTACAGAGTCATTGTGGTAGATGATGAACCGATGATGCTGGAAGGCTGGCAGACGATGGTGGATTGGGAAGCCTACGGATTTGAGCTATGCGGCATGGCAACGGATGGACAGGAAGGGCTGGAATTAGCCCAAAGTCTGCGTCCGGAGCTATTGATCACGGACATTTCCATGCCTGTGCTGGATGGGATTGGCTTGATCAAGGCGCTACGCCAGGAGCCGAATCTTCCTATGCGAACGATTATTGTAAGCGGTTACTCTGAATTCGATTATGTCCGACAGGCATTGCAGTGCAAGGTCGATCATTATTTGCTCAAGCCTGTACTGGGTGAGGAAATGCATGAGCTGCTGGCAGAGCTCAAGCTGGCGCTCGATCAGAGCTGTGCAGAGCAGGAGCGACTAAGTCAGCAGACAGAAGCCGCAGCCGCGGCAGCTATTTTACGGCTGTTACGTGCAGAGGAAGCGACGATACCGGAGTATATGGCTCGCTTGCTCGGGATCAAGCCGGAAGCGCAGCTACGTATTATTGTAGGCGCAACGCCTGATGAAGAGGATGTAACACAGAGCCTATCTCCTATAGATTCACTACACATAGATGAAACCAATCCTGCACTAGAACATACATCCGAGCCTACATCAGCTTCAATAGCTGGCGGTTTGGAGCAAGATTATCGTAGAAATGAGGACACCTCCTCGCATTCATCCAGCTCTCGCATTGTGCGTGGTCATCGGCAACGCAGCGATAGCACGGCAATCACGCTGTCTGCGCATCGATCTGCCCAGCGGTTGACAGATGGAACAGCCGCGCTTGCGCACGTACATGATGAAGCTGTCGATTCTGCTTCTTCAAGACAGCACTGGCATGCGGACGAACCGTGGCAGCAGGAAACGCCAATGGTACGTCTGGCAGCGGCATGTCGTGCTGCGGGTTATATGGCCTGGACATTTGCAGATAGCCCGGGGCATACCGGAATGCTACTCATTACAGAGCCGCTCAGCCGTACAGCGTTCGTAGCTGCACTGGAGTCATGTAAAATGGCAGCAGCCACCTCCAATAGCGAGCTGGCAACGTATCGTCTCTATTCCAGCCAGCCGGCAGAACAACTGGAGGAGCTGCCGGGTCTGTATGCGCGAGCGATGGAGCTAAGACGCTGCTCCAGCTCAGCACGCAGTATTACGGTTGATACCGATGCAGCTAGTGATCGTACGCAGCTGGCAGATTATCGGTTGGATGAGGTGCAGGAATGCGCACTTCATCTACTGCAATCCGTACAGCGCGGTGATACCGATGCGATTCGTGCGACAGTGGAGCATCTTCCAGAGCGCTGGGGCAGACAGGCGGTGCCCGATCCTATTTTACGTGTGCTAATTCGTCATCTGCTTGGCGAGCTACTGCGACAGGCCCAGCAGCGTGAAGCGGCAGGGGCGATAGATAGTGCGAGCTGGCTGCGTCATTTACTGGGGACACATGCGGATGATCCGGCTGGCTGGAGTCTGGATACGCTCAAGCGACTGTGTCTGCGTGCAGCTGAGCAAGTAATAGTCAATAAACCAGCACGTGCCAAAGGCACAGCCGCAAGCATTATCGCGGAGGCGAAGCAGTACATGCAGGAGCATTATCGTGAGAAAATGCAGCTACAGGAGCTAGCGCAGCGCTTTAATCTGAATGCGGTTTATTTTGGACAGCAGTTTAAACGCGAGCTGGGCTGTAGCTTTAACGATTATGTGCATCGGCTACGTATTGAAGAAGCGCAAAAGCTATTACGGCGTACCGATATGAAGGTAGCGGAGATTGCTGCCTGGCTGGGCTATCATGATAGTGATTATTTTACGAATAAATATAAAGCGCTTACAGGTGAGCTTCCATCCGTTTATAAATCGAGAAGGCAAGGATGATGCACAATGTGGTCAAGCCACAAGCCGAATCAGCGGCAAAAGAATGAGCGGAAGCGGCGTCAGCGAGCACAGAGATTACAAGCGGCTGGAGCCGATCCGATCAAGGATAAGCCGGTGCGTGGACTCCAGAGGTTCCTGTTTCACAGAGTTAATGATATTCCGCTCAAATACAAGTTTTTGCTCATTTATCTGCTCTGTGTGCTGCTGCCGATTATTGCGATTAATAGCTTTTTTTATCAGCGTAATTCGGAGGATATTCAAGCGCGTGAGGTGGAGAATCTACGCAAATCGATCGATCGTGCTTCTGGCGAGCTGCTTGGCATGATCAATGAAGGAATCGCGCTCAATCATTCGATTGGTATGGATAACTCGATCTATGAAGCATTAGACCGTACCTATGCTTCACCATCGGCCTATTATGATGAATATTACGGCTTTTTACGTGACAAGCTAACGCGGTATATGTCCGCTAATATTACCGAGGTGCGGGTGTATACAGATAACCAGACGATTCAGACGGGGGCCAATTATCATGTGATGAGCAGCAGCACGCTTGGCAGTCAGCCATGGCTTCAGCAGCTGGCGCGGTCAGGTGGCAATATTACTGTCGCTGCCTATGATGAGACATCCGGGCTGAATCCGGGCAAGCGTCTGAGCATTGTAAGTAAAATGAATACCTACATCTCCCATGCTCGTTATGATAAATATTCGAGAGTCGATCTGACGGTGAGTAAGGTGTACGATATTTTAAATCGTGAGCGGGATAGTCTGCAATTACGGCTGGTCGACAATGAAAATCGCGTAGTCGCTGCCAGTGGAGATGGCAATGAGGATGATCTGGAGATTATTCCGAATCCACCTTTACCGGAGCATGAGGATAATGCAGGTTATGTCGTCGAGCGCAGTCTGGGCGATTTTAACTATGTAAAGGGCTGGAAGCTGATCGGTATCGCCGATACCAGACGGATTGATAATCTGCTGAATGAAGCGCATCGCTCGATTTTGCTGCTGGCGATTTTCAGTACGGTCATCCCGTCGCTGCTTATTTTTGTAATTTTGCGGTCGTATCATGATCGGGTGAAGCGACTATCCGATCATATGGAAAATATACGGCATGAGCGGTTTGAGCCGATCAATATGCCAGAAGGTAGCGATGAGATTGGCGAGCTGATTCGGACATTTAATGTGATGACGATGCGGATTACAACGCTAATCAATGATGTGTACAAGCTGGAAATTCGGCAAAAAAGCTTTGAGCTGGAGCGCGTACGTACAGAGCTGTCGATGCTGCAAAGTCAGGTGAATCCGCATTTTCTGTTTAATACGCTGAATGCGCTGCTTGTTGTCTGTACGAAAAATGGCTATACCGATGTGACAGGCATTATCAAAAATCTGTCGCTTATGATGCGTCAGCTTCTTAGTCGTGCAGATGGATTGGTGCTGCTGGAGGAAGAGCTACAGTTCACCTCGATGTATCTGCAAATTGAGAAATTCCGCTTCGGCGATCTGTTCGATTACACATTTGATATTGAGCCAGCGGCGCTCAAGCAGCGGATTCCACGTATGAGCATTCAGCCACTCGTGGAGAATGCGTGTAAACACGGCTTACAGGCACGCAAAAGCGACCGTAGCATTCGCATTACAGCTCATATGGATAAGTATGGTCTGAATGTGATGGTGATCGATAATGGCATCGGTATGCCGCCAGAGCGCTTGCAGCAGCTATTGCAAAATATGAAGTCAGATGAAGCGATGGAAGGACATATCGGTATTCGTAACGTGTACCGACGACTGGAGTTATTTTATGAAGGCGAAGCGGATTTTATATTGCATAGTGACGCAGGCACGGGAACAGAAGCTGGATTCCGAATTGCGCGTGCTGAGTTAGATGGAGAAGGACATTTCCGACGTAGGGAGTCGGGGTAAAGGAGAGACATTATGCACAATGTATTACTGGTCGATGATGAACCGTTCGCGCTGGAAGGCATGCAGCTGATGATCGAATGGGATAAGTATGGCTTTCGAATTGACAATGTATGCTCGAATGGCGAGGAAGCGATTGAGTATTTGCGAGAGCAGACGCCATCGCTGATCGTGACGGATATTCGGATGCCTGTCATGGATGGACTTGATCTGATTCGTGAGGCGCGCCGTCTGGGCAATGTGACGAGTACATTTGTCATTGCCAGTGGATATCATGACTTTGAATATGCACGTCAGGCGATGCGTCTGGGGGTAGCGCATTATTTACTCAAGCCTGTGATTGGGCCTGAGGTGGACAGTGTGCTGACACGAGTACAGCAGCAATTAGAGGAGCAAAGCCGCCGCGAGCATATCCGCCGCACAGCGGACGAGTATGCTGTGCGCCAGCTACTGGCTGCGCTGATCGCTGGCCCGGATGCGGGAGGTCGTACGTATACCGAGCAGGAGCTTGCCCCCCTGTTCGGAACGGAAAAGCGCGTATGGAGCTATCTGCATGTACAGTGTGGAATTGAAAATGGTAGTGAAGCCTATGCTGAGGCAGCTCGCTGGGCTGCACAGGAAAGTGATTGTTATGTATTATCCGATCGCTGCGGCTCCTTCGGCATCGTCAAGGGCTGGCTCGTCGCGGATCAAATACAAGCTATTGAGCAGGCGGAGCAGCTATGTCGACGACTCCAAACGTCTCTTCCCGATGGCTCACGCATTAGTGCAGGTGTGCCTGTATATGATCTGCGTCAGCTACATTTCTCATATCAGGACGCACGGGTGCATAGTCGGCTGTTATTTTTTGATGGACAGGAGCAGGTGGCTGCTTCATCCAAGCCCATGGCGGCTAAAACGACAGAATCGGCTTCTAGCTCCCTGCTTGCTACAGCCGAAACGATCAGCGAGCTGGTCGAAAATGGCGATGCCACGCGATTAACAGAGCAGCTACACCAGCAATTCGAGCACTTCCGAATTGAACGTACAGCGCCAGAGCTGGTTGGCATTTTCAGCAATGAAGTGGTGCTACGCTGTGTATCTCTGTATGCCGAGCTAGGTGGTGAGGGTGGCGATATAGTAGGCCCTACTGATCTGGAGCAGATCACCTGCGTGTATAGCGGATTGAATGTGCTGGAGGAACGACTGACCGAATTTTGCCTGCGCTGTCAGCAGGAGGTGGGCATGCTACAGGATACGCAGACAGGCGGCATTCAGGCACAGGTAGCTGATTTCCTGCGCCAGCACTATACCGAAACGTGGACGATTCGCGAGTTAGCAGAGAAATTTTATATCCATCCGGTCTATCTCGGACAGTCCTTTGCTCGTCGCTATGGAATGAGCATTCTTGATTTTATCCATGAGTTACGCATTGAAGAAGCTAAACATCTGCTCACCAGCACCGATCTTGCTTTCTGCAATGTGGCCGAACAAATCGGTTATCGCGGATACCAGCATTTTTTAAAGCAATTTGAGAAGCGGACAGGGTATCGACCGAGTGATTACAGGCAACAGCAAGAGTTGAGTGATTAAGCCACAAGGCTGTTCCCATCAGGGAGCAGCTTTATTTGTGAGCTAGGAAGGCGATTGGATTATTAGTCTACATATAAGTTCGACTGTAGGTGTAAACAGGTACATGCACCCCCATCATAATAGGTGGCTGAAATTCAAGAACAGTTGAATGAGTATTCGAGAGTTCAAGATATGGTTGCTTGGAATATGTAGTATCTTATAACAGGCATAAAGATCAGAATTATAAGAATACAACGAGTCGATTACATGGAGTTGAATTTTATCATGATGAAGTGGGCGATACGAACAGAGCGAAGGGAAGGAAATAAGGAAAAAGGACGACTTTGGAGCCCAAGAATCTACATTTCCCTTCTCAACCATAGATTCTTGGGCTCCACCCGAGTCCGTTTCCTTATTCCTTCCTAGAGTGGTGTGACTTTCAAGCGCCAGGCTTTTTAAATTAACTATTTGTGCTAGCTTGATAGTTAACGCACTCTCGTATAACGCTTTCTCCAATCCTTTTTGTTATAGAACTGGACAATTCTAGCAACACCTTAAATTTCAGGTGGACAGTTCTTTAATCTGATTATTCTGAAAGCGTATACATTTGAGCATAATAAATACATAAGCCGTATACGCAAATTCATTTACTCATTCGGGTGATGAGAATGAAACGAAGCTTTAGCTGGACGTTCATCGTGAAGCGAGTAGCGCAGCAGGCTAGCGTCAGGTCGTTACTGCGTGATCGTTTGCGGATACGCCACAGGCAATGCGATTCCATATCAAGGGGGAGCAGATTGATGAAAAAAATGAAACGACGGGCCTTCTTTGGCTCCATGTCGCTCGTACTGGCACTGGGCATGGTGCTGGCAGGCTGTAACGGTGGAGATAGCGCATCGTCCGATGATTCCGGGCCGTTCACGATTACCGCTTTTATTAGTACGCCGAACCAGGCACCTTCGCAGGATAACCGTATTTACAAAAAAATTCAGGATGAGCTAGGCGTGAAGCTCGACATGGAATTCCTCGTGGGCGATTTGCAGCAAAAGCTCGGTGTTATGATCGCTGGCGGTGAGTATCCTGATCTGATCACAGCCGATCCAAAGCTCGTTACAGCTGGAGCGGTCATTCCGCTGGAGGATCTGATCGATAAATACGGGCCAAACTTGAAAAAGCACTATGCAAAATACTGGAACCGTATGAAGGATTCCAGTGACGGACATATCTATTGGCTGCCGAACTATGGCGCTTATTCTGGCGAATTCCATGCTAACTCGTATTCGGGTCCAGCATTCTGGATTCAAAAGGATGTACTTAAGGATGCAGGCTATCCAACACCGAAGACACTTGATGAATACATGACGCTGATTCGTAATTACGCAAAAAAGCATCCAACGATTGATGGACAGCCAACGATCGGCTTCACCACACTTGCTTCCGACTGGCGTGTATTCCCGCTGCTGAATGCACCGGAGCATCTGACCGGTCATCCAAATGATGGCGGCGTTGTTGTAGACAACAATGTAGCCAGCGTATTTGCTGATAAGGACATTGCGAAGCGTTACTACAAAGAGTTAAACGGTCTGTACAACGAAGGCTTGATGGACAAGGAAGCATTTGTACAAAACTATGACCAGTACCTGTCCAAGCTGGCAAGCGGACGTGTACTCGGTATGTTCGATCAGCACTGGAACTTCACACAAGCAGAAGACACACTCATTTCCCAGAAGAAAAATGGTAAAACGTATGTGGGCTTCCCACTCGTATACGATACAAGCATTAAAGATCACTATCTGGATCGTCCGGTTATCAATCTGAATAACGGTTTTGGTATTAGTGTGAACGCCAAAGATCCAGAGCGTATTATCAAGTTCCTCGATGCACTGATGGATGAGAAGTATCAAAAGCTGCTGTCCTGGGGTGAAGAGGGCAAGGACTATGAAGTTGATAGCAAAGGCAAGTTCTATCGTACACCAGAGCAACGTCAGGAGCAGGAAGATCCATCGTGGAAGCTCGCGAACCGTGCCGATGCTTTCTACGGAGCAGCACCAAAAATGCAAGGTACGTACAGCGATGGTAATGCAACCGATGCAGGCAGTCAGCCAGAGGAATTCTATGCATCCCTGAAGCCAGAGGATCGCGCATTGCTTGATGCCTATGGTCATAAAACATGGACAGACTTCTTCTCGCCAGCTCCAGAGAATCCAGTCTATTATCCAGCCTGGCAGATTGATCTGATCGATGGCTCCGAAGCATCTGTCGCCAATAAACAGATGAACGATGCCTCACTCAAATTCCTACCGCAGGCGATTATGGCGGGTACCTCTCAATTCGATAGTGTATGGGATCAATACGTGAACGCTTATAAAGCAATCAATGTAAAAGCCTATGAAGATCGCATCAACGAACAGATTCAGTGGCGTCTGAAAAACTGGGCAACGAACAATTAAGCAAGGCGACACGCTGATCTGCCATAACGGCAGATCGGCTGTCCGCCGTTGCTAGCTTGCCTATATAGAGGCAATACGCCTGTGTCTAACTGGAAAGGGAGTGGAGTATGACTGATTATCCGAAAAGCATCCGAGCCAAGGGAGAAAAGGCCAGATCGCTCAATGTATCGAAGGAAAGTCCGTGGCGGCGCCTGATGGGGCAAAAGCAGCTGATGTGGATGTCGCTGCCAATCGTACTGTATGTGCTTGTCTTTTCGTATTATCCAATCTGGGGCTGGACGATGGCGTTTCAGAATTACAAGCCTGCCCGGGATTTTATGGATCAGGAATGGGTTGGCTTCAAGCATTTTCAATTCCTGTTTACCGATCCGACCTTTTTGAATGTACTGCGTAATACGCTGGCGATGAGCTTGATCAATATGGTGCTCGGCTTTGCGACAGCAATTGTATTTGCCATTTTGCTAAATGAGGTCAAGACACGCCTGTTTAAGCGGACGATTCAGACCATTTCGTACTTGCCTCACTTTCTGTCGTGGATTATCGTAACCGGAATTGTCGCTAGCTCACTGTCCGTCGATGACGGTATCGTGAATGTCGTGCTGATGAAGCTCGGGCTGATCAGTCAGCCGATCATGTGGCTCAGTATTCCTGAATACTTCTGGGGCATTGTCGGTGCGTCCCACGTCTGGAAAGAGGTCGGCTGGAATGCGATTATCTATCTGGCAGCAATCACCTCGATCGATCCATCGCTGTATGAAGCCGCCGAAATTGATGGAGCGAACCGCTATCAGAAAATGCTGTATGTCACCCTGCCAGGTATCAAGTCGATCGTGATCATTCTGATGATTATGAATATTGGCTGGATTCTGGAAGCGGGCTTTGAAGTCCAGTACCTGCTCGGTAACGGGGTCGTGGTGGACTGGTCGCAAACGATTGATATTTTCGTACTCAAGTACGGCTTGCAGATCGGTAACTACTCACTTGCGACCGCAGCCGGTATTTTCAAAACGATTGTCAGCATTACGCTGATCTTCGCCGCTAATACGATCGCCAAGCGCTTCGGCGACGAGCGGTTGATCTAGGGGGGATACGCATGAAAAAGAAATCTTTACAGCTAGAGCCGATTGTATTTAACACGTTTAATGCGATCTTTATGATCGTGATTGCGATCGTTACCCTTTATCCATTTTTGAACACACTGGCGGTTTCGCTGAATGCCGGTAATGATACGATTCGAGGCGGTATTTATTTGTGGCCGCGTGTATGGACAGAGCAGAACTATCGTGCGGTATTTGCAGGAGGAACGATCTTCAATGCGTTTCTGATCTCGGTCGCACGGACAGTCATTGCGACCGTACTCAGTCTGTTCCTAACCTCCATGCTGGCGTATACGATCAGTCGCAAGGAATACGTACTGCGCAAGCCAATTACGATTATCGTGGTGTTGACGATGTATTTTAGCGCTGGTCTCATTCCGTATTACTTCCTGATTCGTGATCTACACTTGCTGAACAACTTCCTCGTGTACATCATTCCGGGTCTGGTCAGCGCATTTAATATGATCGTCATTCGGACATATATTCAGACGTTACCAGAAGGTCTGATCGAATCGGCGAAAATTGATGGCGCTGGTGATTTCCGTACATTTATCTCGATCATTTTGCCACTCTGTCAGCCAGTACTGGCGACGGTCGCCCTGTTTATCGCTGTAGGACAATGGAACTCATGGTTCGATACGTTCCTGTTTGCTTCGTCCAAGCAGAGCCTGAGCACACTGCAATTCGAGCTGATGAAGCTGCTATCCTCATCGATGAATACGAATAGCAGCGCCTCGATGGCGAACGGAGCCGATCTGAACGCCGTACAAAATATGGTCACCCCGGTATCGATCCGGGCAGCGATTACGATTGTCGCTTCCTTGCCGATTCTGATCGTTTACCCATTCCTGCAAAAGTATTTTGTACACGGCTTGCAGCTGGGTAGTGTGAAGGAATAGGCAGCATCATTATATAAAGGCACACAGGCAACTGGAAGGATGCCGCTGTATCGGAGCGTGGTAACACGGCAAAGAAACGCGGCATCCTTTTTCAGTATGCACAATAAAAGGAAAGAAGAGGGGATTGTATTGGTACATACACACTGGCGCAAAGTATTTATGATCACACTCGCGGTACTGCTGCTCTTACCGTTACTGGCACCTGCGGAACGCTCAGCACGGGCTGCTGATGATGGAGCCGTGCTGAATGCAGGCTTTGAGGATGGTACGGCGATGGGCTGGTATGGACGAGGTGGAGTGGAAGAGCTAACCGCGACTGCGGCGGCTGCCCATAGCGGAAGCTATGGACTGGAGATTAAAGGACGTACGCAGAGCTGGCATGGGCCACAGCATGAGCTAACGCCTGTACTGGAAAAGGGGCGCTCCTACACGATCTCCGCATGGCTGCGTCTACCAGAAGGTGCACCTTCCACCGCGATCTCCATGTCGGTGCAGCAAAGCACCTATGGCAAGGATAACGAGTACAAGGCATTGACCAGCCAGACGATCAGTGCGGACAAATGGACAGAGCTCAAGGCAGACTATGTGCTGACCGATTCACTGGATAGCGCCGCGCTGTATTTTGAAGCAGGCTCATCTGCAAGCGCTTCCTTTTATCTGGATGATGTTGTGATCCAGCCAACACCGGTGAAGGAGCCGATCTCGATTCAGAAGGATATTCCATCACTCAAGGATGTATACGCGAAGGATTTTAAAATTGGAAGTGCCCTGCTTGTATCCGAAATTGCCGATCCCAATGGGCCGGATGCACAGCTACTGGAAAAGCATTTTAATATGCTAACTGCGGGCAATGAGCTGAAATGGGATGCCACCGAGCCGAAGGAAGGTCAGTTTGATTTTACCCGTGCAGATAAGATTGTGAAGTTTGCACTCGATCATGGGATGGAATTCCGAGGACATACGTTAGCCTGGCACAGTCAGACACCGGACTGGGTGTTCCATGATGACAAGGGCAATCTGGTAAGTAAGGAAGTATTGCTACAACGATTGAAAAAGCATATCGATACCGTTATGGGACGCTATAAAGGGAAGATTGGCACATGGGATGTAGTCAACGAAGTGATCGATCCATCCGGCCCTAACGGTCTGCGTAATAGCCTCTGGTATCAGATTGCTGGAGAAGAATTTATCGAAAAAGCGTTCATCTATGCGCATGAAGCCGATCCTAACGCCAAGCTGTTCATTAACGATTACAATACCGAGGAGCCTGCGAAGCGTGATGCACTCTACGCGCTAATCAAGCGTCTACAGGCAAAAGGGATTCCAGTCGACGGTGTCGGTCATCAGATGCATATTAGCACCTCGTATCCGTCTACAGCAGCTGTCGATGCGATGTTTAGCAAATTTGCTGATCTGGGCATCCAGCAGGAAGTGACTGAGCTGGATATGAGTGTATACAGCAATGATACGGATTCATGGCAGACGTTCCCTGAGGATCAGCAGATTCGTCAGGCGTATCGCTATCAGGACATGATGAACGTATTCCTCAAGCATCGTGATCAGATTACAGCAGTTATTTTCTGGGGCAAGGATGATGGCAATACATGGCTGACCACCTTCCCAACCGTTCGTAACAACTGGCCGCTACTGTTCGATGCGCAGCTGCAAGCGAAGTATGCGTACTGGGCACTGGTTGATCCATCCAAAGTACCGATTGAGCCGAAGCAAGCGAAGGCTTCGCAGGGTACAGCTAAGATCGATGCTCGTATGGAGCAGGAATGGAATCGTTCCGCACGTATTCCAGTGACCAAACCAGATGGAACAGAGGCAGGTAGCTTTCGCCTGATGTGGGACGCGAAAAATGTATATGTACTGGCAGATGTGAATGATACCGCAGTAAATGGCAAGGATAGCGTAACCGTATATGTGAGTAATGGTAAGGATAAGAAGCCAGATAGCTACACGATGCAGCGTAGCGGTGCACAAAATAACGCAAAATGGGCATATCGCTCCGCCCGTACGGATACGGGTTACCAGATTGAAGCGAGATTGCCTGTAGCGAACAATCAGCTCGGACGAGAGCTTGCGATCGATCTGGTACTGTCCGATTACAAGGGCAATCAGCCGACACGTATCTACTGGAGCGATACGACAGGTGCGCAAAATAGCAGCACAGCGAATTATGGTAAAGTCACATTGGAGCAAGGCCCACAGATTGCCGCCGCAATCAAAGGCACACCAACCATCGACGGCGATGTGGACACCAGCTGGCAAAAGGCGACCACCTTTACGACCTCACGTCAGGTTGTCGGAACAGGCGGCTCGGTAGCACAGGTACGCACGATGTGGGATAAAGATCGTCTGTACATTTTGGCTGAGGTAAAGGACAAGCTCCTATCGGCAAGCAGTCCGAATGCGTATGAGCAGGATTCGATTGAAATTTTCGTTGATCCGAATCTGGGACGTACTCCGTATTTTGAGCCAGGAGATGATGGACAGTACCGTATTAATTACAAAGGCGTGGAAAGTGTGAATCCAGCCGATCAGAAAACCCGCTTGAAATCGGTCGCCAAAGTTATTCCAGGCGGCTATCGAATCGAAGCTTCCATCGACTGGCCGAAGGGTGTCACTGCACCGACAGCCGGACAATGGGTAGGCTTCGACATTCAGGTGAACAACGACGATACCGGTAATGGCAAGCGCGATACCGTGATGATCTGGAATGACACAACCGGTCAATCGTATCAGAACACCGCTGGTTATGGTCTGCTGCAACTGCAATAGCGTCAACGAACAAGCCACAATAGCGGTAAGCAGGACGAGAAAAATGAACCGCACGATAAACATGAGTAAGACCAGCAAAATGAACCACATGCTGAACATGAGCAAAACGAGAAAAACGACCAAAATATTTAGAAAAGAGGCGTTCCTATGAGCAATACATCGGATTCGATTTCTGCACAGCAAGCACAAGCTGAACAGCAAACAGGACAAGGGTCATCTGCATCCTCAGCTAATCCATCGCTACAGTCAGCTACGGATATTCGTCTGGCGGAAACGTTCCGTCAGGACTTTCCGATCGGAGCGGCGGTAAGCGCGCATACGATTCATAGTCAGCGCGAGCTATTGTTGCAGCAATACAACAGCCTGACTGCTGAAAATGAAATGAAATTCATCTGTATTCATCCAGAGGAGCATCGGTACACCTTTGAGCAGGCGGATGCGATTGCCGATTTTGCCCGTCAACATCAGCTGGGGCTGCGCGGTCATACCTTTGTATGGCATAATCAGACACCGGACTGGGTATTTCAAAATGAGCAAGGTGGCAAGGCAGATCGCGCCATTCTGCTTAACCGTCTACAGCAGCATATGGAGACGGTGATGGGACGTTATCGTGATATCATTCGTTGCTGGGATGTGGTGAATGAGGCGATTAGCGATGAGGATGGTACCTATTTGCGACCAACGCCATGGCTGGAGGGCGTTGGCGATGATTATATCGCGCGTGCATTTGAAATGGCCCATGCGATCGATCCGCAGGCATTGCTATTTTACAATGACTATAATGAATCGCATCCAGGTAAATGTGATCGTATCTGCCGACTGATGCGCGAGCTGCTAGACGAGGGCGTGCCTGTGCATGGCGTAGGGCTACAAGCGCACTGGAACATCCATGATCCGAGTCTGGATCAAATTCGCGCAGCGATAGAGAAATACGCTGCACTCGGTCTGCAATTGCAAGTAACGGAAATGGACGTCTCCATGTTTGCCTTTGACGATCGGCGTACCGATCTCAAGTCACCTACAGCAGAGATGGTGCGAATGCAGGAGGAGAAGTATCGCGCGTACTTCCAGTTGTTCCACGAATATCGAGAAGTGCTGACAAGTGTGACGTTCTGGGGAGCGGCGGATGATTATACGTGGCTGGATGGGTTCCCTGTACGTGGACGTAAAAACTGGCCGTTGTTGTTTGATGAGCAGCAGCAGCCGAAGGCGGTTTGCTATGATATTGTGAGGGCTCGGCAGGAGCTTGAGCGGTAAGCTTGATGGGGTGCTGGAACAAATATGTGCTAGTGATGGATAATGCTGTTATGGGTGTATGAGCTGGATGTTTTTTTGAAAGTAAGGGTTTGTGAGTAGTATTTTTGAGCAGTAAGTGTGTTGTTGGTTGTGCTGTGAGACGGGTAGGGGTTGGTGGTTTTGCAGCAATCACTTCGGCAAGGAATAAGGGAACGGACTCGGGTGGAGCCGCGGGAATCTTTTGGATTGGGAAGGAATGAAGATTCCCGCCCCTCCAAAGCTGTAAGATATTTTGCTGCGCAAAAATCACTTTTCATTGAACCCCGTGTTAGAAAATCACTAACACTGTAAGGCGTCCTTTTCCCTTATTTCCTTGCCTTCGTTATGTGCGGGGGCAATATTTTGGGTTTACTCGCTTGCGTTGTGGGCACATTTACAGGTTCTACAACTTAGGTATGGGCTAGAACTTAACTAGATCAAAAAATTATTAAAATATGATCAAAAAAATGCTTGAATAAGCTCAGAATAAGCTGTAAATAAGCTATAACAAGTTAAGATTAGTTCGATAATATCAATACAGAGCATAGTGGGAGATTTGAATCAACTTTGGAAAGAATTTGTTTTTAGCTGGATGAATGCTTGTGAGTGAATGCGCTGCTGACGAGTGGTGGAGGGGAGTGGCAGTTTAAAGAATTAGAGATTAAGAATAAGAGATAAGAGGAGCGTAAAAGTTATTGTTTGATTAGATGGGTAATACATATAATTTTTGAGACACAGACACAGACACAGACACAGACACAGACACAGACACAGACACAGACACAGACACAGACACAGACACAGACACAGACACAGACACAGACACAGACACAGACACAGACACAGACACAGACACAGACACAGACACAGACACAGACACAGACACAGACACAGACACAGACACAGACACAGACACGGGTAGGAGTGATGGGCTTCGTGGTATAGTGAGGGTATGAAAATAGACTATCGGGGTGTGAGGGGGGTTGATTATGGAGTCTCTTGCTAGTGCGTTGGCGCTGGATGAATGGTTACGGGTGGAGCGATTGGTGCTTGTGTTGTTTAAGACCCAGCATTGTAGTGTGTGTGATGCGGTTCAGCCGCAGTTGGAGGCGTTGCTGGGGCGGTATTCTGCGGTTAAAGGGGCTTATTTGTATATGGAGGATGCGCCGGAGTTGGCTGCGACATATATGATCTTTACTTCGCCGGTAGTGGTGTTGATGTATGAGGGGAAGGAAGTGTATCGGGCGGCGCGGTTTGTTCGTTTTGCGGAGCTGGAGTACCAGGTGAGTCAGTATGCTTCATTGTTGGCTATGGATACACAGGCTGAGACGGATTGAGGTCGGTTGGAGCTGGCTAGATCGGTTTTGCTTGTGCACATCGAGCTTTTTCAGCTCATTGCTGGTGCGCGTTGAGCTGAAGAAGCTCATTGGTGATATAGCCTGTAATGAGCTTCTTGAGCTAAAGGATGCGCATCGATATAGGCTAGTCTATTGTCGATTAGCACATTGACTAATTGTAGGTCGGCTGACTAGGGATGAAGAGGATCAATAGCTTGATCGTGCTGAATTAGAATGAATTGTAGGGTCTGCCTATGGGCTGTTCACTTGTCTTTGAATTGCATGTATGGCTTTAACGGCTCTCCCTTTTGTCTAGCCTCAACCGCTCCAATAGCGTTCCATTATAATATAATCTTTACCGCCTTTTTGAAAGGATTCGCCTGTAGCTCTCAGGTCGAAGCGTTCATAGAAGGCGGTTTTTTCTATGCGTGCATTGCAATATAGGCGGCGTAATCCATGTCGTTCGGCTTCTGTCATGATAAAGGATAGCAGTCTGCTCCCGTGTCCTTGACCTTGCCATGGTATGCGTGTGGCGAATTTGCGGAATTGTCCTTCCGACTCATGCAAAAACAGCGAAATGACGGATACCAGTTCATCTCCATCGAATAAGCCATAGTGCAAGCCTTGATCGTCCTTTTTTAGCTTTACATAGTCTAGCTCGCGATCA
The DNA here is from genome assembly GCF_034055775.1 of Paenibacillus hunanensis. Taxonomy (NCBI): domain Bacteria; kingdom Bacillati; phylum Bacillota; class Bacilli; order Caryophanales; family Paenibacillaceae; genus Paenibacillus; species Paenibacillus hunanensis. Next base: position 4,718,646 of record NZ_CP139194.1, on the reverse strand, counting down.
GGCCACATCACCTCATGTCGCACCTGCCATGCTTGTTCCTTTTTAATTTCTCGGATCATTGGTATCCACCTTCCCTTTTACAGTCCATTGTGCAGCTCATATCGTGCTCGTTAGTTTTGATCGGTTGCTTATGCTTCCATGTCTGCTTTAATTTCTAATTTCGATTCATCATCAGACATGAAGGGTCTTTTTTCAAAATAGATATGTCTATTCTTATTTAAGCAATTCATCAACCTTTTGACGCTTTCAGCATACCCTATTCATAGAGATAACGAAAATATCTAATGACTGAATGATATGGAAAGCATTGACAACAGCCTCCAACTGTATTAATAATAGTAGTACAGTTAATACAGTGAAAGGAGGTTATCCATGTTTGAGCTGGATATACGCAGTCGCAAGCCCATTTATGAGCAGCTGATGGATAAGATCAAGGAACTGATCGTGTATGGCGTATTGAAGCCGGATGAGCAGCTTCCCTCTGTGCGTGCGTTATCTGCTCAGCTGACGGTGAATCCCAACACCATTCAGAAGGCGTATCGTGAGCTGGAGCGAGATGGCTATATTTATTCGCAGCCAGGCAAGGGCAGCTTTGTCTCGCCTGCGGAGCAGCAACCTCAGGATATCCAGCGCGAAGCGATGCGAGAGCAGCTTTTAAAGCTGTTTGCAGAAGCGATCTATCTAGGCTTTACTCAGTCGGATATGGAGAAGTTATATCGTCAGGCATTAGAAGGAAAAGGAGGCGTTCAGGATGATTAAGCTGGAGCATACCAGCAAGCGATTTGAAGAGGAATATGCAGTTGAAGATTTGTCCTTAAATATACATAAAGGGTCTATTTTTGGACTACTTGGCTCCAATGGTGCAGGTAAAACGACACTGCTCAAGCTACTTGCAGGCATTTATAGTCCAGATCAGGGAAAAGTAACGCTGGATGGGCAGACCGTATATGAGAATCCGGCGACCAAGCAAAATATTGTCTTTCTTGCGGATCGACCTGCTTTTTTCGCACAGACCACGATCCGGCAAATGGCAAACTTTTACCGTTCGATCTATCCAACCTGGAGCGAAGAGCGCTTCAAGCAGCTAGCACCTGCATTCCAAAGCATCGATCTCAAGCGTAAGCTGCATCGCATGTCTAAAGGCATGCAGCGACAAGCGACACTATGGCTTGCTCTGAGCTGTAAGCCGCAGCTGCTTATTCTGGACGAGCCGATCGATGGACTCGATCCTGTGATGCGCAGACAGGTGAAAAATCTACTATTTCAAGAGGTTGCCGAGCATGGCGTGACCGTTGTGATCTCCTCGCATAATCTGAGAGAGATTGAAGATATGTGTGATCATGTGGGCATTATGCATGAAGGCAAATTGCTGATGAGCAGAGAGCTGGATGATCTCAAGCTAGATATGCACAAAATTCAAGTCGCCTTCCGCGATGAGCGACATGAGCAAGCGGTATCCGGCTTACTGGATATCGTACATAAAGAGCAGCGTGGCAGTGTAGGCACTTATATTATCAAAGGAACCGTAGAGCAGATTAGCGAGATATTCCGTGTGTACGAGCCGTATGTATTCGACATCTTGCCGATGACACTGGAGGAAATTTTCATTTACGAAATGGGGGATGCCGGTTATGACGTTCAGCCGATACTTCTTTAATCGGGGAATATGGTGGTATGCGCTTCGTCAGGCTGGTTGGCTGGGGATAGTGTATGGATTGGCAATGTTAGCTATTTTGCCAATGGGTCTACTCAATGCTGATCAGTATTCTGAATATCGCGCGCCACTTATTGTGAATCATCTGTTTGAAATTAATGGTCAAGTGCAATCTGTTATGATTGCCAGTTTTCCTTTACTGGTAGCGATATTTTTAACACGCTTTATGCAGGAGCGTAAACTGTCCGATTTATTGCACAGCTTACCATTAAAAAGAAGTCAGCTACTTAGTGTAATGCTATGTGCGGGTTCAGGTATTATTCTACTTCCTACCTGGCTCATTGCATGGATCGTATCCTTAATGCATTCTAGCTTTGTCCGTGTATCATTCAGCCAGATGCAGGTACTGCAATGGGCGGTATCTACCTCGGTAGTTACTATGCTTGTATTTGCATTCACAATCGTTCTCGGCATCTGTTTAGGACAATCCATTCTGCAACTATTATTGTCAGCAGGTATATTAGTATCTCCCGTCATACTTATGTCTCTATTTCAAAGTCATTTAAAAGTATTTTTATACGGATATCTTATAGATGATCCTGACTTATTAGAGTCCAGTGTGTGGTCTCCAATTTATCGAATTGGACAGTTAAGCTACAATGCGTTGCAAGCGAAAGAAGGATGGATTTATGTCATATTGACGGCAGCATGTATCGGTCTGACTTATGTACTTTACCGACTACGTCCAGCTGAAAGTGCCAGTCAAGGTGTCGTTTTCCGTTATTTTAATCCAATATTCCGTTTGCTTGTCATGCTCATTGCTGGACTATTTGCTGGTATTCTGTCTATGGATCTTGGTATAGATCACCCACTTGCAGCCATTGCTGGATATGTGATGGGTGCGCTAATTGGTGGAATTGTAGCAGATATGATCATCCGTAAAACGTGGCAGGTTGGAGACAGACAGCTATTCCGTGTATTGGGAGGTTATGGTATAGCCATTGCCTTTATCCTTTGGTTGCCAGTAGCGAGTATAAATGGGTATGCAGCTAAAATACCTGAGACAGTTAACATTCAGGCAGCTTTTATGGGTGATGATCTAGCAAGTGAATTATATACACCTAAACGTGCACCAAATGGTATGCGGGTTGGTGATATACTAAATACCAAAGCTTTATCAGACAGTCCGCAGTATATCGATGCCATTCTCCAATTACATCGCCAAATTTTAGCGGATCGACCGAATTCAGAATATCGCAAGCAATACAACCCATGGGCAAACAATAACCAGCAAGTGCAGATCGCTTATTTACTCCAAGATGGAAGTATCATGAAACGTAATTATTTCATCCCAATAGATCGTTATGAAGCTTATGTATTACCTGTGATAAGTCAGTCACCCTATAAAAAAATGTATTATCATTTAGATGTGCTGACAAATTACATCGATAGTATGCAAATTGACAATGCAGACATTAATTGGACGACGACACCAAAGTTTATACGTGATCCTAATGATATAGCAATATTAAAGCAACTTGTGCTTGAACAGACAAAAAAAGTGAGAAATCCATGGAATGAATATGTTTCGGGAGCCGTTATCGATGTTGCAATTGAGATTCCGTTGGATTCTTCAGGCGGCTATACGCAAGAAAGGTATACGCTAAATGCAAACGAACCTAAGCTACACAGCTGGCTAAAAAAGAAAAACTTACTTTCTACCATTACAAAGGCTGAAGATCTAAAGTCAATTCAATTACTGCCTCGAGAAGAGGGGGAGCTGCATCCAGATAACAATAAACCCTATAAAAGCTTGAACAAACAAGCTATTGTCATCACTTCATCGAATCAGATGAAACAAATTCTAACTAACAGTGGAGTATATACTGGACGTTATAGTCAACAACAAGAGAAGAACGGCTACAAAGTACAGCTTGTTTTCAAAAACGGACTATTTGGCTATCGCGATCTTCCTAGCTCGCAGATGACGCCAGAGCTGTACAGCATGGTCTCGCGTTAAAGCATACGCGCCCACGACGTTATTTTAAAAACGATATCTGTACTTTATCCTGCACCTCTTGCACAATGCCAGTAGATTGTCCGTGTTATTAGGACAATCGCTGCTTGTTCAAAGGTGCATTTTCTTTAAAATAAACAAAGCCTGTTACCCCACACAAGCCCTTCCCCTCTTCCTTCCTTACCGCAGCTACCCATACAACATTACAGAAATCGAATCCTATAATCCCGCAATCTACATACAATCCACCCCTAAACCACTGAATTTTAAACAAACCGCACGGTTGCGTGTATTCCCCACTACAGAAGGAAATCGATATGATCAATAATGTAAGCGCTTCATAATTCAGGAAGAAGGGATGAATGAATCATGAATCGGAATTGGCGAGGATCATCCGTAGGGCTGCTGGCGATGGTGTTACTATTGGGGGTATGGTTTAGCGGTGGAATGGCAGGAGGAAGTAGAGCAAATGCAGCAGATAACAACGGTGTAAGCTCCGATACGCAGACAACGTCTGATACTACAGCTGTACATATCCCGGTTGTCTATCTCGCAGGTGATTCGACTGTACAGACGTATCGCGCTTCTCAGCGTCCACAGGCAGGCTGGGGACAGATGATTGCGAGCTATTTTGATGATGGTGTGCAGTTTAGCAATCATTCCATCGGTGGACGTAGCTCACGTTCCTTTATCGAGCAGGGACGACTGGATACGATTGTAGCGCTACTACAGCCCGGCGATTATCTCATGGTGCAATTCGGGCATAATGATGCCGATTCCTCCAAACCTGAACGCTATACGCCGGTTAATGATTATCGGAATTACCTGAAAACGTATATTGATCGCGCACGCAGCAAGGGAGCTACCCCGATTCTGGTCACGCCTGTATCTCGCCGCGATTATAATGCAACCAACGGGCAATTCAAGCCGAGCTTTCCTGAATATGTAGCAGCGATGAAGCAGGTTGCTGCCGAAACGAAAACGCTATTGATCGATCTGAATGCACGCAGTGTAGCGCTGTATAATACGATTGGTATTGAAGGCACCAAATCTATCTTCCTACATGTAGCGGCTGGGCAGTATCCGTATTTCCCTGATGGTGTGCAGGATAATACTCACTTTCAGGAGCAAGGCGCTGTACAGATTGCCGGATTGGTGGCAACAGGCATCGACGAGTTAAATATTCCGCTATCTGAGCATCTGCTCACTCCTTAATTCTCTGTACTACTCGTAAACACACGAGGCGATCATGTTGAAGCGATGCTGCTGCTCATGAAGCCGAACAAAACATAGCTCGATATCATAGAGCCATATCTTTGGACAAGCCACCTTGAAGGATCAGGGTGGCTTTTGCTGTGTTCCAAATTATTTTCTGCTCGTGCACATCACAAGCTCTCCATTACATACGAATCTACCCGATGCGATGACGTAGGATTAACCGACAACATGGGCAAAACACAGGCTTATTTTGGATAGTCATCAATTTAATTGCGAAAAATAATACTGGAAAGTAATTAAATTTGATAAGTTGCTTATAATTAAGATATTTGACCATAAATAACTGGATGATTTTACCGATATAGGTGTTAGTGATAGCACCAAATGATGGTTCATATGAACCGAAAAGACTCGGCATGCCAATGTAAACGGCAGAAATGCATAGACTTTGCACATTCATTGCACTATCTCTCATCTCAACTTATCTAATAGCTTATTACCAGGAGGAAGTCGTATGAATATGTTTAAATTTAATAACTGGAGCCTCAGTGCCAAAGTGCTACTACCCGTTGTTGTACTGATGGTTGCCCTGATCGTTTTTTCGATTCTGGCTTTGCGCAATCTAGATGCAGTCGAAAAGAAAATTGTTTCTTCCTTGTATGATAATTCGTATAAGGTCGATTATCTGATTCTGAATGCCGACCGCGATTTTTACCAGGCGTTACTCGCACAAACGAAGCTGCTAACCCTGCAAAATGAAGGGGATATCCAGAAGCAGGTTGGCGATTACAATGAAAATGCCAAGCAGGTATATGATCGTGTACAGGCAGCAAGAGCCATTATGGAGCAAAATGCCGATGTTTTCAAAGCGTACAAGGATCAGGAAACGGGCAAAAGCACATTTGAGCTGTTTGATGCATTTAACCAGGATTACAATGCATGGAAGCAGGAGTTCAACGTCAATACACGTACGCTGACCAGTGCAACGAATGCTGATGAGCAGTTTAGCGCAGCCAGAGGTAATATCGATAAAATTAGCGATATTATCGATCAGTACAGCACCGACTCACTGAACAGTAATGCTGCTCTCAAAAAACAAATGGTTGTACTCACCTATATTCAGCTCGCCGCTGCTGCCATCCTATCGGCGATTATCGTATTTTTCATCGTGATGAATATAAGAAGACGTACAAAAGATACACTGGATCTGATTGATCGTACAGCACGCTTTGATCTGCTGTATGTGGATAAATTCACTCCATATTTATCGCAAAAGGATGAGTTTGCCGTGATCATTCAAGCGCTTGGTGAAGCGCGCAGACAATTCCGTCTCACCTTTAGCAAGGTGATGGAAGAGAGCGCTAGCTTGCAGACGAAGATCGGCAATGTAGAGCAGGAGATGAACAAGCTGGATGCAGGTGTGCATGACATTTCCTCAACGACCGAGCAGCTGTCGGCAGGGATGGAACAGACCGCAGCGTCGGCACAGGAGATGAATGCCACCTCCAATGAGATTGAAGCGGCTGTACATTCTGTGGCATCTAAAGCGCAGGAGGGAGCGCGTGCAGCAGAGCAGTTAACCGAGCGCGCGGTAGAGCTGACTACTCAATTCAAGGCATCGTATGAAGAGAGTGATCGCACGTACAAAACGGCAAGTGCGAATCTGATTCAAGCCCTGGAAGAATCCAAATCTGTAGAGCAGATTCGCTCGCTCGTTACCTCGATTATCGAGATCGCTGCTCAGACGAATCTACTATCGCTTAATGCAAGCATTGAGGCGGCGCGTGCAGGTGAGGCAGGACGAGGCTTTGCTGTCGTAGCTAGCGAGATTAGCAAGCTGGCAGAGGATTCGAAAAACGCTGCCGATCGCATCAATGCGATTACTGGCGTCGTTACTCGCTCGGTCGATAATCTGTCCTCACATTCCAACAATCTGCTAGAGCTGTTTGATACGAATATTTGGAAGGATTATCGTATGATGCTCAGCTCTGCCGAGCACTATGCCACGAGTGCGCAGGAGATTGATGCGATTGCAGGTGATCTGAGCGCAACCTCTGAGGAATTGCTCGCATCAGTTGAAAATGTCGTGAAGACGATTCACGAAATTTCCGTTGCCGCAGATGAAGGGGCACAGGGAACAGGTATGATCGCAAGTAAAACAGATGATATCGTACAACAGACGAATCGTGTTAGCGAGCAGCTGGAGCAATCCAAGCAAGATATCGAAGGTCTGGCAGAGTCCGTATCCAAGTTCAAACTCAGCTAATTCGTCACCATATGCTGTAGACAGCATGACGATGATTCTCAATCAAACGCAAGGACAGCCCCGATTTTGGCAGGCTGTCCTTGTTTTATTGCATATAAAGTTAAAAGGTTTTTCTATGTACTGCCTAGCTAAACCCTTGCTACGACAGGAATTCTAAAGATTCTCAATCTTTTCTCAATAATTTTGCAAAACCTCTTGATAATAATAATCATTGTTGATAGAATATAAAAAGAAAGAAGGAACTCGGCAAAGTCCCTTCTCTTGGTAAAGCAATATTCAAAGCTTATTTCTTTTCGAATGTTTGACAATCTGTTTCTTGAGCTTCAGTCACTTCTTGTTTAACGTGGCTAGTAACGAAGATTGTTTCAGCAGTGCATTTGTTTTGCTCTGCCCAGTGAGTGCAAGAGTTAACTTCACACAGTACGCCTTGTGCCATGAGGATTCACCTCCTAAATAAGAGAATACAGATGCCAAGCTACAGTCCCTTCGGCAAAAGGGGCTATTTGTGCTATCATCTGATACTTACATTGCCAGTATACAGGATATATACCCGCTTTGGCAAACTTTTTACCGCAGAGCTGCGAAAAAAAGAAAAAATATCCAGTTTGTATGAGCAGGGATTTAGATAAGCGGAAGTATTGTCGATGTACCGTTATAGGTTTTTTGTTATCGGTCGTTATAGATTGTCATTGCTCGACTTCATATAAATGGATCATTATATTGCATAGTGATATTCATCCACCACGTTATGTGATACGCATGATGTATAGCTAATATACTGATATAGCTATATTAAAAAGCCTTCCCAATGAAGCTGATGCTTCAAGGGAAGGCTTTTTTTGTTCCTATGCTTGCTGAAAATAATCACATCGATGACCGAGTGGTATTCGTTTATCTGTACTCATTTATTTGCATTCGTTACGAGCAGATCATACAGATAGATATAGCCCGATTTTATCTATATCATAGACTTGCCAGACCGATCCGCTGATTATTTACGCAGCAGGCTGAGATCAAACTCCGGTACCAGCCCTTCGCGAGCAGCGCGGCCGAGCAGTGCTTCAATCGCATTGTAACCATCCTCGCCCAGATCACGTGTGAACTCATTAACATATAGCTCAATATGCGAATCAGCAACGTTTGGGTCCATCTCCTGTGCATGCTCCAGTACATAATCACGGGACGCTTGCGGATGCTGCCATGCGTATTCAACCGATGCACGCGCCCAGCTCGCAATCTGTTCACGATCCAATGAGCGGCGTGCGATGATCGCACCGAGTGGAATCGGTAGGCCAGTATCCTGCTCCCACCAGCTCCCCATATCCTGTAGTAGGGTAAGACCGTAGTTCGGATACGTGAATCGTGCTTCATGGATAACGAGACCAGCATCGATCTGTCCATCACGCACCGCAGGCATAATCTGGTCAAATGGCATCACGACCACTTCACCGATTCCACCCGGAACATTTTGTGCAGCCCATAGACGGAATAGTAGATAGGCAGTAGAGCGCTCGCTCGGCACGGCAACACGTTTGCCAGATAATGCAGCAGCATCCGTAGCTTCAGGATCAGCGGTCAGCACGAGCGGACCACAGCCGCGACCGAGTGCACCTCCGCAAGGGATGAGCGCGTAATCCTCCAGCACCCATGGTAGAGCAGCATAAGAGATTTTGAGCACTTCTGGACCTTCGCCAGATGCAGCCCAGTTATTCGTAATATCAATATCGGCATACGTGACTTCCAGCTCTGGCGCACCGTCGATTAGACCGTGTACCCAGGCGTGAAAGACGAACGTATCGTTAGGACATGGAGAAAAAGCAATTTTCATTTAGAGCACCTCCGCTAAAATACGGGTTGCTTGCCCAAGTGACTTGAGGGCATCTGGAATACGCCAGCTATCACGATCACGCGGCCCTACTGTATTAGAAATCGCACGCAGCTCCATAACCGGCAGGTCAAATAGATTCGCAGCCAGCGCCACACCAAAGCCTTCCATACCTTCTGCCGCAGCATTGGGAATACGCTGTAGGAGCGCAGTCGTTGTCTCTGCCGAGCCTGTTGTAGTCGATACAGTCAGCACAGAACCGACATGTACAGGAATGGTAGCGGCTTGAAGTGCAGAAGCGACAGCCTGTGTAGAGCTACGATCCGCTTGCAAAGTCGAGTGACCGAAGCCCAGCTCATCTACCGCGATAAAGCCTTGATCCGGTGTCTCCGAGCCGAGATCAGCAGCAATCATCTGATCGGCAAGCACGATGCTCCCTATTGGCGCATGTGGTGCAAAGCCGCCTCCAATCCCTGCGCTGATGACGAGACCATACTCATCGCTGTGCAGAGCTAAATGAGCAGCAGTTTCTGCCGCAGCACTTGCTGGCCCGACGCCAACAATAATCACCTCGTAGCGTTCTCTAGCGTGATAGGGTAGAGCTTGTAGGATTGCATTTCGTTCAGCTTGTACAGCTGTTGCAATCAATATACGGTAGCTCGCTCCTGTGTAACGTGAAGCTTCCATCGAATCAAACCTCCTTAGCAGTCGAGGCTTGGCAGCAAGCCCATCCTTTAACGTTACTCCGAAAAAGGAATGATGTAAAGTCGATCATGGTAAGGGGATGACAGACGAAGCCACGTACACACTCCATGCCATCGTAGGATCTGCATGTAACATCAGCACCGTTTATTCTGCTCGTAGCTGATCGATCACACGCTGCAAGCCCTCGGATGCGGCGGTAAGGGAATGAGCGACCCGAATGGCTTCCTGATTCGTAGCATGCTGTCGTCCAGCCGTTTCTTTTGCATCCTCACAGTTGTCTACAAAGGCAGTTGCGATCCCTGCGATATGCTCCACCGAGCCAGAGATACGAATCGAGGAGGCAGACACGAGCTGGCTGGATTGTAAAATGTGCTGTACACCCTGACCGACCTCAGCACTATGCTTCCATATACGTTCCAATGTCTCGCGTGTCTGCTTTGTAGCGGCTACGCCAGCATCCAGTCGTGTATTTACCTGCTCCATCGAATCGGCAGATTTGTGTGTATCCAGCGTCATTTCTGCTAGAAAGGACGTGATCTGCGAAGCGGAGTCGGCGGAGAGATGCGCCAGCTTTTGAATTTCCTGAGCAACGACAGCGAATCCGCTGCCAGCTTCGCCTGCTCGCGCTGATTCGATCGAGGCATTCAGAGCAAGTAGCTGTGTTTGAGCAGCGATTTCCTGAATAAAGCTTGTGATTTGCGAGATATTTTGGGAATGCTGCTGTAGCGAGTGCATATGCTGGCGTGATTGATGAACCGCCTGTAGCAATAAGCCCATTTCACGATTTAACTGCTCCAGGCTGTGATTACTCGTTTCGGTAAAGCTAGCGGTTTCGTCGGAGCGCCGGAGCACCAGATCAATCGCAGTATGAATCTGTTCGAGCTGTTTATTATTTTGCGCGACTGCGTCCAGAGCAAGGCTCGCCTGATCCTTTTGTAAAAGAGAGCCTTTAGACACGCCATCAATGCGCGAATTCATCTCTTCTCCATGTAGAGCAGCAGAGGAGGCAATATGCATCAATTCAGATGAGCCCTGCCCGATACCATCGGCTACATCATTCAGACGCTGAATGACCGAACCGATAATTCGACCGCGCTCCTGCTGCTGTTTTTGCTGCGAGGTACGCTTATAGCGCTGATTCGTAATGATCTGAACGCTGACGGCAGTAGAAGTACAAATTAGAAAAAAAGCATGGACGACTAGCATCGTCAGCGAGTATGTATCTGTACCAAAGATTAAGCGTGGGAACCACACAAAGCCCACAATATGCTGAATTGCAAATAGAGCTGAAGCGATCGTAATCAAACGAATACTCTCATAAAAGCATAAAATGGCGATCACCATAAAGATCGAGAAATGAAAGACGACATCCCCATTGCCGCCCGAGATCATCGACATGCTGCTGAATACCATGGATAGTGTGTTAAACAAAGCAACCTTAGGATCAGAAGGACGCCTTGCATACAGCCAGTAGGCGATGATCAGCAACACAATAGGCAGCAGCAATAATAGATTTAGCGCCTGTGGATTGTTGCTCATCATACCATCGTTCATCGACATCGTGCCGCCAGCATGCTGCATCATACTCCCAAAAAAGTGCAGCTCTCGCGCTAGAAAGTGGACTAAGAGCGAGATCGCTAAAATCCCAGCCGAGATGTACAGTATGACGTAGTTCTTTTGTTTACTCATCTTCATTTCCCCCTGAGCTATAGTGAACAAAATAAGGAGCAAGGCATGATCATACGAAGTCGTTAAAATGCCAGGCTGTTAGGACATGCATGCTGCTATTATTTATATCGGTGACTTAATTGCGAATTGATTATAGCCAAAATTTAAAATTCCTCAATTTTAGCAAATTTTATGTGTTAGGTGCGAAAAGATAGTGTAGTCCCGATCAGTATCCCTATTGATTGAGCCAGCCTTGAAAATAGTAAAATTACTAGCAAGCATCGATGGCTCGATGTGCTTATAAATCAGGTCATCCCTATCCATATGTAACTACATTAATAACATTCTTATACGAGTTGCTGCATACTTTTGCACAAACGGGGTAATAGATGTCAAAACGCTGTCTTCGTCACGCTAGCTTGGATGCTATAAGTTTAGAAGCTAAATTGTCTGCTTGCTCATGCGAACGCACACAATGAACAGTACGACTATAGCCTTCATTACATTCGCATATAGCTTCCAATAGTACAGTTCATAGCTATGGCTTAACTATAGCTGCTGAGCTAGATACGTCACGACAGTTCAGCTACAGACAGGAAATCGTATAACATCGCCTTTAGTAGACCAGGTGTACACGATGGGGACAGATAGAGTGGAGTAGGAACGATGGAACTTTATTTTGTAGAGTAGAGGTGAGCCAAGCACAATGAAAATGGACACGAATGAGACATGGACGATTGAGGTAGATGGACGATCTGTAGTAGCGCATCCCGGTATGACAATTGTGCAGGCTGTTAATGCAGTACCTGAGCTGTATATTCCGCAAATCTGTTATAACGAGCAGCTTGGCCCCATCAACACCTGTGATACCTGTATGGTCGAGGTGGATGGTGAGCTCGTGCGTGGATGTAGCACCGAGGTGAAGCAGGGCATGCGTGTATCCACGCAGACGAATCTGGTTAAGGATGCACAGCAGGAATCGATGTCCCGTATTTTGCGCAATCATGAGCTGTACTGTACGGTTTGCGATAATAACAACGGAAACTGTGTCGTACATAATACGACCGAGCGGCTTGGTATTGAGCACCAGAGCTATCCGTTTCGCAATAAGCCTTATGAAATCGACAATACCAATCCCTTTTACCGCTATGATCCAGATCAGTGTATTTTGTGCGGTCGCTGCGTAGAGGCGTGTCAGGATTTGCAAGTAAATGAAACGTTATCGATCGATTGGAGTCGTGAGCAGCCACGTGTCGTCTGGGATAATGATGTACCGATCGATCAATCCTCCTGCGTCTCCTGCGGGCATTGTGTAACGGTTTGCCCTTGTAATGCATTAATGGAGACATCGATGATTGGCGAAGCGGGCTTTATTACCGATATCGATAGCCGACTGATGGAGCCGCTAATCGATCTGACCAAGGAAGTGGAGCCGGGCTATTCCAGTATTTTTCAGGTGTCCGAGATGGAAGCCTCGATGCGCAAGTCTCGCATTGAAAAAACGAAAACCGTCTGCACATATTGCGGCGTAGGCTGTAGCTTTGAGGTGTGGACGAAGGGGCGCGATATTCTGAAAATCGAGCCATCTGTAGATGCACCGGTGAATGGCGTTTCTACCTGCATTAAAGGAAAATGGGGCTGGGACTTCGTGAATAGCGAGGAGCGCCTGACTAAGCCGCTTATTCGTCAGGGTGACCGCTTCGTTGAGTCTTCGTGGGATGAAGCCCTGTCACTTATCGCTGAAAAGCTGGGCGGTATTCGTGATCAGCATGGCTCCGATGCCCTTGCTTATATCGCATCGTCTAAATGCTCGAATGAGGAAAACTATATTTTCCAAAAGTTCGCTCGTTCCATTATGGGAACGAACAATGTGGACAACTGCTCACGTTACTGTCAGTCTCCCGCTACATCCGGTCTGATGCGTACGGTCGGTTTGGGCGGCGATTCCGGTACGATTAAGGATATTCAGCAGGCTGAGCTTGTATTGATCGTGGGTGCGAATCCAGCAGAGTCCCATCCAGTACTGGCTACGCGTGTAAAACGCGCGCACAAGCTGCATGGTCAAAAGCTGATCGTATCGGATATTCGTAAAAATGAAATGGCGGAGCGTGCTGATCTGCATTTGCATCCGAAGCCAAGCTCTGATCTGGTATGGCTGTCGGCAGTAACAAAGTATATTATCGATCAAGGCTGGGAAAATCGCGAGTTCCTGGATCAGCATGTGCAAGGCTTTGATGCTTACCGCGAATCCCTCGCTCCGTACACGCTGGAATATGCGGAAGAGAATTCCGGTCTGTCACGTGAGGAGCTGATTCGTACCGCAGAAATGATCCACCAATCAGGCAGTACTTGTATTTTGTGGGCGATGGGCGTTACACAGCATCGTGGCGGCACAGATACATCGACAGCGATCTGTAATCTGCTGCTGACAACAGGCAATTTTGCCCGTCCAGGTACAGGTGCGTATCCGCTGCGTGGTCATAATAACGTACAGGGTGCCTGTGATTTTGGTACGATGCCAAACTTCTTCCCTGGTTATGAAAAGGTGAGCGATGATGCAGTGCGTTCTCGTTATGAGCAGGCATGGGGCGTAAAGCTGCCCGATCAACCGGGACTGGATAATCATCAGATGGTCGATGCGATTGAGGATGGTCGTATCAAAGGGATGTATCTGTTTGGTGAGGAAATGGCATTTGTCGATTCGAATTCTAATTTTGTAGAAGAGATGTTCGCCAAGCTGGACTTCTTCGTCGTACAGGATATTTTCTTCTCTCGTACTGCTCAATTTGCCGATGTGGTTCTGCCTGCTTCACCAAGTTTGGAGAAGGATGGTACGTTTACGAATACCGAGCGCCGTATTCAGCGTTTCCATCAGGCATTGGAGCCATTGGGTGATTCGCGTCCCGACTGGCGCATCATTCAGGATGTGGCGAATGCGCTGGGTGCAAACTGGAATTATCGTCATCCATCCGAGATTATGGACGAAGCAGCAAGCCTTGCTCCTATGTTCGCTGGCGTAAGCTATGAGCGTCTGGAAGGCTGGAGCAGTCAGGTATGGCCAGTGAAGCCAGATGGTAGCAGCACCGAGCTATTGTACACCGATGGCTTTGCCTTCCCGGATGGTAAGGCTCGTCTGTATCCAGTGGATTGGACATTGCCATTTGAGCCTGAAGCAGAATATGATCTTCATCTGAACAATGGACGCTTGCTGGAGCATTTCCATGAAGGCAATATGACGTATCAATCGGAAAATATTCGTCATAAGGTGCCATCTACCTGGCTGGAAGTATCGCCAGAGCTAGCGGCCGAGCGTGGAATCGAGACAGGAGCGAAGGTGCGTCTCGTATCGCCATTCGGAGCGGTGAAGCTGTCGGTGGTTGTCACGGATCGTGTACGTGGCAAAGAGCTATATCTGCCGATGAATACGCAGCATGCAAGCGAAGCCGTGAATCGCCTGACCAGTAGCCATACCGATAAAGTCACGCACACACCAAGCTACAAGGAGATTAATGTGCGGATGGAAGTGCTGGAGGATCGCGGTGTATCTCCATTGCCACAGGTGAATCATCGCTTTGCCCAGCGGCATCCACAGATTAGCGTACGTGTAGAAGATAAGTGGAAGCGCGACGATTATGAACCGATTGCGGATACCATACGGAAGGAGCGTGCCCAGCATGGCCAGAGCCATTAACCGAATTGAACGTCACGAGCCTACAGCAGCGGAAATTCAGGCAGAGTCGCTCAGTCAGGTGATCGATGCGATTGCCAGTAATAAAGAAGCGATTATTAAGACGATCGGTATTGTGAAGGAGCTGAACGATGCCGGGATACTCGATATTACAAGCGCCGCACTGGAAAATCGTACCGAGTTGGGACTGCATGGCGTCAAGCTGATTAATGCGCTCAATCTGCCGCCGCTTATTAAAAATGTACTCACAATGGTCGAAATGTTCGGCAGTATTGATCCGCTGGAAATGAATCGCCTGATCAATGCGCTGGGCAGCAGTCTCGGCCAAATCAGCGAGATCGATCCAACGAATCGTCAATATGGCGATCATATCGATAAAGAGCCACCTGGAATGCTGGCATTGCTGAAAATGATGCGTGATCCAGATGTGCGTACAACGCTGACATTCGGACTACATTTTCTCAAAGCCATGGGTGGCGAGCTGAACAAGCCTAAACCAGAGGAAGACGATGTCTATTCCGATCCACGTGGCAAAAAGAGTAATGATTATCCAGAGGTATAATGGCTTATGTAACATCAGGAAGTGTCAAAGTCTATAAACAGAAGGATATAAGTAGAAGGAAAAAATGACAAATTAAAAAATATTAAAACTACAAGCGCGCTGGACTCAAGTATATGCCTGAGTCTAGCGCGCTTGTTTGGTTGGTTGAAGATGAAGATGTCAGAGTTACTGATAGTCATAAAGCAGCAGAGAAGCTGAATCCTACTTAAAGACTCGGTATAGAATGTAGAGAAAAAAGCTACATATCGAAATTCATATAGTAAATAAATCTGAATGAAATGCGAATAAAGAAGCTATACAATGAGCTTGAATATAGAACATAGATACAAAACCTAAATATAGAACCTAAATATAGAACTTAAATACAGAACCTCAATCTATTCGTGCAATTCATGTAATGTCTCGATGCACCGAATATATCAAACAAATCTCAAACAAACGGCGTACCGCTTTAAGCAGTACGCCGTTTGTTTGAGCTATGAAGCTGTGTATACGAAGACGTGAGTCGAATGAATTAGTATACTTTTGCTGCTGTGTACTGGCTAGCATCTGTAGTCAGTGTTGTTTTTTTACCGCCTTGTTTCATCGATGCATCTACAGTGGTGTCTACAACTACCCATTTGCCATTCAGGAATACTTCGTTCCATGCATGGTATTCTTTGACTTTAGTCGAAGTACCCATGTCCAGCTTCGCTGGAATTCCTACGCTACGCAGCATTGCTGCATTCAGCGATGCGTAGTCGTAGCAGATGCCTTTGTTCGAAGTCAGTGTTTGAGCAGGGCTTGGGATGTATACTGCTGGCAGTGCAGCTGCCAGTGCATAATCGTATTTTACTTTCGAAGTGATGTAATCATAGATCGCTTGTGCTTTAGCTGTGTCTGTTGTTGCGTTAGCAGTCAGCTCACGTGCTTTAGCGATAACAGCTGGGCTGTTTTTCCAGTTGATGTTTTGAGTCGAAGCCAGGTATACGCTGTTAGGGTTGCTCAGTGTAACATCCAGCGAATCCGAGCTTACTTTGCGATAATTGTTACCCGATGTGTTTTCCAGCAGTGTAACTTCATATGTTCCGTCACCCAGCTGTAAAGGGAAGTTCGATGCTGCACTTACTGTGTTCAGATCGTAAGTGTACGTTGTACCGCTTTTTGCGATCATCACTTTTGTGCGTGCAGCCGATGCAGGAGTATAGTTAACGGCGATATAGCCATTGTCGATATTCGAAGCGTCCAGCCATTCGGAATTTGTCGTTTCAGCTGCAAATGCAGGGCTGATAGCACCGAACAGGAACGATGTAGCAAGCGAGCAAGCAATTACCAATTTTTTCATGATTAAAACTCCTTTCGGTAGCTGGCTGCCAACTCGGTAAGCGAGTAAGGCCCTTTAGCTTTGCGTCCCTGTTTTTCAACAGGTTTGCCATTATCGTACAAGTTTTATAAAATTTGGAATTAATAGAATACAAAAAAAGCTTATCCATTCGGTAGCTGGCTGCCAACTCGGTAAATGAGTAAGGCCCTTTAGCTTTGCGTCCCTGCTTTTCAACAGGTTTGCCATTATCGTGCAAAAGCTTTGATCTAATCGTTCAAGCTATGCGAATGTGTACCAGGTACACGATATCAAGTAACAGAGAAATGAAGACTTGTAGCACCCGTAAAAAGTTACTGAGTAACCACAATCTAATCATAGCACTTTTTGCCGAAATCTCAATCTTTATTCGCTAAAATACGCGAAATGAATAACACTTTTAGCCTTGTTAAATGAATTAACTTTGACGATCGGTTCGATGAGCATGAACGATCAGTCGATGAGTAGGATTAATGAGTGGATCACAGGTGACAAGCGTTAATTCTTGCTCCTTGCCATTTGCGTTTAACACCGATACATCGGTAGGTTCAACAATGTGAATCTTATCGACAGTATAGGTGTAGGAGCGACCCTGTGCCTCAATCTGAATCGTATCTCCAAGCTTCAGCTCATTAAGACGATTAAACAGTCGTCCATACTTGTGAGCCCGGTGAGCAGCAACAGCAAAGTTACCAATAGCTCCTAGCTGATTCGTCTCCGAAATGTGTACGGCAGCGCTGCGCATATTATCACGCGTTGCGCCTTCCACGATAGGCAATTTTACATCAATCACAGGAATCGTAATGATGCCGATGATGTCGCCTTGAGCTGCCGCAGTAAGCGCGGAATCAGCACTATTATTATTATCGGCAGCAGCCCCCTCATTTAGTAGAGCATTTACGAGAGAATATTCATTTTTTAAATTATTATTTTGAGCGCTTGAGCCAGCGACTTCACCTTGCTCTGCCTGTGCCAGCAAACGCTCCTGCTGCCAGTCGGCATACCATTCGGATGCCTTGGGATAGAGCAAAACAGCAATGCCCAGTAGAATGAGCAGATACGACCATTTTTTCACAGGCGATTTCGCCCCCTTTTTAATGAATCTTGAAGCATGATCTGCAATATAATATAACTTCATAACTTCGCAAATACTAAGCTCCTTATATACTATTAAAGCTCTTTTTGCCTAATGATTCAAACGATATTACAGCAAATAAATAGGTGTACGCTTATTGAATAAGAATAGGCGTACATGCTGTATTTATAGTAAATATAGTCACCAGACATAATATAATCGCTCATCGATCCAATGCTCAAGTGACTGGCTGTAAGATGCATCATGCACGCCTATAGGCTTGGCGGCATCGAATCGGCTCAACGATAACAAGCGGTTACGTATTCATACATTGCTTAACGAGCTGACGCAATCGATAAATGCTCTGCTCCAGCTGCTTCATGTCTGCATAGGAATACGACAAACGGATGTGGTGAGATGCCTGCCGATCATACATATAACCCGGATGAATCAAAATCTGCTCACGTAACGCCAGCGTAAACAGGCGATGGACATTCACGTTCGTCGGTAGGCTGAGCCAGATATAAAAGCCGCCTGCTGGCGCATTCCACTGCGCGATATCGCCAAAATACTGCTCCAATGCAGCCAGTAAGCGGGCTCGTCTTGTGCGAAGCTGCTGACGTACCCATGTCTGGTGCTGCTCCTGATGACCATCTGCCAGCCAGCGTGCAGCGACATACTGGGATAGGCCGCTGGAGCCGTAATCGGTTTGCATTTTAATATCGGCAAGTCGGTCGATCACTGGAACTGGTGCAATGATCCAGCCGACACGAATCCCCGGCGACATCATTTTTGATAAACTGCCCAGATACAAAATATTGCCCTGTCGATCCTGTGACTTGAGCGGTGGAGGCGGCTCTTCATCGAGCCATAGCTCTCGATACACATCATCCTCAATTAAAGGTAGAGACAGGCTGCTGGAGAGCTCCAGCAATTCTGCTCGGCGCTCGCTGGACAGGATCGTTCCAGTCGGATTATGAAACGTCGGAATCGTATACAGCAGACCGGGCTGGTGTTCGGCAATCTGCTGTTGCAGGTGATTGATCTGTATGCCGTGCTCATCCATCTGCACAGCATGTACGCCAATACCAGCTGACTGGAATACGCGTACAGACTGAATATATGAAGGCGTCTCCGCTACAATACACGACGGTCGCTGGAGCAGCCCAACCGCAATCAGCTGTAACGCCTGAAGCGCACCAGAAACGATCAAAATCGATTCAGGGCTGCATGAAATGCCTTGCCGTTCGGCATACTGAACGATTTGCTCTCGTAAGCGAAGGCTGCCCTTCGGCTCCTCATAGCCAAGAAAAGGCTCATCACTTGTATCGGCTAGAATGCGGCGTACACGTTCCGTTGGCAGCAGGTCAGGCCCCGGCTCTCCCGTCCCGGTACGGATGATGCTTGAATCATATTCCGCCTCATTGATTTGGCGAATCGCTGGTAAATTCGGCTGATGAGCTCCAGACTCCACATAGCTGTCCCAATCAATCGTAGCTGCTGCCAGACGATTCCATGTGTTATTGACCACTCGTGTCCCGCCGCCCTTATTGCCCTCGACCATTCCCCACGAAGCAAGCTCATCCAGCGCCTGAGTGATCGTGCTGCGATTCACACCGAGCTGTTCTGCTAGCTTACGCTGTGAAGGCAGGCGTGTACCTACAGGCCATTCGCCGTTACTAATACGTTGCCGTAGCTGCTGCTCAATCTGGCGATAAAGCGGGATCGTTCCATCGCGCTCTAACAGCCAGGAGCGATTAGACCTGTTCATGATAGCTTCCTCCTTACGATAAACGATGCACTGCATGATACATTTCAGTATAACAGGTGTATGTGGAAGACAGTGAGATGTAAGTGCAGGGAGTACCGTGTGAATCCTAATGTGCAGACGAAGCATTTAGAACTATGTGCATCGCAGTATGGTTTGAAGGAAGCTTACTTTAAGTGAAGATGACCAGATGCTATGCCTGCATATAGAAGAGCAGCTATAGAGATTTAAATGTAGATAATGGAAAGAGAGAGTACTCATACTTGGAGAGCAGGAGCAGGAGCAGGAGCAGGAGCAGGAGCAGGAGCAGGAGCAGGAGCAGGAGCAGGAGCAGGAGCAATAGCTAGCTCATTAAGCGGCTGTATATAGATCATGATGAAAGGAATAATTCGATTTTCCTATAAGAAAAGAACATTTGGCTGGGATACAGACATTTTATTTGGCTGTTGGATGAGGGTACAGGCATTGATACAATGGGCTTTATGTAAAAGGGGGAGATCCATATGGCTGGTGTGATTATACATGCTTTTATATTAGCATTGGGATTAATACTGCCGCTAGGTGTGCAGAATGTATTTATTTTTCAGCAGGGGATGGTACAGCGTAGCTGGCGTGCTGTGCTTCCTGTTGTCATTACCGCTGGATTATGCGATACGCTGTTAATTAGTGTGGCTGTTGGGGGCGTCTCGGTTATTGTCCTTGGTTTACCGGGTGTGAAGCTGGTGCTGATGGGTGCAGGTGTGTTGTTTCTAATCTATATGGGCTGGGTGACATGGAAAAGTGCTGCTGTATCCTCGTCCCATCCGTCTATAGTAGAGCCGAATAAACAGATAGAGGGAAAGGAAGGCTCTGGTGGGATGGTAACAGCTCCTATGAATGCCAGACGGCAAATCGGTTTTGCTTTGTCTGTATCGCTGCTTAATCCACATGCACTGCTCGATACGATTGGCGTGATCGGTACGAACTCGCTGCGCTATGAGGATGGGGAGCGGTGGGCCTTTACGTTGACCTGTATTATCGTATCGTGGCTGTGGTTTGTCATATTAGCGGTAGCAGGCATGACGATTGGGCGATTGGATCAGAGCGGGCAATGGTTCCGATGGCTGAATCGTAGCTCTGCGGTATTGATCTGGGGAATTGCGCTGTACATATGTGTTGGGTTGTATGGGGAACTGCGAGCCGTTATCGGTTTCTGATGGGTCATAAAAAAGAGCCAGTATGCACCTATGTGCGTTCTGGCTCTTGATCGTCTAGTTCCGTTGCTTTCATAACTAGATGCTAGATGCTAGCTTCATACGTAAGCTTGCTTCCTTTAACTCAGTTATCTTAAATCCATCGAACGGCGTGGTAGTGCTTGCATTTATTTTCTGGTAGTACTCTCATCGAATAGAGTTTATATAATAATCAAATACGAATAGAGCCTCCATACTAATGAAATATTGAATTTTCGATGAAGCTCTGTAGCTTTATTTCGCCTTAAATCGACTGATAAACTCCACAGCCTGGCGAATATCCTGCTCTGGCTGATTGCCTACCTCACGCTCAATCGTTAGATAGCCTGTGTAGCCAATCGCCTGCAATGCTTCAAAATAAGCAGCAAAATCGACCTGACCTTCTCCTAATGCCACCTCGCGAAAGCCGATACTGCCATCCTCGAACGCAGTAATCTGCTCATGGCTCAGATCGCCATATACATCATACGGATTGACCTCCGCAGTACGAATCCCGTCCTTCACATGCGTATGCACAATATAGTCACGGAGTGTATGAACACCCTGTACAGGATCATCGCCAGTGACCATCACCATATTAGCCGGATCAAAATTGACAGCGACCCCTTTGTTATCGAGCGAATCGAGGAATATTTTCAAGCGTTCTGCTGGCTCTGGCCCTGTCTCGATGGCAAAATAACCGCCCATATCCGAAGCGAAGGAAGCGAGCTCGTTGCACGCTCTTTGCATGATCGCATATTCCGGATCACTCGTCTGCTCGGGAATTACACCGATATGTGTGGTGACGATCGGGCTACCTAGCTCCAGTGCAAGGGTCATTACTTTTTTGGATTTTTCGATCTTCCAGAGATTGTCCGCTTCCTTCCGAAAGCCATGACCACCATAATCTGCGCACAATGCGGATACTTCAAGACCAAGTTCCTGAATAAACGACTTTAACTCGCGCCGTTGCTCGTTATTCAGATTGTCCGGGTCCATTGCACCCTCGGTTGCCCAGATTTGTACGCCGTCTGCGCCAACCTCCTGTGCTTTTCTGAGATTATCACGCAAATCCAGCTTGAACGCATCAGCAATAACGCCGATCTTGCCCAGTCCTGCCATAAAGCCACATCCTTTCGATATATATTTTGATATATAATAGTAGATGTTCTCTAAATAAGATTTTATCGATTGCAGAAATAGTTGGTTTGACCATATTACGTTATCTTATACTCGTCTCCAGAATGAAATGATGAAGCTAGTCTAATGAATGATCTGCTATATAAAAATAAGGCTTGGTGTATACATAAATAGTCGTATCTTCATTAAATATCCATTCGGTAAACATTCATTTGGTCGAAAGACATTCGTCACACGGCATCCCAGATTCGGCGTACATTATCCAGCCCGATTGCGGCTCCGCTCACACCATCCTCCATCCCTTCAAATTCAACGGACAGATACCCATCATAGCCAGACGACTTGATCAGGCGCAGGATTTCCCACATATCCAGATCGCCATGACCGATAATTGCACCGCGCAAATACATGCCGCTTGTGCTTGTAAACCAGCCTGCACCCGGATTGCGATGCGCAGGACGAATATAGAAGTCTTTAATATGCACCATGGAAGCATAAGGTAGATTTTTCTGCACCGCAGCTAGTGGATTCTCATCTGCACAGACGAAGTTTCCCACATCAAGGGTAGTTTTATAATTAGGGCGATCCACCGCCTGAATGAGCGCCTGCACACGATCGGCATGCTGAATAAGATAGCCGTGATTTTCCACACTGGTAGTGATGCCATAGCCTGCCGCATGATCGGCAATACGTCGACAGGCAGAAGCGAGTGATTCCAGATGTCGATTGAAATTGGCGATCGATACATCCGGTGAGGAGGCTACATCATGGCGCATCAGCTTCACCCCAAGCTCAGCCGCAATCTCAACCTCACTCAGCACACGCTGAATCTCCTGCTCCACCTGCTGTTCATCCTCGCTCAGAAAATTAGCACCAATCGCATAATTGGATAGCTCAATCCCGCGTGTATGGGCACGTTCGACAATCTGCTCCAGTAGCTCAGGCTGCTCGGTCAAATTGTAGCTAAGCGGTACAATCTCCACATGCTCCGCGCCATGCTCTGCGGCATAGTCGATCACATCAGGGACAGTCATCTCACCAGACGCAAGCTTGCCATGCAGACTATACGTACTCAGTCCAAGCTTCACAGAATCACCTCCCGACGAAGTCGCGCCGATTCATAGATGCCTGTTAGCATCCGCATCATCTGTACACCATCCTCCACCGGACTGATCGGCTGACTGCCTGTACGCACACATTCGATAAAATGACGAATCTCGTTATCAAATGCTGTCGCAAACTGAAAGCTAGGATGATCGACCTGCGGCTGCACATTGAGCACGGTATTATATTTTTCCGTTGTAATCGATAGCGCTGGATCGACCTCAAAGCCGCCCTTACTGCCATACAGCTTAATCATGCCCTCATTTTCACGCGCGTGCAGGCTAAAGCTCACGTCGACGAGCAGGGAGGCGCCATTTTTAAAGCGGATCATCACATTTGCCATGTCCTCGACATCGTTCTTGGTGGCATCGTAGTCGGCTGCTTTGTAGTGGGACAGATGCTGGATATGTGCACGATTGCCCAGCTCATAATACGTATTGCCGCTCACGGATAATGGCTCCGGTCTGCCCATCAGGTACCAGCACAGATCAATAACATGCACACCGATATCGATCAGCGGGCCGCCGCCTGAACGTTCAATATCGCTAAACCAGCCGCCCGGATTACCAAAGCGCCGAATATAGGAAGCTTTTGCATAATAAATATCTCCAAAATCGCCCTGATCGCTAAAATGCTTGAGCAGCTGGGCATTGTTATCATATCGACGTACAAAGCCGACCATCAGCAGCTTGCCTGTCTCTTTTACAGCGGCAGCAATCTGCTCTGCTTCCTCCATCGTACGACATAACGGCTTTTCAACGAGTACATGCTTGCCTGCTCGTAGTGCAGCAATGCTAATCTCCGCATGCGTATTATTCCATGTACATATACTGACCGCATCGATCTCTGGATCGGCGAGCAGCTCGTGATAATCACTGTAAGCCTGCGCCCCTTCATAGCTTGCCGCAACGGTCTGTGCACGCTCCAGATTCTGATCGCATACGCCACGAATTGTTACACCCTCATGTCTTGCATAGGGGCCTAGATGAAACTCCGAAATACTGCCAGTCCCAATCACACCAATTCCAATCGTCTTTGTCATGATCGACTCTCCTATTCATATGGCTGAATATGTAGCTGTGTAATTACCCGGATTATATAATCGTTTGCCTTGCTGGAGCATGAATGGACGTGCGGTTTATTTGTACAATTGTGCTATTTTGAGAGCGTTTTTCGTCTGGACGGCTGTATACGAAGTGAGAATGGGGTATAGTGAGGGGAGGAGATTTCTTTGCGAAGGAGGTTCCAGCCATGAATTGGCCTGTTAATCTGCAAGAGCCGATGAGTATGCCCGATCCTTCGTTTCCGATCAAGGTGAACTTTTGTGGATCGCGTGAGTATGGACAGGTGTTATTTCCGCATCACTGGCATCGGCATATGGAGTTTCTATATGTGGAGAGTGGAGAGGCGATGATCGAGTGTAATGCGAAGCCGATTCATGTGCAGGCAGGCGATCTGATCGTGCTGAATAGTCATGATCTGCATCAGGGCATTAGCCTGTCGAGTGAGCTGGTGTATTATGCGCTGATCGTGGATTTGCAGTCGCTGCAAAGTCCTTCACAGGATGCGGTAGAGACACGCTTTATCACTCCGATGACGCAAAATCGATTGATTTTCCATAGCTATATTCGTGGAGATACCGGGCTACAGCGCTGTATGGAGGACATTATCGATGAATTTCGCGATCGCCGAATCGGTCATGAATTAGCGGTGAAATCGCTCATGTATCGACTGCTTGCTTTACTCGTACGGGGCTATGTCGATGATCTGTCCGATTGGCGACATACGGAAAATCGGATGCGTAATGTGGAGCGCTTTACACCGATTCTACAGCATATTGAGCAGCATTATGCGGAGGAAATGACGATTGAGCAGCTGGCAGAGCTGGCAGGCTTGAGTCGATTTCATTTTAGCCGTGTATTCCGCGAATTAACTGGGCGCACGGTAACCGAATATGTGAATCAGGTGCGGATTAATCGGGCGGAATATTTGCTGCTCAATACGGGGATGACAGTATCGGAAGTCGCGATGGCGGCGGGATATAACGATATTTCTTATTTTAGCCGTACGTTTAAGAAGTATCGGGATAGGGCTCCATCTGATGCAAGAGCAGGGCGCATGTGAGGAGTTAATACTGAGCGCTGTAGAGTGAATATGGTGCATTTGTATAATTATGCTCTATATAGCTGTTAAAATGGAAGTATCACTACATTTGGAATGGTAAAAGGGGAATAGAGCGATATGGTAAATGGTTTGGTGTGGGCGGGATTGATCGCGATGGCAGGCGCGGTGTTTTTGAGTAGTTCGTGGATGGGCGGCTATGTTAGCGATGTGGATGAGACAGCTGCACAGGAACGACGTATTCGCAAAAAACAGCGCATGCGCTGGGCGATGTGGTGTCTGGTGCTATCGCTCGTGATGTTTGCACTGGCACTACTGGTGTATAATTTGCGATAGAAGCAGAAGCAGAAGCAGAAGCAGAAGCAGAAGCAGAAGCAGAAGCAGAAGCAGAAGCAGAAGCAGAAGCAATCTGCTGTGCTAATTTAAAGGGCACAGTGGAGCATGCACTACAGCAAATTCGCGGTTGACAGAAAACGGAAAGGCAGTTTATGATGTTGACTATTCGAGGGCAGCAGACGCTGACCACTACGTATACATTACACTTCGTGAGAAAAGGAGGTCCGGAAGAGATGATGAACATCAATCTGTATTTGCAGGCATTCACATTGCTAAGTGAGCTGAGTCGTAACGAATATAATCCTCGTCCCGAGGAATCAGAACAATTCCAGCATAATAGCAATACGATACAGATTGAACTGACTGATCACTCCACCCGGATCTTCGCAGTGGCATACAACCTTGCTTTCTCGCCTGTTCGGAGCTTGCACGCCTTCCTGTGCGTAGCCTGATACAGACGCTAGATAAGCTGTAAACTCTGCATATCGAAGATACATACAACCGAACAATTTATCTTAGCTTACTGTGTACACTTTCAGGCGACATGCTCGCAAGGAAGTGAATGGACAGTATGAGCAGGAAGATTGCAAGGCAAACCGGCCGTGGACTGAAAAGTCTGCGGCCTTTTTTGTATATAAAATGGGTTGTGTCGCAACGATATTCGCCATCGTCCAGGGGAAGTAGTAGTGTAGAAGGAAGAAGTACGAAGCAAGTCGAAGCAGATTGAAGCATAGAACATGTTAAAAGCACTAAAAGCACTAAAAGCACTAAAAGCACTAAAAGCACTAAAAGCACTAAAAGCACTAACGTAATCAAATGTCTGTTGACTACACAGCAATAGCACAGGCAACTACTCGCACATAAGATCCAACCAAGCAAGTCCAAACCTATAGCCACACCCTATCAAAGGAGGCAGTAATCATGTACTTAAAAATTCGATCAGTCGGACAGGATGCCGGCATGATCTCGCATTTACTTGCGAAAAATCCGCATAACCTTTATGACCGCGATGAAAAAGGCGCGCGTGTGCGTATCGTATATCCGGTATTCACAGAGCAGGAGCTGGAGGTGCTGCTGTTCGTAACACCTGATCCTGTCGAGCTGGTGAAAGGTACGCCAGATAGCTATGACATTACACAGTATATTAACGATCGCGAATTTGCAGTGAGCAGTCTGTTTTGCTCGTATCTTCGGTCTGCACTCGGAACTGCGCTCAATGGTAAGCCTAAGGCAGACTACACCGAATGGGTGCAGCACCCTTTTCCGCTGGAGGTCAGCTTTGGCCCGGTCGCTTCCAATTTGCCGGATGATGTCATGACGTTGTTGTTCACATCGCTTGGGTATGAAGTTCGACTGGAGCGTCCAGAGACATCGTATTCCTTTAAGCTAAAGGAGCGCAGCACGATTCGGGCCGTTCATTTAACAGGTAGGACGACATTACAGCAGCTGTTACGTCAGTTATTCGTACTGATGCCCGTACTGGACGATTACAAGCATTATTACATTGGCGAGGAAGAGATTGAAAAACTGCATCGCTATGGTGAGGGCTGGCTACGGGAGCACCCACAGCATGCGTTTATCGCTCGCCGCTCACTGCGATTCGCTCCGCTTTTGCGCCTATATCGTCAAGGGTTACCGGAAGAAGTGGCGCATAATTTTGATACGCGTGGTCGTTTTTTGCGTGCAACGGACGAGGATGCCGATTCGCAGCTGGATAATGGGACAGCAGAGCAAGCGATGAATGAAACGGAAACCTCATCTTCGGATCTGCTCGATGGCTCGATCAATGAAATGGACAAAGTAGAAATTATAGTGGAATCAGAAGAAGTAGCGGAAGCAGAAGCGACAGCAGCTTCCGAGCTAGCCCAGAAAACGGCTAAAGCACCGCGACTGAATGAGCTCCGTTATGAAGCGATTGTCGCTTGTGTGGGGGAGCTTCAATCCCACCGCAGCGTAGTCGATTTTGGTGCAGGAGAAGGCAAGCTGTCTGAACGACTGGCTTCGATTGCAGGCGTGGAACAGGTATGGGCGGTTGAGCCGTCTGCTTATGCAGGCGTACGGGCGCTGGATCGTTTTGCAGCAATGGAGGAAAAGGGGGCGAATGTCGTGCCCCAGCTGGCGACGGGCTCACTCTTTTACCGGGATGAGCGCTGGAGTCGGCATGATGTGATGATTCTGTGCGAGGTAATCGAGCATATTAATGAAGCGAGATTGCCGATGGTAATGCGCACACTATTCAATGATTACCAGCCGCAAACGCTCATTATGACCACACCAAACCGTGAATATAACGCTATCTATGAGCTGGACGAACAGCGGATGCGGCATGCGGATCACCGTTTTGAATGGACGCGTGCGGAATTCCAGACATTTTGCCAGCAGTGGAGTGAATATGGTGGATACCAGGTGACCTTTGAAGGGATCGGCGAGCGTTCAGATGAATATGGACAGCCTACGCAAATGGCAATTTTCCAAAGAATAGGAGGGGATAAAGGATGAGTGACCAGCAACAGAGAGACCATGAAATGTCAGCGCAAAACGATATGAGCGTCGATGCTAAAAACCAGCAAGCAAAGCTGGATGATGGACATACCAAGCGCTCAGGTGGCGGTCGCGATACGTATACAGCTAATGAGTCGCAACAGCAGTCTCGTACATTCACTTCGGATGAAGCACCTGTACTGGAGCTGCCTGTAGGGGCGATCGTACTGCTGATGGGCGCCTCCAATAGTGGCAAAACGACATGGCTACAGCAGCAGATCGAGCAGGGGATTTTACAGCCGGATGAAGTCGTATCCTCTGACCGTTTTCGTGAGATGGTGAGTGGACTGGAGCATCTGGACTGGCGCCGCCCGTCACGCGATGAGAGTGAGGTATTGTATCAGCAATACCATCTGATCTCCGATCGTGCATTCCACATTATGGATGAGGTCGTGCAGGCACGTTGCCGCCTGAACCAGATGACATGGATCGATGCGACCCATATCCATGAAGCAGATCGAACCAAGTATGTAGAGATGGGGCGTCGTTTACATGTACCTGTGCTGATCATTGCGCTCGATGTACCGGAAAAAATATTGCTGGAGCGCGATCGTGACCGGAAGCACCCGCGCGGACGTGACCGAATCAAGCAGCATTATCGGAATTTCCGTAGTGAAATCCATCGACTGAAAAAAGAGGGTTTCCAGCAGGTGCATATTCTTCGTCCGCACCAGCTGGCGACACTGCAAATGGTACGTTTGCCACATCCATTACTGCATGAGATTGGCGCAGGCATTGATGTGATCGGCGATATTCACGGCTGTTATGAGGAGATGCTGGAGCTGATCGGGCAGCTTGGGTATGTACCGGATGAAGCTGGAATTTACCATCATGCTGACGGTCGTATGCTCGTCTCGGCTGGCGATGTGATGAGCCGGGGGCCGCGTTCAATCGATACGATGCGCTTCTGGCAACGACAGCTTGCCGCAGGGCAGGGGCTGATGGTGGATAGCAATCACGGCTGGAAGGTCGCGCGCTATCTGCAAGGTCGTCAGGTGAATATGACGCATGGTGATGAGCTGTTTGTCGCTGAATTGCAGCAATACGAGCAGGAGCATGGAAAAGAAGCAGTGGAGCAGCTAAAGGGTGAGTTCCGCGATATGCTGCTTGCTGCACCATCCCATCTCATTTTCACGAAAAATGGTGTGCGTTGTGTGGTCGTCACGCATGCGGGTATTCGCGATCATCATATCGGGAAGCAGTCGAACCGCATTTCGGATTATTGTCGTTATGGTGAAACGGTGGCAGGTCAGCATTCGGATAAGCCGATACGTACGGATTGGTTTAACGAGCATCAATCGGGTGAGCTAATCGTCTGGGGGCATGATCCACGTCTGCAACCTACAATTGCGAATCGCACGATCAACATCGATCAGGGCGCTGTATTTGGCGGACAATTGACAGCCTATCGTTATCCAGAGCAAAGCTTCGTCTCGGTAGAAGCGAAGCAGGATTATGCCGCTGATCCAGATAGCCCGCTCATTCGCCTGCGTAAGCGCCGCTTTGCTGCACCGGATCTGGGACAGTTTATCCAGGGCTATAGCGTGCTGACAGATAGCTATGGAGAGATTGGCGTACGTGCCGAGTTTGTTAAAGCAGCGATTGATACGACATCCCATTACACGGTGCCGCTGGAGGAACTGGTCTATATTCCACCAACGATGGCACCACCTCATGTGTCGGCATTGCCAGATTATCTGGAGCATCCGGCTGAGGCTGTAGAATATTATCGTTCGCGTAATGTGAAGCGACTGGTGGCTGAGAAAAAGCATATGGGAAGCCGTGCGATTGTGCTGCTATTCCGCAATGAACAGGCTGCACTTCCGTATATTGGCCGTCCATTACAGGGCAGTATCTATACACGTACCGGACGCGCCTTTTTCCAGCCACAGCTAGAGCGCGAGATATTGGAGCGCTTACGCAGTGATCTGGAGCAGGCAGGCTATTTTGATCGCTATCAGACGGATATGGTACTGCTCGATGCCGAGATTGTACCGTGGAACCTGAAGGCACGCGAGCTGATCGCATCCCAGTATGCCCATGTAGCTGAAGCTGCCCTGCATGATCGGCAGACGATTCTGGATACATTGCAGACTGCCGAAGCGAACGGTCGACCGGTACAGGAATGGGTTGGCGAATGGACAGAGTTGCTACAAAATGCAAATGTCTTTGCCGAAGCGTTTCAGGCTTATTGCTGGGATACCGATGGTATGGAAGGCATTCGCATCGCACCATTCCACATTTTGGCTCATCAAAATCATGCCTTCACCGAGCATGAGCATGTATGGCATATGGAGCATGCGAAGGAGCTTGCCGCTTGCTCTGATCTGCTGATGGAAACCGAATATAAGGTAGTCGAGCTGGATGAGGATAGTGAGGATGAGCAGCGGCTGATCGATTGGTGGACAAGCATTACCGAGGAAGGACACGAGGGGCTGGTCATCAAGCCGGAATATATGACTATGCACGCTAGCGGCAGATTAGTCCAGCCAGCGATCAAAGTACGCGGACGCAAATATTTACACATCATTTATGGTATGGATTATTTGCACCCCGACAACCTCAAGCGTCTCAAGCAGCGCAAAACTCGCAAAAAAGAACGCCATGCACTGATGGAATTTGCACTGGGCATAGAATCGATCGACCGCTTCGTCCGCAAGGAGCCGTTAGAGCGTATGCACGAGTGTGTACTGGCTGCACTTGCACTGGAAGCAGATGCGGTTGATCCGCGGCTGTAGATGATGATGCAAATGACGTGGGGATATGCTTTTGGCAATCGCTACTCTTGTAGGTTGAGCAAGCTGGTGTGCCTGTTGCGCTAGCCGCTCTGGATAGTGAGCGTACTGGTTTGTTTGTTGCATCAACCTCTGAACGGTGAGCATACTGGCATGCCTGTTGCACCAGCCACTCTGGACGCGAAGAGCACTGATAGATCTGTCGCAACCACCACTCCAGGCAGAGAACATGCCAACGACCTCCGGTTAAGCCGGGATACTTGGAATGGGGAAAAGCGGACGTATCCCGGCTTAAAGGTCGGTCTTTTGGCATCGTTCTCTGCCTTCCGTTCTGTGATTGGATGAAAGGTTGGTTATCATTAGTTGCCTTCGTTCCGAGTATGCTGTGCTACTCTGGCATTTTTAGGATTTTGTAATAAGCTATGTGCGAAGGTCATTTGAGGATTTTATAGTGGTGTGATGGTAGGACTGTATGTATGCGGTTGAAGGTCTACTGCAATTATTTTATAGTGCACGCTGTATATAGAGTCAGTGATGCTTGTGCTGGGGTAGTGATTGAAGCATTCAGATAGGTATAATGTAGTCGTTTAAATAATAGATTCATTACGCTAGTTGATCTATATAGAAGATAAAAATATCTTAACTGGATATTATGATGCATTTAATTTTCTGAGTTTTAAGAAGCAGCTTGATCTATAGCTTCATATAAAAAGTTAGTTGGTATGATTAACGACTTAGTATAGCTAGCTCTATAGTTAGGAAGTAGATATTACATCAAAATCAAAAGCACATCTGATGCGAGTACCACGGAACGGAGGGAAGGAAATAAGGGAAAAGGATGGACTTGCCGTGTTAGCGATTTCCTAACACGAGGTTCAATAGGAAGTGATTTTTGCGAAGCAAAATATCTTACAGCTTCCGAGCACGGGAATCTACAATGTATTCCTAATCCGTAGATTCCTGTGCGAGACGGGAGTCCGTTCCCTTATTCCTTACCGTAAGTGATGTAAGCTTCCCATCCAAACAGATGCATACCCATTCATAATTCAATGAAGTCATACACAAAATCATAATAAAAAGCATGTGAAAACCAATTCAGCAAAATAGAATACATTAAGATCGAAAAAACACCTAGTTACCGAACATAATCAATGCGTCAAAGCAGCAAAAGAACGATTACCATAGCGCAGCCGCAGCATTTAGTATCACGTTAAAAGTAGCATACGAACTCAGCTGTCTCATCATAACGCTAGACAGTTTACGATAAAGGAGGAAAAACAATGGCTTTTCAAATGATTGAAGGCGTACGAATATGGGGTGATCCTGATGCAGGGGCGGTGAGTCAGGCGATTACGTGTTCGCAGCATGGCAATGTCGTGCAAACGCTGTTGATGGCGGATCATCATAAGGGCTACAGTCAGCCGATTGGTGGTGTGGTGGCGTACAGCGGTCAAATTTCACCGTCGGGGGTAGGATACGATATCGGTTGTGGAAATAAGGCAGTGCGTACGAATCTACTTGCATCTGATGTGATGCCGCATATCGGCAGTATAATGGATCGAATCGCCAGCACAATCGCCTTTGGCGTAGGACGGGGCAATCGGTATATGGTCGATCATGAATTGTTTGATGATCCAGATTGGAATGTATACATGCAGGTTGCCGGGCAAAAGGGGCATAATGATCTGAAGCAGCTGGCTCGTCAGCAATTAGGAACCGTAGGCAGTGGCAATCACTATGTCGATCTGTTCGTTGAGCCTGCGACAGATCGGCTGTGGATCGGGAACCACTTTGGAAGTCGAGGCTTTGGGCATAAGACGGCGAGTGGATTTTTGAATCTGGCGGCAGGGCGAGAGTTTTTTGGCAAGGCACCAGGAGAGCATATGGATCAGCCGCCGGTGCTATTGAATCTGGATGATGAGGTGGGCGAGCTGTACTACCGTGCGATGAAGCTGGCTGGACGCTACGCGTACGCAGGCCGGGATGTGGTGATTGATGAGGTGCTGCGATTGATTGGAGCAGAAGCAGATTTTGCCGTACACAATCATCATAATTTTGCCTGGAAAGAGAAGCATGCTGGACAGGACACGATCGTTGTACGTAAAGGAGCAACACCTTCTGCGCCAGGACAGCTGGGCTTTATCGGCGGCAGTATGGGCGATATCTCGGTCATTGTCCGTGGCAAAGATAGCGTCGAAAATGTAGAATCGTTCTACAGTACTGTGCACGGAGCTGGACGGGTGATGAGCCGTACACAGGCGGCGGGCAAAATGAATTGGAAAACACGAACTCGTTCTGGTGGAGCCATTACAAGAGAACAAATGCATCAGGCGATCACTGATTATGGTGTCGAGCTGCGCGGTGCGGATACCGATGAAAGCCCATTTGTATACCGTAAACTGCAAACGGTGCTGGATGCGCATCGCGAGACACTGGATGTACTGCATGTGCTGCGTCCGATTGGTGTGTGCATGGCAGGTGCGGATGAATTTGATCCATATAAGGATTAATGAAAGAACAGTTGCCTGGGTCGGATAAAAATAACAGGTCATTAACGGATTCAGGGTCGCGTATCATCTACGATGAGGTTATGGATCATTCACTTATACAGCAGTCTCCATCGGCTGCTGTATATTTTTTTATATTCTTATAATTCTTAATTACGCTATTTTTATATGGATAAATATCTTATATGCGTATAAAATGATAAAAATAAATTCCATTTTATTGAATTTTTTTGTGTGTAAGTGCTATACAATTGTAAGCAGACGTGCGATACTTAAAAATGATAAGTGAGAAAAGAAAATCACGCCCCTGTTTTTTCATCACAGCCTGTATTTTATTTCAACAAAATCAATAAACATGTACTGCATCGATCTTTGATTGTATTGTGCTGTACCCGATTTCTAATTGATACATACTACACAGCATTATGCCATGCTTCTTATTCTTACCATCATTATTGTGTTCTCTAGCTTTTACTTTATATAGAGAGGGATGTAGCAAGTGATAAGAAAATCGTTTTATATGCTATGGGGTACACAGACGGTGTCCAATATAGCCGATATTGTCTATCAGCTTAGCCTGATCACGCTTGTATTCACAACAAGTGGCTCGCTGGTGACGACGATCTTTATTCCGCTCCTTCGCTTATTGTCCAAAATGGTGAGTGGGCTGGTCGCACCTGTCGTAATGGCGCGTTATCCGCTCACAGCGATTTTATTAGGCTCACAGCTAGGACAATTTGTCGTGTTTACGGGCTTGATCGGCTATTTATGGCTAGCACCAACCCCTTATTTTCCACTGGTATTTTTGACAGTCATCGGTATGTCCTTTCTGGATGGCTGGACAGATCCAGCGCGTAACGCATTAATTCCCAGGCTGGCAGAAGGTGAAGGACTGATCAAGGCAAACGGTCTGATGTCGGTGAGCGATCAGATTGTACGTTGCTCCGGCTGGGCACTCGGCGGTATTATCGTCGCTGTGATCGGCGCGTTACCGACGATGTGGATCGCCTCGGTTAGTTATTTTCTGGCGATGTTCTTCACCGCGTTTATTCGTGATCCGTATGCGCGTGCTGGACTGACAGCTGCACCGGAAGCCGTAGATGGAGAAGCGAACAATACAGTCAGCAAGCCCTCCTATGGTGATCAGCTATCCAGTGGCTGGAAAGCATTGTTGGCTAATCGCCGTGTGCGTCTGATTGCGATTATCGATAATATCGATACATTAGGGGGAGCGGCTTGGATTGGTGCGTTTGTACTCGCATTTGTTATTCAGGTACTGCATCAGGATGTAAGCTGGCTCGGCTTTATGAATGCAGGCTTTTTTATCGGCTCGATTGTCGGTGGTCTGCTGGTTGTAGCGATTGGTAAACGAATCTGGACGAACGCTTACCTATACATGCTGGTAAGCCTAATGATCTATGTGGCGATTGCTGTTGCATTTGCGCTCAATGTATATCCGATTCCAGCCCTTATTTTGCTAATGCTTACCGGTCTGCCTGTACAGGTAGCAGGTGTTATTCGTTCGACCTTGATTCAGCAAAATCTTACGCCTGCGGAAGCGCCAAGTGTCATGTCCGCACTGAGTGCACTGAGCAATCTGACCTTTGCACTGGCGATGCTGTTCCTGAGCTGGTTCGCGGATCGCTTTGGTATGCGGGATATGTATTTGCTGGCAGGGCTATTAACAACGGTTGCTGTTATTGTAGGCTATGTCTGCCGGTCGGTGTTTCGCAAGGAGCTGTCCGAGTCGTATGAGACGGAAGAAATGGCAGTTGTGAATAAGGCTTAATGTATACAGAATCGTTGCAGTTATGGGAAAATTCGCACTTTGATGAGATTTAGAAAACGAATAGTATCGTTTTTAATGCATCGCACACGTATAACCGAAACTGCATAGTGAAAAAGAGATCGCTCCACTGTACGTTCTCTTTTCAAAAGCGAAAAGCCTTCCGACGAACGGAAGGCTTTTTAGTCTAGTATTTAGTTTAGCATAGCGTATAACTGATTTCGTTTGGATAGAGGATACACAGTCGTAAGCTTTATTTAGACATAGACCTAAATATAGGCATAGACATATATATATAGGCGTACATGCTCGCTATAGCAAATATTTTACGTTATACCATCCTACATCTATAGCAATGTCGTGACATCCCTCAATACAATCTCTCCTTACACGCCAGAATACGCCATAAACCCACCATCCACCGGTACTGTAATTCCCGTTACAAAGCCGGATGTATCCACATCAGACAGCCATAACAGCGTACCGAGCAGATCATTCGGCACACCGAAGCGCCGCATTGGTGTATGAGCAATAATCTTCTCTGAGCGCTCTGTCAGTGAACCATCCTCGTGTTTGAGCAGACGATGATTTTGCTCCGTGAGGAAGAAGCCCGGCGCAATCGCATTAACCCGAATACCACTCTCAGCAAAATGTACCGCCAGCCATTGCGTAAAATTGTTGATTGCCGCCTTGGCAGCAGAGTAGGCAGGCACCTTGGTCATCGGGCTATACGCGCTCATGGATGAGATATTGATCACGGTAACGCCGGGACGTCCCACCATGCGACGTGTGAAAATCTGTGTCGGAATCAGCGTACCGATCATATTCAGATCAAGCACCTGTCGGAATCCATCGACCCCGATATCGTAAAAGGTCTGCATATGCTCCACATTCAGATCCTGCTCGCTAAACGTCTCACTCGTTGTATTCGCATCCGGTCGATTCCCGCCTGCGCCATTGATCAGAATATCGCACGGGCCTAGCTGCTCTGTCACTGCCGTCTCCGCTACGATCACGCTATCCTCTTTCGTTACATCGCAGGCAACCGCAATCGCCTCGCCACCCTGTGCCCGAATATCGGCAACGACGGCTTCACCCTTTTCCAGTGTTCGATTGAGAATCGCCACACGGCAGCCCTGACGTGCCAGCTCCAATGCCATAGAACGACAGAGCACACCCGCACCGCCTGTAATCACCACCACTTTGCCGCTGAGCGAATCATGTAGCGGTAAGGGCTTTAATTCTGTTTCGGTCGGCGGCTGTTCACCCTCTACATGGCGAATAACCTCACGCAGTGTCTGGTCAACGAGCTTGTTGCCCGTCGTTGGCGCAGCAGGAGAAGAAGGAGGGGCAGAATCCGAAGCTGCTTGTGGCCGTAGTTGTGCATGTTCGCTCAGTTGTTGTTCGTGCTCGTTCATACAGTATCCTCCTTATGTTGCTGTGCAGATGCCAGCGATTTGGAGTTACGGAGCGCATGGGTATCCCACAATCCCCACAGATACATAATTCCAAGTGCACGATCATACAATCCATAGCCCGGGCGACATTGCTCATCCCACAGATGGCGTCCATGATCCGGTCGGCAATAGCCTGTAAAGCCTTCCTCGTGATATGCCTCCACGATTCCAGCGATATCTACACTACCATCCTGCGTCCGGTGCGACGTTTCCTGGAAATCACCATTCGGCTCGACCTTCACATTGCGAATATGGGTAAACGGAATCCGATCCGCAAATTCATGCACCATCCCGATAATATCATTGTCCGGATTAGCACCGAGCGAGCCAGTACACAGGGTGATGCCGTGTGCTGGACTATCCGACAGGCTGAGGAAGCGGCGAATATTGTCCTGATTGCGAATAATACGTGGCAATCCGAAGATCGACCATGGCGGATCATCCGGGTGAATCGCCATCTGGATGCCATTCGCTTCAGCAACCGGAATAATCTCATCCAGAAAATACTTCACATTACGCCACAGGTCTTCCTCTGTAAAGCCCTGATAGGCTTCAAATAGCTCGGTCAGATGTGCCAATCGCTCTGGCTCCCAGCCGGGCATCGTCAATGCAGAGTTAGACTGGATTTGCATAACCAGCTCGAATGGATCGATATTTTCAATGCGGCTGTATTCATAAAATAACGAATTCGAGCCATCGGGTAGCGGATGGTGCAGATCGGTTCGTAGCCAGTCAAAGATCGGCATAAAATTATAGCAGATCACCTTGACCCCGGCTTCACTCAGATGCTCAATCGTCTGCTTGTAATTAGCGATATAACGGTCGCGTGAAGGTAAACCAAGCTTAATGTCCTCGTGAATATTCACGCTCTCCACGACTTCAATATGTAATCCATGCTGCTCTGCGAGTGTTTGTAGCTCGCGTATGCGTTCCTGTGGCCATACTTCACCGACAGGAATATCGTGGAGCGCCCAGACAATGCCCTCCACACCTGGAATCTGACGAATCTGTTCCAGAGTTACTGTATCATTTTGCTCACCAAACCAGCGAAATACCATGCGCATAAAGATATCATCCTCCATAATCGAATGGGTAATGGTGCCTGAAGTGCCATGACAAAAACAGGTTAAACGAAACAAAAAAACCGGGCAATAGCGCCACGTCTGCCCGGCTGCATGCGATATACGGTATAAACGCTAGCAAATATCGGACAGCCGCTCAGACGATTCTACATTAGAAGTGGGTAGCCTGTTCCTGATGAACATCATTTACCCTTGTAGATTGCCGGAATGCATTACACACCTGCTTCAAGCGGCTGACTCATATGCAACTGTGTTTTACGATAATGACTTGGCGAAATGCCAGACCAGCGTTTGAATTGACGGCTGAAATGTGCAATATCCCGGTAACCGAGTGTAGTTGCAATATCCTGAATGGACATATGCGGATCGGCGAGCAGTAGCTTGGACTTGTGTAAGACCAGATTGGATAAATAGCTGCGCGGGGAAATCGCAAATACCTGATGGAAAATGCGGTTGCAATGTGACGGACTGATACCCAGCTCAGCCGCAATATCGTCGATGCCATAATGCGATTCTGGACGCTCTTCCTCCGTCAGATTACGGCTGACAATCGCTTGTAAACGGGCAGCAATCTGGTGAGCCAGCTCCATATGGGCATACGTCGATGGAGACGCCTGCGCTGCTTCGTTCAGCAAAATCTCCCACAGCACACTGAACAGCTCGAATGATGCCGCCTGCAAACGAATGCGGCGAGTGATCATATGCTGTCCACCATGCTCGGCTGCCTGTACGAGCTTCATAATGCAGGGCTCGATCTGTCTGGCTGCCAGGCTATTTTTGCGGAAAATCAATTGATTGGTTCGCTCCAGCAAGGACAGGAATACACGATCATTCATTTCAAAATGAATGCATACATACACCAGCGTTCCTTCGCTAATGCTGCGACTCATGTGATTGACCCCTGGAGGCAAAATAACTAGATCACCAGCCTGCTGTACATAGCTGTAATCCCCGATCTTCATTTGCTGTGTCCCTTGAAGCACATAATTGATCTCATACTGATGATGCGCATGGCTCGGACATTCCCAGTCGCGGCTAACCTCGCGCATATGAATCCCGAGCAGATTAACCGATGTCTGTACATCCGGGCAAACGGTTTCCGATACACTGAGACCCCATTCCGGAGAAATAAAGGAAGTGGACATAGATAACCTCCAATCTCACATTTATGGTTGCGTGAAATTCGACTCCAACATGCTGGATCAGCCCAAATAGCGTGACGAAGATGGATAAGGGTAATTTTGCTAGCGTCATTAACTTCAGCATACATGTATATGAAGAAAAATGAAAGGGTTTTCATTGTGCTGGAATCAAATAAAAAAAATAGCGCTAAAAAAGACGCAATTTTTTCCGATTAATAATAGTAAGGATTAGCAGTTTATTATAATCCAATTAATAGAAGGAATTTTTTGAAATTATAAGAAAGTGAGGATGAAATGGGAGCCTTAAAAAATAATCATATAATAAAAACGAAATTTCCACATTTGGATGACATCTTACAGGGAAGGAGTTCGCAGGCGAAAGCGATTGAAATTGAGCCTATTCATACAGGCAATAATAGCAATTTGTATATCCGTTATGGCAACCGAGAAGCCACCATACATAATGAGGAATCTCCCTGGCAGGAAGCACATGATTTATTTTTACAATTAAAGGATGCATCGATCGATCATATGATGTTTTTTGGGATGGGCATGGGACATCATATTTTGCAATTTCAGCGGCAATTTCCGCATATTCCATTTTCTATTTATGAGCCGAGCGTGGAGGTTTTCCAGCAATTCGCTAAACATGCAGTGTTGGATGAATGGAACATGGATCAGTGGCGGAATTTGTTTGTGGGTGATGATGAGCAGGAATTGGCGAAACATCTGAGAGGGTTTGTGGATCGGACACCGGGTACGATTTCTAGTTGTGCACTTTCCGCGTATACACATGTATTTGAGCAGGAAAAGCAGGTTTTTAACACTCTATTGTCCAACACGCTCAAGGGAAAGCATGGTAATTTGCAAATCAGTAATAAATTTAGTGTGTTCTGGCTCAGCAACAGCCTCCGTAATTTTCAGTATGTAAGGAGTACGCCTAACATCTTACAAAAGCGAGAACACTTCTACAATAAGCCCGTTATTATCGTCTCGGCAGGACCTTCGTTGAATGAAGAGATGGAGCACTTGAAAATGATCAAGCAGGAGCGTTCTGCCTACATTCTAGCTGTCGGCTCAGCTTTATCTACATTAATTCATTATGGGATACATCCGGATGCGATATGCAGCTATGACCCGAATCCAGGTAACGGTGTCGTGGTCAAGCAGGTGATGGAGCAAGGAATCGACGATATTCCACTTATATTTGGCTCGTCAGTAGGTGGGATCGATTTGGGGAATTATCCGGGACCCAAATGGCATATGATTACGAGTCAGGATACGATTGCATCTTACTTTTTGCCTGCTGCACAGACGGGGTTACCTGTTGTATATGATGCTTCTTCGATTGCAATTATTACCTTACAGCTACTGTGCATGATGGGCGCAGGGCCGATCATTCTAGTCGGTCAAAATTTCGCTTATAAAGGAGCATTACGATACGCACAGCATATTGATCATATTGATCCTGTACATTATTTTGAAGGTGCTCCCGTCGTACAGACTCGAGGTGTGCAAGGAGAAGTCGTAGAGAGCAATCCCGCTTTTCTCAGTATGAAAAAGGAAATGGAAGTTTATATCCGTATGTTCGGCAAGGCCCAGATTTTTAATACGACACAGGGCGGCGCCCATATTGAAGGCACTCTATTCAGGTCATTGCAGGACATAAGAGCGAATGATCTTAAACCAAATACGATTGATGCTAACTGGCTACAGCATCCTGAGGCGAATGAATGGTCAGCTACGTTGCCGGATCGGATGCAGCTGCTTCAGATGGAGCGCCAAAAGCTAAATAAGTCAGTCGAAGAATTACAGCACATTTTTAAAGATATGCAAGGGTACGCAAATCGCGGGGAGCGAGAGCCATTGCAGCAATTGTTTTCTGTATTTGATGCGACATTTGATCGCTGGCTTGGTAATCTGTATTCCAAGCTATTACTTATTCCTGCGAGCCGAGCACAATACGAGCTTCTGTACAGTCAGGTTGAAAATGTCTTGAAAGAGCGTGATCCAGTTCGAAAGACGGGATTGATCCTGCGTTATTATGTAGACTTCCTCAATCATGCTGGACAGGTTGAACAGCAAATTCATCCAATGTACACCGAGATGCTTACAGCACTCGCTGCTAAACCACAATAAGCCAAAATTATAGAGAATAAAGGGGCAACATAATGGCAAAGAGAAAGAAATTACGTTTAGCAAAATGGGAGCAAACGACAAAAGCGATCAGCGTCAGCTTGACGATCTTGCAGCTTGGAAATATGTCTATTCCGATGGTGACGAACTATGCGCATGCAGCAGAGGTATTAACAGAGCAGGAGCAGAGTGAAGGAGCTACAAGTACGAATACGGTTAGTGATAACGTATATACGATGGCAGTTACGGATACAATACCACCTACAGCTGAATTTAACTACAGCAAGTACAATGATGGGTTTTTACGTTTGCAGTTTAGTGAAGCAGTACGATTAAATACAGGCACACTAGAGGTTCGCGATAAGACGAATTCATCTCGAGTTATGACACATATTGAAGTATCGAATGGACAAATTGTAAACGGCAATGAGAACTTGCGCAGCTCTGATCATTCTACATGGAATGATCTATATATGTTGTCACTCTCGAATTTGAGAGAAGGCGGTACATATGCTGTACATATATCTTCTGGTATGTTTACAGACATAGACGGCAACTCTTATAATGGTACCCCGCAAGACGGATGGGATTTCCAGTTTACAGATAATGGTCAACAGGCTACATTCTCGTTGTTATCTCCAAGAGAAGGCGATATACCGATTAATTCGCCATTGACCATTGGCTTTAACAAAAAGATGAAGCTAGGTCAGCAGGGTGAAATTAAGATTCATAGCTTTGATCCATCGATGCGTGAACAAACGCTAACGATTCGTGATGGAGAATTATTGTCTGGAGTAAGCTCTACCTGGTTAAGCGATCAGGAGGTCCAGAGATTCAGTGGAGCATCCTCCATCGTACAAATCACCCCTCCATCTCAGCTAGATTATGACACCAGTTATTATGTTACCTTTACCTCGGGAGCCTTTGTTGATAGTACTGGGAGAGGTACGAGCGGTAAAACAATTGCTTATAGCTGGATGTTCCATACGATTAAAGATCCGGTCGCTCCTACGGATGATTTTAGCTATTCCGATACCGGGAATTTCTTGCGGCTACAATTTAGTAAACCCGTGCGGCTGAATACAGGCACAATAGAAGTATGGGATGAAACGAAGCAAACTAAGGTGTTTATACATGCTGAAGTATTGAGCGGGCAGGTGAAAGAGTTTGGACATGGCTTGCACAGCTCGAACTATTCCACGTGGGATGATCTATTTGTATTGCCAATGTATGATTCGAGAGAAGATCATAGCTATTCATTACATGTATCCTCTGGCACGTTTGTAGATGAGGCGGGAAATCCATATGCTGGAACATCTAAGGAAGGCTGGCATTTCAATATTATAGATACAGGTCAGGATCCATTATTCGGAATATTGACTGGACAAAAAGGCACACCAGCCCATCCAACGATAAAGCTGAAGTTTGATAAAAAAGTAACAATGAGTCAACAGGGAGAAATTCGGATTTACGAAATGGGTCATTCTACACCGAGTCAGCGCTTAATCATTCACAATGGACAACTGTCAGGAGCTACTTCAGTCTGGTTAAGTTCTGAAGAAGCTGAGGCAATTAGTGGCATGGCCTCTTTATTAGAAATTTCTCCACAATCAGCCCTGAAATTCAATACGGAGTACGGTGTCTCGTTTACATCAGGCGCTTTCGTTGATAAATGGAATAGAGGTACCTATAGTGTAAACGATCAGTATCCTTGGCTAATTCGTCCTATGTTCGATTCGATCCCAACTCAAATGACCTTTGACCTGAAAGACGATTACAGCAAACCGGAGTACGCATCGGGCACGGAGGGGTATTTGCGATTTAATGAAGATGTCCATCTGCAAACGGGGCAACTGGAAATCTGGGATGAGACTGATCCATCTCGAGTCAAAATGTATGTGAAGGTTGTAGATGGTAAAGTCGTATTCGACAATGCGTCGTATAACTATTACTCACAACCTGGAGCGTACAGTGTACGAGGAATGAACGGGCAAACATCGACAGATGTGTTTAAGCTCTTCACAGTGAATCTGGAGGATGGTCATACGTATTCCTTGCATATTAGCTCCGGCATGTTTGCCGATACGGAGGGGAATCTGTATCCAGGAACATCACCGGAAGGCTGGAGCTTCCATGTGACAGATAATGGGATGCGTGCGAATTATGGGTTACACCAGCTGGAGGGAGAAGCGCTGCGTCCACCGCTTCAGGTGCGATTTACTAAACCAATGAAGCTGGGGCAGGACGGAGAACTTCGGATTTATGAATACGGGCACGACGAAACACCTGTCCAGCGTTTGACCATTCATGATGGTCAGCTATCTGGAGCAAGCTATACATGGTTAAGTCCGGAAGAGGCAGCGAAGCTGAGCGGGATGGCCTCGGTATTCAATTTTGTGCCCCAGCAGGAGCTGAAGTATAAACAACATTATTATGTTAGCTTCACTTCTGGAGCCTTTATCGACAATTGGGGAAGACCCATTAAAGGTTCGGGTTATGGAGACGGCCGGGACTTTACAACGGTAGCGGATTCGGTTGCACCGACGATGACCTTTGATCTGAAAGACGATTACAGCAAATTGGAGTACGCATCCGGCACGGAGGGCTATTTGCGATTTAATGAAGATGTCCATTTGCAAACGGGGCAACTGGAAATCTGGGATGAGACCGATCCATCTCGAGTCAAAATGTATGTGAAGGTTGTAGATGGTAAAGTCGTATTCGACAATGCGTCGTATAACTATAACTGGTACCCTGGAGCGTACAGTGTACGAGGAATGAACGGGCAAACATCGACAGATGTGTTTAAGCTCTTCACAGTGAATCTGGAGGATGGCCATACG
Organism: Paenibacillus hunanensis; assembly: GCF_034055775.1. NCBI lineage: Bacteria > Bacillati > Bacillota > Bacilli > Caryophanales > Paenibacillaceae > Paenibacillus > Paenibacillus hunanensis. Next base: position 4,674,720 of record NZ_CP139194.1, on the reverse strand, counting down.
TATTCCTTGCATATTAGCTCCGGCATGTTTGCCGATACGGAGGGGAATCTGTATCCAGGAACATCACCGGAAGGCTGGAGCTTCCATGTGACAGATAATGGGATGCGTGCGAATTATGGGTTACACCAGCTGGAGGGAGAAGCGCTGCGTCCGCCGCTTCAGGTACGATTTACTAAACCAATGAAGCTGGGGCAGGACGGAGAACTTCGGATTTATGAATACGGGCACGACGAAACACCCGTACAGCGTTTGACCATTCATGATGGTCAGCTATCCGGAGCAAGCTATACATGGTTAAGTCCGGAAGAGGCAGCGAAGCTGAGCGGGATGGCCTCGGTATTCAATTTTGTGCCCCAGCAGGAGCTGAAGTATAAACAACATTATTATGTTAGCTTCACTTCTGGAGCCTTTATCGACAATTGGGGAAGACCGATTAAAAGCTCGGATTATGGAGACGGCTGGGACTTTACAACGGTAGCGGATTCGGTTGCACCGACGATGACCTTTGATCTGAAAGACGATTACAGTAAATTGGAGTATGCATCGGGCACAGAGGGCTATTTGCGATTTAATGAAGATGTCCATCTGCAAACGGGACAACTGGAAATCTGGGATGAGACAGACCCATCTCGATACAAAATGTATGTGACGGTTGTAGATGGTAAAGTCGTATTTGACAATGCGTCGTATAACTATAACTGGTACCCTGGAGCATACAGTATCCAAAGCATGGATGGTCAGCCCTCTACAGATAAATTCAAATTATTCATGATCAAACTAGAAGATAGTCATACGTATTCCTTGCACATTAGCTCTGGCATGTTTGCGGATACAGATGGAAATCTGTATCAGGGAACATCACCAGAAGGCTGGAGCTTTCATGTGACGGATAATGGCATGCGTAGTGACTATTCAATAACTCCACTAGAAGATAGACAACCGCTACGTCCATCGGTTCAGGTGCAATTTTATAAACCGATGAAGTTGGGACAAAACGGCGAAATTCAGATTTATGACCGTGAGAATTTACAAACACCAGTTCAGCGACTGACGATTCGAGATGGACATTTATCCGGAGCAAGCTATACATGGTTAAGTCCAGAAGAAGCCGCTAAGCTAAGTGGAGTGCCGTCTGTATTCAATTTTGCACCGCAGCAGGAGCTAAAGTATAACAGGGATTATTATATTACCTTTACCTCGGGTGCGTTTATTGATAACTGGGGTAGAGGGATCGAAGCTTCTCATGTAGGCGGAACGCTTGATTTTACAACGATTTCACCGAAGATAACAGTGGAGATGAAAGATGATTATGGAGTAGCTCCTAACGCATGGAGTGAGGCATACTTACGATTTAGCGAAAAAGTAAGCTTGAACACGGGACAATTGGAAATTTGGGATGAGACGGATCCATCGCAACCGATCACCTATATGAAGGCAGTGGACGGAAAAATAGTATCCAATAACGCCTTAGGAGGCCGATATTATTGGACGAGTGGTATTACAAGCTTACAAGGAATGGGCGGTTGGGAGCCGAATAATGTATATCAATTATTCACATCGAAGCTGCGAGATAATCATACGTATTCGTTGCATATGACCTCCGGTATGTTTGCTGATGTAGAAGGGCATTTATATCAGGAAACACCGCCAGAAGGTTGGAGCTTCCATGTGACGGATAATGGGATGAATAGTGACTATTGGGTGACTCCACCCCAAGGAAGACAGCCTCTACGTCCAGCCATTCAAGTGAAGTTTGAGAAAGAGATGAAGCTAGGACAAAACGGGGAAATTCAGATTTATGAATACAATAATTTCACAACGCCAACTCAGCGTTTCGTGATCCATGATGGTCAGTTGTCGGGAGCAAGCTATACATGGTTAAGCTCGGAAGAAGCGGCGAAGCTCAGTGGTATGGCTTCGGTAGTGAATCTGATCCCGCAACAGGATCTGAAATACAACACGAATTATTACATCACCTTCACGTCAGGAGCATTTATAGACAAGTGGGGTCGAGGGATTGAAGCTCATTCAAGTACAGGATTTAATTTTGGAACGGTAGCGGATTCGGTTGCACCGACGATGACCTTTGACCTGAAAGATGATTACAGCAAATCGGAGTACGCATCGGGCACAGAGGGCTATTTGCGATTTAATGAAGATGTCCATTTGCAAACGGGACAACTGGAAATCTGGGATGAGACTGATCCATCTCGAGTCAAAATGTATGTGAAGGTTGTAGATGGTAAAGTCGTATTCGACAATGCGTCGTATAACTATTACTCACAACCTGGAGCGTACAGTGTACGAGGCATGAACGGGCAAACATCGACAGATGTGTTTAAGCTCTTCACAGTGAATCTGGAGGATGGTCATACGTATTCCTTGCATATTAGCTCCGGCATGTTTGCCGATACGGAGGGGAATCTGTATCCAGGAACATCACCGGAAGGCTGGAGCTTCCATGTGACAGATAATGGGATGCGTGCGAATTATGGGTTACACCAGCTGGAGGGAGAAGCGCTGCGTCCACCGCTTCAGGTACGATTTACTAAACCAATGAAGCTGGGGCAGGACGGAGAACTTCGGATTTATGAATACGGGCACGACGAAACACCCGTACAGCGTTTGACCATTCATGATGGTCAGCTATCTGGAGCAAGCTATACATGGTTAAGTCCGGAAGAGTCAGCGAAGCTGAGCGGGATGGCCTCGGTATTCAATTTTGTGCCCCAGCAGGAGCTGAAGTATAAACAACATTATTATGTTAGCTTCACTTCTGGAGCCTTTATCGACAATTGGGGAAGACCGATTAAAAGCTCGGATTATGGAGACGGCTGGGACTTTACAACGGTAGCGGATTCGGTTGCACCGACGATGACGTTCGACTACAGCCAAAATAGTGGAGGCTGGCTGCGTTTTGATGAACTGGTGAAGGTAGGCAAAGGAACGATAGAAGTATGGGACGAAACGGATCATTCCAAAGTAGTCGCACATATCGAAGCGTCGAGCGGACAACTGGTGGTTACAGATCATGCTAATTTGAGCTATACAGACAATTATAATTTCAGCAGTCTGTATAATCTAACCATTGCCAACATTCAAAAAGATCATAAGTATTCTGTGCATATTTCATCTGGAATGTTTGTTGACATGGATGATAATCGTTATGTTGGTACAGTAGGAGAGGAATGGAGTTTCCGTGTAGCAGATACAAGTAAGCCAAAAGTATATGGTGTCAATATAGAGCGAATAGAGGGATATGGAACTCCGCTGCGTCCTAAGCTTACAATTTATTTCAATAAAAATATGCAGTTAGGTCAGCGAGGAGAAATTGAAATCTATAACGCTGAAAACCCAGAGCATGGAGAATACCTTGTAATTCACGACGGTCAGCTGTCTGGAGCAAGCTATACATGGTTGAGTGGTGGTTCTGCGATTCAGGTCACTCCTCAGCATAATTTAGAAGAAGATGATCTGTACTATATTACCGTAACGTCAGGAGCCTTTGTGGATCATATGGGGCAAATAAGTGATGGTTCAATGGAGCCATTCCGATGGATATTCCGAACTGTCGATCTGACTGCGCCAAAAATGACGTTCGACTACAGCCAAAACAGTGGAGGCTGGCTTCGTTTTGACGAGCTAGTGAAGATAGACAAAGGGACGATAGAGGTATGGGACGATACAGATCAATCTAAAGTGATTGCGCATATCGAAGCGTCTAGCGGGCAACTGGTGGTTGCAGATCATGCTAATTTAAGTCATACCGAAGACTACAGCATGCAAGATTTGTACCATTTAACGATTTCAAATCTACAGGCAGGTCATACGTATTCTGTGCATGTGTCATCTGGAATGTTCTCAGATTTAGCTAATAATGGCGCTACAGCAACCGACTCTACAGGCTGGAGCTTCCGAACTGTACAATCCAGCAAGCCAGATGACGATAAAAAGCCTTCTACAACCAGTCCATCTACTGGTGGTGGAGGCACAGGTGGTTCTTCTACACCTCCAACGACAACGCCACAACCAGGCTCAACGACCGACACACCAGCTGGTAGCAATCCACCAGCTTCCAACACTGGAAACGATAAGCCAACGCCGCCAGCATCGAACGCGTCTATGCTGACTACGCCGCAGCTTGCATCATCCGGTACAGTGAGCTTGCCAGCACCAGTAGCACCAACAGCGAATACATTTGTCCATTATTATGATGCCAAATGGGATAAATGGATTGCCGTTCCGACAACGAGTGATGGCACGACGCTGAAAGCAGATGTTCCAGCGGGTTCATGGACATCGGTCATCAATAGCGAGCAGGCGGTGAAGCCTGCTGATGTAGTGAAGAGCTGGGCAGTCGCGCCAGTTATGAAGCTGATGAGTCTTGGTATTGTGCAGGGAGATACGCAGGGGAATTACAATCCAAAGCAGGCAATTAATCGCTACGAAATGGCTGTTATTTTAGCGAAAACATTGCGCCTGGATGTGAATGCTCCGTCACAGGGTTCACCAGCCTCCTCAGCGAATACTCCTGATTGGGCACAGCCTTATGTACAGGCTGTAGTGAGTCAGGGTATCATGACAGGCAATAGTGACAGCTTCAACGGTAACGGTCAGGTGACACGAGAACAGCTGGCTACATTGATTGGGCGTATGCTGCCAGATTCCGTAACTACAGGCACGCCGGCAACCAATGTCACATTCAAGGACGCTTCGAAAATGTCGACCTGGGCAGTTCAGGGTATTGCGAAGGTACAGGCACTTGGATTGATGAAGGGCTATGACGATCAGAACTTCCGTCCTAAGCAGGCAGTAACACGTGAGGAAATGGCGGCAGTTATTGCGAAAGTGGTGGATATGCTGTAATTGGTTATTTTAGAGTAATGTTCTGCATCCTCAAAAGCTAGTAACTAAAAACAATTGAAGCAGTACAAGAAATAATGGCAACTAGCATCGGAAAAAGAAAAGCGTCAACACCTGTACTTAAATGGTGTTGACGCTTTTTGTTATTACTAGATTATACTGATCCGAAAGAGATTGCGAATTACCATTTATCCGAACCCGAACCCGAACCCGAACTAAAATCGAACTACTTACCTACCCAACCATCCTCCAGCACCATCGGAACAATATCCAGCTCATACTGGAATTCCTTCTCCTGCAACCGATACGCTTCTGCCAATTCCGGTCCACATGAGTTCGAGCCAACCCCACTCATTTTATAATCTACATGCAAATACGTCTCGGCACGCGGCTGTAGCTTATACGTGTGCGTGGCTGCGGTTAGATCAGCTGGCGTATAATGTGACGCGTTAAACGAAAAGCGCTTCGGCGCGCTCACATACAGACCCACACCCAGCGAATTGGTAATCGTCAGCCAGCTCGTATCGGTACGTGAACCATTTTCCTGCGGTACGACATAATTGTAAAATAAATCGTCCACCGTACAGCGATACCGACCCAAGCGTGTACTATGGTGCTTATCCACATAGCTCTCATGCGGTCCACGTCCAAAGTACGTCACATGCTCCATCCCCATCTTGAGCGGCAACAACAATCCAAAGCGCGGCAGAAATGGTGCTGTTTCTAACACATTAGCATGCAGCTTGAGTTGAATGAGCCCACTACGATGTATGATCCACTGTGCTTCGCCACGAACAAGGGGATATTGAGCGATTGCACCGAGTGAGAAGGAGGTAGTGATCTGAATCGTGTCCTCTTCCTGCTCGCTCCAGGTGGAAGCATATGTTTTCGTATGCAATCGATCCATTCCGATATCTCGCCATTTTTCCTCGATATTCATGTCATTGCTGATCGGCGCGCGCCACACGGCAAAGGAGGATGGCGCATCCAACAATAACGTGTCCTGACGCTGTAGCTGTTGCCATACGCCTTCGACCAGATCGTATTCGTAGCGGAAGCGATCTCCAGTAATATGAAGCACACCCTGATGTTCTGTTACAGTTAGCGGTTGTGCATGGATCAGTGCAGTGGAAGTCGAAGTCGTATCTCTCCCAGAATGATCCGTAACGTCAGCTACCTTCATTCCATCCAGCGTAAATTGGAAAAAGGCAATCTCATACCCTGTATCTGCCCAGGCTGTGCTGCCACGTTGACGTAGACGGAACGTTACATAGCTGTTTTGCCCTAATGTATGGGCTGCTCTGTTGGAGCTTGGCGAGCGATCTGAAATGGCAAAGCGTGTCCGGGCTACAGACTCAGCAGGCAATGTCCAGTCCAGCAACGCAGAATCATGCGGAGCAATCGTCGGTAGCTCTATTTGTCCCTGTGCTAGCAATATGCCCTCGTCCTCTACAATCCAGTCGAGTAGCAGATGATCTAGATGGATAAAGTCGTATCGATTGTGTATACGCAAGGATAAAGTGGAATCGAGATCATCCTCACCGTCCTGTTGAGACTGGAGATCCTGCTCCATCCATACCGGAGCCATAATCTGCTTGAGCTCCAGTAATCCGGGATGTGGCTTGCGATCCGGAGAAACTAATCCATCGATGCAAAAGGAGCCATCATTCGGTGTATCGCCAAAATCGCCACCGTACGCATAATAGATGCGTCCCAGCGCATCCTGTTGCTGAATCCCATGATCTGCCCATTCCCATACACAGCCGCCCATTAATAGCGGTTGAGCATAGATCGCATCCCAATAGGCTTTCAGATCGCCCGGGCCATTGCCCATCGCATGGCTATATTCGCAAAGGAATAACGGTTTGTGGCTATCTGGATGAATAGCATATTCCGTTATTTCTACGGGCGAGGAATACATACGACTTTCCACATCCAGCACCGAGGTATCGGGATGACCCTTGTATCCGGGTGCTGCGCCCTCATAATGAACGGGACGCGAATCGTCATGTTCCCTTGTCCAGCGTGCCATCGTGATATGGTTGCGATCATAGCCAGATTCATTGCCCATCGACCACATAATTACCGAGCTAAAGTTCTTGTCGCGCTCGACTAGCCGCACAGCGCGATCGACAAAAGCCTGCTCCCAATCTGGATTAGCGGATAGCTGGTGAAAGGCACCGGGGCCAAAGCTTTCTGGAATTCCGATACCATGACACTCCAGATCCGCTTCATCGATTACATAAAATCCGTACCGATCACATAGCTCTAAAAAGCGTGGGTCGTTCGGATAATGTGCTGTACGCACGGTATTGATATTATGCCGCTTCATGAGCAATAGATCGTCGATCATATGCTCCAGTGGTACCGTATGTCCCAGCACCGGATGTGTATCGTGGCGATTCACACCCTTGAGCTTGATCGGCTGCCTGTTGATCATGAACACACCCTGTTCACTGATCGTCACTTCTCGCAGACCAATCGCAAAATGCAGCACCTCACCAGCCGCCTCAATATACAAATGATATAGCTCCGGTGTCTCCGCATTCCACAGAACAGGATTATTCCAGCTCAGCTGTATGTTTACGGCTTCCGTCAAATCATTGGCAGCTTGCTGTGTATGCGCAACGATCGTACCATCTGGCGCAAGCACCATGAACTTGATTGGCAGGGCGAGCTCGGATACACTTTCTCCAGAACCAGAACCAGAACCAGAACCAGAACCAGAACCAGAACCAGAACCAGAACCAGAACCAGAAGCTGGGGAGGCGAGCTGTGCAGAAGCAGCATCTGAATCGGAGGTTACATCTGTAGCTGGATTGATCGCTTCGGCAAAGGAATGACTTAACGCATCCAGTGCCCCAGCATGGTAGGCAATATGCTCATAATCCAGCTCGATTTGCAAAGTAGCCGCTGTATAATCTCCTGTCGCAGCGCGAGTGAGCGTCTGCTTCACAAACACATCACGTATATGACTTGAAGCACGACTCAGCAGATACACATCGCGGAAAATTCCGTTATACCGCCACATGTCCTGATCCTCCAGATAGGAGCCATCGCACCATTTGAGTACCAGTACCGCCATCTGATTCATGCCTGATTTGAGATACGGCGTAAGGCGGAATTCCGCTGGCACACGGCTGCCCTGACTATAGCCGACGAATGCACCATTTACCCATACATAGGCACACGATAGCACACCTTCAAATACGACATACGTTTCCCGTGCTTGCCAGTCATCCGGTAGCTCGAATTCACGCACATAAGCACCTGCGGGGTTACGAGTCGGAATATGTGGTGGATCGCAAGGGAAAGGATAGTTCAGATTCGTATAATGCTGTTGATCATATCCATGACGCTGCCAGCAGGAGGGCACGGTCAGTGTATTCCATGCATCGCTAGCAGGTGATATCATTTTGTCAGCACCAGCACCAGCACCAGCACCAGCACCAGCACCAGCACCAGCACCAGCACCAGCAGTCTGCCAGAATTCAGATTCTACCTGACGAACGGAATCATAATAACGGAATTGCCAGTCTCCATTGAGTGAACGGTAAAAGGGAGAACGGTTGCGTTTTCCTGAGTTGGCAGCCTGCTGATCTGCATAAGGAATATAATAGGCACGCGCAGGCTCACGATTCATATGCAGTACATCGAGCTGTTGATGAAAATTCGGAATGAAAAAGGTCATAAGCGGGTCTATTCCTCCTTGTCACATCGTTCAACGAAACGAATAACGAATTCAGCGAATATACTATTCGACCAGGCAAACCATGGCCTTGTATATTGCGCTGGATCATCTTTGTGAAAGCCTTCGTGCATCAAGCCTGTACCGTCGTGTGTCGTAGACAGCCAGTGGAGCAGCTGCTTCATTTCTTCAGGATCAGTGGACGTTAAGCCTTGCATCGATAGCGCAATATGCCAGATATACGATGGCGGTGTATGCGGACTGCCGATTCCACTAGCAGCTGTGCCGGTAAAATAATACGGATTATCCTCACTCAAAATAAAACGGCGTGTATTTTGATAGACAGCGTCATCTGCGTCGCGATAGCCGAGATACGGAATCGATAGCAGGCTCGGTACATTGGCATCGTCCATCAGATGATGATTGCCCTGGCCGTCTGTTTCGTACGCGTAGATTTTACCATAAGTTGGATGCAGTACTGTGCCATAATGCTCAATGCCGAATTCGATTTCTTCCTGTAGCCTCTGCGCGCGTGCCATCAGGCGTTCATCGTTATAGATTTCGCGCGCAATCTCTGCCATATAGCCAAGCACCACGACAGCGAACATATTCGACGGGATCAAATAGCCGAATGTACACGCATCATCACTTGGACGGAAGCCAGACCAGGTCATACCGGTATAGGAGGTCGGCATGCCGCGTCCCTCATTTCGCAGTGTATCAGACGGTGGGCAATGCTCACGGATAAAGTGATACGGCGAGCGTTCATCATGCCGCTGCTCAACGATCCATAGATCGATAATGCGGTGCATCGTCTGATAAAAGCTCGTATCAAACAAATCCGTTCGCCCGGTATGCCGCCAGAACAGATAGCTTAATTGAATCGGATAGCAGAGGGAGTCGATCTCATATTTTCGTTCCCAGATCCACGGCGTCAGCTCTGTCAGATCCTCATCATAACGAGCATCATTCGGCTCAGGATTGAACGCATTGGCATATGGATCAAGGCTAATACAAAATAACTGCCTGCGAATCAGTCCAGCAATACGCTCACTCAGCTCCGTATCCTCCGCAGCCAGTGGCAAATAATGCCGCACCTGTGCTGCCGAATCTCGTAACCACATTGCCGGGATATCGCCAGTAATGACGAAGGAGCTTCCATCCTCCATCACACGAATTGTCGTTTCATACGTACTGGCATAACAGCCGCGGAACATTCGTTGTACATCGGGAAAATCCTCTAGCTGCTGCTCTATCCGCTGTACATATTGCTCCATCGCTGGCGTGAGTGTGAGCGGTGTATCGATTAGCGTCATCGTCTACACCTCCTGTACTGTAATCAGGAGGGTACGCAGCTCATATGGCGTGATCGTAATCTCAATCGGACCAAGCTGTGCTTCACCAATCGGCTCCTCCATCAGACTACATTCCTGCCATGAAACGATGTTCAGATCACTTTCAATCGCTAGCGGTGTACGCATCCCGCCATATTCATGAATCCGTAAAATAATCGAGCTTGAATCCTCCGCTTTTTTGATCGCATCTGCGATTACATGCTCTGCGGAGAAGCGGAACAGGGAAAAGGCGGCTTGATTGCAGCTTGATACTAGATTTGACGTCGAGTTACGGGTGACTGATTGCTCTTGAATCAAGGCTTGCTCCGCCGGAATGGTCACAGCTGGCGCATTCAACTGCCATGCTTCCTGTACGGTGCCGCCATCCAGCCAATCTCCACCATGCGGATAGAGTGAATAGGTGAAGTGATGCTGTCCGTAATCTGCCATCGGATCGGGATGAATGGCTGATTTGAGCAGGGACAGACGCATCGTATGATCCTTGATATCATAGCCATATTTGCAATCGTTCAGCAGACTGACGCCATAGCTACGCTCCGACAGATCCGCCCACTGATGCCCAACACTTTCAAAGCGTGCCCAATCCCAGCTCGTATTCCAGTGCGTCGGACGCTTCACATTGCCAAACTGAATATCATACGTGGCTTCAGTCGCGCGAATTTGCACTGGAAAGGCAACTTTAAGCAGCTTCTGCCGTTCCTTCCAATCGACATCCGTTACAAAGTCAATGCGGCGGCTCGTTGTGTAAACGATCATTTGCTGTACAATCCGTGTATCCTCATAGCCCCAGACGAATTCTACGATCGCGCGCAGTGCGCCGGATTCAACCAGTCTTACACTGCTTAGCGCGGTAATCTCGTCCATACGCTCCCCATAAAAAATATCAATATCCCACGCATCAAAATTCATCGGCTTATCTTCAAACAGCTGTAGTACATTGCCACGTTCCCCTGTAGCCAGCACCTCGCGGTGATATTGTCGATCCGTAATACGTGTCAGCTGTCCGTTATCATTCCATTCCAGCTCATAATGAGGAGTCATCAGCTTACCCTCTGCATAGTGGAAAAATACCTCTGCTGCCTTCGCATCCATCGGCGCATCTATACTGGCATTCACATTGGTATTGGGAGTTGCATGTGCAGTCCCATCGATAGCTGCACTCGTAGATGCGTCTATGCTGTCGTCAGCTGTGGTTGCTTCAGACGTTGTCGCTGTCGACTCCGCGTAATGAATGGTGCTCCAGCCAAGAGCAGGAACCGTAGTAGCCTGTACAAGCCAGCCATCTGCTGTTTGCTGCGCAGATAAGGGTTGACCTGTCTGATCACTCCATACATAGTTCCCTTGTGCACATTGGTTCAACGGAATATGGACGAGTGGAGTGAGCGACCACGAAGAGCTGTTCAGCACAGTCAGCTCGCCCGATGTGGTTGGGTGAGCATGAGTAACAGCGTCAGCAGTATGAGCTTCGCGCCCACCAGCCACTATGGACATATCTTGTTTAGAAGCAAGATTAGCAACTGTGTTATCGTACCCGTTATGATCGGTATCACTTGGAGTCTTTTCATCGATCATCGACTGTGTGTTGCTTACGCTTGACTTCGTTCCTGTTGCTGCTACATTTTCTTGCGAGCGAAGGGAGGAGGACAACGCAGCTATGGGTAATGTTGCACCAGCTGCTGTTGCCCATGCATTGCGCCCAATCCGTTCGGCTTCGGCATATTCGATCGTACTATCCTCATACACCTCAGCAATCGATGAACCCGGAATAATATCATGGAATTGATTACGCAAAATAATTTTCCAGCCTTCTTCTAGTTCACTTGCCGGATAAGCTGACCAATCGCCTGTGACCGCTGCACGCAATGTATGCAGCCATTCCGTTTCACGATAGAGCAGCTCCAATCGGCGGTTCAATAGCTTGTTGTACGCCTGACTTGTATACGTACCGCGATGATATTCCAGATATAGCTCGCCATCCCACGTATGCACATAGCTATCGGTGTGCTGGAACGTCTGCTGTAAACGTACAAAATAATCATCAGCACGTCCGCTTTTGACTGCTGGAATCCCCGGAATGCGATCCAGCTGACGACGCAGCTCTAGCATTTCGCGTGTCACCCCACCGCCACCATCACCGAATCCGTAGGCGATCAGCATATTCTGGTTCGCTTCCTTGTCCTGATAGCTATTCCATACACCCTGCACCGTATCTGCCTTCACATGACCGTTGTACGTATAATAGAAGGAATTGCCACCTTCCCAGTCATCCGGTGTCGTAATAAAATGGGTCAGCACCTCCGAACCGTCCATGCCGCGCCAGCGGAAAGTATCGCGTGGCATCCGGTTCACCTGATTCCAGCTAATCTTCGTCGTCATAAACGTATCAAAGCCTGATTTACGTAAAATTTGCGGTAATGCCCAGCTATAGCCGAACACATCGGGCAGCCATAAATAACGGCTCGCCACACCAAATTCCTGTTTGAAAAAGCGTGTGCCAAGCAAGAACTGACGCACCAGTGATTCACCAGAGGTCAGATTGCAATCCGCTTCCACCCACATCCCGCCGCCAGCTTCCCAGCGACCCTCGGCAATGCGTTCTTTGATCCGCTCGTATAGCTCAGGGTAGTCATTTTTGATATATTCATACAATTGCGGCTGAGTTTGTAGGAAAATATAATCGGGATCATGCTCCATCAGGCGTAGCACAGTAGAGAAGGAGCGTGCCGCCTTTTCGCGTGTATGCTTTAATCGCCATAGCCATGCTACATCGATATGGGTATGTCCTACAGTCGTCACGAGCACCGGATGCTCCTGCTTGATCTCCTCCAGCCTGATATTGAGATGATCATCCGCTTCAGCTACTGACGTATAAAAAGCGTCCGAGCCAGGCACAGACCAATCCAGCTTGAGTAATGTCTGATTCAACAGCTTGGTGAGCAGAGATTTTTCATACGTGGATTCGGGTAAAATCGCGATCGTTTGCAGGATCGCTTTGGACGTATAATAGAGCCGATCGGTCGCATGATCTAACCAGCCGATCCGCGAATCACGAATCGTATGCGTTGCCTCACGTGGCACGCCGCCACCCTCCAAGCCTGACCAGAGGCGAAAATCGAGCTTGGCTTCGCCGGTATAAGCAGCAGGCAGAATCATCTCGATATGATTGCTGTCCACACCCTGATACGGATGCTCATTCCAATACGCAAGCGCCTCAAAGCCTACATTGTTTCCATCCTCCGTCGTACCAAAGTCAAATAGGCCGACCACTGTGCGATCCGCCCATTTTGCCGGAATGGAGATACAGGCAGAGAGCCACAAGTAGCGATCTCTGCCTGTCCAGGTTTCTCCTTTTTTCATTGTGTACGCAGCGCTATCCGCTTCTTTATGCTGCGGATAGACGCCATTCTTGCCTGCCTTATCTTCTAATGCTTCGAATTGTTCGATCGGAAATGGTTCTCGATAACGCAGTGGGCCAAGCTGTTCCATCCGCTTTTTTAATTTCTCCTCTGTAAAAAACATGAAGCTCCTCCTCTGTCATCAGGCAATAACTTCCCAGTCGTCGACTACTTGTGTGGAATGATTTTGAATAAAGGCTGCTACGCCTGCATGATCAGGAATCCCGGTATTGCCGCCATAGGCAGATACAGATAGTGCGCCGCACGCATTGCCATATTGCAGGCATTCGCCAGCTGGCTTGCCGGTCAATACACCGTACATATAGCCTGCATTAAAGCTATCACCTGCGCCTGTCGTATCGACCGCAGTGACTGTATAGGCAGAACGATACGTCTGCTGACCGTTCTGGATCGACACGGCACCACGGGAGCCCATTTTTACAACCAGATGGGAAGACTGCTTCGACATGAGCGCAATCGCCTGACGAATATCAGAGCAATCGGAGTAATGGAGCGCCTCCAGCTCATTCAGGAAAAATACATCCACCTCGCGCATAATCTCGAAAATACCGCTGTACCATTCACCAGTATCGTCCCAGCCCACGTCAAATGAGATCGTTGTGCCAAAGCTTTTGATTTTACGAATCATCGCTAGATAAGCATCGTGATTACGACTACCCTGATAGCCTGTCATATGCACATGACGACCGTACTTCATACTATTTTCGTGCAGGTCTTCCATTCGCACCTCGCTATTAGAGCCCATGTACGTAATAAAGGAGCGGTCTTGCTCAGGATTAAGGGCAATGGAGATGCCCGTATTATTATGCTGACTTTGCCGGATATAGGTCGTATCGATATTCAGCTCACTGAACTCATCCAGAATGAACTGTCCATAATAATCCTGTCCCAGCACACCGTTAAAGGCGACTTTTAAGCCCAGCTTGGCGACTGCCATCGAGAATAATGCTGCGCCGCCGCCGATATGCACGAGCATATTGCTTACAAATACTTCTTGTCCCGGTTCAGGTAAATGGTCGCTTCCCGCCACAATCAGATCGATATTGGCATCACCGATGGAGACGACATCATATTGTTTGTTATCCAATGAACATCCCCCATTTAAGTTAAAGGCATGACGTGCTCAAATTTGGACTGGAATCAGCCTTTTACTGAACCGACCATAATGCCCTGTACAAAATATTTCTGAATAAACGGATAAATGCTAGCAATCGGTACAATCGAGATGATGACCATCGCCATCTTCATCGATTCGCTCGTTACCGTGCTCGATGCGCTCATCATCGCGTTCATCGACAGATTTTTACGCATTGCTTCTGCGGCAGTCAGCATCTGCTGGAGCACGGTTTGCAGTGGACGTAGCTTCTCATCGGTCACATAAAAGGCACCGGAGAACCAGTCATTCCAGTGCATGACCCCGTTGAACAGGCAGATTACCGAGAGCACTGGCATACTGAGTGGAAAATAAATGCGGAATAGCACCTGAAAATCATGTGCACCATCGATCTTCGCGGATTCCTCCATACTTGGATCGATCGATTGGAAAAATGTACGGACAAGAATCAGATTCCATGCGCTATACAGAGTAGGGATAATGTACACCCAGATCGTATTGTTCAGGTGGAACATTTTCAGCACCATGAAAAAGGGAATAATCCCGCCGTTGAACAGCATCGTGAAGACGATAAACATACTCGCAATACCAACGCCCGGCAGATTACGATTTTTCAGTGCAAAGGCAGCCATTGCGGTTAGTAATACACTTACCGCCGTACCGACAATCGTACGGAAAAGGGTCACTTCCAAACCGTTAATCACAGCTGGATTTTTGAACACTTCGATATAGTTGGACACGCTGAATATCCGCGGCCAGAAAGCGATTCCGCCGAGTGAAGCATCTTTACCATCATTGAAGGACAGCGCCAGAATGTTAACGAGTGGCAGCAAAATAATAATCGATAATGACGCAAGCAGAATGTAGTTGACAATCGTTGCGATGCGTTCGTTAAGAGGCGTTTTGCCTACAGCATGTTGATCCATCCGTATAACCTCCGTTTCCTGTCCATATACCGGAGCGAGTCAAGCTCGCTCCAGCTACAGAAGGGATGAAAATATGAATCTAACTCATCATAGCTTCGTCGATCAGAAGAATGCGTCGATGTAGAAAACAACCGAGCTAGGATCTTTATCATATTTCTGTTGCAGATATTGCTCGTATTGCTCTACGCCAGCCGCTTTGAGCTGTGCACGATAATCATCCAAAATCTTCGTCGCTTCAGTCATGTCTTTAGCAAAGAAGGCTTGCACAAGCACGTCCTTATACGAATCGAGTACAGGCTTCAGCGAAGCCTCGATGTCTGGTACTTCGGACAGATAGGACGCAGCGGTGTAACCATCCCAGTATTTGTACTTCGGATTGCCATAGTTCATCAGCTCAAAATACAGCTTATAACGATCTGGCTGGGAATTAGCGCCACGGATCAATTCACCAAAGTCTTTATTGTTGTTCACATCTGTTTTACCGAGCAGGCTGCCCCAGAAGTAAGGGATCGTATTACGCTCATCCTGCGGGCTATTGTTCAGGATCGACAGCACTTTGTCTGTGAAAATGTACTGACCTTTATCATTGATCTTGTAATCTTCGCCTTCAATACCGTAGTTCCACAGTGCTTTACCTTCTTTACTTGCTAGATAATCAGCGAACTGTACGATTTGCTCTGGATTTTTGGTCGTGGCTGGAATCGCCCATACCTGACTACCGGATTTTGCTTTTTCGTAGATCGCATCCTCGCCTTTGTAGTTGTACATTTGATCCATTGGCAAATACTTTGTTTTCTCGAACATGGTCAGGGAATCTGGTGCGATGTTCATATAAGGCGAGATCGCATAGGAGCCATTGTTGTATGCTTCCTCTGCACGCACACCGTCCATGTTAAATGCTTCTTTATCAAGCAGACCAGCTTTCAGTAGCTTTTGAACAAAATCGATGCTTTTTAGTGCGTAGTCGGTTTCAGCTACGTGTTTGACCTTGCCATCCTGTACATCGAATTGGGTACCGTTACCGAAGTCGTAGTTTTTGAACAGGCTGCTTACGACCTGACCGCCCCATTTACGAGGGCCGATGACTGTAATAGGTTTACCGTTATTGTCTTTGAAGTTGCCCGCTTTGATCTTCATCGCTAGATTGAACAGGTCATCCTGTGTTTTGATAGAGGTTGGGTCTACATTCAGCGCTTTAGCGATATCGGCGCGAATCCACATGCCACCGCGATAGTGAATACGGTCAGCATCTGTTGTATTTTTAGCAGGGATGTTCATATGAATGAAGTATACTTTGCCATCGAAGTCTGGACGGAACATGATGTTCTCACGTGTATCACGTGGTAAAAAGTCCGGATCGAGATAGTTTTTCAGCACCTTCGTGTTTTCCAGATATGGACGCAGATCGGTGAACATGCCTTCACGCGCTGCTTTGAGCAGAACCGGCATTTCTGGACGACCCCCATGATCCAGATACGCTTCGATCACATCAGGCAGATCGCCAGTAGCGAGTGCAACCGTCAGCTCTTGCAGACCGTCAGCGGCACCGCTGGATTGCCAGTTCATCGTCATCCCGGTTTTTTCTTTGATTTTCTGGGCAACCGGGTTATTGACCTGATCATCAGGCAATTGTGCGCCGTCACCTTCGAGGAAGATACGTCCTGTTACATCGCGGTTAGCGATAAATCCATTTTCACCGGATTTGCGACCGTCAGCAGCGACGGTGCTGGCAGCATCATCTGTGTCAGAGGAGCAGGCAGACAGGATGGTAACCATGATCAACATAAGGGCAAGCGTAAAGGACAGACGATGCGTAATCTTTTTCAATGAAATCACCCCAAATGAATTATTTTCATATGTCGTTATACTCAGGTCAGGTGCATGTATAGAGCCATGTACTACCAGAGACTGGATTCATTTTTGCTAAAGCGTTTGACCAGATAGTTGGTTACGATAACGAGGATCAGACCGACCAGACCCTGTAGCAGACCGACCGCAGCACCGTAGCCGTATTGACCCTGCATCATACCGACACGTAGGACGTAGGTATCGAGAATATCGGAGAAGTCAGAGTTACCTGCGGTACGTAGCAGCCAGTTTTGCTCGTAGCCTGTAGTGAGCAAGCTGCCGATATCGAGAATGAACAGAATCGCGATTGTTGGGCGAATCGATGGCAAGGTGATATGCCAGATTTTGCGCCATTTGCTCGCACCGTCCATCTCGGCGGCTTCATATAGCGTGGGATCAATGCTCGCCATCGAAGCAAGGTAGATGATCGAGCCCCAGCCGATATTTTTCCATACATAGGTAAGGAACATGATGAGGTAAAAGTAATGACCATCCATCATATAAAACGTGCTTCCATCGCCACCAAGCGCAGCTACGAACTGGTTGAAAATACCATCATCCGGTGCAAGCACCTTGGTCGTGAAGGCAGCGACGACAACCCAGGAGAGGAAGTAGGGTAGGTAGGAGATCGTTTGCGTCATCGACTTGAACCATTTGGTGCGTAGCTCATTGAGCATGAGCGCCAGCAGGATCGGGAACGGGAAGTAGACGATGATTTTCAGGAAGCCGACAATAAAGGTATTAGCGATCAATTGTGCCGCATCCGGGTACGAGAAGAAGAGCTTGAAGTAACGCATACCGACCCACGGGCCGCCGAACATCCCGCCATTAAAGCGGAACTCCTTGAACGCCATCACCAGTCCAGCCATCGGTAAATAGGAAAAGATTGCGAAAAAGATCAAACACGGCAGAAGCATCAGATACAGGTAGCGGTTGGCAACGATTGTTTTCCATAATCCCGTTGAAGCGGCTTTTTTAGCTTTGCTTCTTTTTTTGGACATCGAATCCAGTTCGGCTTGCATAGCACGACTCCTTTCCATTTTCAAAGGTGCGGGAACTGGATGTTACCCGACTAATAAATAGCTGATCACACTGTAGTCCATGAGGGTTGCCGTATTGCTTATGAATAGGGAGGGGAGAAGCCGGGAACGCTTAACCCGGCTGTGCCACCAGCCCTTGTAGATAGCGCAGGCTCTGCTCCAGACTGTCCATTGGGGAGCCTGGACAATAATCCTGTTCGACTGCATAAAATTCAACACCGTTCGCCTCGCCCCATTGAAGAATCGGCATAAAGTCAATCGTACCGCTGCCTACCTCGGCGAAGTATTCCCGCCCATCATCTGTCATATCCTTAAAATGCAGGATCGGCATACGTCCAGCATACTGGCTAATGACCGACAATGGATCGTGACCTGCTTTTTTCACCCAGTACGTATCGATCTCCGCATAGACCGGCGCTTGCGCGTCATAATCGAGTAGATATTGCAGTGCGTATTGCTCGCCCATCATCGTATGGAATTCCCAATCATGATTGTGGAAGCCAACACGATAGCCACGAGGGGAGACGATCGCTGATACGCTACGTAGCTCCTGTCTAACAAATTCGTAGCCAGCTGCATTTTTATGCTCATCCGGTAAGGAGTGGCAAATAATATCCGGTGTACCGAATAGATCAGCCTCGCGCAGCACATTGTCCAGATCGTTACGCATTCGCTCCAGACCGACATGCATGCCAGCCGTTTTCATCCCAAGTTCCTTCACAACGGCGGCAATTTCTACCGGATCATTACCATGCAGACCGTCGATCTGAACAGCTTGCCAGCCCATTTTGCCAAGCTCACGTAATGTATAAATGTAATCCTGCTTGAGTTCGTTACGTACGGTGAATAGCTGCGCGGCGAGTTTATGTTGGATCATGCTCGTTCCTCCTTTTCAAGGTTCAACCATTGCAGGTCTTGCTTGGAAATCTCGATATCCAGTACAGCAAACGACTGAGCTAGCTCATCGCTGGTGCGTGGTCCGATAATCGCTGCGGTTGGGAAGGGGCGATGAAGGACAAAATACAGTGCAATCTGAGTCGGAGATACGCCCTTTTCCTCGGCTAGCTGTACTGCTCGGCGATAGCGTTCCCAGTTCGGTTCGCTATAATACACACGTACCATTTCTTCATTGGAACGATCATCCGGTGAAAAGGCACCGGAGAAAAATCCACCTGCCTGCGCAGACCATGATAACAGTGGCATCCGATTCGCTTCATGCCATTGTACAGTCGCAGCATCGGCAGACACGCAGCCCGGCCAGCGTGCTTCCAGTGCTACCGCGAGCGACAGATTCGGGCTGTTAAAGCTAAAGCCCTGCAAGCCATTAGCAGCTGCATAATCATTTGCCTCCTGAATCCGTTGCCAGCTCCAGTTCGAGGCACCAAGTGCGCGAATCCGCCCAGCAGCGAGATGCTCATTCAGCGTATCGATCAGCGGCTCCACTGGAACGGCTTCATTGTCGCGATGCAGTGCATACAGATCGATATACTCTGTACCGAGACGCTCAAGACTGATCAGCAGATCATGCGTAATTGCTTCAGGCGTGACGCGTGGCGTCGGATCACCCTTCAATGGATGAGCACATTTGCTAAGTAGAACCAGCTCATTGCGATTCCCCTTCTCCTTCATCCAGCGACCAATGATTTCTTCACTGTTCGTATACTGATAGGCCATATCGATCGTTGTTCCACCCGCGTCAACAAATTCATCAAGCACCCATGTCCCATTCATACGAGACAGATCCCCGGTACCGATAATGAGCGGTGATAGTGTAATTCCTGCGACAGCTACATGATTCAAACCAACATTCCCCCTTGTATCTGGTATCGATACCAGATGTAGTTTCATGCGTATCAATCGTATGCCTCTATGTTGTCTAACATGAATCCAATAGCCTGCTGTGAGTAGCTTCTATGATGTGGGAGGTGAAAAGAAGTGATGAGAAGAAGCAATGAAAAATCAAATTGATAGTGAGCGATATAATAGATCTCATTCAGTATCTGGAATCGATACCATAACCATGCAATGTCAAGAAGATGAATCGAGCCCTTGGAGTGAATACGAATTCTACATTGGGATGGAGTAAGATATATAGAGCATCAACCTTCGTCATATCGTCCAGACGCTCTAAATCAGCGAGCAGGGACTAAACCAGGTATATGCGAGTGAAACCAGATCGTGAGTAATAGGTAGGCGATAGCTTACAAAAGTATAAGTTGCATAGATGCTATACCGAATTGAATTGTAGATCAGATAGGTGAATTAATGTTAATTATAATGACATTAAAGAGTGAATTTATTGGAGTTTACGACATTTTTAAATTTGAAAAACCATTAAATGTAATGATAATTGACTTAATCGTAGGGTTATAGGAAGGTTTATTCGACATTTTCTGTTCTTATGAGACATTATATTACGCTAGTTTTGAAATTGACAAGTAAAACTTTGAATTTAATTTATTCCATGTAGAGTGGAGCGTAGAGCAGAATGATCGGTTGACTGGCTGAACAAGAGTATAGGATGCGTCTGTATGGTAACGATACCATAATTTTATGAAAGCGTAAACATAAATTGTTGATCTGCATTTGAATTTATTTGGATATCATGATCTTGCTGTGCTTCGCCTGTGTAAAGGCAGCTAACAGGAACCTCTGTAAGGATATTTAACTCGTACATGCACGTTGATGGATAGTCACATATGCTGAATCAAGCAGATTGTCTATAATACGGCATCGGTCTAACAGGATACTCCGTATCCATATAGCCAGCAGAATGGTCTTTTCATCTGGCTTCGCGATGCTCCGTTCCAAGCGGGGAAATCGCGCATTCCAGTTGAATAATGCTGATGTAGGAAGCTTCTGCTCTATGACATTTTATAGTTTTACAGTCTGCTCCCCTTACAAAGAGGTAGAAGGGTACATCGTTTTGCAGCTTTCACGCACGACGAGCTGATGCTGAAGCATAATGTCAGCTTGTGGACGTTGTTTGTCACGGATGATTAAGCGATGCAGATTCTCAAGCGATACCTGACCCATTTCATAAATAGGCTGCTGCATGGAAGTGATCGAAGGGCGCACAATATCGGTAATTGTACTGCCATCAAAGCCCATAATCGATACATCTTCAGGTACACGAAGCCCCTGATCCAATACACAATTCAATGCACCAACAGCCATATCATCGCTCGCTGCGAATACAACCGTCGGCGGCTGGGCTAGAGCAAGCAATTCGCCCATTAAGCGGTGTCCGCTCGGAAGCTTATAATCGCCGAACTTCACATAGTCCTCTGGAATCGTAATATCGTGCTTACGCAGTGCATCACGAAATCCATTGTAGCGGTTCTGCCCGGACGTCACATCCTCGAGATCGCCACCTAGATAAGAGATCGCTGTATGACCAGAACGAATCAAGTATTCGGTCGCATCAAAGGCTGCCTGATAGTCATCAATCAGCACAGAGATGAAGTCTGCATCAGGTGATTGCACACTGGAAAATAGTATCGGCATCGTCGCATTCCGAATAAAATTCACGATATCCTCATTCGTCTTCTCGTGCATAATAATGATGCCTTCTACTCGCATCTCCTGAAAAATATGCAAATACTTTAGCTCTTTGCCCAGATTCTCAGCGATATTACAGACGATCAGATTATAGCCGTATTTACTGGCAGCTTCCTCAATACTGCTCAAAATAGTCGAATAGAAGTTTGACGTTAGATCCGGTACAATCACGCCGATTGTATTCGTTTTTTGCTTTTTCAGGCTACGCGCAATATAGCTTGGCGAATAATTCAGCTCTTCAATCGCCTGATTCACACGGTTCAAAATGTCTTCGCTTACATATTTCTCACCGTTCAGGACACGGGAGACACTGGTCACGGATACACCTGCCCGGCGGGCAACGTCTTTGATTTTAACAGTCATGCCTTCAGCTCCCTTTACAGCAAATGATACCGCCTATTAGTATTTGCTTGAATGTGTCTTAGTATAATATTTTGACAATTCCAGCAGGTTTCGTCAATCGGCAAACCTGATAATACATGAAATTTCTACATCGCTTCGGTTTGATTCCATGGCATATTCATAAGCAGAAGAAAACTGGATAAAAGGAATATAGTAGAAAATAGATATATGTAAGTAAATATTACATAGAATCTAAACAAGCTATTTATTCGGCTTTTTCAAAGATATATAAACTAACATTAAATGCGTTTTAAAGATCAATTTCATTATTATCAAGTCAATAAATATAACGATAAAGAAAAAAAACGCTTGTTTTCGTATTAAACTGCTCCTATAATGTGCGATATAACGATCGAAACATCAGATGTTTACTAAAACAAGTCATAAAACCTAACATAATAAAAGGAGGTGCTGTTTATTTCGACACCAACGGGATTAAAAGCAGTCCAACGGCGCAAGCTGGTGGATGAGGTACTGGATCAGCTCATGGCACTCATTCAATCTGGACAATATGAGCAAGGTGCTAAGCTTCCACCAGAGCCAGAATTAATGCGGCTCCTATCAGTGGGACGCTCTACGGTACGAGAAGCAGTTAAGATTCTAATGCACGCCGGATTTTTAGAGGTTCGTCAAGGCGATGGAACCTATATCAAAAAATCGTCAACAGGACTCCAATCTGTAAAAGCAACATTGATTCCGCAAAATTTTGAACAGGTGCTGGAAGTCAGACGGATGCTGGAATGTGAAGCCGTCGAACTGGCAGCGATTCGGCGTACCGATGCAGATCTACAGCGGATGCGTACTCTATTGGATCAACGCAATGAATATTTAGATGGGGGCCGATACGCCGAATATGTGGCATCGGACATCGCTTTTCATATTGCGGTTGTCGAATCATGTCATAATGATGTGTTTACAGCCATGTACAGTGTGATTGCCGAGGGGCTACGTGAATTACTCAGTCAGCTTATTCTGGATACACAGGGCTATGAGGATAACACTGTTTATCATGAAGCGATCTATCATGCGATTGAAGCTCAAGATAGTAAGGCTGCCAAGCGCTATACGATTCAAAATTTGGATGCGGTGACAAGTCGAAGCTCTATCGCAGCTCATTCGTAATAGGCAACCGCCTGGAAGCAGCCATACTAGAGAACAATGCTCCACTACCAGCCTATCTATAGAGATAAACATCAGATGATATGCTGTTTGCATGTGAACAGGTAACCAAAGCCTGTAAAGAGTCCGGTGGATGAGGTATGAATAATCGATAGGAGTGGATACCATGCAAGATACACATGGGGAAGAGCAAGTATTAACGGTAGGCATTGAAGAGAAGCTGTCTGTGGGGGCCAATATGACGTATGGCTTGCAGCATTTGCTCGCACTAACAGGCATTTTCCTATTCCCGGTATTAATCGGTCAGGCGCTCAAGCTCGATTCGAGTGTAATTGGCTATATGATCCAGGCGTGCTTTTTAACGACAGGTCTGGTCACGGTGCTGCAATCGGGTCGTATGTTGAGACTACCGGTCGTACAGGGGCCGACAGCAGCTTTTTTCGTAGCTGTCCTGTCTGCGGGTGCTAGTGTAGGGCTTGGCACCGCCTTCGGTTCCATGGCAGTAGCCGGAATCATTTTCATGCTGCTGGCTATTCCGATTCGTCGCCTGGGTCTGATCGGCTATGTGAACAAATTTATTTCGCCACCGATTGTATATGGAACCTTACTTATTATTATCGGTGCCCAGCTGGCGAGCATTGGACTGAAAAACTGGTTTGGCAGTGTAGGTATAGGAATTAACTTTATCGCCTCACTGGTGACCGTGCTCTGTGTACTTGTATGTATGGTTGTAGGTGGGAATACTATGGTGCGACGTGGTGCGCTATTATGGGGCATCCTGATCGGAACGATTTTTTATTCGATATTCGGAACGACTGATTTTTCGGCGGTAGCATCTGCAAGTTGGTTTAGTCTTCCTGGAGTGTTTCCATTCGGATTTGGCGTATCGATTCCGATTGTCATTTTGATGCTACTCGCCTTTTTGCAAGCCTCAGCGGAAGCGGTGGGAATGTATACACTGCTCACCAAATGGGGCAAGCAGCAGTTAAGTAATGAGCGTGTAAATCGCGGCTTATTTGGTGAATTTCTAGGCTGTACACTGGGCGCAATCTTTGGTGGTCTCGGTACGACATCCTATCCTGAAAATATCGGTATCGTGCGTGTATCAGGCATTGGTAGTCGTTATGTAACGATGACCGCTGGCATACTGGCTATTGTACTTGGCTTGATTCCCAAGGTAGGTATGTTTATCGCTTCTCTTCCTGGGCCTGTGCTATCCGCAGCATCGACTATTTTGTTTGGCATTATTGCGATTAGCGGTGTACAGATGGTTAGCAAGGTCGTTTGGGATGAGCTGAATCTGGTCGTAGCCGGAGCTTCGTTTATTATTTCGCTGGGGACGATGTATTTGCCAGCAGAGCTAACTACGAAGCTACCGCTTGCGATTCAGAGTGTAGTGACGCA
The DNA here is from genome assembly GCF_034055775.1 of Paenibacillus hunanensis. Classification (NCBI taxonomy): domain Bacteria; kingdom Bacillati; phylum Bacillota; class Bacilli; order Caryophanales; family Paenibacillaceae; genus Paenibacillus; species Paenibacillus hunanensis. The sequence goes on along the minus strand of NZ_CP139194.1, from coordinate 4,649,984 downwards.
GCCAATGCTTGTTGGTGTCGTATTATTAATCGGTCTGAATACGATAGTGAATATGTGGCTACGACCATTGCTGGCACGACGCACAGAGCGTGAGGCTATATTACCTGAAGCGACAAGTGAAGTCGTATAATAACGTACAAACCACATTTAATCACTGAAAGTCATGACTGAAGAAATGATCAATATGTACAGCAAAATAGAAGACGAATAGCTTAAAGGGGATAACAACTATGAAAAATAAAATCAAATGGGATATTCAGCCTGAGCGTACAGCAGTTATCGTCGTCGATATGCAAAATGTATTTTGCAAGCCGGATGGCGCACTGTATGTGCCACGTACAGCAGAGATCATCGAGCCGATTCAGCAGCTGACAGCTGTTGCACGTGCAGCCGACATGCCTGTTATTTATTTACGCCATATTGTACGTGGTGATGGTAGCGATACAGGGCGAATGCTCGACATGTATCCTAATGTAAATGAAATTCTCAAGCGTGGTACACCAGGGGTAGAGATTATTGACGAGCTCACACCGGAGCCAGGTGATATTATAGTAGATAAATTATTTTACAGCGGCTTTCATGATACTGATCTGGATACGATTTTGCGTAAGCATGATATTCAGACGCTCATTATATGTGGTACGGTAACCAATGTATGCTGTGAAACGACTGTACGTGATGGCGCGCATCGTGAGTATAAGATTATTTTCCTCAGTGACGCGAATGCAGCGATGGATTATCCTGATATGGGCTGGGGCGCTGTAGCAGCAGACGATATTCAACGTATGACCTTGACGGTCGTTGCCTATGAATTCGGACAGGTATCGCCAACTGCACAGATCGTCGAAGAAATCGCCACGAAGGCCGTGCTTCATAGCAATAAAGTATAAAGGATAGGTCTAAAGCTTTGATAGTCCTTCTGTTCATCGGCAATCGATGAGTTCATCACTGATCCTGCGGACTGAGATCGAGTTTGAGTGGGGTAGCAGAGCTGTGTCGTTTTTATAAAAGAAGATTATGTATGCAAGGGATAGTCACGTACCATTCGTGGCTGTCCTTTTTTGTATGGAGGAGGAAGCGAATAAAATATAACAGTTGCTAAGGACATCACAGACAATAACCGATATACTTAGCATAAGTATGTTAGCTTCCATCGATTAATCTGCTCGAATCGAAGCTATATCATTTTCAATTCTGAAATAATTACTACTGTTTTATCCTCTTAGTCAATCCTTCTACGAATCGTCCGTTATGTCCTCGTTCACGAAATATACGTAGTAAAACCGTTTAACTTTCCTTGAAATAGGCTATATTATGGTGAAAGTTCCAAGTTTCAAGAAGTGTGTAGGATATGGGAGGATGGAATTGTGAATAAAGGGCTTGCACCTGATATGTCTTTACTGTTGCACGTATATCAGCACGCGCCCGGTGGAATTGCCATTTTTTCGCCGGCGGGAGCGTGTCAATATGTGAACCCGGCGTTTTGTCATTTGTTAGCGTATGAAGAGGAGCAATTGGGTGAGGTGCTAGAGCAGCAGCAGCTAATTAAGCTCTGGGCAGAGCATCGCAGCACGCAGGAGCTGGAGCATCGGATTGTACGTGGTGATTATCGCCCGATCTGGTTAACACTCAAGCCTTCCTTTTACCCGGAGTCTTCGGCTGAGCCGCTTCAATATATTATCATTTATGCTAGCGAAACGAAGGAGCATCAGGAGGAAGACCTTCGTACACTGGTTACACGTAATTCAACGAGTGTGGTTGCGCTGAGTACACCGGATGGATACCTTCAATATGTATCGCCATCGATCCAGCAAATGCTCGGCTATGCGCCGCAGGAGATCATTCATACGCACTATAGCGATCTATGTGTAGGTGACAATCAAGATTATATGCCGATCTGGATGCATGAGGGTCGGGGCAGTATCATTCGCCGTGTGCGTCACAAGAATGGAGAAGAGCGCTGGATTGAAGCGTTTATTCAGGAAATGCACGATGAGCATGGACGATTGAAAAATATTATGAGCGTCATTCAGGACGTAACCAAGCGCAAGTCGCAGGAGGATATCATTTCCCGTGCACACCGGATGGCAGGCATTGGTGCATGGAATTGGGATATGGTCAAAGGAGAAATCTATTTTTCGCGCGATGTATTGCGTATTTTTGGTTATGCCATGAAGTCGATCGAACATACACCGGATTCGTATCTGGCTGTGATTCATCCAGATGATCTCGATTATGTGGAAGAATGTATGCAGCGCTCGGTTGAGTTTGGCTATGATGGGGTGAACACATATCGCATAATCATTCCAGATGGAACTGAGAAGACGGTACAGACACACTGGGAAACGATCTGTGATCCAGATACAGGTAAGCCTGTGCAGATTATCGGCGTTGTGCAGGATATGACCCGTCAATACAGCGTAAGTGAGAAGCTGCGTCGCAGTGAGTACAATTATCGACTGATCACCGATAATTCACTCGATCTGATCTCACGTCATCAGGATGATGCAGACTGCACCGTGCTGTTCGCATCCTCGGCGTGTAAAACATTGCTTGGCTATGAGCCGGATGAGCTGATCGGTCGTTCCTGCTTTGATCTGGCGCATCCCGAGGATCGAGACAAGCTAGAACGATATATCGAAAATATCCGTTCCAGAGAGCACAATCATCATGATACATTGATTTTCCGGTATCGTCATCGCAGCGGTCGTTATATCTGGCTGGAAACACTCAGTCGCTACACATATAACGAATACGAGGGCAGATATACGTTTACCGCGGTATCGCGCGATATTACCGAGCGTAAATATTTGGAGACTGTGCTTCGAGATAGTGAATATCGCTATCGCTCCCTGTTCGAGCATAACCCGTCTGGCGTATGTGCGATTGATCTGGAAGGGCATTTTCTATCTGTAAATAGTAGTCTGGAGGAATTAACGGGCTATTCACGGCATGAGCTGATCGGAATGCAGGTATATCCATTTTTCATGGACGAGGATTTGCCAAAGATTCGTCATCACGCTAGACTTGCCCGGCAGGGCGTGCCACAGATCTATGAGCTGAATGTACGGCGCCGGGATGGCTCTATATTCAGTGCAGATGTGATCAATGTGCCGATCATGTCGGATACTGAGGTGATCGGGCTGTACTGCATTGTGACGGAGACGACAGAGCTGAAGCGCTATATTCGCTTGATTGAGAAGTTGGGTAATGAACGTGCGCTTATTTTGAACTCGGTATCAGAGGGCATTTTCAGTGTAGACGAGGATGGTCGTGGTATTTTCATCAACCGTGCTGGAGCTGAGATGCTAGGGCTGACGATGAAGCCCGCCATGCTGGCTGGCAGCGAGGACAGTGAGCCGGGCTGGCAGCATGGCTTCTATAACTTTGATGAGCTGAATGAGCAATCTGCGATTATTCAGGTGATTCGGCAGGCAACACCGCATCAGGAGGAAGAGACGGTTTTTTGGAAAAATGACGGCTCCAGCTTCCTCGCTGCCTATCGGGTGACACCGGTATACGAGCAGGGCGAACGGCGCGGAACCGTTATCGTATTCCGTGATATTACGAACGAGAAGGAAGTACTACGTGCGAAGGAGTCGGCAGAGCGTGCTGACCGTGCCAAGTCGGAATTCATGTCGGTGATGAGTCATGAGCTGCGCACGCCGATGAATGGAATTATGGGCATGGCAGGGCTGCTTGCTGAGACGATGCTGGATGAGCAGCAGCGTAACTATCTGGAGATTTTGCTAAGTAGCAGTGAGGCGCTACTCAATCTGTTGAATGAAATTTTAGACTTTAGCAAGGTGGAATCCGGCATGCTTGTGCTGGAGCCGAATACGTTCTCCATTGCTGATCTATTCGATCATATCGCCGAGCTATTCTTGCTACGCGCTTCGGAAAAGGGTAATGCATTGACCGTTACCATTGAGCCGGATGTACCGGAGCTATTATATGGTGATGAGCTGCGGATTCGTCAGATTTTGACGCATCTGGTGGGTAATGCGGTCAAGTTTACCGATCAGGGGCAGATTCATATGACGGTTCGCTCACTACTGCGTGAGGAAGGACAAGCGTCCAGCGGTGGAGATACCTGGCTGGAGTTCAATGTCTCGGATACAGGCATTGGGATTGCAGCCGAGCAGCAGCATCTCATCTTCCAGCCATTCTCACAATTGCATCCAGCGCTGAACCGCAAATATGGTGGTACCGGGCTCGGCTTATCGATCTGCAAAAAGCTGGTCGAGCTGATGGATGGCAGTATCGATGTGACCAGTGTCGTTAATGAAGGGTCAAGCTTCCGCTTTGTATTGAAGCTGGGCGCGGTATTGCAGACAAGTATGAATCCGCCTGCTACACGAGTAGACCTGACTCCGAATGCAGAGATTACCCGTCAGCGTAATCAGGCGCGCTTGCTGCCAGATAATGATTATTCCAAGGGGGATAATCACTGCTGATTCGCAGTACAGATCAGGGATCAGATGATTAGAGGCTGATTCTGTAATGTGAATGAGAAGTTATGTGATGGGAACGATCATATAGAGCAAGTTGAACAAGTAGAGTAAGCATTTAAAATACGATAGAGCAACTATCTGCTATGGCGTAACGGATAAGCGTATATACGATATAACATGATAGGTAAAAAGCCTTTCCCCATAATGAGGAAAGGCTTTTTACGTTCGATTTTTCAGTTCATAGGCTCGTTGTTTTCTTACGTTTCCAGAGTCGCAGCGGATTAGACGTATGAGCTAGCTTATTTTCAAGCGGTTTCAAGTGGCATTCCAACTGCTATTTCAATTCATGTTCCACTCGAAGACCATTCTACAACAATTTCTACGATAAACTTGCTTATACAAAGTCTATTCATCATCATCTTATGAGTGGGTGCTTGTGAGCAGTTGCTTGGTATATCGCTTAATTCAGCGGATCGAGCTGCACCATCGATTGCTTGCCACTGACCTGAATGCCAGTAGCTGGACGTCCTTCGGCTTTGAGATCACGAACCAAATCCTCTAGCAGCTTGCGAGCAGCGGCTGATTCTTTATTGTTACCTGTCTTGACGACGAGCATAACGGGATGACCGGAGTGGAGCAGGCGGCGTGCTTGCTGCTGCTTGGTTTCATAATCGTGATCCTCAATCGATGCGGTCAGTCGGATTTCCTTAAGCTTGGCAGGACGATCACGTTTGGCTTCCTGCTGCTGCTTCTGACGTGCTGCGCCTGCACCGATCAGCTGACATGGGGGCGGGCTACTGAGTAGCGAGGTGCAGACTAGATCGACCTTGAGCTGTTTGGCAAGCTTGAGTGCTTCCGCAGTTGGCATAATGCCCAGATCCTCGCCATTGATCCCGGTAACATGTACCTCAGATGCTTTAATTTTTTCGTTTTTAATCATATTTAGCTATCCTCCAGCAAAATGCGATAATTTTCTACCTTATAGCAAAGTGCTTCTATTGTAACATAGCGCCTGAAAAACGGCTGGTTATAGGTATTTGTTCATTTTACAAACCGCATATAAACTGGGATAATGAAGGCGAAGTCCGATACAGAAAGGGGAACACTATCAATGAAAAGGAAATTGTGGATCACACTTCCGCTTGTTTTACTGCTTATTGTATTATCCGGTTGTCAGGCAGTAGGCAATCTGAATGTGAAAAATGCATTGATTCGCAATCTGGAGGTACAGTCGCTGGAATCGAACCAGACGCTCAGCATGACACTGACACCTTCGGAATCAGCAAGTGTAGAGGATCGGATGATCGCTACGATGCTGAACTCTAGTAAACTGGTGATCGATAGCGCCAAAATGCAGAGCGCGAACGAGCTGTCACTGATCGGAGCTGTAGAATACAGCGGTCAGCGTCTTCCATTCCATGTATACATGAACCAGGGCGGTATTACGATCGATCTGGAAGGAGCAAAACAGCCGATTTACATATCTTATGAAGCTTACGGAGAGGCTGTAGGGCTGGATTCCGGCTTCAATCTGCAAGTATTACAAGGACAACAAAAGGAATTTGCCAAAGCCGTAGCTTCATTCCTATTCACGCATTTGCCAAATGCAGCGAATATTTCTGCTGATACAGTGAGCACAGCGGTATATGGCGGCGAGACAACGGATATGACTCGTCTGCATATCGAGCTGGACGGACAGGAAATGCTACAACTGGTTAAGCCATTCCTGACTAGCATCGCTGCGGATGAGCAAGGAATGAAGGAATTGCTGGGTGCATTTTATGATTATTACGCACCTCTGTTTATCGGTACATCTGACGAAGATTTAGAAGGAGTTCTAGGTAGCCGTGATCAATTCGTGAGCGAAGGCTACAAATCGATCAGCGAAGCGCTGACAGAGCTGCTTCAGGAATATGATCAACAGATCGAATCCCTAAAAGCTGACGATTCCTTCAATACCGTCTTTGGTCCAGAGACACGTGTCGTAGCCGATACGTATTTTGACAAGGATATGTATGCACGTAAACAAATGATGGATGTAACGGTTGCATTGCCGAAAGAATCTCCATATTCCTCGTTCAATCTTCATTCCGAAAGTGAATCGTGGAATGTGAACGGTAATGTGCTTGCGGATCCGGTAGATGTGAGCGGTGGTACATTGAACGTGACGGACAGCACGACACCAGGTACAGTGCTGCGTAACTTTGAATCCAATTCTCCGGTGTATCAGCTGATGAAAATGTCAGGTGTCACGCAAAAAAACGTCTATGTTGGAGAATACTCGGATTACAATACGATTACTCGCAACAAAATGACGTATATTGCGGTAAAGGATCTGGCAAGCGCGCTGGATGCGAAAATGGAATGGAACGCATCCAGCAAGCAAATTCGTCTGACTGACGATATTACTGGAGCGGTGACTGAATTGAAGCTCAACTCCAAAAAAGTAACAGTGGACGGTGTAGCACGTATGCTACCAGCAAATGTGATTCAAGTTAAAGGTACGACCTATGTCCCACTTCGTGCTGGAGCCGGTTTGCTCGGTGCTACTGTCGATGCGACTTATGGCGATCTGACAATCGAACGTAAGTAATTTCGGTTGCACACTTCGCAGTTGCGAAATCGAATATAATAATAACGAAAAGGACGATTTCATTTGCTGAAATCGTCCTTTTTTATGCTGATTTTCTTACGCAGACGTGAAATGATACTCCAGCAGAACCGTTTACCACGTCAAAATTACTCGAAACTCGCGATTAGCAATCCTCAATCTGCTTCGTAAAAGAGATGGGTTATCCCAAAAACCAGAGATTTAGGGAGCAATTGGACAAAAAGAATAAATAAGCAATTCGAATCATTCCAAGATAGCACATAGTGGCTAAAATGTATCCATACATAGAAGTGATCTGACTCGCCCGGGGTTCTGGTGAATTTTCATCGGAGTGCCGGATAGATTCATTTGAAGCCACAGTCTAGTATTTTAAAAAAAAATAAAAAAATTGCTTAATAACTATGTAATAAAATGAGTCAATTAGGAAATTAATGGTTATTAAACGGTCATGGAAAATTTAATCCAGTTTAACCATTTCCGAAACGATGCTTCGGATGTTTGATCGAATATAAAGGAGAGATTAGCTAAATGAAATTATGGGGTAAGCAAAAGGGATTATGGATCGCAGGTATTTTACTGGCAGGCACATGCTATCAGGCAGGAACGGCAGCGGCGGCACTTTCGTACAGTGATGATGTCGTTCCACAGCTGAGTTCAGACACAGGCAGTAACGGCGCAGCGACTGCAAGTGCGGAAGAGACAGGATATGAGGCATGGCGTGCATTCGATAATAGCGCAGCATCCGACAGCTACTGGCGAGCCGCCGCCGATGGATCGCTGGCGCAGATTGGCTACGAATTCAACGACAAAAAGGTAATTACACAGTACACCGTGCAGGCAGATACATACGATGCGGCAAGTGCGCCGCAGGATTGGGTATTTGCAGGTAAGCTTGGCAACAGATGGCTGGCGATTGATGAGCAGTCTGCACAGACGGACTGGCAGCCAGGTGAGCGAAGAACATTTGATGTGGATAATGATGCGGCTTATAGTGGATACGCCTTATTCATTTCTAGCAATAACGGCGGAGATTGGATAGCGGTTAACGATCTGGAGCTCAAGCAGTATCAGAACAACTATAATCTGGTGCCAGCAGGTACAGCTAGCGGAACGGCAACCGCTTCGGAAAATGGGGATACCGCATGGAAGGCATTTGACCATTCTGTAGCCGCAGATAGCTACTGGACATCCGATGCACAGAGCTATGTGGATGTGTCGCTGTCGTATACATTTGACCAGCCGACTGCAATTAAAGGATATTCGATCACAGCAGCAAGTCCGCAGACTGCTCCCGTATCATGGGTGCTGGTCGGCTCCAACGATGGAGAAGAATGGAGTCAGGTTGTTCATGAGGTGCCATCCTCTATTCATTGGGATTCTGGCGTGACGAAGACATATGCGGTGGATAACGATACAGCCTACAAAACGTATAAGCTGATCATCAGTCGTAACAGCGGCCCAGCACAGATTAGCATTAGTGAACTGGAGCTGTACTAAGCGTTAGAGAAAAGTAGCATGGAGATCAGGCTATACAAAATGTGAAAGAATAGCGCTAATGGGCTTTCGCTGTAATTAGCTGTAATAAGTATGAATGAGAACATGAGCATGAATGAGAAACGAAAGGGAACTGTTCATCAGGACAGTTCCCTTTTTTTATGTATCGCATAGCTACTGTAGTTGCCTGCTCTATTGTCATGGATAGGTGGAATGTGAGAACATAGTAAGGCATAACGATCAGCACATAGCGACAGGAGGACATAGAGAATGAGCAAAGTAATGCCACTTGTAAAGCGTGGGGTAAAAGCAAGCCGTCTGGCACTCGGATGTATGCCGTTTGGAGGAAGCTGGGATCAACAGCCATTTACCGACGAGCATGTGAAGGAAGCGGAGGCTGCGGTAGATGCTGCCCTGGAGATCGGAATTACGATGTTTGACCATGCGGATATTTATACACGTGGGAAGGCAGAGCAAGTATTCGGACGTATTTTGCAGGCGAGACCGGAGCTACGCGAGCAGATCGTGATCCAGTCCAAATGCGGCATTCAATTGCAGGATGATACATGGCCGGGCCGCTTTAATTTTTCGCGTGAGCATATTATTCGCTCGGTCGATGGAAGTCTGGAGCGTCTTGGAATCGACTATCTGGATGTACTGCTGCTACACCGTCCAGATCCACTTGTTGAACCAGATGAAGTAGCAGAAGCTCTTGCTCAGTTGAAGGCAGCAGGTAAAATTCGCTATGTGGGCGTGTCCAATATGAGTGCGCCGCAGATTCAATTTTTACAGCAGGCGATTCCAGATTCCTTTGCGGTAAATCAGCTGGAAATGAGCCTTGGTCATCTGCACTTTGTTGATCAAGATATCCATGTGAACCAAAATGCAGGCACAAGCGTGAACTTTGGCTCCGGACTGATGGAATATTGCCGTAGTCAGGATATCCAGCTGCAAGCATGGGGGCCGCTGGCACAGGGCAAATTCTCCGGTCGCGATGTGAAAAAGGAACCGGAACATATCCGCAAGACCGCAGCACTGGTACAGCGTATGGCTGACGAAAAAGAAACAACCGCCGAAGCGATCGTACTCGGCTGGCTCATGCGCCATCCAGCAATGATTCAACCGATCGTAGGTACAACCAATCCGAAGCGTATCGGGGCATGTCAGGATGCAGAGCGTCAAGCCGAGCAAATGACGCGTGATGAATGGTACTTGCTTTACACGAGCGCGCGCGGGCAAATGGTGCCTTAACATACGAGCATGACAGAAAGAGCCAGATGATACAGCATCCGATCAGGAGCTGTGCAGTCTGGCTCTTTCTTATAGATGGATAGTGGGATGGATTCGCATAGAACGATCAAGCCATAGCTTCCGCACAGCAATTCCCGTTCCAAATGAAGCTATGAGAATAAAGAACGAACAGGACGTTTGACCATATACCGATCCAGCGCAAAAACGTAAATGTAACCTTTTCCAAGACGTTAATGCACGATTTATATTCACTTTATGTATATCCACTTATCCACGAAAAGCATAAAAAATCGCTACATTGCAGTCATTACTCGTTTTGAATACATATAACACCAAAAGAATTTTAGGCGAACATATATTCTGTTCATGGTATAAATATCTTATTAAATGACAATGATGAACGTTTTGTAACCAAATTGTAATAATTTTAATCGTTTTCTTTTTAGTTAACTTACAAAGTCAGTTTTGGATATTATGGTCATTTACTTGTTTGATCAATCATTCTTCAAAAGCCAGTCATAGCAGGGGTTTATGCAAGGCATACACTTATAGCGACATAAAATAAAGATAAGAATCCTTGTCAACCCTTGCAGTACAAGGGTTTGTTCCTTTTAAAAAAAATCGCCAGAATCGTATAAAATGGAAAAATTATCATGTAAATTATTCGTTTAGAGTATATAATAGCTTCAACAGCTAAGAAGTTATTCAAAACGAATAACATTTGGGTAAAGGTAACAGAGCGGGAAGGCTAGCATTTGGTTCATTGATTAAACTGTTTCTCTACTTATGCTCAGGATGAGTATGTGAATGGGGCAGCAGTAATGAACAGCTGCTTCATCCTACCAAATGACGTATACTCGCAAACCCGTAGTTCCACATTTGTATATGATTGGCCGATGCTTCGCGCTTCGGCACCACTCGATCTACTGGAGGTGCAATGGTGAGCTATTGTGAAAAAAAGGTTAAGGCAGTTACTCAACTTGTCGTTGGAGCTGATGTTTACTATAATATGCCCTTTCAGGAAATGGAGCAGTCACCATCTGTAAAGATCGCAGAGCTGATGGAGCTGAACACCTTTGTACAGCATTACAGTCAGCGCACACAGCAATATAAAGGTCAGATTGAGCAACTACGAGAGCGCAGCAATCAGCTTCGAGCAGAGGCAGCACAGCTGCTACATCGTCAGCCGTTACATGAATGGAGTACACGTTAATTCATACATAATGGTATAGGTTGCAGCACATTGTCATGCTGGTGCTGAGAAGTGCAGAGGGCATCATGAAAGCTGCCAACCATACAAAAAACGAATCGTTTGCTTATTAAAAGTACGATCGTGTCAAAAGTAGGGTCGTGGCAACAGACGAACGATTCGTGACCATACAGAAATAACAGACATCAATATCCTCAGGAAAGGGGTGGAGTGAATGAGTACAGCAGCTGGTATATGGGATCATAGTAAACAATGGTCTTCCGAAGAGCTGGAGCAGACTGGACAGCGAATGATGGAGCAAATGGCACGCTATCCTAAGGATCGTTCCGGCGTCTGGCAGCAGGATCGCGTCTGGTTCGGCTGTCATGATCAATGGGTGACTCCGGAATCGGTAGGTCAGCCCATGCCTTATTATGATGCTCTGCGCGAGCTGGCAATCACAGGCGATGTGATTCTGGACAATCGGGAGGAGCTACTGGAGCAACTTGGACTGTTACAGCAGCCCGAATTACCGGATGTACTGCTGCTCATTCATGCCTACACCAAGTGGGGAGAGCAGATGCCTTCACGATTAAATGGTGATTTTGCCTTTATGATCTGGGATGGCAAGCAGGAACGACTGTTTGGCGCACGCGACTGGTCGGGAAACCGCACATTATATTATGCGAATAGACAGAATCAATTTTACTTTGCCAGTACGATGGAGGCACTGCTGCATACAGGCAATGTGAAGCGTAAGCTGTCCACGCCGTGGATGGCGGAATTTCTGACTACGGTAGCGATGGAGGAATCGACTGATATTCATGCCACCGTATATGAAGAGATTCATCAGCTTCCACCGGCACATAAGATCACGGTCGCATCCGGTCGTTGTCGGATCGAGCAGTATGGCAATCTGTTGCCAGATGGCCCGCTCCAGCTTCGCTCGGACGGTGAGTACGAGGAAGCGTTCCGTGAGCTATTTGCACGGGTTGTGCGCTCGAAGGTACGCACACGACATGGCGTAGCTGCTACGCTAAGCGGTGGACTCGACTCGGGCAGTGTAGTTAGCTATGCGGCACCGATTCTATCTCAGCAAAAGAAGCCGCTCTATACGTATAGCTTTGTACCGATTCCAGGCTTTAAGGATTGGACTTCCTCGCGAGTTATGGCGAATGAGCGACCTTATATCGAGGAAACGGTACGGCATGTGCGCCGCGTCAATGAAGTGCATGATCATTATATGGACTTTGCGGATCGAAGTCCGTTCAGTGAGGTGGAGCACTGGTTATCGTTAATGGAAATGCCGTACAAGTATTTTGAAAATTCATTTTGGATTCGCGGTATTTTTGAGCAGGCACAGCAGCATGGAGCAGGCGTGCTGCTAACAGGAGCGCGTGGGAATTTTACCATCTCCTGGGGGCCAGCGATTGAATATTACGGGCAGATGTTGCGCAAATTCCAATGGATGCGTCTATATCAGGAGCTGAAGCTGTACAGCCGCAATGCAGGGATAAGGCGTAAAAAGCTTGTACAGCAAATTGGTCAGTCTGCCTTTCCAGGTCTGGTACGAAGTAGCCCGGATCTGGGGCGACCGGATGCACTGCGCTGGATTAATCCAGAGCTGGCGGCGCGAACCGGTATGGCAGAGCGTGTACGTCAGGCAGAGCTGGATCTGATCGGCAGCGATACGATGACCGATGAAGAGGTTCGTAACAGCAAGTTCGCCAATCTTGCGGTTGCCAACAAGGATGGTGCTGTCACATCGAAGCTATCGATGGGCTATGGCGTATGGGAGCGCGATCCGACGAATGATCCGCGTATCGTCAAGTTTTGCTTATCCATCCCTTTCCATCAATACGTACAAAATGGCATGGATCGTGCACTCATTCGCCGTGCAACCGAAGGGCAGCTACCGGATAAAATCCGCCTTAATCAAAAGGTACGTGGACTACAGCCAGCCGATTGGGTGCTGCGTATGCGTCCGCAATGGGGCGCCTTCACGGATGAAATTCGTGAGCTATGCCGGGATGCCTCAGTCGCCGAATGGGTCAATACAGACAATATATTAAGTGCATTGCAAGAGGTGGGTGATGCGCCCGATGCAGAGGCGGCATTTAACCCATCCACAAGGCTGCTGATGCGCAGCTTGATCGTAGGACGCTTTATCCGCGGTCTTGCCTGAGCGTGAGTACGAGCAGGGGCAGCACGAACGTATACTCTACAAAGGAGGTGAATATAACCAATGACAAAAATGGAGTGGACCACTCCAGAGCTTGAAGTTCTGGAAGTCAATGACACGATGGCAGGTAAAGGCTGGAAAGTAATCGACTGGGTTACTTATGATGATGCTGACCTGTACAATCCAAGCTGATGCAATGAAGAAGGGGTAGTCGCTCGCTGTTTATATCCAAATTTGAGGAGGCAAACGCATGAACAATGAAAAAATGCAATGGCAGGCTCCAACGTTAGAGGTTTTGGATGTAAATGAAACAATGGCAGGCAAAGGCTGGAGAGTTATTGACTGGGTGACATACGACGACGCGGATCTGTATAATCCGAGCTGATCGATCACACCATACCTAATCATTTCTTAACGGACAAGGAGGAATCGATAATGACGAAAGAAAAAATGCAGTGGCAAGCGCCAGCAATGGAAGTGCTGGAAATGAACGAAACCGCAGCAGGTAAAGGCTGGAAAGCCATTGACTGGGTAACGTACGACGACGCAGATCTGTACAACCCGAGCTGATTCGTTTTTCCCAAAATCGTTGTTGCCAGCTGAGGGCATGATGCTTCATGCGTAAGCAAGAGCGACATAATGAGTGCAGGTGCTGAACACTTTGGATACTTATCCCTGGACCCATGTATTTGCTGAATATGAAGGTGGCCCTTATACATTTCACAGGTATAAGGGTCCATTTTCTTCGTGAATCGACCATAGCAACCGCCGTATGCGCCAGATTTCAATTGCATCGTGAGACAGCTATACGATGCTCTGAAAATAGGCTTGCATGACACTATATGTTGGCGCAAAGCGCAGAAACATGCTGGGAGGCCCAGATGATGAATACCATTCAACAAACTGTATATGAGGCATTTGGTTTAGCGATTCAAAGTGAGATTCCATTGCCTGAATTGCCGCCTGTGTCTCATGCAGGCAAAAATGTAGATGTCACGGTTCGTTTGGCAAGCTTGTCGCGCTGGGATGCTATCGTGAGCTCGCGCGATACGAATTTTAGTAATCAGACAGAAGGCTTTGTATTTCGGATGCCGGATACAGCAACCTTTTGCGTGCAAAATGGCTCGACCATTACGATTGATCCACTCCCTGGAGTGAGTACAGAAAAGCTTCGTTTGTTTGTGCTAGGCACGTGTATGGGTGTGCTGTTAATGCAGCGTGGTCTATTTCCACTGCATGGTAGTGCATTATCGATTGATGGACGTGCGTACGCCTTTGTGGGACAGTCCGGTGCGGGCAAGTCCACACTGGCAGCGAGCTTCCTTCAATCTGGATATTCGCTTATTAGTGATGATGTGATTGCAATTAGTTATGAAAATGGCGTGCCGCTCGTCTATCCTGCTTATCCGCAGCAAAAGCTGTGGCAGGAAAGTCTGGATCATTTTGGCCAGTCCTCCAGTGGATATTCAGCATTGCACGATGAATATGATAAATTTGCCATTCCGGTTGGTGATCGATTCCATAATGAGCCGATTCCGCTGGCAGGCGTGTTTGAATTAGTGAAAACCGAAGAGCCGTATGCGTCGATCCATAAGCTGGAGCGACTGGAGCGTCTGCATATTTTACTGGCACATACGTATCGGAGCGCGATTATTCCGCGGCTCGATCTGAAGGAGCAGCATTTCTCGATGGTGGCTGCGCTGGCGGGTGAGCTAGAGGCATACCAGATTCACCGTTCGACGACAGCCTTTACCGCGCCAGATATCGTAGAGCGTGTAGTGCAGCTGGTGCGTAGTGAGCATGAAAACGGAGCTTGATGGATTAGCATTCAGGCGTGTAATTGCCTGATCTAAATATCTGACATAAATAAAAGTACATTTTGCTAACCAAAGGAGAGGATCACGCCTTTACAGGCTAACGGATCATAGTAATAAGGAAACTAGCCATTGAACTGGCACCACTTATACGATGAGAGGGGAATATATAATGACAAATATAGCAGGACTCGATCAACAGCGATTCGTTCAAAACAAAAACTATATCGCCAGTGATATGAATGGAGAAAAGGTCATGCTAGACGTGCAATCCGGTAAATACTACAATCTCGGCACGATCGGCGGACGAATCTGGGACCTGAGCGCACAGGCATCTACTGTAGATGAGATTGTGGCACGTCTGTTGGAAGAATACGAAGTATCACAGGAGGTCTGCAAGCAGCAGGTGACAACATTCATGGGTCAAATGCTGAGCGAAGGGCTGGTTGACATCGATGATCAAGGCACTTCGTCTCGATAAACTGAGCAAGCTACGCAGCTATCCTGCCGATATGCGGCGACTCATGCTCGAAGCATTGATCGCACTGGCATGGGGACGTGTGCTCAAGCAGCTCCCTTTTGCCCGCGTATCACCGTCATTGGGTGATTACATGAAGGAAACATCCTATGAAAGCGAGCGCGAACAACACCGCCAGACCATACAAATCTCGCGCGCGCTACATTTGGTCAGTCCGCATGTCCCATGGGAAGCGGAATGCCTTGTCATGGCATTCGCCGCTCAACGTATGCTGAATCGCCGCCGTCTATCGAGCACACTCTATCTGGGCATGCGCCGTGATGAAAAAGGCAAAACTGCTGCTCACGCCTGGCTACGCAGCGGACGCTTTTATTTAACAGGAGCGAAGGAATTGGAGCAATACACGGTAGTCGGTCAATTTGCGAAGGGGTTTTAATTGTTACTTTTTCAGTTCAATTATTAGTGCTTTTCTAACACTATTTTATTTCTAACACCATTTTAGATGGAAAGTGGTTTTGTGAAGAAGAGTATTTACAGTTTTGATCTCTGATTCTCAATCTCCGATTGATTATGGATTAGATTGGAGATTATGGATGTTAGGTTTTGATGCTGCTTCTCCCTCCATGGTTTGCATACGTATGGAACGGAGGGAAGGAAATAAGGGGAAAGAACGATTTACAGTGTTAGTGATCTCCTAACACGAGGTTCAATAAAAAGTGATTTTTGCGAAGCAAAATATCTTACCGCTTGGTAGGGGCGGGAATCTACATTCTATCCTAATCCGTAGATTCCCGCGGCTCCACTGAGTTCGTCCCCTTATTCCTTCCCGGAGTGGTGTACCTATCGCAACCCCACCACCTTAATGAAAGGAGTACGCCATGAACAAGCAAAGTAGCCTTGAACCGCATATGTATTCTGCTGAGCTGACACTGTTGCTAGAGCTGCTCCAGTCAGAATCAGCTGCATCGTCATCCATCGAAGTGACTTCCCGTACAGCATCGTCGCTAGATTGGAAAGAGTTTGTCGCTCTTGCGCATCATCATCGCGTGTATCCGACCATTCAAGCGCAGTGCGCTGAGCATCCGCTATTGCCAGAGCAGGTCAAGCAATGGCTAACGCAAAAATACAATCGTAATGCCTTCACCATGCTTCAGCTTAGCGGACAGATGCAGCGCCTGAGCGCCTTGCTGGGCGAACGAGGTATCCGTGCATTACAGCTCAAAGGGCCGGTGCTGGCAAAGCTGCTCTATGGTGATCTATCTCGCCGCACGTCGAAGGATCTGGACGTACTCGTGCCGATGGAGCAAGCACAGCAGGCCGAGGAGCTGTTACTAGAACTTGGCTATGTCAAAACGCAATCTGTACCGCGTACGACGCATAATTGGCGCTGGCGGTACAATCATGAATCGTATACAGATGAGCGGACGGGTGTAGAGATTGAGCTGCACTGGCGTCTCAACGGGGATGCCGGGAAGGAGCAGGGCTTCGAGGAGCTATGGAGTCGTCGCCAGACGCTAGCATTTGGCGGCACCGATGTACATATGCTGGGGATGGAGGATTTGCTGATCTATCTAGCTGTACATGGCGCGCGCCATGCCTGGTTCCGTTTGCGCTGGCTGGTCGATATCGATCGGCTAACACGCAGCAATCTGGATTGGTCGCTGCTGCGACAACTCACACGCCAGTATCGCTGTGAGCATATTGTCGGTCAGGCGCTACTGCTCAGTGCCAGCTGGCTCCACACACCGATTCATGCGGAAATGGAGCATTGGACAGAGCATGCACGTTCGCATGAGCTAGCGGTTCGTGTGCTGCCCTTTATTACGAATCGGGTGAATCTGTGTCCCGAGCCAGAAACCGAAGCACTGGCAAAGCCTTATCGTGCCTATCAGTATGCACTCAAAACGTCAGGACAAAAGGCGCTGTTCTGGGTGCGCAAGCTGGCACCGGATGATTGGGATATGCAGACCTTGCCATTACCTAAGGGACTTTACTTTCTATATTATCCGCTGCATCCATTCCTGCTGTTATATCGTCGTATGCAACGGCGTACGGCATTACAACGGGAGGTGGAGCAATGAACATCGTCCGCAATTATGTCAATGAGCTACGTCAGTATGCTGGCAAGCGTCTGTACGGCTATGTGCTATTGATGTTGCTGATTAGTGTACTGGATATGGTTACGCTCTATATGCTCATTCCACTGCTCAGTCTGATTGGCGTATTCGGTGGCAGTACAGGCTCATTGCCATTTGCACAGGTATTTGAACCGCTACGCTCGATGCCGCTGGTCACTTCACTGGCGATTGTGCTGGGACTGTATAGTGTGCTAACGATTGTGCAGGGCTTTATGCAGCGTCAGCAATCGGTGATGGGAGCAGAGATTCAGCAGGGCTTTATCAAGTCGCTACGGCTACGTGTGTATCGTTCGATTATGCGCTCGAACTGGACCTTTTTCCTACGGAAGCGGAAGTCCGATCTGAGTCATATGCTCACGACTGAGCTCGCTCGTGTGAGTCAGGGGACGAATCTGGTGCTGATGCTGGCAACCTCGATTTTGTTTACCGTGCTGCAAATCGGCTTTGCGATGGTGATATCGGTGAAAATGACGCTGCTTGTGCTAATTGGTGGCGGCTTGCTGGCACTGTATTCACGCCGCTTTGTACGCAAATCCAAAGCATACGGCGATCGGATGACCGAGCTGTCACAGGATTATTTTTCTGGTATTCAGGAGAATCTGAACGGGATTAAAGATATTAAAAGCAATATGCTGGAGGCTTCACATTTTAACTGGTTCCGCAATATGGCGAATCGTTTGGAATACAATCTGATTCAGCAGGTACGGCTTAACTCCACCACACAGCTTATCTATAAGCTGATCTCGGTGGTGTTCATTATCGGCTTTATCGTGCTGTCTGCACAGGTATTCCAGCTTCAGCCGGAGCGCTCGGTGCTGATCATTCTGATCTTCGCCCGGTTATGGCCGAGATTTAGCGGTATTCAGTCGTATCTGGAGTATATTAGCGCGCTCATTCCTGCTTTTCATGCGTTATCCAAGCTGCAAAAGGAATGCCAGCAGTCGGAGGAGAGCTATCGTCCGGTTGCGCATGGGGAAGGGCCTACCCAGCCACTACAGGAGGGTATTCGCTGTACAGATGTGACGTTCCATTATAATGAAGGGCATGAAGCCGCGCTGCAACATATTAATCTGTTCATTCCAGCCGGGCAAATGACGGCAATCGCTGGACGCTCTGGTGCTGGGAAAAGTACACTGATCGATCTGTTAATGGGCTTGATGGAGCCGCAGCAGGGGGCAGTCGAGGTGGATGGACAACGATTAACAGGGGAGCGTCTGCTGTCCTGGCGTAACTCGATCGGCTATGTGGCACAGGAGCCATTCCTGTTCCATTCCAGCATCCGAGATAATCTGCTGCTGGTGAAGCCTGATGCGACAGAGGACGATCTGTGGGAAGCGCTGGAATTTGCGGCTTGTGATGAATTTGTTCGCCGTTTACCGGAAGGTCTGGATACGATTATCGGTGACCGTGGCGTGCGCTTGTCAGGTGGTGAGCGTCAGCGTGTCGTACTGGCGCGAGCGATTTTGCGTAAGCCGGAAGTGCTTATTCTGGATGAGGCGACAAGCTCGCTGGATACCGAGAATGAAGCGAAGGTACAGGCGGCGCTCGATAAGCTTAAAGGTCGCATTACGCTGATCGTTATTGCCCATCGTCTATCTACAATTCGTAATGCCGATCAGGTCGTCGTCGTTGATGATGGACGGATTGTGCAGACGGGGGAATTCGGTCAATTGTCTCGGGAAACGAAAGGAACGTTTCATCAGTTGCTCGGATATCAGAATGCGGCGCAGTAATAGCAATTCAATCGGTTAGCCAGATAGCCAAATAGCCAGATGTTAATGAAGTTATTAGCATCTGGCTATTTTTGTGGCCGATTATCCTATAATGCTTGCAGGCAGAGCTAGATCGTGTGGAACAGGTGGGACACTTTTTAGCTGGGGATGGCGATGTGGAATTTCCGCTGATACGTGATCTTTTGTTATGTATGTTGGAGCCTGTAACATCGCGAAGCTCGTAACCACTTATTTATTTATGTAGCTCATCTTACCCAACATATGAACAGCCAGCATCGCTTCCTTTGTACGGAAGTGCATATGCTGGCTGTTCATTTATTGTAATGAGTATAACTGTTGATTCTAAGTTAATGCGCTACGAATACACATATCCTATAGTTAAGCCTATAGTGAGTGGGTATACGTTCAGATGATCTTATACACCAGAAGGATTTGCTCCGCTCAGATCGAGCCAGTTCAGCTCGTCACGCGTGAGTGTAATGCCAGCGCCTTGCTCGCAGGACAGCAGTTCTTCGCGATTTTGCGCACCGATGAGGGCACAGGTTGGGAATGGCTGATTGAGTACATACGCGAGCGCGATCTGGATGGTCGTCGTGTTTTTATCCGCAGCGAGCTGCTCAGCACGGCGCAGACGTTCCCAGTTATCATCGCTGTAAAATACGCGTACGAGATCCTCGTTGTCACGCACCTCTGGTGTAAAGCGTCCGGTGAAGAAGCCGCGTGCTTGCGATGACCATGACAGTAGTGGAAGCTGAGTCTGCTCATGCCAGTCCAGCGTTTGCTGATCTGCGGATACACAGCCTGCCCAGAACGGCTCGTTCGCTTTGGCAAGGCTCAGGTTCGGGCTGCTAAATGTAAAGCCAGTCAATCCGTTGGAAGCAGCATAGTCATTCGCTTCCTGCATCCGTTGCCATGTCCAGTTGGACGCTCCAATCGCTCCGATACGACCTGCCTCGATATGCTCATTAAGCGCTTCCAGAATGACTGCAACAGGCACGGATTCATCATCCCGATGCAGGGCATATAGCTCTACAAAATTCGTTTGCAGGCGCTCCAGACTGGTCATCAGGTCGTTGCGAATCGCATCTGGATTGACACGCGGGCCGTTCTGGTCGTGGTGAGCGCCCTTGGTGAGAATAACGAGTGAGTCGCGGTTGCCATGCTCCTGCATGTATTTGCCGAGTACTTCTTCACTCTGACCGCCGCAGTAGATGTATGCGGTATCGATCGTATTGCCGCCGATTTCGATAAAGGCGTTAAGGTTGGTGACTACTTTTTCGTAGGCATCGTGGGTAAAGTAATCGGAGCCTTTGATCAGGGTGGATACGGGTTTGCCTGCGCCTGGGATTTCGATATGTTTCATTGGGATCAGCCTTCCTTTCATTTGTGGGTGTTATAGGATTAGAAAAATTGCGTGCTTGTTTGGGTGTTCTCGCTGACTTGTGTTGAGGGGCAGCAATCACTTCGGCAAGGAATAAGGGAACGGACTCGGGTGGAGCCGCGGGAATCTTTTGGATTAGGAGTATATGAAGATTCCCGCCCCTCCAAAGGAGTCCTTTTCCCTTATTTCCTTGCCTGCGTTCTGTGCTGCTTGCAAACTAAGTTAGGAACAGCTATATACCTATACACCGAAAGTTGTAGTGGGTGGAGCTTTTCTAATCCTGTTTTGGGTGGTGTGGCCGTTTTAAAAAATGCTGTGCATTTTTTAATCAATGATGTTGCAGATAGTTATGCTATACATACCATATGGGGTTAACCTAATGCGATTAACTATATACGACTAAACTTTATTATATTTTGATTATTCTAAACTTTTGCTAGCTGTAGAAACCTGTACTTTTGGAATGAGAAGGTCTACATACTAGGCATCGTTTACAATGTGATACGTTGGCGTTCTTCGGCTGACTTCAGGCAGGCGTCTAATACGCGCATGTTACGTACGGCGTCTTCGGCGTCGTAAAGTGGTGTTTCGCCGTTTAGGACGGTGCGGGCGAAGGCGTCGGCCTGGGCTGCGTATTGGTTGAGTGTGGCTACCTGGACTTCGCGGCGATTGTCGCCGACGGTGACGAAGAAGTTGGAGCGTTCGTCGCCTGGGCTTACGTAAGCGGATGGGACTTCGATGATGCCCTCGGTGCCGAGTACTTCCAGTGTGTTGCGGAACGCTGCCCACATGCCACTGTCAAAGGTGACGCCGATATGGTCGTCGAATTCGAGCAGGCCGCTTGCCATCATGTCGACCTCATCGTGCTGAGGGGAGAACATGGCGATTACGGTAGCGGCGGACGGTTCTTTGCCGAGCAGCATGCGTGCTGCGCTGATAGAATAGCAGCCGATATCGTACAGCGAGCCGCCGCCCCAATCTTTGCGGAAGCGTACGTTGCCGTCGGAGCCGCTGCTGTTAAAGGTAAAGGTGCTATGGATGCCGCGCACGTCGCCGATCTCGCCGCTGGCAATAATATCGCGGATCTGCTCGTAACGCGGATGGTGGCGATACATGAATGCTTCTGCCAGATGCACGCCAGCTTTGGATGCTGCCGCGGCCATTTCCTCGGCCTGTGCTGCATTCAGAGCGATTGGCTTTTCACATAAAATATGCTTGCCTGCTTCTGCGGCACGCAGTGTCCATTCATAATGCAGATGGTTCGGAAGCGGAATGTAAACGGCATCAATACTTTCGTCAGCTAATAATTCCTCATAGCTCCCATAGGCTTTTGGAATGCCCAGATCGGTTGCCGTTTGCTCTGCTTTGTCCAGAGTACGGCTTGCCAGAGCAGTTACTTCGTTCAGGCTGGATTGCTGAATGCCCGGGATCACCGAGCGAATGGCGATGCTGGCGCTACCAAGAATACCCCAGCGTAGTTTGCGTTCTTGCGTCATGAAAAAGATCCTCCTGTCTGGGTTGCTATATTGTTCTATGTTGTGATTATAATAAATGAATAAGCGCTTGAAAATGATAATATATTGAATAGAATTAGTACAATATTGTTATTAAGGAGGACGAATATGCCCAGACAAAGCGTACTGCTGACTTTGCAGGAGCAACCTTATTTTTGCCTGCCAGAATCGGTTGGGCATTACAATCAGCAGCCAGAGCATCATGTGCTACGGGAAGAAGGTGCGCTGAACAATTTTAATATTCATTATGTAGCATCTGGAAAAGGATATGTAGAGATTGATGGGACGGTGCATGAGCTGCGCAGTGGGCAGGCGGTGCTCTATTTTCCACATCAACGACAGCATTATTACAGCAGTGAGGATGATCCGTGGGATGTACGGTGGGTGCATTTTTATGGAGAACGACTGCATGATTATATGATCGAGCGCGGATTCCATCGGCATCTGCTATGGACGCTACGACAGCGCGGTGAGTGGGAGCAGGCGCATCTGGAGCTACTAGCCGAAGCCGAGCATAATCGGATGCTGCATCAGGCCAAGCTATCCACGCTCACGTATGCAGTGCTTGCCGAGTTCGTTCATCAGGCAGTTCCACTCAAAAATACGCGTGCAGGCAAAGCGGAAAGTCGCATTCTTGGCTTACTCCCACAGATGCAGCAGGAGGCATGTCAGCCGTTTTTACTGAGGGAATGGGCAGAGCGCGCAGGAGTTAGCGAATATTACTTTTGCAAGCTGTTCAAAGCGGTGGTCGAAATGACACCGCTGGAGTTCATCACACGCTCTCGCTTGCAAATGGCGAAGCAATGGCTGCTGGAGCGTCCAGATCGCAATATTGGACAAATTGCAGAGGATGCTGGCTATCCGAGTGTCAGTTATTTTAATCGTCAGTTTATGGCGCGGGAAAATATGACACCAACGGAGTATCGGAAGCTGTACTGGTAGCTGTAGCGATATTGGTAAATGTAATGAAATCATTTGTAAATGCGGTATATTCCCTATACATCTGCTTCGTGTTAAAGGCTGGGCAGGTGGTGCGGCAGATGTATAGGGGATAGGTGGAATGATTGGAGTGCAAGAAGTAAATGCGGATACATAGGTGTACTGTATATCTGGCAAATATAGATTTATGACTGGGAAGTATAGTCAGGTATTCGATAAATAAGTGCTGATGTACAGCGTGATATTATACACAGATGTGTATCAGCATGCAGTACGATAGATAGATAGATAGATAGATAGAATCGTTGCACAAATAAAAGCATATAACAACTGATAGAGGTTCTTTTATACGGGCGTAGACCCCAGCTCCAGCGTCTCTATCATCAACAGCACTGCCTCCTGCACCGATAGCAGCTCCGTATTAATAACTAGCTCTGGGTTTTCCGGTACTTCATAGGGTGCATCGATTCCGGTAAAACCTTGAATCTGACCTGCTCTAGCTCTGGCGTACAGCCCTTTGGGATCGCGCTGCTCGCATACATCAAGTGAGCAATGGATATGAATCTCATCAAAGTCCTCCTCGGCAAACATCTGGCGCACCATCTGACGGTCACTGCTGTAAGGAGAGACAAAGGCGGCAATCACAATCTGTCCGGCATCCACCATAAGCTTAGCTACCTCACCGATTCGGCGCAGGTTCTCATGGCGATCGTCTGCGGAGAAGCCGAGGTCGGCATTCAGTCCATGTCGTATATTATCGCCATCCAGTACATAGCAGAGCTTATTCTGTTCAAATAGTGCTCGTTCCAGCGCGAAGGCGATCGTGCTTTTACCTGCACCAGGAAGTCCGGTTAGCCACAATAGTCTGCCGCGTTGTGCATAGCACTGCTCCCGCTCCTGGCGTGTAACAGCAGGGGTCTGCCAGTGGATATTAGGTTGAAGGTTGATCATAATGGTATGCGTCCTTTCATCGTTAAATAGCATAGTAGCGTGTATGTATAGGTGTCGTTTTCGATGGCTGTACTTGTATCATACCAGCGAATGTGCTGGACTGCGAATCTGGAAATGTATGGCTGGTATCTAGTTGCGAATGAATAAAGGAGCGCATAACAACAGCCCCCTTTCTCTGTAGAAAGGGGGCTGTTGTATCTTTTGTATACGGATATTTGTATTGCATGATGGGGTTCAATCCATGATCGCTGATCCGTTCACCGTCATGGTGGTCTAGCTACATGCCATGCAGCGTATAGCCAGATGTTTCGTTTAGATCAGCTCGGATTGCTTCAGCAGACGTTCTACCATGGCTGCAACCTCTGCACGAGTCATGCTTGCTTTTGGATCCATTTTACCGTTACGTCCATTGATCAGCTTAGCGCGAACGGTTAATGCTAGATTGTCTTTTGCCCAGTTACCGATCTGACTATGGTCAGCAAAGCCAGCCAGTGCTGCTGTTGTGTCAGACGCAGGTGTACGCTGCGCAAGACCCGTCAGATTCATCGCTTTGGCTACAATCATCATCGCTTGTTCGCGTGTAATGGTATCCTGTGGACGGAAGGTACCATCCTCAAAGCCATTAATCAGTTTGTAAGCAACGGCTGTCTGTACAGCACCTGCATACCATGCATCCGACTTCACATCGCTAAAGGAATCTGCGCCTTTCCCTGCTGGCAGTCCCAGACCGCGAACGATAATAGCGGCAAATTCAGCGCGTGTAATGTTGGCATTCGGGTTAAAGGTAGTATCGTTTACCCCGTTTACAACCATGCGCGAGCCCATATCATTCACAGCATCTTTTGCCCAGTGATTGCTCACATCAGCGAATGTCATTGGATGCCAGACGACCGAATAATTGCTGTTGGTCAAGCTGTTCAGGACAGCATAATATCTGTTGTTTTGCTTGATAACTTTAGTAGGGATATGATCAATCGAGTTATCGTCACGCATAACAACGCCTGTCGTGATTTTCGTTGGATCAATATCATCTGGTAATTGGATAGTGCGTTCGATATACGAATTGAATGAAGTTACAGCTACCTCTTTATCAGCTATGATGGCTGTCACTTTAAAGTCAAATGGAGGTATAAGCAGTGTAGCTTTTTTCGACGTACTTGCTTGAGTCATCTGCTCACTTACTGCTTGAGACGACTTAGCAATCTGTAGCGATACCTTAATATTGTCAGTAGAAGTGATAGCACCTAATCCATTCAGCTGAGCCAGTGTGCTCAGTTGAATTTCTTTGGCTGGAAGCTTATACGATGCCTGGTCAGTTTGCAAAACGATCGTAGCGGACTTATCCTGCATATTTTGCAAGGCTTGCCCATCGATCTGTGCTCGATTCACATCCGAATCGGAAGAGATCGGGATCGTAACGATGGCATTAGCACCTTCTGCATCCAGCTTCACTTTGAGCTTGTTCGTATCCACATCGATCGTGGTCGTTTTGATATTGTTTTCGATCGTTGTCGTGGATTCGCCTGCATTTTCCTGTTTGCCATTCACAAGTACAATAACAGGTTGTTTTCCACCAGTAACTGGTGTGCTTGTGCCAGGAGTTGGTACCGTAGGGGTTGTGGAAGGACTACCCCCGCCGCCACCCGAAGAACTACCACCGCTGGAACCGCCGCCAGAGCTTTCTGAAACGACGACAGCTTGAACGATAGCATAACGCAGTACATTGGAATTCATATCTGCTTCAACGACTACGATGGAATCACCATTGGCTGCATCCACGAGTCCGCTAGTAGGCAATTCACTATAATTGCTTACCGATGAGCCGATTCCTGGCTGAACAGCAGTAGCTGTTCCAAAGTTTTTGAAGAGCCATTTATTACCGGAACCAGGCAACGCTGGTGAAGTGATGGTCAGTACCGTTTTGCCATTATTGGCAGAGCCAGATGGATCACTTGCTGTTACCGTTAAGGCTGGAAGCTGGTTGGCTGTAAATTGCAACAATGTCACCAGACCAGCAGGCTTGGACGCGGTAGCTGCATAACGTACTTTGACTTCATGGTCGCCGATCAGAGATGGCAAATTGGAGCCGTTGTATAGTACATATGCCTGTCCATCGACGGAAACTTCCATCGTCGTATCCAGTCCGATAATCGTATTCAGTGTATCATCTGCCATCACGACAGGTGCAGGTACGATCTCGGCATTCGGATCTTTGACACCAACGATTTTACCTGCCGCTTTGGATGCAAATGAGCTTGCTGTCGCTTTGTAGCGAATGAAATACGTATTGACCGCAAGATGAGTTAGCTCGTTACTATAAATATTGTTCCACTGAACCACATCGCTGATCGTATATTCCATATCACTACTCACGCCGGATATTTTGCCATCAAGCGCTTCTGCGTAGGTGGCATCGGTCACGCTCAGGTTCAATGGTGGCAGTGGACGAGTCGGAATCAGCAAGGATTGTGGCTGACTGTCTACCGAGCCCGCACTTGCAGCCTGGATCACATTGATCGTCTGACCCATCCAGAAGGAAGGGATCACGATATGACCGTATGTGTCCGCAACAACTGTAGAACCATTGACGAGGTAAGTTGTATCTGGCGCCAGTCCGGTCAGTTTTTCGTTAGCATAATCAATCGTTGCTTGTGGTGTAGCATGTGGTGCTTTGGCTTTGTAGATCGTTACCATCGGTGAAGCATCGATAAAGTTATAATTGGCTCCCGAAGATAGAATGAATTGAAGCTGACCGGAAGTTGGATATTGATCAGCAGGTGGTGGATCAGGCTTCATTTGCACCGAAGTGATCGTGACCGACCAGTTTTTACCGGAGCCACTTACTGTTCCTACGGTTGCGGAAGCTGTGACATCGAAAAAGGCAATGTCATTAGCGCTTAGATCAACGACATCCTTGTCAAAAGTAAGATTGATTTTGGTGGATGTGCTTGTATCAGAACCATCTGCCAGGGCAGATAGTAAGGTTACATCCGTTGCAGGCGGATATACGGCGAGCTCATAATATTGAACCGTTGTACCGTTCTCTGCGGTTACTTTGACATAAAGATAGGTAGGTGGCTGATGATCCTTAATGCTGATCGTTCCACTACCAGTGATTTCATTACTTGCATAATCAGAGCTTTTGTATAGATTGACTGTAGCCGTTGGATCCTGAACTTTCAGGTCAGCCAGACCCAGTTCGTTCACAGACGCAGGCATACTTAGTTTCCATTTGATTGCATTTATAGTCGAGCTTCCATTGCCGCCCGTTATATCTGTGCTTGCAGGTGCTTGATTAGCTACAGAATCCAATGCAGCGTTAGAGCTTGGTGTATATTCCAGTGCACCCAGGTCGACGATGCCGCCATCGGTACGAGGGTTACCGTCCAGATCGAGACTGCTCAGTACATACGTATTGTCACCCTGATCAATCGCATCTACAGCCTGAGTATTTAATCTATAGTCCTTCATATCTGTGTTTCTAAATGTACTGGAATCAGCAGACGACACAATCAAGTTGGGACCTACTTTTACTGGAGGAACATCGGGCGATGCTCTGTAGATGAGGGTAGAGAGATCTGTCTGTGCGCTGAAATTCATGGAAGAATTAGCAACGATATTGTTACGGAATTCATTTTGAAACGAAACGCCATTTGGTCGCCCTGCATCTGTCAGATAGGCGATTGGAGCGAGCACAGCGCCTTGATCATTATTCAGATTGTTATTGGCAAATGTATTATTGTACCAGATCGCATCATATGCACCGCCACCGGAGCTGATGGAGCCGATTCCAGTTGAAGATGTATGTGTATTGACTGTATTATCTGCGAACAATGAGTTGGTAATGGTAGCCTGGACGAAGCTGTTGAAAAATAACATGCCTTGAAACGTGTTGTCCGTGGCATCATTAGCCGCCATTGAGTTGTTCGTGAATTTGACACGATCGATAGTCACCTTGTAGGGAGCTTGGACTACGCTCAGTGACACGATGCCGCCACCGCTTTTAAACGCTTTGTTGTTACCGATAAAATAGATATTATTTAGCGTTACACTGGAATAATTTTCGCCTGTAATCGATAACGCAGAACCCATATAGTCCAGTCCTCCATGCGTATCGACTACATTGAAGTTTTTCATAATCAGGTTGGACATGCTGAATGTTCCGCTACCGGTAGCATATATACCTTGTGATCCATTTCCATCGACTGTGATCGCAGGCTTGCCCTGAGCATCGGTCAGACCTTCGATGGTGAAGCTGCCTGTTGATTGCGAACCGATCTCCACGGATGTACTGTCTCCTGGATTCCAGTGTGTCAGACTGCCTGCGAGTGTGATCGTTGAGCCTTTAAGAGAAGGATCAAATACGACTTTACCATCAGCGAACTGACCTGCCTGTGCAATCGCCCATGCAAACGAGCCTGTACTATCATCACCATTCGTATTGATGACCGTAAACGTATTGTTGCTTGCTGGCCCTGCGAACACCGATCCTGCTGCACTTGAAAAAGAAGCTAGCAGTAGAATCAAGCATAATGAAATTTTGAACATGCGTGTTTTTGATATTGCATGATAACGGTTCACACAATCATCCTTTCGCCCTTTTGAATTTGTTTACGCCCTATGGCAGGCTCTATCCTCATTATCGGTTTTACTTGTTCAATTGCTTAGGTATCGAAACACTTCTTTTCGTAATTGTAAAAAAATTAATAGGGCTGCCATTCATCTTCTAAACGCAAAAAAACCAGAACGTGAAGCGTATGCTTCAAGCTCTGGCTTTTTCTGTTAGCGTGCTGTAATTAAGCTTTTGATTAAAACTATGGATTAACGCTCGTCGTTCCAGAAGTTCACTGGCTTGATCTGCTTATTCAGTACTTTGAAGGTGTAGCCCTCGGCTTTCAGCTCTTTTAATACAAGCGGCAGTACCTTCAAGGTTCCTGGCTGATCATGCATCAGGACAACCGGAGTTTGACCGCGTCCTTCGACAGAGTGAATCTGGCGCATGATGTTCTGATAAACCTTCTGATGATCCTTTTTATATTTCCAGTCCAGCGAGTCAACGTTCCAATCCCACAGGTGGAAGCCACCAACAGGCAGCAATACATCACGGAAGTTCTGTTTCAAATACGGCTTGCTACCATAAGGGGGACGAACAAGACTTGTACGCTGACCCGTTACCTTGTAGAGACTGTTGTTCGCACCAACCATCTCATTATAAGCGCTGTATGGCGAGTGATAGAACTTGCTCGCAACGTGGGTAACACCGTGCAGTCCGAGTCCGTTACCTTCTTTGACAATACGCTTGGTTGCCGCAGGATAACGCTCCATGTGCGGGCCGAGCATAAAGAAGGTGGCGTGTGCATCGTACTTGTCCAAAATGTCTAGCAGATCCATCGTGTGTGCAGTCGGGCCATCATCAAAGGTCAAATATACCGTTTTACCCGAAGTTGATGCTCCTGACTTGCTGTTGCCGGCTGCCTTCGCATCGGCGGTCATTGCTTGCGGAATGAAAAGTGCCATGATGAGTGTGACAATTAGCCACCGTTTCATATGTAGCATGAGATGAGACGCTCCTTACATAATAAATTTCTCTTGTTCCCGTGTTCCATCATACCAGCAAAGCGACCTGCCAATCAGTCTCCAAACGATACTATTGCATAACATTTTTGTCACATTCACCCCATTAAAAGAAGCAATTGTTTAAATTGTAGAGATTGAAATTAGGGGATATAGGCAAATAGTCAGGCAATTGCAGTCATTTGTGGCAGACTGATCAATATGTCCCTATTGTTATATATTAAAATGACTGCCCCTCAAAAAGCAAAGAGCAGTCATTTTAATCGTGCAGGATCATTAGCGATTGTTCAATGCTGTCCAGCCCGCATAATCATGCACAGCTACTCCGGCAAAGGAAGCATAAGCTGAAGCTGTATCATTAACAATCTGAAGCTGTTGTTTCATATAGGCTGCGCCTTCTTCGTAAAATGTAATCCCATTTCCTTCTGCGGAAGCATTCGTTTCCACACCAACATACACGCTGATGCCCGCAGTTACACCTTCGGCAAGCTCTGCCGAGGCAACATCGACAATCGCATCAGCCCGGTCGCGATACGCCATAATGGTAATCGAATCGTATTGCTGCATCATCCAGCTGCTCAGTGTCGTTTGCTGATCGGCTGTATACAGGGTATGCAGCCAGAATGGAATATCAGCCGAAGCGGAGATGCCGAGCTGGCGTGCGGTTTGTACAACGCTTAGCACGCTTTGCTGCCAGCCGCGGATGACTTTACTCTGTTTCGTTTTCCATTCGCGCAGCAGATAAGGCTCAATATCGATATGGATACCGCTAAAGCGCTCATCGGCACCCGCTGTATTTTGATAAGAGGTAATCCAGTCGAGCGAGGCTTGTAGCTGAGAACGCTGGGAATCCAGCGCCCAGGAAGGAGTACCGTCCAATGCTTGCACAGCAATGCCCTGTGCAGAGGCAGCGGCGATAAAGTGGTGATACACCGCAGCATCCAGATCACGGTTGATTTGCAGGTAGATCAGGTTGATCCCTTCGGATGCGGCAAATTGCAGCACGTCAGCTGAGGAAGTGGCAATCAATTGCGTATTCCACAGCCAGGTGGCTTTCTGAGCCGATTGCGCATGAGCGGATGACATAGGTAAACCTCCCAGCAGGATCAGCAGTGTAAGCATCGTGATCCAGATGGTTTTTAAATAATTAGCGTTGTTGCTCATGATGAATCGGACTCCTTCGATTCATACCTATCAGGTATTCCTCGGCAACCGGCTATCGTGGCGAAACCCTGCACTTTCGCTGTAGACCCATGGCTTTGCGTCTTCACCTTTCGATGAATTTGCCCTGATTGAATATGAGTTCCGTTTAATAATGTGCGGTGAGCCAATTATGATCTGCGCCGCATGTCCTGTTTAATGAACAGGGTAATGTATATATCGGTCAAATGGCTAAGTGTCTAAATAGTTAAAAATAGTTTTGTACATATCTTGTTACAAATGAAAAAGCAGGCAGAGTGGCTACGGCTTTCTATCCGTAATGACTCTGCCTGCTACTGTTCATACCATGCAGCGATGTAATGCTTAGTTGCTGCTGCTTTTTTCTGGTTCTGGATAATCGACACCTTTGGTATCAACGGTTACTTTTTTCATTACTGGCGGTGTATTGGGTTTATTCATGTCACCCGTTGGCACATTCACAATCTTATCGACCTCGTCCATGCCGCTGATCACTTTACCAAAGGCAGCATATTGTCCATCAAGCTGCGAAGCATCGGCAACCATAATGAAAAATTGAGAGCCGCCGCTGTTTGGATCGCCAGCGCGTGCCATCGATAGTACACCACGAGTGTGCTTGAGATCATTTTGTACATTATTTCCGGTAAACTCACCTGGAATGCTATAACCAGGGCCACCGGAGCCATTCCCGTTCGGATCGCCACCCTGAATCATGAAGCCAGGAATCACACGGTGGAAAGTCAGTCCGTCATAGAAGCCCTTTTTCACCAGTGAAATAAAATTGTTCACCGTATTCGGTGCAGCCTTAGGATAGAGCTCTAGCTCAATCTTCTGACCATCATCCATCTCAATCGTTACAATTGGATCATTGGCTTGCTTGAAGCTTGCTGAATTGTCATTAGCAGATGGTGCGTTGCTGTCGGTGCTGCTAGCTTCACCTTGCTCACTGCTGGTGCTGCTGTTGTCTGATCCCGTCGTGCCCGATTCGGTCTGACTACTGGATGAGGTACTGCTCTGTCCAGCACTGTTACTTGCATTGCCGCAGCCTGCAAGAACGAGTAGTAGTGCGCTGAACATCAGGAAAAATACGATAGCTTGACGTGGTTGGCGTAGCATATATATGCTCACTCCTTTGAAATGAATAAATCGCCGTAGCTGAATGTACAGGCTGCTGACACGCAGTAGCATCATACGTCTATATCGATACGAACGAGTACAGGTCTAGACGAATGCGTACAATCAGGGCAAACAGTATCAGTATAAAATGTATACTCCCTTGAAAACAAGTTTTGCAAGCTTTCGTTACGCTACATAATGCGAAAGGGTGATCACAATCGTAATGGTAAACACATTAACCATCGTAGATAGCAATACCGTCTGAGCAGCAAAGTCTGGCTCATTGCGGTACTCCTCTGCCAGAATCGACGTGTTCACACCTGTAGGCATCGCGGAGGCAATCAGCAGTGCCTGAGCAGGAATACCGCTCAAGCCCAAGACATAAATAAGCAGCAGCCCGATCAGCGGCCCGCCAAATAAACGTAGTGCCATACTCAGGTAAATATCCTTGCGATACAGCCGTAGCGGATATTTGACGATCTGAGCACCCAGCGTGATCAGTGCAATCGCCACCATCGATTGCTGCGCATAAGTCAGCGGCTGGGACAGCATCGCAGGTAGCGGCACAGCCATCACATGTAGCAATAGCCCGAGCACGAGCGCGTAAGGAACAGGCATTTTCAAAAAGCCGACAATTACACTACGATAATTCCCCTGTAGCCGAGAACCCTGAATCGAGATAACTCCATACGTAAAGGTCAGCAGACTTTGCAGCGACATAATCAGCGCCTGCATTGATGCCGCCAGCGGCTCCCCATTAAATACAAGCTGATTCACGGGCAAGCCATAGTTACCGGAGTTATCGAGCATGATGCTATTGTTAAAAGCGGCTTTTTTACCATTGCGATAGCCCATTATCCGCGAGGTGATCGAACCAGCGATATATAACAGCAGTACATACAGCGCATAAAACAGAATCACATTACCGAGCAGCTCTGGATTCATATTGGAATGGTACATACTCATAAATACCGTTGCTGGTGTAATGCAGTAAAAGTTGATTTTGGACAGGGTGTACAGGTCGAGTCGGAAAATACGCTCCAGTACCGAGCCTGCCACGATCAGTACAATAATCGGCAATACGACACCGAACAAAATATTGAGAAACAAAAGGCTCCACTTCTTTCTTTCATCATCTGGTATACGGATGTCCGATCTGGAAAAGGCATAAGCCAGGGCAATCCTTTCCCAGCCGCTGCCGCAATCTGCTTACCAGTATACCATACCCAAGCAAATCACCCTGAACCGGATAGCGATCCAGTACAGGGTGATAGGGGAGAAGATGAGCCATATGCAATAACATAGGCTGCCTCGTTTACTTTTACTCATTTAATTGTATAGGGATGTATGCATAACAGATGCACAAATGCCGCATGTTAGGTTAGATACACAATGCAGAGCGATGCGCTGAATTGTAGCTGTATCGCACCGTTTAGCTTACAACGCCGTATTTTTCTCCAGCGGTTGATACAGATTCCAGCCTTCAGCGCGCAAACGCTCTGTCCATTCCTGTTGTCTGTCATACAGCAGATCCTTATGACTATCAAATGGATTCTCCGGTGGCTTCACAATCTCCAGTACATCGATAGTGAATTGCTCCTTCCCGAGACGCGACCAATCCGCCTGTAGCTCACGATGGACAAACGAGCCCATATCGAGCGAGAAGGTTCTACCATTTAATGAACGCAAATTAGGCAGGCTGTCTACCCATGCCTTATGCTCTGCTAGATTACGAACGACATATACGCCAGCTTCGATCGGCGTTTCTTTATATTGCTGTTGCAGCTCTTTCCTGCGATCCATGCGATATCAGCTCCTTGATAGATAATTGATTGATTTTATACTTATTTTATAGATGAATTGTTATTTTGTCTATAATTAAATAAACAAATATATTTTTATCTATTCAAAATATAGATAAATGCATAATGATCGGTCTGTTGATTATCTACTTACCATCCATTTACCGATCAAGAATGGATTCCGATATGAAAAGAGTACGTATCTCTGGTTAAGCAACTATGCGCATAATCGCTGAGCAATTGCTTCACCTGCCTCAAAAATAAGTAGTCGTTCAAATTGTGTTCGCTTCGTACGCACGGTAAAATGGTGAAAAGGCTTGCTGCTGCGCGATTTGGCGATAGAACGTGGCAGTGGCAACTAAAACGGGTAAGGATGTGAAGCTTTGAACAACTGGCTGAAATTGATTCTACTGCTGCTAGCTTCGGCAGTATTGACGAGATTGATCCCTTTCTCGTCGTTATTTCGCAATCTGGATACGATGATCCATGAGTTCAGCCATGCGATGGTTACGCTGCTCACCTCCGGGCGAGTCAGTCGAATTGAATTAAATGCAGATCATAGTGGAGTGACCTATTCGATGATCACGTCGGCATGGAGCGGTCTGCCGATTGGACTTGCTGGTTATATGGGTTCATCGATCTTTGTGGTGTGGATGTTTTATCTGTATCACAAGCGTCAGCAACGCGTAGGTATTATCGTTACAGCATCGATTGCCCTGATGATGCTCATTCTGTATGTGCATCATGGATTTGGAGTGATCTGGCTGATCGGCTTTATCGTGGTGAGCATTTTGATGCTGATCGGGCCGGAATGGCTACGTAACGGCTATTTTATGCTCATTATGTTTTTGACATTAGAGGAATCGGTCATATCGGCACTTACGATTCTACTCATGTCTGTCACCTCGCCTTCAGCTGCTGGAGATGCAGCAGGGCTTGCTCGTCAATTCTTTTTGCCGCCTGTGGTATGGGGCGCATGGTTTGCTGTCTTTTCAATCTGGTGTGCAAGCAGAGCGGCGCGATTATTTTTGCGAGAGCGCAAGCCTGCTGGAGTACGCACACGTTCATCTTATAAGCGTGGAGGATATTCGCGATGAAGCCGAATGTAGGTGCAGGACGCCCGTGGGCGCTGCGTGGAGCTAGTATTCAGATCGATCCGTTATTCCCGTATTATGCCGATCGTTCACCCGATAGTATCGCGGATGAGCTGGTACTGGCGGGTTATCGTACGGTGCATTATTTTGTCGTGAATGAGCAGAAGGTTGATCTGCGCCTGGTGGAGGCATTGCAGCGTAGAGAGATTGCGGTCTGGGCGCTTGTGCTGGGCAACGGTACATTTAGCGCAGAGCATGCACCGCCGCTGTGGAAGCAGTGGCGTATGGAGCTACTGCGACCGATTAATGATGGATTTGAGCGATTTTCCCATTTTTCAACTGAATATATAGAATGGAAAAAAGAAGTGCTGTCATACGTGCTGTCGAATGTGCCGTTTGATGGTGTGGAGGTGGCAGAGCCTTATTTTCCAGAGTGGAATGGACTAGAGCGCGGAGTGTACGGAGACGTAGGGCCGCTGGCAGCACAGGCATTCCGTGCACGATATGGGGAAGAGATGCCGGAATTCCGTGATACGTCATCTTCGCGTTATTACACACGGGTACCTGAGCTATACGAAGCCTGGATTGATCTGCGTGTGGATGCAGTGAACGGACTTATTCATGAGCTGATCAATGGTGCTAAGGGAGCGCGTGAGCTGCGACCGGATATTCAGGTGGCTACCTGGTCGCTCGCGGTGCGCGATGACGATGCCGCGCGCAAGCTACGCGAATGGCAGGGGCTGGATGCAGTATCTATGATTGAGCTGGTGAAGCCGGATCTTCATGTGCTACAGACGCATTGGCCGGACTGGATGAAGCGTGGATTGCCTGCCGACTATATTCGCGAATACGAGCCACTTGCCGCTTCGATTCGTGAGCGTTATCCCGATCTGCCACTCGGCATTCAGGCAGATATCGGCTCACGGGCGAGTATGATCAAGGGTCGCCGCTGGCTGGATGATTTTGAGCATCATGCGTATGCGCTTGGATATCGCACCTGGATGGCATATGAATATCATATTGGCGGTTATATGTATGCCGAGCCACCGCTCCCTTCATCCGGTCTGCGACTGGACGATGCTGAGGTGATGATCACCTATAACAAGCGAATTGACCCGGATTCGATCGGTGAGGTGCTGCTACATCTGTCCTCTGGCATGAGCCGTCCACAGGTAGTAAAGGTAACAGGATCGGCAGTGGACGGGAATCGGCTATTTTTGAGATTTGCGCGAGCGTTACCGCACACGCCATTTCAGCTGGAGGTACGTGATGTGCGTGACACACCAGAGCTATGGCTACTCAAGGGACGCAAGGCGAATCGTACACCTCGCCGAACCCGAGTATCGATCATCCGTCCGGTGACCTGAGTCGCTGCAATGAATCGAAGCTCTATTCATCTACCGATCTTCACTCTACTCTCTCAAATTGCATCCCAGAAAAGAGGAACCAACCATGATCGTATCCAGCATTGAATGGGTTATGCTGGCGTTGATCGTCATCGCCGTGATCGTATTTATTATCAAGCGTCCCTCGTTGATCGAGCACTTCGACCAATCGCCGTTATATAAATGGAATCGAATCAGCCTCAGTGGTAAGGCGGTATCCGGTGATGGCTCAGATTATTATTTGCTTACCCGTAGAGGACGCAGCAATAATCTGGTCGTCTATTTTTCCGGTGGCGGCATTAGCTGGAATCGTCATACGGCGACCAAGCCGTTCGGACTGCGCACCCTGCTGCAAAATCGAGAGCTGGGTTACTATTTTGCCAATATTCCCTTTTATAAGCCTGATCTGCTGGGCGGTATGCTGGACAATCAACGCCGGGATAATCCATTTCGAGATTGGAATATCGTCTACATCCCTTATGCGACTGGGGACTTTCATATCGGGAATAACAAGGTGAAATATAAAGATCGTGGGAAGCTGACGTTCACCGCGCATTATAGTGGACGTGATAATACACTGCGCGGATTGGAGTGGATGTTCCAGCACTTACCAGAGCCAGACAAGCTATTCATCGCTGGCGCAAGTGCAGGCGGCTTCGGCTCGGCATTCTGGGCGCCCCATATTGCTGAGCATTATCCGAATGCGCAGGTGTACCATTATGCAGATGGCTCCTATCTGTCTTCACATCGCTGGCCGCATATTATCGATGAGGTATGGAAAGCGGACTTCCAGCGTACATTTGGTTATGAGATTGAGCATGATCTGATCGGTGCTGCCTTCCGTGCGAATGCGAAGCGCTTGCCAGTGAATGCGATATTACTGCAATCGAATACCGTATACGACAAGGTACTGCCTTCGTATGAGGCAGTATTAAATGAACGCACCAAGGGGCTGGTCAGCGATGATCTGGAAATTACGAATGACTGGTCACTGGGCATGCTCGATTCGGCACGTCGATTACGACAGGAGCTGGATAATTATCACTTTTTCATTACCGATTATGGAGTAGGTGGACGCAAGAAAAGACGCGGTACACCACATACGTTATCTCCATACAAAGTATTCTATTCCGCGCAGGAGAGTGGTGTGA
The DNA here is from genome assembly GCF_034055775.1 of Paenibacillus hunanensis. Lineage (NCBI taxonomy): Bacteria > Bacillati > Bacillota > Bacilli > Caryophanales > Paenibacillaceae > Paenibacillus > Paenibacillus hunanensis. The sequence continues at coordinate 4,612,554 of NZ_CP139194.1, read as the reverse complement.
AGTTGAGTCGCTGGCTGGACGATATCGTGAATCGCGGCAAACGCTATTCGGTCGGGAAGGAATTTGTAGAATTTCCAGATCGCTCATAGCCTATCGTATAAATGGACTGAATTGAAGATGAACGCTAGATAAGCTGGGTACAAATGAACGAACGAAAGAGGGGCAATCATCATGCTGGATACGCTGGCTGCAATAGAACAATATCGTCAACATGAGGTGGATGGTACGGTAACCGAGCGCTGGCTTAGCTATCTCGTATCCGCAGAGGAGCGAGTCGTTAATCTGGAGCGTGTAAGCACCCTGCGTGAGCTGAACGAAGCGAATCCGGTGCTGGATTATGTGGAGCGTACCCTACGTATTCTGGATCAGCTGCGTGTATCGTACTGGCTACGGGATATTGTGGAAGAAACGCTCTGCTGGGCAGAGACAGCGAAGGGCGGTACGGCACGTCAGCGTATCCGCTGGCAGGAGGATGGCATTAATCTGTTTGTGCATAATGAAGGCTCTGCGGCGCTATACGAGCGTGCGGTAAGTGTAGACGGAGAACGTGAGCGTCTGGTCGCGCTACTCATTCGTACGCATGGCTTGCTGGGTCAATTTTTGCGTGGAGAGGTGCCATTTGCAGATAATCTGCCGCTGGCGGACGTGGTCGCGCAAGGCACCCTGTCGCCGGAGGAGTTAAAAAGCACGTTGCTCGTGCTGAATCGCTGTATTATCGAAGCCGTTTCGCCGCAGCTATGGCAGCAGGTGCGAGATGAGCTATCCGTGCTTGTGCATGCTATCGCGTATGGTGAGCAGCCGCAGGGGCTGGATGTGCAGAGTCGTATTTTACGATTACGTACAGGTAGTGAGGCACGCGGAGAGAATACGCTGGAGCGTCTGGCGGAGCTGTCTGAGGAAGCGCGAATCGAGCAGGTATTCCAGCGACTGGAGCAGCATACATTCTGGTATGTGGAAGCGGCGCTCCAGGATTTTTCACTGGAGGAATTCAGCAAGGTATTCGCGCTTATCGCACGTCTGGTGCCAGCCGAGGTGAAGCATATTAGCTTCGAGCGGCTGATGAATAGCCTGTATTATGACTATAAAGGCGTGAAGAAGATCAATCTGTATAAGAAGCGGATGATCGAGAAGTATCTATCGGATTGGAGCTGGGAGGCGCTACATGCAGGAGAGCCACCCGCAGATAGTCCACATCTGCAATACGAGCTGATGACCGAGCCGCATATTGCCGATACGGTATTCTTCAACTTCCAGTTCTCAGCGGCTGCTGAGAAGCTGATCGAATTTTGCGTAGAAGCAGAGAAGTCACCGCTATATGAGAAAGCAGTGTTGATGCTATACGACCTGTTCGGCTTGCGCCGGGATGCATACGATCGGTTCCATAACGAGGAGAGTTATCTGGCTACGATGAACCAGTCGGTCGATTACAAACGATTATTGCTGCGTTATGTGACCGGAAATACCGTACTGGATATCGGGCCAGGCGGTGGCGTAATGCTCGATCTGCTGGAGCAGGAAATGCCAGATCGACGCGCGATCGGGATCGATATATCCGAAAATGTCATCGAAGCATTGGAGCGCCGTCGTCGTCTGGAAGGGCATCGCTGGGAAGTGATGAAGGGCGATGCACTGGCATTAAAGGAGACGATTGAGCAGGGCAGCGTAGACACGATTCTATTCTCATCGATTCTGCATGAGTTGTATTCGTACATTCCGCTCAATGGTCGTAAGTTCAATCTGGATACTGTTGCCGCTGCCTTACTCAGCGCTTGCGATGTATTGCCGAGCGGTGGGCGGATCATCATTCGTGATGGCATCATGACCGAGCCAACCGTACAACAGCGACGAATTACATTTCTCGAGCCAGATGGTATGGCCGCGCTGGAACGTTATGCACGCGATTTCCAAGGACGAGCGATCCGTTATGATGTGCTGGACGAGCAAACCGTGCAGATGCCTGTTAATGATGCGATGGAATTCCTGTACACCTACACATGGGGCGAGGAAGCCTATGTGCATGAGGTGCAGGAGCAGTTTGGTTATTTGACACCAACGGGATATCGTGAATTCATCGAGAATACACTGGGTGAACAGGTACGCGTTGTGCATTTGGAGGCATTTTTGCAGCAGGGCTATACGGAAGCGCTGGAGCATCGGGTACGGATTACGGATGAATGGGAGATGCCAGTACCGCTTCCGGATAGTACGTGTATTATTGTGCTGGAAAAGGTGTAATTGAAATGGGAGCTGGCGATCAATTCTACGAAAGCGGGTATCTGATAAACGGAATCGTATTGGAGTGGCTAGTGAACGATACCGAGTTGCTGGACGTGTGTTGAGTGTCTGCTCAGTATATGTTATCCGGAATAAACAGATGAGCAGAGTACTAATAAATCATTCCAATAAACGATCACAACAAATTAAAGAGCAAACATTCAGGGCACCTCTGAAAATTCTGCACTGTATTCCATTGTGCTGTATGGTTTGCTAAAAAGTATTGTATTTTATTGGGTAAGCTTCATAAATATTGCACTCAACCTGGATACATCTTATATAGATAGGATATCAACCCTCTATCACGTCTGGCTGATGCTTGAATGCTTAGTGCTACAGACACAAGGTAGAGGGTTTTTCCATATGTCCATAGCCTACTTGTATACTGTGCGCGTCATCTACTCACTTGTTGACGCAATGATTATGCACATTTCTGCAAAAATATGCTATTCGTAGGATATAAACACAGAGCCGCTTACGGACTTAGGAATTATTTTTAGGACAAACTGATAATATATGTAAAATTGACCATAAATGCCTCTATCCATATGTCAGCATGTATATAAAATAAACAAAGTAGCTTAGGGAATAGCTGCGCTAAATAGAGAATAGTAGAAATCTTGCACATTCATAGGAGGAGTGAGGCCATGTCAATCTTTGGACAAATCGCACACTGGGCTGGGAATAAAGAGAAGCAGCTCGCGAACACTGCCAAGCATGCGGTAGCAGCAACGGTACACGCTGTCCAGCACGTCGAGCAAAAAACCGAAAAAGTCGTCAAACAAGTCGCACACGACACCATCAATATTAGTCACGCGGCAAAGCAAGCCTTTCAGCAAACAGAAAAGAAAGTCGTACAGGCCGAGCATAAGGTCGAACAGCACGTTCAGCAAGCGGTTAGTCACTTTACGGAGAAAGCCAAGCAAGCAGAGCATACAGTCAGCCGTGCGATCGAGCATGCTGTCGAGAGTCATCCGGCAGTGAAGAACGCGGTCGAACATACCGAACAGGCCGTGCATCATGTCACTCACGCCGTCGAGCAAAAAAGCAAGGAAGTGTATCACGCTGTCGAGCATGCAGAGCACAAAGTGGAAAGCAGCATCAAGCAAACTGTACATAATGCCGAGCATCGGGTAAGTCAGGTCACGCATGCCGCAGTTCGAGCAGAGCAAAAGGCAGAAACCGCCGTCAAACAAGCCGTCACGCCACTCGTGCATCACGCACAGCATAAAGTCAGTGAAACGTACCACGCCGCCATGAAGGCAGGTCGTGAGATCAAGCAGGAGGTAGAGCATGGCGCGCAAGCTGTCGTACAGGGTACCGAGCATGCCGTTAAAGCGACCAATCATGCTGCCAAGCAGGCAGAGCAAGGCACCAAAGCCTTCCTACATCAGGCGAAAACCGAGTTTGTCGACGATATTCACCGCCTGAGTCAGACGATGAAGCACGATGTTTCGGTGATCCAGCAAAAGGAACAGCAGGTTCAGCATCAGCTCGGTCAAACGATCCAGCACGCCAAACAACAGGCCAAAGTAACCGGGCAACAAGTACGCAGCGCCTACCAGAGCGTAGCGAAGACCGTAGGCCAGAGCGTCGATACCGCGAAGGAAGGCTACGATGGCGCCAAAGAGGCGATGATCAGCGATATGACATGGGGTCTTGCCCAGAAAGGCCCGACACCAACGGAGCATCCCGTCGCTCATAAAACTGGCGAGCTGCTCGGTCACCTTGTAGCGACTGCACTGGGTGGAACGGAAGTCGCAGGTGGAGCTACGGCTGAAGGTGGCGGTATTGCATTGGACGCAGGTCTGATTACGGCTCCACTCGGTGTGTCTGTAGGCGTTGCAGGTGTGGCTGGGATTGTGCATGGATCGGGTGCGGTCGTGCAGGGGACGAAAAACACTTTACAAAGTGCGAAGGATTTGGTTCATTTAATTCAGGGTGAAGGTAAAGGCTCGGCTGGGAAGGTTGGGGCTGAGGGAGCGAGCAAAGCTCCAAAAATTAAAAGTGCTAAAGAAGTTGAAATAGTAAACAAAAGAGGAGAATCAATAGGAGAATTAGATGAGATTGATTTGGTGAATAAGATTTTTTATGAGGATAAATCTGCTCAAGGTCTCAACAAAGTCAATCCCAAAACAGGTTTGCCTGCGCAAACTCCACAACAATTTGCAGATAAACAGATTTTTACTAAAACGAGCAATCGGATTGATGCTCTAGAAAAGGCGACTGCTACAAGGGCAACTAAGAATAGCTCATCAGAAATACCTAACCTTGAAGACATTAAGCATATCCGAGAATTTATTTTTAGATTAGACGGAGACACACCCGAATTAAGACAGGCAGTAGAAAATAGTGTAAACAAATTAAGAAAAGAATTTCCTGATCACAAGTTTAGTGCAATCTTTGGAGGTAAATAGATTATGGCTATCAGTGCATTAATTCTTGACCCAAAAAACGATTTCGAAAAGGAATTTTTCATTCCAGTTGCTACGGAGTCATTTTTTAAGGAATGTTGGTTACCTGCAATTGAATCATTAGGTCTACAATGGACCGATCTCTTCCTGACAGGTGTTGATGTAGAAGAGGAAGATGTACCTCATATCATTGCGGAACTAATGCTTATAAAAGAATGGGCGGCGAAATCTTTGAATGAGGAACAAAAAGATAAGATATTTGAAAGGATAGCAGGACTTCGAGATAAACTACCGCTCGCATTTCAGCGTAAAGATGCAGTTGTTTTTATAGGATAGTGGTATAAATGTACTTTATAGTTTAGTAGGGATAAATGTCGAGTGAATGTCATGGAATTATAGCTGAAGTTCAGAATCAGTGCATAATTAGTTATTATCTATAATTTCAAATAAGTCTTAAACTAAAGGCTCGCATTGTCCAAGTTATGGAGACAATGCGAGCCTTTAGCAATTAATCAAAACACCTAATTGTTCATGTATATAAAAACAAAAAATGAATTTGAATGTTTGAAGCGGTCAGCCTAAATTCATCGTAACTATCAATTTATTCTTCATCCTCATCCTCCAGCAACGTATTATCCCGTGGCAGCTCATTATGAATAATACGCTTCTGCACCTCATCATCTCCTGCGCCAGGGAATGAATCCTCACGGAACAAGCCAAACGACTCATCATTGTCGCGCTCGGTCACGAGATTCTTTTCTTCCTGCTCTTCCGGTTTGGAACGATCCTCACTCATCATTATCCCTCCATTGCTATATAAAATGGTCTGTACCCTGCTCATATTCGAATTTATTTGTTACAGCATGCTCTATATCTGCCTTCATCTATCTTCATTCGTCACAGCTGAAATCACAGCGTAACTATCCTTCTGCAATCTACAGCCATATCTCTGTGAACTAAAATTATGCTGTACGATATAGTTAATATGGAAGCTATTCCTACACCATCACTTTATGTGCAACCATTTTATATGCAATCAATCACTCACACGAGACGACGATCCACATCATCTACAATCTCATCATCTCCAACCGAGCCATTACGCAGATCTGTCCCATGAGCATCCTGATCATATGACGAAGGCACGGATGGGTCTTCTGGCGTCTCGCCGCCGTTAAATTCATCGGCATCCGGTACGTCTGGCAGTGGCGCATCCTCATCGTCCAGTGCGTATTCTTCTTGATCGACATCAACTGTATTCATGTCGTCCTCCATACCAATCGTTCCTGCTGGCGCAATCTCGTCAGAAGCTACATGTCCATGCATCCCACGATCGGTCGCGATCGCCTGATCCATCACTCCTGCATCGGCTTCATCCTCCAGACGGTTAACCGATTCTGGCTCACTCACCACCGAGCGTACGCCATCCTCATCCCGTACTGTAGGCTGTACCGTATCCAGCTCATTATCTGGAATGCTGCGTAGCTCCTGTTCGTCATGTCCAGTCACGGCATCCATGGTGCGGTAACGGTTATATTCCTGTGCAGCTGCGTCTTTATTATGATCAAAATTCGTACTCATGCCGATCATCTCCTCAATTGTCATGAATTTGTATGCTGAACTGGTGATCCAGCTATGTCCGGGTCTCCATGTTGAGCGTCCCTATGACAGCGCCTACTCGTCTTTACCCGCAAATGAGCATCATGACATCGTTTACGAGGGTGGAGCTCCTTTTTCCTTATTATGCTTATCTGCAAAATAGATCATTTATGCCTATCGTATCTATCCACTGTTCATTCACAGCTTTCATTTGTCTCAATTTGGAGATTTTGCCCAACAGGAGTAGAATGGACGATAACGAAAGGATGTGTGGGCGTGCATGGAGTTTTCTTGGAAGCGTAATCTTGTGGTGATCTGGGTCGGTGTCTTCTTTTGCAGTATGGCGTATTCGATCTCGATTCCGTTTTTGCCGATCTTTTTGGAAACCGAGCTGGGAGTGACTCGCCATCTGGAAGTATGGTCAGGTGTCGCCTTTGGGATTACCTTCCTAGCGAGTGCCTTGATTGCTCCATTCTGGGGCTCACTGTCGGATAAGTATGGACGGAAGCCGATGCTGATTCGTTCTGGCTTTAGTCTGGCGGTACTGTATTTGATTAGCTACTTTGTGACCGATCCGTATGTATTTTTGCTGGTGCGTTTATTTCAAGGCTTGCTGGCAGGGTTTGTGCCTGCATCGATTGCACTTGTCGGTACAAATACACCGGAGGACAAGACAGGCTATGCGCTTGGCATTATGGCGACCTCAGGCGCAACAGGTACGATTATTGGGCCGCTGATCGGTGGAGTGGTCAGCTACTACATAGGTAACCGTAATGCGTTCCTGTTTTCGGCGCTAATCGTGCTCATTGCGGCGCTAATCGCGACGATCTGGGTGAAGGAGCATAACTTTAATCGTTCGGCGAAGCGTTCTAACGTACTCAGCGATATTCGTCAGGCAGCTGCGAATCCGATTTTTGTCTCGCTACTCGTCTTAACAGGGGTGGCTAACTTCTCGGTTATGATTCTGGAGCCGCTCATTACGATCTATGTCAAAGGGCTGGGCGTATCGACGAGCAGTGCTTCACTGAGTGCGGGCATTGTGTTTTCAGCGGTGGGGGTGGCTACGCTGATTATGGCGCCGCGCTGGGGGAAGATTGGTTCGCGTATTGGCTTTGGTAAGGTGCTTCTGATTGGCTTGATCGGTAGTGGGATCGGCAATGTATTGCAGTTCCTGCTCGCTAATATATGGGGCTTTGGCATGCTGCGTTTTGGATACGGACTGTTCTTCGCTGCCGTGATGCCGTCGATTAATGCGCTGATCGTCAAGGTGACGCCGTCTGATTTCCGTGGACGCGCATTTGGCTTGAACCAGTCGGCATCTCAGATCGCTACGATGGCAGGGCCTCTCATTGGCGGTCTGCTGGGCTCGATACTCGATATCCGATATGTGTTTATCGTCAATGGATTGCTGCTGCTATTCTGTGCCGTATTTGTCGCTCGGCGCAAATGGGATGTCTCGCCTGAGCTGGCGACCCCAGCCGATTCGGTTGCCAAGGTACAAACAAAGCAGTCATAATAGAATAGACGTACGTGTATGAGCAGTGATGAAGTAGTTTAATAGAAGTCGTTATATACAAGCGATCCATAGGTAATGGAGGAATACAATCGTTATGGCAAAATCAAAATATTATGTCGTCTGGGAAGGGCACCAGCCGGGCGTATACAGCTCATGGCCGGAATGCCAGAAGCAAACGAGCGGCTACAAGGATGCAAAATACAAATCATACGAGTCACGCGCCGAGGCAGAGCAAGCCTACCGTGATGGCTGGAAAAAGCACTGGGGTCAATCTGCCGGCGCTGCTAAAAGCAAATCCACAGCTACAGGCAGCAAAACCGGAAGCTATGGTAAGCGTCAGGCAGCTGCGACCAACATTCCGATGGATCAGATCGATTATGATAGCATTTCTGTTGATGTGGGCACACGTGGTAACCCGGGCCCGGTTGAGTATAAAGGGGTAGATACCCGCACCGGACAGGTTATTTTCAGCAAAGGCCCGATCGCAAAAGGCACGAACAATATGGGTGAATTTTTAGCTATCGTGCACGCGCTTGCCTATCTGAATAAGCAGGGAAGCAACAAAACTGTCTACAGCGACTCCGAAAATGCACTCAAATGGGTGAAGCAGAAAAAAGCAGCCTCTACCCTCGTGCGTGACGAATCGACCGCCGAAATCTGGGAGCTGGTCGACCGTGCAGAGGAATGGCTACGTACCCATAAGTACACGAATAAGCTACTGAAATGGGAAACACGAAGCTGGGGCGAGATCAAAGCCGATTATGGACGGAAGTAAATCAAGCATATAAAAATATCCGCTACATCACCTGGGAGTGATATAGCGGATATTTTTCTGTCTATGCTGAGCTACAGGCAAAATTTTCATCTATTGTTTTACTTCAATTGATTGTAAGCATAAAAATTGATTGTAGATGTAAAATCCAAAGTCCAAAATTAAAAATCTGCCCGTAGCCTTACTGAGCCTTTGCTCGTATTGCTTGTCGGAATAGTTGCTATAAGCTAAAATCCAACATCTATTCATCATAGCTTATTCATGGATACCTATCAGACACAACGATACCACTCTATTGCATCATGACGATTCATTCAGGGTCATCCCCTGGCACCCGATCTGTAACCTGACTCGCATCAGAAGCCTCGTCTTCCGGGTCTGCCTGTGGATGGGTATCCGAATCCTCTTCATCGACAATCGTATGAATGATCGGCTCGTCCAATCTCTCTGGATGAATGACCGCAAGCTCCGCATCGCGCGGCAGTTCGGCTTCCAGCTCCTCATCCACAGGCTGGGCATCCTCGTCATCCAGCAGGGTGTCCCGTGTCTTCCAGAACACATCATCATAATGCTTCTTGTCTGCCATGTTGATCAGCTCCTTGCCTTTACGGATTTTGGAGGGCAATATGCCTCCCTACTGGAGCTTACCCGTCCTATCCGATCACCAAACAGCCGATTCGGTACAAGTGGACAGCCGCCCCTCGTTCTAAAAATGGACAAACACAGTTGATTTGGTAGAGACTAGGAATTTAGTAGTGTTCCTCCCACAATGGACGCAGTATAATAGAGGTTGTGGGATTTAACGATTCTAAGCTGCATACATAGATACATAATTTGAAGGACGATATATTGGTGGCTCTGTCGCCCACCTGAATAAAGCTGGCTGCTGGACAGACTGACTGATAATGAGGTGCTCCATGAAAACCATGTCCAAGGCGTTTGTACTATTTTTATTGATCATGATTGTCGGTTTGCTTGCCCTGTCGCTGTCTACAAATACGCGTGAGGATCAGAAGTTTCAGCGTATCGATTACTGGCAGGTACGCTGGCAAGCACAAAATACATTTACCGCGAAACCGTGGAATGATGACCAGAATGCCTACTGGACATCATCTCAGTTAATGAAGGATGGCAAGCCGGTGAATAGCTCTTCCGCATGGATTCGTATTCCGTTGCCGGAGCTGAACTGGAATACCTCCGGTCTGCTCATTCGTGAATTACAGGGTAAGCATGTGATCGTGTATCTGGATGATAACAAAATCTATGAGTCCAGACGCGGCTATGCGTATGAGCAGAACCAGCTATTATTACCACTGACCCGAGATGATTCGTACAAAATGGTCTATATCTGGGTCGAATCGGCACGGGAGAAGATTGGATTAACGAAAGGCATTCTGATCGGCGATTATCAGGATATTTTGACTGCGTATGTCAGCTCCGATCTGACGGATGTGGTGATCGGCTTCTCATTTGTACTGGTCGCGCTCATTATGGCATTTTGCTCGTTCTTTTTGGAGGGACAGGCAAGGCGAATGTGGCTTAGTCTGTGTGTTGTTATTTTGGCGCTTGGCTTGCTTGTGGTCACGTATTCGCCCTTTTTGTTTACGTTTTATCCGTATGGGGATCGAGTATATACGTTATTGTTTGATATTAGTCTGTTCGTGCTTGTTCCTGCATTTTATGAGTTTTTTGAAAGTGTGTTCGGTCAGGGTTACCGTGGGCTCATTCACCGGATGAAGCAGGCGCAATATATCTATTCGGCGCTCTGTCTGCTTGCCCTGATTGGCAACGCACTTACCCATGATCGTTATTTTAAAATTTATTATGTGATGACCGTGCTGATTTTTGGCGTGTTTATGCTTATCGGTCTGATCATGTTCCTAGTTATGACGCTGCGTTTTGCGATGAATCGTAATCGAGCGGCACAGATTTTTGCAGCGGGCTTTTCTGTGTTTGCACTGATTACCGGCTTTGAGCTGATCTGGTTCTATATTCAGGATGGCGATTACAAGCTGGTGCTGTGGAAATGGGGCGTGATCTTCTTCGTTATTGCGCTCATTGCGATTATGGGACGTATCTTTGCTGAGAATCGGCGGCAGGCGATTGAGTATTCACGTCAGCTGGAGCTGTTCAATAATGAGCTGCAACGCTCGGAGAAGATGGATATGATTAGCGAGCTGGCGGCATCAGTAGCGCATGAGGTACGCAATCCGCTTCAGGTGACGCGCGGCTTCCTGCAATTAACCCGTATGAACACGGACGATAAGGGACGCGAGCATTTGAAAATGGCACTGGATGAGTTGGATCGTGCATCTGATATCATCACGGACTTTCTGACTTTTGCCAAGCCGCAGTTCGATAAGATTGATCTGCTGGATCTCAAGGAAGAATTTTCGCATATCGAAAATATTATGCAGCCGCTCGCCAGCCTACAGGGTGGTACGCTAGCGATCAATATTCCAGATGGTCTGCACATTCGCGGCAATTCCTCCAAGTTCAAGCAAGCCTGCATCAATATGATTAAGAACAGTATTGAAGCGCTGCGTAATGAAGGACAGGTTACGATTCGAGCCTGGCAGGAGGAGCAACACATCATCATTAGCATCCGTGATAACGGTGCGGGCATGAATGAGCAGGAGCTAGCACGACTTGGTGAGCCGTACTTTTCCAACAAAACCAAGGGCACCGGGCTGGGGCTTATGGTCACCTTCCGTATCATTGAAGCGATGGGTGGTCAACTGGAATTTCATAGCAAAAAAGGGGAAGGAACCGAAGCCGTTCTTACTTTTCCGTTGGTCGAGCCTGTGTAAAACAGGCGACTGACGGCAGGTAAGAGCGGTTTTTTTATATTATTTGACTGGAAAAGCACAAAATATAGCAGAATATTAAAAGGGAATAGCAGAATCGTGTAATAACATACATTAAGAAAACGCTTACAATAAAAGGGTAAACCATCGTGTTGTCCCGGCAGCGTAAGAAACTCCATTTGCCGGTCAAGCGAACGAAGCACAAAGGAGGAATGTTCATTGGATACAGCCAAGTCGATCCCAGCAGTACGCGCCAAGCGCACCAAGCGGAAAACGTTCAAAAACAGCCGGATGCTCCTGCTGATGTGCTTGCCTGCGATTTTGTTTTTCTGCATCTTCGCGTACTTGCCTATGCCCGGATTGTACCTTGCCTTCGTCAAGTACAACTATACCGACGGTATTTTCAGCAGTCCGTTTGTCGGTTGGGACAATTTCAAGTTCCTCGTCATGACAGGTGATCTGTGGAGACTGACGTTCAACACCATCGCCTACAATGCAGCTTTCATTCTGATCGGTAACGTTGCCCAGATTACGGTAGCGATCCTGCTGAATGAAATCCGTAAAAAATGGTTCAAAAAGGTAACTCAGACGCTGATGTTCCTGCCTTACTTTATCTCGGCGGTTCTGGTCGGTCTGCTCGCTTACAACATTTTGAGCTATGATTACGGCTTGCTGAACCATGTGCTGGCATCGCTCGGACTGAATCCAGTCAAAGCGTATTCCGAGCCAAGTCTGTGGCCATTCATCATCGTCATTACGTACCTGTGGCAAACGACAGGATATGGTTCGATTGTCTACTTTGCTGCCATCATGGGTCTGGATAGTGAAATTGTGGAAGCGTCAGAGATCGATGGTGCCAATGCATTCCAGCGTATTATCCATATCGTTATTCCATGGCTCAAGCCAACGTTTATCATTTTGCTGCTGTTCTCACTCGGAGGTATTCTCAAAGGGAACTTCGGCTTGTTCTATAACCTGGTCGGTGCGAATAACACGGCATTGTACGCCAGCACCGATATTATTGAAACGTATGTATTCCGCTCCCTGATGACGAATTTCAACTTCTCAATGGGTAGTGCGGTCAGCTTGTACCAGTCGGTATTCGGCTTTGTCGTCGTTCTGACAGCCAACTGGATTATCAAAAAAGTATCGCCTGAAAACTCACTATTCTAGGAGGTGACCGGTATGGACATGAATGCCAAAAGCGATCTGATCGGAGGCAACACGCCGCGTCCGGCACGTATCCGCTCCGATGCGAGTGAGGTCATTGTACGCTGGTTCGGTTATATCGTCATCGGTGCATTTGCGATCTGTTGTTTGTTGCCGTTTCTACTCATTCTCGGAACGTCCTTTACGAGTGAGTCCTCGGTGAAAAAGTTCGGTTTTACGATCTGGCCGCATGAATTTAGTACCTTTGCTTACCAGATTGTATTTGAGAATCCCAAGCTGATTATCGGTTCTTATCTCGTTACGATTGGACTAACTGTCGTCGGTACGATTATCGGTCTGTTTATCGTAGCGATGACTGGCTATGCGTTACAGCGTCCAGATTTTACGTATCGGAATAAAATTTCGTTCTTTATCTACTTCACGACCCTGTTTTCCGGTGGTCTGGTGCCGTTTTACCTGCTGATCACCCAGTACCTGGAGCTGAAGGATAATTATCTGGCAGTCTTGCTGCCTGGCTTGCTCAGTCCATTTCTGATCATTATGATGAAAAGCTTTGTTCGTTCTATTCCGCATGCGATTACCGAATCAGCGAAAATTGATGGAGCAGGCGACTTTACGATTTTCCTGCGCTTGATCCTGCCGATGTCGACGCCTGCACTGGCGACGATCGGGCTGTTCATCGCACTGGGCTACTGGAATGAATGGTACAATGCGATGCTGTTCCTATCGCCAGATATGGACTATCGTCCACTGCAATTATTCCTGTATAACGTGGTCACCAGTGCCGACTTTATTCGTAACTCTGCTGCCTCGTCAAATGTGTCGATGAGCGATGTGCCGCTGGAGACGATGAAGATGGCAACAGCAGTCGTTGCGACCGGGCCGGTAATTCTGTTCTACCCGTTCGTGCAGCGCTATTTTATCAAGGGAATCACGGTCGGTGCCGTTAAGGGCTGAACGCTTCCGTCGCTCTATGGAGGGACAGCTTTTCATAGGACGGCATATAGATGAGATGAGGAAGATACTGCATCACAGGTATGGCTAGTAGGCATACCGCCGATTTCGCATTCAGACCAACAACTCATGGGGGGTTAATGTATGTGGAAATACCGTAAGTGGATCGCCGCATTGCTCGCAAGCATCATGGTATTCGCGCTCGCAGCATGTGGTGGCAAAAGCTCCAGCAGCGCCGGAGATGACAAGTCCCAGTTCGTTACAGTTACCTTTGTAGCGCTCGGAGATAAGCCGAAAAACGGTCAGTTTGAAAAGGTAATGGATAAAGTTAACGCGATTATGAAGGAAAAGATCAATGCCAATGTACAATGGAAATGGGTAGAATGGGCAGACTGGCAAACCAAATACAATCTGCTGCTCGCTTCCGGTGAACCGGTCGATCTCGTCACGATCGGTACTGACTGGCTCGATACATGGGGCAATGCACAACGCGGTGCATTTATGCCACTGGATGATCTGCTGCCAAAATATGCGCCAGAAACATGGAAATCGATTCCACAGGAAGATTGGGCGCAAAGTAAATATAACGGTAAAATTGTACTTATCCCTGAAAACGATTACACGCAATGGATTAACCACGGCTTCTTCTATCGTGGCGACTGGGCGAAGCAAGCTGGCATTACCGAGCCAATCAAGGATTGGGATACAATCGGTAAGTATCTGCAATGGATCAAGGACAATAAGCCTGGCGTAATTCCTTGGGATGTGCAGGCAAGTGACAGCATCTTCGGCGGTTGGGTACAATCCCATACGCAAAATCTGGAGCTGCCAATCTCTACCGGCTATCTGCCTGTATTTGCTGGCAAATCCTATGATGAGCGCTACACTGTAGTCAGCCCTGTTTTCGACGATACCTTCCTTGATTTTGCGAAAACGATGAAGCAGTGGGCAGACAATGGCTACTGGCGCGAAGATGTACTGAACAACAAAAACGATACACGTACCGCACTGCAAGCGGGTCAAACTGGTATGGATCAACACCATACCCAGACCTTCTCCGGTCTGCGTGTACAAATGGACAAAAAGCAACCTGGCTCTGAGCTGCAAATGTTCCCATTCTCCCGTCAAAGTGGCAACCTGCTGGAAATGCCAATCACGCACGGCGGTGTAGCACTGGGCGCGCATAGCAAAAATCCAGAGCGCGCATTGATGGCATATGACCTGATGCGTAATAACAAAGAAATCTATCAACTGCTGAACTATGGTATCGAAGGTACACAATATGTCATCAAAGACGGTAAGCGTACACTGCCAGATGGCTATGATGAAACAAAAGACGGCTTCTACTCCGACTTCTGGGCAGGCCGCATGGATAAATTCGAAATTCCAAGTGACACCACATGGGATAAGATCGACACGCTGTACAGCGAGTACGACAAAATCAAAAAGCCATATCCTTACGGACAATTCGTGTTCGATAATACGAATGTTCAATCGGAGCTGACCGCGATTTCGCAGGTGACAGCCGAAATGGGCCCAGCGATCACCTATGGTAAAGCAGGCGACCCAACACAGGCTGTGCAGGACTTCCGCGACAAGCTGAAGCTGGCTGGCTATGATAAAGTGATGGCAGAGCTGCAACGTCAGCTGGATGCGTATAAAACGCAGATGGATAGCAGTGGCGCTGCGAAGTAAGCCATGAAATAAGAGATACGCAGTACAAGATGAATCGTCTGAAATGAAACGTCTGATCTAAAATAAGAAGCATGTAAGAAGTATGAATAAAGCGATACAAAATAAGCGATAAGAGGAGTACGCTACAATGAAATCCCGCAGCGTACTACTCTCAATCGCTCAAATAGGCTCTTACCTGGTATTTTCATACCATGGTAAGAGCCTATTTATCGTATCTGCTGAATAATAAGCTTTCTCTATACATCTACACATCTACACTCTGCCTCGATACCCTATTATCCAGACTCATTATTCTACATATCAAAGTACCGTACCAAGCCCTGAGTGTAAAATAAACGCTCTGACAGCTCCTGCATCCTATCTCAATAGGCGGCGACTTTGTTCCTTTTCTAACTGCTCAGAGTTGTGCTTGCTACATATTCACTCGTTTACGTCGATGATCTGGTAACGGTACCAGCCAGCTGATTAGAAAAAAGTTACGAAGAAGAAGCACAGCCACCTGACGGATTCAGGCTGCTGCGATATAGCGAAGGACTAATACCGAAATGACGTGTAAATTTACAGGTGAAATACGTTTGCGAGTTAAATCCAACCTCATACGCAATCTCACCCACATACCGACAGGTGGAGGCGAGCAGATGCTGTGCACGCTCCAGTCTTAGACGAATGAGCGTATCCATAATCGTCTCACCGGTATGCGATTTGTACAGATGGGACAGCCGTGAAGGAGAGAGACAGACCAGCTGGGCAAGCTGCTCAATCCGAATATCCTCAGCATAATGCTCCTGCAAATAGTGAAGCACCTCCTCGATCCGTGAATCCGAGTTATTTTGCAATGCAGGCTGTTCATGCACAGTAAGCAATAGCAGCAGCTCACTCAGCAAATGAAAGGACAATTGTCGATAGCCTGGATGCTCGGCATGTTCACCATATTCCATCAATCGCTCCAATCCATACTCGATCTGCTGACCTAGCTTGCGATCTGCGATCTGAAGGGGTTGCTGGGAATCCGTTGTTTGCAGTCTATGAAGCCAGATCGACCACTGGGAATAGGCGGTAAACTGACAGCATATACCGCTAGCTGCGGCAACGACGGATTGCAGCAATTCCTGACGTAGCTTGCCGGGCGCCATCAGATACATCTGTCCATAGCTATCCATATGAGTGGACGAAGCCGTCTTCGCTGTAGCATTCACATACAACAGCGTCCATTTGCTATCATCCAGCGTTGGATCATAGCGAAGTGAGAACGTCGGCAAATTGTAATATTCCAGCATAATTTCGGTACTCATCAATGCAGGCCTCCTTAATTACGTATACCAGACATAGATAGAAACGAGCTGCATAGAATAATGTAAGCGTTTTTATAAATAGAATAATCAAACCATTAACATCGCACAAGGGAGAAAAGACGCACTTGCATATAAAAAAAGCGCAATCCGTCTCTTTAACGAATTGCACTTTTTAATTCAGTTATGAATGTGAAATGTAATTTCAGAGAAACTTGTGTATGAACAAGATGAAAGGAAAGGATGATTGACGATTTACCAGGAAGCCTCGGTTTTCAAACGAGAATAAGCAGCCACATCAGATGGCTTTGGAGGAATGACAAGATACAATTCCTCAGGTGTTTCTTCGATGGTTGTCAGTTTAACATGCTCTGGAAAGGAGATTCCCATGATTTCCTGTAGCGCCTGCTTGGGATTGCTTTTCAATAGCTCCATGAAACGTGGGTCTTCCCATGCTTTCTGAATTACCTGCGTATGAAAAACGGCTTGGCTAGACATACCCATCATCCCTCTCTCAAAATGGTTATATTTTCCTATTACTATAACATGCAATAATCCTAAAATCCACAACTTTTGTAATATTCTTCATGTTGTTTTCAGTTGGAAAGCTTCGCATAATACCAGATGCTTCCTTGCTGAAGCAATAGGCTACGATGCTGTTCAACCTGCTCTGACATGCGTGTTAGCTGACGGATAAGATAAGCATGAAACTGGGATAGATAGGGATTGAGCGAAGCGGTATCTGCGGCTATGTAGCTATCAGCAGCCATAGAGGTATAGCGCTGTAAAATATGACGGTCATAAATGGCTTGCTGTACCTGAACCTCGGTCAATACAGTAGGGGTAGACGGTGCTTCATCTGCATGCTGCTCCAGCGCATCGTATTCGTGGCGAATGAGCGATAGCAGGCAATTGTAGCTACCGGATGCAAGATCCTCGCGCCAGTCCGCTGCATCATCATTCATTTGTAGGACGAGTAGTACGCGTTCAAGCTGCTCCAGTAGCGCAGGTAGCTGTGAAGCTAGATTCGCTTCCAGCATCATGATGATCACGGATAGCTTGATAGGACTGGCTTTGCCAGCAACACGATGTCGGGCTTGGAGAAAATAATCCGATTCGCTCTCATCATAGACTGCGGAAGCCCATTCTGCACACAGATCCTGATAATATTCCCATAGCTGATCATGATGCTGAGAGCTGGTAGCAGCGGACATCGCTTGAATGAATTCACTGTGAAGAAGCTGACTGAGCGGAATGAGCGAACGCATATCAGGCGCGTCCTCAGCGGCTTGCTGCTGCGCCATATCCATCAGATCATCCTGAATGAAGAAGTGCAGCATTCCCATCACATTGCCAAGTGCGGCTTGACGTGCGGTTTGCAGGAGCGCATCTGAGGCGGAAGATTCGAGGCGTGCCGACAGCATGCGTTCGAGCCAGAAGGGCAGAAGATAGCAAATATAATTTTTTGTGCTACCGCGTGTGCGAATGTCGAATGCTGACAGGTAACGAAGACCTATCTCATGAAGCGGAGCAGGGAATGCGCGAACCCGTTTCTCCGCCTGCTGGAACAGGCGTTCAAGCTGTGGTCTAAAATCCTCGAGCCAATCCATATACGATCACCTCCGAAGGGTCTGAAGCTATTCTCATTATAGCCAATCGTTCTGGCGTTGCCCATCATAATTATGCTGATTGGGAGCCATCTCATGTCCGATGGGTAGCCTTTTCTACAGGGTGTAAATACCTATTTCATTCAAAATGGTACAGATCGAGCGAGGCGCCAACTAGCATCTATAGGAAAATGGACATCGCACAGTGTAACGCCTCGCTTTGCAAGGAGTCCTGAAGTACGATAGAACCACTGTACAATCGAATACCATATCAGGATACATAATGAAAAAATAAAAATATTTGAATACAAGTGATATAAATCCAGCGGCATGCCCGTCTTTCTTATAGCTGCAGCGGAAAGGAGCATCCATTTGATGAACAAACCGGAGCCGGAACAGTTCAAACAGATTTTTTATGAACATTATCCCAGCGTCAAACGAAAACTAAATGCAATGGTTCGTGACGAAGCAGCGGCTGACGATCTGGCGCAGGAGGTCTTCCTCCGCCTCTATCGCAATCCGCCAGATCAGCTTGAGGCGATTGGTGCATGGCTGCATCGCGTGCTAACCCGAATTGCTTACGACTATATGGATAAAAAGGCGCGTGAACGCCGTTTACAAAATAAGCAGGAGCAATATTATGATCTGAATGAGTCCATCACCGCGGACGGAGAACAAACCGTAATCCGAGAGCAGGAGCAAGCCGAACTGCATGAATTGCTGGATCAGCTGCCCGAGCGAGATAAGCAGGCATTATTGATGAAGTATTCAGGCTATAGCTATTCGGAAATTGCCGAGCAATTGCAGCTCAGACCACCGATCGTAGGCACACTGCTTCATCGGGCAACGAACAAGTTACGTAAAAAGATGCTGAATTCCACCTGATCAAGTCAATATGTATTCAAGCTTACCCATACAAATAAAGGAGGAAGTTGCAGGTGAATAGACATCCTATGCAAGGAAACGATGACACTATCAACCGACACGATACGAAGCGCCGTCCCGCTGACGATGCTCGAAATGATACGGCTGCTGATCGTGCTGACACCGATGCAGCCTGGATGAAAATGCAGGCGCTGCTTGCCAATGAAGCACCTCATCCAAACTGGCAGCAATGGGAAGAATACCAGCCGACCGTATCTGATTTATCCGCACCGGAGCCCACCCCAATATCGAATGTGAAAGGATTGAATGCAATGAATCATCAATCATCCCATACACCCCAACAGACGAATACAAAAACCAAATCCCGCCGCTTCGGCAGCAAAGCTCGTAAATGGACAGCGGGTATTGCCGCATGCGTTGTGGCAGGTACGGTATTAGCCACGCCTTTTGGTAATAATGCACTGGCATCGCTGCTGAACGAGTTCCGTATGCAGGAGCTCACAGCAATCAATGATAATGGTATTAACAATATGATCGATCAGTATCATGAAAAAGGTGTAACAACTGAGGATATGAATCGATTTGGTACGTTTTCATCGACTACTGGTGCTTATGTAGGCGAGCAGACAGCCAGTCAGGCGATCAGCAAGCTGGGATACAAGGCTCTTTCCGCATCGGCGCTGAAGCAGTTTGAGGATCGCGTGTATGTCTCCAGCTCACAAACAGAAACCTACAAACTGAATACGGATGCTGTGAACAGTGCGATTACACGTCTGGGCGGGACAACGTTATTGCCGGAAGAAATGAATGGCAAACTCATTACGATCAACCAACCTGAGTCGATCCGCTACCAGATGATCGTGTCTGATTCAGACAGCAATCCAGCTCGTATTTGGGCGAGTTTGGAGCAAATGGGAGTGCCAAAAGTGACATTTGATGAAGGAGTAGACCCTACTCGTCTTTTAGAAACGCTAGCGGATCTGCCATTGGTGCCACAGGATGTGAAAAGTATGCTGGAAAAACAAAAGGTGTTGAATGGCGAATTGCCGCTACCGGTTATGTCTAACCAGCCAAGTAAACTGGTCAAGGTTAACGATATACCGGTTGTCATCGAAGAATACCCGTATATCCCTGAACATAATGATTATGCTATATACAACGCCTATTGGATCAAAGACGGTGAATATTTCAGACTGGAAGGTAGCGACAAAGTATTCGCCAACACAGATGCTATTATTGCCAAAGTGAAGGAACTGACAGCCTCATGACACAAACGGCTATTCATATCGATAATCTCACCAAGCAGTACGATAACGGCCGCGGCTGCCGAAATGTGCAGATTACCGTAGGACAGGGGGAAGCCTTTGGCTTCCTCGGTCCTAATGGTGCTGGCAAAAGCACGCTCGTCAAAATGTTAGTCGGTCTGATTACGCCAACAAGTGGTACCGCTTCGCTATTCGGCGATGCAATCGGAACGGTAGCTGCCAAGCGGCATATTGGCTATTTGCCCGAGCTTTACCGTTATCAGGAATGGTTGACTGGCAGTGAAGTGGTTCGGCTGCATGCCCGATTGTGCGGATTGGATAGGCAAACAACAGAGCGCCGCATACCGGAGCTGCTCGATCGCGTAGGTATTGGTAATCGTGGCAAGGACAGAGTGAAACAGTATTCCAAAGGCATGCAGCAGCGTCTTGGATTGGCATGTGCGCTAGTTGCGGATCCGCCGATTCTGTTTCTCGATGAACCGTCTTCAGCGCTTGATCCGGTTGGACGGCTTGATGTACGTACACTACTGCGTGAGCTCAAGCAGGAAGGGAAGACGATTTTCCTTAACTCGCATTTATTGGAGGAAGTAGAGAATATTTGTGACCGGATCGCCCTGCTCAATAACGGCGAAATTTTGCGTCACGGTACGGTACAACAGGTGCTGCATGCACAAACTCGCTGGCTGTTCAAAATCGGGGGCTACACTCCCGAAATTTTGCCGTGGTTAACCGAAACGAGCGGCGTACAGCTACATCGGGCAGAATCGTTACCTGACGGCGAGAGAAACGGTGGTAGCATGGGCGATGAAATCTGGCTGGAGGCGGTCATTGATAACGAGCAGCAGGTGGGTCTAATTACAACGCTAATCGTTAATCAAGGGATGACATTGTACTATGTGTATCCGGTACGGGAACGGCTGGAGGAATGGTTTATGGAAGCCGTATCAGGACTCAGCCACCGGGGGGAACAGGAATGAATACGATTATTGGAATGACGTGGAAAGAACTGTTGCGCAAAAAGGTGATGCTCATGACGCTGGTCATGACCGTCCTGTTCCTGGTACTATTCTGGTTTATCGCCAGTACATTAACCAGGGATGTTCCTCTTTCCCCTACGGGCGCCGTAGATTTGGTTGCGCAGTATGCGAAAGGCTCAACACTTCTGACACTTGGCTTTTTCTTTGGTAGCTTTATTCTGGCGTTTCTTGTTATTTTCAGCTCGTTCTCGTCGATTTCCGGTGAAGCGGAGATTGGCATTATGCAGGCGACATTAACTCGTCCGATTCCACGCTGGAAATGGTATATCGGACGCTGGCTCGGATACGTGTCATTCGGTGTATTGTATGCATTGCTGCTATATATATGTATTATTATCGTGACTGGCATTCATACCTTTGTACCGGGTAATCTGATGGTACATATCCAGTCTTTCCTCGTCTATGCTATGGCTGTGCCGATTCTAATTACGCTGAGCTTGCTCGGTTCAACTGCTTTTTCCGCGCTGGGCAACGGTGTATTTATGACGATGTTCTACGGGGCAGGCTGGCTCGGCGGAATGGTAGAGAAATTCACGTCTGTCATGAGCTTGGAGCCGGATATACATCAGAGATTGAACAATATTACTGGAATCATCTCGTTCCTTATGCCCGTCGATGCGCTACAACGCAAAATGATGGCGATTATGCTGGGGTTCGATGACCTCGCCGGGATGGTGGAAGTTGGTTCTTCACTGACTGCTGGCATGGGGCTAGGACAGGTCGTTTCAGGTAGCTTTATCGTCTATGCTGTAATTTATACCGTAATCTTATTGCTATGGGGCATGAGACGGTTTAATCGCAAAGAATTATAAAGGCAAACACTGCTACCGGATTTTGTTCCGGCTGGGCGGTGTTTTTGCTTTGAAGGATGCGGTGACAGGATGCGGAGACTGCACATTATATAGCCGAATATGGTACACTAATGCCTGTACACAGCCATGATCGTTGTGAGAGAGTAAGTTATAAAGGCAGGTGTCTTGAGCCTGACTCTGAACATATTATTCGGGAGATGATCCTACATGATTCACGAATTTATACTGGATGCCGACTGGAAGGGTGGACGCAATAGCGAAGGCACCATTTCTTCCGGCAACCTGAATACCGTCATTTCTATTCCACAACCGATGGGCGGGCCAGGAACAGGGACGAATCCTGATGAGATGCTGCTGGGCGCAGCCGCGACCTGCTACATCATTACACTGGCAGCCATGCTGGAGCGCTCGAATATTACAGTAGAGCAGCTGACTATGCAATCGCAGGGCAATGTGGATGTGACGAACAATATTTTTACGTATAAAGAAATTATCCATCGCCCGCATGTTGTACTGTCTGCCGATGCTACAGCGCAGGAGCTGGAAAAGGCTGAATTACTGGCGCACAAAGCGGAGCAGTCGTGCATGATCTCACGCGCGCTGGCAGGCAATGTGCAATTATCCACAGAGCCGAATATTCATGCCGCGCAGCCAGCGGAATAAGGAACATCGGCAAAGCAGTAATCCATGCTCTATCGCCCAATAACTATATAACGAAAGAAGGTCTATTTTATGAAAACTCAATTACCTCTATCTCCACTTGTAGCTGCACTTGATCTGAAGCCTCACGAGGAAGGCGGCTGGTATCGCGAAATGTGGAAGGCATCGTTCGAGATTCCGCAAAGCATTTTGCCACCTCAATACTCCGGCCCGCGCTTCTCTGCAACATCGATCTACTTCCTGCTGCATGCAGACGAAACGTCTGACTGGCATGTAGTCCATTCGGATGAGCTGTGGCTGATCCATTCCGGTAGCCCGCTGGAGCTGACACTGGGCGGAAGTGGCGAGCATCCAGAAGAAGGGGAGAAATTCATCCTCGGTCTGGACATCGAGGCTGGGCAGATGCCGCAGGTATTGATCCCGGCTGGTGTATGGCAGATGGCACGTCCTCTGGGCGATGAGCCGGTATTCGTATCATGCGTGGTCGCTCCAGGCTTCCACTATGACGATTTCAAGCTGATCGAGCGTTAATGTACACATGATGTGGCATACGCTTGCACAGCTGCTGGCGGTAATCCAGCTTGGACAGAAGGCACGTACGATGGATGGGATGAGGATTGTGATCCGAACAACAGCAGGGCTCGTCTGGGCAGAAGGCAGATTACAGGGTCAGCCTGTTCCATTGCAAGAGCATCTGTTCTCCGATCTGTGGACAATCTTCGAGGATGACGACTCACTCGTTTGGCTTGCTGAGCGCCAGCAGCATACGGAGCGTACACTGGAAATGCTGGAAAATCAGTACCTGGAGTGGCGTGCTGAACGAATAACAGAATAGTGAATCAGCATAAAGACAGGTGGAGTTGTACTGTGTTCGCGCTCAGAAATACATAAGCGACTGTATTATATTCATCTGCAAAATAAGCTTATTGAAGCCTATTCGTGCGTCAATAAGCCGTTTCAAGACTCCGACGTGCATGTTCATTGTGCAAACGGAGTCTTTCTTTATGGATTTATTTAGCCACCTCGGTTACAATAAATATTAGGCATCTTTTCCAGAAATTAATAGAAGCGTGGATTTAATCGCATTATTTTTTGGAAATCCGATGTAGTGGGACAAAGTTCATGGTATGATCGAAGAATAGCATCGAACTTTGTCGATAAAATGGTTAACGCACTTATCTATCCATGCATAAATACGAATGCCAGACATGGTTTCCTATCGTCGCATATTCATTTTCAAGTGCTGATATAAATGGGGGTAAGACTGCTAATATGAAACAGCGCAAGAGCCTGTTGCCCAAACCGATCCCGGTAACTGTCTATATACTGGTTATTATGGCTGTTGTATTGCTAATCGTTAATACGACCTATTACTTTTCGACACGCAGTGCATTGATTGCTGTACAGGAGCAAAATATGCGTGTCATCGCCGAGCAGATTCGATCCTCGATTAAGCTGTCCCAGAGTGGGGAAGAGTTCGTGGAGAACCTTAATGGTGAAAACTTACGTATGGCTGCACAGGCGGTACAATCGACGCTTGGAAGCCGTTTGTCACCGATTACGAATGACCAGCTGGCCAGTCTTGGTAAAAAGATTGGTGTTGACCGTATCACCCTGTTCCAGCAGCAAGGGGACAAGGTGGTCGCTGTCCGTTCCTCTGATCCGGACGATCTGAACCGCTGGAGCAACTGGCGTAATGATTGGCTCAAGGCAGTTAAGCAATTGCTGCGCAAGCAGGAACCGAATGTAGAGCTCGGGCAAAAGCTGCCTAACTTCTGGGGCGCACCGCTGGTCGCTTCCGATGATGATGCTTCCGCTATCAGTGAAAAGCTAGGCTTCTATTACGATGGAACAACCGATTATGTCATTAGCGTGTATATGGATGATGAATCCGTTCGACAGTACCGTCAGGATACAGGTGTTGAAGCGGTTATTCGCGAGATTTTGCATGGCGAAACGAATCGCCAGACGCTCGGTATCTCTATTTTCAATCCACCGATCTTCCTGGATCAGGCGAAGCAATACAATTCGCGTGGTGTGATCTGGTATGACGAGAATCAGACGCTGAACAATGACTATTCCTACAAAAATGGCACCGATCTGGACAATGTACGTCAGGTGAACCGGACGAATCAGCTCCTCTCAGTAACAGAGACGTATAATAACAAGCAGGTGCTCAAAACGTTCATTCCAGTAGAACTCACCTATCCAGCGATCATGATGATCGTCTCGGATCTGACCGAGGTACAGCAGCGATTGAACGAGCAGCTGATTCTGATCTCGCTCACGATTCTGCTCTGTACGATGGTCATTATCGCGCTTGTGCTTGGTGTGATTGCGATGCTGAATCGCCGTACGGAAGCGGTAGCACAAAGTGTACAAAACGTGTATCTGGAAAATATCGATGCCCTGTTTAACTCGATCAAGGAGCAGCGACATGATTTTAATAACCATGTGAATACGATCCAGCTGCTCGTCAAAATGAAAAAGTATGATGATCTATCCGCTTATACCGCGGAGCTGGTCGGTGAATCGATTGCGATGAACCAGATCATCAATATTAATCTGCCAGCGATGTCCGCGCTTATTCAGGCGAAAATGACACAGGCATATGATCGCAAAATCAAGTTTGAATACGAGATTGCTAATCTCAAGTCAGTACAGTTCGGAACAGTCAAATCGACCGAGCTCGTCAAAATTGTCAGCAATCTGATCGATAACGCCTTTGATGCCGTGCTTGAAACAGAAAACCCTGACAAGCTAGTTCGCGTAACCGGACAGATTCGCGGTGAGCAATTGACCTTTACTGTCGGCAATAATGGCAACCCGATTCCCGAAAAGCTCAAGCAGCAGATTTTCGAAGCGGGCTTTAGCACCAAGCCATTGAACCGGAAAAACTCCGGTCTGGGGCTGGCGATCGTAACGAAAATATTGAAAAAGCACCGTGGGATCATCATGGTGGAAAGCGACGAGCAATGGACAGAGTTCTCTGTTCGTCTGCCGATGTAGTAGGTTATGGAAGCCTCGATGCGAATCCAGCCCGGCTACAGGCAAGTCCTGCGATAAGCTATTCATAAGCGCAGAAGCCTGAAAAAGACCCGATATCTCCATCTCTCTGTCATGAGAGGAACGGATATCGGGTCTTTTGCATGGAGTACAGTTGCGTAGCACAATAGGATAGCACCATCTATCATCACGATGAACAGCCTTATTTTCCTGTGCTTGCATCGATCACACTTTATGATCGGACAGCTAGAGCGAATGATCGTATTACTATAAGCTCCTATCGTCAACGATCATCACTTCGCACCTAACACGCTATGCGGTGAAGTGCTTTGAGTAGACTTGGACTTTTTACGTTTACCCGCAGAGCCAGTCAGCCATTGTCCACCGGGCAGACGGGATAACAGGCTGGTCAGAGCAATCGCCGCTGGAGCGACAATAGCAAACGTCAGAACGGTAGTCAGTAGATGCAGATCAGTCAGCACCAGCTTACGTGTCCATGAGGCGACAGCTGCTAGAATCAGCGCATGAGACAGATATCCACCAAATGAATAGCGTCCACACCATTGCAGGAAGCGTGTAATCGCATGCTGCTGACGAGAGAGCAGGATCGCCAGACCGTACATAAGCAGCATTTGGGATACGACGAGTATGAATGTTGTTGGCTTCAGATAGGTCGATACATTCAGATCGATCGCATCGTTCGAGTGTCGTAGCAGATCATAGCCGAGCCAGATATACATGCCCAGAAACACGAGGGTCGTCCACGGTAGCAGACGTAGAATCGTCTCGCGCCATGTCTGAATCGCAGAGCCACAGACCGCACCGAGTATAAAGTAAAAGAAATAAAAGCCAAATTCGCTAGTACGATAATTCAGCAGCGTCTGCATGATTCCACCTGCGTCCCAGAACGGAAGGACATAATAACAGAGCCACATGAGCCAGCCATAGGCGACAGCTAGCACGAGTAGCATGCCCACGATGCGCTTGCGCTGTTCCTCTGGTGAATGCTGCTGTAACACATGCGTACGGAATTGACGAGCCAGCCAGCGAAACGCCGGAAATAGCATATAAAACTGAAAAATCATAATGACGAACCATAGATGATAGCCGTTCGTCGGAACAATAAGCTGCTGGAAAAATGACGATACGCTTTCTTTAGAAAATAGCGGCTGATGATTGCTCAATCGCACCGTCAACCAGTAAATGATCGTCCAGACGACAAATGGAACATAAATATCACCGATTCGTTTCCATAGCACAGGGCGATACGATCTGCCCCCACCATACTGATAAAACAAAATCGCTCCTGCCAAAAATACAAACGTCAGCGTCCCAAAGCGGGTAAAGTGATACAGCATCCCCAGCATAATCGAATCTGCTGGCATAATATCACTGCGATAAATATATTCTCCAATGCTGTGCTGCATGACGACAGCGAGAAAGCATAAGCCCCGCAGCAGCGACCATTCGTTAATTCGCTCTTTTGTCATGGATTCACCTCGATCTGTTTATCAATAAAGACAACCTTGCACCAGTGAAACAGTCTAGCAAAAGAAGATGAATAGAATATGAAATACTGGTTATTTAGAGCAAATGTCATACAAAAATATAGCTTGCTACATTCAGTATTACTATACACGAAATTCGGGACTAAAGTCCTTTTTTTATTATTCTTATTTGACAATTGGAAAAATAAGTCGTTATGATGGAGGTACATTTTACATGAGGGGAGGTTGGAAGATATGACCTGGGATACGATCACGAGTTACATTCAGCATTCTGATCGTCCAATAACGGACAATCAGCACAACGATAGTCAAGCTTGCCATTTGACAACTGCATATTCCTGTTCAATATTTTCTAGCCTCCAACGGACGACATAATCTTCAGTGTATCGAAGTTATAGCTTGACGGGTATGGTTTATAGCCATACCATGCGAGGATCAGGTGAGCAATTGCGCCTGATTATTTTTATGGGCAAAAAGAGCAATACGAGTAACAGCGTGTAGATCATACGAGATGTGATCGGAATCAATGGTGTGAACGTAGGTACAGTGTTAACGCACTCAAGCCACACTTCACGCCATGATCAGCGACATAACGATTAGCGAATGCCATGCTATCGTTACCGCTATACGACAAGCTCTATGCGATGCCCTCGCTCCAGCTATATCCTTCGGTGTATTATTGAAAATTACAGTTGTATTCAGCTAATGGATCGCCTCTTTTCTCGCTACGACAGAGATAGAGCCACGACCATCAAGCCGCAGCCCGTAAGAGGGGTTGCGGCTTTTTTTGTTGAAATCAGAACGATAACGGAATATAACGCAGATGATAAATAGACAAGAAGTGGATTCTAGATATAAACGAAGTAGACGCTAGATATTTACGAAGCAAATGATCAATAGACAGGAAGTCGTGCAGCTTGGCAGCCATGACGAGCTGGTTAGCATGCTTGATTTTACCAATACGCATAAGGATACAGGGAAAGGAGTGGTGAACATGAGATCGATAGACGCTACCATGCAGCAACGAATCAGGGATCAGCTTCGCGACATTGAGGCACGCGAGGATGTGCGTGTGCTATACGCGTGTGAAGCCGGTAGCCGTGCATGGGGAGGCGATGCGCCGGATAGTGATTATGATGTGCGCTTTATCTATGTGCATCGTCCAGAATGGTATCTATCGATATTCACGCGCCGTGATGTGATCGAGCAGCCGATTGATGCAGGACTGGATCTGAACGGCTGGGACATTGTGAAAGCACTGAATCTGTTTCGCCGCTCCAATCCGTCCATACTGGAATGGTTAAGCTCGGATATGGTGTATATGGAGCATGATCAGTGGAGCGCACAGCTTCATACGTGGAGCGAGCAAGCCTTCTCACCAAAGGTATGCATGTATCATTACTTGAGTATGGCAAAGAGTAATTTCCGCAGCTATCTGCAAGGTGAGCAGGTACGCATTAAAAAGTATATGTACGTGCTGCGTCCGCTACTCGCATGTAGCTGGATTAACGACAAACGTACCTTTCCACCGCTAGCGATGGACACGCTGATTCAGTATGGGCTTCAGGATGAAGCATTGAGAAATGATGTGAATGCGCTGCTACAGCGCAAGCGTAGTGGTAACTTAAATGGAGTCGAAGCGAGTCTGCCGCGTGTGCGGCAATTTATCGACCAGATGATTCACGAGATGGAGCGATGTGCCACAGAGATGCCAGTAAGCACCGGAATTGCCGATCATCAGCTGGATGAGCTATTTCGTGCGACACTGCGCAATGTATGGGCAGCTCCCGATGATGATACGTATAGAAAAGAGGATAACCCTTTATGATAACAAACAACGATTCTTATATTCATCAGGTACGGCTACCTGCTGGTGACCTGAATGTGTATGCCAATCCAGAGCTATTTGCTGGACTGGATTATAAAGTATTTGAAATGGCCAATAACAATCTGCAAATTCCCGGCATTCGCTATATGGGCTATACGCCCGATGTGCATGTGGGCGTCGGTACATGTATCGGTACGACTGCTGTATGGGGCAACGACGACGGAATCGTTTCGCCATCCATCGTCGGTAGCGATATCGGTTGTGGGATGCGTGTACATTTGACCAATTTGCACCGTGATGATCTGCGCGAGGTGAAGCTGCGCCGCAAGCTGGTGCGTACGATTGAGAAGTATTTGCCGATGGACTCCCAGCAGCGCGGACATTTTGCCGATCTGCGTCTGGAGCATGTAGTGCGTAATGGACTGAAAGGACTGCCGGGCAAATATGTACCGGACAGCTATACACCGAAGCGCGCGACATCATTAACCCATGTGGAGGAAAGCCGTTTTCAATTTGACGAAAATGTGCTGAATGGTGTGCAGGATCGTGCATGGCATCGTGGTCATCGCCAGCTGGGTACGCTCGGTGGCGGTAACCATTTTGCTGAAATTCAAGCACTGGAGATCGCCGAGGAGAATCGCGCTATTGCTGAAGCATGGGGCATGTACGATGGACAAATTGTCGTGATGATCCATTCTGGCTCGCGCTCATGGGGCGGTGCCATTAGTCAGGACAGCAATCCGGCGATGCTGGCAGCGATGCAACGCTTAGGACTCGGTACAGCCGATCCAAGACTTGCCTTTCTGCCATTATCGCATCCAGAAGCGAAGCATTATGTGAATCTGATGTATTCCGCACTTAATTATGCAACAGTGAATCGCCACCTAATCGCCTTTGCGATTCGAGAAGCATTTCGCGATGTGTTCGGTAATCAGTGTGAGCTACGCACATTGTATGATCTGATGCATAATTATGCCTGGTCTGAATACAGCGGCGAGGAAGCGATGTTCGTTCATCGCAAAGGAGCAACGCGCGCACTGCCAGCAGGGCATCCCGGCAATCCAAAGCCTTATATGGAAACCGGTCATCCGGCGCTCATTCCAGGCTCGATGGGCACTTCATCGTATATTATGGTCGGTCAGCCTGGTGGGGAATCGAACTACTATTCGATCTGTCACGGTGCAGGACGTATACGTTCACGCTCTGCAACCAAGCGTCTGGTTAAAGTAGACGAATTTGCTAGCTCGCTCAAGGTTGGCACGGACAACGAGATTGTGGTGAACCAGCGTTCACTGGAAAGCATACTGGATGAATCGCCACAGGCTTACAAGGACGTGGATCAGATTATTGAAAGTGTGACTGGAGCCGGACTCGCCTCTGTCGTCGCTCGTTGTCAGCCACTGGCAGCGATCAAGGGAACGAACTAATCCGTCGCTTTATTTCGCATCAGTACATGTTTGCCTGACAAAGGCGTATAATTAAATCGTACCGTTTAAACATTGTCATGGCGGCATCGGTTGCAGCCTATCACTGCTTCCATTCTATAGGCTGGACGATGCCGCTCATTTCAATCACGCCCTGCAAGGAGACAGTGGCGATACACAGTTACGATAACCGTTCGTTGTCTACATGGTTACACATACGTTGGAATGGATATGAAATGATTTAACTCACAAAGGAGGGTAACGGTTTGGATTCTATTTACCGTACCAGTAAAGACACACTGCGCGATCCTGCCCCTGTGCAGAACGACGCAATCATCATATACGATGAGAACAATTCACAGCAGCCATCACGTTATGCCGATTATGCACGTATCATTGCAAGAATCGAGCAGCGGCTGCTAGAGCGCTACGGCGTTCCCTATCATTTGTATGCGAGCGAGGACCCGAATGTGGAATATTGGACCTTGCTGGAGGAAGACCTGCGTCAGGCATCCCCTGATGTGGAGCATGTGACCCGCATCTATGATCGACTGGAAGAATGGACATTTGAATATGACGGCGATAAGCCAGAGCCGGACTTTGATGTGCATCGCTCGATCAAAAACAATGTGTTCGTTTACCCTAAATCAGGCATTGCACTGGCACGTATGCCTGTGTTCCGCGAGCATGGTATTGGAAATGAAGACTTTGTATTTGCGATTAACGATGAAGCACTGCTTGCGTTTCTCGCCGATGTGCGTGTACGCCAGCGTGAGCAAAGTCTGCGTAAGGTGACTGTATTCACCGATGGACGTCATGGTATTAATCGTCAACTTGAGCCAGTAAGCCGCGCGGTATCACGTGATGATGTGATTATGCCGGCGAGCATCAAGCAGGACATTTACCGTTCGCTGGATCGCTTCTTTGAAGAGGATCGTAGCTTTTACCTTAAATACGATATTCCGTACAAGCGCGGCATTCTGCTGTACGGTCACCCGGGTAACGGGAAAACGACACTGGTCAAATCGATTGCAGGTAGCGTGCCGGGGCCGGTGGCGTACTGGCAGATTACGGAATATACGAGCAGTGAGTCGATCGAGGAGGTATTCGAGGCGGCTGGACGCATGATGCCGATGGTGCTCGTGATCGAGGATATCGATTCGATGCCAGCAGAAGCGCGCTCTTTCTTCCTGAACACACTGGATGGTGCGACATCGAAGGAAGGGATCTTCCTGATCGGTACGACCAACTATCCGGAGAAGATTGATCCAGGCTTGATGAATCGTGCGGGACGCTTTGATCGGGCTTATGAGATTACTTTGCCAGATGAAGAACTGCGCCTGGAATACTTCCGCCGCAAGCGTCTGCATGAATTTGCAGGTGAGGATACGGTGGTTGAAGCGGCACGTCTGACCGAAGGCTTTACTTTTGCTCAGCTTGGCGAGCTGTACGTATCAGCTGCCCTGCGCTGGCATGAAGAAGGCAAGCTGGATATGCATGAGGTCATTCAAGGTCTGCGCGGTGAGCTGGATAAGAGCCGTAAGGGTGTATGGCTGCATAACAGTGAGGGACGTGTTGGCTTTCACTTCTGAACATGATCGGTGACGCTGATGTACAGTCTGTCGGAGCAATAGGTAGACGGTGCAGCACGTATTGTCATAGTAGGTAACGAGATCGTAAGTAACGGGATAGCAAGTAACGAAATTGTAAGTAGCAGGATAGCAAGAGTAAGTGCAGGGAGCAGCAGACTGCCGTAGTTCTTCTGGAAAGATATACGATTCAGAGCAGCTGCCGCAGACGAGCTGCTCTATTTTTTTGTATCATACAGATACTTCGTTGATAGGTGAATAGCAATATCTATATTTTTATACTTTATAGGGATTAGCATATGCTAATATGCAGATGAGTGATCGCTATTAGAAAGGGAATTTAATAGTATGTAAAATGAGTGTGCATAGAGAGAAATAAAGCTATGGCGGTAGTTAGCGAGATTTAACTTTGTAAGCGGATTCAAAACGGGCGTTTGATCGATGGAATGAATCATAGCATATTCGTATGATATTCACTTCATATTGTATATCGGTCTATTTATATAGAATAAATGTGCATATAAATCTATAATTGGATGTGTAGTTATTGATAGTCATTATTTTCCATACAGGAAGGGGACAGGGAAAATACATAGGCTTTTGTATTGTTTATCTGTAACTGATATGGGCACAATTTGTGGATAGGTTGTGGAATACATCTTGTTTGGATGAATTTCGATGATGGTTGATGTGAACACCATGAAAAGATAACACCGTGGCGAGTTCATATTTAAAACAGCTAAACGATTTACAACTTAATGTTAACGTGTGCAAAAATAAAGGAGGAATATCAATGATTCATTTTTCTAAGTCTTCACGCAAAGCTCCATCCCCGATCAAGCTTGTACTGCTCAGCACTGCGCTAATGTCTGCGCTCGTATGGACAGGCCCGGGTACACATGAAGCTCATGCTGCCTCAACAGGTGGCTATGCGACGGCTAATGGCTCCAATGAAGCCGCAGTGACGGTAACGAATCTGCAAGAGCTGGAAAATGCATTTAATGCAGGCAAGCATCATATTGTGATCAAGGGCAATATTTACGGGGGAACGAAGCCCAAGACATTTACCTTTGCCAGCACACAGTGGAATAATACGACCATTGAGGGCGCACCAGGTGGTGGAGCCGTGCTGCAAAATATCCAGATCAAGTTCAGCGGCGAGCTGCTGCCTGCCGGTACGAACATCGAAAATGTAGTCGTCAAAAATATTACCTTTTACGGCAATATCAAAGACCTGCAAAATCTATCCGGTGCAGATACCCAGCCTGGCGGAATCGGCACCAACTATCTCGGCGTATCCTTCCGCCGCACGAGCAATATTCTCGTCGATCATGTGACCATGTACAATATCAGCGATGATCTGTTCCTGATCTCACAGGGCTCGGATTATGCGACTGTATCGAATAGCCATTTCTACTTTACCGATAGCTGGCTGAATATGAACCCGAATCCACTGTGGAACTGGGTCGGCACCAATCAGGATCTCGCTTCCGAGCGCCTTGCGATGATTATCGGATCTAACAAAAACGATTCCTATCAATATGGCGGCGGCAAATTACACGTCACCCTGCACCACAACTGGTTCGGGCCAAATATGAAGGGTCGTCCACTGCTGCGCGGCTATGTGCATATGTACAATAACTACTTCGATAACAGCACCCAGCCAAGCGGCAAAAACTCCAAGGGCTTCCCGCAAGAACAATACAATGCAGCCCAAATCGGCAGTGGCGGCAACATTTTCTCAGAAGGCAACTACTTCTACCGCACGAACAATAGCCACCAGGTCGGCTTAGATAGTGGCTCCGATGGCTACAAATTCTACGAACGCAAAAACGTCTACAACCAAACCACCGGAACCAACGCCCAGGGCGCAGCCTTCCCAGGCACCTCATTCCCATACAGCTACACTGTAGACGACGCAGGCAGCGTACCGGGAACCGTTCAGAACAATGCAGGCCCGAAATAATGTACCACTGTGAAATAAAATGCGGATCGTACAAATCTGCAATAAAATCAGGTTTGAAATGAGTAGTAAAAAGTGAGCAAGAACAGCCCCATTTCTCTGCGATCAGGAGAAATGGGGCTGTTCTATTATTATGTTGTATAAGATGTTCTATGCAGGTATGAGGACAAAGCAATTTCAGTATCTATAATTTTGCACGATAAAAAACAATTATAATTTAATAGGAAAACTATAGTGTGATAGGAATAAGTGAGATACAAATCTACCAACTGCATCAAGACCAGCACTGCTTTTTTACAGAATAAAACGAATCAATTTTGTAATGCGTTGGTACTGGATACCAGCACGATAGCTATAAATGACATGAAATATATAGTGTCATAATCGAGTCTATCATGTCTATTCTAAACAATATGTATACTGGTTGCATGCTACTCTACCCTAAAGTGTGAGCGATCTCCTCACACGGGGCGAAATAAAAAAAGATTTTTGCAAAGCAAAATATCCATACATCATTTTGATTAATCATAATAATGGTACGAAATCATAGGGATATCAATAAGTTAGAAGAAAGGTAAACAAACGACAGGAAGCAAAAAAGTATGGAATTACCGAAACCCAAAGGTATGAAGACAACAAAAAATAGTTTTAATGAAGTAAAGATTTAATAGATTTTGAATCTATTATAAAAATGAAGCAAGATGCACGGAACGGAGGGAAGGAAATAAGGGAAAAGGACGCTTTTGGAGCCCGGGAATCTTCATTTACTACCAGATTAAAAGATTCCTGGGCTCCACCTAAGGACGTTCCCTTATTCCTTGCCGGAGTGCTGTATGCTTCCCTTCACTACCTGCAAGAAAATCACCATCCTCATCCCAAAACTCAACCCCCACTCTACCAACTATAAAAAATCCAAACTACAAACCACCCATACGTCCAACCATCCCACTAAATTCAATAACACTCCCAATCCACAAACTTCAACAAACCACCCATTCCCACGTCACAGTGCATATCACCAAACCTTACCCTATAAGACATATTGCAAAAAACTATTTGACAAAAGGCGACAAATTCCATTAGCATTATTGAAAATGAACTGAAAATTTGAAACAAAAGGGGAATAAAAACGCATGTTGAAACGTTTTTCGTTCGTCATTGTTTCGGTATTGCTTGTTGCAATGCTGTCTGCATGTGCATCAGGCGGTTCTAAATCCGAACAATCGGCTTCAGGCAGTGAAAGCGGCACCGCAAAGAAGAGAATTGCACTTGTGCTTCCAGAGGAAATCGGAGTGAATCAGTTTTTTGTACAGATGGATGAAGGGTTTCAAAAGGCAGGGAAGGAGTTTGGAGTAGAGACAAAAACGATCCAATCGTCCGACCCTACTGCGTTTGAACAAAATATGCGTGCAACGGTTGCGGAGAACTATGATCTGATCATTACAGCGACATTCCAGGCAGAGGATGTATTGAAGCAGGTTGCTCAGGAAAATCCAGACAAATCGTTTGCTATTATCGACACAACGGTCGATCTGCCAAATGTGCGCAGTGTCGGCTTCCGTGAATATGAAGCATCGTATCTGCTCGGTGCAGCCGCAGGTCTGGCAACGAAAACGAATGTAGTCGGCATGGTCGCAGCTCAGGATGTACCACTGCTGAAAAAGTATAGCGAAGGCTTCAAGCAGGGATTGGAATCGGTCAATCCGAAAGCAAAATTCCTGATCGGCTATGTGGGAAGCTTTAACGACCCGGCAAAAGCGAAGGAGCTTGCACTGGTGCAATACGGTCAGGGTGCTGACTTTGTCGCAGGTGCATCTGCAACAAGTGATCTCGGTGTGTTCGAAGCTGCGAAGGAGAAAAACCTGTACACCTCCGGTCAGGATACGGATCGTACAGTAGAAGACCCCGATCATATCGTGCTGTCCCAGCTTAAAGGAACCGATGCGGTGGCTTATGAGACAGTGAAGGATTTCGTCAACGGCAGCTTCAAATTCGGCGCCGCCAACTATGGTCTGAAGGAAGATGGCGTAGGTCTTACATTTGTTACGAAGGATAGTGAGTCCAAGCTGAGTCCATTTATCGGTGAGGCGAATATCACGAAGCTGAAGCAGATCAAGGACGACATCGTTTCTGGCAAAATCGTTGTGAAAAATCCGTTAGAGCAATAATGCGCTTCATCTATATTGGTGTCTTATCTTAATCTCTCTATCAAGAGGATGATCACCTTCATCTTCCATATGAATACGATATTAGCACGGCAAGTTGACGAAACCGGCTGCTTCACCGAGCAGCCGGTTTTGTTCTATCTGTAGGGATGATTCGGGCAACAGGAGGGAACGAGCAGATGACCGTTTTGCTAGAAATGCAGGGCATTACAAAAAAATACGGCGATTTTACCGCCAATCACGATATTCATTTTGATGTGCGTAAGGGTGAGATTCATGCGCTTGTCGGGGAAAATGGAGCAGGCAAGACGACCATGATGCGTATGCTGTATGGTATGGAGCAGCCCACCGCTGGGCGTATTCTTGTGAATGGCAAAGAGGTTCATTTTCATGATCCGTCCCAGGCGATCCGGCATGGCATCGGGATGGTGCATCAGCATTTTATGCTGTTTCCAAGCTTTACACTGGCAGAAAATATCGTTATTGGTGGCGAACCGAAAAAGGGAGCTTTTTTTGATCGACAATCCGCGGCAGACAAGGTACGTGAGCTGGGCGAGCGGTACGGCATGCCGGTGGATCCGTGGAAAAAGGCAGGCGATTGTCCGCTCGGTATTCAGCAGCGGACGGAGATTCTAAAGGTGCTGTATCAGGGTGCCGATGTGATTATTCTCGATGAGCCGACAGGTGTACTCACGCCGGGTGAGGTGAAGGAGCTGCTCGCCGCGATCAAGGGGCTGGCAGCGCAGGGGAAAAGCTTTATTTTGATCACGCATAAGCTGCATGAAGTAATGGAGGCAGCAGATCGGATTACAGTGCTACGCGATGGTGTCATTACCGGACAGATGGCGGCAAATGATACCGATGAGGAGCAAATCTCGCGCCTGATGGTGGGGCGTGAGCTTGTCCAGATGAGTCGCGCCGCTCGTGAACCTGGCGAAAAGGTGCTGGATGTACAGGCGATCAAGCTGGCAGGTGGCAAAGGCAGTAAGCCGCTGTTGGATGATGTATCGCTATCGGTACGCCGCGGCGAGATTGTCGGTATTGCTGGCATTTCTGGTAATGGACAATCTGAGCTATTGCAGGTGATTTCAGGCTTACGACAGCCGGATAGTGGAACGGTAGAGTTAAATGGTGCCGATGTAACGGGTGCGCCTGTACGTCAGATTCGTGAGCAGGGACTGGCGCATATTCCAGAGGATCGATATCTATGGGGCGCTTCACGGGACGCGACTGTGCTGGATAACGGATTAATGGGACATCAGCAACGCTTCCGCAAGCGTGGTCTGATTGATCGTTCTTCACTGCGCAAGGTGATGAATGAATGGGTACAGCGCTTTGCGATTAAGACGGGATCACTGGATACACAGGCACAATTTCTGTCTGGCGGTAATTTGCAAAAGCTGATCGCAGCGCGCGAATTTGCGCAGCAGCAGCCTTTTCTGATTGCAGCGGAGCCCACGCGCGGTGTCGATGTGGGTGCGATGGAGCTGATTCATGGTGAGCTGCTGGAGCGCTGTCGTGGTGGCGATGGAATTCTACTCGTTTCCTCAGAATTAACGGAAATTTTAAAGCTATCTGACCGGATTCTGGTCATGTATGAAGGTCGCATTGCAGGTGAGCTGACCGCAGAGCAGGCAACCGAGGAGCAGATCAGTCTGCTGATGGCAGGAGGGAAAAGGCAATTATGAATGTAATTAAACGTACACTGCTAGGGATGCTACAGCCTGTCGTTGCGGTTCTGATCGGGCTAATCGCCGGAGCGGTGGCGATTCTGCTCATCGGTGATTCGGTTGTCGATACGTATCGCGAGATGTGGAATGGCGCCTTTGGAAGCTTTTATTTTCTAACCAATACGTTAACACGAGCCACACCGATTATTTTGACTGGACTCGGTGTGGCGCTGGCGTTTCGAGCGGGCTTTTTTAATATGGGAGCGACCGGACAGATGGTGCTGGGTGGTCTTGCCGCGGCAATTACTGGTCTATATATGCCTGGCCCGGGCTGGCTGGTCATGATCATGGCACTGCTGGTTGGGATGGTCGTAGGCGGCTTGTGGTCGTTATTTGCAGGGTATATGGATGCACGCTTCGGTGTGAATCTGCTGATCTCTACCCTGCTACTCAATTATATTGCCTCCTTGTTCGCTGGCTATATGGTGTCATTTCCACTCAAGGATCGCACAGGCTCAGCGGCGATGTCACAGACGCCGATGCTGGAAGCGGATGTGTGGCTACCGAAGCTATTTTCCGGTATGAGTCTGCATGCAGGCTTCATTCTAGCCGTGCTGGCTGCGGTCGCGATTTACATTTTTATTCATCATTCGGTTGCAGGCTACGAGATTCGGATGTTGGGTAATAATCCATTCTTTGCCGCTTATGGTGGGGTCAAGCGTGGGCGGATGATGGTCGTAGCGATGCTGACAAGCGGTGCGCTGGCTGGATTGGCTGGAGCAGGCGAGGTGCTTGGTACACAGCACCGCTATCTGGACGGAGCGCTTACATCAGCCGATTATGGCTGGAGTGGCATTATGGCGACGCTGCTTGCTTCCTCGCATCCGATCGGAACAGCGGTTGCTGGTATTTTGCTAGCCGCACTGCAAACAGGCGCGATGGGCGTGGAGCGTAATACAAATGTGCCATTGGAGGTAGCTAGCGTTATTCAGGCGACACTTACGCTATTTGTATCGGCACGCTTTGGTTATTTGTTCCTCAAACGCAGAAAGGAGCGTAAAAATAATGGATCAGCTGTTTGATATCTCGCTGTTTAACTCCACCCTGCGTATTTTGACGCCCATTCTGCTAGCGGCGCTGGGCGGTGCGATCTGCGCACGGGTTGGGCTGTTCAATGTCGGTCTGGAGGGACTGGTACTGGTCGGTGCCTTTTCCGCGATTTTAGGTAATCATTTGCTTGGTAATGTGTGGCTGGCGGTGCTGTTTGCGGTTATTTGTGTGATGCTATTTTCGTTATTGTTTGCGTATGTGAGTATTAATCTACGAGCTAATGTGATCGTCGTCGGGATCTCGCTCAACTTCCTCGCGGCGGGCTTAACGACCTTTTGTCTGCGTGCGATCTTCGATGTGAAGGGCGCTTATTATGATAAAAATATGCAGGGCTTGCCGCGCTGGGACATTCCGCTCATTAAGGATATTCCGGTGCTGGGTGGCATCGTATCTGGTCATTCGCCACTTGTGTATGCAGCCTTCGCGGCGGCTATTCTTATGTGGGTGTATCTGTTCAAAACGGTGAGTGGCTTCCGTCTGCGTGCCGCTGGCGAGAATCCGGTCGCTGCACAAAGTCTGGGCATTCCGGTACGGCGTATTCAATATGGTGCGGTGCTCGTGTCCGGCGCGCTATGCGGGCTGGCAGGTGCGCAGCTATCGCTCGGTCAGGTGACGATGTTCACCGAGGGGATGACCGCAGGACGGGGCTTTATCGCACTTGTAGCGACGATGCTCGGTCAGTCGAATCCGTTAGGTGTAGTCGCATCGAGTCTGTTGTTTGGTTTGATGGATGCGTTCAGCATTCGCTTGCAGGGCTTTG
Source organism: Paenibacillus hunanensis (assembly GCF_034055775.1). Taxonomy (NCBI): domain Bacteria; kingdom Bacillati; phylum Bacillota; class Bacilli; order Caryophanales; family Paenibacillaceae; genus Paenibacillus; species Paenibacillus hunanensis. The sequence goes on along the minus strand of NZ_CP139194.1, from coordinate 4,572,775 downwards.
CGCTTCCAGCTCAGTTTACCCAGATGCTACCTTATATTATGACGCTAGCAGCGATGTTCTTTTTCAAGGATCGCAGCTATCTCAAGGATGCACAGCGTGCGAACGGTAGCTCACGTTGATCCATACATCCGAGCGTTAGTTCACGATCAGATGATCTGATTCTTTTGTAATAAAATGCAGTATACAATAGAGCTATACATCAGGTGATTACAGGGGAGGGTAAAGGCATGACAGGCAGCAGTAAAAAGGCAGACCGAATCAAAGCCTCCAAAACGCCGCTTACTCACAATCTGTCAGCAGAGCAGGCGAAAAGGTTGCCACCGGGGCAGTTTTTGACGGATAAGTTTCCGATTTTGCATGAGGGCGATGTGCCAGAGATTGATCTGAACACATGGCGATTGCGCATTTTTGGAGCGGTGGAGCAGGAGCAAGACATTTCGTTTGAACAGATCATGGACTTACCACGAGTCGAGATTACCGATGATATTCATTGTGTAACGCGCTGGTCGAAGTTCGATACGCGTTGGGAAGGCGTTCGCTTTCGCGATCTGCTGGAGCAGCTGGGAATTCATGTTCAGCCTGAAGCGATGCATGTGATGGTGCATGGCGGCAATGCTTACGAGACCAATGTACCGCTAGCGGATCTAATGGGAGATCATGTGCTGCTCGCCTATCATTATGATGGGAAGCCACTGACGCCGAAGCATGGCTGGCCGCTACGTTTGGTCGTGCCGCATCTGTACTTCTGGAAAAGTGCAAAATGGATCGAAGGGCTTGAGTTTATGACAGCGGATCGTCCGGGCTTCTGGGAGCAAAATGGCTTCCATAACGTAGCCGATCCGTTTCGTGAGGAACGTTTCTCTGGTGAGGCACTGCCGATCCCGGAAGATGAATGGACAAAAAAGGAGTATGATTGAGCAATGCTAATGCCGATTTTGCAAGTGAATAGTGAGGATATTCCAGAATACGCGATTGTATGTGGTGATCCCAAGCGCGCAGCTGCGATTGCTGCCAAGCTCGATCAGCCGCGTGAGCTTGCCTTTAGCCGTGAATATCGCAGCTTTGTTGGTACAAAGGATGGCGTAGAGATCGCTGTAGTGAGTCACGGTGTAGGCTCACCTGGTGCTGCGGTATGCTTTGAGGAGCTGATCCGTGCAGGTGTGAAGACGCTGATTCGAGTGGGGACAGCTGGCTCGTATTCTGCGGATCATCCAGCAGGTAGTCTAATCGTGAGTACGGCAGCGGTGCGTACAGATGGTCTGACACGTCAGCTTGTGCCCGAGACGTTCCCGGCTGTTGCGGATAGTGCAGTAACCGAGGCGCTGTATCATGCGGCACGTCAGGGCGATGGAATCGTGAGCAAGGGCATCACGGTGACGCTGGATGTGTTCTTTAATGGGGTAGAGGAATTCCCGCATCGTAAGTTCAAGCAGGCTGGCGCACTTGCAGTCGAGATGGAAATCTCTGCGCTGTACATTATCGCTTCACTACGTGGTGTGCGTGCAGGCGCGATCGTGGCAATTGATGGGTATGCGGATGCCGATCTGGCAGCGGAATATGACCCACATACGACTGCTGTAGCGGATGCTGTACAGCGTGAGATGGACGCAGCCATTGCGGCGCTCGTAGCGCTGGCAGGGCAGGAGCGCGTTTAGTCCACTGTTGGGATATGTGGCGTGAGCAGGTAGGATGGCTCTCGCCGCAGCAATCCATTTTGAACAGAAAAGGCTACAATTAAAGTAGTAATCCTGGATGTATGAGGTGTAGAGGTGCTTTACGTAAATACACCCTATATAAAGGTACTATGTATAATCGTGCCGAATGTAAAAGTATCTCAGAAGCACGCCTATAGCTGAACGTAATTCGAGCTAGCGAATCTATTCCCTATACTCAAAAATACTTAAAAGCCTGCCCTGCTGCTATTGCACAGGTCAGGCTTTTTAATGTTAAAGTATGGATCAAGTGAGAGTAGTAGAAAATCTAAAGTGAGAATAAACGCTTATGTTGTACACGCTCATCCCCTGCGCGTCCCGCCTATTTCTACTATAGAATGCAGTACAAAGTAGCACAAATCAGATAATCCCCTTGTCTTTTCTTTCCATTTACTACATACAAAATCCCATATTTGAAAACTATAGTTAAACTCATTTACTTCCTGTAACAATTTAGTTGACAAATGGTTAAGCGCTACCTATTCTTATTAAATGAAGATGATAATCGTTATCAATAGAATAGAGAAGGGGTTAGGCCATTATGTTATTTCGCTTCAAACGTTCATCTATGCTTTTGCTTACTATGTCGCTCGCTCTAGTAGCTATTCTGGCGGGCTGCGGAAGCAATCCAGAGTCATCGGCAGCAGGTACTGCCAAAGATCCATCCATTCGTTCGATTACGATGTCATGGCCGCGCGATGTTGGCGTCATGAATCCACATACATATAATCCATCGCAGCTATTTGCGCAGTCGATGCTATATGATCCGCTCGTACACTATGGTGAAAATGGCAAGCTGGAACCTGCACTTGCCCAGTCATGGACGATCTCCAAGGATGGCAAGGTATACACGTTCAAGCTACGTCCGAATGTGAAATTCTCTGACGGTAGTGCTTTTAATGCAGCCATTGTGAAAAAGAACTTTGATGCTGTAATGCTGCATAAGGATACACATAGCTGGCTTGGTCTGGTCGGTGTGATCGCGAAAACCGAAGCGGTTAACGATCTGACCTTCCGTATGACACTGACTGAGCCGTATTACCCGGCATTGCAGGATCTGTCGGTCGTACGTCCATTCCGTTTCCTCGGCGCAGCCGGATTCCCGGATAATGGCGATACAGCAACAGGCATCAAGGAGCCTGTCGGCACTGGCGCATGGGTGCTGGCAGATTACAAGCAGGATGAATATGCGGTATTCAAGCGTAATCCTCATTACTGGGGTAAAGCTCCAGCACTCGATCAGGTAACCGTCAAGATTATCCCTGATGCAGAGACACGCGTAGCCGCATTTGAAAAGGGTGAGCTGGATCTGATCTATGGTGAAGGCGTGATTAGTCTGGATGCGTTCAAGCAGCTGCGTGACAATAAGGACTATGTAACCAAGCTGTCTGATCCGGTCGGTACACGCAGCTTGCTGCTCAACTCGTCCAATCCGAAGCTGGCAGATATACGCGTACGTCAGGCACTTCAGCAGGGCTTTAACAAGCAGGCAATGGTAGAAGGCATCACCTCCGGTCTGGAGGAGCCAGCCGATACGATCCTGTCGAAAAACTATCCTTATACAAATGTAGATATCAAGACAGCAGGCAATACGTACAATGTACAGCATGCTCAGGCACTGCTGGATGAAGCAGGCTGGAAGCTACCAGCTGGCGGCACGGTACGTGAGAAGGATGGGCAACCGCTGGAATTGGAATTGATTTACGACAAAACCGATCCGATTCAAAAGGCGATGGCGGAGACGATTCAAGCGGAGTGGAGCGCAATCGGCGTGAAGGTGAATCTAACAGGTCTGGAGCTGACCGTACAGATCAAGCGCCTCAAGGCAAACGACTTCGACTTGTACTTCTGGTACAACTACGGCGCTCCTTATGATCCACATTCGTTCATTAACGTTGTCGCTAAAAAAGGCTTTGGTATTGCTGAGACACTAAGTGCTGTTCCTAACAAAGCTGCACTGGATCAGCAGATTCGTGAAGCATTATCCTCCACGGATGAAACGAAGCGTCAGGAGCTGTATCACTCGATCCTGAGCACGTTGAACGAGCAGTCTGCGATCGTACCGATTTCGTATGTGAAAAAGACAGCTGTTTATCATAAAAATATCGCTTCCTTCGCTTTCCCAGCGAACCGCGATGAAAATGCATTCTTCGGTATCACATTGAGTCAGCCATAAAGCGATGAGGCTGGAGCTTTTTCTACTGATTATACCGAACGATTAGGAAATTATACTTGTACACCACACGGCGGCAGGCATGGTGGCAAGTCAGGAGCATCGGGTTCACACCGGAATGCTACTGGCTTGTCCATGCTTGACTGCCGTGTATCGCGTCCATGATCCCCTTACTATAGAACGTGCAGATGGCAAACGACAGGAGGGAAAAGCACCCATGATCGAATATATTGGCAGACGCTTGCTAGCAGTCGTACCGATTGTTTTACTTGCGACACTGGTGACGTTTGCACTTATTCATATTTCTCCGGTTGATCCAGCAGAGGCGTATTTAACTGCCGCGCATATTTATCCGACTGAAGAAGTGCTGGCTCAAAAGCGGCATGAATTTGGATTGGATCAGCCACTCATTGTGCAGTATGTACATACGTTAGGACGACTGGTTCAGCTTGATTTTGGTACATCGTATTTGACGAATCAGCCGGTGTGGGAGGAGATTGTATCACGCTTTCCAGCAACGGCGGAGCTGGCGTTATCCAGCATTTTGCTATCGATTGTCGTTAGTGTGCCGCTCGGCATCGCTGCGGCGGTATATCGGAATAGCTGGATCGATATGCTAAGCCGTGTCATTGCCTATCTGGGTGCATCGATTCCACAATTCTGGCTCGGCTATCTGCTGATCTTCTTTTTTGCCGTCAAGCTGGATTGGCTTCCGGTGGAAGGACGCGGCGATTGGACGAATCTGGTGCTGCCGACGATCACGCTCTCGCTCGTATTGATCGCATTGTATACACGCTTGCTGCGTGCCAGCATGCTGGATCAGATGCAGGCAACGTATGTTCAATACGGACGAATGCGCGGTTTGCATGAGCGCACGATTATGCTAAGACATGTATTAAAAATGGCACTGATGCCGCTGATTAGCAGTATTGGTATGAATGTAGGGCGATTGCTGACAGGAACGATTATCGTGGAGCAGGTATTTTCATGGCCCGGTCTGGGACGTTATTTTGTGGAAGCGATCTTCAATCGGGATATTCCGGTTATCCAGTGCTATGTACTGCTGGCAGCATGCCTGTTTATTATTTGCAATCTGCTGGTTGATCTTATCCAGCTATGGATGGATCCACGAATTTCTTTGAAGGGACAGACGGAGCAGTGAGAGAAAAATGGACGTTCGCAGGCTATGAAAACATCACCATTCGTATCTGTACACTGCTGCTTGTGCTGTTATTTGCGGCAGCTCTGCTCGCGCCGTGGCTGGCACCGCATGATCCGGTGAAGGTCGATCTGCTGCATAAGCTGGAGGCACCTTCGACAGCGCACTGGCTCGGTACGGATCATCTGGGCAGAGATACATTATCCCGTTTATTGTATGGCTCACAGGTATCACTGGGCTTTGCACTTGTTATTTTTATCGTATCGGTTGGTGTTGGCTTGATCGTAGGGGCGATTGCTGGCTATGTAGGTGGCTGGATAGATAGTATGCTGATGCGCTTCTGTGAAGGGGTGATGGCATTTCCACATCTGGTGCTGGTGCTTGGAGTAGTCGGTATATTTGGCCCCGGCTTATTGCAGATTCTGCTCGCCCTGCTGCTTGTGCAGTGGGTAGCATATGCGCGCATTTGCCGCAATATGGTGGTGAGCTTGAAGCAGCAGAGCTTTATCGCGGCGGCACGCATTAGCGGTTCATCGACATGGAGCATTATTCGCACGCATATCATTCCGAATGTGCAGCGACCGATTCTGGTCGTCGGTACACTGGAAATGGGCTGGGCGATTATGGATATCTCGGCGTTGTCCTTTCTTGGTCTTGGCGTACAGCCGCCACAGGCAGAATGGGGAGCGATGATTCATGAAGGTACGGCGTATATTCGCAGTCATCCAGAGCTGATGATCTATCCGGGGCTATTAATTTTAATCGTCGTTGTCCTATTTAATCTACTCGGTGAAGCATTATCTACCAAATATGGAATCGAACGGCGCTAATCGCTGGAAAGGAGTTACATATGACAGGTGCAATCATTGCGCAGGCTAACCCTGTGCTGGAAACGGTAGACCTTGCAGTTCAATGTCGTACGACATCCGGTAAGCTCGATTTGCTGCAAGGCATTCATCTACGGCTGGAAGCGGGGCGAGTGCTTGGTATTGTCGGCGAGAGTGGCAGTGGCAAGTCACTCACCTGCCACGCGATCCTCGGGCTGCTACATCGGACGCAAATGCAGCGCTCAGGACAGGTGCGTTTGCAAGGGCAGGAGCTGACAGCCTATTCAGAGCACCAGATGCGACGCGTGCGTGGGGCGCAGATCGGTACAATTTTGCAAAATCCGATGAATGCGTTCATGCCACTGCATACGATCGGAACGCAATTTGTACAGACATTGCGTACGCACGATGGGACTCTGTCACGACGGCAGGCGCTTCGTATAGCCGTTGAAGGGCTGGACAGTATGGGTTTACCTCATCCGCAGCGGTTGCTGAGACAGTATCCATTTCAGCTTAGTGGTGGGATGCTACAGCGGATTATGATTGCCCTATCGATGTGCCTGAAGCCGAAGCTACTGATTGCAGATGAGCCGACTACTGCGCTTGATCTGGTCAGTCAGCTACAGGTACTCCGGGCGCTGGATCGACTACGGCGAGAATGTGGAACTGCAATTCTGCTTGTGTCGCATGATCTGGGTGTGATCGCTCAGATGGCGGATGATGTCGCGGTGATGCGTCATGGACGGATTGTAGAGCAGGGCAGTGTGCAGCAGCTATTCGACGACCCACAGCATGAGTACACACGGCTATTGCTGGATTCTCGTATGACGGCGTATCATCCTTTGGAGCAGGAGCAGGAGCAGGAGCAGGAGCAGGAGCAGGAGCAGGGAGGGAAGCGGGATGCTTGATGTATCGCAGGTGAGTCATAGCTATGCGGCGGGCGGACGGCTATGGCGTAAGCCAGCTATTCCGGTGCTACAGGACATTTCCTTCACACTGGAGCCGGGCATGTGTCTGGGCTTGCTCGGTGTGAGCGGTACAGGCAAGAGTACGCTGGGCAAAATCATTCTTGGCTTACAGCGTCCAACTGCCGGACGGATTTCCTTTGCTGGTCAGGATTGGTATGCTCGTGATCGGCGCGCACGGCATCACATGCGGCGCGAGGTGCAGGCAGTATTTCAGGACTGCTATTCGGCAGTGAATCCACTTATGAGTGCAGGGCAGATTATCGGCGAGCCGTTGCGTAACTATGAGCGATTGAGTGCACTGGAGCAGAAGCGCCGCGTTGCTGAACTGCTGGAGCAGGTGGGCCTGCAAGCGTCTGATGCGGATAAGCGTCCAGCCGCTTTTAGTGGTGGACAGCTACAACGAATTAATATCGCACGAGCAATCGCTCTGCGTCCGAAGCTGATCGTGCTGGATGAAGCGATTAGCAGTCTAGATATGGTGAACCAGACGCAAATTCTAACGCTACTATCTCAGCTACGTGCTGATTATGGAATGTCCTATCTATTTATTACGCATCATATTCAGGCTGCATTAACGATCAGTGACCGCATGCTGGTGATGGATAAGGGACAGATTGTATGCACTGCCGATTCGGCAGCTGCACTGCTGAGTTCGCCACATCCGGCTGTACAGCAGCTCATCGCTTCACGCTTACCAGAGCATCCGAGTCAGCGTCTGGATTGGAGCAGTGGAACTTGAGGGGGGCGTGGATGACACTGGCATCGATCATCTTGTCCCACTATGTATCAAAATAAACAAGCAAACAAGCAGTCGCTTTGTTCCGCTATGAGCGGGTACGAACGGCTGCTTTTTGACATACGGATATTATTGCTCTCAAATACATATAAAGCGTTTTCTTAAAACCTGATTTGCGTTATATTAAATGTTGTTCCACATGCAGAATGTTATCATTAGGAGCTGAAGGGAAGGGCTTGTATGCGCAAGATGCTATGGATCTACATTACACTGGTCGTAGCCTTGATCATTTATATTGTACAGTACCAGGTGCAGGAATCGTCCTCTGCCTGGAGTGAGCAGGGGATGAAGGGAGATATTAACGAAAAATACATGATGATCACGTTCCAATCGGGCATTGAATATTGGAAAAGTGGATTAAAAGGCTTTGAGGATGCCGCCGAAGCGCTGGACGTATCGGTCGAGTATCAAGGTTCTACTCGCTATGATGCGCGCGAGCAAGCGATGATCGTCGAGCAAGCGATCGCGAAAAAGCCCGCTGGCATTGCGATCTCAGCCATCGATTCGCCGCTGCTCGTACAGGCGGTGAACAAGGCGGTTGATCAGGGGATTCCGGTCGTTATGTTCGATGCAGAAGCACCGGGTAGCCGCTCATATTCATTCCTCGCTACCGATAACCAGAATGCCGGCAGCATCGCAGCCGAGCAAATGGCGACCCGAATCGGCAATAACGGACAGATCGCGATTATCACACTGGCGAATCAGCAAAATCATAAAGATCGGACGGCTGGATTCGAGCAGCGTATTCGGCAGAGCTATCCAGGAATGGAGATCGTTGCTGTCAAAAATGACGAGGGCGATGCCGTGTTAGCACAGCAGCAGACGAGCGAGCTGCTCAAGACGTATCCAAAGCTGAAAGGTATATTCATTACCGAGGCAACAGGAGCATATGGCGTAGGCTCGGCAGTGGAGCAGTGGATGCAAGGACAGGCACAGACGAATGGATCAGGCAGCAGCGCTACCGCTAGCTCTAACGACAATGCAGCTAACGAGCAAGCGACTACGAATCAGGCAGCTGGATCAGAGGTGCAGTCGACCAATCAGCCTGTAACTCAGCCTGCTGCATCACCATCAGCCGAGTCAACCAAGCCCGTTATTATTAGCTTTGATACGAATAAAGAAACACTCGATATGATCCAGACCGGGACGATTGATGCGACGATTGCGCAGGGTACATGGAATATGGGCTATTGGTCACTACAATATCTATTCCATCTGCATCATGGCTTGACGGTACCTGCACCCTCACTGAGTGGTATCGTATCCCCTGTACCGGTTCGAGTCGATACTGGAGTCTCCGTGGTGACGAAGGATAATGTGAGCGATTATTATGCTAAATAAGCCAGGCATTATCGAACGACTGCGCCGTTGGCTACGTCAGGATTGGCGCCAGTATCATCCGCATCATCTACCCCTGCGCGACCAGCTGATTGCTCTGTTTTTACTGGTCGGCATCTTACCAGCGATTCTGCTCGGTGTGATGGTGAATTGGACATCGGATCGTATTATTGAAAATCAGGTGACCGACAATACATTCCAGTTGATCGGTAAAGTGAACCAGACGCTGGATACGTATATGGAGCATATGCAGAGCATTACGTATCTGATCGGCTTTGATCCGACAGTAGAAGAGTTTATGTCGGCGAACTCGACTGCGAATCCGCGTAATTTGAGCGATGCTGAGCCAGAGGATGGAACGATAACAGAGGGATTATCCGGCACGTCAGTGTATCGGATCAGGCAATTTCTACAGGGCTTTACAACCGTCTATCCTGAAATCGCAGGTATGCTCGTGGTGAACCGGAATGGTGACTATATTAGTAATGAAATGTATGCACGCGATGCTACTCGCAGCTTGACCGAAGAGCAGTGGTACAAGGATGCGGCAGCAAAGCAGGGTTTGTTTACGATTGTCGGGCATCCAACCGGACGCAATGTGACCAGTCATACAAATTATTTGGACAGCGAAGTGATCTCTGTGGCGCGCGCACTGAATGACCCACGTACTGGCAAAGTAACAGGTGTGGTGCTGATTGATCTGAAGCTGCGCGTGATCGCACAGGCTGCTAAGGATGTACGACTTGGTAAAACTGGCTATCTGATGGTCACCGACGCGGTCGGGCAGCCGATCTATGCACCGAAGGGGCCGTTAGAGCAGGCTATGCCTGCCCGTCTTGCTGCTTCATTGACCGGAGCCAAGCAATCGGTCTTTACCGGTGAGCTGGAAGGACAGCAGGTGCAGCTTGTGTATACGACATCCGACTATACAGGCTGGAAAACGGTCGGTGTATTCCGACTTAGCGAGTCAGTAGCCGAATCAAGGGCGATTCGCTTTTATGTCGTGATCTTTCTGTTTATCGTTTGCTTTGTCGGATTAACCGCTTCGTATGGGCTATCCCAATCGATCTCGCGTCCGATTCATCGCCTGTCTGCCCTAATGCAAAAAGCAGAAGCTGGTGATATGACTGCTCGTTATATGAATGATCGACGAGACGAGGTTGGTATGCTAGGACGTAGCTTCAACCGGATGATCAATGAAATACGCAATCTGATGAAGCTGAATCTACGGCAGGAGCAGCAAAAGCGTTCTGCTGAGCTGCGCAGTCTACAGGCGCATATACGTCCGCATTTTCTGTACAATACGCTCGATACGATTCAATGGATGGCTCGTAAAAAGGGTGCTGAGGATATCTCCGAGCTGGTCGGCTCGTTATCACGTCTGTTCCGTATTGGACTCAGTGGCGGTAGCGATATGATTCGACTGGCAGACGAAGAAGAGCATATTCGTAGCTATTTGCAAATTCAGCAGACCCGTTATGCAGGCAAGCTGAATTACACGATGGATATCGATGAATCACTGCATGAGGTGTATGTGATCAAGCTACTTTTACAGCCGCTGGTGGAAAATGCGATCTATCATGGGATTCGTGCACGGCGCGGGCCGGGCATGATCACGATCTCGGCGCGGCAGCAGGATGATCTGCTCGTCTATACGGTTACCGATGATGGGGCAGGCATTACCGATGAACGACTGGCAGAGCTAGAGGCACAGCTACAGCAGCCGCTGACTACACTGGAAAGCCGTGGACCAGAGCCAGCTGGAAGCTATGGCTTACTGAATATTCAGGCGCGTATTCATCTTGCTTATGGCACGCGTTATGGACTGACACTGCGGCGTTTGCCAGAGGGAGGGACAGCGGTAATGGTGACTCAGCCGATACTGCGTCAGTTCCCGGTAGCGCTAATCCGTCAGGAGGAGGAGCATCATGAATGAAGCATTAAAGGTTATGATTGCTGATGATGAGTTTATTATTCGCGAAGGAATAAGGGCATCGGTAGATTGGGATGCGCTGGGCATGGTTGTCGTAGCAGAGGCGGAGGATGGAGAAGAAGCGCTGGAGCTGGCGCTCCAGCAGCCTGTGCATATTTTGCTGGTCGATATGAATATGCCGTTTATGGATGGAATTACGCTCATCAAGCGCATTCGCGAGGCGCAGCCGGAATGTCGATTTGTTATCATTACCGGACATGATGAATTTAGCTATGCACAGGAAGCGATTCGGCTCGGGGTAAAGGATTATATTCTCAAGCCCGTCGATCCGGTGCATCTGCGCAAGGTGCTGTCTCAGATTGCGACAGAGCTGACGGGAGACTGGCAGCAGGAGCGTTATTTGAAGCAGGCGACAGACCAGATTCAGCGTAATATTCCGCTATTGCGTGAGCAATTTTGTCTGGACTGGCTGCATGGACGGTTATCCGAGCAGGAGATTGCGCATCAGCTACAATTTCTGGGCTTACCCGCTCAGCCACCGGCAGCGTTACTACTGCTGCGCTGGTCGGGTATCGCGGAGGGGCGACCACCGTTACAGGATAGCGATCGTCAATTATTACAGTTTGCGATTGGAAATATTGCCGCTGAGCTAGTACAGCATATTCCACTGGCAGTCTGCCGTGATCGATCGGGCTTGATTGTACTGTGTCTGTGGCGTCAGCCCGAGCATGATCTAGCTGAACGAATCGTGGCAGCGGTGCGCGATTGTATTAGCTTGCATATTCAGGCACATGTGCAGCCTGTGGAGCAGGAGGCGATGATCGAGGATCATGAGCCGCTTCAAGCGGCTAATCCTACCAGTATTCCGTTCCATCGTTCTGCATCAATTAGTGAAATTGAATTAGCTGCTATGGCTAGACCTGTGAACAGTGAAGCGGAGCAGTCAGCAAAAGAAGCGCCACATGAGCAGGAGACGCAAGCCGGGTTACGACTTGAAACGATTAGCTCGGTGTATACTACAGCCAAGCGAATGCTGGATGGACAGCTTTTATTATCGCCGCTCGTTCGTCGCGCACGTGCCTATATTCAGGAGCATTATGCCGATCCACAGCTCACGCTGGAGTCGCTGGCAGAGCATTTGCAGGTATCGCCAACGTATTTGAGCCGTACGATGAAACGGGAGCTAGGGCAGTCCTTTATCCACTTGCTGGTGCATGTGCGTATTCAGCAAGCAGCGCATTTGCTCGCGGATCGGGATTGTACGATTTTGGAGGTGGCGGAGCTAGTTGGATATGAGTCCCAGCACTATTTTAGCACGGCCTTTAAAAAGGTAATGGGCGTCGCACCGAATCGATATCGACGGGAAAAAATTGCTCACTAATGGCCTGGATTGAACTTTTTCATGATAGGTCAAGCTGTTCCTATTGGCTTGCCAGCAAGCTGAGCTTATAGTATAGTAAGGGACGATAACGACGAGCACATTGGTCGTCTACTTTTATCGGAACCCATACGATGCTGTTGAATATGATCGTGTCATGATACGCAGTGAAGTCTGCTTACAACTATATAATTGCAACACCGGAGGAGCCTGTCATCATAGGCTCCTTTTTGTCTTTTTTCGGAATTCTGCCATATCTCGTCATTTTGGCGCTTCATAATTCGTTAGGGTGCATTTATGGGTACTATAAGATCATAGACGTTTGTATTATGCAGGCAAGGACTTGGATTGCTTGCTGACTAACCTTTTGAATATGGGGGTGCTTAGGAGAGTGTCTGTACTACATGCTGCTATTATGGCTCCATTTCTATTTGCTGCATTCGTGCCTGTCATTCGTAAACGATTCAAAATGATACATACCGGCTGGTTCGTATTGATCGTGCCAGTGGTGTTATTTGGATTACTGTTGACGTATTTGCCGGTTGTTCGTGAGACAACTGCAGGGGTGTCTACGTTGCCGTGGATGCCATCACTAGGTATTAATTTTACGGTGTATATGGACGGGCTTGCGCTGTTGTTTGCGCTAATGATTACAGGGATTGGCGCGCTTGTTGTTCTATATTCTATTTACTATCTCGATCCGGAGCAGGAAGCGATTCATCGGTTTTATCTGTATTTGCTGCTGTTCATGGGTGCTATGCTCGGTATCGTATTATCGGATAATATGATCGTGCTCTATACGTTCTGGGAGCTGACGAGCATATCGTCTTTCCTGCTAATCGCCTTCTGGTATGAACGGGATCGGTCGCGCTATGGAGCGCTCAAATCGATGCTGATCACTGTGCTTGGCGGATTCGCGATGCTGGCAGGCTTTGTACTGCTGCATAGCTTGACCGATACATGGAGTATTCGTGAAACGATCTCACTGCTGGGCAATATTAGCGATCATCCATTATTCCTGCTCGCTATGATTTTGGTGCTGATCGGTGCTTTTACAAAGTCGGCACAGTTCCCATTCCATATCTGGCTACCAGATGCGATGGAGGCACCAACGCCAGTCAGTGCGTATTTGCACTCGGCTACGATGGTCAAGGCAGGTCTGTATCTGGTCGCTCGCTTTAGCCCGATTTTCGCCGGACAGGTCGAATGGTTCTGGATTGTATCACTGGGCGGAATCATCACCATGTGCTATGGCTCGATCATGGCGGTGCGGCAAACTGACCTGAAGGCGCTGCTTGCGTATTCGACGGTATCGCAGCTCGGTCTGATCATGTCGCTGCTTGGCGCTGGCTCGGCGGCTGTGCATATGGGCATGGGTGAAGAATCCCTGCTCTATGCAGGTGCAACGACTGCGGCGATATTCCATCTAATTAACCATGCGACCTTTAAGGGTGCGCTGTTTATGGTTGCTGGTATTGTCGACCATGAAACCGGTACGCGTGATATGCGTAAGCTGGGTGGCATTTTGACGATGATGCCGATCACGTTCACGATGGCATGTATCAGCGGCTTCTCGATGGCAGGCATTCCGCCGTTTAATGGGTATTTGAGCAAGGAGATGTTTTTGGAAGCGATGATGGAGCTAACCCATGCGGACTTTTTCAGTCTGCAAATGTGGGGTGTGTTGTTCCCGATCCTTGCCTTTCTCGGTAGTGTGTTCACATTCGTCTACTGTATGATCTTTATTTTCAAAACATTTGGTGGGCGCTATCAGCCGGACAAGCTGGATGGCAAGCCACATGATCCAGCCTGGGGAATGCTGCTACCACCTGCTATTCTGGCGCTACTCGTCATTGTGCTGGGCTTTGTGCCGAATGTACTATCTAATAGTCTAATTGAGCCTGCGATGCGCGCAATATTGCCTGGCATTGTGCCGGCAAGCGGACATTTCGATGTGCATATCTCCTTCTGGCATGGCTTCACGCCAGCGCTATGGATGACGATCGGCGTGATTGTACTCGGTACGCTGCTGTATAAGCTCCTGCCACGCTGGAAAGGAATCTACAATCGTTATCCAGCACGTCTCACGCTGAATCATCTGTATGATAGTGTGCTTCACTATAGCGAACGATTGTCCAAAGGCTTCACACTGCGCTATATGAGCGGATCAGTGCATCACTATCTGGTGTATATTTTTGTCTTCTTGATCGGTCTGATTGGGGTTGGGTTACTTCGTGCGCAGGGCATCTCGCTCAACACCGAAGGATCGGCACCGATTACGATCTACGAGGCGGTATTACTGATTATGCTTGTCGGAGCGGCAGTGGCGGTGCCCTTTGCCCGTCAACGTCTGATTGCGGTCATTATGACGGGCGCAGTAGGCTACATCGTAACGATGTTCTTCGTTCTGTTCCGCGCACCGGATCTGGCGCTCACCCAAATGATCGTCGAGACAGTATCCGTTGTGCTGTTCCTGCTCTGCTTCTACCATATGCCTGAATTGCGGCGTGAAGTGAGCACGAAGCGCTCACGCTGGCTGAATGGTGTGATCGCAGTCGGTGTAGGTGTGGTGATGACCTTTGTAGCGCTCGCTGCAAGTGGAAGCAGTCCATTTGAGAGCATTTCAGGTTATTTTGTGAAAAACAGTCATGATCTCGGCGGTGGCGATAATGTCGTTAACGTGATTCTGGTCGACTTCCGTGGCTTCGATACCTTCCTGGAAATTACGGTGCTCGGTATTGCAGCGCTCGGCATCTATGCGATGATCCAGCTCCAAATGAAGGTGCGAGATACCGGAGCGCGTGTGCTCTATGTGAAGCCAAAGATCGAGCCTGCGCCAAGTGTGCCTGTCGGACGCACGCGTAAGGAAGCCCAGACGATCTCTAAAAATATGAATCTATTCAAAAGTAATGACGTCATTCTTGCTACAGGGACAAAGGTAATTGTGTTCGTGATCCTTACTTTTGCGCTATATCTGTTCTTCGCCGGACATAACAATCCGGGCGGTGGCTTTATCGGTGGTCTGATGGCAGCCTCGGCACTGGTGCTGCTTGCACTTGCCTTTAATGTCGAGCTGGCACGGCGTGTGATCCCGATTGACTATCGTGATCTGATTGCGACGGGTCTTGGAATTGCCTATATGACGGGGATTGGCTCCTTCCTATTCGGCGTTCCTTTCCTGAGTCATACGTTTGCTTATGTGGAGCTGCCGCTACTCGGTAAGACAGAGCTGGCTACAGCGATGATCTTCGATCTGGGCGTGTTCCTGACTGTAGTGGGCGTGACGATGACGATTATTTTGCAAATAGGGGAGGATCGATAATATGGAAATATGGATGTCGATTGCTGTAGGGATACTGTTTGCAGTAGCGGTATATCTGATTCTGTCGCGCAGTCTACTGCGGATTATTCTGGGAACCTCGATTTTGACCCATGCGGTGCATATGTTACTGATGACGATGTCGGGACTCAAGACAGGTGCACCGCCGCTGCTAGGTGAGGAATCCGGCTCCTATGTCGATCCGTTACCACAGGCGCTCATTCTGACCTCAATTGTGATTAACTTTGGAGTTACCGCCTTCTTCTTCGTACTGGCGTACCGCTCTTACCTTCGTCTGAAAACGGACGATATGGAGGAGGTGAAGCGCAAAGGTGGCCAATAATCTATTGATTTTCCCACTACTCATTCCACTGGTTGCGGCGGTGCTGCAAATATTCGGACGAAGCCATATTCGCTTCCAGCGCATCGTGGGAGCGATCTCGATGCTGCTCTGTGTTGGTATTGCCGTGGTGCTCGTTGGTGAGGTACATGAGAGCGGCATTCAGATTCTGCCAATGGGCGGCTGGGTCGCTCCCTATGGTATCGTGCTGGTTGCCGATATGTTCGCCGCGCTACTCGTACTGACCAGCTCGATTCTCGGAGCGGTATGCTTGTTTTATGCGTTTGCGAGCATTGGGGAAGAGCGGGAGAAGCATCACTTTTATCCGTTTTTTCAATTTTTGCTGGTTGGAGTGAATGGTTCGTTTTTGACAGGGGATTTGTTTAACCTGTTTGTCTGCTTTGAGGTCATGCTGATCTCATCGTATGCGCTGATTGTGCTAGGTGGAACAAAGCGTCAGCTGCGTGAGACACTCAAATACATTTTGATCAATATCGTATCGTCCTCGCTGTTCGTGGCAACGATGGCGTATCTGTATGCAGCGACAGGGACGCTTAATATGGCGCATTTGTCCGAGCGGATTACCGAAGTCGGGCAAAGTGGGATTTTGAGCGTGATTGCGCTCATGCTGCTGACTGTATTTAGCTTGAAGGCAGGTCTGTTCCTGTTCTACTGGCTGCCAGGGCCATATACCTCGCCGCCAACCGTCGTCACCGCGATCTTCGCGGCACTGCTGACCAAGGTAGGTTTGTATGCGATCATGCGTACATTTACGCTGATCTTTTATCAGGATATGGGGTTTGTGTATACGTTGATCGGTTGGCTAGGTATCGCAACGATGATCCTTGGTGTGGTCGGTGCGATTGCATATCGCGAGGTGAATCGTATTCTGGCCTACAATGTGATCGCAGGTGTCGGCTTGATCGCCTTCGGTCTGGCGACAGCGAATCGTGCAGGGTTGGAAGGCGCGATCTTCTATATGCTGCACGATATGATCATCAAGGCGCTGTTATTCATGCTGGCAGGGATTATGATCGGAGTCGCAGGTACAGCGCGCTTGCAGCAGATGAGCGGTCTGATCAAGCGCATTCCGCTGACCGGCTGGATGTTCTTCGTCTCGGCGCTTGCCCTAGCTGGTGTACCGCCGTTAAGTGGATTTGTCGGTAAGCTGTTAATTGTGCAGGGTGGGTTTGAGCGTGGCTGGTATACGCTGACGATTTTGAGCTTGCTTACGAGTCTGGTGATGCTGTACTCGGTTATGCGTATTTTCATGCTTGGCTTCTGGGGCAAGGAGCGTCCGCTAGCCGATGATCAGAGACATGTGCCGGATGAAGTGTATCGTGAGTGGATTACGGAGGCAGGCAATCCGAGCCTACTGCCGGATGCGAGCGAGAATGTGCTGGATCATCACTGGGGAGCATTTCGTCCCAAATCGCTGATGGCATCGGCTTCGGTGCTGTTCGTGCTCGTGATCGCGATCGGCTTGGGCGCTGGCTGGATTCAGACCTATGTTGCTGATGCGGCGTCTGTGCTTGTACAACCAGCCGTGTATGTACAGGCTGTATTGGGAGGCGGTTAAGCGATGGGATTTCAAATTATACTGAATCTGGTGATTGCACTCGTCTGGATGGCACTGAATACAACATGGAATGGGCTTAACTTTATTGTCGGTTATCTGATCGGCTTGCTGCTTATCTTCGGTCTACAACGATTTTTCCCGCAGCCATTTTATGGACGTAAGCTGTGGGCAGCATTCAAGCTGCTTGTCTTATTTTTCTCCGAGTTATTCAAATCAAGTATGGTCGTGCTGCGCTATATTATTAGTCCAAAGCTAGACATTAATCCCGGTATTCTGACCTATGAGACGGATCTTACGTCCGACTGGGAGCTAACGTTGCTATCTACGCTCGTCTCGCTCACACCGGGTACTGTACTGATTGAAGTATCTCAGGAGCAGCATCTCGCCTATATCCATGCCATTGATATTAAGGATGAGGAAGAGCTATCGCGCAATATTCGCAATACGTTTGAAAAGGCGATCAAGGAGGTGACCCGGTAATGTCCATATTGCAAATGGCAATGACGATCACGCTTGTGCTACTGTCGCTGGCGATCGCTGGTTGTATGTACCGGGTGCTCAAAGGGCCTTCCATGACCGACCGCATTACTGCGCTTGATACGATTGGTGTGAATCTGATCGCCATGATCGCGGTGCTATCGATGATGCTGGATACACAGGCATTTCTGGAAGTGATGCTGCTGGTAGCGATTCTTGCTTTCATCGGAACCGTAGCATTTGCCAAATATATCGAACGAGGGGTGGTGATCGAGCATGAGTACGAGAGCGGAGACGACGGGGATGATGGGGATCGTACAGACGATCGGTGAGCCTGTCATCGCGATTCTGATCGTAGCGGGCGCGGTGCTCAGTGTGCTGAGCGCGTTCGGTATTATTCGTTTCCCTGACGTGTATCTGCGTGCGCACGCAGCGACCAAGAGTGCAACGCTCGGCGTGTTGTTCGTGCTCGTCGGCGCCTTTTTGTTCTTCTGGATCTATGATGGGTATCCGAGTATGCGGATTCTGCTGGCGATTCTGTTTGTATTTGTCACGGCACCGATTGCAGGGCATTTGAATGCAAGGGCGGCGTATCGTACCGGGGTGCCGCTGTGGAAGCTGGCTAAGGATGAGCTGAAGCCTGCGCTGAAGGAGAAGGGTATTGATCGGGAGCAGGCGGAGCGGGAGCCGTTGAATTAATAGGTAGTGAACGGATCATCGCTGAATAAAATAGACCTAAAAGTCACTCTGGACGTGGATAAACGATTCTTGAACGCATACAACAGATCAGGCGTCTGTCTGCCTGATATTGTGTTGTTGATCAAGGAAAGTCGCCAGCAGAGTGACTTTTTTGCTTTTTTATGATCCAATAGCTTCTAATTTTAAAAAGCTCCAGGGCGTTTGCCAGGAGCGGATTAGTCTTAGTCTTCAACACTACGCAGAAATAATTTGTTTGCGAATCCACCACGCTCAGCTTGCTTCTGGAGTCGAATATGTTCAAATTGTTCAATGCTCATTCCTTTATGTTCAATAATCGCATAGGCAACCTCAATCAGGTCGGCTAATTCGCTTATATCGTTATCTTGGTTGTACTCATCCAGCTCCTCTTGCAGCTTATTATTAAGCGCTACAAGATAGTCTGTATCATTCATGGTCTCTAGATTAGCTTTTTTGCCATCTGCCTCAATAATTTCTAGTATTCGATCACGAACAAGCTTGTTGTAGATTTTCATAAGTATAGACCTCCGATATTTAAAAGATAGGCTTGAATGTATATTGAAATGTAGAGGTTGGATCGATCAAAATCTCATTTCATGGGTGATGGCTGGGCATAAAAAAGCAAACACATGTCTGCCACCATTCCAGTACATGAATAGCTTTACTCAGGTAAAATTAATCTGTCTTCCACGTTCCCAGCCACACATCGCCAATCCGCACCTTATACACCGTCTGCTCCTCGCCACCGTACTGCATCGTTTCGGTAGCATATGCACGGTCGATCAAGCGCTGTACCTCAGCCTCCGTGCGAAGCCCTTTGTCTATATGGTCTTGCAGCTCATTGCTCCAATACAATTCCTCCTGAATACATAGCTGCCAATCGAGCTTGGATAGCTTCTCTGCAAGATCGCCTGTAGCTGCAAAAGGGAAGGGGCTTGCCGTCGGTGCAGGTTGAAAATGCTCATCGTAGAAATGCAGTCTGCTTCGATAGGCGACGACAATTTGCGATAGGATGAAGTTCGGCTCATACAGCCAGATTTTCAAATAAAAAGGCTCCCTTTCCAGCTCCATCTGCTTCTGCCAGTGAGCATATACATCGATCATCTCACCTAGCAGCAGCCGCTGAAACCAATGCGGCGGATCGATAGGAGAAATGGAGTAGAACGGGTAAATCCATAGCTTCGCATAATCAAAGTCTTCGCTGCGAACCGTCTCCATATCCAGCTCTAGCATCTGTTGCCGCCACAGCTGAATACTGCGCTTCCGTCTTTTCCAGCCGCGAATTTTCTGCTTTTTGGAATGGTGTAGCTTCTTCATCGTAGACCTCCTGTTTATAAAAGAGTATATGTGTATGTGTTGTATGGCTACATTATAGTCAGTGCTTGCTCTGGTAGACACCTATGTAACTGTAAAACTGTATCACGAAACCTATCCAAAGCTCGCCTAGCGCTAGATATTCAAGGACTTATCCTATTATCTGTGAACCGGTCTACTTCTTCAATGCGTCGGTATAACCAGCTAAGCGAACTGCGCAGCATTTTAAAAAAGAATCTGGACGAATCCTGAATTAATTGTTAACCTATTTTATATTATTTGGTTAACAATTGAAAGGAGTCGATTATCCATGTATTCATCTACCGTCACTACGAACTGGGAACAGCTTGCCGATCTTGCCCTGGGCGGACACCAACTCACCCACCAGCAAGCGCTATCCATACTGCAATCCGACGACGATCAGCTGCTCCCTCTGCTACAAGCCGTATTCCGAGTTCGTCGTCACTACTATGGTAAACGAGTCAAGCTCAATATGATCATCAACGCCAAAAGTGGACTATGCCCGGAGGACTGCGGATATTGCTCCCAATCGATCGTTTCCACTGCACCTGTGCAAAAATACAGCCTGCTGGACAAAGAAACACTGCTAGCTGGTGCGCGTGAAGCGATGAATCGTCAAGCAGGTACATATTGCATTGTCGCTTCAGGTAGACGTCCGAGTGGGCGTGAGCTGGAACAGGTGATGGAAGCGGTACAGGAGATTCGTGCCACAATGCCACTGAAAATCTGTGCTTGTCTTGGATTATTAAACGATGAACAGGCGCATCAGCTAGCAACGGCTGGTGTACATCGTTATAACCACAATCTGAACACAAGCCGTGATCATTATGACAATATTACGACGACTCATAGCTATGAGCAGCGCGAGCAGACGGTAGAGCATGTAAAGCAGAGCGGCATGTCACCGTGCTCTGGATTTATCGCCGGAATGGGCGAGACGGATGAACAGCTTGTCGAGCTTGCCTTTGCACTTCGTGAATTGGATGCAGATTCGATTCCGGTTAATTTTCTCAATCCGATTGCAGGCACACCACTTGCTAATCAGGGGCATACTCCTGCGATGCGAGGACTACGTATTCTGGCATTATTGCGCTTGATCTGTCCGACCAAGGAAATTCGGGTTGCTGGCGGACGTGAGCTGAATTTGCGTACATTGCAGCCATTGGCGCTTTACGCTGCTAATTCTATTTTTGTCGGCGATTATTTGACGACACCGGGGCAGGAAGCGATGCTTGATTACCAGATGATCGAAGACCTCGGCTTTGAAATTGAGCAGAATGCACTAGCTGGCGATGTGCCGCCTGTGATGCCACGCCTATAAGGATGCGACACAGGTAAGCCGTATTCAATTACGAATGTTCAATCGCGCCAGCATACAACAGCAAACTGTTTCCTTATACCAACAATCTATAGCAAAAAAGACCTTGAACGAGCTGTATTCAAGGTCTTTTCCAAAGTATAGTAACCGACTAATCCGAATTGGAGCGCATCATATTTGTTTTTCTCTAAACCATTGCTGCGATTGCAGTCGGATATGCTGTAGCTGCCGAATTATACTCTGCGTTATCGGAGCAGTTTCACTCTAGTTGCCGAATTATACTCTGCGTTATCGGAGCAGTTTCACTCTAGTTGCCGAATTATACTCTGCGTTATTGGGGCAGTTTTACTCTAGTTGTCGAATCCTGCTCTGCGTTATTGGACAGTGTTACTCTAGTTGCGGAGTCCTGCTCCATGTTGTCGGAACGATGCTACTCTAGCTTCTGAATCACTCTCTATATGACGTGAATGTACTTGTATGGGCGCATCGTCTGGACACGTATATCTATATCTATACCTCAGGCGGCGAAGCAACATAGTGCAGCAGCATCGTAATCACTGGCAGATCCATCTCATCCAGCGCATTCGGTTGAAAGTGATTCTGGTGATTACTGAGAATCAGACGTTGCAGCACACCCATAATCGTCTGGAAAATAAGAGCGCCCGTACGGTGGGGATCAAGCTGGGAGAACAGTGTGCCATCGGCTATGCCTGCTTGTAGCGGATCGAGTAGAAAGCCGCTCTTTTGCCCCTCGTACACGAATTGCTCATATCGCTGACGCAGCTCATCCTTGATCTGCATTCCGTCATAATACAGATCGAACAGTACGATAAAACGCAGTTCCTGACCATGCTGACGCGCATAATCAACCCAGCTGTGCAAGATTGACTTCAAGCGCTCAAAGCCTGTGCGCTCTGGTTGATCGGCGGCCACCAGCCAATCGGTCATATGCGTCAAAATGCGCATTTGTACTTCAAATACAACTTCATTGATATCATCAAAATGCTTATAAAAGGTGACACGGCTGATTCCAGCGAGCTTACAAATATCGTTCACCCGAATATCCGGAAAATTGTGCTGTAAAAATAGCTGCTGTCCTGCCTGAATTAGCTCATCGCGATGCTGGCTGCGTACATGCTGGTGCCAGGATTCCTGTTCACTCATCTTTAACCTTCCTTTGATAGCGGACGATTAGATTAGGAAGCATGATCGTCCGTCGATATTGGCTTGCTTCTGGTCTGGCGTGCAGACGTTTCGCGCACAAGTGCAAGTGTAGCAATAAGAATGATAGCTCCCACAATATACGGAAGCTCGATATGTTTGTCAAACAGTGTACCAGCTACGACCGGGCCAATAATGCTACCGATACTGCCATACGTTGTATTCAATCCAGCAACAAAGCCCTGCTCATCGTCCCCTGCATGATTGGCAAGCAGAGTGTTCACTGTAGGTCGTAAAAAGGCATTAAATGCGAAAAAGAGTGCCGATACGGCTAGCAAATATCCCAGATTGACCGGGATCAGCATTAGTAGTAGTGCAACAGCCGTAACGACCAGCGATAGCCGAATCAGACGATATTCACCCAGCCAGCGGATGACGCGATCCAGCAGCCAGACCTGCACGACAATACCGACGATGGCACCAAGTGTAATAATGATCGCAATCTCTGAGGCGGTAAAGCCATACTTTTGCTCAACATAGAGCGAATAGACCGTTTCATAGGTCATCAAGCCGAAGGTCATCACCAGAATGAGTAGCAGATAGCGAAAATAAGATCGGTGGAACGATTGCCCTAATTGCTGGAGCATGGAGGTTTGCGGCTTGTTGCTACTTTGAATCGCGGCTGTTCGGCGTTCTGGTGGTAGTGTTTCCTTGAGCCATAGCGTCATGATTGTGGCGACTAAGCCAAGCGCCGCTGCTACCAGATATGGAACTCGAATGCCATACGTAGCGATCAAGCCGCCCAGCCCGGGACCGAGCACCATGCCAAGATTCATTGCGGCACTGAGATAGCCCATGCCTTTAGCGCGTGTCTGCTGCGTCGTCACATCAGCGACATAGGCGAGCACCGAAGGCACCATAATGCCCAGCCCGATTCCGCCGATAAAGCGTGCAATATACAGGGCAGGCAGATTATACGATACAGCAAAAATATAGTCCGAGATCACCGTCAAAAATAACCCGGCGAGGATCATCCGTTTCCGCCCAAACCGATCGGACATGCGTCCTCCAATCGGTGAAAAGATAAACTGTGCCGCACCAAACGCAGCTACCAGATAGCCTGCCGCTGTTCCGGCTGCATCGAACTCCTGCAAATACTGCGGCAAAATAGGAATAACCATCCCCTGACCAAGCAGGGCAATAAATAAATTGAGCATTAAAATACCGAGCGGAAAGCCACGCCCGGAACGTAGTGGAGATGAATCTGTCATGTTGGAAAAGCTCCTTTAATGTAGTGGATAAGTAGAGAATAATAGGTGATAATGCGCAAGATTAGCTGCGATGAATCCGTTTATTGTTCGAAGTGTGGCGGCTTCTATGTTTGGGATAGGATGGATTCTCGTGCTGGTATAGATGGAGATTCGTCGCTTGTGTGACCAGACATTGTACAAGTTAAGTATGGTTTACTTAATGTAAAGGGTAACGGTGCGTAAATGATTATAATGCAGGTATAAGTTTTCTGTAAAGAAGTTTGTGTGTTATTGGGAATAAATGTAGGAAGTTATAGGTATGGAAGATGTATAGAAGAGGTGATTTTTCGTCACATCTATTTAGTATGTAAAAGCCAGTACAATACACAAAAAAGCCTGCTATACCCATCTTAGCGATTAGATACAGCAGACTCCGTAAACCAATTTATATTAATCTAATTGACGATCATGTAGATACATTAACCTTTACTCTCATTAAAATAGCATCATATGCGTTACATATGCTTGTATCGTAGTTCGGATTGGCATTGAACTTGAATTGCGTGTGCTTGAACAACACGTCTGCACTCCATCTGTTCTACGTCCAAGCTGATTTTTATCTATTCCTGATCCTATAAAGCCATCCAGTCTCATGATCGTGCGATCAAGCTAGTGGTAACAATCCCCGTTGCTGAAACACTTCTTTTGCTACTGTCATTGCATTCAGCACACGCGGGAATCCAGTGTAAGGAGAGCAGTGAATGATCGCTTCGGAGATTTCGGCTGGTGTTAGTCCTACGTTCAGAGAGGCGTTCACATGTACACGAAGCTGGGCTTCGCAGCCACCAAGTGTGGTTAGAGAAGCGATCGTTACGAGTTGACGCTGACGGTCGTCGAGTATTGGGCGTGAGTAAATATCGCCAAAGGCGTACTCGATCACATATTTGCCAAGGTCAGGTGCGATATCCTGAAAGGAAGCGATGACCTGTTCTCCAAGCTCGCCGTGCATAGAACGTAATTTGTTCCAGCCGCGATCGTACCGACTTTCTTCATTACCTGTAACGTGCTGTGTTTGCTTATTCATATGAATAGACCTCCTGCTTAATAGATGGTGAAGCTAAGAAGAGATAGGGCATGACAGATCAGAAATGATAGACAGAACCGATCAGATTAGCGCTACAGCTTGCTTCGACTTATTTAGCATAGAGCTTAGAGCGCGCTCAAAGGCAAGGGGGAATTTACAAACGATAATATTGCAGGTGTAGCGTCAGAGACAATTTCGTAAAATATTGTGGTGTAGGTGTAGGTGTAGGTGTAGGTGTAGGTGTAGGTGTAGGTGTAGGTGTAGGTGTAGGTGTAGGTGTAGGTGTAGGTGTAGGTGTAGGTGTAGGTGTAGGTGTAGGTTACATGCAAATATAGTTTCCGACCGCGTTAGTCAACATCTTCTCTCCAAACGCAGTATGGTATAGTAAACGTATGGAAAACACACTATCAATACAGGAAATGACGGTTATAACTGGACTGAGTGCGCATACGCTTCGATATTATGAGCGAATTGGCTTGTTACGTGACGTGAAGCGTAATGAGCAGGGATATCGAGTGTATCATAAGCAGGATGTGAGCTGGGTGCAATTTTTACTGCGTTTGCGTGATACAGGGATGCCGATTGCAGGAATGCAGCGATTTTCAGAGCTGCGTAGTCAGGGCGACATGACCGCATCCGCACGCCGCGAGATGCTAGAACAGCATCATGCACAGCTGGAGCAGCAGCTTCAGCTACTACAATCCCATCTGCATAATATTGGCGACAAGATTGAGTATTATCGGGAGCTGGAGAAGAAGACAACCCTATTATAGTAGGTGGCATTAGCGATCGGCAACTAACGCTGATTGCCGTGATATGGGTACAAAAGGATACGCTAACCCATAGCTATCAATCGCCAATCCGCAAGGCTATGTATAAATTAAAGGAGCATTATCCATGGACAGCAAAGTAGTACAACATATTAGTGAACTTGTTGGAGATACACCGGTCTTAAAATTAAACCGTCTAGCTTCACCGGAATGGGCGGATGTATACGTCAAATTGGAATATTTTAACCCGAGCGGCAGTGTAAAGGATCGTGCAGCACTGAATCTGATCATACAGGCGGAGAAGTCGGGCGAGCTACAGCCTGGCAGTACGATTATTGAGCCGACGAGTGGCAACACAGGGATTGGACTGGCGATGAATGCCGCTGCACGTGGATATGGAGCGATTCTCGTTATGCCGGATAATATGTCACAGGAACGGATTAGCATTTTAAAAGCGTATGGAGCACAGGTTGTGCTCACTCCTGCGGCTGAGAAAATGCCCGGTGCGATCCGCAAGGCAGAGCAACTGCTAAGTGAAATTCCGAACAGCTATATGCCAAGGCAGTTCGACAATCCTGCTAATGCAGATGCACATCGGCATACGACAGCACTGGAGATTTTGGAGCAGATGGAAGGTAAGCTGGATACATTTGTCGCTTCTGCGGGTACAGGCGGAACGATTACCGGTACAGGGGAGACATTGCGTGAGCATCTGCCTTATCTGCGTATTATGGTCGTGGAGCCGAAGGGCTCGCCTGTTCTATCTGGCGGTCAGCCGGGACCGCACAAGCTGGTCGGTACAAGCCCGGGCTTTGTGCCTGCGATTCTGAACACGTCGATCTATGATGAGATTGTACAGGTTGCGGATGAGGATGCCTTGTCGATGATGAAGGAGCTGGCAAGGCAGGAAGGCTTACTGCTTGGCCCATCTTCGGCAGCAACGGTATGGACAGCAGTGCAGGAGGCAAAGCGGCTTGGCGCAGGGAAGAAGGTACTGTGTATCGCGCCGGACAATGGTGAGCGATATATGAGTATGGGGTTGATTTGACTCGGTAGAGAAGCCATTGTGAGCGTATATATTGATATGAATTAGTAATCGTAGATGAGTGAAAAGCAGCTCATCACCTAACAGCATAGCTATCTTGATCGATAGCAAGCCAGTTTGCCCATTCACATGATTAGGAAATGCGTGGATGGACAGGCTGGCTTGTTTTATTTGTAAGCTATAGCCTGGGCAGACAAGGGAATTGACGGAATCAGGGCAATCCAATTAAAAAAGCACAGTTGACGGATATATAATTAACCAGTAAACTATAATTATTAACCGGTTAATTATAATAGGAGGAAGATAGATGGATGCGATGCAAAAACAAGCATTTCAAGCAGTAGAGCAGTTATTGCTCAAGCGCGAGCAAAATGTGCAGCGGCAACAACAGCTGGCTGAACAAATGGCAGCAGAAATGGACGTGCCTTCTCATAAATGGACAATTACGCAGCTACATTTGCTATCGATTTTACAGAGGCAGGGCGAGGCCAACAATATGTATCTGGCTGAGCAATTACGTATTTCACGACCAGCGGTTACCAAGGCGACAGCGATCCTGCTCAAGCATGAGCTGATTCGGGAAGTACGCAGACCTCAGAATCTGAAGGAAGTCTATTACACGCTTACACCAGCAGGCGAGCAGCTGGCTACGATTCATGAGCGACTGCATAGCCGTTTAGTAGAGCAATACGAGCAGCTGTTCAGTCAGTTTGATGAGTCAGAATTGACTACGATTATTCGATTTTTGCATGCATGGGCAGCATATATATGATGGCTTTTATAGTAGATATTTTGATCGTGTTAGCATCTGCTTCTGCTCCACTATTTACAGCCATACAGGGCTGATGAATCGCAGGAATCATAACTTTTCTATCCATGGAGGATGATACAATGAACAAGCAATTGAGCAAATCGGAAGCACTGGTATTTTTAAATAAAATGTATCGCGATGTAGTCATTGGGATGGATGATACATGTATTGATCGGTATTTTGCCCCTGATTATGTGCAGGTTACCGATGGTGTACGGAGTAATCTGGATGAGTTTAAGCATCATGTTCGTATGCTACGGCAGGAGGTGCGGTCGATTGCAATTTCACCGTTTACGCATTATGCCTATGATGAGCCTATACAGACCGCTACCCTCCGCTATATTGTCGATGTGGAGAAGAAGAGCGGCAAGCATGGACAGGTCGAGCTGATAGCGATTTTTGAGCTACAGGGTGAGCAGGTAGTACGTTGTCATGAGCTATCGTCTCCACTAGATCAGGGGTCTGATTTTAAAGGAATTGCTAGCTTGAGTTAATGGTACGATCTATATAAGAAAGCCAGCTAACCCTCTACATATGTAGGGTTAGCTGGCTTTCTTCAATTCTCACTGTCCGATTCATTCCATAATCGTCCATGATCATGCCATTGTCCATACATCCGGTTTACCCGCGTGTGCTCGATCAATGTATCCAGCCTGCGAGCAAACAGCTCCGGCTGGTGACGAACATTTTGAATATTATCGATCCGTATTCTGCGATATAACTCAGGCATGGCGATAAAGTGCGCATATACCTCAGGCTCACGCTGTAGCCGCTCCATAATCTCCGCATCCACGACGAAATGCTCAATGTCCATATCAGGCAATACCCGTCGTCCAGCGGCTGTCATCTGTCCAAGTCGTTCCAGTCGGCGAACACGCTCCTTATTTAGCTCGGTCCATGAGCTGTTGCGCCGTCTTGGCGACATCCGCTGCGCCAGTACGCCGTCAGGTGTTTTCTTTTTCACGCCATCGATCCAGCCAAAGCATAATGCTTCCTCTACCGCATCAAGGTAAAGGAGCACATCGTCCGCAGCCTGGATACGCACAGCGATCCAGCAATAGGCGGTATCGTCATGATGCAGATGCAGCCATTCGCGCCACGCTGCTCGTGAAGTGATCGGTAAAATGGGTTCTGTAGACATGTGGAGTAGCTCCTTTCCGCGATTGATGCAGTTTTATTGGGCTAGTATGGGGAGCATACCGGGCTAGGCAACGGATCGATTGTAGAGGTTTAGATTAGCTTGAACAGGTTAGTGAAGGAATGGATATCAAACGATTATTTCAGCGTATCTAGCTAATATTGCTCCTATATGCAAGATGACGATCAGCGCATCAAACGGAATCAAGCGAACCGGATGACGCTTGCTGTGGCTGCTGGTACAGATACAGAATATAATCGTTCATCACCGAAGAATATCCGAGCTGGCGTAGCATCGTCGTGATATTGCCGCGATGATACGTACCATGATTGACCAGATGCAGCACCAGCTCTTCCAGCGATAGCTCGCGCGCACCGGCATACGGATTGTTCACGACAAGCTTGTGTGATAGATCGGTCTGGTCGATCCATTGTGTATACTGCTGCGCCTGCTCAGTCAGACGAGCCGCGCATTCAGATAAATCCCACTGGTTGCCTATCGGTACTAACGGCTGACTCTGCTCCAATGCATCTACCATTTCCATACCGTTTAGCACCAGATACCACATATGATCGACCACATATAGATGAGCAAGTGTCGCCGAGATGGTCGGGTAGGAGCTTAGTGTCTCCTCGTGAAATACGGAAGCAGGCAGCTCCTGCAATCGTGCCAGAAGGGTTTCATTTGCCCAGTGGTGATAACGTAGCATATTGCTGGTTGTACTATTCATAGATCAGCTCTCCTTTGGATATGTAGAATGAATACTATTTACAAACCGAGTATAGCAAAGGAAGTATGACAACAGACTGTCATATTTGCGAAGTGTATCACGAAATATGAAGTGAATTTTGAGAGATGGAATTAAAGGAGTTTCGGCTTATCTTACTCATAGCGCTCTAGCATCTGATGGAGCTTCTGCTTCATCGTCGCACGCACCTCTGGCGGATGCAGCACCTCGGCATTCTCGCCAAAGCTAAGCAATGTGCCATATAGCCATTTCGTTTGCTTCGGTTGCTGAAGAAGGATGCGAATAGTCATGCTACCATCGGAGTGGAATTGACGCTCGGCGTGCTGGAATTGATCGAGTGCATTCGCAATAGCATCCTGGTTGATACCAATAACAACCTCTGTGCTTGTATGGGAGAACGGTTGCTCCGGTTGCAATGAAGTGGCTGGTTGTTCTGTATGTACCGTTGTATTCGATTGAACTTCATGCTGTCGTATCGTAAAATACTGGTCTCGTAGCACCGTACTCAGCATGCGAGATAATCGGAATTCGCGGACGCTTTGCCGGGAGCGACAATAGCCAGCCACATACCATGCCCCGTATTTAAAATAAATCCGACTCGGCTCCAACTCGCGAGTGGTGCGTTCATTATTGGCATTGAAATAGTCAAACTGCACGACCTGTTGCTCGGCAATCGCCTGACGAAGTAGCTGTAGCAGATGAGTGTCAGTATGATACGACTGAAAATTGATATCAAGCCGCGGTAGCTGGTGAATATTCTCGATACTTTGCAGCCGTTCGATCGTTTCCTGCACCTGTGTATCCTCGAACATCGTTGACAGACTGTGCAGCACCGTAATGAGCGAAGCGACATCGTGAGAACCGAGCAGACTTTTATCCAGCTTATAGCCATCGATCATCCCGTAGCCGCCCTGGCTTCCCTGATGTGATACTACCGGAAACCCAGCCGCCCCGATCGTATCCATATCCCGATAGATCGTCCGCGCCGATACGCCATATTCCTCTGCTAGCATGCTTGCGGATAGGACATCGTGATTGAGTAGCTTGTAGATGATGGAGATGAGGCGTTCTAGTTTCATGGTGAATTCCTCCATTTATTTTACAATTGTAGATGAAGTATGACAGAATGGATCTAATAATTAAAAGTAGAACGGTTAAGCAAAATATATATCCCTACTATGAGATACAGAGGTAACGATGTTCAAGAAAATTGTGGTATCTGTTATATTATTTTATTTCATGACGGAAGCTGTGCTGGGATTTACTACGTTTGCATTGTTTCCTCCCTCTATGAAGCTGACCTCGTTGACAGCAGAATCCTTAGAAAAAAGTTCGGGATTTAGCGAGTATGCCACAGAAGATGCAGAGCATTTTATGAACTCTAATCATTATTTGCTACATCAATATAGGAAAGATCGCGATTATTCAGACTATACAATGGTGCATCTATCACTAGACATCCGAAACCATACCTGGATTCGAGGGATACGTAATGTTCAGGTAACATTTCAACCTTCAGATTCAATGACTTCTTTATATTATACGAATGAAGCTGTGCTTATTGATATTAAGCGAGGTTCCGATAGCGAATATGGATTGTCGATTGCGATGACCAATGAAGCCTACATACAATTCATGGATAAGAAGTTACCGGGTACTCTTACGCTAAGCTGGGGGTATGGGAATAAGAAGGAATTTGAGCTGGATCAAATTTGACTACAATTTGTCTGTTGTGAGATTTAGCTGTTGCGAATGGCAAAACAATCAATAAGATCATTTCATTTTAAACTAGCCCTGGTTGAGTTAGCTGTAGCGCTCATTCAGGGCTATTTGTTGTATGGGATGAAGTTCGGTTGCTACAAATAAACAATTATTGCAACAGAATACGAATTTACAAAAATGAAGTCCGATTTTTATAAAAAAGGTCAAATAAACGAAAAGACACCACTTCCATCTCAATGCTATCCTAATTTACGAAAGCGTTACCAAAACATCTCGAACGGCACAACCAGAAGCAACACGCATCCAACTTGACAGCATCATCCTGCTTCTGCAACGCCTCATATCCATTCCCAAACCATGCTGCTTGCAGCATATTCACGAAAGGAGCATCCGTAATGAAAAGGGGACTTATCCTGCTGCTGATCGCTGCGATGATGATCACCCTCAGTGCCTGCAATCTGGCGGAAAGCAGTGCAGGTAGCAGAGAGAAAGGCTATGTCGGTATCGCCATGCCGACCAAATCGTCGGCGCGCTGGGTAGCGGACGGCAATAACATGGTGAAGCTATTCCAGTCCAAAGGCTACAAAACCGACCTGCAATACGCCGAGGACGTGGTCGAAAACCAGATTTCCCAGATTGAGAACATGATCACCAAGCAAGTCGACGTAATCGTCGTCGCTGCGATCGACGGTAACACACTGACCGACGTGATCGGCAAAGCCCACGCGCAGGGCATTCAGGTGATCTCGTATGACCGCCTGATCATGAACACACCTTACTTAAGCTACTATGCGACCTTTGATAACTTCAAGGTCGGCGTACTGCAAGCATCGTATATTGAGAAGCGCCTTGGACTCGACAAAGGCAAAGGCCCATTCAACATCGAGCTGTTCGGTGGCTCACCGGATGATAACAACGCCTACTTCTTCTTTAACGGTGCCATGTCTGTACTGCAACCATACATCGATTCCGGTAAACTCGTCGTCCGAAGTAAACAGACCACAATGGCACAGATCGCCACCCTACGCTGGGATGGCTCACTCGCCCAGGCGAGGATGGACAACCTGCTAAGCGCCTACTACGGTAGCGACAAGCTAGACGCTGTGCTGTCACCATATGACGGCATCAGCATCGGAATTATCTCATCCTTAAAAGGCGTAGGCTACGGCTCCGCCGACAAACCACTACCGATCATCACCGGACAGGATGCCGAGCTCGCTTCGATCAAATCCATCGTAGCTGGCGAACAAACCCAGACCATTTTCAAAGACACCCGTAAACTCGCCGAAAAAACAGTCGGCATGGTCGATAGCATCCTGCAAGGCAAAAAAGCCGAAGTGAACGACACCAAAACCTACAACAACAACGTCATGGTCGTCCCAGCCTACCTGCTCGACCCGGTATCCGTCGACAAAGAAAACGTCAAAGAACAAATCATTGGCAGCAACTACTACACCGAGCAAGAAGTATACGGCAACAACGCACCAGCGAAGTAAAAGAGAGATCAACGTGCTTGTATTCTGTCTGCAACCAGGCACTACAAGCCGAATTCTCGCTCAAACTACCATTGGTAAAAAGAAGTCTACTTTTTCCTGATACGTCACATATGTCGTGCACACCAAAGCCCATAACAGACATACCCTGGCTATTACAGTACGCATGATATACAAGACTTTAAAATGCCTTAAATCCCTAAAACCTATCAATCTCTAAAGCATCGAAATCTGTAAATCTTTAGTTTTTTTAACCATAAAATCTTTAAGCCTTCAAATCTCAGATTCCTAAATCCCAAAATCCTTTGAATTACCTGCCCCCGCGCAGAAAACGGCATGGATGCCTTTGCACGGAGCGGAGGGAAGGGAATGGGGAAAAGGGCGACTTTGGAGCACCGAGAATCTACCTTCACTCCTAATCCGTAGATTCTCGGTGCTCCACCCGAGCCCGTTCCCCATCCCTTCCCATAGCGGTTCCTTGCAACACGCACCACTGCCACCCATTCAAGCCAATGAAAGGAGATAGACCCATGCCCGACAACATCATTTTGGAAATGAAAGGCATCACCAAAACCTTCCCCGGCGTCAAGGCACTGGAGAACGTGAACCTGAAAGTACGCAAGGGCGAGATTCATGCGCTCTGCGGCGAAAATGGCGCTGGCAAATCCACACTGATGAAGGTGCTGAGTGGCGTGTACGGCTACGGTAGCTATGACGGCGACATCATTTTCGAAGGCCAGACCTGCCAGTTCCGCAACATCAAGGACAGCGAAGAACTCGGGATCGTCATCATCCACCAGGAGCTAGCACTGATTCCATATCTATCGATCGCCGAAAATATTTTCCTCGGCAACGAACGCAAAAAAGGCGGCGTGATCGACTGGAACGAAACGATGCAGCGCACGCGTGAGCTACTCGACAAGGTCGGCTTGAGTGAACCACCCGGCACACTCGTAACGAACATCGGTGTCGGTAAGCAGCAGCTGGTTGAGATCGCCAAAGCGTTCTCCAAACGCGTAAAGCTACTCATTCTCGACGAGCCCACAGCCGCACTAAATGAAGACGATAGCGAGAATCTGCTGGAGCTGCTACTCGGCTTCAAGAGTCAGGGCATCTCCTGTATCATCATCTCGCATAAATTAAACGAAATCGCCAAGGTCGCCGATTCCGTTACCATTTTGCGTGACGGACAGACGATTGAGACGCTTGATATGAAAAAAGATGAGGTGAGCGAAGATCGCATCATTAGCGGCATGGTCGGTCGCGACCTAACCCATCGTTATCCGCAGCGCACGCCACGCATCGGTGACGTAACGCTCGAAGTACGCGATTGGAACGTCTACCATGAACAGCACGCCGACCGCAAAATGATCGATAACGCCAACCTGAACGTACGCCGCGGCGAGATCGTCGGCATCGCCGGACTGATGGGTTCGGGTCGTACCGAGCTGGCCATGAGCATCTTCGGTCGCTCGTATGGCAAAAATATTTCAGGTACGCTCATCAAGGACGGCAAAGAAATTCGCAACAACGACGTCACCCAGGCGATCAACAACGGCTTCGCCTACGTCACCGAGGATCGCAAGCACTATGGACTCGTGCTGATGGACGATATCAAACGTAATATTTCCCTAACCGGACTGGAACGCCTTTCGCGTGGCACCGTCGTGAACGAACACGAGGAAGTACTCGTCGCCGAAGACATGCGCAAACGCATGAAGATCAAAACGCCAAGCATCCTGCAAAAAACAGGCAACCTGAGCGGCGGTAACCAGCAAAAAGTTGTACTCGGCAAATGGATCTTCTCCAACCCCGACATCCTGATCCTCGACGAACCAACCCGAGGCATCGACGTCGGCGCCAAATACGAAATCTATACCATCATCAACCAGCTCGCCGATGAGGGCAAAAGCATCATCGTCATCTCATCCGAACTACCCGAAATCCTAGGGATCTGCGACCGCATCTACGTCATGAACGCCGGCCAAATCACCGGCGAGGTCACCCGCGAAGAAGCAACCCAGGAAAAACTAATGGCCTACATGACCCGCGATAAAGCAAAGGTGTAACACCACCAAGCTGTAAGCCTGTAGAAACGTCATGTCAAACCAAAACCAATGCAAAAATCAACAGTTCAAAATAAAATATAAAACGATATACACCAAAAAGCATCCAACCGTGGTATCCAATACAACCACAAACCAACAACTGTAATTTAAAAACCTGCCATAAACGCGCAGAACGAACGCATACATCCAATCTTCCCGGCCACCCCCATGTTTGGAGGGGACTTGGTACTTCTTCGCTCGTACAAAGCGAAGGGAAGGGAATAGGGAAAAGGGCGACTTTGGAGCACCGAGAATCTACATTCACTCCTAATCCGTAGATTCTCGGTGCTCCACCCGAGCCCGTTCCCTATCCCTTCCCGTAGCGCCTCCAACGTGCGAATGCGAAGCTTCCAATCCCATCCACCCAACATAACAGTTGAAAGGAGCTACACCCATGTCCACATTAAGCAAGCCCGTCAAAGAAAAGGACAAGCAAGGCGGACTCAGCCGCCTATTCAAAGGCAATATTCGCCAATATGGTATGATCATCGCTCTCATTTTCATCATGCTGCTGTTCCAGGTTTTAACAGGAGGACTGCTGCTCAAGCCGATTAACATCACCAACCTGATCCTGCAAAACAGCTACATCCTCGTGCTCGCGATCGGGATGGTGCTCGTCATCATCACCGGGCATATCGACCTGTCTGTCGGTTCCATCGCCGCCTTCGTCGGAGCCATCTCCGCGATCTTCATGGTCAACTGGCAAATGAACCCGGTGCTGGCAGTTATTCTGTCCATCGTCATCGGTGGTCTGATCGGTGCATGGCAGGGCTTCTGGGTTGCGTATGTGCGCATACCCGCCTTTATCGTCACACTAGCCGGGATGCTCTTGTTCCGAGGTTTGACGATGATCGTACTGGAAGGTCAATCGATCTCGCCATTCCCGAATGGCTTCCAGAAGATCAGCTCCGGCTTTGTACCTGACTTTACGAATGCGGCAACGAATATCGTCGCGATTATCGCAGGTATCGCTCTATCGGTACTGTATGTATGGACAGAGCTACGCGGTCGTGCCGCACAGCGCAAGTATAACTTTGATACCGGCTCACAGGGATTGTTTATCGGTAAGCTGGTGCTCGTGATCGCGATCATCAACCTGTTTACATTCGTACTGGCAAGCTATGCAGGGATTCCAACGATTCTCGTCCTGTTGTTCCTGCTCATCATTATCTATTCGTTCGTGATGAACCGTACCGTGATGGGTCGTCACGTATACGCCATCGGTGGTAACGAAAAAGCAGCTGGCCTGTCCGGTGTCAAAACGAAAAAGGTCACCTTCTGGGTATTCGTCAACATGGGCGTACTCGCCGCAGTCTCCGGTCTGATTTTCGCCGCTCGCCTGAACGCAGCGACTCCACGCGCAGGCACCAACTTCGAGCTGGATGCCATCGCAGCCTGCTTCATCGGCGGCGCATCCGCAGCTGGCGGAATCGGAACCGTATTCGGCGCTATTATCGGCGGTCTCGTTATGGGCGTACTGAACAATGGTATGTCCCTGATCGGACTCGGAATCGACTGGCAGCAGGGCATTAAAGGTCTGGTATTGCTGCTGGCAGTAGCGTTTGATATTTATAATAAGAATAAAGGTACGAGTTTGAAGTGATGGCTTAATATGTTTTAGTTACGTGCTTATTCTATGTATAAATAAAGAGCTCTCTTCAGTCATCTAATTGGCTGAAGAGAGCTCTTTATATTTATTAAATTAATCTCTTTCTCAAAATAAGAACGATTAAAACGAAGAATTTCAGTGAGCAGTAATTATTGATAATTCATAAGAATATTTAAATTTAATTCCATTTGTGGTAAAATAGTGGGCGTTGTAAATTACAGATATCTATATTCAATTTATTTTATTCACATATGCTTTGAACATCTATTTTCTTTAAAGAGCTTACAAAGCATATTTTATATATATTCCATAGCAGTCTTCGCAAAAGTTAATTTAGGAGGATTTACCAAATGAAGAAAGTAGGTTTAGCATTTTTAAGTTTCTTGTTAGTAGCACTAATTATGATTAATCCAGTCAATGCAGAATCAAACACAGATTCAGATAATAGCAGTATTGAAGCTATTCAACAAAATTTACTAGTCTATCTTCAGTCTTTGAATATTAAGACCAAAGAAGAAGCTGAAAATGGAATTGCGACATATTTTAATGAAAATCCTATAAATGAGGATATCGTTGCAGCATACTATGCTAAGCAAAACAAAAAAACATCTTTACCTGAGTATGAAGGTACCACTAATCCAGATCAGGATTTTATTGCTTATATGGAAGAAAACATAGAAAAGAATAATTTCAATGAGCATGAGATTTCAAATGGAGTAAAAATTATTTTTACAAATAGTCCTGTTTACTTTATAGAATCAAGCGAAAATGACCAATCTAATGTATTGCAGGATTCCAATATTAGAGTGAATGCTCTTGCCAAAGCGAGCAAACAAACAGATATTAAGACATGGACTTATGAAGGTAATAATATTTTAGGAATGAAGCTTTTTGAAGTCGGAGTTAAGGGCTATTTTACTTATAATGGTGCGAACTCAAATGGGCATTTGGTAGATGCCTGGTATAACAAAGGATTAGCTTCTACATGGCAAGTAAGTAATTGGGACAAAGGTGTACGAAGTGTAGGCAACGGTAAATCTAGAGTTTACGCATCTGGTAATTTCCATTGGGGAGCAGAGATAAAAGGATATGGCTTCACTATTCAAGATGTATATGTTAATTTATACCTTGAAGGTGATAAGAATGGAGGCATTCTTTACAATAAAGAAGTTCATTAAAGTGAGGTGAAATAATGCTTAAGTTCTTTTCTTCTAAATCATTTTGGATAACGTTTATTATTTTTGTGCTACTTTACAGTTTGAATGTAATGGTGAATGATATTTCAATTGGTAATGTAATCCAATCATTTGTGGCTGCATTGTTTCTTGCATTAGTGTCTGCCCTAATCATTGGAGGAATTATTTACATGATTATAAATGCCTACAAAAGAAAGAACAAATACAATTAAACGCCAATAAGCTAAAAAATGTTCAATATCTGAATTCCTTTGTTAAGGACATTTTTAAAAGAGGCTAGGCTATCTCAAGCTGCCGTCTGTAAGTACAGACAGCAGCTTTTTTTAAGTTCTATTACCCTTGCTCTAAGTTCGCTCTACATTGTTAACCAGCTTCTGCTAGTTTGGCTACAAATCCGCGATCTACTCAAAAGTGTCCCAGGTAAGGACGTCGCGAAAACAAAAAAAACCGCTGGTCATACTGGTTGATAAACCCAGTTCGGCAGTTTTCTTAGGATATGCTTATAATATTATCAGCGATTACCAACGTATTTGCTAGCCAATTTATCTTTCTCGTATCATAAGCTATATTTACACCTCTATAATAAACCAGAGCGTCTGGAAAGTGAGAAGGGGAAGCACCTGCTTGTGTCATTTCATAATAGATATTGTATAGAGTACTATGAACTGAAAAGAATTAAAAAGTGCGAACCTGAAGCTCCCATAAAAACTCTAGGAGGTTCGCACCCCTTGCTATATAAGGGATTAGAGGTTTTTATTGAGTTTTTAGGTGGAATCCGATAAGGTCAATACAGAGGTTCGCACTTTTGAGGGTGAGAACCCTTATAGGAGGTGGCCTTTTTAGGGGTACAGTCGCTCCTCACGCAGGAGTGTGGATTGAAAGTTAAGCGCAAAACTGCTCGGCCCTGTGTATGGTGGGTCGCTCCTCACGCAGGAGTGTGGATTGAAAGAGTGAAGTTATGGAAAAATTTCAAGAAACTGGAGAGTCGCTCCTCACGCAGGAGTGTGGATTGAAAGGTTGTAGAAAGTTTAATAGCTGTAATCATTGTGGTCGCTCCTCACGCAGGAGTGTGGATTGAAAGATTAAGGCCGAGATGCTCCATAATATCTGTCATTGTCGCTCCTCACGCAGGGCAGATGGATTAAAAGCAGGAAAGGACCGTAACGAGTTATTCTTCACGGTCTTTTGTTGTATACGAGAGTAAAGCATTTCTTTGGAGAAAAAGAAACGAAAAAGTGCGAACCTGAAGCTCTCATTAAAACCCCGGAAGGTTCGCACTCCTTGCTATATAAGGGATTAGAGGTTTTTATTGAGTTTTTAGTCGGAATTAGATAAGGTCAATACAGAGGTTCGCACTTTTGACGGTGAGAGCCCTTATAGGACGTGGCCTTTTTGGGGGTAAAGTCACTCCTTACGCAGGAGTGTGGATTGAAAGTAAAACTTCCATGAATATGTGCATCAGCACGAAGTCACTCCTTACGCAGGAGTGTGGATTGAAAGTCTGTCCATAGGCTAAAAGTGTAGGTACCTCCAGGTCACTCCTTACGCAGGAGTGTGGATTGAAAGTCGGTGCAATTCAAACATATCTGCTTTCGTCATATGTCACTCCTTACGCAGGAGTATGGATTGAAAGGTAATCGTACCGCTTGGAGACTTCACACAATTGAGTCGCTCTTTACGTAGATGGATTAAAAGCATGAGAGGATCGTGACGAGTTATTCGTCACGGTCCTTTGTTGTATACAAGAGTAAAGAATTTCTTTAGAGGAAAAGAAACGAAAAAGTGCGAACCTAAAGCTCCCATGAAAACCCTGGGAGGTTCGCGTTCCTTGCTGGATAAGGGATTAGAGGTTTTTATTGAGTTTTTAGGTGGAATCCGATAAGGTCAATACAGAGGTTCGCACTTTTGAGGGTGAGAACCCTTATAGGACGTGGCCTTTTTAGGGGTACAGTCGCTCCTCACGCAGGAGTGTAGATTGAAAGTTCGTCGTTATCCTTGAATCGTCGTCCGTTCTGCCGCGTCGCTCCTCACGCAGGAGTGTAGATTGAAAGTTGTAGCGACTCGATATATTGTTTGTCGCTTTTCCAGTCGCTCCTCACGCAGGAGTGTAGATTGAAAGTTCATCATATCTTGAATTGCTTGTGAACTAAGATGTCGCTCCTCACGCAGGAGTGTAGATTGAAAGTAGGCATTCCAGTAATGTATAGCTTTTGAGTTCGGTCGCTCCTCACGCAGGAGTGTAGATTGAAAGTACATGTGCAATCTATTACACCTACAACAAGCGGTCGCTCCTCACGCAGGAGTGTAGATTGAAAGTAATTTAAACCAACAGTGAGGGGCTTAATGCCCCGTCGCTCCTCACGCAGGAGTGTAGATTGAAAGTATAAGTGGTGATATATTGGTTGCCATACAGAGAGTCGCTCCTCACGCAGGAGCGTGGATTGAAAGTGTACAACCATGAATAGTCCCGTCGAGTATTGCATGTTGCTCCTTATACTGAAAAGAGCAGCGAAGTCATACGTACCCTTTATAAATCAGTAAAAAACAGACCGCTTCATCGACGGTCTGTTTTTTATTTTCCAAGATATAAAGGTCTTTGAACCGAGCTAGGAACCAATGATGTAAATATAACGTGACTATTCGAGTTCTTTTTACTATAATCAGTAAAAATGGTAGTTATATTTTACTATGTATATTTATTACTTTTATACATCATATAGTAGAAAGGAATCAGGTGATGGCGACTTCTTCTAGTAAGGATAAGCAAGTATTCGAGCAAATCGAAAAGAACTACCGCTACTTAAACAAGACCATGGTTGAAGAAATTAATATTGCGGCTGTGCATGGTGGGTTGACTGGTGATTACCGAGAGGAAATGTGGATCAAGTTTTTTCGGAGTATCATTCCACTCAAATATTCTATTGCACAAGGCGTCCTGATTATCGATTCCGAAAAAAGAGTATCTCGCGAAGTCGACATTGCGATCTATGACGATCAGTACACGCCATATGTATTTCAATACAACACGCTTAAATTTATTCCGATTGAAGCTGTTGTCGTAGCGATTGAATGTAAAAGCACTGATGTGGATGAAGAAGCTTTGATCACTTGGGCAGACAGTATTACACAATTAGAACCTAAAGCATCCGGCATTGCTCGAACCCTATCGGGATATTCTGTAGGCTTTACAAACCCCACGCAGAAAAAATCACGGCCGATTCGTATCTTGGCTACCAATTTAACCAAAGTCAAAGATACAACGATCCAAAATCATATCACGAATCTTCAAGGTAGCTTTGATTTTGTGATACTTAAACAGCCGAAGGAAGATACGTTGTTTGAAGTTATTGTACCTAACGAAAATAAGAGCTTAGGTTGGTGGGGAGATACGTTAAATGGATTACCTCTTCAACAAGAAGGCGAAGAAATCTTGAAATTGCATCCCACTACCCCTGCATTATTTGAAGGAATGACTAAGAGTCATCCAGAGCTGAAATTTAATGAGGAGCAAGTGGCTTTGGACAATACGCTTGCTGACCTTAGAATACCGAATAATCCGCTCCTTACGCTTAACTTTCAGCTTAATCAATTGCTGATGCTGATTAATAATCCTATGTTGTTCCCTCATTTTGCGTATGCTAAAGCATTTCAAGAAGTTGCTTTACAAACCCAGTCATTGAACTAGGCTCATCATAAATGAAAGGAGAATGACATCCTTGCGAAAATTACCTTCGTTACCTCAGGAAAGTAAATCACTTCCCACAACAACGAAAACAGTATATCCGATCGTGAAGTATGATATTCACCTCGTAACGTTATTATTTGGTGGCGGATACCAAGCAGGTGAAGTGGATAAGAATCATCCCATTCGTATAAGTGCTATCCGCGGACAACTTCGTTTCTGGTGGCGTGCCATCCGGGGCGCTGCGTTTACAAATGCCTATGATCTGCGCAAGCGCGAAGTCGAGATTTTTGGAGATACCGATCACGCCAGTCCCATCAAAATGTGGGTAGAGCAAGTACAAGGGTTTGTACATCCTCAAAGCGATTCTTTATATCCTCGCTATGTATTTCAGGACAAACTAACTAGGGAGAAATGTCTGAAGGATGGACGATTCACACTGTGTATAGAATATACCTCTAACGTTACTCCACTTAGTGAATTAGAGACAGATATCAATGCAGCGTTATGGGGATGGATCAATTTTGGTGGAATAGGGATGAGAACTCGGCGTGGATGCGGCAGTTTATATTGTACATCCTTTTCTCCAACCGAGAGAATGAATGCCAATGAACTGATGCGATGGTTAGAGCAACAGTTACATACGTTCCAATCCGATTTTCAGATGGAGGATACCCAGAGAGAGTGGCCAATACTCAGCGGTACATTTACCGTTTCGCGTCAGGCCAAACCTATTTTGGAAACGAAAGTCAAAGGTGAATTCGAGCTTGGAGCATGGAAAAATATCATCGAAGCATACCAAAAGTTTCGTCAAAGGAAAGCCTCTAGTAACCGTATGGGTCGATCTGCGTGGATGGAGCCTGATGTACTACGTCATGTGATGGGAATGAAAGAGACAGATCACGATACTCCATTCCCGGAAAGCAAAAGTAAAGCGTTGATAGCGTTCCCGAGAGCGCAATTCGGGCTCCCTATCAATACTCAATTTAAGCAAGATTCTAAGCTTAAATTAGATATCTTTTTTTCGGAAAATGCAGATCCCTATCCTACACAGCTCTTGCCCAAAGGTAAAACGAGATTAGCTTCGCCTTTAATCCTTAAACCGATTGCTGTGAGTCCAACACAAGGGTTTAGCGCGATCATTGTTCTGAATCAACCGCCACTTGAGGAAGTAGAA
Organism: Paenibacillus hunanensis; assembly: GCF_034055775.1. Taxonomy (NCBI): domain Bacteria; kingdom Bacillati; phylum Bacillota; class Bacilli; order Caryophanales; family Paenibacillaceae; genus Paenibacillus; species Paenibacillus hunanensis. The sequence continues at coordinate 4,530,412 of NZ_CP139194.1, read as the reverse complement.
CTCCATTTAAATCCATCCCAAAAGACACCAAAAACGCGAACGTTAAAGCAACAACAGCATTGGGACGCAGTCAAAAATCGTTTAAAAGAATTAAGGATTACAGCCAAACATATCTATCCTGCATCATCGGATCACCCAACCATCAATTATAAAGAAAATCCAATCCTGGGCTATTCTTCCGCCATCGATGCTTTTCTTAACAGTAAGGAGGTCAGAGCATTTTGTCAGCATTCCACCAACAGAAAATCATGATGCTTTTCTCCATCGGACCCGTTCAAGAATTTATCGCTCAGGCTCGGCGTACAAGGGACCTCTGGTTTGGTTCACACCTGCTATCTGAACTGAGCTGGGCAGGCGCGACGGCGTTTCAAGAGCTGGGAGGAAAAGTCGTTTATCCCGTTCTGTCTACAGCTACTGCGTCCGATCGGGGAAGTGCGCCTAATCGTATCCTCGGTATTATCGGATCAGATGTAGACCCGCAGCGCATAGCTTTTAACGTCAGACACGCGATGAGTGGTGTCTGGATGGAGCATGTGAAGCAAGCCCGTACTCAAGTAGAGGGTCTGATTAAAGAAAACACCTGGGATCGACAGGTAGCCGATCTGATCGAGTATTACGCGGTATGGAGACGGTACGATGTAGACGCTTCCTCCTATGCGGAGACGCTAGCTCAAGTAGAGCATGATATGACCGCTCGCAAAACCTTGCGGGATTTCAGACAAAATGAACCCGGTGTACTGTATGGCGAAGTAAAATCCACACTGGATGGCGGTAGAGAATCGGTGTGGTTAACACCACGTCATGATGGTGAAGCTGCCAAACAACAGCAACAACTCCTTCGCTTAGGCGTGAAAAAGAATGAGCAATTGGATGCGATATCCATCGTAAAGCGAATGAAAACGGCATTATCGGATCAACATACGTTTCCTTCTGTGTGTGAAATGGCCTTTCTTCCTTTTCAACATCGCCTAACTGAGGATGCAGCCACTTCTGAACTCGTTCATGCCTACCAGCGCAAAGTAAACGCCTACATAGGAGAGAAGTTATTGGCGGGCTCGACACTCAAGGAGCCGTTGGATGCGCGTCTATTTTATGCGCGTCGCGTCGAAGAGTATATCGATGAACATACAAAAGGCAACCTTCAAGAAAAAGAACAGTGGGCGCAGCAGATTAATCAGTGGCTGGGCGACCTCTATCGACGTATTCCAGAACCTACACCGTACTATGCCTTTATCGTCGCAGATGGTGACCGTATGGGACATATGCTTCGATCCATTCAAAATGATGAAGAACATATTACATTTTCTGAAAAACTATCTGCCTTCTCAGCACAAGCTAAGCAGATTATAGCTAAGTGTGAGGGTCAACTGATCTATGGCGGCGGCGACGATGTGATGGCGTATGTCCCTGTGCATACCTGTCTTCAAGTCGCAGAAGGATTACGCCAGGCATTTCAGGAGAACGTTTCCTCTAATACAACGGGACAATCCGCTACGCTATCTGTCGGTATGGTCATTGTACACATGTTAGAGCCGCTAGAAGAAGTACGCCAGTGGGCACAGGCCGCTGAGAAACATGCGAAACAACAGCGGAATTCTTTAGCGATCCATGTTCATAAACGCGGCGGAGGCGACCAATTGCAGATGTCGCTTTCCTTTAACGGTGATCCGGTTGGAACGCTTATAGGCTTACTGATCGATTTCCGTCAGGGTTATTTCTCGACGCAATTGGCCTATGAATTGCGCAATCTGTACATTACCTATCGCCAGTTAGCCAAGTCATCTTCGTGGCTACATAAAGATTCCGTTCTGCACGAGGTATTACATGACGAGATCAGACGTCTGGCTGTGAAGAAAAAGCCAACATCGATAAGTGAAGAGCTGCATCAAGCCTTCCGTACTAAACTACTTGACCTGTTCAACGGACATGGAGATTCTTCCATCGCATTGCCTGATCCACTGCTTCGGTTACAACAACTTACCGAGCAACTTATTTTGACGATTCAGCTAGAGGAGGTACGCGCAGCCCATGAAGACATTCATCCGAGTCCAACCCCTTGATCCGATTATGATTCGCGATGGACGCCCCTTTACTCGTACACCGGGTATTCGTGCACATACATTAAATAATATTTCTCCTAGCGTACTCGCAGGTTCCATTCGCACCCTGCTAACTAAACGAGCGCAGGCTTCTGAAGGAACTTCTACCAATTATAAACGATTGACGAAAACAAAAATTCGGGGTCCGGTGTATGTATGGAAGGATCAGATGTATTTTGCCGTGCCTCAAGATGCGCAGGTGTATGAAAATGGAGAACACTTGCATATTCAGCCCGTTGAACCGCAGCCAAAGCCCGATGAAGATAGCGGGTTTTTCGGCACGGGTAAAATGGGACTCTATGACGATCTCTGGTTACCGAAGGTTGCTGTATCTCAAGTGACCGAAGCAAAGAGCGGAGAATACAAACTAGCATCAAAACAGCCAACCCATGTGAGTGCAGCGTACATGTACCGATGGTTAAGTCAGCCTACCGTATCATTCCGAAACGAATACGCGGATCAGGTGAAAGCATGGCAAGAAGAATTAAAAAAGTCTACTCTGAAGCCAGAGAATCATACTTTTTTACCTTTATTTCAGAAAGAGGAACGAACCCATATTGAGCATGATCTGCTCACCTCCAGAGCTAAAGACCAACAATTGTTTAACACTCAATCGCTTGTTCTCCCTAAAGATTTGACCTTGCAGGCTGAAATGATACTGCCAGAACAAGAACAGTGGCGTGAAGGGTTGTCTGAACTTCATCCGATGGGTGGCAAACGCCGCCTTGCCCATTTTACGGAAGAGCATACGCTGCCTGAAGATCGATGGAACTGCCCGGAAGAAGTCGCACAAGCACTGGAAAATCAATCGTATTTTCGGATCGTGTTAGCGACCCCTGCCTATTTCCGTCGGGGCTGGCTCCCGAGCTGGCTGAATGAAGACATGGAATCCAATGATTCGTTTGGAAAATTGTTCAACACAACCTTACGGGTGCGGTTACGCTGGGCTTGTGTACCGCGGTGGGAAGCGGTATCGGGTTGGCGTATGGAGAAAACGATGGCAAAAGATCAGGCTACTGTCCCATCGACATCTACAAAACCGTATAAAGGGGAAGGTCACGAAAAAGCGATTCGCCGTATGGTTCCAGCAGGCAGTGTGTATTTCTTTGAGGTGATCGAAGATGCACAAGGTGTAAAAGGCAATCCGGCTGAGTTAGCCAAAGCGATGTGGCTGCAATCCATATCGGATACGAATCGCCGCCATGAAGCATTTGATCAAGAAGATGGCTGTGGATTAGCACTCTGGGGTGTATGGCGGCATCCCGACCTATAATTCGGATTGAGATAGAAGCATAACTAACCTACGATTTTATATGTAAAGGAGTATCATCCATGAATAATGCTAGTCGCTGGTATTGGCTTCACTGTTTATCCCCATTACACATTGGCTCTGGTGATGGAGTCGGTATCATTGATCAACCGATTATCCGAGAGAAAGTCACCGAGTGGCCATTCATTCCAGGGAGTACGGTGAAGGGGGTTCTACGTAATCACTTCATCTCGCAAGAGGAGAGCAAGCAGGCAGAGGGTAACGTGGCCTGGGTAGATCAAGCCTTTGGTAGAGGCAAAGGGACAGAGGATGAATTAGCAGGTGCCGTGGTATTTTCTGATGGACGATTGCTGGCATTTCCCGTCGCCAGTCGGTATGGCATTTTTGCCTATGTGACAAGCCCACTCGTACTGGAGCGTTTCAAACGAGATGCGACGGCGATGGGAATCGATGTGACGATGCCAGACATGAGTACCTTTACAGCCGAACAAGCTTGGATTACAAAGGATTCCAAGCTTGTTGATAAGGTATCCAACACTTCACCTACGGTATATATCGATGAATTTGTCGGCACTGTGGAAAAGAATACCGAATGGCATACGTTCGCTACGTGGCTAGGTCAGCAATGCTTTGCTGGAGATACCGAATCCCAGCGTTTATTTGTGGAACGTTGTATTGTTGTTTCCGATGAAGTCTTTCAATATCTAGTCACGATGTGTAGTGAAGTGACGCCGCGTATTCGCTTAAACGAGGAAACGAAGACGACTGTAGATGGCGCACTGTGGTATGAAGAGTATGTACCGACAGAAGCTCTATTTTATGGACTGATGTGGTGTGATCGGATACCGGTGCAGGAGAAGACCACTACGAAAGATGAATTGCTTCGCCATTTGGAAACTCAAACGGTGATTCAAATGGGTGGCAATGCGACCGTAGGTAAAGGTAGAGTGAATTACCGGGCGGGAGGGGAGAGCTAATGCAATCGGCTCAGCATCACTATGCAGAACAAGCATATATGGGCATTCAAGAAGTAAAGAACTCGCATGCTGATCTGGTGAACGAGTATGGTCAGTTATGCCATCGTTTTCCGTCGTTGGTGTTAACGAACGGGTTGCGGCTGGCATATATCTTCTTTGCCAAAAAGGCGGCACTATCGAACGAGGCTAAACCTAATGCTTATCGGTTGTATTTAGCTCATATGAAAGAAGCATTACAGATGGATACATGGGAGAAGGGGCTTGGATTAGCAAATCGGCATGGCAAGGTACTATCCAGTGCTTCCTCTCAAACTTCATATCTATATCTTTCGCGTAATGCACTGAATGCTTCGGTTTGGTTTAAACGGTATGCTGAGGCGATTTTAAAGGTAGAGCAACGTAACGATATGTCTGATTCGGAGGGGCAAGTATGAATATGTACCTGGCACTCACCAAATCGCACTATGATGTGACTGGCCGAGAACATGCAATGGCTCAGGCGTTATTCAAAGAGGGCGATAGTAAAGGTTCTTTTTATAAAGACGCCTTACAGCAATATAAGAAGCAATTTAAAAATACGTCGTATGAAAAAGATTATGAGGTGTGTTTTAATCGTTACTACGAGAATAGTGCCTTTGGATTACAGGAGCAGGTTACGTTTGAAGTATCGACTGCTCCTGCTTCAGCGCTTGTGATCGGTAATGGAACGGCTTCGGTGCTGGAAACGTATTTGTCGCTACATCCTACCTATGGGGTTCCGTATCTGCCGGGTAGCGCATTAAAAGGACTGGCTGTTCGAGCTGCGAATCAATTAGCAGAGCTCCATACACGCAACAAACTGGCCAAGAAAGGGATAGAGCATACGACATTATTTGGTACGCAGGAAACTGCGGGCTTTATTCAGTTTCATGATGCGCTGGTTACACCTCAAACGGCGGCAAATGCTATTCAATTAGATGTGCTGACGCCACATCATCAGGGGTATAATCAGATTTCAGTGAAGGAAGAGAAGAAGGAAATGTCTTATGCTGCACCAAGAGATGATGATCCTCCGGTGCCAGTTCCTTTTCTTCATGCACAAGGTACGTATAGAGTGGTTCTGAGCTGTGAAGGAGAAGCGGCTGTAGCAAAAGATTGGCTAGCACTAGCTGCATCGATTGTCCAGTTTACTTTAGTGCATGAAGGGATTGGTGGAAAAACCAATGCAGGGTATGGACGGATGGTAGTGAACACCTAAGCTGAGTTTGAGAGCAACAGAATGAAAAAGTGCGAACCCTAAGCTCCCATGAAAACCCAGGGAGGATCGCACCCCTTGCGGTGTAAGGGATTTGAGGCTTTTAGGGTGTTTTTAGGCTAAATTAGATAGGTCTATTTAAGAGGTTCGCACTTTTGAGGGTGCGAGCCTTTATGGAGTAAGGGTTTTTTAGGGGTACAGTCGCTCCTTACGCAGGAGCGTGGATTGAAAGCTGCTCTGCTGCTTCAGCACGCTGCTCTTTGTCGTCGCTCCTTACGCAGGAGCGTGGATTGAAAGATACACTGGGCTTCACCCTTTCTTCAAAAATCGAGTCGCTCCTTACGCAGGAGCGTGGATTGAAAGAATTGACATTTAACGGACTCTGATCCATAGAGGGTCGCTCCTTACGCAGGAGCGTGGATTGAAAGCAGCGGGCCATCTGTCCAATCCACGTTGACAGCGTCGCTCCTTACGCAGGAGCGTGGATTGAAAGATGCAAAATGTAACGCGTTTGCCGGAACGCCGCCGTCGCTCCTTACGCAGGAGCGTGGATTGAAAGGATCATGCTGCCGCGTGCTGTCCGGCGCAGCTACGTCGCTCCTTACGCAGGAGCGTGGATTGAAAGTTCGATGATCAGACCAGCCTGGTAAGCCTCTTTGTCGCTCCTTACGCAGGAGCGTGGATTGAAAGAGCACAGTTATCGAAGAGACGGGACTGTACCTGGGGTCGCTCCTTACGCAGGAGCGTGGATTGAAAGACGACCATCTGTATTAGACGTTAAGAAACACTGATCTGGTCGCTCCTTACGCAGGAGCGTGGATTGAAAGTTGCTGCCTGTCATTGGATCAGGACTTATGCAATTGTCGCTCCTTACGCAGGAGCGTGGATTGAAAGCAGTCGATAACTGGGCGATGTGTCCAACGCAGTAGGGTCGCTCCTTACGCAGGAGCGTGGATTGAAAGTTCGTAGGAAAAGAACTCTTCTTCCTCTTCTGTGTCGCTCCTTACGCAGGACCATGGATTGAAACGCCATAAACTTACCCACACTCTTGATCATCATTTATTGTTCCTCACACAAGGGCATGAAATAAACTACCTGAGTGTCTCGTAAATTTGCCACAGTTCAACATCCTCGCAGCGCCAAGTAGTTACGATATTCTGCTATTAAGATGGGGGCGCAAAGTTTTTGCCCTCTTTTGATTTTCGAATTATAATGGAGATAACTAAACGTGCCCATCTTCTCAAGGATGATATGGAACCTTCATGTTGATGTTGCAGAGGAAAATAGAAACGAGTTTGTGGAGGATGCATCATGACGGAATTGCTTGATCCCCGAAATGATTTCTTGTTTAAACGTATTTTTGGTAGTGAGGAAAACCGAGATGTGCTACTAACTTTTCTGAATCGCACCTTTCAGGAGGCCAACCAGCCGCTGTTGCAAGAAATCGTGTTATTAAATCCGTATACGGATAAAGATTCACCAAGTGATAAACAGTCCATCCTGGATATTCATGCACGGACCATAGCCGGTGAACTGATTAATGTAGAAATGCAGCTCTTTAACCGTTATGATATGGAAAAGCGAACTTTGTTTTATTGGAGTAAGTTGTATGCGTCTCAACTGGTGCAAGGACAGTCATACAGTACGCTGCAACGATGTGTTACCATCAATATTTTAAATTTCGAACTGTTAGATAATGATCGGTATCATAGTGTATTTCATTTACGCGAAGATCAGACGGGGATTGCTTTAACAGATGACATCGAGATTCATTTTTTGGAGTTGCCTAAACTGAATGCGAAGTCGATTCCAGTAGAACAAGGTGGACTGGCGAATTGGCTATTGTTTCTGAAGGGTGCAACACCCGATCAATGGGAGGTGCTAACCATGAATGAACCGAAATTGAAAAAAGCCATGGATACGTTGGAGTTTTTGAGCCAAGATCAGGAAGCACGGATGCAATATGAGGCACGGCAGAAATATTTGCATGATCAGGCATCGTTGATGGAAGCGGCAAAGAATGCAGAGAAGTACGGTTTTCGGGCGGGGATGGAAAAAGGAATTGAGCAGGGAATCGAGCAAGGGATTCGACAAACGGCCCTGCGATTACTGCGTAGGTCCATGGCTATTCCGGACGTTGCTGCGGCAACAGGACTTTCAGAAGAGGAAGTTACCACATTGTACGAATCGCTGAACTAAACTATAAGATACCGAAGAGCAAAGCCGTGTGGATAGGATATTTCTTATCGAACGCGGCTTTGTTTTATGTGATCTGAGCTAAAGGGAGAGTTCTACATCCATGGTTGGGAGAAGATGGCTCAAACCAACGTTTACTTCGATTGAAGACTAGATGAGGAGAATAAAGAGAAGAAGCGCGAACCTTATCCAAGAGTGTAAAGAAAAAGCAGATTATATGGTAACTCAAACTATATAATTTTAGAGTTGTTCTTTACGCAAAAGTGTGGATGTAAAGGAGTAAGCATGGATGCGTTCGCTGTTTGGATTCTGTCACTTCTTACGCAGGAATATGGATCAAAACTGGAAAGGACCGTAGCAAGTTATCCGCTATGGTTTTTTGTTATAGATGAGTAAGAAAAAATCGGAAGTAGAATAGTAAGGAAAAAGTGCGAACCCCAAGCTCCCATAAAAACCCTGGGAGGTTCGCACCCCTTGCTACATCAGGGTTTTCGAGGTTTTTATTGTATTTTCACGTTAAAATAGATACGATAATTTAGAGGTTCGCACTTTTAAGGGGTTAAGCCCTTACAGAGTAAGGCTTTTTTAGGGGTACAGTCGCTCCTTACGCAGGAGCGTGGATTGAAAGACACCAGAGAGTAGAGAATTTGAGCTATACCGCCAGTCGCTCCTTACGCAGGAGCGTGGATTGAAAGAACATCGGCGGCGATACAATGACGACAGCTCACCGTGTCGCTCCTTACGCAGGAGCGTGGATTGAAAGTTGCTTCTATCTGATTACTACACAGATAAAATACCGTGTCGCTCCTTACGCAGGAGCGTGGATTGAAAGCTCATTGCAATAGGCTCATGTCGTAAGCAACGAGTCGCTCCTTACGCAGGAGCGTGGATTGAAAGTCCCGATAAATCTTTGTCTGTTACATAATTATAAGTCGCTCCTTACGCAGAAGCGTGGATTGAAAGACTAGACTGGATACTAAAACGCTCAATCGGGTAATGTCGCTCCTTACGCAGGAGCGTGGATTGAAAGTATATCTGATCATATTGTACGCTGTTCTTGCAATGTCGCTCCTTACGCAGGAGCGTGGATTGAAAGACATCAGCCAGATTGTAAGTAAGTGTTACCGCAGGTCGCTCCTTACAGGGGAGCATGAATCAAAACTTGAAAAGACCGCAGCGTGTTATCCATTAAGGTTCTTTGTTTTAGGTGAGTGTAAAAACCTCTGAAAAAGAATAGGAACGAAAAGTGCGAAGAACCTCTCATCAAAATCCTGGGAGGTTCTTCGCACTTTTGAGGGTATATGCCCTTATGGATTATGGCCTTTTAAGAGTAAAGTCATTTCTTATGAAGGATTGTAGATTGAAAGAGCTTACGAGCCTGTAAGCATTCGATGAAGGTATTTTTGCTCCTCATATAGGCGCAAGTATTAAGCGTATGAACGGAGCTGTTACAGTCTTTTGTTTATAGGTAAAAGAAGCTTTTATGCAAAACAATAACACGAAAAAATGAAAAAGCACGAATCATAAGCCCTCATTAAACGCTAGGAATTTCGCGCTTTTTGCTAAATAAGCGATTTCGGCATTTTTGTTGTATTTGTAACTGTTATAAAGTTGCTTAAATATGAAGTATGCGGAAAAAACTTATTTTTGCATGGATACTATTTGACTCAGCAGGCACACAGTTGATCCTTACACAAGATTAGCGTGTTGCTTCTGAAAAGCCCAAGCCCGATCAATGGAGGATGCTAATCATCAATGAACCGAAATTAAAAAGCCACTGCTACATTAGCATGTTTAAGCCGAATCAGGAAGTACGCATACCATATGAGGCAAGGCAGAAATATCCGCACGATCATGCCTCCTTGATGAAAACGGCTAAAAATAGAGAGCAGTGTGGCTTTCGTAAAGGGAACAAAGCAAGAAATCAAGCATGAGAAGAGACAAATAGCCCTGCGATTACTTCGTATGTCCATGACGATTCCGAACATTACTGCGGCAACAGGACGTTCAAAAGAAGGAGCCACTAAAGGAATAGTGTATCGATGGTTATAGAGTTATGGATCGAAAACTACTCCCTTCATTGTATATCTGATGAAGAATAGCTGCCCGAATTGTAGGCATTATAAGCGTTCTACGGTGAAACCATCTTGTAGACTTATATCCTACACCGCCCTGTTCCAGGATGTAATGAGTGATCTGCTCTACCGCATAGTCTAGGTGATAGTGAATCTGTGCTGGAGATCAATGGTGTAGTGGTGTCCTGCGGATCGGTGAAATGTGATACAATAAGGGGAGGAATAATACATGTTCGGCGGTTAGCGGCACGGCATCGCTCCGAAAGGAGGTGAGGCCATGTCGCACCTTGAGCTTGTGATTAAACTGCTTATGATCGCTACCGGTGCATGCCAGCTACTGCTGCATGCAGAGAAGGTAGGGAATCTGCTGAAAAAGTGGACCAGAAAGCAGCCACGTCACAAAAACAAGAAAAACCGCCGGTCATAAGGGTTGGAGGACCTGATCCGGCGGTTTTCTTGTAGCTATACAGTTATGAGTAAGCGATGCCGACGTAGCCGCCGACCAATTATTCCAGCTCGTGGTGTTAGCGCACCGCGAGCTTTCTTTATATGTATATGATACACCAACTTGTAATGAAATGAAACCTGTTAAAACGGGACTAGACTCATTTTTAAAGCCTATCCAGTATTTATACTTAGTACCATTCATATGATCAAGGCGTCACAAAATATTATTATGAGCGTGATGCAAAAAGGAGTCATATAAGATATGGTGTGGTCAGCGAATTATATTTATACCCATTACCTCCAAACCACACGCCTCAGCCCTTCCCTTCCCATCATCACCCTGCACACTCACCTAAGCTTCCAATAACTTCCCTCACTTCTCAATTCCCACCCACTCACCCAACCCCAACCCGAAAAATGAGACACCTAATACGAAAAATGAGACATTCCCGCTCATCTCACCCATCGATATAATTAAACCTATAATTGTAATCGCTTACATATAAAAGGGGGAGATATCATGGAAACCGGGATGAAGACCGGGTCGGAGTCGCGTCCGCAGGCCAAGACGACAGCGGCTGGGCGGATGCGGCGCTGGTTTCGGCGGTTGTATACGCAGCGGCATCTACAGATCATGGCGCTACTGGGTGTCGTCTGGATGCTCATTTTCAACTACATTCCGATGTACGGCATCGTGATTGCATTTAAGGAATTTAATATCGTCGATAGCATCGGAGCTGCACCGTGGGTGGGGCTGGAGCATTTTCGAGCCTTTATGGAGGATGAGAATCTAAGGGACGTTATTCGGAATACGCTAGGCATTAGCTTGATCAAGCTATTTATCGGATTCCCACTACCGATTCTATTCGCCTTATTCCTAAACGAGATTCGTTCGGTCCGCTTTAAAAAGTCTGTCCAAACGATCTCGTATTTACCACACTTTCTATCCTGGGTCATTCTGGGTGGCATTCTGACCACATGGCTCGCCGATGTCGGTGTGATCAACCAGATTTTGTTAGCACTACATCTGATTGATCAGCCGATCTCGTATCTCGCTGAGCCGCAATATTTCTGGGCCATCGTCATCATTTCAGACATCTGGAAGGAGCTTGGCTGGTCAGCGATTATCTATCTGGCAGCGATGGCGAGTGTATCGCCGGAAATGTACGAAGCTGCTACGATCGATGGTGCTGGACGCTTCCAGAAAATGTGGTACATCACCCTGCCAGGTATCCAGAGTACGATCGCGATCCTGTTCATTCTGGCGGTCAGCGGTGTACTCAATTCGAACTTCGACCAGATTCTCGTGCTGCGCAATTCACTCAATGAGAGCGCAAGTAATGTGATCGATATTTACGTGTACCAGACAGGTCTATTATCTGGACGGTTCTCGTATTCGACAGCCATCGGTCTGATCAAATCAGTAATTGCGTTGATTCTGCTCCTTATCGCGAATCAGGTGACCAAGCGATTGAATAATACGTCACTGTTTTAGATGAATAGCCTGCAAGATGAGGACAGAATGTATGTCTAGCTCAGCAAATCTAGCTTAACAAAAGAGATGTATACGAAACGTACAAAAGAAATGGTTATGAAGCGTAGACCAAAACTGTAACCTAGCTCAAATTAGATAACAGAAGCGAAGGATATATGAAGGATATATACAGAAAGTTTGAGTGAAAAATGAAAGGAGTGTACCCCTATGCTAACCTCATCCCGCCGTACCCGCGGCGAAATGATATTCGATATTGGCAATACGATCTTTATGATCTTTATCTGCTTCGTCACGATTTATCCGATCTGGTATGTACTGGTCAATGCATTTAACGAAGGTACAGATGCGATGCGCGGTGGCATTTACTGGTGGCCGCGGATGTTCAGTCTGGAGAGCTTCAAAGCGGTATTCCAGAGCGAAGGTATTATGCAGGCGATGTGGATTACGGTCGCCAAGACGATTATCGGTACAGTCATTCATGTACTGTTCACCGCGATGGTCGCCTATGCATTATCTCGCCGTGATCTGATTGGCGGTAAGCTGTACATTTGGATCGGCACGATCACACTGTTTTTCAGCGGTGGCTTGATTCCGACCTTCCTGCTGATGAAGGACTTACAGCTGCTTGATAATTTTATGGTGTACATTATTCCAGCAATGTTCAGCTTTTTCGATCTGATCATCTTTATGACCTTTTTCCGCGAAATTCCAGATGGACTGGAAGAAGCGGCACGCATCGATGGAGCAAATGACTGGTCGATCTTCCTACGTGTCGTGCTTCCCGTATCGATGCCTGTTGTCGCTACGATTGGATTGTTTCACGGTGTATACCAGTGGAACGATTATTTCACAGGTATGATCTACATGAACGATACGTCCTTACAACCGATTCAGACGTACCTGTATCGGGTCATAGCAGAATCCAGTTCCAACCAGATGCTGGCAGCCGTGCCGGGCGGTATTACGCGCTCCGTTACCTCGCAATCGATCAAACTGGCGACGATGGTCGTTACGACGATGCCAATTGTATTTGTATATCCGTTCTTGCAGAAGTATTTTGTAAAAGGGATGATGATCGGTTCGATCAAGGGCTGACATCACGCTCTAGCTTATTTTGTATCGCGAGCAAGCCGATCGGTGGAACGAGTTATAACGAGCTGTAAATGAATAGGGTGTACTTATTATGGCACCGGTTTGGATCATTATAAAATAAAATGTACAAGCTGTGTTCGTGCAGTATCCAATTGATACAGTAAGCTCAAAAGCGCCTACCTTTAAACAAACCTTAATTTTGAAAGGGGTTATATTCATGCGCAATACCGAACCAAAAATGACCAAGCGCTCTACACGCTCCTGGCGCAAGCCAGCCATTGCCGCGCTGATGGCGGGACTACTCACGCTGACGACAGCATGCTCCTATTTTGGTGGGGGCAGCAAGAGTGCCAGTGAGAGCCAGACACCAGTCAAGCAGGCATCTGCCAACGAACCGGGCTGGAAGGCGGACACCTCGCCGATTACATTTGACTGGTATATGAATTTCTCATGGTACACCGGTACCGACTGGGGCAAGGATATTACGAGCCAATACGTAACGAACAAGACGGGCGTTAAGGTGAACTTTATCGTTCCAGCAGGGAATGAGAACGAGAAACTAAACACGATGATCGCGTCCGGTAAGCTGCCAGACTTTATTACACTGGCATGGGGCGAGGATGCGGTGAAGAAGATGATGGAAGGGAAGCTGGTACTGCCGCTGAATGAGCTGGCAGATCAGTATGATCCATACTTCTTCAAGGTGACTGATCCTGCGAAGCTGGCATGGTATACCCAGCCAGACGGCAATGTATATGGCTATCCGAACGCTTCCTCCTCACCAGCTGACTTCAAAAAATACGGCGAAAACTATGTGTCCAACCAGGTATTTGTTGTACGTAAGGACATGTACGAAGCGCTCGGCAAGCCAGACATGCGGACACCGGAAGGCTTCCTGAAAGCACTGGAAATGGCAAAAGAAAAGTATCCACAGGTGAACGGGCAGCCGCTCATTCCGCTCGGTCTGCACGAGTTTACCGAGAATGGCAACTACTCACTGGAAAGCTATTTGCAAAATTTTCTCAACGTACCGATGGAAAAGGATGGCAAGCTGTATGACCGCTCCACCGATCCAGAATATGTAAAATGGCTCAAAACACTGCGTCAGGCGAACCAGGAAGGGCTATTAGCAAAGGATATTTTCATCGACAAGCGCGCACAGATGGAGGAGAAAATTGCACAGGGACGTTATTTTGCAATGCTGTATCAGCGGAGTGACTTTGGTACGCAGCAAAATGCACTATATGCGAAGGACCCGAATTCCGTCTACATCGCAGTCGATGGCCCATCTAACGAGAAAATGGACCCACCTGTATTGAGTGGCCCGGGCATCTCTGGTTGGACGCTAACATTGATCTCCAAAGACGTGAAGGACAAAGCACGTGCTATTCGTTTCCTCGAATACATTATTAGCGAAGAAGGACAGCGTGATCTGTACATGGGCGAGCCAGGCGTCACGTATGATATGGTAAACAACAAGCCTGTGTTCAAGCCAGAAGTGCTCAAGCTGCTCAATAGTGATCGTTCTGCCTTCGATACCCAGTATGGTGCTTCCCACAAGTACTGGATGGAGATGGACACCAACATTACCGACCAGTGGAAGCCAGAAAGCGTCGAGCCATTCAAGCAAATGGAAGACTGGACAAAGGGCAAAACGGTGAGCCGCTCCGAATTTGACCAGCTCGATCCAACTGGCAATTCACCAGAAGGCATCATCAACACGAAGATCGAACAGCTATGGGGCAAAACACTGCCACAGCTGCTGCTCGCTTCATCGGATAGTGAGTTTGATCAGATTTTCCAAAACTACCTGACCAAGCGCGATGAATACGGCTTTGATAAAGTCCAGGCGTACCGCCAGGCAGAGTATGAAAAGAATGTGGAAAAGCTGAAAGGCGATCAATAATCGTCCTTCGTTAAGTAGTGTAGAATAACAATAAAGAAACGATGTATACTAAAAAGCAACCCTGCCGACTCCAGTTCTAGGTCAGCAGGGTTGCTTTCATTATTTATTGATATTGTTGCGCGGCTGTTCGCCGTACGCGCGATGATACGCACAGGTGTTGCTCTCATTGTTATTCATTTCTTAGCACAGAACGACTCAGATCGTACAATGATGTATACTTCAACATCGCAGTTAGCAAACTTGTTTTATACAAAAGCCTTTAACATAGCTCTATTCCAGCTAGCATGACTCCAATGAAACTACATTGCGTTTCCTAATCCTCTTACTTCAAGCGATCTCATAGCCATTACACCTTCACCGCAGTTTACTTCACCGTTTCCGTCTCAATCAACTGTGCAAACAGCCGAATATTCTCCTCAAACGTCGGCACACCCTGACGAGACTCCGCTTCCTGTACCAGCTTCACGACCAGATCATTAAACGGCGTTGCAATCCCCGTACCGACAGCATGCTGTGGCACTACACCATTAATATATTGAATCTCCGTTTTACGCTGTTTCTCCAGATCCTGTAGCATGCTCGCTTTGAGCAGGCGAGAAGGCTCCATCATCGTACGGAACGTACGCACACGCTCAGGAATATCCGCAGCGCTATGCAGCTCCAGTGAAGCGATATCGAAGCCGCTCATCGTTGCAAACTGGATTCCGTTGGCATGACCCACCTTGATCGTCTCATCCGCAATATGCACAGCGCTAACAATGCCGACCTCATCATCCAGAATATGTCCATATTCGCCATTTAATGCAGCAGATAGTCCGCTAAATGCATTATTGATCAGCAGCTTCGACCATTTGGTGCCGACCAGATTGTCAGATACATGAGTGCCACCGACATGATCAAGCACGGTTTTGATCTGCTCAATGCGTTCGGTCATTTCACCGTTCAGCTCACCAATTTGGAAGGCGTATTTTTTAAACTGGGTATATTCTGTAGTCAGCTGGGATACGCCTGGCTCTATAAAGGTAGCGCCGAATTCGACCGAGCCTGCAATGACGCGATGCTCACCAACCACATCGGCTACACTTTGCTCCGGTATGCCGTTTTGCAGGGAGCAGACGACACTTTCCTCATGCAGGAACGGTAGTAGCTCCTCCAGTACAGCTTGATTGTATAATTGCTTGGTCAGTAGCAGCACCAGATCGTAGGTGCCGGATTTTTGCTGTGGCGTGATCGCTTTGACAGGTGCGGTAAATTCAGTCGTACCAACAACCGTTGCGCCCTTTTCATTCAGTGCCTGCACATGTGCTTCATACGTATCGATTAATTCAACATCCATACCGCCGTTGCTCAGATAAGCGCCGACGATCGTTCCAAGTGAGCCTGCTCCTAAAATTGCAATTCTCATGATGATTGCCTCCTTATAATGGTGCTGAATCTACAGGGTGCTACTTTCCTTCTCTATTTGTATTGTTACTCCGTCTGATTCTGATTGTTCTAATCGGATTGCTCGAACCCGTTATTTTTGCTCCAAATAGTTATATACCGGTGTTGCCGGGCTGAGTGTAAGATCGGTTAAAATATGCGAAGCAGACACGATCTCGCGTACAGGCAGATCAGCAAGCGGTGCGAGTGCATGCTCGAACAATTGCAGACGTGCCGGGCCAGACCATGCGCCCTTGACCGTAATATCTGTAATCTGTGTACGAACCAGATCGCATAGACGCAGATTACCTTCATAATCGGTTGCCAGCTTGAGCATAAAGGTTGGACGGCAGATTTCCTGCTTGGCCTGCTCCTTGTCCATTTCAAAATGCTTGAAGCCCATCGTTGCAGTCGCTACCCGCAGGCTACCATAGTCGAGGGTGCCGACGAGTGTATCGGAATCGATATATAGCTTTGGTGCGCCCCATTTTTTTGGATAGGCGGTCAGCTCACGACCGCTGGCGATCGCTGGGAAGTTGTCAACATACATCGAATGCACGTAGTCGCCATCCTCGCCATTGAACTGAACCGGAATCACCTGACCGGCTTCAGTATAGGCACCCAGACCGGATACATCCGGCATCCACATCACCTCGAATTTGACGAGCGGGTCTTTAATTTCCAGTGGCTCTGGTACAGCAGCACGCAGCGCCTCCATATCGGTGCGATAAATAATATTTAAGTATTCACGATTTACAAATTTGTAGGTTGGAACAGGATAAGCTGGTGCAGTGAGTGGTGTGTTAAAATTTTTGAACGTATTGTTAATATCGATCTTCATACTCAAACCATTCCTTTCACTGATCCGTATTCTGCCGTAGCAGTTTGATTTCTATAGCTTTATTTTACGTCTTTATTTACATATATTCCAATACATCATAAAGTATATATACATTTACTGAGATAAATGAAAGGGGCATGAAGAATGGAGCTACTTCAACTGAAATATTTTCAAACGGTCGCCTATACAGAGCATATGTCCAGGGCTGCCAAGCAGCTGCATATTACACAGCCTTCCTTGAGTCTAACGATTAAAAGGCTGGAGGATGAGCTGGGGACAGAGCTATTCATTCGCAGGGGGCGCAATATTCAACTGAGTGCGTCCGGTCAGATTTTACTCAAGCATGTGAACCGAATTTTTATCGAGCTGGACAATGCCGAGCGTGAGATTCAAGCGCAGGAGCAGCTTCAGGCGAATACGATCCGAATTTCCATTTCTAATCCACGGTTTCTATCCCGGCTGATCACACAATATATTGGGCGTTATCCGGATGCCAAGGTGCATCAGGGGATCAAAATGCGCAATGAGATGATTGCCAGTCTCAAGCAGGGGGACATCGATCTGGGCATTGCCAGTCGCCATACGGAAGACGAGGAGATTGAGAGTCATTTATTGATCGATGAGGATATCGTGCTGGTGCTGCCGGTGAATCACCGGTATGCGAATGAACAGAAGCTATCGTTATCCGAGGTGGCGCAGGAGCCATTTATTTCGTTAGCGGATAATCGCGAATACAGCGAATTTATTCGAGAAATCTGTGAACGTGCTGGCTTTGTGCCGAATAGCATTTTCGAGGTGGATTCGTATCTTTTGACAGAGATTATTAGTGTGAATCAAGGGGTTGTGCTAATGCCTATCTCCGTATGTCGCCAATTCAACCTGCATTATATTCGTATTGCCGATGTGTCGCCGACCTACTCGGTCAGTTTATTCTGGTTGAAAAATAAGGTGTTATCCGCTTCTGCTGAGAGCCTGCGTGATTTTATTATCGATTACTATAAAAAGCACCACCAAATGTTTAAGCTTTCCTAAAAAATGATCCTCCAATTGCGTTACAATAGAATTGGAAATGTAAGCGTTTATCATTTATGGAAGGGATGCTACACATTTGGATCGATTGCACAGCAGGATACGCGGCATGTTACGACGATTAAACAGTATACCACTGCAAGGTCGGCTGATTGCCGCTTATATTATTGTTATTTTACTGCCGACCGTAGCTGTCTCGTATTATTCGTACCAGCAGATTAATACAACCTATATCCAGGATACACGGCTGAAAAGTATAGACACACTGCAAAATGAAAAGCAGACGATTTTAACCCAGCTGGAAACGATGGAGCGGGCTGCACAGCTCGCGGTATCCGATAAGGCGGTCATTCAGTATTTGACCGAAAATCAGGATAAGCCTACTGCGGAGCTGATCGAATTCAACGAAAATTCCTATGCTCGTCTTGCACAAATCCAGATTAATAATCCGTCGATTCTGCATCTGCGCTTGTACAGCAATAGTCCGAAAACGTACGAAATCTGGCCGATTATTTTACAGGAAAGCCGGATTACGGATGCTCCCTGGTATGCTCAGGTGCATGGATTAGGTGATCGGGAGGCATGGTATATGCAGCGCAGCGATCTAGCGCTGGATCGTAACGATAGCAGTCGCCCGTTGGAGCCTGATCCGCCCAAGCTATCGCTGCTACGCGAGCTGGAGCTGCCGAAGGGGCATCATGCAGGTGTGATTCAGGTGGATATGCGGCTAGCTGATCTGGCACCGCAAACCTTTGGCAAAAGTCAGGAGGATAACTCGCGTCTGTTACTGCTCGATGGAGGGGGAGGCCATGTTGCGCCTCCGCTAACGGAGGATCGGTACACCCGGCTAGCCACAGAGCTGCTGCGCGATCCAGCCGCACAGTCTGAGGGCGGCTCTGCGCAATATCGTGCAGATGGGCAAGCCTATCTGCTAACGAGCATCCCGCTTGAACGTCTGGGTGCACAGCTTGTTCAGGTCGTCTCGCTGGAGAAAATGCTTCAGGATACCGGACGCGCACGCAATCTGATCATTATCGCAACGGTAGCCTTTATCGTGCTCGTCTCGCTCATTACGTACCTCGCCAACTCCATTATTCTCAAAAACCTGCGTAAACTTACACAGGCGATGAAGCAGATGCGCAAGGGAGAGCTTCCGCCGATGGTACAGGTGGAGGGCGGTGAGATCGGCGAGCTGGCCTATCATTTTAACCGGATGAGCGGCACAATCAATGAACTGATCGCACAGGCGGTACGCAAGCAAGCGTTAATGAAGGAAGCGGAGCTACGCACGCTATACAGTCAGATCGATGCCCATTTCCTGTATAACACGCTGGAAAATATTAAAATGCTCGCCGAGATCGAGGATCAGCGTCAAATTTCCGATGCACTCACCTCGCTTGGCGGTATGATGCGCTACAACTTCAAATGGGGCGGCGAATACGTCACGCTCAGTCAGGAGCTGCGACATATTCGCAATTATATTGAGGTGATGAATATTCGCTTTGATGAGCCTGTGCAGCTACAGGTCGATATCCCAGCCGCCTACAATGAACTGGAGCTACTCAAAATGTCACTCCAGCCGATCGTAGAAAATGCATTCAAG
The DNA here is from genome assembly GCF_034055775.1 of Paenibacillus hunanensis. Classification (NCBI taxonomy): domain Bacteria; kingdom Bacillati; phylum Bacillota; class Bacilli; order Caryophanales; family Paenibacillaceae; genus Paenibacillus; species Paenibacillus hunanensis. Next base: position 4,510,726 of record NZ_CP139194.1, on the reverse strand, counting down.
CATGGCTGGAAAGAAGAGCAGGGCGAGCGTCTGCTACGTATCCGTGTAGAGGATGAGGACGAGCGCACGGTACGCATCATCGTTCAGGATAACGGTTATGGCATGCCGCCCACAGTTATGCAGGAGTTGAATGAACGACTACAGCAGGTATCCGATACTGAGCCAGCGGAACGTTCAGCTCCATTTCCTGCGTCAACGAATGGATTGCCATTCACCGAGCAGCGAAGCAGCACTTCGGCTGATCCAGTACATGCGTCGCAGCAGAATGGCTATGGACTGCTGAATGTACAGCGGCGGATTCGACTATTTTTCGGTAATGAGTATGGATTATATGTACAGAGCAGTGCAGGGGAAGGGACAGACGTATCCTTGCATCTGCCTAAAATCATTCTGGCAGGAGGAGACATCCGGCATGAGACAACTACTGATTATTGATGATGAAAAGAATATCCGGCATGGACTTCAGGTGATGATTGAGCGACAATTTCCGGGGCGATATACGATTCGCTGTGCAAGACATGGTCAGGAAGGACTATTTACACTTCGTGAGCAACCAGCCGATATTATCATTACCGATATTCGTATGCCGGTGCTGGATGGCATCGCCATGCTGGAGCAATTACGCGCCAGTAGTGAGCTTGTGCAGCAGCCGGAAGTGATCGTGCTTAGCGGTCATGACGATTTTGAATATGCGAAGGCAGCTATTCGTTATCAGGTACGCGAATATCTACTCAAGCCGATTCGGCGTGATGATCTATTTGCCGCGCTTGAAAGTCTGGAAAATGAGCTTGTACGCAAGGAATCCCTATCTCGCCGTCTGGAGGATGCCGAGCAGTATCGACGTCAATGGCAGGAGGAGCAGCTATCACGCTGGCTTGAAGCGCCTGCGGATGAAGCGAAACGTGAGCTCGACGCATGTACGTGGCTACAGCTACCGGAGCCGTATATCGTCTGTGTATGGAATTGCGTGACCGCAGACGGGCATCCGGTAGCGGTGCAGGAGCTGGATCTGCTGCTCAGTCAGCTTGCCGATCATACGCAGGCGACATACGAAATGCAATTGCTCGACCGAGAAGGACGCCGTGTCTGGATGATCCGTCAGGAGCAGCTCGGTCTGCTACAGGCACTCGCAGGAGCGGCTGCACGTCGTGAGGTATCCGGGCTATGGGCAGGTATTAGCAGCAGTAAGCTGGAGCGCAGTGAGCTACAAACGGCTTACGCGCAAGCCTGTCGTGCATTAGTATACGGGTTCTTTTGCCCGGGCATGTATTTGCTGAATGAGCCTGTGCTGCAAGAAGCTGAGATTCCGCAGGCACAGCTAGAAGAGGATGTGCGCAGGCTGGGTAATCTGCTCGGTACAGGACGAAGCAGTGAAATTAGTGGAATGGTGCATCATTTATTCCGATTATCGGGTACAGGGATGCGCAGTTTGAATGAGGTACAGCGCACCGTGCGGCTAATTAATGAGAATGTGCTGGATGAGGTATTTCGCCATTTTGGCGAGGCATCGATCGAGGTGCTGCGTTTGTATCGCCGGGTGTGTAGTCTGGAGCATTATCGCTATTTTCATGATTATTGCCGCGATCTGGAGCGTCTGCTGCTCAGTCTGGACGAATATATCGGACAGCTTCGACTCGTGCACAGTGAGCATCATCGTTTAAAGGAAGCGGTAGCGTATTTGCACAGTCATTATGCGCGTCCACTCAATATGGCAACAGTAAGCAATCATGTGTCGCTGAATTACTCGTATTTTAGCGAGGCTTTTAAAGCATATACAGGTGAAAGCTTTGTCGTTTATTTGAAAAAGCTACGCATTGAGCGTGCCAAGGAGCTACTGGCAGAGCCACATCATCGACTCAGTGAGATCGGTGAGCAGGTTGGATTTGAGAGCAGTCGACACTTCTCTCGTGTGTTTCGCGAACTGGAAGGGATTACGCCGCAGGAATACCGTGCACGACTGGAATTGCGGTCAGGCATGGTGTAACACAATTGTGCGCGGTTTCGCCCTTTCTGCGTTTGCAAACCGGATAATTTAAAGTAAAATAGTTGGGTAGCCAAATAAAATTGCATAGAATCTATGAATTAAAATCTTGGCATTTAACTATATACTGGAGGGCTTTTGGTGCTGAAAGGTGCAAAATTTGGAATACGCACTAAAATTGTAGCCGGGTATATCGTGATCATTGTCTGTCTGGGTATTGTGCTGACGATGATGTCAGGGCGTATGAACCAGCTGGAACAGGAAAGCCGATACATCAATGATCATGATCTGGAAGTTCACAACTTGACCAACATGCTGGAAAAGCATGTGCTGGATATGGAAACCGGACAACGTGGTTTCGTCCTCACCGGTGAAGAGAGCTATCTGGAGCCCTATAATGAATCCGTTTCTCGTTGGGAGAGCGATTATAACGAGCTGTATGCGCTTGTCGCAGGCAATCAGCTACAGCAAAATAATTTACAAACGATCCGTACTGGAATCGAAACCTGGATCAAGGATGCCGGAACACCTGCTATTACGATGAAGCAGCGCGGCGATACGGCTGGCCTCAAAAGCTTCTTTGCCAGCGATCCAGGCAAGCAGCAGATTGATCAGCTACGTCAGGAACTCGATTCGTTCCGCAATAGCGAAAAGGCGCTAACGAGTGCTCGTATCGAGGCAGCCGCGCAAAGTAATGAACGCATGCTGACGATGATGATCGGTGTTTGGATTCTGCTTGCGATCATCTCGATTGCGACTGCATTACTTATTGCACGCCAGATTGTAGGTACAATTCGTGATGTTAGTGATACCTTACTCGGTATCGCGACGGGCGGTAACCTGAGAACACGAATCGATGTAACCTCTCGTGACGAGGTGGGCGAGCTAGGCGATGCTGCGAATCAGTTACTGGATCATGTGCAGTATGAGAACTGGGTCAAGGATCAGATCGCTCAGGCGGCGACACGTTTTCAGGAAGCGACAGACGTGGACAGCCTGTCAGCGGTGCTGCTGACCAAAGGAAACAAATGGTTTGGCACGCCCTATGGCATTGTGTATCGAAAAACAGCAGAGGGCTATTGGATCAAGGCAGCTTCTTTTGCCGCTTCGGAGTCTGATGCCGAGCTGGGTGCTTCTCGATTACAGCAGGGGGAAGGCTTGACCGGACAGTCGATTATCGAGCGTCGTATGCTGGAGCTGCATCCATTGTCGGATGAATATGTGCGTACGATTAACTCAGGTCTGGGGCATACCGGATTACAGGCGATGATTGCTGCACCGATCATTTTTGAAGGTCGTGTAATTGCCGCCGTTGAATTTGCCTTGCTGGAGCCTATGACGGACAAGCAGAAGCATCTGTTACAGCAGTTAATTGATATTTTTGCAGTAACCCTTCATTCCGTGATGACGCGTATGGAGGTTGAGCAGCTGTATCGTGAATCGCAATCGCTAAATCACGAGCTACAGGCACAATCCGAGGAATTACAGGTACAGTCGGAGGAGCTGCAAGCGCAGACGGAAGAGCTGCAAATGCAAACCGAAGAGCTGCAAATGCTGAACGAGCGTCTGGAACATGGCAAGATGGCAGCCGAAAGTACTGCCGTCGAGCTGGACAAATATGCACAGCAGCTACAGGTGAGCTCGCGTTATAAATCAGAGTTTCTGGCTAATATGTCGCATGAGCTGCGTACGCCGCTTAACAGTATGCTCATCCTGTCACAGATTTTGTCGGAGAACGGAAATGGCAATCTGACGGCGAAGGAGCAGGAATACGCATCGATTATTCATTCCTCCGGTAAGGATCTACTGAATCTGATTAATGATATTCTTGATCTGTCCAAGGTAGAAGCAGGGAAAATGCAGATTGAGATTAATCCGATCAGTATCGAAGCGATGCTGGAGCAGATGGAGCGTAGCTTCCGCGAAACCGCCGTGCAGCGAGAGCTGTTCTTCAAGGTTGAAGTGGAGGAGAATGTGCCGGAGCTGGTGTACTCGGATGAGATGCGTATTCAGCAGGTGCTACGTAATCTGCTGTCCAATGCGTTCAAATTCACTCAGACTGGCGGCGTCACGCTACAGGTACAAAAGGTCAATCGCGTACAGACAAGCAGCTACGAAAGCTCGCAGCCGATGCTTGCCTTTAGCGTCAGTGATACAGGCATCGGGATCTCGGCAGAGAATCGCGATGTGATCTTCGAGGCATTCCGTCAGGCAGATGGAGCAACCGCACGTAAATATGGCGGTACAGGGCTTGGACTATCGATCTCCTCCCAGCTGGCTAATCTGCTAGGGGGAACGATTCATCTGGAAAGTAAGTATGGTGAGGGAAGTATTTTCACCTTCTATATTCCGTGTATGGTCACCGATCCGCATTCGGAGCATGCTATCTTTGAGATGAATGAGCCGCTGCATATGAATCGTACCGTGTTCATGGAGGAAGGTTCTGTATCCTCAGCTGATGGCTATGAATACAATGCTTCCTCTGAGGGAGACATGTTCGTACAGTCGTCAAGAGAGCGTTCGTCCTTTGCCGCGCTCGGTCAGGAATCTGCGGCAGAGCAGGCGCAGCCTGGACAACCAGGCGGAACCGATATTTTAAGTGGTCGCAAGATTCTGATCGTAGATGATGATATTCGTAATGTCTATGCGCTCACCAGTATGCTGGAGCGTTACAATATGAACATCGTTATCTCACAAAATGGACGCGATGCGCTGGAGATTCTGCATATGGATCAGAACATCGATCTGATTCTAATGGATATTATGATGCCAGAGCTGGATGGCTACGAAACGATGAAAACGGTGCGTAACCTGTATGGCTATAGCGATGTGCCGATTATCGTGCTTACCGCTAAAGCGATGAAGGAAGACCGTGAGAAGAGTATCCAGGCAGGGGCAACCGACTATATGAGTAAGCCACTGCATATGCAGGATGTGCTACAACGTGTACGCTACTGGTTGCATCAGCAGACCGCACGCTCGTCGGCTCGTTAATAGGCGGACTGCATCTGTCGATTACAGCATGGCATTGTAGAATAGAGTTAATACTTGTTCACCGATCAAGCTCGCTACAGCTAGGTGGTATCGAATAAATCTAAGGTTGTATCCTATCGTATAAAAAGCCAGAAGCCCCGTCATGAAAAGGGTTTCTGGCTTTTTGACATTTATATAGAAAGGACGATAAATTAATTAAGTTGCGTATTTAACTAGGTCTAAATACCCTTGTACAAGCAGGTGTAAGATAGTAAATTTTTACTATAATAATAGGGTGTATACTGTCGTTTGCTGCCATGTACTTGCATACCATCATGGAAATATTAAGCACAATTCCAAGCAGGGCCCTGTTCATTTCGTCAGAAAGGAAGATTAGCGATGAATATTAGTTCAAGCCCTGGTTATACGTCCATTAACAACTTGCAAGGTTATGCTGGCAACAACGGCACTGATTCTACCAATCCGGATCGTTCCAAAACCGAACAAGATCGTGATGATCCACAGGTGCAAGCGAATAAAGCCAAGGAGCAAAAGCTCAAAGATCAGAAGGTAAAAGACCAGAAGCAAAGCGAACAGCTTGCTGAGGAGCAAAAGCTACAAAAGAAAGAGGAGTACAAAAAGGAAGACAAGGAAAAAGAAGTTCGACAAAAGGATATGAACACGCTGTTTGAGAAGCAACAGCAGCAGCAACATGATAGCAGCAAGGCTGCGCATGACCTGTTAATCGAAAGTATCTATAACCAGATCGGTGCAGGCTCTCAGCTGGTGATCAATAAGGATAACTACGAGGATACGATCAAGGGTCTGGTTAACCGTGGTTTTCAGGTGAGTGCAGACGAGGAACGGATGACGATCTCCTCCAAAGTGCATCAGCTCAAGCTTGAGGTGAGTAAGGACTCGTATATGCGTTATGTGCAGTCTCAGCAGGCTCGCTGGTCGACTACTACCGAGGATCAGATCGATCCAGCGAGTGATTCACCAGCAGTTGATCCAGTTCAAGGGAATACAGGTACGATGCCGTCTTCAGCCCAGCAGCCTGCTGGAACAGCGCCAACTCCACGGCCGACAGCTGGAGCAGGAAACTCTACATCAGGTGGAGCGAACACAGGGACGTCTTCATCCACAGGCACGACACCAGCCACTTCATCATCAAGCAACACCGATCCATCTTCATCTACGCCTGTTACAGGTAATAGCAATCCTACACCAGATAGCGGAACGGATAATGACAACACTGGTAGTACCTCTACAAATGGAGTAGCTAGTGGCAGCACGGGTAGCACGACTACCAGCGGAACCGGAAGCAGCACAGGTGGGGGAACGACAGCAGGCTCGACAGGCAGCAACGGCACGAGCACGACACCTGCGAATGGGACAGAAAATGGTAGCACAACAGGAACAGGCACTACGACAGGATCAAGTGGCAGTCCTACCGGAACGGGCGGCAGTTCATCCAGTGGGTCAGGTACAGGTGGTAGCACAAGTGGCGGTAACAGCGGCACTGGTGGGATCAACCTCATTCCAGGCTTGATCAAATAGCATATGCATTCTGCTATTCCTGAATCATTATACGTTCCGAGTAGATAGGAATGGAAGAAATGATGTTTAATTTTAGCTTAGATGATAATATAACTGATCGCTATATAAGGGTAAAAGAAAGTCTGCTTCCGCTCATTGGAAGCAGGCTTTTTTTTGCATGTTCAAGCATAACGCAATGAAACCGATCACAAATTTCGACAAATTGATTCGCCTAACAACGTAAAAATGAATATAATTATTAATTGGATAAAATTACCTCTAATAGTATAATAGTCCCTTGTTTGATAACTGGATAAATAGTAAATTATAACCAATAAATATGGTATATTATTCCTTAAATGTATGAATAATTGTTGAGTAATAAATACCTCGTTCTGTTGACCTCTCTGTCGTCCAGTCATATAGCCTGATCATTCACCACGTGAGGAGCGAGCCGCGATGAATATCACAACAACTTCGTATGCAACCCCTTCCAATGCGTACACAGCTTATCCAACAGGAACAAGTCGGTGGCAGGATAAATCAGATTCCGTCTCTGTAGCATCTAAAGATGCCAGTTCAGCTACTAATCAGAGTCCAGCTGAGAAGAAGATGGAGGATAATAAAAAGTATAAGCAGGATATGCTTGATAAAGAGCAGCGGGAAAAGGATCTGGACAAGATTTATGAAAGTCAGCAAAAGAGAACCGATCTAGTGCATGAGCAAATGCAGAAGACACTGACCGGGCATGGATTTTTCCAAATTGGACAGCAACACGGCATTGCGCTGACAAAGGAGAACTTCGATGAAACGGTACGCGGCTTGATGCAAAAGGGCTTTCAGGTAGATCGCAGCGAGCAACAGATGACCGTATCCTCAAAGCTACATCAGCTGAAGCTGGAGATGAGCAAGCAGTCATATGATAAATATGTTGAGATGACATATGGCAAAAAAATAGCAGAGCAAATGGGCATCGGTCAGCCAGTTAATGCAACTCAAACTGCTCAAGCCCCTAATGCTACGACTCCTACAAATGCTGTCATTTATAAGGTTACGATGAATCAGACTGCCAACGGAGCACAGGTAGGCGTAGTGAAAACCCCGGCAAATGGTGGTTCGGTAGCTACAGCGACGACAGGAACCGTACAAACGACAGTGCAGCCGACTGCTGGAACAGGCAGTACCACAGCTGCTTCCCCATCACCAGCCGTAGCGAGTACATCAACAAATGCATCGACGACAAGCTCGTCCACAGCAGCGAATGGTAGTAATTCTGTAGCCGCTCCTAATGTGGCGCCAGCTACGAATGAATCTGCTGATAATGTAGCTGCACCAACACCAGCACCAGCACCAGTGACTACTTCATCCAGCCCAACAACTCCAGCAGCTACGAATGATGCGAATGGAGCCGCACCGACTGCGGGTAATACGACATCCACATCGGCACCTGAGACAACGAATTCTTCCTCAGGAACAGCTAGTCCAGCAACAGGAACAACGACTCCATCAGCATCGACTAGTTCGCCAACACCAGCGCCAGTATCGACAGCTTCGACAACAGCGAGTACACCAGCAGGTGATACCACCGTATCCGTACCGACAACAAGCACAGTAGCGCCGACTACAGCACCAGTGACTGAAATAGCTGGATCTCCAACGGTCAATAGCTCAGTAACGGTGACGCCAACGGGATCGACTAATACATCAACAACGACAGGAACGACGGCTCCTGTAACTACTCCTGTCCCTGCTACAACAACGACTTCGGGTACAGTAGCGACAGCAGCACCAACAACTTCGACGGTACCAACGGTCAATTCAAGCCCAACGACAACGTCAGGAGGCAGCACATCCACATCAACAACGAATAGCCCTGTATCTACGACTAGCACAACGGCAACTCCGGTAACGACTACGAGCTCGGCTAGTGTGCCAACAACTTCAACGAGTACATCCTCTACAGGTAGTACCGTAACCACAGGTAGCACATCAATAACTAGCCCAATCAGCCCTGCGCCAACGACAACAACAGCGAGCACGGGCACATCGTCACCTGTAAGTACAACGACTACACCGACAGCAACAAGCACAACAACCAGCCAGACAACATCTACCTCCACAACATCCAGCACCTCTACTACAGCACCAAGCGCAACTAAAACTACCAGTACAACAACGACACCAACAAATACGAATATCGTAGAAACAGTTGTTACGGGCGTGAATAAAACAGTCAGCGGTCTTGGTCGTAAATAATGAAAAAAAGCCTACTTTTTCCACATTCCGGTATGTATCACTCATACACAGGAACGATTCGGAAAAAGCAGGCTTTTTTTATACGTAGACTTCGTTATTGTAGAGATTGATGCTGTATAGGCTAATACTATATATCATTAATCTAATCCTACTTGTAATCTCAATAACTACAAATTATTGTTCGATCTTCAATTTTGCAAAGTACAGGTACGAAGCAGCACAGCATGAAGCACACAAATACCAAGTAGAAAAATACAAAAATAGAAAATTACGGAGCAAACAAGTACAAAGCAGATGGATTACTATCGTACTAGCAGTTATTCCATGGGGTCAGGCAACAGCAGACTCATGCCTCGGCAGCTGTACCCGCACTATGACGTGCATGATGATATAGCTCCGCATAAATACCACCCTGTGCAAGCAGCTTCGCATGGGTACCCTGCTCAGCAATGCGGCCATGCTCCATCACCAGAATGCGGTCGGCATGCATGATCGTTGACAGACGGTGAGCAATAACGATGGTGGTGCGTCCGCGCGAGACGGTTTGTAGCGCTTGTTGTACAAGCTGCTCGGTATGCGAATCTAGATTAGCAGTTGCTTCATCGAGAATAAGCACTTTCGGCTTGAATACGACAATCCGGGCGAAGGAGATGAGTTGTCGCTCTCCTGCCGACAAGCCACTTCCGCGCTCAGACAGCACCGAATCATACTGCTGCGGCAACCGTTCGATCATCTCATGCGCACCGACAAAGCGGCATGCCTCGATCACCTGCTCACGGCTAATATCGCTCTGGAACATCCGCACATTATCGATAATGGAGCCAGAGAAAAGGAAGGGTTCCTGCTGGATTAAGCCAACGATACGATGTAGCTGCTGCTGCGGAATCTGGCGCAGATCGATATCATCGATCTTCACCGAGCCTTCCCATACATCATAAAAGCGATTGAGCAGTGAGATCAATGTGCTTTTACCTGCACCTGTTGTGCCGACCACTCCGATCATTTCACCTGGACGAATATGCAGATCGAGCTCGGTCAATACGGGCTGCCCTTGCTCATAGCCAAAGGTAATCCGGTTAAAATCAACCTTGCCTCGTACCTGCTCCGGTTGAAGTGACTTCGCTTTATCCGGTGCTGGATCAGCAATTTCAGGCTTCAGCCGTAAAATGCGCCAGATGCGATCCATCGATACGATGGTGGACTGAAATGTATTCCACTGCATCGTAATCTGGTTGATCGGTTGAAAAAACTGGCGGATATAGCTGATGAACGCGTACAGCACCCCGACCTCCATTTGCCGATTAAATACAGCGACCCCGCCGAGCCAGACCATCAACACGAGCGCGATATTACCGAGTACATCGAAGGTACGGTTGAAAAGCACGTTTGATTTGAGCTGCTGTACATTCGCTTCCCAGTAGTCGCTGTTGAATTCGGTGAAGCGGCGAGTCTGTTCCTTTTCCTGATGGAAAATCTGGATCAGTCCCATACCGGACAGATTTTCCGCGGTAAAAGCGACCAGTCGGGACAGCCGACTACGTGCCTGCTGATATACTTGACGCAGCCGTTTGCGAAATAGAATTGCCAGTGTCGCAATAATCGGTAGCGTCAGCATCGAATACCAGGCAAGCGTAGCATCCAGTCGGAACATAAAATAAATAATAAACACGAGCATCATACCGTCACGAATCAGACTGAGCAGCACCTGCGTGAAAAACTGGCTGATCGTCTCTGTATCGCTCGATACATTCGTAACCAGACCGCCACTGCTGGAACGATCGAAAAAGCTCATCGACATTTTAGAAATATGCGCAAATAGATCCTTACGAATACTTGCCACGATATGCTGTCCGGCATATTGTAGCAGATTGCTCTGTACATAGGTGAAGATCAGACTGATCACAGCCAGTCCCAGATAGATAAGCGCCATACCGATCAGAAACGGCAAGCCACTATTACCAACTGCGATATGATCGTCAATAACGATACTGACCAGATACGGTTGTAGCAGATCGGCGGCAATCGCCAGCATCGTTGTAAAAAATAAACCGATAAATGCAAGCCTGTGCGGACGTGCATATTGTAGAATTGCTCGCAAGGCTTCATAGCGCGAAGGCGAAGCCGATTTGGTCGTTGTAGACGTTGCTGCGTTGGGTTCATGTGGGCGGGACTCATTCATAGTACAGACCTTCTTCCTGTAGCTGGTACATGGATGCATAGATGCCCCGTTGTTCCAACAATTGCTGGTGCGTGCCTTGCTCCACAATTCGTCCTTCATCCAGCACGATAATGCGATCCGCTTGCTTCACCGCGCTAATCCGGTGGGAGATGATCAGCGTCGTGCGCTGCTTACGCTCCTGTACCAGATTAGCGAGAATGCCTGTCTCGGTGACTGCATCGACTGCACTCATGCTGTCGTCCAGAATAAGAATCGGCCCCGTCTTGGCAAGACCGCGTGCGAGACTGGTACGTTGCCGCTGTCCACCGGAAAGGGTCACGCCACGCTCGCCGAGCCGAGTATCGAACTGGTCTGGAAAGCGCACGATAGGTTCATAGATCATCGCCTGACGAGCATGATTTTCAACCTTTTCTAGGGGAATGCTGCGATCACTAAAGGCGATATTGTCGCGAATCGTCGTGCTGAATAGAAAGCCATCCTGTGGCACATAGGCAATACGTGAGCGCAGACTATGAATAGAGATATCGCGTATATCGGTGCCGCCGAGAAGCACCGTTCCCGCGGGTGGATCATAGATGCGTAGTAATAGCTTGACGAGCGTTGTTTTACCGCTGCCGGTTTTACCGACGATGCCCAGCGTTTGTCCGCTGGCAATATGCAGGTTAATGTCCTGGAGCGCAGGGCGCTCACTGCCTGGATACGTAAAGGAAAGCTGCTTGAGCTCCAGATTCGGTGATGCTGCCAGTGGTTGAGCGTTCTCGTTATCCTGAATATCCGGCTGTTCGCCCAGCAGGCGATTGACCCGATCCAGTGAGGCACCGGAGCGCTGCATCATATTGATCACGTTACCAATCTGCTGTAAGGGGCCCGACATGATGCGCAGGTAAAGGGTTAACGCGATAAAATTACCGATCGTAATGCTCCCCTGTATCGCGAGATAACCGCCATACAGCAGCGAAATGACAAGCGACAGCGCACCGAGAAATGGAACGGCTGCCTGAAATAGCGACGACATACGTACTAGATGCAGCTGATTATCCTTGATCTGATCTACCGTACTACCAAAGCGCTCTCGTGCTGTTGGCTCAATCGCAAAGGTCTTGGTCACGCGAATACCGCGCAATTGTTCCTCTGCTGAATCCGTCATTACCGCAAGGGACTCCTGTACATTCATCGAACGCTTGCGAATACGCGGGCCAAAGTAGACGACGAGAAAAGGGATGGCGATCATCGGAACGATACAGATCACGATCAGATGCAGTGGAATGTGGCTGAGCAGCATCATGACAACGCAGGATAGAAATAGAAAGATCGCATTTGTCGTCATGGTGACACCATTGGAAATGGATTCACGTACGGAGGTCACATCATTCGTCATGGAACTGAGTAGCTTGCCTGTTCCTTGTCTTGAAAAATAATGCTCACTGAGTGTGGAGAATTTGCGGAACAGACTTTGTCGCATAGCGAACTCGAATTTGCGTCCGAGCCGCATCACGGAGAACTGTCCAGCGCCGAACAATACATTGTAGGCAATGCCAATTGCCGCCAAAATCAGACTGTATCGCACGATCATATCGTAGCGAATGCCACCAGCGAGTAACGCATCAGTGAACTGGCCGAGCACTCGTGGCAAAGCAGCCTGTGCGATATTGGAGGCGATGATCAGAGCGACAGCCAGCAGATAATAGTACCAGTGCTCTCGCACATAGTCCGTCAAAATGCTTCGGTCCTTCGTCATGAACGTTCCTTCCTTCTTTTCGCAGCTTGATCAGTTGCTTCATTACACTATTATTGATTTAACCAGAAACGGAGTGACTCTCTCACTGTTATTATAGCGTTGTTATGTCAGGATATACATTTCTATTTGAGTCATCTACATTCGATCCACAAATAGTTAGCCTATATAGTGCACTCTGTAACTGTTCAGTCTCTATAGGTTCAACTAGCAGATCGTCGAGCGGTGATATTCAAGCCATAGATACAAAAACAGAACGTTTCCTAGTGAGGACGTTCTGTTTTGCATTCAATATGGATCATGCCGTATGAACGGCATAGCATAGAATCTATTTAAATAAAATACAATCCATACATATAAGGTAATGGCACGGCTGTAAATGCTGCATCTTGAGCAGCAGGCAGATTCGATTCAGGATCAAATAGCAGAGAACACAGCTCGGCATCGTTCGTAAGCTTGTATTCATCGGTCGGCGTATGAACCGTATAGCTACCGTCCTCATGATCGATCGTCATATGGACAGGAGCCCAATCATTTGTATCACCGAGTAATCCGGTCTGAGCGACGAGCGCACCGCCGTTGACAATCATCACGGTGCCGCCATTACGGATGGTCGTGGAGGAAGCGCCTGTGGCTTGAGCTACTGCCAGCATCGGCTCATCCTGCCACGGAACCGTAACCGTCAGGGAGGATAGCTCAAAACGTCGAATTGCTTCCAGCCATAGCTCACCTACCGCATCAGGCCGACCTGCGCATTCAATGATCGAGCCTGTGCGGGACGTAGTGTCCTGCTCGGATGGATGCTGGTCGTCCTGTGAAGAATGGGGCACAGATACAATGGCAACACCAGCAATCCCATTGGATGTCGCGGCGACCAGTACTTTTTGCTGCTGCTGATTCACATGTGCCATCGCTTCGGCGCCGAGCATTTGCTGCATTTCACTAATGCTCATTTCCACATGTGCGGTTGGATGTTGAAGGTACGCATACACCGCAAATAGATCGCGTAGTTCCAGCTCTCGTAATTCCCAAAGACCAGATGGCTCGATATGGGCATGCTCTCTCGTTAGCTCAAATTGATGAATCCGTCCGAAAAATTGACTGCCCACCCGTGTGTATAGCGAGCGATCGCCAGAGATGAAGATGACCGAAGCTCCGGCATCGATCGCATGCTGCCGACATCGTTCCAGTAGCTGCCCAGCCAGTCGCTGTCCTCGATAATGGGGATGGGTGCATACCGCACCAATCGAAAAGGCGCTGATCTTCTCTGAGCCAGACGCGATGGAGACTGGCACCAATCCCATAAACGAAACCAATCTCCCTGTATCATCGAATGCCCCGTACGAATGAGTGATGCCGGGGCGAAATAATGTCGGAAAGGCGGTACCCATATACGGCTCACCGGTTTCGCAAAAAACCTGATTAGCCAGCTCTGCTGCCATCGACAGCTCGTCGATATGTACTCTGCGAATATTCACCATTTTGCTTCCTCCTGAAGGATAACCATGCGATGTGGGATCACCCTTTGTATAGATCGTAGTCTGGACAGGCTTTTCATATACACATGGTATTTTGAATGTTAAAGCGCTATAACTTTTACGTATAGGTTTAGCATACATGAAATGATGGGAAATTACGATGCTATACTAGATCGTAATGCTATTTTGTTTTCAATGTATAAACGAAACGGAGTCTACGCTTACCGATCAATATTTAATGTAGGAGCTATTCAGATCGGGCTATACGTTGGTTATGAGCTCGATTATAAGACGATGAATGATGCTTGATGCAAGACTAAGATATGCAGCGGCAAAACCGCTATAGTTTATTTAACCATTGTACCCAGCAATAGCATTACAAAAAGCAGACCCAGCCATTATAGACGGGTCTGCTTTTTTCGATTATTCCTATTCGATTGGTCATATAATTTTTATTCGGATTCGGAGCCGATTAAGCGGGCTAGGTAGAGATATCAGTCCATGCACTGTTACCTATTTTAATAGCGAACGCTCTGGCTGCCACGGCCTAATCGTTACAGGTGTGAACTTGAAGCCCGGCATTTTGCAAAAGGGATCTAGCTCGGGTGGAGTGGCTTCATTTACATTTTGCTTGCCGCCCCAGTGCATCGGGACGAATAGAGTATCCATGCGAATCTGCTCGCTCAGTCGGCAGCGCACGATAAGTTGTCCCTGCGCAGACTCGAGCTCTGCCCATTGTCCTTCCTTGAGTCGATATCGTTTGGCGGTGGCTGGATGAATTTCTACAAAATTTTGTAGCTCACGAGCGGCAAGTGTCGGGCTGCGACGTGTCTGCACGCCAGTCAGATAATGGGATAGCACACGCCCATTGGTAAGTAGAAGTGGGCGCGTAGTGGATGGCTGCTCGCGCACATATTGATGTGGAAGTGCAGTGAAGATTGCTTTTCCATCCTCATGGGCGAATCGCTGCTGGAACATCGTCGGTGTGCCAGCATGGCTTTCATCCGGGCAAGGCCAGTAAATGCCTTCTTCCTGACGCAGACGATCATAGGTGATACCGGAATAATCGGCAAGACCGCCGCGACTTGCCAGCCGAAGCTCGTTGAAGATCGCTTCAGCTGAATCGAAATGGAAATAATGTCCCGTTCCCAGTCGCTCGGCAATGGCATGTAGAATCGACCAATCCTGTCTTGCTTCACCGGGTGGCTCCATAACAGCTTCTCGTAGCAGCACCCGACCTTCCAGATTCGTAAGCGTACCTGTATTTTCGAGGAAGGAAGCGACAGGTAGAACAATATCCGCCATACGTGCCGTTTCCGACAGGAATAGATCGGCAACGACGAGCAGATCGAGCCCTTCCAAAGCGCGACGTACTAACGGAATATTCGGATTGGACACGACCGGATTGGAGCCCATCACGAATAACATACGGAGTAGGCCTTGATCAGCAAGCTCTAGCATTTCATAGGCAGATACGCCTTTGCCCGGAATTTCGGATGGCTCGACGCCCCAGACGGAGGCGACATAGGTGCGATCGGATTCATTTTCAATCGAGCGATAGCCGGGGAGCTGGTCTGCCTTTTGCCCATGCTCGCGCCCGCCTTGCCCGTTCGCCTGACCGGTTACGGCGCCATAGCCGCAGCCAGGACGACCGATTTTGCCAGTTGCGAGTACGAGGTTGAGCAGGTAGCGTACAGCCAGATGACCGTCTGTCTGCTGCTCGATGCCGCGTGCGGTCAGGATCATTCCTGTTTCAGCGGTGCCGTACCATTCGGCTGCCTGTACGATCTGTGCTGCTGGAATGCCGCATTGTTGCGCCGTTTGCTCCAGCTCGATTCCATCCAGTAACGCTGCAAGCTCATGATAGCCGTTCGTATGCTGGGCGATGAAGGCTTGGTCTGTCCAGCCATTATCGATGATCAGCTTCAATAGCGTGAGCGCGAGTAATGCATCTGTACCCGGCTTGAGCTGGAGATGCAGATCGGCAATGGCTGCTGTTCCGGTCTGACGCGGATCAAGCACAATAATGCGTGCACCATTGGCACGCGCCTCGTGAAAATAAGGCAGCAGCGTAGGCTGACATTCCGCAATATTCGTGCCTGCGAGAATGATGCACTGAGCGATCGGAATATCCTGCAAACGGAAGGTGAGTCCGCGATCGACACCGAATACTTTGGTACCAGCAGAGGCGGCTGCCGACATGCAAAAGCGTCCATTATAGTCGATATAGCGTGTGCCCAGACCAATGCGAGCGAATTTACCAAGTAAATAAGCCGTTTCATTGGTCAGCGAGCCACCACCATAGACACCGATGATATCTGGTCCATGTTGCTGCATCGCTTCACGAAAACGTACCGCGATCAGATCAAGCGCTTCGTCCCAGCTAGCTCGTACAAGCTTACCGTCGCGGCGGATGAGCGGATACAGCAGTCGATCCCCATTCAGCGCATGCTGATGGGCATTCATACCCTTAATACATAAGCGTCCCTGAGAGGCAGCGTTGGGATGTCCCTCAGCTTGCCAGTTCTCCATTGAGAGTGCTGTAGCAAGCGCTCCTGTTTGGATCACAGAAATAGGAGATGGAGAAGAGTGGGGCGGATGAAGTGTGATTTTACATTGTACGCTGCAAAATGGACATTGTGTCTGCATCGGATTGGGCTCCTTTCATCGCGGACATTTCGGCAGTCGGCTCATACAGGCTACGTAGTACGTGCTCACGCACATGCAGCACACTAAAGCGTTCCAGCCATTCATACATCGCTTCGCCATAATAAGCGGTGTGAACATAATAATGAAGACAGGCATCCAGTAGCATCAGTACATCTGACCAGTGCTCCATTTCACCGATAAGCTGTCCGGTATGGAGTGGCTGAACATAACCACCCGCATATAGCTCCCAGCCATCCGGTGAAGGAAGAATGCCGAGATCCGCCATGCGCACCATCGCTTCCGAAGTGACGCCTGTTGCTTCGGTCACGATATGAAGGGGGTGAGGGAGAATATGCTGCTCCCATTCGGTATACATGGACGCCAGCCAGTCTGTTGTTGCCCTGGCGATCGGAATATTGACATAAGGATGCGATGGATTGGGCATGTCGTTATCGATGATGGATATAGCAGCTGAGCGATAAGACGACGTATCCATATCCTGCATAGCTGCTACATCCGCATAGTAGCGAACAGCATTCAAGCACAGCTCACAGCCGGTATGCTCTGTAGCGGCGGGAAGTGCTGTGAGTAGCGTCTGTATTACATATAACGGCAAGCGAGTGGGGAATTGCGCATCGCTACTTTTACCCGCTAGCTGGCTATTGGTGATGGAGTAATGCTCGGTGCCCGTCGCTAGACTGGAATCGGTAGCTTGGTCACGATTATTACGATCAGAGCTGCCCCTGTTGCTAGAAAGAGACGACTGCCTTGCAGTGGCGAACAGGCTCTGCCATTGCGATGTAGACGTTAATGTCAGCACCTGTTCGCGCAGCTCTGCATGAGTGTAAGGAAGGCAATCGCAGACGGTAGCGATTACCGCAGGCTGTGCTTCTGTTTCGATCGATAATCCGCTGCTAGCCGCCTGTTCACAAGCTGCACTACAGCGAGTGAGTGCTTCCACAGTAGGACGACAGCCGCCACAGGAGCCGGACGCACGGGTGTATTCTTTGACCTCATCGGCCGTTTGTAGGTCATGCTGGCGTATCGCATCCAGAATATGCTGCTTACTCACCGCATTACAGGCGCATACGATAGATTGTGGAGCAAGTGTGATTGCTGCTGCTTCCGCAGGATCATGAGCCTGTCCCTGTGCTGAAATAGCCGCTTGCTCACGCTCTAACCATTCCTCGGTCGATACGCCTTGCTTGATCATATCGACCAGTGCAGCACCTTCAGCGGTATTTCCGTATAAAACAGCTCCACTCATGCGTCCGTGTGTAGCAGTGATTTTGCGATAGGTACGAGCTACACCATCGTATTGCTGCACAAGGGTTTCACTATGCGGTGACTGGATATCGCCGATGGAGAACACCTGAACACCCGAGATTTTGAGCTGCGAGTAGGGGAGAGAGCCAGCATAAGGAGCCGTTGGCTGCTCGCATAGATGAGCGGCGACGATTTTGGCTTGCTCATAGAGTGGGGCGACCAATCCATAGCTAATGCCGCGATGCTCAGCGCATTCACCGATCGCGTACACATTGGGTATACTCGTACGCATCCAGTCATCCACGATAATAGCGCGATGAGTCGCCAGCCCGCTATGCTGAGCAAGTCGAATATTAGGACGAATGCCAACCGCCATCACGACCAGATCGGCAGCTAAGCGTTCCCCATCCTCAAAGCGCAATCCCTGTGCACGATGCGTACCTGTCACACGAACCGTCTGCCGGTTCAGGGCAAACTGCATCCCCTGTTCCTCCAGCTCACGACGCAATAAGGTAGCAGATAATTCATCGAGCTGTCGATTCATTAAATAAGGCGCATTATGCACGACATGAGTCTCCATACCGAGCTGTACGAGTCCACGTGCGGCTTCCAGCCCCAGCAGACCACCGCCCAGCACGACCGCTTTACGATAACGCTGTGCATAGGCGGTCATTTGCTCACAATCGTCAAAGGTACGGAAGGCGATTACCCCTTTTTTATCCGAACCGGGTAGAGGTGGAATATAGGGTACCGAGCCTGTAGCGATGATCAGCACATCATAGCCGACCTCCCTATCAGAAGCGGTTCGAACGACCTGACGAGCAGAGTCGATCAGTGAGACCATTTCGCCCATATATAGCGTAATGCCGTGCTGCGCGTACCAATCCAGTGAATGCAGCACAATATCATCAAACTGCCGATCACCATGCAGCACCTCGGAGAGCAAAATTCGGTTATAATTCGGACGCGGTTCAGCTCCAAACACAGTAATCTCATACCGATCCGGTGCCATCCGTATGATTTCCTCTACACAGCGCATACCTGCCATACCATTGCCAATCACAACCAAACGGGCAGTCATCAGGCTGACCTCCTTTATCCAATCGGCTCGTGTACCGATGTCTCTATCTGTTTTGTATCATTATCTGTCCTGTATCATGTCATCTGCTATATCAGAAAATGAAAAAAGCCCCTTTTCCAGATCGCTAGGATACGCAGGTGCGCATAGCATACCAATGGAAAAAGGGCGTCATTGCCGCATGTATCGTTACACACATCATTGTGTGCACGAAATCTACATTAACAGTAACGGATTGGTTGTTTGGTGTCAATATAATTGACGTAAAATTTAGGATTCAGCTTTATTTTAATTTTCATGTCAGATAAGTGAACTCAATTGTGAATAATTAACGATAAAAGCCAGCCACCACCGGCTCCGGCAATAACCACCATCCAGGGCGGTAGCTTCCAGAATACAAGCATACTGAATAGAATCGCTGCAAATGCAAAATCGATCGGCTGGCGGATAGAGCTGGTCCAGATCGGATCATACCAGGCAGCGATCAGAATCCCTACTACAGCGGCATTTACACCCATAAAGGCTCCCTGAATCGCAGCATTATGGCGCAGATCATTCCAGAATGGCAGTGCACCAAGCACGAGCAAAAAGGCAGGCAGGAAAATCGCTACCGTCGCTATGATTCCACCAGACCAGCCTTCCATCACCGTGCCCAGATACGCAGCAAACGTAAAAAGCGGCCCCGGAACCGCCTGCGTTGCCCCGTATCCAGCCAGAAAAGCCTGCTCGCTAAGCTGTCCATTGGGTACAAATTCACGTTCCAGCAGCGGCAACACAACATGCCCACCACCAAATACAAGCGAGCCCGCACGGTAAAAGCGATCGATCATCGCTACCCAGTGCAGCGACGTTAGCTCCCGTAAGACAGGCAATAGAGCTAGCAAGGCAAAGAATGCGAGCAGACAAGTCACGCCAATTGTGCGTGATATCGGAAAGTGAATACCTTCAGCTGAAGCGACAGCTTGTTGTCGATAGACGATATATCCGATCAAGCCCGCTAATGCGATAACAATAAGCTGTGTATACACCGTTTGCCACAATAAGACTGCCACCATGGCGAGCAAAGCGATTGCTTTCCGTTTTAGATCAGGTGTGAGCTTAGGTGCCATGCCGAGAATAGCTTGAGCGACAATGGCAACCGCAACTAGCTTTAATCCATGTAGCCAGCCTGTACCCTCTACCGACACCTGCTGTACAATCAAGGCAAATATCATCAGCGCAATAACCGAAGGCAAAGTAAATCCTAAAAAGGACACGATGCCTCCCAGTATGCCTGCACGAATTACCCCAATACCGATCCCCACCTGACTGCTCGCAGGCCCCGGCAAAAACTGACACAGTGCCACCAACTCCGCATATTGCTGCTCATTCAGCCATTTCCGCCGCCGCACATATTCCTCATGAAAATATCCCAGATGCGCAATCGGTCCCCCAAAAGACGTCAGCCCAAGCCGAGTCGACACCATCCCAATTTCCAGCAGCCGCTTTATTCGCCCTTGCCGCCCTTTCTGTAGCTCCACATTCCTAAGCTCCATGCCATAGCCCCTTTTATATGTATTGCAGATTCATCTGCACGCGATAAAATAAAGAAAGACTCCCTACCATACATCCCATATCCCACCGATCATAGCACAGGACAATCAAGCCTATAGACCCTTTACGAAATCTTTACAAAACATATACAGAGTACATACATAACCTATAGCAAAACTGTATCCAGCAGGGACACCATGAATTCAAAACACGATCATAACGTATACGGACTCCTTACAAAACTTAGAGGAAGCGCCAGCGAACACACTCAAAACAAAATTCAATCCAAACAATCACAAACTCAATCTCACACCCAACAAAGTGAAGCTCAGTCCAAACTCAATCTTAATCCAAACTTTAATCATCCTGTAATCTAACGACATATACATCTATAACATGTACATCTACGTCTTAGCTTGCGCACTCCAAAATGTAAACCCAAACGTAATCTAGCAACTACAGGAGCGCTATACATTCAATTGCAAGAACGCCATAATACCAACCTACGCCAAACGGAAGACCGGGAAATATGCCAAAAGACCGCCCTTTAAGCCGGGATACAACCGCTTACCCACCATTCAAGTATCCCGGCTTAACCGAAGGTCGTTGGCATATTCCCGGTCTGAAGTGGAGTCTGCAAGCCCCACACTGTAGATCATACTCATCCTTGAATTGAATTGAATTGAATTGCATCGCTTTGCTTCAAGCCATAGACAGAGTACACGAAAGGAGCACATTCAGTTGAAACTATATCGCCTTCTCGCCATCACCATGCTGCTACTCAATCGCAAACGCATTAGCGCCAGAGAGCTCTCCGAACGCTTCGAAATTTCACTCCGAACCGTCTATCGAGACGTAGAAACGATCACTCAGGCAGGTATCCCTATTCTGTCTCATGCCGGTGCAAATGGAGGCTATGAGATTATGGATCAATATCGACTGGATCGACAGTTTCTATCAATCGAGGAATTGCAATCGATCATTATCGGTTTGAAAGGAATCTCCGTCGGCGTTGGCGAGCAGGAAACCAGTGTACTGCTGGACAAGGTAGGCGCGCTTGTAGCCAAATCAGAGCACACTACCCTGAATGAGCTGAACAATCAGTTTGTCATCGATGCCAATCCATGGTGCACGAGTAGGGACAAGGATAAGCTTCACTCGATTCGCAACGCCATTCGTCAACGGAGCCTGCTACGCTTCGTCTATACCGACTCGCAGAGTCGATTGTCCTCGCGCACAGTAGAGCCTATGACGATCGTGATGAAAGGCTTTAGCTGGTATATGCATGCGTTTTGCTTGCTACGGCAGGAATTTCGTATTTTTCGCTTATCTCGAATGAAGGAAATGGAGCAATTACCCGAGTCCTTTATACGCCGACCGGAACCCGTTATGACGCTTAGCTATGGGCAGGCTGAGCAAGGCTCGTCTCATTACGTGAATCTGATTTTGCAGCTACAGCCGGAGGCACGTGCGCAGGCAGAGGATTATTTTGGTGCTGAGCAGATCGGCACCCAGCCCGACGGAACGCTGCTGATCAACTCACGACAACCGGAAGGCAGCTGGCTATATCACATGCTGCTCAGCTACGGGGCAAGTCTGCGTATTATAGAGCCCCCTCACATTGCGAATATTGTCAAAGAAAAAGCGCAGCAAATTGTAGCGCTGTATACGACAAAACACTGACACACAGATGTCAGTGGAGGTTCTTTACAATGGGATTATATCCCGCTGATTCATGGCGCTATCCCAGAGGAGGAATATGATGTTTACGACAATTCAGGCTTTTGTAGACGAATGGAGCAGTGTATCAGCATGCACGCAGCGTGTACTTGATGCACTTACAGATGCTTCACTGGATCAAGGAAGTGAGTCGAATATCCGACCGCTCGGACAGATCGGCTGGCACATCACGACAACGATTCATGAGATGGTATCCCGTACCGGACTTGTATTTGCTGCACCCGAAGGTGGGGAAAAGGCACCTGCCTCCGCTGTTCAAATTGCTAATGCTTATCGGCTGGTATCGCAGGCACTGCTGGAAGCTATTCAGCAGCAATGGACCGATGCGAATCTCGCTGACATAAGCGACATGTATGGTGAACCGTGGAGTAATGGATTAACATTACGTGCCGTGATCGCCCACGAAATCCACCATCGCGGACAAATGTCTGTGCTGATGCGTCAGGCTGGGCTACGCGTGCCGAGCATATATGGGCCAACCCGAGAGGATTGGATCGAGCAGGGCTTGCAGCCAGCGTTGTAGACGTGAGGAGCATATGAGGGTGAGGGGCGATCGGACGATGATGATTGATGGCTTTACACCATATGAGGGCGATCATTGCGAGACAACTGCAATTGGAAATATATTGCAGCATGCGGGTATCCATCTGTCGGAGCCGATGCTGTTCGGGCTCGGGCAAGGACTTGGATTCATCTATTGGGATTCGAAAGCGATGGAATTTCCTTTTATCGGCGGCAGAACGAAGCCAGATACATTGATCACCAGCCTTGCCGAAGGACTTGGATTAACGATCAAGGTACACGAAACGTCATCCATCTCCAAAGCGTGGCAACACGTACAGGCTCCTATCGAACGCGGAATCCCAGTCGCATTAAAATTAGATTCCTATTACCTTGATTATTTTACAAACAAGGTTCATTTTGCTGGTCATTATGCAGTGATATATGGCTTTGATGACGAGAATGCTTATATGGCAGATACCAGGCAACAGGGCGGCTTAGTCCAAACGAAACGCACCAGCCTGTCTGCCGCCAGAAGCGCCAAAGGCTTCATGAGCTCGCGCAATCGTTCCTTTACACTGGAATCGATACACCCAGTACCACCGCTTGCGCCCGTGATCCGCAAAGCGCTCACCAGCAATGCCCTTAGCTACCTGAACGCTCCCATACGCAATATCGGCAATGCAGGCATTATTAAAATGAGCAAAGAAATACGGAATTGGCAGGCACGCACAACTGATATCGAGTATCACTTCTGCCTGACGGCTATGCTGATGGAGCGAGCCGGAACAGGAGGTGCCTTATTTCGGAATCTATATCGGGATTTCCTGCGAGAATGCATCGATCTTCTGGCTGATTCTCCAATCGAGCAAGCTTATCATACGTTCGTACAGATCGCTCCATTATGGGTAGATGTCTCCACATTGATCGATCAAGCAGGCAAAACAGGCGAAGAGCAACCCCTGCGGCAAGCCTCCGAGCTGTTAGTAGAAATTGCACATCAAGAGCGCGCAGCGATGGAGTTATTGCTATAAGCTACTACCATTTACGAATCAACTTACGAATCAATTGATGAGGCAATTCATAAAAAAATTCTTAAAGCCATTTGTAAAGTCGTCCATAAAGCGAATCATAACCAAAAACAGCGTTGCACCTCCTACTTTCAAAGGATGCAACGCTGTTTTAATTTTAATACCCGACATCATTTCTAATCCAACGTACCTTGCCTACTGATGTCAGTCTGTACCCGATCACTGCTAGCTATGTGCTAACTAAGCATCTGCTAGATATCCTTCAGCGATGAGCACTCAACGCCAAGCCGTCCATTACCCCAGCTTGCGCGAAGTTAGCTTCGCCTGCGTGAACAGCAGCAAGTAATCATGCCCACCTGCTTTGGAGTCTGTCCCCGACATATTGAATCCGCCAAATGGATGCGCTCCGACCAGCGCGCCTGTACATTTCCGATTAATATACAGATTGCCGCAATGCATCACTTCCAGTGCTTCGGCAATACGTGCTTCATCCTTGGAGAAGAAAGACCCGGTCAAGCCAAACTCAGTATCATTGTAAATATCGATAGCTTCGCGATAGTCTGCTGCTGGGCATAGTGCCAGTACAGGGCCGAAAATTTCCTCCTGCATAATACGTGCATCGCGCTTCACATCCGCAATAACGGTTGGCTGGATATAGTAGCCGTTTCCTTCTGCACGCTGTCCCCCTGTGAGCAGACGACCTTCGGATTTGCCAATCTCGATATAGCTCATAATTTTATCGCAGGAAGCTTGATCGATCACCGGCCCTACTGGATAGTTGTCCTCAGGTAAACCAATTGATAGCTTGCCTGTCAGCTCAGTAACCTTGCGTACGACTTCATCATATACCGATTGCACGATGACTGCGCGTGAGCCTGCGGAGCATTTTTGTCCCTGAAAGCCAAAGGCAGACGCGACAATCGCTTGCGCTGCTGCATCCAAATCTGCCGTTTCATCAACGACGATGCCATCTTTACCGCCCATTTCAGCGACAAGACGTTTGATCCAGATCTGACCATCGGCGGTATCGGCAGATAGCTTGCTAATGCGCAGACCAACCTCCTTGGAGCCAGTGAAGCTAACGAAGCGTGTCTTTGGATGGGTCGTCAAGTAGTCCCCAACCTCAGCGCCACTGCCTGGTACATAGTTAATAACACCCGGTGGCAAGCCGATCTCTTCCATCAACTCGACGAACATATGCGCAATTACCGGTGTGGTGGAGGCTGGCTTGAGCAGCACGGTATTGCCGGATACGATTGCTGCTGTCGTCATGCCGACACAGATCGCGAGTGGGAAGTTCCACGGCGGGATCACGATGCCGACACCGAGCGGAATATAGGTCAGACGGTTTTGCTCACCAGCGACTGGCGTTAACGGCTGCGTTTCATTGATGCTGTCCAGACGTAGCATTTCCCGTGCATAGAACTCCATAAAATCAATCGCTTCCGCTGTATCTGCATCTGCTTCGGCATAGTTTTTACCGGATTCCATAATCATCATCGCGGAGAAATCATGCTTGCGCTGACGCATAAGTGCTGCTGCTTTGAACAGATAGTCGGCACGCTCGGATGCAGGCACCTTTTTCCATTGCTCAAACGTTTCCAGCGCGGTCTGCATCGCTTGCTCAGCAAGCTGCTGATTGGCTTTGCTCACCAGTCCGATCGTCTGATCTGTTTGCCCTGGATTGATCGAAGTGATCACGTCGTCGGTGAAGATTGTATCCGATCCGATATGCAGCGGAATTTTCCGTCCTAGCTGCTGCGTGATCCGCTGGAGTGAAGCCTTCATCGCATCACGATGGGCAGGCTGGCTAAAATCAGTAAATGGCTCATTCGCAAAAGGTTTGATATCCGTCATTTTATTCATGGTCAGTTCTCCTTTCAAAATGGGCAAGCATCGGATAGCCTATCGACCATCACTGTTCAATTCGGTTGGTAAGTGAACAAAGGGCAAGTGAACAAAACATGTACGAAAAGCGTGAGAACGGTAATTTTACTATACTGACAAGCATTGAAGCGGTTGTAACCGGACAGGCGCTCATGTAAAATGAATACAAAATAACATGAAGTGAGAGGTTATCATGTTCAATAATGAACAGCTTCAAATAGAGAAGCAATGGACACAGCTACAGCCCGAGCATGATCGTGATGACCTGCTGCATCTGCTGGAATCCGAACCAGCAGTATGGCTCCAGCAGGGGATGGAGCATTATGTGTTTACGAGAACAGATCTGCGCTTCTGGCGTCAATGGCATGGTGATCTGGCTGCTGGTGTGAGCTGCTTTGAGCCCTCTGCGGTGCTTCAGCCTGCGAACTGGCAGGATGCTAGCTACACATATATGACGCTAGCGCAATTGCCGACCTCGTTAGCTCGTCCGATGATCGTAACAAGTGCAGATGGGACGCCGCAGGGCTGGCTATGTGCGAAACGATTGGCAGCTCAGCTACTCCGTCAGAAGCAGCGTGCTGAGCAATACCTGAATGCGCTGCTGGATACTGTAACCGATGCAGTCACTGCGGTGGATGGAGATGGTACGGTCATTTGCTGGAATGATACTGCCGCGCAAATGTATCATATTCCGCATGAGCGCATCATCGGGCGCACGATTGACGAGCTATTTGATCCCGAATCACTGATGCTGCTGCATGTGCTGGATAAAGGTCGCAAAGTACGCAACATGTATCATCAGTCGTCCGAAGGCACGCATGTACTGATCAATGCGTCACCGATCATGGATGCTTCCGGTACCATCGTAGGCGGGCTCGCATCCGAGCAGGATATTACGCATCTCGTTAAGCTCAATCAGGAGCTATCGACCGCACAGGCGAGCATTCATGAGACACTGCCGCGTAGCAATGATCCGTTTACACTGCTGGATGGACAGAGTCATAGCATTAGCAAGGTCGTTCGGA
The DNA here is from genome assembly GCF_034055775.1 of Paenibacillus hunanensis. Lineage (NCBI taxonomy): Bacteria > Bacillati > Bacillota > Bacilli > Caryophanales > Paenibacillaceae > Paenibacillus > Paenibacillus hunanensis. The sequence continues at coordinate 4,483,875 of NZ_CP139194.1, read as the reverse complement.
TCGGTAAAAAGGTCGCTGAGCTGAATACGCCTGTACTGCTATATGGCGAGACAGGCTCTGGCAAAGAACAGCTGGCGCGTGCGATTCATCTGGCAGGTGCTCATGCTGATGCGCCATTTCTAAGTGTAAACTGTGGTGCGATTCCACCGGGCTTGCTGGATAGCGAGCTGTTCGGCTTTATCGGTGGTACGTATTCCAATCAGGATATTCAGGAAGCCGGTAAGCTAGAGCAGGCAGGCGAAGGAACGCTGTTCCTCAATGAGATTGATCGCCTTACACCAGAGATGCAAAATAAGCTATACCGTGCCTTGAAAACACGTCTGTTCCGCCGCTATGGCGGTCAGGAGGAATTGCCGCTTCATGCGCGTATTATTGCCGCCAGCCGCCACGATCTGGAGAAGCTGGTCACGAGTGGACAATTCAGCTCCGAGCTGTACTATGCACTCGGAATCGTCACGATTGCTGTACCACCGCTGCGTGAACGCAGGGAGGATATTGCGATTCTGGTACACATGTACTTACGCGAATTTGCGATGCAATACCATCGACCGTTACCGAAGCCAACCCCCGATGTGATGCTCGCCTTTGCCCGGTATGATTGGCCTGGTAATGTAGCGGAATTACGCGCTGTTATTGAGCGCTGCGTCATTTTGAGCGATGGCGATGAATTGAATCCAGAGCTGCTGCCAGATGCTTTTCAAAAGCTACTGCATTTTCCTTCTTCTGCACCAGTGCATGTGCCGATCCGTCGTAGCCATAATGAGGAACCGGTAATCCAGCATCAAGGCTTGAAGGCTCGTATTACGGATGAAGAAGAAAAGCAGCGGATTGAAGAAGCGATTCGCAAGGCGTCCGGTAACAAAAGCATCGCCGCCCGTATGCTGGGCATCTCGCGCGGTACGCTGTACAACAAGATGAGTAAGCATGGAATGGATTCGTAGCATAGAATGCATTCCTAAATGAGAAGCTTTAGAAAGATGAGATCGTGTGATCCAGCATCAGCCGTTTTGCCCCATGTCGTGAGCTTATGCGCTCGTACATACGGTAAAGCGGCTTTTTGATGTGATTAGCGAGATGCAATTAGCGAAATAGATTTTTCATCACAAACCAGACATTGGCAGGACGCTCTGCCAGTCGGCGCATATTATAGCCAAACCAATCACGTCCGTAAGGAACATACACGCGTACCTTATAGCCTTCCTTAACGAGCCGCTTTTGCAAATCCTCACAAATTCCATAGAGCATCTGGAATTCAAATTGCTCCAGCGGAATGCCACGCTCAGCGACTTCCTTTTTAACAAACTGGACAATCTGCTCGTCATGGGTAGCGATTGCGGTATAGTTACCATGCGTCAGATGCTGGACAATGATCTTGCGGTAGTTCGCATCCACATCCTCCTTCGCTGGAAAAGCAACGGTGGCAGGCTCCTTATACGCCCCTTTGACCAGACGTAGATTCGCATGAAGCTCATTCAGATCATCCACATCCTGTTCGGTGCGGAACAGATACGCCTGTAGCACAATGCCCACATTGTCATATGACTTGCGCAGCTCGCGATACAGATCGATAGCAGGCTGACAATGCGAATAATCCTCCATGTCAATGCGGACGAAGTTGCCATATTGCTGCGCCCGCCCAACAATCTGCCGCATATTATCCAGACAGAGCTGACGATCAATATCCAATCCAAGCGAGGTCAGCTTGAGCGACAGATTCGATTTGACACCGCTCTCATGAATCGCATCCAGTGTAGCCAGACACATGTCCAATGACTCCTGTGCTTCCTGCCGCGTTGAGATGAATTCCCCCAGATGATCCAGAGTCGCCAGCCGCCCATCCAGATTCAACTGCCGCACCGCTTGCACCGCTTCATCGATCGTCACACCTGCCACAAACCGCTTCGCTCCAAACCGCAGCCCATACTTCTTCGCCATACGATTCGCCGATGGATTCTTCGCCAGGGACTGAAACAGATTCCGAAGCACCGCTTCCATAATATCCCTCTTTTCATTAAAAGCTGGTTGGATTCACTTTCATTTTAGTCAAATGATCACGAAATGTACACAAAAATGTTCAAAATAATACGAAAAATAAGAAAATAATTATTTTTGGATACATTAATGTTCAATATTGAACAAAATAGATAGTGTAAATTAAATAAGAATATGATGACCGAGCAGTCAAACTGCTTATTGTAAAATATAAATCTGTATTTGGAGTCATCTCTTTTTGCATGGTGATCGTATTCAATTCTCCAAACCCAATCGGAATAGGAAAATGGATATGAAATCAAAAAAATGATGATTGATTTGTATATTTTGAATACAGGTTATGGTAGAACTTTTGAGATAATAGCCTATACAATAGTTATTTGAGTAGGCGAGTGAAGATGTGACCCGTTGTACAAAAAGGGGATGAATGCATGAGATTGAAAAAGTGGCGTACACTTCGCAGTAGTGTGATCGTAGCCTGGTTTGTATCGTATATGGTGGTGCTATTGCTGCCTATTTTACTTAGCGGATGGGTATACCACGAGACAGTCAAAGCGCTACAACAACAGACCGAAAAGGCAAATGACTCGCTATTGCAGCAAATGCAAGAGACGGTAGATAATCGCGTAGATTTGATTCAGCGGTTAACCATTCAAATTTACGGTGATGTGAATGTACAAAATTTACTATACTCGGGTACTTTTGCTCGTGGCGATTATCAGTACGAGCTGTATAAAGTCGCTCAAAATCTAAAACTATTTCGTTCTACATATACAACGCTGGACGATTTTTTCATCTATTGGGCACCAGCAGATACAGTGATACGACCTTCCACGTCCCAATCGGCTCAGATGGCCTATCAAGATCTATATGATGGGGGTGGAATATCATTTAAACAATGGAAGGAGCTCATTCATGGAACCAAGCGGCAACAATTTGTAACGACGACTGCTCATTATGAATCTGGTTTGACCAAGCACTATGTTACCTTTATTCGTCATTTACCAGCAGATTTGCATAATCAAGCGACTGGTTCCATTGTCGTAATGGTCGATCAGCAACAAATATTGAAGGCGCTCTCAGGTATTCGTGGTTTTGGTGATGGTAAAATATCGATCTTAACCGGAGATGGCAGTACACTTATCTCCGATCAAGTAGGACAGTCCATTCAGAAGGAATTTGCGAAATTCAGTGGAGAAAAAGGATATATCGAAAGCGATCAGAGCGGAGAACCTGCACGATATTATTTTATTCGTTCCAGTAATTCGGATCTAACCTATGTGAGTATTGTGCCTGAACGAATCGTACGTAAGGAAGCAAATGACGTTCAGCGGCTGATGTATTACGGCGTAGCGGTTAGTTTGTTAGGTGGGCTATTGCTAACGTATTTATTTTTGCGGCGCAATTATCGTCCGATTCATCGTATGATCGGCTTGCTTAATACACGAGTGAACAAGCAGAGTGTGATGGATCGTAATGAATTGATCTGGATTGAAGATCATCTATCTCATACACTGCTGGAAAATAATCGAATTAGTGAACGTATGAATCGACAGCAAAGTCAGTTACGTAGCGGATTTATAGCAAGGCTCCTCAAGGGCAAGATAGATGAACGCGATCAGGTGACAACCGAAGAAATTATAGAATCGCTAGCCATTGGTAAAGATGCGGATTCGTTTGTTGTTCTACTCATTTATATCGAGCAGAGTTCTGCTTTTCATATGAAGACAGCAGATATGGAGGAGCAGCAACAGAATCGCCTGCTGCATTTTATCTGTAGCAATGTGCTAGAGGAGATGATTGCGATGGAGTGCCCGGTTCATCTAGCCGAAGTTGACGAGTTAACGGCTTGTCTGATTCAGTATTCGGAGTCTGATGAGGGGATGGTGCGATTAATTGCGCGTATACAACAAGCCCAGCTTTTTTTAAAACAAAAATATGGAGCAGAGCTAACGATTGCAGTTAGTGGTATTCACCGCGGTATAGAAGGGATTGCGGAAGCCTACCGAGAAGCAACGGTGGCGATGGAATATAAATTTGTGGCAGATGATGTGGATATGTTGATATATGAACAGTTATCTCAAAAGCGTCTACTACAGGAAAGCCATGATTATTATTTCCCCCTGCATATTGAACGACAATTATTAAATGATATGAAGGTGGGCGATGCTGTTAAAGCACGCGAATTGCTGGAAGATATTGTAGAGCGCAATTTGCATGAGACGGTATTGCCACTGGAGCTTGCTAAATGTCTGATGTTTGATCTAATCGGCACTTTTATTAAGAGTATGATTGAGTCAGGTGATAGCAAGGACGTATTTTTGAGTCGTCATCAGCAGACCATTGAGACATTGACCAGGGCAAGTACGGTAAAGGAGATGAAACAACTCCTTTTGTACATGTTGGAGGATGTGTGTATGCATACAGCCTCAAAGCAAGAACAGAACAAGCAGAAAAATCGAAGTGAAGATATGGAGCAGCTTGCCAACCAAATAAGACAGTTCGTACATCGTAATTATGCCAATCCAGATCTGAATATAACGATGATCGGCGAATCATTTGATATGAAAGCGACTTATTTATCGAAGTTATTTCGCGATCATACGGGTGAAGGGTTACTTGACTATATTAATCAGACCCGAATTGAGAAGGCGAAGCTATTATTACGTGAGGAACGGATACCACTAGAGGAATTAGCGAGTCAGGCTGGTTTTCAGAACCTCAATACATTTATTCGCATATTCAAAAAGATCGAAGGCATCACACCCGGGCAATATCGCAATATGACATAAACTCTGTGATATCCGCTATTTCCCGGGCTATAACCTCAAATTGAATATCATTTTGGACATATTGAGTATATGAAATTGTAGATTTATCTATCAAAATATCAATTGTAAGCACTTACATTTAAGCCGGGTAGTTGCGGTATATCCGTCTCTAATGCAAGTGTTACTTCAACCATATAACAAGGAGGAATAGAATGACACATTCATTCAAAAGAGGGCGGGCATGGGCATTGGGATTACTGTCAATCGTGCTATTATTAGCGGGCTGTTCAAGTGGACAATCCTCTACAGCAGGTAAAACCGATGAAGACTACGCGAAGACTCATAAGATCGGCTCCTATCCAATTCAAACGGATATCGTACTCACTCGTTGGACCGATTCAACGCCATTTGCACAGCAGCTCGCCGTGAAGTCTACGCTAGAAGAGTTCCCTTTTGTACAGGAGCTGGCCAAACGTACAGGCGTACAGGAAAAGTATGTCTTACCCGCAGTTAATCAGGCGAATGAACAATTGAATATGATGTTTGCTTCTGGCGAATATACGGACATCATCGAATGGAACTTTCTGCAAAACTATCCGGGTGGACCCGAGAAAGCAATCCGTGACGGCAATATTATGAAGCTGAATGATCTATTTGCCAAATATGCACCGAATCTGACTCAATACTTAAAAGAACATCCTGAAGTGGATAAGCAGATCAAAACGGATGATGGCACGTATTATGGATTTCCATTCATTCGTGGCGATGATTACCTAAAAACATACGGCGGTTTGATTTTACGTAAAGATTGGTTGGATGAGCTTGGTTTTAAGGTTCCAACCACGATTGATGAATGGCACACTGTACTAACTGCATTTAAGGAAAAAAAAGGAGCGACTGCTCCACTAACCTTTGTCAGCACGCCACGATTATTCGATGATCTACAAACGGGTGCATTTTATGGCGCATTCGGTGTGAAGCGAGATTTCTATATGGAAAATGGTAAAGTGAAATTTGGACCTATGGAGCCAGGCTTCAAAGATTTCCTGACGACGATGCATCAGTGGTATACCGAAGGCTTGCTGGATAAGGATATTGCTACCGTGGACGGTAAAATTCGGGATGCCAATATGACCTCAGGCAAATCGGGCGCATCTTATGGATTAGCCGGAGGTGGAATTGGTAAATGGCTTGCGGCGTTAAAGGCGCAAGATCCGAAGGCGGATCTGGTTGGAGCGCCATACCCTGTACTGCATAAAGGCGATACGCCTATGTTTGGACAGAAGGACTTCTCGGCACCCGCAGGTGGAAACTTTGCGATCTCGCCGAATAGCAAAAATCCAGAATTAGCCGTTCAGTTACTCGACTATGGTTATAGCAAGGAAGGCGCATTGTTCTTCAACTTTGGTCAGGAAGGCGTCAGCTATACGATAAAGAATGGTTATCCAACGTATACGAACTTGATTAAGGACAATTATGCTCAAAATTTAACGCTGTATACACGAGCAACAGGTGGTCCTACAATCCAAGACAAGCGCTATTATGAGCAATATGCAGCACTACCACAGCAAAAAGCAGCGGTACAAACATGGATGAAAACAGATGTAGACAAATATCAATTGCCACCGATTTCACCAACCGCAGAGGAAAGCGCAGAATTTTCACAGATCATCAATGAAGTGAATACACTGGTTGATGAAACGACAATCAAAATCGTACTCGGTACGGAGCCGATTGACTCGTACGACGAATTTTTGCAAAAACTAAAAGTTTTGAATATTGACCGAGCTATTGAGATTCAGCAGGCTGCGTTAGATCGTTATAACAAACGCTGAGTGATGATATGCATTCAGCTAAGAAAGGAGTAGGTTATGAACCAGACATCGGATACGAATTCATATCGTCGTTCCAAGCCTGCTAAAGTACGCGGCAGAACAGGCGGTTCAGTCACAGACAGTTATGCGATACGACTGCGCAAAGATTTCAAGCTGAATTACTGGTTATACCTGATGATTCTACCAGCGCTTGCTTATTATATTATTTTTCAATATGGCCCGATGTATGGAACCATCATCGCCTTTAAAGATTATTCTCCTGCGAATGGCATTCTAGGTAGCGAGTGGGTTGGCTTGGCGAACTTTCGGGATTTCTTTGAGGGGTTGTACTTCTGGCGAATTTTCAAAAATACGGTGCTGCTTAGTGTGAACACGCTCATCTTTGAGTTTCCAGCCCCGATTATTTTGGCATTGCTTATTAATGAGTTACGTAATCGCACATTCAAGCGCTGGGTGCAGTCGATCACGTATATGCCTTATTTTATTTCATTGATCGTTATTTGCGGACTGGTAAAAGACTTCACGAATAGCGGCGGCTTGATCACACAGATTATAGTCTGGCTGGGCGGTACGGATACATCGCTTTTACAAAACCCAGCTTACTTTCGCCCGATCTATGTCGTGTCTGAAATCTGGCAGCGATTTGGCTGGGAATCTATTATTTATATTGCGGCATTAAGCTCTATTGATCAGGAGCAATATGAAGCTGCTCGTATTGATGGTGCCGGACGCTGGCGACAAATGCTAAATATTACGTTGCCAGGTCTGCTTCCAACGATCACGATCATGCTCATCTTGCGCATGGGCAATCTGTTTAATCTGGGCTTTGAAAAAGTCATTTTGTTATACAATTCGTCGATCTATGATACTGCCGATATTATCTCATCATATGTGTATCGAAAAGGCTTAATTGAGTTCAATTGGAGCTATGGTGCCGCAGTCGGTATTTTCAATTCTGTTTTAAATCTCGTCTTGCTAGTGGCAGCGAATTACATTAGCCGTAGAGTAAGTCAAAATAGCCTCTGGTAAGTGACAGAAGGAGGGGAAATATGAAGCGTTCATGGTCTGAACGAATGTTTGATTGGGTAATCATTTGGATTATGGTCGTTTTAGTTCTGCTAACAGCGTATCCACTATACTATGTGTTGATCGCTTCGATTAGTGATGGCTCACGGATGATGGCACACTCTGGCTTGCTTCTACTTCCATATGGCTTTCATCTGGAAGCGTATACAAAGGTGCTAGCTAATCCTTCTATTGTGCAGGGCTATGTGAATACATTATTTGTAGTTTGTGCGAGTGTGGTATTGAATATGACCGTGACCTCTCTCGCCGCGTATGTACTCTCTCGCAAAAACGTATACTGGAATCCTTTTTTCACTTTTCTAATTGTATTTACAATGTTTTTTACAGGTGGATTGATCCCATTTTATCTTGTCGTGAAAGGCATGGGATTAATGAATTCACTGTGGTCACTCGTTATTCCATTTGCAGTAAATACCTTTAATTTGATCGTAATGCGCACCTCTTTTCTGGCGATTCCGGATAGTCTGGAGGAATCGGCAAAAATTGATGGAGCGAATCATCCTACCATCTTTGCACGTATTATTATTCCACTCAGTATGCCTGTTATGGCAGTTATGGCGCTATATTATACGGTGGAAAAGTGGAATGGATGGTTCTACGCATCCTTATTCCTCAAAGATCGGCAACTGTTCCCCTTGCAGTTGATCTTACGTGAGATTCTAATCTCCAACTCGACCGACTTGATGCTGGGAACGACGGCAGCAGATCAGATTGTACAGGTGAGCGCGACACTTCAATATGCGACGATCGTTGTAGCCACCTTACCTATTTTATGTGTGTATCCATTTGTGCAGCGGTATTTTGTCAAAGGTGTAATGATTGGAGCTGTCAAAGGCTAATTTATTAAAAGGAGCATAACGATGATTAATCAGAAAACAGAATGGCTGGATCAAGCCTGGAACTATACAAACAGAAAGCTTGACAAGATGAAACAACGGATTGGCGCATGTTTTCCTAACGCTTCATTTAATGGACAATATGATGCTCGTGAGCTGGAATGCTGGACAAATGGCTTCTGGCCGGGATTGCTATGGCTGCATTTCCATGAAACGGGTGATGCAGAAGCACGCATGCACGCTGAAGAATGCGAGGAACAACTGGATGAGCTACTGCATGAGTTTGAGAAGCTTCATCATGATAATGGCTTTATATGGAGTCTGTCCTCTGTTGCTAATTATAAATTAACGGATAATCCATTATCTCGTCGTCGTGCGTTGATCGCGGCAAGCCATCTGGCAGGTCGCTTCAATCTTAAAGGACAGTTTATACGCGCATGGTTATTCGAAGGCAGCGAAGGTCTTGCCATTATTGATTGCATGATGAATCTCGGATTGCTGTACTGGGCGAGTGAAACGATCGGTGATCCGCGCTTCAAACATATGGCGATGGCGCATAGTGATATGGCGATCAAGCAATTCGTTCGTTCTGATGGATCAGTCTATCATATTGTGCGCTTTGATCCAGAGACTGGTGAACGGGTAGAAGCGCTTGGAGGACAGGGCTACGCGCCGGAGTCAGCATGGTCACGTGGTACGTCATGGGCAATATACGGCTTTGCGATTGGATATCGCTATACAGAACAGCAGCGATATCTGGATACGGCGCTGGCTGTAGCAGATTATTGGATCAGCCAGACGGAAATAGAGCGCGTACCCGCATGGGATTTCCGTGCTCCAGCTGAACAGCTTCACATCAAGGACTCTACAGCTGCTGCTTGTGCAGCAAGCGGTTTATTAGAGCTTGCCTACCTGCTTGAACAGCAGCATGATCCACGTGCTACGCATTATCGTGAACATGCGATCATGACGTTGCAGGTGCTATTCCAACAATACACACCGGAGGATGAACAGGAAGAAGCGTTGCTTATCAGAGGCACCGCTAGTGTTCCAGCGGGCGCTGAGATAGAGGTACCGATTATTTACGGTGATTATTTCTTTGTAGAGGCGTTAGGCAAGCTGAAGGGAAAGACTGATATTTTTTGGTGAACGGAGGAGCATTGTCGATGGATAGAGCAAAGGTGGATTGGATAGATCCTTTTATCGGCGTGGATGGAGAAAACAATTGTCTATGCGGGCCGTATCTGCCCAATAGCATCGTTCGGTTATCACCAGATACAGCGTCGCCGCAGTTATCTCATGGTTATGCGAGTTCACTTCCGATCATCAGGTTCAGTCATACCCATGTGAGTGGTACAGGTGGAGGAGGAAGATACGGCAATGTTGGTATCCTTCCCTTCACTGGTGATCTTCGCGTTCCTACCGAAGGATATGAACGCGAGAACGAGACAGCCTCAGCAGGGTATTACAGGGTTACGCTGATGCCTGGTGATATTAGAGTAGAGCTGACAAGCACCGCGCGTACGGGCTGTCATCGTTATACATTTCAGCCAGGAGTCATTCCTCATGTGTTAATAGATGCAAGTTCTGTGATTCAAGTAGACGGTGCTCAGCCGGGTGAGACGACGGGACTGTGTATTGGTGGTTACCTGGAGCAGGCATCTGATTGCGAATTGGTAGGGAGATCGGATTTTCGCGGAGGCTGGGGACATGATTATCCGTATTCCGTGTACTTTTCGATTCAATTTCAGCAACCAGCTACCGCATGTGTGCTTGTGGAGAACGGTCAGTTTGTGCAGCAACGTTCTATTGATGGTCAGGATTGCCGGGCAGTTGCTAGCTTTGCAGGATGTGGAACAGTAGAGATCAAGGTCGGCATCTCCTATGTTAGCATCGGCAAGGCACGTGAGAGCTTACGGAGAGAAGCGTCAGCGGAATTTGATGTGATTCATCAACAGGCACGTAATCGTTGGGAACAGAAGCTGGATCGGATCACGGTAGAAGGAGGAAGTGAGCGGCATACCCGATTGCTATACACCTCCTTGACTCGGCTATGGTGTATGCCTTCTGATCTGGGCGTGGATGATGAATATGATGGATGGGTATCTGGCGTGCGTCAATATACTGATATTTATGCGCTTTGGGATAGCGTGCGAAATGCCAACTCGCTGCTAACTTTAATTGATCCAGAGCTGGAAAGAGGCATTTTGAATAGCTTGCTTGATATAGCTGCCCATACAGGCTGGTTGCCAGATGCATGGATTGCTGGACATAGCGCGATGATTCAAGGTGGAAGCTCAGCTGATATTTTACTCAATGAAGCGAAGCTCAAAGGGCTATCTGGTATTGACTATGAAGCAGCCTTACTACAAATGCGCAAAAATAACGAGCAGTATTCACCGGATACATGGATGTATGGACGGCACCTAGATGATTATTTGTCGTTAGGTTATGTATCGACGAAGGTGAAGAAAAATAGTGTCTCTCGTCATATGGAATATGCCTATCAGGATTGGTGTATTGGTAGGTTAGCACAATCGCTAGGTCAGCCAGACATAGCAGAGCGCTATTATACAAGCTCAGAAAAGCTATGGAATCTGTGGAATGAGCAGCAGCGCTGCTTTGCTCCAAAAGATTCGGATGGCACATGGGCGGAGGCATTTGATCCAGCAGTTTGTTTACCGGATTGTTGGAATGATCCGTATTTCTATGAAGGAACAAGCTGGCAGTGGTCATTTCATACCCATCATGATTTTGCTGGTCTAATCGAGCGTCATGGGGGAACGGGGGCATTTGTGAAGCATCTGGATACCTTCTTTGAAGAAGGGCATTATTATTCCAAGGAAACGATGCTGCATATTCCGTATTTGTATATATATGCAGGGCGACCAGATCGAACAGCAGATCGTGTGCGAGAATGCTTGAATACTTATTTTCAAGTGGCACGTGATGGGCTGGGTGACAATGAGGATATGGGCTGTCAGAGTGCCTTTTATATCTGCTCGTCGATTGGACTGTATCCGCTGATGGGACAGGATATCTATTTTCTCGTACCGCCACTATTCCAATCTTCGATTATACAGATTGGTGAAGAGGGTGCAACGATCCCGTTTACGATTGAGATTATTGGCAGTATAGGGGCTGGTGACGGAACGAAACCGCGTTATATCGCTGAAGCAATCTGGAATAATACGCCACTTGATCGCGCATGGATTTCACATTCTGAATTGATCGTCGGAGGCGTATTACAGCTACGACTGAGTGAGCATGCAACAAGCTGGGGCAGCCTGAATCCACCACCTTCTCCGCTGAAAGAATGGTATACCAGTAAGCAGATCAGATCGTAGTCGATGAATGACAACAGATCTGACCTGCCTCGGTATTCATTTGTCAAAAGATGTGGCTACAAGTCAATGATATCTTAGTTGATTGTAGCTATAAGGATGAGATGGAGTCAGTCACGATCTAAGCTTCACGGATGATTGACCGATGGTTGCTGCTGTACAGGAGTACTGACTGCATTGGTAAAGGTATCGGTCGTATGGAAGTAATACGAATGTTGACCTGGTGGAAGCTTGGTCGTATATCGGTATATCTTGCCATCGGTGTAGGTTGTATCTGCTGAATCGGTTGCAGTCATCGTGTGAATCACGCCATCCAGTAAGAGTTCGACTGCGAGCGGTGGATCATTGTCTACATCCGTATAGGTCACATCAAATGTAAATGGCGTATCCGAATCTCCCGAAGTCTGATTGATCGTACCCTTCGTCAATGTTGGGGCTGAACCGCGCTTGATATTGCTTGCGCTAATCTCATCGACCAGCATATCACCATTGGTAACGGTAGTTTCTTTGAGCCAGATCGCTAATTTTACATTTTTCTTATCAATGGCAGGGGATAGCGTGTTCAGATTGAATTGTAACTTCGTCCAATCTTGAGGAACATTTATCCATCCACCCGTCAGATTATACGTTTTGTTATTGTCGGAAATTTCGATACGTGTGCGAACAGAAGGAGCGCCTGGATTTTTGAGTGTGACATTCAAGTATTGATAGCCCGTCAGATCTACCGTATCATGCCACGGCTGGAACTTGGCGGCAGAATCCACGGTCACAGGTACATGTGAGAATTTGCCTGCTGTCCGACCATCAACGGTAACTTTGGAAAAGCTTCCTGTGCCGCGACTTTGATTGTACCAGTTCACCCATGTTGCATTTGTCGAAGAGCCTCCCCATGAACCATTACCACCAAAGTCGTCATACAGTAGCGGAGATGAAGGATCAGGTAATGGTGGAGCAACCATATAATGAGTGGAGCTATAGGTACGATTGCCCTGTTGATCGAGTGCACGCACATCGACACGGCGATTGAAGTAGGGAACGCTGTTACTTTCATCGATCACAGCTTTGTATACATCAGCCTGTACAGTCATCGCTTGAAATCCATTTGCTGTACCTGCTGGACTATACTGAGCTTCACGAAGTCGTGGATCGGTATCGGCGAATAGTGTCACTTCTCCACGTACCCGATCACCAATCGTTGGAGAAAATATGGTAAACGGAACGGGGGCGTCACTAGAATGAACTGGAGTACGATCAGTCGCACTTAAGCCCATAATGGTGTATAACAAGCCTGCTTGAATACTGATACTGAATTCATTATAGCGCCACTGACTTGTATCGTCGTTGAATAGAGAGCGATCCTGATACCAGGGGCTGACACTATTTTTATCCTTTGTATCTTTGATATTGGGGCCGCTTACCATCGCACCAGGTAACACAATACCTGTACCACTGGCTGTATTGGCTTGTTCATCAAATCGGGTATGCAGGAAATCGACATAATCATTACCTATACCGGATACCCAGCTAATATTCCAAGGATTTTCACCAAAAATCCAGTACGTTCCTTTGAGTACAGCATCCAGCACCTCTTGGTCACCAAATAATTCATAATATCTCATCATGTCGCCCAAATACGAAGCATGAGGTTCATTCACACCAAAATTTTTGAACTGGTTGAGCACATGATAGGGCGTATCGTCCATAGAGGATAAGAAATAATTCACTTGTGCTTTAAGCAGATCGTGGATATGTGTTTGGGTAGCAGAGTCAGCCACCGGATATAGCTCAGCCATAGAAAGTGGACTCATATCCCAATAGTTGGTTGATGTGACATCCAGTTCATCCATTCCCATAATCGTTGCAGAAGCTGCATTCTTATAAGTTGCATCACCAGTCAGCAGATACAGCTCTACATCAGCGAGCAGCTTTGAATTGGGAATACCACCTCTTGTAGAATAGGAGCCAATAGGTCCATCAGGATGAGCAACTACGTAATTGTAAAAGACGATGGCAGCTGCCTCATACTTATCTGAGAGCGTATTCATATCTGCTTGCTTGGAGGCTGGAATGGCGCCGTTCGCAATCGCGATTCGAATGGCCCTTGCTGTAGCTGCAAGCGTACCAGCAGATTTGGCAGATCCACCTACGCTCAGATCAGACAGTTTACGATCATCAGCTGTATTCGGAATGTTATCGGTCGCTTTCTCTGGATGAATGAAGGCAGCATTATTTTTTAAATTATACATTTCTCCATTCAGCTGATCGGCATACTTGACCAGGTAATCGCTACCGAAAATGGCTTCGTCAATCAGATCTGGAATCTGATTATGATCATTATCATATTGCACAGCAGGCTGATTGGCATAGCGCACATAAGCAAGCGCAATCTCAGCGCCTACCCACTGGTTTCCTCCATACTTTCCATAATCACCTGCATCATACCAGCTACCAGTCAGATCATAGTGCTTCGTACCATCTGCTGATTTGGCATCGTCCAGATGTCCGGCACCGTGGTACAGCTTGGCAGAAGGAGCAACACTGCTATAGCCAGCAGGATAAGCAGCCTCTGTCGATACGCCAGAACGCAGCAGACGATAAAAGGCTGTCATTTCATCTCGATAATTACTCCATATATTCGTTGCAATTGGGAATGAATAAGAGGACACTCCATTACTCCTGACTGTATAACTAGTGCCTGGAGTTGTGATTTGTGAGAAATCAATCGAGTACACATACTTGTTCCAGTAGTAGCCCTCGTTCGTCATGGTACCGGAATAGACTGCATTTGTAACGCTTACAATTTGGTAATACGTATCGGTTAAAACGGTGTCGGATACGACCAGTGCATTTTTGTAATCTGAGGCACTATATCCGGCTTGACTGACTACTACTTGAATAGAAGGTTCTGCCTTAGCAATCTGCTGCTTTCCTGGGGTCAGCGCTACACTGGATACGATCAGTATCATGACCATGCTGATCATTGATAATCTTTTACAGCGCTGCCTCATCTGCTTGTTAAATATCATCCATAATCCTCCTTTTGAAAATGAAAATGAATTGTACTTCATCAGCATAGAGGTTGCGTCATTCACACACCATGATGTATTCAGACATAACGATGATGTATCCCTATCTGTTTGGTTTACTTAATCTCAATCCAAGGAGTGAAAGAACATGAACATAGCCAATGAAAAAAGTAATCGTATCAAAATGAGTTATATGTTCCTTTGCCTTATTTTGCTGTTCACCAGTATCGGCATCACTGCACCAAAAACATACGCAGCCGATGCCTTCGACCAATTACGTGAAAAACATCGTGCGATGCTGACTGGAGGAAATAATCTGTCTACAAGTGATCCTGATCTGGCGCAGGCGCTATCCAAGCTATCACTCACTGCCGATAGCTATTGGAAGTCGATGAGCACGGTGACAGGTCGGACATATTTGTGGAAAGATGCGTCTGGTGTAGGCAATTCAGCACAGATTCGTACCTCTTATGAACGATTAAAGGTAATGGCGCTTGCGTATTCGACGGTTGGTACGTCTGTATATGGTAATGCGAACCTCCAATCGGATATTGTGAATGGATTAGATTATATGTACAGCACGCGCTATAACGAACATGTGACAACGACACCGAGCGGGACGAGCAACTGGTGGGATTGGCAGATCGGTATTCCGCTACAGCTGAATGATGCTGTTGTGCTCATGTATGACGATTTGAGTAGCACGCAGATTACCAATTATATGAGTGGTGTGGAGCACTTCTCGCCAACAGTCACTTTAACCGGAGCCAACCGAGCATGGAAAGCGATGGTCGTAGCGATTCGAGGCATTCTTGTGAAGGATAGCGCCAAAATTGAAAGTGCCCGTGATGGATTATCTGCTATTTTTCAATACGCGGTGACAGGCGATGGATTTTATACAGATGGTTCATTTATTCAGCACGCCAATATCCCCTATACAGGTGGATATGGGATTGATCTACTCTCGTCGGTGAGCACATTAATGACATTGCTCCATGGATCGAACTGGCAAGTTACAGATCCGTTACAGTCGAATGTGTGGGACTGGGTCTATAATTCGTATCAACCGCTCATGTACAATGGGGCGATTATGGATATGGTGCGAGGCAGAGAAATTTCCCGTTCGTACCAGCAGGATCATGTGGCTGGACATCGGGTGATGAATAGTATTTTATTGTTGACCGAGGTTGCACCCGAAGCGAAGGCACAGGATTTTCGCCGTATGCTCAAAGCGTGGATGACCAATGATACGTATTTATCGTATTACCAGGATGCTCCCATTCCCATTATTGTGCGTGCGAAGGCTCTAATGAATGATACGTCGATTGCTCCAGCCAGCAATCTGATTCTGTATAAACAGTTCAGTGCGATGGATCGAGCGATTCAGCAGCAGGGGAACTATACGTGGGGACTCGCCATGTATTCAAATCGAATTGCCAGCTATGAAGCGATTAATAGTGAGAACGGAAAAGCATGGTATACCTCTACCGGAATGACAAGTCTATATAACAGCGATCTAGCGCAATACAGCGATGATTATTGGCCGACCGTTGATGCGTACCGTTTGCCAGGAACAACGGTTGTATCTCAGCAACCTGCTACCCGGCATACAAGTGTGAATACATGGACAGGCGGCACGAGTCTGAACGATCAATATGGAATATCTGGTATGGATCTGCAATATTCCGATCATACTTTAAAAGCTCGGAAATCATGGTTTATGTTCGATGATGAGTTGGTCGCGCTCGGTGCAGGTATTCAAAGTACCGATAATGCTCCAATTGAGACGATCGTGGAAAATCGGAAGCTCAATGCACAGGGAAATAATAGCTTTACTGTCAATGGACAGGTGTATGCGCCAACACTGGGCTGGAATGAATCGCTGACGAATGTGAACTGGGCACACCTTGGCAGCAATCTGCCGGGGGCTAGTATCGGTTATTATTTCCCAGTAGCAACGACATTACAGGCGAAGCGAGAAGCACGTACAGGCAACTGGAAACAGATCAATTCACGTCCCGAGTCGCCAGCAACCGCCATTACGCGCAATTACATGACACTATGGATGAATCAAGGCAGTAATCCAATTGATGCGAGCTATCAATATGTTGTATTACCGGGCAAATCAGCTGTTCAGATGGCAAGTTATGCGGCACAGCCTGATATTGAGGTACGTGCCAATTCTAGTGCAGTTCAAGCGGTAAAGGAAAAGACGTTAAATCTACTCGGCGCTAACTTTTGGACGGATACGGTACAGACAGTAGATGGACTGACTGTCAACAAAAAAGCATCGGTGATGATCCAGGAGAAAGCAAACAAGCTGTATGTTTCGGTCAGTGATCCAACGCAATCCAATACAGGAACGATCAGGGTGCAAATCAATCGTACTGCGGTCAAGTCTATAGTCGATACAGGCATTACAGTGGATTCATCCAGTCCAACGATTCAGTTTACAGTGAATGTAAACAAAGCGAAAGGCAAAACGTTTAAGGCTATTTTTGACCTACAATAACCTGGAGTGTAAGCATTTCATTAGTCGAGGTAGTGTTAAGCCGTCTTTATGTGAATAAAGCCCGTTTTATATATTGTGTAGAGAGGATGTGTGCATCGTGTATGAACAGTGGAAATATCGCCGTGCAGAATATATGATATTTGAACGTATTTTAGCCTATATTCATCGTCATTATCGGCGTTCCAATCTTCAGGTACACGACATCGCTAAAGACATTCATTTTAGTACAGGCTATCTGAGCTTAATCTTTCGCCGTCGAATGAATCAGACGTTATGGGAGTATATTACCGAGCTTCGGATCGAATTAGCCAAGCACTTGCTATGCACAACGAGTAAAAAAAGGGATGAGATTGCATACGAGATTGGCTATGAATCGCCTGAACATTTTAGCCGTATGTTCAAACGTTACACAGGTCTGAGTCCAACGGAATATCGCAATCATATGTATAACGTATATTTATAGTTTAATGTTAATTAATATAACGTA
Organism: Paenibacillus hunanensis; assembly: GCF_034055775.1. Classification (NCBI taxonomy): domain Bacteria; kingdom Bacillati; phylum Bacillota; class Bacilli; order Caryophanales; family Paenibacillaceae; genus Paenibacillus; species Paenibacillus hunanensis. Next base: position 4,465,986 of record NZ_CP139194.1, on the reverse strand, counting down.
AAATATTTATTTATTTTTTATTGGTTAAAAAAGTTGACACATCATGAATTTATTCCTATAATTTGAATCAAATTCACTGTTCGGTGATTCATAAGCTCACACCAACAATCACAATGATGTGGTTGTTGCAGGCAAAGATGCCGCAATTTCGCTCTGGACTCCAGGGTGAATTGCGGCTTTTTTGCGGATATGGATGGACTGGATAGAGGTTGGTTGTGCGATTCAGCTCCATCAGCGCTTATGAATCATCGCCAAGACAAAGAGGAGTGGGATGGATGGAGGCAAAAAGTTTTTGGAAGAGCGGGCATAAGCCTACGTTATTCGGATCGTTTTTGTATTTTGACATCAGCTTTATGATCTGGGGCATGATCGGGCCGCTGAGTGTAGTGATTGCTCAGGATTATCCGATGGATCCGGTGCAGAAGGCACAGCTTGTAGCGTTGCCCGTGCTGGGCGGTTCGATTCTGCGGCTAGTGCTTGGCTTTCTGTCGGACTATATCGGGCCCAAACGCACAGCACAGATCGGGATGCTACTCACTCTCGTACCGCTTTTACTCGGCTGGCAATGGGTGCAATCGCTGGATCAGCTGTATGTCGTAGCGATGCTACTCGGTATCGCGGGTGCTTCATTTGCGGCGGCACTACCGCTGGCAAGTCAATGGTATCCGAAGGAGCATCAGGGGCTGGCGATGGGGATTGCAGGTGCGGGTAATAGCGGAACCGTACTCGCAACGTTGTTTGCCAATCGGATTGCACAGCACTTCGGTAGCTGGGAGATTGTATTTGGTCTGGCGATGATTCCAATGATTATCGTGTTTATCTACTTTAGTATTTTTGCGAAAAATAGCCCGAATCGTCCGGCGCCGAAGACGATGGCGCAATACGCATCTGTGTTGAAGCAGCGCGATGCCTGGGTGTTCTGTGCCTTTTATTGTGTAACCTTTGGTGGTTTTGTAGGGTTGGCAAATTATTTGACGATTTTCTTCAATGCTCAATATGGTTTGTCTGCGGTGCATGCGGCAGATATCGCCACCATTTGTGTGATCGCGGGCAGCTTTTTCCGTCCGGTAGGCGGTTATCTAGCGGATAAAATCGGCGGTACACGCATGCTGATGTATCTGTATGGCGGTGCAGGAGCGATGCTGATCTGTGTGTCCTTTTTACCACCACTGGCGGTTGTTGTTTCGCTTCTGTTTGTCGGCATGATGTGTTTGGGTGCAGGCAATGGCTCGGTGTTCCAGCTCGTACCACAGCGCTTCTCCAATGAGATCGGTCTGGTTACAGGTATTGTAGGCGCAGCAGGTGGACTGGGTGGCTATGCGTTGCCGCTCATTCTCGGTAATCTGTACAAATCGACAGGCTCATATACACCTGGCTTCATCGTGCTAGGAGTTGTGGCTTTCTGTGCGCTCGGTCTGCTGACCATGATGCAAAGCAAATGGCGTACAAGCTGGCTCAAGCAGACGACGGCTCCACTGCGTGAGTCGGCATAATTGATCGTTTATCTATACCTATACAAACACAAAAGCAGATGATCCCTCACTCCAATAGAGGGGATCATCTGCTTTATTATTGGCACATATAGAACGCAGAAGAGGATATACGAAGATAGAGGGGATTCGACGGCATCCACATTTAGAAAAAGCTCGGAAAAAGTATCTGCCAGACACAGCATACTCACTTCCAGAAAAGCGAACATCTTCTACTAATATTTCCGATTTTCCAATTCTCGTGCTGCCAGCTCCTGCGTGAAAATATCCTCCGGTGTGATCATCCGCTTGGGCAGGGTGCGACCAGCCATAATTTCTTTGGCTGCCTGCATCACGAGCGGGCCGAGCAATGGATTACATTCCACAACAGCATTAATATGTCCCTGCACCATTTGCTCAAATGCACGGCGTGTGCCATCTACAGAGATGATGATAATGTCACTACCAGGCTTCAAGCCGACCTCCTGAATCGCTTCAATCGCTCCGATCGCCATATCGTCATTATGGGCGAATAGCACCTGAGGCCAGTCCTTGCGAGGCTGTCGCAAAAACTCCTGCATCGCTTGTTTGCCGCCACTCTGGGTGAAGTTTCCTGGCTTTGATTGTGTAATTTGGAAGCGTGGATGAGCTTTAAGCATTTGCCGAAATCCTAAGCCGCGATTGATCGAAGGGGTGGAGCTGACGGTGCCTTGCAGCTCGGCGATACGAATCTTGCCCGGTTGATGACGCATGCGATCGATCATATACTTGGATGCTTTGACACCTTCCTCATAAAAGTTAGAGCCGATGAAGGTCACATATAACGAGCTGTCGTTCACATGTAGCGAGCGATCAATGATGATAACCGGAATGTCAGCAGCTCTAGCTTCCTTCAAAATACCTTCCCAGCCCGTTTGAACGACCGGCGCAATCGCGATAATATCCACATCCCGTCGAATAAAGGAACGAATCGCCTCAAATTGCTTCTTCTGATCCTGCTCCGCATTCGTCATAATCAATGTAATATTCGCTTCTTTCGCCGCTTCCTTGATCGAGGTGGTGTTCGCCTCTCGCCACGTACTCTCCGAGCCTAGCTGAGAAAAGCCCAGCACAATCGGCTTCGTCGCTGTCGGCTGGATCGACGAATCATAATCAGTGACGACAGATACTTCATCCGCTGGAATCGTCGTTGACTTGGATTGCTGACTTCCTCCATCACAGCCGGATAGTAGCAGTACAAGCAGCAGACACCACTTCACCCATTTCATACTGAGCCTCCTTCATAATGATAGCGTTATCATTTAAACAGAATAGAATATAAATAAAATAATAGAAATAAAACATTGGGAAACACACCCGCCTGTTTCCCAATGCTTACTGCTCTAGTGTTAGCGATCTCCTAACACGGGGTTCAATAAAAAGTGATTTTTGCGAAGCAAAATATCGTACTGCTCCAGTGTTAGCGATCTCCTAACACGAGGTTCAATAAAAAGTGATTTTTGCAAAGCAAAATATCGTACAGCTCCAGTGTTAGCAATCTCCTAACACGAGGTTCAATAAAAAATGATTTTTGCAAAGCAAAATATCGTACAGCTCCAGTGTTAGCGATCTCCTAACACGAGGTTCAATAAAAAATGATTTTTGCAAAGCAAAATATCGTACAGCTCCAGTGTTAGCGATCTCCTAACACGAGGTTCAATAAAAAAATAATTTTTGCGAAGTAAAATATCGTACCTTAATCTATGCTTGCTTCTGTGCCGAGCGTTTAGCACTTAACATACGCTGTAGCAAAATAAAAACAAATAACAGCAAGCCAATCGCAATCTTCGTCCACCAGGAGCTTAATGTACCTTCAAAGCTAATAATAGTCTGAATGATGCCCTGAATCATAACACCGAAGAACGTTCCCAGCAGATACCCTACGCCGCCTGTCAGCAGCGTACCGCCGATCACGACAGCAGCAATCGTATCTAGCTCAAAGCCGACTGCATGCAGTCCGTAGCCTGACAGCATGTAGAACGTGAACACCACGCCCGCAAGTGCTGAACAGAATCCACTCAGAGTATAAACTAAAATTTTCGTACGTGCTACAGGAAGTCCCATCAGCAGTGAAGACTGCTCATTGCCACCGAGTGCATACACATTGCGACCGAAGCGAGTGTAGTGAGCGACATAGATTGCGATCACAACTACGATCAAAGCGATTACAGCGCTGATCGATAAGGAATTGCCACCCGGTAAAGGGATTTTCGTCTGTGCCATCGTTGTATAAAAGGGATGATCGATTGTGATCGTATCGATACTGATCACATAGCATAGCCCTCTAGCCATGAACATACCTGCTAGCGTCACGATAAACGGCTGGATTTTAAAATAATGAATAATCGCGCCCATCGCACTGCCAAAGCCTGCGCCCATCATCAGTACGAGCGGAATAACGATCGCTGGTGACCATCCATGCTGCTGAACGAGACTGGCGGAAATCATCGTGGAAAGTGCAATGATCGAGCCGACCGATAGATCAATGCCACCTGATAAAATGACGAACGACATACCGACAGCGGTGATCAGCAAAAATGCATTGTCGATTAGCAGGTTCATCAGGACTTGAAACGAGAAGAACCCGGTATATCGAAAAGAACCCACTGCGAACATGACGAGAAATAGCATGATCGTGACGACAATCGGAATGTATTTGCGATTAAGAGACACGACGGGCAACCTCCTTTTTCATTGTATCCTGTCTTTTATGCCTGCGATAGACGATAGACGAGCGGAATGTCTCGGATTGAATCAGGCAGACCGCTAACACGACAAAGGCTTTCACGACGAGGGTAATCTCGGGTGGAACACCGATCATATAGATCGTCGTGGTCAGCGTTTGGATAATCAATGCGCCGATGACGGTACCAGCAAGATAGAAGCGTCCACCATTCAGGGAGGTTCCACCGATAACGACCGCTAGAATCGCATCTAGCTCATACCATAGCCCCGCGTTATTGCCATCTGCGCTGGATACATTGGAGCTGAGCAGCAAGCCAGCAACCCCGGCACACACACCGCAAAAGATATAAACCGCGAAAATAACTACAGTTGCCCGGATGCCTGCCATTCGACTGGCAGTTGGATTACAGCCAACCGATTCGATAAACAAGCCTAGCGATGTTTTGCGAGTTAACAGCAGTGCAATCACCAGTGCTAGTGCTACCACGAATATAGAGAAAGGCAGTGTAGCCAATGAACCGGAGCCGATATACGAATAACTGCTACTCGTTACCGTAATAATCTGCCCATCGGTGACAAGCTGTGCAATTCCGCGTCCAGCAACCATCAGGATGAGCGTGGCGATAATCGGTTGAATGCCGGCAACCGATACGAGCAGACCGTTCCATGCACCCAGAATAATCGATAGACCTACAGCTAGCAGAATCGAGAAGGTGACTAATCCGAGCGCATTCTGATCGGTTCCTTTACTGATGGTCAGGCAGGCAATTGCGCCCGATATCGCTACGATCGAGCCGACCGAAAGGTCAATTCCTTTCGTAGCTACGACAAGCGTCATCCCAATCGCGACCAGCATAAGCGGAGCACCAAAATTAAGAATATCAATCAAGCTACCGTACAAATGACCGTCATGCATCGTAATCGAAAAGAAATCGGGCGAATAAAGTAGATTGAACAGCAGCAGTGCAGCTAGCACGCATAGCGGCCAGAACAGATGGTGCTTATAGATTTTGCTCATATCCTGCTTAACCTCCTGCGATGGCCTGCATAATTTGCTGCTGGCTCATATTCGTATCTGTAAGCTCGGTTACTTTATGACGATCACGCAGGATTGCAACGCGATCGCTTACGCGCAGCACTTCCTCCAGCTCTGAGGAAATGAATAGGAATGACATTCCCTGACGCGATAGAGAGAGCACCAGCTTCTGAATTTCTGCCTTGGCGCCGATATCGATGCCGCGTGTCGGTTCATCGAGAATGAATAGCTGCGGAGAGGTGAGTAGCCAGCGAGCAAGCAACACCTTCTGCTGATTGCCACCACTCAAGTTTTTGATCAGATGCTCTGGATTAGGAGGATTGATATTCAACATACGAATATATTCATCCGCATATTGCTCCTGCTGCTTGCGAGAAATAGTACGGAACATCCCCTGCTTCGCCTGCAAGGCTAGAATGATATTTTCCCTTACGCTCAGATCACCGATAATGCCCTCTGTCTTACGATTCTCAGAGCAGAAGGCGATGCGATGATTGATAGCATCTCGTGGTGTTTGCACTCCTGAACCGCCATCGGCGAATGTTAAGGTGCCAGAATCCGGTTTGTCCGCTCCGAAAAATAAGCGAGCCGTCTCGGTGCGACCTGAACCAAGCAAGCCTGCTAAGCCAACAACTTCGCCTCTACGGATCGACAGATCGAACGGCTCGATTGCTCCTTTGCGCCCCAGCCCTTCTGCGGTTACGAGGGTTTCATTCGCAGACGCTTCATGATCCTCCACCAGCTGTGGCAATTGCTCCAGCAGATTGAGCTCTTTGCCGATCATTTTTAGTACTAGGTCAAGCCGTGGCAGCTCCTTCGCCATATACTCGCCAATAAATTCGCCATTCCGCAAAATCGTTACCCGTTCCGAGATTTCATACATTTGATCCAGAAAATGCGTGACAAATAAGATCGCTAGCCCATCACGCTTTAATTTCTCAATGACGCGAAATAGCTGCTGTACTTCATTTTTGTCGAGACTGGAGGTTGGTTCGTCCAGAATAAGCACCTTGGCTGAAATATTAAGCGCTCTGGCAATCGCTATCAGCTGCTGTACAGCCACCGAATACATATAGAGCGGCTCGGTCACATCGATATGCAAATTCAAGCGCTCGCTTAGAAGGGTCTGTGCGCGCTTGTTCATTTCCTTCCACAGAATACGTCCAAACCGTCTCGGCTCTCTGCCGATAAAGATATTTTCAGCCACCGTTAGATTGGGGCACAGATTCACCTCTTGATATACGGTACTGATTCCGGCAGCCTGTGATTCTAATGGGCTTTGCATCGAAACCTGCACACCCTCCATTTCGACAACGCCCTCATCGATCGAATAGACGCCGGTCAGTACCTTGATCAGCGTTGATTTGCCTGCACCATTTTCACCCATCAGTGCATGAACCTCGCCTGGAAACAAGCGCAGGCTTACGTTGGTCAGCGCTTTAACACCTGGAAACCGTTTATGAATCTGCTTCATCTGAAGCAAGGGCTTCTGCGTGCTCATTTCAGCATTCACTCCTCAGGTTGAGATTAAAATTAAACACTCCGGCAGCAACCCAGGCGACCGGAGTGGCAAAATGAACAGTGCGCGAATGGATTAATACGCGCGATTTGGCAGGGCTTCCTTAGCTTGCTCCGAGGTGAACGCGGTTTCTTCTGTTACGATACGTGACTTCACAGATTTGCCATCCACGACATCTTTGACAATTTTCATCAGCTGCGGCCCAAGCATCGGATTACACTCAACGATATAATTAATCTTGCCTTCACTTGCAGCCTGCATGCCATCCTTGACCGCATCGACAGAGATAATTTTGATATCCTGACCTGGCTTTAAGCCTGCTGCTTCAATTGCCTGAATCGCTCCAAGCGCCATATCATCGTTATGTGCATACAGCACATCGATATCCTTGTTCGCCTTCAGGAATGCCTGCATAACCTCTTTGCCCTTAGCACGAGTGAAATCGCCTGTCTGGGAAGCGATGACCTTTAGATGAGGATTCGCTGCGATCACCTCGGCAAAGCCTGCCATCCGATCATTGGCTGGAGCGGAGCCGGTTGTGCCTTGCAGCTCGACAATGTTCACATCTTCCTTGGTATCCTTGTATTGCTCGGACAGCCATTTCCCAGCCTTACGACCTTCCTCTACAAAGTCAGAGCCGAGGAATGTTACATAAAGGGAGGTGTCTTTAGAGTCGACCGCGCGGTCAGTCAGAACGACCGGAATGCCAGCGTCCTTGGCTTCTTTCAGTACAGTATCCCAACCCGATTCGACCACAGGCGAGAAGGCGATCACATCTACCTTTTGCTGAATAAAGGAACGGATGGCTTTAATTTGATTCTCTTGCTTTTGCTGAGCATCCGAAAATTTCAAGTTGTAGCCTGCTTCTTTAGCGGAATCCTGAATCGATTTGGTGTTGGCGCTGCGCCAGCCACTTTCTGCGCCTACCTGCGAGAAGCCCAGAGTAATTGTCTTTCCAGCTTGCGTGCCAGAACCCCCATTTGCAGCACCTGTCTGATTATTTCCGCCATTAGCACATGCACCCAGCACGCTCATACAGAATGTTAATGCCAGAACCGCACTCAATTTCCCGAATCGTTTCATATTCATTATTCCTCCCCTTTTGTTGTACACTTCGTTTGGTGATGCCTTGATTATAAAGCGCTTTCAAAAAGAGAAGATATTGACGCATTTGGTTATTTATTTTGATTTTTTTCGTTTTTATCATTTTGTAGGAGAGGGCATACGTATTTGGAGGGAAAAGGTGTATAATTTTTGTTAAAAGGTGTAATTTTTTGATAGCGCTTTCTTTTTGCTTGACAAGTAGGCTTCCATTTGTACATCGTACAGATAGGGTGAACCCTATTTTAGATGATGAGGTGCGATGATTTATGAGGTTGATCCGTCTGATGTCGGCCAGTCTGAGGATAAAGCTGCTCGTATTGTTCACGGTATTAACAACCGTTCCATTAATTACAGTAGGAATTATCTCGTATCAAAAATCGTATGAATCGATTGCGGAATATAGCAAGGCTGCAAGTATGCTACAGGCGGATGAGCTAAGTCGAAACATTAATAATCTATTTGATGATACGGAGCGACTGCTGGAGCTGAGCAATAATCCGCAGGTGATTCATTTTCTATTTTCACAATCGGAGACGTATGCGGAAGCGAAGGAGATTTTGCAGACCTTTGCTCTTTATCGGGATACGTACAAGTACGATGATGTGATGAATATTAGCTTTATCAATTTATATGGTAAAGGGATCAGCGAACGAAAAGGTGTATTCCAGTCGAATCTCAACCCTCTGCGTAATCCCCATTTTCAGACACTAACCGAGCATCCGGATATGATTCTCAGAATCCCGCCATCTATGGCATCCGATTATGATCATGTGGATGGATTCACGTATCCTCAGGACGAGGTCATTTCGATTATTGCGACCGTACAGCAGCGTATTACACATGAAGTGATCGGCTTCATCATTATTGATCTGAATGCCTCATTCATCAAACAATTCGATGATCATATTCGGATCGGGAAAACTGGCTTTTTCAGTGTAATCGATCAGTCAGGCAACCCGATCTACAAGCTGTCTGAGGATAAGCAGAAGCTGGAGGAGCTTGCGCTGGCGAATCTGCCTGCGGCACAGCAAACGGGAAGTAACAGCTTTGTGCTCTATCCTGAAGGCAAGCCGTGGTTTGTCGTATTCAGCTCCTCACTTACGACAGGCTGGAAAATTGTTGGTCTTGCGCCACTGCAAGAGATCGTATCCGAAGCGGATCGGATTCGGCAGCTTATTATTTTCAGTGTAATGCTGAGCATTTTGTTCGTCATCATTATTTATTTCTTCTTAACCTACCGACTTACCCAGCCGATTCAGCTACTCAAGCATAAGATGAGACTTACAGCAGAAGGCTATCTGGAAGCCAAGGTTCAGCCTGTAGGCAATGATGAAATTTCGGATCTCGGTCAGAGCTTCAATATTATGGTGGAGAAAATCAAGCAGCTGCTGAACCAGAGTATATTGAAGCAGCAGCTTTTGCAAAAAGCAGAGCTGCGTACCCTACAGGCGCAGATCAATCCTCATTTTCTATACAATACGCTTGATTCGATTGTATGGATGGCGGAAGCAGGCAAATCGGAAAGCGTGATTCAGCTCGTCAAAGCCTTATCTCAATTTTTCCGACTTAGCTTAAATAAAGGCAGGGACTGGGTGACGATTCGTACCGAGCTTGCCCATGCTCAAAGCTATCTCATCATTCAACAAATGAGATACCGCGATATTCTGGAATATCATATACACATTGACGAGGAGCTTCAAGAGTATCCGATTCTAAATATGACACTACAGCCCTTGATCGAAAATGCGATCTATCACGGTATCAAAAACAAAAGAGGTAAAGGATGGATCACGATTAGTGGCTATGAGGAAAACGATGCGGTGATCGTATTAACAGTGACGGATAATGGCGCAGGTATGACGCCAGAACGACTTGAATTGCTCCGGCATGAGCTGGATCATCCTGTCCAGGCAGAGGATTATGATTCGTATGAAGGAGGGTTCGGATTGTTGAATGTGCATCAGCGCTTGCGATTGTATTTTGGAGAAGAATACGGTGTGCAATTGAGCAGTGTTGCCTCAGAAGGAACGACCGTCTCGATCCGCATTCCCAAGCATAGGAGGGCTTATCCATGAAGAAGGTCATGCTGGTTGATGATGAAATTCTGATTCGTGAAACGATACGTGAGCGTGTCGATTGGGAAGGGGCAGGCTTTCATTATTGTGGGGATGCTTCAGATGGCGAGCTGGCGTTGCCGTTAATTGAACAGCATATGCCCGATATTCTGATTACCGATATCAAAATGCCCTTTATGGACGGCTTGGAGCTATGCGCTGTCGTGCGTCAGCGATTCCCACAGATCAAGGTGATCATTCTGAGCGGATACGATGATTTCCATTATGCGCAGACTGCTCTGCGTCTTGGTGCGGCGGATTATTGCTTGAAGCCCTTTAGCGCGTCGGACTTGCTCCAGCTGCTTCATGCGGTAAGTGAGCGCATTGATCGAGAAGAGAGCGAAAAGAGACAGGAAACGTATACAGCGGAAAAGCTTTTTGCGGATCTGTGCGGCGGTTTAATCAACACAGCGACTGCCATCAAGGTGGCAGATCAATTGAAGCTCCAGCTCATGACATCGTATTATGCAGTTGCGATTCTGACCTTATCGTCCACTGATCCAGCGAAGCCGGAGCTAGACCCGATAGTCTGCTCGGAGGCTGGACGATGGATAGACCAGCAGCTTTGCGGGCAGTTGGATTATTTTATGTACAAGCGTAGCCGCACAGAAACCGTTTTGATTATGAAATGCCCTGCGCTAGAAGACGATTCAGCATCGTTACAAGCACGAGTCAATGAGCTACAGCTTCCGTTACATGCACAGTTCAACTGTGAATTGCTGCTTTCCTCAGGGCATGTGCAAGAACGGCTGCAAGGCATTCATATATCGTACATGGAAGCAGAAGCGAACAATATCGAGCGGAAGATGCTACAGCAAAATAAAGAGGCTTTCCTGCAAGCCTCTGCCGATGGCTCCTATGAAAATATAATTTTAGACCGAAATGGGCTGCTTGATTTTTTAAAGCTAGGCTCGCCTAAGGATGCACCAGACTTTGTGCATTCCTTTACAGCCAGACTGGACAGTGTAAACTGGGATTCGTTATATGCGTATTACCTGATGCATGATTTGACGCTGGAAATGATCACTGCTGCCAGAGAACATTTCCAAACGAGCCACCGTACTGAGGATGTGCTATCGGAGCTGCAAGAACGGATCAAGCTCATTACCAGTCATGACGATTGTCAGCACTATGTGTTAGCCCTGCTCCAGCAGCTATGGGAATGGCGGCAAGCGAGTACGGACAAATATAGCGATCTGATTCATGCCGTTAAGCTATATATTCGCCAGCACTACAAGGACGATCAGCTATCCTTATTTGATATTTCCAAGCAGATTGCCGTGAGCTCCAGCCATCTGAGTAAAATTTTCAGTCAGGAAACCGGACAAACGATGACGGATTATTTAACCCTGATTCGTATCAATAAAGCGAAGGAGCTGCTAAAGCTCACCCGATATAAAACCTTTGAAATTGCATTTCAGGTGGGCTACAAAGACCCACATTACTTTTCAAATTTATTCAAAAAAGTGACAGGCCTCACCCCTACAGAATACAGAAAGCATAGCTCGATCGACCAGGAGGTGCCAGTGAGCAAAGGGGAAAACCGCCTATGAATCGAGTGTTATTGCTTGTTATGCTAGGCTGCCTGCTTATGCTGTTATCACTGAGCGGCTGTGAAAGAAATACGGGTGTCAGCACCTCCTTGAGCCAGCCGAGTACAGCGAAGCAGACTGCACCTTCTGCTACCGATAACGATCGTGCTCCGCTGGTGTTCGGCATTATTTATCCAACGGTGAATCCAACGTATGAGATTATTACGGAAAATCTAAAAACAGCTAGTGTCGATCATGCGGTGAAGCTGATCGTTCAAGCACCAGATGAAGCCAATCTGGAACAGCAAATTCGTATTATGGAAATGATGATTAAGCAGGGCGTAGACGGTATTGCGATCGACCCGGTCGATTCTGCGGCACTCGTAGAGGTTATTGATAAAGCGGTTGCCAAGGACATACCGGTCATTTGCTTTGAGTCCGATGCTCCAGATAGTAAGCGACTCGCTTTTATCGGTGCCGACAATGTTCAAACTGGTATAACGATAGGGCGATCGGTCAGCAAGCTACTCGATGGTAAAGGCATGGTCATTGTAGAGTCTGGCATGCCTCATATGCTCGGACTGAGTCAGCGATTAGAAGGGCTGAAGCAGTATTTATCAAGTCATACAAGTATCGATATGTTAGAGGTTCGTAACAATGATGGGACAGAGGAAGATGCTACACAGCAATTAGAAGCCATGATCAGTGCGCATCCGCATTTTAGCGCATTGATTAATCTCGATCCCGTGTCTAGCTCCAGCTCGATTCTCGTCTGGAAGGCGAAAGGCTTGAAGCAGTACAATATCGCACTCGGCTTAACACCCACGGTTCAAGAATCACTTATCAACGGACAGATTACACGCATCATTTCTCAAAATGAACAGCACTGGGGCGAGTCGATTATGAACACGTTGCTTGCGATTACGGACGGGCAGAAGGTGCCTCCGTTTATAAATACTGGCATTACGGAGATTGGTGAATAGGTGGATACAGCTTCAGGCGACAAATTCGGATTGAGTAGGAGTCAGTCGGAAAACGAATGTGAAACATCATAATAAAGCAAATAAAAAGCAGATGCGTTTCTTCCTACAGAACGCACTGCTTTTTATAATATTGCTCAACTATTTATTCTATTCATACTAACGCGCTCAAGAAGCAACGCCCTGTGGCGGCAATGAAATTATCTCAGCAAGCTCTGTTGAAGAGCTATCCTCTGTAGCGTTGCCATGCTCCATCAACTGACCCTGCTCCTGTTGACGCTGACTGAACTGTTCTACCAGTGTACGTAGCTCCTCACTCATACTATTCAGACGCTCCGCTTGTTGATATACGGCAGAGCTGTGCTCTAATTGCTGATGTAAAATATGATCCACTGCTGCATGCTGATCCAGCGATTGCTCGATCATCTGCGTCACATAATGAGTCGCTTCGTTTACATGAATGGCATGCTCATTTAGCTCCAGCATCCGCTGTGTAATGCGTTCTGTCTGTTCACCATTTAGCTCAGTAGCGATCACAATCTCCTGAAACGCTTGCTGGATATGCTCAATCTCTGTTAGCGTACGCTGAACTCGCTGTGTGCCATGCTCGGAAGACGCCAGTGCGCTGGTCGTTGCGCCATTAAACTCTTGCATGATGGAGGACATGCGTGCCAGCGCCCCGGTCGTCTCAACGGAGAGCTTCTTCACCTGTTGAGCGACGACGGCGAAGCTCTGTCCATGCTGCCCTGCACGAGCCGCTTCAATCGAGGCGTTCAATGCCAGCAGATTCGTCTCGGCAGCGAGGTGAGCGATAATATCGATGAAGCTGCTAATCTGGCTTGCCTTGTCATCGACTTCATGGATACCACGTGCCATCTGGCTCACATCCTGCTGTAACGCCGACATATGCGCGGTGATTTCGCCAAGTGATTCATTTCCTAGCTGGGCACGGCGAATGGTAGTGTCGGAAGCTTCGTGCAGCTGTTCCAGTGAGCTTGCTACTTCGTGAATAGCGGCTGTGATCGCTTGAAGTCGCTGCTCGCTTCTTTGCTGAGAAGGTAATAGCTCGTCGGTTGCATTGGTGCGAATAGATAGCATGGAGCTAGCGATATTTTCAGATAGATGAACAAGTGCACTGGAGCTCCTTTGTAGGGTGGAAGCAGATTCATCCATATATTGCCCACTTTGAGTCAGGTTGCCTAGCGCCGTGCGATTCCATATATCTGCTTGCTCCTTTTGTTTTTGTAATGCTCGGGTATGACGTTGCTTGGCGACGATGAGTAGACTGACCGCAGCACTCGTCAATAGTAGAAACACGGCATGAATGAGCAGCAGTGAGAACGAATACGCATGTTGTCCACAGAGCAGCTCTGGAAATAGAAAAAAGCCTGCTACATGATGAATCGCAAAGATTGCCGTTGTTAGCAGCACAAGTGCCAGTGAATCATAAAAGGCGACAAAGGCGACGACCATGAAGACGGAAAAATGATATTCAACCAGTCCATCCCCTACCGCAATCAATGCAATACTACTCAGTGTGAGGATCAACGTATTCATTACTGGAAGTGCCGCTGAAACGCGATTACGCGAAAATAGAAGAAGAGAGATAGCAAGCAAAGCCAAAGGTAATACCAGTAATATATAGCGTAGCGTGTTCAAACTGCTCGTTGCCATATGATTCATCGGTTCTGTCATGTTCATCGTCATGGGCATAGGGATGATCGTAGTGAATTGATGCAAACCAAAAACGAGAAACGACAGGGCAACAGTAACCAGGCAAAGCCAATTCATCACTTTATTTTTTTCGTACATGCGTGGGGTGGACTCCTTTAGTGGTAGGTTTGTGTAGCAATGGGAGTGAAAACATATAATGCGGGATAGTGCTATCTGATCGAGAGGAGTATAATAGTAGGGCTTGATCCTCCGACTGACCTGAAGAACTACATATTGGGATCGCACATTAGCTTATAAACTGAAATACTAATGATGAAACTTTAATTGCGAACATTTTTTTAGTGAGTCATTAGATTGTGCGAAATTAAGAAGAGTGCGGAGCGAATACACTGACACCAAAGGAGAATCGTAATGAACTCATTTACACAAATGCTTGAAAAATATGCCCGTCTGGTCGTCCAGATTGGAGTAAATATTCAACCCGGGCAGGTACTTATCGTTAACGCTCCACTGGAAACGGCTGAGCTGACGCGTCGTATCGTTGCAGAAGCATATGATGCTGGAGCCAAATATGTCATGGTGGATTGGGATGATGAAGCGATCACTCGTATTCGTTATGAACATGCAGGTGACGATACATTCGATTATTATCCTCAGTGGCATGCCGATATGATGGAGAAGTTCGCTGCTGAAGGCGGGGCGATTCTACGTATTAAGGTGCCGAATCCAGAGCTCTTTAACGGTATTGAATCATGGAAAGTGTCCAAATCAGTCAAGGCAGCCGCGATCGCGAATGAGAACTATAGCGACTACACGCGCAATAGCCGTATTAGCTGGGCACTTGTGAAAGCACCAACCGTAGCATGGGCAAACAAAGTGTATGCGGATCTGCCAGAGAGCGAGCGTGTAGACGCGATGTGGGATGCGATCTTCATGATGAATCGCGTAACCCCGGATAATGATCCGGTCGCTGCATGGAAGGAGCATGTAGCGCAGCTGGAAAAGGTAGAAGAGCGTCTGAACAGCAAACGCTATAAAAGCTTGCATTACCGTGCGCCAGGCACTGATCTGCGTGTGGAGCTACCGGAAGGACATCTGTGGAAAAGTGCAGGCGGTTCGAATGCGAGCGGTACGTATTTTATCGCTAACATGCCAACCGAGGAAGTCTATTCAATGCCTCATCGTAATGGCGTAAATGGTACAGTAACGAGCACGATGCCGCTCAATCTGAACGGTCGCTTAGTGGAAGGCATCCAGCTCACCTTTAGTGAAGGTAAAGTGACCGCATATGACGCGGTATCCGGTCTGGAGCATCTGACCTCACTGCTGGAGACGGATGAAGGTGCGATGCATCTGGGCGAAATTGCGCTCGTTCCGCATGACTCCCCGATCTCAAACCTGAACCGTATTTTCTATAACACAGGCATCGATGAGAATGCATCCTGTCACTTTGCGCTAGGCAGCTCGTACCCGACCAATCTGGAGGGCGGTACGGAGATGAGCAAGGAACAATTGCTGGCACATGGCGCTAATGTGAGCCTAACGCATGTGGACTTTATGGTCGGATCGGCAGAGCTGGATATCGATGGAGAGCTGCCGGATGGTACGATAGAGGCTGTATTCCGTAAAGGTAACTGGGCGTATTAAGCGAGTGAAATAGAAACCGCTTGAAAATAGAAGTCATTGGATGAGAAAGGAGCTGCGATCCTCGGATACGCAGCTTCTTTTTTTATGCGCTGTCTTCGTATTCTTTTGTTGTTTATATTTTTCCTTTGCACGTCCTATACGAATAAAAAATGTTATAAAATAAAATTTTTTTCGGTGATTTTGAGAAAAGGAATGAAAGAATTTGCGAAAAGTAGTTCTTTGAAATTGCATCATATAGCTAAAAAGCGAAATAAAACTCCATAATAAACCCCTTTTCATCCCATAAAAATAAATTATTATCTATATAAGGAGATATATGTGTAAATTTTTCTTCTTTTCTTAAGAATATTGAAAATTATTTTTATGAATAGCAATAAAATTTTTAATCATTTTCGAACAGGTATCCGTGGCACGGAAACGAACTACTACACTGTGACGGAGGGCTGGAGAGAGTATTCATTCCGAGCCCAACCGCCTGTACATTTTGGTGCATCGCGCCACGAAAGGGAAAAGGTGACTTCATTGATGAGCTATAAGGACGCAACACTTCCGCTACAGGCTCGTGTTCAGAGCCTGCTGGCACAGATGACGACGGAGGAAAAGATCGGGCAACTGGTACAGCCATTTGGCTGGAAGATGTTTACGAAAAATGAAGATGGCAGTATCACACTAACCGAGGCGTTTAAGCAGGATGTACGTGAAGGACGAATTGGTGCGCTCTATGCAGCGCTTCGTGCCGATCCGTGGACAGAGGTCACATTGGAAACCGGGCTATCTCCGCGTGAAGGTGCGGAAGCCTTGAATACGATCCAACGATATGCGATCGAGCATTCCCGACTGGGGATTCCGATCATGTTTGGCGAGGAATGCTCGCATGGCCATATGGCGATTGGAGCGACCGTATATCCGGTGCCGCTACTGGCGGCGAGCACATGGAACCCGGAGCTATATGAGCGTATGTGTGCAGCAGTAGCGCTGGAAACACGTAGCCAGGGCGGAGTTGCAACGTATTCACCTGTACTGGACATCGTGCGTGATCCACGCTGGGGACGAACTGAGGAAACATATGGCGAAGACCCGCATCTGGCAGCCGAGCTGGCTGTTGCTGCGGTGCGCGGCTTGCAGGGCAAGTCACTGGCAGCACCGGATCGGGTGATTGCTACGCTAAAGCATTTTGCTGGATATGGTGCATCCGAGGGTGGACGCAATGGCGCTCCGGTACATATGGGCTTGCGTGAACTACATGAAGTCGATTTGCACCCATTTCGCAAGGCAGTCGAGGCAGGTGCCGCTTCTGTCATGACAGCATATAACGAGATCGACGGTATACCATGTACATCGAATGATTATTTGCTGGATGAGGTGCTGCGCAAGCAGTGGGGCTTTGATGGATTTGTCATTACCGATGCCAGTGCGATGAATATGCTGATGCAGGATCATGGGCATAATGTGGTCGAGACCGGCGAGCAGGCAACGGCGATTTCACTTGCTGCCGGGATTGATCTGGAGATGTCCGGCTATATGTTCAGCCGTTATTTGCCTGCCGCGTTAGAGCAGGGTCTGGTGAGCACGGAGCAGCTCGATCAGGCGGCAGGACGTGTGCTGGAAATGAAATTCAAGCTCGGTTTATTTGACCGTCCGTATGTCGATCCACAGGTGGCAGCAGACGTTATTCATTCGCCGAGCCATATCGAGCTGGCACGCGAGGTGGCGCGCGAAGGCATTATTTTGCTGAAAAATGATGCACAGCGATTGCCACTCGATGCTACAGCAGTTGGACGTATCGCTGTGATCGGGCCGAATGCGAATAAACCCTATAACCAGCTCGGCGATTACACTTCCCCGCAGCCAGCGGGCAAAATCGTCACGCCGCTGGAGGGCATTCGTGCGTATCTAGCTGAGGAGGATGTGCTGTATGCACCGGGCTGCCGCATCAAGGACGGCTCGCTGGAAGGAATTGCGTATGCGCTTGAGGTGGCGGCGCAAGCCGAGACGATCGTACTCGTACTGGGCGGATCGAGTGCGCGTGATTTTGGCGAAGGCACGATTGACCTGCGTACCGGACAATCGCTTGTACACGAATCCGAGGAAAGCGATATGGAGAGCGGCGAAGGCATCGACCGTGTAGACCTGACACTGGCAGGCGCACAGCTGGAGCTGTTCCGTCAATTGCAGGGACTGGGCAAGCCACTTATCGTCGTTTATATCAACGGTCGCCCTGTAGCCGAGCCGCATATCGATGAGCAAGCCGATGCGATCATCGAAGCCTGGTATCCGGGCCAAGAGGGCGGACATGCACTGGCGGAAATTTTATTTGGAGACGTGAATCCATCCGGTCGTCTTACCCTGTCCATCCCACGCCATGTCGGTCAGCTGCCCGTCTATTACAACGCACGCGCCACAAGAGGCAAGCGCTATCTGGAAATGGATCTGACTCCAGCCTACCCATTCGGCTACGGACTGAGCTACACCCATTTCGAGTACGGCGAGCCTGCCATCGAATCAGCAACCATCGCCCTGTCCAGCATTACCAACTCAGCTACACAGGCTGATCAAGCTATACTAACCACCGTCAGCATCCAGATCACCAACAGTGGACAACGAGCAGGACACGAAGTCGTCCAACTCTACATCACCGACGTCGTCGCATCCACCACACGCCCAGCCAAACAACTAAAAGCATTCCAAAAAATCCATCTCCACCCCGGCGAATCCCAACACATCACCTTCCCAATCACCGCCGAACATCTGGAAATGGTAAACCAAGCCCTAAACCGAACCATCGAACCCGGCACCTTCCGAATCCAACTAGGCCCCAACTCCGCAGAAGGAAAAACAATAACATTCACCGTCACACCATGATAATAGCCACTATAATTTTTGAGACACAGACACAGACACAGACACAGACACAGACACAGACACAGACACAGACACAGACACAGACACAGACACAGACACAGACACAGACACAGACACAGACACAGACACAGACACAGAGCAAAAAATGAACCTAACAATCCTATTCCAACCCAATACTATTCAATCAAATATCCAAACTAACTGTATCTCTAATCTCTGCAATCTTGGAGCATGTAATTAATCAATCAAAAACTATCCTGCTAGCCCGCCCGCATTTCGGATGTTGCAAGTCGCACGGAACGAAGGGAAGGAAATAAGGGAAAAGGACTCCTTTGGAGGGGCGGGAATCTTCATTCCTTCCCCAATCCAAAAGATTCCCGCGGCTCCACCCGAGTCCGTTCCCTTATTCCTTCCCGAAGTGATGTACCCCCAACTCCAAAATGCGCATATTAAACATATGCCATCATATCTCACATATTGCACCCCTCACCCACGCTATAGCATAATGCCGTTAAGTTTACCGATCGACTCAGGCAAACGATCGCCTGCCCGATCAGAGCAAAATAGTCATCCCATTCATCACCACAACACACTACGAATACACCTGATATCAGGTACACAGGAGGCTCGTTTCGTATGCATCGGATTGAACGATTTCTCAAGCATCTCGCGGAGGTACAGTGGTTGGAGCAAGTGGAACTGAAGCAATGGACGATTGAAGAGGTACGCTATGTGACCGCAGGGCAATATGAGCAGCTATCCCCACGCACGACAAGTGATGGGACGCTCAAAAGCACACATGGCATAACGTATATGCTGGAAACCAACATCAACGTTCCAGCCGAATGGCAAGAACAGCCTGCCGCACTTCTGTTTGACGCAGGAGGTGGAGAAGGGCTGCTAAAAATCAACGGCGAGCATTACCATGGACTGGACAAAAATCACACCTTTGTTCCGCTTCGTGCCAGTCATATCGGTCAGCCGCTGCATATCGAGATCGAGCTATATGATCCGATTCCTGAGCCGCATGATCCGCTGAATGGACAACCGGAGTTCGTCGCGCCATTACATGGCTTTACCTCCAGTATTGTGCAGATCAATGCCGGACTACGCAGTCTGATGCACAGTATTCGAATAGCCAGGGATGCGGCACAGCGTTTACCAGAAGGCGAGCTACGCCGTAATGAGATTCAGCAAGCATTAGAGGAATGCATGCAGATTGCCTATGACTTACCGGAGGAATCATGGCATATGTCCCAGCCATGGGAGCAGCTACAGCAATTGCTGCGTGAGCGTGTAGGCAAGTATGCGCCGGATACGGAGACGAATGGCCGGATGATTATGGTCGGGCAATCGCATATCGATCTGGCATGGCTATGGCCGGTACGGGAGACAGTGCGCAAGACGAGTCGTACGTTTTCAACGATGTGTACGCTATTGGAGCAATATCCAGAGTTTGTCTACACCCAGAGTCAGCCTCAGCTATTCGCTTATGTAAAGGATCATTATCCGGAGCTGTACGTCAAAATCAAGCAATACGTTGCCGAAGGACGCTGGGAGCTAGTTGGAGGCATGTGGCTTGAGCCAGATCTGAATATTCCGAGCGGCGAATCGCTGGCACGCCAGCTGCTGTATGGGCAACGCTTTTATCGGGAGGAGTTTGGACAGACCTCATCGATTGAATGGCTGCCCGATACATTCGGCTATGCCGCTTCGTTACCTCAGCTGCTAAGGCAGGCAGAGATCGATTACTTTATGACGACCAAGCTGAATTGGAATGATACGAATGTGTTCCCTTATGATCTGTTTCAATGGGTCGGGATCGATGGCACGCCAGTATTGTCCTATCTAAACCATGGTGTGAATGAATCGACGACAGTCAAGGATATCGATGAGCACTGGCAATCGTTTCGGCAAAAGGATGTGCATCCAGAGCAAATGCTGCTGTATGGACATGGTGATGGCGGTGGCGGTGTGACCGAGCCGATGGTCGAATACGTACAGCATGCCGAGTGGATGATCGGTCAACCGAAGGCAGAGTTTGGCACGGCAAAGGAATTTTTTGAACATATTAGCCAGCAGGAGCCGGAACTGCCTGTATGGCGAGGCGATCTGTATCTGGAGCTGCATCGTGGCACGTATACGACGCAGGCTTGGAACAAGCGCTACAATCGCAAAGCGGAGATTTTATATCGTGAAGCAGAAATATGGGAGCGACTGGCGATGCTGCGACTTGGCACAAGCAGTCTGGCGACAGGCGATACGGATCATCATGGAGCAGAACGTACTGGACAGAGTGAAATTCAGCCTAATTCATCTACGCAGCCCTATACTGTCTCCGGTCAGGCAGCAGCGCATGATGCCGAAGCTGCTACGTATTCGGTAAGTCCGTTATTGCTACATCGCGGCGATGATGTGGATCAACAGCCGATCACTGCTGCGTTGTTCAAGCAGGGCTGGCTGGGCATTATGCTAAATCAATTTCACGATATTGTGCCGGGGTCGGCGATCCATGAGGTGTATCGCACATCGGATGTGGAGTATGAGGAGATTTTGCGTATCGGGCAGACGGCGCTTGATCAGGCACTCGATATGTGGACACAGTCGATTTTGCAAAATGATCGTAATCGCCATATAGCTACTGATTCGGCAAGCCCTACGAACGCAGAAATCAGCACGAATATAGATAAAGCGGCAGATGCAATAACCGATACAGCGACAAGCACAGACCAACCTGCACAAACAGGTATCTCCTATGTCGTATTCAACAGTCTAGGCTGGGAACGCAGCGACTGGATTGAGATTGCGGGTGGGGATGAACTGCACGGATTAGCTGCCTTTGATGAGCAGGGACAAAGGTTATCCTGCGACGTTGTCGTATTGGAGCTGGCTGAACCGGAGCCACAGCCTGTAGAAGCACCACCTGCTCGCTTTAGCGTAGCACGTGAAAAGCTACCCGGACTTGTTCCTATGCAAAGAGTGCAACAGGCGTTAACATCCAAAGCGACAGCACCTTCGGAAGCTCTTTCGGCACAAGCGCAAATACATCATGCCAATGGAGACGTGCAGCAACCAGCAGAATCGCAAGGACTGGAGCAGTCTACAGCGACCCCTCCATCTAAAAGCGAGCAGTCAGCGACAGCAAAGTTTATTTTGCGTATTCATGTGCCGTCGATTCCAGCCTTTGGTTATACCACGATCTGGCTGCGCGAAGCCGAGCAGGTGGCTGAAACGAGTGCATCCGTTCTGCACGAATACGAGCATGAGGATGAGGTGCGCAGCCCAGCAGATATCGTGCTTGGTGCAGAGGTGCCTGCCGTATGGGAGACACCGTATTATTCGATCCGTTTTAATGAGCAGGGTGAGGTAGCTTCGCTCTATGACAAGGAATATGAGCGCGAGGTGCTCAAGCCAGAGCATGCTGGAAATGTATTTGGCTATTATCATGACCGTCCAACGCTTTGGGATGCTTGGGATATCGATCCACAGTTTGCAGCGCAATCGGCAGGACGTGCGAACCTACTTTTTTCTCAGGTTGTGATGCGTGGAAGCACGGGAGATATTTTACGTTTCCGTTGGGAAATTGGCGGCTCCACGATTACGCAGGATCTATATCTGTACACGGCGCATCGGCGAATTGATTTTAAGACGACTGTAGACTGGCAGGAAAGTCATAAGCTACTCAAGGTCAGCTTTCCGGTTGATCTGATTGCCGAGCAGGCGACATATGAGATTCCGTTTGGCGCGCTGGAGCGGACGATGAATAACAACACATCATGGGAGCGCGCGCAATTCGAGGTATGCGGGCATCGCTGGGCAGATGTATCTGAGGGTGATTACGGCGTAAGTCTGCTGAATGATTGCAAATACGGCTATGACATCAAGGATGGACATATGCGATTATCGCTGCTTCGCGCTCCAAAATGGCCGGATCATGCAGCAGATATCGGACAGCATGAATTCACGTATTCATTATTGCCACATGGTGGGAACTGGCGCGAGGCGCATATCGTGCGTGCAGCCGCTGAACTGAATCAGCAGGTGCCTGTACGCCTGCTTGCCCCGGTTCATACCAGTGAAAGCGATCAGACACCATCTTCTGTATCGGATGTACATGCTCGTTCAAACATCTCTAATCGTGATACGGAATCGATCGGTGGCATACCAAACGCAACACCTTTCCAATCATCTACGACTGCGAAAGCATCAGCAGTTCCACCTGCATCGATACCATTTGAATCGCATGCTAACCAATCACATCCGAAACCAGCAGGTGTTTCCCTGCTGCATTTCAACAGCAAGCACGTCGTACTCGATACGATCAAGCCTGCCGAGGATGGTGAGGGTACGATTTTCCGTTTGTACGAATCTTCCGGTAGTCGGAGCAAAGCAGTATTGACGATGCCATCTGCTAATTCGAATGGGCATACCGGAATAGGGTACTGGCTACTGACCAATCTGCTGGAAGACGAGCAGCAACGTTTGGAAACACAGGCGGGTCGATTAGAGTTAACCTTCAAACCATACGAGATCAAAACGCTGAAATGGAAAGGCAGTGAATAACCCATGACGCAGAATATGGCTCATATTACGATGACATCGTTTGAATTACCAGATGCGGTGAAGGCGGTGCTGGAGGAAGCGGATCGCCGCCTTCAGCATCGTCCGAAGCTGGCGAAGCAATTTCGTAATTGCTTTCCTAACACATTGGAAACGACAACCAAGCTACTGGACGATGGCACAACCTTTGTGATCACAGGAGATATTCCAGCGCTATGGCTACGTGATTCAGTGGAGCAATTGATGCATTATGTGCCGTTATGTGGTGAGGATGAGAAGCTACAGGGTATTATTAGCGGCTTGATTCGGCGGCATATGTTTTATTTATCGATCGATCCATATGCGAATGCCTTTAACGAGACCGCCAATGACTGGCACTGGGATCCGGCGGATGAGACGGAGATGGGCCCCTGGGTATGGGAGCGCAAATTCGAGCTGGATTCGCTCTGCTTTACGATAAGGCTTGCCTATCATTACTGGAAGGCAAGCGGCAGCACCGAGCTGTTTGATAGTGGCTTTAAGCAAGGTCTGCGTACGATCTATGAGTTGTGGCGGACAGAGCAGCGTCATATGGAGGAATCGCCGTATCGTTTTACCCGCCGCAATTGTCCGGCGATTGATACGATTCGTAATCGCGGCATGGGCATGCCGGTAAGCTATACCGGTATGATCTGGTCAGGCTTTCGTCCAAGCGATGATGCGTGTGAGCTGCATTACAATATTCCAGCAAATATGTTTGTTGTCGTCTGTCTGCGCCAGATGCAGGAGATGGTACGCTTCGTCTATCGGGATATGGCGTTTGCTGAGGAGCTGGCTGTGATGGAGGAAGAGGTACAGCATGGGATTGAGCTGTATGGCATGTACCGTCATCCACAGCATGGACTGATCTATGCGTATGAAACGGATGGCTTTGGTAACTACTGTCTGATGGACGATGCAGGAACGCCAAGTTTGCTGTCGATGCCCTACTTGGGCTACTGTGCGCCGGATGATCCGACCTATCTGCGAACCCGTCAGTTTATTTTGAGTACGGAAAATCCCTTTTATTTTGAAGGTGAAGCGGCAAGCGGAATGGGAAGTCCGCACACTCCACCGGACTATGTATGGCATATGGGGTTGTCGATGCAGGGATTAACTGCATCCACGGATGAGGAAATGCTGGCGATGATCGATATGCTGGAAGCAACGGATGCAGATACCGGCTATATGCATGAGGGCTTTCATGCAGATGATCCGCATACGTTTACAAGGCCGTGGTTTGCATGGTCGAATAGCTTATTTTCCAATCTGGTCTATACAGCAATGAAAAAGGGACTGCTCGACACATAATCGTAGACATAAAAGCAGGTATCCAAAAATATTCCACCTAATCGCAAAATGTTCCCGAAGGAAATAAGTGCATAGTCTGTAATCCTTGTATAACAGCTATTGGATGAACAAGAATAGGGAGGTCATACGATGAGTGAACAGCAGATGACGGAGAAGGAACAGCAGCAGCTCGACAAGCTATTGGAGGTACAGGGTGGCGTTCATAATTATAGCAGTGAAGAATCATGGGTGAAGCCAGAAGACCCGTATATACTGGAGCGTCTGGAATGGTTCAAAGATCAGAAGCTGGGGCTGATGATGCACTGGGGGCCTTATTCACAGCTTGGTGTCGTTGAATCGTGGGCACTGAGCGATGACGATGGAGACTGGTCACGTGATGGTATCGACTGGCAGCCTGACCCTCAGCAGCTCAAGCGTGAATACTTCGGCTTGAATCGTACCTTTAACCCAATTCGCTTCCAGCCCGATGTATGGGCTGAGCTCGCGAAGGAAGGCGGCTTTCGCTATCTAAATTTTACGACCAAGCACCATGATGGCTTCTGTATGTGGGATACATATACGACCGATTATCGGATTACGGGCAAGGAGACGCCGTTTCATCAGCATCGGTATGCGGATATCGTCGGACATCTGTTCGAAGCCTTCCGTCAGCAGGGGCTGGCGATCTCGGCTTATTTTTCCAAAGCAGACTGGCATACTCCTTATTACTGGACAGATGGCATGGAGCGCGGCGATCATAGCTGGCGCGGACCGAGCTATGATCCGCATCAATATCCGTGGCTGTGGGAGGAGTTTGTACAATTTACCCATCAGCAGATCGAAGAGCTGCTGACCCGATACGGACGCGTTGATGTGTTATGGCTGGATGCTGGCTGGGTTCGTCCAGGCAAAGGCGGGCAGGACATTCGACTCGGCGAAATTGTCGACCGAATGCGCGAGCACCAACCATGGCTACTCGCTGCCGACCGTACCGTAGGCGGTGCGTACGAGAATATTGTCACCCCTGAGCAGACCGTACCGGAGCATGCGATGTCGATTCCATGGGAAAGCTGCGTCACGATGGGGACCTCCTTCTCCTTCCGCTATGAGGACGAGTACAAATCGGTACGCGAGCTCGTCCACATGCTCATGGAGATCGTATCCAAAGGCGGCAACCTCGCCCTAAACGTAGGCCCCCAACCCGACGGACGCTTACCCGCCGGAGCTATCGCACGCATCAAAGGACTCGGCGCCTGGCTGAACACCTATGGCGAAGCCGTCTATGAAACGCGCAGCTGCGAGCCCGTCTATACAGACAACTGGGCATTCACCGAACGCGCTGCCGAGCAACGTGTATACGCCAGTTACCTGTATTCAAACGAAGATACACCCGTACCCTCCATACACCTAATTCCTTATCAAGCCCAAATCCAATCCATCGACCTGCTAGGCGAAGAAGTGCTAACCAACCTGACCTTCCGCCAGACAGAACAAGGAATCGAGGTAGACCTGCCAACAACAGCTGTAAATGAAAACAAAGCACCCATCGCACATGTATTCCGTTTGCATACAAGCTGAGCATGAAGATCAACAAAGCCAAAAAGTAAAAGAATAATCCAAGCATATGCAATATATGCAATCACTTGCTCATTATTAAATACAAATCAGCAAAAATCCTCCCACCCACCAATCCCAAATCAGCCTGAACACAGGCTGATTTTTTGTTTATCGTCATGCCTACCATTTCGATCTAAGAATCAGAGCAATCAACAACCAGCATCCTAATCAATAAATGAGTACATGTACATGGCACACATAAAATATCGTTTCTTAGGAGATATGCTGCTACCACTTCTCTCTGCTGTGAAGAACTATAACTAGCCTCATAACTCAAATAAATCGCATTCAAGTTATGAAACTATTAATAAACTGACCACGTTAAACCAACTACTCTAAATGTGAATATTGCTGTTATATATCAGAGTCACTTATTTTATAAGACGGTTACATTTTTCGTGAGATGCAATAGATCAGATTTTGAATTGAAGTTCGTAAGATTTTAAAGTTGAGGAGCCAAATCTTATAGTTGGAAATACATGGACGTGAACTGTCAAATATAAGCAATTGAATGCGAGTCGCACGGAACGGAGGGAAGGAAATAGGGGGAAGGACGACCTTTGAGCACGGGAATCTACATTATGATTTTACTCCGTAGATTCCTGTGCGAGACCGGAGTCCGCCCCTTATTCCTTCTCGGAGTGGTGTCTATCTTCCACATCAACTAACATATCCCGATCAAAGATAATTTAGATGTCGTAAAACATAATCAAGGATGTCAGAACTATTGCCATCATTCGCCAAAAAGCGCTAAAATATGAACAATTCATTTCCAACCCATTGCCCATGTCTGACAACTAACCCATATTCGACAGAAGGTGACCCTCATGAGAGTATTGCTAGTGGACGACGATATCATTGTAACAAAAGGCTTGCGCCAGATAATTCCCTGGCAGCAATTGAACGCTCATATTGTTGGAGAAGCGCGTAACGGAAGCGAAGCGCTTGAGATTGCGCAGAATCATCATCCTGATCTGATTATTACAGATATTAAGATGCCTATCATGGACGGGCTGGAGCTGTGCCGCCAGATTCATGAACAACAGATCGATACCGCGATTGTGCTACTCAGTGCACATGAGGATTTTGAGTATGCTCGTCAGGCGATGCAGTATGGCGTGCAGCGCTATATCGTCAAGCCGATCACACGCACTGATATTGAACAGCTTACCGAGTATATCCGCGGTCTGTCTGAGCGTAAGCATCAGCAGCATGATCACTATACATCACTGTTTGGACGAGAGCTGGAGCAGTGCTGCATTGAAGCGTTGCAAACGGGCGACATGCCTTTTTTTAGGCAGCTTTTCGATCATCAGCTAGCGGCGGAATTGCCACCAGCAGAGATTAAGGCGCTCTGTGTACGGGTGCTTAATCTATTGTTTGAGTTTGGTGAACGTATTGATCAGGGGCATCAGCGTGCCTTTGGCGAGCTGGATGGGCAGTTGCATCGTCTGCTGGAGCTGAAAACACCGGCAGAGATGATCGCATGGATCTGTCAGCAATGTGAGAGCATGCTGGTGCATGCCAGCGAAAAGCGAGATGATCGGCAGCATGTGCTCGTGGATTATGTGAAGCGTCATGTGCAGGAGCATATGAGTGATCCGGATCTATCACTCGCTAGCATTGCAGATCAGTTGAACCGCTCTCCTGCTTATGTGAGTGCTGTATTCAGTCAGAGCACAGGTATGAAGCTGGGCAGCTATATTACGAGCATTCGAATGGAGCAGGCGCGTCGCTTGCTGCTGCATCCAGCCATACCTGTCTATATGGTGTCCGAGCAGCTCGGTTTTCAGGATGCCCATTATTTTGCCAGAGTGTTCAAAAAGCAGGAAGGCATGACCCCATCGGAATATCGGAATCTATATCTGAATGGAGCGCCGATTAGTGGTGGACGTCCATGAGGCTGCGCAGTCGCATGCTCGGCTGGCTTGATCGCAGAGGCATTCGCGGAAAAATTGCAGTTCTTTTTATCGGTGTGATCACGCTATCGGCGCTATTATCCAGTGGCATTCTCTATATGGTGTTCACTGGTATTATGCGTGAGCAGCTATTAGAGGATCAGCAAAATATCATGCTGCAAAGCCGCAACAACATTCAGACAGTGGAGACGAGCATTGATCAGGCGACCTATTACTTTTCGACTGACAAAACGATTGCCGATATTTTAAACGAATCGGCTACAGATGAGATTGAGCGCTATCGGAATTTGAATATTATGAATCAGCAGTTTATCAAATATCTGGATGTGCCGCTGAGTAGCGTGGTGAACTCGTACTCAGCGCTTTTCTTTGTCAGCGGTCGTTCGCCGGTAGTAAATACCTTGCCTGTGACGGGCTTGCAGCTATTGAGCAGTCTACCTGATATGGGTGGAGGGAATCGCTTTTTCAGTCCGGAGCTGGCGAAGACCGAAGCATGGTACAAGCGGACGGTAGAGCTACAGGGTACGCTCAATATTTTCTACGCGGCAGGCGATCAGGAGCATGTGTATGTAGCGAAGCAGGTACGTAATCCGCTCGTTATGAATAGCAATAACGAGATGGGCGTTGTCGTGATCGCTATCGATAAAAATGAATTTGGTCGTCAGATTGAAAGCTCGCAGCTCACCACAGGCACACGGATGCTGCTGGTGGATCAGACCAATCGGGTGCTGTATAGCAATGATCGCTCATGGCCTGGCGTGCAGATTACCGAGGGAGGACAGCTTGCGCCGCTGCTGGAATATACCGATGTAGGAGGCAGCACCGATCTGCGTTACAACGGGATTCGTTATATTGCCGATCTGTATCCACTCAAATGGGGCTGGAATCTGGTTGCGTTAATTCCCTACAGTGAAGTGACGGAGAAGTTATCCGTTATTCGCTATATGATTGTTGGCATTACAGCGCTCGTGATTATCGTCAGCGCGATCCTGACACTACTCGTCTCTAATAGCATTGCACGTCCGATTATTCGCTTGGCACGAGTAATGAAGGGCATCAAGGATGAATCGACAATCGATGTGTTTATTGAGCCGCCAGAGACGAATGAGGTGGGCGTGTTATACCGCCAATTTAACAATCTGATGCAACGGATTAACGATCTGGTGGATGATGTGATGCGTAGTGGAGAGCGGGAAAAGCAGGCAGAGCTAAAGGCATTACAGGCGCAGATTAATCCGCATTTTATTTACAACACACTGGATTCAGTCAACTGGATGGCGCTCACTCGTGGCGAGGATGATATCGCTACGATGGTATCTTCCTTAGCGGCAATTTTGCGCTATAGCATCCGTGAGCCAGGCGAGCAGGTGCCGCTGGAGCAGGAGATCGATCATGTGCGCAATTATGTGAGTATTCAGCAAATGCGGTATGGCAATAATTTTGATATCGCCTACGATATTGATCCGCGGCTGCATCTGTATCGTGTGCCCAAGTTTATCATTCAGCCATTGATTGAAAATGCGATTCAGCACGGTACGGAGCGACAAGCTGGACAGGGACAAATCACGTTGCGGGCAAGGATTGTGTCAGAGGAAGAACAAACACAAACACAAACACAAGAGCAAACAAAAGATCAAGAACTAGCTTCACCAGCGGCTACGATGCTCGTTCCTCCAGTAACCGATATGGATATAGCTGCTCTACCGACTCTAGCAACTCTATCTACAGCGAGTAAAGCACCGCTTGTAGTGCTGTTAATCGTTGAGGACAATGGGCCCGGTGGCAATATCAGCCAGCTCAACGACTATTTAAATCAGCAGCAGGACAGCCTGCCCAGCTCAGATGGGATTGGCATTAGCAATGTGCATCAGCGTATCCGCCTGCATTATGCCGATGCACGCTATGGATTACATTTTGAATATGTAAATGAAGTGATGAAAGCTATCATTACACTTCCACTAAAAGATAGAAGATAACGCTTACCTAAAAAATATACACCTTATCTAAAAAAAGTACGCTACCTCTATCACGGCAGGTACATGATAATAAAGCTAAGAGCAATACACACAACCAGCACATCACTTCCGATGAATCAAGCACGGATCAACGTCCAGTTAACGTTCAAGCTTGGTGATATAGCGCGGAGCGGATAAACGATGAACAGAGCATATGATATCTCTAGCATTCGTCCGCTCTGCTCTATTCATATCTATGTTTGCGATCACCTATACAGATTACGATTCTACAAACAACGAATTAGTAATCTATTAGCGATCTGATGGAAGCGATAATGGGCATAGATTGAGCGAGAATCTGGATACGAGCGCAGCATAGCCTGCTCCCGATCATACTGGATAAGCTATGGGTCAAACGATGGAAGTGATGGATTACGCAAGGCATGGGATCAAGCTTTGGATATGACGAAAAGGGGATGAAGCAATGCTGCACAAGTCAAAAGCCTGGTGTCTGAGCCTGGCGGTAATCCTGTTATTGTCCGTTGTATTGTCTGCATGTGGAGGCTCCAGTGATAGCAGCTCGGCAACAGGAGCTAATGGTGAACTGGCACCTGTAGAGCTAGTTTTCTATAACTACGCGACACCGATGAAGGGTCAGGAGCGCGTCATGCAGGCGATCAACAAATATTTAAAAGAAAAGATCAATGCTACGGTCAAGGTGGTCACGATGGAAGGCAGTGACTTTGAGACGAAGGTTCCGGTCATGCTCGCTTCAGGACAGCCGATGGATATCGTCTTCACCAGCTCATGGACGAATAACTATCTGTCCAACGTGTCCAAGCAAGCCTTCACCCCGCTCAGCTCCCTGATGGACAAATACGGTCAGGACTTAAAAAAGACCATACCGGATACCCTCTGGAAAGGGATGACCGTTAAAAATGAAATTTACGCTGTACCAAGCTACAAGGAAGTAGGCCACCAGGTAGGCGTGCTGATGCGGAAGGACATGGTGGAAAAATACAAAATCGATACCAATAGCATCAAGTCGTGGAAGGACATGGAGCCGATTCTAAAAACAGTGCATGAGAAGGATCCGAGTATCCTGCCGCTGGATGGCTCGGAAGGCATGTATCGCTCCATTCCTGTTCAGCATATGTCGGGTGATTGGAATCTGCCTGGCGTGATCAATGTAGGCGATCAGCCATACTACAAGCGCTCTGATGATAAGATATTCGATCAATACGAAACGCCGGAGTTCAAGGAGTTCGTAGAGACAGCCTATCGCTGGAATCAAGCGGGCTACACGCCTAAGGATGTCGAGTATCAGAGTGAAGGCGATTGGAAGGCAGGCAAGGTATTCGCGGGCTCGCTGCTGTATGCGCCGAACTATGTGTACAAGCGTAGCGCACAGCTTGGATATCCACTCGTATACCAAAATCTCGGTAAAGGTGTCATCGAGACGAGTGACGTGCAGGGCGGCGGCTTTGCGATTCCACGCTCATCCAAAAATCCAGAGCGTGCGATGATGTTCCTCAATCTGCTGTACACCGATCCGGTGTTAGCCAATATGTTTGTACATGGGATCGAAGGACAGGATTACGTCAAGGTCGATAAAACGTTTATCAAGCCTGCCGAGGGCGTTGATCCGCTCAACCCGGACTATGATTATGGCTATGGCTGGATGTGGGGCAATGTGAATATTTTCTATTATGATCAGTCGTATCCGAAGGATACATTAGAGCAATTCAAGGTGTTCGAGGACAATAATACACCATCGCCAGCGCTCGGCTTTAACTTTGATACGACACCGGTACAGACGCAGATTGCAGCGATCAATAATGTGATCAGTCAATTTTACCCGCCGCTTGTCAGGGGAACTGTGAATCCTGATCAGTATTTACCGATGTTCATCCAGAAGCTCAAGGATGCTGGTGTGGACGAGCTTATTAGTGAAATGCAATCCCAGTACGATCAGTGGAAGTCCGAGCAGACGAAGTCATAGGCGAAATTGAGCCATCCATGGCAATGCGGGGCGGAAGCAAACCTTCCGCCCCTTATGCTGTTAGGAAGTAAAAAGCGACATAGAGCAGAAGGGCTCGTTCTATCCTTGCTTTTGCCGCCAGTATTACTTTCAAAATCGCCAGTAACCGTAACCGTAACCGTAACCGTAACCGTAACCGTAACCGTAACCGTAACCGTACAGCTAAGGACAGATCGATCAACGGGCGAGCTTCAACCTACCAACATCTACGATTACAGGGAGGATAGACGATGACATTTCTGTATGAGCTACGCAAGCACGGGGCGCTATTCGTCATGGCATTGCCTGCGCTGATCCTGCTGGTGCTATTCAACTATATGCCGATGTTCGGCGTTATTCTCGCATTCAAAAACTATAACTTTTATGACGGGATTTTAGGCAGTCCATGGGTCGGGTTCGATAATTTTAAGTACCTGTTCAAAGGCGATGCCTGGCTGATTACACGCAATACGCTGCTGTATAATCTGGTCTTTATCGTCATTGGACTGATTCTATCGGTAGCGCTGGCGATTATACTGGATGAGATTCGTAGCCGCTTTTTATCGAAGACCTATCAGACGATTCTCATCATGCCGTATTTTCTGTCGTGGACGATTGTTGCGCTTATTTTCTACGCCTTTTTGAGTGCAGATAAAGGTATTGTGAATCAGCTGCTCTCTTATATGGGCTTTCATCCGATCAACTTCTATACGGATATGACATATTGGCCGTATATCCTTATCTTCGTCTTTTTCTGGAAAAGTGTCGGCTATAACAGCATCATTTACCTTGCTTCGGTAACAGGCATCTCGCCCGACTATTACGAAGCAGCGACCATTGATGGAGCGAATAAATGGCAACAGATTCGCTACATTACGCTACCGTGTCTGCGCCCGATCATTATCATCATGACGATCTTGAGCATCGGCAAAATCTTCTATGCAGATTTTGGACTCTTTTATCAGGTAACGTATAACTCCGGTGCGCTCTATCCAGTGACGCAGGTGATCGATACGTATGTCTACAACGGACTCGTTACGATGGGCAACTATGGAATGACCGCGGCGGCAGGGCTGTATCAGTCGTTTGTCGGCTTTGTACTTGTCATTCTCACGAACTGGATTGTCAAAAAAGTCGATCGTGACAGCGCATTGTTCTAAAAGGAGGGTTGTAGCATGGAGCACACATCCAATCGATTCAACCAGCTTCCACGTAGCTGGAATATGGTATTTCATACGCTTCTGACCGTACTGGCGGTGATTTGCATCATTCCAATTATACTCGTGTATGCCATTTCCTTTACGAGTGAAGCCAGCCTGTCGGCAAAAGGCTATCAGTTCTGGCCTTCGCAGTGGAGTCTGGATGCATATCGCTATATTTTCCGTAATGGCGAGCAGATTGTGCAGTCGGCTTATGTGACGATTGGCGTCACCGCTATGGGGACGCTATTTAGCCTGATTGTAACTTCGCTGTTCGCTTATGTGCTGTCCCGTCGTGATTTTCGTTATCGTAATATTATGGCATTTTTACTCTTTTTCACAATGCTATTCAATGGTGGATTGGTGCCCTCGTATATTGTGAATACGAATGTGTTGCATCTGGCGGATACATTCTGGATTTTGATTTTGCCGTATTCGCTCAGTGCGTTTAATGTGATTATTTTACGTACGTTTATGCAGCAGTCAATTGAGACAGCTATTCTGGAGGCAGCACGGATTGATGGGGCAGGAGAATGGTATATTTTCGGACGGATCGTCCTGCCACTATCCAAGCCAGGACTGGCTACGGTCGGCTTATTCACACTCGTCACGTACTGGAATGACTGGTTTCTCGGACAACTCTATATTACGAATCCGAAGCTAGTCAGCCTGCAATACATGCTGATGAAGCTACAATCGAATATCGACTTTGTCACGAATAACGCCACCTCAGCAACGAACAATATGCTGCTTGCCCAGATTCCAGCCGAAGGCGCACGGATGGCAATTCTCGTGATCGTGCTAACACCGATCCTATGCGCGTATCCATTTTTCCAGAAGTATTTTGTTAAAGGGTTAACGATTGGTGGAATTAAAGGATAAGATTGAAGAGCAAGCAACTGAGGTAGATATACATGCAGTTTGTGCGCAGATTATTACTATAAATCATAGTGATGACCTAAAAATAGCCTGATTCCAACGCCTCTATGCATGCGTAGGATCAGGCTATTCCGTTATAAGCTATACGTAATACATCATACAAAACAAAGTATAGTCAGTACACGATACAGGCGTTCATTATCCAATTATGCAATCTTGTTAGCCGGCAACATTATTTACTTTTAGCTACAATCATATCTGCAAGTAATCCCATCTGACCTACGATTGATTCTGGATCGTAGTAAGAGAACGTATCATACGGCAGATCGTACACCTGACCACTTTTCACAGCGGGCAAGTTTTTCCAGATTGAGCTATTTAGGATCGTGTTTTTCTGTGCTTCGGTCGTGCCGTCGTTAAAGCAGATAAAGATATGATCGGCATTTGCATATTCCGGCAAACTTTCAAGCTGAATCTGTAAGATCTGCTTGCCGCTGTCGATCACTTCTTTTTTTACATTGTCCAGTGGTTTGAATTGTATACCATCATACAATGCATACCCACCGCGTCCATAGTTATCGCCAAGAATAGCAACATCCTTCTCACGTACATTGATTAACACCGCAGTTTCGCCAGGTTTGACGACATTTTTAATTTTGGCACGTGCAGCCGTAGCGGTTTCATCGTATTGCTTGAGCCATGCCTCAGCCTGTTGTTCACGTCCAAGTAGCTTGCCGAACAATTCGATTTCTTCTTTTGGATTTTTGTAGGCAGTGTACGGAACATATAGCGTAGGTGCGATTTTGCTCAGTTCATCATAGGCTTTCACATCAAAGTCGTTGATAACGATCAGATCGGGATGGAGCGCGATTACCTTTTCCATTGATGTAGGTGCCCCAACGTCTTCGATCCCTTGTTCCTGTTCTTTCAAGAACGGACTGCCCATCCACCATTCTTTGTTAGCACCAACAGGCTTCAGACCAAGCGCGATCAATGTACCATGATAGTATGTAGATACGATGCGCTGCGGATGTGCTGGGATCGTAATCTTTCCCTTTGCCGTATCAATCGTTCGCGTAGCGGAAGTGTCAGTCGATGCTGCATTGGATGATGTAGTCGCAGCCGAATCAGATGATGCCGGAGTGTTTTGAGCTCCACAGGCAGCGAGCAGCATGCATAGCATCACCGTTAACGCTATCATACAGGCTGATTGGGAAAACAGCCGATTATTCATATTCATTCCTCCTATTTACTAATTGATAATGATTATCAAATAGAATCATATCAACCTGTTGCAGGAACGTCTATGGACAATGATGATAACTTACAATCACAAATATGATGCGATGCTATCCATCCATGCCTGGAGCTGCAATTGCTGAGAAAGTGGATCGAATCCGTAAAAGAGATGTCGATCCATCATATGCACCTGTCCTGATTGAACAGCCGGTAATTGTTGCCATAGTGGAGATGTCATAACTGGAACCTCTGTCTGTCGCTGTGTTCCATACTGTGCTGCATTCTGATGCTCCATCGGATAATAAATCACAATCATATGATCAGCCGCATAATGGTGCAATTGTTCCAGTGATACTTCTATATTCAGACGCCCTGTATCAATCAGTTGCTGACGTACTTGTACTGGAGGTTCACAGTGGAGCCCATCATAGATAAGAGATCCGCCCATACTACGTAAATTACCATATACATATACTTTCTCTGATACGATCTTGTAGATGCCTACCGTTTCACGTCGCTCCAACCAGCTCTGCATCTGTTGTCTTGCTTCTCGTAGCTTCGTATCCCATTGCTGTAGCCATTGTTGCGCCTGCGGACTGCGCTGCACTCGCTCTGCCAGCCAGAGCCATTGTTGCCGCCAGTTATAATGCTGGATGTCTAGCCGTTGTACTGGTGCATAGATATGTAGCTGCTCACTTTGCGGATCATCGTCATAGGCAAAGACAAGATCAGGCTGCCGCTGCTGCAATAGAACAAGTGAAGGAGCAGGAAGGAGAACATGCGTCTTATTGTCCACGTTCGTTGCACTTGCTACATTCGCTTGCTTATCTGTCTGCGTATGCTCATCCTCCGCTTGCTGCAATACTGCATGCTCGACAAGCTTCACCAGCTCTGGGAAATGGCGTAGCACCTCCATATCGATCTGTCCGGCAATAGGCACGATGCCTAGCTGTAGCAGCATCGCAGTTAGTGGCATATTCCAGCTTACATATTGCTTGGGCGCAGTAATATACTGTCGTGGTGGCATCCCGAAGCGCTGCCTGAATTTACGGCTAAAATAGTGCACATCACTATATCCACAACGCCGAGCAATCTCCTCCAGACTGGTCTGTGATAATTGCAACTCCAGCCGTGCCTGATGCAGTCGTAGCCGGGATAAATAATCGCTGAATGAACATCCCTGACGACTGCGAAATACCCGTGAAAAGTGCTCTGGTGTCATGCCCATCTTGCGTGCTAGCTCATCTCGCCGCAGATCATCACGGAAATGAGTTCGTACATATTGAAGCATTTGCTGAAAGGATAAATGTTCGTCATGCTTTGCCCCCGCTGTCTCCAGCGCAATCAGATGCAATAGCTCATAAAAGCAGCGATACATAGCGAGCATTGTGATAGGCTGCTGAGCATGGTGGGAAGTCATATTCACATTATAATTTTCCAGCTCATTGCACAATCGTAGCATCTCAGCGGGGGACTGAATCTGTAGCATGATCGGTGTGCTCTGCGAATCACTCAGCGTCTTATCTATAGGGAACAACCCGGTTGTGGCTGTAACATTCGAACGAAAAACAAGTCGCTGAAGCATCAGCGGCTGATTATCCAAGCTGCCGATATGCACGCCAGTTTGATCCGGGCAAGATAATACCTGCTGCGATGTCATGACCATTTTACGCCCACGAATAGTTACATCAGCCTGACCTTGATGTACAAAAAATAAGGTATCTCCATCAGCTACATTCCATTCCTGCCCGTTCACCGCATCAAAATGCAAACTTGTAAACGACACTGGAATCCAGAGGGGGAGAGAGGTGGATGTAATGGAAGTGCTCCATGT
Organism: Paenibacillus hunanensis; assembly: GCF_034055775.1. NCBI lineage: Bacteria > Bacillati > Bacillota > Bacilli > Caryophanales > Paenibacillaceae > Paenibacillus > Paenibacillus hunanensis. The sequence goes on along the minus strand of NZ_CP139194.1, from coordinate 4,428,795 downwards.
AGATGTATGATGATCATCCGTATCGTTCACATGCGTTGTACTAGCTTCTAATGTAGTATACTCCCCCTGTAGGATCTGATCGATAATCGCTTGGTCGATATTCTGCTTTTTCAATTGCTCACGGATGAGCATAATTTGTTCATCCGCTAGCTTTCCCAGATAGCGGATTATCCTGTGGCGTGCATTGCCATCGGCATCACGGTACGATTCTACCAATCTATAATATGTATAGATTCGCCCGTCACGCTGTACGGATTGTTTTTTCAAAAACATACTATCGCACATCCTTCGTATTCGCTTCAATTAGGGACTACATCATTGTATCATTAAGGACTACAGTGTCCGCTTTTATTTTGCCGCAAACAAGTGCTAATGAAAAGAGCAGTATCAGGCAAGTATGGACATTTTGCCAAACGCATCGTTTGTGATACATTAATAAGCAGATAAAGTAGCGGCTCAAGGCACGCGAACAGGAATGAGGGGATTGATGAAAATGGCTGTAGATGAGAATTATCAGCGCAAGCTGGAAGAGCAGAAGCGTCTATTCAAGCAGCTAGGCATCCAATTTGATGCGCTTACGATTCATGAAAAGGATTTTCCGACCAAAATGCGAGGCTATTCGCAGGAAGAGGTCGACTATTTCCTCGATGATGTTATTCAGGATTATGAACGCTTTTACAAAATCATTACCGATCTGCTGGATAAATATAATGAACTACAGCGTCGTCAGACCTACGAGAAGGAACGGGCGTCTCTGGAACGCGAGCGTGCCGCAGCCGAGCAGGAGCGTGCATTCGCGCGTGCTCGTGCGCTTGAAAATGGCGTAGATCGCGCTGTCGTTACCGAGGCGATCACCAGTCTGGAGCGTACGATTGCTCAAATGAAAGCGCGTCTGGACGAGCAGCAGTGCGGTGACAATAATAGTAATTATTGAACCAGGCTATATAATGATAAGCTGTGAACTATGAACGCTAAATGATAAACCAGAAGTACTGACTAAATATCGAATGATGTCTACCCGATAGCGAGCAATGAATGATAGAGAGCAATGAACGGTAGCGATTAGGTATCAGTGACGCGATGCCAGCTGCATTGCATCTATACACTGAACAATAGCATGACAGTATCCTCTAGCTTCTATACGACAAGGTACAATCTAACAATAATCAAAAACAGGACGACTTTCCCCTCAATCACAAGGAGAACGTCGTCCTATTTATCGTCCTGCACGTTAGAAAAATTACTTATCATTAGAGTACATACGCTAGCCATCCATCATCAATCCAGTGCTCGACAATCCTACGTTTCACGCAATGAAAGCACACGTTGTAGCTTCAACGTATATTCCTCCAGCGCGGCATACCCCTTGAGAAACTCAAGCAATGCCCGAATCATACCGGAGCGTCGCTCCATCCGTGTGATCTCTTGCTCCAGTGAACCGAGCACCTGCCACAATTCAGCTCGCTCCTGCTCGTCAACCTCAATACTGTGCAGGGTACGCTTCATCGCGATCAGTACCTCATGAATCAGAATACCTTGAAACACCGGGCTTTTCTCAATCTGATCCGGAGACATGTCCACACTTGACCAATCCCATACCGGCTTATAATCAGTCTGAATCATATTGTGAACCATATGATCGACCAGCTTGGTGAGCATATCGCTCAATTCACGAATCGGAACCTGTGGTCGAATACCGATGATCGGCAAAAACATAAATTGCATGAGCATCGCTCGTACCATGAAAATAATATCGTATACAAATGGATCAACCTTCGGCCCATAAATCTGATTCAAGCAATCGGTGCACCACTGATTGGTTTGATATTCAATATACAGGCAAGCATGCAGTAGCTTCTCATTTTGCAAAATGCTTTTATCATGGAGCGAAACCATGATGGAATGAATTTTACTTTCTAATACGCTGTTGAGCTGTAGATCGATAAAGCTGGCGAGTCTTTTCTCTGGTGGTTGATCGGTTGCCGCATACAGTCGTTCAATCGTTTCACTAATCGTTCGTCCATGCTCCTTGACCGTTGCAATGAGCACATCTTCCTTACTCTGGAAAAACTTATAAAACGAAGCCTTTGCCATGCCACTTTCCTTGGCAATCTCATCGACTGAGGTTGCGGTATATCCTTTTTCAGAGAAAAGCCGAACCGCCGCTTCAATAATATCCTGTTCCTTTGTTTTCAAGGGCGCTTCCTCCTGGCTTTCTACGATATGAATCTGCATCGAGATGAGATGCTCGTTCGTTTGATTTTGGTGATGAAAATGGAGCAAACGGACATGAATCTGTCCGTTTGCTCGCTAAATGATCATTACTCCGTATTATGCATGCTGCTTGCCACGGATGCAATCCGTGAATGAGAAATGCGGGTAGATGGAGCACGATCGATTATTTAATTACACTTTTGGAGAAGCGTTTAGCTTTTCCAGTCTTCTTTGCTTACGCTCTGTCTTACGTACCTGACGTTTCTCTTTCCAGCGTGCGACAACCATATACAGGGATGGCACGACGAACAGTGTCAGGATGGTCGAGAAGATCAGACCGAAGATAATAACAACGCCGAGTGGACGGAACAGCAGCTCACCGATCGTAGCAATCGGGATCATACCAACAATCGCAGTTAGCGAGGTGAGCAGGATCGGACGGAAACGAGCAGAAGCGGCTTGAATTACAGCTTCTTTGAGCTCCATGCCTTCATGACGCGCATCCTCGATAAACTCGATCAATACGATACCGTTCCGTACGACGATCCCCGCAAGCGCAATGATCCCCATGACGGACATAAAGCCGATCGGTGTACGTGTCAGGAACAGACCAAGAATACCGCCTGCTGCTGCGAGATAGACCGTCGTCATAATGATGAGCGGAATCGAGAGCGAGTAGAACTGAATGACGATCAGAATGAAGATCAGGAACACCGCGACAACGAACAGTTTACCCAGATCGCCGAATGTATCCGCCTGGTCGGACGTTTCGCCGCCAATCTCATACGTATAGCCTTCCGGGAAATTCATCTGTTGCAGCTTCGGTGTAATATCCTGCATAACCTCAGTAGCGGTACGACCATTCACATCCGCTTCAATCGTATTCACACGCTGTAGATTGTAGCGACCGATCTGTTGAATTGAAAATGTTGGCTTCAGGCTAACGATCTGTGACAGTGGAATCTGTGTACCTGCCGAGTTAGTCACATTGACCTGTTGCAGCAATGTGGTTGGGCTAACCGTCTGAGAGCCTTTCATATACAGCTTCATATCAATCAGGTCTTCGCCATTATCGAAGTTACCTACGTTCATCCCGCTACCCATCATGAGCAGCGTTTGCGTCAGGTTAGAATAGGTTACCTTGTAGCGATCCATCGCCTGCTTGTTCACGACAAAGTCGAGTGCATAGTTATCGATGCCCATGCTATCGCTAATGCCGTAAGTGCCTGGAGTATCGCCAATAATTTGCTTAATCTGGTTAGACAGAGAACGAACTTCCTCGATATCATCACCCAGTACGCGGATCGATACCGCTTTACCAACCGATACGCCGACTGCTGTACCACTTACAGTCGTCTGGATACCTGGATAGTCCTTATCCAGCTGATCTGCCCAGCGGTCTGTCGTTTGCTTTACATTCATGCCATGCTGTCCAGTGATTAGAATCTGACCGACACTGGAGCCACTACCGGACAGTACGCTCAGGTTAGTGAACAATTGTGGTGCCGCACCACCCGAAGCATATGCCATGTTTTCAACCTCAGGCTGCTTTTTCAGCCATTCCGCCATATTGTGGACGACCTTATCGGTTTCCTCCAGCGATGTACCGGAAGGCATACGCACATTGACTGTAATCTGCGGATCTTCCGAGGTTGGGAACAGTTCGATCGGTGTGAAGGCTGCCAGTCCATATGCAAATGTACTCACGACCAGACCGATCAGCGCGACGATCATTGGACGCTTCAATACTTTTGGCATCAGACGATGCGCATAGCCATTGCTGACTGCCTGAATTTGTCTACCGAGCAGACCAGCCGGACGATCTTTACGACGACGTCCACGCTCGATCTGACGATTTTCATACCATTCACGGAAAATAGGAATAATCGTCAGCGACATGATCATGGAGGCGAGCATACAGAGCGAGATAATCGTCGGAATCGGACGAATAAATGCACCCATATCACCCTGCAATACCATGAGCGGCAGGAAGGCAGAGATCGTTGCCAGTGTCGCTGTGATGATCGATATAGCGACTTCCTTTGTTCCTTTTAAAGCGGCATCGGTCGGGCTTTCACCGAGCGTGGATAGCCTTCGCTCGATATTGTCATTGACGACGACCGCGTCATCGACCAGTATCCCGAGTACGATAATGAGACCGACAATCGTAATCTGATTGAGTGTAATGCCCAGACCAGGCAAGAAGATCAAGCCCAGCGCAATCGAGATCGGAATCGCCAGTGCAACAAAGCCTGCTGTCAGCCAGTTCATACCGAGCGTACAGATCAGGATAACCGCAGCGATAGCGATAAGCATTTCACGAATCAGATCACCGAAAATCCGGTTAACCTCATCATTTTGTGCGAATAGCGATACCATGGTGACATTAGAAGGCAATGTCTTTTTCAAAACATTCATCTTCGCGGTCAGACGCTCGTTCATCGTCGGTACGTCAGAGCCAGTCTGGCTACTTACGTCCAGTGAGATCGAAGGAACGCCATTGTAATAGCTCAAGTACGATTCGGTTTCTTTGGTCAGCTCGACATCGGCAACATCCTTCAGGTAGACAGGAATACCGGCATCAGTCTGAGAAACAACGATATTTTTTAATGTGTTATAGTCGGTAGCTTTATCAACGGTCAATTGATAGTTACGATCCTGATAGGTGATATTACCGGTAGGTACACGGTTATTCTCCGATTGGATCGCCTGTCTTACCGTTTCCCACGAAATGCCGTATTGCTGTAGCTTCGACATATTCGCATCGATACGTACCTGCTGATCTGGAATACCCTGAATATCTACATTTGTAATACCAGGTACAGAACGAAGCTGATCACGCCATGTGTTCATCAGATCGCTCAGTGCATAGATATCCTGCTTTGTTTTGCCATAAATCGCGAACGATTGGACAAAGGTCTGTGTCAGATTATCATTAACCGTCGGCTTGTCTGCATCGGCAGGTAGCTCTGCCTGTGCATCCTCCACCTTACGGCGTAGCTCATTCCATGTATCCTTGGCATTGGCATTATCCTCCGCTTGAACTGTAATAGAGGAAACGCCGTTGCTTGAGGTGGAGGAGATCGTTTTGAGGTTGGTGACCTCCTTGATCTTTTGCTCCAGCACCTCGGTAACGGTCTGCTCCATCAGCTCTGGACTGGCGCCTGCATACGTAGTGGTAACAATTGCAGTTTTGATCACGATATCCGGCATCAGCTGCTTCGGCATCTGACCAAGCTGTACCAGTCCGAACAGAATGAGCATCACAAAGAACAATAATGTGATTTTACGTTTCTGAACGAAATACTTAATCATTGGCGCTTGCCTCACCGTTTGCATCGGTTGAAGCTGCACCCGACTGGGCATTACCGTTCGTACCCTTAGCGTTTGTTGTCGCAGCTTCACTTACCTTCAGATCATCACCATTGAAGAGACGGTCGGCACCACGTGTTACGATTTTGTCGCCCACTTTCAGACCGCTGGTCACTTCATAGTTATTATTGTACAGATTGCCCAGCTTCACAGTCGTTTTTACAGCCTTCTTATTCACAACCTTGAATACATAAGGCTCACTACCGGAGCTAACGACAGCTTGAGCAGGAACGAGCAGCCCTGTTTCGGAAGAAGCCTGACGAGACGCATTCACGACCTGACCTGGTTTCCAGTCCAGATTCGGATTGCTGATCGCAACTTCAACGCTGATCGAGCCTGTATTTTCGTTCGTTTGTGGATATAGACGAGTTACTTTACCTGTGCGAACGGCGTCATACAGGCTAATGCTAACCTGCTGACCTACACGCCACTCATTAATCTCGCTATCCGGTACAGGCAGCAGTACTTTCAGGCGATTGATCTCACCGATCGTATACATCTCTGTACCTGCGCTTACCGTTTGTCCCTCCGAAATCGCTTTGGTCAAAATCGTACCGGAAGCCGGAGCCTGCATAGCAGCACGAGTCAAATTAAGCTGTGCCGTATCACGAGAAATGACTGCTTGGTCATAGCTAGCCTGCGCTTGTTCGACCCCAGCGTTCGCCTGCTCGACTGCGGCATTCGCTTGAGCGACACTAGCCTGTGCATTTTCAATCCCTACCTGTGCTTGCTTGACCGCAGCGGCAGCAGAAGCACGATCGGAGTTTTTCGCACCAGCGAGGGTGAGGGAGAGCTGCTCCTGAGCATCCTTGAGACCAGCTTGAGCATTTTCCAGTGTCGTTTCTGCTTGTTCCTTTTCTTGTTGAGTAAGAAGACCATTATCGAAAAGAGTTTGTGCGCGGGTGGCAGCAGTTTTAGCTTGATCATAGGCGATCTGAGCTTTGTTGACTGCATTTTGTGCTTGAGCGCGTTCCTGTGGACGTGCACCATCAAGTACGCCTTGCTGACTTGCTTTTGCACTTTCGAGCTGTGCACTTGCAGACGCGACACCCGCAGCGGCAGCTTGTTGGCCTGCTCGTGCATTGGTCATCGATGCCTTGGCACTCGACAGGGACGCTGCTGCAGCGGCAACCGATTGATTAGCATTTTCAACCTGAAGCTGCAGATCGGCAGTGTCCAGTGTTGCCAGCGTAGCTCCTTTATTGACGCGATCCCCAACATCAGCTCTCACCGAAGCGACGGTTCCGTTGATGCGGAAGGATACTGGTGTTTGATCATATGCAGCAAGTGTGCCGGACAGGTCATAGACCGCATCAAGCGGTTGTTCCTTGACCGTTGTCACTTCAACGGTCGTCGTTGCCGGCTCGACAGCAGCATTATTTGCTGTTGAACATGCCGTCAGACTTCCAGCAAGCAACATTGCTGTAATGGCCAGAGGCCAACTTCTTTTCATGTTACAGGTTCCCCCTCTAAACTCTCCAGTTTTTTTTATACTCTCTAGTTCATGGCTGAATTATAGAATTAATCCAGACTACTTGTCAATTGTATCAATCCTTACTTAAAGTGTACTCAATCCATGGGTTGAGATTGTTCATCTAACAAATCAGTCTTGGAACGGAGGCAAAGGAATTAATTGGAAAAATAAAATACGCATAGCCATTTAAGGAAGTGCTCGCAACCTCTTCATCTGAATTTCGATACAGGTATGTTGGCGTAGTAAACGATCATACATTTATATATGTAGAAAAGTGATGTATGCAGAAAATGTAGATGAGTAAGACGGATAGAAAAGCATTCCAGAAAAAGGCAGGATTATTTTGTGAAAAGATTGTGAACGTCAGCAGAAATTCGTGTATAATTGGTATACAGAATATGGAAAGAAGGGGATGACTAATGAAAACGGGCGATGATCCGCACCATGATCCGGAAGGAATGTATGCAGAGACACATCAGCCGAGAGATTTTGCCGTCAAGCCGTCCATATCCAGTGAGCGTACCCAGCTACTTGTAGCCGCTATTGTGCTTGTTGTGACAGCCGTGCTGTTAATTGAGTGGCAATGGTGAAAGGAATTGTACAAGCAAGAACATGAAGATGATGAGCTGTCCAGTACGATGCTATCTAGCATCTTGTGCATAGGATGCAGGATTAGCTACCAATATTATACAATGAAACCTGGTTCTATACATTATACTTCTATATAATGGAAGGTGGCACAATAAGCTACCTTTTTATTTTGTTTTAATTTGGAAGAGTGTGCGGTTAGAGGTTGATTTATTTTGTTAGGAATGCTAAATTAATTTTATTAGTATTACTAACTGTTTTTGAGGATCGTATCATTTGTCGGTAATCGGTTCGCTGAAATACATGAAGGAAGGAATTTGTACAATGAAAAAAGCAATGGTCGGTGCATCCGTATTCGCTGTTATGCTGGCTGCAACACAGCCTGCACTCGTACATGCTGCGGATAGCACAATTACAACTGCAACTCCTACAACAACAACTACTGCGCCTGCTACTACAGATCCAGCAGCACCTGCTGCTAACGCTACAGGAGTAGAGACGCCACAATCTCAAATCTCCGGTGTGCGTACACCGAAAAAAGTCGATAGCCTTGACCTTGATAAAGTCATCGATCTGGCGATCAATGATTCGTACAATCTGCAATTGCTGCAACTGAAATACCGTGTACTGGATCAACAAAATGCCAGCCTCGGTCTGAACTATGTTGACTACCTGAACGCATCACCAGGTCTAAGATATGTAACGACGAATCGCAGCAATGAAGTATCTCTGGCTCAAAGCTCCCAAACAGGACAGACACTGGACAGCAATATTCGTGATCTGGACAACCAGAAGCTGAACACACAGCTTCAAGTGGACGAAGCCAAAGAAGGTACACGTCTGGCAATGACTGGACAATATGTACAGCTGCTGTCGACTCAAAAACAAATCGCTCTGTCTGAGGAATACATTCAGGTGCTGACACGCGACGTACAGCGTGCACAAACTCTGCAAAGCCTTGGCTCCGGCACACAGGAGGATATCGACAAAGCGAATCGTGCTCTACAAGCTGAACAGGATAACCTGACCAAGCTGAAAGACTCGTACCAGGAAACACTGTCCACACTGTGCTACGATCTGGGTATCGTGTACGATCCTAACATCCAGCTCAAGCCGCTGGAAGTGAAGCTTGATCCAGTACCAACGGTTGATGCAGACACACTGCTCGGCAAATCGTACCAGATCCAATCGCTTGGCAACAGCCTGAACAAAGCTCGTGAGGACGAAGAAAAAGCGATCACCGACAACAGCTTCCAGGAGCAAGCGAACAAAGCAACAACCGATATCGCAGCACAACAACTGGAGCAAGGTAAAGTAACCTATGCGAAAGCAATCCAGTCGAACCTGCAAGATATGGATACAGCGTACAAAGCCGTACAAACTGCACAACGTGAAGCACAGGATACAGCGGTAGATGGCGTGAATATGCAAATCCGCTACAACGCTGGTGTTGTAACGAAGTACGACCTGCAAAAATATCAGTATCAAGTGGATGCTACCCAAGCAAAAGCTGAGCTGACAAGCATGCAGTATTATGTACAAAAAGCAAAAGTAGACGCGATGAGCAAAGGCTATATCGCGAACAGCTCCGCTTCTAGCGCATCTGCTGCTTCTGCACAACAATAATCGATGAATGCTGGGCAAGACGGGTCACTTCAGTATGAAGGAATCGATCGAACTCTAGCGTTACGAGATAGAATAGCGAAAAGCCCCTGTTCCTAGGAACGGGGGCTTTTTCATGCTGATATTAGCGATTTTGGTATTCATGTTAGCCAAGATATAGATACAGTATAGGATGGGTTTAGATCGAGCGTGTTTTCTCAGGCTAAGCATACACCTTTCAATATCCATCACTGTAATATTCATTATCATAGCTTTAGAATGACAGCTATTCTATTATAACTTCTTAATCGTTCATCAATCCGACGCGCCATCCGTCCATTCACTCAGCTTCTGATCTGAAGGAAGCATGAAGGTGAGCAGACCAAGAATAGGCAGGAAGCTACAAATCTGCATAACAGGCGAGATGCCAATAGCATCGATCATATTGCCCAGCACCAGTGCGCCGATCCCGCCAAGACCAAAGGCAAGCCCTGTGATCAGACCGGATACCATACCGATACGTCCGGGCACCAGCATTTGCGCATATACCACCGTAACGGAGAAGCTGGAGGTTACGATAAAGCCTACACAGGCAAGCAATATGCCTGTCCATAATAGATTCGCATAAGGCAGAAGCAATGCAAGTGGTGCAGCTGCTGCCATCGAGATAAAGATCAGATTACGTTTACCAAAGCGGTCAGCAAGTGGCCCACCGAAGAAGGTTCCAACTGCACCAGCAGCGAGGAACAGGAACACATACAGTTGCGCTTCACCTACGCCCACCTTGAATTGATCAATCAGCAGGAAGCTATAATAGCTACCGACCGATGATACATACCATGAACGAATAAAGACGAGCAGAATAAGTACAACCATAGCAAAGCGAATTCGCTGCTTCAGCTCCGGCTTGATCGCTCTCGCTACACGAGCTTTTTTGCTTAAAGCCCCACTTTTCAGTGTTCCGTTATACCATCTCGCAATGAAAATCTGTACGATAATCCCTGCCGCAGCAACCCCGGTAAACCCAATGGCACCAAATTGTCCAAACGGTACAAAGATCAGCGAAGTAAGCAGCGGTGCCAGCGACTGCCCGGCATTACCGCCTACCTGAAAGATAGACTGGGCAAGCCCACGGCGGTTCCCTGCTGCCAGATTGGATACCTTCGAGCCTTCCGGGTGAAAGGCAGCGGAACCAAGTCCAACAAACACAACAGCGACAAGCACCGCTGTATAGCTAGGTGCCAGTGCAAGCAGCAGCATTCCGGTAAACGTAAATGCCATACCGAGCGGAAGCAGGGCAGGCGTAGGACGTTTATCTGAAAACAATCCAACAAACGGCTGCATAATGGAAGCGGTAAAGTTAATCGTAAAGGCGATCCACCCAATCTGCGTATAGCTTAGCTGCATCGTCTCCTTTAAAATCGGAAAAATGGCTGGAATAACAGACTGCATCGAATCATTGAACAAATGAACCAGTGAGATTGCCAGCAGCACACTAAAAATCGTGCGCTTCGCATCCGAGGCTGACGCGGATGGCGGTGTCGTACTCGTTTTGGGCAAACTGCTTGAAGACACGTACAGGACTCCTTTTGTATTTTTATAGTATGTAATAGGGCGAAAAGTGGTAACAACAACCAGAAATTAGCTTCTAGTATATCAAAAATAGTTTGGATTTAAATGAAAATTCGCAGATTTAGAACAAGAAAAATAAGCATATTTTTACATACATGATTCTGGAGAAAATAGTGGCAGATGGCCTATACAGTCAATCCGTTGTTATTGTTCTAGCTAAAAGGGGATGAATAACTGACGAAGAAAAGAAGGAGACACTAGAAGAAATGATAGGCTCGGAGCCTAAAAGAACACTTGAACGAATAAGCTACAGGCGAGTTATCTTATGGATTAAAGGCAAGTTATGTTATGGACGAGCGCATAGACGAGCGATTTATTATGCAAGATGAGAATAATATTCGATGTAAATTATTTAAGTGTAGGTCATCTCAAGTGCATATCATTATATATGTAATATTACCTAACATAAAAAACAAAATACGAGTGAACTCTCTTCCCTTTTCATGACTACGCTATTCCTTCAAATATCCGTTTATTCCTCAAAACAAACCTATTCATCATACGGAACTAAAGTAAAAATACCTTACATAATCATTATTTTTAGCAAATAAACAAAACAAATCCGTTTCCATAGTGCATGATTATAGAAAATAACGATTATATATGTGAACTATATTGACTTATAAAATGACATCGACCTATAATCCATGTAATAAAACCAAACATTAAATCACAACTACATGCAACCCGGATCGTGAGGGATACGATATGGCCAGTCAACAAGAACAAGAAATGTATCAAGCAATCAAGCAGGCGATCATGGAGCAGAAGATGCGTCCGAATATGCAGCTTGTCGAAGAAGCCTTGGCAGAATCATTTGGAGTGAGTCGGACACCGGTTCGCAATGTGGTACGCAGACTGGCGGCAGAGAAGCTGGTCACGATCATTCCATATAAAGGAGCCTTTGTCTCCTGTCCTACGATCCACGAAGCGAGGCAAGTGTTCGAAATGAGACGAGTGATTGAGGTGGCGATCGTACACAAGGTGTGTGCCAGTCTAACGGATGAACAGTACCAGCTGCTGGCAAGTCTTATTCAAGAGGAGCATGAGGCACAGCATGGTGGACGAATCTTTGAAGCGATTCGGATTACAGGCGATTTTCATCTCCGATTAGCAGAGGCTTCGGGCAATAGCTATTACTATCGTTATCTGGAGGAACTCGTTTCACTATCGTATGTCATTATCGCGCTCTATGGAGAACAGAAGACGAAATGCTGTGATGATCATCAGCTTATTTTAAATGCGATTCGGCAAGGCAATGTGAATAGGGCTGAACAGCTGATGCTGGAGCATCTGAATGAGATCGAGCAGGCGCTTCGCTTCGAGGAGCAGTATGAACGACCGCTCTCCTTAACGGATATATTTGCAAGTGGACGCAGCGGTGTAGGGAGTAGCTGATTCTACGATAGATGGACAATGACAAAGCAATCAAGAGCATAGGCTCATCAGTACCATTGTGCACAACATTGTATACAATCTTGGATGCCATATTGTCGCCAATCGATGCACAGTATGGAAGCATACCACATCTATAAGAGGTGAAGAGATGAAATTAACAGTAAATAATGTGCAGAAAAGCTTTGGTGAACGGACGATTTTGAAGGATATTCATTTGACGGTTCATGATAATGAATTTATCTGTATTCTCGGTCATAGTGGTTGTGGCAAGTCGACCCTACTGAATATGGTCGCTGGCTACATGTTTCCCGATTCAGGAATCATCGAAATGAATGGACAGGCGATCGAGGGGCCTGCCAAAGAACGCGGGATGGTATTTCAGGATCATGCACTGTTTCCGTGGTGTACAGTGCTGGAAAATGTATCCTTCGGGCCAGAGGTACAGGGTACACCGAAAGCACAGGCACGCGAGATGGCGATGGACTTTTTGAAAATGGTAGGGTTGGATGCGTATGCCGCTCATTATCCAGCCGATCTGTCCGGTGGTATGAAGCAGCGTGTCGGGATCGCTCGTGCACTTGCCAGTCATCCAGAAGTGCTGCTGATGGATGAGCCGTTCGGGGCGCTGGATATTCTCACTCGTGATCTAATGCAGCGTGAGCTGAGACGCATTTATGAAAAGCTGAAAACGACGATTCTATTTGTTACCCATAGCATTAGCGAGGCTGTCTATCTGGCAGATCGGATTGTTGTCATGAAGCATGGGGTGATTGCGGAGATATTCGAAGTGGGATTACAGCATCCACGTACCTTTGAGACACCAGGCTTTGGCGAAATGATGGCAAAGATCGAACGACTGCTAATGGAAGACGAAGAGGAGGCATTAGTATGAATGAAGTACCGAACGTGTTAACCAAAACGAAGCCAGCTACAGGCGCGACACTGCTCTCTACATCCAAGAGTAGTAAAAAAGCCGACTGGTCATTCCTGAAAAGCGCATTGCCTTACGTGCTATTCTTCGTCGTCTGGGAAGCCTTCTCCCGCTTGAATATGCGGATCGAAATGTTCAATCCGTTATTTCTACCTGCACCATCTACACTTGTCCATGATGGCTGGGCACTTGCGAAAACAGGCGTTATTCTCGATAGCATCATGGCGAGCTCGGGCCGCATTCTTGCAGGCTTTGCGATCGGCTCCGTTGCAGCTGTTATGCTAGCCGTACTTATTAGCAAATTCGCTACATTAGAGCGCTGGGTATCACCGATTTTGACACTCATCAGTCCAATCCCTTCGCTCGCACTGTTGCCCCTGTTCATTATCTGGTTCGGCATCGGCGAATTTCCGAAAATTATGCTTATCGCATGGACAACATTCGTCCCGGTACTCGTTAACACTGTAGATGGCTTCAAATCCGTACCGTCCACACTGATCCGTTCGGCGCTTAGCCTTGGTGCCTCCCAGCGCCAGGTATTTACCAGAGTCATGATCCCGTCCGCAGTACCGAATCTACTCATCGGCGCGCAAATCAGTCTAGGTCTATCCTTCTCCGCCCTGATCGTATCCGAAATGATGGGCGCCGACTCCGGTCTTGGCTACATGATCGTCGATGCCCGCAACTACTTTAAAGTGACCAACATGTTCGTCGCGATCATCCTGATCGGCATCGAATACAGCATCTTCGCTATGCTACTCAAACTCCTGGAACGCCGTGTCCTCGGCTGGCGCAAAGGCGGCATGGGACAAGCCGTCGAAAAGGCTAAACCTACACGAGGTTAAATAAGCATCGAAGAGCATTTAAGTAAATGATAGCAAGTGAAAGATGTATACAAACATATACATTGTGGTTCTAACAACAGATTATCGATATCCAATATACATGCGTCTACTTGATTACATCTGTACTTGCACACTCAAATTCAAAATGCATACCACCTCACCACAGAACGCACCAACCACCCAGCCGGTATCCATATAAATGTACACATATAACCATTTGGAAGGGGTAAGGATATGAAAACAAACTGGTTCAAAATGATAACAGGGGTAGCGATGGTGGCACTTGTAGCCACAGCATGTTCAGGCGGCGGAGCAAGTAATAAGGATGCAGGAGCGAACCCATCTGCTTCCGCAAGCAGCGGTTTGGAGCAAACGGATGTAACGCTCGTCGGTGTACGGGATGCGCAGATTTCCTCCCAGCAGATTATCGCAGACAAGCTGGGCTATTTTAAAGAAGAAGGCTTGAATGTAGAAAGCAAGCTGATCGAGAGCGGCCCGGATATTGGCCCGATGGTATCGGGTGGTAGCGCACCGGTGAGCGTGCAAACGAACTTTATGGATATTATTTTAAAATCCAACAACATCGATGTAAAAATCGTAGCGCCACTGGCACAGATCGCAGGTACACAGGCAGTCGTAGGCTCGGCGAAGCTCCAGCTTAATTCCGCGAAGGATCTGGAAGGCAAAACGATCGGTATCCCGAATGGAGCCGATGTGAAGATTGCTATCGATAATATGGGCAAGGAGCTCGGCGTAGACGTTAGCAAAATCAAATTCGTTAATCTGGCACCAAGCGACGCGGTAGCTGCGCTGCAAAATGGCTCGATCGATGCGATGGCAGCATGGGAACCTTTTATCACCAAAGCGATTCAGGGTGGCGGCAAGTTTTTGTTCAGTGGTACCAAGAGCGAGCTTCCTGACAAAAAAGGCGATGTGAACTGGATGAGCGTACATACGACCATGCAGGTAACCGACAAGTATTTGCAGGAAAATCCGAATACGATCAAAGCGATTCTGCGTGCACTGGAAAAAGCGACCAAGTACATCAATGAGAATCGTGCGGACGCAATCAAAATTTTGGCACCAGAGCTGCATTTGTCCGAAGCCGAATTGACAGAGATCATGAAGCGTAATGTGTATTCGATGGACGTGGATGATTCGTATGTAAATGGAAGCAATGGTGCAGCAGTTGGTAACTATCTGTTGTCTGTTGGTAACATCACTTCGATTCCGGCGCCAGCATCGTACCATGATCTGAGTCTGTTGAAGGAAGTCGATCCTTCGCTGATCAAAGCGGAATTTAAATAATCCGTTGTAAAGGGAAGAGCTAGAATCGTATGAGCTAGCGTATGATCGAAGCTATAAACGATTCGATGCTAAGCGATTTTAATGGAAGTGACAGCGATCCACCGGATGGACATAACCATAACGGATATTGAATGTATGGATATCGAAATAAATGAGGATATCCTGATGAAGGAGAAGGAAGCGATGCTGATGCTACGGCATCGCTTTCTTTTCTAATCATCTATTCATCGAATCAAAAACGCATTGATGTACATAGTATGCTGCTACATGCGGTCAGTCTGCTAAACATTCAAATGGGCGTATAAGCAAGTCATATGGCAAGTGGCAATTCGTCTATTTTATCCACAACTACAGCAGGGACACAATATAAATGATAGATGGGAGCGTGCTGGATATGAAAAGATTGGATACGATCATTGTAGGTGGAACGGTTGTGTTTCTGGAGACGATTCAGCGCTGTGATATTGGTATTCGTCAGGGCAAAATCGTTTATATTGGAGCATTCGATTCGGATGACGGAGTACAGGCAGAGCAGATCATTGATGCGACTGGACTGCATGTGATGGCAGGCATGATCGATGCGCATGTCCATTTGAATGAACCGGGGCTTGGAGATTGGGAAGGGTTTATGACAGGTTCCAGTGCACTGGCAGCAGGCGGCTGTACGACCTTTTTAGATATGCCGCTTAACGGTATTCCGCCCACCGTCACTGTGGATGCGTTACAGCAAAAGATCAGCGCAGCAGCGAATGCGACCTATATCGATTATGCCTGCTGGGGTGGATTGGTGCCGGGCAAGCTAGAGCATTTGGAGCCGCTTGCCGAGGCAGGCGTATGCGGATTCAAGGCATTCATGTCCGCACCTGGTGATCCGGATGAAGAAGCATTTCGTAATGTGGATGACGAGACGCTGTTAGAAGGCATGCGGCGTATTGCTCGCACCGGACAGGTGCTTGCCTTACATGCAGAATATGAGCCGATCGTATCGCAGCTTACTATGGCATGTCTGGAAGAGCAGCGCCTTTCACCTGCCGATTATACAGCTTCGCGTCCGATCGCTGCTGAGGTGGCAGCTGTGCAGCAGGCACTGGGCTATGCCCAGGAGACAGGCTGTAGACTGCATTTTGTACATATTAGCAGTGCAGAGGCTGTTCACATGATCCAGCAAGCACGCGCAGAAGGTATGGATGTCACGTTGGAAACGTGCCCGCATTATCTTGCATTAACCGACCACGATCTGGAACAGATCGGCGCTGCTGCCAAATGTGCGCCACCCTTACGAAGTGCAGCGCAGCAGGAGCAGCTATGGCAATGTATTGCCAGCGGCGAGATCGATATGATCACCTCTGATCACTCTCCATGTCCATCTGCCCTGAAAACCGAAGCAAGTAACATCTTCGACGCATGGGGTGGGATCTCTGGCGCTCAGCATTCGCTGGAGCTGATGCTGGAAGAAGGACATCTACGTCGTGATCTACCGCTGACATTGCTGACTCGTCTGCTATCATGGGAGCCAGCACGTCGCTTTGGACTGTTACCACAAAAGGGTGAAATTCGTATCGGTGCAGATGCTGATCTGGTGCTGGTTGATTTACAGACCAATTACCGAATTGAGCAGGAGCAGCTGTATTATCGTCATAAGCATAGTCCGTATATCGGGCGCGAGCTGCATTGCCGGGTGGAGCAGACGATCAGCCGTGGACGTGTCGTGTATACGAGGGAGCTTGGCATCGTAGGCGAGCCGATGGGACAGCAGATTGGTATCACGAAGGAGCAAGCAGCAGAGATCGCACCGTGATGAGGTAGACAGGCGCAAAGGCTCACGTAGGAGTTCAATTCAACGAACACAAGGAGTCAAAAAGCAACAAATCCAAAGGCTAAAAGCAATCATTGAAATATGAACAACAAAAGGTAAAAAGCAAAAAGTAAACATTAAACAGTAAACAGTACACGGCGAAAAATAATAGACGAAGCCCCTTTCCGCATCATCACAGAGGGGCTTCGTCTATTTATCGTTATCTTACTATCAGGACGCACACATTCTTATTACAGCTCTTACCACACTCAAACGCCTACGCCAGCACCTTCTGCGGTCAGAATCGCTTGCTCCAGATCCGGCGTATGCAGATCGGCCTTGAGATAATTTTCATCATCAGGCAGCAGCAGATTGAATTGCTCACTGCTGCAAATGGAAATTTTACATTTTTCCACGACAAAATCAAGCACATGACCGCCGCCATTACGCTGTTCATTAATAAAATGCAAATGGTATCCAGCGACCCCAATTCCCTGCGCGAACGCGGGTGTCCAGAAGCCTGCAATCACACCGTTTGTCCGTTCAAAGTGGAAGGCGGATTGGGATTTGGTCACTTCAACAAATGGCTTGTAGGGCTTGCTCTGATGAGTGACCGTGCGCGTATTCACCTCACGGAATGTACCTTCAATCCGAATCGCATGGAAAATATTCGGGCTGGAGATACGATCATTCAATATTTGCTCCAGCTGCTGACGTGTAAAAGTTCCATTCAGCTCAAACGTCTGCTCTGACTCGAAAAAGGTCACGGTTGAAAAAGGTGTAGACTCCTGCAATTCCACCTTCCGCGCGGTTCCGTTCGGATACAGATGATAGTAATCACCATCAAAGGCAATCATCTCTCCATCCAGCTGATGAAAGGTACCGATTCCAAAATCGCCATATTGCTGTAATTTATCAAACGTAATCGCGCCATCATACAGTCCGCTTAGTAGCGCGACCATGGTAGATGCTTGATATACGGTATGGTTACTCATGTTGATTCGCTCCTTTTTTAGTTACAGATCCTTGATCGAATACGGTCGTTAGCCTGACCTCCACATAAGAGATCAGGCTAACTTCGTTAATTTAGTTCGTTGTACCTGGCAGTAGCTTCTGTCCGAGCTTAATGTTGTCTTTGTAATCAATTGGTACATCGATCACGACAGGGCCTTGCTGCTGTAGTGCTTCACGCAGTACGGATTCCAGCTCGCCTGGCTCATATACGCGCATGCCTTTCGCGCCAAAGCTTTCAGCGTATTTCACGATATCCACCTCGCCAAAATGAACACCGGAGGTACGTCCGTATTTCATTTCCTGCTGGAAGGCAACCATATCATACGTTCCATCGTTCCAGACGATATGCACCATTGGTGTTTGCAGGCGGACAGCTGTTTCCAGCTCCATCGAGGAGAAGAGGAAGCCACCGTCACCGGAAATGGAAACGACCTTCTCGTGCGGATTCACCAGTCCAGCAGAGATTGCCCATGGCAATGCTACACCGAGCGTCTGCATACCGTTACTGAACAGCAGGCGGCGCGGCTCGTAGGAGCGGAAGTAGCGCGCCATCCAGATATAGTGCGAGCCTACATCACACGTAACCGTCACATCATCACCGATCAGCTTACGCAGCGTCTGAATGAAGAACAGTGGATGTACACGATTATCGCCGGAAGAGGTATAGCTCAGATCATCCTGATTCAGTCGATTTTGCAGTGGAGACAGGATCGCCTGTGCTTCTGCACCCAGTCGCAGGCCGTGCAGCTTCGGTGTTAATTCCTTTACGTTCATCGCAATATTACCGATCAGCTCCAGTTGTGGCTGATAATCCTGATCAATATCGGCTTTGCGATTGTCCAGATGGTAGACGCGGCGCTGACCATCCTTGTTCCATTGGAAAGGATCATACTCGATCGGATCATAGCCAATCGTCAGCACCAGATCGGCTTGCTGTAGCAACAGGTCGCCTGGCTGATTGCTGAACAGACCGACACGTCCGTAGAAATGATCGACCAGCTCACGCGAGATGGCCCCCGCTGCCTGGAACGTTTCAACGACAGGCAGATCCGTATGACGAATCAGATCACGAACCGCCTCTGTCACCTCAGGCGCGCTTGCCTTCATGCCGAGCAGCAGTACAGGCAGCTTGGCATGACGAATCTGCTG
This sequence comes from Paenibacillus hunanensis, assembly GCF_034055775.1. NCBI lineage: Bacteria > Bacillati > Bacillota > Bacilli > Caryophanales > Paenibacillaceae > Paenibacillus > Paenibacillus hunanensis. Next base: position 4,409,473 of record NZ_CP139194.1, on the reverse strand, counting down.
ACATACTTCATCAATGAGCACAGCCGGAGCAGTGCCAAGCTGTGGCATAGGTGAAGATTGAAAATGAAATGGCTTCGCTTCACTGAGCAGCACATCCGTAGGCAGACTCACAAAAGCTGCACCTGGCTGCGAAGCGGAAGCTTCACGAAAGGCATTGGTGATCGCCTCGGCAACATTGTCCGGGTGACCAACTTCAACGCTATATTTAGTAACCGGAGCGAATAGCCCGGCATTATCCATCGATTGGTGGGTACGCTTCAGACTGGAGCTACGCGGCACCGCACCAGCAAGCGCCACAACCGGATCACTTTCTGAATTGGCAGTTACCAGTCCCGTAACGAGATTCGAAGCGCCTGGCCCCGAAGTCACCAGACATACGCCCGGCTTGCCTGTCAGTCGACCTACAGCCGCCGCCATAAAGGCTGCATTCTGCTCATGACGACATACGATCAACTGCGGCCCACGCTCTTGCAGCACATCAAAAACCGGGTCAATCTTAGCGCCCGGAATCCCAAATACATATTCCACACCCTGTGCGATCAACGTATCTACAACCATATCTGCACCTGTCGTGTGCTGTTGTACCGCTGGCGCAGCAGCAGCGATATTCGCTTGATGCTCATTGGGCATGTGTAAATTACCTTTACCTGTTTCTTCAGCAGTAGCTACTCCAGCAACCGAAGCGGATGCCGAAGATACCGATGTAGCGTTCGCTGTCGCTCCTGCCATACCGGATGGCGATACCGCCTGTTCTGTAGATACCTCATGTTTGTTCACACTTGCTGTCTTTGTACTCAACCTCTCCATCTCCTCTTTCATTTGTCTTTTCCTGCGATCAGGACTTTCCCATCCGAAATTCTTTTTCTGTATTTACATGTAAATATGGAAAAGAGTACATTTCTATTTTATTACCATAAAAAGTAAAATCAACACTTAAAATTTGAAATATTAACTGGAAGCGATAACAAAAAGAGGATAGAGATAAAATAGATATCATATGTTCAAAATTTAATATTAATCTTGAATAAACACGTTAATATGATCGTTTTTGAATGTATATGACCGATTTTGATAGATAATTAGAAAAGAGAGGTTTATAAAAGTAGAAGAAACTAAGAGAGATAGCGAACATAATTTCCAGCTCAAAAGTAGAGGTGAAATACAAAATATGTAATTTTACAATCGTACGATAGCGTACAATCAACCCTAAAATGATAAGAGAAAAGGGTAAATCATAACGCGTATACATTATGAGTAACAATGCCGTTTAACTTCAAACTAGACCAGAATTGCTAATCATCATCCTTACATGAAATTGCAATATTCCAACATGAATATCAATGCTGTTTATGTTATTTATACTATTTGTGCTATTAAGGATATTACTAACAAGAGATGCAACCATATGGTTTACCCACAAGCTTGAACTCTGGCAAGCAAGTTTAACTTTTCATACTTAGTTTTAAATTCTTGCATATAGGTAGATGTAGGTTTATAAGCTTTAAAAGTGATTTTGGAAATTTAAATGTAATTTTGAACTTCCAGATGCAGTCTTGGACTCTTAAATACGAGTACGGATGTGGATGTAAATGTGAAGGTAAATATGAAAATGTGAGTTTGAATGTGAAGATGAATTTGATATAAATTTTAGTTCAGGTTTAGAACGTAATGTTTAAGTTGAAATCCGCACAGAACGAAGGCAAGGAAATAAGGGGAAAAGGCGACTTTTGAGCACGGGAATCTACCATTTACTCCTACTCCGTAGATTCCTGTGCGAGACGGGAGCCTGTCCCCTTATTCCTTGCCGGAGTGATCCTCATCCCAACCGACCACAATCCATCCCACACCCAACCACCGCCCTCACATTCCCCCTCACTATCATGGCAAAACAAAAACCACCACTCTTCCATTCAAGAGCAGTGGTTCTCATCATTCATCCCAATCTATTCACATCACACATGCCAATTCAAAGCCCAAAACCAAAGTAATCAACGATTATCCACAGTCTCCGGATACATATCATGATTCATCATCCGATGCTCTGCCATTTGCTCATATTTCGTGCCCGGCTTACCATAATTCGTATACGGATCGATGGAAATCCCACCACGCGGCGTAAATTTACCCCAAACCTCAATATAACGCGGCTCCATCAGCTTCACCAGATCGTTCAAAATAATATTCATGCAATCCTCGTGGAAATCCCCATGATTGCGGAAGCTGAACAGATACAGCTTGAGCGACTTGCTTTCCACCATTTTCACATCGGGAATATAGCTAATATAGATCGTAGCAAAGTCCGGCTGGCCTGTGATCGGGCACAGACTGGTGAACTCCGGGCAATTGAATTTTACAAAATAATCGCGATATGGATGCTTGTTATCAAAGCTCTCCAGCACACTCGGATCGTACGAAAAGGTATATGTTGTTCCCTGATTGCCAAGCAGTGTCAGGTCTTTCATCTCATCTTGCTGTCTTCCTGTCATCGTTAAAAGCTCCTTTGTATGTCAATTATCTATACGCCGCGTTTATTGCCCCACACGAGCGTATGCAGCTGTGGTAAAATACGCGCATCGTTAAACGAACGACGCTCCATTGCCTGATCGATCAGCCACTCATAGCGACGCAGTAGCGATGCCGCCATATCATCTTCCTCACGCAGCACATCGGGATTCCCTGTTTGCATATAAAAAGGAAGCGAAGGATAGCGCAAATGCACCTGCTCGGCATAGTCCAGATCGGCTTTATCGAAAATGACAACCTTCAGACTGACCTGCTGATTCAAGGCGCGTAGCTCACCGCTATCCTCGTCATCGTCAGCAAACATAATCTGCTGCATCATCGATTCAACCGGGCTACGGCTCAGGCGACTAATGATATCGTCCAGCACGGTAAAGTCCGTGTTCATACCTGAGCTTGGCGGCTTCGGCGAGATCGTGACATCGTCGATACCGAGCAGCCAATCCTGCCAGCGCGAGCCTTGCGTTTCTACAGCGGTACGAATACCATTGGCACGCAGCAGGCGTACCAGTTCACCAATCGAACCGAGCAATGCGGGATTGCCCCCAGAAATCGTTACATGGCTAAAACGATCGCCACCGATCGCTTGCAGCTCTTCCCAGACCTGCTGCGCACTCAGTTTGCGAATCTGGTCTTTGGCACTGCCATCCCACGTAAATGCGGAATCACACCAGCTACAACGGTAGTCACAGCCAGCCGTACGCACAAACATTGTTTTTTGTCCGATCACCATGCCCTCACCCTGTACCGTCGGTCCGAAAATCTCCAGTACCGGGATAGAGGTAGCAGCAGAAGCTTTAGCTGGACGAGCAGCACGACCCTCTGTCATAGACGGGTGGTTACGTTCAGTCGAAGTATCGACAGTAGGATCGTTCTCATGGATAACGGTAGCGGTTGAATGCGTAGCTAGATCCGACTCCTTTTCCGAAACCGATCGTTCTGTACAATCAGCGATTGGACGTGGTTCTTCCCATACTTTACTCATTCGTACATCCACTCCCGTCTTGCTTCGGCATAGCTTGTTGGTGTTTCATACAATTGTACAAATTCCGTGCGTCCACCTTCGACCTGTCCAGCATAAGGCTCGCTCTGTAACGCTTGCTCCATTTGCTGGAACAGCCATACGACCATATTTTCAGCAGTCGTATTCATTGGTGGTAACGTTTCATTCAAATAACGGTGATCTAGATACGGCTCGATCCGCTCTTTCCAGATCGTTTTGATATCGCCAAAATCGACGACAATGCCATTGGCAGACGGAATACCACTAATGCCAAAAATAACTTTATACGTATGTCCATGCAGGTTCATGCATTTGCCTTCATAAGCATGCAGATGATGCGCCGCATCGAACGTGAATTCCTTATTAACGAGCACGCGTTTACGATGGTAGCGTAGCTGCTCATGCGTAATGTCTGTGCCATACTGCTGTAGCTTCTCAACAATGCGAAATGGGCCAGGCTGACTCATCGTGCAGACCCTCCCGATGTGGATGCATCCGAATCGTCCAGCTCAATCGAGGCACGTTTGAAGGGAGCCGCGGCTGCACGCTCTTGCAGATATTTATCCAGACCTGCCTTGCGTAGCTTACACGCCGGACATTCGCCACAGCCATCGCCAATAATGCCGTTATAGCATGTGAGCGTACGCTCGCGAATGTATTGGAATGCGCCCAGCTCATCGGCCATTTTCCACGTTTCGGCTTTGTCGATCCACATCAGTGGTGTATGAATAACAAACTGATGATCCATCGACAGATTTAGTGTCACATTCAGTGATTTGACGAAAATATCACGGCAATCTGGATAACCACTAAAGTCGGTTTCACACACACCGGTTACGATATGGCGCGCGCCCTTTTGCTTGGCAAGAATGGAAGCGAAGCTCAGGAACAACAGATTGCGTCCATCGACAAATGTACTTGGGAGCTCGCCTTCCTCATGCGTAATTTCGATATCCGAGCGAGTCAGTGCATTCGGTGCCAGTTGATTCAGCAGACTCATATCGAGAATCGTGTGCTGCATGCCTTGCTCCTCCGCAATCTGCTGGGCAACCTCGATCTCTGCGCTATGACGCTGACCGTAGTTAAAGGTGACCAGCTCAACCTCAGCAAACTGCTTTTTCGCCCAGAACAGGCATGTTGTACTATCCTGGCCGCCGCTAAATACGACAACCGCTTTTTCATTTTTAAGCATAAAAAAATCTCTCCATTTCCTTAAAAGGGTATCGGTGAGCATAGCACGGAAGAAGACTCGATATAGAGCCGTGGTGATTAATTGCAGATCGGCATTGACCATCTGCAATCCCTGTTATGATGCGAACGGATCGCCTGCACGGTAACAGTATCTTCCATTAACTATCTCTGTCGTCCTTCGGGAAGCGAGAGATTCATGAACCTTGTCTATAGGCATTTCAAGCACGTAAAACAGAAATGCAAAAACAGACCTTGCCTGTACAGCCGAAAAATGACCATGCCATTTCGCCAGCTTATACCGTCCAAGGCGGTTTTAGTTTTTTATAGAGGGAGTTCGCGAACCTCTCCCGCATTGTCTCTATATTAGATAGAAGCTAATAGAAGCAACGACGGACTTTCTTCTGTTCAGGATGCGGCTTTGAAAAACCGCTTAACCAGTATAGCATATTTGCGTGCAGATGGAAGGTGAAAGTCGGAATTTAGAGGGGAATAGGTAGAAGTTAATAACTTGATGAAAAATAACCGATGTACGTAGTGATATGGTTGGTAGATAAGTTGGTGAAGGAAGACATTACATATGAAGGGTGAGGTGTCTGATTATGCGTATTTGGGAATTATGGAATAATGAAGATAATTTAGGTTTAGTGACTATAGGAGAAGAGTTTCCAGCTATATTAGATGAAATTGATGGTAGATCATTAGTAGACTCATGGACTCCTATACCAGTAGAAATTGAGGGAGGAAAGCGAAAGAAAAAAGATTTTGCTGTTTTTTTATTAAAAGCTCCAGTAGTTAGTGGTAAAACCAAAGCATTGCTAGAACCTTTTTTAAGAGATCAAGTAGAGTTTCTTCCATTAGATTACCAGCCGTCTGATCCCAAAGACAATACTACATTCTATATTTGTAATGTATTAAATATTGTAAATTGCATAGATGAAGAAAAATCAAGTCGTAAATATTCCAAGCGAGGCACGTTTATTGATTACGATAAAATTATATTTAATGAGCGTATATTTGATATAGAATCAGAATTGAAAATTTTTAAGGTTTCAGATATATCCAATAAAATCTGTTTTGCTACAGATCAATTTAAGGAATTTCTTGAAAGCCATTCTATAAGCGGTCCTAATTTTAAGCTCATTTGGGATTCTGAAGTTGATTACGAACAAGTTGAATTAGCCTATAACGAAACTATTCTTAGTATTAACAAAGATCCACAATTAATTTTAAGCTGGTCGGAAGCAGTGGAGCGTCTGGAACAGGGCAAAAGCTTAATCAGTGACCGCTGGAAGATTCGATATGATGCTAATCAGAATCTTTTGCTAGGAAGTTTGAATGACGATTTAACATATGATTTTGTAGAACCGCTGTATATTCCTCCTATTTTGCTTGATCTTAAATGGAAAGAAATTGCTACATGAAATTTGTGGAATATGTGAGTCTGTATGAACGGCTTGAGAATTATATTATCTAAGAACAGCAAATAGGTTTGAATAATTATTGTGTTTATGTGATTTTCAGACATATGTTGAATATGAATTAAGGAGTAAATATTGGTGAAATTTTATAAAATGTACCTAGGTGAAGTATCGATTATGCAGTTTTTAAAGCATGAAAGCTATGGAGATGAGCTGGATGATGAACTTCTCAAAGGAGAACCTATAAATGACTGGAAATCATTTGAGGTGGAAACTGAAACAGAAGGTAAACATACAGGTTTTGCGAGTTTTACGGGTGGGTCTTCCTTATGGAGAAAAGATATTGTTGATCTAGTCATGCCTTTAATCGGTCATCAGGTACAAATTCTTCCTGTACAACATTTAAAGTATGATTATTATGTAATTAATATATTGAACATAGTAGATGTTATTAATCATGGTCAATCTATATCAGAACGAAACGAAATTCTGGATTTATTAAGATATTACGAAGTATATGTGTTTGATCAGAATCGATGGATGCTTTCAGGTCAACCCCATATTTTTCGTATTCCTGAATCAATATATACTACTTTAGTTACAGAAGATTTTGTGAATATTATTCTTGAAAATGAAATTGAAGGGATTTTCTTTGAATTATTATATGATACAGAGACTTGGAAAGATCCCGATCCTAGAATTACAAAGAAATATTGTGATTTTATTTCGAGACATATTGAAGTAGGAATATGTTATAGCTGGGAAGAGGTAGTAGACGGTGTGCAACAAGGAAAAGCTTATGCTAGCGCTCATTGGAAAGTGCAATTAACTGAATATGGGGATCGGATTTTTGGACAACTTCGTAGATATTTAGATTATCATTTCTTTCTTTCTACTAATGTACCAAAGGAATTGTTTACATTAAAATGGTATGAAGTAGAACGAACCAATATTTAAATGCTAATAGAAAATCACAGAACATTCTGTTTAAAGTTTATTTATAGAGATAGATTGATTGAATATGTTTTGTGTTTGTTTAAATTTGCTCTGCATCGTAAAATTCTATACCGATTGCCCATATCACCTTTCTAGAGTACACTGACATAGGAGAATCGACAGATTTTTTCTGTGTAAAAACATATAAGACGATATTTCTTATAACTAACAACTATACAACCATACAGAAAGGCGGAAGCGAAATGGCAACTATTCATATTCGTCAGCCGAAGTTAGAACGATTGGAAGAGCCGGAAAAGGGCTTTCTTGGACGGGTAGAGCTTGAGGTAGAAGGACATACACAGCCGTATGAGCTGACCCTGTTCTCCAAGCGTGGACATGATTGGGATTACAGCCTGCATTTTCTAAACGAGTCCGGCAAGGAAGAAGAGATTGAAGCGGTGGAGCAGATCATCGAGGAAGATGACGATGAATTTGACCGTATTATCGAGGCAATCTGGGAAGTGTACACGGGGCCAGAAGAGCATAAGCCGAAGGATTATCGTTCTTCATCGGATGAATCCGACAACAGTTAAACCCTACCGTAGCTGCTTTCGTTGTATGTACAGCGAAGCAGCTATTTATATTACCATTTACATATTCATTACCTATGCATGCTCACATTAATAATAGGGTATAAAGACATGAGTCTAAAGGTTTGATTACCTTACTTAGCAATAGCAGAGAAACAACGATGTAACAGCTTACTTTTAAATTAATTATCGACGTTTAAAAGATATTATGTTTCAAAAAAATGCTGTATTACGGGCTTTTTTAGCTTTTCAATTGAAAATATCGTGGGTATATATGACTAGCACTTGCATTTGTGTGTAGCTACATTATGACAAATATCCTCAAAATTTGAAGCATGGAGTCTTTAGACTCAGGATTTTATAGCCTATGCCCTGTATATTTAGTAATACCTGGATGATACGCAAAAGGGACACTCTAATAAAATGAGAAGCGATGAGGCAAAACGAGCTTCCTATGGGGACAAGGAAGCATCTGAATGATTGGCTTGTATTCGTATTCTCCTATCGGTTATGATAACGAAGGCCCATATAGGGTAGAGGCAAATCGAATCGATGGATGCACAGGGGTGCTATATTACAGTGGTGTAGATATCCATGACTTCAAACATTTGGCGAACAACACAATAGATGCGAACGAGTGGTACGGCACCTTAGTACCACTGGAATAGTGGAAGCGCGACGAAAAGGGACGTTAAAGAATGCCAATCTGATAGATTGTCCAGAGAGGAGATTAGTAATGATCAGTTTTTTTCGCAATAAAACGATTCCGTTAGCTGAGCAATGGAGTAAGCTACAGGAAGCAGGAATTCATCTCCAGGCAGATATGGACATGGAGCAGGTTGTAGCTGGCAATTCGCTGTCCTGGTATGAGGAAAAGCCGTATACGCACCTGCTAATTTCGCTTGGCGAAAAGGTGTGTAAAGAAGATGCAGATCCAGACTGTGCCTATCCAAGCGACCAGCTGTGGTACGTCGATCTGCAAGCTGTAGAAAATACCGATCTGTATAGCCAGCTTGCTGAGCGTATGGTGGCGATGACAGGCGGACAACTGGATATAAGCCATGTTCGTAGCTGCCTTGACCATGAGCAGGAACGCGTGCTATTCAGCTTCCTGCATGGCGGTGAGCGTGTAGAATGGGACGTGCAGTATTACAGCGAATGGGTCGACAAATCGTTTTTTGATCGTATTATTCAGCTGGATCGCCAGCGTGGTGGAGAGCGTGAATTTGTGTATATGGCGCTGGGACAGCATTTGCTAATTGCGTATATTGACCAGACGCAGTTCAAGCTGCTCAACAAGCTTGTCGATCCGAAGTTTAATGTATGGACGATGAAAAAGTAAATGCTGGATTGCTCTGATCTGGAGTAGATACGGTATCGTGTTAGTTACAAGCAGATATGATGGATGCTATGTAAAAGGATATGTAAAAGTGTAAAAGCTAGAGTGATCTGTATAGAAAAGCCGAGCTTCGTGCGTACAACCTGTAATGGTTCAGCTACGAAGCTCGGCTTTTTACATCTATATGATCCATAGGAGCGATTGCTGATGGACAGCGAGTGATAAGTGAGTTAGATCACCAGTTCACCTGTCTCTGTAATCGCCAGACTGGCGCCGTTATCCAGCTCCATCTGTAACGGATAGATCACGGCTACGCGTTCTGAAAATAACCAGCGTCGTCCTGGAGGACCCAGTAGCAGGAACAAATCCTGATCACCGACAAAATTTAAGCCTGCTGGCTCAATCTGGTCTAGCTGTACAGGCAGTTCTGCTTGCTTTAATCGCGTTGCAGCTTGCTCTACATCGCTGGTTGTTATATTGATCTCACCGATGCTTAGTAGCTGATCCGCTGAGAAGGGCTTATCCAGTACAGGTGCAGCTTGCTGACGCGAGATTAGTTCAATAATATTACCAGACGGGTCTTCTACATAGCAGGAGTACGCGTCAAAGAAAGGAAAGTATGCCTGATCTTCACCATTTTCCGTTAGCAATTCACCAAAGCCGCTGAGCCAGGCTTTTCCCTCTTGAAAATGGTTTGCCGCGATATTGATAGCAATATGGTAAAAGGGCTTTGTTTCATCAGCTGCTGCACGAAATTGAATCTGTGATGCTCCTAGCTGGATCGTAAACGCATCTGCTTGCTCATGCACATGCTGCGCACCAAGCATATTCGTATAAAATGCTAGCATCCGGTCAAGCTCGGCCGTATACAATGAAAGCTGTTTAATCGAAGTCATCTCTATCTCCTCCAGGCTGTGTATAGTATAGGATTGGAACCTGCCATGAAGCGAAACAATATAGGCTTGGTATGACTGCTTGGATCACTCCAGCCATTCGTTCCTGACAGCTCATTAACAACATGGTTGCATATGAGAATAGAAGGAACCGCTATTGTGTATGGTTCATGTCAGGTATAAGAAGATTATAGAGCATCGACAGCGAATAAAGTGCAGAATCATCAAAGCTTCAGCAACAACTCAGAAATGGTTTAGCAAAACTTCATAGTTTCGGAAAACTTCATTTAATGAAAATGCCACCAAATGGAATCACCTCACGTAAAATGCGCTTGAACAGACTATTATCCTCCAGATGCTCCTCCAGTTCACCATGATCGTGACCACTATGCAGCAGAACAGAGCCACTACCCGTAATCGCCCACTGATAATGCATATGCTGACTGGCAAGATGATTACCATAGACGCTAAGTCGCAGATCAGCATTTTCGGGATAAGCGAGCAGGCTACGTGAGTCGACATAGATCGGCTGGTTAGGATGTAGCTCCAGCTCGACGACTGCACCGCGAGTGAGCAGGCCAATCTCGCCCTCGCCGCCGAACTTTACTTTAATAATATCGCGTGTGATCAATATATTTTTTAGCTTGAGCAGACGGGTTTGCATCGTAATCCCAGCGGTATAGTAGAACAAATGACGAAAATCATACAGTAGATCACTACCAGCATCGATGCGAATCGGGACGAGATTAAAGCCCGGTGGTAACGAGCTGACAAAGCGGCAAGGCCCGGTAAAGTCGGCGCGAATCAGATTGCGTTTGCGATACATGCCTTTCACATCCATCAGGCGATCATTGCGCCCTGCGGAAGGTCCTTCATAAGCAATAATCTGACCCGGATGCAGCATATGCAGCTTTTCGGCTTCAGCTAGCTTTACGATCATCGCCTGACCGCCATGTGGGAGTGTTGCAGATTGCTGCCATTCCAGTTGCATCGGACTAACCTCCTTGAAATACAATACATGGATTGAATGAGAGTAATGAATGGATCATCTATTGTTATTTATCTACCCAATCGGCAGTAGCACCGCGCAAAAAACCGCCGTAGCATTAACGGCGGCGTAGTCCGAAGCGGACAAGGCGGGTGAAAACGAACCAGAGTAGCACAAGGCCGATGGCGGAGAACAGCAGCGTTTTCCAGAAGCGGGCACTTGCTGCACGTTCGGCTTCCGCTTGCTGCAATTGCTTAACCGTCTGGGCGAGTAATTCATTTTGCTCGGCGAGACGTGTATTTTCATCGCGAAATGCCTGCATGTTTTGCTTGGCTTCATCTAACTGCGTCATCGCTTGATCATAATTCTGCTTGAGCTGATTCACTTCCTGAGGTAGCTCGGTGAAGCTCTGGATTCCATTTTTATAATCTTCCCACCAACCGGCATGAGCTGTGGACTGATCCAGCAGTATACCGGTGCTTGTCAGCATCAATGTAATGAGGGCGGACAGCATCAGGCGTTTATATTTCATTCGTGTGGTCGTTCCTCCTTCGGTGTGTAGTGCATGAATATAGGGCGATGCGGATAGGTTCATCAAGCCGTACAGTAAAATAGTAAAAATAAGCTGTACAGTAAGTAGTAAGAATAAGCTATACAGTCATATCGTAGCGATCAGTAGTAAAAAGTAGTCAAGCTGCTGTAGGGCATCCTTCTATCAATATTACGTTCAGATCAATACAGGATGCAGAATCGCCTAGCACGACATTTCATTTGTATAGTAGTTATGGCTAATAAGAATCGGGCGTAGTACAAGAAGACGTCGTACAGGAAACAAAGGATAATCAAATGAAAGGCATATCTGTTTTGAATTACCGTCATTATATACGTAATAAACACAGAAAAGGTGCCGAATTTGAAACTTTTATCAAAAAAATACCAAATAGAACGTTGACAATAACCAAATTTTAGAGTAAAGTAGACCAAATCTTCCATGCAGTCATCTTTTCTATCATTGGGATTACATGTATCGATGGCATCTGTTATCGATTGGCCCGCTGAGGTCAGATTAGATGGCATAATGATCTATAGCTAGCGTGCCTATGTTTAAAGTGGAATAAGACAGGGTAATAGCTATTTGTCCTGAACAACAATGTGAATAGCTCTCGTCCATGCGTTGCGATTCACACATTACTTTTCCTATTTTTGATTCCTGTGGTTACAGGATCAACGACACTATATACAGTCGGATCGTTCGTAGAAAATAACGATGATCCATTCCCAACAACAAAAACAACCATAACAGCAAGGAGTGACACACTATGCATCAAACAAACTTTGAATCGAACTTCAAAAAAGTCATGATTACCGTAAACGGCGAGCCTGTAGGTAAAGGCCTTGTGATCGACAGCGTAACCTACGCACCTGTTCGTGATCATGAAACAACTGCATCTTTGATTGACCAGGAACCGACTGCGCCAACTGCTTAATCGGCGGCATACGATGATCTTTTATACTTCTGCCGCTCTATGGCAGTATCATACCAATAACACGCAAGACGCAGGCTTATGGCACTGTGTCTTTTTTGTATGCATGGAATGGTTACGTATAGTTATCTAAATAAAATAGCATCTCGCAGGGTCAAGCACGTGTTTCAAGTCGCCAGCTTGAGTATAATAGTCATAAAAAGCTCGAATAGGGCAAGCTAGCATAGACTATGAATTGAGAAAGCTGGAGGGATCAGATATGGAGATACAGGAGACACGGGAACAACTGGAGCAGGAGCTACAGCAGATAGCCAAATGGGAGAAGGAACAGAACGGTTCATCATGGCTGGATCGAATCGGACGTATTCCATTTGCTGTGCTGGATCGCTTAACTCCCAAATTTATTCGTGATAAGCTGGGGGTTGCTCTGAATGAAATTGGACGCTTTATCCAATCAGGCGGTTCCTATCTGATCTCTCCGAAAGCGATGATGAAAAAGCTTGCCAAGGCGAGCGGACAGCCGGATGCGGAGCTCAAGCCTAAGGATGTAGCTCGTCTGCCGCTTCGGGTAATGGATGATACAGCGCTCGATCTATCTCGCAGCCGTGCTAATCTGGCAGCGATCGAGGGAGCTGCTTCGGGGATCGGTGGAATTTTCACCATTGCTGCGGATATTCCAGCCATGATCGGTATTTCGTTAAAGGTGCTACAGGAAATTGCGCTTTGTTACGGCTACTATCCTGCTGATCCGCAGGAGCGTCTGTTTATTCTCAAATGCTTGCAGTTCGCTTCCTCAGATGTGGTAGGCAAAAAAGCTGTACTACAGGAGCTAGCAAACTTTGAAAAGGCGGATACAGGTAAAGAGGTATTTTCGCAAATTCAGGGCTGGCGTGAGGTCGTAACGACATACCGTGATAATTTTGGCTGGCGCAAGCTATTTCAGGCGGTTCCGGTTGCAGGTATTCTGTTCGGCTCAGTCGTTAATAAAAATTCACTGGATGGCATTGCAGAGGCAGGTCGCATGCTGTATCGTAAGCGCCGTATTATGGAGCGCTTGCGTGAGCTGGATAGTCCTGCTGCTCTGGAAGGCTAAATGGCAGCTGCAACGTATAGAAAGTAGAAAAAACGCCGATTTTGCATGGATGTGCAAAAATCGGCGTTTTCTTTTTCACAAAAGCGAACGTATGTGCTATAATACGAATAGCTGTTCGCTAGCTTTCTACATATCATGATCCATCTATGTGTTTCGCAGTCGTCGCGCGCTGCGGAGGTTCAATCGATCAGGTATGTCCCTGCCTGCCAGATGAACGAGTAAGAGTAGGAATCGTTTGATATGATACGCTATGAAGATCATACAGATCCAGATGGAATAGGATGAACTATTGAATATTATCGCCTGCTGGCGTCAGTTTCCCTACACGCATGTTTAGTATTGTATGATTCGGATACTTCGGATGATGCTCAGCGAATACGACAACAATTCCCTTTTGATGCTGTGTATTCGTCCAGAGCTGGCGAAGTTTGCTTTGTTCTTGCTTACTGTAAGACAATGTATACATAGATCCATCTCCGGTAAACGCTTGTAATGTATCTAAAAAAGCATCCCAGCTTACTTCGCGCTTAAATTGATCGGAAGTTTGAGAGTAGATCAGCTCGTAGTTACCATCTTTGATATTGTTAATCAGCTGTTCAGGCGGAAGTGGATATTCCTGTGCAGCTCTGGCATGAGTTATATTCGGCTGCGATAGCTTGATCATCGACAGATGATCTCCGCCTTTGCGTGTCAGTGGATTCTGTTCAGCTACCGAATGCGTGCCTAAAAGGCTACAGCCGCTGAGTAATAGTGAAGATACGATCATAACCGGTATGATGCGTCGCCAATGCTGTAATGGATTCATAAAAAGCTCTCCTTATGTGCCGGACTGTGTGCCCGGTCATGTAGTGAATCCGGATCAATGTTGGGAATCATCCGGGTATAGATTAACGATACTACAAAGCAAAGCGTTAGCTATACCATTTTCCAAAATTTAACACAACGTTAATGGAATGAAAACAGCGGATTTACAAAAGTACAGAAGGGAAGAATATCGCATCATGATGGGTAAATCCCACTTCATCATTAGTACAGGCTTAACTGTCTCGATTATGACAATGGCAGGCGTTCCCGTTACATCCGCTGCCGTTGTTGCCGCTGCCGTCAGTTCATTATTACCCGATATCGACGAGCCTAATTCAATTCTCGTTTCCAAAACATTGTCTGAGCCGATTTTGCGCATCCTTCAGACGATTATGCTGGGAGCAGTGGTCTGGATTTTGTGGAAAGGTCTGTTCGGTATGCCATGGGATCTTGGCATCGCGGTTGCTGTAGTATTTGTCGCCTTTTTGCCGCTTCGATCTCTACGCAAGGTTGTCATGTGCCTGATCGGAGTTGGCATTATGATATATGGACGAGAGATTTCACCATGGAATTACATGGGTGGAAGCCTGCTGATCATTTGTACCTTTTTACCACATCGCGGCTTAACCCACACAGTTTACGGAACCGCAGCCTGGACTGCCCTACTATATGGCACCACCGCCCATACTGGCAATAGCATCTGGTTTGCTGGCGGCGTATCGTATCTGCTTCACCTGCTAGCCGACTCACTCACCAACCGCGGCGTGCGACTGCTGCCACCGCTCAAATGGCGACTACGCTTCAACCTGATGAGCACCGGCACCCGTAAAGGCTCTGCCGTAGAAAATGTCTGCATCCTGCTGACGATTATTATTACGGGATTGGTGTTTCTACCGAAGTTAACAGGTGGCTGAAGAGGGAAGGGATTATACCTTTTTAACAAGGTTTTTAACAAGGAGAAGGTCTTTTATTTCTTCTAAAAATGGTTGCTGTTCATAGCATATGACATTATAAAAGCACTATACATGTAATTCGATTAACCGCTACAAACCTCAAGACAGCAGCATAACAGGCGTAACCAAACGAGCAAACCCTGCCCTTCTACAACGCATCTGCACAGCAGACTACGAGTAGAAAAGCAGGGTTATTCCTTAATAAAAGAACATATGTTCGATCAAACATCAAAAAAATATAGCATTTCCTGTGGAATGCCAGTACGCATAGCAAATGCCTCCAGCGTCTCATCATCACGCTGCTCGCGACCTGTCGTTAGAAGCGTAATCGCAAATGAGTTCGCCTGCCGCTCCAGCTTGCCCGGCCAGAAATAAGAGTGCTCTTCTAAAAAGAAGCGGCTAAGTCCCTTGTGCAGACGGTCATGTCCTAATTCGTGAGCACATACGAAGCGCTGCCATTGCTCGGACAGTCCCTGATTAATGACGATAAAGCGTCGTCTCAGCTTGGCGTAGTACAGCCCTTTGGTGGATTTGCCGAGGTCCATGTAGCGAATATGTATGCCGAGCGCGGTAGCAATCTCGAAAGGGCAATTGGTCTTGTATTGATGTACGAGCCTGGCTGCGATATCATCCATCGGTATCATTCACCTCGATTAAGCATTAGGATTAAAGCATCCGGTAGGGAGTAGTGTGGACAGGATG
This sequence comes from Paenibacillus hunanensis, assembly GCF_034055775.1. Classification (NCBI taxonomy): domain Bacteria; kingdom Bacillati; phylum Bacillota; class Bacilli; order Caryophanales; family Paenibacillaceae; genus Paenibacillus; species Paenibacillus hunanensis. Next base: position 4,393,556 of record NZ_CP139194.1, on the reverse strand, counting down.
ATGACAGAAGCACATCACTTGCCTGATCAGGAGCCACGCCTTTCCTTGGGAGCAGGGGTTACCGGCTTACGCTTGTTCATATGCTTGGCTTCCCAGAATAGTCCGGTCAGCACATCCTTGATCCGCTGTCTGTCTTCTTCATCCAGTGGAACGCCATCGAACATTAATTCTCCGTCTTCTTCCAGCATCTTTTTAAAATCACGCTTATCGCGAGAGCTTGCCCACTCCGGAATCTGTGTATGCTCTTCGGGACGCAAATATCCGGCATGATCCATCATTTCGGCATACGAGATGCCCAGCGCACCAGCGATCTTTTCAATCGTTTGTGGCTTAGGAACACCGCGCTTTCCATTTTCGATGCGCGAGATTTGGGAGGTGCTAATACCGGCTGCATCTGCCAGCTGGTTAATGCTCCATTTTTTCTGTTCACGCATATGCTTCAAATATAGTCCAAATGAAGATTGCTCCACTGACAAAACATCCTTTCTCCCGGCCTCTTGCACCGTAGACTGCAATATCGAAGCTGTATATGACAAATGATCCGTTCCAGCTCCGTATATCTTCCTTCTTTAACTATACCCCATTATTGCCATTAGGTAAACATTGGAAATGTACTCTTTGCCAAAAGGCATAATCGAGTGAGGAAAAGAGAGTAAATGAAGGATTGAATGGGAAAAACTGCTGAATTTGGCGGTTTACGAAAATGAATAGACATGATATCTTAAATATACGAAATGCGAACAAAATACGAACACTACCAAAAAAATGGAATTGAGATGATGGAAACTAAGCTTTAAAACGTCTATCGTCCACCAAGCTATTGTGTTTTTGTTGCCAAAAGGCAAAGTTAGATATCGTTAGTATCCATTATCTCTGACCGTTCCTTTATGCTAGCCCCACTTATCACACCAAAGGAGTGTTGTACAATGAACCCGATGATTTCCCTACCCGAGCTAGACCGCCGTCAGACCCGTACTGCTGTGGAGGCTGTATTTGAAAAATATCGTATTTATAAAACAATCACATTTGAAATTCGTGAAACATCCCTTACTGCTTCTTACGAAGCGAGAATGCATGGCCCAACCAATGTCACCAGTGATCCGACCGCTGGCGCAGCCATTTATAATGTAGATACACCTGCGGCACGACGTGCCTATTGCGAACGTGTGGAGGCGATTGTGGCTCGCCTGAGTGAGCGGGAGCAGCTACTCATTCGTGAACGGTATTTGAAGCAGGATGATGTATTTGATTACAAAGTGTACAGTCATCTGTTTGATCCACCGATCAGCAAGGACACCTACGTAAAAATTCGTAGCAAAGCCTTTTATAAGCTGGCACTTGCTTTTGCCGATAGCAGTATGATTCGTCTGGATGAACTGGCACCAGCGAAGAAGCGTGCGCGCCGTACGGATATGAGTTGCAGCTCGTTATAATAGAATACTCTGTTTGCAGAAGTGGAAAGACTGCCCAGAAGCCGGGCAGTCTTTTTATTTATCTGATTCGAAGCATGTATGCTCCGGTTATGTACACATAGAGAGAAAGATACTGTACGGGTAAAAAGTCACCATAATCGGAGAATGGATAGCATATTTCGTTAATTTATGTTATTTTATGGTAAAAATACATTGTACAATCTACATAATTATGTATAGATAGGAGTTATTGTTCTGTGAGAAGTGAATTGCCTGCCACTACCCCATCTGGATCAGAACGCACCTGGTCCACATATGTCCGTCGTGCCTGGCTGTTTGATAGTACGATTGTGTCGCTACTGGTCGGATTGTTTGGAGCGATCTATTTGAATTTTGCCTTGCAGCAGACGATGGTGCTGGAGACGGTTAGTTTGCGAGAGCAGCTGATGCTGTTTTTGCTTTTCTTTATTCCGATTGTAAGCTACGGTCTGATCGTGCTTGCACCGCTGAACAGCTGGATTCGTTCCAATATTCGGCGTGTATTGCTTCAGTTTCTTCTATTTAATATAGCGGCATTGCTGCTAACACGAATTGTTATGAGCGCACTGCCATTACCCGATGCGTTTGAGTCGCCGATGGTGCTATGGTGTATTCCGATTTTTGGGATGATCTCTTATTTGTATTCGAGCTTGTTTTTGAGTCAGGCGCCAGCGGCGGTGTAGCTGGAAGAATGAAGTGTAGCTAGCCATATATTACAACAGCTTTATATTAAAAGAGCTTTCGGTGCCTTTACCGAAGGCTCTTTTTTCTTTTCTACAAAAAAGCAGGCAGAGCATGGTAGCACCTGCTTTTTGGCAACCTATGATCTCTTTTATCTCGCGTATATTCGCCGATAATCGTCCTTTTTCCGTCCGGTACACCGTCTCCGTTAGGGGAAAAACAGGATAAGATTGTAGTATCGGAAAACGAGCAACACCGTATTCCTCATGATACAGACACATCATCTTATTCATAGGGATGGAGGTTGGTGTCTGGGTGGAGTAAAGGAACGCAGGCGATCAGCACTCGCTTTTCGACAAATTTGGTTGAAGGAGGTGAGGTGCCATCCTTCCCCATAAAGGAGGAATCTGCTATGACTGCACAGCAACTCATTACGCTGGTGCAAGCGTCGCTAGCGACACGGTTTCCGGATGTTCCATTTAATCGTGCGGAGCAAAAGGAATCGGAGCAGCCACGATTGGAATATCGATTGGTGTCGGTTGATTTTACAAGAGAGCGTAGCGATCGATTTGTGCGTGTGTACACGCTGGAGATTCGTTATGTGCCGCTGAATCATCGGTATGCGGATGAACAGATCGAGGGCTTATTTGAAGCGCTGGAAACGATCGGGAGCGGCGAGACATTATGTCGTGCAAGCGAGCTTCGCTGGGATACCGATGATGGTGTGCCGCGTATGCGCATTTCATATCCTGTGCGAACTGTACAGCCAGCTGCATCAGGTGTGCTGATGGGCACAATGGATCAGCATCTGCATGCTTCGTCTGTACGTTAATCGAATGGGCTATTACACGACAATGTAAGTAAAGGAGCTTGAGCATGATGAGTGAACAAGAACAGGCGGTAGCATACCGCAAAGAGCAATTTCTGACGGCAGACCGATTCACACGTCTGGAAAAGGACGTGCTGGCTGGACTGCTGGAGACAGACGAGATGTATACGATGGAGCAAGCACAGCATCTGCTGGAGCAATTTATGAATAAGGAGGCCAACTAAATGGCTGGAGGAACATATACAACACAAAACAAAATTCGACCGGGTGTCTATATCAATTTTGTATCAGAAGGACAATTGCCAGGTACGCTTGGTGAGCGTGGTACAGCAAGTCTGGCGCTGAATCTGGATTGGGGCGTGTCTAAAAAGCCGATTACGATTGTAGCTGGCGATAATACGCTGCAAACACTCGGTTATGACTACACTGCACCGCAAATGCTGCTGATCCGTGAAGCACTCAAGCGTGCGAACAAGCTGATCGTCTACCGTCTGAACGATGGTACAGCGGCAGCTGCTACAGTTGCGCCGCTTACGGCGACCGCTCGTTATGGTGGTGTACGTGGTAATCAGCTGGCAATCGTTGTACAGCAGAACATCAACGATGAGGATCTATTCGATGTGATCACTCTGCTGGATGGTGCAGCGGTGGATACGCAAATTGTTGGCGATGTGGAGCAGCTTACTGCCAATGCGTATGTGAATTTTTCTGGTAAAGGCAAGCTGGTCGCTACAGCAGGTGCACCACTCACTGGCGGTATCAGCACGGTAGCAACGAATGCGGATCATACTGCTTATCTCGCACAGCTGGAAGCACTCGAATTTCAGACGGTAGGCCTGATCTCCGATGATGCTTCGCTGAAATCGGTCTATGCAGCGTATATCAAACGTCTTCGTAATACGGAAGGTAAAAAGGTACAGGCGGTGCTCGCCAACTATCCGAATGCGGATCAAGAAGGCGTGATCAGTGTCAAAAATGGTGTTGTACTGAGCGATGGTACGGTGCTGGATGCCAAGCAAACGGTAGCATGGGTAACCGGCGCTACAGCTGGCGCAGCTGTGAATGCATCACTGACCTATACTGCATATGATGATGCAATCGATGTGAACGGCAAGCTGACTCATTCCGAAACTGAAGCAGCGTTGCAAAAGGGTGAGTTCGTATTTACCGCTGGCAATGACCGTGCAGTGGTGGAGCAGGATATCAATACACTCGTATCGTACACACCGGAAAAGGCACGTCATTTTGCCAAAAACCGTGTCGTTCGCGTGCTGGATAGCATCGCTAACGATATGAAGCGTATTTTCGAATCATACTTTATCGGCAAGGTGAACAATAATACCGATGGACGTAGCCTGTTCCGTTCGCAATGTGTGGCGTATCTGAATGATCTGCAAAATATCGGTGCTGTGCAAAACTTTGATGCTCAATCGGATATTACGGTAACCGCAGGTAATGAGAGCGACAGCATTGTGGTTGAGCTGAATGTACAGCCGGTCGATTCCGTGGAAAAAGTATACATGAAAGTGAAGGTGGTTTAAGATGACATTTTTGAAGGCAAAAGACACTATTTCCGGTCAGGAAGGCCGCGCATTTGCAACGATTAACAATCAGGTAGAGGAAATGTTTTATATCAAAACACTGGAAGCTACCGTGGAAAAGCAAAAAGCAGAAGTGAAAACACTCGGTCGCCGCGGTGTACAGCATAAAGCAACGGGCTGGTCTGGCTCCGGTACGATGACCATTTTCTATATGACGTCTCGCTTCCGTCAGATGATGCTCGATTATATGAAAACAGGTGTCGACACGTACTTCGATATCGAGGTAACGAACGAAGATCCAACGTCCAGCATTGGCTACCAGACGATCATCCTGCGCGATGTCAATCTGGATAGCGTGATCATGGCTTCACTGGATACAGAGTCCGACGCGCTGGAAGAAGAGGTTGCCTTCACCTTTGATGGTGTGGATATTAACCAGGCGTTTAATGCTCCGGTGCAGTAAGAGTGGGTTGAATCTCGGTGTTCTGATGCTACGGGATAGATTCCGCTTGATTCGATGAAGTGGACGTATATGTTCGCGAAGTTTGTTCAGAGGTAATAGCCTGTGGCAATTGAAAGCTGTAGACAACCCAGTGACATAAGATGAAGTCACCACTAAGCTTGGGTTATGAACAGAAATTAAATTCTTTTAACAACATAATAAAAACATTAAAAGATATAGATTGTTAGATATAGCGAATATGCTCTGATCCGTGCAATGTCATGAGAATCAGCAGCATATCCGCTATGTTATTTACTTTTATCTAAAACATAAATCAGGAGGCAATTACCCATGAGTGAATTGAGTTTGTTTTTTGCACAAAATGTAGCTTCAGATGTAACAGAGGATTTTATCGTATCGGCACGTTTTAAAGATGCAGATGGTGCACCTGTAGCATGGCAGCTACGCAGCATGACGGAGGATGAGAACCAGGAATGCCGCAAAGCAGCAACACGTAAAGTTAAAGGCAAAAATGGGATGTACACGCCAGAAATCGAGCCCAATGAATACATGGCAAAGCTGATGAGTGCCAGCGTGGTCTATCCAGATCTGAAAAATGCCGAGCTGCAAAAATCGTATGGTGTAATGGGGGCTGAATCGCTGCTTCGTAAAATGCTACTGCCAGGCGAATTCGCCGCTCTCGGCGAGCGCGTGCAGGAGCTGAACGGCTTCAACCGTGATATGAACGAACTGGTCAATGAAGTAAAAAACTAATCAACGGGGGCGATAGTGAGGCCAACCTTGCTTACTACGCCCTCCACGAATTACACATCCTTCCGCACGAACTGATGAACATGTCGACTCGCGAACGCGCAGCGATTTACGCGATGATCTCAATTCGGGTAGAGGCGGAGAAGAAGGCGGAGCGGAAGGCCCGATCATCACGCAAAGGATAAGAGGAAGAGGAGGTGAACGTATGGCGAATGTAATGGCGCAGTTTCTCGGGAATTTTAGCAATAGCTTATCAGTAAGTATTTCAAGGCAGATCAGTCTGGCGTTGAACAATATTACGATTAATATGCCTGTTTATAATATTAGCAACTCTTTTTCACAGGTGAATCATACGGTTCAAACGGTGAACAATACGCTGAACCAACTGAATGTTACGCAAAATAATTACAATACCACGCTTCACATGACTCAGGTTGCACAGCAAAAAGTTACAGATGAAGTGAAGGATACGACCAATGCGCAAGATAAGTTAAAATCGGAAACCGAAGATACAACAAAGGTCGCCGGCGAACAAGCTAAGAAATGGGAAACAATCAAAAAGCATGTTAAACAGGCAGCTGATATGGCGAATCAGTTGATGTCGTCAGGCTTTAGTCTGGCGAAGGATTCTCTGGCTGGCGCAGCCGAGGATGATGATATGCGGCGCAAATTTGTTGTGACTACAGGTAGCGGCAAGACAGGCACAGACTTGTTTGAAAAGTACAAAAAGGGTGCGCTCGCTTCTGGTATGGATCCGACTGAAGTATTAAACGGCTCCTTATCTTTTCTAAAGCAATCCGCAGGTGAAAGTCAGATTGATAAGCTAAATGAAATGGCTGGAAGATTGCAAAAAATATCTGGTAAAAGTTACGGTGATTCTGTCCAAGCTTTGATGAGTGGCATGAGCGGAGATACGGGGGCGTTAAATAGCACATTTGGCATATCTGGAACAGGCATGGATCAGGCAGGACTGGCTGAAAAAGGTAAATCCGGTGATATCGACGGCTATATTCAATCGCTCGATATGTTGATGGATAAGCAGGGCTATACACAGCAAGCGTTCGAGACGATGATGGATTCTCCAATCGCCAAGTGGACGCAGCTAACGAATAATTATAATAATGTGTTGGCTACAATGGGGACACAAGCACTTGCTGCCCTGGCTCCCGCACTGGATGCTTTAAATGCTGCCTTTGCCTCTGATCAATTTCAGGTCATCATTCAAGCGATGGCGAATGGGTTCTTTATCGTCGCGAATGTGATTGCCATGCTGGTGGATGGTTTACTCTATCTGGCAACGATCATTCAACAAAACTGGAACATTATTGCGCCTATACTTAGTGCGATTGCTTTTGTTCTGCTGGCAGCCATCATTATTCAGCTCGGTCTTGTCGTAGCAGAGTGGTTAATTATGACATGGCCTATTTTGCTAGTTGTAGCTGTTATCGCGATCGTCATTTATATTTTGCAGCAAATGGGCGTGACAGGTGCTGAAATGATGGGCGCACTCGTTGGCGCGGTATACGTAGTAGGTGAAGCATTCCGAATAGCTTTTATGGCGATCTGGGTCGCTGTCGCTACAGTCGTCAACTTTTTTGTGAACCTATGGTATGATGCGCTCTTCCTGGTACAGCAAAAAGTATTCGATTTTAGAATGGGCTTTTTGAATATGCTGCTCTCGCTCGTGAAAGGTGTAGAGTCGTTTGCGAATGGCTTTACTTCACTTGTTGCAAATGCGATGAATAGCGTCATTAAAGGGATTAACTCGGTGCTGCCGTACTTTAATAAACTTTTCGGTACAAATTGGGGCTCGATCAATCTGCTAGAAGGAACAGACTTCCATAGTACAAGTGATGGTATAGCCAAAATGATGGGTGAGCTGGAAAAGCAAGCTCCCAAAGAAATGAAGCAACGTTTCCAGATGGAAGTACCAGATATCAACCCTGACTTAGCCGGTGCAGGAAAAGCGGGATATAATGCAGGTAGTGGCTTTGCGAACAAGTTCACTCAGGGTACGAACGGAATGAAGGATAAGCTGAGTAATTATACAGGCTCAGCTGTCACGAATGGAGATAAGATCAAGTCACCAACAGCGAATGTGGGTGCAATGACTGGTGGAAGTGCTTATGCTCCATCCAATAACGTAAATACTAACAATGGTAATGTTGATACCGTTAATCACGTGAACAGTCTTGGTTCCGTTGACGATACGGTCGACATCTCCAGCGAAGACCTTAAAATGATGCGCGACCTCGCTGAAATGCAGGCGATCCAGCATTTCGTCACGCTCACTCCAACGGTGCAGATGACGACGGGTGATATTAACAGCGGCGCCGATCTAGATACGATCGTTGGGCATATTGGGCGTAAGCTGGAAGAGGAATTCGTTTCGACGGCACAGGGGGTGTACACGTAAGATGGAGGAATATGGTTTTTTTCTGGCGTATAACAACCAGGCGGACGTGCTGCGCTTGCCCGTGAATCCGGAAAAGCTGGAAATCAACAGCAGCGGAGATGGGAAAAGCTATACGATTATCGATCTCGGTGAGATCAACTCGATTCAGCCGAATAAGCTACGCGAGATCACGCTGGAAAGCTTTTTCCCAGGACAGCGCTATCCGTTTGTCGTTGGAGAGACGCTGCATACGCCTTATTACTATATCGAGATGATCCGTAAATGGATGGAGACGAAGCGTCCCATCCGTTTTGTTTTTTCTGCGTTACAATTGCCAGAACGGGCATTGTCCAGCATGCTAGCACCTAACTCGAAGCTTGAGCTAGAGCGCTTCAACTCGGAGGAAACGTTCATGGCGATCAATATGGCGGTTAGTATTGAGAAATTCGACTGGAGTATAGCGGCAGGTGACTCCGGTGATATTCAATTCAAGCTATCGCTGAAGGAGTACGTATTTTACCGTGCGCTCAAGGTCAAGGTGAAGACGGATAGCAAGACAACCACGGTCACCAAAAAGAGAACGGATACGAAGGAAACGCCCAAAACCTACAAGCTCGTCGCAGGTGATTCGCTCTGGAAAATTGCTAAGAAGCATCTAGGCGATGGTAGCCGATACAAGGAGATTCAGAAGCTGAATGGCATCAAGGATAGCGAGCTACGCAAGCTACCGATCGGTCTGGTCATCAAGCTACCGCAGAAAGAGGCGGCGTCATGATCGGGCTGCATATCGATAACAAGCAGGGCAAGCTGTGGGATCTGTCTGGGATCGTCACCGATATTACATGGAAAACGAGTCGGATCGGCAAGCCCGCTTCGCTTGAATTTACACTCGTTGGCGATGGGCTGTATCAATGGAAGGATTTTGAGGTGCAAAATGGCTATGTGGTTCGCTTCACGTATAAGGGAGCGAACCTTTTTTATGGTTACATTTTCACGATCAGCACAGGTACAGATAAGCAACTGAAAATTACCGCATATGATCAGGTACGCTATCTGCTTGGTAACGATACGTTGGTGTTCACCAAGGTGACGGCAGATGAAGTCGTCCGCCAGATTGCTGTGAAAAATAACCTCAAGGTGGGCAAGCTAGATCAGGGAGCATATACGATTCCTTCGATGCTGGAGGACAACAAAAAGCTGCTCGATATCATTATGGGTGCGCTGGATCGAACACTCGCCTACAAATCACAACTGCTCATCTTTTACGATGATTTTGGGCAATTACGATTACAGGATATTTTGAAGACCGAACCAGCCGTTATTCTGGGCAAGGGACACTTTCTATACGATTATTCGATTAAGAAAAGTATTGATTCTGAGACATATAACCAGATCAAGTTTTACCGGGATAATAAAGAAACTGGACACCGGGATGTGTTTATCCGCAAAGATAGCAACAATATCGGCGCATGGGGATTGCTGCAAAAGTACGAAAAAGCCGAAGATGATTGGAATGAAGCGCAGCTTAAAGAAGCAATTGATCGCAGATTGGCTCTGTATAACCGTGAGCAAGTAACCTTATCCGTCGATGCAATCGGTGATGTAAAGGTGCGAGCGGGACGATTTGCTTATATTTTGCTGGAGGAGTTCGATACGCAGGTGTACCTGATTGAAGAATGTACTCATAAATTTTCAGGGGCAGAGCATACGATGTCCTTGGATGTGAAGGTGGTGTAACGATGCTAGATATTATTCGCAAAGCGAGTCTTGGTGCAGTATCCAATACAAATCCGATGGCTGTGGTATACGGCACGGTGCTCAGTATAGAGCCGCTTGAAGTGAACATCGATCAGCGATTTACTTTGCCTGCATCGGTGCTCGTCATTCCCGAGACAATCAGTAAGTTAAGCACAGAAACGGAAAATGGTACCCAAACGGGCTTGCAGCTCAATGATCGTGTATTGATGCTGCGCGTGCAGGGTGGACAAAGCTATGTAGTACTGGATCGGCTGGTGAATGGCTCATGATTCCAACAGGAATGCAATTGCTGCCCGATCAGGATATCGATACCACCACTTCGGTTATGCCTGGGCTCACGTATAGTCTGGATTGGGATGGGGGCATCATCGCTGGCAAAGTGGATGGTCTGGAAGCAGTTAAGCAGGCCGTGCTCAAAATTCTCAGCACAGAGCGCTATCAGCATCTCATTTATAGCAATGACTACGGTATCGAATGGAAGTCGATTTTAGGTAAGGATCATCTGTACGTGCGTGCGGAGATTCGTAGACTCATTACGGAGGCACTGCTACAGGACGATCGCATTGAAGCAATTCTGGATTTTCGTACGAGCTGGGCATCATTAGATGAGATCCGGGTTAGCTTTACCGTGCAGACGCTGTATGGATCATTTCAGATCGAGAAGGAGGTGAGCTAAGCATATGTATGAGACTCAAACCTATGAAGCATTATTGGAACGAATGCTGGCTCGTGTATCCGATCAGATGGATAAGCGCGAAGGCAGCATCATTTACGATGCACTGGCGCCAGCGGCGATTGAGCTGGCTCAGATGTATGCGGAGCTGGATGTGCAGACGAACCTGTCGTTTGCGGATACAGCGACAGGCGAATATTTGGAACGTCGGACAGCAGAGTATGGGGTACAGCGGCAGGCAGCATCTGTGGCAGTGCGCAAGGGGCTCTTTTATACAGCAGATGGCTCCAAAGCAGAGGTTCCAGTAGGAAGTCGACTTGCCAATGGTGAGCTGATCTATAAAGTGACCGGACGGCTGGCTGCAGGTGAATATGCACTGGAATGCGAAACAAAGGGCGAGGTTGGCAATACCGCAGTAGGCACACTGCTACCGCTCGATTATATTGCTGGCTTAGCGGTGGCTACACTGGATGCTGTGCTGGTACCGGGTGAAGATGCTGAAAATGACGAAGCGCTGCGTAGCCGCTATTTGCAGGCGATTAATGAACAGCCTTTTGGTGGGAATATTGCAGATTATAAGCAGACGATTAACGCCATGGAGGGCGTTGGTGGGGTAAAGGTATTTCCAGCGTGGCAGGGTGGTGGAACGGTCAAATGTACGATTATTTCCAGCGATGGTCGCAAGCCATCCAATGAATTGATCACTCGTATCCAGACAGCGATAGATCCAGAGGTGAATAAGGGTCAGGGACTGGGATTAGCACCGATCGGCCATCGCGTAACGATCGCTGGTGTCGAAGAGGTGGTTATTTCGGTTAGTGCGAAGCTTACGCTGGTATCTGGCACGACGATCGGACAGGTTCAGGCGGATGTGAACGAGGTGTTGTCCAGCTACATCAAGTCGCTCACAGCAGATTGGCGTAATCAGGAGCAGATCATCATTCGTGTAAGTCAGCTGGATGCCCGTATTCTAGGTGTCAAAGGAATTGCAGATGTGAGCAATACGACAATCAACGGAAAAGCAGGCAATATCACACTTGGAGCAGAGCAGATCGCTGTCTGGGGAGGAGTGGGTAGCCTTGAGTAATCGGCTAATGCAATATGAACCAGACTATTACCATACGGTGCGTGAGTTTATCGCTTTGCTGGATACAGAAGAGCTTGAGCTGGATGAACTGGAGGCCAGTCGCTTGAAGCTGCTCGCCGATCAGTTCGTCATGACGTCCAGTGAGCAGGCACTCCGTCGTCGTGAGCAGCAACTCCAGATTCAGGCGGATCCTCAACTGGAAACGCTGGAGTTCCGTCGTCGCCGAATCGTAAATCGCTACACGACTAAGCCGCCCTTCACGATTCGCTATCTACAGCAAAAGCTGGATCAGTTGCTTGGTGAGGGAAAAGCAGTCGCTCATGTCGATATCCAGCAATTTCTATTGACGATTACGGCAAGCCTGACCGACGCAGCCATTTTCAAAGAGGTCAATTATACCGTTCAAACGATCAAGCCAGCGAATCTGAAATATGTGCAGCAGACCTCACTGCAGGATCGCATCACATTGCAGGAAACGGCATACCGATACGCCAGTGAACGTGTGACGCGTCTATCCACAAGCTGGAAGCTGGGCAGTACGCCATTTATCAGGCTGGGAGAGGAGCAGCAGATTATATGATACAGACTGGATATTTGCAAGAAATTGCGGGCTATACGAATAAGCGAATTGCGAAAGTAACGCTGAACGGGCAATACGATATTACCACCTTTACCGTGAAACGGGTCACAGATCAACGCGTCGAGCTGGAGTATCTGATCCCAGCGGCAGACATTACCTCTGTCACCCTGCTAGAGCTGCGTTCAGCGACGAATGAAGTGCTGGGCAGCAGCGAGGTGTTCATCCCCCTAGCAGCGGATACGGTTATCAAACAATATGTAGAAGTGAAAGGAGCCTAAACATGGATTATCAGGCAAAAACCAATTGGACCTATAATGATACAGTCACCGAGCAGGATATGAACCGTATCGAAGCAGGGCTCGGCGATCTGCATCAACGTCTGGACACGCCAGCCACGAGTAAACTGGTATTGCAGCCAGGTACGCAGACGATTCAGGTGGAACGAGATACGCCGTTTCATTTATCAGGGATTTCCGGGCGGATGCTATTGAATTTACTTGGACGAGAAGGTGGTTTTGAGCAATTACCCAAGTTTTTTTTCAGTACAACAGGATCGCTGGATACTACAAATAAGGTTTCTGGAACTAACGGATTAAAACTAACAATTAATAATAATGAAATAGGCTATGCAGGACTTCCTATTTATAATCCTAAACTAGGTGTGAACGGAGCTAAATATTTAATTAGAGGTGCGATTAAAAATGGTAATTTATCTGGCGATGGTGCTTATCTTCAGATTACTGATACTGTAGCTTATGCAGAAAACAGTCCTTTAATTAAAAGTACAGATCGGTTTGTGAATTGTTTTGCTCTTTATGATGGAACGAAGTCCAAACATAATACGATCTCGGCTTATATGGCAGTAAAAGGTCAAAGTGGACAATATGCTTACTTTGACGAAGTGGCTGTCTATGAAATCTCGAATGAAGAGTATATGCGCTTGTCTTCATTGTCCGCAGATGAAGTTGCAGCCCAGTATCCATATACTGAAGGGTTAGCTGGCGTAAAGAATCCGTATACGATTCGGTGGACATCTTCTAGTAAAACGGATGTAGCTGCGATGCTAGCGTTTGATACAGAGCTACTTGCGTCGCCTGTACCAGCTAATGATGTGGAACGCGATCGGTTGGAACAAGGTGTGGATGGGCAGTATGTAAAAAACTCTCTCTATTATCGTTATCCTCTTTTAGGAGAAGAAATTAATATTATAACGAGTGCGGATTTCACTGGTTATAAATGGATTCGACTACGATTACCAGTAGCTCCTGTAAAAGATACAGGTTATATGCTTAAATATGATGGTTCTATTTTGGCGCGTGTAAATCAAGGTCTATCTCCAAGTAAGATGGATCAGCAAGTCGTTTTAGATGCCAACGATAGTACCCCTAATAGTTTTATTGTAACCATTTCCAATACAGATAGCGGTTGGGGAGATAATTATTCACCAAGTGTTGCGGAAATTAAAGCCTATTTTTTCGGCTGGAAAATGTATGATGCCTCTACTAACTCTAGCGATGGATTAGGTGTTTATAACGGATCGAATGCAGCTAACAAAAGATGGACACCGCTGGCGAGTTTTGATGGGTCAACTTACTCTGGTAATGTATCAGTTTTACCTGGGGATATTCCTAGTGTCGTGATACCAAATGGATATCGAGTCTCTAAAATTACAACTCCTTATGAATTAATCTACAAACGCTCATCAGTAATCAGCGAGCCTTTGGCATCAGAGGGCGCGATGAGCTTCATTCAGGGAACTAACATCATTGAGATTGGTTCAGGCTTAGTTATTCGAGAGACTGCAAATCCTCAACCAAGTAGTTCATCCTTTTGGATCAATGGCGCAATTACACCTAGCATTTTAAAAAATAGAGTGCGTAGTTTCCTTCAAATCTATCGCGATGGACGCCCCGATTCGTGGAACTATTTACCTACAAATAATTTTATTAACTTACTTGGATTGCAGCAGGCCCAAATCTCAATGGATCGGTATGATTCCAATGCTACGTATTCGGTTTCTTATTTACCTCTCCAGTCTTATGCTGCAACTTCTTTTGTCGGATCAACGGCTATTAATGAACGTGCGATTATTGATGGTCTTATTCGCGATATGCAACGTACAAAAAGACGTATTTCTGTTGTTGAATCTAGAAAAGTAGAAAAGGATTCTTTACCTTCTTGGATTTCTCCTACGCTATTAAACTCGTGGGGTGTAGATTCAACGAATCCTATAGCATATCGAAAAAAAGATAATATGATTAGTTTAACGGGTGTGGCTTTGAACGGTGTAACGTCGGTTGGAACTATTATTTTCAAACTACCCAATGGTTATAGACCGAAGCAAGAAAATCATTTTTCAAGTTATACTTACAAAATTTCTGATGGAACATTTGGACTGGTGGAGATTATAACCCGCATTAACGGAGATGTCGTATTGGGTCAAGGCGCGAAATCATATGTATCGTTTGCTGGGATCAATTTTAGTATAACTTAAGGAGGTTACAACTATGAAAGCTACACCGCTTGTAGACGAACAAGGTCACTTCATCGAAGATACACTGGTTGAAGATTCTTTTACAGGTGTCTGTTTATTAGACAATAAAGGAGCCATTATTGCTACACCAGTCCCACCAGGTCTATATCGACCACGCTGGGACTTCGACCAAGCTACTTGGACAGAAGGTATGTCTGCCGAAGATATCGCTGCCCTTCAGCCTGTAGCATCCGAAACACCAGAGCAGAAAATCGCTCGCTTGGAGCAATCTGATCTGGATAATAAAGAGCTGATCGCATCATTATATGAGATGCTCATCGCTCAAGGAGGTCAGTGATTTGGATAGTACAAAAATGAAATTTGCCGAAGTATACTGGACGCTTGTGCAGGCAGGGCGCCGATCCGAGGATTCGGTTCCAGTAGAACTGCGAGCGGCGTATGAACAGATTAAAGCTGCTGCTCCATCGTTAGCTACACAATCAGATGAAACGATGGCTATCTAACTCAAGGATAATCAGCAGATCCGAATGTATCTATCCCCATAGTTATACTTATTAGCATATTCGATATTGGATGTGACTTAATTACACTGAAATGCACCGAAAGAGCTTCTGGCGTACGCGCTGGAAGCTCTTTTTTTGTACCCAAAATCAGCAGTAACTTCGTGTCGTTCTAGCAGCTACTTTTTCCCACTAATCCCACTCCATAATCTCGCATACTTCCACTGATAATCGTCTTTTTTCCGTCCTATACACCGTCTCCATTAGGAGAGAACCGGTGTATTATTATATTATCGGAAATGAAGCAAAGGAGCACATCACCGAAAGCACATACGCTAATGTACAGGGCCAGCCAATTGAGCTGGTCCTTTTTAATGCGGTACGCTGCGACTGTGCTTCATTTCTGTTTTGTGGTATAAGCTTGAATCTGCAAGAAAGGAGGTGAGCAGGATTCCGAAGATCAGAGCAACGCTGAAGGCGAAGCTGGCTGAGCTCATTCCAGCATGGCAGGGCAAGGTACTGGATATTCCACCGGTTACGGCAGTACTCGCTGGTCCCTGTGCAGTGATTACCTTTGCTGAGGAAGTGCAAAAGTCATCCTGGGCAGGCTACCGACGGATTGTGAAGATATGGCCATACGCTGCACCGACAGCAGGTGGGATGGAGCAGGTGGAAGCCTGGTGTGATGTATTGATTCGTAAGCTACATCAGACAAGATTGGTCGACGATACTGGAGCTGCCTTTACCTGTGTATATCTAGGAGCAGCGGATAGCGATCATCTCGATCTGGCTGGCGCGCTGCTAACAAGACCGATCCGCTTTGGTGTGTATGTACCAGAGCCAATAGGCGAAGAAGATAGGGTGACAGCAGCGGAGTCAAATACAACTACGGTTACAGAAACAACGACAGCTACATCGTTAATCGAGCAGAACGAACCTACCGATGCTTGGCTGGAGGCGCTTAATCGCTGGACAAGTGAGCAGCTGGGCACAGGCTGGACATTATATAACGATGCCTGGCCATCCGGTTATGTAGCGCCATCGATTTTGTGGCGGTTGACCGGGGTGAGCAGTACAGCAGCAGGCACATCTGCCTTTGAGCTGCGTAAGCAGTGGGTTGGCCATGTGTATGGCACCAGCGAGCAACAGAACAAGCGTATCGCTGGCGAGCTGGTAGAGCGGCTGAATGCAGTGGTAAAACTGCCGCTAAATAAGGAAGAGCGCCGTTATGTGACGGTAGGTGAGGCATCTGCGGATTTACAGGCGGATGCTTTTTTGAATGGGCAAATTCGTTTGACCCTCTTCCGGCGTACATCTCGTGATTTGCCAAATGCACCGCTTATTCGCGAAGTGCATCAGAATCCGGTGCTGGATGAGTAAGGATACGATGCTCCATCGTTTATGGCAGCGTGCACGCGGATGGATTCGTATTGACGCAAAACAACGTGATCGTGTGCCTGCTCAGCACCCGCAGCATCTTTTTGAGATTATGAACAGAAATGAGGTTGATTCCATGACGGTAACGACCGAGGTATCGGCTAAGCAGCAGGCGCGTTATTCGCTACAGGAGCTGCTACCGTATGCGCAAACGACATTTGGCGTCAAACCGGAAGTCATGCATGGTGTATTCCATGATGCAGCAGATCGCACATTTACGATTGAAGAAGTACACACAAACATCCAACAATTTATGAAAGCGAAGGTGGAGTAATATGGCAGGCGGAACTTGGGAAAGCACGAATCGACCGGTATTACCGGGTTTGTATATGAATTTTCAGGCGGCAGCAGCTTCAGCTATTCAGGGCGGCGACCGTGGTACGGTAGTTGTTCTGGTCAAAGGCAACTGGGGCCCGGAAAAGCAATTTGTTGAAATTGGTAGTGAAACAGCGATTACGACCACATTCTCAGGTGACAGCGATAATGGTGCAACCGCATATGGTTCGCTCTATCTGGCACTGCTGGGTGGCCCGAAAAAGCTGCTCGCTTACCGTCTGGCAGACGATACAGCAAAGGCTGCAAGCATCAGTCTGAATGCAGATACGACAGCTGTATTGAAGCTGGAGGCCAAATATACCGGTACACGCGGTAATGGCTTTAGCATCACTGTACAGCCAAGCATTGCGGACAGCACAAAGCAGGAGCTGCGCCTGTATGAAGGCACACGTCTGCTTCGCTCGTATGTATCGGCTTCCGGTACAGCAGCAGATTTTGCTTCACAGATCAATGGCGACACTGATAACGCCTATGTGATTGCATCTGTGCTGGGTGCGGGTGGCGTGCTGTCGAATGTAGCAACAGCTGCATTTGCAGGTGGCGTGAGCGGTAACGCAGGTCTGATCAATGCGGACTACATTGCAGCTCAAGAAGCATTGGAAGCAGAAAATTTTGACGTACTCGCACTGGATTTTGCGGCGGATTCTGCACTGCTGCAAAGCTTCTCGGCATGGGTAAAACGTGTACGTAGCGAAGGCAAAGGCATCACGATGGTGGTAGGCGGTAGTGTAGCGGACGATGTATCCTCCAAAGCAGCGACAACCGCAGCAACACGCTCGCTCGCGCTGAACCATGAAGGTGTGATCAACGTTGGTACAGGTGTACGAATTGGTACAACTGATTATAGCTCTGCCCAAACGAGCGCCTATGTGGCAGGTCTGATCGCTGGTCAACGTCTGAACGAATCGACGACCTATCATGTCGCTCCATTCGACGATGTGACTCGCCGCTGGACACGCTCTGAGCAGGAGCAGGCTGTGAAAAATGGTGTATTCATCTTCTTCCATGATGGTCGTCAGGTGAAGGCACTGCGCGGTGTGAACAGTCTCGTCATTCCAGGTGCAGGTCAGAACAATGCCTGGAAGAAAATTCGCTCTATTCGCGTAATGGATGCGATTAACAGCGACTTGCAGCGTGCAGCCGAAGACTCCTATATCGGTAAGGTAAACAATACAGAAGAAGGTCGCCTCGCGCTGATCGGTGCGATGAAGGACTATCTCGGTCTGCTGGCGCAGAGCAGTGTGATCGAAGCGTCTGGCTTTGATGTGATTCTTGACCCAGCTTACTATGGCGATGCGCCAGTCCAGAAGCCAGAGGCAGATCAAGTATTCCTGCAATGGAATGTGAAGCTGACGGATGTGATGGAGCAGCTGTTTGGCACATTTTACGTGCAGTAATCAGTGACAGCTGGCGATTGAATCTACGCAATAAAAGCAATACCCAACAACCATACTAACGATTCCTGAGGAGGAACAAACTATGCTGGACGCTTCAAGAGTAATTCTCGGTACACATGGACAACTGCACATCGATGGTGTGTGGCAAACACATATTAACAAGCTGGAAGCAAGCGTGGAGATTGAAAAGCGCGAGCTGAATCTGGTCGGTAATGATTGGAAAGTACACAAAAATGGCGTGAAAAAAGGCACTGGCACGATGACTGGTTACAAAGTAACGTCCGATATGATTCAACGTGGCTTCCAGAAGTTCGACATCATCTCCAAGCTGGACGATCCCGAATCCTACGGTCACGAGCGCGTACGCCTGATCCGCTGCATGGCGGATAAAATCCAGCTTGCCAACTGGACAGCTGGCGAGGAAGTACCGGAGGAAACCACGTTTACATTTGAAGGCTACGAGCTGCTTGATCCGATCGTAGCGAACTGATTGGAGCTTGTAGTGGGCAGGAAAAAAGTCGCGGTCGAATAGGCAGTAGCGTATGATCGCGACAGCAATGTATAGAGAAAAAGGTATGGCACACGATAGAGCAGATCGGCTAAGCTAAGCGGATTTGCCATGTATCGCTGTGCCTTTTCTTTATCTTGCCAGTGGATAGGCTGCTGTGCTAATACAATATCTATTATTTTACGGGAGGCATTTACTTATGAGCTTGAATGAAAATATGTCAGAGGAACAAATTTTGGACAGTCTGTTTGAAGCAGCAGATAAACTGCCAGAGGAAACAGTACGTATTCAGCGTTTGGATATGCTGATGACGCTGCGTGGATTGACTTCGAGTAAGGTGGATAGCATTCGGGAGCGTTGTACGGTGCGGAAGACGGTGAAGGGGCGTACGGAGGAGAAGGTGGATATGGAAACCTTCAATGCGCTGTTGATCTCTGAAGCGACTGCTCAATTGAAAGTGAAAGAATTGGAGCTTAGCGGCTGGGGCGATCCTCGAATTACGAGTCGTTTGAAACTATCCGGTGGTGAGCAAGCGGTACGTCGTATGCTACTGGCTGGGGAGCTGGATGCGGTTGGTGATAAGGTACTGGAACTGTCTGGCTTTGGTGTGGAGCTGGAAGACTTAAAAAACTAATTCATACCGGTGGAGTTACCACGATGATGTATCACATGTGGGTGCGTCATCATCTTCGACCGGGTGAATTTTGGAAGCTACCTCGTGGGGAACGACTGCTATTGGTAGCTTTTGCACAAGAGGAAATGTATGAAATTGCACAGTCCTATAAATAATTCGATATCTAGTGAAATCTGAAGATGAATTACAGGAGGTGAGACGATGGCAATAGATATCACAGATCTTGGTAAAAGTAATCGCGAGCTAAGAGCCACTGTACGTTATTTTGATCAGATTCAGCGTGCCAGTGAACGATTAGGTCGAATACAGTACCAAAATATCATGAAGCTCAATAATGAATTACGATTTACTATCAGATATTTTGACAATGTGTATCGGATTGCGCTTAAATTAAGCCGATTGCGCCTTATGCCAACGGTTACGTTAAATGATAAAGCAACTCCAGCGATAGAGCGACTATTACGTAAGCTGCGCAGTATACGCGACGAAGCGATTCATGCTTCGGGACATTATACAGTCAGACAGAAACTAGACGTCTTTATCAAGGGCTTGAAAATCCCTCCAAGTCCACCAGCAACAATTACTATCAATCCTAGCCTGTTAGCCGTCTCCAGTTCGAGTTCTGCTTCTGCTACAGCAACAGGAGGATCAGGATCGGGTACAAAAGATGGACCTAAAGGATTCTGGGGAACGGTTGACGATATTTTTAAGAAAATTGTCGAGTACATCGATAGCTTCAATAAAATAGTAGATGCTGGTAAAAATATTGCGGAGTTATTCAATATGTTCCGAAATAAGGATTCAGGTGGAGAATCAGGTTCAGGTGATTCCAATGCAGGTCGCGCCGCAAATGGCAATAAGAAATGCTGCTGTTGTTGTAACGGAGGGAACGGTGGCGGTTCCAATCGTGGCGGCAATGATGGTAGACGCAATTCCAGAAATGGTCGCGGTGGCAATGGCAGAAACAATGGTAATAACGGAAACAATCGAAATGGACGCAATAATGGCGGCAATGGTAATGGAAGAGGCGGTAATCGCGGCGGTGGCCGTGGTGGAAGAGGCGGTAGATTAGGCGGGTTTTTAGGTCGTATTGGAGAGCGAGTTGGAGGTTTTTTTGGTAGAGGACGTGATGCTGCTGGTAATAACAGAGAGGGTTTATTATCTAAAGGACTTGGAGGTTTGAAAAATCTCGGTGGTAAAATTGCTGGTGGCGCTACCGCGGGCTGGAAAAAAGCCAAAGAATTTCTTGGCGGTAATGGCACAGATAAAAAAGGGATTTTTGCAGGTGGTTTGGATAAATTAAAAGGCTTAGTTCAGAATCCTAAGATGAATAAAGCTTGGGATGGTCTGAAAGGCTTTACCGAGAAAGCAGGCAAAGGTCTGGCAAAGGGTGCAGGCAAAATATTTCGTCCACTTGGTGCCATTATGGATATTGCAGATATTGCTACAGCAAGTAATGGCAAAGAAAGAGGGGCAGCAATTGGCTCAATGATCGCTGGTGCGCTTGGTAGTGTAGGCGGCGGATTGCTTGGTTCTGTCGTTCCTGTCGCTGGAACCGCAGCAGGCAGTATCGCTGGTGGAATGTTGCTTAGTTCGGCAGGAGAATGGCTAGGAGGCAAAATTGGTGGCTGGTTTGATAACAAAAAAGCTTCCGCAGCAGCTCCAGTGGTACCTAAAGCTCCTGTAGCAGCATCAGCAATTGCGGCAACGAGTACAGCAATGACAGCTGCAACTGCGCCAGCAGTACCAGTAAATAGTGCTACCGTACAAAATGCCACAGGAAAGACACAGCCGATCCAAATTGATGCCAATCAGATGAGTGCGATCTCAAGCTCGTTAAAAGATTTTAAAGCAGAAGTGACGAATGCAGTCTCGATTACCATTCCACCAGGTGCTGTACAGCTTACAGTCAAAGAAAATGAGCTTGATTATGATGCTTTGGCTATGCAAGTAGGTCAAAGAGTAGCAAGCGAGCTAAGAAAATCGCTTCAGAATCGCAAGCCAGATTCTTCAGGTGGAACAACCGCGAAGCCAATCATGGCGTAATCTATCATCTATCCATGAAAGGAGGAACACCATGGACATCTACTTGATCGACGGTACGCGGAATTTTTTCCATTTCCCCGTCAATCCAGAGGAAATGACAATCTCTCGCTCCAAGGGCTATGAGACGATCAACATGCTAGAATATGGCGAGTTTGATTTTACGCTCGGCGATAAAATTAAGGAGATCACGTTTTCTTCCTTTTTTCCGAAAGATTATGATCCATCCTATTGCCGATATAGCAATTTGCCAACCCCGCAGGCAGCGACGAACCAACTGAATCGTTTTCTCGTTTCCAAAAGTCCTGCACAGCTTGTGATTACAGGTACAGGCGTGAACGTCCCGGTATATGTCATTACCTACAATACAACCTTCCGTGGCGGCGAGCCAGACGATATCTACTTTGATCTAACCTTCCGTACATGGCGCGACGCCAAGGTGCAATCCAAGAAAGCTTCTTCTAGCAAAAAGACCGGACAATCTAGCACTCGTACTGATCTCAAGCAAACAGGTAAAAACTATACAGTTAAAACTGGAGACTCCCTTTCTAAAATTGCCAAGCTTGAGCTGGGAGATAGCTCCAAATGGAATGCGATCTATAAGCTAAATACGAAAATAATCGGTGGTAATCCGAATATGATCAAGCCCGGTCAAAAGCTGGTGATGCCCTCATGAGCTACAAAGTTATCGTCAAAGATAAATATGATGTGACGCCGCTTGTTGAGACGATTAGCTTGCGTGATTCGATCGACCAGATTGCGTATCAGGCAAGTGTTCGACTTGTTGTGCGTAATAATTCGGGCTTGCCCGCATTAGCACCAGGAATGGAAATTCGTATTAGCGGCATTCCATTCGGTAGTAAGACGCTTCATCCACTTCTTCATCCTGGTGTGATCTGGGAGATCGAGAGTGCGAATAGTGGTAGTAAGCGATTAAATATGACGATCTATGATCGCATGATTTATTTAGAAAAGTCTGAAGATGAATATTTATTGCCTAAAGATCAGACAGCGACCCAGAGACTCAAAACGTATGCGAAGGACTGGAATATATCACTTGGTGCTATTCCAGATACAAAAACCAAGCTTGGTAAAGCCGTTTATCGGGCACAAACGATCTTCTCGATGATGTTTGCTGATCTCAAAGAAACTGCTAAATCCGGTGGTCCCATGTTCCATCCCCGTATGACGAGCCGAGGGCTGGAGCTATTTGAGCTGGGTAGCAATAGTGAGGTGATTGAGCTAGATCGTCTTATTGATCTTACTCAGATGCGTACACTGGAAGGAGCGATCACCAAAGTAAAGGTGCTTGCTGCCAATGAAGCTGTTAATGGCAAAGAGGTCCCCTCTAAAGTACTGGCTGTAGAATCGAAAGACACCGCTACGTTTGGTACGCTACAAAAGCTCGTCAACGATGACCAGATCAAAACCGCAGATGCTGCTAAAAAGTACGCCAAAAACATGCTCACGGGCATACAGCAGACATTTAACGTAACCGCACCGGATATCAATACGATCCGCGCTGGTGATGCGGTCATACTAAGCGGCATGAATCTGATCGTGATGACGGTGAGTCATGATCTGGGCAATCCTGGCACCATGACATTAGAGCTGGCAACTCGCGATTATGTCAGAAGGAGGTATTATCTTGAGTAAAAAAGATCCATACGGACATTTTGCTGATGTGATGCGTTCCACAATGTCCAAGCATACCCAGCAGGCAGTGAGTGGTCTGGGTGCGGTATTAGGTACAATGACCGCATCGGGTGTGAAGCTGGACGACTTCAAGCATGAAATTCAGGATTATATGGTCGCCGAGCTGCCAGGTCTATTGCAAATGCCACAACGCATCTATACAGGTAGTGTGCATCCGCAAGGGCAGGGTACGTTTCATGGAGGCGCTACGCTAAGCGATTATGCATTTGATGAATCCGAGGTGGAGGATACGGTGCTACATGTACAGCAAGGCTTGAAGCCAGGTGACCGTGTGCTGGCCATGCGTGTGAACAGCGGCAATGATGTGGTTATCGTATGCAAGGTGGTGAGTGCAGGTGGCTAATTTATTTCCGAGCACAGATGATTTTATCTGGGGCGATGAAGAGGCGGTAGCGGCGGCTGATCGTAATGATATTGAGTTTGGACGTAGCTGGCGGTATGACTATGATGCAGGTGATTTTGTAATGACACCGAGTGGACGCGTCGCTGTTGCCGATGGCAAAGAAGCATGGGTACAGTGGTGCCATAAGGCATTGCTCACGCCGCGTTATCGGCATGTGATCTATTCGCGTGATTACGGGAGTGAGCTGGATACGCTGATCGGTACAGGTCAGGGACGTGCAGTACTGGAAAGTGAACTGACACGTATGGTGACCGAAGCGTTGCTGGTCGATGCGCGTACAGCTTCAGTAGACCAGTTTACCTTTAGCTGGGCGGAAGATCATTGCCAGATGACCTGTCGTATTACGAGTGTACAGGACGATGTTGAAATTTTGGAAAGCGAGGTGATCTGAATTGGCAGATTTCCCTTATTATCTGGATGGACAAACAGAAGAACAGATTATGCAGCGTATGCTGGACAAAGTGCCTTCGGATATCGACAAATCCGAAGGTTCTTTTATTTGGGACGCTGGAGCGCCGGTCGCCTTTATGCTATCTGAGGCAGCGATCTGGGCGCAGGAGCTGCTGCGCCGCGGCTTTGCCAGTACCACAGCGAGCACGGACGATAGCTATCGCTCGGAGGAGCTGGACTTGCGTGCTGCTGAGCATGGCGTCACTCGACGCGCAGCAGTCTCTGCTTCCGGAACGATCCGCTTTGCAGGTGAGCCAGGCAAAACGATACCAGCAGGTACAGTGGTTGCTACGCCTGCTGATGACGTATCTGATGAGGCTTCGCAGGAATACGAAACGACTGCTGCTGTAGTGCTGAACGCATCGGGTACAGATGACGTACCGATTCGTGCACTCGTTGCTGGTAAAGCAGGTAATGTCGCTACGGGGACGATTACCATTTTATCGACTGCGGTCAATGGTGTAACTGGAGTGACCAATCCTGCTGCCATTACAGGCGGTGCAGATGTGGAGAGCGATATTTCTTTGCTAGAGCGTTTCTATGCCAAGGTACGTAACCAGGGCACCAGTGGAAACAAAGCGCAATATATGCAGTGGGCAAGTGAGATTGCAGGTGTCGGTGCCAGTCGGGTGATTCCGTTATGGAAGGGGCCAGGCACGGTCGGCATGTATGTGCTGGATACAGATAAGCGTGCAGCCAATGCAGAGATTGTATCGAATGTGCAAAAGTATATCGACCCTACACAGGATGGACAGGGTGAAGGCACAGCACCAGCAGGGCCGATCGTCACGGTGATGCCAGCGGAGGAGGTTGCGATCAATATTAGCGTGCAGCTTACACTGGCAAGTGATGCAACCCTCGAAGGTGTAAAGGCATTGATCCAAAAAGGGGTGACGAGCTATCTCAAGCAGCTCGCGTTTACTGATTCGCTGGTGCGTTATACACGAATCGCAGCGATTTTACTGGATATTCCGCCGATCATCGATTACTCCAACCTGACCGTCAACGGTATCAGCGACAAAAATATCGAAATTGGCGCAAGCCAGGTGGCTGTGCTGGGGACGGTGACGGTCAATGGCTGATGTGGAAATTACCACGAATAGGGTACTTGATCCGAGTACGGCTTCCTTTGCGAGTGTAAAGGGAGCGGAGCTATTCTCGTACTTGCCTGCTTATTACGAACGTTCCCGCATCATGCGTCTGGATATGGATCGTAAAGGTACGGAAATGGACGCGCTATATGATGCGCTGGATGAGACGTTCCAGCAGTTTTTTGTTCGTACGGCGACCTGGGGAATCGATCTTTGGGAGCAGGAGTTGGGGATTGTACCGGATGAAACGAAGCCTTTGGAGCAGCGTCGTGCAGTGGTGGAATCGAAATTACGTGGTGGAGGAAAGTTCTCAGGCGCGCAGGTGAAAAATGTAGCGGAGGCTTACGATGGCGGACGTGTTCAGGTGAGCTTTCAGCCTGAGCGCTGGAACTTTACGATTCAATTTGTGGATACACATGGGATTCCGCCAAATTTGAATGATTTGAAGCAAGCTATCGAAGAACTGAAGCCTGCTCATTTATCTGTAGAATACAAATTCAGTTATCTATTAATCAAAGAGATTCATCTCGTAAAAACATTAAGTGACATGGAGAGCATCCCATTGTCCAAATTTGCAGGAGGTGCTGTGTAATGGCTAGCAATACGCCAAATCTTAATTTGCTTAAAAAAGATCCGGTAACGGATGGTAATGATACATTCAATATCCAAACGATGCTGAATGATAACTGGGATAAGATCGATACAGCTGTTAAACATGTGCAGGATGAGCTGGACAGTGTAAGTGTTCCTCCAGCTAGCACCACGCAAGCCGGGATTGTACAGCTAACGAATGCAACCAATAGTACGAGCGAAACGCTTGCACCTACAGCCAAAGCGCTGAAAACCGTCTCGGATACCGCATTACCTAAGACTGGAGGTACAGTTACAGGATCGATCAATATTAGCGATCCGAATGCCGTTCCACTTTCGCTGCATCGTCCCGGTAATAAGCGCTGGATCTCTCATTTGGAGGCACCATCTAGCTCTGGTAATACTGGAGGTCGATTGCATCTGTCTCCGTCCAAAACAGTAGATGCTGCTGACTGGGATTTTGATAAAGGAATGGCGGTCAATGCGGATACAGGACGAATCAATGTGAAGAATGGCATCGAAGGCGGCGACTTGATTGTTTATAACAATAAGACGTGGTTGAATGCACAGACTAACTTTGGAGGCGCACCTAGCCTTACTCTGAGTGTTGGTGACAGTGATACAGGTTTGAATTGGTTTGCTGATGGTGGGGTTGACTTTTTCTCGAATGGAAGTAAAGCAGCTGCTCTTCATAATGGGACTTTTAAGTATTATGACAATGATGGATCTGCAAAAATTTTGAAGGATGAGATTAATAATTTAAAGCAATCTGGCGTTAATCGGAAGCAGGAGCTTGTTGACGCGATTAATGCCAATGGAGGTAGTGCGTCAACAAGTGAAGACATGTCCGTTTTAATTTCTAAGTTGAGAAGTATCGCAAATTATAGATACAAAGAAGTAGATGTGTCTGTATCTTCTAATGCGGCTACATTTTTAACAATACCAGGTGGCTTTTATAATAAAGTTACTGTCGCACCTAAATCGATCGATGAAGGTTATCACTGGATAGCTGCAATTCAAGTAGGAGGTGGCGCATCATCAGCTGTATTAGCTGCAATTGATTCTGCAGGCAGAAGAACAGATATTATTAATTTTTCTAATACAAGTCGCTCGATTCAATATTTTAATATTACTGGGCTTCAAGCATTTACTAATGGCGCTGGAGTTTTTTCATATGAGTCTACGGGAAGTGCAGGCGATACAGGAAGCTGGAAAACCTCTTCCTATGGAGGGTTTGATCCATCTGGAGGGGTTCGCTTTGTGTTTTATACGAGCGGAACTGTAACTATAACTGTACGTTCAAGTGCATATGCATTTGGAGGATAAATTTTAAAATAAAACACCGAAAGGAGAAGGAAGGGGATGGGGGAGCCTTGGCCGCAAATCATCAAGATAGTCTCGACAGCGTTTGGCGGTGCTGCGGGCTACCTGTTTGGGGGTTGGGATGTGTTGATCAATCTGTTATTGTTACTTGTCGTTGTAGATTGGTTGTCCGGGTGGGCAGCCGCATGGATGCGTGGAGAGCTGAAGAGCCGTGTTGGCTTTAAAGGAATCATCCGCAAGGTTACGATTTTTGTCGTTGTAGCGATTGCCCATTTTATTGATCAGGCACTTGGAAGCTTGCGTTACTTCCAGGATGCAGTGGTCTTTTTTTATTTGGCGAACGAGCTATTATCCGTCATTGAAAATATGGGCAAAATGGGGCTTCCGATGCCAGATATTTTACGGAATGCGGTGCAGATTTTTGAATCCAAAAAAACACCGCAGGAAAATCCAAACCTGATCGAGGAAGCTCAGCCAGAAGCGGTCAAAGTGAAGGAGGAAGAGGCAGCTATATCGGAGGAGCCACCGCCTCCTACGGAAGTAAGTGAATCCAGTGCTGCGAATGATAGCTCTGAGCTTGTTCCATTGGTGTCAGAGCAGAATCAGACACAGCGGAGTGATCACGAATCAGAGCGATCTTAATATGATGCAGCAGGGAAGAACAAGTCTTCTTTCCTGCCACCGCAATGGGATAGCAGGTTAATTACAATCATTAGGATGTAAGTTGGGAAGGGAGGAGAGGCCGGTATGCAGGGGAGAAATGATAATCAGGTACAAGGAATCGACGTATCCCACTGGCAGGGTAGCATCGATTGGAGCCGGGTGAAGGCATCCGGTAAGCGGTTTGTGTTTATCAAAGCGACCGAAGGCAAGAGCTACCGGGATCAGGAATTTTTGAGCAATGTGAATGGGGCACGTCTGGCAGGGATGCTCGTAGGAGCCTACCATTTTGTGAATGCAGTGACGGTAGCGGATGCGAAGCTGGAGGCTGCTAATTTTGTTAGTCGCTTGCAGGTTGCGGGTGGGGCTAGTCGTTTTGAGCTGCCTCCGGTGATGGACTATGAAAATAATCCGGGTAATCTGAGCCGAAGTGCGATCGATACGATTGCACTTGCTTTTTTGCAGGAGGTCGAGCGGTTAAGTGGGCGCAAGCCGATCGTGTACACAGGTAATGCGTTTGCTCAAAATTTCAGCTCTGCGCTCAGCGGCTACGATCTATGGATCGCTCGTTACAGCAATACACGTGTTCCAGACGATGCGCCAGCGTGGAAGACATGGCATTTCTGGCAATATACAGATTCAGGTCAGGTGGACGGTATTCGTGGTGGTGTCGATGTGAATGTGTATCGCGGAACACTGGATGAATTAAAGGCACGTTATACGACAGCTACTGGAGGACAGCAGGGAGGTGACAATCCGATGACGACAGAGGAGAAGCAAGCATTTGCTGCATTGCAAGCGATGGTCAAAGCACAATCCGACCGTATTGCTTCATTGACAGATAGCCGTGATCTTTTGAAAACAAGCATTTCTGGTGTGGATCAGCGTCTGCAAAAGGTAGAGCAAAGTCATGCGATGCCTATTCCAGCCTGGGCGAGCGAAGCCGTTCAAAAGGCAGAAGCAGCTGGACTCATTCAAGAAAGCGATGGTGGAAGCTACGACTTTTACCGCCTATTGACAGTGCTTGACCGTAAAGGTCTGATCTAAATAAACCAACAAAAAGTTCAAGGAGGATCACAACATGACAAATGATCTGCTGAATAGTGTGCTTGCCTTTGCATCGACACTGGCCGTAGTGGTGCTTGCACTGGTACAGCTGGTAAAGACGACCGTTAATGTGCCCAAAAATATGGTGCCCTTGATCGGGCTTGTCGTAGGGCTTGTGATTGGAGCGGTAGCGTATCCATTTACGGAGCTGACGCTTGTCCCTCGTCTATGGTCCGGTGGTCTGGCAGGGCTTGCTGCAACAGGTCTGTTTGAGCTAGCCTTCAATCCGAAAAATGGAATGACTCGCCAGGGTTAAGCAACTAGATTAGTCGTTGCATTATGCATGTAAGGCAAATACAATCCTTGCGAAGCACGAAGCACGAAGCACGAAGCACGAAGCACGAAGCACGAAGCACGAAGCACGAAGCACGAAGCACGAAGCACGAAGCACGAAGCACGAAGCACGAAGCACGAAGCACGAAGCACGAAGCACGAAGCACGAAGCACGAAGCACGAAGCACGAAGCACGAAGCACGAAGCACGAAGCACGAAGCACGAAGCACGAAGCACGAAGCACGAAGCACGAAGCACGAAGCACGAAGCACGAAGCACGAAGCACGAAGCACGAAGCACGAAGCACGAAGCACGAAGCACGAAGCACGAAGCACGAAGCACGAAGCACGAAGCACGAAGCACGAAGCACGAAGCACGAAGCACGAAGCAACTATAAATAAAAGGCGATCCGCGCTCTTCGAATGGGATAGCGCTCTTTGGCATGGCTACCAGCATATACTCCTGTCACAGGAACCTGCTGCTCGCTTACCATAGAAACTCTATCCATCAGAAAAGCTCAGGATCGCCTTTTTGTTGCATTCGCGTTCAGTTTAGTGAATACAGTCGCGCCTAGAACTAGCTATACGTTTCTTCATATTCAAACTCACTATTCCAATGCACTTCCCCATACTCTTCCATTTTATCTTCATTTCTCGATCTACATCCCATTACGATGCAGCTGGTAGCTCCAGCTTCTGACCTGGATAGATCCAGTGTGGATTTTTCAGGTCGTTCAGATCGCGCAATACTTTCCATGTTGTACCGTGATTTTTAGCAATGGAATACAGTGTATCCCCGCTTTTTACTACATACACATCGCTATCACCGGATACGGGTGGTGCAGGTACAGGCTTGATCGGATCGGCTACGACAGGTGGCTTCGCAGGCGTTGCTGGTTTAGCTGGTGTCGTTGCAGGCTTACCTGGTGTTGGTGTGCCTGTAGCCGGTGTTGTTGCTGGCGTCGCTGCTTCTACAATGCGTTTGCCAGAAGTGAGACTTTTACTACCATTTTTCTGCATGTATTCGATCAGCGCTTCATCCAGTGTACCGTACGTACCGGTTTGCTGCTTACCAACGAACATTTTGTATTCGTCTCCACCAGCGACCATGAAGTCGTTCGTTGCGAGATTATACGTTTTGTTGAGATCCAGTGCTTTACCGCCAACCGTTACGGAATGTACACGGCTGCCCGCAGGCTTGGAAGGATCGATTTTGTACGTAATGCCAGACACATGGGAAAATGCGCCTTTTGGTGTTGGATAGTCGGTTGCACCATTTTCAAGGGCTGCCAGAATATCTTTACCTGTAACTTGAATGGAAATGACCAGATTACCAAATGGAAGCACTGTTACGATCTCGCCCTTCGTCACCGGGCCTGCATCGATAGATGCGCGGATACCGCCGCCATTCGTAATCGCTGCATCTGCACCAGAGATGGAACGCATCGCATCGGTGATCAGGTCACCCAGATTCGTTTCACCAGCGCGTACCTTTTCGCGTGCGCCTTCAAGCGCAACTGGAGATTGAGCAACCACCTCATTCAGGATCGGCTCCTGGGATGCTTTGATGGAATCGATCAGGCTCGCTACCTCTGCATTAGGAGTCACATTGGCAGCGGCTTTCTCATCGACCGTGTACGCTTCTTTTTTAGTCACTGCGCCTTTGTCAACCCACAGATCAACGACGCCCAGATGCTCGCCATATTCACCTGTGCTGGCGATCAGTGTACCATTTTCCGTCTGCCCATTTGTGAGCAGCGTATGGCTATGACCGTCGATGAATACGTCGATGCCAGGTACAGCCTTCACGATATCGATGCTCGTTTGCTCTGTTGATTGATCCATACCGATATGACCGAGTGCCACGATCACATCAACCTTGCCTTTCAGCTCAGTGACCATTTTGCGAGCGGCTTCGGTTGGATCGGTGAATTCAACATTTTTTACGTTGTTCGGATTCGTTTTGTACGCTGTCTCCGGTGTTTCCAGACCGAAGATACCTACCTTCACGCCATCCACTTCACGGATAATATACGGCTCAAATGGAGCTTTCCCCGTATCCTTTTGAATAATATTGGAGGAGATTACTGGGAAGTTTGCCATTTTAGCAAGCTCCAGCAGGCGCTCGTAGCCATAATCGAATTCATGGTTACCAGGCTCCATGGCAGCATAGCCCATTTTGTTCATGACCTGAATCATGCTCTCACCGCGTACGAGTGTAGCGAAGGAAGTACCATGTACGGCATCGCCATCATCAAGTAGCAGTGTATTCGGGTTAGCGGCACGGTACAGATCAGCCAGCCCTGCAATTTTCGCCAGACCCATGGATGGAGATTCTTCCACCGCATGAGCATGGACGTCGTTCGTATGTAACAGTGTAATATGTGTGCCTGTGCCAGCATCCTGCTGCATTTGCTGCTTAATTCCGTCTACTGTCAATGTAGCGGGAGCTGCCGCGCTTACTAGGCTTGCCGCATTGAAAGTCATAAATGCTGACATGGCGAGTGCAAAAACCGTTTTGCCTTTGAACATAAGTAAAATAAGCCTCCTTTTGAATCAATTCTTATTCATTCTATCAGCTTTATATTAACGCTGGGAATAGATTTATTGGTTTAGTATGTAAAAAAATTGATTAGGAGCACTATATATGGAATAAAATACATAAAAATAATGATTAAAATTTAATATACGCACCATGTCACCCCATGTATGACCTAGAAGAGAGTATAAATTACAACACAACATCCAAAATATTATATCTAAAATAGAATAATTTAGGTAATTACTGTTATAATATGACGTTTGAAGTCAAGTAAGTATAAATAAAACGAAGTGTTGTAAAATATGTTGCCAAAAGAAGATATGTAATGTACATTGTATTCACTTACGGTCTATTCCATCCATTTGGAATTCATACAATATTACATAATGATTCATAAAAATTGTATATCTGTGGAGGGTAGACTTAGATCTACATGCTGAAAGGGGAAAAGGAATTTGAGAAAATACGGAATCTTTGTCGTCGTGTTCATGTTGTCCTTTGCTTTGATCGTTGCCGGTTGCAGTGGTGGAGGCGGCAGCACATCATCTGAACCTGCAGCATCTGGAGAGGGGGGAGAGACTGCAAGCGCTGGCGGCACCCTTATTGTGGGGCGTGGCGGTGACTCGGCAGCTCTTGACCCGGCAATCGTAACCGATGGCGAATCGATTAAGATCGCACAGCAGGTATTTGATCCTTTGCTTGCTTATAAGTCCGGTACGACAGAGGTAGAACCAGCACTCGCAGAAAGCTGGCAAATCTCTGAAGATGGCTTAACGTATACATTTAAGCTGCGTCAGGGTGTGAAGTTCCATGATGGAACAGACTTTAACGCGGAAGCGGTCGTCTTCAACTTTGAACGCTGGAACGATCCGAAGAGTAAATATAAATTTGAGGGCGACTCGTTTGATTACTATGATTCGATGTTTGGCCCTGAAAATGCACGTATCATTGCAAGTGTGAAAGCGGTTGATGCTTCTACGGTAGAGTTCAAGCTTAACCATCCACAGGCACCATTTCTGCAAAATCTCGCGATGCCTCCATTCTCGATTGCAAGCCCAACCGCAATTGAAAAAGAAGGCGCTGAGTTTAAGTCCAATCCAGTAGGCACAGGACCATTCGTATTCAAGGAATGGAAACGCAGTGATTCGATTACACTGGAAAAGAACCCGAACTACTGGCAGCAGGGTCTGCCGAAAATGGATCAGGTCATTATCCGCTCTATTCCAGACAACACCGCTCGCTTCAATGCATTACAAAATGGCGAGATCGACCTGATGGAGGATCTGAGCCCGGACGATCTGGCTACACTGGAAGGCAATTCTGAGCTGCAAAAGTTCAACCGCCCTCCATTTAACGTTGCTTATATCGGCTTTAACCTGACGAAGAAGCCGTTTGATAATGCGAAGGTACGTGTAGCACTTAACCATGCGGTCGATAAGAAAAGTATCATCGATGCCTTTTATGCAGGACAGGCAGAAGCGGCCATTAACCCGATTCCGCCAACGCTATGGGGCTACAATTCCAATGTAAAAGACTACGACTATGATCTGGCAAAAGCCAAGCAATTACTCGCTGAAGCAGGCTTCCCGAACGGAATTGATCAGGAGCTGACCTTCTATGCGATGCCAGTATCTCGCCCATACATGCCAGATGGTAAAAAGGTCGCTGAGGTTATTCAAGCGAGCTTTGCTCAGATTGGTGTGAAGGTGAATATTCAATCGCCAGAGTGGGCAACCTATCTGGATGATCTGAGTAAAGGGGAGAAGGACGATCTGTACATGATCGGCTGGACAGGCGATAACGGTGATCCAGATAACTTCTTCTACCCACTGCTGGATAAAGATTCAATCGGTGGGAACAACTACAGTCAATATGCTAGCGAGCCATTCCACAAGCTGCTTGTTGAAGCACAGCGTGAAACCGATCAGGATGCACGTGCCAAGCTGTATGAGCAGGCACAGGTGATTGTCAAAGAAGATGCACCGTGGATTCCGCTTGTTCACTCCACACCGCTGCTAGCTGCAAGCGCCAAGGTGAAAGGCTATACGCCATCGCCTACCGGCTCTGAGCCTTATGCCGATGTGTACATGGAGCAATAATCACGGCTCCGTCAGCTAGACAGGGCGTATAACGAACACAAAGCGGGTGAGCATCCATATGGGTTCCTACATTGTAAAAAGACTACTGGTGCTGATTCCGGTACTATTTGGAATGACGCTGATCGTTTTCTCGATCATCCATGCGATTCCGGGTGATCCGGCAGATACCATTTTAGGTGAAAAGGCAACGGAACAGTCCAAGCAAGCGCTTCGTGAGCAGCTTGGACTGGATCGTCCATGGTTAGAGCAATACACAGCGTATCTGGGTGATCTGATCACAGGTGATCTGGGACGCTCGATTCGGACAAGAGCGCCGATTACAGAAGAGATCGGGCCCTATCTAGCAGCGACGATTGAATTAACATTTGCGAGTATGCTGTTTGCGATCATTATCGGTGTCAATGCCGGTATTGTTAGCGCATGGAAGCATCGCTCGTGGTTCGATTATGTCTGTATGCTGATTGCGCTCGTAGGTGTATCCATGCCAATCTTCTGGCTTGGTCTGATGGAGCAGTGGATTTTTGCGAATAAGCTGCACTGGCTACCGTCCATCGGTCGGATGAACCAGCGTGATCCGCTGGAGAGCATTACTGGCTTTTATGTCATTGATGCGATGCTGTCCGGTCAATGGTCGCAGCTATGGACAGTGCTCAAGCATCTGATTTTACCTTCTATCGCACTGGGAACTATTCCGATGGCAGTCATTGCACGAATGACACGCTCCAGTATGCTAGAGGTCATGCAATCGGACTATATCCGTACCGCCAAAGCGAAGGGCATCTCACAATTTCTGGTCATTTATCGACACGGTCTGAAAAATGCTTTTATTCCGGTGCTAACAGTTATCGGTATTCAGACAGGCTCGCTGCTAGGCGGTGCGGTATTGACCGAGACGATTTTCGCCTGGCCTGGGGTCGGACGCTATATTTATGAAGCGATCAGTAATCGGGACTATCCGGTCATTCAATCGGGTATTTTGATTATCGCGCTTATCTTCGTTCTTATTAATCTGCTGGTGGATCTTCTGTACGCATGGTTTGATCCGCGTATCCAGTACAAGTAGAGGTGATTCCATGACACAGGCTTCGCTGGGTACAGGATCAGACAGACCTGCCAAAATGGTTCGCTCTGGCCCATGGCGCGACGGTATTCGCCTATTTATGCGCAACCGTACCGCTGTAGTTGGGCTGATCATCGTACTATTGTTTATTGTCCTTGCATTGATCGCGCCGTGGATTACCGGATACGAGTATACCGCACAGGTGCTAGCAGATCGGCTTCAGCCTCCATCCGCTAAGCACTGGTTCGGTACAGACGATCTGGGACGGGATATTTTCACCCGTACGATCTATGGCGCACGTATCTCCTTATGGGTCGGCTTTTTATCGGTGATCGGCTCGATTGTGATCGGTACGCTGCTTGGAATCGTAGCTGGTTTTTATGGTAAATGGGTCGATATGATTATCTCGCGCGTATTTGATATTTTGCTCGCTTTTCCGGGTATTCTACTGGCGATTGCGATTGTTGCCATTCTCGGACCATCGCTGCAAAATGCACTGTATGCGATTGCGATCGTTAATATACCGACTTACGGTAGACTTGTACGGGCACGTGTATTGTCATTACGGCAGGAGGAGTTTATTACTGCAGCACGGGCAATCGGTGTGCGAGATGCGCGTTTGCTGTTCCGGCATATTTTACCGAACAGTCTGACGCCGCTTATTGTACAGGGTACACTGGGCGTAGCGACAGCTATTATCGAAGCGGCAGGTCTGGGCTTCCTTGGTCTGGGTGCACAACCGCCAGAGCCAGAATGGGGTAAAATGCTGTCCGATTCACGTCAATTTATCCAGACGGCACCATGGACAGTTATTTTCCCGGGTGTATGTATTCTACTCACCTCGCTGGGCTTCAATCTGATGGGTGACGGACTTCGCGATACCTTCGATCCGAAGCTGAAAAATCGCTGATCTTCGCTATCATGGGCGGATGGCGCAATGGCTGGCTAGCAGGATATTGTAACGTTACAATCATGACGAAGCAAGCACATACAGTCTGATGTTCTGCTATTATAGTACCCGGCTAGACGGCTCCAAGAGCATTTCGATGCCGAGTCAATTTGCTCCTATACGATCATTTTCTAGCATCCGGGCCTATGGGTCCGGATTTTTTTCTTCTATAATATAGGCTCAAATATAGACGCAAAAATAGAACGCACTTCATGCACGAAAAGGGCTTTTATTTTCAATACAATATGAGCCTGCATGTTCGACCAGCTTCAGCTCGCCCATGATACATTTTAAGCATCATCCATCTCTTGAAGACAGGTGCGCCAAAGATATGGATTACAAGTAAGCTACGGAATGATGCCTTTATCTACCATACTGATCCTTCGCGCTCCATTCCATCGCTTTCATTACTAAAAAGAGAAGGCTTACACATCTCATCCAGCGACGGATTTGCTTATTAATCTTTTCGCCAATGCAAAAAGCGTGTATAATCACTCCAACTATGAACAAATAGGATGCCGAACTGACAGGAGAACAATGCCATGGACAAATTTGCACAACTCAAGACGCTGCGAGAGCATCGTCAATATGCTGAAGATAAACATGAGGCTTCGCGTGAAGCCTATGAACGTGACTATTCACGACTCATTCATTCGCCAACCTTTCGCCGTTTGCAGGGGAAATCGCAGGTGTTCGGTGCGGGAACAGGCGATTATTATCGTACACGCCTGACACATTCTCTAGAGGTCGCTCAGATCGCTCGGCAGGCAGCGAAAAGTCTACTGACTCGCCATCCTGAGATTCGAGAGGAACAGGCGGACAATCCGGGCTTGATTATCCACCCCGAAGTGGTAGAGTGTGCCTCGATCGCGCATGATTTTGGTCATCCGCCTTTCGGTCATAAAGGAGAAGAGGTGCTGGCAAGCATTCTGGATGATTGGATCGCCAGTAAAACGACGGAGGCGCTACGCGGCAAATCGGTGACCGAACAGGAGTATGAGCGTATTCATGGAGAGATGCGCGCGAAGTACGAGCATTTTGAAGGCAATGCTCATAATTTCCGTCTGATCATGTTTTTGGAAAAACGTGAGAATCTGGATGGGTTGAATCTATGCGATGCTGTGCTACTTGGGATCAATAAGTATCCGTATTCAGGTATAGATAATAAAAAGGGACTATATGAGCGTGAGTGGGAATATATTCGCGATATCCGTCATCGCTGGGGCATTCCAGATGGCAAAACAACGCTGGAAGCACAGCTAATGGATCTGTGTGATGATATCGCTTATTCCGCACATGACCTGGAGGATGGCATCAAAGCAGGCAAGATTGAAGTGCATGAGCACTTTATGAATGATCCGCATATTCATAAGCTGATTATTGAGAAAATTATGACGCTGGAGGACTGGTTCTGGAAGGACTGGGAATATGATGGGATCGCCTTGAAAGTAGAAGAGGTGCTTACTGCCTACCTGCGTGTATGGCGCGAGAAGCTGCCGACCTGTGGGAATGATTATTCGCGTACCCGGCGTGAGGTTAAGGCATACTGGGTAAATCATTTTGTAAGCCAGCTTGGCGTAATTAATGAAGCCGATTGGAAAAAGATTACGTTCGTTAGCAATGGTCGTGAGGATGACGATATGCTACGTACGGTAAGTGTATTGAAAAGCTTCGCCTGGGTGACGATGATTCGCGATCTACGCGTACAGCGTCTGCAAAAACGCAGTGAATGGATTATTCGCCGTCTATGGAAAGCCTTTATCGATCAGGAAACGTCTATGGCGATTATGCCATCGGATTGGTTGCAACGATTCGAGCAGGATCAGGCAAGCGATCATCCGGTATGGACATGGGAACGGATGATCATTGATTATATCGCTGGTATGACGGATGCATTTGCTGAGAAAATTTATAACGAGCTGTACGGTCTGAAGGTCGGCTCGATCTATGATGTGGATTGAAGGTGGACCGGCAGCGGAAGGAGGAAGCAGCATGAATCATCATAAGCCCATTCCGCTGGGCATACTGGATATGTCGCCGCTATTAGAACAGGCTTCGGCAGAGGAAGCGCTGGAGCGTTCCGTGCAGCTGGCGATTGCAGCTGAGCAGTGGGGCTATCATCGCTTCTGGTTATCAGAGCATCATGATATGACACAGCTTGCCTGTACAGCACCGGAAGTGCTGATTGCACATATCGGTGTACGCACCTCATCGATTCGGCTTGGCTCGGGAGCAGTGCTATTGCCCCATTATAGTGCGATGAAGGTAGCTGAGACGTTTCGTATGTTGTCGGCGTTGTACCCGGATCGTATCGATCTTGGTATTGGCCGAGCGCCGGGTGGCTCAGCGCATGCCACCATTGGACTAAGCGGTAATTATCTCGCTCATGTTGCCGAGATGCCAGAGCGTGTACGTGATCTGCGCAACTTACTGGATGATCGCTATACTGTAGAAGGAGCGCCTGTAATCGCACGTCCTGTCGCCAAGTATTCACCGCAGCTATGGCTGCTGGGTACAAATCGGAAAAGCGCAACGCTGGCAGCCGAGCATAGTGCAGGCTATGTGTTTGGTCACTTTATGAGTGCAAGCGATGGACAAGCTTCAATTGCACAGTATCGTGAACAGTTCCAGTCCACTCCATCTCAAACCGAAGCAAGGGTGATACTGGCGACGAAGGTGATCGCCGCTGCAACGGAACAGCAAGCACAGGAGCTGTATCTAAAATGGAAGCAATCGCCGGCTGGACTCGCCGCCATCGGTGAAGAGATGCCTGAGCCGATTGTAGGTGGACCGGATACATTGCCAGAGCGGATGCAACAATTATTGAAGGAATATGATGCAGATGAGCTACTTTTGATCTGTCCATTGGATCGCTACGATGAGCGCATGTATGTATACGAGCATGCTGCCAGATGGTTATCGGCGATGCCGTCGCTTCATGAATAGAGCAGATATCGCATCATGCTTCATTCGTAATAGTGGAGTAGAAAAAGTAATAATGGAACAGAAAAGATTTGCGAATATATGCAAGCTTGGACAGTTAGAATGAACTGTTTTTATATGGCTACGGTAGCAAATTTGTGATGTCCAGCTATCGAATTTTTACGAGAAGCTATGGCGAATACAGTGCTTTTTGACCTGGTATCTACTATTAGAAATGAATCGTACTGGCAAGTCATATTTATGCAGCAGAATGAATGGCGATCCAGCTGCTTTAATTTCTGTGAATGGAATGACAAAGCGCTAGTCTACCTTTTCCCGAGGTCGGATGGTGAGAGCAAGCGGAAGCTTATCCTAGCTGTCATAGCGAGCAATCTAACAAAAGAGATTTACTTTTGTGTTAGACGATCTATTTCAGTGGAAGGGAATACAATATCCTGGAATTAGTTCGATCGCTTAGCTATTCCTTCGCTTCATTTAAACAAAAAAGTGAATAAAAAAAGGCTCTCTTCCATATAAAGGAATTGAGCCTTTTTTATATTCGTATTGTATCCTGCCATCGCTATCCACTCTGGATGCAGCTATGCAGCAGAGGATAAAAGTTCATCTATCGCTTAATACCCACTGGAATAATCCACCAGATTAACAGGCAGCTTCTCACCCTGCTGATAAGCCTTCAGGTTGGTCAGGAAAATATCCAGCACACGGTCGGTATAATGCTCATTACTACCGGCAATATGCGGGGTAATAATAACCTGCTCCATCGACCATAGTGGATGATCCTCTGGCAATGGTTCAGGATCGAACACGTCCAAACCTGCACCAGCAATCGTACCGTTCTGCAAGGCAGCTACTAGATCGTCTGTGCGCACTGTCGTACCACGTCCAACGTTGATAAATAGAGCTTCCGGCTTCATCGCAGCAAATCGTCCTTGATCAAATAAACCCCGTGTCTGCTCTGTCAGTGGCAAAATATTCACCACTACATCGGCAACCCCAAGTGCTTCGTCCAGCTGCTCCATGCTATACATCGTATCAAATTCATCGAGCGGCTGACCGGAACGGCGTACACCAACCGTCTTCATGCCAAATGCCCGAGCCAGACGAGCCGTACCGATACCGATATTACCTGCACCGACAATCGCGATCGTTTTGCCGTGAAGCTCGCCAAAGCGCCCGCTCTCATCCCAGCGCGCCCGACTCTGATTGCGAATCGCTTGATGCAGATTGCGGCTGAATGCTAGCATATAGGCAAAGATTTGCTCGGAAATCGGAATTGTATGCACCCCGTTCGCGCTGGTGAGCAGCACTTGCTTTTGCTCCAGCTCTGTCAGCGGCATTTTGTCGACTCCAGCAGACCATGCCTGCACCCATTTTACCGCACAATCCGGTGATAAAATAAAATCTTGGAATTTTCGTGACCAGCCGACAATGATCTCAGCATCTGCCAGATCCTGCTCGGTTGCTTCCTTAACAGGGATAGCGACAATCTCATCATGGGGAGCGGCTGCCTCAATTTGCTGCTTTTGTTTTTCGCTCAAATGTTGCAGGAAAACGATCTTGGACATCGGACAATCTCCTCCTCGTATTAGGAACGTTATCGATTCATGCGTCTAACCGTACGTACAATCGGCTACCCTTTAAATGATATCAAATTTGGCTAACCGAACCAAACAGAATGGATTACACCAATTTGGGCTTGTATTAAACCATTTTAGGCTCTGGTTAAACTTTGCACTTCGCGTCAGATTGGTGTATACTATTTGCATTCGTCAAGAACGTGTGTTCGGATAATATAGAATTACACCAATCAAGCCAGTGATAGCGTAGCTTCATGTGCTTGCTAATTAGCAGCAGGGCTGACGAATAACAATGATGAGTTGTGTTGAAAGGAGTGTCGAAGGTGGCAACCGGTATCGATCAAGAGCGAGTATTTGCTGCGATTGCTGTAAAAGGGGAGGCGCAGGAGCGCCTGACAGCATGGAGTCTTTGGATGCAGC
Organism: Paenibacillus hunanensis; assembly: GCF_034055775.1. NCBI lineage: Bacteria > Bacillati > Bacillota > Bacilli > Caryophanales > Paenibacillaceae > Paenibacillus > Paenibacillus hunanensis. Next base: position 4,352,796 of record NZ_CP139194.1, on the reverse strand, counting down.
AGCATTATACATTTCGCAAATGGACAGCCGCAGCTGACTTTCATATTACACTCCAATTTTATGGGGATGTGGATCGTGCTCGATTGCCTGAGCTGTCACAGACGCTTGCAGCCGCAGTAGCAGCACATTCACCATTTCAGCTACAGTTAGGTGACGCAGGATACTTTGGTCTGCCAGAGCGTCCGCGTGTATGGTGGATTGACCCGGAGGGTGATCGTTCAGCACTCAGCGCCTTACAGCAGAATATCGTACATGCCTGTGAAGTCATCGGCTATAAGGCGGAGAATCGACCGTATCATCCACATATTACAGTCGCTCGAAAATATGCCGGAACAGAACCATTTCAAGCCCCTGCAATGGAGGATCTACAGCGACAGACAGCTGCCTGGGAGGTAGATCAGGTCGCTTTATATTGCACCCGAATGGGGCAGATTCCCATGTATGAGTTAGCAGGTTGTTTTCCGCTTACAGGAGACGAGCTACTCTAAAAACTTGTTTTTGTCAATTTGACAAAAGCAATGGAACTATAATAATATACTTCGTGCTGCAAAAGGCAGTGTTCTTTTAGGGGAAACGATACGAATTTTACATCACGGACAGTCATGCTTGTCCGGGTATCCGTTGATCGGATATCGATTATCAAGTTGGCTCTTTTTTTCGGATACGGGGTGTGTCCGAGAATTCATGTAATTTGCTTATGATTCAAAATTTGGATGTTGGTGTATTCAAATGGAAGGTCTAACGATTACATAGGAACTGGAGTATGCCAACGTTATTGGAGGAAAAACATGGAGTTTATTAGACGCAATCAGTGGATTACGCCTCTGCTCGGCGTGCTTTTTATATTTGTTATGTGCCTTCCGTTTTGGATGGCTAATCAACATACGACACACAGTCAATCCTTTACTAAGCTGCCCGCGTGGGGTGCGCAGCCGGCAGGTGTTGTTTCGTATGCACAAAAAGACAGGAGCAGTACGGAAGGTACGTTTATGGATTGGAATGAGAAGCATACACGTAACCTGATTCAACAGGCAAAAGCGAACAAAGCTACACTGGCTAAGCAGCAACAGGCTGCAACAGCCAAACAACAGCGCACACAAGCCGCACAAGCGAAGGCTAATAAAGCCGCAGCGGTCACGGCAGATGCAGCGATCGGCAATACCACCCCCACCAAACTATACTTTACTCGGACAAAGCTGCTTTCTCAGGATAGCCATGCTCAGGCAACCTGGACCTACGCATTGTCAGATAAAGAACGGCTAATGCTGGAACGAATTGTTATGGCAGAAGCTGAAGGTGAACCGTACGAAGGCAAAGTGGCAGTTGCCAATGTTGTCTTGAACCGGCTACGGTCCGCTAATTTCCCCGACACGATTAAAGGTGTACTGTATCAAAAATATCAATTTTCACCTGTATCCAATGGTCGCTTTGAGCGCGTGACGCCTAATGCCGACTCGGTTAAAGCTGTCCGTGAAGCACTACAGGGACACAAGGAAGTACCTGATAATACGTATTATTTTGTGTCGCTATCACTGGCGACTGATTTTGCGATTCCAAATTCACAGACGGTCGTGAAGAAAATTGGACATCATACGTTTTACAAATAATATCATTATTTAACAAGTGTAGGAGCTAGTCGAATGTTCTTACAGATCGCTATGCTAGTCGCACATGTATACGGATAGCGCTAGGATTCGAAACTTCGCGTATGCAGGCTCTCTGAGATAGCTATGCTAGGCGCATATACAGATAGCGCTAGTGCAAGTATAGGCTACGCAGCATGAAGCTAATAGCGTTGAAGGCGATCTTTGATAGTCACCCGTTCAGCCTCGATCCTGTTATAGCTAGTCATTTCAGCTATGTTCGAATTTGCGCAATTGGTATAGCGATAAGCAACCTGGCACCTGCAAAGTTACAAATCTATCGATTTTGGTGATAAAATAAACGGTGGCTACACTATTCATTTTATTGCGGAGGTGCTTTAACGATGAAGATTACGTACTATGGACAATCCTGTCTGCTTGTGGAAGAAGGCGGTAAAAAGGTGATTATCGATCCTTTTCTGTCCGGCAATCCGCAAGTCGATGTTGATGTAAAAGATATTCAAGTGGACGCGGTCATCTTGACGCATGGACACGGTGACCATTTTGGCGATACGGTAGAGATCGCACAAAATAATAATTGCCCGGTGATCGCAGTTGTGGAGCTGGCGCAATATGCAGCAGCGAAGGGCGCGGCAGACACGGTCGGTATGAACCTGGGCGGCTCCAAGCAATTCGATGGATTCAAGGTAAAATACACGCTGGCATTCCATTCCTCATCTAATGAGCTGGATGGACAAAATGTATACCTTGGCGAGCCAGCAGGCATTTTGCTAACAATGGGCGGCAAAACGCTGTACCATGCAGGCGATACTGCATTATTCGGGGATATGAAGCTGATCGGTGAAATGAATAGCATCGACGTGGCGGCATTGCCAATCGGTGACTTTTTCACAATGGGACCTGAGGATGCACTGTACGCAGCTGAATGGGTACAAGCAAAACATATCATTCCGGTACACTATAATACATTCCCGCCGATCGAGCAGGATGGCGATGCATTCGTCGCTGCACTGGAAGCGAAGGGCATCAAGGGAACCGCATTAAAAGTAGGCGAAAGCGTCGAGCTGTAAGCGAATGGGGTGAAGAGTGGTAGAAGCGAGTTGGAATGCTCTTGTAGTAACGATCATTCAACTAACGATAAGCTTTCACCATTCCATTCCAAAAGTAAGCAAAGATCGTGCTTGATCAAGTTTGATTAAGTCATCGCTAGAATAGGCATGTAATGAAAACGCATTAGGGTCTATGAATGCAGCGAGCGAATGCTATGCGTTTGTGCTTCATTTATTTTGAGCGTAGTTTATACAGCAACGGACAGTCCTTTACAGGGCTGTCCGTTTTTGTTTTGGATATAGAGACTAGTTTGATTTGCTCCATTTGGATGAATGCTGTACTTTAAGCTACATTAACCTATTGAATTATTTATTAATTTTAATGTATAATCATACACTATATGTAATGCGTTGCGTTATCACACTAATGCTTTGACGCAAAATAATAATTTATCGCATATATAAAAAGTTTGAATTGCCATCATGTAAGGTCAGTGTTAAAATGTATAAAACTAACGAAGGTTACAGCAATATCACATAGCTAAATAAGTTGCTTGAATCTCATCAAAGTGGATATTTATTCTTCGCCTGTTACTTCTAACCTATATCCAAACATAGGCTGCTTCCGTCACCGTCCTGTACAATATGTACAAATATTGTAGATGATACTGTATGGAATGAGCAGTCTGTTTTGTATACCCTACCCTTAGAAGCATGTATCTTCGTCCGGCCGTCCTCTGGCTCATCTCTTGACAGTCACTTCATAATAGAAAGGTTGCGTATTATGAACATTACAGGTTTACCTCCGAAGCAGGGTCTTTATGATCCGCAGTTTGAAAAAGATGCTTGCGGTATGGGATTTACCGCGCATATCAAAGGCATACCTAGTCACCAGATTGTCAGTCAAGCACTGACCATGCTCGAAAACATGGAGCATCGCGGCGGCCAGGGAAGCGAACCGAATTCCGGTGACGGAGCCGGCATTATGGTACAGATTCCGCATTCCTTCTTTGTAAAGGAAGCCAAGGCTAATGGATTTGAACTCCCTGAAAAAGGTCAGTATGGCGTAGCGATGGTGTTCCTGTCCCGTGATGAGGAACTGCGTGAGCGTCATGAAGCGTTGCTGAAGGACATTGTCGAGCAGGAAGGTCAAGTTTTCCTCGGTGCTCGTACCGTGCCGACAGATGATAGCACACTGGGCAAATCCGCAAAGGCGGCAAAGCCTGTCGTACGTCAATTTTTTATCGGCCGTGGGGAAGGGCTGCGTAATGCAGATGAGCTTGCTTTTGAACGCAAGCTATATGTGATTCGCAGAGTAGCAGAGCGTCAGATTCGTTATGCGGAAGCAGCGGGTGGCGAAACGTTTTATGTACCAAGTCTGTCCTGTCGTAAGGTCGTATACAAAGGCATGCTCACGACGATTCAGGTAGGCGAGTTCTATCTTGATCTGCGCGACGATGCATTTGAATCGGCAATGGCACTTGTTCACTCCCGCTTCAGTACGAACACTTTCCCAAGCTGGGATCGTGCCCACCCGTATCGCTTTATGATCCACAATGGTGAGATCAATACGATGCGCGGTAATGTGAACTGGATGCATGCACGTCAATCTCTGTTTGAGAGCGATGTATTTGGTAGTGATCTCGATAAGGTTCGTCCAGTTATTAATCCAGATGGTTCGGATACAGCGATGTTTGATAACACGCTTGAATTCCTGTACCTGAATGGACGCTCTCTGCCACATGTGGCGATGATGATGGTGCCCGAGCCGTGGAGTAACCACGATACGATGGATGAGAAGAAAAAAGCATTTTACCAATACCATAGCTGCCTGATGGAACCATGGGATGGCCCTGCCGCAATGGCGTTCACCGATGGTATCCAGATCGGCGCGATTCTGGATCGTAATGGACTGCGTCCGGCACGTTATTATGTAACGAAGGATGACCGTATTATTCTGTCCTCCGAAGTCGGCGTACTCGATATTGCACCGGAAAATGTACTATATAAGGATCGTCTGCGTCCAGGCCGTATGCTGCTGATCGATACGCAGGAAGGTCGCATTATTTCCGACGAAGAGATCAAGGAACAGATCGCTTCCGAGCATCCGTATGCAGAATGGCTGGAAGAGCATCTCGTGAATCTGGAGGATGTTCCAGAAGCGCCTGAAGCGATTCAGCCGGATCACGATAATGTGCAGCAGCTACAGCTGGCATTTGGTTATACGTTTGAGGAGCTGCGTAAGGTTATCGAGCCGATGGCATCGACAGGTGCAGAAGCACTGGCTTCTATGGGCTACGATGCACCACTGGCTGTATTGTCTGAGCAGCCGCAACGTCTGTATAACTACTTTAAACAGCTATTTGCACAGGTAACCAACCCACCAATCGATGCGATTCGTGAGGAGATTGTTACTTCGACGGCAACATCGCTCGGACCGGAGGGCAACCTGCTTGATCCGCAGCCAGAGAGCTGTCGTCAGATTATTTTGAATACACCGATTTTATCAAACGAGGAATTTGCCAAGGTTCGTCATGTACGTCGTCCGGGCTTTAAGGCCATGACGATTCCGATCTTCTTTGAAGCAGCAAAAGGTGCAGAGGGATTGCAAGCTGCACTGGTGAACCTGTGCGAAGCGGCAGACCGTGTTATCGCCAAAGGTCACAACTTCCTCATCCTGTCCGACCGTGGCATGGATAAGGAAAATGCAGCTATTCCAGCTTTGCTGGCGGTTGCCTGTCTGCATCACCACTTGATCCGTCAGGGTACACGTACCCGTGTCAGTCTGCTGCTGGAATCTGGTGAGCCACGCGATATTCACCATTTCGCATTGCTGCTCGGTTACGGTATCAGTGCAGTGAACCCGTATCTCGTATTCGAAACGATGCAGGATATGATCAAGCAAGGTATGCTGCGCGGCATTTCGCATGACAAAGCCGTGAAGAATTACATCAAGGCTGTGACCAAGGGCGTTGTGAAAATCCTGTCCAAAATGGGTATTTCCACGATCCAATCGTACCGTGGTGCACAGATTTTCGAAGCGGTAGGTCTGAAACAGGAATTCATCGATCAATACTTCACCTGGACACCATCTCGTATTGGCGGGATTGGTCTGGAGGAAGTAGCGGTAGAAGCACTGACTCAGCATAATCGTGCATTTACAGACAAGGACGGTAATGACCGTGTGCTGGATTCCGGCGGTGACTACCAGTGGCGTAATGATGGAGAAGAGCATATGTTCAATCCGCAAACGATCCACCTGCTCCAGCATTCGGTACGCACAGGCGACTACAAGCTGTACAAAAAGTACGCTGCGCTGGTCGATGGCGAGAACGAGAAGCATCTGACACTGCGTTCCCTGCTCAAGCTGAAGCCTAATGGTGCTCCGGTGCCACTGGAAGAAGTAGAGCCCATTGAATCGATCATGAAACGCTTCAAAACAGGCGCTATGTCATTCGGCTCGATTAGTAAGGAAGCGCATGAGAGCCTGGCGATTGCGATGAACCGTATTGGCGGTAAGAGTAACAGCGGTGAGGGTGGCGAAGACCCTGCACGCTTTATTCCAGATGCGAATGGTGATTCTCGTCGTAGTGCGATCAAGCAGGTCGCTTCCGGTCGTTTCGGCGTTACGTCGAACTATCTGGTCAATGCAGACGAAATTCAAATTAAAATGGCACAGGGCGCGAAGCCTGGTGAAGGTGGACAGCTGCCTGGCCGTAAAGTATATCCATGGGTAGCAGAGGTTCGTCACTCTACACCAGGTGTAGGTCTGATCTCGCCGCCTCCGCATCACGATATCTATTCGATCGAGGATCTGGCAGAACTGATCTATGACCTGAAAAATGCGAATCGTCGTGCGCGTATCAACGTGAAGCTCGTGTCCGAGGTAGGCGTAGGTACAATCGCTGCTGGTGTGGCTAAAGGCCGTGCCGATGTTATTCTGGTGAGTGGTTATGATGGCGGTACAGGTGCATCTCCACAGGGCTCGATCCGTCATGCGGGTCTGCCATGGGAGCTTGGACTGGCGGAAACGCAGCAAACGCTCATTATGAACAATCTGCGTGACCGTGTCGTACTGGAAACAGACGGCAAAATGTTGAGCGGTCGTGACCTTGCGGTTGCTGCATTGCTTGGCGCTGAGGAGTATGGCTTCTCAACCGCACCACTCGTTTCGATCGGCTGTATTATGATGCGTGTTTGCCAGATGGACACCTGTCCAGTCGGCGTAGCTACACAGAACCCGGAGCTGCGTAAAAACTTCACCGGTGATCCTCAGCATGTCGTGAACTTTATGAAGTTCGTAGCACAGGATCTGCGTGAGATTATGGCAGAGCTTGGTTTCCGTACCGTGAAGGAAATGGTTGGTCGTCTGGATTGTCTGGATGCTACCGCAGCCGATGTGCACTGGAAGAAGAAAGGTCTGGATCTGTCCGTATTGCTGCACCAGCCACAACTTCCAGAAGGCAGCGAGCGCTTCAACGTACAGCAGCAGAACCATCTGCTGGAGGAAACGCTGGATCTGCGTCAATTGCTACCACTCGCAGCCCCTGCACTCGAAAATGGTACAGCAGTTCAGGCTGAACTGGATATCTGTAACGTCGACCGTGCGGTAGGTACGATTCTAGGTAGTGAAGTCACACTCAAATATGGTGCGGCGGGTCTACCGGATGATACGATCTCGTTTACATTCAAGGGCTCGGCTGGACAAAGTCTGGGTGCGTTCGTACCGAAGGGGATTACACTTCGTGTCGAAGGCGACTGTAATGACTATGTTGGTAAAGGTCTGTCCGGTGGTAAAATTATCGTGAAGCCTGACGCGGCGGCTACATTCGCTGCGGAGGACAATATCATTATCGGTAACACAGCGCTGTATGGAGCAACAAGTGGTGAAGCCTATATTAGCGGTATCGCTGGTGAGCGCTTTGCCGTACGTAACTCCGGTGCGAAGGTCGTTGTTGAAGGCGTGGGTGACCACGGCTGTGAATATATGACCGGTGGGCGTGTCGTTGTACTTGGCTCGACTGGACGTAACTTTGCCGCAGGGATGTCGGGCGGTATCGCGTATGTGCTTGATCCAAGTCACGATTTCGTCGGTCGTTGCAATCTGGAAATGGTGCTGCTGGAAGATATCGAGGACGCAGACGAGCTCGCTGAGCTGCGGGCTTTGATCGAACAGCATGTAGCCTATACAGGTAGTGAAGCAGGTAAGCGTGTGTTGGAAGATTGGGAACACCAATCGAAGGATTTCGTTCGCGTCATTCCGAAAGACTACAAACGGATGCTCGAGCAAATCCGCAAAGTTCACGAAAAAGGTCTGACTGGCGAGGCAGCACTGCTCGCAGCTTTCGAGGCCAATATGCGTGAACTGGCACGCTCCGGTGCGTAATCTACTGCAAGCCCTGGGGATGTTACTAGCACTGTTTGAAGTATTTGAATAGTGTTGATGACGCCATTGCTAATGATTTAATCATGAATGCTGATTTAATTTAGAACCCGCTCTATGCGGTGGCTATCATCGGGATAGCTGCTGCGTAGGGACGGGTTCTTTTTTGTATCAAGGGGAGGGTGTGTTACAATGAAGGCGCTACAGTGTAGTAGAGCAATAGGAGAGAGGTCGAATGAAGCCTACAGCAGGGGAGAGTAGAGTAGTCGGCGTGCATTAGGGCTTGCTGTGCGTGATGCACCATTAGATCGTGTGGCGTTTTAGCTAAAGGGTGAATAGAAAGGCAGTCGATGTAGCAAGAGAATTAGGAGTTAAACCATTGATGTACATACGTACTCTTGCTGTGACGAGTCTACAGTACGCATTTGAAAGGGGCTAGATGATGACGATACAGGCAAAGCAACCACGGTCTTTATGTCAGTTACCCGATGGTAGACCTGAAGGCCATTCCTCCATGCAGCAAAAGAATGGGAACGAAGCAACTCGCACCGCAGGTGAGCAGCGATCGCCAGCGCAATCTGTCCAGTCGGCGCCTGGTGCTGGTGGTACAGATGCAACGACAGCAAGCCATTCGACAGCAGGTAGCACGATCGATCATCTTGCAGCGCCTGTTGTTCAATTTCGCGGTGTAACGAAAAAAATAGGCTCAAAGACGATCATTGATAATCTCACGCTGGATGTACCAGCAGGCTGTGTATTTGGCTTTCTGGGACCGAACGGCTCAGGCAAGACGACGACCATCCGTATGCTCGTTGGGTTGATGTCTCCGACCTCAGGTGATATTCGCATTGAAGGGCAAAGCATCCGCACACATTTTGAACAAGCGATTAGCAAAGTTGGTGCGATCGTCGAGAATCCTGAAATGTACAAGTATATGACCGGATACCAGAATCTTATGCATTATGCACGAATGTCACCAGGCGTGACAAAGGAACGGATCGCCGAGGTAGTCGATTTTGTCGGACTTGGTGGACGTGTGCGCGATCGGGTAAGCACATATTCGCTCGGGATGAGACAACGTCTGGGCGTTGCACAGGCATTGCTGCATCGTCCACGGCTGCTCGTGCTGGATGAGCCGACCAATGGTCTTGATCCACAGGGGATTCGTGAACTACGGGATTATCTGCGTGCGCTCAGTCGTGAGCAGGGAACGACTGTTTTCGTATCCAGTCACCTGCTATCTGAGATGGAGCTGATGTGTGATACCGTCGCGGTCATTAATGGAGGTCGATTGGTGGATGTGCGTCATTTGCACGGACAGACTACAGGAGCTGGAGCAGCTGCTACGGAGGAGCTCATCACCGTCCGTTTTGATACCGATCAGCCTGAGCAGGTACATGCCCTCATTCCAGGTAGTTATGTCGAGGGTACTAGCTGTGTTGCCCGCGCGACACGCTCCGATATTGCTCGCTTGAACGCACAGCTTGTGCAGCAAGGCATCGCCGTATATGGCATCGTGCCGATGCGTCAGACGCTGGAGGATCAATTCCTGGCGATGACACGCGAAGGTGGTGTGCGCCATGACTAACTTTATCCAGCTCATCTGGAATGAAATGCTGAAAATTGTACTGCGCATCTCTAACTGGGTCATGCTCATTTTACTGCTTGTTTTGTCACCGTCACTCTTATTGTTATTTAAGCTTGGCGATTATCCGAGTCCTGCATTAATGGCGTTTCAAGACTCGTTTGCGATGTTTTTCCTGGTGGTACTATTCATGCTCATCGTTGCCTCAGAATCGGTAGCAAGTGAGTTTACGAGCGGTACGATCAAGCTATTGCTTATTCGTCCATGGCAACGATGGAAGATTCTATGCTCGAAGTTTCTGGCGATGGCCATTTTCCTGTTTATTTTAACGCTGCTCTTCTCCCTGATTAATCTGGCGATATCGTATATGTTGTTTTCGAGCAACGTGACCAGCTTGCCGTATGGGGCAGCAACTTCACTAGAAGATAATCTATTGCTGCTGATCGCTTACTCCTTTATTCGTGCGCTGATCTTAGCGACATTTGCATTTATGCTGTCTGCCTTGTTCCGCTCCGCAGCTGTAGCGATCACATTATCGATGCTGCTCTATTTTTCCGGCACCATTACGAAGGGGCTTTTACGCGCATTTTTAAAACCGGAGGATTACTGGATTACGAAATATTTGCTGTTCACGAATCTCGATCTAACACAGTATTTCTCCAATCCAACAGGGAACTTTGGTGTAACCTCTGTAGGCTGGTCGCTATTTATTATGGCAGTATACTTCGTTATCTTCGCACTCATTTCCTGGGTTTCGTTCTCAAAACGAGATGTTCGTGCATGATGGCGTAGTCGTCTAATCAATAAGGGATGATTGGGCAGGTGATGTGACGACAATATGAGCCCTTGTGTAGCGAGTAGATAGGTCATACTGCTATACGTATTGCCTTTAATCTCATCTGACCCGATAGCATAGGCACAGATATCCTGAAATAAATAGTCATCCATGTTCAAGGTTATAAAGCTCACCTGTACGATAAAGTTGTCCATATAGATGGCGGCTGTCGGTTACGGATGAATGAAAAGCCTTCTGTTTCTTATGCAGAAGGCTTTTTGGTGTGATTATGATGTATAGCATCTTCGTGCCGTACTCCTTTGTTGTCACACTACCTTTATCCATACTGTCTCTATCCGTACTACCTCCATCTCATACTACCCTCATGCTTCACTACCTTGATACTACATATACTTACCTGCTCACGATTACATCACAACGATCATTTACAATATTCAATTCCCTATCTATCACTATATAGCTTGTTCAACTATATCGCGTCGTGATATAGTAAGTCTATACACTATATCGCGCCACGATATAGTTGGGCGAATGAAAGTGGTGACAGGATGAACGATAAAATACGAAGCTATTTGCCAATGACGGAAACCGCCTTTTACATTTTACTAACGTTGCAAAAGGTTCGTTACGGCTACGGCATTATGCAGGACGTGGAGAGCTTGACCAAGGGACGAATCAAGCTCGGTGCAGGCACGATCTATGGCAGTCTGTCCCGAATGGAAAAGGATGGTCTGATCAAGGTGGTAGGTGAAGAGAATCGGCGTAAGTCGTATATCGCTACAGAACTTGGTAGCGAGTTACTGCGCGAGGAGATTGCTCGAATTAGCGAGCAGTATCACAATGCAATGCAAATGGAGGGGATCAATGATGAGCAGCACTAAAAGCGTATTTCGCTGGTGGTGGATCTGGCAGTCGGAGAAGATCGAGGAGTGGTTGGAGGAGCAGGAGCGGCAGGGCTGGCATCTGATGGAGGTGAAGCCGAATCTGATGCGGTTTTATTTTCAAAAGGGCGAGCCGCGTACGATTCGTTATGTGTTTGATTACCAGACAGAAGTGAATGACGATTATATCATGCTATACGAGGATGCGGGCTGGGAGCCTTTGAATAACGGCAAACATAGCTGGTATCTGTGGCGTAAGCCGTACGAGGCGAATAAGCCTGAATCACGTCCGGAAATTTATTCAGATATTGATTCGATAATTCAACGTAATAATCGCATGAAGAGGACGCTAATTATCGTCGGTTTGGTCTTGATCCCAAGCATGGTTATGGGTATAACTGCACAGTTGCTATGGCAGGTTCGTCTCGCTTTCATCATCTCGTATGTGTTCATCTGGATTTTATTTATCTACGGCATTAGTCGTCTTAGTGCTCAAAACCGTAAGCTACGCTCACGCTCTGTTTCGTCTCGTCATTAGCTGTTAGGATATCTACACATCATGTCCATGTACTCAAATTGTATACCGAGGTGCCCCATACATGTTCAATAACAAGTCACTCTTACGTTTTAATACAGAGTGACTTTTTCATTTTATTATATAAAATACCCATCATTCAGCACGTCAATAAACGCTGATAATGCTTCACTATTTTTATAGCTCAGTCTCGCCAGTCCTCACGGTAAAGTACCCATCAACCTTGCTGCTGATCATCTAATTCCAACATGTCTATGTTTACAGATGCGATACTATAAAACGAACAAGCCAGATCGAGTGCTTTTTGTTCCGGAAAAATAACTTCAATCCATCACCCCCAATTTACCTCCGCCTTCTACGAAAAACAGTCTTCCATATTATCCAATCCACAACAAAAATCCCACAACCCCATTTCCTCGATGATAAACATCAAATAGCCCAACATATGTCGTTATGTTTATAGCGAAATCTGCGTACTGAGATGCTAATATTGCAAATGTAAGCGCTTATCTCATATTTTGGTAATTGTTGCTGAGTGGACAAACCAATATCAGCATACCCAAGAGGAGGAAATAAAGTGTCTAAACAATCAAAGCTGTGGAAGGTTATCGGAACGGTAGCGATGACAGGTGTGCTCTGCACCACATTCATGTCGGAGTATAGCTATGCGAGTCTCACGAATGGCAGTAAGTTTCTAGGTAACATTATTGCCGGCAGTGTCCCGTCCAGCTACGGTACATACTGGAATCAGGTGACTCCAGAGAACTCCACCAAATGGGGAGCCGTTGAAGGCAATCGCAATTCGATGAACTGGGGCCAGGCAGATATGGCATATAACTATGCACAGAGCAAAGGCTATCCATTCAAATTTCATACATTGGTCTGGGGAAGTCAGGAGCCGAGCTGGGTGAAAAATCTGTCCGCAGCCGAACAGAAGGCTGAGGTAACCCAATGGATTCAGCTGGCAGGTCAAAAATATGGCAAATCCGCGTTTGTTGATGTAGTTAACGAGCCATTTCATGCTAAGCCATCCTATAGCAATGCGATCGGCGGAGACGGTGCGACAGGCTGGGATTGGATCATCTGGTCCTTCCAGCAGGCGAGACAGCAATTCCCGAACTCCAAGCTGTTAATTAACGAGTATGGCGTAATCGGTGATCCAGCGCTGGCAGATCGTTACGTGAATATCATTAACATTTTGAAAAGCCGCGGCTTGATTGATGGTATTGGTATCCAATGCCACCACTTCAATATGAATACCGTATCCACAAGCACCATGACAACCGTGCTGAACAAGCTCGGTGCAACAGGCTTGCCAATCTACGTATCCGAGCTGGATATGTCCGGTGACGATGCGACTCAGCTGGCACGCTACAAAGAAAAATTCCCAGTTCTGTGGAATCACCCTTCTGTAAAAGGTGTAACCCTGTGGGGCTATATCCAGAACCAAACATGGGAGCCAAACACCCATCTGCTGAATAGCAACGGCACAGAACGCCCAGCTCTGAAATGGCTGAAGCAATTCTTCGGTCAATCCGTAACCACTGAAGGCCAATCCATCATGCTGGAAAAAGACAGCATGCAGCCTACCGAGGAAACCGTACAGCAGTAATCGTAAAAAGCACTCCGACACACAGCCCAGATATGAATGGAATAGCATGATCATCGATCCGCTATGAAATGAATATCGGTTTGAAGTTGTATCTGAATTGGTAGTGTGATCGATAGGAGAAGCGATATATCAATCAACAACTGCACGTATAGGTTATAAGCTTAGACATCGATAATAACGCTCATTCACAGCAGTATGTCAACCGCTTATTCTATACCGTGTGTGCGATTCTAAATGCAAAATATCATTCAAAGGCATCAGCCTTCCCTTAAATGGGAGCTGATGCTTTTTTCATTTAGCAATTATTCATATAACAACTGGAATGATGTATATATGAATACTTATGTTTGAAAACAGCACGGAACGGAGGGAAGGAAATAAGGGGAAAGGAAACCTTTTGAGCACGGGAATCTACATTTGACTCCTACTCCGTAGATTCCTGTGCGAGACGGGAGTCCGTCCCCTTATTCCTTCCCGGAGTGGTGCCCCTCCAAAACACAAATTTTCAATTTCATTCCAACGCTCAAACAATACAAATCCCACCCCCTGTATCACAAGCTCGCCAAGTTGGTTATATGTTAATGATAAGCTATTGCCAAATAACCCTCCGATTCAGCAGCATTTCTGATATGATATTGTTGGCATAGAGATCCTATCGATCGAACAGGTAAACGTAAGAAAGGAAGGAACCCTGAGCATGGTCTGGTTGTTATTGTTATGTATTCTGTTTATTAGCCAGTGTGGCATTATACTACTGCTAGAGTTCCGTTCGCCCACCAAGGCAGTAGCCTGGTTGTTCATTTCGTACTGTGTGCCATTTCTAGGCTTTATCATCTACTATTTTGTGGCGCGCAATTATCGCAGTCGGCGCACGATTCGTAAAAAAGGAACGATCCTATTCCGTGAGGTACGCAGTCGATTATGGAGTCAGGCAGCTGTTATTCAATCAGCGGACAATATGGGCAATCCCGAATTTCAGACGCAAAGCAGACTGTTTTCGTTATTATCCCATTTGACCGAGAATCCGATCACCTCATGCAGTGAAATTGAAGTGCTGACCGATGGGGAAGCGACCTATGCCGCAATGCTACAGGCATTGGAGCAGGCGCAGCATCATATTCATATTCAGTTTTACATTTTCCGCGAGGATACGATTGGTCGGAAGTTCACTGATATTCTTATACGCAAGGCACAGGCTGGGGTCAAGGTACGTATGATGTGTGACGGACTTGGTAGCTATCATTTAAAGGATCGCTTTGTCCGTGAGCTAAAGGAAGCAGGGATTGAGTTTTACTTTTTCCTGCCGCCATTCACATCGTTTATCCAGCGTGAGGTCAATTACCGCAATCACCGCAAAATACTGGTCATCGATGGCGAGATTGGCTTTATCGGTGGCTTGAATGTGGGTGACGATTATCTCGGTCATGATCCGAAGCTTGGATACTGGCGTGATACACATCTACAGGTGCGCGGTGATACCGTGTACTTTTTGCAAATTGTATTTTTGGAGGACTGGGAGTTTGCTTCCGGTCAGCGGATTACCGATTCGATTTATTTTCCAGTTCATCAATGCGCTGGCAGTGAGCGAGCGCTTATCGTTGCGAGTGGGCCAGATCGCAACTGGAATGCGATTCAGGAAATGTGCTTTAGCGCGCTTGCGGTGGCGAAGCGCCGTATTTGTATTACGACGCCATATTTTATTCCGGATCAGAGCATTTATGCTGCGCTGAAAACAGCGGCAGTCAGTGGCGTAGAGGTCGATATTATTATTCCTAAAATATCGGACTCTCAGATTGTACAATACGCTTCCCTGTCTTATCTGGAGGAGCTGATGCGTGTCGGCGTACGTGTTCATCAATACGCGAAGGGCTTTGTCCATGCCAAAATTGTGATCATCGACGATCTGCTCGCCTCAGTAGGAACCGCTAATATGGATATGCGCAGCTTTTACAGTAATTTCGAGCTATCTGCGGTGCTGTTCGAGCAGGAGACGATTGAGCGATTAATGGATGATTTCCGCCGTGATTTGCAGGAAAGTGAGAAAATTAATTATCATGAATTCATCCGTCGTCCACGCACACAGAAGACGATGGAAACCTTATCCCGTATGCTCTCCCCACTGCTGTAAAAATGCAGCAGAGGGCTGAAGTCACCGCCGAATGTGGTATACTGGAAAAAGAATGAATAAACACGATGCACCGATCGTTGATGTGATCGTGCTGCATGATGGAGGATAACATGGCACAATCATTGCCTCAGCAGGTGGCAAGCTTTACAAGCCGCAGTCTGGAGGATACCGAGCGACTGGCAGCCTTTTTGGCGAGTCGTGCGTTTCCAGGCACGATGATCACACTTGATGGCGATCTGGGTGCAGGGAAAACGCATTTTTCCAAGGCATTTGCTAAGCATCTGGGTGTGGCTGGTATGGTCAATAGTCCGACCTTTACCATTATTAAGGAGTATGAGGGTCGAATGCCCTTTTACCATATGGATGTGTACCGGATTAGTGAGGATGAAGCAGCTGAGCTCGGTCTGGATGAATACTTTTTCGGCCAGGGAGCAACGCTGGTTGAATGGTCCAGTCGGATCGAAGACCTGCTACCGGAGCAGCGATTATCATTGCAGATTACAGTGAACGCAGACGATAGCCGCACAATCCTATGCGAGGGATACGGCGATCCATATGGACAATGGTGCGCCGAGTTAAAACAGAATGGAGTCAATGACAATTCATGAGTGAAATGAACGAACAGCCGCGCAAGCGGTTTTTAGTTTTGGATACATCGACAGCCGCACAGGTAGTTGCGGTAATGGAAGGACAGAAGGTACTGGCAGCCGAAAGTAGTAATGCCGATCGTAACCATTCGGTAGGCTTATTGGACAGCATCGCCCGTATGCTGGAGGCGGCATCTATATCGCGCCGCGAGCTGGATGGAATCGCAGTCGGCGTTGGTCCAGGCTCCTATACAGGGATTCGAATTGCCGTAACAACGGCGAAGACGCTGGCGTGGACACTACAGCTACCTGTTGCAGGCTTCTCCAGTCTGGCAGCGCTGGCGCTGAGTGGTTATCTTCAGGCAACGGGTAACGGAGAAAAGAATGATACGGACACATTAATCAACACATCTTCTGTCGGAGCAGATGAGCTATCTAATCAGGCGACATCAGGTGCCAATCCGCAGCAGGCTGAACAGAACGTATCCAGAGCAACGACGGAAAGCTGGATTGTACCGTTGATGGATGCACGTCGAGGTCAGGTATATACGGGTCTATTTACAACAGAGGGTGAAGGTGTACCTTATTGTGTAGAGGCTGATCGGATTATATTAATGGACGATTGGGTGGATCAGCTAAGCGAGCGCTATCGTGTACTGTCTGAGCAGGAGCGTCCTGCAAACGTATATATTGTCGGTGATACGGCGCTGCATGAACAGCGTGTGGCGAAGCTTGTGGAGCTGGCTGGAGATCGTGTACAGCTTCTGGCTTGTAGTCTGGAAGCAGAAGATGCAGGGAGCGTTGGAGCCGCAGCATTGCTGTCAGGGCAAAGTGAACCTGCGCATACTTTATTGCCTAACTATACGCAGCTATCGGAGGCCGAAGCCAACCTGCTGCGTCATTCCTGATGAAAGGACGTGCCGACGTGGCCATGTTATCAGAGCAGGGGGAAGAGCATCCGGTTCTTCGCCAGATGAGTCTGGACGATCTACCTGCAATTATTGAAATTGAGCATGAGGCGTTTACCCTTCCATGGACAGAGGAAGCGTTTCGCAACGAGCTCACCATGAACCATTTTGCTAAATATATGGTGTTAGAGCTGAACGGCTACATTGTTGGCTATGCAGGCATGTGGACGATTATGGATGAAGCGCATGTGACGAATATTGCGGTTCGTGAAGCCTATCGAGGTAGAGGGCTGGGAGAGCTGCTACTCGTGCGCATGATGGAATGGGCAATGGAGCTCGGTATGATTCGTATGACATTAGAAGTACGGGTGACCAATGAGCCTGCACAGAGCCTGTATCGCAAGCTAGGCTTTACGGGTGCAGGCGTACGTAAAGCGTACTATTCGGATAATAATGAAGACGCACTGATTATGTGGTGCGAGCTCCCTGTCGATGGGGAGTCTGGAAACGGGAAGGAAGCGTGAACGATAGATGATGCATCAGGATCACCGGGAATCGGTGTGTAATATACTTGCGATCGAGACAAGCTGTGACGAAACCTCGGTTGCGATTGTACAAAATGGGAAGCATGTGCTGTCCAATCTAGTCTCCAGTCAGATCGAGACGCACAAGGCATTTGGTGGCGTTGTCCCCGAGGTGGCTTCACGCAAGCATGTGGAGACGATTACGTTAATGATTGAGCAGGCGGTCGAGCAATCCGGGCTGACGCTGGATGATGTATCCGCTGTTGCAGTGACAGAAGGCCCTGGCCTGGTGGGCGCATTGCTCGTCGGTATTATGGCAGCGAAAAGTATCGCCTTTGCACTGGATAAGCCGCTAATCGGTACGCATCATATCGCCGGGCATATTTATGCAAATAATCTGACTGCCGATATTGTCTATCCTGCATTGGCGCTGGTCGTGTCGGGTGGACATACCGAGCTGGTATTGCTGGAGCGAGAGGGACAATTTCGTCTGATCGGCAGTACCCGCGATGATGCGGTAGGTGAAGCATATGATAAAGTGGCTCGTGCGCTGGGCTTCCCTTATCCAGGTGGCCCCTATGTCGATCGACTGGCGATGGAAGCCGAATCAGCGGTAGAGCTGCCGCGTGCATGGCTGGAGCCAGATTCCTATGATTTCAGTCTGAGCGGATTGAAGTCGGCGGTGTTAAACGTGGTCAACCAGAAGAAAATGCGCGGCGAGGAGCCGATGACTGCTGAGATTGCACGTGGTTTTCAGGAATCCGTCGTAGAGGTGCTTGTCGAAAAGGCAATCCGTGCGGTAAAAGCATATGATGTACGTCAATTGCTGCTATGCGGTGGAGTAGCTGTGAACAAAGGGCTACGTCGTACATTAACCGAACGCTGTGAGCGTGAAGGGATTGAGCTGCTGATCCCACCATTTGAATACTGCACAGATAATGCAGCCATGATCGGTGCCGCAGCTTATTTGAAATGGAAAACAGGGGAGTTCTCCGATCTACGTATTAAAGGCGATCCGTCGTTATCGCTTGAAAAGTGGTCAACTGCATCGATCGGCTAATCCTACGCTTCAATAGCCATACCGAATGAATGAAGTTATACGAAGATACACGGAGTCATGTCAAAAAAGACCGTACAGGCAGAGATACACGTTCTGCGCTATACGGTCTTTTTGTTATATCTGAATAGCTCCAGTCGACAATCAACACTGGAAGTTTGACTAATAATGGGTTTTACAATGGCATGCATCTTAGGGGTGGTTTTGTCAAGATGTTAACAAAGTTATCCACATATCCCCTGAAAAATGTGGGCAAGTTGCAAAATGCTTGCTATATCTGTGTTTTTTAAAATCCTCATTCAGGGGATAGTTAAACACAGCTTTCCACCCAAAAACTGTGGACAATGTGTATAACTTGGTGGATAAATATGGATTTTTCTAAAAAAAGCGATTGTACCAACAAAAAATAGCTTTTTCTCAGCTCATTTATCGCTCTAAATCCACTGCTTGCTGTGGACAAGTCTGTTCACAACATCGTTCAACTTCTTTTACAAAAAAAGTACGGACTTTTACAATTATATGGACAGGTCTTGACAAGCGTCTATTCAGCAGCTAGCAATTCCCATTCCTCATAAGCTTGCTCCAGTGCCTGCTGGTGGCTGGCAATCTCCTCCTGACGAGTCTGTACCGCAGCATAATCCTGATAAATCTCCGGTAAGGTCAGCTCCTGCTCCAGTTCAGCAATGCGATCCTCATGCGTAGCGATCTCACCCTCCAGCTGCTCCAGGCGGCGCTTACGGTTACGCTCGTCACGCTTAGCCTGCTTGCTTTCCTCAAATGACATTGCAGCCATACGGGTAGGATCAGTAGACGGTGTATCCGGCTTCGCTGTTTTCATAGCGTTAGCCGCTTCCTCGGCCGCAATTTCCAGTAGCTCTTGCTTTTTAGCGGTATAATCATCGAAGTTACCGAGATACGTGGTCAGACCATCCGGACGTAGCTCCAGAATGCGCTCTGCCATTTTGTTCAGGAAATAACGGTCATGGGAAATGAACAGCAATGTACCTTCATAATCCATTAGCGCAGATTCCAGCACTTCCTTACTCACCAGATCCAGATGGTTGGTCGGCTCATCCAGAATGAGTACATTCGCTTCCAGCAGCATGAGCTTGCTGAGCGATACGCGCGCTTTTTCTCCGCCGCTCAGAGCAGCTACCTTTTTGAGCACATCCTCACCGCTAAACAGGAAGTTACCGAGCACGGTACGAACGCGTACCTCCTCCAGATGTGGGAAGCTGCTCCATACTTCCTCCAGCACGGTATTGTTCGGATTTAGATGCCCTTGCTCCTGATCGTAGTAACCAATTTTTGTTTTGGCACCCCATTCAATTTTACCGCCATCCGGTGTATGATCACCGATTAGCGCCTTGAGCAACGTCGTTTTACCCGTTCCGTTCGGGCCGATCAGTGCGACCATATCGCCGCGCCACAGTTCGAATGAGATCGGCTCAAACAGCTTTTGCTTGTCCTCATACGATAGCGTTAGATTGTGCACACGCAGCACATCCTTACCCGACACCACGGAGGTTTCAAATGTAAAGCTCGCCTTTTTTAGATCACCGGCAGGGCGATCCATACGATCCATCTTCTCCAGTGCACGGCGGCGACTTTGTGCACGCTTCGTTGTAGACGCGCGAACGATATTTTTCTGGATAAATTGCTCCATGCGAGCAATCTCATCCTGCTGCTTTTCAAATTGCTTCATAGCCGATTCGTACTCTGCCGCCTTAATATCAATATAGCGGCTGTAGTTACCGGTATAGCGTCTGGAGCGGTGCCGCTCAATCTCGACGATGCTAGTTACGAGTCGATCCAGGAAGTAGCGGTCATGGGATACAACCAGCAGAGCGCCAGAATACGCACGCAAATAATCCTCCAGCCAGGCGAGTGTGTCCAGATCCAGATGGTTGGTTGGCTCATCCAGCATGAGCAGATCAGGTGCTTGTAGCAGGATACGAGCGAGTGCCAGTCTTGTTTTCTGACCACCGCTTAATGTCGATACCGGTGTATCCTGTGAAAAATCAGCAAAGCCCATCCCGTGCAAAATGCTGCGAATCCGCGTCTCCATCTCGTAGCCGCCACGCTCACGGAACCAGTCCGATTGCTGGGAATAACGCTCTAACAGATCGGCATAAGCTTTTTCATCGCCCATATGTGCCGGATCAGCGATTTGCTGCTCCATCGTACGCAACTCACGCTCTGTCTCGATCAGATCAGCATACACCGAGCGCATTTCTTCGCCGATCGTATTGCCATGATGCAACCCACTATTTTGCGCCAGATAGCCCAGCGTTACTTCCTTGCTGCGAAAAATTTGTCCGCCATCGTGCGACATTTCACCAGCGATAATTTTGAGCAGGGTCGATTTGCCGGCGCCGTTGACACCGACGAGACCGATCCGTTCACGCTCCTCAATCTGTAAATTGATGCCTTCCAGCACCGGAGTGATGCCATATAATTTGGTAATACCGCTTGCTTGCAATAACACAGTCTATTCATCCTTTCCTATATGAACAGCGAATCGCTGCTCTGTTCATTTATCTGTTATACGAGGCCTATACCGATGGATATCGTCAGCTTCGCTTCTACGAAACAGGGCTAGCGGCGGCATCAGCATGGAGCATTTTATAAAGAAGCTTGTGCAATATAGGGGTATAGCATTGTTGTTCATCGTGCTGCTGTATACGGACAGGGAGCATACACCTTACCCTATAATCAGCCCATCCTGTCTAGTGTACATGAAATGCTGTTATTTTGCATGATTTAATCCGGTATCCTGGCGCAAAAAGAGCGCGATTCTAGCGTATACAAGGACGGGCAAGAAGGGTACATACAATAGAAAGGGAAATTGGTTTTTTGACAGGAAAGTGTTACACTGTCAATATGAATGACTCGTGCCTTTTGCATCTCATTCGCCGGGTCGATGTACGGGAGGCTTTTGATGGAACACCTGAGTGATAAACGGCTACTTCGTGAGCAGCTTCAGCAGCGAAGACGGCAGCTTGATCCAGAGCTACGTGTTCAGCAATCCGCGGAGCTGTGTGTGGTTGCGTCAGCGTATATTCATCGCTTGCGAGAGCAGAAGCGTAAACAGCCCTTTACGGTGTTCAGTTATTTGGCTTACCGGGATGAGCCGGATACATTGCCCTTGCTGGAGCAGTGCTGGAAGCACGATGATCGCGTGCTGGCGCCTCGTATTCAGCGAGAGCAGCAGGGCATTTTTGAATTGTATGAAATTGGTGGAATTGATGATGTTGAGCCTGGCATGTATGGTATTCCTGAACCACAGGCACATACCGCTCATTATCCAGCCGAGCGCTGGCATGAGATTGATCTGGTAATTGTACCGGGTCTTGGCTATGATCGCTCTGGCGGACGGATCGGCTATGGTGGTGGATATTATGACCGCTTTATGGCACAGCTTACCGTTGCTGATCGAAATCATCGACCGTCTCATGAATCTTCTCCATTACTGACAGCACCGGCATTCCATCAGCAGCTGGTGCAACATATTCCGATGGAGCCGCATGATTTTCGGGTTCATCTGTTATTTACACCTTCCGGGGTAATCCATACACATGAATGACGGTGTACCGTTATCTTATAGATTAAGCAAGCGACGAAAGTTGGGATTTCATTGAGTCATGAAGGGCATAACGAATATGAGGGCTTACCGACCGCTAGTGGACCGCTCACTCATTTTAATGAGCAGGGCAGAGCACGAATGGTTGATATTTCAGGCAAAGAAGAAACGGTACGTGTGGCTGTAGCTACCAGCCAGGTTACGATGCAGCCTTCCACACTGCAAGCGATTCGCTCCGGTGAAGTGGGCAAGGGAGATGTACTGGCGGTTGCGCAGGTGGCGGGCATACAAGCAGCTAAGCGTACCTCCGACTGGATTCCAATGTGCCATCCACTGCCATTAACGGGTGTGAATATTACATTTCAGGATAACGGCACGGATGAGCTATATATTGAAGTCAAGGTGAAAACCGAAGGCAAAACAGGCGTTGAAATGGAAGCATTAACCGCCGCTTCAGCCGTTGCCTTGACGATCTATGATATGTGCAAAGCGTTACAAAAAGATATGGTGATTGGCCCTACGCTACTGCAATCCAAGAGCGGCGGCAAAAGCGGAGATTTCATCAGAGACTAACGATAGCGACACTAATAACAAGCTTAAATAGCAATGAAGATACAGAAGCAGCCGAAACAAAGATGGCATAGAGATGGGAGGGTGAGCGTATGGTTTGGAGAACGGCTATTTTAACTGCCAGTGATAAGGGAGCTCGCGGTGAACGTGAGGATACGAGTGCACAGGTCATTCGCGAGCTGGTAGAAGAGGAGCTTGGCGGTGAGATCGTAGAATACCGTGTCGTACCGGATGAGCCGGATGAGATTATCGCAGCACTGATCGAAATGACCGAATATTTTAATGCGGATCTGATCCTAACGACTGGCGGAACCGAGCTTGCCCAGCGTGATGTGACACCGGAAGCAACGCGGCGTGTCATTCAGCGCGAAGTACCGGGTATGGCAGAAGCGATGCGTGCTACAGTGATGCAGAAAAATCGTTCAGCTATGCTATTCCGTGGTATTTGCGGTATTCGTGAGCGCAGCCTGATCGTCAATCTGCCAGGAACACCGAAGGGTGTGCACGAGCATCTGGCAGCGATTATGGATCAATTGCCAGAAGCGTTACTGATGATTACAGGTCAATATCGCCCTGGGGATGAGCGTTAACTCTAGCAGTTTGAGCTCTCATATTGCTGCATAGATACGGTCATGTCATAGCCACGGGTCGGGATGCTTCATATACAGATCGCTGATCAGGTAGAAGCTTCACGATGCAACAGGTATACTAGCATGAAAAGATGAGGACACAGCACAATTTTTCCAGATGGAGGAATTGTGTGTATTTGTGTGGAAGCAGGAAAATATTTTACGTGATCCAATAGTGAAGCGCAGTGCGTAGTTATGCTATGATAGGAGCACGATAGACGGATGCTGTCGTACAATGAAGGAGGAGTTCCAATGTTTAACGGTCTGGGTATTGGCCCAACTGGCTTCATTTTGCTCATTATACTAGCGCTTATTTTATTTGGTCCGAACAAGCTGCCAGAGCTGGGACGTGCAGTAGGACGTACATTCCGTGAGTTCAAGGAAGGTACACGCGATATGATGAAGGAAGAAGATAATAAAACAAAGGCACCAGCAGAGCCCGTTCAAGCGACTCAGCTACAGCAGGAGTCTAAGCCAGTAGACAAACTTTAATCCTACCTACCCGGTGCTTCGTTCAAAGCAGAACGTCATCACCGTTCAACTATGACGGAGGCTGGCTCTATAGAGCCTCCGAATCCCTTCCTTTTTGGAGGGGATTCTTTTCGTATAGGGCGAAAGGGAGCTGCTCGGAATTTGTCCTGTTTATACTACAGGGCATGAAGAAGTGAGGGAATCCATGAACAAATTAGAAAAAGAAATGTCGCTGCTGGATCATCTGACCGAGCTTCGGCGCAGGCTCATTATTGTGATTGCGGTGCTGTTTTTCGGCATGATTCTAGGCTTGTTCGTCGCTCAGCCGGTCTATCAATATCTGGTGTCTGCTGAGACAGCGCGCAATCTGGTGTTCCATGTCTTTTCCTTCTGGGATGGCATTGGCTTATATATGAAAATCGCGATGGTTGTCGCGTTCGCCTTAACCTTACCATGTGCGTTGTTTCAGCTGTGGGCATTTGTTAGCCCGGGCTTGCTACCGAAGGAGCGGCGAACGGCCTTACGTTATATCCCATTTGTATTTTTAATGTTTATCATTGGTGTATTATTTGCGTATTACGTTGTGTTTCCGATGGCGCTTACCTTCACCTCGCAGGTGACTCGCAGCATGGGGCTGGAGGAAACGTATGGTGTAGTGCAATATTTTACGTTCATGTCCAATATCGTTTTTCCTGTGGCAGCATTGTTCGAACTTCCGCTGGTCATTATGTTTTTGACCACACTGCGTATCGTATCGCCTGCTCTGCTGCGTAAGCTGCGGCGAATTGCTTACTTTGTGCTCGTGTTTATCGCGGTTGTCGTTACCCCACCTGACTTTATCTCCGACATTCTAGTGGCGATTCCGCTGCTTGGTCTGTATGAGCTGAGTGTATTCCTGTCGTCGATCGTCTATCGTAAGCAGCAGGCAAGAGATCGAGAACATCTTGAGGAATAAAGTAAATGACAGGACGCATGAGCCGATAACATCAAGGATGATCAATTAGTTAAACGAGTAAGTTACTTGATAAAAATGTCGACAAAGACAGAAAAGTAAAGAATAATATACGGATAAAATCACAAATCCAAAGACTGTTATTGGAAATTGTAAATACTATTTCTACTGAATTTTAGATTTGAAATATCTCTATTATGCATGCAAGTGTTCTTCCAGTGTCACTCGATCATGCAGGTAAATGCCTGTAGATACTGGAAAAGCACTTTTTTTACTTAATTATCTATTAAAACACTATCTTTTTTTGGCATAGCCGATTATAACTAGTAAATAAGGACTGATTTGAACGGTAACCTTTTGTAGAATAAACACGACAAACGCAGGTTGCTGGAATTGAACGGGTGAATGGGAGGAATGCGAAGATACAGAGAAGCTAAACCTGTAAACCATAGCCTATACGATCGGCTTTGTGATTACATAATTCCACTCGCAGTGGAGCTTTACGAAGCCAGCAGGCGCACATATCCAGTATATAAACAAAAGGGGTTACGACATTGAAAAAAATAGTCTTTCTAATCATTACATCCGCTTTAATTTTTCTACTGCCTACACTGGGGAGTATTGTAAGATGGGGAGGCTTGCCGGAAGGCTATGGTTTGTTTCCGGCACAGGAGGCAGGGAATGATCCCGGCTTTAACCTAACCTATTTCATCTGTGCTTCTATCGTAGCTGCGTTTATTTTAATCTTCCTCTTATTCCCGAGATTGTTTGGCTTTAAAAAAGTAGTAGCCGCACCGGTTGTACGTCAAAAGGTGAATTTCCCATACTGGTTCTGGGGAGCGCTGCCTGTACTGATCATTTGCTGGATTATCATGTGGACACGCGCGAAGATTCCCGTCGATCTTGAACCGATTACCTCTCTCCCGATTTCTTTCTCACTTGAACGTTATACCTTTGTACCATTATGGTGGTCATTTATTTGTATTTTGGATGGTATCGTCTATAAGCGTAATAATGCGATATCTCTATTATCGATCAAGCCAGCTCTAATGCAGGTGCTAGCTGTAGTATCGTGCTTTAGCTGGTTTGCCTTTGAATATTTGAACTTTTTTGTTATGGAGAACTGGTATTATCCGAATAATCACGTTATGAGTGACTTTGGTAATATCTTCTGGTTTTCATTATCTTATACAACAGTATTGCCAGCTATTGTAGAATGGTATTTATTACTTAAAACGTTCCCGCGTATGCGTGATCGTTACAGTAACGGGCCACGCTTGAAGGTGAATAAAGGCTGGCTGATCGCTTTGTATATTGTAGGCCTGGTATTGTCCTTACTGATGGGCTATTTCCCTTACCAATTGTTCTGGGTATTGTGGGTCGCGCTGGTGCCGCTATTATCGGCAGCAATGGGCTTGACTCGTCTGTGGACACCATTTACCCCAATTCGCGAGGGCAACTGGTCTCCTATTTTACTGATTGCGATCGGTACCGTATTGAATGGCGTGTTCTGGGAAATGTGGAACTTCGGTAGTGAATGGTTCAAATCGGGATATCCTGCGAATCCGAACTATTGGAAATATTCTGTTCCTTATCTGGATAAGTTTCATATCTTCTCTGAGATGCCGATTCTGGGCTATTTCGGATATTTATTCTTTGGTGTCAACTGTTGGATTTTGTGGTTAACGGCAGCATACATTTTCAAATTCAACCCTAACTTTGAGCTGGACGGCAGACAGGATGAAACGAGGGGACGCTAATGATATGGAAAGATCACAAATACACCGTGATAGAGGAAATTGCTGATCATGGCAACAAAGCCATCTATCGCTGCATTAATAATCTTTCCGGACAACGTGTAATTGCTAAGGTGCTTGGAGCCAAAGTATCTACCTATGAGTCGATTATGCGTATCAAAAAAGAATATAAGCTACTATCAGAGCTCAGTCCGACCATCTCAGGCATTATTCGCCCGATCCAGCTAGAGGAACGCGGCGGCTATATGATTTTGACGCTGGAGGATATCTCTGGAGATTCACTTAAAAGCATCATGAAAAAGCAGCGTCTGGATACACAGACCATTTTGCAGCTGGCGATCAAATTGACCGATATTATCGGCAGCATTCATGATCGCCAGATTATCCATAAGGATATTAAGCCTGCCAATCTGATCTGGAACCGTGAGACAGACGAACTGCGCTTGATCGACTTTGATCTGTCCGTGCGCTGGAGTAATGAAAAGCTGGATTATGTGGCTACCGGTGTGATGGAGGGAAGTCTCGGCTACATTTCTCCCGAGCAAACGGGCAGAATTAACCGTACGATCGACTATCGATCTGACTTTTACTCGCTTGGAGTAACGCTGTACGAGATGCTGACAGGTAGCCGCCCGCATCCTGTCGCGACGACGATGGAGCAGATCTATGCGATTATCGCGAGAAAACCGGTATCTCCTTATGAGCAGACGAGTGGCAAGGTTCCAGAGACGCTCTCTAATATTGTAATGAAGCTGCTTGAAAAGTCGCCGGAAGATCGCTACCGTAGCGCGTATGGCATTCGCGCTGATCTGAAAAAGTGCCTTGCTTCTCCAATGAATTATCAGTTTAAGGTCGGTCAGGATGACCGTATGACCTTTTTCCGCATTCCACAGCGATTGTATGGTCGTGATGCAGAGCTGACGATGCTGGAGCAGGCATTAGATCGTAGCATTCAGGATCGTGTGCAGCTCGTGCTCGTTGCTGGTGAAGCCGGTGTGGGTAAAACAGCACTTGTGAATGAGCTACAAGCGACAGTGTCTACACGTAAAGGTCACTTTGTACAGGGGAAATTCGAGCAATATAACAAAAATATTCCGTATAGTGCCTTTGTTGAAGCATTGCGTGTATTGCTCAGTCAGTGGCTGAATAGCCCTGATGAGGAGCGCACAAGTTTACAGCATGCCTTGAAGCTAAATCTCGGTACAAATGCGGGTCTGATGACCCGCTGGCTACCAGAGCTGGAGCAATTGATCGGATCACAGCGTGAGCCAGACCAGCTGCTGCCAGTTGAAGAGAACAACCGATTTTTCCTATCCGTATTGCGATTGTTGGAAACGCTGGCAAGTCAGCAGAAGCCGATCGTCTTGTTTATGGATGATGTGCAGTGGGCAGACATATCGAGTGTACAGCTGTTTACCCGTTTACTAGAAAGCAAAACACTGAAGCGAGTCATGATTATCGCTTCGTATCGTCCAAATGAAGTGAATGAGCTGCATCCACTCGCTGCGGCAATTGACCGTGTGCAGGAACAGGAATTTATTCATCAGATGCACCTACAGCCACTGAGTGAGTCGGTTATTCAACAGTTTATTAACGATACGGTTGAATTGAATCCTCAGCAGCTCAAATGGCTTGCGCCTGTTATTCATCGCCAAACTAGCGGGAATCCATTTTTCGTGCAGGAGATACTGAAGGACTTATACAAGCAAAATGCGATCTATTTTGATCAGATGACTGGCGAATGGACGTTTGATTCGGTACAGATTCGTGCGCTAACATCGAACGAGGATCTGATCGATTATTTGATTCAGAAAATGAAGACTCTACCCGCAGAAACGCAGTTGATTTTGAGCATTGCTGCATTAATCGGTCGTAGCTTTCACTGGCGTGTATTGCAATTGATCGGATATGCCGAAAAGAATCAGCTATTGCCTGCATTATTGCTGGCGGTAGAGGAGGATATTTTAGTGCCGTTACAGGCAAGCTATCATCTGCTTGATGCATCAACATTGTCTGAAGATGAGCTGGATCGGCTGAATATTCAGTTTGCCTTCCAGCATGATAAGCTTCAGCAGGCATTGTACCAGATGATCGATCCCCAGTTGCGTCAGCATCTGCATTTGAAGCTGGGCTGGTTATTATTAGAGCAGCCAGAGCAGAGCATCCAGACCGATATTATGGATATTGCTGGACATCTGAATAAAGGCATTACATTAGTTGCTAACGATATCGATCGAGAGCGTCTAATCGAAGTGAATATGCAGGCAGGACGACGTGCGAAAAAGGCATTTGGTTATGCAGCCGCATTGACGTTTTTACAGGCGGCGATGGATCTGTCCAATGTACAGCACTGGTCTACTCACTATGAACGGATGTATGAATTATATTTCCTGTACAGCGAATGTGCTTATTTGATCCAAAATTATGATCGCGGTAATGAGATTAGTAAGGTATTGTTAGAACGTGCACATACGGATATTGAGCGTGCGACCATTTATGAAATGCGTTCCAGTCACTATATGTATCTCGGTATGATGGCAGAGGCAATTGCTGCTGGCAAGTCAGGATTGGCTTGTCTGGGCTTCGCTGTACCAAAACGATTAACGATGGTCATTGTAGGCAAAGAACTCATTGCTGTCAAAATCAAAATCGGTAGACGCAAGCCTCAGGAGCTACTCGAAGGCCCAGAAGTCAAAGATCCAAGAATGAAAATGATTATGCGATTGTTGCGTGGCTTTGCAGCACCTGCATTTATTAGTGGCGAAAAGGAATTGTTCGCCTGGTCGGTGCTCCGACAAACGGGACTTTCGGTTCGTCATGGCAACTCGCCCGAATCCGCAGGAGCTTATGTAGGCTATGCGATGCTACTGGCCGGGCTTGGTGATTTTAAAGGAGCTGAGGAATACGGTCAGCTGGCTGTACAACTGAATCGCAATTATGAAGATTTGCAGTGGCGAAGCCAGATCCATGTGCTATACAGCCTGTTCTGCTATAGCTGGAGTCACGATTGGGAAACACTGGAGGAGCAATATAGTCGCACTATGGAGTACAGCCTTCAATCCGGGGATATGCTGTATTTGGCACATGCCTGTTATTATATGAACCTGTGGAATCCAGGAATGGAGATCGAGACGTATTTGCAGGAAAGCGACTTTATGCTGGACAAGATTGAGAATACAGGCTATATGCCTGCACTGGCGACAGCACGCTTAGCTCAGCAAAAGTTCAGACTGCTGGCAGGCAAGCTGGAGCATACCGATTCACTGAACGAAGGAGCCTTTAATGAACAGGAATACCTCGATCTGCTAGAAGGTGCACGCTATTATTCCGGTATTGCGATCTATTATGTTACGCATTTGCAGATCGCCTTCTTGTTTGAACAACGTGGTCGCTCCCGAGAGCTATTGGAGCAGGCGGATCGTGTGATGCCAACGCTCGCAGGCTCGGCTTTCATGGAGGAAGCGATCTTTTATACCTTTATGTGTCTTGCAGCCGATTATGATCTGTACAGTATCCATGAAAAGCGCAGGGTACGGAGTAGAATGAAACGCGAGCTGGGCAGAATGAAGAAGCTTGCTGCACACCATCCGCATAACTTCCTGTCTCAATATGAGATGATGCAAGCCGAATGGCTTCGTCTTCAAATGAACTACCGTGAAGCGGAGAAGCACTATCATCAGGCGCTACGGCATAGTGAACAGGGACACTTTACACGTTATAAGGCAATCGCCAGCGAGCTGGCTGGACGCTTTTATTTGGAGCGTCAGTTGCCCGAAATTGCGGCTTATTATGTGAAGCAGGCATCTTACTACTATTCCGTCTGGGGAGCCAAGGCAAAGGTCATGCAGCTTCAGGAAGCCTACGAGGAATTAATGGGACATATTCAATGGTTGCCGCTGCATGGCGATCAAACGATGAGCATCTCTACCGAAAATATCGATATTCATCTGCTGCTCAAGGCTTCGCAATCGTTCTCGCGTGAGATCGAGATCGATCAGCTGCTGCATAGTATCATGAACGTGGTGCTGATTAATGCAGGGGCGCAGCGCGGCTGTATGATTATGAAGTCTGGACCGAGTCTATGGGCAGAGGGGCGATATGATGAGAACACCGATCAGGTAGATGTGCGCATTCATCATGATCAGCTCGCAATGGGGACTGAATTTCCATGGCTTACCCTGGAAGAAGTTGCTTCCGGCCAAGAGACGCTCATTTATAATGATGCGCGGTTGAGTAATCGGTTATCCGATATACGCTATATGACAGAGTATCAGCCCAAGTCCGTGCTGTGTATGCCGCTGGTGAATCAGGAGCGTGTGATCGCAGTCATCTATCTGGAGAACAATCTGATCACCGGTGCCTTCACACGTGAGCGACTGAATATGATTAATCTGCTTTCCCGTGAGATGGTGTACGCGATTGAGAATGCCAGTCTGTACAACGAGCTGGAGCATCTGGTCACGCAGCGTACCGAGGAACTGGAGATCAAGAACGATCAATTGCTCAAGTACCTCGATATTGTCGATAAAAATGTCATTATTGCTAATATCGATATCTACGGTCGTATTACTCATGTGAGTGAAGAGTTTTGTTTCCTAACTCGTTACAAGCGTGAAGAGCTGATCGGCAAGCCGCATCAATTTTTCCAGCCACCATCATCCCAGAGGGGAGACATACTGGAAGTCTTTGCGATCAATGAGCATCGCACCTGGCATGGCGAGCTACTTCAATTTTGCCGTGATCACAGTACGTTATGGCTTGATATGGTCATTGAACCGGAATTTGATGGAGATAAGCTGACCGGCTATACGTGTATCGGTCATAATATTACGGATAAAAAGCGAATCGAGCATTTGTCGATTACCGATGAATTGACCGGGCTGTACAATCGTCGTTATTTTAATAGCCAGATTCCGTATAAGCTGGAGCAGGCAGTGATCCAGCAGGCGAGCATCACGTTTATTTTGCTGGATATTGATCATTACAAAAAATACAATGACGCCTATGGTCATTACGAAGGCGACAATGTACTTCGCATCATTGGCTCTACCTTACTGGAGCAGGCAGGACATGACAGTATGGCTTTCCGGCTTGGTGGGGAGGAGTTTGCGATTCTGCATATTGGTAGCACTTATGATCAATTAGGTGCGTATGCCGAGCGTATTCGTCAGAGCATTGAAGCCTTGCAGATTCCGCATGAGCAAAGCGATGCTGCACCTTATGTGACGATGTCGATTGGTGTTGGCTTTGTAGAGCGTGCCACCGCTGATCTGTCAGAGGAGAAGCTGTATCGCCTGGCGGATGAAGCTCTTTATCAAGCAAAGGATAATCAACGAAACTGTGTCGTTATTCATACCCAGCAGACAGAGCCAACGACCTCGGATGAGGAAGATTATTCTGAGGCTGAACGTTGAGAGTAGCTAGTGGAGTAGCAATGAGAAGAGCAGAGCATTATTTTTCAGAAGTCACCGATCCCTGGTTAGACTCTATGAGAAATCATTCTCTGCTCTTTTTCTATGACTGCCGTACGATTTTTACATAAAGGGACTTGAAATCATCGCTCAAGTTGAGTATCATAAAGTTGGTTGTTAGCACTACACGTTGTTGAGTGCTAACACAACGGTGCAGATGATCTGCACAATGTAATCATTCAAAATAAGGAGGCTATTTTTCATGATCAAACCTTTAGGTGAACGTGTATTGGTAGAAGCGAGCCAGCAGGAGGAAACAACTGCGTTTGGTATCGTGCTTCCGGATTCCGCCAAAGAAAAACCACAGGAAGGTACAATTATCGCTGTGGGTAGCGGACAACTGAAGGATGGAGTTCGTGTTCCGCTTGAAGTAAAAGAAGGCGATCGCGTGCTGTTCTCCAAATATGCCGGTACAGAAATCAAATTCGAAGGCAAAGAATACCTGATTATGAAAGAAAGCGATATTCACGCAATCATCGGTTAATTCCGCGACCTTGCACATACATCGCCTGGACGATTATTGTCTAAGCAACGCTTTTCCAAACCTGATTTTCCAACATACTGAGGAGGTACTATTCAAATGGCTAAAGACATTAGATTTAGTGAAGATGCTCGTCGTTCCATGCTGCGTGGTGTGGATGCACTGGCAAACGCAGTAAAAGTAACTCTCGGACCAAAAGGTCGTAACGTTGTACTGGAGAAAAAATTCGGTAGCCCGCTCATCACAAATGACGGTGTAACGATCGCAAAAGAAATCGAGCTGGAAGATGCATTCGAAAACATGGGTGCACAGCTTGTTAAAGAAGTAGCTACCAAAACAAACGATGTTGCTGGTGACGGTACAACAACAGCAACCGTTCTGGCTCAAGCGATGATTCGCGAAGGTCTGAAAAACGTAACTGCTGGCGCTAACCCTATGGTTGTGCGTAAAGGTATCGACAAAGCGGTTCGCGCTGCGGTAGAAGAACTGCAAAAAATCTCCCGTCACGTTGAAGACAAACAATCCATCGCTCAGGTTGCAGCAATCTCCGCAGCTGATGATGAAGTGGGTCAACTGATCGCAGAAGCAATGGAAAAAGTCGGCAACGACGGCGTTATCACTGTTGAAGAATCCCGTGGATTCGCGACGGAGCTGGAAGTTGTAGAAGGTATGCAATTCGACCGCGGCTACATCTCTCCATACATGATCACAGATACAGATAAAATGGAAGCTGTCCTGGACAACCCATACATTCTGATCACTGACAAAAAAATCAGCAACACACAAGAAATCCTGCCGTTGCTGGAAAAAGTCGTACAACAAAGCAAACCACTCGTACTGATCGCTGAAGATATCGAAGGCGAAGCACTGGCGATGCTGGTTGTGAACAAACTGCGCGGTACATTCAATGCAGTAGCCGTTAAAGCTCCTGGCTTTGGCGATCGTCGTAAAGCGATGCTGCAAGATATCGCTGCATTGACTGGTGGACAAGTGATCACAGAAGAACTCGGTCTGGATCTGAAATCCGCTACAATCGATCAACTGGGTACTGCACGTCAAGTACGCGTAACCAAAGAAAACACAATCGTTGTAGACGGTGCTGGCGACAAAGCTGACATCGATGCACGTATCAGCCAAATCCGTTCCCAGCTGGAAGAAACAACTTCCGAGTTCGACAAAGAAAAACTGCAAGAGCGTCTGGCTAAACTGGCTGGCGGCGTAGCCGTAATCAAAGTCGGTGCAGCAACAGAAACAGAACTGAAAGAGCGCAAACTGCGCATCGAAGATGCCCTGAACGCGACTCGCGCAGCGGTTGAAGAAGGTATCGTATCCGGTGGTGGTACTGCACTCGTGAACGTATACAACGCAGTAGCAGCTGTAGAGGTAGATGGCGACGAGAAAACAGGCGTTAACATCGTCCTGCGCGCTCTGGAAGAGCCAATCCGCACCATCGCAGCAAATGCTGGCGAAGAGGGCTCTGTTATCGTTGAGCGCCTGAAAAAAGAAGAAGTAGGCATCGGCTACAACGCCGCTTCCGGACAATGGGTAAACATGTTCGAAGCAGGTATCGTTGACCCTGCTAAAGTAACACGCTCCGCACTGCAAAACGCAGCTTCTGTAGCAGCAATGTTCCTGACTACTGAGGCAGTTGTAGCAGATAAACCAGAACCAGCAGCCCCAGCAGCTCCAGATATGGGCGGCATGGGGGGAATGGGTGGCATGATGTGATAAAGGCGTAAAGCCTTTTAGCACCAGCCATTCTCAATTTGAGTATCGACCACTTTTAAAACAGAAGCCGCTTATGAGATCTATCTCATAAGCGGCTTTTTTTATAGTTGAAATATATGATGAGAGCGAAGCACAAAAAAGAAAGATTACCTGATGATTTTATACTTAACTGGATCATGAATTGCGATAAGAGTGTATTAAGAATTACAGAATAATTAATGTACATCAGATATAGATTTCTATAAGATGCTCGAACACCTCAACTTATCTAAAACAACATCAATCCAAACAAAAGCTGACACTCAGGGGAGAATGTCAGCTTTTTATGTTGGGCACGTATTTGGCAGATACGCACCCGATCTATAAAATTCGGCCGATTTTGAAAGGGGGACTTTCAATCGTGTTGGATCTATCACTTCGATTTCGAATGTTAGTCCTTGGATGCCAGCTTGATGGGGAGCAAGCTGGAGTGAATAACATCGAGTCTTACGTTCAATCGATCTATATCAATTTGAACCTTAGTATTTCAAGCAAAACGTTCTTATTTTTGTGGAACAGTCAGTTGGAATCCAGCAGGCAGCAGGTTGTTGGCAGCAACCAGCTCGTCTACAGTCACACCGTATTGAGCAGCAAGATCAGTCAGGCTGGCACCTTGTGGAACGACAACAGTGATCGTTTTGTTTGTTGCATCAGTAGCTGGAGTTTGGGAGTTGGCAGGCTCCTGTGTAGTTGTTGTGCTGTCTTCTTCAGTTGTACCAAACAGTGCCTGGAATTGAGCTTCTTGAGCTGCCAGGAATGCTGCGTTGTTAGCGATACGATCTTCTTTGTCTTTACGTTTGTCATGGTTCGATTGATCGTTTGTTGCAGCGTATGCGTGGCTGCCTCCGATTGGGGCGATTGCAACTGCACCCAGGGTAGCAGCTAAAGTAGCGGACATCAGGATTTTACTAAATTTTGTGTTC
This sequence comes from Paenibacillus hunanensis, assembly GCF_034055775.1. NCBI lineage: Bacteria > Bacillati > Bacillota > Bacilli > Caryophanales > Paenibacillaceae > Paenibacillus > Paenibacillus hunanensis. The sequence continues at coordinate 4,317,543 of NZ_CP139194.1, read as the reverse complement.
ATGAGTAATGGCTCCTCTTTGTTAATTTATTTTTTGTTTTTGTCATGGTAGTAATACCGTGCTGTTCTTCATGTACTAAATATAACACAGATTAAAGATGATTGCAATACTAAATAAAAGTAAATCTAAATAAATGTAAAACTATTTATTTGAAACATTATTTATTAGTAAAGCATATCATTCAAAAATAACACAAAAGCCTGCACCCTGAGGATAAGCGGTGCAGGCTGTATACGAGCCAGAAGCTGACACGTTACGCTTGCGGATTCGTGGTTGATGGGATATGCCCATCATAATAGAGCTGTATGTCGACTATGTGTCAAAGGATGATCGTATCATGCAGCCATATCGTCTTTTATCTATACAGCTATTTCATATACTGCTCATTTTTTAAAGACTACTAGCGACTACTATGGTGAATAATCTCAGCAAGACGGTCTGCGACATAGCGAGGACCGCGACGCAGCTCATCACTGCTCAGATCCAGCCAGCTACGACGTTCGTCCATATCAAATGCACTTGCGAAAAATCCACCTAAGCCTCGTCCTCGACGATCGACCTCAACCAGTACTTGTAAGCCATTTCCGCTGAACGCCATCATCAGCTCTAGCTCACTAACACGACCGCTGAACTGGGGAGCCGGATAAAATTCGATCTCCTGTACATAGGGAACACCAAATGGAGCACGGGATGCATATTCCACGGTCGATGCTTTGAAACGGAAGCCCAGCACCTCAGCAGCTTCCAGCACCGTGTCCATATACGGATGTGGCTTGACCGAAATGTAATCCTGATCCGTTGGATCTACACTCATTTCAATATCGAGTCCAGTATGAAGCCATACTTTTTGGTTGCCGATCGTAAGCGGCGTTTGAGCGGGTAACAGGAAGGCAAAGGGAACCTCGGTTTTTTGACCACTTTTGATCAGCATTTTATCCGATACACGGTGACGGGCAATCGCATAATTCACTTCATGCTTTTTATCGTCCTGCTCGCGAGTATAACGAGTCATTACCTCGATATAGATACTCCCCACTTCCTGATCGACATTACCGCCCTCAATATATACTTTGCCGTGCACCTCACCTGTAGGCACATATTCGCCTTGCTCCAATACGGTATCAATTTTGGCAGCACCAACACCTACACGCGCAAGCATTTTATTAAAGAATGACATTGTACATTTCCCCTTTAGTCAATATAGTCTGTTCCTAATTGAAGATGAATACGATAACGACGACAGCTAAGCCCGGATTGTATATGTATAAATAAAAGCTTGCTGCTCAGTGCTACCCTCATCTTGTTATGGTGAATATACGCAGCAAGGTCAGGATCCGTTTCTAGAAATTTTGCATACAAAAATACTTAGTGCAAAAATGATAGAAATTTGTCGAAACTCCCTTAAAATACCTATTAAAAATGATTTCGCCAACCGATATAGCTAACATAGAAACTTAATTTTGAGGAAACATGGCCAGGAGGCACACACATGAATATTAAAATGAAGCTATACAGCATTTTCTCGATTATGATTCTGATTGTACTGATTGTAGCAGGTGTAAGTGGTTATGCTGCACGTAATTTGAATAACAGTTATAATGCGTTGCTAAATGGTCATGTTGAAAATATCTCAGCCATTAAGGATTTGAAGTATTTTGCCGCAGATGAAACGAAGTATATGCGTGGATATCTGTTAACAGGACAGCAGGAGCAACTAAATCAATTGCAAGAATCCAAGCAAAGCACCACCAAGCAGATTGCTATGCTGGAGCAAATTGTATCCGGTAACAATGCTCAGCTGCTGGGTGAATTCAAAAGTGTACAAAATGATTATGCTGCTCTAACCGAGCAATTAACTGCCTTGAAGCAGCAAGGAGATGCTACTGCGTATAATGAGTTAGTCGCGACCAAATGTGTACCGATGGCGCAGGCGCTTGCAGAAAAAGCTAAAGCGATGGAGGATTATGAACGCGATCAGCTGACGCAAGCACGTGCGGAAAATGCACAAACCGTTGAGGTAGTACACTGGACGCTGATCATCGTTGGTATTATTGCCGTATTGCTCGGTATCATCATCGCTACTTTTGTGGTGCATATGTTCTCCAGACCGATCAAGCTTGTTGCAGATTCTGCCAGTGAGATTGCGAATGGGAATTTGACTATTGCAGATATCGAAATAAAGTCGAAAGATGAATTGGGGCAAATGGCAGCTTCCTTTAATTCCATGAAAACTAAGCTACGTGAGCTGATGAATATGATTGCCAGTAGCTCGGAGCAAATGGCCGCGGCATCGGAACAATTGTATGCGAATGCGGAGGAAGGCATCAGTGTTTCCACCAATACAGCTGCAATCGTAAGTGGTATGTCTGATTCAGCGACAGCACAGCGTATGCAGGTGAACGAGAACAAACAGCGACTGGATCAGAACTCCAGCAGTATCGCTGATATCGTTACAGCAACCTCGCAGGTATCGCAGTCCTCTGAGCGTGTACTCAGTGAAGTCGAGCAGGGTAATCGTAATGTACAGCATACCGTTACTCAGATGAGTATCATTGATCAGACTGTACAAGAAACAGCAGCCTCGCTGTATAAGCTTGCTGAGCATTCACAGGAAATTGCTGCCATTGTACAGGTTATCCGCGATATTGCCAGTCAGACAAATCTGCTATCGCTTAATGCTTCCATCGAAGCTGCTCGTGCAGGTGAGCATGGCAATGGCTTTGCCGTCGTTGCCAGTGAGGTGAAAAAGCTTGCGGATTATTCCAGTCAATCGGCAGGACAGATTAGTACGAAGATTGAGGATATGATTCAGAACATGTCCTATACCGTATCCAAAATGGAAGAAGGAGCACGTCAGGTACAGAGCGGCACCGCAGCAGTACAGCAGATGGGAGCGATTTTTGATACGGTTCAGGATACGATTCAGATCGTGTCGGTTCAGGTGCAGGAAGCGTTACAGGCATCGGATGTATTATCGCGCTCGGCATCCAGTATTATGGACGCAGAGAATCATATCGTCGGTATGGCAGATACGATTATGGATAACTCGCGCACGGCTACAGATGCATCGAACCAGCAGGTGAGCATGATGGAGGATATCTCCGCTGCTGCCGATTCACTTAGCCAGATCTCGATGGAGCTTCAGGAAGAGATTCGCAAATTCCGTGTCTAATACTGTAATTATGCTGCAATAAGATCGCATGGAGATAGGCTGGGGTCTGGATAATAGGCAGACTCCAGCCTAAACGTATGTTCCCATCTCGTGCAATCCCGTTTATACTTGTAAGGTATAGAAGTGTCAGATGAACGGATACTAACCCCGATCTGGCACGAGGGGGAGGAAATAACATGTCATCCAAGAAAAAATGGGCTGCGGTAACGGCGTTGATCGCGGCGATCCTCATTTACTTGATTACAGGTAAGCTGGATCTATCGCATGTGCTGGGACAGCTTCAAACAGGCACAGGAAGTGTAAAACAACAACAGGGGAATGCGGATTATACCCTGCAATTTCCGCTTGATCGTTATCCAGAGACGGGAGCGCATATTCGCGAAGCGATTGCCGCGGGCAAATCGTCAATCTGCACGATTGATCGTTCTGGTGCGGAGGAGAATCGCAAGGCTTCATTAAAAGGAATACCGACTCGTAAAGGCTATGATCGGGATGAATGGCCGATGGCGATGTGTCAGGAAGGCGGAACGGGTGCAGATATAAAATATGTCACTCCAGCTGATAATCGAGGGGCTGGTTCATGGATTAGTAACCAATTAGACAATTATCCTGATGGCACCCGGGTATTAATTGAGGTAAAATAGCTATTGTATGGTTAATTTATAATCAAATGATGTAAATCGATAAAGGAGGAACGAGTGTGGAAACAGCGATGACGGCTCTATTGCCTTTATTTACGGAATTCAACGCACATACCCCTTACATTCTGCTGTATGCGGTCATGATCGTGGGAGCATCCATTTTGTTCGGAATTTGGATTAAAAAGCTGAACGATCACAAAGACGATTCGGACAGCGGTATGTAATTCGAAGCAATGACGCATGTATTCAACATGATAATGCAGGCTAGCTCTAGCTCGAAAGGGTAATCCTGCAAATGATAAAAGAGGCTTCCTTGTCTAAGGAAGCCTCTTTTATTTCGTACTATATCTATCTATATATATCTATATCATACGCGATCAATTACTGCTGATCCTTCAGCTCTTCAATCGAGTTGACATTCATATACGCTGGAACGACCAGACCGACTTTAACACCTTTCAAATTCGGACCTAGATCTTCCAATTTATCTTTGTATTTTGCCCAGTAGTCCGCGTGTGTCAGTGGCAGCCATGCTGCTACCGTTGCATCCGCATCACCATTGGCAACACCGGTGAACATTGGCCCAGCTTCAACCTGAAGCGCGGTTACCTTGTAGCCCAGCTTACTTTCGAGCACATACTTGACTAGATTCGTACTGGCAATCTCGGAATCCCATGCTACATAGCTGAGTGTCAGCGACTTGCCATTGGCTTTGCTCAAGCCTTTTGTCCATTCATTGACACGATCTTGGTGAGACTCTGCCCAGTCTTTGGCTGCGGCAGCTGGATCAGCACCATCTTGAATGGCAACCATGATCTCGCCCATTTCATCGTCCGTCCAGGAGAAACGGTCAAGGAATTGATAAGCAGTTGGATCCTGCTCTTTTAAGCCTTTACGAGCAATCGTATGAATTTCTTCCGCATCACCGTAGGATTTCTTCGGATCCTCCAGATATTTCAGATCATATTTGCTAAACATCCAGTGTGGTGTCCAGCCCGTTACGATGATAGGTTCTTGGTTACGAATCGCTTTGGCGAGTGTAGCTGTCATGGCTGCACTAGAGCCTTCTACCAGTGTCCAGTCACTCAGACCGTAATCTTCAATCGCTTTGCGCGTAGCCTTCATAATACCAGCACCTGCATCAATACCGATAATCTGGTGATTCACCTGCGCACCGACAGGATCAGAGCTGGTAGCAGCCTCGCCAGTGCCTGGGAAGCTTGGGAATGGCTGGCGATCCGGGTTACATGCCGAAATAATCATAATCAGCACGATACAGCCAGAGAGAAGCCAGTTTCTGTACTTTTTCATAAGTGAGTTCGCTCCTTTTGCATTCGTAGTTTTCGTAGGGATACCTGGTTACAGTAAGAGTAAGAAAAGTCAGAATGGATCATTTGCATGTGAATATCCATGTATACGTTCCAGTTACTTCAATCCGTAGCTGTATTTCCATATACGGAGTATGTGATATTACGATCATCGATGTACAAAGTACAAAGGTAAAGCGGCTGTATTAAGCCGCTTTTTTGCTTTTACCATTAAAGAAGCTTTGGGATAAACGATCCAGTACGATCGCCAGTACAACAACAGCCAGACCGGCTTCAAAGCCTTCACCGATTTTCAACTGACCGACTGCGCGATAGACGACTGCACCGATACCCTGTGCACCGATCATGGACGCGATAACGACCATCGACAGGGACAGCATGATTGTCTGGTTCACACCCGCCATAACGGATGGCAGTGCGAGTGGAAGCTGTACCTTGAACAGCTTTTGTCCACCTGTAGAACCGAATGCATCAGCCGCTTCGACCAGCTCGCCAGATACCTGTGTGATACCGAGATGAGTCAGACGAATTGTTGGTGGCAGTGCGAAGATAACAGAAGCAACTACCCCTGGTACGACACCAAGACTGAAGAACGTAACAGCTGGAAGCAGATAGACGAATGCAGGCATGGTCTGCATAAAGTCAAGCACAGGTGTTACGATACGTGCAACGATCTTACTTGAAGCACACCAGATACCGAGTGGAACACCGATCACGATCGAAATCAATGCCGATGTAACGACCAGACCAAGTGTGTTCATCGTTTCTGTCCAGTAACCGAGATTATAGATGAGCAGGAAGCCGAGTGCGGAGAATAGCGCCATCGTCCATCGTCCTGCCATATAACCAAGGATTGCAATAATAGCAACGAATAAAAATGGATGTGGTAGCATGAATAGCCAGGTGAAGATATCCACCACATACGTAATAATGTTAGAAACTCCTTTGAAAAATGCTGCCCAGTGAATGCTGAGCCACTCTACAATGACATCAACCCAGCTTGCTACAGGAATCTTAGGCATTTAAAGCAACCCCCTCATTTTCAACTTCGCCGGCAAGTGCGCCCAGTAATGCGCCACGTACGATAACGCCAGTCAGACGTTCGCGTTCGTCCACAACCGCAACAGGCAATTTAGCAGTACTTACCAGTTCGAATAGATCGTTCAGCATGCGTTCAGGCTCTACATGCGGAACGTCTTTGATTAAAATATCGTCAAGCTTCTGTTGCTGACGCACAGCGTTAGCAGCATCTTCAGCTGTAATAATTCCTAGCAATTTCTTGGAGCGGTCAATAACGAACAGGTTCGAAATACCGCGTTCACGCATCAGCTCGAGTGCGACGCGTGGTCCACGATCCAATGTGATCGTTTCTGGTCTGCGCATCACATGTGCAGCAGTCAGGACTTTAGACAGATCGACATCCTCTACGAAGCGCTCAACATACGAGTTAGCTGGTTGAATCATAATTTCTTCCGGTGTACCGATTTGCACGACAGCTCCGTCTTTCATGAGAGCGATACGATCACCGATGCGCAATGCTTCATCCAGATCGTGCGTGATGAAGATAATCGTTTTACGCATTTTTTCTTGCAGCTCCAGCAGCTCATCCTGCATATCACGGCGGATCAGTGGGTCAAGTGCGCTAAAGGCTTCATCCATCAGCAGTACTTCAGGATCATTAGCAAGTGCACGAGCCAGACCGACACGCTGCTGCATACCACCACTCAGCTCGTCCGGCATTTTATCGCCCCAGCCCTTCAGGCCGACCAATTCCAGCGATTGCAGAGCCTTCTCGCGGCGCTGTGCTTTGGCTACCTTTTGAACTTCCAGTCCATACTCTACATTGTCGAGTACGGTACGGTGAGGGAACAGTGCGAATTTTTGGAACACCATACTGATCGTTTTGCGGCGTACATTACGCAGTTGCTCCTTGTTCATTTTGCGAAGGTCTTTACCATGTACAAGAATCTCGCCAGACGTTGGTTCGATCAAACGGTTGAACATACGTACCAATGTCGATTTACCACTACCGGAAAGACCCATAATAACGAAAATTTCGCCTTCTTTGATCTCCATGTTGACTCGGTTTACGCCGACGGTGATCTGCTTTTCTTTCGCCATTTTCTCTTTGGTCCAGCCCTGCTGTAGTAGTTTTACGCCCTGATCTGCGTTTGGGCCAAACAGTTTGCTGACATTTTTAATTTCCAGAATTGTAGACATTCCATCGTCACCCCTTATTAATAGTAGAAATATCATTCATCATGCTGTGTACATACTGTCTGCAGTGCTGCACAGTTTCCATATCGCGACGTGCTGATAAGATTGCCGCCGTATGGGAAGACTCTGGAGCATAGCAGCGCATTTGCTCATTTGCTTGCTTTATTGACAGTAAGGTTATTAACCAGTTGTTAGCGAAATGAAAACTAAATTTGTTTTCACATGGATGAATAATTTTCATAGTTTTCAATTCAACGGGATTAATTGTAACAAATCCGATTTTGCAAATCAACCGTAAAATCCGTATAATAAGTTTGTACAGAAAAAACTGTACGATGTTTATAAAGTAAATACTGCCATATACTAAATGATGCTTCCAAATGCTCATCTTTACATTTAGTGAGAATTTTTTTAAAATGGAAAAAGTCGAATTAATATTCAGATCGTTTTGTATAAACTGTATATATAGAATGGAGTTGTCAAGCATGAGCTTGAATCAATTAGATGAAAATCAAATCGAAATCGTGCAAAAATTAAGAAAACGAGTCATTGAGGTTATCGGTCGTAATATGGATTTATACGGGATTTCACATTCCACAGGTCATTTATATGGCTTGCTTTTTTTTGCAGATCATCCGATGACGCTTGACGATATGGGTCGCGAGATGGCGATGAGTAAGACAAGCATGAGCACGGGCGTACGGAATCTGCTTGATCTTCATATGGTGAATAAGGTATGGGAAAAGGGCTCGCGTAAGGATCTATATGAAGTGGAATATGACTGGTATCAGACATTTACCGACTTTTTTGTTATCAAATGGCGCAAAGCGGTGGAAAGTAATCTGCTTATTCTGCGCAAGTCGGTGAAGGAGATCGATAAGCTGATCGCCAGTGAAGAGCAATCGCTTATACGTGATGTCTTATTGCGTGATAAGGAGAAGATGCAGGAGTCGATTAAGTATTATATCTGGCTGGATCGACTCATTGATACGATGGAGGATGGTACCATTTTTGACCTTGTACCACGGGAGGAGTAAGAACCGAATCGAGGAATGAGCATAGAGCATTCATTCACTGCACTTATAAGTATGCAGTGGCATGAATGCTTTTTTTATTTTGTATGTAGGTAAAAAGGCTGATATAAAGCGTTTTTGAAATGGAACTTGGTCGGATTGATAAAAATAACCTTTTGATTTATACGTAACGCAAAAAAAATCAATAGATGGATAAAATATCTAGCCAGTGGTTAATTCAGGTGATAATATAATCCTATGTAACAAAATCTTCCTAATTATTAGCGGAATGGGGAAGGAGGTTAATAAAACTAACATATATATATTTTTGCTTACAACAGGGGTATCGGAATTGGAAGTATACACTATTTTATTGAAATGAGGGACGTAATTTGACGAAGACGAAATTTCACGTTTTACGCAAGCTGTCTACTGCATCTTTGGCTGTATTGCTTACCGCAGGAACAATCTGGGCGCCTGGTGCTGCATATGCAGCGAATGAAGGAACAGCAGAATCTCCGTACATTTTACAACAGAAAACACTGCCAGATCGTCTGATCGGGTTACAGGGTACAGATCAGGAGCATGTCATTTCTCCTAATATCAATACAAAGGGAACATCCAATATCCGCGTTATCGTACAGCTGACGAATCAACCAGCAGCAGTAGGCGAATACGCAGCGAAGATTGGTTTGCAGTCGATTGCTGCGGAATCTACAGAGAGTGCGGTTAACAACCAGCAGAACGACTTGGTGACGCGTGCATTGGCGGCAGGCATCAATCTGCATGTGAATTATCGCTACAATACAGTACTGAATGGTTTGGAAGTTACAATTCCTGCTAATCAGGTGCCAAAGCTAGCTGAACTGGAAGGCGTGCGCTCCGTATTTGAAAACAATACATACTACACCGTTCCAGTACAGGACCCACCTTCGCTGACAGCGAGTCAGGCTACATATGATGCTTCCCCACTTTCCCTGATTGGTGCTCAAAAGGCGTGGCAAAAGGGCTTGACAGGTAAAGGGGTAAAGGTCGGCGTTATCGATAGTGGTGTCGATTATTATCATCCTGATCTGAAGGGCGCTTATAAAGGTGGATATGATTCCTTTGATAAGGATAACGATCCGTACGAAGCACCTCCAATCTCCGTAGAGGATGATCCGTACGGTATCGGCTTTGCAGGTACATCTCACGGTACACACGTATCGGGTACGATTGTAGGCCGTGCTGCCAACAAACAGAGTGATGTTGTACAAAAAGGGGTTGCGTATGAAGCAGATCTGTACGTATATCGCGTACTGGGACGCAATCCACAGACGGGTCGTGCTTCCGGTTCCTCGGCACAGGTTATCGATGGTATCGAGCATGCAGTTAAAGACGGAATGAATGTAATCAATCTGTCGCTCGGTTCGGATGCGGAGAAAAATGTAAACTCTCCAGATTCGGTTGCGATTAATAATGCGGTATTGAGCGGTGTGACCGCAGTTATCGCTAACGGTAATGCTGCGAAAGCTGGCTATTACTATTATTCGATGGGCTCGCCAGCAAGCGCACAGCTAGCGATCTCGGTAGGTGCTTCAACCACACCTTACAATTTATATGAAGCAACGGTAACGGCTTCGGTCTATGGTGGCACTGCAGCAGCGGCTGCGGCATCACCTGTACGCTATCTGAATGACAATACATCAACTGTTAGCGAGAATGTGTATGGCGATTCTACTTACGGACTGAGCCTGATGGGCTGGTATGTAAATCAGGAGAATTTTGCTTCTATTCTTGGTACGTCGACACAGGAAGGTGTCTATGTAGGACTGGGTACAGAGGCAGATTATGCTGGTAAGGATGTTAAAGGTAAAGTGGTGCTGATTTCCCGTGGTAATCTGGCATTCGTAGATAAAATGTCGATTGCTCGCAAAAATGGCGCGAAAGCAGCGATTATTTTCAATGGTAATGCAAAGACAAGTAACCCGAACGAGGCTGATCTGTCCGAGAGTATTAGCGGACGCGATGGTCATATTGGTCCATCTGCATTTATCGGAGAAGGCTATGATTATGTACCAACCTTCGATATGTCCGGTAAAGAAGGACGCGCACTTGCACGCGCTGCACTGGACAGTGCAAATGGTGAGCTGACATTCAAATTCGGTAGTGAATATCCAAAAACAGTAGTAGCAGGCGACAATATGGCTGACTTCAGCTCACGTGGTCCGAACCAGGATGGTCTGCTAGGTATTAAGCCAGACCTGGCTGCACCGGGCGTAGGCATTCGTTCCTCCGTACCAGCCTATGGTAAGTACATTAAGGATGCTTCCTACAGTCAGGCGTATGAGCGTCAAAATGGTACAAGTATGGCTTCACCACACGTTGCTGGTATGGCAGTGCTGCTGAAGCAGGAGCATCCAAACTGGACACCGTTTGATATTCGCGCAGCGCTGGCAAACACAGCAGACAATATTGCGGATCAGGAAGGTACACCGTATGATGTATATTCTCAAGGAGCTGGACGCGCAAATGTTGGCTCTGCGGTATACACACCAGCAGTACTGCAAACGGTAGAGGATATCACAATCCTCGATAAAAACTGGAACAAAACGAAAGTAACCAACTACAATCCATCCGCAGCATTCGGCTTGCTCGCAGCTGGTGGCGATGCAGTAACCAAGCAGCTTCAACTGAAAAATCTGTCCGGCTCTACAGTAACGTATAAAGCAAGCGTGAAGCTGCATCCTTCTGTAACCTCCGATCCATACAATCCTGTAGCAACACCGGATGTAAGTAATATTACGGCTACGCTTGATGGTGTAGGTGCAGATGGCTCGGTAACCGCAACCGCTGGTCAAGCAGCGAAATTTGCATTGTCAGTCAAAGCATCTGCAAGTGCAGCAGAAGGACCTTATGAGGGCGAAGTGGTGTTGACAGCAGCTGGTTATCCAACACTGCATCTGCCATTCGTCGCACAGGTGGGCAAAAGCAATCCAGATAGTGGGCTCGGTCTACAGGAAATCTCTGTAAGTGAGCCAGTGGTACGCCTAAACGGTAAACAGGACTCTACAGATGTTCGTTTCCGTTTACTGAATACCGATACGAATGTACTGGAACTGTATGCCTATGATCTGAATGATGAGTATGTAGGTACACTGGCACAGATCGTACAGCCACCAAGCGATAATGGCTATCCAGTCTTTGCTCCAGGATACTATGAGTTCAGCGATATCGATAATATTTATATCGGTCAGGATGCGAACGGTAAGCCTGCCTTCAAGGTATTAGGTAAAGGCGTGTACAAGCTGGAGCTGGTAGCTTATCATATGGCTGCTGATGGCAGTGTAGCGGAAAGCTCCATCAAGCGTGCGTATTCTTCTTATCGTATCGATGCGACAGAGAAGGATCGCGTGAATACAGCGGCTCGCGCCTTCAACTATATTCTGGATGGCAACACAGTCATCGGTCAATCGGTACTGAATCTGCCACAGGATGGACGTCTACAATATAAAGTGATTTCCAGCAGTGATGTGAAATATGTAGATAACAGCGGCACATTGATCAAATATCCAGCGACAAGCTACCGTATTGCTCGCTTGCAGGTACAGATCAGTTCACTGAATGATCCAACGGTGAAGCGTACCGTACAAGCACTGGTGAAGATCCAGAAGCCAAAAAAATAAGTTGAAGAAACAAATGATTATTTTTTAGGGTGATTCCATTAGAGCAGTGATCAAAGTACAGTGTTATTGCATATTGCCTGATCCCATATTCTGTATGATGACTTGTACAGTTGGAATACTGAATATACCCATTGTTATAATGTGTTGAAGTACAATATACCCTTTGAAGCAGAGCGATTTTCCTTACAGACGCTCGTTTCAAAGGGTATTTGTCATTGCAACAGTCCTGCTTGAACCCGTCTTATGACATATAGAGGAATAAAGCATACGGGCATAATAGATCATGATTTTATATAACTAAAGATACATAATAACTAAAAATCAACTCGCGTTCTTTTCCCTGAATTCTTTATTAATTCCCAAAAGTAGAGAATACAAGGCGAATATGTCGTGAAAATGAGCTATTTTGATTAGTTTGATAAATAACATTTTCTCGATATGGAGTAGCATTAAAAAATTGTTATCTGCCCAGAAAGTCTCTGTTCAGATGAATCATCACGGTGATAGGATAGCTCTGCTTCATTACCAAAAACATATGAAATGAGGTAGAACGCTTGAGAACAGGGAATATGCGCAATCCATTATGGATCTGGTCTATTGTGAGTGTGTTAACTGCTAGTATGATCGCTGGACCAGCAGTAGCTGGAGCGGCAGCTCAAGGAACACCGGCTTCACCCTATGTCATTCAGCCAGCAGATATCAAAGGACAGTCTGTGAATCTTCGCAATGCGCAGGAGCATATGATCTCGCCAGACATCAATACGGAATCGAGTAATCTGGTATCGGTTATCGTACAGCTAACGGATCAGCCAGCTGCGGTAAGCCTGCATGATTCCAAGCTGGAAGCTGGTAAACGAATTGCATCAGAGCAGCTCGATCCCATAGCTGATGAGCAAATGGTCGCCTCTCAGCAGAATCTAATTTTACAGCAGGCGCGCAATCAGAGCATTTCGTACACAGTTAATTATCGCTATAATACCGTACTGAACGGAATGGAAATGACCCTGCCAGCGAATCAGATTCCAGCACTGGCGAAGCTGCCTGGAGTCAAATCAATTTATCAAAATAAAACCTATACAACGATGCCTGTACAGGATAGTACAGCAACGCAGGCAACCTATGATCCTACGCCATTATCGCTAATCGGTGCTCCGATTGCCTGGCAAAAGGGATTGACGGGTAAAGGGGTGAAGGTCGGTGTTGTCGATACAGGAATCGATAGCGATCATCCCGATCTGATTGGTGCCTATAAAGGTGGATATGATTCCGTAGATCATGATAATGACCCGTATGAGACACCGCCTGTATCGGTGCAGGATGATGTATACAAAAAAGGCTATCCAGGTAGCTCACATGGCACTCATGTATCCGGTACCATTGCTGGTCGTGCAGCCAATCAACAGGGCGAAGTGAATCAAAAGGGTGTCGCTTATGGAGCCGATCTGTATGTATATCGCGTAATGAAGCGTGACCCTGTCACCAATGAAGAGACAGGAGATTCGGCTACCATTATCGATGGCATTGAGCATGCGGTAAAGGATGGCATGGATGTGATCAATCTATCGATTGGTTCGGATGCGGATAAAGATGTAAATTCTCCAGATTCGATCGCGGTTAACAATGCAGTGCTAAGCGGAGTGACCGTCGTGATTGCAAACGGTAATGCTGCTGCGCCAGGCTCGTATTATTATTCGATGGGTGAGCCAGCAACCTCGCAGCTAGCGATTGCAGTCGGCGCATCGAGTGTCCCTTTTACCCAATATCTAGCGACTGTTCATGCTGATGTCTACGGTTCAACCGATAAGTCTACTGCAGTAACGGGGGATGTATACGGTTCGAGCAAGTCTAGCAAGTCTAGCAAGTCGGCATCCACGGTAAGCAAGGACGTGTATGACACGAATGTGAATCAGGACTATGCGCTACAGATGCTTGCATGGAAGACACATCAAGAGGATTTTGCTTCGATCCTCGGTAAGGCTCCAGTGCAGGGAATATATGTAGGATTAGGTAGCGAAACCGATTATGAAGGCAAGGATGTAAAGGATAAAGTCGTCATTGTCTCACGCGGTGGAATCAGTTTTACTGATAAGGCTGAAAATGCCGCCAAACATGGCGCACGTGCCGTGATTCTATTCAATGGGAATGCCGATCCGAATCATCCAGGGAAGCCGGATCTGTCCAAAAGTATTCCGGGGCGAGATAGCTATATTGGCGGAGCAGCATTCATGGGGGATGGATTTACGTATGTACCTACCTTTGATATGAAAGGTGCGGACGGTCGAGCCTTGATTCGTGCTTCACTGGCACAGGGTGGACAACCAATCTCATTTACATTTGACACCAGGTATCCCAAACAGAATGTGAGCGGTGACCATATCGCAAGCTTTAGCTCTCGTGGTCCAAATCAGGACGGCGTACTTGGGGTGAAGCCTGATCTGGTTGCACCAGGGGTAACGATTCGTTCTACGGTGCCGGCTTATGGAAAATATATCAAGAATGCGAATTATGGAGATGCTTACAAGCGGGAGAGCGGTACAAGTATGGCTGCTCCGCATGTAGCAGGTATGGCGGCGTTACTCAAGCAGGAGCATCCAGACTGGACACCATTTGATATTCGAGCAGCTCTTGCGAATACGTCTGAGACGTTAGTGGATGAATCTGGTCAACGCTATGATGTGTATTCTCAAGGAGCAGGTCGCGCTAATGTAGGAGCTGCTGTGAATACACCAGCATTGCTGGAGACGGTAGACGATATTACGATTCTAGATAAGGATTTTAACCGTAAAACGGTCACCAACTATAATCCATCTGCCGCATTTGGCGTGGTGCAGCCAGATGGGAAGCCACACGATCAAACCTTACAGCTTAAAAATACGTCCGGTTCATCTGTTACGTATCATGCAAGTGTGAACATGCATCCGTCAGTAACGTCAGATCCGTCCGCACCTGTAGCTACACCGGATGTGAAAGCGATTCAGGCCGTATTACAAGGACTGGATGCGAACGGTACGATTACAGCCGCAGCGAATAGCACTGTCTCGTTCAATCTGGAGATTACACCGTCCACAGCTGCGACTGAGGGAGTATATGAGGGAGAGGTAGACTTAACAGCAGATGGCTATCCAGCACTGCATTTGCCATTCTCGCTTCATGTTGGTAAGGATCAGCCAGACACAGGATTGGGTATTCAGCAGGTGGAGGTAAATCATCCAGCTGTACGTTTGGATGGTAAGCAGGATTCGGCAGACGTAACCTTCCGTCTGCTCTCCAATAATGTGAATGCTTTGGAGCTAGACGCCGTGACATTGGATGGTCAATATGCAGGTACGCTTGTTCAAACGATCAAGCAGCCTACTGCAACCGCCTCACCAGCCTTTGCAACAGGGTATTATCGCCTAACTGGATTGGACAATATCGTCACTTACTTTGGCGATGATGGAGCTGGTGAGACTCGCGTGCTACAGCCAGGAACCTATTCGCTTCAACTGAATGCTTTTAATATTGATAAAAACGGCAATATCAAGAAAAGTGCGACCAAGCGTGCGAGCACCGCTTATCGAATCGCAGGTACAGAAAAGGATCGTGTAGCGACGGCTACCGCTCGTTTTAGAACGATTCAGGCAGGTAATCAGACAGTAGGTCAGTCTGTGCTTACACTGCCGCAGGATAATCGATTGGATTACAAGATACTATCCAGTAGTGATCCTCAGCTTGTCGACAATAGTGGTAAGCTAATCAAGCTACCTGCTTCATCGTACCGGATTGTGCGCCTACAGCTGAAAATTAGCTCGATCCATGATCCATCTGCATCCCAGACGGTATCTTCGCTAATCAAAGTTAAAGGCAAAGGAAAATAAAATATTCTAATTATCAATTAACTAATTCACAATTCATTAACTAACTGATTGCGAGAGTCGTGAAGCCAGCGACTATTACAAGAATAGCAATAGTTCTACCCTTTGAGGGAGTGCACAGGTCGTTGAGTGTGCTCCTTTCAAAGGGTGTTTTTATATGCTTATATTTTTATAATAGTTCTCAATTCTCAGGTTGTTGCATAGATATGCTAAATCGAATTTCAATGCATGCTTCTAAAGTCGCTTTTACGAGAAAAATCAAGTTTGCCAAAAATAAATATTAGCTATAAAAATTACTTTTAATGGATAAATACAGGTGATTTTTAACTCGTTTTAGATGTTTGATAAAAATCAGTTTTCGTTAAATGAGTATCGCAAAAAAAATATAATCTATGAAAAAAGTCTCTATTCAGTCATTTAGCAACGGTGATAGTATAGCACTGCTTTACTACAAACATATGGAATGAGGAGAGAACCTTGAACACAGGAAGTAAGCGAAATCAATTATGGATATGGTCCGTTCTAACTATGCTGACGGTTAGCATGGCGGGTGCCCCCTTTGTTGCCTCTGCTGCTTCGCAGGGTACAGCGCAATCGCCTTATATGATTCAGCAAGGCAATATCGCTACTATGTCTGGGACGATTCAAGAGCAGGAGCATATGATTTCACCAGATATTGATACTTCGTCCAGCAATCCAGTCTCTGTTATTGTGCAAATGACGGATCAGCCGGTAGCAGTTAAGCTACAGGATCAGACGACAAAGGCAGAGCAATCGAATTCTCTAGCAGGTAGCGAATTGGCAGTAACTCAGAATACCGTTGCCTCACAGCAAAATACGATCTTACAGCAGGCGAGTAGCCAGAACATTTCGTATAAAGTGAATTATCGCTACAATACCGTACTAAATGGTGTCGAGATGACACTGCCAGCGAATCAAATCCCAAAGCTTGCCAAGCTATCCGGTATCAAATCCATTTCTAAAAATGAAACCTATACGACACTACCTGCCCCTCAATCAGCTGAGACTACAACGAGTGCAACGTATGATGGCGTACCTTTATCCATCCTCGGCGTACAAGCCGCATGGGCAAAAGGTTTAACCGGAAAAGGGGTTCGCATCGGTGTACTGGATAGCGGAATTGATTATGATCATCCTGATCTCAAGCAAGCCTATAAGGGTGGTTACGATTCGGTCGATCATGATCGCGATCCTTATGAGAATCCACCTGTCTCTGCTACAGATGATGTATATGGTACAGGCTATGCAGGAAGCTGGCACGGAACGCATGTATCAGGCACAATTGCTGGACGCGCTGCGAATACGAAAAGTGATGTCGTACAAAAAGGCGTAGCCTATGGAGCTGATCTGTACGTATACCGCGTCATGAGGCGTGATCCTGATACGAATGCAGATACAGGTGATACAGCAACGATCATCGACGGTATCGAGCACGCGGTCAAGGATCATATGGATATTATTAATATGTCTATCGGTACGGATGAAGATAAAGATATCAATGCGCCGGAAACGATTGCGGTTAACAACGCAGTATTGAGTGGAACAACTGTTGTTATTGCAAGTGGTAATGCTGCTGCACCGGGATCCTACTATTATTCACTGGGTGAGCCAGCAACATCGCCGCTGGCAATTACCGTAGGTGCTTCGACTGTGCCTGTTATGTACTATAGCGCGACTGTCAAAGCTGATGTGTATGGGACAGGAACAGCAGCTGCTCGTGTTACAGACGATACGTATGGGACAGGAACACCAGCTGATACCACAGCCAGCACCAAACAGTCCAACAATGTCAACCATGCCTATGATCTGCATCTGCTTGCCTGGGAGACTGCTCATGAGCAGTTCGCTTCGGTCCTTGGCACGAAGCCACTACAAGGAGTATATGTTGGCTTAGGGGATGAATCCGATTATAGTGGTGAAAATGTAAATGGTAAGGTCGTGCTTGCTTCTCGTGGGGGCATTACATTTGTACAAAAGATTGCGAATGCGAAGGAGCATGGTGCCGTAGCCTTAATTCTTTTCAATGGCAATCAAGATGCTACAGATTCCAGTAAAGCCGACCTGACAGCAAGTATTAGTGGTCGTGATGGATATATTGGCTATAACGCTTTTTTACGGGATAGCTTTAACTATATTCCAACCTTTGATATGAAGGGTGCAGATGGTCGTGCGCTTGCTCGGGCTGCACTACAGCATGACGATCAGCCGATCACCTTTACCTTTGGAGCGGATTATCCAGCGCAAAATGTACCAGGTGATCATCTGATCTCCTATAGCTCACGCGGTCCGAATCTGGATGGGGGACTGAACATCAAGCCAGATCTGGTTGCACCGGGCTTGTCGATTCGTTCCACCTTCCCAGCGTACGAAAAATATATTAAGAATGCCAATTATGCAGATGCGTATGCTCGTGAGAGTGGTACGAGTATGGCAACGCCGCATGTAACCGGGATGGCAGCCTTGCTCAAGCAAGAGCATCCAGACTGGACACCATTCGATATTCGAGCAGCACTTGCGAATACTTCGGTACCGTTAGTAGATGAATCGGGACAGCAATATGATGTGTACTCGCAGGGATCTGGACGAGCGGATATCGGCGCTGCTGTGAATACGCCAGCAGTACTGGAAGCTGTACAGGATATTACGATTCTGGATAAAAAGCTGAACTTGAAAGCTGTCACCAACTACAATCCATCTGCCTCACTGGGTGTGATGGAGGGGGATGGCAAGTCACACGATCAGGTGCTCCAGTTGAAAAACACCTCTGGCACAGCGGTCACGTATCACGCCAAAGTCAATCTGCATTCATCCGTCACATCTGATCCAGCTGCACCGGTGACTACGCCCGATGTAAACGATATTCAAGTGGTGCTGCAAGGTGTTGGTGCAGATGGAAGCATTACAGCGAATCCGAATGAGGCGACTTCGTTCACCCTTTCGGTAACCCCGTCCACATCAGCAAAGGATGGAGTGTATGAAGGGGATGTGCAGCTAACCGCAGACGGCTACCCAGCCCTTCATCTGCCGTTCGTGCTTCATATCGGTAAGGATCAGCCTGATACGGGCTTAGGAATTCAGCAGGTAACCATCGATCATCCAATCGTGCGCTTGAATGGCAAGGAGGATGCAGCAGCACTAACCTTCCGTTTGATGCCGAATCATATCAATGCACTGGAGCTGGATGCATATACGATCAATGGTGATTATGTCGGTACACTTGTACAGCAGATCAAGTCGTCACCGGACACATTCAGTCCAGGCTATTACACGCTGAGTGGACTGGATAATATCGTGAATTTCCTCGGTGATGATGGTAGCTCACAGCTTCAGATTTTACAACCAGGTACCTATCAGCTTCGTCTGAATGCATACCATCTCGATGAGAATGGCAATGTAGTACAGAGCGATACGAAGATCGCCAATAGCATCTATCGTATCGCAGGCACAGAGCAGAATCGTGTACAGGCTGCGGCTGATGCATTTCATAAGGTAATCACAGGCAACTCGGTTGTAGGGCAAGCTGTGCTGACTTTACCGCAAAGTGATCGTCTCCATTACAACATATTGTCCAGCAGTGATCCTGAGTACGTCGATAATACGGGCAAGCTGTTAAAACTACCGCAGTCCTCGCACCGAATTGTGCGTCTACAGCTACAAATCAGCTCGATCAATGATCCTTCTGCAACAACTACCATCACGGTGTCCGTCAAGATTCAACGTCAAAAGTAAGGCTTGATGCGATGTAGATGTAAATGCAGATACAGATACAGATGTAGCTTATTTGTCTGAAAGATTTCTTTTAAAATAGAAGAGTAAAGTAAAAGAACTGCTTCTCCATGTAGAAATATCAGCTAGAGCATAGAAGCATCAGTCACAGTCAATGCAAAGAGACATCCGCCTTAGTGGAAGGAGGATGTCTCTTTGTTATGATTGGTCAGATAAATCGTATGATCTGAAATGAATACTACAGCCTGAAATAAACGCTATAACCTCAAATAAATCGTATCATCGATCAGCTACTTTGCTTCACGCCAAGCTGACTATACAAAAGAGCCTGCTGGCGCAGCGCTTCCGCATATTTCTCATGATCGGCCTGCTGTAAAATAAAGGTCAGATCATCATGGAAATCCTGCACCATATAGCCTTCTGGCAAATCCTCGAACAGGCTATGGAAATCAACCTCAGGTAAGGTCTGCTCACCCTGCGCACAGCGCGCCATCCAATCGATCCAATCCGAGACAGCAAGAATGCCGCTCATGCACAGATCTTCCTGCAAGCTAATACTATCCTGTAGCTGCTCATACGCTTCCGGCTCGCTATAGCGCTGAAAGGCTTCGATCACAACCGTATAAAGGGCATCAGCCGCTACAGCAACCTCACCTGTTAAAGGGGCTTCCAGCTGCTCATGGAAATCCTCTAACTTTAAATGTCCGCCTTCATCGTACAGCAACGGCACGACCGAGCATTGATGCAAAATATCAATGAGTGTATCTTCTGGTAATATTCCTTCTGCAAACCATTGTTCCAGTTTATGTGGTGACATCGTTATCCTCCGGTTTCGATTCTTAGCAGCGTTGATGCTGCACCTGTCATACTGGATCATCATCCATATGACCCGTAACGATTATACACCACATGCTGAGACGATGTCCGCTGTTTGCCCCATTTATACGTAGATAGTAGCAGTTACTGCTCCCACTGGGATCCGGCAGGTGAAGGACAATAGCTTGCCTGTAAACGCGTACGAATATGCACCAGACAGCCACAATGCTTGCAGGTGGTACCGAATTGCAGAGAGGGGCACGCCATACAGCGCTGGAAGCGCTCCTGCTGGACAGCTTCGGCTGCAAGCTCATTAGCCTGTTTGCCTGCAATAGCAAGCTGTACGAGATGATTAATCTTTTCCTCGGATAGCACAGGACTGCGATTGCAGCCTTTGCAGCCTTGATTTGCATCTGAATTAGCCTGCATAGGACGAATCACGCTCATTGCTCATCCCCCCTTCTGCAACTGAATATACCGCATATTTTCATAAACTGTACTCATATCTGGATTCCAAATATGATCTACACGCATCGACTGCTTGCTACATCTCATAGGATATGGAGTCATTGCACATTCCATCGTCCTCCAGATCATCGTTCTATATTTCGTAGTTCTATTGGATAGACTGTATATCCGTTGATACGGTAGCCGAGTGTAGCATGTACAATTACGACAATGTAATACGTGCCACCGAAGCAGCAGGAAGCTCGAAGCTCAGTACGCCGTTTGCTGACAGCGTAACGCTCAGCTCGGTTGGAGCTACACGCTCTGGCTGTTCAAATGTGTTGTGTGCATCCAGTGCATCGCCTGCCAGTACAATACCTGTAGCGGTATACGAGCCGCCTTCGATCTGACAGCTGAAGCTTTCGGATTCGTCATGACTCAGGTTACACACGGTAATGTGTACCTGACCCTGAGCATCCTTCGATGCAGCCGCACTGATTTTTGGAATCGATTGTGCGCCCATCACGTATTCCGGGCTTTCCCATTGCAGGTCAAGACGCTCGCTATCCTGATGCACCTGATACATATTGAATACATGGTACGTTGGCGTGAGCAGCATACGATCGCCCTCTGTCAGTACCATTGCTTGCAGTACGTTTACCATTTGAGCGATATTTGCCATTTTGATTCGATCTGCATATTTATAGAACAGGTTCAGGTTCACTCCGGCTACGACAGCATCACGCACTGTATTTTGCTGGAACAGGAAGCCCGGATTGGTGCCTGGCTCCACATCCGTCCAGATGCCCCACTCGTCAATGATCATGCCAACCTTTTTCTCTGGATCGTATTTATCCATAATTTTGGAATGCTTCACGATCAGCTCTTCCATAAACAATGTATTTTTCAATGTGCGGAACCATTCTTCAGCAGCAAAGCCCGTAGCAGACCCTTTAACCGGGAAGAAGTCGCCCGATGGAATCGTGTAGTAATGCAGACTCAGACCATTCATCAGATGACCTGCTTCACGCATCAGCACTTCGGTCCATTTGTAGTCGTCTGTATTTGCACCACAGGCGATTTTGTACACTTGATTGTCGCCATAGTTACGCACATATGTTGCATAATGACGGTACAGATCCGCATAGTATTCGGGACGCATATTACCGCCACAGCCCCAGTTTTCGTTACCTACACCAAAGTAAGTCAGCTTCCACGGCTCATCGCGACCATTTTGACGACGCCAGTCTGCCATTGGAGATGTACCATCCTGAGTCATATATTCGACCCATTGCTGCATCTCATGTACGGTGCCGCTACCTACGTTACCACTAATGTATGGCTCTGTATCCAGCAGCTCACATAGACGCAAAAATTCATGCGTACCAAAATGGTTATTTTCCTCTACGCCGCCCCAGTGACTATTCACCATACGTGCGCGTTCCTCTGGCTTACCTACGCCATCCTTCCAATGGTATTCATCTGCAAAGCAGCCACCCGGCCAGCGAAGTACGGGAATGTTCAGCTCACGCAGCGCTTCCAGCACATCATTACGGATACCGTCTGTATTCGGGATCGGGGAATCCGTTCCAACCCACATACCTTCATAAATACAACGACCCAGATGCTCAGCAAATTGTCCATGCAGATGACGGCTTAATGTTCCAGTCGTTACAGTTGTGTTCACATTCATGTTAATCATAGTAAAATGCCTCCTTTGGTAGTAAAAGCTAGGTTAATGCTTGAATTAGCCTGATATCATCACGATATTTTCAAAATTCAACGGGAAACGTTTGTATTTTTGTTAACCTAAGGATATAGTGAAAAGATAAATAAAAACGTTACACACTCGCTAATGGAGGAGCTTGCCCATGAATCTGGATATTTCGGACAAATCATTACCTGTGTACGAAGCCCTTGCCAGCAGTGTACGGCACAAAATCATTCAACTGCTTGCTGATAAACCGATGAATATTCGCGAGCTAGCAGAAGCGGTTGGGCTGACCAGCGCCATCGTATCGATGCATGTTAAAAAGCTAGAAAAGGCAGCGATTATCTCGACTAACATGCAGCCCGGTAAAGGCGGCGTGCAAAAGGTATGCTATCTGCAGGTAGAAGAAGCGAATATCGCTTTTCCTAACAAGGTAGAGCATGTGCGTCACTATCATGAAAGTGAGATTTCGATCGGACACTATACCGATCTGGCGGCAGAGCCAACCTGTGGTCTGGCTTCAACCGAGAAGTTTATCGGTCAGGTCGATGACACACGCTACTTTTTCGATGCCGAGCGTTTTCAGGCGAAAATTCTATGGTTTAGCGAAGGCTTTATCGAGTATAAAATCCCGAATTTCCTGCTATCCACCGAAAACCCGCTGGAGCTGATCATGTCGATGGAGATCTCCTCGGAAGCTCCGATGACCGATGATCGTTTCCCGTCGGATATCACCTTTTACCTGAATGATGTGAAGCTCGGTACATGGACAAGCCCAGGCGACTATGGCGACAAGCGCGGCAAGTACAATCCTGCATGGTGGCCGGAAATTATTAACCAGTACGGTCTGCTTAAGCACTTGCAGGTTACCCGTGAAGGCACCTTTATGGATGGAATTCAGCTGTCGGATGTGACGCTCGATCAAGTGAATGTACGTGATCGACAATGGACACTACGACTGGCTGTGGAATCCTCAGCTGAGCATGTTGGCGGCCTGACCCTGTTTGGACGTGGCTTTGGTAATTACAATCAGGATATTGTGTTCCGACTGTACTACGACAAGCGCGTTCGCCCAACAGCAACGCCAGTTGACCAGCCCAAGCAGGAAAAGCAAGAGCAGCGCTAGAATAGTGAGATCCGGCTTCGTTATGAAAGCTACGGATCGGCTCCACTCATTTTGATAACGCTTGCATATCATGCTGTAGCTTGTTGCCTTGAAGCCTACATAGACTACAGGGTATCCAATCCAGCTTATCGTCATCAGCATCCAATGCTTGTTTTATAGTTGAATCCATGCAAGCAGATGGATACAAGCAGCAGGGAGGAAGTAATCGATCGATTGCTTCGCTCCCTTTTTGCTTTGTATGAAGATCATGAATGGTCATATGGGTTGAATACAAGGATGCCATGTATACCGATTACTCGGATATGCTGGCTAGTTTGCATTTCTAGTTTGAAGAACAGGTTCTACGTATTTACATAGAAAATTGTACGGACGTATGAGAATGAGTATATTTACGCTTTACGCAAACGAATCACGTTCCACGAAGCCTTGCTCAGGCGTGCAGTCAGCATACCGCCATCCAGCGTAGAGTTACCACCACTATGTGGCTTCACCTGCTCGTTATCGGCTGTATTGACCGCTTTTAGATCATCATTTTCCAGTACGATATGTTCTTCGATCACATAGCCTTCAAACGAACGAACGTCACAGTTCAGATCAAGCGCATCGGTCAGATGACGGTTCACGGCGAAGATCGTCAGATGTTCATTCTCTTCGTCATGCACCACAGCGCTGTCCAGATAAGGAACATCGGTGTAATCTTTGGCATCATAGACTGGAGAGTCGATAACTGGCTTCAGGGATACACCACGACCATACACAGAAGCGTGCATATACGGATAGAAGATGGTCTGCTTCCAGGAGCGTCCGCCAGTCTCTGTCATGATCGGTGCAATAACGTTCACGAGCTGTGCCATACACGCCATTTTCACGCGATCTGCACGACGCAGGAAGGTGAGCAGCATACTACCAACCAGCAGTGCATCCTCGAAGTTATACACATCCTCCAGCTGTGGTGGGGCGATGCTCCACGGATCCATTTTGCTATCTGCATCATTGGAGTGATACCATACATTCCACTCGTCAAAGCTAAGATACATATTCTTTTTGCTGCGTTTTTTCGCTTTGATATAGTCACAGGTCGAGATAACGGTATGAATAAAATGATCCATATCGACTGCGCGAGCCAGATAGTTGGCAGGATCATTTTCCTGGTTGCCATAGTATTGGTGAAGGGAGATGAAATCTACCTCATCATAGGCATAATCAAGAGTGGTTGCTTCCCATTGTGGGAATGTAGCCATGCCAGTATTGGAGCTACCACATGCTACCAGCTCAATGGAGGAATCAACCAGACGCATTGCTTTTGCTGCTTCCAGCGCCAGCTTGCCATAATCTTCTGCATTTTTGTGTCCGATCTGCCACGGGCCATCCATCTCGTTGCCAAGACACCAGGTTTTGATGCCATGTGGAGCAGCATAGCCATGCTGCTTACGCAGATCACTATAATATGTACCGCCCGGATGATTGCAGTATTCCACCAGATTACGTGCAGCATCGATGCCACGCGTTCCCAGATTGACTGCCATCATAACTTCGGAGCCAATTTCACGCGTCCATTGCGCAAATTCATTTGTACCGACTTCGTTCGGCTCAATTGTTCTCCATGCCAGCTCTAGACGCTTCGGACGCTGATCGACAGGACCTACGCCATCTTCCCAATTGTAACCGGATACAAAGTTACCGCCAGGATAACGAATAATAGGAACCTGTAGCTCCTGAATCAATTTTTTTACATCGTTGCGATAGCCATGTTCATCCGCGAGTGGATGCCCTGGATCATAAATACCGCCATATACAGCCCGGCCCAAATGTTCGATAAAAGAGCCGTAAATTCGCTTATCAACCTCGGCAATACGGAAGGATTTGTCAACAATCATTTTAGCTTTGATGCTTGTTTGAGACATGGTGTTCATCCTTTCATCTTCAATGTGGAGGTGGTGCAGGTCGGAGTCTTTGCAGCTAGATATACAGCAACAGTAAGTAGCTGCAAGATCCTATCGTTTATAGTTTGAATGTAACATAACGTTCATAGATAGGTCAATTATAATATTAATAATTAATATTTTTATTAACTAATGATCTCTCGGATGTAAAATCTACTTGTTGCGGAGCGTTTGATAATTCTGCACGGTTCTCTCCTTGCTACTACATATCGCTACTACATGAGGATGATCGAATCGACATATGATGGATATGACACGATAGAACGATAAGCGTATGGAGCGATAAAAGTAACCTTTTGTGCGGTGGAATTTGCTATAATCTCACCATATACGCGCGCTAATAGCTTGTAGGATGATGCAAGAAGAGCGCATGACCAATGAAGGGGTGGATGACGTATGCAATCTAAGGATGTATTTCCAGCGCGTGTGCGCGAAGTGATCGACTTGATTGAGCAGGGGGATTTATTAAGTGAAGCCTATAAAGAGTCTGTTCCAATAGTGGATATAGCTACACAGACACCGCAGCATTACATAGAAATGAGTACGCCAGCGAATCTGTTTAACGATTTGCAGGAAGCGTTGCAATTTTATCAGGAGGAAGATCTGGAGCCGCCTTATTATCATTTGCCCGATATAACGGCAGAGGCATTAGGAGATATTCCAGCTGCGACCAGCGATGAGCAGAGAGCGCTGAATCGTGCGCTAATTGAGTATGAGGAGGAGCATAATTTTTATGAGCTTATAAAGGAAAGAATTGCTCCGCTTGCTGCCAAACTACATATCGAGGACGAGGAAGCTAGTTTTGTGGCAGATATCATTAGCAACGACCTGTACCATTGTGCCAAAGCCAGATTGTTGCTAGAGGAGTCACATCCATATTTTGAGCATATGCTGAGTATTTATCGTAATCAGGGGATGCCTATTGGCTGGATTGGAAGCGAAGCACCGGATGAAGGAGAATTCATTATCTATACGCGAACGTATAATTTGGAATAGGTACTATGGATAGGATGGGTCAGCAAATTGATGAGAATATTCCATACAATTAGCTATTCGCACAGCTACTCGCAAAAAATCTACAGGTGAAAATGTAAACTAATCCGGTATAGTGGCACTCTATATTTTAGCGCCGATACAGATTTTCTTCTTCCTATTTACAAGTACAAGCGGTTCCGATATGATATATTTATAATTATTCTAAATATAAATACAAGTTACGTGTGTTGATGGTCTCTCTTACAGTCAGGCACGGTATTGTACCGTGTGCGTGAATATACAGATATCGGTATCCATTTATATTATGTTCGGTATGTGCAGACATGGATGTGTACGTCGTGTCGAGATGTTAGCTACACCGTACCATTTGGAATAAATGACGATGAAGAAGATGAAATGCCCAACCGAAAATGACAATGTGAAACGTTACTTGGACAGGAAGAATTAAATCAACCGGAAGGTGTGAAGAACATGATGGTGCTGACGGAACAGGTAGACCGGATTAAGGAACGACTCAAATCCAAAGGCTACAAGCTGACGCCACAGCGTGAAACGACAATCCGGGTATTGCTGGAGCATGAAAAGGATCACTTGAGCGCAGAGGAAGTATTTTTGCTCGTAAAGGAACAATTCCCGGAGATCGGTATGGCGACCGTGTATCGGGTACTTGATCTGCTAAATGAGCTACAGATCGTACAAAAAGTGAATTTTGGCGATGGAGCAGCACGTTTTGATCTACGTGCAGCGAATAGTCCCCATTTGCATCACCATCTCATCTGCACACGCTGCGGCAATGTAGAGGAGATTATGGAGGACTGGCTGGTCACACTGGAAAAGCGCGTAGAGCGTGAGTACGGCTTTACAGTGACTGATCACCGACTGGACTTCCAAGGTGTATGCTCCGCTTGCCAGGCAAAGGAACGCGAGAAGAATAAAGGCGGCAAGAACTGCCAGGCGGTTTCCTAATAATAAACGGTGAGCGTGCTATCGCTATTGAGCTAGGACGGAAAAGTAATGATGCATGAAAGAGCCTGCAAAGGCTCTTTTTTGCTGTGTGGGTTATTTTTTCAGCCAATCTAGCCGACATTATACAATAAAAGTATGATTTTACAGTTAGTCTTTGTATCGTTGTGGGCATATTAGAAAATAGAAATGAAGCAAGCTACTTACTTTTGGAACGCGATCTTCATTCCCAGCGTACATAGAGTATAGATTTACATATATAGAAAAGGGGTTAGAACAATGGCCTTATTTGAAGTTGTAAAATATGATGGCACACCGGATGTGTATGCGTGGAAGTATCCCAATGAAGAGGTTAGCACATGGACACAATTAGTTGTAAATGAATCTCAGGAAGCGATTTTGTTCAAAAATGGACAGGCGTTTGATACGTTTCAGGCGGGTCGTCATACACTGAGCACAATGAATATTCCTCTACTAAACAAAGTGATCAATCTACCCTTTGGTGGACAATCTCCATTCGCCGCTGAAATATGGTACGTGAACCGGGTCAATAATCTGGATGTGAAATGGGGAACCACATCACCGATCCAGCTTCAAGATCCGAAATATAATATCATCGTGCCTGTACGTGCATTTGGACAGATGGGGATTCGTATTGAAGACTCTCGTCGATTCTTGATCAAGCTGGTCGGAACGTTACCAAAGTTTGAACAGGCTGATATTTCAAGATATTTCCGCGGTTTATTGTTAATGAATATTAATGAGTGCATTTCATCGTATCTTGTTCATCGTAAAATTAGCATTCTGGAGATCAATGCGTATATTAGTGAGATTTCTACCTTTGTACAGGAACGTATGGCTCCTGTATTCGCCGAGTATGGCATTGCGGTCGTGAATATGTATGTCGACTCGATCAATACACCGGACGAGGATCTCTCGGTTCAGCGACTGCGGGAAGCACTTGCTAAAAAAGCAGAGATGGATATTATTGGCTATACGTATCAGCAGGAGCGCAGCTTTGATACGCTGGAGGGTGCTGCTAAAAATGAAGGCAGTATGCAGTCCGGTATTATGGGTGCCGGACTAGGACTTGGTATGGGTGTAGGCATGGGCGGCCCGCTTGGTCAATTGATGGGGCAGGTCGGACGTGTTATGGAAGTGAACACGAGCAGTGTATCTAATAGCTCCACATCGACAAATGCGAAGCCATGCAGCAATTGCGGTCAGCCGCTCATCGCCGGCTCCAAGTTCTGTCATCATTGTGGCGATGCGTATCTGGCATGCGAGCACTGCGGTGCAGACAATCCGGAAGGTGCTGTGCAGTGTAATAGCTGCGGCAAGGCACTCTCTCATCCCTGCCGTCAATGTGGCGCTTCGTTAAAAGCAGATGCGCGCTTCTGTCATGCATGTGGTACACCAACTACGGTAGCATGTAATCATTGCGGAAAACCAATGCAGCCTGGTCAGAAATTCTGTATGGAATGCGGACAAGCAGCGCCGGAGCAAGGGGGACAAGCCTGATGAATCGTAATCGAGGCATCGCCATCATCGCTCTATTGTATGGACTGACACTACTGGTCACGATTATTAGTTTTATCCTGCTCGGTAATGTGCTGATCGCAGACAGTCGCTTCTGGATATCGCTTGCAGCTCTATTTTTAGCTGAAACGTTGTTTTGGTCGCTAGCTGGATGGGGAGCATTACGTGGAGAACGCTTCGCTTCTACCGTGCCTGCCTACATGGGACAGCTCGTGACCGCTGGCCTGTATGCTATACTGGTCATCGTCTATACGCTTGTATTCTGGTTGCTGTTCAATCTAGGGGCGTTCTTCTACAGCTGGCTGCAATTAATGACATTTGTCGTAGCGGTTGGCGTGATCGCGCTTATAAGCTGGTTTATGCAGTCTGAACGTTATATCGATAGTCAGGAACGTCTACAAAAGCTGAGCATTCATGATATTCGGCAGGGTTTGGGCGAAGCTGGTCTGCATATTCGCAGCTGGCAGGAGCCGTATCGCAGTGAGGTGAGTCGCCTGCTGTCTGAGCTTGAGGAAAATGTACGTTTTAGTGATCCGGTTACCCACCCTGCTATATGGAAGGAAGAGGAGCAGCTTACCGACGAAATACGTCAGCTGCGTGAACGGATGATGCAGGCGCCAGCTGGAGACCAGCAGCAGATAAATCGTCAGCTGGAGCAGCTGCGACAGCATTTCCAGGCAGCACACGATATTTTACGTCAGCGAAACACTCGACTGGCAGCTTCCAAGTCATAGCTCTTTATTCGATCGAGCAGGCTTGTCATCAAACAATATAGAAGAATATAGAATGATGTAAAAGGGGAGATTGATCATGCTTGCAGGAGGGATTGTTTGTATTATTTTTGCCCTTCCTTTATTGTTATTTGCATTGTTTGGAGTAGGTGGTACATTATCGAGCGATCCGGGATCAGCGATTGTACTGGGAATGGTGTTTGGTTTTCCGGGAATCATATTGATGGTATTCGGAATTTCTATGATTCGCAAAAGTCAGGCACAAACGCGATTGGAATATGAGCAAATGATGACGGCTCAGCAGCAGTGGAATCAGCACAATCTGAATGGGCAGTTTCAGCATTCGTCATCACAGTCATCCATGAATGTGAATATATCTTCCAGTACAAATGGAGTGCAGCGAGTAAATGAATCGTATACGATTCATAATCCGCTTGATCCACGCACAGCTGCCTATGTGAATCATCGAGCAAGGCAGCAAGCAGCGTCCTCGACATCTTCAAATCCTATGAATCAGGCAGCTACAGGTAATCAACCGAAAACCGTAGATTGTCCGGGCTGCGGGGCGCCACAAACGCTGGCACCAGGTCAGAGCCGTGAGTGTGAATACTGTAGCACGGTCGTTGCTTACAAGTGATTTCAGGATGACTTTAGCGCATTCGTGTAAATTTTCTGAATTGCAAAATATCCGCTTCTATTCTGAAAGAAGCGGGTAAATACTACAAACAAGGCGAAACCGAACAGACCTATGCTGGGCGGCTGTTCGCCTTTTTAAGGTGTAGTTATATATAATAGGATTATGTCTTTCATTTCGGCTGGTGTAATATGCCGAATATTCTTCACCATCAGCGGTGAATTCATACGCTGCATTGTCCCATTTCGAAGCATTAACATGGCATCTGATAGCATCTTGCAGGTCGCTTATAATTGACAGTTATCCGGCTTCCGCATTAACATAGTTGTATTGCCCGGATGGGCAAAAACGGATAGAAGGTGACTGTAATTGCAAGAGCAATATCGACCAACAAGAGCGGAAATTAATCTGGATGCGCTGCGGGCGAATTACGAAGCTTTTCGGAGTGCATTGCCGCACACAACCAGACTGATGCTTTGTGTAAAAGCAGGAGCGTATGGACATGGTGCTGTAGGCGTAGCCCGTGAGCTGGAACAGCTCGGTGCGGACTACTTGAGCGTAGCTTTTTTGGACGAAGCGATTGAGCTACGTCAGCACGGCATTTCGTTACCGATTCTGGTACTGGGCTATACGGCACCAGAAGGGGTAGCAGCAGCGTATGAGTATGATGTTACTTTAAATGTGTTTACAGAAGAAGTGCTTGAAGCGATTGCCGGACTGTCTGTGGAACCTTCCGGTCGCAAGCTCAAGGCTCATATCAAAATTGATAGCGGAATGGGACGACTCGGACTATTTCCAGATCAGGCACCTGCATTTATCGCCAAGGCGTTTGCAGTACCAACACTGGAAGTAGAAGGAATGTTCACTCATTTTGCAAGAGCAGACGAGCATAATAAAGATTATACACTGATGCAATACGAGAACTTCCAACGCGTGGACCGTGAAGTGCGAAGCATGGGCTATACTATCCCTGTCATACATACGGGGAACAGTGCTGCCGCGATTGATGCTCCCGAGCTATCCCCACAGATGGTTCGGGTAGGAATTGCACTGTATGGGCTGTATCCTTCGACCGAAGTGAACCAGCAGGCGATAGCGTTAGCCCCGGTCATGGTCTTGAAAACCAGAGTGGTCTATACCAAAACGTTGCCGGCAGGCGCGGGTGTGAGCTATGGCACCCGTTATGTGACCGAGCAGCCAGAGGTTATTGTCACACTGCCAATTGGCTATGCGGATGGATATTCGCGCTTACTCAGCGGAAAAGCCGAAGTGCTGCTTCGCGGACGCAGAGTTCCCGTCGTTGGAACGATCTGTATGGATCAGTGTATGGTATCACTCAAATCTTTTGCCCATGAGGCAGAAGAAATCCAAATCGGCGATGAGGTTGTCTTAATCGGCCGTCAGCAGAATGAATTCATCTCGGCTGATGAGCTTGCTTCATGGCTCGGTACTATCAATTACGAAGTGGTTTGCATGATCGCTTCCCGCGTCCCTCGTCTCTACTACCGTGACGGCGAAATCGTTAGCTGTTTAAACCCCCTTTTGCGTTAAAATATTTTTCGCAGAGTGGAAGGAAACGGAAAATGTTGAGCGAATCTTACATAATGTGATGAAAAGTCTGTACTCATACTGTTGTTGTAGTTTATAATGAGGGCAGCAAAGTGGCTTTATGTATTGTGCATGAAGCCAGACCATAAACTTGGATTCGCATTATGAAAAAATGCCGTTACAACAGCTAAGGGGTATAGCTGAAAAGGTTTTGGGGGTGCTGGACAGTTGGACAACATGCAAAACGTGCAAGGGATTATGGTCCATTTACCGGATCAGCTTTTGCAGGAAATCGATGGGATCGCAGCCTTGGATAATTCCGACCGCAATGAGTTAATCAGAAAGGCGACGAAAGTGTATCTAACGGAGCGTAAGAAGCGGATTGTCCGTGAATCGATGCAGCGTGGATATATGGAAATGGCCAAGATCAATCTTAGAATTGCTAGTGAAGCATTCTATGCGGAGGAAGAAGCGGACATCACTCTGGACCGCTTAGTTAGCGGGGTGTAGACATTGATCGTAAAGCGTGGCGATGTATTTTTTGCAGATTTATCGCCCGTCGTCGGTTCTGAGCAGGGTGGCGTGAGACCGGTTCTGGTGATCCAGAACGATATCGGTAATCGCTTCAGTCCGACGGTCATTGTGGCGGCGATTACGGCACAGATTCAAAAGGCCAAATTGCCGACGCACGTGGAGATCGACGCGAAGTCTCATGGTTTTGACCGGGACTCCGTCATTTTACTAGAGCAGATTCGTACCATTGATAAGCAGCGTTTGACTGACAAAATCACACATCTGGATGAAGATACCATGCGTAGGGTGCATGATTCTCTCCAGATCAGCCTCGGCCTGGTGGACTTCTAAAAGGCTTTCGGCAAGCAAGTGGACCCGGTGACTGCACCGGGTTTTTTGCGTCTAATGGGGCGACCTATTCAATATGGTTTGAGATCATGCCCAACTTTTGAGATAATACAGCTATTGATATAGGGTTCTCTGCACGAGTAGAGAATGGAAAGAGGGATCAGATTGTCTGAACAAAAAGTAATTCATGAAGCGCAAGCGAAAGATAGCGAGCAGCAGGTACGCGAGCGGATCGTACGTCAGATCGCTGATGAGCTGAATATCTCGCAAAAGCAGATTCGTACGACGATTGATCTGCTGTCGGAAGGCAATACGATTCCATTTATTGCCCGTTACCGTAAAGAGATGACCGGAGAGCTGGATGAGAACCAGCTTCGTGATATCGAGGAGCGCCATCAATATTTGCGCAATTTACAGGAACGTAAAGAAGAAGTGCTACGTATCATCAGCGAGCAGGACAAGCTGACAGAGGAGCTGGCAACAGCGATTCAAAATGCAAGCAAGCTGCAAGAGGTCGAGGATCTGTATCGTCCATATCGCCAAAAGCGTAAAACACGTGCAAGCGTAGCGCGCGAGAAAGGATTGGAGCCACTTGCACAATGGATTCGTAGTGAGCCGAAGGCGCCTGAAGCGCTCGTAGAGGCCGCTAAGTATGTGGATGGGGCAAAAGGCGTAGAGGATGCCTCACAGGCGCTACAGGGAGCGATGGACATCATTGCCGAGGAAATTTCGGATGATGCAACAATTCGTGCCTGGATCAGACGTTACACCTTTGATCATGGCATGCTCGTGACCGAAGCGCGTAATGCCAATGAAGAATCCGTGTACGAGATGTACTACAGCTATCGCGAGCTGGCGAAAAAAATGCCGCCTCATCGCATTCTGGCAATCAACCGCGGTGAGCGCGAAAATGTACTGAAGGTACAGCTCGAGGTAGCTCCAGAATCGATCTATCGTTATATGGAGAAGCAGCTCATTCAAGGGCCATCTGCGGTACAAAAGCTGCTAGGTGAAGTGATCGAGGATGCTTACAAGCGCCTGATTGCACCATCGATCGAGCGCGAGGTACGTACCGAGCTGACAGAAAAGGGCGATAGCCAGGCGATCTCGATCTTTGCTGGTAACCTGCGCAATCTGTTGCTACAAGCACCGATCAAGGAAACAAGAGTGCTCGGCGTTGACCCGGCCTTCCGTACAGGCTGTAAGCTAGCAGCTGTTGATGAGACAGGCAAGCTGCTGGAGGTAGCAGTAACGTACCCAACTCCACCAGTTAACAAAAAGCGTGAAGCGACGGAAATCTTCCATCGTATGATTAACGAGCATAACATTGAGCTGATCGTGATCGGTAACGGTACAGCTTCGCGTGAAACGGAGCAATTCGTAGCCGAGCTGATTCAGGAGATCAAGGATCGCAAGCTTGCGTATCTGATTGTGAGTGAGGCAGGGGCAAGTGTGTATTCTGCTTCCAAGCTGGCGCAGGAAGAATTCCCTGATCTGGATGTCGCACAGCGCAGTGCAGCATCGATTGCTCGCCGTGTGCAGGATCCACTAGCAGAGCTGGTCAAAATCGATCCAAAAGCAATCGGTGTCGGTCAATACCAGCACGATGTATCACAGAAAAATCTGGAAAGCTCGCTTAAAGGCGTTGTAGAGTCAGCGGTTAACCACGTCGGCGTCGATGTGAATACAGCTTCTCCATCACTGCTCTCCTATGTGGCAGGCGTGAATGCAACGATTGCTAAAAATATCGTAAAATATCGTGAGGAAAATGGTCGCTTTATTAGCCGCAAGCAGCTGCAAAAGGTGCCACGTCTGGGTGCTAAAACGCTCCAGCAATGTGTCGGCTTCCTGCGTATCAAGGGCGGAGACAATCCGCTTGATTATACCGGCATTCACCCGGAATCGTATGCAGCGACAACGAAGCTCCTGAAGTCCCTTGGTATCCAGCCAGAGCAATTAGGCAGTCCCGAAGCGGTAACGGCTCTTGCAGGCGTCGATGTGGAACAGACAGCTGCAGCACTGGATATCGGTGTGCCAACACTGCGCGATATTTTAGATAGCTTACAGCGCCCAGGACGCGATCCACGGGATGAGTTGCCATTGCCAATCTTCCGCACCGATGTGCTGAAGATCGAGGATCTGACGCCAGGGATGGAGCTGCAAGGCACGGTGCGCAATGTCATCGACTTTGGTGCTTTTGTTGATATTGGCATCAAAAATGATGGATTGGTGCATATTTCTCAGCTGAGCGAGCAATTCGTGAAGCACCCGATGGACGTTGTTTCTGTAGGAGATAATGTAACGGTATGGGTACTGAATGTGGATTTGAAAAAAGGTCGTGTAGGTCTGACGATGCGCCAATCCTCTGCTCAGGAAGCAGCCGGACAATAAAAGGTATGAATCAACATTCTGCTTAATGGCACTGGCAAGGCAGGGATACGGATGTACAAGTCATCTAACGTCATTGCGGTAAGACGTCGTATGAAGCCATACATGTCAACTATAACTATGTAACGATGCATAAGCGGAATAGCATGTAAGCAACTAGAACTGCGCATAAGCAGGTCGAGCTGTACATCAGCTATCTGAAAGCTAGAGCAAAGCTGTAATGATAACCAGAACGAAACGCAAACAGCCCTGTAGATTATTCTACAGGGCTGTTCGTATCTTCTAACTATTCATATTAGCTGATTAGTGGCAGTATTATTGCTGCTCTGCATATTCCTCATACCACTGCTCAAGCTGTGCCTGTAGTGCACGAATTTCAGTGAGCAATGAGATCAACGGATACTCTTGCTCCTGTAGACGGGCAAATGACTGTTCCAGTGCATTAATGTAATCTAGTCCACCGATCGTTTGTGCGCCGTCCTGTAATAGCTCCAGATCATTACATTCAGCAACCGCGCGTGGAAGCTTCGGCACATCCATAGCAGTCAATTTGCTGATTTCCTTATGTAAACGTAAATTGAGCGCGCTGAGCTGGTAAGCATAATCAGCAGGCATCTCCACATATTGAAGCTCCGTGTCCTGCTGTAAAAGTACATAGCGCATAAGTGAGGTGCTCATCATCATTCTCCTTCAATCGAATTGCCGGCATGCCGGTATACATTTTCATTATAAATAAATGATCGAAAATGTAGTTTGTACTTGAAGTGTAGCGCATAACAAAGTTAAAATTCAAGAGAAGCAGGTTGATCTTTTTCTATGCAAACTGATCTGGAACAATCATGTCAAAGGAGCAGAGCGGGTTTCATGACTAACGAAGAACTTCAGGCATGGGTGGAGCAGCTATCCTTGCAGCATTTTGAACGTCCATTTTTGCATGAGGCTATCTTTAATGCACGACTACGCACAACCGGTGGACGTTATTTTCTCAAAAGCCATAATATCGAGATTAACCCGCATCAGCTTGCCGCCTTTGGTCGCGAGGAAGTGGAGAAGATTATTAAGCATGAGCTGTGCCATTATCATCTTCATATTTTAGGTCGAGGCTATCAGCATAAGGATGCAGAGTTTAAATACTGGCTACAACGCGTAGGTGGCGGACGATATTGCCAGATTCCGCCCGATATGTTAAAAAGTAAACCCAGGGAGCTGTACCGTTATCGACTTCTATGTGGTGATTGCGGCACCCAATATTTGCGGAAACGCCGTATGGACCCGGGCAAATACCGCTGTGGCAAATGTGGAGGAAAACTCACATTGGAATCGCTTGACTTGCCCAGAGAAACATGGTAAATTATTTTTTAGATTGAACAACGTTCCCTGATAGCTCAGTTGGTAGAGCACTCGACTGTTAATCGAGTTGTCACAGGTTCGAGTCCTGTTCGGGGAGCCATTTCTTGGAGAGATACCCAAGTGGCTATAAGGGGACCCTCTGCTAAGGGGTTAGACTGCGTAAGCGGTGCGAGGGTTCGAATCCCTCTCTCTCCGCCATATGAATTTATATTCATGTAGCAACTTTAGCAACAAGCATACATAGGTTAAGTAAAGAGTCGGCGCTGCCGGCTCTTTTTTATTCTTGTCATTCGTTGCAATTTACAGAGAGTTTAGAAAAAAAGAGCGATACGTTTAGAAATGATTTGTATAATCGAGCAGATAGCACTCTAGCTAGAACAATGATTCGTACTTTTTATGTCCATAATAGTTATATCGATGGTAGCAAATGAGATTGTCTTCAAATTGAACAAACCAACCACTAGACAGGAACGTCTTCATGGTTGGTTTGTAGGACAATAATTTATTTGTGAGGATTGTAGTTGGTGTTTGCAAGCATCTGATTCACGATATATACCAGATCATCGTCGCCCACCTGGTTATCTTCGGTTTGGTCAGCGTCATACAATGTTTTATCTGTATCGGCTGCTGTTAAACCAAAGTAGAATGCATCGATAGAGAGGTCAAGTAAGGTATATTCTCCAGATCTATTCACGTCCAAAAAACTAGGTTTCTCGATCAGAATCGTATCCTGTAGTGCATTGGCGGGCTTAATATCATACTCTTGCTTCGTATCAGCAATTCTTCCTGTGAGTGAATCTACTTTTCCTTCACCTGCTGCGATCGCTTTAAACTTAAGTGTCAGGAACAGTGTGTCTGTGGAGATACCATGATTTTTACCCTGGCTTGCAACAATGAAGCGAAGTGTACCTTTATTATCATTCGTTTCATTGTATACTTTGTAGCCTGCGATTTCGGTGTAACCAAGATACTGCATCAATGTACTGTCGTAATTGATAACAAAGTCTTCTGCATAAATATCGTTCACATTTTTGAGCGACAGATCGGCAGTGAATTCTTCTCCGACTTTTGCTTTTTCTTTTTCAATGGCTACATCTAAAATGGCTTGTTCATTCGGCTTGATGGCAGCTACCGGTGTAGCTGAAGCTTCGTTGGAAGCAGGGCCTTCAGATGAATTATTTACTCCAGACACCGTGTAGTAATATGTAGTGCCATTTATTGCAGTGGTATCAGTATAAGCTAACTGGTTGTATACGTTAGCGGTAACACTTTTTGCGATGGAGGTATAAGGGCCGCCTGCTGTAGTAGAACGTTTAACTGTATAGCTGCTTGCTTGATCGGCTGGAGTCCAGCTCAGGTTGACCTGACTATCTCCTGCAGTAGCTTTTAATGTGGATTGACCAATGGGAGAGACATAGTTCTCTTCGTCATAAGCTTTGTATCCGGCTGGAATAGCGTACTTAAACGGTGAAGCTCCGAAGTTTGCTGTGACAGCTCGTGTATCAGAAGTAGACCCATTTACAATAGCTGCAAATGTAGCATTCGGAAAGTCGCCGGCTGTATAAGTAGATTGTCCCTGGCTAACTCCATTTTTATACCACTCAATTGTATGATTATCGATATCTAAAGCGACAGAAACGATATCATTTACACTATAAGTTGCTCCATATTTTGTTCTACCGGTTTTATAGTTGAGTTTTTCGCCGCTATATCCAAAGTATGCCATATATGT
This sequence comes from Paenibacillus hunanensis, assembly GCF_034055775.1. Lineage (NCBI taxonomy): Bacteria > Bacillati > Bacillota > Bacilli > Caryophanales > Paenibacillaceae > Paenibacillus > Paenibacillus hunanensis. The sequence continues at coordinate 4,279,121 of NZ_CP139194.1, read as the reverse complement.
AGAGTAATCTGAATTTGTAATACCGATTATCCATTTAGATGGAGTACCTGCTCCTTCTTTGTCTACTTTTACTTCCCAATACCATTTACCAGAAGTCTTACCAGCAGTTGCTCTTTCAATTTTCCCAGCATCTCCCTGATATTGGTACGTCAAACTTTTAGAAGTTGTCCAAGTAACTGGAGCGGCTGCATGTGACACGCTATTAAAGCCAAGCACCGAAAATACTAAAACCAGCAAAAAACTTATAAATCTAAAATCCCTCATTTTCTCATAACTCCCTTAAAGTGAATTTTTCTTACAAAGTGAATACTACACAGTAATAAACAGAGTATCCAGTTAAAAAAATACATATAAAGTATTTTATGTAAAATATATACAATTTATTTAGAGTGTCACATTGTATAACAAAAAAAGACTCCTTATTGAAAGGAGTCTCTCTAAATATTCATATAGATAAATTAAAATCACACCAGCGGCACATTCAACCCCAGCGCCTTATAGATCGCATGAGCCACGCCATCCTGCTCATTCGTCAGCGTAACGTCATCGGCGATGGCCTTCACCTCAGGCTCCGCGTTGCCCATAGCTACACCCAGTCCAGCAAGCTGGATCATGGATACATCATTAAAATTATCGCCAATCGCCATCGTTTGCTCCAGTGGGATACCATAGTGCTCTGCCAGATGCTGGAGCGCCGTTCCTTTGGAAGCATTTTTATGTTCAATCTCAAAGTTCATATGACCAGAAACGACCATTGTCATATCCTCACGACCAGCAAAATGCTGACGTCCCACTTCCAGCTTCTCCTGTTCAAAGGATAAGGCAAGAATATTGTAAAACTCCGTGTTGTCTGGAATCTCATGATACGTATTCACACGAATCATTTTCAGCTTGGCACTCATTCCCTGCATCGCTTCTAGCATTTGCAAATAGCTTGGATCAGGATTGGTGCTCAGCAGACGATCGACCTCTACAGCCAGCACCTGATGACCGGTGCTAATCGTATAAATGCCTTTGCTCGTATGTGCTTGATAGTAGTACTGATTCGTTTCCAGCCAGTCCAGCACCTCCATCGCTTGATGATTTTGCAATGGGAGGGAGAACATCGGCTCTTTATGCTCATTATGGATAACAGAACCATTAGAGGAGATGACCGGCGTTACCAGCTCAGCAGCTTCTAGGAAAGAGCGTACATTATTATGCTCGCGACCTGTAGCAATCGCCACAATTACGCCTTCCTCCTGTGCAGCACGAATTGCTGCCTTGTTCACATCATTAATGTACGTATGGCCACTCAGCAGTGTACCATCCAGGTCAATTGCGATTAATTTGATACTCATAGACTCAGCTCCTTCGAAAATGATTGATCGGCAACCCATAGCTCCACCTCATGCTGGTCGAGTAGCTCCAGCATTTCGGGAGTAGGGGAGCGATCGGTGATGATTAGATCGACTTCAGACAGATCGGCAAACTTATAAAATAGCTCACGTCCAAATTTGGAATGATCGGCGAGAATGATCGTCATCTCGGCTTGCTGCATCATTTTGTGCTTAATCCGACCTTCCTCCACGGTGAGTGAGGTAAGACCTTTGCTGGAAATGCTACCGACACCGATAAAGGCTCGTTCAGCAAAATAATGCGATAAGGCTTCAACAGCAGCTGAGCCGTATACATAACGATGCTGCGATTGCAATTGCCCGCCGAGCAGATGAACAGAAATGTCTTGCTTGTTGGATAAAATGTCTGCCTGATTAATTGAGTTGGTGACAATGGTACAGCCAGGTGCTTCGATAAATTCGGCGCATGCCTGAACCGTAGTAGAGGAATCGAGGATGATGCGTTGCCCGCTCTGAACGAGCTGTGCAGCGCGACGACCGATCTGCTTTTTCTCAGCAGATACCGTATTCAGGCGGTCATTATAGCTTGGGATAATGATCGGACCAGCCGAGAGTAGAGCACCACCACGCGTGCGTACGATTGAATTTTGCTCTTCCAGTCGGACAAGATCACGTCTGGCAGTGTCCCGGGAGACTTGAAAAATGCGGCAAATGTCTTCAATTGTAATTCGCTGATGCTTACTAAGATACTCCAAAATATGAAGCATGCGTTCTTCCTGATACATAGAAGCTCTCCTTTGGAAGAATAAAGACACTGGGTGCAGCTCATGCTTGTTCGTTACCCATCATGATAAGCACAACAAGTATGATGAAGAACGATAACAAGCAATTTAGCTCATAAGCAAGTAGAAACAAGTAGAGGTAAGTAAAGTATGCTGTTCATGCTGCATATTTAAGTTTATATAAGTAATTATAAGTATTTATAAGTAAAACTACAAGTCATTCTTCCGATTTTGACTTAAATAAAGCAACAAAATAGAGCATTTAAAACTAATAAAAAAATGCTTGCAATATAACTCTGTACTTGATATAATCATTTTTGTTGTTAAGAAAACGTGGCCCGTTGGTCAAGGGGTTAAGACACCTCCCTTTCACGGAGGTAACAGGGGTTCGAATCCCCTACGGGTCATCCCTTATTTCATTAGTGAGAGCCATTAGCTCAGTTGGTAGAGCACCTGACTTTTAATCAGGGTGTCGAAGGTTCGAGTCCTTCATGGCTCACTTTTTATATGCCATGCGGTCGTGGTGGAATGGCAGACACGCTATCTTGAGGGGGTAGTGGGTGTATACCCGTGGAGGTTCGAGTCCTCTCGACCGCATTCTGCAATACGTAAAAGTCCCTGTTTTATAACAGGGACTTTTTGTTTGCAATTTGTAGAATAAAATGGAATAATTTGAATAAATAAGGTGATCTTGCGCATAACCTTGTTGAATTCCATTCCAAACCATACTATATTAGTAATCATAATTGTGTTTTGGTTTGAAGCTAGACAGACTACATAATTCTTATGGCAGGCGGAATATCAATATTTATCCGAGAAGCTGGAATTGGTAGTTATAAAGCCGATTGTTTTGCTTGATTATGTACGTCCTTCATGGAACGTAGACAGCCATTCATTGAAAATACTCGGGAATATCGAGTAGCTCAGCGACTTGTTTACGGTATCGTGCCGCCTTGCGTGTTCCATTGATCAGGTTGGATAAACGAGATGGCGGAATCCCGTAACACTCGCAAAACGTCTTTTGATCCATTTGTAGCTCTGCCAGCCTTTGCTTGATAGCCCAACCGAAGGAGGTAACCGGCTGCTTGCGGTTCAACGATATCACCCCTTGCTTGCTAAAAGTATAACGTACCATATGACTATAGGATCGGTACCGGTTCCCGATCATTATGGGCTCTATGGTATAATGATTCAGGAAAAGAAGTAAAAAATTGTCGTTAGATCAATTATATACTTAAATGCGATTTTTATCAATATTAAATTACTTATAAAAGTGTTATTAGAAGCTTTAGATGACATGGTCGGGGAGTTGAAATCATATGCAGTCGCAATCCATTTATGAACGCATTGAATTACTGATCAAAAATAAAGGCATCACGAAAAAGTCATTCTGCGAACAACTTAAAATTAGTACTGGTAACTTTGGCGATTGGAAACGTGGCAAATCGACACCAGGTACACACAAGCTGATCGAAATTGCAGCTTATTTTGATGTTAGTCTGGATTGGCTTCTTACGGGGAAAGAGCGCTATGCACAGACGGTAAACGAGCAATCCAGCCCGTATTTTTTTGAACTTATGGGGCAATTGAATTGCCAGGATGAGGTATTGTCTGAGCGAGAGAAGGATTTCATTAAGGAATATATTGAGTTCTCTGTGTATCGCAAATCCAGACAGCAGGGTAGTAACCGCTAACTGTTGCGTCTATATCGTCGGATAGTCTTGAATCGGAATTGGCAACTGAATGAGCAGAAGCCAATCAAGGCAGTGTCGAATGAGGATGAGCTTGGGGGAAGCTAGTTCAGCTACAGGTCGTACAGAGCAATGAAGCTATAATAGAGGAATGTGAGACGCAAGCATGGTGAACGATCATGCAGAGCATCGACATTCATCCATATTCATTCATCGGCGCCCATTCAATGGAAGCAATTCAGATCATTGTATAGCAGGGCATTGTATATTGGCATAAAGAGGCTGGCAGATCACGTCTATATGACGCAGATGCCAGCCTCTTTTGTTATGCGGATTGCAAATCATAAATTCTTGTAGGGAGTGAATAGTTCCTTTTGCAATACAGGTCTATACAGGTAGATGAGTGAAGTGGAATAGTTAGTTGCCAGATACGGTTGGAGATAGGGATAGTGGCGATTGGAAGGAAGGAGAGAGTAGCTGGCTCTGTTCGTGATAGGCTTCCTGTGCCTGCGCTAGCCACTGCTGTTCCATGATAGACGACCATTCATCGGTTAGCTGCTGAGCTTCTCGTATCGTCAAGCCGAGCGGCTTAGCGACTCTACCCATACAGCAGGATAATAAAGTATAGAAGTAACACTCAATCGCCTGCTCGCGCTGCATTCCAAGCTGGATATTAATCCAGGCATGCAGAACGGTCAGTGAAAGGATCGCCCCATGTTGCTTCATTGCTTGCTCCAGCAGCTCAAAGCTCATCCACGGATACAGATTACGCGCTAGCTTGAGTAAGCGTTTTCCTGTTTGGCTGGCTTCCTGCATATGATCCGGCTCGATAATTTGCCGGATGATTGCGTGATCCATGCGGGCAAGGGTATGAGCATCCTGCTGGGCTTCGGCAAGATATACACCATAAATAGCAGGCGCTTCCCAGCGAAATAGATGAGGCTGTAAATGATTGTGAATATAATGCTCCAGCTCGTTGACACGGGTCATTCGACCTTCCTGTACATGTCTTTCCAGATTGTGCGCATGGGTAAAGCTAGCTGTTGGTAGCTTGGCTTCCAGTAGTTGCACATACACCAGCAACTTCTGATTGCTTTTCATTTTGAATCCTCCTCCGCACGGTGGATTAAATAATAATAGATGGAAATAATAACAGAATCCTATCTCTCTATTTAAATGTCTGATTAGCTATCATGTATCTTAGTAATATAATGGTTTGAATAAAATGAAACAGTTATTTTGTTAATAATAGTTACATAATTGTTGTCTATGTGTCAATAATATTAACCTAAATAACATGATTTAAACTAAAAAATGTAAATTATATAGATTATAAATTGATTTTATGACCTTTCTGAAAGCTATAGCAAAATATAAGTAACATTTAATGTAGAGGATGTGAGAGGTTCATCCAATGGAGTGAAATAAGGATTTACAATAACATAAGAAGATGGTATATTATAAAAGTTGCTGAAGATGGTTCGGATATTTCATCCATCTACAGCTAATATTATCTGCGCGGTCGTGGTGGAATGGCAGACACGCTATCTTGAGGGGGTAGTGGGTGTATACCCGTGGAGGTTCGAGTCCTCTCGACCGCATTTAGGTAAGAAGCATACGGAACGGTTCACTAGAACCAAAAAGCAAGCAACGGATCTGATAAAGATCGGGTTGCTTGCTTTTTTATTTATACGCGTGTTTTATGAATAGACATTCAGCTTATGAGGTATATAAGAATACAATTTATGATAATACATATTGAAGTTTGATAACACGATTATGGTTCAGAGCTTGAGAATCGGAGCTATGATGATGGCTCGGCTACTTCTACATTCTGTTAAAGAAGACCAGAGCTAGAAGATCAAAGCTGCTTACGAATGTCGTCTTCGATTTTATCCGGTGTTGTTTGTGGAGAATAGCGCTTCACAGGTGTACCATCTGGACTAATCAAGAACTTGGTGAAATTCCATTTGATTGCCTTGGAGCCTAGAATACCGGGCGCTTGCTCGGATAAATATTTGAACAGGGGATGTGCGTCAGCGCCATTTACATTAATTTTTTCAAACATCGGGAAGCTTACGCCATAGTTCAGCTGGCAAAATTCTGAAATCTCTTCATTGCTACCCGGATCTTGATTCGCAAATTGATTGCTCGGGAAACCTAGAATTTCAAAGTTTTGGTCTTTAAATTTATCATAAAGCTCCTGTAGACCAGAGAATTGTGGCGTTAGTCCGCATTTGCTTGCCGTATTCACGATTAGCAATGTTTTACCTTCATATTGATCCAGCGACACCTCTTCACCACGCATGTTGGTAGCTTTAAAATCATACACGTTCATCCGTTACACAGCCCCCTTTTATTATGATGATATCAACTTAATTTTAAAAAATTAAAATGATAAAGTCAATTTTAGTTTACCTATATAAAATCACAAAAAGGCGTTTCAATTGGAACACAGTGCTTTACAAATATAGTGTTGGTTCAAAATCATGACGTATGAAGGAGCTGAATAATAATGGCATTGTATACTGCAACAGCGAAGGTTCATGGTGGACGTCAAGGTAAGGTTGAATCCAGCACAGGTGCTGTAGATGTGAATCTGGTGATGCCTAAGGAGCTGGGTGGCGGTGGCGGTAACGGCACAAACCCGGAAGAATTGTTCGCCGCTGGATATGGCGCATGCTATCAGAGCGCACTGGCTAATGTGGCGCGCAAAGCAAAGGTGAACGTAACGGATACACTCGTTACAAGTAACGTAATGATCGATAAAGATCCAACAGATGATGGCTTTAAGCTGTCGGTACGCCTGGATGTGAGTATCCCGGGTCTGTCTCATGATGAAGCACTGGAGATCGCGAAAAAAGCACATGAATTTTGCCCGTATTCCAAAGCAACACGCGGCAATATTGATGTAGAACTGAATATTGTGTAATTCCGGCAATTCGATTCGTATAGAGGATCGGTAGAATGATCTGCGCTGATAGAGGCTGATGTAAAATGCTGATATAAGCTGATGTAAATTAATGATAGGTAGCGTAGTCCAGATGCCTATGACATTTCTATACGATGACCGTATGTATAAACTATAAAAAAATCCCCCTTTGTTTTTGCAAAGGGGGATTTTTATGACGATATATGGGAGCATGCATATATTGATTATAGTATGACTTCACCAACCGATATATTCACTACGATGTCAGCCGCTACCTTAGCTATGTACTACAGACTAGATGAGATCCATATTTCTTCGTTTACATAACCGCATCAATTTTTTGGCTGAAAGCCGATTAATTTTACAGGACACGGGTAAGGTTAACATAACAGGGCAATCCGTCGAATAGATTCTGGTTGTAAAACCAGAGTGCTTCCTGTACAGTAAATGGCAATAGTTGATGCGGCAGATCGTGACAATCGACGCAACAATTACCCGTTCGGCTCCATATTTGTACTCCCCCGTACATCTATAGAGTTGACACATACCATAAAATTCTTTAATATGTCATAGGTGATTTGTAATTTGCTACGAAATTTTAAGGATAACGGGTGATGATAAAATGGCATATAGACCGACGATTACGACGCTCAAAAAAGCCGGTATCAATGAAAAAGAAGGACTGTACGAATTTACGGCAACACTGGTAGACGGAACAGAGTGCCGCATGTTCTACAATCGTTTTCCAGAGTGGAAAATGACTTATATCAATCGACTGCTGACCAAGCCATGTCCTGTATGCCGCAAAGACTTTATTTGCAACTGCTTCAATGCCTTTGCAGGCGAAATTGATCAGCAAATTAAAGATCGTCAACTGATTGACGAAGCACTGGCATAAGCTATTTTGTCACAACGCCATAACGCTTATATGCAGAGCGCGGGGGAATCTTCTTCGTGCTTTTTTGCTATTTTTAGTGTTGTAGTGGATGTAGTGAAAGCTCAGCGTATCGCAAACGACTTTGTATAAAGGAGAGTGGCGAGAATGGTAACTGCACATGCTCCGGTATTGAGACCGGGCGAACCTACGGAACTGACGGATCAACAGATCGAAGCGCTTATTCAGGGTGATCATCCGATTGTACTGGTAGATGGAGTTTGTCATTTTTGTCAGGGAGCGACCAAGTTTATCATCAAGCGTGATCCAAAAGGTATTTTCCATTTTGCTTCGTTACAATCTGAGGTGGGGCAAAAGCTACTTCAAAAGGGTGGCATGAAAACTGATCAGATGGATACGTTTGTATTGATTGAGAAGGGCACCTTTTATACTCGTTCGACAGCTGCATTGCATATTGCGCGTAAATTACGGTTTGCGTGGCCGTTATTGTATGCATTCATTATCATTCCGCGTATGCTACGGGATGGGGTGTATAATATTATTGCGCGTAATCGCTATCGCTGGTTTGGTCAGTCGGATCAATGTATGCTGCCCACACCTGAGATTCGGGAGCGTTTTTTGGAATAGTGTAGTGTAAGTGACGGAATCGTTTTAAATGAAAGAGTTGTGAGCAGAAGTGAGTTTGAATGAAGATAAGCTAAAAAGCCTGTCGCATTATGCACAATCGCTAATCTGCTACTGTACTGTTAGTGCAGATAGTAGATTGAGATATAAGTGCGAGCAGGCTTTTTGGTGTGTTTATCGTGATGGGATTCGTTTATTGCGTGTTGGTGTCCCTATAGCTATTTTGATGTGTGTATTATTGTGTGGTGTACACTTTATTGTGCAGGTATCTCGATTTATTTTTGAAGTACATATTTAGCAAGGACATCTTTGCCTTGATTCGTGTATACGGCATGATTAGCGTAGTCAAAGGTCAGATCAGACGAAGTGCGGTGCCATGCAGCAACGATCGCATGTGTGGTTGGATTTAAAATATACGTACGATCCAGCATTGTAATTAACAGATTGCCGTCGTTTGTATGCTGTATCCAGCTCGCATCGGCGGGGCTGCCTTTTAAGGTGGTAGAGGCTACTGGCTTTTGCGAGTTAGAGCGATACCATTTAAATATATTATGGTCGTACAGAATATAGCCTGAACCGGTGGATTGAATATGATAGTCATCGGATACGGCTTGCTTTCCGGTGATTTTGCCGTTGGCATCAAAGCGAATTAACATATTTCCTTCGTCCGGCTTATACGTACCGATTAGCACTGTTCCATCATCCAGTACAGCAATTTGATCGTCATAATGATCAAATTCGAGTATAGCCTTGTGGCTGTAGATGGAGTTTAGCTGTAGTCCATAGACGTCGACTTTTGCATTTTTTAATTGCGTTTCATTGTTTTTATAAATACTAGCATCTACAATGATACGCTTACCGCTAGCTGCCATCACAAAGCCGTTCACTATTTTTTGTTGCAGCAATTTGCCATTGGCATCATATCGCTTCAACATCGATTGCACATTGCCCTGTGAATCGGTATGAACCGCAACCGATACGAGTAGAGAACCATCCTGCATCAGACTTAAATCATAAGGAAAAGCATTTGCCATTGCAGGGAGCTTCATTGTCCAATTCACCTTTCCTGTTGGATTCAACGAGGTGAGTCTGTAGTGACCGTCAGCATATCGATTGCAAAAATAAACGGTGCCATTATTAGCATATTGTGTCACGCCAGTGTCTCCGGGTTCACCCAGATTGGTATAGCTCCACTCTAGCTTGCCATCCTTCGTACTGTAAGCATTAAAGGTATCAACCTCGTGTGTAGTATCATTTGTAGAAGGCGTAGCATGAGCATTCTGCTCGGTATGTGAAGCTTTCACATATACGAGTGATTGGGATGGGATCACCTTGATATCAGTTACTTCGGATAAATCAGGATGATCAGTGGCTGAAAAGAGTGATGTTGACCAGGAAGCAGACTTTAGTGTCGTCAACGAATCCGCTTGAGCTGCAAACGAAGGCATAGCGATCGTAATGCCAAGGATCGCAGTGAGTAGACCTGTACCGAGACGGTAGAGGCGAGGTTTATTTTTCAACATGTAATGACACCTTTCCTATTCAAGTTTCTAATTTTTATTCTGTGTTTTGACCGTAGAGATATGCTACGGACAAGCTAGTCTACTAGCAAAAAACAACAGCTTGTAATGCTCATACCTATCTATGTACGATGTTAGCTTACTGCACTTATTATAGGATACTCTGGCAAAATGATAAGGAGAAATGCGTAACAAGAGGTAACATTATTTTAAGATTTACATATAAAAGCCTGACCGTATGCTGCTGTTATTCCCTATCTATGCCGGATGTTGAAGCATTGATGGGTAGCAGGCTATACTAATGGTCAGGCTTTTGCGTTATGATTTCTGTTGTTTAGCTTCATATGGCTTCAACTATCAGAACAGCCACTATTTTTTGATCACATATTTGTATAATGTGCCATCCTTAACAGAGTACACGGTGCGATTCACATAATCGATCGGTGAGCCTAAATTCGTTGTATCGATCGTTTCTACAATCGCCAGTGTGGATGGATATACGATGTAGGTGCGGTCATCCATATTGATCATTAAATTGCCATCACTTGTGCGCATTACCCATGTGTAATCGGCTGGCGTACCTTCCAGTGTGACCGAGGTGATTGCTTTTCCAGATGACGTATTATATAGCTGTAGCGTATTATTTTCATACGTGATATAGCCCGTTCCTGTCGATTGTGTGATAGAGCCACCCGGTATGACGCGTCCCCACATGAGTTTTCCTTTAGGATCAAAGCCAAACAGCTTATTGCCTACATCATCGATATTCGCACGGATTAAGACGGTGCCATCTTTAAGTACGAACATGGAGTCGCTTCCATCGCCATAAATATTAGATTTTGGTGGGAAGGTATAGCTATACAGGCGTTTTAGCTCCAGCCCGTACACATCCACCTGTGGGTTAGGCACCATTTCCCAGCCGTTGGCGTTTTTGTTTAGCTTGCTGGCAGCGATGAGAATGCGATTGCCTTCTGCTTTGAGCAAGGAGCCCTGAATAGGCTGTTGATTGAGTAGCTTTCCATTATTGTCGTACCGTTGGAGTGTAGAGCGAATGATTCCTTCGGAATTGACGGTACCTCGGCTAGCTATAAGCAGTGAGCCGTCCTTCATTAGCGTTATATTCGCTGCATCACTAAGCGGCTTTTCCCAGTTTAGCTTGCCTGAGGAATGGATCGAATATAATTGGTACGTACCGTCTGAATATTCGGCATACATATAAACGGTGCCGTAGCTAGTATACACGGCTTGTGTAGACAATGTGTAGGCTCCTGCTGGCTTGTGCAGGCTATAGCTCCATTGCAGCTTGCCTGTCGTGGAGCTATACGCCTTTAGTGTATCCAGATACCAGCTATTCTGCGTTTTGCCTGTAGTATTAGGAATATCCTGCTGGGTATGTACATAGACCAGCGATTTGGAGGGGACAGCATGCACATCGGTCACTCGGGACGCGAGCGCATTGTCGACTACATCTGCGAGTAATGGTGGCGATGACCATGAAGCAGGGCTAAGACGTGTGACCGTCTCTGCTGCAAATGCAGGTAAGGCAATAGACATGCCAAGTACGCCTGCAAGCAGAGCAGATGTCCAGGCATAGCTGCGATGTGAATGATGGGAAGATTTCATAATTGAATTCCGCCTTTCTGTAAAATAGGATGGGCAAAGCTAATAGCAGATCTATACGAAGCATGCCAGTAATGACATGCCATGGATATGCAAAATAAAGCTAGTGTTACAATTGAGTGTGTACGTATATTGGAACAGAGGGATGTGGTCATAATAAGTCTGCTCACCGGAAGTTCCCTATACTTTTTAACCTGAATAGTGAATGACGCAACAAACATGAATGAAATGTCATTATTTTCAAGCAAATTCGGCGGATCAAGCTGATCGTTATGGCGCTTTTTGTATAAAAATAGAAAAACAGTATTGCAGACCTATAATTTCTATGCTATTCTTACGTTAAATTATAGCTTTTACAACGGAAGCACCGTTTAAGTTACGCACCCCAAGTGCGTTATTTAAACGGTGCTTTTTTTGTTGTTGTCAAAGAAGGGGGAATATCGATGGCTCCTATACAGATGGTAGTGTGCGTCGAGGATCAAGAGTATATTGAGCTGTTGCTGCGATACATCCGTTCTAGCGAATATGCAGCACGAGTTACGATTCGGGCATTTTCTGAGGTCGCCATGTTTGTAGAGTATATGCAGGATGGTCGTTATAAAGGGCTGGTTGCTGCTGAGGATGCATTTTTGGAGCCATGGCGTGCGAATGAGCAGGGCGGCGCTATACGCTGGGTACGATTAGGTGAGCATGACCAGCAGCAGGCGGACGGACATACCATTGCTAAGTATCAGCCGCTGCATCATTTGATGGAGCAATTATGTAATTTTACAGGGCGAACGGTGATCGAATCGCCGCGTGAAGCAGGCAGAGCGTGGGTTACCTGTCTGTATTCAGCCGTTGCAGGCAGTGGGAAATCGGTGACAGCTATGAATATGGCAAAGCAGCTTGGGCTGAAAGGACAGTCGGTATTTTATCTAAATCTGGAGGCAGCAAGTAGTGTCAGCCTGCTACAGCTGGAAACAGATCATAATACACCTGAATTATCACGATTACTGTATGATCTACAAGCCGCTGCGGAGCAGAAGCAAGCACCTGACGGAGCGATTACGGACTATACGGTATATGCGGAGGAAATTCGGGCAGAGACATTTATACCGCCGTCTAATTTTAATGAATGGCTACGTATGACGGCTGAAGAGACGACACTGCTGATTGATTATATCGCAGGCAGTGGTCAATACGATCACGTCATTATCGATTGTGAATCTGGCTGGGCAGAACGCGTGCAGGCTGCGCTGAACGGCAGTGACCGTATCATCTGGCTATTAACGGACGATCTACCCTGCATGGCTCGAACAGAGCAGTGGCTGTCCTATTGGCAGTCATATCATGGTGAGTGGCTGGAGCAGATGGAGCCGAAGCTTTCATTTGTTATGAATCGTTACAGTGGCAATGTGATGAACACTCTACCAGCAGGTATACACCCGGAATCGACACTTCCTTATGTGCCTTCATGGAAGCAGGTTACGAGCAGTGAGCTATTATGGTGCTCGCCTATTTTCCAACGAGATATTTTGAAGCTATGCCGCCTTGACGGGGAACGTAGTCATGAGGGTGTCTGGGCGACAGGTGGGGTGAGCATGTGACCGAGGATGTATTTATTACACTGCGCAATGAGGTTCGTTCAGGGCTGGATGTCACATTTGCTGTAGATGATCGGGAGCTGATAAGCAGGATCGAATCGAAAGTGCTTGATGAAGCACGTTATCCTGAGCTAACAGCAGGTGAACGACGCAGATTAGTACGGCAGGTATTCGATTCTTTTCGTGGACTCGATATTTTGCAGCCGCTTGTTGATGATCGCAGTGTCACGGAAATTATGATTAACAGTCATGAGGATATTTTTATTGAGCGACATGGACAGGTGCTACGAAGTGAGTCTGTGTTTGAATCGCCAGAGCGACTGGAGGATATTATTCAGACAATTGTGGCAGGTGTGAACCGTGTTGTGAATGAATCCTCGCCGATCGTGGATGCACGTCTGCCAGATGGCTCACGTGTCAATGTGGTACTACCGCCAGTAGCGCTCAAAGGGCCGACGATGACGATTCGTAAATTTCCAGAGAATCCGATGACGATGGAGGATCTGGTACGGATTGGCGCACTTGATGCTACAGCTTCAAGTCTGCTGCAAACGCTGGTACGTAGTAAATTTAATGTTTTTATCGGAGGAGGAACAGGCTCGGGTAAAACGACTTTTTTAAATGCACTATCCCAGTATATTCCGCCGGATGAGCGAGTGATTACGATTGAGGATTCTGCGGAGCTACAAATTCGCACTGTACCTAATCTAGTATCGCTGGAAACTCGCAATGCCAATACAGAAGGCAAAGGGGAGATCGGTATTCGTGATCTGATTCGATCCTCGCTGCGTATGCGACCGAACCGTATTATCGTCGGTGAGGTTCGTGGTGCAGAAGCATTGGATATGCTACAGGCGATGAATACAGGTCACGATGGATCACTCTCGACCGGTCACGCGAACAGCTCACGTGATATGCTGAGTCGTTTAGAAACGATGGTACTCAGTGGAGCAGAGCTACCGATTCAGGTCGTACGGCAGCAGATTAGCTCGGCGATTGATATTTTTGTGCATTTATCACGATTGCGTGATCGTTCTCGGCGTGTAGTCGAGATTTCGGAAGTGCGCGGTATGATCGATGGCGAGGTTGTATTGAATCCTCTATTTCTATTTGAAGAACAAGGCGAACGCGAAGGCAAAATTGTAGGTCAGCTAATGCCGACGGGGAATCTACTGATTCATACGGATAAGCTACGCGCGGCTGGTGTAGAGGAATGGAGACGGCTGGCTGCTATGGGCAATACCGAGTATACCGCTAATGTCTGATCAGAAAGGAGGAGCCTCACATGAGTAGGAATAGTCGTTCTTCTTTAGGAAGAACGCCAACCAATCAACCAATCAATCAGTCGATCAAGTCTCATCCCACACGACCGCCTATCAAGCAGGCTGTTGCTGAACGACCGCATGGAGCTACCTCAGCACCTGCGCTGGTCAATTACACCACCTACCAGTTAAGTGTTGTACAGCGAGTTAGCTGCATGATCATATGTGGAGCGATCTTTGCGCTGGTCGGTTATCTGTTTTACCACAGCTGGATTGTAGGCATTATGCTGGCGAGCGCAGCCTGGTTTATGCCGCGCTTACTACGCAAATACTTAATTGAGCGAAGGCAGAGCGCACTCAGTGCTCACTTCAAGCAAGCACTGTATTCTTTATCTTCATCATTAGCAGCCGGTCGTTCGGTTGAAAATGGTTTTCGGGAAGCGGCACAGGATTTGCGTATGCTATATCCAGATGGCGATAACGATATGATTCGCGAGCTAACGATCATTACAACGAGATTGGATTATGGGCAACCGATTGAGGAGGCGTTGGAAGATTTTAGCGTTCGCGCTGCCAGTGAGGATATTGCCAATTTTGCAGATGTGTTTGTGACATGTAAGCGAACTGGCGGTGATCTGGTGGAGGTTGTGCGCAAAACGTCGACGATTATTGGTGAGAAGCTGGACATTCAGCAGGATATAACAGTAATGATTTCGCAGAAGAAATTCGAGTCTTACATATTGATGGCGACACCGTTTATATTTTTGATTTTTTTGAATGTAGTAGCTGGTGATTTTATGCAGCCGCTATATGGCAATCCAATAGGTATCGTTGTATCTACCATTTGCTTGCTAGCTTTAACCGGCTGTTTTGCATTGATTCGTAAGTTTATGAATATCCGGGTGTAATGGATAAGGCTAAATCGGCATTGAAGGGAGGTGAATCAACTGATAGGAGTGTGGCTGGAGGGATTGATTGCGGCTTCGCTAATAGTGGGCTGGATTGTATTGTACCAGAGCGCCGATGAGAAGCATAAGCAGCTAGCGGAGGTACCATTTGACATGATCAAGCTAAGGAGATTTACGCCTGCATGGCTGGTACTGTTGGAGAAGGTCCGGTTTGTAGCTCGCTTTCCCGGTATATTTTATCGTGTTCAAAGCCATATTCAAAAAGGATTCGGGGTCCATTTGAGCGGAGAACGGGCACTATTATACATTGCCGAAATGACAGGCTACTGCTGGCTGTTACTGACCGGTGGCTGCATCGTATCAGCGCTAAACGGTGGAAGTATAACCTGGCTTGCACTATGCATATTGCTTGCAGTCGTATTACCAGCTTCGCTTGTACGCGATTTGCAAAAGAAGGTGCAGGAACGCGAGCAAGAGATTTTGATGGAATTACCAGAGCTACTGAACAAAATCGTGTTGCTGGTTGGAGCTGGGGAAACGGCGCAGCGAGCGATTACGCGCTGTGTACAGCGCAAGCAGGCAAGTGCATCGACCCATCCACTATATCGTGAGCTATTCCAGATGCTTAATGAGCTAGAAAATGGATATCCATTTCAACAGGCATTAGAGTCGTTCAGCAAGCGCTGCGGGGTGCAGGAGGTGTCTGTATTTACGACGACCGTGCTGCTTAACTTCCGCCGTGGTGGTGGAGAATTCGGACTGGCATTACGTGAGCTGTCTCGCACATTATGGGATAAACGTAAGGCGGTCAGCCGTATGCGAGGGGAGCAGGCATCCTCTAAGATGGTGCTGCCGATGGTCATGATTTTTTTGATTGTAATGATTCTAGTTGGAACGCCAGCATTTATGATGATGAATATGTAGGAGGAATAATACATGAAAAACGTACTTACCCAATCCTGGAATGGAATGAAAAGCTTTTGGAAGCAGGAAGATGGTATTGGCACGCTGGAAATGGTGCTGATCGTAGCGGTTATTTTGATCATTGCATTAGCGTTTAAAAAGAAAATTAAAGATGTTGTAGATGGGATGCTTGAATACATGGGCAATAAAAGTGAAGAGTTTAAAAACTAACTCTGCCATGACAAAACAAAGATTTTGGAGAAATACGCGTGGGAGCTTCACCATTGAAGCTTCCATCGTGTTTCCAATCATACTGTTTACGACGTTGCTGCTGATGTTCTTTTGTATGTATTTATATCAAAATACGATGCTCAAGCAAGCCGCCTCTAAAACATCGGAGCGTGCAGCCTATTCCTGGGACAACAGCTACAAAAGTCCGAATAATGGCGCATTTGCAGAGGGTGAAAATGATGGCTTGTATTGGCGACTCACTCAAGATGAGATGCTGAGCAAGCTATTTGGATGGGCAGGTGCAGAAAATGGTGCTGAAGTTTCCATTCCAGGAGGAAGCGGCGGATCATTACCAGAGAAAAAGCTATCTGCCGCTGCCTCCTGGGTTCCTGGTGAAATGAGTGGAAATATCAAGTATGACAATGGGATGCTTGTTCGTTCGGTTGAAACCAATTTATCGCGTCCTATTTCCTTTCCAGCTCTTGAACGGCAATTGCATAAACCGCTTCGTTCCGAGATCGGAGCAGGCTCGGTCATTGTAGAGCCTGTTGAGTATATTCGTAACATAGAGCTGATGCGATATTATGCTGCCAAGGCAGCAGGCGTAGCTGGCCCTGCACTCCAGCTGGATAAAGCCGGAGCGATTTTAAAGTGGTTTGGCTTATAGGTGATAGCTGATTAAGCGGTGAATAGCAAAATACAAATGTCTGAATGATGGAAATGCTTAGTGGAGGAACTATGGGGAGAAAACGACGTTCAGCTCGCAAATGGCGAGACTGGGTGAGCTCGCTGCGGCACAGAGCGACAGATGCTCGTGGTGCGGTCACTATTTTTATGATTGTTGTGCTTGCCGGTGTGTTTTTGTTTACAGCGGTATTTATTGATTATGCGCGCATTGCGGCGATGCAGGTGCAGGCGGAGCGATTAACACATGCTCTACTGCGCTCCGTGATGTCGGCGTATGAGCCAGAGTTTCAGTCTGGCTATGGTCTATTCGCTTTTGGGGAAAGTGATCCGAACAAATTATTGGATATCGCTGCGGCTGACAATCTGAGTTACACCGATCTGGATAACAGCTTCAATCTGATTCCACTACAAGTTGGTGATACCTCAATCGCGATGAGTCGTCCGCTCGGCAAATATGATGTATTCAACCAGCAGGTGCAGGAAGAGATGAAGTATAAAGCACCGATCGATTTTACAGTTGAGGTTGTCGAGAAGCTACGTGGCATGTCAATCATCATGAAGGAAACCACACAGACGGTAGATGTGTTGAACAAGGTTCGGGTTCCTTATGAAAAGAGAGAAAAAGCGATTGACGATCTGATTGCTCTGCAAAAGAAGACGGCGCTGGACGTGAAAGAACTCGCTAAAATGGTCATGCATCCAGCGGCAAATCGTATTGCATCTAAAAATATCGGCTCGATTCAATCGCTTGCTGATATCGCGGCGCAGTTTAGCGACTATGCAAGCAAAATCGCTGAGGATAAAAAGCGTAAAAAGAACAAGAAATCAGCTATTCATACAGAAAAGATAGCAAAATACAAAAGCAATGCGTCAAGTCTAATCAGTAAAGTGATGCCCAAAGCTGGTCTGCTAGTCATTCAACACGGAGCTACATATAAAGACGCGGCTGCTCTAATGCAAACCATTCGTGAAGAGAACCAAAAGATTATTACGATCATTAAAGAAGCGAAAAGTCGAGCAGCGAATGCTGCTTATGATCGCGTTAGTAACACACATACGCCTGGTAGTACCAACACATCTGCAAATTCATCAGCCGAGGCGCAAATTGCCGAGCTGCGCAAAAATCTGGAGCAGCTGGTACTGCCTGAAGAATTGATGAATCGAATGGAATCAACGTATACGAGTCAGCAGACCGACTATGCGGCAATCAGACAAGCTGTGCAGGTTGCTACAGGTGAAGCACAGCAGCAGGTTGCACGAACATCCGGTAGTGCTTCGGTATTAGAATCAAAAACGATCGCTGCTGCCAGACTGCTGGATCGGTATCTGCAAGCGTATATGGGTAAGCCAGAATCACCTTCTGGTGCACTAGGCAAAATTGAACAGGATGTATCTACTGCTCGCGCAGGGACGGATACCGTAGCAGCTAATGAAAAAAAGGCAAAGCAATCGATGAAAAAAGCAACTGCTATGATTGCTACCATTGCTGCACTGGGAGCAGGCGCACAAGCAGCTAATGTTAGCTTTGATGAGGTGGATGGCTATTACAAATCCAACCTGGAGTTTAACCGGGCTGTCGGCGGTGGCTCTAACGCCGAGAAATCACTGAATAGCGATCCTTACGATGAGAGTCAGGAATCGATGAACACGATGGATATTTTATTTGGTGGTATCTCTGATGTGCTGATGAAGAGTCGAAATGAATTTTTTATGAATGAATATGCGATTCATTATTTTGAGCCGTTTGATGTAATGATGTGGGGAAACTTGCTTGATTCAGTAAAACAACGTGATGCGTCATTGGCAGGCGACTTTCCGATTGATGATCTAATGAACAGTGGCAGTGCAGAAGAAGCACTGACGATGCTAACAATAGATCAGCAGCAGCTGGAATATATCGTGTACGGCTTCAATGGCCCCGTTGCCAATCTAACAGCCGCATATACCGAAATCTTTGGTGTACGACTGGCGATTCGTACGGCTGAGGGCTTAGTGAAAAATGCACGACTGGGACATCCCCTTGCAGTGCTGGCAGCTGGGATCGCTTACGGTGTAGAGCGTGCCGTTATGGATATGTTTGATTTGTTTAGCAAAGGACATACGGATCTATCGGATTATTTGAAGGTGGAGTTTGAGTATCGTGATTATTTGCGACTATTTTTACTGCAAACGAATAATGAGAAAAAGATGTCTCGAATGCTGGCACTTATTCGCTATAACACAAAAATCAATCCACAGGAACGAGATACGTATGCAACTGCATATGTGCGCACAGGGATGAAGGTATGGTTTTTGCCGGGCATTACGAAAATGCTACGTTCCGGTTATAACAATAGTTCAGTAGAGCAGGGTGTATATTATGCGGATCAACAGGCAGATTACAGTTATTAATCCGGTGAAAAGGCTACGACGTGAAGAAAAGGGTAGCATCGTCTTAGAAGCAGCGATGGTACTTCCGATCTTTCTGTTTGTTACTATTTTTCTCGTATATATCGTACAGATGACATTGCTATCCACCGCTCTGAATAACACCGCATCGGATACTGCAAAGTATGTGGCGACACATATGTATCCGGTAAAAATAGCAGCACAGGCGGTGGATAATGCTCCTATTATGCAGAAGCTAAGCCTGACCGATCTTGCAGCAAAGTATAGCTCAGTCTTTCCTTCGCCGTTAAATGATTGGATTCAGGATGCGGCAAGTACAGGGGATACTCGACTTCGTCAGCTTAAAAATCAGGCTGCCGCAGCGGTACTTGATTCATCGATTAAACCGCTTATTGAGCAGGTGTCTTCGGATAATGGTCTCGATTATAATCGTATCCATGTAACCGAGGTGACAGTACCGGATTTTTCAGGTGATCCTTATTTTGGAGTGGAGCTAAGTTATGAGCTTCCATTCAAGGTGCCACTTATTTTCAAGCCAATTGTATTACAAGCGCGTGCTACAGAACGTCTCTGGATCGGGGATACTGGAGAGGGTGAAGCAGCCTCCAGTGATGATAGTAAGGAGGAAACAGGCGTACGTGTCGTGTCTGTACCGCATCCTGCACATCCTGAATCGCTCATTTCTATTGCAGCCACAGCGCCTGCCAATTCACGTGTGAAGCTAGAAGTCCACTATAAAAGTGGGGTTAGCACTGCACAGGGGCTAGGAGAAGCGGTCGCTGATGCGAATGGCAATCTGATCTGGACGTGGAAAATTCCTTCTTCCGCTTCGGCAGGCTGGGCAACGTATGTACTGACGACAGAAGACGGGCAAAAAATCCGCGGTACATTTGAAATTGCTACGTACGATGGTCGTCCAGTCGTCTCAGGTGCCCTAGGAACAGGAGCTTATCCGATACCCTAATTCGTAATAGGAGCAGTACGAGTGGGTACTGACTGTGATGCACATCGAATAGCGAAGCGGTGAAAATGGCAAGAATGTCATTTTCGTGAGTAAAGGAGTTAACTGAAATGGAAATGATATTTATAGGTAGTGGAGTCTTTATTTTATGGGCATGCTGGACCGATATCCGCGCACGCAAAATTCCAAATCTGCTTAATCTGATCTTTGCACTCACAGGAATCATATATCACACTGTTGATGCGGGCTGGGAGGGAGCCTGGTTTGCTGGTAAAGGCATGCTGCTAGGCTTCGGAATCATGCTGCTGTTATATATTATGCGAGCGGTTGGCGCAGGTGATGTCAAGCTATTTGCAGGAATTGGCGCATGGTTTGGATTAGCGATGACGGCGCAGGTGATGATGTATTCCATTTTGTTTGCTGGCTTGATCGGTATTGTGATTATGATCTGGCGTCGCGAAACGATTGTACGTATGCGAACCGTATTATGGCGTATTACAGGAGCTTTATTGTGGAAGCAACCGATCCGACCTAACCAGGCAGAGCATCAGCAATATTTAACGTTTCCATTTATGACAGCGGTATTGCCCGGGGTGGTTTTCTGCTATCTATATGTGTGAAATGACGAGACTAGAGAAATTATAGAATGAAGAAATAAAGCAATAAAAGAATAAAAACTCAAGTGATTGTTGATCACGAAAGATTGGAATGGAGTTAGGAGGGAATTGTGTTTATGGGTAGTGCATTAACACAGGATTTTATTCAGGATGGTAAAACATTCATGATTATTGATCGGGAGCAAGGCTTCGCGTCTGGCGAGTTAAGCCGCACGCAAACCGGTATGATGCTATCGAGTCGTATACAGGGTGTATTGCAATTGCATTTGCATGAACTAAACATGAAGTCACAGCTACGCTACGATATTACAGGTAAACGGATGCTCAAGCATTGCCTGCAAAGTGAAGCGATTGGTATTGCTGAATATTTAGGGTTGTTATTGCAGCTTGTATCGACGCTGGAAGAGAGCAGTCAGTATATGCTGTCATTATCTAATTACATTTTGGATGAAGATTATATGTTTATCGACGGTACATTACAGGCTGGGCGATTATATATCGCGTATGTACCTGTTACAGAATCACTGGCAGATGAGCCGGTACAGGAGCATATTGCTCAGCTGGCTTCGCAATGGGTCGCGGCCGTTCGAGAGCTTCATGGCAATATCGTACAGCAGATTTTGCGTTACTGTCAGGAGCAGTCGTTTACACTGGCTGGCTTAAAGCAATTATTGCTGCATCAGCTTGTAGGAGGAACAATGGCTACAGAGCGGCAAAATCCTACATTTGAAGCATCTTATCCACCACGTCCGGGTGACCGGGATTGGGCAGCCGCTACCTATGAAGGAGCAATGTCAGCAGGAGGACAAGCTGCTGATTACAATAATACGGGTCAGGGATTTTCCAGCGCGTCTTCGCAGGGCTATGCTACCAATGAAGCGCAATACGCTCATCCAGCTGGCGCACGAGAAGTACGACGTGAACAAGCAGCTCATGCGCAGGGAGCTAGAGTAGATTGGCAGACACAGGCAGCATTTAAGCCTACACAGGGGATTGGCGGTATGTCATCTGCTGGTAGTATGGCTTCAGTTCAACAGGAAAGTAAACCCAAGCGAGCACTATTTAATACGAAAAAAAAGCAGGCTTTAGTGAATAGCAATCCAGATTATCAGGATACAGGAGATATGGAGCAAGAGCCCAAGAAGCTTCCATCCTCGTATCGGACGTATTTGCTGGCAGGTAGCGCTTTGTTAATTGCAATGATCTGGCGTTATGGTTATTTAGAGCATGGCAATGATCTCATGTTATATGGTTGCTCGGCATTAACGATTACAGTTGTACTGACGATCTATCTGATACTCAAAGGTAAAATTTCAATCGGTCCCAAAAGTAATTCGGCTATTGAGCCTGTCAACGTCCATTCCGCAGATGCATCTACTGCTGCGCCGCTTAAATCAGGACGCTTTGGAAGTAAAGCTAAGCAAGAGGCAGAAGCTTATGGGCAAGAGCAATGGCGCTGGAATAAAGAATCGATTACAGCTTCACCGATAAATCATCCAGCAGCGGCGATGCCGAATAGTGGAAGTGACGTACCACATTTTACTAGCAATTCTGCTCCATCACAGGAGTCTGTCCAGCAAAGAGAACGTAGCATCGCGGAATTATTTGGTTCGTTTGCACATTCGTCCTCTCGAAATAAACATGACAACGCAGGTGGAATCGAACATAATGGCTATGGGAATCGTAATGATCAGGTATCTGCTATGAAGACAGAGGCAGGATCAGCAGCGATGAATTTTGATTCAATCAATTCCCAATCTGCTAGTACAACGCGCGCATCAGATGAATATGGGAATTCGTATGGCAACTTTTCTGTAGAAGCTCGTCAGTTTGAAAATCAAGCAGCAGGCTATGCGAATCATGCTCCTACCGAGACATTATCTTCTCATATGGCAACTGTATTGCTCGATGAGCGTGACACCTCGAACCCGACATCTATGAGCGAAAATGTCTGGAATGGTTATTTGGAACGTCGTGATAAGGAGGGAGGGAGCAATGAGTCGATTCGTCTGCGTAAGGGAAGCTTTATCATTGGGCGTGCAGAGGATGGTGTGCACTACCATGAAAAATCGGTAGGCACCTCACGTAATCATGTAGAGCTGGAAGTACGTCAGGGACAGGTATTTATTAAAGACCTTGGTTCACGTAACGGTACACAGCTTAAAGGAGAAGCACTCGTTCCATATAAATCGTATCCAATGCAGGATGGAGATAGCTTTACTATAGCTAGAGCATTGTATACACTTCGGCTAACTAGCTGATATGAACTGTCTTGGAGTTGGAGTATTCAGTTAGTGGTCAAAAGCAATAAGGTAGCAATCCATGTAGAAGTACTCTATAGAAGTGTTATGTAGCTAAAACAAATAGAAGTGAGATAGAAACGTAGAAGTGCTATAGCAATGAATTAGCATTGAAGTAGAAATAAAGCAGAAATACTAACAGCAATAAAAAACGTGAAGATAGCAAAATTAGTAAAGTACTAGAAGTACTAGAAGTACTATAAGTACTATAAGTACTATAAGTACTATAAGTACTAAAGGCGTTACAACTAGTAAAAGCGGTAACAGAAGTAAGAAGAAGTGCGAAGAATTAAAAAGCATAACTAGCAAATATAACACAAAAGTTGATCACAGCAAAAAATAGCAAGCTTCCCAATAAAGATACAACGTAGCAACAAACTATAACCAATAAGCCATACTGAATAATAATGACAGAACCACAGAACTACAAAACTACAAAACTACCACTGACTCAAACAAGTGAAATCACAAAAACAATACCCGCAATTTGAAATCGATTCTAAACATGCTTGTGCAGAACGATTTCATCTATTGCGGGTTATTGTGACTTTTCAGAGTAATATCGAATGGTACTATTGCGATTGATCGGTACCATACCCAATCGTAAGCCGAGTCAAATTACACATCCACTCAACTTCTCAATATCATCAAGCGGATCATACATAGCTCAAATCACACCACACATGCATGCATACATACATACACACACACACACATAAATTTATTCATTCTCACGCACGCTTATTTTTGTGAACAGCAACTTCCTTCCCTTCCAGTTCAGCAATCGCTGAGCGCAGATCAGGGTAGTGGAATGTAAACCCATGATCCAATGCCTTTTGTGGGATAACGCGTTGACCTTGGAGTAGGATAACAGACATTTCACCAAGCACAGGCTTAATAGCGAATGAAGGCACATGGAACCAGTGTGGACGATGCATCACTTTGGCAAGGGTGGCGCCGAACTCTGCGTAACGCACAGGGCCTGGAGAGGAAGCATTTACCGGACCTTCTACTTCTTTATTTTGAATACAAAAATCGATTAAGCGCACCATATCATCAATATGAATCCAGGATACCCATTGATGACCGGAGCCGATTTTTCCACCAGCATATAGCTTATATGGCAGGCTCATTAGTGGATAGGCGCCGCCATCTTTTCCCAGCACCAGGCTGATGCGTAGCTTGATCAGACGAACGTCCTTAATACTATCTGCAACAGCTTCCCATTGCTCGGCTAAGCTGGAAGGGAAGTTCATCGTACGTCGTTCACTGCTTTCGTCAAAGGTTTCCTCGTCGGATGTACCGTAGATCGCCATAGCGCTCGCTTGCACGACAACCTCTGGTTTGTGTTGTAGCTTTTCAAGTGCTTTGGAAACGATATTGACGGTACGCATTCGGGATTCGACCAGATCCAGCTTGGTTTTTGTTGTCCAACGCTGATTGAGCGATTCGCCGGATAGATTCACCAGCGCATCAACACCTTCGATCTTTTCTGGACGTTGCTCCAGATCATCCCACGTCATATAGTGAACACGTTCTGCACTAGAGCGTTCTGGTGTCAGATGCCGGGTGACGATGATGACCTCGTGTCCTTCATTCAGCCAGTATGGAACAAGATGCTTGCCGACAAAGCCTGTACCGCCGCAAATTACAATTTTCATAGCAATTCCCCCTTGGTCAGATCATAGATATGGATAATGATGCAATGTACGAATAAGGATTCATTTCAAGATGCAATGATTCATGGTTAAGCGGATTCGCCGATCATCGAAACGCGATCATATGGGGTAGAATACGTTAATCATAAGGTAAGAAGATGTTGGGGTTGTGTCAATCTATCCATTGCAGAGGATATTCTGCAAACCTGCAATCGTATGAGCTTGCTTACCGAAACGCGTGCAATTATAGGATGTCTTATTATGTATTACCCATGAATGGGGGCTACTGACCTGTTATTCTATTTATCATTTCTTCATCGAGGATTTCTAGCTTTCTGGGACTATTCACGTTAAAATAGGTGAGATTCAACTGGCGCTTTTATGAAGTGGCATACGGGTAAGTGTAGAGTATGCTATACGTTTTGCTGGGCATATGTATGTGTACATCAGGGAATTACAGATTAAGGAACTAGAATATGCTATGAGGTTAAGTTCTATATGAAGTAGCATGATACCATGCCATTTGCACGCCAGCTATATGAATGAGAAGTATCGCCAGTAAGGACAGAGTAGCTTTCACCAAGGAGGAAAAGAACGTGTTGAAAATTGGTTCTCATGTATCGTTTTCAAATAAAGGTCTGCTCAGTGCAGCAACTGAGGCAGATCAATATGGATCAAGCTCGTTTATGATCTATACAGGCGCACCGCAAAACACGCGCCGTAAACCGATGGACACGATGTTCATCGAAGAAGGTAAAGCGAAAATGGATGCAATGGGCGTTGAGGAAATTGTTGTCCATGCACCGTATATCATCAATCTTGGCTCGTATAAAGAAAATACGTATGAGCTGGCTGTAAACTTTTTGCAGGAAGAAATTCATCGTACGCATGAAATTGGTGTACGCAATATTGTTCTGCATCCAGGTGCTTTTACCGATATGGATGCTGAGTATGGCATCAAACGAATCGCGGCAGGTTTGGAGCAGGTTCTGGCTGGCGTACGCGAAACAGATGTAAATATCGCACTTGAAACGATGGCTGGTAAAGGAACAGAAATTGGGCGTAGCTTTGAAGAGATCGCTCGTATTATGGATCTTGTGCCGCACAATGAGCGTCTGACCGTATGCTTTGATACCTGTCACACGCATGATGCAGGCTATGATCTGGTGAACAATCTGGATGGCGTGCTGGATGAGTTTGACCGAACCGTTGGGCTTGATCGTATCGCTGTTGTGCACGTGAACGATAGTAAAAATCCAGTTGGCGCAGGTAAAGACCGCCATACTCCGATCGGCTCGGGTTGGATTGGCTATGAGGCGATTCAGCGTGTTGTGCACCATGAGAAGCTGAAAAATCGTCCATTCATTCTGGAAACGCCTTGGATCGGAAAAGATGCGAAAAAACAGCATCCGATGTATGAGATTGAAATTGCGTTGCTGCGTGGTGATGTGGCTGGACGCTTTGGCAATGAGTTTGTTGACGATGTGGGCAAGCTGCACCAATTCTTTGATGGAAAAGGAATCGATGCACGTACTTATGTGCTCGATACGTGGGCAGTGCTGAAAAACGATGCGAAAGCACGTAAAGCCGATCCGCGTGAGCCGCTGGAGCGTCTGTATGATCTAGTCGCGGAAGAAGGCCTGTTTACTACACTGCGTGAAGAGCAGATCAATTCGCGTCTGATTGCCTGGCTGGCAGGAAAACAATCACTGTAAGTGTTTCTTTATACTTGCACTGAATATTCTCTACACTATTCTTTATTCATATTCTAATAATCCCGGTAAACGCCGGGATTATTTTTTGCATGTTCTTTTTCGCTTTAATGCGGTATATTAGGATAGTCGATTTCTGGCCTATAAGCAAGAAATCTATTTACTTTGCGTGGCATATCACATAGATTGTAATATAAGATATTTTGCCATATCGGCTAATTGGATGCAGTGGACGGTTAGTGTTTGGAATAAGAACATACTGGAGCTGCTGAATAAAGAGCGAGTGGACGATCAGAATACGAGTCACTATAGCATGGTGAGGAAGCACAGAGACGAATAAGCTCAGATACGAACAGTAGAGCGAGTTATCTATCAAAGCGGCATCTTTGCTTAGCCTTGTGTTACTAGAAGCACCCCGACTATAGACTCTGTCTGAGAAGATAATATGCCATTGTATCGTTATTTAAGGAGGATATGAATGTATTATGGAAGTACATGTTAAACAAAATCGATCTGCACGCGAACCGCAGGATAACCGTGCACGTATGCTCATCTCCTGTCCGGATGGACCGGGTATTGTAGCAGCAGTTTCTCAGTTTTTGTATGAGCACGGCGCTAATATTGTGCAATCGGATCAATATACGATGGACCCGGATGGCGGCATGTTTTTCATGCGTGTAGAGTTCGATCTGCCGCAACTGGCAGATAACCTGGAATCCTTGCAGCAGAGCTTTGAAGGTATTGCAGGTCGTTTCCAGATGAAATGGACAATCAATCAAGTAAGTCGTAAAAAGCGTCTGGCTATCTTTGTTTCTAAAGAAGATCATTGTCTGGTTGAGCTGCTCTGGCACTGGCAGGCAGGCGATCTGGATGCCGAAATCGCTATGGTTGTGAGCAACCACAATGATATGCGCAGCTATGTGGAATCGTTCGGTATTCCATTCCATCATATTCCGGTTACAGCGGATACGAAGCAGGAGGCAGAGCGCCGTCAGCTCGAAGTGATCGGTTCGGATATCGATGTGATCGTGCTGGCGCGTTACATGCAGATCATCTCGCCATCGTTTATCGAGCATTATCGTAACCGCATCATCAATATTCACCACTCCTTCTTGCCAGCCTTTGTCGGCGGTAAGCCATATGCGCAAGCTTATGATCGCGGTGTGAAAATTATCGGTGCAACAGCGCACTATGTTACCGAGGAGCTAGATGGTGGCCCGATCATCGAGCAAGACGTGCAGCGTGTGAGTCACAGCGATAACGTAAATGAATTGAAGCGTATCGGTCGTACGATTGAGCGTGTAGTACTGGCACGTGCTGTACAATGGCATGTAGAGGATCGCATTCTAGTACATCAGAACAAGACGGTTGTTTTTAACTAATTGTGCTTGAAATAGATGCATGGTAATCCAAGCTATGTTGGATAGTTTAAAAGTATAGGGATGCCAAATGCCACTCTTATAATGAGAGTGGCATTTTTATATGGATATTGAGTTTGCCACCCTCGTAGTAGACGTTAAATGAAAAGTATCCAAGCAAAGCTTAGAGCATTATCCAATGAATCTTCATTAATTCTACAAACGGTTTTAAGCTACCATCAAGCAAGTCGTGAATCTGTTTTAAATTCGTTTTAATCTTTTTCAAAATTTCTTTTAACATCACATATTAAAAGGCTCAATCAATAACACTTCCATTAATTTTACTATTGTGTAATTTTATGCTAAAATGTAAACGTTATCAAAATACATATCAAAGGAGAGCGTAACTATGAAATTTGTGAATGTAGCTTGGAAAATGCTTGTATCTTCTGCTCTAGTTGTAGGAGCACTGGCTTTCGTTTCCGCTCCAGCTTCTGTTTCAGCTGCGCAGCCAACTTTGAGTGTGCCCACAGCAAGCAAGTATGTAGAGGTTCGCTTACCCAATAATCCGGGGCCAACCTATTACTATAACCGAGGAGGATATTCTGGCACGTTAAACTATATTGCACAGGATAGCAGCGGTTATATTTTCGGTGGTTATGTATTTTCGAATTGATCGTTGAGGGTAGAATTCGATTTTAAACTTGAGGATCAATAACCAAACAACTGTAGAATAAGCATACCCATCATATACATGGGATAGCGAATTTAATGCTATAGGCTTCATCCTAAGCGTACAACAGCTAAATTCGTAACATCCAAACGATAACAGCCTTTCTTCCAACCGACGAGACGAAGCTCATCCTTCATCTGTCTGTGAGATGCAAAAGGCTGTTATTTTTTATTCCCTTTAATGCACGGTTAATATTGAAATGCTATTTTAAATGAACATGAGTCTAATCAGCATGAATTACTGCTTACATGTTCGTTTGTCCGGTGCATTTACTCGCTCACGATAAGGAGTAGACTAGACTCATCATACTAGCCGTCCACATTCCGTTTACATTCAAACCGGATCAGCCAGCTTACTTCCGCATCTGCAAGGCACCAGCAGCACCAAGCACCAGCCCATACAGCACATGCCCGCTCAGCCAGTACATATAAGCCTGCCAATCCTGCACCGCAGGCACCCGATCAGACAGCATCGTTAGTGGGAAAAATAATAACGATGAGGCGAAGCCAAGCGCCAGTCCTGCCAGCCACGGATGCTGCCAACGTGTGATCCACCATCTAAAAAGAACACCAAGCACAAGGGCAACCACTAGATGCAGCGCAAATTCTAACCATTCAGGCAAGCGCGGTGGCAATAATGGAACAAAATCAATATTCAACAATAATGTGTACACAAGTGATCCGGTACGGTACTGAATCCATTTCAATACAAGCCCGAGCACGATGCCGCTGATCAATCCAGCTAGCAATCCCTGTCTAATAATCGTACGCAAAATACAGTCCTCCTCTTTTCGTATAGGGGATATTGGGTATAAATACAGTGGAACAAAATAACGATATGGTAAACTGTCCAAACTAGTGTTACAATGGACAAAGGGTTAATAAGTCAAATTGAAAGACTCAAGGGACATATTTCATTTGAGAGGTATTCAAACGGAATAGACGATCTTGTTTCAAATGAAATAAGAGCCGAGCACCTCGCTTTACCAAGAAGAATGAGGAGGATTAACATGACTGACAAGAAACAAGAGCAAGAACAAAGCATCTCCAAATCCGAAAACTCTAACGTGGACAATCTTTCGATTTCCACAATTCGTACGCTTTCTATCGACGCAATCGAGAAAGCTAATTCTGGACACCCTGGTATGCCAATGGGCTCCGCGCCAATGGGCTACCAATTGTTCGCTAAAACAATGACACACAATCCGGCGAACCCAACCTGGGTAAACCGCGATCGTTTCGTGCTGTCTGCAGGTCACGGCTCCATGCTATTGTACAGCCTGCTGCATCTGTCCGGCTACGGTCTGGAAATGGACGAAATCAAAAACTTCCGTCAATGGGGAAGTAAAACTCCAGGTCACCCTGAATTTGGCCACACTGCTGGTGTAGATGCAACAACTGGCCCACTGGGTCAAGGTGTAGCGATGGCAGTAGGTATGGCAATCGCTGAAGCACATCTGGCAGCTACTTATAATAAAGGCAACGCTAACGTAATCGACCATTTCACTTATGCAATCTGTGGTGATGGCGATATGATGGAAGGCGTAGCAAGTGAAGCTGCTTCTATGGCAGGTCACATGAAACTGGGCAAACTGATCATGCTGTACGATTCAAACGACATCACACTGGATGGTAAAGCTAATCTGTCCTTCTCTGAAAATGTAGAAGATCGTTATAAAGCATACGGCTGGCAAGTGCTGCGTGTAGAAGACGGTAACGATCTGCCTGCAATCGAAGCGGCACTGGCAGAAGCGAAAGCTGACACTTCCCGTCCAACACTGATCGAAGTGAAAACAGTGATCGGTTACGGTAGCCCGAACAAACAAGGTATCGGCGGTCACGGCGGTACGCACGGTTCCCCACTGGGTTCTGCAGAAGCGAAGCTGACAAAAGAATTCTACGAGTGGACGTACGAAGAAGATTTCTACGTACCAGACGAAGTACGCGAACACTTTGCAAAAGTGAAAGAACGCGGCGTAGAAGCCAACAAAGCATGGAACGACATGTTTGCACAATACAAAAAAGAAAATCCAGAACTGGCTGCTCAATTTGAGTCTGCATTCTCTGGTAACCTGGCTGATGGCTGGGATAAAGAACTGCCATTCTATAGCACAGAAGACAAAGCGGTATCGACACGCGTAGCTTCTGGTAACGCACTGAATGGTCTGATCAACGGTGTTCCTCAGCTGGCAGGCGGTTCTGCTGACCTGGAGAGCTCCACAATGACTCACCTGAAAGGTCTGGACAACTTCACACCTGAAACACGTGCTGGCCGTAACATCTACTTCGGCGTTCGCGAATTCGCGATGGCTGGTGCAATGAACGGTATTGCTCTGCACGGCGGTATCAAAGTATTCGGCGGTACGTTCTTCGTATTTACCGACTACCTGCGTCCAGCTGTACGTCTGGCTGCTCTGATGGGTCTGCCTGTAACGTATGTACTGACTCACGACAGTATCGCTGTTGGTGAAGACGGTCCTACACACGAACCAATCGAGCAACTGGCTTCCCTGCGCATCATTCCAGGTCTGACTACAATCCGTCCTGCGGATGGTAACGAGACTTCGGCTGCATGGGCACACGCTGTTGAAAACAAAGGCGGTCCAATCGCACTCGTGCTGACTCGTCAAAACCTGCCAATTCTGGCTGGTACAACAGAAGGCGTACGCGAAAACATCAAAAAAGGTGCTTACGTGGTATCCGATGCTAAAGCGGGTCAACCGGTAGCGCAACTGATCGCAACAGGTTCTGAGGTTCAACTGGCTGTTAAAGCACAGGAAGCTCTTGCTGCGGAAGGTATCGAAGTTCGCGTTATCAGCATGCCAAGCTGGGAACTGTTCGAGAAACAAGATCAAGCATACCGTGATTCCGTTCTGTTGCCAGATGTGAAACCACGTCTTGCAATCGAAATGGCTCAAACCTTCGGTTGGGAGCGTTATGTGGGCGACAAAGGCGCAATCCTGGGTATTACTACCTTCGGTGCTTCCGCTCCTGGCGACCGCGTAATCGCTGAGTACGGCTTCACTGTAGACAACGTTGTACAAAAAGTAAAAGGTCTGCTGTCCTAAGCTTTTTGGAACACGCATAGAATAAATTGCTTACAAGGTGCAGAGGTGGCCAAGCGCCGCCCCTGCGCTTTTTTCTGATATATTTCAGAGCGATTGTGGATTAGATGGCAGCGCGAGGTTGTAAAATTGCTGCTGTCACAATGCCAAAGGTAATGCCATTACACATGCAGGGAGCGGAATGACGAATGAGCCAATTCGAAAATGTAACTGTAATCAAGCAAGCAAATGTATATTATGATGGCAAGGTAACGAGCAGAACCGTATTGTTGCCGGATGGAAGCAAAGTGACACTGGGCATTATGCTGCCAGGCTCGTATGAGTTTGGTACAGATCAGCATGAAACGATGGAGATTCTGGCAGGTAAGCTATCCGTTCTGTTACCAGGTAGCGAGGAATGGCTGCACATCGATGGTACGGCTACATTTGAGGTGCCAGCCAATACACGCTTCAAGCTGGAGATCAGCACAGTTACCGACTATTGCTGTTCGTATTCCTAATCGATCCGACTGGTTAGCTATAACATAAGTCATTGGTCATGGCAGATGGACTGGATTATACTGACGTCTGGCTAGCATCTTCGTATGCGAGGATGACTTGTGTGGTGGCATTCTAGTTTTGGAAACCGGATAATCCGGGTAAACATATCGGTGTGTGCTACATGTATACATGGCATGGGTCTGTGTTCCGACATCCAGAACATTTCCGCTCCGCTGGATACAGACCCATCAAGCTTGTTGATTGACGCATGGATTTGCATGGCGTAAGAGAAGAGGCTGTCCAGTCACGACGTATAAAGCCTGCTATAGCGCTATATATGAGTGAATGGTTATTATGCCTGACGCTTACTGGAAGCACAGACGTGATGCGTTATCGGCATCCTGCGTGCATCAGCTTGCATTGATGCGTGCATCGCGTCATACTTAACATTGGGTTTGCCTCGCACAGCCAGCTATGAAAGCATGAGCTGGCTGCCGGGGGTACGGTGCAGCAAGGTGCTGCATACAGAATGAATTTATGGGAGGGTATTGAATTATGTCTAAAAAAGTGAAATTTGACTACAGCAAAGCTCTTTCTTTTGTTGCTCAACATGAAGTGGATTACTTCGCTGAGCCGATTCGTCTTGCGCATGAGCAGCTTCATAACGGTACAGGTGCAGGCTCTGACTACCTCGGCTGGATCGATCTGCCGAACAGCTACGACAAGGATGAGTTTGCTCGCATTCAAAAAGCAGCAACAAAAATCCAGAGCGACTCCGATGTACTGATCGTAATCGGTATCGGTGGTTCTTACTTAGGTGCGCGCGCAGCGATTGAAATGCTGAGCCATTCCTTCTACAATGTACTGCCAAAAGACAAACGCAAAACACCAGAAATCTATTTTGCAGGTAACAACATCAGCTCCACTTATGTGAACCATCTGCTGGAAGTGATCGAAGGTAAGGATTTCTCGGTTAACGTTATTTCCAAATCCGGTACAACAACCGAGCCAGCAATTGCATTCCGTATTTTCCGCGCTGAGCTGGAGAAAAAATACGGTAAAGAAGAAGCAAGAAAACGCATCTATGCGACAACAGATCGTGCAAAAGGCGCACTGAAAACACTGGCGGATGCAGAAGGCTACGAGAGCTTTATCATCCCTGATGATGTAGGTGGACGCTATTCCGTACTGACTCCTGTTGGTCTGCTGCCAATCGCGACAGCGGGCATCAACATTCAGGAAATGATGGACGGCGCAGCAGCGGCAGCGAAAGAATACAGCAATCCAAATGTTGCTGAAAATGAAAGCTACCAGTATGCAGCGGTACGTAACGCCCTGCACCGTAAAGGTAAAGCAATCGAAATTCTCGTCAACTACGAGCCATCCCTGCACTTCGTATCCGAATGGTGGAAACAGCTGTACGGCGAGAGTGAAGGTAAAGACTTCAAGGGTATCTTCCCAGCAGCGGTTGATTTCTCGACTGACCTGCACTCCATGGGTCAATTCATTCAGGATGGTAGCCGTAACATCTTCGAAACTGTGATTCAGGTTGAAGAAGTGGCAAGCCATATTACGATTGAAGAAGATCCAGAGGATCTGGATGGTCTGAACTTCCTGGCTGGCAAAACGCTGGACTTTGTTAACAAAAAAGCATTCCAGGGCACATTGCTGGCACACACTGACGGACAGGTACCTAACCTAATCGTTAACATTCCAGACCAAACGCCATATTCCTTCGGCTACCTCGTCTACTTCTTCGAGAAAGCTTGCGGCATCAGCGGTTACCTGTCTGGCGTGAATCCATTTGACCAGGAAGGCGTAGAGGCTTACAAAAAGAACATGTTTGCTCTGCTGGGCAAACCGGGCTTTGAAAAGCAAAAAGCGGAGCTGGAAGCACGTCTTTCCGAATAATCCAGCGAGCATTTGTTTGAATTTGCTGAAGAAGCTTCTGTAAAGGTCTTTTCGACAGAGCTACTTTTGATGTAAAATAGGATAAACTTCACGAGGAAAGCAGTTCTCTGACCGGAGTGTCGGGGGGCTGCTTTCTTGATACCTAAATATGGTGTATGATATCTTTAGTAACTGTGGGAAGACCATCGGTGCTATCATACTCATATCGTGCAGGCATTTGCTCATGAATATATACTAATACCTATTGTTTGTTCTGCCTCATACGATCGGCAAGAATGATCTTATACAAGGAAAGGAACATCATGACAACAGACAAGCCAGAACGCTACAAAACGATACAGGAAGCCGGCGAAAAAGAGATTGTTATCAAAAAGTCGCGTTTCATCGGTCACTCCAAGCCAGTGGCAACAGAGGAAGAAGCACTCGAGTTTATCGAGAGCATCAAAAAACAGCATTGGAACGCCACGCATAATTGCTCTGCCTATCTGATCGGCTCGCGCGGAGAGCTTCAGCGTCAGTCCGATGATGGGGAGCCCAGTGGTACGGCGGGTAAGCCGATTTTGGAGGTGATCAAAAACCAGGGGTTGCAGGATATCGTCATTGTGGTCACTCGTTATTTTGGCGGTATTATGCTAGGTGCAGGTGGATTGATCCGTGCGTATACGGATGGTGCAGTTGCGGCGATTGAAGCAGGCAAGGCGATCACCCGTGTGCTTCATCAGCAGGTGCGGGTCGAGATTGATTATACATGGCTTGGCAAACTGGAAAATGAGCTGCGTAATCGTGATATTCGCATGGGGGAAACCGAATTCACGGACAAGGTCATTTTAAATTGCCTACCGGTTGCCAATGAATCGGACGCATTTGAAGCCTGGATGACCGATCTTACTCAGGGACAATCCGTCATTACACGGGGAGAGCAGCGTTACTTTGCAGAGTGAACGATCTGTAGGGATTGCAGATCATACCGGATAAGAAGAATCGATGACGTCATGTATCCGCTCATGACCATCATCTGGACTGAAATTGGCAAGCGGGGTATGCCGTTTTCGAGCTATAGATGGCGAGTATACAGCCATACGTACAGACAGATGATACGGAACGGATCATGCAAAATGCTTGCTTGAAGGGGAATCACACTATGGCGCGTAGAGCGGTTGAGCAGGAGTTATCAAGAGAGAGAATTTTGGAAGCCGCCAGGCATCTATTTGTGACAAAAGGATATCGAGCGATATCGATGCGAAGTATTGGTCAGCATCTGGGATACAGCCATGGTTCGCTTTATTATCATTTTAAGGAAAAAGCAGAATTGTTTTATGCGATTGTGATGGAGGACTTTGATCATCTATGTCAATTGCTGAATCAGGTAAAGGATATGCCAGAGCAAGGGGAGACGGGCAAGGTGGAACGTCTGCTGCTGGAATTTATTCGCTTTGGACTGAATAATGCGCATCAATATGAGATTATGTTTATGATTCGTGACGAAGAGCTGCTGAGCTATTGTCGTGCTGAGCAAGCACGCTGCTTTGAAGTGTTTGCTTCGATTGTGAGAGGCAATATGGATCTGAATGAGCATTCGCTGGAAGCAATGCATACCGTGCCATTGAGTTTATTTTTATCGATCCTTGGCTTTATCTCGTATTATATTCAGGATCGAGTCACGTATGAGGAAGTCGAAGCTGCCGCCAATGCGCATGTTAAAACACTGTGCCGGGTACTGTGAGCGAGACGTTGAAGGTTAGAGGGGAATGCCTCTGTTCAGCATAGCTTCACACTCGTTCAGGCATCCCGGTGAAACAGGATACAGTAGAAGTAAAATCTATAGTGAAAAAGGATGTAACCCATGGATGCTGTGCGTCTGCACACTTTAAGACTTTCCCCTGTCAAAACGTTGAATCCCTATAGCGGACAAGGGAGTCAGAGCAAGGATAATCTTACCGATCACGGTAATCAACATAAAAGGCGGCTCACCTGATGACAGAGATCAGGAAGCCGCCTTTTTGTGTACTTTATTCTCAACCTGTTATAGCTGGATAGACTGTCGATCGTTTTATAAACTAACTGTACTTCTATGAACTAACTATAGCTAAACAGAAGGTGATAACTAAAAAGAAAGTTATCACTAAATAAAAAGTTATAGCTACATAGAACAGTTATAGCGATATAGGATAGTACCACTCAGCAAGAACCACACCGCCAGGATCGCCAGCACAAGAATGTTATAGCGATATAGGAGAATTATAGTACCACTCAGCCTTCCATAATTTTCACTACATATTCACGTGTACGAGGCCCATCGAACTCACAGAAATAGATACCCTGCCAGCGTCCTAGCAGCATATGCCCACCATCAATAATGACTGTCTGGGATGGCCCGGTTGTGATGGATTTGAGGTGTGAGGCTGTATTGCCTTCCATATGGCGATACTTTGGATGCTCCCACGGATAGACCTCATCCAGTCGCATTAATACATCATGCTTTACGTCAGGGTCGGCATTTTCATTGATTGCGATCCCTGCTGTCGTATGCGGACAATAAATAATAACAATTCCGCTCTGAACGCCGCTCTGGCTCACCAGTGCAGCCACATCTCGTGTAATATCTCTAATTTCATCGCGTTTGTGAGTTGAAATTGTGATCGTTTCCAGCATCGTATTCCCTCCTAATTGGCTTTTTGTCAGTCTGGTGCTTACACTCGTTGTTCTTGCACAAAATGATCGTCAAATGATCATTTTCGGCCATGATTCTGCTCTTATATTACCCGAATTAGCTATGGCTTGAATAGGAAAGTAAGAAAGTGACTGTAACCGATACAGTTTCAGTAATGCAAAACATAATTCCACGGTAGGGTGACAAATGCGTGAATATCGCCTCTATTCAGCGATATAGCGGTCATTTTTATCTCAGAAAAGTCTAAATTAGAGCTTTTCGTCGCCACTATTAATCATTTTGGCAAAAAGTTGTGAGGACATTGACGCAAATGTGACGATTTTGCTAAAGTATGGCTAAGATTTAAAACCAAGTATCCTAATAGGAAATAAAGGTTAAATGAAAAGATTCGAACGCATTATACCAAATCAATCGATATAATGACTCGGATGCAAGGAACGGAGTACTCGCTTTGAACTATCACTGGTCAATGGTAAAGGGGTTATGACGTGAATAATACCTGGATTCGACACAAGGGCTGGACATGGGGCTTTCGCACAACTGTATTACTTTATTTTTTAATACTGATCGTACTGCCGATTGCAGGTGTATATGTGAACTCGCTATCGGATGGCTGGAGCGCATTTGTACAAAATATAGCTGATCCGATTGCATGGAAGGCGGTGCTGCTCACCCTACAGCTTGCGTTAGTGGCCACGGTTATCAATGTGGCGATCGGGACGATGTCTGCCTGGGTGCTTGTGCGGTATGACTTTCCCGGCAAATCGCTACTGAACAGCATTGTCGATCTACCGTTTGCGCTACCGACTGCGGTAGGAGGGCTGATGATTCTCGTACTGCTCGGGCCACATAGTGTCGTCGGACGTGCAGCTTCGGCACTTGGACTGGACCTGGTATTTCACCAGCCAGCGATTGTCGTAGCGATGGTATTTGTTACATTTCCATTTGTGATCCGGGCGATTCAGCCGCTGCTGGAGGAGCTGGATACATCGGCAGAAGAGGCATCGTATACGCTTGGTGCATCGCGTGCATTGACCTTTTTTCGAGTGATTTTACCAGCGATGCTACCAGGGATTTTGAGTGGAGCGATGCTCGCCTTTTCACGGGCGCTGGCTGAGTTTGGAGCGGTTGTGCTGGTCGCTGGTAATATTCCGGGACGAACGTTGACCGCATCGGTGTACATTTTCGGCGAGGTGGAGAGTGACAATGAAGCAGGGGCGGCAGCCGTCTCTATTCTGCTGCTCACCTTATCCTTCTTAATTCTATGGTTGATTAATCTCGTGCAAACAAGGAGAGCGGACACATGAAAAGATTATGGATTACGCTCACCTGGCTTGTGTTCAGCATTCTGATTCTGATTCCGCTTGTTGTACTGGCAACAGGTGCCTTTGGTGAAGGCACGAGTGGTTTTATAAAGGCACTGGCACGGCCAGAGGCACTGCATGCGCTCAAGATGACCGGCTTGATTGTGCTGGTCGTTACGCTGCTCAATGGACTATTCGGCATTATGATGGGCATCTATCTTGTACGTGCGACATGGCTGAGTCGGCGCCTGCGGCAATTGTTTAACAGTATTGTCGATCTGCCTTATGCGGTATCGCCGGTTATCGGTGGTCTGATGATCGTCTTGCTGCTTGGGCCGGATACGATTGTAGGTGCATTTTTCGAGCAGATTGGCTTTAAGGTAGTATATGCATTTCCGGGCATGGTAATTGCCACCTTATTTGTCACTTTTCCGCTTATGGTACGCGAGGTGATGCCTGTACTACAGGAGCTGGGCACCGATCAGGAGCAGGCGGCCTCTACACTGGGGGCATATAGCTGGAGAACGTTCTGGCAGGTGACCTGGCCATCAATTCGCTGGGCGGTCATTTATGGAACGATTCTGACGGTGGCGCGCTCGCTGGGTGAGTTCGGCGCCGTGCTGGTTGTGTCCGGTAACATTATTAACAAAACGCAAACGGCGACAACGCTCGTTTATCAGGATATGGAGAACTTCAATGTGACCGCAGCGAATGGCGTTGCGCTTGTGCTGGCGGTATTCTCAATCGGGCTATTACTGCTCATGGAGCGTGCGAAGAAACGAAAGGAAGTGCATTGATATGCATATCGAGGTTCGCAATCTGGACAAGCATTTTGGTCAATTTCATGCGGTTAAGGACGTCAGCTTTTCGATTGAAAAAGGGCATCTGATCGGTCTGCTCGGCCCAAGTGGTGGGGGTAAAACATCGATTCTGCGTATGCTGGCAGGGCTGGAGACGCCGGATAGCGGTGATATCGTATTCCACGGTCAGCGTGTGAATAATTTGCCGCCACAGGAGCGAGAGATCGGCTTTGTATTTCAGAACTATGCGCTATTTAAGCATATGACTGTATTTGAAAATATCGCCTTTGGTCTAAAGGTAAAAAAGCTCAAGAAGCCTGCGATCCGCGAGCGTGTACAGGAGCTAGTAGAGCTGACAGGGTTGTCTGGATTTGAGAATCGCTATCCTCATCAGCTATCCGGTGGGCAGCGTCAGCGTGTTGCCTTTGCCCGTGCGCTTGCACCGGAGCCACAGCTCTTACTACTGGATGAGCCATTTGCCGCGATTGATGCGAAGATTCGGCAGGAGCTACGCACCTGGTTGCGCGAGCTGATCGAGCGTGTCGGCATTACCTCGATCTTTGTCACCCATGATCAGGATGAGGCGATTGAGGTTGCTGACGAGATTATGATCATTAATGGTGGACGTGTCGAGCAGAAGGGGACACCATGGGACATTTATAAGCAGCCTTCCACGCCGTTTGTCGCTTCCTTTATCGGAGAATCGACCATTATTGAGGATGTGAATCGACTGAAGGGCTTTGAAAATAGCTCACAGGCTTCGCGTGCACTGATTCGTCCCGAGTATATCGAGATCGGTCATGCTGGTGAGTTCCGTCTATTATCAGCTACAGAAAAGGGAACCGTGCGACATCTCCATTTCCGTGGAAGTCAGTGGATGGTCGAGGTGGAAGTGGGAGCAAGCCGTCTGATCACCTATCGTTCGCTGGAAAAGGAAACGCTGGAGGTTGGACAGGAGGTACATGTGCTGGTGCACCGTGCGTACCTGTTTAACGAGGAAGAAAGCTGGATTGCTGAAAATGCACTCAAGGCGGACAATGTGTCGATGTTCATTTAAATACAGCCGATACGTAGCAGAAAATACTACAGGTACAGAATGGGATCATCGGTCAAATGGCTGATCAGAGGGAGGAAGCCGACGTGAAAACAATACGAATAGCTACACGTTGGAAACGATACAGTATCGGTATGCTGGCAGTGCTCATGCTGCTGACGGTGGTTTTATCTGGTTGCGGCAAGAGTGCCAGTGAACCATCCGCAGCAGCGGCATCTGCGAATAACGGGGACGTAACGCTAGTGATCGGTGCATATAGTGTAGCTAAGGATGCGCTTGGTGAGATTTTGCCAAAGTTTCAGGCGTATTGGAAGCAGAAGACAGGGCAGACCGTTACCTTTCAGGAATCGTATGAAGCTTCAGGTACACAGGCACGAGCGATTGCAGGTGGCTTTGAAGCAGATGTAGCGGTGCTGTCACTGGAAGGTGATATTGATAAGCTGGTCAAGGCTGGACTGGTCAACAAGCAATGGAAAAAGGAAGCACCGGACAATAGCATGATCACGCGCTCCATTGTCGTGCTCGGGACACGCAAAGGGAATCCACTCGGCATTCATAGCTTTCAGGATTTGACCCGTCCTGGTGTGAAAGTGCTGTACCCAAATCCGAAAACCTCGGGCGGCGCACAATGGGATATTAACGCCATCTATGGTGCTGGACTGAAAGCCTCCGAACGAACAGAAGGCAAAAAAGATCCAGCAGCAGCCAAAGCATTTCTGGAGGCTGTGCATCAAAATATCGAATCGCTTGATAAAAGTGGACGCGCCTCGATGGCAGCCTTTGAATATGGTGTCGGTGATGTGATCGTTACCTATGAAAATGAATTGCTGGCACGGATGGCAAAGGGAGCAGCATATGATCTGGTCGTACCGGACGATACGATTTTGATCGAAAATCCAGCGGCTGTTGTCGATTCCTATGTGGACAAGCATGGTACGCGCAAGGTAGCAGAAGCATTTCTGCAATATTTGTACACACCAGAAGCGCAGGAGATTTTTGCACAAAATGGCTTCCGTCCAGTCGATCAGACCGTATTTAACAAGCATAAGCAACAGTATCCAACGCCACCAGGACTGTTTGATATTCAATATCTCGGAGGCTGGAGCGAGGTACGCAGCACATTATATTCTAAGCGT
Organism: Paenibacillus hunanensis; assembly: GCF_034055775.1. NCBI lineage: Bacteria > Bacillati > Bacillota > Bacilli > Caryophanales > Paenibacillaceae > Paenibacillus > Paenibacillus hunanensis. Next base: position 4,237,996 of record NZ_CP139194.1, on the reverse strand, counting down.
GGTATCTGGTATCAGGTGCTAGCAGGTATTTAAATGGGCTCGTATGCAGGTGTAGATGATCTCTTACACTTCATTATCTTTTATCTTTTACGAAGCTAGTTCTCACACTGTTATCGGCGATGATGTCAGTAGATAATATCAAGTAGATGATATCAGTACAGGATCGATGGCACGGCATGCTAGTATGGAGAGCTGAAGCCACGGAATAACGTCGTTTTATATCTGCATGTAATAGAACAGAAAACTAGGGAAATAAACAGGGGAAAAAGCGCGAATAGCGGCTTTTCCCTTTTTTGTATGTCTATAGTCATCCCTGAAGAAAAGCGATCGATTTGCCGTAGGAAGTTGGAATGAGCGGATGTCGCAAATTTCAGGAAAATGGTATACTCTAAGATATAATCCTATGGATATAAATAACTATAGTTCAATATAAACAGCCTGACTTTTTTATTCGCAATTACGGCTGAACGGATCGCGTCCTTAGCTACTTCGCTGGCGCAGATCGGAAGCGCGGTTTTCTCTCGGTTGGGAGTGGTATTCGGGCATGAGGTGATGGCGATACGCCAGGTAGAGTCTGCTTCATCATCCGGCATCATCCATCAGCGTGTGTACCTGTAGCAGACGATCCAGGCGGTGTATACGTTGGATGTAAGCTTGCCAATCCGCATACTGTAATCATGACGAGCAAAGATGATATCATCAGGCACAAGGAGAGAAGACGGAATGAACGGACGCATAGTGGACCGATTAACTTTTTTGGGTACCGGAGATGCGATGGGGGTTCCCCGCGTATATTGTGATTGTGAAGTGTGTGAGGAGGCGCGTAGCGGAGGTAGTAACCGTAGACTGCGTTCCTCAGTACTCATCGAAGGTACAGGTGGCGATTTCCTGATGGATTGCGGGCCTGACTGGCGATTGCAAATGGAAATGATCAATCGACGTGCTGATATTACCGATATTGTGATTACCCATGCCCATTTTGATCATATTGGTGGGTTACCGGAATGGGCAGATGCCTGTCGCTGGCAAAATAAGCAGGGTCGTGTATTTGCACCGCAAGAAGTGCTCGATCTGATCCTGCGCCAATTTCCATGGATAAGTCGTCATCTGGAAATGATCGCCAATGACGATGGCATGATTTTGAGCGGCTGGAAGCTAACGCCGTGGAAGGTAAATCACGGGCACAACGGGTATTCCTACGCGTATCGTCTGGAAAAGCAGGATTTTAGCTGGGTGTATTGCCCGGATGCGATTGGTCTGACGGAGGAACAAAAGCGCCCGTTGGATCGACTGGATCTACTTGTGCTCGGTACGACCTTTGTCCATGAGCAAGCAGAATATGAGACACGCTCGGTGTATGATATGCATGAAGCAGCGGTCTTAATCGATGAGTTTTCCCCGATTCAAACGATCTTCACTCATATGTCGCATGATGTGGACATACGGGAAAGTCTACCTTTACCGACAGGTGCAACACCTGCACGTACAGGGATGACCGTGGATCTGGGTAATTATTCTGCACTGCTGCCTGAGGAATAATAGGAATACGCGCAGTACTATACTACAGCATATTCTATCTCACGTTATAGCATTCAATCCCCTATTCGATATGGATAAAAGCCGAGGCTGGTCATCGATTGGCTTCGGTTTGGAACCGGGGAACGGAATGCTATATTCTTATATGGATGAAGTATTAAGCTACATAGCAATGGAATAGATGTAACACGAACCGCTATCTGATGATAGCGGTCTCTTTGTGTTTTTCGGATGATTATTTGTATCAAATGTCTTAATTTTAGCTATTTTTAGTCGGATTACGTAGGATTGTGTAGTCCGAACTTAGGATTATAAAAAATGTCATTATTCCTTACAACATAATCCTAATAAATGGCTATTTTGTACATATGAAAGGAGGAGTAGGATGATAACCTTCCATGAAGTTAACAAATTTTATGGTGATTTTCAGGTGTTAACTGGAATCAATCTCCATGTCAAACCAGGCGAGGTGGTGGTGGTGCTTGGTCCCTCCGGTTCGGGTAAAAGTACGATGCTCCGCTGTATCAATCGTTTAGAAGAAACGAGCAGCGGTCAGCTTACGGTCAACGGAGTACGCGTCGATGATCGCAAAACCGATCTGAACAAGCTACGTCGCAATATCGGCATGGTGTTTCAGCATTTCAATCTATACCCGCACAAAAAGGTCATCGACAATATCACCCTTGCTCCAATCAAGGCGCTCGGTGTCTCCAAATCCGAAGCCCATCAAACCGCCATGCACTATCTGGAAAAAGTCGGTATTGCCGACAAAGCACAATCCTATCCATCCCAGCTCTCCGGCGGACAACAGCAGCGCGTTGCCATCGCACGCGGACTGGCAATGAAGCCACAAATTATGCTATTTGACGAACCCACCTCCGCACTCGATCCGGAAATGGTCGGCGAGGTACTCGACGTTATGAAAACACTCGCTCGCGAAGGTATGACCATGGTCGTTGTCACCCACGAAATGGGCTTCGCCCGTGAGGTAGCCGACCGCGTCGTCTTCATGGATCAAGGTAAAATCATCGAAGAAGCACCACCCGAACAATTCTTCTCCGCCCCACGCGAAGAGCGCGCCCAGCTATTTTTAAGCCGCTTGCTCAATCATTAAATGATACAGGCTAAGCAGTAGGGTAGGACGAAACCTATTGCTATAAAGTCACTACTTGCTAAGACAATAGTTAATCACTTCAACATCCACTTTGCAGCTTTATAATGCGCGGGTAGACCAACCGTATGGAGTCTGAATCGCTATTGAAACTTATCTAATTAAGGTTGATCTACCAGTTTATATGTGCTAACTCGTTTTGATATAGGGATGCACAGAACGGAGGGAAGGAATAAGGGGAAAGGACGATTTTTGAGCACGGGAATCTACATTTTACTCCTACTTCGTAGATTCCTGTGCGATACCAGAGTCCGTTCCCTTATTCCTTCCCGGAGTGGTCACCATCCTAAAACAAAATTCCAAATGAAAAGGGGAACTACGATGATGAACAAAAAGAGATTTTCATTACTGCTCGTATGTATGATCGCACTGGTAACTGTTCTTGGAGCATGTAGCACGACAACCGCTCCAAGCGCAAGCAATGGTGCAGGTGGAGCCGATAGTGCCAGCTCACAGCTGGATCAGATCAAGCAACGTGGCAAGCTAATCGTAGGTGTGAAGTACGATACGAAGCTGTTTGGCTTAAAAGACCCGTCGAGCGGTAATGTTGAAGGTTTTGACGTGGATATGGCACATGCGCTCGCTAAAAGTATTCTGGGCGACGAAAGTAAAGTGGAGCTGAAAGAGGTTACTTCCAAAACACGTATCCCTATGCTGAACAATGGCGATATCGATATGGTTATCGCGACCATGACGATTACAGATGAGCGTAAAAAGGAAGTCGACTTCTCAGATGTCTATTTCCAGGCGGGTCAATCGCTGCTCGTGAAAAAGGGTAGCCCGATCAAAGGTATTGAGGACGTAACGGCAGATACAACGATCCTGGCAGCAAAAGGTGCAACATCGATCAAAAATATTGAAGAAAAGGTACCTAACGTGAAGGTACTTGAATACGATAACTACCAGGATGCTTTCAACGCACTCAAAGCAGGTCAGGGTGATGCGCTGACTACGGATGATGCAATTCTGTACGGTATGGCTGCACAGGACCCGAACTATGAGGTGGTTGGAAAACCATTTACAGATGAGCCTTACGGCATTGCTGTGAAAAAAGGTCAAACCGCACTCGTGGAAGCGATCAATAAAGGTCTGACCGATATGAAGGCAGACGGCTCGTACAATGAGTTGTACAAAAAATGGATCGGTAAAGAGCCTGAAAGCAAATAAGCGACCGCTTCAACATCGAAGCGATCTGGCGCTGGTAGACCAGTTGATGAGAAAAGGTGGGCCAGTCGTGCCCATCTTTTTCATTCCTAACCGAAACAGACGCTAAAGCGAAAGCAATCTATAGGATACGAGTCCGAAGTAAAGCTGAAGGAGGGATGCTGGATGATCGATTTTTCGATTCTGGTTAATTATTTCCCCTATTATATCGAAGGTTTTCTGAATACGATTCTGGCAAGTGTGCTGGCGCTGATTGGAAGCTTTGTGCTGGGTTCGATTCTGGCAGTATTCCGAATTACAGGTGTGAAGCCGCTGCAATGGATCGGTACAGCTTATGTTGAATTTGTACGAAATATACCGCTGCTGCTCATCGTATTCTTTTTCTGGTATGCCTTGCCGACATTTGGCATGCGACTGGATGGATTTCAAGCAGGAACCGTTGGATTGACTATCTATACGGCTGCTTTTATTGCGGAAGCGATTCGTGCAGGTATTCTCTCTGTACCTAAGGGGCAAATGGAAGCGGCACGTTCGTCAGGCATGACCTATGTACAGGCGATGCTACATGTCGTTTTACCGCAGGCGATCAAGCTCGTCATTCCACCGCTGAGTAACCAATTTATTAACCTGATCAAAAACTCCTCTGTACTGACTGTCGTTGCAGGTCTGGATCTGATGTACTTTGCGGATAAGGTCAATGGGGATAGCTATGCAACGGTGAGTGCATATGTATTTGCCGGTTTGTTCTATCTCGTGCTGACTTTGCCAATGAGCTACGGTTCTCATGTGCTGGAGCGTCGACTGGCGAAAAGCTCGTAACTCGTAACAAATGAGGCTATTTTCTCTGATCATTGCTATCTGTAAAGTGTTCGTACTGATCGTGCTGATCAATAGCTCTCCAGCTACCGAGCAACCGGAATGAGGACACAGAAAGAAGGAGGAGTATTATGGATTTTGCAGGAGCTTATTCAGCTGATAATTTGCGCTTTCTAATGGAAGGGCTAAAAATGACATTATACATCGCTTTCTGGGCGATTCTGCTGAGCTTTGTGATCGGCTGTATTATTGGAGTCATTCGTTATATGCAGGTGCCTGTCGTTTCACAGATTCTGGCGGTGATCGTGGAAGTGCTGCGGAATCTGCCGCTGCTGCTGATTATCTTTTTCGTTCAGTTTGCGATTCCGCAAATCAATGTGTTCGGCTTGCAGTTCAAGTTTACCGTTCCAGCAGGTGCAATTATTGCACTGACACTGTTTGAAGCGGCGATGATCTCGGAGGTCGTACGTGCCGGTCTGAAGTCGATTCCGAAGGGACAGGTCGAAGCCGCACGCTCGTCCGGTCTTGGCTCGATTCAGACATTATGGCATATCGTACTGCCACAGGGCTTGCGCCGGATGGTTCCCCCACTGGTGAGTCAGTTTATCTCACTACTCAAGGATACATCACTGGCGGTTATCGTTGCGCTGGCAGAGCTGATGCATAATGCACAGATTATTATCGGTCAAAGTCCGAACTATTCGATTCCGATTTTGTTACTTGTCGCAATGATCTATTTTGTTGTAAATTATACATTATCCCTGATCTCCAGACGCCTGGAGACCAGAACTGCCTGATCCTCTCTATTGATATCGATCGACCACCGAATGCTGCTGGTGAGTATAAATGGCATGAAGCGAGTAGGCGATCATGTGAAGAATGATGGCAGAAGGCCGGTTTCCGGAAGGAGGCCGGCTTTTGTTGTACAGAGGGGTAAGGTGTTAACAGAAGGGCATTGTATTTTTGCGATCAAAACCGCATGAGAGGGACATTTTATGGTAACATATAAACAATTTCAAAAATCGGCGAGTGTCGTGCTTTCCACATTTCGGAAGCCTGTCGCCCGCTTCCGCCGCAAGGAGGCTGAAGGGCGGATGCCTGCTCTGTTCAGAAATGAAAAAATACAGATGCTTGTTGTGGCGCTTGGTACGGCTGTTGCAGGGGAATTCAAAATTAATCCGGTGCCGGGTGATCTGTTTCGCATTGGGCTTGGTGGCAGTGCTTTTTTATTGTTTTTATTGTTAATGTCCCGACTTCCGTATATTCGTACAGGCTTGTATACGGCGGTGACGGTGATTGTTTTTCGTATGGTGCTGGATTATGTGTTCGCACCGGATAGTTTTGGCATATGGAGTAGCTTACAGGTGCATACCTCGGGTGGTCTGTATTATCTTACCTTCGCGTTGGGCATGTCGCTTATTCAAGGTCAGATTGAGCGGATGCATCTGCTGCTGCTTGGTGTGGTAGCGACCTGTATTGATTTTGGCTCCAATACGGTGGAAATGGTATCACGCTGGCTGCTTAACGGCTCGGATATTTCCAATCCAGCGACATGGGGCTATATTGCGCTGGTGGCTGCGTTACGCGGATTTTTCGTAACTGGACTGTACAGCAGCATTGCGGTCAGTCAGATTCGGGCGCTATCGCAGGAGCAGAATAAGCGGATGGAACAGATGCTATCAGTGAACTCCGGGCTGTATGGCGAAGTGTTTTATTTGCGCAAGTCGATGGATACGATTGAGCGTGTAACGAGCAGCAGCTATCGGCTCTATATGGATCTAAAGCGCGCAGAGCTGAAGGAATTCAGTCAGCGGCAACTCGGTATTACCCAGGAAATACATGAGGTGAAAAAGGACTCGCAGCGTGTAGCGGCTGGACTGCTCAAGCTATTCGATCAGGAAGCGCAAACGATGCTGGCGATGTCCGAAATTATGGATTATGCCATTCGTGGCAACCGTAAATACGCGGTGATGCTGAAAAAGCAGGCGGTGATCAGCGCCTATCTGGACGATGACTTTGTCACCTCAGATTATATTCCGCTTCTTACCTTGCTGAATAATCTGCTTGCCAATGCGATTGAAGCGCTCGGTCCGAGTGGTTCGATTGAGCTGCGAATCGAACAGGAGGCACGCTGGACGGTCATTACGGTATCCGACTCAGGAAAAGGGATTCCAGCCAAAAATCGAGAGACGATCTTTGAGCCTGGCTTTACAACCAAGTTCGGCGAGGGTGGCAGTGCGGCGACTGGTATTGGACTGTCGCATGTACATGATATTATTTCCTCACTTGGCGGCACGATCAAGCTGTACTCTGATGAGCAAAATGCGCCGTGGACAACGATTTTTCGGGTAAAGCTACCAACTGGAGCGCTAAAAAAGGGGGAGTAGTATGGGATTGACTTTTTGTATTGTGGACGATGATCCGGCAACACGAGCGATGCTGGAAAATATTATTCAGGAGAGTCGACTGGGGGAAGTCACGGGAACGGCACGCGGTGGCGAAGAGGGCGCACGGATCATTATGGAAACACGCCCGGATGTCGTGCTGATCGATTGGCTGATGCCCGATCAGGATGGGCTGGAAACGATTGTACAGCTCAAGCGACAGGGCTTCAATGGTAAATACGTGATGATCTCGCAGATTGAAAATCAAGAAATGGTCGGAGAAGCATACCAGTCGGGGATTGAATTTTTCATTCGTAAGCCGATTAATCGAATCGAGGTCGAATCGGTGTTATCCCGTGTAAGTGAGCATTCCGAGATCCGGCAGTATCTGAATGAACTCAAGTCCTCGCTGTCCAAGCTGGATACGCTCAATCTGTTATCAGCAGATCGTCAGGCAACAGCTTCGGTGAAGCCGCGCAGTGTGAGCGAAGTGATTCGTCCTATTTATATGAATCTTGGTATCGTGGGCGAAGCAGGCTGTAACGATATTACGGCAATTATGGAGCTATTGCTGGAGAATGGGCAAAGCGGCCCTTTTCCACCACTCAAGCAGCTGTATGAAGGGGTGGCGGCAGGGTACAAAAGTACGCCGCGGGAGATTGACAAAGAAGCCAAGGCAATTGAGCAGCGTATTCGCCGTACCGTTACAACTGCACTGACGCATCTGGCTTCGATTGGTTTGACGGATTACGGAAATCCGAAGTTCGAGCATTATGCGCCACTGTATTTTGATTTTGAGGATATTCGGGCGAAAATGAAAGAGATTGATGAAGAGCGCGATGATGGCAAGAGCAAGGTGAGCATTAAGAAGTTTTTGCAGGTGCTGTATTTGGAAGCGCTGGATCAAATGCAGAGTGCTTGAGCGTGGTAATGGCTTTGCAGGCATGGGTTTAGGTTTATGAGTTTAATTTCATAAGCTTAGATATACTGGAGCTAGTGTTATCACGTCGGTAAGGAATAAGAAATAAGGAATGAGCGCAGGTAGAATCTGTGAATCGATAGATTAGGATGCAGAATGAATTTTCAGGCTCACAAAACGTGAAAATACATCCCAATCAAAGGTTTAGTGCTTCTTTACTGTATAATATCGAACTTATATAGAGGAATGTTCTAAAGTATTTAGAAACACGTACGTAGAAGTACGCACCTAGAAGTATGTATCAAAAAGCACCTTGCAACGAGTATAGGATGATCTGTCCCTTACATAAAGGAGATGATCCTATACTCGCTGGCAAGGTGCTTTTTAGTATGGCTAATGCCAGAAGCGATTCTTTTTTACCGAGTCATAATGAAACCGGATCGAATTAAACAGAAGCTTCTTCCGGGTTCAGGATGAACTTTTCGATCACTTCTTTGACGCCGTCTTCATTGTTGCTAGCTGTGATATAGTTAGCGATCGCTTTGAGTGGTTCGATGGCGTTCCCCATTGCGACACCAAGACCTGCGGCTTCCAGCATTTCGTGGTCATTCCAGGAATCGCCGACAGCGATAGTGTCTTTGAGATCACAGCCAAAGTGGTTAGCCAGGAATGTGAGTGCAGCGCCTTTGGTGCCTTCTTTGTGCATGATTTCCAGGAATTCTGGCTTGGATTTGGTAATGTGTACGCTATCGCCAAGCAGCTCGCGCAGGATCGGTTGCAGCTCATCCAGGAAAGCAGGATCGTCGATGATCAGCATTTTGGGTGTTGGCAGCTCCATCAGCTTAGCGAAGTCAGGCTCGATATAGTATTGGGTACGGTTAAGCGTCGTATAGTCGATCAGATGCTGGTTCAGCTCGCGAGCATACAGCTTGTCATCGATATACGTTTGCAGATGCAGGTTATGCTCGATGCAGTAGTCATGCAGCTTGCGTGCAGCTTCGACCGGAACATAGCGCTCATATAGTACCTTTTCATCCATCAGGTTTTTGACGAGTGCACCTTGATACGTAATGATCGGCACATTCAGACCCGTTTGACGAGCAATCGCTTGAGCGGATGCATAAGCGCGTCCAGTTGCCAGTGTAACTACAGTTCCTTTCGCTACCGCTTGCTCCAGCGCTTGCTGTGTAGCAGGGGTAACTTCCTTGTCGTCATTGATCAGGGTGTCATCGATATCAATCGCAATCAGTTTGTACATTAGGGGTACTCTCCTTCTATCCAGTTGATTTTATCTATATTAAAAGGGTTGAAGCTATGATTGTTTAGCGGTGGTAAAAGGGAAGATAGGCAATCGTACAAGCAGCGCATTCGAGCTTCCCTTGCTTGAGCTGTCCTTTGCAGCTTAGTCCTCCAGCAGTACCAGTCCGATAAATTCGTCCAGCTCGATATTGCCAAAATAATGCTTGATGTCCACGCCGCTCATCGCTTCGCGCACACTAATCTCCTCATAGCGCTTGCCACGCAGACGATCCTCGATATCTGCAACATCGCCAATACCGAAAAAGTCGCCGTAAATTTTGATCTCCTGAATGTGACCATCCTTAATATCCATACGAATATCGATGATGCCCACCGGGAATTTACGTGTATGCTTAATGTTGGAGGCTGGCGATTGACCATAGTTCCAATCCCAGTTACGATAGCGCTCTGCTGAGATTTCATGAATTTTGTTCCAGTCTTCTTCAGTCAACACATACTGCGGTACATCGGCTGGCTCTACGCCGAAAATATGACGCAGAATCTCGTCGCGGAACTGCTGCATGCTCAGCGGCTCTTTGAGGAATTCGGAGATATTCGCTACGCGGCTGCGTACGGACTTGGTGCTTTTGGATTTGAACTTTTCCGGGTTCACCTTGAGTGCAGATTGCACATTATCCAGCTCCGAATCGAACATGAGTGTACCGTGGCTGAACATACGTCCGCGTGTAGAGAACTGTGCATTACCAGAGATTTTACGCTCACCAACCTGTAGATCATTGCGTCCAGACAGATCGGCATCTACGCCAAGCTGTTGCAATGCCTCAACAACAGGCTGCGTGAATTTGCGGAAGTTGTGGAAGGACTGTCCGTCATCCTTGGTCAGGAAGCTGAAATTCAGATTACCATGATCGTGATACACCGCACCGCCGCCAGATAGACGACGCACGACATGAATGTGATTTGCTTTTACATATTCGGTATTGATCTCTTCGATCGTATTTTGATGCTTGCCGATAATGATGGACGGCTCATTAATATAAAAGAGCAGGTAGCTATCATCCATCGGCAAATGCTTGAGTACGAATTCTTCTATTGCCAGATTGATGGTCGGGTCATTAATCCCCTGATTATCGATAAAGAGCATAGGACGTTCCTCCAGTATTATTTACCTTGTACAAAAAGTGAGATATTTTGCTTTCGCAAAAATCACTCTTTCATTGAACCCCGTGTTAGGAAATCGCTAACACTAGAAATGGAAGCATACAGGCGCATAGCCTTCTTACTTATTGTAAACGAAACTGTCAGTAAAACCAATTGAATGTTGCAAAATGACAGTATCATACTATCACCGCTTATAGAGTTAAATTCCATTTCCATCCATAATGTCGTTTTATAGGAAAAAGGGAAGGGTAATAACAACTAACGCTTGCAAAAGGAGGCAAAACATCATGAATGATCAAGCACGAGAATTGCTGAAAAGTAAGCAGGAAAAGAACGAGCACAATCAGGATATGAAAAAGTTTGTAGAAGGTAAGGAGCATGCGCCTGATCTGGAACAGGGAGTGTCCGATCAGAACCAGCCGGATCAGCAAAATCGGATGAAAGATCAGGAGAACCGTATCACCTGATCGAAACGCAATATGCAATAGATTGGGTACAGCAGGTGCATCACCATATAGCTTTATCATATAAGGTGGAATCCCCTCCAGCTCAGCAACGAATGTTACTCATTTCAGGATGAGAAGCATGCTGACGGTTGGAGGGGATTTTGTCGTGCGGTATACTCCTACCTATAAAGGCAATTGTAGCTACGATTATTATGCCCTATAATCAGAGGGATTGTATTCGTGTTGACCGAAGGTACTGAATAATGGCAGAGATGCCGCAAAAGGAGACTGTATAATGAACTTCAATTCTTCCCAACTACGCTGGTTGTCCTCAATCGTTATGGCAGCTATGCTATCCGTGTTACTTGCCGCATGCGCTCCAACACAGCCAGCGCCGACAACACAGCAGCCTGCTACCGAAAGCACAGAGTCGAGCAATACTAGCTCATCCTCCAATGCAACAAGCTCGGCTGGCGAGCAGACTACATATCCACTCACGATCAAGGACGCAACAGGCTATGACTTTACATTTAAAGAACAGCCTAAACGCATCGTATCCATCTCTCCAGCGGAGACAGAAGCCTTATTCGCGCTAGGACTGGATCAACAGATTGTTGGTGTATCCGAGTATGACAATTATCCTGAAGGCGTCAAAAGCAAAGCGCGCATCGGCGGTGTGAGTAAACCCGATGTGGAGGCGGTTGTAGCCTTGCGTCCAGATGTGGTGTTCACCGGTATTTCGTCCAGCGAAGCACTGGTAAAGGAGCTGCGTGCTGCGGGCATTCCTATTTTCAAAACAACACCAAAAACGATCGATGATGTGATAAGTAATATCGAGCTGTATGGCAAAATTACGAATCGTCAGGCAGAAGCCAAGCAAGTGACCGATCATATGCGTGAACAGGTGAAAAGTGTGACGGATGCCGTAGCATCGCTAACACCAGAGCAGAAGAAAAAAGTCTATATTGAGTTTTCTCCCGGCTGGACAGTGGGGAAAGGAGAATTCATGGATGAGATGATCACCCTTGCCGGTGGCACGAATATTGCAGGCAATACGACAGGCTGGCATGAGATCAATGAAGAAGCGATCGTTGCGGCTGATCCTGATGTGATCCTGTATTCTAAACAATCGATGGATGCAACAACCAATCAGACGCTGGATCAGATTATTCGCGCTCGTAGTGGCTGGAATAAGATCAAAGCGATTCAAAACAATCAACTGTTCGGCTTGGATGACGATCTGGTGAGCCGTCCAGGTCCACGCGTCACAGATGGTCTGGTCGAGATCGCTCATGCGATCTATCCGAATCTATTCAAGCAATGAGTCGTCAACACGTATGGCCGTTGCTGCTATTTCTCGTTTTGCTGGTCATTAGTGTGGTATTGAATACAGGAATTGGTTCGGTATATATTCCAGGCGGTCAGATTACGCGTATTTTGCTGCATCATATTCCCGGGATGCAGCGCTGGATTACACCGGATTGGAGTGAAGCAGCAGAGCAGATTATGCTGAATATTCGCCTGCCACGTGTGATGCTAGCGCTGCTCGTAGGAGCAGCACTGGGTCTGGCAGGAGCAGCTTTTCAAGGAGTGCTGCGTAATCCGCTTGCTGATCCTTTTACATTAGGGGTGTCGTCGGGTTCCTCTGTCGGAGCGGCAGTACTGATTTTTACCGGATATCAATATTCGTTATTTGGCGGCTGGACGCTGCCATTAATTGCTTTTGTCAGTGGAGCGATTACGTTATATATCGTATTGGCACTGGCGCGAGAGCAGGGCAGAATTCCAACGGGAAGCTTGATTTTATCGGGTGTAGTGATGCAGTCATTTCTCGGAGCGATTGTATCGTTTCTAGCGTCGATGTCAGAAGGTAGTGTGAATGAGATTATTTTCTGGACGATGGGTAGCCTGAGTCTGCGTGGCTGGCCCTATGTACTGGCAATGCTGCCGTATGTGGTGATCGGTATCGTGCTACTCTGGAGTCAGGCGCGTGCGATGAATGTGCTGTCACTGGGCGAAAGGGAGGCCGCGCATCTGGGAGTTCATGTTGATCGCACGAAGACGGTTGTACTTATCATCGCTACTTTAATTACAGCAGCAGCGGTATCCGTATCCGGTGTAGTCGCCTTTGTCGGTCTGGTCGTTCCACATATGATTCGCTTGCTACTGGGACCCGATTATCGACTATTGATTCCATTATCGGCCATCGGCGGAGGGATCTTTCTCATGTGGGCAGACACAGCGGCACGTACCGTGCTTGCACCTACGGAAATTCCACTTGGTGTGGTAACCGCTTTTGTAGGAGCGCCGTTCTTTGCGTATTTATTACATCGCAGTAAAAATAAACAGCCCGACATGATGTGACGGTGCTACTCCTTGGCTAATTTTACTATAAAAATGCACAAAGCAAATATTCAAAATCACACCGGAAATATCAAATAAGTAGTAGAAAAATGAAAAAAGTTGAATGTATATACCTATACGTACTGGAGGTGGAATGATGCTGTCAAAGTGGAAGAAACGAAGTACCACCCTATCCAATCCATACGATCATTCGTCTACATCTGCTGGTCATAGCCATCCTGTCCTCCAGCTAAAAGAACTGACGAAGCGCTATGGCGAGCAGACCGTCCTGCATGAGATCAACTGGTCGGTACAGCCCGGCGAATGCTGGGGCATTGTCGGCCCCAACGGTAGCGGCAAAACGACATTACTACAACTACTAGCCGGCACAGAGCATGCCCAGCAGGGCGAAATCCTTCTGCAACATCGTCCACTCCATACCTACAGCCGCCGTGAGCTTGCACAGCATACAGCAGTGCTGGGACAGGAGGGACTGGCACCATTACACTACCCGGTCAAAGAAGTGCTAGCGATGGGACGCTACCCCTATCAAAACTGGCTCGGTCACGACCAGCTAGCCACAGCGGATCAATTGCTAGACGAGATCATGGAACGACTCGATTTAAAGGAGCTTGCCGATCGCCCATTGGATCAGCTTAGCGGAGGACAACGCCAACGTGTAGCATTCGGTAAAGTCATGGCACAGCAGCCCAAGCTGCTCCTGCTAGATGAACCAACAACGTATCTTGATATCGCCTATCAGGTTCATTTTATGGAATGGCTTGATACATGGCGCAGAGAAAGCAATATCACCGTCATCGCCGTACTACACGACCTCAACCTCGCCGCCCGCTATTGCGATCGATTATTAGCCCTACAAGAAGGCCAAATCATGATGCAGGGAACCCCGGAGCAATTAATGGAAGAGTCCGTCTTAAAACAACTCTTCCGCATCCGCCCGGCGATTGTCCATCATCCCGATATCGATGTCCCCCAGCTGTTACTAAAAAGACGTTGAGATGCACTAAAATATCATACTTATTACTGCTGCTTGAATCCTGTAAGCAGGTATTCCAGATAAAGATCAGCTCTCTATAAGGAAGTAGACACAGTATTAAATGAATATGCAATTGTCTCTCCGTTAAAATGAATACTGCTCTACTGTTATTTAACTGCGATATTCATTGATAATATTCAACCAACGATCGAACAAGGATCAGGTGTCTATGATTTAATCTTTAATAGTGCTATCGTCCATATATCAATAAAGTGAATGCACCTTAGATGAAATGCTATCAATAAAAATGCCGTCCCCTCCAAAGATGAGGGGACGGCATTTTTTGCTCGAATGATGTAATGCTCGAATGATGTAATATTCATTTTTTTGATTAATATTGATAGGTTGATCTGAAGGATAAGTTTCGTATTACAATTGTTGAGATATGAGATATGAGATAAACCGCACAGAACGAAGGGAAGGAATAAGGGGAAAGGACGACTTGTAGTGTTAGCGATCTCCTAACACGTCGTTCAATAGAAAGTGATTTTTGCGAAAGCAAAATATCTTACAGCCTCCGAGGGGCGGGAATCTACAATAATCTCCTACTCCGTAGATTCCTGTGCGAGACCGGAGTCCGTCCCCTTATTCCTTCCCGGAGTGGTTGCTGCCCACCCATCTCACGACCTAATCCCACTCAACATTCTATCCAGTAACCTAAATCATACTGAGCAGCTTAATCACTACCCCTGCACTCTATTTAAGCGTAAACTTACTAACCGCATCCTGCAACGACCGAGCCTGTTCATTCAACTCTTCCATAATCGCCGCATAAGCAAACATCTCCGATGATTGACGATCCGTATTCTTCGCAATCCCTTGAATATTATCCAATGCCTTTTGCGTAATTTCAGCTGTTTCATCTACCGACGCGCTTACTTCCTCAGATCCTGCTGAAATCTGCTGCGTAGCCGCTGAAGCCGATTGTACCGTCATGTTCACCTGCTGCACCAGCTCAACGAGCTGATCAAATGACTGACCTGCCTGCTGCACAAGTTGCGTACCGGATTGTACTTCCTCGCTAACACGATTCATCGATTCTGTGGATTTGAGCGATTCCTCACGAATCGATTGCAATGCTGATTCAATCTGCTGAGCAGCTCCGCGTGATTGATCTGCCAGATTACGAACTTCAGCCGCTACGACAGCAAAACCACGTCCATGCTCGCCTGCACGAGCCGCTTCAATCGATGCATTCAGCGACAGCATTTGAATCTGCTTGGTAATCTCGCCGATGGACAACAGAATCTGACTGATCGATTCTGAGCGATTAATGAGCATTTGAACCGATTCGCGTGTATCGGATACAACCATTTCAACCGAATTCATTTGCTGAATCGCATGCTGTGCCATACCGTTACCGGATACCGCGTGATCGGAGGCTTGTCCCAGCTGCTCTGAGATATCCGCAGTCGAGGAAGCGATATGCTGAATACCGTTGGTGATTTCTTCCATTGCACGTGCATTTTCCGTTGAAGAAGTGGCGATCATTGTACTTCCGTCCTTGATCGTAGTGATCGAGTGAACGGATTGATCGACCATGCCCTGCATTTTGGTGATCCGTTTGCTGAGCGCTTCTGTACCGAATAGAACCTTGTCCGAGCTATCGATCACATGATTTACCATCATGCGCAGATTCTCAGTCATCAATCGGAAGCCACGCGCCAGCTGAGCGATCTCGTCGCTGCCCTGCATCTTGATATCCTGTTGCAGATTCCCCTCGGCAACAAGACGGGTATGACGTACAAGACGTGCAAGTGGCAAGGTGATTTTACGACTAAAACGATAGGCAACGAACAGACATACTGCAACCGAAGCGATGGCTACGATGATTGTAGTTACGATCAGGTTTGTTATAATGCCGCCAACAAAGCTTGCATCCATGCTTGCTGCTACGAGAACAGAGCTGCCTGGAATACGATAATAATAGGTCACATGTGCACCATTTTCAGTCGAGTAGAGGTCAGTGAGCAATTTACCTTTGTCCATCGCAATGTTGATATTATCGCTCAGCTCCACTTCCTGACCATCCTTGAAATTCTTCGATTTGTTGGATGTGGCAGCAACGACAGCCTTATCCTTATCGACACGAAGCACATACAGATTATCCAGCTCATACGTATTTAACTGATCATTAAGATACGTTTCCAGCTTCATAATTTCGCCTGTATTCCCCTGTGCAGCCTGCATCACCTGTGTATTATCGATTCCTTTTAAAATCCCATCCATTGCGATACTTAGCACCTGACGGAATTGAGGCACCACGTTATCATTGACCACTCCACGGGTCATAAAATAGAAGAAGGTACTCATCACAAGACAAACTACAATAATAAGGAGAGCAAAAGTAACCATGATCTTACGGCTAATCGATTGATTCATTCGAAACATACATAATCCCCTTCCTGTACTTGACACGATGCGAGATCTAAGATGTAAATATGCCAGTTCATCCTGTCGTTCATCCAAACACAGTTTACATACGTTAAAATAAGTGACGTGATCAGTAAAATAAATTATCCGATTAAGTATCTAATGTAACAAAAGCCGGTCTTGGCGACTTTAGGCTTATTTTGTCAATAAAACATCCGACTCCCTTCAAGCTTCCGGAAACATATAATCTGTTAGTAGCAGTAAATATGTAAAACCAGGCTTTATACATGCTTAATGAACTAAGCAAAAAGACTTAAATGATTATCTATATTATATCAATTGACCGTTGTTTGAATAGTTCTTTAAGCCGATAAAATGATAAAAATATAAAAAAATCTGAAAAATAACAGCATTTTCGTGAAAAATCCATAATAATTAACATATAGCTAACATCATATTTTCGCTTTACAATTTATAGGTGATTAGATGACACTACCTTTAAAACAAATGTTTAATTGCAAATGAAGCATGATAGGACGGCTCCATTTCGCTAGCTTATTCAGTTTGAAACGATTTAAAAAGGATACTTTTGACAGCAAAACAGGGTATTTAGACACAAATTGGGGTTGTGGAGTCCGTATTCCTGTGATAAAGTAAAACAGTTTTCAGCATGTTTCGCGGTTCGTGACCATCCCGCGTTATCAAAACTAGGGGGAAATTGGTGTGTTTAACCTATGGTGGGGTATTTTATTCGTTCTTGTTACGTATACATTATTTGTTCTATGCTATCGTCTATTTGGAATTAAAGGGATCTATGGCTGGATTGCGATTGCAGCGATTCTAGCCAATATTCAGGTGATCAAAACGATTGAGCTTGTCGGTGTCGTGACCACGCTCGGTAATACGCTGTATGTGAGTATGTATCTGGCAAGTGATCTGCTGAATGAGCGGTTTGGACCGCAGGTTGCTCGTCGTGCAGTATGGTTTGGTTTTCTCACGTTGATTATTACGACGATTGTAATGCAGATGGCGCTGCAATTTGAAGTGGCACCTGGCGTGGATATCTCAGCAGATGCACAGAGCGCACTGGAGCTTATTTTCGGACAGGTCTCGATTTTACTGATTGCGAGCCTGACCGCGTATCTGGTCAGTCAGCTGCTCGATGTACGTCTGTATCGCTGGCTACGCCGTTCATTTCCGAAGCCAGAGCAGCTATGGATTCGCAATAATGGGAGTACGATGATCAGCTCATTTGTCGATACACTGATCTTTTGTACGATTGCATTTCTCGGCATTTATGATTGGTCGGTCTGGCTACAGATTCTGTTTACGACCTATATTTTAAAGTTTATTTTGACAGCAGCAGGCACGCCGTTCCTGTACTGGGCACGTACCTTTAAGGCTCCGGCAGAGGATCAGCCCCTATTGCTACGCCATGGCTCAGCGCATAGCGAAGCAGAGCGAGAATGGACTTGATCGGTGGAGCATTTTCACCGGACGGGTAGCGCAATAGCTACTTAAATAAAACCACGCGATGGATACGAATATGCTGCGTATCCATCGCGTGGTTTTTTATTTACAGCATCGAAGCACGCTTCTTGACTATAGAAGCAGGCTTCTGGACTGTAATAGATATTTTATAAAAAAGAGCAAAGAATGCTTCGATCTAGCATACGAATCTACAAAACAAAATAAAGCGTAGATTGTTAGCATTGCTAGCGTTACAAAGCATAGCTCGCTTGGCTTCAATTTAGCCGATAACTGTCAGCTCTTTCGGGAACGAGGACAGCACATCCACACCCTGATCCGTAACGATCACATCGTCCTCAATACGAACGCCGCAATGACCCGGAACGTAAATGCCTGGCTCTACGGTGAACAGTACGCCCGATTCCAGCAGGTTCTCATTTCCGCCATGGACCGATGGATATTCGTGCGTATCCATGCCCAGTCCATGTCCCAGACGGTGAATAAAGTATTGTCCATAGCCGGCTTCCGTAATCACATCGCGTGCCGCTTTGTCGATCGAGGCAAAGGTTACGCCCGGACGAGTTGCTTGAATGGCCGCTTCATTCGCAGCCAGCACCGTATGATACACACGAGATGTTTCCTCATCGATATCACCGAGTGCAAACGTACGCGTAATATCCGAAGCATACCCGTTATAAAATAGTCCCAGATCGAACATGACCAGCTCGCCAGATTGCAGCTTGCGTTCACCAGGTACGCCATGTGGTAGTGCAGTATTCGGGCCAGACAATACCATCGTATCAAAGGCTGGCTTTTCCGCACCGACCTTCTTCATCTGGTATTCCAGCTCAGCCACAAGATCCAGCTCGGTCATACCGATTTTCAGACTGGAGATACCACGACGCAGCACTTCCTCGATCTTTTGAATCGATAGACGCATACGCTCCACCTCTTCTGGTGATTTGCGCGAACGCATACTGTTCAGCATGCTTGTGATATCATGATAGGCTTCCGCTTGCAGCACCTCAGCCAGCTGTTCAAAGCGTGCCACCGATAAGTGCTCCTTTTCCACACCCAGCTTACCGACTTTGCCGCCGATACATTGTTGCAGGCGCACATACGGATTATCGGTATCCATATGCGTTTCAATGCGCTGAATGATCGATACACTACGTGCCTTATCGGCATCGAGTGCAGGCAGCAAAATAAAAGGCTCATTGCCTTCTGGAATAAACAAGCCTAGAAAGCGCTCGTGCGGATCACTGGCGAAGCCGCTCAAATAGTATACATGCTTGGGATCGGTAATTAGCAGGCTGTCCAGCCCGGCTTGTTTCATCAATCCACGCAGTGTGGCGATTCTGTCGTCCATAAGTTACAGCTCCTTGTCGTTATAAAATAATCCTCATACAAAAGATACCCGTATGAAGTCCTTATGCTCACTTTGTCTATTGTAGCGGTTAATGTGGCTCAGGAAAAGTCAGTCGGTCATGAGGGATAGATAAGAGCAGCTTATCAACATGTGGAGTAGCAGGCATCTCAAGCGACATATCAATGGATGCAGAAGGAGATACGGCTTTCGTTCTCGAACATAGTACAGGTATGTTTTAGCGTACAGATATGTATTTTGAAGAAAAGGAAGCATGTTTGCAAAAGGGGGCAAGGAATACCGTGCTCAAGCTAGTACCGGAAAAAGTAGACTTTTACATATCGACCACCGATCTGATGGCAAGCTATACAGAATCAGGTGGCGTAACGATTCGATTGGATGTGCAGACGAGAGAGGATTGGCAGCAGGAGCAATATCGTGAGCTGGAGCTGATCTTCCAGACTGTTGCCGAGCTACGTTGTATAACAATAAATGTATTTGAGCATGTAGAGCATGTGATCGAGCTGGCGGAGGGTGCAGATGATACAGATGCATTTTGGCAGCAGCATGGCTATCATCCTAATCCGGGAATCTATGAAGTAGAGGTATCCGAGTGGCTAGCGCAAAAGCAGTCGCTATACGATCCGAGACGACGACTTCAATTGAAGCATTATGTGATTGCAGGCTATGACAGTCATATCGAAATACTCGCTTCCAACTATCAATATCGAATGGTAGAAGCACAATAGAACAGAGCGGAGGCTGCGAGGCTATCTAGCCGTTGTCATAGCTTATCTTTATATCAATAGAAGCTTGATTATAAAAAGCCGCCCATTCCTGTACATAGGAATAAGCGGCTTGGATGAAGCGGATGATCTACTCAGCTATTATGCTGAGGCGGACAGCTAGAACCAGAAAGCTAGAAGCCGTCTTTTGCAAATAAAATATCGTGCAGTCGATCGACAGGGGACTCATTTTTAACCGTGAGCCGCCGTTAGTGCAGACTGAATTTCCTTCATTTGCTCCAGATGACGCTGTTCATGCAGTCCGATAAACTCTACCCATTCCTCCAGCGTCATCGAGCCGAAGACAGGGTGGTTCATCGTCTTCTGCTGTAGCTGCTGGAGATCGCTGCTCTGCACAAGCTGATTCAGATGCGAGCGTGAGCGTGACAGACGGGTATGCAGCTCTTGCCGCGTCATATGCTTATCCGCAGGCACAAGGTCGGCGGGCGCTTCAATTCGGCGCGAGCGATCTGGTGTCAGGCGGAAAGAAGGAACATCGCTATGCTGAGACAGTGGCGGCGGTGTAGGCTCATTTTGCTGTAGCACTGCGCCCATGCGTGTTGTAATGGCTGTCTCCATCAGGTAAAGATGCTCAAGCACCTGTGCCATACTCCATTGTCCAGCACGGGCATGTTCATTTAGTAATGTTTCGTCCTGTGAATCCATAAAGTCACAAATATGCTGGCGCATCGTAACGGTATGTGGATGAATCATAACAAAACCTCCTTAAATGGTGGTTTGCCTGCTAAAGGCGCGATACTGTGCATCGAAGCCCAAAGCGGTTATAATTGCAGAGTACCCCGCTAAGCTTCCCTTTGAAACGAAAGCAGCTTGAACTGCTTCTATACCAGATTATACACTAATTGGGAGCAGGACAGCTATCGAAGGTGTCGCGATGATAATGGGGAGATACATAACGTACCAGATTACGCCTCGTTCAGAATGTCATGAAACAGGGTAATAAAGAGCAGCAAGCCAGATCCATCCCTGCTATCATCGTTTGCTCCATGAAGCTCACTATAGCGATAACGGGGGAAGTGAATGAGCGTTTACACTTGATGAATGGCTGGCATGTTTACGACAGCAGTATCCCGATTCGGTTTGGAAAAGGAAAGGAGCTTGATGAGAAGATGACATCTATGCAACCCGGTCAACCGGACCCAGAACAACAACGTGAAATGGAAGAGGATTACGGCTACGCTCCCATTTATACGGTGCAATTATTATATAAAGAAAAGCCTGTCATTGATCGCGAAGCCTTATATGCCAAAATTATCGAATATACAGGGCCCGTTCGTACTTCTGAGGATTTAGCTGAGGATACGGAGGAGACACTGGCCGTATGGGAAGCGCGTAGTGAAGCGGGACATGAGGAGGATGAGGATCATTACCATTTCTTCCACCTGAATCATACACTGAACTATCAGGAAGGCCCGATGCCTGTACAAACGGTATTGATGCCAGTCAATGATACACCAACAGTCGAGATGTATGAGACGGCGCTCCAACAATCGTGGCACTGGGCAGAAGCAGCAGGAACGATCGAAGCGTGCCAGTATGAATTGATGCTGACCGATATGATGGCACGAGGCATGCCGCCACAGCGCAGATTGCCGCTCTTCAACAATGTATTGCGAGCGATTTTGGAGGTAGCTCCATGTGAAGCCGTATATTACAAATCAAGTGATAAGCTGGTTTCCTCAGCAGAGCTATTACAGGCGCTTCAGCAGGATCAGCAGCTCTATGGTGCCTTGAATATTCGTCTGTATCAGATTCCAGGTGACAGTGAGCGGAAGGAAATGGTAATGGATAGCTGTGGACTGGCAGCGCTTGGCGTACCGGATGTACAGTGCCATTTCTATGATATGGAGCCGGGTGAGGTTGCTCAATTTCTGATGAATGTCGCCGATTATGTGTATCATCAGGGCGATATTATTGCAGATGGCGAAACGATCGGTCTGCATGAGAATCAGCGCTGGCGTGTCGAGCATCAATATGCGCTGGTCATGCCTCGCCGCGTTGTGCTTGATCTCGATCCAGGCGAAACCTACTATGCTGGTCATCAGCAATCCCATCCATCCAGTGCTGGACAGGATCAGGTCGAGTAATGGAATATTATAAGCTGCGCTTTGAGGAAAGTCAGGAAAACTATTATTTTGAAGTCGACGATGAGCGCACCGTATTGCGTCAGGTCATAGAAGATGAAGGACACTGGATTGTCTCCTGCCGTCCAGATGAGGAGCTGCACTTTTGCCTGTTTGATCAGGTATTTGATCAAAGTATGGACGATGCAGAAGGGCGAGATATTACACCAGAACAGTTTGAGGAAGCATGGACGATAGCGACACGTCCGTATCGTAAAGCATGGGAGCACACCAAGCAGCGCTTTACGATCGGAGCTCAGGTGGCTGGCATCGTAGAGGTATTTTATCCGCAAGGAACGATCCTCAGTCTACCCAGTGATGCGTACGGCATTTTGGACGATCGCGAATGTAATGGATCACCTGTAGCGGAAGCACGTGCACCCGGCTATATGCTCAAGGCGTATGTGATCGGCTGGGATGAGGTCAATATGTGGCTCAAGCTGTCATGCAGCCAGCCAAGCTAAATGAGTAAAGGAGAAGCGGCCATGCTAGATGCAGTGATCAATTCTTTACAACAAAAGCTACAACAGCAACAGCTATTATCTGCAATGGTCTGGGAAGAGCTCGATGAAGCTGCCTATCTCGACTACCGTGACGGAGCTGATTTTGATACGGATTGGATTAATGCCTATCAAAAGCTGCGCCGAGAAGGCTTAACCCCAGCCGAGCAAGATCAGCTACAGGAATGGAGCCGCCTTGCCTTCAACGAAACAATCAAAGCCTCTGGAAGCGGCGATCTAGCCGCCTATGTCAGCGACGACATCGACCTCATCTTCAGCGCCCATCTGCTGGGCTTAAATGATGATTTCGTCAACTGGCTAGCGAGCTGTTACAATGAAGGCCGTTTGCCAGCTTGACGAAGCTGGCGACAACTAACAAGCTTACATTATAAAGCTATTTATCGTGAGTATGCTTCATATAATTAGCATGATTACAATGATGTAAGTAGGCGGCTTTCTATAAAGCTAAGATGCCAAAATACTAATTAATATTAACGTTCTATATGTGATTAAAGCATTTTTAAATTCACGTTGATACAAAGTTTAACGTATTAAGTGAACGCAGAGGATGCTTCTACAACTTTATTTTGAAGTATATACTTCAATCCATCCTGGATTATAAAGATGTTATTGCTCTTGAGCAAAACGATATGTTGCGATAAGCACAGAGCGAGGGCAAGGAAATAAGGGAAAAGGACGCCTTATAGTGTTAGTGATTTTGTAACACGAGGTTCAATAAAATAATGATTTTTGCGAAGCAAAATATCTTACTGCTTTGGAGCCCGGGAATCTACCTTCACTCCTAATTCGTAGATTCCTGGGCTCCACCTAAGGACGTTCCCTTATTCCTTGCCAGAGCGGTGTGCCCATCACAAACTCGCCTGTTGCTTAAACCCACAAACATCTTTTTTAACTCCAAACAGAACAATTCAAATACGCCGTGCACCCATTATCGGGCAGCACGGCGTATCATTTGATTAAACACTTCCGATAGCACCAAACCCAGTGCAATCGAACCCGACAGCATCGCTGCCTGAGCCGCAAGCGCAGTAGCGGCGGCATAATCGTTTTCTACAAAATTACGCATCGAATTGTAAGCCAGTCCACCCGGTACGAGCGGAATCACACCCGCAACGCTGAAAATAATAATGGGCGTTTTGTAGATGCGTGCAAAAATCTGGCTAATCCCGCCTACGATAAACGTAGCGACCAGTGTAGCCGCAATCGGATTAATATGTGTATATAGCAGCACATATACCATCCAGCCAAGCATTCCGGCAATGCCACATTGCAGCAAAGAGCGGCGTGGTGCATTGAAAATAATACCGAAGCCGACAGAGGCGATAAAGCTGGTAATAAGCTGAGCCAGCATAACAGAATTAACCTGCCTTTCTGTCCAGACAAGCTGGATTACATAAATGTTAAAATAATAGCGACTCCCGCGCCAATCGCAAAGGCGGTTAATAGAGCATCTGCGCCCTTGGAAATGCCGGACACCAGATGACCTGCCATCAGATCACGAATCGCATTCGTAATGAGCAGCCCTGGAACAAGTGGCATAACCGAGCCGATAATAATTTTGTCCAGCTCACGCCCGATATGAAACTCGGTAAAAATCGAGGCAAGCAAGCCGATACAAAAGGCAGCTGACAGCTCGGCGAAAAATTTGACCTGCACCCATTTATGCAAATACAGCATTGTCGTATATCCGAAAAATCCAGCTATCACCGAAGGCAGAAAATCATACCAGCTTCCTTGAAACATAATCGTAAAACAGCCACTCGCCAGTGCGGCGGCAATCATTTTCATCCACGGGGTGTATTCCTGTGGGCCTGCTTCAATGACTTTGAGCAGAGTGTAGGCTTCCGTAGCGGTCAATTCACCACTGCTGATTCGCCGTGAAATATCGTTAACCTGCGCAATTTTGTGCAGATCGGTTGTGCGCTCATCGATTCGTACGAGCCGTGCGCTCTCTGCACCGGTCGTCGAGAACATGATTGCAGTCGGGGTGACATAGCTATGCGCTCCAGGCATCCCGGAAGCGACGGCAATACGGGTCATCGT
Source organism: Paenibacillus hunanensis (assembly GCF_034055775.1). Taxonomy (NCBI): domain Bacteria; kingdom Bacillati; phylum Bacillota; class Bacilli; order Caryophanales; family Paenibacillaceae; genus Paenibacillus; species Paenibacillus hunanensis. Next base: position 4,213,037 of record NZ_CP139194.1, on the reverse strand, counting down.
ATCCTCGACACGATACGTTTCCGCCCCACTTTGCAGCATAATCTGCCCCGCCAGCATACACGTATCCATAATCTCGTTAATCGCCCGGCTGAACGTTGACGGTTGCTCCAAGCTTCTTCTCCATCCTCTCTTGAACATTCATCTCTCACATTATGCGTGATCTATGAAAATCATTCAATCCTAAAATCAACTTTTGCAAAAAACATCCTTTTGCAGAAACTCTAGCAAACAAGACAATATTGCACATCAATGCAGGTATACCTGCGGAATCTGTTGCCCAATCCCAACGCTTTCTCACATTATATAAACAAAACCCAAAGCCAAAGTCCTATTTTTGGAAATTTGCAATAAAAAATCTTTCTTCTTGCGTATGAAAGCGTATAATGTTATTTAATCTACTATCCAGCGGCTGGTATGATCAGCGTCAACCTCTATACGTTCGACCTCACCACACGCAATAGTGGGATCGGTAGGATCTCTGTGAGCGCTGTGGTTGCTGGCAGCGATGCTCCAGTATAAGCACAGTTCGCTCCATACAAGACCTCCGAATTACCGCTCTGTCGGCATGGCTATGATTTTACTGCTAAGGGAGGAAAGAAGGATGGACAAGGTATTACATCACAGTAAGGTACTGGAGGATGTGTTCAAGGAAGGATTTCACCTGGAACAGGTCAAATTCTGGAGAGGACAACGACGAAATCTTGCTTTTTATACCGAGTCTATCGGAGAACTGCGCGTGACCACCGGCAAAATTGTTGCAGATGATCCGTACAGCCTGATTGAATCGACCCCTTTTGTGCAGGAGTTCCCTACAGGCTCTTTTCGAGTAGAGCTATCGATCGCAAGGATTACTGATCCTCAAGCCGATCGCGGACTGGCGGCAGATGAACGCGTAGCGTTTGCGCGGATTATATTTAGCGATGCACCGGTAGTAAGCTGGGAAGGTGCAGAGCGAGAGTTCAGTCCTGAAGCAGACCCGAACAATCTGTATGAGCAAGCACGCTGGGGATTTGCCGTAGATTCTGGCACAGGCAGCTATCTGGATGCCAGAGGCTATCGCTGGCTTGCAGAGCAGCAGGAGCTGGATAATCCTGAGCTGGCACAAGAGCTGATGGACGCCTGGGAAACGGCAGCAATGGATAATTTTCGTGCCAACCGCAGCTGGCTTATGACCGAGCTGGAAACCGGCGATAATATGGCGATATTCTCAAGTGGCTTCGGCAACGGCGTGTATCATAGCTACATTGGCTATGCAGCAGATGGAAGCTGTGCACAGCTGGTTACCGATTTTAATGTGTATCCTGATTAATAGGAGTAGCAGATATTAAGCTATTATGGTCAATATAAAGAGTACATCATAAAGGTGTGGCATGTTCTGTGCTACGAGGGGAACAGCTGGATGAGTAGATTCATCCGGCTGTTGCCGTGTAATAATACATAAAGCAAGCCTTGTACCTGTGTAGGAGTAGGTTGGCATGGGGAATAGAAGGTAAGGTAGTCAGATCATGAAGCTCAAGCAGAACAGTACAGGCTGGGCGACAACGTAATATCCAAATGAGGGGAGAGAGCAAGATGAGCAATCTGGATCGAGCGATTATTCTGGCAACACGCGCCCACTCCGGTCAGGTCGATCGGGCAGGGCAACCGTACATTTTACATCCATTACGAGTTATGCTGAAAATGAGTAATGAGGAAGCACGCATCGTGGCTGTGTTGCATGATGTACTGGAGGATACCGAGGTAACGGCACATGATCTGGCAGCAGAAGGCTTTTCAGACGAGATCGTCGAGGCAGTACAGGCGATGAGCCGACGTGAGGATGAGGATTATGAGGCCTTTATCCAGCGTGCTAAGCAGAACTCGATTGCACGCACGGTGAAAATGGCAGATATCGAGGATAATATGGACCCATCTCGCAACCTGGAGCCATCGGTGAAGGATATGGAGCGATTAAGCAAGTACGGACGTGCATTAGATGAGCTGATGACAGAGGCGCAGGAATCGAATTAAGTAGGGGATATAAAGCAAGAAACGCACGATAAGCAGCCAAGAAAACAATCAATAAGAAAAGCGATGCAAAACGACTGCCATCACCAGGCAGTCGTTTTTTATGCTGTTCATTTCCATATAAAAGAACATCCACAGCGCAGCGATAATAAACCATACACATGCAGCAAACAATAAAATATAACAGGTGTTACAGAAATAACTAGATAAAGTAAATAAATCGACAATAACCGCCAAAATACATCTAACCAAACTGAATTATGTAACCGATAAGTAGTTAAATACTTGTTTCTCCAAGTATATTGAAATATGTCCTTTAAAGGGGTTAGAGATAATGGTTAAAAAAATCAAAGAAACATCAAATGCCAAAAAGGTGATTCATTTCGCAGGAACATCGATTCTGGCAACAGGGCTTGTCGCTGCACCGGGATTGACATTAGCAGATGGTAATACGTCAGGTAGCGCAGCCTCCACACCAACCTCTTATCAGATTAATCAAGGCGCGCCAGAAGTATATCAGGGCGATTCGATTGCTTATTTTCAACAGAAGTTTTTTAAAGGACAATCCTCTACACTGACTTCGGGTGAAAGTGGCTCCGCACCAATCGCACAGAGCTTGAACTTTGTGATCAAAAGATCCGCTATCTTCGCAGGTAAAGTGCAAGCTACTGATCAGGACGCCAATGATTCGTTATCTTATCAACTTGTAAGTCAGCCTACAAACGGCACATTAACACTCGATGCACAAACTGGAGAATTCACATATATCGGCTATGAAACAGGAACCTATACATTCGCGTATCGAGCAATCGATTCGCATAATCTAAGCTCTGAACCAGCGACAGTTACCTTTGTCGTTGAAAAAGATAAAGACAAAGACAAGGATAAAAATCAATCGTCCACAACCGTTACACCAGCGCAGCCAGAGGTACAGCCTTCACAGCCAGCTGCTCCAGCAACGAATGGCGATATTACAATCGATGCGGTACACACCGACAACAACCAGAGCCCATCCAGCAATACGAGTGGACGCACACGTGGTGTAGCAACACTGTCCGCCACAAGCACAGAGCAAAATGCCGTACTGAACGTGCTTTATGACCGTATCGCTAATACAATCAAAGAAGCTCAGCCGAAGCAAAGCATCGCGATTGACGCGAGCATTTTGAAGGATAAGCAGCAGTATCAATTGAATTTTGCAGGCAATGTTGTACAGGATCTGCTGAGCAAGCAAAATGGTCTGACGCTGCAAACTGGAGATATCAAAGTACAGCTCCCATCGTCTGTGCTGAGTCGTGTGACACAGCAGCAAAATCTGAGCACAAACGATGCAGCCACATGGACATTGACCGCGCAAAAGGTGGCAGCACCAGCTGCAACCGACTGGAACGGCACACCAATCCGTCCGGTAGCCAACACCGCATATCAACTAAACCTTAATGTCGCTAATGCGGGCAGCAATACCTCACCAGCTACGTATGAGAATCGTTATGTGAAGCTCAGCTTCCTTGTGCCAGAAGCAACAGGTGATACCAGTAGCTATGTAGCACTTGCAACAGATGCAGCCGGGCATACGTATACGGTACCTGTGACGTTTGATGATCAAGGGCAGGCGACTGTGCATACACTGGAAGGCAGTACCGTACAAATTGTTAAAGCCGCAGCGCCAGCAACTAGCAATAGCTCCCCAGCGATGCAGTTACTGGAGCAAAAGCAAATCGTCCCTACAGTAGATCGTGCGCCTCAAGCTACAGATGGCTCGTTAACCCGTGGTGAGCTGGCCCTGTATTTATCGCGTGCGCTCGGTGTGAATACAGCGACGGTTACTGGAAGCACATTCACTGATCTGGGTACCGCTTCGGAGGAGAGCCGTGCGATCGAAGCACTGTTCAAGGCAGGCGTACTGAAGGGAATTAGCAATACGGAATTTGCACCGGATCGTGTGATCAGCAGAGAGCAGCTGGCGGTTATTTTGACTCGTGCCGCTGCGGCTTATGGACTGAGTGAAGATGGTGCTTCCGCTACAAACACAGCAACCGGTAGCTCCTCAAGCAAATGGGCACAGGATGAATTGCAGCAGGCACTTGCACAGGGCAATGATACCGGTATCCGTTCATCAGGTAGCGCATCGTTGACTGCACAGCCGAATATGAGTGAAAGCGAAGGTGCTCAGACGCTGGTAGACTGGCTGAAAAGCACGAAGCTGGTCAACTAATCGTACAGACTTCATTTCATGATATTGAAAGCCTGGCACTAGGTGAGTCCGGCAACAGAGTAAGACTGGAGTCCTCACAGTCGTAAGCTATATAAAATGATGAGCAAGCTAACATGGCATAATCATGCTCATGTAATAGGATCAATAAACAACAACAAAAGGAGCAGATCGTCGATCAGACGTCTGCTTCTTTTTTAAGCATAAATTAGGCTAATGCTTACGATCGATTCACCAGCGATACCGCAAATGGAATCGCGTATTTGGCAACCTCGAATGGATGGAAGGAATTGCCGATTCGATTGAAGTTCGCTTCAAACAGCCAGACGTTTTGTTCCTTATCGATACCAAGATCGATCGCCATCTCAGGAAAACGTTTATTCAAGCGTGGCTCCAAATACGTCGCAATCGCTGTAGCGAGCTGGCGTACTCTGCGATCCATATTTCCATCAAGCGCTTCTCCATACTCTGCACTTAAAAACCAGCTCCACTTGGTGGATAAGCGTAAGGTTTGCTCATGATTCGTCACCTTGCGATAGGTCGAGACGGCGATATAGGGCTGGATAAACACCACCTCCCAGCTCCCATCGACTCGCTTCATCATATGGGTGCGCAGGTGAAACGGATAGCCTTCACCAGTGGAGCTATTCACAAATCGCTGCAAAATATACCCCTGTCCAATCGTCATCGCCACAAGCTGACCTAGCTGCTCTGCATCAAGTGTGTGCAGATACGATTGGTCGAACACCTCATAGCTGTCCTTCAGTTTTGTAATATTAAAAATATGCTGCCCATGCGATCCAGCATCCGGCTTTAACACCGTTTCCTCATACTGATCGATAAATGAAAGTACCTGTCCAGGCAGATGAGATTCATAAAATGGAATCAGCGCTGAGCGAACATGCTCCGGTGCTTCCAGCAACAGACGATAAATATGCATTTTACTCATTGAGCCGCTTTTCAGTTCATGGGTAGCAGGAATATACTGAAGCTCGCTGTAAAACCGCGAATAGGCAGCGATACCGCGCTTTTTCAATCGATCCAATAGCACATCCGGATAAGGGCATGAATACGCGACCCATTCGGAGTGTTCCCATACATAACCGAGCATACGCTGCTGTTTATAAAAGACATCCTCAGTACGCATCCGCACAACTATCGCATCATGCAGACGAGCAACTGCCGAGCAAGCCTCTACAAAAATCTCTTCACTTTCCTCGGCTGACGGAATCGCCAGCAATCCGATGATGGTCTGCTCCGTATTCAGCTCAGGCACCTGCTCTAGTATATGATGCCGATGAGCAAGATAACGAGCATAGCCAATTGTATGGATCGCCCGTTCTGCTTCATGCTCTCTCGTCTGTGGAGCGGTATTGGCTTCATAGAACCACCATTTGCCAGATGGGTCTACAGCTAGATCCAGACCTAGCTCATCCAGATTGTAATCGTAAAGCTCATCAATCGCATACGCCAGCTGAATACCGGTTGCAGGTAAGTGCTGAATCGCTTGCTCAGCCGATTCTGGTCGATAGCGGCGAAGCCAATCTGTCCATTCTGCCGTCTGACCACCCTGCTCCAGATTGCTAGTTACGCGATCCGGCTCACCATAGCGAATATAGATACGTGTAATGACAAATTCGCCCTGCTCATCGCGCTGCACATGAATCCGGCAATCAAAGGGCTGACGCTCATCATTCGTGCTATCAATATAGCGCTGGACGAGAAAGGTCTGCTCTCCGGTCAAGGATTGAATGAGTTGCTGCAATTCAGCTACTGAAACACGCTGTACCGCATCCTCCAAGCGCCAGATAAAGTGCTGATCGTCAGTCGCTGTAATCCGTGCAATCTGCTTACCCTGACGACCGTGATCGGGCTTGAGAATCACGTCCTTTTCCTGCTCCAGCATATTTAGCAGACTTTCCATGCCTGCATAAATGATCGTAGGAATAATAAGAGGAGACCACGTAGTCGACTTCTTCAGTTCATTTTGAATGCGCAATTTACCATGAATAGAATAGGAGGTGAAGGTGACGAGGCGATTGAGCTTTTGTTCGAGAGGAGAGCGTTCATGGGGAAGCTTGGGCATTTCATTGATCACGACATCTGGAAGTGGGTAAGTTTCCACCAGCCAGTTATCCGACAGGTCTGGATTGGGAACCATCGCCTGAATAGTCAGCTGCTGCGAATTGAAGCTAGCTTCATCAAAAAGAAGCAAACGCACATCGAGCTTCCTTGCTGCTTCGACCAGAGCCTGAATACGAGCAGGCGGTACTACGTTTAACGGATGAGCCGCGTGGTATATCCCTATATCTGTCATCGACATCCTCCTTTTGTAAAATAGGTAGTCATAATAATAAACCATCCGGGACAGAACGTCCCGAATGGAATGTGGATCGCATGACAGATGAAATAAGTGATTACATGGTTCGATTGGAGCAGAGTAGAGCGAGCCTATAGCAGAACTAGCTTACAGCGTAGCCTTGCTATCCGCAGGGAAGACAAGTCCTAGCTGCTTACGTGCTTCCTCCATCATCTCTGCGGCGATCAGTGAGCTTTCCCAGGAAGCGATCTCCGATTGCTGACGACCCTCGGCGATCAGATCAAGAAATTCGCGAATCTCATAATACATCGGTGGCTCATATTGAGTCACATGTAGATCCTCTGTATAGCCTCCGCGATACGTCATCACGATCTGATTTGGCTCGCTGATCTTATCGATACGAATGCTACCCAGCTCACCCTGAATTTCGGATGGGAGAGAGGAGTCGGTGATTTTAGAATACATCACGACCGCATCCATATCGTCGTAAGAAGCGACAATGCTGCCTTCGCCATCCACACCGGATTCCAGCATTACACCGGTTGCTTTCACCGCATTGGGACGACCAAACATAACTGCTAGCGGATACAGGCAATACACACCCAGATCCATCAGTGAGCCATTGGAAAATTCTGGACGGAACGCATTTTGCACATTGCCTTCCTTGTACGCATCATAGCGGGAGGAATACTGACAATAATTCGCAAAATAGCGTCGAACCTGACCGAGCTTTGGCAGACTTTGCTGGAGTGCACGCAGATTCGGCATAAGCACCGACTTGATCGCCTCCATCAATGTCACCCCATTGCGCTGTGCAGCCTCGATCATCGCTTTCACTTCGGCAGTGTTGGAAGCAAGCGGCTTCTCACATAATACATGCTTACCATGATCCATACATTGAATCGCTTGCTCGGCATGCAGTGAGTTCGGGCTGGCAATATACACGGCGTCGACATGACCGCTATCCAGCATATCCTGTAGCTCGGTGAACAGATGTGGAATATCATGCTTTTGTCCAAACTGCTGTGCACGTTCTTCTGTGCGTGAATAGAGAGCAGTCAGTTCAAAATCGTCATTACGTTTTGCGGCTTCAATAAAACGTTCTGTAATAAAGTTTGTGCCAATAATACCAAAGCGGACCATACCATCGCCCTTTCCTAGTCAATTGATTAGAATTCATCGCTCGCTTATGATGCGTTAGCCTCGTTCAGCGATCAGTAAAAATCGATCCTGTCTGACATCAAAATAGCCATGCGATGCAATATGCAAATGAATGGAGTATAGCTGCTCGATATACAGAGCAGGCTCAAATCCGAGGATTTGCCACTCAATTGCTTTTAAATAATAGATTAGAGCACCGATATCGTAGAAGCGCTGAATCGGGAATTGCTCCTGCTGGCGTATAATACGAAAACCTTGCTTCTGTAGCTGATCTACGGCAAATGCCAGCGTCCAATGACGAAACTCATCATTATACGGCGCGCCGAGTGCATCATTAATGCCTGTGCAATCCGTACCGCCAACCTGCTGGGTGATTAATCGTGCCCCTGGCTTCATAATCCTCCATAGCTCAGCAGGATCATATGACTCATGGCGATTAATAACGAGATCAAACTGACCCTCTGCAAAGGGAAGATCATCATCTCGCTCCAATGCCGCTACGGTGATGCCCAGTGGCTCCAGACGTTTACGTGCAATCGGCACATTTGGTGCATACGCTTCTGTGGCAAATACCTGTCTGGGAAGCGGACGTAGCATCGATAGCAGCTCGCCGCCACCTGTGCCCATATCCAGCATACAATCGGCACTCGCCATCTGGCTTGTTAATAAACTGACATAAGACCAGTCGAGTGGTTCACTGTCAATACGTCCTGTATCATGAATCCATGCAAAATCCCAGCCAGCAAAGCTCTGCTCATAATCGGCAAAATACTGTGTAAATTCAATCGGATATACACTCATTCAAGAAACCCCCCTGTATAGGATTGGAAAGCTACAGTGTAAACGCATAGCGCGAATCGCTAGCGTTCGGGAGGTCCTCGTTGAATCGCAGCATTACCAGCTGCTGAACAGCGTTGTCATATAGGATGTGTGGAAAAAGGAAGAGCTTGCTTATGCATTATTGTCTCTCCTGATCATCAGAATATAAACGGTTCCTGTAGATATCGTCTGCCTGCTTGTGACAAAGCCTGTCTTCCCTAAAAAGTGAAGTCGCTATTTATTATACCTGAGTGTGCAGGGGACTGACAAAGTGTTATTTGTTAACGTTTCCTTTTTTGTTGCTGTACTTCGGTATATAGCAGGGAAATATACGCTATCTACCCGTAATATTCTGTGTGTCATAATCGAAATTGAAGCTTGCTGCGTATAAATAAGTATGATTGCGATTTTACGTTAGCAAAGGACAGCTTCTCAAGTTAGAAAGTTAGATATTGCTCATCTATTCAGCCATTTTGGACATGGTGTTATGTAGAGAGTAGTTGTAAAATAAATACATCAACCGACGTTTTAACGATAGCAAGCTGCTGGTAAGTGGGTAATAATGGAATAATGCCTGTCAGAGGAGGGAACTCACATGAAGGTAGAACAAGCGGAATTGAATACTGTTTCATGGGACGAGCCGCTTCGGCGGATCATGGAACAGCTGGCACGCTCGGAGCCTACACCGGGTGGAGGCAGTGTTGCTTCCATCGTCGCTGCACTGGGTGCGGCAATGACCTCGATGACGGCAAACTTTTCACAGGGCGAAGGTTATGAGCAGATCCAGCAGCATGTCGCGCAGGCTCTGCAAGATATGGAATATATTTCGACTGCATGTGAATGGTTGATGGCAGAGGATATTGAAGCCTTTGGTCAGTATATCGAGGCGCTGAGCTTGCCCAAGCTCACGCCGGAGCAACAGGAAGAACGAAGACTAACGATCTATGAGACACGGATTCAGTCGATCGATACGCCGCTACGCTTAATGGAATGCTGTCTGTACGGGATGTACAGCGCGGCACCGTTAATTGAAGTATGCAATCGTACCGTGCTATCGGATATAGGTATCGGCATTATTCTGTTTGAAGCAGCAGCCCATAGCTCCTTATTAACCGTTAATATTAATCTGGTCACGTTAAAAGACGATGATCTCAAGCAGGCCTATGCGGGTCATTCGAGGGTATTGATGAACAAAATTACCGATCGTAAAATGGAGCTACTGGAACAGGTGCAGCGTCGTATTCATGAGGATGCTTGAAGTAGCAGATGATGTATTCGTGATTCGGTATGATGGCTAGCTTCTATATATTATATGCTAGTTCTCTAATTACATGATCAATCATCTGTATGAAATGCGAACCGAAGCCTAGACATTAATGCGCAGCGATTGCTCTCATTTTATTCAGTCGATTTTCTTCATGTCTAACGAGTATTAGGACTGTACACACTTTTCATTAAATAAGGCAACATGAATAGAAGCCGCTGATGCATCATAGCTAGTTACAATAGCTGTGATGCATTAGCGGCTTTATTTTGTAGCATAGCTTTAACAAGGCTGTATACTATCAAGCTTACAGCTTATTGCCAAATGCAAAATTACTTTCTAAATTACGATAATACTCTTCATCCTTCCATTCAGGGAGTCCATCGCAGCTGCTTACATATAAAATATCCTCTCCGCGAATGAGCCATCCCATGCCATGTTCAAATTCCCAATCACAATCCATATGCAGATGCATGATCGGTTCAGCTGTTTCTGCATTGTATTCTGCTGGAAAGGCTGGAACCTGCATACTGAGTGGAGAGAGATGTTGCAAAATATCCTCTGGTCGTTCAATCGTCGGTAGCACCTCATCCGACCATTCGCAGCAATCGATATAATAATCGTAGCTACATTGATAGAGCTGCTGTAATACTGCCGGGCTCAATGCGTTAAATGCCTGTGCGCAGCGCTCCATATAGGCTAGTGGAACCTGCGACTCAATTCCATGCACGGGAATGGGCTTTTTAAATAAAGTGCTGTCGAAGACGGCGCTCAGACAGCCTTGTTCTTCGGTAATATTTTTTAATAATGTAGATGGCAATGCGGGTCACTCCTTAGCCCATGTTTTTAGCATAATAAATCTCGTTCATCTCTCGTGTCAAACGATCGGTAATATGCTGTTGCTCTTCCTCAGATAACGAATCGCTCGTATAGCCGAACAGATAGTTATCCAGATCGAATTCTTTTCGTTTACACTTCGTATGGAAAATGTTTTCCTGATAAATATTCACATCAATCATATGATACAGATCCTTCACTTCATCCGGGATAAAATTTTGAATAGAGCTAATATCATGGTCGATAAACAGCTTGTTGCCTTTAATATCCCGTGTAAAACCTCGTACCAGATAGTCAATCGTCATAATATCTGTATCAAAGGAATGGATCATAAAGTTCAGTGCCTTGAGCGGTGAGATCTCGCCGCAGGTGGACACATCAATATCGGCGCGGAATGTGCTAATGCCCTCGTCTGGATGGTATTCAGGATACGTATGCACCGTAATATGGCTCTTATCCAGATGGATCAGCACATGCTCAGGCAGCGGCCCGGGCGATTCTTCAAAGGAAGCATTTGGCGCTGTCTCGACAGGCTCTTCGGAGATCAGCATCGTTACGCTGGCTCCCTGTGGCTCGTAATCCTGCTTGGCAATATTCAGCACATGCGCACCGATAATATCGGACACATTGGTCAAAATTTTGCTTAACCGATCTGCATTGTATTGCTCATCAATATAAGCAATATAGGCTTCTCGTTCCTCACGTGTGCGTGTGTAGCAAATATCGTACATATTGAAGCTGAGTGATTTGGTCAGATTATTGAAGTTATGCAGTTGAATGCGCTCTTGTCTGGTCAGTCCCATAGCATTTCCTCCTATCATTCGATGGAATACGTAAATGTACATGATGATTGCAATAGACGTGGACAAGCATATCAGGCAACTCATTTGCTATACCTTTACCCGATAACCCTCTACAAAAACAATACAGGTTCATTTCGAATCTGTCATGTTTTGCTTCTGTGAGGAGGGTAAGGTGACGGCATCAGGCTTCTAATTTTATGTATAGGCGCCGGGGGAACGATAGCTGTAGGCGGGCTACAGAGCAGACGAATACCCGCAACGCTGCATGACAGCCCCGCCGGGCGGAGGGCTGCCATGCGCGCTATTGCAGGACGATGCTCCAGCATGGACAACAGTACGCTATCAATATGATCAGGATGGCTGAAGCTGTGAAGAACGACGCTCCTGCGCTCGATCCTGAAGATGCGATTTGTTCAGTACGGTAATACGATCGCCGTTTAACAGCAGATACGTATGCGTACCGGTTTGAATCATCACACGCTCGCGAGTGCCATAAGGCGTTTTGAGCAGAGCGGGATGGCAATCCAGCATAGGATATTCTTGATCCAGCGCTACGTAGACGGCTTCATTCAGAGGGATCTCCAGCTTGGATTGCTGCCAATCGATGATCAGTTGATCGTCGTCACGGGCAATCTTGATACCAGACATATCCATTCCTCCTTTGCGTAGTCACGCTGAAATAAATAGAGACTGCTTCATTACTGCTTATTCGCCCGGCGTCTAAACAATCATGAACAGTCTCTATATCATTAGATTACCCAACCTGTAGGGCGTGTCAAGCACCTTTTGCATTGCTAGCATTCGGCTCAGGAATGTAGTGTACGATGCTAAAGCGTGCACCGCCAAGTGGTGAATCCGCATAGGTCAGATCGGCATGAAGGCGTGTTGCAATCTGTTTACTGATCGCAAGACCGAGCCCGGTCACACCGTTCGTCCCTGTATAAAAGCGTCTGAAAATATGCTCACGCTCTCCTTCTGCGAGTCCAGGCCCATCATCATCAATGTGCATCATCCAGTCGATGCCGGTATTCGATTCTTCTGGTAGCTCCACAGTAATGTGGATGGTGGAGTCACAATGGCGAATCGCATTTTGTAGCAAATTAAGCAAAATTTGAAAAAGCTGCTCGCCAGCAATCTCGACCGTATGAGACGAGCCGTGCGCCTGTAGCTCAACACCCTGCTGACGTGCTGCGGGTTGCAGCAGATAGACTGCTTCCTCCGCCATACTTTTCAGATCGACGGAGGCGAGCGGCCATTCCTCATCCACACTTTCCAGCCGGGTCAGCTGTAGAAGCTTGCCCACCATATCGGTAAGGCGCTGGGATTGCGTGGAGATAATATCCAATCCCTGCTCCACCGGCATCACCTGATCCTGAATCGCATACACATAGCCCTGAATCGACATCAATGGAGTTTTCAGCTCATGGGATACATTTTGTAGAAATTCTAACTGATACCGATGATGCTGCTCCAGCCGATCGGCCATAAGCTGAAATGTACTCATTAGCTCGCCAATCTCGGTATGATCTGCCTGCAAAAAGGCTTGTCGATTCATCAGATGCGGCTCATACTGGTTGACCGCTTCCTTTAACCGATTCAGCGGCTGTACAGTACGCCACACGGCGAATAGACCGATCAGCAAAATAACGATAAAGCTGGCTGCAATCGACAATAATGTAGTCCGCAGCAAGGGGATATATAGCGCGCGCAGCGAGGAGAGTGGAGAATACAGGATCACACGGAAGGGCTGATGCACTAACCGAGCCTCGCTATAGAGCACCTTATTGCCATGAAGCTGCATGATGCCCTCACGCTGAGTCGGAAAGTTCGCCATCGTCTTGCCCACTTCTCCCGCATTACTGGATGCAACGATCTGGTCCTTCGTATCCAGGACAAAATAATCCGCATAAAAAAGCGTGTCCTTGATAAAGAAGCGGAAGCTGTCACTATCCAGCGTGTCCAGATTATCCTCGTTCAGCATATGCACAGCCTTGATCGTCTGATCCTTCAACTGCTGCTTGACCTGATTCAGCAAAATATCATCAAGCAAGCGAATGAAAAAGAATACAGTAATCGCCACCGTTACCAGCATACCTGCAAATAGCGCCACCAGCATTTTGCTGCGAATCGTCTTCATGATGTGTGTACCGCCGCCTTATAACCAAATCCCCAGACCGTATCGATCGTCAGGGTAGAATGCTGCTGAGACAGCTTTTTGCGAATCCGTTTGACCAGATCATCGACGACACGAACTTCGCCAAAAAAGTCATAATTCCATACCTGCTGAATCAATTGTTCCCGGCTAAACGGGCGATCCAGATGCTGCGCCAAAAACAGCAGCAACTCAAATTCGCGTCCGGTCAGCGACAGCTCCTGTCCCTGCACGTTTACACGCCGGAATTCCTCGGATAGCTGTACATTTCCGGCTTTAATATAGGCAATCGATGGTGCTGCTGAGGCATTACCAGCTACGCCAACCTGCTCGATCACACCCGTCTCGCCACCAACAGCGATCCGGCTACTGCGAATGAGTCGCAGCATACTTTTGACACGGGCTACCAGCTCCCGTGGATTGAAGGGCTTACTCAGAAAATCATTACAGCCCAGCTCCAGTCCATTTAGCCGATCGACTTCCTCACCGCGAGCCGAGATAATAATAATCGGCATTTCTGTAAACGTGCGAAGCTCGGTCAATAGGGTCAATCCATCGATACCTGGTAGCATAATATCGAGAATGAGGCAGTCTGGATGCTCGGCGTGAACCTGCTCAACGAGATCACGTCCGTGCCCGAAGGCTGTTACCTCATACTGCTCTTTGCGTAAATACCCCGTAATTAGCTGGGCAATATAAGGATCATCATCAACGACAAAAATCCGGGTCATGGCTTGTCCACCTCTATTTTATAAATGACATATTACTTCTCTAATGTAGCAGACGCAGTGGGTGCATTTCAAAGCATTCTTTACAAAGAAAATCCGGTAATAGCAGAAATCTAGCGATAGAAACAAAAAGACGGAATCTCCGTAGAGTATTCCGTCTTTTCGCAGCAAGTTTTTGCAGGTGGGAGGGTGTGCTCCCGACCTTCAGCTTTGCCCTGGATCAAAGCTAAAGGCATTTGAATCAACATGAACGCAGGAGTTGAAGCCTATGCTGTCCGAAGGAGTATCGGTTCAGCTGGTTGATTCTGGGGGAGAATCAATCCGAATTCTTATTTATGGGATGTTGTAGCTGCTTTTTTAGTTGCAGGAGCAGTTGTTGTTGATTTTTTAGTTGTAGGTGCTTTTACAGAAGATTTTTTCACTGTTTTTGCAGCTGCTTTGTGGGACGCTTGTTTTGCTTTGTGAGCGGCTTTTTTGTGAGCAGCAGTTGCTTTGTGGCTAGCTTGTTTCGCTTTGTGAGCAGAAGCTTTTTTAACAGCTGCAACTTTGTGAGCTGCTGCTTTGTTTTTGTGAGCTACTACTTTTGTTTTGTGCGTTTTTGCTTTGTGGGACACTTTTTTGTGCGTAGCTTTTTTATGAGTTGCTTTTTTGTGTGTAGCCTTTTTGTGGGATGCTTTTTTATGAGTTGCTTTTTTAGCAGTTGCTTTGTGAGTGGAAGCGGCTTTTTTCGTTGGCTCTGCTTTTGTTGTTTTGGAAGCAGTTGTTTTTGCAGTTGTGCTTGTTGCTGGCTTGGAAGCTACTACCTTTTTAGCTGGAGTTGTTGTTGCTGGTGTTGCTGCGAATACGCTGCTTGCTCCACCCAGTACGCTAATTGCTGCTACCAATGCTGCTACGTTTTTTGTCCATTTGTTCATTTCAAGTCACCTCATTATAAGTTTGAGCAGTTCGCAGGTTCTCGGCTACCGTATGCGCGTCCGGCGGATGCTGTCGCTTCCGGACTCGGTAGCTTGTGATTGCTTGCTGCTGATGTAAGTTCATCTTAACAAGGGATTATGTGAGAACAATGGAATAGATGTGTGAAAAGTGTATGAAATAAAATGAGTGATTTGTTTGAGGGAAATAATGTGCTGGGAGTTCGACCACTCCGGGAAGGAATAAGGGGACGGACTCCGGTATCGCCCAGGAATCTACGAATGGGTAGTGAATGTAGATTCCCGGGCTCAAAGGTCGTCCTTTCCCCTTATTTCCTTCCCTTCGTTCCGAGCTCCTCGCATTCATTAGTTTGCATTCACACGAGTTTGTTTGCCGAAGTGGGAGATGGGAATAACTTTGATTTTTAAGCGTTATTTACTTTTGTTTACTCTTTTTCTTATTCCTTTTAAACGTTGGTTTATTTTATCTGTAGGTCTGCGCTACTTTATAAATTTACGTTTAGATGGTGCAATTGCATCATTGGCTTATTTGTGCTGTACAACTGGTTTATCTCTACTGTATAACATTAACTTTACCTATGATACGGCTAAGGTGAGAGGTGAAGTGATCAAGGTAAAGTGCTTTGGCGCGTTTAAGGTGTTAATTTCGCATTTCTTTTCACTCCTTTACGTGTGAGTAGCCAGAATATGATGGTGATGGTTAATGGGTAGAGGATTGCCCAGCCGGTGAATGGGAATACGATTAGGGTGAACAGGAAGGAGATGCCGCTGATCCAGCGTCCTAGTTGTTCTTTCCATAGTAAGCGTATGCCAGCTGCGCAGCCTGCCAGGTAGGTGAGGATGAAGGAGGAGTTGGGCAGTTGTAGCAGCAGCTCCAGCTTTAACAAGCCTGTGGAATACAGGGATAAAATGATGACAAAGCATATAGCCAAAAAGCTAATCCCTACGGTTGGTGTACGGAAGCGTGGGGACAGATGGCTTAATTGACGTGCAGCGTAGCCATTACGAGACAGGGCGAAGGCGACGCGTGAAGCGGCACCGATATAGGCGATGGTCGTTGCTGTACAAATACAAGCGGCTGTCAGACCGGACAGAACCGCTCCCCACCATCCTAATCGGTTGCCGATCAGATGCGCGAGTGATGCGTCTGCACCGCTCAGATAGCTTTGGGTTCCGATCGTAACAATCGCAGTGAGCAAATACAGTAAGCCGACAATCGAGGCAGCGATAATGACACCGCGTACGGCTGCCTTTTGTGGATTTTCAAATTCTTCGGATAGATGAGATACAGCTTCCCAGCCGATAAAGCACCAGAATAGCATAGCTGCCGATTGACCGATCGGGAACCAGCCGTGCGGCATAAATGGTGTGAAATTAGCTACGCGCATATTCGGTAGTGCGACCACGATGGCTACACCGAGCACGACAATAATCGCACCGACGACAATGACCTGAATTTTCCCGGCAAGCTGAAATCCGACCCAGTTAATCGCTAGACTGAGCAGTAGCAGGGCAGCAGCGATCAGAATACGGATTGGCTCGCTCCAACCGAGTGCAGCGGTCAGATAGCCAGCCCCGGTCAAGGCGGCGACTGGCGCGCCAATCGGGACGGACATCAGGAAAAACCAGCCGATGAGTGCGCCAATACGCGGCCCAAAGGCAAGCGATACAAAGTGAGACACACCGCCAGCATTCGGATAGCGTGCAGATAATAGCCCCATCGATAACGCCAGTGGCAAAATGAGCAATGCCATGCAGCCCCATGCGATCAGTGCAGACGGGCCTGCCATACGTGCGGTGATGCCAGGCGTGATCAGAATGCCGGAACCAACGACAGCCCCGATATAGAGTGCGACTGCCTGCGGCATATTAATATGGCGAGTAAGCTGTGAAGTAGAGCTTTTCGTAGGAGTGGATGTACTGGCTGAACGTTCGCCAGCTACGGTGTGACGCGAAATGGTCATAATGAATGTTCCTGCTTTCCTTGTTATTTACCTCAGCGTAGCAGATAATAGATGCATCGGTAAAACGGATTATTCGAATGTTATCCATCGGATTTAGCGATGGGAAAAGGAGGAGATCAGATGGAGTCGCGTCATCTGTTTACATTTTTAACCGTTGTGGAGACCGGAAGCTTTACGGCTGCTGCACGTAAGCTGGATTACGCACAGTCCAGTGTAACGGCGCAAATTCAGGCATTGGAGCAGGAGCTGGGCACCCCTTTATTTGATCGTATTCATAAACGGATTCTACTGACGGACGCTGGAAGACGGCTACAGCCCTATGCTCAGGAAATTGCACGGATGCACAATCTGGCACGCGAAGCGATTGGTGCTACTGGTGATCAGCTTGGTGGTGTACTGCATATCGGTGCACCGGAATCGCTGGCTGCGTTTCGTCTGCCGCCGATCATTAAGGAATTCCGACAGCTGTATCCATCGGTGCAGATTATTTTGAAGCCGGGTGGCTGTAATGAATTGCAGGAGCTGCTTCGGCGTGGGGAGCTGGATATTGTCTTTTTGCTACAGGAGCGTATTGAGGATTATGAATTAAAGATCGATCTGCTAGTAGAAGAGAAGATGGCACTCGTTGCGCCGGCCGATCATAAGCTGACAGAGCTGTCTGTGGTAGAGCCCTCTCACTTGCGAGAGCAGACGATTTTGAATACCGAGTCAGGCTGTAGCTACCGTGTTTTATTTGAAAAAGTACTGAATCGACATGGTATTTTCCTCGATCCGAGCATTGAATTTTGGAGTAATGAAGCGATCAAGCAGTGTGTGATGGCAGGCTTGGGATTAGCGTTTCTCCCGTTCATAACGGTGCAGCGTGAGCTAGAGGAAGGCAAGATGGTTGCGCTGAACTGGGATGATACCGACCAGCGTGTATCTACTTATATTAGCTATCATACGAAAAAGTGGCAGTCGCCTGCGCAAAGTCGCTTTATCGAGATGGCACATAAGCATGCCGAGCATTGGCGGAAGTCGGCTGGATTGACGTATAGTCAGTTGTAGTTGTAGTTGTAGTTGTAGTTGTATATCCTTGACCAATTTATGCGAATCTTTTCTTGTTCTATGACACTTTCTCTATCGAACACGATGAAGATGCTATAAGCGAATGATTGATTTATAAAAGTTGAACTGTGCATAGAAGTTTGAGCAATGATATCAGGAGAAGATAGTAAGCATGGCACAGGCAGAATAAGCAAGCTATCTTCTCTTCATCGACTCTCCATTTTTTTATAAAACCGTTCCATATTGTTTTATTGTAAACGCTTCCAATAATAACTAGAATGAGTGTGAAATCAATCATAATCGATTTCAACCGATCTCAAGGAGGCGTATGATGTGGGTAAAGGCAAATGGAGTTCGCGTCAAATCTGGGCAACAAGCCTTGCGCTTTTGCTACTGCTAACAGGTCTAGGATTAGGCGGGCATACTGCACAGGCAGCGAGTGTAACGATCACGAACGGTACGGACTGGAAGGATACGTCAGGGAATCCGATCCAGGCTAACAGCGGTAACATTCTCAAAGTCGGCTCCACCTATTACTGGTATGGCGAGCATGCAACCAATGGCACCTTTGATAAAGTAAATGTCTATACATCGACCGATCTGAAAAATTGGACATTTGGCAATAGCATTCTGACTAAAAGCTCGGCAACTGAGCTGAACTCTAGCAAAATTGAACGTCCTAAGGTCATCTATAATGCTGCTACTAAAAAGTATGTACTATGGGCACATTATGAAAATGGCTCCGACTATTCGCTTGCTCGTGTAGCAGTGGCAACGAGTGATACACCGGATGGCAATTTCGTGTATCAGGGTAGCTTCCGTCCGATGGGCTACGAATCACGCGATATGACCGTATTCGTGGATACTGATGGCAAAGCATATCTGATCACTGCTTCCCGCCAAAATAACGGCGGTGCCAACAATACAATGGCGATTTTCCAATTGACGGCGGATTATACGAATGTGGCCTCCTTTGTGGGCTGGGTGTTCGATAATGCGTATCGCGAAGCTCCAGCAGTGGTGAAAAAGGGTAGCACCTATTATCTGTTCACCTCACAAGCATCCGGCTGGTATCCGAATCAGGGTGCTTATGCAACGGCATCGTCGATGACAGGCACCTGGTCGGCACTATCTCCATTTGGCGATCCTTCTGCGTATGCAACACAGATTCATTCCATCGCTACGATCAGTGGTAGCTCAGGCACCAGTTATATTTATATGGGCGACCGCTGGAATCCGCTCAATCTGAGTGATCATAAATTCATCTGGCTACCGCTGACACTGAACGATAGCGCACGCACAGCCACACTCGACTGGTATAGTAGCTGGAATATCGATGCGGCGGCTGGCACAATCTCCACTCCAGCACGGACGAATCATGCACTGGGTAAAGCAGCAACGGCAATCTCCGCCACGACTGCTAATCCAGCCTCCAATGCCAATGATGGCAACGCGCAAACATCCTGGGCAGCGACCTCATCATCCTGGCCTGCGTGGTGGCAGGTCGATCTTGGTTCAGTGAAATCGATCAATGAGGTGGATATTTCGTGGTTTATGTACAAGGGATCGGAGGGCTATTACAAATATAAAATTGAGTATAGTACGGATGGTGTAAATTACACCACGATCGATCGTACGAGCAATACGACATATGGATTTACAACGGATCAGGTGTCGTTTAATGCGCGGTATGTGCGGATTAATATGGTGAATGCGGTACTGCATAATAATCCGAATAATTGGTATACGCCGACGCTTTATGAAGTGAGGGTGTTTGGGAATTAATCATGGTTGTGAGCGTTGAGAATGCTTAGTGGAGGAATTACTTTTTAAAATTCGACAGGATGGATGGGAGGTAATGGTGTTTTTTGTGCATCATGCACTCCGGGAAGGAATAAGGGGACGGACTCCGGTATCGCACAGGAATCTACGAATTAGGAATGAATGTAGATTCCCGTGCTCAAAAGTCGTCCTTTCCCCTTATTTCCTTCCCTCCGTTTTGTGCGGATTGCAACAGAAGTACCTCTTTACTCGCATTCGCGAGTGTAATGATCTTAATTCTTTAGTTGTGGAAGTAGGGATTTGAAACGTTTAAAGGTGTTGAAGCTTTTAAAGTATCTGAAGTGCTTCAAGTGCTAATTTCCTTTGAATGTGTATGTAAAATTCCTAAATGGGATGTAGTAAGCAGAATTAGGCAAATATAAATCGTGAACAAAAGCATCTGCCAATGACCGTAGGGTAGGGCAGTTGCTTTTTTTATGGGTGCATGTATGGTGGATAAGCAATGGCTTCATCGCAATCGAGTGGGGGGAGCAGGTAAGGGAAAGTTATTTTCAAAGATTGCTTAATAACTTGGTGCTGCTGACCGATGATAAATAGGAGACGTGACGTACATAAATTAGTAAGGAGTATTGGGATAAAATTAAATATGCTATACTAGTAACTTTTTGTTGTTATTTTACTAAAAGTAAGTTATATTGTTTTTATCTTAATATCGAAACAATAATAAAGCTAACTGAACGAGGGGACGATGACGATGAGCGAATTGACTGATGTAATGAAACAGAGAAGATCGGCGAATAAATTTATTCAAAATGTGGAGATCAGCCGTCATGAGCTGGATGAGATTTTTGAGCTGGTTAAATATAGTCCATCTGCTTCCAACTTGCAGCATGCCCACTATGTAGTTGTACAGGATGCAGCTATGAAGCAGAAGCTTCATGAGGCAGCTTATAAGCAGTACAAAGTGTTAACGTCTTCCGCAGTTATCGTGGTACTCGGGCATAAGGATGCGTATCTGAATGCACCGCAAATCTATGAAGGTCTGCTCCACCTGGGCGTACTGAATCAGCAGGAATACGATCAGACGATCGAAATGGCACAAGCACCGTACAAGCAGCAGGGCGAATCGTACCAGCATGACGAAGCGATCCGCAATGCCAGCCTGTCTGCAATGTCCTTCATGCTCGCTGCCAAAGACAAAGGTTGGGATACGTGCCCGATGATCGGTTTTGATCCGGAGGCAGTCAAAGAGGTTCTTTCTGTTCCAGACCGTTACGTTCCTGTTCTGATGATCACACTCGGCAAAGAAGACACCAACAGTCAGCGCGTTCGCGGCTACCGCAAGCCGGTCGGTGAATTTGTAAGTTATAATCAATTCTGATCGTTCAAGAAGTAAGATGGATCATCTGCTTGAGCTACTACTAATGATGTGGATAGCTCAGCATCGATATAGTTTAGCTATACGAAAGTACTTAAACGACGCTAGCAACGTACATGTTGTTAGCGTCGTTTTGTATTGTAGGATAGTCGACGTATTCGTCAAACAATGGTTTACAAATAACCAATAATCATCTAAAATACGTTCACAATAAAGTGACATCGTGAGACAGAACAAGGTGTCTGGTGACCGCCATAACTTTATGGCTTGAAAGGAGTAAAGCATGAATCATATTAAAAACATACTGGATCAATACCCGCTCATCATTTTGGACGGTGCGATGGCCACAGAGCTGGAAAAGGATGGTGCGGATCTGAACGATGATCTCTGGTCGGCACGTTTATTACTCGATAATCCGCAGGCGATTGCAGGCGTGCATCGTCGCTATTTTGAAGCAGGTGCGGATTGTGCGATTACAGCTAGCTATCAGGCAACGGTGAGTGGATTTATGGAGCGTGGATTATCGGCGGAGGAAGCGACGGCGCTGATCGCTCGCTCAGTGCAGCTGGCGGTAGACGAACGAGATGTCTTCTGGAGCGGTTATATCGATGCCCAGCAAGAGGCTGGGAGTTCATTAGCACGTCCGCGTCCACTGGTTGCCGCATCAGTCGGGCCATATGGTGC
Source organism: Paenibacillus hunanensis (assembly GCF_034055775.1). Lineage (NCBI taxonomy): Bacteria > Bacillati > Bacillota > Bacilli > Caryophanales > Paenibacillaceae > Paenibacillus > Paenibacillus hunanensis. The sequence goes on along the minus strand of NZ_CP139194.1, from coordinate 4,190,947 downwards.
TTATCTGGCAGACGGCTCTGAGTATCGTGGTGATTATGGATTGAGCGAGCAAGAGCTGTACGACTTCCATTATGATCGCATGCGCATATTAATCGAAGCAGGAGCCGATGTGCTCGCCTGCGAGACGATTCCTTGTCTGGTGGAGGCTCAGGCGATTGTTCGTGCGCTGGAGCAATTCCCGAATGTGTACGCATGGATTAGCTTTAGTGCGCGCGATGGTGCGCATATTAGCAGCGGCGAAGCGGTGACTGATTGTGCAGCCTGGCTGGATGGTCATGAGCAGGTCGCAGCGCTCGGAATTAACTGTACGGCGCTGGAGTATATTCCTGCTTTGATCGAAGCGATTAGTGCACATACGTCCAAGCCGATCCTCGTGTACCCGAACTCTGGGGAGCAATACGATCCGGTTACGAAAACATGGCACGGCACAGCCTGCGCAGGAAGCTATGGCGAGCATGCACGCACATGGTATGAGCTGGGCGCACGCTTGATCGGCGGTTGCTGTCGTACAACACCAGCGGATATTGCTGAAGTTGGAGCAGCGATACGCTCCTAAGTTGATACAGTACGGATTGATTATAGAAAGTGAAAGGTAGGAGTTCGATGTCGGTACAGCAGGATCAGGAGCACCCGGAATCCCGGGGAGGAGAGTTTCAACGCAAAATGAAAAGTCGCCATCTGGTGATGCTATCGCTAGGCGGCGTAATTGGTACGGGTTTGTTTTTAAGCTCGGGGTACACAATTAATCAGGCAGGCCCGCTCGGTACGATTATTGCGTATCTGGTTGGGGCGCTGGTCGTCTATCTGGTCATGCTCTGTCTGGGTGAACTGGCGGTATACATGCCAGTGACGGGAGCATTCCATACGTATGCGGCACGATTTATCGGCCCGGGAACAGGCTATATGATTGCCTGGATGTACTGGCTTACGTGGGCAGTAGCCCTTGGTTCTGAATTTACGGCGGCAGGTTTGCTCATGCAACGGTGGTTTCCCGACAGCTCGGTCTGGTTGTGGAGCGGCATTTTCGCATTACTGGTCTTTTTGTTAAATGCTTTCTCTGTGCGTTCATTCGCTGAGGCAGAATTTTGGTTTTCAGGGATTAAGGTAGCGGTTATTCTGGTATTTATTGTACTGGGTGGAGCAGCTGTATTCGGGCTGTTACCGATGAAGGAATCGGGTGGCGCTCCATTGCTGTCTAATTTTACGAGTGATGGTGGGCTTTTCCCTAATGGAATTTTTCCGATTTTTATGGCGATGCTATCGGTCAATTTTGCCTTTTCCGGTACGGAGCTGATTGGTATTGCGGCAGGGGAAAGTGTAGAGCCAGAGAAAAATATTCCACGCGCGATCAAAGCGACAGTGGGGCGTTTGATTATTTTCTTCGTCGGTACGATCTTTGTATTATCGGCGCTGATTCCGTGGCGTCAGGCAGGTGTGATTGAAAGCCCATTTGTAATGGTGTTTGACCGGATCGGTATTCCGTATGCAGCTGATCTGATGAACTTTGTTATTATTACGGCACTGCTGTCCGCAGCGAATTCCGGCTTGTATGCTTGCTCACGCATGCTATGGTCGCTGTCATCAGAGAAGCTACTCCCACCGGTATTCGGTCGTCTGACCAGAGCTGGCATTCCGCTGAATGCGATGATTTTCAGTATGATCGGCGGCGGTCTGGCTTTGCTGACGAGCGTGATTGCGCCGGATACGGTGTATATTTTCCTCGTTTCGGTATCGGGCTTTGCCGTTGTCGTGGTGTGGATGGGCATTTCGGCATCGCACTATATGTTCCGTCGTCAGTATGTACGTGAAGGGAAGCGAATTGAAGATCTGAAGTATCGTGCGCCACTGTATCCGTTGGTGCCGATCGCTGCCTTTGTCCTCTGTCTGGCGTCCTGCATCGGAATTGCGTTTGACCCGAATCAGAGTTTGGCGTTTTATTGTGGACTGGCATTTATGGTGTTATGCTATGCTGCGTATTTTATTCAAAACAGGTTGCAAAAGGGCAAGACCAGCAGTCACCATTGATCGAACATCGAACATCGAACATCGAACATCGAACATCGAACATCGAACATCGAACATCGAACATCGAACATCGAACATCGAACATCGAACATCGAACATCGAACATCGAACATCATTATTTATAGAAGTATAGAAAAAGCACACGCATCCGAGTGACCTCGGCATACGTGTGCTTTTTCTAATGTCTTACTCGATAGCATCCGATCCAGCATATCGGATGGGATTCCATTCCAGCAGCTGTACAAACGAATAGCCATCTTTTATGATCTCGATGCTCTCCGTTAGTTAATGCTGTATGCGTAGTGATACAGGCTATTAATATCTGCATTCAATTGCTTGTTATTGCTCAGGAATACGATTGGAATGATATCAAAATAATGCGTCGATACCGGGCCGCGATAGCTGTACTGTCCAGCAGCAGGGCCGATATTCATCGGAATAGAGAAGTAGCCAAGACTGTCGGTATTTCCGTTCACCACAACTGTATTATTTCCTACTCGTGTCTGTACACCTACAGTCACGATGCCATTGCCAACCGGAACACCTGTTGCATCAAAGGCACGTCCTTTTACCGTAATGTTGTAGCCAACACGCCATTTTTTACCGTAACCATAGTCGATAAAGCCCTGTACACCACGATCGGATGTAATTTCACTCACAGCGACACGAGCGATCGCTGCATTTTGATAATTCACGCTCAATGTGTATGGCGTAGTGATATCAAAGGTCGATGGAGCATACACCTGAATATAATAGCTACCTGCGGGCAGGGTGATTTGTCCGTCTGCATTTTGAGCAAGCGAACCGAGGCTTTGCAGATTAGCGTCCCACAGTTGGATCACATACGAGCCATTGGAGGAGGTATTATTCAGACGCAAATTCACTTTACTTTGAGCATTCAATGTGATTTTCGTCCAATCCTCATCCAGCAGATTATCGATATTTTGTTGGCTGATAAATGGAGCAGTGCCACGATCCTTGGCAAAGAATGGATTGTCGTCCGGCTCGTTCTGGTCATAACTGTCTGACAGTGTCGTGAATAATACGAATGGATTCGTCGTATCTGAACCTTGATACGAGGTTACACTAATAAAATAATATCCCGGTGTTGCCAGATAGCTAAGCAGCTCATATTGTCCTGCACCTTTGCTAGAGTACGATACTTGCTCCAGTGTGGAGGTAGCGGTGTTCAAGCGATACAGGGCGAGGTCATAGTCGACATTGCTCGTTCCGGTCGACAGGAACGCAGTCAATTTTAATGAGCTGGTCACATTGGTATAATACCAGCGTGCTCCACCCTGCTGATCGATATAACCAGGAATCGTTGTGTCTGTACTAATCTCTTCTGCGGTGCCAGGCGAAGTATTGCTACCGTAAGTATTATCTGTCGCTGTCACAGCGGCGAAGCTACGAGCAGAGGCTACATCAGATAGAGGGATATGTTGTGCCGGAGCGGATTTGCTGTTATGTACAGTGGCAGGTTGGACTTGTGTGGCAAGCGGCTGTAACGTCTGGTTTTTTGGAAATGCGGCGGTGCCGGAGCTACTTTGTGCCATTGCACCTGGATTCATTCCTGCCATACCGATGGATAGCGCAAGTGCAGCTATTCCTACAAATTTCAATTTCATGTATTTATCTCCTTTATATGGGTTTAATAACGATTTTAGTATAAAGCTAAATGACTAGATGTCAACCTAAATTTATACTTTTAGTCCCTTATTATCCGATTTATGTCATATAAATCTGATTCTTTGGTAGTGGTTACAAAGGCTTGAATCCTTTCATAAGAAAAACACAAATGATTGCGATTTTAGCAACCATTTGTGCTCTTTCCTCTGTATGATATGCGATATGCATTAGTTCATTATCGTTTGATTTTTTTATTGGTCAGTTCTTTATGAATTTAATTTCGAGTGAGCAATACCAGTGGCAGGAAAATATAATCGACAATTTCAGTTACAGTCTCTGTAGTTAGCATCTGCTGCTTGATCAAAAATTCATACCGAATCAGATCAAACGGAAGAGATACAATACGCGCTCGGATCGCTTCCGGGTCGACTTCGCCTCGTTCCACAGCATGCTGCAAAATGTCTCGCATAATCGAATTCAGGCTATCGTCCTGTACCTTTTCCTTAAAGTCCGCCAATGAACCAAGAATGGTGCGATCTCCATAGTCTGCTAGAATGCCAAATACCGTTTCAGCACCGACCATCTGGATCGTGTCTGTAATTTGCAGCAGAAATGTAAGCACATCATCGCGTAGATTACCTGTATCCGGTGCCTTCATGGCCGGGCGGGGCAGATATTTAATAATAGCCGCAATAACAAGCTCACTTTTGCTTGGCCAACGGCGATAGAGCGCATTTTTATTCGTCTGGGCGCGTGCAGCCACACCATCCATCGACATCTCGCTATATCCGACTTCGTTTAATTCATCCCAGGCAGCTTGTAATAATGCATTTTCCAACACTTCGCCGCGTCGGCGGGTGTTTTTGGTCGTTGTGTCGTTCTGCTGATTTGCTTGTTTATTTGTATTCATCGCTGTGCACCTTCCGAATATAAATATAAATATAAATATAAATATAAATACATTACCTGTTTATAGTTGTTTTTTAGCTACACCTATAATATCATATTCAAATAAGGTACTATTAGTACCTTAAATAAATAAAAAGAAGGTTATCCGATGACGAATAGACGTAATTCTAAAATTTCGAAAATCTTGATTTCCGGTGCAAGCATTGCCGGACCTACACTGGCGTACTGGTTAGCAAGATATGGATTTGATGTGACCGTAGTCGAACTGTCCAGAGCAGTCAGAAGCGGTGGCTATCCGATTGATGTGCGTGGAACTGCTGTGGATGTTGCGGAACAGATGGGGATTTATGATCGTTTACAGCAAAAAAATATTCATTCGGAAAAGGTCACTTTTTTGCATCCAGATGGCAGCGTAGCAGGAATGATAAAACCGATCATGCTCACAGGTGGTTCAGCGACAAGAGATATCGATCTACCGCGTGGTGAATTAACTGCGGAATTGTACAATTTGACGTTGAAGCAGCCGATCCAGTATCGTTTCGATGACTCGATCGTTGCGATGCACGAAGACGAGGATGGGGTTCAGGTACGTTTCAAAAGTGGTCACCAGGATACATTCGATATCGTCATTGGCGCAGATGGAATGCACTCTAATACACGTCTTTTGGTTTTTGGCGATGAAGCACCATTTACGCGCTATCTGGGCTACTGTTTTGGTGGCTTTACTGTACCGAATACGATGGGTCTTGCTTATGAATCGGTCGTGTATGCATTGCCTGGTCGCTATGCTATTTTGTCGGTGGTGAAAGACAATGATACGATGCACGCTTTTTTGAATTTTGCGACAGAGGACATGCCGGATATTGATCACCGGGACACAGAGCAGCAACGTAAACGCATAGCGGATTGTTTTGCTGGGGAGGGTTGGATCACGTCTGAACTGGTACAGCATATGCTGAATGCAGACGATTTTTATTTTGATACCGTGAGTCAGATTCATCTGCCGAGCTGGCATAAAGGACGTGTGGCATTTGTAGGCGATTCGGCGCATGCACCTTCTTTTCTAACCGGACAGGGCAGTAGTCTTGCGATGGTCGGTGCGTATATTCTGGCAGGAGAGCTGGCTACTCATGAGCATTACGAGGACGCCTTTGTCGCTTACGAACAGATGATGCGACCATTTGCCGAAGCGAATCAGGCACTGGCGAATAACGCTTCGTTCATGATGCCACGTACAGCGGACGAGATCAGTGCACGGAATAGATTGCTGGATGCGATCAATGAGGGCGGTAATCTAACATTGCCTGAAGGAGATTCTGGTGATGTGCATAGTTCCCTGCAACTGCCTGACTATTCCGACGCATTGCAAAAATAAAAAGAAGTATAGTACGCTCATGCTTTCCTTTGTAAAATCCGGCGTATGGAGTAATATGTGCTTATAAAATGCACAGATGGAAGAGAATTATAGTGTATCGGTTTATTTTTGAACGATATGATATATCGAAGAATGGTATTTGTAATCGGTGAATTTCCATTCCTTAGAAAGTCGTGCATAATCACCGTAAAGGCTGGGAAAATAGCAGCTCATCAGTTATAATAGAAGGAAAGAAAGCAGACCAGGCAGGTACTCCTACTTACTGGGCTGCTTTTTGCCGTCTGGGCTATGTACGTATTTTTGCACACTTTATATAGATGCAGACAGTCAGTCGTAAAGATCATTACATTTATCTATTACAGCCTACACTATAAAAGCCTATGGATTGAAATATGTGAAATTCGAAGATCGTTAAGTTCAGATAGACAGGAGTTTTGAAGAATGAGTATACAGGCACCTGTAATGCAGCAGGCTCAAGAATTGCTGCAAAAGTATTTTGGTTATGAAGATTTCCGCGAAGGTCAGCGTAAGATTGTAGCGAGTCTGCTGGATCGTCAGGATACACTCGGTATTATGCCAACCGGTGGTGGTAAGTCGATCTGTTATCAGATTCCAGCGCTGGTGCATGATGGAGTGACGCTTGTCATCTCGCCACTGATCTCCCTGATGAAGGATCAGGTGGATGCGCTGGAGGCGGCGGGCATTCCAGCTGCTTATATTAACAGCACACTGAGCGGACGTGAAGTGAATGAACGTATTCGCGCGGCACGTCGTGGCGAATTGAAGCTACTCTATGTTGCACCCGAGCGGCTGGAGCTGGACTGGTTCCGCGATGAGATGAACAGTGTGAATATTACCTGTCTTGCGGTCGATGAAGCGCACTGTGTATCGCAATGGGGACATGATTTCCGCACAAGCTATCTGGAGATTGCGCCATTTGTTGATCAGATGCCAGAGCGTCCGATGGTGGCTGCTTTTACAGCAACGGCGACACCGGAGGTGCGTAGTGATATTTTACGTCTGCTCCAGCTACGTCATCCGGAGGTGTTTATTACCGGACTGGGACGGGATAATCTGTCAATGTCGGTACTACGTGGCACGCAGCGTAAGGAATTTGTTATTGATTATGCGCGTACACATGAGAATGATTCCGGTATTATTTATGCAGCGACACGTAAGGATGTAGACGATCTGTATAGTCGCCTGCTAAGCAGCGGTGTGCAGGCAGGACGTTATCATGCTGGTATGAGTGATGAGGAGCGTGACCAGAGCCAGGAAGCCTTTTTGTATGATGATGTACGTGTGATCGTAGCGACCAATGCGTTCGGGATGGGGATTGATAAGTCGAATGTACGCTATGTCATTCACTATAATATGCCGAAAAATATGGAGGCTTACATTCAGGAGGCTGGACGTGCCGGTCGTGATGGCGATCCGAGTGAATGTATTCTTTTATTTAGCCCGCAGGATATTATGACGCAAAAGTTCCTGCTGGAGCAAAATATGAACGAAGGCGATCGCAAGCATAACGACTATCGTAAAATGCAGCAGATGATCGACTACTGCTATACAACCAAATGTCTGCGTAATGCGATGCTGGATTATTTTGGCGAGCAGCATTCCGGCGAGACCTGCGGTCAATGTAGCTCCTGCCGTGATAGCCGTGAGCTGGTGGATACGACGATTGAGGCGCAAAAGATTTTTTCCTGTATTTATCGACTGCGTGAGCGTTTTGGTGTATCGGTCGTTGCACAGGTGCTCAAGGGCTCACGTAACAAAAAGATTCTACAATACAAATTCGACGAGCTACCAACACATGGTCTGCTGTCACATCTGACGGAAAAAGAAATCTCCGAGCGCATCAACGTGCTGGCAGCAGAAGGTTATCTACTGCTCACCGAAGGTCAGTATCCTGTCGTCAAATTACAGCCGCTTGCTGCTGAGGTGCTCAAAGGGCAGCATAAGGTCATGCAACGTGCGCCATTGCCAGTAGCGACACCAGCTGGACGCGCATCGAGTAGCCGTTCTCGTGCTGGCAGTGAAGAGCTATCCGCCGTGAACGAAACGATCTTCGAGCAGCTACGCCTCATTCGCCGCGAGCTTGCTTCGCGCGAAGGCGTACCATCGTATATTATTTTCAATGATGCGACCCTGCGCGAGATGAGTGTGATCGAGCCGCAAAGTGAAGGCGAGATGCTCACGATCAAGGGTGTCGGTGAAGTGAAGTATCGTAAGTATGGCGAGCCGTTCCTTGCCTTTTTCCAAAAGAAATCGATGGAAGAGAACAGCACCTATGGCGATGAATATTAAGACAAGATGATCAGTGTGAGAACGATTAGCATCAAAACGATATACACAAAAGGGAACCTCATCTATGGAGGTTCCCTTTTGTGTATAAAGCCATCGTCCATCGCTGTAAAAATGAGACTTCTACTTCATGCTGTAATCATAGCTGATCACCAGTTGCAATCGTAGCTGCTTATTGTTAATGGAATTCATCCATACTGCAATCATTTGAACGCGATGAAGTAATCGTGCAATTGATAGATCGTCGATTGGTGTTGATAGGATTACGCTGTTTTACGACGGAACAACATTTGATCCAGCGAGAAGCCCGTGTTATTGCTAACTGCCAGATACAGAGCTACCAGCATGAATGACAGATCCAGCTCGTAACCCGCCATTTGTCCATTCCCCATCAGACCGGCAGACAGCTTCACCGTGAAGATCGCTCCGAGTAGCACAATAATAAGCAAAATAGATACATAACGTGTGAATAAGCCGATGATTAGCAAAATACCGCCAACCAATTCGATTGGAGAAACGACATACGCGAGGAAGCCAGGAATGCCTACACTTTGGAACCAGCCAGCTACGCCGTCCATCCCCATTTGAAATTTACTGATCCCGTGAGCCAAAAATAGAATACCAAGTACAACCCGCATAATCGTCGATACTACTGTTACTTTCATCATGAACCACTCCTTAAATAATTTGATTACTAAAAGTAATTTACACCCTCTTTATTAGTATGTCAACAAAAATATTACTTATGTTTATATATTATTCTCATTAGTAATATTTGTTGTACCAAGTAAACACCGCTTCGTTATCATGAATACCTGCAATAGTATAGCCAAAAGGAGTCGTCTTATTTTTTTATGGATTGTTGTGAGAAAAACGTTAATTCATCGCTTGTACGGCACAATTTCATTTGCACGATCCTGCTACACGCCTGTATGATGGAAACTACCAGCAACACGCTGATTTATCGATAGCAAGGAGAATAATCACGATGGAAATCGGTTCGATGATTCGTGCCATTCGTAAACGGAAAAACATTACCATTGCTCAGATATGTGAACAAACTGGATTGTCGCAGGGATTCATGAGTCAACTGGAAAATAATAAAACCTCACCTTCACTTGCTACACTGGAGAGCATTGCTGCGGTATTGAACGTATCGCTCGCTCATTTGCTGCTTAGTCGTGAGGAACGTATCAACATTGTGAAAAAGGATGAGCGTCCACTCACCTCGATCGGTCAGCAGCCGATGAAGGTATACGAGCTGGGTATTACGCGCAATATGCGTGTTACGCTCGTGGAGCTGCCAGCCGGATACTCTAGCTCAGATAAGCTGATCGCTCATGAAGGCGAAGAGATTCATACGGTGGTCGAAGGACGAGTTCGTGTCGAATATGGCGCTGAGGTTACGGAGCTGGATGCAGGTGATAGCTTTAGCTGGAATGCGGTTGTACCGCATCGCGTGACGAATATCGGTGAGCAGTCTGCGACTATTCTGATTGCGGTATATCGTGAGCGGGAGTGGATGTGAATGAGCGGCAGAGCGTCGCTATTTCATGTCTATATCGGAATCGATTACTCGGGTGCGGAGAAGCCTGATTCTCGTATTAAAGGATTAGCAGTCGCGGTGGCTAGAGAAGACGAGCCATTTCAGCTATCATTGCCACCTGTATCGGATCATCGCTCTATACCACCTGTAGCCGCTGCGAAGCAAGCGCTCTGGTCGAGACGTCTTGTGTATGAGTGGCTGTTGCATGAGCTTTATTATAGCGACAAGCGCATAATCGTTGGACTGGATCATGGTCTATCGTATCCGCTATCTCAGCTACAGCGACTCGGCTTGCAGGACTGGGATACTTTTTTAAAGTGGAGTCAGCGTACATGGCAGACTTCGCGGCTGACGATGAAGCAGAGTAAGGAACAGGCAGACTATATCAACTCCACCGATAAGCGTCTGGTCGAGCGTGAATTCATCCCATCGACGAAGAGTGTGACCGATCTGGATCGTGTATCCGGTATGCAGGGAGCGGTGTCCTATTCGACACATACAGGCTTACCATGGATCTATCGTCTGCGAAAATGTCAACGGCGCGGTCTAAAGATTCACTTTTGGCCGTATGATGGTCTGGTTTTGCCGGAAGATCGTCATTTGATTACGGAGGCGTATCCGTCGCTATATCGCAGACGTATTCAAACGACAGCGGCCTATGAGCCGCTTAGTGAGCATGAACGCGATGCCGCTTATATTGCCGACTGGCTACAGGCGCGAGATCGTGCCGGAGCCTTAATGCCGTATCTGGAGCTGGCTACACTGAGTCAGCAGGAGCAACAGCTTGCCTTGCTGGAAGGCTGGGTACTTGGTTGTCTATAACGTATAGAAGCAAAGGAGCGGATCATCCATGAAGGTTGTACTGTCTACATTGAATGCCAAATATATTCATACCTCGCTTGCCATTCGCTGTCTGAAGGCATATAGCGAGAAGGAATTTGATATCGAGCTGGCAGAGTATACGATCAAAGACCCGGTGATGAATATCGTGTCCGATCTGTATCGCAGACAACCGGATGTGATCGGATTCTCCTGTTACATCTGGAATATCGAGGAAACGATTCGTGTACTGGAAGTGCTTAAAAAAGTCATGCCTGCTACACGTATCGTGCTCGGTGGCCCGGAGGTATCGTATGATACCGAGCAATGGATGCAACGTCTGCCTCAGGTTGATTTTATCGTGATTGGCGAAGGAGAAGAGACGTTCCATCAGCTGCTACAGGAGATTGAAGGCGCGGGGAAATATCACTTTATTTACGGTGTAGCCTATCGCAAGGGTGAGGAGATTATCGTCATGCCGGGCAGACCGAAGCAGGATCTGAATGAGCTGCCGAGTCCGCATCGTTTTCCCGAGGATATTCCGCATCTGGCGAAGCGAGTCGTTTATTTTGAAACGAGCCGTGGGTGTCCGTTTAGCTGTCAATTTTGTCTATCGAGTATTGAGGTTGGGGTACGATACTTTGATATCGAGCGGACAAAGAGTGATATTTTATACCTGATCGAAAATGGCGCAAAGCTGATCAAATTCGTCGATCGTACGTTTAATATTAAGCGTGATTATGCACTGGAGATGTTCCGCTTTTTGATTGAAAATCATAATGGTTGTACGTTCCAATTTGAGATTACAGCCGATATTATGCGTCCTGAGGTGCTGGATTATTTGGCAGAGCATGCACCGCCAGGTGTGTTCCGCTTTGAGATCGGCGTGCAATCGACGAATGATCCGACCAATGAGCTGGTCAAGCGGCGGCAAAATTTTACCAAACTGAGTCGTACCGTCAACACGATCAAGCGCTCCGGTAAAATCGCGCAGCATCTGGATTTGATCGCAGGGCTACCGCTGGAGGATTATGCGACCTTCCGTAAGACATTTAATGACGTGTTTGCGCTTGAACCCGAGGAGCTACAGCTGGGCTTCCTCAAAATGTTACGCGGCACCGGACTCCGTCTGGATGCGGAAAAGTATCAGTACACGTATATGGATCATGCACCGTATGAGATTCTGGGCAGTCATGTGCTATCCTTTGAAGATATTGTGCGGTTGAAGCGGCTGGAGGATGTGCTGGAGAAATACTGGAATGCGCATCGGCTGGATCATACACTTGGGTATTTGATGCAGCATGAATTTGAGTCACCGTTTGACTTTTTCCAGGCGTTTGGCGATTACTGGGAGGAGCAGGGCTGGCAAAAGATCGGGCATCAGCTGGAGGATTTGTTCACCCGATTACAGGCATTTTTACAGCAGCACGGATTGAAGCAGCCAGATCGGGTGCATGGCTTGATGAAGCTCGATTATTTGCTCAATCATCGTCAGAAGCCGCGTAAAATCTGGTGGGATGATGCGCCGGATCGAGATCGAATTCATCGTTATTTGCAGTATATCGCTCAGCTTCCAGAGGGAGAGGGACTACCTGCTGCATGGACAGGCTCGCAGCTGAACGAGCGTGAGCTGCACAAGCATATCGTCGTAGAGCAGCTTCCATTTCGTCTGGACGCTGTGCTGGCAGGTGAGCTAGCGTTGGCTTCAGCAGATGGAAGTGTACTGCTGGTGAACTACCGTCAGCAGGAGCAGTCAAAGCCAGAGTATATTATTTTGCAGGAGCAGCGCGATCGCGTATGAGCTAGTAGAGTGTAGGAGGCAGGATGGCTGCCCCATATTCCGTTATAATCGAACCGTCAGTTTATCTGTACGGTTCGATTTTTTGCTAGTGAGCTTATTCCTACACGCTGTTAATCCATTATGCTGAATGTTCACATGAGATTGGAAGCGAGTAGGCTTTATCTACGAAAATAAAGCTGGCGAGCATGACTCGACATCAACGATCGATCGTATACCATAATACATATCAATAAACAGGAGGGTGCCGATATGAGTTATAGCTGGGTAGGCAGTCGATATATGTTTCTGGATGAAATCTCAGTGACCGAGCAGAAGGGCATCCATATCGGACGCTACGGTGGGAATACATTGAGCGGTGCGAGTAAAAATGAGGATGGATTAATCGTTTTACAGAGTGAGTCAGGCAACGGTCGACTGGCAGTGGTGCTAGATGCGCATTATAGTGCTGAAAGTGCAGAGCTGGTAGTTGATCAGCTACTGGATCATAAGGATGATCTGGTCGCCTTGATGGAGCGAGAGGATGCGTTCCAACAGATAGAGTCATACATAATAAGCCTGTTATCAGATGCTGCCTTTCGTGCTGCCTGTCATCAGGTCAAGGGAGAAACAGCACTGCTGATCGTCTATCAGCGCGATGAGTATGTATGGTGGTTCTCCATTGGCGATTGTATCGCTTATGTGCTTCATCCCGAGCTGGCTAAGCTCGGTCAATATGCACTGAACCAGCGTCAATTTTACGAATGGATCGGTCAGGTGAACACATTGGATGGGCCGGTTCCTTGCTATAGTAGCGGTCGCCGTCAGCTACGGAGTGGACGGAATATGATCGTGCTGCTCACGGATGGTATTGTCGAGGGAGCGGATCGAGAATATGAGCATGCTCCAGCATTGTATGATTCGCTGTATAATGAGCATAGTATGAGTGTGAATCTGCATCGTCTGCTCAACCATCTGCATACGACAGGGGCGTATGATAGTGCAACGATTATATGCTGGGAGTATGATCATAATGGAGAAGCCGCTATGCCATCCGATCAGAAGCCGCCTATGCAGGCAGCAGAGGGAGAGGAAGGATAAGCTAGGCTGGCGAGGGCTAGATTTCACCAGTAGCATAGAGATGAGCACAATAACACAGTAAGAACGCGATAAATGAAAGGAACGATCACATTGACCCAATCTAATTCTACCCATTCTACTGCTTCACACGAGTCCGATCGGATAAGCCAGGAAGCCTCTTCAAATGCAGACTCCACTGTATCAACACCGATTCCACCAGCACCAGCCGCAGAGGTACATAGCGATCTATCCCAGGAGAAGCAGCGCATTCTAGCGAATACGTATGCCTTTGTGAAGCAGGAGCTCAGCGGTGAGACGAGTGGACATGACTGGTGGCATATTCACCGTGTCGTGCAGATGGCACGGCGGCTGGCACTGGCAGAGGGAGCAGACGACTATATTTGCACGATGGCAGCCTTGCTGCATGATATCGCTGACGAAAAGCTGAACCCATCCAAGGAAGTCGGTATGCAGCGTGTCACCGATTGGCTGGATCGTCAGCATGTACAGACTGAGGATCGCGAGCAGATTACGTATATTATCGCGAATATGTCGTATAACGGAGGGAACAATCCACCATTGCCCACAATCGAAGGCAAAGTGGTACAGGATGCTGACCGTCTGGACGCGATCGGCGCGATTGCAATCGCCCGTACATTCGTATATGCAGGTCATGTTGGTGACATGATGTATGATCCTGATTTGCCGGTACGCGAGCAGATGAGTGCTGAGGAATACCGTAACGGTCGCAGCACAGCGATTAACCATTTTCATGAAAAGCTGCTCAAGCTCAAAAATCGAATCAACACTCCATCCGCACGCCAGATTGCTGAGGAGCGTCATCAGTATATGGAGCAGTATGTACAACGCTTTTACGAGGAATGGGAAGGTCGCTAAGTGACGAGGAGTAGCTAGTATAGAGGATCGGATGCTCACAGCGATATCCGCTTATTAAAGCTACTCATCTACACACGATACGTCAGAAATTAGTTAATCCCCGTTGAAGCTAATTAGAGCTATAAATCATCAAAATTAACCATCAACAACAGCCCACACCAAAAACCCACACCAAAAACCGCCCGATGCACGCAGAATCCTATTCGATCCCGGCATCAGGGCGGTATATCCAATTACCAGATCAATCTTATTTCATCGATTCCTGCATTCCGCATTCAACTGAATGGCTCCCCGTATGACCTACCAAGCACATATTCACAGCAACATGCCAGCATTTCACTTATTCATCCTGTATAAATAAAGCTATCATACAACCGCGCATCTCCACCTCGTGACTGTATAACAATGCGCTGGCATGCCTGATCCGGGAAAATTAAGCTTGTGATCGCGTACATCCCATCCCCAGCAAATACCTCAACCGAGCAGCTATCGAGCACAATTCGTAGATTCAGATGACTGCTATACGGAATATGCACCTGCTGACCACGAGCGAACAACGGATCAAAATCACTCCGCCCGGAATGCTCACGCCGTACACTCAATAGCTCGCTAGTTGCATGATACCCGATCGTCGTATATTGCTCTGCTGTATGATGAATCGTAACCGTTAGCTCATCCAATCCATCATGCTGTGCGCGAAGCCGAATATCCGCAATCGCTGCCGCAGTGATCAACTCATACGGCTGCTTATTACTAACCGTAATGCCAGATAGCTTATGCTTTTCAGTAAAATATCGATCCAGCTCAGCGACCGGACGCTGGCAGATCAGCAATTGATTTTTCAGAGGTCGCAGACATAGCGTGCGTGGAAGCGTCATCGCTCCATTCCAGTCACCTGCTGGCAGCTCACGCGCATAGCGCCAGTTATTCATCCAGCCCATATAGATGCGCCGACCGTCCTGCTCCGAGATATCGGAGAAGCTAACGCCTGCATAATTATCTCGCCCATAATCCAGCCACTGAATGCGATTATATTCTGGCATGAACTGCCTGCCATCAAAGGAACCGACAAAATACTGTGTCCGCGAGCCATTGCCCAGCTCAGGCTGATCGCCTGTACTCACCAGCAGCACCCATTTCCACGATTCTGTGCCTTCAATCGGCAAGCGGAATAGATCCGGGCATTCCCATACGCCCTCATGAGAGCCAAAGCCTTCCCCAAACCGACTTTCCAGCTTCCAATCCAATAGATTACGCGACGTATAAAAGGATACATTCTGTCCTGTAGCAACGACCATCACCCAGTAGCCTTTTGGACGATACCAGAATACCTTTGGATCACGAACATCACGATCCGTACTGCTAGTCAGCACCGGATTGCCCTCATACTTCGTCCATGTGCGTCCACGATCATGACTGAAGGCGATGCACTGATCGTCCAGATAGGGTGGAGCGGATACTGTATCTGGTGCAGCAGCCGAGAAGACCTCGCCACCTGGATTCTCATGACCCATCGATTCGGTCTGCTGCGTGTACCGATCGGTCTGCTGTGAGTTCCTGTCAATTGGCTCCAGATGACTCGTATAAATAGCCACCAGACCTGGCTCATCTGGAAATAGCCCGGAGGTATTATTCCAGTCCACGACTACACTGCCAGAGAAGATCGTCCCCTGTTCATCAGGAGACAGTGCGACATCAAGCTCCTCCCATTGAATCAGATCGGTGCTTACAGCATGCCCCCAATGCATCGTGCTCGATACCGTAGAATGCGGATGATACTGATAAAATAAATGATATTCTCCCTCAAAATAAACCAGCCCATTCGGATCATTGATCCAGTTTTGCCCTGGTGAAAAATGAAGCTTTGGCTTGTAAAGCTGCACATCGAATGTTTCCATCGTGTACCCACCCCTTTACGAGAGATCACTGCGGAATAAATTGATAGCGTTTACATATAACCGAAAGCTTAGCCTGTTGTCAGCGACATCCAGCTCCTCATGACACGCTTCATATGCTTATGATTTCTGGAAAAGTAGATTCTATTCGGGAGCATGAATGGAGGTCTTAACTTCATTTTATCCAAACAACGTCAGCATAGCTATACTTACTTTTTCAAAATATTGGATATTCCGATGTGGAAATGATGTGAAAATGACGACAAGAAATGTGCATGATTCCGCAAGCAAAAAGCCAGAATCCATCCGGTGCATCGGATGAGCTCTGGCTGTAACATATCATGATCAATCAGGCTTTTTTGAGGATTACGCTTTTAATGATTAAGCTTGTAATGAGTAAAGTAATAATGTGCAGGGTGCTACGTAATAGATGGATACCAAACAGGAACGATTAGACGATACTGGAGACTTTACGTGCTTGCACATCAAGCTGCTGAGCAGAAGAGGCGAGCAGATTGAACTCTTCCAGTACCGATTCAATCTGTTCCCGGCTTTCTTCAACATTCTGGTGTACATCCGTTGTACCGTTGGAAATTTTATTGATTTCTTTGGCGATCGCATCCGCGCTGCTTTTCACTTCACTGATCGAAGATTCAACCATACCGGAGAGCTTGCGAACCTCTTTGGCAACGATATCGAAGCCACGTCCGAATTCGCCTGCATGAGCAGCCTCAATCGCTGCATTGAGAGCGAGCAGTTGTGTCTGTGAAGATATCTCACGGATCGTTTTGACTACATTTTGAATAGCCTGTGCCTGTTGCTGTAAGTTATTTAGCATTAACGTATTATCCGAAGCGACAGAAGCAATTCGCTGAATACTGGAAAGTATATCACCGTTACGTTTGATCCCATCCTCAGCACGACGGGTCAGATCATCCGCCATCTCCTGCATGTCATTGACAACAGTCGTAATATTCGTTTGACGAGCGGTAATATTCGTTGCGATTTTGCAGACGCTGACTACGCGTGTGCCTTCTTCATTGTAGACAGGCATATATGTCGCTTCAAGCCAGATTGGATTACCGAAAGCATCTTTGCGCTTAATTTTGTCCTGATAGCTACGACCGGAGAATAATCCTCTCCACATCGTTTCGTATTCGGTTGATTGTGTTAGCTCAGGAAAGCAAAAAAGCTGGTGCTTCATACCGAGCATTTGTTCAGCTTTATATCCCATCGCATTCGCGAAATTATCATTTACATAAGCGACCTCACGATTACTATTAAAACGGATGATCGCAAGATTCTGATTGAGTGCCTTCATCACAAGCTGGTCATTGACTTCCACATGATGGTTAGTTGGAATGTAAGTCGACATATAAGTCCTCCATAGTTCAAACTTTAAATAAAACATATTTAGATGGATTATTGTAGGTGTAGATCACTTTATATATTAAGAGAGTAAGTTAATATGCTGTATACTTATTTATCGTATACGAATCAATTTTTGATTAGGTATTTTACACTATTTCATTAAAAATCTCAAAATTATATTTAACAAAATTAAATTTATATCAAAATAATTCTTTTGCTTATAGAAATATACATAAATGGGAATGAATTGGGCGAGATGACTAAGGCTCGAAGACTCGAAAATCTCTTCTTATGCACAAGCTGGAATTGCTTATACATAGCGCTATAGTGGTAGAAAGCGAAGTGTACAGCATATATACAATGATCTGCTTGATCGATAACTATATGGTGTATATATGTAACATAGGAAGCAAGCTAGCTGCGTACAGCTTTAAGCTGGAATGCTAGCTTCATCATGAAGCGCTAATCACCTCCGCATAAGTAATGATCCGTCTTACAAGGCTACTCACATCTATATCATATACGACTATAGATGTAATTTGGATCTGTCGAACGATGTCGAATTAGAGTCTGTAGAATGGTATACTGATAGTTCTTGTAGTGCAGTATCTTAACTGTGTATTACACACAAATCGCGTGTCTGATTCATGAGCCAAAATAATTTCTTCCATGCGCACGTCATACGCGATTCGTAGGAAGCTCAATACGTGTCGATTGTAATTGATGCGGAGGTCTTGTTGTTCTCATTGGATGGGAACGCTATACTTAAAAGTAACGTCTCCTCACTCCTTCATAGACGATGGATTAGACCATAGGTCACCCGATATCAGTCGGATGGAGTAGAGATGGAGCTTTTTACTTTTACATATAGCAGGTGTTTAGAATGTAATACTTTAGATTCAGTAGATCGAAAAGATAACAACCGTCACTCGTCTCATAGCGGCATCAACGATAATGTATGTTCGTTTCACATTCCACGAACAGAAGTCATGATCGTGTGCTGATGAAAGGGGAGAGAATAGCAATGAAGCGCTTTGTCGATTATGGTGGAGAGCCTTATGCACTGTCATGGATTTTACCAGGTCCTGAAGGAATTGTTGTGAGATGTGATTGTGGTAGCGAGGGTTCGATTCGCTGTAGAGATGGCGAGCTCATCTTTATGTGCAGTCAATGTATGCAAAAGAAAATATATGAGCAGGAAGCTGTCTATCGTGTATCCGGTCGTTGTAACCAGTGTGATCGCTGGTTTAATGAACAGCTACATGACAAAAGACAGTACACACACAAGATTGTAAATTATGCTTGTCCGCATTGCGGAACGATGCAGGCTATGCCTGTGAAGAAACGTTTCGACGGTGTGTATTATAATTTAGCCATTCGTGATGGACGTGAGCCGTATTTTGGCTTGGAGCTGTACTTTTTGTCCTCTTATCGCGGTAAGCCGGTATGGGCGATTAACCGCGCGCATTTGAACTATTTATTAACCTATATCGCTGCCGATCAGCGTCAGCGACCAAGCTATGCCTATACGCGTACTGCTTCCTATCGTTTGCCACGGTATATGAAGGATGCGAAAAATCGCGAAGGTATGATCAAGCTACTCACACGAATGCAAAATCAAACCTGATAAGCTGCACGCTCCATCTGCTTATCTTTACGACCTAAAGGAGTGAAGCGCATGAGTCGTTACGAGGATCGGTTGAATGATTATAATCGCCGTCAGCATGCAGACAAGCTCATCTTCCATACGCTAGGTGAGCTAGTGGCGATGTGCGGAAAGCTACACAATACCTGGTTATACACGAATGTGGACAAATGGGAGCAAGAGCCGCTGCATACGCCGATCTATTATTTTAATGAGGAATGGCTGGAGGATCAGCTAGCGGAAGACCAGGCGACTGAAAATGAGCGGGGCGACATTGTTACTCATGAGTTCCGAGATGCAGGCTTGCAGAGCTGGTTCGAAATGGCGACATTTGAAGATGTGATCGAGGTGCTACGCGATGCAGGGGAGCCTGTGACCTTGCCGATGATTGTGATCGCACTCAAATATTATTATGAATATGACGCATTTCTTGATTATGACGATGTGGAAGCAAGGCTACAGCTACACGATGTATTGAAGCAGGTAGCCGATGAGCAAACGTCCGAATCATGAGCATGAACAGAATTGATGATGAACAGATAGGGAACAATAACAATGATGCACGAAAGGATGAACCCTAATGACTAATAAAGATACATACCGCTTTCAGGTTAATTTGAGCGGCATGATTAATATTTTATCGAATCATCTGTACAGCAATCCACGCGTATTCCTGCGCGAAGTGATGCAAAACGGGGTGGATGCGGTTACTGCACGCACACAGATCGAGCCCGAGCATACAGGTCATATTCATATTGAACTGACCGGAGATATCACCAATCGTACGTTGATTATTGAGGATAATGGGATTGGTCTGACCGAAGAGGATATTCATGAATTTTTGGCTCAGATCGGCCAATCATCCAAGCGCGGCGAGGCGGCATTCACAGGCGAGACGTCCTTTATTGGGCGCTTTGGGATCGGGCTGCTGTCCTGCTTTATGGTCAGCGACGAGATCGTGATGGTTACGCGCTCAGCGAAGGGTGGCCCCACGCTGGAATGGCGCGGTCAACCGGATGGTACGTATAGCATTCGCAAGCTGGATACCGAGCTGTCGCCAGGCACGAAGGTATATTTGCGTTGTAAGCCGGGCAGTGAGATGTATTTTGATCCAGAATATCTGGCAGAGGGTCTGTATTACTACGGTGCCTTGCTGCCATATCCGATCACGCTTCAGTATGGTGAACAGTCGAAGGTGATTAATGATCAGCGTCCGGCGTGGCTGCATGAGCCAGAGCTGGCACGCAGTCATCGCGATGAGGTACTGGACTTTGGTGAGCGCTTAATGGGCGAGCGATTCAAGGACTTTATTCCGCTGCGTACGTCTTCCGGTCGCACCGGAGGAATTGCGTTTGTATTGCCGCATTCGGTCAATCTGAATGCGAAGCGCTCTCATCAGGTGTACTTGAAGTCGATGCTCGTATCAGATAAGGCGGAAAATATTTTGCCGGACTGGGCGTTTTTTGTAAAATGTCTGATCTGGACGGACGAGCTACAGCCGACGGCTTCGCGTGAGCATTTTTATGAGGATGAGAAGCTGCAGCAGGTACGTGAGGAGCTGGGCGATTCGATTCGTAGCGAGCTGATGCGGATGGCGGATTACGATTCGGATCGGTTACAGCATATTATTCAGCTGCATGTGCTGTCGATGAAGGCACTGGCAACGGAGGATGAGCAATTTTACCGGATTATTCATCGCTGGTTGCCATTTGAAACGACCTTTGGTCGCCGCACACTGGGCGAGATGCTAAAGGAGCATGATACGATCTATTTCACGCTCACACTGGATGAATATCGTCAGATTACCCATGTGGCGGCAGCGCAGGCGCTACTCGTCGTGAATGGTGGCTATATTTATGATGCAGAGCTAATGTCGGCTTTGCCGCTTGTCAATGATGCGGTGAGTACGAATCGTTTGATGCCAGAGGATGTATCGCTGTCCTTCGTCGATCTGACACCGGATGAGCGTCGTGCTTATTATGAGCTGACTCGAACCGCGGATACGGCCTTGCAGCGTTTCCGTTGCCAGATTCAGTTGAAGCGTTTCAAGCCATCCGAGCTGCCTGCCCTGTTCACCTTGTCCAAGGAATCGTCTGAGCTTCGTTCGCTCGAAGCGGCGAAGGAAGTTAGCACGGATACGTTATCTTCTATTCTCGGTAGTCTTGGCTCGGCAATGGAGCAATCTGCGTATTCGACGCTGTATCTGAATCTGGATAATCCAGTCGTTAGCAAAATTTTCATGCCAGGCAATGAAGCGATGATGGTTGTCGCTGTAGAGATGCTGTATGTGAATGCGCTGATGATGGGGCATTATCCGATGAATCGTCAGGAGCTGGCTACACTGAATCAGGGTATTCTACGCTTTATTGAACTGGGCTTGTCCGCAGGAGGAAGCGGGGATGCGCGATGAGCGAAATCTTCACCGATCCCGAATGTAAGCAGTTGTTCTGGCAGGCGCGCGGACTTCCAGATGGACCTGCGAAGCTACAGCTGTTAGAGCAGGCTGTACAGCTTGCCGATGCGTTAGGCGATGTACAGGCAGGGTATCTGATTCGAGAGGATCTGGTAGAGGCAGCTGTATTTAATGGGTTTGCGCTTAAAGCGATCACCCATTTCTCATGGCAGCTCGGTCAGTTTGATCGTAATCCCGATCTATATAATGAACGAAATCTCTTATGGTCTTATAAATGGATTATTAGCAATGCGATGGATTTCCCACAGATTAGTCGACAGCAGCTAATGGAACTGCTGTCCGATATGCGTGATCGCTATAAGCGTGCTGGGTATAGTGAGCGTACTTACTATAGCTATCTGTTCACACTGCATTTGCACACAGGCGAGTTTGAGCAGGCAGATGAATACTATAACATATACAAAAAAATGAAACGCGAGGATATTAGCAATTGTCGTGCGTGTGAACAAGATGAAATCGTTGGTTATTTTGCCAAAATTGGACGGTATAAGGAAGCGTTAAAAGCAGCCAATTCGATCATCAACGATAAAATGAGCTGTCAGAAAATTCCACACCTGACGCTGGCAGAGCTACTTATGCCGTTATATCAGCTAGGAAGGCAGGGAGAAGCAACCGATTATCAGCAAAAAAACTATCCGATGATTCAAAACAATCGTGATTTTCTGCGTAGCATTGGACAGCATATTGCTTATCTGGCTCACGTTGATCCTTTTAAAGGGTTGGAGCTGTACGAGCGCCATGCAGCATGGTCGTTTGATTGCGAAAGCCCGCTGGATCGGATGTATTTTCTCGCTTCGGCAGCTAGTTTGTTTACTGTACTGGCACAGGAAACGACCGAGTTCCAGATTCGTTTACCCGAGCAGTATCCTTATCCCGAGCACAGCCAGCATGTATCATTGATTGCAGAGCAGTTGAAAATGATGGCACTGGAGTTAGCCGAGCAATTCGATCGCCGTAATGGCACCTCGTATTATGTTGAAGCGATGGCGAAGCTGGCGGAAGGGTTATCGGTAGCGTAATCGGATAGGCTTGTAGAGTGAATGGATAAAGAAAAAAGATCAGATATGGAGACGTATCGCATCGATCACAGCTCAGCCTTATGAATCGTACACATAACAGGAATAGTATAGACCAGTATAGGAGGAAGAATAGATGAGCATGAATACCGAACGTGACTATGAGGAATTATTGGACGAAGCATATGGCTTGCCGAATGGGCATGCCAAGCTGCAATTGCTGGAGGAAGCAGCTCGTATCGCCGATTCACTTGGAGAAGTGGAAGCGGGCTACGAGATTCGCGGAGAGATTGTGGAGACAGCATCGTTCAGTGGTTTTCCGCGTACAGCGTTAGTCGCTTTCTCATGGCAGTTAGGACAATTTGATAAAAATCCAGATATGTACGACGAATGGACATTACTCTGGTCGTACAAATGGATTCTCGGAAACGTTGCAGCTTTCCCAGAAATCGAGCGTGCTCAGATTGATTCATTATTAGAGGATATGCGTCGACGTTATTTGGAAGCGGGCTATAGCGATTATGCTTACCACTACTATCGCTTTGTACTGGCTATCGATTATGGTGAGCTGGATGAGGCGGAGCAGGCGCTGAATCAATTAAAGACGCTACCACGCGATGGAATGGCAGATTGCGATGCCTGTGAGCAAAATGAATTTGTCGATTTCTGGGCACAGCGTCAAAACGATGAACAGACGATCCAAATGGCACAGCCGATTATCAAGGGAGGAATGTCTTGTGCTGAGGTGCCTCATGTGACGCTACCTAAGGTATTGATGCCGTTATATCGCCAGGGCAAGCAAGCCGAAGCCGACAAGTATCAGAAGAAAAGCTACAAATTGATTCACGATAATACTGACTTTGTACAGTCCATCGGTGAGCATATTGGCTACCTGACAGTGACAGATCCGTACAAAGCGTTAGAGCTGTTTGAAAAGCATGCGCATTGGACAGATCTGAATGAAGCGCCAATCGATAAAATGCTGTTCCATGCCTACACCAGTGGAATGTTCAAGCGTCTGGCACAGGAAACCGTACAATTTAATGTGAAGCTACCTTCATCCTATCCACATCCTGAGCATGCAACCGATGTGAATCGACTGGCTGCATATTATGGCGAGCTGGCAACCGATGTCGCACGTAAGCTCGATCTTCGTAACGGAAATAGCTATCAAAGCGAGCATGTGAAGCGGTTGATGGATACGGTTTGATTTTTGAATATAAATTAGCAAACGTATATCTAAGCAAGTATATGATGAAGCGTGTATACGCTGTGAGTTAAATAAAAACCATCGAGTCACTTCCTTTTCTGCATGAAGGAGAGGAGGACTCGATGGTTTTTTGTCATTAGGCTTACTGGTTATCGTTGTCTGGGTTATATAGTATGCTGGCGATGATAACCTTCACTCTTAACGTATAGATGCAGCTTACAGGCATCTCCATAGCTTATACCTGCACGCGCTGTACCGCTTCATTCATTGCACCTGTCTGTGCATTTAGCTCGCTAGACATATCGGTAATCTTATGGAACATGGAGGCTTGCTCCTGTACGAGATGATAGATTTCATCGGAGTAATCGGAGACCTCGGATGAGATGCGTGAGATCGTCTGTACCGATGCCGCTGCTTCTTCTGTACCCGCAGTAATCTGCTCTGCTGCGGCAGAGATTTCCTGAATGCGATCAGTCACGGTCATAAATGCCTCGACCACACTCGTAAAGGCACGCTCCGCATCAGCAGTCATCGTCACGCCCTGCTTGATCTCGCCTGCTGTCTGATTCATCTGTGTACCGATCTGAACGGCTTCCTGCTGAATACCGAGTAGTAGGGTAGAGATCATCTGAACCGATTCGTTTGATGCTTCTGCCAGCTTGCGTACTTCATCAGCGACAACGGCGAATCCCTTGCCATGCTCACCTGCATGTGCCGCCTCAATCGAGGCATTCAGAGCTAGCAGCTTAGTCTGTGCGGCGAATTCTTTTACCGAATGTAATGCACTACCAATCTCCTGAGAGTAGTTGTTAAGCGTACCTACCATCGTAGACACCTGTGCGGCAGCTTGAGAAATATGATCCATTTGATCGCGTACATGACTCATGCTTTGTTGCCCTGTTTGCGCGGTGTGCAGTGCATCTGTTGCAGCATCCGACACAGCAGAGGAGGATTCGGAAATATTCGTAATTCCGCGTGCGATTTCTTCCATAGCATTAGAGCTATCCATCACGCCTTGCTTTTGCGTATGAGCGCCTTCGCGAATCTTCTCCATCGCGTCGTGAACAGTCGAGTTCATCTGCTGCATGCCGTCAGCATCCTGTCGGAACTGAACTGCTGATTCGGTCAGGATGGATGTAGTAGTGGATACGCCAGACACCATGCCACGTACCATATCGTTGAGATTGCCCGACATATGCAGCATCGCTTTGTAGGTACTACCGATCTCATCATCATTACGTACATGGCGGGTGGATAATAGGCGATGCGCTTCGGCAAGCTGACCATCTGCCATTTTGAGTACACTGGACTTTAAGTTACCCAGCGGACGCAGTCCACGAATAATAAACCACATCACAATCGCGATTCCAAGCAAGGTGAATACGAATAGCAAAATATACAGAATCCAGCTCGATTTCAGTACATTAGCTTCAATCTGATCAATAACAGCAACGGAGGTATCGATACCAATCACACCAAGCAGCTTACCGTTACTATCTAAAATGGGAGCATAGGAGGAGATATAGCGCCCGTACTCCTCATTATTAATGATCGAAGAGCTAGCACTGTGTCCTGCCTGTAGACGTTGAACCGCATCGGCAGGAATATCAGTCACTTCATTGATAGCAGATGCTTTCGCAGGGTCTTTCATTCCATCCACCATCATGAGCGGTGTTCCTTTGGAGTCGATTTTTACAAAATACACATACATCGCGCCAATACGCTGACGGAATTGATCCAGCTCATCACGAATCGCGAAAAAGCTCGCATTTTCCTGAGGATTCTGGGAAAAGCGAATGTAGCTTGCTGCATCCAGCTGCTTGACATAATTCTCAGCAATCTGAACGTTATAGCTGGAGATTGCCTCCTGCGCCGTCAGCTTCATGTTTGCCAGTTGCAGCAGCAGGCTACCCGCCGCAATCAGCATCATCACAAGTGTTACAATAGCAACAATACGAATGACCAAATGATTTTTGAAAAAACGAACCATCCCATCCTCTTCCTCTCGCTCACCAACAGTTATATTTACGTGCTACAGACCATAGAATCAGGTTTTTAGCACTATGTAATTGTGAAAATCGTAGCTGAATTTGTCGTTTTTTGCAATAGATTATGACGGAAATAATTAACTTTTATTATGTTATTTTCCGTTTAGAGTCATTAAGGGAATTAGTGGATATGAATTGTGATGATGGACGCTTAGCTCATGTAAAGGATATGGAATAGAAATAGAAAAGCCTATCCATGATCGGATAGGCTTTTTTACTGTTTAGCTATACTCTGACGAAGCTCAATCGATCAGAGAAGATGATTAGACAATCCAGCATAATGGTCATAAACGTTCATACATGACCCAGCAACTGTACAGACGGTGCGCTACTATTTTCCGTCAAATGAATTAAAATCGATGGATCATCAGAGGGCATCCCATATCATTTTATGACCGATCTGACGATGCATTCTTGTCCCGACCTGATGCTGTATCACCTGCAACGCGCCAGCGGCGGCTGAACTTGCTAAGACGTGGATGCAGCTGCTGTGGCTCCTCGGTTAATACCAGACTAATTTTGCTAATCCATTCCTCAAAAATAGAGAACGAAGCAAATTGATTCGCCATCTCTGGTGTCATTAGTAAAAAGTAGGGCGATTCATAATGATCGATCATCGTGCGTAATGCTGCCTCCATCGGTGTGTACTTTTTACGCTTGCCATCCCAGCCTTCAATAATGACTGCACGATGAGCGTTATGCTGCTTCCAATCCTGCAAGCGTCGTTCACGCTGATAAAAGGGAGCAACCGATTCTTTAGACATTCGTTTGACCGTCTGTTCATGCAGCGGATAGAGCACGAGCCGTGAGAAGTTCATCTGCTGCATCGTTATCAGCGCCTGCTCTAGCTCGCCATCTGATGTATCCTGAAAGGAATCGTAGTAGATCAGTGTGCCGCGTGTAGAGGACGGCGGTGGCTCATAGCCATAGGGGACACGCTGAGTAGGCTGTGGCATGCTGCATGCTCCTTTCGAAAGCGATCTATCACTTACAGATCGCTGTATTTCTTCCTATTGTACTCGTCCAGATGCAGCACTGACCAGCACCGATTGATCAGAAGCGCGAAGAAGAGCTTTTCGGACGAGCATGACTCATAATGAAGCGGCTCGCAGGAAGGGCTGGCATACGTGACAGATCGATCGACAGATCCTGCTCGGGCACTTCGTATTCAATATGACCTGCTAGAAATTCCAGACTCACTCGCATTACATCAATGGTCAGCCATTCACCAGCACAGCGATGATCCTGACGATGATCGCCACCACCCTGCGGAATCAGATCAAATGGACTTCCATCCCAATCTGCGAAGCGCTCCGGACGGAATTGCTGCGGCTCATCCCATAGCTTAGGATCATGCGTTGTACCATACACATCGAGTAGCACTGTCGTGCCTTCGGGGAAATGATAACCTTTCCACGTAAAGTCCTTACGCACGCTGGCACCTAGAATCGGCGTGAACGGATACAGGCGACGTACCTCCTGTACAAACCACTGGCTATACGTATCATCTCCATTTTCAAACGATTCGATCAGCTTCTGATGGGTCTCTGGATACGTATGCAGCGCATGAGCGCTAAATACAACATAATAAGCGATCGCTACGATCGGACGGATAATGTTGATCAGCTCGACAGCAGCGACTTTAGCATCCAGCAGCTCGCCATCCAGACCGCGATGCCAGGAGATCACATGTGCAGCCGTATGCTCATCGGTCTGTACACGCTGTGCACGAATCAATTCCACCAGCTCGGTGACCCATTGCTCTGTGCGCTGTCTGGCATCTCGGCCTTCCTTGTATCGGTCACCTATCGCACCAAAGGCGTCCACCATACTCGCAAGATCGTTAGCGATCGTCTGCACATCCTGTTCACGGAGCGGTACACCTGCCCACTGACATGCTGCACGACACATCACCTGCTGTGCTTCGTCTACCAGCTCAAGCTGTACGGTGCTTTGCCAGCGAAGTGCGGCAGATAGCCATTGCTGCCTTACGATATCCTGAATCATTTGCAGTCGATCTGGCGTCATGAGCGACATGAACATCTGTTTACGATGAGCATGAGCCTGACCATCCAGCGTCTGCACGCCCTTTTCACCAAATAGCGATTTTTGAATGCGTTTCGGGATCGCTCCTCCACGCTGGAACAGCTCGCGATCATAAAATAGCTCTGCCGCCTCCTTGCCACCTATGCAGATGGCAGGCTGACCAAGCAGACGAGTCTGGAAAATATCCGTTTGCAGCTTTTGCCTACGGTCAAAGGCATATGTATACCCTTCTGCCAGCAGGTTGATGCTACCATCAATTGTATGATCGCGTGGAATGTCGAGATTTTTCATTCGAATCGCTCCTTTTTGTATGCTCTAATGGATGTGCTATACTACATGAGACAAAACTGGATCGTATACCCATACTGAACTTCATTACCTCTAAGTGGCCTGAGAATAACAGATTTTGTCTAAAATGATAATTGAATACATACAGTTCGTTGTTAGCCTACCTATTGCTTTCAAGATTTCTTTACAAGTATGGACTTGATAGACAAAAGAAAGAGAGAAGATACTCCAGCAATACAAAATTGAGATAGCAAGGCAACCCTATACTACCAATCCAATAGACCGCATGGATAAAGGAGCTTCGTATGTCAGTTACATTTATTCGATCAACACCCGAGCAACTTGCCCAGGAGCTAGCTATTATTAATTCCAATCCCGACTATAATCTTCTGAGTCATGGCAAAGAGGTACTGACTGCCAGTGAACTACAGGAAGAGCATCTTCAGGCGCAGCAGCTCGGCGCAGAGCGCAAGCTGATTGTTCTAGAGGATACGCCGATCGGCATTGTAGAATTGTTACCACTCTATCCACAGGATGGTTACCCGTGACTGGGCTTATTTATGATTGACGGAAGCAAGCGTCGCAGTGGATATGGCGCGCTAGCCTGGCAGGCTGTAGAGCAGATGCTGCTCCAGCGCGGTATTCACGAATTGCGCCTGGCAGTCATTGCAGAGAATGAGCCTGCCCATGCCTTCTGGAAAAAGCAACAATTTCACTATGTAAAGCCATCGGTTAACCATACAGGGCTGGACGTGATTATTTATGAAAAACAGCTGGATATACCTATACTTTCATAACGTTTTATGCTTGATATGATAAAGTGATCATATACAATTGAAGATTTAAATATGCGTTAACAAATGATCGATTTTTTCGATAATATTTTACAAACTTAGCGATTGACACCTGTAATACCTGCCCTTAAAATTTGTTTAAACCGCAAGGTTTATTCATTATTCAGGGGAGGGACCCTCATGCTGCAAACCATTCAAAAAGTGTTCGAATGGCTATTTGTTCACCGTAACGGCGTATATCATTTCGGTGATGTGTATTGTGAAGACAGCGGCTTCATCGTCTACATCCCTAGAGAAGAAGAATAACTTCGGCGTATAGACTATATGACCTTATCCATAGGCTGCAGCGCACGGTGATTCCGTGTCTGCGGCTTTTGTTTGTTTTCGCATGGATGTGGTAACGGTGAATGAATGAGATACATGGATGGAATGGTGAAAGCACGGTATAATAGAAAGGACAGGCTTAACGTTAGATGGCATATGCCAGCGTCAATTCGCAATGTACTTCATTTGAATCTATAGCTGAAAGGATGAATGACTATGGCACAATTGCAAAAGGCAACATTTGCAGGTGGCTGCTTCTGGTGCATGGTGACACCATTTGAAGAACTGCCTGGTATTCACGGTATTGTCTCCGGCTACACCGGTGGACATGTGAAGAACCCAACCTATGAGCAAGTAAAAACAGGCAATACCGGTCATTACGAAGTCGTTGAAATTACATTTGACCCGGAGCTGTTCCCGTATGAGCGCTTGCTGGAGCTGTACTGGCCTCAAATCGATCCGACCGACGACGGCGGGCAATTCCATGACCGCGGCTCTCAGTACCGCACAGCGATCTTTTACCATAACGAGCAGCAGCAGGAGCAGGCGCTGCAAACGAAAGCAGACGTAGCGGCGAGCGGTCGCTTTGGCGATAAGCCGATCGTGACTGAAATTCTGCCTGCTGACGTGTTTTATCCGGCAGAGGAATACCACCAGGATTACCACAAAAAGAACAAAAAGCATTACAAAGAAGATCGCGAGAAGTCAGGTCGCGATGAGTTTATTACGGAGCATTGGCAGGAATCCTGAGCTTCTGCATCGAACCACATAGGGCAGCTGCAATCCGGATGGGAGCGATTCTGTTCGGATTGTTGTCTGTTCAGCATAAAAATATATACTACGATCCCATCCAAACAGAAGGAGGGTTGTTCCGATTGAGAAATCATACATACGATGCGGAATGTAGATCATGACCGCACGGGATTCGATCAAAGCAGAATTAGAAATCGAGCGGGAAAGAATACGATCTTTCTTTACTGCACCTTTAATGCACAGGGGAATCATTGTCGATTATGTAGCAGATTGTAGCCCGGGGTGTGCTGATACCATCATAAGTAACGCCAAAAATATCCTACAGGTCATCAATGAAGCGAGCCAGGATCAGTGGCCGGATATAGAGGATTGGATATCGATATTGCCGCCAGCTTTTACAGATTCCTTTCCCTCGACTGAAGATGAGGACGATTGGTCATTAGAGGGATGGTTATACTGGTTTGGACTTGAGAATCGTTTCTGGTTTTTATGGGAGCTCGCGCCAATTGGAGACGCACAGCTCAAAATTAGCATATGGATTTACGAGCATCCTTTTCCAGCAGAAGCACGGGAAGTGTTGTTTATGAAGCTAGGTACGAAGCAGCTGAAAGAAATCAATATTCGTTGAAGTCAGGCAATGAAGCTGGGCAATATAATGAAGCATGAATCTAACCATGAAAAGGATGATCCATATGGCACTACGCAACCCTGTAATCTACGGCAACCGATTTGAGCGCTCCCCTGATCACGATTACGGACAATCGATGACGTTGGCTGGAGCCGCGGGTAAAGCGCTGATTTTAACGGTTTTGCTTGTAGCCTCGGCTGCATACACCTGGTATTTGTTTTTCAACGGTCAGGATGTGAGTGGATTTTTAAAGGTAGGCTTGATCGGCTCATTAGTCATCGCATTGCCTACTATATTTTTTCCGCGCATCTCGCCGTTTACCGCACCACTGTATGTCATTGTAAATGGTCTATTGTATGGCGCTGTATCCGCGATGGGCGAATATCTGTATCCAGGTATTGTGATGAACGCGATTCTGATCACATTATCGCTATTTCTGATCACACTATTTCTGTATGCGACACGTATTATTCGTGTAACGCCGGGGCTGGTAGCCGCGATTAGTATTGCTACACTGGCAATTGCTTTAACGTATCTGGTCAATTTTATATTGAGCTTTTTCGGTATGAGCGTGCCGTATATTCACGATACGGGCTGGGTTGGCATCGCAATTAGCGCTTTTGTTATCGTGATTGCGACTTCTAATCTGCTGATCGATTTTAGCAATATCGAGCAGTACGCTAACGAAGGTCGTCCGAAATATATGGAATGGTACGGTGCATTTGGTCTGATGGTAACGATCATCTGGATGTATTTCGAAATTCTACGTCTGCTGGCCAAGCTGGCTTCTAGCCGCAACTAATCTTGCAATGCCGTCTGTTCGCTGTTTGCGAAGGACGGCATTTTTCTATCCTGCCCTGACGTCTCGATATCCATAAGGCAAGAAGACAGAAAAGGATAAAAGGCTAGCTGTGTGGCAGAAGTTGCGTTATAGTATTTTTTATATTTATTTGGAGGAGGGTTCACGGATGATACTTGAAGTAGCCATATTGAATGTAATTCCAGGACAGAGCGAAGCATTTGAAGCAAGCTTCCAGCAGGCTCAGCAGATTATCACAGGGATGCAGGGCTATATCTCGCACGAGCTACAACGCTGTATGGAGGTGGAGAACCAGTACATTTTATTAGTACGTTGGGAGACACTGGAGGATCATACGGAGGGCTTCCGTGGCTCAGCCGAATATCAGCAATGGAAAAAGCTACTTCATCATTATTATGATCCGTTCCCGGTCGTTCATCATTATGAGCTTGTGTGACACTCTACGTTCACTAGCTAGCACCAGTTCAACCATTCACCTACATAGAATAAACAAATGAGGCTATACCAAATACAGGATTAGTAGAGGAGAGAAAACCATGAGTATAATTACTATTCAACAGCGTACTGCCCAGCATGCTGATCTACGACAGCTGATTGCAGAGCTGGATGAGGATTTGCTGCTACGTTATCCGCCGGAGCTGATTCATGGTATGGATCTGGATCATCCCGATGTGGAGAACAATACCTTTATGGTCGCTTATGTGGATGACCAGCCCGCTGGCTGTGGCGCGATTCGTAAGCTAGATGAGCAGTATACAGAGCTAAAACGGTTTTTCGTTCGTGGTACGTATCGTCGGCAGGGCATTGCCGGTCGATTGCTGCAAGCGCTGGAGTCTGCGGCAGTAGAGCAGGGCTTTATAGGAATCCGTCTGGAGACTGGGAGCAAGCAGCAGGAAGCGATGGCATTTTATGAGCGGAATGGATACGTGCCGATTGAGCGGTTTGGCGAGTATATTGGTGAGGAGCAGAGTCGTTGCTATGAAAAAATGCCACTTCAACCGATAGGGGATGACGTTCAGCATGTGGGGAATTGAGCATTACTGGCTGTTTATACTATCTAGCATTTTGCTGAATATTACACCGGGCAGTGATACGATCTATATTTTAAGTCGAAGTGTGTTTCAAGGGAAACAGGCAGGCTTGATGTCGGTCTATGGGATCATTGCAGGCTCATGCGTGCATACCTTGCTGGCAGGCTTAGGCTTATCGTTGATTCTGATGCAGTCAGCATTTGCTTTTAATCTGGTAAAATGGATTGGTGCAGGTTATCTGATCTGGCTCGGTATTCGTTCGCTGATGACCCGGCACGAAGCGGGAACAGGGCTTCAGCAGACTTCCGGACAGTCATTGCGCAGGGTATTTTTTCAAGGAATGCTAACGAATGTACTGAATCCGAAGGTAGCGCTATTCTTCCTTGCCTTTATTCCACAATTTGTTGATCCGACGCAAAGTATGGGCGCGTTGCCATTCCTACTGCTTGGATTCACCTTTAGTGTGACCGGTCTATGCTGGTGTCTATTGCTCGTCTTCTTCTCTAGCAAGCTGGCGCATCGACTTCAATCGAGCATAGTTTCTCGTTATATGAACCGTATTACAGGCAGTGTCTTCGTACTGCTAGGGCTGAATCTGCTACGTACTACACGCACCATGCCGTAATAGCCGGATATAGGATAAGATGTAGCAGCATTAATATCCACAGGCAAAAGAATCGTTTTTGCGTTGGACGCTGTGATAAGTCGATCGTGCTTCATATGAACGGAAAAGCGCTATATGTAAAAAGAAAAGCCCTGTATGCACCCATTGTGGTGCGTACAGGGCTTTTGGGTTTAGCGAGCATACGTAGCAGCTGATGCTACAGCGCAGTGGCGTTCCAACCAGTGCAACAGATCAGCTGTAACCTCGTCACGGTTAATATCATTTAAGGTTTCATGTCTTGCACCTGGATATAGCTTCAATTCAACATCCGAAATGTCCAGTTTACGATACTGCTCATACAATCGCTGCACACCTTTCCCATATAAGCCTACCGGATCACGATCACCACTGAACAGATAGATCGGCTTCTGCTTCGGAATCCGCTGCATATACTCTGGACGATGAATTTCCATGAGCAAGCGGAAGAAATGCACATAAAAGCGTACGCTCACTGGCTTTGCGCAGTAAGGATCATTCACATATTGAGCGACCTCCCCCGGATCACGGGAAAGCCAGTCGAATCGAGTGGCACGCGGACGTGGCAAGCCGCGATTGTACGGGCCAAATACAAGCGCATGCAGTAATGGGCTGCGATACAGCGGTCCACGTAGCCGATGCTCCAGCTCCGCAATCCGCGCGCCAGTCGACAACAATCCGCGAGGGCCATTTGAACCTGATAAAATAAAACCATCATACTCCTCAGGATGACGGTACATTAGCTGCTGTACGACAAACGAACCCATACTGTGCCCAAGCAAAAATAAAGGCAACCCCGGATGCTCTTGCCGAATCAATTGAGATAGCTGGGATAGATTCTGTCCCATCCAGTAAAAGCCATCTTCACCCGGATCGCCTAGCTCCTGTAAAGATGCTGCTGTCTGCCCGTGCCCACGATGATCATTCGCATATACTGCATAGCCCTGTTCAGTTAGTGCAGCCGCAAGACGGGCGTACCGTGCTGCGGTTTCCGACATGCCATGCGACAATTGTATAACCCCACGCAGTCCGGGCTTGCTCTGCATATGATCAGGTAGCCACTCATATACATGAACCGCAACGCCCTGCGGGTCCATCATTCGAAATGTACGTTGTTGCATGAATCGATCGTCCTTTCTATCGGTATCCTATGTGTACGTATATGGAGAATGCATATGACAATATTCCGATACTTCTCTATCCATTAGCTTACTATAAAATACCAGTTTTGAGCGTAATAAAATGTCAACATTATAGGGTTATTAACCCAAATTCAGCGATGGATTTACAGTATTCTTCCATTTTTAAAGGGAGATTTATTTCATAGCTACAGGTTTATTCTATTGTTTGAATAGCGAAGTATGCTGGATGATGTCGTTATTTATAATTCAAATTGACGAACGTTCCATAGACTGCTAAATTAGTTTTAATCTTGTGATGGAGGCGGTATGGTCATGAAATTTGTCTTTTTCTCTCCACATTTTCCTAGTAGTAGTAGTGAGTTTGCCATTCGGCTACATCAAGAGGGCGCGACTGTGCTTGGCATTGGTGATGCAGAGTACACCAGTCTGGAGCCTCGTTTGCAGGCGGCGCTGACGGAATATTACCGTATTGACAGTATGGAACAGCAGGATGATATTTTACGTGCGGTTGGATTTTTTACCCATAAGTATGGCAAGATGGATCGTTTTGAGTCGATGAATGAATACTGGCTGGAAAGCGATGCTCAGATGCGAACGGATTTTAACATCGAGGGCACAAAAGCCGATTTTGTAGATAATCTCAAGCAAAAATCAAAAATGAAAGACTTTTTTCAGAAGAGCGGCGTAGATACCGTTCGTTTTCTCAAAAATCCAGATCAGGAAAGTGCAGCTGCATTTATCCAGCAAAATGGCTTTCCAGTGGTTGTAAAGCCTGATCTTGGCTCAGGTGCAAGCATGACGTACAAGCTGAGCGATCAGGAGGAGCTGGACTACTTTTTACATACACGTCCTGAGGATACCGAATTTATTATGGAAGAATTCGTCGATGGTATTATTTTGACCTATGACGGATTGATTGATCGCGATGGAATCATTCGTTTTCAGGCGAGCCACCGCTTTGAGCAGAGCATCATGAAGGTGGTTAGTGATGATGATCATCTGCGTTATTTTTGCTTGAAGGACGTTGATCCTGAGGTGGAGCAGGCAGGACGTAGCATTTTGCAGGCATTTGATATTAAAGAGCGATTTTTCCATATTGAGCTGTTCAAGTCCAATAAGGATGGCAGACTGATCGCGCTGGAAGTCAATATGCGTCCACCAGGAGCATGGATGACAGATGCGATTAATTATGCGTACGATGTGGATGTCTACTCGCTGTGGGCGCAGATGGTTGTGCACGGTGGCAAAGGCGAACCACCAGCCGGGCATTACTACACTGGCTATGCAAGCCGCAAGGATTGGAAAACATATGCGCATACGCATGAGGATATCGTACAGCAATTTGGAGAAGGCATTGTGCGCTACGGAGAGATTGAGGCGATCTTCAGTCGTGCCAGTGGTAATCGTGCTTATCAATTCCGAGCAGATACATTAGAACGTGTACGTGAGATGGCTGATTACATTCAGGCAGAGCATTATTGAGTAGAGCGATAGGCAATAAAGGTATTGAATAGAGCACTAAGCTTATGCAGTAAATGAAGCAAGCTATACAAATGGAGTGGCGATCCGTAGATCAGGCGAGATGCTCGCTACGCTTGAATGTCTACGTGGTTAGGGCAACAGGGGTCACCTATAGACAAGCAGAAGGGCGGAAGGCGCGAATATGGTAAGTGTACAATACCGCAAAGAATACAGTCCGGCACTTGGTCGTGACATGGAATACAAAATTTATGGTGATCGCGGCAAGCCTATGCTCGTCTTTCCCACATCGCTGGGGAGATTTTACCAGTACGAGGATTCAGGCATGATCGACGAGCTAGCCGATTGGATTCATGCCGGCAAATTGCAAGTCTGGACATGCGATAGCATCGATGAGGAAACCTTCTTCTCCTCACACTGGAATATCGAGGATCGGATCAATCGACATGAGCAATATAATGCGTATATCGTCCATGAGTTGATTCCAAGCATTTTGTATGAGAGTCAGCACAACAATGGCGGTCATGAGCAAAAAATTCTAATCAGCGGCTGCTCCATGGGCGCTTATTATAGTAGCAACTTCTTCTTCCGCCACCCACACTATTTCGATACCTTACTCGCACTAAGTGGCGTCTATTCCGTGCAACACTTTTTCGGCGATTATCGCGATGGCGCCGTATATTATAACTCACCGCTCGATTATCTTCCGAACTTGCACGACGAATTGATAGTTGAGCAATACCGACGTAGCCGAATCGTCATCTGCTGCGGACAGGGCGCATGGGAGGACGAAATGCGCTACGAAACCGGACGCTTGCAGCAAGTGCTACAGGAAAAGCACATCCCAGCTCAAATCGAATTCTGGGGCCACGATGTCGACCACGAATGGCACTGGTGGCGCAAGCAGATTCGCTATTATATGAGCGGACTGCTGTAAATGTAAAAGCAACATGATTACAATTTGCCATTCATAAAATAAGTGAAAGAATAGCCTGCATGATGTGTTTAGCACATCATGCAGGCTATTTTTAAGCTGTCGTACGAACGACAATTATTTATCTGCTGCACCTCTGAAGGGCGAAGAATCTGCGAATATACACTAATCATATGATGCAATCAGCACGGAACGTAGGAAAGGAAGTAAGGGGAAAGGGCGACTTCCAGTGTTAGCGACTTCCTAACACGGGGTTCAATGAAAAAGTGATTTTTGCGAAGCAAAATATCTTACTGCTGTGGAGGGGGGAATCTACAACAGATTCTTAATCCGTAGATTCTCGCGGCTCCACCCGAGCCCGTCCCCTTATTCCTTTCCGGAGTGATTGCTGAATCCAACATTCAGTAGTGTACATATCCAGATCATTCACCCTACTAACTAAGGCAAATACGAACGAATTACCGTACAATTCCCATCCAGCGTATATCCCCCAAGATTAGCAGGCAGCAAGAAGCACTGACCACCTTTAAGCGGTGTGCTATCTCCATCCCAGGAGAGAGTGCCTTCCCCATCTGCAACGACCAGAATTGTAAAGCTGTCCGGTGTGGTAGACAATTCCCATGCCTGCTGAACAACGCCCTTTTCCACAACAAAATAAGGCGAACGAGCCAGCTCCAGCCATTGACCAGCTGCCAATCCGTCAGTCTTCATTGTCGTTGCGCCAGCGCCTTCATAGGCGATCACATTTAGCGAATCCTCGATATGCAGCTCACGCGGCTTGCCATCCAGTCCTGGACGATTATAATCATACAGACGATAGGTCGTATCGGAGTTTTGTTGAATTTCGGCAACCAGTACACCTGCACAGAGAGCATGTACTGTTCCCGCTGGAATATAGAATGTATCGCCAGCTTGTACGGGCACTTCCTGCAGCTCGTCCATAATGCGGTTCTCATGAATCGCTGCTGCCAGCGTTTCGCGTGTCACGCCTTCCTTCAGACCATAGATGATTTTGGCACCGGGCTTCGCGTCTAGCACGTACCACATTTCTGTCTTACCAAGCTCGCCCTGAGGTAGACCGGAATAGGAATCTGTCGGGTGTACCTGTACCGACAGATCATCATTGCAATCCAGTAGCTTGATCAGCAGAGGGAACCGTCCATTCGTCTCGGATACCCCTTTTGTACCGAACCAGTCACGTCCGAATTTCTCACGTAGCTGATCCAAACCCATGCCGTCCAGCTCGCCACCGATGACAGCTGTCGTACCATTCGGGTGGTCAGCGATCATCCAGCCTTCGCCGATCACACCTTCGGGAATGTCCCAGCCGAATTGCTCCAATGCACGTCCACCCCAGACGCGCTCTTTAAATTCAGGTTGAAATTGTAAAGGGTATGGCTTTGTCATGATATTCTCTCCTCACATACATATACGTATTTGTGTACCGCAGTATGTATAGCGGTTCTATCCATCAGAAGCTTACGCTCTGATTCAATAGCGCATGCCTGTATCCATATTAGCGTGTCGATTGGAAGAATTCCAGGCGCTCTCCGTCTGGCCCATCGAAAAAGAAATAACGGCTTCCATTGGGCAGCGTCGTAATCTCTGCATCCAGACCCTTCGGTTCTAAACCGCGAATACGCGCAAATTCTTCCTCGACATCATCCACGGAAAAAGCCACATGATGCACCCGACCTTCCTGTGGAAGCTGATCGGAATAGCCTTGAACCAGCTCAATCTCTGTGTCCGAATGTCCCGGAAAAGCAAGGAAGGCAAGGCGAATCTGGGCATCAATATGACCGATGGTCTCCAGATGCTGCAAACCGACAACCTGCTCATAAAATGCGATCGATTGTTCAATCGATGAAACCATAATACCGACATGCTCGATTTTACGTACTGCCATAATGGTTGCACTCCTTTTACGATAATAAATGCCAATCATGCTACAGCTAGGCGTGCAGCATTTAAATTATAAGCGCAGTTCCGGCAAATTGCATCCGTGCCGAAGTCCCTAACTAAGTCGCTACTTGCTGGCATATTCCATTAATCCTGAGCCGGAATTTGTCCTTTTTTGCGTTCGATCGCGATCAAATACGGAGCATCCGCACGTTGCAACTGCCGATAGATGATGCACTGCGCCTGCCATACAGGCAGAGAAGTAGCCCACTGCTGGACAAGCTCCGCTTCCTCAGCACCGCCAGGATGCCCTGGATATAGCACAATCGTCAAAATACCACGGGGAGACAGTAGCTCCAGCGCGATATCCAGTGCAGGCAAGGTAGAATGGGGTGTAGTAATAATCGAATGATCACCTGTAGGCAAATAGCCTAGATTGAACATAATCGCTTGTAGCTGACCGTGCAGCTTCTTAGGAATATGTTCCTTCATACGATCATGGCTAGCTAACACGGGTGTTACTGTAGCAAGCGACTCATCCCCATGTCGACTCAAGCGCTCCATCGTATGATCGAGTGCTGCCTGCTGGATATCGAAGCTATAAATATGCCCTTTAGGCCCTGCGGCACGGGCAAGCATCAGCGTATCTGCTCCTGTGCCTGCCGTCGCATCAATAGCCGAAGCGCCTGATACAGATTCCAGACGCTCAGCCGCAAGCTTATGGGCAAAGCTTAATACGGACATAAATCCCATCTTACTTGCCCCTCCAGTATTTGCCCTGCCAGCTATCCCGGCGCGTCAGCTCCGCATCAATCCCGGTTAACACTTCCCATTTATTCAAGCTCCACATCGGTCCGATCAGCAGATGACGCGGCGCATCACCGGTAAGTCGGTGGACGATCATTTCGGGTGGTAGCATTTCCAGCGTATCGGCGATCAGACCGATATATTCATCCTGCTCTAAGAAACGCAGCAGACCCGCTTCATATTGCTTCACCATCGGCGTTTTACGCATCAGATGCAGCAGATGAATCTTAATGCCCTGTACATCCATGTTAGCAACAGCACGCCCGGTTTCCAGCATCATCTCGTGCGTTTCCTGCGGCAAACCGTAAATAATATGCGTACATACTCGAATACCGCGTGCACGCAGCTTGGCAACCGCTTCTTCGTAGCATTGCGTATCATGTGCGCGATTGATGAGCGTTGAGGTGGATTCGTGAATCGTTTGCAGTCCCATTTCCACCCATAGATAGGTGCGCTCGTTTAGTTCAGCCAGATAATCCACCACATCATCAGGCAGACAATCCGGTCGAGTTGCGATCGATAGACCGACCACGCCGGGCTGCTTCAAGATCAGCTCGTAGCACTCACGCAGCTCCTCAACCGGAGCGTACGTATTCGTATAGGCTTGAAAATAACCGATATACTGCGCCTGTGGCCATTTACGGTGCTGCCGATCACGAATCGTCTCAAATTGCGTAACCAGATCATCCCGTCGCCAGCCAGCGAAATCGCCTGATCCGCGTGCACTGCAAAATGTACAGCCGCCAGTAGCAATTTTGCCATCGCGGTTCGGACAGGTGAAGCCAGCATCCAGCATGACCTTGAATACCTTGCCGCCAAATTGCTCTTTCATCTCTGTATTCCAGGTGTGAAACCGTTTATCGCTCCATAGTAGGGGCTGTTGATTAGGATGTATCGCTTCCATAAGAACTCCTTTGAGTTAAAAATTTGAGTGAATGATCACTATCGTTGCATATAGAGGATTGTAACAAAAATGCACAACCATTGAAAATGATATCCATCGCTGATTCAATAGGTTACTGGCGGGGTACATATATAGTGCTGACTAAAAACGGCGGCTTCATGGTTTATTCATAAGATTCTAATTTGCATTTATACGCAAAAATCGATAGACTATGATTGCCTAAATATCGTTGGACCCCAATTCCAAATATAGAAAAAAGGATTTTCCGCATTCATTTTCGGGTGCTGAGAGTCCTTTTTTCCTTTTTAGTCTTTACATTTCACGGTTTCTTCGTCAAAATAATTCCGTACAAGACAAGCGATAGAGCATATTACTGGGTGAGCCTGCAACCGGAAGGGAATAACACCGGAAGCACGAACTTATTTGAAAATCGGAGGAAGAAGATGCGTTTAAGAGGAAGAAAAGGGATTCGCGAGGATCTGGAGCAGCAGCAAGATCTGGTCGTATTGAGTCCTGAAATGTATAAAGGTAAATGGCGTGAGCGTTTTAACAATGATTATCCGATCCATGTGGAATTCGGAATGGGGAAAGGACGCTTTGTTAGTCAGATGAGCGTACGTAATCCGGAAGTAAACTATATTGGCTTTGACATGTATGATGAGCTGGTTCGCCGTTCGGCGGAGAAGACGCGCATTGCATGGGAAGAAGCAGGTATGGGAACACCAACAAGCATTCAGCTGGCACTGGCGAATATCGAGAATATCGAAGATATTTTTGAGCCAGGCGAGATTGAGCGTGTATATTTGAATTTTAGTGATCCATGGCCGAAAAAGAAGCATGGACGTC
The DNA here is from genome assembly GCF_034055775.1 of Paenibacillus hunanensis. NCBI lineage: Bacteria > Bacillati > Bacillota > Bacilli > Caryophanales > Paenibacillaceae > Paenibacillus > Paenibacillus hunanensis. Next base: position 4,149,590 of record NZ_CP139194.1, on the reverse strand, counting down.
GTCGTTTAACACATCCACGTTTTCTTGAAAAATATTGCCGTTTGCTGAATGATCGCGGTCAGATTCATTTTAAGACCGATTCAGAAACCCTGTTCGAATTCTCGTTGAACTCATTTGCAGATTACGGCTTGCAAATGACGAATCTGAGCCTGAATCTGCATCGTGATGGCATCAATGAAGATCATGTGATGACCGAGTACGAAGCGAAGTTTATGGGTAAGGGGATGCGTATTCACCGCTGCGAGGTAATCGTAGGTAAGGACGCGCTCGCTGAGTATAACAAGGTTCGACTGGATCAGTACTAAGTTAATTCAGATACAGAGTGCATAGCTTTGCAAAGTAAATAACAATAAACAAAGCAAGGTCTTAACCAATTTAGGTTAAGACCTTGCTTTGTTCTACCATATCCATAATGCTACGAGCGCATTCGGTTGGATTATAACGGTCGATTTGTTCTAGCTTGAGCTGGCGCTGCGTCACAACCGCCTCATAATCATGAATTAGCAGATTCATCCACTGATGCACGATACCGGGTGATGTGATCGGCTCACCCCAGCCTTGCTCGGTAAAATATTGCGAATTATGTTCTTCCTGACCAGGTAGCGGATTGTAAAATAACATCGGTATCGCCTTGGCGAGACCTTCCGTACAGGTCATGCCTCCTGGCTTGGTCACAAGCAGATCGGCAACCTCCATCAGCTTGTCGATTTCTTTTGTGTAGCGAATCAAATGAATATGTTCATGATTGAAACGCCTATCCTGTCTTGCACGCTCATATGCTTTTTCATTACTGCCAAAGCAGAACAGAAACTGTACATCATCCGCATAGCCGGTTAACTGGCTGCTGATCGATTCATCTGCCATGCCCCAGCCGCCACCCATCACAAGCACGGTAGGCATATCCTTAAGCCCAAAGCGGCTACGAATCTCCGCTTTACTCGGGTGTTCCCAGAAGTTAGGGTGGACAGGAATGCCAGTCACATGAATGCGCGAGCTATCAATCCCGCGAAGCTGTAATTTGGAGCGAACGCCATTCGTCGAGACGAGATAGCGATTCACTTCTGGAATGACCCATGTTCCATGTGCATCGTAATCCGTAATGACCATACATAGAGGAACACGCAATCCAAGGCGCTTTAATCGGGCGATAACGGCACCTGGAATCGGATGCGTACATACAATCACATCCGGTCGGAGTTGACGAATAACGTTATGTGTATGGGTATAAAAGATACGATGAAGCGCAAGTGTAGCCAGACGATTGATCGACTTCTTATACTGGCTTTTGTACATCATCTGTATCAATTTGGGCTGCGATATAACCGTTTTTTTATAAGCGGTGATAATGAGCGGCGCTACTTTGGGATTAAGGAAACTGCCAAGCTCCAGCACACGTGTCTGGATATTTGGCGAGATTTTACGTAAGCTGCTCGATAGCGCATACGCAGCCTGTGTATGACCTGAACCAAAACCTTCCGACAGAAGCAGCACTCTGTATTTTGTCACGTTCATTTCACCTTTTCTGAAAGGTATTCTCTACATTGTTGATCATAGCAAGTCATGTCGTCTAGTGTCTGTAATATACCTGTAACATATTACTGTAATGTTACAATAACCCCTTTAAGGCCATAATGCAAATGTACCGAATGCAACGCCTGAACCGATCAGCATACCAACCAGAACATCAGAAGGATAATGCAGTCCAAGATACATTCTGGATATAGCTACCAGTAATGCGATAGGTAGCAGCCATGGAATGGTCGCGGTGTTCGCTAACATAAACGGAACCGTAACCGAGAAGATCGCTGTCGTATGACCTGATGGAAACGAATGGTCAGTCAACGGATTGCGAAAAGTAATCGTTTCTGGAATCGCCAGATATGGACGTATACGCGGATACAGCTTTTTCGCGATGGCTACAGGGATGTGGCTAATTGCGAGCGCAATCGCTGCTTGTAGTCCCGCCAGACTCCATGGCTGTGGTGCCAGTAGCCAGATCGCCAGTGTTGCAATAATCGTGAAGGTGGCTCCGCCCAAATTCGTTAGGTAGTAGAAGAAGAAGTTCAGAAATGAATTATGAAGCCGGGTGTTGAACCATCTAAAAATATATTGCTCCATAGTTTGTAAGCGGATAAGAAACTGACGCATGAGAGACCCCCGTATATATTGCCGTATTTGGCTTAAATTAATCATATTTTTATTCTTTAACCATTTCAAGCATTATAACGTTAAGTAGCGGTTAAATTACCTCTATCCTTCTGTTAAGCAGGTTCATTTTGAAATGGAATGAGCGATATACCACTTTCTTATTCTAAACTTACCCTTTAACCGGAACAGTCATTCATTTTTATGCAGAAGTGCTCTTCTAATCTGTGTCACGTTCTTTGTAAAAAGTAGCAGTCTGAATAGATTACCGCATAAGGGAGGTATGGAGCAACGAAGGTAGCCAAATAGCAAATGCCTGCTTCATGTTCACCAATTAGATTGATTCAACCGAAATTAAAACGTTTATAGGAATGGCAGACAAGCTAAGCGGAAATTACAACCGCTAGGTACCCGTCTTCATTTTCCTTCCTAACACACATAACATACAGTTGATTCCCAAATACACAACAATCGAACCAAAAGACGATGTAAATATGAGACTAAAGATTTAGAAACCGAGCAAAACAGCGATAAATGGCGAGAAACAGATATTCAATCATATTCTGCAACATTCCTGTAATATATTACGTCTATATTACAGAGTTTTCACGAAAGAATGAAAAATACCGCTTTGACAAAAGTTTCAAAAGTGTGCAAAATCTTAATGTCCGCATCAATATGTATGATCATTTCAGGAATTTGCAAAATTTGCGGAAGGAACATTCATCCTTCATAATGAAACACGCACACGCTGTAACACAACTGAAATATGAAAATGAAACGGCAGTCTAATTAAGCATACTGCTATCTGACACATTGACTCAAGTGAAAAAAGAATGCTTTATCATTATTCATTTGTTTTTAAGAGGGTTTACCACTGAAGGGGGTCACACAAACTCATGGGCAATATATTGGACACCATTTTTATTGTATTGCAGATTATACTCGCATTCGTTGCGGTATATCAGTTCGGTTTTTCATTATTCGGTATTTTAAAGCGCAAGCGCAGACCTGACCATGCGCCGCAAAAGTCATTTGCGATTCTGGTCGCTGCACACAATGAGGAGCAGGTTATCGGCGCCTTGATGGAAAACTTGAAACGGATGGATTATCCGAGAGAGCTATACGACGTGTTCGTTATCTGTGATAACTGTACAGATAGCACAGCTGATATCGTTAGAAGTCATGGCATGAACGCATGCGTACGTACCAACCCGAACCAACGCGGTAAAGGTTATGCGATTGAATGGATGCTGCGCGAGCTGTGGAGTATGGAGCGTCAATACGATGGGATCGTAATGTTCGACGCAGACAATCTGGCTGCACCGAACTTCCTGCAAGAAATGAACAACGACATGTGTGAAGGCGCACGCGTTATTCAAGGCTACATTGATACAAAGAACCCTGAAGATTCCTGGATTACTGCGGCATACGGTGTATCGTACTGGTACATCAACCGTCTGTGGCAGCTGTCTCGCCACAACCTGAACATGGCGAACTTCCTTGGCGGTACAGGCATGTGTTTCGAAAATGAACTACTGAAAGAAATCGGCTGGGGAGCAACAAGTCTGGTAGAAGACCTGGAGTTCACTATGCGTTGTGCCGAAAAAGGCATTTACCCAAAATTCAGCTATGATGCCAAAGTATTTGATGAGAAGCCACTGACATTCAAAGCTTCTTCCCGTCAACGTCTGCGCTGGATGCAAGGTCACTTTACCGTTGCTCGTCGTTATTTCTTCCCACTGTTGTGGCAAAGTATCAAGCAATTCAACATCATCAAGTTTGACCTTGCGCTGTATAGCGTCAACGTATACATCGTTCTGGTCACCTTCCTGATGACGGCTGGCGTATGGATCGACACCGCTATTCTGGGTGGTCCACACATCTCGTCCATCTACAACTACCTGCCGTTGTGGGTAGCGTATGTAGCAATTGCTGCGAACGTTGTAACGTTCATCCTGGCTATGGTGCTGGAAAAGGTCAAATCGTGGAAAGTATACCTGTATCTATTACTGTTCCCAATCTACGGTCTGTCCTGGTGGCCGATTACGTTCTACGCGTTCTTCACACAGAACAACAAACAATGGAGCCACACGCAGCATACACGCGTGGTGCGCATTGAGGACGTACATGGTAGCAAGCAAAGCACACTGTAATTTAACTGAAGTGGTCTGATCGCCTTTCTAAAGAAAGATGATCGACCAGCTCATATACAAGTGAAAAAGGCGTAGCGCTCTCAAGATTGAGCGTTACGCCTTTTTTTATGGAAAATGACCAGTAACGCTTTATCATCCTATACGGTAGGGTGCGATAGTGAGCCATATGCGGGTAGATAACTGCTAAAATAAAGACATCAAATTAAAGCAGTCTAAGTACTTTTAAAAATATAGAGTTGGTTATAAAATAAATAGAATAAAGCTGTTGACACTCGATGGTAGCCATGATATACTAATCAAGTGTTTTTGGAACAACTAAACGAATGAATAAGTAGAAGCCTGTCTTCTCACCTGACCAATAGCTGTTGGCTGGTTCATTGATCTTTACTTTGATGACAATTCGATTGTCATGAATAGATGTAGATGATCAAGGGATGCGGGTGATGAGGCCTGCATCCCTTTTTATTTTGTAATACCGCTGTCTATCACAACGTGGAGGTGGAAGTTATTAGTAAGGAACATATGATCAACGATGAGATCCGGGTAAAGGAAGTGCGCCTGGTAGGTCCTGAAGGTGAGCAAATCGGAATTAAGCCAACTCGCGAAGCGATGCAAATGGCGATCGATCTGAATTTGGATCTCGTTAACGTAGCGCCACAAGCGAAGCCGCCTGTATGTCGTATTATGGACTACGGCAAATTCCGTTACGAGCAGCAGAAGAAAGAAAAAGAAGCGCGTAAAAATCAGAAGATTGTTGAACTGAAAGAAATGCGTTTCCATGCGAATACGGAGGAGCACGATTATCAAACTAAACTCCGTAATGTAGTGAAGTTTCTTAACAATGGCGACAAGGTGAAATGCTCGGTCCGCTTCCGCGGTCGCGAGATTGCACATGCAAATATTGGTCAAAGAGTCTTGGAACGCGTAAGAGATGAAGTTGCAGATATCTGTACTGTTGAGCGCCAGCCTAAACTGGAAGGCCGCAGCATGATTATGATCTTGGCGCCGAAAAATAACTAAGGGGGATATTCAAATGCCTAAAATGAAAACTCATAGCAGTTTGAAAGGTCGCTTTAAAATCACAGGAACAGGTAAAGTTAAACGCCACAAAGCGTTCAAAAACCACCTGCTTTCCCACAAATCCAAACGTCAAAAACGCGTACTTGGTACTAGCCCAATGATGGCTGCTGGTGACGTAAGACGCTTGAAACAAGGTCTGGCTAATCTTAAATAATTTAATTTTCCGGGAGGGTTTATAATATGGCACGAGTAAAAGGCGGATTCGTCACACGTCGTAAACATAAGAAATATCTGAAACTTGCAAAAGGTTACTTCGGTTCTAAACACCGTATTTTCAAAACTGCAAAAGAACAGGTTAACAAATCCCTGGTCTACGCATACCGTGACCGTCGTCAAACAAAACGTAACTTCCGCAGACTGTGGATCGTACGTATCAATGCAGCAGCTCGTCTGAACGGTCTGTCTTACAACAAACTGATGCACGGCCTGAAACTGGCTGGTGTTAACATCAACCGTAAAATGCTGGCTGACCTGGCAGTGAACGATGTAACAGCGTTCAACTCCCTGGCATCCGTTGCAAAAGAAAAAATCAACGCTTAAGTTCCAGCGTGATCAAGAGAGTCTCTGTATATGCAGGGACTCTTTTTTTGAGAATAAGCAGAAGTTCATGGAATAACATGAGCTTTTTTGCTAAATGAAATCAAAGTGAATGACGATATTGTATGTTGTAGTGAGCAGGGCTAAGCCTGTTAAGTAAAAGGAGAGAGCTGCTCTGTCGTTATCCGATGCTATTATAATAGGAAGCGATTCGTTAGAGAGCCATTGTACGGATTATGGGTAAGGCGATAACGTTGTAGCATGAGATTATGTAGCAAGTTATGAACCAAACCTCACATCCACTATAACGATTTAGTGCGTTAAATGGTAAAAAACGAACTATTTCAGTAGGTTATCTAACATACATATTACATATATTAGTAAATTCAAACAAAATGAAGCGCTTTCTTCGTTTATCGGATAAATTAATTGACCAATTGTTATTAAAATAGTAGATTTTCCTACCACATGATTGTATAATCGGTTCAGTGACTATTGAATCTGCTCATAAGACGAACTTTTACGTGTTGATTTGGGTAAAATGTTCGGTTTTTACAGAAAGAAGCAGATGTATAGTTGATACTTTTAAGGGGGAACAACATACATGAAGAAGGTCTATTCACTTTCGCTGATCATGGTGCTCGCACTGTCCGTCTTTTTGGCAGCATGCGGTAACAAAAGCGAATCCACAAACAATGCAGGTAGCGGAACATCGGGAAGTGGCGGTTCCAGCGACGTAAAAATCGGTATGGTTACTGACGTAGGCGGCGTGAATGACAAATCCTTTAACCAATCTGCATGGGAAGCACTGCAACAAGTGCAAAAAGACGGCGGAGCTAGTGTAAAGTATCTTCAAAGTAAATCCGATCAGGATTATATTCCTAACCTGAATCAATTCGTTAAGGATAACTATTCCTTGACTTGGGGTATCGGCTTCAACCTTGCAAACGCAATTGACACTGTTGCTAAGCAAAACCCGGATGCAAAGCTGGCAATCATCGATAGTGTTGTTGATCAGCCAAACGTAAAATCCGTAACATTCTCTGAAAACGAAGGTTCCTTCCTTGTTGGCGTAATCGCCGGTAAAATGACAAAAACAAACAAAATCGGTTTCGTAGGCGGCGAGAAAAGCCCACTGATCCAACGCTTCGAAGCTGGCTTCAAAGCAGGTATCCAGGCTGTTAATCCTAACGCTCAGCTGATGGTTAACTACACTGGTGCATTCGACAAGCCAGACGTTGGTAAATCCGCAGCAGCTACACTGTACAACGACGGCGTAGATATTATCTTCCACGCAGCTGGTGCAACAGGTACAGGCGTATTTAACGAAGCAACTGCTCGTGTTAACGCTGGACAACAAGTATGGGTAATCGGTGTCGACAAAGACCAATCTCTTGAATTTGGCGATAAAGTCACTCTGACTTCCATGATCAAGCGTGTAGACACTGCTGTTGAAAAAGTATCCAAAGAAGTAATCGATGGTACTTTCAAAGGCGGTACAGAAACACTGGGTCTGAAGGATGATGGTGTAGGCGTTGCTGAGACTTCTAGCAAAAACGTGCCTGCTGATGTACTGAAGCTGGTTGATGAGTACAAAGAAAAAATCATCAAAGGCGAAGTTAAAGTACCAGATACCGTTCAATAATATAGCTTCACTCAAGTTGCTTTAAAATAGTAGACTCCAACACAAGGCTGGTTCATGACTAGCCTTGTTGTTACGTCTACAGGTTGAATTGTTGATAACTCGTACATCGTCAAACTCGTCAAAATGGATAGTATGAAGTGGACAGATAAAGATTAGCTTCATCGAAAAAGCTAGTCGAAATGCCGAAAAGTATTGCTATACTGGTGGTTGCAGGACTTCCATATGTAATAGTCAGATACCATACAGTGCGAAGTCTTACCAAAGGGATAATCAATTTGCTTATAAGGGTGATTTAATGAATACAGCAACCCCTGTTGTAGAGCTAAAACAAATAACAAAACGTTTCCCTGGAATCGTAGCTAACGATTCGATCAGCTTTAAGCTGTTCAAGGGTGAAATTCATGCCCTGCTGGGTGAGAACGGTGCCGGCAAGTCGACGCTTATGAATGTGGTCTTTGGACTGTATCAGCCTGAAGAAGGTGTAATTGAAGTCAATGGCAAGCCTGTAATGATTGATGGGCCGAACAAAGCGATTGAGCTTGGCATCGGGATGGTTCACCAGCATTTTAAGCTGGTTCAGCCATTTACTGTTACCGAGAATATTATTCTGGGCTCTGAACCGCAAAAGGGTGCCCGAATCAACTATAAAAAAGCGACGGAAGAAATTCGCAAGCTGTCTGAGCAATACGGACTGCGTGTTGATCCGAATGCGAAAATCCACGACATTTCTGTCGGTATGCAGCAACGGGTCGAGATTCTCAAAACGCTGTATCGTGGCGCTAATATTCTGATCTTTGATGAGCCGACTGCGGTGCTAACACCACAGGAGATTTCCGAGCTGATGGAAATTATGCAGCGTCTGATCAAAGAGGGTAAGTCGATCATTTTGATTACGCATAAGCTCAAGGAGATTATGCAGATCGCTGACACGGTAACGATTATTCGTCGTGGTAAAGTTATCGACACACTGAAAAAGTCCGAAACCTCGCCGCAGGAACTGGCTGAGAAAATGGTCGGTCGTAACGTTAGCTTTAAGGTGGATAAGATCCCTGCTAACCCGGGCGAAGTAGTTATGGAAATGAAGGATATCGTTTCTAAAAATAAAGATGGAATGTCGGTGCTGAATCACCTCAGTTTACAGGTGAAGGCGGGCGAGATTCTCGGTATTGCTGGTGTCGATGGTAACGGACAGAGCGAGCTGATCGAAGCGCTTACGGGTCTGCGTCATGTAGATGGTGGAGAGATTACGCTTCATGGTAAGCCAATCACGAATCTGACACCGCGTAAAATTACCGAATCGGGTGTTGCTCATATTCCGGAAGACCGTCATAAGCACGGTCTGGTGCTGGACTTCTCCGTTAGTGAAAATATGGTGCTGGAGACGTACTACAAGCAGCCCTACAACAAAAATGGCTTCCTCCAGCATGATGAGATCGATAAAAAGGCACAGCGCCTTGTAGAAGGCTTTGACGTGCGTACGCCAAGCATTCATACGATGGCACGCTCACTGTCCGGTGGTAATCAGCAGAAGGCGATCATCGCGCGTGAGATCGACAAAAATCCAGAGCTGCTCGTAGCGGCACAGCCAACACGCGGTCTGGACGTAGGTGCGATTGAGTTTGTACAAAAGCAATTGATTGCACAGCGTGATCAGGGTAAAGCAGTTCTGCTCATTTCGTTTGAGCTGGATGAGATTTTGAACGTATCCGACCGGATTGTTGTTATTTATGAAGGTCAAATTGTAGGTGAAGTGCTGCCGGAACAAACCAATGATCAGGAATTGGGCTTAATGATGGCGGGAAGCACCGTAAAGAGAGGTGCAACGCATGAATAAAGTATTAAAGCTGTTTACACGAGATTCGGTTACGCTACCCGTTGTAGCGATCATTCTCGGTCTGGTGCTAGGAGCACTCGTTATGCTGATCGGTGGTTATGATCCGATCGATGCTTACAGCGCGCTGATTGAGCGCGTCTATGGCAATACGTATGACTTTGGTGAAGCGATTCGTGAGATGACACCGCTGATCATGACAGGTCTTGCGTTTGCATTTGCAGCGCGTACAGGTCTGTTTAACATCGGTGGGGAAGGTCAGTATCTGATCGGTATGACTGCGGCTTCGATCGTAGGTATCCATCTGCATGGCTTGCCTGCGTTCATTCACGCACCACTGGCGATTATTGCGGGTGCTGTATTTGGCGGTCTGTGGGCGGCGCTTGCCGGCTTCCTGAAAGCAACACGTGGTGTAAACGAAGTTATTTCCTGTATCATGCTCAACTGGATCGGTCTTTACCTGTCCAATCTGATCATTAATACATTTGCACTCCAGTCTGGCGATACACGTTCGGTTGATATTCAGCCGTCTGCATCTATCGCAATTAGCTGGCTGTCCGAAATGATGGGCAATGCGCGTGTACACTGGGGTACGCTGATCGCGCTATTGGCTGCTGTATTCTTCTACATTTTCATGTGGAAAACAAAGCAAGGCTTTGAGCTGCGTTCGGTTGGTTTTAACCAGGATGCTTCCAAATATGCGGGTATGAACGTTAACCGCAATATCGTAAAAGCAATGTTCATCAGTGGTGCATTTGCTGGTCTGGGTGGCGCATTTACCGTTCTCGGTGTGTTTGGTTACCAGTCTGTTATGGCAAGCTCGCCAGGAACTGGCTTTGACGGTATCGCGGTGGCGCTGATCGGTATGAATAATCCGTTCGGTGTTGTATTAGGAGCGATTCTGTTCGGTACGCTCACTTACGGTTCTGCAGGTATGAGCTTTAGCGCTGATGTGCCGCCTGAGATTGTGCGTATCGTTATTGGTGCAATTATATTCTTTATCGCCGCACAGGGTATTGTGCGCTGGTTGCTTAAACCGTTTTATGCCAAGCGCAAGAAAGAGAAGGTGTCATAATGGACGTATTAACAATTATTGGTCAGCTTCTTAATACGACGTTGGTGTTTGCGACAGCACTCATCTTCACTTCTCTCGGCGGTATTTTCTCAGAAAAATCCGGTGTAACCAACCTTGGTTTGGAAGGCTTGATGGTGTTCGGCGCATTTGCAGCTGGTGTATTTGGTCATTACGCACAGGCAGCAGGTCTGGACGGCTTTGCCGCTGCTTCGATCGGTCTGTGTGCAGCGATTGTGCTCGGTATTATCGTATCGCTTATTCACGCAGTCGCTTCGATCACATTCAAAGCGGATCAGGTTATTAGCGGTATCGTGATCAACTTCCTCGCAGCAGGTAGTACGCTGTATATGGTGAAGCTGCTGTTCGATGGCGCTGGTGAAACGGAATTGATCTCCGGCTACAGCCGTATGCCAATTCCAGGCTTGAGCAAAATCCCATTACTGGGTGATGCGCTGTTCAATGCTTATCCAACGACATACCTAGCGATTATTCTCGTATTCGTTTCATATTTTGTACTGTACAAAACACCGTTCGGTCTGCGTCTGCGCTCCGTCGGTGAGCATCCAAGTGCTGCGGATACCGTAGGTATCAAGGTTAATCGTATGCGCTATGTGGGCGTTATGATCAGTGGTGCACTGGCTGCTGTCGGTGGCGCAACGATCACACTGACCACAACAGGCACATTTGCACACAATACGATTTCCGGTCAAGGTTACATCGCGATCGCTGCAATGATCTTCGGTAAATGGAACCCAATCGGCGCATTCGGCGCGGCTGTCTTCTTTGGTCTGGCACAAGCCGTACGTAACTACGTACAGCTCTTCGCCTGGACGCAGAGCATCCCACCCGAAATCATCTACATGCTGCCATACCTGCTCACCATCATCGTCCTGGTAGCCGCTGTCGGACGCTCCAGCGCCCCATCAGCACTCGGCCAACCTTACGATCCGAGCAAACGGTAGATTCATTCAAAACGTTCTACCCCCATGCTCGGTGCAATACACGATGGTTATGGCATGTAAGAGTAAGAGTGAATTCAAAAGTAGCTTATATGTAAACGCAAAGTCGGTACTTCTTCGGAAGTACCGACTTTTTTTATAGCTATAATGATCAACATCAAGAAAAGGGTGATTTTAAATTTGAAAGAAGGTAGTCGAGAATAAATAATTTTAAATAAATTGAATTAACATTTTTCATAGGATATAGATGGCGGTCATTTTGTAGATTGTAGATTGTAGATTGTAGATTGTAGCAATACGCACAGAACGGAGGGAAGGAAATAAGGGGAAAGGACTCCTTATAGTGTTAGCGATTTCCTAACACGGGGTTCAATGAAAAGTGATTTTTGCGAAAGCAAAATATCTTACTGCTTCCGAGGGGCGGGAATCTTCATTCTTTCCCCATTCCAAAAGATTCCCGCGGCTCCACCCGAGTCCGTCCCCTTATTCCTTCCCGGAGTGGTTGCCGCCCAATGTGCCATTCTCCAACTTTCCAACTCAGCATCCAGTTTACCCAATCCACCCAATCATCTCGATACTCCGTAAACCTTCTCACCAACTAAACCATATGTCCCATTCAACAAAATAACATTCCATCACACCCTATCATTTGTGCATAAAGGACAAAACCAAATCACCTGTCCTCCAGTGGATATGCACATTTTTCTTATAAATATAAAGCTATACTCACAAAGATCACGCTTACACTACATATTTGCTGTATAAATGTCTTCATCCCATTTACGCGAATTGTCCAAAAGTGCAAAAAAAATTAGTGTTGACTCTGTTTCAAATGAATCATATAATGTTTCTAAATCAGCGGCTGACAACAAGTTGAAATGTTGCGGTCGATATTGTGAATATCCATGATCGGCTATGAAGAGGACGAAGTTTTAAGGGCTATTTTGTCCAGAGAGTGAAGCGCACTGCTGAAAGCTTCATCAAAACCCCTTTTATACGAGCTCACCTCGGAGCTGTTTTCCTGAAAGGCACGGGTTCATCCGTGATTATTAGGGAAAATCGTACTGTCTACGTTACAGACAATAGGTAAGGCACACTTGTCTTACTTGATGAGGCATACGAGCTGTGAGGCTGTATGCGAATCTGGGTGGTACCACGGAAGATATAACCTTTCGTCCCTCGAACAGAGTTTTTCTGTTTGGGGTGGCGAAAGGTTTTTTTGATTTTATTAGCCTGAGCCAGCAATCTTCAGCAGAGAACTGAGCAAGCAACCTGCTGTAGGATGCGTCGGCCTGTCATACGAATTTTGTGTAAGATTGATGTGAATTTTTGGGAGGAGGAAAAGATATGAGCGCGCAAATACCGAATGTGCAATCAACTGATCAATTACGTGAGAAATGGATGAAGCCAGAAGTCATTACAGGTTCTGAAATGCTTCTCCGCAGCTTGCTGCTGGAAGGTGTAGAATGCGTCTTTGGTTATCCGGGCGGAGCGGTACTGTACATTTACGATGCGATGCACGGATTTGACGACTTCAAACATTTGCTGACTCGTCACGAGCAAGGCGCGATTCACGCAGCTGATGGCTATGCACGTGCAAGCGGCAAGGTTGGCGTATGTATCGCGACTTCTGGTCCGGGAGCGACGAATCTGGTTACAGGAATCGCAACTGCCTATATGGATTCGGTACCACTTGTGGTAATCACAGGTAACGTAGCAACAACGCTGATCGGTACAGATGCTTTCCAGGAAGCAGACATTACAGGGATCACGATGCCAATCACGAAGCACAGCTATCTGGTACGGGATGTAGAGGATCTGCCACGTGTGATTCATGAGGCATTCCACATCGCCAATACAGGTCGTAAAGGTCCGGTACTGATCGACATTCCGAAGGATGTATCGGCAGCGAAATCACTGTTCAAGCCGCATACGGAGCCAGTCGTGATGAGAGGCTATAATCCACGTGTCGTAGCGAACAAGCTACAGCTGGATAAGCTGCATCAGGCGATTGTTGAAGCCGAGCGTCCGTTGATTCTGGCAGGTGGCGGTGTTGTTTACTCCGGTGGACATGAGGAACTGCTGAAGTTCGTAACGGCTACAGGGATTCCAATTACAACTACCTTGCTCGGTCTGGGCGGCTTCCCAAGCGGTAACGATCTGTGGATCGGTATGCCGGGTATGCACGGAACGTATGCAGCGAACCAGGCGATTCAGCAGTCAGACTTGCTGATCAGCATCGGTGCACGCTTCGATGACCGTGTAACAGGTAAGCTTGATGGATTTGCGCCTCATGCTCGAATCGCTCATATCGATATCGATCCAGCCGAAATTGGCAAAAACGTGAAAACAGACATCCCAATCGTTGGCGATGTAAAAACAGTACTGGAGCAGCTGAACAGCGATGCAGCTTACAGTGCTAAAGCAGATGCTTGGCGTCAAAAAATCGCTGAGTGGAAGCGCGATAAGCCTTTCCGTTATGACGACTCGGATGAAGTGCTCAAGCCACAATGGGTTGTAGAAATGCTGAACGATACAACTCGCGGTGAAGCGATCGTAACGACAGATGTAGGTCAGCACCAGATGTGGGCAGCACAGTATTATCGCTTTAACAAACCGCGTTCCTGGGTAACCTCCGGTGGACTGGGTACGATGGGCTTCGGCTTCCCATCCGCAATCGGTGCGCAGATGGCGAATCCAGATCGTCTCGTTATTTCCATTAACGGTGATGGCGGTATGCAGATGTGTGCACAGGAACTGGCAATCTGCGCGATCAACAATATTCCGGTGAAGATCGTAATCCTGAATAACCAGGTACTCGGTATGGTACGTCAGTGGCAGGAATTGATCTATGAGAATCGTTACAGCCATATCGATCTGTCGGGTAGCCCGGACTTTGTAAAATTGGCTGAAGCGTATGGAGTAAAGGGCTTGCGTGCAACGAATAAAGAAGAAGCGCAGGCAGCATGGAAGGAAGCGATGGATACACCGGGACCTGTCGTGGTCGAGTTCATCGTCAACAAGCACGAAAATGTGTATCCGATGGTTCCGCAGGGAGCTACCATTGATCAAATGTTAATGGGGGATAAGGAATGATATCGACAACATACAAACACACCATCGCCGTATTAGTTAACGACCAGCCAGGCGTGCTGCAACGGGTCTCCGGCCTGTTCGGCCGCCGTGGCTTCAATATCGAAAGTATTACTGTCGGTCAATCCGAAGAAGCCGGCCTGTCCCGTATGGTTATCGTGACTACAGGCAACGAAAACACGCTGGAGCAGATCGAAAAGCAATTGTACAAAATTATCGATGTGATCAAGGTTATCGACCTGAGCTCCCGTCCGATGGTAGCTCGCGAGCTGGCACTGATCAAAGTGAAAGCAGAGCCATCCGAGCGTCCAGAAATTATGGGTGTCATTGAAACCTTCCGCGCAGCGGTAGTCGATATCGGCCCGAATAGCCTGATGGTACAGGTTGTCGGCGATACGGAAAAGATTGATGCAATGATCGAGCTGCTCAAGCCTTACGGCATCCGCGAGCTGTCCCGTACAGGGGCAACCGCTATGATTCGTGGTAATGTGTAAGCTGATTAATCGCAATCATGTTCACAGGCGAGGCTGGAATAGCCCGTTTAGTTAAAAACCTGATTCGTGACTCGCTTTTGTAAGCAATATTGCATGAGTAAAAACTGCCCCGCTTGAAAAGACGGGGATTTGAGAGGAAATCAGAAGGCTACAGATAAATGAAAGCTATAGATAAATATAGTATATATTTGTTCTGATTTGTACGGGATCGAGCTGCATGCTTATAATGACAATAGGCCGGTATGGCGATTACGAGCAGTCTGACTTCCTTTGAAATACCCGCTCTTTTCAGGAGGGTTAAAACAACCATCGGCAGTGCCGGTACAACGTTTCATATATTAAAGGAGGAAGAAAAAATGGCAGTAACAACTTACTACGAAAACGATGCAGAATTGAACGTATTGAAAGGTAAAACAATCGCAATTATCGGTTATGGTAGCCAGGGTCATGCTCACGCGCAAAACCTGCGTGATAGCGGTCTGTCGGTTGTCATCGGTCTGCGTGAAGGTAAATCGTTTGATAAAGCGAAAAACGATGGCTTTGAAGTACTGTCCGTAGCAGAAGCTACCAAAAAAGCAGATATCGTTCAAATTCTGATGCCAGATGAAACACAAGCTAGCGTCTACAACAGCGAAATCGCGCCAAACCTGAAAGATACGGCTGCTCTGCTGTTCGCACACGGCTTTAACGTTCATTTTGGTCAAATCGTTGCTCCGAAAAGCAATGACGTACTGCTTGTTGCTCCTAAATCTCCTGGTCATATGGTACGTCGTACATATGAAGAGGGATTCGGCGTACCTGGCCTGATCGCGATTCATCAAGATGCTACTGGCAATGCCAAAGAAATCGGTCTGGCGTATGCAAAAGGTATCGGCTGTACACGTGCAGGCGTTATCGAAACTTCCTTCCGCGAAGAAACGGAAACGGATCTGTTCGGTGAGCAAGCTGTACTGTGCGGTGGCGTAAGCGCCCTGGTTAAAGCAGGCTTTGAAACACTGACTGAAGCTGGCTACGCTCCTGAAATGGCTTACTTCGAGTGTCTGCATGAGCTGAAGCTGATCGTTGACCTGATGTACGAAGGTGGTCTGGCAACGATGCGCGATTCCATCAGTAACACTGCGGAGTATGGTGACTATGTAACTGGTCCTCGTATCGTAACTGAAGAAACGAAAAAAGCGATGAAAGAAGTACTGTCCGATATCCAACAGGGTAAATTCGCACGCGACTTCATTCTGGAAAACCAATCCGGTCGTGCCTTCCTGACAGCAACGCGCCGCAACGAGTCCGAGCATCAGCTTGAAGTTGTTGGTGGTCAATTGCGTGAAATGATGCATTGGATTAAAAAATAATGATTTGAAGATTTAAATTGCGGTGGGCGGGTTGAAGCTACTGGCGCTTCGGGGGAAGATTGTTCTTTTGATCGCTGTTAAAGGTTGATTTTTTGAACGACTGCTTGTAGCAGTCAAAATCAACCTTTAAAGGCGAACGCTTCGCTTCTTTAGAACAATTCTTTCCCCTTCGCTGGTGCGTGTTCAATCTGCCTGCTGCAAATTAACTTCTAAACATTGTTTTTTTAAATGTTAGGGAAGTAGTGGGGGAAGTGAGTTGTGCTTGGCATGACTTTTACTCTTTTAAATGGAACTTTTTATAAAGTTAGTTATGGCTTTACCTAAACTATAAGGAGGTGCGATTATGCGTAAAATTTATATTTTCGATACGACGCTGAGAGATGGAGAGCAATCGCCTGGGGTTAACTTGAATACGCCGGAGAAAGTTGAGATTGCTCATCAGCTTGAGCGCCTGGGGGTCGATCGTATTGAAGCTGGATTTCCGGCGGCATCGCCTGGTGATCTGGCAGCGGTTAATGCTGTGGCGAACGCTGTGAAAAATGCCAGTGTGATTGGTTTGTCGCGTTCGCGTGAGCAGGACATCGATGCGGTACGCGAGGCGCTGAAGGGGGCGCAAGATCCGTGCCTGCATCTGTTCCTGGCGACTTCACCGATTCACCGCCAGTATAAGCTGCGCATGGACAAGGATCAGGTACGCGATACGGCACGCTCTGCGATTCGATATGCACGTAAATATTTTGATAAGGTTGAATTCTCGCTGGAGGATGCAGGACGTACGGAGCTGGAATTTATCGCAGAAATGACGAAGATGGCGATTGAAGAAGGCGCGTATGTGGTCAACTTGCCGGATACTGTCGGTTATTTGACACCTTATGAATACGGTAATATTTTCAAATATGTCAAAGAAAATGTACCTGGTGTAGAAAAGGTGCAATTGAGCGCGCATTGTCATGATGATCTGGGCATGGCAACAGCGAATGCTCTGGCAGCGATTTTGAATGGTGCCGATCAGGTTGAAGGTACGATTAACGGTATTGGGGAACGCGCGGGTAACACGGCGCTGGAAGAAGTGGCGATGGCGCTGGAAACGCGTCAGGACTTCTACGGTGCGAAGACATCGTTTACGTTGTCTGAAATTGCACGTACGAGCCGTCTCGTCAGCAAGCTGACAGGTATGGTTGTTCCGGGTAACAAGGCAATCGTTGGTGCAAATGCATTTGCCCATGAATCCGGTATTCACCAGGATGGTATGCTGAAAGAGAAATCAACGTATGAGATTATGACACCGGAAACGATTGGACTCAAGGAAAGTAAGCTGGTGATGGGCAAGCACTCCGGTCGCCATGCCTTCCGTGAGCATCTGATCGAGCTGGGCTTTGAGCTGGACGAAGAAGCAGTGAATCGCGCATTTGCTAAATTCAAAGTGCTGGCAGACAAGAAGAAGGAAGTTACTGATGATGATCTGTTCGCGCTGCTGGAAGAGCGTCTTGCCGATACACCGGAATTTTTCCAGCTGGATTCGTTGTTCGTATCGTTTGATAGCGAGAGTGAGCCGACTGCACGCGTACGTCTGAGCACGATCGATGGCGGTGTGCGTGAAGAGGAATCGAGCGGTAACGGGGCAGTCGATTCGATCTACAATGCGATCGATAAAGCTTCACAAGAAGATGTGACGCTATCTGATTATTCGATCAAGGCGGTTACCCAGGGTAAGGATGCACTCGGCGAGGTTCATGTAGCCTTGACGCAAGAGGGCATTACGGCTCAAGGTCGCGGCGTCAGCACGGATATTTTAGAAGCGAGTGCACGTGCATATGTAGACTCCTTGAATCGTCTGGTAGAAAAACGCAAAACAGGACGTCGTGATAATATTTCAATGATCTAACTAAAGAAACAGATCGTATCATCGATGTACGATTAACTATCAACTCTAAAGTCTCTGGCTTTGCAGCCGTATCGCCTGGAAGTACATAGAATCGTTCCGATCATGGAGCATTCTTACTTACTTCCAGGTGTATACGAAGCTGTAAGCCAGAGGCTTTTTTGGCATGGTAATCTGACCTTATGCAGTTGTCTGATGTGTAATATCATAGTGGGATTGCTATACGGACTGTGGTCGTTCATGCAAAAATAAGTTGTCCGTGCTAAAAAGCTACAGAAACGAATCTAACGAATGGAGTATTTTTGCATCAGTTTGTTTGGAGTCTCTAGTTATAACGATCACTAGAAGTTTATTTATTTTCAAAATTATGGTTGTAGAAAGCGGTCTTATTTTTACTTTATAGATGAACCTCGCTTTTCAGTCCCAACTTCTCAGTCTTAACTTTCAGACGAAGCCAGCATGAACAGCATCAGAGTGTATAAAGTCTGGAGAGCGAGGTCAATCCAACAATCAGGGAGGCAATTATAATGACAAGCAGTGGACGTGATTTGACGATTGAAGCTGTCAATACAACAGGTGTGGTGCAGTACGATATCGCTTCAGCTACGCGGGGTGGTACACGACGATTGATGGTTAGCGATAACCCGGAGACATTGAACGAAACGAATTTTCCAGTGACACACGGTGTGTTGTGGCATGATGTTGTACGTAGCAACGATGGACAGGTGAAGCATCGCATTTTCGGCTGGCATTATAATGTGTTGCCGAATCCGGTGAAGATCGGAATTACGCTGGAAAATCGCGCGAACCATGGTGCATTGCGTCTGGAGGATGTGAAGCGTGAATACCGGATCGGCGGCGATGAGGTGAACTGGATTACGGATATCGGCGGCAATATTTCTAAGGCGGTACTGGCAGGTACAATGGATCAGCGTACAGCGGATCAGCCACTGATCAAGCAGCAGCAATCCGGTCAGATCGAAGCTTTTATCGTACCATCGGGTAAGCTGTTCGGGTTCGTGTATGATTTTACAGTGAAAAGTACAGATAGCGGCGAGATGCTATATACCGTGCGTACAGTCGC
This sequence comes from Paenibacillus hunanensis, assembly GCF_034055775.1. Classification (NCBI taxonomy): domain Bacteria; kingdom Bacillati; phylum Bacillota; class Bacilli; order Caryophanales; family Paenibacillaceae; genus Paenibacillus; species Paenibacillus hunanensis. The sequence continues at coordinate 4,130,260 of NZ_CP139194.1, read as the reverse complement.
ATCGCGCGATACCGCGTATGATCTGACATTGCTGAAGTCGGAGCCATTGCCGCTGGCAGCACAGTCTCATCCGCGCGGGAACTGGACCTTTTCAGAAACGAATGCGATGACTCCAGTCTATACCGCAGGTACGGCTCGCGTGATCTATCCGACAGCTGCCAAGCTGAAAAAAGACGGCTCGATTCCAGCGGATCAGCTCTTTACCGCTGCTGCCAGCGAACAGCCGCAAAGCTCGCTAGATAACCGGGCGCAATTTGGTGCAATTTATAATGTGACTGTACCTGTATACAACCCGGGTCCACAACATCGTACCGTGCAAATTTCACTCAATCCGCGTGGTGGTAGCTATGGCGGTGCAGTCAAGATTGGTGAGGATGTATACGGTGTACCACTGCTGCGTACGAATCAGCAAAAGGCACCTGTATATGTAGCCAGCGTGGCACCAGGTACGAGCAATTATAGCTTTAGCCTGATGATTGCAGGCGCTTCGTCTACGCCGCTTGGTTTGCTGGTGGAGACACTGTAATCGATTGCCAGTTGTGTACCCGTTGTGTAGTACAGATCGCCGCATAGCTCAAGAAGTAAAAAAATGACTGCTCTATGGGAAGAATTGTTGGTCATGTTCATACGTGCATACAGGGGCTGGTAAAACCTGTATCCCAGCTAGCGAGCTGTTCCTGCTGACACAGGTCGTACGGAATTGTGAACAGGAAGAAATGCATAATCATGAAATGCGCTCCCATTGATATGCTAGCTTCCAGTTAGTAAGCACTAGAGCAGCAGTCTATATTTGATTCGATCCGATCATGGAGCCGTGTGAAAGGGTATGGTAGAATTTAAGCGAACATACGTTTGTTTATAGATTCACCCATACATCCGATAACACGAAGGAGACATGATGATGAGTAAACAGGAAATCAATGAACAGATCGCCCCTTTTAAATGGGTATCGTCGGAATCGAATCCAGGTGCCTCTGTTATCCTGGTCGCTGGTATGTACAAGCAGGACGTATTTGACCAACGTGCAGACGAGGGCTTTGAAGGTGGAGGGTATGACTGGGCATCGCTGGCAGCGGTATATTTGGCTGAACGTATGCCAGAGCTGGAGTCGATTGTACGCTTTGATCCCGAAGCGGATATGTTCTGCGCGTATTCGAATGATGCCGAAGCGCTGCGCAAATTCATTATCGGTTTTCACGAGGCGTGTGAGCAGCCAGAAGTGATCGCAGATTTGTTCTCCCGTGCAGAGCTGGATTAACTGATGGCATGCGCGTGCTCGATGCAGTTAGCGTTGAATGTGTCGGTATAAACTAAGAATTTGCCTGGTAGAAATACAGAAGCCAAGGAGAAGCTAGACGAAGCTCGATCGAATGAGTCGTGTTGTATGCTAATTAATTCTTTGTTTTTGACATCATCGACTCCGAGAAAAAGCTTCAAAGCCCCACGTTACACTACCAACATTCACCCTACACATCTAAAGTATCACAAGCATATAAGAACGCTATACCAAACCAAAAAAGTCGCAGCGGCTCCATACGTCCGCTGCGACTTTTTCATCATTCTATTTTACTTGACGTTTGCCTCGTTACATCGAACTCCAAGATAAGCAGCTTGAACGATAGCTCAACCTACGTCCAAACAGCCTGACAGTGTAGCTAGGCAATATTAATTACGAGTGGATTACCACGCATACGCCATTGGAGCCGCTTTACCTGGTCCTGGGAAAATTTCATCCAGACGTTTCAATGTTTCTTCATTCAGCTTCACATCCAGAATACGCAGCGAGCCTTCAAATTGCTCGGATGTACGTGGCCCGATAATCGGTGCTGTTACCGCTGGATTCGCCAGTACCCACGCCAGCGCAACCACATCCTGTGGTTCGCCTAGCTCCTTGCATAGCTCGTCAAATTGCTCCAGCTGTGTACGGTGCTTCTCCACACGCTCGGCATTGCCGCCACTGCGAGAGCCTTCGATTTGTTTGAGTGCATTGCGACCGAGCAGACCGCCATCGAGCGGACTCCATGGAATAACACCCAGCCCAAGCTCCTTCGAGGCTGGTAGCACTTCCAACTCGGGCTCACGGCAGAGTAGACTATATTTATGCTGCTCGGATACAAGTCCGAGGAAATGACGCTTCTCGGCTTCCTTCTGGGCAACTGCAATATTCCATCCAGCAAAGTTACTGGAGCCGACATAGCCAATTTTACCTTGATTCACAGCGACCTCAAAAGCCCCCCATAGCTCATCCCAGCTAATGGCAGGATCAACGTGGTGCATCTGATACAATTCGATATGATCCGTCTGAAGACGCTGTAGCGAGCCTTCCAGATGACGACGGATTTTATACGCAGACAGTCCACCTTCATTGTTCGGGCCGTCTGGTTCGATATTCATTTTGCCATATACCTTGGTTGCAAGAATCGTCTTCTCCCGTCGTCCGCCGCCCTGCTTGAACCAGCGTCCGATGATCTCTTCCGTTGAACCGGATTGACCCTTGCCGCCAAATCCGCCATACACATTGGCAGTATCAAAAAAGTTAATCCCTGCATCGAGTGCAGCATCCATAATGCGGAACGATTCTTTCTCATCCGTCACGGGTCCAAAATTCATCGTACCCAGGCAAATGCGACTAACCTTCAAGCCCGACTTACCCAAATAAGTGTAATCCATTCATCATCGCACTCCTTCGAAGTTAAAGTAGACGTCTGCACGAGCCCTATGTATGAGCGCACAGGCGCACCAAGCCATTGCTGATGCACAGAGAGTAGTTACGATTGTACACCTGCATACTATTGTAGTCCTTGCCATCGCCCACTTCAAATCCAACCACCCAGTATATGGTAATCCCGACTAAGATGATATGAGATATAACAATAACGAAAAGAAACGTTTAGTAATGAATACGGTTGCTATATATTGCTATCTGAATGTGTACTCCTGAACTCCTCATCCCAACGATTCCAACCATTATATTAGAGTCTGTTTTCTTACTTCTTTTCCAAACTGGTCTACGCGCATACATCAAATACTTCCCACCATAAAACAAAATCCAACATTCATTCTAGTTAAGAGTAGCTACATGAGTACCTAAAGTTATATGCACCCGGAACAAGCCATTCAATTCTCGTACGCTATAAAGAATCGTTTCCTTCCTCTTTATAGGTTCTGCCTATAGCTATCATAGTTTGTATATCTTGGATAAGAATCTGATTACGTGTTAAAACTGAATATAGAGTAAATGAGCGAATGCACATCCGAATAGGTACGTAGCGCGATGTACATAAACCTACTGACTATGCAGACCTTGGCATAAAGCAAGGCTGCCCAAAGGAGAGCTATACATGAGCGAAACGAAAAAGATTGCGGTAATCCCTGGTGATGGAATCGGTCCTGAGGTTGTAGCCGAAGCAGAAAAGGTACTTCGTCGTGCCGAAGAGCTGTACGGGTATTCCTTTGAAACAGAGCATGCGCTGTTCGGCGGTATCGCTATTGACGAAAAAGGCACTCCACTTCCAGAAGAAACACTGAAGGTGTGTAAAAGCGCGGATGCCGTATTACTCGGTGCAGTAGGCGGACCAAAATGGGATAACAATTCCAAAGAGCTGCGTCCAGAAACAGGATTGCTCGGTATTCGTAAAGAGCTAGGCCTGTTCTCTAACCTGCGTCCAGCCGTTGTGTTCGATTGTCTGAAAGAAGCCTCCACCTTGAAACCAGAAGTGCTGGAAGGCACAGACCTAATGGTCGTGCGTGAGCTGACTGGCGGGATCTATTTCGGTGAGAAGTTCAGACGTGAAACTGAGCATGGCGAAGAAGCGGTGGATACCTGTGCTTACAATGTAGCAGAAGTAGAGCGCATCGTGCGTCAGGCATTCGAGATCGCTCAAGGTCGCCGCAAAAAGCTGGCTTCTGTTGATAAAGCGAACGTGCTGGAAACGTCCCGTCTGTGGCGTGAAACAGTAAACCGCATCGCTCCAGATTATCCAGATGTCGAGCTGGAGCATGTGCTGGTGGATAACTGTGCGATGCAATTGCTGCGTCGTCCTGCTAGCTTTGACGTAATCGTAACAGAGAATATGTTCGGCGATATTTTGAGTGATGAAGCAGCAATGCTGACCGGATCGATCGGAATGCTGGCTTCCGCTTCGCTGGGTGAAGGCAGCTTCGGTCTGTACGAGCCTGTACACGGCTCTGCGCCGGATATTGCTGGACAGGGACTGGCGAATCCAATCGCAACGATTCTGTCGCTTGCATTGATGTTCCGTACGACATTTGGCTATGGTGAAGCAGCGGATGCGATTGAGGCAGCTGTAGCGAAGGTACTGGATGAGGGACATCGTACAGCGGATATCGCAGTCGATAAGAGCAAGGCGCTGTCCACTTCCCAAATGGGCGATCTGATCGTAGCAGCAATCCAAAAGGCCTAACTTTATTTCCAACCCCTTTTCTTTACCAAATTGGCGAAGAAAAGGGGTTTTGTCTTGCCACGAAAAGGTGTAGAATGTACACAAGCTGGTTAATAATCTTTCACAAACATGTATACAATGTTGATGCGAAGTCACTTTGACGATTATAGAATCATGTCTGGAGGGAGAACACGATGAGCTTTTGCTGTGGCGGCAGTATGATTGGAACGAAAGGGACCCTCAAACATTTTAGAACCCAGGTTCACAATGTTCCCCTTCTGGTGTGTCCTGTATGCGAACGCATCGAAGTGCACTATAAGGTTGAGAACGAATATGAGATTCTGGCCGAGTATGCGCATGATGATGGCACACCGGAAATCGACTTTCAGGATTATGTGATGGAAGACGAGGATACCATGTTTGAGAATTGTGTAAACGTTGAAGAGGATGACCCGATGGATATGGTGCAGCGCCAGATCGATATGAGCCTGGATCTGCTCGCAGTAGCCAAAGAGATTGGTGACGAGAAATGGGAGCGCGATCTGAAAAAGCGTCTTGCTGTCATGAGTCTGCGTCGTGCCCGTCTTCAGCACAAATAATTAGAATACCGATCCATCACCATACGGATCATAATCCGAGCGGCAGGAGATATATTCTCCTGTCGTTTGCTGCATATAAAGGGTGCTTTTTTGTTTTGTCCGGTATTCATTGTATGATAGAAGAGAGCGTATACATAAGACGAAGGGGATGACAGCATCATGAATATCAATCACGTTCAGCAAGTCGTAGAACGATTAGAGCAAGAGATTGGACAACGCATTGTAGGCAAATCGCGAGAGGTACGCATGCTGCTGACAGCGCTACTGGCTTCCGGGCATGTGCTGATGGAAGACGTACCAGGTACAGGTAAAACGCTTCTAGCTCGTACACTAGCGCAGTCTGTGCAATGTCGATTTCAGCGTATTCAATTTACCCCTGATTTACTACCATCTGATCTGACAGGTGGCTATTTTTATAATCAAAAGGAATCGGAGTTTATTTTCCGTCCGGGGCCATTGTTTGCCCATATTGTATTGGCTGATGAGATCAACCGGGCAACGCCGCGTACCCAATCCAGCCTGCTGGAATGTATGGAGGAACGGCAAATTAGTATTGATGGCGAAAGTCATCGCTTAGAAGACCCATTCATGGTTATCGCTACGCAAAATCCAGTCGATAATCAGGGAACGTTCCCGTTACCGGAGGCGCAGATGGATCGATTCATGCTCAAGCTATCACTGGGCTATCCGACGCGCGATGAAGGGGTGGAAGTGCTGCGACGTACGCTTGGTGGAGGGCTGGAGCGTTCAGAGTCGGACAGCCTAGTTAATAGCACCAATAACTCATCTGAACGAAACACCCATGCCGATGTGGATAAGAGTAATGATACCGTACAGGCAAATACGGTAGAAAAGGTTACTTCAAGCGAGCGGACAGCAGATCATTTTACCAATACTGATCGTGCTATATCTCATTCTACGTCTGTCAGCGGCGCTTCTGTTACGCGTCAAGAAATTATGGAAGCACGCCGTATATGTCGCGAGGTAAGAGTGCATGATGATTTGCTTGATTATGTCGTTCGTATTGCCGAAGCGACACGTCAGCATCATGATACTGCACTTGGTGCCAGCCCCCGCGCTACGCAGGCACTGCTACGAGCTGCTCAGGCGTATGCAGCGATTCATGGACGCGATTATGTGCTGCCTGACGATGTGCAGGCGCTAGCTGTACCGGTGCTCGCTCACCGAATTGTGTTCCGCAGTCGCCAGCGAGGCGGTAGTGAAGCAGGACGTGAGCTGCTGGAAGCGGTCATTGCTGCTGAGCCTGTACCAGCAGAGCAAACTATCGTGAGCGGAGCACGCTAAGATGGCGTTATTCTGGTTAATGGTGGTCGCTCTGCTGGTCGTTGCAGCACAGGCTGTATTATTTGGTAAACGGTCGCTGGGCAAGCTATTTTATACCCGGCGTTTATCTGCCAGTCAGTGTCATGTAGGCGAACCACTGGAAATGATTGAGGAGCTGGAAAATCGCAGCTCATTACCATTACCGTGGTTGCGTCTGGAAGCGATGCTGCCGGTTGCATTTCAGTTTGCCGGGTCAGCTGATCTGGTTATTAGTGAAGGCACCGTGTATCAGAATCATCAAAGTCTATTCAGTCTAGGGCGCCGGGTTCGGATTGTACGACGTCATCCGATGCTGGCTCGTCAGCGGGGCATGTATCGCTTGGACAGCGTGTCGATGGGTGTGGGTGATTTGTTCGGACTGGTGCGGGTGAATCGTCCGATGCCGCTTCAGCTGGATGTGACGATCTATCCTCCTTATTTGCCTTCGTATCATATGCCTGACGCGTATAGCAGCTGGCAGGGGGAAATGGAGATGCGGCGCTGGATTAACGAGGATCCGTTTCTGATCACAGGTGTGCGTGAATATCGTTCCGGTGACCCGATGAATCAGGTACACTGGGCAGCAACCGCTCGTACGGGTGAATTGCAGGTGTATCAGCATGGCTACAGCGCTGATCCCGAGCTACTGGTCGTATTGAATATTGAGCTTAATGAGCAAATGTGGAGCACGGTGACCGAGCCAGCCGCAGCCGAATATGCGATTAGCTGCGCGGCAACCATTGTTGATGATTTGCTCGGACGAGGAATGAAGGCAGGCTTTGCCCATAATGCGATTATTCCTTATGAGGATGAGGAGCGTGCTTATATTGCGCCTGGATACGGCACCGAGCAGCTGTATTCAATTTTGCAAATGATGGCAGAGCTGCAATTGAAAATCCGCCGTCCTTTTTCCCAGCTGATTAAAGGTCTGATTCCAGAGGATGAACAACGTATGCCAACCGATATATTGCTCGTAACGCCGTATGTATCAGAGGCTATCGAAGCGTCCATCGAGGAATTGCGAAATGAAGGGATGCGTGTGGAAGTGCTATTATTGCCATCCGTTGAGCAGATGAAGCAGAACTACAGCATGCTTATGGAGCAATTCAGGCTAAAAGGCGCACGACCATCATCAATTGGGAAAACAAGCTGACTGAGTTTAATCAATCACAACGATATATCAATCTATCAACAACAATAGAGCATCGTATTCCATGTACGCGAGCCGAGTAGCCTCTCTAATACGTCAGGTCTTTCGGTATCGCGTAGAATAGATCCCGTGCCCTGCGATGCTCACTGTATCGCATTGGGTTAGGAAAGGAGAGTGACCCCATGAACGAGCAACGATATATAGGTAATCGGGTTGTAGCTGGAATACTTCATATCGCAATGGAGCTAGCAGCGATCTATCCACTGATCGTGCTACTGGATGCCTATTTACTGCAAAATGGGCTGCCGTGGAATTGGATTCTTCTGTTATTAGGCATCGCTGGAATCGGCACATTGCTGCGTCCTGCTGTACGTTTGAATGTATGGACGAATAGTATCTTGCTGATTGTCTATGCTGTGCTAATCCTTGTAGGCTGTTATCGCATAGCGGCTACGCAGCCAGCGGTTATAACATGGATTGCAGCAGTGATATTAGGTGTAGTGGCATTACTTCGTGGCGTGATGATTGCACGTAGTGATCGTGATCGATTATTTCCGATTCGCGCGCAGCTCATTGCACTCGGCTTAACCTGGATCATCTATATTGCCGCTGGAAGTAGCTCATCGATTCATGATGTGCGTGGTAGCTTATATGCGGCAGGTGCATTTACACTGTTCACGTTACTATTTCGATTTACGACTCAGCAGATTGATTACATATCGCTGGATGAAGGCTTTTCGTTTGCTTCGCTGCGTGCAGTCATTCAGCGGACACGGCGCTGGACATGGCTGGCGATCGTACTTATCGCTATTTTAGGTGCGAGTGATCAGCTTACGATCTGGCTGGAACGGGCGTGGCAAGCTCTACTGTCCATGTTAAATAATCAGACAGCGCCACCTCCGTCGATGTCAACCGAGACCTATACACCACCACCGATGGAGCCGCTTCAGCTTCCAGAAACGAGCAATACAGGCGGCGACCCCTTCTGGGTGGAAAAGCTTGCCCAGCTTATTGTTTTGCTGGCGTTATGTGCATTTATCGGTTGGATCGGCTATGTCGTGATCCGTTTGATTCGCCGCTATGCACCAAAGCTTTATCGCTGGCTACTGTCATTATGGGAGCCACAGCAGCTGCAAGAGCAAGAGGTACACGTAGATACGTATACCGATGAAGTGCAGAAGCTTGCCGAGCGTTCGGATCAACCGCGTCGTCTCTTTCAGCGCAATCGTAAGCCTGCACAACTGGATGAGCGTGTACGCTACTACTATCGTCAGCTTCTGAATCGTGCGGATAAGCGAGGGATTCCGATTGCAGTGTCAGCGACACCGGAGCATGTGGGTCGTCAGCTTGCACCGGAAGAGTATAGACAAGCGACAACAACAGGGATAAATAGGGCTGCTTCAGCTATAGAAGAGCATGAATCTATACCCGGAGCAGGCACCAAAGAGCTGATCGCACTGTACAATCGGGTGCGCTACGACGGAGCGCCTGTAGAGGAGCAGGAGCTGGCTCGCTGGGAACAGCAGTATGAGAGTGGCAGGAAACGGTAAATTTGTCTCTAACCTTGTGTTAGGGCTGGACATCGGGCTTCGTAACGTCTATCATAGAGTGTAAATGGCTGTAATGTATTGATGCGTTAAAGCGTGTGAGGATTTTCCTTTACATTAAACTAGGCGTACAGTATCATGTAGAGAATGAAGAGCCCGAAAGGAGATCAACAATGAAACTCAATCACTGCAAAATTGTAGACTGCACAATTCGCGACGGAGGTCTGGTGAATAACTGGGATTTCAGCGTCGAATTTGTACAGGATTTGTACAATAAACTGAACGAAGCGGGCGTTGATTATATGGAGATCGGTTACAAAAACTCTCCAAAGCTGCTCAAGGGTGCGGAAAGCGCTGGCCCATGGCGTTTCCTTGATGATGAGTTCCTGCGTGAAGTCATCCCGCATAAGGGTCATACGAAGCTGTCTGCACTGGTAGACATCGGACGTGTGGACGAAAATGATATTTTGCCACGTAATGAGAGCATGCTGGATCTGATCCGTGTTGCTTGTTATATCAAGGATGTAGACAAAGCGCTACAACTCGTAGAAACTTTCCATGATCGTGGTTACGAGACAACGATCAACATTATGGCATTGTCCAACGTAATGGAAAACGAGCTGATCGAAGCGTTTGAACTGATCAAGGAGAGCAAGGTTGATGTCGTGTACATCGTAGATAGCTACGGTAGTCTCGATTACAAAGACTTTATCTACCTGGTAGAGAAGTTCAAAACGCATCTGCCAAACAAACGACTGGGTGTACATACCCATAACAATATGCAGCTTGCCTTCTCGAATACATTGATTGCAGCTGATAACGGTGTAGAGCTGCTCGATGCTTCTGTATACGGCATGGGTCGCGCCGCAGGGAACTGCCCGACAGAATTGCTCGTTACGCATCTGAAAAACACCAAATACACGCTGCGTCCTGTATTGGAAATGATCGACAAGCACATGATCAAGCTGCGTGAAAAAGAAGAGTGGGGCTACATCATTCCTTACATGATCACCGGTACATTGGATGAGCATCCACGCTCCGCAATGGCACTGCGTGCAACAGAAGATAAGGATAACTCGGTTGATTTCTACGACAAGCTGACTACACCTGAAGTAAGCTTTGACAAATCGGGTAAAAACGCATAATAAAGGTAGAACCGGTGTGCGTTAGCTGCACCGGTTTTTATTTTTTGATGTTGCATAATGAGACAATCACGAAGGAAGCTTCATATATCACTATCATTCAGGGCTGAATGGTTTGGATAAAAAATGCTTGCAAACTACCCTTCGATGTGATATATTAATTCTTGTCGCTAAGATTGATAACTTGATTAACGGGATGTAGCTCAGCTTGGTAGAGCACCTGGTTTGGGACCAGGGGGTCGCATGTTCAAATCGTGTCATCCCGATACTTAATAGGCGGGTGTAGTTCAATGGTAGAACTCCAGCCTTCCAAGCTGGTAGCGTGGGTTCGATTCCCATCACCCGCTTTCCAAACAAATGTATAAAAACAAGAGCGCCGTAAACGTAGAGACGTTTACGGCGCTCTTGTTTTTGGGTAAAGACTCGTTAGCGGACAGTGTAAAGAGCAACCTGTAGCCAAAGGAGCAGGGGTGCATCATTGCTCGCTCTATTGCTGTGAGAGTAGATTCTCGCTATCCCGTGTTGAAATGGTATAAAGTGTAGGCACTGCCTTCATGTATCACGGTGCTAGCTTGCATAGCTTCAAAAGTAGGGCTGTTGACCGAATTAAGAGAGTTATGGATGAATAATTAAAAATTTAATAATTTATAAGGTTAATGGCTGGGTAAATCATATATAATACCATTGGAACTAGGAGAATAGTCCTTTTTCATCGATTCATTATATAGTTGGCTGTATAAGTGGCATAGAATGTGATTTTTAGATTGCTTGGGGAAAGGTGAGCCATGAGTAAATATTCCTTTTTTAATGATGCGATTGAAGCGGCAGGGCATATTACCGATGTGCTCAGTAATCTGTTGCAGGTAAATACGATCTTCGTCGCTAGCAATGATGGAGCGAATAACCGAATTTTGAAAGCATTTAATCGTGAGGAAATACTGGTTAGTAGTGATCTAGTTCTTCCGCTTCGGGATACGTATTGTAGTCTTGTATCCGGTAAAGCTGTCTATATTCCGCATACGATTGAGCATCCATCCACATGCCAGCTGCCTGTAACGAAAGGGTTGGGTGATCACTCTTTTATTGGATTTCCGATTGTGAAGCAAAATGGTCAATTATTCGGTACAGTATGTGCACTACATGCACCGGGCTATGTATTTTCCAAGTCTGAGATTCAGGCGCTGCATTCGATGGCGATCTTTATGAGCTATGTGGTCGAGCTGGAGAAGCGCATCGATCAGCAAGCGGAAATTATCGAATATGAGCAGGAGCGTAACGAAGAGCTGAACCGGGATAAGCAGCAGGTTATGGAGCAGGTTGATGTGCTACAGCAGGTGAAGGATCAGCTGGACTTGAAGCTTCAGCATAAGTCGGATACGCTCGCTGTGCTCAGCCATGAGATTCGTAATCCGCTTAACGGGATTTCCAGTGTGATCGAATTGCTGGAAACAACGGGATTATCAGCGGAGCAGCACGCCTACATTCAGATCATCAAAAAAAGTAGCCATACGCTAATGGATTTGCTAAATAATGTGCTTGAGCTAAGTCGACTGGAATCAGGCAAAATGACGGTAGAGAGCGAGCTATTCGACCTGCCTACACTGGTGGAGGAAGCGACCTATGTGTTTGCCGCGAAGGCGCTGGAGCGCAATATCGAGCTGATTATGGATATTGAGGAAGAGACACCTTTACTATATGGTGATACACGCAAAATCAGGCAAATCCTGATCAACTTGATCAGTAATGCCGTCAAATTCACCCATGCAGGCGATATTCTGATTCAGGCAACGATCATTTCGGAAAACAACGAGCAACTGGAAGTACCGGGAATCGTAGCCGAGCCTCGTGTATCGCTACAGATCAGTATTACCGATACGGGAATTGGAATGGAGCCGAAGCAACTAGAGCGTCTGTTTGAACGCTATTACCGTGCTGGCTTGCGTGAATCCTCGTACAATGGAACCGGATTAGGTCTGGTTGTATGTAAGCAATTAATCGAGCTAATGGAAGGGCAGATTGAAGTGAAAAGTGTGCCAGGTGAAGGTAGCGTATTTTCATTCACATTGCCCGTGCTACGACATGAACTGACCACACCATCGCTACGTCAACCGCTTCTTCATGGTAAGCAGATTCTGCTCATCGATGATAATGAGAAAATCCAGGGCTGGATTGGACGGTTAGTAGACGATTGGGGCATGCGATTACTGGCTACTAATGATCAGCAGGAAGCACTGGACTGGCTTCAGCAGGATCACTCACTCGATGCGGTACTGGTCGACTATGAGTGGATGAAGCTTCAACCGGAATCGTTGCAGGCGGCACTGCGCGAGCTACAGGAAACAAAAGGCATCGCCGTTATTTTATTAGCATCGCTTGGTACGATGATCGACGATTCCGCGCGTGTCTGGTCGACAGGTGTCGTTGTAAAGCCGATGCGCCGAATGTATTTGCTCAATTCACTTATTTTCGCGTTGACCAATCAAGCCGATCCGATGAGCCCGATCGTATAGTATGTATTAGCTAATTTGCAGTTGGCATTTATGGTAGCTTCTGCTACAATGAGGGTGTCTATCGGAGACAAGATAGACGTATTCTGTAGAAAAGAGAGGTAACCATTTGTCTGATGAAGTAAGTATGCGAACGTCCCCATGTACAGAATATGTTGTACAGGCAGTCAGCCATTCGTGGCCGATGCAACGGGATTCGTATGCGCATTTTCATCGATATAACAAATGGGAGCTTTTTAAATGATTTGCAGAATTTTCATGCTAATTACCGTAGAGGACATTAGCTGGCACGTTCTGAACAAGCATAGGTTTGTCATGTAATGGAGTAGCTTTTCCAAAGCGACAAAGGTGTACGCCGCATACGGAATAGATGCGTGGGTAGCATTGTTGCAGGAAATAGCGATATCCATCGACTCACCTGATGCTTTGACAATAGAGATACCGTTAGGAATATAACCTACCGTCCCTATCTCCCTTTCCCTTTGTGATCGCTTGAAAGCTAGAGCATATCTGAATATCTGTTCATCGACCGCGTGGCTGCTGCCGCGCGGTTTTTTGATATGTCCTGTGGTAGCAGGAAGGAGGACGATAGATATGACAACATTAGCGAGTATACGCAACATGGCAAAGGATTGGAAAGGGAAGTCTATTTTCGAAGGAGTTCATTTACAGATTGAGAGTGGTGAGCGATTGGCGCTGCTTGGACCGAACGGTAGTGGCAAGACAACGTTAATTCGCATCCTGATGGGAGAAGAGCGTCCGACTATAGGTGAGGTAGAGCGCTTCTTGCCATTGGAATACTGGGATTGGATGCGTCAGGAGGAAGGCGAGGTTGCTGCGGATGTGACCGTGCTGGAAATGGCTCGTCAAGGTAAAAGAGAGCTGTGGTCGCTGCGTCAGGAGCTTGATCGGATCGAGCGGCAATTGAACAGTGAGCAGGCTGCTATGATGCAGGAGGATGAGATGACTGCCTTGCTGGAGCGATATGGTCGTCTGCTGGAACAGTATGAGCAGCAGGACGGTTTTCACTGGGAAACCGAGGTAGAGAAGCAGCTGGCACGGTTAGGTATTCATTCGCAGCTATGGTCACGTCCCTATAGGAGTCTGAGCGGTGGGCAGAAGACGCGAGTGCGGCTTGCCGCTGTACTGACGCGAGATACACAGCTGCTTATTTTGGATGAGCCGACCAACCATCTGGATGTCGAGACGATGGAGTGGCTGGAAGAGCGGCTCAAGCAGTATACCGGAGCCTTACTTTTCGTATCGCATGATCGTGAATTCGTTGATCGCTTGGCAACGGCGGTAGCGGAATTATCTGCTGATGGTATAACGGTGTATAAGGGGGGATACCTTGCGTATCGCGAGCATAAGCAGCGAGAGCTGCGTGCACAGGAAGCCTTATACAAAAAACAGGAGCAGCAAAAGCAAGCATTACAGGAATCGATTCGTCGGTATAGCGAATGGTTCAAGCAAGCACATGCGAGTGCCTCCAAGCAAAATGAGGTGAAGATCACCGCTAGCTTTTACAAGGCAAGGGCGAATAAAAATATATCGCGCTATCATGCGAAGCAGAAGGCACTGGAGCGTCTGGAAGCAGAGCGTGTGGAGCGTCCACGTGAGGCGGATAAGTTGCATTTTGAGCTAGAAGCGAGTGAGTTCCGAGGGAATACATTGCTGGAGCTGGAGCATGTATCTTTTGGTTATGATGCCACAGTATCTGTTATTCCTATGGAAGAGTGTACTTCTAAAATAGAGCTTACCGATCCGAAACACCAGACCCATGCCATGGAATCTGCCAGTCAGAACGATCAGGCAGACCAGACTCACGAGATGGAACTTATCAGTCATAACGACCAGACAGGAGCAGTCGAACCTACTCATCCTAAAGGCCAGTCTTCCTGGCTGCTCAACGATGTAAGCTTGCAGCTTCATCGTACCGAGCGTCTTGCAGTTATAGGGCCGAATGGTAGTGGGAAGACGACGCTGCTTCGTCTGCTGCTGGATAAGCTGGAGCCTGTGGAAGGACATATTTATCGTCATCCAGCGCTCAAGGTCGGCTACTTCTCACAGGAGCTGGAAGGCTTGCCACAGGAGCAGACGCTATTAGATAGCTTGCTACTGTTACCGGGTATGACACGAACGGAGGCGCAGACGATTCTAGGCTGCTTTCTGTTCCGACGCGAAGATGTGCACAAGACGATCGCGCATCTGAGTATGGGCGAGAAATGTCGAGCGGCGCTGATTCGGCTTTATTTTGGCGGCGCGAATGTACTGGTACTTGATGAGCCGACGAACTATCTAGATATATCTGCTCAGGAGGTGATCGAGTCGGTATTGCAGGATTTTGGCGGTACGATTGTGCTGGTGTCTCATGATCGGATGCTGGTACGGCGATTGGCAAATCGACTGCTGATGCTGGACGGACAGGGTGGCTATGAGCTATTCGATGGCAATATGGATGAGTACGAGCAATTCCGTGCACGTCGACAGCGGCAGGAGCAGTCTGGTGGCAAGCAGGATGATGATCGACGGATGCTGTTGGAGCTACAACTCGCAAGGTTGATGGCAGCAGCTGAGCAGCAGCCCGGAGGATCCGGTCTAGCTTTGGGTGAGCGTTCCGAGAGTGAACGGCAATTGCAGGCAGAGATTCGGGAGCTACGGCGCGAATTAGAGCCATACAAATTCGGGAACAATCGTTGACGGCACGCAGGGAAGTTTGTACAATAAGGTGTACCTTATACGGAATTTCATTTCGTGTAAAATGTAATGGAGCTACATTGAATCTTCACTGCTGTTGCTATATGTCCTTGTACAGAGCGCAATAGACCACAGTGAAGCACATGGATATCTGCAACGATGGAGATAAGTACACAGCACTGCCTTACAGGGAGAAAATGCCGTAGATTGAGAGCATTTTACAAGGAAAAGGCTGTTGAAATTCACTCTGGAGCAGCTTGTTGAACGATTCGATTCCAGTCGATCAGTCGCTTTGTGTAGAAGAGCTACTGCTTCATAGAACAGGAAGAGAATTCAGTAGGTCAAGCCGGTTAACGATCCGTTATTATCGTTTTGAGCGAGAGACAAGCGTTGTCTATGACTTGCCTGTCACTGTATGGTGATAGCGCGGCTTCGATGATTCGATAAGCTTTGTGCCCCTTTAGGATGGGATCACAGAGTGAGGAGTCGGATACGAAGACAGTCAGAGCAGCATTGTTTCTAACAAGGGTGGTACCACGGTCTTTTCGTCCCTTACGGGAGAGAAGGCCTTTTTTTGTTGGTTTTCTTTACATTTGGAACAGTAAAAAAAGCTGGCAGGATTGTACAAGCACGATGAAAGGGGATTTTATAATGAGCGAAACGGTTCAAATGAAAGAGCAGTTGCTGACGCTAAAAGCAGAAGCACTGGATGTATTGGAAAAAGTCAGTACTCCGAAGGAGCTTGACGAGCTGCGTGTCAAATACTCTGGTAAAAAAAGTGCGTTGACTGAGATTTTACGTGGAATGGGCAAGCTAAGTGCTGAGGAGCGTCCCGTTGTAGGTCAGGTCGCTAACGAAGTACGCGAAGCGATCGAGGAAGTGATCAATCGCAAGCAGGAGCATTTTGTACGTGAAGAGACGAATGCACGTCTGCAAGCAGAGAAGGTCGATGTAACTCTTCCAGGTCGTCCAATGCCACAGGGTGGTATTCACCCGCTGAACAAGGTCATCGAAGAGCTAGAGGATATCTTCCTCGGTATGGGTTACCGTGTAGCAGAAGGCCCTCAGGTAGAGACAGACTATTATAACTTTGAAGCATTGAATCTGCCACAGAACCATCCTGCGCGTGATATGCAGGATTCATTTTATCTGACAGAGGATCTACTGATGCGTACGCAAACTTCTCCGATTCAGATTCGTGCGATGGAAGCGGCCAAAGGTCAGGCGCCGCTGAAAGTCATTTGCCCGGGCGCTGTATATCGCCGTGATGATGATGATGCGACTCACTCCTTCCAGTTCCATCAGATCGAAGGACTGGTTATCGATAAAGGGATTCGAATGAGTGACCTGAAAGGCACATTGCTGCAATTCGCACGCGAGATGTTCGGCGAGCAGACGGAGATTCGTCTGCGTCCAAGCTTCTTCCCATTCACTGAGCCAAGTGTTGAGGTGGACGTAACGTTCACGAAGAAAAATGGCGAGCGCGTATGGATCGAGATCCTTGGCTGCGGTATGGTGCATCCAAAGGTACTGGAAATGGGCGGCTTTGACCCTGAGGTGTACAGTGGCTTTGCGTTCGGTATGGGTGTAGAGCGTATCGCAATCCTGAAATACGGTATCGATGATATCCGTCATTTCTATAGCAATGATATGCGTTTCTTGAAGCAATTTTCCCGCATCTAAGTAGTGGATGCTATGGCATAGAACGATAACGATTAAGTACATGATTGATGTAAAAGGAGTGGACGGACTGTGAAAGTATCAATGGATTGGCTGTCTCAGTATGTGTCTCTGGAAGGCGTACAGGCTGAAGAGCTGGCTGAGCGTATTACACGCGCAGGGATTGAGATCGATAGTGTCGAGTCCCGTAATGCGGGCATTACGACGGTTGTAGTAGGTTATGTAAAAAGCAAGGAAAAGCATCCAGATGCGGACAAGCTGAATGTATGTATCATTGACGCTGGGCAGGGAGAAGACCTGCAAATCGTTTGTGGAGCGAAAAACGTGGATGCCGGACAAAAAGTACCGGTGGCACTCGTAGGTGCGAAGCTACCAGGTGATCTGCATATCAAAAAAGCAAAGCTGCGCGGTGTGCTGTCGCAAGGCATGATCTGCTCCGCCAAAGAGCTGGGCATCAACGATAAGCTGCTGCCAAAGGAACAGCAGGAAGGCATTCTCGTATTGCCTGAGCAAACCGAGATCGGTATGCCGATCGTTGACCTGCTAGGCTTGAACGATCAGATTCTCGATTTCGATCTGACACCAAACCGTTCAGACTGCCTGAGCATGCTGGGTGCAGCCTACGAGGTAGGCGCGATTCTCGGTCGTGATGTGAAACTGCCAGAAGTGCAGCCGGTTGAAGGTGGCGATGCAGCAAGCAATCACATCTCGGTTACGATTGAAGCGACAGAAGCATGCAGTCACTTTTCCGCACGTTACATTAGCGGGATCAAAGTGGGCACATCTCCGCTCTGGCTGCAAAACCGTCTGATCGCCGCAGGTGTGCGTCCGATCAACAATGTGGTCGATATTACGAACTTCGTCATGCTGGAATACGGCCAGCCGCTGCACGCTTATGATGCAGACAAGCTGAACAACGGTGCTATCGAAGTCCGCATGGGTCGTGAAGGTGAAGTACTGACGACGCTGGATGATCAGGAGCGCAAGCTGGATGAGCGTATGCTCGTAATCGCTAGTGGTGGCAAAGCAGTGGGTCTGGCTGGTGTAATGGGTGGTGCAGACAGTGAGGTGTCGCAGGGCACGGTGAATATTTTGCTGGAATCGGCACGTTTTGATGGCGGTACTGTACGCAAAACGTCCCGTCGTCTGGGACTGCGTTCTGAAGCAAGTCTTCGTTTTGAAAAAGAAGTGGATGCAGCGGCAGTAGTGCCTGCGCTGAATCGTGCGGCTGAGCTGATCGTGCGTTACGCGCATGGTATGATCCATGAAGGTGTCGTGGAGCAGGTCGTTACTGAACCACAGGAGCAGACATTACAGCTGTCGCTGAGCAAGCTGAACAGCTACCTCGGTACAGAGCTGTCGCTGCTGGAAGTGAAAACGATCTTCGCTCGCCTGCAATTCCCTTGTGGTGATGTGGCACATGATCTGATTGAAGTACGTGTACCAACACGCCGCGGTGATATTACACGCGATGTGGATCTGATCGAAGAAGTAGCACGTCTGTATGGCTATGACAATATTCCAACTACACCAATCGAAGGCGCAACAACGCCAGGCGCACTCACTGCACCACAGCGTCTGCGTCGTACGATTCGTCATTTGCTTGTACACGGTGGTTATCAGGAAGTGATCAGCTACTCGTTCACACATCCTGATAAAAACAAGCGTTTCCCGCAGCTTCGTGGTACACATCATGATGTAGCACTGGCGATGCCGATGAGTGAGGAGCGTAGCGTGTTGCGTACCGGACTTGTATCGCAGCTGCTGGAGATCGCTTCGTACAACCGTAATCGTAAGCAGGAAAATCTCGCCCTGTTCGAGATCGGTATGGCATTTTTCAGTGAGGAAGAGAAGCTGACTCGTCAGCCGCATGAAATTCCACTGCTGGGCTTGCTACTTACCGGTCGTCGTCAGCCAGCACAATGGAACACTTCCGCTGAGCGTGTCGATTTCTTTGATATTAAAGGTGCACTGGAAGGCGTATTCAGCTATCTGGGTATTCAACCACAGGTAACCTACAAAGCCGATCAACCAGAAGGCTACCATCCAGGGCGTTCGGCTTCGGTCTATCTGAATACAGGCATGCAGGAGCTGCGCATCGGTACAATCGGACAGATTCATCCAGACATTCAGCGTGAAGTTGATCTGGAGGATACGTATGTAGCTGAGATCGAACTGGCACCGCTGTATGAGCAGGTGAACGGACAGATTACGTATCATGAGCTGCCACGTTATCCTTCGATTCAGCGTGATATCGCTGTCGTCGTTGACGATGCGATTCCATCTGGTGATCTGACAAATGTTATTCGTGCTGCGGGTCAGGAACTGTTGGAGTCGGTGCAAGTATTTGATGTATTTAAGGGTGAACGTATTGGCAATGGCAAAAAGAGTGTAGCTATTGCACTTGTTTATCGTCATTCAGAACGTACACTGACAGATGAAGAAGTTACAGAAGTACATGAGAGAGTTCTGATTTCGCTTACTTTAACTTTTGACGCTGAGCTGCGCAAGTAACGTATAGAATGTCTTGCTAGAGCGTATCACACCATCTCGTGTACGTATAAGCAATACGAAATGGAAGATAACAGGGAAAAGGACGACATAGCGTGTCAGCAATTTACTAGCAAGCGGTTGCCCTCATTCCTTACCGAAGTAGGGCATGCTCCAGCAAAAAAGCTTACGTATACGATCTGATAATACATTACTTTTTGAATCGTTCCTATAAACTGTCTTTATCTGTAAGAGCTGCCTTTGTGTAGTTGCAGATAAAGCAGGAAATGGCAGAAGCCACATCGAATTAATCGTCGATGTGGCTTTTTTGTTCATCCGGCACTAGAATATACAGAAGGACATTTTGTACAATGGAATTATAAACATCAGGATAAACATCATTTCCGCGAATCAGGCTCACATACATGCGCACAAAGATAACATCAATGTGCAATGGAAATAGGATGCGCTGTTCATCTCTGTTAAAGGGATGGCAGACAGCGATAAGATGCCAAATGTTGATGGGAACGCTGATGCTCCGTCAACATTTTGTGCTTATAAAGGATAGAAACCATTTCGATGACATATAGATAGTATGAATGCAAAGGAGGGCAAGGCTGTGACAACACCCGAACGGATTCGAGTCAGTGTGAATATTTACGGTAGAACATATAAGCTGGTTGGCAGCAGTGCCGACTACATGAAGCGAGTAGCCGAGTATGTGGATGGTCACATGCACGAGATTGCGCAGGCACATGATCATCTAGACACCACGAAGCTTGCCATTTTGTCGGCAGTACATATGGCGGAGGAAGCGATCCAGGCGACGACCGATCGGTCTGAGCTGGATGCAGCGGTGAATGAACGCGATCGTTTGCAGCAGGAGCTGGAACGCTTGCATGAGGTGCAGCTCAAGCAGCAGGAGGTTATTCGTAAGCTACAGGATGATGCCGAGCTGGAGCAGCAGAACAAGCAGCGACTCACAGATGAGTTGTCTGTCGCAACCGAGGAGCTACAGCAGGTGCAGGCTGATCTGGCGACTGCACAGCAGCAAAATGAAGTGCTGGAGCAGCAGAGTGCAGATTACCGTGAAACGGGTAGCCAGCTGCAAGATGAGCTGGAAAAAGCGCGCAAGCAGATTCAAGCGCTGAATGATCAGTATCAGAATCTGGAAACAAACACGAAGCAAGCGACTGAAGAGCTACAGATGGAGCTGATGCAGTCGAATGAAAATGAGGAAATGTATCGTCTGCGTAACGAGGAGCTAGAAGAAAGCATCCATACGCTTCAGCAGGCGCATGATCTGGCACAGCAACGGGTGCAGGAACTGGAGGAAGATAACGATTTTACGCACGCGCAGCTAGACGAGCTACGTGTAAAACAAACAGGGCTGGAGCAGAAGCTAACGCAGCTACAGGAAGAAGCGGATACATGGCGCGAGCTATCCGGACAGCAGGAGGAAGAGCAGCAACGCTTGTCTGCCGAGCTATCTGCTAAAGGCACCGAGCTGGAGCAAGTCAAGCAGCAGCGAGCGGAGTTGGAAGCCCAGCAAGAGCAGCGTCAAGCTCTGCTGGCTGATCTGCAAGCCCAGCAAGAACAGCGTCAGTTGACGCTCGAAGCGCTGGAGCAACGTTATGAACAATTGCAGCAGCAGGCGGAGACCACGCAGTCCGAGCTGGATGAGCGTAGTGGGGAACTGGAGCTAGCTTTACAGGAAAATGCAACACTGCATCCGCAGTTATCCGAGCTTAGACAGCAGCATGAACAGCTGCAAGCTCAGCATACGAATGCACTACAGCAAATGGACGAAGTGCGTGGACAATTGCAGCAGGCACAGGATGAAAATGAACATCTGCGTCCTGAGCTAGAGCAGCTACGTGCACAATATGAGGAATTGAATACACTGCATGATCAGACCGAGCAAAAGCTGGCTGAACAAGCGACACGTATGGAAGCACTACGTGAGGAAAACGGGCAGGTGTGGACGGAGCTTGGTTCATGGCAGGATCGATATAGCAGTCTGGAAGAACAGTATCGCGAGCTGGAAGTAAGTCTGTCACAGCGAAGCGAGGAACTGGAGCGTTTGCAAGGAGAAAGTGAGCAATTGCGCACGCAGCTTGCAGCTGCCGAGCAGCGTCGTATCGAGCTGGAACAAGAGCAACAGCAGCTTCGCGGACAATTGGAAGAGCGTCAGCATGAACTGGAAAATCTTCGCAATGAGCATACTCAAGTATGGAGCGAACTAGAAACTTGGCAAGCTCGTCATACACAGCTGGAGCAGCATAGTCAGGAAGAGCAGACGACACTGCAAGCCCAACATGCGGAGCAGATCGGCGAGCTGGAGACACGCTTGAACGAAACACAGCAACAGCGTCAGCAACTAGAGCAAGAGCTGCACGAGACGAGCGAACGTCTTGCCACAGTGCAGGCAGAGGCAACACAGGCGAAGGAAGAAGTGACGACGTGGGAACAGATGTCGAGTGAGCATGAGCAGCAGATTCAAGAACTGGAAATGCGCTTAGATGAAACCCTAGCACAACGTCAGCGACTGGAGCATGAGCTCAGCGACATTCATCAGCAGCGTCAACAGCTGGAGCAGAATTTGAATGACACTCGAGAGCAGCTGGCAAGCGTACAGGCAGAAGCGGTACAGGCGAAGGAAGAAGCTAGTACGTGGGAGCAACTGTCGGGCGAGCATGAGCAACAGATGCAGGAGCTGGAGATGCGCTTGAATGAAATGGGTCAACAACGCCAGCAATTGGAGCAAGAGCTGCACGAGACACGTGAGCGTCTAGCAGCAGTGCAGGCAGAAGCCGAGCATGCTAAAGGTGAAGCTGGAACCTGGGAGCAGCTATCCAGCGAGCATGAACAGCGCGTGCAGGAGCTTGAATTGCGCCTGAATGAGACAGCCCAGCAACGCCAGCAGCTGGAGCAACAATTAAGTGAAATCGGCGAGCGTCTGGTATCTGTGCAGTCAGAAGCAGCACAAGCGAAGGAAGAAGCCAGCACTTGGGAGCAGCTGTCAGGTCAACATGAGGGACAGATCCAGCAGCTTGAAGCACGACTAAACGAAATCGAGCAGCACCGTCAACAGTTGGGGCAAGAGCTAAGCGCAACTAGCGAGCGATTAGTAGCAGTGCAGACAGAAGCTGAACAGGCAAAAGATGAAGCTAATACCTGGGAGCAACTATCCGGACAGCAGGAGCAACAGGTAGCATCACTGCAAGAGCAGCTATCCGCTCTGCATCAGCGTTATGTTCGTCTAGAGCAGGAGCTACAGCAGCGGACGACCGAGCTGGAACAGCAAGTATCCACTCAGAATGAGCAGCTTCAGCAACAGCAACGTCAGGTGCAGGATATGCGCGAGGAATCGGACAACTGGCAACGATTGTCGGAGCAGCATAAGGAAGAGCTCACTTCATTACAGCTGGAAATGCAGCAGCTAAACGAGCTATATGATGAGCAGCAGGGAGAGATGGAGGAAGCGCTACGATTGATGACAGCGGAGCGTGACGATCTGACTGCACGTATCGAGCAGCTGCAACAGCAGCTAGAGGAGTTGACAGTAGCTGCGGCAAGTGTACGAGAAGAAGCCGATACATGGGAGCAATTGTCCAGCCAGCGTGAAGTGGATGTGCAGCGCCTGCAAGAGCAACTGACTGAGCTGCAAGCACAGCGTTACGGCTTGGAGCAGCATACGGGTGAGCTGGAGCAACAGCTGAATTCGCTTCGACATGATCAGGCATCCCTGCAAAATGATCTAAAGGAATGGCGCGAGCTTGCAAGGCAGCAGGAGCAAGAAGCGGCACAGGCACAGAGTGAAGCAGAGCAGCTTCGCAGTGAGCTAGCTACACGTCAGCAACAGCTATCGTCACTGGAATCCCAGCAGCGTGAACAGGGGCAGCTACTTGATGAGGCGATGCAGGATATCGATGGCTGGAACGAGCGATATGAACAGCTACAGACACAGCACCGAAATGCAATACAAAATGAACAGGGATATATGGAAGAGATTGGACGTCTTGAACAACAGCTTTCTAGCTTGCAAGCCGAACTGGAGCAGGGACAAGTCCGATTGCAGGAGCTGGAGCAAGCGCAGCACGAACAGGATGAACAGCTACGTCAGCTGGAATCGAGTGAGCGTCAATGGCGCGAGCAATACGAGCAGCTTCATGCTGCTGAGCAAGCACGTAGCGAGGAGTCGCAGGAGATGTTAAACCAGTACGAGATGCTGACGCATCAGTTGCGTATTGTGAATATCGAGCGTGATGCACAGATCGCCGAGAAGGAACGCATTCAGCGCGAGCTGGAGCAGCTTCGTGTACAACATGAGCAGCTGCAAGTCGAGCATAATGAATGGATGGAGCTCATCGAGCAGGATCAGAATTAGGGTTTAGAGCACCTTATTAAAGTGTGAGTGATTCAGTAAAGAGTCAATATTGATATCGCAGTTATAGAAATCGTCTTTTCAACCGAAAGCGGATATCCATTACGTGCTGAAGCGTCTCCATTCTTTTCCATACCAGTGTCTTTTTCATAATAATGGTTATAAGTATTCAATCTCATAGCGGAAACAAGAATGACGATCTATTACAATAAAAAAGCACCGACAGTCTACTGAACTGCACCACATGCTCATTAGTGTACCCAAGGGGTTTCTAATGTCCATTTTAAGGGGTGCAGTTCGCACAACTGTCGGTGCTTTTTTTTATAGTCAGTAGTATTCGATATAGCTAAATTCACGCTAACTCTTCAGCGCATAACGCTTACGTACACGCTCCAATCATCCCAGCTGCTTACGAGCATTTAACACCCGCATCGTACGCAGATATACATAAGAGGAAATGAATGCGAGCAACGCCATAATCACCAGTCCCCAGAAAATATTGGAGTAGGCAGAGGACAGCGACAAGCCTTTTTGCCATTCCATCGCACTGGAAGCAAGCGCTACACTGAATGCACCGCTGAAAAACTGCATCAATTGGAACAGCCCCATTCCAGAACCTACCTGAGATGCAGGTAAAATACGCGAGATTTCATTGGACACACTACTGGACAGCATCGAGAAGCTCAAGCTGTTCAGCAGGTAGATAAACAGGATCGACAACCACGAATTGCCTGCAAACAGTGCAAACAGCACGATGGCAAGCAATACCATCAGCGGCGCATAACGCAGAATCGACGAGTTTCCATGCTGATCGATGATTGAACCGATTTTACGAGAAGCAACAATCGTCAATAGCGAGCCCGGGAAAATAATAAATCCAGCATGACTCGCACTAAAGTCGAACCGATGCACCAGAATTTGTGGAATGAGAAACAGCGTAGCAAAGCTGCATAGATACGACAAAATACCGACCAGCGATAACGTAACATAGGCCGAATTTGCCAGCAGGGCAGGCTGTACAAATGGCTCTGCCGCCAAACGAATACGTACGATGAACAATGCCAGCCCGATCAATCCGATACCAAGCGCCAGCCAGGAATGATTCGTCAGGAATAATAGAATCCCACTCGTACCTGCGGCGACGAACAATGCGCCAGCTGTATCGAATACACCGCGCTTAGGCATTTCCTTTGGTAAAAATAAATAAAACAGTGGCACCAGCAGTAAGCTGATCGCCGTAATCAGGAACAAAAAGCGCCAGCCCATATAATCGACAATCGCGCCACCTGCAACAGGGCCAAGTCCGAGTCCGAGCGAGACGGCAGACATGATGAATGCCATCGCCTTACCACGCCGTTCCAGCGGGATATAGCGAGTGAACAACACCATCGCCAGCGAGATGACTGCTCCTGCACCGATCGCTTGTAGCACTCGCATCGTCAGCAGCATTGGGAAGCTCGTGCTGAATAGCCCACCAATCGCAGCCAGTCCAAGAATCGCCAGTCCGATCACCAGCAGACGACGCAGAGGTACAAAGTCAGATAATCGGCTATATGTAATAGAAGAAATCGCAAACATGATCGAGTAGCCCGTTACGATCAACGACGAAACCGATTCGGTCAGTTGAAAATAAGCCGTGATTTTGGGTAATGCCAGATTGAACATTGACGTGTTCATAATGGCAATTACAACCGCCAGGCCGAGCAGTACAGTGAGAAGCCCTTCCTTTTGCAATGGATTCGAGTTCACCTTCTTCGTATCGGAAGCAGCAACATGTGTTGATGCGGTAGTTGACATTCCATTTCCTCCTGCATGTATAATAGTATAGTTCGAATATCATCGAACAATTGAAATATAGCATGCAATGATTTAAAATTCAATTAGAGATTTGTAAAGGATTGTTAAGCAATGATCATAAGATTGATGTATATATTGTTATAACGACTGTGCTCTACATCGGGTATGGAGTGATCATCCTGTGTTAGCGCTTAAATATTGGCGTTAGTGGTAGATGAATCGCTTCCACCATAAAGGAGACCTGTTTATGAAAGTGTTATATCATCCAGATCGTCATGAGATCGAATTGACCTCGGTGCTGTATGCGCTCAGTGATCCGATTCGCCTTCATATTATTTCTCAAATTCTTAGCGAAGGTGAGAGCCCATGTAATGCGTTTCAAGTTCCGGTGGCGAAGTCCACGTTATCCCATCATTTGCGCACGCTTCGTGAGAGCGGAGTGGTATTCACACGCAGTCAGGGTACACAGCGTTTACTTACAGTACGTGTAGAGGATCTGAATGAACGTTTCCCCGGGGTGCTGGATGCTGTACTCGGCGCTTATGATGCTAGTGCTGTATCGGTGCTCGCAGCAGATGCGCTGGAGACTGACATATCTACAGATGCTAAGCACGTATCTATAGCTGCCAAGCATGAAGTTTTTGATGCTGATGATAAGTGACTTGAACGTCAAATTCAGATTACCGTCCAATAGGTAGAGCTATATAAATGACAAAACACGCAGTCTTCTAAGCGACTGCGTGTTTTGTCATACTATTTTCTATTATATAGACGTGCATATAGTCCATTCCTACATAGCTGCTATCCGTTGCTACATCATCTCAGCTTACTATAACGTTACGTATAGCAGTACATATAGCGGTACATATAGTAGTAGGGTATCCATTTCCGCATGTAGAAATGTACGAATCCCATACGGAATCTTCAAGTGATTGAATTCTCCTGGTGATCGCTTACGCTTCGTCTACGATCAGCTTCGCCACCATCGTGCTATGACCGGAGCCGCACATGATCGAGCATGCCATATCGAATTGACCGGCTTGCTCTGGAGTAACGGTCATTGTGGAGTTACTGGAATCCAGCTTCACATTCAGCGCTGGAATAGCAAGGCCGTGATTGCCTTCTTCATTTTGAAATACGATCGTGACCGGCTGTCCCTTTTTCACATGGTATTCCTTCTGGTCAAACGCATAGTTCGTCGCCTTGACAACGAGCTGTTCACCGCTGGCAGCACCATTTTCCGAAGTCGCTACACCTGTATCTGTTACACCGCTCTGCTGGCTTGAGTTCGTATTGCCTCCACCCTGTCCGCCGCAGGCTGTTGTCAGCACCAGCATAGCAGTAGTCATACCGATAAGAAGATATTTTTTCATCATTATATGCCTCCCTGTTGGTAGTCGTGTCGATTGCAATCCCTTTCATCATATCGTATACTGTCACCTCCTGTCATTCAAACCTTTTGTGAAAATTCGGTCACGGTGTATAATAGAATGGAATTCCGGTGCCATTATGCATTGCGATAGGACAGCAGGTGACCGGAGATCGTCGTATGAGGACAGCTGTATAGCTGGGATCATTCATTTAAATATGCTGACCGGAGTATCGATCGTATTCTGTAAGCCATCTACATCTTATGCAAAACTGAGCGGGGAAGCGTAACCCATATTATGCATACGGAGAATGGCTACATTATTTATCATGACGGCTAGGGTGCTCATCATCCTAGCAAGTCGAGTTGGATAACTAATGTAGAAAACGAATATACATCCCTATGTCATGCCATAAAAATGATGATCGAACGATACGACCTACGATTATATTGAACCATTGAACCGGAAGATGCGATCGATTGTAGTTCCGGTATAGAGGAGTGTCATAACGTTGAACGATAAAATATTCCATACGATGCAGTATGGGCATATTCTGGATATGCTGGCTGGTTATGCGGCAACCGCAATCGGCAAGCAGGCAGCACTTTCATTAACGCCAGATACCGATCTGGAATATGTCAAAAAAATGCTGCAATTCACCGATGAGGCGGCGACTGTCGATCGTCTCAAAGGTACGCCGCCATTTGGCGGTATTGTAGATATTCGTCCGGCAGTGAGCCGGGCACGCATTGGCGGTACGCTCAGCCCGAGCGAGCTACTGGGCATTGCCAATACGATCATGGGTGGTCGGCGTGCGGCACGTCATGTAGAAAGCGTACATGAGGATGAACCCGTTCCATTGCTGGCAGATCTGATCGAACTGTTATCTGATCAGCGTCCACTGGAAAAGTCGATTCGTGCTTGTATCGACGAGTCTGCACATGTGATGGATTCCGCCAGCAGTGAACTGGCAACAATTCGCCGTGAGCTTCGTTCCGGCGAATCGCGTATTCGCGAGAAGCTGGACGGCATGATCCGTTCACAGACCGTAGCCAAAATGCTTCAGGATCAGCTGGTAACGATTCGCGGAGATCGCTTTGTCATTCCGGTCAAGGCAGAATATCGCTCGTACTTTGGCGGGATTGTACATGATCAGTCTGGTTCTGGCGCAACGCTGTTTATTGAGCCAGAATCGATCGTAGCGATGAACAACAAGCTGCGTGAAACAAAGCTGCGCGAGGAACGCGAGATTGAAGTGATCCTGCAAAAGCTAACCGCACAGGTCGCCGAGCAAGCCGAGCTGATCGGCTACGATGTCGAAACGCTGGCACAGCTTGATTTTGTATTTGCGAAGGCACGTCTGGCACATGCGATGAAAGCAAGCAAGCCGATGATGAACGATCGCGGCTTCCTGAAGCTGAAAAAAGCCCGTCACCCTTTGATCGCGGCAGACCATGTAGTACCGACTGATCTGGAGCTGGGCAATTCGTACACAAGCATTATTATCACCGGACCGAATACAGGTGGTAAAACCGTCTCCTTGAAAACGGTCGGACTGCTTAGTTTGATGGCGATGTCTGGCTTGTTCGTTCCGGCTGAGGATGGCAGTCAGATGTGCGTATTTGATGCCATTTATGCCGATATTGGGGACGAACAGAGTATCGAGCAGAACCTGAGTACATTTTCCAGTCATATGACGAACATTATTTCGATTCTAGGCAAAATGACACCGAAAAGCCTGGTGCTGTTTGACGAGTTGGGTGCAGGTACAGACCCGGCAGAGGGATCGGCACTGGCGATTGCGATTTTGGAGCATATTCATAGTCAGGGCTGTCGCATGATTGCAACGACACACTATAGCGAGCTGAAGGCTTATGCATATGATCGCAAGGGTGTCATTAATGCGAGCATGGAGTTTGATGTGAACACGCTGAGTCCAACCTATCGTCTGTTGATCGGTGTACCAGGACGCAGTAATGCATTTGCCATTGCAGAGCGTCTGGGATTGCCATCGAACATTCTGGATCATGCGCGTGGTGAAGTGAGCGAGGAAGATCAGCGGATCGAGCATATGATTGCTTCACTGGAAAGTAATCGTCTGGGTGCTGAGGCAGAACGCGAGGAAGCTGAGCGTCTGCGTAAGGAGCTGGAAGAGCTACGTGCGAAGTATGAACGCGACTTGAACCGATTGGAAGAGCAGCGCGATAAGCGTCTGGAAAAAGCCGAGGACGAGGCGCGTGCTATTCTGGAGAAGGCACGAACAGAAGCAGACGAAGTGATTAGCTCTTTGCGGAAAATGGCGCAGGAGGAAGGCGCTTCGGTGAAGGAGCATCGTCTGATTGCGGCACGTCGTCAATTGGATGAAGCTGCACCTGCTCAGCGCCAGAAGAAAAAGGCACCTGCGGCAGCTGCGAAAAAAGCCAAGCCGATCGGACCTGGCGACGAGGTTATGGTGCACAGCTTCAAGCAGCGTGGTCATGTGGTTGAGCTGTCTGGCTCCAAGGAAGCACTTGTGCAGATGGGCATTATGAAGATGAAGGTGTCTCTAAGCGATCTGGAGCTAATCGAATCCGCTAAGCCTAAGGCACAGCCACAGCGTAAGCAGGTTACGACCGTTACACGTTCACGCGATGAAAATACGCATTCCGAGCTGGATCTGCGTGGTGCGAATGTGGAAGAAGCATTGCTGGATGTGGATCGTTTTCTGGATGAAGCGTTTTTGGCGAATCTGGGACAGGTGTATATTATTCATGGTAAAGGAACCGGTGTGCTACGTACGGGGATTCAGGATTTCTTGCGCCGTCACAAGCATGTGAAAAGCTTCCGAACCGGTAATTATAATGAAGGTGGAACAGGAGTGACGGTAGCCGAGCTGAAATAAGCGCGGCTACCAACCATTCCAAATCCGTTTGAAACCATTACGGCGCTCATGCGTAGAGACTAGGATGATCTGTAATGATTTCACTACCGGAAGGAGTTAGAAAGTGGCGTGAAGGACTACGTAGATCCGTTGCTGGCGCATCCGGTCGGAATGATGGTCGGTTATTTTTCCGTGGCTGTGCTGCAATTAATCGTATTTTTATGGCTTTTTGAACTGGTAACGAAGTATAAATGCTGGGACGAAATCAAGCGTGGGAATGTCGCTGTTGCGATGGCGACAGGCGGTAAGATTTTCGGAATCTGTAATGTGATGCGATTCTCGATCGAAGCACACAGCTCAGTTTACGGAAGTCTGGGCTGGTCGATGATCGGCTTTTTACTGCTGATGGTTGCCTATCTTCTATTTGAATTTCTGACCCCGGTCTTTAATATTGATAAAGAGATTGCTTCGGATAATCGGGCGATCGGCTTGATTTCGATGATTATATCTGTGTCGTTATCCTATGTGATCGGTGCTTCGATTTT
This sequence comes from Paenibacillus hunanensis, assembly GCF_034055775.1. Classification (NCBI taxonomy): domain Bacteria; kingdom Bacillati; phylum Bacillota; class Bacilli; order Caryophanales; family Paenibacillaceae; genus Paenibacillus; species Paenibacillus hunanensis. Next base: position 4,099,763 of record NZ_CP139194.1, on the reverse strand, counting down.
GTAGCCCATACAGGATAACTACACATCATCCCGCAACAAATTTGCAACACGAAAGGAACGGAACAATGGATACAACAGTATGTCCGTGGTGTCATAGTGAAATCGTATGGGACCCTGAGCTAGGTCCTGAGGAATTTTGCCCTCATTGCGGTAATGAGCTGAGCGGTTATCGCACACTCAATATCGAGCTGGAGGACGAAGAGGAGCAAGAGAACGCTTATGCTGCTGCAAGTCATATTGCGGCAGACCCAACAGAGCGTGTACAACCGGCTGCTAGCGAAAAAAGCAGCGGTCTGGCAAGCCGTGCAGCCACATTGCTGGACGAAGCGGAGCTATTCCAACAGCCTAATCTCAGCTCACTGAAAACCGTCGAAAGCTACGGCGATGAGAGCTTCAACATGGTCGAATACGAAGAACAGGTTGAAGAGCTACTGGACGGTCAGGAAGAAATTCCGCAATGCCCACATTGCCAGGAATACATGCTGCTATCGGGCACTCAGCAAATGGGAGAGAGTGGCTTCACCTCAGCCCAAACATCAGCAGGCACAGCATTCCTGCCAGCACCATACACGGTCAACGTCTACGTATGCCCAAGCTGCTTCCACGTCCACCAGAGTTTGGATGAAGCATCCCGTCTGCATATGATCGATGCGTTGTCCGCTTCAAAGGAACAATAAGAAGCATTCGTATCAGGCTGCAAGGCAAACGTAAAAATATCGTGCAGCAGAGAGGGCAGCTTTAGTAAAAGATATACTCTGTCCGAATCACTACAATTGCTGTACAAAAAATAAAAGTCAGACTGCTCCACATAGGGTGTAAAAGCTACATTGCCGTCAATCAATGATCGGAAAGGTAGTTTTAGCATCCATCCTACGTGGAGTGTCTGGCTTTTTTGTGCGTTATCTAGTAGTCAGGCTCAGGTTAACCGTTGGTAGTAGAGGCTTGATAAGCGATGCGATCCAATATCATTATTAACTTCAATATTCCTAAATCCTCCTCACATCAAGCCGTAATATCCGGAATCACAATCTGTGGCGAATGGGCTGGAGAAGGCTTAGCCGTCCGTGTCAAACTAAACAGCTCCAATTCAGGCCGTTTTACTCCAGTCAATTCGTCTGCCAGCAGCATCGCAGCAATCGCACTGTATACTGTACCATTGCCACCATATCCTTCAACAAAATAGCAATCTGGATACTCTGGATGACTACCCATATACGGCAACCCATCCCGACTGGAGCCGAATGGTGCTGCCCATGCGGATTCGATCGTCAGCGAGCCCAGGCGTGGGAATAATTCCTCCACCGCCTCCAGCAGGCGCTGGGCTTGATTGATTTTGCGTACTTCCATATTTTCGATATTGGTCAGCGGCTCATCCAGACCACCCGCGATAATGCGATTATCAGCCGTTGTACGGATATACAGGTACGGACGCGCCGTCTCCCATAGCATACTGCGGTTATACCAGCCATCCCAGTTGCTTACAGGTGTCGTCGCAATCGCATACGTGTTCATCAGGAAGGCACCGCGATCCTTTTTAATCTCCTGTGTCTCATAGCCAGTAGAGAAGACGACCTTTTTTGCTTTGATTTTATGCTCGCCAACATAATGAATAATACCATCGTCTGTAAAGGTCTGTCCCGTTACAGCCGCGTTCTCGAATACGCGAGCACCATAGCGTCGTGCATTCATCATCAAGCCATGCACCAGACGATACGGATTCACCTCTGCATCTCCATGCGTATAAATGCCACCTGCTCGGCTAAAGGAAAAGTGCTTCGCAATGCGTGCTTCATCCCAGTAGTCCGCTGCAAAGCCGTGTTTTTTCAGGTTCTCATATTCCTCTTGCAGAGCAGGCACATCATCCACTTCACTGGCAAAATACAGACTGCTACGTGGAATCATCTGCACTGGAATCGGCAGCTGTGGAGCGGTGTGGAGCAAATATTCCATCGCATCCCGGCACAGGCGATAGAACAGCACGCCATTTTCCTCGCCAAATGTATTGATGCATGCCGTCAATGTCTTGTCATTCGTATATTGGAGCAGCCCAGTGTTCGCAATTGAGCTACCCTGTCCGATCTTACGCTTTTCGGCAACGACTGTGCGTAATCCGCGCTTAGCAAATTCTCTTGCACATAATGCGCCGCCCATGCCCCCACCGATCACGAGCACATCACACTCCAGATTTTCCGTTAACTGTTCATACGCTGGCGTTCGGGGCATCGTGTGTCCCCACATTGTGTCTCTGGTGTGTAAATTCATGTGCATTCGCTCCTTTGGAAGTTGGGTACAAAAACATATTGTTAGCAATAAGTAACCGAATCAGGTGTATAATGAAGCAGTACATAAGTCACAACAGATAAAATGATGTCGATTCCGGGTACCCTAGTCGCTTGCAGAAATCGAAAAGCAAGCGTCAGGACTTGGCAGGAATGTACGATTCGTGTAATATTTATTATTAATCTTTTGCACTTGGAGGCTATATCGTTATGAAGGAACTTAGCGAGCTAAAGCTGCAGATTCTCGATCTGCTCAAGGAAGACGCCAGACGCACCCCACAGCTCATATCCACACTGCTGGGTATTGAAGAAGCCGAGGTCAAACAGGCGATTCAGGAACTGGAAGACGACAATGTGATCGTCAAATATGCAACTGTAGTCAACTGGAGCAAGGTTGATGATGAGACCGTAACGGCACTGATTGAGGTACAGATTACACCGGAGCGCGGACGCGGCTTTGAAGGTATTGCAGAGCGCATCTATTTGTATCCGCAAGTGAAATCGGTCTACTTGATGTCCGGCGCCTATGATCTGCTGGTGGAGGTAGAAGGGCACAACCTGAAGGAAGTGGCGAGCTTCGTTTCCGAACGGCTGTCTCCGATTGAATCGGTATTATCAACCAAAACGCACTTTATTCTTAAAAAGTACAAACAGGACGGAATTATTTTTGAAGACCATGAAGATGACCGCCGCCTGATTATTTCCCCGTAAAGGAAGATGAATGCTATGATTGTCAACCAAGATCAGACGACCGGAGAGCCAAAATCGATGGAGTCGTATCTATCACCACTTGTTCGTGGCATCCAGCCTTCCGGTATCCGCAAATTTTTCGATCTGGTAAGCGCCAGCAAGGATATTATTACACTGGGCGTGGGCGAGCCGGATTTTATTACGCCTTGGCATGTACGCGAAGCGTGTGTGTATTCACTCGAACGTGGCTATACCCGTTACACGTCCAATTCCGGTATGCCGGAGCTGCGTGAAGCGATTGCTGCTTATCTAGAAAATGAATTCAAAACATCCTATGATCCGAAGGACGAGGTGCTCGTTACCGTAGGTGGTAGTGAAGCGATCGACCTGGCACTGCGTGCATTGATCGCACCTGGCGACGAGATTCTAATCCCTGAGCCATGCTATATCTCCTATTCGCCAATTACGGCGATTGGTGGCGGTGTGCCGGTCGGCATTGAGACCTTTGCTGAAAATAACTTCAAGCTGACTGCTGAAGCATTGGAAAAGAGCATTACACCGCGCTCGAAAATTCTCATTCTCTGTTATCCAAGCAATCCGACAGGCGCGATTATGACCTATGAGGATTGGTTGCCGATTGCTAAAGTAGTAGAGAAGCACGACCTGATCGTTATTTCCGATGAAATTTATGCGGAGCTTACGTATGGCACCAAGCACGTTAGCTTTGCCTCGATTCCGGGCATGAAGGATCGTACGATTCTTGTAAGCGGCTTTTCCAAAGCCTTTGCAATGACAGGCTGGCGGATGGGCTATGCGTGTGGACACCCTGATCTGATCTCTGCTATGCTCAAAATTCACCAGTACACGGTCATGTGTGCGCCGGTGATGGGTCAGGTTGCTGCACTGGAAGCACTGACGAATGGGCTGGAGGAAAAGGACAAGATGGTGGAGTCGTATAACCGCCGTCGCCGTCTGATTGTAGATGGATTCCGCAGCATTGGACTCGAATGTCATGAGCCGCAGGGAGCATTTTACGCCTTCCCAAGTATTAGCTCTACCGGCTTAACATCGGAGGAATTTGCTCAGCAGCTGCTGGTGGAAGGACGCGTCGCGGCAGTGCCGGGTAGCGTATTCGGGCTTGGTGGCGAAGGCTTTATTCGCTGTTCCTATGCGACATCGGTAGCCCAGCTAAGTGAAGCATTAGAGCGTATAGGATCATTTTTGCATAAAATAAAATAATTTCCATTAATGTCACTGTAAATAAAAAAATGTTAATTTAACCTCTTCATCAAATTTCTGCTTCCATTTCGTTAGACCTGTGCTATAATAGGTCTTCGGAAGCAGGAATTTTTTGTTATAAGGAGGGAATTACTTGTATTGTGCTGAATATTCGGTACCAATGTACCGAGGACTTATGCTGTCAGAGAATAAAGCACCTTGGCCACAGAAACCAGATCACGCGACGCAATTAATTTCTCTGGAAAATGAGATTCATATGCTTCGTACACGTATGGAGCAAATGTTTATCGAAAAACAATCGTTTACTGTGGAAGATGTGCTTGAGATTAGTATGCTGCTTGATATTCGAATTAATGAGTACATGCATATGCGCTACAATAGCAAACAGGGGAACTAGCTTCGAACTGCAATCTAGATACAGACATGGAATCGATATCAGATCAGCAATACGAGGAGTCATCCGATACATAGCCTTGACGAAGAGGCACGAGCACTCTACCAGTTTCAACGGGTGACTGCTGCCCGCCATCCGATGCAGAACACGTTTTAGCCGATGAAGATCCTATACATAGGGTCTTCTTTTTTTGCCTGCAATGGATATGGTATGATGAGACATAGTTAAGTCGAAGGGGGAACACCGGTGAAGGCATGGGTAAAAGGAATAGTATGCGCACTTGCAATTAGTATGATTGCGATACTGGCAGGCTGTGGGGGGAGCACGGAAAGTGCTGCCGATCCGAATCATGTTCAGATTTTCATTATGGGCAAGGATGGATTCCCACAGGAGTTTGCAGATCAGATCGGGAAAAATTTGCAGCAAAAGCTTGGCAATAATATGACTGTAACCGTTAGCACAACGCCGGTGTATTCCCCGGAAAAGCTTGTGCTTGAATATGTGGATCGTACCGATGATATTGTGATTTTGCCAGAAGCGGATATGAAGGGCTATGCTGTCAATGGTGGTCATATGGTACTGGATAAGGACTTTGATGCAACCAAGTATAAAGATGGCGTGACTAAAGGAGCAGCGAATGTGGATGATACCGATCCTGCCAAGCAGACGGAGCATCTGTTTGCAATTCCGGTAAGTCAGATGTCATCGTTCAAAGCGATCGGGTACAAGGCAGATGATCTGTATGCGACGATTCCAATTTTCGCGAATCATGATAAGGCGGTCAAAGTATTGAAGGCGCTGACGGATTAAGCTTCGTGATATAGCGATGCAGGCGATGAAGAAGTATAGTTTAGCGTACAGCAACGCAGCGATAAGTGAATAAGAACAAGACGAGCCACAGCGCGAATAGTAGATACTCACGTTGCGGCTTGTCTTTTATTGTTCGGGTAGGGCAGCGATAGATGGCTGGGAAGTTAGAACAATAGGATGGATTACGGCTATACAGATTAGAAATAACATGCTACGGATGATCGAGCGAAAATGAATCAAATATAGGGATCAAATAATAAGTGTACGGGTGGCAAATATAATGTGGGGAGGAAAGCAGGAATGAATATTTATACACGTACAGGAGATGAAGGACAGACCTCGGTGATCGGGGGACGTGTACGTAAAGACGATATACAGGTGGAAGCGTATGGTACAATCGATGAGCTGAATAGCTTTGTCGGTCAGGCGGCTGCAATGGCGCTGGAGGATCAGCTATCGGATCTGCGTGAGGATCTGATTCAGATTCAGCAGGAGCTGTTCGATTGCGGATCGGATCTTGCTTTTGTTCAATTGTCGGTGGATCGCTATAAAGTAGATGCCTCCATGTCGGAGCGATTAGAGCAGTGGATCGATCGCTATGAGAGTGAGAATCCTGCGCTGGAGCGGTTTATTTTACCAGGAGGCAGTGCACTTGCCGCAGCGCTGCATGTATGTCGTACCGTATGCCGCCGTGCTGAACGACGTGTAGTTACACTGGCAGCGGAGCAGGAGATCAATCCAGCTGTAAGGCAATATTTGAATCGCTTGTCGGATTATTTCTTTGTTGTGGCACGTACAGCGAATGTACGGTCAGGTGTAGCGGATGTGGAATATGTGCGCAGTGCGCGTGTATTTCGACGTAATGAAGAGTGAGGTAGACGCTGATGGACAGAGTGCAGATTCTGCCGGAAACAGCGGTGAAGGAGAGGAATATACAGCAATATGAATGACCGCAATATGAATGACAATGAAGCCAGGTTCAGCCACCCAGATGTGCAGGATTATTATCCGCCGATTGTCTATACGATTGAGCCGCAGGATGAAGGTATGCTGCTCAAAACGATACTGAATCGTCGCATGGGCATTTCACGTAAGCTGCTATCTCGTCTGAAAATGACGCAGCGTGGGGTAGAGCTGAATGGACAGCGCGTATATGTTGATCACAAGGTAAAGGGAAATGATGTGATCGAGGTACGAATGCTACGCGAAAGCTCAGACGATATTTTGCCACAGCCGATGGAGCTGCATATTTTGTTTGAGGATGAGCATTTACTCATTTTAAATAAGCCAGCTGGCGTGATCGTGCACCCTACACATGGGCATTATACGGATACGCTGGCAAACGGTGTGGTGCATTATTGGAAGGAGCAGGGCGTACAGTTCCGCTTCCGTCCGGTGCATCGACTGGATCAGGAGACATCTGGCGTACTGGCGATTGCGAAAAATCCGTACGCCCACCAGCATATTTCCGAGCAGATGATTCGTGGCGAGGTGTTCAAATCGTACAAGGCTTACGTGCATCATCTACCACAGCCACTATCCGGTCGTATTGAAGGGGCAATCGATCGTCATCCCGAGCATACGCATATCCGTATCGTCACGCCAGATGGCTATGATGCGGCTACTCGGTATGCCACGCTGGATACATTTGCGGAGCATGATGCAGCACTTGTATCACTGGAGCTGGAAACGGGGCGCACGCATCAGATTCGAGTGCATATGAAGCATATCGGTTGCCCGCTGATTGGTGATCCGATGTATGGCTATGCGGCAGAGAATCCGCTGGCACCGGTCGCTACTACTACGGACGCAGAGCGAATTGCTGAACTGGATCGTATCGTGAATCGTCAGGCGCTACATGCCTATGAGCTGGGCTTCGTACATCCCGCAACCGGGCAGAAGCTATTGTTTCAGGCGCCATTGCCAGCTGATCTGGAGCGGCTGGATCGACATTTGCGTGGTCAAGCTGGAGAGCTGGAGTCGTGAGCCGATGCTAAATCTTATGTTCAAAAAAGGAGAGTATAACGATGAGTCAATTAACCGTATATCAATATCCACCGTGCAGCACCTGCCGTAATGCCATCAAATGGCTAAAGGAGCAAGGGCATGAGCTGAACTTAATCCATATCGTCGATGCACCGCCAACTGCCGAGCAATTGCGAGAGCTGGTTGAGCATAGCGATCTGGAATTGAAAAAGTTCTTCAATACGAGCGGCGAAGTGTATAAAAGTCTCGGCTTGAAGGATAAGCTGCCGACAATGAGCGCCGAAGAACAGCTAGAGCTGCTATCGCAAAATGGCAAGCTGATCAAGCGCCCGATCGTGACTGACGGCGATCGCGTTACTGTAGGCTTCAAGGCAGACCTGTATGAACAGGCTTGGAAGGCTTGAGCGTTATACTTTAGAAGCTAATCATAGCGTCTGTGCAAGTTATATCCATTCATGATAAACTCCTCCTAATCTACATATGGAGGAGTTTTTATTATGCCTGATTCATCTAGCCGTTCTCAATTACCTCAATATGAACTACAGCCCGCATCCCTCGATGATGCGAATTGGATTGCGGAGCTACGTGCGATGGTATTAAAGGATGATCTGACTCGTCTGAATCGATACGATGAAGTACGGGTCAGACAACGGTTTTTAAATTCATTTCAGCCAGACTGTACACAGGTGATTACCGTGCAGGGGCTGCCTGTAGGCTGCATCGCTGTGCGTCCAGAAGAAGACGAGGGGTATGTGCTGGAGCATTTTTATATTTATCCCGATTATCAGGGGAAAGGAATAGGCAGTGCCGTCCTTGCCGAGGTGCTATCGGATACAAGGCTGCATGGACAGACGGTGACGCTGAATGTGCTACAGGGCAGCTCGGCTCGTCGTCTGTATGAGCGGTATGAGTTTAAGCTGAGTGAGCAGGATGAAGTGGATGTATCTATGAAGCGACAGATCGAAACATGAATAAAAGTCGACGGAATAAATTGAGTCGTCATGTTCAAGCTATTTGATCATACCATGACATCTCCTATACCTTCCTATATTTCTTCATTTATATAATATGTATTTTTTAGGAATAATAAGGATATATTATAAAATATAGATTATAATGAGATGGTAGCTAAGTATCTGATCCAAGCGATCAAAAGGGGATAAAAGATGATAAACAAGTTGGCGAAAGCATCGGCAGCATTAGTTATAGGTGCATCTTTGTTATTCACTACGACACCTGCAGCAACAGCAGCAAGTTCGTCTTGTAAAGTCACGTTAACCAAGGTGAGTCTCGTTTCTAACGATCATGTAGGCAATGAATGGTATACGGAAGCCACAGCAGGCGGTAAAAGCTTGGAAGAAGGAGAAAGCGTAACGGTCAAAGCTGGTTCCAACGGCAAGATCAAACTTTACGCTTATGTGCAGGAGCAGGATAAAATCCCAGAAGACGGAGAAAGCTCCAAAACGGTTAGTGTATCTTCGATCTCATCCAGTGGCTCTACCGTAAAGTTACGTGTAACGGTAACTGAAAATCGTGGACGTTATTCTGGCAATGAAGCAGTCTGGGAATTCACTTATGTATTAAAAAAGTGATGTGATCCAAGTGACGCTGTATACGTTTTATACTCTATTGTCTGTTGACGATGATTGTGTAGTCTCCTTGCCTCTAAATGGAGTAAGCAGAGAGTTGTTAAAATAAATACCCGTCTTTGATCCCAAAGGCTCTTCTAAATGGAGGAGTCTTTTTCTATTCATAAATATGCCCTATAAAACGTTGTGAATAGTTGTACAGCTTTGAACAAATTCGGTATGATAGAATCAAACTGGTTTTACACGCATAGGGGAGAGTACACATTGACTGAATTGAAACAACAAAAGATGATGCTTGTCGATGGCATGGCATTATTATTCCGTGCTTATTATGCAACGGCACAGACGGGCTATATTCGCCGCACGAAGGACGGCATACCGACGAATGCAATTTACGGATTTGTCCGTTATTTATGGGATGCGGTAAGCCAGTACGAACCGACGCATATTGCTTGCTGCTGGGATCTGGGAACACAGACGTTCCGACGCGAGGAATTTGCTGATTATAAAGGGAATCGTACAGCAGCACCGGATGATCTGATTCCGCAATTTGATCTGATTTTGGATGTGACGGATAGTATGGGCATTCCGAATCTGAGCGCACCGGGCTATGAAGCGGATGACTGCATCGGTACACTGGCACGCGAGCTGGAGCAGGGCATGGAGGTTATGATTTTGACTGGAGACCATGATATGCTACAGCTTGTTGATCATCGTACAAGCGTGATCATTATGAAAAAAGGCTATGGCAACTATAAGGTCTATACACCGGAATCATTAATGGAAGAAAAAGAACTAACACCAGCACAGATTATCGATATGAAAGCGCTTATGGGCGATGCAAGCGATAACTATCCAGGTGTCAAAGGCATCGGTGAGAAGACAGCAGTGAAGCTGGTGAAGGAATACGGCTCTGTCGAAGGCATTCTGGACAATCTGGAACAGCTAACTCCATCGGTTCGTAAAAAGATCGAAGCTGATCTGGATATGCTGCATCTGTCCCGTCGCCTTGCGACTATCCATCGCGAGGTGCCTGTTGTGTGCACGCTGGATGAATGCTTGCTGCTGCTGGAAGATAACAAGATCATCGACAAATTTGAAGAGCTTGAGATCAAAAGCTTGTGCTCTATGCTAGGAGTTGGCGTATTTTGAGCGCAGGATTCATACGCGGATCGCAACGTCTGTCGGCATTATTGCTTGCTTTCGTGCTGCTGGTTAGTCTCGTATCGGTTGCGCCTGTTAAGGAAGCGCAGGCAGCAGGTAGCAAGCTGACTGCCAGCACGGTGACAGTTAAGGCAGCTGGTCGTAGCTTTACCGTGAAGACCGTACGCATCCCCAAAGGTACAGCAACGGCGGTCGGTCTGGCGAATCATCAGGTTGGACGTACAGCGTCTTTGTCGTCTATCGCTTCTGCATATGGAGCGAAGGCGGCGATCAATGGAGCATTTTTTGATTCCTACGGTGGGCCACCTGATCCCTATGGTACATTGATCTCTGGTGGTCGATTGATGCATATCGGACGCTATGGAACGACGATTGGATTTACAGCCAATGGAACTGCGATGATGGATTCACTTCGTATTGAAGTGTCCGGTCAGGTGACTCCACCGGAAGGACGTGGCTCCAGCTGGTATGCCGTCTGGTTTAATCGTATCCCATCTTCAACGGCAAGTGGTACATCGATCGTGTACACGCCTGATCGCGGATCGACGACCGGCTATAATGGCGGCGTAGCCGTCACTGTACGCAATGGCAAGGTCGTTTTGAAAAAGAATAACGCCAACAGTACGATTCCGTCTGACGGTTATGTCATCGTATTTAGCGGCGATATGAAATCGATGGCAGACCGTTTTGTCATCGGTTCTAAAGTAACGATGGATATTCGTTATACCAATATCGACGGCAAGGCGATTCCATGGGAAAATGTAGTTACCGCTGTCGGTGCAGGCCCGCGTCTGGTGACGGATGGCAAGCTGGCATTGAATGCAGCAGCAGAAGGCTTTCAGGACCCGAAAATTCTGAATGCTGCTGGCGCACGTAGCGGTATCGCTATCATGTCAGATGGCTCGGTGATGATTGCAACGGTGCCGGGTGCAACGATGAAGCAATGGGCAGCCGTGATGCAGAAGCTAGGCGCTGTACAGGCAATGAATCTGGATGGAGGCGCTTCCTCTGGCATGCTAGCTGGCGGTAAAGTCGTCACCTCGCCTGGTCGTCTGCTCAGTAATACACTCGTATTCGGCGGTACAGGGAATTAGTGGTTAAAGGCACGCTCGTATGTAATGTGGCTACTTGCATATAGAAGCTACGCCAATGCCAACCTTCTCTTCGAGACAAATGAAAGGCCGGGCTACAGCCGAGTCGTGTACAAATCGCAGATTGTGATGTAGTCATGATCGTGTATCGCTTTATTCATGTTCACATGTTAGGGCTCTTGATCGAATGGCAGTATAGAGGCTGTGTGACATTTTGACATGCAATCGACATATTACTGCGCTATGATGAAGAGCCTGCACATACTTATATTGACCATCCATAAGGATGCTGCAAAGGAGACGCATGATTAATGAGAAAACTTGGAGCAATTGAGGCAGGCGGTACCAAATTCGTATGTGGAATCGGAACAGAGGACGGGCAGATTTTGGAGCGGGCAAGCTTTCCGACCGAAACGCCAGAAGTAACGATGAAAAACGTCGTATCCTTTTTTGAAGGTAAAGACATCGAGGCGCTCGGTATTGGTTCTTTCGGGCCGATTGATCCGATTGTGGGCAGCCCGACATACGGATACATAACGACAACTCCTAAGCCGCACTGGGGTCAGTTCGATTTTGTGGGACATATGAAAAAGCATTTCTCTGTTCCGATGTCCTTTGATACGGATGTGAATGGTGCAGCGCTGGGTGAGTACACATGGGGTGCAGCGCGTGGTTTGGATAGCTGCATGTACATTACGGTAGGTACAGGCATCGGTGCAGGTGCAGTGGTAGATGGCAAAATGCTGCACGGTCTGTCGCATCCAGAAATGGGTCATATCCTTGTACGTCGTCATCCAGAGGATACATTTGAAGGCTTCTGCCCTTATCATGGCGATTGTCTGGAAGGCATGGCTGCTGGCCCTGCTATCGAAAAACGCTGGAATATCAAAGGTTCCGAGCTAACTCCAGATCATCCAGCATGGGAAATGGAAGCTTATTATCTCGCTCAGGCGCTCATGAATTATGTCCTGATCCTGTCTCCGCAAAAGATCATTATGGGTGGTGGTGTGATGAAGCAGGAGCAATTGTTCCCGCTTATTCGCACCAAACTGAGTGAGCTATTGAACGGTTACGTACAGCATCCTAGCCTATCCCAGCATCTGGATCAATATATCGTTTATCCAGAGCTTGGCGATAATGCAGGTCTGTGCGGTGCAATCGCGCTGGCGAAGCTCGCACTTGAGGGAGAGGAAGGTGCAACGATTGGCTAAGCCAAATCAGAAGAAAAAGAGTAATCCAGAGGTAAAGCGCCAGCAACAGCAGGCGTACAAGCAAAAGGAGCAAGAGCGTCAGCGTAAAACGATGCGTAACCTGATCATCGGTACAGTAGCCGTTATCGTCGTTGTCGTAGCGCTGATCGTCCTCATTCCGAACAACAAAACAGAGGGCGTCCAAACTACATTTGATTACAGCCAGATGCCAGTCAAAGGCGATGCTAATGCACCGGTGAAGATTGTAGAATTTGGTGATTTTAAATGCCCGGTATGTAAATTATTCAACGAACAGATCGTGCCGAAAATTCAAGCAGACTTTGTCGAGAATGGTACGGTCTCGATGCACTTTGCAAACTTCCCGTTCATCGGCCCGGACTCCACTACAGCAGCGCTGGCAGCAGAGTCGGTATATCATCAAAATAATGACGCATTCTGGAAGTATCTGGACGAGATCTATACAAACCAGAAGGATGAGAATACGAACTGGGCAACCCCAGATTATCTTGTTCAATTGGCTGAAAATGCGAAGCTAGGTATCGATACAACCAAGCTACGTCAGGATATCGACAATAAAACGTATGCGGATCAAGTCAATGCTCAATTTAAAAAGGGGCAGGAGTTGAACATCCCAGGTACACCATCCATCTTCATTAATGGCGTACAGTATACTGGCGATCTTGGCGATTATAATGCTATCAAGGCAGCTATCGAAAAAGCACAGGCTGAAGCTAAAAATCAGACGGGATCGGAGGGCTGACGGATATGAGGACGAGCGGCTTTAAGCTGTTTTTGTCAAAATATTATCTGTATCTAGCCTGGATTGTTGCCATCATCGCCACCGGCGGCAGTCTGTTTCTGAGTGACGTGCTCCACTGGGAACCGTGCAAGCTGTGCTGGTATCAGCGAATCTTCATGTACCCACAGGTGATCCTGCTCGGTATCGCTGCCTACCGCAACGATCGCCGTATCGTCGGCTATGCCATCCCAATGACCATCATCGGCGGTGTGATCGCCATCTATCACTATGCGAAGCAGCACATCCCCGCACTGGATGAGATCGCCCCCTGCACAGGTGGCGTATCATGTAGCAAAGATTATTTCGAATTTCTAGGCTTCATCACCATCCCATTCATGGCACTGATCGCCTTCGCGATCATCACCGTCCTACTCTGGCTCGGCAGCCGTGCATATGATGAGGTAGAAGCGACAGAAGACGCGGAATAAGATGAAGCTAAACAGGGTGGAGCAAGGACATAGCAATTACCAATGGTATCTGACTTCAATCCATTGGCAACAAAACGAATCCGTAACTGCAATTATAAAAAATAGTTCCTTCTTTCATGTCGAAGAAGGAACTATTTTTTATTGTCCTCCACCTGCCACTTCCTCCCCAAAAGTGCAATATTGACTCCTACACCCTAATTCGTACGATCAAATTTGCACCAAGCGAAGGGGAGAGAATAAGGGGAAAGGACGACTTATAGTGTTAGTGAATTTCTAACACGAGGTTCAATGAAAAAGTGATTTTTGCGGAGCAAAATATCTTACTGCTTTGGAGGGGCGGGAATCTTCATTCCTTCCCATTCCCAAAGATTCCCGCGGCTCCACCCGAGTCCGTCCCCTTATCTCTCCCCGGAGCGATGTAACTTTCCCACGACATCACTCGGCAAAACTCAATATTCCACTTTAATTTCACATCTAAACCAGTTAATATTTCTCTGTAAGGGCTTTCCACCTCAAAATGTGGTTAATGAATGGATAGCACCCGAGTGACCTTCAACAGGATACTATCATCAGATACCTGTCCGGTACGGCCGGAACGTGGCAGTGGTCGATCAGCATCAGCGATAATTAAGTGATACCAACACATCTACCAGCTTACATGAAGAAAGGGGAACGACCTGATGAGAGAAGGATCAACAATCTATGAAGTCGAACCGTGGGTGATTCGGGAAACTTCATTTAATCCGCAATACAATCGTCGCAGTGAAACGGTCTTTACCGTTGCGAATGGCTATATCGGAATGCGCGGGCATTTTGAGGAAGGCATGGATGTGCCGGAGGTCGACGCGCTGAATGGTACATACCTGAATGGTTTTTACGATTCAGCAGATATTATTTATGGTGAGGAAGCCTATGGTTATGCACGCAAGCGTCAGACGATGCTGAATGTGACCGACAGCAAGATTATCGAGCTGTGGATCGAGGGTGAACGCTTCAATCTGATGGCTGGGCGTATTATCGATTATGAACGTGTGCTGAATATGCAGACGGGCATTTTGACACGTCGGATGACCTGGGAAAGTGGACGCGGTAAATGTATCTCGATCTGTATCGAACGTCTCGTTTCCTTTGAAAATAAGCATATGGCGATGATTCGTTATACCGTGAAGCCGCTCAATTTCTCTGGCGAGATCACACTTGTCTCAGCGCTAAATGGCGAGGTGCATAACGAGATTAGCGAGGGTGATCCACGTGCAGGTGCTGCATTTACCGGACAGGTGCTGGAAACCGTTGGTAAAGTGAGCGAACGTACGCGTATGGCACTGGAGCAGCGCACCTCGGAAACTGAGTTTAATCTGTATTGTGCTGCCGATCACCGTGCTAATCGCAAATATGAGCTCAAAACCGAGGAGCAGGAGCAGCGCATTGAAAAGCATTTTATTTTCAACCTGCAACAGGATCAGGAGGCTGTACTGGAAAAGAGTATTGTCTACTATACCTCCCGCGATTATGAGCCTGCCCATTTGCCGATTCTGGCAGAATCGACACTGGATGATATGCGCAAGGATGGCTTCAATAAGCTCGCCCAACTGCAACAGGATCACTTGGCAGCCTTCTGGGAAACGGCTGATATTCAGGTAGAAGGCGACGAGAAGCTCCAGCAGGGCCTACGCTTCAATGCATTCCATCTGTTCCAGTCGGTCGGCCGCGATGGCAAGACCAATATCGGGGCAAAAGGGATTACAGGTGAAGGCTATGAGGGACACTATTTCTGGGATACAGAAACGTATATTATGCCGTTTTTCCTGTACACGCAGCCAGAGCTAGCACATCAGTTGCTGGAATTCCGCTATCATACGCTGCCGAAGGCGCGTGAGCGTGCGGTCGAAATGGCTGCACTGGGCGCACTGTATCCGTGGCGTACTATTGGTGGTGAAGAGGTATCTGCATACTATCCAGGTGGTACGGCGCAGTATCATATTAATGCCGATGTGGCACATGCGGTCATTCAATACGCAGAAGCGACCGATGACGAGAACTTCCTGCAAACAAAGGGTCTGGAGATGCTCGTGGAGACCTGTCGCTTCTTCCTGTCAGTAGGTGACTGGATTCCAGGTAAAGGCTTCTGTATTAATGGAGTAACTGGCCCGGATGAATATACAGCGATTGTGAACAACAACACCTACACCAATATGATGGTAAAGGATCAGCTGGAATTTACTGCACGCAAGCTAAAACACTGGAAAGAAAATGACTTTGCCAACTATGAATCGTTACTTGGTAGTCCGATGGGGCTGACCGACGAGGAGATTGACGTATGGGAACGTGCGGCAGATGCGATTTATATCCATCGCCAGAGCGGTCTGATCGGACAGGATGATTCGTTCCTGGATAAAGGAATCTGGGACTTTGAAAATACGCCATCCGATAAATATCCGCTGTTGCTGCATTACCACCCACTCGTGATTTATCGTCATCAGGTGCTCAAGCAAGCGGATTTGATCCTGGCGATGTATTTGCTCGGTCATCGATTCACCAAGATCGAAAAGGTACGTAACTATGGCTACTATGAGCCACTGACAACGCATGATTCGTCCCTATCTGCGGCTATTCATGCGATTATTGCTGCCGAGCTGGGTACGATGGACCCGGCATACGAGTTCTTTATTCAATCGGCACGTATGGATCTGGATGACTTCCATAACAATGTTAAAGACGGGATTCACGCCGCATCGATGGCAGGCAGCTGGCTGACGATTGTTGGCGGATTCGCAGGGATGCGTCAGCACAATGGCATCCTGCATTTTGAACCTAAGCTACCGCCGAACTGGACGCGCTATAGCTTCCGTGTACAATTCCAGAACCGTCTGCTGGATATTACGATTGAACAAAATATGACGACCTATCGTATCATTCGCGGTGAGCCGCTGACGATATCGCATTATGATGAGCAGCGTGTCGTTGCGATGACACGTCCACTGGAGATCAAGAACCGGACGCTCAAGGCGGTCATTTTCGGTCTGGAGGGTGTACTCATCCCGATGCCGAGCATGGAGGATACAAGCTATGCCGAGGCGTATACGCCGGATGCCATTCCAGAGGAAGAGTCCGAGCGTACTGAGCAGGAGTCGCAGCGAGCTGCCCATGCGGAAGCTTCGTTAAAGCGTCACAATGAAAACGAAAGTCGCAAAGAAGCGGAAGCACAGGCAGCGGCCGATGCAGAGGACAAAAAGAACAAAGAAGACGAGAAGACCAAGCAAGCGTCCGTATCGTCTGCTCCTGATCCTAGTGCAGCGACGCGCCATGCAGATGCTGGACAAAAGGAATCTGCGGGCTCTAGCAAAAAGCAGCTGAAAAAGAACGACACAAGCAGCAAGGAAGCTGCCAAAGCACAGGATGCAGGTGCAGCAGCCAAAGGAGCCGGAGCGGAAGCACCGCCTGCGAAGAAAACGGTACAGGCAGATCATATCGAAGCGCCTATTTTACGAGTCGAGACGATGGATGTAGAGCAGCTTAAACGCGAATTCCTGCTACCAGGTGCAGAGGATCTACTCATTCAGCTACGCGAGCAAAATGTAGCTGTACTGCTCGCCTCGGATCGTCCTGATGCACGTCGCATTATGGAGCGACTCGGTATGGAGCATTATTTCTCATCGATCGTGCAGGCACAGGATATTACACATCCGAAGCCAGATCCAGAAGGCTTCATTCTCGCAGCGGAGTCGGTCGGCATTCACCCGTACCATTGTATGGTGATTGAGGATTCACCGGATTGTCTGCAATCCGTGCGTCAGGCAGGGATGAAGACGATCGGCGTCAGCCTGCATCATATTATGGATAATGCTCACTTCACCGTTGCCAGTCTAGAGCACTTGAATGCGGAGACGATGGAGCGCTGGATGGAGATTCCGTAATGAAGATGGTAGTGTGAGGGATAGGTGCTGTTTTGCAAACCATTCGTCACATCGTCAAGCAGGATGCAAGTCTATACAGCAATATAAAATGGAAGTGGATCTAAAGCGGATCTAAATCGTATATAGAGCGAATATCAAACAAATATCAAACCAAACCAATATGAAATAATAAAAGCCCCTTTCCTGAGTGAAAGGGGCTTTTATATAAGTTGTCTATAACACGCATTTTCTACTAGCATCACTATAATAAGTGTCGTGTACCAATAGGTATTCATTTTTCGGATCACAGCTGTCTTACGAGTCTTTGTAACTGGATCGGAATAACAGGCCGGGGAGAAATGACCTCCAACTGTTCAGATCCAATCCTTTTTACGGAACGTAAAGAACATCGTCAGACCGAGCGCGATCATAATACCAATGACCATCGGATAGCCAAAATGCCATTTGAGCTCAGGCATATTTTCAAAGTTCATCCCATAAATACCGGTAATCACCGTCAGCGGCATGAATATCGTCGTAATCGCGGTAAACACGCGCATAATTTCATTGGCACGGTTGGCGATACTGGACTGATAGGCTTCTCGTAAGTTGCCCATCAGATCGCGGAATGTATCGAACATCTCGGATACTTTGACCGCATTCTCGTACACGTCACTAAAATACTTTTGCAATTGATCATCGATCAGACGCAGATCCTTTTTGTTCAGCGTATTGATCACCTCGCGCTGTGGGCCGAGTACACGCTTGAGCCACAGAATCTCACCGCGCAAACCGATAATTTCGTTCAAATGCGATTTTTTCGTGCTCATCAGAATACTTTCCTCAAGCCGTTCAATCTGATCCTCAATCCGGTCACCTACTGTAAAGTAGTTATCGACCACCAGATCGACGAGCAAGTACATGAATTTGTCAGGACGACTAACTTCCTCTTCCCACAAAATCGGCTTAAGCGTGCGCAGCTCGCTAATCTTCTGCTTGGTCACCGTAATAATAAAATGACGTCCCAGGAAAATGTTCAGTGCGCGCAAAAAAATCTCTTCATCGTCAAAACGAATACTGTTCACAACGATAAAGTAGTGATTTTCGTAAATCTCGATTTTTGGCCGCTGCTCTTCATCGCCCATCATGTCCTCAACCGCCAGATCATGTAGCATAAAGAGAGGTTGAAGCAGGATCAGATCATCAAGACCAGCGTCAATCCAGTAAAAGCCTTCCTCCGGTGCAATCAGTGTTTCGTTAACATCCTCAACCAGCGTGAAATTGCCGGCGTTTACGTGCCGAATTTTCATAGTATGCTCTACTCCTTTTTCATTTTAAAATGAGCAGGAAAAGAGACGGCAATTGTACACACTTCTGTTAAGCTTCGCTATTATATGAAAATGATCTTTTCAACATGGCGCGCTCCTCCGGTATCCTATTGTCGTTCCATTCCTGTGATTGGGTATATCGTTGCGGCAAGCTGGTCCTCGGGTCGCCTTCCATCTTGAAATTCACCTCTTTATGATCAGTTTTGAATGATATCGTATACGCAATGTTTTATGAAAAACATGAAAATACGTCAAATACTTGTTAAGTATACCGTGGAGACAGCAGGCTTTCAAGTCTAGTATTAGTGATTTTCTCACAGTGGATGAAATGAAAAAGAATTTTGGTGTTTGTATGCGATTCTGCTGACTAATTTGCTCCTATCTACACGTGTATAACATCTTTATCGGCTGAACATTCTCTTGACGATAGGTAGGGAAGTAGTATAAATTATGGTATAAGTAATTCCGTATTTCCTGTTTTACCCCATAATCAAATACAGCGAATCTTATCAAGAGCAGGCGGAGGGACTAGCCCTATGAAGCCCGGCAACCGGCAGTCATATACTGTACGGTGCTAATTCTAGCAGAGATACAGGTACATCCTACGATGAAGTATCTGGTATCTGCTGACAGATGAGAGAGGCGCTATACAGACGCAGCTTGTTTGCGTATACGACCTTTCTCAGCTCCATCGAGAAAGGTCTTTTTGCGTATTTGCGCACCTCCTTTCACTATACGGGCACGCTTTTCGCTGCATGACCAACCATCTATAAGGAGTGAATGACAATGCCAATCAAAATCCCTGACAGCTTACCGGCAAAGGAAATTCTGACCGGAGAAAATATTTTCGTAATGGACGAGTCGCGTGCCTACCAGCAGGACATTCGTCCACTGCGCATCGCTCTGCTCAACCTGATGCCAACGAAGGAAACGACCGAGACGCAGCTGCTGCGTTTGCTCAGTAACAGTCCACTACAGGTGGATGTGTACCTGCTGCATACTCGCTCGCACATTTCCAAAAACACATCGGCAGAGTACCTGAATACCTTTTATAAAACATTCCCTGAAGTGAAGCATCTGCGCTTTGATGGTCTGATCGTCACAGGCGCACCGGTGGAAACGATGGAATTCGAGGATGTGAACTACTGGGAGGAGATTCAGGAAATCTTCGACTGGAGCAAAACAAATGTGACGTCGACGATGCATATCTGTTGGGCTTCACAGGCAGGGCTGTATCACCACTTTGGTGTTCCAAAGGTGGATTTGCCAGAGAAATGCTTCGGCGTATTCCCGCACACGCTCAATAAGAGCAATGTACCGCTGCTACGTGGGTTTGATGAGTGGTACTATGCACCCCATTCCCGTCATACGGAAGTGCGCCGCGAGGATATCGAGAATGTGCCAGGGCTTGAAATTTTGTCTGAATCAGATGAGGCAGGCATCTATATCGTAGCTACGCAGGATGGGAAGCAGATTTTCGTTACGGGGCACTCGGAATATGATCCGCTGTCGCTCAAATGGGAATATGACCGCGATATTGCTAAAGGTATGGATATTGCCGTACCGAAAAACTATTTTCCAAACGATGACCCAACGCGTACACCACCGTCCAAATGGCGTGCACATGCCAATCTACTATTTTCCAACTGGCTGAACTATTACGTCTACCAGGAAACACCGTACGATCTGGAAGCGGAAAAAGCTCAGGCAGGTCTGTATTCGATTTGATATGGACACGTACGAAGAGCATTCGCTCCATCGCAGTTTGCGTCAGGAGCTGGAAGAAGCGTGCTTGACCGGGAATATTCGCGATCATGAAGTTCCTGCTACAGAAGAGGTGATTCGAGCCATTGAGAGTATGTATGTGGGTGGTGTACCTCGTGCATGGTGGCTTGAACTGAGACATGTAGTGCATAGACAGCATTCGGACGACGATCAGTCATATATGGGAATCGAGCATATCGTTCGCCAATACTGCGATTCGGATATGCGGGCGAATCAGAAGCTACTATTTATCGTAGATGAAGATAATGAGCGACATCATGTGCTTGCTTTAACATTGGACGAAATGGTACATGTAATCGCGGAATGTCGTTTTTTTGAATACTATATTTGTTCTAACGATTATGGATGGTTGCTATGTGAGAACGAGCATGGAGAGTTTATCATCTGCAAGCGTTCAGGGTTGGATACTGCATAAGGTAGAGATGATTAGAAATGATAGTTGATTTGGATATCTGAGGAGGACGTAACGCATGACGTACAAAAAGAATCAGGAATCATCGCTTAGTATTGAAAGCCGGCTTGCCCAGATCGGATCGGTAGACGAGCCGGTAACAGGAGCTATTAATTTCCCTATTTATCAATCGACGGCATTCCGTCATCCAGAGCTTGGTAAAAGTACAGGCTTTGACTATATTCGGACGACGAATCCGACTCGCGCGGTGTTGGAGCAATCTGTAGCTGAGCTGGAATCGGGCGATGCAGGCTTTGCCTGTAGCTCTGGTATGGCAGCGCTGCAAACGATCTTTGCGATGTTCGGTCAGGGCGATCATCTGATCGTCTCGCTTGATCTGTACGGCGGTACGTATCGTTTGCTGGAGCGCATTATGTCGAGGTTCGGTGTAAGTGCTTCGTATGTGGATACGAATGATCTGGACGCGCTGGAGCGTGTACGTCAGGACAATACGCGTGCCGTATTTATTGAAACGCCGACCAATCCGCTCATGATGATCACGGATATCGCTGCGGTAACAGGCTGGGCGAAGCAGCATCAGCTACTAACGATTGTGGATAATACGTTGCTGACACCATTTTTCCAGCGTCCGATCGAGCTGGGGGCAGACATCGTTATTCATAGTGCGAGTAAATATCTGGGTGGACACAATGACGTACTCGCAGGGCTGATCATCACCAAGGGTACAGAAATATCGGAAGAAATTGCCTTCCTGCACAACTCGATTGGCGGCGTACTATCGCCAAGTGATTCGTACCAGCTCATGAGAGGGATGAAGACGCTGGCGCTACGTATGGAGCGTCATGAATATAATGCACTCACGATTGCCAAGCATCTGCAGCAGCATCCTCAGATTGCTCAGGTATTCCATCCAGGCCTGCCCGATCATCCGGGCTATGAGGTACAGAATCGTCAATCAAGCGGAAATACAGGCATCTTCTCATTCAAAGTAACAGATGCACGCTATATTGCACCGATTTTGCGTCATATTAAGCTCATTGCCTTTGCGGAAAGTTTGGGCGGTGTCGAGTCGTTGATGACGTATCCAACGGTACAAACCCATGCGGATATTCCGTTGGAAATTCGTGAGGCGGTAGGCGTGGACGATCGTCTGCTGCGCTTCTCAGTCGGAATTGAGCATGTAGATGATCTGATTGCTGATCTGGATGCAGCGCTGGAAGCGGCTCGTCTGGAAGTTGAAGGAGCGTGAATGGAATGAATGAAAACAATTCAAATCAGCCGAATACAGGAACAGATACAGGCACAACAAATTCCGCTTCAGATTCTACAGCGTCTGCTACTTCTGGCAGCACGGCATCAAAACGTGCGATTCCACCGCGTAGTCTGGAAACAAAGCTGATTCATTTTAACGGTTCCGTTGATCCGACCACGGGTGCATCCAGCGTGCCGATCTATCAGGCATCGACCTTTCATCAGGATGATATTCTGAATCCACCACAGCATGATTACAGTCGTTCCGGTAATCCTACACGTCAAGCGCTGGAGGACTATATTGCGGTGCTGGAAGGCGGAGCGAGAGGCTTTGCTTTTGCTTCTGGTATGGCGGCGATCTCAACGGCCTTCCTGCTGCTATCCGCAGGTGAGCATGTGATCGTAACCGAGGATGTGTACGGTGGTACGTATCGTTTGCTGACAACGGTGCTGAATCGTTTGAATATTGAGATTAGCTTTGTGGATATGACCGATCTGGAGCAGGTGAAGGCGGCTTTGCGTCCGAATACGCGCGCGGTTTATATGGAGACACCTTCCAATCCAACGCTGAAAATCACCGATATTCATGCGGTGACCGAATGGGCGAAGGAGCATCATCTGCTGACGATGCTGGATAATACGTTTATGACCCCGTATTACCAGCGTCCGATTGAGCTTGGAGTGGATATTGTGTTGCACAGCGCGACCAAGTTCCTCGGCGGTCATAGCGATGTACTGGCAGGGTTAGCCGTAACACGCACGCTAGAGCTAGGCAAGCAACTCAAGCATTTGCAAAATGGACTCGGTACCGTGCTCGGCCCACAGGATTCATGGCTGCTTATGCGCGGCATGAAGACCCTAGCGGCGCGGATGTCGCATAGCGAGAAGAGCACGGCACGTATCGCAGAATGGCTGCAAACGCGTAGCGATATCGAAGCGATCTATTATCCTGGCTTATCGACTCATCCGGGTCATGAGATTCACACCTCCCAATCCACAGGCTATGGCTCAGTCATCTCCTTCGATGTCGGCTCAGGCGAACGCGCCAAGCAGGTGCTGGATCGTGTACAGCTGCCGATCGTAGCGGTAAGTCTGGGGGCGGTGGAAAGTATTCTATCGTATCCACCCACGATGTCACACGCGGCGATGGGTGCCACCGTGCGCGCGGAGCGTGGAATTACCGATGGATTGCTGCGTCTATCGGTTGGTTTGGAGGATGTGGAGGATTTGATCGCGGATTTGGAGCAGGCGCTGGATTGATCCGTTTCTCCATTTATCGATCGATAGAAGTATAAGAGCAATGACAGATAGGTATGAATGGCAGAGCTTATCAAGATTCATATTTTAAAAGTCCAGTGGATTCGATTCTTTTATAGGAGAGTCGATTCAGCTGGACTTTATCTTTTTATTTTGGTATTTTTTAGCAATGGGTAGATGGATTTGGGAATACCCGATAGATGTACATATACCAAATAAAAAAGCACGAAATGAAGAAAGGAGCAGGCATGAGAAAAGCAATTGCGTTTAGTATTAGCGGTGTTTTCATAGCAGCAGGTATAGGATTCATGTGGATTAATGATCGAGCCACTGCTGAAAAACCACCAGCCGCATCAGTTGGGTATTCAAGCTTTACAGATTTGGGAACGCTGACCAAGGAACAACGATTAGATGCTCTTAGTCATTCAGCAACAATCCATACTCCAGTAGGTGTATTTCAAAGAGTAGACAATCAGCCGGTCGTTGCCGATGCGCATAACGTGGCGACGCGTGTAGAGGATATTAATGCTTCTACACAACAAGTGGTAGTGGGAGGCTCACTGTTTATCCGAGTCGAGTAAAGTAAATGCACGATCGAAAGTGGATGAAAAGAAAACAGCTAAGACATAGGTAAGAAAGATAGAAAGAAAATATAGATAAGATATAGATTAAGAAAAGACAGCCCTGATCCGGGGCTGTTTTTTCTTGTACAGCTCATAATTCCTACAAATACATCGCTTTTTCGATATTTTATTTCATTCCACTCCAGCACCGCTAACGTCAATGATGATAGCGTTAACACCACCATGTATGAGCTACACACGTCTGGTAAGGCTCGTTTATTTTTATGTTCAACGGGTAATGACCCTACATGTGCAGTAACGAGGGCAATAGGAATCACACGCAGTGCGAATAAGGCATTCACAGCATCACATGATTACATTTTGAATATCATCATATGGAGGGATTCATCATGACACATAACACATACCCATTTGAAGATTCGGTCGTACTTATTACAGGCGCAAGCACAGGGATTGGACGTGCAGTAGCGACTGCCTTTTTGGAAAATGGCGCCAACGTTGTGCTGGCTGCTCGTAGTGAGGACAAGCTGTATGAGGTTGTAGATCGCTATAATAATGATCGTTATCTGATCGTACCTACCGATGTACGTGAACGCGCGCAGGTGGATGCACTGGTAGACAAAGCGGTAGCGCATTTTGGCAAGCTGGATGTTGTGATCAGTAATGCAGGTACCAATGTATCCGGCCCGATCGAGGAGCTGACCGATGAAGACTGGCACAATATGCGTGCCACCAACGTGGACGCTCAGATCTACCTTGCACGTGCCGTTACGCCGCATCTGGTCAAATCACAGGGCTCATTGATCGCAACCTCATCTGTATCCGGTCTGGCAGGTGATTGGCCGCATCCAGGCTATAATGCAACCAAGGGAGCGGTCAGCCTGCTCGTCCAATCGCTTGCATTGCAGCTTGGTGAAAAAGGAGTGCGTGTGAATGCCGTAGCACCAGCCTTTACCGTGACTGAAATGACCAAGCCGATGATCGAGGAAGGCGGACAGGAAGTGGTCGAAAAGTTCAAATCCCGCGTCACCCTGCAACGTATTGCTGAAGCGGAGGATGTTGCACCAGCGTATCTATTCTTAGCAAGCCCGGATGCACGCTATATTACGGGTGTTATTTTGCCAGTCGATGGTGGTACAAGTGCGTCCAACGGACAGGGCAACTCGCCACGTGAGTTTGGTAATAAGTAAATGGGATACTAAGTCAATAGTTATTGACTGAATAGCAGTAGGTTTGCTCTGGTATGTCCTTCAAGTTCATGGGCAATATGAATGGTATACATGTCTGGGCATCCATATATAGCGATTAGTGATATTATCGAAGCAGGCTCCATACAGGAGCCTGCTTTAGCTATAGAAGTGGGCAAATGAGGCGGTTAGTATAGAGGCTGATATTTTTTAACATCGTACTACAGCTTGCTGGTTGTTAGATAAACATTTTCGAACGTATACACTTCCATTTTTAAATATCTATCATTCCCAACCATCTTACAAAAAATCACCAACCTGCCACTTCCATGCCTGTTTTTAAAATGTGAAATATGTTACGATAGTACATGCCGTTATGAAATTATTTCAATTTTTAAGGATGGGTACACATGTGGCTTCATTGCATTATCCCATCATCAACCTATATTCAAATTGACTGTTCGACATCAACCTTTGGTGCCTGAATCGATTAGGAGGCTATCATATGAATACAGTAGATCGTATTCTGGACAAAGCGCTGCAAGGCGGACGCCTTGATGTGGAAGATACAATTGCGCTATATGAATCGGATGAGATTGAGAAAATGGGTCATGTAGCGAACCAGCTCATGATTCGCAAAAATCCTGATCCGATCACTACATTCGTCATCGGTCGTAACGTGAACTATACCAATGTCTGCGACGTATTTTGCCGTTTCTGTGCCTTTTACCGTCGTCCGGGTTCACCGGAAGGCTACGTATTGCCAGACGAGACGATTTTGCAAAAAATTCAAGAAACCGAGGATGTAGGGGGTACGGAGATTCTGATGCAGGGCGGGGTCAATCCTGATCTGCCATTTGAGTACTACCTGAACATTTTGCGCAAAATTAAACAGCATTTCCCGAACATCACGATGCATTCCTTCTCTCCAGCAGAGATTATGAAAATGCAAAAGCTATCCGGTCTGTCGATGGAGGATACGATTCGTGCGATTCATGAAGCCGGACTCGATTCGCTGCCAGGTGGTGGTGGTGAAATTCTGGATGACCGTACACGTCGTAAAATCAGTCGTCTGAAAGGCTCATGGCGCGACTGGATGGATGTGATGCAGACGGCACACAAAGTCGGCATGAACACAACCGCAACGATGGTTATCGGATTCGGTGAATCGTTTGAGGAGCGCGCGCTGCATATGATGCGTGTGCGTGACGCACAGGATGAGTGTATCCGCAATGGCTACGACTCCGAGGGCTTCCTGGCATTTATCTCCTGGACATTCCAGCCAGATAACACCAACATGAAGGCAGAAAAGCAAACACCAGAGCAATACCTGAAAAATGTTGCGATTAGCCGCATCGTACTCGACAACATCAAGCATTTCCA
Source organism: Paenibacillus hunanensis (assembly GCF_034055775.1). Classification (NCBI taxonomy): domain Bacteria; kingdom Bacillati; phylum Bacillota; class Bacilli; order Caryophanales; family Paenibacillaceae; genus Paenibacillus; species Paenibacillus hunanensis. The sequence continues at coordinate 4,073,003 of NZ_CP139194.1, read as the reverse complement.
ATCATCATGGGTAACGATGGGCCCTGAAGTGGGCAAGCTGTCGCTGCAATACGGCTGCGATGACTTCGGTAGCACGATGATGGAAGAGAATGTCGTTTCTGCCGCGGGTACAACGCACAAGGTAAATATCGAGCAAACGCTAGATATCATCCGTGCCGCTGGCAAAATTCCAGCACAGCGTGACACCAAATACAACATCCTCAAAATATTTGATGATGAAAGCTACAAAATCCAACGTGACTTCATTATGCAGAACTAATCGATCAGTAGAGATCGTAGTCACAAGTATAGATCGCATTCAAAAGGCGCCACCATTCCAGCGAAGGAATCGTAGCGCCTTTTATATATTTTATACAGATGAGGGGAAGTTACTATCCGAGAGAGCGTATACGCATAATCAAAATGAATTGATGGTCCTAGCACCCATCTCATGACAAAGTAGCAATACCATAGTCATCCCAATAATAGTAACCTCACAAATAGCACTAATCTCATACACACTACATCCAACTAACCAGCTAACCAACATGCTCCAGCTTACCCACTATGCTTCAAATGAATATGTACGCTCTACCTTACATATTTTTACCGAATACTGATCATACCATTGCTGCTTGCCCTGCTGCTGCGCAAGCTGATGCACCGGATTCGCTTTCCAATTGCGGATCGATTCCAGATCACTCCAATACGAGATCGTCACCCCTGCACCCTCAGCATTGCGATAGCTCTCCACACCGAGAAAACCAGGCTGCTGCTCTGCCATATCCACCATCGTATCCGCCATTTTCCCATAACCATGATCACCCTCTGTACGCTTGCTCGTAAAGATCACAGCATAATAAGGCGTTTCTCGCTCTTCAAGAGATACATGCATTGAAATCCTCCTTTTTTATTCTCGATTTCTATTTTCAATATGCTACAGTTAAATTATAAAGCTGTTCCTGACCAGAAGGAACTACATTTAGAAGAGACTACATATCGAACAAGGAGTGATAAACGATGAAATGGATGTTCATCTCCGATATTCACGGCTCACTACACTGGCTAAACCGCACACTGGAAAAAGTCGCCATCGAGCAACCCGACCAGCTCATTTTGCTAGGGGATTACATGTACCACGGCCCACGCAATCCGCTACCCGAAGGCTATGACCCTGCCGGTGTAGCCGATGCCCTCAACGCTCACAAACATCAAATCATCGGCATCCGCGGCAACTGCGACGCAGAGGTCGATCAAATGCTGCTACAATTCCCAATGATGGGCGACTATGTACAACTATATGCTGGAACACGCCGCATCTACGTCACTCATGGTCACGGCTATAGCATCGATAACCTGCCCAACTTACGCCCCGGCGACATCTTCATTCAGGGTCATACCCACATTCCTGTTGCCGATATTAAAAATGGCATCTACACCCTCAACCCGGGCTCCATCGCACTACCGAAACAAGACTATCCCCATTCCTACGGCATTCTGGACAACGATACCTTCACCGTCAAAGACTTTGAAGGCAATCCGATCAAGTCGATCACATTTGAATAACGTTTAAATGCTAAATCCGAAGCAGTAGTATATCACGATTTAGCTAGGTCATTGTATTATATACAATTCGTATGACGCCAGCAGTACGGAACGGAGGGAAGGAAATAAGGGGAAAGGACGACCTTTGAGCCCGGGAATCTACATTCTCTCCATATTCGTAGATTCCTGGGCGATACCGGAGTCCGTCCCCTTATTCCTTCCCGGAAGTGATGGTTGCCACATCTCCCAATTATGCAGCAAAAGCTAACCCTTGACGTACATGCGACACACTTCTATAATGATGAAAGCAAAGCTGATCATACCAACCCATGCAATGACAAAGACATGAACATCAATACCGTCCAGTTCAGAGAGAGGAAAAGACTTCACGCTGGAATTTCCTTCGGTTGACGATTGTTGTTTACCCCTTTGGAGCAATGATATTGAACCCATAGTGTGCCTTTTAGCACAGATGGCAGTAAGCATCATCGGTTCATCTCCGTTAACGGATGTTCAATGAAGGATTCTGCACATGCTTTTTTGTCATGTGAGGTGTGGAATCGAATCAGGGTGGAACCACGTGCGTATATAACGCTCGTCCCTTTACCGGGACGGGCGTTTTTTGCTGTCCATACAGGGGAACAACAGAACAGCTTCAATCCAACCTATGTACAGAGAGGAAGATTTATGATGGCAATCGAAATCAAACTGCCTGACGGCTCGCTCCGTCAATATGAGGAAGGCAACAACATCGGCGATGTAGCCAATTCCATTAGCAAAAGCCTGTTCAAAAATGCAGTAGCAGGTAAACTCGACGGCATCGTCGTTGATCTGAACACACCACTGCATAACGGTGCACTGGTTGAGATCGTAACCGCAGACAGCGCAGACGGTCTGGAAGTGATTCGTCACAGTACAGCTCACCTGACTGCACAGGCAGTAAAGCGTCTGTTTGGTGCAAAAGAAGTGAAGCTTGGCGTAGGCCCGGTGATCGAAGACGGCTTCTACTACGATATGGATCTTGAGCATTCTCTGAATCCGGAAGATCTGCAAAAGATCGAAAAGGAAATGGAGCGTATCGTCAACGAAAATCTGCCGATCACACGTCGTGAAGTGAGCCGTGCAGAAGCACTGGACATTTTCCGCGAGCTGGAAGATCCATACAAAATCGAGCTGATCGAAGCACTGCCAGAAGATAGCATCATTACGATCTACGATCAGGGCGAGTTTTTCGATCTGTGTCGTGGGCCACACGTTCCATCGACTGGCAAGCTGAAAGTATTCAAGCTGCTGAGCGTGGCAGGTGCTTACTGGCGCGGTGATAGCAAAAACAAAATGCTGCAACGTATCTACGGAACTGCATTTAACAAAAAGCCTGAGCTGGAGCAGCATCTGCACTTCCTGGAGGAAGCGAAGAAGCGTGATCATCGTAAGCTGGGTAAAGAGCTGGGTATGTTCACATTCTCCAATCTGGTTGGTCAAGGTCTGCCGATCTGGCTACCAAATGGTGCCAAACTGCGCCGTACACTGGAGCGTTATATCGTTGATCTGGAAGAAAAGCTGGGCTACAGCCACGTATACACACCTGTACTCGGTAATGTAGAGCTGTACAAAACATCTGGTCACTGGGAGCACTACCAGGAAGATATGTTCCCGGTTATGGCAATGGACAATGAAGAGCTCGTTCTGCGTCCAATGAACTGTCCTCACCATATGATGGTGTACAAGAGCGATCTGCGCAGCTACCGTGATCTGCCGATCCGTATCGCTGAGCTGGGTATGATGCACCGCTATGAAATGTCCGGCGCATTGACTGGTCTGCATCGTGTACGTGCGATGACATTGAACGATGCTCACCTGTTTGTTCGTCCTGATCAAATTAAAGATGAATTTGCACGTGTTATCCAGTTAATCCAACAGGTATACAAAGACTTCGGTATTAGCGATTATCGCTTCCGTCTGTCGTATCGTGATCCACAGGATACAGAGAAATATTTCCCGAACGATGAAATGTGGGAAATGTCCCAGCGCATGCTGCGTGAGGTTGTAGAGGATCTGGATCTGCCATTCTTCGAAGCCGAAGGCGAAGCAGCATTCTACGGTCCGAAGCTCGATGTGCAGATTCGTACTGCACTGGGCAAGGAAGAAACATTGTCCACAGTACAGCTCGACTTCCTGCTGCCTGAGCGCTTTGAGCTGGAATATATCGGTGATGATGGACAGAAGCACCGTCCAGTCGTTATCCACCGTGGTGTGATTTCCACAATGGAACGCTTCACTGCCTTCTTGCTGGAGAACTTTGCTGGCGCATTGCCACTGTGGCTGGCTCCCGTACAAGCGAAGGTTATTCCGGTATCGACTGCATTTGATGACTATGCTCGCAAGGTTGAAGATGAGCTGTGTCTGAGCGGTGTGATGGTAGAAGCAGACCTGCGTAACGAAAAGCTGGGCTACAAAATCCGTGAGGCACAGCTGGAGAAGATCCCGTACATGTTCGTTATCGGTGAAAATGAAATGAACGCGAACAGCGTATCCGTACGTAAACGTGGCGAGGGAGATATCGGCTCGATGCCACTGGAAGAAGCAGCGAAGCTGCTGCGTAACGAGATTGCAGATCGTACAATTTTCTAAGTGAAATCGGTAGGCCATTCGATGGCGGCATCGCTTCATCTGGATATACAGCAATAAATATTTATAGGAATAGGTAGCGATTTATGCCAAATGCGCTGTAACTGGTTACTATTTCCTTTATAATAAAAGCATCGGTGAATATCGCCGATGCTTTTATTTTTGACTGTCTATCGGTCCCGAGACCGAGACCGATTTCATTCTGTTGCCGCTATGGCGAGCAGCCATATTCATTTACACTGAATGTATCGTAAACATCGGTGACGGCAAGCGAGGGCAAGTACCCTTGTCCAAGCGGCCGAATAAGAAAGTGAGGAAACGGCATGAATAGACATATGTTCCGCAAGACGTTCTGGGGACTTAGCTTGATCGGTCTGGGACTGGTGTTTCTGCTGGATCGATTACAGCTTATCGATTTTGGAGTACGTGACGTAATATTTATGCTATGGCCCCTGATTTTGCTGGAGATCGGCTTGAATGAGCTATTGTTCAAATGCAAGCGTGATGTGGGTGGCTGGATTATGACGATTCTCGGTGTGTATTTTATTGGACGCAATCTTGGCTTTTATGATTATTCGATCGGTGATCTGATTCGATTGATGATTCCGTTATGGCTGGTGTTTTTCGGTTTCCGTCTGATGTCAGGCAAAGGGAAATCTCACAAGCGCCGTCAAAACTATGATTATTCAGGTATGAACGGTAGTGATGGCATGCCAGGTTCTTCTACGTATACACCGCCTACACCTCCACCACCGCCGGCTCCTTCATCACTTGATGATCTGTTCGATGAGAAGCTGGGTCATCAGTATGCTAAGGGCGCTGAGCAGCGTCATGAGGCAGAAGCTTCCGATCACGCTTCATTTGGTAGCCGACCAGAGCCATCTGAGGGGCAGCCTGGACATGGACCGAATTTGCGGAAAGAACCGTTACACGCTCGCCGTCCAGATCAAGACCCGATGTTCCGTCAATATGGCTCGATGCATGCAGACCATTGGAAGCAGAATAAGCAGCATTTCAAAGAGCATATTCGCAATATGAAGCATCAGAAGCAGTGGCACCATGACCAGTGGAAAAAGCAATTCAAGAGCGATCACCAAGCCTACAATAATAAATATGGCAGCGAGTACGATGCTAGCTATGGTGCAGGCGTCGATGCCGAGGAACGCTCCAGCTTTATTGGGGATGTGCATATCGGTAAAGATTATTTTGAACTGAAGCCGATGAATATTTCTCATTTTATTGGCGATACGATGCTTGATCTGACGCGTGCGCAGATTCCTTATGGAAAGACGCGCATTAATATTTCCGCCTTTATCGGTGATGTGAAGGTGTTTATCCCGAGTGGTGTTGAAGTGAGCTTCAAGGCAGAAGGCAATTCGTTTATCGGTGATATGGACATTTTGAACCGTAATAGCGATGGCATGATGAATCGTCTGAGCGGTGAGACGAGCGAAGCCGATACGACAGGCAAGCGTGTTGAGATTACAGTGAACGTGTTTATTGGAGACATTCGAATCAACCGGGTGGGGTAAACGACAATGCGGACAAAATGGTTCAAAAATATCAAATGGGAGCTTATCGGCTTTTTCAGCACCGTCAGTATTTTGACGACGATTACGATCTACGTGATGCTGACAAAGGACTATCAGCTCCTCCATTTGCCAGAGAAATGGTATTACTATCTGATCGGGCTAATCGCCATGTGGCTGACTGCGGGCTATGTTGCCGGACAGCGTGTACAGCGCCGCATCGATAATGTGCATCTGAAAATGACTCAGGTCGCCAAAGGGAATTTTGGCACGCGTCTGGAGCCGATTGAGGATGAATCGTTCAACCGTGTACATGAGGAATTTAATGAAATGATGAGCACGGTCGAGCGGAAGATGCGCATTTTGCAGCAGCTGGGCGAGCGTGAGGTGATTGAGCGTGAACGTGAGGCAGAGCTGGCGGTGCTGGAAGAGCGCCGCCGCATGGCTCGCGATTTGCATGATTCAGTGAGCCAGCAGCTGTTCGCGATCCATATGTCCGCATCCTCGCTTCCAAAAGTGCTGGAGATCAATCCCAAGCAGGCAGGTATCGTGATGGAGCAATTAATCCAGATGTCGCAGCTTGCGCAAAAGCAAATGAGAGCGCTGATCACCCAGCTTCGCCCGATGGAGCTGGAGGGTCGTTCGCTATCTGAGGCGCTGGACACCTGGTTTCCAGATTACTGCCGACATAATGGATTGAAGGGAATACAGGATATTGAACTAGCGGGAAAATTGACTGAGGCCAAAGAGCGTCAGCTTTTTCTCATTATTCAGGAGGCGCTGGCGAATATCGTCAAGCATGCTGAGGCTTCCATTGTCAGCCTATCGCTGCAAGAGGAGTCTCATCATGTCGCTTTACATATTAGCGATGATGGGCGCGGCTTTGATATGAGCGTGCACAAGCAGGGCTCATACGGATTAACCATTATGGCAGAACGCGCGGAAAAGCTTGGCGGACAGGCGGAGATCATTAGCAAGCCTGGTGCGGGCACGACGATCCGCATCCATATTCCGAAGTTCGACATATTGTATAAGGGAGCGGATGAAGGTGGACAAGATCAAAATATTGCTGGCAGATGACCATGATATGGTACGGATGGGGCTGAAAACCTACCTGATGCTGGATGAACGATTTGAAGTGATTGCCGAGGCAGCGAATGGACAGGAGGTCATCGATCTGCTGGAGCAGAGCATCGATGGCGTGCAGCCGGATTTGATTTTGATGGATATGATGATGCCGGTCATGAACGGAGTGGAAGCGACGCGGCATATTTTACACCGATATCCGCATTTGAAAATTGTTATTTTGACCAGCTTTATCGAGGATGATCTGGTTGTAGAGGCGATTGAGGCAGGCGCCGTTAGCTATATTTTAAAAACGGTGTCGGCGGAGGAGCTGATCTATGCGCTGCAAGGGGCAAGTCGCGGTATGCCGGTCATGACCGGTGATATTTCACAGGCGCTCACACGCGGGATTCGTCAGCGAAGTACGGCACAGGAGGAAGCGTCAGACCTGACCGGACGTGAGCGCGAGGTGCTCATGCTCATTGCCGAAGGGCTGAGCAATAAGGAGATTGGAGAGGAGCTTCATATCAGCATCAAAACGGTCAAAACGCACGTAAGCAATCTGCTGATGAAATGCGAGCTGGAAGATCGGACGCAGCTGGCGATCTTTGCCCATCGTAAGGGCTGGGTCAGTCAGACCTGAGTATTTTCTTCCTACTATGCCAATGCGATATGCCATCCGTTAATGCTCCATTTTATATATAAATTATGTTCTATCCGGTTTAATTTATGCTTTACATATCGTGCAACCGCCGAATCTGGCGGTTTTTTGCTGTTTTACGCAGGAATGGTAGCGAGTGCAATACGAGACGGCAAGGATTTATTTTCTTTTTAATTGATTTTAATGTGAAGTTAAGGTTAATAAGCGAATATAACAATGTACCAAATGAGTTACACACACATGGCATACACAATGCATTCATATCATGGGAATCTGGGAGGTTTTCTTCATGGAAGATAAGAACAAAAATGAATTGAGCAACGGCATGTCTGGTGACGGCCAAAACAATCATACAGCAAACTCTACGCCGAACGAACCAAGCAACGAACAATCGCACTACTATTCCTACGGCCCATTTCAATCGTTTAACAAAGATGGTCGTGAGGGCAACGAGGAACGTCCTGCAACACAGACACCATCTCCATCACAGGTTGAAGTAACGCCTCCTGCACCGACTCGCCCGATCTACAGCTCGGATCTGAACAATACACCACGTGGTGGACAACAGGACCCACTGAATCAGCTACACAGCTCAGGTAACGGAAATGGCGGTTACAATGGCTACAATGGTGGTGGCACTGGTGGTAACGATGGCAACAACCGTAAGCCGCAATTCCAGTACAACAAGCCAAAAAGCCCGGTCAAGACGATTGTAGCTTCTGTGCTCGCCGGCATGATTATTATGACAGGTGGAATGTACGGCGCAGATCGTGCGAACCTGTTCACTGGCGGCAACGCTGCGGCGACGTCGAACACTGTAGCAACGACAACGACAACACCTACCGAAAGCAACTCAGTGACACAGGCAGCATTGCCAGTCGGCTCCGCTGACGTGGCGGACGTAGTGAAAAAGGCTAGTCCAGCTGTCGTGAAAATCGAAACTTATTCCAATTCCCGCTCTGGTAGCGGTGGTGGTACTAGTAACAATCCGTACTACAATGATCCGATGTATCGCTTCTTCTTCGGTGATCAATTCGGTAACGGTGGTGGAAGCGGAAGCGGCGGTAGTGGCGGCGGCTCCAGCAATGGTGGCGGTAGCAGCTCTTCCGGTTCATTAACTCCACTCGGTATCGGCTCTGGCTTTATTTTCGATAAGAGCGGTTATATCCTGACCAACGCACACGTAGTTGGTGATGCCGATGTGATTCAAGTAACACTGGAAAACAACAAAACACCGTATGAAGCGAAGCTGATGGGTAAGAGCACTGATCTTGACCTGGCTGTGCTGAAAATTGAGCCAACTGAGGGTCAAACAGACTTCCCTTACATCTCGCTCGGTAACTCCGACAATATGGAAATCGGTAGCTGGGTCGTTGCAATCGGTAACCCACAGGGCTTTGACCACACGGTTACTGCTGGCGTACTGAGTGCGAAGGAACGTAGCATTACCGCTTCGGATGAAGAGAACGGTCAATCGACCAACTATCAACATCTGCTGCAAACCGATGCGTCCATCAACCCTGGTAACTCCGGTGGCCCACTGCTGAACATGAATGGGCAGGTTATCGGTATTAATACCGCTGTGAGCCAGGATGCACAGGGTATCGGCTTTGCGATTCCGTCTAATGTTGTAGCCAAAGTAGTGGAAAACCTGAAAACAGGCAAAGAAGTACCAGCAACACCTGTACCATTTATCGGTGCATCGCTGATGACGCTGACACCTGAAATTTCGCAACAGCTGGGCATTAATACAACAAGTGGCTCCGTCGTAACCGAAGTGCTGTACAGATCACCTGCATATCAAGCTGATCTGCGCTCGTATGATGTAATCACAGGTATTAACGGCACGGCGTATTCCAACAGTCAGGATCTAATCACTGCGATTCAGAAGCTCAAAGTGGGCGATACTGTTACGGTGAATATCATCCGTGATGGTAAGAAAATGGATCTGAAAGTGAAAATTGGCGATCGCAATCAATATCAAAACTCGATCGGTAGTTCGGATAACGAAGGCGGACAATAATCTCGACTCACTCCATGATCCGGCTGGAAGATCATAGCCGGTTTATATAAATGAAAGGCGGAAGGGATATCCTTTCCGCCTTTTGTGTGATTGTATACAGGAAGTAGTGTAAAATGCATTTCGTTGATACAATAGAACCAGTGATCGATCTAAGAACGTTGACCAAAGGAGAAGCCGCGATGAGACCAACTATTTTAATTATTGATGACGATGAAAAGATTATCTCCATGCTACGGCGTGGATTGGCTTTTGAAGGATACGAGGTGCTGACGGCTTCCAATGGAGCGGAAGGCTTGAATAAGATGCTGGAAAATGATCCTGCCCTGATGGTACTGGATGTGATGATGCCACAGGTGGATGGATTCGAGGTGTGTCGCCGTGTACGTGAAGCGGGAATTTCCGTGCCGATTCTGATGCTGACCGCGAAGGATGAAGTGGAAAATCGGGTGCGTGGACTGGATGCAGGTGCGGATGATTATCTGGTGAAGCCCTTTGCACTGGAGGAGCTACTTGCGCGTGTGCGTGCTTTGCTGCGCCGTAAACCGGATGCGGATTCATCCAATACAAATCGTTTGTCGTTTGAAGACTTGACGCTGGATGCGGATGCACGTGAGGTGACACGTGATGGTCAACGACTGGAACTGACTGCAAAGGAATTCGAGCTGCTGCATCTGTTCATGCAAAATCCGAAGCGTGTGCTTTCCCGTGATCTGATTATGGATAAAATCTGGGGCTATGACTATAGCGGCGAATCCAACGTACTCGAAGTATATATTGCGATGCTGCGCCAGAAGACAGAAGAGCATGGTGGCAAGCGTCTGATTCAAACCATTCGGGGGGCAGGCTACATTTTGAGAAGCAACACCTAAGGAAGGGACTGACAGTATGTCAATACGCTTAAGACTAACAGTATGGTATTCTGGCATATTAGCGGTGACGTTAATGCTGTTCAGTGTAGCAATCTATGCGTTTGTTTATTTTAATACGTATCAGGAGCTGCGTACCCGGCTGCTGGATCAGGTATATCGGATTCAAGTATCAGCAGGGGTTCCTGATAGTCAGGGGCATGTGGATCTGCTGCCATCGGTAAAGGATTATTATCGGTTGATGGAATCGGGATTTCGAATCAAAATTGGTAATTATACCGATGCTTCACGCGAGCATTCGTATAACGGGAGCTTTCTCACCGTACCTGCTCCTGATAAAATTCCAAGTGATCTACAACAGGTTGATTATAATGGACGCTCATACTTAGTTGCCTACGGGGGCATTTTCTCCACCACTAATCCGAATCAGCTGCTAGGCGTGATGATCATTGCAGCCGATATGACCGATTCTAACCAGCTCTTTGATGATCTACGGGTTACGCTCATTGTCGGCTCACTGGCAACGCTGTTTATTGCCTTTACACTCGGATTGTTCCTGGCGCGTAAATCGATGGCGCCGATCGGCAAGGTGATCAAGGCAGCGAATCAGATTCAAAATGGAAAAGACCTGAGCGTACGTATCGATTACGATGGGCCATCGGATGAGATCGGTCAGCTAATCAGTACGGTTAACGGGATGCTTGGGCGTACCGAGGTGTTTTATAAGGAGCTGGCAGAGGCGTATACTGCACAGCGTCGCTTTGTCTCGGACGCTTCTCATGAGCTGCGTACACCGCTCACAACGATTCGCGGGAATGTTGATTTGCTGCAAAAGGCATGGAACAAAAAGCCGGACGAAGCGCCGCATCTGGATGAGCATATGCTCAAGGAGCTGTCGATGGAGGCGATCAACGATATTGCTGACGAAGCGAAGCGAATGAGCAGGCTGGTCAACGATATGCTATCGCTGGCACGCGCAGATGCTGGACAGACGATTGTTAAGGATAGTCTGCCTGCGGGTGAGCTGCTGGAGGAAGTGGTGCGCCGAGCGCAGTTTATTCCGCATCGTGCCGAATGGAAGCCTGCCGATATGACGGAGCTGCATGAATATTTTGTGTACGGGAATAAAGATTATTTACAGCAGATGCTGTTTATCTTTATCGAAAATGCGTTTAAGTATACGCCAGAAGGCACAGTGACGCTGGATACGGTCATTTATCCAGAGCAGATTGGTGTGCGTATTAGCGATACAGGAATCGGTATGGATCAGGAGGAGGTTCCACATATTTTCGAGCGCTTCTATCGTGCAGATGAATCGCGTGGTGTAACGCCAGGAACCGGACTCGGTCTATCGATCGCCAAATGGATTATTGATGCGCATGAAGGCTCCGTAGAAGTCGTTACAGCTAAAGGCAAAGGCACGACGTTTGTGATCTGGCTTCCGCTGGCAGCTGTTCCGGTAGAAGGTGAAATTTTGCCAGAGCGCTTGCCGGATAGCGAGGAAGTGCTGGATCTGCCGGAGACGAAGAAAGAGCAACCGAAAAAAGAGCCAAAAAAAACGATTCTCAAGCCGATCAAAAAGAAACCGGATAGGGAAGAGCCTCCTGCCGATAAAAGTGCGGGTGACGAGTGACCATACCAGTAACTATGAACAATTACACGATGATTGAACAGGTACAGTGTGAGTAAAAAATTACGGTACGAATGAAAAAGTACAGTACGAGTAAGCAGGCACTGTACAATGAGTAGGACTTGCAGCTTTAGCGACACGTCACTCCAAAAGCAGCTTGTACTATCAGGAGACTCCATCCTAAATCAATCCTAAGCAATCGTCAGAAAAGTAATCAACAATCAGAAAAGTAATATCAACGACACTCTAGCTCCTTACATGTACAATGTAAGCGAGTACGATCAGGCACAGCCCAGCGAAATCGGAATAAAGTGACCGGCTTCGCAGGCGGTGCCTTTCTGTTGTTGTCAGAATACGTTATAATGAATGGGTATGGCTATTATGAGCAAACCCGAGAAAGCAGGTGTCTAGCCCAGATGGAAATCGTAAAAATTGCGCCACGTGGATACTGTTATGGTGTCGTTGACGCTATGGTTATCGCACAACAGGCTGCGCAGAATCCTGATCTGCCACGCCCGATTTATATACTAGGCATGATTGTACACAACAGTCATGTGACCAAAGCTTTTGAAGATCAAGGCATCGTTACACTGGATGGCCCGAACCGACTGGATATTCTTGATCAGGTCGAGAGTGGTACGATTATTTTTACCGCTCACGGCGTATCGCCAGAAGTGCGCAGGATCGCTCGTGAAAAGGGATTAACTACGGTTGATGCGACCTGTCCTGATGTGACTCGCACCCACGATCTGATTCGTGATAAAACAGCCGAAGGCTATGAGATCATTTATATCGGTAAACGAAATCATCCTGAGCCAGAAGGTGCGATTGGCGTTGCCCCGGAGCATGTGCATCTGATTGAGAAGGAAGAGGAAATCGCTGATCTGAACGTACAGGCGGATCGTATTCTGATCACCAACCAGACCACGATGAGCCAGTGGGATATTCGTCATATTATGAATAAGCTGTTGGAGAAGTTCCCTGGTGCTGAGGTGCATAATGAGATTTGTCTTGCAACTCAGGTGCGTCAGGAGGCTGTTGCGGAGCAAGCTGGACAGGCGGAGCTGGTAATCGTTGTTGGTGATCCGCGCAGTAATAACTCCAATCGACTGGCGCAGGTATCCGAGCAGATTGCCGGTGTAACGGCATATCGAATTTCGGATATTACCGAGCTGGATCGTGAATGGCTGAAGGGCAAGTCCAGAGTAGCGGTGACCGCAGGTGCGTCTACACCAACACCGATTACGAAGGAAGTGATCGGCTATCTGGAAAAATACGATAATGACGATCCATCCACATGGGAGATTGTACGTACCGTAAACCCAGACCGTCTATTACCGCCTGTACGCGAGAAAAAGGGTAGAACGACCAATCAACCGGTTCGTCGTTAAACGTCGCTTATATCGCTACTGAGGGCGTCTGATAAGGCTTTTATCGCTTGTAAAGGCTGGCACAGTATTATCCTCCATTTCTTTCTATTGTAAAGAAATGGGTAATTAGCACAGCTAAAGAGTATCGCCGATCATTCGGTGATACTCTTTTTTATTTGATCGTAAAGGTGAAGCGGAGCAGTAAGGGGATAACAAGTGAGTACGGTTATACAGGTATCTATAGCGATGAAGCAACATGAATGGTGTGAGGGTCTTGACAAGGAAGGGCTAAAACGATATATTTACTTTAGTAATTAAAAGCTTAAAAGCGTGTAAGCTAAAAAGCGAACAAGCGTTAAAGTGAATGATGACGCTGAATGATATCGAACATCGAAAATCGTAACGAGCGTGATCTTCCCATCATGGCTCACCCTTCCATTTCATATCTGTATAAAACCATACATTGTCCATATCAAAGGAGAGAATGATTATGATCGCAAAAGTATCCAAGCAAGCCTCACAGGAACAATTAAATGAAATTGTAAGCATAATTCGTGAAGAAGGTGTACAAGCCCATATTGCTCATGCAGCAGATGGTATTGTCGTTGGCATGATCGGCAAGGTTACACCTGCACTACAGCAGCGTCTTGAACAGCATACCGTTGTACAGGCAGTGAACAAAGTGTCCAAGTCCTACAAGCTGGCAAGTCGTGAATTCCATCCGGAAAATACAGTGATCGAGATCGGCGATGTACGTATCGGTGGCGGCGAGCTGGTCGTGATGGGTGGACCATGTGCGGTAGAATCGGCAGAACAGATTGATGAAATTGCTCGTCTGGTCAAAGCAGCAGGTGGTCAGGTATTACGTGGTGGCGCGTTTAAACCGCGTACTGGCCCATACAGCTTCCAGGGTGTAGGAGTGGAAGGCTTAATTATGATGGCGGAAGCAGGGAAAAAGCATGGTCTGCTCACGATTACAGAGGTCATGACACCGGAATATGTAGATATCTGTGCAGAATACGCGGATATTTTGCAGGTTGGTACGCGTAATATGCAGAACTTCGATCTGTTACGTAAGCTGGGTGAGGTGCGTAAGCCCGTGTTGCTCAAGCGTGGCTTCAGTGCAACATACGACGAGCTGCTTAATGCAGCAGAATACATTCTGGCGGGGGGCAATAAGGATGTAATGCTATGCGAGCGTGGTATTCGTACATTTGAAGGCTACACACGTAATACGCTCGATCTGTCAGCTATTCCTGTTCTTCAGCAGCTCAGCCATCTGCCGGTCATTTCTGATCCGAGTCATGGTACAGGGCGTCGTGAGCTGGTCGAGCCGATGACACGCGCTTCTGTTGCAGCAGGCGCAGATGGACTCATTATTGAAATGCATACCGATCCAGACAACTCCATGACCGGTGATGGCGTACAATCGCTATTCCCGGATCAATTCGCACGATTGCTGCGTGAGCTGGAGCAACTCGCACCGATTATCGGCAAAAGCTTTAACACTGCGAAGGCGCCAGCAGAGCAGTTTGCTGTATCCGCACAGGCATAATACGTAGAGAAACCAACTAAATAGTGAATCGATGAGCAGAAGTGTTCAGCTTGTACAACTGAACACTTCTGCTTGAAATTGAACAATGAACAGGTTGATCACAATAGGATCAGCCTGTTTGGTATATCGTTAAGGATTTTAGTACCAAATTATCGTTTTCATCATTTCATGCAAACAAATGCAAAAAAATGAGCATTAATCACAAACCTGCTTCAAAAAAAGCTGATAGATCAAGCATTTCTTGCTTTTTTTCATACGGATAAAGCATCGTTTAGAGGCTTAATGGTCGGAATAAAGCTACCGTACTTCCCGCGCGGGGCTTGTAGTTTACGTGTGAAAGGAGTAATATGCCATTTAAATATTAGATTCATTTGCTGGTGTGACGCTTTAAAGCGTGTAGTGAATAAGTGGTAAGGCATAACGCATCACATTGCTTACACGCTATGCAATCGTTGATTGACGAAGCGATTTCTTTTTTGGTAAGCTATGAAGTGTAAGCATTTCTTACATTTCAGCCAGAAATATATCACATGGCTATTGACGATGTCAGGTTTTTGGTTTTATAATGACGACAGAAAAAAAACGAGAACATGAACATTTGACATTAGAAAAAGTTGCAATGTTCGGAAATTTGGGGAGGAAAGTACAAATGCCGGTAGAAAATGTATTGAAGCTCGCACAGGAAAACAATATTGAGTGGTTCGATTTCCGTTTCGTAGATTTGTCGGGACGTGCACACCATATCTCACTGCCATCTAGTGAAGTGGATGAGGATACTTTTGTGAATGGTGTAGCGTTTGACGGTTCTTCTATTCCAGGCTTCCGCGGTATTGAAGAGTCCGATATGGTTATGATGCCGGATCCAGAATCCGTGTTTATCGATCCATTTACCGCTCATCCGACAATCAACGTAATGTGCAACATCTACACTCCAGATGGCGAGCGCTATGAGCGTGACCCACGCGGTATCGCCGAGAAAGCAGAAGAATTCCTGCAATCCAGCGGTGTAGGTACAGCGGCATTTTTCGCTCCAGAATCCGAATTTTTCATCTTTGACGATGTTCGCTATCAGAGCGATGTGAACGTATCGGCGTATTCCGTAGATTCCAATGAAGGTTTCTGGAATACAAACCGTAAAGAAGAAGGCGGCAACCTTGGTTTCAAAATCCGCAAAAAAGGCGGTTATGTACCTGTTGCTCCAGTTGACTCCCAGCAAGATATCCGCAGCGAAATGTGTCGCCTGCTGGAAGAAGCTGGTCTGAAAATCGAGCGTCATCACCATGAAGTAGCAACAGCTGGTCAAGCGGAAATCAACTTCCGTTTCGATACTCTTAAATTCACAGCAGATAACCTGCTGAAATACAAATACATTGTGCACAACACAGCGGTACAATACGGCAAAACAGCAACATTTATGCCAAAACCACTGTTCGGTGACAACGGTAGCGGTATGCACGTTCACCAATCCATCTTCAATGGCGACACGCCTCTGTTCTACGAAAAAGGCGCTTACGCGAACCTGAGTGAAATGGCTCTACACTACATCGGCGGTATCCTGTACCATGCACCTGCACTGATCGCGCTGACAAACCCGAGCACGAACTCGTTCAAACGTCTGGTTCCTGGCTACGAAGCACCGGTTAACCTCGTATTCTCCAAAGGTAACCGTTCCGCAGCAGTACGTATCCCGGTAGCCGCTGTAACACCTAAAGGCTGTCGTATCGAGTTCCGTACACCAGACTCCACAGCTAACCCTTATCTGGCATTCTCCGCTATGCTGATGGCTGGTCTGGACGGTATCAAAAACAAACGCGATCCACGCGAGCTGGGCTATGGTCCTTTCGACAAAAACATCTACGAGCTGTCTGATGAAGACAAACAAGGAATCCGCAGTGTACCTGCTTCCCTTGATGAAGCTCTGGATGAGCTGGAGAAAAACCATGAGTTCCTGCTTCAAGGCGACGTGTTCACAGCAGACTTTATCGCTAACTACATCGCGTTCAAACGCGCTGAAGCAAAAGACGTTGCAATCCGTGTACATCCACACGAATTCAGCCTCTACTACGATTGCTAATCGGCTGACTGCCGATTTACACGGTAACACAAGCCGCACGGCTGCTGAATCCTCCGGAATGACTGTTCCGGAGGATTTTTTAATAAGTCATCTGGATGTAAAGGCTTTGTTCGGAAATAGGCACAAACCGCCGTTATTCATGCCTACTGTAAAAAATAATCGCTTTTGATACCAGCGTGACAAAAGACACTTGCTCACCCTGGAAAATGCTGATATCATAGCGATAATTACCACAAACCTGACATCACCTCTTTACAGGGATAAAGATGTCATGCTGAATCTGAAAGGGTGGAGTAAGAGATGACCAAGAGAGCTTATAATTTCAATGCCGGTCCGGCTGCATTGCCGCTGGAAGTGCTGGAGCGCGCTCAGAAGCAATTTGTAGACTATGAAGGTACGGGAATGTCGATTATGGAAATGTCGCACCGTGGAGCGGTGTATGAAGGCGTACATAAAGAAGCTGAGCAGCGTCTATTATCTCTGCTGGGTAATCCGGAAGGATTTAAGGTGTTATTTCTGCAAGGTGGCGCGAGCACACAGTTTGCAATGATCCCAATGAATCTGCTGGGTGAAGGTAAAGTAGGTAGCTATGTGGATACGGGGAGTTGGGCAGGCAAGGCGATTAGCGAAGCGAAGCTGCTTGGTGAAACGCAGGTTGCTGCTTCCACTAAAGAAGATAACTACATGCGTGTACCGGCGGCTGACGAGCTACAGATTGCTCCAGACGCAGCTTATGTGCATCTAACTTCGAATGAAACGATCGGTGGCGTACAATTTAAGCAATTCCCGGACACAGGCGATATTCCGCTAATCGTGGATATGTCGAGCGACATTTTGAGCCGTCCACTGGATATGAGCCAATTCGGCATGATTTATGCAGGCGCGCAAAAGAATCTGGGGCCTTCCGGCGTAACAGTTGTCATTGCACGCGAAGAGCTGGTGAATAATTCACCAAAGCATATTCCGACGATTTTCCGCTATGACACTCATCTTAGCAATGGATCGCTATACAATACACCGCCATCGTTTGCGATTTATATGGTTAATGAAGTGCTGAAATGGATTGAGGAGAAGGGTGGTCTGGAGGGCGTAGAGCGTCTGAACGAGCAAAAGGCGAACCTGATCTATGATGCGATCGATAACAGCAATGGTTTCTATAAGGGTGCAGCTCATGCAGATAGCCGCTCCCATATGAACATTACTTTTAGGCTGGAAACGGAAGAACTGGAAAAAGCCTTTGTTAAGGCATCCGAGCAAGCAGGCTTTGTTGGTTTGAAGGGACATCGTAGCGTAGGAGGTCTGCGCGCATCAATTTATAACGCTGTACCGTACGAAAGCTGTAAAGCGTTGGTAGAATTTATGCAGGATTTCCAGAAAAAACACAGCTAATAGAGCAACTTTTATAGCTCGTTTGCGTTAAAAAGAACAAGCCTTCCCTTCTGGGAGGGCTTTTTTTAAAAATATTCAACTATTTTTTGTCAAAAGCTGTCGCAATTTACCGAGATAGGTTATAATCAAAAAGAACTAGATAAAAGGTGGAAACAGAACTATGGCACTACACATTGTATTGGTCGAACCAGAGATACCAGCGAATACTGGCAATATTGCCAGAACATGCGCAGCTACAGGCATTCACCTGCATCTTGTGCATCCTTTGGGTTTTAGAACAGATGATGCTACTCTCAAAAGAGCCGGTCTTGATTATTGGCATGCTGTGAATATCGAGTATCATGATTCTTTTGAAGAGGTTCAAAAGTCCTACACTGGTCATCGCTTCTTTTATGCCACTACCAAGGCTAAAAACAGATATTGTGACTTCCAGTTTCAGGATGGCGATTTTTTCGTATTTGGCAAGGAAACAAAGGGGCTGCCGCCTGAGCTGATTGCAGCTAATCCGGAGACGGCGATGCGTATGCCGATGTCTGGTGATGTTCGCTCGCTGAACCTGTCCAATTCAGCGGCCATCATTGTATATGAAGCATTACGGCAATTGGATTTCCCCGGCATGAGCTAACAGCAGCTTGGAGTGCAGTGAGAAAAGTCTTGCTTCTAAAAGAAAGAATAGAAATTAGTAAAAGTTAGCAGGATTCAACAAGTAAGCGAAGAATATACAGAGAAGTGAAATAGAGAATATATAGTTTATATTCCAAATTTTATTACACTGATGTTCTTCCTTCACTTGTTATCGAGTATGTGCATCAGGCACATACTCAAGTATCAATTACAGAGAGGTGTATAATTGTATGAAACCGGCAGGCGTTGTACGTAAAGTTGATCAATTGGGAAGAATTGTGTTGCCAAAGTCGCTGCGTAAAAGATATCAAATGAATGAAGGAGACCCGGTTGAAATTCTTGTACAGGGTGATCATATCATTCTGGAAAGATATCGTCCGAAATGTGTATTCTGTGGCTCTATGGAAGAAGTGAGCGAATTCAAGGATCGCTATATTTGCGCACAATGTGTAACTGAAATGAACTTGATTCCGAAAAATGCCTAATTCATTTAATGAGTAACATGTAAGGGGATGAGTGACCAGGATAATGCCTGTGCAGAAGCAATTGGACAGGTAGCACACTGCGCCATGCCATTCGAATTGGTCCCATACAAATATGAATCATCTCCGGTCGCTTTGATTGTAAATATAAAGACCTTCCAGCCTGATCTCAGGTCGGAAGGTCTTTTTTGCAGGCGGTTATGTTCTACTGCTATCGTCTCACTGCTCTGTATAGAACATGCTGCTGCTCATGCGAAAGCACTATCGATACATAGTCTCAACCTTATTTGAAAAAGAGAAAGTTCGTAGCTACCGGACGAAGCGAGCCGTCGGATGGATGATTGACGACACGCCCATTTAAAATGAGCGAGGTGGAGCCGCCGCCATCCAGATTGTAGGCATCGATCACGCCCATTTTATACAGCTTATCCTGTAGCTCCTTGAGAGTGGCACCAGAGCTACCATTCTCATTGTAGCCGTCTGCGGCAATGACGATCAGCTGATCATCCTTATACTTACCGATGACGGTACGCGGAGCACGCAGTGGAGTCTTCTGCCATTTGTCTGGGATCGGTGTTTTTTGACCATTTTGAATTAGGATCGGTACAAAGGAAGCACCGAATGAAGGTGATAAAGCATCGAGCTTTTGCTGATTGGAGAATTTGCCACCAATCAGCTGCCCTGAATTGTTCAGACCGACAAAGAACAGATCCTTAAAGCTCGGTTGAAAGCCACTTACATACTGACCATTCAGCATCGTCGTGCTAAGCGGATAGCGCTTGCCTGCTGAATCGGCAAAGCCACCTGCGTTAATACCAGCGATTGCGCCATAGCGCTGGGTAGCTGTTAAGGTCGTTTCTGCTCCGCCAAAGGAATCCTTGCCAAGCGTCATTTTCATCGCTTCTGGATCGCGTAGCTTGATCTTCATCGCATAGGCGCGATACGAGCCTGGATTCAGACGATACAGCTCAATATTAATGCGCTGACTATTCACACGCTCTACTGCGGCACCAAGCCTTGAGGTGATGCGCCTATTGTAAATCTGCTCTGGCTTTTGCGCCTGCGTTGAAGCTGTACGCACGATCGATGACATCGCTGAGGTCGTGCGATTGTACAGACGTGTTGTTTTCTCAATCGAGGCGGATGTCTGTACAGCAACCTGCTCTGCCTGCTGCAAGCCATTCATAATACTTGATGTCTGCTCGCTCAGTGCTGTACGGGGCTTATAGGGCTCCAGCTCGAGCGGAATACTTACGTCATGCGGCTGAAGTAATAGCACCGCGAACACGCCGACGAAGGGCGCAATCGCTAGCAACAGCAAACGATTGATCCGTCTAATACCTTTGTTCATTTGAGCAGCTCCATTTTCTTTTGTAGCGTATTGAGTTGCTTTTGTACTTCATTAAGCTGGGTATACAGCTTGTTACTATTATCCGTCTTGTTGCTGGCATTATCCTTTGTAAAGGTGAGCAGCTCGTTAAAGGAATCGACCTTGCTTTGAAGCTGCTCCATCTCCTTGGACATCGTTGTCAGGCGAGTCTCATAATCACTTTGCAGGGTAGCGATCTGTCGCTCCGTATCCGCCTTGATCGCGGTGATCATCTGCTGTTTCAGGTGATTGCTATATAGATACGCTGCTGTCGCTCCGAGCGCAATAATGACGATCAAAAACACCAAAAACCATCGTGCAGAGGTGCCGCCTGAGGGCCGCGGACGTGTCATGGAGCGCGAAGTAGGCTCTGTTTTGGAATCCATGTCGGATCACCTCGTTTTGTTATTATTTTGAACAAATTTCATTCTAACATGTGGGTAAGGGTGCGTCCATTTCTGAAATAGGCGTACATGTCACCAATTAAACCTCCTGTTGAACAGGCATCGTGTAAGTCTAGAAAATAATATTTTACCTGTATGAATATATAGAAGAAAAGCAGCAGATAGGATTAAAATTCCACTACTATTGACCGATATGTAACTATACAGTCATAACAATTAGCAAGCAGAAGTCCGCAAAATAGATGGATTGATACAGGGAGGAAGTGCCCCAATGGATAGCGTATGGAAGGTTATCATGATTGATAATCATCCCGCATTAATGCTGGGAACGAAGATCATATTGGAAGAAACCGAAAGCTTGAGTGTCGTTGGTACAGCAAGCTCGGTCAAAGATGGGGTTAAGCTTGCCGCACGTACAAGCCCTCATCTGATTCTGCTGGATGACTCACTGCCAGAGGGCAATGCAGAATTTTATTTGCGCCAGATTAAACGCAGTAGTCCGGACAGCCATGTGATTGTACTGACGGGAGATAATAATCTATCGCTATTTGCCGGGCTGATGAGCATGGGTGCAAGTGGCGTGCTTTCCAAGGAATCCTCGCCTGCCCAATTGCTGCATCTGATCAGTGGCTTGCGTCAGGGACTGACGGTCATTCCATTATCCTGGCTAAGTCAGGGCGTTGTACCGGTGCCTGCTCAAATTCCGACCGATGGCTATTTTGAGCTGTCTCAAATTGAACACACGATCATGACGCAGATTACACAGGGGTTTACATACGATAAGATCGCTGAGACGATCCGTGTAAGCCGTCGTTCTGTTGATAATTATCTGCGTAAAATTTATGACAAGCTGGGTGTGAGCAGCCGTGCACAGGCGATTGAGAAATACACGCTGTATTCACATACCGCTTCATTCAAGGGTGCGCTGGAAAGCCTTCCGAATGTGATTGCTGTGGAGTCCTCTGTCGGTATCGAGCCGATTCGTACATTAAAGACCAAAGGCGCGTCAAAAAAGGTTGCTCTGGATTCAAGTTCAGGTGTATGATCTTGAAAAAGCATCGTACAGGAGGCTGAAACGGTGAAATTTTCATTTGCATCCAGAGTAAGCAAAATGCCGCCCTTTTCGGTTCGTCCAGATCGCCGTGCACAGCGCCGCGAATCATGGATATCGCTGGCAGAGGAATTGCCAGCAGAAGAACTGTTTCCGCTTGCTCAGCTGGGTGAAGCGGCAGGTGCGGTATTTTCAGCTGGTCCGCTTGCGCTGCAATATGGCGATGTTGCCGGTTCACTAGCATTACGACAATGGCTGCATAGTCGCTGGCAAAAGGATCAGAAGCTGGTGGTAGATCCGGCGGATATTTTGCTTACCTCAGGTAGTCAGCAGACGATTGACTTGCTCGTTCGCATTTATGTGAATCATGGTGATGTGGTGTTGATCGAATCGCCTGCACCACCAGGCTGCTTGCAGGTATTGCATTTGCAGGGAGCGCATGTGGTTCATGTGGAATGCGATCGTGATGGCATGCGCCCCCAGGAGCTGGAGCGCCTGATCGCTCAGCATCAGCCCAAGCTGCTGTTCGTATCGCCGAACTTTGGCAATCCGACAGGTAGAGCATGGACGCTGGAGCGACGTAAGGCGGTGCTGGAGCTTTGTCGCAAGCATGAGCTATTGATCGCAGAGGATGATGCGTATGGCGATCTGCATTTTGGATCGGAGCAGGTACGCTCTTTTCGGCGTCGATATCCGAGCTTATTTCAGCTAGATCGGGAGCTGGGGGGGAATCATGTGCTGTATATCGGTTCCTTTAGCAAAACGATCGTGCCTGCGCTTCGTATCGGCTGGGCAGCTGGCGATCCACAGCTCATTGAGGTGCTATCGGCAGCAAAGCAGACCGCTGACTGGCAATCCAGCACGATGAACCAGGCAATTCTACTACGCTTGCTACAGTCGCCACGCTTTGATTGGGATAGCCATATTACGATGCTCAATCGGGAATACGATATTCGGCTCAAGTTGATGCTGGAGCTGCTCAAACGGCCGAACTGGCGTGGTACAGAGGTAGAAGTACCCGTAGGCGGCATGTTTTTATGGGCGCATTTACCGGAGCAGCTGGATGGAGAGCAGCTATTGGAGCGTGCGCTTGCGAAGGGTGTATCCTTTTTACCGGGCAGACGCTGTTATGCTGACGGACAGGGTAGTAGCTATATTCGGCTGAATTTTACCCATCCGGGGCGTGAGGAATTGCTGCTTGGTATGAATCTGATTTCGGAAGCCATTGCTGAAATGAGAGGCTGATGCTTCGAGTTGTAGCAGCAATGGCTGGCAGAAGGGCAAGCAGTCGGTACCGTCATACATATACAATGCTGAATCATACACCTTCAGGTGTGCACATACATGAATATATGAAAAAGCCGCAGGGATGATAATCCATTCTGCGGCTTTTTGCTGGGATGGGCTGGAAAATACTGGGGGCGGTGCTTCTCCAGATTATTTAGCTGGTTCAGCGGATAGTGGTTGGCGAAGCTCCTGTAGGGATAGCATTTTATCGATTGTAAGCAGCACTCCATTTTCCTCGTTCGAGCGGGTGATGAATTGAGCGGCCTGTTTGGTGTTATCACAGGCATTCCGCACAGCAAAGCTATATTCGGCAATGCCCATTAGCTCGATATCATTTTCACCATCACCAAAAGACATCGTTTCTGCCATACTTACGCCGAGCATCTCCTGCAACCATCGAACCGTCTCACCTTTGTGAGTGTGAAGTTCGGTAATATCAAGCCAGCGTGCTTCTGAATCGACAATATAGATCTGACCCCGCATACTGTGCTCGATATGCTGACGAAGCGCCGTGCTGCGTTCCCATGGATCATAGACGGTAAGCTTGATAAACGGCGTATCGATCTGCTCCAGATCATCGGTTTGAATGACATGCTGGTATGATCCTTTAACGACATCATAGATCGCTGGATCAATTGAGGTATGCACATAGGCAGACTCACTGGTGCAGGCGATAATTGTCAGCTGTGGATCGAATTCGGTAATGCTGCGTATCGCTTGCTGCGCCAGCTTCTGCTCCAGTGTGAATTCGCGCATGAGCTGACCGTCTCGCTTGATCCGTGTAGCGCTATCTCCCAGAATCCAGATTCCTTCACCAACATCCTCAAATAGCTTTTCCACACGCTCACATTGCTTACCCGTGCAGGCAGCAAAGGCAATGCCTTGCTCCTTCATTCGTGCATATACGCTTTGAAATAGCTCCTTATCAAAGCTGCTTTGATTGTTCAGAAATGTCCCATCCAAATCGGTTACGACTAGTTTAATCACATCGTATGCCTCCTTATTCATCCACTTTATAAATAATGTTTATTAAGTATCTATACCAAGCCTAAGCGTTGGAACCCGTTACATGTCAACTGTTTATTTTGATATTTATTCGAACCAATCGTCAGCAGAGCGAATCGGCTTTACACGTATAGGCTCATTCGACATTTGCATGCAGAGGTATACGCCACACCAGACGATTGCAGCAAGCACAGTGCATCCGCTCACCAGTCCAATTAACGATAAGATCATCTTTGTTCCTCCTTATTTTCTAGCTGCCAGTATACGGTTCACACGCTCGGTGCTGCCTAACATACAGAGCAGAAAAGTTGTAATCACGATCGGAAATAGTCCGACCGATAGCGAAGCTGCCATCACACCGAATAAGGGAGGTAAGACTGTGGTGCCTGTATAAGCAACCGCCATCTGGTAGCCCATCAAGCGCGCGGAATTGCCTTTGCCAAAACGAGCAGGCGTTTCATGCAGCAGACTTGGATAGATCGGTGCCAGTCCGAGTCCAACGAGAATTAAGCCAGCTAGAGCAAAGCTGTCTGGTAACGGAAGCAATACGATAATGCCACCAGCTAGTGCCGTCCATTGACCAAATCGAATCATGAGCAGATTGCTCAGCTTGAGTGATAGAAAGCCTGTTAGGAAACGACCGAGCGTAATCCCGCCATAATAGAGCGAAATCCAGGCAGCAGCTGTTTGCGCTTCGATCTCTCTTGCACCGACCAGATAGCTGGCTCCCCATAATCCAACCGTCGTTTCCACCCCGCAATAGAGTAGAAATGCGAGCAGCGTTGGCTTTACGCCATGCAATTTAAAAATAGATAGGGTCGCGGATGTGGTGGAGTTGCCGATCGGTTCAAGCTGCTCTGCTTGCTGCTCGGCATTTTGATTACGATCAGTACGGGCGCGAGCGGAAGCAACCTTACCCCAGAGCGGTAAACTAAATAGCAAAACGATCACCAGTCCAAACTGAATCATCGACACCGCACTATAACCATGCCGCCAGGCTCCCTGATTTGCAAGATGATGCGCCATAATGATCGGGCCCAGTGTAGCGCCGATTCCCCAGAAGCAATGCAGCCAGTTCATATGATGAGCTTTATAATGGGCAGCGACATAATGATTAAGCGCTGCATCTACAGCACCGCCGCCCAGCCCCAGTGGAATCGCTAGCAGCATAAGCCACACTAGAGACGGTGACCATGAAAAGCCAAATAGGGCAAGTGCAGTCATAAGACAGCTCAGCAGCGTAATATTGCCTGTGCCAATCTTTTCGATTAATTTGCCGCTGAACAGGCTGGATACGATAGTTCCTGCCGCAATAATCATAGAAATGAGCCCCGCTGCTTCGAGTGAAGCGTTCAAGTCTTGCCGCATGACTGGCCATGCTGCCCCCAGTAGCGAATCCGGTAAGCCCAGACTAATAAATGCAAGATACACAATAACTAAAAACCATGTTGCCATCTTCATACTCCTCTGCTGTATAGTAAACAAGCTTCGAATAACATGTTCAAGATAGCATATTTTAAATACTTTATAAAGATATTTTATTAAGTGGATACAGATTCATGTATCATGTATGTTTCGGGTATTTCTCTACTTCGTGAAGAATAGGAATATCCAAATAGTAAAAGCCATCAATCCAGTAAAAGGATTCATGGCTTTAGAATATAATTCAAGAGCAACTTTTCCAGAGCAGTTTTGAAAATAGTACCAAAACCACATCATTCGTAGGAAGCAACAGGTTGGAGCGCTTGTAATGTCAGTGAGCGCATTCCAGCTTCAAAGTCATCCTCGAAGTTTTCCTTTTGAATAAGATCGGGATAGACAGGGCTTGGATAGCGGGTACGATACGTCTCCAGAGCTTGTCGCCATGCCTGTTCCTCGACATGATTTTGATAGATCACCATATGATCGGGCGCGAGAATGGAATTCACACTTTGAATGATCCAGCCGATTGCATCTGCAATTCGTTCTGGCTTTGATTCGGTATACCAGTCAATATCGAACGGAAGGAACTTGATCTCACCCGCCATCCCGTTTTTGCCACGCATCAATCTGCCGCCTTGGTGAATTCCCATACCTGGTGGATACAGATAAGGAAAATAAAGACCTGTGACCGTACGATCGACACCTAGCTGCTGGTTCGTATGATAGCCATATACAGCTGCATTCACATCATTTTCAAGGAAGACAGGGAGGTTAAAGCGTTGCTCAATCTGTTCCATGATGCGTACGCCCTCTAGCTCTCGGTGGCTACTGATTACGATCTCGCCATCAACGACCTGACCAGGTACGCCAATTCCAATGGACTGGATCGCTGGATAGGCGGCTACACATTCGTCGATCAGCTGATACAGTGCTTCCTGCTGAAATGAGGGGACGATCTGCTCTCGTTTGCTCAGTACACGATTTTCCAAATTAATAATGACACTGGATAGCAGAAACTTTCCGCCACGATCCTTCATATAGATAACCAGTCCAAGGCTAAAATCATAATTGTAACGGTAGGTTAGCGCGGGACGACCACCATTAGACGGAACGAGTGCATCCTCGAAAATCTCACCGCGCTGATGCAGCTCACGCACAAGGGAATTGATCGTCACCACACTCAGCTTTGTTAACGCTGCGAGCTGTGGCTTGGTTGCCGTTTCAACTTGCTTCATCACCTGACGCACATGGTGGAGATTGATTTGCTTCATCATATTGGCATTTGCTGTTCTCATGAGTTCCTTTCCACGCGGATACCGGATATGAATTCTATACTGCATCCGCATTGGTGCATCGTAAATACATCGATTTCGTTTAACGTGAATCGTCTACTGGGAACCAAAGCGATTCATAATGTGCACATAATCATCCAGTGCCTGCTTGCCAGCATCGGTCAGGCGATAGCTGCCACGAGCGATGCGTTCAAACCAGCCATAGTAATTCGCCTGCATAATCGTAGCCGTGGATGCAACGCCACTCTGTTCTCTAAGCTCGCGCGGAGAGATGCCTTCGCGTGCACCGAGTGCCTGCGCTACTCGTAGCGCCTTTTCCCGATAAGCGGTGACGAGCTTTACGCCTGTACTGCCGCCCAGATTATAATCGCCGCTTCGTTCAGTAAGCTCCCGTAAAAGTCGTTCGCGGCGGCTACCTTTGCGCGGAGTGACCGTGTTGGTAGAGACGACAGGCTTGCATAGAACCTCAACCAGTGGCGATTTGGTTTTGTAAAAGGTCACCGTGATCAGTCCGAGTCCAAGCCGCTCACATAATACAATCAGCTCGCTCCAGCGCTGATTAGCAGCGCCTTTTTTCGCGCGATTGCGTTCAACGGCAACATACACATTGCTGCTTAGCTTTTGCCGCTCGATTCCTTGCAGCAGCAGTGCCAGATTAAATGTTTTTTTGATCTCGATAATCAAGGGCTCGTTCTCGTTATGTTTTACACCGACCAGATCACAATGTCGTACTTCGCTTTTGACTTCATAGCCCTGTTTGACAAAAAAATGCTTGATCGGTAAATAAAGCTCGGTTTCGCGTTGTACTGCCATATCGTATACGTTCTCCTTCATAGCTGGATCATCAAGCTATGCCGTGATCCTGTTCAAGCGTCTGTTCTGTGTACCATTATCATTATAAAGGAATAATATAACGCGATAAACAGTAGATACGTGTTCATATTCTTTCCGGAGCAATAGATTAAACGAAGAATGCGAAGCGAGGCTAGCGAAGCATCCATGATTATGGTCTGAAATTCGACATCGACTCTTAAAATTCGGCATTCTTTACTAAAATAACGGTAGCATTGATCCGATGTAAATATTAATAAGTAATTATTGAGTAATTATGTGAAAATAAGTGAATTTGATATGGGTGAGAATCCATACGGGGATATAAAAAAGGGGGACATTTGGCATGATTAATGTTGTCGCAACACGTTTGAGACAATTGGAATATATAGGTTTGACTGAAAAAGAATTATCTTTATTATCTAAGCATCGCGATATATTCGCAAAAGTTGTAGATGAGGTCGTCGATTACTTTTACAACCATATAGAACGTTATCCTGATCTACAGCAGGTGATTCAGCGCAATCAATCCTCTGTCCATCGACTCAAGCAGACCCAGCGAGATTACTGGCTATCTCTAGCTGGTGGCAAAGTTGATGACGAATTCATCGAGACGCGTTTGAAGATTGGACGCATTCATTCGCAGATCGGTCTGAATCTGGATTATTATCTAGGTACGTATATGACCTATACCGACATTTCAGCACGCGTACTCAGTCGAGAGCTGCCGGAGGAATGGATCGACGTGCTGAATGCACTGACCAAAATGTTCAATCTGGATTCACAGCTTGTGCTGGAAGCCTATGGGGAACGTGAGCAAAGCCAGATTCGCAAAATGGGTGAGCAAAAGGAGCATATGCTAGCGGCAATTACCGAGGTTGTGAATCGAATTAGCGATATGATTGCGCGTTTGAATGCGAATGCACGTGCGATTTCAGATTCTGCCAGTCATATCGCGTCTACTCAAGAAAACTCGCTTCAAGAAATGAATATGCTGGGCGATGAAGTGAAGCAAATCGGTAAAGTAGGCTCGCTTATGCGTGAGTTGTCCGATCAGACCCATCTACTCGGACTCAATGCATCGATTGAAGCGGCTCATGCGGGCGAATATGGAAGAGGCTTTAGCATTGTCGCTCAGGAAGTGCGTAAGCTGGCAGGCTCTTCCCATAGTGCGCTACAGGATATCAACGGTACACTGGAAGTTATTTTGCGTAAGCTTGCTCAGGTAGAGGGCGATTTTAAGCAAAATGTAGAATTATCTCATCAGCAAGCACAAAGCTCGGAGGAGCTAGCTATTTTTGCTCATACGATTGAAGAGGTTGCGCGTGAGCTCGCCGCACTTCAGGAGAGTTAAAATACGCGCTAGCAGATGAAAAGGGTAAGCCATAAAATTTTAAAAAGTGCATTCGATGAAATATTTGCTTTCTATCGAAGTGATAGAGGGCGAATATTTTGTTTCCTATTCGCATAACAACAGACATACTTAGTTTTACGACTTTAAAAAACAACATAAAATTCCTTAAAAATTAATGCCAGAAAAAAGCAGAAGTTCTTTGACATTTTGAATCAACAGTGTATAATGGGAATAGTGCGATTAATTTTACGAAATAAGGTGATTACTCATGAAAAAAGAAGGACATCCTCAATTTCAACAGGCTATTTTCCTGGACCCTAGCTGTGGATATAAATTCCTGAGTGGAACAACGAAGTATTCCAGCGAAACTATGGAGTGGGAAGATGGTAACACTTACCCTGTAATTCGTGTTGATACCAGCTCTGCTTCTCATCCGTTCTACACTGGTAAACAAAGAAACGCAGACGTGGGTGGCCGCGTAGACAAGTTCAACAAAAAATACGGCTTGAAATAAGACCGATTTACGATGAACTTCTCTTCATAACCGTTTCGGTTGTGAACCGTCATAAAAAGCGTACCGCAAGCATTCATTGAGTGCATGCTGGTACGCTTTTTTTGTATGCCTATGGATATACATCTATTGAAAGCAATCGACAGATCCAGATGGCATGTTCGTAAAGAGGATGTACAGTATTGTATGAGTATCATAAAAAAAAGTGGAAGCTCTATCCAAAAAGTTTATATTGCGTTTACATTGTCCATACACTGTCTGCAAATTAAGCCTTTATACTGATCAAGAAACGTGCTGCTCTTGTATACATTCAAAGCTACGTAAAATGATGGAAGCCGATTCTGCTGAAAAACGGTGAAAACAGATGGAGTTGACTAACATGATGGAGCTTACTATTCTTGGTGGTCCCGGAGAGCATGGCCGTTCCAGCTATCTGCTTCGGCGCGACGATCAGTATATATTGCTTGATTGCGGAATGGATATACAGCCGGAATATGATGGGGAGCGTGCCAGGCTTGGGCCAATTGTGCCGGGGCTACAGGCGGTCTTTTTATCGCATGCTCATGAGGATCATAGCAGCGGTCTGCAAATCCTGCAACACTATGGATATCAGGGTGAGATTTGGACGACCCGAGCTACAGTGCGCCAGCTACCTGTCTGCCTGAAAACGATGGAATATGAGCGTTATGCGCTTACGGAGGCGCGTGGCGTACATACACAGGCGGAAGTAATGAGCAAAGACGAGCTACAATTTCGCTATCTTGAGGATATGGCACCGCCCGGAGAATGGATCTCGATTCGTCCAGAGCTTGAAATCTGTTGGGGACGAGCTGGGCACTTGCCGGGTTCGATCTGGATTACGCTCAACTGGTATGGCAAAAAAATATTTTATACTGGCGATTACAGCGCCGAGTCGCGCTTGCTACAAGCGGATCGCCCACTGCATCATTCACGTATCGTATCGCGCGCTCATCCGTTGCCAGGGCAAATTCCCGATCTCGATCTGGCGATTGTAGATGCGGCGTATGGTGTGGATACCGATCGGCAGGGCAATAAGCTGGCTCAGCTTGGTCGGTATATGAAGGAAACACTGCTGCACTCAGGTACGGTGCTATTGCCGGTGCCTGTGTATGGACGTGGGCAGGAGCTGATGCTATGGGCGTACGAGCAGTTTCCCAAAGTTCCGATTCTGGTCGAGCAAGAATTGCTGGATGCGTTAAGGCTTTTTGCTTCCGACGAGCGATGGCTACAGCCAGATGGGGTAGGGCGAATTGAGCGACTGCTTCAATCAACGCGCCTACATAGCATGACCGATGATTCATCCCGTGAGGCGTTGATTCAAGCTCATTCCTCTGCGCTCATTTTTACCGATGATGGGATGATGCAGTCAAGTAAGGCGCAACAGCATTATATGCGGGTCGCAGCAAGGCAGGATAATCGTGTAATTTTCACAGGTGATCTGGCACAGGGGTCGTTTGGACGGACGCTCATGATGGATATGGAGCATCGGGGCTGTCAGATTCTCCATGTGCGCTACAAGGTGCATCAGGGGCTACCGGATGTGCGGCAAATGCTGCTCGATCTGAAAAGTCCGCGTACCCTGCTCGTGCATGCACCGGTTCCACGAACTGATGGACTGGCACTGCGTCTGGAGCAGGAGGGCTTTCAGCAGGTGCACTCCTTGCTAGCAGAGGAGCAACTCGTATTTGGTTAACAGGTAATTGATCATTAAAGGAGCGTACAGCTAGGCATAGAAATGCGGCTGTACGCTTCTTTTTTATGCTGATATCGCCTGGATCCATGTGCAAGTTAAGCCTTCTAGTAGTATGGTATATTGATTTGCGCTATAGCAAACGCTATAGAAAAATAGATTGCGTCCTTATACTTTGCTTTCTTATCTTGTAGAGCAACCGCATGATTCATACTATCGGCGAACCGAGCGCTACTGTCGGTTCATTCAAGCAAGCGGCAAAGCGATGAATCAAGCCGGAGTAATGGCGTTCCTTGTTGTAGGCGTAATACAGATAGCGACGTAGCTTCTGATCCGGCAAGCTATGCATATGAAGTCTACCGCTACGAAGCTCCTCCTCAACTGCCATCCGTGAGAGAAATGCCGCGTAACCGCCTAGCATCACGGCACGCTTGATCGCTTCAGCAGAATCCAGCTCGATAAAGGAAGGAATCTCAAGCCCGCTATCTCGTATCCAGCGATCGCTAATCTGGCGTGTGCTGGAATCATGACTATGTAGCACCAGACGACTACGCTGTAGCACCTCCAGATTCAACTCGGCTTCATTAGCCAGCGGATGATCGGGAGTGAAGATCACCACCATCTGATCTTCACCGATCAGACCTTTCACAAGGGCAGGATGCTCAAATGGCTCAGTGAGCATGATCCCCATATCGATCTCATGATTGATCAGCATATCACGAATGACCGGTGCGGTCTTGACTGCAATTGAGAGCTGTACACCTGGATGCTGATGGCTAAACGTATGAATCAGATCGGGCAGAAAATACGTTGCCGGTACATAGCTTGCACCGATACGCAATTGTCCTCGCTCCAGTGCGCCAAATTCCTGCACAATTCGTTTGGACTCGGCAGCGAGTGCGTTGATTTTGGTCGCATAATGCAGTAGCGCCTTTCCCGGCTCGCGTAGCAATATTTTGCCACCGCGCGATTCGAATAGCGTGACACCCATTTCCTTTTCCAAACTTTTCATATGAAATGTAACGGTTGGCTGCTTCAAGCCCAGCTCATCAGCAACGGCTGTAATTTTCTGATGGCGATTCAGCAGCTCGACAATTTGTAGTTTGATCAGGTTCATTTCACACCTCCACCTTCAATCTAGCATAGAATTATTCGATGATTATCAAAATAGAGCATAGTAAAAATTGATATTTCGTTTACATTCCCCACACATGCCGGACAAATTCACCTTTTATACTGAGTTCAGTAGAGCAAACGATTCGCTGCCTGCTGGTGGATGTTAGCCAGTATTCATAGATCATCGATAAAGCAACAAGTACATAGAGGGGAGTAAGGCAGATGACAGAAATTACGCTTCGAGGCGTAAGTAAGAGCTATGAGGGTGTGCAGGCGCTGAAACCTGTAGACATGATTATCCCAGCTGGTAAATTCACTACCCTGCTGGGGCCGTCCGGATGTGGCAAAACGACATTACTGCGGCTGATTGCGGGTCTGGAAACGCCGGATAGTGGTGAGATTGTAGTCGATGGTCAGCCGGTATTCTCGCAGACACGTCGGGTGAACCTGCCTCCGCATAAGCGCCATTTTGGCATGGTCTTTCAGGAGTTTGCCCTGTGGCCGCATATGACCGTATACGAAAATGTAGCATTCAGCCTCAAAGCTAATGGGCAGAAACATAAAATCCGCGAGCGTGTCCAGCATGCGCTGGAGCAGGTACGCCTGACGGGCATGGAAAAGCGACAGCCGCATCAGCTATCCGGCGGTCAGCAGCAGCGTGTTGCCTTTGCCCGAGCGATTGTGATGCAGCCAGGACTGATCCTGTTTGATGAGCCGCTTAGCGCGCTGGATGCGATGCTGCGAGAGGATATGCGAGATGAGCTGATGAGTCTGGTACGTGAGCTTGGTCTAACCGCGCTATATGTCACGCATGATCAGACGGAAGCGATGTCGATGTCGGATGAGATTATGGTCATGCAGTCCGGCAATGTATTGCAGCGAGGAACACCGGAGCAGATTTATCGCGAGCCCGTGCATTCATTCGTTGCTCGCTTTATCGGTCGGTCGAATTGGATCGAGCCAGAGCAGACGCTATTTCGTCCAGAGCATGGACGCTGGGAAGCAAAGGGAGAAGCTGGAGAGCACAGCTATACGGCTACCGTACAGCGGGTTAGCTATATGGGCGATCGATATGAAATTGAGCTGAATGCTGGAGAAGGGCGAAGCTGGACCGCGTATCACGATCAGCGCATGAGCATCGGGAGTATCGTACAGCTTTACGTTTCGGCGGAGCATCTGTGCACGGTAGGTGAACGTACAAGCACAGCAACAGAAAAAATGGATGCGAACGATACGTCATCTTCATCTGTAGGAAGACAGCATATTTCATAAGAAGTGCTAAGGACAGGCTAGAAGTAGGTACTTTCGCATCCTTTAACATATGTGGTACGATTCCTGGCTTATCCTATGCAATGAGTCACATAAGAGCATGTACAACGGTGCATCAAAGCAAACGTTTAACCCCATTAACTACTATTATTCAGGAGGAATTATTCATGAATTGGAATCAGATGTGGAAAACGACAGGTATGCTGGCTGTAACAGCGATGCTCGGTACGGCACTGGCAGGCTGTGGCAATACAGGCAGCAACAGTACAACAAGTGCAGCAGGCAGCACAGCGAGTAAGGGTGACAACACGCTTGTCGTTTACAGTGCAGGCCCGGAAGGACTGGCAAAAAAGATCGAGGCTGGCTTTGAAGCAAAAACAGGCATTCAGGTCGAAATGTTCCAGGGAACAACAGGGAAGGTCCTGTCTCGTATGGAAGCTGAAAAATCGAATCCGGTCGTCGATGTGGTCGTACTGGCATCTTTACCGTCTATGCAATCGATGGCTAAAGAAGGCATGACCCTGCCTTATCCAGAAGCAGCTAATCACGATAAGCTGGTGAAGGACTGGTCAGATGCTAATGGTAATTACTTTAGCTACAGCGCATCTGCTCTGGGCATTGTGTATAACACCAAACAGGTGCAAACGCCGCCTACCTCATGGGAAGAGCTAACACAGCCACAATGGAAGGATAAAGTGAACATTCCTGATCCATCGTTGTCCGGTTCAGCCCTGGATTTCATTACAGGCTACCTGAGTGCAAAGGGTGATAGCAGCTGGTCGCTGTTCCAGCAATATAAGCAAAATGGTGTAGCGATGGCAGGTGCTAACCAGGAGGCGCTTGATCCCGTCATTACAGGGGCGAAGGATGTTGTTGTGGCAGGTGTAGACTATATGGCATACAAAGCGAAAAAAGACGGCGAGCCTGTCGATATCGTGTATCCATCTGAGGGGACAGTCATTAGCCCGCGTCCAGCTGCGATCATCAAAACTACCAAGCACGAGGAGCAAGCGAAGCAATTTATCGACTATCTGCTGTCT
Source organism: Paenibacillus hunanensis (assembly GCF_034055775.1). Taxonomy (NCBI): domain Bacteria; kingdom Bacillati; phylum Bacillota; class Bacilli; order Caryophanales; family Paenibacillaceae; genus Paenibacillus; species Paenibacillus hunanensis. The sequence continues at coordinate 4,037,921 of NZ_CP139194.1, read as the reverse complement.
GATGAAGCACAGCAGCTTGTAGCTAAAGCGTACCTGCTGCCAGGACGTACAGATATCAAGGCTGAGAATCGTACGAATCTATCGGATATTAAAACCTATCCAGTGAAATGGGATTGGATGGACGAGCACGGTGCAGACGTAACAACTCGCTTTACCGAGCTGTACAAGTAAGCTTCGGTTTGAAGTAAAGGGGATGGCACAATGACACATACATCAGCATACTGGTTTCAAAGATGGAGTACGGTCGCAGCATTTTTGCTGCTGACCGTACTGATTGTTTTACCACTTCTGCTCATTTTCCGTACCGCGATCGATAGCGATGGAACGATCGATTGGCTGGCACCGTGGCATACGATTACGAGCAGTAGTCTCGGTTCGGTTATGCTAAATTCACTCTGGCTTGGCGCGCTTGTGATTGTGCTTACGACGCTACTAGCATTGCCGCTAGCCTGGATTATGGCACGCTCAGCGATTGGACGCTGGCGCTGGCTGGATGTCGTTCTACTTATTCCATTTATGACTCCGCCCTATATCGGCTCGATGGGCTGGATGCTCTTTATGCAAAAGAATGGGTATATGGAGCAATTGCTGCCTGCATCTGCGGCATGGACACCTGCTTTTTTCAGTCTGGGTGGCATGGTGCTTATTATGAGCTTGCATCTGTTTCCATTTTTGTATCTGATTTTGCGTAATACATTGCTGCAAATTAGTGGTAGTACAGAGGAGGCAGCTGCTCTGCATGGCGGTTCGCCTGCGTATCGTTTTCGCCGAATCATTTTGCCATTGCTGCTATCCAGCTATGTGATGGGTGCTTTGCTTATTTTTGTTAAAACGATTGCGGAGTTTGGTACACCGGCTACATTTGGACGCCGAATCGGCTATTATGTAATGACCTCGGAGATTCATAAATACATTTCCAGCTGGCCGATTGATTTTGGAAAAGCAACTGCGCTCGCCTCCCTACTGCTCAGTGTATGTCTGGTCATGTGGTACATCCAAAGTGTGCTAAGTAGCCGATATTCGTATCGTTTGACCGGAGGAAAGGGCAGTCGTCAGAGCGGCTATCGCTTAGGAGGCTGGAAGGGTGTACTGAGCTGGGCGTATGTGATCATATTACTGGTGCTGTCGATTGGCATTCCGTACTTCTCTGTTATTACCGCTTCGCTGCTCAAGCTGCGTGGTCTCGGCATTGCGGCAGGAAACTGGACGCTAGCGCATTATGCCGAGTTATTACAGCCAGGCTCAGACAGCATGCAGGCGCTGATCAACAGCTTCACCTTATCGCTAGCTTCCTCCACTATTGCCGTAGTGATCGGTACATTCCTGGCACTCAAGGTAGATCGCAGTCGCCGTGTATCGCAAAAGTGGATCGATCTGTTCAGCCTGATGCCGAATACGGTGCCAGGCATTGTAATTGTCGTCGGACTCATTCTATTCTGGAATTCATCCTGGATGCCTGTACCGCTGTACAATACATATGGCATGGTTGTGTTAACGTATGTGGTGTTGTTCCTGCCGTATACCGTGCAATATGTCAAAGCAAATTACGGTCAGATTGACTCGATTCTGCTACAAGCAGGTGCGATGTCGGGCGGTCGCCCATTATACGTGTTCCGTCGTATTTTGCTACCGCTACTCGTGCCCGGTATTATTGCGGGCTGGATGATGACTTTTACTATTTCAAATCGTGAGTTGGTAGCGTCCTTGCTTATTCTCCCGCCGTCGATGCAGACGTCCGCCACGTATATTTTTGCCCAGTTTGAACAGGGGGCTGTCTCGATGGGGATGGCTATGGCAGTCGTATCGGTCGGTATCACGACGATTCTATTGCTCATTCTGAATGCATTGCCTGCTACAGGCAGTAAGCAGCCGTAAGTATCGTATGCAATTAACGGTACTTGGCGGAGCGGGAGAGCATGGGCGTTCCAGCTATTTGCTGACCGAGGAAGGACAGCATATTGTACTGGATTATGGTGTGAAAAAAGAAGACGGCGGGCAATATCCGCTGGTGGATAATATAGAGGAGATGATCGGCGGCTTGCAGACTGTCTTTCTATCCCATGCCCATGAGGATCACTGTATCGCATTGCCTATTTTGTATCGGCATGGCTATCAGGGGCAGGTGTGGACGACAAGAGCGACGGTACAGCAGTTGCCTGCGTATTTTAACGCATGGCGCAATTATACGGATGGGCGTCATGTAACACGTCCATATGATGATGAGGATGAGCAGCGTATATGTTATCGCTATCTGGAGGATATCGTTCTCGCCGGACAATGGGGACAGCTTCAGCCCGGACTGGACATCTGCTGGGGACGTTCGGGGCATCTGCCCGGTTCGATCTGGCTCACCTTATGCTGGAAGGGAAAGTACATTTTCTTTTCCGGTGATTATACGTCTGAATCGCAGACACTGGTAGCGGATCGACCGCTACATTTATCTCATTCTCTCAACCGATCAGAGGTGCTACAGACGGTTCATGGTGAACTGGAGCATCCCGAGCAATGGCAGTGGGAGCAGCGGTCAGATAAAATAGCGCCAATCATACCGCAGCTGGATCTCGCTATTGTGGACGCCGCCTATGGAGATGATCCACAATCGCAAATCGAGAAACTGCATCAGCTCAAGACACATATAGATGAAGCTATCCAAATGGGCGGCTCCATTCTACTGCCTGTACCGCTCTATGGACGAGGACAGGAGCTATTATTATGGGCAAGTGAGCAATACCCGCATATTCCATTGCTTGTAGAATCCGCATTGCTGGAAGGCTTGCAGCTACTAAGAAGCTATACCGATTGGCTGCATCATGGAGTCGAGCAGCGAATCGATCAATTATTGCATCATGCACAGTTATATCCGCTATCCGATGCAGAGGAAACCGATATACGATATGCACAATATAGCAGTAAAATAATCTTCACCCCGGACGGCATGCTGCAAACGAAGCTGGCACGTCAGCACTATGAGCGACTACAGCATGACCCACACAGCAAAGTGATCTTTACCGGGCATCTTGCCAAAGGCTCGCCTGGCAGTCAATTAGTCGCCACTTCGCAGCCCCGTGACGGCTGTCAGATCGAGCGCGTTCGTTACAAGGTACATCAGGGCTTGCCAGATGTGCAAAGGATGTTACATGAGCTGAACCGCCCTCCAGCTGTGCTGGTGCATGCTCCTCAGGCACGAACCGACCAGCTAGCTGCACAGCTGCGCCAGCAAGGATACCCGAATATTCACTCCTTGATTCCAACGGCAAGGCTGGAATTTTAGAGCACCAGTGATCATTAGAGAATCAATTATAGAATGTCAAAGTAGCTTTCTAGTACAGACGGATCGCTTGACCCATATGACTTGAATGAGAATCATTTGAATGCTCGTTAACAGATCATACGGTAAATATCATAAATCGAAGCATCCTCAAACACCAGATTCCGCGGATCAAGCGGAGCTGGTGTTTTTCGTTTTGTAGGTATCCATTTGTAGTTCTCCATCGAATAATTCATCGTTTCCATATAGAGACTATATATAAAATTGACGCTCCACCATAGAAATGTTGATTCCGCGCTAATGCCCATTTTCTACACTAAAGAGGTTCAAGCGCAACACTCATTCCAAACGAAAAAGGGGAGAAGGAACAGGTGAATCGATTAACAGGAAGCTGGAAAAAGACAGTAGCCGTATGGATGAGCGGTACAGTGCTGGCAGGCACATTTATGGTGGCACAGCCCGTTACGACAGAAGCAGCGGCAAACCTGACGCCAACGTACGAGGTTAAGTTTGTACTGGATCAGGATGTATTGAATGCAAACGGTGCGCCAGGTAGTGCATTGAGCAGTACATTCGCTCTGCCATCCAAGCCACAGAAGATTGCAGTGGAGTACTTCGACACCAACAGCCAGAGTCTGAACGGTGAAGGCTGGAATGTGCGCCTGCGCAAAAAAGAAGATAAATCCAAGTACGAGATCACGTACAAAAAGCGTTATTCGGTCGTGAATGGTGATATTGATGCAGCCTTGACGCGTGCGAATCAGGAAGGCTTTGATGCGAGTGATACAAATTATGAAGCTGAGGTCGATTGGGGATATGGCAAGCAGACGCTTAGCCTATCCAATGATAAAGATGTGAAAACATCAGACACCGGCGCATCGTTACCTTCCGCAAGTAAAGCGCTGGAAATGGTAATTGATAAAATCCCAGGCAAGCTAGAAAATTGGAAGTCCACAAAATGGGGCAAAGATCAGCTTAAAAACTCCCGTGTCTATGGCCCTGTCATGGCAAGCAAATATGAAGGAAGCTGGAATGGTCTGGATATCGATGTAGAGGTATGGCCAATTCGCAATGCAAGCGGCACAGGTACAGAGCCAGTGATCGAAATTTCCTTCAAAGCGGATTCGTATTCCGATGCAGCAAGCAACCGTCAGCAGCTGATGCAGGCACTGCAAGCTCAAGGATGGCTCGTACCACAGGATTCGCTGAAAACACAGCTGGTGCTTGATCGTTACTGACAGGGAAAGCATCAAAGTCGCTGAAGTAGCTAGAAAGAAGTCTATACAGCGACTACGATCACAGATAAGCCTATTCTTTTGACCTGTATAGATGAGAAGATAAAGCTGTAGCATCGCGTAATATTGTCAGCTGAGCGAAGGTATAATGATGTCACATAGCTCTAGATATAGACTACTGAAATACAGTCACCACTTATCCTCTTCGTTGTTATCTTCTAACCCTTAACTAGCTAAATCCTATTTATATGCGCGAGCAACACATAGAAAAAAGCAGCCCCTGTTATAGGAACTGCTTTTTTTTGTATTTCATGATCAATCGTTTGCTTCATTTTGGCTGATTCAACTCAGGTAAATGATGGGACTTAAGATGCTCTAGTCAATCACCATATACGTTGTTTGAAGCATTGAACAGTTGTAGGCTACAGCACTTCTGCGAGAGTATTAGTAGCTACTTGGCATGTTTTCCATGCGGCTAAAGCCCGCAAACATCGCTGCACCAAACAGAACGAAGAAGATAATGTAAACAACGATCCAGATAGCTGCCCATAACAGAGCTGCTTTGGCATAATTGGACTTGGAAATATTCGTTCCTCCTCCAAAAGCCCAGATAAACAGCATGATAAGGTTAACGAGTGGAATAGCGAGTAAAAGCAGTGTGATCATCCATTCCTTAACGCTAATAACCGGTGCAGGCTGACCCGGCTGTGGCGGATAGCCTGGAGGTGCATTATTGTAATCCAAATAACTCTACCCCTTTCAAAATTTAGATTATGTAAAGATGGTCTTACTATAAATCAGGTTTATTATAGCGTCCTGACATCCATATAACAACAAAATAAGGAACGAAATGTTATTTTAGGCCTAAAGAAATCTTGATTTTGCATAAATGCGTAAAATGAAAGGAGTAGCTGGAGGTAAAGAAGGATACAAAAGCAAATAATTCCGTGTTAACAGATCAGAATTAAAGAAATTTTATTTTTTATTGCTAAACCAGTTGCAAGTTACTAAAAGTATCTTTATAATGAGATTTATTGAACGGTTAACTACTGAAATTTTCAAAAAAGTTTCTCGTGGTTAATGAAAAGAAGCATTATTGTAAATTTTGACTATGATTTCAACTAATCGAATAGAGATCTTCGGGGTAGGTGAAATTCCTAACCGGCGGTGAATGTCGATTCATTCGGCAATAGCCCGCGACTCGCTGCTCTGTAGGGAGCAGTCGACTGATCTGGTGTGATTCCAGAGCCGACGGTAAAGTCCGGATGGGAGAAGATCAATAAATGAACCTGTTCAGGTGTATTTGCTGATGCATATTGCTCGCATAATACGATCCTGGCATGTTTATTTGATCAGCCCCTGAATGTCGATTTCCGATGCTCAGGGGCTTTCCGTATGAGATCGCCTATTCAAATTCTAAAGACATGAGGAGTTTGAATGATGGAAAACGTCAATTATCAATTTCAATCTGCACAAGAAACGAAGCAACGTACGATTAAAAGTGGATTCTGGCTCGTATTTTTCGGAGCGGCATTATGGGGTGTCGATCCGTTATTCCGTATTTTATTGCTCGAAACGTTCACTTCGACCCAGATCGTATTACTGGAACATCTGGTGGCGATGCTTGCCGCCGCTCCAATTCTATGGGTGAATCGTCATGAATTAAGAGGGCTGAAATGGCAGCATATCGGTGCCCTGCTGTTCCTGTCATGGGGCGGCTCGGCGATTGCTACCGTTCTGTTCACGATGGGTCTGACTTATGGTGATCTGAACGCTGTACTGCTGCTACAAAAGCTACAACCGCTGTTCGCGATCATTCTGGCGCGTCTGTTGCTCAAGGAAGTGCTGCCGCGCGGCTTTGGCTGGTTGTTCGTGCTGGCAGTAGCAGGTACGTATCTGCTTACCTTCGGCTTCACCTTGCCGATCGGACATATGGGTGATATCGCTCAGGTCGGCTCGCTACTCGCGCTTGGTGCAGCTGCATTATGGGGCGGCTCGACCGTGATGGGACGTCTGATGGTTGGTAAAATGAAGTACGAAACAGTTACCTCGCTGCGCTTCATTCTTGCGATTCCACTGCTGATCGTCCTGACTGTACATGAAAATGCGGCATGGGGTCTGCCAGCTGGTACGGTTCCAGTGCTGCTGATCCTGCTCAACCTGCTTGGACAGGCATTGCTGCCAGGTCTGCTCAGCCTGCTCATGTATTACAAAGGCTTGTCTACGACGAAGGCATCTGTGGCTACGCTGGCAGAGCTGAGCTTCCCGATGGCTGGTGTGCTGATCAACTGGATCGTATACAAACAGCTGATCACATGGCCGCAGCTGCTCGGCTTCATATTGATCTGGGGCGTATTGTTCGCGATTTCCAGACAACAGCAACCTACCGAAGCGAAGCAATCGGTACCTCTTGCTTCTTGATTCGAAGTTCATTCTTAACCGAATATAACGAGATGAATAACGAAGATCGAATTGATAAGCTATAATCAAAAGCTTCGACTGAATGGTCAATATGCCATCAGTCGGAAGCTTTTTTTATTTTCCTTATAATGAGAAGAATAGATAGAAAAGGAACTTTTATCGCATGCGGAGCAGATACCCGATCTGGTAAAGTAGAGAGGAAGTTGATCAAGGAGGTACGTATATGTCAAAGCGGAACGAATGGAAATTTTGGCAGGATGATCGAGAAAGGCGCGGACGAGAAGGACATATCGGAACGTTTGGCGCAGCAGGTATTGTTGTCGTTGTGATTATCGTCATCCTTAACAATTATTTCAATGGAAATAATTCGTCAACCGAGGGTATAACCGATAGCAAAGCGATGGAGCAGCACACCGAGCAGCAGATTAATACAGATTCCTATACTGCATTTGTAGATCGTGAGACGGTACATAATGGCACGGGACTAAAGGTAAATACAGCTACAGTAAGCAAGGACGAAGCAGGAAAGCAGTCATTAAAAGTAAATATAAGTGTGAATGGGATCGGGCAATCTGGCTACAATATGGCGACATTTGCTGAAGGTCAGCTTGTGAATGCAGATAATAAAAGTACAATTCAAACGAAGTTAAATGGATTTACCGAGCCAGGCATGCGTAGCGTGGACGAAACGTTTTCGTTAGATGAAGCTTATGATATAGCCCAGGGACAGAATTATTTGCTGCAAATGAAAGACCTGTATTTGATTCAGCGGAGCGAAGTGTCTTTACCAGAATCGGTACAAGCAGGTCATTCGTACACTATACAGGCTCCACAGCCAACACCTATCCAGATTGAGCAGATGGTATGGTCAAATCATAAGGAGAAGCTTACGGTCGTGTATCAAGTTGAACGGGAGCAAAGCATAACCGGAGTATCGCCAGGCACATTGAACCTAAAGGATGATATGAATGGTTTAATAGCACATGTCAAGCAGGGGAATCAAACGATAGAATTGATTTCTTTGAATCGCGAGTCAAAGGACAATGTGATCACACAGCAATTTGCAGTGCCTGCTTCGTTAAATGACCAGCAGCGAGAACATATTAGGTTATCCCTTGAATATGGCAAGGTCGTTCGACAGATCAAAGGCACATGGACGGTATCCTTTGAATTGGATGAGGATCAACCATAATCGTATTCGTATAAAGGATATATACAACTCCATCTTCCTTCATATGCAACTTTTTCCACTATATCCAAGTCTATGAATAAGAACTTCAATACGATGGAAGGGAAGATGGATATTGAAAAAGATAAAATGGTTCTGGTTCATCCCTGTATTCGCGATTATGATCGGACTACTCCCTGCGGTAAGTGTAAAGGCAGCAGCAACATTGACTATCGTTACACCTGATGGGCAAAAGCTGGATGGAGGAGCCATCATTATTCAAAAGAATCAACTGATGATTCCACTACGTCAGCTTGCTCAGGCGACCCATTCCCAGCTTCAGGTTGCTTCCAACGGCACCATTAGCGTTGCACCGTGGCCAGGTCAAGTGTACACGTTAAAGCTTGGTCAACGAGACTACACATTTAATCAAGCTCGGCAAGAAATTTATCAGCTCCGTACACCGATACAGAAGATAAACGGTCAAGTGTATATTCCAGCTGCTTTTATCCGAGAATTAGACTACACATATACGTATAGCAAGGGCATATTGACGATTCAAATGCCGCTCAGTACGTACAATCGGCAGATTTTAAATAAAGGCGATCTGGCAACAGTACGCAAGTTGATTACAGACGGTAATGTGTTTGGTTTCCCAGGTGTACATAGTTTACAACAGCCATTGAAGGTCAAGCCAGATGGAGAAAGGCTGGATCGCCAGTTTCTGTTTCCAGAAGGTGAAGCCTTGCGTTTCTATTATATCTACGGAGATACGATTTCATTCATCGAATTTAAAGATGACTTTCCCGTAATCACATGGCAAGCACACGGATTAAGTGCAGATCGACCACATGAAGGTTTTAGTATTCTTAATGATCTATTAACATTTCAATTAAAGGATAAATGGGGAGATATTCCGCTCAAATATCACAATTTCACTTATTATTTGCGTGGAGGCTGGGGAGATAGTTATTTGCAAGAATCCGGTATAATTCAGGCAGACAATATCTATCATCAAACGGGCAGAATCTATAATGTAGGTGGAACGGTTACCAATCAATCAGGCACAATCTCCTATGTATCGCCAGGTGAGCAGCGAACTGATACTCGTTAATTTCCACGCTATCCTTTAAACGCTAAGAACTCGTTCTTCTGCAATGTAAGTCAGCGGAGACGGGTTCTTTCTTAATTATTGTTGTAAAAGAAAATGGAACCGGTTCTGAATAAAGTTGTATTAGGCAGAAATGTGCCGTATACTGTCAAAGTTGTACGAGGTCAGCGATATAGCAGACATACAAGTATCTGATCCTACTGTATCGATATCGTATATAGAGGGTGGTATTCATGTAGTAGGACTGCATCGATATGCGTATAGCATCCAAGCGTCCCTTATACTGTATATCGCTATCATACGCTAAATAAAACGAGAACATGTTATCATTCGATCCGTAATCCTATAATCTATGAGCAAATATTCAAAAAATCCTCTCTATATGAACGACATGTACAATGATATGACTTAACAAGCAGCAAGCAAAGGAGGAATGCCCATGCGACAGGAAGATCAACATTCGCCAGCGGCGAAGCGGCGTGAGCGCAGGCAGCATATGCAGGAGCTGGCAGCACAGCTTATCGAGCAGTCTGGTGGCTGGTCTAATGTGCAGGATGTACTGCATTGCACTACTCGTATCCGTCTGCGACTGCATCGTCCTGAGCTGGCGAATCATTCCGCCCTTGCTGAACTACCCGAGGTGCAAAATATACGTCAGGTTGGCGGACAACTGCAAATTATCGTCGGGCCAGAGCTAACGTTTCGACTGCATCGGCAGATCGAGCGTCAATTGCAGCGTATGTCTGATCTTTCCCTGGCTGGAGATGCTGAGGCGCATCAACAAAACGCAGAGACGGAAGCGGAGCAAAGTCTACAGCAACGGAACGCTCCGGAGCAACCGAGCCGTCCAGCGCAACAGAACGGTCTGATGCAATCGAATGGTCTGGAGCAACATCATAGTGTGGAACCAATGGAACAGGATGGAAAACCGGAAGCAGTAAACCGACAGCATGCGGCGGAGCAACCAGTGCCTGCATCTGTATCCGACAAATTGCTAACAACAAAACAGCCGTCCTTCTCATCAACCGTTGATTCTGCTCAAGCTAGCAATATACCGCCAGCCGCCCCGCGTTCATTCATCGGACGTATCATCGATGCGGTAGCGTTCTTTTCCGATATTATCATACCGATGATTCCTGTATTCGTAGCCGCAGGCATTCTGCTCGGTACAGTCAGTCTGTTACAATTTCTCGGCTGGGCGCCAACTGAAGCGCTCTGGTTCCGGCTATTACAGCTACTGACTGGCTCGATCTTTCAAATTATTAGCGTGATGTTCGGGTATTATGCTGCCAAGCGCTTTGGCGGTACACCTGTGCTGGGTGCGGTACTTGGCATGCTGATGTCACGACCGGAGATTGTCGGTAGCGGTGGAATGCCGCCATCGGTCATTTCATCGTTCGGACTGGTAGCATTGCCGCAGTTTAGTTATCAGGGAACAGCAATTCCGGTTATTCTGGCGGCTATGCTGATGGCAAAGCTGGAACGATATTTGCGCCGTATTATTCCCGGCTCCGTACATGTACTGGTCATTCCAGTGCTGTCACTGCTAGGCGGTAGTGTGCTGGCGTTATTTATTATCGGGCCACTGGCAGGGCTGCTCGGTCATTGGTGTGCTGCACTATTAGAGCATCTGTACGCCTATGGTGGGACATGGTTTGGTCTGGTGCTGGGTGGTGCGTATAGCAGTATCGTACTGACTGGACTGCATCAGGGCTTGCAGGCGATCGAGGCGGGATTGATCTCGAATCCGACGATTGCTGTTAATTTTCTATTGCCGATCTGGTCTATGGCTAATGTCGCGCAGGGCGGAGCGGGTCTGGCAGTCTATATGCGTACTCGCGATGCCGGGCTACGCAAGGCGGCATTACCGGGAGCGCTCATTGCCTTTCTAGGCATTACGGAGCCAATCGCGCTTGGCGTAAATCTCAAGCTGGTACGACCTTTTGTCGCTGCCGCCGCAGGTGGTGCGGTTGGCGGTGCTTATATCGGCTGGCATCATGTGGTGGCAAGCTCATTTGGCTTGACGGGTATTCCGATGCTCGCCTTTATTATTCCATTTGGCTGGTCTAATTTTGTTCATTATATGACTGGCTTTGTACTGGCGACCGGGACAGCCTTTGCGCTGACCCTATTGCTAGGAAGAGGCAGACGTTCATCATAATGTATTGTGGAGGTGGATGACATGAAAATCAAAAAGATTCTGAACAACAATGCTGTCATCGTCGACGATCAGGGACAGGAGAAGATTGTGATGGGCGGCGGCGTTTCATTTGAAAAAGGTAAAAACGATGTGGTCGATCCGAGCCGTATTGAGAAAATATTTATTTTAGAGGATCAGGAGCGATACGGCTATTTGCAGGAAATGCTGCAAAAGCTGCCAGAGGAAGAAATCGCCGTGTCCGAGCATATTATTTCTCATGCTGAAAAGGAATTGAACGTGTCGTTTAACGAGCATATTCATATTGCGCTGACCGACCATCTGTCTCATGCGCTGGAGCGTCTACGTAGTGGTATGATTATTCACAATACATTGCTGGAGGAAATACGCATTCTCTATCCAGCAGAATTCCGCATCGGGCTATATGCACGCGAATTGATTGCCGAGCGTCTGCATATCGATATTCCGGAGGATGAGGTTGGATATATCGCGATGCACATTCATACCGCGGTCATGAACGCTGGTTCGGGTGTCGCTTCTGCTGGTCTGGCGGCGCTAATCCGCGATATGGTAGAGGATATCGAATATGTATTGAATCAACCGCTGGATCGCAAATCAGCAGCATACGAACGCTTGATCAGTCAGTTGAAAAGCATTTTACAATCATCAGTGGACGGTCATCCTGCCGCTGAATTAGATGAAGAGATTATTGTGATCGCTCGTCAAAAGTATGCCGACTGGTATGAGCATGCGCAGGAGATGACTGATCATGCGGAGGATGAATATGGATACAGCTGCACAGATAGTCAGCGTGTACTGATCGCGATTGAGCTACAACGCTTGCAGGAAAGGTTAGGACATCCCGCCCGTTGACAATCTACGCGTAGAAGGTGATAGACAAGCTCGATGAACCATTTTAGATAAAAATCGATAGCAAACTTGCTTGTAAAGTGTCGCTACATAGTTCCATATACCTGTCATAGCAACTAAGCAGAACTATTCATTTCCAGGGCGTGTCTAGCTAAAAAGTAACAAAAATAGCCCTTTTTCTGACAAACGATAAGGATTGAAACTATGAAAATGAGACTAAAAATGATGATTATTCATGAAAATTTACGAAAAAAGAGATTTTATTGAAGTAATCAAATTGGTTCGTTCTCTCTATAGTCTTGCTGCAAATGAGAGGTATAGAATAGGTGTCAGCAACAGAATATCCGGGTGTGTTACTGGTAAAGCAGGCAAGACCTAAAAAACTCCGACTGGGGATTTCTGCGTCATATGACGCGTCGTCCGGTCAGGGATTTTTAGGTCTTTTTTTCGTGCCAGTGCACCTGACATTCCATTTGAAGAGAGGAAGATTAGAACATGAACATCAATCATTTATACAAAAAGGCGGCAGCCGTTACTATGGCAGCAGCGCTGCTGGCAGGCGGTACATCGGCATTTGCCAGTGGCTCCGGACAAGACTACAATGGAGGCGCTCCAACACGTCCAACGCATCCTGTACCCGAAAACCCAACGACTCCATCGGTGATTAACGATACATACGGTTTTTCGCATATCACCCGCTTTGATGCACTGAAAATGACCAAGCAGCAAAATCGTCCACAATTCCAGGTGCCTGCATTCAATGCGGATCAGATTCGTAATATTCCGTCCGCTGTCGGTAAGGATGCAAACGGCAATACGATCAATTTGGATGTGTGGGATACATGGCCATTGCAAAATGCGGACGGCACCGTTGCCAACTATAACGGCTACCAGATCGTATTCGGTCTAGCAGGTGATCCGAAGGTATCGTCGGATACGTTTATCTACCTGTTTTACAAAAAAGCAGATGACCAATCACTGGACGCATGGAAAAATGCAGGTCGTGTCTTCAAGGATACCGACAAGCTGGTGCCAAAAGACTGGATTCTGAACCATCAATCGGAGGAATGGTCTGGCTCAGCAACGATGACGAAGGACGGCAAAGTGCGTCTGTTCTATACAAACCGTCATCCGTGGGATGCGGATCAGGGCTTCTTCGGTAAGCAGACGCTGACCACAGCGCAGGTGAATGTATCCGAGCCTGCTGAGGGCACGCTGAAGGTGGATGGGGTAGAGGACTTCAAATCGATCTTTGACGGTGATGGTAAAATGTATCAAACGGTGGATCAAGCATTCAGCGGTGGTGACTACTCCGATAACCATACCCTTCGTGATCCACACTATGTAGAGGATAACGGACATAAATATCTGGTGTTCGAAGCCAACACAGGCTCTGAAACAGGGTATCAGGGTGACGAGATGTTCTACAACAAAGCGTACTATGGCGGCAATGATAAATTCTTTGAGAGCGAGCGCGAAAAGCTACTGAACAGCCCGGACAAGGATTACATGTCCATCGCTAATGGAGCGCTCGGTATTATCGAGCTTAACGACGATTACACACTGAAAAGAGTGATGAAGCCATTGATCGCATCCAACACGGTAACGGATGAGATCGAACGTGCGAATATTTTCAAAATGAATGGAAAATGGTACCTGTTCACAGATACCCGTGGTGCAAAAATGTTCCTCGATGGTGTAGACGCTCGAGACATTTACATGCTTGGCTACGTATCGGATTCAATCGACGGGCCATACAAGCCACTGAACGGAAGTGGATTGGTGCTGCATCAGGATCTGAATCCACGCGATGTCACCTGGACGTATGCTCACTTTGCCATTCCACAGGTGAAGGATAATGAAGTAGTCATTACAAGCTACATGACCAACCGCGGCTATTTTGCGAATCAGCAGTCGACCTTTGCGCCAAGCTTTAAGGTAAAGATTGATGGTGACCGTACTTCGGTTGTACCGAATAGTACATTGAATCAAGGACAGGTAACAACGGACTAAGTATATCAAGTGAAGATGAATCCTTCATCGACAGGGGAACATATTCGGAAGACGTACAGGGGATTTCAATATGGCATAGGGAACGAATAGAACGAATACGTTCCTTATGCCGGGTGAGGCAAGCTGTCTGTCTACCGGATATGGTCGATGATCGATCAAATTGTAAATAAGCAAGGCAAACAATAAAGGGGGAGAAAGCAGGTGTACACCACTGCTTTCTATTCCCTTATTCCATTTTATCCCCGAAGTACAGGAGGGATACTACCAGAGAGGAGAGAACATCTATGAAACATTCCGATTATCGTAATACATCTAAAACGACAGCATGGCGCCGCTGGGTGTGGCCGCTGGGACTAACAGGTGTGATCGCTGTAGGAACGGCGGCATGCTATGAGCTTCAACCCGAAGACGCATCCAACTCGGCAACCATTCAAGCCGAAGCAAGCGGCACATCCAGCTCACAGCGTTATCCCAATAGCAACAATGTATCGAGTCCAGCAAATGGTCAAAATGAACAAAGTCAGCAGTCAGCTTCAGCTATGCAAAATGAGCTATTCACCAGCGGACAGCAACTGAATGGATATCGATCCACCTATCATTTCACCGTACCGGACAAATGGAAAAACGATCCGCAGCGCCCGGTATATGCTAATGGTAAATATCATTACTACTATCTATATAACAAAGATTATCCGAACGGCAATGGTACAGAATGGCGTCATGCCACTTCAACCGATCTAGTACACTGGCAGGATCATGGCGTAGCTATTCCCAAATATACAAGCGCCAATGGAGATCCATGGTCAGGCTCGGTCGTCGTCGATACGAACAATTCGGCGGGGCTGGGCAAAAATACGATGATCGCTATCGTGACTCAGCCTTCTGCTAATGGTGGAGCGCAGGAGCAGTATCTGTGGTTCAGCACGGACGGTGGTAATACGTTCAAAGCCTTCGGCAAAAAGCCGATTTTATCGAATCCGGGCAATGCTGATTTCCGCGATCCGAAGCTGGTATGGGATCAACAATCTCGTCGCTGGATTATGCTGATGGCGGAGGGCAATCGTATCGGTTTTTACACATCCACCAATTTAAAAAGCTGGCGCTACGTGAGCGACTTTGTCGCTGATGATATCGGTACGCTGGAATGTCCTGATCTGTATCGAATGCGAGCATCGAACGGTACGTATAAATGGGTGCTTGGCGTGAGTGCCAACGGACGCGAATCCGGACAGCCAAATACGTATGCGTACTGGGTCGGTACATTTACCGGGCTTGGCTTCAAGGCAGACGATATGCAGCCACAGTGGCTGGATTACGGATTTGACTGGTATGCAGCGGTTACCTTTGAAGATGGTACAACGAATAAGCCATATGATCATCGGTATGCGATGGCTTGGATGAAC
Organism: Paenibacillus hunanensis; assembly: GCF_034055775.1. Classification (NCBI taxonomy): domain Bacteria; kingdom Bacillati; phylum Bacillota; class Bacilli; order Caryophanales; family Paenibacillaceae; genus Paenibacillus; species Paenibacillus hunanensis. The sequence goes on along the minus strand of NZ_CP139194.1, from coordinate 4,022,274 downwards.
AACTGGGATTACGCGAACAATACGCCTACCTTGCAGGATGGCTTCAATGGAACCGACTCGATGGTGCGTCAGATTCAATTGAAGAAGTCGACAGGTGGAGCAGGGTATACGCTGCTATCTCAGCCTATTCGCGGATTATCCAAATTCGTCACCGCCACCCGTCATATTCCGCGTGTGGAAGTAGATGGACAGCATAAGCTTGATGTGCGGGCTTCCTCGTACCAGCTGGATGCGGACATTACATGGTCTGATTTGAAAAATGCGGGGTTCCAATTGCGCCGCTCGTCAGATGGATCACGGCATGTGGATGCAGGTGTCTTTGTAGAAGGCGGGTACACGTATGTCAATCGCTCTTACACCGGACATCCAGATGCGAACGACAATCTGCTGGAAAGCCGTGCGCCCTTCCAATCGGCGAATCAAAAGGTACATTTGAAAATACTGGTGGATAAAACGAGTGTAGAAATGTTCGTCGATGGTGGACAGGTGACGCTCTCCAATCTGGTCTTTCCGAAGCCAGACGATCAGGGCATCGCGCTGTATAGCGAGGGTGGCAAAGCGGTGTTCGATAACGTAGTTATCAAATATTTAGGTAAATAAAGCGGCTGTATGCTCAGCCGCTCTGTTCCACACTTTGAATGAATCGTTCAAAATCAGGCAGCTGCTCGTCAATCATCTCTTCCAGTATCTCGACCTGCACTGCCTGATAATCATGCATTGCAATATTGCGAAAGCCGATCATCGCCTTCAGGCTCACGCTCAGATCACGCTCGATAATGCCAGCACGTTGGAGCAGATCGAACGCGTCGCGTGTGCTTTGTGGGATGCCTAGCTTTTGCTGGGAGATCAGATGCATGGCCAGATCAAGACAGCCTTCACAGGCACGCTGTAGATTGAGAATAATAGAGTCCTGTCGGGTTAAATTGTATAGATTTTCTGTATCGTTCCCGTATTCTTCCCGGATACGGCTAACACAGTGCCGAATCGTAGCGGCTTTATTTAGTACGATATCGCGATTCATGATGAGTGTTCCTCCTTTTTGCCATGCGTCAAGCAGTGGCTCGCGCCAATCGCTCAGTAGCGCATAGTCACGGTAAGCCTGTATCCAGGCAAGCTGTGCTGGCAGGTCATTCTGCTCGTATAAAATATGTCCGGTCGTCGCAATTTGCAATTGAAAGACCGTACTGGCTTTTTCATAGTCGATCAGATCGACATCTCGCTCAAGTCGCTCGGCCAGCTCCTGAGCGATACGAAAGCGGCGATAGCTGGTAAGGCTTCTGGCTTGCGGCTCAGCGATATACGCAATGTCCACGTCACTATCGGAACGAAGCTCTCCCCGTGCGGCTGAGCCAAGCACAATAATGACCTCAGCGGAACAATGCTGGCGAATATGCTCAATGATCGATTGTCGCTGCTGGTCAGTAAGCTGCATGACGGTTCTCCTTGTATAAGCTTGATGACTTGCATGGAATGAATATCCGTTATGTATGGCTGTGCATTTAGCTTTTCCTCTAGGTTGCTGGATCGATGTCTTTGCCCTCATCCACATGCCATGGTACGAACGGCAAACGGGATCGCAGCAACAAAACCAAACAGACGTAATAAAAATAGCAATTTTAACAACTATATCACACTTCCATGCTAGTCTGGTAAAAGGTGCTATACCAGAATGGAGGAACAACATTGGAGCAATGGACAACGAATCGCAAGCATACACGAGCCTGGTTACTATACGACTGGGCGAATTCGGCATACGCAACGACCGTACTCGCTGCGGTGTTGCCGATCTTTTACAGCTCGGTTGCGGCAGCTACGCTACATCCAGAGACAGCTGCTTCGTATCTGGGCTATACGCATGCAGCAGGTATGCTCTGCGTGGCATTACTTTCCCCGTTATTAGGAGCGGTATCCGATCTAGCAGGTAACAAGGGCCGGTTTTTGTTTGGCTTTTCGCTGCTTGGTATCCTGGCGACGATGCTGTTCAGTACGATTGGGCGGGGAGATTGGCTACTCGCTTCGGCATTGCTTGTTTTATCGACGATTGGGTTCGCGGGGAGTAATGCTTTTTATGATGCATTGCTGCCTGATATGGTGCCTTCTGGACAGAGGGAGCGGGTATCTGCACAGGGCTATGCTTATGGCTATGTCGGCGGAGGAATCATGCTAGCCTTGAATCTGGTGATGATTCAGCAGCCACACTGGTTTGGATTAGCAGATACACTTGCAGGTACAAGGCTGGCGTTTATTACGGTCGGTATCTGGTGGCTTGTATTCGCTATGCCGATCTTCCGCGTTAGCGGTGCGTTTGGCAAGCCAGCATTGTATCGCTCTGTCCATCCTGCTCCATCTGCACTGGAAGGGAAGCGTATTCGTGAGCTGCTTCGTCCGGGTATGCGTAATGTGATGAATGGCTTTCGTACGCTACCACGCTATCCACAGCTGGCGCGCCTGCTAATTTCATTCTGGTTTTTTAATGATGGGATTAATACGATCATTTTGATGGCAACTGTATATGGGACAGCGATTGGGATCGGTATGACCGATCTGCTTGTGGCATTGCTGATTACGCAATTTATCGGTTTTCCGAGCACATTGCTATTTGGGAAGCTGGGCACGGTATGTGGAGCGAAGCGTCCACTGCTAGTATCGCTTGCCGTCTATTTATTAATCGTGGCGCTTGGCTATTTTATGACGGCATCATGGCAATTTTACGTGCTCGCTTCGATGGTTGGTCTGGTGCAGGGAGGAAGTCAGTCGCTGGCACGCGCGCTATTCAGCGATCTGATCCCAGCTGCACGGACGGGCGAATATTTTGGCTTGATCAATGTCACAGGCAAATTCGCCTCGATCTTCGGACCCTTTCTATTCGGTCTGGTAGGGCAGCTGACAGGCTCGGTACGGCTAGGTATTTTATCGCTTGTATTGTTCTTTGTTATAGGGATTGCGATGCTGTGTACCGTGAATGTAGAGACAGGACGCAGACAGGCGATAGAGCCCACACCATCGGTAAAGGAAAAATAAATCTCGTTATTCGATCATCCTTGATACGCTTGCCTTCTATTTATATAGAAGATAAGCGTATCAAAGTGCGTCCGGGGTTGGTACACGATGCTCTTTTCGATTATCATAAAGAAAGCTGTATCTGCTGTCGTTCATACAAGCGGATGCGATCAAGCTGACTGACGGACGAAAGGGGTAGGGATAGCATGACATTTACGTTGCAGGAAGCGACGATATCAAGGCTTCAACAATGGATGGAGGATGGAACGGAATCAGCCGTATCGCTGACGGTGCAATATATGCAGCGCATTGCAGATGTGAATCAAGCAGGGCCATGCTTGCGAGCGGTGATCGAGCTGAATCCAGATGCGATCTATATCGCTGAGAAGCTGGATCAGGAGCGAGCAGCAGGGCAGGTACGGGGACCGCTGCATGGTATTCCTGTATTGATCAAGGATAATATCAATACGGCAGATCATATGCATACAAGTGCAGGATCACTTGCACTGGCAGACTCCTATGCGCCGCAGGATGCTCATCTGGTACAGCGTCTACGTCAGGCAGGTGCTGTTATTTTAGGCAAAACGAATCTGACGGAAATGGCGAACTTTATGGCTTCCCATATGAAAAATGGCTATAGCGCTCGCGGCGGGCAGACGCTCAATCCGTATGGGCCGGGTCAGCTTGATGTGGGCGGCTCTAGCTCGGGTTCAGGTGCGGCTGTAGCGGCGAATCTATGCGCTGTGGCGGTCGGTACGGAAACCTCAGGCTCCATTTTAAATCCATCTGCCTACAATAGTCTGGTTGGTATCAAGCCAACCGTTGGATTGATCAGTCGTACCGGCATCATTCCGATTACATACACACAGGATACGGCAGGGCCGATGGCTCGAACAGTGCAGGATGCAGCCATCCTACTGGGCGTACTGGCAGGTCAAGATGAGCAGGATGCGGCTACATTGTCACTTCCAGCAGAGCTGCCCGATTATACCGCCTGTCTATCTAAGGATGGTCTGCGTGGAGCGCGCATTGGAATTAATCGTGCATTGCTGAATGAATATAATGAAGAAGAACTCGCGATCATGGAGGCCTCGATTGAAGCGATGCGTCATGCAGGAGCGATTATTGTAGAAGGGGCAGACTTGCCTCACACAGCCGGGGACAATTTTAACGTATTGTTATATGAATTCAAGTCAGCGTTGAATCGATATCTAGCTACACTTGGACCGCACGCTAAGGTGCGCACACTCAAGGACATCATTGATTTCAACCATTTGCATCATCAGGATGCGCTTCGCTATGGTCAGGATACACTGATACGAGCTGAATATGAAACCTCGGGTACGCTAACCGAGCCGGATTATGTGAACGCTCGCTTGCAGCTGGGTATACAGGCACGAGCAGAAGGCATCGATCATGTGCTACAGACGCACCAGCTGGATGCGATCTTCAGCCCGGACTTTACCGATACACCGGCAACCGTCGGATATCCAGCTATTATGGTTCCGGCAGGCTATCTGCGAAATGGGATGCCATTTGGTATTAGCTTTATGGGTACGGCTTATAGCGAACCCCAGCTGCTGCGTATTGCATACGCATTCGAGCAGGTCGTACCTGCACGACGTAGCCCTATTTTATAGATGGAATCTATAGAAGCAATCGATCAGTGAACAGACTTCCAGTAAACAGACTTCATAGTATAAAAGAAAAGTTCATATGTGGGACATAGGTCATGATGGTTAGACTCGTAATATGGCTTGCATACTCCTACTAATGATCTTAATCTAAGCCCTGCTTGCTGCATATCGATTGTAGCAGGTAGGGTTTTTGTCTATTTTAGTAGCTGAGCTATAGCGAGATAGATGTGGCGCTATTGCTTCCATACATAGCTCCAATGGATGTGTAATTTAAGATTATGGATGGACGACGCCTCATTTATAACACCAATTCTCAAGCGGTATGTAGGATCATATTCCGGGATTGGAACATCTTGAATATGTTACCTATTTTGCACCTGTAGTAACAGAGGTTGCAGGTGGCAGTCAATAAACGACAGAGCTTGCAGTAGATGTTGTCGAATAAGCTGGCAATCCCCACAGTCTCCTCGTTACCACTTCGATTAATAGATGCGTCGCTGCATCCATGCACATTCTAATCAATGATAGATCGCTGCGATCGTGAAACGATACTGGCAGGAAGGATGCCAGAGGAAAAGCGCCCTTATTTGTACGTATACATAATAATATCGATCTATCCCGCGGCTTTGAAATGTGCATAGATCGTAAAATAAGCTATCTGAATCTCGATCCGGTCCCTTTCTTCTATACGCCAGATATAGCGTTAGCGAAGTCGCATTCGTATACAGCAACCGTACAATCTAGCTTTGAAAAAGCGATTGCTTGCACTCCAATATTGTAAATTCGAATACCATATTATTGTATACTGGTATGTTATGTAACGATCTTAGCTAATGCTTGATTTCTAATCTATCAAATGAAGCATTCGAGTCCGAATCGATGTTTATACAACAATTATTCGATTCATTGCATAAGCATGGACTTGGGATCAGGCAAGGATTCGACAGATGAAATTGGGAGTCAAAAGACAAAATGTGGAAATATAACATAACATAAACGATATTCCAAATACTAATGAGGCTTTTAATGTGTGAAAGACAGAAAAAATATTAATTAAATAAGGTAAAAATATGGACATTTTACACCTTCTGGGTCTTTGGCAGGGTTTCCGATCTGGAGCATTGACTAATGAACAGGGATGAAACATGATAGACGTATGTTCTTTCATATTCCAGTATCTGTATTTTTATGCCAATAAAAAGAATATGAAGCAGAACAGATTCCCCGTATACATTGGCCGTGTAGCTATGCTTGCTTGACCTGATTCTCTCGTAATGTGGAAACCATTTTGAAGGAGGAATTGGAATGAAGCAGTCCGGTGTTTCTGCCCAGCAAATTATTCAAATGATCAGTGACGTGAAGGAAGACCCCGCTTGTTTGACCAAACTTGGTCCGGAATCCGATATCATCCATGATGCCGGTCTGGACTCCCTCCAGTTGATTCATTTTATCCTGCGTATTGAAGATGAGTATGATGTAGAAATTGACTTTGAAGAGTTTGACATGGATCATCTGGGATCGATTTCTGGTTTCTGTGACTTTGTCAATCAGGCACAGACAGGCGATAAGATTCAACCTATGGAAGCATAGAGCTTACATAATAATGTAAGTTCGTTATTGGATAACAGACATTCAGATCGCATACTCGAAGGCAGCAGGCGCCATGCACACTACATGACGTAGGCTGCTTTTCATCATTATGGTTCTGTGATGCGAATATGGATAGTGATGTCAGATGACGGGATAAGTCATTTTAAAAAAATAACGAAATAGTCATGTGTCGGAACGGAATCGGGAATGCAGGAATTGCCAGCCTTTCAAATTGACGAAAGAGGTGTTATGCATGCAGCCAAGAAGTGAAGTCACGATTGACCGTGAAGCATTTAAGCTCATCAAACGCACAATTCGCAATGCCGCTGTATCCTACCGCAACAAAATGAAAGATCCGACCTATAAAACAGAATTACCACAATCGCTCGGAATTAAACTGACTAACCGCTGTAATCTGCGCTGTACGCACTGTTTTCAGTGGAATGAGGATGGCTACCATCATCAGATGGATAAAGCCGAGCAAAATATGGATCTTGATCCAGCGATCTTCAAGCAGCTGCTCGATGATACGAAAGCGGTTAAATCCCGCCTGTATCTGTGGGGCGGCGAGCCGATGTTCCACCGTCAATTCAGTGAAATTCTGGGACACATCCAAAATGATCGCCGTGAGATGACGATCTGTACGAACGGACTGCTGATCAACAAGCATCTGGATCAAATTCTCGATCTGTCTGAAAATCTGGAGCTGCTTATTGCCGTGGAAGGCTTCGAAAAGGAGCATGACCTGATTCGCGGTAAAGGTACATTTAAGAAAACGATGGCTGAAATCGATCGTCTGGTCGAGCTGCGTGAGCAGGGACTGTACAAAGGTCGCATTTCGGTACACGCCGTTATTAACGATAATATGATCGGTCGCATGACAGAGCTGCTGGAGTTTTTCGAATCGAAAAAGCTCGATCTCGTGATGCTCTGCTTCCCATGGTATATTTCCCGGGAAACATCGGTGAAGATGGATCACTACTTTACCGAAAAGTTCAGCTGGCTGCGTCAGCTGGATGAGCGCCATATTAGCAGCTGGCATGCGTTTAAATACAAAATCAATCCGAACAATATGGAAGCACTCATGAATGATCTGGATGCGATCAATGAACGCGTATGGAAAATCCGTATTCGTTATCAGCCAGGTCTGGACTACGATGAGATCGATAAGTTCATTCACGGTGAGGAAATGACAAGCCGTTGCTCGAATAACTGTCTGGCGCTCACCTCCCGTACAGATATTATTCCAGATGGTAGCGTGCTGCCATGTAAGTTCTTCTCTGAATTTACCGTGGGAAATCTGAAAAATAAGAGCCTGCGCGATATCTGGGATTCAGAGGAATACGATAAAATTCGGCAGACGATTAATGAAGGCGGTCTGACTCCAGCCTGCTCGAAATGTAGTGTACTGTACCTGCACGGTGCGAGCGGCTTACAATCGCTGAACTATATCTGATTCCGAAGGAGCGAAGTGAAGATGAGTCAAAGCGATAAAAAAATGGTGTCGCTCGATATCAATGTACTTGGTCTACCGCCTGAAGAGGTACAGAGCATTATCGATTCGGTGCAGGTCCCTGAGGATGGAGAGATTGTTGTCGCTGATCTGCTTCAGGTGATGGAGGATCGGGTCGTGATCAACCACTGCTTTTACGGTGTGGTCAGCGGTATGCTCAGTCAGAAGGGCATGGAGCTAGCAGAATCAGACATTTACATGCTATGTAACGGTACGTATATGGCGTATAACGGTCAATATGATACGTTCGGACAATGTCCGATGGTGCATATGCTGCAAGAGTTGGAGCAGCATACCGATATCGGTGTACATTACAAAATCGTCGATCTGGAAGCACGCGATCGGGCTGCAATTTTGCGAGATTGGTATGAGGTGCTGAATAGCGGACAGACGCTGCTGTTGCATATGGAAACGTCTAATCTGATTTATAACCAGCTGTATGTAGAGAGTCCAGGCAAAGGTCATGTCGTGCAGCTATACGGCTTGCATGCAGAGGAAAATATCGCGCATATCGCCGACTTTTTCCTACTCGATAAAGCCGGTCAGGTGCTCGGCTACAACGGTACGATTCCCCTGTCGGAGCTGCTGGACGGTGTAGTGGAATATGCGTACATGTCCAGCGAGCAGGAGCAGGGTGTGAAGACCGAGCAGCTTATGCGTGCTTGCTCTGAGCATGCGGCTGAATTTCTCGCAGGCGGAGTGAATGCACAGGGAGAGGCGCTGGGCATGGCGGCTTATCGACGCCTGAATGCACAGCTAGCCTCGATGCATGAGCTGAACGATAAGGAGTTTGAAGCGACCTGTGCGTTGATCTATTATCATCTACGCATCGAAAGTCTGATGCACATGCTACGGTATACGACGCAATTCGTAACGGATCATGAGCAGCTACTGGGCGCCGAAGGGCCAGCTATACGTAGCGGTATGGAACAGGTGCAGGATACCGCACGTCGTCAGCTGATGATGCTCTATAAAATGGGAATTCGTCGTGATCGTGCCTCACTGGATCGTTATCTGGCAGGCAATGATCGTATGCTGGATGAGTATGAAGCGCAATTGGAAAAGCTACAGCATGCCGCAGGGCGTGTTGGGCTACCCTCACCGTCTTGATAGAACAAACCAATCATCTGCCACCTCATCGCGCAAGGATGAGGTGGCGCACATTTAGCCTATAAATCAATGGCAGACTGTCCGCAGCAATGTGGGCAGTCATCCTATTCTGAAGGGTAGGGATCATAATGCGTGAATCCATGTCTAGAGCTGGTGAGCCAGCCGTGCTACATATGGGAACGTTTGAAGCCGAGCTGCACTGGCGCGAACATAATCTTGCTACACTACCTGCATTGCCTGACAAAGAAGCAGAGCGAATCGTAACAGCTATGGATGAGCTGTTATTTGCTTTTTGTAAGCCCGGTGATCTGCTTCTGACACGCTATGCGATGGAGCCCTGTCAGCGTGACTATACCGCTGCACTGGGATTCGACTTTACAACTGCACGTACCGATCTGGAGCAGCCTGTACGAGCCAATCTCACTTCAAGCGCTCAGCCGCTGCATGGAGGTGGGCAGCTGCTTCAACAGAGCCGCACGACCGAGCAGCAGCCGATGTCTGTATTTCGTTTATTGTATGAGCATGGTCAATCTATTGCAGATCAGCTGCCGATTGCCGGTACCATTTTATCTCCATTCGCCTGGGTTCCGTATATTAGTGAAAGCAGTCAGCGCTTCGGCATTCAGGCAAGACAGCCGCTATTGGAAACGGTACGAACCGTGAATACCAAGCATTATTCCGCGCAAATGAAGGAGCGATTAGGGCTTGCCAATCCAGGCGTGCTTATACGCAGTGCAGCTGAATTAGAGCTGCTAGGTACGAATTTTCTACAGGATGGTAGCTTTATGATCAAAGACAATTATGGCGTATCCGGCAAGGGTAATCTGCATATCGACTCTCCTGGACTGCTCCAGCGGATTGTGAACAGCATTCGCAAGCAGGAGCAAAAGGGTCGCAATGTGCAATTTGTGCTGGAACGCTATTCGCATAAGGAACGCGATTTCTCCTGCCAGTTCCATATTACCGAACAGGGCGATATCGATATTTTATCTGTACAATGGCTCGCCAATTCGCAATTCGCCTACCGCGAATCCTTATCGCCAGATATTCAGTTTATGGATCGACTGGAGAGCAGCGCTTACTTTGATACGATGATGGAGATCGGACGGCAGCTCTATCAGGACGGTTATTTTGGACATGTATGTATCGATTCGATGACCCTGATCGATGGCAGCATCGAGCCTATGGTCGAGATTAACGCTCGCAAATCGATGAGCTTAATCAAAAATAGCATCGACCGCTATCTACGCCAATATGGACTCGTTGGCAACATGACCAATTATACCGTCTCCCATGATGGCACCTTCACCTACGAGCAATTACTGATCGAGCTTGAGCATCGCGGTCTTCTGTTCCTACCTGAACGCGGCGGTGGCATTCTCCCTCTCACCTCCGCAGCTTGGTCGGTTAACCACCGCGATGCCCCAACCGGCAGCAAGCACAAGGGCAGACTCTATCTGTCCGCTGTAGCAGCTGATGAAGAAGGTAAACGTAGCCTGCTAGATCAGCTAGAGCACGTATTGGAGCAACATGGTGTAAGCGTATTGAATTGAGCATGCGTTTCTAGCTCTAACATCTAAACGAGTATAATTGGCACATTTAAATCATTGGGTTGAACAATGTCTACGAGCTTCAACTATCCTCGTACTCATCTTTATATTCCAGGGAGGGAAGAACAGATGACGGTAACGATTTTATGCTCGGGCTTCGGGCTGGGCTTTTATACACCGGGCTTGCTCGTCGAAGCTGGTCTTGGGCGTCAGGGGATTCCAACTGAGGTGCTTGTATTTGAAAATGTGATGGGTGATGCGCAGCGTGGTCGAGTCGACCATAGCCGTCGCGCGTATCATGATGACTTTTCCGTAGCGCTTATGTCTCAGCGTATTCCACAGGATATTCGCAAAAGTATGGACCCTGAGCAGGTAAGCCGACTACTACAGCAATGGCAAGCAGAAGGAAGACGACATTTTATTTGCTTATCCGGTCACTGGATCTACGTGCTGGAACTTTATCGTGAGCAAATCGGTGAAGCGCTGGATGTCGATCTGTTGTATCTGGATGCGATCGATTCGCCTTCATGGAAAAATGTAAAGCGCCGCATCGATAAGCTGGAAGAACGATATAACGAGGTATGGCTATTCGGTCATGACGAACAGCCGATGAACACATATATCGATATCGCTGGCTCAGATCCAGTACAGCCTTATGCCGAGCGTGAAAAGCGATTGCTCGTACACGGCGGTGGCTGGGGCATGGGCACGTACCGCGAGCATCTGGATCATCTGCATAACGCTGGCTTTGCGCTGGATATTGTTTTATATGAAGGCGATGCACCGGGCGATACCGAGCAGGGACAGCGCTACTATCGGATGGACCCTGAATGGCGTACATGGCAGCATAACAGCGAGGGACGGCACACGTTTCCTCCATTCGCAGAGGTCATTTCAGGTGAGCCAGAGCAGTATCATCTTCACTCTGACTACCATATGCTCTGTGAGATTGAGCGCCGGGTGAAGGCGATTGTGAGTAAGCCAGGCGGTGGTACGCTTGCCGATTCGTTTGCTTCGGGTACACCGATTATCTTTTTAGACCCATTTGGTGAGCATGAGCAGCGGAATGCAGAGCGATGGGAGCAGTATGGCTATGGTATTACGTATGATCGCTGGATGAGTGAGTATGGGGGCGGAACGGATATTTTAGAGCAGCTGCATCATAATCTGTTGACAGCACGCCAAAAACTGTCCCCGTATCCAGAGCAGTATGCAGCCCGTTACACACAGTCGATCCAGCAGCTCGCAGGGGAGGCAGGGCAATGAACCATTCCTCTGCACGGATTATTCCCTTTCCCACCGATCGGGTAGCGCAGGAGCATTCGCTGGAGCTGCGTCCGGTACGTATGGGGATTGTCGGCTGCTCGGGTATCGTTCCACGTGCGGTACTGGAACCCGCTGTGCATGTAGACGGACTGGAGATTCATGGAGTAGCTAATCGAACGTATGCGAAGGCGCAAATGATGGGCGAGCAATATGGAATTCCGGTTATTTATCCTACACTGGAGGAATTGCTTGCTGACCCGCTGGTGGATGCGGTCTATATCGGGCTTGGGAATGCCTTACATGCCGAATGGATTATGCGTTCGCTGGAAGCCGGGAAGCATGTACTGGTAGAGAAGCCACTATGTCTGGAAGCCGGGCAGCTGCCCCAGCTGGAACAGGCGGCAAAAGAGCGTGGTCTGCTGCTAGCCGAAGCGATGATGGTAGCCCATCATCCGTGGCAGGAAGCGATCCGAGGTCTGGTAAGTAGTGGTGAGTACGGCAAGTTGCTTCGTACCTCAACGCGGATTACGATCCCTGCTCGTAATGATCATCTGGACAACTATCGCAGTCGTGCTGAGGAGGGCGGTGGCTGCTGGTGGGATCTTGGCTGCTACTGGCTCCAATTTGTGCAGCAGATTAGCGGAGAACAGAGCCTATCGCGATTTGCGATCAAGGGAGCATCTGAATTTAACGGGCCCAATGGATGTGATTGGACGTTTGAAGCGGAAGCCGTTGCTGACGATGGATTAATTGCCTCTGCGACGCTGTCCTTTGAGCAGCCTTATGCCTGTCGTCATGTGCTACATTTTGAACGGGCGATCATCACGATTCCAGATGTGTTTCGCTGCAATCTAGGCTTTTACAAAATGAAGCTGAAGATTACGCTACTCAAAGACGGTCAGGAGATCGGAGAGGCGCATCAGCATATTTTTGAGCCGATGAACTATTATGTGAATCAACTTCGCGCTTTTACCGAGCAAGTGCGGCAGCAGCATCGCCTCAGTAATGAGTATGCTGTTATCGATCATGGGCTGGAGCAGGCGATGGAGCGTATTCGCGTACTGGATCAGGTATATCGCGATGCCCGGTCTGGCTTGCTACAACATTGATAATGGGAGCCCTGCTGGTGCTGTAGTATGAAGTAAGCAGGGCAAGGGAATCTTCAATAAGAGAAACACTCAAGAAAAGACACACTCGAGCTGAGCTAAGCATCAGACAATCTATACGGAGTAAAAAGCCCGCTTGGTCTGGTAAGGGAGCTTATCCCATCGATCAGACAGCAAGCGGGCTTTTTATTGATTTCATGACGTAGGGCATAACTTTACTACTCATCGCTTCATAACGTATAGCATTATGATCTGTGGCATTGTACGTTTAACAGGTAAGAATCTCCTGTACTACATACAACTAGAATAGTATTCAGGCTATTCTAGGCTATCCCATGATATTTCCTGTACAATCCACTACACCGGCAATAGCTCACGCCAATCGACCATAATTAACGGACGCGGCCCGAATGCTACAGCGCTACAGACGGATAGCTTATATTCACGATCCACATTGATTTTACGGAAAAAGCAGCTTTGCTGACAATGATCATCCCAGCCACCAGAGGAATCCTCCTCTGGATCAGGTGCTGCCAGCCTTGCTGTATCCGGCTCAATCAATTCCACTGCAAAGGAATCCAGTGGAATAGACAATCCTTTTCCAACAAACTTGATATAACTTTCCTTTAATGTCCAGAGCGTGTAAAATAATTGAAGCCGCTCCTGTTCGTCTACGCTCATAAGTAGCTTGTATTCGGAAGCGGTAAAAAAGCGTTCTGCAATGGCAAAATCGATCGGACGTATCTTTTCGATATCGACGCCAACAGGAGCCTTCCCATCGGCACAGATGACCCAGTCACCTGCATGGGACAGATTAAAATGAATATCGGTGTGCTCACTCAGATATGGCTTGCCATAGCTGGTTTTGCTGAATGTCAGTGTATTTGCTGGAAGCCCATAGCGTTCCTTCAAAACATGCGTGACCAACAGTTCGCCAAGCAGGCTGCGCTGAGCGTCCTGCTGTCGCTGAAAACGTAGAGATTGGTCGCGGCGTTCTTCCGAAACCGCTGCACGAAGCTGCTCCATCGTCTCCTCGGACAGCAGTTCAGGCACATGTACACCAGTTATATTAATCAATGCAAAGATCCTCACTTTCAATAGGTGGCTCCGATTAGGGGACAGTAATGGATGATCGTTGTTATCATCGATTCGAAGCCTCTACCCATATATTGACGAATATTAAAAACGCCGTCAATACGACCGGATAGCTAAAATTAAAATATCTTATACTAGCGATTTTCTAACACATCGATACACATACATTGTAAGCGCAAGCTGATATAATACAAGTAGGATTAGAGCTGTATCGTTTTGCACATTGAAGCAGGAGGGAACATGTTGTCAGAAATTAAGCATTTGCCATTTCAAACCGAGGATCACTACTATGTACAGATGATGCCAGACATTCAATTCGCTCGTTTTCCAAATGGCTATACACTTCATATGAATATTTTGCGTCCACAGTCTCATATTCCACTGCCACTGATCGTATGGGTAGTCGGGGGTTCATGGCTGGAAGCAGATAATTATAAGCATGTACCGATGATGTCCTCTATCGCAAGTCAGGGCTATATTGTAGCCTGTATTCAATACCGCACAGTAAATCGTGCACCATTCCCGGCGCCATTACAGGATGTGAAGACGGCGATTCGCTTTTTGCGAGCACATGCAGATGAGTATGGAATCGATGCCGAGCATATTGGCATATGGGGGCATTCGGCAGGCGGTCATCTGGCAGCACTGGCTGGCGTTACAGGCGATCAGCCTGAATGGGACGAGGAAGGCGAATGGTCAGGCTATTCCAGTCGCGTGAGTGCGGTTGTGGACTTTTGCGGACCGACCGATGTGATCGCTGATTTTCAATCTGAATATGCACAGCCTGTTATTTCCTTGCTCTTAGGTGGGCCGCAGCGAGATAAAATGGATAATGCGGCACTGGCTAATCCGGTGACTCATATCCAAGCGAATGCTGCACGACAGGGCACACTGCCACCATTTCTAATTGTGCATGGGGATGCAGACGAGATGGTGCCATTGCGTCAGAGTCAGTTCCTGTACGATGCGCTGGATGAGGCAGGCTCGGACGTGACATTTTATATATTAGAAGGTGTAGAGCATAGCGCCTCCGGTCTGATGACGAGACTGGATGTGATGGACGCGGTCACTCGCTTCTTCGCTTTTCATCTTAAAGGCTCATAAGCAGATGAGCCTAATAAAAAGAACTTCTTATTAAGCGCTGAAAGGGCGAACGCTTCATCATTAAATATGGAGCACCATATCAGGCTTAATCGATAAGAAATAATCATTGCAATCACCCCGCGTAAGACGCCAAACGTTGTGATGAGGGGGACAAACATTTGGACAAGCATGACGACTATAGTATTCTCCATAATCTGATTACAGAGAGCGGTGTATACCGACCGCTGTTCGAGCATCATCCTGATGCAATCTATGTAATGGATATGGAGGGTAATTATGTCTATACCAATCCGGCTGTACTTCGCATGACAGGCTATGCACCGGAAGAGCTATTGACGATTGATAAAAGTCAGATTTTCGGGAAAGATCGTTTGTATTTCCGATCGCCTTATTTTAATCGGGTGATGCGCGGGGAATCGGTTCAATTTGAAACGGAAATCTATCATAAGCAGGGGCATACGATCTATTTGGATGTGACGTATACGCCTGTGACAAGCGGTGATCAGATCGTCGGTATTTTTGGTGCTGCTAAAGATATTACTGCGCGTAAGCAGGCAGATGAGCAGCTGCGTAAAAGTGAGGAACGTCTGACGCTGGCACAGGATATCGGTGGATTCGGCTGCTGGGACTGGAGTATGGATACAGACGAGCTGATTTGTACGCCGAATTTTTTTGAAATTATGCATATGAAGCAGGATACACCTACGCTGCTGTACCGACGCTTTCTGGCGAGTATTCATCCTGATGATCGTGCACGTGTAAGCGATGCGTTTCGGCAGATGCTAACGGAGGGCAGTATTCATCTGGAATGTCAGCTTATGGACAGTGCGCATCCGGTAAAAACGATTGCGATTCGTGGACGTGTGCTTGCTGCGGATGCGAATCATGAACGAAGAATTATTGGTACGGTACAGGATATTACCGAGCAGCGTTTGCTGGCGGATCTGATTCGTGAGAGCGAACGACAGTACCGTATGTTGTCTGAAAATACGATGGATCTGATCTCTACGCATACGGCAGACGATCAGCTACGTTTTTTATATGCATCGCCTTCGCTTACCCGCTTGCTCGGCTATGAGCCAGATGAGATGCTGGGGCAGAGTGCAGCAGATTATTATCACCCGGAGGATCGTGCAGTCGTGCAGGTGTATGTGCAATCGATTCTGTATGCGC
This sequence comes from Paenibacillus hunanensis, assembly GCF_034055775.1. Lineage (NCBI taxonomy): Bacteria > Bacillati > Bacillota > Bacilli > Caryophanales > Paenibacillaceae > Paenibacillus > Paenibacillus hunanensis. The sequence goes on along the minus strand of NZ_CP139194.1, from coordinate 4,006,130 downwards.
GTGAGCAGCATACGGTCTGTTACCGTTTCCGCCATAAACAGGGGCATTATGTATGGCTGGAGTCCAGCGGTACGCATGCTAGTAATGGCAGCAATGATCCATTTGGAACGATTGTTGCGGTATCGCGGGATGTCTCGGATCGCAAATTTGCTGAGCAGCAGCTGCTAGAGAGTGAACAACGCTACAAGTCGCTTGTCGAATATAATCCGTCTGGTGTGTATTCCTTTGATATGGAGGGACGATTGTACAATCTGAATCCAGTCGCTGAGATTCAAAGCGGTTATGCAGTCGGTCGAATGGGTGAGCTGCACTTTATTGATCTAATTGACGAAAAGCATCAGCAGGATGCTCAGCATCATTTTGATCGTGCTCGTATGGGCTTGCCGCAAAATTACGAAACCACGCTTATTCAATCCAGCGGCAATCGAATGGAAGTAAATATTACGAATGTACCGATTATTGTCGGCGGGCAAATTACCGGTGTGTTCGGGATCGCAACGGATATTACAGAGAGCAAGCGTTATCTGGAGCAGATTCAGGCGCTTAGCGAGGAATATAATCTCATTCTTAGCTCGGTGTCTGAAGGTATCTTCGGAATCGATACGAACGGACGCGGCATCTTCATCAATGAGGCGGCAGCACGGATGCTTCAGCTTCCGCGTGAGCAATTTATCGGTATGCCGCTTCAGGAGGCGCTTGTGAATGCACGTACCGATGGCGAAGCCTATCTGCCCGGACAAAATCCGGTACGTCTGACCTTAGCAGATGGGCTGTCACGTCAGGTGCTGGAGGAAGTGTTTTTTAGACGCGACGGCTCCAGCTTCTTCGTCTCCTATCGAACGAATGCACTGTTTGACCGCGGACGTATTATTGGTGCGGTTGTGGTGTTTAGTGACCGGACGAGCGAACGCGAGATTTTGGAAGCAAAAGAAATGGCGGAGCGAGCTGCTTCAGCGAAGACGCAGTTTATCTCCATGATGAGTCATGAGCTGCGTACACCGATGAATGCGATCGTCGGCATGAGTGAGCTAATTCAGGACTCTCCACTCGATGACGAGCAGCGCTGGTATATGGATATTATCGTGCAAAATAGCCATGAGCTCGTTCGCATTATGGATGATATTACCGATGTGAACCGTTTGGAAAATGGTCATGTCGAGCTGGAAGAGTATGACTTCGATCTGTATGAGCTGATGGATTCTGTGTACCAGCTATTTTTACCACAGGCAGAGAACAAGCAGATTCAGGTATCGCTACAGATTGAGCAGGAAGTGCCATTGATGGTAAAAGGCGATATGTTCCGTTTGCGCCAGGTGCTTGTAAACATTATTGGTAATGCGATCAAGTTTACCGATCATGGACAGGTGGAGATTGTGGTCAGTCTATCGCATCTGTCGCGCGAGCATGGTGCTATTCTAGACTTCCGTATCGTCGATACAGGCATCGGTATTCCAGCAGATCGTCTGAATGAGCTGTTTCATTCGTTCTCACAGGTGCATCATGCGATGAATCGACATTACGGCGGCACAGGTCTGGGTCTGTTTATTAGTAAAAATCTGATCGAGCTAATGAAGGGAACGATCGGAGTTGAAAGTAGAGAGAATAGCGGCTCTACCTTCTATTTTACATTACCGTTCCAGCTGGCAACACAATGAAGCTATAGCTAGCCGAAGTGACTAAAATGAATGAAACGGATACTCATGATAGGGGACTGGTGCTAATTGGCGTCCAGTATGTATGTATGTATGTATGTATGTATGTGCGAAAATATAGGTGAGATCATCTCCAATGGCAAATCGCCAGTATCATGAACGAATCGTGTTAAGGTACTCGTCAGGCAGACTCATATCCGACTACAAGCCACGATAATAACTTAATTAAAATTTTAAAAGTATAATCTCAAAAATAAAACGCTCTGACACGACTCGATAGAGAACGTGCAGAGCGTTTTATTTTCGTAAGCAAATGACATACTATGGGCGTGCCTGAGCAATACCTGCAAGCTATCCTCTGGCTCACCATAGTAATCGATGACACAATCCAATCCATACTTACACAAGCTAGCCAGTTAGATCAGACGGTAGCATACATAATCGCAATGGTCTGTGGCCCACAGTGACTGGAAATAACACAGCCTGCCTCGGTGATCATCACCTGTCTGGCATTCGTCTGTTCACGCAATACCGTCTGCATCATACGCGCTTCCTCTTCAGCAAATGAATGCACAACGAAGATCACATCCTGATCAATCCGATCCCGATTCGTAACGCAGTTACGCAGAAGCTGCTCAGCTGCTTTATCACGCTTACCGCGTATTTTGTAAGCAGGCGTAAGCGAGCCTTCAGGTGTCACCTTGATAACGGGACGAATTTTGAGCAGGCTACCGATCAGGTTTTGCATCCCGGAGCAGCGACCGCCTTTGTACAGATAATCAAGTGAATCAATCGCGAATTCGGTCTCAATCTTGCCGCGAACTTTCTCTAGCATAGACACGATCTCACTCACACTATGACCTGAGCTTGCTGCGTGTACAGCCTTCATGACCAGCAAGCCGATCGAGCTGGACAAATTAAGCGAATCGACGACCGTTACAGCACCCTCTGAAAGCTCTTCCGCTGCAATGCGTGCATTAGCAAAGGTAGAGGAGAGTGCAGAAGAGAGACTGATATAAATAATCGAATGCCCTGCTTCAACAGCTGGTGTGAAGGCTTGCAGAAAATCTGCTGGTGATGGTGCAGATGTTTTGGGCAATTGACCTTCACGGCTGACACGATCATATAGCTCACGTGGTGTAATATCTACACCATCACGATATACATCCTGACCAAAGGTTACATAAAGCGGAACAATACCCACCTCATGCTCCTGTAGCCAGGAAGAAGGCAGATCACATGTACTATCTGCAAAAATACGAATGGAAGTCATAATATTCTCCTGTCCTCTAGTTCATAAAATCAAGCGATAACGCAGATGGCGTTATTATACCACGACTTTCATTCCATCAAAACACAGTTACTGGAAGGGAGCACTTCATTAATTGCTCACAAATATACAGCCTCTGATGCGTTATAATAGAACAGATCGATGCTTAACCGTTAACTTGAACCTATACAGGAGGCAAATTATGCAACGCACGTATATCATTATTGCTTCAATCCTCGGCATGCTGGGAGTCGCCATCGGTGCATTTGGTTCCCACATCCTTGAGCCGATCATTGGCTCACGAATTGAAATCTTTAAGACCGGAGTCGAATATCACTTTGTGCATGCTCTTGCCATTTTGCTGACTGCCATTCTTGCCGGGCAGCTTGGTGAAAGTGCAATGCTGCGCTGGGCGGCACGGCTATTTGCGATTGGTGTTATTTTCTTCTCTGGCAGTCTATATGTACTGTGCATTACAGGCGTAAAGGTACTGGGTGCGATCACACCAATCGGTGGGGTATGCTTTATCGCAGGCTGGATTTTGCTGGCGCTAAGTGCTGCGCGTGCAGGTAAACGTGCCTGAGCGATAGACATTGCATTCAAATGCTATTCTACATCTAAAAGTGTCAGCTCCTATCCGAGATGACATTTCATATTCATTTCATATTAACGTACAAAAACGCCAGTCGAGGTCATCGACTGGCGTTTTATCGTGGATACACGATCCAGGGTGTACGCGATCCAGAGTGTAAAGGTCAAGCAAAATGTGAGTATAAAATCACAGTCAACCGATTAATGTATAGGTGTAGATCAGGTTTGCTGGAAGTCGTCAATTTCATTGAGCTTGAAAGTGTAGACTTGCTTTTCATCGACATGGTAGACACTGATAGTCTGATCGTCATTATCGTATTTAAGAATACGACAGGGGATCGACATACGTTCTCCACGACGGTTGATGGTAACACGGATCAACTGGCTACTCTCGATATACATCGATAACCAGCTTCCCATATCATCCTCCTGCGATGATGAGGTATCTTTTGGCGCAGGTGCTTCATTTGGTGTAGTCGTTAATGGTGGTGAAGCTGGAGATGGCTTGCTTTTCATCGAAGCTGGAATGTGTACAGCCGTCTGCTGCTGGCCTGTAGCTTGGATCGCCTGCTCAATCTGCACACCCAATTTGATTCCATTGACAACGCGGAAGTCAGCCAGTTCTTGCTGGTTGTTCAGAATATCCAGCAGCTTTTGAAGGGCAACCGCATTGTTTTTTCCGGTAATCATGAGGTCGACGTTAAATAAAAATTCGGTGTCATCATTAGTCTGCTGCTTGTTCGTCATTTTCCCATCTCACTTACTTTTCGGATTAGTATAACATTGTGTAAATAACCTATTTTTATAAACTATACCATCTAGGTTCACATTTTCATAGGTCTATAGGTGCAGAATTTGCTGAGATTCTGTGCTTCCACGGACAAGTGACCTATCTAGCTATAGAATATACGATTCATATTATTTATCGGATCATTTGTCCATTTTATTAATCTTTATTTAAGGAATTTTAACGCAATTTCGTCGTTTTCAAACGAAAAAGCTACAACCGTTGTGGCTGTAGCTTTTCTAGTTCTAAAGGCTTATTAAGTGAATTAAAATGGAATCGATTTTGTAGCTATAACCTGGTGCATATACGCATTCATGAAAGGGCTCTAGATGGCAATATGTTTGAATGAAAAGAAGCGATTCTGCTATAGAAATAGCTGTGTGTATAGCTGTCAATGGATGCTCGATAGACCGTTGACAGATTGATAGCATTTACTTAATCAACGAATAATTTAGGCAGCTCTTCACTATAGGAGGGATATACAATTCCTTTTTCCGTAATGATCGCTGTTACATATTCGCTCGGGGTTACATCGAATGCCGGATTGAACACTTTGATATCCTGTGGAGCGGTTCGTTTGCCAAAGCTTACGGTTACTTCGTCCGCTGTGCGCTCCTCAATTGGAATGTCTGCTCCCGTAGCCGTAGCCAGATCAATCGTAGATAACGGGCAGGCTACATAAAATGGAATACCATGCGCGCGTGCCAGTACAGCAACGCTATACGTACCGATCTTATTCGCCACATCTCCGTTCGCGGCTACCCGATCAGCCCCTACGATAACGGCTTGAATCCAGCCTCTCGACATGACCATACCTGCCATATTGTCGCAGAGCAGCGTAACATCGATGCCTGCCTGTTGCAGCTCAAATGCAGTCAGACGGGCACCTTGCAGTACAGGACGCGTCTCATCCGCATAGACTTTAAGATGAATGCCCTGCTCATGAGCAAGATACATCGGTGCAAGGGCTGTGCCATATTTGGCAGTAGCCAATCCACCCGCATTACAGTGAGTGAGCACGCCCATTCCATCCTTGAATAGCGGCAATGCATGTTCACCGATTCGGCGGCATACTTCCTCATCCTCTGCATGAATCGCGATCGCTTCAGCGAGCAGCGCTTCATTGCGGCTCTCTGTGCTGCCTGCTTGCTCGGCGAGCTGATGTGCCTTTTTGTTCATACGATCCAGCGCCCAGAACAGATTAACCGCAGTAGGACGCGATTGTGCGAGATAAGCCGATACTTTGAGCACATGCTTCGCCCAGTCAGCCGCATCCTCGCCTTTATATTCCCAGGCACCTAGAACGACACCATAAGCGGCAGAAATACCAATCGCTGGTGCTCCTCGTACCTTCATCGACTGAATTCCTTCAAATACCTGCTCCGCTGTGAACAGCTCCAGCATCACAATTTCCTCCGGCAACAAACGCTGATCCAGCATCAGCAACCGATCATTTTCCCAGCGTAGGGAAAGCAAAGGCTCAAAAGGTGTAGTGCTGGACGTTTCAACAGTTGTATCAGTAGTCATACAGCGAATCACTCCTTGCATATCGTGTGGTATGGTATAACAAGTCGATTGTAGGATCAAAGTATAATAAATACGAATTAATCCTATGAGAAAATAAATTTAAACGCATAAATATCCAATATTGATATACGCAATAGTTCTCATGTAATTAATATATTACTGATAGAAATAGCCAATAGTAAAGAATAAGATTATCTCAAATAAAAGGTGTATCAAAATTCAAGTCTACAAACCGGATGACATGGGATAATATGGATGATATAAGCGATTGAGGGAAAAGAGAGCATACATGTATATGTGAGCTCTCAGTATGTATAGGTAAAGAGTGCTGAATTTTTTAACATGCGCAGTGATACTTTACTAAATAAAGTTTGTATTGCTTTTTGTAGTATCTGTAATGTTATTTTGCCCAGCATATTTATACAAACTAGTTTCTCAATTTTCTATTGTACACGGAGGGAGGTCTGCAACATTGTCAATTTTCTAACGTCCATAACAATGATTCATAATATATAACAACATACATAATAAAAGGAGAGCATGGTTATGAAGTATTGGAAAATTAGTAGTGTCCTTTTAGTGTTTTTGTTCATAGGCATCCCCTATCCTACATTCGCCCAGAGTGCTACATTTACTCAAACGGCAATCCAAGCATCCTCACCACCAATCTTAAAAATCAACCAGTATTACATTCTATTTACGTACCCTTATCCACCTTTTATTGACAGTCAGAATCGTGTTCTTGTGCCGTTACGCTCGTTAAGTGATCTATTAGGAGCTAAAGTTTCCTATGACACCGAAAAGAAGCAAGCCAACATTCAGTTGAACGGACACACAGTAATTGTAACTGCAAACTCGAAAGACATCGTGGTGGATCAAACAACCAACCAAATGGATACCGTACCTGTGCTCAAGCTTAACGCTCTATTCGTTCCACTGAGAGTCATGATCGACGATGTAGGCGTTCACGGAACGTATCAGTCTGCTACTCAGACAATTGAATTAAACGATCCTAAGTACATGAAGTATACTCCTGGATTGACACAGGAAACATGGGATAGAAGAAATGTAGTAGAGGATCAGAATGCGTTCGCAGTGACTTCGTATCAAGTAAACATACGAGCCAGCTCTAAAGATGGTACCTGGGATGGAAATATAACGTATAAGGCTAAAAATATAACTGATCATATAATTGAACAAGGAAAAGAAGATGTGCATGATGCTGTGATGTGGGTGAATGGTAGTAATTATTCAACGACCTCTTATACCATTGACGTAAAGAAACATAAAGCGGTCAACCCTGGTGAATCGATAACTCGAACTAGAAGAGTAAACGGTCTAAATCTACCTAAAGGATTAGGCGGTAATGGCGATTTGGGCTATTTTATTGTAAAACCTTATGCAGTGAAATAATGTCCGCATCTATGGTCTGTTTAGCTAGACTTGGAAATGCATTTGTTTCGCGCGAAGTGACGACGGGTAAATGAAAAACAGAACAGCTTCACTTGTTAAAGGCATTCACCAAAAACTATTAAAGTGAGGGATTATCATTATGTCTAACGTTACCAACCAAAACTCGACTCAAACAAAACGCATCGAAGAGCTGCTGAACCTGCAAGTAGCGAACCTGAACGTATTGTATGTTAAAATCCATAATTTTCACTGGTATGTAAAAGGTGAAAACTTCTATACACTGCACATCAAATTTGAAGAGCTGTATAATGAAGTAACGCTGAAAATGGACGAAATCGCTGAGCGTCTGCTGACACTGAAAGGTTCCCCAGCCGCTACGCTGAAAGAGTATCTGGAACTGGCAACTGTGCAGGAAGCAAACGGTAGCGAAGATGCACGTACGATGGTACAAACGATCATCGAAGACTTCGCAACTGTAACTGAGCAATTCCAGGAAACAATCGAGCTGGCTGACGAGTCCGGCGACCAACCAACAGCAGATATGCTGATCGCGTTCAAAGCCGATCTGGAGAAACATATGTGGATGCTGCGTTCTTTCCTGGGCTAAGCCAGAAAAGTTATACGCGCCAACAGATGTTCATACGTTGAACAATGTTGATATCAGGATATTAACCGCTGTCTGCCTTGTGCAGATGGCGGTTTTTTACATTGAAATCGGTTATAATAGATACATAAAAAGTAGACCTATATATGGAGTAGGAGCAAGAGTAGATCAATGTACATAAGCAGAGTAAGCCTGATTCCCCGACGAGCAGGTATCATTTCAAACGGTTAGATATTTGCGATTTTACCGATCATTCATTTATGCTCTGCTGGTATATGCCATACTGTAAACATTTCAGTTGCTTGAACGGACGAAGGAAACGGAGGCGATGAGATGAGGCTAGAAGACAATGGTATCTTTATTGTAGAGGATGAGGATATTTCTGGAATCCTTTGTTATTTTGCCAAGGATGGGGTGCTATTTGAGGACGGATTTCGATTGGAGATGGAGTTGCAGGAAATGGTATTTTTCCCTGGTAGCATACATGCAGTTCAATTCCCTGAACACCTGCTGCCAGAGTATGAAGATGAGGATACAGATGAAGAAACCAGACAGGAGATTCGTACTCAAAATGAACAGTGGGAACAAGAGATTCGGCAGGCGATTTATAATGTGATCGGTTATATAGAGGAAACGTCTTCTTAAAATAAGCAGTAGAAGCATACAGCATATGATCATAATGAAGCCTGTTATCCAAACTATATGAGTTTATCTATGGAGGCGATAGAATGAGACTGGAAGATGATGGTACTTTTGTTGTTGAGTATAGTGACTTTGAGTTCATCTTCTGTTGTTATTGCAGAGATATGTGGTTTCAAATGGAATATCCTCCTTTTGAAGACGGATTTTTGTCCTTGATGAGGTCACAAGAGATCGTTCTGTTTCCAGGTAGTATACAGAGGATACAATTGCCAAACATGAGAGTCCAATATGCAGATGATGATGCAGATGAAGAAATGAAGGAAAGCGCTCGTGCCAGCAATGAAAAGTGGAAACGAGAGTTTCTGAATGGTCTGTATGATGCGATCGGTTATGTAGAGGAAACGTCTTCTTAAAAATGAGCAATAGAAACATACAGCATATGATCATAATGAAGCCTGTTATCCAAACTATATTAATTCATCAATGGAGGCGATAGAATGAGATTGGAAGATGATGGCACGTTTGTTGTTGAAGATTATGATTTTAGCGTCATCTTTTGTAGTTATTGCAAGGATATGTGGTATGAAATGGAATATCCTCCCTTTGAGCAGGGATTTTTGTATTTGATGGAGTCACAAAAGATCGTTCTGTTTCCAGGTAGTATACAGAGGGTACAATTGCCAAATATCAGAGTCCAAACTGCGGACGATGACGCAGATGAAGAAACGAAAGAAAGCGCTCGTCTTAGGAATGAAGCTTGGATACAACAGTTTCGGAACGGTCTATATGATGCGATCGGTTATATAGAGGAGGATAAGAAATGACAGATCACGAACCACGCACGATTGCACTAAAAGAATGGGCATCCGCCATCCAAGCGCTAGCAGAAGGCAAACAAATCCTATTGATGCGTAAAGGCGGCATTATAGAAGAGACACGTAGCTTCGAGCTGAAGGAGCGAGCCTTTTATCTGTACCCAACCTACGAGCATCAGCGCAGCGAGCTTCTCAAGCCAGAGCATCGTCATGTCGTAGAAGAATCACTACAGCAATGGTCACCCGAACAACAGACGGCTAGCATCCGCCTCTACGCTGAAGTCACCGACGATCTGGAGATTACCAGTCAGGAAGAGCTAGATCGCTTGCGTGACCATCATATCTGGACAGACACCTTTGCCGAGGAACGTTTACGCTGGAAAAAGAAAAACCCGCTTCACGTGCTCATCCTACGGGTATATATACTTGAACGGCCGGTGGATATCCCAGTAGAGGAGCAGTATATCGGCTGCAAATCGTGGATATCCATACCAAGTGGTCCGGTGACGAGCGAAATGACGCCGGTGCTGGACGCTGCGGAGTTTGAGGTCATGAGATCTGCTCTATTGCTATCGCTGCAAGAACAGAACATACCTAACCATAAGGCTTGACTGATCCCATCGGTCGGGCCTTTTATTTTTTATACCTTCATCATTTCAGGTCTTCTCCCTCCCAGGCTACCCATGCGATCTTAACTCTTTTGCATAGCAATTAGATGCAGTTACAGATGCGCCCCCACGGAACGCAGGGAAGGAAATAAGGGGAAAGGACGACTTTGGAGAGGCGGGAATCTTCAATTATTCCTAATCCAAAGATTCCCGCGGCTCCACCCGAGTCCGTCCCCTTATTCCTTCCCGAAGTGGTGTAAATCATCCGCACCTCCGAGTCCACACAAAGTTAAGATCACATGAAGCCCCCTTTCATTTCATTGCAGCATATTTCAAATTATTATAAAATAGCTTGAGAATCGTTGAGAATCAGTTTAGAATGGTTCTAAGAAGGATTTATTCTTAGACTTTATCTAAATCGCTGAACATTAGAGTTTTCTCTTTCCATATTGGATGTATCTGGTAGCCACAACGCTATCATGTGGGAAAAGTCGGCCTGTCTAGCTGCCTCCATCCAGTTTACGGCTCGTCCTCATATCAAGCCCATTCCCTTTACTCAGGAAAAGTTTGGAAAATATCCGCGAAAAAAGTAGTTATTTTTTTGCAGACGTGCCCGTTTTACTGGTATGATTTAAGCAGCAAAACGATTATGCGATTAATTCTGAGGTTGCCTGATAAACAATACATAAAAATTGTTCTATTCGGCAGCTTACTTACTTATTTTGGAGGGACGTCTATTATGGCAACAAATTTCGTCATCGAAGGTCTGAAAGCAACAATCGACAACAAGGAAATCCTCAAAGGTGTTAATCTGTCCATGAAAGGTGGAGAAATCCACGCAATTATGGGACCGAACGGTACTGGTAAAAGTACACTGGCTTCCGCACTGATGGGTCACCCAAAATATGAAGTAACTGAAGGTGCAGTAACACTGGACGGCGAAGACGTGCTGGAAATGGAAGTAGACGAGCGCGCACGCGCAGGTCTGTTCCTGGCAATGCAATACCCGAGCGAAATCAGCGGCGTAACGAACTCCGACTTCCTGCGTAGTGCAATCAACGCACGTCGTGAAGAAGGTCAAGAAATCTCCCTGATCAAGTTCATTCGCCAGATGGAAGGTAGCATGAAGGAACTGGACATGAATCCAGAATTTGCACACCGTTACCTGAACGAAGGCTTCTCCGGTGGTGAGAAGAAGCGTAACGAAATTCTGCAAATGCTGATGCTGGATCCGAAAATTGTTATCCTTGATGAAATTGACTCCGGTCTGGATATCGATGCTCTGAAAATCGTTGCTGCTGGCGTGAACAAAATGCGCAGCGAAGATCGCGGCTTCCTGATCATCACTCACTATCAGCGTCTCCTGAACTACATTACGCCTGACTACGTACACGTTATGATGCAAGGTCGCATCGTGAAATCCGGTGGTCCTGAACTGGCAGCCCGTCTGGAAGCAGAAGGCTATGACTGGGTAAAAGAAGAACTCGGTATTACAGACGAGACAGTAGGCCAGGAACAAGAAGCGTAAATAACGGTACGGAAGGAGCAAGAGCATAATGACATTGCAGACGATACTTCCGCTCAGCGCGGAAGCACTGAAATCACTATCCCAGCAAAAAAACGAACCGGCATGGCTGGCTGAAAGCCGTTTGAACGCACTTGAACTGGCTTCTCGTCTTGAACTGCCTAAACCGGAAAAAACGAAAATTGATAAATGGAATCTGTCCGACTATGGTACGTATCAGCAAGCGACTTCTGTAGCGTCGCTGCAAGAGCTGCCAGAAGCGGTTCGCGCGCTCGTGAAGGAAGAAGAAGCGGCGAACCTGCTCGTACAAAAGGATTCCGGTGCAGTATACAGCACGCTGTCCGACGAGCTGAAAGCTCAAGGCGTTATTTTCACCGATCTGGAAACTGCGGCTCGTGAGCATAGCGATCTGGTTCAGGCTCATCTGTCCAGCGTTGTGAAAAACGACGAAAACCAGCTGACTGCACTGAGTGCAGCACTGTGGACAGGCGGCGCATTCCTGTACGTTCCGAAAAACGTAGAGGTATCCGTACCGCTGCAAGCTGTATTCCTGACTGAAAATGCAGATGCAACGTTTGCACCGCGCGTGCTCGTTGTTGCTGATGTGAACAGCTCAGTAACGTATGTAGACAACTACATCTCGACTGGTGATGCAGCGCGTCTGCATAACGGTATTGTAGAGGTTATCGCGAAGCCAGGTGCGAAGGTTCGCTTCGCTACGGTTCACCAGCTTGGTCTGAACACAACAGACATGAGCTATCGTCGTGCAGTAACTGAAAATGATGCATCGATCGAATGGATCATCGGTGAAATGAACGATGGTAACACCGTAACTGATACATCAACAGTGCTGAAAGGTAACGGCTCGACTTCCGATGCGAAGGTGATCGCGGTTGGTTCCGGTTCCCAGCGTCTGAACTACACCACACGTGCTGTTCACTTTGGTAAAGATTCCACCAGCCAGATGACTACACGTGCGGTTATGCGCGAAGAAGCGAATGCGATCATCAACGGTATTACCAAAATCGAGCATGGTGCAACTCGTTCTAACGGTGAGCAAGCAGAGAAAGTTCTGATGCTTAGCCCGAAAGCTCGTGGAGATGCGAACCCAATCCTGCTGATCGATGAGGATGACGTTATGGCAGGTCACGCGGCTTCGGTTGGACAGGTTAACCCTGAACAGGTGCATTACCTTATGTCCCGTGGTATCTCCCGTGCACAGGCAGAGCGACTGATCATTTATGGCTTCCTGGCTCCGGTCGTTTCTGACATTCCGCTGGAACAGCTCCAGACTCGTTTGCAGGAACTGGTTGAAAGGAAAGTCGGACAGTGAACGCGCAAATCCGCGAGCAGTTTCCGATTTTACACCAGGAAGTAAACGGACATCCGCTTGTATATTTGGATAATGCAGCAACTTCGCAAAAGCCGCGTGCCGTTCTGGACGCGCTGAGTCATTATTATGAATGGGACAACTCTAACGTACACCGCGGCGTGCATACGCTCGGTACGCGTGCTACGGATGCCTATGAAGGTGCCCGTGAGAAGGTAGCTCGTTTCATTAATGCGGCTCGCAGCGAAGAGATTGTATTTACCCGCGGCACCACAACGGCGCTCAATCTCGTTGCTTCTGCTTACGGCGGTCCACGCCTGCAAGCTGGCGATGAGATTGTCATCACGCCGATGGAGCATCACAGTAATCTCATTCCGTGGCAACAGCTCGCTCTGCGCACTGGTGCTACGCTGAAATACATTCCGCTACAGCCAGATGGTAATATCGATCTGGCTGACGTGGAGAAAACGATCACCCCGAACACGAAGATCGTATCCGTCGTGTACGTATCTAACGTACTGGGCGTAGTAAATCCAGTAAAACAAATTGCCGAGATTGCTCATCGCAACGGCGCGATTATGGTCGTGGACGGCGCACAGAGTACACCGCATATGAAGGTGGATGTGCAGGATCTGGATTGCGACTTCTACGCGCTATCCAGTCACAAAATGTGTGGCCCGACCGGCTTCGGTGCTCTATACGGTAAGCGTCAGCTACTGGCAGGGATGGAGCCGATCGAATTTGGCGGTGAGATGATTAACGATGTCGGTCTATACGAATCCGACTGGAAGGATGCACCATGGCGGTTTGAAGGCGGTACGCCGATTATCTCCGGTGCGGTTGGACTCGGGGCAGCGATTGATTTTCTGACTGAGATTGGAATGGACAAGATCGAGGAGCATGAAGCACATCTGGCAAATTATGCAATGGAGCGTATGTCCGAGATCGAAGGCATTCACATCTATGGTCCAGCGAAACGTAAAGTTGGTATTGTGACATTTAATCTGGACGGCGTGCATCCGCACGATCTGGCAACCGTGCTGGATACGTATGGTATTGCGATCCGTGCCGGACATCATTGCTGTCAGCCGCTTATGAGATGGCTGGAAGCAAGTTCTACTGCACGCGCCAGCTTTTACCTGTATAATAATGAACAGGACGTGGATCGATTTATCGAAGCGTTAGTTCAGACAAAGGAGTATTTTGGCGATGCAATTGGATGATCTATACCGTCGCGTCATTATGGATCATTACAAAAATCCGCGTAACCGCGGAACATTTGGCGATGAGGCTGTTACGGTGAATCTGAATAACCCTACCTGTGGAGATCGGATTTCACTTCAGCTTCTGATCGAAGACAATAAGATCATCGATGCCAAATACACTGGCGAAGGCTGCTCGATCAGCATGTCCTCCGCGTCCATGATGACCGAAGCTGTTAAAGGCAGAACGTACGAAGAAGCACTTGATATTGCCACTCGATTCTCCGCCCTGATGAAGGGTGAGGATGTGCAATTTGATGAATATGAAGAGATCGAAGCCCTATCCGGAGTAAACAAATTCCCAGCCCGCATCAAATGCGCGACTCTGGCATGGAATGCACTGCGCAAAGGCATCGGCGAAGACAGCACGACCAATTAAGATAGGGAGGCTACAACCATGGCTAAAAAAGCACCTGAAATGGAAGAGTATAAATATGGTTTCCGTGATGAGCACAAAGCGATTTTCCAGTCCGGTAAAGGTCTGAACAAAGAAATCGTAACCGCCATCTCCAACATGAAAAACGAGCCGGAATGGATGCTCGATTTTCGTCTGAAATCTCTGGAGCAGTTCGAGAAAATGCCAATGCCACAATGGGGCGGCGATCTGAGCGAGCTGGACTTCAACGATATTCAGTACTATGTAAAGCCGTCCGAAGGACAGGGTAAAACATGGGAAGAAGTACCGACTGAGATCAAGGAAACGTTCGACAAGCTGGGTATCCCAGAAGCAGAGCAAAAGTTCCTTGCCGGTGTATCCGCTCAGTACGAATCCGAGGTTGTTTACCACAATATGCAGAAGGATCTGGAAGATCAAGGCGTTATTTTCACAGATACCGATACTGCACTGCGTGAGCATCCAGAGATTTTCAGAGAGTATTTCTCCACCATCGTACCACCAGCAGATAACAAATTCGCAGCACTGAACAGTGCAGTATGGTCGGGCGGTAGCTTTATCTATGTGCCACCAGGCGTACAATGTGAAATTCCGCTGCAAGCTTACTTCCGTATTAACTCCGAGAACATGGGTCAGTTCGAGCGTACACTGATCATCGCGGACGAAGGCAGCTTCGTGCATTACGTAGAAGGCTGTACAGCACCAATCTACAGCACAAACTCCCTGCACAGTGCGGTTGTTGAGATTATCTGTAAAAAGAATGCACGTGTACGTTACACAACGATCCAGAACTGGGCACCAAACATCTACAACCTCGTTACAAAACGTGCGGTTGCAGAAGAAAATGCCAACATGGAATGGGTTGATGGTAACATCGGTTCCAAGCTGACTATGAAATATCCAGCAGTTGTGCTGAAAGGTCGCGGCGCAAAAGGCTCCGTACTTTCGATCGCAGTAGCTGGTAAAGGTCAGCTGCAAGATGCAGGTGCGAAAATGATCCACCTTGCACCGGATACTACATCCACAATCGTATCCAAATCGATCAGTAAGCACGGCGGTAAAGTAACGTACCGCGGTCTGGCTTCCTTCGGACGCAATTCCGATGGTGCAAAGTCGAACATCAAGTGCGATACGCTCATTCTGGATAACGAGTCGACTTCCGATACTATTCCGTACAACGAGATCAAGAACGATAACATCACACTTGAGCACGAAGCAACGGTATCCAAAGTATCCGAAGACCAGCTGTTCTACCTGATGAGCCGTGGTCTGAGCGAGGACGAAGCAACGCAAATGATCGTTATGGGCTTCATCGAGCCATTTACAAAAGAACTGCCGATGGAATACGCGGTAGAGATGAACCGTCTGATCAAATTCGAGATGGAAGGTTCCATCGGTTAATTCATCGATTGGTGCAATCTTCAAGAACATCGGAATAATATGCAAAAGCCTGCAGGCTTGGTCTGCAGGCTTTTTTGTATGGTGGTAGTACCATTTTGTACACCTATATCGAGGCATCGCATAACACAACAGTTCGAATAAACAGCTAGCATATAATCGATTTAAAAGGTGTAACATATAGCAGATTAAAATGTCTCACATTTTTGTTGCAAATACAGCATATTTAAAATACAATAACATCAATATCATTTTGCTGTATTTACAACAAAAAGGAGAACTCTACATATGACCGAAATTTTACGTGAAATTGGCACGATTGCCAGAGCGCTCGATTCCATCAGCAATATCGAATTTAAGGAATACGATTTAACGAAAGGACAATACCTGTACCTTGTACGCATATGCGAGCAGCCGGGCATCATTCAGGAAAAGCTTGCCGAGCTACTCAAGGTGGATCGGACCACAGCAGCCAGAGCGATTCAGAAGCTGGAGCTACAGGGCTTTATTGAAAAAAGAGATGATCCAGATAATAAGAAGATTAAGCGTCTGTTTGCAACCGAGCAGGGAATGGCAACCTATCCGGTCATCAAGCGTGAAAATGATCATTCTAATCGCGTAGCGCTCGAAGGCTTATCCAGCACGGAGGCGACGCAGCTGCTGCAATTATTACAGCGCGTGCGTAGCAATGTCGAGAAGGATTGGGAATGGGTGAAAAAGGGCAATAAGCGCAGCTATTAAGTCGCTACAGATCAGCAGTATAGGCTACGCCATATCAACGATAGCAACTGAACAACAACTGAATAACAACAGGTGCATAAAGCTTCGATCCAGCATCGATATCCATGCACTACATGAAAATGATCATAGCATGTGAATAATATCCATGCGAAAGCACTAAATTATTTTAACGCTACTCATCATCAGCACAAAATCAACACAAAGGAGCACAAACCAATATGATCATCACGCTTAAACCCTGTACGCTTGAACAACTTTATCCTTTACAAGCGATCAGCCGTGAGACGTTCGAGGATACGTTTGCAAGCCAGAACACGCCGGAAAATATGGCTGCTTATATGGAAAAGTCATTTCGGCTGGAGCAGCTACACAAGGAGCTGAGTCACGCAGAATCCCGTTTCTTCTTCGCTTATATACAGGAGGAGCTAGCAGGCTATATGAAGCTGAATACCGGATCAGCGCAGACAGAGCCGATGGGAAGCGATGCGCTAGAGGTAGAACGGATTTATGTAAGACGTGCATTTCAGGGGCAGGGGATCGGCAAGTTTCTTTTGGAGCATGCCTTATCGCTTGCGGTCACGGAGCAGTACAGCCAGATATGGCTCGGTGTATGGGAGAACAATCGTAAAGCGATCTCCTTTTATGAGAAAATGGGCTTTGTGCAAACAGCCGTCCATTCCTTTTATATGGGCGAGGAAGAGCAGTTTGATTGGATGATGTGCAAGTCGCTGTAGTATAAGTAATACGGAGTGATACGAAACGGCAAACTCTTTTAATAAATAACGGATAGCAGACCTCGCTATACATCAAAGCCGATCTGAATCATTGGCTATTTATCGAATGCATGTAACAACTGACACCTATAAATAATAACCTTATTTATACAAAATATGTAGTATGCTTGGGATGACTGGTTTCAGCATTGGACGTTGTTTTGATCAATAAGCATCTTGATCCGGTACATTGATATAATTGGGGGAAGAAGATGAAAGAATTTTCGCAGAGGAAAAGACGAGTGCAGCGCTACTGTCTAAGTGTACTCTGTATCCTATTGAGTCTCGGATTGGTGCATCCAGCATATGCAGCGCCGCCTGCGGTACCTAGCGTAACAACAGGTGCAGAAAAGATTATCATTAGCAATTATGTATCCGGAGCTACATTGAAGGTGTACAGGGCAGACGGAGGTAGTCCAGTATGGCAGGAAGCGAACGTAACAACGGCTACAAAAACAATTGATTTATTGCCGTATGCGAATTCGTATTATGTCACGCAAACGGTAGGTGGCGAAGAAAGTACCAATACGCCTTTCTTTAATACCAGTCTTCGTACACCAGTAGCAACTGCTGGTATTCGAACGATTGATGTTAGCAATGTATCGGGCAATACCACATTAGAATTGCATCGTGTTTCAAGTGGCGCGCTTGTCTCTACGACAGTGTCCAATCAAGGCGGCGGTATGTATCGTTTTCAGAACGTTATTCCGGATAGCAGCCTTTATTATATCGTACAAACGTATAGCGGTCAGACAAGCAATAATACGTCATTTTTAACGTCCAAGCTGAATACACCGATTGCAACAGGTGGAGCCGAATATGTGGATGTGACAAATGTAGATACCGATATCGGTGCTACACTTAGCTTGTACAAGAGCGATGGCACACTCGCATCCAATTCATCCACGAATCAAGGAAACGGAACGTATCGTTTCTCAAATGTTGCGGCTGGATCAGGCTACTATGTTACCCAGATGGTAAATGGAGTACAGGCAAGTTCGAATGGCGTTAATGTTACACTGGATCAGCCAGATGCTCCAACCATCGCAGCTGCTAACGAGTCCTTAAATGTGAGTCAAATTGTCGCAGGTGCAACACTCAAGCTATACACAACAACAGGCACACTTGTGCAGACGTATCCGACGGTATCGAGTACCACCTATACAATGGATAATGTACTCCCTAATACGATTGGGTATTATGTAACTCAGACAGTCAATGGTAAAGAAAGCGTGAATTCTAACTTTGCGAATCCGAATTTGCATATTCCAACTGCGACCGCAGGCATTGGCTATCTCGATGTGAGCAATGTGACGAGCGGTGCAACGTTGAATTTGTATGATGCATCTAATGGTCAACGTGTATCTGTAACTGCGGTTGATCAAGGAAATGGCGTCTATCGTTTCGACAATGTAGTGCCTCGCAGTAGTTATTACTATGTAACACAATCGCTCGGAGGACGGGAAAGCCTGAATACGCCGTTCATCAATAGTATGCTGCCTACGCCTATCCTTGCTGGCGGTGTGGGCTATGTAGAAGTAAGCAATACGTATGCAGGCGCAACGATCACATTATATAGCGGATCGACTCCAATCTCTACCACTCCAGCGTCGCTTGGTAATGGACTGTATCGCTTCAATAATTTGGATACAGGTGTGCCTTATTATGTGGTGCTGTCGATCAATGGTGTGCTAAGCCCAGCTTCCAATATTGCACTGGTACAAAAGAATATTCCACCTGCGCCTGTCGTAGCAGGACGGGGTGAATCGATCCAGGTAAGCAATTACATTTCGGGAGCAACCCTTACGCTGTATCGTGCTAACGGCACAATGATCCAGACCTTTCCGAATGTAACAGGCTCGGTATATACATTGGAAAATGTATTACCGGATCAAGACTATTACTATGTTACACAGACGGTAAATGGTAATGAAAGCTTAAATTCAGTGTTCGTCAATTCGATTCTGCGCACGCCGATTGTGGTTGCCGGAATTGAATCGATCGATGTTAGTAATGTATCACCGAAAGCACAACTGAAGCTGTATGATGCAGCCAGTAATACAGTGACTTCAGCAACGTACACGATGCTGGACAATGGAACCTACCGTTTTAACAATATTGCACCGCGTGTTGGATTCTATTATGTGACCCAGTCAGTGTATGGAATGGAAAGTGTGAACTCGATTTTCGTTAATCCGATTTTACGTACACCAACGGCTGTGGGCGGACGTGAATTGCTGGATGTGGGCAATGTGTATCCAGGGGCGACCTTAAAGCTATTTCGTAGTGGAGAGAATCAGCCGCTAGCAATGGAGCCAACTAGCATCGGTGATGGACAATATCGCTTTAGTGGCATTTTGTCCAAAGGTAGCTATTATGTTGTGCAATATGTCAATGATGTAGCCAGTCCTCGCTCTAATACCGTTGCCGTGACGGTAAAAGACAAGGATAAGGACAACTCATCTGGTACTAATGGCAATGGTATGACTCCGAACGAGCCGACACCTCCAGTCCAACCGGGTTCAGGTACACAGCCTACAAATGTGGACGTGCTGGTGAATGGCAAGGTACAGAGAGCGGGAACATTGATCGAGAGCATGCAGGGTGAGCGTAAAGTACAAACGATTCAGGTGAATCCAGAGCTGGTTCGTGAAGTGCTTGCCGCTGAAGGTAAGGGTGCAACAGTGACGGTTCCGTTTACCAATGCAGACGATGTGGATGTACTGGTGAGTCAATGGGACGCTACGCTGATTCAGGAGATGAATGAACAGCAAGCGAAGCTCGTTATGGATACACCGTTAGGGATGTACACCTTGCCAGCGACACAGCTTCCACTGAATCAAGTTGGAACAAGCCTTTCCGCGACGGAGCTTGCCAGCACGAAGCTGGAGATTTCGATTGTGAAGGCATCTACCGCTGATGTGACGCGTATCAATACAATCGCTGCACAAAAACAGCTAACTGTATTACAGCCTGCGGTTAGCTTTGAGATTAGCCAAGTAACGAATGGCAATCGTGCAATGATGAATCGCTTCAAGCAATATGTAGAGCGCCTGATTCCTTTGCAAAATACGACGGATCGCAGTGGTACCATTACTGGTGCTGTCCTGAGTGATGATGGAGACGAGCTGATCCCTGTACCGACACGGATCATAGAGCAAAATGGTAACACCTATGCAGCGATCTCCAGCTTGACCAATAGCACATATGCACTGGTGAAGCATACACCACAGCTACAGGATATTGGCGGTAGCTGGGCAGCGACAGCTATTGAGGATATGGCGGCTCGATTCGTTATCGAGGGCACTGGGAATGGTCGCTTTGAGCCATCTCGCTCGATTACACGAGCTGAGTTCGCTTCGATTTTGACCAAAGGGCTGGGCTTGAAGCCTGTTCAGACCAATTCATCCTTTAGCGATGTTGCTTTATCCGCATGGTATGGTGATGCGGTATCAACAGCAGCAGAGTATCAGTTGATTACGGGCTTTGAGGATGGTACATTCCGTCCACAGCAGCCAATTACACGCGCTGAAGCGATGGTGATGCTATCCAGAGCGATGCAGCTAACAGGACTAGAGCAGCATGGTAGTAGCTCAGAGTCCGCGCTACAAGCTTTTACGGATGCTCAAACCGTTCCAGCATGGGCACGTAGCGCAGCAGCTACAACGATCGAAGCGGGCTTGTTCAATGGACAAAATGGCAAGCAGCTTGCACCTCAAAAATCGGTCACTCGTGCTGAGGTAGCAACACTGGTAGAGCGTCTGCTGCATCAATCCGGACTGATCTGAAGATAGGGTAAACTTTTTGTACAGATTAATGTTTGAAATCATGTATTCTATTGATCGTGAGTCATGATTATAGTGGGCATTGCTCATATTATAGTGGGCATTACTCATAATGTATGGGTTTTATTATGGAATGCTGTAGTTGTGTAATCCGTATAACGGATAATGAAGTATAGAAGGTCTAGCAAGCTATTCGTTGATCGTGTTGATCGTTTGTTAAGACTGCCTTTCAGGCTGATGCGTTATGCACTCGCCTGGAGGCAGTCTTTTTGTTAAGATCAAGTAGTGTGATTGCTCTCATACAGTTGACGAGCATGAGCTTGGAACGTTAACCTGTACAGAGAGCATATCTATACCTATCTGTGGATACATTTTAGCTCAGGCTCGACAGATGCAGAGACAATGTTGCCCATTTTCCCATTTTAACTATATTGCAGCAAGGTGGTACGACATTCATTGAAAACAAGAAGTGAACGACTGAGATCAGGCAACAGACAGCAGATGCAAAAGAAGAACAGAATGCGACGATACATATTAGGGCTATGTGCAGTGCTGCTAGTTCTCGTGCTGGCAGGTAGCTATGTTGGATATATGAGTATAAGAGGATCAGTGCCCCCTTCCATAGGAGCTAATGAATCAGCTACAGCTGGTACGGGTACGACATCGAATCCTGGAGCGGAAGAACAAGCAGCTAAGCCTGCTCCTACTATCGATGAGCAGTACGATCTTGTGCTGATTGGCAGTGAGATCGAAGGCGTATTAATGGCAAAGGCTGCGCATGATGAAGGGCAGAAGGTGCTCATTCTTGATCCGCGCGAAAAGCCGGGCGGTCAGCTACTTCAAGGTCAGATGCTGGTGCTGGATGAGCCGAATAACAATAAGAAAATCAGCCTTGTGCAGGGTGAGATGAAGAAGCTATATAACGCTTATAATGGCGGCGAAATTCGTAAAGAGCAGGATTTTATGAAGTATTATGATGGATTAGTCGAAGGGATTCCTTTAAAAAGTGGAATTAAGCTAGGGCATATTCAGCAGGATGAGCAGGGCAGTATGCATAAGATCGACAGCATTACCTATACCGAGCAGGATGGTAGCCAGCATACGGTAGGAGCGCGCTACTTTGTGGAAAATACCGATTATGCTGCTTTAACCTCACAGCTGGATGCGAAGCGAATTCCAGGCGTAGAATCGATCTTTAGTGGCCATGCAAGCAAGCCTGAATATATGGCAGCCACGTATATGCTCAGATTCAAGCATGTGGACTGGCTTGCTCTACACAGTGCGACGCTGCTGGACTACCCACTAACTCGACTGGAAGCCAAATATGGTACCAATACGTATGTTGATTATGATTTTGGTACAGGCTTTAATAAGATTACGGATAAGTTCCAGATCGCCGATTCACAGCTCAAGCTGCGTGGCATCAACTCCACCTATCAGAAGGATGGCGAGGTCATTATTAACGCTTTGCTCATCTATGATGTCGATCCGTCCAATCCTGAATCGGTGCAAAAGGCAATTGCCAAAGGCAGAGCAGAGGCGCCGCGTGTACTGGAGTTTTTGCGTGAAAATATTCCCGGTTACAAGCATGCCGAGCTCAATGGCTTTCCCGATTATCTATACATCCGCGATTACAATCGCTATGAAACGGATTATGTGCTTCAAGCTGACGATCTGATGAACAGCACCATGTTCTGGGATAATGTGAGCATTGGCGGATATCCACTTGATGTGCAGGGAACACGCGAGGTGCCGACTGGTAAAGGCTACGGCAAGCCAGATGCGTATGGTATCCCACTGCGTTCATTTGAATTGAAGGATTATGATAATGTGCTGGTCGCTGGTAAAAATATCGGTGCCTCGATCAAGGCATATGGTAGCGCACGAATTACACCAACAACAGCGCTGGCAGCCCAGACGATCGGCATTATTCTCGGACGAGAGGGCAAGGAGAAAAAGCTGCGCGATCTGACGAAAGAGGATTTTGAGCATATTCATGATTATTTGCGCACAGAGTATCGTATCTCGTTAAAATAGCAGAACATTATAAACGGATGTGTATACATTCAATAGGCAAATGCAGCCTTAGATATCGTAAGATGAAGGTGGAAATCGAGTCTTTTTTGTACCCTGCATCGATCATTATGAACTACATTACCTAAGAATCTATAGCTAATCTGGCGATAAAATGAAAACACCCGCTGTCCTCCTCAGAAGGATAGCGGGTGTTCTGTTGTTGGTACAAGCTCATGCGTGCTTCAAACCTATTGCGTACATGCTCCTACCACTCAGCGTGCGAATGTTTTCTATTCAGACATGACTGCTCAGAAATGATTGCTGTTCAGCTATGACGATTTTTAACATTGTGAATAATAGGCAAGAGTTGAACGTTTACAGGAAAATATCCTCAATCTCCAGCTCCGTCTCAATTGCCAGATCTTTAAAGCCTTGCTTCGTCTCGATCAGTGGACGGAAGTAATCAGACGGATTGGTCATAATAATTTTCCCGGTTTCACCAGAATTCAGCTTCACATGTTTGCCAATCATATTCGGCAGCATATGACGGATGAAGGTTTGAGTCGATTCGGGATGTAGCTGACCGAAGCTCATACGGTGCAGCTCCTTGAGTACCTTGAGCAACTCTTGCTTGGATTGATACACACGATTGGTCGTCATCGCGCTGTAGATATCAGCGACAGCTACAATGCGTGAGTACGGATGAATATCATCCAAAACGAGCTGATGCGGATAGCCTTTTCCATCGGCACGCTCATGATGCTGTAGGGCAACAAGGGCGCTTAATTCGTCTCCAGTCGATTTCATAATCAGATCATGACCGAAGATGGTATGTTTTTTCATCCATTCAAATTCCTCGGCGGTTAGCTTGCCTGGTTTATTCAGAATATCGGCGGGCACCTGTGCCTTGCCTACATCGTGTAGATAGCCTGCACGTCCAGCCAGATAGGCTTCCTGCTCTGTATAGCCTAGCCATACTGCCAGATAGTAGGATAGCATACCAACCTGTAGAGAATGGGTATACGTATAATTGTTCGTGTCATTCAGCACGAATAGTACTGAAACAACATCCTTTTGGGTGTGAAGCTCCTCCATGAGCGGCTCCAGCATATCATCAACCTGGCTTCCATCAAATTCTCCGCGTGCCGCTGCACTCAGAAAAAGAGTCTCAAACCCCTCCAAGGCAGTATCAAATTTAACCTTAGCCTGCTCAAGTGTATGAGGGGCGGGAGTAACAGGAGAAACATCAGGTGTATTTTCAATTGTCACATAGTCCACACCAAGCTGTAGCAATTTACTGATATCACTGGAATGGAGAGTATGGCCCTTTTGCATAATGTGAATGCCGAATGAGTTAAATGTGTCGCTTGATAATGTATCTCCCGGCTTTAAATCGGTCACATGTACTCTCAATGCGGGGCACCTCCGTAGATGAATAATACGTTTATCATATCAAGAAAAAAATTTGATCACAATCAAAATATACTCAAGAGATTAAGACTTTGGCTGGACGGGATTCCAAGGGCCGGTTTGCACACCTTTCCACTCTGAGCCGTCTGCCCATATTTCCTTTTTCCAGATCGGTACGGTTTCTTTTAAGCGTTCAATCGCAAATCGACTCGCTTCATACGCATCGTTCCGATGAGCAGAGGAGACGGCGATGATCACGCTCGTTTCGGCAATACCTACAGCACCGATGCGATGACTGATTGCGCAGCGGCTACCCCGCCATTGCTCGGCAATATGCTGCCCGATCTTTTGTAGCTCAGACAATGCCATCGGCACGTAAGCTTCGTATTCCAGATACGTTGTCTGCATATCTCCAGTCATTTCGCGTGTTGTTCCGATAAAGGCGATCGTGGCACCATGATTATTATCGCTCACTTTGGCGACAACCTCTTCCGCAGATAGGGCGAGTGAAGTGATGACAAACAGCCCATCCTCGGTCTGTGCACTATTCTGATTGGCTCCAGAGCCACCGGATACGGGAGGAATTAGAGCAATCTCATCCTCTGGTTTAATATTATTATCGACAGAAGCATACTCCTGATTAACAGCAGCGAATGAGTGTGCAATCGCCTGAGCGGCTTCGGGGTATTGGGATGTGAGCGCAGCTTTAAGATCGGCTACGGTACACGATCCACTGTCTCCATCCGTTGCGGAGGTGATGTTCAAGGTGATCTCAGTCTGCCCGATCCGTTCGGCAAGCCCTGCGAACAATTTAATGGTATACTGCATAAAAGTAACGACCTCCAAACGATAGATTTATCCGATTTCATCTTATCATATTCACACGTTCATGATGTGAAAAGAAATACAATGACCGGAAGGAGCTGCCCGATGAGCAGAGATCAACGAACTTCTAATGATACTATTACCCTACTTCATACCAATGATATTCATAGCCATTTTGAAAATATGGGCATTCTGGCAGCGATTGCGAACGATTATCGGGAACGCTACGGACCGGGGCATGTCGTACTGCTCGACATTGGCGATCATATGGATCGAATGTCACCGGAGACAGAAGGCTCAGAAGGAGCCGCAAACGTTGATATTTTAAACTTAAACCAATACGATGCAATCACCATCGGTAATAATGAAGGACTTACCTATACATCGGCTATTTTGAATCAGGCATATGCTGGTATTCTGTGTCCGGTTGTCTGCTCCAATGTGACAGAGCATGCGACTGGACAGCCTCCTGTATGGATGCAAACCCATCGCATCATCGAAAAAGGCGGTTGGCGAATCGGTCTTGTCGGTGCAACGGCGCAATATGGAGACTTTTATGAGTTGCTAGGCTGGGATGTGGATGAGCCAGCGCGTTGTCTGGAGCCGCTTGTACGTGAGCTACGCGATCAGGTTGATCTGCTGGTGCTGATGTCGCATCTTGGACTTTCAACCGATCAGCGGCTTGCCGAGCAATTACCACAGCTGGATGTGATTCTAGGTGGACACAGTCATCATGTGCTGGAGCGCCCACTATGGATCGGCAATACGGTAATCGGTGCCGCGGGCAAATTTGGACATTATATGGGTCATATGTGCTGGCAAAAAGCAGCCGATGGCGGACGTCCTAAGCTGCTGGATGGAGGGCTGATTCCGACAGATGATGAAAATATGCCGCGTGATGAGCGCGTCGAGTCTGCGATTGCACTGCATCGGGAGCGTGCTGCAGAGCGAATGAGTCGCACGGTAGCGATTTTAAAGGAGCCGCTGGAGATTAATTACGAGCATGAGTCACCGCTGGGCAATCTGCTTGCGCAGGCGGTTCGTCGCTATACGGGAACCGAGCTGTCGATTGTGAATGCTGGGCAATGGCTTGGGCCGCTGCCCGCAGGCGAGATCAGTGAAGCGCTGCTTCATCGTCTCTGTCCATCGCCCATCAATCCAAGCCAGACCTTACTGAAGGGACGCAGCATTCGACTGGCATTGGAGCAGTCGCTGCTACCGGAATTCACCAGCCGTGCGATTATGGGCTTTGGCTTCCGGGGAAAGGTACTGGGTTGTCTGTGTGTGGATGGTTTGGCCGTGCAGTATGACCCGAATCGTGCGCCCTATGATCGTATCGTATCGATTACGACAACAGCCGGCGAACCGCTGGAGGATGAGCGTGAATACAGTGTAGGTACGCTGGATATGTTCACTTTCCGCATTGGCTACGAGTCGCTCAGTGAGAGTACGAGCGTGTCGTATATGCTGTCCGAATTCATTCGTGATCTACTGCGTACCGAGCTGCAGACACCGGGTGCGATTGATGTCTCTGCCGAACCTCGCTGGTTTATGTTATGATAAATAGGACCTTGTACCAACAATTGCATAATTGATGTGCACGACACTCGTTATGAACGGACCGGTTTGGGGTTAATACATGAAATAAGGTGAAAAACAAATGACAGTAATACACAGAAGTGAGTGGCCACTCAAGGAGCTTTCCCCAAGTAATGATCCGTGGGATCCGTTGCAATCACTTCGCCAGTATGGAAAACATACACTCACCAGTGTTGAGATGACCGTAACGAATCTGTGCAATATGCGCTGTGAGCACTGCGCCGTCGGCGATTCGCTTGTGATGCGTGAGCCGGATATGATTCCATTGCCGTTGATGCTGAAGCGTCTGGATGAGGTAGAGAATCTCAAGACGATCAGTATTACAGGTGGCGAGCCGACCTTCCGCAAGAAGACGGTAGACGAAGTAATTATCCCTTTGCTTCGCTATGCGCGTGAGCGTGGAGTGCGTTCGCAGATTAACTCCAATCTAACGCTGGATATCGGTCGTTATGAGCCTATGTTGCCTTATCTTGACGTGATGCATATCTCGTTTAACTATACATCGCCAGATGACTTCCATGAGGTTGGCTTTGCGAATAGTGGACATCCTGTTCCACGCGAAGCGGCTGTACGGATGTATGACACCATGATGGAGAACACACGCAAGTTGAGCGATGCAGGCATGTTCATTTCGGCAGAGTCGATGATTAACTATCGTACGCATCGCAAGCTGCCGGAGATTCATCGTCTTATTCGTGAAATGGGCTGTAAGCGCCATGAGGTGCATCCGATGTATGCAGCTGATTTTGCGGCAAGCCTGCCGGTGCTAGCGCTGGATGACTTCCGTGCAGCTATTCATGATTTGCTGGATCATCGTGATCCTGAGCTATGGATGCTGTTTGGCACCTTGCCATTTTTCAGCTGTAATCCAGGCAAGGCGGATCGTGATCTGGTCGCGCGTCTGCGGAATGAACCGAATGTGACGGTACGTAATGATCCAGATGGTCGTAATCGAGTGAATGTGAATATGTTTACTGGAGATGTATTTGTAACGGACTTTGCTGCCATTCCTGCGTTTGGCAACATTCATGAGCACAAGCTGGATGATATTTTCGGCGAATGGAGCAATAATCATCCGCTGAATCAGCAGGTCAACTGTCATTGCGATGCAGCCGCCTGCTGTGGTCCGAATCTGCTCGTTGCGGATATGTACTACAAAGGAACCGACTTCAAATCACGCAGAGCGATACTGTAAAAGCCGCATAGCTAGCGGACGTCGGTACGCCATGTATGGGCTCCGGCGGTGATTTGTGGCTGCTGTACCATATATCCGAGAAATGGGGCGTTCTGGTTGGAGCATGAGTTTGAGCTAGGTAATTTAATACTCAATTTGGCTCTTGTATTTATACTTGTATTTTTAAATGGATTTTTCGTCGCGGCGGAGTTTGCGCTTGTGAAGGTGCGTCATTCCCGGCTTACCGAGCTGCAAAGTGAAGGCAATCGATTGGCTGGCTATGCGCTCAAGGTAAACAGTAAGCTGGATGCGTATTTATCGGCGACGCAGTTCGGTATTACGCTGGCTTCACTTGGACTCGGTTGGATCGGAGAGCCAGCTATATCGGAGCTGCTTGTAGAGCCGCTTATGTACAAGCTTGGATTTACCGATGGTACGCTGATTGCGACGATCTCGGTCATTATCGGATTTGCAGTCATTACGTTCCTTCATATCGTGCTGGGCGAGCTCGCACCCAAATCGCTAGCGATTCAGCGGACAGACGGTGTATCGCTTGCATTGTCCGCGCCACTGTTGTTCTTTTACCGTGTGTTCTTCCCATTCATCTGGTTACTCAATGTCGCTGCAAATGCAGTGCTCCGTGCAGTCGGAATCGAGCCAGCCAGCGAGGCGGATGGTGCCCATTCAGAGGAAGAGATTCGTATTCTCATGAATCAGAGCGCAAAGAGCGGGATTATGGATGAGGGCGAGATTGAGCTGGTGAACAATATTTTTGAATTTTCCGACCTGCTTGCCCGTGAAGTCATGCTGCCACGTACCGATATGAATTGCCTGTATACGAATCTATCCAAAGAGGAAAACCTCGCGATCATTCAGGAAACGAAGCATTCGCGTTATCCGGT
Source organism: Paenibacillus hunanensis (assembly GCF_034055775.1). NCBI lineage: Bacteria > Bacillati > Bacillota > Bacilli > Caryophanales > Paenibacillaceae > Paenibacillus > Paenibacillus hunanensis. The sequence continues at coordinate 3,977,087 of NZ_CP139194.1, read as the reverse complement.
TGCCGTAGAGGATAAGGATCGTATTATCGGGTTCATACATATTACCGATGTGCTTCTCTCACCGGTAAATCAGCCGTATGATCTGGCTGCACTGGCAAGACCGATCCTGAATGTACCGGAATCGATGGAGATCAGTCATGTACTACAGCTGATGCAGAAAAATCATGCTCAGATGACACTCGTTGTTGATGAATACGGTGGTACAGCCGGCTTGCTGACAGCAGAGGAGATTCTGGAGGAAATTGTCGGCGAGCTGTATGATGAGTTCGAGGATGAGCGTCCAGATGTGGAACGTATTGGTGATATCATCTCGGTGGATGGACGGATGCTGATTGAAGATGTGAATGAGCTAGCCGGCGTAGAGATCGATGATGACGAGGTCGATTCGATCGGCGGCTGGATGTTCAAGGAGCTTGAAGGCGTACCGGAAAATGGGAAGAAGGTCGAGGTCGATGGCGTAGTCTTTGAAGTGGCTGAATCGGAACGTCTTCGCATTATGCGCGTGAATATTCATCCATTGCCTGAGCCAGAAGAGGAGTCTGAAGGCGAAGAGAAGGGTGAAGCGAGCCCGTCGTAAGTTTGGTGCGCTATGGTGAACCATGTTGGGCTCAAGATATAAGATCATTTAAGCTATAAAAAGGCTTTCATAGTATGGATGCTGAACGTCATACACAGGTGCGGTTATTATTGCCGCACCTGTCTTATTTTCCAAACTGCTACAACGCTATGATGATACATAACAAAGCGAGATAGATGATACGGATCGAGACGACAACGATACAAACTATAATGAGACCGATGGTAATGAGATGCACTGCAATGATGAATACAAACAAAAAGGAGTCGATCGAATGCACAATCAATCGGTATTGCACAAGCCACAGGCGATGATGTTTGATATGGATGGAACCTTATTTGAAACGGAAACGGTATTGCTACCTGCATATCATCGTACATTTGAACAGCTTCGCAGTGAAGGGTTATACGAAGGCGAGACGCCGCCAGAGTCGATTATATTAAGCTCACTCGGCATGCTGCTAGAGGACATCTGGGCGCGCGTGATGCCAGGGGCAAGCCGTCAGACGGTGGATCGTGCGAATGAGCTATTGCTGGAGCTACAGCTACAATTTATGGAGGAAGGGCTGTCCCGTCTGTATCCACACGTAGAGGAGACATTAGAGACGCTACACGCGCAGGGTGTCCGTTTATTTATCGCCAGTAATGGATTAGAGGGCTATGTGAAAGGGATTACTCGGGTGCATCAGCTGGATCGACTGCTGGATGGTGTGTATAGCGCAGGTGAATATCAGACAGAAACGAAAACGGAGCTGGTACGTCTGCTCATGGAGCAGCATGGACTACAAAGTGCATGGATGGTCGGTGACCGTTCGTCTGATGTGGAGGCAGGAAAAGGAAATGGACAGCCGGTAATCGGGTGTCGTTATGCGGATTTTGGAGATGATAGTGAGCTCGCCGGAGCGGATGTTATCATCACATCGTTTGAGCAGTTGCTGGATGTGTTTAATAAAGCGAAGTGAGTACACCTGTTTTACTTCTGACAGCAAATCAGTTAACCTGTATAGGATGTGCTTGCGCCTGTGCTGTCTGATGCTTGAAGACAGGCTTTTAAGCATAAAATAACGAACATCCGTATTCATAAGGTGATACGGCTGTATCGGAAAGTGGGGCTTATAATGACAAACATTTATGACAAGGCTAATGAGCTATCCAGTGCGATTCGTGATAGCAAGGAAGTTACGGATATCACAGCAGCGATGCAACTGATCGAGGCTGATCCAGAGAGCAAGCGTATGCTGGATGATTTCCGTGCGCGTCAGATCGAGGTTCAACAGCGTATGATGTCTGGCGATATGCCAAACCCGGAAGAAATGGAACAAATGGAAAAGCTGTTTGAGGTGCTGAACCTGAACCTCAACATCCGTCGTCTGTTTGATGCCGAGCAACGTCTGAGTACGATTATTGAAGATATTAACAAAATTATCACAGATAGCCTGAGCCATCTGTACGGTGGTCCTGAGCAATAATCTGTTGCATTCATCACTGCATAGCAAAGTATAACAGTGGCATAGTAGATAGCAGGAAAGAAGTGTATAGTGTTTATATTTTCATGTTATAGCTTCTCCTGCTACGATAATCGATCGCTTCTTAGCCTAGCTGTTAACGAATAAAGGAACGCATTTCACCAAACATAGGGTGAGATTGCGTTCCTTTTTTATGCTATAATGGAAAAACAGTAATACAGCTACGGAAAGGTGGTGCTACAGTTGCAGGAACATGATGAATCTATTACCAAGCATGAGCAGCTTTTGCAGCATATTGAGAAGTTGAAGATCGGTTCTAAAATTTCCGTCCGCAAGCTGGCACGCCAGATGGGCGTGAGTGAAGGAACAGCATATCGCGCTGTGAAGGAAGCCGAAAATATGGGAATCGTTGTCACCCGCGAGCGGATCGGTACAGTACGGATTGAGAAGCGACCTCGTGGTGCCTCGGATCAGCTTACCTTTTCTGATGTGGTCGATATTATCGATGGTAAGGTGCTCGGTGGCAGCAGTGGTCTGGATAAGACGCTTGTAAAATATGCGATCGGTGCGATGAAGCTGGATGCGATGATGCGCTATGTCGAAGCGGGAAGCCTGCTTATTGTCGGTAACCGTGAGGATGCGCATCAGCTCGCACTGGAGCATGGTGCAGCCGTACTAATCACAGGTGGATTCACCACCAGCCCTGAGGTGAAGGCACAGGCAGATGTACGCGGATTGCCGATTATTTTATCCCGTCATGATACGTTTACCGTGGCATCGATGATTAACCGTGCGCTGTTTGATCGGATGATTAAAAAGAAAATTATGCTGGTGGAGGATATTATCGCGGGCAAGCCAAAGCCAGGAGTGCTCAAAGCCTCAAGTACCGCCGAGGATTTTTACGAAATGGCAGAGCGGACAGGCTATCTGCGACTGGCTGTCGTGGATGAATGGAACCGGATTATCGGTATTATCGGACGCAAGGAAATGGAACAGCTTCCACCAGGGCAACCGATTGAAAAGGTGCTCATTCGCCGCCCGATCACCGCAACACTGCAAACATCACTGGCATCAGCTGCTCAAACGATGATGTGGGAAGGGATCGACTTCCTGCCGATTGTCGATCGCAATCGTAAGCTGATCGGCACGATTACGCGTCGTGAGGTGCTACAAGCGATGCGTGATGCACAGCAGGAGCCAAGTGCAGGCACGATGGAGACATTTGATTATCTGATCTGGAATGGCTTTGCAGAGGAACGGGATGAAGAGGGAACGATCTTCTTCCACGGATTCATTACGCCGCAGATGGCGACTCAGCTCGGCAACATTTCCGAGGGGATTCTTATTTCCGTCATGATTCAGGCAGCGGTACGCACAGCACGTCTGCTCACTGGCAATGATTATGTACTCGATAATATGTCGACGTATTTCCTGCGTCCGGTTCAGATTGAGGATGCGATTACTGTTCGTCCGACCGTGCTGGAGGCGAGTCGACGTACGTATAAGCTGGAGATTGAGATCGTGTATGATAATGCGCCTGTATCCAAGTCGATGCTAACACTACAATCGATCGACCACGGCTAATCGATCATCGCTAAAGGAAAGAAAGCATCGGATAGAAAAAGTAACGTTTGTTTTCTGTGCAGCAGGTATAACAGGTAAGAGTAGTAGGATTTATTGAAATAAAATTGCACTATTCCACGCCACTTCAAATGTTCATGCCTGTTGCTCGTGATATAGCTATACGCCAAAAAAGGATGACCTCCGCTTGAGGTCATCCTTTTGTATAAGCATGATGTGGTTCTGTATAGAGTGAAGCATATCGTTAGACTTTGAGGATATACGGTGTAGCTATAGAGTGCGGTCACAAGTCATTAGAATGCTTGATAGAGTTGGGCATCTCGCCACACTTTGAAGATATAAGGTGCATCTATACAACACAGTACAAGTGATATTGCCTGCTCAGGTATTTATACGATTATAGTCGATCCATGATAACCATATTAAACCTTAAAGCGTTCAACCATCGTTTTTAGATCATTTGCTACACTGGACAGCATAGCCGAGGAAGCAGAGATTTCCTGCATCGTTGCTAGTTGCTGCTCGGTAGCGGCAGAGACGGATTCGATCTCGCCCACTGCTTCACTTGTAATGCCAGACATCTGATTCACCGATTGGATGACCTGCTCGGTGCCTTGAGACAGTGTGGAGGAAGCTTCAGATACACCTTCGATGCTTGTTACCACTTCATTCACATAGCTGCGAATGAGCTGGAAGGATGCGCCAGCTGTTTGTACCGCTTGAATGCTATGCTCGACCTCATGGGAGCCCGAATTCGTTTTATTGACCACGGCTTCGATTTCCGATTGAATACGATCGATCAGTGAGCCGATCTGGTTGGCAGACGAGGAGGCTTCATCCGCTAGATTACGAATTTCTTTTGCTACGACACTAAAGCCTTTACCATGCTCACCTGCGCGAGCGGCTTCGATGCCTGCATTTAGCGATAGCAGATTCGTTTGCTTGGCGATCTGAGCGATCGCAACGACAATTTCACCGATCGTTTGAGAATGCTGACTCAGGCTACCGACTGAGCCAGATAGCTCACCGAAAATCGTTTGCAGCTTGTTGATTTCACGGCTAGCAGATTGTAATGCTTCATCGCCTTCATTGACTTTACTGGAGGTCAGTGACGCAGTAGCGGCTACCTGCTGAGCGCTGCCAGCGATATGTCCGATACCATCTGCCATGCGATATACCGTTGCCGAGGTTTGTCCGACCTGCTCGGATTGACGCTCTGAACCGGTCGCTACCTGCTGAATCGATTCTGCGATATGCTGTGAAGCCTCTGACGTTTCGCTAGCACTGGAATTAAGCTGCTCTGAGGATGAAGCCAGATGCAGAGAAGTATCTTTTAGATGAGATACGATCTCTCGCAGACTGGAGGTCATCCCAGCAAGTGCATTCGACAGCGCGCCGACCTCATGCTTGGCTTTGATATCCCATGTCGTCGTCAGATCACCTTGAGCGACTGACTCGGTCACTTTGACCAATTGCAGAAGCGGACGGGTAATTCGGCTGGAGAACACATAACCCGCTGTGATCGCAGCGATCAGCGATACGACCATAATGATGATACTGCTGTAGAGCAGCTTGAAGTAATCCTGCATGATGACATTGTAGGATTGCTCGCTAAATACCGTCCAGCCTGTAATCGGGTCATGCACATAGGAGACTAGCTTTTTTGCACTACCTGCTCCTGACTCTACTGTACCCTGATTGCCTGCTGAGCCCTGCTGAAAAGCAGCGGTAGTATGGATATCAGCATCAAGCTGCTTGGAATCTGGATGTGCTAGAATAATCCCAGCGCGGTCAGCGATATACGCCGTCTGTCCATTGGTGGAGAATTCCTTGGCATAATCACTCATCGTATCGAGTGGAAGCGAGCATTGAATCAATCCGCTCAGCTTTTTATCATTGTCAAAGATCGGGTAAACGATATTTATAATCTTTTTCCCACTCGATTTACTGACGATCACATCAGAGATGACTGGCTTTTGAGTGGAAACTAATTGTTTGAAATAATCACGATCGCTCACATTGTCCAGTTCGGCGTCTGTGTTTTTAGCAATTTGCTGACCATCTACACCGCTGAACACGATCGTTTGCAGCTCGGGATGAATTCCTGCCGTTTGAGCAAGTAGATTTTTCACCTGAGGTAGCTGTTCGGGATTGTATTGCTTTAATTCTGGATTGGTTGCGAGCTGCTGTAGCATCGCTAGCTCTGTGTTGACGAGTGTTTGCGCTTTTTGCAATACCAGCTCTACATTTTGCTCATTCATGCTGTATGCATCTTTCTGAATTTTGTTGGTCGTACTGATCAAGCTGAAAGCGCCGAATACAAGCAACGGCACAATCGTAATGATCGATACGATCATAATGAGCTGTTTTTTCATCGTGTTATCCCCTGTCCTCATCATGAGAATGTTGTTTGAACATGTAATGAGCTATTTATCGGCAAATGTTGGATGAAGTTTAGCTATTAATGTCAACATTTGTCGAGGTTGGCGAATAAATCTGTAATCGCATACTGTTCCGTTGACCGAATGTGATAAAATATAATAGCGAGGTGTGGGCTGAAATGCCTGCTATCGCTGTAGTTAGGCGAATAATGATAGCTCTACCATTTTACAAATAGAAAGCAGGGAAGCGTATGACCCCATTCGTCCATTTGCATGTGCATAGTGAATACAGTCTGCTCGACGGGGCTGCGCGTATTCATGATCTGGTTAGTCGTGCAGCAGCGTCAGGTATGACCTCGCTCGCATTGACTGACCACGGTGTCATGTATGGAGCCATCCCTTTTTATAAAGCCTGCCTCCAGCACGGTATTAAGCCGATTATTGGCTGTGAGGCGTATTATACTGCCGGTTCACGGCGAGAAAAGGCAGCACGCAAAGATCAGCCGATCCATCATCTATTGCTGCTTGCCAAAAATGAAACAGGCTACCGGAACCTGATGAAGCTGTGTTCGATCGGGCATCTGGAGGGCTTTCATTATAAGCCTCGGATTGACGGGGAAGCATTGCGTCAGTATCACGAGGGTATTATTTGCCTGAGTGCCTGTCTTGGCGGCGAGATTCCACAGCATTTGCTACATGGAGAGCCAGAGCTAGCCAAGCAGGCGGCACAGCGGTATTTGGATATTTTCGGTGAGGACTTTTATATCGAGCTTCAGGATCATGGACTGGCAGAGCAGAAGAAGGTCACACCTCAACTGATCGCCCTGGCGCGTGAGCTGAATATTCCGCTTGTCGCTACGAATGATGTGCATTATCTGACTGAGGATGATGCAAAAACGCAGGATGTGCTGATCTGTATCGGGACGGGAAAAACGGTCGATGATGAGAGCCGTCTGCGGATTCCAACCAATCAATTGTATTTAAAAGATGGCGAGCAGATGGCAACACTGTTCCGTCATGTGCCAGAAGCGATTACGAATACCGAACGGATTGCCGAGAAATGTGAGCTTACCATTCCGCTCGGCCAATCGCTACTGCCCTCGTATCATCCGTTACCAGATGATCTGAGCGCAGAGCGTTATCTGGAGCAACTCTGCCGTGAAGGCCTGGAGCGTCGCTATGCGGATGGCGAGCTGTGGAATGATGCAGAGGAGCGGAGCAAGCTGGAGGAACGACTTGCATATGAGCTATCGGTAATTGGTAGCATGGGCTTTGCTGATTATTTCCTGATCGTATGGGATTTTATGAGCTTTGCACATCGTGCAGGTATTGCTACCGGGCCAGGTCGGGGTTCGTCCGCAGGCAGTCTGGTTGCATATGTGCTTGGCATTACCAATGTCGATCCAATTCGCTATAAGTTGCTATTTGAGCGTTTTCTGAATCCAGAGCGGGTATCGATGCCTGATATCGATATCGACTTTAGCGATCTGCGCCGGGATGAGATGATCGATTATGTCGTTTCCAAATACGGACGTGATCGCGTCGCTCAGATTATTACCTTTGGTACGCTGGCAGCGCGAGCAGCTGTACGTGATGTGGGACGGGCATTAGCGGTGCCTTATGCGGATACTGACCGCGCTGCCAAGCTCATTCCTGCCCAGATTGGTGTAACGATTCAGCGTGCGCTGGAGCAGGTGCCAGAGCTACGCGAGCGCTATGAAAAGTCTGCTGCTGTGCGTGAGTTGATTGATACGGCGATTAAGGTAGAGGGCATGCCACGGCATGCGTCTACCCACGCGGCAGGTGTCGTTATTTCCAGCGGCCCGCTAACCGATGTAGTGCCTCTACAGGAAGGCAGCGAGCATGCGGTATTAACACAGTATGCGATGGAAAATCTGGAAGCGATCGGTATGCTGAAAATGGACTTCCTCGGTCTGCGTACTCTATCGATTATTGAACGCTGTCTGCAATGGATTCAGGAGCAGACGGGGGAAACGATTGATTTTAACCATATTTCTATTGAGGATAAACTGACGTATTATATGCTCAGTCAGGGCGATACGATGGGTGTATTCCAGCTTGAGTCTGCTGGGATTCGTCGTGTGCTACGCGATCTCAAGCCGAGTGAATTTGAAGATATCGTATCTGTAAATGCCTTGTATCGTCCAGGTCCAATGGACTTTATTCCGCGTTATATTGATGGCAAGCATGGACGGATTACGGTGGAATATCCGCATCCAGATTTGAAGCCGATTTTGGAGGATACGTACGGTATTATCGTGTATCAGGAGCAGATTATGCAGATTGCCTCATTGATGGCAGGCTTCTCGCTCGGTGAAGCCGATCTGTTGCGTCGTGCTGTCTCCAAGAAGAAGCGCGAAGTGCTTGACCAGGAGCGGGAACACTTTGTTCGGGGTAGCCTCAAGCTGGGCTATACAGAGCAGGATGCGAATGCGGTCTATGATATGATCGTTCGCTTTGCTGATTATGGCTTCCCACGTGCGCATGCGACTGCCTATGGTGTACTTGCATTCCAAACCGCTTACCTGAAGGCGCATTATCCAGTGCAGTTTATCGCGTCCATGTTAACTGCGGTAATGGGCACACATCGTAAAGTAGCTGAATACGTGCTGGAGTGTCAGCGTATTGGAGTAGAGGTGTTGCCGCCGGATATTCATTTGAGCGGTGTGAACTTTACGCCCGTGCTGGAGGAGTCGTCTACCGATTCTTCTACCTCTATTGCCGATCAGAATGATGGAGCAACAGCAACGGATGATCAGCCGGAGCTGCGTTTATATCAGGGAGGCGGGCATATCCGCTTCGGTCTGGGAGCAGTCAAAAATGTCGGTACACAGGCGATTAACAGCATTATCAAGGAGCGTCAGGAGCGACCATTTGATAGTCTGGTGGACTTTTGCCGACGCGTTGATCCCAAAGCATGCAATAAGCGCGTAATCGAATCGCTTATTCAAGCAGGCGCCTTTGATAGCTTGCCTGGACATCGTGCGCAGCTGCTACAAATGCTGGACGAAACGATGAAGGAAGCGGCAAAATGGCGCAAGGAGCGTGAGGAGCTACAGATCGAGATGTTTGATTTTGATCTGGGCGAGAAGCCGAACTGGGAGGTATCCTACCCGGATGTGCCTCCATTTACAGCAGGAGAGCAGCTGGAATTTGAACGCGAGCTGCTGGGTTTATATCTATCCGGTCACCCACTGGATGACTATGAAGATGCCATCGAGCAATCCGGTTTATCACGATTGATGAATTTACATGAAGCGGCAGATGATTCAATTGTGGCGGTTGCGGGTATGGTTGTTTCACTCAAGGCAATTACGACCAAGCAGGGCAAGTCGATGGCATTTATGGAAATGGAAGACCAGATCGAGAAGTGCGAAGTGGTCATGTTTCCTGAAATCTGGCGTAAATGTCGTGAGCTGGTCGATAAGGGTGTACTGCTGATTGTACGCGGACGCTTGCAGCAGGACGATGAGAGCTTCAAGCTACTGGCAGAGGAGATTGTCTCACTGACGCCGTCCGCAGCAGCCGAGATGGCAGACAAGGTCAAGCAGCGGGCACAAGCCACACGAAGCAAGAAGCCGGAGCGTAGTGAAGCTGCTCCATCTGCAAGTCGTGCTACGGGTACAGGTGCATCGACAACAGCGACAGGCATGCGAACCTCGCGTACCAAGTCGTCGACCTCGACTGTCAATGCGACCCGAACGGCTTCGACCGATACAGAGGCTAATGTGAAGACCGAATCTGCTCCAGCGCAAGAGCGTACGCCTAAGCAGCATGTATATATCAAAATTACACGCGAAGCCCAGCAGGCAGGACAGCTAGAGCAGCTCAAACAGCTGTTAGCGGATCATCCGGGTCAGCTCGGTACGATGCTCTTTTATGAAGAGGGGCAGAAGCTGCTTGATCTGAGTGGCAGCTATCGTATCAAGCCGTCACCAGCATTATTTAGCGCCATTGAGCAGATGCTGGGCGAAGGCACGGTGCGTGTGAAGTAACGCGTAAAGTTCATTTTTCATCCATTCCCTTTGGAATCGATCCATCTGATAGACGATACAGGTGGATCGATTTATTGTGTTGTCTCTTTGTTGCGGTAAAAAAGTGTGGTATGGTATCATTATCCCATTATGTGGGCTTACCACGTCCGGTTTTCACATCCCTGATGATCTGCCAGCAGACAGGTCCGGATGAAGTCCGGTTATACACGTTATTGATCTGGTAGCGCATACGCGCCTTAGGGCACAGCGCGCTAGCAGAATTACACGCTAATCATGCAGCAAACGCACATTGATAAACCGGGGAATAAGTATACGTCTGAAGAGGTGTAGTTGTGTTTAGAGATTTATTCCAAAAGAAAAAAAAATATGCGACCATTCCTTCACAACGTTGGAGCAATGAGCCCGCATCAGATGATGAGCAGCCACAGGAACGCCCAAAACGTGAAATTCCCGAAGGCCTGATGAACAAGTGCAGCAAATGTGGCACGATTCATTACAGTAAAGAGCTCGAAAAGAACCTTAAGGTATGCAGCAATTGTGGCTACCATATGCGTCTAAATGCGATCGAACGCATCGTTATGACTGTGGACGAGGGTAAATTCACCGAGATGGATGCAGGATTGGAATCGATCGATCCGCTGAACTTCCCAGGCTACGCGCAAAAGCTGGAGCAGCAAAAGATGAACTCGGGTCTACGTGACGCGGTAATTACCGGTCAAGGCGAGATCGATGGTCATCCGGTTATGCTTGCTGTGATGAGCTTTGACTTTTTCAGCGGTAGTATGGGCTCGGTTGTTGGGGAAAAAATTACCCGTGCTATCGAAGCAGCTGACGAGGGTGGCTTGCCACTAATCATGTTCTCCACTTCTGGCGGAGCACGGATGCAGGAAAGCATCATCAGTCTGATGCAAATGGCGAAGACAAGCGCAGCGCTTGCACGCTATCAGGAGAACGGCGGACTGTACATATCCGTCATTACCGATCCAACGATGGGTGGCGTATCCGCCAGCTTTGCGATGCTGGGCGATATTATTATCGCTGAGCCGGGCGCACTGTTTGGCTTTGCTGGACGCATCGTTATTGAACAGACGATCCGTCAAAAGCTGCCGGATAACTTCCAGACCGCCGAGTTCAACCTGGAGCACGGACAGCTGGATATGGTCACACATCGTAAGGATATGAAGTCCATGCTGGGCGATCTGCTGGACTATCATACGGGAAAAGGGGGATTTTAAGTGGCAGGAGAGATGCCTTTTGAAATGCCTCTCGTTGAATTGCGCAAAAAAATCGACGAGCTGAAGCAGTTTAGCCAGGATAAGGAAATTGATTTTACCGACGAAATTAACCGTCTGGAAGAGCGTTATCGCCAGATGGAAGGTGAAATTTATACGAATATCAGTGCCGCGCAGAAAATGCATCTGGCGCGTAATCAGCAGCGTCCAACAACGCTTGATCTGATCCCGCTGATCTTCACCGACTTTATCGAGCTGCACGGCGACCGCATGTTCGGTGACGATCTGGCAATCGTGGGAGGTCTCGCACGTCTGGAAGGCAAGCCGATAACGATTATCGGTCACCAGCGTGGTAAAGATACGAAGGATAATATTGCCCGTTTCTTTGGCAGTCCACACCCGGAAGGATTCCGTAAATCAATCCGTCTGATGAAGCAAGCCGAGAAATTCGGACGTCCGATTGTGACGTTTATTGATACCAAAGGTGCGTATCCGGGTAATACAGCAGAGGAGCGCGGTCAGTCTGAAGCGATCGCCCGCAGTCTGTGGGAGATGGCGAAGCTACGTGTGCCTGTAGTATGTGTAGTCATCGGTGAAGGCGGTAGTGGCGGCGCGCTGGCGATTGCTGTCGGTAACCGGGTACTCATGCTGGAGCATGCGATCTATTCTGCTATTTCGCCTAATGGTGCAGCCTCCATTCTGTGGAAGGATGCGTCCAAGGCAGATCAGGCAGCCGAAGCGATGAAGATCACAGCAGAGGATTTGCTAGGAATGGAGATCATCGAAGGCATCGTGCCTGAGCCGCAAGGCGGAGCGCACAAGGATTATGAGGAAACAGCTGCTGCGATCAAGCAGGAACTGCTTCACCATTTACAAGAGCTTGCTGGGATGGATGCAGAAGCGCTTGTATTGGATCGTTATAACAAATTCCGCAAAATTGGCGAATTTGTAGAAAAGCAGATTTCGACCAGCTTCGGAACACCAGATCAACAGGAACAAGGCACGGAGGCGACAGAGCAAGTAGCAGTCGCCGATGAAGACAGTGAGCATCTGTCTTCGGTTACGAACGCTTTCCATAACAGTGATTCGACGGATGCACTGCCTCACTAAGTGCTCCCACCGTCACAGCGTGTAATCATCGATGCCGTCCATGCCTCCCGGCAGGGAAGGTCATGGGCGGTATTGGTGCGTTTGGGAGGATATGGATGGCGACAGGGTGGCGGGATAAATATTGTCCATCTCCTGTATACAAAAGCGCGAATTTGTAGTAAATTTAATTGTTGGGGCCTGTTTGCTGTGAGGCGACAGGTTATGTTGGAAAACACACAATAGAGAGCCTTGAAAACGGAGGAAATCAATTATGCGCAAAACGAAGATTGTATGTACGATTGGACCTGCAAGTGAGTCCCTGGAGAACACAAAGAAGCTGATCATGGCAGGTATGAACGTAGCCCGTCTGAACTTCTCTCACGGTGATTTCGAAGAGCACGGCAACCGTATCAAAAACATTAAGCAGGCAACCCAGGAGCTGGGCAAAACTGTAGCGATTCTGCTGGATACAAAGGGTCCTGAGATCCGTATCGGCAAGCTGAAAGAAGAGCCTATCGATCTGGTACAAGATGAGTACATCACGCTGACTACCGAAGAGATTCTGGGCGACCAGCATCGTCTGACTGTATCCTATCAGGATCTGCCAAGCGACGTTGAAGTAGGCTCCACAATTCTGATCGACGACGGTCTGATCGGACTGAGCGTTGTACAGGTACAAGGTACAGAAATTAAGTGCCGTATCGTAAACGGTGGTCAAATCAAAGGCCGTAAAGGTGTAAACGTACCGGGCGTAAACATCTCTCTGCCAGGCATCACAGAAAAAGATGCGAATGACATTATTTTCGGTATTGAGCAGGGTGTTGACTTCATCGCTGCCTCCTTCGTGCGTAAAGCAAGCGACGTACTGGAAATTCGTGAGCTGCTGGAGCAAAAAGGTGCTAAGCACGTTCAAATCATCTCCAAAATCGAGAACCAGCAAGGTGTAGACAACCTGGAAGAAATTCTGGAAGTGTCTGATGGTCTGATGGTAGCTCGTGGTGACCTCGGCGTAGAAATTCCAGCTGAGCAAGTACCATTGGTACAAAAACAAATGATCGAAAAATGTAATCGTGCCGGCAAACCGGTAATCACGGCTACACAAATGCTGGATTCCATGCAACGTAACCCGCGTCCGACTCGTGCGGAAGCAAGTGACGTAGCGAACGCAATTTTCGACGGTACAGATGCAATCATGCTGTCCGGCGAAACAGCTGCGGGTAAATACCCAGTAGAATCCGTACTGACAATGTCCCGTATCGCTGAAAAAGCGGAATCTGCACTGAACTACCGTGAGATCTTCCTGAAGCAAAGCCATGCACAGCAAACAACAGTAACGGAAGCAATCAGCCAATCCGTAGCAAGCTGCGCAATGGATCTGAATGCAACAGCGATCATTTCCTCTACAGAGTCCGGTCACACGGCTCGCGTGGTAGCGAAATATCGTCCACAGGCACCAATCATCGCGGTAACAACGAACGAGCAAACGATGCGTCGTCTGTCTCTGGCTTGGGGCGTGCACCCGGTTAAAGGTTCACAGGCTCACTCCACAGACGAGCTGTTCAACGTTGCTCTGCAAGGTGGTAAAGATTCCGGTCTGCTTAAAGATGGCGATCTGGTTGTAATCACAGCTGGTATCCCACTGGGTAAATCCGGTTCCACAAACCTGATCAAAGTAGCACAAATGTCCTCGAACTAATCGAAGACCCGTGTTTTATAGCATAAGCAAAAAAGCAGTGGCATTGTCCATTGCTTTTTTTGCTGATTTTAGAAACGAAAAGTATGCTAATACGTACACATCAGTGTGAGCGACCTCCTCACACGAGGTTCAATGAAAAAAGGATTTTTGCGAAGCAAAATATCCATACATTAGTGTGAGCGACCTCCTCACACGAGGTTCAATGAAAAAAGGATTTTTGCGAAGCAAAATATCCATACATTAGTGTGAGCGACCTCCTCACACGAGGTTCAATGAAAAAAGGATTTTTGCGAAGCAAAATATCCATACTACAGTGTGAGCGATTTCCTCACACGAGGTTCAATAAAAAAAGGATTTTTGCAAAGCAAAATATCCATACTACAGTGTGAGCGATCTCCTCACACGTAATCCAATGAAAAAGCGGCTATACGTTTGCTTACCTATAGCCTTGAACAGACTGCAATGATGATTGGGAGAGTGAAGTATGAGCAAGCAACAATTGAATCTGCCTAGTAGCTGGCACGGGATTGCTTTTCGTGTTCGTTATCAGGAAAATGACCCGATGGGTGTCGTGTATCATACCAACTATTTGAACTGGTTTGAATTGGGACGTACCGAGATGATTCGTGATCTGGGCTTCCGTTATCGCGATATGGAGCAGGCAGGCGTGCTGCTGCCGCTAATCGATGCTTCCCTGGCGTATGGTCGTCCAGCCAGATATGATGATCGAGTAGCCGTATATACACGTATTGTGAATTTCTCACGTTTGCGAATCGACTACGAGTATCGTATCCATCTACTCGCAGATGATGATCTGTCAGTAGGCGATGCATCGGCAGCGGGGACAAGACCGATATTTACAGCAGACGATGAGCTGCCTGGCGAGCCGCTTACGAGTGGTTCAACACGGCATGTATGGGTGAATCGTGAGTTCGCTCCGATCCGGCTTGATAAAGTGTTGCCATCGCTGTATGATGCACTTGTACGGTCCTTGCAGGACTAGAGAGGAGAGCTATCGTTTGAAAAAGTGGATTGCTGCATGCATTATTATTATACCGCTACTGGAGTGGTACGTTTTCCTACAAATGATTGATTGGATCGGCGGCTGGAATACGCTATTTCTGCTTATTGTGACATCGTTGATTGGCGTAGTGATGATGCGCTTTGAAGGTCGCAAGGTGCTTGAAGATACACGTGCTCTAATTGAAGCGAATCAGCCACCAGGACGTAAAATGCTCGATGGATTATGTGTGTTTATCGGTGGTATTATGCTCGTCCTGCCTGGTTTTGTATTGGATGTAGTAGGCTTCACGCTTGTATTTCCACTCACCCGACCACTTTATCGCAATTTGCTGCTCAAATGGATTGAAAAGCGTATGAAAAATGGCTCGATTACGATTTATCGTCCATAAACATAAGCGATAGTGCTTATGCGAACTTTTGAATTTGATAATGACCACCCTGTTCATGGTGATCAAAATAGAAGCCTTTCATCGTCATCGAAGTGGAGCAGTCCACTTGCCAGACGGTGAAAGGCTTTATTTGTGCAGGTGTTCATAAAATACGTTAATGAAGCGTATACGCAAACTTGCATGAATGTAAGCCGTACAGAGCAGAGTCGATCCCCTTAATCTTTATGAAAGGGGTATCTTCACTCAGTAAAACCTCAGCAAGACAGTTTGCGTACATACGCTAGATAAGTGAAGTCACATCTTTTCAGAAAGTACGATTCCACAGGTAGTCCTCAGCGAACCTTCCCATTTACAATATAATTCCGTAGATCGCGAAATACATTGGCACGATTGAGCGCAGCTACTAGTACGAGTGTAACAGGCCCGATAATCAGACCGAGTGCGCCGAATAGCTTCAAGCCGACGAACATACTGATAAGTGTTGCGAGTGGATCAAGCCCGACATTGCTGGCAAGGATTTTCGGCTCCATCATCTGGCGTACGATCAATACAATCACATACAGTACACCCAGACCGATACCGAGGCCCACATTGTCGCTCATAAAGCTATAGATGGCCCACGGCACCATTACAATCCCAACACCGAGATAGGGCAGCAGATCGACCAGACCGATGAGCAGGCCGATGATCAGCGCAGAAGGCACCTGCAAAATGAATAAGCCTACGATCACGATCAAGCCTGTAATCGAAATCAAAATGACCTGTGCCTTAATATAGCCGAACAGAGCCTTTTGCAGATCGTTCCAGATCGCGGTTGCAGGTTGCCGCACAGTAGCAGGGAACCAGCCGGATACGATACGAGTGTGCCGCTCCCAGCTATTACTAATGAAGAAAGCCGACAGCACAACGACCACGATAATCCAGGCAAAGTTAGGTAGCGCCGTAAGGAAATCAAGCACATAATTCAAAATGCTTGTGACGATTCCGCTAACCATACCGGTTAAGCTTTGCGTGGTCTGTGTTAAATTGTCATTCAAGGCGCCCTGCGCTTGTCCCTGCTGTAAAAATCCATTGATCTGATCAATGATCGACTGAATACGATCATTTTTCGTCCAGCCGACAAACATATCACGCCAGCTATCGATATGATCGTTAAACGAATCCATTAAAGAGATCGTTTCCTGCACAAGTCGCGTAATGAGCAGCGATAGAATCGTGAGCACACCGCCAAAGTACACCAGCAAGGAAAGAGAGACGGCGAGCCAGCGCGGAAAGCGAAGCCGTTTTTGTAATAAACGTACCAGTGGGTTCATCGCATAGGCGAATAACCACGCCAGTAGTAGCGGATAAAGTAAGGGAAACAGATAGCGTATGCCGATCGCCGTTAACACGATCACAATCAACACCCATATTCCCCGCACAATCCGTCCACGGATCATAGGATTCAAGTAGTTTGTACTCCTTTCGATCGATCTATAGTGCCAGACAGCAAAATCCGATCTACTCGCCATGCCAGCAAGATTATGTAATACCGTTCATAGTAAGAGTTAAACGAGCAAGCAGACCTTTGAAACGAATTCAGCTAGCAAGCGATATTCATTATTTTGCTCCAATTCCGATAATATACATTGGTGGGTGTGATAGTAAACCGATATGGAGAGGAATTGTGATGTATTTATGTTTAATCAAAATATGAAAATGAGTTTGTTATTTGTGATGGTCGTTCTATTATTGGGAGGTGCTGTATTGCCTTCACCTGTAGGAGCAGCAGGTACAACCGGATCAACCGCAGTGGAAAATATGGTCTTTTCGATACCTGCCAATACATTTTGCGATCAATCGCATATGGTTGAGCTATCGCTTAATATTACGAACCTGAGTAAAAGCGAGCAAGGCATCAAGCTAGAGCTGATGAAGATGGATGGAACGTCCTTCGCTGCGGCAGGCACTACGTATAATGGAATCAAGTCCGATCTGGTGCCAGGTGCGAGTGTGAAGATTGCAGCGGGTCACACAGGTACATATCACTTTACTTTTGGTGGACAGACGAGCAATTGTGCCGATCGTCCATTTGTCGGTACATTGACAACAACAGGCACAAGTGAAGCCCAGCTAGTTGCCTCTGGCTTTGTGAGTAGCTCGCTCTATAGCGTACCAGTCATTATTAATGGCGGTATGGTATGGAACGCGACGTCTGCGGCTGATAACACGACTCCACCTACTCCTGCTCCAACGCCTGTTCCGATCAACCAGCCTGTAGATGGATGCAGTGTAACACAGACGAATTCACTCATTCACGCGATGTCAGCCAATCAGGATGTATATGGCACTGCGACTTCAAGCAGTATTGATACTGTCTGGAATACACAGCCATTTCGTGCTTTTGATAACAGTTGCTCTCCATTTTCAACACAAAATGGAGAGATCAAAGGCTGGCTCGCTTATGAATTTAAAGCAGCAAAAACGGTAACTTCCTATTCGCTCCAAATGAAGCAGGGTGACACGCAATATGGCTATGTACAATCACTAAAAGCGTGGGTATTTGAAGCTTATGACGGCAAAGCATGGACGACATTGGATACTCGTAGCGGTATTACTGGATGGACAACCACCAAAGCTAATGTGTATACAATCGATAATAAGCAGGCATACAACAAATACCGCATTCGCTTTTTAGAAAATAACGGCGGTAATCTGGTATGTATTAGTGAAATGGGCATGATGGGTTATTAAGCTCTGGACAGGTTATACACTGATCGCATAAGCTTGCTCGTTCAAGTTGCCATCCTGTATACAGTAGCCATGATGCAAGTTGAAGCAAAACGTATACAGGCTAGAGCATTGTAATCAAACACAATGCACTATAATGAATAATATTGAATATTTATTCTTATAAATGAATATATAAACGAAAACTGATATGTTGATGGATATAAGTTCTAGCTGTGCATAGATGTGCAGAAGACATATCAAGTAACCAATAACGCTGTCTACACCGTCACCAATCATCCATTTCCAAGCGAGCCGATGATCATTTAACGATCTCAAGGCTCGCTTTTTAACTTCCAGAAGAAGGGAAAAAACGTTGATAAAATGGTAAATTTCGCAGTAATCTATTAGGTATGCAAAGGTTTACAAAAAAAAGTTATCCTCGTGATAAAACAATTTGATATACTAACAATATCTACTTTTGTTCACAAGTCCGTCAAAATAAAGTATGATGATATAAGGTTCTTGGAAGGTTAGTGGCAGGTGTAAGGTCCGGCGATGACAATTTACCCCGATTCCTGCATACAGTAATCTTCATTTTTTACATTTTTAAAAATGTAACGGTTTTCATTTACAAATTGGACAAACTTCAAGAATCGTTCTGCAAAGGAGAGAAGAATATGACAGCTACCAAAGGTTTGGAAGGCGTTGTCGCTGCAAGCTCATCCATTAGCTCCATTGTTGATGGAGTTTTAACGTACCGTGGGTACAATATTGATGACCTGGCTGTGAACGCTAGCTTTGAGGAAGTCGCGTATTTGCTCTGGTTTGGTAAGCTGCCAAATCAGAACGAGCTTGACCAGTTACAAAAGGATCTGGATAAATATGCAGTATTGCCGGATGCACTTATCGAACAAATCAAACTGTACCCTAAAAATATGAACCGTATGGCTGCTCTGCGTAGTGCGGTGTCTGCACTGGCACTGTATGATGAGGATGCCGACGACATGAGCCTGGAAGCGAATCAGCAAAAGGCGATCAAGCTGCAAGCACAGCTGCCAGCGATCGTTGCTGTACTGGGACGCATTTCCGAGGGACAGGAGCCTGTTGCACCGCTTCAAGGTGTATCGATTGCACATAATTTCCTCTATATGCTGACTGGCAAAGAACCGGATCAAGTTGCGATCAAAGCACTGGATCAGGCGCTTGTGCTGCATGCTGACCACGAGCTGAATGCCTCTACATTTGCAGCTCGCGTAACCGTAGCTACGCTGTCGGATATTTATTCCGGCGTAACGTCTGCGATTGGCGCACTCAAAGGCCCACTGCATGGTGGTGCAAATGAGGCGGTAATGAAAATGCTGGAAGAGATCGGTTCCCCGGACAATCTGGAGAGCTATATCCAATCCAAGCTGGATAACAAGGAAAAGATCATGGGCTTCGGTCACCGTGTCTACAAAAACGGCGATCCACGTGCCAAGCACCTGCAACAGATGTCCCGTGAGCTGGGTGAGCTGAACAACGATCTGACGCTGTATGATATGAGCGTTCGTATCGAAGAGATCATCACCGAGCGTAAAGGTCTCAAGCCGAATGTCGATTTCTATTCCGCTTCCATGTACACGATGCTGGGCATTCCGCGTAATCTGTTTACGCCGATTTTTGCGATTAGCCGTGTATCCGGATGGTCGGCTCACATTCTGGAGCAGTATGAAAATAACCGCATTATCCGCCCGCGTGCTGAGTATGTTGGTCCAACAGAGCAACAGTACAGCCCGGTAGAAGCACGCTAATTTGGCGTGTCTTTTGAGGCGATGTATTACACAGTATACAAATCCCGCTTTTCAATAACTTCCAGTGTCTGCTAAAATAAATACAACCGTTGTCTGAAGCGCATGTCAGTGATGTTGTTCACACCATATCGTGAAGAGCAAGCAGCCTACATGGAGCCGGAACGCTGGAGACCATCCAAGCGTAACGGCTTCGCGTGCGCATGTGTGCTTAACGATCGGGCAGAGTCTGTAGGTTCAATGAACGTCAGCCTTGTGGTGAATAGAGTTCACACGTATGCGCTATCAAACATAAACGGGTTGTTTTTCCCGGCGATGCTGTGGCTTTGAAAAGCTAACGGGACACGATCGATTATAGAATGAATCTGAGGAGGAACTTCAATCATGCCGAACTTTGAAAAGTACGAACTGCCAACTGCTGGTGAGCAAATCACCATTGACAATGGAACACTTCAGGTGCCTAACAACCCGATCATCCCTTATATCGAAGGTGACGGAACTGGCCGTGACATCTGGAAAGCTTCCGTTCGAGTTCTGGATGCAGCTGTAGATAAAGCTTACGGCGGCTCCAAAAAGATTGCATGGTACGAAGTATTCGCCGGTGAGAAAGCATTTAATACATACGGCGAATGGCTGCCAGCTGATACGCTGGAAGCAATCCGCGAGTACATCGTGGCGATCAAAGGCCCTCTGACTACACCAATCGGTGGCGGTATCCGTTCCCTGAACGTTGCCCTGCGTCAAGAGCTGGATCTTTACGTGTGCCTGCGTCCAGTACGTTACTTTGACGGCGTTCCTTCGCCTGTAAAACGTCCTGAGCTGGTAGACATGGTTATTTTCCGTGAAAACACAGAGGACATCTATGCAGGTATCGAGTATCAAGAAGGTACAGAAGAAGTGAAAAAAGTACTGGAATTCCTGAAAAACGAAATGGGCGTTAACAAAATTCGTTTCCCAGAAACATCCGGTATCGGTATTAAGCCTGTATCCGAGGAAGGCTCCAAGCGTCTGGTTCGTGCAGCGGTACAATACGCAATCGACCACAGCCGTAAGAGCGTTACACTCGTACACAAAGGCAATATCATGAAATTTACAGAAGGCGCGTTCAAAAACTGGGGCTACGAAGTGGCTGAAGCTGAATTCGGCGACAAAGTATTCACATGGGCGCAATACGATAAAATCAAAGACGAGCAAGGCACAGATGCAGCAAATGCTGCACAAAAAGCAGCTGAAGATGCTGGCAAAATCATCGTAAAAGATGCGATTGCTGATATCGCGCTGCAACAAGTACTGACTCGTCCATCCGAGTTTGATGTAATCGCAACGCTGAACCTGAACGGTGACTATCTGTCCGATGCACTGGCTGCACAGGTTGGCGGTATCGGTATCGCACCGGGCGCAAATATCAACTATGTAACAGGACACGCGATCTTCGAAGCAACTCACGGTACTGCACCGAAGTATGCGGACAAAGACGTAGTAAACCCTGGTTCTGTTATTCTGTCCGGCGTTATGATGCTGGAACATCTGGGCTGGCAGGAAGCGGCTGACCTGATCTACAAAGGTCTGGAAACGTCGATCAACAACAAAACCGTAACGTATGACTTTGCTCGTCTGATGGATGGAGCAACCGAAGTGAAATGCTCCGAGTTTGCCGATAAAGTAATCGAAAACATGTAGGAGGATGCTTCATGACAGCGATTAAGCGCAAAAAGATCACGATCGTGGGCGCCGGTTTTACCGGTGCAACCACTGCTTTGATGATAGCCCAGAAGGAACTTGGCGATGTAGTGCTGGTAGATATTCCGCAGCTCGAAAACCCAACCAAGGGAAAAGCGCTTGATATGCTAGAAGCAAGTCCGGTTCAAGGCTTCGACAGCCGGATTCGCGGTACAGCAGATTATGCGGATACCGCAAGCTCGGATATCGTCATCATTACGGCAGGTGTTGCCCGCAAGCCGGGCATGAGTCGCGATGATCTGGTTAATACGAATGCAGGGATTGTCCGTGCCGTATGCGAACAGGTCAAGCAGCACTCGCCAGAATCGATTGTCATTATTTTGAGTAATCCGGTCGATGCCATGACCTATGTAGCTTACGAAACACTCGGCTTCCCGAAAAATCGTGTCATCGGACAATCCGGTGTACTGGATACGGCACGTTACTGTACCTTTATCGCCGAAGCGCTCAACGTATCGGTTGAGGATGTACGTGGCTTTGTGCTTGGCGGTCACGGCGACGATATGGTGCCGCTCATCCGTTACTCCAGTGTCGGCGGTATTCCGATCGATACACTCCTTTCACCCGAGCAATTAGAAGCGATCGTACAGCGCACCCGTGTGGGTGGCGGCGAGATCGTCAATCTGCTTGGTAACGGCAGCGCCTACTATGCGCCTGCTGCGGCACTAACCCAGATGACGGAAGCAATCCTGAAGGACAAAAAGCGCATTCTACCTGTTATCGCCTTCCTCGAAGGCGAATACGGCTATGATAGCCTGTTCCTCGGCGTTCCTGTTATTTTAGGTGGCGATGGAATCGAACGCATTTTCGAGCTGGAGCTGACTGAAGACGAGCAATCTGCTCTCAACAAATCAGCCGACTCCGTTCGTAGCGTATTGCAGATCGTGACACGTTAAAAGAATTGTAGACAGATCAGCTATTGCTGCCATTACCGATTCTTTGTTCATACGATGTACGGTACTCAATCTAGTTGATTCGATAGCCTGAGAGCCCTTAATCTTCCGCGACTGCGGTAAAGGTTAGGGGCTCTTTTTTGCTTTTCGGGAAGATTTCCTCGGCTCCATTCAAGTTTCTCTTCTCATTCTTTGACGCAGTGTTATATGTGGTACCACCATAAAGTACATCATCAAACCTATGGAGTATTTTGGAACAAGCTATATTTTTGACAATAGTTTGGTTAAAATAAGATTGCAAAGGATCTTGCCCAGCGTTAATCGGTTAAGGTTGAAGCCGTATTCAACTTGATTTTCCAACCGATTTGAAATGACGCAAAGAGGGAAGATCATAATCTAATCTGATGGGAGAGAAAAGCTTTGGAACGATTTCTCGTGTTTTTGCACATTCTAGGCGCTTTATCGACAGGCTTCTATATTTTGCTGCCGTTTATTGCGGCTAAGTTGCCAGCTCTCGATGGATCATCGCAGTCCGGTGCGATCTCTATTATTCGTGTGCTAAACCGTATCGCTCAGTTCGGACTGATCGTACAGCTGCTCACAGGCGGTTATTTGATGACAAAGGGTACATATTCGATTGCATGGATGGTCATTGTCGTGGTGCTGCTGCTCGCAATCGCTGCACTGGGCGGTATTATGGGTAAGCCACTTCGTCTTGCACTGGCAAACATCCAGCAAAAGCAAGATATCGCTGTCTACACGGGCAAGATCCGTGGGCTAGCGATGGGACTGGCGGTATGTCTGCTCGTGATGACGTTCTTCATGGTGTATCGTCATATTATCTAAATCCATTCCGCTTCAGGTTTAGATTTATAGTGCAAACCGAATCAAGCAAGCCGATCCTGTTCGATATTGAGCAGGATCGGCTTATTTTTATTTTAATGAAAAGGGCGTGTATCTTAGTCATAATCGATGACACCTTATTTTTCATAATAAGCTTTATTGTACATATAAAGCCCTGTTGTTTATGAGAATTATATTGTAAATGAATGGTTTTGCTAAATTCACGAAATAGTTGTCCAACATCTTTCCTATGTATAATTTGCCCATCAAATCCATTTCAGATATAGCTATTTCATCTGAATATAGGCGCAACTATGGAACATAAGCATAACCATAAATGGGTACCAAATAAATGAATTTGAATATCTATATTTCACTATCCGTTCTTCGTTGTTTGTTGAAGGTTGATTATAAATTTAACGTATTTTGTTTAATTGCAAGAGGTGGGTGGTAATAACGCAACGTAGTGAACTGGGAGGCATTTTCCAGTTCAGCGCATTAAGAATGACTTTCTAAAGTTAAATCATCATGCACTGAATGAGAGGAGAACTGAACATGTCCAGTAAACCACAAAGCATACCAGAACAGGATCAATCGTTGCCAGGTCATGAGTCGCAAATGACACCACGTCCACAGTCTCAAGCCACGGAATACAAGGCAGCAGGCAAGCTACAGGGCAAAAGAGCCATCATCACCGGAGGCGATAGTGGAATCGGTCGCTCGGTTGCTGTCCATTTTGCCAAGGAAGGTGCTGACGTTGCGATCATCTATCGTGAAGAGGATCATGACGCAGAAGAAACGAAACGCTATGTTGAGGCCGAAGGACGCAAATGCGTAGCTATCGCAGGTGATATCGGAGACGAGAGCTTTGCACGTTCTGCGGTGGAGCAGGCAGTACAAAGTCTAGGCGGCCTGGATATTGTCGTGAATAATGCAGCAGAGCAGCATGTACAGGAATCGATCGAGGATATTACAGCAGAGCAGCTGGAACGCACTTTCCGCTCGAATATTTTCGGAATGTTCTTTATCACCAAGGCCGCGATGCCGCATCTAAAAGAAGGCTCGACAATTATCAATACAACGTCGATTACTGCTTATCGTGGTAGCCCGACGCTGCTCGATTATTCCTCGACCAAAGGGGCAATCGTTGCCTTTACACGTTCCCTGTCGATGAATCTGGCAGAGAAGGGCATCCGTGTGAATGGTGTAGCACCAGGGCCGATCTGGACACCGCTTATTCCAGCTACCTTTGACCCTGAACGTGTCGGCGAATTCGGACAATCCCAGCCACTGGGACGCCCGGGACAACCAGACGAAGTCGCTCCAGCCTATGTCTATCTGGCAAGTACGGATTCTTCCTATGTGAGCGGTCAGATTATTCATGTCAATGGCGGCGAAGTCGTGAACGGTTAATGATGAATACCATAGCGGTTATACAATAGAGTCAATGTCATTGGGTTAGATGCAATGATATGCATGAGAGGAGCCTTGCGAGGCTCCTTTTGTGTTCTTTAATATAGAAGAAATAGAAGATTGAAGCATAAAGAAATTACATCGAAAAAGAAAACGAAAAGTGAAAGAAAGAGCAAGAATGTATACTAAACTATACATCATCTACAAAGCTATAGAGCTACAAAACCCCAAAACTCAAAACTCAAAACTCAAAACTCAAAACTCAAAACTCAAAACCAATATAACCTGTTATATCCATCCAATACAAAACGTACAAAGATACATACATCATTATCGAATCCTCAACAATCATCCAAACTAAACCTCAAAAACGATCTAAGCTACATCGCCAGATATAAGAACATACTCATTTATGCACACGTTAAACTTTTTGTGACAAATATCCCCATTCGTCGTTAGATTGCTAGCAGAGTATGCTATCATGGAAGATAATCATTTCAAAAAATAGAGTTTGAGCGAGTCATTTTATCACTCCATGCTTGCGTAAAAAGTCAATAAGCAGTCTTAACCAATACAGAATTAGTAAATGCACACCTAGGTCACCTAGCCCGTATCCAACACCGACAAAGAAAGGAACAACCTATGAGGGAAACGATGGACAGCTTTACACGCCTATTTGAAAAATATATGTTTGCGATTATTCCGTGCACGTTATTACTTGGATTTGTATTATCGAAGCAACTGATCGCGTATACGAGCTGGATTCCGTACTTATTTGCCTTTGTTACATTTGTGATGGGCATTGGCTGTGGTAGACAGCATGTACAGGGCGTATTGAAAAAGCCATTACCTGTGCTGCTCACACTTGTGTTAGCCCACGTCATTGCACCGCTGCTTGCGTATGAGCTGGGTACATTATTATTCGGCGCAGGCTCACCGTATACGATTGGACTGGTTTTATTCACAGCGATTCCGCTGGGGGTATCCTCTGTGCTATGGGTGGGCATGTCATCGGGAAATGTAGCGCTAGCTCTCGCACTCGTCATTGTCGATTCGGCGATCAGTCCGTTTGTCGTGCCTGGTCTGATTGAATGGCTATTCGGTGCGAGTATTCAATTTGATACGCTTGGGATGATTCGTGATCTGATGCTTATCATTGTCGTTCCGACCCTCCTCGGTATGGTGGTGTATGAGCTGTCCAGGGGTCAATTTAAGCCATGGTCAGCACCGATCACACAGCCGCTGTCCAAGCTCTGTTTTGCTGGTGTGGTACTACTTAATGCCGCTGCAATTGCGCCACAGCTTAGCGCGCTCAAGGGCGATCTGTTGCTCGTCATTCCTTCGGTGCTCATTACAGTTGCGCTTTGCTATGGACTCGGTTACGTCTGTTCTGGTATACTTCGCGCGAAAGGTCGTGAATTGCCGGTGACGTTGGCGTACACATCTGGAATGCGTAATATATCGGTCGGGATGGTCATTGCGATGGGCTATTTTAGCCCGCAGACCGCGGTTCCTGTTGTGCTCGGCATTATGCTACAGCAGCCGATGGCAACACTACAATATTCCGTATTTCAGCGTGTGGAGGCGTACCGGAGTAGACAACGACTCAAGGAAGCAAACTATATCAAAGGAGATTGACGCAACCGCATGAAACCGTTCCGCATTCGCCTGACTATTATTATTATGCTTCTGCTGGCTGTGCTCGGCCTGGCGGCAGCCTTTACGATGGCGCATATTTACCGAGATTCGCATGAGCAGACGCTGGAAGACAATATGCTACGGGAAATTCGACTTCTGGAGTCCACATTTGCCTTTCAGCCTGTCGGTAGTGAAAATGGGGCACCCTCCAATGAAGTATTTAGCTATTATTCTCGTGAAGCCTTAGAGATCGGGCGGCTAACCGATTCACGTGTTACCTTTATTGAAAAGGACGGCACGGTGATCGGCGATTCTGAAAGCGATCCACGTACGATGAACAATCATGCTAGCCGTGAAGAGATTGTTGCTGCGGCACGTGATGGGGTGGGCAGTGCCGTTCGATACAGCAGCACGCTCAAGGAAAATATGCTATATGTCGCTGCGCCGGTGCAAAAGGCAGGACAGTTTGACGGATATATTCGGCTGTCGATGAGTCTTGTCGCGGTCGAGGATGGTGTGCGTAGCACATGGACAATTATGGGCATTAGCTTGCTTGTGCTGTTTGTGATTGCTGCTCTGGTCAGCTACAGCGTTGCTGCCAGCCTGACGCGTCCGCTGGAGCATATTACACGCGTAGCGAATCGTATTTCTCGTCTCGATTATGGAGCTAGAGTGCGGTTAGATCGTAAAGATGAGATCGGTGATCTGGGCAAGGCGATTGATAATATGGCAGATAGTCTGGAAATGCAGCTCAAGGTCATTCGTGATAACGAGGATCTACTGCAAAGTGTACTCGCCAACATGACAGGTGGTATGGTCATGGTCGATGATGGCGGTAAAATTGCACTCATTAACCGCTTTGCCGAGGAAATGCTCAGCATTAACTCGAAGCGTATGATCGGCAAATCATATCAGGAGCTGAAGCAGCACTACGAGCTGAGCAAGCTGCTCGGTGATGGGCTACGGCGCAAAGAGCGTATCCATGATGAGCAGACGCTATACAATCCAGAGCCACGTCTGATCGAGATTGATGGTGTGCCGATGTTCGAGGATGATGATACGTATCGTGGGATGCTTTTCCTGATTCAGGACGTATCGAATATCCGTCGTTTGGAGCGGATGCGCAGTGAGTTTGTCGCTAACGTATCGCATGAGCTCAAGACGCCGATTGCAGCGGTAAAAGGGTTTGCTGAGACACTGCTGAGCGGTGGGGTAAAGGATGAGCAGACCTCGCGCTCCTTTTTACAAATTATTTATGACGAGAGTGAGCGGCTGAATCGTCTGATCGGTGATATTTTGGAGCTGTCTAAAATCGAATCCAAGCGCTCGCCGCTGAATTTCTCACCGATTCATTTACAGCCATTTTTCGAGACGATTCGGGAAATGCTGAATGCTTCGGCAGCGAAGAAGAATATTACGCTCGATATGCAGGTGCCAGAGGAATTGTTTATGGAGGCAGACGAGGATCGGTTGCGTCAGATTTTTGTGAATTTGATCTCGAATGCGATAAACTATACACAGGATGGCGGACAGGTACGTCTGAATGTACGCGAAACGCTGTCCCAGCAGGGTGATGAGCGGATTATCTTTGATGTGACGGATACGGGGATGGGCATTCCGCGTAAGGACCTGCCACGTATCTTTGAACGCTTTTACCGGGTGGATAAAGCACGCTCACGTAGCTCAGGTGGCACGGGGCTGGGATTATCCATCGTGAAGCACCTGGTAGAGCTGCATCACGGTCAGGTGACCGTGGAGAGCGAGGTTAATATCGGTTCGACCTTTACGGTGAATCTGCCGCTGCTACAGGCTGATGAGACGGAATAAAGGTGAATTTTAATCACTGCATAACTGCTGGATAACCAAATTCAATATTTTTACACTGTGTTAACAAAATAGTGATATGCTGGTCACGGTGAAAGAAATGTAAACCCGAGTGGAGGTTATCATGACTAAACGATTGCTGGTCATTGAAGATGAATCAACGTTGTCCCGTCTACTATCCTACAACCTGACCCAGGAAGGGTATGAGGTAACGGTGGAGGATCATGGCAGTGCCGGATTGGAGCGTGCTCAGAACGAGTCGTTCGAGCTGATCCTGCTCGATCTGATGTTGCCAGGTATGTCGGGATTGGATATTTTACGCAAGCTGAGAAGCTCCGGCATTCGCACACCGGTTGTTATTTTGACCGCGAAAAATGCGGAAGAGGAAGTTGTAGAAGGATTGAAGGCAGGCGCAGACGATTACATTACCAAGCCATTTGGTGTATCGGAGCTGCTTGCTCGTGTCGCTGCTGTATTGCGTCGTGCAACCGGACGTGAGGATCAGCCAGCTGATGAGGATGTGCAGGAGAGCCGGATCGAGCTTGGCGATCTTATGATCTATCCGGATAAATACGAGGTTGCACTGGGAAGCCAGCAGATTACGCTGCGCCCTAAGGAATTTGAAGTGCTGCTGTATCTTGCACGCAAGCCAGGTGTTGTTATGACACGGGATGATCTGATGAACGCGGTATGGGGCTTTGATTATATTGGTGGACAGCGTACAGTCGATGTACACGTCAGCTCCTTACGCAAAAAGCTTGAACTTGATCCCGATTCCGTGCATATCGATTCGATTCGCGGTGTCGGTTATAAATTAGTCGTACGTAAAAAAGCAGGTGCTCCTCATTCCGGTTAACGGAGTGACGAGCATCTTTTTTTCTAGTTCTATTTTACGAAATTAAATCAGGAAGAACCATCATATTACATACTTATGCAGAAATATGGCAATTTATTTTACAATAATCCAGTAGTCTTTAAGGGATAGTAATACTAAAGAACTAAGGAGTCGATACAATTGACTACTCAAGCCTTAAAAGAACGGGAACAAACAACAGTCGCTAACATTTCGGAATCGACGGTCACTGAACGCCAACCAGTAGCCTCTCCCCCTACCCATACACAGCCTAGCCATACAACGACAACACCGTCATCCAACACAGAGCCACAAAGCACGAATCGTAGTGCTGGGTCGATAGACGATCAGGCTACAACAGGAATGAAGGATACCGATGATGTGTCAACATCCAAGCCATCCCTAACCGCAAATGAGCCAGTAGTGGCTATGAACGAGTCACCGATGCTCAAGGAGGAGCCGACAGCTGCGGTCAAAACATCTTCAGTTACTACGAACAAGCCAGTAACTGCTGTGAATCAGTCATCAGTTCAAATGAATGAGCCAGTCGTTGCCAACACTCAGCCCTCCGTTGCTACGAACAAACAAGTACCTGCTACGAATCGGTCAGCCAGGGTAGACTCCTCATCTGCTGTCAATCAGAAGCAGTCGGTTACTGCTGCGCCTGCTCTACCAGGCAATACAACCACAATAGAGAAAAAAGCGACAGCTCAGGCACAGCCAAGCCCTAATCGTCTCGCTCATGCTACTACAACTGCACCAAAGCCAGCAGCTTCAGCAACACAAGCGGTTTCCAATCGTAAGGTTGTGCCATCGTCAACTACGACGAAGACAAGCACCACTGTAAAAACGAACCCAACAAAAGCGAACTCGACGAATGCTAGCGCAGCAGTTCAGGATCGTTCGATGACTCAAACGAATCCTATTCGCCAGACCAGCTCGACAACCCAGACTCATATGGTGCGCCCACTTAGCCCGACAGTTCCGTCTAGTCCATCTACTCAAAATACACCAGCATCAGCTAAGTCCGCTACACCATCAAGTACGATAACAAAGTCTACAAGCTCGAATCATATGGCAACTACGAGCCGTACGACCCCTATGAGCATAATGACGAACACAACCAGCCATAAGACTACTTCCAAAGCAAGCAGTCCAACAGCAACCAATCAAGTACAACAACGCTCAACAATTACTCAACCGAGTATTATGACTCCATCAGCATCTGCATCAGGGATTCACACACCAGTCCATGCTTCCTCTGCTGCTCCTATTGCTACAACCACATGGGTAGTCGAGCAGCCTACTTCATCCTTGCCGGAATGTGAGCTAGGTCATTATCTGATCAAAGTGCCGCAGATTCGTAGTAATGAGACATGTGGGGAGACGTTACAGCGATTCCGCGATCAACCCGAGCTACCGTGTGTGACGATCTGTAATGAACACGGTGAGCCGATGGGTCTGATTATGCGTGAGCAATTTTATCGACGGATGGCAAGCCGGTTTGCTACAGAATTATATTATGGACGCAGTACGAGTCGATTTAGCCAGAATGAGCCATTGATCGTGGATCGGCATGATCAGCCAGCAGATGTCGTAGATGCTGCGCTTGCTCGTGAGGGCGAAGCCTTTTATGAATGTGTATTGCTGACAGATCAAGGCAAGCTGGCAGGTGCGATTACGATTCGCAATCTGATGGAGCTGTCACGTCATTTACAGACAGGGGCTGAACAGCAGCGCGTACAGTCTCTACAAGCCTCTTACACCTATGTCGAGCAGATTGGTCAAGCTGTTAACACAGTGAGCCATGCTGCGGATGAAACGTCACGTCAGCTCGTAGAGATCAAGGAGCGCACCGTTGCTGGTCACCATCAGCTGACAGAGGCAAATCAACAATTCCGTCAGGCACAGCAGCTTGTGAACGATCAGCGTGTTCAAGCCGAGCAAATGCTGGAACATACGGTACAAGCGCGCAAGGTCGTGGACGATGTCGCTCAGCTTGCCGGCCAGAGTAGTATGCTGGCGCTAAACGCATCGATTGAAGCCGCACGTGCACAGCAGGCTGGACGTGGCTTCGCAGTGGTGGCGTCTGAGATGCGATTGCTTGCAGAGCGCATTACAGGCATGTCCTCCGATATTGCACGTCTGCTCGGTAGCTTGAATGAGATGATCGGACAATCGGCTCAGTCGAGTCAAACGGCTGAGCAGACAATGGATGCGAGTATGCTGCGTATTACACAGGCAGATCAGTTATTTGGCGAAATGGCATCGGCAGCTGATCATGCGTCTGCACAGGCGAAGCATCTGCATGGAACCGCAGGTGAAGCAAGCCGATTAACCATGCTCGTCATGGATACACTAAAGCAGCAGGCGCAAAGTAAATCGATGCTGCGATAAGCATCAGTAGAGCATAGAAATCTGTCAAAGCAAGTTTTACACTCCCTTTACAATTCGGGAGCTCACGCTTTACAAACATCCCGTATCATGTATAGATGCCAGCCGCTGTATGTAGCGGCACAGCGTTATGAATATAGAGAAATCAGGGGAGTGTGACCTTGTGTCAGACATTATTCGTATCGAACAATTAAACTTATACTATGAGAAGCATCATGCTCTTAAAAATATCGGACTTAGCATTAAAGAAAAAGCAGTTACTGCATTTATCGGCCCATCCGGTTGCGGTAAATCGACACTGCTGCGTACATTGAATCGAATGAATGATATGATCCCCGGCACGCGTATTGAAGGCAAGGTCGAGATTGCCGGCGCGGACATTTATGGCGATGACGTTGAGGTAGAAGGCTTGCGTCAGCAGGTAGGTATGGTATTCCAGCAACCGAATCCATTTCCAAAATCGATCTTTGAAAATGTCGCCTATGGCCCACGATTGCAAGGCATCCGATCCAAGTCGGAGCTGGAAGCGATTGTCGAGCGCAGCTTGAAGCAATCTGCACTCTGGGAAGAGGTCAAGGACCATTTGAAAAAGTCCGCTTTTAGCCTGTCAGGCGGTCAGCAGCAGCGTCTGTGTATTGCGCGTGCGATTGCCGGGCAGCCGGATATTTTGCTTATGGACGAAGCAACGTCAGCGCTTGATCCAATCTCTACACTCAAGATTGAAGAGCTGACACAGGATCTGAAAAAGGACTATACGATCGTGATGGTGACACATAATATGCACCAGGCAGCACGTATTTCCGATCAGACCGCCTTTTTCCTGAATGGAGAGATTGTAGAGGCTACCGATACGACTGAGATGTTTTCCAATCCGTCCGATTC
Organism: Paenibacillus hunanensis; assembly: GCF_034055775.1. Lineage (NCBI taxonomy): Bacteria > Bacillati > Bacillota > Bacilli > Caryophanales > Paenibacillaceae > Paenibacillus > Paenibacillus hunanensis. The sequence continues at coordinate 3,944,659 of NZ_CP139194.1, read as the reverse complement.
TCGTACGGAAGATTATATTTCTGGACGCTTCGGCTGACAGGCACTGCTTGACTTCTACTCACGAATATCCAGCTTTTCCAAACAAGTAATCAGCCATAGGAGGATCATGTATGCCTAACCGGAAAGGATTCGATGAAAGCCTGTACGAGCTTCGCGAGTTACTCGCTTCCATGGGAGATCATGTTATCGAAGCATTACAAGAAGCGGTACAATCGCTGCAAAGCAAAAATGTGGAGCTAGCGAAAAGCGTTGTAGACAACGATTACCGTCTGAACGAAATGGAAGAAAAGATTATGGATATCGGCTCGCGCCTGATTATCACGCAGCAGCCAGTAGCGAAGGATCTGCGCCGCATTATCGTCGCATTCAAAATCTCCAGTGATCTGGAGCGTATGGGTGATCTGGCGCTGGATGTGGCGAAGGTTACCCTGCGTCTGCAAGGCTCTGAGCTGATCAAGCCGCTCAAGGACATTCCGCAAATGTCGGAGATCGTAGTAGAGATGATTCGTGATTCGATTCGTTCTTATTTGGACGAAAATACCGATCTTGCCCACAAGGTAGGTACGGATGATGATCAGGTCGATCATCTGTACAGCGGTATGATTCGTGAGCTACACGAGTATGTGAAGGAAAATGGAGCAGATGGTCCGCAGGTGATGCTGATCAATCTGACAGGTCGTTATATTGAGCGTATTGCCGATCATGCGACCAATATTGCAGAGAGCGTCGTATATCTGGTAACAGGTAAACGTCCGGATCTGAACAGCTAAACGAATTCCACTATGCTGCGGTGCGTAGCTACAATAGCATGCATCCCTGCATCGTATGAAACCAATCGTACCCTGCATCTTGCTTCAATGATTCAGAAGACGTTAACAACAGAAAACATCCTATATATCTTTGGCATGTTGCAGAACAGCAGGCACCGGAAACTTCTCCGGTGCCTTTTGTTTTGGAACGCAGGGGCTTGTGGTATCATAGAAGAAGGAAGAAAACGTCCTGTTTCGACAGGATATCGGTCTGCTTTTATATAGAACGTACAGTGTTCGGAAGCAGGAATCGCAGGCAACAGGAGACCTACACAATGACCTGCTTATAGCAACGGTGCATACGGTATCGATCCGAAGGCATCAATCACAGGAGGAACTATGGACAAATTCATGTTAATAGATGGAAACAGTATTATTTACCGCGCGTTCTTTGCGATGCAGCAGCCGATGACGACGTCGTCAGGCTTGCATACGAATGCGGTATACGGCTTTACGAATATGCTATTACGGGTGCTGGAGGAGCATAAGCCGACCCATGTGATGGTCGCATTTGATGCGGGGAAGATCACCTTCCGTCATAGCAGCTATCAGGATTACAAGGGCGGTCGTCAGAAGACACCACCTGAGCTATCCGAGCAATTTCCGTTACTCAAGGACTTGCTAACTGCGTTCGGTATTTCTCATTATCAGCTAGAGGGCTATGAAGCGGATGATATTATCGGTACATTATCCCGTCAGGCAGAGGAAAAGGGTTGCGAGGTGCTCGTCTTGAGTGGCGATAAGGATATGCTCCAGCTTGCCTCTGAGCATGTACGCATCGCGCTTACACGCAAGGGTGTCAGCGAAATCGAGCAATACGGCCCCCATGAGGTGCAGGAGCGTTATGGATTGACACCTGCGCAGATCATCGACCTGAAGGGTTTGATGGGCGATGCTTCCGACAATATTCCGGGCATTCCGGGTGTTGGGGAGAAGACTGCGCTCAAGCTACTACATCAGTTTGGAACCGTAGAACAAGTACTGGAAAATACCGACCAGCTCAAAGGTAAAATGAAGGAAAAGGTCGAGACGCATGCAGAGGATGCACGTTTGAGTAAAGAGCTGGCGACCATCTTCCGTGAGGTTCCATTCGATGCAAGCTGGGATAGCATGAAGTACGAAGGAATTCAAGCCGCGACAGCAGTAACCGCCTTGCAAAAGCTGGAGTTCAAGTCGATTTTGCAGCGCCTTGATCTGAGCGATGTAGCGGCTCATCCAGATGCAACGCTCGATGAGCTGAATGCCGATGCAGAGGGTGGCTCAGCACCGATGCCTGATCTGAAGGTGACCATGCTGGGCGAACAGCAGGTATCCGAGCTTGAAGCCGCGCTGAGTACAGTGGATGTCGTTCATGTAGAGAGTCATGGCGATAATCCGCATCATGCGGAGCTGGTCGGCGTGCTGTTCGGTACACCAGAGGAATATTATTTCCTTACACCGGATGTACTGAAAAGTGATGCAGCAGCAGCGATTCGCACATGGCTGGGCGATAGCTCCATTCCGAAGCAGGGACATGATCTGCATCGCGCCGATCTGGTGCTGTTCTGGGAAGGCATTGCTTTTGCCGGAGCTGCGTTTGATATTCAGATCGCTGCGTATTTGCTTGACCCAACGGAATCCGGTCAAAGTCTGAGCGCACTTGCTTCCAAGTATGCGCTACCTGTATTGTCAGAGGATGAAGCGGTCTTTGGTAAAGGTGCAAAGTACAAAGTACCCGAGCAGGACGTACTGAGCCAGCATCTAGCTCGTAAAGCGGCAACGATTCGCCAGCTGGTTCCACTGCAACGCGAGCAATTAGAGCAAAATGAGATGACACCACTGTTCAGCGATCTGGAAATGCCATTATCGCGTATTCTAGCCGATATGGAAAAACAGGGCGTAGCCGTGAATACGGATGAACTACGCGCACTGGGCAAAGAATTTGAACAGCAAATCAGTAAGCTGGTCGCGCAAATCTATGATATGGCAGGCACGGAATTCAACCTGAATTCACCGAAGCAACTGGGCGAGATTTTATTTGATCGCCTTGGACTGCCAGTGAAAAAGAAAACAAAAACGGGCTATTCCACCAGTGCAGATGTGCTGGAGGAGCTGGCACCGTATCATGATATCGTGCAATACATTTTAACGTATCGTCAGCTAGCCAAGCTGCAATCAACCTATGTTGAAGGACTGCTCAAGGAGATTCATCCGAAGTCAGGTAAAGTACACACATACTTCCGTCAGACAATCACAGCAACCGGACGTCTATCCAGTCAGTTCCCGAACCTGCAAAATATCCCGATTCGTCTGGAAGAAGGCCGCAAGCTGCGTAAAGTATTTGTACCATCCGAGCAGGGCTGGTCGATGCTATCTGCCGACTACTCCCAGATCGAGCTGCGTGTACTAGCTCATATCTCCGACGATGCTGGCTTGAAGGATGCGTTTGTCCACGATATGGATATCCATACCAAGACAGCGATGGATGTATTCGGTGTAGCACAGGAACAGGTCGACAGCAATATGCGCCGTTCTGCCAAAGCCGTTAACTTCGGCATCGTATATGGCATCAGCGACTACGGCTTGTCCCAGAATCTCGGCATCACCCGAAAAGAAGCAGGCGACTTCATTAATCAATACTTCGACGTCTTCCAGGGCGTGCGCCGCTATATGGACGAGATCGTCGATGAAGCTAAGCAGAATGGCTATGTAAAAACAATGCTAGAACGTCGCCGCTATTTGCCAGAAATTCGTTCGTCCAATTTCAACCTGCGCTCCTTCGCCGAGCGTACAGCGATGAATACACCGATCCAGGGCACAGCAGCCGATATCATCAAGCTCGCCATGGTACACATGGATCGCGCATTAACCGAAAATAGACTCAAAAGCCGCATGCTACTACAGGTACACGATGAACTAGTATTCGAAGTCCCAGCCGATGAGCTGGAACAAATGAAAACACTCGTACCACAGGTCATGAGAGACGCACTGGAGCTTTCAGTACCCCTCAAAGCAGACGTAAGCTACGGTGCCAACTGGTACGAAGCCAAGTAATATGATTATATCTTGTAATTGAGTAAGCTAAAATGCGTATTCCAGATTTCCAGATTAAGAATTGCTAGAACGTGCATATAGACGCATCCACGAACCAAGATTTTATAAAACTACGATACTAAATCTGTACAACTATGAGTATGATGCAAGCAACACGTAACGGAGGGAAGGAAATAAGGGGAAAGGACTCCTTTGGAGGGGCGGGAATCTTCATTCCTTCCCATTCCAAAAGATTCCCGCGGCTCCACCCGAGTCCGTCCCCTTATTCCTTCCCGCAGTGATTGCTGCTAATTGCACACACTCATAGACGTACACCCAAAGGATAGGTGAACAACATGCCGGAATTGCCAGAAGTAGAAACAGTCAGACGCACGCTTAACACCCTGATTCCCGGCAAACAGATTGAACGGGTAACCGTATCGCTGCCACGTATTATTCAGCGACCGGATGATCCAGAGCAGTTTGCATTGGAGCTACAGGGACATACCTTTGAAACGGTAGAACGTCGCGGGAAATTCCTGCGCTTTATTTTAGATGGATTAGTGATGGTATCCCATTTGCGGATGGAAGGACGCTACGGCGTATATCGCAGCGATGAGCCAGTGGAAAAGCATACCCATGTTATTTTCCATTTTACCGATGGTACAGAGCTAAGATATAAGGATGTTCGTCAATTCGGTACGATGCATCTGTTTGCGACAGGCGAGGAGCTTCAATCGAAGCCACTGGTGCAGCTTGGATTAGAGCCGCTGGATCCGCAGTTTACAGATGAGCAGTTTATTAGCGTGATTAGCAAGCGTAGAACGATGATCAAGCCAGTACTGCTAAATCAAGCCTATGTCGTTGGGATCGGTAATATTTACGTGGATGAAGCCTTATTCCGTGCTGGCATTCATCCCGAGACGATTGCATCTGATCTGAGCCGGGAGCAGTTGATTCGTCTGCATGAAGCGATTGTATCTACTCTAAGTGATGCAGTTGCCGCAGGCGGCTCGTCGATCAAGTCGTATGTGAACGGTCAAGGCGAAATGGGCATGTTCCAGCATAGCCTTCGTATTTATGGACGCAAAGCAGAGCCTTGCCAGGAATGTGGTACATTGATCGAGAAAACAGTAGTCGGCGGCAGGGGCACGCATTATTGCCCGGTATGCCAGCCTTTGCCAGCGCGTCAAAAAGCAATGGGGTGACAACATGAATATAGGATTAACCGGAGGAATCGCTACGGGCAAAAGCTCTGTAGCTGCATGGCTGGTACAGCATGGAGCGGCGTTGGTAGATGCGGATCAGATTGCACGCGAGGTTATGCTGCCCGGACATCCGGTGCTTCAGCAGGTCAGCGAGCGCTTTGGTACCGACATGCTACTGGAGGATGGGACACTGGATCGCAAGCGACTGGGCGCGCATATTTTTGGACGCCCGGAGGAACGGAAGGCGCTGGAGGGTATTACACATCCGGCTATTCGCGAGCTCATTCATACACGAGTTGCCGAGCTGGAGAAGGCTGATCCCGATCGCCTCGTCGTGGCGGATATTCCGCTATTGTATGAATCGAAGGGTGCCTATACATTTAGCGAAACGATGGTCGTCTACGTACCGCGAGAGATTCAGCTACAACGCTTGATGCAGCGCGATAGTCTGGATGAGCAGCAGGCGCTACAGCGACTCGCTGCACAGATGGATATCGAGGAAAAGAAGCAGCTTGCGGATGTGGTGATCGATAATAGCGGGACATGGGAGCAGACGGAGGCTCAGCTGGAGCGTTATTGGACAGGAAAGGGATTAGGATGAATAAGCTCAAACGAACCGTTATCCGTAAGCGAGTGTTACTTCCACTGTTCGCGATTGTGCTTGTGCTTGTCCTGTTCAATGCACGCTGGCTGTCACTCATTTATCCGATTGAATATCGGGATGAGATTCGTGCCCATGCGTCCAATTACGAGGTTGATCCGTACCTGATCGCATCGATTATTCGGGTAGAGACGAACTACCAGCCAAGCATGGAATCGAAAAAGGGTGCGCTTGGATTGATGCAGCTAATGCCAGATACCGCCACCTGGGCGATGGAAAAGGCACATCTCAAAGATGTCACGCTGGATTCCGTGAAGCATGATGTAGAGCCGAATATCGAGCTGGGCAGCTGGTATATTAACAATCTGATGCAGCAGTTCGGTGGGAATGAGGTAGCGGTTATCGCCGCTTATAATGCAGGGCCAGGTAAAGTGAAAAATTGGATCAAAAACGGTCAGTGGGACGGCACGCTCGAAGACGCCAAAGATATTCCTTATGGCGAAACGAGACATTATGTGCAACGTGTATTATATTATTATAAGCAATATACCAAATTGTATGACCGATTTTGACAAGGCATAGCTGCCTTGTTACCTTTTCTGAATCATGCAGCCTGTATAACGCACTTATAGACGAACCATGAATGCTATTTAACACAACGAACAGACACACCAGAGCGATGAACAAGCATTAGTAATGAAAGGAAGGTGACACAGCGGTGAAATGCCCCTACTGTGGTCACAATGGAACGAAGGTGCTAGACTCAAGACCGGCTAACGATAATAAATCGATTCGCCGCAGACGTGAATGTGAAAGCTGTAGTCGCCGCTTTACCACGTTTGAGATGGTCGAGGTAACCCCATTAATCGTCATCAAAAAGGACGGAAGCCGGGAAGAATTCAGCCGCGATAAATTATTGCGCGGCTTGATCAGAGCGTGCGAGAAGCGTCCGGTATCGGTCGATCAGCTGGATGCGATCGTATCCGAGGTGGAAAAGAGCCTGTATGCAACAGCACTTGCTGAGGTGGAGAGCCGTGCTGTCGGAGAACTGGTTATGGAGCAGCTGTATCCAGTGGATGAAGTGGCCTATGTACGATTCGCCTCGGTGTATCGTCAATTCAAGGACATCAATATGTTCATGAAGGAGCTACAAGGACTGCTCAGCGACGATCCGAAGCATGAGAAGAAGTCCAAGCCTCAAGCCGGTACTACCTCATCCAATACCTATGCGGATGCACAGGCTCAGGACGATAAGCAGTCAGAGCAGGATTGAATGGACTAGATTATTAACGAGTAGTTGAGTAAGTTAGAAGTAACTGGAACTAGTGCAGTCTGGTACAAGGCAGACTGCATACAGGGCAGATTAGATTTGGAATAAAAGTTAGTGCTCTTTGCTGAATTTCCATGTCTGATCTGTATCGCTACAGGATAACATCATCGCTTTGGAGTGCATAATTCACTCTACAGTGATGATGTTTTTTTTGATGTTATTTTAAAATAGGCACTCCTGTATACAAGTCGCCTAACATCCGAATACTAATACGCAACGTTTGGTAATTATATGGTAATTTCCATATAGTTGTGTCTGCATTTTCAAGATATAAACTATACTTAACTTGAGCACAATTTATACATTGGAATGTATTTCTATATTGTTGGTGATCCGCTTCACAAGCACTACGCGATTATAATATTGCTCAATAAATGTATAAAAATACATAATAGAGATAGTAATACAAGTAACTGTTTCATTTAAAAACAGCTAAGGAGATGATATTTTGTTTGATCTGACAAAGAAATCAATCAGTGTCATGCTCGTCGTTGCTACTCTATTCTCATTGCTGACACCTGTTGTCTCACCGACACCGGTATCTGCGGCAGGGGATGCAGTAGTGAATCTGTCCTCCACCAAGCAGGTTATTCGTGGCTTTGGTGGGATCAACCATGCACTGTGGGCTGGCGATCTGACCGCTTCACAGCGCGATACTGCATTCGGTAATGGCAACAATCAATTAGGCTTCTCTGTACTACGTGTGTATATCGACTCGAACAAAAGCAACTGGGCAAAAGAGTTGCCAACCGCTCAAGCCGCTGCTGCACGGGGAGCAATCGTATTCGCTTCTCCATGGAATCCACCAGCCGAGATGACAGAGACGTTCAATCACGATGGAGATACTTCTGCGAAGCGTCTGCGTTATGATAAATACGCGGACTATGCCAAATTCCTGAACGACTTTGTCGCTTATATGAAAAGCAATGGTGTGAATCTGTACGCGATCTCTGTACAAAATGAACCGGACTATGCGCACACCTGGACATGGTGGACACCACAGGAAATGCTGCGTTTTATGAAGGAAAATGCAGGCTCGATCAATGCACGGGTTATCGCTCCCGAATCGTTCTCGTATTTGAAAAATATGTCTGACCCGATTCTGAATGATCCGCAGGCACTGGCGAATATGGATATTCTCGGCACGCATACATACGGGACATCCTTCAACAACTTCTCCTATCCGCTGTTCCAGCAAAAGGGAGCCGGAAAAGAGCTGTGGATGACCGAGGTTTATTACCCGAACAGCGATAACAACTCTGCCGATCGCTGGCCGGAAGGTGTAGATGTGGCATACCATATGCACAAAGCGATGGCAGTCGGTAATTTCCAAACGTACGTATGGTGGTACATCCGCAGACAATATGGGCCGATGAAGGAAGACGGTACGATCAGTAAACGTGGCTATAGCATGGCGCACTTCTCCAAATTCGTTCGCCCAGGTTATACTCGTGTTGATGCTACCGAAAGCCCGAATAACAATGTGTTCGTCTCTGCCTACAAAGGTGACGGTAAGGTAGTGATCGTAGCGATCAACAAGAACAATGCCGCAACAAACCAGAATTTTGCGCTGCAAAACGGTAGTGTATCCAAAGTATCCTCCTGGACAACCGATGCTAGCCGTAATCTGGCACCCGGCACAGTGAATACATCCGGTTCGTCGTTTACGATGAGTCTGCCTGCACAGAGTGTGACCACTTTTGTTGCAGATCTAAAATAAGGGATAAGGGAAGGTATGGAGTGTAACCTGATGCGGCTATGTAAGTGCTGTAACATATGAAGTTAGTGTGTTACTGTGTATGTGCGTGATCTATGTAGCTATTATGCTAGTGTGCATGTGCTGTAATCTATGTAGCTATGTATTTCTGTATTTGAAGTAGCTATGTAGTTGCTATAAGTGATGTGGTTGGTAGCATAGCGATACTTCAAGCGTCATCATAACTCAACCCTCTACCGCCCCTACAATTCCAATCACGAGACATGTAAAAACAAATAAGCCGCCGATCTGCACATGAAGTGCGGTCGGCGGCTTTACTTTGAAGAATCAAAAAAGCACGTAATCGACGAATCAATTACGTGCTGGTTATAAGCATATGGTGCGGTCGAGAGGACTCGAACCTCCACGGGGGTAAGCCCACACGGACCTGAACCGTGCGCGTCTGCCAATTCCGCCACGACCGCAAGCAATATGTAACTTCCCGTTCCTCTTGTTGTGTGGTTCATGATGTGAGACAGGAAGTGGTGAAAGAATCACCGTATTTAAGATAATACTACATATGGTGAGGGATTGCAACAATATTATTGTAGGGATTGTGTGAAGATCCAGGATTAAAATTTAGAATATAAATGTTATTAAGCTTGAATGTTGTACCCCAAGAGAATTAAGAATGATATTGCAGAAGGTATCAGATTGAAAGGGCGCGCTTGAGTAGCAGTAGCAACAAGATTACATGAAGGATATGTATCGAGGTGAATACGGTTTTATAAACGTACATATAAAACGCATAGCTGAAACAAGTATACGGCTAGCTAAAGTGATTATAAGACGTACAAACGAAACAGTAATAGTAATAGTAATAGGAGAAGAATTAAAGGCGAGCCATAAATAACAAAGAACCACTAGCGCTAGAGGATACAGCACTAATGGTTCTGTTATCGGTAAGGATTTTTATTTATTGGTAAGCTTATCCGCAATCGTCTGAATCACGTACGACTTGGCAAGTGGCGTATCGTTGAAGAAGCCGGAATCAACGATATATACTTTTCCATTTTGTACAGCCTTCAATTCGTTCCATGCTGCGCCATCCGCAGATGCTTCCATACGCTTGCTTAGTGCGGCGGCAGTATCATCCTTTTCACCTGTAGCAATAAACAGGGTATCTGGATTCATTTGCTGGAGCTGTGCCATGGTGATCGTTGTGGAAGCTGCACCTGTTGGTATACCTTCCGGTGCTTTCAATGCCAGATCCTGATAGATTACCGCGCCTGTACCTTGCTGTGAGCTACCGTATACTTGCATCGCATTGTCCTTGATCATCACGGCTGCGATTGTACCTGGGTTCGCTGCTGCAATCGTGTTTTTCGCACTGTTGGAGTCTTTCTGGTATGCATTCATATATTGACGTGCGATCGTATCGCGGTCAAGGAATGTGCTGTACATATACAGCTCACTACGCCAGTCCAGTGTTGGATCGATGTAAACGGTTGGAGCGATTTTGGACAGGGCATCATATGCACTGCGATCGCTACTGTCGGTAAAAATCAGATCCGGCTTCTGTCCAGCCAGTGCAGACGGGTCAAGGGAGCCATTCGATGTTTCGATCAATGTCAGACTATTGCGTTGCTCCTGCTCGGTGTAAGGAGGGAATACATAGCTTCCACCTGCTGGCTTTGCTGCAAGAGAGACCGTTGCATCCAGCGCATTTAAATAATCCATCGCTAGCTGATCGGTCACCGCAATTCGCTTCGGCGAGATCGGTACATTCACCATCTGTCCGAATGAATCACGTACAGGCATCACCTTAATACCATTTGGATTAAAAATATCTGCCCGTGTTTCCTTCGGCTGTCCACAGGCGGTCAAAAAAACAAGTAATAAGGCAAGACCCAGTCCTGCCTTTGCTAAAGCTGAATACTTCAACGATATTCGCCTCTTTTCGTGTGTATCGATCGGGCCGGTGGGGAAGGCTAGTACGCAACATAATGACATATCGTAACGATACATTATGGAGGAACACCATATTCCCTTCATCCGGTTTGTTATCTTAAACTATTCAATAACTTTATTATACCAGTTGTATAGGAATGGAAGTCAACGTAGTGAGCGAACTGTCACGGGGTTGTCACAGAGTAGTGGGGTAGGTGTGAGGATTGGAGTTGAATGTAGTAGCGAGAGTGGCAATGAATGAAAAGGTTACTTTAATGAAATGACTGAAGCGGTGTAATTGAAGCAGTAGATATATTGAAAGTAGTGTTTAGAGTGGAGGTAGCATATAAAGTTGAAATAGTAAACGCAGTAAATATAGTCCAATAGTAGAATCATAAAAGACTGGGATAGTTGCTCAAAGTATAAAAAATGTACAGGCGAAGGAGGCAGGTGTTTTGCATGTATATTAGAGTGGAATTCTACGGGAAAATGGAATTTTCTATCGAAATGTTAAATATTGACTCATAAATTTCAGCATGCTATATTAAGAGAGTTGATTCATTCGAGTCATACATAATCATACCGCCATGGGGCCTTAGCTCAGCTGGGAGAGCGCATCGCTGGCAGCGATGAGGTCAGGGGTTCGATCCCCCTAGGCTCCATATTGAAGAACTCTTGCTTAGCAAGGGTTCTTTTCTTTTAGTATTATCATAATCACTCTATTGAGACTTGTGGTATTGGGATAAGGATGTGCATGAGATTAGCATAAGGTTTACTTTGCATGTAGATCTAGTAAAGACTATTGATTTAAATAGATCAGAAATATAATCCGTACTATATACATGCAAACTAGATTAATGATTAGTTCATGAGGTAAAGTATATTTTATTTTTGTAAGCGCTTTAAATTTCTCTGGACAATCTATGAATAATCATTATATTATTTCTATTAGAAACAATTTATTTTCTAATATATACAAATTTTTCTTCACAGATATTCTCATATTACAAATCTCTAAACACAAGGTGACAGAAAGAGCTTTGCAAACGTTCAATGTCACACCACCTGTATGAGCACCAATGAATCAGTGCTGTTCAACCCTACACGTTCCCATCTAAAAATGTAACCTGCTCAAGTTTAGCCGATTCCAAGCCTACTTTCCCCTAAACTTAGAGCACACAGAAAGGACTACCAACCCTATGAAATTCACCGAAACCCAACTCGAATCCTTCGACGGCACCAAGCTCTATTTCAGTAGAAACATCGTCCCCAATGCCAAAGCATCCATCGTCATCGTTCACGGTCTATGCGAGCATGCTAGCCGTTATGACTATCTTACCGAAAAGCTCAACGAGCGCGGCTTCAATGTATACCGATTCGATCATCGTGGTCATGCACGCTCGGAAGGCAAACGGGTGTATTACAGCAATTTCCATCATATGATTGATGATGTGAATGCAGCCGTTGAACAGGTTCAAGAATCAAGTGGTGATCTTCCGATTTTTGTCATCGGGCACAGTATGGGCGGATTTGCTACGTCCTCTTTTGCGACCAAGTATCCAGAAAAGGTGCAGGGAATCGTATTATCTGGCGCGCTCACTCGTTACAATACACAGGTTGCAGGCGGGTTGCCGATGGATTTACCGCCTGGAACGTATATCCCGAACTCACTCGGTGATGGCGTATGTAGTGTGCCTGAGGTTGTAACCGCTTACGCTAACGATGTACTGGTGGAAAAGGAAATCTCGGTAGACCTGTTCAACAGTCTGGGCGAAGGCATTAACTGGCTAAAAGCGCATGCGACTGATTTTGTCGAGCCTGTGCTTGTATTGCATGGAGCGAATGATGGATTGGTGAGTGAACTGGATTCACGTCAATTTTACGGAGAGATTGGCTCAATGGATAAAACGCTCAAAATCTATGCGCATCTGATGCACGAGATTTTCAATGAAACAATCCGGGATGAAGTGATCGAGGAAACGATTAGCTGGATTGAAAAGCGCGTGTAATCTCAATAAACTCGGAGAAAGCCACTTCTCAAGCACATGTTCGCTCATGAGCGAAACGACTACTTTTGAGAATATAACTTTGATGGGAATACAACATATGAGAATACCCTATGTGAACCCACAGCATAGCTTGAGAAGATAATACAAAACATGAAAGGGGTTCCCATGAAACTAGATTGGATGGGTAACCATCGGGCATTGATTGAGAAAATCATCAAGTACGGTAATGCGTATTCGAACACGTACAAGCTACAGCGCAGCTATGGCACCGATGTGATGTTCTCGGCAGCGCAGATTCAGACGCTGGAATATATTTTGGAGGCAGAGGACAAGGACGAGAAGATGTCAGAGATGGCAGCACGTCTCGGCGTGAGTCCAAGTACCTTTTCCAAAAACGTCAAAAATCTGACGGAAAAAGGACTGCTGGAAAAGTATCATCTAAGCGGGAATCGCAAAGACATCTATATCAAGCCGTCTGAGAAGGGTCGCGAGGTGTATACGGAGTATACAAAATTCGTGCGTGAGCTGTGCTTTGATGAGATGTTCAAGCATGCAGATACGATTTCGGAAGCGGATAAAGAAAGTTTTATACGTATTCTGGATCTGCTGGCAGATGTGCTGGTCTGGTATGGAGAGAAGGAGCTGCCTGTGCGCAAGTTGATCAAGATTGAGCAGGATGAGGAGTAGCAATCGCTTGTCTTCTGTACTTGTATGCCAATCGTCCTCCTATTCATATTTGCAGTGCTATCCGTATTCGATTCAGTGCTTCATGCGCAGAGGTTTCTGTACCCATACACATATCAGCGTATATAGTTTGATCCCAAATTAAGACTGTGCTTATTGATTTGTTATAGTTAAATGTCAAGTATGCCTGCTCCTTAGAACGGACAACATATGAGCGAATAACATGTGGACAAATAACAGGCGATATACAATCCACATCACTACAATGGGTAGAATAGCTTTTGATTCGATCATCTAATCTGATCATGGTATAAGCTGTGAACTTAGCCGACGAACCTGTGTCCTGCAAAGGAGACAGGTTTTTTCTTTTACAGCGGATAGACCAGTATAGTACATAGACCCGTATAGAATGTAAGCTAGGCTATACCAGTGATATAAATGATGAGTTCCTCCATGCTCGAACCGTCCTGATTTAATCCGTGCTATTCATCTCCCAGAAAATCTCTCCTCAACACTATCCTTACTATCTATCATTGAAAAGTGATCCAACAATCCAGCATCTACACATGTAATACACATCGCTCCGTATAATAAGGATAGATAGAATTTCTTATCCATCACCAATTAGCTATATCAATCTGCTGCTATACAGGTAAATATTCTCTCCAATTCCTGTTTTCTTTTTGTGCTAGCGGCTAATAACGTTTAATATGGAGATAGACGATAGGAGGTAACGATGTATGTTGAAACGAAAGCCGTTCATTGTCTGTCTGGCAGCTTTGTTGCTGATGGTACTGGCTCCATGGGGAGGACGAGTGGAGGCGGCACAGTCCTTTAGCTCGCCGCCGCTGCTAAAAATAAATGAATATGCGGTGCTATTTACAGGCCCGGTATCGCCTTTTATCGATTCGGCTGGACGAGCGCAGGTTCCGCTTCGCTCGGTCGGTGATCTACTTGGCGCGCAGGTGACCTATTTTCCACAGGGACGCTCGGCTACGATTGCATTGAACAGCCATTTATTGACGGTAACGCTTGATTCCAAGCAGATTCGCGCAGATGGACGCACCTATACGATGGATACTGTTCCGATGCTGCGTAATAATGCCGTTTATATTCCGATCCGCGTACTGATTGACCGCTTGCAGGTAAATGGTACATATCATAATGGGATTATCGAATTGCAGGATCGCCGTTATATGCGTAGCATTCCGCCGCTAACGTCGGATTGGAGTGGGCGCTTTGCTGCTTACCAGACTGCACGGGCTCTGGATGTGCGATCCTATCATCTTAGCTGGAATGCGGATACTGCGCAGGGTGGACGCTGGACAGGCAAGCTACAGGTGACCGCTCGTAATATTAGTCGTAATACATTGAGCAATGACTTAAAGTATTTTCAGCCGATTGTACAATATGCAGATGGCAGTACACAGATTGGATTTGATTCAGCGCATACGCCAACTGTTGTACCCGCAGGTGCGCTTGTCAATGTGACCTGGACGCTGGAAGGTACCAAGTCGCCGCAGTATATACTGTTGCGTAATTATGCGTAACACTTGCCTGTGTCGCGTAGGAATAGCACTATGTGTATTGTTAGCTGATGGGTATCAGCGTTCCAAGAAGTGAGGTGATACACAAGGGCTATACCAATGTACGAAGGTGAAATTAAATGAACTGACAGGGTCATATAAAAGTCTTCCTACGATGACCGAATAGCGACGGAGTAGAAGCGATAGAATCTTGTAGATGCTTAGAGGGCATCGGATTCTATCGCTTTTTACTTTATCTTCGTAGTAGCTGTGGTGTCTGGAGATCATCCAATGGACAGCATATCGACATCGAATTGCTCTAAAACACCTTTCAAATGTAAAAAAGTTCATATCATTTAGTATAAGAATAGAGAAGGAATCTTAACCTTAAAAAATATTAATTAAAATAAAAAGAAAGCGCTTGCCAAATTGAAAAATAGGTGTTATTCTAACCTTGGGATTGTTACTGAAAAGGCAAAACCCAGTACATGTATAGCTTTGTTGAAGCTTGTTTACATGTGTTGGGTTTTGCCTTTTTGTTTTCCAGTCCTGACAGGTACGGCTTGTTCACTGTCCACTCCATATAAAGAAAGAGTGATGCAACGTACGGTAGATTGCTGAAGCAAGACAGTAGAAGGATTGCCTTTCCTACTGTTCGCCCTCAGGTTCCTGGAAGATTGCGAATGAATCAAAGAACACAATCAAACACGAGCTAAAGGACCCTGCTGATGTGATACTTCAAGCTGTAACTGAACTTTTGTCCGGCATCTGAGTCCTCGTGCAAAACTATACAGGATAAGGAGGGCAGCTTGGATGATTATCCAAAAGATATTCAATAATAACGCGATCATTGCCAGTGATCCGGGCAAGCGTGAATTTGTCGTTATGGGTCGTGGAATCGCTTTCAAAAAAAGTGCAGGCGAGCCGGTCGACAAGAGCTTGATCGAAAAGATCTTTGTGCTTCAGCAAAAGGAAGCCTCCGAAAAGTTCAAGTTGCTACTTGAGGATGTGCCGCCGGAATACATTTCCGTCTGCTATGACATCATCGAGTATGGCAAAAACAATCTGGAAGGCACGCTCAGCGATTACATTTACGTCACGCTCACCGATCACCTGAACAATGCGATGAAAATGTACGAAGAAGGCATTTTCAATACGAATCCGTTAAGCTGGGAGATTCGTCGTTTTTATCCAAAGGAATACAAGGTTGGGGTCAAGGCGCTGGAGTTCATCGAGTCGACACTTGGCAAAACGCTGCCAGAGGACGAAGCTGCGAATATTGCGCTTCATCTGGTGAACGCCGAGCTGAACGGCTCCAGCAGCAAGTTTCACAATGTCGCCGTACAGGCAGAGAAGATTCAGGACATTCTGAACATTATCAAGTACACGTACAATATTGAGCTGGATGAGCAGTCGATCAGCTACGAGCGCTTTATTACACATCTCAAGTTTTTCTTTCAGCGTCTTATGCAGGTGCAGAAGCGCTGGCTGGAGGATGATTTCTTACTTCAGCAGGTGAAGAGCAAGTACAGACGAGCGTATGACTGTATGCTCAAAATTGAGAAGTATCTGGATACCGAGCTGACGGATGAGGAAAAGCTGTATCTGACGATTCATATCCAGCGCATTACAAGCGATACAATCGAATAAAATCATCGGATCGTTACTGGTCATGCAGGCGAAACCAAGCTCAGAATCGTCACGGGTCCTGCCCGTGTGGACATTCTGTTTGGTTTCGCCTTTTTATATGGATATTCATAAAGGAGGAAGAACGATGAAGTACGAACAATTAGCAAAGGACATTATCCAAAATGTTGGCGGCAAAGAAAATGTGAACAGTCTGACTCACTGTATTACGCGTCTTCGTTTCAAATTAAAGGATGAGAATAAGGCGAACACGGATGTCCTGAAAAATATGGATGGTGTTGTAACCGTTATCCAGAGTGGTGGTCAGTATCAGGTTGTTATTGGTAACCACGTACCTGAAGTATATGCAGATGTGAATGCGGTAGCAGGTCTGGGTGGCGAATCATCGACAGCAGCCGATACTTCAGGCGAGAAGATGAGCCTGTTCAGTCGCTTTATTGATATGATCTCCGGCGTATTTGCCCCAACACTGGGCGTGCTGGCAGCAACCGGTATGATCAAAGGTCTAACAGCACTACTTGTATCGATGGGCGTTCTGGTGAACACGTCCGGTACGTACATCATTTTGAACGCTATTGGTGACTGTCTGTTCTACTTCTTCCCAATTTTCCTCGGTTACACGTCAGCGAAGAAATTCAATATGAACATATTTATCGGTATGGCGATTGGTGCAGCGCTGGTGTATCCGACGCTGTCAGCCGTATCCGCAGGTAAGCCACTGTATACGTTATTCGCGGGTACGCCATTTGAATCTCCTGTTCATATTACGTTCCTGGGGATCCCGGTCATTCTGATGACGTATTCATCCAGTGTTATTCCGATTATCCTGTCTACGTATGTAGGCTCTAAGATTGAAGGATTTTTTAAGCGTGTCATTCCAAGTGTGGTAAGAACATTTATGGTTCCATTCTGTACATTGCTGATCACTATTCCACTGGCGTTTCTGATTATCGGCCCTGTTGCAACATGGGCAGGTCAACTCGTAGGTGCAGGTATCCTGGCTGTATATAACCTGAGCCCAATCGTAGCCGGTCTGCTGCTGGGTGCATTCTGGCAAGTCTTCGTTATCTTTGGTCTGCACTGGGGCTTCGTGCCAATCGCGATCAACAACCTGACTAACCTGGGCTCCGATCCGATTCTGGCAGGTATGTTCGGTGCATCGTTCGCACAAACAGGCGTTGTACTCGCAATCCTGATCAAAGCAAAAAGCAAAAAGCTCAAATCCCTGTCGATTCCAGCCTTTATCTCTGGTATCTTCGGTGTAACCGAGCCAGCCATTTATGGTATTACTCTGCCACGTAAAAAACCGTTCATTCTGAGCTGTATCGGTGGTGCAGTTGGCGGCGCGATCATCGGTGCGATGGGCACCAAAGCGTACATTATCGGCGGTCTGGGTGTATTCGGTATTCCGTCCTACATCGGTCCAAACGGCTTTGATCTTGGCTTCTATGGCGCAATCATCGGTATGGTCGTCAGCTTTATCCTTGGCTTCGTGCTCATGTTCTTCACCAAATTGACAGACGACGAGCCGGAAACTGGCAAAACAGAAGTATCCAACAATGATGTACTCGTCAAACAAGAAACAGTATTCAGCCCAATGAAGGGTGATGTTATCGCACTGTCTCAAGTAAAAGACGAAGCGTTCTCCACAGGCGCACTCGGTAAAGGGATCGCGATTGAACCGATCGAAGGGAAAGTATACTCTCCAGTCGATGGTGTACTAACCTCGCTGTTCTCTTCCGGTCATGCGATTGGTATTACGAGCAATAACGGCGTTGACGTTCTGATCCATGTTGGTCAGGATACCGTCAAGCTGAAAGGTAAATATTTTACACCAAAAGTAAAACAGGGCGATACCGTCAAAAAAGGCGATCTGCTCATGGAATTTGATGTGGAAGCGATCAAAGCAGCAGGCTATGTACTCACTACACCTGTTATCATTTCCAACTCCGGTAACTATCTGGATGTTATCGAAACAGGTAAAAAATCCGTTAGCTATCAGGAAGACCTGTTAACTGTAGTGATCTAAGCATAACTGTAGCCATCTACGCATCATTACGATTTGAAAAAGCCGACTTCACCGTCTGTCATCTGGAATTGAAGATGATAGGGTGAAGTCGGCTTTATTTATCCTTTTCCAATTATAATGAGCGATAGTACAGCCACGAGGCTTGTTAGCTACGGAAAATGTACAGATCACTCTCTCATTTTATTTCTATCCTACATCCTCTACTGGTAAAATATGTGTTTGTATTGATAACAGTTAACACTACGTCAATCTTTTCCTCGCATTGCGTTAACACAGGTGCCTTATGATGTTCAAGGTGTAATTAATCGAGATCGAGGAGGACATGTACCACATGAAATTATCCAAATCAAGCGTGATCGGACTTTCCATCACTTTATCCGTCTTTTCAGGCTCCATCGGAGGTAGCTATGCCAGTGCCGCTACGTTTCCATCATCCATCACCCCGGTCAAGCCAGAATGGGGCTATGTAGTTGATACATATAAAACGAATACGAAGGATCATTCTACTCCTGATTCCAATTCGATTATCGGTACATTGTCTGGCTTTGATAAGCTGTGGACACCGGGACAGACATGGGATTCCGGTACGATGCTGAATGAGAAGCTGTTGAATCAAAATATCCAAAAGGTCATTAATATCGCTAATAAACGTACTGCTGAACAGGAGCAACGCGCGTATCTGGACGATCGTCGCAATCAGAGCTATAGCATTATGGAGGGCATGGGTAAGCTAACCGATGTGTATCGTAAGGATGCAGGAGCAACGACGACCATTACCGAGGTGCCTGCGGATGCAACGACTCAAAAACACGATGATGGTGGCAATGATGCAGGTGATCCGAACTCCAAGCTCGGTAGCGTCGTCAGTCTGGTGAAAAAGCTTCGTGGGGATTACTCCTCCAGTAATCCATCTAAAGCGTATTTTAACTATAAACGTCCATTCCGCTGGAGCCCGGAGGCTTCGGTTATTCCAACGCTCGTACCACAGATTAAGTCGGATCCAAGTACAGATGGCGGGTATCCGAGTGGTCATACTAATGCAGCCTATCTGTCTGCGATTGCGATGGCCTATGCCTATCCAGAGCGTTATCAGGAGCTGCTCACACGCGCATCGGAGCTGGGTAATGACCGTATCGTAGCGGGTATGCATTCTCCATTTGATGTGATGGGTGGACGTGTAATGGCGACAGCGCTGTCGGCGGCGATTTTGAATGATCCAGATAACAAGCAGCTCAAGCAGGAAGCTTATGCTCAGGCGCAAAAGGTGCTCAAGGATCAACAGGGTACAGCGACAGACCGTTTTAGCAATTATCAGGCGAATAAGCAAGCCTATACCGAGCGTCTGACGTATGGGTTCCCACAGATTACAGCAACTAATGAAGCAGTATCCGTTCCGAAGGGTGCTGAGGTACTGCTGGAGACACGTTTACCTTATCTGACCGATGCACAGCGTCGCTGGGTGCTGGCAACAACTGGTCTCGCTTCTGTTTATCCGGTGCTGAATGATCCAGAAGGCTGGGGACGTTTGAATCTGTTTGCAGCGGCAGATGGCTTTGGTGCTTTCCCGAATGATGTGACGGTAACGATGGATGCTGCCAAAGGCGGCTTCAATAGCAAGGATACATGGCGCAACCCGATTTCCGGTAAAGGTGGCTTGACTAAGAAGGGTAGCGGTACACTACAGCTGGCAGGGAAAAATAGCTACACTGGCGCAACTCATCTGCAAGCAGGTACACTGCAAGGTCAAAATGGCTATGCGTTCGGACGCGGCAATGTGTCGAACGAGGGCGGTGTACTGTCCGAGAAGGTAAACGGCTGGCTCGTGATCGGTGGCGATTACAAGCAAGCATCCAAAGGAACGCTGGAGCTGAATATTAGCAGCAAAAACGACCTGCTCAAAATCGATGGTACTGCAATGTATGGAGGTAAGCTAAAGCTCAATTTCACGAACGGTTACATTCCTAGCAATGGTAGCAAAATCATCATTAGCGCTCCTACAGCGAAGCATGGTCAATTCGCTTCGGTACAGGTAACGGGTCTGCCAGAGGGCTACAGTGTGAAGCCGATATACAGCAATACAAGTGTGAAGCTACAAGTCATGTCCAAGTAAGCGGCATCGTCTATTTGGATGTTTGAGAAGTAGTATGATCGATTGAATAAAGAGGCTAATTCGATCCAATGACTATTCGTCTGATCGTACGCCTATATCATCATTATCTCCCTCGTTTCATTGTAGGGATTCGCTGCTCATCCAACTAAGCTATCCTCCTGATCGTATGTCTAACCATCGGTCAGGAGGATTTTTTTGGTCGTTTTTAATATACAGGCTTGGTACACTAAGAGAAAACAAACGTACAATACATATCCACATAGCGTCACATACCAAAAACACCATAACACCAAAGCACCAAAGCACCAAAACATATCAAAACAAAGCCACACACTTACAAAAAGAGGAGAATGATAATGATGTCCTATGATAATCTGAGCTATGAGCTAACCTGCGGCAATACCACCTATTCTAACGAAAGTTTGAATGCTTCATTATTTCGTGAGCTTATCGGAGAGCTGGAGCTGTATGACTTTGTCGTGCTGGAGCCGTCAGTTCCGCTTGAAAATAGCATCTATTTACAAGCTGCTTCGCTAGAGGAAGCGGAGCAGGCGGGACAGATGGTAGTCGAGCTTCGTTTAGAGTTTAGTAAGCAGGAGTTCAGGCATTATCAACTTCTTACTCAGGATCACGATCAGATTTTGACCTTATTTCTGAATTACTGGGGCGCACAACGGCTACCGGATCTAACACATTGGCAGGATGTTAGCGATCAGTTCCAATAGAATCTCAGAAATAAGTCCCATCGCTTCTTATCCATCCATGTGAAATTCTGAACCTCTGTTAGAGGCAGATCATTTGGTTATTCCTGTTTCTACGATGTATCCATTCTATCCGGCTAAAAGGATGTATGTGTAAAATGTATGTATATATTCGAATAATGTACATCTACACTCCCATCGCATCGAATATATAAACCTGAAGGCGGCTATCCAACAAAGAGGATATCTGTCTTTTTTGTAACTATTAATAAGTTGCATACAAAAATATTACTGAAAACTATCTGTAACGTATTGACTTTATATACAGAAGAGTTATAATAGTCAAAGAAAGTCAAAGTCAGAACATATTGATCAAACATCAAACTGACCTTTTCTGATCAATAACGTTTCTGTGTAGTTGATATAGGCTTACTTAATTCGAACTTATATGGAATTCTATCCATGAAAGGGGCAATGATCGATGCGTTGTCAACATTGTAATCAACACGAAGCAACCGTAGGACTTCAATTTACAGTTAATCATAAATCGGAAAAAATGTTTCTCTGTCAGGACTGCTATGCCAAGATGAATAGCGGTGTACCTTTTAATGCAGGCTTTGGTTCGTCCGGTCAGGGCATGTCGCCACTGGATGAATTTTTCAAAGGCTTTATGCAATCTCAATCGAATCGCTCGAATGGTGCAGCAGGTCAACCGGCTGCGGGAGCTCGCACACAGACTCGCCGCGGTGGTGGCGGTATTCTGGATCAGCTCGGTCGCAATCTGAACGATGCGGCTCGCGAAGGTCGTATTGATACCGTGATCGGACGTGATGAAGAGATCGAGCGTGTGATCGAAATTCTGAATCGTCGTAACAAAAACAATCCGGTGCTGATCGGTGAACCAGGTGTCGGTAAAACAGCAATTGCAGAAGGACTGGCACTGCGTATTATTGAAGGCAAAGTACCGTCGAAGCTACTGAACAAGGAAGTCTATTCGCTGGATGTGGCTTCGCTCGTAGCTGGAACAGGTATCCGTGGACAATTTGAGGAAAAGGTAAAACAACTGATCGCTGAGCTGGAACAGCGCGATAATGTATTACTGTTCATCGATGAAATTCACCTGCTTGTAGGTGCAGGCTCTGCGGAGGGCTCGATGGATGCAGGCAATATGCTGAAGCCTGTACTGGCTCGTGGTGAGCTACAGGTGATCGGTGCGACCACATTGAAGGAGTATCGTCAGATTGAAAAGGATGCTGCGCTGGAACGCCGTTTCCAACCTGTAATGGTCGACGAGCCAACACTGGAAGAGACTGTAGCGATTCTGAATGGGCTGCGTCCAAAATATGAACAATACCACAGTGTACGTTATACCGATGAAGCAATAGCAGCCTGTGTACAGCTATCCCATCGTTATATTCAGGATCGCTTCCTGCCTGACAAAGCGATCGATTTGCTGGATGAAGCAGGTGCGAAGCTGAATCTGGCTGCATCGGCAAGTGATGATACCCAGCTGCGCAGTCGTCTGGAGCAGGTGCGTTTGGAAAAAGAGCAGGCAACTGCATCTGAGCAATATGAGCGTGCTGCTGAGCTTCGCGATGAAGAAGCAATTTTGCTGGAAAGCTTGAGCAAAGGCATTAGTGCGAGCACACCATCCGAAGTACGTACCGAGCATATTCAGCAAATTGTCGAACGCAAAACCGGTATTCCGGTCGGCAAGCTACAGCAGGATGAACAGAACAAAATGAAACATCTCGCGGCTCGTCTGGAAGGTAAAGTGATCGGTCAGCATGAGGCTGTCGAAAAAGTAGCTAAAGCGATTCGCCGTAGTCGTGCTGGCTTGAAGCAGCAAAACAAACCAATCGCTTCGTTCCTGTTTGTCGGTCCAACAGGTGTTGGTAAAACCGAGCTGTCCAAATCACTCGCTGAAGAGCTGTTCGGACAGAAGGATGCTATGATTCGTCTGGATATGAGCGAATACATGGAGAAGCATTCCGTTTCCAAATTGATCGGATCGCCTCCAGGTTATGTCGGTCATGAAGAAGCCGGTCAATTAACCGAGCGTGTACGCCGTAATCCGTACAGTATTATTTTGCTGGATGAGATTGAGAAGGCGCACCCGGATGTACAGCATATGTTCTTGCAGGTGCTGGATGATGGACGTCTGACAGATAGTCAGGGACGTACGGTAAGCTTCAAGGATACCGTCATCATTATGACCTCGAACGCAGGTATCGTGGATAAAAAGATTACCGTCGGCTTCTCTGCACCAAAAGCAGATCAGACTCGTTCGTTGCTCGATTCACTGGGTGCGTATTTCCGCCCAGAATTCCTGAACCGCTTTGATGCGATTATTCCATTTGCATCACTCAAGGAAGAGGATCTGGTACAGATCGTTGATCATATGCTGACTGATATCGAAGCCACACTGAGTGAGCAGGGCATCAGCTTGAACGTGTCCGATGAAGCGAAAAGAAAACTGTCGCAGCTCGGCTACAATCCTGCATTTGGTGCACGCCCACTCCGTCGTGTAATCCAGCAATATGTTGAGGATGGCATTACAGACCTGGTGCTGGATGACGAGAATATTCAACATATTCGTGTTGAAGTACAGGACGATACGCTTCAAGTCGTCAAAGCTAGCTAATGTCCCATGTCAACCGGATGCTGGATATAGATCAACATGAACGAATAGCTGAATGCCCGAATAGATGAACCTCTATTGCGAACGAATACGATGCAATCCGATCATATTCTTGCGATAGCCAGGATTCATTTTATAGATAAATGATCGTGTTACTGATCACCGTGAATCTATGCTAACGCTCTGCATCCCTCATGTATAGCAATAGGGGTGCAGAGGTTTATATAAAATGATTATTGATATAGATGTAATGATGAATATAAATGAAAACGAAAAAAGCACCGCCCGTTATCCTTGGGTGAATCGTAGCTACGCCAGAAGGCAAGCTACAACTTTCACGCATGGAGTATACGGAGCGGTGCTTTTTTGTTGTATTGTATACGGTTCTTCACTTTGCTTATCGACAGCGTGATACGTCACGATGATGCTTCATTGTAGGCTTCCAATCTTTGGCGTGTAGCTCTTACTTATGATGCACACCGACCGAACGGATATCCTCACGTCCACTATGCTGTACTGCATCCGGCAAGTACAGATTATGCCCAGGCTGTTTGTTTTCCCAATAGATCGAGGCAAACAGACGCTGTGGACTTACGAGTGGTGAGCCTCCGTTAATACGAGGAATCGCATAAGGATCATCGTTGCGAGAAGCCAGACCGAGTGTTGTTGTGAAGGCATACTTGATGCCTGCATCCTTTACAACCTCCTGTACTTCTGGAGTGTACAGACCGTATGGATAAGCAAAAGTATCCACAGGACGCTTGTTCAGCGATTTCAATTGATCGATACAGCTAGCCAGATCACCACTAATACGAGCCAGATAAGTTCCCGGTGATTCCGTTACTCCATCCGTAACGAGTGGAGCGGTAAGTGCATCTGTCGTTTCGCTTGTTTTGTAATGCAGGTGATTCGTATGAGGCTGCACCTCGGTGTTCGGGTCAGCAGCGAGCATGCTCTGAATCTCCTGGCGCGTCATATGCGGGGTGTACACCATCGCCTTTTTGCTAAAATCGCCTGTAATCACGAAGCTAACTCCCGAGATGCCACGTTCCTTCATAATCGGATAGGCTGTCGTATAAAAGTTCTCATACCCATCATCAAATGTGACCAGAACTGCATTTTCCGGTATGGGAGCGCCCTCCATAAAGGAACGGAACTGCTCCAGGGTAATAAAATTCATTCCTTTTGAACGTAAGAAATCAAGCTGAGCTGCGAACAAGTCAGGCGTAATAATATCGCCGCCCTTTTCCGTTGAGCTCATATCGTGATACATGAGTACCGCGACATGATCGTCATACAGCTTTGTTTTCGGAATATTGTTGAATTGCTCTACAGGTGGTAGCTCATCTTCCGACAGTGGTGCGGGTGGAGAAGAAGCGTGATGCTGTGATGCAGGTGATTCGGCTTCTGATCGAGTCTCTGTACCGAATACCTGCTTCAAAGGGCCGTTGTCCAGATACAATGCGAGAAAAACAGCCGCTCCACCCACAATAAATGCGCCTAACGTGAGTAGTAGTGTTTTAAGCCATACCATTATTGCATTCCCCTTTGATCGTTGTGATAGGAAAGTTTCTTAGATGTATATCGGTTAAGCGATCGGCTGAGATTAGAGAAGAATGCAACTCTAATAGGAAAATGTAAAATATTTACTTATCATGATATGACCAGCTGGATTCTACTCTATGTTATGTCTGCGGCAGGGAATGAGACTGCTCTATCGCTTCTACAGAAATATGCCGACCCGCTGCAAAATCAAACAATCCCAGATCGGTGAGCTTGAGTGTCGGGATGACAGGCAGAGCTAGAAAAGATAGCGTCAGGAATGGATCAAAATGCTGCGCTGCTCCGATATGCTGAAGCGCCTGCCGAAGCTGCCCCAGTTGCATATACACTTGCTCATAAGGAAGCTCGGATAATAACCCGCCAATCGATAATGGCAGTGAAGCAAGCACCTGCTCGCCATCAATAACCGCGAGTCCACCACCTAGCTCGGTTACATGACGGATAGCTAGCAACAGCTCTTCATCCGATGCGCCCGCCGCAATCAGATTATGCGAATCATGGGCGACCGTGGATACAATCGCACCGCGCTTTAGCTGGAAGCCCTTCACAATGGCGCGTCCGATATGACCGGTTGCTTGATGACGCTCTGCGACAACGAGCTTGAGTAGATCGCGCTCCACGGATGGTGCAAAATGACCGTTGACGATATCCGCTTGCTCTATCGCATGCCTTGTAACGATCGATTGTGGAATAACTTCAATGACATTGCATCGCTCTGAGCTGAGCGATAAAGCAAGATGATCGGCTTCAAGTGGCGTCATATGACAGCTTGACAATGCCGCTGTATGGGTGGAGTTGGATAGCGTTGTAGTAGGGAATGCAGCTTTCTGCAATTGGCGCTCTATAACTACAGGACGTCCTTGCTTGTATACACTGTGAATAGTCAGCTCTTCCAGATGATCGAGCAGCACCAGATCGGCGATATAGCCGGGAGCAATCGCACCGCGATCGCGTAAGCCGAAGCATTCTGCTGTGTTCAATGTTGCCATCTGAATCGCGGTAACTGGTGGCAGTCCATAACGGATGGCGAGTCGCACATTGTGATCCACACTGCCCTCATCCAGTAGATCATCCGTTAATTTATCATCGGTCACAAACACACATCGACGTGCATTATAGGGAGTAACCGCAGGTAGGATCGCTTCCAGATCTCGGGTCGCTGTCCCTTCGCGGATCATCACATACATTCCGAGCGCAAGCCGTTGCTTCGCTTCCTCTGCATTAATACATTCATGATCGGTACGAATACCAGCCGCAGCATACACATCAAGCTGATCGGCAGCAATACCAGCTGCATGCCCATCGATTCGTTTGCCATGTGCATGGGCGGAAGCTAGCTTCTCGACCATGCCAGGCTCTGCTCCTGCGAGTGCCCCATAATCCATAACCTCTGCCAGACCGAGCACACGCGGATGGCTATAAAATGGCTCCAAATCCTCTGCGGTTAGACGTGCAGCACAGCTCTCGAAGGGAGTCGCAGGCACGCAGGACGGAAGCATCACAAATTGATCCATAGGTAAGCGTTCGGATTGCTCCAGCATATAACGGATACCTTCAACTCCAGCGACACTACCGATCTCATGCGGATCCGTAATCACACTAGTAACGCCATGCTGAAGGACGACTCTGGCAAATTCCTTTGGCGATAGGAGCGAGCTCTCGATATGCACATGACCATCAATCAGACCGGGAATAATCCATTTTCCACTAGCATCCACAATTTCCTTGCCTTCATAGCTTCCGATCCCGGCGATCATCCCGTCTATGATAGCGATATCTGCTACGGTGATCTCTCCGCTGAATACATTGACTATTTGCCCGCCGCGAATAACAAGATCGGCAGGACGATGATGGGCAGAAACCTCGATTCTACGTGTTAAAGCAGCTTGATTCCATTGCATAGCACACACTCCTCTGACAGAAATTAGTTTGTTTCACTGGCTGTCATGCTGGATGGCGATAACGGGATAAGCAGCATTTTCGAAGGGATGACATACGCATGAGCGAGCTGGTAATGTCCATTTCGAATACAAAAATCCCAATCACAAAAAAATGCATGACAGACAGACGACAGCATTTTTTCGTAATCAGGATTTTACGGTTCCTGGTAGAGACCCCCGGCCCATATCATCGGGGTTATACGAAAGACGGTTATTGAATAAATTAGGATTATTTTAGAGGAAACTATGAGGCTTGGCAAGAGGTGAGTTATTTTTTATTACATCAAAACGAGGTTCATTCGTTGTATGGTACAAATCTATCATTTAATTTTGGATGACATGACAATAAAATTAACATATACTATCGAAAATAAAATGAATATCGCTATAATAGGAATAATTCATAACAAGAAAAATTCATTCTATGATTGGATGATCCTTATTTACAGATTAAATATGTTATTTAATATGACATATAAATATAATCGCATGTCTAACAGATGCTATAAGCGAAAGGTATGAGGGATATGAGTCTAGAAGCGTTGAATGCACGAGTGAAACAGGATCTGGCTTATTTGGCTTATGGTGGTGCAGATTGGGTACGTCCGGTTGAACATCCAGAGGGTCATGTATATGATGTGGTCGTTATAGGTGGCGGTCAAAGTGGGCTTGCCGCAGCATTTGGGCTATTACGTGAGCGGATATCGAATATCCTCGTACTGGATGAAAATACAGAAGGGCTGGAAGGCCCGTGGGAAACATATGCACGAATGGTTACTCTGCGCACACCCAAGCATCTGACTTCGGTTGATCTGGGCATTCCTTCGCTGACGTTTCGTTCCTGGTGGGAAGCGCAGACCGGGCAGGAGGGCTGGGAAAAGGTAGATAAAATTCCGCGTGGAGATTGGATGAATTATTTACGCTGGTATCGTCAGGTGCTGAACCTGCCTGTAGTCAATGAGACGACATTGAAGCTAATCGAGCCGCTGGAGCAAGGGGTTCATCGCTTGCATCTAGGGGGGGCTGGCGCTCCGTCTCCAACATTATTAGCACGCAAGGTGGTGCTGGCTACAGGAATTCAAGGTGGTGGAGAATGGCATGTTCCACCTATGATTGCTGATCGTCTGCCTGCTCATCTGTATGCACACACCTCCAAGCCGATCGATTTTGACCGTTTAAAAGGGAAAAAGATCGCGGTATTAGGTGGAGGAGCTTCAGCTTTTGACAATGCGAACTATGCGCTGACTGAAGGCGTTGCAGAAGCACATGTATTTGTACGACGGGAAGTGCTGCCAAGTGTGAACCCGATTCGGCAAATGGAAGTGTCCGGTATGATCGAGCGTTTCCACGCATTGAATGATGAGGAGAAGTATACAGCGATCTCCCATTTCTTCAAGTTCAATCAGCCGCCGACAAATGATACGTTTGAACGCGCCGCGGCATGGCCGGGCTTCCAGCTGCATCTCGGTTCGCCATGGTTGAATGTAGAACAGCACGGTGAGGGAGCGATCGTAACCACGCCGCATGGACAATTTTATTTTGACTTCCTGATCGTAAGTACAGGGCTGCTCAGTGATCCGGGGCTTCGTCCAGAGCTACAGCTTGTAGCCGAGCATATTGCACGCTGGAAGGATCGTTATAATGCACCTGCGGAAATGGCTAATGAATTGCTGGATGCGCATCCGTACTTGAGCCCTGGGTTTGCTTTTCAGAGTCGGAGTGAGCAGGGGGAGAAGCTGCTGCACGGTCTGTTTGTGTTCAATTACTCCGCGCTTGCTAGCTGCGGACTATCGGCTTCCGCGATCTCGGGTACGAAAAATGCAGTACCTAAGCTGGTGACGGCGGTAGCGGATCAGTTATTTTTGGATGATAAGCAGGAAATTCTGAGTCGCTTCCTGGCGTACAATGAACCGGAATTTGTAGGTCGCTGGCCGAAGGTGGCACAGGTTTAATGTAGGCGTTATAGTGATAGAAAGTGATATACAGATGTACAAGCCGTATCGGAGCTGTATTGCTGGATATGAAATAAAACAGGGTTGTCTTGCTTGCGTCTGATCGCGAAGTAAGGCAACCCTGTTTATTATGGTGCAGTGCAAAATTAAGCTTGATTAATTTAGAAGTAAACCACACCATTGAGCAGTCGCAGTCGCAGTCGCAGTCGCAGTCGCAGTCGCAGTCGCAGTCGCAGTCGCAGTCGCAGTCGCAGTCGCAGTCGCAGTCGCAGTCGCAGTCGCAGTCGCAGTCGCAGTCGTGAATATGCTGCTGTTATCTAGTTTGCTGTGCAGGAGTCAATATGAATTAGCGGTTGAAGGATCTCTTTCCGGTAATAGCAGCTTTGCTAATTCCTGTAGCTGTGCGTGCTGACGGATCGCATCAGCGGCGAGCCCGGCAATTCGCTGTGCGCCCTGCTCGGAAAAGTGAGTGTTATCACTAATGCCGTCTGGATAATTCGGATGCGCGCCTGCGCGAAGGTGCATGAATAAGTATGCAGATTCTTTTTCGCCCAGTTCACGATATACCTGCTGGCTGCACTGGAACAAATCCACGAGTGGGGTATCGGTTTCGCTAGCTACCGCACGCATCGCTTCAGGATATGCTCCAAGTGCCCGTGGATCAAGCTGTCCATTTTCCAGATATAGACGGCGACTAACCGAAGTTAGCAGTACGGGAAATGCACCTTTTCCACGTACTGTATCAATATATTGTCGTAGAAAATTAGGATAAGCCTGCTCGGGGTCAGCATAGCGAGCGGGATCTTCTATTTTACTATCATTATGCCCAAATTGAATAAACAAATAATCGCCAGCTTGGAGCTGGTCTGCGATATATTGCAGTCTTCCCTCTGCTATAAAAGAGCGTGTACTTCGTCCATTGATCGCATGATTATGGATGATTATATCAGGCTGCATATAGCTAGCTAAATATTCGCCCCAGCCACTCATCGGCTTCTCGGTTGCCCCCTTGATCGCAGCAGTCGAGTCGCCTGCGATATGGATGGCCGGAAAAAGAGTTTCAGATTTTGCTGGTATATGCACCTGCGCATTTGTATACTTGTCCGAAGCCGAAGCCGAAGCCGAAGCCGAAGCCGAAGCCGAAGCCGAATTCGCTAATACTGTTTCATCCACATACCCATGACGCTGTAGCCAGCTGGCAGCAAGGTCTGTCCAAGCACCGCAATAAGGATGACCCTCAGCCAAACCCAGACCATGACGACCCTGCTCGAATACATGTAACTCATGCTCAATACCTGCGGCGGTTAATGCACCTGCCATCGACAGACTATTTTGCACAGGTACACTGGCATCGTCTGCGCTTGACCAGATGAAGGTGGGTGGAGTACGTTCATCGACCTGACAATCTGGTGAATACTGACAGATGTGTTCCGCACGATATGAATCTCCAAGTAAGTGCTGTCTACTTCCCTGATGGGTATAAGGCTCGCTCATCGTAATGACCGGATACGCAAGCATCAATAGATGAGGACGGATCGCACCGAGTGTAGCTGTCATTGCAGCTAGATGTCCACCCGCCGAAAAGCCTATTAATCCGATCTGATCAGGAAGAACCTTCCAGCCAATCTCCGGTCGCTGCTGTTGGGCAGCTTGCAGGGCAGCCTCGACCTGCTCGATAAGTAGATTTGGCTCAATCGATTCGATCAAATGTGCCTGCGTTTTGGTTGGAGAGACTGAATCGGCATCCGAAGCCGTTTCCATCGTAGGGGCTTGTACAGCATTATGCCCTGTCTCTTTTACATCTGATTCTGCCTGTTCTGTATAGTCAGATTGTGTATGATAATGTAGCACAGCAGCATGAATACCCAGTCCGTTGAGCCAACGAGCAATCGGCGCACCCTCATGCTCTGCCAGGTGATGATATCCACCACCAGGTAATACAACGATACACGGACGCGCTGTAGCCTTTGTGTCATGGACAGGATAGAGCACGAATGAGACAGGTTTGGTGCTGCGAGTATCGGAAACGCCTGGTTGATTCGCTGACATTGTAGAGTTACGGATGAGGGAATGAGGCTGTTGTGAGGCTTGAGCTTCGTGTGATAGCTCTGTGCTAGAGTAGGATGCACTTCTGCTATCAAAGGTCTGTATAAAACGGTTGCTGTCTACACTTGCTTGCCCATCCAATGTAATATGCAAAATCGACATCAATTTCAGCTCCTTTGCCGGATAATGGTAAGAACGAATAAAATTTATTACGAATGGAAACTATTTTTGTTAAACAAATCCTTAACATCCATAATATGAAAAGGGTATAATAGTTCTTGTCCACTGTAATAGACTCACGCATAATAAAGAGAAGCATAGAGATAATGACGGAACCAATGGGGGAAAATGATGAACAAAGGGATTATGTTTTATAAAATATTTATTCCTATTCTGGTGCTTGGCATTGGTTTGTCGATCAGCTTCGGTATCTACATCTATTTCAGCACGGTGCGCTCTGTTACAGATAGCATCGCGACGAACAAGCAGACCTACATGATGCAAATGCGCAACAATCTGGAGCAAAAGATACGCACTATTGAATACGCTTTCAATACATATAGCACAACCAGCTCATTTAGTGAAGTCGTGAAGAATCCGATTACAGAACGTGATTTTATCGCTTATCGGGATGTGAACACCCAGCTTAATTATATTGCCACGATGGGATTGGATGGTGCCACCTATTCGTTAATCAGCCTCAATCAGAACTGGCAAATTTCCAGCGGACGATTAACTCATCTGACCGCTCCACAGCGTCAGCAGCTGTATCGGCAATATGTTGATAGTCAGGATCAGAGTCTATTCTGGGTGAAAACAGATTCGGGTATTCGCTTTGTGAACACATTGCCTGTATTCTCTACACGCAAGCAGGCGATTGCATTGTCGGATATTTCCGCAGCCACCTTAAATCGGACGCTGCATACCGAGGATAACTCGCCTGTATTTATTTTAAATCGGCAGGGCGAGCTGATGTACGATACAGGCGATAATGCGAGCATACTGGCGAATCAACAGGTGCGAGAGCTGCCGGGTACGATCGGTAATGAGCAGGCAGTCGGTATGCTGACGCTGAACAATGATGCGAATAAGCCAGCACAGCTCATTTATGCCAAATCTGCGTATAACAACTGGGTCTATTTCACAGTGCTTGATCCATCCGAAATCGCAGCCGCTCTGCAAACGACTCGTTATGGTCTGATTGCGATTGAGCTGGTGCTCATTTTGCTCATTACGATGGTCGCTTATGGAATCGCGCTGTATTTTACTAAGCCTATTCAGCAGATTCGTCACAGCCTTCCCACCGCTGCCCATGTGCAGTCGAAGAATGAGATCGAATGGATTCTATCGTCCATCAATCATATTTTGACGGAAAAGCAAAGTCTTGAAACGTTGATCGAAGCGGAGCAGCCGCAGCTAGAGACACAGCTAGTGCTGAATCTGTTCCGCAACCGAATTAAGGCGGATGAGCTGGACGGTCAATTGGAGCGTCTGGGCTATACGGGGCTGGATGGACGTCATTATGTGACCATGCTCATACAGCTCGATAGTCTAGGGAAACGCAGTATTGCTGATCGAGATGTGCTCATGCTTGCGATGAACAAAATTGCCGAGGAGCTTATTCCAGCCGAGCAACGGCTATTGCCTATCATTTTGAACGATGATACGCAGGCGACTATTTTGATGTTCTCCGATATGAATGAGCAGGAGATTCGCAAGCAGGTAATCGCCTATGCCAAGCTGATGGTGCGTAGCGTGCGTGACTATCTCAAGCTGTCGATTAGCGTAGGCATCAGCCGGACGTATGATAGCCTGCTATCGAGTAAAGAAGCGGTAGAGATGAGCAAGCAGGCGCTACATCAACGACTCAATCTAGGCAAGGAATCGATTATCTTTTACGAGGATATCTCCAATGTCGTCTCTGGACCCGTTCTGCTGCATTATCCGACCGAGCTGGAAGCCAAACTATTTGATGGGATTCGACTGGGCGACGAAGAGCAGGTATCGGCGAGTCTGTATCCGCTGATGGCAGAGTTTATGAAGAAAAGTCGCCATTCGATGGATCTGGAGGTTATGCTCGTTCGACTCGTTAACAACCTGATTCAACTGGAGCAGCTGCTCGGTCTGGAGGTGCTGCTGACAAGGGATAATCAGGCACTGTACCACCGTTTGCTAAGCATCCGGAATCCAGAGGAAATTGAGCGTATTCTGGTCGAGCAGGTTATTTTCCCAATGGTGCGCAGCATGAAGGAGAAGACGAGTGAGCAATTCCGCTGCCTGTCCGAGACGATTGCGGATATTGTACGTCAGGAATACGATCGTGAGCTATCCCTTGAGATGATCGGCGATCGCCTGCACTATAATCCGAACTATTTGAGCAGTATTTTCAAAAAGGAATATGGCACCACGTTCAGCGACTACCTCATGAGCTACCGTCTGGAAATGGCGAAAAAATGGCTGACCGAAACCGATCAGACCATCAAAGAAATCGCCGAGCGACTGCAATATCATAACCCACAGAACTTCATCCGCTCCTTCCGCAAAAAAGAACAGGTTACGCCAGGAACATATCGAAAAATGCGTCAGATGACTTGAACTTACGCCTGCAAACGTCTGGTGGATGGAAGGTTACACCACTCCGGGAAGGAATAAGGGGACGGGACTCCGGTGGAGCCGCGGGAATCTTTTGGAATGGGAATACATGAAGATTCCCGCCCCTCCAAGGTCGCCCTTTCCCCTTATTTCCTTCCCTCCGTTCCGTGCACCTTGCATCCAAATGAGTTTGCATGCCTATTAGTTCATTGAGCATGAAAGGTAGTAACAAACTAAACAAAACAACATGAAATACTTTTTAGTTGTGCTATTGAAATTGGAAATTGTGATCATCCGGTATTGTACACCAGCTGTGTACTGCCGGATGATGTTTTATAAAGGGTCGTATCCGTAAGTAGCAGATACTAAGATAAGTCTAGGCTGGTGATCAATGTTTATTAAAAGAAATGGATTGCTTGAAAGATAAAAGGCATGCAATGGCTCATAAGTGGTGAGTGTGCTTAGTAAACAGCAGGTATTGGAAGGCAAATAACGTTACTCTATTCGTTTAGAAGTAGAAACGAAGGGAGAACGTAATAAATGTTATATGACTCCCCAATGAATCTGCTGCTGTTACGAAGTGCATTTTATGAGGCTATACATTACAGTATCTTTTGAACATTAAAGACTACTCACAAGTCGTAGCCAAGCTTCAAAGCTGCCAAATTCACTATTTGACTTTGTACATCAACTTTTCAGAATCAGGCAGTTGCAGTTGCAGTTGCAGTTGCAGTTGCAGTTGCAGTTGCAGTTGCAGTTGCAGTTGCAGTTGCAGTTGCAGTTGCAGTTTCGATTGCGTGTGCGCAAATACTTATGTTGCGTGCAGCACAGAACGCAGGAAAGGAGATAAGGGGAAAAGACGACTTTTGAGCGCGGGAATCTACATTTCATCAAATTTCGTAGATTCCTGCGCGATACGGGAGTCTGTCCCCTTATTCCTTTTCGGAGTGGTGTACCTTGCCCACAAAAATGTAATTCCCAGTGAACAAGCTGTCTCTGTTGTCACACCCAATCCAATCTACACCCACTGAGCATCAGCCCTTCACTGCACCCAGCAAAGCACCTTTCGTAAAATGCTTCTGCACAAAAGGATAAGCGATCAGCATCGGCACCGTAGCCACCACAATAACCGCCATCTTAATCGTCTGTGCTGGCGGAATGACATCCACAGAGCTGCCCTCTGCCTGCATACCGCTTGATACGATAACGATCTGACGCAGCAATACCTGAATCGGCCATTTGGTCGAATCGTTCAAATACAGAATCGCATTCATATACGTGTTCCAATACGTAACGGCATAGAATAGGGAGATCGTTGCAATCGAAGGCAGCGCCAGCGGAAGCATGATTTTGAAAAATACACCAAAATCATTACAGCCATCAATCTTCGCGGATTCCTCCAGACTTTCCGGTAACGCCTGGAAGAAGTTGCGCATAATAATGAGGTTAAATGCATTGATCGCAACTGGCAGGATCATCGACCAGTAGGAGTCGATCAGACCTACACTTTTAACGATGAGGAAGGTTGGGATCATACCGCCGCTGAATAGCATCGAGAATACGACAATAAAGTTAATAGCATTACGTCCAGCCAGATACTTACGGGATAGCCCATACGCCATGAATGCGGTCAGCGCCATACTGACGAATGTGCCGACTAGCGTTGTACCGATCGACACACCCAGGCCTTTAAAAATCGTTGGCGTGGATAAAATGTAGCGATACGCATCCAATGAAAAAGTAGTCGGAAACAAAATGAACTTTTTCGATACGACCTCCTGAGTAGAAGCGAATGAGCTGGCGATAACGTTTACAAAAGGCAGCAGACAGGCAAGAGCAATCAGGATCAATAAAGTGTTATTTACAATGGTGAAAATCTTACTTCCTATCGTTGTGTCTTTGCGAAGTGTCTGTTCCATGCAGGTGAACCTCCTTAGTCATCTTATACCTCTTCACTGTACCAGCCGCCTGGTGTTCCGTATATAATCAGGTCTCCAGATCATGGGCGAAATGGCAGCAGAATCTCGTATAATCATTAGCTCACAGCGTAATCATCAGCTAAGATCCAATATGGAAAAACGTTGATATATCAGCATTTTGCAAACGCTATCACGAGATGATTATATACGGAATGGACAGTGTGTTCTAAGCTTAGTCACGTAAGCGAGAATGTGCAAAGGAGGCTGCGAGCCGGTGAAGATGTCGAACGAAATTAAAATGTCCGATGCTGCCGCACTAGGGCTGGAACAAGAGAAAAAGGCGGTCAAAAAGAAGGGTCACTTCGGAATCATGCGTAACAAATTTTTGTATCTAATGATTTTGCCTGGCTTCATTTATTTTGTTATTTTCAAGTATTTACCGATGGGTGGCCTGATCATTTCATTTCAGGATTATCAGCCATATCTCGGTATCTCCGACAGCCCCTGGGTAGGTATGAAGCATTTTATTCGTTTGTTCACCGAACCCACCTTTTTTATGCTATTAAGTAATACGCTCATCTTATTTGCGCTCAACATCGTAATCTTCTTTCCCTTACCGATTATACTGGCGCTCATGCTCAATGAAGTACGACATCGGTATTTTAAAAATGCGATCCAGACGATTATCTACATTCCTCACTTTATGTCCTGGGTAATTATCGTTTCCATTACTTATGTATTTCTCACCGTCGACGGTGGTGTGGTGAATGAAATGCTGGCAGCGATCGGATTACCGAAGATCAGCTTCCTGACCTCACCGGAATGGCTGCGCACGATGTATATGGCACAGATCATCTGGAAAGAGCTGGGCTGGTCGACGATCATCTATCTGGCAGCGATCACTGTCGTGGATACACAATTATATGAAGCAGCGGAGATGGACGGTGCGGGACGCTGGCGCAAAACATGGCACGTCACCCTGCCAGCGATTCGTCCGGTTATTATCACACTGCTCATTCTGAAAATCGGTAGCACGCTGGATCTCGGCTTTGAGCATATGTACCTGCTGCTCAACTCGCTCAACCGCGAAGTCGCTGAAATCTTCGATACGTATATTTACACGGCCGGTTTGAAAAATGGACAGCTCAGCTTTAGTACCGCAGTCGGCTTGTTCAAAGGATTGGTCGGTCTTGTTCTGATCATGCTAGCGAACCGCCTGGCTAAGAAGTTCGGCGAAGACGGCGTATATTAAGCCATTTCATGTAGATAACGCACATTTCAACTTCGAGTACATTCCAATTCAAAGGGGGATTAGGGTATGAAATTGAAAACGAAAAAGAGATGGAATCTGGCACTGGTCGCAAGTCTTGCGCTTGCTACTGTACTCTCTGGCTGTGGCAACGGTAGTGAAGCGGATGCGAATCAAACTTATGATCCAAACTCCAAGCTGGAATTCACCTGGCTGAACATTTTGCATACCGCCTCACCGCCAACCGATGTGATTAAGAACAAGCTAGAGGAGTATACGAACTCAAAAATCAACTTTAGCTGGGTACCGGATGCTTCGAAGGAGGAGCGTATTACGACCGCGCTGGCTTCCGGTCAGCTTGCCGATGTAGTGACGATCACGATGATGACCAACTCGACGGTGCGTAACTCACTCAAGTCCGGTCTGTTCTGGGATGTAGGCCCATATCTCGATAGCTATCCGAATCTGAAAAAGATTCCGCAGGAGGTACGTACTGCCGCTTCGATCGAAGGGCATCTGTACGGTGTACCTTTCCAGAAAAACATGGCTCGCTCCGGTCTGATCCTACGTAAGGATTGGCTCGATAAGCTTGGTTTGGAAGTACCGAAAACGCTGGACGAGCTGTACAATGTTGCACGTGCCTTTACCGAGGATGACCCGGATGGCAATGGTAAAAATGATACGACTGGATTCGGCGATCGTTCCGATCTGCGGTACAGCAGCTTCAAAACACTCAGCTCCTACTTTGGTACGCCCAATGGCTGGGCAGTGGATGCAAATGGCAAATTCACACCGGAGTTCGATACACCGCAATATATGGAGACACTGAAATACTCTCACAAGCTGTATGAGAATGGCTATCTGACCCGCGACTTTGCGGTGACGGCGAAGACTGATCAGCAGCAGCAATTTGCACAGGGACGTACAGGCATTTATACCGGTATGGTCGATATTTCCAGTCTGGAAAATATGTCACAGGGTTTGCAGAAGGGAATGGAGCTGGTGCCAGTGAACAAAATTTCCAATGGCGACGGCAAATACCATGTATGGTCGGAAGGTAGCGGTGTAGGCGGATTGCTTGCATTCCCAAAATCCGAGGTCAAATCGGAAGCTGAGTTGAAGCGTCTGCTACAATTTGTAGATAAGCTGCTGGATAAGGAAGCATTTATGTACATGACTGGTGGGATCGAAGGCGAGCATTACAAGATCGATGAAGATGGTTCGTTCAAAATTATTAATCAGGATAAATGGCAAGCTGATGTACAACCATTCGCTGCTTCTCGTCCAAGTGAAGTGACGTATAAGCTCAAGGACTCCAACCCACGTAAGCAAATGGCGAATGAACTCATTCAGGAAAATGATCAGTACGCAGTGCTTGATCCAACCGTACCACTTGATTCGCAGACGAATAATGAACAGGGAACCGAGCTGCAAAAGATCGTTACGGACGCGACCTTCCGCTACATCATGGGCGAGCTGGATGATGAAGGCTTCAAGCAAGCCGTACAGAGCTGGAAGGATGCTGGCGGAACACGTATTACGGAAGAATATGAAGCCGCTTACAAAACGAGCCAGGGCAAGTCATAACGCTTCATCCATTCATACTAAATCATACCGACTCATAATCAATCAGAGCCAGACTAGATTCGTCTTTTCGCAATGGATTATCGATAACCGATAGGTGGAGAGGAGCATTACGGATGAAAAAGGAACGACAGATTGCGATGAAGAGATTGGCTGCTGTGATGGTGAGCAGTGCAATCGCTTTGACTGCTTGTGGTGGGCAGGGGGCATCCTCTGGCGAATATGATGCAAATTCAAAAGCAACGATTACATGGCTGAATATTTTGCATACCGCCTCACCGCCAACCGATACGATTTTGAACAAGCTGGAAGAGAAGACAAATTCCGATATTACCTTTTCGTGGATTCCAGATGCCTCTAAGGAAGAACGGATTAACACAGCGCTTGCATCCGACTCTCTAGCTGATATTGTGACCTTAACGATGCTGGACAACTCGTCTGTACGTAACTCGCTCAAGTCCGGTCTGTTCTGGGAAGTAGAGCCTTATTTGAAGGATTATCCGAACCTCGCTAAAATCTCACCGGATACGATCAAGTCGGCATCGATTGGCGGCAAGCTGTATGGTATTCCATTCCAAAAGGATCTGGCGCGTAACGGGGTCACGCTTCGTAAAGACTGGCTCGACAAGCTCGGTCTGGAGGTTCCCAAAACAACCGATGAGCTGATGGAGGTGGCGCGTGCCTTTACCGAGGATGATCCCGATGGCAATGGACAGGATGATACGACTGGCTTTGTTGATCGTAACGATCTGGTTTACGGTGCCTTCAAGACGCTTGGCTCGTACTTTGGCACACCGAATAACTGGCAGGTGAGCGCTGATGGCAAAATGACACCGGAGTTCATGACTGACGGTTATCTCAAAACGATGAACTACATGAAGCAGCTATACGACAAAGGCTATATGAACAAGGACTTTGCCGTAACTGCCAAAACCGATCAGCAGCAGAAGTTTGCACAGGGAAAAGCGGGCATTTATGTTGGCGCTCTGTTCGATAGCAAAAACCTGCTCAATATGTCCAAGGGTGTGCAGGATAATATGCAGCTGGTCATGGCCAATGATATTACCTCTACGGGAAAAGAAAGTGATCGCGCGATCTGGGCAGCGAACAACGGCATCGGCGGTCTGCTAGCATTCCCGCGTACTGAGGTGAAGGATGAGGCACAGCTAAAGCGGATTTTACAATTCGTGAATGATCTGCTGGATGAGGATTCCTATGCGTTAATGACTTATGGTATCGAGGGTACACACTACAAGCTGGATGACAAGGATGCCGCAACGATCATCAATACCGATCTGTGGCAGCAGGAAGTACAGCCGTTTGCCGCAAGCCGTCCAAAGGAAAGTGGCTTCAAAATCCATGACGCCGATCCACTCAAGCAACAAGCGGATAAAATGATCGCGGATAACGCGAACTATGCCGTGCTGAATCCAGCCTATTCGCTTGATTCGGAAACGTACAATACACAGGGCTCTGAGCTGCAAAAGATTATCACCGATGCTACGTACAAGTATATTCTCGGTGAGATCGACGAAGCAGGCTTTAAGGAAGCACTGGAAACATGGAAAAGCTCTGGCGGTAACAGCATCATTGCCGAATATGAAGCAGCGTACAAGCAAGCGCAGAGTCAATGATGGAATTGTCTATGCGTGCGTGTAGCTTTGGAGTGTATGATCTGCCATTCATCGTCTGGAAGGATGAGTGTATAACACGGATGGAATTTATTTGATTTGTAACGTTCAAAGGGTTGCCTGTCACCATTATGGCGGCAGGCAAAGCTGTTTTAGGATAAGTGATTTTGGCACTGATGCTTTCTATCGAGAAGCAAAGAAATCCAGTTTACAGGAGGATTATGATGACTACATTAGATGAGCAATCGCGCTGGGCAACACGAACTGCCGATTCGATTATGCAGCGTATGCCCTATTTGCATGAAGCTCCAGAGCATCACGGCAAATGGTCGTATGATTATGGCG
Source organism: Paenibacillus hunanensis (assembly GCF_034055775.1). NCBI lineage: Bacteria > Bacillati > Bacillota > Bacilli > Caryophanales > Paenibacillaceae > Paenibacillus > Paenibacillus hunanensis. The sequence goes on along the minus strand of NZ_CP139194.1, from coordinate 3,903,885 downwards.
TTATTTTGAAAGGGTTCCAGCTGCTCTGGAAGCAGACAGGAGATCGTAAATACTGGCAATTTATCCGTAACAATATGGATCATTTTATTTATGAGGATGGCACGATTGGTGGCTATCGTCAGGATGAGTACAATATCGACCATATTAACAACGGTAAGCTATTGTTCATGCTGCATCAGGATACAGGTGAAGAGCGCTATCGTCAGGCAGCAGCGTCGCTGCGTGAGCAGCTGAAAACACATCCACGCACGTCAGAGGGAGCGTTCTGGCATAAGCAAATCTATCCGTATCAGATCTGGCTGGATGGGCTCTATATGGGTGCGCCATTTTATCTGGAGTATCTGCTGGCATACGAGCAATCAGAAGGATTGGACGATGTGACCCGTCAATTCTTGCTCTGTGAGCAGCATACACGCGATGTGAAGACAGGGCTACTCTATCATGCATGGGATGAGAAGAAGCAGCAGCCGTGGGCCGATGCGAATACCGGGCTATCGCCTAACTTCTGGGGACGCTCATTAGGCTGGTTCGTGATGGCACTGGTAGATGTACTGGAAATATTACCGACCGAACATGCTCATTATAGTGAGCTGAAGCGGATGCTGAATGATACACTGACCGCTGTTCGTCGTTATCAGGATGCCGAGACGGGCGTATGGTATCAGGTGATTGATCAGGGGAATCGCAAAGGCAATTATCTGGAAGCGTCGGCAACAGCGATGTTTGTCTATGCGATGGCAAAAGGGATTCGGCTGGGCTTACTTGATCCAGAATGGCAACAGGCAACAGACTGGGCTTATGCGGGTATGATCTCGGAATTTGTGCTGGAGACGAAGGAAGGCTGGGTTAACTACAACAAAAACTGTCAGGTTGCAGGACTTGGCGGCGCCACCCAGCGCGATGGAACCTTTGCTTATTACATTAGTGAGCCGATTGTAACGAATGATCAGAAAGGGCTTGGTGCCTTTTTATTAGCATGTGCGGAGTATGAGCATGCTCTACAGGAGGATGGTAGCGATGAACCCCAATCTGTACAATATCGATAATTATGGTGCTTCGCCGAATACAGACCAGTTGTCCACCGAAGCGATTGCGGCTGCGATCGAAGCCGCTTCGGATGCAGGCGGCGGCACGGTCTATATTCCAGCAGGTACGTATCATACAGGCGCCATCATGCTGCAAAGCAATATCGAGCTACATGTAAGTGCTGGCGCTGTATTATCATTCAGCACCGATCCAGCTCATTACCCACCTGTGCGCTCGCGCTGGGAAGGTGTTCATCAGCATGTTCATGCTTCGTGTATTTATGGAGAACAGCTTCATAATGTGTCGATTACAGGAAGTGGACGTATCGAAGGCAATGGTCAGGCATGGTGGGAGCTGTTTCGCAATCACCGCGAGCAGTTGGAGTATCCGCGTCCAAAGCTGATTAGCTTCGATCATTGCACTCGAATTACGATTCGTGATGTGCAGCTACGCAATTCACCCAGCTGGACGGTCAATCCGATCTGCTGCGAAATGGTTACAGTCGATAATATTACGATCCATAATCCAGCCGACTCCCCGAATACCGATGGCATTAATCCAGAATCATGCCGCAATGTGCATATTAGCAATTGCCATATCGATGTAGGGGATGACTGCATTACGATCAAGTCCGGTACAGAGGATACGCCGGATCGGGTTCCCTGTGAGAACGTAACGGTCGTGAACTGTACGATGATGCATGGTCATGGTGGTGTCGTAATCGGTAGTGAGATGAGCGGAGATATTCGTAATGTCACCATTAGCAACTGTGTGTTTAAACAGACCGATCGTGGGATTCGACTCAAGTCGCGTCGCGGTCGTGGCGGCACGGTAGAGGACATTCGGATTAGCAATATTGTGATGGAGGATGTGATCTGTCCGTTTATTATGAATCTATATTATTTTTGCGGCCCGCGCGGTAAGGATAAGTATGTGTGGGACAAAAATCCATATCCGATTACCGAAGAAACGCCTTGTTTCCGTCGTATCCATTTTGCCAATATTACAGCACGCCGTGTGCATGCAGCCGCTGGATTTTTGTACGGATTAGCCGAGCAGTACGTGTCCGAGGTCACCTTTTCTGATATCGATATTTCGATGGCAGAGGATGCCATTCCCGGTCGTCCGGCGATGATGGCAGGGATTGAGGATATGAACAATCGGGGCTTCTATCTTGGCAATGTGCGTGATGTGCGATTCAACCGTGTCACGATTGAGAATCATGAAGGCCCTGCCTTTTATATTGAAAATGGGGAAGAGGTCGATGTAATCGATTGTCGTTCGCGCCGGACGAAGCGTGAGGAGCAGCTTGTCGAGCGTGTGACGATACAGCCATCTGCTGAGTCGGAAGCGCCTGTTCAATCTTAAAAATAAGACCTTGAATCTTAATCGTGTGATTCGAGGTTGAATTTAAGCTCAACTCAGGAGATTCAGTCCGAAACGTATATCGTACGGGGATGCAGAGATGGATCGACTAGGACGAGATGTCTGGCAACGAAGGAGTGCAATGTAATCATGACAGAGCAATCTCAACACATGCTTGGGCAAGACAATGACCCGTTATGGCAGCTGCTTGGCGATCTGCCAGCCAGGGTGCCGATTACGAGTCAATGGTTAGAACGCAGCGAGCAGGATGGCTATACGCTGGAAACGGTACTGCTGGAACTGAATGGACTGGAAAAGGTGCCTGCATCGATTGCCTTGCCACGAGAAGGCGAGGGCCCTTTTCCACTGATCATATTTAATCATTCTCATGGCGGCAATTATACAGGTGGGCGGCGTGAGCTGATTCATAGCAGTTCTTATTTACAGGAGCCTTCCTTTGCTTCGGTGCTAACAGGCATGGGCTATGCGGTCTGCTGTATCGATATGTGGTGCTTTGGTGAGCGAAGTGGTCGCGCGGAGAGTGAGACAGTGAAGGAAATGCTCTGGAATGGTCAGGTCATGTGGGGCATGATGCTCTATGACAACCGCCGTTTGCTTGATTATATGTGCAGTCGGGAGGATATCGATGCTACTCGCATTGGCACGATCGGGATGTCAATGGGAGGGCTGATGGCATGGTGGTTGGCAGCGCTGGATGAGCGCGTAAAGGTGATTGTGGATATCGCTGCTCAGGTAGATGCACATACGCTGATCGCCAAGCGAGGGCTGGATCATCACGGCTTCTATTCGTATGTGCCAGGCTTGCTCAAGCAGTATACGACACTGGATATTCAGCGCCGCATCGCGCCGCGTCCACGGATGAGTCTGGTCGGTCGTCATGACCGATTATGTCCGCTAGAAGGGGTAGAGCATCTGGCGGCAGGCTTACAAAAGGTCTATGCCGAGGCAGGCTACTCTGAGCACTGGCAGCCAGTCATTGGCAGTGGTGGGCATATGGAAACGATGGAGATGCGAGCGGCATGGATGCCATTTTTACAAAAATATATGTAGTGTGGATGCAGCGTCTGGAGACGAAGTGGATGCTCCATGACCTATCCATCTGCCATCTATCAGTAGCCATGCGAAGAAGCAACCATTCGATTGTAACGATATCCTATATCAAATTACAGCTATCAAATCACAACGTCATCGAGCCGTCCGTTGAGCCCTGCTGAATCGCAGACAACGGACGGTATCTGTATGTACGAAGGGAGCATGGATCGATCATGGAGCTTATTGTAGGAAAGGCATCTTTTTGCGATTATCATTCGATTCAAGAAGCGGTGGATGTACTGGATCAACGCGAAGCATCCTCTGAAGCGCGAGACACGATTTTCATTCTGGAAGGGGTATATGACGAGTGTGTGATCATTCATAATTCCAATCTGCGCCTATGTGGGGTGGGAAAGGTAGAGATTACACGCAGTCGACATGCGCGTCAGCATAATGAGCAGGGGGAAGAGATCGGTACGTTTGGCACACCGACTGTATTTCTCGGCGGTAGCGATCTGTTAATTGAGAATTTGACGATCAGCAATACAGCAGGACAGGGCGAAGAGATCGGACAAGCGGTGGCATTGACAGCTTACTGCGATCGCACTGTAATCCAAAATTGTACACTGCGTGCTTATCAAGACACCTTATTCACCGGGCCATTGCCACCCAAGCCGAAAGAGCGTGCCAAGTTCGGCGGAGCAGAGATCAGACATAAGCATGAGCAATACCGTCAGCTCTATGTGAATTGTTATATCGAGGGTACGGTTGATTTTATTTTCGGAGGAGCGACAGCTTATTTTGAGCATTGCCATATTCATAGTCTGCGTCATTATGATAATCAGCCTACCTACGTTACAGCAGCATCGACGCCGCAAGGACAGAAGCATGGCTATGTCTTCCATAGCTGCTGGCTGACAGGAGATGAAGGGATCACACCTGTATTTCTAGGACGACCGTGGCGTGAATATGCACAGACCGTATGGGTGAAATGCCGTCTTGGCGAGCATATTGATCCAGCAGGCTGGGATAACTGGGATAATACAGATAATGAGCGCACGGTTGTATATCAGGAGTATGATCCAGAGCATGCAGATGAGCTACGCAAGACACGTGTAGGCTGGGCAGATTGTCTGGCAGATGGTGTGGAGAAATGGGATCGCCAGACCGTATTTGGCGGTGAAGTATTCTGGGAGGAACCTGATTATGTCTATAAATAATAAGCAGGCTGCTTCGACATCCGATGCGGCTATCCAAGCTGGAGTTGTATCGTCCCGATCAGCAATCATCCGCAATCCTGTGCTTCCGGGCTTTAATCCTGATCCATGTATGATTCGGGTGAAGGATACATATTATATTGCGATATCATCATTTGAATGGTTACCCGGTGTGCGTGTGTACGAGTCCAATGATCTAATCAGCTGGTCGCATTGCACAGATATTTTAACCGATCAAGTACAGCTACAGGGCAATCCGAAGAATGGCAGTATCTGGGCGCCTCAGCTGAGCTATGATAATGGTCTGTTTTATCTTGCCTATACCGATGTGAAAAGCACGCGTCGTCCATTCAAGGATGCACACAATTATATCATTACAGCTGCCGATATTCATGGGCCGTGGTCAAAGCCGGTGTATGTGAATAGTAGTGGCTTCGATCCTTCTTTATTTCATGACGATGATGGGCGTAAATGGGTGCTTAACGCATTATGGGATTATCGAATCACCGAAGGTAATAAATCGAGTGGCATCGTAATTCAGGAATACGATGTAGAGCAGCAGCGTCTCATCGGTGAGCCGATCAAGCTATTTGACTGCACCGATCTGAAAAAGACTGAAGCACCGCATCTATACAAACATAATGGCTATTATTATCTGATTACTGCCGAGGGTGGTACAGGTACGGGGCATGCTGTAACCGTTGCACGCTCACGAACCTTACTTGGGACATACGAAGTCGATCCTCACTATCCAATGATGACCTCCAGTGCTCATCCCGATTGGCCTCTGCAATGTGCAGGTCATGCCAGTCTGGTGGAGACACCGGATGGACAATGGTATATGGCACATCTATGTACACGTCCGCTGGAAGGGCAGTATGCGATACTTGGACGCGAAACAGCGATTCAGCAAGTGTGCTGGGACGAAGAAGGCTGGCTGCGCTTGAGTGGTGGTGGGGTGTTAGCACAGCTAGAGGTGCCAGCACCGATAAATGGAATGGGTCGAGCAGTAGGTCGAATCGAAAGTGACATTGAAGATGGATATGAATATGAAGGTGAGCATAAACATAAATATAATCATGACCATGACCAATCTACTGATACACATACACATTCTGAAGCGCACGCAGATTCGGTTCAATCGATCCAATCCAGTCAGGCGAAACCAACGCATCCACCATATACTTTCCATGATTCATTTGCATCTGGTCATCTGCATTCGGAATGGAATACACTTCGGATTCTAGCACGTGAGGATTGGTGCTCCTTATTAGAACGTCCGGGTTATTTGCGGCTATATGGTGGTGAATCGCTGCAAAGTCTGTTCCATCATCATCTGATTGCTATACGTCAGCGCCACCATCGCTTTCGCGCAGAAACAGCACTGGACTATCATCCACAGCAATATTTACAAATGGCAGGGCTGGTGCTGTATTTAAATGACGAGAATTATCTGTATACCTGTGTGAGTCATGAAGGAAATAGCAAGGTGCTTCGATTAATGCGCTGTGCGGCGGATCAGTTCTACGTGTATCCCGATGCAGTAACGATCGAGGAGCAGGGCATTATTCATCTGGCAGTAGAAGTGCATGATACGACAGCACGTTTTTACTATCAAATCACAGGAAGCGAGACATCAGAAGCAGAGCAACAAGCATGGAAGCCACTTTATGGAGAGGAGAATATTTCCTTCCTGTCTGGCGGCTTTACAGGGAACTTTGTTGGCATTGCAGCGCATGATATGTATCAGTTTAAGGGGAGCTATGCGGATTTTAGTTATTTTTCGTATGAAGAGCAGATGTAATCCGTCATATTCTGCATGATATGATCGTTAGCCAACAGCCATTTTATATCTTCCGACTGTCAATAGGGGCGTGCATGTCGTTTCCTGTTGACAGTTTTTTGTGTAGAGATTTTGTAGAGAGAGATGTATTAGGCATATGTAATTTCACTTAATGAATCAGCCAGCCCGTAAGAGCATTATTATAAATAATGTCATATAAGGTAAATTTAAAGCATTGTAATTCCTAGTAAACCGATATACTATACAGTATATAAAGGCAAGCCAGCAACTATTACAGATGGGGGATAAGGAAAATGAGTACGAAGTTTAAAGGTTTAGTCATTGCAATGCTGTTTACGGTATTACTGGCAGCTTGCTCAGGCAATAGCGGCGGCTCCACAGCGGCAACGTCAACAGGCTCGTCTACAGCAGACAGTGGAGCACCGAAGGATGGCGGCAGTCTAATTATCGGCGTTGCAGCAGACCCGGTGATCTTAAACCCGCTTTATGCAGGCGATCGCGTCAGTCTGACGATTGATCAGGCACTCTATGCACCACTATTTCAAGTGAATAATGGTAAAAAGACGTTTTATCTAGCTGAGAGCCTGGAGCCTTCCGCTGACCAACTTACATACACGCTCAAGCTTAAAAAGAATCTAACCTGGCATGACGGACAGAAGCTGACGGCTGATGATGTCGTATTCACTATCAACAGTATTCTGGATGAAAAGCAAAACAGCTTCCTGCGTGCAGGCTTTATCATTAATAACAAGCCTGTACAGGTGTCCAAGGTCGACGATCTAACCGTAGCGTTTAAGCTGCCACAGGTGAGCCCGGCGTTCGAAGCTTCACTTGTACAGGTATCACCTATTCCAAAGCATATTTTTGAAGGCGAAACCGATCTGGAGAAGAGCAGCAAAAACAATAATCCAGTTGGCTCTGGACCATTCAAATTTAAAGAATACAAAACAGGTGAGTATGTAACACTGGATCGCTTTGATCAATATTTCGGTGGTAAGCCGCATCTGGATCGTGTTACCTACCGTATCGCAAAGGATGCGAATGCTGCGAATCTGGCGCTTCAAAATGGTGAGATCAACGTGCAATATCTTGACCCACGCGATGTAGCAACGATTCAGGCTACTGGCAATTTTGATATCCAGTCTTATAGCGAGGGGCGTCTTGCGTACCTGTTATTTAATGAGAAAAGCGATACTGGCGTGCTCGCCAAAAAAGAAGTACGTCAGGCGATCGGCTATGCGCTGAATCGTCAGGAGCTAATTCAGACCGCCTACACATCAGATCAATACGCCGATCCAGCTCATTCGTTTGAAACACCGGATGGCTTGTATCAGACGAACGATGTACCGACCTATGATAATGATGTGGAAAAAGCAAAACAAATTCTTGCGCAGCAGGGCATTAGCAATTTGAAGCTGCGTATGATCGTACAGTCTGGCAATAAGGTTCAGGAAGCCGTTTCGCTCTATGTACAGCAAAAGCTAAAAGAGATTGGTGTGGATGTCGAGCTGCAAAATATGGACTCCACGGCATTCGGTCAGAAGTTTGTAGATGGCAAGGCAACAGACTATGAGCTAGCATTGAGCGGCTATATTATGGGTTATGATCCTGATGCGTATCGCATTCTGTTCGCAACAGGCTCTTCCTCCAACTACACTCACTATTCCAATCCACAGGTGGATAAGCTGTTCGAGCAGGGCTCTGGTGAGGGAGATACGACAAAGCGTGCAGAGATTTACAAACAACTGCAAACGATTATTGCTGAAGATGCACCGATCTATCCGATTGCTTATACGAAAACCATCGTAGCGATCTCTAAAAATTATGGTGGTCTTGATCAGGCTGTGCTGAAGCCAGTCGTCATTTTCGAGGATCTGTCCAAAATTTATCAAAAACAATAAAAGTCCATGTTCATAATGAAAGCAGCAGATAAGCCGGTTTCCCGGCTTATTTGTTGTGGTGAGGGGAGCTGCGGAACATGAGGCAAATGATTATTCGCCGATTGCTGCAAACGATACCGTTGTTATTTTTTGTGTCTATTGTCTGCTTTGCCATGATCAAGCTTGCACCGGGTGATCCGGTGCTGTCGTTTGTGACACCGAATATGCATGCAGATGATATTGAACGTATTCGTCACAATCTCGGTCTGGATCGTCCGGCTTATATTCAATATTTACTCTGGTTAAAGCAATTAGTGCAGGGCGATCTTGGTTATTCGCTCGTCAATCATCAGCCTGTGCTCGGTCAGATTATTGACCGTCTGCCTGCGACAGCAGGGCTTATGGGGAGCGCGATCCTCATTGCCGTTCTGCTCGCGATTCCGCTCGGCTTGATTGCAGGTGCGAATCGTAATCGCTGGATCGATAAAATCATTAATTTGATCGCGTATATCGGTATTTCTGTGCCGTTATTCTGGCTGGCGATTCTGTTAATCTATATTTTTGCTATTAAGCTGTCGCTATTGCCTAGTATGGGGATGCGCACGATTGGTGAAGAGTCGATTGGAGATGTGCTTCGTCATGGCATTTTACCATGCTCGGTGCTGGCTTTTGGTTTTCTGGCAGGATATGTGCGCTATATTCGCTCCAGTACGATCGGTCAGTTAAAAGAAGATTATGTGCAGATTCAGTATGCTTTTGGTTCTAATAAATGGACGATTCTGTTTCGGCATGTGATCAAGCATGTGCTGCTACCTATTATTACGTTACTTGGTATGTCGATGGGCGATCTGGTAGCAGGCGCGATTGTAACAGAAACTGTATTTTCGTGGCCAGGCATCGGTTCGCTCGGAATGACTGCGGTTCGAGGGATGGACTATCCAATCATTATGGGGATTACTCTGTTCTCGTCCTTGCTGCTTATTCTGGGCAATCTGGCAGCGGATATTTTGTATGCGATTGTAGACCCACGGATGAAGGTAAAGGGGTGACAGCATGAATCAGACGAAATGGAACCATTTAAAACAGGAGCTGTTCAGCAGTAAGCCAGCAATAGCTGCTCTATGCCTGCTCATCGTGCTCATGCTGGGAGCAATATTCGCCTTTTTGTCCCCATATGATCCGAATTTGATGAATGCGGGAAAACCGTTTAGTACGCCAGATGGTTCGCACTGGTTTGGTACAGATGATTATGGTCGTGATTACTTTGCGCGTGCGCTGTATGGTGGGCGTGTATCGCTGCTCGTTGGCTTTGCTTCAATGGTTATGGCTACTGCGATTGGCGTAGCAGTCGGTGTGATTAGTGGTTATTTTGGCGGCTGGATCGATAGCTTGCTTATGCGCGCGCTCGACGTGATTTCGTCGATTCCATCGTTTCTGGTGTTGCTGCTGCTTAGCGTGTTTTTGAAGCCAAGTGTCGGCAATATTATCGTCATCATTGCACTACTAATGTGGATGAATGTGGCGCGTATTGTACGTGCGGAGACGATGAGCATTAAAGAACGAGAATATGTACTCTATGCACGTGCCTCCGGGCAGGGTGCAGGAGGGATGATCCTGCTTCATATTATTCCGGGGCTGATTCCAGTCATTATTGTAGGAGCAACTAACAATATCGCTTCGGCGATTATGATGGAGTCTTCACTTAGCTTTCTAGGGTTTGGCGTGCAGCCGCCTAATGCAACATGGGGCAGTATGCTGAACAGTGCGCAGGGATACATCGCTCAAGCGCCCTATCTGGCGCTATTTCCGGGCTTGCTTATTTTACTAACCGTCCTTAGCTTTAATGTGCTGGGCGATATTTTACGAGTCGGTTTGGAACCGAAGCTGGATCGAAGATAGGAGGGGATGGATCATGACAGAACGTTTGCTCAGTGTAGACAATTTAAAGGTCTCCTTTGCGACTCGGGATGGAGACAATCAGGCGGTACGCGGCATTAGCTTTCATATCGATAAAGGTGAAACGCTCGGCATTGTGGGTGAGTCCGGTAGTGGGAAAAGCGTCACCGCTCGTTCCATCATGTCGTTGATCTCGTCACCCGGGCGGATTACGGATGGCAGCATTCAGTTTCGTGGCCAGGATTGTCTGACATGGTCGGAAAAGGAATGGCGTAAGCTGAGAGGGAATCGCATATCGATGATCTTTCAAGACCCGATGACCTCGCTCAATCCACTAAAGCGTATCGGTCAGCAATTAACCGAGGTGCTGCGCCGACATCGCGGTCTGGATCGACAGCAAGCGAACAATGAAGCCGAGCGATTGCTACGCGAGGTAGGTATTTCCGATGCAAAAACAAGACTTCGGCAATATCCGCATGAATTCAGTGGAGGGATGCGTCAGCGTGTGATGATCGCGATGGCATTATCCTGTCAGCCGGATCTGCTCATCGCGGATGAACCAACGACAGCGCTTGATGCTACGATTCAGGCACAGATTTTAGACCTGTTCAAAAACCTCAAGCAACATTCGGATACATCCATTGCGCTGATCACGCATGATCTGGGTGTCGTGGCGCAGGTATGCACAAGAGTCATTGTCATGTATGGCGGCTTGATTATGGAGGAAGGGCGTGTAGAGGATATATTCTATCGTCCACAGCATCCGTATACGAAAGGCTTGCTCGGCTCGCTGCCCAAACGCGGAAGTGGCTCACGTGAGCGGCTTGTACCGATTGAAGGCACCCCACCCAATCTGCTAGCTCCACCTTCAGGGTGTCCCTTTGCCGAGCGTTGTCCCCAAGCTTTTGCACATTGTGCAGAGATGCCGCCTATCGTCGAGATGGAAAAGGGGCATTATTCGATGTGCTGGTTATCTCATCAAGCTGCTACCACAGGCAACCACGATCTTACATCAGAAGGAGTAGAGCATAATGAGTGATATTCTGGTCGATGTCCACAATTTGAAAAAGCATTTTGTGAATTCACGCAACTGGCGCGGACAACCAACCGGTGTACAGCGTGCGGTAGATGGGGTTCATTTTCAGATTCGTCGCGGAGAGACATTCGGTCTGGTAGGCGAATCTGGCAGTGGAAAATCTACCATCGGGCGCTGCTTGCTGCGATTGTATGATTATACAGAGGGTCAGGTGACCTTTGCCGGTCAGCCGCTAGGTGAACTTAGTGAAAAGGCGCTCAAGCCGTTTCGCCGGCGAATCCAATCTATTTTTCAAGACCCGTATTCTTCACTGAATCCAAATCTGAATGTGCTAGAGCTGATTAGCGAGCCGATGAAAATTCATGGTATAGCTGCTTCTAGTGAACGAAAAGATACAATTGCCGAGCTGCTGGAAAAGGTAGGGCTAAACTGGGATCATCTATATCGATATCCGCATGAGTTCAGCGGTGGACAGCGCCAGCGTATTTCAATCGCTCGTGCGTTATCAGTACGACCGGAATTTATCGTCTGCGATGAGCCGATCTCTGCGCTGGATGTATCTGTACAGGCACAGGTCGTGAATATGCTGGAGGACTTGCAGGCAGAATTCGGATTGACCTATTTATTTATCGCCCATGATCTATCGATGGTACGCCATATTTCCGATCGGATTGGCGTTATGTACGGGGGACGCCTTGTCGAGGTAGCGACAAGTGATGAGCTGTATGAGAATCCACAGCATCCATACACACGAGCTCTACTCTCATCTATTCTGGAAACTGATCCAGCCAAAGTAGCAGAGCGTATTCGTCCTGATGGCTTTACGATCATTCGTAATAATGAGCATGCTGCTCCACTGGAAGAGATTAGCCCGGGACATTTTGTAGCCTTTGATTATCAATGATATCGATTCGATGAATCTGACATAGAGAAATGAACGAAAGGTGTGTATACATGATGACGAGCACGACTCCATCGGAATCCCCCTATCAAGTAAAGCTATCCCAGTGGGAGGCGTTATTGTTAGAATCACTGCGTAGTCGCGGCTGGTCAGACCATCAGCTATTAGAGCTGGGCGCGCTGGAGCAGCTTCCCATCGATAGGAGTGAATACGAATGGGATTATACCGAGCTGGCGGCACTGGCGAATACACAGCCTGAACGGTATCGCCAGGCTGTACAGCAGGGCTATCAGATTAAATACAATACGATTCGTGGACTTCGTAGCTGGCTACATATCACTTTTGACATTGAGCCTGAGATGCTGCTGGAGGAGGGACACGAAGCTATCTATGTCACCCTCACGGATAAGCAGCTTCAACATCTGCGGCATGTACTGTCACCTGGCTGGGTGATTCGAATGGAATCTGCGCCGTTGTACGGTATAGAACCACAATATCGCTCCATGCCATAATTCAATGAAACAAAACACGATAACGCATAACATATGCACATCAAGTCTGCCTGTCACGAGTCATTGAAGCAGTCAGTAACACATGTCTGATGACCATAGTGTGTCTGATGACTATAGTATAAATAAAGCCAAGCCCTCTTCTGTTGGCATTTCTTCGTATAGTAGGGCTTAGCATAGCTATTCAATAAACAGATGTATGCCCCAGCTTTTCCAACACATACAAGCTACCCCAAGCGATTCTTTTATGTCGCATTCGGGGTGGCTTCTTTTTTTTCTGTAAAATACTGTAATCGTTTGTGCTGAAAAACCGATAATGAGAAAGAGAGCATCATCCCCAGCCCTCGATTCATTTTACCAGCGCTATCCAATTTGTGAACGAAATTCGTCGACTCGTGAAACTTTTTGGATTATTTTGAAGGAGAGTGATTGTTTTTTGTTACGTTTGTGGTAGTATATAGAGCAGTTGGGGGAATGAATATGCTTACAGAGGAACGTTACAACCTGATTATAGAGCGCTTACAGGAACGCGGTATTGTGAAATTACAAGAACTGGTCGATGTGTCCGGAGCTTCGGAATCCACGATACGGCGCGATCTAATCGACCTGGAAGCCAAACAGCTGCTTAGGCGTATCCACGGTGGAGCAACCTTGCTACATCCGAAAAATCAGGAACCTGGTATGGAAGAAAAAACCTTCACAAACGTTCAAGAAAAAAGTATAATTGCTCGTCTAGCCTCCCATGAGATTGAGGATGGCGAATGTATCTATCTGGATGCAGGTACGACAACACTGGCAATGATTCCATATATCGAAGCAAAAGACATTACCGTCGTTACGAATGGACTATCTCATGTGGATGCACTTGTGAACAAGCGAATTCGCAGCTATCTGCTTGGTGGCATGATGAAAATGCATACCAAAGCCGTGGTAGGCAGTATGGCGCTACAGAGTATGGAGAATTTCCGGTTTGACCGCTGCTTTCTAGGGGCGAATGGCGTGGATGCCGAAATGGGCTACACCACACCAGACCCGGAGGAAGCAATGATCAAGCGGCGTGCTCATGAGCTTGCCGCCCATACGTATGTGCTAGCGGATTCGAGCAAGATCGGTGAGGTCACCTTTGCGCGGCTACTGGATTTACAGGAGGCTGTGCTGATCACCGAGTCGGTGCCGGAACATTCCCGTCCGTCCATATTGAACAAAACTAAGATAATCGAGGGATAAACATGATCTACACTGTAACACTCAACCCTTCTATCGATTACATCGTGGAAGTTGACGAACTGAAGCTTGGTGAATTGAACCGAATGAAGCGTGACTTGAAGCTTCCTGGCGGAAAGGGCATCAATGTATCCCGTATCCTGAACCAGCTTGGCGCACAAAATACAGCAATTGGCTTTCTTGGCGGATTCACCGGTCATTATATCGATGACAAGCTCAAGGAGGATCAGATTGCTACGGACTTTGTTTTCATCAGCGATGATACGCGTATTAATGTGAAGCTGAAGCATGGAGATGAGACAGAGATCAACGGTCTGGGTCCAGCGATCAGCACAGAAGAAGCTGATCAACTCGTGAACAAGCTATCCGTGCTGAAGCAAGGCGATGTGCTGGTGCTATCGGGTAGTGTTCCACCTTCACTGGGTGGCAATTTCTACGAGCGTCTGATCGCTGTGTGCGAAGAGAAGGGTGCCGAATTCGTGATCGATACGACAGGCAAGGCACTCCTTGAAGCATTACCACATGGTCCCCTGCTGGTGAAGCCGAATCATCACGAACTGTCGGAGCTGTTTGAAACGGAAATTAACAGCCGTGAAGAGCTGATCGCACATGGACGTAAGCTGCTGGAGCTGGGTGCGAAGCATGTACTCATTTCTATGGCGGGTGACGGTGCGCTGCTGGTGACGAAGGATGAAGTCTACCACGCGAACGTACCTAAAGGTCAGGTGAAAAACTCGGTTGGTGCAGGCGATTCCATGATTGGCGGTTTTGTTGGCACACTCGTGCTGAGTAATGATCCACTGGAAGCGTTCCGCACAGGTGTAGCATCTGGAAGTGCAACAGCATTTTCCGATGATCTGGCAGATCGTGCGAAGATTGATGAGCTGCTGCCACAGGTGACGATCACACGTTTATAGTATTCGTAATGAACCCACACCGGGGCTGTCTGCTGAAGCGCAGTAGCCCGCGGTGATTGAGATTAAGGGAGTGTACACAATGAGAATTACTGATCTGATGATCAAGGAAGTTATGATCATGGACCTGCAATCGGTGAGTAAAGAGGCTGTCATCGACGAGCTGATTACAAGTCTGACTGCGAGCGGTCGTATCAATGATCCGATCCTGTTCAAAGAAATGATCCTCAAGCGCGAGGGCGAATCCAGTACAGGTATCGGTGGCGGTATCGCAATGCCTCACGCCAAAACAAAAGCAGTGAACGAACCTACCGTTGTGTTTGCAAAAAGCAAGCAAGGCGTTGATTATGAATCCCTTGACGGTGAGCCTGCTCATCTGTTCTTTATGATCGCTGCTCCGGAAGGCGCTGCCAATACTCACCTGCGCACGCTAGCCGCTTTGTCCAAGCTGCTCATTGATAGCGATTTCATCGCTCAATTGATGAACACATCTACACCGGATGAGGTTGCTGCTCTGTTCGATGAGAAGCAAGCAGAGGCTGATGCCAAAGAAGAAGCCAAGCAAGCGGCAAAGGCTGCAAAAGAAGCAGAACAACAAAAAGAAAATGCACGCGAGCAGGTCGCTTCATCTTCTCTGACTGGTGGCGAAGGTGCCGAGCCATTCGTCGTTGCCGTAACAGCGTGTCCAACCGGTATCGCGCATACCTTTATGGCAGAAGATGCTCTGATCAAAAAAGCACAGGAGATGGGCGTAGCCATCCGCGTTGAAACGAACGGCTCTGAAGGCGCAGGCACACCACTGACTGCGGACGAAATCCGCCGTGCGAGCGGTGTTATCGTGGCTGCTGATAAAAAAGTTGAAATGGATCGCTTTGACGGTAAGCCGGTATTGCAAAGACCCGTGAGTGACGGTATCCGCAAACCGGAAGAACTGATTCGCAAAGCGATGAACGGTGAAGCACCAGTGTATCGTAGCTCTGGTCAGGCTGCTAATAGTGAAGAAGGCTCTGGCGAAAAAGTAAGCGTAGGTAGCAAAATTTACAAAGACCTGATGAACGGTATTTCGCACATGCTGCCATTCGTTGTCGGTGGCGGTATCTTGCTGGCAATCTCGTTCCTGTTTGAACAAACACTCGGTCAGGATAATACACTGGTGAAGCTGTTGCAAACTATTGGCGGCGGCGACGGTGCATTCTTCTTCCTGATTCCAATCCTTGCCGGTTTTATCGCGATGAGTATTGGCGATCGTCCAGCACTGATGCCTGGTATGGTCGGTGGTCTGATGGCAGTTAACTCGAACGCTGGTTTCCTGGGCGGTCTGGCTGCCGGTTTCCTGGCTGGTTATGTTGTTATCTTCCTGCGTAAGCTGCTCAAAGGCTTACCAAAAGCGATTGATGGCTTGAAGCCGATTCTGCTTTATCCGGTACTTGGTTTGCTGATTACAGGTACAATTTCGTACTTTATCTTTGATCCGATCTTTGGTGGGATTAACTCCTGGCTCGTTAACGTGCTGAACAACCTGGGTACAGGTAATGCGATCATTCTTGGTCTGATTCTGGGCGGCATGATGTCCATCGATATGGGTGGTCCATTTAACAAAGCGGCATACACATTTGCAATCGGTGTATTCACATCGAGTGGTAATACAAACGGTATGATGATGGCGGCGGTTATGGCAGGTGGTATGGTTCCACCATTGGCAATCGCACTGGCAACAACGTTCTTTAAAAACAAATTTACTGAGCAAGAACGCAAGTCCGGTCTGACTAACTATGTACTGGGTCTGTCCTTCATCACAGAAGGTGCGATTCCATTCGCCGCAGCTGATCCACTGCGTGTCCTGACTTCTTGCATCATTGGTTCCGCGGTAGCTGGTGGTCTGACTCAGCTGTGGCATATCAACTTGCCTGCACCACACGGCGGTATCTTCGTTGCAGCATTAGCAAACCATGCTTTGTTATTTATGCTGGCGGTGATCATCGGCGCAGTTATTTCGGGTCTGATCCTTGGCGTATGGAAAAAACCAATTGCCAAAAAACTAGCTGAACAACAAAAAGCAGCTTAATTTCAATAGTTTAAGCTTTATCATACTCATAAAAAAGGCGGCAGGGTAAAATTACCTTGCCGCCTTTTTGTATACATATCTGCCGATTTCGCTGCTTAATCCTATTGCCTCGTTCACATCTGGTCACACGCTTAGCCTGTATACTTCAAATATCTTCATCCATCTTGTATTCCTTTTAGATCAGTTACTGTATCGTTTGCTTAAATGGATGACTGCGAATCAGATCTACAAAATGACTGGCTGCCGCTGACAAAGGCTCATGCTTGCGCGTCCAGATTGAAATCGTATTTTCCAGATGAATCCCCTCCACATACACCCGGCAAAGTGTTCCGCGAGCGACCTCGTCTCGTACGATCAGCGATGAGATAAAGTTCGCTCCGTATCCAGCAGTTACAGCCTGAATGGCTTCATATAATCCATTAAATTGTAGTGGAATGCTTGGTGCAGGTAAGTTGTGTGTGCGGCACAGCGACAGCAGTCGCTCACGGGTCGAGCTGCCCTGCTCACGCATGACAAATGGCTCCTGCATCATTTGGGACAGCGATATGCGCTGATTGGCATAAGGGTGCTCCGGGCCAACGACAAACCACAGCTCATCCCGAAACAATTCCTCCATCTCGACCCATTCGCTTGCTCGTTCAGGTACACCACCATAGATAGCAAGATCGACCTGCGCAGAGGTGAGCAGTTGTAAGGCTTCCGCCGAGTTCGTCGTATGAATGGTCAGCTCGACCTGTTCATATTGCTTTTTGAAACGGGAGAGCCAGCCGGGTAGCAGAACGTGAGCAGGTAAATAGGTGGCAGCCAGCGCAATCTGTCCAGCTTGTCCTTGCTGAATCTGTCCGCAAAACTGCTCAATTTGCTGCTCTACTGCGAATAAGCGAGCTGCCAGCAACGCAATATCTTCTCCAGCTGGTGTCAATGCGATTCCGCGACCGGCAGGCTGTAGCAGCACGATGCCCAGCTCCTTTTCCAGCTTTTTCACCTGAGCTGTAATCGCAGGTTGACTAATATTTAGCTGTTCTGCTGCTCGAGTAACATTGCGAGTCGTCGCAATTGTATAAAATAAACGTAACGCATGCAGATTCATCGGTATTCTCCTTTTCCAGACGAGAGATCATAGACCATACTAGATGTAGCAATCACACATCATACACAACCCTCAACATCAACCTGGCTTTTCTTTAATCATAACTTTAATCTATGAATAAGTCATAAAGATATATTATATTTATCGAATAAAAAGGGTTATGCTTTGTTCAGAGGCGGACGAGATCCACACAAAGAAATCATTTTACAATTGCAATCGACTTGAAGCGAGAGAGAAGTCAGCTTGATTTAATCTCCCTCAAGCAGCGATTCTTAACCACCGATCGTCGCCTACTATGAACAGGAGCGTGAACGATAATGACACAACAACATCTCAATAACGCACAGCAGCAATGGCACGAGGTAGATCAATATGTAAATGAACGTCTTCATCTGAAGCAAGGACTATTTGAACAAATTCTTGAGCGTAACCGCAAAGCGAATTTGCCACCGATCGATGTGTCTCCAGCACAGGGAGCATTACTTCAGCAATTGATTACGATGTCCGGTGCACGGCGCGTACTGGAGATTGGCACACTGGGCGGCTACAGTACAATCTGGATGGCACAGGCGCTACCACAGGACGGACAAGTCGTTACACTGGAGCTGCAAGAGAATCATGCAGCCGTAGCACGTATTAACTTTGAGCAGGCAGGCGTGTATGAGCGGATCGAGCAGCGTACTGGCGAAGCGCTCGAACAACTCCAACAACTGGCTGACGAGAAGGTAGAGCCATTCGATTTTATTTTTATCGATGCAGATAAGCCGAACAATCCGGCTTACTTAAAATGGGCGCTTCATTTCTCACATCCAGGTACCGTCATTTTTGCTGACAATGTCGTCCGTGAGGGAGAGGTCATTGACCAGCATAGCACCGATCCGCGTATACATGGCGTGAGACAATTTTATGATCTGATTCATGATGAGCCAAGATTGCGTAGTGTGACAACGATTCAGACAGTAGGGGAAAAAGGATATGACGGATTTTTGATGGCGATTGTAGGGGAGCCTACCCCTAATCGCAGCTAGGTCATTGGATCGCTTCTTCCCTTACTATATTCATCAGTAACTGGCGCGATAATGGCAAATAGCTCTGCTCGCGTAGCATCAATAATCCGATATTCAGATATGGCTCTGCGAGTGGGAATTCGAGCTTTACCATCTGCTTGTCGATAAAGGTAGAGTCAAGCACTACCCCGATACTGCCTGTGGCCTTTGCCAGTGCAGGTACAGCGGACAGCTGGCTAATAGAATGCATGAAAGGCTGTAGCTTGAGTCGGGAAAACTCTTTTTCCAGGCGTAGATGATACAGACAGCTTCGACCACCGACAGCAAGCGGATACTGCTGTAGATCATCCTGTGTGAGCTGACTTCTGTGTGCTAACGGATGCTGCTCATGTACGATAAAGGCGATTCGTTCCGTATATAACGGCTCAAAATGAAGCAAATCCAGCTTCGTCGGTTCACCGCATAAGGCTAGCTCGATTTGCCGCTCGATTAGCATTTGCGTCAACGTATCCGTATTGCCTACCGTTAGCTCGTACTGAATCCGAGGCTTTTGCTCGGCAAAGCGTGACATGACCGTGGGTAGCCATGTAGTGCATATACTTTCAATCATTCCGACTCGTAATATGCCGCGTTCTTCCTGCTGAAGCTGCTGCGCCTGATCTCGTACATGCTGCCAGTGTGCCATCAGACTATCAACCTCGACTGCATAGATTTTGCCTGCTTCTGTAAGCTCTGCATCCCAGCCGCGTTTGAATAGCTGAATGCCCAGCTCCTTTTCTAAACGCTGAATCTGATGGGTCACTGTAGATTGAGCATAATGCAGCTTATCTGCTGCGCGTGAGAAGGTGCCCTCCTGAATAACAGTGCGAAACGTCGTCAATTCTTTTAGATCCATAGTATATACTCCATTCGATAAATTGAATGATTTGTTTATTATTTTCAATTATACGAATGAAGAGCAGCGCTGTACACTTATGAATAGAGCGCAAGCTCGAACAGACGACGTAAGGACGTAAGCTGTATCATTGAGACAGGAGGCAATCGATATGCCATTTATAAGAACAGATTATCAGCAGCAAGCGTATCATAGTGAGCAGCTCAAGCAGATTAGCGAGGGATTAATGCAGGCGTTGCAGGAGCATTTTCAAGTACCGGATAAGGATTATTTTCAGGTGTTTCATGCTCATGAGCAGGGGCAGTTCATGTACGATGATCATTATCTGGATGTGGAGCGTAGCGATCGATTGCTCTATATTCAGATTACACTTGGCTCAGGGCGAAGCGTGGAGCAGAAGAAGGCATTTTACAAGCGTGCTGCCGAGCTAGTAGAACAGCGAGCGGGTGTACGTCAGCAGGATGTGTTTATTACATTGCTGGAAACAGGCCTAGAGAATTGGAGCTTTGGCAATGGTCAAGCACAGATGATTGAGCGCCAGCCCATGGCAGCTCGCGGCCAGCAATATACACCACCTACAGCCACTCAGGCTGTATTAGACGCACCCGTATCTGATGTACAGCAGGTCTACGGGGAGCTGGCGCCTGATTTTGCACGTTATAGTGAAGAGGTATTGTTTGGCGATCTATGGCGCAATCCAGAGCTAAGTCCGCGCGAGCGTAGCTTGCTAACGATTGCGGTGCTAGTTGCAGGTCGTCATAAGAGTCAATTACCGTACCATATCGAGTTAGCTCAGCAAAATGGATTACACGCTACCGAGCTTGCCGCCGCAATGACCCATCTAGCCTTTTATGCAGGCTGGCCAGCCGCCGCTGCTGGACTGCTTGTGCTGAAAGAGCAGATCGACTAGCTACAGCCGAGCTTTGAGCATTCAGCGGATCATTAGATAGACTTCATCGTACCTATAAATCGATATAACGTAAGTGTTATACCCAGCGAATACCTGATCAGGAAGACGCGAAATAGAGCAAAAACCGCCTTTCATCCGAAGGCGGTTTTTGTTATAGCTCATACAATGTAAGCATATGGGAACTTTCTGCTGTGTACGATAATTGTACGTATTGTAGGTATGTCTAAACCTGCATGACAGATCAGGCAAATGACCTTGATATTCAAACATAGCTGGATAGGAGGCACACATACGAATCATCAGACAGACTGCTTTTTATCTAAAGCAGGGATATAAATCATTAATGGTATGCTCAGGACGAATTAAAATAACTCCCCTACACGCTGCTTGAGGAATTGATCGACGACGCTGGTACGCTTCCCACCATTTTGATCCACCAGTTTCATCAGATCAGACAGATTGGTAAGAATCTTACTGCCCTTAATCTGCTCAGCACTATAGTTATTCAGCAGCTTATGATACGCTTCCTGAAACTGCGGATCAATCTCCAGTGTCTGAGGATCGAACAGTGGAGTGTTGTCCGAGCCGTAGAAAATGTAATACTGGCTCAGTCGATATTCCTGCTCTACAGCGGCTCGCCGATTAGATACCGCATAGTTGTTCAAAAAGGCTTCCTTCGCCAGTCCACGTTTGAGCAGCTCTGCCGGAGGAATAATAATGCCTGCATCGCTCGTCGTTGCAGACTTCGCTTCTGACGACATGATCAGGATATAATCGCGAATATCTGGACTAATATAAGACAGGAAAGTACTGAATGCTGGATAATCGATGATCGGATAAAAGACACCTTCGCTTGATTCCAGACGATAGCCCATATCTGCAAGCATCTGCATGGCTTTACGATCCGACGCATTTGACATGAGGGATACCGCCTGTCTCATCGTCAGATCGGATTTATATTTCTTCATTAATTGATCCTGAATCGATTCCTGATAAATCAGATCCTCTGCATAACTAAAATGCTGATTGTACGCATTTTCCAATTGAAGCACAGCTATACTGGCGCGATACGTATCGAACTGAGCAATACGGTTAATCAGCGTCGCGCGTGCTAACCCGAGTGTAGACGGCTTTTGTAGCCGCTGTAGAAATAGATTGTACGATTGCTGAGCTGTCTTTGCGCTTACAGCCTGCTTGGAAGTCGATGCTGTAGCCGCAGAACTGGTCGTTGCTGCATCAGCACTACGAAGAATTGAAGAGGGTAAGACTAAACCTGTCGTTAACATTGCCGATGTGAGTACTACAGCTAAAGCTGGACGAGCATACAAGCGCCAGATGGAATGGGCAGCATGCTCCTGCATTCTAGTTCGTTTAGTTTTCATCAAATCGCCCCTTTGATTATCTACTTTTATCATTTTAATACTTCTCTTCCTCTCCAGCTTCTTTTTCTATGTACAACATAAGTAAGTAGTGATGATGGAATAATACCATATTGATGATCGAAATACATTGCTATTTGCATATATGCGCATTTGTGATCGTTTTAGTATGATCATCCGTGCACAGATGCATTCACGAATAAATCATCGATAGCCTGCACATTTTCTGTTGAAAAGGATAAGATTACTAATTCCGATAATAATAAATAGATATGGAAGCTTATAGAGATAGCGAGCATAATGAATATTGAATCAAGTTTAAAAAATTCCAGTCATAGTAAGGGATAAGAGCAAATACATAGTTCAGCCCATAACAATAAAAAAATAAATTTTTTATCCGAAAACTGTAAAATTAAAGGGAACTCTAGACGATATAATATACATAAGTTGCTAAAGTAACCACTGTTTAGAACACTGAAAATAAAGTTATTGACAAGTCATGAAAGCGTTATTATAATCATAATCAATCAAGGATGATCATAAACGATCACAAATAATCATGAAGCGACAAAACATGATCAGCCTCGATCACAGGTTGGATGATAATATAGCAAATTGACAGACAGGTGGTGATGTCCCGATGCTTTTCGAGCAAGAACGAAAGCATAAGATGGTGGAGTATTTGCAGCAAAACCAGCGGGCATCGGTTCAGGAACTAGGTGAAGTGTTTCAGGTTTCGGAATCAACAGTCAGGCGCGATCTAAAAGAGCTTGAGGATGGCAGACTGCTGAAAAGAACCCATGGCGGAGCGATCTCGCTACAGAGTGTTGACTTTGAACCGAATATGGTCGATAAGGAAGACTCCTATCGTGAGGAAAAGGAACGCATCGCACGCAGGGCAGCAGAGATGGTCAATCAAGGTGATACGATCCTACTTGATTCAGGAACAACGACACTTCCACTAGCTAGAGAGCTTCGTAGTCGATCTGGCATCCGGGTAATTACCAATTCGGTAATTGTACTGGGGGAACTTAAGGATTGCCGCAACATCGAATTATCGATCATTGGCGGATTGCTCAGGCCGGATACCCAGGCATTTGTCGGGCCGATGGCAGAGCGCACACTCGATATGATCCGAGTGGACAAAGCATTTATGGCAACGAATGGCTTGGATATTAGAGAAGGAATTACGACTCCAAATCTGACCGAAGCCGCAATCAAACGGAAAATGATCGATATTTCCAAACAGGTCATTCTGCTAACTGATCATAGCAAAATTGGCGGTATCGCTTATGCCAAATTCGCCGATCTATCCGATATCGATTATTGCATTACCGATGGGGGAGCATCTGTATCCATGATTGGGCAGTTCCGTAAGCACGGACTGGACATGATAATCGCTTAAACGATTCGACAAACAACCTTTTTACAAGTTTGTAAGCGTTTTACCATATTTCGGATGGCACCGAATCAGACGCGGTCGTACACGGCATATTTATGAATGGCTGATTGAAAGAGATGAACATGAAGGGGATATTACAATGAAAAAATTATTAGCTGTTACCGCTTGTCCTACTGGTATCGCTCACACGTACATGGCTGCCGAGTCACTCGCCAAAGCTGCGAAAGAAAAAGACATTGAGATCAAAGTAGAAACTCGAGGTGCGGTCGGTGTCGAAAATGGACTCACACCACAGGAGATTGCAGAAGCACATGCGATCATTATCGCAGCAGATACCGATGTGGATGAAGCACGCTTTGCAGGTAAGCCTGTTGTACGCGTACCTGTAGCACAGGGGATTAAAATACCGGGTGAGCTGATCACACGCGCATTGAATATGCAGCCATCCAGCTCTACAGCTGCTGCTCCTACAACACCAGCCGATAGTGGTGTGAAACAGCAAAACCTGTTCTACAAGCATCTGATGAATGGTGTATCCAATATGCTGCCACTCGTTATCGCAGGTGGTCTGATTATCGCCTTCTCCTTCTTGTTTGCGTTTACAAAAGGTGGCGTAGATCAAGTGGAAGGCTCGCTCGGAGCGGCACTGTCTACAATCGGCGGCGCTTCCATGGGTCTGATGGTTATCGTTCTGTCGGGCTTCATCTCCTTCTCGATCGCGGGTAAACCCGGTCTTGCTCCAGGTCTCGTAGGTGGCGTACTGGCAAAAGACATGGGCGCTGGCTTCATCGGCGGTATCATCGCCGGCTTCATCGCTGGTTATGTTGCTCACTGGCTGATCAAGCACATCAAAATGCCACGTAACTTTGAAGGTCTAAAACCAATTCTGATCGTTCCTGTATTGTCCGTTCTTATCATTGGTTTGCTGATGGTATACGTTATCGGTGAACCGATTCAATGGCTGCTCGCTCAATTGACTGCATGGCTGACCAATATGGGTGCGGGTAACGCGATTCTGCTTGGTGCCATTCTCGGTGCAATGATGGCGTTCGATATGGGTGGTCCGTTCAACAAAACAGCATATACGTTTGCAGTAGGTCTGCTTGGCGCATCGATCTTCACACCAATGGCGGCGGTTATGGCAGCAGGTATGACACCTCCACTTGGTATCTGGCTGGCAACACTGATCGCGAAAAAACGCTTTACAAAAGAAGAACGCGAAGCAGGTAAAGTAGCATCCATTCTCGGTCTGTCCTTTATTACTGAAGGTGCCATTCCGTTCGGTGCAGCTGATCCGATTCGGATTATCCCTTCCTTTATGGTAGGTTCGGCTGTAGCTGGTGCACTATCGATGATGTTCGGTTGTGGACTGCATGCACCTCACGGTGGTGTGTTCGTACTGTTCATTCCAAACGCAATCGATCACCTCGGTTACTATGTACTGTCCATCGCAATCGGTACAGTTGTAACAGCACTGATGGTGCTGCTGCTGAAACGCAAAGCACCTGTAGCATAATTGAATCGCTACGAACGATAACCCTACCCTCAAAATCCTGATCTATACCCTACCCCAGCAACGACCGGACACCCTATCCGGTCGTTGTCATTTCAAGTCGTATCTATTATATAGAAGCTAAAGGAGCCTATTCCATGAATATTCGTGAATTGCTACAACCTGAAAGTATTTTCTTGCCATCCTCCGTATCGACTCGAGAAGAAGCGATTCAGCAGCTTGCCGAAGGGATGACCGCAGCAGGTGCAGTAACCGATACAGCAGATTATGTACGTGCAGTACTAGCTCGTGAGCAGCAAAGCTCGACCGGTATTGGCTTTGGTGTAGCGATTCCGCATGGTAAAGCTGCCGGTGTGGCGCGCGCAGTGCTTGGCTTTGCACGTTTTCAACAGCCGATCGATTGGGATTCGCTCGATGGAGATCCAGCACAGATGGCATTTATGATCGGTGTGCCGGAAGCTAATGCAGGCAATGAGCATTTGCAGATTCTGGTCGCTCTGTCACGTAAGCTGATTCATGATGAATTCCGCGCAGAGCTGCTTCAGGCAAGTAGCAAGGAAGAGATTTTGGATATTTTAAGTCGTAATATTGGATAGGAGCTAGCCTTTCTGGCTTTATTATCGTAAGTAGGATGTATAGCAATTAGTTGATGCATAGCAATTATTTATAGTAGCTAAAAGGACTGGGATTCGCTGTATACATGGCGAACTCCGGTCTTTTTAAGTTTTGCTGTTTCTTAATGTAGCCGTTGTGGATAGATCATTGATGACGAATAACGAATATCCTACTTCTAACAACGCATCTCTTTACCAGCGTTTCCCATCTGTATTCAACGTTTAATGATGAGGTATACGACCATCTGGATGAACCAGATGAATATGGTGCACGGAAAGCGGGGATACGATGAACAAATGGCAGGAATTTCGCCAGGCTTCACGAATGCACTTTGTACCTTTGATGGCGATATGTGTCATACAGGGGACACTGGCAGCATGGGTATGGAATGAGCAGTTTAGTCTATGGATTGCACTGGTAACGATGATTGGCTCCTGTGCTGCTCATATTTTTTCGATGATGATTAATGATCTATGGGATTATCGTAGTGGAGCAGATCAGGCAGCCTATGAATCGGATGAAGCGATTTCTACCGATTCAGGGTATTTAACATCTGGTAAATGGGACGAGCGTACATTTGAGCTCGTAACGTGGGCGATGCTTGGTATAGCGCTTGCCTGCGCAGTCGTGCTGTACTTTGTGAGCGGCTGGGGTGTGCTGCTACTTGGTGGTCTGGGCTGCTTTCTAGCATTATTTTATGTTGTACCTCCCATTCGGTATGGTTATGCGGGTAAAGGCACAAGCGAATTTGCTCATGTGTTATCATTTGGTGTATTCCCGGTGATGGGCTCGTATTATGTGCAAACAGGTCATTTTGATATCAGGCTGTGGTTATTGTCACTGCCGATGGGCTTGCTGACCACACTGACGTTTTTCAATCACCACTTTTTACATTGGAAAACGGATCGTCAGGTGGGCAAGCGTACACTGGTCGTCATGTGGGGTGAACGTAAATCGTTTCGTTTCTCGGTCTTTTTGCTAATACTGGCGCTATTGAGCATTGCACTTTGTGCCGTAGCACGCGTTATCCCGGTCTATGCTGTTATTGTACTCCTTGCTGCGCTGCCATTATGCCGTATGTATACGAAAATGAAGCAGTCCCATCGTAATCTGCAAACTCATCAGCAGTTATTATGGCTATCGCTGCGCACCTCACTTCAATTCGGGGCCTTAATTATTGTCGCCCAGCTGGTCAGTCGCTGGATGGGTACATAGTAGAGGAGGAGAAAGCCGTAGAAGATACTTCTGCGGCTTTTTTGCTGTATGTTGAAGAGATTGTACGACTACTATAAAATAATGACCTGCTGTATACATGATCATATACGTTAGCATCTACATTATGATAGAAATAAAATGAATTGTATAGACAATATGTAAGCGTTTTATTAAAATGTATGTACAACAAACGGAACGATAACAGCATCATGCTACGCGAGTATCATGCCATATGGTACAATGGAGTGTATGCATTGTGATCGAAAACGGGATTGCTGTTGTAATCCAATCAGCCAGGAGGGGCCATGACCGCTAAATATAGACAAGTACGGGACGAGATTCTTTCCTGGATTCATTCCTCCCGTCTACAGCCAGGCAGTCGTCTGCCATCAGAGCATGAGATTGCCGAGCAATTTGAAGTAAGCCGCCAGACCGTACGACAGGCATTGGGTGAGCTCATGCGAGACGGCTGGTTAAATCGTATTCAGGGGAAAGGTACGTTTGTAACGGAGCCGGTCGTCCGCACGACAAGCCACGATAAAACGGTAGGTGTGATCACGACGTACATTTCCGATTATATTTTCCCGCAAATCGTACAGGGGATCGAAGCGCGATTGCGTGAGGAAGGCTATCGCTTGCTGCTCGCCAGTACAGATAATGATCCGGACAAGGAGCGGGAATGTCTGGAGATGATGCTTAGCCAGTCTCCAGCGGCGTTGATCGTCGAGCCGACCCGTAGTGGAGAACGGAGCCGCAATCTGAATTATTTTCTGACGATCGAGAATCGCCAGATTCCTTACTTGATGATTAATGCAAGCTACGAGGAGATGGATTCCCCCTGTCTACGCATGGATGATGAGCGTGGCGGCTTTTTGGCGACTGAGCATCTGATCGAGCTGGGACATCGCCGGATCGCTGGATTTTTCAAAACAGACGATATGCAGGGTGTACGACGGATGAGAGGCTTTGTGGCTGCTCACCGCAAGCATCATATTCCACTACAGCCCTCATTAATTTTCACCTACACTACTGAGGATAAGCACTCGGCTCCGCTGGAGCAGGCGCGTCGCCTGATTGCTGCGGCTCGTTCTGAACGCGCCACAGGCTGGGTATTGTACAATGATGAACTGGCAGTTACGCTGCTTCAGGCAGTACGCGAGGCCGGGCTACGTGTGCCTGAAGAGCTGTCTATGGTTGGATTTGACGATTCATTTCTCGCTACAGCAACCGAGGTAAAGTTAACGACAATGAGCCATCCGAAGCACGCACTGGGTACAGCGGCCGCAGAGCTTATATTGCAGATGCTGGAGGGTCGAGGCCATGTGGATGAGAAGATTCATGCGCCTGAGCTAATCTGTCGTGAGTCTACTGCACCACCACTGTTATTGAGGAATGAGCCCCAAGAATAGTTTATAAAAGAAAATCATAAAAGCCGTAGATGAAGAGTGAATGACACTCATCTTCCACGGCTTTTTGTATTTGGATAGAGCTTAAATATAAATTCAATTCGACGATATGGCGATTACGTATCCAGTGTAACTACATATCTGATGTAATTACATATCTTATGCAACTACGTATCCGATATAATCGAAGGCTATGATATACAGCAGTTAACAAAAACGTACAAATTGTTAACTAACCTATTATATGTCCAGACAAGTAAGAGCTCCACTTCGTACCGAGATTCGGAAACGGCGGAGCTCTAACAGGATCTATATTACAATGCACCAGACGTACTGGCTAACGATTTCATTCGTTAAACTGTGTCAAATATTTCACAGTTTATAACGTCATAAAAAGCGTTTTGCTTATTTCTTCAGCTCTGCATATTCTTCAAGCTCTACTTCTTGCTGCTCGCCAAGGACACAATCAGCGAAAAGAACCGATTTGGGAATGCGGAAAAATTGTTCTGTTTTTTCCTGAAAAGCGGGTGAAGGCAATGTAGCTTGATGAAGCCATTTGCGGAATGTACCCGGATGCACGCCAATCCAGTGACTGACATCGGTTACAGATAGATCGTGAACCATACAAAGGCCAGTTAAAATGTGGTTACGTACCGGAGAACGTGTGATGGTACGTTTCATGAAGCGGGATGGTGCTTGTTGGCAGATGACAGGACTGTTGTTAATCACCTGTGGGTTGAATAGGATATGATGCGGATAGCCAAGCTCCCTACATACTTTTTCCAGGTTCGCTTTGCCCGGCAATCTTCCTTCATACACCCAGGCGCTTACGCTGCGTGAAGAAACTGATAACCTTTCCGCGAGCTCGGACAGCTTGATATCCTTGACCATCAGTACAGCCAGCAAAACGCGATTGCGAATTTGACAGCGTGTTGGTCGACGGAAACGTTTGACGCGGACACCTTTACCAAGGTATTTACGGTTAATCAGAGACCACGCCTCTATAAAATGTCGTTCTGGTTGATTAGGCATATTTCCTCCGATAAAAGTAATTATTCATTTTATAGCAGTCGGTTTAATGACCCTTTCAACATCCTACAACACAAGTTGGCTCGTTTCAAGCGAACTTTTGCCAAAATAACACATGAAAATAAGGTAATTTTTCAAAAAATCAATTCGACCATACAAATTGACAAAAACACAAGTGAAAATGTATTCAACCATTGGATGTTTACCAAAAAATGAAAATGTTGTAATGTAATATTTTTAATAATTTGATTGTGGAAAATGATTATAATAGTCAGCAAGTCGATGTCAAAAGAAACGAAAAACAGTTATTTGGTTGTTAGACTAATTGGTTAATTAGGCTGTGATATAGATATACCACAATTAGAATAATCAATAGGTTACATTCCTGTATACACTACTTCCATACAAAACGACATAGTGAACACAGAAGGTCAATTTCTGCCTATTACAGTAAGTCAGAAGCAAAATGATTCGGAACAAATAGGACAATGGATCGTATAAAAGAAGGCTTAGATTGGAACCAGTGTTTTTATCCTTTTCGCGCCTTTGTTAGCAAGAAGAATCAACGCTTTATTACAGCTTTATTATAGAAAATTAGATGATAAATCAGATGATAAAATTGAAGAAAATTCCGTATTTCTGATACATTTGCGTTCTCTCCGGGTATATAAGAACAATGGCCAGTCGTATTGGTTGCTGGCTCAATTGCATACTATGCACTCTGCATACAGCAAAATTGCTCATCATTCTAGGGAGGTCAATTCGTATGACTACTATGAAAATGAAAGCTGAAAAACGTGAAGCAACTAAATATTCCGCGGTCCGCGAACTGCGCAACAGCGGTCGTACACCGGGCGTTGTATATGGACCTGATCTGGGAAGTATTCCGGTACATGTGGACAGCAAGCAATTACAGGTACAAGCACGCCGCGGTGGTGCAGATATCTTCTCACTAACGCTCGATAACGGCAAAAGTGTACAGGTACTACTGAAGGATATTCAGCGTCGTGAAGGACGCATCCTGCACGTCGACTTCTTGCAGGTATCCTCTAAAAAACCAATTACAGTTAGCGTACCACTGGACTTCCATGGGGAAGCACCAGGAACTAAGGTGGGCGGTATTCTACAAACTCAAACGAACGAGCTGGAAGTATCCGGTCTTGCGAAAGACCTGCCATCCACACTCGTGGTGGATGTATCCAAGCTGGAAATCGGCGATACGATTACAGCCGCAGATGTTGAATTGCCTGACGGCGTAGAGCTGATCTCGCATGGTGAAGACATTCTGGCTTCTGTCGCAGTACCGCGTGTAGCTGATGAGGATCTGGAAACACCTACTGCATCTGATGAAGAAGCAGCAGACGGTGAAGCTACAGCTGAAGCTTCAGACGAAGAAAAGTCTGAGGAGTAATGATAAGATTCCTAATGAAGGCGCTATTCATTCAAGAATAGACGATGCGTAGTGGGATAAAAATGAAATCACTGTTTTACATTTGATATGATACAGTATACACAAAACCGGAGCAGCTATCCTGCTCCGGTTTTTGTGTTGTACGCAGCAGGTGAATCTAATCTCCTTCAGGTACTTTTTATAGTAAGCAGCAGCATGGTTCACAATGAGAGGGAACAAATATATCAAGCGAATGAGCCGATCGCCGATAGGCGCAAATTGATGCTGAATATGATACGATAGAAAGGTGAGTGTGCGACTTCGGATCGCTCGGTGCTCAACATTATATACATATAAAAAGGAGTTGCTGTGACGATGATCAAGCATATTGTCCTGTTCAAATTCAAAAATCCTTCTGAGGAAATTATTAACAATGTAATTACAGGTTTGCGTGCGCTGGAAGGCAAAGTTGAGACATTACGTTCTATTCAAGTAGGTGTGGATGTGATTCGCAGCGAGCGTTCCTACGATGTAGCACTGGTTAGTGACTTCGATTCGCTGGACGATCTTCAAGCATATCAAGTACATCCAGATCATGTACAAATCGCGGAATATATTGCGACCGTAAAGGAATCGACGATTGCCGTTGATTACGAATATTAATTTTCAACATTCAATAAAGTGAGGAATGATCGAATGGGCATGATCGGAGGTTATCTGGCAGTCGACCGTACCCTGGTGGAGCAGCTAGCTCAGGGCAAACGAAATCTGGAGGATATCGATCTAGAAGATTTCTCTGGTTTGGATATCGATAAATCCTGGCAAGCCCTCCATTTTATGCTGTGCGGTGAATTGGTTGATGGTGCGCCACCAAAAGGGTATGTTGTGCCGATGATTAGCGGGCAATTTCTGGAGTTTGGAGAATATGGTGCATTTTATCTGTTTCCTGAACAGGTACAGGAAGCATCTCGTTTTCTTGAATCGCTGACAGAGGAAGAGCTGAAAAGCATGTATGATTTTGATGTGCTTGTCAAAGAAGAAATTTACCCGATCTATGCTGGAGATCAGGCTGATGAATTTTTTGAATACATTGCAGAATATTTAAAACAAATCAAAACTCTGTACGCAACGATGGTTCGCAAGGAGCAGGGAGTTATCTTTTATATTGCCTGATGGCATGCGCAGGCAGCAGTATACACCCTGTATTTTCGGACAAGGATACGATTATAATCGCAAAGGCGGTGTCAAACGGTGTACTACGTAAATCGTGAGCAGATTGAACGCCGTATTACGGCACTGGATGATGTGTATGAAGCATTGGAACAGGTTGCATCCAATTGGGATGGCAGTCTGTTTAGCGGGATGGTGCAGGAGCGTGCACTTCATCTGGCCATTGAATGTGTAACGGATATTGGGAGCTATTTGATCGACGGCTTTATTATGCGCGATGCGAGTAGCTATGATGATATTATTGAGATCATCCGTGGTGAGCAGGTGATGGATGAGGAGATAGCCGTTCGTTTGCTGGAGCTGGTGAAGCTGCGCCGTCCACTTGTACAGGATTATTACGATTGGCCGCGTCATGAACTGCATCCGTTGACGATGATTATGCCGGAAGTACTGCGCGGATTTGCGCGGCAGGTAAGTGAGTATTTGAATCGTGAATTGGGATAGTATGTAGCCTGGCTGGATGATTGCTTGAAGCATTTAAATATCAGGGAGGATGTATAGGCTACTCATCTGACTTGATGGATACAGAGGAGTTATTTTGAAGCTCGAGATAACTTTGCTGTTAACAAATGAATCGTTTTGAATTTACATCCCCTGCCGGATAAGCTACAATAACGGTATTATTAAAGGGATGCTGTGACCCTTTTCGCTGACAATGGCGGACAGGGTCATTTTATTTTTATAGCAAAGGGGGGTCCAGGGATGAAAGCCAACCCACAACCGTCCACGCGGCGAACGATCATGATGCTACTGAAGACAGGCGGTCCGGCAAGCGTATCGGATCTGGCCCAGAAACTAGAGCTTACTGAAATGGCTGTTCGACGTCATATTCAGTCATTAGAGCAAGAAGGATTACTGCTGGCGGAGACAGTGCGCATACCTACAGGGCGACCTTATTTACGGTTTCGACTGAGTGAACAGGCAGCAGAGCATTTTCCGCATAATTATCATCAGTTAACATTGGATTTGCTGGATGAGCTTGATGATGTCTCGATCACTCGCATTTTTGAAGGACGTAAGCAAAAGCTGCTGGATCGGTATCGTCCGCTAATGGAGCAGCAAAGTCTGGGCGAGCGTGTCGCAGCCTTGACCGAGATTCAGCATCAAGGCGGTTATATGGCGAGCTATGAGAGCAACGGAAGCGATGCGTATACGATGTATGAATATAATTGTCCGATCAATCGTGTTGCCGATCAGCATGGAATTGCCTGTCAATGTGAGCAGGAGCTGTTTCAGCAGCTTTTGGATGCTAAGGTGACACGTACCGAATGTATTGCCAAGGGCGGTCAATGCTGCATTTATCAAATTCAGAAGCGATAGCTGCGCGTGTACCTTTATTCGATTTGGATGAAGCTTATGAAGGATCGAATGCTTTGGAGAGTACATTTACATGATCTCGTGTTATGTATTTCATCCAATTATATGAAGATAGCAAAAAGGACTTGTTTTCGCCTACAATGGGCGCATAAAACAGGTCCTTTGCTCTGTCTTAGCCTGTTTGCAAGCAAAGATTAGTAAAACCTATAGCAAAGCTGTTATTCTGGGTAATAGTAAACAAATACTTACATTCAGAGAATGGAGAGATCATAATGGATCAACAAAAAACACAATTCGTATACGGCTTAATCGCAGGTGCACTGATCGGTGCAGGAGCGGCAGCCCTGTTCACACCAAAAAGCGGACGCGATATCCGTGCTGATCTGATGTATGGCGCTGAGATGCTTCGAGAGAAAGGCCCGGAATGGAACGAGAAGGGTCATGAGGTAACGGAAAAAGGACGCGAGGTTGTAGCCGTGGTCAAAGAATCGATCGGCGTAGCGCGCGAGTGGAAGGAGCAGGTAGAGGCCGCAGCAGAAGATGTGAAGCAGGAGCTGGCTGAATTCAAAGAGCAGGATAAGCAGAGCGCTACAGCAAAAGAAACGTCATCCACTCCAGCTGCTGTAAGCTCAGCTACAAATCCGACCACACCACCAGCAGGTAGCGATAAGACGAGTAATTATAGCGTTTAATTATACGTACCAAGCATGGAGCTTTATGCTCGTGCTCGGTACATCTAATAGACAGGATAGAAGCTTGATTGTATGGCGAAGTCTCCATATGATCAAGCTTCTATTTTTTTATATTTTTCACTTGTGAAGAGCCTTCTGTACAATGAATCCTTCATAAAGAATAATTCGCAAAATGAATAACTTTATAAGTGATAAATCTGCCAATTTTAGTAATATAATTACTTATTTTCGGGTATGATATTAATAACCTAATTTTCCATAATATTATTAATGAGTATGTAATTATACAGATGGTGCTACCCCTTTCTATTTACGTCTAATGCCTGTACTTCATACGTGAAAGGAGGTGAATATTCCAATGAACTATCGATTACCTGTGTCATTTGTTTTGTTATTTCTATGTGTATGGTTATACCATCCTGCTACACATGCAGCAGAGGTTGAAATCTCTCTTCAAAAGGGAGTTTCGATTAAAAGCACATCAAGTAGCGGCGAAACTTCTACTACTAATGAAGCTTCAGGTGGTAATACAACCAATGCAAGTAGTAGTTCAGCGTCGACGTCGGAATCTGGATTAGTACAACGTACGACAGCTTCGCTAACGAGCACACTGTCAGATACCGTCAAGTCCGTAGCAGATACGGCTCAAAAAGCAACCTCTGATGTTGTTTCACAGACAACAGGCACTGTCGACAATACGACGAAGGTCGTGACAGAAGCGGTTGGCAACACAGCAGGGATTGTGAGTAATGTGAGTGATCTGACTCAAAATGTGACGACTGAAGCAGAGAAGGTCGTGTCTGGCAAGCCAGCAGATATTACTGGAGCGGTATCCTCAGGCGTTACCAATACGGTCAATGACACCGTAAATACGGCGAATTCTGCTGTATCCGGTACCGTATCTACAACGACCGAAGCAGTAGCCGAAACGGTGAAAACGGTTGATCAAACCGTAAAGGCAGTAACCGAGACAACGAGTGAAGCTGTAACTGAAGTCGTAGACACAACAGGAACAGTGGTTGAAGCTGTACCCGTGATTGTAAAAGATACAGTCAATCCGTTACCTGTAGTCTCTACTCCCGTTACCGTTCCACCCGTGGGAACGATACCGCCTATCATTACAATGCCACCGATCTCTACCAATCCTGGTACTGGTGGAGAGGCGCCTGTTTCCGGGACGACTCCCGGCGGTGGACAGCATCAAGCAGAGCGCGATAACGATACAGGGACAGCAGTCAAGTCACCTGTAGCGGAGCGACCAGCTGGTGTTGAAGCGGCATCACCGATCAAGCATCCGATCGCTAAAGATGTGACTGCACAATCTCCGATAGCTAGCACGGAGCAGCCTCAGCAGTCGATTCAGCCTGAGCCATTTTCCGATCAAGCGGATATCTCGGTTCAAGCAGTATCCACTATCGATCAGCCTGCAACAGAGGTTAGCGATGTTGATTCTGCGACTATAGATCCGAGTGCTAGTACAGAACCGGGAACGATAACGAATACGAACGATTCAGATGAGTCGAATTCGTTCCTGCCAGCTGGACCAGCTCAGCAGACGCTTCAATCGGTATCTAACGGGACTTCGGATAGAGGTGCAGGTGATCCGGTGCCGTTTGCTCCGTCCGGTCTGCCATTAGCGCAGGGCTGGAATGGTGATCTGATCGGTGTGCTCAATGCAGGCTCCAGTTCGGCTGGAGGTCAGTTGAGCTCATCCGGTGGTAATAGTGGTGGCACAGCTCCGACAGCTATGGTATTGGAAGCGATGGAAGCTTCGTTATTTAAACAACCCGTCTGGATCTACAGTACAAAGTCTCAGCGTGGAAGTAGTCAATGGATGAATGCACCACCTGCTCAACCGCCGCAATCGGCTCCCTATTTTAATCGACATTTGTCTAATTAAAATATAAGGGAGCGATTAACAATGAAATGGTCAGTGAAAATGATGGTAGCAACAGGTTGTCTGGCAGCAACGATGGCATGGTCACATGGAACGGCACAAGCCGCAGCAGATAGCAATGCTTTGCTCAAGCTCGATATCGGTAACCAGGAGAGCGATACAAGTGTGCATGTAGGTGTATTGGAAAGCAATAACACTACAGGCAATGAAGCTGATCCGACAGCAGATTCTTTGCTGAATGTGAAAGCTACCGATACCA
Source organism: Paenibacillus hunanensis (assembly GCF_034055775.1). Taxonomy (NCBI): domain Bacteria; kingdom Bacillati; phylum Bacillota; class Bacilli; order Caryophanales; family Paenibacillaceae; genus Paenibacillus; species Paenibacillus hunanensis. The sequence continues at coordinate 3,867,749 of NZ_CP139194.1, read as the reverse complement.
TCCTGGCTGATGAGCTACAAGCGGAAGTATTGCCTTCATCCGATGCGAATACGTCGACAGGTGAAGACAGCCATAACGCAGCCGTAAACATCAGCGGCACGGATACCATTGTTGGCGATGATGTAAACGTTAGCGTGCTGGATAACCACGAGCAATCGGATCAAAACATTGACAGTTCTCACTCCGCAGTAGTGGAAGTGGGAGCTACGGATACAGTTGTAGGTGATGATGTGCATGTGGGTGTACTAGACAATCATGAACAGTCTGGTGGCGCAGTAAGCACAGATAGTCAAGCGGTAGTAGAAGTAGGAGCAACTGATACTGTGATTGGTGACGATGTGCATGTGGGCGTGCTGGATAATCACGAGCAATCCGGTGGTGCAACAAGCACAGATAGTCAAGCGGTAGTGGAAGTAGGAGCTACCGATACCATAATTGGCGATGACGTGCATGTAGGCGTGCTGGACAATCATGAACAGTCTGGTGGTGCAACAAGCACAGACAGCCAAGCGGTAGTGGAGGTAGGAGCAACTGATACTGTGATTGGTGACGATGTGCATGTGGGCGTGCTGGATAATCACGAGCAATCCGGTGGCGCAGCAAGCACAGATAGTCAAGCGGTAGTGGAAGTAGGAGCTACCGATACCGTGATTGGCGATGACGTGCATGTAGGCGTACTGGACAATCATGAACAGTCTGGTGGCGCAGCAAGCACAGACAGCCAAGCGGTAGTGGAAGTAGGGGCTACCGACACCATAATTGGCGATGACGTGCATGTAGGCGTGCTGGACAATCATGAGCAGTCTGGTGGCGCAGCAAGTACAGATAGCCAAGCGGTAGTTGAAGTAAGTGCAGGCAGTGTTCCAGTAGTCGATGATGTGCATCTGGGCGTATTGGACAATCATCAGCAAACTACACCAACTGGCAATAGTCAGCAACAAGCTGGAGTATCGCTGGGTTTGGACAATGTACTGGGAAGCAATCTCGATCTTGCCATCCTTGAGAATAACAACGCTCAAAATAATCAAGGCACTGGCGAGCAGTCTTCCGTAATCTCAATCGGGCTGACAGATGGCATTTTACCAGCTTTGGATCTGGTCGTGCTGGGCAATGAAAGCTTCGTACCTGCACCTGGTGGCGGTGACGATGGCTCTAATGGTGGGACAGACCCAACACAGCCTGGCAATGGCGGTGGAGATAATGGTGGTAACAATGGAGGTAATCCAGGCGGTACCGATCCCGATGATAATGGAAATACTGGTGGTAATGGGAATACAGGCAACACTGGTAATAACGGAAACAACGGCAATAATGGCGAAAATAATAATGGAGGTGGCACCAATACCGGCAATACGGGTGGTGACAACTCTCCTGGTAATACCTCGACCGGTGGTAACAATACAGGTGGTTCCGGTGGTAACGGTTCTTCTCCTACCGACAATGGTAGTACAAACACAAACGGTACAACCGGTTCTGTAGATACTTCTTCGACTGGCGGAGCAGCAGGAACGGATAATGCCATCTCTGCGGCATCGACAGGCGAACCTGTCAGCACGACGGATAATGCAACACAGCCATCTAATCCTGTGAATGCAGCAGGTCTTAACGGTATGATTGCATCCGCAGAATTGCTGCCAGGATCTGGTGAACCAGCAGCTATCGTTACAGCTGCAAGTACAGGTACCGTAGCTGCAAATGAAGCAAACGAACAACAGGCAGCAGGTCAGAATACAATGAATGATAGCGGTATGATGGGTCTTGATCACTTACCGCAAACTGGAGAAACGACACCATTCACTGTATACGCACTGGGTAGCGCACTCATTTTACTTGGATTGGCGCTGCGTAGCCGTGGTAAAATGACAGGCCTGAACTAAAATTGAGCAACATCGTGTAGCAATCAACACAGGCAAGCAAAGCACAAGTAACACACATGCAAAGCAACAGTGTACTGTTCCGAGTTTTATAGAAGTAGAAGTATACCGCTAATCTAGCTGGTATGCATCGATAGAGAAATACGGAATTTTGCATAAGAGCGCGAAGCTCCTGAATCGGAACTTCCAGCTTGCCCACAGAGCCGCCTTTGCTTGCCAGAGAGGCTCTTTTTTTTGCGGAAAATAGCTAATTTCCTGAAACTTTCTGTAGCTCAAACGTATTATATACAGTACGCACCGTGTGCGTGCGCATGTATACCGATAGAGGGCGCCCTGATCGCAGCTGTGGCGCTATAATCATGAAGGAGAGATGCAACATGTCCAAATGGGCTCGTTTATTTTCAGCAAAGCAATGGCTGTATGTATTTAAAAAATTGCCTGGCTTGCTGACCTCCAGACAGCTGCCATTAAAAGAAAAAATGCTGTTTGTTATTCCGGTGCTCGCTTACTGGGTCATGCCTGATGTGATGCCATTTATGCCGATTGATGATATCGGAGTCACCTTGCTCATGATGAACTGGTTTGTGTCCCGAGCGGAGAGCAAGCTGTCTGTTATCGAATACGATCCGCGCCGCTGAGTATCGGTTTAGCCTTGCGTATTGGCGGGACGAGTTATACAATAGAACTATTGCGTCCTGCCATACAGCAGGCGATTCGAACTGAACGAAGGAGCTGATCTCATGAAAGTCAAAATTACGCGCAATGCAGCGAAGCAAATAAAGAAAGAGATGGACAAACCGGAAAATGCCGGCTTGAAACTGCGTGTATTTGTGACTCATTCTCACGGTGACCACGTGCACTACGGTATGGACCTGGCTGAGCCACAAAGTCATGAAGAAGTTGTCTTCACTGACAAGGAAATTGATGTAGCGGTCGATCCGAATGAATCATGGCTGGATGGCGTGAAAATCGATTACCTGTATGTAGGTGAAGAGGGCTTTGTCATTACGAACCCAACTAAAGGCGATTTCGGTCACCATCATCACTAAGATGACCGGAGGGAACAGTAATAGTCATGGCTAACGATATTCGCGTATGTGATGAGTGCAATCACATCCGTCTCAAAACAATCATTCCTAAGCTGGAAAAAATGGCACCAGATGCTGAGATCAAGATTGGCTGCAAGTCCTATTGTGGTCCATGCGGCAAGCGTGCATTTGTATTTATTAACGGCCGTTATGTCAGCGCTCCAACCGAAGAGGAAGTGCTGGAGAAGGTCGCCAAGTTCGTTAAAAAACCAAAAGCGTGATTCGTATAGCATCCTATAGCTTGCTCATTGAAGCCGCGATAAGACAGTTTGTCCCAGCTTCTTTACAGTATACTGAGCTATGCAATGACAGATGCATCACGATCTACGCATAAAATAAAGCCTCCTGCCAGTCGGTTGTTCTAACCGCGGGTAGGAGGCTTTTATTGTTATAGCTGTACATTATAGTGAAGGATTAGCACATATACTGCTCATCAGCGCCTGTACTACTCCAATGGATGAGCTTACTTCGTTGATGCCTGCGCCTGTTCATTATGGAACTCGCGAATTAGATCACCGGTAATAAGCTCATCCGAGATATTCAGTCGCTTTTGTGCTTCTTCGAAGCCAGCGCGTGCACGTTCAATATCGGTTGTTTGTCTGGTTTTCAGATCATAAGCTGTACCATGCTCGAACACGCCATCTGCGGATGGAATGTAGAAGATATCGCCATCACTAAATGCACCTGTACGCAGCACGACGAGCTTTTTCTCTTTTTGATTAAACATATCATTACCCATCAAATAATACGGACTGGCATTCACACCGAGCAAATGCAGCAATGATGGTGTCATATCCAATTGTCCTGCTGGAATATCATAGGTGCCTGCATGAGCGCCATCGGGCAGGTGGATCAGCATAGGCACTTGATTCATCAGCTGCTCCATATCCAGATCACTCAGCGACTTGCCGAGGAATTCCTCCATCGGTGCTTTATCCTTGAGTGAGTTGTCATGGTCGCCATAGAACACAAGAATGGTTTTATCCCATAGTCCTTTTTCTTTTAGCTCTGATTCCATTTCACCCAGGGCAGCATCTACATAATGCAGTGCTTGAATATAGTCACCAAAGGTTGTACCGGACAGATCGCCCATATCCAGCTCCTGTACCTCAGGTGGTAAGGTATACGGGTGATGACTGGATAAGGTGATCATAAACGAATAAAATGGCTGCTGGAGCGTGCTCATTTTCTCAATGGATTGACGGAAGAATGATTTATCGCCAAGTGACCAGCCGAGTGGCTCGTCGATTGTAAAGTCGTTTTTGCTGAAAAACTTTTTGTAGCCCATATTTTGATACATGACCGAGCGGTTCCAGAAGCTTGGTTCATACGCATGGAATACATAGGAGTCATAGCCCTGCTTGCTCAAAATATTAGGCAGCGTATCGTATTGATGATCCGCATAGCGGGTGAACACCGATCCCGTAGGCAACGGATGCAGCGAAGCATTCGAGCCGATATCCGCATCGGAGGTGCGTCCCTGTCCGGTCTGATGATAATACTGGCTAAAATACATGCTTTCCTTCATCAGACGATTAATGTTAGGCGTAATCTCCTGTCCGTTGAAGCTTTTACCGATGACAAAGTTCATAAACGCTTCACCCTGCACGACGATTACATTGCTATCCTTGTATGCACCGAATAGCTTGTCATCGCCTGCCTTGGCGCGACCTTTTTGCTTGGCATCAAACCATTGCTTGATCTCATCGGTCTGTGCAGCCGATAACTGATTACCATTACCAAAATGATCGTCGGCATACCGATAGATGTCATAGCCGTGAAAGCCGAGCAACCCTGTGACATTGTAAAGCGACATATTCCACCAGTTCCCTACGAACAAGCCTGTTGCCCATGTCGAGGTCGCGTACTTGATCGGGCCGAAGGTCATCACACAGCCGAGTACGAATAGTATCGCACCTTTCGTAAAGCCCAGTGTTAGACGCTTGCGTCTGCTCATCATGCCACTACGATATGTGGAAGCGGAGCGTGTAAGGGTAGAGCGAGAACGTCCGCGACGGATACGCAGCACAAGCAGAACGATGCCGACAACGGCGAGTAGCATTAGATCGGCGAATAGCCAGAGATCGTTTGCCGAAAGCAGCTCACGAATACTACCGCCCAGCGATTCCACCTGACCTGCCTGCATTAATACCGGAATGGTAATAAAATCTTGAAAATAGCGGAAATAGACGAGATCCGCGAAAATAAGAAAACTTAGTAGCAGATCCAGCACGATTAACGCAATAATGCGTCCGCGCTTAGGTAGCCATATGACCCAGAATGAAGCCAGTACGATTGAGCCTACCGCTGTGACCTTATCCAGATCATTCATATCGATATTGGGCAAATGAATATTGCTCTGCAAATAGATCAGCTTTTCCAGCATGATGATCACAAAAGCTAGATACGTTAATCGAATGGGAGCAAACGGCCACAGCAATCGCTGAATCCAGCCTTGTCGCTGTGAACCGGAATTAAAAGATTCCAAAATAAAAGAAGCCTCCTTGCTAAAGACGCCGTTCCCACAGCCGATGATGGTGTGTTACGGCGTTTGATTGAATACGGATAGGCAAGCTTGGATATGCGCATATCCTTCTACACCAGCGAATTACATTACATTTACATGATTACATAGCGAAAACATACGGATTAGCGTGCAGTTTAACATGTTCCCTGTACTTATTCAAGTAATGACGTAGTAGCTGATGGAACTTATTTATACGGGGTATTAGATAAGCATTTTACGTAGTGGCATCATTTAACACTGTAATAACATAAACCATTCTGACGTCATTGCAACATAACGGACGATTTAATTTTACGATAGGTTAACAATAAAAAACGACACGGAACCGCCGGACGGCTCGTGCCTGCTGGCAATATGCTATCCGGTGGTAGGTGTAGTTTTGTCTAATGATAGATGTTCCCCGATGTAAACTAGTCAAGATACGTATCTATGATCGGGTGCTTGTATATAGACAGTGTATAGGATCGAGGTAAGGAATCGGGTCTATTTTCGTTCTATACGTTTTGCTCTATTCTTAGCTGCAATTCGCTGCCAAGCGTATAAATGAACATCGTGTATAGCGCTTAGGCTTGCGACTCCGTCGTTTCTGCCTTTGCACGAGGTGGCAATGGGCCGAGGTATTGCAGGAATTGACACTCGATGCGTCCATTGTATAGCTTGCGGCGCTTGTCTGCTTTACGTCCGAAAAATTGTTCAAAATGACGTGTCGGTGTGATAGCGAATACCGACCAATCTGGCAGATAGATAGACGCTTTGCCCAGATCGCGAATCATCGCTTCGACCTCTTTCGTTTCGCTCAGACGCTCACCATACGGAGGGTTCGTAATGATACAACCGAATTTGCCTTTAGGCTGAATACGAGAGACTGGCATAACCTTGAACTCGATCTCCTCACCAAGTCCCGCGCTTTTCGCACAGGCTCTAGCAATCTCGATCGCGGATGGATCAATATCGCTACCGACCAGATCCAGTGGAATATCATCCTGTACCGCATCAAAGGCTTCATCACGTGCAGCTTCCCATAGCTCATCCGAAATGATACTCCAGCCCTCGGAAGGGAAGGTACGGCGCAAGCCTGGTGCGATGTTCCAGCCGATCATTGCGGCTTCGATCAGTAATGTGCCTGAACCGCAGAACGGATCATACAGCGGACGATGCGGGCCCCAGCGGCTTAGCAGAATGAGGGCAGCAGCCAGTGTTTCCTTGAGTGGCGCCTCAGTCGCATTTTTGCGGTATCCGCGCTTGTGCAGGGAAGGGCCTGTTGTGTCCATCGTGATCAGCGCGACGTCATCCATGAGAGAGACATCGACCGCATACAGTGCGCCATCCTCTGGGAACCATTCCGTGTTATACGTTTGTTTGAGCTTTTCAACGATCGCTTTTTTGACGATACCCTGGCTGGCAGGTACGCTGCTGAGCTGGGATTTTTGCGAACGACCGGATACAGGGAATTCGCCATCGGCTGGAATAAAGTCTGCCCATGACACAGCTTTAACGCCTTCGAACAGCTCGTCAAAGGTCGTTGCCTTGAATTCTGCCATCTTGATCACGATACGATCAGCAGTGCGCAGCCAGTAGTTACAGCGGCAAATGTCGATTAGATCGCCACTAAAGCGTACACGACCATTTTCCGTGCGTGCATCGTCGTAGCCGAGCAGCTTCAGCTCGCGTGCGACAACAGCCTCAATACCCATCGGGCAAGTGGCAATTAACTCATAAGGTTTCATAATAGAGATTCACTCCTGTTTATTGTAAAATAGCGGGTGGTGCTGATTTCCCGTTTGCAATCCAAGCACGGCAATTGTTGCCATTGGTCCGTCCATAGCGTCTGGATCGTATGATCATGTGTTTTGCTTGCCGGTTACGTCTGAAAACCATACAATCTAGTATATGTGAATGCGTCTATTCTTACAAACGTTTCCGACAAAAAAAGTGCGTATTTTGAATGGAATCGACATCGAACACAAAACGAGCAGAATTTCTGCATAGAACAATAGAGGTTAAAGGAGAATTTGAACTAAAATGACAGAACAACACGGCTCGAATGCGGAGCAATACATGAACGAACTGATTGAGGAGGATGAGCTGTTACTACAAATTAAAGAAACGATTCGTGAAAATAAAATGCCTGAGGTATCGGTAGAACCTGGATACGGACGTCTGCTGACATTGCTTGTACAAATGTCTGGTGCACGCTCGGTTTTGGAAATCGGTGCATTAGGCGGTTACAGCGGTGTGTGCATGGCGCGAGGTATGGAGAAAGGAGGACGTATTGTCTCGCTAGAGCTTCGTCCCGATTACGCCGAGGTTGCGCAGGAGCATATGCGACTTGCCGGATATGGAGATCAGGTCGAGTACCGAATTGGCGAAGCGATCCACAGTCTGGCTGAGCTAAAGCAAGAAGGTCAGCGCTTTGACTTCTTTTTTATCGACGCGGATAAATTAAATTATGTGAATTATCTCGATTATGCGATCGAATTAGCGACGCCAGGTGCGATTATTGTGGGCGACAACTTGTTGCTACGCGGACGCACGCTGAATCTGGAACGAAACGGCCCAGCGATCCAGACGGTACGCGAATTTAACCGCCGTATGGCATCCGATCCACGTCTGACCGGGACATTATTACCTGCTTATGATGGATTGGCGATTGCACGAGTGAAGGGGTAATCTGTTTTTATACCCTACCTGCACGCATTCATCGGCATAGCATCATGCCAAATCGATTTGCTCGTTCATACATGCCACTCCGATCATTAACGCTGAGAAATAATGGTGGCTGACAAACAATAGTATAGGAACGAAAAAAACCGCTTGATTGCACACTCTGCGCAATCAAGCGGTTTTTTTGTAGCTGGTGCTTCTTACAATTACGCCGATTTGCTTTGCTGCTTGGTCGACGACTTCCCATATAGCTTGGAGCGTACCCAGACCATATTCAGCATAAGCAGCATACCCGACATGATGAACAATCCTTCAATTCCGATAAAGCCTGCCAGTACACCGCCCATGACCGAGCCAGTCATATTACCCAGCGCATTCGTACTACTGTTAAAGCCAAATGCACGACTTTCCATCCCGTCCGGTGTGTACGAACGAATGAGCGAGTTGACGCTTGGCAGCAGACCGCCCATACATAATCCCATTAAAAAACGGATCACCAGTAGCTGGCCTACATTTTGTACAAACGCCTGTGGAATGAGCGTTAATGCAGCTCCAATGAGCGAGAACGTCAACACCCTGTGCGCTCCATATTTGTCACTGATTTTACCGAGGAAAGGAGCGGTCAGCATATTCGATAAGCCTGTCACCGCGCTCACCAGACCTGCCCAGAACGCTAGATTTTCGGTTGCTCCATGCAGCTTCTGCACATACAGTGGCATCAAAGTCATTGGACTGATCATCGCAAATTGCAGTAGCAGCGTGACCGTAAACAATGCAGGGAGCTGTGGTGTTAGACTCAGCTCACGCAAGCCTGATAGTACAGAGACTTTGGGCATTTTGGCTGCCAGTGAGCGATCGAATTTCTCACGTACGAGGAACAGTGCCAGCAATGTCGCGAGGAAAATACATGAGCCTGTAATGTAGAAAATATAGCGAAAGCCGATTGTATCCGCCAGAATACCACCGATCAATGGCCCGAGAATCGTACCCGCAACCGTACCGGATTGGCTGATCCCCATTGCAAAGCCCATTTTCTCCTTCGGTGTACTGCTAGAAATGAGCGAGGTCGCTGCTGGATTGAAGCCAGAGATCGTACCATTTAACAGCCGCAAAGCGAGCAGATGCCATGCCTGCGTAGCAAAGCCCATCGCTGTAAATACAATCGCCATCCCGAACCCGGAGCGTAACAGCATCACTTTTCGCCCATATTGATCAGACAGCTTTCCCCAGAGTGGCTGGAATATAAATGAGGTCACAAAGTTAGCCGCAAAAATAAATCCCGACCAGAGCGCAATCCGATGCTCCCCCTGTACACCCAGATCTTGAGACAGGTATAACGCAATAAAAGGAACGATCATCGTCATTCCGGCATTAACTAGAAATTGTCCAACCCATAGAACCATCAGGTTAATTTGCCAGGATTCCATATTCATTTTGGTTATTTTCATTTTATTTCACTTCCTTACATTCATTTCATCATTATAGCATGCTTAACACTGGAATAGATCAATTTTGAACAAAAAAACCAATAAAATAAAACTTGCTTTCACTAGATGAAACTCGTTTCTTTGATTATAACGTAAATTACGTCCAAACTACAGCTTTTGAAAGTCTATTTGAAAGCCTGATTGTTGTTTGTTTACCCGCTTATCCAGCTTGATCTATCATGAGTGATCTATTTTGGTGTCTACATCCAAGCGTTCATAGGATTGTCATGGGATGTTCATCGTAGGGGAGTTGTTACACCCTCCGAAAAAGAGGATAATGGAATTGTGAGTCAAACCGAACGAAATTGGACATCAATGGGAGGACAGCATATTTTGTCATGTGCATCATTGTATGGATGATCATGATGTCCAGCATGTAAGCAGCGCCAGATGGCGTATTGAAACATTACCGATGCGGAGGATTGCCTTTATGAGCTATAACGATTCCTTCATACGAGCCTGCTATAAGCAGAGTACTGACCATTTACCCGTATGGTACATGCGTCAGGCAGGACGCTATGATCCGGATTATCAGAAAATCAAAGAAAATTATACATTACTGGAAATTTGCCGTCAGCCTGAGCTGGCTGCGGAAGTGACGATGATGCCAGTGCGTAAGCTCGGTGTGGATGCGGCCATTCTATATTCCGATATTATGAACCCGGTCGCTTCGATCGGCATCGATTTTGATATCGTAAAAAATATCGGGCCTGTAATCGATAACCCAATTCGTAGCGCAGCCGATATCGAGCGTCTACGTCCGATTCAGGTGGAGGAGGATCTCGGTCATGTGCTGGAGACGATCCGTATTCTGGATCGAGAGCTTGATGTTCCTTTGATCACTTTCGCTGGCGCACCGTTCACGATTGCCAGTTATCTGATCGAAGGACGACCATCCAAAAGCTATATTCGCACCAAAACGATGATGTATAGCGAGCCCCAGCTATGGCACTCGCTCATGCGCAAGCTGGGTGATATGGTCGCAACCTATTTGCGCAAGCATATTGAAAATGGCGGGAAAGCTTTCCAGCTATTTGATAGCTGGGTAGGCGCATTGTCTGCTACCGACTTCCGTACCTATGTACTGCCAACGATTCAATATATTTTCGATCAGCTCCAAGACCTGAATGTTCCTAAAATCTATTTCCCAGGCGTAAGCTCAGGTGAGCTATTGCCCGAGCTGAACGGTCTGCCAGTCGATGTGATTGGGCTGGACTGGCGTGTATCGATTCCAGAAGCACGTCGTCGTCTTGGTGGAAACTACGCCGTACAGGGTAATCTAGACCCGTACGTGCTAACTGCACCCTCCTCGGTCATTCACGAACAGGCGCGTCGCATTATCGATGAAGGCTTGCAGGAGCCCGGTTATATTTTCAACCTGGGTCATGGGCTGTTCCCAGAAGCATCGATCGACAAGCTCAAGGAGCTGACCGATTATGTGCATGAATATTCGGCCTCTGTATTGAAAAATCGCACGACTTCGAAATGATCGAATTCGATTCATGCACTGCTTTATCCAGCAAATTGGCAATTCATGCTTTGCTTATGCATAATAGAAAGCAGATGGATAATAACAGTCGTTCTATCGTTATTAGACGAAGTGTACAGATATTTACCCCTTCAGCCTGACCTGTCGATTGAGAGTGATCTATCTTGTACTCCAAAATTTAGATGAAATTTTAATCGTCGATGTGATAATTGTCATGGTTGAAGGAAGCGGTTATGCACTATTACTTTATTATTGAGGTGATCCTTAATGGCTAACAAAAAAATCGGTGTTCTGGTTATGTCCTATGGTACTCCTGCCAGTTTGGACGATGTAGAGGCTTATTATACGCATATCCGTCGTGGCAATCCGCCAAGTCCGGAACAGCTCAAGGAGCTGAAGGATCGCTATGAGGCGATTGTAGGTGGCGTGTTCCCACTTCGTGAAAATACAGACAATCAGGTGGCTGGTCTACAGCAAAAGCTGAACGAGCATACAGCTGGAAGCGATGTTGAATTTGTATGTTATCAAGGGTTGAAGCATGCGTATCCATTTATCGAGGATGGTATTGAAGATATGGTAAAGGACGGTATTACCGAAGCGGTTGGTATCGTGCTGGCGCCACATTACTCGATTATGAGTGTAGGTAGCTATTTGAAGCGTGCACGTGAAACGTCAGAGAAGCACGGCTTGAACATTTCCTACATTGAAAGCTATCATCTGCATCCACAGCTGATCGAGACGCTGGCGAATCGCGTGAATAGCAAGCTGGAGATGTTTGAAGAAACAGGTGCGACTCGTGAGGAGGTACGCGTTTTGTTTAGCGCACACAGCTTGCCAGAGCGTATTCTGAGCATGGGCGATCCTTACCGTGATCAGCTGCTGGAAACGTCCGAAGCGATTGCGAAGCGTGCGAATGTGCCATCATGGCAGTTCACATGGCAAAGTGCGGGACGTACAGCTGAGCCTTGGCTCGGACCGGATGTACTCGATACGATGCAGGAGCTGCGTGACGAGCAGGTCAAATATGTGCTGGTTGCACCTATCGGCTTCGTCTCTGATCATCTTGAGGTACTGTATGATCTGGATATTGAAGCACAGGAGCTTGCTCAGGAGCTGGATATGCGTCTGATGCGTATCGATTCCTTGAATACAGATCCACTCTACATGGAGGTACTGGCTGACGAGGTCATCCGCAAATCAAAAGAGGTGCATGTGTAATGCAATTATCTAAACGAAATATCGTGATTATTGGTGGAGGGATTACGGGTCTGAGCTCGGCTTTTTATATGCGCAAGCATTTTCAAGCTCAAGGTCTTGATCCGCATATCACCGTAGTCGAGCAATCCAGTTCACTTGGTGGTAGAGTAAGTACGCTACATCGTGACGGCTTTGTGATCGAAAAGGGCCCGGATTCCTATCTGGCACGTAAGACCGCGATGACGGAGCTGGCTGAAGAGGTCGGACTGGGCGATGAGATTATGACTACGAATCCCAACGCGAAGAAAACGTATATTTTACATGACGGCAAGCTCCATCCGATGCCATCTGGACTCGTACTGGGGATTCCAACTGAGCTGCGTCCATTTATGGAAAGTGATCTCATTTCTATGGATGGTAAAATTCGCGCGCTGGAGGATTTCCTGTTACCTGCGAAGCTGGATGGAGAGGATGAATCACTGGGTGATTTTATCGAGCGTCGTCTGGGCAAGGAAGTGCTGGAAAATGTAACGGAGCCACTGCTGGCAGGTATTTATGCTGGTGACACACGCAAGCTTAGCTTGCAGGCAACGTTTCCACAGTTCGGTGTGGTCGAGCGTGAGTACGGCAGTCTGATCAAAGGGATGAATACCGGACGTAAGCCGGTCGAAACGCATACAGGCACGAAGAAGAGTGCATTTTTCACCTTTAAGCGCGGCTTGCAAAGTCTAACCGATAAGCTACAAGAAGCATTGACGCCTGATGTAGATTTCCGTCTACAGACAGGTGCGGACTCGATCACATACAATGAGGGTACGTATACGGTTGTATTAAGCGATGGTTCGGTGCTGGAAGCAGATCATGTTGTTGTAACGGTGCCTGCATTTGCCGCGGCACCGCTACTGAAAGGGCATGCGGACACGACAGCATTGGAGCAGATCAATTATGTTTCTGTGGCGAATGTGGTTATGGCCTTCCACCGCAAAGATATCGAAACAGAATATGACGGTTCCGGTTTCCTCGTGCCGCGCAAGGAAGGACGCACAATTACCGCGTGTACATGGACATCGACCAAATGGCTGCATACTAGCCCGGATGATCGGGTGTTGATGCGTTTCTATGTAGGTCGAGCTGGACAGGAAGAGGTCGTAGAGCAGACCGATGAGGAGATTACCGCACGCGTACTGCACGATATGCGTGAGCTGATGGGTATTGAAGCACAGCCGTTATTCACGGAAATTACTCGCTTGCGTCACTCCATGCCACAGTATCCTGTAGGTCATATGCAGTCTATTCGTAGGCTCAGAGACGAGCTGGAGCAGGCGCGTCCGGGTCTACTCATACTTGGCAACGGATACGATGGTGTAGGCTTGCCTGACTGTGTGCTTGCTTCACGAAATGCTGCCGAGCTGGAAAGTAAACGTGTAGCAGTTCCGACCAAGTGAACCCTCTTCATTGGAATACATGATATTCACGTCTAAAATAATAAAATATAAAGGCGTTTCATCTGCATGTAGTGGATGAAGCGCCTTTTTGTATCTCAGATGTCACCACAGCTAGGTATGCTTGTAGAGGCAGTGATACAGAAAACGATCAAGTTAGTAGAAATACGATATATAGCAAGCTTTTCGCCTGTAAGCGGAACCTGCTATAATAGATAAGACGTATCAGTTAAAGGAGCAAAGCATGTATACAACAAGATCAGAACAATCCCGTCAGAAGAAGCAGGAAGCGATGCTGCGTCGCAAACGGCGCTTTAGACGGTGGATGCTCTTGAACGGTATACTCGTTGCGGCGATTATACTGGTCGGAGTAATGTATTGGACACAGAAAGATTCATCTTCTTCTATCCTATCAGCGGCTACAGGTTCTGCGAACTCTCCGTCTACTCTACAGGAGACAGTGCAGCCTGATTCAGACTTGCAGCCCGAAGAGAATAGCGCTTCGTCAGAGGAGCTTATCTCTCCAAGTGACACAGGGCAGGATCACGGAGCTGAACAGGAAGCCACTTTAAATGAGGATGAAGCTAGTCATAATGAGCAGGCTGATCCCGAAGCAACGCCAGGTTCAGACGCGCCTTCGGATTCAGAAGCAACCCATTCACCAGCGCCCGATAAGTCGGCAGCTAGCGAGTCCACGTCCAGCAATACAGCAACGGATAAGGATAAGCAGCCAGCTGCCACACCACTCGCACCACAGACCAACACCGAGCCACAGGGCAAGACGGTCACGCTTAATTTTGGCGGCGATGTGATGTTTTCCGGTAAGGTTGGTGAGCTGTTAACGAAGAAAGGGTATGATTATCCTTACCAGTATGTGAAAAAGCTATTTACAAGCGATGATCTGACAGTTGTGAATTTGGAAACGCCGGTTACAGGCTCGAATACGACAGCAGCAGATAAAACCTATGCGTTCAAATCCTCGCCAGAAGCATTGCCCCATATGGCTGCTGCCGGGATCGATGCGGTGAATCTGGCAAACAATCATATTTTGGATCAGGGCATTGTCGGCTTGACCGACACGATTCGCCAGCTGGATGCCAGCGGTGTTCAATATGTCGGAGCTGGAGCCGATGCTGCACGCGCCTATGAGCCCGTAATATTTGAACGAAAAGGGATACGTATCGCCTTGCTTGGCTTTAGCCGTGTCATTCCGCAGGCAAGCTGGAATGCCGGAGCCAACCAGCCAGGTGTAGCAACAGCCTATGATGCAACAGCGGCAGAAGCAGCGATTCGCAAGGCGAAAAAGAATGCTGATCTCGTCGTTGTTGTAGCACATTGGGGTGTGGAGCGCTCTGATACGACAGTAGATCACCAGACGGATCTGGCACATCGTTTTGTCGATGCAGGAGCCGATCTTGTCGTGGGCGGTCATCCACATGTTCTGCAAGGCGTAGAACAATATAAAGGCAAATGGATTGCTTATAGTACAGGCAATTTTATTTTCACCCACTCACTGGTAGAGAAAACTTGGGATACGGGTGTGTTTCAGGCTGTATGCTCGGTTAAGGGCGATTGCAGCATGAAGGTGATTCCCTACACAGCTAATCTTGGACAGCCTGTACCGATGGAGCAGCAGCCTGCCGGGGCGTTGCTTCAGCGTCTACAGTCACTTTCCAAAGGTGTACGTTTTGATGTAAAAGGTAATGCTATTCCATTTCCCATCGATAAGGAGAATGCTCAATGAGTGCTATTCAAAATGTATACTGTGTCGGTCGTAATTATCGTTTACACGCGGAGGAGCTGGGCAATGAAGTGCCAAGCTCACCGATGATCTTTCTGAAGCCTTCTCATGCGGCTGTACCATTTAACAATGACGCTCTGGTACTGCCTGCGGATAAAGGTGAAATTCACTATGAAGCAGAGCTGGTTGTTCGGATTGGTCGCGATTATGAGCCTGGTCTGTCTGCGGAGCAGCTGGTGGATGGATTGGCGCTCGGGATCGACTTTACACTACGCGATGTACAAAGCGTGCTCAAGCAAAAAGGGCATCCATGGACAGCAGCTAAAGGCTTTAAAAATTCAGCTCCTGTGACCTCCTTCGTTCCATTTCCAGGTACAGAGGGCTGGCTGAATAATGAATTTGCACTGCTGAAAAATGGTGAACAGGTTCAGCTTGGACGGACAACGAATATGATCTTCTCACTGGAAACGATTCTGACGCATATTGGTGAAAATTATGGTCTGTCGGCAGGTGATATTATTTTCACTGGTACACCGGAAGGTGTAGGCCCTGTTGCAGCAGGCGATACATTTGAGCTGATCTATGCGGGAGAATCGGTCGGTACGTGCCAGATTGCCCAATGAGCGTCTGGCTTGATTGGCTGATCGGCTTCGCCTGTGCCGGTCTGATTGCTGGACTCGGGTATCGTAAGCAGTGGCTGTCCGGCTCTGGGGCAATTGCAGCGGCAATGATGGGAACGATCTATTATGCCGCTGGAAGCCTGCTCTGGTTTGGATTGCTTATTTTATTTTTCATTAGTGGCAGTGTATTGTCGCGGATGAAGCGTGAGCGTAAGCGGCGTATGGAGCAGGATTATGCAAAGGGCTCGCGTCGGGATGCTGGACAGGTATTTGCTAATGGCGGTCTGGGCATGCTGCTCTGTCTGGGCAATGCCATCGTTCCGCATGAAGCTTGGGTGCTTGCCTTTATCGGGATTATGGCAACCGTTACTGCGGATACATGGGCAACCGAGCTGGGCAGCTTGAGCCGTAAGCCGCCACGCTCGGTATTAAATGGTCGTGTGCTGGAGCCAGGCGCATCCGGTGGTGTCTCGTTTCGCGGAACACTTGCTGCCGCTGCGGGTGGTATAATCATTGGCGGAGCAGCGTGGTTGTTTTCGCTTCTGTCTTCTTCGGGTAATCCATATACTGACTTATCCAGTTTCACGAGTATAGTATACGGGGCATGGATCATGGTGCTTGCGGGTCTGGTCGGCGGTCTTGCAGGCTGTTTTGCCGACTCATATCTAGGAGCAACGGTACAGCTTATGCATCGTTGTACCGTGTGCGGTAAGATCGTCGAAACGGACATGCACCACGAACAGCCAACCGTATATGCAAGAGGGTGGCGCTGGATGAATAATGATATGGTGAACGCGGTAAGCTCTATTATAGGTGGAGCGGTAGCGCTACTGTTTTTAGTCATATAGGAGGTGGCGTATGAGCGGCACGACAGGAGACAAATTAGACCTGATACTGGACGCTGCTTATGAGCTGTTTGGCGTGGATGGATTTTATGAAACGAAGATTTCCGACATTGCCAACCGGGCGGGTATTGCCAAAGGTACGGTTTATTTATATTTTAAAAGCAAGGAAGAGCTGTGTCTCGCGGTCACACGGCGTGACTGTGAGCAGTTTCTGGATAATCTACATGAAGCACTTCTTCCATGTACAAATATGGCAGATAAGCTGTACGTGATCGCTGTTCATCATACACGCTATCATTTTGAACGCCGCAAATATACAAAGCTTGTATTTCGTGCGCCGAATAATGATCCAGCATTGATGCAATATATGCGCCAATTCATGTTCCGTTATATGGAAATTGTGCTGGATGTATTGAAGGAAGGCAAGGTTGCCCATCCACAATGGTCAGCAGAATCGTATATCGGGATGCTGGATCGGGTTAAAATGGATCTGATGTTTAACCCGGACTTCAATGAGCAGCAGCTACAGGAACGTACGCGCTTTGTAACCGATCTGTTCCTGATGGGCTGTGAAAAACAGATTAACCGTCCTGGCGATTCATCATAAAGTTGGGATGCTGTGTAGCACCGTATCGCTTGGAATCGTTGAATTAAAATAAAGATCAATCCCTGTAATTAAGATCAATGACAGGCCTGGAGCCTGAGAAGGTGAATCACAATGAATATAATGACTGTGGAATCACTCGCCAAAAGCTATGGCGATAAAATACTGTTTCAAGATGCCTCGTTTGGCATGGAAGATCGCGACAAGATCGGTATTATCGGTGTAAACGGAACAGGGAAATCCACGTTTCTTAAAATTATCGCTGGACTGGAGGAGCCAGATAGCGGTCAGGTAGTGATCGGCAACAGCGTGCGTGTACGCTATCTCGCGCAAAACCCTCCCTATGATCCAGATGCAACCGTATTGCGTCAGGTGTTCGACGGTGGCGGAGAAGAGCTACAAGCAGTTAGCGCGTATATGAGCGTTATGGATCGATTGGAGCAGCAACCGGATGATCCGGCTGTTCAGCAGGAGCTTGTGCGTATCAGTCAGGAGATGGATCGACTGGACGCATGGTCACTGGAAAGTGAAGCGAAGAACGTACTATCCAAGCTCGGTATTACACGCTATGATGCGCCGATGGGCACACTATCTGGTGGTCAGCGTAAGCGTGTGGCACTCGCAACTGCACTGATTCAGCCGGCAGAGCTACTTATTCTGGACGAGCCGACGAACCATATCGACCATGATTCGGTCACATGGCTGGAGCAATATTTGCAAAAACGTCGTGGCGCGCTACTCATGATTACGCATGATCGCTATTTCCTGGATCGTGTTGCCACTGTGATGCTAGAGCTGGATGGAGGACGACTGTTCCGCTATGAAGCGAATTATACGCGCTATTTGGAGCTGAAAGCAGACCGTGAGGAGCGTGAGGCGGCAGCTGAGGATAAGCGTCAAAATCTGCTGCGTCGTGAGCTAGCGTGGATACGCCGTGGTGCCAAAGCCCGTACAACCAAGCAAAAGGCGAGAATCGACCGCTTTGAGCAGCTACAAAATGATGCGCCAGGACGGCGCGGTGATCAGCTAGAAGTATCAACGGTATCTTCCCGTTTAGGTAAACAGATCATCGAGCTGGAGGATGTCTCTTTAACACTCGGCGGACGTGAACTCATTCACGAGCTGACGTATCATGCAGTACCGGGTGATCGCATCGGGATCGTCGGTCCTAATGGACGCGGTAAATCGACGCTGCTCAATCTGATCTCTGGACGGATTGAACCAACATCGGGTCGTATCATTACCGGACAAACGGTAAAATTCGGTTATTTCACGCAGGAGCATCAAGAGATGGACGAGACGATGCGAGTGATCGAGTATATCAAGGAAGCCGCTGAGGTCGTTAAAACATCGGATGGAAGTAGCATTACCGCCGCGCAAATGCTCGAACGCTTCCTGTTCCCACCTGCTGCTCAGTGGACACCAATTGCCAAGCTATCCGGTGGCGAAAAGCGCAGATTGTACTTACTGCGTGTACTGATGGGTGCACCGAATGTACTGCTACTGGACGAGCCGACCAATGATCTCGATATTACGACCTTGACAGTACTGGAAGATTATTTAGAAGATTTCCCAGGTGTTGTGCTGGTCGTATCTCATGATCGCTATTTCCTCGATCGCACCTGCGAGAAGATATTTGCGCTTGAAGGTGGCGGTGTCGTTAGCATTCATGCAGGAAATTATAGTGAGTATGAGGAGCGTACAGGTGGACAGTCGATGAAGTCCAATATGTCGGCTGACAAAGTAGCCGCCTCCCCCAAAAATGCGACAGGCAATGCAGCAGCTAGCAGTGCGAGTTCCTCTGCGACCGAACCAGCCAGCGATGCAAGCAAACGTAGCTCGTCACGTGATAAGCTCAAATTTAGCTATAAGGAACAACGCGAGTACGAGCAGATCGATAGCATGATCGAAGCTACCGAGCAAAAGCTAGAGCGCATCACAACCGAGATGGAAGCCGCGTTTAGCGATTCGGTTCGCTTGCAGGAGCTAATGGCAGAGCAAGCCAATGCTGAGCAGGAGCTAGAGCATTTGATGGAACGCTGGACGTATTTGAATGAGCTGGCAGAGAAGATTGCGGAGCAGGGCTGAGGCTTACAGCAGATTCCATCATAATATGTAAAGTAGAAGTATCGTACAACCTAACTTTACACTTCAAGTCCTACAGTTCATTAATCGATAGGATAAATTCAGCACTATAGCATATAAAACAAAAGACAGCTTGCATTCCGTTACGGAAGCAAGCTGTCTTTTGTTCTTTATACTGATAAGGAACGAATACGAGCATGAGAATATAGAACAAGCCTACAGATGAATTGTTAGTAGAGCTATAGCATTCATACTTCTACTATAAAGCTAAATGTAGAAGCTATGATATTGTTTCTATACTTTACTCCGTAATATAAGCCCCCAGCAATCTCGCCGTATTAATCACCGCATCACTATGCGTACGTTCCATCGCATGAGACGCATGAACACCTGGGCCGATCAATGCTGCACGGATATTATTACCAGCAGATAGCGCCGCAGAAGCATCTGAGCCGTAGTGTGGATACACATCCAGTACAAATGGAATCTCTTCACGCTTCGCCAGTTCAGCCAGCTTACCCGTCATTTCGTAATCGTAAGGCCCGGAGCTATCCTTCACACAGATCGATACGTCCAGCTCTGTACAGGACAGATCATCACCGATACATCCCATATCCACGGCGATCATTTCATCAATCTCATGTGGAATATGAGCAGCACCATGACCTACTTCTTCATAATTGGAAATGAGCAATTTCACCTGATGCGTTGGCTTCCAACCGTCTACATATGCCGATTCCAGCAAACCGAACAGAGCCGCAACACTTGCTTTGTCATCCAGATGACGAGATTTGATATAGCCGCTTGGTGTCAGCACAGGACGCGCATCGAAGGCAATATAATCACCTACAGCGATCCCCAGCTTTTCTACATCTTCCTTCGAGGAAACCACTTCATCCAGACGGATTTCCATATTTTCTTCTTCACGCTTAAATTCATAAGCATCATCGTACACATGCACCGATGGCTTGGTCGTCAAAATCGTACCTGTATACACACGACCATCCCGTGTATGAATGGTGCAGTATTCATTTTCAATGCTATTCATCGAAAAGCTACCTACAATGGACAAGCGAATCGTGCCTTCTGACTTGATTGCACGTACCATCGCGCCAAGTGTATCTACATGAGCGCTCAGAGCAATCGTGCGAGAAGGATCGTTGCCTTCCAGTGTAAGAACGAGTCCGCCTTTGCGGTTTCGCTCTGCCGTTACGCCCAGCGTTAGGGCTTCCTGATGCAGGCGCTCGATCAGGCGATGAGTATATCCAGTAGGGCTTGGTGTTTCTAATAGTTCTTGGAGTAGGGATAGGGTGTAGTCGCGATTAATAGAAATGTTCATGAGGTTCTCCTTTTTCAAACGGTAAAAGTATGTACTGTCCTTGAGCGTATGCATATCTACTATACTCTGACAGTCCGGGTGACGACAAGCAATGTAACCAACATACCAGTTTTGCGTATCGTTATCCAGTAAAAATCCACCTGTCGTCTCGCTAGCGTTAGCGAGATAGCAGGTGGATTCATAAGTCAATCCTTTGATAGTAGCATTGAAGCGGGATTACAGCTTACGATCGGAGAACGAGGAAGCTGTATCCTCATTACGATCATACATTTTATCAAACTCTACATTGCCAACTGGGCCTGTATCTGCAACAGGAGCAGAACCGAGCTGTGCAATTTGAGCTTCCAGCTGCTTGATTTTACGCTGTAAAAAGTACTGGCGGTAGATGCCATAAAATCCGACGATCAGTCCACCGATCAATGTGCAGCCCAGAATAAGCAAAATCAGTGGTAGCTGAACCATATTGAACAGCAAATTCACCTGTACCGGATTCACGTTAATCACCGCGAAAATCGCAATAATGACTGCAAAAATCAAGCCTAGAATTAATGTCCATTGAAATCTCAAATGAA
Organism: Paenibacillus hunanensis; assembly: GCF_034055775.1. Taxonomy (NCBI): domain Bacteria; kingdom Bacillati; phylum Bacillota; class Bacilli; order Caryophanales; family Paenibacillaceae; genus Paenibacillus; species Paenibacillus hunanensis. The sequence continues at coordinate 3,846,175 of NZ_CP139194.1, read as the reverse complement.
ATCCCCCTTTCAAAATCGTTACGTTCTGACATTTATCTCATTCAATACTATATAAAGTAATTCCTGCTTGCGTAAACAGGTATAGCGAGTTAGCTTCATTCTGTCCACATACAAACGCGCCTGACAGAGGAGATGATCCTGTGCAGGCGCGCTTGATGTGTTGCTCTGTAATCCTTATAAGATAAGCAGAAGCAGTGTAGGAATGTAACCGTTCCAGTGCTTACTTCGTCAATTGCTCCATTTCGCTAATCAGGCTTTCAAATACACTCATCGCTTCGCGAATCGGCTCCGGTGTAGACATATCGACACCAGCTTTAGCCAGAATATTGATGGAATAATCGCTACCGCCACTTTTCAGGAAGCCCAGATAGCGATCAACGGCAGGCTGTCCTTCCTCCAGAATTTGCTTGGAGAAGCTTGTAGCTGCGGAAAAGCCTGTCGCATATTTGTACACATAGAAGCTGTTATAAAAGTGTGGAATACGTGCCCATTCCATCTCAATATCCTGATCTACCGTCATGCCTTCGCCATGATATTTCACATTCAGATCATAATAGATTTGAGACAGATCCTGTGGTGTGAGCGATTCGCCTGCTTCACTACGCGCATGCACGATCATTTCAAACTCGGCAAACATCGTTTGACGGAATACCGTTGTGCGGAATTGATCGGCATAATAAGTGAGCAGATACATTTTTTCCTTTGGATCGGTCGACTTTTTGAGTAGATAATCCATCAGCAGCGCTTCATTTGTCGTCGAAGCCACTTCAGCCAGGAAAATCGTATATTGTGCATCACGATAGGAGAGAGCATTGTCCGAATAATACGAATGCAATGCATGTCCCATTTCGTGAGCAAGGGTGAACATACTGTTCAGATTGTCCTTGTGGTTCAGCAGTACATATGGATGTGTACCGTACGCACCCCAGCTGTACGCACCTGTGCGCTTGCCTTCATTTTCATATACATCAATCCAGCCCTCGTTGTAGCCTTTGTTGAGAGAGTTCAGATAATCTTCACCGAGTGGCTTCAAGCCGTCTGCGACGATCTGTTTGGCCTGCTCATACGTGATATCCATATTGAATTCTTCTACAAGTGGAGCGAATAGATCGTACATATGCAGCTCGTCTACACCGAGTAGCTTTTTACGTAGCTCCATATAGCGGTGCATGATAGGCAGACTTTCATGAATCGTATCGATCAGATTCGTATAGACATCCTTCGGAATATTATCGCCATAGAGGGACATTTCCAGTACAGACGGATATTTACGTACACGAGAGTAGAACATATTTTTGTTCACATTCGCTGTTAATGTTGCAGCGATTGTATTTTTTTGACGAGCATAGGTGCTGTACATGGCTTTGAATGCACGCTCACGAACTTCACGATGTGGGCTTTCCAGAAACTGAACATAGCGTCCATGAGTCAGCTCCACTTCGTTACCGTTCTCATCGATAATGCTCGGGAATTTCAGGTCTGCATTGTTGAGCATCCCGAAGATCGTTTGTGGGGCCTGGGATAGATTGCCCACCTGAGCAAGCAAGGCTTCCTCTGCCTCGGTTAAAATATGCGCTTTTTCACGCTTCATTTCCTGCAACGTGAAGCGGTATGCTTGCAGCTCAGGAGCCTCCAGCAGCTGCTCCAGCTCTTCATCTGACAGGCTCAAAATCTCCGGTGTTACAAAGGAAAGTGCCTGACTCACATCGACGCTTAGCTTTTTCGCTTTTTGCGTTAGTGCCTGGTATGTAGGATTGGTTGTATCTTCATCCTGATGCATGTGTGCGTACACATACAGGCGCTCGATCTGCATGCTGACACGGTCTTCCAGCTCAAAGGCTTCTTTAACAGCCTGCGCTGTGTTCAGCTTGCCTTTCAGCTTATCTGCTTCTGGCAGCATAGCCTTTAGCTCATCATAGGCTTTATCCCATGCCTGCTGATCAGCAAACATATCATTCAGATTCCAACAATGCTCAGGTGCAACCTCAGAACGTTTCAATACTTCCTGCATCTCGAATTCCTCCTCAGGGTAGGTAAAATTAAATGGTGTAAACAGGAGCGATGTGCCATCATGTGCCTGTACAAATGTAGAAGGCTACAGTGCAGTCCACTTTGTGTGAATCGCTACAAAGACATACAATCCACATTCGCTTCCGTATAAAGGTGTAACTATAGTTCAAATAGCAGGCAAGCTCGCCTGTAGCATCATTACAATGCCACATGATACGAGCTTGCCTGCCATGTGAATGAAAATCATATCCCGTGCTGATCCATCGATCGTATCCTTAAATTTAAGAACCGTTCGGATTAGCAGCCATCAGGAAGCCATAAATCATTAACCCAAAAGCAACCAGCAGCATCACAATTGCAAAGATTGCCAGCCAGCGCTTGAATGGCTTCGGAATGGTGTCCTTATACGTAATCAGAACAAATCCCTGCACAAAGGCAAGGATAATGAAGATAACGATAGCAGTGTAGTTCATCGGGCGGCCTAGACCTCCCGGAAGGCACTCATGATGTCTTCCCATTCCGCTTCATTATCGAATTTGTCTTTAGGGAAGCGATCGCTTGCCCATTGCATCATCTCTGGACGGCTAAGGAAGCGATGCGTTTCTTCGCCCCATTCATCGGAAATTTCGCGCAGAATCAATTCGCGGCCGTTCACCTCGACGGTCATCATGTTCCATTTGTCTCTTTTGTAAATCTGGTGTTTTTTAATCATGGTATAAATCTCCCTACTTCGGTATTGCTAAAATCATACCTTTTGCCCTCGAGAATTGCAAATCAAAACGCTTTAACTTCGTTGCATTTTGAAATCGGTTGCGCTATAATACAGTCATGCGTCATAGATGGCGCTATTTTAGGAGGTTGTTTACGTGAAAGGTACAGTTAAATGGTTCAACGCAGAAAAAGGTTTCGGTTTCATCGAAGTTGAAGGAAGCGACGATGTATTCGTACACTTCTCCGCTATCACAGGCGACGGCTTCAAAACTTTGGACGAAGGCCAAGCAGTTGAGTTCGACATCACTGAAGGTAACCGTGGTCCACAAGCAGCTAACGTAGTAAAACTATAAGCTTGATTTCCGTTATACACGGATCACTTATACATTGAACATCCAAGAACGTTCAAGCACATATGTTAGTTACAGCACAAGCTTCCTTGTTCGCAAGGGGCTTGTGCTTTTTTGGTATATAGGTCGGTTAGCGAAATAGAACTGCACGCAAGGATGAGTAGCTAGCGGTATAAACTTGCTGCATTATTGCGTAATAAAGTGATTTTATAAAATAAATCGATAAGCAGAATGCAATCACAAGCGGGGCGTTTTTTGCTTGATGTGATCATCGTGCTATAAAATATAAAATAATTCATCCCTCCAGAGCTGATACATTAAGGTGGGTTTAGGGTGAGTGTACGTAAAGGAGCATTATAGTTAATCAAGTTGATTCTGTTGATCTGTATCCGTCGGTCATTCCAAATAAACATGAAGCACACGTGAAAGCGATAAGTAACGGGAGGTTAACCGATATGCAATCGAATTCCGAAGCATCAGCAATGTTATCACCGAATATGATCGTTCCGCAGGGAGTGAAGGCAGCAGGCTCTGCCTTTGCATGGTATGAGAAGATGAGACGGGAAGCTCCGGTACATTATGATGAACAGCGTGGAAGCTGGGATGTATTTCGCTATGAGGATGTACATCGGGTCATGTCGGATTACAAGTCCTTTAGTTCACAGACACGCCGCGGCGCAGATGGTCAGCAATCTGATATGCTGCTCATGATGGATCCACCCAAGCATAAAAAGTATCGCGCTATCGTCAATAAGGCGTTCACGCCGAAGGCTGTAGCTGCCATGGAGCCGCGTATTGCTGAGATTACGAATCAGCTACTGGACCAGGTTCAGCCGGACAAGTCGATGGATATCATTCATGATCTGTCGTTTCCACTACCTGTCATCGTGATCGCAGAGCTACTCGGCGTGCGTGAGGAGGATCGTACACTATTTAAGGGATGGTCGGATACGCTAGTAGAAGGTTTTAGCGGAAAAGACGAAAGTCCACAGCAACTTGCCGCTCGTAAGCAGCAGGCATCGCGTGAGCTGTATCAATATTTTATGGGCGTGATTGAACAGCGTAAAGCACAGCCGCAGCATGATCTGGTATCTGCACTACTGGCAGCAGAGGTAGAAGGAGAGAAGCTGGATATTCCGCATCTGCTGAGCTTCTGTCTGCTGCTACTTGTGGCTGGTAATGAGACAACAACGAATCTGATCGGTAATGCAGTTATCTGTCTGACCGAGCAGCCGGGACGCTGGCAGCAGCTCGCTCGCAATCGAGAGTTGCTGGATACAGCGATTGAGGAAGCACTGCGTTTTCGTTCGCCAGTGCAGGGCATGGTACGGAAGGCAGTAGAGGATATAGAGATCGGTAGTCAGATCATTCGGCGTGATCAGCTTGTCACGGCATGGATGGGTTCTGCCAATCGAGATGAGCAGAAGTTTGAAGCGGCAGACGAATATCGGATCGATCGTCATCCGAATCCCCATATGGCGTTTGGAATGGGAGTTCACTTTTGCCTGGGTGCACCACTGGCACGCCTGGAGGCTCGTACAGCACTGAATGTACTGCTGGATCGTTTTCCTGACCTACAGGCAATCGAAGGACAACGTCTGGAGCTACTGCCCAGCCCGATGGTATATGGTGTGAAAAGCTTGCCTGTTCAGCCTCGTCCATAGCAGCCTCATCCTCTACTTCATATAGCAGCTTGCGCCGGATTCACTTCTTTTTTGAGTGAACCCGGCGCTTTTTTGGTGAGTGCTACAACATTTAACATGAAATTCACAGTTTTTTTGCAGTTGTGAAAATGTTCAGGTTCATCCTTTTTTGCGTTGAAAAGACAACTGGTTTATCATGTTTATGTTATCTTTTTTGTGAAAAATGTGGGTTTGAACATAGGAACCAACAAGAAGCGTAAAATGGCTATAAAATACTGGAAAAGGCAGCAACGGCGCGCTGTGATCCATAGCGCTGCCACGTTGTGAGGGTGTACAATATGATGTATGATAATGAGGATAGGTTCAACAGACAACCACGTGGAGGCAGCCCATTGAATGATATGATGCAAAGTCGTTACCCGTTTCCCCGTAATGCCATCTCGCTCATGAAGCGAGTGTATAAGCATGGTTTGCCAGAGGTACGCCGCGAGCTGAATGGTTGGCGTCAAATGGCGGAACGCATGCCTGACGCAGAGCTCAGGAAACAGGCGCTTGCAAGTATCGCTACCAAACAGTTTCACTGCGAGGGCGGTGCCATTTATGCGGTCGCCAACCTGTCGCAGCGCCATATTTTGCTGCCGCTCATCGTGGCATTTCAGACGATTAGCGATTATTTAGATAATCTATGTGATCGCAGCACCTCGATGGATGCGGATGATTTTCGCTTACTACACCAATCGATGCTGGACGCCGTAACGCCGGATGCGGAGCCGGTTAATTATTATGCGCTACGCACCGAGCAGGAGGATGGCGGCTATCTGAAAGCGCTTGTGCAAACCTGCCAGCAAAATATACGTCAACTCCCCGATTACCCTGCTGTATTCCCTTATGTGCGTGATCTGGTTTCTTTATACTGCGATCTACAGGTGCACAAGCATATCGCGCCTGAGTTGAGGGAAGCCGCACTCCTAAACTGGTGGGCGGAAAATGAATACCGAACTCCTCATTTGCAATGGAACGAATTTGCTGCGGCGACAGGCTCAACGCTTGGCGTTTTTATGCTGTTTCTCGCTGCAAGTGGATTCAATCTGGGCGATGATGGAGCCAAGCAGACGTATCAAGCTTATTTTCCTCATGTATGCTGCTTGCATATTATGCTTGATTATGTGATCGATCAGGAGGAGGATCGGCGCGGTGGAGATTTGAATTTCTGCAACTATTACGATTCGCCGGAGATGATGTACCAGCGAATTGAACAGATTGTAGACTGGGCACGTAGCGATGTGGAACATATTCCTGGCACGTCCTTTCATCGGATGATTATCGAAGGGCTAGTTGCCCTCTATTTATCCGATCCGAAGGTCAGTGAACAGCAGGAAGTGCGAACCGTCTCCAGAAGGCTAATGCGAAAAGGGCCGCTTACCCGCGTCTTTTTTATGGTCAATAGCCGCTGGATTCGTAAGTATATGTATTGAACATAAATAAGGGGGACATTAGAATGTCAGCAACAGAATCAGCAGTACAAAAAATTGCCGTTTTGACCAGTGGAGGCGACTCTCAGGGCATGAACGCAGCGGTACGTGCCGTTGTGCGCAGCGCACTGTATTATGGAATCGAAGTGTGTGGTATTCAGCGCGGATACCAGGGTCTGCTTAACGAGGATATTTTCCCGATGGATCTTCGCAGCGTCGGTGATATTATCCAGCGCGGGGGAACCGTTTTGCAATCGGCACGCTGTAAAGAATTCATGACACTCGAAGGTCAGCAAAAAGGTGCAGATATTCTGCGCAAGCACGGTATCGACGGTCTGGTCGTTATCGGTGGTGACGGTTCGTATCAAGGTGCGAACAAGCTGAGTAAGCTCGGCATCAAGACGATGGGTCTGCCAGGTACCATCGATAACGATATTTCGTTTACAGATTATACGATTGGTTTTGATACATCGGTTGGCGTTGTTGTAGATGCTATCAACAAGCTGCGTGATACGATGTCTTCCCACGAGCGCGTATCGATCGTTGAAGTTATGGGTCGTCATTGTGGCGATATCGCTCTGCATGCAGGTCTGGCTTCCGGTGCAGAATCGATTCTCGTACCTGAAGTACCGTTTGATCTGAAGGAAATTGCGGATCGTATGCATAACAATTTTGCCTGTGGTAAACGTCACAGTATCATTATTGTTGCTGAAGGTGCTGGACGCGGCGAAGATGTAGCAGAGCAGCTGCATCTGCAATATCCAAACCTGGAGCCACGTGTAACCGTACTGGGACACATTCAGCGCGGTGGTACACCAACACCTCGCGACCGTAACCTCGCAAGCCGTCTTGGTGATTATGCAGTACGTATGCTGATTGCTGGCGAGTCCGACAAAGCCTGCGGTATTATCAAAGGCGAGCTGAGCATGACGGATATCGACCAGGTTGTAAATACGAAAAAAGACTTTGACCATGCTACGTATGAGCTGGCACTGCGTTTGTCCCAATAATCGTGGATCGGTGAGAGTATGCTTGTCTAGAGCGGAGGCTGCATGGACAAAAATGTAGTGATGTCTATTAGATGACAGGTGTACATTTTTGCTACAGCATCATGTCAATAGAGCGTAATGAACATAAAACAAAACAGACATGTGCGTAGGGAATATTGCGCATGTCTGTTTTTGTTTTTGTTTTTATTTTGTTTTTAACATGTAATCGGATATAGCTATAGTACCCTTTCAATGCACGTTATCTTCTATTCCAGTGCTCATTTTGAAATAAATCGTCGTTATATGTTATGTTTATGAAGGGAAAGAAACTGGCATTTTTATATGATTTATATTACATAAAAAGGTGTTTTACGTAGGTGTTTGGCTATTATTTGGAATAAATCGGTAATTTTTTTGCTCAAAAGTTAGAAGATCGCTGTAAATTATTGTACTATAGAGTAGAAGAATGCTATATGTTTCATTCAGTAATTCAATTATACGGAGTGCTGAGAACCAAGAGAGGGGGCTATTTTACATTGGCTAGAGAAAAAGGAGCAAAGGGAAAGGAGAGCCGGTTACGTTTATTACACGCTGCTGCGCGACAATTTGCAGTACATGGCTTTCATACGACAAAGGTGAGCTCGATTGTTGGTGAGGCGAAGCTGTCACAGCCTGCATTTTATTTGTATTTTGAGAGCAAGGAAGCTGTATTTGAAGAATTGGTGGATATGTTCCGTACAAGTCTTCAGGCGGTTATTAACGACAGTCAGTTGCCTCAACAAGAATCAGGTCAGCACAGTATTCTGGATCAGCTCTGTCATACGATTCAGTCGATGTTTGAGTATTTTTACAGTCATCCGGATCTGACGCGGATTGGATTTTACCAGTCGCCAGATGCTGACGAGATCAAGATGGAGCTTGTTCAGGGGATTGAAAAAATGCTACGTATGGAGCAGCGCAATGGCAATCTGTCAACGGATATGTCGATGGAGCTTGTAGCGGAATGCCTCGTTGGCACCATTGAGCGAATCGTTTTCACACAGCTGTTGCCAGGTACAGTGAGTGCAGAGCAGCTAGCCATCCATATTGTCCGATTGTACGTATCCGGTTTAACACGTAAGCAAAGCAAAGTATAGCCAATGCATTAGCCCATCGTATGGCAATGATGCTAGCGCCATACCAGATCGTAAAGCCAGGAGGATTGTAAGGCATGATTAGCGTTGGTTTGACGGGTTGGGGAGATCATGATTCCCTTTACCTTACGAAAGAGGCAGTCAAGCAAAAGCTGCCTGTGTATAGCAGTCTGTTCCCTGTCGTGGAGGTGGACAGCTCGTTTTATGCGATTCAGTCCAAGCATAATATGGAGAAATGGACCGCAGAAACGCCGGAGCATTTTCGTTTTCTGGTAAAGGCTTATCAGGGAATGACCGGACATACACGCGGGAAAATTCCATATGATAGCGAAGAGGAAATGTTTCGCAATTTTCGGTTGTCGATCAGTACAATGGAGGAAGCAGACAAGCTACAAGCCGCGCTGTTTCAATTTCCACCCTGGTTTGATTGCACAAGGGAAAATGTCAGAACATTGCGTCGTGTCCGTCAGCTGATGGGGGAGGTGCCATGTGCGCTGGAGTTTCGACATCAGAGCTGGTTTACACCACAGATGCGCGACAAGACACTTGGCTTCATGCGCGAGGAGAATTGGATTCACAGTGTGTGCGATGAACCACAGGCTGGAATCGGTTCTGTCCCCATCGTCGAAGAAGCGACGCATCCTGAGCTTACCGTTGTGCGTATGCATGGACGTAATGAATCCGGCTGGAATGCTTCCGGTCAGCCCAATTGGCGTGAGATTCGTTACCTGTATCGCTACAATGAGCAGGAATTGTCCGAATGGGCAGAGCGACTGCGACGATTAGAGCAGCAGTCCAGGCAAGTATGCGTTATTTTCAATAATAACTCTGCCGGGGATGCAGCTGATAATGCCAGACAATTGATGGCTATGCTAGGTCAGCAGGTTCCTGCGATTCCAGAGGAGCAACCACCGAAGGCAGAGCAGATTGATTTGTTTGATTTGTAGTGTGATCATCGATTAATTGATTTCAGGTGAAACGATACGATGATGTAATGAGATGTGAAAAGCCAGCTTCTGCTGTGAATGTGCCTGATCGGTATAACAGGTCGAATTCACGGTAGCAAGCTGGCTTTTTATTGATTTACATAAGGGTTAAAGACCGATACCATTAATCGTATTTCGTATTTCGTATTTCGTATTTCGTATTTCGTATTTCGTATTTCGTATTTCGTATTTCGTATTTCGTATTTCGTATTTCGTATTTCGTATTTCGTATTTCGTATTTCGTATTTCGTATTCGTCTACGTGCTCCATTGCTTAGTAGCGGAATGATGGCCACTGCTAGCTTTGCGTTGCACCCACAGCAAGCGTGCGAGTAAAGTCACTGCCCCGCAGGCAAGACCAATGCTCAGACCGATCCAGTATCCATACGCGCCCCATGTCGTATACGTGGCAAGTAGATAACCAGAAGGCAACCCGATAATCCAATACGACAAAAACGTAAGGAAAAACGCAGGGTTCACATCCTTATATCCACGTAGCGCCCCCTGTACCGGTGTAGCAATCGCATCAGATAGCTGATAAAAGCTCGCAAAGATCATAAAGTGCGCAATCAGTTCAATCAATACCGGATCAGACGAGTACAGCGCAGACACCTGATACCGGAATAATAGTAAAATAACTGCGGTGCATATGGATAGCAGCAACGCTGTGCCGATTCCCAGCTTACTATACTGTCTTGCATCCTTCAGCCTGCCTGCTCCAACCTCATAACCCACCACAATCGTTAGCGCCGTACAGATGCTGAGCGGTAGCATGTACAGTGTAGAGGCAAAGTTCTGTGCCGCCTGATGAGCTGCAATCGTCAGTGTATCATAACGACTCATCAGCAGCGTTACCCCTGCAAATACTGCTGTTTCAAAAAAGATCGCAAAGCCCATCGGTACGCCGATTTTTAACAGCTCCCGCCATTTACTACCAGAAGGTGCATACCATCGACTGAGCAATTGATCCTCACGAAAAGGCGCAGCCTTACGCACAACAATCACAGCGATAATGAGCAGACACCAGTACGTAATCGCTGAAGCTACTCCAGCTCCAACACCGCCAAGTCGCGGGAATCCCCAATGACCAAAGATGAGTAAAAAATTCAGTCCCACATTGATCGGTAGCGAGCATAGCGTAATCATCATCGAATAACGCGTCTGTCCCAGCGCATCGATATACCCGCGTAGCACCGTGTAAGCGAATAACGGTACAATGCCCGTCGATAACGCCATCAGAAAATAAAGGGCAACATCATGCACTCGTGTCTCCAGGTTCATTGCGCCGAGAATCGGCTTGACCAGGAGTGCGCCTATCGCCAGTACAATTAGAGCAATCACGATAGAGAGCAACAACCCCTGATACACATTAAAATTCACCTCGCGCCGCTTATTCCCACCGATCAGATGGGAAACAATCGGTGTCACCGCCACCAGAATTCCGCTTAGCCCTGCCTGAATCGGAATCCACAGACTCGATCCAATCGCTACGCCAGCCAGATCCTCTGGACTGACATGACCAGACATATTGGTATCAAAAAAGCTAATCAGTGATAGCGCAATCTGTGTAATCAATACAGGAAATAAAATCCTCAAAAATTGAGCATACTTTTGTAACCACGTCGTTGTCGGAATCATTTTCAAGAACCTCATTCATTTGGAGTAATAACTAATCTGTGAAGAATATGTACATCCAATCTATACGTATTAATCGAAAAAATAGACGGATAAAAAAGGAGCAGAGCAGCTATCCTGAATGCTGCATTCAGTCCTTTATTCTACAGGAGGAAAAGGGAATTGAGAAGCATGTAATAGGTATGGGAACGTCTGAATTCATTATAATAGGGAACGAAAAAGAGATAACTATTTTATATGAGAACCATAACAAAAAGCAGCGCCCGGACATCTCTGTCCAGGCACTGCTGTTAACAACGAAATCATATTAAAAATTCGCACCCTCCGTATAACGGTTCGATGCATTCCACAGCAGATATTCATCCACGCCCATATCCTTCATTGCGCGAATCTGATCATCGACCTGCTGCTTACCATACTTGATATAATGTCCACTACCCAGCCAGCTGGCGGTGAAATCCTGAATCCATGGACGAATGATTGGCTTTTGCTCGGCAAGCGGATTAAGCTTTTTCAGTGTGTCTTCCATTGAGCCCTTGATCGTTGCATATGGATTTTTATCCGGGTCTTTCACACCAAACCAGCCAGTCGTATAGTGACTCGGATACACCATCGGACTGATAACATCCACATTTTCGGAAATTTTAGCAAAATCCTGTCCGATCCCTTCGGCAGCAGGTACAGAAGCAGCATAACCAAAAATATCAACCGATACTCGTACGCCAAGCGGAGCGAGCTGCTTGCGTGCATATTGTACGAATTCAGCAACCACATCGACGCGAGACTTGTCATTCTTCTCGAACTTCAGCTCATTTTCGTGATTTTCAAAGCCTTCCGGGAAGCGTACATAGTCAAATTGAATTTCCTTGAAGCCTTTAGCAGCAGCTTCCTTAGCAAGCTCGATATTGTAATCCCATACTGCTTTTTTGTACGGATTGACGAAGTTATCGCCTTTACCGTTGCTCCATACCTGACCGTTCTTTTTCACAAAGGACAACTCAGGATGCTTTTTCGCCAGTACCGAATCTTTGAATACAACGATGCGGGCAATTGGATATACATCATGCTTTTTCAAGCGTGCCATCAGCTGATCGATATCACCGATGAATTTTTGCGGACTGCCTAGCTTCTGCAAGTCCTTATTCTCGGTTTTATACGTGATGTAGCCGGCATCGTCCTTGAGGTCGATAACCATCGAGTTGAGCTCCGTCTCGTCAAGCAGCTTGAGCAACTTTTCCATACGAGCACCGCCAGCACTATAAGCGGTAACATAGATGCCCTTGATAACAGGAGCTTCCGGCTGTGGATCGATTTTGGTAGGAGTCTGATCCGCATTTACCTCGGTCTGTTCCATCTGATTTTGAATCGCGACCCGATTGAGCATGGATTGCAGGGATGCCGTCTGTGTTGTTTGTGTCTGAGCCTGCTGATCGCCACCGAAAGCGGTGGACGCCAGCAGCATAAGCGTCCACAAAATATCCATAATGTTAGTACCCTCATCTCTTATGTAGTATAGTGTGCAGCATTACGATTGCCGGGTGTTGCACTTGAATATGTATAGCTTCATCTACATATAAGTACCTCCTGTATCGGGATTAGTTGCGCCTGAAGCATGGATCAGGCAAACATTTATGTACTTAAACTGTCTCATAAACGACTAAACATAGCAAATAAAAGAAAAAATGGAATTGCAATGATAACGATAAGTAGAAAGCGATACAACTGTTTTACAATGAGTAGCGTAGTAACAGTGCCGTTATCATCACGCTCGGTATGCAGGCTTGATATACAAAAAAGTACCGCTTCTTCGTCGAATTGACTTCGACAGAAGCGGTACTTTTATCTGATCGTGCGTATCATACTCGTTCATTACAGGAGCTTATTCATGCTCATCAGGCGTTATTGCAGAAGCTGCTCGTCCTGATTTTCGCAAATGCTATACTGAATAATCTCCAGTGCATCGTTTGGTTCCAAAATGCGCAGCCCATCACGCAGTACAATAAGCGCATTGAGTTCCTGCTGTTTCAGGGAAGGCATCATATCCGGGAAACATTTCATGACAATTTGTGACAACTTCACAGTTTCCATTTCCACAATAATCATCCTTTCCTATCCTGGAATCATTTCGCTTAACAAGGAGAAATCATTCTTACGGGAACTTAGGAAAAGCATGTGTGCATAAAGGAACAAGTACCGTGCACAAAATTCAATGGTTACGTTAGATGGCGGCGTCTGCTTATTCTACTATATATAACGACAAAAAGCGACTTTCAGTGAATAGCTGACCATCAATTCATGAAAAAGTTTATCAGATGTGTAAAACGGTAAAGCTAGATGTACAGGAAGTAGGAAGAAGAAGCTTGCTGTCCCTACTTCACGCGCGCAATAGCGCGAGTACAAGAAATACAGCTGTTCGTTCAGCTTTTGCGGAAGGAGCCCATAATACCGACCGTTTCCACCATATTTACAAAAGCATTCGGATCGGTTTCTTTAATAATGCGTCGCAGCTCGGTTAGCTCGTAACGTGTCGTTACCGTCATTAGCATATCCTTAGGTGTGTTTGAAAACGCACCCTCTGCTTTGATCATCGTCACACCGCGCTGCAATGGCATTAACTTTTCCAGCAGCACATCGGTATGATTAGATACGATAAACAATGTTACCTTGATATGGTTCACGTGAATCAGGTCGACTACTTTACCTGCGATATAAATACAGACCATCGAGGCAAGCGCGATATTCCAGTTATTCGACAGATAACCCATCGCGATAATAACGAGACCGTTTAGACCAACGATCACATTGCCGACCGGGAAATCGCGATAACGTGTAATGATGGAGCCGAGAATATCGAAGCCGCCAGTCGAGCCGCCAGCGCGGAAGGAGATACCGACGCCGATACCGATCAGTACACCGCCAAATACAGAGGAGATCAACAGATCACTGGCAGCGACGGTAGTCGGTACAATAGTCATTAACCACGTCGTTGCTACAACCGACACAATACTGAGAAAAATATATCGTTTACCGAGTAAAAACCACCCGGCAATCAGCAGTGGGATATTGTAAACAAAGTACAGCATACTAATGTTAAGCGGTGTAAAATAACCGGTTAACATAGCAAGTCCTGATACCCCTCCGCTAAGTAGCTGGTGAGGAATCAGGAACATATTGAACGCTACGGCTGTAAAAATGGAGCCGATCAATACGCCAAGGATGGGCATTGATTTTTTTAACATGCAGGTCACCTCTAGTGTTAGTTAGTAAGTTATGGAAAGTGTGTGGAGCCCAAATAGAAAGTTTCTTCCCAATTCGTAATTATATTATGAATCGGCTAGTCATACATCTGTATTTTATGGTATAATGATTTAGATATTCTTGAGTAGGGATGTTTTGCTGAATGAAATTCAGAATTTTAATAAATGCAAGACGGGTTTATTTCATCATAGAGAGTATTGAATAACCCTTTTTATCCAACTTTGACATACTAAGCATTGCATCAGATGCTCTAAAAGTGACCGGACTTATTCAATAATCAACACCAGCTAACGGACATGGTGGTCTGTGAGACCTCCTGATATGCAGCTATATGCTACTCAATTGCTACTTAAGAATACAAACAAGTTAGTGGATTGTCCACCATCATAGAAGGAGTTTGAATATTTTGACAAAATTTGTAGACTTTGGGTTAGATGAAAAAGTATTAAAAGCAATCATGGAGCTGGGCTTTGAGGAAGCGACACCAATTCAGTCCAAATCCATTCCGATTGCAATGGAAGGCAGTGACCTGATCGGTCAAGCACAAACAGGTACGGGTAAAACAGCGGCATTCAGCATCCCTGTTATTAACAAGATCGAACGTTCGGACGAAAAAATCAGAGCACTCGTAATGGCACCAACACGCGAACTGGCGATCCAGGTTGCAGAAGAAATCGAAAAGCTCGCTCGTTTTAAAGGTATTCGTTCGTTGCCAATCTACGGTGGTCAGGAAATTGGCCGTCAGATTCGTGCATTGAAAAAGAAACCACAGATCATTATCGGTACACCAGGTCGTTTGCTTGACCATATCAACCGTAAAACAATCAAGCTGGATGACGTACAATACGTAATCCTGGATGAAGCAGATGAAATGCTGGATATGGGCTTTATGGAAGACATTCAGTCGATCCTGAAGCAAGTACCGGATGAGCGTCAAACGATGCTGTTCTCTGCAACAATGCCACCAAACATTCAGCGTCTGGCGAATCAGTTCCTGAAAGAGCCACAACACGTATCCGTAATTCCAAAACAGGTTAGTGCACCGCTGATCGACCAATCCTACATCGAAGTAAACGAGCGTCAAAAGTTTGACGCACTGTCCCGTTTGCTGGATATGGAATCTCCAGAGCTGGCAATCGTATTCGGTCGTACAAAACGTCGTGTAGACGAGCTGTCCGAAGCGCTGCAAAAACGTGGTTACTCCGCAGACGGTCTGCATGGTGACCTGTCTCAGAACCAGCGTGATAACGTAATGCGTAAATTCCGCGACGGTAGCATCGATGTACTCGTAGCAACTGACGTTGCAGCACGTGGTCTGGACGTATCCGGCGTAACTCACGTTGTGAACTTTGACCTGCCGCAAGATCCAGAAAGCTATGTTCACCGTATCGGTCGTACAGGCCGTGCTGGTAAAGAAGGCGCAGCGTACTCATTCGTTACACCGCGTGAGATCGATCACCTGCACTTCATCGAGCGTGTAACGCGCCACAAAATCACTCGTAAGCCTCTGCCATCCCTGGCTGAAGCGATCGAAGGTAAACAACGTATTACAGCTGAGCGTCTGTTGGAGCTTGTACAGGACGATACAGCACCACTGAACGAATACAAAGGTATCGCGATTCAATTGCTGGAAAGCTATGATTCCGTGAACCTGCTGGCAGCAGCAATGAAGTTGCTGACTGGCGACAAAAAGGATGCTCAGATCGATCTGACTCCAGAAGATCCAATTCGTGCAAAACGTCGTAGACCAGACGTTCGCTCCGGCGGACGCAAGCCATCTGGCGGTTACAACCGTAGTGGCGGTGGCTACAAAGGCGGCAATCGCGAAGGTGGTAGTGGTAACCGTGGTGGATACAGCAGCGGTGGCGGCTATAAAGGCAGTAACCGTGAAGGCGGACGTAGCGAGTACTCTCGTGACCGCAAGCCACGTAGCAACAACGGTGGCGGCGACCGTCGTCCATCTAGTAGCAACCGTACAGATTCTTTTGAATAAGAATTCTTTTCAAAATAAAAGCTATATCATGGTCTAATAACTAAATGATGATGGCTGGGCAACATCCCAAAGAGGCTACCGAGAATCGGTAGCCTCTTTTTTTACGCCCAGTCTACGCCCAGTCTACGCCCAGTCTACGCCCAGTCTACGCCCAGTCTACGCCCAGTCTACGCCCAGTCTACGCCCAGTCTTATGCATCATAACGGTTGATGCTGTACCTCCAGCGCATGACGGAACCGACGAATGAACAGCTCGGTTGCGCGAGACGCCGATACCCCTGCCGCAGTGACAAGCCAGAGAAAGGTTTCTCCACGATCCGGAAGCTGGAGTGGAAGGCTAACTACTTCCTTATTAAAAGCTTTACCGTACGTTTGCAAGGAATAGGTCGTCCCAATTGTTACGGCTAGATTCGCTCGCACTGCACGTAGCAGAGCATCGACATTATTGCTTTTAAATAAAATATCGCTATCCGGTACAAGCTCCTGCACAAGTGTCAAAATATTGGAGTCATTGTACAGCACCAGCGGCGTACCGGTTAGCTCTTCCGGTTGAACGATCTTACGCTCAGTCAGTGGTGAATCTATATGACAGAGCAAAATAAGCCGATCCTCCACAATACGTTCAAAATGAAGCTCCGACTGCATGACTCGTTGCTCTGGTAATAATACAAAGCCGATATCACTATCCCCATTACGTACACTCTCTAACACAGCCTGCGTATGATCCTCGATCAGATCAAATCGACTTCCCGGGAATTCACGCTTCATCTCTGACAGCGTCTCAATGAGCAGTGAGATTGGCCCTGGAATAGAGGCGATACGCAGTCTTGAATTGTTCAACTCATGATAGCTGCTAGCTTCACGCTTCAATTCCTCAATCTGGCTAAGAATAGTCTTGATTTTGGTAATAATCTTTTCACCCTCGGCTGTGACGGTCGCACCCGCACGTGAACGAACGAAGATGCGAGTTCCCAGCTCTTGCTCGAATAGTGTAATCGCTCGACTGACTCCGGTTACGGTTAAATGGCAATGCTCGGCTGCTTTAGTCAGTGAGCCTGTTCTTGCTACCTCCGCAATATATTGAAGCTGTTCAATGTTCATCGTAATAACCTCTTTCATAGATGCCATCTGCTTTACGCTTTCGATCGTATCATCCATTTATTCATCTCGTTTTAAGTTGACTAAAAGTTCACTTTACTCTATTTTTGATAAATTTATTGTACTTGAGGTATATGATATATTCAAATAAGCGTCCCATTCATCGCATTCGCATCAATTATACATAGGGATGAATGGGGGATAGAGGGATTCGTTTTGCAGATAGAGGATGCAATTGGAGATGACAGTTCTTTACGTAAAGGATCCAGTAGCACTACCAATCATTCCGCCTTCAAGCAGGATGATGACTCTGAATAGGACAAGTATGACCAACACCATGAGCATCAACGGTATATGAGGCATTAACTCAGAGCCTATACAAAGCAGAATCTACGAATTAATGAGAAAGTGGAGTGAGGAAACATGACTAAGAGAAAATATGTATTGTACGGTGTGATTGTAGTAGGAATTGTAGCGGCTATCTATGTATTAAGCCTGTTGATCAGCCGTCAGGGTAATGCACTAACAGGAAACAATGCAACGATGCCCACAGCCTATGTAGAATCGGATACGGTCAGCACCAGCTTCAAGCTGGCAGGACGGGTGAGCAAGCTACTCGTGGATGAAGGCGATACGGTAAAAAAAGGGCAGCCACTCGCTGTGCTAGACAGCAGCGAGCTACAGGACAAGGTCGCTCAAGCACAGGCTGCTCTGAAAACAGCACAGGCGAATGTATCACAGGCGCAAGCAGGTGTAGTACAGGCAAAAGCAGGTATTACGCAAGCGCAGGCTGGCGTTACGCAGGCACAGGCCGCAGAGCAAGCAGCACAGGTGAAGGTGTCGCAGGGAACGACAGCGGTACAGGTCACAGCTGAATCATCCGCAAGTCAGGTGCAGCAGGCACAAGCTGCTGTAGCCGCCGCTAAGGCAAAATGGCAGGCGGTCAAAAGTGGTGCACGTCCAGAAGAGATTGCACAGGCGAAGACAGCTACTGCATCTGCACGTGATGCGCTTGCTACCGCGCAGAAAGGCTTGAGCCGTACGCATCAGTTATATGAGGCGGGTCTTGCTACTGATGCTGCACTCGATCAGGCGAAGCTACAGCAGCAGCAAGCACAGGCTCAGTATGATGCTGCGATCGAAAAGCAAAAGCTTGCTGAACAGGGCAGTCGTCAGGAGGAAATCGATGCTGCTTATGCGCAATACCAGCAAGCGCAGGCAGCATTAAAGGAAGCACAGGCTGGTCAAGGACAGGTAAGCCTGAGACAGGAGGATGTCAAAGCAGCTCAGGCTGCTGTTAATCAGGCGCAGGGTGCAGCAGAGCAAGCGCATGGAACGGTAGCACAGGCACAGGCGAATCAGACGCTCGCCCAAGCCAAGGTTGAAGCCGCTCAGGCTCAGGTAGAGCAGGCGAAGGCAGCACTGCAAGAAGCACAAACCTATGCCGGCTATGCCAAGCTATATGCGCCAGCAGATGGTGTGATCAAAACGCGCGCCATTCGTGGGGGCGAGCTGGTGAGCGCCGGCTCTACCATCTATTCACTGGAAACGACCTCGCAGCGCTGGGCTAAATTTTACATGACCGAGACCGCAATGAATGGACTTCGTGTAGGCGATACAGTCACGCTCAAGCTAATTAGCGATGCTGCTACCTTTACAGGCAAAGTGAAAGTGATCGATGCGGCGGCTGATTTTGCCATTCAAAAGCCTAGCCAGAGCTCAGGAGATACCGACGTTCGTTCCTTTGGTGTAAAGGTGCAATTGACAGGATTGCTATCTACCGTACCGACTGGAAGCACGGTGCTGTATGCTGGCAAAGGAGAACAGTAATATGAGCACATGGCGGGCGATTAGAGAAGAATGCAGGCATATGTTCAGCATCCCCAAGCTGGCAGCGATCTTACTATTGATGCCAGTGCTCTATGCGGTGCTGTTTGGATTTTTGTATTCACATGAGCGCATTACCGACATGCCGGTCATTGTATATGATGGCGATAACTCGGCACTCAGTCGACAGGTCATTCAGGCATTTGATGCAACCGATACGTTCAAGGTGATCGGACAGCGCTGGAATGAAGAAGATGTAGTACAGGAAGTACAAAATGGGGTGGCACGTGTTGGCTTGATCATCCCGCCTAACTTCTCCAGCGGATTACAGCATGGAGAAAATATCCCGATCATGACCTTTATCGATGGTAGTAATATGATCTATTCTAACAGTGCATCGCGTATCGCCAATCAGGTTATTATGAGCATAAGTAGCGGAGCAACCTTGCAGACACTGGATAAGAAGGGTATGAGTAGCGAGCAGGCAGGTGCATTGCTGAACACGATTCCTTATCGTTCCAGAGTGCTGTACAATCCAGTATTCAACTATGAATATTATATGCCGATTGGCGTCATCTCTGCTGCGTTACAGCAATGTCTATTACTCGGTATTGCACTATCCTGTACATGGCAAAAGGAAGCTGGCCTGTGGCATCGTTTCTACGATTGGCGGTTTGCTCCGTGGAAGCTAGCTATAGCCAAGCTAACGCCGTACTTCCTCGTTGGTCTGGTCAATGTGGTCGTGTCTTTTTCGATCGCACATTTTGGCTTTGGCATTCCATTTGTGGGGCAGCTATGGCCGATGTTGATTTTATCGCTCGGTTTTAACTTTGCGTTATGTGGGCTGGGCTTTTTGTTCAGTGTTGTGTCGAAGCGACAGGTTGATGCGATTCAGGTGCTGATGCTGATCGCGATGCCATCGTTTATGCTATCCGGCTATACGTGGCCGCTGGAAGCAATGCCCAGAGCGCTACGCGTCATCGGAGAATGTCTACCACTGACCCAATTTTTGCAGGGGGTGCGTAGCATTGTTGTAAAAGGATTGCCGCTGGATCAAATCTGGCATAATGTGATTGCGCTCGGGATGATCGGACTGGTCACATTGCTGATATCATTTCTTATTTTCCCGCTTACGATGCGACGTTACAAAGAATATGATAATGAATCCGAACACCCTACAGCGACACTAACAACCGAATCGCTGAGCAAATAAATGGAGGAACCGAGCTGAAAGCATGCATTGTATCGATAATGCCCATCTAGCAAACTGCTGTATATTTCAGCTAGACCACTTTATATATAGAAGATATCTTTACGTTCCTATTATCTAATCGTCGTAATCTAATCTATATGAAGCTAAGATCGAACCCTATTTGTAAAATAAGTCAGACTCCAATCTCATGAGTGGATGTGTACGTCCATTAATATGATATATTCTTGCAATACAGGCTACTCCTTGCCGTCAGTCAAGGCACAGTAGCCTGTTTGCTTATACGGCTAGGATAACGCTTGCAATAGGGCTGGTATTGTCATGTGAACTTAGGTTATAGTTAGATTAGATATCATCAGAGTTGTGGCATCGTGATGCCCGTGTAGACAAGGGGGAAATGCTTTGGAGTTTAGAGGGGTAATGGGCGGATTATATCGGCTATCCGAATGGATTATGCGTTTGGCCGGCAGCAACCTGTTATGGGTTATTTGTTCTTCACCATTTTTATTTTTTCTGGTGATGCGTTTTATTTTCAGTCAGCCTCAGTTTACGCAAAATGATATTTTGCAGGCGAACTGGGCAATGGGCATTCTGGCACCTTTCACATTGTTCCCGGCGACAGCAGCGCTGTTCACCGTTGTACGTAAATGGGTGATGGGTGAAGGTGATGTATCCGTTATCAAAACATTTTTCCGGGGATACAAAGAGAATTATCGACAGAGTATGATTGGTGGTCTCTTCTATACACTGCTGTTTGTAATCATGTACGTGGATTATACTGTCTATATGAATCAGTTCCCACATTTGCAGCTGTTAGGCATCGTGATGCTGATCTTCTTGCTCGTGCTGTTTGTATCGCTGTTTAACTTCTTTTCCATGATTGCACATTATCATATGAAGCTGAAGGACATTATCAAAAATGCAATCCTTCTTTCCATCGTGCGTCCATTCCGCTTGTTCTCGACCCTTCTCGGAACGGTAGCGCTATTGTTTATCGGTACACGCTATCCTGTACTCTTCGTGCTCTGTCTCGCTTCAGCGATTGCATGGTTCGCCTTCTTCAACTTCTACGGCATGTTCCTGAAAATGCAAGAACAGTCTGAGAAGCAGGCAGCCGCTGAAAAGGAAAAAGAACTGCAAGCCGACGAGCAACTTGCAACTGGCGACGAGCCACCCCATGAGCAGGCAAAACGTCTGGAAAACGTTCCAGCTAATCAGCCTTCCATGGATCAGGATGTCAAAAATAGCATGACCAAGGAAAAAGAGCGTGAACGCTAAAGCTAGAGCTTTGTCGCTTCTATGCTCCTGTATAGTAAATAACGACTGCGATTAATAAAACACATAGGCAAGACCCGTTTGTCCCATCCGAGTAGAGTAGGATGGGACAAACGGGTCTTTTTATTTTAAAATCCATCTCTTCTTGTCAGCGCCTTACGTATACTATCGTGTTGTACTTAGGCTATTGTGTAGTATGTATGTATGTATGTATGTATGTATGTTCCGATTAAAGAATCCCGAGAAGCGAGAACAGTTCATTCTCATTGTAAAACGAGTAGTTCAAAGCACTATAGAACAATATAGAAGCCAGTCAATTAGCACAAACCTCTATCTGTAAACGTTTACAAAATAACGGAATACAAAAGCGAAATCGACTTTACAAATACCACCATGAAGTTTATAATAAATTTACATCCTGCAATGTACGCCTCGATATCTCGTTGTTTTGAACCAATGATGATGTCTCGGGAGATTCAAATTCAACTGTGGCTGACCGGCCCTATCCATTGGATGTGGGGACTTCAAATACATGTTGTGCGATCACCCACCTGCTAAGCAGGTTCGAAGACAATGTTATCGGACGGCATTTGCGGGACCGTTTTAAAATCTTTTCAAGGTAGGTGCCGACGTGATGTCGACATGCTCTAAACAAAAAGCGTTCTGATCTGGATCATTACGATCTACGATTTCAGAACGTTTTTTGTTTGCGCTTACAAGCTAATGATGATTCAGTAATGATAATGAATATATGGGAATTGAAAGCCCATATATTTAGCTGGAAAGCAGGCTAGTCGCGCTACATGATCGTATGAGCAGCGAGCACCAATCGATCCCTCTATCGATATAATCGATTCATCACGCGATGGGCAAGCATGCCGTTATTATAAGAATATTAGTTTTCTTATTTACGTACTAATGATACACTGATAGTAATGATAGGTCTGTACATGCAAAGGAGGAAACGTCTTGTCGCTTAAGAGAACGTTAGTTGGAATTATCCGTAGCCAGGAAGGCACAGGAGATCGCGCCAAAGACCCACAAATGAAAACAAGATACTATAATCTTTCCCGTGAGCGCGCCTGGGAAGAAGTTTCATCCACATTGAAGAAAATTCCAGGTTTTAAGGTTCTGCATGAGGTACATAGTGTAGGCGAGATCACGCTGGAGCGCAAAACGGGCTTCGGGCGTATTATGGATATTACGGTTTCGATCGTATCAGTAAGTCCTGTTCGTAGTGCAATCGATATTCATTCGGCTTCGCGCGGATCGCTTGGAGATCTCGGTGCGAACTATCGTAATATTTTGACACTGTTCAGCGCCCTGGATAAAAAGCTGTCTCAGTACAAGATCGATCAACCATAAATACAGACAATCAGCACCAGCTGTGAATGTGCAGGGCATATTAACGGCATTGAAGCTATGGTGCTGTTATATCATCTGTTTTGAATGCGGATACATACGATTCGACAGCATGATGCTCATCAGATAAAACCCCTTCTCTTATACTAACAGGAGAAGGGGTTTTTCGGTGTGTAAAATAATATTCGTAATTGCTCAGTAGCTGTTCAGTATCGCTATACGCTTAACCGAGCAAGCCTTTTACCGCTTCGATAGCTGCATCATAATTCGGATGATCTGCCATCTCAGGCAGGTACTCTACATAGCGTACCGTATCATCACGATCAATGACGAAGATCGCACGCATATCGATCACGAATTCCTTGATCAATACGCCATATGCTTTACCAAAGGAATTGTCGCGATAGTCAGACAGGGTAACAACGCGGTCTACACCTGCTGCACCACACCAGCGTGCCTGTGCGAATGGCAGATCGGCACTGATCGTCAGTACCACCACATCTTCACCGAGTTCAGAAGCAGCTTCATTGAAGCGGCGTGTCTGTGCATCACATACGCCTGTATCCAGGGATGGGACTACGCTAATCAATTTGATTTTACCTGCATAATCAGCCAGTGTAGCTTGCTCCAGCAGATTTTTACTCAGGTTAAAAGCAGGAGCGGCATCGCCAGCTTTCAGTTCAGGACCAACGAGTGTAATTGGATTGCCTTTAAATGTAGCTACACCAGTACGTTCTTGCGTCATTATAAATTCCTCCTTCGAGATAGTGAACACGCAATGAATAGCTAAATAAAAGGACAGCCAACGGGGTACATAATATGTAGGTGTACAGATCTGCCGAGGTGCTGTCCGTACTTTGCTTTTTCGCATATTCAGTCGGAATTCATTATAATAAAGGAGAAGCAATAAAGTAAAGCCTGTGTCGATATGTACCAGGAGATACATCATCGGATACGACCCATCTCTAGTAGTTCTACCCTCCAACCTTTCGAATACTATGTCACACTTAAAGGAGTTCGTATGCTATTTGTCCGTTATGAGAACTGGAAAAGCTTTTTGCGGTTTTATCCGCTCACATCCCTTATTGCACTCGCCAATATCGTCGTCTTTTTATTGATGACATTCAATGGTGGCTCGCAAAATAGTGCCACATTAGTTGAATATGGAGCACTTACGAATCTTATTGGCTATGATCAGTGGTGGAGAACGTTTACAGCAATGTTTGTGCATATTGGATTTGACCATTTGCTGTTCAATACATTTGCGATCATTGTATTTGCGCCACCGCTTGAGCGACTGCTTGGCACGCTGCGTTATGGTGTTCTGTATTTTGCCAGT
This sequence comes from Paenibacillus hunanensis, assembly GCF_034055775.1. Lineage (NCBI taxonomy): Bacteria > Bacillati > Bacillota > Bacilli > Caryophanales > Paenibacillaceae > Paenibacillus > Paenibacillus hunanensis. The sequence goes on along the minus strand of NZ_CP139194.1, from coordinate 3,821,886 downwards.
GGACTGATCGGTAATATCATTAGTCTTGAGCTATATCGACAATCAAGTGAAGGTCATCTGGCAGCTGGAGCTTCTGGAGCGATTTACGGCATTTATGGAGCCTTTTTGTATATTGCTCTATTCCAGCGTGGAATGCTAGATCGTGTGTCGCGTCAGACGATCTACACGATTCTTGGATTAGGTCTGGTCTATACGTTCATTATGCCGGGCATCGGCATCTGGGCGCATCTAGGCGGTCTGATCTCTGGCTTCTTCATCTATGGCTTGATGTTACGTCTAACGGGCTTAGAACGCCGCTGGCAGCGTATATATCAACGCTATGAGCAGGTCATGAAGGAGCAACAAATGAGGGAACAACAGATGCGAGAAGAGCAGGAGCGTAATGATCCAAAGCTATAGCTGACGTCGTTTTAGTAAAGTGCTTGTAGTAAAAGAAGGATTAAGCACAACCATGAATAGCAGCATATCAATAAGGCGAGCCATGTACGATGTATACGGCTCGCCTTATTTATCGTTTAACAGTCATTCATACCCGCGTACAAATCCATGTACGAATCTAAGTACAAATGACATCGCCGTATCCAATATCAGCCCAGCCTAATGATCCGTCTATACAAAAAAAGCTGCTGTTCCTTCCCATTATGGGAGTAGAACAGCAGCTTTTACGTTAAACCTGGTTTTATTTACACGTGATTCGTAGTGCGTATCATTAGTCACGGTTACCGAAGAGCAAGAACAGATAACGCGCCAGCTCCAGTACAGACAGTAATGCAGCAGCGACATAAGTCAGTGCAGCAGCGTTCAATACTTTACCAACGCTACGTTCTTCTTCGTGAGTGACGTAGCCTTCAGCGACCATCACATCACGAGCGCGGTTACTTGCATTAAACTCAACTGGCAAGGTGATCAGCTGGAATGCTACGGCAACTGAGAAGAACAGAACACCGATACCGATCAGGTTAAATGATTGGAATACAAAGCCCGCCAGCAACAATAGCGGTGCAATACCGGAAGCAAAGTTTACAACCGGGAAAATACGGTGACGAATCGCCAGCATCGGATAATGAACCTTATGCTGGATGGCGTGACCGATCTCGTGACACGCTACCGAGACAGCGGAAATGCTCGTTCCATAATAGACGGGCTCAGACAGACGAACAACGCGGTTAACCGGATCATAGTGGTCAGTCAGCGCGCCAGCAATCGGTTCGATTGGCACATCATGTAGACCGTTAGAGTCTAGCATATGGCGAGCTGCGTCATAGCCGCTCATGCCACGCATATTCGGAACCTCAGCATATTTGTTAAACGTTCCCTTGACTCGGAACTGAGCCCAGATCGTTAAACCAAAAGCTGCTATAATGAGTATAAGAAAAATCGCATTCATCGTTCATTCCTCCATATAAATATAAAGCAGATCACATCATGCCAGGACCCTGACCAAGCAGGAACTTCAGCGCTTCGATGCAAGCAGCACTTTGAGGAACAAGATTCATAAATGCACGTCTGGCTTGATTTGGCTTCATCTGTTGCAGGAGGGGCTCCAATTCACGAACCTCGCGCTGCAATTGTTCCATATGAAGCTCAATTTCAGTCAAGCGCTGGGTGACCTGCTCTTCATCGGTGACCCGATCCCATGCACTTAATTTGTCTTTGATTTCCTCTAATGTGTACTTATCCTGCTTTAACTTTGTAATACGTTCCAGACGAGCCAACGTTTCAAAACTATATAGACGATAGTTTTTAAGAGAGCGACTCTCAGGCTCGATCAGACCAAGCTTGGTGTAGTAATCCACCGTGCGTTCGCTGATCCCTGCGATTCTGGAAAGCTCTCCAATTCGGTATAATTTCATATCCCCAACGTATTCACCCCCGTTTTTGTTCATATAAACGAGGATTCAACACTGCTGAATCCTATTGCCTATATTACAGGAACTTAAACCATACAGTCAAACGTAATGCTTAAGCGAATATACCCTATAATAGCAGGGGATAAACGCTCTTTCTCTCTATAAACAGCAAATATAGAACTATTGATATAACAATATATTGAAGTATTTGTATATATGATACTCGTGCAGGCTTAAAGATACCTGAAATTCATATGAACTCATGCTGAAACCAGTGAAAAAACACGCTTTTTGAAGCATAACGAAACTATTTTCATGATTTTGAAAATAAATGCTTGTCATTCGCGTTTTAATCTGATTATAATGACATTAAGGATTTCACGATATGTGAAGTAATATAACATGGGGAGTGGGTCAAATGAGAAAAAAATGGGCCGTTATGGGGTTAGCGGCATCCGCACTTCTAACTTTTCCGTTCAGCGCTTTTGCTGCGGATGAGGTTACTGCGACAACAGTACAAACGAATCTGGATACGTTCTTTGTCTTCCTAGCATTCGCGCTCGTACTGTTCATGCAAGCAGGCTTTGCCTTTTTGGAAGCAGGCTCTGTACGGATGAAAAATGCCGGGCACGTTGCCGGTAAAACAGTTTTGACTCTTGGCATCGCGCTGGTAGCCTTCTGGGCTTTCGGTTTTGGACTTGGCTTTGGAGATGGTAATGGATTTTTTGGCTATCAGGGCTTTTTCCTGAGTGGCGAGGAAATGAAGCCACTGTTTGGCGCACTTGCTGGTCTTGATATTCCAATCTCCATGATGTTCCTGTTCCACCTTGCGTTTGCAGCGGTATCGCTGTCGATCGCATTTGGCGGATTCGCTGAGCGTGCGAAGCTTAGCGTGTATATTATCTTCGGCGTTTTATTCATGATTATCATCTATCCAATCATCGCTCACTGGGTATGGGGCGGCGGCTGGTTGGCAGCAATCGGTATGCAGGACTATGCAGGCTCCACCGTTGTCCATTTAACAGGTGCAACAGCAGGTCTGGCAGCAACGCTGATGCTGAAACCACGTCTTGGTAAATATAATAAGGATGGTAAGCCTAACATTATTCCGGGTCATAACCAGGTATTCTCCGTTATCGGTGTATTCATTCTCTGGTTCGGCTGGATGGGCTTCAACCCTGGTAGTGCACTCACTCCAAGTGGCGGCTTCTTCACTTATGTAGCACTGACGACTAACCTGGCAGCTGCTGCGGGCGGTGTTGCTGCACTGTTGATCTCATGGGTTGTACTGGGTAAAGCTGATATTCCTAGCATGCTAAACGGCGTACTGGCTGCGCTCGTAGCTATCACAGGTTCCTGTGCATTCGTAGATGTATGGGCAGCGGTTGTGATCGGTCTGGTAGCTGGTGTCGTTACATTCTTCACTGCACAGTGGTTTGAAAAAGCAGGTATTGATGATCCGATCTACGCATTCTCAGTACACGGTATCGCTGGTATGTGGGGTGCAATCTCTACCGGTCTGTTCGCTACACCGGAGCTTGCTAAGCAGGTTAACGTAGGTGGAGCAGGTCTGTTCTATGGCGGTGGCTTCCACCAGCTGGGCGTACAGTTACTCGGTATGATTGGTACTTTCATTTTCGTACTGGTGCTTTCCTTCATTATTCTGGGTATCATGAAAGCACTGGGTGGCATTCGTGTAACAGAAGAAGAGGAAATGATGGGTCTGGATATTAGTGAGCACGGTTCCTACGGTTATCCTGAGCAAATGAAAGCAGTAGGTGAAGTAGATCGTACAAGAGCGAATAGCTAATACTTCTAAACACACCTATTAACATTACAAGTGCTGGGGGATGAAGCCGATGAAGAAGACTTCTCTCAATCTTCCCTTGCTGGAGCTGACCGATGCCGTTTGTCCGGAATCACTCAAAACCAAACGTATCATGATCCAAAAGCAGCTGTATGCTGCTCTGAGCGAGAGCGATATTCGCGAATGGGTAGCGACAGTCAACGATATGCATGACAGGATTATGCGGCAGGCAGTAACAATATGTGAGCAACAATTAGTTGAGGCGGGCTACGGTCCGCCTCCTGTTGCATATTCTTTTATTGTTTTTGGCAGCGCAGGAAGATGTGAGCAGACGCTTTGGAGTGATCAGGATAATGGCTTGATCATAAGTGATGAACAGCACGAGCAGAAGGAACGGTATTTTGAAGCATTTGGCAGCCGTCTGGCGGACATTTTGGAGCAGGTCGGGTATGAGAAGTGCCAGGGCAAGGTGATGTGCTCAGAGCCGATGTGGCGCAAGACACTGGGAGCATGGCAGCAGCAGTTGGATAGCTGGCGTGAGGAATTGAGCTGGGAGCCGGTGCGTAACTGGATTATTGCTTCGGATATGCGCCATATGGCAGGCGATCAGGAGCTTGCCCAGCGCTGGCAGGCTCATTTTTATGCGGGTCTAAAGGAAACGCCTGCGATGTCGGCGGCGATTTTGCGTAATACAGTTCGTCATAAGGCGACGCTTAATGTACTGGGGCAAATTGTACCTGAGCGTTTTGGTGAACATGCAGGTGATTTTGATGTAAAATATGGAATATATATTCCGCTTGTGAATGCATCGCGTTTTTTAGCAGTGCAAAATGGCATTTATGAGTCATCTACATTGAAGCGACTCGATCGGCTGATTCAGCTGGAGGCGGCATCGCTTGCTCTGCTGGAAATGATGCAGGAGGCGTTTTTGACGGCTTTGCGTATGCGTAATTCAACGCCGGTGAAGGAAGAGGATGGATTGTATATCAGTACGGGCTTTATGCTACAAAAGGACTGGCGACAAAAGCCATTTTTCCATGAACTTAGAGAAAGTCTGGGCATTGTCAAAAAAGCACATCGTGAGCTGCAAAGACAATTGCGCTTTCTGGAAAGGAGACGCTTATGAAAGAACCTACAAAAGCTGGAAGCGGATTTTGGCGGAGCTTACGTAGTGGAGGTGTTCCCTCTGCGATTGCTTCGGTATTTGGTGCACCATCTGCACAGCAGATGGCTTTTATACGTTCACTATCACGTGAGCAGCGTCGTCCAGAGGTGCTACATTATCCGATGAGCAGGCTGGAAACCGTCGTTTTCGATTTGGAGACGACGGGCTTTCATCCTCAGCATGGAGATGAAATTTTGTCTTTTGGCGCGGTCAAGCTGCTCGGCAGTGAGGTACAGGACGAGTTCTATACACTTGTAAATTCAAAGGTGAGCGTGCCAGCTAATATTTCTGCGCTCACAGGTATTACCCAGGAAATGATCGATGGAGCGCCATCGCTGATTGATGGACTCCATGATTTTATGGCATTTGCTGGGCGCTCGGTGCTGATTGCACATGGTACAGGGCATGACAAAGCATTTCTGAATGCAGCGTTATGGAAGACGTCTAAAATTCAATTGACTCACCGCATACTGGATACGATGATGATCGCCAGATGGCTGAAGCCTTCACTTGGTAGTTACGGATTAGATGAGGTGCTGGAGGAGGCTAATATTCCTGTGACGGTCAGACATCACGCGCTGGAGGATGCAAAAATGACAGCTCAGCTATGGCAGGAATATCTTCGTCTCATGCGTCACAAGCAAGTGGATACGTTGGAGGATTTGTATGCGCATTTGAGTAATTTTTAGTAGGTGGGTGCAAAACCGGATGGGAGTTGGAGAGGTACACCACTTAGGAAAGGAATAAGGGGACGTCCTTGGATTGAGAACAGGAATCTACGAAGCAGGTGGAAATGTAGATTCCTGTTCTCAAAAGCTGTAAGATATTTTGCTGTGCAAAAATCACTTTCCATTGAACCTCGTGTTAGGAGATCGCTAACACGACAAGGCGTCCTTTCCCCTTATTTCCTTCCCTGCGTTCTGTGCATCTCGCAACTGCTCGGATTTATGCACACATTTGGGAGAGCGGCAGTATTTTAGCTCTGAGCAGTATTTTAGCTTTTAGCAATATTTTAATTTTACAAGTAACGATTTTTGACTCTTTGTTTGGAATGATCATTTTAAAGGGATGTAGATATAGGAAGAAATGAAGTACATAAGAGTTTGAGGATTGATATGTAGCGTGATGGGTGGAAGTATGCTGTCTTGATGTTGTGGTTTTATAGGTAGGTATTTTAGAGAGACTTGAATAGATCAGGGAGATAAAGCTGTTGATTAGACAGCTTTATTTTTGTAGGAGTTGTACAGGTATCAGATCGTATTGTAAGGATGAATGAGTGGGGTTTGTTGCTATGTGTTCAGGAGAATGTTGGATGATATTGTAGGCGCGGATAGGCTCGGGATGATGATCTAAAGGATCAGTTGGTGCATATGGAGTTTGATTAGATGATGAAGGCTTAGTATAGGTCTGTTGATGGTCTTGTTCTGGCTCGCTGCTTGCTATAGAGAGGGTTCCGATTAAGTAGACGGAGATCATACTGGCAAAGTCGGGTAGTCGCCCTAGATCCTCCTGTGATGGCAACGGCGCAGTGTGAGGATGAGAGTGGAACAGACCGACGAGGTTGGGCTCGTTATAGCAGCAGTGAATCCATTCGGCTGGATCGAGTTGAAAATGGTATGCAGGGTTGAGGGAGACGTTACGCAATCTTCGGTAGGCATGGAGTTGAATGCCTACAGCTGTTTTTGTACCGAGCAGTACTCCGCATACCTCATGAGCAGGAGCTGAATTCATATGGTCGATCAGCTCGTGCCAAACGGATTGGGATATATAAAGGGAGGCAGGGTCTGTTTTATCGGAATGATGTGGGTGGTGCTTCAAGTGTATGACCTTCTTTCTGGTTATATGGGATAGGCTGGTTTTTTTATCGGCTCTTCGACATAGACTCTCTAGCGAGTGGCAGGGCATTTTGGTGAGCTATTTTGATAATATAGATGTAATATGTATAAGCCCAGTAGCTGTAGAATAACAGCTACTGGGCTTATAGTGTAGTTTGGAGGAGCTTGTTTATTGTATATGGCGTTCATTATCGATGTATTAATAGAATAGATCAATATTAGATCAATGCTGCACCCTAATTAATGATTCACAATGCCCTGTGTACCAGAAGCGGTCGCCTGGTTATGTGCAGGTAGCTTCTGACCGAGTAGAGCGTAGCGGATACTGTCTACTAATGCTTCCCAGCTTGCTTCGATCACGTTGGCGGATACGCCGACAGTGCTCCAGGTGTCTTGCAGGTTTTGTGATTCGATCAATACGCGTACTTTCGATGCGGTTGCGTCTGTTTCATCCAGTACACGCACTTTATAGTCAGACAGATGCATTTCGCGCAGGCTTGGATAATGCTCGACCAATGCTTTACGTAGCGCATTATCCAGCGCATTGACCGGGCCATTGCCTTCTGCGGCGGTGTAGATGCTTTGACCACCGATACGTAGCTTCACGAAGGCTTCGGATACAACAGCAGAGCCGGCGTTTTTCTCGACCAGCATTTTGAACGATTCGAAGACGAACAATTCGCTTAGCTCGCCATTGGCTTCACGCAGTAACAGCTCCAGCGACGCATCTGCGCCCTCGAATTGATAGCCCTGATGCTCCAAATCTTTGATTTTGCCGATAATTTGCTTTGTTTCTTCGTTTTCTGGATTCAGCTCCAGATTCATTTCCTTTGCTTTGGACAGGATATTGCTCTGACCAGCCAGCTCGGAAACGAGGATACGCTGTTTATTACCGACGCGCTCTGGCTCAATATGCTCATACGTACGGGAGTCGCGCAAAATCGCAGAAACGTGGATACCGCCTTTATGTGCAAAAGCTGCATTACCTACATAAGGCTGGTTGATCGGCATATGCACGTTGGCAATCTCGCTCACGTAGCGAGCGGTATTCGTAAGCTGTGCCAGCTGCTCGTCCGCAATACATGTATAGTCGAGCTTGAGCTGTAAATTCGGAATGATCGAGCACAGATTGGCATTACCACAGCGCTCACCATAGCCATTCATCGTTCCCTGTACCTGACGTGCTCCAGCCTGTACGGCGCTCAGTGTATTGGCCACCGCCAGTTCACAATCATTATGGGTATGAATACCGATCGATGCCCCCTCCAGCTCGATCATCAGCCTGGATACAATCTCATATACCTCATGCGGTAATGTACCGCCATTGGTATCGCATAGGGTGAGCCAGTCTGCTCCAGCATCCTTAGCTGCACGTAGCACGGAAACTGCATAGTCTGGATTATTTTTATAGCCGTCAAAAAAGTGCTCTGCATCGAACACCAGCTCCATCTGTTGCTGCTTCAAATAGGCGATGGAGTCGGCGATCATCGCTAGATTTTCCTCTAGCGTCGTTTGCAATGCAGTATGCACATGGAAATCCCACGATTTGCCCACCAGTGTAGCTGCCTGCGCACCGGATTCAATGATCCGCTTCAGGTTGGCATCCTCCTGTGCGGTGCTGCCCTTACGGCGCGTACTGCCAAAAGCCGTAATTTTGGCATTCAAATTCAGCTGTTGAACACGCTTGAAAAATTCGATATCTTTACCGTTACTACCCGGAATACCGCCTTCGATATAATGTACACCGAGTTCATCGAGCTTTCGCGCAATTTTCAATTTGTCGTCTGCGGATAGACTGATACCTTCCCCCTGTGTACCGTCTCTCAGCGTCGTATCGAAAATCGAGATGGATTTGGACATGATGTGGAATCCCCCTTTGATTGGACCAAGATTCATAAGCACTCATTTATCGTTGTGGATGACACATGAAACCTGAGTATAATTGGTTATTATAGCACTATCGGCTATGTCAGGTATACGGTAATTTTGCTGGAATATGGGGTGAAAATGACGGGATTGTTTGTGCATCATGCACAAATGGTACGCTTGCTTATGCGGTTGATGTATACGCTAGCATAGGCTGCATTGTATCGTTCTGTTACAATGGAAAAAGATAAATGTAAACTCTTGGAGGAATGTCATCATGCAGATAGGAATTAAACAAGTCGAGCAGCAGGGTAAAAGCTATACGATTCATTATACATTGGAGCAACCATTGCCATTTGATCTACACGATATTGTGATGGTACAGGCAGGAGATTATGTCGTTGGTAGTGTGCGTGCGCTGGATGCACAGCAGATTACGCTTCATATTAATGAAGAACAATTGCAGTGGGGCGAGCAAACGATTATTCAGCTTGCATTTTCGCCAACCGTTTCGATTGAAGGTAGTGGGGCGATTATCGAGAAGCTTGGTTATTTTCCAGACTTTGAGCAGGCGATTATTACCAATTACGATATTGGCAAGGATCAGGTGGAGCTGACTATAGAGCTGCCAGAACCCAATGAAAAGCAATCGGTAAAGCTGACCTTCCTCGAAGCGTTTGATGTGGAATTTTCTCCGCCCGATGCGCGTCTGAATGTGATCGCGGAAATGGATTTTCGATATGAGGTGACGGATCTGGTCGTGGATATTGAAGCGGCGCAGGGCCTGTCGGGTAGCTTCTTCTGTGGGAAGATTAAGGCAGAGCTGGTGGAAGGCTGAGTGGGTTGAGCACGGAGCATCGAGCTTAGAACTAGCTGTAAAGCAAAGCTTGGAGCTACATTTTTTGAGTCAGATTAAAGTGTAGAATTGGAATGGAGCCTGGTCTGATGATGGAGCGTCATCTATGTTATAACATTCTCTAAACCGATTCTGGCGATATGAAATTTGTTAAGTATAATGGATATAAAGCTCAGTGCTATCATCAAGATACAATCCAGCTTCTACATTCATAAGTATAAGTAACATGTGAAAGGCAGGCGTGAATACAATCGTATAGCGTTTGCCTTTTTCTATAGGCTTTGGAATCGAAAGATGTGATTGCCACGATAGCAATGCTTGCGGTATGAAATGTAGATTGTCCGCTAGGCTGGCATGCTCTAGGTCTAGCCATACCAGCACTTCTACTATGCTTTCTGTTCGGGTTGTACTCGTTCAATAGCATCCGTATACTGTGTTGTAAAGGAGGGAAAGCTATGATTTATATTACCGGAGATGTTCATGGTATGCCATGGCTGTCTAAACGACTGAATACGCGTTCTTTTCCAGAGCAAAAGCAATTAACCAAGCAGGATATCGTTATCATTGCAGGTGATTTTGGATTGATATGGGATGGGCAAAAGGAAGATCGCTACTGGCTGAAATGGCTGGATGAGGTAAAGCCTTTTACAACGGTATTTATCGATGGTAATCATGAAAACTTCGATCTGCTGGAGCAATTTCCGGTAGAGCAGTGGAATGGTGGAGGCGTGCATCGGATCAATGATAGTGTGCTGCATCTGATGAGAGGGCAAGTGTATACAATAGAAGATAAACGCTTTTTTACCTTTGGCGGTGCGGCTTCACATGATCGTGAATATCGCAAAGAAGGCAAAACCTGGTGGGCGCGTGAAATGCCGTCGGCCGAGGAATATGCTTGTGGATTACAGCAATTGGAGAAGCATGGTTGGGATGTTGACGTGGTGATTACTCATACCTGCTCCACAGAAAGTCTGGACTGGATCAAGCAGCATTATGACACAGATGTAGAGCAGGATGAAATGCATGATTATTTTCAAACGATTCAGGATAAACTGAATTATCGTCAGTGGTGGTTTGGGCATTATCATCATGATGTAGAGCTGCCCAAGCGTCAGCGTTTGATCTATCACGATATCGTGCAGATTGAAATCGGATCGAGTGAGTGATCTACCTTATTGAAGTGCTCATACGATTGAGGTGTGGGAAACAGATTGCAATTTGCATGTGGAAAAATGGATATCTGTAGTTGGAACAGCTATCGAACAGCAGGATGCTACATAAATAGTGTGACATAGGAGGATTCAGCATGGGGATGGAATATGGTGTACGTATCAAGAGTGGAGCTCTAGCGCCTGACCCAAAGCTGGAGCAAGCGATCATGGACGGATTGTATTCTCGGCTTAGCCTAGTTTTGGCTGATGATCCAGATTACTGGATAGAGTATGATCAGGGGAAGCTTGCCATTTTGCGGGATGATGAGAAATGGCCAGATATTCTAAATACTTATATTGACGAAGCTTCAGGGGGAGAGCTGGAAGGGATCATAAGCGGTGAGCGGTATTTGTATATTATCTCCTATACAGGTTCAGCTCTAGCTGCACCATGGTTCACGGCGATTGATGAAGTCATAAGTGATCTAGTACCCGGATCGTTTCGCGAGGAATTGTAGGCTATGCTGAGATAGATCATTTGCAATTAGCATGTTATCGAATAGAGAAGCTGTAAACAGAGCAAGTGCATATCTACTATAGAGACAAAGAAAGCCAGCTAATGATGCTGGCTTTCTTTTATATAGCAGAGAGATAGGAAGGTTAGATATACATTTTAAATTATACTTTTTTGACTGTTGACCCGGAGTGAACTCAGGGGTGTAGTATCAGATAGGACCAGAACACAAGGGAGGGCTGCAATTGAATGAAAGGTATGCTCTAAAGCAGACAGCTATGCTCAGCGGATTGAGCAAGGATACGATCCTATTTTATGAAAAGACAGGATTAATTCCTGCAATAGCTCGAAATGAAATGGGCTACAGAGTGTATAGTCAGGAAGATATCGACACGCTTCAGCTTATTGCCTGTCTGAAAAAAACGGGGATGTCGTTAGAGGATATTAAAAGCTACCTCCAGCTCGAAGCATCTGAAGAACGATATCAAAGGCTTCAGGATCATAAAGAAAAGCTTGCACAGCAAATGATGGAATTGCAGAACGTGATTGACATCAAGCTAAATAAAATCAAACGTAAAAACGAACAGGAGCCTAAACCAGATGGAATCTAAAAAAATTGCGCTTGTTACAGGGGCGAATAAAGGGATTGGCAAAGCAATCGTGAAAGAGCTTGCCAATCGAGGTATGATTGTATTTTTAGGTAGTCGAAATGCTGAACGAGGCCGTATGGCTGTAGCTGAGCTACAACATGAAGGTGAGGTTCATTATGCGAGGGAATTAGCAAGCACACAAATCAAGGTGAATGCGGCGGCACCAGGGCATGTAGCGACAGATTTTAACGACTTTCATGGTACTCGTACGCCTGAGGAGGGGGCGGCAATTGCAGTGAAGCTGGCGACATTGGATGAAGATGGCCCTACGGGTGGTTTCTTTGACGATACCCGAGCGATCCCATGGTGAACAGGGTCGTATTCATTATATACTGTATGGTAGTGCTTGATGGATAGGAACCAAACAAACGGAGTAAAGCAACAGCGATGATGAATAAGGAGGATTCACAGTGCAACAGCAAAACATTGAAATCGAAGCGGTCAGCACACCGCTCGGTTATGTATATGGACGCGATGCGGTCTATGTGGACAGGCTGGACTATGAGCTAGAGCGTCGCCATGTGACGTTAGTTGGTGAGTTTAATGGTACGCTGGCAAGTAAAAGCGAATCCGATGATTTTGTGAAGTACACATTGTGCTTCGAGGGAGTATATTATTTTAATGCAATGGAGTTAGATTTGCACGGGGATTATCTGCCAATAGGGAAGACAGACATCAAGTCAGACTGGCTGGAATATCGTCAGTCGCCATTGTTAGAACGAGCGAAGCAGAAGGCAAAGCGAGAGCTAAAGGAGTTGCGTCATTTTATTCTATTTACGTATGATAATGTGTTTGAGATTGCCTGTCAAAATTATACGCTAGAGCTGCATGTAGATGAGCAGAACGCTGAATAGTCATTGTCAGATGGCTATTCTTTTTTTATAATAAAACAGAACACATATTCGCTACATATCGGGTTCACGGTTCCTAAAAATGGGTGCGTTGAGAAAATGGAATGGTGCAAGTCATCCAGTCTGCTCATTGAATGTTTACTCACTATACCAGGAAAATATACTCATTTATAGATAGCAGTCAAAGGTCTGCGAGAAGTCGGAGATGACAGGGGGAGAAAGCAGATGAGGGAAGACACCAGCAGTCATTATCCTACCCGCGGACGGGTTATTTTGCATGTGGATATGAACGCCTTTTATTGTTCTGTGCATGCAGCGGAGCAGCCAGACAAATATGCTGGCAAGCCTACCGCAGTCGCCGGTAGTGTGGAGCTACGGAAGGGCATTGTCGTGACCGCCTCCTATGAAGCACGGCGTATGGGTGTGAAGACAGGAATGCTCGTAGGTCAGGCACTGCAAAAGTGTCCACGATTGACACTAATTGCTCCTGATTTTCATTTGTATCGGAAATATTCGGCTGCATTTATGAATATAGCGTATAGCTATACACCGCTCCTACAGGCAACCTCGATCGATGAATGTTATCTCGATATTACGGGATCAAGCCAATTCGGCACGCCGCTGGAGATCGCAGCCGATCTGCAAAACCGTATTCGAGATGAGCTTCGTCTGCCCTGCTCTGTTGGTGTAGCGCCTAATAAGCTGCTTGCCAAAATGGCGTCTGATATGAAAAAGCCGAACGGCATCTCGATTTTGCGTATCCGTGATGTACCGAAGCTGCTATGGGAGCAGCCCTGTGCAGAGCTATTCGGGATTGGGCATAAAACCGCTACCAAGCTGCGTGAGATGGGCATACGCACACTCGGTCAGCTCGCAGCAGCCGATGAAGCGCGTTTGAAAGCACGTTTTGGCGTGATGGGAAGCTGGCTCAAGCAGGCGGCTAATGGCATCGATCATTCCCTAGTAGAGCCGGACAACGAGCCGAATAAATCAATCGGGCATACGACTACATTACCTGCGGATATTCAGGAGCTTGAGGATATTCGGCGTGTGATGCTGAATCTGAGTGATCAGGTGTGTCGGCGTATGCGTCGGCAGAAGCTGATGGCGCATACGGTACAGATTACGATTCGGACGCCAGATATGAAGACGATCACACGCTCGCGTGCGCTGAGCGTACCGACGGACACGGCAGAAGAGGTCTATCATGAAGCGTGTGAGCTATATGCCAGACACTGGCATGGGAAGGGTGCTGTACGTCTGCTCGGAGTGACGCTGCAAAATCTACTGCCGCGTAGTGAAGCGGCGATTCAGCTTGATCTGTTTGATTATGAGCGTCAGCCACAGAAGGAGCAGTTGAATGAGGTCATTGATCAACTGCGTGATAAGTTTGGCGAAAGTGCGGTATTGACCGCAGGTATGCTTGGTAATGATCCATCTGTGCTGATCCGTAATCATAAGTTGCGCGGAACATCACTGCAAAAGGATGGGCGTCGTTTTGACTTTGATAAGCCAGAGTGAGGCGATGATCCTCAAGCTGGTTTTGTTCATTTCAGATCCTGCATATCCAAGTTTCTCTTTGAGGTGCATATGCCGTGCTTATTATATATCGTATCTGTTGCATTCGCAGCGATTCAGGTCGATGCTGGAGCGTATTTCTGAACAGAGCAATCATAGGATATGCTTGCTATATCGCTGTTCATACAGGGTTTAATGGTGGATGTGAAAGGGTAAAAAGGACGTAGTGAAGCTTCGATTCCATGATCATTGTGTGACAGAGTTAGTAGGAATGACGCACGCGTCAAGTGGATTTTATTTGAAATTGTTGAGGCTTTGTATTATATTTTGAATATCTGTACAGACTGGTGTCCTATAAATAGACAACTGGAAAGTAATGATAGGAGGATATACACATGAGCAAATATACTTGGGTTGATAAAGATACATGCATCGCTTGCGGTGCATGCGGCGCGACTGCACCTGACATCTACGATTATGATGATGAAGGCCTGGCAGAAGTGATCTTTGGCGGCGACAGTAACCGTGGTGTAACAGCGATTCCAGAAGACATGCATGAAGACATGCTGGACGCTTGCGACGGTTGCCCAACCGATTCCATTATCATTGCAGATGAGCCACACGCCGAGTAATTTCGGACGCGTTCATACGCATACGCAATGCTATAAGCGAGAAAGAGCACCGTTTTGGCTACATAGCCAGCGCGGTGCTTTTTTTCATTCTCGCGAATCGAGTAAATGGATGATGAGGATAAGCTATATGGTTCCTTACGCATAGCTACTGTTTCACATTTCTGAAAATAAAGCAGGCACCAGAGTATATAATTTGATTCGACAGCCCTACGTCCGTTCTATCGAGAAATGACCGCTTTTGACCGATAAAAAGGGATATAGGCTTTTTTTGCCGTAAATTCGTTTATCATGGCAGAAGCACCTGGCGTTACAGCCGAAGCAAAGTACATATAAAACGGCTGTGAAGCCCGGGAAAGGAGATCCGGAGCGGGAGTCCGGAGATACCATGAAAAACCTACTTTATTTGAAACGCTATGTGAAGATGCATCCCGACAATCGCATGGGCTGGTACTTGCTCGGTAAGGAGTACGAGTCTGACGGACAGATGGGCAAAGCCAACTATTGCTACAATCGCGCAGGCGATGTGTATGAAGCCTTTGAGCAGAGTCAGATTCCAGCGGAAGTGCTGAAGGATTATGAAGCGAAAGTAATGGAGATGGGTCATGCACGTGATCGCAAGCTACACAAGCGGCGTATGATCTGGCTGAGCATCGTATTTTTATTTTTAATCCTGATGCGCTCTCTTGATTTACCTGCAGCAGAGGATCAGATGGCTATGGAGAATCCTCCAGCAGAGACGACGAATGGGGTGAATAGCGGAACCAAGTCACAGCAGCCTGAGAGCGTGCCTGCCTACCATGCTCCGCTTAGCTTTACAGCGGCTTCAGGGGGCAGTGCAGCAGCAGGAAGTGGCTTAGCATTATTTATTGCTCAGCAGCTCCATGGAACAGAGCCAGATCGTGCGGCTATTCTCGGAATGGAGAAGTCTGGCAAATGGGAGCTATGGAAGCATGTGTTGCCCGTTGCGTACACGATGCAGGCGAATGATACGCCTACGCAGGTACAGGTACAATCGTATAATGCCGCTGCTTGCCGCTGTAAGCCAGGGGACGCTGGAGTCAGCGCTTCTGATGCCGCCGCGTGGATGCAGCAGCAGGAGCAGCTAGCTGTAATGCAGACGGCGCTCGCCAGCTTCAAGTCCGCGCGAGGACAGCTACCACAGGGTCTGGGACAGCTGGATCAGTCTTTTCCAGCCAACTGGCTTTCCGGCACGACCACGCTAATGGATCAGTCGTTCCAGACATTGCAGCCGTATCCGCTTGATGCCGCTGGAGCGATGCCGGAGAATGGCTTTAGCGGTAACATGCAAAAGCTATTTGCTAGCACACTGGGGAACCGACCTTATTTTAGCGAGCCGCTCGAAATTATCGTGGATAAGAAAAAGCATCGCCTCGGTCTGGTGAGCGGTACAAAGCTACTGCGGAATTATCCAGTTGGCTTAGGCGGAACAAAAACACCGGAGGGCGTATTCCATCTCTCGATTAAGGTCATGAATCCGAATGGCAGATCCAACGGTGAATTCGGTAGTCGTGGGATGCAGCTATCGGATACGAATTATGCGATCCACGGTACGAATGATCCGGATAGCATTGGTGCTGACGAATCGCTTGGCTGTGTGCGTATGAGTAAGGATGACGTGGAGGAGCTATTCGATATGGCTCCGCTAGGAACAAAGGTGACGATCGCCAGCGATGTACTGCCTGATGAAATCCAGATTCCGAAGCAGCGTTATGCCTCTAATAAAAAGCCGCAGCAGGATCAAACCGATCCAAGCCGTATGTATCACTGGCTGAACTAAAAGGATAGGAGCAGGCGGAACGTTTACACTACCTGTGACGTATAGCGCTACTGCGCCAACGGCGGTCTTCTCAAAACGAGAAGATCGCTTTTCTTTTGGGACAGAACAGGATAAACTAGAATAGAGAATAATCTTGCTTGGCGCCTTGAGGAACCTTGCAAAACGTTATGCATCATGGCTTTAGGCCTATGCCAGGAACGGAGTGAATGGAATTTGTTATACCGTAATATTTTCAAGCCTGTACTCTTTCGGATGGACCCGGAAAAGGCGCATCATCTGGTCATCGGAGGGTTAGGTGCGGGCGTGCGCATTCCCGGCACCCTCGCGGCAATGCAGTCCATGTATGGTATCACCAGTACACCGGACATGACGACAGAGCTATTCGGCATTACGTTTCCCGGTCCAGTAGGACTTGCTGCGGGTCTGGACAAAAATGCACAGGCGGTAGCTGGCCTGTCTGCATCCGGATTTGGCTTTATGGAAGTCGGAACGGTTACGCCCAAGCCTCAGCCAGGGAACGAGCAGCCGCGTCTATTCCGTTTACCGTCGGATCGAGCGCTTATTAACCGAATGGGCTTCAATAACGAAGGTGCCTGGGCAATGGCAGATCGCTTGCGTCATCTAGTTGATCATCCGATTCCGATCGCAGTCAATATTGGTAAAAATAAAGTAACTCCTAACGAAGAAGCGGCTGAAGACTACAAAGCGTGCATTAGTGAGCTATACACCTATGCAGATTTTTTCGTCGTCAATATCAGTTCGCCAAATACACCTGATTTGCGTAACTTACAGCATGGTAATGAATTAAAGGAATTGCTCGCTGAGGTGATGCAGGAAATGAATGCACAGGCTCAAAACCACGGTACATCCAAATCGGTACTGGTCAAAATTGCACCAGATGTGAGCGACGCTGAGCTGGAGTATATGGTAGAGACGATTCGTCAAAGCGGTGCAGCAGGTATTATCGCGACGAATACGACCCTTTCCCGTGATGGACTTACGCATAATCATGCAGGAGAGACAGGTGGACTGAGCGGACGTCCGCTTACCGAACGTTCAACAGAGATTATCTCTCGTGTGTATCGCCAAACGGAAGGCAAGCTGCCGATCATTGGATGCGGGGGCATTTTTTCGAGCCAGGATGCCTATGACAAAATTAAGGCAGGCTCCAGCCTGGTGGAGATTTATACATCGTTTATCTATGAAGGCCCGCAGATTACACGGCAGCTTCATAATGGGATTCGCGAGCTGATGCAGCGCGACGGATTCGCACATATTTCGGAAGCGGTTGGAGCAGCGCACCGCTAACAGGCAACATCTTATTACATGTTAAAAGAAACAGGTCATACACTGAGGAGGCATGAAGATGGATGACAGAGACTGGGAATTATTCTTGCTTCCCTACGAACAAGCGGTTGAAGAATTGAAGGTGAAATTCAAAACGATGCGCGCCGAGCTGAAAAAGAGAGAAGAGTACGCGCCGATCGAATTTGTTACCGGACGTGTCAAAAAAATATCCAGCATTCTGGATAAAGCTAAACGTCTGGACGTTCCAAGGGATCAGCTTGACACAGGAATTGAGGATATCGCAGGCATCCGGATCATGTGCCAGTTTGTGGAGGATATTCGCTGGGTCGCACAGTACATTCGTGCCCGCAAGGATCTAACTGTTCTTTATGAAAAAGATTATGTGACAAACTTTAAGGAAAGCGGCTATCGCAGCTTCCATATGATTGCTGAATATCCAGTGCAGACCGCATTCGGTCAAAAGATCGTGCTCGCTGAGATTCAGATTCGCACCCTGGCGATGAATTTCTGGGCAACGATCGAGCACTCACTCAATTATAAATATCGTCAGAGCTTGCCTGCGCCGATTCGAGATCGTCTGAAAACGGCAGCTGAGGCAGCGATGATTTTGGATAATGAAATGTCCAGCATACGTGAGGATATTCTGGATGCCCAGAAGAGCTTTGAGGATGAAGCGAATCTGGTGCAGCGTGTCTTAAAGGATATTCATCGACTCTACTTCCTGCATAAAGTGACCGAGGCATTGGAAAGTCAGCAAAAATTCAATGAACTATGGGAAAAGCAAGACTTCATCGGCTTGCAGCAGCTAGGCGAATCCGTAAGAAAGATGCGCAAATCCGGCGCACGTATGGTGGAAGAGGAACAGGATGAGTCATGAGTTCCACCCGCTGTATATCGCCTATCTCGTCTATTTCAACCGGGATCGTGACTATTTTGAATGTCACGAGGTACTGGAAGAGCTATGGCTGGAAAAGGACAGGGAACCGGTATACAAGGGATTGCTACAGGTCGCGGTCGGGCTATTCCATTTTCGAAATGGTACGATCAACTCCGCCTATAACAAGCGTATCGGTGCGATCAAAATGCTGAAGAGCAGCCTGCATAAGCTGACCTCCAGCTCGCACCATACACTTGGCATTGATATGCCGCGCTTGATCGCAGATGTGCGTGAGTACATTACACGTCTGGAGCACTACGAGCAGGAGCCCTTTGATTTTTATCCCCTTGAGATTGGTATCACGGACGCCTTACTGCGTAAAGAGGTAAAGGCAGCCAGCAAAAAGATCGCGCCTCATGTGCCGCTACGTACTGGCTATGAGCGTGGT
Organism: Paenibacillus hunanensis; assembly: GCF_034055775.1. Lineage (NCBI taxonomy): Bacteria > Bacillati > Bacillota > Bacilli > Caryophanales > Paenibacillaceae > Paenibacillus > Paenibacillus hunanensis. The sequence goes on along the minus strand of NZ_CP139194.1, from coordinate 3,802,760 downwards.
CCCAAGTCAAAGGAGCTGCCAAATGATTAACGCTGTATAAGATTTGTTGGCACAACCAATCGCTAGCTATAAAATGGAACAGCTACATTATGCACAAAAGCTTGCCGTCATCGGCAAGCTTTTTGATTTGAACAGACCGATCACGTCCTGATTGTGCTAAAATAGTTGCTGGCATACTCGACATTTACGTATCGTTGATTCCGTTTATCATAGATCGTGATTGTTGATCGAGAACTTATGTGTCAACTTAGCTATAGTATAAATAAAACGATCTGATTTTGAATTTAAAGGAGCAATATGGAATATGGCGGTACAATTACCACCGCAATTTTTGCAGCGTATGGAGCAGTTATTAGGAGAAGAGTATGATGCCTTTCTCCAGAGCTATGAGCAATCACCGCGTGCAGGCTTGCGTGTGAATACATTGAAAATTAGCAATGAGCAATTTCAAGGCAAGTCTCCCTTCGAGCTGCGACCGATTCCGTGGTGTGAGACAGGCTATTACCTGAATGCAGAGGAGCGTCCAGGCAAGCATCCGTATTATTACAGTGGACTGTACTATATTCAGGAGCCAAGCGCGATGAGTCCAGTCGAAGCCTTACAAGTGGAGCCAGGTGATCGTGTGCTGGATCTGTGCGCCGCACCAGGTGGCAAGTCGACCCAGATTGCTGCTGCATTGCAGGGGCAGGGTTTGCTAGTTACCAATGATCTGAGCGCAGATCGCATTCGAGCGCTAGGCAAAAATTTAGAGCTTAGCGGCGTGCGCAATGCGATTGTATTGAATGAGACACCGGATCGGATTGCCGATCGGTTTGAAGGCTTTTTTGATAAAATTCTAGTCGATGCACCTTGCTCGGGTGAAGGCATGTTCCGCAAGGATGAAGATGCGGCACGACAATGGCTGAATCACTCGGTAGAGAGCTGCTCGATGATGCAACGAGATATTTTACGAACGGTCGCACGTATGCTTGCCCCTGGAGGACGAATTGTCTATTCCACCTGCACCTTTGCACCAGAGGAAAATGAGCGCAGCATCGCGGTTTTTCTCGATCAGCATCCTGAATTTCAAGCAACTGTTCCAGCAGGTAGTGAGCATTTTCAACCCGGTCAGAGTAAATGGGCAGTGCAGGTAGAGCAGGAGCTTGCCGAAGGGCGTTCTGTGCTGAATAAGATAGCAGCTGGTGAGCAGCCTCCATCTGCTGAAGCGATAGCGCAAACGGATCGTACCGTCCGTCTATGGCCGCATCATATTGAGGGAGAAGGTCATTATCTGGCGGTGCTTGATCATACCGGAGAGCGCAACCGTGAGCGTTCGATTGCTATAACTTCGGCTGATGCGATAGATGTAAAGGCTTCATCCTACAATAAGGCAGGCGATGGACAAGCTACTGGACGCATGCGTTGGGATAAGTCAGGGCATGCAGGTAAGGAGACGAAGGGTGCACGTGGCGGTTATACGAATGATAACCATGATCGTCGCTCCGCTGGTAAAGGTAGTAAACCACACGGCAAACATGATAAAAAAGGACAATCTGCACGCACTGCGACAAAGCCAGTGAACGGGCTAGAGGAGGGCATCCTTGCGTGGACGCCATTTCAGCAGCAGGAGCTGAATATGCAGCTCCCAGACGCAAGCTCTGCGGATCCACGCTATATGATCGTGTACGGTAGTAATCTGTATGTATCGCCGCTGGATGAACAGCGCCTGCATGGACTCAAAGTTATTCGACCAGGCTGGTATCTGGGAACCTTCAAAAATGGACGCTTTACCGCCAGTCATGCGCTGGCCACGGCACTCGTTCCGTCTGAAGCGAAGCGACGTCTAAATCTAGCGCTCGATTCAGCGGAATCCATTGCTTATTTAAAAGGACAAACGTTATCGATTGCTGCGGATCGCATTGAATGTGATCCAGATGTCACAGCAAAAGGCTATGTGCTTGTATGCATTGACGGCTATTCCGTAGGCTGGGGCAAATGGCAACAAGACGGCAACCTGAAAAATGAATACCCGGCAGGATGGAGATGGATGTAGATTATGGGAACAACAGCTAAAAAGCAACGAATTGATAAAATACTCGGTAATCTCGGCTATGGGACACGTAGTGAGCTCAAGCGTGCTGTGAAGCAGGGACGTATTCGAGTAGATGGACAGACGATTAAGGATAGCGGCCTACAGGTTGATCCGTATCAGAGCGAGATTGAATTTGATGGACAGCGTGTAGAATACCGTGAATTCATTTATATTATGCTGAACAAGCCACAGGGTGTAATCTCGGCAACCGAGGATCGTCGTGATCGCACAGTGATTGATCTGCTTGACGATGACTCTCGCATCTTTGAGCCATTTCCAGTAGGGCGATTGGATAAGGATACCGAGGGACTGCTCTTGCTTACGAATGATGGTCAGCTCGCACATGAGCTGCTGTCGCCCCGTAAGCATGTACCGAAAACATATATCGCCGATGTGCTGGGCGATGTGAACGAGCAGGATGTGCAGCGCTTCAAGGAAGGTGTCACATTAGATGATGGATATCGGACGATGCCTGCTGCACTGGAGATTACAGGCTCCTCTCAAACACCGGACGGTACCGTTTCGCAAATCCAGCTTACGATCTCAGAAGGCAAGTTCCATCAGGTGAAGCGTATGTTTGAAGCGGTAGGGAAAAAGGTCATCTATCTCAAACGCATTTCGATGGGTGCATTAGAGCTTGATCCGGGCTTACCGCTGGGGCATTATCGCGAATTGACCGCGATTGAACTGGAGCTGCTTGGTTGGAGTGAAGAGCCTACAGCCTGAAATCTGTTCAGATTACCAAAAAAAGATAGACAAGCCTAACAAAGGATGGGGATGGAACGATGCACTATCAACTAATTGCACTGGATATGGACGGTACACTGTTAACGGATGATCATGAAATTTTACCACGTACAGCGCAGGCACTACAGGAGCTGGCTGGACGAGGCGTAGAAATTGTATTTTGTACCGGACGCACGCCAACCAACTCGATTCCATACATGAAGCAGCTTGGCTTGCATGAGGATGGACATGTGATCGTGCATAATGGTGCGGCTACCGTTCATACGGGGACAGGTAAGATTGTGCATCAATTCCCACTCGATGTACCTGCATTAGAAAATTATATGAGCTATTGTCGCAGTCATAATCTGCATTTTGATGTGAATACGGCGTATACCATCTATGTTCAATCGCTTGAACAGATGCAGGTGGCGGCTCAGGAGATGTATGCTCAGTTTCAAGGCTTTGATATGAAGCCGATGCTGCTGCCGCATTGGAGTGAGCTAAGTGAGCCTGTGCTCAAGCTCAGTGTATTTGCAGAGCCAGAAAAGCTGGATCAGGCATATGCCGATTGGAGTCTATGGGAACCAACTTTTAATATTCAGCGCAGCGGTGAATTTTTCATCGATCTGATGCATCCACAGGCATCCAAGGGCGCTGCGCTACAAGCCTTTGCCCAGCAAAAAGGGATTGCACCAGAGCATATTATGGCAATCGGTAATTATTACAACGATCTGTCGATGATTCGTTATGCAGGTCTGGGGATTGCTGTCGATAATTCACCTGTCGATGTGAAGGCAGCTGCTGACGAGGTGACACGGTCTAACAATGACGATGGTGTGTATCATATGCTGAAAAAGTATTGTGATGTATCCGACCTTTAATGGCAGAGAATGCAACGACAAATGGCATATTTCATTGGAACCGCTCGATGTTTGAGCGGTTTTGTTATGTTGGTTCATGCCAATCCGTGATACAATCGGGTAGTAGAAAGCTCAGACGTGTGTACCGATTACAGATGAATCGGACAATGAACTGGCAGGAAAGGAGGAATATTCTTGAGATTGCTGCAAGCCCTGTTTTTTCCTCCTGAACAACCGGGAGGCGTATCATCTATGATTCCATACCTGCAAGAGCGATTTAGCTCGGCTCGCTGGGAAATGGAGTTATTTTCTTTGCCCAAACGCATTCGCAATAAAGGCAAGGACGATGTCGTATTTGAAACCTTTGACTGGACGATCTATGGTGAAAGCCCGATTGTACAGAAATACATTCAAACCTATCGTGATTATCGCTGGTGGGCGAAGCTGAGGCTGACCAAGCCGTATGACCTGATTCATTCCCACCATCCGCTGGTTGGATTGGTGATGCGAGAAGTATTTCCAGAGACACCGATCATTCAAACTATTCACTCTAGCTACGAGCGCGAGCTAATGCTGAATGGAAAAATCGAAGAAGGCAGCATGGAACAGCAGTTTCTCATCTCGCTCTATCGTGAGCTAGAGCTGCGTACCGATCGCCTGATGACCGTATCGCAATCATTTAAGAGCTATCTGACACCTTATGTGGAGTATCCTGAGCGAATCGTTGTACTGCCGAACGGCTTTGACGAAAAACGCTTCAAACCGATTCCACATGAAAATGAAGTGCCACAGCTTATGACCGTCTGCCGTCTTGTACCTGCTAAGGGGCTTGATACCCTGCTCAAAGCATGTGCGATTCTAAAGCAACGTGGGCATACGTATGTGCTGCACATTATCGGAGATGGCCCAAGCCGCACCGAGCTGGAGGATATGGCGCGTGAGCTTGGTATTTATGAGGATACGATCTTTTACGGATACACCCTGCATCCGGAAGAGTTCATGCCGTTTTTCGATATTTTTGTTCTGCCATCACGAGCAGAGGCATTTGGCTCGGTATTTGCTGAGGCTGCACTGTGCTGGCTAGCACTTGTTGGAACGAATGTAGGCGGTATTGCTGAGCAGATCGAGGACGGCGTTAACGGTCTACTGGTGCCGCCAGATCATGAGCAGGAGCTCGCTGAGGCGCTGGAAAAAGTAATTACCGATCCAGCCTACCGTTATGAGCTAGCACGTACCGGCTGGGAAAAGGCCAAAAATCATTATTCACTCGGACATGTGGTCAACGAGCTGAAGAAGCTGTATCTGGAATTGGTGCCAGAAGAACCGATCGTCAGTATGATCGATTTGACTGCACAACCAGCGGAGAATGAGTAATATCGGTGTTAGCTTGCCGTTATAGGCAGGAAATGAATACCAGGCGACGAATACAAGAGTATAGGGTGTACCATGCAAAATAGGATCGGCTCAAGCAGCAGGACAGCATTAGATAAGGATAAGCTTCTGCTACAAGGCGCAATTCTGTAAGCAACACAGCACCAATAAAAGGAGCCGATATGCTCGTAGGCATTCGGCACGATCGATATGAGTGACGGAGGACGGATGATGGAAGAATTAAAACAACGTATTTTGGAAGAATCAACCGTATTATCGAGCGATGTGCTCAAGCTGGACGCATTGCTCAATCAGCAGGTCGATCCACAGCTAATGATGAAAATGGGACAGGAGTTCGCTAACCTGTATCGCGCAGAAGGCATTACACGCGTCGTAACCGTCGAATCGTCCGGTATCCCGGTTGCTTTTGCAACAGCACTGGAGCTAGGCGTGCCGCTTGTATTTGCACGCCGTAAAAAAACACTGCTCGCTGATCCTGATGCCTATGTAGAACGCGTACCTTCGTTTACGAAGGGCATCGTCACCGACATTATGCTGTCCAAGCAGTTTGTAACTGAAAATGATCGTATTCTCTTCATCGATGACATTATTGCCAACGGCGACGCCGCTCGCGGATTGGTCAAAATCATCCAACGCTCTGGCGCTACACTCGTAGGTGTGGGCATTGTTATCGAAAAAGCATTCCAAAATGGTGCTAACGCCATCCGAGAACAAGGTATCCGCCTCGATTCTCTCGTTAAAATTGCTTCGTTAGAGGATGGCAAGATTACATTCGGTTAATCAAGCCAGGGTAAGAAATGCAGTAGTGCTATTTAATATACTGCATAATAGGAATACAGAGTACACGACGAAGAAATGAATAGGATGCTTCAACAACCTCACTACCATTCAAACTTATAACAGAATAATTCACCAAAAATTATTCATGCTTTTTATTATGGTTTATCTTAAGATATAGGCATACGTGACCGATAGTGTAAATATAACCCCATGAATCAACATTAGAACGTAATCGCCTTACATCAATTTTACCGAAATACGATATACTCTTTCCAAATGGGGTCTCGTTGTCTTATAATAAAGATATGTTAGGGAGGGGAGGCAGACTAATGAGCAAAGAGCCGATCACTGAAGAGTTTTTCCTGAACAAACTGGCTGACGCAAAAGTACACTTCGAGCGTGCTTTGGATTGTAAGCACACTGAATTTGATGACCTGTATCCCTATATGATTGAGCATCCTCAGTTCTTTTGGTACAAACGCTATGTCGCATGGTCTGAATTGCTAACCATCGTGAATTTGTCGAAAGAGCTGGACTTCGCCTGGGAATCACAATTTTCCGATCATCAGGTAGAGTACGTTAACGAGCGTGTGATGTCCGCTAAAGTGCTAGATTATTGGTTCGAGAAAAACGATTCCAAAGAGCACGCACAGCGTTAATCATATCTGGATCATCTTCCATTTGCTTTAACAAGACCTAAATGATTATTCATTTAGGTCTTTTTTTGTGCTTCTCATTTAGAATAAGCTCGGATAGGTGTACACATCCTGTGTACTTTCGGTACAATAGAGCTTGCGGCACATCAGCCGTTCATAGATGCTGTCCCGTATAAACGGGCACAATACGAGGTAACGCCGTTAAGCGGCGATGTATAGGCTAGATTCTAGATCAGAGGGGAGGACATGACATGATTAGCGAGGAACAACTGGATGCCTATCGTCTATCTGGCGAAAAGGTACGGGTCGTTCGTGACGATATTCGTGAAAATGATATTCGCGGGATCGTCATTGCATGGGATGATGAGCATGTGTTGATTCGTCGTCCGAATCGAAATGTAGTCAAGCTCAGTCGTAATTACATCATTCAGCCATCGAAGGAAGCACGACGCAGCCCGCTGGATGAAGAAGCGCCAGAGGAAGCAGCGACTGAGGAATAAAAGTTCTACGTTTGGATAAATATGGACTGAATTTGTTCCGAACTTGTTCTGTTACATTCGGAATTGCTCGAAAGCAAAGCCATGATCCTTGCTTAGGTGGGGCTATACGAAAAAAGACCTTGCACCGCATTAGCGGATTGCAAGGTCTTTGGTGTAGCTATAGAAGACTGCACAAGATGGGATTGCCAAGCTACATATGCTCAAACTGTCTCTGCCAGAGCCTGAATATCGTCGTCGTAGGTGTGCCCAGCGATTATAGGGGGATAATCGCTGGTTGTGTATGGAACAAATTACAAAGGGACAATCTTGTTGGCTATACCCTATTGTCGCGGTATAGCATTACTGCTAGTTAGGAAGCTAGTTATGATATTGGTCGTATTCCTTATCGGGATGACGTACTAAGGTCAAGTCAAGCTATTCATATATTTGTAAAGCCGGGTAGTTAGTTATCGTGCTACAGGCAGAGACAGAGGCAAACACCGAATGATTAGCATGCTGAATGACAATTGAATCAAAGGGGATTGATTCCATACTATCACTCCTAATATACATGCTAATGACGTTACTTATGTTCCTGTACGATAAGGCGCATAACCGCCTGCATAACGTGCTGGCTCACGCACTCGTGAAGGAGACGAAGCCGCAGTATCCTTGCCTGGACGTGCTTCAGCAGATGCGGTATGGATCGGCCCTAAGCCAACATAGGCACGCATACGTGCAGAAGCCTCGAGTCGGAATTCGTCAGCAGGGATGCGAAAGGTTCCATGATGACCCTTACAAAGGATCTGCGCTTCCACGCTATTCTCAGATTGATTAACCTCATATAATCGAAGCTGATGTTTACGTAAATCTCGGCGTACTTCAGACAGTAGCAAATTGGTACGATCTGTACCACCCTGGATGATTTCCATATACAATGCATTATTATCGAGTGAGTCTTGATGCTCCATAGCGCGGGCATCACGATCAAATTTCTTTTGAATATACGTCAGCAGCAAATAGCTTTTTACCAGGGAACGTTCTTCTGCGGATAAAAAGACAGCCATTCATGTCACCACCTTATGGGAACTAATGTTTTGAGAACCTATGTTCCCATTATAGCGAACATGGGGAATAATGGCAAGCTTTATTGGCATAAAAAAGTTAAAATATTATGCGCTCCTAAACGATAGCTTGAATGCTGCAAACAGGCGAATAGGCGCTTGCTTGAAGCCTATTTTTTGAGACTTTCTATCGAATGATTAACGCAATGAAAAAAGCAGGAACAGACACGAACAAGCTCGTGTTTGCTCCTGCTTTTCTGTTTTGTTGTATCGACATTATATAGGTAAACGGATGTCGGTCATGTTAGTCATCAAATAATCGTAGCAACAAGCTTCCGTCTTCCATATTATGCCATGGGCAATCCAATTACCGGAGTATCTAACAACTTTCACATGTAAAAACTGACGTAAATTTTACATTGAACGTCATCATAAAAGCGACTATAGTTAATAATTGTAATATATATAATTAATATACATAAAATTAAATGATAGGATTATATGGTGGATGTGCCCTGTTGGACAATGTGCAGAAAGTCGAATTCGACCTGACAGCCTTGCCCTTGTGGACAGCATGCATAGACACCACATTGGAAAGGGGTCTGGTCATCCACATCATCAAACAGATGCGCAATTCTCATTTGATGCCATGCCGGTTCTGATGCTTCATCATCTGACGGTTCTGCATATTCAATCGTATAGTCGCCAGAGACACGGGTGATACGGAACATCAGCTCTGTAAAGCCTGCTCTGAAATTTTGCGTTGACCAGTCGGAATAGCCATTGTTGGTTACAACCGCGCCCAGCTTGGCATGACCATCTGTTTCAAATTCGACAGAGGTTTTCAGCCAGCAGCGATCCGAAAATCGAACCATCAACCCGGCTTGATCATACTGGTGCACCGGGTATGTACGGACACGAGTGGTCATTTGAAAATCACCTGTGACCTCTGCAAACAGAAAATGTCCGTTATCTACACGAAAGCCATAATGCGTTTTTTGCCAGAAATCAGTTTCAGCTAGCGGCTCAAAGGTGAGCACCTGCTTTTGCGGAGAGATTGACCATTTTTCAGGCGGAGAATGCCATTGCAGTCGTTCGTCCAATGTCGTCTCAGTGAAATTTTCCAGCACGTTCGTCATCATAGTTGCTCCTTTGCATCGATTTAGTATGGGCAGCAGTCCCATTTGGGCTGTGCGCTCATTCATTATGTTGAAATTGACTGGAAATATCAAGCTCCTAAACATAATTATGGGAAGGTGACGGTGAACATGAAACGAATTTTCAGGTTAAGCTGTGCATTTTATTTTTTGATTGGGATTACGAGCGTTATGCTTGGTGCGCTATTGCCGGTAATTTTGCCGCATTATCAGCGTAGCTACAGCGATGGTGGGACACTGTTATTTTTACAGTTTATCGGGTTTCTGGCAGGGGTGCTTATCTCGCCAGCGCTCTCTGCGGGAGTTGGACGCAAACGTTTGCTCTTGATCGCGTTAACTGCAATTACGCTTGCTTACGCAGTGATGGGAACGCTTCCTGCATGGGGGCTGATGGTGCTGATGACGATTTTCGTTGGCTTTGGCTCTGGGATTATCGAATCCTCCATCGGTGCGTTCACGATTGAATTTGCCGAGGAGCAGAAGGCAGTTGCGATGACCAAGTTGGATGTGTATTTTGGTGTAGGATCGATGCTGCTACCAGCGCTGGCAAGTCTGTATATTTATCTGGGTGTGTGGAATCTGTCGTTTTACACGGTTGCGCTATCCACATTCATACTGCTGCTGTTCTGGATGCGAATGCCTGCGGATAGCTCGGCGCATTTGCATCAGGATCAGGTGAAAACCGATCAGACCGAGACTCCAGCCAAGCCCAAATATCAATCCGGTCAATTCAAAGTATTATCGATCTTCGTGTTGTTCTTCTTTGTCTATATGGGAATTGAGCTGGGAATGATGAACTTTCTGCCATCGATTCTGATCGAAAGCATTGGAATTAGCGATTCGGCTGCTTCGCTCAGTGTGACCTTTTTCTGGGGCGCGATCACCATTGGACGACTATTTGTAGGACGGATGGCAGAATCGATGAGCTATGCGCCGTTCTTGATTGGCAGCACGATTGCTTCTATGCTGCTCATTGTTGCACTGGCACTCTTTTCCAGCCCGATCATGATGTATGTGTTGATCTTCGGTGTAGGCTTCTGTATCTCGGGTCTGTTCTCGATTGCGCTCGTATTTGCCAATACGCTAATGCCGGGCATGGTGGAGCGGACGACAAGTACACTGATCGCTGCTGGTGGTATTGGTGGATCGGTACTGCAATACTTGATCGGCTGGAGTATGGATCACTGGTCGGTTCGACCAACACTCTGGATCTTCGCCCTATTCGCACTGGTATTGCTCATTAGCATTGTGCTTGTACAGCAGCTTCGTACAGGTAATGCAGCTGTACGTGCAGGCATGGAATCTAAGTACTAATGTCATCGTACCCAGCCATAACGTGCTGATAGGTACAGCTTGAGCTATTTGCATACTGTGCTTGAAGCAGGGATACGATGTCAGTCGCTACTCGATGGATAGCTATATTGCATAAAACATAGAGATGAATCCATAGACCATATACACGTGAAGGAGGTGGTGCCTGCCTTTTCGGTTATAAGGCAGCCGAAAAGGGGATCGGTCATATCATCATGCAAAATATAGACAAGGGACATGCAGCTGGCGAAGCCGTCAGGGAGCGCATGTATGCTGTAGGATGAAGTATGCAGGTAGTGTGGCAGTGAATGAGAAGGAGACAGGCGATCAGCTGATCATATCATCGACATAGCCAGAGACATCACTATATAAAAAAGCAATTTTGAATGTCGCTATATTGTCTTGATGGTGTTAAAGGAAAATAATTCTGTTAACAACGTACAGATAATATTGAAAATAAGTGATGTCTGATAGGCGATACCCAATCAAGCGATGCGATGACATGCTTCCATTCACAAAGCCAGCGTAGACAACGGACTACACCGATTTGTAAAGGCGTACAAATACGGTGTGGTGTCATAAGGGGCAGACAGCAGACCGAGCACGTATAAAAAAGACAAGCGCAGCTCGGCTATAAACAGACGATCATGTCGTAATATTGGTTTTCGATTGTATTGCTATTCTATCCATGTGGAGGGATTATACATGTCAACAACTACAGAAAGCCGTTTTTCGATGGGCCAGGGAATCCGTTTGATCGATGATGCCGGAAATGAATATCTGGATGGTGTGTCCGGTACGTTTAACCTGTCACTAGGCTACAATCACCCTTATGTTGTGGAGAAGATTCAGGAGCAGGTTGGTAATCTGACGCATATGTCTTCCTCGTTTACTGAGCCGTATGTGGAGGAAGTGCTGTCACTGCTGCTGGAGGAAGCGCCGAATGGTATTGATGCAGGCTGGATGCGCGACATTACAGGCTCAACCGCAAATGAATGTGCCACTAAAATTGCGCAAAAGTATACAGGTGAGCGCGATATTGTCAGCCTGTACTATTCGCACCATGGTCAGACGCAGTTTGCTACCGGCATTTCGGGTAATGCATTCCGTCGTAAAGGCTTCCCGAACTCCACTGTACCGAATTCACTTCATGTTCCTGTGCCGTATTGCTACCGTTGCCCGTTCCAGAGTGATCCGGATCATTGCGCGATGCAATGTATTGAAGCGCTATCCGATCAGCTTGAATTTGGTGGCTCTGGTTCCACTGCATGTATGATTATCGAGCCGATTCTTGGCAATGGCGGTAATATCATCCCACCGATGGAATATTTCAAACAGCTTCGTAAGCTGTGTGATGAACATAATATGATTTTGATTGCTGACGAGGTACAGACAGGTATCGGACGTACGGGCTATATGTACGCGAGTACTTTGTTTGATATCAAGCCTGACATCATTACACTGGCAAAAGGTCTGGGCGGTATCGGCGTACCTGTAGCAGCAGTACTTATGCAGTCTCGTCTGAATATACTGGAAAAGCACGAGCATTCCTTTACTTCCGGTAGCAATATGATCTCCTTGACCGCTGCACGTTCGACGATGGAAGTCGTATCGGCGCCAGGCTTCCTTGAAAGTGTTCGTAGCAAGGGTGAACTGCTCGGCAACCTGCTGTCACCACTGGCAGAGCTGTATCCTGACACGATTGGCGAAGCACGCGGTGTTGGTCTGATGTGGGGACTGGAGATCGTTGACGCCGATGGTGCGCCGGATTCACGCAAAGCGAACGCAATTATCGATATGGCGTTCCGTGATGAGAACCTGATCCTACGCGGCTCGCGTTATGGATTCGGTAATGTTGTGAAGGTTCGTCCATCTCTTACGGTCACAGAGGATGAGATTGTAGAGATCGTTGGTCGTCTGGAACGCATTCTGCAAAAAATGGGTTAACCAATAGAGGGGAGAATGACTATGCTTTCACTTGTTTATCGTTCAGCCTGGGATGTGGCTCTCGAAGAGCGTCCACGTCCACAAATTCGAGGTGATCATGATGTGATTGTGCGCATTCACGCTACAGGTGTATGCGGCACGGATCTGGGTATTATTAGTGGTAAATACCACGCCAAATCATCGATTATTCTTGGTCATGAATCCGCAGGTGAAGTGATCGAGATTGGACCGAATGTGCAAAATCTACAGGTGGGTGATCGCGTTGTAATCGATCCGACCTATTACTGTGGACAATGCAAAATGTGCCGCACCGGACGCCAGAATCATTGCCTGCATAAAAGTACAACAGAGACTGGCGTGAGCAGTGATGGTACATTTACCGATTATTATGTGACAGAGGATCGTTTTCTATACAAGCTGGCTGATCATGTGAGCTATGAAGAGGCGACATTAACGGAGCCGCTGAGCTGTATGCTGACCGGTATTAACCAGATTCAGCTGCTGCCTAATTTCCGTACGATCATTCTGGGTGCAGGCCCGATCGGTATGCTGTATAGCTATGCGCTTGCATCAAAAGGTGTGATCGGCAGCATCGTGGACATTTCCGAGGAACGTCTGGAATTGGCACGCTCCATCGCACCGGATCAATGGGATACGTATGCATCCTTCGATGCAGCCGTAGAGAGCATCTCACCAGATGATCATCAGGTCGATCTGATTGTCGATACGACGGGAGCGATCGGTACGCAGGTACTGTCGAATCTGGCACACGGGGGCTATCTGATGCTTGTAGGCTTGCGCGATGGCGTGAGCAGCTTCAATCCGAAGGAGGTTGTCGATCGCAGTCTGAAAATTATCGGCTCGATCGATTCACTCGGTACATTTGCAACCGCGCATTATATGATCGAGCGTGGTCTGGTTCCGGCGAAAAAGCTGATTACCCATACGTATCCGCTGCAATCATATCAGGAAGCCTTCCGTATGCTCGGCTGTGATCTGGATGATGGCACGTTGAAAACCGCTTCCGGTGCGATCAAGGTTGTATTGCAATCCACCTAATGCCAAAATAGATTAAGGAAGAGCTGGAAAGCGATAGGATAGCATGACAGCACAGGAGGAATGAAGATGACAACGGAACAATCAGGCGCATCGGCAATTGCAGATATGAATCAAGGTGAACGTGCAGATTGGCTAGTTGAGCCGATCGAGGGTGTTATTTTTGATATGGATGGTGTACTGATTGACAGTGAGCCGATCTATTTTGATATTGAAAAAAGTACGTTTGTTCACTTCGGCGCACAGGTAGAGGAAGAGGAGCATCATACGTATGTAGGTGTAACGCTTGCGTCCATGTTCGAGCAGGTGCAGCAGCGTCATCGTCTGAATTGCACAGTAGAGGATATGCTGTCTTTTCATGTGCAAAATGTGATGGATGTGATCCGCGAGCATCAGGAGCTACGTCCATTTGACGGATTAGTGGCATGGCTGGATTGGCTTCACGAAGTGGGTGTACCGATGTTTGTCGCTTCGTCCTCACCACGTGCTTTGATTGAACTGATTTTGGAGCGACTGGAGCTGCGAAGCTATTTTCAAGGTATGGTTAGCGGAGAAGAAGTCGAGCATGGTAAGCCAGCACCGGATATTTTCCTGCATGCTGCCAAGCAGCTCGGCATTGCGCCAGAACGCTGTATCGTCATTGAAGATTCGCGCAACGGGGTAAAGGCAGCCCGTGCAGCAGGTATGCGCTGCATCGGTCACCAGAATCCTGGCTCAGGCTCTCAAAATCTGGAGCAGGCGAACACTGTAATTCATAGCTATACTGAATTGTTTGCACTTCGTGAGCAGCTCCCTTTCTATAGAAGAAACGCGGAGTAATCATATCCTAATCAGAAGGATTAGAAGGCTGATAGGCGTTAAAGTTGTTATTTATAGGCGGAATAGCAGCGATGCAGGTGGATTGTTGACGATCTGCTAGCACAGTTTATCCGTTTCAATGAAGTAAGATGATGTGGATGGGGAGCAGGAGAGTAGAAAGGAATAGTTGCGAACAGTCGCATTTTCTGTCTATGATCCCAATCCCAGCTACATTATAAAGGAAGACAATAATGTATCATGCTGTTCGTTATAGCGTCAGGCATCACCCAACAATTGATGAAATTACTGACGTCATTCTTGTCCTGAACAACCAGACCGAGATAGTATCCGGTCTGGTTGTTTTATAGTGAACAGCGTTTGTATAGGTTCGTATCACTGGATAACGAAATAAAATGTTTGACGCTTGCTAACTAATATGATATTCTATTTCTTGTCGCCGGGAAATGGATCATAAGCATCTTGATCCGGTAACATTCGATTATGCGGTCGTGGCGGAATTGGCAGACGCGCACGGTTCAGGTCCGTGTGGGCTTACCCCCGTGGAGGTTCGAGTCCTCTCGACCGCATTTACTTTTAACCATATAGTTCGCTATTGCGTAAGCAATGGTGAACTTTTTTTATTCTCTATAGGTTTCCTGTGCTTCCTATTTCCATTCGTGATCATCCGTCTTGCATCGGTTAGCTATCCATCAAGCGCATAGCTATGCTCCTATCCATTGCAGAAGTCAGTTGAGTTGTTTTGTCCCCCCTCCATAATATATTTGTCCGTGTCATCTCCGAAAAGATATGTTTTATAATGGAGCAAGGGAGACTGCGATAAGTGATCATTACGATCAGCTAGAGCAGCTCTGGAATGCTTTGAAATGATAAACAAAAAGGAGCTGTACATGATGAGCAATATTGGAGTATGGGAGCCGGCAGAGCCGGGAGTGAAACGTTGTATTCTAAATGCTGCTGGTGAGCTGATGATGATGGAGGTTCATTTTGAAAAGGGAGCAGAAGGCTATCAGCATAGTCATCCGCATCAGCAGATGAGCTATTGTCTGAGCGGCTCCTTCATTTTCACCATTGATGATGTAGAGACGACCGTAAGCGCAGGCGAGACGATTGCGATTCCACCGAATGCCCGTCATGGTGTGGTAGCACTGGAGGAAAATTCAGCTTTGCTGGATGCCTTTACACCCATTCGCGAGGATCTGCTGAAACGGTAATCGGAATAGCTATCTGGATATGGACAACTTCATAGGCCGTAGGTAATGGGAAAGTTCGTCACACGATTGTGCGTAATGACCCGGTTATCTGCGGCCTGTTATGGTGAATAGAGTAAGAGGGCTATGCTCATGCAGCCGTCCGCATAATATCCAGAAGTTGAGTGGAAAAGAGCATATGATCAGGACAGGTACATATTTGGAGTGCGTAGCCTTCTTGCGTTGATACGATGTCTATAATTGAAAGGAGCAATTTCAATGACAGAACGAGTATTCATTAGTCCGGGTAAATACGTACAGGGTCGCGGTCTCATCGCCAAGGCAGGCGAGTATGTAAAGGCGCTCGATGGTGGTAAGGCATTAGTTATTGCGGATGAGATTGTCTGGGATATCGCTGGCAATGAGGTGCTGAACAGTCTGGAGCAATCGTCCGTTGAGTATGTGAAGGTAGTATTTAATGGTGAAGCCTCTACGAATGAGATCGAACGATTGACGTCTACCGGACGCGAGCAGGATGCACGAATTGTGATCGGCGTAGGTGGCGGTAAAACGCTGGATACAGCAAAGGCAGTCAGCGATTCGCTCGGCGGTTATACAGTGATCGTTCCAACCACCGCTTCTACAGATGCGCCAACAAGCGCATTGTCGGTTATTTACTCGGATGAGGGCATTTTTGAAAGCTATAAATTTTATAATAAAAATCCTGATCTGATTCTGGTGGATACTGCAATCATCGCAGGCGCACCACCACGATTCCTCGCTTCTGGTATTGCGGATGCGCTGGCAACCTGGGTGGAAGCGCGAGCTGTCATTGAAGCACGCGCCAAAACGATGGCTGGTGGTCTTCCTACACTGGCAGCAGAAGCGATCGCTCGTAAATGTGAGGAGACGCTGTTCGACTTCGGTCTGCTCGCTTATGAGTCGGTGCAGCGTAAAGTCGTTACGCCTGCGCTGGAATCGGTCGTTGAAGCGAATACGCTGCTCAGCGGTCTGGGCTTTGAAAGTGGTGGACTGGCAGGCGCGCATGCGATTCATAACGGCTTTACCGTGCTGGAGGGAGATATCCACCATATGACGCATGGTGAGAAGGTAGCCTTTGGTACACTAACACAGCTTGCGCTGGAGCAGCGTCCAATCCATGAGATCGAGAAGTATATCGCCTTTTATATTAGTCTTGGTCTGCCGGTAACGCTGGAGGAGCTGCATATTGGTAATGTATCCGATGAGGATCTGTACCGCGTGGCAGAGGCAGCCACCAAACCGGATGAAACCGCGCATAATCTGCCATTCCCAGTAACGGCTGCTGATGTGAAGGACGCAATTATCGCCGCCGATCAATATTCATTAGCATACAAGCAAAAGCATGGACGTCACTGATGTTAGCGGTACGGATGGATAGGCTAGAGTCCTGAGGGTACAACGCTTCTAGTTGTTGTCGAAGCATCCCGTATCCTCCAAATTATGAAAAATAGCACCTGTGCAGACCCTGCTGCCAGCTATCGGGTAGCAGGGTTTTGCTTCTGCTCGAATCGTTTTATTTTTTACAAAAATTCGCAAGAAAATCGGTCTATTTTTTGCCTGAATATGATATAAAAGATAGGGGGAACTAAACAGCAAGCAAAGCGTCATTCATGACACAGGCATAAAAGGCAGTACCGATTCTGTCAGGTACAGGACGGCTGTCACGCTACAGCAACGCTCGGGAGTGGGCGACTGCAGACGTACAGGTTCACGTTGAGATGCCGGAGACTCTAAACAAGGTATACAAATGTTGAACAAGGTAGGGTGTGGGCAATGAGAACGAATATGAAGACAGTCGTATTAAATGGGGAAGATTTTGCAACGGTGGAGGAGCTGCATATGACATTGCGGCAGGTGCTTTGCTTGCCTGCTGATTATGGTGCCAATCTCGATGCACTCTGGGATGGATTAACCGGGCAGATCGAGCTGCCACTGCAAATTGAATGGCTCAACTACGAGCTAAGCTATGAACGCCTCGGTAGCTATGCCGAGCAGGTGCTTGGACTGATGGAGGAAGTGCAGGGCGAAGGCAATGGCTTCCGTGTCTGGGTGCTGCAAAGCAGCGATGCCGTAGCATTTTAAGTATAGCTTACACGCTCGGCATGAAAAGCCAGAACGACATACAAGGATCCGCAATCGTGCGGACACCATACTGATGAATGAATACATTGAAAAGCCGCATGACCCTTTGCCTATGCTGTATGCTGCTGGTAGATCCAGTGAGTATACATGACAGGTAAAGGGGCAGCGGCTTTTTTTCGTCCTGTTTAGTACATACCTCGTAATCAAAGACGGATCCTACAAACAATTATTTCAATTTTTACAAAATTAAATCATAAAATTAAAGATTTTAGCGACATCATATGGTATAACTGGTAAGTGAAGGTTGATATCTATAAACCAATGAATTGATTTAGGGTATCGAATTCAACATTATGTAGGGTACAGGAGGATGACAGGATGAAACGGTTTTGGTCAACAGCTTTACTCGCAATGATGCTGGTGGTAGTCTTTTTTGCAGGATCACAGGCAGTGCCTGCGGCAAACACGCACAAAGCGTCTGCGGCATCATGTACGATTATTAACACATTTGACGGTGTAGCTAATTATCTGGCTGCTAATGGGAAGTTGCCTTGCAATTACATAACCAAGTCACAGGCAAGCTCACTCGGCTGGGTATCCTCGAAGGGGAATCTGGCTGATGTCGCTCCTGGTAAAAGTATCGGTGGCGACACGTTCAGCAACCGTGAAGGCTTATTGCCAACAGCAAGCGGACGCGTATGGCGTGAAGCAGATATTGACTATACGTCGGGCTTCCGTAATTCCAAGCGAATCCTGTACTCGAATGACGGATTAATCTACAAAACAACCGATCATTATGAGAGCTTCACTCGTATGAGATAAGATCGATTAGCATATCGTAGTCTATACATTGTCGTTTATACAGTAATGTACAGGCATTACAACGATATGTAGATCGAAATCGTGTGACACGCGTATAGCAGGCAAACAATCAAGCAGGCAAGCAAGCCTATTCCCTCATTACATAGCGGATGTAGGAGAAATGGGCTTGTTACATAAAGATATGGTAGTATAGGAGCAAATGAGCATCTGTTTTAAGGGATATGCATTTATTTTGCCGAGTGAAGTGGAATCAATGTGTTGCCTCACGTAGATCGTGATCGATTCAAGATGCTCAATAGAGATACCGCATAAGGACGTGAACACATGAAAAAAGTGAATATTGATGGACGCTATATTTCAAGTTATAAAGAGCTGCATGATCTATTAAAAAAAAAGCTGGAGTTCCCTGACTTTTACGGGGCTAATCTGGATGCATTATGGGATTGTATAACCGGCATGATTGAGCTACCGCTGGAGCTGCATTGGAAGCATTATGAGGTTAGTGAGGAGCGGCTTGGCGAAAAGGCGCAACGTACACGTGCTGTGCTGGAGGAAGCGCACAATGAAAACATCGGCTTTGTTTTTATTGTGGAGGACGAAGCACGTCGTTAAGTCTAATCGTCTTTGCATATTATGGCTTGGTAGTATTCCATACTGCTGCATATCGTCATTCAACACGATGGAAAACCAATCAAAAACCGACCCGTGAGGTCGGTTTTTTGGTGACTTCAATTTTAATTAGGTCTAGTCAAGCTGGTCAACTAGACGAGGTGACAGGCTCAATCGGTTTTTTGAGGAAAAAGCCATACGATATAGCACCAAGCAACAATAGCCCGGCTCCCAGCAGGAATACATTATTGAAGCTGCCAGTCTGATCGAGAATCAAACCGGTAATAATCGGCGCGAGTGCAGCACCGAGGAAGCCGCCAAAGTTTTGGATGGCACCTAGCGAAGCGACCTGATCACCCGGAGCGATATCCGCTGCCAGAGTCCAGATCACACCGGATGGCAACTGAGAAGCAAAGTAGCCTACCGATAACAGAACGATACTGAGTACAGTGTTATCGATAAATGGAATCGGTGCAACCGAGGCGGCTGCTAGTATCGCACCACCTACAATTGGTACTTTGCGTGATGTAATGGGATTTACTCCTTTGCGGATAAAATAGTCTGAAATGATACCACCGACCAGCACACCGATAATGCCGGCGATAAATGGAATGGAAGCGATCCAGCCTGTCTCCTTGAGGGTAAAGCCCTGTTCCTTCTCCAGATAACTTGGTAGCCACGTCAGGTAAACCCAGATCGTAAACATAATACCGAAGTTACCAATAATCATAAACCAGGTGCTTTTATGTTTGAATAGAGAAGACCAGCTCGCAGTAGGCGTTTGGCTTGTCTGTGCTTCGCGCTGGGGCTGATTCACGGACGTTGTGTTGGTCTGTTCATGATCGGATGTATGAATGAGCTGCTGTTCAGCAAATGTAGGATCACGATAGATTTTTAGCCAGATGATCATAAGTAACAGCCCTGCGACCCCGATCACAATAAACATCCCGCGCCAGCTCATCGTTAACATCAAAGCAGTTAACAATGGTGGAGCAATCGCATTGGCGATCTGTGATCCGGTATTAATAATGGAAGTAGGCAAACCGCGCTCTTTTTTGGCAAACCAGCGTTCGTTGGACTTCAATGCTGAAGTGAAAAATGGCGACTCTGATACACCAAGCAGCATTCGCATAGCGTACAGCAACGAATAGGAATTAACAAAAGCACTGATTAATGTGGCGATTGACCATAAACCGGAAGCCCAGGCAAACATTTTACGAGGTCCGAAGCGATCCACCAACCAGCCGGCAGGCAAATTGGCAATAGCATAAGGCCACAGAAATGCCGATAGTAACAGACCCATTTGTGTTGAGGATAGCTGAAATTGCTCAGCAATCGTCGTATTGGCGACGCTCAGATTCGAGCGATCTAAATAGTTGATGACCGCTCCGATCAATAGCAGGATGACAATGCCCCAGCGCAATTTTGGTTTGGAAGTCGTTGGGGGTTGCGGTGAGGTTTTGCCCAGCGGTGGAGTAGAAGGAATAGCCATTGGTTAACACTCCTTATTGTTGAATAAATAGTTGAATCAAGTACATAAATAGTCTTTTAAATATCTAAAATAGGTTGTTATAAGAAAAATAGTTTTAATCAGCTTTGCACCGGAATGACCGAAAAGATTGAAACAATTGAAAAGATTGAAAAGATTAAATTATTCAGCTACTATCCAGCTAATGATTAAAAATTATAGCTGCTCAGTACATTGTCAAGCATCGTTTGCCGTTCATCAGAAATACACCGTTAGATCTATATCGAATTCAATAACTCTGATCAAATGTTTGCGTTTACAAAACGGATCAAAAAAATACGGTGGCTTAGCAATAATAGACAATCTGCGTACCGTACATATGGGGTCGGCACATTGGAAAATGCGGAGCATATGCTATTGAACATGCTCCGTCCAATGTAAGCGATCACGTTGCTAATGCCTATACGTGCCTGTACATGTCTGTACGGGAACCACTCGTTATTAATTATTCCAGTTGTGTATATTCCGCTTAGCGTGCTGCGGCTACAGCAGCCAGAAACTCTCGTGCAGCAGCGGTGACCCGGCTATAGTCGCCATCTTGCTGTGCAGCTTTCGTAATGTAGCTACCAACACCGACGCCGATACAGCCTGCTTGCAGCCATTCCTGCACATTTTGTGGAGTTACGCCTCCAGTTGGCACGATTGGCGCTTGCGGAAGGGGAGCAGTGACCGTTTTGACGAACTGTGGCCCCAGCGTTTCGGCAGGAAATAGCTTCACAATGTCAGCACCTGCTTGTAGCGTATCGAAAATTTCGGTTGGTGTATAAGCACCACTGATCGTTACAGCCTGATACCGATTAGCCACACGAATCATATCCGGATTGAGCTGCGGGCTGACAAGCATTTCAGCACCTGCCAGGATGGCAGCGCGTGCGGTTTCAGCGTCTAATATCGTGCCTGCACCTATCAGTACATCATCGTTTTTATATTTGTTCGATAGTGTACGAATGATGCCAAGTGCATTGGGAACACTCATTGTAATTTCCAGTGCTTTGATCCCGCCTTCAACAGCCGCGTCGGCAACTGCCAGCGCTTCTTCTTCACTGTCCAGACGAATGATCAGCACGATGCCAGTCTCGGCGATTCGATTTAGATTATCCAGCTTTCTCCACATTGTCATATCCTCCAGTTGGTTATTCGCCAGCGTATTGTGTTGTAGTAGGTGTACTATAAAAAGAACGATTAATCAGCTAGATGGGTATACAATTGCTGTCCACGGTAGCCAAGCTGATTGGATAACTTGAGCGCCGTTTCCTTCACGAGTGCTACAATCATTTGCTCACGTTCTTCATTCATACTGGAATACATACTCGCAACACTAATTGCGGCTGCCGGTTGATTCCATTGATCATAAATGGCTGAGGCGATACAATACATTTCCATATTATCCTCACGATCATCAATGGAATAACCGCGTTTGCGGATCGCATGCAAGTCTTGCAGCAAGGCAGGCAGAGTCGTTTTGGAATATAAAGTACGTGAAGGCAGATCGCCATCCCCAAGTAGATTCGTAACGCGTTGATCGGACATGGCTGCCAGCAATGACTTGCCCAGACCGGTTGTATGAATATAACGTCGGGAACCAAGATTAGCAGTAGGGCGCATAACGGAATAGCTTTCCGCCTTGTCCAAATAAACGACTTTTCCTTTATCTTCGATACCTAAAAAAACAGTGCTGCCCGTTTGTCGGTTCAACTCCTGCATGAATGGTCTTGCCAAATGGGGAATCTCCAGATTAGATACATAGGACATCCCGGTTTCGAAAATACCAAGCCCCAGACGATACGTTTTCAGGCGCGCATCATCCAACTCAATGAAGCCTTTGTACAATAACGTTTGAACGAGCTCAAAAGCGCTGCTTTTGGGCAATTCTAATTGTTTGCAGATTTCATTTAACGTCAGAGGCATTTCGCTTTTGGCGAGTAATACAAGCAGGTCGACGACCCGTTCAGCAGATTTGTTCACACGAAATTTTTCCATATGGACTCCTTTAATAGGTTTTAAAGTTCGCATATGTGAACAAGTTTCGCTATATCGAATATACGGCTTATTATATAGACAACATTTTTGAAATTCAATAACTTTTACACAAAAAAAAATTACGATTATGTGCAGAAAAAGTTATTGAAATAAAAATGAAAACGTTATACGCTAAATCTAATTATTCGATATTAGGAACTAAGTTCGCATATGTGAACTTAATATTATGATCTATTTTTGTTATTGTATGCGTATTCAGTGTTACATATGAATGCTACAATGAGCCTCATCCATGCTATTTTATCATTAGTCGGACGTTTGCCCAATGGTTATTCAGTGGGAAAGGGAGTAATTAAATGACAGCTACAGTTGTGTTTTTGATCGGTTCCGCAGGTTCAGGAAAATCGACAATCGGCAAATATATTGCGAGTCGGTATGGTTGTACGTATTTGGATAAAGATATCGTGTGCAATACCTTTACTGGCACTTTGCTCGAGGCCAATGGATATGCCGCTTACGAACGGGATGGTTGCGATTATTATCGTAATGTCGTCATGCCACTGGAATATCGCGCATTGCTTGATATTGCGAATGAGAATGTGCAATTAGGTCAGTCTGTCATACTGGATGCGCCATTTCTTAGCTATTTTGCAGAGCAAGATTATGTAAAAGGAATTGTCGAGCACTATGGGTGGGATTCGAATCTTGTCCACCCACTGGTGTTACAGGTGAATGTAAATGTGGACGTTTTACGTAAGCGTATACAGGAACGGAATTTAGAACGTGACCAATGGAAATTTGAGCACTGGGATGAATTTGTAGAAGGATTACGACAGAAGGTATGCTTGTGGGATGAAGTCGATCGAATTGAATATGATAACAGTGCACATACGCTGGATGAGGAACAGTTGAAGCAGCAATTGCAGGTGCATTTTGCTCACTGTCCTTACGCTTCTATGCAGGCAGAGATGAGTTCAGACGATGATGCAAGCAGCCAGACATCATGTAAGCCGATGACATGATCGCCATTCACGATAGACGATGCTTTTATGATGGAATGCCTGGATGATGAGCAGGAATGGGGTATAACATTTGATAGTGTTGCTGTATACTTTGGTATAATTATAAGAAGTGTGATGGGGATTCAAGTAGACGGTTGATCGTCATCTGCTTGAACAGCAAACTTTTTATTAATGTAGCAGACTATACAACAGACAGGAGAAATTATGTCCAGAAAAACGTTATCCAGTATTCTTTTTGTAATTGTTGCGATTGTAGCTGTATTATTCGGTGCCAATGAATGGAATGGGCAACAGCAGGCACCTGCTCATTCGTCTACTTCAACGACAGCCACGCATGAAGATAATTCAGATGCATCCCATAAAGTCAGCGGCGGCACATCGGGTAGTAAGCCAGCCACTTCAGAATCGTGTACGATTATTAATACCTTTGATGGTGTAGCTAATTATTTGCGTCAGCATGATGGTCGGCTACCGTGCAATTATATTACGAAAAAGCAAGCGGAACGATTAGGCTGGGAATCGTCCAAGGGGAATCTAACCGAGGTTGCGCCAGGTAAAAGTATCGGCGGCGACACATTCAGCAACCGTGAAGGCTTATTGCCCAAAGCCTCTGGCCGCAAATGGCATGAAGCGGATATCAACTATACGTCCGGTTTCCGTGGTGCCGATCGTATTTTATATTCTAGTGACGGCTTGATCTACAAAACGACGGATCATTATCAATCCTTCCAGCAGATCAAGTAAGCAGCCAATATAGAATGCAGTACATTAAATGTAATGAATGGAATGTAGTGAAATGCAGTTAGTTTAGATAAGCAAGGCAAAAGAACCAGTATACAGCATGCACAGACGACCATAGGGTTCCGAACAGGGAATCGTATGGTCGTTTTGCTAAGGAGGGAAATGAAGAATGTATGTTTTACATGATGTACAGCGATATGAGTCCACGATAGATGAGGGTAATAAGGCAATGGAGTTTCAGCTGCTACATAGGAAGAAGGATGAGCTGCACAGTCTACTTCTACCCATACCCATTGACCCCTCATCGACCATAAATACGAAGCAGCCAATCGCTGCTATGACCCAACGCTATTCACTCTGGATCATTCAAAGTGGCTCAGCGTGGCTTAGTCTAGAGCGGCAGCCGAAGACACGAATAACAGCGGGACAATGTGTACTGCTAGAACCGGATTGTCATTATACGATAGGGGATGCAGAAGAAGAGATATCATCTTCGGAATCGGAAAAATACACAGACTCTGAGCTATACCGACAGGAAGCTAAAAGTAACAGTACGAGATCAACTTCTGCTAACGTTAGTCAAAAGCAATCGTTCAGCTGGCTTGAGATCACTTTTGATTATATGGGGGAGATGGAGCTTCAAGATGATCGTATCAAGCATACAGCATGCACGAACCCTTCATACACTCGGGAAAGACGATGGATGACGACCAGAGCGCCATTTGCCTGTAATGGTGTGTTATCCATAAGGCAGAGTCGTGAAGTGCAGCGACTTGCTGTACGTTTGTTCATGCTGCGTACCGAGATGGAGCAACAGACGGCGAGTAAGGAGTCGTCAACGAATGGATTCAATCATCAGGGCAACATGGAAGCTGTATTATTTCAGCACATGATTCATGAGCTGCTCGGTGTACAGCCTGAGGCTACTGCGAAGCCACTGCCTGATTCGGATACGCATCTGGAACAGACGATTGCCTATATGGAGCAATATTATGGACAAACGATCACGCGCAATAAGCTCGCCAGCATTGCCAGGCTCAGTCCGTGGTATTATTCGACTTCCTTTCAGCAGCGTTATGGGATGAGTCCGATGACATATTTGAATGAAGTACGCTTGCGGCGTGCGAAGGAGCAGCTAGTGATCGGTAAGCTACCCGTCCGCGATATTGCAGATCAATGTGGATTTCGAGATGAAAGCTATTTTCGCCGCCGCTTCAAGGCTTCGGTCGGTGTAACGCCATTACGTTTTGCCGGACAAAAGCGAGAACGTATAGCGGATATGTCCTATGCCTATGTTCCGCATCTGCTAGCTTTACAGGTCGCTCCTTATGCTGCAATGGTCAATGAGGAACGTGATGTACATCGCCGTCCATACCATGCGTCGATTACAGTACCTTTACCACGTCAACGGCAGATGACCGAAGCGCTATGGGAGCATAATATGAAGCTACTGGCGTCCGCAGCTCCAAGCGTCATTCTATGTGATGATGGAAAGGAACGGATGCCCTATCGACAACAGCTGGAGCAGATCGCACCGTGTCTGTATGTACCGTGGAAGCAGCTGGATTGGCGCAGTCAGCTACGTCAGGTAGCCGAATATGTACATCATGAATCGACCGCATCACTATGGTTGGAGCGCTATGAGCAAAGTATTCATGCTGCTCGCCAGCAGCTAGAGCGCACGGTAGCGGGCGATAGCATTATGCTACTTCGCATAACCGGCAAGCAACTCGCTGTATACGGTAGACGTAATGTAGGCGCGGTGCTGTACGATGATCTACAGCTGCACTGTCCGTATGATATCGATACGATTGAGGTGGAGCGCATTGTCGAGCTAGACTTTATAGAGCAAACTGATCCCCAGCATCTGTTACTCGTGATCGATCAGGAGTCAATATCGATTGCTCACTGGGAGCGTATTCGTCAGGATGAGCGCTGGTTGGAGCTTACAGCGGTGCGTACAGGACAAGTACATCGACTTTCAGAAATGCCCTGGCTGGAATATAGCCCACTTGCACATCAATGGATCGCAGAGCGGCTGCCGTCTATTTTACAGTCGTCCTATCCAAGCTAGCCTGTACTATTCCCACCGCACAATCGTACCGAGTCAACTTCGCACAATCCGTTCTGGTGCCAAGCAAAAGGGGATGCTATCATCTTGTATTATGGCATGTACACAACCCCATTGGAGTCATAACCGAAGCGAAAGCAGGGTCAAAAAAGTTTTAAACATGTTTCCCGTTTGTTCATCACAAGTAGCCAAGTCGAAGTACCGATAATTTTTCACTTTATTCAAAAAGGATTCGCTGATATGTCGTTCTGTACATGCTCTACTACATATTCATAATTGTAAGGAGCGCATAGGAATGTTGAATATTTCTGAAATGAAGCGGTTGTTAAAATTGAATAGGTTATCATTTGATCGTGGATTGACTGCTGAAGAGTTCGAACAAATCGAACAGACCTACAGTCTACGCTTTCCTCCCGATCTGCGCGAGATGTTATCCCATATGGTGCCCATAGGAACAGGATGTCCAAAATGGCGTGACTTATCTAAGCACGGTATAGCCTCTATGCAGCAGTATTTAAATAAGCCACTGCAAGGCATTTTATTTGATATTCAGCATAATCAATTCTGGTATCCTGCCTGGGGTGAACGTCCAGAAGATAACAAGGCAGCTCAGGAAATCGCTATACAGCACTATGCTAATGTGCCACAACTCATCCCTATATACATGCATCGTTATATGCCGATGGAGCCTTGTGAAGCTGGCAATCCAGTACTGTCTGTATATCAGACCGATGTCATTGCCTATGGTACCCACCTGGAGGAGTATTTTCAAATTGAATTTAATAAGAAGCCTTATCAGAGTATGGATTTTGCTTCGATGAAGCCGATTGAGTTTTGGCTTGATTTGGATCAGCCAGTTTAAGCTTTGTATAGAGTTTGGTATAGCGTAACGAAGATGATAGTTTTTGTTTTGGGCTTTGCGCTCTTGTATAGAAGATATACAAGTTGCGATATTATAAACAACTAGATAACTAAGGCGTGTACGCAAACATTTTTGGCTGAGGTACATACCACTGCGACAAGGAATAAGGAGAGGGACTCTGGTCTTGTATTTGGATATGAATTTACGGAGTAGGGATTCATAGGAGTAGGAGTTCATAGTAGATACTCGTGCTCCAAGATCATATCACCCGCTAATTTCCTTCTCGCGGTGAAGTGCTCCCATCCATAGAAGTTCGCCTACACGCCTTAATGAATGAGAATTATTATCATTGAAAAGGGGTATTATGAACGTGAAACGAATATCTGGCATGATCGCGATTATTTTTACCATATTGTTGCTTGTTACCGCATGTGGTGGAGCCAATAGTGGATCAAATGGAGCTGCCTCCAGCTCTAATGAGCAAACAGCAGGACAGACCCAATCTGCCAATGAAGCAAAAGACTCCTCTGCTACCTATCCCATGACGGTCGAGCATGCATCTGGCAAAATCACTTTGGAGCAGCAGCCGAAGCGCATTTATGCACCTTATATGGAGGATGCGCTGCTGACGCTAGGGATTAAGCCTGTAATGAAATGGTCATATGGCCCACTCGTGCAGCAATATTTGGAGCCGCAGCTTGCAGATGTACCGAAAATCGATTTTTCTGGTGGTAACAATTACGAGCAGGTGCTTGCCGCTCAGCCTGATCTGATCGTGCTCTATAGCTCGGAAATGGCAGCGAATGGTGCATATGAGCAATTTTCGAGTATTGCGCCGACCTATGTATTTCCAGACGCAGCTGGAGATTGGAAAGGAACGGTTCAAGTGCTGGGTCAGCTCACAGGTAAAGAGACCGAAGCCAAAAAAGCGATTAGCGATTATGATGGACTGGTAAAGCAAGCACGCCAACAGCTTGAGCCGATCACAATGGGTAAAACATTTGCCATTATCCGCATCAAGCCGAAGGAAATTAATCTGATGGAGGGTATCTACTTTAGCGGAGTTACGTTGTATCATGATCTGGGCTTAACACCAGACCCGCTGGTCAAAGAGAAATCCTGGGACAAGTTTGCCACCTTATCATTAGAAGGCTTATCACAGCTAAACGCCGATTACATTTTCTATACGATTCAAGGCGATGATGCGGTAAGCAATGAGCAGACGATTCAGTCCAGCTCGATCTGGAAGTCATTACCTGCTGTACAGAAGGGTCATGCATACAAGGTCGAAAATAACTACTGGCTTGCCAGCGGAGCGATTGCGAATACGATGCAGATCAAGGATGTGCTTCGTTTAGTAACTGCTCCATAATAACGCAGACAGTGCATCTCAGGTGCACTGTCTTTTTATGCTGTGCTAGAATAGAAAGGATACATATATTGTTGAGCATTGAACATACGGGTTTTCAACGCAAACGAAGGAGTGATCTAATGAATATGACACTTGAGCAATCGATTCAATATGCAGCCGATCTGCGTAGTAATGGACAGGCAACACAGGCAAAAGAACTGCTGGAGCAGCTGATACAGCTTCATCCTACTCAGCCAGATGTGCTGTACCAGCTTGCCTGGACATGTGATCATCTTGGACTGGAACGCGAAGCTGTACCTTATTATGAGCAAGCACTAGCGCATGGATTACGTGGTGAGGATCGACCGGATGCATTGCTCGGTTTGGGTAGCACGTATCGTACACTCGGTAGATATGAAGATTCGGAGCGCTTGTTACAGACAGCTATCGCTGAATATCCCGAGCGCAGAGAATTGCAGGTGTTTTATGCGATGACGCTGTATAATCTGGGGCGATCTCATGAGGCAGTGGGGCTGCTACTTGAGCAGCTGGCAGCTACAAGCGCAGATGCCGGGATCACGCAATACAACAAGGCCATGCGTTTTTACGCGGACAAGCTCGATCAGGTTTGGACATAGGTTTCTCTGAACCTAAGGAAGCCAAGCTGATCTATCAGTACATGCAAATAGCCACAAGTCGTGAATAGTTACGACTTGTGGCTATTTGCTGTGCCAAGACGAATATAATCAAGCTCTGGCTGCTGTAATGGAGCTTTTTCAAAACGAATATCGTAATACTGATCCAGCTTCACCAGCTGCACAATATCGTCGGTTGTGCGTAAGGTCTGCTCCTTATTACCGAGCTGGATCACGATGCCTTTATCGTTAACACCGATGATCTGGTAGGTGCCCTCTGTAACCTGAATGCTACTCCGATATACAAAGGTCACAGCAATGAACGAGATAATGGCTATAACGATTATTTGCAAAATGAGTCTTCTCATACGCTATCACTCCGGTTCGAGCTTTTAGTTAACTCCAACATATCAAAGTTCATTCGCCTGTGCATCCGTCCACAGGCTGAATCAACACTGTACTGTAGTCGTGCTACGGCTACATGCAGCAATAAGAAAAGTGTATGAATAGCTGTGGATAGGAATAAAACGCAGTGATAGAGGGAAGCATATCATGGAGCAGCTAGGTACATCGGGGCTGCTATGTAATAATCCGTTCATTTCTGCAACCTGTATCGCTATCTTCACGTCTGGAAAGTGCTGGATATTGCTTGAGCTGATCTATTCGACTATCGTGGAATAAGACAAGAAAGGATGCGACAGACATGAAACAAAATCTGTACGATAATCCAGAGTTTTTCGAATATTATACCCGTTTGCGTGAATCGAAGATTACTTTTAATGATTTTGTAGAACAGCCTGCCTTTCGTTCTGTATTGCCATCACTGGAAGGCAAAAGAGTGCTTGATCTAGGCTGTGGTTCAGGTCAACTGGCTGCTTATATGCTAGAGCAGGGCGCAGCACAGGTGATTGGCACTGATATTTCCACTCGTATGCTTAGTCTGGCACCGCAGCACCCGCAGATTGAATATATTCAATCGCCAATGGAGGAACTTGATTTCCCGGGAAATTCATTCGATCTGGTCGTCAGCTCGCTTGCACTGCATTATGTCGAGCATTATGAGGCGATGATGCAGAAGATCGCCGACTGGCTCAAGGACGGTGGTCAGCTGGTCTTTTCAACCGAGCATCCGATTGTGACCGCTAAGTTGGATAAGGAAGGCTGGATCGAGGATGAAGAAGAACGGCTTTATTATGCAGTCGACAATTACAGTCAGGAGGGAATCAGATGCTCTCACTGGGTAGTCGACGACGTAATTACATATCATCGCCGTATCTCTACACTGATCAATGGAGTGATTGGGAGCGGACTAAGGATCGATGCTGTACTGGAGCCAGAGCCGACAGAGGAAGGACTGGAGAAAATGCCGCAGCTGGTGAATGAGCTACGGAAGCCTTCATTTGTAATCATCAGGGCGAGTAAATCGAGATGAAGTTGGACAAAGCTTATACAATACAATGATAAATAATAATCATAAATACCGATCATAAAACAAAAAAAAGCGCTCTAGCTAAACAGAGCGCTTTTTCTCATTTCGATTAAGCATGTATACACTTGGTTAAACTACCCATCGGGAACGATCACACAATCTTCTTCCGAATCCAGCCGGAGATCAGGTCAGTCAAAATAACCAGAATAATAATCCCGAGTAAAATTACGCCGACACGGTTCCAGTTACGTGACGTGAGGGCGAATAGTAGCGGTGTACCGATACCGCCTGCGCCAACCAGACCGAGCGTAGTGGCAGAACGCATATTGATCTCAAACCGATACAGAGCATACGAGAAGAACTGCGGAATGACCTGCGGCAGTACAGCGAACCATAGCACCTGTAGCTTACTTGCGCCAGCAGCGGTTAGTGCTTCCGATGGTCCCTGATCGATACTTTCGATTGATTCGGCATATAGCTTGGCAAGCATACCGACTGAGTGTACACCTAGCGCCAGCACTCCGGCAAAGGAGCCAGGGCCAACTGCTTTGATGAACAGAATGGCTACGATCATTTCTGGAAATACACGAATCACACTCAGCACGACTTTACCTGTACCCGAAATTGCGCGTAGCTTACTCATATTGGCAGCTGCCCAGAAGGCAAATGGAATACATAGAAATGCCGATACAAATGTACCGAGAATAGAGATAGTCAGCGTCTCCAGCAAGCCACGCAGTAGATCCTCACCCTCTGGATCATATACATAATCCCAATCCGGATGCATAAAGCCATCCAGGATCGATAAGGATACCGACTTGGCTGTCGATTGAACACCCTCAAAGTTCAGTCCGTTAAATGCCCACAAATATACAGCGATCAATACAGCAATCCACACCCACGGACGAATGCGATGCCATAGCGGTCTTCTAGCAGAGATTGAATTCATAGCAGCTTCCTCCGTACAACCGTACTGGCATAATCAATCACAAGCACTACAGCCAGCGTCAGTAAAATAATAATAGCCGCGCGATCATAACGGAACAGACCGAGCGAGCGATCCAGCAGCAAGCCAATTCCACCTGCGCCTACAAGTCCGAGCACCGAGGCTGCACGCACATTGACCTCAAACGCATACAGCAAGTACGACATATAATAAGGCATCGCCTGTGGCAATACAGCAAACACGATCAGCTGTAGCTTGTTGGCACCAACAGCAGTCATGGCCTCCAGTGGGCCTGGATCAATCGACTCAATCGCTTCAAATGTAAGCTTAGCGATCAGACCGAAGGAGAAGAATAGAATCGCCAGCATACCAGCAAATGGCCCAATACCAAACACCGCAACGAAAATAGCGGCAAATAGCAAATCTGGAATAGTTCGTACCAGGTTAAGTACTAAGCGAACCGGCATCGCCACCCAGCGATTGGACGTTACATTGTAGGCACATAGTAAGGCAAATGGAATAGCCAGCAGTCCACCGAGCATCGTACCGACCAGCGCAATTTGAATCGTTTCGACCATCGGTTCCCAGATTTTCGGTAAATAGCTCCAGTCCGGAGGCACCATTTCACCTAATAGATAGCCCATTTGTGGCAATCCGCGTATGAGCTGATATGGAGTAACCTCCGTTTGAATCGAGCAAACGATGATCAGAGCGAGAAACAACGCCCAAGTTGCATAGCGTTTATAACGCGGCGGTGCAGCGATCACAGGCGATGCTTGATTGGTATTGGCACTCATGAGGATTCACCAACTGATGCTGTGACCGGTTTGCCATCCAGCGTGACGATCTCTTCAGCAGGCGAGCTTGCACCCAGCACCTCATCACGATGAATAGAGCGTCCATAAATATGAGCAAATGCTTCGTCGGTCGCTTCCTCGGGCGTACCGTCGAATACAATCTCACCTGCGCGTAGACCGATAATACGTGTCGCATATTCGCGAGCCAGATCGATAAAGTGCAGATTGATGATCGTTGTAATTTTCAGATCGCGGTTAATTCGGCGTAGATCGTCCATAACCTGACGAGTCGTCAACGGATCAAGTGATGCTACCGGTTCGTCAGCTAAAATGATTTGTGGCTCTTGAGCCAGTGCTCTCGCAATCGATACACGCTGCTGTTGTCCACCGGATAGCTGATCTGCACGGCTATACGCTTTATCGCGGATATTGACACGTTCCAGCGCATCCATGGCCAGTTGGGTATCCTCTGCTGGAAACATACCAAGCATCGTACGTAGCGTCGAATGATGACCGACACGGCCAGACAATACATTGCGTAATACAGTTGAACGCTTAACTAGATTAAAGTTTTGGAAGATCATCCCGATGCCGCGGCGAATGTGTCTCAAGCCTGCACCCGATGCGTTCGTAATGGACTGTCCATTGATCATAATATTGCCTTCACTAATATCGTTTAGACGGTTAATCGAGCGGAGTAATGTGGATTTACCTGCACCGGAAAGTCCAACAATAACGACAAGCTCGCCCTCACCAATCGTTAGATTAATATTGTTCAGACCACGTGTTCCATTGGGATATACTTTCGATACATTTTGAAATTCAATCATCATAAAGCCCAACTTTCTGTATAAAATCGTGCCTGTCTGTAGCTCAGCCATTCTGACAGGAGGTAGGTTGTTAGGTAGGTTATTTAAGCAAGCTGATCGTAGCTTGTTCGCTTTCAAACAAAGATACATACAAACGAGTGGATGGATTCAGCGCTAGAATCATTGTATTCAGCGATACATGCATAGAAGCGAACAGGCAGCACCGCCCGCAAAAGAAGGACGGTGCTGCCTTAATCATGGATCATGTGATGTCATGGATATCGCTATATTGTATACCGCTATAAGAGGCTGGAATTATTGAGCCTGACCGACTTCTTTTGCATATTCGCGTACTGGATCGAAGTTTTTGTCATCGCCTTTTTCATAGCCTACGTGAGTATAAATGTCTTCGATAATTTTTTGTCCTTCTGGATCATTACCGATATCAATGAACGCCTGGCTAATTTTGTCTCTCCAGGTCTGATCCATATCCGAGCGTACGCTGATCGTATCGTTTGGAATTGGAGCCGTGAAGTGAATCACACGAGTCTGGTCAAATACGGTTGGTACATCTTTTTTCACTGTGTTGCGTGCATCCTGGAATACAGCTACAGCATCAACTTGACCATTCAGCAGTGCCATAACAGCTGCATCATGACCTTTGATCGTTACGCCTTGAACGTCTGTATCCGGGTCAATGCCAGCTTTTTTCAGCTCAGCAGCCGGGAACACATAACCAGCGGAAGAGGTTACATCCTGCCAGCCGATCTTTTTACCCTTCAGGTCAGTCAATGATTTGATCGGGGAATCCTTTTTAACGATAATCATGGACTTGTAGTAGTTCACTTTTTCTGTTGTTGGTTGACCTGTCTCGTCGTTCACACCATAGCGCTGTGCTTGCAGCAGCAGATCAGCCGCTTTACGGTTGTCGTGAGCAAGTACATATGCGTTTGGAGGCAGGAAGCCTACATCTACCTGACGGGAAGCCATCGCTTCAACGATTGTGTTATAGTCTGGAGATACGGACACACTTACTGGAATGCCCAGCTTGTCGCCCAGCAGCTTCTCTAGTGGCTTTGCTTTTGCTTCAAGTGTTTCTGCATTTTGCGAAGGTACAAATTGCACCTTGAGTTCAGTAGGTACATATGCCGTGCTCGCTGCTGTACCGGAGCTTGCAGATGTGGAAGGATTGCCGCCACAAGCGGTCAAGCCAACGGCGAAAGCCAGAGTCATACCAATTGCTAATACTTTTTTAAACAACGTTATTTCCCCCTAGGATGTCATAGAATATAAGCTTATGTAACGCCTATGAACAGATTCAGCGACCAGACCCTATGCTGCCCTATTACCGATCCGATAGCTGGAATATAGTAATAAGGATTGGCGATAAAATACAGTGAAGCTGGAAACTGGCAAGGTTCACAAATCGTATTCTACCAGCGTTCGAAAAAGGAAGGGTCAAAACAAAAGATGAATTATGTAATAAAAACGTAAACGCTTTTCGTAATGTAAATCGCTTCGTTTACAATGTAATAATATTCATATGATAAAGTGATGTCGTTTGATTCAAATAGAGAGGAACGATCCAGATGAAACCAGCTTCTTTTATATACAGGTCAGCCGAATATCGATCCGGGAGTGAAGCCGCAACGTTCACACCTGCATCCAAACGACATTTTTCCTTGCGCTTGATGGCGACTACCGATCTGCACGTGAGCTTGACGGGATACGATTATTATCGCGATCAGGATACGATGCATATGGGGCTGTCGCGAACAGCCGCGTTGATCGAGCAGGCGCGCAGTGAGGCGCCGAATCATATGCTGTTTGATAACGGTGATATTTTACAGGGCAATCCATTAGGTGACTATGCTGCTGAGCATCGCTACTGGCACAATGAACAGACCGGCGAGGGTGTGCATCCATTGATCAGTCTGATGAATATGCTCGATTATGATGCAGCTACACTCGGCAATCATGAGTTCAATTATGGGCTAGCGTATCTGGAGCAATGTATAGCAGGTGCTGATTTTCCATATACCAATGCCAATGTATATGAAGTGAAGGAAGGGCGATATCATCCACTGCTGGCACCGTATATTTTGCTGCATCGCAAGCTATACGATGCGGATGGAGCTGCTGCTGAGCTATGTGTAGGTGTAGTAGGTGTAGTACCACCGCAAATTATGAACTGGGATCGCAAGCATCTAGAAGGTCATATTGAAGCGCTCGATATGGTCATCGCAGCAAAGCAAGCGGTCAATGAAGCGCGTCAGGCAGGTGCAGACATCGTTATACTACTGGCGCATTGCGGCTATGCAGAAGAGGATACACCAACGATTAGTGAAAACGCGGTGTTGCCGCTAAGCCGTTTAGAAGGTGTAGATGCCCTGTTTTTTGGACATGCGCATAAGCTATTCCCAGGCGAAGAATTTGCTGGACGACCGGGTGTCGATTTGGAGCGGGGCACGATTCATGGTATTCCTGCGGCTGAGCCCGGTGTATGGGGGAGTCATCTTGGTCTGATTGATCTGGAGTTAGAGCAAACAACAGAGGGTTGGTCAGTCGTTACCGGACGCGGTACGGTACGCCCTATATTTGATCCTGTATCCAATCGTGCACTGGTTGAGCCGATCGCTGCATTAGAGCAAGCTGCTGCTGAGGCACACAGGAAAACGCTGGACTATATTCATACGCCAGTAGGACAGCTGGATGTGCCGCTACATAGCTACTTTTCACTGGTGACGGATACCCCCATAGTGCAGCTTATTAATGAAGCACAGCGCTATGCAGGGGCTCGTTTATTGGAGCAAACGCCCTATTCAGCATTACCATTATTATCAGCTGCGGCGCCATTCAAGACAGGAGGGCGCTATGGGCCGCTACATTATACAGCAATTGTTCCGGGTGGGTTGACGTTGCAGCATATGTCAGACATTTACAGCTATGCAAATACATTTTGCATCGTACGGCTTGATGGTGATGAAGTACGTGAATGGTTGGAATGGTCGGCAGGCTTATACAATACACTGCTAGCTGATGAGGAGCAACAATCTTTGCTAGACGCGGCATTCTCGCCATTTAACTTCGATGTGATGGATGGATTGTCGTATCGAATCGATGTCAGTGTACCGCCGCGTTATAGTGCAGAGGGCGAGCTACTCCATGCGGATTCTCGCCGGATTATCGGTATGACATATAAGGGAGAGCCCGTGACAGCGTCGATGGAATTTGCAGTCGCAACGAATCAATATCGTGCGTTCTCTACACCGCTTGCCAATCCAGATGGACAGCGTGTGATTGTCGACGCAGGTGTTGAAAATCGTGAGGTCTTAATCGATTATGTACGTCAGCATGGGCATATCGCACCTGTCGCTGATCATAACTGGTCGCTCTGTTATGGTGGAGATCAGTCGATTACGTCAGTACATGCTGTATTTCAATCCTCACCGGATGCTCAGGAGTGGCTGAATCAGCATCCAGAGCTTGCTTTTGTGCAGCTGGAGCCAGATGGCTTTGCAACGTATCGTATGAGTGTACCTGTAAAAGAATGATTATTCGCTCGATCGATATCGGTCGTTGGAATGGTAAAAGGACAGCTTCGATGAGTGAGGCTGTCCTTTTTGCCGTGTTAGTCAGACATGGGAAGAGTGTAGTTGTTAAGAACATAAGCTTTGCAGAGGGTATCAGCTATATATTAAAATTAAACCAGGAGGCGAGGAGATGAGTGTAGAGTCCAATATGCTTGAGAGTGCGATTCGTCAGTTTACCCATTATAAGGAATTAGGCGAGAAGGCGATGCGTCAGCTGGAGCCAGAGCAGCTGTTTGTCGCTCCCAATGAAGACAGTAACAGTATCGCCGTCATTGTGAAGCATTTATGGGGCAATATGCTGTCCCGCTGGACAGAATTGCTCACCAGCGATGGAGAGAAGCCCTGGCGTCTGCGTGATGAGGAATTCGAATGGGCAGAGGCGGACCCGGCTCAGGTATGGCAATACTGGGAAGAAGGCTGGCGCTGTCTGCTTGATGCGTTGCAGCAGTTACAGCCAGAGCAGCTGATGACTATCATCTATATTCGTAATGAAGGGCATACCGTGCTGGAGGCGATCAATCGTCAATTAGGCCATTATCCTTATCATGTAGGACAGATCGTGTACGCTGCCAAAATGTTGAAATCCACGAGCTGGGACAGTCTGTCTATTCCTCGCCAGCGTTCGACACAGTACAATGCGAATAAGTTCGACCAGCCTCGGCAACGTCGTCATTTTACCGAGGGTATATAATTTTAGCTAGCACATGAAGGAGGAGAAGCGATGAGCCAGCAACAAACGACATGGGATATCGAACTAACGGACGAACAACAGCAACGCCTCCGTTTACAATTTGAAAGCCAGCGTGAGCTACAGAAGTTCATTCTCACTCTAACTGTGGAGCAGCTGCTCGATGCGCAGGTCTATGACCCAGAGCAGCGTAGCATGGAAGGGAAGCTGTATGTGTATCATTGCTTTTAAATGAAGGTGTTCAAGTGAAGCAGCTCCCCAGCATAGGCAAATGATCAATAGGATCCATTGTGTCTATATCCGCTGTAGCTATCTATATCGTGTATGGTTGTAATCAAATACGCTTGCTATACTTCTATCCCTGCGTTCATTGCTGAAATGCAGGGATTTTGCTATGGAAGGACAGCTATAGTATTCGCTTGAAAAGCACAACTTTTACTCTGTGATAACGTACAACTTTACAATTGGATGAACGAAAATACAAGTTATTACATACCGAATCAGGAGGACAACAACGACATGACATTCAGAAGCTTCACCGCTAAGCTCGCACTCCCAGTCAAGCTAGCCGCCGTAACCGCGCTTACCCTATCACTTGGAATTGCTCCTTATGTTAATCCACAAGCACACGCCGCTAATAATGAGAAACCAGCTGTAATTACTATTGCAGGCAAAGAAGTGAACTGGTCTACCGCTCCATTTGTGATGAAAGGAACAACGATGGTTCCACTTCGTGAGGCAGCACGCGAGCTAGGTGCACAGGCAACCTGGGATACGGCTACACGCTCTGTGGTGATGTACAATCATGGTGACCGAATCGCGCATGTACCGGGCACATCTACAATCACATTGGATGGATTCACAC
This sequence comes from Paenibacillus hunanensis, assembly GCF_034055775.1. Lineage (NCBI taxonomy): Bacteria > Bacillati > Bacillota > Bacilli > Caryophanales > Paenibacillaceae > Paenibacillus > Paenibacillus hunanensis. The sequence continues at coordinate 3,764,380 of NZ_CP139194.1, read as the reverse complement.
TCCAGATGCCTGAAGCATCGCGCAATGTAAACGGCACGATGATGGTGCCAGCACGTTTCCTAGCAGATGCATTCAAAGCTGGACTCACCCTGAATTCCACACCAGAGCATGCCACCATCAATCTAACACCAGATGCAGCCACAGTGATGACCGATGCTGCGCAAAGTGTAGATACGTATTTGCAAAAGCAAGGCTATTCTGGTCTGGCACTGGTCGAATCGAAGGGTAAGGTTGTATTGAAAAAAGGCTATGGTCTATCCGGTACAGATAAAGTTACAAGCCCGGATGGCATTTCACGTATCGCTTCGTTAAGCAAATCTTTTACCGCTGCCGCTGTCATGAAGCTGATCGAGGATGGAAAGGTAAGTCTGGATGATAAGCTAACCAAATACATACCGGATTTTCCGCGTGGCGATGAGATTACGGTGCATATGCTACTATCTCATACCGCAGGCTTTAACTCTAATTTTACGCGCGGTGAAGGCACCACACTGGAAGATACGGTAAATGAAATCAAGACCAAGCCACTGCGCTTTGAACCGGGCACCACGTTTAACTATAGCAATCAAGGCTACGTACTACTCGCCTATATCGTACAGCTCGTTTCTGGTGAGACTTACGGTCAATACATCCAGCATACATTCCTTGAACCGCTACAGATGAACCATACTGGAGAAGCAACAAAGGAGACCCAAACGATTGCTGGCTTTGTCAAAGATAAAAAAACAGGAGATTGGATCGAAGGCGATTACTACTGGTCTCAATCCGGTACAGGTACATTTTATTCCAGTCTGGATGACATGATGAAATGGTACAAAGCTTTTGCAAACCATACGATCCTCAGTCAAGCTAGCGTAGACCGTATGTTCACACCGTACTCTAACCTGAAGCCCTACGGCTACGCCTTTTTAATCAAAAACATTGATGGCAAGCGTACCATCTACCACAACGGCAGCGGTACCGGTTATTCTACAGGCTTTACCTATAATCTAGACGACGATGTGATGGTGATCCTGCTAGGCAACCACTATGGTATGGATATCGCTACCATGCTAACCCAGACTCAAACGCTGGCAAACCATGCACTGGCTAAGTAAAGATATTGAAAAATCACGTAGTGGAGGATCGCGTATTAGAAATATGTCACGTATTAGAAATGTGGATGATTTCACATGCTAATCGACTATAATGTTCAAAAATTCATACGCAATCTGTCGCTTTTGATATTGCCCAAACACTCGCCAAGCATAATAAACAATGGAACACAGCATGCTTTTCTCACTTAAAAGCTCGCTACTCCAGAGCAGCATACATCAAAGGAGGAATCACCTGATGAATTCCGTTATTAACTATGCGCACCGAGGCGCATCAGGTCATTGTCCTGAAAATACAATGGTTGCCTTTCGTCGTGGGCTAGAATTAGGAGCTACAGGTATCGAAACGGATGTGCAGATGAGTAAAGATGGCGCGCTGGTACTTATTCATGATGAGAGTGTACAACGTACAACGGGACAGCACGGAGAGATCAGTCAGCTACATAGTGACGAGATTCGTCGTCTGGATGCAGGAAGCTGGTATAGCCAGGAATTTGCGGGTGAGCCTATTCCTACACTGGATGAGCTGTTAGACTGGGCAGCATCGACAGAACTGACCTTAAATCTGGAGCTTAAAAATAATATCGAGCCGTATACCGGTATGGAGGAAAAGGTGATTGAGGCTGTTCGTGCGCGCGGATTAGAGGAGCGTACGATCATTTCCAGCTTTAACCACTATTCCCTTGTTAACTGTAAGCGAATCGCGCCCGAAATTCGTACGGGTATTTTGTACGTAGAGAATCTGGTCGATCCGTGGAATTATGCACGCAATATCGGTGCAGAAGCCTTACATCCATATCATCTGACGATGGAGTCCTTTATTGTCCGTCATGCGAATGCGGCTGGTATTATGAGCAATCCATTTACAATTAACGATCCCGAGCGGATGCAGCAGCTGATCGATATGGGCTGTGCTGGCATTATCACGGACTATCCTGATCGTCTGGATGAAGTTTTGCGAAGCGTAGTAGCACAGAGTAATAAGCCGCTATAATCATGAAGGTATGATAAAATTCTCATCCTACACGTTTTACCTATTCAACATATATGCACCGCGTACGTTATATAAAGTATGCGGTGCTTTTTGTGTTAGATGAAGCTGTGTTTTTGGTTATTTTGTGGTATGTTTAAATTCTGCCCCTGCTGATTGCTGACACTGGACAGCGGAGGTTAAACCACACTAGATGCCACGGAAACAACGGATAATAATGACCAAACTGAAACTTTCCAAGCGTAACAGAAATGGTTACAATAATGAATATCCATGATCCTGGCGCCGCATGGGAGATAAGCAATGAGAAAACTACGGATTGGACGCTACTTGAAGCTTAATACCATTCGGCTGCTTCGATTGCGGAAGGGCGCGCATCAGGTCGCAATCGGATTTGCAGTAGGACTTATTCCAAGCTGGTATCCACTGCTTGGAGTCGGGCCGCTATTATCACTTGGACTTAATCGTTTATTTAAAGGTGCATTACCGGCAGCGATCTTTGCTGCTTCGCTGGATTCGTTCGTCTGGCCGCTCACCTTTTTCCTGAATTATCATACAGGTCATCTGCTCATCAGCTTGTTTCATTCGGCACGCTGGCCGTCTCGAATGCTTCATATTAGAATGCCAGATTGGCCGGAGGATTATATGCAGCCCCTCCATGCGTCTCATCATTTGCGAGATGCAGGTGTGTACTTTGCAACTGGTGCGGCTGTGAACAGTATTGTTTTTGCCGTCTTGATTTATGTGGTGATTAAATGGGTGATGCTCAAATACCGCAAGCCATTACTTCAACGGCTACGCGGTAAAAAATAATTCTTCCTGCAACCAGTCAGCCAAACAAGGGTATTAATGTATACTGCTATTTCTTTCAATACGATATGATGATTGCATTTTCCGTATGAAAGAAATGCAGTCTGTCCTATGCTCGCCACGATGACGTGCACAGGTATAGACTGCCAACACAGCTTATGATCTACTACTCGGTTCTAAAGGAGGAACACCCGTGAACTTCGGAGCCCGCATGCTGAAGACCGGTATCGCGGTCACGCTTGCCCTATATGTAAGCTCCTGGCTCGATTTAAAACCACCTGTGATTGCAGCGATTGCTGCCATTTTTGCGATGCAGCCTTCGATTTATCGCTCGTTTCGCTATTTTCTAGATCAGATTCAGACCAATACACTGGGCGCTATTCTTGCTTTACTGGGCGGGATGGTATTTTCTAACGATCCGATTGCGGTTGGTTTGATGTGTATTGTCGTCATTATGATCTGTCTACGCTTGAATATGGGCGATACGATCGGATTGACGCTCGTCACCGTTATTTCGGTGATGGAAGTATCGGGTATGGGACAATGGCAGTTTGCGTTGAATCGATTTACGCTCAGTATTATCGGGATTGTGTCTGCATTTCTGATTAACGTGCTGGTTGCGCCGCCCAAGCCATTAGAGCAATTTAAGTCACAGATTGAAGGTACATTTTCAAAAATGTCGCTACTGCTACGTACAGCGGTATCCGATGAGATTAAGGAAGCTGTATTTCGTGATGAAAAGCGCGCACTGGAAGGCTCGATTCAATCGTTGTCCGATAAGTACAATCTGATGGAGGAAGAGCTTGGTAAGTTGAATCGTCCATCAATGACAACGCAGCGCCACCTGGTTGTGAACAAGCAGATGGTCACAACGCTGCGAAAAGGAATGGACGTGCTGACGGCAATTGAACAGCATTATTTTCAGGCAGAGCGAAGCCCCGAGATTGACGAATATTTCGACTCCCATTTGGAAAAGCTGATCAAATTCCATGAGCACATCCTGCTCAAATCCGATAACAAAATTAAAAATAACGGTAGCGAGGCGACAGAAGTGGACGCTGCCAATGACAAATTTTTGGATACGATGATCGAGCGGTATCAGCAAAACTTTGGCGGTGTGCTGCGTTTGTCGATCGTAGCCGCAGTCATGTATGATTATGGTTACCAGCTTGAACGATTGAATCGACTGGTTGATCATGTGAATGGCTCTTCTGGACGTGATAAGGATCATTCCAAAGATGATGATTCTGCTCAGAAGCTTCATGATGAGTTGCAATCCGATGCAGAAGCGCGCTCCAAGCGCTCCAGAAGGAGCTTTCCAACCTGGCCCTGGAAGTGATATCTCGGGCCAGGCTCATCTACTATTTTACATTTAAAATTAAAACTAAAAATTAAGTATTCGGTTTAAAGGAGATCGACGGGAATGATCAATGGGATCCCATACGAATTGGAAAAGTCTATCGGTTACAAACTCACAATTGCTTCACGCCTTGCAAGTAATCGCCTTAATCAGCAGTTTCGCGATGCCGGTTATCCAGTAACTTATGAGCAATGGATACTCGTTTCCTATTTGTGGAAACGCGATGGCCAGACGCAAAATCGTCTAGCTCGCCTATCACGCAAGGATCAGCCGAGCGTATCCAGGCTGATTGACAATATGATTCGTCGGGGAATGGTCATTCGCGTCCCCCATCCAGACGATCGTCGTACTAATCTGATCTATCTGACAGATTATTGTCGCAGTATTCTGGACGATCTGGCTGCCAAAGCGTACCAGACGATTGAAGAAATTTTCAAAGGCTTTACCTCGGAGGAACGCGAATTCACAGCAAAAATGATCGACCGTATCATTAAAAACATGGATTGAATAGTTGCCCCTACCGTTATCTTTTTGCCATTATGGTTAAATTTATGATGATGGCCAATGAGAAAACAACAGGAGGGACAAGCGATGATATCAACCGAGGAAAGACAACGCTGCATCGAAGCTTGTATGGAATGTGTGGTGGCCTGTAATAACTGCTACGTATCCTGTCTGGGCGAAGAGCATGTCGATATGATGCGCGAATGCATCCGACTCGACCGTGAATGCGCAGATATATGCCAGCTTGCGATCAAGGCAATGAGCTCCAATAGCCCGTATATGAAGCAAATCTGCGAACTGTGCGCCCAAATCTGCGAAGACTGCGCCCAGGAATGCGGCAAACACCAGCACGATCACTGCCAACGCTGTGCTGAAGCATGCCGTCACTGTGCAGAAGCCTGTCGCAGCATGGTTGCCTGATAAGAGATTAAGTCTAGTCTCTTTTACGGACGCATCGGTGCATGTACAGGGTATCACAAAACAATAATGCTACAGCATCCACTTGAGAGGTATTCAAGCGATATGATATTTCTTATGTAAGGTATCGATTCCACAGCGATATGTTTGGAAGCGGTACGATAGGATACTACTGAGGTAGCATTACACAAAGTATAGCAAGCAAGTTGAACGTTATGAAAAAGGAGCCGCCAATCAGATACATTCATCTGATTAGCGGCTCCTTTTTATATGACTCAACATATAACTTATACCCATCCCCCGTGCAAAACCCTCTATAATAGAGTATAGTAGAATATGATGTTGACGGAAAAGGAGATTACTTATGATTGCAAAAACAGAACAAGATATTGAAGGATTAAAGAAAATTGGCAAAGTCGTTGCGATCATTCGCGACGAACTCAAAAATATGGCACAGCCCGGCGTGCGTACGATCGATCTGGATCGCCGTGCTGGTGAATTGTTTGAACAATACGGTGCAATCTCTGCACCCAAATCAACCTATGACTTCCCAGGCTATACCTGTATTAGCATCAATGAAGAGGTAGCGCACGGCATTCCTGGCGATCGTGTGATTCAAGAGGGCGATCTGGTGAATGTTGACGTATCGGCTTCGCTTGATGGTTATTTTGCAGATACAGGCGTATCGTTTGTCGCTGGTAAAGGTGATCCGAAGCTGGAAGCACTCTGCGATGCCTCGATTCAAGCATTTGATGCAGCGATGAAAAAGATCAAAGCAGGCTCCAAACGCAGCAATGCAGGTAAAGCAAGCCACAATACCGCGCGTAAGCTCGGTTTTACCGTGATTACGAACCTGACCGGTCATGGTATCGGCAAATCGCTGCACGATGATCCAGAATATATTTTGAGCTATTATGATCCAACGGATAATGATCTATGGAAGGAAGGCAGCGTGATCGCCTTTGAACCCTTCGTTTCGACCAAAGCCGAGGAAGTATACGAATCCGGTGATGGCTGGACACTCAAAACCGATGATGGTAGCTATGTTGCACAATATGAGCATACCCTGATTATTACCAAGGGTGAGCCGATCATTTTGACCCGATAATATTGAAAAAGCCGCATGACAGAAGTGAAATCTCCGTCGTGCGGCTTTGTTATTTGCAAATATGAAAAAAAAGTCGTAAAATAAAAAATGCTCTGCCTAAAAGCAGAACAGTTCGGTTCATTTATATACTCATGAATCATAACATATAGGATAGAGATTTGTCAATAGATAATTTAGGAGGGGATGGCAGTATGGCAACGGAGGAGCAGGATTGGAAAATAGAGCAGCAGCGTGTAGATGACGTGACTGCCAAAATCAATCGCAAAATGTCCGTACTGGAACAGGAGGTAGGCGAGAGCCGCGGCGATGTAGTCGGCATGCGGAAGGACTTCTGGGACGAGGTTTCGATTAACTTTAGTGAGCAGGATGATGTAGGTGAGACATCGACTAGCTTGCGTCAGCAATCTCAGGTTCTGTCCGAGCTGGAGCTGAGTCACCGTCGTTCTAGCCTTACGCTCGATAAGCTGCGTCGCTTGTCCAGCTCTCCTTATTTTGGACGGATTGATTTTCGAGAGCAGGGACAGGAGCAGACTGAGCGTATTTATCTAGGAATCGGTTCATTTTTAGATGATAACGAAGAAGATTTCTTGATCTATGACTGGCGTGCGCCTGTATCGAGCTTGTATTACGATGGTGCACCCGGGCATGCTACGTATCGCACACCGGTAGGTAGCATTGAAGGCGAGATGGAGCTGAAGCGACAATTTGTTATTCGGGATGCGGAGATCAACGTACTGTTTGATACAGGTGTGACGATTGGTGATGAGCTGTTACAGCAAGTGCTGAGTCACAGCGCAGATAACCAAATGAAAAATATCGTCGCCACCATTCAAAAGGAACAAAATAACGTCATTCGTAACGATAAGAGTCGAATGCTAATCGTGCAGGGAGCGGCTGGAAGTGGTAAAACGTCCGCTGCGCTGCAACGTGTTGCGTATTTGTTATATCGCTATCGGGATAGCCTGCGTGCTGATCAGATGGTGCTCTTTTCACCCAACTCAATGTTTAACAGCTATGTGTCGACCGTTTTGCCAGAGCTGGGCGAAGAGAATATGCTGCAAACGACCTTTCAAGCGTATTTGGAAATACGAATCGGGCGTGAATTCGATCTGGAGGACGTATTTTCACAGATGGAATACCTGCTTGCCTGGTCAGACGATGATGGGCATCCAGCGCGTGTAAAAGGGATTCGCTACAAGTCGTCACTGGATTACTTCCGTGCCATTCGACGTTATGCTGAATTGCTGCTACAGGATGGAATGAAGTTCAGACCGATTCGTTTTCAAGGACATGAGATCGTATCGTCTCAGCAAATGCAGGAGAAGTTCTATAGCTACGATCCGGCTGTGAAGCTGGGGAATCGGATGGAGCTAATGCGCGATTGGCTGCTCAAGGAAGTGAATGAGTTTGGACGTCGTGAGCGCAAGGAGCCGTGGGTAGAGGAGCAGATTCAAATGCTCACAACGGACGACTATCATCGCGCGTATACGATGATGCGGCGCAAGCAGAAGAACAAGAGCGTCTCCTTTGACGATTTCCAATTAGAAACGGAAATGGCAGCACGGATGGTAGTGAACAACTGGCTCAAGCCGCTGCGTAAATGGGTGAAGCGTCTGCGTTTTATCGATCTGGGTGGACTGTATCGTCGTTTATTTGAAGATGCGGAATGGTTCCAGCGCATTAATAATGGGTCGCTGCCAGACGGCTGGGAGGAATTCGCTCCACAGACGGTTAACCGCATACGTCAGGGCGAACTCGGCTATGAGGATGCAACGCCCTATCTGTATTTAAAAGAACAGCTACAGGGCTTCCGCTCTAACACAGCGATCAAGCATATTATCGTCGATGAGGTGCAGGATTACTCACCATTTCAGCTTGAATTCATGAAGCGCCTGTTTCCACGTGCACGTATGACTGCACTTGGTGATCTGAATCAGGCGATCTACAGCCATAATTCTGTGTTCGATGAAGAAGAGCCGTTGATGGAGCTATACGGACTTGAGCAGACGGAGCTTATTCGCCTCACACGTAGCTATCGTTCGACCTATGAAATCGTCGATTTCACCCGAGCTATGCTACCTGGCGGCGAGCAGATTATTCCATTCAATCGACGTGGTCATAAGCCTGTCGTCGCCATGTATGACGATCGCGAGGATATGCATCAAGAGATCGTGCGTAATATCCACGAGCTACAGCAGCAAGGTTATCAGTACACCGCGATCATTTGTAAAACGGAAAGCGAGTGTACACAAGCCTACGAAGCACTCAAGGATCAGATCACGATGCGTAAAATGACCAAGAACACGCCCGTATTCGAAAAGGGAACGATCATCATCCCAGCCTACCTGGCAAAAGGCGTCGAATTCGACGCCGTTATCCTGTACAACGCATCCGCTGATCAATACCATCGTGAAGCCGAGCGCAAGCTATTCTACACCGCCTGCACTCGCGCCATGCACTTACTCTATGCTTACTCTGTTGGCGCAGTCACACCATTCATCAGCAATGTCGATGCACAGCTGTACGAACAAAATGACTACCGAGGTTGATCGAAGGCAAGCAGTCTAACGGTAAGATCAAATATAAAATACAGGTCTATGCTTATGCTGAGCTACAGCTTTGAAAGTAAGTATTGAAGATCGTAGAACAATAATATAAATTCAACTAAACAGGCAGATCTCCTACATTCATTATGTAGAAGGTCTGCCTGTTTTTGTTGTATCCTCGTGTATCCAATCGAGCACTACTCATTAGTTTGATGTGAACGGTAACTACAAACGATCGATACTGAATGGAGGTGAAGGTTCACTTATCCTTAGCCTATTACTCTCAGCGCATTATAAAAGCAGTTATTTTAACCCGGCATCCACCATCAACTCTGTCGTTCTTCCCGCATACAACCGATGCAGCTCCTTCCGATACTGGGAAGGCGTACACCCATGATGCTGCTTGAACACCGATATAAAATAGCTCAAGCTATCAAACCCGACCTCCAGCGAAATGTCCACAATTTTACGATCACTACTTTTCAGCAAACGACATGCCTGCTGCGTCCGATAGCGATTAATATAATCAATCGGACTTTTCTGGGTCATACTTTTAAAAAAGCGGCAAAAGTGGCCTTCACTCATATTCACCTGCTCTGCCAGCTCTCTTAATCGCAGTGGCTGTCCATAATGCTCATGAATATGACCAAGCACCGTCTTCAAGCGCTCAATGCGATCATACGCAATAGCAGGCGCAGGCTCGCGCTGATGATCCATATGCTCGTACATCATGCTAATGATCAGACATAGGTACGCCTTCGTCGTTAACTCATAGGCTACAGGTCTGTTCAGATTCACATGCACAATCTGCTGGAGCAATCGCAGCATATCCTGCTGCCAGGATGCAACGCCATCGATATGCAGCAGGGCATGGGTATCGCGTGACAGCAGTGGATCAAGATAACTTGCCTGAATCGTATCATACGAGCTGCTATCGAGCAGCGACATGCCAAATACAATCGCCGCAAAGCTACACACACTATCATCAATCTGATACGCTGTATGAATCTCGCCACTATTTACGAAGATCGCTTCCCCGGCATTCACCACGCAGCTTACAGCACCTACTTGAAAAAGTGCCTTTCCCTCCGTAACGATAATAAATTCTGGCTCCTCATGCCAGTGACATTCCAAAATAATATCATCATGCAAATTACCCATCTCATAAATGCTAACCGGATACATCAGACTACCATGAATCCGATCCTCACGCAGCCGCTCACGTAATGGCTCAAAGCTTTGCATTATTCATTCCCCCTGATCATCCACCATGCGTCTAGTATCGATCGATGACTATCTGCTCGCCCTAGAATACCTGTGCATGATCTGTCATCCATCAAACGATTCCGCATCATGCCATTCAGCTCAGCTCTGAGTCTTAATCTCCGAACAGATCTAACGACCTCACATCATACCATCAACGATCAAAATTTTAATACTTTTCATCAAAATAAAAGAAGAAAAGCGCTTTCTTAATCAATATCATTATACACATAGACGAATAAAACAAACAAATTACCACCCGATCGACTAGCAAATGCAATGTGAGAAAGGACGAAAACGATGAAATTTACTGATGGCTACTGGATGACTCGAAAAGGCTATACGATGCAGCACCCTATGGATATTCGCGATATCGTGCGTAAAGGAGATGAAGTGACTCTTTACGCCGCAACCAAGCGTATCGAGCGTAAAGGCGATACCCTGAATGGTACGCTGCTCAAGGCGACACTAAGCTCCCCTATACCGAATGTAATCAAAGTTACGCTGAATCATCATAAAGGCGGTGTTGTCCAATCGCCACAGTTTGAGCTGGCATCGCTGGATACGAATATTCAGCTGGAAGATAACGAGCAGCATATGACCCTACAAAGCGGTGAAATCAAAGCCACCGTACAGAAAAATAAAGGCTGGAACATTAGCTTTGATTATGGCGATCGTCATCTGACAGGCAGTGTGCATCGTGGACCAGGCTATATCAATGGGCCAGAGGATAGCGTATTTTTCCGTGAGCAGCTAGAGCTGGGTGTAGGCGAATATATTTACGGACTCGGCGAGCGCTTTACCCCGTTTGTGAAAAATGGACAGACGGTCGACATCTGGAATGAGGATGGCGGTACAAGCAGTGAGCAGGCGTATAAAAACATTCCGTTTTACCTGTCCAGCCGTGGATATGGAGTATTCGTCAATCATCCAGAGCGTGTATCGTATGAGATCGCTTCGGAAAATGTATCGAAAGTGCAATTCAGCGTAGAAGGCGAGACACTGGAATACTTTATTATCGGCGGTAGTAATCCGAAGGAAGTACTGGATAACTACACAACGCTGACAGGCAAGCCAGCCCTGCCACCTGCATGGACATTTGGATTATGGCTGACCACATCGTTTACGACGGATTATGACGAAGCGACGGTGAATCATTTTGTAGATGGGATGGCGGAGCGAGATCTGCCATTGTCGGTTTTCCATTTTGACTGCTTCTGGATGCGTGAATACCAGTGGTGTGATTTTAAATGGGATGAGCGCATGTTCCCCGATCCAGAAGGCATGCTCAAGCGGCTTAAAGACAGAGGGCTGAAAATCTGCGCCTGGATCAATCCGTATATCGCCGAGAAGTCATACCTGTTCGACGAAGGGATGGAGCATGGCTATCTGGTGAAGCGTGCAGATGGAAGCGTGTGGCAGTGGGATATGTGGCAGGCAGGAATGGCATTAGTGGATTTTACCAATCCAGCAGCCGTAGAGTGGTATCAATCCAAGCTGAAAGTGCTGATCGATCAGGGAGTGGATTCCTTCAAAACTGACTTCGGTGAACGCATTCCAACCGATGTTGTTTACTACGATGGCTCCGATCCGGTAAAAATGCATAATTATTACACATTCCTGTATAACAAAGTCGTCTTCGAGCTGCTGGAAGAACAGCTCGGTGTGAATGAGGCGGCATTGTTTGCACGCTCGGCAACCGTTGGTGGACAGCAGTTCCCAGTACACTGGGGCGGTGATTGCTCCTCTACATTTGAATCGATGGCAGAATCACTTCGTGGTGGACTGTCGCTCGGCGTGTCAGGCTTTGGCTTCTGGAGCCATGATATTTCCGGCTTTGAAATGACTGCTGCGCCATCGGTATACAAACGCTGGGTACAGTTCGGTATGCTGTCTTCCCATAGCCGTCTGCATGGGAATGAATCGTACCGTGTACCCTGGTTATTTGACGAAGAATCTGTCGATGTATTACGCAAATTTACCAAGCTAAAATGCTCGTTGATGCCTTATCTGTTCGATGCGGCTGTAACGGCTACTCAAACAGGTGTACCGATGATGCGCCCCATGGTGCTCGATTTCCATCATGATTTCGCAACACATACACTGGATCGCCAGTACATGTTCGGAGATTCCTTGCTCGTCGCTCCTATTTTCAATGAGCAAGGTGAAGCAACCTACTATGTACCCGCAGGCAAATGGACAAATCTGCTGACTGGCGACATCGTAGAGGGTGGACGCTGGATGCAGGAAACGTTCGATTATATGAACCTGCCTTTGCTCGTCAAACCAGGCAGCCTGATCGCCTTTGGCGCAGAGGATAGCAAGCCAGACTACAACTATGCCGATGGCGTTCAACTCCATCTGTTCGAGCTTGAAGATGGACAAATGGCTAACGCACAGATCGTAACGATGAACGGCGAAGCTGCTGGCAATGTAACCGCAGCACGTACTGGCAACACCATCGAATTCAAAGCAACTGGCTCCATCACCAACTGGTCAATCGTCCTGCGCGGCATTTCCAACGTAGCCTCAACGACAGGCGGCTCATCCACGACCAGCGAACAAGGCACCCTCATCACCGCAGAGCAAGGTTCAACCACGATTCGCATTGAGCTGTAAGTATAGATAAATAGGGCTTAATGAACTGTAGTCGGTATAATAATTTTGAATCTATGAATCTATGAATCTATGAATCTATGAATCTATGAAGTAAATGAACAAGCTACTAGACATAAAAAGGCACGACACGAAAAGACAGCTACTGCTTTATACGCAGGCTGTCTTTTTCGCAGTGTAATTAAATGTATACTATAGAACTCACTACTCTAATTTGATCATAATAAAGATCGTACAAAACATGCTACTCTCACCTGGCTGCTTATTTTGTTGCGAGCAGCACGGAACGGAGGGAAGGAAATAAGGGAAAAGGACGCTTTGCAGTGTTAGCGATGTTCTAACACGGGGTTCAATAAGAAGTGATTTTTGCTAAGCAAAATATCTTACTTTTTTAGAGCCGAGGAATCTACATTCTATCCTAATCCAGTAGATTCCTCGGCTCCACCGAAGGACGTTCCCTTATTCCTTACCGAAAGTGATAGATGCCCTAGCACAAATGATGCACCATCACCCATCATTTCCCCACCAACTGTATAAAAGTTGAAATGAAAGAACGAATGTTCTAAGATAATAGGAAACGCTATGCAAAGAAGTTCATATCAAGTATCGTGTACCACTCATTACCCATTCACAAGGAGGCTTCATTATGAAACTGTACACCATTCACTCCATCCGCACGAATAACTTCAAAGACACCGAAATGCTGGAAAAGATCCAGGAGGTATGGCAGCAAGCCTATAGTCATCTGGACGGTAGACCTGTAACACTGTATGGTGTGTATCACGATTATGAGAACGATTACAAGGGTGACTATTCCCTGACTACCGCTATAGCAGAAAGCTACGATGGAGCTACAGCACTGGAGCTGCCCGTTACCGCACAATATCGCGTATTTGAAGCCGCAACCAGTGACCCTCAAGGCGTGATCCAGCAGTGGAAGCAGATCTGGCAGCTGGAAGAGCAGGGCGAGCTGAGTCGTGCCTATACGTTTGACTATGAGCAGTATGAGCCGGATGGACGTATTACGATACATATTGCACTTGCTCCAGAGCTGTCGAGCGAGACGAATACGGACTCTCAGCAACCCGCATCTATTTAAGCCTGAGGATTATAAGCGATACGCCGCCCTACTATCTAGCTTCATACTAATAAATAACTATACAAAAAACGACTATCCCATCATAAAGGAGATAGTCGTTTTTCTTTTGTTTGAACATTTGTATAAACAACAATTAGCTCAATTGCAATAAGCCTGAATCAGTTTTAGTCCACTTTGATATGGATAGAAGGGCTTTGCTGTGCAGGTGTCTTTTTGGCACGTATCATATAGATTGCGCCGATCACAATGTATAGCACGATAAAAATGACCGAATAACGATACATCGATGTATAGCTTGTCGCGCTGGCGATCGTACCGAGAATCATTGCGCCGAGGGCGACACCCAGATCAAGCGAGTTGAGGAACATGCCGTTTGCCATGCCGCGTTGATGGGGGTTCACGACTTGAATCATCCACGTTTGCATCGTTGGTTGTAACGCTCCCCAGCCAAGTCCATAGCAGAGTGCAGAAGCTAACAAGCCAAGTGTCGAATGTGCCATTGAAAGCAGTAACAGACCCGCGATCAACAGAATCGCGCCGGGAACGAGTAAAGCCTTTGGCCCAAAGCGATCATATAGCTTACCAGAGAACGGACGAATGAGAATAACGGCAAGCGCATTGAACAGGAAGAAATACCCTGGATTCGCAATATGCGCTTCACTGCCGAACAGAGCGATAAAGCTGACCAATCCACCATACGTGACAGACATCAGAAAATTAAGTAGGCTCGGTAATAACAGCTTGCGTTCGAAGCTAGATGTTTTACGTGGTGTCATGTTGGATTGTTCTGAAGCAGTATGTGTCGATTGAGCTGCTTGTATACCCGAATCGTGCTGGCTTGCCGCCGTAGCTGCTGGATTAGCAGATGCCTGCGAATCAGCCTGTATAGCTGACTGTTGTGTCGATGCAAGACTTTTACTTTGCATCTGTGAGCGGTCACTCTCTTTCGCTCGATGCTTACCTGATATCAGGCTGTAAGCGAGTGGGAACAGAATCATAATAAACAGTGAACCCAGCACAACGAGCGGTGTGAAGCCGTACTGCTTTTCGATCCACATCCCAATCAGCGGACCCATCGACATCGAGATCGTTGTAGATAAGCCAAAATAGCCCATACCTTCACCCATTCGATTACGCGGAATAATATCCGATACCATCGTTGGGAAAGTCGTACTGTACATCCCGAAGCCAAAGCCAAAAATAACGCGCATGACTAACAGGGCAATGATCGAAGCACTAAAGTAATAGCCGACCGTTCCGAGCAGCGCAATCGCCAGCCCACCAAACAAAATGATATTACGTTTCCCTAGCTCCAGCGCTTTAGCGGAGAATAGGCGTGATACGATAGCCGATAACGCCATCAGACTTGTACATAGACTGACATAAAAGTCGCCGGCATTAAAATGCTCCCTCATATAGAGCGGGAGCGAGGATAGAATCATATGCAGATTCAAAAATACAAGCAAATTACATGCGGTTAAAACAAGAAATTCTTTCGTCCACAGACGAGCGACCGGGCCTTTGACAGCTCCGTCAGCTGCCTGTGAGGGGATAGCCGTTTTTGTTTGTTCCATATTGCAAATCTCCATTTCCTATAAAATACACGGTCGCTTGATCTCATAGCATCAAGCTTATGCTTCTTCTAAACGTGAGCGTAGCTCATGCAGCAATTGACTGAGCTGCTCCATATGCTTCGGTGTGATTAGCTCGGCAATTTCCTGATTATGCTGCGCCTCTAGCGCATGAACCTTTTGCATCAGTGCGCGCCCGTCTTCATTTGGATAGACGAGAAAGGCACGGCGGTCATGCGGATCAATCTCTTTACGAATCAGTCCTTTGCGATGCAGAACGTCCAGAATACGTGCAGTCGTAGGCTGATCCTTATATGCATGAGCAGCTAGCTCTTTCTGATTCATACCTTCCTGTGCACAAATGTAATACAGCACGCCCCATTGCTCCGGTGTAATATCATATTCCTTCAATTTGGCAGCGAACAGATTACTCACTCGGCGATACGTACTGCCAAGAAGGAAGCCGATCGAATCCAGCTCTTGCAAGGTCATACCTCAAGCTCCTTTCTTCATTTACGTAATACAAAAATAGTGTATAACGACGATTCTGATAATTAGTTGTTAATGCAATTATAATTAATGCAATTAAAATTTGCAATAAAAAAAGCGGGAATCAAAACGATTCCCGCTGGGTGTGTGGTTTCATAAGTGAAGCATAATGTTACTTTCTTGAATGTATCCACCTCGTTAAAAGTGAATCAAGAGAGCTTCATCGGCTTCTTATTTTGTGTTAGCTTCTTCTTTTACTTGATCTTTAGCTTGTGGAACACTTTCCCAGTCTTTCAGGAAGCGCTCAATACCGCTGTCTGTAAGAGGGTGTTTCCACAGTGAAGGAACAAGTGTACCTGGGATTGTCGCGATGTGTGCACCAGCCAGAGCTGCTGCTCTTACGTGCTCCAGGTTACGGATACTTGCTGCAATGATTTCGGATTCCAGACCGTAAGTGTCAAGGATTTGACGCAGGTCACGAATCAGTTGCATACCGTCGATACCGATATCATCCAGACGACCAACGAATGGGCTGATGAAGGTAGCGCCAGCTTTAGCAGCCATCAGGCCTTGAGCTGGAGTAAAGATCAGCGTTACGTTTGTTTTAATGCCTTCTTTGGAAAGCTGGTTACAAGCGTACAGACCTTCTTCAGTCATTGGCAGCTTGATAACGATGTTTGGAGCCCATTTTGCGATTTCGTGAGCTTCTTTCAGCATGCCTTCAGCATCGAGGCTAACAACCTCAGCACTTACAGGACCATCGATGATTTCACAAATTTCGTCAATAACATCTTTAAAAACGCGGCCTTCTTTGGCGATCAGAGATGGGTTAGTTGTTACTCCATCTACGATACCGAGACGAGCGATACGTTTAATTTCGTTAAGGTTACCTGTGTCCAAGAAAAATTTCATTGCTGTCTTCCTCCTCAAAATAGATATATATGGTTTTGCCCTAGCATACGGCAACTTGCCGGCGACAATACACCAGTGCAATCGGGATATGCATATGTGTACATTACCCATAAACAGCCATATGTACACCCCGTGCTGGATGTTTATTTGTGCGTACAAATTGCTTGACACAAGCTGCGATATTCTGCGAGCAGAATAGGGGCGTGCCGGTAAATCTCACGCTGCAAACCGCAAACGTGAAATTAACTATATTTAGTTTTTACCACAATTCCAAACAACATACAATGGGGCTAAGCTTGTTTAACCTGCGCTTTACAAAGAAGCAAAGATAAAACCAAACCAATATGTTGATTTTTACAAAGTGATAAAACTAGATATGGTATAAAAATCGTGATTATGAATGTCAAAATGAGTCTTTCAAAAAAAACTAAAAAATTTTATAGATAACGCTACCATTTTACAATCGATTTTGTATGTATCCTTTTAAGGAATAGAAATGGGTGTCTAGTCTTTTAATAATTAAAGATAATAGAAAAAGACAAACACCTAGTTACTTATCCATTTCTTGCATGAAAGATGATTCACAAATATCATATTACGAAAAATAAATTTGTATGCTATTAAAAATGAGTTGGATTTGGTCGAAATAAATTAAGTAAGTGTATGGACTACAGACGAGCAGAGTTATCTGCGAAAGATCCAGCAAGCTTTGTACATCGTCTTCCTCATGCATAGCTGATTCATCGGTATGCTGGCTTGATACGTTTAAGCATAATGACAGATAGCACGATCTATCTGTTAACATTTGGTGTACAGACTACAGACAAACGATGATCAGAAAGACAGAACAACAGGAGTGATACAACAATGACCCAACAAGGTTATGGTAAAAGCGATGCAAAAGCGATTGAAAACGTTAGTATAGTTGATATGGTTATTGAAAGTATGAAGTATTTTGAGCATGTTGTTGGCGATGACCTGATGCTGGGCGTAACCGATTTGCATGAATTCAAATATTACAAGCCAGCCAAGGAACTTGATCTTGGTCTTCGTCCGGGTACACCGATTGCAAAGGACGATCCAAACCTGAACAATGCCCTGAAAAATGGCGTTATAACGGTGAACCGCGTACCTGCGTCTGCTTATGGCTTTGAACTGGATGCAACGTCGGTACCGCTGAAAGATAGCCACGGAAATATCGTAGGTGCGATTGCTTCAGCGTACACATTACAGCACAATACATTTATGGCGAATGTGACCGTTGATATTGAGAGTATTAGCAAACAGCTTAGCGATATGGTACAGTTGCTGGCAGCGCAGTCTCAGCAATTGTCGGCGACAGCAAGCCAGATTCAAGCGAACACAGGTAAAGCGGTAGAAAACTCCAAAGAGGTTAATCAGGTTACCGGCTTTATCCGCGAAATTTCAGAGCAGACAAATCTGTTAGGTCTGAACGCTGCAATCGAAGCGGCTCGCGTTGGCGAAGCAGGAGCAGGCTTTGGCGTTGTTGCATCTGAAGTGCGCAAGCTATCCGTGGATACGAAAAACGCAACTCAAAACATCGAAAGCTCGCTCGGTAGCGTCCAGCAATCGATTTTGCAAATGGAACGTGAAATTTCTGCTGTAGCGGATTCTTCTACAGAGCAAGCAAGACTTGTGAATGAATTCAGTGAGCTGGTAGATAAGCTAAACAGTGTGAGTCATGACTTTAAGAACTTCATGGAAGTGTTCCTGAATTCTCGCTTGTAATGTTCGGTTTGTAATGTAAAGAAGCCGCTGTAATGCTAGATTGGTGTACTACTCGTCAAGCTCGAATCAGGCTGCTTCATAGGCAATGAGCTAAATAAATAGATAGGCTATCCGTCATCTTTAAACGATTCCCAGGCATAGCAGACAGCAGACTTCATCGGAAGTTAGGAGCTGTCTGTTATGCCTGTTTGATATGTCTAAGTGTGTTATACCAGGTATGCTTGTACGGCGAATATGTACTATTTTTGACAGAGACGTTCGTTTTTTTGATAATGGAAACAGAGAATAGTATGGATGAATAAGAGGAATGAGTATGGTTCTTGAAATGGAGAGAAGGGAGCGCTTCGTATGAGCAAAATTTTTCATAATGATTGGGCAGAGGTGCTTGAGCCTGAGCTAGAGAAGCCGTATTATCAGGAATTACGACGTTTCCTTGCGCAAGAGTATCGCTCGACGACGATCTATCCAGACATGTATGACATTTATAATGCGCTTCATTATACACCGTTGTCAGAGGTGAAGGTGGTCATTTTGGGGCAGGACCCTTATCATGGACCAGGGCAAGCGCATGGGCTCAGCTTTTCGGTTAAGCCGGGTGTAGCTATTCCGCCCTCCCTGCAAAACATTTATCAAGAGCTACACGAGGACATGGGCTGCACAGCGCCATGGCATGGCTCGCTTGTGCACTGGGCAGAGCAAGGAGTCCTGCTGCTAAATGCTGTACTTACCGTCCGTCGTGGACAGGCGGCATCACATCAGAACAAGGGCTGGGAAGCCTTTACTGATCGGGTAGTGGAGGCGGTTAATCAGCGCGAAACGCCTGCTGTGTTTATTTTGTGGGGCAGTCATGCTCAGCGCAAAGGGGCGAATATCGACCGTAGTCGTCATTTTATTATTCAGTCTCCGCATCCAAGCCCGCTATCTGCTCATCGTGGATTTTTCGGGAGTCGTCCATTTTCGCGTGCTAATGCCTTTTTGCAGCAGCAGGGGATGGAGCCGATCGATTGGTGCGTGCCTGCACAGCCATTGGAAAGAAGTCATTCGCCGCGTTAAAGGCGCTACTGCTCCGGGGCAAATGAAGCTACATATGCAGGATAGTGAAGCGTTGCGATAGGATCGTATATAACATGCTCGCGTTATCGGGAGTGCGATACAGCGTGATTATAGGCTGGATAGTCAATCGCATAGTGAATCCGATACGCTAAGCAAGATCCATCTATTTTAACGAAAACAGGTGGATTTTTATACCTTGTAAGCGTTACAATTATAAAGGTTTAACGAAGCTTTGATCCGTGGTACGATAATAGTCGATTCGACCTATAAGGAGGACTTGTTCAGTGGAATACCGTGTAGAGAAAGATACGATTGGTGAAATTCAGGTTCCTGCCGATAAGCTGTGGGGAGCACAAACCCAGCGCAGTAAAGAAAACTTCAAAATCGGTGGCGAAAAAATGCCGGTTGAGGTGATCTATGCTTTTGCAATGCTGAAAAAGGCAGCGGCACTGGCGAATGAGCAGCTTGGTAAGCTGTCTGCGGATAAAGCAGATGCAATTGTAAAAGCAGCTGACGAGATTATGACAGGACAATGGAATGAGCACTTCCCGCTTGTCGTATGGCAAACAGGAAGCGGCACACAGTCCAATATGAACGTCAATGAAGTTATCGCTCATCGTGGTAATCAACTGCTGGAGCAAGCAGGCAAAAGCGATCGTCTGCATCCAAACGACGATGTGAACATGTCGCAAAGCTCCAATGATACATTCCCGACTGCACTCCATGTAGCAGGTGTACTTGCAGTTGAAAATGATCTGCTGCCTGCGATCACCAAGCTACAGGATACATTGATGAACAAATCCAAGGAATTTATGAACCTGATCAAGATCGGTCGTACCCATCTACAGGATGCAACGCCGCTCACACTTGGTCAGGAAATTAGCGGCTGGGAAGCGATGCTGCATAAAACTAGTCGTATGATTCTGCACAGCTCCAGCGAAATGAAGGAGCTGGCGATCGGCGGTACAGCAGTAGGTACAGGCATTAATGCTCATCCAGACTTCGGTCGTCTCGTTGCTGAGAAGATCGCTGATATGACGGGTAAAATGTTCGTCTCCGCTCCAAACAAATTCCATGCACTGACCAGTCATGACGAGGTAGTGTACGCACACGGCGCTCTGAAGGCGCTGGCAGCCGATCTGATGAAGATTGCTAATGATGTGCGCTGGCTAGCAAGCGGCCCTCGTAGCGGTCTGGGAGAGCTGACGATCCCTGCCAATGAGCCAGGTAGCTCGATCATGCCAGGTAAAGTCAATCCCACTCAATCCGAAGCGATGACCATGGTCGTTACTCAAGTCATGGGGAATGATGCTACAATCGGCTTTGCAGCGAGTCAAGGTAATTTTGAGCTGAACGTATTCAAGCCAGTAATTATCTACAACTTCCTGCAATCCGTACGCCTGCTGACCGATTCGATCATTTCGTTTAATGATCATTGTGCTGTAGGCATCGAAGCGAATGTGGACAAAATCCAGTTCAATCTGGACAATTCACTCATGCTCGTTACGGCATTGAATCCGTACATCGGTTATGAAAATGCTGCGAAAATCGCCAAGCATGCACATAAGGAAGGCTTGTCTCTGCGTGAAGCAGCGCTACAAAGTGGTCTGCTGACAGAGGAGCAATTCGACGAATATGTTGTACCTTCCAAAATGATTCACCCTAAAGCTTAATTTATCCTCAACAGGAGGATATGGAGATGTGCCTCTACACATCGCCATATTTCCCAATGAGGTTTAGCTTGATTAACAAATGAAAATGATAAGCAAGTAAACAGGCAAGTCTGATGACTGTATCCATTACAATCGTCGGGCTTGCCTGTTTATTTTGTTACAAAATGAGTAACGCAACGATGGACTGGAGCTCCTATCGGGACACAATCTGCTCACAATCTCTTGCCAAAAGGTGAAACGTGCTATACAATGACTTTATTAATTGAAGATGATAATCATTATCAATTAAGAAGGGTGAATAAAATTGGTGTGACGAGTCGCGACATGTAAGCGCCCATCTATATAAACTCCGGTAAGCAATAATTATACAATACAGCTTCGTTTGTACTAATAAAATACGGTGCTGTGCCTGCGAGCTGGAGCAGAATATAGACGAAGGGCGCCATATAGATCAAGGATCGGATCGATTCTGACTAATTGACACTGGCTATGCGCCATAGAAGGAGGAGTTTGATGAGTATCTTTTCGGAGCATCTGTCCCATTTGAGCGAGCAGCTCAGGCATGATCCTTCCGTTCTGGCTCTGCTTTTAGCAGGGGAGGAAGGCAGCTATAGTGGGGCTGCGGGTACAGAGCTGAATGTGATCATTGTGGTATCGGATGAGGAATTTGAAGCACGTCTACAGGATGGACGTTTACATTATAAAATGACAGATCCTGCTGTAGAGTACACACAGATTACAGGGCGCTACATTTCCCCACGTTATCTGGAAAAGGTAGCACGAGCAGGTAGTGAACCGGCGCGCTTTGCTTTTATGGGTGCAGTGATCGTGTTCTCTGATTTAACTGAATTACGCAGCCTGATCAACGAGATTACCGAGTATCCATTACATCTCAAGCAGGCGAATATCAATCGGTTCTATGCCCAATTCGAAGCATGGTATCTGGAGTGTAAGCGTGCGCTCGTTCAGCAGGAGCATTATGTGCTGCATCAGTCGATTATGAATCTGCTATTGTTCGGTGGACGCCTTATTCTCGCTCATAACGAGATGCTATATCCCGGGCAAAAGCTGCTTGTACATATGCTGGAGCACGCGCAGCGCAAGCCAGAACAGCTCCTATCCTCTATGCAGTCCTTGATGGTGACACCGTCAGAGATGTGTCTGGAGCGTCTGTATCGGCAAGTTCGAGATTACCGTAACTGGGTCAATGAAGAGCTGAACTGGACGGATTATGTGATCATGGACAATGAAATGCAGTGGCTCCGTCAGAGTGTATCCGTCGGTGATATTTAACGTCATGATTAGATATAGCTGCACAATAAAAGCCCGCTTCCCTCAATAATCATTGTTGAGGAAAGCGGGCTTTTGTATGATCTCCGTTATATTTGTATGATTTTCATCATAATAAGAGATGCAGGTCATTTATTTAGCTTTGATTAGCGTAAAGCGTGTGTTGACTGGATTAGGGGATAGGATCGTAGGGAGTACGATCTTATTTTGCAGCAACTCCATCAAATACATGCTGGAAGCTAATCATGCCATTACCATAAATATTGTCCTTGCCTGGTGTGCCGAGATCGACGCTGTTTTGCTCGATCAGGCTGCGTAGCTGGTCATTAGTTAATTGCGGATAAGCTTGTTTTAATACTGCCGCCATACCACTTACAAATGGAGCGGCAACCGAAGTTCCGTCACGCAGTTCATATTTGCCTGTGCTAGCTGTACTTACGATATGCGCGCCAGGTGCTGTTACATCAACTTCAGGGCCTGTCGCCGAGAAGGTTGGACGAGACAAACTGTCATCGATAGCGGCTACAGCGATCACGTTGTTAGCCTTAGCTGGAAACTCTACCGTATCCTGCTGTACATCAGCTGTACCCTTGTTACCTACAGCAGCGATGAGGAGAATGCCCTGATCATGTGCCGTTTGAAGCATTTGTTGAACGGCTGGTGAGGCTTGCGGGAACGCGATCGACATATTCACGATATCCATTTTATTCTGGATGGCCCAGTTCAGACCTTCAGCCAGTTGCTCTGTCGAGCCATTTCCTTGATTGTCCAAAATTTTAACAGCG
Organism: Paenibacillus hunanensis; assembly: GCF_034055775.1. Lineage (NCBI taxonomy): Bacteria > Bacillati > Bacillota > Bacilli > Caryophanales > Paenibacillaceae > Paenibacillus > Paenibacillus hunanensis. Next base: position 3,741,050 of record NZ_CP139194.1, on the reverse strand, counting down.
TACAGGCTTGCATCCGGTGCTTCACCGATCAGACCCTTGCCGTTATTTTGTGCTCCGATAATGCCGGCAACGAATGTTCCGTGACCGTTATCGTCCGCGTAAGAGGAGGTGTAATCAACGACGGATACGCCACCTGCGATCTTGAGATCGGAGTGATTGGAGATACCTGTATCGAGAATAGCTACCTTCACACCTTTGCCTGTATAGCCCTTTTGTAGAGCGAGCTGAGCATCAACGGTGCCATAGCCCCAGGATGCTTGTTCATTGCCCTGTACCGTGATAGCTTTAACATCAGGTGTGAACGCTTGTGCTGCGGAAGCATACGTAACGCTTGGCTCAATGCTGACGATGCCAGAGGTTTGAGCAAGCTGCTCCTTTTGCTTGTCATTCAAGCTTAATGCTGCCATGTCCAGATGATTGAAAAATTCAGTGTGTCCTGCTCCGGAAACATCAGCAATAGCTTCCTTTGCCTGGATCGTGGAATATTGAACGAGATAGCGTTGTTCGGTAGATGTATGATTAGAATAATGAAATCCTACAAATGCAGCGGATAGAATAGGAATAAGAATGGTTGCAGATACGGCCGATTTTTTCCAGGTTTTAAAAAGATTAAGACTTTTCATTAGTAATATAGCTCCTTGGAAGTGTGGGTAAAAAGATTTAAGACTTATTACCCAAAAATCATGTTATTAATCAGTATTTTCTATTAAATTATAACTTTTTTCGACACATTAAGCAATAAATAATATTATTTGTAATATTTTGTCGTAATATGTAAAATAGAAACGGATTTTCTATGCTTTTATTATGTACATATATAGTTAATGAGTTATAAGCAGAAGTGAGAAAAGAGGTATAGAAGATATCGTATTAAAAAATGACTAGTATGCAGATGATCAAATTCATTTTGATAACTAATATTTTATAATCTGAACTAAATTTTCTATCAATGTATAGGGTTTTACGTTCCTTTTACTTGAATGGAGACAATACACTTTTAAAAATGTAGATATAAAGGTGTAAAAGCAATAGAGTGCTATTAGTACTAGGCTTAGATAAGAACTGCTTTCGAGATAAATAAGCCATCGACTTTACATTAGCTGGTTAGTTAGCATGAGTCATAGAGAAGCTTAAAGGATTATAACGTCGATATCGATTTTGATGCTAGGCTGTAATGAATAGAGGTGGAAGCAAACCATAATTAGAAATCGGCAAATGACGTTTATTTGAATGACATAGCTTGATATATAAGTATTCTAAAAGGCTCCTTTGATTATAACCAATGGAGCCTTTTAGGTATATTCATATCATTCATTTGAACAATAATGACAGATAATAGTACATATAAAATCAAGCATTCAAAGAACGAGAAGACACATGCTCATCAGCTGCCGAGCGGTCTGATGTTGCAGGAGTCGCTTTGAGCTCCGCTACAGGCTCCGGGAAATAACCAATACCAGCGGCATAATACAGCATCGCTTGAATAAATGTCAGATCAGGTAGCGCGCAGCTGATACCGTCCTGTTCAAGACGCTCCGCTGTCAGCGGGTTAGCCAGACGATAGGGTGATTGACGTGCTCCGTCACCCTCCAGCTGTGCCATGGCCAGCTGCATAGCCTCCGCAGGCTTGTTGATCGAGCTATCGAGTAGCCAGTTATGATACGCATCCTGACGAAGCAGCTCGACCGGGTAACCAGCGTCATTAATCAATCCAATTAGATCACTGTACAGCAACTGCTGCGGGTTGCAGATATGGAAGATACGACCTGCGGTATCTGGCTGTAATGCCAGATGCACGATGGAACGTCCAGCATAATCGATCGGCGTAAAGTCCATCCATTGATCAACAGCAGGAGCCTTACCAAGCAACAGCATAGCTTTGATCATCCGGTACATGGCATTACTGTCGATATTACGCTGGAAGCTACCGCTCATCGAATGGCTGGACAGATTACCTGCACGGTAAATGTTAATAGCCAGTCCTTGCTCTGCTGCTTGCAGTACGAGCTTCTCACCTTCCAGCTTACTGTTGGTGTATACATTTTCCGCGCGTAGTGAATCTGGAATAGTCCCTGCTTCTACAACTTGCTGCCATTTGCCTTCCAGAGACAGGTCTTCTGGAATCCCCATTGTCGATACATAGTGGAAGCGAATGCCTTTACGCACAGTTGCTAGCTTCAGCAGCTCATTGGTTGACAGGATATTCGTTTTACGGAAATGCTCCGGATCACCGAAATGACGCACATCGGCTGCACTGTGAATGATCGCATCCATGCGATGAACGAGCAGTTCATGATCCGCCGCACTAATTCCCAGTCCAGGTTGCTCCAGATTGCCCTCGATTACCGTCACCCGCTCGTCAAAGCCGGTCAGCATATTACGTCCAAAGTAAAGCTCCATCGTCGACTTGAGGCGATCCAGACTGCTGGCATTACCTGATTTACGTACCAGCGCATAGATATGCGCTTCGCTACGTTGGAGTAGCTCATACAATAGATAGGAGCCGAGATAGCCAGTACCACCTGTGAGCAGCACGCCTGTTGTTGGCTTCAGCATTTCCTGAGGAGAAGCGACATTTACACGCTCTGGGAATTCGACCAGATCAATCAGCTCACCGGATGGTGTAAATGGCAAAATATCTGCTTGACCGCCACCAGGAAGCTCAGCACGGGCTGCGAGTGCAGCAATCGTTTTGCATTCAAAGAAGTCGGCGATTTTAAGACCTGGATAATCCGATTTGAGTAGTACCAGTACATGGATAACATGCAGTGAGTCGCCACCGATCGAGAAGAAGTCATCATGGATACCGATCTGCTCACGATTCAGTACCTCAGACCAGGCTGCGGCAAGACGCTGCTCTGTCTCGGTTGAAGGTGCTACGTAGCCTACAGCTTGCTCAGCAAGCTCGGTATTCGGATAGTTGACCAGCTTTTTACGCTCTGCTTTGCCTGTAGGTGAGATCGGGATCTCATCGAGCTGACATACAAACTTCGGTACAAAGTATGAAGGCAAACGATCAGCTAAAAATTGCTTGATCGCCGCTGGGGACAGCTTGCTTCCATCACTCGTTGTAAAGTAAGCCACAAGCATGTTTTGATTGGAAGCATCTTTTTTCGCTACAACAACAGCATCCTGAATCGCGTCGTATTTGTTCAGATTATCCTCGATTTCACCGATTTCGATGCGATGACCGCGAATTTTAATCTGAGAATCACGACGTCCTACATATTCGATTGTTCCGTCTGGTAACAGCTTCGCTAGATCGCCGGAGCGATAGAGCTTTTCGCCTGGAATATGAGGATGATCTACGAAAGCTGCTGCTGTTTTGTCAGGTTGATTCAGATAGCCTTTGGCGATACCGACTGTAGAGATGTACATTTCACCAGGTACACCAACCGGGCAAGGCATTTGCTGATCATTCATAATCCATACTTCGTAGTTATTGATTGGTCGTCCGATCGGTACATTGACGATATGCTCTGGCAGTGTATCGCTTACTTTGTGCATCGTAGCGCAGACGGTGCATTCTGTTGGGCCATAAGCATTTACAACATGTACGGTCTGATCGATCTTCTGCTGGAAGGCACGTACACGCTCACCGTACAGCGCTTCACCAGCCACAGCGAGAAGGCGCAGGCTGTGTAGACGAGCATAGCCTTCTGATGAAAGGTAGGCAGACAGCTGATTGAAGAAAACGGTTGGTAATGCTGTAACAATCGTCGTCTGTGTACGCTCAATCGCTACGGCAAACTCTTCAATCGATACACGTTCATCCGCATCCAGCATGTACATATGAGCACCGTGGAACAGAGGAGCAATCGTATCCCATACTGAGCCATCAAAGCTATAGCTCGCAAATTGAGCCATAATATCCTGCGGCACGATCTCGAATTGCTCATTCAGCACCTGACCGAGATTAACTACACCACGGTGAGCGATCAACGTTCCCTTTGGCTTACCTGTTGAACCGGAGGTATAGATAACATATGCCAGCTCATCTGGCAGTACACCGACATCTGGATTCGATGTAGCCGCTCCAGCAGCATGAACCGATTCGATCGGAACGATACCGCGCAGAGTGGAGATCCCCGCAGTCAGCTCATGTACCTTGTGATAATGCTCATTCTGTGTAAGTACAAAGGCAGAGCGTGTATCCTGTACGATATAATGGTTGCGGTCGTCAGGATGGGCAGGATCGACTGGCACATACACGCCACCAGCCTTCATAATGCCAAGTAGGCTGACCACACTGTACAGACTGCGATCGAGAAACATCGTAACAAATTCCCCTTTACGAAGTCCTTTGGATAACAGATGATGTGCAATCTGGTTGGCCTGCTCATTGAGCTCTGTATACGTCCAGGTTGTATCACGGAAGCTAATTGCAGGACGCTCTGGATGCAGAAAAGCTGCTTTTTCAAATGCGCCATGAAACGTCAATTCGTTGTTATAAGGCGCGTTTGTATAGTTAAGCGCAGAATACAGCACTTCATCCTCGGCGTTCAAAATGTTCACAGCGCCTACCGGAAGCTGTGGATCAGCAAGCAATCCTTCCAGCAAGCGAATATAGTAGGTAGAGAAGCGAGCAATCGTTGCAGGCTTTAGCAGAGAGTCATTATATTCCACCACCATCGTTAATGAAGAAGGCTGTGGTTCAATCGTCCAGTTGATCAGTTGTCCCGGCTGTGCTGGAATCGTCTGACCGAAGCTAAACACGGTTTCACCTTGAACCCGTTGTCCGGACTTGCCTTCTTTTAGCTGAGCATATACCTGCTGGACGATCGTTTCGAAGGAAGGAGACTCTTCAAAAGACAAAGAGACGGGAAAGGTTCCTTTATTAGAAGCAAACAAGACGGCAGTTTCATATTCAGCGGACATGCGATGAATCCATCCCAGATAAGCGGCGAGTAGCAGACTTTGCTGCTGCAAACCAGCTTCAACACGAGACACATAACCGGCGATCGCTTGACCAAGATCAAAGCGATGGATTGCAAATGTATCCTTTTGATGCTGACGGGCATGATCAAGTGGAATTTGCAGAGCAGGAAGTTGAACTGGCTTATTGGCTGGACGAATATTTTCTGGTGAGGACATAATGATCTCTCCTTTAAAATGAAGTTGATGAACTGTAGGTTGTATAAGCACAGTTGAAAAGAGAGTTGCGTTGTTACATTTTGTTTCATATACACATATGATTATATGATTTCTACTGTAAACCTGGAGAAAAGAAATGCCTTCCAGCGCAATGTGGAGGGCATTCTTTTCCCTGGCTGTACAGGAGAAGGAACCATTAAATTAGTGTCTGGTGCGAAGTAGCGTACTCTTTTTACTCTGCTTTACGAACGTGGAAATGGGAGATCAATTCTTGCAATTGCTCAGCCATATTGGACAGCTGATTGGCTGCATCAGACGTAGAAACGACTGTTGCTTTTTGACCTTCCAGGTTTTCGGACACTTTGTTACTGTTGGCAGCAGCGACATTCGCTGTTGTTCTCAGGTTTTCGGTTGTAGCAGCCATCTCTTCCGTTCCGGCAGAGATTTGCTGGGTCGCACTGGAGATATCCTGAATTTGTTCGGTTACTTTTTTGGTTGCAAGGTGAATCTCAGCGAATAGTTTGCCCGTTTGATCGGCAATCGATATACCGTGTTCAACTTCGGTTGTACCTTTTCTCATTGAATTTACAGCGTTTTTGATCTCATTTTGAATCTCAACGATCAATGTGCTGATCTGGTTCGCGGAATCAGCTGTTTGTTCAGCCAGCTTACGCACTTCACCAGCAACAACGGCAAAGCCTTTACCATGCTCACCTACGCGCGCAGCTTCAATCGATGCGTTCAGGGCAAGCAGGTTCGTTTGACCGGAGATGCCTGTAATGATACCGAGAATATTACCGATTTCCTGTGAACGGCTTTCCAGCAATTCAACCGCTTGAGCTGTTTGATGCACAGAAGTGGAGATCATCGCCATCTGGTTAGTCACTTCGCTTACGATTTCATTACCATGTGCCGACTTTTGCTCCATTGCAAAGGCTTCATCCGAAACTGTGGATGAGTTTTTCGCAATTGTACTAATAACTGTAGAGACTTCATTCATCGCTTTTGCTGTTTCTTCTGTAGCAGCTTCCTGGTATTTCATGCCGTCTGCGATATCCTGAACACTGTTTGCCAGACTGAGCGAGCGGCTACTGTGATCGGAGGCGCTGTCCATCAGCATTTTCGCAGATTCAGTAACCTGCTTGGAAGCCGATTGTACGTTGACGATAACGCTGTTCATTTTTGCGACCATCTCGTTGAATTTCTGGTTGATGATCCCGAGATCGTCCTTACCGGTTTTGATATGAATATCCAGATTACCCTTGCTGACTTCTTCAATTCCGCGTATTAACTCACGAATTGGAGACAGTGTACGACGTACAATGAAGAATTGCAGTACGAAGATAATAATCAGGAAGATAACCATAATGGTGATCCCACGGATGAGAAGCTGGTGCAGACCGTCTGGTACGGCGCTTGCATCTACATCGACACCAAAGTAGGCAAAAATCTTACCGTTGGAGTCCTTGATAGGGTACAGGATCGTTGTCCACAGACCAAAATCATCGCTATAGAAGCTAGTAAAGGTAGTTTGACCCGTTTTCAGCATTTCCTGAATACCTTCAACAATCGTCTGCGGCTGCTCATACATATCACCGATGTTAACCTTGCCTTCTTTGAGGGCTTCCATCAGCTTGGTTGGAACGGCTACAAGCTGTGTACCATTACCATTTTCCAGCTCGGTACCAAATACATAAGCCTGCGCGATATTTGGATTGTATTTGTTCACGTTATCCAGATAGGAGCGCAATTCGCTTTGTACGGTTCCTTCGTAGCTTTTTTCAGTCATTGCCTGTTGAACTTGCTGTGACGTAATGCCCTGAGCAAACGTATCGGTGACGGCTTGAATCTGTCCGTGAAGCTGATCGATTAGAATCGATCGTTGTGTGATATAACTGCTGACGAGCAGAATGACACCAATCAACACAATGCTAACTGCTGAGATGATCAGATTTTTTGCAACGAATGATAGCCTGCCTATTTTCTTCAATGATCTTCACTCCTGTAATAAGTATGGAATTAGCTAGGGTTAGGCACTGAATGGTTACTCAGTGGCCATTTCCGACGATTGCAAGGCTTAGCAAATTAGGTATTTAGGATTATTTTTAGTATGTAAGAATTAGTATTACCTAAAAATTAAAGGTAAAATTTTTCCTAATACTAGAAATTGAATCTCTATTTGCTAGCCAGCACACAAAAGTATATGTCGGAATTTGTAGGCAGTTATGTTATAGCATTGTGAAAATTTATCAGGAATGAATGTGCTACTCATGGTGTAGTTCTTTTAGACTATTAGCATATACCCTGAAAAATCCGACTTGAAACATTTCAAATTAATTTTTTGCAATATAAAATGTTACAATTTTTGACATGATTCGCGATGAGTGATTTACTTTGTATTTCTGAAATACATGGGATAAAATATAAAATAGAGCGTATTAGCTGTGGTAATTGCCTTGAGGCTGGTCAAGCACCCACTCTAGCATGGTAGACATATCTTCCAATCGAGCGAGTTGCTGATGTAATGAGGTATAAGCAGCAGCTTCTGGTGTGAGTGTGGAGAGGCGTGTGCGCAAATTCGTCTTTTGTGTGTTGAGCTCATGTAGCTTGGCCTTGATCTGATCTTGAGTTCGCATAAGGCAGGCTCCTTTTCAAATGGGAATGAATTGAGATTAAGATGGTGTGTATTCGCCAGTTTCAGTTCAGTATAGTTCAATTGATTCAGGAAATCCATGTATGCAGACGTATTTTAATACATAAATAGCCATACATGCCAGAACTGGAATGTTATTCTTCTCATGTGGATTAGAATTGGTATGTTGATTGTTAACAGAAGTAATGGGAAAACAGGACAAAAATCTGAGCAGTGGAGTGAACGAAACGATGAATATTAAGCAGCTGGCTGCTGAAAAAGCAGTGGATTGGGTAGAAGATGGAATGACAGTCGGATTAGGCACAGGCTCAACTGCGGTCTATGCCATTCGTAAAATTGGTGAGCTGGTGCAGCAGGGAATGCGTATTCAAGCGGTAGCGACTTCAGAGGAATCGGAGAAGCTGGCACGCGAGCTGTCGATCCCAATTTTACCATTTGCTGAGGTCGGTACGATTGATCTGACCATTGATGGAGCGGATGAAGTCGACCCGGATCTGAATCTGATCAAGGGCGGTGGCGGTGCATTGCTGCGTGAGAAGATCGTAGCTGCACGTAGTCGTCAGGTAATGATCGTCGTTGGTGAAAATAAAGTCGTGAAGCGTCTTGGTGAATTCCCACTACCTGTAGAGGTCGTTACCTTTGCCCATGAGTGGACGATTCAAAAGCTCGAAAGTCTGGGCTGTACACCGGTACTACGCAAAACCGACAGCGGTGAGGTATTCATTACAGATAACGGCAACTATACAGTGGATTGTCATTTTAACGAAATCCTGAATCCAGCTCGTATGCATCGTCAATTGAACGATATTCCGGGTGTGGTCGATAATGGATTATTTATCGGTCTGGCAAGCGCGGTAGTCGTTGCTTACAATAGTGGCACGATTGAGGTTAAGCGCGCCGGGCAATAATAGATGGCGCTGGGTAATAACGTACTCATTATAAAATAAGGAATACAATCCAAATTACATGAACACCTGAACCGGACAGACTGTTATGCAGTCGGCTCCGGTTTTTTTAATTATTTTGCGAATTGATTTTACGGATAACGGTTGACAAAAATGGTTTGTTATACTATCTTTAAATCAAGATTTACTAGATCATAATTTTTTGAAGAGCCAAAGGAGAGAAAACGATGTCTAAAGTTTTATTTGTAAAAGCGAACAACCGTCCTGCTGATCAAGCAATCACTGTACAACTATACGATGCCTTCCTGGAAAGCTACAAAGCTTCCCATCCACAGGATGAAGTAGAAGTGCTGGATCTGTTTGAAGAAAATCCTCCTTACTACGATGCATTCGTAATCGGTGCGAACTACAAAGCAGGTCAAGGCTTTGAAGTATCTTCTGAAGAGCAAGCAGCTGTTGATCGTGTGAACCGTTACATGAACCAGTTCCTGGCTGCTGAAAAAATCGTTATCGCATTCCCACTGTGGAACTTCACTGTTCCAGCGGTTCTGCATACTTACTTCGACTACCTGTCCCAAGCAGGTAAAACATTCAAATACACTCCAGAAGGTCCTGTAGGTCTGGCTGGCGGTAAAAAAGTAATGCTGCTGCACGCAAGTGGTGGCGTATATTCCGAAGGCCCTGGCGCAGACGTTGAGCTGGCTGTTCGTTATGTAAAATCGATGCTCGGATTCTGGGGCATTACAGATGTTGAGAAATTCCTGATCGAAGGTCACAACGCATTCCCTGACCGTGCTGCACAAATCGTTGCAGAAGGTCTGGAGCAAGCAAAAGAAGTTGCAAAACAATTCTAATATAAGCTTTTGACAGCTTGCTGTAGATGGCTTACCCGCCTTAGGGCGTTTGACTGGCTCTCGCGCTTGTCTGTGATTCCCATTACAGCGAAATCCTTCAGTCAAGCAGCTGGGGTCGGAAGGAATATGAAATGCCAATGTCGAAGTATCTTAATCGAATGCGATTCATACTCACAGGCAGATCATGCCCGCAGCGACTGCCCGCTGCCGAATGAATGGAATGGATGTATTCATACGTGATCCTTTGAAGCGATCCATAGATTAGAATGGCGCCTGGATGTACTGCATGATTGTAGTACGTTCAGGCGTTATACATCATGAGGGAGGAACAAATCATGAAACAGGCCAATCGCACAACTGCTCCTGTTAACGATGTGGAGAAAGAGTCTTTGCATCTGTGGATGGTTTTATCGAGAGCCTATCAATCGGTCGTATCGTTGATCAATGCCGATATTCAGAGCTATGGTCTGAACCCGACCGAGCTGGGAGTATTGGACTTTTTGTATCATAGCGATGAACCGCAGCCACTACAGAAGATTGGACAAAAGGTACTGATCTCAAGCGGTAATATCACCTATGTGGTCGATAAGCTGGAAAAGAAAAATTTACTTGCTCGCCGTTCGTGTGACAATGACCGCCGTGTTATTTTCGCGGAACTGACGGAGCAGGGCAATTCGTTCTTTGAAGGTATTTTCGATCAGCATAAGCAAGCCATTGTGGAAGCGATGGCAGGATTGACGCAGGAAGAAAAACTGGTCGTGATTCCATTGCTAAAAAAGCTCGGCTTTGCCGCGGCGGATAAGACAGTCTAACCGATAGCTTCTATCGGTTAGACTTTTTTTGTGTTTAGCAATGTCATTTCTTGGATGATTTCACGGGTTAGATAGCGTCTTATGTATAGAGCTAGAATAAAGATTGACCTGCTCAAAAGGAGTAAGTATAGTAAGGAAAAAATCATATTTTGTCGCTATTTAGAATAAGGTAGAATTGGTACCTTATATACATAGAGTGAGATTAACAATCGTGAGAATGGGAGTGCGGCAGGATGATGGGGAGATGGCTAACTGGCAGTATTGTAATATGGGTTATAGCTAGTATACTTGCCGGTTGTAGCGTGAATAGCAGCAGTTCGACTAATCCGATGAAACAGTCTGATGTTCATGCTACAGGTAGGGTGCTCACGATTGGTACCACCGCAGATATCGAGAGCTTTGATCCACACAATAATGCGAATACGGTAAGCGAAGCGGTGCTTGTGAATATGTTTGATTATTTGCTCAAAAACGATAATAACCAGCATAAGATTCCAGTGCTGGCAACGTCGTGGAAGCAAACAGATGATAACACATGGCGCTTCAACCTTCGGCGAGGGGTGCATTTTCATAATGGCGATCCCTTTACTGCTGCTGATGTGAAATATACATTGGAGCGTGTAGCCAAGGATACCTCTCTCAAGCAAAACTCGTATTTCAAAAATATCGCGGAAGTACGTGTGATCGATGATTACACGGTTGATATTGTAACCGATGGGCCTGATCCGTTGCTGCTTAATCGTCTCTGCAAGACGGGAGCAGGGATGCTACCCTCCAAATACATTGATACGAACGGAATCGCCGCTTTTTTGAATCAGCCTGTAGGCACCGGGCCGTACAAATTTGGTAAATGGATGAAAAATGATCGTGTGGAGCTGGTACGTAATGATGACTACTTTGGTGGGAAGCCGAAGTGGGATGAGGTCGTATTCCGTGCTCTTCCAGAGTCAGCATCACGCGTATCTGCACTGCTGGCGGGCGATATTGATATTGCAACCGGGCTTCTAGCTACCGATAGCAAGCGAATTAATGAAGCGAAAGGCAAGACGATTGTAAAAGCGCCGATTCAGCGTGTACTGCAAATTATTTTACGGATGTCAGAAGGAAGCCCGACTGCCGATCCCAAAGTACGCGAAGCGATCGATCTGGCGATCAACAAGCAAAGTCTGGTGAACAGCATTGCCGGGGGAGCAGGGATTGTTACACGTACCTCGGTTACGCCGGGGAATTTTGGCGCAGATCTATCCTTATACAGGCAAGCATTATACAATCCGTCAAAAGCGAAGCAATTGCTGCAAGCAGCAGGCTATAGCACAGGTGGGCCTGAGATCCATCTGAGCGCTTCCTCTACGTATAAGGAGTACGCCAGCAGGATTAGTGCCATGCTGGATCAAGTAGGCTTTAAAACGAAGCTGGACGTGCTAGAGCCCGATGCTTTTATGGAACGCTATGATTCTAAAGCTTTTAAAGAAGCATTTATGATCGGGATCGGTAACTCGTTATTCGATGCTTCGAATAATTTTAATCGTTATTTGAAATCGGCAGCAGTGGGTGAAACGGATTATAACAATCCGAAGACAGAGCGATTGTTACAAGCTGCCGCTACCAATACGGATATAACTGTGCGGGAGAAGCAATATCAGGAGGTGCAGCAGATTCTGGCAGTTGATCGACCTGCTGTATATCTTTTCCAGATGGAAGGCATCTATGGTATGGATCAGCGAGTGCGATTCGAGCCTCGTAAGGACGAAATGTTTTACGCAGAAGATATTGTACCTGTCAGCTAGTGTACAGGCGAAACGAATTGCGAATCGCTTTATTAGCAGCCTAGATGCATGAATGAATTCAGCAGCTGAAAAAATCCCTTCTACTAATAGTGTGCAATTATTTGATTGTTTGAGCATGCTAGATGAGATTGTCATGGAGCATATCTGCATAATCGACTTGATGGATGAGAGTGACTGGGCAAAGAACGTTGACGTCTCAGAAACGAATGAAAGGATAGTATAGTTAAATACGATGAATGAATCCCTTTATTCAAGATGACTGATACTGAATAATGTTATATTTATTTAGAGTGTAAAAAATGGTTTTGCGAAATTAAACTTGTATATTTGGACTATAAGGTTTATAGTAGGGCGACATGGAAACAGAACAAAGGGGTTCGACAATAGCTATGTCTATGGAGTCGAGCCCTTTGTTTATCTGGTAATGCAGGTTTTCGTGTAGGAATTATAGCATTTGGTACGGCTCAAGTTCCCATACTCAATACCTGCTAGAATATAATAATTTTGCGATTTCGAAGTGACATAGGTGCAAGGGAGCTTGCTTAATTAACTGATGTATGGGAAAATTTCACTAACGCACTCGAACGTTGGCTGCTGCATCTATTGCCGGTCGACGCTGATCGAAATCGTATAAATTGAAGACGAGTCAAGATTCTGTCCGGCAGGGGCGCTGGACAATGAAGGATCTTTTCTCATTACTGCTTGGAGGGACATTACTTCGTGTATATCGTGCAGTCCATCGTTCAGGTGCCGGAGCATAAGACGGAGCAATTGATCGACATTTACCGTAACCGGAGCCGACTTGTGGACGAGCAGCCTGGCTTTGTATCTTTTCAACTTCTTCAGAGCGAGAATGCACCAGCGGAATTCGTGGTGCAGACAACCTGGCAAACGAAAAGCGATTACATTGCCTGGGTAAAAGGAACCGATTTTCAGCGTATTCATGAGCTGGAACGCCAGTATCCTGATCAGGAGTTATCAGATATTAAACCTACTGTGAAGCGTTATGTCGTACGCGCGGAGTAATCCCCTGCCATTGTACAGGAGGTGTCCGCTGATGGCATTACAGGAGCAAGGAACAGCGGGTGAACAATTAATTATACAAGCGGACCGACTGGCAGAACAGGTGACGATCATTCAATACCTGAAACAACCGGATCTGGTTCATCGATTTGGGGCCAAGGGTAGAGACAGAACAAAACAGGACTCGATGTACAGCCTGAGCTATTTAGCGGAAAGCGTACTTTTAAAAAGTCCTGCACTGTTCATGAACTATATCTCTTGGCTCAAACTGCTTTTGCGAGGATATCGGGTGACCGAGCAGGATCTGGTCGTTAATCTACTCGCAATTCGTAGTGTATTACTGGAGCATTTCCATCATCAGGACAGGCAGCATGTGATTCAGTATCTTGATCTGGGCATCGATTATGTCGCTCAGGCAGATGCGCCTGTATCTTATGTAACAGCAGATGCGCCGCTTGGTGTAGAGGCTGCGACGTATTTGGATCAACTGCTGCATGGGGACCGGAAGCTCGCTTATGCAGGAGTAGTTGATCTATTAGAGCAGGGGATCAGCATTAAGGATATCTATCTCTATATTTTTCAATCTGTACAATATGAAGTTGGACGATTGTGGCAGACTGGCGAGATTAATGTCGCACAGGAGCATTATTGTACGGCTGCCACACAAAGCATCATGTCAAGGCTGTATCCACAGTGGTTGTCAGCGCACCATGCTACTCAAGCTCGTCGCCTCGTATCGGCATGTGTCGGTAATGAGATGCACGAAATGGGCATACGCATGCTGACCGATTTCTTCGAAATGGAAGGCTGGGATACGTATTATCTTGGAGCGAATGTACCGGATCGTAGCTTGCTGGAAGCGATTATTTCCTACAAAGCAGATCTGGTGGCGATTTCCGTAACGATGACCTTTCATGTGCATCTGGTGCAGCAATTTATTACGACAATTCGCAGTAGTAAGGGAGCCGCACACGTTAAGATTATTGTGGGTGGTTTACCTTTCAATATAGATCGGGAACTCTGGAAAAAAGTTGGAGCCGATGGTTATGCGCCTGATGCAGATGGAGCAACCAAGCTGGCTGATACTCTGGTACCTGCTGCGGGACAGCAATAGCCGGTGTTCAGCAGAATATGGGGAAGGGAAGATGAAGGCAATGACGAATGCAGAGCATGAAATCATGGTTTTGCGCAAAACAATTGAAGATCTTTCCCACCAGATTATCCAGAGTAAGCACCAGGAAGAAAAAGCACTTTCTGAATTTTCGGCTATGAACAATGAGCTTGTGAATTTGCAGCGTTTACTCGCTAAAAGTAATGCGGAGCTACGTGCAGCACGTGAGGAAGCAGAGCAGGCGAATCAGGCACGCGCCCGTTTTCTCGCGATTATGACCCACGAGATTCGCACACCGATGAATGGTGTGATCGGGATGGCGGAGATGCTAATGTCCTCGGAGTTATCAGAGGAGCAGAAGCGCTCGGTGATGCTTATTCAGGAATCGGCAGAGCTGCTGCTGAGTATGATCAACAATATGCTGGATCTGTCCAAGATGGAAGCGGGCAAAATGCAGCTACAGGAAGGCGTTATTAATATGCGTCTCCTGCTGGATCATATTATCCGACTCATTGAACCGAAAGCGAATGAAAATGAGAATACGATTTCAACCTTTATCGATTATCGCGTAAAAAGTGATCTGATTGGTGATGGCGGACGAATCCGTCAGATTCTGCTTAATCTGATCAACAATGCCAATAAGTTTACGCGGAACGGGAAAATCGAAGTAAGTGTGCAATTGAAGGAAAACCGTGCAAATCTACAGGTTCTCCATATCGAAGTATCCGATACTGGCATTGGTATTGCACCGGACCAGCAAAAACGATTATTCCAGCCTTATGCACAGGCAGAACGTCCGGAGCAGCACGGTGTGGAAGGAACAGGGCTGGGCCTCTCCATCTGTAAGTCATTGGTGGAGCTGATGGAAGGGACAATTGATTTGAAAAGCGATGAAGGCAAAGGTTCTATCTTCTGGTTTGATATTCCTTTGAAAAAAAATACAACGACCGAGGCAAAATCGGAGCAAGAGCAAGCAAAAGGTATAGAGGAGCGCAATCGTCATGCATCGAATGCTCCAGTTGCTCGCGTAACCGATCAGCCTATTCTAATCGTAGAGGATAATCCGATTAACAGTCAGGTTATTCAGCTTCAACTGAAGAAGATGGGCATGAGCAATGTTCATCTAGCGACCAATGGTCAGGAAGCCTTCGATGTATTTCATCAGCATCAGTATGTACTGGTGTTAATGGATAATCGGATGCCCGTCATGGATGGATTCCAGGCGACACGCAAAATTAGGGATCTGGAACGCATGAAGCTGCGCGAGCCCGTACCGATCATTGCGTTAACTGCGAACACCAGTCCAGAGGATCGACAGCGCTGTCTGGAGGTCGGAATGGATGACATTTTAACCAAGCCAGTCAATCTGGAAAGCCTGACCCGCATTTTGCATAAATGGTTACCGGCAGCGGCAACGACCGAAAAGGTGCTTGATATGAACGTCATTCAGGAGATTATTGAGCTGAATGAAGAGGGTGACCCGGAGGTATTACGTACGCTGATCGATATGTATCAAAACGAAACGCCTGGAAAGCTGGAGCGCTTGCAGCGACTGGCGAATGAACGAAACGCGAAAAGTCTTGCCGAAGCAGCACATGAATTAAAATCTGGCAGTCTGAGCATTGGTGTGCATCATCTGTCCAAGCTGTTATCAGAGATTGAACAGAAGGCTCGTGAAACCAATTTGGACGGCATTGAGGCGCTGGTGCAATCGTTATTCCCGGCGTATGATCAGGTCTGTATGGAGCTGAAGCAGCTGGTGAATTAAGCACGCCGCTGCTTAGGTGAAGTCCTACAGCATAATAATTACCCTGATCATCATTTAACAAAAGATAGACAATAGGGTATTCAAAATCGATGCCAGAATCGATTCAATAACAATAGCTGTACGATGCTTTATCGTAGGATGGATAGTTAGGAAGCCTGCACCCCTCAGGGGATGCGGGTTTTTTTGTATGCTTTTCGGTGCAGAATATTAAGTAGCAGATTGGATCGGCTCTGATAGGATAACCCTTTACTTGGAACACTAAAATGGGTCATCCTGAGTGGGTAGGCGATAACAATTCGGTGTGTGGGGTAATGGTATACGACAACATAATGAGACAGAAGGGTGGATATCATCATGAGTGCTTCATTCAATACGGCAAGAGAATCAGAGAACCAGTACCATGAGCAATTTTATAAGGAAAATAAGCTGTTTGAGGATGGAAGCTGGATGTCGCGTCCGACCCCGTTGGTGATGGAGCTACTGGAGCGCTTGCTCCAATATACACCAGCACCGCGTGTACTGGATCTGGCATGTGGTGTAGGGCGACATGCCATTCCTGTCGCACAAAAGCTGGAGCAGGGTGGAGAGGTCGTTGGGGTGGATCTGCTGGAGGATGCGATCAAGCAGCTACAGCAATATGCCAGCGAATATGACGTGAGCGACCGCGTACAAGCGATCGTTGGCGATGTGGAGCATTATGAGATTGAACCCGAGCAGTTTGATTATATGATTGCGACCGGATGTCTGGAGCATGTATCCTCTCCGCAGGCTTTACACGATGTGCTGCAACGGATGCAAGCAGGTACGCGGACGGGCGGTATTCATTTTATCTCGATGACTTCATCGGTACAACAGGTAGACCAGCAGAATGGAAATGCAGAGGAAGGTAATATCGAGCTGAATCTGAATACAACGCAGTTACTGGAGCTACTCGAAAGTGAATATGAGGGCTGGAATATTATCGCTCGCAAAGCTGTAGCACAGGCGATTGAAGAAAATAAGGATGATCGGGAGATTGAGCTACAGGGGAACTGGGTTACCTTTGCTGCAAGCAAGCAGCCACCATCCAATGAGCCGAAGCTATTGCAGCAGGACGAGCAAACAGGTTAAACTATTGGGGTGTGTTTGATAAACGGGAGGAAATGTTATGCTTGAATTAATGAATGAACGACTGGATGATGCTGAATTGCGTGAGCTATTATCCTATGCTGTATTTCCAGATGATGAGGTACTGGATGCGGTATTGGAACAGTATCGTAATGATCCGCAGCAAAGACTGTACAAATATGTAGAGGATGGCGAAGCGATCGGTGTGATTGGCTGTGCAGCCGATCAGGAGATGGAAGACGCACTCCGTATTCGCCATCTCGCTATTGCACCGGAAGAGCGCGGACTTGGCTACGGGCGCGGGATCATTTTGCTGCTGCTGGAACAGGAAAAGCCAGCGGTATTAATGGCTGAAACCGATGCGGAAGGCGTGGAGTTTTATCGTAATATCGGCTTTTCGGTGATGAGTACGGAATTGGATGAAGGGGCTTCGGATTCGTATGTTTGTATTTTCCATGCGGATGTGGAAGAGGAAGAAGCATAAGCCAGCCATGTTGTGAGAGGCTGGTGTAGGTGCATATAGCGATCAAGAGGCAATGCGCAGTTATGCTATGGTTATAAACAATATAAGCAATCGTAGTAGACAACAGCAATAGATAACAGCTAAATAAACAGACTGTCCATTGATCAGTGGGCAGTCTGTTTAGCTATTCAGCTTATCGATCAGGTCAAAATATCAAGCTGTTCCTTAAAGGAGCCGTTGCTTGATTCTATTTATAGTTACAATTAGATTTATATAGTTACCTGGTACAGATGTATTATTACAGTTTAGGATGTGGGTGCTATTCAGTCTGATAGGGATTCAGCCCGTAGATTTACAATGACCTGTAGAGGATGAGGCTACAACCGATACTGGCACACGGGACATTCGCCGCGTTAGTGTCCAACATAGGAGTGCACTACCGCTAAAGCTCAACCCAAGCCAGCAGACACCATTCCAACCATAGTGAGCATATACCCATGTTGCCGCCAGCGAACCCAATGCACTACCGATCGAATAAAAAACCATATACGCACCTGTCAAGCGACTTTCTGCTTGTGGTCGTGTACTCAAAATCATACTCTGACTCGTCACATGTACAGCCTGCACAGCCAGATCCAGCACAATAATACCGATAATAAGAAACCATACACTATGATACATATTCCACATGAATACCCAAGAGAGCACCAGTAAGGCTAAGGCGATTCCACTTGTACGTTGTGCCCAGCCGTGATCAGCCCATATACCCGCACGCGAAGCCGCAATCGCTCCGGCTAGCCCGGCAATGCCAAGCAAACCAATCGTACTATGAGAAAAGTAAAACGGTGCTGTACTTAGTGGAAATACAAGTGCTGTCCATAGCGTACCAAACGCTGCAAAGATCATCATGGCCAGCAATGCTCGTACACGCAGTACAGGTAATTCGCAGAACAATTGCAAGGTGGATAAGACGAGTTGGCTATACGAAGGGCGAGTAGAAGGAGCTGGTGTCGCTGGCATGTAGCGATACAGCAGAGCGACAATCAACAGTAAAGCAGCTGCGGAGCAGCCATAGACGGAGCGCCAGCCTGCCAGATCAGTCAGCAATCCAGCCAGCACACGAGCGAGTAAAATGCCGATCACGATGCCGCTTGTAATGAAGCCTATCGTTTGGCCGCGCTGCTGTGGCGCACACATCGATGCTGCGGCTGCAATGATCGTCTGCGCGACAACGGCTAATCCACCAATAAGCCCGATACCGATCCAGAATGAAGTGGCTCCGGAGGCTGTAGCTACAAATAACAGGCACAGAGCGGACACTAGCATCTGCCCGATAATAAGCTGACGACGTGGTAAAAGATCGCCTAATGGCACCAGAAATAATAAGCCACATGCATAGCAAATTTGTGTAGCTGTAATAACGGAGCCAGCCAGCGCTGTGTTCATATGTAGATCGGCTGCGATGACATTGAGCATGGGATGAACATAATAAATGTTGGCGACAGACAGTCCGCATGCTATAGCCAATAATAGGATAACAGGCATAGATAATAATGTGCCAGAATGAAACATTTGAGAAGGCTTCATAGTGTGAGCTCCTTATGATTTATTTTATACCGATTGGTAAATTATTTAAGTTCAATATAATCATTTCATAAAATAGTGTCAAGCGGTAATAATAAATACAAGTTATGACGTAGGCTGTATATGCTATAATCATAAAGAGAAATGATTAGTTAATTGTTCGCTCATTGGAATTATATTATTTACTTATCGGTATAAAAAGAGGTGCAGATATGGCGAGAAAACGTGGATTTGATGAGGAGCATGTATTACAGCAGGTGATGAATCTGTTCTGGCACAAAGGGTATGAAGCGACATCCATGTCTGATCTGACGGCTGCGACTGGTTTACAGAAGCCGAGTCTGTATGCTGCCTTCGGTGATAAGCAGGCATTGTTTGAAGCGGCATTACGCCGATATAATCACCAGCATGCCCAGCGTATCGATCGATTGTTGCAGCAGGATAAAACAGCGAGACAATCTTTTGAGCGTTTATTTCAGTATGTGACACAATCGGATGACCAGCATCAGACCGAATATGGTTGCTTTTGCATCAATACGATGGTAGAGCTGGCGCCGCATGATGAGCGTTTTGCGGTACTGACACGGGAGCATCAGATGTATTTAAGTGCGCTATTTACCCGGCGTTTGGAACGAGCAATTGTTGAAAAGGAACTGAGTCCGGATTATGATGCACAGGCTCATGCGCAGACCCTTGTGACCGGCATGCTCGGGTTAACGGTAATGTTGAAGACGAATCCTGATCCTGCGTTTATTCACGCAACAACGACTGTATTGCTGTCTTCTTTAATTCCATAACGTCTAGTTCAGCGTGTATGTGTCTTGAGTATAGAGCGAACATTCAGGATGAATGGGTATGATCACGATGCAACTCGTTCCCCAATCGTACATGCTTGGTAGGAATATTCAGCATGTGTATACCCTGTTCATCCATCATTCAGTGCAAATGAAAATCGCATCTGTGCAAAGGTTTGAAAACGGGCATATTTTTGTGAAATATACAAGATAGTACATTAAATAATTTGTATGTTATAATACGTGACAATATTTGAGTTTAACGGCTGAACTAGACGGTTGTATCGCAAGCTGCTCGGCTGAAAACTGCAAACCATACTGTCCTGTAGCTACCACAGTACAGGGAATGCAAAGTGAAACACGGGGGAGAGGGTGCTCGTATGCAATTGACTGTCAAGGAAGCGCTGGCGGTCTATCCGTTATCGGAGGCGCGTCTTGTTGCGGGTGCCGGGGGAACGTCCCGGCTGATGAAGTCGGTGAATGTGATGGATGCACCGGATATCGCAGATTGGATTAAAAGTGGAGAGATGTTGTTTACAACGGCTTTTCTGATGAAGGATGATCAGGAGGCAGCGATCAAGCTGATGCGTAAGCTGAATGAGCGTGGCTGTGCAGGCATGGGCGTGAAGCTGGGACGCTTCTGGGATGTGATTCCACAGGCGATCATCGAAGAAGCCGATCGATTGCAGTTTCCGCTATTAGAACTGCCGTTTGAATTTACTTTTTCTGATCAGATGAATGCCCTGTTTCAAGTGGAGCATGAGCGGAGCACCAAGCTATTGCAATCGGTGTTACACAAACAGAAACAGCTCATGCAGTTCGCGTTAAACAAGGATTCACAAAGCAATGTATTTGCTGCATTAGAGGGCATTATTCAATATCCGGTCGCGATCATTGGCTCACGTGGTCATGTGCTGTATAACAGCGGCGAGGGCAAAGAGGATGGATTGCTACAGGGCTGGCCGTGGAAAATGTCGCTGACTCGTGTGAAATGGAATCAGGGTAGCTGCTACCGCGTGCCGATCATGCAGCGGGATGAGCAATACGGCTTCCTACTCGTATTCACAGATACGGCGATTCAGCTGCGTGAAGAGGAAGAGCTGTTCCAGCAAGCTGCCGAGGTGCTGGCATTTCACATGGATACAACGTATCGGGAGCATATTAATCCAGGCTTGCAGGATAAGATACGTACCCTGATGGCAGAGCATCTGGCACGGCGGATTTCGATTGGCGATTTGATTCAAGGTGCAGAACGGCTTGGGATTAGCCTGTTTGGCGGACCGTATCAATGTGTGCTGACAACGCTGGAGCCGCAGGCATTTTCCTCCGAAAAGCGGCTGGCTCAGATTCATCAGGAGCTACAGTATAATCCGCTGATGCAGCTATTTCCATCCCAGCATTTTCGGGTAGAGGAAGGAATTCTGTCGATCTATACATGTCCATCGGAGCGCGATTATGGGGAGGAGCTATCTGCCTTTCTGATGACACGGTTTGAGGATATGGCAGAGCTGGCGAGTGATGGTGGCAGTCCGCGCTTCTGGATTAGCAATATTAAGCTCAAGCCGGAATCATTCCGTGAGGCATATCAGGAGACGGTGGAGACGCGTAAGCTGGCGAAACGATTCGGTATGGGGCATATGGCGTTGCAGTTCCATACGCTTGAATTCGCCTATGTATTTCAGCATGTGCCTGAGCATATTATGGAAACGTATTGTAATAAAGTGCTGGAGCCGCTGATGATTCGAGACGGTGATCCGAATCAGGTACTCATGGGCACGCTGGAAGCCTTTGTTGAAAATGATGGCTTGATTAACGAAGCGGCTAAGCAGCTGTATGTGCATCGCAATACGGTGACGTATCGTATGGACAAGATCGGTAGTCTGCTTCAGATGGATTTTAAAAAAACCAACGATCTATTGAAGCTGAAAATGGTGTTCACATTCCGTAAGTTTTTGAAAAATAACGGATAAACAGGCTCAGACCAAAGCAGCTGTAATAGAATCATACATGCTGATTTGATAAAGGAATGCATTCATATGAAACGGAACATTTGGATACTGCTTGGTGCTGTGATCGTCATAATGATCGGTCTGTATATCGGCATAACAGCATTGTATCATGAACCACCGACTTCACAATGGATTGAGAAAACAGGATCGGCACCACAATAACAAAGAGCAAGCGTCTATGGATGCTTGCTCTTTTTGTATTAAGGCATCATTCACAAAACCCTACTTCAATGTTATTTTATATAACAAAAAAATAAAGCTTTAATTGATATGTTCGATAACCTGACGTAAAATGATAAAAATAAAACGAATAATGGGGCGATCGTAGTGGAACTTACATCTCAACCGTGGCAATCATGGACGAAAGAGCAATTTGTAGCACAATTCAGCAATTTATATGAGCATTCTCCATGGGTGATTGAGCAAGCATGGGAAAAAGCTCCTTTTGATAGTTTACAGGATGTGTTAGATAAAATGAAAGCAGTTGTCGATGAAGCCGGAGCAGAGAAGCAGCTGGAGCTTCTGCGTCAGCACCCGGATCTGGGAGCGCGGATTCAGATGACCGAGCATTCTCAATCTGAGCAGGCAGGTGCTGGATTAGATAGCCTGACTCCTGAGCAATATGAGAAGCTATCACGTTTGAATCGCGAGTATACGGATACGTATCAGTTTCCATTCATCCTGGCTGTAAAAGGAAGAAATGCTGCTCAGATTCTCGACATTATGGAGCAGCGTAACGGTCAACCCAAAGAGCAGGAATTCGCTACGGCTTTAGCGCAGGTGAATATTATTGTTGGCTTGCGTATGAACGATTGGGCAGAGCGACAGGGCTTGAACGTATGAGCAGTGGCAAACTGACGACGCATGTGCTTGACCTCGGACAGGGTGGTCCAGCTGTAGGCGTAGCGATTGAGCTATATGAGGTCGCAACAGGGAAGCAGCTTGCAGTGGCGGTGACGAATCATGATGGACGTGTGGATGCTCCTTTGCTAAGTGGCGAAGCGATGAAATCAGGCGTATACGAGCTTCATTTCCATGTAGGGGATTATCATCGTACACTAGCAAGCGCTGCGGCAGCGTCTTCGATCTGGAATATCGTACCGCTTCGATTTGAGATTCGAGATACGGATAGTAACTATCATATTCCACTATTAGTATCGCCTGGTGGATATAGTACGTATCGTGGAAGCTGATCATCACTGAATTATAGATAACATGGGGCTATAGCATGCCTTATATATAGATTGGATCGAGAGGAGCGGCAGCCATGACGCATAGGCTGGATGTCATCATTCAAGGCGGAACAGTGGTTCTGCCAGATCGTGTGGAAGTGCTGGATATCGGGATACAGGACGGTAAAATTGTACAGCTCGCTCCTTCATTGCAAGGACAGCAGGCGTTGCGAACGATCGATGCGAACGGGCTTTATGTATTGCCAGGTGCAGTCGATATCCATGTTCATTTTAATGAGCCGGGACTGGCATCATGGGAAGGCTTCACGACCGGATCGGCTGCGCTGGCAGCTGGAGGCATCACAACTTATGTCGATATGCCGCTAAATGGTGTGCCGCCAACGACGAGCAAGGAACGTCTTGAATTAAAGCAGCAGGCGGCAAACGGAAATTCCTACGTCGATTATGCGCTCTGGGGCGGACTGGTAGAAGGCAATGTAGACCAGCTACAGGGACTTGTAGAGGGTGGCGTACCTGGCTTCAAAGCGTTCATGTCGGAGCCTGGCGGTGATGGAGAGGATATTTTCACACGAGCCGATCAGGCTACATTGCGGGAAGGCATGAAGGAGCTTGCGCGACTTGGATATGTGCTTGCCCTGCATGCTGAGGATGAAGAGATGGTAGCCGCACTTGCGGCTGAGGCACAAGCGGCAGGCAAAATCCGAGAGCTGGATTATGCGCATTCTCGTCCGATCGAAGCGGAAGTACGTGCAGTACGCAATGCATTGCAGCTAGGTCGGGAGACGGGATGTGCGCTACATTTTGTACACATCAGCAGTCGTGAGGCAGTAGACGTTATCACAGCAGCCAGGGCGGCTGGACAGAATGTGACCGTAGAGACATGTCCGCACTATCTGGTACTTACAGAGCAGGATCTGCTTCAGAAAGGCGTAGTCGCCAAATGTGCGCCGCCTCTACGTTCGGAGTCTGAGCAGGAGCAGCTATGGCAGGCGGTGCAGATGGGACTGATCGATATTGTGGCATCCGATCATTCGCCTTGTCCACCGGAGCTGAAGCAGACGGATAATTTTTTCAAGGCATGGGGTGGCATTGCTGGTGCGCAGAGCACATTACTGCTGATGCTGGAGGAAGGATATCATCGCCGTAGCCTCACATTACCTGCACTTATGACCATGCTGGCACAGCGTCCAGCCGAGCGTCTTGGATTAGCTCATTGTAAAGGGCTTATCGCCGAAGGAATGGACGCCGATTTGGTGCTGGTTGATCTCAGCCGGGGGAAAACGCTGGAACAGTCAGATTTATTAGATAAGCATCGTCAAAGTCCATATATCGGCTATAGCTTCTCGTCAACGATTGTGGAGACGATCGTACGTGGCTCGACCGTCTATAGTGAGCAGCAAGGGCTTGCGGCTGAACGAATCGGACAAGGGGTTGCGTATAAGTCGGGAGGTGTCACCTATGGTTAAATCAACGGCTCAGACTACAGCTCTACTAGAGCAATACTGTGAGCAACTACAGCCCATGCTGGATTGGCTTGCTGGTTACGGTGCAGATCCGCAAGGCGGCGTAAGTCGTCTATTATATACGCCAGAATGGGTGGCAGCGCAGGATGCCTTAGCGCAATATATGATGCAGCATGGACTGGATGCCTTTTACGATCAGGCTGGCAATCTGACAGGAAGATTGCAGGGAACCGAGTCCTCCCTTCCATCGATTGCTACAGGCTCTCATATCGATACGGTAATTATGGGTGGCAAATATGATGGTGCCTACGGAGTTGTAGCAGCGGTGCTGGCACTTGCTTATTTAAAGGAAGCCTATGGCCCGCCTAAACGTACATTAGAAGCCTTATCGCTTGCTGAGGAAGAGGGAAGTCGTTTTCCGCTTACGTACTGGGGTTCAGGCAATATCACTGGAAAATATACGGTGCAGGAATTGCCTAATGTACAGGATCGCAATGGAGTCACTCTTGCCGAAGCGATTCAGGAAGCCGGATTTGGAGCAGCATCGCCGTATGAATCGGGTCGCAGACAGCCCGGTGCTTATATCGAGCTTCATATTGAGCAGGGCTGTGTACTTGAACGAAGCGAGCAGCAGATCGGGGTTGTAACTGGCATTGTTGGACAACGCCGCATCGAGGTTCGTGTCACTGGAGAAAGTAACCATGCAGGTACAACGCCGATGGGCTGGCGCAGTGATTCGCTTGCCTGTGCGGCTGAGATGATTACGACCGTACGCCGTAGCGCGCTGGCAGAGGGTGATCCACTGGTCGCTACCGTTGGCAATATTCAGCCTTTTCCAGGTGTGTCGAATGTGATTGCCGGAGAGACGATGTTCACGCTCGATATTCGTCATCTGGATAGTCAGAAGCTGGACGAATATACCGAGTGCCTGCGTGTTGAGCTAGCTGCGATTGCGGCTAGAGAAGGAATGACCCTGTTCTGGCAGGAAAATCTTCGCGCAGAGCCTGTGTTAATGAACCCGAGCATGATCGATGAGCTACAACATATTTGCGAGCAACATGGTATTCATAGCCGCCAGATGCCGAGCGGTGCAGGGCATGATGCTCAGATTTTCGGCATGATGTGTCCGTCGGCTATGATCTTTGTGCCAAGTCGTGATGGCATCAGTCACAATCCGCTGGAATATACCGCGTCAGAGGAGCTCGTACAGGGCTTCCGCGTGTTAACACAATGGTTATATCAAACTGCTTATTGAGGTGAACGTGATGAAACAGTATAAAGAGCTTTCCCCGCCGCCACGTACGATTATGACACCGGGACCGGTTGAGGTCGATCCGCGTGTGCTGCGTGCATTATCCTATCCGATTCTGGGTCAGTTTGACCCTGCTTTTACTGAGCTGATGAATGAAACGATGGAAATGCTGCGAGGTTTGTTTGTGACCGACAATCAGTGGTGTTATCCGATTGATGGTACATCACGTTCCGGTCTGGAGGCTGTGCTGGTCAGCATTATCGAGCCAGGTGATCGCGTACTGGTTCCGATCTACGGACGGTTTGGTCATCTGCTGACTGAGATTGCTGAGCGCTGTGGCGGCGAGGTGATGACACTGGAAACCGAATGGGGAACCGTGTTTGAGCCAGAGCAGGTGAAAGAGGCGATTCGCGAATTCCGTCCTGCTATCGTTGCGATGGTGCATGGGGAAACGTCTACGGGCTGTATGCAGCCACTGCGTGAGATCGGTCACTTTTGCCGTGAGCAGGATGTGTTGCTCGTCGTTGATGCGGTAGCGACGATTGGTGGTGTCCCGCTATATGCAGACGATTGGAAGCTGGATGCGGTAATCGGCGGAACGCAGAAATGTCTATCCGTTCCGTCAGGCATGGCACCGATCACCTACAATGAACGCATTGAACGCAAAATTCTAGCGCGTAAAAGTATTGAGCGCGGACTGCGTGCACCGGGCGATGAGATCAACAGTCGCCGAATTAGCAGTAATTATTTTGATCTGGCACAGCTACAGGATTACTGGAGCCCTGCACGATTGAATCATCATACGGAAGCGACCTCGATGCTGTATGGCTTGCGTGAGGGTCTGCGCATCTTGCATCAGGAGGGACTGGAAGCGAGATTTGAGCGTCATCGCCAAAATGGAGCTGCGATCGTCGCTGGTGTGAAGGCGATGGGACTGGAGCTATTCGGTGGAGACGAGCATCGCTTACCTGTTGTCACCTGTATCGAAATTCCGGCAGGAATCGATGGCGAAAGTGTACGCTCGATGCTGCTTGATGATTTTGGGATTGAGATTGCCAGCTCCTTCGGTCCGCTAAAAGGACGCATCTGGCGAATCGGCAGTATGGGCTACAGCAGCAGTCGCAAAAATGTACTGCATGTGCTCGGCGCACTGGAAGCGACGCTAATCTATCATGGCATGCAGCTACCTGCAGGTGCAGGTGTACAAGCGGCTCTTGCCATTTATGCAGGCAAGGAGGAAGTCGTATGCTAATGAACATTATGCCGCAATCGCGCAAAGGAATGGTAGCTGCGCCACACTATCTGGCGAGCCAGACCGGGGCATTTATTTTACAATCCGGTGGAAACGCTATGGATGCTGCCGTCGCAATTAGCGCGGTGCTTGGTGTAGTGTATCCGCATATGACAGGTGTTGGGGGAGACTCCTTTTTCCTCATTCATGATGGAAAAACAGGCACGATAGACGCCTATAACGGAAGTGGTCGCTCTGGAATTAGAGCGACAGCTTCGTTTTATACAAAACAGGGCTTTGAAACGATTCCACAGCGTGGCCCACTGGCAGCCGTAACGGTGCCGGGCATGGTCGATGCTTGGGAAGCGGTATGGAAAAAGTATGGTAGGTTAGCCTGGGATCAAGTCATGGCACCAGCGATCCGGTATGCAGAAGAGGGTTTTCCGGCATCGCCAAGTCTGGCACGTTGGACAGTACGTGATCTGGAATGGCTGCGACAGGATGAGTATTTAGGTGCGACCTTCCTGCGTGCTGGACAACCGCTACAGGAGGGCGAGCTGGTCGTGCAGCCAGAACTGGCTAACGTTTTGCGTGGTGTAGTAGCAGAAGGACGAGGTTACTTTTATGAAGGCGAGCTGGGGCAGCGTATCGGTGCCGCTACAGCTCGCGATGGTAGTCCGCTGGTAGCAGATGATTTTGCCGCTCACCATGGCGAATGGGTGAAGCCTGTTTCGACCAGCTATCGGGGTCATGAGGTGTATCAATTGCCGCCGAATACGCAGGGCTTTTCACTGCTCATGATGCTTAATATGCTGGAGCATACAGAGGTGTCATCGATTGCGCGCTTCTCACCAGAGTTCTACCATCTAATGGCGGAAACGGTAAAAAAGGCGTTCCGCGATCGGGATCGTTATTTGACCGACCCGGCATTCCGTGAAATTCCGCTAGAGCAGCTGCTATCCAAGGCGTATGCGTCACAGCTATGGCATGAAATGCAAGCCAGTCCACAGGCGGCAGAGCATCTATCCGCGATGATGGGACAGGATACCGCGTATGCAGCTGTAACGGATGATGAAGGCAATGCAGTTTCTTTTATTCAGAGTCTATATTTTGACTTTGGCTCCGCGTATGTACCGGATGGCTGTGGAGTGATTTTACAAAATCGCGGTTCGTTCTTCTCACTTGATGATCGTAAGCCGAATGTGCTGGAGCCGCGCAAGCGTACCTTCCATACACTGATGCCGGGGATGGTATTGAAAAATGGACGACCGTACTTATTGCTTGGTACGCAGGGCGGTGAGGGACAGCCGCAGACCCAGCTATCTATTTTGACAGGTGTGATCGATTATGGGCTGACGGTGCAGCAGGCAATTGCTCTACCACGCTGGCTGTATGGACGGACATGGGGAGATGTCAGCGATACGCTCAAGATTGAGCATCGTTCGTATGAGGATATCTCTTCACGGCTAGAGGCTTATGGTCATACGGTAGAAGCAGTGCGTGATTATGATGCATTAATGGGTGAAGCGCAGGGGATATTGATCGCTGAGGATGGAACGTTCAGTGGAACTGCCGACCCGCGTAGTGATGGTCTGGCGATTGGCATTTAAGATGCTTCTGCCATTCATAGGGTAGGTGTATAAACGAAATAGCGTATGAACAAAATAGAGATTGTCGACAATCCTTTCCATTGATCGATATCCAATGATCCAGCAATAGAACGAGCAGGATTAAGCCGGACGCGTTGAGAGAAAAGTTATCGCTGCACAGGGTGCAGTGTCAGCTTTTCCAGCGCTCCGGCTTTCATGCAACCTGTGAACAGATTGCTTTATATAGAGGTATAGCATGAAGTCGCAGATTGCAGCCGTTAGCAGACTAGAGGGGGAACCAAGAGTGGGAAGCATACTGATCCGTCAAGCACAAATTGTTACGATGAACGAGAGTGAAGAGGTATTCATCGGCGATGTACTCGTCGAAAATAATAAAATTACCAAAATCGGCGTACAGCTCGATGATGTAGCTGATCGTGAAATCGATGCACGCGGTAAAACATTATTGCCCGGCTTTATCCAAACGCATATTCATTTGTGCCAGACGATCTTCCGTGGTCGTGCCGATGATATGGAGCTGATGGATTGGCTCCGTAAAAGAATCTGGCCTCTGGAAGCGGCGCATGATGAGGAATCGATCTATTATTCTGCATTGCTTGGCATTGGCGAATTGATCTCCAGTGGAACAACGACGATTTGCGATATGGAAACGGTACATCATACCGATTCCGCATTTCAAGCGATGGCACAGAGCGGCTTGCGAGTGATCTCCGGCAAGGTCATGATGGATCACGGCGACGATGTACCTGAGCCTTTACAGG
The DNA here is from genome assembly GCF_034055775.1 of Paenibacillus hunanensis. Taxonomy (NCBI): domain Bacteria; kingdom Bacillati; phylum Bacillota; class Bacilli; order Caryophanales; family Paenibacillaceae; genus Paenibacillus; species Paenibacillus hunanensis. Next base: position 3,711,576 of record NZ_CP139194.1, on the reverse strand, counting down.
AAAAGACCGACGAATCCCTGCAAAAAAGCGTCGATCTGCTGGAAAAATGGAACGGCTTCGGCGGTGGACGTATCCAGTATGCCTTTTGCCCACGCTTTGTCGTATCCTGCACAGAACGTCTACTCACCGAGGTACGCGATCTATCTGCACGTTACCATGTCAAAGTGCATACCCACGCATCGGAAAATCGCGGCGAAATCGCACTGGTCGAGCAGGAACGCGGTATGCGTAATATCGTCTATCTCGACCATATCGGCTTAGCGAACCCACGCCTTATTCTGGCACACTGCGTCTGGCTGAGCGAGGAGGAAAAGCAAATTCTACACAAGCGCGGCGTCAAGGTTACCCATTGTCCCGGCTCGAACATGAAGCTGTCCTCCGGCATCGCCGAAATTCCCGACCTGATGAACCGCCATATCCACGTCGGCATCGGCGCAGATGGCGCACCGTGTAACAACAATCTCGATATGTTCCAGGAGATGCGCTTGACCGCGCTCATGCAAAAAGTACCACATGGCCCAACCGTCATGGATGCGCGAACCGTCCTGCGTATGGCAACCATGGGTGGCGCCGAAGTGCTGGGCATGTCCAAAGAAATCGGCAGCATCGAAGTCGGCAAAAAAGCAGACCTCGTCCTGCTCGACCTGAACGACTACCACACCTTCCCATCTTATGATGTCGATGTCTACTCCAGAGTCGTCTACTCCGCCGGCCGCAGCAACGTCGACACCGTCCTCATCGACGGTCAAATCGTATTCGAAAACAAACAAGTACGCACCATCGACCGCCACATCGTCATGCACGAATCCGATAAATCAATCAAACGTCTCCTAACACGAATCGGTTAATTTATCGGTTGATTCAAATGAAGTCAATTTCAGTACAAAAAGCTTTTAAAATTCTGTCCAAACTGCCACACCCCCAACAATGTGCGAATATTTATGCTCACATGCTGCACAAGCACAGAACGAAGGGAAGGAAATAAGGGGGAAAGGACGACTTTGGAACGGCGGGAATCTTCATTTTGATCAAATCTAAAAGATTCGCGGCGTTCCACCGAGTCCGTCCCCCTTATTCCTTCCCGAAGTGGTGCCCCTCCCAACCAAAAAGCATAAAATTCCCCATCCCCACTAACGAAAGGAGCCCAACACTATGGATATGAAAGACCTGTGTGAAGCTGTACTGCGAGAGGATAAACAGCATATCCGTACCGTGCTGGCTACTGTTGTTCACGTTGAAGGACATGCGTATCGCAAGGAAGGGGTCTCGATGCTTCTGACCGAGGATGGTCGCCACTACGGCACGATTAGCCCGGGCTGTCTGGAGGACGATCTGTGCGCTCGTGTGGAGCAGGCGTGGGACAGTGAACGAGTATGTATCGTCGAATACGATATGCGTCCGAAGGATGATCTATCCTGGGGTGAAAATATAGGCTGCGGTGGTCTACTCCATATTTTGCTAGAACCGATTCGTGACGAGCTGCGTGGACTGCTGAATACGATGTACGAGCAACTACATGCTGGCGAGGTGGTGCGGTTAACCCGTCAATTTCATCGTGAGGGTGAACGTGTACACTATAGATTGGTGACCGGATATCAGGCGACTACAGAGGTTACGCCACCTCATTCATCTACAGATCATACGCACAGTCTGGTGCTTGCTCATCATGAGACCATGTCACTGTCGGATGCTACTCATGCCTCTGAAGCAGAAGCTGAGTCCATATTCATCCGTACGTATCGTCCCAAGCCACGTCTGATTCTAATCGGAGCAGGGGATGACGCGCAGCTTGTTCATACGCTGGCACGTGCCGCAGGCTTTGAGGTTGTGATCGGTGACTGGCGTACGGCGCTGTGTACACCTGAACGTTTTCCAGGGGCGCAGTGTGTAACTGGATTTCCGCAGGAGCTGTATGAGCAGATTCGTCCGGGTCAAGGCGATTATGTACTGCTGATGAGTCATAATTTTCCGCGTGAACGTGAATGGATAGAGCTATTACAGGATTGTCCGTATATGTATCTGGGGATTATGGGCTCGTCTCAACGAACACGAAGATTGTTAGATGGACTGCCAGAGTATCCGAATCTGCATTCACCTGTTGGCTTATCGATCGGTGCGGATGGGCCAGATGAGATTGCGATTAGCATCGCTGCTGAGCTGATCGCAGTAAAGCGAGGCAAATCGCAACAGAATCGGGAGGTTACCCGTCATGAGCATCGTCGCACTGGTACTTGCAGCAGGTAAGAGCAGCCGTATGGGCAGGGATAAGCTGTCTATGCGGCTTTATGCTATAGATGGAGCAGGTGAGAATGAATCGAGCACCGTTCTACCTGTCGAGCATGGCTCCGTGGTGCCCATCAATCATGAGGATGCCAAAAGCGAAACTGTGGGCAGCAGGGTTCTATCTGTACTTTTACAGGTTAGCGAGCTAGCTTCGATTGTGGTTGTGCATTCTCCTCATTCCTCATCAGCATGGCAGGAGCAATGTGAACAGCTAACGCGGCTACACAGCGAACGGATGGAGCTAGTCGCGTGCGAGCAGGCGGAGCTAGGCATGTCCTATTCGATTCGAGAGGGTGTGCAATATGTACGGGAGCATATCCCGTCCGCGCAAGCGATATTGATCGTGCTGGCAGATCAGCCCCTGCTGGAGCCGACACATATTCAGCAGTTAGTCGCACAATGGCAGGAGCAGCGAGAGCTTGATTATGTAGCGGCAACGGGAGCGGATGGAGCAGCGCCTCCTATATTATTTGCTGCATCGATGTGGGATGGGCTGGAGCAGCTTACGGGCGATCAGGGAGCTCGTCGTTTGCTGAAAGGGACAGACTGGTATGGAGCAAAGGTGCAACTGCCTGCATATTGCTTCTGGGATGCAGATACACCGTCTGCTTTAGAACGCATTCGGCAGTATATAGTGGAAAATGAGTGAGTGACTGACTGGTGAAGGGACAATACTGCATAGCAACATTGGAGTGAAAAACGCTGTAGATATACTAGCTGCAAACAGAGTATAGATAGCTCAGTTGAAGTTATTGTTTTCATTTGTCTGATTATTTCAACTCTAGATTTGAATGGCTTGCATATGTTCGATTACGCCTTTATTGCGACATATCAGAACAGAGTATAAATGCGACCAGGACAGGATATAGAGCTGTTCTGGTGTTTTTATATGGTTGCCTATAGAACCTTTCTCTATGTTTTATATTGAAGCATGACGAGTCAGAATGAGAAAGACAGAACTATAGAAGAACAAGAGAAAAGCAACAGAAGCACAAAAGAATAAAAGAATACAAGAACAGCAAGCGAAAAGTAAGCACACAGTTATTTCTAAAATATGAGTAATGAAAGTACATAGTACAAGCAGGTAGAAGAAGACAGCACAAGCAATAATCCTAAAATCAACAATCTCATTTTCAAATAAATAATAAGCTGATGAATCCGAATTTGTGTTATATAATATTACATATAAATCGAAAATAAATAAGATAAGTACTTCTATAGTCGATATTCAATCGATATTTTAATAAAAAGTGTATGTTGATTCTAAAAAAATCATGCATTAAAACAAAAATTTACCCCAATCCTCACTTTTTCTACAAAATGAAGTTAATTTAATTGACGTGAAAAACAAACTTCTATACTATAGGTTCAATATTCATTTTTGAAACGGAGGGTGGCATCATGAATACACAGTGGAGCAAGGACGATATGCCGCCAATCTATAAGCCTGTAGTATGGGAGCCTGCGGATGCTGAAGAGGCAGTGGCTTTGAAAAGAGAGTATGGTGCGGACGCTGTTTGGGTAGCCGGCGGTACGCTGCTGCGCACGCAATGGGAAGGTGGCGTCGCTCCTATGCCTGCCCATATGATTCGACTGGATACGATTGCTGGTATGCGTTCGATCATCGAGGAGACGGAATATGTGACGGTAGGTGCATTAGCAACGTTGAAGCAATGTGGGCAGCATGCCGCATTACAGCAATATGCCAATGCTTTATATATGGCGTGTCGACATATCGCAGCGCCAGCTGTGCGGAATCTGGCAACGCTTGGTGGGAATGTCGCTTCCGCCGTTGGAGATGCACTACCTGCCTTGCTGGTGCATGATGCGAGCCTGCTGTGGGTGGACGGAGAAGCTGCGTCTTTACACCACGAGCAGAATGCAGTCGATTGGATGGAGCAGGTACGTATGGGACGACGTAGTCTACAAGCGGTGCTGCTGGGGATTCGTTTTCCAAAAGGACCTGTAGAAGCCGGTTCATTGCTCCGATCGTCAAGCGATATAGTGGGAGAAACGACGGTCGATTTGTCTGCCAATGCCGTTTCCTACTGGACGGATGAAAAGGGAGAGCGCTGGAGAGAGTTATGCTTTTTCCGCAAGCTTGGTCGGCGTGAGGCGTTTACTCCATCGCTGGTGACAGTCGCCTTGCGCTGCTGGATAAGTGAACGAGGGGAATTAACGCGTGTACGCGTAGCTGCGGGCGGTGGCTCTGGACTAGCGATGCGATTGCTACAATGTGAATCGATGCTGGAAGGACGGAGCTATGATGCCAGCTGGCTGCCTGAACTGGCTAGTCTCGCGGAGCAGGAATTTGTCAGCTACAGTGATCCGTTCGCAGAAGCGCCGTACCGTCAGCAAAGTGCAGGTAATCTACTGGCGGCAGGCTTATGGGAAAGTATTCGGGATATCGAGGAAGGGAGATGATCGTCGATGCTACTTAATCGTGAAAATAGTGGAGAACGCTGGCGTAAGCGCCGAGATGGCAAGGAAAAGGTAACCGGTGAGCTGCGTTACCTGACCGATATGACCGCAGAAGGAATGCTGTACGGACGCGTACTCCGTAGCATTCATCCGCATGCGCGTATCGTATCGTTGGATGTGTCAGCCGCTGAAGCTTATCCGGGTGTAGTCGCGGTCATTACCCATCTGGATGTACCTGGACTCAATCGCTTTGGTATTGCTACGCCGGATCAGCCTGCATTGTGCGAAGACCGAGTTCGCTATATCGGCGATGCTATTGCTGCGGTAGCTGCCCATACGCCAGAGCTGGCAGAATATGCATTATCGCTAATCCATGTAGAATACGAGGTACTGGAGACGATCACGGATCCGCTACGAGCACTGGAAGAGGACGCACCACAGCTGCATCCCGAAGGCAATGTGCTGCATCGTACGTCGGTGAAGCAGGGAGATGCCGACGAAGCTTTTGCTGAATGTGCTCATATTGTACGCGAGACGTATCGCACGCCACGTCAAATGCATGCTTATATGGAAACAGAAGGCGGTTTATTTGTACCAGAGTCCGATGGTCGTCTAACCGTCTATGCGCCTACACAGCATGGCTATAAGGATCGGATGCAGATTGCTCGTATTCTGGGCTGGGAGGAAGAGCGGATTCGGGTCGTTTCCAGTCCGATCGGTGGTTCATTTGGAGGTAAGGATGAGCTGAATGTACAGCCCTATGGCTCGTTATTAGCGTTGAAAACTGGCCTTCCGGTCAAGCTTCATAATTCGCGTAAAGAATCAGTACGCGCTGGATTGAAGCGGCATCCGATGCGAATTGAGATGGAAACGGGCATCGATCTGCATGGTCGTCTGCTCGCTCATCGTGTGCGCATTGTTGCGGATACTGGAGCGTATGCGACGCTGGGTGCGCCCGTGCTTAATTTTGCAACAGAGCATGCGATGGGACCTTATCGTATTCCACATGTGGATGTGGAGGGTATATCGGTATTTACAAACAATGGCGTATCCGGTGAATTTCGCGGCTTTGGCGGTAATCAGGCGATTTTTGCAATGGAAGGTCAAATGGATCGCCTGGCAGAGAAGCTGGGGATGGACCCATGGGAATTCCGTATGCTCAATCGTCGTCAGCCCCATGATCCGGGGCCGCTACAGCAGGAAATCTGGCGTACGAATGGATTGTATCAGGTGATGGAGGCATTGGAGCATTCCACCATCTGGCAGCGCAGACAGGCACGACTTGATGCGGGCATAGAGTCTGGATCATTCATGGCAGAGATGAGTAGCGATGAAGATCGTTCAGTAAAGTCACAGCCGCCGTGGATCAAGCGTGGGATTGGCGCAGCATTAGCCATGCATGGTGCGGGTCTGGGTTACGGAATTGAAGATCCAGCAGGTGGGCGATTATCGCTTAATGCAGCTGGGCAGATCGAGGTTGCTTTTAGTTATGAAGAGTTCGGTCAAGGCTTGATCGCTACGATGGAAATTATGCTGATCGACCTGTTCCATTGTGATCCGAGCGATATTAGCATCATTATTGGAGATACGGATCGTGTGCCACATAGTGGCTCCAGTACTGCCTCACGTTCAACGACGATGGCATGGATGGCACTGCAACGGCTGAAGGTACCCTTTTTGGAGGCGATTTTGCAGCAAGCGGAGCGATTAAGTGGTATTCCAGCGCAGCAGCTGACCACAGGGATCGGTGGTATTCGGCGTAAGCTTGGAATGAAGGACATCGCCCAGCCAGAATCCGCATCGAATCCACAACAGCAGATGCAAGCTGCTGAATCATCATTTAACCCTTCTGATGCACCTGATCATCAGAGTCGAGTGTACCACGAATCGCTGTCTATTCATGGACATCAAGCGTCGGCTTCTAATGCCGGACAGGGCTCGGAACAGATGCCAAGCAGCAGCGATACTACAGGTGAGCTGGTTATCTCCTATCAGCAGCTAGCAGCGCAATCCGTGCTGGACGAGCTTATATTCGATACGCATTTCCAGTATCCGACTACACCGGATGAAGTGATGGGCGGTCATTTTCTATACACGTATGCAGCGGTAGCGGCGGAAGTAGAAGTGAACACACTGACTGGTAATGTGCGCTTACTGGATACGTATCATACGGTCGCCGCTGGGCCGGTTATTAACCCGATGGGCTTTATCGGCCAGATTGAAGGCGGGAGTGTAATGGCGCTCGGCTTTACGTTAACAGAGGATTCGGTTATGGATGATGGTCATTATATGACGAAAAATATGGATACGTACATCATCCCAACGATTCAAGATATGCATAGCTCGCTGGAGGTTGAAGCGATTGAGGACTTACCGGAGAATGATCCATTTGGGCCGCGTGGCATTGGAGAGATCGGTTCAGTCGCACTCGCGCCTGCAATTACAGCGGCGATTCGTCAGGCAGCTGGCGTATGGGTGACTCATTTACCCGTTCCGCGTGAGCGACTGATTCAGCCACTGGGTGTAGGGCAGCAGGAAGGAGTGAGTCCGCGATGAATAGAGCAAGCATAAACTGGAACGCGACGATTAATGGAAAAGAACGAGAGCTGGAGGTTGAGCCATCCCGTCGTTTGCTGGATGTACTGCGTACTGATCTGGAGCTAACCGGAACGAAGGTGTCCTGTGAGATTGGACGTTGTGGCGCTTGTATGGTGCTGATTGATGGCGAGCCCGTCAACTCCTGCCTGACGATGGCGTATCAGTGTCAGGGCAAGGACATTACGACGATTGAAGGCTTACAGGGTGATACGCCAGCAGAGTTGCATCCGATTCAGGAGGCATTTCTGGAGGAAGGTGGCTTCCAATGCGGCTACTGTACACCGGGCATGATCATATCGACCAAGGCATTGCTGGATCGCAACGATCAGCCAGATGAGCATACGATCAAAGAAGCGCTATGCGGCAATCTGTGTCGCTGCACCGGCTATGGCGGCATTATGCGTGCGGTAGAAAGTGCAGCGATAAAATGTAAAACACGAACAGAAGAGCCATCTGTAGCGGAATAATGATATGAATAAAAAACCATATAGAGCATCATACGTAACAGCAGCAGGTTCTCGGCCACGGGTGGCGGGAATGCTGCTGTTGCTGTTTTTACAACGTTTTTATATAAAATTAGAAAAAAATCCAGTATAGCTTAGCTACTTCGCGACGAAAAAGTTTTCACAGGCGGCTGTTCGTGTTATCATATAGCTTTGGTGCCGGATTTTACGTCCAAGGCAGGAGGCAATCCTGCTGGCGGCGAATATAAATATATGGATTAACGAAGGGCCGTAGGGCTTGATCATGGTAAGGGAACACCCGGAATCGGAAGGATTCACGACTTTGTACCGGAATGCATAAAAGGTATGGAGCAGGCAACAGCGTATGCCTGCATTATGGAACGACTGCCGACATCATCGGCTGAGAATTCATCTGCCCTGTAACACGTACGGCTGGCACGGGCAGCAAGCGCCTGCCATGCCGGTATTCTCCCTTATCTGCAAAGGACTAATGGCAACAAGGAGGGGAATTTTTGGAACGCGAAGCAATTGATTCAATGGAACAACTGGCAGATCACTTTTTCCCGTCCGGGAATTGGCATATGGTAGAAGGAAAGGGAGGCATGAACAACACAACAATGTTCATTGATCATGCCTCTGAACGATATGTACTACGTCGCTATGAGACGCATCGCGAGCCGGAAAAAGTACGCTATGAGCATGAGGTGCTCGCTGCTCTACCGGAAGTGCTGGATGGATTATCGATTCCGAAGCCTGTTCGCGATCGTCACGGTGATACGATCTATGTCACTGCCGCTGGATCGGCTGAGGCGAGCAATGGACGATTAGCTGCGCTCTTTCATTATATGGATGGCAGCAATCCAGAGCTGGTCACAGACGAGCAGCTCATTCATTTTGGGCAAACGGTAGGGCGTCTATCCGAGGCGCTGGCACAGATCGATATCGATCTACATCCAGTCTACCCACCGTATTATCGATTGGGACAGTCATATCCGCTGTGCAGTCCAGGCAGATTGGAAGCCTTCTGCGCCAATCCGCCAGAGGATTTTGCCGAGATTCGTGAGACGCTGAACCGGATTGGTGAACGTCTGGGCGAGCAGCTTGTGCGTATTGCACGACTGGCATCGCTGCCGCATCAGCTCATTCATGGTGATTTGAACGCCTCGAATATGCTGCAATCGCAGGATGGCGAGATTACGGCTATTCTTGATTTTGAATTTGTCACGCGTGATTTACGAGCAATGGAGCCTGCGGTCTGTCTGTCCGATATGCTGGGCAGCATGGAATGGAGTGCAGAGGAGGAGCGTCGCTGCACTGCCTTTTTAAAAGGCTATGCTTCGATCGTGACGTTAACCGAAGCGGAAGCCGTGCGTTTACCACTGCTCATTCTACTGCGCCGTATGGATGTATTTATGCATTTTCTGAGTCGTTATTTTGAAGGCATCGATCAGGCGGATGTGGTCATTGCACAGGCAAAGCGTCTGGACGAGGGACTGAACTGGTACAAACAAAGCGGCCCCCTGCTCAAAGCAGTTAGCCGCCGTGTGTTTGGATATGATACGAATTAATGGTACAAAAGGAGACTCAAGTTAGAACAGACTACGCAGCCAGCTACGGATTGCCCATCCGCGCTCACTGCGTTTTTTGTATTTGGGGAGCGAGCGGTAGATTGTAACGGCTTCCTGAAAAGAAGCCTTTGCCTCCTGTTCACGCCCGAGCGAGCGATCCAGCTGACCGAGCATATAATAGGCGCGGCAGGAGGAAGACTGAATATCGCGAAAGCGCTCCAGAACATCGATCGCCTTTTGCCCATCCTGGCGGGCATAATAACTGGCTAATCGCAGATAAGGCTCACCATACTTGACTCGAGGATTCAGCTCTAATGCCTTGAGCATGTATTGCTCGCCGGTCGCAGCATCTCCCGTATGCAGTAGTGCGGTTCCAAGATCGTCCCAGTATTCAGCCGATTCCTCGTAGGCATGTCCAATCTGCTCCAGCCAGCGTCTAGCTTCGCTATAATGACGACGCTCTAATAGCAGGCGTGCCAGCTCATATCGTGAGGACATATCGCTCGGACTGTTCGCTACCTGTCGCCGTAGCGCACGTATTCGACTCATGCGCCGAAGTGGCTTGACGACGCTTGGGAACATACCGACAAAACGGCGATCCAGCACATAAATGATAACAAGCAGCACGATCAGTGCCAGAAATGGATTGCCAAGCAACCACCACAGAATTGAAAAAATAAAAATTTTACTCATGAGAAAAGCCTCCATCTATTGGGGGTGATATCCGATCTCTACATCAAGCACGTTTGCGGAAAACCGCTTGAACCAGCTCATCAAATGAACGGAAAATATCCTCCATTCGCGGCTCCAACACAGCACGTCTGTCTTCTGGAGCTGGAGGACTTGGAAGCTCATGCAGGATATCCAATGTGATCCAGGTGATCGGACAGTCTCCATCCGGATGTGTTCTCATAGTGTCCAAGCACACGATGCCTTGTCCGTCCTCGCCGATCGCAAAAGGAATATAGCCTGTGCCTTGCAAAATCGACCACTGCTGAATTAGCTTCCTTATTTCCGATAATCCTTGCTCGGTATCCAGCGATGGAAACATGAACGAGCTACAGCCACCGGGGTATCCATCTGCGGTTGGCAGATTAGATAGCTGCCAATCTAGCAAATGATAGGCCTGTAAGTAAGCGCAATAGGGCAAGGGGAATCGAAGTTGTTGCTCCTGTTCTAGCTGAGTGATCTGCGCTCTGGTAATAGTTGAGGGGACAGGCTTCCAGGTTGCCCAATCCTCGTCCTCTAATAAAGGAGCAGGAATGAACGCATTGTTGCCTTTCATCGCCGATGGAATCGAATCAGCTACCGTAAAAAAGAGCACGCGAGAAGCAGGATCATCATACATCGCTCCTATACGTTCACGGATATGCTGAATATATTGTTGTTCATTTAGCATGGTCAAATTCCTTTCTATAGAAGCTTGAATGAGGAGGATAAATTAAATGCCGCATACCTATCGATATCAATTCGAGAAGCCAATATTTTTTTACTATTTTAGTCTAAATGATGTTACAATAGGTGGCAAGAAATGCCTTTTGCATTAAAATGTTCACGTTAACATTAGAGCGTTATCATTTGCTACTGGTTGTTAAGCTTGCAGATTGTAAGCTATTTCGATTTCAATGGAGGTTCATTCATGACAATGAGCAAAACTCAGCCATTACCTTTACTGCGCCATCATTTGACAAGTGAAAATGAACGAAGACGGCATGATGTGATTCGGCAGCAGCCGATCAAAATATTGCAGATCGGTGAGGGCAATTTCCTGCGCGGCTTTGCAGACTGGATGATTCACGAAATGAATGCGAGCGGCAAGTATCACGGTAGCGTTGTATTAACGCCTCCAACTCCGCGCGGCGGTGCTAAGCTGGAGAAGCTGGCAGAGCAGGAGGGCTTATATACACTCGTACAGCAGGGTTTGCAAAACGGCGAAAAGGTTGAGAAGCGCCAGCTCATTTCCGTATTTCGTGACTATGTGAATCCGTATGCGGATTGGGAAGCCTTTTTACAGCTTGCAGAGCTGGAGTCGCTCGATATAGTTATTTCCAATACAACAGAAGCTGGCTTAACCTATACAGAGCTGGACTATGTACCGGGTGAGCCGATTGTGAATTATCCTGCGCGTTTGACGGTCTTTTTACATCGTCGCTTTCAGACGTTTGGCAATGATCCGAAGCGTGGGCTGATGATTTTGCCATGTGAGCTGGTAGAAAATAATGGCGATGTGCTGAAAAGCTATGTGCTGCGTTATGCGAGGGAATTTGGCTTTGGTGAGGACTTCTGCCAGTGGGTGGAGCAGCATCAGCTCTTTTTGAACAATCTGGTGGATCGGATCGTAACCGGTATGCCGCAGGCAGATGAATATGCTCGCTTGACGGGGAACTGGGGCTATGAGGATCATTTTCTCACCTCGGCAGAGCCCTATTATATCTGGGTGATTGAAGGCGATTCTTCGCTCGATCAGCGCCTTCCACTCGTACAGACCGGTCTGAATGTGAAATGGACACAGGATTTACAGCCGTACCGTCAGCGTAAGGTGCATATTTTGAATGGAGCGCATACGCTCATGATGCCGCTCGGCGTGCTACATAATCGCACAACGGTACGTGAGCTGATGGAGGATGAGCAGCTTGGTAGCTGGGTGAAGCAGACGATTGCGGAGGAAGTGATTCCATCATTATCCTTGCCAGCGGACGAATTACAGCGCTATGCAGAGGAAACATATGAGCGCTTCTATAACCCGTATCTGGAGCATCGCCTGATGGATATTGCGATGAATAGCTTGAGCAAGTTTCAGGCACGTGTGCTACCCGTTTTGAAAACGTATACAGATAAAAATGGTCATCTACCACAGCAGATTGTGCGTGGATTCTCGGCATTGCTGCTGCTGTATCGCGTAAAGCCGGTCGAACAGGAGGGGACGGTATTATTTCGCAGCTTCACACTGGAAGGTCAGCCACTGGATATTCGCGATAATGCTGAATGGCTACAGCAGCTTGCTCAGCATTGGTCGGAAGGGGGTAGCCAGCACGAGACAGATGGTGTGGTCGATTATAGCGAGGCTGTACAATGCATCTTGAGCGATACTCGCATCTGGCAGGAGGATCTGACCGCCATACCGGGATTAGTGGAAATGGTGGCATCTAATTTGAACGATATGGAGGCTGGGCGGCTATGAACACGATGATCCGAGATTATATCGCCATTCAAAAGCAGGACGATGTTGTGATTGCGTTACGTGATATGGAAGCAGGTGATACCCTGCTGCTTGACGGGGGCGAGGTGCTGACTGTAACGGAGCAAATACCACGTGGACATAAGATCGCTGTTCACCCGATCGAGCAGGGACAGGATGTGATCAAATATGGTTTCTCGATTGGTCGTGCCACACAGCCGATTAAACCGGGACAATGGATTCATAGCCATAATCTGCACACGGGCTTGTCCGGTACACTTGATTATGAATATGCACCGACTGCGGATTGGCAACCTTCGGAGCTACCACAGCATTTGAAAACCTTTGACGGCTATGTGCGTCCCAATGGTGAGGTTGGTATTCGTAATGAGCTGTGGATTATTAATACTGTAGGCTGTATTAATAAAATTTGTGAAGCACTTGCTCGTATGGGGCATGCGGAGCTGGCAGGTCGTGTGGATGGCGTGTATCATTTTCCGCATCCTTTTGGCTGCTCTCAGCTTGGCGATGATCTGGAATATACCCGGCAGCTATTAACCTCACTCGTTCTGCATCCTAATGCGGCAGGCGTGCTTGTGATCGGGCTGGGCTGCGAGAACAATCAGGTGGATGAATTCGCAGCAGGTATTCCAGCCGAATATGCTGGTAAAATCCGCTATCTGAAGGCGCAGGAGGTAGAGGACGAGCTGGAAGCAGGGATGGCCTATTTGGAGGAGCTAGCGCAGCTTGCCGAACAGGAGCAGCGCCAGCCTGTGCCATTATCTGCACTCAAGCTCGGTTTAAAATGCGGCGGCTCCGATGGCTTATCCGGTATTACCGCGAATCCGCTTGTAGGTAAGGTTGCCGATCTGCTCGTATCCGCAGGTGGTACCGCCATATTGACCGAGGTGCCAGAAATGTTCGGCGCGGAGACGATTCTCATGAATCGAGCTGCCAGTCCGCAGGTATTTCAGGATATGGTACAGCTGATCAACGGCTTCAAGCAATACTTTGTCGATCATGGGCAAAATATTTATGAAAATCCATCACCAGGTAATAAGGCAGGTGGCATTACAACGCTGGAGGAAAAGTCGCTCGGCTGTACACAAAAAGGCGGTCATTCACAGGTAGTCGATGTACAGCGTTATGGTCATCGTGTACAGCGTACCGGGCTAAATATTGTAGAAGCGCCTGGCAATGATCTGGTGTCGGTGACCGCACTATCGGCAGCAGGTGCGCATATTGTGCTGTTTACGACAGGACGAGGGACGCCATTTGGTGGACCTGTACCCACGGTGAAGATTGCTACCCAATCCGAGCTAGCGAACCGGAAAAAGCACTGGATTGATTTTAACGCAGGTCAGCTACTAGAAGGGAGAACGATGGAGCAAGTTGGACTGGAGCTGTTAGAGCAGATCGTCGATATCGCTTCCGGTCGTCTGGAGACGAACAGTGAGCGTCATGGCTTCCGCGAGATTGCTATTTTTAAAGACGGTGTCATCTTGTAAAATTACCAGCTTCCAATTAAAATATGGAAGTGAGCGAACATCTGTTGCAGTCCGATTGAAAAGCCAACTCTAATGGTCGATATCGAGCAGAGCATAGGCAATCCATTTCCTATCAATAAGAAAAAAGTGAACGACTACGGCACTCGGTATCGCTCACGATCATAAATACGTGTACAGGCAACATCGGTAAGACTGGTGAGTTCAAGAGCAAAAGCTTTATCCAACAACAGAACCCGCGCATGATATAAACGGTTCGATATAATAATGACGTGCTGAACGAGTTCGTTCGTTATTTCGACTAAACGAGCGTAAGATGAGCAAATTCGACAAAAATAGCGATACGTAAAATGTATTTTTCTACATTTACGTATCGCTATTTTCATGTTACAATAAGCACAGTAATGGATGGCATTATTTTACAGATAAAATAATCGTCCCATTACCAGGTACCTCAATCGAGCTGCCTACCGGCTGGTCTTCCAGCATATTGCTCGTCTGAAGCGAGCCAAGCTCTACGGTTGCCGCTTCTGCATTGTGATTCAGCAGAAACAGGAAGGCTTGACCATCCTTCACACGACGACCGGCTTCCACACCAGCTGGCGTATCCAGAACAGGCTGAATGCTTTGTTGCTGACACAGATGCTGTAGTAGACCTGCAATGAAGGATTCTTCACCATCGGAGGCAATATACCAGGCTTCCCCTTTACCAAATGCATGTCTTGTCAATACAGGCATGCCCTTGTAAAAGTCTGTACCGTATTCGGCAAGCACATCGGCTCCCTCGGTATGAAGTAGATCGCAGAGCATGCCGCATTCATAGCTGCCGCTCAATTCGCCGATCGTTTCCTTCATGACGATGGAGTTACGCATGGACGGAAGCAGGGCATCAATTTCTTCGACCCAGATGCCAAGTAGCTTACGCAGTTCACCCGGATAGCCACCCAGTGTGACCAGATCATTTTCATTCACGATGCCGCTAAAGAAGGTCGTGACGAAGGTGCCGCCATTTTCGGTGAATTGCTCTAGCTTTGCTGCTAAGCCAGGCTTGACCATGTACAGTACAGGAGCAATCACAAGCTTGTAGCCGCTCAGATCCGAATCGACTGAGACGATGTCTACCTGCACATTCCGGTTATACAATGCTTTATAATACTTATGAATTTGTTCGACGTATTTGAGTGCAACGGTTGGCCCACTCGATTTGTCGATTGCCCACCAGTTGTCCCAATCGAACAGAATCGCTACGCTTGCTTCAATCCTTGAATCAAGCAGCTGATCGCCCAGCTTTTGCAGCTCGTGACCAAGCGCACTCGTTTCACGAAACACGCGCGTATTCGCGTGTCCAGCATGCTCAATCACAGCACCATGGAACTTTTCACATGCACCGATCGAGCGGCGAAGCTGGAAGAACATAACCGTATCGGCACCATGTGCAACAGCCTGGTAACTCCATAGCCGCATCACACCTGGACGCTTCAGAGAGTTGTACGGCTGCCAGTTTTGCTGGCTTGGCGTTTGCTCCATTAGCATGAACGGATCACCGTCTTTTAGACCGCGCATCAGATCATGTGCGAGAGCGGTGAAGCTGACTGGAGTATTCAGACCTGGATAGTTGTCCCATGACACGATATCCATATGTTTTGCCCATTTGAAGTAATCAAGCGGTTTGTAGAAGCCCATGAGGTTGGTCGTTATCAGCGCATCAGGAATGATCGAACGAATCGCGTCATATTCCAGCTGATAGCATTCCAGCATGCTATCCGAATTGAAGCGTGTGTAATCAAGCGAGATGCCCTGAAAGCTAGAGCTATTCTCGCCCCATTCCTCACTGCGATGATCCGGAACAACAATCTCATCCCAATCGTAAAAGGTGTGGCCCCAGAAAGCGGTATTCCACGCTTTGTTGACAGCATCCAGCGTGCCATAGCGTTGCTTCAGCCAGACGCGGAACGCTTTCTCACAGTTATCGCAATAGCACTCGCCGCCGTACTCATTGGAGATATGCCATACCAGTATAGCCGGATGCTCCCTGTAGCGTTCTGCCAGCCTGCGAGCAATTTCTACAGAGTAATGGCGATAGGTTGGACTGTTTGGACAGGAATTATGACGACCGCCAAATTTGCGCTTGCGGCCATCTTTTTCCACTCGTAAAATGTCTGGGTATCGGGTTGCCATCCATGCTGGATGTGCGCCTGTGCTTGTAGCCAGACAAGTATAGATACCGCTTTCATAAAGGCTGTTGATGTAGTTGTCCAGCCATTCAAAGTTGTATGTAACCTCGTCTGGCTGATTGCGAGCCCATGAAAAGACGTTGAGCGTAGCGATATCAATACCAGCCTGCTTGAACAGCTCTAGATCGTCGAGATGCGTGCCGTGATCCCATTGTTCCGGGTTATAGTCACCGCCATAAAACATTTTAGGAAGTCGGTTGCTGATCAACGTTGTCACTCCTTGTATAAGAATAATTCTATACTAAACGATAACAAACCCTTGTAAAATATAAGATAATTAAACTATGATATTAAAATAAGGATATAGGATGTGAATGATCATGTACGTTACCAATCCGCATCGCCGCTTTTTTAGTGAACTGAAAGACCTGCAATTACCGATTCATATGGAAAGTATTGGCGAGAATCCGGATCAGGAGAGCATTGAGCGTCCGGATGGTTATCCGTGTTATCACTGGCTACAGAGCGTACGTGGAGAAGGCGAGTTTACCTTTGGTGGAGCGCGTTATATGGTGAAGCCTGGCTCCGGTGTATTGCTGGCTCCGCGCGATGCACATAGCTATCGTCCGATTAGCGGAATCTGGGAGACAACGTATCTGACCTTTGGCGGTCCGCAGTCGCTTGCGTTGCTATCTACCTTTGGTTTGTCACATTCGGCTTATTATGAATGGGATCGGGATTGTGAGCTGGAGTTTTTTGCAGGAAGTCTGCTGGGGCAGATTCGCAGCAACCGTGATCTATCCGGACTGGATACGAGCGCCGATCTGTATCGTTTCCTGACCCTGCTGAAAAAGCATGGACGTGTGAACAATCTGCCATCCCTGTCGCATACAGTTGAGCGTCTCGCACCACTGATGAGCTTTATGGAGGCACATTATGATGATCCGAATATTGGATTGGAGGATATGGCACAGCAGGTTGGCGTGAGTGCAAGACATCTGAACACGCTGTTTCGGCAAACATTTGGTATGACCGCCTATGCGTATTTCATTTTGCTTCGTTTGCGTAAGGCGAAGGAATTAATGACATTGTATCCGCGTATGACGATTAAGGAAGTATCCGGTCAGGTCGGTTTCCGTGACTCAAGTCATTTTGTAGCGACATTCCGTCGTCTGGAAGGCGTAACACCAGAGCAATTCCGCAATCTTTACTAGTTCATCAACCGATAGGTGATCAGATCATCACGTATCGGCATGAACATGGCGAAGATTCATCATTGAAACGATTATCTAAAGCGCTTACAATAGAATCGTTTATAGCAATAGCGCATGAGCTTGCCTATACCCTGGCTTTCGAGCCAGGGCATATTTTTGCAGACATACGCTAGCATAAGTGTGAGAATAAGAGCATAGCTGGATGAAGCTAGCTCAATTCCGAAGTGGAGGGTACATATGGAACGTATTTGGATTGCGGATGAACAGATTGTGGATGAGACAGGTACACGTCCTTATCTGGAGCCTTATTTGGTTCCTGACGCAACAAGTGCAGTGATCGTTTTGCCTGGTGGCGGCTATGAATTTCGAGCCGATCATGAAGGTGGGCCTGTCGCGCAGTGGCTGAATGAGCAAGGGATTTCAGCTTTTGTGCTGCAATATCGCTTGACCCCTAAGCATCGTAGTACACCGCTGGAAGATGGACAGGCTGCTATTCGTCATGTACGTGCACATGCATCACAATATGGACTACGTCCTGATCGAATTGGTATTCTGGGCTTCTCAGCAGGTGGACATCTGACTGCAATGACAGGCACGGTATTCAGCGAGCAGGAGATTACCCTGCCTGATGGACGCGTGGCATCCGTTAGCTCTCGCCCGGATCTAATGGTGCTCTGTTATCCTGTGATCACGATGGAGAGCTATGGACATGAAGGCTCTAAGAACGCACTATTAGGCACAGATGCTTCAGCCGAGCGTATCGCTGCTCATAGTGCAGAGCGTCAGGTCACTACGCATACACCGCCAGCCTTTATCTGGCACACCGCAGACGATGAAGCCGTTCCGGTGCAAAATAGTTTGCGCATGGCGCTTGCGCTTGAGCAGCACGGTGTTCCGTTTGAGCTGCATGTGTATGACCATGGTGGGCATGGAGCAGGTTTGGCTACAGGTCATCCGTCCATGGGAAGCTGGACAGAGCGCTGTGCAGATTGGCTACATCGTCAGGGCTGGTAACGTACACATTGGTAATACACGTACTGGCAATATGGTTTCTGGCCATTTAAATGATGAAGATAGGAATATTATAGTTTCCACACCATATAACAATTAGAGACAGAAGGGATGGATTGAAATGAAAATAGAGCCGAATAGCATACTGTTGATGATTGGTGATTCCGTTACGGATTGTGGTCGCGCACGTCCGGTAGGTGAGCACTGGGTGATTGGGGATGGATATGTAGGGTTGGTCGATGCCTTACTGAATGCAGCTTACCCGGATTATAATCTGCGTGTACTGAATACAGGTACAAGCGGTGATACCGTGCGTCATCTGGAAGCACGCTGGCAAGAGGATGTGTTTGCTCACTCGCCGGACTGGGTATCCATTATGATCGGTATTAACGATGTGTGGCGTCAATTCGATCGCCCAACCGATCCGGGCCAGCATGTGTATCTGGACGAGTATGAGCAGACATTGCGCAAGCTTGTGGTGGACACTTTGCCTAAGGTCAAAGGTCTGGTATTGATGACGCCATATTATATGAGCACGACAGTGGAAGATCCAATGCGTGCCACGATGGATATTTATGGCGAGGCAGTGAAACGCATTGCTGCCGAGACAGGTGTGCCATGCGTGGATACACAGGCGGCTTTTGACCGTATGGGTGAGCATATCTATCCAGCTACACTGTCACATGGATGGGATCATGTGCATCCGAATACCAAAGGGCATATGGTGCTGGCACGCGCCTTTTTACAGGCGATTAAGTATGATTGGAATCGTGGTTAAATGTGACTTAACAAACACATGCCGTAAATCGAAATGACATGTACAGGAGGCGTTACGATGAAGCAATATGAAGCGGAACTGGTACTGGATGCAAAAGCAAAGCTAGGCGAAGGGCCAAGCTGGGATGAACGAACACAGGAGCTGCTGTGGGTCGATATCGAAGGATTCAAGCTTCATCGCTACAACCCGGCAACTGGCGAGGATCAGGCGATTGAGGTAGGCGAGCATATCGGTGCGGTTGTACCGTATACCGAGGACGAAGCTATCGCGGCGTTGTTCAGTGGATTCTATCGTATTCATCTGCAAACCGGTGAGAAGATCGCCATTCATGATCCAGAGGAAGGTCGCCCTGGCAACCGCTTCAATGACGGTAAATGTGATCCATACGGTCGTTTTATCGCAGGTACGATGAGCTTGAGCGATGAGAAAAAGGCGGGTGCGCTGTATAGCATGGATACATCCGGTAACGTACGCCTGCTGCTAAGCGAGGTATCCACCTCCAATGGGCTTGCATGGAGTGCAGATCGACGCCTCTTTTATTATATCGATACGCCAACACTGACGATCCGCGCGTTCGACTATGATATCGAAGATGGCTCGATTGGCAATGCACGCGTGATTACCGAGGTCGACGATGCAGATGGCTTCCCTGATGGTATGACGATCGACGAAGAAGGCATGCTGTGGGTTGCTCGCTGGGGTGGACGCCGTGTATCTCGCATCGATCCAGCGACAGGCGAAGTCGTTGCCGAAGTGCAGGTTGCTGCTGATAATGTAACATCCTGTGTATTTGGCGGTGCTGATCTGGACGAGCTGTACATAACGACTGCACGCGGTGAACGTGAGCCGGACGATGGTACGCTTGATGGCGGTCTGTTCCGTGTTCGTCTAGGGGTTAAAGGCACCCGCACAGTGGCGTATAATCTCGGTCAACCTGTTAACTGGTAAGGTAGGGAGCCTTATTTATCAATCCCAATAAACAATTCAAACTTGGACCGTAGTCCTGCTAAGCAGGATTATGGTCTATCTTAATTTGCAACAGATCGCAACGTTATTTATAGTGGAAAATAAGAAACGATAAAGTTATATCGATCGATACATAAGATCAGTTCAATGCTAAGGAGGTACGCATCCTATGACTAGAATGATTCTGGAACAATCCGAACACCCACTCACTCCCGCAGATCTGGACGAGCTGGAGAAACTGTACAACTGGAAATTCCCGGAGTCGTTCCGTCAGTTGTATTTGCAGTACAATGGCGGTTACCTACCGGAGGAATGGGCGGAGCAGCAAGGTATCATTTTCGGTGGCTTTAATGCGATTCGATATGACAAGGTGCCCGCCGAGCAGATCTATCTGGATTTAATTGAGTCTTTTCCGCAATTAATTGATCTGTTTCCATTTGCTTATGATGGATTCGGACATAGCTTTGTATTGTCGCTGCGCGCAGAAGATTACGGAAAGGTAAGCTTGTTCGCAATGGATGGCGAAGATTTTTATGAAATTGCGGATACGTTTGACGAATTTTTGGATTTACTGATTTTTGATGAGTCATAAAGGCATGAACGGCGAATCTGTTTTACATGAGAGAGAACAGGGAATAGGTCTGGGATACGAGCAACAGTTAACTATGTTATTTGCAGTGGGAAATAATAGAAGGCAATATGAAGCATACTAAATCGAAGTATGAGAAATTGATATATGCCTTCAACTAAATAACAGTCGTCACCGATCTATACATAAGACCCGATTACTACAAGGAGGTACCCACCCTATGACGAAAATGATTTTGGAGCAATCCGAACACCCATTAACTCCCGCAGACCTGGACGAACTGGAGAAACTGTACAACTGGAAATTCCCGGAGTCGTTTCGCCAGCTGTATTTGCAGTACAATGGGGGTTACTTGCCTGATGAATGGATGGAGCGTAATGAAATCATCTTTGGTGGCTTTGATTCTATCCGTTACGGCGAATTGACAGCTGAGCAGATCTATAAAGATTTAATTAAATCCTTTCCGCAATTAATCGACTTATTCCCATTTGCTTATGATCAGGGCGGTCATAGCTTTTTGCTTTCGCTACGTGCAAAGGATTATGGGATGATCTATGTTTTCCTGATGGATGGTGAGGAATTGGTTGACGTGAGTGATACATTTGACGAATTTTTGGAATTACTGATTGTACATGAGCAGTGAAGGCATAAGTAGCCAATATGTTTTATACTATATATCATGCTCGACTATAATTCGGGGCAAACAGCTTGGGTTAATAGGATAGTACTGTCTTAACAATCTAGTTATTGAAGGATGACTCCTATTCGATCAAGTACAGATAAAGATAAGAGCAGAGCCGATGATCGATCCATTTTCACTATGATCGGCTCGTGAGGAAAGGACGGAGACACAATGACTGGCAAACGAATCGATCAATTTATCCGCAATGAACGAGAGGCAGAGCTGGCAGCCTGGGCAGATCGGCTGGCCGTACGCTTTGCAGAGCGAGCAGCCAAGCATGATGCGGAAGGAACATTTCCATTTGAAAATTTTGCGGACTTGAAGGAAGCGGGCTATGCAAAGCTGACGGTCAGCCGTGATTATGGTGGGGATGGACTGTCGCTGTATGAATGGCTGCTGGTGCAGGAGCGTATCGCTCGTGGCGATGGCTCGACTGCGCTCAGTGCAGGCTGGCATGGTGGGATGATGCTGCATTTTCGCGAGGCAGACGGTTGGCCGGAGCCGACCTTTTCGGAATTTTGTCAGGATGTTGTAGCACATGGCAATATGATTAACAAATTTGCCAGTGAACGCGGTACAGGTAGTCCGACACGTGGCGGTCGTCCCGAAACAACAGCCGTACGCACCGACGGTGGCTGGCTATTAAATGGACGTAAAACGTACAGTACACTCAGTCCGATGCTGATCGATTTTATTGTGAGTGCAGGGTTAGATGGACAACCGGAAATCGGTGATTTTCTAATTCGTTCCCGAGAAGGGATTGAGGTAGAGGAGACGTGGAATACGCTCGGTATGCGGGCAACTGGTAGCCACGATGTTGTGCTTCACGATGTATTTGTACCGGATCGTCAGGTACTTAACATCTACAAACCGGGCACACCGAAAACAGGACGCGACGACGGTGACGGCTGGCTGCTCCATATTCCTGCTTGTTATCTAGGTATCGCCTATGCCGCACGTGACTTTGCGCTTCAATATGCTGCCAACTACACGCCAAATAGCTTGAATGAGCCGATCGCCACTTTACCGCATATCCGTCAATGGATCGGTCAGATCGAGAGCGAGCTGCGTCTTGCTCGCACACTGCTATATGATGTGGCAGATCGCTGGGATCGTCAGCCAGAGGAGCGCAAGCATATGCGCCCGGACTTCGGTCTGGTCAAATATAATGCCGTTCATCTAGCCAATCAGGTAGTGGACAAATCGATGAAGATCGTAGGCGGTGCCGCCTTATCGAAAAATCTACCACTTGAGCGCCTGTATCGTGACGTGCGTGCAGGTTTGCACAATCCACCCATGGAGGATGCAGTTATTCAAACGATGGCACGTACCGCATTAGAAGAGCTGGATGCGTAAAGAGAAGCTAATTCTTCATTCGGACTTCGGCAGCCTGCCTCATATGTAAGATTGCAAGGGTGAGATGCAATACTTTGCAAATAGGGTAATATCGCTGCATAGCGGCATAACCGATTATTTTAGGATAGAGCGGAGGCGAATTCCTTTGTCAGAGCATCTGAATGGCTGGCAGCAATGGAACACAGACGAACGTTTGCAAGCTCTGCTTCGTATTGATTCTGCTCTGGATACAGAAGATCTGGAGCTACTACTGAATACCGCTCAAACGGATCAAAGTGAAGATATTTTACGTATTGAATGCTGGAAGGTGCTGGGCTTATACAGTGAATCCTCTCAGCACGCATCTGTTCGCAATGCTATTCATGGGCATTGGGCACAGGAAAGCGATGAGGAATATGTACAGATCGCTATGCTGGAGGCATTAACTGCACTTGGTGTGCAATCCGAGGATATTCGTATGGCAGCATCTATCCTACAGAGCGATGAATACATTTTGGTTCGTGCGGCAGCTTTTTCGTTATTACGCTCAGAGCATCAGTTATCTGAGGTGCGAGAGGTGTTGGAGCAGCTGCGAGATGATCCCGATTTTGGTGAATTAGCTGTGAAGCTACTCGAAGAAGTGGAATCGTAGTCTGCTCGATTGCGATTTTAATGGCTTTAGTCTATCTGTATGTAGTCAATAGACGAGCATTATAAAAGCTATATGCTAGAGCAAATACACACTGAACATCAGCTAGAAGCAGGATTCAGTATAAACTCCAGAACAAATGTAGAACAAATTTTAAAACAAACAAAACCGCCTCTTCTTATGCAGAAGGGACGGTTTTGTTTGTTGCTAGTGGAAGCTATCACATGCTATATGTACGATATCAACGCTATCATGCTGCGCTTGCATCACACACATAGCTGGGATTGGGATTCGCCATTACGCGCGAATGTCCAATGTGCTTCCCAGGTTTGGATGAGGAGCTTGCTTCAGCATTTCTGCTAATTGCTGACCTTGTTGCTCAGCCATATCCTTGGATAGAGCAAGTACTTTAATACTAGCGGCCTGTGACACTGAACTTTGACTCATTGCAGTGGACAAAGAAGCGATATCCATGAATACATTCCTCCTTTCCTGCCATGAAACAGGGCATATTTCTATTATCGGTGTAAATGCTAATTCAGGTAACCTTTACTTCTCTATCTTACACTGAGATTGTAAAAAATAGTAAATCTAATCTGCTTCATAACGTATTTTTTTGAATTTTAAGCTAATTTTTAGGTTCATATCAGCTTCATTTCAGCTTGTGCGTTTAAGATACAGACATACCCCTTTTGATATAAATATTGCCTACACCCTGCCTCGATCCCAGGCAGGGTCCTTTTTTGTTTGGAGGAGCAATTGTTATATTTCTTCTGTCATGTATCGTTGACTTGCCTACAATACCGATTCAGAATAATCGGATCGGCACACGAAATTTTACAATTCCATTAAATTTAATCCAAAATTTAACATAAAAAGATTTAAGTTTTACATTCATTCGCTTAAAATGGTACTAGATTCCAGTTGTGCACAATCGACAGCAGAAGCTTAGCTCGTGCTCGCTTGCTGTAGATCGTGCGAAGCAAGAATCAATAAACCTAGAGGAAGCGAGTTGATTGGATTGAAACGAATGAAAAAGCTAGGCATGATGTTAATGATGCTGGTGGTGCTATTGACGACACCAGCGCTGCTACAAGGTGAAAATAATGGATCTCAGGCTTATGCAGCAGCTGCGTATGACTATACCCTGACCTTCCCATCCAGTCGCTATCCTGAAACTGCCTCTCATATTCGAGATGCGATTGCAGATGGTCACTCTGCCGTATGTACGATCGATCGCTCTGGTGCAGATGAGCGCCGCGAGGAATCGCTAAAAGGCGTACCAACGAAAAGCGGCTATGATCGTGATGAATGGCCGATGGCAATGTGTCTTGAAGGCGGCCAAGGTGCAGACATCCGTTACATAACACCATCGGATAACCGTGGCGCTGGTTCCTGGGTCGGTAATCAGCTCACCAAATATCCAGATGGTACACGAGTGAAATTTATCGTGAACTAATTCGATCATACTTTTGCACATATGGATGAATAGATGAAATAGAATGCGTTGAGTCTATGAAATCCAAGCCTATTCAACACCCGATCTGAGTACTAAAGATCGGGTGTTTTTCTAATTCATAGTATGTTAGCTTGTTGCCGCTGATGTTGATTGAGCATAATATTTAATGTTAAACATGTAAAAGTCAAGAACTCAAGAACTCACACCGTTAACCCTGAAGTTATCAACTTTTTTAAAACGCGTGACGAGTCACCGTGAATTGAAAAACAATACCAAACGGATCACGAACTGCCGCATAACCAGTGCTAAACGAATTAGGGGCAAATGGAACAATAATCGTACAACGCGGATCAGCCACCAGCCGATTATACAGTGTTTCCATATCCTCATGCTGACGAGATTGCAGACAGAGTGAAAAGGAGTTGCCAGCCTGCCAGGTCTGCTCCGTATCTACAGCTTCCTCCGCAATCATCAGCTTACCGCTTCCCAGCTCCAGCACGGAATGCGTAATGTAATGCTCCTGCCCAGC
Source organism: Paenibacillus hunanensis (assembly GCF_034055775.1). Lineage (NCBI taxonomy): Bacteria > Bacillati > Bacillota > Bacilli > Caryophanales > Paenibacillaceae > Paenibacillus > Paenibacillus hunanensis. The sequence goes on along the minus strand of NZ_CP139194.1, from coordinate 3,686,173 downwards.
CTGTACATGAAAGCTATCGTCCATCGCAGCCAGCTGCGCATACGTTACCTTCAACAGCACCTTTGCGCCCAGCTGTTCATAAAAGGCAATCGCTTCAGCAGCCTTTCCATTCAAGGACAGAAACGGAATAACCTCGGTCTGTACAGCAGCTCCCGATTGTTGCTCCGTAGCCTGCTGATTCGTAGCTTCCTTGCGCGTACATGCTGTAGCTTCTGTAGCGGATGTCGTTTGGTCTTTGTTCATTATCATCGCCTCCTGTAATGTGATACAGTAATAGCATAAAAGAATAAGGTGCCAGAATGTGGCACCTTTAAAACAGTAAACGGTATAGAAAAGAGGCGACTATGAAAAAAGCAGAACGTTTACAGCAGATGCAGCGCTATGTATACCGTCAGCGTCGTTTTACACTGGCTGAGCTTATGGAGCATTTTCATATTTCACGGCGTACTGCTATTCGCGATGTAGAGGCATTGGAGGAGATCGGTGTACCGTTATATGCCGAACATGGACGGTACGGAGGGTATCGCCTACTCGATACCGCAACATTGCCACCGATTTCATTTACTGCACGCGAGGTGCTGGCGCTGTATTTTTCAATGCAGGCACTTGAAAGCTTTTCCGGTGCGGTATTTGGCGTATCATTTGACTCCATCAATGCCAAGTTTTTAGACATCGCCTCTCCGCAACAGCAAAAGCAGATCGAGCAATTCCGCGATCGCGTTGCCTTCTATCATCATATGGAGGCAGAGCCGGGACAATGTCTGGAAGAGCTATTGCTTGCCGCAGCCGATCAACGCATCGTGCAGATTAGCTATTCCTCCAGTACACATGTGAGCGAAAGACGCATTCAGCCTTTTGCTGTATATGTGATGGAAGGCTACTGGTATTGTCGTAGCTACGATATGGATAAACAGCAATACCGCGTATTTCGCTGCGATCGAATTCAATCGATCAGACGAGTAGAGGAGCAGACTGAACTAGCATTTACCGATATCGATCTACATTCTGCCCCAACCCTGCGCCAACCAACGCCTGGAGCTATCCATTTTCATTGCAAATTACCAGACCTAACCGACGAACGCCGCGTATATGCCCGTTTATTGCCTTCCATGAAGCTAGTACATACAGGCAAAGTCTGGCAGCTAGAAGGAAGCTACGAGCCAGAGGAGATCGATTTCATGCTCAGCTACCTGACCGGATTAGGCACCACATTATCACAGATAGAACCCGTAGAGCTAAAAGATCGATTGCGCACGTATTATCGTAGCTTAATACAGAAACTATAAGCCCGAAGTTCTTACGTAATTTCTCGCACGATAGATGATTTTGTAGTTATGCAGATATAGCGATTATTTATAGCGATCATTACCTGTCTATCGCGTATTGGTCTGTCTATCGGGTATCGGTGCGTAGATACAGCGTTGCTCTACTTGGCGCAACGCTCGTATGCAGTGACATAGCTATAGGTAGTTCAGTAGTTGCTAAGCTTATAGTTGACAAACAACTACATATAACAAACCAAGCCAATAGAACACTCCCAACAAAAATAAGATCAGCCATAACCATCCGAGTGAACAGGAATGATGTATAGCTAATCTTATTTATTAGTGATTGTAGGAATGATCAGTGTGATTCAACTGCACCCGAACTAGCCTCTGATGAACTACGATCAGAACGCCCCGGCGTTTGCGGTTTAACACGCAACGACAGCAAAAAGCATAATGTCAAAATAATCGCAGCCATCATATATGGATAATTCACATCCAGATCAAACAGTGCGCCCGCCACAATCGGCCCTGCAATATTTCCAAGACTCGTATACGCTGAGTTTAGTCCAGCTACATAGCCTTGCTCATGTCCAGCCTGCTGTGAAAGCTGCGTACCGATCGCTGGACGCAAAATGTCCATCGCCAGAAACACCGCAAATGTAACAGCAAAGATCAGGAAGTACGTATGCACAAGCAGTGTCAACACGATAAAAATAGCCGAAGCGATCAGACAGACAATAATTAGCTTCTGCCCACCAAAGCGATTCATCATCCAGCCAAAGATCGTTGCCTGCAAAACCGCGCCAGCAATCGAGCCAAACGTAATAATGATCGCAATATCCTGCGCCGTAAAGCCGAATTTGTGGTCAACGAACAGAGAGAATACCGTTTCATAATTCGCCAGACCAAAAGAAGCCACGAAAACGATGATCAGACTAAGGAAATACGGCTTGCGATACGATTGCAATAGCTGACGTACCAGACTATCGCCTTTACCCTGACTCGTCGTCAGCTCTGCACGACGCTCCGGTGATAACGATTCTGGCAGCATCAATAACGTTGCTATCGCAGCCACGAGTCCGGCAATGGCTGCCGCATAGAAAGGCACTCGAATGCCATACTCTGCCAGCAAGCCGCCAATCCCTGGCCCGATAATAAAGCCTGTTGTGATGGCTGCATTGATAAAGCCCATCGCCGAGCCACGTTCCTCATTGGAAGTGATATCGGCAGCGTACGCCATAACCGATGGCATAATCAGCGCCGCACCCAGACCACCAATCGCGCGCGAGACGAATAGTAGCGCTGGCGCATGAGCGATGGCAAACAACCACTCCGAGATCGCAAAGATGACCATCCCTGTAATGATCAATTTTTTACGCCCGATTCGGTCAGATAAGCGACCACTATATGGGGAAAAGATCAGCTGACTGATCGAAAAGGCTGCAACCATCAATCCAAGCACACTACCGCCGATATGCAGCTCATTCATATACGTAGGCATGATCGGAATAACAAGTCCAATCCCGGTAAATACGAGAAAGATATTAAACATTAGCAGCAACAGCGCTGCTCGATTACGCATTAAAAGTGACATGATTTCCTCCGTAAAATAACTGCGTGCCATGGGGACACGAGCCGAATCACATGAAACAATTGAATTGAAAGCAATACATACTGAACATTCGGTCAGTAAAAAGGTTTAAAAATACCGGATGAGCAACAGAGCGATAGACGTGCTATGACTGCTGCGGTCCGGCTGCAATGCCATGTAAAAAAGTATCAATCGCAAACTGATAATGCTTTAGCACCTGCTCAAGCGGCTGATTACGGCAAACACGGCTCATGCCGACGATAATGCCCTCCAGCACAAGCGCCTTTTGCTCAATCTGTTCACCGCTGAATTCGCCACCATCGACGCCTTCCTGAATCAGTTGGCGATTGAACAGCAGATGCTCCTGCATCATCGTGTTCATCTTTTCCTCAATCTCACTCTTTTGCTCATCATTACTGAAAAATTCGTCCGCTGCACGAGTAAGTGGATGGTTCAGATCCTCGCGTACAATCTGCTCGGCAAGTCCGTACATTTTGGCAGTAGCGGTTGCGTAAGAGGGAAGACGGGCTTGCCATTTTTCCAGCCAGTCACGATCCCATTCATGCAGTAAGTAGGAGAAGAGCCCTTCCTTACTTTTAAAATGGTAATAAATATTCCCTTTGCTGCTGCCTGTAGCGGCAACGATATCCTCGATCGAGGTCGCCTTGTAGCCCTTTTGTACAAATAAACTACGGGCGGCGTCGCTTATTTTTTTACGTGTTTGCTCACTTTGAGCTTGCTTTTTGTTCATATTCTCACCTCGACATTCTCGATACTGAACGTTTGTTCAGTATTGTAGCAGATGGCTGTCATGAAAGGCAAGCAGAACGTAATATGATTTTGCAACGACCGTCTGATATGATACGATAACGTCGTGTATTTGCTTGGTGGGTAGCGCCCTTGCGGGTAATGAACCTCAAGCGTAAAGGTTGGGCTGTACATGGCATGTAGCGACTGTTATTAGTTTGCTCAAGCCTATACAAGCTGACCGAACTGATCAGAGCGGACAGATATCGGATGATGGAGATAAATCGTAGAAGGATGCGACCATCGGTGATCAACAGGCTGTTCTACATTATATATAGAGGGTGAATTGATTGGAATGAGAGTCATTTCTGGAAGTGCAAAAGGAAGACCGCTTAAAGCGGTACCGGGAAACGGAACCCGTCCAACAACCGATAAGGTGAAGGAGGCGATGTTCAGCATTATTGGGCCTTATTTTGATGGCGGTCATGTGCTGGATTTGTTTGCTGGAACGGGTGGACTGGGGATTGAAGCGTTAAGCCGTGGGATGGAGCACGGTGTATTTATCGATATGGAATACAAAAGCATCGAGGTCATCAAGAGCAATGTACAGTCCGCAAGACTGACTGAGCAAGCGGAGATTTATCGCAATGAAGCAGGACGTGCGCTCAAGGTATTACAGAAGCGCGAGGCTACCTTTGATCTCGTATTCCTTGATCCACCTTATCGGATGAAAAATGGTATTGAGCTGATGCAGGAAATGCATGAGCGCGGTTTATTGAATCCGGGAGCGACCATCGTACTGGAATTTGAAACCGGGCACCCGTATCCAACGGAATGCCAGCATTTTATCGGCGTGCGGCAAGCAGAATATGGAGACACCACGCTATACGTCTACCGTTATGAGCCAGAACAGAATGCTGTAGAAGCATCGGACGAGAATGAGGAACAGCAGGGAGGAACGTTAGATGAATAACGAGCAGAGCAAGCTGATCCAATCTGTACCGACTGGCGGCAAGCGGATCGCGGTATATCCGGGTAGCTTTGATCCTGTGACGATGGGGCATCTGGATATCATTCACCGTGCAGCACGTCAATTCGATACGCTTGTAGTGTCTGTACTCAACAATATGAGCAAAAAGCCGCTCTTCAGCGTCGAGGAGCGTGTAGAACAACTCAAGCAGGTTACGGCGGATCTGCCCAATGTGGAGATCGATAGCTTCCGCGATCTGCTGGCGAATTATATCCGCGAGCGTGAAGCGCATGTTATCGTACGCGGTATTCGCTCGGTAACCGATTTTGAATATGAACTGCAAATGGCTTCGATCAACCGCGAGCTGAATCCTGATGCAGAGACGATCTTTATGATGACCAATCCGCGCTATTCCTATCTGAGCTCCAGTATGGTGAAGGAGATTGCACGCTTTGACGGGCCAGTGTCTGACTTTGTCCCGCCACTGATCGAGCAGGAGTTGAAGCTCAAATTCGGAGCGATGTCCAATTCATAATTGCTCCAAATGAGTAGCTAGCGTCAAAGTGGATTTGCTGCGCTGGTCATGGGATAATAGACGGACAGATAGGTCGTTATCGACAACGGTCTGTCCGTTTCTTTCCAGCGAGTACAGCATCCTGGATCATAGTCTGTACCGATTGGCATGGAACGGCAAGACGTGTTGCGGCGAATATCCCGCCTGTTCAGGCATTAGAGTGTAAAGGAGAGAACTGCGTGTCCGGCTCATCCCTAAAATCCCCGTTTTCGCAAAAGCGAATATGGGTTTATTTGCTTTGCTTACTCCTGTTTGTCTATGTGCTTGTCTATATGCCGACTCCCTATGTAATTAATGCGCCGGGCAGCGCCAATGAGCTAAAGCCGATCGTAAGCGTATCAGGCGGCGATCCAACTGAAAAGGGGACATTTATGCTGACGACGGTATCGATCAGCTATGCGAATACGGCGATGCTGATCGGTAGTTTATTTGATCCTGACGAGGAGATTGGCCCTAAGCCAGCCCAGAGTGATCGCAAGGAGTACGCAGCCGAGCAGCTCTATTATATGAACAGCTCCCAATCGAATGCGATTGCTGCGGCCTATAAAAAGGCAAACATTCCTTTCAAAATCGAGCCTCAGTATGTGTTTGTCGTGAATGTACCGGATGGGAATACAACGATACATGCCGGGGATAAATTCGTGCAGGTGGATGGACAGGCGATCACATCGATTCAGCAGCTGGAGAGTATTTTAGGCAGTAAAAAAGCAGGTGAGGTGGTCAAGGTCGTTATCGACCGCGCTGGCACTACCGTAGAGCAAAATATTACATTAACCGAGTTCCAGGATGCGATTGGACGTGTTCGTGTTGGCTTTGGGGTATCGATTGGAGAAGTACAAAAGGTAACACCAGATGATCCAGCACACGAGGTGAAGTTTGCCGATACGAGCATTGGCGGCCCTTCAGCAGGTCTAATGTTCAGCCTGGAAATCTACAATCAATTAACCCCTGGCGATCTGACCAAGGGCTATCGTATCGCCGGAACGGGAACGATCGACTCGGATGGTACAGTAGGCATTATCGGCGGTGTACAGCATAAGGTGGTCGCTGCACAGAACAATGGAGCAGAGATTTTCCTTGTGCCACAGGGGAATTACGCTGATGCCAAGGCACAGCTTGATCGTATGCATTCTACGATCAAGCTTATCCCCGTACAAACGATGGATGATGCGCTGAAGGCAATTGCAGCATTACCAGCAAAATCGTGATTGAAGCGCAATGCATTGCAGGATCATGCGAGCGGATTAATAGCTGCCGCAGCTTGTAATGCTTATCCGTTTAGCTGGCCTGGGAATACCGTAATCGTCTACATGTACATGTTAAAATAAAACAGACATTCACCAAACGTAACAACGCTATTTCATGACGTATATTCAATGGATTAGAAAAAAGAAAAAAGGACGCTGAGCTTATTCTCGGCGTCCTTTTTAATATCGTTATTTGATCTCTGTCATCGTATCAGAGTCCGCAAGATTCGTCCGTTCACGCGACGTCTCCCGTCCTGCACCAATCGGACGCAATTCACCCGCACGTCCCAGCCCGGTTGCTGGCATATTCACATAAATCGATTCATACGCCCCGTTTTCGACCAGATACGTTTCATGATAGATCCCAACCGCTTCACCTGCACGAGATTTGCGATTGAAGTTTTGCCATGCGCTCAGATGCTTGGCACCGTGCGCATAGTGCTCTAGCTGATCATAAGAACGCCAGTATTGAACAATCGACACGCCGCGCCCGGATATAAAAGAAGCCCCATCCAGAAAACCAAGCTCGCGGTTCTCGTACAGCTCCTTGAGCATAGGTCCCATCGCTTGCAGGACAGGAAGCCATTGCCTGATTGCAAGCCATTTATTAATACGAACACCGATAATAAAAACGACGAACGGCCCTTCAATCGAAGCGGTCTGGCGACCTGGCATAATTGGATTCATCCTATTGCCTCCTCAATGTCGTTTCAATTGCTTCATATGCAGCTCGTAAAAGCTGCGAATATCCACAGATGCATACAACCGCGCTGTCAGAAATGCTCCATAAAACACGGTGAACAGCAGCTTAACGGCATCTTCGATCTCCAGCTCAGATCACACACGAACCGGTGGATAATAGTAGTCCGAATACAGATCCCGCATCTGCTGAACCGTGAATCCGGCGGCTTGCATCACCGTTGCCTGTATATCAAGTATCATCTGCTCATGCTCGCAGTCGGCTGCTCGCATGATGATTGGCAGCGAAGCGGTACTTTTCATTTGTTTAAGTAGAATTCGTCCGCGCTGCGTAAAGCCTAACACTCGCAAATAGCCTGGGCCACGACGTAGCATCTGCTCATTCAAGCTGTTCTTACGATGACCGAGCAGTAGATGAGCGAGTAGACGCTGTAATCGTGCGCGTGTATAACGCTTTGTTTTCAAGCTGTCGATCAATTGATTGACAGACGGCTCCGGTAAGGAAGGCAGCAGACGCTTAAGGCGATGCTCAATACCTTCGTTCATATCATAATATTCTGCCAGCATCTCGGGCGATGAAGTAGCAATTCGTTGCAGCAGGGGAAGCCATAAGGCGTCCATTTGTACAGAACCACGTCCAGCGGCAATTTCACGCTGCATGATCTCCCATGTCGCTGGAGGAACATAGGCGGCTACTCGCTCAGGTTCATGCTGTAGCATATGTCGGATCGAGGTTGCACTTGCAATCTGCTCGTGTGTTGGCTGTAGATCATGATAGCCCGACTGCTCACGCTGAATCGTAAGCGGAGTAATCCGACTATTCAGCTGATGAATTGCTCGTAGGTATTGCAATCCAAGCGTATTATTCGGTTGCTGGAGCATTGCTACCGCTTCAGTGGATAGCAGACCAGAAGCCGTAGCAGCGCGACTGAGAGCAGCTGGGTAACTCCATCCCTGATTCAGATAGTCGCGAATCGATTGCTGGAGCTGCTCTGGCTCCTGCTCCATTAGCATCGCTACTGTCTGCAAATGCTCCAGCGATCCAGACTCACTACCGAACACGAGCTGATTCACTACACCTGTTGCCTCCAGCACCGCTACTGCGCCATAAGCGAACCATTCTGCTGGCTGTACCGCATAAGCGGAGGGAAGCTCCAGCACCACATCACAGCCTGCACGTAGCGCCATCTCAGCACGCGCCCATTTACTAAAGCTAGCCGGCTCTCCGCGTTGGGTGAAGCCACCACTCATTACAGCGACGACCCCATCGCAGCCAGTCAGCTGACGTGTACGATCCAGATGAAGCTGATGCCCATAATGGAACGGATTATATTCAACGATAACGCCAGCGATATTCATCATGGTATTCTCCTTTGTAAGCTTCATGATATAATTATAATTTGTATAGCATACAGCAGGGATATGTATGGTAAAATCAATGCTACCCGTGTGATTTCTGATCGGGTTGAAGCTGTCTTGGACAGCGGCTGCTCCATTATACCTCATTCCTCTTTTGGAAGCGTAAAAGCGGCTTCAATTCATGTGATCAACTGGAAAATATGCGGTGAAGCACAAGTGGATTTGGACGAATTTTGGATGGATTTCAGGTGAATATCAGATGCCAGAAACCCGCATCAACACTGGGAATCCCGCTACAGTAAAGGGATTTACCCTTACAGGTTGTTAAAATACAAAATTTGATTGACAAAAACCTCTATTCATTGGTAAAATAATTTTTGTTTGTTTGGAGTGATAACTATGCAATTCCAATTTCGAAAAATGGCGCAGAGCGATCAGCCTATAGAGTTTCACCAGACACTGGACTCCGAATTTGTAAAATTCGAACGCAGCGACATCCTGCATGCACAACCATTGCAGGCAGATGTGAAGGCGCGTTATCGAGTCGATAAGGTTGTGGAAGTGAACGGAACGTTGAAGCTTGATCTGCAGGTGGCATGCGCTCGCTGTCTGAAGCCTGTTGAACTCCATCGTGAATTCAGCATGGATGAGGAATTCAGACACGGCGAAGAACCGGAAAATGTAGCGGAAGAAGATAATACAATATACGTGAATAGCGATACAGTAGATCTTCGTCCTTATCTGGAGGAAGCTGCATTGATGGACTTGCCGGCGGTTGTTCTATGTAAGGACGATTGCAAAGGCCTGTGCCAGACATGCGGAGTCAACCTGAACGAACAGGATTGTGATTGCGATAACCGGCCGATCGATCCTCGATTGGCAGGGCTCAAGGATTTTTTCAAGTGATTTGATAACTCTGATCTCAGAGTGTTAAATGGCATTCAACTAGATGAAGGAGGTGTTTAACGATGGCAGTACCTCAACGGAGAACTTCCAAAACACGCCGTGACAAACGTCGTACACACTTTAAACTGGCAGTACCAGGTATGGTAAAATGCGAAAACTGCGGAGAAATGAAATTGTCTCACCGCGTTTGCAAAGTGTGCGGAACTTACAAGCAAAGAGAAATCGTACAACAGTAATTGTTGTAAAGGCAGCGTCTCGTCGTTTGATGAGACGCTGTTTTTTTGCGTAAAGGCATCACTTGCCATAGCTGGTGCGGTATGACACCGAAATTACATAATAACAAAACACTGCCTCTTTCTTTTTACGAGAATATGCTTTATACTACAATCTTAGTACCAGGTTCTAAAACGAAGCGATAAGGACAGAGGCGATGCTTTTGTACCTGTTATCGTATATGCGTTCCTGTAAAAGCTACACGGAAACCGAAAGGTTTATATAGATATCATAATGTTGATACACAGGGAGCACCGGACAGGGGACATGCTCGGGTGCTTCGCAAAATCCATCTGAAAGTGGGGGGAGGCTTTGTGACCATCGAACGATTGCCGAAAAGGCAACGCCAGCAGCGGCTCGTGAAAATTATTGAAGATAACCCGTTTGTGACGGACCAGGAGCTGACTCGTCAGCTGAAGGTTAGCATTCAGACGATTCGTCTGGACCGAATGGAGCTGGGGATTCCCGAGCTGCGTGAGCGTATGAAGCTGATGGCCGAGCGTTCCTATGATCAGGTTCGATCCTTGCCACTGGATGAAGTGATCGGGGATATTGTCGATTTACAGCTGGATCGAAGTGGAATATCGATTTTTGAGATTCGAGAAGAGCATGTATTTTCACGGAACCATATTGCCCGTGGTCACCACATCTTTGCACAGGCGAACTCACTTGCAGTCGCCGTCATTAACGATGCGATCGCATTGACCGCATCGGCGGATCTGCGTTTTGTCCGTCCGGTCAATCTGGGTGAAAAATGTATTGCTAAGGCTTATGTGCAAACGAGCCCTGCGCGCAGAGGAAAGGCAAAGGTTGAGGTTTTGACCTATGTCGGTGAAGAAATGGTATTTCAGGGCAACTTTGTGATATACCGATCAGATGGAGAAGAACACGATGAAGGAGGACTTGATCATGCGAATCGCGATTGACGCGATGGGGGGAGATCATGCTCCAGACACTAATGTATTGGGCGGCCTGGAGGCAGCCAGAGAGTGGAAGGATACGGAGATTATTCTTGTCGGTGACGAAGCAAGGATGAAGGCATTGTTACCGGAGATTCCGTCTAACCTGACACTGGTACATGCTTCCGAAGTGATTGAGCCTGAGGATGAGCCCGTACGTTCGGTTCGTCGGAAAAAGGATGCTTCGATGGTCGTTGCAGGTCGGATGGTTAAAGAAGGACTTGCTGAAGCGATGATCTCGGCTGGGAATACTGGCGCACTGATGACGACAGGCTTGCTTGTCGTTGGACGTATTAAAGGGATTGAGCGTCCTGCATTGGCACCGATCATTCCAACGATCGATGGCAAGGGTGTACTGGCACTTGATCTTGGCGCGAATATGGATGCAAGCCCGGAGCATCTGGCGCAATATGCGCTGATGGGTAGCATTTATCGGGAGAAGGTTCAAGGCGTGAGCAATCCGCGTGTCGGTCTGCTCAATGTCGGTACAGAGGCGAAGAAGGGGAATGAGCTGGTCAAGGAAGCTTATCCGCTGCTAGAAGCTTTACCGATTCAGTTTGTCGGTAACGTAGAGGCGCGCGATGTGCTGAATGGCGTATGCGATGTACTCGTATGCGACGGCTTCGCAGGTAATATTTTGCTCAAGTCGATGGAAGGTACGGCTGCTGGCATCTTCTCACTGCTCAAGCAGCAATTTTCCAAATCACTCAAGACGAAGCTGGCGGCTGCTTTAATTATGCCGGAGCTGCGTGGCTTGCGTGACATTATGGATTATAAGGAGCACGGCGGCGCACCGCTGCTAGGTCTTAATGGACTGGTGATCAAGGGTCACGGCTCTTCGGATGCTGGCGCGATCAAGCATGCAGTACGTCAAGCACGTATTGCGATTGAGGGCAAGCTCGTTTCAAGTATTTCGCAGGAAGTTATTGGCTGATTCACAGCTTCATTGGTCTGTTTCGAATCGTCTATCGAGGCTGTTCGAACTCTATTTGATCCTTACCGTATCGATAAGGAAATCCGTACGTATAGAAAAGAGTGACAACGATGAGTGTTTTGCCTATCGGAATTATCGGCACAGGGAAATATGTGCCTAAAAAAATATTAACGAATGCTGATCTGGAAAAAATGGTCGAAACTAACGATGAATGGATTGTTAGCCGTACAGGCATTCGCGAGCGTCATATCGCAGCACCGGATCAGGCAACATCCGATCTCGCTTATGAAGCGGCGATCAAAGCGATCGAGACTGCGGGTCTGACAGCGGCTGATCTGGATCTGATCGTTGTAGCCACTATCACGCCAGACATGTCGTTCCCTTCTACAGCCTGCATTTTGCAGGATAAGCTGGGTGCAAAAAAGGCAGCGGCATTCGATCTGTCTGCCGCTTGCTCTGGCTTTGTGTACGCACTTGGTGCGGCAACAAGTATGCTGCAAATGGGCATGTACAAAAATGCACTCGTTATCGGTGCAGATACGCTCTCCCGCATTACAGACTACACAGATCGCAACACCTGTGTACTTTTTGGTGATGGGGCAGGTGCGGTTGTGATCGGTGAAGTGGGCGAAGGACGCGGCTTCAAAGCATTCGATCTCGGCGCTGAGGGTGCTGGTGGCGAGCTGCTCAAGCTACCTGCTGGCGGTTCTCGTACACCAGCTTCTGCGGATACACTGGAAGCGAAGCAGCATTTTATCCAGATGAGCGGTCGTGAAGTGTTCAAGTTTGCCGTGAAGGTAATGAACACAGCAACTGTGGATGTACTGAACAAAGCAGGCATGTCCAAGGACGAGATTGACCTGTTCATTCCGCACCAGGCGAATGTGCGTATTATCAACTCTGCGATGGAGCGTTTGAATTTGACCGAAGACCGCGTTATGATCAATGTGCAAAAGTATGCGAATACTTCTGCGGCTTCCATTCCATTAGCGCTTGTTGAAGCGGTAGAAGAAGGACGAATCAAAGAAGGCGACAAAGTCGTTATGGTTGGCTTCGGCGGCGGCCTCACATGGGGAGCTTCCGTCATCGTCTGGTAACTCGCGTTATTCAGGAGGTAACTGTCAAATGGGTAAAATAGCATTTGTATTCCCGGGTCAGGGAGCGCAAAAGGTAGGAATGGCAAAGGATGTATATGATGCCAATCCTGCGGCAGCGCAATATTTTGATAAAGCGGACGAAGTGCTCGGCTTTAACATCAGCAAGCTGGCATTTGAAGGTCCAGAGGATGAATTGAAGCAGACTGCCAACACACAGCCTGCACTGCTTACAGCTAGCGTAACGCTGCTGGAGGCGCTCAAGGCGCATGACATTCAGCCCGATTATGTGGCTGGTCACAGTCTGGGCGAATACAGCGCACTGGTAGCGGCTGGTGTATTGTCCTTCGAGGATGCCGTTGCGATCGTGCGTGCTCGTGGACAATTCATGGAGCAAGCTGTACCTGCGGGTCAAGGCGCGATGGCAGCAGTGCTTGGCGCCGAGCGTACTGCACTTAGCGAGCTATGTGCAGCCGTAACCGCCGATGGACATGCGGTAGAGCTTGCCAATGTGAATTGCCCGGGACAAATTGTCATTTCCGGTACTCGTGAGGGTGTCGAAGCGGCAGGTGCGCGGGTAAAAGAGATTGGCGGCAAGCGCGCCATCCCTTTGGAAGTGAGTGGACCTTTCCATTCCTCTATGATGAAGCCTGCTGCACAGCTTCTGGAAGAGCGTCTACAAGGCGTTACCTTCGAGGATGCTTTTGTACCGGTTGTTGCTAACGTTACAGCGCAGGCAGTCACTTCTGGAGACGAAGTTCGCAAGCTGCTGGTAGAACAGGTGTATTCCCCTGTATTATGGGAGGATAGTGTACGCTATCTGATCGAGCAGGGTGTGGATACGTTTATCGAGATCGGACCAGGCAATGTGTTAACTGGCTTGATCAAGAAGACAGACAAGGATGTACGTCTGTTTAATATCAGCAGTCTGGATAGCCTGGCTTCGCTGGAACTATAAGGCGAATGCTGGAGCTGGAAGAGCGAATATTTCGTGAAGGAGGTGCGTATGAATGAGTAAACCACTAGCAGGACAAGCTGCACTTGTTACCGGTGCATCTCGCGGGATTGGCCGTAGCATTGCACTCGCACTGGCAGCAGCCGGAGCGGATGTAGCAGTCAACTATGCAGGTAGCGAAGCTGCTGCACAGGAGACGGTACAGCAGATTGAAGCACTCGGCGTGAAGGCTTTTGCTGTCAAGGCAAATGTTGGCGTAGCTGCTGAAGCAGAAGCGATGGTCAAGCAGGTGAGTGATACCTTTGGCAAAATTGATATTTTGATCAACAATGCTGGGATTACACGCGATAACCTGATCATGCGGATGAAGGAAGAGGAGTTCGATCAGGTGATCGAGACGAATCTGAAGGGCGTATTCAACTGTCTCAAGGCAGTAACGCGTCCAATGATGAAGCAGCGCTATGGCCGCATCGTCAACATTTCATCCGTCGTAGGTGTACTGGGTAATCCGGGACAGGCCAATTACGTAGCTGCCAAAGCAGGTGTGATCGGTCTGACCAAAGCATCTGCGCAGGAGCTTGCGTCCCGTGGCATCACCGTGAACTGTGTAGCACCTGGCTTTATCGCTACCGATATGACGGATGAGCTGAACGAGGAGCAGAAGGGTCGCATTCTGGGCCAGATTCCGCTTGCACGTTTGGGTCAGCCGGATGAAGTAGCACAGGTTGTTGGTTTCTTGGTGTCGCCTGCTGCGTCTTACATGACGGGACAAACGCTACATGTTGATGGTGGCATGTACATGTAAGAAACAGGATTGGCTTACAGATGCCTGTATGGATTTTTAAGTACAATTTACGTATAATACTTGGAAGAGGAGGTGAACCGGATGTCTGATGTTTTGGAACGTGTAAAACGCATCGTTATCGACCGTTTAGGTGCTGACGAAGCTGATATTAAATTAGAATCTTCTTTCAAAGATGACCTTGGCGCAGATTCCCTCGATGTAGTGGAACTCGTTATGGAACTTGAAGAAGAGTTTGATCTTGAAATTTCTGATGAAGACGCGGAGAAAATTACGACCGTAGGTGAAGTTGTGAACTACATACAATCTCATACCTAAGGCTAAAAAGTCCCGTTACCTGCATATTATTGCGGGTCGGGACTTCTCCTCATTCATGGCGTCTATCAGAATTGAACCAAAAATACACACATGCAGTCGATATGAGGTGAATGTGTTTGAAACATAGAGTGGTAATTACAGGTCTTGGAGTCACTACGGCTCTTGGTAAGGATAAAGATACATTCTGGAATAACCTGATGGCAGGTAAATCCGGAATTACCCCGATTGAGGGATTTGATGTGAGTGCCTATACGACACGCATTGCGGGTCAGGTGCATGATTTTAATCCAGAGGACTATCTGGAGCGTAAGGAAGCACGTAAGCTGGATCGCTTTGTTCAGTTCGCCGTTGCTGCAACAGCAGAAGCGCTGAAGGATAGTAAGCTGAACGTTAGCGAGGATACCGATCCCGAACGTGTGGGTGTCATTATTGGCTCCGGCATCGGCGGGCTGGGTACCTTCGAGGATCAGCACAGCATTTTGCTTGAAAAAGGTCCAAAACGCGTAAGTCCTTTCTTCATTCCGATGATGATTGCAAACATGGCTTCCGGTCAGGTATCGATCATTCATGGAGCGAAAGGCCCGAACGTAGCGCCGGTAACGGCTTGTGCGAGCGGTAGCCACGCGATTGGCGATGCATTCAAATTTATTCAATCTGGCGAAGCTGATGTGATGATCACAGGCGGCGCGGAAGCAACGATTCGTCCAACTGGACTTGCCGGCTTCTGCTCGATGCGTGCGATGTCGACACGTAATGATGATCCAACAACAGCAAGCCGTCCATTTGATACAGGCCGCGATGGCTTTGTAATGGCAGAAGGATCGGGTATTCTGATTCTTGAATCGCTGGAGCATGCACAGAAGCGCGGTGCACATATCTATGCTGAGGTGATCGGCTATGGACTGAGTGCAGATGCATTCCATATGACAGAGCCGAATCCAGATGGACCCGCACGCTGCATGAAGATGGCGATGCGCACAGCTGGTATTCAGCCAGAGGACGTACAGTATATTAATGCACACGGTACATCTACTCCAGTAGGTGACAAATCGGAAACGAAAGCGATCAAAATGGCGCTTGGCGATCATGCGAGCCGTATTGCGGTTAGCTCCACTAAATCGATGACCGGACACTTGCTTGGTGCTGCTGGTGGTGTCGAAGCGGTAATCTGTGCGCTGTCCTTACAGCATCAGATCATCGCACCAACGATCAACCTGCATGACCAGGACCCGGAATGCGATCTGGATTATGTTCCGAATGTGGCACGCAAAGCCGATCTGAACATCGTAATGTCCAACTCTTTTGGATTCGGGGGACACAATGCCTCGATCGTCCTGAAGAAATTCGAAGCGTAAGGGGTCAGTTTCTTGAACGGAGATGTGAAACAGCTACAGCAACAAATTCAAATCCAGTTCCACAATCGCCAGTTGCTCAAGCAGGCGTTTACGCATGCCTCGTATGTGAATGAACATCGGTTCAGTCAGCATCAGGATAACGAGCGACTGGAGTTTCTTGGCGATGCGGTACTGGAACTGACGGTGTCGGAGTATCTGTATAATGAGTATCCCGACCGCCCCGAAGGCGAGCTGACGAAGCTGCGTGCAGCGATCGTTTGTGAGCCTTCGCTGGTCAAGTTTGCGGAGGCGCTCGATTTCGGACGTTATGTGTTGCTTGGTAAAGGGGAGGAGCTGACCGGAGGACGGCAGCGGCCTGCTCTGCTGGCAGACGTATTTGAATCGTTTATCGGAGCCCTGTATCTGGATCAAGGTCTGGATGCAGTGAAAGTCTTCCTGGAAAAGCATGTGTTCTCCAGTCTTTCACCTGGCGGACAGCTTCAGATGATGGATTTCAAAACGGAGCTACAGGAGTTTACCCAGCATCACAATATGGGTGTACTGGAATACCGCATCATTGAGGAAAAAGGTCCTGCCCATGAGCGGGAGTTTGTCTCGGAAGTCTATATGGGGGATGAAAGCCTTGGCCAGGGATCAGGCCGTTCCAAAAAGGAAGCGGAGCAGCGTGCGGCTGCGGCAGCCCTGAACCAGTTGAAGCTGAAATAACATCTCTTTTTTTCTGGCGATTACAGGACAAACAAAGAGCAAAGAGCAGTCATTGCCCCCTTGCAAGCGTACAAGAGGCACGACCGCTTTTTGCTCTTTTTCCATTGATGGCAAGGCACGCAATTATGCTACAATAGCAGTAGAGGTGAACAATACATTATGTTCCTGAAAAGAATTGAATTATCGGGCTTCAAATCATTTGCCGACAAAACAGAAATGGAGTTTGTTCAGGGTATTACCGCCGTCGTTGGACCTAACGGCAGTGGCAAAAGTAACATTTCCGATGGAATCCGCTGGGTACTCGGTGAACAGTCTGCCAAGTCGCTACGTGGCGGCAAGATGGAAGATATTATTTTTGCCGGAAGCGATTCGCGTAAGCCGGTCAGCTATTCCGAAGTATCGCTAACACTGGATAACGAGGATCAGGCATTGCCGCTCGATTATAACGAAGTCACGATTACCCGCCGTGTACATCGCAGTGGGGATAGTGAATATCTGATTAATCGTCAGTCCTGTCGGCTCAAGGATATTACCGAGCTGTTCATGGATACAGGGATCGGTAAAGAGGCATACTCGATTATCGGGCAGGGTCGAATCGAAGAGATTTTGAGCACGCGTTCTGAGGATCGGCGTGGAATCTTCGAAGAAGCTTCTGGTATTGTCAAATATAAATCACGTAAAAAAGACGCTGTGCGCAAGCTCGATGATACCGAGCAGAATCTGCTACGTATTCACGATCTGGTGCATGAGCTGGAAGATCAGATTGGGCCGCTACGTGAGCAGTCTGAAAAGGCTATTCATTTTAAGCAGCTCAAGGAACAGCTCAAGCACAAGGAAATCGGGATGTATGTGCATGATATCGAGCGCATTCATAGCACGTGGACTGCTGCCGGTGAGCAGCTGGAACGGTATAAAAAAACGCAGGAAGCACTCGCGAGCGTCGTTGCTGGACATGATGCCAAGCTGGAAGACGAGCGTACAGCTCTTCGTGAAGCGGAGCAAACGGTCGAGCGTCTGCAAGAGCTACTGCTGCAATACAGCGAGCAAGCAGAGAAGGCAGAAGGTCAGGTTGAGCTACTCAAGGAACGTCGCCACAATCTGGAGCAAAATCGCAAGCAACTCGGTGTTGCACTGGAGCGAAGCGAAGAGCGTACCAGTCAACGTACGGGTGAAACCGAGCAGCTTCAAAGCAAGCTGACTGAGCTGAATGGACAGCTGGAGCAGCTACGTAGCACACTGAATGCAGAAGAAGCTCGTTTAAACGAAATTAATGGTGGGATCAGTCAGCAGCAGGAAGAAAGCCTGAAGGGCGATCTACTACAGCTGATGAACGATATGGCACAGCTTCGTAACGAGATTCGGTATGCTGATCAGGAAACCGAATCCACACAGCGCCGTATGGCACGCGCTGAGAGCGAATCAGGCAAATGGCGTGAGGAGAAGCAGCGTCTGGAGCAGAGTAAGGCGACACTAACGGCGCAGCTAGAGAAGTTTGCCAAAGATATTGCGGGTGTACGTACCGATTACATTAAGCAGAGCGAGCAGCTTCATAGTCTGCAAAAATCCGCTGAGCAGCTGCAAGCATCGATTCGCCAGTGGGAACAGCGCCGCGAGGCACTTATTTCACGCCGGGATACGATGCAGGAGATGCAGGAGGATTTTGAAGGCTTTATGCTGGGCGTTAAGGAAGTGCTTAAAGCTTCCCGTAATAATACACTGACCGGTGTACATGGAGCAGTTGCCGAACTGGTACGCGTGCCTGAATATTTGGAGCAAGCGATGGAAACCGCACTGGGTGCATCGGTACAGCATATCGTTATGGAAAATGAGGATGTGTCTCGCCGAGCGATTGCTTTTCTGAAGCAGCGGCAATTAGGACGAGCTACCTTTTTACCGCTGGACGTTATTCGTCCACGCCGTATTGGAGATAATGACAAGCGTCTGGCAGAAAGTGCAGAGGGCTTTGTCGGTATCGGTGCAGAGCTGGTTGAGTATGACGAGCGTTATGCTTCGATTATCGGAAGCTTGATCGGCAGCGTTGTAATCGCTGAGACGCTGGAGCAGGCGAACCGAATCGCAGCCAAGCTTGGTTATCGCTACCGCGTCGTAACGCTGGAGGGCGATGTGGTCAATGCGGGTGGTTCGATGACAGGTGGTAGTCAGTTTAAAAAGAATACCAATCTGTTAGGGCGGAAACGTCAGCTTGATCAGCTTGGCGAACAGATTGCGGAGAGCGAACAGGAGATCAAGCGTATACGCAGTGAGCAGGAAAGTGTACGCGAGCGACTGGAAGCGACAGAAAGTAAGCTGGATCGTCTGCGTGCCGATGGCGACCGTAAGCGTGGCGAGGAGCAACAGACTGCTGGAGAACTCAAGCAGCTGGAGCATGAATTCCGTCATGTGAATGAGCAGTACGAGCTGTATGGTCAGGAGAAGACCGCATACACCTCAGAGCTGGATGCAATTGCTAAAAAGCGCAAGGAAGCCGAGCAAAAGCTAGCCGAGCTGCAAAAGCAGGAGCAAAAGCTGCAAAACGATATTCAATCAGCTGAACAAAAGCGTAAATCCAATGAATCGGTCAAAGAGCAATTACAGGAGCAAGTGACCGATCTGAAAATCCGTGAAGGCAAGCTCGCACAGGAAATCTTCTCATTGGAGGAGCAAATGTCCCGCACCCGCGAGGAATCGCAGGATTATGGACAGGAGTTAGAAAGTAATCGTGCTCAGCTGGCTACACTGGAACGCGATTTGCAAAAGAATACCACGGATCAGCAGCGCCAGCAGGAGCAATTGGAGCGTCTGCGCCGTCAGCGTACCGAAACCGGCACCGAGCTGGAGCAAGCGCGTGCAAAGCGTCTCGCGTTACAGCAAAAGCTGGAGCAGGAAGAAAACAAGACACGCGAGCAGCGGAGCGAGCTCAAGGCAGTCGAGGACGAGATGCGCAAAACCGAAATTCAGGTCAATCGTCTGGATGTAGAGCTAGAAAATATTCTGGCGAAGCTTCAGGAGGAATACGAGCTGACCTATGAACAGGCGAAGCAGCGCTATGGCTTACCAGAGGATGTTGCTGTCACGGGTGAAGAGGTGCGCGGCTTGAAGCGTCAAATTGTGGAGCTAGGTGACGTCAATCTGGGTGCAATTGAGGAATATCAGCGTGTGAATGAGCGCTATGAGTTCCTGACCGTGCAGCAAAATGATCTGATTGAAGCGAAGACCGCCCTGTATCAGGTGATCAAGGAAATGGACGATGAAATGTCCAAACGCTTCAAGCATACTTTTGATGCGATTCGAGGTCAGTTTGGTACTGTGTTTACGAAGCTATTTGGCGGAGGACGTGCGGATTTGATTTTGGCAGATCCGGAGCGATTGCTGGAAACAGGGATCGATATCGTCGCACAGCCGCCAGGGAAAAAGCTGCAAAATCTACAGCTGCTTTCCGGTGGCGAGCGTGCATTGACTGCCATGGCGCTACTGTTTGCCATTTTGCAGGTCAAGCCTGTTCCATTCTGTGTGCTGGACGAGGTAGAAGCGGCATTGGATGAAGCTAACGTGACGCGGTTTGCACAGTATTTGCGTGAATTTGCTGGACAAACGCAATTTATCGTCGTGACGCACCGCAAAGGCACAATGGAGGAAGCGGATGTGTTATACGGTGTAACGATGGAGGAAGGCGGCGTATCCAAGCTGGTATCTGTTCGTCTGGATGATGTGGACGAGGTTGAGATTGCTTGATACCGGTTGAACTCTATGGGAATGATACGCTTAGATAGGATGCGTTCACATCTATGAGGATAGTTGTAACAATGTTTGGCAGTCCTGATCGGTCTTGTGTGATAAATGTGATGATCAGAATCTTCATCAGCTTTGTTTTTTTCAAAATAAATATCTGAATCATAACTATGATGTTGACGGAGGAATCTCATGAGCTTTTTCAAAAAACTGCGGGAAAGCATTTCCCAGAAAACTGAAGCCGTAACCCAGCAGTTCCGTGATGGTCTGGAAAAAACACGTAAAGGCCTGGTCGGAGCAGTAACCGATCTGGTCATTCGCCGCAAGAAGATCGATGAAGAATTTTACGAAGAGCTGGAAGAAATTCTGATTGGCGCCGATGTGGGCGTGAATACCGTAATGGAGCTGATCGATGAGCTTCGCGACGAAGTGAAGAAAAGACGGATCGAGGATGCAGCAGACCTACAGCCTGTCCTGTCGGAGAAGCTGACCGAATTGTTGCGTGGTGATGAGAATCCGGGTCTGAATATGAATCCAGATGGCATCACGGTCATTCTGTTTGTCGGCGTTAATGGCGTAGGTAAAACAACGACAATCGGCAAAATGGCTCATCGCTTCCAGCAGGAAGGCAAAAAGGTTATGCTGGCGGCAGGCGATACATTCCGTGCCGGAGCGATTGAACAGCTTGAGGTGTGGGGACAGCGTGCAGGCGTCGAAGTGATCAAGCAGCAAGCAGGCTCTGATCCAGCAGCAGTGATGTATGATGCTGTACGTGCAGCCAAGCAGCGTAATGTGGATGTATTGCTGTGCGATACCGCAGGTCGACTGCAAAACAAAACGAATCTGATGGAAGAGCTGAACAAAATCTTCCGTGTTATTCAGCGCGAAATTCCAGATGCGCCGCATGAAGTGCTGATGGTACTCGATGCAACGACCGGACAAAATGCACTCAGTCAGGCGAAGCTGTTTGGCGAGAAGAGTGGCGTGACCGGCCTTGTATTGACCAAGCTCGATGGCACAGCTAAAGGCGGTATCGTGGTCGCGATTCGTCAGGAGCTGAATCTTCCGGTCAAATTTGTCGGTCTGGGCGAAAAGATCGGCGATCTACAGCCATTTGATAGCGAGCAGTTTGTGCATGCGTTATTTGCTGGACTGATTCAGGAAGAAGTGGAACAGGAAGAAGAGCAAGCGTAACGTAAGCAAGTCCGAATAATGGGCAATAGGCATAAGCACCAATGAAAGCCATCATAGTAAGGTGCGCGTAAGTGTAACAACGCAGTGAAAGGTAGGCATACCTTTTTCCACTTTGCTTGTGATCGCTTTACAGCTAGAATAGCCTGATACCTCGAATCGATCAATTTGTATGCGCGTAATCGCATCTATAGATAATACAAATAGCAACAGATACTACACATAGCAACCGCCCGAGTAAATGCCAAAATAGTGACATTTACTTGGACGGTTGCTTTTTCATTTCAACGTTATTTTCACGTATTGTGGAAATACAGCCGCTTAAAGAGTTACAATAGATACAGTGCTACATACAATCGTAGCTATAAGGACAATGCAGTTGACCCTTACAAAAGTAATAGGTTTAGCTTTGATGTAACTGCTATGATCATGCAATCGAAACCGATCATGCCTTATCACCATGCTGGATGAACCGAATAACAGAGAGACAGACAACGGACAGGATGAAGAGAGGAAGTGAATCATGGCCGATACGTATACGTACACACGCCGTGAAGAAGTGGCTAACGCCATCACACACGGCATCGGAGCAGCGCTAAGTGCAGCAGCGCTAGTTATTTTAATTGTATTCGCAAGCTTAAAAGGCACACCATGGCATATCGTCAGCTTTACCGTATATGGAGTGACCATGCTACTACTGTATAGCTGTTCTACCCTGGTACACAGCTTCCGCGATGGAAAAGTAAAGGATTTATTCGAAATTTTTGACCACTCGGCGATCTACCTGTTTATCGCAGGTACGTACACTCCATTTATGTTATTAGCCGTTAAAGGCCCACTCGGCTGGTCGATCTTTGGCACCGTATGGGGCATAGCTATACTCGGTTGCGCATTCAAAGCATTTTTTGCCAAGCGTTTCCTGTTTATGTCCACCCTGTTCTACCTGCTGATGGGCTGGCTGATCGTGCTTGCATGGGCGCCACTCACTGCCGCGATAGCGACAGGAGGAATCGTCCTGCTCGTGGCAGGCGGTCTTATGTACACACTGGGCACGGTGTTCTACGTATGGAGAGGCTTTCCTTTCCATCATGCTGTATGGCACCTATTCGTACTGGCAGGCAGCGTATTGCACTTCTTCGCCGTCTTGTTCTATTTGCTACCCTGGCGTTAAATGAAAGCAAGCCATCCGAGCGAGCACAGGAGTGTATTCCTGCTCGTTGCAGGGTGGCTTTTTTATGAGTAAAAATGATGCTTTAGGGTCAATCAACGTCCGATAAACGCTTATGTTGCAACGATAGCAATTCACTATCATTCTCCTTTAAAAGATGTTAAGGAAAAACACTTGACATCCCCTGTAGATTTGGATATGATATAAAACGTTGAACATGACTGTAAAGTGTTTTTCCTTGACGGAGGGAGTGCCCCGTATGAGTCAGGAGAATCGACTCGAGAAAACGACTCGAATCAATTTATTGTTTGATTTTTACGAACCGTTGCTGACAGATAAGCAGCAAATGTTCCTTAAATATTATTTTCACGATGACTACTCACTGGGTGAGATTGCTGCTGAATTTAGCATTAGTCGCCAGGCAGTGTATGAGCACATCAAGCGTGCCGAACAGGTACTGGAGATGTACGAGGAGAAGCTTGGACTGATGGACAAGCATTATCGTCGCTCGCGTGAGCTGGATAAGCTCAAGCAGCAGATGCAAGAGAGTGATCTGAACGATAAGCAGGCAGGCGCTGTAATGAATGTTATTGAGCAGCTTGAAGCGATCGACCGAATGGACTGAGACATTACGATGTGAAGCTCCATTTCAAAATAGAACTGCAACACTAAATAAGGTATACTATACAGATACCGTCCTTTTAGATGAAGAAGCGGTATGATGAATAAATATAGCATGAAATGATGCATCTGAAGCATTCAGGCATACAGGATCAAAGCAGGAAGCGAGGTGAAGACAGCGATGGCATTTGAAGGATTAACAACACGACTGCAGAACGTATTCAGCAAGCTACGCGGTAAAGGCAAAGTATCCGAAGAGGATGTAGGCGAAGCGATGCGCGAGGTACGACTTGCGTTGCTGGAAGCAGACGTTAACTTCAAGGTCGTTAAGGAATTCATCAGCAAGGTGAAGGAAAAAGCGATCGGTCAAGAAGTGATGGAGAGCTTCACACCTGGTATGGTCATTATCGACATCGTTAACAAAGAACTGACTGAGCTAATGGGTGGTACGCAGGCGAAGCTCGCCAAAGCGACGAAGCCACCTACTGTCATCATGATGGTCGGTTTGCAGGGTGCGGGTAAAACAACCACCTCTGGTAAGCTGGCGCGAATGCTGCAAAAGCAAAATCATCGTCCACTGCTTGTAGCAGGCGATATTTATCGTCCAGCTGCGATCAAGCAGTTGCAAGTGCTCGGTGAACAGATTAAAGTTCCTGTCTTCTCTATGGGCGATCAGACGAGCCCCGTTGAAATTGCTCGTCAGGCGATGGCAGAAGCAAAAGCGAACAACAATGACTACGTCATTATCGATACCGCCGGACGCCTTCATATCGATGAAGAGTTGATGGACGAGCTACGCCAGATTCACGAGCTGACGAATCCGGATGAAGTATTGCTCGTTGTTGATGCGATGACAGGTCAAGACGCTGTTAACGTCGCAGAGAACTTTAACAATCAGCTTGCCCTTACCGGTGTTGTACTGACGAAGCTAGATGGCGATACCCGCGGTGGTGCGGCGCTGTCGGTCAAAGCAGTAACCGGATGTCCAATCAAGTTCGCAACGCTTGGCGAGAAGCTGGATGCACTGGAAGTGTTCCATCCAGAACGTATGGCTTCCCGTATTCTTGGTATGGGTGACATGCTCTCCCTGATCGAGAAGGCGCAATTGAACATTGATGAATCAAAGGCAAAAGAGATGGAGCGCAAAATGCGCAACGCTGAATTTACCTTTGAAGATTTTCTGGAACAGATGGAACAGGTTAAAAAGCTTGGACCACTGGATCAGATTATGGACATGCTGCCAGGCATGGGCAAAATGAAACAAACTCAAAACTTGCAGGTTGATGATAAGCAAGTAGGCCGTATCGAAGCGATCGTGCATTCGATGACGGTGCAGGAGAAACAACATCCTGAAGTGATCAACCACAGTCGCCGCAAGCGTATTGCTGCCGGAAGCGGAACCTCAGTTGCTGAGGTTAACCGTCTGATCAAGCAATTTGATGAGATGCGCCGTATGATGAAGCAATTCTCGGATATGATGGACCCGAAAGCGATGAAGGGCGGCAAAGGCAAGATGATGAAGCAGATGCAAAAGATGACTAAAGGCGGCGGTGGAGGTTTCAAATTCCCGTTCCGTTAAGTTGAATAATGCAGCTGTGAAGGCAATGAATCCTGCGTCTTCTTTATGAAGCGTTTGATATGATAATGAATTAGTTTAAGGAGGTGAATTCTCTTGGCAGTACGCATTCGTCTGAAACGTATGGGTGCCCACAAAGCGCCTTTCTACCGTATCGTTGTTTCCGATTCCCGTTCTCCTCGTGATGGACGTTTTATCGAAGAAATCGGTACTTACAACCCAGTTGCAGAACCATCTGTAACTAAAATTGATGAAGAAAAAGCTCTGAAATGGCTTCAAGATGGAGCGCAAGCTTCTGATACTGTTCGCAACTTGCTTAGCAAAGCGGGCGTTATGAAAAAATTCCATGAGCTGAAACAGCAAAAATAATTGCTGACAAGCTTGGCCCTGTAAAGCGTTCGCTGGTTAACGCTGAATTGGCTGGTCGAAACGCGGTTTTGTATATACAGAACTGCGTTTTTGCGAGCAAATCGGCGACAGCGACGCGTCAGGCTGTCACATTGCAGCCTGCTTGACACAACTGATTTTGCTTCGCAAAATATTGCCTATTCCGGAGGATGAAACGATGGAACAATTAGTAATCGTTATTGCTAAAGCTCTGGTGGATCATCCGGAAGATGTGTCGGTAAATGTGGTGGAAAAGGAGAACCTGATCGTATACGAACTGAGCGTCCATCCGGACGATGCCGGCAAAGTGATCGGCAAGCAGGGACGTATCGCTAAGGCACTCCGCACAGTAGTGACCTCCGCAGCCGTCAAAACACATAAACGGGTTACGGTTGATATCATGTCTTAAAAATGTACGAAAAAGGGCTAGGGTTACTCCTAGCCTTTTTTCGTACATTTTTTGTAGTCACATGATGATAGAGTACCGTTATACTAATGATAGATTAAAAGGATACAAAGGAGAGCTACATGTCAAAACAATGGCTGAATGTTGGTAAAATCGTCAATACACACGGTATTCGCGGTGAATTGAGAATATATCCGAACACTGATTTTCCAGAGGTACGCTTTGCGCCTGGTAACAAGCTGATGATGCTAAATGAAGAAACAGGTGCTTCACAGGAGGTCGAAATCCAAACCTCACGCCTGCAAAAAAATATGTATGTCGTGCGCTTCAAAGGCTTTGGCAACATTAATGAAGTCGAGAAATACAAGGGCTGGGAGCTGCGCGTATCCAAAGACGAAGCGGTCGAGCTGGAAGAGGACGAGTACTATTTCCATGAGATTATCGGCTGTGAAGTCATTACGGATGAAGGCAAGTCGCTTGGTGTGATCAAAGAAATTCTGACACCAGGTGCGAATGATGTATGGGTTGTGAAGCCTGCCAAAGGTAAGGATATTTTAATCCCGTACATTCATGATGTGGTACAGGAGATCAATATCGATGACAAGAAGATCATCGTTCAGATTATGGAAGGTCTACTGGAATGATGAAGATCGATGTATTGACCCTTTTTCCGGAAATGTTTACGGGTGTATTCGGCTCCAGTATTCTCGGTAAAGCGGCAGCAAAAGGCATTGTGGAGCTGAATGCGGTCAATTTTCGCAACTATTCGACCAGCAAGCATGGAACCGTAGATGATACGCCTTATGGCGGCGGTGGCGGAATGGTATTGAAGCCAGACCCAATCTTTGCAGCTGTAGAGGATCTTGTACCCGATCAGGCTGCAAAGCCACGTATTATTTTAATGTGTCCACAGGGCGAGACGTTTACACAGAAGAAGGCAGAGGAGCTGTCACAGGAGCAGCATCTTATTTTCATCTGCGGTCACTATGAGGGCTATGACGAGCGTATTCGCGAGCATCTGGTGACAGACGAGCTATCGATTGGAGATTATGTGCTCACCGGTGGCGAGCTGCCTGCGATGACGGTAGTGGATAGTGTGGTGCGTCTTCTGCCGGGTGTGCTGGGTAACGAAATGAGTGCGGTGACCGATTCGTTCAGTACAGGCTTGCTGGAATATCCGCATTATACGCGTCCAGCTGAATTTCGTGGACTGAAGGTGCCAGATGTATTGCTGTCCGGTCATCATGGCAACGTGGAGAAGTGGCGCCGTGAGCAGTCGCTACTGCGTACTCTACAGCGTCGCCCGGATCTGCTGGAACACGCTGATCTGTCGGAAGCAGAGCGTCGCTGGCTTGCACTACAGGATAAACGCTCAGAGGCATCGGAATAACGAACTTTAGGTAAAGATGTGATAGGTAACGAGGCAGGTGTAGTGATGAACATGCTGCAAAAGATTGACTTTTCATGGAGAATGGAAAGTTGCAGTGATCCGTTATTTAGCTACGATGAATACGGATTAAAGGTATCGTTTATGATATTTTTGGGACAGGAGATTCGCCAGTCGGATATCGGTAAATGGCTGTCTGTGTATAATGTTCAGAATGAACAGCAAATTCCTGATGAGCACTATAATCATCTGGGTTATCGTATCGCAGAGTTCAGCTTTTCGAGTTTTGATTCCTTGTATTGCACCGATAGAGCATCAGGGCTTGCTTCCTATACGAATGCTGCGGGTGATCCGCCCTGTGTTTATCGGGAAGTGGATGAAGATGATCATATACTCGGTTATGTTTTTGCAGGCCATGATTTATTTTTGTCGGTAAAAGCTCAAACATACGATATCGATATCCGTTCTGTATCATAAAGAAAATGCATATCTACCATGCTTTTTTTGGAGCAGTTCATGCTGAAATGAACGCGGCGACCCTACTTGCAGGGTAATAAGATAGGAGTCTGGAACATGTCGAATTCGAATGAAGTAACCGGTCAGCCCACGGGTTGGGTGCAGCAGCTTGGCAGTGATCTGCGTAGCCAGGGCTATGCGTCTATACTGAATCAGCCTTTTGACGATCAGGACGCAGATAAAATTATCGGACAGCTACTACCGGAGTTTAAATATTTGCTGTATATTCATGCCGATGAACGCAGAAAGTACTTTATTGCTGATTATGCAGGTCGCAATACGGTCATTAAGCTGCTGGAGCAGATGGAGAACACCAAAAAAAGTGCTCGCCTGAATGTGCAGGAGTCCGATCGGGTCGGTTATAATCGCTATAGCGACGAGATTCAACGGTTGAATGATCTCAAAAAAATGCTGATGCAGGAGCGTTTTGGCTGAGTGTAAAATAAAGCTGAATATCGTTCAAAAAAAGTATTGTCATCCACCCTGTAAATATGTTAAAATTCAAATGTTGTGTGAATACGATGGTCCTCTGCGATCAATGATGAGAAGACAATAGGTCTTCCTGAGACGCAAGAACATCTGTGCGGAAGGAGGGAGTCATAGATGAATATCATTCAGGCGATTACTCAAGATCAACTGCGTAAAGATGTTCCAAATTTCCGTGCCGGTGACACTTTGAAAGTGCACGTTAAGGTTATTGAGGGAACTCGTGAGCGCGTTCAGTTGTTCGAAGGTGTTGTAATCAAACGTCAAGGTGGAGGCATTAGTGAGACTTTTACAGTTCGTAAAATCTCTTACGGTGTAGGTGTGGAAAGAACTTTCCCAGTACACTCCCCTAAGATTGATAAACTCGAAGTGGCTCGCCGTGGTAAAGTGCGTCGTGCGAAGCTGTACTATCTTCGTGAACTTCGCGGTAAAGCAGCGAGAATTAAAGAATTGCGCCGTTAATCCTTTGGGAGCTGCGGTTGAGAAGGGCTTGTCATACAAGCCCTTTTCTTTATTTTTAAAACCTTTTAATTGCATAGGAAAATGGTTATTCCGCCGTACAGTTATACAGACACGGCATTTTTCCAGAGAAACCAACCTGGCAGTCATTAGCTTTGGAGCTGAATGAATAAGCAGCTTCCTATACTGCATAATGTAATGGAGCATTGGTTTATTTCTGTGGCAAAATGACGCTACAACTGAAGACGGATTTTTTTGTACCCTCTTTATGTACACATTGTCATGCTATAATGGGAGCGGCGCTTGACAAGGTTAATCCTTCAAAATTTGGTTTTTCCAAAATTGTGTGTAAAATAGATTAAGGAATCGTATAGGTACTTGGGTACATTGACACTGGATTGTTTCCGGATGAATCATACCACCGGTACATATACAAAGCGCCAATTCAACCAGGAAAGAAGGCATTGCGATGGAGCAAGATAAACAAAATCAGAACCGGGCAGACGCAGCTGAGGCTACAGCCGTACAGGAACCTGTAGTAAGCGAAACGCCTGAATCAGAGCAAACCCCTCCTAAAAAGAAAAAAAGTGAAGCAAAAGAGTGGATTAAAGCGATTGTCGTCGCTCTTGTGCTTGTGATCATCATTCGTGGCTTCTTGTTTGAGCCATTTATCGTGGATGGTCCTTCCATGCAGCCAAACTTCTATACCGGTGAGCGTGTTATCGTAAACAAAATTTTGTACGATATTCGTGATCCACACCCAGGCGAGGTTGTCGTGTTGAAAGTACCTTCACAAAATCGTGACTTTATCAAACGTATCATTGCGGTTGGTGGCGATACGGTGAAGGTAGATGGCGATACCGTAACGGTAAATGGTAAGGCGATCAGTGAGCCTTACATTCAAGCGGCTATCGATCATGCACATGCACAGGGTAGTAATTACAATATTAACAATTTCCCAACGGAACAGATTCCAGATGGTAAAGTGCCACAGGGCTATGTATTCGTAATGGGAGATAATCGTTCCAACAGTCAGGATAGCCGTATGATCGGTTATGTACCGCTTGGCGATATTATTGGACGGGCCGATGTGATCTTCTGGCCATTAAACAAAGCAGAGTGGATCAATCATTATTGATGGACTCTAGCCATTATTATTTAGGAAGTAAGGGGGAAAACCTATGACCATTCAATGGTTTCCCGGGCATATGACCAGAGCAAGACGCCAGATCGAGGCAAAGCTCAAGCTGATCGATATGGTAGTCGAGTTGCTGGATGCGCGCTTGCCGTTATCAAGCCGTAATCCGATGATTGATGAGATTTTGCAAAATAAACCGCGATTGATCATTTTGAATAAAGCTGATCTGGCTGATCCGGTAATTACGGATGCCTGGGTACAATATTTTAAAGACCAAGGACATGAGGTGCTCACACTGGACGCAGCCAGCGGACAGGGAACACGCGAAATTCCGGAGCGTGCTAAGGTACTGTTAAAGGAGCAACGCGATAAGCGTGCTGCGAAGGGGATGAACCAGCGTGCGATCCGTGCACTGATCGTTGGTATTCCGAACGTTGGTAAATCGACACTGACGAACCGTCTTGCAGGTAAAAGCATCGCTGCAACAGGTGATCGTCCCGGTGTAACAAAGGGACAGCAATGGATCAAGGTCGGTACAGAGATGGAGCTGCTGGATACACCAGGTATTTTGTGGCCTAAATTCGAGGATCAAGGCGTTGGTTATCGTCTGGCGGTAACCGGTGCGATTCGTGAGGAGATTCTGAATGTCGAGGATGTAGCGTACTTTGGTACGAAGTACATTTGCGAGCATTATTGGGATCGACTGGCAGAGCGCTTTGACCTGGATGAACCGCCACAGGATATGGACAATCCGAACGATGTCGTGGAGATCATGGAAGCGATTGGTCGCAAACGTGGTTGTCTGATGAGCGGAGGCCGTGTTGATCTGGAGAAGGCTTCCAAGGTGATCCTGCGTGAGCTTCGTGCAGGCAAGCTGGGTCGAATCTCTATGGAAAGACCCTGAATCCATTAGAGGATGGGAGGAGATACGATGTCTGACTTGCTAAATTATGAGCGTGCATGCTGGGAAGCAGGCTATCAGCATATTGCAGGTGTGGATGAGGTCGGTCGTGGTTGCTTGTTCGGCGATGTGATCGCAGCTGCGGTTATTATGCCGCAGGGTGTAATCATCGAAGGCGTGACTGACTCCAAGAAGCTGACTGATAAAAAGCGTGAGCGTCTGTACACCGAAATTATGGAGCAAGCACTCGCTGTCGGTGTAGGCTATGTTCCTGCTGATGTGATCGATGAGATCAATATTCGTCAGGCTGCACTGCGAGCGATGAAGCAAGCGCTGGAGCAGCTGAGCGTTGTGCCCGATTATATTCTGGTCGATGCAGAGACGGTTGATATGCCCCAGCCACAGCAAAGCATTATTAAAGGTGATGCGAACAGTCATAGTATTGCGGCTGCGTCGATCATCGCTAAGGTCACGCGTGACCGTCTGTGCGAGGGTGAATGGGAGCAGCAGTATCCGGGCTATGGCATTGCTGGACATAAGGGCTACGCAACCAAGCTACATCGTGAGCGTATTCTGGAGCTGGGTGTGACACCATTGCATCGTAGAAGCTTCCTTGGCAATCTGCTGCTGGAACAACCGACACTATTTTAAACAGGGCAAGTAATTGTCTTATAGGTATGGTATAAAAAGCACAGCAAGCATGTAGATCGATTGTATGGTAATCGTCAAAAGAATATTGCTCTTTCAGACGGAATCCGTTACGATAAGGAACAGAAGTGCTTGTGCACAGGGAAGAACCCGAATCTTTGTTATTTGAAGATCGGGTTCTTTTTGTATATAAAAAGACATGGATCATCGCAGGCTTTGTCATTTATGACTCATCATTCTGTTCATTTTGACCGATAAATAAACATACAAACGTCAAGTAAAACGGCGCTACATATCGCTTAACAAAGCCATGCTTTGACAACGATAATGACAGGAGGAGAGATTATGAATATCGGTTCACTGTTCCGTGGCATGATGGGAGATAGCAAGCCCGGTGAGGCCAAGCAGATGGAATTGAAAGAAGGCCAGGTCGTTCGCGGAGTAGTGACCAGTGTGTCTGAGGATGGACAGGAGGTGGTCGTACAGATTCAGGGCGTCAAGGTACGCGCTCGCCTGGAAGCGCCATTACAGCAGGGAGAGACAACGCTATTACAGGTGCAGCCGCCAGGCAAGGATGGCATGACGGTATTAAAGCCTGTAACTGCCAGCCAAACGCCGATTCCTCCATCCACGATGAATGATCTATTGGATTCTTTTCAATTACCGGATACGAAGGATAATCGTGAGATGCTGACTCAGATACGTGCAGCAGGTATAGCACTTACAGCAGATAATGTCAAAAGTATTCAGACCTCAATGGCACAAAAGCCTGCCAGTGTATCGGTGGGCGAATGGGTTCAATCCGCAGCTGTAGCGATACAGCGTGGTCTACCTGTTACGGGACAAAGTGTAGCAGGCTTGCAGCAGGCGATTTTTGGACCGCCACTGCATGAATCGCTGGATCAAATGCAAAATCTGCTACGTACGATTTTGCCACAGCTTCAGTCTGGTACGACTGCGACGCTTAGTGAAGCAGCGGATGGCGCTAATATGCCACAAGCGCAAGCATCTACAGCTACACCTTCGGGCAGTACAGCAGCTAATGAACCACATGCAAGTACGACGAACCCGAATGGACAGCAGGCGGTTCCTACAGGTGCGAATACTGCATCAGGAAACGCTACAGCAACAATTGTAGCTAAGCTTCAGCAGGTGCTACAGCAAATCAATGATCTGCTACCTCCATCCACAGGAGGTACATCTAATCTTACAGCAGGCAATGCT
Organism: Paenibacillus hunanensis; assembly: GCF_034055775.1. Taxonomy (NCBI): domain Bacteria; kingdom Bacillati; phylum Bacillota; class Bacilli; order Caryophanales; family Paenibacillaceae; genus Paenibacillus; species Paenibacillus hunanensis. The sequence goes on along the minus strand of NZ_CP139194.1, from coordinate 3,653,580 downwards.
GGACAGCAGGCGACTGCGACAGCGAGCACAGCAACAGCCGAGCAGACACGTGCAAATGGTACGAATGCTGGAAATGCAGCTCAACCCGCAACGGCTAACTTTAATGCACCATCCGGCTCGACTTCACCATGGCTCGGTCAGTTACTCAAGCTGATGGGTACAGAATATGAACAGCAAAGCGTGCGTGCAGCTTTAACGCTCACTGCACAACATGCTGATGCGGCGAAGGAGCAGGGAACAGCTAATCCAGCTGGAGCAACGAATGTACAGCAGGCAGCCACACCAGCAGGTGGTGAGCGTGTTGTAGCTAATCCGAACCAGACCGCTATTCCAACGCCACCGACTGTACCGAATGCTCCAACAGTGAATCAGCCCATACCAGCAGCAGCGGCTTCGTTATCAGATGCACCCGATACGCCGACTGCTGCCACTAATCCAGCTCAAGCGCAAGCATCAGCGGAGGGGAAAGCAGCTTTGTCCGCTACTAATCAAGCAGCTAATGCGGTTAATGCCAGCTCATTGCTTGCACCGCAGACAGCCGATGGGCGGACAGACGCATTACCACATCCAGCTCATATGACGACACATACAGCCGCAGCAGAAGAAGCACTGTCTAAGGCTCAGGATACGCTAAAAGGGCTGTTATTACAGCTCAGTGTCGCAGACGATGCACCACCTATGTTAAAGGATGCTGCCCAGCAGCTTGTTCAGCAATTAACGGGGCAGCAGCTTTTGTTAAATACAGATCGTACTGCTCCATTTGCCCAGGTGACGATGTTCGTTCCATTTAATGGCCCGGATGGTCAGGAGACGGCTTCAGTGCATATCCAATCTCGTCGTGGCAGTAAAGGTGAGCTGGATGCTTCTAATTGCCGTTTGTGGTTTGATCTCGATATGAAGGCATTGGGGCATACGTTGCTGGATGTTCAGGTGACGGATCGTATCGTATCACTCAAAGTGCATAACGATCTGGAGCAGCTGGGACCCGTAATTGAGAATAAACGACAGGAAGTGGCAGAGGCGATTGCTGGGCTCGGATATCAATTGTTATCGCTGCATGTTGCCCCTTTACCTGTGCGAAATACCGCAGATAATCTCATAGGGACAGCGGGCAATATGGGTGAGCTGATCGATCAATTTGCACCGTCTGAATATAAGGGGGTAGACATGAAAATATGAGCAATTCTAAGCCTCCCAAAGATACAGATTCTTCGCTTGTAGGTAAACGCGCAGTTGCATTAAAATACGATCCCTCTCGTAGCGAAGCACCTATAGTCGTTGCCAAGGGACGCGGACGTATCGCAGAAACGATTTTGGAAAAGGCACATGAAGCTGGTGTACCGATTCAGGAGGATGCAGCGCTGGTTGAAGTGCTATCCAAGCTTGATCTGGATCAGCAAATTCCTGGTGAGCTATATAATCTTGTCGCTGAGATTCTAAGCTTTATCTATCGTGCGGATAAGAACTTTGGAACCGATCCGCAGGGCTGGTAATGAATAGAGATCGATCATGGATCGGTTTGATGATGTGAGCATGATCGTTGGAGTAGATTTAGCTTATAAGCTAGGTGAGATTTGATAACAGTTGAGTCTCTGCATGAGTGATATGTAGAGGCTCAACCATTATTATAATAAATCTAAGGATGTACATAGATTAACTAAGTACAAGCTAAGTACAAGCTAAGTACAAGCTAAGTACAAGCTAAGTACAAGCTAAGTACAAGCTAAGTACAAGCTAAGTACAAGCTAAGTACAAGCTAAGTACAAGCTAAGTACAAGCTAAGTACAAGCTTATCCCCTTTATACCCGTCAGGAGAATAAGATGAATGACAACGAAAAAGCGATCCGAGATGATCGCAAGCAAAAAGGGAAAATCGGCGAGGATGTTGCTGCGTATTACTTAGAACAGCAGGGCTATCATTTATTAGAACGTAACTGGCGTTGTCGTAGTGGTGAGCTGGATATTATTGCACTAGCTCCCAGACGAGCAGATGAATACGACAACGCATGGGATAGAAGAGTAAAGGAAGATTGGAATACAGATGAAGTTGAGATAGCTGCGGTTCAAGCTAGTAGGGAATCGTCTGTAGCTCATTCAGAAATTACATATGATAGTGATCCGTCGGATGTTCAATCTAATAGAATAGCTGCAAAAATAATGCCTGTGATTGTCATTGCAGAAGTACGCAGCCGTACAGGAAGCACGCACGGAACAGCTGCTGAATCGGTAGATTGGCGCAAGCGCAAACAATTACGTGAGACTGCGGCAGTATATGCTCATCATACAGGTCAGCATGAAGCTTTATTTCGTTATGATGTCATTACGATCAAGCTTAATGATCATTATCAGGCTGTAGAGCTAGAACACTGTATGGAAGCTTTTATATAGTAGATTTTTAGACGATAAAGGATCATTTTAGTCGTTATCGATAGCTTGTAGAATTAGAAAGCAACAATAGCCGGGAAATCGGTACACAATAACTGCTTAATAGAAAAAGTAAAAAATGAGAATAGAGGAAGCACCCTTTTTCGAATGAGATTATGATGCGATTGGTTTGTGGCTGTGGAGATACGAATTTGTCAGGTGATAAGAAGCTGGCAGACTAGATCGTATATACACAGATAGATAGACAAATGGATACGCAGCTAATAACGAATAGAAGAAAGGGTGTTTTGTGATGTATGGAAAGCAATTCAGTGCTTGTATTCAAGGAATTCACGGTGTGCTGGTTGAGGTGGAGACGGATTTGTCTAATGGATTGCCACTTGTTTCGATTATCGGGTTGCCCGATTCGGCTATTCGCGAGTCGGTTGAACGTGTGCGGTCAGCGATTAAAAATTGCGGATTTACCTTTCCTGCTCAGCGTGTAACGATTAATCTTGCGCCTGCTGATCTACGTAAGGAAGGCTCGGCGTTTGATCTGGCTATCGCTATTGGGATTCTTGTAACGAGTGACCAGCTGGTATTTCCAGAGCAGGAAAGCTTTTTATTACTTGGTGAGCTGGCGCTGGATGGCAATCTACGTCCGGTGCCTGGTGTACTGTCAATGGTGGATGTGGCACGTCAGCGTGGATTGAAGGCTGTTATTGTGCCGCTGGAAAATGCGGCTGAGGCTGCTCTGGTCGAAGGGATGGATGTATATGGAATCCGACATATGCGAGACCTTTTACACGTTTCTGAGCAAATGACGATTGCTGACAGACTTGCTAAAGCCGCTGCATTAGAGATTTCTGACCCCGCTACCAGAGAAAAAGAAAAAGAGAAAGAGAATCGGGCAAATCTAAATGTAGCTTCTATGCAGCAGGAGGAAGGCGTACAGCAGTTTAATATGCAGATTCCAGGTCAGCCTGATATTCAAGTGCGTGTATTGTCTCCTACGGATCGTGCTTGTGTAGCAGAGCATTCTACTGGGAAGCAGGTAGATCGTCGACAGCGGATGGAAGGGGAACAGTTTGAACATGATCCAGCATATACGAAGCCAGCAGCTGAACAGGTAGCTGATTCTACATCGGTTCAGCAAGTTCATTCTCCATCGAAAAGATCAAGCGGTTCTGATCCGCGTCATCATATTCAGCTTGCTCCTCATTTATTTGTACGCAAGTCTCAAGCTCATACTTATGCTACAGAGCCAACGATGATTGAGGACTATGCCGATGTATTCGGACAGCAGCATGTGAAGCGAGCCTTAACGATCGCAGCATCTGGTATGCACAATATTATGCTGATCGGCCCACCAGGTACGGGTAAAACGATGCTTATCAAGCGCTTGCCCACGATTTTACCACCATTGACTGATGAGGAAGCACTAGAAGTGACCAAAATTTTGAGTGTGGCAGGTCGATTAAAGGATAGCGGCAATACGCTGATGCGCAAGCGTCCTTTTCGCTCCCCTCATCATAGTATTACTGCATCTGCCTTGATCGGCGGCGGGGCGATCCCGAAGCCAGGAGAGGTGAGTCTAGCTCATCAGGGTATTTTATTTTTGGATGAGTTTCCTGAATTTCCGCGTACGATTTTGGAGCTGTTGCGGCAGCCGTTAGAGGATCACGAAATCCATATTAGTCGTTCCAGAGCTGTATTTACGTTTCCGGCAAATATATTGCTCGCAGTTTCGATGAATCCGTGTCCGTGTGGATTTGCCGGTAGTCGTCATCCACTTCATCCGTGTACATGTACCGATGCCAAAATCGCTCGTTATCGTGCTAAAATATCAGGCCCATTACTTGACCGGATTGATCTACAGATCGAGGTGCCCAGACCGAGTGAACGTGAGCTTCAGGCTAGCGCAGTTGCAGCCGCCGCGGACGGAAACGATTCCTCTAGTATGCGTGAGCGTGTCCTACGTGTGCACAAGCTACAGCTGGAACGGTATCGAGAAATAGGCATTCACTGGAATAGTCAATTGTCTGGTAAATGGCTGCGTCAGTATGCGCCGCTCACACCAGCAGCAAATACGTTACTGGATACAGCTTTTGAACAGCTAGGTATGAGTATGCGTGCACGAGACCGTATTTTGAAATTAGCAAGAACGATCGCGGATCTGGAGGAGGAAGAGCAGATTGACGCGCTACATATTGCAGAGGCGATTCAGTATCGGCAATTGGATCGAGGATGAGTAGATAAGACAGGGCATAAAGAGATTAAGCTTACGGGACTAAGTTGCTATTGCAGATTAGAGATTAGGCTGATGTAGCTTGCGAAGAAGAAAAATGTAGTTGATAGAATAGAGTGAGATTAAGCTATTATAGTATAAGATTAGGTCGGATGCTGTATAAGCAGGCTATATCATTTGTAAAAAGTGAGTGATCCGTATGAATTTAACATTGGCAAAAACATACCCTATAAACACTTACAAGATCATACACCTGTAAGTATTTCATACTATAAGTAAAAGCAAATACACAAGCTAAAAGGTGTTCTTCATAGTTGTGATTTGACGACTCGTGTTTTGGTTATGTACGATCAAAACTACAATCGAGTCCGCATTTCGCTCAGTAATATTTTATCTATAAAAAATGAATGTGAATTGTAGTGATTATATTCAAACAAATATTGAACAGATTTAACAAATTAAAAATTACGTTTGAAATTTTAATTCATGATTAGGTGATCGTGAGACAACTTCAATACTCAATATTGTTCCATCAATCTCAATCATACAAATCGTATGAAAAACCTTATTAAGATTAGAGCTAGTGATCAGGGGATTATAAAAAACCACTGAACACTCAACGTTTTTATTGACCGAATTCTGTTAATGGTCTATACTATGAAATAAGGGTGTTATATATTATAGGTCAAAAAGTAATATTTATAACATTCACCGCGTAAAACTAAAAAAGCCACCAGAAGAGGCAGCTTATTTTAGGGGTAATACTAATTCAACTTTTCAATAAGGTAATCTCTAATTTTTTCAGAATAAGGACGATATATCTTTGATTTAACCAACCAGATACCAACTGGGTGGTTGAAAAATCGATTAATCAACCATTTCATAATTGTGAAAAATACTGAAGTTGTTGCAATGACGACATAGAGATAATCGATTACTGGAATACCAGTCCAGATACCGATGAGCCAACTAAAAAGAATAAGAAGGCTCTCAAAAAAATGTGTGTTAATAAGTTTTCCTCTTTTCATATGATTTTTAATGTTTATATGTGAACAAGCACTTGCTGCGCTAACAGCTCTGCTTGGAGTTTTGAGTCGATAACGTTATCGACTCTATTTTGCTTTTCCTTTTTAATATATCATCTAAGTGACTACCTTGTCAATACCACCATATTCTAGGAGCAATTGTTCATTAAATATTATTTGAAAAGGAGCCTTTAAAGGCTCCTTTGTTATTCTGCGCAACATAAGAACTTAATGATCTGTAAAATATCGCTGTCCATTATAAAATGATTCTTTTGTGGATTGTCCAGACAGTTGAAATAATTCAATAGTTGTTGGTTCAGAATCTGACCACTTCAATGTATCGACTGCTTGCATATTATCCACTACTTCAATTAACTGAGCGGATCAATACGTCCCACATTGGCATTTTTCTATGGCTAGAATAGTAATTGTAAAGTACACGATGTAATTTTCGTTGTCTATCCTCCTTACTATTGAATTCCCTTCTCAGCCTACTCATTAATGATTTTATAGAATGTATTCTTTTTAAGATTCAACTTCTTCATTAATTCTACCCCGGTTATTTCTCCAGATTTCCATTTGGCATAATTCGTTTGTAGTATTTCATGTTGCCTAGTTGTAAGCGTAGCTAAGTTCATGGCTGGTCTTCCCAAATGCTTGCCCTTCTTACGAGCTGCTACTATGCCTTCAGCCTGAGCCTGCTTGATATCGTTCCACTCTTCCTCAGCTAACCAGCTCAGTATGTGTAGGACTAAATCCATAATCAACTTACCTACACCCTCTAGCTCCTGATACTTACGTTTATCCAGAATGGGTATATCGATCACGACTACATGAATTTTAGCATCGATTAATCATTGCCATTCTTTAAGTATTTCTTGTTTGTTACGTCAAAATCTGTTAATCGATTTAACAAATATAGTATCCCCTTCTCTTAATACTCTTTTAAGCATTTGATATTCTGGGCGATCAAAAGTCTTTCCGATTACTTTATCATTAAAAATGAATTCATTGGGGATACCTTGATCCAGTAAAACAATTAGTTGCCGATATTCATTTTGATCGCGAGTCGTAACTCGAGCATAACCGTATTCTCTTGTGAATGTTCGCATTTTATTCCTCTTTTGTTTGTAAAGGTGATCCATAGATTATAAACGTTTATAAAATTGAAAAATAGCCTTTACGGAACATAAAAATACTTAATTTCCTTAATCCGTAAAGGTATACCTTTGCAAACAATGGATTTAAGAGCGAAATAAAATTTTAAGCGTTAAAAAAGTAATAGACTTATTTTTGATAAGGGAATAATATATTAATGTGGAATTTTTTTGTTTTTGAGTAATTATATTCTATGTCTAAGGGGTGATTTGCATGGATCAGGATACTAAGCTTGCTTTCGGACAAATTTTAGGTCAAATCTATCGTATTCAGAAAAATATCTCTCCAGATATTTGCCAAGTTAACGATGCAACAATTTATGCTTTATTAAACGGAGTAGAAACAACTATTGATTCGCAATTGCTCGAACAAGGTTTTATATCTAGGGAAAAAGAAGCTCATGTTTCTAATGTCCTTGCTGAATACCATAACGATTCTGATAAGTTAAACAACCTTAAAGGTTACTATGATATCGAACATGATCTTGAAGCTGGAAATATAAACCGGGTCGAAGCTTCAATTATTATGACTATGTTTAATGAAAGAGGTTTATTTAAGGAAGTTATTGCTAAGATGGATAGCAGTTTCTCTCCTGTTGAGTGCAAAAGATTTGAAATTTCAGAATATGACATTTAAATTTTTTAAATCGACATAACGCTGATTATATTGATTACTTTTGAAATGGCAGGGATGCTGCTGTTATATAAGTTTGCATTGCAAACTCGGATAATAAATATGTTAATATCCATAAAATAAATTTACACAAAGCCGCTTATATCAAGATAAGCGGTTTTGTTTATTTTAATTGAGTATTTTCAAAAATAAATCTACTTTCTTTTTCGTCTCATCGGAAAATCGAACCCGATCAGCTTCCCAGTTATAAACAGATTTTGCTTCAATCTTAAAGTGGTTCGCTAAATCCTGCTTGATCCATCTACGATAATACCTCGCCTTACGAATACACTGACCCAGTGTATCTTCTGGCATACGCTCAACGCCCCCAAATACCAAATCTCTCTATTAAACAAAGTTGAAAGCTTTTTAATCGTAGATAGCGATGGCTTACTTTTCTCATTCTCAATCAAGCTGAGTGAATTGGTTAAAATTTGTATACGCGAGGCAACTTCCCGAATCGTCATAAGATTCTCTATCTGTGTTGTCCGAATATGCTGCCTTAGTATATCGATTGAAAGAAGAGTATGTAGTTGTATACAAGGTGATTAACTCAGTTCTAATCCCGTGCCGATTTCGTACCGATCAAAACTGCAAAGACATACAATCCGTAATCCATGGGCATTCATTTTTTTTATTTTTAATGTTCTTTTAATCATCGATAGATATCTAGCTTAGTATTTTCCCTTGCTTTGGCTGGCGATAAAATCATCCTTTTCATTAAGGTCGATTGAGCTAGGCACCTCCTACGTTCATAACTGTTGTGCTTGATTTTAGCACGATAGCGGAGATTATCAATTTATAACACGTACCAAATAATGTCTTCTTTTATGAGTGTTATGAAATGGGGAATAACTGAAAAAAAGTAATTTATAGATGTTTTGCAGAGGTATAATCCGTATCAATTTTCCTTGTGTAAAGTCGCTTATTAAATTAAAGTCATATGTAATTTTTACATACTTACGAATACACCTAGTTAGATAGCACTAATTGTTTAAAATTTAATGTAATTCCAGAAAAAAACTATGGTAGATAAAGATAGAATTTATTACAATGTGGAACGTACTATAAAAGTAAAGTAAGTGGATGTTTTAGTTGGTTAACTTTTTTGAAAGGAGAGAAATAGGATGAATAAAATGCAAAGAGTAGGGTCTGTAATTATGGTAGTTCTGTTAACAATGGTTTTAGCTTCTCATGCTGATGCAGCAGCTACAAGAAGCTATCAGTATGATAATAGTGGACGTTTATTGTCTATTACGATGTCAGGCTACAAGATAACTTACGTATATGATAAAAACGGCAATTTGATTAAACGTGTTACTACGTCGATTACAAAATAAAATGTATGACGACGTAATAGATTAAGCGTTCAAATAAAAAAAATTATAAAGGGGTACAATTAAAGTGTTAAATAAAGCAGTTAAAAGCTATGTCATTAGCTTGCTATCGTTGGTATTATTATTTACTTCATGTTCTAATCTGTTTACACCGTTTTCTTATGCAGCATCCTCAGATAATCAATCGATCATAACGGATGCTATATTACCACCTGGCGTCACCTTAGATCCAGATCACAATCAAGAACCTGTTCTGGACCCACCTCAAATTGTAGAATGGGAAGAGCCTTCGGTAACTGAAGACGCATATAATTTATCTGCCAGTTTATCCACTTCGTTGGGTATCCAAAGCTTTACCGATGAATTAAAAGTACTCTCATTGGATGGCACTTCTGATGAACAAAAAAGTGAGATCCAGCAAGAAGATGAATTCCCTGTTCCCTTTGTTCCAAACTTCCTCCTTTCAGATAAAGATGTAGGCGAGCTCATGCTTGCAGGTGCAGGTGGATATGATCGGTATCAGATCCATTTACTTGCGTCCCAACAAAATATTAATCCCTTAGATATCTGGCAACAGAAAAAAGAAAGTGGGCTATCATGGAAATCATGGCTTCCACAAAGTGGGCTCAAGCTAGCCGATTCCAATACAGTCAGTCAAAACGTATATGGCGTATTTCCGGGTGAAGCATTACAAGACTCTAGTGTGATTCCTTCACTGCCAGTATCAGACGAAAAAGAAACCGCGCAGCAAGATACATATGACTTGGAAACAAGTCTATCTGCTCGCTCCTTCATTTCCACCATGGCAGTTAGCTCCAGCGATGAAGCAACGGTTAACAATTTCCAAAAAAATATGAATAGTTATCTAAAGCTGATTAGCCCCCTTCAGATTAATCAGATTTATAAAGAACAGTATTCGGATCGTCAGAAAACAAGTGAATCTATTGATCCCGCTACTGGTGCATTGACATGGAAATTCAATGCTTTACATTATCCAGGTCGTGATGGTCTGGATATGGATCTTGGACTTATGTACCAATCGAATCAGGCAACGAGCTTTTTGGAAGCTAATGCTTTAATGCCAGTCATCGTTTATCGCAATGGGACGACTAGCTTGCAATATAAAAATATTGCTAAAAGTGAATGGGCTAGTGAAAATTATCTCTTCAATACGTTCCAGCTTGGTAATGGATGGTCCTTCCAGCTTCCTTCCTTACAAATTGAGCGTCCGAGATATGGTCAAGAAACGTACTATTATTACCATAACGGTGGGGGAGCTTCGTATCAGGTGAAGTTTGGTGAGTCCGCAACCAATCTGGTTAATCCACCAAACACCATGACTCGTTTTATGCGAGGAGGGAGTTTCAGCAATGGACAAACGAATGCTGCGTATTATATGGAGTACCCAGGTAAAAAACGTGAATATTTTAATGATCAAGGTCAGCTGATCGGTGTCGTAGACCGTTTCCAAAATAAAATCACCTATGAATATGGTGGCAAGCCCCTTCAATATATTCAAATTACCGATACAGTAGGGCGCAAGCTGCGAATTGAATATCAGCGCGGAGACACGGAAAATGCTGTGACCGTATATTCCATTACCCCAGATGGACAGAAAAAAGCGGAAGTCGTCTTAAAAGGTCAGCCTCAAAAGTGGCAAGCACGCGATCGTGGAGATACGCTGAGACAAAAAAATGATTATATTCAAGACGTTAATCCGGCTCTACGTACATTATCATATGTTCATGATGATGATAGTGGTAAACGTCAATATCTATGGACAGCCAAGTTTAATTATATGGATCGTGCACGAACGGAATTCAGTTACACAAGTCGTAACTGGAATACGCAAGAAGGTGTGGGAGCAATGGCAGCTTTCCCACTGAGCGAGATCGAATATCCGCGTTCACAAACGTACTATGATTACACTCGAGTCGTACACAATATGGGTCGAGATGGATTACAGCAAGAGTTCGTCGTATCCCAACGTGCAGATGAGCCACAGAAGAAAGATGGCTCCAAGCGAACAAATCTCGTCAACCAGGTTCAGTACACGTATAGCGGGGATTACACAGGCTTTCCACAGGCAACCAGTCAGGAAAATATGCCAACTGGTTATACGTATGAGCAGCAGGCTTTAACAATGGAGCAAGGTAGTCAGACTTTCCGTACGGTGACTCGTTTTAATTATAAAGGACAAACACAGGATGTATTACGTTACGGTGCCAATGGTCAATCTAATTTAACTACGTATGAAGCCTATGATTCTAATTTCAAATTCAATCCAATTCGCAGTAAAGAAACGATTATTGATTCGGCTGGACAGATAACACGTTACACCGAACAAAAGTATGATGCGAATGGCAATCTGGTTCAACAAACTGCACCGCTTACGACAGATCAATTAGCGAATGCAGATACAAAGCAAAAGCGCTCTACATTTTATACCTACGAGCCTCAGTATAATCAGATTCAGACAATGACCGCATATCAAAATGATTCGACCCAGCTTACTAATACGTACGCTTATACTACAGATGGACGAGTGAGTATGATACGTGATGCTTTGGGGCAAGAAGTTAATACCACATATACGAAGACGGCAGACGGTAAAGTTAGCCAAATCGTTACTGAACGACCTGTAAAAGCTGGTGTTAAAGCAAGAACCGTGACGAACTATGACGCAGACACAGGATATGCGTTGCCCTCATCAGTAACGACATATTTTCGCTCTGCAAGTGATGGTAATCAGTTACAAAATACGCAAAGCTTCCGGTATGACCCTCGCACAAGTTTAGTACTTGAAGCGACAAACGGCGAAGGAAAAAAGACAAACTATATTTATGATAGTTTAGATCGGCTTATAAGAGAACAAAAACCAGCTCTAACTAATACGGATGGTGAAGTATATACCGTTGCGAATCGTTATCAATATGAAGATGGGTATGTAGATCGGCAGGATGGTAGTCCAGTTATTGCAGGTCTAGTAGTAAGTAGTTATCAAGAAACAAACCAAAAATCCAATGGTATGCAAGTGAATTTAAACGAACATATTGCAACGTATGATGGATTTGGAATGACACTGACAGATTCTTCGATAGATCGTAGTGATCCAGCGGTTCCAGTCACGAAGATTATTCGATACCGCACCGATAGTAAAATGCGCCCGGTGAAACAGACTACTGCTATATACCGTGGGACTGCTGCTACTGGTCTACAATTAATGGAAGGTCCAATCACTGATGTGACTATTGATTATGATAGTTGGGATCAACTCGTTACGACAATAGATGCACAAGGAAATCAAACAAAAATTAAAAGCTTACCGTCTCAATTCAAAAACTCGCTTACGTTCCAAGATGGCAATGGCAAAGTGATCAATGCAGTGGATCAACAATACGATCAATGGGGCAATCTAGTACAGACGCTTGCTTATCAAGATGCAGGTAATCGAGCGAATCCGATTCGTGCAACATATACGTATGATATTGTAGGTAATATGTTGACCTATACTGACCCAGAGACAAATGGTAGTGCTCAACATGCACGCAATCGAGAAGGCGTAACACAAAGCTACAAATATGATCGCTTGAATCGTCCGATTCAATTATTAAATGCTATAAATCAGGCTACCAATTATGAGTATGACGGCAACAACCAGTTGATCAAAGCTAGCGTACAAGATGCTACTGGTACAGCAGTAATTTTTAGTAAAGATTTTAATGAGACATCATTAACATTAAGTAAAACTGATCCATCTAACAACAGCGATCAAAATCAATATGATACGATGGGACGATTAAAGGTTGCAATTGATCGTAATGGTGTACATTCGGATTATACGTACGATGAATGGGGGCAGCTTAAAACTATTTCTAAAGTAGATTCCTCATCAAATTTCCTTAAATATACGTATACGTACGGAAAAGGAAACATCCAAACGAATCAATTACGAGTAGAAAGTTTGTCTTCTGTAAATACAATGGATCAACAAATGAAAACTGATTTACTTGGACGTGTGATCCAGCAGAGCGCTCGTACTGTAAACGATGCTACAAATCCAGCCTATGTTGGTGGTATGAGTATGACATATAATGGACAAGGCCAAGTTGCAACGATGCAAACGAACTATCAAAGTGGTACAGATGAAGTCAAGGGAACGTCACAAAACTATGCGTATGATAATAAGGAACAATTGACTAATATTACTTTAGGTAGCAGCAACCAAAATATTAAGTATGCCTATACCTCTCAAGGGAAAATTGAATCTATCACCTACCCAACCATGAAGAATGGTAAAGTCATGAAAAGTAGCTATACGTATGATGCTATTAATCATATGACGCAGATGATTACTACATTGGATAATGCGGTCATCGCAGCATCAAACTACCTGTATGATAGAAATGGGAACGTACTACAAAGCATTGAGAAACGATCTGGTAAAACGGATCATACCATCCACTATACGTATGATAGTCTGAATCGTTTAGTTGGAGTAAATGATTCTGTTCGAGGTACTACCGTTTATGCCTATGATCTTAGAGGGAATCGTTTGATTCAAACAGAAGATACACCAAGTGTCATGTTGGAACCACGTGACACTACGTACTTTTATGATTTAGATAATCGATTGAAGCAATATCGTTCGATGAAAACCGAGAATATTCCTCAACAAGCTGGTCAGTTAAAAGGCACATTTACGTATTTTTCTTATTTACCTAATGGTATGAGATATCAGAAAAAGTATGTAGAATCTAAAGTTGGTTCGACTGAAGTAAAAGCTATTCGTAACTATATTTCAAATGGTAGTGGGAAAGTTATCTTTGAAGCTTTAACGAATCTTATTACAACAGGTAAACCAGATAAGCCGATTTATACTGAATATATCAGAGGCGATCGAGTTTTGCTGAAGAAGCAGTTGGGCAGTGAAAAATTGTACTATTATTTGTACAATGGTCACGGCGATGTTATTGGCATTTTGAACGATGATGGAAGTATCGCCAATACGTACGACTACGACGAATTCGGTAATCTAACACAGCAGGAAGAGCAAACAGATAACTCATTCAAATATGCAGGCGAGTATCAGGATGCAGAGACAGGACTATATTATCTAAATGCACGTTACTATGATCCAAGTATGGGCCGGTTTATTAACGAAGATACGTATGAAGGACAGATTATTAATCCTTTAAGTCAAAATGTATATACGTATGTTCAAAATAATCCATTGATTTATGTGGATCCGACAGGTCATGAAACAGGTGCTGTAACTTATGAAACATCTAACGCTCTTCGACAAGATGTTGTAAACGCAGCTCGATTTGGTGGAATGATAAAAACAGCATTAGATTTTCTAGTATTAGATGATCTTGCAACATTAAGAGATCCTAACGCTTCGGAATGGTCTAAAGCATTTGCGGCTTTAGGATTAATTCCAGTAGGTAAAATATTTAAAGGTGGCAAGTTAATAATAAGTTTGGTTGATGATTCAGGAAAAATAGTAAAACGTGAATATAAACTTACTGATGAAGCCCTAAAAGAAGCTAATAAGTGTTTCTGCTTTACTGCAGGAACGAAAGTGCAAACAGACAAAGGAGAGAAGCCTATCGAAGAAATTGAAGTCGGTGATAAGGTTCTTTCTAAATCTGATAAAACTGGTGAAGTGGCGTATAAAGCAGTCGTAGGGTTGTTCCAAAAACAGGCCGACGAAATCTATTATATTCATGTTCGTAACGAAATTATTGAGGTTACAGGTAAACATCCATTTTGGTTGGATGGTAAAGGATGGACACTAGTTAAAAACTTGAAAGTAGGCGACTTGCTTGTTTCAAGTAATGGTTCTAAACTGGTAATAGACAAAATTGAGAAAAAGCCAAGAAAAGCAACAGTTTATAACTTTGAGGTCGCAGATTTTAATTCTTATTTTGTATCTAACCTTGGGATTTGGGTTCATAATTGTGCGCTACAGAATGTATATAAATCAATAAAAGATGCTCCACTTTATCCAAAAGGTTTTTCAGCAGCTAAAAATGGAACTGTGAAGAATAAGGTCAAGGATAAGGAATTACTTGAGGAATTACGAGATGTCGAGTCAGGCACCTGGAATAAGATTTACAAAGATGGTATAGACGAAAGTGGCAAAAAAGTCTCAATTCATTACTTTCAAAGCGAATCCGGTAAGGTGTTTAATGTCAAAGTGAAGAACGGATGGAGCAACTCAACTAGTCACATGCCTTAATAAAAGGATGGTGTATTGAATTTGCAAATAGAATTGAAGGATTCAAACGAAATTCAAAAGTTTTTGTGTATATTAAATGTAGGTATGCTTGATTCTTTGCTTAATAATGCACTAACTTTTGAGGAAGCCTATATATATCTATATCGTCCTTATGTAGCACAACTTCTAAAACAATACCATGCGAATAATGAAATAGTTGAATTGTTTGAAAAATGCTGTATGTTGGAAGATATTAAGGATATCGCTCCTGAAAAATTAAACGCTGCAATTAAGCTGAGAAAGAAAGAAACGCTGGATTTACTTAAATGTTTGCCCGGTAACGAAACACCAATGTATTGGCTAAATAAATTTGACGAATGATTAGATGAACTTTGATCTTTACACCGTCAAGTAGACATCAAAAAAATATATTCCAGAAACGGCGTTTTTTCGAAATTCTTTCGGGAAAAACGCCGTTTAATTTGTTATGGAAGCATTCTTCATTGTAATAGGTTAAATACTCCACAGTGTGGTTTCACTGTGCATACTCTAAATACAACTTCTCTGTCTTCAAATGAGAAAAATAATTCGATAAAGGCGATTTCAAAGCAATTCCCACGTCTGGAATGACTTCCTGTCTGTCCTTTTGCCATAGCTTTAAATCGTGTATTGAAATCCTTGAGTGGAGTGTATTAGACCGACGTATCTGTCGCCAGTTTTGGGTCATTTCGTTTGAATAACGGTCAAGCCCTGACTCCATTATTATACAAATTTAGAACAAACAATAAATAGTCAAATCGTATCTCGTTTGGATATGGGTCAAGTCGATCACTAGTTTTTGTCTCAGTGCCTCGGTTGTAAAGTTCAGTTTCAGCACATTGGCAAAGCAAACGGGGAGTTTTCGTCCAGAAAATAAAGTCCTGGCAAATAGATTAACGTTTTGAAAGGTATTTTGCTTTGAGACGATCTTCACGTTTTTTATTCCTTGATTCAAGAGCTACACTTTCTTTTTCACGATTAATTAATTCGAATTCTGCACTTCTTTTACGAACTGACGTACGACCTGAGAGTATAATAATTAAATATAGAAATATAATTAAGAGTAAAATGAGAGATGTAAGCTCAGTAATTTTTGTTGACAGTACAAATTCATTTTTAGTAGGGCTATTAGAAAATTGAAAAACTATTAATGATCTAAGCAAACCAATAATTGTGAAATAAGGGCTTAACAAATTGGAAATATCTAAGTTTTTTTCTGCTTCTACAATAATTATCTGTAGCTGCTCTTTAGTTTTTGTAGAACATTTTTCTTTAAATTTTTCCGCATATTTTTTTGTTATGTATGCTCCTTAAATATTAAATATCTCTGCTATACTTTGCCGGGTACTCAGCGATCAATCTAAAAATGAACTATATCTCGCATTATAACATGGGTAAGAAAATCATAAGATAAGAAAAAGGCATAAAAATAAAGTACAGATGTGTGCGCGGGCAACGGATGAAAGTGCTACTGGCCAAGTTATATTGAGAAAGTTCAGCTTTACTGGCAGATCGGCTTTATACGGCGCGAGGAAAGCATCATGCAGGCATAAACCCCGAGGTAGTATGGATCAACGAATGAAATCAATAAGTAAATAGAGCGCATCGCGATTTGAAACGCAGGTATGGAAGCTAAGCTGCAACGACAAGATGCAGAGCTAATAGAAGCTATTAGCTCACTGAACAACCAACGGATAGATATAGTTACTTAGAAAATGAAGATGAGTTTGATTATATTAGCTGTAGAGAGATAGAGTTATTTGACAGAACCTCCCTCCGGATCAAGAAGGAAGCAATCTTAATTCTAGCAATTCGTTTACGATTACTAATGTAGGGAGAGAAAGAGAAACATTATAATATGGTATTATGATATCAGTAAAAGCTAGTTTATTTTCGTAGTAGTAGTAAATTGTTTGTGACTTCAACCAGTAGAGGGGACATACACATGAATAATGCTGAATCCATTTACTATAAAATTATTGATGGAGGATATGAGAAAATCAAGTCAATCTATCAGGAACAATGGGAAGAAACAGTATTTATAGATTTTAAAAGAAAATCAGCTCCTTCGATTGGGGGAGCACAAAGACCTGATAAATCTATATATTCTGAAGCATTATCTGGTTTTTCTAATACATCTGGTGGAGTAATAGTTTGGGGGATTAGTGCACCAGGATTGCAAGATAAGGCAGATGTTGCTATCGGTGAAGAACCAATTTTTGAACTAAAGAGATTTTTAACCGATTTAAATAATGCGACTAGTCAAGTGTTTGTGCCAGCTAATCCAGGAGTACGTAATACTGCGATTTATTTGAATGATGATGAAGAATGTGATAAAGGGTTCATTGTCACTTTAGTACCTCAAAGTGATTTCACACCTCACAGAGCCATTAACAAAGATCATAAGTATTACTTAAGAAGTGGTGATAGCTTTGTAATGATGGAACATTCAATTCTGGAGGATCAGTTTGGTAGAAGGCAAAAGCCAAAATTAAAAATCCGGGTTAGATTAGATGACCAGCAACATTATTTTCTCCCTAATAGTGGGAATGCCCCTTTTACATTAATAATTGGAATAGAAAATGAAGGTAAGTATATTGCTACATATCCATGCATAAAGTTAATGGCTCTAAATAATTTAAAAATAGGAAATGAGCTTGGCGACCATTACAATTTATCACGTTTACGTCAAAGTGAAGATGAAGTTCAAGCTTATGTGGGTGGTAGAGATGACGTTATTTATCCCGGTAGCTACATAGATGTAATAAAATTGATTCCAATAGGTAAAGTTGAAAAATACGAATTTATTTGTTTTTTTATTCGAGAAGATACTTTGATTAGTTTTAATTATGAACTTTATGCTCCAGATATAGTTCCTGTTAAAGGAGTATATACACTAAGTGGTGAAGAAATAAGCGATTTTTTGGGTTTGATTTGCTAAGCACGTAAAACAGTTGTTTAATTATACGGGCGTAAAATAGTGATGGAAATCAGGATTGGTTAGTGGCTCAACGTGATCGGAGTATGATTCTGGACTATAGGCATACTATCAATGTTTTATGGTATTTCGAGAGATTCAAGGTTTGTTGATCGACAAGTTGATGTTCTAACCGCTTAAATTAACGGAGTAGGCGAAGAAGCAGCCTTTAATAAACGAAAGAAGCTATCTAACTGGGGCATAAGATTATTGTTATTAAGTTTTTTTGCACAATTAGTAGCTCAAATATCTCAATATCCATGCTACAAATATAGAAAGCCTCTTATCCATGCATAAAAGGCTTTCTATATTTTAATTGAGTATTTCCAAAAATAAATCTACTTTCTTTTTCGTCTCATCGGAAAATCGAACCCGATCAGCTTCCCAGTTACAAACCGATTTTGCTTCAATCTTAAAGTAGTTCGCTAAATCCTGTTTTATCCATCCTCGATAATACCTCGTCTTGCGAATACGCTGGCCTTTCGTCTCCTCAGGCATATGCTCATACGCTCCCAAATACCAAATTTCTTTATTATATAATGCAGAAAGTTTTCTAACCGTAGGTAGGGACGGCTTACTTTTCTCATTCTCAATCAAGCTGAGTGAATTGGTTGAAATCTGTATACGCGAAGCAACTTCACGAATGGTCATATGATTCTCTATCCTTGCTGCTCGAATGCGCTGTCCTGGTGTATCGATCGGAAGAAGGCTACGCTGTTGTATAAAACGCAACATGGTTTGCCGCTTAATATGGAGAAGGTCAACGGTATTATCTACATGCTTGCCCATGTGGATTTGCCGGTAGTCGTCATCCACTCCATCCGTGTACATGTACCGATGCCAAAATCGCTCGTTATCGTGCTAAAATCTCAGGCCCATTACTTGACCGGATTGATCTACAGATCGAGGTTCCCAGGCCGAGTGAACGCGAGCTTCAGGCTAGCGCATTGGGAGCCGCAGATGGCAACGATTCCTCTAGTATGCGTGAGCGTGTACTGCGTGTGCACAAGCTACAGCTGGAACGGTATCGAGCAATAGGCATTCACTGGAATAGTCAATTGTCTGGTAAATGGCTGCGTCAGTATGCGCCGCTCACACCAGCAGCAAATACGTTACTGGATACAGCTTTTGAACAGCTAGGTATGAGTATGCGTGCACGAGACCGTATTTTGAAATTAGCAAGAACGATCGCGGATCTGGAGGAGGAAGAGCAGATTGATGCGCTACATATTGCAGAGGCGATTCAGTATCGGCAATTGGATCGAGGATGAGTAGATAAGACAGGGTGTAAAGAGATTAAGCTTACGGGACTAAGTTGCTATTGAAGATTAGAGATTAGGCTGATGTAGCTTGCGAAGAAGAAAAATGTAGTTGATAGAATAGAGTGAGATTAAGCTGTTATAGTACAAGATTAGATCGTATGCTGTATAAGCAGGCTATATCATTTGTACAAAGTGAGTGATCCATATGAATTTAACATTGGCAAAAACATACTCTATAAATGCAATTTCTATTCAAAATGTAGAGTCAGTCAGTGAAAACCTAATATTACTTAACCTTGAGCTACGTGGTGATAAGCTCTACTGGGAAGCAAGACCTTATCATTGGCGATATGATTTTGGTGATTTTCCACCATTAGATGTATCATTCGATTCGAAAACCGGGCTATTGAAAGAAATTACTATATTTATTAATAAACAGCAACTCCAACAACAGCATAGTTATCCACTTACAGTTTTATCGAACGTCGAGGGATACCCAGCATTTGATACAACCTCTCTTAGCCACAACTCCTATTATTATGACGAGTTGGCTGATATCGTTGTATCGCTTGCAGATTCGTGTTTGATCGCTATACGCAAAGGAGTAGATACAAGCGTACAGCTTAAAGTGACGGATGCACTGGATATTTTACTGACTGCTCAGAGTCAATTTGCAGGCTTTATTGTATACAAAATAGATCATCGTCAGTTTATGTGAGCTACCTGTTATCGTATACTTATAAGTACGTATAATGATATTTACGATCAAATGCAAAAAGGCTGACTCTTTTAGAAGTCAGCTTTTTTCTTTATATTTCCGAAACATGAGCTGCTCCAAAAACTCTTACTCCTCATTCGGCATCCTACGCGCAAACTCCACAAACTGGAACTTATCCAATCGATGGCGAGATTCAGTATATTCAAACAAAGTCGTATCTTCCAGATGCACATAGTTCCGCACGACCACCACATGCGTATCGCGCTTTAGATCGAGTAATAACTTGTCTTCAGCGGTGACCTGCTCTACTGAAATCTCTTTTTTAGCATAGGCAATTTTGAGTGCTAATTCGCCTTCCAGGTATTCGTAGATCGACTCGCTGGCAATATCTTGAGTAAGTGAAGGGATAACCGATGCGAGAAAATAGTCCTTATCCAAAATAACCTTTTCATCCTCTATTTCGCGCGCGCGTACGACTTTCCATACAGGCTCTTTTTCCTGCACTTGAAGCTGACGTGCAATATGCTGTGGGCACGGGATGAGGGAGACTTCATATACGAGTGTGCGTGCTGTGCGTCCAAGTCGCTGAGATAGCTCTTTGAAGCTAACCAGACCAGAGACTGGAAATTCCATCCGATTCATATCGAGCACGAATGAGCCTTTGCCACGCATTTTGTGAATATATCCATTTTGAGATAGCAGGTGTAATGCCTTGCGCACCGTTTCTCTCGATGTACTATAATGCTCGGTTAGTTCATTTTCGGAAGGAAGCTTAACACCAGGCTTGAGTGTGCCAGCTTCAATCTGCTGTGTATAATCGTTGTAAATTTGCGAAAAAATATTTTTGTTCATCTGCATCACCGCCATCTATTGTACGAATAATTATGCAAAAAAGCAAAATAATCGGATGTGATGAGGGTTCATGGTCTTTGTTTTCTTTTTATGAACTTTGTATTTTCTTTATAATCATGGACTAGCTTCTAACGAGCAAAATCGCCTGTTACCCAGTAATTCTGCTGGATGACAGGCGATTCAGATGAAAGTGAAGCATATCAGTTTTTACAAGCGACCTGCAAAACTCTTAAAAAGCATGTGCTTTATGAGGCATGTGCTTTGGTCAGATGAATACGCAAGACTGGCGTTTTGCCAGCTTCTACAGCTCCGGGTACTTCTTCGATCTGTTCGATCATCGTCTGACCTATAGGTACAATGACAGGCGAGATGGTTGGATAACCGGCTGCCTGGATTGTATCCATATCGAATTCTAGTAGCAATTGCCCCTTACTCACCTTATCTCCAGTAGCGACATGCACCTTAAAGCCATCACCCTTCAGTCCAACCGTATCGATCCCAACGTGGACAAGGATTTGTACACCGCTACTATGTTCCAGAATGACAGCATGCTTACTTTTATCGATAACATGAGCCACCGTACCATCGAATGGAGCATATACTTTACCCTCAGTTGGCTCAATTGCAATTCCTTCGCCCATTTGCTTTTCCGCAAAGGCGGGATCGGGGACACGATCCAGTGGAACGGCCTGACCTGTAATCGGTGCAGCTAACTCCAGCACATCCAGTGGATTGGATGCAGTAGAAGCTTGTGTAGCCGAAGCTACTTTTTCACTTGCTGGCAACGGGCTTTGACCATGCTCTACCTTTTTCACATCGTCATCAGCAAGCTCGGCTTCGGCAGTATTCATTTCACCGCCTGCTGTTTGTTTACGCGTAGCCAGTTTACCCCATAGCAGTGTACCTACAAATGGAACGACCAGTGCAATTGCCATACCGATGAAGAAAATGCCCCAATTGGCAACATCGATCGCGAGGAAGCCAGGCAGACCGCCTACACCAACAGCAAATGCGCGCACATTATTCATCGTCAGCAGAACGCCACCGATTGCCGAACCGAGCATACCCATAAACAGCGGATATTTAAAGCGCACATTGACACCGAACACGGCGGGCTCGGTCACACCAAGGAAGGCAGTAATTGATGTTGTTGCTGAAAGGCTTTTCATTTTTTGTGAGCGAATCACGAACATCATTGCAAGTGCGGCTGCACCCTGCGCGATATTGGACAGTGCCAGCATCGGCCAGAGGAATGTACCACCAGTTGAGTTAATAAGCTGTAGATCGACAGCAAGGAATGTATGATGCATCCCGGTAATAACGAGTGGAGCATACAGACCACCATATAGCAGACCGCCAAGCCATGGCACCGTAGAGAATACCCATACTACACCGGCAGTTAACCAATTACCCAGTGTAAATGTAACCGGACCGATAATGACAAATGCGAGAAAGCCAGTAACAAGTAATGCAACTGGAGCAACGACTAATAGCTTGAGCGAATCAGGAACTTTACGATTCAGCCATTTCTCGATCACCACGAGTACGTAAGCGGCAACGAGCATCGGAAGAACCTGCCCCTGATAGCCGACCGCATTCACATGGAAGCCAAATAAATTCCATGTTGGCACCGTGCCTTCATTGTATGCCTTTGCATAATCATAGGCGCTAAGCAGTGACGGGTTGACGAGAATCAGACCGAGTACGACTCCGAGTAAGGGACTACCACCAAACCTTGTCGCTGCTGACCAGCCGACCAATGCAGGCAAGAAGGTGAAGGCAGTGCTGGCAATCGTATTGACGATCGCTGCGAAGTCAGCCCATTGCGGATATACCTGTACAAGCGATTGTCCTTTGAAAAAGATATCTGTTCCAGTCAGCAGGTTGTTAATACCGAGCAATAAGCCTGCGGTAACGAGTGCTGGCAACAGGGGGATAAAGATATCGGATAGTGTTTTGATAAATTGCTGAATCGGACTTTTATGTTTAATTGCGGCTGCTTTTACATCATCTTTGCTAGCACGTTGACCTCCGGTAATCGCTATCAATTCATCGTACGCTTTATCCACAATCCCCGGGCCGATAATGACCTGAAATTGACCCTGCGTGGAAAAGTAGCCTTTTGCCAGCTCATTATCGTCCAGCGCTTGCTTATTGACTTTTCCCTCATCAACGAGGGAGAAGCGAAGTCGCGTGACACAGTGTGTAGCGACTTCAATATTTTCTTTACCACCAATGGCTTCAACGATTTTCTCGACGTCTTCTCTTTTTACCGACATGTGTTCAGCTCCATTCTTTGTCGCAAAATACCGGGGGAGCTACCCCCGGATGACCCACATATAAGATGCATAAGGTTCAAGCGATACGATGTTCTCCCAAGCAGGGACGAACTCCGTATTTTGGACAAGCAACTCTACAGAGGCAGAGTCGATGTCGCGTAACTGGGCAGGTAAGTCGAATTGAGCAGGCTGATCGGTGAAATTGGACATAACGACCAGAGTATCACGATCATTTTGGCGAGCATACGCGTAAATCTGAGGATGCTGCTTATCCAGACGGATATAGCTTCCATCGATCAGCACATCTTCTTTTTTACGAAGCGCGATCAGTCGTTTGTAATGACTGAGGATCGAATTCGGATCTTGCTGCTGTAGACTGACATTGATCTCAGGATAACGCTCGTCCAGCTTGATCCACGGTGTTCCGGTCGTGAAGCCAGCATTAGCGCTATAATCCCATTGCATCGGTGTACGCGCATTGTCACGTGAGCGACGTGCAATGATGGTGAAGGCTTCTTCTGGCGTTTTGCCCATTTCGATCATGATACGGTACATATTTTTGGATTCTATATCTCGGAATTCTGAGATATCATTCCAGTTCGGATTAGGCATCCCAATCTCTTCACCCTGGAAAATGTACGGTGTACCCTGTAGACCATGCAGTGTAGTTGCCAGCATTTTGGCGCTCTCGATACGATATCGTCCATCATCAGCAAAACGGGATAATGCGCGGGGCTGATCATGATTGTTCCAGAACAGTGCATTCCAGCCACCGCCTATGTACATGCCGGATTGCCACTGAGATAACAGTGTCTTTAACGCTTCAAAATCATACGGCATCAATTCCCATTTCTTACCCTGTGGATAATCTACCTTGAGATGATGAAAGTTAAACGTCATCGAAAATTCGCGTTCTTCCGGGTTAGAGTACCGAATACAGTGCTCCAGTGTAGTGGAGGACATTTCACCGACAGTGACGAGCTGATAGGGGCCAAATACCTCTTCATACAATTGTTTAATGTACTCATGCACCCGGGGGCCATCGGTGTAAAATCGCCGCCCATCACTAATGATCAGATCGTCGCCTTCATCATCTGGAAAGCGCTGATCTTTGGAGATCAGATTGATCACATCGAGACGGAAGCCATCCACACCTTTATCTGTCCAGAAACGCATCAGCTCAGCTGCTTCCTGACGAACCTGCTCATTTTCCCAGTTCAAGTCTGCCTGAGTTGGATCGAACAGAGCCAAATAATACTGTCCAGTTTGCTCATCGTATTGCCAGGCGGAGCCGCCAAATTTAGATTGCCAGTTATTCGGGACGCCACCGCCTGGTGCCGGATCACGCCAGATATAATAATCACGATATGGATTATTTCTGGATTGCCGTGATTGTTTGAACCAGACATGCTCTGTTGACGAATGATTAACCACAATATCGAGCATCAGACGCATATTTCGCTGACGAATGCCTTGCAGAAGCTCGTCAAAATCTTCCATCGTGCCATACATCGGATCAATCGAGCGATAATCAGCAACGTCGTAACCGTTATCATTTTGCGGTGAAACGTAGATCGGCTGGAGCCAGATAATATCAATCCCTAGCTCCTGCAAATAATCCAATTTCTCGGTCAGCCCCCGAATATCTCCGATTCCATTACCTGTTGTGTCCTTGAAACTGCGCGGATAAACTTGATAAACCGTCGATCTGCGCCACCACTCCGTCCTATTCATGTATATGATTCCTCCTGTAAATGCTTAAAAGCTGTACGACTGAACTACATCACATCTCTATCTATATAGCAGTAGTTAGCGTAGCTGGAATAAGATTCAAACCTGTATATACAAGATGACTCGCCTCGTTGATTCTATACCTGTATATACAAGTTGTCAATTATAAAAATGAAATTTTCAATAGTGTTGGATATTTTGAAAGGAGATGATCCAGGAGCCAATATGAATTCTATTTTCTTATATGTGGTTAGATGGCATGTTAAAGAGCCTGATTCCATTGGATTAGGAATCAGGTTTCTAGACATTGCTTGGAGTCGTACATATATCGTATGTTGGAGCAAAGCAGTTCAATTATTTAATGTAGATATACATGATATGCAGCAATATACCATACATCCCCATAACACAGGAGGCTCTAATATGCCGATTCAGTGGAACACCAACTTTTGTAAACAAATCCAGATTCGTTACCCGATCATTCTTGCGCCGATGGCAGGTATTGCGAATATGCCGCCGCTTGTAGCTGCTGTATCTAATGCAGGGGGGCTTGGTACGCTGGGCGGCGCATATATGAGCCCGGAGCAGCTAAGACAGGCGATTCAAGAAATTAAACGACTCACCGATGCGCCTTTTGCAGTTAATCTATTCGCGCATATGGGCAGTGATCGGTATGAGGGCTGGGAGGAAGTGCTCCAGCAATTGCAGCCTGTACAGCAAGCGCTTGATATTGCGGCGCCGTCTCCAGACCAGATTCGTACACCGGATAATTTGGAAGCTCAATTTGCGGTACTGCTAGAGGAGAAAGTGCCCATTATCAGCGCCACATTTGGTTTGTTGTCCAACAGCCATATGGAGCAAGCCCGATCGCTGGGCATAAAGGTGATCGGTACAGCAACGACAGTGGAAGAAGCGATACAAGCTGAGCAGAGTGGCTGCGATGCTGTAGTTGCTCAGGGAAGCGAAGCAGGTGGACATCGCGGAACCTTCGATACCAGCAATAGACCAATGGGTTCTAATGTCGGCACGATGGCATTGGTGCCGCAGATTGTCGATCAAGTGAACATTCCTGTGCTTGCTGCTGGCGGCATTATGGATGGCCGTGGATTGGTCGCTTCGCTTGCGCTCGGCGCGCAGGGCGTACAGCTTGGAACACGCTTTTTAACATCGGTGGAATCTGGCGCACATCCTGCATACAAGCAGGCACTTCTAAGTAGTACAGAAGATAGCACAGTAATGACGACTGCTTTTTCTGGGCGCCCTGCTCGTGGTATTCAGAATGAATTTATTCGTCACTGGCACGCTACTGGAATTCAGCCATTAGCTTTTCCAACGCAAAATACATTAACACGCGAGCTTCGTCAGGCAGCTGCTCGCCAAAATAATGCTGAATACATGGCGCTATGGGCAGGACAGGGAACCAGATTGCTGACAGACGGGCAGTCTGCTGCCGATATAGTGCAGGAGATCATGACACAGGTTGAAGCTTTACTGCATGATTAGAATGAGATAAAACGATATAGCGATATGCCACCCAAGACGATGCCCATCCTGGCACCGTCTTTTTTGCGTTTCTTTCATTCAATGATCTCTAGCTTAGAGCTGTACCTAAGCTTCTCGTACTGAAATATTCCTTTAGGTTCTACCTTCAACAGACAAGTCCATCGCCTCTTTATTCATTTTTACTCCCATCTTCAGAATTTCTTTATTTTTGTAGCAGGTGAATATTCATTTCTGTTGTTTATGATGATGGAACAGAAGCGAGGGATGCTTCATCACTTAACAGAACGGAGGCTGAGGATGATCAATACGATCATTATTCATCTAGTTGAAAACTACGGCTATATGGCATTCTTTCTTGCCTTTACATTAGGTCCCTTCGGTGTTCCTGTACCGAACGAGGTGACAATTATTACCGGTGCGGTGCTTAGCAGTACAGGCATGCTGAATCCATACTGGACCTATGGCTGTATGCTGCTTGGACTGATCACGGCAATTACCATTTCGTATGTACTTGGAACATGCTCGGGTCAACGTCTTCAGGCTCATTTGCAGCAAAAGCCTTATCTCGCAAGGGTGCAAAAGCTATTTGAACGTTTTGGCAATAAAGCGGTATGTATCGGATTTTTTATTCCCGTCGTTCGCTATATGCTGCCTTTGTTTGCTGGGTTTCATGGTATGCGCTATCGCATGTTTGCTGTACTTGCCTATAGTAGCGCGTTGCTCTGGACGGGACTCTTTTTCATCATCGGCCATTATTTTGGCACAGTCCTATGGTAAACAAACAGATTAGTGGAGGAGAACATGATGACGATTAGAGAAGGCTTTTTATTTGCACATCGATTTTTTGGCGATCCGAAAAGAGTAGGCAGTGTGATGCCAAGCTCTCGCTTTTTAGCTGAACAAATGGTGAAGCCCATTGCGTGGGATACTGTACGTGCAATCGCTGAGCTGGGTTCAGGTACAGGAGCGATCACGAGCTTCATTCAAGAGCATGCGGGAGATGAAGTTGACGTTATTTTATTTGAAATGGACAAGCAAATGAGAGAATATATAAGGAAACAATATCCACAATTTCCCTGCTACACCAATGCACGTCATCTGACACAAAAGATGAATGAGCTGGACATTACGGAGCTGGATTGTGTGGTGAGCGGACTGCCGTTTTTCAATTTTAGTGTGTCAATGCGGCAAGCCTTACTGGAGCAGGTCGTTCAGGCACTCAAGCCAGGCGGACTATTCATCACCTATCAGTATTCCCTGCAAATGAAAAGAATGCTTGCCGATACATTCTTGATCGAAGCCATTCACTTTGTGCCGCTTAATGTACCGCCTGCCTTTGTATACGTATGCCGTAAGAAGTAGCGCATGAATAGGAGTAAGAAGCCAGTATATAAATAGGAAAGCGATATACCGTCATGTCTCTAGCTTCAATTGCGATGCCTACTGCTTTCTATGAACGTGTATAAGCCAACCTAGTTCAAGCTACAATCCGTCTACATGCAATGAATATACCATAAGCCATTTTATATTTTATTAACTTATAGAAAGAGTGAACGCGAACGATGCCTACAATCCTCGTTGTTGATGATGATTCCGAGATCAGAGATGTGATCCATATCTATTTGCGTAATGAAGGATACACGGTACTGGAAGCTGAGGATGGAATCGAAGCGGTGGAGAAAACATCTAGCACAGCGATTGATCTGATTATTCTTGATGTGATGATGCCGCATATGGATGGCATTCGCGCCTGCATGAAGATTAGAGATATCTCCGATGTACCGATCATTATGCTATCTGCAAAAGAAGAGGATATCGATAAAATTACAGGCTTAACGACAGGAGCAGACGATTACATCGGTAAGCCATTCAATCCGCTGGAGCTGCTTGCACGAGTGAAGGCACAGCTACGCAGGCAATCGCTATGGAGTAAGGATGGATCGTCATCGTCTACTATAATTGAAGTGAGAGAACTTGTTATCGATATCCAAAAACATATCGTTACGATTCAACAAGCGCCTGTATCGCTTACACCGCGTGAATTTTCGATTTTGGAGCTGCTTGCCAGTCATCCGGGGCAGGTGTTCAGCCCGGCGCAAATATACGAGCGTGTATGGAATGAAACGGCAGGCTATTCGGATAATACAGTGATGGTGCATATTCGTAATTTGCGTGAGAAGATCGAGCGTTCTCCGAAGGAGCCTCAATATATTAAAACGGTCTGGGGTGTTGGTTATAAAGTGGAATAAACTACGCTTACCTGTGAAGTTCCGACGAAGTATTCAGCTCAGACTGTTATTTAGCTGTATAATCAGCTTCATAATTACGTATGCGATCGTGTTTATAGCTTTTTACGCCACCTATTTATTGAGCACGGTCATTCCTCAATTAAAAAGTATTGCTCCCTTTTATAGTGTAATTATTATTGTTCTATTTATGTGTATTTTTGTAGCTACCTTTTACATTGTGACTCGCAGGATGGTATATGATCTAGTTAATCTAGAAAAAGGATTAGCTACGATTGCAGAGGGCGATATGGGGTATCGCATCCCAACAGAACGTGAGGATGAGCTTGGTCGAGTGATACAGAGCGTGAATACGATGGCAGAGCAGCTTCAACAAAAGATCACACAGGAGCGAGAAGTCGAAAATAGTAAAATGGAGCTGATTACCGGAATCTCTCACGATTTACGCACGCCCTTGACGAGCATTATTGGCTATATCGAATTATTACAAAGTGCGTCCTTCCGTAATGAAGAGGAGTACCAGCGCTTCGTACAAAATGCGCACAGTAAAGCGATTCATTTAAAAAAAATGCTGGATGATCTGTTTGAATATACGCGTCTTGCCTGGAAGGAGGCGCAGCTGCATCGGGAAATAGTGGATCTGACTCAGATGGTCAATCAGCTCTATTTTGAATTTGAACCGATTGCACACGAGTTGGGCATTACCACCGTTAAAAATATCATTCCTACTCCAATCTATACTCAAGTGGATAGTGAGAAGATCGCACGCGCAATTGATAATCTGCTCAGCAATGCACTTCGTTATTCCCTAACTCCAAGTACAATCCAGATTGTCATGAAGCAGACGGAGACACGGATTATGATCGAGATTGCCAACGAAGGCATGCCACTTACGAAGGAGCAGGAGCGCAGACTGTTTGAACGCTTTTACAAGGTCGATCCGTCTCGTCATGATCATGGCATGCAATCAGGTACAGGGCTCGGATTATCTATTGCCAGAAGTATTGTCGAGCTGCATGGTGGCGAGCTACACTTCACTCATCTGGGCAAATGGTTCACCTTTACGATTGAATTGCCATTGCTAGCGCTTGAGGATACAGACGGATTAAAGGAATGAGCGATACAATTGATGTGATAATACAATGTCCACACATCGTTGGCTTATCTAACTCATGTACTATTCATTAATAGGTAGCCGTGCACCAGAATGTAAGCGATATTTTCCCTCTTAAATACGAATAATTGTTTAGCTTGATACAAAGAGTAGCTTAGACAGAGCTACTCTTTGTTTGGTTTGCTTGTCTTTCATTTCCGTTCATCAAATAATAGAACAATGCTACAACATAGAATGATAAACTAAACTATAGTGAGAGCAATTCATAATGTACATAGAAGAGTGAATGGAGGATGAACGAGTTGACCAATCAAAATCAATCGTCACATACGTTGGTAAAAGTCATGACCTTCAATCTGCGCACCTATACGGCTTATGATGAAGGAAATGAATGGGCACAGCGTGCACCGTGGGTAGCACAAACGATTATCGATCATAGCCCTCAGATTGTTGGTGTGCAGGAAGCGTATCGAGTAATGCTGGAGGATATACAGCCACAGCTTACCGAATATCAATGGATTGGTGAAGGACGACGTGGAGGGAGTGAGGATGAGCATTGTGCTATTTTTTATCGTTCAGAAGAGCTAGAGCTGCTGGAGCAAGGACAATTCTGGTTATCGGAAACGCCAGAGCTTGTCGGTTCACTTGGCTGGGATAGCGATTATCCGAGAATCTGCACATGGGGATGGTTTCGGCATCGATTAACGAATGCGGTCATTCGAGTATATAATGTGCATCTGGATCATATTGGCGAACAGGCACGCATGGAAGGGGCTAAGCTTGTCGTTGCGATGATGAAGCAACATGCTGCCGCAGAACCGGGTAGTGCTGGCATACTGATGGGCGATATGAATGGTGTGCCATCGGATCTGCCGCTGCAATACCTGCACGGACGATTACCAGATGAAGGAGAACTGCCTGCATTGCAGGATACCTATTCTAGTTTACAGGGGGAATACGGACGTACATTTCATGATTTTGAGGGCGGTATCGACGGCGAGCCGATCGATTATATTCTAGTAGAATTGATGTGGAAGATTCGTAGCTGTATCATTGATCGGCGTCAGATTGAAGGTAAATACCCGTCCGATCACTATCCAGTGATCGCTGAGTTAGAGCTTTCATAGTATATCGTATCAGAAATGAATAAACATCCAATGAGTGTGAATCAGAAGCATGATATGATTATCATAGTAGGCATCAAGCTTAGTGTACGGATCGTAACCTGATAAAAGGATTATTATATGTAGTTAGATTCGATAACTTACGAGTCGCTATAGCGTAACGGTAACATACTAGAATAGAAAACACTAAAAATAAGGAGGGACAACGATGTCAGATAAAGCCGATCGCCTCAAAAAAGCACGTGTACCCCAGCAGCCACAGCTCGGTAATGAACTACAGCATCGCTTACCACCTGGACAGACGTTAACAGACAGTTTTCCGATTTTGCATTATGGCGAGGTGCCTGAATATGATCTATCCACCTGGAATTTACGCGTGTTCGGAGAAGTAGAGGAAGAGCGCATATTTACGATGGAGCAGCTGCAAGCCTTACCGGTGACCCATACCGTAAGTGATATTCACTGTGTCACACGCTGGTCCAAATTCGACACGGCATGGGAGGGTGTACGCTTTGCCGATCTGATGGAGCAGTTCAACGTTAAGCCAGAGGCACGTTATGTGATGCTACATGCCGATCCTGATTATGAAACAAACCTGCCACTGGAAGCACTACTGGCAGACGATGTGCTGCTTGCCTGGAATTATGATGGCAAGCCTCTGACCGCCAAGCATGGCTGGCCACTGCGTATGGTCGTACCTCAGTTATATTTTTGGAAAAGTGCTAAATGGCTGCGCGGCATTGAATTTATGAAGGAAGACCGCCGCGGCTTCTGGGAAGATCACGGCTTCCACAATATTGCCGATCCATTTCAAGAGCAACGCTTCTCATCAGATGAATATGAAATGCCAGAGGATGAATGGAAGTATTGTGAAGCGGATTAACTTTAATCTTGTAGCGAACAATTTAGAGCGTAGAAAGGGATAAATCCAGCCGATCCTATCAAACTGAAGTGAATAGCAAACATGCCCGCGAATCGATAGCTATCTCCGTAGAGAATCTGGCAATCGTACGCGGGCATGTTTAGTTTAGATATAAATAAGCAGCCTGTTCTTCTACAGACATTCCATAGAAAAAATCAGTCAATTATAGACCTTCTACAGCCTTAGCAATTTTCGCATCCAGTACGCCTTTTTCAGTGCTACCTTTGTTCAGTGCAGGCTCGAACCAGTAGATGACCAGTATATTGCCTTTCGTATATTCCGTTTTACGGAAAGGTACACCGTTCACCTGTTTCTCCAGATCTTTCAGACCTGCTTGCAGATCTTCCTTAGATTTGAACACATAGATCGATACAGGCTCAGCCTCTTTCGGATCACTACCTGTTACATAACGATCTGGCTTCACATTGTTCAGTGTCCAGCCTTGTTCTGGTTTAGAAGTGAGCTTAATACCCTGTTTTTTGATCGCAGCAGCAACGTCTTTTGTTGTCAGGTCACTGTTTGCCGTTGTAGACGAGCTGTTGTCTTTGTCTGTAGCAGATGTCGTACCTTCTGTGCTGGTCGTCGACTCCGTCGTATCTGTCGTCGATTCAGTACTACCAGTAGCCGAGCTTTCTGGTGTTGTCATATCCGTGTTTTCGCTGCTTTGCTCATTCGTTGTCGTTGTTCCGGAATTTGTTGGTGTCGTGCTACTATTGTTGGAGCAGCCTGTTGCTGCAACTACCGTTAGTGCAAGTAGCAGTGTAGTGATTTTCAATTTCGTCATGATTGACCTCCTGTGAATAACGTATGCATTTGCTGAAAATGGATGCAAGCCTTGATGTGGCTTACAACATCATAACATACATAAACGGCAGAGCAAATTTTGACACAATGCTTACAGTAATGACATCGGAATAAGACAATGATGCAACCAGCTATAGGAGAATGAACCGTTCTTAATAAAGCACAGACCACGTTAGCCTGCAAAGCAAAAAGCATCCCATACAGATACAAGTGGGACGCTTTTTTACAAAAGATTGAAATGGAGATATAAAGTATATAATGCTTGTTCAGCGCTGTACCAGCGGAAGCAGATTATATGTGCATCACTACCTTTTCGCTTACAGTACGTTCAGTTCAACAGCGATATTGCCACGAGTTGCACGAGAATATGGACATACATCATGAGCTGCTTTTACGAGCTGCTCTGCTGTTTCACGTTCTACACCTTTAACGAGCACATCAAGTGTCACAGCAAGTGCAAAGCCGCCATCTTCGGCTTTACCGAAGCTGACTGTACCTGTTACTTCTGTGCCTTCGTGTTTTACTTTTTGCATGCGTGCAACCATATTCAGGGCGCTATCAAAGCAAGCAGAGTAACCAGCAGCAAACAATTGCTCCGGGTTTGTACCGGCACCACCAGCGCCGCCCATTTCTTTTGGTGTAGCTATATCAAGGCGAAGTTCAGGGCTGGAGGACTCTACATAACCACTACGACCGCCCACAGCTTTTACAGAAGTTTCGTACATTTTTTGTTGGATATTCAGCATAAGTACAAACCACCTTTTCATAAATTAAATTTTACAAAATATAATTTATCACAATTAATGAAAAAAGTAAAATTGTTATGATTATATTAATGTCAAACAATTGATTTTATGATACAATGTCCACTAAGCATCATGTATTCTCATCCGTTCATATATTAGAAAACGGAACCTCTCGTAATGGTGTCCGATCCGTCGGCATTCAAGGGGAGTAGAGACCGCGTATGTCTTCTACCTGATCTTGCTGATCGATCCAATCAGGTGCGGAAGGCATGCTGTTCTATCTGCATGATGTCCCTATACACCCGAATGATCGCAACACAGTTTTTCAAGCTACATGCATGTTTATTTGCGCATGATTTTGTATACATCTTGTACCAACAAATTTATTTTAAAAGCAGGTGATCACATTTATGGATACTTCACAGGAATATCCCCATCCGCAATTAAAGCTGGAAAACCAGCTTTGCTTCGCCATCTATGCATCTTCGCGTGAAATGACCAAAATGTACCAGCCTTTGCTGGAGCATCTTGGACTCACATATTCGCAATATCTCGTTATGCTCGTGCTGTGGGAGCATCGCGAATGTACGGTAAAAGAACTGGGTAATGCGCTCTATCTAGACTCTGGCACACTGACGCCACTATTGAAGCGTTTGGAAGCTGCTGGCCTGATTATTCGTAAGCGTTCAACCGAGGACGAGCGTAAGGTGCATATTACGCTGACTGAGGCAGGTTGGAAGCTACAGGAGCAGGCAGTATCTATTCCTGATGATCTGCGCAGCAAAACCTGCATGGATCTGAATAAGCTTGATGAGCTACTGCATGAATTCCGCCATTTGCTTCAGACTGTACACGAAGTAAATGTGAATAGCAGCGGTAAGTAATCCGTTTTGCTCTTCGATCGTATATAGCAAAATATCGAACCCCTGCGCAGGGTTAATTTAAGACGATCCCCATTGGCATTTAACGCCAATGGGGATTTATTTTTTTACTTTGTTAACGTATACATGGTATATTAGCTATAGGCCTACTGCCCTGTAGGTACACCGGGTCAGAACGAGAAACGGCAGAGTGAATTGTCCAATTAGAGGGACAACCGACTGCTGTTTAATTTTGGCTATGGCGTGGATTAAAATGGTAAAATTTTTAAGGAAAGCGTTTTAAAAACATGGTACAATAGCAAAGGTTGTTGATTTGCCGGGTAATTTTGCCGGAATGCATTCATGCCGATAGGAGGATTTACCAGATGAATATCCATGAATATCAGGGAAAACAAGTGCTTAAAGAGTATGGTGTGGCAGTACCCGAGGGAAAGGTTGCTTTTACAGTTGAAGAAGCTGTAGCAGCGGCTGAATCGCTCGGAAGCCCGGTATGTGTCGTTAAGGCACAGATTCATGCCGGCGGTCGCGGTAAAGCAGGCGGCGTCAAAGTAGCCAAGAGCATTGAAGAAGTGCGCACCTATGCACAGGAACTGCTCGGCAAGGTGCTCGTAACGCATCAGACCGGCCCTGAAGGCAAGGAAATCAAGCGTCTGCTCATCGAACAGGGCTGTGATATTCAAAAAGAATATTACATAGGCGTAGTTATCGACCGTGCCACTGGCCGTGTCGTTATGATGGCTTCTGAAGAAGGCGGTACAGAGATCGAGGAAGTGGCGGAGAAAACGCCAGAAAAAATCTTCCGTGAAGCGATCGATCCAGCTGTAGGCTTGCAGCCTTTCCAGGCGCGTAAGCTGGCGTATGCTATCAATATCCCAACCAAGCTGGTGAACAAAGCAGCTCAATTTATGATGTCTCTGTACACTGCATTTGTGGACAAGGACTGCTCGATTGCAGAGATCAACCCGCTTGTTGTAACAGGCGATGGTCAGGTTATGGCACTTGATGCCAAGCTGAACTTTGACTCGAACGCATTGTTCCGCCATCCAGAAATTCTGGAGCTGCGTGACCTTGCAGAAGAAAACGAAAAAGAAATCGAAGCTTCCAAATTTGACCTTAGCTATATCGCACTCGATGGCAACATCGGCTGTATGGTTAACGGTGCAGGTCTGGCAATGGCAACGATGGATATTATCAAATACTACGGCGGCGAACCCGCGAACTTCCTCGATGTAGGGGGCGGTGCGACGACGGAGAAGGTTACCGAGGCGTTCAAAATCATCCTGTCTGATGAGAACGTAAAAGGAATCTTTATCAATATATTCGGCGGCATCATGCGCTGTGATGTTATCGCTAACGGTGTAGTGGAAGCGGCGAAGCAAGTAGGTCTGAGTCGTCCACTGGTCGTACGTTTGGAAGGTACAAACGTTGATCTTGGCAAACAAATTCTGGCTGAATCCGGTCTGAATATCGTTGCTGCTGATTCCATGGCTGACGGTGCACAGAAGATCGTTGCACTCGTATAACATCCGAACCCAATTTAAGTGATAGGAGCTGTGACTGGACAATGAGTATTCTGGTAGATAAGCATACAAAAGTTATCACTCAGGGCATTACCGGTGCTACGGGACTGTTCCACACCAAGGGCGCGCTTGATTACGGCACCCAGATGGTAGGCGGCGTAACACCAGGCAAAGGCGGTACTACCGTTGATATTACACTGGAAAACGGCGAGAATGTAAGCCTGCCAGTATTCAATACAGTGATCGAAGCGAAGGAAAAAACAGGTGCAACAGCGAGCGTGATTTACGTTCCGCCTGCATTTGCAGCGGATTCCATCATGGAAGCCGTTGACGCTGAACTCGATCTCGTTATCTGTATTACAGAAGGTATTCCAGTACTGGATATGGTTAAAGTATCCCGTTACATGGAAGGCAAAAAAACCGTCCTGATCGGGCCAAACTGCCCGGGTGTTATTACACCAGGCGAATGTAAAATCGGTATTATGCCGGGTTACATCCACAAGCCAGGTTATGTTGGTGTCGTATCCCGTAGTGGTACACTGACATACGAAGCGGTTCACCAGCTGTCCACTCGTGGCATTGGTCAATCGTCTGCGGTAGGTATCGGTGGCGATCCTGTTAAAGGCTCCGAGTTTATCGATATTCTGAAAATGTTCAATGAAGATCCTAACACTCGCGCTGTTATTATGATCGGTGAGATCGGTGGTACAGCAGAGGAAGAAGCAGCAGAATGGATTCAAGCGAACATGACCAAGCCGGTTGTTGGCTTCATCGGCGGCGCTACAGCGCCTCCAGGCAAACGTATGGGTCACGCAGGCGCAATTATTTCTGGTGGTAAAGGTACAGCAGCAGAGAAGATTGCTAAGCTGGAATCTTGCGGTATTAAAGTTGCTCCAACACCATCTGAAATGGGTTCTACACTTGTTGAAGTGCTGGAAGAGCGCGGTCTGCTGAGCGAGTGCACAACACACTAATGTTGTTCTGGCTATCCAGCAAAAGATAGACTTGCATAAATATACAGAAGGTCTGTCCCGAATTGGGATGGACTTTCTGTGCTGTCGTCATCTATAATAGATGGAACAGAATATACGGAGTTCATGATCACTCATGCAAGGTAAGCAACCTTTGATGCCCACGGGCAGATCAGGTTGCTTTTTTGCGTTTCGCTATGAATCTTGCATGCACGTATAGCTTTCTGAGCAAGTAAACGCTTGCAATATAATACAACTTACGATTAAATGGAGTAGGTGAGCTCATCTAACTCCTATTTGGAGGAAATGGAATATGATGGATGAACGTCACATTTTAATGGGCTTGCATGAAGCGCCCGGTATTGGCTGGAAACGGATCTATGGTATACTACAACAGCATGTGGACCTGCGCGAACTGCCGACATGGAGTGCCGGACGCTGGCGTAGCTTGGGCATGCCCGAAAAAGTAGCACAGGCGCTTCCGTATGAATTAAGCGAAGCGGCGATCAATGAGAAGTTATCCCGATATGAGAGTCTAGACATTGAGATCATAACGATTATGGATGATACATACCCATTATTAATGAAGGAAATTGCTCAGCCACCCTGGGTATTGTACATGCGTGGTGACAGTAAGTTGCTGCAATCCTTTTGCATAGGCATGGTAGGCACACGCATACCTACGGCTTATGGTCGGCGGGTAGCCGAGCTGTTAGTGCAGGGATTAACTGCCAAAGGAATAACGGTGGTTAGCGGATTAGCACGCGGGATCGATAGCACCTGTCATGAGGCTACACTACAGGCACATGGGCAAACTATCGCTGTGCTTGGAACAGGTGTGGACGTTATCTATCCACCAGAAAATCGTTTATTATATGAACGAATTCGTGAAAATGGATTAATCGTATCCGAATATCCGCTTGGTACACGTCCTTCTCCAGGTACCTTTCCACAGCGGAATCGAATTATTGCTGGCTTATCGCATGGTTCGATTGTTGTGGAAGCTGATGAACGTAGCGGTTCGCTCATCACGGCAGATTTTGCTATGGAAAGTAATCGCGATGTATTTGCAGTGCCAGGGCCGATCACCTCACCTAAAAGCAAAGGTACATTATCCTTGCTCAAGCAGGGTGCAATTATGGTAACCTGCGCGGATGATATTATAAATGAATATGATTCAAGATTACAGGATTTGTGTGATAAAACTTACGTGAAGCAGGAAGATAATGGAATAGCTAATACTCTGAATATTGCACCTTCTAGCGACCTCGCAAATATTTCTCATTTGACAGAACAGGAAAAGACGATATACCTTATATTGGAGCAGGGCGATGCAACCATCGACGAAATTCAAGCCAAATCGAATTTTGATTTTGGACTTTTGCATACTGTTCTGTTATCTTTAATCATAAAAAAACAGATCAGTCAGTGCTCTGGCGCTGTGTATACCTTAATATAATTCAAATTATAGATAGAATATCGGAAAGGGGGACAAACCTGTGGCAGATTCACTCGTTATTGTAGAATCACCGGCAAAAGCGAAAACGATCGGCAAGTATCTTGGCAGCAAATTTATTGTCAAAGCATCTATGGGCCATGTCCGCGATTTGCCAAAAAGCCAGATTGGGGTCGATGTTGAGAATGATTTTGATCCCAAATACATTACCATCCGTGGTAAAGGTTCTGTTCTAAAAGAATTAAAAGATGCACGAAAAAAAGTGAAAAAAGTCTATCTCGCGGCTGACCCGGATCGTGAGGGCGAAGCGATTGCCTGGCATTTAGCGCATGCGCTGGATGTGAATGAAGGCGAAGCATGCCGTGTTGTATTTAACGAAATTACCAAGCAAGCGGTTAAGGATGCATTCAAAACACCGCGTCAAATTAATATGGATCTGGTCAACGCACAGCAAGCACGTCGTATACTTGACCGTCTTGTAGGTTACAAAATTAGCCCCCTATTATGGAAGAAAGTCAAAAAGGGCTTGTCCGCTGGTCGTGTGCAATCGGTAGCTGTTAAGATCATTATCGATCGTGAAAATGAAATTTCAGACTTCACACCCGAAGAGTATTGGAGCATCACTGCCAGACTGACGATTAACGATACTACCTTTGAAGCGAAGTTCCATCAGCTCAATGGTGAGAAAAAAGAGCTGCACAG
This sequence comes from Paenibacillus hunanensis, assembly GCF_034055775.1. Taxonomy (NCBI): domain Bacteria; kingdom Bacillati; phylum Bacillota; class Bacilli; order Caryophanales; family Paenibacillaceae; genus Paenibacillus; species Paenibacillus hunanensis. The sequence goes on along the minus strand of NZ_CP139194.1, from coordinate 3,614,706 downwards.
TGAGCAGGATGTGAATGAGATTCTGGCAGCGATTGAGAATGCTACCTTTGAAGTGAATGAGATCAAGGAGCGCGAACGACTGCGTCATCCAGCAGCTCCATTTACTACATCGTCTCTGCAACAGGAAGCGGCGCGTAAGCTGAACTTCCGTGCAGCTAAAACGATGTCGGTCGCACAGCAATTATATGAAGGTATTGATCTCGGTAAAGAAGGAACAGTCGGTCTGATCACCTATATGCGTACCGACTCCACTCGAATCGCCGCTTCTGCACAGGAGGAGATTCGTGAGTATATTACAGGCAAATACGGTAACGAATTTATTCCGGAAGAGCCACGTCAATATACGAAAAAGAACGCGAATGCACAGGATGCGCATGAAGCGATTCGTCCTACCTCTGCTAGTCGTGATCCAGAATCGGTAAAGGAATACATGAGCCGTGACCAGTTCCGTTTGTACAAGCTGGTATGGGAACGTTTTGCAGCAAGTCAAATGGCTTCGGCTGTACTGGATACGATGTCTGTCGATATCGGTGCTGGGCCAACAACTTTCCGTGCAGTTGGTTCCAAAGTTCGTTTCCAGGGCTTTATGAAGGTGTATGTGGAAGGTAATGACGATGGTAAGGAAGAAGGCGAGAAGTTCCTACCGCCAATGGCGAAGGGCGACAAGCCAACACCTGAACATATCGAGCCCAAGCAGCATTTTACACAGCCGCCGCCACGTTATACCGAGGCACGTCTTGTTAAAACGCTGGAGGAGCTAGGTATCGGTCGTCCAAGTACGTATGCGCCAACATTGGAAACGATCCAAAAGCGTGGCTATGTAGCGATCGAAGAGAAGAAGTTCATGCCTACCGAGCTGGGCGAGCTCGTTATTCAGCAAATGGAAGAGTTTTTCCCTGAAATTCTGAATGTAGAGTTCACTGCTAATATGGAGCAGGATCTTGACCATGTAGGAGAAGGTCAGGAAGATTGGGTACAGGTGCTGAATGATTTTTATGAATCGTTTGAGAAGCGCCTTGAAGTAGCCGAAGAAGAAATGAAGGAAATTGAGATCGAAGACGAAGTCTCGGATGAGATCTGTGATAAATGCGGACGCCATATGGTATACAAGCTGGGACGCTTCGGTAAGTTCCTCGCATGCTCCGGTTTCCCGGATTGCCGCAACACGAAGCCGATCATTAAGGATATCGGTGTAAAATGCCCGACCTGTCATGAAGGTGATGTGGTGGAGCGCCGCAGTAAAAAGGGTCGTGTCTTCTACGGCTGTAATCGTTATCCAGAATGCGACTTTGTATCTTGGGATCGTCCATCGCCGAAGCCATGTCCGGTATGTAGCTCGATGATGGTCGAGAAACGGAATAAACAGGGCGTTAAATTGCAGTGTACAAGCTGTGATCATACCGAAATGGTTGAGGAAAATGAAAATGAAGAAGCGGTAGAGCTCGATTAAGCGAGTAAGCTGATTCCATTGCATTCCTACTGAACGGATCCTTATTCAATACTATTCGTAATAGCTTATTAGAATTTCCATATCATTTCACGTATAATATAAATACGACAAATGCAGTACAACGACTGACTTGTATTCAGAGCTTTATCTGGATACAAGTCGTGCTGTTTTTCACTCATTATTAAGGGTAAGATATTCAGGGGGTTTTTCATCGTGTCAGAGATTCAAAAGGTAACCGTTATTGGAGCAGGCCTTGCAGGTAGCGAAGCCGCATGGCAGATTGCCAGTCAGGGAGTACCTGTACAGCTATATGAAATGCGTCCGGTCGTCAAAACACCGGCACACCATACGAACCAATTTGCCGAGCTGGTATGCAGTAATTCACTGCGTTCCAACACACTCGCTAATGCCGTAGGCGTTATGAAGGAAGAAATGCGGATGCTGAACTCGCTCGTTCTAGGCGCAGCTGATCATCACGCAGTACCCGCAGGTGGCGCACTTGCCGTTGACCGTGATGGCTTCTCTGGTGAGATCACATCGACACTGCATAACCATCCGCTCGTTACCGTATTAAATGAAGAAGTACAGGAGCTGCCAAAGGACGGTATCGTAGTTATTGCTACAGGACCACTAACCTCTCCAGCACTCTCCAAGCAAATTCAAGAGCTGCTCGGTGAAGAGTATTTCTATTTCTATGATGCCGCAGCACCGATCATCGAAAAAGATTCAATCGATATGAGCAAGGTATATCTTGCTTCCCGTTATGATAAAGGCGAAGCAGCTTATCTGAATTGCCCGATGAACGAAGAAGAGTTCAATGCCTTTTACGATGCACTGGTTGGTGCAGAGACGGCTCAATTGAAGGAATTTGAAAAAGAAATCTATTTCGAGGGCTGTATGCCGATCGAGATTATGATGAAGCGCGGTAAGCAGACAGCACTGTTTGGTCCAATGAAGCCAGTTGGTCTGGTGAATCCACATACAGGAGAGCTACCATTTGCGGTTGTTCAGCTACGTCAGGATAATGCAGCAGGCACATTGTACAATATGGTTGGCTTCCAGACGCACCTAAAATGGGGCGAACAGCGTCGTGTCTTCTCGATGATTCCAGGTTTGGAAAATGCCGAGTTTGTACGCTTTGGTGTAATGCACCGCAATACATTTATTAATTCACCACGATTGCTGGAGCCTACGTATCAGTTGAAGACCAACCCGAATGTATTTTTCGCAGGTCAAATGACAGGCGTTGAGGGTTATGTAGAATCCGCAGCTTCCGGCTTGATTGCAGGCTTGAATGCAGCGCGTCTTGCTAAAGGTGAAGAATTGCTCGTGCTGCCACAGGCAAGTACGCTGGGCAGTATGGCGCATTATATTACACAGGCTGATCCAGAGCACTTCCAGCCGATGAATGCGAACTTTGGTCTGTTGCCAAAGCCAGAAAAGAAAATTCGTAATAAAAAGGAAAAGAATGAGATGCTGGCACAGCAGGCGCTGGATAGCATTCGTGCCTTTTTTGACCTTCCAGCAGCAGAACAAGTAGCTTCGGCTCCATCTGCTGAATAAAAATAAAGCTTAACCTTTGCTTAACCGGGTATTAACACCTTGTTAGATCATGTGATTCGTTTACACGGATTTAATAATGGAACCAATTGCCCTGTCATCCGTAATGCTCAGAGACGACGAACAGGAGGGAATTTAGATGGAGCTTTCATTTCATGCAACAACAATCTGTGCCGTACGTCACAATGGCAAAGCAGCAATTGCTGGTGACGGTCAGGTAACGTTCGGACAAAATGTCATCATGAAGCAACACGCCAAAAAAATCCGTCGTCTGTATCGCGGTCAGGTACTGGCTGGATTTGCCGGCTCGGTAGCTGATGCGATTACGCTGTTCGAGAAATTCGAAGCGAAGCTGGAAGAGCATCATGGCAATTTGCAGCGTGCCGCTGTCGAGCTTGCCAAGGAATGGCGTTCTGATCGTATCCTGCGTAAGCTTGAAGCCTTGCTGATTGTTATGGATAAAACCGGCATGCTGCTGATCTCCGGTGGCGGCGAGATTATTGAGCCTGATGACGATGTGATTGCGATCGGCTCAGGTGGTAATTTTGCTCTATCTGCTGCGCGTGCGCTCAAGCGTCACGGTAAGGATCTGGAGGCGCGTGATATCGTGCAGTCCTCCCTACAGATTGCCGCAGAGATTTGTGTGTATACAAACGATAACATTATCGTAGAAGAATTGTGAGCCTGGCCGGTGCGGTCCGTACTCCACTTGCAGGGGTGGGATCACACCGGTTTTTGTTTCTGAATTTAGGATGGAGGGACAGAAGATGAATAAAGATGCCCACGCATTAACACCAAGACAGATTGTAGCAGAATTGGACAAATATATTGTTGGTCAAAAGCAAGCTAAAAAATCAGTAGCCGTGGCACTTCGTAATCGTTACCGTCGAAGTCTGCTTCAAGAGGATATTCAGGACGAGATCATCCCTAAAAATATTTTGATGATCGGGCCTACCGGTGTGGGTAAAACCGAGATTGCTCGTCGTCTGGCTAAGCTGGTTCATGCTCCCTTTGTAAAAGTAGAGGCAACCAAGTTTACCGAAGTCGGCTATGTTGGTCGTGATGTAGAATCCATGGTACGCGATCTGGTCGAGACGGCGATTCGTGTCGTCAAAGCAGAACGTACAGAACAGGTGAAGGATAAAGCTGAAGAAGCAGCCAATGAGCAGATTGTAAAAATTCTCGTTCCTTCTGGCTTCAAGTCGAAAAATCAGCGCAATCCATTCGAAATGCTATTTGGCGGCGCGAGCAATAACAATTCTTCAAATGAAGAGCCTGCTTCCGAGCATCATGAGGAGCAATCGATTCATGAGAAGCGGAGACAGGTTCGATTTGAGCTTCTGTCCGGTAAACTCGAGGAAGAAATTATCGAGGTTGAGGTTGAGGACACAACCCCTAACATGATGGATATGTTCATGGGACAGGGGAACGACCAGATGGGCATGAATATGCAGGAGATGCTGGGCAACTTCCTACCGAAGCGAATGAAAAAGCGTAAGCTTCCGATTAAGGAGGCACGTAAAGTGCTGACACAGCAGGAAGCGAACAAAATGCTTGATATGGATGATGTAAATCAGGAATCGCTACGTCGTGCCGAGCAGAGCGGAATTATCTTTATTGATGAGATCGATAAGGTAGCAGGCTCCGGTCGCAACACTTCGGGTCCAGATGTATCACGCGAGGGTGTACAGCGCGATATTTTGCCAATCGTTGAAGGCTCTACCGTGATGACTAAGTATGGCCCGGTAAAAACGGATTATATTTTGTTTATTGCTGCGGGTGCATTCCATACGGCTAAACCATCTGATCTGATTCCCGAGTTACAGGGTCGTTTCCCTATTCGGGTAGAGCTGGAAAGCTTGACGATGGAGGACTTTATCAGCATTCTGAAAGAGCCACAAAATGCACTGACACATCAGTATGCGTATTTACTGCGTGCAGAGGATATTGAGCTGGAATTCTCGGATGAGGCGATCCGAGAGATTGCTAGCATTGCGGCGACCGTGAATCAGAATACAGAGAATATCGGCGCACGCCGTCTGCATACGATCATGGAGAAGCTGCTGGAGGATATCTCCTTTGAAGCGCCTGAGCTGACACTGGATACATTTGTGATCACGCCTCAGTATGTTCAGGAGAAGCTGAAGGATATTGCCCAGGATCGCGATCTTAGTCAGTATATTTTGTAAAAGGCGACAATTCCTTGTTTGTAGAAGAGTAGGAATACGTTTGAAAATAGTAGGTATGATTTTAGGAAAAAGGTGGGGTGCCTGATTCGTCAGTTCCCCGCCTTTTTCCTATATTTTCGCAAGTGTGAAAAATGTATTATAAATATAAGAAATTGATCTATAATAAGAGATACAGGAATCCGATATAAAATTGAATCTGCTCTTTTCGGAATAATATAAATTGATATAGATTTTTCAATAAAGTTAGGTTATGATAATGTCGTTTGCGCAAATGCGCAAGTCAATCCGCGAGATGCATCTTCATCTTCATCCTGTTTGAAAAAGTCGATAATTTGGAATAAATTAGTAAATTGTGTGACAAATTTATTTCAACTTAATAGATAGTAAGTAATCCGAACTAGGTTTTTGGACGTAAAACAATATGTTTACATTAAAAAAAATACGCTTTTACAATAATCTGCATCAAAACGACTACTTAAACTGCTTACTTATTTCCATTTTTTCCATCCTCCCAAATACTCATAACTGTAAAATAAAAGCATTTTACCTAATTAATTGATAACAATATTTGCTTTTAATGTCATATTATTTATTATAATTGGAAAATATTATATGAAAGAAGACAAAAAATGATTTTTTTTGTCAAAAGATAGTCCTTTATTCTCATTGTCTTACGACCAATTCTCTAGGAAACTTATGGTATCACTTTTTTAGGAAAAACGACGCATGGCGAGCTAAAACAACATATTTCCGCAATGTTTGTCGAATGATTGAATGAAATGAAAAAAATGGAAGTTACATTCCATGTTTTAATATATGAATTTGAAAGGAGTGGCGTAAGTGAATTTGCTTAATGATGCGAGTTTTCGCCGATTGGAAGGCGCCATGAGCGCAGCCAATCTGAGACAACAGGTCATTACAAACAATATCGCCAATGCAGACACCCCCTACTTCAAACGTTCTCAGGTCTCATTCGAAAACGTGCTTCAATCTCAAATGGATGATAGCAGCAGCTCATTCCATGGAATTACTACGAACCCGCGCCATTTCCAAATTGGCAATGCACCTGGTAGCGTGCCACAGCCAACAGTCACTCAGGATACAGGAACAGTAATGAACAATAACCTTAACAACGTCGACATCGATGTAGAAATGTCCGATCTGGCTGAGAACCAGCTACGCTACAATGCTTATGTCGAGCAGATTAATCACCAGATCAAAATGATGCGTACCGCGATTCAAGGAGGAGGAGCTTAATCTATGAGAATTAGTAATAGCTTTGATATCAGTTCTTCTGCCCTGACTGCACAGCGTCTGCGTATGGACGTTGTTTCCTCCAACATCGCTAATGCGGAAACGACAAGAGCGAGCGTTCAAAATGGCGAGGCTGTTCCATATCGTCGTAAAGAGGTTATTCTTTCTACTAACAAGCCTTCATTTGCAGACTCACTCGACAATGCAATGAATGGATCTAACAATTCAGGCCTGAACGGCGTCAAGGCTGTCGGCATACAGGAAGATCAGGAGCCATTCAAAATGGTATACAATCCCACTCATCCAGATGCAGACAAAAACGGCTATGTAAAAATGCCAAACGTCGATACTCTAAAAGAAATGGTGGACATGATATCAGCTTCGCGTTCATATGAAGCTAACGTAACTGCACTGAATGCCACAAAAGCAATGCTAATGAAAGCAATGCAGATTGGTAAATAATGAATAAATAATTGGTAGGAGGGGTAATTAATGATTGAAAATACAATGTTTAACAGCGCTGTATCTTCGCCGTTTCAAATGAATACTGCAATGTCTCCAAGTAAGGCGACTCCCGGAGAAGCAATGGATCAATTCGGTTCTTACTTGGCAGACGCCTTGGAGCAGGTTAATTCGCAGGAACAGAGCGTACACAAGCTAAATGATCAATTCCTGATCGGGAAAGCAGATGTAGACCAGGTTATGGTCGCAGGCGAAAAATCGATGCTGAGTCTGCAATTGACTGCCCAAATTCGAAATAAAGCAATTGAAGCTTATCAGGAAATTATGAGAACACAAATGTAAGTGGACTGAGATGATGTTTCATAGCAAAGTTTCGAGTGGGGTGGCATTGTGAATGAAAGAATCCTCCAGTACAGAGATAAACTCGTGCAATACTGGAAAAACTTTAACAGGAATCAAAAAATTCTACTATTTTCAACACTAGCGTTTATTATTCTTGCAATCGTAGTGTTGACCATCCAGTTTACAAAGACTGAATATGAGGTTGCATTCCAAAACCTGGATGCGACTGACTCTGCGGCGGTCATGCAATACTTGGATGGACAAGGTATCACTTACCAGTTAAGCCAGGATGGAACAACGATCTCTGTTCCAACAGAAAGTGCAGCAAAAGCAAAGGTTGCTGTAGGTTCCCAGGGGCTGATCCAAAATGGATCGATTGGTTTCAGCGAATTCAATACGAGTTCATCTGCAATCGGGATGACAGATAATGAATTCAATGTGAAGTACAGAAATGCATTGAACGGTGAAGTTTCGCAGCTGCTTCGTAATATGAATGGCGTGCAAAACGCAAAGGTACTCATTAACCTGCCACAGGAAAGCCTGTTTGCAACAGATGAGAATCAAGATACAGCAAGTGCTTCTGTCGTTATCCAGTTTAAACCAGGCTTCCGTGCTTCACAGGAAGCGGTTGATGGATACTTCAATCTTATTCATACTGCGGTACCTCGTCTTCCTATTGATAACATCACGATTACGGACGGAACAGATGGAAGTGAGCTAGTAGCTACAGTGAAAGGCGGCGGTTCAGGTAATTTGATCGGCGCTGTGCAAGACAATATGGCATTACAGAAAAAGTACGAATCCGATGTTGAAAACAATGTAAGACAATTTCTGTCTCGCTTGCTAGGTCCTGATAAAGTTAATGTGCTTGTAACCTCTACATTGAATTTTGATCAACGTACAACGAAGGAAGATCGCGTTGAACCCGTTGATACAGAGAACATGCAAGGTATTGCCATCAGTGCCCAGAAAATTCAAGAATCGTACACAGGTACATCAAGTCCTGATAGTGGTACAGCAGGAACGGGTTCTACTGACACACCGACTTATCCTGGAGGCTCCTCCAGTGGCAATACAGAATCTGAGAAATCACAGAGCACGATCAACTACGAAGTTAATCGGATTCATAATGAGATCGCAGCCAGTCCTTATCATGTACAGGACTTGAGCATTAACGTATTGATCGATCCGAATCCGGCTCTCTCTGAAGCACAGCAAACGACACTGAATAATCAGATTCAAACGATGCTTCAAAACCTTGTGAGAACATCTCTTGCAGAAAATGGTATTGATTATACGGCTGCAAATGCACTGCAAAATAAAGTTTCCGTTGTATCCCAGCCATTTGTAACCGACGATGGTAGCAACACTGGCTTCCTTGCTTCTAATTGGCAGTGGATTGCTGGCGTAGCAGCTGCACTTGTTATCGGTATCATTGCACTTGTTATGTATCGTCGTCGCAAGCAGCAAGCCGAAGAAATGGAAGAAGATATTATGCTTCCGCCCGTTACAGAATTGCCTTCAATTAGTTTGGAAAACTTGACCAATGACAGTCAGGTACGTAAACAGCTTGAATCGCTGGCGAAAAAGAAACCAGACGAATTCGTCAATCTGCTGCGTACATGGCTTGCTGATGAATAAGAGGTGAATACGTTTGGCAAAGGGAGCTGTACTGAACGGACGTCAAAAAGCGGCCATCCTGCTAATCTCACTCGGCCCTGAAGTATCTGCACAGATTTTCAAGCATTTGCGCGATGAAGAAATCGAGCAGCTTACTTTGGAAATCGCCAACGTGCGTAAGGTAGATAGCTCTGAGAAAGACTCCGTCGTTTCCGAGTTTCATCAGATTTGTCTGGCGCAGGAATATATTTCGCAAGGCGGTATTAACTACGCCAAAGAAATTTTGGAAAAAGCGCTGGGCGAATCGAAAGCAATGGAAGTTATTAATCGTCTGACAGCAACATTGCAGGTTAGACCATTTGATTTCGCACGCAAAGCTGATCCAAGTCAAATTTTAAACTTTATCCAAAATGAAAATCCGCAAACGATCGCGCTTGTTCTGTCTTACTTACAGTTTGAACAGGCAGCGGTCATTCTATCCTCTCTGCCACAGGAAAAGCAGGCAGAGGTAGCGCGTCGAGTTGCTGTAATGGATAGTACCTCACCAGAGATTATTGCTCAGGTAGAGCGTGTACTGGAACAGAAGCTTTCTTCAACCGTAACGCAGGATTACACAAATGCTGGCGGTATCGAATCGATCGTTCAAATTTTGAACGGTGTCGATCGCGGAACCGAGCGTACAATTCTGGATTCCCTGGAAATTCAGGATCCGGAGCTGGCAGAGGAAATCAAAAAGCGGATGTTCGTATTCGAGGATATCGTCAATATCGACAATCGTTCGATTCAGCGTATTATCCGCGATGTGGAAAACGCCGATTTGCAGCTTGCACTCAAAGTGGCAAGCGAAGACGTACGCGAAGCTGTATTTACGAATATGTCCAAGCGTATGGCGGATACATTCAAAGAAGAAATGGAATTTATGGGACCTGTACGGCTTAAAGATGTCGAAGAGGCTCAAAGCCGTATCGTAGGCATCATCCGCAGACTCGAAGAATCCGGAGAGATCATCATAGCACGTGGCGGAGGAGATGATATCATTGTCTAATTTGATAAAATCATCCCAGTACATTCCGGTCGAAATTTTAAAAAAGCTGGATCTTGGCAAGGAATATTTCAAAGCGACCGATCTGGGAGCAACGTCCGAGCACATCCCGCATATCGTATATGATCAACCAAGAGTTGATGAGCAAACGGTTTTATTGAAGGAACAGATGCTTGCTGATGCGAAGGATTTCGCTGAGCGACAAGTACGCGAGGCAGCCGAGGAGGCTGAACGGATTCTGCAAAATGCGCAGGAAATGATCAGCACCTGGTGGCAGGAACGCCGTGAGCAGGACGAGCATCTGGTGGAAGCCGTTAAGGCAGAAGCGTTTCAAGAAGGCTTTGAAGAAGGAAGAATGCGTGCTGAGCAAGAGATGCAAGAGCGTATTCAGGAAATGATGGAAGAAGCACAAATGGTTCTGACACAGGCATATGAAGCGAAGGAGCAGATTATACAGGAGGCAGAGCCGTTTTTGGTAGATTTAAGCTGTGGAATCGCTGAAAAGGTCATTGATAAGGAGCTTGGTGAGCAGCCAGAGCTAGTAATGACACTGATCAAGAAAACGCTTCTGCGTAAACGTGAGCAAGGCGTGATCACACTATGTGTTAGCCCTTCACAATTCGATTTTGTACATGCAGCGCGTGAAGAGCTGGTACTGTCGATTGACTCGCAGGCAGAGTTGCAAATTTTGCCTGACGCTACTGTACGCGATCGCGGCTGCGTAATCCGCTCTGCCTTTGGTAGTGTGGATGCACGAGTCGATACACAACTGGCTGAATTGAAAAAAGAGCTGCTACGTGTAGCACTTCACGATGAAGAGCGGGGGAATGGCAATGCAGGAGCTTAATGCAGGCCGTTATCTGGATTATCTGAAGCAGCTGGACCCGGTACGAATCAACGGTAAAGTTACACAGGTTATCGGCTTGATGGTGGAGTCCGAAGGACCGGATGCGAGTATCGGAGACGTTTGCTACATTTATCCGACCAAAGGATTCGATCCACTACGAGCTGAGGTTGTTGGCTTCCGTGATAATAAAGTACTGCTGATGCCGCTCGGTGAGCTGCAATCTATTGGACCTGGCTGTGATGTTGTTGGAACAGGTAAACCACTCACCGTACAGGTAGGGTCGGAATTGCTTGGAAAGGTACTGGATGGTTTAGGACAGCCGCTGGATGGCTCCTTGCTACCTGCGCGGATGACGCATTATTCCACCTTTAACTCACCACCAAATCCAATGACCAGACCGCGTGTGCAGGATCCAATGAGTGTGGGTGTACGAGCGATCGATGGATTGCTAACGATTGGTAAAGGGCAACGTGTCGGTATTTTCGCCGGTTCCGGTGTTGGTAAAAGTACGTTGATGGGCATGATTGCCCGTAACACCGAAGCCGATGTCAACGTGATCGCCCTGATTGGGGAGCGGGGACGCGAAGTACGGGACTTTATCGAACGCGATCTCGGTCCTGAAGGATTACAGCGTTCCGTCGTTATCGTAGCTACATCTGATCAACCCGCCTTGATTCGCATCAAGGGAGCATTGATTGCAACGACGATTGCTGAATATTTTCGCGATCGTGGCATGAATGTGATGTTCATGATGGACTCGGTTACCCGCTATGCGATGGCACAGCGTGAGGTCGGACTTGCGATTGGCGAGCCGCCAGCGATGAGAGGGTATACACCTTCCGTATTTGCTGGATTACCTAAGCTGCTTGAACGGGCAGGTACTGGACCAGCAGGATCAATTACAGCTTTTTATACCGTACTCGTTGACGGTGATGATATGAATGAACCGATTGCGGATGCGGTACGGGGGATATTAGATGGTCACATCGTACTCAATCGTTCCATTGCAAACAAAGGACAATTTCCAGCCATCGATGTACTGGCAAGCATTAGCCGGGTGATGAAGGACATTGTCACAGAAGACCAGAACGATGCAGCCAACAATATGAAGCGTCTGATGTCCGTGTACAAGGAGTCAGAGGATTTGATTAATATCGGTGCTTACCAGCAAGGGTCAAGCCCAGACATTGACGAAGCCATCTCGCGAATCAGAGATGTGTGGAACTTTACAAGACAGAAAGTAGATGAAAAGACAACGCTACATGATGCGCAAGAGCAGATGATTTTCGAATTTGCGAGGAGCTGATAAATAATGAATTTCCAGTATAACTTCCAAAAAGTTGTCGATATTAAATCAAGCGCAAAAAACCAGGCAGAGTGGCTGCTGTCCTCCGCACTGGGTGAGCTGCAAGCTGAAGAACAATCCCTCGATCAGTTACTGGAAGATCAGAACCGAACGCTGGAAGCGATCAATCAGGCTACCGAACAATCTGCACCTGCTATGGAATTACAAAATCTTCAGCGTTATGTTGTTTATCTGGATCAAGCAATCGCTAGGAAGATCGCTGATGTACGTAAAGCTCAATTAAATGTAGATCATAAAAAGCTTCATTTAACTGAGAAAATGGTCGATGAAAAGGTATGGCTTCAAGCGAAGGATAAAGCAAAAGCCAAATTCATGCATGAGTACATGCTTCGCGAGCAAAACGCGCTGGATGAGATGGCAACCGTTCGATTTGCGATGCAATCGAGATAAATTCCCGGACTATGATGGGATCCCTATTTAATAGTAGGAACTATTTCCTGATTAGGAACGATCATAGTCAAGCATGCGGGCTCAAGGAGGTTCACCGTGGCGAAGAAAACCATGGAGTTAGAAGTGGAAAAGGAAGGCGGAGGTCTTGGAAGATTTCTCGTAATTGCCACTCCCATTCTGTTCACATTAGTACTGGTCGGTGCGATTATCATGTTATTTAATGTTAATTTGCGTAATACGATGTTCAGTACACTTGATAAAATTCCTGTAGTGAAAAATTTCGTACCATCTGCCGATAATACTAGTAGTGCTGATCCAGCAACGAATCAAGCGGAAAGTACAGCGGCTACTGTTGACCAGCTCAAGCAACAATTAAGTGATGCACAACAGAAGAATACAGAGCAGGCTACGCAGATCAAAACGTTGCAGGATCAACTGAATACACAGTCTGGCGCCAATGGTACAAACGGTACTAGCACAGCAGGAAGTAACACAGCGGGTACAACAGGAAGTGGCACGACTGGAACAACTAGCGGAACGAGTACAACAGGTAGTCCTACAGTTCAGACGGAACAGGACAAGCAATTGAAAAACCTGGCGAGTGTATACTCAGACATGAGCTCCTCCAAAGCGGCATCGATCATGCAAAACATGACGACAGATGAACAGGTGCTCATATTCAGCAAAATGAATGCTGAAAGTCAAGCAGGCATTTTGCAGAAAATGGATCCAAAAGTAGCTGCCGAAACTTCATTAGCGCTTAAAAATGCTACTGCAGCAAGCCTTGCAGCATTACAGACGAAAACAGCAGGCACTCAAAATACAGCACCTACAACGAGCACTAAGCTGGATTCGCAAGCGATGGCACAAACCTTTACTACGATGCCAGCGGCTAGTGCAGCAAGCCTTTTACTTCAAACATCTAAAACAAGCCAGACCAAAGCGCTTCAAATATTGAATAACCTCGATGATTCAACTAGAGCAGGCATTCTGTCAGCAATGTCTACACAGGATCCCGCAGCAACAGCCCAGATTGTGACTCGTTTAATGGGCAATTAATTCAATGGGGTGATCGGAATTATTTCCTACTCTTACCAAAATCGCAATACTCAGGAACTCCTTCTCATACAATTTTTGCTTCAAGGAGGTGATAATAAATGAGTATGATACTTCAAACTAATTCGAGCTCGACTCCAGTGGCGAAATTGATGGGTGGGACGGGTACCGCAAGTACCGGAAGCACAGGCACAGGTTTTACGCAGACATTAACGTATGCAATGAATGGTACAGGCGCTTCAGCAGGTGCAGCTGGAACAGAAGGACAAGCAATGGCAGGACTTATGGGTAGTGCCGCATCCTTACTGGAAATGCTGCAAGCATTAATGTCGGGTGACAAGGAGGTTAGTGGCGAAAGCCAGGGTGATGAGAAAGTTCAAAAAGTGGACAAGCTACTCGATGATCTGCTGAAAAAGCTACAGGACATGGATGCTTCCATTATGAATGATCCAACACTCGTACAAGCATTGCAATCCTGGCTCGTTCAAGTACAGCAAGTGCTAGGTGGTAGTCATAATCCTACGGATACGCAGGGAGGCTCCACAGATGGTTCTCAGCCAGCCTTAACAGCATCCTTACCTGCACTGGCACAGCATGCAGATACTCTTCGTTTTGCTGTCGCAGATGCAGTATCACAGGTTGTAGAGAAGCTACAAGCGATCCAGACAGGGAATGGGCAACCTGATCCTAAGCTAGAGCAGCTAATGAACAATCTGCAAAACATTTTACAAAAAGCAGGTGGAGAAGGGGCATCGACCTCCTCTGGTAATGATCAAGGTAATCAGCAAGGCAATAGTCCTGCACAGATCATTGTACAGAGTGATGCGAAGTCATCAGAGGCCGCAGCAACTCCTGCTACTGCTACACAGGAAGCATCAGTGAGTACAGCAGATAATCAGCCGCCAACCGGCGTAGTTACAGCTGGACAACTGGCAATGCGAGCGCAAGCTACTTCATTAACACCAGCGCAACCGCAAGCTCCAGTCGCAACAATTCCGATGCAAAACTTCTCAGGCGAGATGAGTAAGTTCATCGTTAGCAAGTTCGATATCCATCAGCTGGGCGGCTTGTCTGAAGCACGAATCATTCTGAATCCAGAACACCTCGGTCAGGTTGATGTAAAAATCTCCATTCAGGATGGACAGCTTCTGGCACAATTTATTACAGAAAAGCACGGTGCGAAAGATGCACTGGAGCAGCAAATGGCTCAGCTTCGTACTGCACTACAAGCTCAAGGTCTTCAAGTCGATAAGCTTGAGGTCGCTCAAAGCTCTGGCGCATTCTCCGATATGTATCACGGTGGGCAAGGCTTTGAATCCAATGCAGGACAACAGCAATCGGGTCGTCGTTCCAAATCAAAGGATGAGCAATCCGATGATGCAATGTTAACGGCTGAGATTGGTGGCGAACTGAAGGAATGGCGAGATGAGCAGCGTGCCACAGGAGTTACAGGCGCCGCAAATATGCTGAATTATGGTAGTACGTATGTAGCTAAGGCTTAATTCGGATGGAGGTGAAATCAATTGCCAGACTTAATTTCAACATCTAATACGTGGCCCAACTATTCTACAAGTAATGTGCAGGCTGCAGCGGCTACGAAGAAAAAGGATCTTGGTAAAGACCAGTTCCTGTCGATCCTCGTCGCACAGCTGAAAAATCAGGACCCTACGGCTCCGATGGATAATGCACAGTTCGTAGCTCAGATGGCTCAGTTCTCCTCGGTAGAGCAGTTGATTAGTATTAACGAAAAAATGGATAAAATGCAGGGCTCGATGGACACATCGCTCGGCGGCGCTTCCGAATTGATCGGTAAGAAAATCACATGGCTGAACGAAAAGACAGATGCAAAAACGGGAGCTACTACATCAACGTATGAATCGGGTA
Source organism: Paenibacillus hunanensis (assembly GCF_034055775.1). NCBI lineage: Bacteria > Bacillati > Bacillota > Bacilli > Caryophanales > Paenibacillaceae > Paenibacillus > Paenibacillus hunanensis. The sequence goes on along the minus strand of NZ_CP139194.1, from coordinate 3,599,244 downwards.
CAGCTGAATCGATCATCTTGAAAGATAAAGTTCTGTACGCGCAAGTTGGTGAGGATGCAATCCCACTTTCTCTAGTGACGAAGGTAGAACCAGCTACAGCAAGTGCCGCAGCTACATCTACCAGTGACACATCGGCAACAAGTACAACCCCAGCTACAACAACGCCGACAACAAGTACAACGACTACACCGGCTGAATCAACACCAACGACAGGCAGTACTACAACACCAGCCACGTCGACTGCAACACCAGCTTCTACAAGCACAGATAGCACAGCTACATCGTCTACACCAGATGCTATCGAAACAAAGGCTTCAGATGCTACGGCTACACCAACAACAGAAGCAAGCACATCCAATGATGCAGCAAGCTCAAGCACAGCCGCTCCTGCTGCAACAGCTACAGGCAGCAAAACACCAGTTGAAACGAACAACGGCTCAGACAGCTCCACAGCTACAAATGATTCCAGTACAGCTTCGGCTGCCGGGGAGAATGCATCATGAATGGCCCGATTCAAGTAGGCCAGCTTTATCCTTCCAAGCTGAATTCAAGCTTGCTCGGACGGCCTAATAACCAGGCGACAGCCGGACAGGGCAATGAATTTAAAGCCATTCTTGATCAAAATTTACTGAAGTTTAGCAATCATGCTTCCAAGCGTCTGGAGCAAAGAGGAATCCAATTTAGTACCGAGCAAATGACTAGCCTGAATCAAGCGATTGATAAGGCAGCCGCCAAAGGTTCTAAAGATTCGTTAATCCTGATGCAAAACAATGTCGCTTTGATCGTTAACGTACCCAACAGGACCGTCGTGACCGCCATGGATGGCAACTCGATGAAGGACAATGTATTTACGCAAATAGACAGTGCCGTCATTCTTTGATTACTGGCCGGACCTGAAACGGGAAGCCAGCGAACTGCCGACCGACTGAAGCAGTTCAATCTATAATTATGCATCCATTAGGAGGAAATTATTCATGTTGAGATCCATGTATTCCGGTGTTGCGGGTATGAAAGGCTTTCAAACCAAGTTGGACGTTATCGGTAACAACATTGCGAACGTTAATACAGTAGGTTTTAAAAAGTCTCGAGTTATGTTCCAGGATATTTTGAGCCAGACAACTAAAGGGGTTACAGCTCCAGTAGCAGATACAAGCGGGGGTGTGAACGCACAGCAGGTAGGTCTGGGTAGCCGTGTTTCTTCTATTGATACATTGCATCTGGCAGGTAGCGCGCAAACGACGAACAATCCGACTGACCTTCGTATCGATGGTGATGGATTCTTCGCAGTAAAGTTGTCTGCTGACCAGGAGGTTCCTTATCTGACTCGTGCAGGTGACTTCCACGTCGACTCCGCACGTCAGCTCGTAACATCGGATGGCGGTCTTGTAGTAGATACAGGTGGTACACCAATTACGATTCCTGATACTGCGGTTTCATTTAGTATCCAGGCCAATGGTACAATTTTGCTGACTAACGCTGATGGAACAACTGAAAATGGTGCTCAGCTCGGTATTGCCAAAGTTGTTAACCCTGAAGGTCTGGAAAAAATCGGTGGTAGCTTATACCGTGTAACACCGAATGCTGTAACAGATGGCGATCTCGGTGATCTAGTCGCTGCTGGTGATGCAGAAGCTGGAACAGGCTCTATCGTTGCTGGACAACTTGAAATGTCGAACGTCGACCTGACTGACGAGTTTACTGAAATGATCGTTGCTCAGCGTGGCTTCCAGGCGAACTCTCGTATCATCACAACTTCTGATGATATCTTGCAAGAATTGATCAACCTGAAACGTTAAGATGAACGAGGCCATAGAGGGAGAGTTATTCCTACTCCCTCTGTTTGGCAGTCATGCTATCGTTTTTTGTTCACTATGTGCTATCTCTACACAAAATGCACATTTTATAAAAGGTATAGACAGATATTCAAGGAGGGGTATTGATGATCCCGGTCACGCGGCTAAATGGTTCTCCCATGTGGCTTAACGCCCTGCTGATAGAAATGGTGGAAGAAACGCCAGATACGTATATTACCCTAACGACAGGCAAACGCTTGATTGTGCTTGAAAAAGCGGAGCAAGTGACCAACCTGATTCGTGAGTATAATAAAAGCATAGGCACTCTTACTGGAACGATTAAGGTGCAACATATGGAGGAATTGGAATGAAAAAGTTATTGCCCTGGATTATCAGCGGGGTGCTCGCAGTGGGACTCATCGGCGTTGTTGCCTATTTTCTGATTTTTGGAAATTTGCTTGGGAATAAACAACCGATGACAGCAGCCCAAGCCGCGGCGGCCGAAAAAGAAAAGATTGCACAAATGAGTGCTTCTGAGATTGCGGAAGTATCATCTGACATCACAGACCTTACAACGAATATGGCTGATCCGTCCTATGTCGTCAAAATGAGCTTTTCCTTCCAACTGGCAGACAAGGATGCAAAAGCAAACTTTGATCTGATCAAGGATTTGAAAGTGACGCCGATCATTATTCGAACACTTGCGGATACTAAGCCTGAAGACATTCAAAGTGCAGAAGGCATCGAGCAGCTGGATGCGAAGCTCATGAAGCTGATCAACAGCTCATTGCCAGAAGAAAGTGGTAAAGTAGTTGATGTTCAAGTATCGAACAAGATTGTGAGCCCTCTCTAATCCAAAGCTAATCAAGCAGAAACCTAATCCTTTTATATCGCAAGGGGGTGAGATTATGGTAGATGTATTATCCCAGGGAGAGATTGATGCCCTTTTAGCAGCATTATCCTCCGGCGAAATGGATGCAGAGGAGCTCAAAAAAGAGGAGAGCGAGAAAAAGGTCAGAGTATATGACTTTAAACGGGCGGTTCGCTTTTCTAAAGATCATATCCGAAGCTTGACTCGGATTCATGAAAACTTTGCCCGTTACCTGACCACCTATTTCTCGGCTCAGCTACGTACGTTTGTACAGATTAGTGTCGTACAGGTTGAGCAATTGCCTTATGATGAGTTTATCCGCTCCATTCCGAAAATGACGATCTTGAACATTTTTGAGGCAGAGCCGCTTGAAGGGAGAATGGTGCTGGAGGTTCATCCTAACATCGCCTTCGCTATGCTGGATCGCATGCTGGGCGGAACAGGAACAGCACCAACCAAAATCAACGCGCTGACAGAGATTGAAACGACGATCATTGAACGTGTATTCAGCCGAACTTTTGAAAGTTTGCAGGAAGCCTGGAAAACGGTCATTGACCTTTCGCCGCGTATGGAAGCGCTGGAGACGAATCCGCAATTTATGTCGCTTGTATCTCCAAACGAAACCATCGCCCTGATCTCGCTCAGTACAAAGATCGGTGATACCACAGGTATGATCAACCTTTGTATCCCGCATGTCGTCATCGAGCCGATCATGAGTAAGCTGTCTGCGAACCATCTCTTTTTCTCGCAGAAAAAAGAGCCGGCATTGGAAGAAGTGGAATCGCTGAAGCAGCGAGTGCATCGCGCTCAGCTTCCTGTCATTGCTGAGCTGGGCGAATCCAGACTTTCGATCCAGGAATTTCTCAGCTTATCGGTGGGAGATGTTATTTCACTCAATAAGCCGATTCAACAGGATCTCTCGATCAAAATAGGTAATCAGCTCAAGTTCTATGGTAGTCCTGGTACTGTAAAGGATCGGGTAGCCATTCAGATTAATGAAATCGTCAGTGAAGGAGTGGAAGGACTTGACGAGTAAAGATTATTTGTCACAAGAAGAAATCGATGCGCTACTTAAACAGTCGTCAGGTGAGGATAGTGGTTCCGCCACCTCCGCAGGCCAGACGGTTGACGATTTTCTGACACCGCTGGAGCAGGATGCGCTAGGCGAAATCGGTAATATCACCTTCGGTAGTGCAGCAACTGCGTTGTCCACGTTGCTGGGTCAAAAGGTAGATATTACGACTCCGCGTGTGGGTATCGTAACGCGCTCCGAGTTTGAAAATGAGTTTCCTAAGCCTCATGTCGCTGTACACGTCGAATATGTAGATGGCTTTCAGGGTATCAACTCTCTCGTTATTCAGACACGTGATGCTCAAATCATCGCGGATCTGATGCTCGGTGGGAATGGTGATCCCAAAGATGAGGAATTGAACGAAATTCATATCAGTGCTGTTCAGGAAGCGATGAATCAGATGATGGGCTCCTCGGCAACATCAATGTCGACCATCTTCAACCGCTTCGTTAACATCTCACCTCCTGGCATCGATATTCTCGATGTGAGTAATGATCAGGGTGTGAGCATGTTGCCTCCAGAAGAGACGCTGATCAAAATTTCGTTCCGTCTCCTGATTGGTGATCTGATCGATTCGACGATCATGCAGCTCTTAACGGTTGAGTTTGCGAAGTATATGGTCGATATTCTGATCAATGGTGCAGAAGAAAGTGCACCTGAAGCACCAGCAGCAAGTGCACCGGCGGCTACACCTCCGGCAGCAGCTGCACCACCAGCAGCGCAACAACCACCGGCTCAGCAGGCTCCTGAGCAGCCTGGAGTGCCACCGATGATGCCGCCTCAAGGGATGCCACCCTACGGTCAACAACCGCCGTACGGCGCTCCTGAGCAGCCTTATCCGCCTTACCAGCAACAGTATCCGTATCCTCCACCAGGCTATGGTTACAACATGCCTCCACAGCCACCACAGCATTACGGTGCTCCTGTAGGACGCGAGGTGAATGTCCAACCAGTTCAATTCGCCAACTTTGGTGCAGGTGCTGCGCCGAACCTGGATGAAAATAATTTGAACTTATTGATGGACATACCACTTAAAGTCACCGTAGAATTAGGAAGGACCCAAAAGCAAATCAAGGATATCCTCGAATTGTCCCAGGGCGCAATTATTGAACTGGACAAATTGGCGGGCGAACCGGTCGACATCCTGGTCAACAACAAACTGATTGCCAAAGGTGAAGTAGTTGTTATCGATGAAAACTTTGGTGTTCGCGTAACGGATATCGTCAGCCAGTGGGACCGAATTCAAAAAATACAATAAAGATCACTTAGGGAGGATTTTAAATCAATGGCAAACCGTATTCTTATCGTGGATGATGCAGCTTTTATGAGAATGATGATCCGGGATATTCTGACAAAGAATGGATATGAAGTAGTAGGAGAAGCTCAAGATGGAGCACAAGCAGTAGAAAAATTCAAAGAGCTTCGTCCCGATTTGATCACAATGGATATCACGATGCCAGAAATGGACGGTATCGCCGCTCTGAAAGAAATCAAAAAGCTCGATGGCGGAGCGAAAGTCATTATGTGTTCCGCAATGGGCCAGCAGGCGATGGTTATTGATGCCATTCAGGCAGGTGCCAAAGATTTCATCGTAAAACCTTTCCAAGCAGATCGTGTTATCGAAGCGATCAGCAAAACGCTGGGCGTATAGGAGAATATTCCCATGTCAGGTGAAACAGCCACAATGGGAGGAACAGGCGGTTATATCCTAAACCTTGTTTGGGTTATAATCGTCTTGGCTGTAATAATAGCCCTTATTATTTTGTTGCTTCGGTTCCTTGGTCGCAAAAATCAATCCTGGTTATCCAGGCGTGCCATTCGTACAATAGGTGGCATGGCGCTAGGCCCGAATAAGTCGTTACAAGTGATTGAGATTGGCAACACGTTATATTTGATCGGTGTCGGAGAGGATATTACGCTGGTTGATAAAATTTCCGATCCTGATGAGGCGATGCTGGTTATTCAGTCTTTTCAATCCGAGTCGGCGGAGCAGGAAAACTTTTTCACTCCGCTGATCTCCAAACTCAGCAGTAAGCTACGTCCCAAATCCAAAATCGAAGAAGAGGAGCTACGCGATACAGATGCTTTTCAGGAAGTGTTTGAGAGCAAGCTTCGAGAAATTCCGAATCGACGGGATAAGATGGAGCAGCTGTTGAAGGAGGAAGATTCTACAGATCGGTCGAGGGATTCATGAAAATAAAACTGATTTTATCTCTTATGCTGCTTTTTGCTGTCAGTGTGCTGTCGGTGCATCCGGTATTTGCAGCAACCGCCGATCCGATACCAAATATTGATATTCAGATCGGTAATGATAATGGCTCATCCGGTGGTGCGGCAACAAGCTCACTATCGATTTTGCTGCTTATTACCATTATTAGTATAGCTCCAGCCTTTATGGTTCTTATGACCAGTTTTACACGTATTGTGATTGTGCTCAGCTTTGTCCGGACTTCACTTGGGACTAACCAGATGCCTCCCAATCAGGTACTGGTAGGGCTGGCTTTATTTTTAACCTTATTCATCATGTCGCCTACGTTGTCGCAAATGAATCAGGTTGCCCTTCAGCCTTATCTGCAAGGGAATCTGACGCAAATGCAAGCATTGCAGGCTGCGGAGAAGCCGATCAAGGAATTTATGTTCAAGCATACCCGCGAAAAGGATCTATTGCTCTTTTTGGAATATACCGGTACACCTAAGCCTTCTAACGTCGACGATATTCCACTTACCGTTATGGTTCCTTCTTATGCGATCAGTGAGCTAAAAACAGCATTCCAGATGGGCTTTATGATTTTTATACCTTTTCTAGTCATTGATATCGTCGTTGCCAGTGTGTTGATGGCGATGGGGATGATGATGCTACCGCCTGTCATGATTTCACTTCCATTCAAAATATTGTTATTCGTTTTGGTGGATGGGTGGTATTTGATCGTCAAGTCATTGCTAGTCAGCTTTAATTAGCGCAGCTCTTCACCTGTGAATCTGCGCCTTCACAATTTACCCGTAAAAAGGGAGGTTAATTATGAGTTCGGAGTTTATCATCGGTATGGCAGGACAAGCGGTGTATACCGTCTTAAAAGTGAGCGCACCGATGCTGATTCTTGGACTTGTAGTCGGCTTGCTGGTCAGTATTTTCCAGGCGACTACTCAGATTCAGGAGCAAACTCTTGCCTTTGTGCCAAAAATCGTAGCTGTCATGCTTGCGCTGCTGCTGTTCGGTCCGTGGATATTAACCGTCATGGTCGACTACACGGCTGATATTCTTGGCAATCTGTACAAATACATCGGTTAGGCTGATGGCTTATGGAGACATTACTACAAAGCTTTCCTGTTTTTTTGTTAATTTTTTGTCGAATGACCGCTTTTTTTGTAGTTTCACCGATTTTCTCATCTCGAGGAGTACCGAGTCAGTTTAAGGTTGGGATTGCAGCGTTTATTTCCCTGCTTATTTATCTGATTAAAGGAACGACAATCAAAATTCCAGACGGTACAGACATTTATGTCCTTATGGTATTTAGAGAAATATTGATAGGCCTGCTTCTTGGATATATCGCATACCTCATGTTTATGGTAATCCAGATTGCAGGCTCATTTATTGATATTCAGATTGGTCTGGGGATCGCGTCTGTGTTTGATCCGATGACAGGCGCTTCTGCTCCGGTCATTGGTAACTTTAAATACATGTTCGCGATGCTGATCTTTCTTAGCATGAATGGTCACCACTATCTGTTACAGTCTGTGCTGTATAGCTATGACTGGGTGCCCATGAATAGCGATATCGTGTCCCAGATGTTGAATGGGTCGCTCAGTGAATTTTTGATCCGAACCTTTACAAATTCCTTCCTGATCGCTTTTCAGATGTCTGCTCCAATCGTGGTAGCAACCTTTCTGACAGATGTAGGGCTAGGTTTTCTGGCACGTAGTGCACCACAGTTCAATATTTTCGTTATCGGTGTACCGGTTAAGATTATTGTAGGGCTGTTCGTGCTGATGTTATTAACACCAAGCTTTGCCTTTATTTTTGAACATTTGTTTGAGCAAATGTTTCAAGCGATGCAAGGGCTACTTCAGGTGCTGGGTAAACGCCCGGCATCATGATAACCGATTCTGGTGGAAAGGAGTCCGTGAACAGTGGCATTTCGTTTAAAACTAAATCTTCAGTTGTTCGCAGGTGAGAAGACTGAGGAAGCGACACCCAAGAAACGCAATGACTCTCGCAAAGAAGGTCAGGTTGCCAAAAGTATGGATATACCAGGCGCAGCCATTTTGCTGGGTAGCATTGGATGCCTGATGATCTTTAATGATTTTTTTATGAAGCGTATTAGCTGGCTATTCACGGATACTTTTCTGCACAGAATGTCTACCGATGTAACGGTAGCCAACGTCATGCAAATGCTTGGACAGTATGCGATGCAAATCTTAATCATAGTGGCTCCGATTTTTGTGACTATCGTGCTGCTCGGAATTATCACGAACTATATGCAAATCGGCTTCTTGCTCACAGGCAAGCCACTTATGCCTCAGCTTAGCAAGCTCGATCCGATCAAGGGTGCCAAAAATATTTTATCAATGCGTTCGATTGTAGAACTGTTAAAATCGATTTTAAAAATGTCAGTTATTGGTTATTTGGTTTATACAACCCTGCAAGGTGCTAGTCATGAGATTTCGAAGATGGCGTATATGTCAGCGGAGTCAATCTTGCACTATGCAGGCGGACTGACTGTAAGTCTTGGACTCAAGGTTGGCGTAGCGATGTTCATCCTGGCAATTCTAGATTATATGTATCAGCGCTATGAGCATAATAAAAGCTTGAGAATGTCCAAGCAGGACATTAAGGACGAGTATAAAAACATGGAGGGTGACCCGCTCATCAAAGGTAAAATCCGTGAACGACAGCGTCGTATGGCGATGCAACGGATGATGCAAGAGGTACCTAAGGCGGATGTCATCATCACGAACCCGACGCACTTTGCGGTAGCACTCAAATATGATAACAGTGCAATGGCTGCCCCGCAGGTTGTCGCCAAAGGGCAAGACTATACTGCACTTCGCATTAGAGAGATTGCTAAGCAGAACCGGGTCGTCATCATGGAAAACAAGCCGCTGGCCCGGGCTTTGTTTGCCAGAACAGAGATCGGAGATTCGATTCCGACCGATCTGTTTCAGGCGGTAGCCGAGGTGCTAGCTTATGTATACAAAGTCAAAGGTAAAACGAAGTAAGGGATCGGAGGGCTGAATAACATTGAAGAAAAAAGATTTGGTTGTCCTTGTAGGCGTCATTGGAATTATTATGATGATGATTCTTCCGATCCCAACATGGCTGCTTGATATTTTGCTTATTATTAATATCTCGTTAGCAATGATTATTTTGCTGATCGCGATGAATACAAAAGAAGCGCTGGAATTTTCCATTTTCCCGGCAATGTTGCTCATTACAACCTTGTTCCGTCTAGCGCTTAATATTTCCACAACCAAATTAATTTTAGGACAGGCGGATGCAGGTTCAGTTGTATCCACCTTCGGTAGCTGGATTGCCGGAGGTCAGATCGCGGTCGGCTTTATCGTCTTCCTGATTCTCGTCGTTGTCCAGTTTATCGTTATTACAAAAGGTTCAGAGCGGGTAGCGGAGGTTGGAGCTCGTTTTACACTCGATGCGATGCCTGGTAAACAGATGAGTATCGATGCCGATTTGAACGCCGGTATGATTAACGAGCAGCAGGCTCGTGAGCGTCGTAGTAAAATCGAGCGCGAAGCCGACTTTTACGGAGCGATGGATGGTGCGAGTAAGTTCGTAAAAGGGGATGCTATTGCAGGCATTATTATCCTCCTGATCAATCTGATTGGTGGATTCATTATCGGGATAGCGATTCATGGAATGGCATTCACTGATGCACTCTCTACGTATTCTGTGCTGACTATTGGTGATGGTCTGGTGAGTCAAATCCCAGCACTGCTCATTTCGACAGCAGCAGGTCTGATCGTAACACGTGCTTCGTCCGAAGGTAACCTGGCTGATGATATTACGAGCCAGCTCTTTTCGTATCCAACACTGCTCTACATCGTTGCAGGTGTTATTACACTGCTCGGTCTGTTCACACCAATTCACTTTATTACAACGTTCCCACTTGCTGTGCTGCTCGTCTTCGCCGCACGTAAGATGCAGGCGAATTTGAAACAGAAGGCTGTGGATGCAGAGCAGCAGGTCGAAGAGCAGCAGATCGAGGAAGTTCGCAGCCCGGAAAGTGTAATCAATCTTCTTCAGATCGATCCGATCGAATTCGAATTTGGGTATGGCTTGATTCCGCTGGCAGATACTCAGCAGGGCGGCGATTTGCTGGATCGAATCATTATGATTCGCAGACAATGCGCGCTTGAACTAGGACTTGTCGTACCGGTCATTCGTATTCGCGATAATATCCAGTTAAAACCAAATGAATATGTGATCAAAATTAAAGGAAATATCGTTGGCGGTGGTGAATTATTACTAAATCACTACCTGGCCATGAGTCCTGGGTTTGAAGATGACTCGATTACGGGTATAGAGACTTTAGAACCAGCTTTTGGTCTTCCAGCCCTATGGATTGACGAAATCACGAAGGAACGTGCAGAGCTGTCTGGTTATACGGTGGTAGATCCGCCATCCGTTGTAGCGACCCATCTGACAGAGCTGATCAAAAAGCACTCTCACGAGCTGCTGGGTCGTCAGGAGACACGCTCTCTTATCGACAATCTGCGTGAGAACTACCCTGTACTGGTTGATGAGCTTATTCCTTCCGTATTATCGATCGGTGATATCCAAAAGGTGCTCGTCAAACTTCTGAAAGAAAAGATTTCGATTCGCGACATGGTAACCATTTTTGAAACTCTCGCTGACTATGGAACTTATACCAAAGATCCGGATGTGCTGACCGAATACGTTCGTCAGGCACTATCACGTCAGATTACACAGCAATTTACGAGCCAGGGAGAAACCTTACGTGTTATTACAGTCGGACCTAATCTGGAGAAGAAAATTGCCGAGAGCATTCAGCAATCAGAGCAAGGTACTTACCTTGCACTGGACCCGGTTTCCACGCAATCGATGTATCAGAAAATCAACGAGCAGGTGAATCGTCTCCTGCAAATGGGACAACAGCCAATCGTGCTTACGTCGCCAGCGATCCGCATGTATCTGCGTCAGCTTATCGAGCGCACCATGCAGGACATTCCGGTGCTATCGTATAGCGAGCTGGAGCCTAACGTTGAAATTCAGAGTGTCGGAGTGGTGAACTTATGAGAGTCAAACGCTATATTGTAGACACAATGCCTGACGCCATGCTCAAAATTCGCACCGATCTTGGAAGTGATGCTGTCATTTTGAGCACCAAAGAGCTGAAGACCGGCGGGTTCCTGGGCATGTTCCAGAAAAAGAAAATCGAAGTCATTGCAGCTGTGGAAAAAGAACAGACAGCAGAGGCGCCAGCCCCTGCTGCATCTGCACGCACTGAACCACAGGCTGTACAAAGCGCACCAAGTGCGCCTGTTCCAAAGCGTGTTGTGCCAGACGCTTACCGCAAATCGAGTCAGGCATTTGCTGAGTCGATGCGTCAGGCGCTGAATGACGATGAGGCGAATGAGCCTGTAGCTCCACCAGCTGCGGTTCGTCATTCTGATCCGGTTGCTCCGATGTCTGCACCTGTGCAGCAACGTGCATCAACTGAGCCCATGACGGTACAGCAGCTCGCTGCACAATTTGCCGAACCTCGCGGGGAGGAGCAAATGAGTGAAGCAAAGCTGTTTGAGGAGCTTCGTCAAATGAAGCAAATGATGGCGGAATTGACCCGTGAAAAGCAGCTTGCAGATTTGCCCGAGACATTACAACAATTGCAAGCTCATTTAAAGGCTCAAGGCGTCGATCAGAGCCTCATCGAGACCTGGACAGGAGAAATTATGCAGGACGCTGCTGGAGCCGCTGAAATGAGCTCACAGGAAGCCAGAAGAGCGATGAAGGCACAGATTGAGCATTTTACCGAGGAACGCATCGGTGGAGGCATCGATCCGTCGACTAAGATCGTGTATATTGCCGGCCCAACTGGAGTAGGCAAAACGACAACGATCGCGAAGCTGGCAGCAGAGCAATTATTTAAGTACAAACGCAAGGTGGGCTTTATCACCTCAGATACGTATCGAATTTCTGCGGTGGAGCAGCTTCGTACGTACGCCTCTATTTTAGGAGTGCCGCTTGAGGTTGTACAATCGCCTGGTGATTTGCAGCGATCCCTGCAACGCTTGTCGGATTGCGATCTCATTTTGATGGATACAGCAGGACGTAACTATCGCAATGAGCTGCTCGTATCCGAGCTGCAAAGCCTGCTCGCTCCGATGGAGCAAAGCGAAACCTATCTTGTGCTTGCCCTAACATCCAAGACGGAGGATATGCGTATCATTACCAACCATTTCAGCAAGTACCCACTGGATAAGGTAATCTTTACAAAAGCCGACGAAACCGGAAGCTATGGGGCGATGTTCAATCTGCTACAGGAGCATCCGTTGCGTCTTTCTTATATGACCAATGGCCAGAATGTACCGGATGATCTGCTTATGCCGAGTCCGGACTTTCTAGCAAATGTACTGCTTGGAGAGATATTGCCATGATGGACCAGGCCCAATCGTTACGCAATTTGATGTCTGCCAAAGCCAGAGCGCTGGAAGCCCGTCCGCAAGACGGCGAGCATGGAGGCGCCAAGTTCATTGCAGTGACAAGTGGCAAAGGTGGAGTCGGCAAATCCAATTTCACATTGAATTTTGCGCTGGCTCTGCAACGCCTGGGACGACGTGTACTCGTATTTGATGCGGATATAGGGATGGCCAATATCGATGTGCTGATGGGCGTTCGTTCCCAGTACAATCTTTCCCACCTGCTCAGTGGTGAAAAAGAGATTGGTGAGATCATTGAAAAAGGAGCCGGTTCCCTGCCTTATATTGCCGGAGGATCGGGCCTCAGCTCACTATTTTCACTGTCTGAAGAGGATTTAGTTTACTTTACTACTCAAATTCAGAAAATTGCTGCCGATATGGATTATATCCTGTTTGATACGGGAGCAGGACTGTCAAAAGAAACATTGCAATTTATCATGTCATCAGACGAATGCATCGTTGTCACTACACCAGAGCCTACAGCGATTACCGATGCATACGCACTGATCAAGGTTGTGCACGGATTGGAGGATACAACGGCCTTCAAACTGGTAGTGAATCGTGCGGAAAGCCAGCGAGAGGCAGTACAGACTGCCGATAAAATCAGACTCGTTACGAGTCGGTTTCTCGATCTGGACATTCCGATGCTTGGTTTTGTGAGCGACGATGCGCATGTAAGCCAGTCCGTCAAAAAGCAAGTTCCTTTTTCAATCAATGCTCCTGGATGTCATGCTGCTAGAGATATCCAAAACCTGGCTATGCAATATGTGGCTTCGCCAGATGTGCGCCAGGAGGGTACCTTATCAGGAATCAAGGGATTTATACAAAAATGGATGCGGCGTACTAAATGATTCTGTAAGGAACAGAGGTGCTATTGTTATGGCAACTTATAAAGTGCTAGTTGTAGACGACTCCCCATTCATGAGAAAAATTGTCTCGGACCTGATCGAGGCAGATCCGGCATTTCAGGTCATCGATACAGCAAGCAACGGATTGGAAGCTACCCGCAAAGTGGTAGAGCTCAAGCCCGATGCAGTTACGATGGATGTGGAAATGCCAGAAATGAATGGGCTTGAGGCATTAAAGATCATTATGTCTCAACGCCCACTCCCAGTCATTATGCTGTCTGGCATCAATGAACAGGGCATGCGTGAAACGATCATGGCGCTTGAAAGTGGAGCGTTTGACTTTATCCGTAAGCCTTCCGTGAGCAACTCCCAGGATATTGACGAAGTGGGACAACAGTTGCTCAGACAGCTTCATACAGCGATGCAGGTGGTGGAACGCCGTCGTAAGCGCAGTAGTGAACAACGGCCTGTTACTACAGAGCAGCCACAGACGTCGGCTGCTCAGCCGGATACTCCAGCACAGCAGCCGACGTCACAGACGCCTCAGGCGAAACCTGCACCACCTGTAAAGCCAGCTGCTTCGCCGTCGGTTAGTCGACCAGCTATGAAGCCAGCCACACCGCCTCCCTCACTCAGCGGACGTGTAAGTCGTCCGGTCAAGAACGAGGATATCAAAAAGGCAAAGCTGGACAAGCCAGCAGGGTCGACAAGCCCAGCGTCTGCCAGCAGCACAGAGCGAACTCCGGTTCGTCCTGTAGCTCCGACAGAACCAAAGAAGCAGCCTAAAGCACCGCTAGTGAAGCCGCCAGCCGCTTCCGTAGCACGCCCTGAACCAGTTGTACCGTCTACACCTGCACCACCGGTTGCAAACACGGTACACTCGGATCGTCCGGCTACTGCAATTAGTAAGCTGGTTGCTGTTGGATGCTCTACAGGTGGTCCAAGAGCACTGAAAAGCTTTTTAGAACAAATCCCGGCTAATTTTCCGGCACCCATCGTCATCGTGCAGCATATGCCGCCCAACTTCACCCGGTCACTGGCACAGCGCTTGAATAGCTTGAGTCAGATCAATGTGGTAGAAGGCGAGCATGGTATGCCACTGCAACCCGGTACAGCCTATATCGCACCAGGTGGCTACCACATGACTGTCGCCAAAAGCCAGGGCGGTTATCGCCTGCAACTGACGCAGGAACCTCCACGTAACGGACATCGTCCTTCAGTGGATACGCTTTTTGCCTCAATCCGCCCGTTCAATGATCTACAACGCTATGCGGTGATCATGACTGGTATGGGAAGTGATGGCGCACGGGAAATGAAAAATTTATACGACAGCGGTGTAATCCCTACCTTCGCCGAAAGCGAAGATACATGTGTAGTTTACGGGATGCCGCGCTCGGCTGTAGAGCTTGGATGTGTCAATCACCTCCTGCCATTACCTGAAATTGCGCCAAAACTTGTACAAATTGTTAGATAGCTTATAACAAGGACTATGTTATTTTATGGAGGAGGTGTCTCACGATGGACATGAATCAATACTTGGCCATGTTTATTGATGAGTCGAATGATCATCTGCAGTCTTTAAATGAAAAAATGCTGGAACTGGAAAGCAATCCAACCGATCTCGGAATTGTGCAAGTTATTTTCCGTTCAGCGCATACACTCAAAGGTATGGCAGCAACAATGGGCTTCGAGGATCTGGCGGCGCTGACGCACCAGATGGAAAACGTACTTGACCTGGTGCGTAATGAGAAGCTGGCAATGCAGGAATTTATTTTCGATACGCTGTTCAAAGGTCTGGACGCGCTTGAATCTATGGTTCAAGATATTACTCAAGGCGGCGAAGGTAAAGCAGACGTGACAGCGATTGTTGAAGCGCTGCAAGCTATCGTACGTGGAGAGATTCCTTCCAGCACACCAGCAGCTACAGCGAGCGCCGTGGCAGCACCTTCAGCAGCAAGCGCTGTAAGCTCAAAAGCAATTGAGCTGGATGAATTCCAGCAATCTGTAATTGAGCAGTCACTGTCTGCTGGTCATCAGGCACTGTACATGGAAGTATCGATTCGTGAAGATTGTCAGCTCAAAGCGGTTCGTGCCTATATGGTATTCGATCTGCTGGAGCGCTATGGCGACGTAATTAAATCCGAGCCTTCCACACAGGACATCGAGCAGGATAAGTTCGAACGTAGCTTCTCCCTGTACTATGTTACACAAAAGGATGCTGCTGAACTGGAGCCGATGGTAACGAGTATTTCCGAAATTGAGAGCGTAAAAGTAACGATGCTGGATGCAAGCTCTCTGAAAGAAATGGTTAGCTCCAAGGAGCCACAATCTATCGCTGCACCTGCTGTAGAAGCTGCGCCAACTGCTCCAACCGCAACAGCAGTGAAAGCAGAAACGGCTGCACCAGCCCCTGCTGCTAAAGCAGCTGCAACGAAAGCTCCTGCACCAGCACCTTCACGTACGATTCGCGTAGATATCGATCGTCTGGATGTACTGATGAACCTGTTCAGCGAATTGCTGATCGACCGTGTTCGTCTGGAGCAGCTTGCTAGCGAAGTGAAGGTTCCTGCGCTGACCGATACGGTTGAGCATATGGGTCGTGTAAGTAGCGATCTGCAAAACATCGTTCTCAAGCTTCGCATGGTACCGGTGGATACTGTTTTCAACCGTTTCCCACGTATGGTACGAGATCTTGCTAAATCGCTTGATAAAAAGCTCGATCTGATCATTACTGGTGCGGAAACAGAGCTGGATCGTACCGTTATCGATGAGATTGGCGATCCGCTCGTTCACTTACTGCGTAACTCGGTTGACCACGGTATTGAATCCGTAGCTAAGCGTGTAGCAGCAGGTAAAAACGAGACGGGTACAGTGAAGCTGAGTGCATTCCACAGCGGTAACCATGTGTTCATCGAGATCGAAGATGATGGTAACGGGATTGACCGTGAAATCATCCTCAAAAAAGCGCTCAAAAACGGCGTAGTTAGCCAGGAAGTCGCTAACACAATGAAAGATGAAGAAGTGTACCAGCTGCTGTTTGCTCCAGGCTTCAGTACAGCAGAAGTTATTTCTGACATTTCCGGTCGTGGTGTAGGTCTGGATGTAGTTAAATCCAAAATCACTTCGCTCGGTGGTCATGTTACTGTATCCTCAGAGCTTGGCAAAGGCACCAAATTCTCTGTACAGTTGCCACTGACGCTGTCCATCATCTCTGCGATGCTGATCCGTGTCGGCTCTGAAAAATATGCGATCCCGCTCACTTCAATTGTGGAAACGGGCATCATCAAAGCGAAACAGGTTCGCGACTTGCATGGCAGTCAGTTGATTCCTTACCGCGATACGCATATTCCACTGCTCTCCCTCAGCCGTGTATTCGAGGTTCCAGACTTCGACGAGCGCGAAGAGGAAGAAACAGAGATCGTTGTCATTCGCAAAGGTGACAAGCTGGCAGCGATTGCCGTTGAAAACTTCATCGGGCAAAATGAGATCGTCCTGAAAAGTCTGGGTAGCTATCTGCCTGAGACAATGGGCATTTCTGGCGCGACGATTCTCGGCGACGGTCAGGTTGCTTTGATTATTGATCCGAATGCATTCATTAAATAATGCAGTCCATTTATTGAGGAGGATTTACCCATGGATGAATTGAAAGTTATCGTATTTAAACTGGCAACCGAGGAGTATGGTATCGAGGTCGATAAAGTACAAACAATCGAGCGTATGATGCCTATCACCCGCGTTCCTAAGACGCTTGATTTTGTAAAAGGCGTTATTAATCTGCGCGGTGTCGTCATTCCGGTTATCGATCTGCGCGGTCGCTTCAATCTGGCGCAGACAGAATACAACGATCAAACCCGTATCATCATCGTGGAAGTGGACAAAATGCAAGTAGGCTTCATCGTAGACTCCGCTAATGATGTCGTCGATATCAAACGCAGCAGCATCGAAAAACCACCTGAGGTTGTAGGTGGCGTAAAAGCAAGATACCTTGATGGTGTAGCAAAGCTTGACGAAGAACGGCTGCTGATCATGCTTAACCTCGCGGAAGTACTTGATAAAACCGAGGTTGTGCAACTCGAAGGTATCGAGGATTAATCATGGGTTTCTTTGAGAAACTCGAAGGCTTCAAAATGGATGTGCTGAAGGAGGTTGGGAATATCGGGGCAGGCAATGCAGCCACTGCCCTTTCCCAGCTTCTGGACAAGCCCATCGATATGGCAGTGCCAAAGGTTCAGATTTTACCATTTGAGCAAATTGCCGAAAAGGTTGGCGGACAGGAACAGATCGTACTTGCGGTCTTTTTCCGCGTAGAGGGAGATGCTCCAGGGAATCTATTCTTTATTCTGACTCCAGAAGCAGGTAAAGGCCTGCTTCATCGACTGGCAGGACTTGTAGTGGTCGATGAGGAGCAGTTTAGTGAAATGGAGCAATCCGCATTATCCGAGATCGGTAACATTCTGGCAGGCTCGTATCTGTCCTCGCTTGCTGACTTTACGGGTCTTTCCATGACTCCGACCGTGCCAGGTCTTGCGTACGATATGGCAGGCGCGATCCTCAATTATGGACTCATCCAGTTCGGTGAAATGGGTGACGATGCACTTCTAATTGATACGACTTTCCTCGAAGGTAAAGATGAAGTTGAAGGACAATTTTTCCTGATTCCCGATCCCGAATCATTTGAAAAGATCTTCATCGCGCTAGGAGTTCCATTGCAAGATGATTGAAGAACAAGCCGTCGTTAAGGTGGGTATGGCCGATTTGAACGTCGTAAAGGAATCAGGAATTATCCGAACGACGGGATTGGGTTCATGTGTGGGCCTTACTCTCTACGACAAAAATATTCACCTGGTCGGCATGGCGCACGTCATGCTGCCATCATCGGATATTGCTCGTGAAGGGCAGTTGAACATTGCGAAATACGCAGATACTGCGTTACCGGAATTGCTCAAACGAATGGCAGATCTTGGTGCAATTCGCTCCAGATTAGTCGCTAAAATGGCTGGCGGTGCACAGATGTTCTCCTTTTCCAGTGGTGGTGACAATATGCGGATTGGTCCCCGCAATGTGGAAGCCTGCAAATTATTTCTACAAGAGTACAAAATTCCTTTAATTGCGGAGGATACCGGTGCCAATTATGGACGCACGATTGAAATGGATTGTACAACAGGAATGTTGTCGATTCGAAGCGTACAAATGGGTAAGAAGGAAATATGAGGTATGATAGGGAATATTAAGATCAATGTATGGTCTGGGGTGTTGGGGTTTCTCATCACCTTTCTGTTCTCTTTAGGAAATAATTTGTGGACCACCAGCCTCGTAAGAGGCTGTTTAGGCTTTATCCTCTGGTTTGCGCTCGCCTTTCTGCTACGGTTTATACTGGGCGTACTTGCAACGCCGAGTAGCAGTGCAGGAAAACCGCCTGCAAGCAGTGCGGTGCAGGGCATACAGGAAGACGAAGGGCAGTCTTTGAACGATGAACCGGGACGAGGCAATCTGCTTGATATCACCACACCGGATCAAGACAATGAACTAAACGATTTGCTGACACCGAAGCCATCCCATTCTGACGGTGATAACGGCTTCGCACCTCTGAATCCACCCAAGCTCGTTTCAACCAAGGAACAGGATCCAGAGGAACTGGCGAAGGCCTTACGCCACCTGACACAAAAGTAAGGAGGGTGAAAGCAAGTGAGCGAGCAAAAGGGAAGCCATTTAAACCACATTGAGCTGTGGGTACAGTGGAAGGAACATGGCAATGTAGAAGCGAAAAAAAAGCTGATCGAAAATTATCTAGGAACGGTTGAATATGTGTCCAGCCGACTTGCTATTGGTCTTCCGAAAAATGTATCGAAGGATGATCTGATGAGCAATGGGGTCATGGGTCTAATCGACGCGATCGAGAAATTCGACTACAAACGCGGACTGCAATTTGAAACGTATGCTTCATGGCGTGTGCGCGGAGCCATCCTGGATGGATTAAGACAAGGGGACTGGGTACCTCGTTCGGTGAGAGAAAAAGCACGGAAAATTGAGGATGCCTATCAGCAGCTGGAACAAAAATATTTGCGCTCCGTATCCGATGCAGAGATTAGCGAATATTTGGATGTGAGTGAGCGTGAATTCCAAACGATGCTTCAGGATGTAGCCGTTATGACGATTACATCACTTGAGGACCCTATTCGTGAAGAAGAATCCGAAACACGCATGTCCTTGATCGTGGATGAAAAAGCGAAAAATCCCGATCGTTCAGTCAATGATTTTGTGTTGAAGGAATTGTTAATGAAGGGGATCGAGAAGCTTACTGAAAAAGAAAGAACGGTTGTGTCGCTCCTTTATTATGAAGACCTTTCACTCAGTGAAATTGCGGAAGTGATGTCGTTATCCCCGTCACGCATCTCACAACTGCACTCAAAAGCAATCCTTCGTTTACGAGGAGCGCTGGACAAGCAAAGAGGTCTGTTAATGCAGGATATGTAACGCCGTTTGTGAAAGGGGAAATAAGGCGTGACATCTCAATTGACGATTGATCAATATGTCAAAATCAGTTTTTCCAACGACAAATCGGTTGCTTATATGGAAATTGCTAATCTTGAGCTTGATGATGAATTTGAATGGAATGTAGAACAATTGGAGGGATTTTTGCGTACACAGGGAATCACCCACGGCATACAGATGGATGAACTCAAAAAACTGGCTGAGCGTCCCGAGGCATACCGTTCCGAACTGGTAACGGTAGCCTGCGGTACACCGCCAGTGCCTGGAATTGATGGTTATATCCAATATGCAGTGAGGTTAGATGACCAAAATCGTGGTCCACGCGAAGCTGAAAATGGCAGAGTGGACTACAAAGAAATTATACGGTTAAATAATACGCTCAAGGGTCAGCTGATTGCTGAAAAAGTTGATCCATTGCCTGGTGAAGCGGGTATAGATGTAAAAGGAGAGCCTATTCCCTACAAACCAGGCAAGGATGTGCGTTTCAAAATCGGCAAAAATATCGTACTTAATCCGGAGCAAACCGCAATTTACGCAGCGATTGATGGCATGATCTCATTTACCGACAACGAGAAAATCAACGTATTTCCTGTGTATGAAGTAAACGGCGACGTCGACTATCATACCGGTAATATCGATTTTGTTGGAACGGTTGTCATTCGTGGGAACGTATTATCCGGTTTTCGAGTGAGCGCTTCTGGTGATATTCGAGTAGTCGGTGGCGTGGAGGGCGCAGAGATTGAAGCAGGCGGCTCCATTGAAATTACCGGCGGCATTATCGGATATCATAAAGGGCTGGTCAAAGCCGCTGTCGATGTCAAAACAGGATTTATTCAGGATGCTAATGTACAGGCAGGCGAAACGGTGCATGTATCGCAAAGTATTATGCATTCGCACGTACAGGCAGGTATTAGCATTCGCTGCGATGGTCCGAAGGGTCTGATCGTTGGTGGACATTTACAGGCAGGTGAGATGGTAGTCGGACGAACGATCGGCAATACGGCATTCACCGTTACCGAAATCGAGGTAGGCGTGCTACCGGAGCTACGTAATCAACTGGTTGTGCTACGGAAAGAACTTAAAACACATAACGAAAATCTGGATAAAACCGAAAAGGCACTTGTGCTGCTTGATCAATTAGCAGCGGTAGGACAGCTCGGTCCAGATAAAATGGCACTTCGTATCAAGCTTTCTGCCACGAAAAAAAGTCAGCTTCGCGAGCGCGATGAGATTCGTGATAGCGCCCTGGAGATCGAAAAAAGGCTGGAAGAGTCAGGCAAAGCAAAAATTGAAGTGATGCATACGATTTATGGCGGTTCCAAGCTGGTCATCGGTCGCTATACCAAGTATATTAAAGATACAGCCCAGCGCGTAAGCTTCGTCTTCACAGATGGAGATATCACGATGGTGCCTAATCATTAATATTAATCCAGTATAAGGTGGGTGTTCACTATGGGTTTGAGAGCTGTAGAATTGCAAATTGCTGTACCGCGTACAACGGAAGCAAGTAAAATTCAACAGGAAAATCTGCTTCGCCCTTCCATTGAACAGTCAATATTAGCGGATCGCACGAGTGAAGAGACGGAACGAATGCGGACACGCAGTGATAGTGTCAAGGAATCCGCTTCTGGCATGATTCATGATGGTCATCCGGGTGAGCAGCATGCTCCTCGTCAGCATCACGCAGAGCAGCCAGTAGAAGAACAGCATGTAGCGCCCGCCGAGCATCCATACAAAGGCAAACATATCGACCTGTCCTTTTAAAAGGCAGGTTTTGTTTGCAATCGAACACGATCACTACATTTTGACGATAAATTAACGCAGGTGAGTATACAATGGGTGATTTCCCTTCATGGGTATATATCGTTTTGCTGGGAGCAGTGGCTGTTGTTTACGGTATGCTGCTTCCGAAAAAACGAGAGGCTAAGCAGCAGCCAGAAGCTGCATTATCCTCTACCGTAGAAAAGGTAGAAGATACGCTAGAGCATTACATGACCGAAATCGAAAAGGAAAACGAAGAGATTATCGATCTCGTTTCCAAAATCAAGCAGGAATCCTCAGCCAAGCAAATTGCCTTGCAGGAGCAGGTGAGTGAAATGCGTCAGCGTCTAATGGAGCTGGAGCAGCGTGCTGTACCTGCGCCACAAGCATCATCATCGGTATCTGAGGAGCCTGTAGCGATGGAGCCTCCTGTTGTTCCACCTTTAGACCCTGCGATGCTTGGACGTCAAGGTGAGGCGCTACGCGAATCCGCAGCACGTATGCAGCGGGAGCAGGAGGCATTAGAGGCTGCACAGCAAGAGCAGCAGGACGCTGCCAAGGAACGCATTCAGGATCGTTATCCAGAGCTGTTCCAGCTTCATGAAAGTGGAAAGTCCGTCGACACTATTGCCCGTACCGTTGGCCTCCAGCGAGGGGAAGTTTTATTGATTTTGCAGCTGGCCAAACAGGAGGAACAATCGTGATCAAAAATCGCTCATTAATGATCGGAATCGGAATCGGCATCATCCTCGGTGCTGTATTGCTACAGCTTGTGAATATCGGCAAAGGACAAACGATGCTAAGCGGTGCGCAGCTCACTCCCGAGCAGATTCAGCAGGCCGCTCAGGCACAAAATATGCAGGTATACACCGCAGATCAAAAGGTATACACCAAGGAGCAGTGGCAGGAGCTAGTGAAGCAGGAGGAAGAGAAGAAGAAGCAGTCTCAGCAATCCGGACAGCAAAGCACCACAAAAGAACCAGAGGAGACCAAACAGCCAACTGCCCCGGAAAGTCCAGAGCAGCCAAGCACCTCAGATACGAAAAGCTCAACAAGCTCTTCGACTACCTCCTCAGCGAATGGTACACAGTCTGGCTCTGCTTCCGGTACAGTCAATACGCCATCTCAACCAACGACGCCGACAACGACTACGAAAGATACGGCATCCGCTTCAAATGCTACATCAGCTAACGCATCAGGCAACTGGTTTACCGTTAGCAGTGGTCAGATGCTCAATGATATTGCATTTAACCTGAAAAAGCAGGGCTTGATTAAAAGTCAGGGTGACTTTATCAATCGAGCATCCCAGCTAAATGTGAACAAAAAGCTACAGGTAGGCAGCTATCAGATTAGCTCCGGTCAGAGCTACGATGATATTTTGCGTACATTATCAGGACAGTCATCTCCTTAATAGGTCGTGCACATGCGGCAGCCGGAGATGGCTGTTTTTTTGCAAATAAAATAGTTGCGAACAGATATGCGCCTATGCTATATTATTAACTGGTGTTAAAACACACGCATTCTGATTTCAGGCAGAGGTGCTTTTCGTATGAGAAGTTTTGCCGAAAGTTGACGTTTGCGGAGGCACACAAAAAACCAAATCTAGGAGGAACACACACATGGCAGTTATTTCCATGAAACAGCTTCTCGAAGCTGGCGTACATTTCGGTCACCAGACTCGTCGTTGGAACCCGAAAATGGATCGTTACATCTTTACTGAAAGAAACGGTATCTACATCATCGACCTGCAAAAAACGGTTAAAAAAGTTGACGAAGCTTACAACTTTGTAAAATCCGTAGCAGCAGACGGCGGTACTGTACTGTTTGTTGGTACTAAAAAGCAAGCTCAAGATTCCGTTAAGGAAGAAGCTGAGCGCGCTGGTCAATTCTACATCAACCAACGTTGGTTGGGTGGTACACTGACTAACTTCGAAACTATCCAAAAACGTATCAATCGTCTGAAAGAGCTGGAAAAATGGGAAGAAGACGGTACTTTCGAAGTACTGCCTAAAAAAGAAGTTATCCTGCTCCGCAAAGAGAAAGATCGTCTGGAAAAATTCCTCGGCGGTATCAAAAACATGAAAGGTTTGCCTAGCGCCCTGTTCATCATCGACCCTCGTAAAGAGCGTATCGCTGTTGCAGAAGCT
Source organism: Paenibacillus hunanensis (assembly GCF_034055775.1). Classification (NCBI taxonomy): domain Bacteria; kingdom Bacillati; phylum Bacillota; class Bacilli; order Caryophanales; family Paenibacillaceae; genus Paenibacillus; species Paenibacillus hunanensis. The sequence goes on along the minus strand of NZ_CP139194.1, from coordinate 3,575,587 downwards.
CGCAAACTGGGTATCCCAATCGTAGGTATCGTTGATACAAACTGCGATCCAGATGAAATCGACTACGTTATTCCAGGTAACGACGACGCGATCCGCGCTGTTAAACTGTTGACTGGTAAAATGGCTGATGCAGTGATCGAAGCTAACCAAGGCGAGCAAACAACTGCCTAATTGCTAATCACGTATCGATAAGAAATTCACGTTATGCAAAATAAAAGGGTGGCTGGCAGGTGTAAAACCTTTCACTGCCCTTTTTTTAAGGTGTCGGGAATTTTATTTCCTGATGAAATATGGTAAGCTTCTACTGGATGTGCATCATGGTTTGCATCATTAGAAAGAAGCTACAATACTTGCAGAACGGTTGATTGGCATTGCCTGAACCAATTTAGTATGCAAGGTACTTATATTCTATTCTCAACTATATGGAGGTTACACTAATGGCAGTTAACGCAAGCGCAGTAAAAGAGCTTCGTGAAAAAACAGGCGCAGGTATGCTGGATTGCAAAAAAGCGCTGGAAGAAACAAACGGCGACATCGCAAAAGCGATTGACGTTCTTCGTGAAAAAGGTCTGTCCGCAGCAGCAAACAAAGCTGGCCGCGCAGCAACTGAAGGTACAGTTGAATCCTACATCCACGCTGGTGGTCGTATCGGCGTACTGGTAGAAATCAACTGTGAAACTGACTTCGTTGGTAAAACAGATCAGTTCAAAGACTTCGCACGCGATATCGCTATGCAAATCGCAGCAGCTAGCCCACTTTACGTTCGTCGTGAAGAAGTTCCAGCTGAAGCAATCGAGAAAGAAAAAGAAATCCTGAAAGCTCAAGCGCTGAACGAAGGCAAGCCTGAGAAAATTGTTGAGAAAATGGTTGAAGGCCGCATCAACAAGTACTACGAAGAGTACTGCCTGCTAGAGCAATCTTTCGTTAAAGATCCAGACAAAACAATCAGCCAACTGCTGAACGAAAAAATCAGCACAATCGGTGAAAACATCTCGATCCGTCGTTTCGCTCGTTTCGAGCTGGGCGAAGGTCTGGAGAAAAAAGAAGATAACTTTGTTGAAGAAGTTATGGCACAGGTTAAACGCTAATCTTCAATCATTGAAGATAACCATACCGGATCACAATTCGGGAATACAAACAAGGGAGGGGACACAGACTGTGTTCCTTCTTTTGTAAAATCCTATAGAAAAGTCGCTCCGGCTAACATAACTAAATTCACAAAGTGGAGGGTATGCATTTTGAATAAGCCTGTATTTAAAAGAGTGGTCCTGAAGGTCAGTGGTGAGTCGTTATCGGGAACAACGGGATATGGTATCGAATCTGATATGATCTCGTCGATCGCCGAGCAAATCAAGGAAGTTGTCGAGCTGGGTGTAGAAGTTGCAGTCGTATGTGGCGGCGGGAATATCTGGCGCGGGATTGCAGGCAGCCAGAACGGGATCGACCGTGCAACGGCTGACTATATGGGCATGCTGGCTACAGTGATGAACTCACTGGCACTACAGGATGCGCTGGAGCAGATCGAAGTTCCTACGCGTGTACAGACTTCCATCGCAATGCAGCAGATTGCCGAGCCTTACATTCGTCGTAGAGCGATTCGTCACCTGGAAAAGGGACGTGTTGTCATTTTCGCGGCAGGTACGGGTAATCCATTCTTCTCCACAGATACAACAGCAGCACTGCGTGCAGCTGAGATCGAAGCAGAAGTTATTTTGATGGCGAAAAACAAAGTTGATGGTGTGTACTCGGCAGATCCGTTCAAGGACCCGACTGCACAAAAATTCGAGCAACTCACCTACATGGAGGTGCTGAATCAGAATCTGGGCGTTATGGATTCGACAGCTTCCTCACTGTGTATGGATAACAATATTCCTTTGATTGTCTTCGCTATTACAGAGCAAGGCAATATCAAACGCGTTGTACTGGGTGAAAAAATCGGAACTATCGTTAAAGGGAGTGTAGATTAATGCCACAAGGGATCAAGAAAAGCGCAGAAGAACGCATGGAGAAAGCAATCCAGGCGCTGGGCCGTGACCTTGCAACATTGCGTGCAGGCCGTGCAACTCCATCCATTCTGGATCGTGTACAGGTGGAATACTACGGTGCGATGACACCGGTAAACCAGCTGGCTAACATTAGCACACCAGACCCACGCACACTGCTCATTCAGCCATGGGACAAAACGTCACTGAGCGATATCGAGCGTGCGATCATGAAGTCGGATCTCGGCTTGACACCTGCGAATGATGGTAACATTATCCGCCTGTCAATTCCGGCACTGACTGAAGAGCGTCGTACAGAGCTGGTGAAGCTGACGAAGAAGTTCGGTGAAGAATCAAAAGTAGCGATTCGTAACATTCGCCGTGATGCGAATGATGATATTAAAAAGCTTGAAAAAACAGATATCTCTGAAGATGAGTCACATGGTCATCAGGAGGATGTACAGAAGCTGACGGACCGATTCATCAAGGAAGTCGACAATGTACTTGCTGCGAAAGAAAAAGAGATCATGGAAGTGTAAGAGACTGGCGACCCCTCCAACCTGGTGGGGTTTGTCTCTTTTCACACCGTATGGAGGAAAAGCAATGTTCAAGCGTGTTGTTCGCTCGTGGTTGGATAAAGATGAACAGGGTCAATCCAGCGAGCTGTCGCCGGATAATATTCCACAGCATATTGCCGTTATTATGGACGGAAATGGACGCTGGGCAAAAAACTTCGGCATGCCACGTGTGATCGGGCATCAAAACGGGATGAAAGCAGTCAAGCGTGCAACAATTGCAGCTGATGAGCTTGGGGTCAAGTATTTGACAATGTATGCTTTCTCCACAGAAAACTGGAAGCGTCCAAAGGATGAGGTTGAGTTTTTGATGAAGCTGCCTGCTGAATTTGTGGCAACCGAGCTGGATGAACTGGTAGAGCGAAATGTACAGGTTCGCCTGATGGGTGATAAAAGTATACTGCCTGCTTATACGCTGGAGCCGCTTGAAAAAGCTATCCGCGATACGAAACACAACACCGGACTGGTACTCACCTTTGCGCTAAACTATGGTAGTCGGATTGAAATTACCGAAGGTGTGAAGAAAATGGTGCAGGCTGTACAGGAAGGTTCGATATCCGTAGATGAGATCACGCCAGATACATTTGGCGAGGTGCTGCAATCATCCGGTTTGCCTGATCCCGATCTATTGATCCGCACAAGTGGAGAGCTTAGACTCAGTAATTTTATGCTATGGCAGCTGGCATATAGTGAGCTCTGGTTTACACCGATCTATTGGCCGGAATTTAGCAAGGAGCATATGATTGAAGCAGTAGCGGAGTATCAGCGCAGAATACGCAGATATGGCGGCTTATAAGCCGTAATCCCGGTGAGCGGGCCGCCCATGTTGTTTCGGATGGAGGATAAATTGTGAAAGAGCGGATAATCACGGGGCTTTTAGCCGCAATCTTATATCTGGGATTTTGTCTGGCTGGAGGGTATGCGTATCAAGCCTTTCTCCTGGCGATGGCACTGGTCGGATATTATGAGTTTGTAACGATGACAAAGGCGGCTCCATTTGGAGCACCGGCGGTGATCGGTTACATTAGTGTCGCATATATGCTTTTTCCCTGGACACTAATGGATCTGACACCGCCATTGTCCGTTGACCATATGATATGGGTCGTTATGCTGCTTCTGCTATCCGTAACCGTCATCTCCAAAAATCGCCTGGATATTAAGCTGATGGCTATGCTGTTCATCGGGGCGTTTTATGTGGGGATGGGCTTTACCTACATCGCGGATACGAGGCAGGCGCCGGATGGACACGGCTTGTTCTGGACATTTATGCTATTATGCTCGATCTGGGCGAGTGATATTGGAGCGTATTTTACAGGGAAAACGCTTGGCAGAAACAAGCTCTGGCCTTCGATCAGTCCAAATAAGACGATAGAAGGAGCAATCGGTGGAATCTTTTTTGCAATGGTGGCAGCGGTTGTGTTCTCACTTGTGTCGCCAACGCTTCTTCCACTCTGGAATGCTCTTCTTATCGGTCTGGCAGCGGCTGTAGTCGGACAGATGGGTGATCTAATTCAATCTGCATATAAGCGCATCTATAACATCAAGGATTCGGGCAAGCTGTTACCAGGGCATGGCGGGATATTGGATCGCTGTGATAGCTGGCTGATGGTATTCCCATTTGTGCACATCCTGATGCTGATGCCATTTCAATAAATAGAACAGGTACATTACTGGAATCGACGATGGAGGCCATCATGAAAAAGATTGCAATTCTGGGTTCGACTGGCTCGATTGGTACACAAACACTGGATGTCGTACGTGCGCATCCCGAGCAATTTGCTGTGGAGGGTATTGCAGCAGGCAGCAATATTGATCTGGTCACCGAGCAAGCGCTGGAATTTCGTCCACGTCTTGTGTCGGTTGCAACTCGCGAGCTGGCTGAGCAGCTTCGGTCCCGATTGCCACAGGAGATCGCCGTTCATTATGGAGATGAGGGTCTGATCGAAGTAGCTGCGGGTACGGAGGCCGATACGGTCGTTACCGCAGTAATGGGGAGCATGGGTTTGCCTTCGACACTGGCAGCGATTGATGCTGGCAAAACGATCGGTCTTGCGAACAAAGAAACACTGGTAACCGCAGGTCATATTGTAACCGAGCGTGCGCGTCAGAAGGGTGTCGCCTTGCTGCCGATTGATAGCGAGCACTCTGCACTCTTTCAATCGCTGAATGGTGAGCCACGTGAGCGCATTGCTGAGTTAACCTTAACGGCTTCTGGCGGCTCGTTCCGTGATCGTACACGCGAGCAGCTACGCGATGTTACCGTAGCGGATGCACTCAAGCATCCCAACTGGTCAATGGGTGCCAAAATCACAATTGATTCGGCAACGATGGCGAATAAAGGGCTGGAAGTGATCGAGGCACACTGGCTGTTTGATATGCCGTATAATCGTATTTCGGTTGTATTGCACCCGGAGAGTATTATTCATTCCTATGTAGAATTCGTGGATACGAGTATTATCGCTCAGCTCGGCAATCCAGATATGCGAGTGCCGATTCAATATGCACTCACGTATCCAGATCGTCAGCCTTCTCCTTCTACGCGCTTGTCGCTGGCGAAAATTGGACAGCTGACGTTCCGCGAAATGGACGAGCAACGCTTCCCATGTCTGCGAATGGCTTTTGAGAGCGGACGTTTTGGCGGAACCGCGCCAACGGTATTCAATGCAGCGAATGAAATCGCTGTTGCTCGTTTCTTAAAGGGTGAGATTTCATTTCTAACGATTGAGGATATTATTGCGGATGCATTGGAGCAGCATGAGACGATTGCAGCACCAGATCTAGAGACGATTCATGAGGTGGATCGTTTGACCAGAGCGCGTGCAGCGAAGGCTTTTGCCTGATTCCACACGGTCTTCCAAGCGGCAGAAGGAGTGCTAGAATGAGATATGGAAAAAATTTCATTCTACTGTACTGCCGCTGCTTGTAACCGGACTTACAAAAGTGATAATCTAAGAACGTACAGACTATCCGGTCTTACAGACTTCGGTCGCAAGCATATGAAGGAGGATTTGGCAATTTGGAGACAATTCAAGTAATAATCATGACGGTACTCATGTTTTTCGTCATTGTCACGGTGCATGAATGGGGACATTATTTCTTTGCCAAACGTGCCGGGGTACTTGTACGCGAATTCGCAATCGGGTTTGGACCCAAGCTGTTTTCATATAAAAAGGATGAGACGGTATTCACATTACGGCTGTTGCCATTTGGTGGTTATGCGCGTATGGCAGGTGAAGACCCAGAGCTAGCAGATATTCAGCCGGGTCAGACCATCGCTGTACGTACAGCCGGTGATCAGGTCAAATCGATCTTTGTGGATCAGCTGGATAACCGTCGTAATGTCATTCGCGGTGAAGTGCAGTCGATCGATCTGGTGGATGATCTGCGCATCGTAATGGATGTAGATGGCGAGGTGCAGACCTTCGCTGTACACCCACAGGCCATGATGACCGTCAAAGGTCAGGAGATTCAGATCGCACCGCGCAACCGTCATTTTAACAGTGCATCGGTTGGACAACGTGCGTTATCGATTTTCGCTGGGCCTGCGATGAACTTTATTCTCGCATTCGTGCTGTGTATCATCTTCGTACGAATGACAGGTGTTCCAGTCGATAATCCACAGGGCGTTGTGCTTGGACAGGTAACTGAAGCGTCTGCTGGACAGGTTGCTGGCTTGCAAAAGGGCGATATCGTTGAAGAAATTAATGGTGTTCGCATCGGTGGCGACTCGGCTAAAATGATCGGTATGATCGAGCAATCTCCAGGCAAAGCGATGGAGTGGAAGATTGAGCGTAACGGTCAACAGGAAACGATCAATGTCACACCAAAAGCTGACCCGAAGAGCAATAATGTCGGTAAGGTGGGTGTCTCCGTATCTCCGCAAACACGTCCAGCTGGCTTTACGGAAACGTTCACGCAGGCAGGGCAGCAGTTTGTCGATATGAGCACAGCGATTCTAAGCGGACTGAAAAAGCTGATCTTTGGTCAGTTCCAGATCAATGATCTGGCTGGGCCGGTCGGAACTGTAGATATGACCGCGCAGGTCGCTCGTCAAGGATTGGCAAGCATGATTTTATGGACAGCATTGATCAGTACGAACCTGGGGATTTTCAATCTGTTGCCGATTCCAGCACTGGATGGTAGTCGATTGATCTTCATTTTCGTTGAATGGATTCGCCGTAAGCCGATCGAGCCAAGCAAGGAAGGTCTGGTGCATGTCATTGGCTTTGCGATGCTATTCCTGCTGATGATTGCAGTCACGTATAACGATATTTTGCGTTTGATTAAAGGCTAATGAACAGATAAACAGGCAGCCAGGCACAACGTGCAGCAGCATGAGCGTTGTGCCTGGCTGTTGTTTGCCTGTATTTCTATTGTTCTTTTACGGAACATCTTCAAAAAAAATAATGAATCATGCTACAATAGATGAACAAACAGGAATATCTACATGCGAATGCAAGATGTCCTGATCAGCTGCAAAAATAGAGGCACCGTGTAGATGATAGCGGTCGCCCATTTTAATTACGGGTCACTTACGGGAGGATATCCACTTTTATGTCGAACGAAAAGCAGGACAAACAATTTGTAACCGAAATTACACCACAGAGCGAGGACTTCTCACGCTGGTACATTGACGTGATCAAAAAAGCGGATCTGATGGACTATTCGCCAGTACGCGGCTGTATCGTATTCCGTCCAGATGGCTATGAAATTTGGGAGCATATTCAGCGTGATCTGGATCGTCGTTTCAAAGAAACCGGTCACCGCAATGCGTATTTCCCACTCTTTATTCCAGAAAGCTTCTTTGAAAAAGAAAAGGAGCACGTCGAAGGCTTCAATCCTGAGCTACCATGGGTAACAGAAGCTGGTGGCGATCCGCTGGAAGAGCGTTTGGCGATCCGTCCAACCTCGGAAACGATGTTTGGTCATATGTATTCCAAATGGATTCAATCCTACCGCGATTTGCCAGTTCTGATCAATCAGTGGGCAAACGTTGTACGTTGGGAAAAGCGTACATTGCCATTCCTGCGTACGAGTGAATTCCTGTGGCAGGAAGGTCATACGGCACACGAAACAGCAGAAGACGCAATGGAAGAAACGATGCGTATGCTGGATGTATACACTGAATTTGTTGAGGAATTCCTGGCGATTCCAGTAATTAAGGGTCAAAAGAGCCCATCTGAGAAATTTGCTGGAGCAAAAGCTACATATTCCATCGAGGCGATGATGAAGGATGGACGCGCTGTACAAGCAGGTACTTCTCACTATATGGGAACTAACTTTGCTGAGGCGTTCGACATTCAATTCCTGAGCCGCGACAATACACAGGAATATGCACATACAACATCCTGGGGTGTAAGTACTCGTCTGATCGGTTCACTCATTATGGTACACGGTGATGACCGCGGATTGGCACTGCCACCAAAGGTAGCACCAAAGCAAGTTATGATCATTCCAATCGGCCCACCAAAAACACGCGATATGGTCGTTGGACGTGCAGATGAGCTGTTTGCTGAACTGAAAAAAGCAGGCGTTCGCGTCGGTATTGATGATCGTGCGGATGTTCGTCCAGGCTGGAAGTTCAACGAATACGAAATGCGCGGTATTCCAGTTCGTCTGGAAGTTGGACCACGTGATATCGAAAACGGCGTTTGCGTACTCGTTTCCCGTATTACAGGGGAGAAGAAACAGGTACCACTGGACAACATCGTAGAAGAAGTTCAAACGATGCTGGATCAAGTACAGCAGGAAATGTACAACCGTGCACTATCGTTCCGCGAGGAGAACATGCATGTTGTCGATACGCTGGATGAAATGAAAGCGATCATGGAAGAGAAGCGTGGCTTCTTTATTGCAGGCTGGGATGGTACAGATGAAACGGAGCGTCTTGTTAAAGAAGAGACAGGTGCAACGATTCGTAATATTCCATTCAAGCTCGATGTGCAAAAAGAAACATGTCTCGTAACAGGTCAGCCAGCGAAGCATACGGTTGTATTTGCACGAGCGTATTAATAATGTGATCAAAGCCTGATTGAGCGATTTGAATCTGGCTATACAAGCAAGCAGAACTCAAGCAGGCAAGCTTCCGTCAAACGGAGTGGACGTGATGTCCGGCACCGAATGGTCAGGAGGCTTGCCGCTTTTTTGAAGGGGGACCTCATGAGCGCAAGCGGAGAAAGAAGACAACGTTTTGAGCTGCTGATGAAACAGGCTGAAGTGCCTGCCAGTCTGATGGAGCCCTATTTTGCGGATGGAGCGATCGAGCAAGTGGAGGTCAGCCGCACGAATAAGGAATGGAAACTGATCATTGCCAAGGAGACACTGGTACCCTCGGTAACCTATCGGACCTTTTGTCGGCATATTCAGGACAAGATGGCACATATCGCGAAAATACGGTTTCGTTTTCACTATAGCGAGTCGGTTGATCCGGTACAGATTATTGAGGAATACTGGTCGCTGTTTCTGGAGTGGGTACAGCGCGAGATTCCATCGGTCAATGGCTGGATGACACGGGCGAAGTTTGCTCTGGCAGGCGATGTGCTTACACTCACGATGAGTGATAATATGGCGCTGGAGCTAGCGAAGAAGAAGCAGATCGATCAGGCGATCGTCAAATTTTACGACGATTATTTTAATATAGCACTACGTATCAAAATCGAAGTAGGCGAAAGCTCCTCCGAGGATGTACAGGCGTTTCATGAAAAACGGCGCCAGGAGGAATTGCAGGAGATTGAACGGATCATGACCAGCATGGAATCTGAGCTGGAGGAAGAAGTGGACGAGGATGGCGAGCCAGTTCGTCTACAGGTCGGTTATGAGATTAAGGAGCCTGCTGTACCATTGCAGGAGCTTCAGGATGAAGAGAAGAAGATTATCGTTCAAGGTACGATCTTCGGTCTCGATAGCAAGGAGCTACGTAATGGCAGCACCCTGTTCACGTTCTTTATTACAGACTTTACCGATTCGTTGCAAATGAAGATGTTTGCGAAGACGAAGGACGATTTGAAAATTATGAGCCTGCTTGCTAATGGCAAATGGGTGAAAGCGCGTGGACGTGTTGAGTATGACCGTTTTATGCAAATTCCAGAGCTGGCAATGATTCCGTCCGATCTGTCAGAAATCAAAGCTCCACCAGGACGCAAGGACGATGCTGCTGAAAAGCGTGTCGAATTCCATCTGCATACGACTATGAGCACGATGGATGCGGTAACGACGATTGATAAATATGTAAAAACGGCTGCCGATTGGGGACATCCTGCGATTGCAGTGACAGACCATGGCGGTGTGCAATGTTACCCTGAGGCTGCTAAAGCAGCGAAAAAGCATGGTGTGAAGCTAATCTACGGTCTGGAAGCCAATGTCGTGAACGACTCGACCGAGATTGTACTGAATCCACAACCACTAGAATTGAAAACAGCGACTTACATCGTATTCGATATTGAGACGACAGGTTTGTCGATTACACAAAATAAAATTATCGAGATTGCAGCGGTGAAAATGCAGGATGGCAAGGAAATTGATCGCTATGCCACCTTTGTTGATCCCCATGAGCGCATTCCATACAATATCCAGCAATTGACCAATATTACCGATGAAATGGTACGCGGTGCACCGGAGATTGATGGGGTTATTCGTGAATTTGTACAATTTGCTGGAGACGATATACTGGTTGCGCACAATGCGCGTTTTGATATTGGTTTTATCCAGGCAACATTAAAAAATCACGATCTGCCTGAGATGACGAATCCGGTTCTCGATACGCTCGAGCTGGCTCGTTTACTCTATCCAACGCTGAAAAATCACCGTCTGAATACACTGGCTGCCAAGTATAAAGTGGCACTGGAAAGTCATCACCGTGCGATTGACGATACGATTGCACTGGGTGGTATTCTGTTTGGCTTACTCAAAGATGCAGAGCAGGAGCGACGCTTGACTCGTTTGGATCGACTGAATGATTTTGTCGGTCAGGATCTATCTAATGCGCGTCCATTCCATTGCACCGTATATGCACTGAATGAGCAGGGCAAGAAAAATCTGTTCAAGCTTGTATCGCTGTCGCATACTGAATATTTCAAGCGTGTACCGCGTATACCGAAGTCCGTTCTGACACAGTATCGTGAAGGCTTGATTGTGATGTCAGGCTGTGAGAAGGGCGAGTTTTTCGAAACGGTATTAAATAAGACGCTGGAAGAAGCCGAAGAGGTTGCACAGTTTTACGATGTACTGGAAATTCAGCCACTGACGATGTATATGCATCTGGTCGATAAAGGGCTGGTCGGTACACCACGTGAACTGGAGATTGCGGTGCAAAAGATCGTTGATCTGGGTGTGAAGCTGGATAAGCCTGTAGTAGCAACGGGCAATGTGCATTATCTGGAGCCACGAGAGAAAATTTTCCGTGATATTACGATTAACGGGATTACCGGCTTTAGTCCGCTTAAAGATCAGCGTAAGCCAGATGCCCATTTCCGTACGACCAATGAAATGCTCGATGAGTTTAAGTTCCTTGGTGAGGAAAAAGCCTACGAGGTTGTAGTGACGAATACGCAGGCACTGGCAGAGCGCTTCGAGGTATATCCACTGTTCCCGGATAAGCTGTTCACGCCGAATCTGGAAGGTGCAGATGAGGAGATTCGTAACACCTGCTATGCGACAGCACGCTCGATCTACGGTGAGGAATTGCCTGAGGTTGTAGTCGCTCGTCTGGAAAAGGAATTGGAGCCTATTATTAAATACGGTTTCTCCGCCAACTATCTCATTTCGGAGAAGCTCGTTAAAAAGTCCAATGAAGACGGCTATCTGGTCGGTTCACGGGGCTCGGTCGGCTCATCGATCGTTGCGACCTTCCTCGGCATTTCCGAGGTTAATCCGCTGCCTGCCCATTATATCTGCGTGAATTCGGAATGCAGACATAGCGAATGGTTTCTGGATGGTAGCGTACCGAGTGGATTCGACTTGCCAGAGAAGGAATGTCCGAACTGTGGCGGTCGTCTCAAGGGTGAAGGACAGGATATTCCGTTTGAGACGTTCCTTGGCTTTAAGGGCGATAAAGTTCCCGATATCGACTTGAACTTTTCCGGTGATTATCAGCCGATTGCCCATAACTATACGAAGATCCTATTTGGTGAGAAAAACGTATTCCGTGCGGGTACCATCGGTACGGTTGCAGAGAAAACCGCCTATGGCTTTGCCAAGAAATATGAAGAGCTGCACCAAAAGAAATGGCGCGGTGCCGAGCTCAGTCGCCTTGCTGCTGGGTGTACTGGCGTAAAGCGTAGCACTGGACAGCATCCCGGCGGTATCGTCGTTGTGCCTGACTACATTGATGTAGAGGATGTTACACCTGTACAATATCCGGCTGATGATACAAGCGCTGAGTGGAAAACGACGCATTTTGACTATCACGCCTTTGAAGCGAATCTGCTCAAGCTCGATATTCTCGGTCATGATGATCCGACGATGATGCGGATGCTACAGGATTTGACTGGGGTCGATCCAACAACGATTCCGATGAACGATCCGAAAGTTATGAGCATGTTTAACTCGACTGAAGCGCTGGGCATTTCACCGCATCAGCTGCGCAGTCCAGTTGCCACATATGGAGTACCGGAGATGGGGACAAAGTTCGTACGTCAGATGCTGGTGGAATCACAGCCGACAAGCTTTGCCGATTTGCTGCAAATCTCCGGTCTATCCCATGGTACTGGCGTATGGCTCGGTAATGCACAGGAATTGATCAAAAACGGCACCTGCTCGATCAAAACAGTTATCGGCTGTCGTGACGATATTATGCTATTCCTGATCTACAAAGCGGGTATGGATGCAAGTCTGGCTTTTAAAATTACGGAGAGTGTGCGTAAAGGTAAAGGTCTGACAACAGAATGGATCGATGAGATGAAGCGCTGCAAGGTGCCACAATGGTACATTGATTCCTGTCTCAAAATCCAGTATATGTTCCCGAAGGCGCACGCATCGGCTTACGTTATCTCCGCTGTGCGTACAGCCTACTTTAAGCTGTATCATCCGATTGAATATTATGCGACCTACTTTACGGTTCGTGCAGAGGACTTTGATATTGATCTATGCTGTCAGGGCTATGAAGCGATCTATCGCAAAATCGAAGAGATCGAGCAGCTCGGCTTCCAGGCATCACCGAAGGAAAAGGCAATGCTGTCCATTCTCGAAATGGCACTGGAAATGACAGCACGAGGTTTCACATTCAAGCCGCTCGATCTGTATCGTTCGCATGCAACCTCCTTTACAGTCGATGGCAAAAGTCTTATTCCACCGTTCTCTGCCGTACAGGGGATTGGTGATAATGCGGCTCGCAATATCGCTGCTTCTCGTGAGCATGGCGAGTTCCTATCGATTGAGGATTTCCAGCAGAAATCCAAAGCAAGTAAGACGATTGTGGAGCTGATGACGCAGATGGGTTGCTTCCGCGGTCTGCCAGAAAGTAACCAGTTGTCACTGTTTTAAACAGGGGCGTTATGGGCAAGTAGTCAAGGCGAATTACTTGTCACCACTAAGGGATTATGGTATAATTCCAAGGAGTGAGAAAAGAAATAACGATCCGGTGAAGAGTGGGGAAACCCACTCTTTACTGTTTGGTATGAGGCTGCTAGCCGCCTATTCACATGAATTGCACTGCACAAGATCGAACCGAGCGCATTAAGTCTGGTTCGATTTTCTTTAAGCTGGGCATTATAATCATGATGGGCGAGGCGGCTTACAGCCAACACGGATACTACGTTGATGGAGGGTTGGATTGTTTGAGCACACCGAAGATTAAAGCGACCGTCGAGGAAATGGTACAGCCATTTGTGGAGGAGCATGGATTTGAGCTGGTCGATGTGGAATACGTAAAAGAAGGCAAGAACTGGTTTCTCCGCGTATTCGTAGATAAAGAAGGCGGCATTGATATCGATGATTGTGGCCGGGTGAGTGAATATCTGAGCGAACAGCTGGATAAGCACGATCCAATCAAGGACCCTTATTTTTTGGAAGTGTCCTCTCCGGGAGCCGAGCGTCCGCTTAAAAAAGAAGCTGATGTACAAAAGGCAGTCGGCAAAGATGTATTTGTCACGACTTACGAGCCTGTAGATGGAACAAAGGAATTTGAGGGACGGTTGCTTTCATTTGATGAAGGTCAGCTGTTGATTGAAGCGGGTAAGAAACGCTATGCGGTTCCATATGACAAAGTGGCCAGCGCCAGACTGGCAATCATTTTTTAAACGGTGGTTTTTTGAAAGGGGGATCTTGAGAGCTATGAGTATGGATTTTATCGAGGCAATGAACGAGCTGGAACGTGAGAAGGGGATTAGCAAGGACGTGCTATTTGAGGCGATCGAAGCGGCCCTGATTTCCAGCTATAAGCGTAACTTCAACACGGCGCAAAATGTACGTGTAGACATGAACCGCAATACCGGTGCAATCAAAGTATTTGCCCGCAAGATGATTGTTGAGGAAGTATTGGATGAGCGTACCGAAATTTCGCTTACCGATGCACGTGACAACATCAATCCGCATTTCCAGCTGGAAGATGTGGCTGAGATTGAAGTAACACCGCGCGACTTCGGTCGTATCGCTGCTCAGACAGCGAAGCAGGTCGTTACACAGCGTATTCGTGAAGCAGAGCGCGGTCTGATCTACAATGCGTTTATCGATAAAGAGGAAGACATCGTTACTGGTATCGTACAGCGCCAGGATACACGTAATATTTTCGTGGATCTGGGTAAAGTGGAAGCGGTACTGCCGCTGACTGAGCTGATGCCAAACGAAAAATTCACGATGAACGAGCGCATTAAGGCGTACATTACCAAAGTGGAAAACACAACCAAAGGGCCACAAATCGTGCTTTCCCGCACGCATCCAGGTCTGCTCAAGCGTCTGTTTGAGCTGGAAGTGCCAGAGATCTTTGACGGTGTTGTTGAGATTCGTTCGGTTGCACGCGAAGCGGGCTTCCGTTCCAAAATTGCCGTTTACTCCCGCAATCCAGAAGTGGATCCGGTTGGCTCCTGCGTAGGTCCACGCGGTCTGCGTGTACAGACCATCGTAGGTGAGCTGCGCGGTGAGAAAATCGATATCGTGCGTTATTCCGAAAGTGTTGAGGAATACGTGGCTAATGCACTGAGCCCATCCAAGGTGCTAGAAGTGCAAGTGTTTGAAGAGGAAAAAATGGCGCGTGTGATCGTGCCGGATTACCAGCTGTCGCTTGCAATTGGTATCAAAGGTCAAAATGCCCGTCTGGCAGCGAAGCTGACTGGATGGAAAATCGATATTAAGAGTGAGACACAGGCAGAGGAAGAATTTGGACGTCCGAGAGAAACGGGCGAAGAAATGCATCAGGATTCCGTATCGGTCGACTAAGCCTTCCCGTTTTCTGCCTGACTGGATGCTTCGGTTTATTTTTCCAACGCCTGCTCTGCCTGTTCATTCATGGTAGAGTGGCATGGGATGAATAGCTTTACCGGACGTCCATATGTATGAAAGGGGTTGGTTATCAAATGAAGACAAAAAAGATACCGCTGCGCAAGTGTGTTGCTTGCCAGCAAATGATGCCGAAGAAAAGCCTGGTTCGAATCGTGCGTACGCCGGATGAGAACGTTGAGATTGATTTGACCGGTAAAAAGTCGGGCCGGGGAGCTTATGTATGTGCAACACAGTCTTGCTTCCAATTGGCACAGAAAAGCCGCGCTTTTGATCGCGCGCTCAAAGTGTCGGTAAGCGCGGACATTTACGAACGCCTTGCCAGCGAATTGGGCAGTGTGGAACACCAATTAAGTTCAGTGCAGGAGAGAGACGCTAATGAATAACGAACTATCCCTACTCGGACTTGCCATGCGTGCCGGAAAAGTATTGTCCGGGGATGAGTTGGTGCTCAAGGCCATCCGTTCCCGCGAAGCTGCGCTCGTCATTCTGGCTGGTGATGCTTCCGCCAATACGCAGAAAAAATTTCGCGATAAGTGCAGTAGTTATCAAATTCCTCTGCTGATCGGTTATGACCGTGATCAGCTGGGTGCCAGCATAGGAAAGGAAGGTCGCGTGATTATTGCGCTGACCGATCAAGGGTTCGCAGGGCTTCTCCGTAAACGAATAGGGGATTCGTCGGAGGTGGAATATATTGAGTACACAGGAGCAGAAGGATAAACGGAGAGTTTACGAGTATGCCAAATCTCTCAATATGAGTAGTAAGGAAATCATTACGATCTTGAAAAAACTGGATGTGCCGGTCAACAATCACATGAGCGTCATGGAAGATGGCGCTGTTGCAAAAGTGGAACAATTTTTCAACAATATTAAATCGAGCGCTGCCGATAAGCAGGATGGCACGGTCAAAGCTGCGGAATCGACGCAGGAAAAAAATAGACAGGAAAAGCAGGTAGGTATGGATATAAAAACTCAGAACAACTCAAACAACGGGAATAACAGATCCCAAAGCGGTTCTAGCAACCGCTCTAACTCGTCGTCTAGTCAAAATGGTAACCGTAGTGGACAGGGCTCCACTTCACAGGGTAACCGTAGCAACAACTCTCAGGGCGGTAACCGTCAGCCAAGCGCTGCATCCCGTCCACAAACAGGCTCATCCCAAAATCGTCAGCCATCCGGCTCCGTAAGAACATCCCAGGGTGGAGATTCCTCCGGTGCTAATCGCGGCGGCGGTAACAGCAGTCGTGGTGGTAACAGTGGCGGCGGTGGCAACCGTGGCAACAGCAACAATCGCGGCGGTGGCGGTGGTAACCGCTTTGACAATAACCGTGGTGGTGGCGGTAATCGCAACAACCGTGGTAAAGGTCGCGGCGGCAAAAACTTCAACAACAACCAGCCTCCACGTGAGAAAATCGACAACACACCGAAAAAGATCATCGTTCGCGGTGAGATGACGGTTGGCGAAACAGCCAAATTGCTGCATAAGGATGCTTCCGAAGTTATCAAGAAGCTGATCAGCAGTGGTGTAATGGCGACAATCAACCAGGAGCTTGATCTGGAAACGATTCAACTGATCGCTGATGACTATGGCGTTGAAGTCGAAATCAAAATCCCAGTTGAAGACGATCGTTTTGAAACGGTTGAAGAAACCGATGATGAAGCAGATCTGAAAGCACGTCCACCAGTTGTAACCATCATGGGTCACGTCGATCATGGTAAAACAACATTGCTGGATGCGATTCGTTCCGCTAACGTAACTGGCGGCGAAGCCGGCGGTATCACGCAGCACATCGGTGCATATCAAGTAGAGATCAACAAAAAGAAAATTACATTCCTGGATACACCGGGTCACGAAGCGTTTACAGCGATGCGTGCTCGTGGTGCACAGGTAACCGATATTACGATTATCGTAGTTGCAGCAGATGACGGCGTTATGCCACAAACGGTAGAGGCAATCAACCATGCGAAAGCAGCAGGTCTGCCAATTATCGTTGCTGTCAACAAAATCGATAAGCCGGGTGCGAATCCGGATAAAGTAAAACAAGAGCTGACCGAGTATGAACTCGTACCGGAAGAGTGGGGCGGCGACACGATCTTTGTTAACGTATCTGCGAAACAACAGATCGGTCTGGAAGATCTGCTCGAAATGATTCTGCTCGTAGCGGAAGTAAACGACTATAAAGCAAACCCTGACAAGCGCGCTCGTGGTGCGGTTATCGAGGCTGAGCTGGATAAAGGTCGCGGTCCGGTAGCTCGTATTCTGGTACAACACGGTACACTCAAAGTCGGCGATGCATTTGTTGCCGGTAACTGTTTCGGACGTATCCGTGCAATGGTAAATGATAAAGGACGTCGTCTCAAAGAAGCTGGACCTTCCACTCCTGTTGAAATCACAGGTTTGACTGAGGTTCCACAGGCGGGCGATCCATTTATGGTATTTGAAGACGAGCGTAAAGCACGTTCGATCGCTGACAAGCGTGCAATCACACAGCGTCAGTCTGATCTGGGTGCAAACACTCGTGTTACGCTGGATGATCTGTTCCAGCACATTAAAGACGGCGAAATTAAAGACCTGAACGTCATCATCAAAGGCGATGTACAGGGTTCGGTCGAAGCTCTCAAAGGCTCGCTCGAAAAAATCGAGGTGGAAGGCGTACGCGTCAAAATCATCCACCGCGGCGTAGGTGCGATCAACGAATCGGATATTATCCTCGCAGCTGCATCCAACGCGATCATTATTGGTTTCAACGTTCGTCCAGACGTTCAAGCGAAGCAAACTGCTGAGCAAGAGCAAGTGGATATTCGTCTGCACCGCGTTATTTATAACGCAATCGAGGAAATCGAGCAGGCGATGAAAGGGATGCTGGACCCAGAATACAAAGAAGTTGTTATTGGACATGCGGAAGTTCGCAATACGTTCAAAATCAGCCGCGTAGGTACAATTGCAGGCTGTATGGTAACTTCCGGTAAGATCACGCGTTCTGCTGAAGCACGCTTGATCCGTGACGGTATCGTTATTTTCGAAGGTAAAATCGACTCCCTCAAACGCTTTAAAGATGATGCCAAAGAAGTTGCACAAGGCTACGAGTGCGGTATCACGCTGGACGGTTACAATGATATGAAGGAAAACGATGTAATCGAAGCCTTCATCATGGAAGCTGTAGAGCGCAAATAACGAGGTGAAAAACAATGGCTAAGATTAGAACAGGACGTGTAGGCGAACAGATCAAAAAAGAACTGAGCCTGCTCATCCAAAACGAATTGAAAGATCCACGCATCGGTTTCGTTACAGTTACCGGCGTGGATGTAACCAATGACCTGTCACAAGCTGAGGTATACCTCAGCGTGCTAGGTGACGAAGAACAAAAAACAGGTTCACTCAAAGGAATTGAAAAAGCATCTGGATTCCTGCGCTCCGAGCTCGGCAAGCGCATCCGGTTGCGTCATACGCCTGAACTGCTGTTCAAGATTGACGAGTCGATTGCTTACGGCAATCGGATCGATCAGTTGATCAATCAGATTCATCGCGAAGATTCCGATAAAGACGAGTAAGCCTCAAAGGAGACGGCAATGCAGACCTATGAACAGGCGCTTCTGGATGCGAAAGCATTTATAGAGGAGCATGACAATTTTCTAGTGGTTTCGCATGTTCAGCCGGACGGAGACGCAGTCAGTTCCACGGTAGCCGTGGGCTGGCTGCTGTCTTGTCTCGGAAAGCAATTTACGCTTGTAAACGAAGGCCCTATTCCAAAGCGTATGAGCTATCTTACGCTATCTGGCGAGATTATGAATCTGCTGGAGGACGGTGGACAACGTCAATATGAGCATGTAATTTGCGTGGATTGTGCGGATTTCAAGCGTGTCGGTCTGGTCAAAAACTGGATGTCGGAAACGGCAGCCATTTTGAATATTGATCACCATCCGACCAATGATCGCTATGGAGCTGTCAATGTCGTCAAAGACGACGCAGCAGCTACTGCGGAAGTGCTGTATGATTGGATCAATCTGTTTGATGTACAATGGACATGTGAAGCAGCCGAGGCGATCTATACCGGTCTTTTAACAGATACAGGCGGATTCCGTTATTCCAGTACGTCACCAAAAGTGATGGAAATCTCTTCACGTTTGCTTGAACTGGGTGTAAACGGGCCTGAGCTGGCAGAAACGTTGCTTGAAGAAGTGACATTGCCACAGGTTAAGGTGCTAGCGCTGGCGTTGTCCACGTTAGAACTTGAAGCCGATGGTAAAATTGCACACGTCTACGTGACTCCAGAGCATATGATTCAAACGGGAGCAGAAAATGAAGACCTTGAGGGCATTGTCAACTATCCGCGCAACATTCAGGGCGTAGAGGTCGGTATCTTTTTCAAGGTTATCGACGAAAATGCTGTTAAAGCCAGTCTTCGTTCGGCAGGACGTATTGATGTTGCCGCAGTCGCACAGCATTTTGGTGGCGGTGGGCATATCAAAGCAGCAGGCTGTCGTCTGGAAGGCAGTCTGGAACAGGTCAAACAACAAGTAGTGTCGTATATAAAGGAGCTTCTATGAACGAATTTGATGGCGTGCTGGCCGTACACAAGCCAGCAGGCTTCACCTCTCACGATGTAGTAGCCAAGGTTCGGCGTATTGTGCGGATGAAGCGTATCGGTCATACAGGTACGCTCGATCCAGCCGTAACAGGCGTACTGCCACTGTGTCTGGGCCGCTCAACGCGGATCGTGGAATATTTGCAAGAAATGCCTAAAGAATACGTAGCGGTCCTGCGTTTCGGTATCGCTACTGATACAGAGGATCTAACCGGCGAAGTTATCGAGCAGATCGATCAGGCTAACATTAGTCGTGAGCAAGTTGAACAAGTACTGAGCACGATGACAGGCACGATCTCTCAGGTTCCGCCGATGTATTCTGCGGTCAAGGTCGATGGCAAACGCCTGTACGAGCTAGCACGCGAAGGGAAAACCGTAGAACGTAAATCCCGCGAGGTAACGATCCACGAGCTGGAAATGATCGGCTGGAAGCCAGACGACCATCCAGAAATCACCTTCCGTGTGCTATGCTCCAAAGGCACCTATATCCGCACACTATGTGTCGATATCGGACGTGCACTCGGCGTACCATCTACCATGGTACAGCTCGTACGTACCGAATCCGCAGGCATCCGTCTGCAACAATGCTTGACCTTCGAGCAGATCGAACAGCTGGTCGAACAGGGCGAGTTGGAACAACATCTTATCCCAGCAGACCAGGCCATGTCCAATCTGCCTGCTTTTACCGTAGATGAGGCAGTATACAAGCACACCCTGCAAGGTAAACATATAGACAGCAAGTATATTCGCCTATATATCGCTTCTGAGAGCGCTACGGTGGCTGAGACAGGTTCTGTATCGGTAAACCTTACAGATACACAAGAGCCAGCTACAAAGCCTACAGCCGATGCAGATCTGCTGCTCAAACTGTATGCACCCGCAGGCGAGTTCATCGGAATTTTCCGCAAGGACGAACCGAGCGATCGTATCGTGCCTGTAAAAGTGTTCCTGCCGTAATTGTATTTGTGTATATGCGTAGCAAATGGGCTTTTGCAGATATCGATTAGCACTCCAAAGCTCAAATGAATAAGTACGAAACAAATAAAGCTTATGCTGCTATCAATGCTCTGTACTAAAGATACTGCGCTATGCTGAATATACAAATATACAATTTCATGTAGGCAGAACTCAGAGTATTGAAGTGTAAAATATCGTTTTTCGATAAATTACATTAGTGTAGCAAGTGAATTGAACTTGCTTAACAAATACTCCTAATAATGTCCTATAAGAAACTAATTAGACGTTTTTATAAAGTTGCTAATAAGCACGGAACGGAGGGAAGGAAATAAGGGGAAAGGACGACTTATAGTGTTAGTGATTTCCTAACACGGGGTTCAATGAAAAGTGATTTTTGCGAAGCAAAATATCTTACTGCTTCAGAGGGGCGGGAATCTACATTTAATTCCTAATCTAGTAGATTCCCGCGGCTCCACCTGAGTCCGTCCCCTTATTCCTTGCCGGAGTGCTTGATGATTCATCATAATTCGAGCTCCAATACTCAAAATCTGAGTAATTGATGTTTAGTGAAACGTATAAGCTCAGCTTCAACTGCAAACCAAAGCAATCAGCCATCAAGCACACCATTACATGCAGCGACAGCAACAACCTGCACATCACTAAACGTGCAGCCTGCCATGCATGAATCCATTTGTAGAAATGCGGGTGATATCACAGTGAACATAGTAAGATTGGCTTATCCCTGGCCGGAAAACGGCATACCACGCGAGGCAGACCCGCAGGTGATGGTCATCGGACAATTTGACGGCGTACATCTCGGTCATAGCAGTGTGATCGATTATGGTATTCGCCTTGCACGTCGCCTGGGCATTACCGCCTCGGTGATGACCTTTGATCCGAATCCGAAGGAAGTGCTGGGTAAGGGAGATTACGAAGGCTATTTGACGCCGCTTTCGATCAAGGAAGAGATTTTGCGCGGAATGGGCGTTGATACGCTGTATGTAGCGGAATTTAATCATGCATTTGCAGCGGTAACGCCAGAGCAATTTTATGAGCAAATGCTGGTGCCACTGCATGTACATACGGCAGTGGTCGGATTTGACTTTCATTTTGGACATCGTGGTGCAGGTACACCGGAGCTGCTTCGTGAGCTTGGTCAGAATTCATTACTCGTGGAGACTGTTCCTGCATTCCTGCTGGAGGATAACAAAGTAAGCAGCTCAGCGATTCGTGCAGCTCTACGCGAAGGGGATGCCAAGCATGCGACGAAGCTGTTAGGTAGACCGTATCAAATTCGCGGTATTGTTATTGATGGGGATAAGCGTGGACGTACGATCGGTTTCCCAACGGCGAATCTGGAGCTGAGCGAGCGCTATGTAGTGCCACGTCCGGGTGTGTATGCGGTTCGTGTGCTGGCTGAAGGCATTTGGCGTGCAGGTGTGATGAATATCGGCTTTAAGCCAACCTTTCAGACGGGCGAGACGCGTCCTAGCTTTGAAGCGCATATTTTGGACTTCCAGGGCGATCTGTATGGACAGCAGCTGGCTGTCGAGCTGATCGATTATATCCGACCTGAGCAGAAGTTTGGTTCGATTGACGAGCTAGTAACACAGATTACACGGGATGCGGAATCGGCAAGACAGATTCTTTTATAAGGGCATTGCTATTTGATATTCGTCTATGCTATACTGAACAACGTTGCTGTTTCCTAGATTCAGTAACCGAACCTTAGCTTGGTTACACGAGTTTCACCGCCGGTAACGAGGCTAATGGCGATTTTTAATGAAACTATTAAGGAGGTGAATAGGATGGCACTTACTCAAGAGCGCAAGCACCAATTGATCGAGGAGTACAGAACTCACGAGTCCGATACAGGATCTCCAGAGGTACAAATCGCTATCCTGACTGAAAACATCGTAAATCTGCAGGATCATTTCCGCAGCCACAAAAAGGATCATCATTCCCGTCGTGGTCTGTTGAAAATGGTAGGTCAACGCCGTAAGCTTCTTGCTTACCTGAAAAAGAACGATGTTAAACGTTACAGTACGTTGATCGAAAGACTCGGTCTGCGTCGCTAAAACTAAAATGCAATTCCAAAGCAGCCTGGTTGTTCAGCCGTATGGTCTTTTCGGAGCCAACGGCGGCGGCCGGGTTGCTTTTTGTAAGTACACATATTTTTCGCTTTTAATTTCCGGAAGGGAATTGGAAGCTGATTATAGAATAGTAGGATGACCTAAAAAGGAGGAATTTCATGGAACAGCGAGTTGAAATGCAGCTCGGAGGCAGAACCCTTGTACTGGAAACTGGCCGTCTGGCTAAACAGGCGAATGCAGCAGTAATGGTACGCTATGGCGATACTGCGGTGCTTTGTACCGTAACTGCCTCTTCCGAGCCGAAAGATCTGGACTTTTTCCCACTTACCGTAAACTATGAAGAAAAGCTGTATGCCGTAGGTAAAATTCCTGGTGGATTCATCAAGCGTGAAGGTAGACCAAGTGAAAAGGCGATTCTGGCAAGCCGTCTGACTGACCGTCCAATCCGTCCATTGTTCCCGGAAGGCTTCCGGAACGATGTACAGGTAGCTAACTATGTAATGAGTGTAGAGCAGGACTGCGAGCCGCAAATTGCTGCGATGATCGGTACTTCTGCTGCACTGAGCATTTCCGATGTACCATTTGATGGCCCAATCGGTGGCGTAGCGGTAGGTCGCGTTGATGGTGAGTTCATCATTAACCCAACACAGGCACAACAAGAAGTGAGCGAAATGTACCTCGTTGTTGCAGGTACACGCGATGCTATCATGATGGTAGAAGCGGAAGCAAATGAGCTGCCGGAAGAAATCATGCTGGAAGCAATCATGTTCGGTCATTCCGAAATTCAAAATATTATCTCCACCATCGAAGAGCTGACTGCTGTAGCAGGCAAGCCGAAAATGGCAGTGAAGCTGCATACCGTTGACGCAGATGTGAACACAGCAGTACGTGCATTTGCAGAAGCACGTCTGGTGGATGCACTGAAAATTGCGGAGAAGCAAGCTCGTCAAGAAGCGATTGACGTGGTGAACAACGACGCAGTTGCTCATTTTGAAGAGCAATATGCAGAAACACCTGATCTGATGGATGACGTCAAAGAAGTGCTGCACGATATCGTTAAAGAAGAAGTGCGCCGTCTGATCACCCATGATAAAGTACGTCCAGATGGACGTAAGCTGGAAGAGATTCGTCCAATCGAATGTGATGCGAATCTGCTGCCACGTACACACGGCTCCGGTCTGTTTACTCGTGGTCAAACACAGGTACTTAGCATTTGTACGCTTGGCGCACTTGGCGATGTACAGATTCTGGATGGTATTGCACCTGAAGAATCCAAGCGTTTTATGCACCATTATAACTTCCCACCATTCAGTGTTGGCGAAGCTCGTCCACTGCGTCCTCCAGGTCGTCGTGAGATCGGTCACGGTGCGCTCGGTGAGCGTGCAATGTCCAAAGTTATTCCTTCGGAAAAAGAATTCCCATACACGATTCGCGTGGTATCGGAAGTTATCGAATCCAATGGTTCGACTTCTCAAGCAAGTATTTGTGCAAGTATCCTGGCAATGATGGATGCAGGCGTACCGATCAAAGCACCTGTAGCAGGTATTGCCATGGGTCTGATCAAAGATGGCGAGCATGTATCCATCCTGAGCGATATTCAAGGTATGGAAGATCATCTCGGCGATATGGACTTCAAGGTAGCAGGTACAGCAGAAGGTGTAACTGCCATCCAGATGGACATCAAAATCAACGGTATCGATCGTCAGATCCTGTCCGAGGCGCTGTCTCAGGCACGTGAAGGACGTTTGCACATCCTTGGTAAAATGAACGAGCTGCTGGACAAACCAAGAACAAGCCTGTCCAAATACGCTCCAAAAATCGTTATCATCAACATCAATCCAGACAAAATCCGCGACGTTATCGGTCCCGGCGGCAAAGTCATCAACAAAATCATTGATGAAACTGGCGTGAAGATCGACATCGAACAGGATGGCCGCGTATTTATCGGCTCGTCGGATGAAGAGATGATCAAAAAAGCACAAAAAATGATCGAAGACCTCGTACGTGAAGTCGTTGTTGGCGAAACGTACCTCGGTAAAGTAAAACGCATCGAGAAATTCGGCGCATTCGTTGAACTGATCCCAGGTAAAGACGGTCTGGTACACATCTCCCAGCTCTCTAACGAGCGCGTAGCCAAAGTGGAGGATGTTGTAGCGATCGGCGATATGATCACGGTGAAAGTAACAGAGATTGACGGTCAAGGTCGCGTGAACCTGTCCCGCAAAGTATTGCTGACAGCAGACAACGCAGAACAAGCAAAGTCCTGATCGTTCGCGCTAGCCAGCGCAATCGTTTCAGGGCATTGCGCCCTTAATTTCATAGCAAGATGAGCAAAAGAGTCAGAGCTTATTCTGTCTCTTTTTTCATTTTGTGTACAAAACGAACGTCAGTATTCTTTATAAGCAAGTACCGTGTAAGTATGAATTGAAGTGATCTAACAACGGCAATTCAAATAGCAGGAATACAGCTAAGAAGATCATGGTAATGCTTATAACGTTTTAGAGAACAAAGTTTGCTACAACCACAGAACGGAGGCAAGGAAATAAGGGAAAAGGACGACTTTGGAACCCAGGAATCTACCCTGACTTCTACATTCGTAGATTCCTGGGTTCCACCTGAGGACGTTCCCTTATTCCTTGCCGGAGTGGTGTAACACACCTGGTAAACGAAGTAAGCGAACTAATTGAACCGCTTAATTCTTTGTACTATAAAAACAAGTTTTTGCAGTCGATGACGTTTTTTCTTCTATTATAAAACGTAGTACCAAACTACAATGCATCATCCATACTCCCTGACAAAACCGTGTCAAACCGCTATCATGCTTGAGCAAGGTTGCATATTCTGTTAGGATAGGAATGCATTTATCAATTAGGGGGCCCGTCTATGGAACGGATACAATTGGATAACGGTTTGCGAATCGTTATGGAAAAAATGCCGACCTTCCGTTCTGTCACATTCGGAATCTGGATCAAAACCGGTTCCCGCAACGAGAATCTTGTGACAAATGGAATTTCGCATTTTATAGAGCATATGCTATTTAAAGGCACCAAGCGCTTTGACGCGAAAAAGATTGCCGAAATTTTCGATGGCATTGGCGGCAATGTGAACGCATTTACAAGTAAGGAATATACATGCTTTTACGCTAAGGTGCTGGATGAGCATCTGGAGATCGCGCTGGATATCCTGTCCGATATGTTCTTCAACTCGTTACTTGACCCAGAAGAATTGGGACGCGAGAAAAACGTCATTTTGGAAGAAATTGCGATGTACGAGGATGATCCAGACGATCTGGTGCATGATCTGGCAACTGTAGCTTCGTATGGCAACCATCCGCTTGCTTATCCAATTCTGGGTACAGCTGAGCGTCTGGAACCGATGGGGCCGGATCAGTTACGTCTATTTATGAAAGATCGCTATACGATTGAAAATACAGTTATCAGCGTTGCTGGTAATATCGATGAGCGTATGGTGCCACTGCTGGAAAAATATTTTGGTGGCTTCGACGTGCATGGACCAGAGCAACAGCTGATCGCACCAGAGTTCAAAGGTGAACTCGTATTCCACAAAAAGAAAACAGAACAAAATCACATCTGCCTGAACTTCCCGGGTGGTAAAATAGATGATCCAAGGTATTATGCGATGGTATTACTCAATAATGCGCTTGGCGGCGGAATGAGCTCGCGTCTATTCCAGGAAATTCGCGAAAAGCGCGGTTTAGCTTATTCGGTCTATTCCTACTACACCGCACACGCGGATAGCGGTCTGTTCACGATCTATGCGGGAACAACACCGAAGCAGACGAAGGATGTATTTGAGCTGACTCATAATCTGCTGCATGATCTCAAGCAAAACGGCTTGACCGAGCAGGAGCTGGAGCAAGGGAAGCAGCAGCTGAAAGGCAGCCTGATCCTGAGTCTGGAAAGCACGAGCAGCCTGATGAATCGTCTAGGCAAAAATGAAATTATGCTTCGTCAGCACGATACCGTGGACGAGACGATCGACTATATTGAGCAGGTGAGTATGGAGGATATTCGCTCGGTCATTGATGATATGTTTGCGGAGCCTTATGCACTTGCGATGGTTGGTGCGTCAGATAAAAGCATTGCACATGTAAGGAGAGATGAACTTGTCCACTAATGCCATTTCGGTAGAAATCAAAACATTACCTAACCATGAAGGTCTGGAGCTGCCACGTAAAATGTCGGAGCAGGCATCTGGCTATGATCTGTACGCTGCGGTAGAGGAGCCAATGGTGCTTCAGCCGGGTGAGCGCGCGCTCGTTCCAACCGGTCTGGCACTGGCAATGCCAGCTGGCCTGGAAGCGCAGATTCGCCCACGTAGTGGTCTGGCATTCAAGCATGGGATTACCTGCTTGAACACACCGGGTACGATCGATGCGGATTATCGCGGTGAGATCAAAGTGCTGCTTATCAATCTGGGCAGTGAAGCATTTGCAATTGCTCGTGGTGAGCGTATTGCTCAAATGGTATTCCAGCTTGTGCCTGATACAGAGCTGGTGCAGGTGAATGAGCTATCTGAGACTGTTCGTGGTGCAGGTGGTTTTGGTCATACCGGTACCCAATAAGCGACTTGACCCAATCGCGGTCGCTGTATCTTCGATCCTCGCTTAAGTGACTATCCATATAAGCGAAACGGCTGTGATCAGCGAAGCGATCCAGCAGAAATAGCATTGCTGGATATCACCGCATTAAAACTTTTCTGCAAAACAGTTGAAAGAAATAACAGGGAATGATATCATTTCTACAATTATTGCAGGATACTGAAATTCATTTCCGGTCCCTGTGACCGGTGGGGGTCTGCGGTGGTCTGAACCGGACCGCCGCTTGGGCGTTTAGGCGCACCCTGCAAAATCGAAGGGGAGAAGATGCTAGATGTCTAATCAATTCTTTAATGTGGCTGTCGTGGGAGCGACAGGAGCAGTAGGTCAACAGATTGTAAGATTGCTGGAGGAGCGCGATTTCCCGGTGAAAACGCTGAAGCTTCTGTCGTCGGCGCGTTCGGCGGGTAAGAAGGTTCTGTTCAAGGGTTCGGAAGTTACCGTGGAAGAAGCAACACCGGATAGCTTTGCTGGTGTAGATATTGCTCTGTTCAGTGCAGGCGGCGATATCACGAAGGCGCTGGCTCCGCATGCAGTACGTCATGGAGCTGTATGTATCGACAATACGAATGCGTATCGCATGGACCCGGATACACCGCTGGTCGTACCTGAGGTCAATGCACATCGTATTGCTGATCACAAAGGTATTATCGCCAATCCAAACTGCTCTACGATCCAGATGGTTGCTGCACTCAAGCCACTTCAAGATCGCTACGGCATCGATCGTATTATCGCATCGACTTATCAGGCGGTATCGGGTGCCGGTAATCAGGCGATTGAAGAATTGAAGCGTCAAAGCAAGGCTGTACTTGCAGGTGAAGACGTACAACCGGATATTTTGCCGGTTGGCGCACTGCCAGTGAAGCATCAAATTGCATTCAATGCAATTCCTCAAATCGATAAATTTCAGGATAACGGCTATACACTGGAAGAAATGAAAATGGTTCGGGAAACGAAGAAAATCATGGAAGATGACTCGATCAAAGTCACCACAACATGTGTCCGTATCCCGGTTGTATACGGACATTCGGAGTCAGTATACGTTGAACTTAAACAGGATGCTGATCTAGACGAGGTTAAACAGCTTCTGCAAAATGCTCCAGGTGTAACACTGGTGGATGATCCATCCAACCAGGCTTATCCGCTGGCAACCGAAGCAGCAGGCCAAAACGACGTATTTGTTGGTCGTTTGCGCCGTGATCTGGACAATCCGCGTGCATTTAACATGTGGATCGTATCGGATAACCTGCTCAAAGGTGCAGCATGGAACGCTGTTCAAATCGCCGAGATCATCGCCGCAAAAACAGCAGTCAACAGCTAACGGAGGCGTGTGGTCAATGACGACCTTATTGCAAAAAACAACTAACATACTGGTACAAAAATTTGGCGGCACATCGCTCTCGACACCAGAGGCGCGTGAGCATGTGCTGCGGCATATCAAACGCGAGCTTGCCCGGCAGGTCAAGCTCGTTGTTGTGGTATCCGCGATGGGTCGCAGTGGCGATCCTTACGCTACCGATACATTGCTGGAGAGCACTGCTAATAATGGCAGTCTTCCTTCCCCGCGTGAGCGCGATCTACTGATGGGCTGTGGAGAGATCATTTCCGCAGTTAATTTGAGCGGTATGCTCGTTCGTGAAGGTATTCCAGCTGTTGCCCTAACAGGCGCACAGGCTGGCTTTATTACGGATGATAACTTTGGCAATGCACGCATTTTGACGATTCGTCCAGAGCGTGTACTGCGTGAGCTGGAAGAAGGCAAGGTGGTTATCGTAACCGGCTTCCAGGGGCAAACTGAACATGGCGATCTGACTACCTTAGGACGCGGCGGCAGCGATACATCAGCAACAGCTCTTGGTGCTGCACTGCATGCGAACATGGTAGATATTTATACAGATGTTGAAGGCATTTTAACCGCTGATCCACGCATCGTTGAAGATGCTAAGCCGCTTGCTTTTGTGAGCTATAACGAAATCTGTAATATGGCGCATCAGGGTGCAAAGGTGATTCATCCGCGTGCCGTGGAGATTGCGATGCAGGCACAGGTGCCGGTACGTGTTCGTTCTACCTTTGCTGAAAGCGAAGGAACCCTCGTTACGCGTCCAGATCAATTTGTGGATTCACCTGGTGGCGTTATTGATCGTTTTGTTACAGGTATCACCTATATGACCAATGTAACGCAAATTACCGTTACCGAGCAGGAAGGTATCGATAATCTGTCGCTGAAAGTATTCGAAGCAATGGCGGACAATCGCATCAGTGTCGATTTTATCAACGTAACCCCGCATGGCGCGGTATATACCGTATTGGATAGCGAAGCAGAGCGTGCAACAACGCTGCTTCAATCAATGGGACTACAGCCAACCAGCTTGAGCGGTTGTGCCAAGGTTTCTGTTGTAGGTGGTGGCATTAACGGTGTGCCTGGTATTATGGCACGAATCGTAGCTGCCTTGACCGGACAGGGAATTACCATCCTTCAGTCTGCTGACTCCAATACGACCATCTGGGTGCTCGTCAAGAAAGAAGATATGGTTCCAGCGGTTCGCGCGCTGCATAACCAGTTTGAGCTGCACCTATAATCTGACCAAGTTCTGCGGGAAGCATCCCGTATTGAAGGAGGAAAAACATTGGTAGACTTCGGAAGACTGATTACGGCGATGGTCACACCCTTTAACGATCAGGATGAGATCGATTGGGAGGTAACAGCCCGTTTAATTGATTATTTGATTGAGGAGCAAAAGTCTGAATCACTCGTCATCTGCGGTACAACCGGTGAATCACCTACACTGACAGATGAAGAGAAGCTCGAAATGTTCCGTTTTGCAGTGAAGCATGCAGCTGGTCGATGTAAAATCATCGCCGGTACGGGCAGTAACAATACGAAGCACTCGATCCACCTTACCCGCGAAGCATCCAAGCTGGGGGTGGACGGGCTGCTGCTCGTTGTACCGTATTACAATAAGCCGAACCAGGCAGGTCTGTACCAGCATTTCAAAGCGATTGCTGAAGCGACTGAGCTTCCAGTCATTTTGTACAATGTACCAGGACGTACCGTTACCTGCTTATCAGCTGAAACAACGCTGCAACTGGCACAGATCAGCAATATCGTAGCGACGAAGGAATGTGCGTCGATTGATCAGGTGACGGAGATTGCCGCTGGCGCGCCAGAGGGCTTCCGTATTTACTCGGGTGAGGACGCAACAGGCTTTGCTGCGATTACAGTTGGTGCACACGGTATTATCAGTGTGGCGAGCCATGTGGTTGGTCAGAAGATGCATGATATGATTCATTCGTATGTGAATGGAGATGTGACGCAAGCTGCACGCATCAATCAGCAGCTATTGCCGCTGTTCAAAGGCTTGTTTGCCTGCCCTGATCCATTGCCGAATCCATCAGCGGTTAAATATGCGCTATGCACACGTGGGTACGGTAACGGTGATGTACGACTGCCGCTAATTGGTCCCTCGGAGGCACAGCGTGAATTTATCCAGGCTTTGCTGTAAAAGCAGGTGTAGAGCTACAGCTGCTTTCTATCAGACATAGGTACTGCATCGTAGCAATGCTTCAATGCAATACAATTGTATAAAATATACGTAACAGAATGCATCCCTTAATGCACATTCAAATGCCTATAGGCAGGGTAATGAGCATTGAGGGGTGCATTTTTGCATGTATAGGGCTGTATAGATTGGCGTTAGGGATCGGGTGATAGCGGATTTTAAACAATATTTTGGCTTGATATGAAAGGGTTTTACTTGCTTGTAGGACGAGGTTTCAAACATGACTTGTGTTTTTGTTTTTTAATCATGTATAATATTCTTAAGTGACTGGGTGCGGTATAAAAAAGTAATACGAATTTGCTGATAGAATTCTTTGTCAGGCAGAGTGTTCGTGACATCGGCAAATTATGCAAGAATGTGAAACATTCGGATGCTGGTTTCTTGCATACTTCAACTGGTGATCGCCGGTTTGTATTGTTATAGCCAATGTGTGCGATTTGTTTTATAAATGATCCAATATGTAGAAGAAAACCAAATGATTTTGTTTATAAATATTAAAATGACGTCCAACAATTACAGGAGGTATAGATTACATTGTCCAAGAAAAATACAAATAACGAAAAACTGACGATCTTTGCACTGGGCGGCGTCGGTGAAATTGGTAAAAACATGTACGTCATTCAGTATGCGAATGACATCGTCGTAGTGGATTCAGGCTTGAAATTCCCGGAAGAGGATATGCTGGGTATTGATATGGTTATTCCAGATATTTCCTACCTCAAGGAAAATCAGGATAAAGTTCGCGGTATTTTGCTCACACACGGTCACGAAGACCACATCGGCGGCTTGCCTTATGTGCTGAAGCATCTCAATGTACCTATTTATGGCACACGCCTGACTATGGGACTTGTAGAGAATAAGCTGAAAGAAGCCAACCTGCTTGGCGAAACGAAACGAATCCTGATTCATGAGGATTCCGAAGTGAAGCTGGGTAACACCATCACTGCTACGTTCTTCCGTACCAATCACAGTATTCCAGATTCCGTAGGTGTCTGCCTGGCTACTCCAGAAGGAAACGTTGTTCATACAGGTGACTTCAAATTTGACCATACTCCGGTCAATAACGAATTTGCTAACCTGCAACGTATGGCTGAAATCGGTGCCAAAGGCGTACTTGCTCTGTTATCAGACAGTACAAATGCGGATCGCCCGGGCTATACACCTTCTGAAAAAACTGTTGGTGTCGTGCTGGAGGATATTTTCCGCAAATCGCCACAGCGCGTTGTTGTAGCGACATTCGCTTCCAACGTTCACCGTATTCAACAGGTTGTGAATGCAGCAGCAGTAACTGGACGCAAAATTACAGTTATCGGACGTAGTATGGTAAACGTAGTAAGCATCGCAAGTGATCTGGGCTATCTGGACATTCCAGACGGCATGCTGATCGAGCCGGAAGAAGTCAACAAAATGGCAGCGGATCGCGTTGTTATTCTGTCGACAGGTAGCCAGGGCGAGCCGATGTCTGCACTGACACGTATGGCACGCTCCACACACCGCAAGGTTGATATTTTGCCAGGCGATAGCGTAATTATCGCAGCAACACCAGTACCTGGTAATGAAAAATATATTGGCCGTACGATCGATGAGCTGTTCCGTCTTGGCGCTAACGTGTACTATAGCGGCGCTAACCCGGGCGTTCACGTATCCGGTCACGGTTCGCAGGAAGAGCTGAAGCTGATGCTGAACCTGATGAAACCAAAATTCTTCATCCCAATCCACGGTGAATACCGTATGCAGCGCAGACACGCGATGCTGGGTGAAGCGACAGGTGTAGATCCAGAGAACATCTTCATCGTAGACATCGGTGATACCGTGGAAATCCAAAACGGTTCCGCACGCAAAGCTGGTAAAGTCACTTCTGGTAACGTGCTGATCGATGGTCTAGGTGTAGGTGATGTAGGTAACATCGTATTGCGCGACCGTAAGCTACTGTCTCAAGACGGTATCATGGTCGTTGTCGTTACACTGAGCAAGCAAAATGGTCAGATCGTATCCGGACCCGACATCATCTCTCGTGGATTTGTCTATGTTCGTGAATCGGAAGGACTGCTGGACGAAGCGAATCGCATCGTAACTAGCACATTGCAGCGTTTGATGAGCGAGAACGTTAACGAGTGGGCTTCCCTGAAAACAAGCGTAAAAGACGCGCTTGGCCGTTTCCTGTACGAGCAAACACGCCGCAGACCGATGATTCTGCCAATCATTATGGAAGTGTAAGCACATGACCTCTTTCGTAGGAACGTGCTTTTTGAATAATAGGTAAGGGCAACCAGTCGCCCCTGATTTTCCGCATGGTATATTGGACGGTCCCATGCGGGGAACAGGGGTTTTGTTTTTTTTAGAAAGGTATGTATTTTCGCAGGCGGGATGGTATGATGGAGATGCTGGTTGCTGTTCGCATTATGGCGTGAAAAGGCGAACGCAAGTGTCAGCAAATATGCTATAATTACACATCGGAGGTGGTAACAGGTGGCTAAACCGAAAGCAACCCAGAAAACACGAGCAGCAAGCAAAACAACCCGGAAGCCGTCGCCATCTGCTGCGCGGAAGCCGGCGCAACCGAAACGAAAAGCATCCTCAACAAGGACAGGTACAACAGCGCGTAAGCGTAAAGCGCAGGCACCTGCACTTGGATTGTTGAAATATGAAATTTATGGGATTTTGCTCATTACGTTATCGGTCATTGCTCTA
This sequence comes from Paenibacillus hunanensis, assembly GCF_034055775.1. Taxonomy (NCBI): domain Bacteria; kingdom Bacillati; phylum Bacillota; class Bacilli; order Caryophanales; family Paenibacillaceae; genus Paenibacillus; species Paenibacillus hunanensis. Next base: position 3,542,096 of record NZ_CP139194.1, on the reverse strand, counting down.
TCACGGCAAGCAGCCGTAGGGCATTTTTTGTATTACATAAGTTCGTTTATTTTAGGGAAAGTATATTTTGTATTGCCACTTGCCGGTATATATATCGGCTTGATGACGATGCTGCGTCAACGCTGGGCGAACGGTTGGAACAGTCGTACGACAGGATTGGTTTTACTTGTATGTACACTAACCTTAATGAGCATCCTGATTCATGTTCCAGCGCTACAGCTTGAATCGTTACCTGCAAGACAGGCAGCAGGTGGCTACGTGGGAGCTGTGCAAATGTGGCTGCTCCTGATGTTGTTCGGCGTGACGGTAACGAAGCTAATTACGGGCGTAATGCTGATCATTAGCCTGATGCTGATTACACGCATGTCGCTTGTACAGATCGTGGAGTACGGACAGGCGATTGTTGCTCGTATTGGTGCTTCGACTCGTCAGCAATGGCAGGCTTCGCGTGAAGCAGCAGCAGAGCGCCGACAGGAGCGTGAGCTAGAGCTGGCTGCGGAAGCAGAGGCAGAAGTGCATGAATCGCATACAAGCGAAGAGGACGATGCTGAGGCAACACGTAGCAAGGGCCTGCTTGCCTGGTTGCATAGAGAAAGACATGGAGAGCTTGAACAGGAAACGGAAGTCGATGGAGAGGAAGCGTTGTATGCTGCTGCACCGGAGCGAAAGCCGATTACTCGCAGTAAATCGTCACGTAAGTCGGCAGCAGATGCAGCTTCGATTGTCACAGCATCATCTGATTTGACGACACAGAACGAAGATATTCGTATACACGGCTTGCATGATCGTCATCTAGAGGATGATTTGCTGGACGATGCAGCAGATATAGCTGTGGCATCTGGCATTGGTCTAAATGGCGCAGGTGTAGCACCATTAGCGGGAGCAGCAGGTGCTTCTACTGTGGCGGCAAGTACAGTAGAAGGAGATCGTACTCCTATTATCCGCGACTTTTTTGAGCAAATTCGTTCCGAGCAGTCTGGTCATAACGGTGCTGAAATGGAAGCAGAAGCCTTATATGATGCAGATAAGTCTACTTCGGATACATCCGATCGTGACTGGCAAGCTAGTGATGCGTGGACAGCTCCACAGCAGTCTGGGTCAGAGCTGAATCCGTCTCATTTTAATAATGAACAAGTATCGTCAGCAGCAGTTGATGGAGCTTCCAATGTACCATTAGAATCGGTGGACATGGATACAACAGGAGCAGATGCTCTAGAATCTATAGGAGCCGGGCAGGGAGATACACCAGCAACAGATGGACAAGCAATGGTTACACCCCCACCGCCTCCACCGAAGCCTTATCGTTTACCACCATTTAGTCTGTTAGCTAAGCCGAAGGTGACTGGTAATGCAGCCGATCAGAATGATTATATGCAAATTGCACGGAAGCTGGAGACGACACTGGAAAGCTTTGGCGTGCGTGCCAAAGTGCTAGAGGTGGTACGCGGCCCTGCGGTTACACGTTATGAGATTCAGCCCGATGTCGGTGTAAAGGTAAGCCGGATTGTTGGCTTGACGGATGATATTGCACTGGCATTAGCGGCAAAGGATATACGGATGGAGGCTCCGATTCCTGGTAAATCGGCAATCGGGATTGAGGTACCGAACAATGAAGTGGCCATGGTCACCATGCGTGAAGTGATGGAGACACAAATCTTCCAGGAATCTGAAGCCCGCTTATCGATTGCTTTTGGACGGGATATCGCTGGACAGACGATTGTCGGCAATCTGGCGAAGATGCCCCATTTACTTGTAGCAGGGGCAACGGGTTCGGGTAAATCGGTTTGTATTAATGGCATTATTACCAGCATTCTATACAAAGCCAAGCCGGATGAAGTGAAATTCCTAATGGTCGATCCGAAGATGGTGGAATTAAATATTTATAATGGGATTCCGCATTTGCTTGCACCAGTCGTAACCGATCCACGCCGTGCTTCGCTCGCTCTAAAAAAGATCGTAGTCGAGATGGAAAAACGCTATGATCTATTTTCCAAATCGGGCACGCGTAATATGGAAGGCTACAACAATCTGATGAAGGATAATCCAGCGGCGATTTTGCCTTATATCGTCGTAATTGTCGATGAGCTTGCCGATCTGATGATGGTTGCTGCGGGTGATGTAGAGGATGCGATTGCACGTCTTGCCCAGATGGCACGGGCAGCAGGTATTCACCTGATTATCGCAACCCAGCGTCCATCGGTTGACGTTATTACAGGTGTAATCAAAGCGAATATTCCATCACGAATTGCCTTTGGTGTATCGTCTCAGATCGACTCACGTACGATTCTGGATATGGGTGGTGCGGAGAAACTGCTTGGACGTGGAGACATGCTGTTTATGCCTGTTGGTTCTTCCAAGCCTGTTCGTGTACAAGGCGCATTCATGTCCGATCAGGAGGTTGAGGCCATCGTTAATTATTGCCGCGATCAAGCAGAGGCAGAGTACAATGACGATATTGTGCCGGAGATTGATGATTCGGTAACAGCTATAGAGGAACAGAAGGACGAGCTATTTGATCAGGCAGTACAGATCGTTGTAGAGGCGAAGCAGGCTTCGGTATCGTTATTACAGCGCCGTATGCGTGTTGGGTATACGCGTGCAGCACGCTTGATCGATTCCTTAGAAGCACATGGTATTGTAGGCCCTTATGAAGGCAGTAAGCCGCGAGAGGTACTCGTTTCACCTGAGCAATATCATCAGATTAGTACAGGTAGCTAATATAGCAGATTGAAGATCGAATACGAGCAGATAAAGCTAGAGTAGATCAAGCATAGGCTTGAGGCTTGAGGCTTGAAGTAGCTCGATAATGCGAATGAAATCAGTCGTGATGGCTAATCCTGATATCATAAAAAACCCGCTAGCTCCTTTTGAAATGAAGGAGCTAGCGGGTTTTGTTTATTTCGGTATCGTTGACGATTAGTTGTAACGTTTCAGAATTGTAGAGCGGTTGCTGCTATCGTACACGAAGCCGTAAATCTTTTTGCCCATATTGCTATAGGCAGCGTCGATATCGGCAGCGATACTGCTCATCAGGCTGGTGCCTTGATTGTCAGTCAGCAGATTCCAATCGCTTTTGTTCGCATACACACGGAATACGATTTCTTCATCGTTATCGTTGGAGAGCTCGATGCTCAGCTTGATATTACGATACGTACCGTAGTCGTTGTTCAGGTTTTTCTGTACAGTCGTCAGATCGACATTAGAGCCGATTACGACGCTGTTGTTGTTATTTACGGTAAAGCTCATCAGCTTGGTAGAGTTTTTGTTGTATACTGTACCGCTGATTGTAGCATTTTTGAAGGTTGTATTGTCATGAATATCATCTACGATATTTTGCAGCAATGTTCTACGGCTGCTGCTGGATGTATCATTCCATGAAGTTTCGTTAACACGAATCGATACTTTAACCGCAGACTGTGTGCCTGTCAGCTCAATGCTCGCACCTGTGCTTCTGTAATCGCCATAGCTGTTGTTCAGTGCAGTTTGCAGCTTAGTCATCGCACTGCTCACGCTACCAGAGGAGCTAGAGTTGTCAGCAAGTTGATTTTTCAGACTTGTGATTTGCGAGTTCAGATCATTAACCTGTGCTTGCAGCTGAGAAATGGTAGTGTCTTTACCTGTACTCTGCGAAGTTGCATTGGTCAGCTGTAATTGTAGACTTTGAATTTGTGCATTCAGAGCGTCTACAGTGGATTGTGGAACCTGAGTTTGCGTATCGGTGATCGATACCGCTTTGTCCGTGTTGTTCCATGTTACTTTTTTACCAACTGCATCACCCAGCACGCGGAGTGGTACATACGTGGTGCCATTAATCATAAATGGTTCCTGTGCTGCGTCTACAGCAACAGCCTGGTTGTTGTACATCACTTTAATATTAGCATATACCGCTTTGAGCTGTTTGGTAGCATCGGAAGCGTATGTACTATTAGCAAAAATCGTTCCAGATACGGCCAGAGCGGACACGGCAGCGATGATCATCGGTTTTTTGTTTAGTTTCATGTTCGTTCATCGGACTCCTTCATAATAAATTTGGATAGGGCAAACCTCGTCTGATTATCCTATGTAATTAGACGCGTTACGCGTGCAAATAGTTTCGCACAAATTTCCCAGAGGTACCAATTGTATAATAATGAGGACCTAATTGGACCCAGAGACTTGATTCTAACATAAAATACAATCGTAATAAAATCAGCTTTGTAACTGGATTGTTATCACTTTGCTGAAAAATCGCGATCTGATCAAGTTCTGATCGCATTCTAACAAATATTTGCGAACGATCATTTCATTCGAGTTAACTTCCAGATCATTAATCACGAAAATACGAGAACGAATTGGGTGGTATGAAAATAGACGCAAGACGATAGAAGTAAGCTAGTGGTTTGCTTACCGGGATCAGGGTAGTATAAAATAAGCGTTATGATGTATCACGAACAAAATTCGTCTTGAAAAAGGGGTTTTGATATTGAACACTACAGGATTTGAACACGGCGAAATTCATGGAATCCGCGTGCATGTTATGCCAACAACGCGGTTTAAAACCTTTGCAATCTCCCTTTATCTCGGAGTACCACTGGCAGAGGATACGGTAACACCAACAGCGCTGATCCCTTTTATTTTACGAAGAGGGAATGAAACGTATCCGGAGACTACACAGTTCCGTGAAGCGTTAGAGGATATGTATGGAGCAGGCTTCGGTCTGGATGTATACAAAAAAGGCGATTACCAGCTCGTGCAGCTACGTATGGATACGATCAATGATGCCTTCGTAAGCAGCAATGAGCCGCTATTGTCACGTAGTCTTGGTTTTCTCGGTGAAACGTTAACTCGCCCAGCACTTGAAGAGGGAGCATTCCGTCAAAAGTATGTGCAGGCAGAACGTGAAAATGTACGTAAGCGTCTTGAATCGATCATCGATGATAAAATCCGCTATGCAGCCGAGCGCTGTATTCAGGAAATGTGCAAGGACGAGCCCTATCGTCTGAGTCCACTCGGTCGTCTGGATGCATTGGATGATCTGGAGCGCGGTGGATTGTATGAATGGTATCGCCAGTGGCTGTCCACCTGTAGCTTTGACCTGTATGTCGTTGGAGATACGACACTGGATGATGTGCTTGGACTGGTAGAGCGTCATTTCCATCTGGAGCGTGGCGATGCACTAACGTATACCCCAGCAGCAGCGAAGCCAGCCAGTGCTGAAGTGCGCCAGGTAGTTGAACGTATGGAAGTTAGTCAGGGCAAGCTGAATATGGGTCTGCGTAACCCGATTATGTATGGGGATGATCGTTATGCAGCTGCGCTGGTCGCTAATGGTGTGCTGGGTGGTTTCCCACATTCCAAGCTATTTATGAATGTGCGTGAAAAGGAAAGTCTGGCGTATTATGTGGGCTCGCGCTTTGATCCGTATAAAGGTATCACGACCATTCAGTCTGGAATCGAGCTGCAAAATTTCCAAAAAGCGCTTGATATTATTCGCGAGCAGCTCGCGCTGCTGCAAGCTGGTGAGATTAGCGAAAGCGAGATCGCACAGACGAAGGCACTGCTACGCAATGATTTACTAGAATCGCGTGACTCAGCCTATCAGATGATTGGCTATGATTTTAATGGCAGATTCGCTGGTAAGGAACGTTCAATTGATGAATTGCTGGAGCAGGTAGAGGCTGTAACAGCAGAGGAGATTCAGGCGGCAGCTCAGCTGCTAGAACTGGATACGATCTATTTCCTGACAGGCGAAAAGGAGGCGTAATTGATGGAAAGTATACACTATGAACGTCTACAAGAGACGCTGTATCATGAGAAGCTAGACAACGGACTGGAAGTGTATGTACTGCCGAAGGAAGGCTTTCAAAAGACATATGCGATCTTTGCGACACGGTATGGCTCAGTCGATAACCATTTTCAGGTAGAGGGTGGCGAGGAGATTCAGGTTCCTGATGGTATCGCCCACTTTCTTGAGCATAAAATGTTTGAAGAACCCGATGGTGTAGATGTATTTTCCAAATTCTCCGCTAAAGGCGCATCTGCTAATGCATTTACAAGCTTTGAGCAGACCGTCTATCTGTTCTCAGCAACCGAGCAGATTAAGGACAATCTGGACACGCTGCTGAACTATGTACAAAATCCATATTTCACAGAGGAAAATGTGGAAAAGGAAAAGGGAATCATTGGTCAGGAAATTCAGATGTACAGTGATAATCCCGATTGGCGCGTGTATTATGGCTTGATCGAGGCGATGTATCAGAAGCATCCGGTGCGAATCGATATTGCAGGTACAATCGAATCGATCAGTGCGATTACAAAGGACACATTGTATACGTGCTATAACACCTTTTATCATCCGTCCAATATGATGGTATTCGTTGTGGGCGGTGTGGATGCCGCTGAGGTGATTGAGCAGGTACGCCGTAACCAGGATGCCAAAGGTATTGCTCCGCAGGGACGAATTGATCGTTATTTTGAAAAGGAGCCTGTTGCTGTAGGCGAACCGTGGCATGAAGTGAAGCTGCCAGTATCCCAACCGAAATTCCTGATGGGCTTTAAGGAAAAAGAAGTGGGTCTGGATGGCGAAGCATTGCAGCGTCACACACTGACGACGAAGCTGATGCTTGATCTGCTGCTCGGTAATAGTACGGCATTATATCAAAAGCTGTACGATGAGGATCTGATTTCGGATGATTTTGGCTACGATTATTCGGCAACGCCGCACTATGCATATTCGATGATTGGCGGCGATACGAAAGATCCTGAGCTACTCGTTAAGCGTCTGAAAGAAGAGATCGGTGCGATCGTGGAAAAGGGCTTCACACAGGAGGCATTTGATCGTGCGGTAGGGAAGCGTATCGGTAGTTATCTTCGCTCTCTGAATTCGCCTGAGAGCATTGCTCATGAATTTATGCGTTATCGCTTCAAAAATAGTGATTTCTTCGCTGTTCTGGGCATGTATGAAGCACTGACCCTTGATGACGTCAATCGCTATTTACGAGCACATATCGACTGGGAGCAGCTGGCTGTATCAGTCGTTGTTAGTCCATGAGTGGCATAAGCTCGAACGGTAGCAGCAAGCCATTTGCAGAGATGAATGTGCTTGTTACTGGTGCCAGCCGCGGAATTGGTGCTGCGATTGCGAAACGATTCGCGATGGCAGGTATGAATGTGATTATCCATTATCGCAACTCGCACGAGCAGGCAAATGAAGTTGCTCGTACCTGTCTGGATTATGGCGTGCGGGTGCTCACCGTAGCTGTGGATCTACGCGAAGTGGAAGAAATTCGGCGTATGCAGACCAAGCTGGAGCAGCATGGGATGGAGCCTGATATACTGGTCAATAATGCGGGGTTGTCTCATTACGGGATGCTGGCTGATCTTAGCGAAGCAGAGTTTGACGATATTATTGCGGCGAATCTGAAGGCGGTTTTCTTTTGTAGTCAGACCTTTATGCCTTATATGATCCGGCAACAGTATGGACGAATCATTAATGTATCGAGCATATGGGGGATGACAGGTGCTTCGTGTGAAGTATTGTATTCTGCCAGTAAAGGCGGCGTCAATGCATTCACCAAGGCACTTGCCAAAGAGCTTGCTCCTTCCGGGGTGACGGTTAACGCCGTTGCACCTGGTGCAGTACGCACCGATATGCTGGCGCATTTGCACGATGATGAGCTTCGTATGCTGGAGGATGATATCCCGGCTGGTCGTATGGCTGAACCGGATGAGATCGCATCGATGGTTTACTTTCTCTCCTTACCCGAGTCGGGATATATGACCGGACAGGTGGTTAGCCCCAATGGAGGTTGGTTAACTTAGCGTAAAGGCTTCAATCGATCGTAAGCGCAAGTTATAATTATTGGCATAAAAGGATAGAAGCTTCGATGCGATCTGCACATTGAAGCTTCTATTCATTGTTAGCTACATTGTCATTTGCTTACTAATTTTGCCGATAATCATTATCGCTATGAAAAGGTATGAAAAAGTTGTTTCCTTTCGCTTCTTGCCTTTCTATTTCATTTTATATATCATTAACATGTTAAGGACTTGAAGCTAAAAGTAGGCTGTAGTCATCCCGATGATCAGCTTCTTTTTATTATATGCTGCTGTGAAGCGGCAAGCCGAAGATAGGCCTTTGCCAACAATATGGATACAGATGCCCGTGCGGATAGTTCCGCGCTCAGACGGGAGGAAAGGTTCGAGGTGAACGTGGAAGCAAAACAGATGAACACAGAAGCAAAGCAATGGTACTTGGAGTACAGGATACATAAGAATCGTCCTGGCTTGCTTGGAGATGTCGCATCGCTGCTTGGTATGCTGAATGTTAACATCCGTACAATTAACGGGGTAGAAGGTAAAACACGCGGAATGCTGCTGGAAACAGATGATGATGAGAAAATCATTCTGCTTGGTGATATGCTCGCCAAAGTAACCAACATTACCATTACGGCGCTGCGTCAGCCAAAGCTGGTTGATATTCTGGCAGTACGACACGGACGCTACATTGAACGCGATTCCGACGATAAAAAGACATTTCGTTTTACACGCGATGAACTCGGTCTGCTGGTCGACTTTCTCGGTGAAGTGTTCAAGCGTGATGGCAATCAGATTATCGGACTTCGGGGTATGCCGCGAGTAGGTAAAACGGAATCGATCATTGCAGGTAGTGTATGTGCGATGAAGCGCTGGACCTTTGTATCGTCTACTTTGCTGCGTCAAACGGTACGCAGTCAATTGTCGGAGGAGGAAATGAGTCCCGGCAATGTGTTCATTATCGATGGGATTGTGAGTACAATCCGTTCAAATGAACGCCATTATCAGCTACTGCAAGATATTATGCAAATGCCGAGCACCAAGGTCATTGAGCATCCGGATATTTTTGTCCGTGAGTCGGATTATGATTACAGTGATTTTGACATTATTATCGAATTGCGTAATAATCCGGATGAAGAGATCGTCTATGATAAGTTCACCGAAACGTATACCGATGATATTTAATCGCTCACTTCAAATATGACTTTATGCCATAAAACAATCTAATCAGGAGGTAATCGTATGTCAGATCTGGGTCGCCAATTAAGGGACGCCCGCCTTGCACGAGGCTTATCGCTCGATGACGTGCAGGAAATGACCAAAATACGCAAGCGCTACTTGGAGGCCATCGAAGCGGGTGATTTCAAAGTGCTTCCCGGAAGTTTTTATGTTCGGGCTTTTATCAAAACCTATGCAGAGGCAGTCGGAATTAGTCCGGATGAGCTGCTACAGGAGCATCAGGACGTCGTACCTGAGCCGGAAACAGCGGAGCCAGTGATGGAGCCAGTCGTTCAACCGCGCCGTGCGGCACGACGTAATGCTGCGGCTACAGGTCGTAGTGGCAAGCTGCTATCTACGGTCTTGATGTGGACATTCCCTATTCTTATTATTGTGTTGGTGTGGGTATTTGTGATCCGTCAGAATTCTGCACCGCAGATTGCGGAAAACAAGCCAACCGAGCAACAGCAGCAAGGGAATACAGGTGGTACAACTAATCCACCAGCAAACACCAATACAACACCTGAATCCTCAGGTGGCGGTACTAACGCTCAGCCAAATGGTGGTGGAACACAGCCAAACAGCGAATCTACTGAAGGTACTACAGATGGCGAAGCAACAGGCACACCTGAGGGTACAACAGAAGGAACAACAGACGGTGGTACACCAACAGATGCTTCCAGCACACCGGTTGTAAGCGAGTCTGGCAAACAAGGACGTAATACAATCTTTGACGTGAACTACACCGGCTCTGATACTGTAAAAGTGAACATCGCAGCGACTGGCCAAAGCTGGCTGGAAGTGTACAAATCTTCGGATTCCAGCGGTGAGCGTCTGTTCTTTAACAACACAGAGAGCGGTCAAAGTCTGTCGTATGATCTGACCGATTCCGGATTGTACATCAAATCGGGCAACTCTCGTGCAACGAATATCACGATCAACGGTCAGCCGATTTCAGATGGTAAAGCAACCTCCCGCATCGTACTGAAGCTGGTGAAGGAAGCGCCGTCTACGGACACAGCGACTGGAACTGATACAACGACTGACGGTACAACAACGGATAGTGCTTCGGGTTCGACTAATACAGATTCCGAATCGACTTCTAGCGGTAACTGACAAGACCAATAAAGGACATCCCTTGGCTCTGCTTCAGGGCAGACGAGGATGTCCTTTTGCAAGTTCAGACAGTTGCGGCTATTCTCGCATCAACGCGATGCAAAGGGAACTAGAAGTGTATCCCTTATTTTAGAATAGCTATGCGTTAGACTTGTTCTGTAAGATAACCTATAATTTGACTAAAGGGGGCAATTTCTGTGGCATCTGAAAGTTCTTTTGATATTGTATCCAAAATGGACATGCAGGAAATGACGAACGCAATTAACCAAACGGAAAAGGAAATCGTAAGCCGTTTTGACTTTAAAGGTAGCAAAAGCTCGCTCACACTGGATAAAGAAACACTGGTTGTGATTTCCGATGATGAATACAAGCTGAATGCCTTGATCGATATTTTGCAAACGAAAATGGTCAAACGTGGCTTGCCGATCAAAAATATTGAATACGGCAGCATCGAATCCGCTTCACTTGGAACCGTTCGCCAGCGCTTGAAGCTCAAGCAGGGCATCGACCAGGATAATGCGAAAAAGATTAACGTTCTTATTCGTGACTCCAAGCTCAAGGTGAAAAGCCAGATTCAGGGCGATCAGATTCGCGTAACGGGCAAAAGCCGTGACGATCTGCAAGCAATTATCCAATTGCTTCGTAAAGCAGACCTGACGGTTGATTTGCAATTTACAAACATGAAATAATAGTTGCATGTAACTGCTTGGTTACAGGGCTGATGGAGGCTGCAAGTTGATGTTGAGAAACAAAATGGGATCGGAAGCAGTTACATATCAGCAGCTGCATCATATTGCTGCAATCAGCATAGGAGGTGCCCTGTGAATCTGCCCAATCAAATTACACTTGCTCGGATTGCGCTTGTGCCGGTCATGATGCTGTTCCTACTGGTTAACTTTTCATTTGGTGAACGTATACTGCACATTGGTAGTACATTTGCAGTCAATGTGAATGATGTGATCGCTGCGGTGATTTTCATCATCGCAGCCGCTACGGATGGTATTGATGGACATATTGCACGCTCGCGTAATCTGGTCACGAATCTCGGTAAACTGCTGGATCCGCTCGCAGATAAGCTGCTCGTATCGGCAGCATTGATCTCGCTTGTATCGCTTGGTAAGTGTGCGGCATGGATGGCGATCATTATCATTTTCCGTGAGTTTGCGATTACGGGTTTGCGTCAGATTGCGCTGCTCGAAGGTGCGGTTGTCGCTGCCAGCAACTGGGGGAAGGCGAAGACGATTACACAGATTATCGCGATTGTATTGCTGATGATTAATAACTTCCCATTTGCACTCGTAGGCTTCCCGCTTGCTGAGATTGCCATCTGGGCAGCTACGATCATTACATTGTATTCCGGTGTAGATTATTTTGTGAAAAATAAACATCTGCTTCATCTATCCAATTCCTGAATAGAGCTTACCGTTTCACGTGCACGCACAGAGCGGTAAGATATAAGGGAGACTCAGGATAGACAGAGCATCGCTAAAGGCAATAGGGGTCTCTCTATTGCCTTTTTCTATGAGCAGGCGCATATTAAAATAGTTGGTTGTACACATAGCGAGGAGGAGAACGATTCATGAAAGCAGTAAAAGCAGAAATTATCGCAGTAGGCACCGAGCTGTTGCTCGGTCAGATTACGAATACGAATGCACGCTATCTGTCCCAGCAGTTATCCTATCTGGGCATTGATGTATACTATCAGACTGTGGTAGGGGATAACTTGAATCGTCTCAAGCAAGCGATTGAGCTTGCTTCTAGCCGGGCAGATGTAATTGTATTTTCCGGTGGCATCGGGCCAACCCAGGATGATCTGACCAAGGATGCACTTGGTGAGGTGCTGGGGCGCTCTCTGCACATTCATGCGGAATCGATGCAGACGGTAGAGAAGTTTTTCGAGGGTCGGGATAAACCGATGACAGAAAACAATCGTCGTCAGGCGATTATTTTGGAAAATAGCGATCCGCTTCGCAATGAAGTCGGCTTAGCCGTAGGTGTTGCGATCTCGCAAAATGAGAAGCACTATATCGTTCTGCCAGGCCCGCCAAAGGAATTGCAACCGATGTTCGAAAATCAAGCGATTCCGTGGTTGCTGGAGCATGTGCTGACAGATGAATACCCAATCTATTCTAAAATGCTCAAGTTCGCGGGTATTGGAGAATCCGCACTGGAGGATGCGCTGCTTGATCTGATCAGTGCGCAAACGGACCCTACGATCGCACCTTATGCGAAAGAAGGCGAGGTCACGATTCGCCTGACGACGAAAGCTCCCGATGAGAAGGAAGCGATGAGTAAGCTAAAAGCGATGGAAGCGCAAATTCGCGAGCGCCTGCCAGAATATATGTATGCAGATCGAGATATTACAATTGAAAATCAGATCATTCAGATGATGACAGGGATGAAGCTTACGCTAGCCGCAGCCGAAAGCTGCACAGGCGGACTGGTAATGCAAAATCTGACGACGATCCCAGGAAGCGCGCTTGTATTCATGGGTGGCGTTGTATCCTACTCCAACGAGATGAAGGAGCAGATTTTGAATGTTCCGCATGAGCTGCTGGAGGGAGAGAATGCACCGGGAGCTGTAAGTGAAGAGGTAGCAGAGGTGATGGCGGATCAAGCACGTCGTCTGCTGGATACAGATTTCGCGGTCTCAGTGACCGGTGTGGCAGGTCCAGGCTCATCTGAACGTAAGCCTGTCGGTCTTGTCTATATCGCGATCGCTGAACGTGATCGCAAAACTGAAGTCTTCCAGCTTAACCTGAAAGGCAATCGTGAAGCGATTCGGATTCGTTCTGCAAAAAGCTTGATGTATCGTCTGTGGTTGCGCCTCAAGCAGCGCGAGAATGAGCAGCTTGCAGAGCAATCCTGATCATATAGCTATGGTATAAATCATAAATGCTTAACGCTAAACGATCATCTATCGATTCACAGGAGTAAGCACAAATAACGAATATAATGGTACAAGCTTGTGCTCTTATTCCACTTCATTAATTACCTGTTACAGGCATTATAGATAGCATATCAGACTGTATATTTATTGTGCTTGCAGAGCACAAAACCGTGTGCTATGATCATTTCAGACGGAAGAACCGCAGCAATCGTATTGCTGCGGTTTTTTGTTTCATGGGCGCCCAAAATTGTATGATGATCGATGAAATAGACTATCGTTTTTGTATAGCCAAGCAGCTATTTTATCTATCAAGTAGCTTTAAATTAGGTTAAAAATGTATCCGTTCTTAAATTACCATTATTTGTAATCTATAAGTGACAAAGCGGTAAAAAGACGAATATATGTTCGAAAAAAGCTTGGCAAAGAGCGAACAATAAGGTATAATTAACTTATAAACATTGAGAAGGATGTGAGCTGATTGTCAGATCGTCGTGCTGCGCTGGATATGGCGCTTCGTCAAATAGAGAAACAATTCGGTAAGGGTTCCGTTATGAAACTTGGTGAATCCACGCATATGCAAGTAGAAGTTGTACCAAGCGGTTCTATCGCATTGGATATCGCTCTGGGAACAGGCGGTATGCCAAGAGGTCGTATCGTTGAAATATATGGCCCTGAATCTTCAGGTAAAACGACAGTAGCTCTGCACGCGATTGCAGAGGTTCAAAAAGCGGGCGGACAAGCAGCATTTATCGATGCTGAACACGCATTGGACCCTCAATATGCGAAAAACCTGGGTGTTAACATCGATGAGCTGCTGTTGTCCCAACCGGACACAGGTGAGCAAGGTCTGGAAATCGCTGAAGCACTCGTACGTAGTGGTGCGGTTGATATCATCGTTATCGACTCCGTAGCAGCACTCGTGCCAAAAGCGGAAATCGAAGGCGAGATGGGTGACTCTCACGTAGGTCTGCAAGCACGTCTGATGTCTCAGGCGCTGCGTAAGCTTTCCGGTGCGATCAGCAAATCCAAAACAATCACAATCTTCATCAACCAGCTTCGTGAAAAAGTTGGCGTTATGTTCGGTAACCCTGAAACAACACCAGGTGGTCGTGCATTGAAGTTCTACTCGACTGTTCGTCTGGATGTTCGCCGTATTGAAGCTATCAAGAACGGTAACGATGTGGTTGGTAACCGTACACGTGTTAAAGTTGTTAAAAACAAAGTTGCCCCTCCATTTAGACAAGCAGAGATCGATATTATGTATGGTGAAGGTATCTCCAAAGAGGGTAGCTTGATCGATATCGGTACTGAAAAAGATATTATCAATAAGAGCGGTGCTTGGTACTCCTATGAAGGTGAACGTATGGGTCAAGGTCGTGAAAATGCGAAGCAATATCTGAAAGAAAATCCTCAGGTTGCGCTTGTTATTGAAAACAAAATTCGTGAGCTGAGCAATCTGACTACGCTTGTTGAAGCTCCGAGTGATGCACAAAAACGTGAAGAAGAGATCGAAGAGCAAGAACTGTTCTCCGAAGCAACAGAGTAATTTCAGGTTTGGTCCCATATGCCCGGGGCTGCAAACTTTATAAGCATTCCTTCGTCGGTTTGTGCCAGCATTCCGTCGAAGCAAGCGCCTGTAACGTGTCTCACGTACAGGCGCTTTTTGCACATATCGGCAGAGGATAAGGAATTCGTGTTAGAGTGATAACCTGGTAATAAATCAAAAATCAAGCTGATTAACGATAGCAGCTCTGCATCATACGATAATCCAATGGCAGAGTGGAAGGGACAAAAGCATGAACAATAGATACAGCTGGGGTCGCAAGCAGAAGAAACGCGAAGCATCGAATACAACGAATGAACCAAATGAATCGAATGAGAACAATGAATATAGTACAACATCAAAGGAACAACAATGGGAGCAGGAAGAGGAGCTAGAGGATCGTGCTGATCCACTCCAGGATTTTCCTGAGCATGAGGAATTGGAAATTACAGGCGTGGAGCAGGCAAGGTGGCCACGACTTCATTATAAATTATTTTTTGGCGAGCTAAAGCTAGTCGTACATGAAGATGTTATGATCAAGTATCGGATGCTCAAAGGGTACAGCTTTACTAAGGATGCCTTACGCGATATTATGGCTGCCAATAAGCTTCAGGCTGCCTATGCTTCGTCGATCAATTATTTGAGCTATCGTTCACGTACGCGTACAGAGGTAGCTCGAAAGCTAAAAGAAAAAGGCCACGACGAACATGTTATTGAGACGACTCTGGAACGATTGGAGCAGGAGAAGCTGATCGATGACCATCTGTTCGCAGAGCAGTGGGCTAGACAGCGCGTTCGTACCCAGAAGAAGGGGAAAGTATGGATTCGTCAGGAACTGCGTCAAAAAGGCGTACAGCCTGCTCATATTGAGCAGGCATTAGGAGAGATTGACGAAGATGAAGAACTGGTCAGTGCAACCATGCTTGCTCGTAAAAAGTGGAATAGCACATCCGGTGAATGGCTGGATAAAAAGCGGAAGACGATGGCGTACCTGATGCGTCGTGGGTATTCCTCTGATCTTGTGCGCCGTGCACTGGCTGCAATGGAGGAGCAGGATCAAATGGAAGAGGAAAACGATTAGATATAATAATACGGAACTATGGATCTAGGAGTGCAATAATTAATCCCATTTAAATGATCAACCTTCAGCGAATCATCGAAGCTTTATACGATACGCTTTGTTTATAAATTCAATTACAACACAACAATAACGAAATTCCGTACTCAGCCATTTTCCTAGAAGTGTGGCTGAGTATCTCTACGTAAACAACAGGAAATGCCAATTGCTTGACAATGTCTTTTGGCAAATAATAAAATGGATGTGTACAGTTTGTCATTTTTACGTCATTTTTTGCTTATTGACCTCAAATGTTGTGGTTATGACGGGCTGTTACAATTGTGCTTGAACTTTGAAAATGTTTAAGCCCCTTGAACGGGGAATTAGCACATGTACCCGCATGAGCGATGAAACGGAATTTAAAGGGACGAAGCATTACATTACCATCAACATGGTAGTTCCCAAGGAATACCTTGGAGGAATCAGCGAGGAGGTGAACAGAATGGGTTATCTCTGGATCATAATTCTCGTTGTTGCCGCATTATTCTTTGGGTTCGTGATCGGATATTTTATTCGCAAATCTCTTGCAGAAGCTAAAATTTCCAGTGCTGAAACGGCTGCCGCTCAGATCGTAGAAAATGCGAAAAAGGAAGCAGAAGCACTGAAAAAAGAAACAGTTCTGGAAGCAAAAGACGAAATCCACAAATTCAGAGCTGAAGCTGAAAAAGACATTCGTGAGCGTCGGAATGAAAACCAACGGCTGGAAAGACGATTGTTGCAAAAGGAAGAGTCGCTGGATAAAAAGCTGGAATCACTGGAACGCAAAGAAGAACAAGTGGTTAACAAAGAGAAACGTATCGAAGAGACACAGCAACAGATCGAGCAGCTATATCAAACTCAGGTATCCGAGTTGGAACGAATCTCCAATCTGACGATGGAAGATGCACGCAGCATCATCCTGAGCAATGTAGAGCAAGAAGTGCGTCATGAGACTGCACAGATGATTAAAGACATTGAGCAACAGGCGAAAAACGAAGCGGACAAGCGCTCCCGTGAGATCATTACACTCGCTATTCAGCGTTGTGCAGCTGACCACGTGGCAGAGACTACCGTTTCTGTTGTCACCTTGCCTAATGAAGAAATGAAAGGCCGTATTATTGGCCGCGAAGGACGTAACATCCGCGCACTGGAAACATTGACTGGTATTGATCTGATTATCGATGATACACCGGAAGCGGTTATTCTGTCTGGATTTGATCCGATTCGTCGTGAAATCGCCCGTACTGCACTGGAAAAATTGGTGGCTGACGGACGTATTCACCCGGCACGAATCGAGGAAATGGTCGATAAATCTCGCCGCGAGGTGGACGAGCGTATCCGTGAATACGGTGAGCAGTCTACATTCGAGGTTGGGGTACACGGACTGCATCCAGATTTGATCAAAATTCTCGGACGACTCAAGTTCCGTACGAGCTATGGTCAGAACGTACTCAAGCACTCGATGGAGGTTGCTTACCTTACCGGCCTGATGGCTGCGGAGCTTGGTCAGGATGTTACACTGGCGAAGCGTGCAGGTTTGCTTCATGATATCGGTAAAGCGCTTGACCACGAAGTGGAAGGCTCCCACGTGGAGATCGGCGTAGAGCTGGCGAAGAAATACAAGGAGCATCCAGTTGTAATCAACAGTATTGCTTCTCACCACGGTGATACCGAAGCAACGTCGATTATCGCCATGCTCGTTGGCGCAGCAGATGCATTGTCTGCCGCACGACCTGGCGCACGTCGCGAAACGCTGGAAACGTATATCCGTCGTTTGGAAAAGCTCGAAGAAATCTCGGAATCGTTCGATGGAGTCGAAAAATCGTATGCGATTCAAGCCGGACGCGAAATTCGCGTTATGGTACAACCGGATAAGATTGACGACGCAGAGAGCTTCCGACTCGCTCGAGACATTACCAAAACGATTGAAAATGAACTGGATTATCCAGGACATATCAAAGTCACCGTTATCCGTGAAACACGAGCGGTTGATTACGCAAAATAAAGATCATGCGAAAAGTGACCTGGACACGGGTCACTTTTTGTATTACTGGACGGAGGAGAATATCATTAAAGTTATTTTTATTGGAGATATTGTAGGTAGTACAGGACGGAAAGCGATTAAGTCAAGCCTTCCTCGGTTAAAATCAAAGTATAACCCGGACATGATTATCGCGAATGCCGAGAATTCCGCCTCCGGGCGCGGTGTTACACGCAAAATCGCTAACGAGTTATTTGAACAGGGCGTGCATGGGATTACGATGGGTAATCATACATGGGATAATCGCGAAATTTTCGAGTTTATCGATGATGAAGCGCGCATGGTTCGTCCGGCGAATTTTCCACCGGATACACCAGGACGTGGCTACACTATCATCAAGAACGGCGGCAAACAGCTTGCCATTATCAATTTGCAGGGACGTACCTTCCTGCCGGCAATCGATTGCCCCTTCCGCAAAGTGGATGAAATTCTGGACGAGCTCAAGGGTAAAACCAATGCGATTCTAGTTGATTTTCATGCGGAGGCAACGTCTGAAAAGATTGCTATGGGCTGGCATCTGGAGGGACGTGCATCGATGGTCGTTGGTACACATACGCATGTGCAAAGTAACGATGATACCATCCTGCCAGGTGGTACCGCGTATCAGACCGATGTGGGTATGGTTGGCTCGTATGAGGGTGTGCTGGGCATGCAGCGCGATGCGGTGCTGTATAAGTTCCAGACACAGCTTCCTGCACGTTTTCAAGTATGTGAAGGCAAATGGCATTTCCATGCTGTCTATGTCGATATTGATGATGTGACCGGTAGAGCGAAAAAAATCGAAAAGATCCGCATGTATGAAGACGAGTGGCATATGGATTAAGCGGCAATCCAAGCGAAAGCAAACTTTTGCTTATCGACTTGCTATATTATCATTTTGATGGTGTAGCGCCTTTACAGGCTGGCTGTGCTTCAAACAACTGCTATCATGACTTGTCAGATTACCACATCGATTCAACGTCCCTGTTTGTAGGAAGAAGATCCAAGTATATTGATCCTTCAAAAATATATTTGACAATTCCACCTGTGCGGTTCAAAAAAAGAAGGAAATTGAGATAAATCCTCGAATACTAACTAGACGCATTTCCGATCATTTTTGAAGCCAAGCCATCATTCATTCCTAGGGGAGGTACCTAACATGGAAGTATTAAAAGTGTCAGCAAAATCCAACCCGAATTCAGTAGCCGGAGCCCTGGCGGGAGTGTTGCGTGAACGCGGCGCTGCCGAGCTTCAAGCTATCGGAGCGGGTGCACTGAATCAAGCGATCAAAGCTGTAGCTATTGCCAGAGGATTTGTAGCGCCAAGTGGAGTTGACCTGATTTGCATTCCGGCCTTTACCGATATTGTGATTGATGGAGAAGACAGAACTGCGATGAAGCTGATCGTGGAGCCAAGATAAGTAGCATTGATCGTTGCACAGCCGCCCTGCAAGCCTACCATTCAAGGCATAAGATGGAGCGGTATTTGTACAATTCCCAGTAGATACCAGACAGGAATGGCGGAAAAAACGTAAAATTTTGTGACCTGTATCGCTTTTTTACTGAAAGCGTGCAGGTCTTTTTGCCGAGTTGGTTTTCATTTTCATAGTAAAAGATGTATAATAGAAAGGTATGGTTTTCATTACATCTAGTACGTGTATTTTGTTACAAACATATATGTACACAATAGCCAAGGAGTGAATGATCAATGAGTAAAGTAGTACCTGTAGGCGTATCTGCACGCCATATTCACCTGTCTCAAGAGCATATTGAAATTCTGTTTGGTGCAGGATATCAATTGACTGAATTCAAACCACTATCCCAACCAGGTCAGTTTGCTGCCAACGAAACTGTAGAGGTTGTTGGTTCTAAAGGTTCTTTCCCTAAAGTTCGTATTCTGGGTCCAGCACGTGCGGCAACTCAGCTGGAAATCTCCCTGACCGATTCCTTTGCAATCGGTGTTAAAGCACCTGTTCGCGAATCTGGCCATATCGAAGGTACGCCAGGCATCCTGATCAAAGGACCAGCAGGCGAGGTTGAAGTTCAAGAAGGCGTAATCGTGGCAGCTCGTCACATTCATTTCCACACTTCGGATGCTGAAAAATGGGGCATCAACGATCAAGACAAGCTGAAAGTTCGTCTGTCTGGCGAGCGCGGCATGGTGCTGGAAAATGTAATCGCACGTGTATCCGATTCCTTTGCACTGGATATGCACATCGATACAGACGAAGCGAATGCTGCTGGTGCACGCACTGGTGACACTGCTGAAATCATCGACTAAAAGCTAAAGCATAGTTATAGATCGAGCGGAAGCGAACAATTGACTTTCAATAATTGCTAGCCTGTGCTTCGATATAATAGTGTTTAATGTGATTATGTATAATCAAACAGCCAGAACAGATTTTGACTGCTTCATCTGGATAGCATATAGCTATTGTGCACGGATGAAGTATCGAGCTGTTCTGGCTTTTTTTCATGTAATCTGATAATTTATCCTATCTTATATCATACGCGGAGTTTGTTTTAAACTTTAGACGATAACGGTATGAACTCGACCCTAACTGCATGAACTCCACCATAACTGCATGAACTCGACTACAATTGCATGAGTTAGATTTGCAGCAACTGGCGGCTGTATGTGCAGTAGTTGTATGTACAGCACCTGTATAGCACTTTTATATAGAATAGCCATATATGGAGTAGATACATATAAAGTAGATACATACAGATGAATACGTTTATCTGGACTAACGTAATGCTACCTATGCACAAATAACATGCGTATTAGATAGAATAGAAACGCGTTAAACGAAACACGATATAGTTGGCTTTACCACCGAGTATTCTTGCGTTTTTATTTATTTCTGATCTTTAGCCTTCCCATAGCGTGCATACGTACCCTGTAAATACTCCAAGTATTGCCTGCGTGTCAAACCACACGTTTGTTTATTAAAATCGTCATATGAGATATCGACTGGAAAACCGAACTCTGCCATTGCTTTTTGACGTGCTTCAATGTAGAGCGGATGATCCAAAGTTTTGGGCCAATCACGATTCTCCAGCGGCTCGAATTCATGCGGTGAAATGCCACTATACACGCCATTATTGATATACGTACGTGCTGCGGTAAATTGAACCTCTGATTCAGGCTTGAATGCCGTTCCGGTACCCCATGATAAGGAGTAACCATTTTCCGGCTTAGCATTCATTTTGCCATATCCGATTGGAAAAGCAATATCCTGCTCGTCCAGCAGCTTATGACCGACATGCTCATAGTGCCCCCGTAGAAAATGATCATCCATGACTGTGATCACATGATCGGATTGTGGAGCCATAATAATGTCAGCAAGCTGGGTAGAACGATTCGTTGTACGATACAAATAAGGACGCACAAATAGCGGCATCGTCATAGCCTGATTCCAGATACTATACTCGCTAAATAACCCATCCTTTTGCATTTTACGCAAATCTCCAACGACCAGTACATAGGCATCATGGTACAAATCTAGCTCCACCCGGAAAATATCGCCTGGTATCGCGTTATAACGCGTGCGCTTCGCATATAGAAGGCGCTCCAGCTTTTGATCATAATCGGCTGGAAGCAGTGTGGGATACTGCTGGAGCCATGCCAGCAGCTCTTCACGCGTATGGCATTGCGGACATTCGCCAAGCGGCAGCGAAATCGTATTATTCGGATTCGTGACCGTCACATAGCCTTTATGATCATGATCACGGATACCAGCTGAAAATTTTATGCTGGCTGCTTTGATGCTTGTAATATTCGAAAAATTCAGCTTCTTTTCCTTTCCTTTTGCCGTCTGAGGAAGAATCCATTGTCGATCCCGCGTCTCAATATGTACATCTGTCTCGGAATAGGCTTGTTCGTACGTGCCCATACATTTCCGAATCACATCGTCCTCGAGCGCAATCCAGTAGCCTGCGCGTAGCTCCATTAGCTCCCAATCCGCATTCAACTGCTGTAAGCCAAAATAAGGGCGTAATTCATTCGTTAACCATAGTGTAGGCTGTTTCAACTTGTACCCTCCTTGAATAATTATGTATTATACATACCATGAATGTTAGATGATCTAGTTTTTAAAGTAAAATGAGTACTAGCATCGGAACTAAAATTAAAAAATGAACCATAACTACTTTAAAAAATGAATGATAACTAC
This sequence comes from Paenibacillus hunanensis, assembly GCF_034055775.1. NCBI lineage: Bacteria > Bacillati > Bacillota > Bacilli > Caryophanales > Paenibacillaceae > Paenibacillus > Paenibacillus hunanensis. The sequence continues at coordinate 3,520,245 of NZ_CP139194.1, read as the reverse complement.
ATTATAAATAAAACTCTAAATACAGCCATAACTACAGGAGGGTCATATGATGAAATACCGTGTTCGACTGACAATGCTGTTATTGCTACTCATCGGTTCAATGCCTGTCTATTCGCAGGCAGAGGCAGAGGCTGGAGGACTGATCGATGAAGCGAGGCTATTTAAGAAGCTGGATCAGCTTAGCAGTGAACAGATTATTCTGGTGACTGCTGATCGCTCAAGCTCAATCACAGGTAGACTATATGTATACGAGAAGCAGGCTGGTAGCTGGCAGCATCAGTTAGGCCCTGTTCCTGTTGTTTTCGGTAATAAAGGCCTTGGCAAAACGAAAGAAGGCGATGGAAAAACACCGCTTGGCACGTATACACTTGGTACCGCCTTTGGCAGCAGTTCACAGCCGCCAGCAGGCCTGCAAATCGATTATCGCCCTGCAGGAGTAGATGATTACTGGGTCGATACACCGCAATCTCCAGACTATAACAGTTGGGTTGCCTACGAGGGTGATCCGAAGGAGCGCTGGTCTTCCTTCGAGCGGCTTAATCATCCATTATATCAGTATGCAGTGGTGATCAATTACAATACCAACCCGGTTATACGAGGGAAAGGCAGTGCTATTTTCATGCATATCTGGCGAGCAGCTGATAAGCCTACCGAAGGCTGCATCGCGATGTCGAAGGAGAATCTGCTGCGCGTGATGAAGACCATCAATCCTGATCGTTCTCCCAAAATTCGTATCGGTGTCGGTAATGGCATTTACTAATAGATCGATGGATGACAGTAGCTCCTGGCGTGATTCGCTACTCTGATCCAGCATGAATGGAGATTCCTTGCTTTTTATATAGATAGTGCCATGCTATAATTACAGGTGATGCTTTTTTGTTGAACCGATTGCTTCCGTTAATTATGGTGCAAAATAGAGAGAGATTCGTAAAGAATTCACATTCTATGGATCGCATCCATCGGCAAAAGAATAGAGCAGCAGTTGTCCATATCAAGCAGCGCAGGCTGTTTAGTATATTGCGATACGATCGGTATGTTCAGGAAATGTTTATGGTGGGGGAGTGACAGCATAGCATGTCAAAACAAACAAAAGATTATTCTCAATATTTTGATTTTTCGGATGCTAAGGTAATATCCGAGGATGAAACGGGCAAAAAGATCCGTATTCGCGGACGCGAAATCCACATTATGTCCGAACCGAATCAGCGCGAAGAGAAGAAGCGTGGCAAGCAGGAAGTACAGGTGATGTACGAAGATGCGGTGCCAGAAGAACTGCGCGAGATCGGTGCAGGCAAGCATTATCTCGTCTATACGTTTGGCTGTCAGATGAATGAGCATGATTCGGAGACGATCAAGGGTATATTGGAGCAAATGGGCTATACGGCTACAGAAAGCCGCGAGGAAGCTGATATTATTCTGCTCAACACCTGCGCCATTCGTGAAAATGCAGAGGATCGTGTGTTTGGTGAGCTGGGTCATCTGAAAACTCTCAAGCTGGAGCGTCCGGGCTTGCTGCTGGGAGTATGTGGATGTATGGCGCAGGAGGAAGGCGTCGTGAATCGGATTATGCAGAAGCATAATTTTGTCGATATGATCTTCGGTACACACAATATTCACCGTTTGCCACAGCTTGTACAGGGTGCCTTGTTCAGCAAGGAAATGGTCGTTGAGGTCTGGTCTAAAGAAGGCGATATCGTTGAAAATCTGCCGAAAAAACGCCAGGGTATGCGCGGCTGGGTAAATATTATGTATGGCTGTGATAAATTTTGCACCTACTGTATCGTTCCGTATACACGGGGTAAAGAACGCAGTCGTCTGCCGCAGGATGTGATCGCGGAAGTTCGCGAGCTGGCACGTCAGGGCTTCAAGGAAATTACGCTACTCGGACAGAACGTGAATGCCTACGGTAAAGACCTGGAAGGCATGAATTATACATTTGGCGATCTCATGGACGATATTTCCAAAATCGATATTCCGCGTGTACGTTTTACCACTTCACACCCGCGTGATTTTGATGAACGCCTGATCGAGGTTCTGGCTAAGGGTGGCAATCTGGTGGAGCATATTCACCTGCCTGTTCAATCCGGTAGCACGGAAGTCTTGAAGAAAATGAGCCGTAAGTATAGCCGTGAGCGTTATCTGGAGCTGGTTGACCAGATTTACAGTGCTATTCCAAATGCGGTACTCACAACCGATATTATTGTTGGATTCCCTGGGGAAACCGACGAGCAATTTGAAGAAACATTATCTCTTGTGCGTCAGGTTGGCTTTGATTCAGCGTATACATTTATTTATTCGCCGCGTGAAGGTACACCGGCTGCCACGATGGAAGATAATGTGCCGATGGAAGTGAAAAAGGAGCGCTTACAGCGTCTGAACGCTACGATTAAGCAATATAGCCGAATCGGTAGCGAGAAGTTTCTTGGTCAGGTCGTTGAGGTGCTGGTAGAAGGTGCCAGCAAAAACAATGATCAGGTGCTGGCTGGACGCACACGCTCGAATAAGCTCGTCCATTTTGAAGGCTCGGATGAGCTGATTGGCGAGTTCGTATATGTAAAGATTACCGATTCCAAATCGTTTTATATTAAAGGCGAGCTGGTAGCTGAGCCGGCAGCGATAAGCTGATTACAGGGTGCTGCCAGACTTGACCTGACGGAAAGGATGCTATTGCCGTGGACCGACAGGAGCATAACATAAATAATCAGCAGACGGCAGCAGACAGCCCGGAGCTGGAAACGAGCGGATTGTACATCCGTGAAGATATTATGGAGAAAACGCGGCAGCTTGCTGGCCTGATCTCCAACAGCGAGGAAATTATTCATTTTCAAAAGGCAGAGCAGATGATTCAGTCGCATGAACGTGTGCAAAGTCTGATTTCGCAGATCAAGAAAAAGCAAAAGGAAGTCGTTGCCTTCGAATCGCTTCGCAATCAGAAAATGGTAGCGAAGATTGAAGCGGAGATGGCTGAGCTGCAACAGGAGCTGGATGATATCCCGCTTGTCGGTGATTATCAGGAATCTCAGGTAGAGATCAACGATCTGCTGCAAATGGTCGTATCTGCCATTTACAGCACGGTATCGGAGAAGATCCATGTGGAGAGCGGTAAAGATTCTCCCCCGGCGTCCTGCGGGGACTAAGCCTTTGATCAGATCGATGATCATGGAGAAATAACACAGAAGTAGAGGACGCGGAATTCATCTCCGCGTCTTTTTTATCTCAATAAAGGGTCAGCGTTACGATATAATGGTCACACAATGTTCTTTCGTAGTATACCAGATCGAATTTGAGCGGAAAGAAGTGAGCTGATCATGGAATCGTCCAACTATAATGATGCTCGTGTGATCATACGTCCGCGTGCCGAGCATGAAGCGCTACCTATGCCTTTACTATTGCTCGCTGATCCGGAGCCAGCAGCGATTGAGCGCTATGCTGCGCTGTGCCGCTGGTGGTTTGCTGACGATGGGAATGAGATTGTTGGTGTATGCGGTGTGCTGGAGCGTAGCCGTGGCGCCTGGGAGATTATGAATATGGCTGTGCTGACTCGCTGCGAGGGTCAGGGAATCGGGAGCAGGCTGATGAAGGGCGTGCTTGCGGATCTGGATCATGAAGGCGCTATCGAGATCATCGTATGCACAGGCAATTCTAGCCTGGGCGCACTCGCCTTTTACCAGAAAAATGGATTTCGGATGGAAGCGATTGAGCCGGATTATTTTATTCAGCATTATGATGAGCCAATTATGGAAAATGGCATCCCATGTCGTGATCGCATTATTTTGTGCAGGCGACAGGCTAACGATGCGCCTAAGGCTAAGCGTCCTATCGTATTGTCTAATTTTCAAGCCAGTGTCTCTGTCCGTATCGCACAAATTCGTGATGCAGGGCCATTGATTCGTATGAAGCGGCGGCTTGATGAACAGACGACCTTTATGCTGCTGGAGCCAGGTGAGCGCATGATGGGTGAAAGCGAGCAGCGAGATGTGATACGATATGCGTTGCGTAGCGCAAACTCGAATATTTTCCTTGCAGAATACGAGGGTCAGATTATTGGCTATCTGGAAGCGATGGGCGGCAAAGTGACGCGTAATCGTCACAGCGTCTATATTGTGGTCGGTGTACTACAGGAATATGCGAATCGCGGCATTGGTCGAAGATTATTCCAGACGATGATGCACTGGGCAGAGGATCGCGGTGTTCAGCGATTGGAGCTAACCGTCCAGTCTACGAATGCACGTGGTATTCATCTGTATCGCTCCCTCGGCTTCCATATCGAGGGCATCCAAAAGCAGGCATTGATCGTAGAAGGAAGCTATGTCGATCTGATTCAGATGAGCTTGTTGCTGTCGACATGAACGTTTGAGCCGGAATCGATTAAAGCACGATGGAATCAACAGGAGGAATAGAGAATGACGGAGTGGCAAGAGATATTAGAAGCAAGTGAGCGAATGTACTGGGGATTGCTTGGCTGTAGACTGGTGGAAAGTCACCATGAATATATCAAAATTGCATTAACTGCAACAGAGCGTCACCTGAATCATATGCATATTGTGCATGGTGGGGTAATGATGTCTATGATGGATCAGGCGATGGGCATGATGTCGATGGCAGTACAGGGTGGGCAGCCATGTGTAACGACGAATATGAATACTCATTTTGTACAATCGATGGGTGAAGGTGAGCTATACGCAATCGCCAGAGTGATCCATCAGTCCGGTCGCACGATGACACTGCAAGCGGAGATTACGAACGAAGCAGGAGAGACGGGTGCTATTGCTACAGCTACATTTATCGCGACACGGAGCAAGTAATAACTGCATTTTTTTATACCCTATAAATTGAATACCTGCATGATTCCTTTGCCGTGATGTCAAATTAAACATTGACCTCACGGCATTAATAGTTCATAATGATATTATCAAAAAGATAAAATGAACAGTGGTGATCATAATGACGGACAATAGTAAGCAGCATACGTACGATGTCAAAAAGTACCGCACCCCGGATGGCGCTCCCGCCGACATCGTCATGTTTACGCTAACCAAAAAGGAGCGCAAGACATTCACGAAAACACTACCGCTGCGCGAATTGAAGGTCATGCTTATTCGACGCCGTTCCTGGCCTTTTGCTGGCAAATGGGCGCTTCCTGGTGGCTTTTCACACGATGATGAATCCCTGTTTGAAGCGGCACAGCGTGAGCTTAAGGAAGAGACTGGCGTCGATGCACGTCACCTGGAATATCTCGGCGTATACAGCAAGCCGGGACGTGATCCGCGCGGCTGGATTATCTCACATGCTTTTTTTGCCCTGGTGGAAGAGGAAATATTAGAAAAACGCCGTGCTGCTGATGATGCGGAAGAGGTAGGACTATTTACGATTGAGGAAGCGCTGGATGAACTGGAGCTTGGCTTTGACCATCATGATATCATTCGTGATGCATACATGCGGATTCAGGAGCAGATGCTGAGCACTGTGATTGCGAAGAAGTTCCTGCCACCGGAGTTCACACTCAGTGAGCTATATCAGGTGATCAAGGCAGTTGTACCTGATTTTGAAGAGCCGAATTTTATTCGTAAAATTACGTCGACGCGTAGTCGTAAAGGTATTATTGAGGAAGTGCGAGACGAGGATGGTAATCCGCTCAGCTCCAATCAATATTCACAGCGTCCAGCACAGCTATACCGTTTTACAGGGCTTGTGCCGCGTTTATCGATTTATTCGTAATCGGATCGTAACGGTATCGCTATAGCAACGATGATGGGGTATCAACGATATGATCGATGGATAGGCAGCGTTACTTTGTATCGGCTGAAAGCTATATCTGCATGCTCGATTAGTTTGCGTATATGTCCTAATTACAGGGAGGCACAAGAATGAGAGCCTTGATCGTTATTGATTATACGAATGATTTTGTAGATGGGAAGCTACCTGTTGGAGAGCCGGGAATTGCGATTGAAGCGAAAATTGCTGAGCTCACGGAGCAGTTTGTGAATATGGGTCACTGGGTTGTGATGGCCGTTGATCTGCACGAGGAACAGGACCCGTTTCATCCGGAAACGAATCTGTTCCCGCCGCATAATATTCGTGGCACCGAAGGTCGCGAGCTGTATGGTCGCTTGAAGTCTGTCTATGAGCAGCATCGTGAGCAGATATACTGGATGGACAAAACACGCTATAGCGCATTTGCCGGCACGGATCTGGAGCTGCGCTTACGTGCACGAGGCATTACGGATCTGCATCTGATCGGTGTGTGTACTGACATTTGTGTACTGCATACAGCGGTCGATGCGTATAATAAAGGCTTTAATATTGTGGTGCATGAGGATGCCGTTGCAAGCTTCAATGCGGCAGGGCATACATGGGCACTTGAACATTTTCGCACCACAATGGGGGCAAAGGTAGTCAAAAGTGGTTAAAAGGTAATCAAGCCGGCATTTGCCGAACGCTGCAATCTCTAATGTGATACGATTCACATAGAATTGCAGCGTGATCACGATCTTAAAGAGGTGGAACGACGATGAGACAATATGGCCTAGCTTTACATACAGACAAGTATCAGATCAATATGATGTATGCACACTGGGTAAATGGTACGCACCATAAGCAAGCGGTATTTGAAGCTTATTTCCGTAAGCTGCCATTCGGTAATGGTTATGCAGTGTTTGCAGGTCTGGAACGCATTGTGAATTACATTAACAATCTGACCTTCCATGAGGACGAGATTGCTTTTCTGGCAGAGCAGGAGGAGCAGTATGATCCACGTTTTCTGGATGAGCTACGTCAATTCCGCTTTCACGGGAATGTGTACGCGATGCAGGAAGGAGCGGTCGTCTTTGCAGATGAGCCGCTGATTCGTGTCGAAGGCACGATTATGGAGGCCCAGCTAGTCGAGACGGCGTTGCTCAACTTTATGAACTATCAGACGTTAATCGCAACCAAGGCATCGCGTATTAAGCAGGTGGCTGGAGACGATCTACTGCTGGAGTTTGGTACAAGACGTGCTCAGGAAGCCGATGCTGCGATCTGGGGAGCGCGTGCTGCGTATATTGCAGGCTTCCACGGTACATCGAACGTACTTGCTGGTGCCAAATTCGGTATTCCTGCGAAGGGTACACATGCGCATGCGTGGGTACAGAGCTTTGGCAACGAGCAGGAAGCGTTTGACCGTTATGCTGCGGCATTGCCAGATGGCGTAACCCTGCTTGTGGATACATTTGACACGCTCGGTAGCGGTGTGCCCCATGCAATTCGTACAGCGAAGGAGCTGGAAGCACGCGGTAAAAAGATGAGCGCGATTCGTCTGGATAGTGGTGACTTATCGTATCTATCAATTCAAGCTCGCAAAATGCTGGATGAAGCAGGGCTTCCTTATGTGAAAATCGTCGCTTCGAATGATCTGGATGAAAATACAATTCTTGATCTGAAAGCACAGGGCGCTCGCATTGATACATGGGGCGTCGGTACACAGCTGATCACTGCATCTGATCAGCCATCGCTTGGCGGTGTGTACAAGCTCGTCGAATGTGAAATTGATGGCGAGATGACGCCAGTAATTAAAATTTCTGCGAATCCGGAAAAGGTGACGACACCGGGAAGCAAGGATGTATATCGTATTATTAGCACAGGTAGCGGCAAAGCGATTGCTGATTATATCTGCTTCCCCGATGAATCGGAGCCGCGTGAGGGGAAACGACTCAAGCTATTTAATCCGCTGCATCCGTATATTCGTAAATATGTGTCGGACTATGAAGCGGTAGCGATGCTACAGCCTATTTTCGTAGAAGGTAAGCAGGTATATGAGCTACCAGAACTGGCACAGGTTCGCGAATATCATCGTGCTCAATTGCAGCAATTCTGGCCGGAATATTTGCGCAAGCTGAATCCGGAAATTTACCGTGTGAATATTAGTCCGAAAGCATGGGAAATGAAGCAGAAGCTGATCGCTGACCATTTACCGGCAGAAGAATCCTGAGCAGCGCGCTATGAGAAAAGGCATAGTCTGACAACGATAAGAACCACTATGCTTTTTCTTGCACAGCATGATAGAAAGGATGATTCACATGGAAGCAACATTTCGCGCGTATGTATTAGAAAAGCAAGACGAGGAAGTACACGGCTCTATTCAAGAGCTTACGATGGAACAATTACCAGAAGGTAATGTAACGATCGCTGTACACTACTCGGATGTCAATTATAAAGATGGTCTGGCGAGCCTGACCAATGGTAAAGTAGTGCAGCAGTATCCATTCGTACCCGGAGTAGATCTGGCAGGTGAGGTGGTAGAGTCACAGGATGATCGCTACCAGCCTGGAGATCTGGTGCTCTGTACGGGGTATAAGCTTGGTGTTAGTCATTATGGCGGATATAGCGAGTATGCACGCGTGCCCGGAGATTGGCTTGTGCCTTTGCCGACAGGGTTGGAGCCGAAGGAAGCGATGATGCTCGGTACGGCTGGATTTACCGCAGCGATGTCTGTCGATGCGCTGATCCATGCCGGTGTAGAGCCGACATCAGGTCCTGTGCTCGTTACGGGGGCTACAGGTGGCGTGGGCTCGGTAGCGATCTCGATTCTGAGTAAGCTTGGCTACGAGGTATACGCATCCAGTGGCAAGGTGGAGCAAGCACAATGGCTTCAAGAGCTGGGAGCGACCCACATCATTTCACGCCAGGAAAGCGAGCAGCCGATTAAAGGGGCACTCGGTAAAACGACATGGGCAGGGATTATCGATGCAACCGGTGGAGCAGCATTAGGTGAACGTTTGAAAAGTGTAGCTTATCGTGGTGCTGTCGCGGTATCAGGCAATACGGCTGGTGCTAAGTTCGAAAGTAGCGTATTTCCGTTTATTTTGCGCGGTGTACAGCTGATCGGTATTGATTCGGTTTACTGTCCTGCTGAGCTACGCTCCAAGCTTTGGAAGCATCTAGCCACAGACTGGAAGCCAGACACGGTATTACGTCAGGGTATAACGGAATATAGCCTGAATGATGTTCCAAAGGCATTACAAACGGTGCTGAATGGACAGGCCGTAGGTAGACAGATTATTCGGATTATAGATTGAAAAGCAGCTCGTATCCATGTCGATCATGCAGAGTACTTCATACGGAGCATTGAATCGTTGTGATATTGAGTTTACATTGGGATGGTATATGCAACCTTTAATGCTACAGCTAGCGATATCATAATAGTAAAGCCCTTTTCTGTCGAAGTCTGGCAGAAAGGGGCTTTTTTATATGTTGAGAGCTACTATTTAGTAGGCAGAATGATGATTTACTTTTTATAAATTTCACGCATCACATGACCAAGCTCTGGCAAAATAATTCGTTCCATCGCCAGCTTGACTGCACCTCGTGAACCAGGCATAGAGAACACCGCAGTGCGACCGATCGTACCAGCAATCGCTCTGCTTAAAATTGCCGCTGATCCAATATCCTCCGCAAAGCTCAAATAGCGGAAAATCTCTCCAAAACCAGGCAGTTCCTTTGTCAGTAAACTTTGTACGGCTTCAAACGTCACATCACGTGGCGCAATACCCGTACCGCCGGTTAGCAAAATCGCTTCCACATCGGGCTGCTCCGCATATTCATGTAATAGCTCGCGAATCTGTTCATAATTATCCTTTACAATCGTATAGCCTGCGATTTCATAACCATGCTCCAGCAGTAGCGACTGAATCAATTGACCACCCGTATCCGTATCTGGCGTACGTGTGTCCGACACTGTAATGACCATACATTTCACCGTATCAGGCGCTTCTGCCCGATGTTCATCTACCGAACGCATCTTGATCAACTCCTTTGGGACTTAGAGATCGTCGATATCCAATATCTACAGGGATATGCGCTCATTCTACTACAGGCAGAATCATGCAAGCTCCTTCGTAGATATCCATCTATCTATGCTCGCTTTCATTTTAGCATACCCGCAAGTCAGAAATCACGAGTAGGTGACTGACTTACTGTTGCTGATAAGGCGTACAAAAATACAAGTATAAAATACGATGCAAACTCATGCTACAAACGATAGGGGATAGGCTTCGTTCCTTATATCCTTTATAATAAAGGGATATGGATCAATGAGCCAACAATCATGTCCTATGACGACATGTAGCATAATGATACGAACGGAGCGATGATGATGACAGTACCTATTTATATTTTGTCCGGCTTTTTAGGGAGCGGAAAGACGACGCTGCTTCAGCAAATGCTGGAGAACTGGAAGGCAGAAGGCAAGACACCCGCAGTAGTAATGAATGAGATTGGAGATGTGAATCTGGATGGTATGATGCTGGATGGTGATGTGGCGATGGCAGAGCTGCTCAGTGGCTGTATTTGCTGTTCCAATCGAGCCGATCTGGGCATGGAGCTGTACAATCTCATTCAATCAGGCGAGCCAGATGTCATTATAATCGAAGCCTCCGGTGTAGCAAATCCAGTGGAAATTCTCGATGCAGTGACTGAAATCTCGCTCTACCATCGTATGGAGCTGCGTAATCTGATCACTGTCGTCGATGCAATGCATCTGTGGGAGCTGTATGAGCAGCAACAGGGCAAAACGTATCGACTAATGCAGGAGCAGATCCGAGCAGCTTCGATATTAATCGTGAATAAAAGTGATCTCGTACAGCCAGAGCAGTTAACACAGGTACAGGAGATTGCACGTCGCTGGAACCCTTATGCACCGATGTACACGACTGTACGTTGCGAGCTTGATCGTGCGCTGTATGAAGAAGCGCATCCATCCCTTGCCGCCGATAGCTCGGTACAGGCTGAAGTAGCTATGGTAGCGGAGAATACTACACCGAATGCCGGGACAAATGCTACCCATTCTCATGCTGACAATCATACGGATGATGAGCATTGTGGCTGTCATTCCGCAGCGATAGAAGACGATAGTACGACTGCTGAAATGGCTGCTTCTACCGAAGCTACCTCGTCCGAGACATCCGCTCATCGGCATGAACATAATCATGATCATAAGCATGCCGGGTTGCATCATTCTCATGAACATGTGATGGTCTATACGCATTATTTTGAACAGCCGATTAACAGTGAAGCTTTTGAGCGATTGATTGCGAGCTTGCCGTCTGAGGTGTACCGTGCCAAAGGCATCTTAACATTTAGCGATACGAATAGTCGCTTTTTATTCCAGTATGCGTATCAGCAAAGTGATTTTATGAAAATTACACCGCAAAAGGAAGTGCCAGATGTCGCGGTATTTATCGGCGAGCATTTCGACAAACGCCATATTCAGGAACAATTGCAGCTATTGGAGCAGCAGGAGACAAATCTATAAGCTGTTCAGCAAGTATTCGACAGAGTTTCAACCAGAGTAAGTCGCGGGTAATAGTTCAATAATCACCCGGTGCCTGAACCCAGGCGCCTAGGATACGCTGGACGTTCATGCAGGGTACTTAATTTGAACTATACTGGAGGTTGTTTATACGATGTCTACACCACATCAATACCGTCCTTACATCGAAGCTTGTGTTGAAGCGATGAATGCTTGTAATCTGTCCTATGTATCCAACCTGAAGCAGTATGATCTGGAAAAACTATGCGACTGCATTCGTGTGAATCGCGATTGTGCAGAAGTGTGCTCCTTTACGATTCAAGCGCTGAGTCAGGGTAATGCATTTGCAGCAGAGATTGCGGGTCTATGTGCAAAAGCATGTGAAGCATGCATCGCAGAATGCTCCAAGCACGAGCAGACGCATTGTCAGGATTGCGTAGAGGCATGCCGTCGTTGTGCAGAAATGTGCCGTGAGCTTGAAGGTTCGCTGGCGCTGGTGTAATCATCACTACTTCTGTATTCTTATATTCGAACAGATAAGCCATATTGTCGTGTTTCCGGCGATCAGGTTGTTTCCTGCTCGTGTAGGGCGAATGCCTGTGGAAGAGCGAATATGGCTTTTTTTGCGTGAATGAATACGAAAAGAATGTCCAGGATGAGCGAGCGGCTGGAGTGAAATGAGAATTAAAATGGACTGGATCGTAAAGGCTCCGATCGCAATATATACACGGCAATTCTGGAGTTGCAATTAGAATGATAGCACCCATTCTTCTCGAAAAATGCTTGCCTTCTACTGAACGCAACCGTATAATACAGCTTAATATCTTTGACAGCTCATGTGAGTATGATTCAGTATGGCATCCATGCATTCACTCGGAAGTAGGTCACATGGTGATTAAACTACATAATTTTGACCTCGATGAAGGGGAGAGTATGTCTGGAATGGTCTGCTTCGAGCGAGCCGGGAGGGTGAGAGCCGGCAGCAGTACATCTGGCAGAAGCGCACCCTGGAGAAGGTTTGTCCAACCCATTATAGCCCGAAAGCTTGCGGTGTAATGTGCATAGACAGACACGGCTAACCTTCGTTACAGGTTCATGAGTGACAATTCGAAGAATAGGATTGGACGATATCTGTGCTGAGTTACAGAACGGATGCGAAACGTAGGGCAATGATAAGAAGCCCTCGCCGTATCATGCTGTACAAGCATAGACAAGCCCCATCCTCCGCATTCTTGAATTGTACATGGAGTGGCACCACGGGAAAGCATGAATAGCTCTCGTCTCCGCGTATGCAGTAGCGTACCGGATGACGGGAGCTTTTTTGTATTTGATGCGAGTGACCTGATCGGTATGCTAGCTCATTCATATAGCATGATGCAGCATCGATTTGCAGTCGTCAGGCTATAACAAGATTTTATCTATTGGCAAGAGTCTGAGATCGGCTCGTATCTGTTCTGATTTTTCAGAAGTATTAGCAACTATTTATTTAGAAAATAAGCACCAACCCGATGATCCACTAATGATTAAAAATAAAGAATATGGAGGAATAAACGATGATTACTACCTATTCACTCAAGCAACAGGCGGCGAATTGGCTCCAGCCATTAACGGAGCTACCCGTAGAGCAGGTGATCTCTATGCTGGAGGTTCCGCCTTCATCTGAGCTGGGTGACCTTGCCTTCCCTTGTTTTGTACTGGCGAAAAGCTGGCGCCGTGCGCCGCAGCAGATTGCAGTGGAGCTAAGTGAGCAACTTGGTGCCGCTGCATCGCCTTATGCTACAGCAGCAGCAACTGGAGGTTATGTTAATCTATCCTGGAATCGGCAGCATTATGCACCACTGCTGCTGAATGCAATTGCTTTGCCAGATTACGAACAGCTCCAGCCGGAGCAGAAGCAGCGCATCATTATCGATATGTCATCGCCTAATATCGCGAAGCCATTTGGCGTTGGGCATTTGCGTTCAACCGTGATTGGAGCGGCACTGTACCGCATTTATGCGGCTGCCGGGCATGAGCCGATTAGTGTTAATCATATTGGTGATTGGGGCACACAATTTGGCAAGCAGATTGTGGCACATCTGCGTTGGAGTAATCCAGAGCAGGCAGCTGCTGATCCGATTGGCGAAGCCCTGCGAGTATATATCAAGTTTCACCAGGAAGCAGAGACGATGCCAGAGCTGGAGGACGAAGCACGAGAGTGGTTCCGTCGACTAGAGCAGGGTGACGAAGAAGCGCTGGAGCTATGGCGCTATTTTGTAAAGGTCAGTATGGAGAAGCTAAATGGGATCTATGAGCGTCTAGGCGTGCAATTCGATGAAGTGCTGGGAGAGAGCTTTTACAATGATAAAATGCCAGCAGTTGTGGAGCAGCTCACGACGCTTGGATTACTGGAGGAAAGCCAGGGCGCACAGGTTGTACGGCTTGATGAGCTGGAGCTTCCGCCATGCTTGATTTTAAAATCAGACGGAACCACGATCTATCCGACTCGTGATCTGGCTACTGCGGTCTATCGGCGGCAGGTGATGGCTGGTGATCAGCTGGTGTATGTAGTGGGCGGCGAGCAGACGCTTCATTTTCGTCAGGTATTTGCTGTACTACGCAAAATGGGCTATGAGTGGGCAGATCATTGCACCCATGTCGCATTTGGCTTGATGCGAATTAACGGTAAAAAGATGTCTACGCGTAAAGGTAAGGTCGTGCTGCTAGAGCAACTAATGGATGAAGCGGTAGCACGTGCAGCTCAGATCATTGCGGAGAAGAATCCAGCCTTACCACAGCGGAAGCAGGTTGCCGAGCAGATTGGGATTGGCGCTATTATTTTTAGCGATCTGAAAAATGCACGTCAGAACGAGATCGACTTTTCACTAGAGGAAGCGCTCAGTTTTGAAGGGGAAACAGGACCGTATGTACAATATGCGCATGCGCGGATTTGCAGTATATTGAGTAAAGCAGAAGGCTTTGTAAATGATCCTATCGTAGCGCACAATGCGCCAATGCCGGAGATGTGGAGTGATGCCGCATGGGAACTATTAGGTCATCTGGGTAGCTATCGTGAAGCATTGGCGCGTGCGGTACAGCTACAGGAGCCGTCAGTGATGGCGCGCTATGCACTACAGACGGCAAGGCTATTCAATCAGTGGTACAGTCGAGATCGGATTGTCGACGCTGACCCTCGGGTAAAAGCAGATCGTCTCGCGCTGGCAAAATGGACCGGGCATACGCTGGAGCGCACGTTAAAATTGCTTGGTATGGCGGCTCCACAACAGATGTAAATCGCGTGCAACAATTGCGTATACCTAATCGTTTATAGAGTGAAGGTTCATACAGAACCGTGATCATGGGCAATAAAATGCTTTATAGTAAGCCCGTATCATTTGAAAATTCGATAATAGATGGAGGGATATGCAATGTGGAATGCAAAACAAAAGGTTGCAGCAACACTGGCGTTGTCCTGTGCCATTGCTGGCGGAGCTTCGGCGGCAGCAGCCGCATTTACAGATGTGAAGGGCGCAGATAATCAAGCGATCGTGAGCTCGCTTCAGGACAAGGGAATTATTAATGGGGTGACCGCTACGCAGTTCAAGCCGAATGGTTCATTAACACAGGCGCAGGCGATTCAGATTCTTGCCAAAGCATTTGAATTGAAAAAGGGTGGTGCACAGGTGATTCCAGCGGCAAACCAGCCGTGGTATTCCGGTGCAGTGGAAGCGGCTAAGGCGAACAAGCTGTCGTTGCCATCTACATTTAAGCCATCCGCAGAAGTGAATCGCGAGGACTTTGCACTGTGGCTGTATGAAGCGATCAATACAACGGGGCAGTATCCAGCGACGAAGATGTTTGTCGTGTTTGAGGATCAGGATCAGATCAATAAGGATGCAACCAATGCCATTCAGACACTGGTCAATATGAATGTGATTCCACGTTCCAGTGTAGGTAAGAAGTTTGAGCCGAAGGAAGCCATTACTCGTATGGACGCCGCGGTATGGGTAGATAGTGCAGTGAAGATGATTGATCGTGCTCATGCGAATCAGAATGATGATACGACAACACCACCAGCTACCGGATCGGAGGGATCGCAGATGGGGGATGAGCCGCTACTGAACGTAACCAGTACTGCGGATGGCAAGCAAAAGGTTACCTTAACTGTCGAACTGCCTAACCCGGGCTATGGCTTGAAGATCGATAATGTGAAGCTGACCGATGACAAACGTGCGATTATTTCCTATTCTATGACTCAGCCTGAGCCAGGTATGATGTATCCGCAGGTGATTAGCGAAGGTAAAGTAGAGACGGTTATTCCAGCAGGCTATACTCCGGAGCTGGCAACGAAGTAATGGCATTTGGTGCAATGAATCATGCATCCGTATGATCCAGACGATGAGTTAGCGATTTAACGAATACATCATCATCATGGATAACTGTGATGAAGAATAGATATAGAAAAACAGCCCCTCGATACATTCGAGCGGGCTGTTTTTTATGACGATTTATTAATTAGATCGCTTATTTGATGCAAATTTTAGATTGAAGCAGGTAGAGGTAAGAAATACATATACATTTAGAAAAATAAATGTACCACTAATTGTAGGATTCATTTCCACCATTATATATGCAATGGATTGTAATGGATGCCTCCTAAAACTGTTCTAATCGTTAATTTAAACCTTCTTCGGCTCGACTTCGATTGGCTTCTCCGTAACCTTCTTCGTTTCATACAGATCAGAGCTTTTTTTCAGCCATTCGAACAGATGCGTAATAACGACCTTGAGTACCGCATAGCCTGGTACAGCTAGCAGAATACCTACTACGCCGAACAGATTACCTGCTGTCAAAATAACGAAGATAATCGTGATCGGATGAACCTTCAGCGATTTACCCATAATTTGTGGAGAAATCAGTTTACCTTCAATCAACTGTACCACGGTCCATACAACGATCATTTTGAGCAGCATGACTGGCGAGGTTACGAGTGCAACGACCAGAGCAGGCGTAATGGCGATTGCAGGCCCGAGATAAGGCACGATACTTGTAAACGAAGCGATAATCGCCAGTACAAGCGCATAATCGAGACCGATAATATTGTAGCCGATATACAGCAGGATACCGATGCAAAAGCTAACGATAATCTGACCGCGAATATACGAGCTGATTTTATTATTCATTTCCGACATCACTTCGGAGGTTTGTCCGCGCAGATTAACCGGAATGAATTGCAGAATGTACGACGGTAACTTTTTGCCATCCTTGAGCAGGTAGAACAGGATGAACGGTACGGTTACGATCGACAGGATAACCTCTGTTAATGTACCGAGGAAACCACCAATACCGGAAAATGTAGATGCAAATCCTGAAAATCCGCTACTGAACAATGCTTCGCCACGAGCAGAGAGTGTTTTCAGTAGTTCTTGCGGATTCACATTCAGTGATTGCTGAATTTGGAGGAATACATCGCTGCCAAGCCATTTTTGAATTTGAACGGTCGCCTGATCATACAGTGTTGGAATATTACCGATCAATTCGAGAATCTGACTTTTGATGACCGGAATAACCAGACTAATAATAAGTACGAGTACGCCGATAATGAGAATATAGAGCAAAATAATGGAATAAATACGTTTGACTTTATGCCGTTCCAAAAAGTCGACGAGCGGATTGAATAGATAAAATAAAATACCGCTCAAGATGATCGGCAAAATGACCGTTTTAACCAGTACGATCAATGGGGTGAACACATACGGAATTTTAGAAAGCATAAAAATATTAATCGAAATCAAAAATAACACAAGCAAAAAAATAACGAAGCGATTGTTTAGAAAAAATAATTTAAAACGTTCGCTCCATAGTCTAGCGCGTTCCATGAGTGGCTTCATTCCCTTCTAAGTCTAATTGTCTATGATGTGTAATGTGATCCATTCGCTTGATATTTCTAGCATAGCGGTAAGCGACTGATAGAGCAAGTAAACTGCGTTAAAGCTATGAATATTACTAACAAAAATGCAATTTATAGGTAGACAAAGAAGGAGAAAAGAGCTAAATTGAATTGTAGTTCAAAAGGCTTAAAAAAACTTAGAAACTGTGACTTACATCACAACGATTAGTTTAGCTTTTTGATAAAATTTAAATTAATAAGATTGTGAATGAACAATAGTGTGTATATGAGCAGCTAGCAGCTCGTAGAATCTCCAACATTTCTGTATTTATTCCAATCCAACCTTACCCAAAATCACGATTTGCGAGGTGCACTATGAAACTCTCTCTTGGTTCTAAGCTGGTGGCAAGCTTTATTGCCGTGTCTATCATTACGTATGGTACAAGCGCTTTCTTTATTTTTTATTTGAAGTCTTATCTGGCATCTGGTATGGCGGATTGGATGTATGTATCGATTGTATTGCTGCTCGGTATTACATGGAGCGGTATTCTGGGTTTCGTGATCTCTCGTTTTTTGACGCGTCCGATTGTACAGCTGTCGAAGATTGCCGAGCATGTATCTGCTGGTGACCTGACGGTTGATATTCCTGAACGCCGTGAAGAAGATGAGATTAAAGTGTTGAATGATGCATTTCGGATGATGGTAACGAATATTAAAGATATCGTTGGCGATATTGCTCGTAATACAAGTACCACCTCCAGCAATGCTGATTCCTTGAGCGGGGCAATTAATGAAGCAGCGCATCAGATTGAATCGTTATCGACGATTGCCGATGGCATCTATCAGGGTGTACAGCGGCAACAGGAATCTGCGGAAACCTCGCTGAAAACTGCGGAAAATATGCTCGGTTCCTTTCAGCAGATGCGTGATAAGTCTCATCATATGCTGGAGCTGTCCAGTACGATGGAAAACTCTGTCCAATCCACACGTGGTATTTTCGCTTCGCTGAAGACAGGCATGGATACCTTATCCATTTCGCAAAATCAAGCCGAGCAAACGGTGCGACTGCTGGACAATCAGGCTTCCGATATCGGCGCAGTTAGCGGTACGGTAAAAGAGCTAGCCGAGCAAACGCATCTACTGGCACTGAATGCATCCATTGAAGCGGCTCATGCTGGCGAGCACGGCGCAGGGTTCGCTGTCGTTGCTTCCGAAATTCGTAAACTGGCAGAACAAAGTAATGATTCCGCACAGCGCATTCAATCATTGATCACCGCGGTACAAACGCAAATTCATGCCACCGTAGAGCTTATCCATAATCAAAATGAGCTTGTACAGCGTGAGACGAAGCATACAAGTCAGGTGGAGCGTACATTGAATGAGTTTGGAAGCGTTGTCGATGAATTCATGGCGGCTGTACAATTAATGGAAAGCTCCATCTCCGAGCAAACGGATCGCGTCGAGCTAACATACCAGCATGTGCAGCAAATTCGCGAAATGGCGGATAAATTCCATGAAGGCGCACGCCAGATCTCGATTGCAACCCATGAAGAAACAGCGATCATGGAAGAAATCTCTTCCTCCTCCGATGAGCTGAGCAGCATGACCTCGCGTTTATTAGAAAAAACGAAGGTATTCACCGCCTGAATCTAATTCCAATTAAAAAACAGACCGTATCACAGCTAGACGTAGCCATATCGCTACGATAAGAAGTGTATACGGTCTGTTTGTTTTGGCGCCAATTCATTTGCGCAGGTCATTCTACAGGAGCTATAAACAGGGCAGTAAATAAAGACGCTCGTAATTAGCACTCCAATCGTCTATGATGCCTGACCTGTTGTAGTTGCACGGGCAGCATTAAACTGCCAGTCTATACATGCTAAAAGCTATTGTCGTTCTAAAAAAGCTACGATTATGATATGCAATACTTGCTCTCGCCCATTATGGAGCACGAGAGCTATGATATAAAGTCTTCGATCTAGCTTATCCATTGCTAAGTCTAAAGGTAAATTGAAATGAAACGATGTCACGCGCCACGATACCACGCATGTACACCGAAATATATGCTCCTGCAGAAACCGATCCTGCATTGCCCTGATTATAACGCTAATATAATGTACATTTTCATCTGAAGAGTGAAGAGTGAAGAGTGAAGAGTGAAAGGAGGTAGGTTCAACCCAACGCTCCTTATCGCTTCTCCATTCTTATTTGTCTCATCTCATATCTCTACCTTATGTCGTACGCCCAACCAGCCCTGCGGGTACAGGAACTTCGCGATCCTCGGGACGTTCTGTACCATCTGGAACAGCATTCGAGCCAATCCCGGTTTGCATGCGATACATTTGACGATAGCGTCCATCGATCTCCATCAGCTCATCATGTGTACCGCGTTCAACGATTTCTCCGCGATGCAGCACCAGAATCTGGTCGGCACTACGAATGGTGGAGAGACGGTGGGCAACGATAAAGGTAGTCCGTCCGCGTTTTAACACTTCGAGTGCAGATTGGATCAGTGCTTCTGTCTCGGTATCGATATTGGCTGTCGCTTCATCCAGAATTAGAATAGCTGGATCATACGCAAGTGCGCGGGCAAAAGAGATTAATTGACGCTGTCCAGCAGACAATGTACTTCCTTTTTCCACTACAGGCTCATCAAAGCCCTTTGGCAGATCGGCCAGAATGGTATCCGCACCTACATCGCGCAGTGCCTGCTCCAGTCGTTCGCGGCTAATCTTTTCATTGTCCAGACTGACATTAGACGCGATCGTACCGGTAAATAGATACGGGTCCTGCAAGACGATACCCATATGCTGGCGAATCCACTGCTTCGGCAGATCGCGAACATTTTGACCATCGATGGTAATTTTGCCCTGCTGTGGATCATAGAAGCGGAACAGCAGATTGATGATCGAGCTTTTGCCTGAGCCGGTATGACCGACAAGTGCGACCGTCTGACCTTGACGCGCTTCAAAGTTGATATTTTTCAGTACAGGGTCTTTTTTATAGGCAAATGTAACATCCTTGAACTGTACATCCCCTTTATAGCGAGGCATCGAGCCATCGGTTACGGCTTCGCCTTCCTCGTCCATCAGCTCGAACACACGTCCTGCGGATACCATCGACAGATCGAGTGCAGCCAGCTGATTCACCATACCTGTCATCGGCTGGAACAGACGTCCAAGCACATCGACGAATGCATACAGCACACCCAGCGAGATTGCACTATCAAAGCTACCGAGTGCAGCAGAACCGAAGTACCATAGCACCATAGCTAGCGTCAGGTTACGTAGCACATTGACCAGATTGTGCGAGGTCAATGAATTTAGACGCAGCATTTTATTTTGATAGAACAGATAGTCATTGTTTAACTGTTCAAATTCATCCTGTGTCTGCTTCTGCTTACGGAAGATGCGAATGATCGACATCCCTTGAATCGATTCATTGATGATCGCATTAATCTCACTCAGACGAGAACGGATAATTTTGTTGTACTTGGTTGCAATTTTGCGATAGATCATAACCCATGCGATCAGTACCGGTACAAGGAATAGACAGACAAGTCCAAGTCGGAAATCCAGAATGAACAGCGCCACATACACGCCCAGCATATAGACTGTACCTGAGCTAAAGTTAGCCAGAACCGCAACAAACAGGTCTTTTATTGCTTCCGTATCATTCGTTACCCGTGATACGACTTTACCTGCGGGCAGATTATCAAAGAACGGCACAGGCAAGCGCTGGATATGAGCGTATAGATCGATACGCAGCTGCTGAATGACCTTGTTGGCAGAGGATTGCAGCCAGTACGTTTTACCAAACTCTGTAATGATCGAGATGATCAAAAAGATAAAGTAAAGTCCGATCAGCTTATAAATACTCGGCAGCTCTGGCTTATAAAAGGAAAACAATTCACTAGCCGATAGCGGAACTGCGTTGTAGACAGCTTGCTCACCCTGCGGGCTGCTGATCGTCAGCTTACCATCGGCATATGTTTTTTCACCTGTTGTTGTCTGCATCGGTCCTTCTACAAAATAGAAGCTGGCTCCACTTTGCAGGACATGAGCCTCGTTACCTTTGGTAGCACCTTCTGCCCACAAGCCTTCACGCTTATAGAACTTTCCATTGTAGGCAGCCGCATTCGTATCGTTAGCAGTCGTTTCGTAAAAAGGCTGCTCAATAGCAAACATATGATTATCGATAATGTTCTTAGCGATAAATGGACCAGCCAGCTCGGCGCCGACGCCGATCACGAGCATGATCAGCGCAACGATAAATGTCTTTTTGGCGCGTAAAGCGTATTGATACAATCGCTTCGTAATTGTCTTATTATCCAGCCGTGTCATCGGCTGTTCATTCAAATCCTGTGTCTCCACGATTAAGACACCTCCTCATCAAGAGAATCCGAAACCTGCTGCCGCTCATATTGCTCACGGTACCAGCCGTCGGCTTGTAGCAGCTCGGCATGTGTTCCCTCTTCTATAATTCGTCCTTTGTCCAGTACGACGATATGGTCAGCATGCTCAACCGCAGATAGGCGGTGAGTAGCGATCAGCGTCGTTTTACCTGAACGCTCGCTGCGGATATTTTCAATAATACGTGCTTCCGTTCTAGCATCGACTGCGGATAATGCATCATCCAGAATCAGAATTTCCGGGTTGGAGATAAATGCTCGTGCTAGAGAAACACGCTGCTTTTGTCCACCGGAGAGAGCAACCCCGCGCTCACCTACGACCGTGTCCAGACCTTCCGGGAAGGTATGCAGATCATTATCGAAGGCAGCTGTGCGAATTGCTGTCATCACTTCTTCATCCGTAGCATCCGATTTACCAAAGCGAATATTGTTCCGTACACTACGCGAGAACAAAATTTGCTCCTGCGGTACATATCCAAGCCAGCTATGTAGCTGATCCTTTGCAATATGCTGGATCGGTACGCTATTGATGCTCAGTGTACCGCTGCCTGCTGGATACTCATGCAGTAATTGCTTGAGCAGCGTGGACTTACCGCTACCGGTTCGACCGACAACACCCAGCGTTTCGCCTGCTTTGATGCGAAGTGAAACCTGCTGTAAATTATCCACTGTAGAGGTTGGATAACGGAACATCACATCTTTAAATTCAATGCGATCTGGGCGCTTCACCGGGAATGGCTCATCGATATCTTCCACATCCGGCTTCACCGCAAGCGTTTCATTGACACGATCCAGCGATGCATTACCACGCTGCATAATATTGATCAATTCGCCAATAGCGAACATCGGCCAGATCATCATGCCCAGATAGATGTTAAAGGACACCAGGTTACCGAGTGTCAGCTCATTATTGAATACGAGATAGATTCCGTAGCCGAGACCGATAATATAGCTCAGTCCAACGAACAATCGAATCGTTGGCTCGAACAATCCATCCACCATAGCTACCGCCAGATTTTTACGATATACATCATTCGTAATATGCTCGAATCGTTTCTCATCCTGACGCTCCTGTACATAAGCGCGAATAACACGCACACCAGCGATCGATTCCAGTACCTGGTCATTCATATCACCGAAAGCATCCTGTGCCAGTGTATAGCGCGAGTGAATGACTTTACCGTAAATTGCCATCGACAGGGCGATAAAGGGCAATGGTAAAATAGCAGCCAACGTCAGCTTCCAGCTAATCAGAAAGCCCATCGCCATCAGGACGGTCAGCAGATAGACTGTGGAGTCGGTCAAGGTCAGCATCCCGAATCCAACCGTCTGTGCAACAGAGCGAAGATCGTTAGTCGCTCTTGCCATCAGATCCCCTGTACGACTACGCTCGAAAAATGGCGGTGTCATGCGTAGCAGATGCGCCATAAAACGTGTGCGTAGCAGTCGTTCGACCAGATTGGAGCCACCAAACAGGCTATGCATCCAGACGTAGGTGATTCCATAAATGAGAGCCATCGTCAATACGATCGTTCCAGAGTAATAAAACAGCGATTGGTACGTAATGGTGCCTCCAGAAATCTGATCAATCGCTTCTCCAAGCAGCTTGGGCGGAACGAGTTCGATCACGCCAACCACCGCCAGCATAATAATCCCGATCAAATACCTCTTACGTTCCCGGCGAAAAAACCAGCCGAGATTTTTCAAAACAGCGAACATAGTATCACTACCTTTCCGGTGCAAATGTCATCTGCACCATGTTACCTCTCATTGCTTCGACATGCTGTTCCAAACTTGCTATTCTGGCATCCTTCCACATGCAGCAACCAAAAAAAGACACGTCGTGTGCATAAGCAGACGACGTGTCCTAATCATTGGACGTCATATGAGCGCACGGTTGTGAGCAACCGCGCGAATAATCTCCAGTGGATACTTGTAAGGTGTAGTCAGGCGTACCAATCACCTTGAAGAAGGATATCCATCTGCCGGGTTGCTCCATTGTTAAGTTGTCCCATCGAATCAAAATTCATATCGAAAGTCATATCAAGGTTATGTACGATCATCAGTGGACGCATGGAGTTCACCCTTTCTTCTTGGAATAGTGGCAGATGGCAATAATTTGAAAATTATCACTTGCCTGTGTCTGATTGTAGCACTGCGTTTTTTACGTTGTCAATCAAAAACTTGTCGATTTTATAACAAATTTTAGATATCATGAATTCTATTTTTCCGTATAGAGTTAAAAAAGTTTACATAACGAACTTCATATCAAGTAGTTATGTCAAATGGAATTGCGGATAACGAAACGTAGTCGCTTTCAGGCTGAATATACACTGACATGTCATGTTGCACCCATTAAGCTGGCATGAAGCTGTGACGAATATCTTGCAAGCATGATATAATAATTGCATGTTGAGGGTATAGGATACCAAGACCTTTACATGGTTATACTTCACAATGTATTGTATCGCAGTTGTATGCATTGAATGAATTAAACTTAAAGAAAGGCGGGATCAATGATGTCCATTGCAGTTTCTGATGAAGCAGCACGCTGGTATAAAAAGGAGCTTGATCTGAAGGAGGGCGATGCGATTCGCTTTTACGCCCGCTACAGTAGTAATAGCGATATTCATCCGGGCTTTTCGCTCGGTATTTCGGTAGAGCAGCCAATCAGTCCGGTACTTCAGCAGCAGGCAGAAGGGATCCAGTTCTATATGGAATCTCAGGATATGTGGTATTTGAACGGTTATCGATTGAATGTAGAGTATATGGATCATGAGGATGACATCCGTTACGCCTATATTCCAGAATCGTAAGCGATCGAATGTAAGCGAGCATGAACGATAAGCGGGTAGCTAAACGATGAAGAGCGGTGTGCACATGAGGTGCATACCGCTTTTTTTGTGATTTTAATATAGGATTACAGATGCCGCGAGGATAAGGGCATTGATAATCGTTTCTACATAGTAAAGTTGCTATTAGGCTCCGACACGGGGATCTAATCGATCGCGCAGCTCATCCCCAATTAGATTAACGGCGAGGACAAAGCTGGTAATGGCTAGCCCTGGAAATGTACATATCCACCATGCGATCGTCAAGTAGCCACGTCCCTGTGATAGCAGGGCTCCCCAATCAGGAATCTCACTCACCGTTCCCAGACCAAGAAAGCTCAGCCCGGCTCCGGTCAAAATGGAACTACCCAGACCGATCGTTGCCATTACCAGTACAGGAGATACGGCATTCGGCAAAATATGGCGACGAATGACATGCCAGTTAGAAGCACCAAGCGCACGTGCTGACTCAATATAACCACGTGTGCGAAGCCCAACAATCCCACCACGCATGACTCGTGCATAGCCAGGGATGGAAGCAACTGCAATCGCTAGCACAATATTAGGCAGACCAGGACCTAATGCTGCGGCAATAGCAAGTGCGAGCAATACACCCGGAATCGTCATCAAAATATCCATAATGCGCATAATGATCGTATCTGTCCAACCTCCTGCATAGCCTGCCAGTGCGCCCAGTATACCACCAGCAAGTACGCCAGCAAGAACAGAGCTGAAGCCGATTAATAGTGAGACTCTTGTGCCATAGATAACCAGACTTAATATATCGCGACCAAAATAATCCGTTCCGAGCCAGTTCGTAGCTCCAGGCGGCTGCAAAATACGATCTGCCATCATGGCAGTAGGCGAATAGGGCGCGATCCATTGTGGAACTAACGCAAATACGATCAGTGACGCAACGAGTGCCGAGGCAATTCCAGCCAGCAGCAGACTGAACCATTGCTGTCGCTTTTGCTTTTTCCAGCCATGACTTTCGGCTTGTAGAGCATGATTTGCAGCATCGCGCCGATTCACGGTAGCTATACCGAATAGAGCTTTCATCTGCAATCCTCCTATTTTGGATACGATTTGTCGTATATCGGTCTATAGTTGAACTCATGCTGCTAATAAGGCATTCGCTATATCATTCAAGTAGAGCGGCGGATGCGCGGATCGATATACGCATACGACAGATCCACAATCAGATTAATCAACACATACACAATCGCTGTGAAAAAGACGACACCCTGCACAACCGGAATATCCCGTCCCATAATCGCATCGGCAAGAATACGCCCGATGCCCTGTCTGGAAAAGACCGTCTCAATAACGACTGTACCTGCCAGCATTTCGCCAAGCTGCATCCCGACAACGGTAACGACCGGAATTAATGCGTTGCGTAACGCATGGCGGTACATGATCACCCGCTCACTAATGCCTTTAGCACGAAGGGTTGTAATAAACGGTTCATGAATCACTTCCAGCATGCTCGTTCGCACCATCCGAATAATAAAGCCAGCACCCACGATACCGAGTGCAATGGAGGGAAGTACGAGTGTCTGCCAGCCATCTGAGCCCATTGCTGGAAACCAGCCGAGCTGAATAGAGAAGATAAGGATCAACAGAATGCCTGACCAGAAGGTTGGCATCGAAATACCGAACAATCCGATAATGCGAGCCAGAACGTCAATCCACCCATTACGATGTACAGCGGACAGCACACCGAGTGTAACTCCAATAACTGCGGTGATCAGCGTGCTCGTTAGCGTAAGCATGAGCGTTGCGGGAAAATGAGCCAGAATTTTAGGCAATACAGGCTCTGAATTCAGCATCGATACGCCAAAATCGCCACGTAATATACCACTCAAATAGTGCCAGAATTGAATGTAAAAGGGTTGATCCAGCCCTAGCTGTACCCGCAAATTTTGAATCATTTCCGCGGTAGCATACGTTGGATCAATCATGGACAACACCGGATCGCCCGGCAGTAGATAAAAGATAGCAAATACGAGTATCAATGATCCCAGCACGACCAGTAAGGACGAGATGATACGGATTCCTGCCAGACGAAGCATGGTCATCCTCCTGTTCCTGTTAATGTCACATCATTGAAGACCGGATATCCCAGATAGTTAAAGTGTAGACCGTGCACACTTTTAGAAGCGACCACGGTATATGGGAAAATATACACTGGAATAATGAGCGCCTGATCGCTAATCCGCTCCTGAATTTGGCGATAGATCTGTTGACGTTTAGTAGAATCCTTGGTCACAGCACCTTCTTCCAGCCATGTATCGAGCTGCGGATCAGAGTAGCCTGTCAGCGTTTCGCGTGCACCAGCTGCCGGGGTGTGATAGAAGGAAGATAATGCATTGGGGTCGGCGTTCACCTGACTATTTCCATACAGATCATATGCCTTATTTTGAAAGACGATGGTAGCGATATCTTTCGTAATATTTACCTGTACTTCGATCCCGACGGCTTTTAATTGCTGCTGTACCATAGCGGCGATATCATTGCGTTTTTCGCGATTAGGGGAGCTATCGACATATCGTAGTACTAGCCGTTTGCCGTCCTTCACGCGAATTCCATCTGCACCGCGTGTCCAGCCCAATTCATCCAGTAATTGATTGGCTCGCTCTACATTGGGCTGGATTTTATTTTCCAGTGATGCATCATAGCCTAGAATGTTTGGAGTGAGTGCAGACCATGCTTGTTTGTAGGTTCCGAGATACAGCGTTTTGACAATGGCGCCGACATCGATAGCGGATTGCAGTGCCTGCCGTGCTTTTAACTCGTTCCACGGAGCATTGCGTTGATTAATAAAAAGCGTATAAGGTAAGCCAGGTGTATCGGTTTGCAGCAATTGCTGATCCGAGCTGTTTTGCAGTCCGAGTATATTTTGCGGAGGGACGGTTTCAGCGGCTAGCACCTGTCTACTCTGTACACTGCCAACACGCGTAGCTTCCTCTGGAATAATGGAAAATGTAATTCCATCCAGTTGAGGTGCCTTTGTATTGTCCACTGTTTCGGGTCCCCATGCATAGCGATCATTACGCTTCAGCTTAATGCTGGCATTGTCTTCCCAGCTCACAAATTCAAATGGACCTGTGCCGACAGGATGCTGTCCAAACTGCTCGCCGTATTTTTTGGCTGCGGTAGGAGAGATGATGCCCAGCATCGACTGGCTTAGATTGGCAAGAAATGCCTGCGATGGATGCGACAGATTAACTTTGATCGTATATTCGTCAATCACATTGGATGATTGATATGGTTGTATGAGCGCGAGTGCATTCGCTGCCTTGGTTACTGGATTGATAATACGATCCAGATTGAATTTGACAGCTTCTGCATTGAATGGGGTGCCATCATGGAAGGTAACATCTTTACGTAACTTAAACGTATAGCTCAATCCATCTGTGGAGGTTGTCCAGCTTTTTGCCAGCCAGGGCTTGATTTTGCCGTCTTGATCCTGGACAACCAGATTGTCATAAATATTGCCAAATACACGCACCGATACGGCCCAGCCACTTCGCTGCGGATCAAGCGTATCAGGCGTTGTCGCCAGCGCATAGGTGAGCGTACCGCCGGTTCCGCCATTGGCAGCCTGTGCAGATTCGCTGCCAGTGCCTGCATGGGAACCGCAACCCGACAAAATAAATACCATTACAAGCAAGCCAATCCATAGGCTGCGTCGGGAATAGTGTAAAGCGATTTTAGGTGTAACATCATTCATCGGATTCATCCTTTCGTTGATGAGAGATAGAGGATAACGCTTTTCGGGCAAACTGCACATGCAGGCGTGTGCCCAGCAGCAGTACATTTTCATCAATATCAAAGCGTGGATGATGGAGTGGATAAACCTCCTGTTGCTCTGGTGCACGACAGCCGATAAAAGCAAAGGCTCCGGGGCGCTGATGCGTATACAGCGCAAAGTCTTCACCTGCCAGTACGGGCTCTAATGACTGAATACCGCTTGAACCGAATACTTCTGCTGCCGCTGCCTTCACTTGCTCTACGACAGCCGGATCATTACGCAGCACGGTGCCTGTACGCTGTACAATCTCGGCGGTTCCACCATGCTGCGCAGCAATCTGTTCCGCATAAAGCTGGATAGCGGATGTGATACGTTCTACCGTTTGTGAATGGAAGGAGCGGAAGGTGCCGGTCAGCTCGCTTTTGCCAGCAATAGCATTTTTTACAGTGCCAGCGTGCAATGTTCCAAATGACAGTACGGTTGCTTCCAGCGGATCAATCTGAGTTGCCATAAACAGCTTGATATCGTTAATAAAGCGTGCCGCCATCATAATACTGTCTGAAGCCAGATGGGGCGTGCTATGATGACCAGGTGTACCATGAAAGGTAATGGTAAAATGACTCGATGCCGCCATCGCCACATCGTTATGAATACCGAGCTGTCCGGTTTCCAATTGCGGCCATACATGCAGTGCAAATACCTGATCGACATGCTCTAATAGGCCATCCTCGATCAGATCGCGACCACCGCTAATCAATCGTCCATCGAGTAGTGAAGGCTGCGCGCCTTCCTCGGCCGGTTGAAAAGCAAAAATAATCGTTCCGTGCAACTGCTCGCGTTCGGCTGTCAGTACCCTGGCGGCGCCAAGCAGCATCGCGGTATGCGCATCATGACCACAGGCATGCATGATTCCTTCGCGAGTCGATGCATAAGCGGCTGTATTTTGCTCATGAATAGGCAGTGCATCCACATCGGCACGCAGCAGAACAACAGGCCCTGGCTGTGATCCGCGTAAAATACCGATCACCCCTTTATGAAAATGACGTCCTACCTGCTCATGCAATTCGATATCCCATTTGCGTAATAAGCCAGCAATTAAACTCATCGTTTGATCAACGTCAAACATCAATTCCGGATAACGATGCAGGTGACGACGAATGCGCGACAGATCACTTTCCAGCGTATCCCTCCATGCATGTGTTTCAAGCGATAAATGATCTAGCATAAGCTTCCCCTCAGATCCGAATTATTCATTTAATTCCTATCGAATAAATATGAATTATGCCATTAAATGTATGATGTACATGCAGTAGCGTCAATGCGTTTACTAATAGATAAGATCGATTTGCTTATAAAATATATCAATAACATAAGCGCAGACGCTCGATTATTGATTGGTATATAGCGATCAGAACAGGGGTGATGGACCGGTGCCTACCGATCAGAACACAGCAAAAAGTAGTATACCTGTCATAGCCATACGTGAATTTATCTAGCATTAAGCTTATCGTTACATAGCGTTCATACAGCATGGGTATGATAACGACATGCTTAGCTGCTCCAGTAGACGAAGCAGTAAGGCAATATACGTTATACAGGAAAGGAATGGGAGAGAGATGAGTACATTAACAGGAATGGTTGTCTTTTTATGGCTACTGGTCAGTGTGATGTTCGCAACAGCGGCTATTTATTTTACCCGTCAGCATGTGCTAAGAGGACGGTACGCGGTGCTCTGTCTATCGGTAAGCTTCTTCATGCTAGGTGCCTCGATGCTGAGCATGTACGGAATTAGTGGGAATATGTAATGGGATGCTATATATAGAAGGATGGCAGAAGATGAGAATGTCACAGTGTATATTATGTGTAATCTTTACAACAAAAAAGCCTCCAAAAGGACGATGCCGTGTACATCAGGCACGCTTTTGGAAGCTTTTTTAGGTTATACTGCCTGGCGATTATACGGGCGAAGTACCTTCTAGAGCATAAGAGAAATCTTCAATATCGAATACCTGAACAGGTACCTTCGCTTCGATCATACGCTGAATTAACTCGAACTGATCGGTTAGCATCGGCGCTTCCTTTTTCAGTGAAGATAGAATTAATTCGGTTTCGATCGGGTCAAATGACTCGCCGTAATACGCATTATCCAGCGCATTGACGACAGATATTTGCACGTTGTCGCTAAATACAATACCAGAGCTTTGCGCCCATGGCATCTGTAGACAACGCTGAATTTTCTTTTTATTGAGCGGCTCTTCTAAGTAACGGATCAGCTCTTGAACCCGGTTGCGTACCTCACGATCCTCAAGTGGACTATTCATGAGGGGTTCATCACTTTCCGCAAATTCATATAACTCCATAATCGTTGTGTATGGAACGATATAATTGACCGGTTTATCCGGGTTTAGAAGCTGCCCATAAATCGCGATCATGACCGCTTCAATGACAAATGTCTGGGACATGGACAAATCCTCCTGGAAATGCATACGTATACACATCGTTGTTAACCTGACCATTTAGAAAAACAGTCAAAGCTGTACTGGCAGTATACCATATTCGATCCCTCGCAATAAATGCAAACTTGCAAAAAATCGAAGTACAGCTGTAGCAAGCAGGGAGTACAAGGAGAGCTACAGCCTGATCATGCGTATAACGCCAGACTATAGTGAAGGTCATGCATCCTCCAATCGCTCTAGTCAGAGCTAATTAAACCATAATCCTGAAGTGTATCAAGCTTGAATTTTGTCAATTCTGCCGTAGCGGTATGATGAAGCTGTTCATGATTCGCCTGAGCACGAACACGCTGCTCCCAGCCTGCTGAACCTCCAAAACGAGTGCTAGCCGCGGCGGGCCATATCGCAATCATGGCGCTATAGCTGAGAATCAGCGCTTCAGCCTGCTGCATTTCATTGCACCACCAGGAGAGCAACACCGCATCGGTCATCGCTTGCACGGGATAATCTGTAGCACTGCGGATGGATGCATCATACCATTGCTGCATCGCTGCATAGGTTATCGGCTCTGTGAGGATCGCGCTATACTGGGAGCGAAACGCCGCTGCGATATATTGAAACTCCTGACTATGGCGAATGAAGCTAATCGATTCTTCTCTACCTCTGGCATCATACATAGGAAGGGGACAGACTAACGAAATAACTGGAAATACCGTCATCAAAGAGTGCGTATGTACAATCGGCACATAATGCTCGCCGCCATAGACTGGCTTCATATATACGCCGATCAGAAGAGGGCCATAACGTTTAACCCAGTGTAAAGGCTTGATTATCGTATAATCGGAAAGCACCTCGCTCCAGTCACGAGCGATACGATTTTTGGCTGCTGTCGTTAGCTTTTTCATCTGAACACCTCGCTATTATAGAGGGAATTAAGATTTACCGATGAGCAGAGATAGCAGTCCAGCCGCGATCAATGGTCCAACTGGAACTCCTTTGAAAAAGGCGACACCAATCAGCGTTCCGATCAGTAATCCTGCTACTAGCGTTGGCTGATTCGTCATCAAGATCGTACCGCGTCCGCCCAGATAAGCGACAAATAGACCAATGCCTACAGCGACAAGCGATTTCCAGCTGAGAAAGGAGGAAAGGATCGTATCGATGGAAATTTTACCACTAGCCAGCGGCGTCATCACACCAATTGTCAAAATTACAATACCAATCGTTAAGCCGTACTTTTCCAGCCACGGGAAAGCCTGATGCCAGCCAAACGCACGGATAAGCAGCAGCACGAGCATCGCAATCGTGACCGTTGTATTTTTACCTACGATACCGAGTCCTGCCATTACAAGCAGGATCAGCGAAGGCATATCAATGGCAGCCATGTATTCATTACTCCTTTGTTCTGAGATTATCCTGCTCGGATTGTAGGCAAGCTACAATCATTAGCATAGGGTTCTTGTCTTACGTATTGCCAAAAACCAAGCAACATGATCGTGCATAAAAGTGAACGAGTATATCAATAAAGAATCGTATGACAAATTGAAAATGTCCGCCGGAATCCAGCGGACGTATGTTGAGATAGGAACAGTAATAAGAAGTAACATTGTTTGGAGAGTAGCTCATGCACATAAGGAACTACAACTATACATATAAGCTGTATCAGCTATACACACAAGCAGCTACAGTTATATAGAAGTAGCTACAGCTAGCTGTACATACGTATAAACCGAAGACCTATACACTCACACACATACGTATAAGCCGAAACTATAGATACAATAGTAATAGTAAACCGGACGAAAGGATAGAAACGAAAGGGATCAAAAATAGCCTCCGTTTCCCAAGCTCGTCCTGGCCTGTATTTTGAACCTTATTCAGCCAATGTTTTCGGTGATAGACGATCTACAATATGACGAGCGATCAAGGCGCCATGACGACGTCCTGTCTCAATAAATACCTCGTTCGCATTGCGACCAGAAGCAATAACACCAGCGACATACAGACCAGCGATATTCGTTTCCATCGTATCCGGGTCAAAGCGCGGCTTGTCCATATCATCGCTCATCGTCACACCCATCGATGTGATCAGCTTACGATCCGGGCGAAAGCCAGTCATCGCCAGTACGAAGTCGTTATCCAGCCTGTCGATCGAGCCATCGGTATTGCGAGTAACGTGCACCTCGGATTCGGTAATATGGGTCACACGTGAATTCAGATGCAGCGCGATTTTGCCCTTCATGACCAGACCTTCAAAGATCGGACGCACCCATGATTTAATATTGGCAGACAGATCACTACCGCGATAGACCATATCGACCTTCGCGCCTACACGTACAATTTCCAGTGCGGCATCTACCGCCGAGTTACTGCCGCCGATAATAGCAACACGCATACCTGTATAGGGATGTGCCTCACGAAAATAATGCGTTACTTTATCCAGATCCTCACCCGGAATGCCCAGATAGTTCGGATGGTCAAAATATCCTGTCGCAATGATCACGCGACGTGCTTGATACGTATGCTGCTCGCCCTGACGATTCACCGTGTGCAGGGAGAAGCTGCCATCGTCATGCTTTTCAATACCGGTTGCTTCAGTATACGGCTGCACATTTAGTTCATAATGCTGTGCAGCACGGCGATAATAGGCTAATGCCTCATGACGAAAAGGCTTTTCATTGGGCGTTGGAAAAGGAAGATCACCAATTTCCAGTAGCTCGGCTGTGCTAAAAAATTGCATATTCGTCGGGTACAGATAAATCGAGTGCACCACATTATATTTTTCAATCAAAAGAGTATTCAGGCCCAGACGCTCACATTCAATCGCGGCAGACAAGCCACACGGTCCGGCACCGACAATAATAACATCTTGCATACAGGGTAAATCTCCTTTCCATATCCGCATATTATTTCTATAAACTCGCTGCTCTCCATCATACCATATTTACCAAAAAACCGCAGTCGGTATACTAATCTGTGTACGCTGACAGCCATCCTACTATACGCTGCATACATTATGAAGTCAGATACGCTTCGTATATAACTTCATAATCGCGATTATGTATGATAGAGCATAATGTATAGCTATAGCGCAAGGATGTGAGTACATCGAACCAGGAAGAGAGAAGGGGACGCTGACCGGGTCGAATCAGAGCATATACCTAAGTATGTTGTTGCAGCTAGCTAAAATGAATCAAATTGGCGTGAAATCGCATAAATTT
Organism: Paenibacillus hunanensis; assembly: GCF_034055775.1. Classification (NCBI taxonomy): domain Bacteria; kingdom Bacillati; phylum Bacillota; class Bacilli; order Caryophanales; family Paenibacillaceae; genus Paenibacillus; species Paenibacillus hunanensis. The sequence continues at coordinate 3,486,422 of NZ_CP139194.1, read as the reverse complement.
GTAAAAATATGCATCAATCTTTGTAAAAGGCGGTATAATAATAGTAAGCATAAAGAAAAGGTTAGTCGCTTTCGTCGGATGGGTTTGTAACCGTTTTCTGCACTCGTTATTTATGAAACGATGTGCTAGAGAGGAGAGACAATTATGTCTATTCTGGAACGATTCAAAAGCAAAGGTAAAAAGGCTCTTAACCGCTTGCCGTCTGTTCACGTAACACTGGATGAATTACGGAGCGCTGTACTGCGCTTTGAACGTGATATGGGCAATGGGATTAACCGCACTGTACTGATGCAGGAGGATGGAAGTATAGATCTGGGTCGTTTGAGTCGTTATCTGGGAGGCTCGTCTGATCAGAAGTTTTACCTGTCCCGCGAAACATTTGAGCTGTTTGACGAAAGCGAGCGTCATATTCCGTATCATCTGGATCGTGTGCAGTGGGCGGTCGATGATTATGTGAATGAAAACGGGCATTTGCCAGTGTTAAGCGATTCGCCTTATTTGGAGGTGGATTGCCGCAAGCTCTATCAGCAGCGCTATCTGCATGAGATTCCTGATTTTCCCGTATACGTGACCGATCAGGAGATGATGGTTACCCACCGTGAGCCTGCTATTTTACCGAAGCAGAAGGAAGAGCAGGATCGCTCATATGTGCTGTTATAGGCTGAATTGGCTTGAAAACGTATGAATATAATATATTTTATAAAGAATAGAGTAGTATCGAGTAGGTTGGCATGAGCATGGTATCGAGTAAAATCAGATGCTGGGCTTCGTGATGGATACTAGCTAAACGTTTGATCATGAATGAGAAGAAGATTGGAAATGTATTGTATATTTTGAGGTAATCAAGGTCTGTAGCGGTGTATTCTAATCGGTGCAGGCTTTTTTGTGCTGTTTGTACGTATAGTAGGCTCCTGCATACAATACAGGATGTGTGCAGCAGGCGATTGCCATCTAGCTTGCCCTTTTGTAGAATAAACGGGACGTAGTAGGATATTAAGAACGATAGATCAAGGATAGACAGGGGAGAACGATGAGATGACAAAACAGTTACCAGTTGAAGCACTGGAAAAGGCGGCAGAAAATCTCCAGCAGGGAAGGACGATGGAGGTTACAGCAAATGATACACCGATCAAGGCAGTCATTTTCGATCTGGACAATACACTGATGGATCGGGATCATGCGTTTCGCGCTTTTTCGGAGCGACTCGTTCGGGATTATCTTGGACATGTGGATGAAACGCTGGCGCGAGATATTATCGGCTACCTGCGTATTACCGATGCAGATGGCTATCGGGATAAACGGGGCTTTTTTGAAGAATTGACGGAGCGCTTACCATGGGCAGAGAAGCCAGAAGTGGATGATCTGTTTGCTTATTACAATGAGCATTATATGCAGGAAGCGCGTCTGATGAAGCATGCGCGTGAAGCGATTGCTGCTTGCAGAGAGCAAGGATTTCGTCTGGGAATATTAACAAACGGGACATATGATATTCAGTATGGAAAGGTGCGTCATCTGAAGCTTGAAGGAGATTTCGATGTTATTCTGACCTCAGGAGAAGCGGGAATCAAGAAGCCTGATGCGCGCATTTATGAGATGATATTAGAACGGCTGGGAACAAGCGGAGCTGAAACAGTATTCGTCGGTGATCATCCGGTAAATGATATCTGGGGTGCCGCTCAATCGGGTATGCGTGGTATTTTCCTGCGTCGCAGCTTTGCATGGGATAATGAGCTAGGAATGAAGCCGTGGCGTACGATTGATGAGCTGGATGAGCTGGGAGCGATTTGGGAGCGAAAATAGAATAAATTTTGAAGATAGAGTCTCCATATAAAGAAAAAAATGGAGACTCTTGTTTTTATTGAGAGTATAATGGACTAAGACTAAGGGCTTATGAATAAACACAGTCATAGTCAAATAACTATAAATTATTTGGGGGTCTCTAACTATGAGTTTAGATAATCTGGATGTAAAAAAATTTTATGAATCTCAAAATGATATATGGCCTGTAGGAGATTTATGGCATGAATATACTAAAATACAAATTGAAATTTACTTAAACAAAAAAAAGCAATTATTTCTAGACAATCCCTCCACTTTAAATGCTGGTTCTGGAGGAAATACATATAACCTTGATATCAAAATGCACCATAGCGATATAATTGAGAAACATATTAAAAATTGTGAAGACTATACAGTGTGTAGTATAGAAAAAACTCCATTTAAAAACGAGGCTTTTGGATCTATTATTTGTGTTGGTAGTGTTATTAATTATTGTGATGCATTAAAAGCAATCTCTGAAATGTCTAGAATAACTAAGCACAAAGGATACTTGGTGCTCGAGTTTGAGAGTAGCTGGAGTATGGAATTTTATAAGTCAACTAGTCATAAAAAAAGTGCCTGTGTTATCAAAACAAAATATTTTAATGAAGATCATATTTTGACTGTTTATTCCATAGAATATATAAAAAAGCTATTGAAAATGAATAACTTCAAATTAGTCGATTCATCAAGATTTCATATAATTAGTAGTTATGCGTATTTCAAGACAAAAAGCGAAAATGATTCTGCTAAATTCTGTTACCTAGATGTTTTTTTTAGAAAAATCCCCTTTTTCTCCAAAAGAAGTCATAACATTATTTTATTATGTCAAAAATTATGATTTGATTTTCCGGGATATATAAATACCTACGATCGTAGTCAAACCAGTTATAATTGCACTTAATAGTGTAGCTATGGACTCTTCCTTTAGTCCAAAATGCTTATAAATAAATTGATAAACAAAAAATACTAAAACTAGTAATAGAAAAACCGATGTTGTTATGGCAAAAGAATAAATAACTTTACTTCTAACACTTTTTGCAGGTACAGAACCTGCTGTTTTTTGTGAATCATCAACCGTTAACAGAATACGCTGTTCTACTGAGATACTGACTGGGTCTTTTATTATTCCTTCTTTTACTTGAGCAAATAATTTTTCTAATTCTAATTGATATTCTTCAAACTCTTTTTCTGCCATAAATGCTTGATACCAATTTAAATAATACGTAAAGTAAATTGTTTTAACTAAATTTATTACTGTGTTTTTGGATAATTCTTTTAATTCCGTAGTTGCATTGCTTTTAATATGCAGTTTGGCAGGAAGAAAGCTTTCGAAGTTATTCTCGCCCAGTGCTGGCTGAAAGTAATCAAACTCAATAACGCCAAAATTTTCCATGGACAGTAATCTTCTCAAAAAAGAACTCTCTTTGTCGATATGCTCTCCGTTTTTTTTATTATTAATTTCCGTAACCCAGTAATCAGATTCGTATCCATTCTTGTCCATTAAATTTTGTATCAAACTGAATGAGGGAAAGAAGACAGCATTCAAACGATAACCACTTTTAAAAGTTAAATAATCAATAAAAGAGGTTCTAATTTTGCGAAAATAAGCAATTTCTGCAAAACCGACTACCATGTTATCTAAATAAATAATAAATATTAAAAATTTAAAATCATCATTATTATTAGATTCTAACCAATGCAAAATGTGGTTGGTTTCAGTTTTAATTTCTGGTGGAGTCTCATCGTTATATATCTTAAGCGCCTTTATCAGGTCTTCATCATCTCCTTTAGACGCTATCTTAACCTTGTAAGAATTTTTTACTACTTCATGCACGTATGTAGACCCCCAAATAATTTATAGTTATTTGGAGGTCTCTATTTTGTTTCTAGGGTTATATTTATTCAATACTGTACGTTTTCGTTTGATAGAAACTTCAGTGTAAATTTCGGTTGTACTCACACTAGAATGGCCCAAAATTTCTTGGACTGCTCGTAAATCGGCGCCATTTTCAAGTAATTGGGTTGCGAAAGAATGACGTAGATAGTGAGGCGTAGCGCTAGTATTGATTTTGGCTAATTGTTTATACTTGGAAAAGATATCTTCAATGCCATAAATGGAAAGACGTTGTCCATATTTATTTAAAAATAGGGAATCACATTGAGGTGAAAATTCGAATCTAATCTTTAACCAGTGTTGAATTTTATCAATTAATTCTGAACTCGATAGATACAATAACCGTTCTTTTCGACCTTTTCCAAAAATGATAATAGAGCGATTACGCAAGTCGAGATCCTTTAATCGAATTTGTACTAATTCGCCGATACGTATACCTGTAGAAAATAAAAGATCGATGATTGCATCATTTCGTATACTTAGACGTACTTGAAATGGACTTGTACGAGATGATCGTTCTTTTTCAGGAGCAGTTAATAGACGTTTAATTTCATGCGGCGGGAGCGTTTTAGGTATGCGTTTAGAAGTTTTAAATCGTTTTCCAAGATGTATAAGAGGAGATTCACTAATCCAGTTTTTTTGTGCAATAAAAGCAAAGAAGCTTTTAAAGGTAATATACTTTCTTTTAATAGTGGAATCTTTAAGATTGTTATTCTGAATAAGATGAGAAAAATATAAATGAATAATATCTTCAGTAACAAAGTCATATTGATGCTCATCTAACCAGATGGTGAAGCGATTCAAGTCAGATATATAGGCTTTGATCGATTTCATAGACAAATTTTTTTCAATATACATATGGTTGATATATTTTTGGATATAGATCGTATAATCTGTAGATTTTAAATGCAAAATAGAACCTCCTCAATTGAATCAATATGTTTATGGTCTCTTATAGTTTGTTTAAGCTTGGTGTTTACTGAACTTATGAACAAGTGTGTGCTCAAATATTAATTAAAGCCTTCACAATTTTATGATTGAAAAGCTTAAATGTAAATGTAATGTAGCGGATATCACTAAATATGACTTTCTCATCTGATAACCTTCTTCGCAAAAATCTACAGACACAGTAAATAAAACACTTGCCATAATTCCAAATTCATTCTATATTGTTGATGTATCAACGTTGATATATCAACATAAACTGAATAAGGGCATCTAATTACATACTGCCCACACAAAGGAGAATAACAATGACCAAAACAGTTCTAGTCACTGGTGGTAATAAGGGAATCGGGTATGAGATTGCCAAGCGTTTGTTGCAGGAGGGATATCGGGTTCTGGTAGGAGCGCGTGATCAGCTGCGTGGGGAGAAGGCGGTAGCAGAGCTGCAAGCATGGGGTGATGCACAGCTCGTATTGCTGGATGTGGCGAACTTGCAAAGTATTGAGCATGCTGTACGCATCGTTACTGACCAATACAGTGAGCTGTCACTGCTGGTTAACAATGCAGGTATTCCGGGCGATATGCATAAGGTAGGCTGGGAATTTGATGTAGAAGAGCTACGAGCTACGTATGACGTTAACTTTATCGGGCCTTTTGCGCTAACGAAAGGGCTGCTTCCATTACTGATTGCCAACCATGGTAAGATTCAAAATGTCACAATTCCGATTGAGCCGCTGACTCATTTTAATGCATTTGCTTATGCCACATCTAAGGCGCCGCTGAATGTGATGACTAAATCGTGGGGAATGAGCTTTGAGCAGGAGCAGCTTCCTGTACAGATTTTGGCTGTGTTGCCGGGTGCTGTTTCTACAGATTTGAATGGGAATATGACCGGTGACTTTGTGAAAATGCCTGCTGAAGCGGCTGAGTTCATCGTAAGCTTCCTGATCGATGACAAAAATCATAATGGACAGATTATTAATTATGATGGCACACCCATTGTTTATGGCTAATTAGCCTTGATCGAATACCGATTCGAGTGTATCGTATGGGATTGTGCGAGATCGTTTCTTTTGAGCTAATGGCAAGGGTTTCTCACGTTGGGAATAACAGAGCTAGCTTGATCACACCTGATCACCATTATTCATCTTTTCGTTACAAGAAGATGCCGTCATGACACGGAATGCTTGTCAACAAACAGCATAAGTTGTATATTGGCTAGTACATTACAAGCTTTGTACAATCTATTATGCTTATGAAAGATGTGATACCTTTGAGTCAGGATTGGTCGAAAAAATCGCAGTTACTATATCAGATGTATCGCGTGAACAACGCTATTAATACGACCTTTGATGCTTATATTAGTCTTAGCCAATCGCGCTTTGAAATTTTGGCGTTAATCTATCAGGAGACGGAGATCAGTCAGGGCGATTTGCAAAAGCGAGTCACGCTGGACAAAGCTGCCGTTGCTCGGCACCTCAAGCAGCTGGAAGAGCAACAGCTCGTTTCACGTCGCAAAAAAGCGGGAGATAACCGCATTATCTGGGTGCAACTAACCGATCTGGGCAGACAATCCATTGAGGCATCGCAAAAGGAAAAAGAGAATTTTGCGGAGGAGCTGCTGCAACAGATTAGTGACAACGAATTGGATACCTTGCAAAAAATATTGATGCAATTAGACGAGAATGTGGCACGAATGAATAAGAGCACATAATGTGTAGGAGCTTCTCATTGAGGGTCTACATGAATAGATCTGCACCATCATAACGATAAGATGAAATAAAAGGCTGATATTCCTTTGATTGTGGGAAACCAGTCCTTTTTTTCATGTGCAGGTACAAGCTCTCTATGCAATTGTAAATTCGACGTAAATGATTGCCAGTACCTGATAAACGAATAAATGAGATGTCTAGCCCGATTTTGGCAGTTTATGAAGCTGTCTTTATCGGGCTATATCTGTTCATGATATAGGGTATCTAATGCAATGGAAGCGTTATACAAGTGATCCGTGTGTATAACATTTGCTGATCTCCACTGTGAGTAGAGACAGAAATTTCCTTTACACAAAAATAAACTGGGACGCATGTGGAGCTAATAAACGATCTATATACTCAGAGTTGCAAACAATTGAGACGTCTAGACAACTTCACGGAACAGGTGACGAGGAATTCAGGTAGGAAGGATGGAGTCATGGGCTGGTATGTACGCTCGCTCGGTGCGAGGAAGGTTATGGAATTTGTTGTGCTGGTTGTGTTTGTTATCTTTTTTCTGGGGCCATTGTTGAATTTGTTACTGCTCGCGGTATCAGGCAAATGGCAATATCCAGCGGCATTACCACAGAGCTGGTCGCTGGAATGGTGGCAATTTGTTTTAACACAGGATGATGTACTGGAGTCAATCTCGCTTTCGTTTCTGATTGCTGCTGTAGTCACGATCTGCTCGATTATCGTCTGTATTCCAGCTGCATATGCTTTTGCACGGATTGCCTTTCCGTTTAGTCGCTGGTTTTTGTTTTCCTTCTTGCTCACTCATGCCTTTCCAAAGATGGGCTTGTATGTATCGATTGCCGTCTTATTTTATAAGTTCGGCTTGATGAATACCTTTGTGGGCATCGTGCTCATTCATATGGTCAACACATTGATGTATATGACCTGGATTCCATCCTCTGCTTTTCGGAGTGTACATCGGGCACAGGAGGAATCAGCGCGTGATGCAGGTGCAGGGCCACTACGTGTGTTTTGGAAAATTACACTGCCGATGGCATTCCCCGGCATTATGGTCGCATCGATTTTCACGTTTCTTGCTTCGCTGGACGAGGCGCAGGGAACACTGCTGGTAGGTATCCCTGATTTTAAAACGATGCCAATCATTATGTATTCGATTATCGCCGATTATCCGAGCACGACAGGCGCTGTATTTTCTGTCATTTTAACATTGCCTACTATTATTCTGCTGCTTGCTGCACGTCGATTTGTGAGTGCGGATGTGCTAGCAGGAGGCTTTCAGGTGAAATGACGGTGCGTATGAAGAGTAGTCGTTATTCCATTCGCAGCTTGTATGTAGTACGCGCTTGATATTTATTGGCTAATTGCTTCACCTGTATGTACTAATCACTTTATCTTCATTTCCTTATACAGATGGAGTAAGACTTTATAGAAAAGCAGGAGGATATTCGATGACAGAACCTCAGCTATCGATTCGACAATTGAGTAAACGATTCAAAACAGGCGATGGCGTTAGCGATATTACACTGGATGTGCAGCCTGGCGAAATGGTCACATTGCTGGGACCATCTGGCTGTGGCAAGACGACGGTGCTACGCTCGATCGGCGGTTTTTTGGAACCGGATAGCGGCGATATTCTGATTCGTGGTCAGAGCGTGTTAAAGCTACCACCGGAGAAAAGACCGACCGCGATGGTGTTCCAGAGCTATAACCTATGGCCGCATATGACGGTGTATGACAATCTTGCATTCGGGCTACATATTCGCAAGCATAAAAAAGCACATATTCAGCGTGCGGTTACAGATGCATTGGAGCTCGTACAGCTAGCGCCCGCAGCACGCAAGTACCCATCCGAGCTATCCGGTGGACAGCAGCAGCGTGTAGCATTAGCGCGTGCCTTACTACTTGAGCCCGATGTATTGCTTCTGGATGAGCCGTTCTCTGCACTGGATGCCAAGCTACGGATGGAGATGCGTGAAGAACTGCGAGATATTCAGATGCGTACAGGCATGACGATGGTGTTCGTAACCCATGATCAGGAGGAAGCCTTATCGATCTCCGATCGGATTGTCGTGATGCACGCTGGACAGATCGAGCAGCTATCTACCCCGCAGGATATTTATGATCGTCCAAGCTCCTTATTTGTCGCGAGCTTTATCGGTCGGATCAACCTGCTGCCAGCAGTTAGTGATGGTACACGTATTCGTCTACAGTCGCTGGAATTAGAGCCGCAGCCCGGACAGACGCTCTTGCCTGGAGCCTGCACGATTGCTGTTCGACCGGAGGATGTGTACCTGACAGATGAGCAGCATAGTCTGGCAGGCACGATTCGGCAGGTGATGGTGCTTGGTCATTATGCAGAAGTATCGGTCGTGTGCGATGGGCAGATTATTAAAATGTTCGTGCCACGCGAGCAGGCAGTTCATTTGCTAAACGGGCAAGCGATTCGGATCGGGCTGCGTAAATTTACAGCCTTTCCCGAACAGACAGCAGGCATAACGGTTAGTCATACAGCAGCATCTCAAGCAGCAACTGTATGAGTATGCCGATCCTATAACGGCTATACATGGATCATACCAGAAAGCTGAGGTGATAATAACAACGTTTCAGCGCGAACCGGTATTAGAAAGGCGATGTGCTGGATACGTTGCACGAGCATAATAGGATGTCTGAATAGAACAGAATGGTCTTTTTTGAGGGCAAGGTCGTTATCATTCGTCTACATTAAAAAAGTTAATCTTCATTTCCTATCGTCATTTCCCATATTCGAGGAGGAACCAACGTGTTCACAAAAGCAAAATGGAGTTCACTGTTCATGATTGTAATCAGTATCGCACTGCTGGCAGGCTGTAGCGGCAAATCAGGCTCAGAGGCAGCAAGTGCCAGCAGTACAGGCACAACCGAGATTTCGCTGTATACCGGTGGCTCACTGAACGTGAAGGAGCTATGGGAAACACTCATTCCTGAATTTGAAAAAGCGAATCCAACGATCAAGGTGAAGCTGGTGTACCTGCCATCCGGTACAGGCGGTCAATCTGCGGTAGATCGTTTACTTGCAGCAAAGCAGAGCGGACAGCAAAGTGTAGATGTGGATCTGTATGAAGGCAGTCTGGATGATATGACACGCGGCAACAGTCAGGGGATCTGGGCGAAGCTGGATAGCTCGGCTATTCCGAATCTGTCCAATGTAGACAGCAATGCACTCAAGCAAGCGAATGATATGGCTGTTCCATATCGTGCTTCTTCGGTCGTCCTTGCTTATGATAGTTCACGTGTCAGCACGCCGCCGAAAACAGCAGATGAGCTGTACGATTGGATTCGTCAGCACCCAGGTCGCTTTGCTTACAATGATCCAGCGACAGGTGGCTCGGGTAGCTCATTTGTGAACACGGCGATCTATAATTTCCTGCCAGCAGATGCGATGAACAGCAGTGATCCATCGATGGCGCAAAAATGGGATAAAGGCTTCAATCTGCTCAAAGAGCTCGGCCCGTACATGTATCAAAAAGGCGTATATCCTAAGAAAAATCAGGGTACACTCGATCTGCTGGCAAGCGGCGAGGTGGATATGATTCCAGCATGGTCGGATATGGCGCTGGAGCAATTGAATAAGCAGCTGCTACCATCAACAGTGAAGCTGGCGCAGATCGATCCTCCATTTACAGGTGGCCCTTCGTACCTGCTGATGCCAGAAATGTCGACGAAAAAAGAAGCTGCCGAGAAGCTGCTGAACTATGTGCTAACACCAGAAGCGCAAACGATCATCGTCAACAAAATGTATGGCTATCCAGGGATCAAATGGGATTTGATGCCAAAAGAGCTGCAAAATCAGTTTGCCAGTGTGTCCAGCGGATATCGTCAATTTAACAGCGGCGATCTGCAAAAAGAAATCAATCAACGCTGGCAGAGCGAAGTAGCGGGGCAATAACAGATGAGTCATTCGGTAAAGAGAGGGATGCTGGGGCTTGCCCTGGTTATCCCCTCCTTTCTCATTTTGTTCGTTGTCGTCATTTTGCCGATTCTGTATGCTGTACAGGAAAGTCTGATTGATCAAAATAGTGGTGAGTTCGGACTCGGTAACTATATTCGTATGTTTACAGAGCCAGCGATGCGCACCAATATTATATACACGTTAAATGTGACACTGGTCTCGACGGTGATTGCTCTACTCGTTAGCTATGCGCTTGCTGTTTATTTGCGTTTTGGCAAAGGCTGGATGGCGCGCTGGATTAATCGCTTGTATTTTATACCAATGTTTGTGCCGGGTGTTATTGCTACATATGGGCTGATCACGCTCTATAGCAATCATGGCTGGATGGCTAGATTGCTGCTGTTGATCGGGATCGATACCTTTCCGAAGATCATTTATAGCTACAGTGGTCTATTGCTAGCCAATCTGTGGTTTAATATTCCGTTCGCTACGATGCTGCTCAGCTCAGCGCTGGCTGCTGTGCCAAACTCCGTAGTCGAAAGTGCGCGCGATGCAGGAGCGAGTAGCCTGCAATTATTTTTTCGCTTTATTTTGCCGCTATCCTACAAGACGATGTGGGTGGCGCTCACCTTTATTTTTATGGGCATTGTCGGTAGCTTTACGGCGCCGTTTCTAATCGGAGCGAATTCGCCGCAGGTGCTTGGAGTAGCGATGCAGCAGGTGTTTTCGAATTATCAGGAGACGCATACAGCAAGCGCGATGGCTGTATTTATGTTTTTGTTATGCTCGGTGATGGGGTACTTTTACATTCGTACGATGGGACAGGATCTGGATAAGCAGTCCTAAGTGATATAGCGGTAGGCTGCTCGTATCAGGACAAGGAGTGAATGGACGATGAATCAAGCTAACGAGGCGGCATCTACAATGGAGCAGGCAGGACATGATGAGCAGCATTATGAGCTGAATGTGCAGTCGGTTACTGATGCAGCAGATGCGATGCAGCATGGACGGAGCATGACGGATGCGATAGTCGACAGTGAACAGGCGATGAGTATCCATTTTCAATTGGAGCAGCCAGGTTATGCGGTGCTTGGACTGGAAGCCGCAGGGGATAGCAACTGGCAGGAGAAGGGACGGGAATCCGTCGTGCTGCGGTTATATCTAAATGGTGAATACCAGCAGGATGTCATTTTATTTTATGGCGAGCAGACGCTGGATTATAGCAGACTGCTCGGCTGCTTGCCTGCTGGAGCCCATACCGTCACACTAGAGCTACAGCGTGATATGACACCGGCTGGAGCTACACGCGCTGTTGTACGAAGAGCAGGTGTATACCATATTGATGAGAAGGAGCCGCTAGCGATGGTATATCGGCATACTCCTGTTATCTATGGACGTCAGCTGACTCATCCGTATGAGAGTACGTTTACCGATACGCCCTTGCTGTTGATGTACTCGATCGAACAGCAAGAGGATCGTATGACGATTGAATATCATATGGTGTTCAGCCACGAGGATGAAGGAACGCCGTCTGGTCTACTTATGAGTAAATGGGGGCGTACGACAGATATCGAATGGATGCATCGGGTAGAGCTAGATCGCGATGGCAAGGTTTTACGTCATACGTATCAAGGGCCGCATCATGTGGAAACGGCATTTGCTGGCTTGACTGATTGCGGTGGTCATCCGGTGCTTCAGGCGGCTACGGCTAACGGCAATTTTACCGATCAGCCGCTTTCGGATTATCGTTATATGCTACCGCCACTGCTGCAATGGGATCGTACCTGCGAGCCGCGTGAGCGTGTGATGGCGTTATATCCATTCATCCATCAGGTAAGCAATTGGGAAATGAATCGTCAGTATGAGCTAGAGCAGCCCGTGGATCGTCATTCCTGGAAGCTTGCCGATCAGCGGCATTATCTATTTATTCATGGGCTGAAGCAGTGGCCTGAATCCCTTCGTAGCCAGTCGCAGGATACCCCTATTGATGAAGTGACGGGTGAGAATATTTCCTTGCTCCGTCAGACGCCAATCGATTACCAGCTTCGTTTAAAAGGGGAGCAGGAATGGCTTTCGTCCAGTTATTTTGATATGCGAATTGGAGCATTTCGTGCGGCATATGAAGGGCCTTACTCAGGCTTTGCCACAACGATCAAAACAGATCAACAGTTAACTTTAGACGATATCGCTGCCATTCGTGCTGTATTATTGCCTGGCGGACTAGATGAAGTTGAGCTTGGTCATATGTATGCCTATACGCTAGATGAACAGTATCGTCCAGTTTCGGGCATTCGTGCTGAATCGTTTATTCGTTTAACAAAGGATACACCGGAAGCGCTGATATGGACATTTGGAGAATCGGATAGGTAAGGAAAGGAGCTAGAGCGGAGATGAATGTATTATATGAAGCTTCCGGAACGGTTAATCCTAACAGTGCTCAAAGCCATGTTGCTTACCGCTTTATGCTGCATGAGCCCGTGCAAAGTCTGAATATTGAATTTAGCTATGAGCCCAAGCTACTGGAGGATGAACAGCTAGCAGAGCAGCTTATTACCCGGGCAATGAAGCAGTATGGCTATGAGCAGCAAAGAGCAGAGGACTGGCGTAAATATGCGCCACTGCAAAATCTACTGACTCTTTCGCTCGATGATCCGTATCGTCATCGGGGACAGGCACATCGTATGGATCGGGTGCAGCAGCATCGGTTAACCGAGCATGAAGCATCGCCCGGCTTCTGGCCTGGTAGCAATCCTGCTGGATTATGGACAGTCACGATCAGTCTGCATGCGGTCGTTACCGAGCAGTGTCATTATAAGCTACGAATTACGGAAGGGGGCTCGTTATAATGTTGCGATGGACACCTGCCGAATTACATACCCATACCTTCCATAGCGATGGTTCACAATCCCTGCAAGAGCTAGCACAGGCAGCAAAACAGGCGGGCATTGATGTCATCGCTTTAACGGACCATAATACGCAATCCGGACTTATGGATCGTGAGCGGATCGAAGCCAGCACAGGGCTTCGTATTATCGCAGGAATGGAATGGACAACCTTTTACGGACATATGGTAACGATCGGTTTACAGCAATATGTGGACTGGAGACAGGTGGGGCAAGGCGATATCGAAAAAGGAATCCATCTGGTGCATGAAGCAGGCGGTATTGCTGGGATTGCGCATCCGTTCCGCATTGGTAGCCCGATCTGTACAGGCTGCTACTGGGAGTACCCGATTCATGATTGGAGCAAGGTGGACTATATTGAAGTATGGTCAACGCTAATGCCATTTATGAAGCAGGATAGTCAGCGTGCCTTTGCACTGTGGACAGACTTGCTAAACGCAGGACATCGTCTGGCAGCAACCAGTGGTCGAGATTGGCATCGTACATTACCGGATGATGCACCCGCAGCGATCACGTATATTGGATTGGATGCTATATGGAAGCAGAAGTTGGAAGGAGTGGAGCAGAAGCTAGATCAAAATGCTGCTACCGAGCAAAGGATGTATGAGCAGTCACAAATGAATACTCCAGCTTCAATAGATCATTCAGAATGGGTAGCGGCTCAGGATCAAGCTGAACAACATTCTTCCATTCATCGTTCGTATGACCATCCGTATATTGAAGCGATACGAAATGGAAGATTGAGTGTCACGATGGGGCCTTTGCTTGATCTGTACGCTGTTGTTCATCACCATGAGGCGATGGAAGGTATCTATTCCTATTCATTGCTACCGGAATCTGATCATAGCGCATGTTCCATCTACCAAATTGGAGACGTTATCCATGCTGGCCAGCAGCAGCTCCAGCTTCATATTCAGCTTGATCGGAAGATACGACACTCGCATTATGAGCTGCCCTCGCAAAAGCTGCGCCTGGTGATTATGAGCGATCAAGGCATTCTGGCAGAGACGAAGCTTGATTCGGAGGAACCGTGGCAGGAATGGACAATAGCAGTTCCAGCACCTACAAAATGGCTTCGTGCCGAGCTATATGGCTATTTTCATGAAGTATGTGGCATGCTGGCATTTACGAATGCAATCTATACCGATGGAATGAATACGGAATAAATATTCACGAGTTCAGTCTCCGCGTAGTGCAGATTGAGCGATATTCGCAGCAACAGATGACTACGGATAGGAAAGGATGACGTCGAGTTCATGTCGGTTAAACAACAATATATCAAAGCAGAGATTGAGCGCTGGATTCAACAAGAGGAAATGGACGCAGGCGATCGTCTTCCTTCTGAATCGGAGCTAGCAGGTCAATTCAACGTATGTCGCACAACCGTACGCGGAGCGATTCGATTGTTGAAAAATGAAGGCAAGCTGTTCGTTAAGCATGGAAGTGGTACCTATATCACACGCACAATGCAAACGATCCCAAGCTCGCTCGATCGGCTGTATAGCATCGGTGATATGATCGTATCCGCTGGTCTGGTTGAGGAGCAGCGACTCGAATATATCCGTAAGCTTGAAGCACCCGCAGAGGTCGCTTTTCATTTAGAGCTGAATAAGCATGATTCAGTCATTGTGATGGAGCGTAGCCGAATGGCGAATGGAGAGCCTGTTGCTCATTCTATTAACTACATTCCGGCGAACTTTGCAGGAGATACGCTAGATGAACAGCATTTTAGGGGCTCACTCTTTCAGCATCTGGAGCGTGAGTCAGGAGTTCGAATCGTGAGTGCAGATTCGCAAATTATCGTACCCACACCGGGTGATCCGCATTGCCGTAAGCTTGCTGTGCATCCTGAGGCAACCGTGCTGCTTATGAAGCAGACGCATTATGATGAAATGAACCGCCGTGTGCTCTATTCACTCGATTATGTGCGTAGTGATATTTTCACATTCTGGATTCGGCGTTTGCGTTGATGGGATATAGAAAACCGTAATACTATGTCATCTTTATCCACTGCTTACGCTAATAGGATGTTTTGGATGACCTACGATGCTTTGAATTGTTATTGAAAATTGCTTCAGTATCTGCGGATGCTGAAGCTTATTTGCATAGTCGCTTGTATAGCTGCTTATTGGCTAGAACATGGATGACTTCATCTGGAATGCTAAAATATGCTATAATAGAGCGCTTCAATGAGCAGGCAACGGTTTCGACTAGCCTTAGGGAAGTATAATGCTATCCTTCGTATTTCCAGTTTAAAGAAATGCAAGTGAAAAAAACACAGTAAACTTAAAAGGGGGATTAACCAATGCAGTTAGAACATGAAGGTATCGAAATGCGTCCATTGCGCGCGGAGCATGCCGAGGCGCTCTTACAATTGCGACTTGATAACAGAGACTATATGCAAATCTATGAACCGATTCGACCGGATCATTATTGGACGCTGCACACACAGCGCGAGATGCTGGAGCAGGGGGAGCAAAGCTTTCAAGCAGGTACGGGCTATGTGTTTGGTATGTTTACAGTGGATACAGGACAGCTTGTTGGACGTATAGAGCTAAGCGGTGTAGCAAGAGGACCTTTCCAAAATGCATCGGTCGGTTATTTTGTTGATCAACAGCATCATGGACGAGGATATGCTACTTCTGCATTGCGCTGGGTTACGAATTATGCGTTTCAGGAAGCAGGATTGCATCGTATTCAAGCTGGCGTTATGCCATGGAATCAGCCTTCACAGCGCGTATTGGAAAAAGCCCGCTTCCGCAAGGAGGGGCTGGCTGAACGCTATTTATACATTAATGGCAAATGGGAAGATCATATTCTATATGCGATCACAGCTGAAGAATGGGCGTAGACCTTATCGGATCAGAGCTAGATACGATATTCATAGCACGATCAAGCTACATAGAACGGTTGGCATGGAATAGCGATCGGGTATGAACTAGCATTGCGATAGCTTCAGCGTACGTGATTGGCTCATAAGGACGAATATCGCTCGATTCTTGTGTTGAGACTATACCGCGATCCATCATATGCTGGAATCGATCTGCATCAGAATGCTCTGTCTGCTCCAGATTAACGGAGCATTGCACATGCTCCACAGATGCTGTATGCTGCTCGTTCGCTGGAGAAGTAGAGGAAGAAGATGTTGTTGTATTCGTATCATTTGGATTCATTTCCTCATCGACAGACACAGACTCCTCCTGTTCAGCATCATCTACAATCTGAAATGCCTGTGCTTCCTGCGAGTTGTCCTGTTCTAACACATGCCAGAGCAAAATAGCAAAGTCGACACGCTGCATAGACGCCGCAGGATCAAGCTCAGGCGATAGTGGCAATCCATTTAAGCTGGCAATTAGCATATCTTCGCTATATGGAGCTTGATTATCAATCGTTGTAAAATAATCGCTAGCCTGAGGTGCTTTAACGAAGCGAAGGTTCTTTATATGAAGTCCCAGTTCCTTGACGAGTAATGGAATCGCTGTAGCATAGCTGAGCGGTGTAGTCGGCTGTAGGGGTGGAGCGATAGAAGAGCTTTGATGATGGTCATGATTCATGTAGATCATCTCCTTGAGTAGTCATCCACTTCTGTTTTGTAGTGCTGTAAAGCATAGATTAATTTGTTGATCGGCTTTCATTAGTATCCAGTGTAAAGTAGATGCCAATATATGTATATAGAAGAGAAGAAGACGATTTTTTTGATTTTTATGGCACAAGGGTATAAGTTATATAGTAGGGTGTTCGGCGATTAACCATGTTGCAGTTTACATGATTGCCGTGAACATTGAAGAGAATGAGATCATACCATATTGGAGGAGAATCACTATGACTAAACCATCTGAACGATTACTTGTATTTGTAGGCTCGTACGCAGAGTCTGATCATACCGGTGTATATGTGTATGAATTCAATGAAGCAACAGGGGAGCTTGTACAGACGGATGCGTTCACTGGCTTGCAAAATCCGACCTTCCTGAATGTGGATGCCAACGCTCGTCGTCTGTATGCACTGGGCGAAACCGTATCCGAAACAGGACCAAAGGGCAAAGGCGGCGAAGCAGCAGCTTTTGTGATTGATCCAGAGCAAGGAAAGCTGGAGCTCCTCAACCGTGCAAGAACGATTGACGGCCCTCCGTGTCATATCGGACGCTCCGCAGATAGCCGTTACCTGACAATGGTTAGTTACCATGGTGGTATGGTTGGCCTGATCTCCATTAAAGAAGACGGCAGCGTAGGCGAGCTGCTGGATGTGCATCAGCATGAAGGACATAGCGTAGATCTACAAAATCAGGATCGTCCGCATCCACACTCCACATTCTTCGATCCAGCTGGCAAATATGCGATCGTACAGGATCTCGGTCTTGACCGTGTACGTACGTATGAGCTGCTGCCAGAATCAAATGAGCTGAAATTCGTATCCGATGCGATCAGCACGCCAGGTGCAGGTCCACGTCACCTTGTATTCCATCCAAACGGCAAATTTGCCTTTATTATTAATGAGCTTAATTCGACTGTGACTGCTTATCAATATGAAGCAGCGACAGGCATATTGACTGAGGTACAGACGATCCCTACATTGCCTGCAGACTATGACGGTGCCAACGGCTGTGCTGAGATTGCCATTTCAGAAGATGGTCGTTATCTGTATGGCTCGAACCGTGGACATGATAGCATCGTGCAATATGCGGTTAATGCAGAGACTGGCGAGCTGACATTGGTACAGCATGTATCGACAGAGGGTGGACATCCACGTCACTTCTCCCTGTTGCCAGGCGGTCAATACGCACTGGTAGCGAATCGCGATGGTAATAACATCGTCGTATTCAGCATTGATGCGGACAGTGGCAAGCTGACTTACACAGGTAAAAGTGTAGAAGTATCGAAGCCTGTTTGTGTATGGGGCGCACGCTTCTAAGAGCATACTTTTATAAAGTGCTGGTTTTTCAAGGCTTTACTGCTGTTATGATGCGATACTGCAACGATATCATATAAGAATATATGCATCGTAAATCAGTAGTGAAGCCTCTAATTACGAACGATTTATCAACGACCGACAGTCATCGTGCTGTCGGTCGTTTTCTTATACGGGAAAGATGGTTAGCGCCATCCTGCTTACAATCTTATAATATAGGCAAGCTTTCCAGAATAGATATGCACTGCATTGCAAAAAGCTAACATCGAATTGTTTCAATTTATGATATAGAGGTAAAAATACATAACCCCTTTTACAAGAGCAGCTACGAATCGAATTGGGAAAAGGAGATGCATACGATGACAGAACCGCGTGAAAACAACAAGATTGATCATCAGGATGGCAAGCGCGATCATGCCGAGCAGTATCCTACCGATAAAGAAAGCTTGTTTGACCGTTTTGAATCGGAGCAGACGGTAGATGCCTTGCCTGTAGAAGATATGAAGCTGGAGCAACGGGAAGAAAAGGACGGCGAGCATACGAAGCGCTCTTCATCCAGTCAAAATGCTTACCCGGAGGGTGAGTCCAAGAATGATTCGGATATCGTGCGTTAATTGGATATAATGGAAGAAAGGCAAGGGACAGCTCCGCTTTAGCGGCAGGCGCTGTTCCTTTTCTGGATTCGTATAGATGGAAAGGTGATTGAACGCGATGGCATTTGGAATTAAGCGAGAAGAGCTTCAAGCATGGAAGCGTAAAGTTGAAGCAGGGGAAATTGCATTTTTGACTCATTATTGGATCGATGAGCGCTTTCCTGATAGTCGGACGGTGACAAAGGTGGGATGTGCAGATATCGATAAGCTACGACACTGGTGCAGATCGTATGGCTTGAATCCGCGTTATATACATTTGCGAGATCGATATCCTCATTTTGATCTGCTTGGAGCAGAACAGGTGCGCATTTTACAAGCGGAAGGCTTACAGACGCATATCGACCGTTTTCGTCTCGATTCGTCATCTTCATAATATGCGATCTTCCGGGCTGGCATGTTCGGGGCCGGCTGTATCGACCTCTTTAGGAATCGATTATGCATATGAGGCATTAGCCGAAGTGCCAGCTTTATCAGCACCAGTCAGCATGGCAACTACATACATAGCTCCAATATAGGTGAATAAAGCTGTCGAAATAGAAAAATAATAAAAAAAATTTAAAAGCGGTTGAAATCGGTTACAAGCCGAGCTATAATAGCGTTGTAGAAACGTTTCGACAAAAACACAGAAAATTCTGCAAGTGAATGTAAGCTTGAGGGAATATTTTTCTAGTGTCGATATGGGTAAAAATGTGGTTATGATCTAAAAATCACAAGTGGAACGTTACTTTCAGTCATGAAAAACTGTATTTTCCATAAAAATACAAAATATCCTTTTGGATGAAATCGAAACGTTTCGATAAGACTCTTTTGGTGAAATTATGCTGAACGCTAAGTCGAAACGCCGCTTCACTCCACGGTCAGGATCATGCTAAAGTAACAACAGCACTATAACCTGATTGAAGAACAGAGGTGAGCAGATGGGGGCAACTATTAAGGATGTAGCTGCTCTTGCCGGGGTGGCGGTGTCAACCGCCTCCTATGCGCTCAATGGCATCGGCAGAGTGAGTACGAAAACAAGGGATAAGGTGCTGGATGCAGCACGCCAGCTCAATTATCAGAAGAATGGTATCGCATCCGATCTGAAGCGTTCACGCACGAATACAATCGCATTGTTGCTGAGCGATCTGTCGGGGCCTTACTATTCTAGCCTGATCAAGGGCGTACAGGAGGTTAGCCTGAACAATGGCTACGATCTCATCGCTTGTAGCTCGATCGGTGGAGATTCCTCAACTGCTGTGAAGTTCATTAAAGAAAAGCGTGTCGATGGAGCGATCATTCTCGCACACAACATTCCCGACCGAACGATTATGGAGTCGGCGCGTGAGGGCTTTCCGATCGTGATGCTGGATCGCCGATTGGAGCACGAGAGCGTATGCTACGTTGAAGCCGATCATGAGAAGGGTGGCCTACTGGCAACGAATTATTTGATCGAAAATGGTCATCGTCGTATTGCCTTTGTTTCCGGTCCGGCAAGCAGTAAGCATAATAAGGATCGCTATAACGGCTTTACACGAGCAATGAATGATCATGGACTTACGATTGAGCCACGCTGGAATCTGATCGGTAATTTTACCGAGGAAGGCGGTTATCGTGCAGTGAAGCTCATGATTGCACAGGGGGATTTACCGGAAGCGGTATTTTTCGCTAATGATGAGATGGCACTCGGGGGAATCACGGCGCTTCAGGAAGCAGGCATTCGCGTGCCAGAGGACATATCGGTAATCGGCTTTGATGATATCGTGCAGGCTCGCTTTTTGAACCCGGGTCTAACCACGGTACGACAGCCAGATTATGAGGTTGGCGCACTGGCTGTACATTTAATTTTCCAGATTTTAAAAGGAGAGTCGGTGGCACAACACTATACATTGGACACAGAACTTGTTATTCGTGGCACGGTTCGTTCCATTCAAAAATGAGGTGTACGTAATGAAAACATGGTGGAAACCAGCGATATCCGGTCTGCTGATCTTCTCCTTGCTGCTGGCAGGCTGTTCTGGCGGCAACGAGAAGGGCACGACCTCTGATGGTAAGCGTGTATTAAAAGTATGGGGGATGGGTGCGGAAGGTACAGCACTAAGCAAGCTTGTTCCCGATTTTGAAGCCAAGCATCCTGATATTAAAGTGGACGTGCAGGCGATTCCGTGGGATAACGCGCACGATAAGCTACTCACCGCAGTGGCATCCCGCAGTGGCCCAGATGTTGTACAGATGGGTATGGGCTGGATACCCGAGTTTGCCGGTGCAGGCGCGCTACAGGATTTGACGCCTTATATGGATAAATATCCGAATTTGAAAACGGATAATTATTTTGAGGGTGCACGTACGAAGATGACCTATGAGGGCAAGACCGTAGGTGTTCCATGGTATATCGATACCCGGGTGCTCTTTTATCGCAAGGATCTGCTGAAGCAGGTTGGCTATAATGAGCCTCCCAAAACATGGGATGAACTGAAGGACGCAGCGAAAAAGCTGGCTGCACGTGGCAATGGCAATTACGGGATTTTGCTAGATAGCAAAGACCCACTGTTTACGATTCCATTTGCCTGGGAAAACGGTAGTGAAGTGATTAACAGCAACAAACAGGCACAGTTGAACCAGCCTCCTTATGTGGAGACGATTCAATATTTAAGTAGCTTTTTCAAAGAGGGTATCGCCCCGACTCAGAGTGACATGCAGCTGATCCCTTCGTTTGGTGAAGGTATTCTGCCAATGTTCATCAGTGGGCCGTGGTCGGTAAACCAAGTCAAGACGGAGCTACCGGAGCTGAAGCCAGATCAATGGGGAACCGCAGTCATCCCACCGAAAACGGCTGGTGGTGAAAGCGTCTCTGTACTGGGCGGCTCCAATCTATCCGTGTTCAGCACCTCGCAAAATACAGAGGCAGCGGTACAGTTCATCAGTTATTTGAACGATCCGCAGGTACAGGTCAAATGGTATGAGCTGACACAGGATTTGCCATCCACAACCAAAGCGTGGGAGGACAAAGCATTTGACAACAGTCCGAATATCAGTACATTCCGTACACAGATGGATACGGCACGTTCTACGCCATCCGTCAAAGAATGGGAAACGATCGGCAAGCAGATCAGCGATGCGTTTGATCAGATTGTCGTCGGTGGTGCAGACATTCAGACACAGCTAAACCAGTTAAACGAGCAGGCGAATTCGACGTTGCAGAGCGGAAATTAAGTAGTAATCCTGTTCAGCACGCAGATAGCCAGCAGCATCGCTATAAGGTATGAGTATGGTGTAGCGGTGTGAGTACGAATGAAGCAACAGGTTATAAGCGGCAGTAAAAGGGGAGGTCAGGGATACGCTTGCATGACAGGCGATCCTCCAGCAACAAAGCCGGCAGTGTACCGATAAATAATTACACTGCTACCAACAGTGAAGACTCTGGCGAATGTCCGTGCTGATACTCATACGTGATCCGAACAGCGTCTTTACTGCTATTTTCATCCAAATACCAATAAAGAGGTGGCCCGAGCATGGCTAAATTATGGAAAACTGCAGTTGCATGTATGCTGGTATTTTCACTGATACTCGCTGGATGTGGCGGTAAAGACAAAACAACAACAGCGGATGGAAAGCGGATTCTTAAAGTATGGGGTATGGGCGGCGAAGGCGGTTCGTTACCGAATATGGTTGAAGCGTTTGAAAAGGCTAATCCAGATATCGATGTACAGGTACAGCAGATTCCATGGGATAGCGCGCACGACAAGCTGTTGACTGCGGTAGCTTCCAAAAACGGCCCGGACGTTATCCAGATGGGGATGACATGGATTCCAGAGTTTGCGAATGCGGGTGCATTGCTTGATCTGTCCTCGTACACAGATAAATATCCAAACCTGAAGCCAGAGAACTTCTTCGAGGGTGCACGTGAAACGATGAAATATAATGACAAGCTGATCGCGATTCCATGGTATATGGAGACACGTGTACTGTACTATCGTACCGATCTGCTGAAGGAAGTTGGCTACGATCAGGCACCAAAAACATGGGCTGAGCTACAAGATGCAGCGAAAAAGCTGGCTGCACGTGGTAACGGCAACTATGGTATTTTGCTTGATAATCAGGATGCCGCATTCACTCTTCCATTTGCCTGGGAAAATGGTAGCGAAGTCATCAGCAGCGACAACAAAGCTCAATTTAACCAGAAGCCATATGTAGAAGCAGTTCAATACCTGACAAGCTTCTATAAAGATGGCAGTGCGCCATCGCAGAGCGATATGCAGCTTCTGCCAGCATTCGGTCAAGGTATCATTCCAATGTTCTTCAGTGGTCCATGGTCGATCAATCAGATTCATGAAACGGTACCACAAATTGATGGTAAATGGGCAACAGCAACGATTCCTGTCAAGGAAGAAGGCGGCAAAAGCGCATCCGTACTGGGTGGCTCGAACTGGAGCGTATTCAGCAGCGCAGCGAACAAGGACGATGCTGTAAAATTCGTATCCTTTATGAGCGATCCAGCCAACCAGATTGAATACTACAAGCTGTCCAAAGACTTGCCATCCACACTGAAAGCATGGGATGACAAAGCGCTCGATGGCGAACAAATTGCAACATTCCGTGAGCAAATGAAAACCTCTCGTCCATCTCCATTTGTACCGCAATGGGAAGCTGTAGGTCAATTGATCAAGGCAGCCCTGCAACAGATCGTTGTTGGCGGTGCAGATGTACAGACGCAGATGGAGGATCTGAATACACAGGCTGATGCCTTGCTACAAAAATAATTCATGCAACGCGCTAACCGCCGGGCATCCTCCGGTGCCTGGCTGGTCAGCCTGTTCATAAGCACACGTGTAGCGCTTCTACCTATAAACAGTAGGGAGGTAGAAGCGGCTTCACCGGAAGAATAGACTTCCGTAAAGGAGGGAGCAGAACATGCAAAAGGCCTGGCAGTCGTTGGTCAAACACAGATATCCGTATCTGTTTATCGCGCCGACGCTGATTATACTTTTCGTCTTCTCATTTATACCGATTCTCGTTGCTGTATTTATTAGCTTCACGAATATGAATCTGGCAGGGCTGGCAGACTGGTCCAATGTTGAATTCAAAGGTGTGGACAATTTTGTCCAGCTATTCAGTGATGCAGTATTCCGCAAATCGATGTTTAATACGCTGATTTACGTGGTTGTCGGCGTTCCACTCGTTGTCATCGTGTCGATGGCGATTGCGATTTTGATTAATCAGGGTACAAGCTGGATTTTCAAAACGTTTCGAGTTATCTACTATATGCCATCGATTACGAACATCGTTGCGATTGCCGTAATCTGGGGTTATCTGTACAACTCTCAGTATGGTCTGATTAACCACATGCTGGAAGCTGTAGGGATATCGCCAGTACGCTGGTTGCAGGATCCAACAATCGCCAAGTTCTCACTGATCATTATGGCAGTATGGAAAGCAATCGGTCTAAATATGATCATCTTCCTGGCAGCATTGCAAGGTATTCCGCGCACCTATTATGAAGCTGCACAGATTGACGGTGCAAGCCGCTGGCAGCAACTGATGCGCATTACCGTACCACTGCTCGGATTTGCAACCTTCTTCGTTTCGATTACAACATTGATCGGCTGGATTCAGTTCTTCGAGGAGCCACTCGTTATGACAAAGGGTGACCCACTGAATGGTACAACCTCGATGGCACTGTTCATTTACCAGACCGGTTTCCAGCGCAGTGATTTCGGCTACGCGGCAGCAGGCTCGATCGTCTTGTTCGCCATCATCATTCTTGTAACTATCGTTCAATTCAAAGCACGCAAAAAAGACAGTGATGTCGAATATTGATATCCGAGCAGCTCTAACTAGCTAATGCCGGAGCATACTGTGAAAGGAGGTTCCGTGATGGATGTTCGCGTGAAACCTGTTTATCGAGGCATCGTAATCCTTGTACTGCTAATCGGTGCAGTAGCGATGTGTATACCTTTTGTATGGATGATCTTGTCCTCCTTCAAACCGGAGAGTGAGGTTACATCCTTAACACCGAGCTTTTGGCCGCAACAACCAACGATGCATAACTTTGAGCGTTTGTTCACGGAAATGAACTTTGGAGGATACCTGATCAATACGCTGATTATCGTATTCTTCTCATTTATAGGTCTGTTATTGAATGCAGCAGCAGGCTATGCGTTTGCCAAATTTAAATTCCCGGGTCGCAATGTACTGTACTATCTCGTACTCGGTACCATGATGATTCCGTCCCAGGTTACGATGATTCCGGTTTACCTGATCTTGAATGAAATGCATCTGACTAATACGATGGCAGGTATCGTATTGCCAGGTATGGTCAACGCATTTGGTATTTTCCTATTCCGTCAATTTATGACGACGATTCCGAATGATCTGATTGAAGCTTCCCGTCTGGATGGTGCAGGCGAGATTCGTACCTTCTTCCAGCTGATCATTCCGATCGCTAAGCCGATCTTCGCTGTACAGGGTATTCTGACCTTTATCGGCGGCTGGAACAGCTTCCTATGGCCGTTGATCGTAGCGAATGATGAGAGTCTGTATACGCTATCGGTTGGCTTGCAGCTGTTGAAGGGACAATACGGCGGTGACTTTGCCATTCAGATGGCGGGTGCATCCTTTATGGTTATTCCGATTCTGATTATCTTCATCTTTGCTCAGCGGCATATTATTGAAGGGTATACGATTTCGGGAATGAAGTAGGAGGGGGAAAAAGATGCGGGTGGTGTTGCAGGGTGCGGCTTTAGTGCATCAAGCACTCCGGGAAGGAATAAGGGGACGGACTCGGGTGGAGCCGCGGGAATCTTTTGGAATTGGGAAGGAATGAAGATTCCCGCCCCTCCAAAATCGTCCTTTCCCCTTATTTCCTTCCCTCCGTTCCCTGCATATTGCATCATGGTTGTTGTGCAAGATAGAGCGCATACTTTTTCTCAAAGGTTGTAGGGGCAGTAGGATGTTACTGGTATTTCAATTAAAAGCGTAGAAGTTCTGAATATAAACGTTCCTTGAATATTAGAGGTATGGAGATTTTTACGTACAACTCTTTAGAACTTTAATGAGAAGATGTATTCATTGATATTATTCGTTTATATTGTTCATATTATTCATTTAGATATATGTTCTGCTATACGCTATTTATAGGTGACTTTATTAATCAATGTATTAAAAAAAGAAATTAAGTTTTAGAATTCAATTTTGGTTGTCAGTTGAAGCTGAATAGGATGGACACCCACGGAACGATGGTAAGGAAATAAGGGGAAAGGAAGACTTTGGAATATAGGAATCTACCTTCACTCCAATTCTTAGATTCCTATGTTCCAATGGAGGACGTCTCCTTATTCCTTACCGGAGTGGTTGTAGCATCATCAATCGGGCTTATAAGTTTTCGAAGATGCATATGCACATTTTAATTAGAAATATAAAAAGATAAGTATGGAGGGATTCTGCATGTCTACTGTACAAAGTACACAAAGCACCCAGCAAGATCGTTTGTTCCAAAATGAGTATGGTTATTTTACGAAGGATGGACGCGAGTATGTGATTACGAATCCGCGTACACCTCGTCCGTGGAGTAATATTATTAGTAATGGTGATTATTCGTTTATGGTATCGCAGGCAGGTGGCGGTGCTTCCTGGCGTGGCAATGCTGGACAGAACCGGATCACACGATTGTTTCAGGATGTGATCAAGGATTCGTGGGGCAAATTCGTATACTTGCGTGATCGTAGCTCCGGTCAGTACTGGTCGGCAGCATGGAAGCCGGTCATGGCGGAATTTGAACATTATGAAGTTCGTCATGGTATCGGATATAGTGTATTCACTCAGCAGGTGAATGGCATTCGTAGTGAGATGACGGTATTCGTCGCTCCAGATGCTCCACTTGAGCTGATCAAACTTAAAGTTACGAATAACAGCGAACAGACGCGTGAATTGGATGCGACAACTTATTTTGAATGGGCACCTGGATTTGCCCCGGATGAGCATCGTGAATTCCATAAAATCTTTATGAACTCGGAATATAACGAGGGCTTAAACGCGATTCTGCTCGAAAAATACTTATGGAGCTTCCCGGATGAGAAGGGACGTAGCAACAATGTAAGCTGGCCGTATACTGCATTCCATGCAGCAAGTGAGCAGCCGTCTTCTTATGATGCAGATAAAGAATCCTTTGTGGGGATGTATGGTGAGGAATCTCGTCCACAGGCAATGGAGCAACCTGAGCTGGCAGGACATACGGGTCGTTTCGGAGATGCCGCTGGATCACTCCGCGTGGCGTTCAAGCTAGAGCCAGGCGCTTCGCATACCGTTGTATTTACAATTGGTGCTGCTGAGCATGAGAAGGAAGATGCAGCCGAACTCATTCGTGAATATACAAGTGTGGAAGCGGCAGATCGTACGCTGGCACGTGTGCATGAGTTCTGGAGCGAGCTGATCGATACCGAGCAGATCGAGACACCGGATCCAGCGATGAACATTATGACTAATGTATGGCTAAAATATCAATCGATCTCCTGCCGTCTGTGGGGCAAAACCGCTTATTATCAGGTCAGTGCAGGCTATGGTTATCGCGACCAGCTACAGGATTCGCAAATTTTCCTGACCAGCAAGCCTGAACTGATGCGTAAGCAGATTCTGATGCACGCCTCACAGCAATTCCAGGAAGGCGATGTGCTGCACTGGTGGTTTACAATTCGTGGTGGTGGGCCGCGTACTCGCTGCTCCGATGACCTGCTTTGGCTACCGTTCATCATGGATTCGTACCTGAAAGAGACACAGGACTATGACATTTTGGACGAGATCACACCATTCCTTGATGGCGGCGAAGCGACAGTATATGAACATTGCAAGCGTGCGATTGAGAAATCGTTCCAGCGCTTTAGTCCACGTGGTGTGCCGCTGATGGGCGAGCATGACTGGAATGATGGCCTGAGTGCGATCGGTTACGACTGGAAAGGGGAGAGCTTCTGGGTAGGCGAATTCCTGTATATGATTCTGGGCAGCTTCGCCCCAGTCGCAGAACGCCGTGGTGATTCAGCCTTTGCTGCGAAAAT
Source organism: Paenibacillus hunanensis (assembly GCF_034055775.1). Lineage (NCBI taxonomy): Bacteria > Bacillati > Bacillota > Bacilli > Caryophanales > Paenibacillaceae > Paenibacillus > Paenibacillus hunanensis. The sequence continues at coordinate 3,458,620 of NZ_CP139194.1, read as the reverse complement.
GCTGGAAGTACAGACCAGCCTGAAAAAAGCACTCAATGAGCATGGCTGGGATGGCGAATGGTACTTACAGGCAACAACAGATGATGGTCTAAAGGTCGGCTCAAAAGAAAATGAAGAAGGTCAAATTTTCCTTAATCCACAAATCTGGGCGGTGATCTCGGGTGTAGCTGATGAAGAACGCGGTCAGCAGGCGATGGCGAGCGTCAGCAAACATCTGCTGCGTGATTATGGATCATTGCTACTGTATCCAGCCTATACCAAAGTACGCCGTGATATCGGCTACATTACTCGCTATGCTCCAGGTCTGCGCGAAAATGGTGGCGTGTATACTCATGCAGCAACATGGGCAGTATGGGCATATACCCTTGCAGGTCAGCCGGAAAAAGCATACGAAGCCTACAGCAAAATCTGTCCGCCGAACCGCTCTCATGAGCCGAATAGTTATGTGGGTGAACCGTATGTAACACCGGGTAACTCGGATGGCCCAATCTCGCCAAACTATGGTCGTGGTGGCTGGACGTGGTACACAGGTTCATCCCAATGGCTGCAACGTATGGCAACCAACTGGATTTTAGGCGTGCGTGCAGAACACGAAGGTCTGCTGATCGATCCGAGCATTCCATCCGAATGGCCGGAATTCAGCTACCGTCGTAACTTCCGCGGTGCAACATATTTGATCCATGTGGACAATAGTGCAGGCGTATCGCGCGGTGTGAAGTCCATTACGGTGGACGGCAAAACGATTGAGGGCAACATTTTACCTGACTTTAAAGACGGTAAAGAGCATGAAGTGAAGGTTGTAATGGGTTAAAGGATGGTTTAGCCAGCAGTTAGTATTAGACTAGAATGTCTATATCCGAGCTTTCATCATTACAATGCTGTTGACTTACCTCATTCTACTTGATCTATAGGAAGTAGCAATTCACAGACTGTAATTCAACAAAGTTGACTTTCAGGATGACAAGCAGTATGAAGTAAATGGGAGTAATGGCTTTTCAAATAACTTCTATAATCGTTTTTATAAGAGTAATCTTGCCCAATGAGCAAGGTTGCTCTTTTTTTGCGACGAGTTCTATTTAACAACGTATTGCTTAGAAGCCAAGCTGATCAGGTTAATAGCTTGTACTGGCCTTACATAACATGACACTTACATACATACATACATAGAAGGCTGGTTCATTCAAAAATGAGGAGGAGTTTATAATGAAAAAGAAATTAACGATCGCTGCTGTTGTCGTAGGCATGGCGGTTACTGGAGCTACAGGCGTATATGCAGGTAGCAATCTTCAACAAATCAAGGCAGCGCTGAACTATGGCATTGGTATTGAAGTGAATGGACAGGCCTATACAGCTAAAGATGCGAACGGTAAAACAATGGCTCCAATCACGTATAACGGTACGACCTACCTTCCCGTTCGTGCGATCGGTGAAGCATTAAACACACCAATTGCCTATGATGCAGCCGCAAGTAAGGTGAAAATTGGCTCGGCAGGTGCAAGCTCCAGCTCATCGTCTACAAGCAGTGTTCCGCCCTCCACTGCAAGTAGCTCCTCCAACGTACAGCGTCCACAGCATATTCCTGCGGATTTCCCAATTCCAGCTGATGCCAAAGTATTTGACGTGATTGAAAGCTCCAAGGATGGCGTGAAGTCCGTCGTATTTAGCTATTTGACGAAGCAAAGCCTGGATCAGCTTGGCAATAGCTATAAGCAATACTTTGTTTCCAAAGGAGCGACCAAGCAATCTGAAGAGATTCGCTCGGATGCGTTTACGATCATTGATTCAGGATCAACCTTCTCTGTCACCGCAACCGGACAGCCTGGAACAGGAGATAGACAGGGATATAATGAAGTGAATATTATCTGGCAGGGCCAATAATATCTTTGTTGAGAATGTATAAATGAAGATAGAAGAAGCGATAAAAGATAAAAGACGATAAAAGCTAAAAAAATGAATTACCTTCTAATAAAATTGGATGCAGCTGGATTAAAATAATAACATCCGCTGAAATGCATATAAACTATACAGCCTCTCTGCTCGCTTGGCACAGTAGCCAATAGAGAGGTTTTTTCTTTGATAAACAGAGTCGAAAGATTGATTATTCTAACAATGACTTGAACGATAACACACTGCATACTACACATTACATAATACACATTACATAATACATACATATACTTTTTCCATGTGCTACAGTTTATCTTTATCCAGAAGCGATAATCGATCAAACCAGATGAGCTCATTCTATTCATTTTTCTAAAATTGTTGCCTAATGGGGATTGCTTATGTAAATTTGGTACCGTGAACAAAATGCCAATAAGCATCTAGTTTATTCATTTATAAAGTTGTATAATTATTCATACTTATTTAATAAATCTCATGTTTATGCAATGTGATTAAGGATCAGATAAATATCGATAGGCACTCGTTGTAAGAAGTGAGTGAAGATCGCTTGTCTGTTCCATCGCAGTATACAGCGTACTTATATCGCTCGTTCAACTACAGTATCACCATGGATTAGATAACAAAGGAGACTGACTATTGATGACCTGGCACATTAAGCACTTTAACGAATTAACCACAATTGAGCTATACCGCATTTTACAAGAACGCACCAATATTTTTGTCGTGGAGCAAAATTGTCCCTACCCTGAAGTGGATGGCAAAGACCTGCAATGCTACCATCTGTATCGGTTGGAAAATGAGCAAATCACAGCCTATGCGCGCCTTCTGCCTGCGGGCATTGCCTACACGCAGGCATCGATCGGTAGAGTGATTGTACCTGCGACACATCGTGGCAAGGGTTATGCTGGCGAGCTATTTGCGCGTGCGATCGACTTCATTCAGCAGGAGCTAGGCGAAACCGAAATCAAGATTCAAGCGCAGGAATATCTGTGTCCATTTTACGGCTCATACGGTTTTGAAGCGATCTCCGAATCTTATCTGGAGGATGGCATTCCACACGTTGACATGCTGCTGAACCAACGTTTAGAGCCGCTCGGTGTATCTTGATAGCACGACCGCTAACAATGACAGCTGCATAAATATTAAAAAAAGGTGTCCGCGCATTTCAGCTGGACACCTTTTTGCCATGTTAAATATAACGTTTTCGATATCGTCACATCTGTAAATGTAAACATACAGATTGGGCTGGTGAGATTTGGACAAAATAGCTAAAAATTAAAATTGGAAATTCGTAACTGGCTGGTGTAGAATGGAAAATGTAAAGCGGATCACAGACAAAGTAAGGGGGCATGACCAGCTCGGTATGACTTCCACATGTGCTCAATGTTACGGACAAGTGAATGACGAAAGCTGGATATGAGCTCGCTTTTTGAGTGCATCACCCAAATTTCGTGATAATCGGGCTAAAAAACCTAAATTATTCTGTATGCAGGCCAAAGAAAACGTTTTCTTAAAGCAACATCCCGTTTCCTCTTCCATAGTCTTATTTTAGACTATTTTGTGATTAAACAGATAGAGGTATAATTGAAAGTGTTGCAATTCCGTCACAAAAATATTCACAAAAAATTCAAGACGGAGGGAATCCTCGATGACAATCGACGAATCGAACAGACCATCGCTATGGCAATCCTATTACGGGCCCAACTTGGGGTACCTACAGGAGCAGTATGAAAAGTACAAACAAGACCCGAACTCGGTAGACGAGGGTTACCGTGAACTCTTTGAACGTAATGGGGAACCTGTAGCTCCGGCTGCGCCTGTTTCCGGCACGGCAAGTGAGCATGGGACTAGCACTCCGGGGAAAGTAGACACCAATCTATTGAAGAAAGCGGTTGCAGCAGAACGGCTGGTATGGAATATCCGTACATACGGACATCTTGCAGCAGATATTGACCCGCTTGGTCTGAGCGCGCCATCTGATGTGCGTTTGCTTGACCCTGAACAGTATGGACTCAGTCAGCGCGATCTATCGCAGCTTCCAGCATCTCTGATCTGGGAAAATGCGCCGGATGAAGCACGTGACGGCTGGGAAGCGATCCAGATCCTACGTAAAAAGTACACTGGGCCGCTCGCTTACGAATTTGCTCATGTTCATGACGAGCAGGAGCGTAACTGGCTGAACCGCCAGGTTGAAACGAATTCGGCTTCTCAGACGCTAACAGACGAGGAACGCCTTGATCTGCTACACCGTCTGGTCGAAGTAGAGCAATTCGAAGAATTTTTGCACAAAGCATTTGTCGGACAAAAACGTTTCTCCATTGAAGGAAATGACGCGCTCGTTCCGATGCTGGACACGATCGTGCGTATTGCTGCGCGCGGCGGAGCTCGCCACGTTCTGATGGGCATGGCTCACCGTGGTCGTCTGAATGTACTGGCGCATGTACTCAACAAGCCGTATGCGAAAATCTTCTCTGAATTCCATCATTCTCCGAACAAGGACATGATGCCATCTGAAGGCTCTATGGGCATTAACTTCGGTTGGACAGGCGATGTTAAGTATCACTTAGGTGCGCGTTACTCGCTGACAGATGAAGGGCAAAGCTATGAAACTCGCCTGACTTTGGCGAACAACCCGAGTCACCTTGAATACGTTAACCCGGTTGTCGAAGGCTTTACACGCGCGGCACAGGATGATCGTAGTGAAAAAGGTTATCCGCGTCAGGATAAGGACAAGGCAGCAGCGATCATCATGCACGGTGATGCAGCATTTGCCGGCGAAGGTATCGTAGCCGAAACATTGAACTTTAACCAGCTGCCGGGCTTCCAAAACGGCGGTACCATTCATATTATCGTTAACAACCGTCTTGGCTTCACGACAGACAGCAAGGACTCCCGTTCCACCCATTATGCCAGTGACCTGGCGAAGGGTTACGAGATTCCGGTTATCCACGTTAATGCGGATGATCCAGAAGCATGTATACGTGCAGCAGAAATGGCGATGCAATATCGTAATCTGTTCAAAAAAGACTTCCTGATTGACCTGATCGGTTATCGCCGTTATGGTCACAACGAAGCCGATGATCCAGAAACAACACAGCCGCTCATGTATGGCAAAGTGAAAAATCATCTGCGTGTTGCTTCTATATATGGCAACCGTCTGGCAGAGCGTAATATCGCTCCTACGGATCAGTATGAGAAGTACAAAAATGAAATACAGGATCAGATGAAAACGACCTATGACGAAGTGAAGCGCGATGAGACGCAATCGACATTTGGTCCAGTCAATCCTGCTGGTGAAGGAGCAGCACATGCTTCTAATCAGACTGCTGTTTCGGCAAGCCTGCTGAGCAAGATCAATGAAGGATTGCTGGCATGGCCAGAGAACTTCAATGTATATCCGAAGCTGCAACGTATTCTGGAGCGTCGTCGTGGTGCGCTGGAGCCAGAAGGTCGCGTGGATTGGGGTCATGCGGAGACACTTGCATTTGCAAGTATTCTTGCAGAAGGCAAACCAATCCGTATCACAGGTCAGGACGCAGAGCGTGCTACATTTGCACACCGTAACCTGGTTCTGCATGATGCGAAAACAGGCGAGGCATTCTGCCCACTGCATCGACTGCCAGAAGCCAAAGCATCGTTCGCCATCCATAACAGTCCGCTCTCTGAGGCGGCGGTTATCGGTTTTGAATATGGCTACAATGTGTATGCACCGGAAACGCTTGTGATCTGGGAAGCACAGTACGGCGACTTCGTAAATGCTGGACAGGTGCTGATTGACCAGTTCATCTCTGCGGGTCGTAGTAAATGGACACAAAAATCCAGTCTCGTGATGCTTCTGCCGCACGGCTATGAAGGTATGGGACCGGAGCACTCCAGTGCACGTCCAGAGCGCTTCCTGCAACTGGCTGGTGAGGAGAACTTCACCATTGCCAACCTGACCTCTGCGTCTCAATATTTCCACCTGCTGCGTCGTCAGGCGCTGAGCACGGAAACGGAAGAAGCGCGTCCACTCGTAGTGATGTCGCCGAAGAGCTTGATCCGTAATCCACGTGTTACAGCACCAGCTTCGGAGCTAAGTGAAGGCAGCTTCCGTCCAATTTTGGAGCAAGCCGGTCTGGGCGGTAACAAGGATGCGGTTGAACGCGTGATCCTTTGCACAGGTAAAGTGGCGATCGATCTGGAAGAGGCACTTGAGAAAGAAAAAGATACGGATTTCTCATGGCTGCACATCATTCGTGTAGAGCAGCTGTATCCGTTCCCGAAAGAAGAAATCAGTAATGTTCTAGCTGGCTTCAAAAATCTGCAACAGGTGATCTGGTTGCAGGAGGAGCCACAGAATATGGGCTACTGGACATATACGGAGCCAAGACTGCGTGCACTTTCAGGCGGAATCGAAGTGAGCTACATCGGCCGTCCGGAGCGCTCCAGCCCGGCAAGTGGTTACCAGCATGTTCATGCTATTGAGCAACAGCGTATCCTGACATCAGCACTCAAACCAAATTCGTTGAAAAACAACATATCCCTGGGGAGGTAAGCAGCTGTGAGCGAAATCAAAGTACCGGAAATGGGCGAATCGATTACTGAAGGAACCGTATCAAAATGGGTAGTTAAAGAAGGAGATACCGTTAGTCAGGGTGACGTTCTGCTGGAACTGGAAACTGACAAGGTAAACCTGGAAATCAGCGCTGAGGAAGACGGTGTGATCGAATCGATCACCCGTCAAGAAGGCGAAACTGTACAGGTGGGTGAATCCGTTGGTGTGATCGGCGCGGGTAATGGTGCTCCAAAAGCACCTCCAGCTCCACCTGCTAAAGAAGATAAGCCAGCTCCTCCAGCACCTGCTAATGAGCAAGCGCGTGAGCCAAAAACGGATCTGGCCACAGCAGTAGCGGTGAGCAAGCCAGAAACAGGTGACACGATTGCTACGCCAGCAGCACGCAAGTTAGCTCGTGAGCGTGGTATCGATCTGACTGCGGTACAGGGTAACGATCCAATCGGTCGTGTGAAGCATGATGATGTGCGCAAGCATGACGATAAGCCAACTAATCTGGGTGCAGCTCCAAGCAAGCCAGCTCCGCCAAAAGCGCCAGCTGCTGACAGCAACCCTGCGAAGCCGGCTGATCGTGTACCGATGTCCCGTCGTCGTCGTACGATTGCGAATCGTCTCGTTGAGGCGCAACACAATGCAGCGATGCTGACTACGTTCAATGAAGTGGATATGACAGCGATCCTGGACGTGCGTAAACGCCGTAAGGATAAATTCAAAGAGAAGCATGATGTAGGCCTCGGCTTTATGTCCTTCTTTACGAAAGCTGTTGTCGGTGCACTCAAAGCGTATCCGATGGTCAACGCTGAAATCGATGGCGATGATGTAATCATCAAAAAATACTATGATATCGGTATCGCTGTATCTGCGAAGGAAGGTCTGGTTGTACCAGTCGTACGCGATGCAGATCGCCTTGGTTTTGCCGGTATTGAAAAAGAGATCGCCAGCCTGGCATCTAAAGCTCGCAACAACAGTCTTGCTCTGTCGGAACTGCAAGGGGGTACATTTACAATCACTAACGGTGGTGTATTTGGTTCCCTGCTGTCCACACCAATCCTGAACGCACCACAGGTCGGTATCCTGGGTATGCACAAAATCCAGGTTCGCCCCGTAGCGATCGACGATGTACGTATGGAAAACCGTCCGATGATGTACATTGCACTGTCCTACGATCACCGTATTATTGATGGCAGCGAAGCAGTAAGCTTCCTGGTAAAAGTAAAAGAATTGCTCGAAGATCCAGAAACACTGCTGATCGAGGGCTAATCGCTTGGTACCCAAGCCTTGGATTCTACAATCAAGGGCATAACATCATAAAAGAGCCTCTCCTATTTGAAGGAGAGGCTCTTTTTGATATAAGTGGATGGAATTACTTTTACATTTGATTGGATCGTCTACCATGCGTGTAAAGGCAGGGAAATAATGCATGGCGACTTTTGCAGGCCATATTTATGAATGTTCACTGCATCAATATGCCTATCAAGAAATAGCGAACAGAATTTGTAGCATTAGGTTCGTCTGTATCTTAACGATATGAATGATTAGAGCGTTAAGTTACTTTTTGTTGACAGGCGGCTGTTGCTGTTGATTGGCTCGTCTTTGTCGTGCTAGTTGATTCGATTCTTGATTTAGTGATTTAAGCAGACTGACCGCCATCATGATAATAACAAATGAGAATGGGAGAGCGGCGACAATCATCGTATTTTGTAGAGCCTGTAATCCACCGGAATAGAGTAGAACAAGCGCAATAGCAGTTAGCAATAAACCCCAGATCACTTTCAGCAGGTTACTTGGATTTTGCGAACCATTTGTCGTCATCATACCAAGTACGAAGGTACCGGAATCGGCTGAGGTGATGAAGAAAATAGCAATCAATCCAATTGCCAGTAGTGAAATGGCAGAAGCAAATGGGAAGGTCGATAGCATCCCGAACAGCGATTGCTCTGTTGTGAGCGCAGAGATCAGCTTGGTGCCGCTACGCTCCAAGGCAATTGCCGAGCCACCAAATACAGCGAACCAGATAAAGCTAATAATTGAAGGCGCTAGCAGTACATAGGCGACGAATTCACGAATGGTACGACCTTTGGATACACGAGCGATAAAGATGCCGACAAACGGCGACCACGCAATCCACCAGGCCCAGTAAAAGATCGTCCACGTATTAATCCATTCACGATTTTCCGAATTGAGTGGAGCTAGACGGAAGCTCATATTAATGAAGTTTTGCAGATATTTACCGATTGTATCCGTGAACAGATTTAGTGTAAACAATGTAGGCCCTAAAATAAATACCAGCAACAGTAATGCCCCTGCTAGAATCATATTCACATTGCTGAGAATACGAATCCCTTTGTCCAGACCACTGAGTGCGGAGCCGAGGAAAAGAACGGTTACGATAATAATAATAATGAACTGACTTACAAAGCTGGATGGCATACCATACAGGAATGACAAGCCTCCATTAATTTGTACAGCACCAAAGCCGAGTGAGGTCGATACCCCGATAACAGTAGCAAGAACCGCGACAATATCAATCGCTTTGCCGAATTTACCTGTAGCATATTTGCCTAAAATAGGTTTGAGTGTAGCGCTGATCAAGCCGGGATTACCATGTCGGAACATAAAATAGGCGAGTGATAATCCCACTAAACCATATACCGCCCATGCATGAATGCCCCAGTGGAAAAAGGTATACTGCATCGCGTCACGAACCGCTGCACTTGTGCCCGTTTCACCAGTAGGCGATTGTAGTGCATAGTGGCTGATTGGCTCGGCAGTTCCGTAGAAGACCAGACCAATACCGACACCAGCACTGAACAGCATAGCAACCCAGGTTGGGCGAGAAAACTCCGGTTTATCCTCTGGTTTGCCCAGCTTGATCTTACCGACCGGGCTAACCATTAGATACAGACAGATTGCCACAAAAGCGGTGACAATAATCAGATAATACCAGCCAAATGTATTCGTAATAAAACCTTCCGTATTGGCAGTTACATTCTCAAAAGATTGCGGTGCGACGACACCAACGATAACAAATAGTAGCAAAATAATTGCAGATACATAAAATACACTTGTTGTTTGCTTCATAGGCTATAAACAGCTCCTTGTCTTGATTGTCATGCAGTACATAGTCAGACAGCTAACTGCATGTAGGTCTAGTGTTAGTCATACAGATACATATAAAGTTGGATGAGTGTCTGTTCTCAAGTATACTGTTCATAGGTAAAAATAATGCTGAATCGATGCTTAAAGGCGCGGGTTCCAGTATAACGAAATCAGCAAATGATTGCAAAAATAATGATACAATAAGTATTTTTGGTATAAATATGAAATTATAGAATATACTATAATATGAATTAAAGCGACTTTTACCTGTTGTTTCCAGAAGCAATAAAAAGCGATACTATTAAATAAGCTGCTATGCGTTATAATAAACATGCTATGAAATGTTTTACATTAAAATGGATCATATACTTGCATACCAACCAGTGAGGAGGCTACATACATGCTAATCGAAGAAAGAAGCTACAATATTAAAGGACTGGAATATACAATTCGTTGTGCCAAACCAGAAGATGCACATAGCCTGGCAGAAGTACGCCTGCAAATTGATGGAGAGACTGAGAATCTGGATCGTCGCCGTGGAGAGGCATATTTGGAGCCAGAAGGCTTTGAAGCGCTGATTAAAGCGGATACAGAAAAGGAAACGAATCTATTTCTCGTAGCAGAAGCGAATGATCGCATTGTTGGCTATTCACGCTGCGAGGGCAGTCCGCTAAGTCGGATGGCGCATAAGGTTGAATTCAGCGTTGGTATTATTAAGGATTACTGGGGGCATGGCATCGGCCGTCAGCTGCTAGATCATTCAGTTGCCTGGGCAGATGAGACAGGCATTCAGAAAATGACGCTCCAGGTGATCGAGACAAATATCAAAGCGATCGATATGTATAAAAAGGTAGGCTTTGAGATTGAAGGTGTGCTCAAGCGCGACCGTCTGCTTGCTGATGGCAATTATTATAATACGATTGTGATGGGACGCTTCCGTCTGTAATTTCTAAGGTTCCCTCTGTACTTTCTAATTAGAAATTACACTGTGAATTAGACTAGGTATTCTAGCTGTATGGGAATTAAGCTGTAGTCGAATAATCCCGTGCCGATAAGATTAGGATAAGACCTCTTGCAAATTAGGATATATAAATGGGAATGCGATTTGTACATTTTGTATGAAGGTAGTCTTTTAATGCCAGTAAACGATACAGGCTCTGGTGTATCATTGTGCTTATATGCTAGGTGTTCACAATTGTTCTTTAATGCGAAATAATCTTTGGTGGAGATTGACAATCTTTGCTGGATGTTAATAATTTTGTGTTGATTTTAAATAATTCTTGGCAGTTTGTAAGCGGTTGTCACTTCATGAATCCGCCTGTATGCTCTTCGCATAACAGGCGGATTTTTTATGTTGAGATCCACTCTGCCCCAGTTTGTGTGACAATGAGCGGACTGACAGCTGCGATTAGATGGCAAGCAAGCGGGGTATATGAAAATAGACACAGGTGTAAATCGATACACATGAATCGGCTAGCAAATAAATGAGACTGGACGATGCGATTCGTAATAGAAGGTCACTATTGGATCCAGCTTGTTACAAATTTGCTCGTGTGATTTACCCTAATCAAGCAAGAAGGCTTGGACTAATGACAGGAGTGAAGGCAATGAGTACAATTCAAAATGATGAAGCAAGTCGGCGGGCTTTTTTACGCAAAGTCATTCTCATATCGACGCTGGGTGGCTTGTTATTCGGTTATGATACCGGAGTGATCAACGGGGCGCTGCCATTCATGTCGGCAGCAGATCAGCTCAATCTGAATTCGTTGACTGAAGGTATGGTTACCAGCTCGCTGCTGCTTGGTGCAGCATTTGGTGCGGTGCTCGGTGGACGTCTATCTGACCGGATCGGTCGAAGACAAAGTATTCGCTACCTATCGATTTTATTCTTTTGTGCGACGATTGGTTCGGCGCTCGCGCCTAATGTACCGTTTATGGTCGCTTGTCGCTTTATTCTAGGACTGGCAGTGGGTGGTGCATCGGTTACCGTACCTTCTTATCTCGCAGAGATTGCGCCAGCACAGAAGCGTGGCGGTATCGTTACACGTAATGAGCTTATGATCGTAAGTGGTCAGCTGCTTGCTTTTGTATTCAATGCGATTCTTGGTACAACGCTAGGTCATAATGGTCATATCTGGCGCTATATGCTAGCGATGGCAGCGATCCCGGCAGTATTTCTGTTTATCGGTATGTTCCGTGTACCGGAAAGTCCGCGTTGGCTCGTAGCGAATCAAGAGAATAAACGTGCTTTTCGTGTATTGCAACGTATGCGCAGTAAAAAGCAGGCTACGCGCGAGCTGGAGGAAATTAAGGAAAACACGGAAACCGAGGAAGAAGTCGAACAGGCAAGCTTCCGCGATATGGCAACACCATGGATTCGTCGTATCGTTTTGATCGGAATCGGGATTGGTGTTGTGCAGCAGATTACTGGTGTAAACTCGATTATGTATTACGGTACAGAAATCTTGCGTCAATCCGGTTTTGGCACGAATGCGGCACTGATCGGTAATATTGCCAATGGTGTCATTTCGGTGGCAGCGACATTCTTCGGCATGTGGCTGGTCGGTCGTGTTGGTCGCCGCCCTATGCTGATTACTGGGCTGGCAGGAACGACAACGGCCTTGTTACTGATTGCTATTTTCTCGAATATGCTAGCTGGAACGGCGGCATTGCCGTATGTGATTCTGGGCTTAACCGTTACCTTCCTTGCCTTCCAGCAGGGAGCGGTATCGCCGGTAACCTGGTTGATGCTATCTGAAATTTTCCCGCTGCGACTGCGTGGATTTGGGATGGGGATCAGTGTATTTTGTAGCTGGATGGTCAATTTCTCGGTTGGACTATTGTTCCCAATTATGACGGGTAGCATTGGCTTGTCGATGACCTTTTATGTATTCGTGGCGCTTGGTGTGGTTGCGCTGGCATTTGTATTGAAGTTCTTGCCGGAGACGAGAGGGCTTACACTGGAGCAGGTGGAACAGAAGTTTCGTGAGTTTGGCAAGAAGCTTACAGGGGCTGGGCGTGATTCGAAAGGTGGTACGGCTGCGTTGAAATAATCTCCTTTTACGTACTGTACAGGGAGCTTTATAGGCAGCTGATAAGGTGAACGGCATAACGTTTACATGGCAATCCCATTAACCTTAGAATTCAGGTTCTGAAATGTAGAGTTTGGAATTTAGCATCGCTTAGCTGAGGCTGGAATTTAGGATGATCATGGTGACATCCTACTAGTATGCTGATAGCCTCTTAGTGGCATACTGGTAGTGTCTTAATAGCCTCTTAGTGGTGTTCTGGTGGCATCTGGGGACATCCACTCCAAAAAGCAATAAGGGCACGGACTCGGGTGGAGTAGCAAATCTACGAATATGGAAGAAATGTAGATTTCCTACTCCAAAGTCGTCCGTCGCCCTTATTTGCTTTTTTCCGTTAGGTGCTGGGAGTGTATGGGGCTGGATTTAGGTGAAAAGATGGGTGGTGGAGGGAATTTATGATGGATTGTAGGTTTATGGGGTGTATGATTTTATGCGATGAATTTATTGAAGCTTGAGAGGGGAGGGTGTAGTGGTGCTATAGAATAAGGGAGTTTGAGAATTTGATAAGCTCTGCAAATTCCGTAGACTCTATGAACCTCAAGAACCTCAAGAACCTCAAGAACCTCAAGAACCTCAAGAACCTCAAGAACCTCAAGAACCTCAAGAACCTCAAGAACCTCAAGAACCTCAAGAACCTCAAGAACCTCAAGAACCTCAAGAACCTCAAGAACCTCAAGAACCCCTTATACCTCCTGAACTTCGTAAACCTCGTAAACCTCGTAAACCTCGTAAACCTCGTAAACCTCGTAAACCTCGTAAACCTCGTAAACCTCGTAAACCTCGTAAACCTCGTAAACCTCGTAAACCTCGTAAACCTCGTAAACCTCGTAAACCTCGTAAACCTCGTAAACCTCGTAAACCCTATACTTACTACTTTATATCTTTAAAACTAATTATTTCATTATATGAAAAATTCATAATAGAAATACAGATGACTTTCTAGTTACATACCTTATAGATCGTCATATTCGTATCTAGTTTATCAAGCTGGTATAATAGGAAAAGGGTAAAACCTTGAACGATTAAAGTAGGATTCACTTTAATCTCGCGGATTTTAAATGTATCTCTGAGGCTTTATGCAAGTAAGCAGTATAAGGATTTCAATCAAAGAAGTGCAGGTGATTGGTGGGGAGAGTAAAAGTGATGGGATAATAGTAACAAGTGAAGTATATTTATATACTTTTTAGATCTAAAGCTTTTTCTTGAGCCCAGATGCTTGAGCTTAGATGTTGATCATTCGCTGTTAGTGAAACGAGTAGATTAGAAATATAGTAGAAGTGATAATAGTAGTGCACAATAATAGCATGAATTAAGAGCAAAAGACCGGATTATGATATACATAGTTTACAGAATATCAACCATTATCGCCTGGAAAAGGTGTATAGTTATAGTCATTTGAAGCTCGTTTTCAGGTTAGAGAGATTTGTTTATGAGCTTATTTGTGAGTAGGATTTAGTGGAAGATGATGATTTTTAATACGTATTAGTGATAGAGATGTGCGAGTCGTATTTTATGAAACATTGGGTTGGATTAGAGAGGTATATGGGAATACACGAATGGATTTGAAGAGCGTGATCATCTGCATTTTATCTTTCATATAGGAGAAACAGGCGAATCATGAAGCAGAGAGACAAATCTAGTTTGCATCATCGTAAGCAAAGTGTTTCTGCTGTAGATGCGGAGGAGAGAGAGCGAAATGATGCTGCTTCGCCTACAGCAGATCAAGTGGTTATTAGTCGTGCTGGCAATTCTGCAACGTATACTGAAACGATCTTTAGGAAAACAATGTTTAGCAAGCAACGATTAGGTTATGGGCTTGCTGTTCTTGTAACGATTGTGCTGGGATTAGCTTCACGCCGCTATGCAAATGCGTTGCCGCCATTTGTTGCTGCTCATGCAGGAGATATGCTGTGGGCAATGATGGTGTACTGGGGATGTAGAATGCTACTATATCGCGGTTATGGGATGGCGATACTTGCTGCATTGCTATTTTGCTATGGGATCGAGTTCAGTCAGCTGTATCAGGCAGAATGGATTCGCCAGCTTCGTGATAGAACGATTGGAGGGCTGATCTTGGGACATGGCTTTCTAGTTGTTGATCTGATTCGATATACCGTAGGTGTAGGGCTTGCTGCTGGGTTGGATTGGCTTGCTCGTTACATGTTACGACAATAAATAATTGAGCGATTGGAGGGTATTATATGTTTTCACCACCATTTGAACCATCTGACTACGCATCCTCGGATGATAACGAATCATCGATTGCACCCGACCCTTCGGAATCATTGCGTCATGAGCTGGATGGAGAAGCGGAGTCCTTTATACTCAAGCTACGGGTCGATCTGTGCTGGGAGCCAGATCATGCGGTAGCTCTGCTCACGCTAATGTACTCTTATATCCATTCGACTGTTGGCGCCCAGGTGCTTCAGCGGAAAGTAGCTGGCGATATCTGGTTTGTCATTCAATTTATTCGAAACTGGTCTTCTCATGAAGCATTCCGCCGCGCTAATCCGTATCCAGATGAATATTATAATGAAGTGTATGAGCTACTGCACATATTAGGAGATTGGTATTTTACAGGCGAATGTCCATTTACCCATCCGGAATCGGTAATGGAAGAGATTCGCAGCTTGCAGCAGTTTAATGGGAGAGCTTGATTGTTGCGCGATAGCAATGGATCATCTGTAACCCTCGTCCTCGTATACATGCTGTAGGATATATTTCAGTTCATAGATCAATATAGCTACAAAATAAATATAAGCCTCAATCGATCCAGTCTCTAGCAGACCTGTAATCAATTGGGGCTTATTACTAAATGGGCATGGCATACAATACATAGTAACTTTTTAAGTAAACTTAAGTTAAACGTGTAAGTTAACTGTGATGAACTTGTAAATAGTCCATCGCATCAACACTACTTATCCTTACTTTGCCTGCTCCTGAATATCCTGCCAGAGCTGGCTATTCACATAGGTGCCCTGTTCTGTGACATCTTCACCAAACCACGAGGGGGCTTCATATGCATGATAATCGGCTTCGCTTTCAAACTCGATTTCAATCGTGATCAATCCATGCTGCACCGTATTATGGTAAATGTCCAGATCATAGCTACGACCATCTAGCTGAACCTTATGGCGCGTTTTGCGCAGTGGAATCACATGCAGACGTTCCGTTAATTGCTCGTATAGCTCGCGTCCGATCTGAAATTCGGTTTCGTCACGAGAAATACCTTTGCCTGCTTTATGGGTCATTGTGAAGCTTTCTTCGCCATTACTGAGCAAGCGGCGTACACGTAATGATTCATGATCAGTAGAGGCGAGATAGGTCTGATCGATCTCCTGTGTGCGAGTAATGAACAGATCGTCAGGAAGGTGAGAGAGCAGGTATTTACGTTCGATTTCTTTAGCCATAATTGTGGAGCCTCCTGAGTAATGGGATGTAGCCAATCAGCAATCGTCGCTTGTTACACCTATCCTGCTGTAATTTTATAATAGGGTGACTGTTAGCGAATAGCAGCACGATTGAGTATCAAGCTTGCTTGCTAATTTGCAATGCTACTATGATTACTCCTATAATACTATACATATCGTAGCTTTGCAGATTGTACCGATACTACCAACCATTGAAACTTATACATAAATGAGGTGATCCTATGAGATTAGCAGAAGCATTGATTTTACGTGCAGATGTTCAGAAGCGTTACAATCAGGTCAAATCAAGATTAACTGCAAACGCCAAAGTGCAGGAAGGCGATACGCCACCCGAGAAGCCAGAGGAGCTGCTGCGTGAGCTGGAACAGCTACTGAAGGAGCAGGGTTCACTTGTACGCCGTATTAATCGTACCAACTGTGCAGTTGCATTTGATGAGAAGCGTACGATTGCTGATGCACTGGCTGATCGAGATATACTGGCGCAGCATCGTCATGCACTGAGCGAGTTGATTGAATCCGCAAGTGTACGTCAGGATCGATTCACACGCACAGAGCTTCGTTATGTATCTACCGTCGATATTGCCGCGCTCCAGCGCCAGGCGGATCAGCTGGCAAAGGAATACCGTGAACTGGATATTCGCTTGCAGGAGCTGAATTGGAGTACCGAATTAGTGGATTGATTATGATCATGAGCTACAGGATCATGATCGATTAGATAGACGGATTGCATATGATCCATTAAACCAAAAACTGAACGAGCAACTCTATACTCTCTGTCAGCAGGTAATGATCTCATGAAGCGAGCACGAACCGCCAACTGGTTAAGTTGGACTTGCGGTAAGGATGAGGGGCCATCCTGAGGTTCAATTCCTCATGTACAATTTTGCCTTGTAAAGTGACAAATGTACATCTTACACATAACGATTTACTACCGTGTGCTGGTCATATGATCATGAGGGCGGGTTTGGGGTTTGACAGAGAGCAAGTGTATTCACAATTGGGTTGTATTAGAGATTTGCTAGCAAGTAGTGTACAATACATAGTAAGATTAATTGAGAACGATTATCAGGAGGTTTATTTATGTCCATATCCGAAACGATTCGCAACCGCCGTTCGATCGGTAAAGTGAAGCCCGATCCAATTTCTCGTACACATATCGAACAAATTCTAGAAGCAGGCATCTGGGCGCCCAACCATCGTCTGACGGAGCCATGGAAATTTTTTGTACTGGAAGGCGATGGACGCTATAAGCTGGGCGATGCACTGGCCAATGTTGCACGTGCAGAGGGCGCAGATGAGGACAAAGCAGCCTCCGCGCGTAGTAAAGTAGATCGTGCGCCTGTTATTATTGCCGTCGCTGTCGAGCCTGTCGATAACTCCAAGGTGATTGAGCTTGAAGAATACGGTGCTGTATTCGCAGCGATTCAAAATATGCTGTTAGAGATTCATGAGCTTGGGCTTGGCGCAGTCTGGAGAAGTGGTGAGCCTTGCTACCATGTAGAAATGAACAAAGCCTTCGGTCTTAGCGAAAAAGGCAAAATGCTCGGCTTTATCTATCTCGGTGTTCCTGAACGTACCGATCAGACGAGCAAACGTACACCATTTGCTGAGAAAACAGAATGGATTACGACGTATCCAACAACAAGTAATTAATCGTTACTTTTGATCGGTCGCAATGATTTTTGACCAATAACAATGATCTTCGATCAATCACAATAATCATAGAAGCAACACGTTAGAAAGTAATGCAGGAGGTGAATGTATGGCATTATACGCTCCCGTTTGTCCTTGCTGTCAGCATGTATTCACCAAGCAGGAAGCCCGTATGCTCACCAAAGCAAGTGCTCGTGACGATGGCTTTTGTCCAGCATGCTATGCAGAGCTGTATCCGACGAGAGGCTCACGTGCTATCGTTTCCGGTATATCTCTGGCTGTAGGGTTGCTGGTGCTTACGATCTGTCTGTGGAGTGGAGGGACGCTGGCTACCATCGGTGTACTAATTGCCGTTGCTGTTCAGCTCGTTGTCAATTATACGCTTCGACCACTATTTTATTCCTATCAAGCCTATGACGAACCTTTATTCAAGCTGTAGTAGTACGAATGATAGACAATACGAATCAAGCCCGACTTAGAAAATATCACCAAAAGCAGTATGTTGCGCAGACATAGACCGTCTGTGGCAACAGCTGCTTTTTATTTGGTACGAATAAGAAATTGACACACAATCGTCTAAAAGACAATATACATCGATATGCTACGTAACACTTCTGACAAAAACACGGTTAACCCTGCCCTCCGTTTGTGGTAAGATGGGACACGACCACAAATCAAGGAAAACGGAGACTATATCATGACACATAAATCCAGCTCCAATTCGGGGAGCTCTCAACCAGGCCGTAAGCCAGGGCGCGATCAAGCGACATCGTCACATGCAAAGCCTCGCACTGCAAAGTCCGGCTCACGCCAAGAACATTCATTCACTCATCGTTCCGCAGGCTCTCAGAGCAAGTCGGATTCCTATACGTCTAAAAAACAGCACGCCAAAGGTGCATCCCATGCTGGAGCGCCATCTAACCGTTCTGCCGAAGCGAAACGAACACAATCTGGCACAACGCAGCAGAAGTCTACCAATGCAAGTACGTCACGTCATAAAACAGACTTCCAATCGTCCCAACCAAAGTCTGGACATTCGGCAAGCCATAAGCCCAACAACTACAAAGCACGTCAATCCTCCCCATCCAAGCGTCCCACAAAGTCTGCTCCTGCACGCGATCATGCGGAAGAACTGCAAGTGGGCGATCCGATTATCGTAACGATCAAGCGTCTGGGAATTAACGGAGAAGGTGTAGGCTATTATCGCCGCAAAGCCGTCTTCATCGATGGTGCATTACCTGGTGAAGTGATCAAGTCTAATGTAACTGAGGTTCAGCACAAATTCATCAAAGCCACAATTCGCGAGCTTGAAAAGAAATCACCACAGCGTATTGAGCCGCCCTGTCCGGTATTCGACGTGTGTGGTGGCTGTCAGATTCAGCATATTTCCTATGAAGGACAGCTACAGGCGAAAACGGATATCGTACGCGAAGCCTTTGCACGCTATACGGAGCTGGATGCGGTGAAAATCAAGCCGATGCTCGGTATGGAGCACCCATGGGCATATCGGAATAAAGCCCAGTTACAGCTAGATCGTGAAGGAAACGGTGCTGTGATCGCGGGACTGTATGAGATGAACAGCCATCGGATCGTCGATATTAGCGGCTGCCCCATCCAGCATCCACAGGTGAATAGCACCATCGAAACGGTTAAAACCGTGCTTCAAGAGCTGAACATTCCTCTCTATACGGATAAAGAAGCTCGCGATGGTGTGAAAACGGTTGTTGTACGTTACGGCTTCCAGTCGAACGAGCTACAAATCACGCTGATCACCACATCGAGCCAGCTTCCACGTCAGGAAGAATTGATCGAACGTCTGCGTGCCACACTGCCAGATCTGTCCGGCATTGCGATGAATATCAATACCAAGCGCACCTCGCTTATTTTCGGCGAGCATACGACTACGCTATGGGGAAAAGAAGCTATGGTCGAGTCGCTGGGTGATCTGGAATTTGCCCTGTCCCCACGAGCGTTCTTCCAGCTGAATCCGCAGCAGACGATCAAGCTATACGAATCGGTTCGTGCGGCTGCCGCATTAACAGGTAAAGAAACGGTGATCGATGCTTATTGTGGAACAGGTACGATCGGTCTGTGGCTCGCGCCGTATGCGAAGGAAGTACACGGTATTGAGACAATCGCTGAGGCTGCGGAGGATGCAACGCGCAATGCAGCACGTAATGGGCGTACAAATGCCACATTCCATGTGGGGAAAGCAGAGGAATTACTGCCACGCTGGGTGAAAAAAGGCATGAGCCCCGATGTGATTATCGCCGATCCACCTCGTACCGGCTTGGAGCAGGAATTTCTAAACACCGTACTCAAGACGAAGCCAGATCGTATGGTCTATGTATCGTGTAATCCATCGACACTGGCGAAGGATTGTAAGGTGCTACTGGATGGCGGATATGAGATTCAGTGGGTACAGCCGGTAGATATGTTTCCACAGACGAGTCATGTGGAGGCAGTGACGTTGTTAGTGCGCAAGAACACTTAAAGTAAGAGAGATATTGGCAAAAGAAAAAAGAGAGGGGATATGCCCCTCTCTTTATTTTAATTAAACAGCCACCTAAATTTAAACGATATAATGATTGTGCTCAAGGCGATTTTAATAAATAGAGGAATAGCTAATCACATCGTATATGCTATCTAATAAAAGTAAGACTAATTTGAAAGTAAAGAGGAGTCCAGATGATTGATTTTCTAAAAAATAAAGAGATGAACGCATACAATCAGTTGATGGCATTAGCCGAACGACCAGATTTTTTATTTTCCAATGATAGCAGTCAATACCATGCCGAAGCTAATTACAATATGTATACGATTCAAAATCTAAACAAACTAATTAAGAAAAATAAAATTTCGATAACTGAGCTCGAACAGATTTTCAATTTTATTGAGCATTCATGGGTAGCTTATTTGAGTACATATTTTACATCGAAGTCTTTTATCTTTTATGCGTGGGCAGATTATCAAATTCCTGCACTTCGGCTGTCTGTCGTTTCGTTTTATGAAGGTTTGGAGCTGCCATTCAGATGTGCGTTAGATAAGACAAATTGCTTAGCTCAAGTTATGACTTCGTACTATGAGGAGCTACAGATTGATCAGAATGTGATGGCTAAAGCAGAATGCAATGAGATCAAGATAGAAAGCTCCTATATACTAACTGTGTATTCAAAAGTGATTAGATGCTAGAGTAAGCCGTTATTGGCGAGTGAATGCATAGCAGAGGTAGCTATGATTAGACATAACAAAAGGGGCTTATCGCCCCTATTGTATTGCTTAATTTAGCTGTATAAAATACCTTATTTCTTCACTATCTACGTGGAAACCAACAGACTGATACAAGGATAAAGCTGATTGGTTGGTCGTCACCACTTCCAGATGGGCAGAGTGTAATTCGTTGGTTTTCAGATAGATTAGCGCTTGTACAAGTAAATATTTGGCTAAACCGCGGTTTCTCCATGACCTGCGCACGAAGACATCTTCGATGATGCCATAATCATCTTCCTGCCATGCCATGAGTCCACCGACGATGATACCTGTGTGATGAATGACCATAGATGTCCAGTGTCGGTTACTTTTGTATTCAGCTAATCGCCCTGGAATGAGTGGAGCATCTGGCCAAATCTCCATTTCTACATCCAGATATTCTTGTTCCTCGCCAGCACTTCCCATTTTCCAATATGAAAACTCAAAGCCTTCAGGAAGCTGTACATCAATAATAGATTCATTCAAATCTCGATTCATACCATATAAACGATTCAGAGGAGCATAGCCCTTTTGCACAAAAAATTCATTATTAGCTACTTCTGTGGAATCATTGCCCACACACAGCATTGTCTCATATTCACGCGACAAGCCTTCTTTTAATTGCTTCGCTCGTATGTAAAGCTTCTGATACATAGCATGGAGTAGAGCGTAATCCTGTTCTCGGTCAGGAGTTGTTTTGAGATTAATGTAGATCGAATGGCATGTATCTACTGCACGACCGGGTGGTATACTATTCACAATGCTAACCTGCCCCTTCGCAATCATCTTTCCTGCTTCAAACGCACAATACACATTACACCAGTTCTCTTCTTCGCCGACCCACCAGAATACAGCATTTTCCTGAGCAGTAACAGCTTGATGCAATTCGCCGAGTAAAGATATATCTTGCTTTTGAAAATGACGAATAATTAATTCTGTTGATGCTTCGTTCAAAATAATATCCCTCTCAGTCTTGGGGGAGCTTCGCAGGTTGCAGGGCTAGTTATACGATTTCCCCTTAATAAATTCGCCTTTTGTTAATATTAGATGGATCAGAACAAACGCCTCCTTTGATGGTGATTACTATTGAGATTAGCATATGGTGATTGTTGTATCAAACAGCACTCGCAATAAAATATAAATAGTTTATGTAGAAAGTAGATGAGAAGCGTGGAGGATGAGTAGTAGTATTATTGTCCATTAATGCAAAGAAAAATAGACGTAGGAGATTGCTACGATATCAATGCTGTTGTTGAAAAATGTGCTATAAAAGAAATTTTAAATATCATTGAAAAACAGTTTAAGATGAAAATTAATCTATCCCAAGCCAAGGAAATTTGTCCGGGTTGTACGTACTACCCATTCAGCAATTGAATGCAATAATGAATAAAGAGGAGAGACAGAATGCTAAAAATAAGAAATCTTGATTTAATAACCTCTAAGGTGCATGATTTTTCAATGCTGGATTTGCATTTTATCACGAGCTTTCATTATACAGTTGCGATAGATACAGTCGCTTTATTCGATGTTCATAATAAATCTACGCTCGTTATTGATTTTGTTTTAGTGCCCAAGGATCGTCACGCTACATATAAGGTTACCATTCGTTTTTATACATTAGGAAGTCTTAATTTATCTACTGATGGGAAGGTAATACAATTAAGTGGTTTTGAAATATTGGATATCGCAGATCGAGGCTGGGAGTCTATTACGTATCAGGTTCGAGATTTTGAGAAGGAGGAGGATTTTATGTTCTATTGCAATAAGATTGAAGTCGTATCCATCGAGGAAGTGCATTGGATCATATAGAATAGCGATGCTGTAATTAGAGTAATAAGGAGAAGAGATCGCCGTAAACAGATTGGAACAAACTAGATAGATGATGCATATCATCTACAGACTAAGGGAGAGTAGCGATTGAAACTAAAAGAACCTACAAAAACTCAATTCAAAGAAGATTTCAAGCGGGGATTGGGTAGCTCATATGTTCAGTTAAAAGACAGCAATAATCGTGAGAAATACAGAGATATTGTACTGTGGTGTTGTATCCATAACACCTGCTATGACATGCAATGCGAGGGCGGTCGTGGCTCGTTTTTATATAATGCGATTAGTTTATTCGAAGACAAGAGCTTTTTTGAAGAGGCGATCATTCAAAGGTTTATGTGGAAAAATATCGAGAACTGGCTGTTCGATCAGTTGTGCGAGCTTTTGTATTTATTTTCATTAGACGGAAGCACGAAAGCAAGAGAAGCGCTACATACAAAATATAATAGATTGCTGGAACTCGTTTTTCACAAAAGGGATCGTGATCAAGCGGAGAATCTAGAGTGGCTTTCTACATGGTTGACGTCTCTGGATGGATTTAATGGATTTAAAAATATGGCTCAGCAATTCGGTGAATATGCCTTCAAAAATACGGATGGCTGGAGTATGGATTGGTTTTATTCGAATGCGAAGAACAAATTCGGAGCCAAGCGAGTCGATATGTATCTGCAAAAAAACGCAACGAAATCCCCATACATCCAATCGTTTTTAGAGTCTGTATCGGATCAAAGGATTCAACATCGATCGGATGATCCGCCACTAACATTAGCCACATTGTTGGCAGCAGCAGAAAGAAGACAAAGTCGAGGACTAGGCATTCGTTTTGCTAAAGTAGCTACGGACAACGACTTAATCGAATTAGCGAAATATGCGATGGCTGAAACGAATCCCCTGATTAAGCTGGAATTGTTGTGGGCATTTCGAAAGGTTCGTTTTCCGTTGGAAGAGAACTGGGTTTTCGAGCTTGCGGAAAGTGATCATCCAGAGCTGCGCGACATCGCTTTTGATATGCTAGTACATTTACCATCCGATAGGACTCACGATTATGCGATACGTCTAATTTCAGAACAGAAAGAGCTTGAGAATGCGCTTCATCTTCTGTGCTACTGTTATCGGAATGAGGATGAAGAGCTGCTGTTCAAAGGTATTCAAAGTCTAGATATATCATACGATGAGGGTGGATGGCATAGTGTTTTCATGAGCATCGAGCATTTACTCGATAACCGTTCCTTTAAAATATCTCCAGCCCTATGTATCTACATCTACAGACAAACACTTTGTTCCATTTGTAGAAATAGGCTCATCCAAAAAATGTTCGAGCGGAATATGCTTCCACCAGCGATTTTGGAGGAATGCTTGTATGACAGCTATGAGGATTTGAGAAGGTGGGCAAGGCGAAAATAAAAAAAGCTCTCTAATTCTAAATGAGGTGCAGCATGGAACACAAACACTACAAAGCTAGAATAGAATGGTACAATGATCCCAGCCATTATCTATTACACACATGGTTACGTGATATCGTAACGATAGATGGCATAGTTGTAGACAGGCAGATTATAGGTCAGACATGGACGGTACCTGTCAGAATAACCTCTTTTATAGATGATACATGGGGTACCTATGCGGATGTTGGTTTTTTGGTTGATGAAGCTCCGTGGCATCTGCTGGAAACGGGATATACATTTAGGCTGTGGGCAGGAAAGGATATCGCTACAGTTACGATGCTGTAAGCTACTATTGCCATTTGTTTGCTCATTGGATGATTTTCTTAATGAGCCAATAGACTTGAAAAGATCAGAAATACAAGCATTTTTGAATGGATATCGTGCGATAGCTACTCTCAGTGATCAGGATATTCAGCAGTTCTCCTGTTTTCAAAGATTCGCTAAGCTGTATAAGTTTTCCAAGTTATTACGAACGCTCGAAGGTGTGGATGCTGTGCAAGCACCTGAATGGATGGAGAATCTCAAAATACGTCTGGAATATGCACGAGATGGTATAAGGCAGAGCTTCGGAAATAGAGTGGATTGAACTAGAATATAAAATAGCGAAATAACGTAGCGCAAGATCTACCCTTTTCTTTATGTGGTGGATCTTGTTTTATATTGGGAGATGGTATAGAAATGGATCAAATACGATTACTACAAAAGGCTATACGTGCCTATGGAATACACCCGGATAGCTTAACAATCGAGCAAGAACTACAATCGTATGGCAAGCATGGAGATATACATTTTAAAATTCGTATCCATCATCAACTGTATTCGGCAAGATTCATTGGCGACAATCGCTATAATACAGATGTATTTATCACATTATCGGATGAGGTTCTAAACGAGCAAATTCGGTTTTGTAACTATTTAGTAGATTCAGGGATTCCATTTATGAAGCATGTGAAAACTCAATGTGGCGAACCGTTTACCAGAGTACATGTTGCAGATCGAGAGTGGAGACTTCTCCTATTTGAGTGGATAGAAGGCGAGCATATCACGCATTGTACAGAACAAATAGCATCCACATTCGGCGAGTTTGCGCAACACATACATACGGTTTCTACAGGGTTCGAATCCACCATCTTTCCGCAATTGTCGCATCTTGAGGGATATCATCAATTTTACAATATGCTGTACTCTACATTTGAAGCGGCTGTAATGATGCCAGCGACAAGGGAAATATTACAGAGCTATCTACATGAAGTCGAGCATCATCTTCATTGCGCTAAAGCAGAATCTTTTGAATTCATCGTTCAGTCTGATCTCAATCCAATGAATGTGATTTGGAATTCCGAGCAGGAGATTATGGGTCTGGTAGACTTCGAATCGATTACGTATACCGATCGTTTGGAAGCATTGGCATGGTTGATCAAATGGTATTCCAGAACAGACGGAATAGCATCCTATCAGATGTCCCCCGTTGTTGCGCAAGCGTTATTAAAAGGATACGGTGTAGAGGAAATGTGCAGACCAGCAGAGCGGAAAAGGCTTGCTTCTCTAGTATGGCTGACAGGCTGCCTGAACTGGAACTTTACTTCAAAGACAATAGAGCTGATGGAGAATCAGGAAGAAACTTTGTTGCAAGAACATATATGGAAATCTATAGAGCGAGGCGAGCAATTACTTTTGCTCGTTCAGTAGAATAGCAGAACAGAGGATAGCTTAGTTTGAAAATAAGCACTCAGAGCATGTACAATAAGACTCATCCATCGAGAATGCTTATTCACATCGATGGATGATTTTACCGAATTGGCATCGGCACCACTCGATATTGCCAATATTTCAAAATGAGTAGAGCACAGAAAGGTGAGTTGAGCTGAGATGAGTAAAGAGGAACAGATGAATGAAACACGGATTAACCACGAGCTGAGCAACGAACAAACGGGTTTAGAACTGAGTCGGATTGTATTTATCGGACGGACATTTGATGAATATCTATCCATGTTCGACCTGACAAAGCAAGACCTGATTGGACGCCGCATATTGGATTGTCCCGCAGGTGCGTGTTCGTTTACCGCAGTCGCTAATACCTTAGGCGCACAGGTGACTGCAACCGATATCGCATATTACCACCCCTTTGCCCAGCTTGCGGAAAAGGGACTGGCGGATATTGAGCATACGATGCTGCATATGGAGAAGGTGCAGTCAAATTATGTATGGGATTATTTTCAATCTGTAGCGGATTTGAAGAAACATCGGTCGCAGGCGTTAGCGGATTGTGCGCACGATATGCAGCAATTTCCAGAGCGTTATATTGCGGCTACATTACCCCGGCTGCCATTTGAGGAGAATGCATTTGACCTAACGTTGTCAGCGCATTTTCTGTTTATGTATTCGGATCGATTAGATTATGAATTTCATCTACAAACGGTACAGGAATTGCTGCGTGTGACCCGTCAGGAAATACGTATTTTCCCATTGGTGGATCTATCATGTCGAAGATATCAGCATCTAGATCAGCTGATCGAGTATATCGAAAATGCGGGTTATCAGACGGAAGAAGTGACGGTATCGTACGAGTTTCAAAAAGGGGCAAATACGATGCTACGGATATATAAGGATTGATCGGTTAAATGTGTTAATTGCTATGCGTATAGCTGTATCATTCCATATAGGATCAGATTGCAGTAGCATCTAGCTTAGAATACAGAACGGATTGTACAATATAGCTCACTTTAACGACCGATAAGAGGGGATCCATGCCCCTCTTTTTTATATGTTAAGCCGTACAAACTTATGATCCTTTAAAATAGGCACCGTAGTCATATGATCGAGCTGAGAGCAATGAATCACATCCTGCTCGTATCCTCGTTCGCGCAATTCACGTCCACTTGCACAGTCCCATAGCAATTCTTTCATTCTCTCCTTCGTATGCTGATATGCACCCAGACATACTTCCGCTTCAGGAGATTTCGTTCCGGTTAATCGGGAAAGGATCATACCTGCTCCCAGATAATCTTCAATGCTTGGACGAAGTGTATTTTCCTGTTCCAAAGGATCTGACCATTTCTCCCCACAAGGCACCACAGTAATGCTACATTTGGACATGATTCTCAAGCGATTGGCGGCTTCGGCGACTACAGATGCGTTCAGAGCACAGCCAATCAATACAGCTCGTGCATCGGCTGCGATCCATGTGCAGGCTGCACCATTGAGCGAGCACATCACGAAACGCTTACCCTTGTCTGCTGCTGTAAATGATCCCGGCGATAGAGAATGACCACCATAGGTGAGCGATTCGGCTCGTCCCCAAACGATATCGGCATCGACGGACTGCGCATAGGCTTTCGCTTGCTCATTAATCGGAGGCGGGTACGGGTAAATCTCTGCACCATATTTTATCGCGGTCACTACAGTAGAGGAGAAGCTAAGCACATCGATAATAATAACGATGTCTCCACGCTCCGCGGCTGCTCGTGCTCCTCGCTGTCCCCATTCTAGCTTAATATCAAAAGGCATCTGGTCAAAAAACAATGTGTATTCCTCCTTATTATGTACCTAGCAACCCAATTAGGGTTTGGATAGTTCATCTACAGCTATTATTTTAGCTGATCATACCATGGATTTTATTGTAAAATAGATATAATAGCGCGCCTTATTCACATGCTGCTAATGAGGGACTATAGAAAGTGATTTTTACATTAGCAAAGTATCTGACTTCTGTCATGAGACAAAGGCAATACAGTCAGGAATAGGGTTACATATTGATTACCTTGCGATGAATATCAATCAAGCCATACAATCCCAGGGAGGCATGACCATGAACCGATTTTTATCATCAGAGCAACGTACAGAATTGCTGGACACTTTGCAAGCTCGCTTTGCCAAGTATATGAATCGCCATGAGGAGATAAAGTGGGAGGATGTTGGGGCTCGCCTGGAAGCTCCAGATGCAGAGGATAAGCTGTGGTCACTCAGCGAAATGGAGCGAACAGGCGGCGAGCCTGATGTGATTGGATATGATGCAGAGAGCGGAGAGTATGTATTTTGCGATTGTTCAGCTGAAAGTCCGAAGGGGCGCAGAAGTATATGCTATGATCGTGCAGCCTGGGAATCCAGAAAAGAAAACAAGCCTACCAGTGATGCGTCGACAATGGCGGCAGAGATGGGCATTACGATGTTGACAGAGGAGCAGTATCGTCAGCTACAGCAGCTTGGAGCTTTTGATCTCAAATCCTCCAGCTGGATCGAAACGCCTGAGCGTATTCGCAAGCTGGATGGTGCCATTTTTGGAGATCGTCGTTATGATACCGTGTTCATCTATCATAATGGAGCGGATTCGTACTATGCTGCGCGTGGATTCCGCGGATGGGTACGCGTGTGAACAGAAGAGTTAGATGTAATCAAGCTACAGACAGAAGAAAAAGGATGAAGAAACGTACTCGTATTATAGCTGTTTTATCCGTACTACTCGCAGCTTGCCAGGCTCATATAGCTTTCGCAGATGCTAGCGATTTGAATTTGAATGTCAACGGTCGTATGCTTACAGGCCAGAACCCTATCGTCGTCAACGATACGACACTTGTTCCCATTCGTACATTAAGCTTTCTATCCGATGTTTACGTGAACTGGGAGCCTGCTACCAAAACAGTGACATTGACCAACCGAACCGCTCATCAAACTGTGCAGGTGGTCGCTGGACAAAAGACAGCACTCGTTAATCAAGCCCCTGTAATATTGGACATGCCAGTAGGTATACAAAATGGTAGCGTGTATGTACCGCTTCGTTTTATTGGAGAATCTTTACATGCTAAGGTCGTGTGGGATCAAGCGACAAAAACGGTTGTGATCTATCCAGTCGACCAAGCGGTAACACAGGCTTATCGAAGCAGCAAACTGGTCGATTCGCGCATTGCAGCACTGAAGCTAGTGAGAGTTGAACTGAATGAGCGGCTATTCACAACAGATGAAGGGCATGTAACAGGCTATTATTTTCCAACAGGCAAAAGCAATTCCTTTTTCATCGTGAATCAAGGCGTTGTGAGTTATTACGAGGTGAGAAATGATGCAGCCTGGAAGACATGGGAAGCGACGAGCGGCGAGTCTACTGGTAAAGAGCTTATTCCAGGTATCATTGCAGGTGTTGATCAGGAATGGGGAACACGACCGACCTATAAGGGAACATTCAGTTATTTTTGGGATCTATGGATGCAAGATCAGGTGAGCTATGGCGTAATCGATTCTAAAGGGGAAATGAAAGAGCTAGGGATCAGTAATTCTAAGGCAGGCGATACCGTCATCCGAGAAATTCCGCAGGATAATACCAAAAAGTAATCGATGTTCAACATACGAGCTTCATAGCTACCTTTTATGGAAAGAGGGATTATTATGAAGCGATACGATGACAGGGATAAGCATTTGGAGTGGATTATCATTATGCTATACCCTATTGTCGCCTTCATTATGCTTAGTATTAGAGAAGTCAGCGCTTCAGGCTGGATTCTGTTAATCGTGCATCTGCTTTTTTGCTTGCTATGGCGCAATCTGAGATCAGTGATGGTTTCCAGTGTAGTCATGTGGATTGTAGCTGTACCTATCTGGTTGTATGTCGAAGCAGGACGATCGGCACAAGCAGCAGCGAACTTCACCGGATCGTTACCATGGATTATTTTGATGTATGTGTTTATTGTATTTGCACCTTCGTTACTGCTGGTATCCCTTAGGAAAAAGCTATGGTCTAGATATAAATTGAAATAGAATCAGGAGTAATTCACATCTATCATGTCGCATCACAGCTAGGATATTTTGTTCAACTAATTTCCCCTTATTTTACAAAGCTGGAGGAATGAATCGATGAAGCCGATCACGGAACAGACTATTCCACATCGTATCGCTGAGCAGCTAGGCATCATACATAAGATTACGTTTCCCGAACAGGGTTGTACTTCTCAAGTCGCGATTCTTCATACGGATCAAGGGCTGTCTGTGTTGAAAAAGTCAACCGGAGCCCAATTTGCAGCATGGTTGAAGCAGGAGGCGTATGTGCTGGACTGTCTTGCTACGATCACTCCATCTGTACATCTACATGTGCCGCAGGTGTATCATTTTCTACAATACGAGGACGCAGAGGATGGACTTCAATCATGGCTATGGATGGAGCATATTCAGGGCGAAACGGTATATCAGGCGCTGATGCGTGAGCAGGATCCGATAAAACAGCGTGATATCCTATTCGCTTTTGGACAAAGTATACGTCAGCTGCACGATACACCCTGCCCTGCTAGTTTACAAACGGAAAGCAAGTGGTTGGATCACATATTAGAGCAGTCAGAGTACAATCTAACTCATTATAAAGTGGACGGTAATGCTGAATTGCTACAGCATTTGCAGCACAATCGTCCAGCCGATATACAGCAGACCCTTATTCATGGGGATTGCACGATGGATAATGTACTGATTCATGAAGGACGAGTTACAGGTATGATCGACTGGAGCGGCGGTGCATGGGGTGATCCACGGTATGATGTGGCGCTGGCGATGGAGTCGATAGAGGAACTGCCTCAAGCGGAAAAGGGGTATGAAGCCTTTTTTGCAGGATATGGTGAGCGGATCATTACGGATGAAGAGTATGATTATTTTCAAAAAGGGTTGTATGAGTTTTTCTAGATGAAAATAGTTCTGTACGAGGAGTTATTGGATAAGGAGAAGAGGTGAATAGATGAAAGAATTTTTATCAAAATGGAAAAGAGCGGTCACATATAAGGACTCAATCCCTGGTGAGAAGAGTACATGGGGGCATGAAGGGTTATTGTTCAACGTAAAGGGGGGTCTAGGTAGATTAGCGGTGAAATATGGTAGCAATCGTAAAGGAGATTCATACCGATTCGTCATGCTTGGAGATCAGCCGATAATGTATAGCTATGGAGAGAATGAGTATTGTCCAACCTGTAATCATGTACTATCTATTGGGTTAGGGCAGCCACAAGCAGATATTGAGCTGATTAATGGGCTTAAGCAAGCTCAGCAGACCGATCAATCGATGCTGGAGTCGTTTGAGCAAATGACACCTTTGCTTGCAACTCTTGAGGATGGATATTATATATTGACCCGTATTGAAATGATTCCGACGGATGGAGAAGGAAACTTTTTCTGGAATATACCGCAAGCTAGCCGATTATATCAAGCTACAGCAGATGAGATTTTCTATAAGGAGCAGTTCGGCTGTAGTACGCCTAAATTTCTAGTGCCCTCGCAGCCGACACAGCAGCTCAATCGCGATCGCGTGGATCATTATGTGAATGATCTAAAGCAGGGCAAACGAATGACGGGTCTAGCATATTATTACAGTGGTTTTATAAGTACATTACTGGATGGGCATCACCGGGCAGCCGCAGCGTACATAGAAAATCAAACTATAGATTGTCTGACGATCATGCGTGTGAATGGATATACTTCTGCTGCTAACGGTAAACCTATTCGTTTCTATGCTGCTGGAGAAACATATAATGCAGATCTATTTCAGCAGCCGGAGCAGATGCTACATGATTTGAAACAGCGACCTTTGTTTCAATCCTCCAAGCTCAGTAAAAATAAAGTTGAAGCAATCCTACAAATGTATGCAAATAGAGAATTACTAAGTGGCTTAATCGAACCATTTAAAGAGTTACCTAAGCGAATTTATCCAGACTATCTATTGGTTGCTTTTGACGATTATACATCGGATATGTCGATTGAACATATTGATCGTCTAATCGAGCAAGCGGACGAGGATGCACAATTTGCACTGGAGATGATACTCAGGCGACTGGCATTAAACGAATCCGATGACATTTTGCCGATTGCGAAGCGACTACTGAATCATCCAGGATTCAAATGCTTGCTTGAGGAGGTGTTTTATTGTTTGGCACGTATTGATGATGAGCAGGTCGAGGATATATTTATCCAATATCTAATTGATCACGAGCCCGATAAGAGGGATCGATGCCGACAGATCGCGAATGAGTATTTAAATCAGCGCTGAAGTAACAAACAGATCTATCCCAATCCTAGTAGCTACACCTATTTATCGCTTAATATGGGATTCATCCTTATTCATTTGTAAAGGAGTGACACCATGGGAAACACAGACAAATTCGAGCAGATGGCAACGAAGTACGATAGCCCCGCACGCATCGAAGTGGCTGTCAAAGCGGCTCATGCCATACGTAGCTATGTACAGGATGCCAGTCATAAGCATGCCATTGATTTTGGTTGCGGTACGGGGTTAGTTGGTCTGGAGCTGGTTAGTGATTTTCGCTCTATCCTGTTTATGGATTCGTCTCCCAATATGATTCATGAGGTAGATAAAAAGATTGCCGCTGCCGATATTCAGAATGCGAGCACAGTATGCTTTGATCTGGAGCAGGACCAGCTGAAGGAAGGGTTTGCGGATTATATTTTCATGTCACAGGTGCTGCTTCATATTGCGGATGTGGAATCTATTTTATCGCGTTTATATGCCATGCTAAATGAAGGTGGACATGTCATTATCGTTGATTTTGATCGTCATGAGGGAATTGATTCAGAGCTTGTTCATCCGGGCTTTGTGCAGGCAGAGTTGGCAACGATAATGACTGGAATTGGCTATACCGATATTCGATCGCATACGTTTTATGAAGGTGAGCGGTTGTTCATGAATCAAGATGCGACGATGTTTGTGCTCGATGCATGTAAAGGAAACGGTGCTCAAGCATGATCATTTGTCATGATGCAAGCTGTTCTCAAGTTCCAGTTTTAGTATAAAATAACACTATATCCAGCTGTATAGAAAGGACAATTCAGTTGTCCTTTTTTGTGATAAAAAAGCAGTTGACAACTGGCTAGCACGCGAGTAGACTTACCTTGGATATGAAAATAATATACTATTTCTCGTTAGGCGAGGCTCCTGTACAAACACAGGCTACTGCCCGGAAACATCGAAAGATGCCAATGGGTAGAACAGGTATTGCCGGATTAAGGCTCTACTTAAGGTAGCTGAGTATTCATACTCTACGTTGTACAGTGCCGAAGCTCAACCAGGGGGAAATAAGGATTACATTAGTTGATCCGCATGCTTTTTTGGCATGCTTTATCCCCCTGTGCTGAGGACAGGGGGATTTTTGCATCTCCAGGTATAAGTAGAGTGTTAGTATCCATCATGTAATGAAAAGGAGGTGACAGGTATGGGAGACAGGTCTAGTATGCCGGAGCGATCGTGTCGTTTAATTCAATGTTCAACATGCTATGTAATTCAATATGGGATATATCAAGGAGGTTCTTTGTCATGCAAAACCAAGCTCGCAACCTGTCACCTGCCGTACTGGATCAAGCTCATGTAGGAGATATTCATGGTGCATTCGGCACTGTGGGTCAGCATGATACTGCTCAACGCAAATCGTGGCTCGCTCGGCTTCGTACATTACTCGTTATTATGGGGCCCGGTCTAATCGTAATGGTTGGTGATAATGATGCTGGTGGGGTAGCGACCTATGCACAGGCTGGTCAAAATTATGGAACTCATCTGCTCTGGGTATTACTGCTACTTATTCCCGTGCTGATCGTGAATCAGGAAATGGTCGTGCGTCTCGGTCTTGTTACTGGTGTCGGTCATGCCAAGCTGATCTTTGAACGCTTCGGACGTTTCTGGGGAGCCTTTTCTGTGGGCGATCTGTTATTTGTTAACTTTTTGACGCTGGTCACTGAATTTATCGGTGTTGATCTGGCGATGTCTTACTTTGGTGTAAGCCCTTATGTGTCGGTTCCCATCGCAGCCGTACTGCTTATTGCTTCGACCCTTACAGGTAGCTTCCGTCGCTGGGAGACTGTGATGTATCTGTTCATTGCTGTGAATTTCCTCGCAATTCCACTGGCTGTGATGAGCCATCCGGTTACAGGTACGGTGATTCATAATTTTCTCGTACCTGGTGTGGGCTCACACTTTAATTCTAATATGATGCTGCTGATCATTAGTATGGTAGGTACGACTGTTGCACCATGGCAGCTATTTTTTCAGCAATCCAATGTGATCGATAAACGGCTTACTCCACGCTGGATGGCATACGAACGCGCAGATACCGTGATTGGCTCGTTTGTCGTTATTATCGGAGCGGCGGCGCTCATCATTGCAACTGGCTTTGCTTTTCATCATACGCATCTGGCAGGTGCTTTTGTCGATGGAGGTGCGGTTGCTAGAGGGCTGCACACTACACTTGGTTCTTTTGCAGGTGCTAGCTTTGCGATTATTTTGCTAAATGCTTCGTTGATTGGAGCGGCAGCCGTCACACTGTCCACCTCGTATGCAATTGGGGATACGTTCGGTATCAAGCACTCGCTGCATCGTAAAGTGTCAGATGCACCTGGCTTTTATATCAGCTATGCACTCATGGTACTGATCGCTGGTGGCATCGTGCTGGTTCCACATGCACCGCTCGGTGTGATCACTACAGCGGTACAGGCACTGGCTGGTATTTTGCTGCCTAGTGCGACTGTATTTTTACTGCTGCTATGCAATGATAAAGAAGTGCTGGGTCCTTGGGTGAACAAGCTGTGGCTTAACATCGTCAGCAGTGTAATTGTGGGTGTACTGGTGATGCTGTCCTTTATACTGGCGGCACAAACTTTATTCCCAGCTATAAATATTGGGGCATTTATGGAAGCCATGCTGATCGTCTTTGCAGCTGGACTGCTGGTGAGTATCATCATGCTTGTTCGGCAACATGGTAAAATCGATCGTACTCCAGCGTCAGCCGAAGCTGATCATGTGCTTGTTGATCCACGGATGTGGCGTATGCCACCACTGCAACAGCTATCCAAGCCTGTATGGTCCAAAACACGCAAATTCGGCATGCTTACTCTGCGCGCGTATCTATTCATCGCTGTACTCATGATGATCGTCAAAGCGATTCAGCTTGCGCTGGGAATGTAATCGATGGATATACCCGAACGATCGTCTGGATGGAGTCCAGTCAGGAACAGAATAGATCAGTCTTAAAGCCACCGAATGTATCGTATTCGGTGGCTTTGCTATATATTCCTCGCCGTATCCGTGATACTCTAAAGAGAAGGCATGTAGCTGGCAAGCCTTTATTTTGTCATGTAAAGGGTTAGCGTATGTGAAATGCAGCTTAATTTCCCGTATAGCTGTAACGTCGGCAGAATAAGTCTAAAGCTGCGGAAGCGGTGTGCAAATGAACTTTTACAGCATCTGGGTTCTCAGTACATTCATGTAGGCGTTATCACGCAGCCAACAGATTGAAGGCTGCCTGAGATATGAAATTCAAATACATGATCAACGTGTAATCTGCAATCAAAAACAACCTTCTACTTCAATCGCAGTAGCAGGCTCAGAAAATAGGAGGATTTATGTCCTGGAGTAAATTAAAACAAAATCTAGAAGGCTTTCTTGCCCCTGCTTTACAGGGCAAGGTAGAATATCGTGCGACTAGCTATCGCTATGCGCCTGACAAATCAGGAAATTGTTACATCACGGTCGACAAAAAGAATATTCTGAATATGAAGGATACCACCACACCAATCCGCTGGTATCAGACAGAGCAGGAGATTAAAAATAATCCGAATATTGATGTTCCACTCACAGCCGAGGATATTGAAGCCGTTCGTCAGGGGAATAACAGCAATATTCCAGAGGATCGGCTACAGGTGATTGCACGTAATCGCAAGCTATCCGAATGTGCAAAGGACATTTTATCCGCACAGGCAGCGCTGAGTAAGTCGAACTTCGACACGGTGGCGAATCGCTTCCTCGCACGTCCGATTGATGAAAGTCTGGATAGCCCGGACATTATGCTTAATATTTTGGCGCTTATCGATCGTCGTGTAGGCAAGAAGCGTCTGCAAAATATGAGCGATGCAGTTAAGCTCAAGCATCCGGCAGTGCAGTATTTTTATGAATTGCGTCGTCGTTCTTTTTAATGAAGTATAGGTGTATAGCTACTCAGCTAGTCATTGGCTGTTCTGCTTGCCCATTCCATCGCTTGATCCATAAGCTCCGAACAAAAGTCAGCTTTGCCTGCTGCATAGGTGGCTGGTTGCTCAGGTAGCAGATGAGCGAGCTGGCACTTTAATTGTCCGTATTGCTCGGCAATCTGAGGATGATGTGACAAATAGCTTTTAAAATTCAAATGTTGCGTAATGCAAATATTCCCTGCTTCATATATATGAAGATGATGGGTGCGATCATCGCCGCCTTTAATAAAATAACGCCGCCCTGTAATACCATTTTCGCCTCGTGCTACATAATGGATATGTGCGAATTGCTCGGTATAAGCTTCGACTCGGTCAATCTGTTTCACAACGACCAGTATGTCAATAATCGGCTTGGCAAAACCGATTGCTGGAACCGATGTACTACCGATGTGATGGATCGATAATAGCTCTTCAGACAAAATACGAGTAAGCAATGGTTCCTCCTGTGCATAAAGCTTGTGCCAATCGGCTGTCCACGGCATTAAAATAGTCGTTCGCAAATCTTCACCTCATGTCGTATATACGTGATTGTTGTGCAACTGCACCAGATGCTACACTGTAAGCAGTTAGCCTGATCCACGAATCCTATCATTCGTTCGTCCGTCTTACGTATGCTTAATGCTTGATACTTCCATTATAAAGGAGCAGAGCCAATGAAGCAGTATACACGTATTGAAAAAGAACGCTGTATTGCTTGTGGAGCTTGTATTGCGGTATTACCCGCCGTTTTTCAGCCGGATGAGGGAGGATATGCTGAAGCTGTATATGAGGGCGATGCGAATCGCGGGGTTACGCGTATTCCTTTGGACATGGAATATGATTTGTGGGATGCAGTGGACGGCTGTCCGACTGAGGCGGTTCGACAATCGGATTATCCATTTGCGTAAATAATCATGCCAGTCGTTACAGTTCATACTTCTATAGTCGCGCTGAATAGTAAAAGCCCACTTTCCATAGTAAACGGAAGGTGGGCTTGTTTGAATATGGACTATATTTAACAAATACATATTATAATCCGTGAGCTAAAAAAGGAAGATGATCGATAGTTAAACCATATTTTTCGTTGAAGCGTACATCTGCTCGGTATATTTATCAATATCATCGCGTGACATTCGCAGACGGTCTGCGGAGCTACCATAGCCAATCTCCAGCTTGCCTTGCTTGAGCCCTTCAAAAATACCATCTGCAAATTCAGCCAGCGGCTCGCCATGCGTATGCAGATCGGCTCCGCCCAGATCTGTATTCACCGCTGGCGGTGCAACCTCGATCACTTCAACCGAAGTCTCGGATAGCTGATGACGTAGACTCATCGTAAACGAATGTAGTGCTGCCTTGGTTGCAGAATAGATCGGCGCAATCGCAAATGGGGTAAACGCCAGCCCGGACGTTACATTCATGATTGCTGCGGCTTCCTTTTGTGCTAAAAATGGAGCGAACAACATACACAGATGCAGCGGTGCGTCTAGATTCGTTTCAATCTCCTTACTAAAATATTCCCAGTTGCGGCTAGCATCTGCTTTGAGCATATGAAAACGCTGCTGAATGCCTGCATTATTCACCAGCACATTTACCTCAGGACAATGCTCCTTCACCCAATCAAAGAGGGCAATACGCTCGGAAGCAACACTCAGATCGCATACTCGAATTTCCAGCCCGTCTAGCTTGGATTGTGCTTCCTGCAAAGCGGCTTCCCGCCGACCGCATACAATAACCCGATTCCCTGCCTCGATAAATCGCTCTGCAAAAGCGAGTCCAATTCCTGTTGCGCCACCTGTGATCAAAATTGTATTTCCTGACATATTCATCGATATCCCTCATTTCTTGGATTATTGTCGCTACAAGCATTTGGAGTATAGCTACATACAGGATCAGACCTAATGCTTCAATGATTCCGTTCATTTTGCTCGATATTGAAGTCTGCTCGTGCTGAATGCGATGATCGCAATCAAGCTTGAGAACCATTACCCATAAATATAGGCTGTAGTGACAGCATGATAAAATTCATTCATATTCCGCACCACGTACTCTGGCAAAGATCATCGTATTCGTAAGCGAGCCATTCGAATCAAACTTATAATTACGAAGTGTACCTTCTAATGTATAGCCGCAGCGCTCAGCAACTCTGGCACTCGGTATATTGTTCGCGTCACAGCGAATCTCGATCCGATTGGCGCCTAGTCGCTCTATTGCAAAATCAGTAATCGTACGTACCGCCTCGCTAATATAGCCCTGCCCGGTAAAAGAGGTTCGTACCCAGTAGCCAATCTCGAATTTGCGTACTTGCCAGTCTATTTGGTGCAGACCACTGCTGCCAACAAATTGTCCGGTTGATTTCTCAATCAATAGTAGCTGTAGATCCTGACGCTCTATGAATTTCACCTGCGCCAGACGTAAATGGGCCTCGGATTCCTGTACAGTGGGAATTTGCTGTGCCCATGGCATCCATGGCTGTAGCTCGGTCATACTCTCACGAATCGCTTCATTCATAGTGGCTCCATCTCCAGCCTGTGGTGCTCGAATGAGCAGACGATCACTTTCTAATTGCGATGGGATGTCTAGTAAAATTGGGTGCGTGGAAGAAGGACGATTGGGCATAGAAAATGCTCCTTTCTGGCATTATTTTCTGCAAGCTTGTGCTCTATCGTACATACTATTTGAGCAAGGAGCAAGGAGCAAGGAGCAAGGAGCAAGGAGCAAGGAGCAAGGAGCAAGGAGCAAGGAGCAAGGAGCAAGGAGCAAGGAGCAAGGAGCAAGGAGCAAGGAGCAAGGAGCAAGGAGCAAGGGAGCAAGGGAGATTAGGTAGGTGCAGAAATCTACGGAGTAAACATAATGAGTATAGGTGTAGATTTCTGCACTTTACTATTAGGGGATGTAGCTAGGTGCCATCAATTTCATGCGAATAATTTCGTAATGAGTATATAAAGCTTATCTTGCCATTTCATTCATCGAGCTTGTATGATCCATTGAACTCATTGAACTCATTGAACTCATTGAACTCATTGAACTCATTGAACTCATTGAACTCATTGAACTCATTGAACTCATTGAACTCATTGAACTCATTGTATCATCTGGCTTAGAAGAATCAGTTTCTGTTCCATGTACGACGAAATTAGTCATTAAACCGCCCATCTCATCTGCATCATCATCTGGATTCATAGTGTGATCGAGAATATGACAGTGAAACATCCATGTACCCGGTGCATTGGCGGTGAATTCGATATCGACCGTTTCTTCCGGCGCAACGGAAATAACGTTCATCGCTACAGGTTTGTTCAGATGATGACCATCCTGAGCGACAAGCTTGAATGTATAGCCATGCAAATGCATCGCATGGAAGGATTCTGCACTGCTGTTGACGATACGAATCAGTACATGTTGGCCCTGCTGGATCGATAGCTCAGGTGAATTGGGATATGGCTTACCATTTAAGGTGAATACATTTTCCTCTACCTTCTGATCGACCACAAAGGAGCCGATATCAAATAACGCGTTCACATCTGCGTCAGGGTATTCCTTGCCCTGTGCGGGATCGATCAGCAGTACACCATGCAAGCCGTGATTGATCTGCTTATCCATATCGGTTGTGCTGAAATAGCTATGGGTACCAACCATATCGCTCGTGATCGTAAAGGTATATTGGAATGAAGCATGCGGTGCAACGGAATGCTGCGGAATACCGCCCATACCCGCAGGAATAGAGATGCCGCTAAAGCCAAGACTGGTAGGCTCGGGCAATTCATTTTTTAATACAATGCTGATCGTATCGCCGACCTTTGCACGTAGCAATGGTCCGGAAATCTGTCCGTTGTAGCCCCATGCCTGAACATTTTTCTGTTCATACAAATTCCAGACGAGTGGAGCGGCAGTTAATGTAAATTGCTTCGTTCCGTTAGCGAGTACCTTTGGCTGTAATGCCTGCTCGTTCATAATATTGCGTGCCGCTTGATTTTGAGCCCGTATCGCTGCTTTGCTCAGGGCGTTAGTATCTGCATCCAGCACGCCGGGTGTGATTGCATTGGTTGCAAGCGGTGGCTCATTCAGAATAATATCCCTGGTAGATGATTGTTCTGCACGAGCCGCCTTCAAACTAGAAGCGGTACTCGCAATAGAAGAAGTAGAAAAATTAGCAAGAGTAGAGGCAGATTGCGCAAGCATCGGCTGAGAAGGCAGCGATATGAGCAACAGACAGAGTACGAACAATGCGATTATTTTTACAGGAATAAGCGTTCGAAATTGATTCGATCGAGCAGAATGCTGCAACTGGCGAAGCCATCGCGTATGATGTTGCCCCCATACGGATGAATGCAAGTTATACAGATAAACGCCTAGTACACAAGCGATCATACAGCCTGTTCCCGTCCATAGCTGATCATTTGTCATCTATTCAAGCCTCCTTACTTCACATGGATCAGCGTCATCATACCGCCCATATTGTCCGCTGTATCGTCAGGATTGGATAGCTCGCTCGCAATCGTGCTATGGAACCACCAATCGCCTGCACGAGTAGCGGTAAAGTCAACATCCAGCGTTTCACTTGGTGCGATAGACACGACACTAACCTGCTGTGGATCAGGCAAAGGCTGACCATCCTCAGCAACAATCGTTAACGTATAGCCATCCAGTGTGATGGCATGATAATCCTCAGCACTGGCATTAACGAGGCGGAGCAGTACACGTTGTCCTTTTTGTATATCCATTTGTGGGGTATACGGATAGGCTTTGCCGTTGATCGTAAATACATTTTCAGGATCAGCTCCATCGACCTTGGTCGCCCCGAGCATGAATAGCTTATCCACATCATAGGAAGGCGAGGCTGGAGTAGCCGTTGTAGATTGATTTGCTTGCGTAGCTGACTGATCATCCACAATAATGGCGCCATACATTCCCGCATCGACTTGAAAATCATCATCATAATGACTGTGATACCAGTGAGTGCCAACCATTTGCTTAGTGACCGTGAATTTGTAGTCAAAGCTACCATTAGGCTCGATTGCTGGATTGGGCATACCGGGTACGCCATCCATCGCATTGGGCACCTGCAAGCCATGCCAGTGTACCGTCATCGGCTCATCCAAGTGATTATTTACAACAATGTCTACCTGATCACCAACAGTCACCCGAATCAAGGAACCCGGAATACCACCATTAAAGCCCCAGCCTTCCATTACCTTGCCCGGATATAAGCTCCATGCAAAGGTAGAAGCATTCAATACGAACTGCTTCGTTCCGTCCGGCAAAATAGTAGGGCTGAGTGCTTGCTCATTCATGAGACGAACAGCGCTCTGATTTTGCTGCTTAATTGTGGGATCCGTTAAGTTGAAATCCGCTCCAGTCGATGCTGTAGAAGAACTGTCGGTTGATGATGCAGTAGACATGGAGGTCGTTGTACCTGTAGTCGAAGAGTCCATTCCGGGCATATCCGGCATGCGATCCGCGCTGGCGGTGGGCACGGAGCTGGTAGTGAGAAGCCAGGATGCCAGCACAGTCATCAACAAACAGCCGATCACGACGCGATCAATCTTTTGCTTCCAGGCATAGGGTTCATATATATGAAGCGAGCCACCTTGCTTGATCGTCTTAATGATCATCCATGTAAACAATAGCAGCATACAGGCAATCAGAAGTTGTTCCATCATTCATCTCATCCTTCGTTATTGAAAATATACAGCGCTGTGACGATACCTTATTAATGCTCAGATGATGAAAACAAAGCTGGATACCGCATCGACTAAAGTAGTCGGTATCCAGCCTTGTTTATGTTCATCACGTCATTCAGTCTTGGTTGCTAGCGTTGGTATAAAGAATACCTATTACTTCAAATCTTTACTGATCTGTGGGATATACTGCTTGGCTTGAGCGGCAGCTTCCTGTTTACTCTCGACCTCACCGGTATGAGGATTAAGGAAGAGTGGGGTATTTCTAACCTTGCTATTGAAGTCGAACATATGCAGTAATGTACCTGCCACCTCGTCCATCGAATGATCGCCGATACGTCCAAGCTTCCAGTTGTCTTCGATAAATTTCAAAATACTTGTCTGATCTGTCAGCGTATTATCGACAAAGTTCTGCTTCGCATATGGCGAAATGATCAGCAATGGTAGACGCGGACCATAGCCTGCACGATCCTTATAATCGCCAAGCTTAGGTGTGCCTGCATCACCCTGTCCATTCAGTGTATCCAGCTTTGGATCATTGGAGCCATTGACGAGCGGTGCCATCACATGATCATACCAGCCATCCGAATCGTCGTAGGCGATGATGACTGCTGTGCTTTTCCACTCCGG
Source organism: Paenibacillus hunanensis (assembly GCF_034055775.1). NCBI lineage: Bacteria > Bacillati > Bacillota > Bacilli > Caryophanales > Paenibacillaceae > Paenibacillus > Paenibacillus hunanensis. Next base: position 3,416,092 of record NZ_CP139194.1, on the reverse strand, counting down.
TAGCTGTTGTAGCTTGTTAATCGTGTTCGTCAAAAATACCTGTTCATCGATTGGGTCGGAATAGCCAGCATGACCGTCCTCATACATCGGTGCTTTGAGAAAGCTTACCGCTGGCAGATGCCCTGCATCAGCAGCCGTCCAGAAATCCGCCATATCATATTGATGGTTAGCTTGATCTGTTTTGCCAATCATACTAGCCGCGGATGGTGGAAGATGGTTCGGATTCGAGGTTGATTTATAATATTGGAATGGTTCATGATGCTCGCTGTAGTCTGTCACTGAATGACCACCGATGTTTTGGTGCTGTTCATTAATATTGCGGAAGCCACCCTGGAACCAGCCCCATGTAATGCCTTTATCATTAAGTAAATTGCCGACGTTTTTATTCGTATCATCCATCGCGGCAGTCGTTCCTTTGGATGCTTTATCATAAAATGGATCATTGTCCTCGGTAATGGTACGTGTATCAAGCTGGGAATCCGCAAGCTGTCCATGCTGCGTGCTATTCGCAGTATACAGGTTTACTCCATGCGTCTGACCGGAGATTAGATTCAGCGCACCCGGTGTGGATGGGCCATAGCCTGTGCCAAATGAATTATCGTTTAATGTGTAATGCTGTGCATAGTTCCACATCGCCGTTACCGTATTCCCGTCAAAATAATCCATAACTACGCTTGAGCCTTTACCACCATATTTTACGAATTGATCCATTTTGCCACCGTTAAATGCGCTTTGCTCAGCGGAATAATTATGATCCATGTCCGCAGTCAATGCCTGTGACCGATCAAGTCGCTGTGGATTCACGCCATTAGGATTTTTAGTCAATAAAACGCTACTCAATCCATTCACCGTCGGTGTATTAGAAGCAGCCTTGAATGCAGGCTCCCCTTTAGGATTTAGCGCATACGGATAGGTACCAAAATAATGATCAAATGCGACATTCTCCTGAAATAACACAACCACATGCTTAATAGGAGTCGTTGTCATCGAAGCATTAGCGTTAGTGTTATTAGCTTTGGAGGAAGAGTGTGCAGTCGCTGCTTGGGCCTCAGCTGTTAGCGGAAGGAGGTGAACAGATGCTGCGGTAAACGCGAGAAGTGAGCTAAGCGTTGTAGCCATAAACAACTTAATCGGAGTGGACATCAATTTCTTGGTCATGATAAAGCCTCCATACATATTTAAGTAATTGCATATATAGTATGGATTTATTTTATTAAATCTAATGAATGTAACTATGTACATCATGTAAAACTGTAAGGATGGAGCTAATCTGCTTACTTGCAGCTGGAACCCAGCATGATAAGCTTAACATCAGGCAATTTCAATCAATTATCAAATACTGTCAGCTATGATTGTAAAGGCAGTGTTATTTTATCGCTACATTCTAGGCAATGATCAATAATCGTGTAGCAGATAAATAGACGAGATTATAATGAACTAAAAGAAGAGTTTATGTTAAGAGCAATCAATAGCATGACTATTTATAATGTAATAAGTATAAATATACATTCGGAAAATAAATCTTCCTTCATAATGAGAAGTGATTTTGAAGGTGACAGATGTAATATTCATTGTACATAACCCTGAATACACGTTGGTGCAGAGCAAGAAATCGTTTTACGCTCATTTTATTGTAATCGTATTGCGCTCTAATAAACGATAGCTACTCTATACTCAGCTACAATATCCATTCCATGGAAGACGGAACCATACTAGCTTAATCTAGCGCAATCCTCTAATCCAGATCATTCAGGTGATGACATGAGTTCGATTCCTTGAAAGCAAATCTCTTTCATTCATATAAAACGTATAAATATCCATTTTAAAAAATTGAATCTTATCCTATCGAAAATACCCACATCATTTACTGCGCTAAAGCTTGAAAAATCAAGTATTAACGTGCATTTCAGAGCATTTTAAAGAAAAACTGTGACTAAACATGTGCCATAACGGAATTTGTCGATTTTTATTGATTAACTGCGAATAGTTATGTATAATCAACGTTGGCGTTTTTGATTGGCAGGTGAGCACTGAGACCTGTCCATTAGCATGTTCAGGCATAACCTGACAGATTAGAGCAAAACGAAACGGACTTTAAGGAGGTCAATATTTTGGGAAAAGCGTTAATTATCGGCGCCGGCGGCGTGGCTAGTGTGGTTGTACACAAATGCGTTCAGAACCCTGATGTATTCGAGGAAATCTGCATCGCAAGCCGTACAGTTGAAAAATGTGAAGCTTTGAAAAATAAATTGGACGGAGGGAAGACCAAGATTAGTACCGCGCAGCTCGATGCCGACAATACGGACGAGATCATCGCTCTGATCGAGAGCTTCCGTCCTGACGTTGTAATCAACGTTGCGCTTCCGTACCAGGATCTGACCATTATGGACGCATGTCTTGCGACCAAGACTCACTACCTGGATACAGCAAACTACGAACCGCCTGAAACGGCAAAATTCGAGTACAGCTGGCAGTGGGCTTATAAACAGAAATTTGAAGAAGCTGGCATCATGGCTCTGCTTGGATGCGGCTTTGACCCAGGCGTAACCGGTGTATTCTCCGCTTATGCTGTAAAGCACTATTTTGACGAAATCCACACAATCGATATCGTGGATGCGAATGCGGGTGACCACGGGTATCCGTTTGCAACAAACTTTAACCCTGAGATCAACATTCGTGAAATCACAGCGAACGGTCGTTATTACGAAAACGGCGAGTGGATCGAAACAGCTCCACTGTCCGAGAAAAAAGTATACGATCTGCCTGAAATCGGACCTAAAGATATCTACCTGCTGTACCATGAAGAGCTGGAGTCCCTGGCGAAAAACATCCCGGGTATCAAAAAGATCCGTTTCTGGATGACATTCTCGCAAAACTATCTGACTCACCTGAAAGTACTGGAAAATGTAGGTATGACTTCGATCGAGCCAATCGAATTTGAAGGCCAACAAATTATTCCACTGCAATTCCTGAAAGCGATCCTGCCTGATCCAGCTTCCCTCGGTCCAAGAACGAAGGGTAAAACAAACATTGGTATTATCGCTCAAGGTACAAAAAATGGCGAAGAGAAAACATACTATGTGTACAACGTATGTGACCACCAGGAATGCTACCGTGAGGTTGGTTCCCAGGCGATCTCTTACACTACAGGCGTACCTGCGATGATCGGCGCAATGCTGATGATCAAAGGCGAGTGGATGAAAGCCGGCGTGTACAACGTAGAGGAAATGAACCCGGATCCATTCATGGAGCAACTGAACAAACAAGGTCTGCCTTGGCAAGAAGATTTCTCGCCAACGCTGCTTGACTAAGGGTAAGGGAGAAGGAAATGACCGATAACCTGAAACCGATTGATTACAGCACTGTTCCCTCTCCAAGTTATGTTGTTGACGAGCGTCTGCTCGTGAAAAATCTGGAGATTTTAGATTCCGTACAACAGCGTACAGGCGCGCACATCCTGCTGGCTCAAAAGGGCTTCTCGATGCATGCACTGTACCCGTTGATCGGGCAATATTTAAAAGGTGTAACGTCCAGCTCTCTGTTCGAGGCACGCCTTGGCTATGAGAAAATGGGTAAGGAAACGCATGTGTATGCACCGGCTTATGTCGATGCAGAATTCGATGAGATGATGAAGTATAGCGATCACATCGTTTTCAACTCGTTCTCCCAGTGGCACCGTTTCAAAGACCGCGTACAAAGCGCGGACAAAAAGATCAGCTGCGGTATCCGCATCAATCCGGAGTATTCTGAGATTGAAGTACCGCTGTATGATCCTTGCTACAACTATTCCCGCATGGGTACAACGCTGGATAACTTCGATGAAAGCGATCTGGAAGGCATCGATGGTCTGCATTTCCATACGATGTGTGAGCAAAACTCCGATACACTGGAGCGTACACTCAAGGTTGTAGAAGAGAAATTCGGTAAGTACATGCACGGAATGAAATGGGTAAACTTTGGTGGAGGACACCATATTACCCGTGCAGATTATGATCTCGATACACTGTGCCGCTGCATTACGCATATCAAAGAAACGTACAATGTTGAAGTGTACCTGGAGCCGGGCGAAGCGATTGCGCTGAATGCGGGTTACCTCGTCGCTACCGTTCTGGATACGATGAAAAATGGAATGGACATTGCGATTCTCGATACATCGGCAGAGTGCCATATGCCGGATGTACTGGCGATGCCATATCGTCCGCATATTATCGGTTCCGGCAAACCGGGCGAGCATCCACACACGTATCGTCTGGGCGGACTGACCTGTCTGGCTGGCGATGTAATTGGTGATTACTCGTTCCCTGAGCCCCTGCAACCTGGCGATCGTCTCGTATTTACCGATATGGCGATCTACAGCATGGTGAAAAACCATATGTTCAACGGTGTGAACCTGCCTTCCATCGTAAGCTACAATGATGAAGAAGGCGCTCGTGTTATCCGTAAATTCGAATTTGAAGATTTCAGCGGACGCCTGTCGTAAGCTGTGCTTTTGAATGCAGAATAGCGAGTGCATCTGTTTTGCAAGACCAGTCTTTAGGGACAATTTCTTTGCTTAACAGGCGAGGTTACTTGATGATGAAGCACTATTGAAGCAATACAATACAGTATACGAAAATACAATCTGCAAACCTCTCGATGCGATTCATGCATCGGGAGGTTTTTGTTTTCTATCCATTTAGTTTTATGCAGATGGGATAAATGTAGTCATGATTGCTCATGAAACAGATGTACATACTAACAGTCATATGAGCGTCAGACAATAATATGTAATCTTTTAAATATTATTCGGAACAGTTGCAACAATTATAAAATGAGTCGTGTATATGAGATAGAAAGCAACACAGCAACACTCCAGCGCATAAGACAGCAACGTACAACAGCGGAGAAACAGCTAACAGAGCAACATACGAAATAAAAAGTACGCATAACAACGTACAAAACAGAGGAGATAATCAAAATGAAAAATCCAATCAATCAGCAACAGACAACGAAAACAAACAAAAAAACACGCCGTTATGGATTCAAAGCGATCGCATTAACAGCAGGTTGCCTATCATTACTGGCAGCAGGTAGCAGTATGATTTATGCAGCGCCTCAGCTAAGTGCACACATTGTAAGTCAACGCGTTATGAGCCAACCGATACCTGTTCAAGTAATTAGCGCAAGTAGTGAAGGAGCGTCAGCAGTGAATGAATCTAAAGTAGTAAATCAAACGATCACAGTTAACGCAAATCAGGATTTTACGATCAAGCTTCAAGAAAATGCATCGACCGGCTATACATGGAGCTATAAAGCAGATCCGCACATTCATTTTGTAAAGTCAACCGAAACATCTTCAGTACCAGCCAGCGTCGACAAACAGAATATCCCGATCGTAGGTGCACCTAATGACAAAACATTGACATTCAAAGCGACCAAACCAGGCACATACCAATTGACGTTCAAGTATGAACGCGCATGGGAAAAAGACGCAACGTCAGCGGAAACGGTCGTCTATACCGTTCATGTAAAGTAATCCGTATTTTTCATCCTTAACCTGTGCAAGAAACGACCAAATCAAGCACATGCCGTACGTGAACAATGAACGAATGAAATATAAAATAATTAAATCTGTATGCCACATTGCAACAATAGCTAAGTGGCTGGTGTATATAGGGTAGAAGCAAGAGAGCAACATGATCAACTTACAATGCAGTCAAATCAAACCCAATCAAACAACCTGTAACAGCAGGTTGACAAGGAGTGTATTCAAATGAAAAAAATGACAAATAACCAACCTGCACAAAAAACAACACATCGTCAAGTATGGAAAGTGCTCGCCATTACAGCAGGTTGCCTCGGATTGCTTGGAACTAGTGTAGGAGCGAATGTTATCCATGCAGCACCAGTAACAATAACAAAAATTGCTACAGAACAGCAAAAAACTGCGACATCCAAAGTAGCCAACAAAACGATCGAAGTCGCAGCAGGTGAAACATTTACGATCAATCGCGAACAACTCGGATCAAACGGTTATTCCTGGACGTACACTACCGATAAAGGCATCACATTAGTGTCCAAGTCTGAAAAAGCGCCTAAAGGAAATCAAGCAATGACCACACCAACGATCAAAACATGGAAGTTCAAAGCCGACAAGGCAGGTACGTATAAAGTAACATTCCATTATGGCCCAGCGTGGAAAAAAGAGGCCAAGCCAGCTGAAACCGTCATCTATACGATCAAAGTGAGCGATAAAAAAGCAGCAGATCAATCGAATGTGATCAACAAAAAGATCGAGGCAGTAGCAGGCAAAACATTCGATATTAAGCTGGAGCAAAACGACTCGACCGGCTATGCGTGGAGCTATAAAGCCGATGAACAACTGAAATTTGTGAAAGAAGCTGAACAGGATACAGCTTCCAAAAGCAAAGACAGTGATCCGATTGTAGGCGCACCAACTAACAAAACATGGACATTCCAGGCGAGCAAGCCGGGCACCTACAAACTGACATTCAAGTATGAACGTGCATGGGAACAGGGTGCAAAACCAGCGAAGACGGTAGTGTATACTGTACATGTCAAATAAAAACGGTGGCCTAAAGCGAGCATGATGTAAGTTATAGCTTTAAGCTGATGCCAATACCGGGCAAAAAGCATTCCGAACCCTATTTCGGAATGTTTTTTGCCTGTCTGTAGTGGCGTACATGTGCAATCGATCTTTAAGAGATATAATAGGCACTTTTACTGGCATAACTGTCTAACAGAGAGCGCTAGTTTCAGCCACAAACTCCAACAATTGCGCAACAATCATTCCGTTGTCGTTGTGTACTAGATACAGTACCCGAATCCGAAACGATAACGACAGTATCCGTATAATCACGTATAATGAAAGGGAGTCAGATAAAGACAAACAACAAGCCGTTTATACAGACTAACGTTAGCAACGCGCTGTTCGATGACTGATCATCCCATTTCAAAAGTGAAACCCATTCTTAATTTGTCGTGTAGGAGGTCATTTTTTGTTTGAGACAGGTACTTCTATATATAATCCTTTTCAAGCGCTGAAAGGTAGAGTAAAGCAGACTATTGCAAGCCTGACTTCGATCTGGAAAACGATGGTCGATAAAGAGCAGCATGAAACGTATAGCGAAGCTGCTCGTAACAACGTAACGGTTCTGGAGTCATCCGGTGCAAGGCGTGAGGAAATGAATCTCCAGGCTGAAAGAGTGCTGGAGCAATACGGGAATTCCATTTTGCGTCTAGCCTATTCATATTTGCACAATATGATGGAAGCGGAAGATATGGTGCAGGATACGATTATTCGGTATATGCAATCTGCGCCGGAATTTAATAGTCCGAGCCATGAGAAGGCATGGATACTACGAGTTGCGATTAATTTATGTAAAAATAAAATTCGGTATAATCGGGTTCGTCAAACAAGCGAGCTCGATGAGGGACTGATTGCGGACGAAGAGCAACAGCTTCAATTTGTATGGGAGGCGGTCAAGCGATTGCCCGACATGTATAGTGAGGTAATGCACCTATTTTATCAGGAGGGTTACCCGACTGCTGCGATCGCAGAGATTATCGGTAAAAAGGAAACGACTGTGCGTTCATTGCTCCATCGTGCACGGGAAAAGCTAAAGCAGGTACTGAAGGAGGAGTATGACTTTGACGAGTGAGCCGCGCAAGCGCAACAAATACAACGAGATTATGGAGCGGGTTCAAGTGACTCCAGAAATGCATGAGCGCATTATGGGACGAATTCGTACGATGGATATTCCGCAGCAAGCTCCACCTGCGAAACCAACGCTATGGACACGCTATCGCAAATATATGGTTACCGCAGCAAGTTTAATTGTTGTATTAGCAGGCGTGCTGGCAGCACAGCACGGATTTGCCCCAGGTACAAGTACAAGTCAACAGCAATCGGTCACAGGTACGAACGCACCGGAAACTAGAAAGCAACAAGCGCCTGAATCTGCTACCGCGCCGCAGTCGTCAGATATGGTATCGCCTTATAGTAGCACTGTACCAAATGAGCGTTCAATGGCAATTACAGGTACGATGAGCTATAGCTCGCTGGCAGAGCTGACCAAAGCGGTCGGTTATGACGTGAAGCAGGTGAAGGAACTACCATTCCAATCGACGCAAACGCAGTATTCTGTAATTGATAAGCTGGCAGAAATTCGCTATATAGGCAGTAGCAACGATCTAACCTTCCGCATGCAGCCAGGCAGTGGCGATATTAGTGGAGATAATGGAGAGTATAGCAATATCCGTACAGTAATCGAGAATGGTGCTTCGATAACGATGAAAGGCTATGACAAGGGCTTTAATCTGGCAATATGGGAGCAGAATGGGTATACGTACTCGATCATGCTACAGCAGCCGATTAATAGTGAACATCTGATTGAAGCAGTACGTTCCGTAAAATAAAAGTTTTTTGCACCCGAAGCCCAGTAACCCGAATTGATTAGCAGTGCCGATCAATGAATAGCGTATCGATTGAGAGCTAATATCGATTGTGGAGTCTCTCGGATTCATCAGTATGACTTTATAAAGTGTCCCTTATAAGATGGGAGAATACTCTGAACAGTGTTAGAGTGTTCTGTGAGCCCTTCCTATAAGGGACTTTTTGCTGTCTGGATCGTTAAGCCAATACTGCCTAAGCTAGCTAGTGATAAATTTTATGCATTTCTGTGCTGATTTTCAGGCATTTTTCATGTTTGCCCTTTATAATAGCGGCAATAGATCGACAGAGACGAGAGAATATAAACGATCTGCCCCGATTTTTCCATCTCACATCATGGATATACGGTTCCTTGCACAGCTGGCAAACATTACACTACGCAAAGGGGTTTTTGCATGCAAACCTGGTTTCAGAAAATGCTATATGGGCTGCTTATCTTTTTTACAGCTCTCTTTATCGTGTCCTGCTTTTTTATACGAGCAGAGTATATTTATGCGGTGTATGCGGATAATCCGCTATTGGAGCAGCAGCAATGGCTGATTTTCCTGCCACTTATTCTTATTCTGGTAGCATTAGCCTTTGTGCTGTATCGGCTGTGCTTGAAGCTGGAGGCTTATCGACCGCGAACGATCATTCCGCTTGTGCTGCTGGGTTCGTTTATGATTCAGCTGGCGATTATTTTTATTTTCCCGCGTCAGCCAACGGATGACTCGCAGACGGTGCTGGGATTAGCAATGAGTATGCTGTATAACGGGGATTATTCTACTTTCCAGGCGGGCGGATACCTGCATATGTTCCCGTTTAACTACTCGATTGTGCTCTATCTGGAAGCATTACTGGCTATTTTCCCGGATAATTATATTGTGATTAAGTTATTCAATATTTTATTTATGCTGCTGACGACCTGCATGATCTATCTGATCTATAAGCAGCTGAATCCGCAGCGTCCGAGTCGAGATTATGGTGTGCTGGTATTTGCGGCGACATTCATTCCAGCGCTATTTATGAATAATCTGATCTATAACGATGTGGTAGGAACATCGCTATTAATTAGTGGATTTTACTTTGCGCTACGATTTATGCGAGAGCAGCGGATCAGGCATATCGTGTATGCTGCAATTTTACTGGCATTAGGGAATTATTTGCGCGGAATCGGTGTTATTTTCCTGATTGCGATTGTGATTACGCTGTTGCTGCGCTTGCGTAGCATTGGATGGAAAAAGCTACTGCTCAGCTTCGTGATTCTTGGCGCACTGTTTAATGTGCCGTCGTGGACGCAAAATGCCTGGCTTCAGGCAAGTGGCAAAGTGTCTGGCTCCGTGACAGCTAACTCCGCTCCGGTCTATATGTGGCTGAATATGGGCATTAACCTGCAACGCTTTGGCTTCTGGGATAATATGGAGAGCTATATAATCTATCAGCGCGAAGCGGATTATAAGAAGGCAGAGAGTGCGGAGCTATACAAGCAATCGATTGAACAGAAGCTGTCCGAGGCTACGCCGCAGCAACTCGTCGAAATGTATTATAAAAAGCTGATCTGGACATGGACGGAGGGCACTTATCAACTGGAGCGCTATGGAATCGGTACAGATGGCACAGCGCAGGACGGGCTTCGTATGCGTGGCATTATGGGAAGCTATAGCTATACCAATCCGATTACCGAGCTGTTTGCTGGCAATTCACCTTATCGACTGGGTGTATTATGGATTGCCTATACGGTTAGCTTCCTGATGTATGTGTTTATGCTGATTCGCTTGATTACCAGCTTCCGTGCGAAGCGTTATGAAGAAGTATCGTTAGTGCTCGTCATTCTAGGTTTTATCGGCTTCTATCTGTTATGGGAAATCAAGTCGCGTTACGTATTCCCGGTGTATCCGCTTCTTATTGTGTTGTCGTATATGGGCTTCCGCGATGTATACGAATGGCTGCTGCATCGCAAGGGCTGGTCATTTCTTGCTATAAAGCAGTCGACAAAGAGAGGTGAACAGTAATGTCTATTCATAAAAAGGTTCTATTTTCAATACATTTAAATGAATGCGTGACCTCGACTGAGCAGAAAAGCAGGCATAGCGGTAAAGATATTCAGCCTGCGCCTTCAGTTATCCATATAGCGCATCATCGCCGACGCGTACTGACCACGATGGCCGTTCTACTGGGTAGTGTACTGCTGCTAAGTGCGTGTAACCCGATCACTTCACAAAATATTAAGCTCAGTAGCGCAGCAGCTACAGGCACGGGTGCTGGTATGATGAGACCGATGAACGGCATGCGTGATGCAGGGATGCGCGAGCTAGCCAATCCAGATCTGATTGCGCGGGTGGTAGCGGTGGATGGGAATAAGGTTAAGGTAGAGCTGATGGAGTCCAGCACCAGCAAAACAGATGCTGCAACACGAAATACAGACAAGAGCACCACAGATAAAACTACAACGGATAAAATCACAACAGATAAAGCGGCAACAGACAAAACAGCAACGAATCAGGGCACAGCAGGCTTGCCAGATGCTGCTGGAATTGAAAAAGGAACAGGAACGAGTGCAAACGGATCGGATTATACCGCAACAGGCGAGCGGAAGACGATTACACTGTCTGACGAAGTTCAGATTAGCGAAATGTCGACACTAATGGAGCGCTCAGGTCGTGGCGGCGGTATGGATCGAAATGCTGGCGGTACAGGCGGTAGTAATTGGATGGGCGCGGGTTCTCGCTCCGATACACCAACTACAGGTGCTGGACAGCAGGGCAATACGACAGATCCAGCAGGTAATGGAGCTGGTGGGATGAACGGTAATGGTAACCCGGCTATGCCAGGCGATCCGACGGGTGCTGGCAGTACGCCAGGCGATCGTTCAGCATCTGATCCTACAACACGTGAGCGTGGTATAGGCGGCGATACTGCAACAAGTCAGGCAGAGCTCAAAGCAGGCGATATCGTAATGATCTGGTATGAGGAAGGCGAAGCCATCGCCAAGCGTATTGTGATCTTGCCAATGCAATGAGTGGAAGAATGAAATGCAGTATAGTGCAATTCTATTCCATGATACACACGGAAACACCGCTTGGAATAAAGATAAACACGTAGAAGCATAGAAGATTGAATGAGCAGTCAGAAAAAGAGAAGGACGCACCCAGGGGTGTGTCTTTTCTTTTTGTATTGGATCATTTAGTTTGATAGTTGCCAATTAGCCTATAGACTAAAACCCAACCCAACCCAACCCAACCCAACCCAACCCAAAAATATCCTTTCTACCAATATAGGATCTGACATATCCTAATTCATTGCAAACCGTATGTAAAAATACATCATATTATTGATCGCACATAACGCTTTAACACTAAAAACGAACATCATGATGGCAGGTTGTTCATATCAAGAAGACAGTTTTAGTAAAGCGCTTTAATTATCTTTGTCACAATTTGTTCAAAAAGTACGTGTGGAATGGACAAGTTCCTTTCGGAACATACTATTTTAAGCTAAAGATACATTTTCTTTGTAAAGGATGTGGCAATCAAGAACAAAATATAATCCATCGTTCTACATGAATCAGTCTCTTTTACGCTAAGTCACATAAAAATAAAGAATCATTTTGAATTCATGGGTATAAAATGACCTAATACCTAAACTATAGCGGCTTATAAAAAGAATAAGGGTTGTCCACTCCATAAAAACAGTGTATGACCTGCTTGTACATCCGTCTCCAGTGGAGTGTGCCGCATACTATTGAAATTACATAATGTTTACATTACACTGGCACAGTGTCGTTCTGCATTACATTAACGCGTTTTATTGTCAGAACGAAAGTTGTTCGTATAAAGGGGAGCTTTTTTATGGAGCAAAAGCAATTAAACAGGGGATTAAAATCACGACATATTGAACTGATTGCACTGGGCGGAACGATAGGTGTCGGTCTGTTCATGGGCTCGTCAAGCACGATTCAGTGGGCAGGGCCATCTGTATTGCTAGCTTACTTGCTGGCAGGGATTATTATGCTTTTTGTCATGCGTATTATGGGGGAAATGCTGATCGTACAGCCGGTTACAGGCTCCTTTGCTACATTCGCTCATCGGTATATCGGGCCGCTGGCTGGTTTTGTGACAGCATGGAGCTACTGGTTTCTATGGGTTACAGTTGGTATGGCAGAAGTCACTGCGATCGGGATTTATGTGAACTACTGGTTCCCGGATATTCCGCAATGGTTGCCTGCTCTGGCAGGGGTAGCGATCATTGCAGCCGCCAATCTGGCAGCGGTAAAGTTCTATGGTGAATTTGAATTCTGGTTTGCGATGATCAAAATTGTCGCGATCGTATTCATGCTCATATTGGGTACAGCGATGATCTTCTTCGGTCTCGGCAATGGAGGCGTACCGATCGGATTATCGAATCTGTACAGTCATGGCGGATTTTTTGCTGGAGGATTAAAAGGCTTCCTGTTTGCACTCTGTATCGTCACCGCCGCCTATCAGGGCATCGAGATGATCGGAATTACAGCCGGTGAAGCCGAAAATCCAAAGCAAACCTTGCGTCGCTCCATTAAAAATATTATCTGGCGTATTCTGATCTTCTACGCGGGTGCCATCTTCGTGATCGTAACGATCTACCCATGGAACGAGGTCGGACAAAATGGTAGCCCATTCGTCCTGACCTTTGCCAAAGTCGGCATCGTAGCCGCCGCAGGCATTATCAACTTTGTCGTGCTGACTGCGGCGATGTCAGGCTGCAACAGTGGTATCTATAGCGCTGGACGTATGCTGTACACACTCGCAGAGAACGGACAGGCACCGAAGTTTTTTGCCAAAGTATCCGCAGATAGTGGGGTACCACGCAACAGTATTATTACGACTATCGCGCTACTGCTGATCGGCGTCCTGTTCAACTATCTGTTCCCGGATTCCAAGCTGTTCCTGTACATCTACAGCGCCAGCATTTTGCCAGGTATGATACCATGGTTCGCTCTAGCAATCAGCCAATTCAGATTCCGTCGTCAAAATCGCGAAGAGCTCAAGGGACATACCTTCAAATCCCTATTCTTCCCGGTCAGCAACTACATCGTTATCATCTATCTGATCTGCGTTCTTTTCGGTATGTGCTTCAATCCCGATACACGCGTCCCACTTATCGTCGGCGCAGTATTTATCGGAATTGTGATTATTGGTTACTTTAGCTTCCGTATCGGTAAAGGTGACAAACGAAATGAGTTAATAGAGGTACAGAAAGTAAGCGATCAGAGAAGATGATGGTCAAATGTTTATTTGATATTTTTAAAGTAACTGCTTAAAAAAGTTGCTTAAAAAACTGACTAAAAAAGTTAATTTAAAAAAGCCACTCCTATTAAAATGTGTTAACTGCATATGCTGCAATCCGCACAGAGCGATGGCAAGGAAATAAGGGAAAAGGCCGCCTTTGGAGCCCAGGAATCTACATTCTTTCCCAATTCGGAGATTCCTGGGCTCCACCCAAGGCCGTTCCCTTATTCCTTGCCTGAGCGCTTGGTGCCCCCACTACCATACTCGCTTTTCACATGTTAAATAATCCACTCTGCTATCATTCAAATCCCATTTTTGTTAAGCTAAAAGAAGGCAGTCCACTACAAGAATTGGCACCTTCGCTCATCGCTATATCATGATCCACAGGAGCCTCCAATTCATTTTAGGAACACCGCTTAATTTACCGATTCGGGAGCAATGCACATGAACAATTACAAATTAACGATTCAGTACGATGGCAACCGCTATAAAGGCTGGCAACGTCTGGGTGATAGTGACAGTACCCTTCAAGGCAAAATTGAAAAAGCGATCTCAGTGCTGACCGGTGAGCAGATCGAGATTATCGGCTCCAGTCGCACGGATGCAGGCGTACATGCGCTACAGCAGGTAGCGAATTTCAAAACCGTTCAAGAGCTAACAACCGAGCGCATAATGAGCTTTTTGAATCATTATTTGCCGCCAGATATTAGTGTGATCCAGGTAGAGCAGGTCGATGAGCGTTTTCACGCGCGTTTCCATGCGACCGAGAAGACGTATTTGTATAAAATTTGGAATCGTGAATACAGCCAGCCTTTTCTGCGCAAATACAGTATGCATGTAGTAAAGCCGCTGGATATTGAGAAAATGAAGCAGGCAGCAGCGCATTTTATCGGGGAGCATGACTTTACTGCTTATGCTAATGCCAAATCGAAGAAAAAGGATTCGGTTCGTACCATTCATCAGCTGGAATTGAGTGAACAGGATGGGATGATCGAGCTGCGTGTGACAGGAAACGGCTTCTTATACAATATGGTTCGTAAAATGGTCGGTACACTGATTGCGGTTGGATTAGGCGAAAAGCAGCCGAACGATGTCCCCAGCTTTATTCAATCCAAAGATCGATCGCAAACGGGCGGTATGGCGGATGCGGAAGGTCTATATTTGGAACAAATTCGTTTTAAGAACGAGTAAACTGAATGAAATGGATCACATAAAAACGGCTCCGATAACGGAAAAGAAGGCTCCAGTAACGGAGCCTTTAGCCCTTAGCTTTTAGAAGTGTTCAAATTTTTACCGATTGCTGTGAAGAAGCATATATTCGGTGTAGCGTTTATATACATCATATCAGTGTGATCTAACTTCCTCTATACATAAGGAGCGATACCGTATGGATACAAGAACAGTACTGAGCCAGCTGCCTTCTATTGAGCAATGTCAGCACTATTTTCGAGCAGCAGCTATGCTGGATGCGATCATTATGCCAGAATGGGAATATCGGTATTACTCCTACAATGCACACTGGGACAGTGGAGAAGAGATGGCGTCGATGCGAGACGGCGAGGGTGATCATTATTTTGCACTGTTTACAGGTAGCGGCTTGATGATCAAAGCGTTTGAAGGTGGCATCACCCATCCGACTATGCAGCAGGGGATGCAGAGCGTCTCGGAGCAGGTTCCAGAGACGATGCAAGCTTTTCTGAGCGAGCCCGCGTTTATTGGAGAGCAGGTAACCTGTCTACTCTGGCATGAACATCAGGAAACTGGCTGGCGTGCTATAGGTGCAGAAGCAGAGGCAGGCAGTGAATGGTTTCGTTTATTGCTGGAGGTTGCTGCTTATTATCATGCATGGGCGGAGGAATATTATGAGGTCGAGCTGGATCGTACGGTGATTGAACGGATTTTCCAGCAGGAACCATTAACGCGTGAACTGGTTGAGCAATTGAATAATGAGCTGGAATGGGATGATCTACAGGAGGATATAGCAGAAATTGCTTATCCACTCGTTTGAATGATGATCCAATCCTGGAATATTCCATCCACGACAAATAAAGACAAGCTGCGTCTTGAGGACGTGGCTTGTCTTTTATGTTATTCATTTCATTTTTATGATTATGGGGTTCTCAACAATAGGCACAGTACCTATTAAAAAGGCACAATGTCGATTAAAAATCCAGACTATCGATAATACGGCTGAAATACACGATCCCCTTTTCGTAGATGTCTTTTCGTCCATAAGCATCTAAGAAATGCTCATGATAGCGATCCGTCTCCAGATTAAATTGCAACGACCATAATCCCCAAGCGAGATCATGATGGCGATCACCAATGCCGCCATCTCCGTTGTCAATAAATCCGCACAACTCAAAATCATTCATGATGACATTAGGCAGGCAATAATCTCCATGGATGATAACATCATCTACAGGTGTATAGTCGCCGGATGTTTGCAGCTCAGCCTGCATTGCTGGAGAAGCTTCCAGCAGAATTTCGGCACTGCGATGAGCATAAGGACATCCATCGACAGGAATAGTATGCAGTCTGCGTAGATGGTGACCCAGTGCGGCTGCCAGCCGCTCGGGCTGCTGCATAAAGGTATCGGCTACGCCATCCTCACCAGCTACGGCAGTTGTGAGCAGATAATCCTGCTGTTGCTCTGTTGTATATAAGAGTGAAGCGTGTGCAAGCTCATGCTGATGGAGAAATGCATTCATCCGATACTCTCGCTCCAGTGTATGCGCAGCAGCGATTTTTAGAAATAGTCGTTCCGAGCCATCGATCAATAGCGTCTTTGCCTGTGGTGATGAGCTGCTATCATAGATGGTTGCTCCATTGATGTAGGGCAATAATGACGCGGGTAGTGTAGAGAGGTCGTAGTTCATTCTAGTTTGCTTCATAGTCAAGGCTCCTGTGCAATATGTAATAGGGTAGTGCTGAGATTAGGTAGCTTATTCGGTTGAATCTAGTATTGTCTGCTTGAGTATAGTCTATCGACAGCATAATAGATTTTAGCGGTTGCAGCAACCACCAGGCCTAATCAGCAATTGCTTTAGCGCTTGCTTGCACCGTGTAAGCAGCCTGCTACAATAATCGTTGCATTCCATATGCTAGGCGATTCATAAGGAATAAAACCGTTTAATAACACTCAAATCACTTAACAACCAGAGGCATAATGCCTGAAAGGGAGCGAGAGGTTATGAACGAAAATCGTAATGTCGATGTCGATAAACGAGAAGTACGTGTAGAGCGCAAATCGGATTCCGGGATGGTCGCTTCGACATTTATCAAATATGCAGCTTATATTATCATTTTGGCAATCGTACTGTGGTTTGTAATCAAGTATCTGCTGCCAATGTTCTAATGAATATCCTGTAGCCTATAGGATGCAAATGAATAAAAGAAGCCCGATCGATAGCAACGGTTAGAGATTGGGCTTTTTGGCGTGTAATTTTGTGGAGATTTTTAGCTACTATATAGAGGGATTTATCACTGTATCAAGCTATATCAATGGGAATGCAATCGGATTCATTTTAAAATATAAAAGCAATCGAAGTATGGGGATCACGATTTCCTGATCATGATATGCCCATTCTTCGTGGAGTGAACAATAGAGCAGGCTCGTTTGAACTGTACAAAACCCGGTTACATAAAAAGAGTTGGGATTGATGCAAGAAAAGAACAGCATGTACACATCCATCTATATGAGGAGGATATTCATCATGGCAGATCAATACACAATGCAAGATCCGACAAAGCAATTTACAAAGGCAGGGCCAGAATTTAAACAGCAGCAACCCGAACCGGGCTTGCAGACTAAAATGACACCTGTACCGGATTGCGGCGAAGAGTCCTATCGTGGCACAGGCAGACTCCAAGGTCGCAAAGCGATTGTAACGGGTGCAGATAGCGGAATCGGTCGCGCGGCAGCGATTGCTTATGCACGCGAAGGCGCAGATGTGGTGCTGGCGTATCTTCCGGAGGAGGAAGACGATGCACGTGAAGTTGTGAAGCTGATCGAAGCAGAAGGCCGCAAGGCTGTCGCTGTACCAGGCGATCTGAAGGATGAGCAATATTGCATTGAGCTGGTGGAGACAGCGGTTCGTGAGCTGGGCGGTATTGATATTCTGGCTAACGTTGCTGGTAAGCAGCAGTATGTGGAGGATATCGCCGATCTGACGACAGAGCAATTTGACCATACATTTAAAACGAATGTATATGGACTATTCTGGGTGTGCAAAGCTGCGATCCCACATATGAAGCCGGGCAGCAGCATTGTGAATACCTCGTCCATTCAGGCATATAGCCCATCTGAAATTTTGCTGGACTATGCGACAACGAAGTCTGCGATTAACACATTCAGTAAAGCGCTGGCTCAACAGGTAGCACCAAAAGGTATCCGCGTTAACGTGGTTGCACCGGGTCCAATCTGGACACCACTGCAAATCGTTGGCGGACAGCCTGCGGATGTATTGCCGGAGTTTGGCGAACAGACACCACTTGGTCGTCCAGGTCAGCCTGTTGAAATGGCTTCCGCGTATGTCTACCTGGCAAGTCAGGAATCGAGCTATGTGAGTGGCGAGACGCTGAATGCCAATGGTGGTATGCCAACACCGTAACGATTATAGTCATTAGCGATTCTATGCGTCGTTGCTTGTGTTGATGCTTATGATCACAGATAAATGAGCGAGGATCATCTGAATCCATCGCACTACGACAAAATAGGATGCTGAGTGCTTGTATACAAGACGATTCTATCGTCGCTTGATAAGCCCGGATAGGTAGCAGCAGTAGCTGCGCCTATCCGGGCTTATTTGATGTATCTTTATTCTAATGAGTACATTAATGGATTGGTATAAAACAGAGATGATCTTCCCGTTCGTGGTTTATCGCTCTTTGCCTAAGCTCCTACGAATCTTGCTCATATGCCGCAATTAGCTGATGGGCGGCTTCAACCACCTGCTTTTTTAGCTCAGGAGGATGTACAATCCGTGCTTCTGATCCCCAGCCGAGTAATAGCTGACATGCATATTGGGAAGTGGCTAGATCAAGCTTCAATTCCCACCAATCCTGTTCATAAGGCTCCAGCTGCAAAATGTGAATAAAGCGTTCCTGCTTTATACGAGATAACAGGTTAGATGACACACGCAGTATAGCTTCATAATGAGGTAAAGTATGGCGAAATTGCCGCGTGGATTGCTCCCAGTATGCAGCTAGATCAAAATCTGCTGGTGGGGTGAAGGGTTCATGTAGCTGAATAGCAGCTTCAATACGTGAGACGCGGTAGGTGCGTAGCTCGGCTTGCTGATGCTGCTCATGCTCGCTGGAATCGACTCTTCCCACGAGATACCACACCGAGCGTTTGGCAACAAGACCAAGTGGACAAAGCGTGCGTTCAACAGATTGCTTTCCTTCATCGCGTGTATATACAATACATAGCTTTTGTTCTGCAAATAACGCTTCCTGAATAAGCTCAAGCTGGGAAGCATTTTGTTCCTGTGGATGCCAGCTTGCACCGTCAATATGGATTTTGCTACGAATCGATTGAATAGTCGGATGAATCGTTGCAGGAGAGGCGGCAAGTATCTTTTGCTGCGCATCTTGAAAAGAATTATTCATACCCAGATCACTTAATAGCTGCGAATGAGTAGATAGGAGTAGTGTCACCAGCTCACTGGCTTTGAGTCCAGTGAGCCGAGTGCGGTAACCTTCGCTTAGTCTCCATCCACCACGATTGCCGCGCTCAGCGTAAACAGGAATACCCGAAGCACTGAGCGCATCCATATCTCGCAAAATAGTACGCTCTGATACTTCAAGTCGCTGCGATAGCTCCACTGTCGTCAGCTTTCCTTCATTTTGCAATAGTAAAGTAAGTCGAATAAGGCGATCTGCGCGCATTGTGTATGCTCCTTTATTATAATCATCTAATATGACAAAAGATGGCGTATTAGTAGCGCTATACTTCATTATAATCGTTGATACGTGATACGTGATACGTGATACGTGATACGTGATACGATAAATGATTAAATTATGTAGGAGGAATGCGTCATGCATGCATCAGAAGACAACAAGCAATCATCCACAGACATAGTATCCAAAGCAACACAGCCATCTATAATCTCAGATCCTTCAGTTGCACTATCCTTAGCAGCTAACAGCAAACCATTAGCTGGAAAAGTAGCTCTTGTCGCTGGAGCTACGCGTGGTGCAGGGAGGGGTATTGCTGCAATGCTAGGTGAAGCAGGGGCTACGGTATACTGTACCGGACGGACAACCTCAGCGCAGCGTTCCGACCTGAATCGACCTGAAACGATTGAACAAACAGCGGCATTCGTAGAGTATTACGGTGGCAAAGGTATTGCTGTTCAGGTGGATCATACAGACGAACAGCAGGTGAAGCGTTTGTTCCAGCAGATTATAGCCGAGCAGGATGGACAGCTTGATATCGTTGTGAATGATATATGGGGTGGAGAGAAGCTGACTGAATGGGGCGTACCGTTCTGGCAGCATTCGTTGCCGAATGGATTACTCATGCAGGATCGCGTATACCGCACCCATCTTATTACGAGTCATTATGCTGCACCACTTCTTGTAGCACGTGGTACAGGTCTAATTATCGAAGTGACAGACGGTACAGACTATCGCTATCGCGGTAACCTGTACTACAGTCTCGCCAAAATCGCGCCAATTCATATGGCAACAGCAATGGCAGAAGAGCTCAAGGTACATGGTGTTGCCGCTATTGCTGTCACTCCAGGCTTTCTGCGCTCAGAGGAAATGCTGGAATATTATCGAGTGAATGAATCGAACTGGCAGGATGCTATTCACGGCGATCGTCCACATGCCGAGCATTTTCGTGAGTCAGAGACTCCGTTTTTTGTGGGACGTGCTATTGCAGCACTTGCATCCGATTGTGATTATATGGCAAAATCTGGTCAAGCGTTATCCAGCTGGGAGTTGTCTGATGAATACGATATTGTCGATATTGATGGACGCCGTCCGCATTGGGGGCGCTATGCTGCTGCTCATGGGCTAGGATGAAAAAGTTACGAATATCAAGCAATAAGGTAGCCCTGTGCCATAGAATGATGATCAGATTCATCGGGATGAAAGTACTCATCGTTCTTAATCATTGCTCTGAACGAAGCTCCAGCATACGATACAGAGGACAGGGCTACCAGCATAAGTAATGAGCCGTACCCATAACCAATAACTATTTATTGTAAGGGAGAATGCTAGATCATGAAGGAGCTATACATTATTCGTCATTGTCAGGCTACAGGACAGGAGCCCGATGCACCATTAACAGAGCTAGGGCACCAGCAAGCACAGCGACTTGCCACGCAGCTATCGATCATTCCGCTCGATACAATCGTGTCCAGTCCGTATCTGCGAGCGATGGATACCATCGCGCCGCTAGCACAGCAATTCAATTTACCTGTACATAAGGATGAACGTTTAATTGAACGTGTATTATGCGATACGAATGAACCGAATTGGCGTGATATGCTGCGACAAACGTATGATGATATGGAGCTTTGCTATCAGGGAGGCGAATCGAGTCGGCAGGCAACAGCGCGCGCCATGGCAGTTATACATGAGCTACAGGCAGGCGATGCTCAATATGCTGTTCTCGTTTCACATGGGAATCTGATCTCATTGCTGCTACGTGCCTATGATGAACGGATCGGCTTTACAGAATGGGAGCAACTAACGAATCCGGATGTGTATCGATTGATATTGGATGAAACAGGAGCGACGATGAAGCGAGTACCCGTTTGATTTCAATAGTCTGCTATGTTAAAGTAGTGTCGTTACGAATAATAATCAAATAGCACATCATATATGAGGAGGCTCTTTTATGAATACTGCACCTTTGTTCCAACCTTTTCACAGTGATAAGCTGAAGCTTGATAATCGGGTCGTGATGGCACCGATGACACGTGGGTTCTCTCCAGGTAATGTTCCGGGCGACGATGTGGCAGAGTATTATCGCCGCCGTGCTGCTGGTGGGGTAGGGCTGATCGTAACTGAGGGTACGGGAATTGATCATCCGGCATCGATTAGTGGGGCAAGCATTCCTGTCTTTCATGGTGAGGAAGCGCTTGCTGGCTGGAAAAAGGTTGTCGATGCGGTTCATGCCGAGGGCGGTAAAATTGCACCTCAGCTATGGCATGTAGGTATGGCGCGTAAAGTTGGAGATGAGCCGAATGTACAAGCTCAGCCGGTAGGTCCTTCCGGTCTAAACCTGAAAGGTGAAAAGGTTGGTGAGCCATTAACCGAGAGCGAGATTGCGGATCTGATTCAAGCGTATGCACAGGCAGCTTCTGATGCGAAAAAGCTTGGCTTTGATGCGATCGAGCTGCATGGTGCGCATGGTTACCTTATTGACCAATTCCTATGGAAAGGAACGAATCAGCGTACCGATCGCTACGGCGGTGATCTGACAGGTCGTGCTACCTTTGCTGTGGAGGTTGTTCGCGCTTGTCGTGCAGCCGTAGGGGAAGACTATCCGATTATTTTCCGCTATTCTCAATGGAAAATGTACGACTATACGGCACGTCTTGCGCAGACACCGGAGGAGCTGGAGCAATTGCTAGGTCTGCTCGTGGATGCAGGTGTGGATATTTTCCATGCGTCTACTCGTCGTTTCTGGGAACCGGAATTTGAAGGCTCCGAGCTGAATCTGGCAGGCTGGACACAGAAGCTGACCGGCAAGCCAACGATCTCCGTCGGTTCAGTTGGATTGCAGGCTGAATTCACACCTGGCGCCAGTCAGGTGGAGGAGACGGATCCAACAGCGCATCTGGATGAGCTGATTCATAAGCTGGAGCACAATGAGTTCGATCTGATTGCTATTGGTCGTGCACTGCTGAGCGATCCAGAATGGCCGAACAAAATTCGTGATCAGCGTAGTAACGATATCCAGATGTTCAGTCGTGAGGCATTAGAGACGCTCGTATAAATCGTATAAGCAGCGCTCATCCATAGTAAGGCTTGATGTTGGAAACAGGATACGTTCACAAAATGTTGATTTTACGACAATTATGATATCAACTAAGCGTACAGTGTACTTTTAAGCGCACAGCGTACTTTAAATCGAATCATAATTGAACAGCCAGCGTGCAGAATGAGGAGACTACCTATTCCGCACGCTGGCTTATTTTACATAAAATAGGGCTAGCGCTTACGACTCCGTTGACAGTATAACCTTATAATCGAGATGGGTCTGCTGTTCGGCATACAGATGGAGGAAAGCATGAGCTATGAACGAACAGCATCACATTACGGAAAAGGTGGGTTTCTATTGAATACTACATCTGGACAAGCCTGGAGCGGACAGCAGAAGAAGATTTTCGTATTGGGTGGAGATGGTTTTTGTGGCTGGCCAACGAGTCTGCATCTGTCCCGTCTCGGTCATCATGTGACCATTATCGATAATTTGTCCCGCCGTAATATTGATATTGAACTGGAAGCAGAGTCGCTAACACCGATACAGCCAATCGGTATCCGTTTGGATGTATGGGAGCAGCGGAGTGGACAACGAATCCATTTTGAACGACTTGATCTGGCGTTGGAATATGAACGTCTTTTGCAGCTGATCGTCAAGGAAAAGCCCGATGCAATCATCCACTTTGCCGAGCAACGTTCTGCACCTTATTCGATGAAGTCCTCCCGTCACAAGCGTTATACCGTAAACAATAATCTGAATGCGACCCATAATGTATTATGCGCTATCGCTGAGTCTGGACTGGATATTCATCTATTGCATCTCGGTACGATGGGAGTGTACGGCTATGGAACGTCTGGTATGAAAATTCCTGAAGGTTATCTCGATATTGAGGTGCTGACCGAGCAGGGAGAACGTGTACAGCAGCAGATTCTCTATCCAACCAATCCAGGCTCGATTTATCATATGACCAAATCACAGGATCAGCTGCTATTTCACTACTATAATAAAAATGACGGACTGCGTATCACCGATCTACATCAGGGGATCGTCTGGGGTACGAATACGCATGAAACGATGCTGGATGAGCGGCTGATCAATCGGTTTGATTATGATGGTGATTATGGAACTGTGCTGAATCGCTTCCTCATGCAGGCAGCGGTGGGGCATCCGATTGTAGTACACGGCACAGGCGGACAAACCCGTGCCTTCATTCACATTCAGGATACGGTTCGTTGTGTACAGCTTGCACTGGAGCATCCTCCCGTCTATGGGGATCGCGTAATGATCTTCAACCAGATGACCGAAACCCACCGTATTCGCGACCTGGCAGCACTTGTCAGCCATCTGACCGGCGCGGAAATCGCTTATGTATCCAACCCTCGTAAGGAAGCAGAGGAAAATGATCTGCACGTACGAAACGAATTATTCCTATCGCATGGACTGCAACCGATTAAGCTAAATGAAGGCTTATTACAGGAAGTTACCCGTATTGCCAAAGGCTATGCCCACCGTGCCGATTGGAGCAAAATTCCAGCCCGTAGCACGTGGACACGTAACCAGCAGCCTGGCATTCCGACACCGGCTACAGTAGCTACACCAGACCTATCCACTTCATCCACCAAGCCAACTATCGATAAAGAAGAACAGCCCGTACATTAAGGCAGACAAAGAGGCATCCTTATTCGCGATTAGGCGAGTCAGGATGCCTTTTTATTGTTCGTCTTATGTATAGCCAGATTACATTTTTATCGAAATGGATGGATGCTCCTTACCGTCGCCTATTCTACCGACCATGCTATAATCAAATCATCGATCAATCCCTATTGAACTCAAGGAGACCCTTCAACAATGATGAACATCCCCATCGGCGATACAACAATCGCCTGTCATGTAGAATATTCGCGCCGCGGTAAAGTATCGATCCAGATGGAAAGTAATGGATTGCTCACTGTCAAAACGCCCAACGGTACAACCGAAGCAGACATTATCCGTCTCGTTCAGCGCCATAGTCAATGGATCGCCGAGCAGCAACAGCGTCTTGCTAATCGACGCGTATTGCCAGAAACAAGAGAGTACGATGATTATGGCACCTTTATGCTGCTAGGCAAGGAACAGCCGCTCCAGCAGCTAATCGATGTAACGGATGGGGATGAAGAGGAGCTACGCGCACGACTTAAACGATATTATTTTACAACATGCAAGCGTGTCATTCAGGAGCGTATCGTCCCGTATCAGCAACAGCTTCGTGTGAAGCCTGCTAGCATTGAGATTGTAGAATCGACGACACGCTGGGGAAGCTGTAGCTCTACGAAGAAGCTCACCTTCAATTATCGTCTGGCGATGGCACCTGTCGAGGTGATCGATTATGTCATTGTGCATGAGCTATGCCATCTGCTGCATATGAATCATGATCGCTCCTTCTGGCGTAAGGTGGGCAGCTTGATGCCTGATTACAAGGAGAAGGAGCAGTATTTAGCCCACTATGGGCGTTATATGACGCTATAATACGAATATTGAGCGGGACTGAGCAAGTACCCACCGCTGCTACGGCTGATTAGAGCGACCATCAATATGGTTAACTACGGGATGTAACCGAACGATCCTATACCTTGTGAACAGGAGGAAGACGGATGAAAAAAGTAATGAATCATGCAGAGGATATGGTACTGGAAATGGCGAAGGGCATGGTGCTTGCTCACCCTGATCTAGAGCTGATCCCTAAGTATAAGATTATCAAAAGCAAGCATATCGATCCGAATAAAGTAGCACTCATTAGTGGTGGCGGTAGTGGACATGAACCGGCACATGCAGGCTATATTGGTAAGGGTATGCTAGATGCTGCGGTGTGTGGAGATATTTTCGCCTCGCCATCTCAGATTCAGGTGTATCAGGCAATCAAGGCAACCGCTGGCGACAAGGGCGCTTTATTAATTATTAAAAATTACAGCGGCGACATGATGAACTTCAAAAATGCTGCCCATCTGGCAAGCGAGGATGGGATCGAGGTTGATTATGTGAAGGTCGATGATGATATTGCGGTAGAGGATAGCCTGTATACGGTCGGGCGCCGTGGTGTAGCTGGAACTGTGCTGGTACATAAAATTGCAGGAGCAGCCGCAGCCGAAGGACGTGATCTACAGGGAGTTAAGGCAGCCGCGGAAAAGGCTGCTGCACACGTACGTAGCATCGGCTTCGCGCTTACTTCCTGCACCGTGCCTGCCAAAGGAACCCCAACCTTTGCACTCGGTGAGCGTGAAATGGAATACGGTGTTGGCATTCATGGTGAGCCGGGGATGGAGCGCGTGGAGCTAACCTCGGCGGATGAGCTTGCTCATCGTATGATTGCCGATCTGCTGCGGGATATGAAGCTGAAAAGCAATAACGCCGAGGTGGCTGTACTGATCAACGGCTTTGGTGGCACACCACAGCAAGAGCTCTATCTGTTTCATCATGCGGTGAGTCGTGAGCTATCCGAGCAGGGTATCGCTGTAAACCGTAGCTTTGTCGGTAATTATATGACTAGCATTGATATGGCAGGATTATCGGTGACCCTGATGAAGCTGGATGATGAGCTGAAGGAGCTGCTATCTCGTGAGAGCGATACACCTGCATTTAAAGTTTCTGGTCCGATCGAGCCGATTCCATATCAAGCGATGACAGTGGACGAAGAGCAACAGGGCGATGTATCCTATACCGTAGAGACGGATGAAGCGGCAGCGACCGTGAATAACGAGACGATTACGCTAGATAATCTAGTCTATCTAGTGGATCGTATGAGCGAAGTCATTATTGAAAATGAAGTACCATTTTGCGAGCTGGATTCGCATGCAGGTGACGGTGACTTCGGTATGAGCGTTGCGAAGGGCTTCCGTCAGTTGAAGCGTGAGTGGAAGACGATTCTAGCACATGAGCCGCTCACGATGGGAAGCTTCCTGCACGATGTATCCCTGATTATTATGGAATCATGTGGTGGTGCGTCTGGGCCAATCTGGGGCTCGGCATTCCGAGCAGCAGGCAAAGAAGCAGGTGATCGTACCGAGGTGACGGTGGCTGAATTTGCTGAAATGCTGCAAGCGGCAGTCGCAGGAATTCAATCGACAGGCGAGCGTTCCTTTGGACGCGGTGCAGTAGTAGGCGATAAGACATTGATCGATGCGCTTGTTCCTTGTGCTGATAGCTGGACAGACAGTGCAGAGGCTGGAGACGATGTAGTGACTGCATTCCGTAAAGGAGCAGAGGTAGCCGTTCAGGGAGCGAAGAGCACAGCCGATATTGTGGCACGGATGGGCCGAGCAGGAGCAGTCGGTGAGCGGAGTCTTGGTTATCCAGATGCTGGTGCATACGCGCTGGGTGTTATTTTCACAGCGCTATCGGATAGCCTGCGTCAAGGAAGTTAATCTAAAGCGGAGTATGAATGGATTCAGTCGGTTATCACGAAATTGGATGCTAGGGCACGATGAGCAGCATAGGCATGTCTCCAGTACATCCTTTATCAAATAATATCAAATAAGTAACATCATATTAATTACCACAAAATTCTTATAAATTAATTATATGTAAGATAAATAATTTATTTACAACCACCTATTTCTCTTCTAGAGTAGAGAAATAGGTGGTATTTGTTGTAAGGTGATAGGTAATGAAAGCGGTTATTTGCTGTTCAAGGATACCAAAACTGTAAGTTTACATAAAAAATATCTTAAAATTCGTCATTTTTCGCTAATTTCTGTTGTCAAACGGTGTTCATTTTCTTACGATAGGAATACTGGAAACTTATACTGATCTAGCTACGAGTGGCATCAACTAAGGTGTGAATCGGAAAGTGGTATAGGCTTTACGTTGAACCTACCCGAATTGGAAAGGACATTGCCGATGAGCGCACTTTTTATGGATTTTTTAACAATCCAGTTGCCCACCTACTTTTTCTTCTATATGGCAATCACGTTGATCTATCGTAATCGACGCAGCATGATTAATCGCGTCGCCGCTTTGCTAATGGGGTCACTCGTGCTTTATTTTATGTTTGAATATTTGAAAACATCGCTGCTGCCCGAATATCAGATGCAGCTTGTTTTATATGGAAGCTCGCCATCGTTACTGCTGTTTATTAGTACACTTGTTCATCTGTGTATCTTATTCGGTGGAGAAGTGACGCGCTCCTTTAAAAAGGTATTGCCGCTCGTCTATGCGACACCTTATATGCTATGGCTATGGTTTATGGTCACATGGGATCACAGTGTGCTGTACGATGTGCATGTAACCGATGGACGCAGCCCGCTACATCCGACGTATTTGCTCGTCACGATTGTATTTGTGATCGGTTATATTTTGCTGTCCGTCGTATTGCTCGCCTGGGGCTGGTTACGTACCAGAGAGCGCAGACAGCGAGTTATTTTGCGTTCATTACTGGCAAGCGGATTTATGTTATTTGGTAGCTTTGCGCTTATCACTACATTGCTGCAAGCAGGCATTATTGTGACCCGTGTATCGATGATTTGTTATTTTATCGGGTATCTGATCTGGGCGATGAGACTGCGTCACTTAATTGGAAAGTACAATATTATGCCGGATTATCGTAAGCTGTTTCAGGTGTTGTTCGAGACGGCGCCGAATGCTATTTTGCTATTGGATGCACAGGGAAGAATCAAGGAAATGAATCCGCGTGCGCAGAGCTGGTTTGAAGGCATTCCATCCGAGGAGATTCCAGAGCATTTTGAGTTCAAGCAGGTAAAGGGCTTGCAGGGTTTGCTTACTTCTTATGCTGATCAGCCAGGGAAGGAATCGCACTGGGAGGTGCGTATGAACGATTCGCGTAAGGAGCATCTGGATCTGATCGTAGGTATTGATCGGATTGAAGGAGCGAATGAAGATTTGTTTGTACTGCATCTGACCAATGTGACCTCGCTCAAAAATACGGAACGAAGATTGATGGAATCGGAGCAAAGCTACAAGCACAGCGCATATCATGATCCATTGACTGGATTATATAATCGCACTGCGCTGGAAGAAGAGCTACGTATACGAACAGCGGCAGCAGATCCGTTTGCTGTAATTATGATTGATCTGAATCATTTCAAGCCGATTAATGATACGTATGGACATGCTGTAGGTGATATGTATTTGAAGTTTATTGCTGAATTACTGCAAGGCTTAATGCATAAGCCAGGTGATACGGTAGGACGAATTGGTGGAGATGAGTTCATTTTACTGCTTAGTATTACAGATCGTGCAGATGCCACTGAGCTGGTGGAGAATCGGCTGACATTGCTGGACGATCAGATTTTCTGGTATGGAGATCGAGATATTACGGTATCCTTCGCCGCAGGCATGAGTGTGTATACCGCTAATGGTGAAAATGGTAATACCCTGCTGCGATTGGCAGATGAGGATATGTACCGCCGGAAACGGGAGCAACGGAAAAAGCGCGAGCTTTTAATTCGAGAGCTATAGATCACTAAGGTCTAAAGCTTCGAAATAACGAAACGTTGAATGGTAAAGCTCGAATGATTAGAACATAAACGTCAGCAGGTGTACAAGCAGTCACGAACTACAAAGTCAATATATTCAGGTCTGTAGCCTCGTTCCTTCATGAACAAGCATACAGGCCTATTTTGCATTTCAAGAGAGCAGTTTTAGTGGCGTATTCTATTGCAACTAACAACAGTTTGGAACGAAATATGTATAAATTTTAATAATAAGATTGACACATGACACGGTGTCACATATAATTCTCTATGTAACTTTTGACAACAAATCAAGCCTGCCTACACTGAGAGCCACATTTTATTCGTGCTAGCATCCCAACATCAATCAATAGCCCGAGGTTGCAGGGGGGTAATGGAGTGAATGTATGCCAACGAAAACCTTTTTTAACCTGCCGGGGGAAAAGCGGCAAAACTTGATTGATGCAGCGTTACGTGAATTTTCACGCGCTTCGCTTGCAGATGCGTCGATCGCGAATATCATCAAGGATGCTTGCATTCCGAGGGGCAGCTTTTATCAGTATTTTGAGGATAAGGCCGATTTGTTTTTCTACATTCTGGAGGAGCACAGCGCTAGAAATCGCGAGCAAATGATGTCGCTGGCGATTAAGCATCAGGGCGATCTGTTCACCTCATCGGCAGAATTTTTTGAGAGCTCGCTGCATCGTTTTATTCATGACGAGCAGGGTGCGAATCGCGAGTTTGCACGCAATATTTTCCTGAACATGAATTACAAGATTGAGTACAAGCTGATCCTTGATGTGAAAAATCCCACGACCAGAGAACGGATTCGCGAGTTTTATCGCAACTATATGGGTGTGATCGATACAAGCGGTCTGAACATCCATAGTGAGGAAGAGCTACTGCACTTGATCAAAATTTTGCGTGCGATATTGATCCAGAACTTTATTCAGTTTTTCGCCGGAGAAGCGGATGAGCAAGAGGTACTGCATAACTTCAGGCTGGAACTGGAATTGTTAAAAAGAGGCTTATATACCTCTGTGAGTAATGAAACGTAAGGAGCGAAAGACCGGCGGCTAGTGCGTGCGATCCAAACGCCCCCTAACTGCGATGTGTCTGGCAACAGTTCCTTGCTTTTTTTGTGCCTGATCTCTCGAAGTTGAGAAATTGGCATTGTATTATTTTGTGCAACTATCTATATGTGAAGTTGCGAAAGGATTATCGTTTTACCGATTAGCCCATTTTATTAGAACTGCAGAGGTGGAGTACGTTGAAAAGAAAGATTATTTTGTCGATACTGGTTGTGCTGCTCGTCGTGAGCGGCGGAACAATCGGTTACTACTACTGGTATCAAGGCGCTCATTTTGTGAAAAGTGATGACGCACGCATCACGGCGGATCAATATAAGGTGATGCCGCAAATTACAGCCGAAATTGATCACATCGATGTAGAAGAAGGCGATGTACTGAAACGCAATGAGCCGATTGCCGAGCAAAATGTCTCGGGTCTGGATTCCAGCGTGATCAGCAAATCGGTTCTGCGCGCACCAATCGACGGTACCGTGATCAAAATCTATTCCAAAGAGCATGAAATTGCTTCTCCAAGCTCGGCAGTTGCGATTATGGCAGATATGAAAAATCTATACGTATCGACCAATATCGAAGAAACCGATATTAACCGCATCAAGCCAGGCGAGCTGGTAGATGTCACACTGGATGCGGATGGCGATCATGTGATTCAAGGTAAAGTACGCAAGGTCGGACAAGCGTCCAACTCTGTATTTGCCTTAATTGCAGCAACTAATACAAGCGGTAACTTTAATAAGGTTACACAGCGCATTCCGGTTGAAATTGCGCTGAACGTGCCAGACGGCATGACGCTGATTCCAGGTACGAACGTTGAAGTTAAAATTCATACATCTTAATTAAAGGAGGGGTCGATGGTGGCTTCCGAAGTTATTGCCGCTGCTCCTCCTGCTGATTCGCCCCGCGAGAAATGGCTTGCCTTTTTCGCCATTGTATTGGGCGCCTTCGTGGCGATCCTGAATAACAGTCTGATCAATGTGGCGATTCCGCAGTTGACGACCGATCTGGGCTCGACTACGTCGCGCATCCAGTGGGTCATTACTGGCTATACACTCGCTTCCGGTATTATCGTACCGATTACGGGATTTATGGAACAGCGCATCGGGTACAAAAAGTTTCTGATTGCCGCACTGAGCGTGTTTACGCTCGGAACCGTTTTTTGTATTTTCGCGTGGAGTGATACATCATTGATCGCTGCACGTATTGTTGCCGGTCTGGGCGGTGGTGTGATTATGCCGCTGAGTATGACGATCGTGTACAAAATCATCCCACGTGAGCAAATCGGGATGGCACTGGGAATCTGGGGGATTGCCGCTATGGCTGCGCCAGCGATTGGCCCAACACTGAGTGGTTATCTGATCGAATGGTTCGACTGGCGCTTCCTGTTTATCGTCTGCGTACCGGTAGCTTTATTCGCGATTCTGATGGTCATCCTATTGATCAAAGAACCGCCACCAGGCATCAAGGTGAAGTTCGATCTGCTCGGCTTCCTGCTGGCAGCGACCTGTGCAGGTACACTGCTGTACGCACTGTCCAGCGGTTCAACCGATGGCTGGGGCTCATTCAAAATTGTTGGACTGTTCTTCATTGCCTTCTGGGCGCTCGTCTTCCTCATCTTCGTAGAGAGCGGGCAGGAGAATCCGGTTATCGATATTTCATTATTTAAAAATTATAAATTTGCGATCAGTGTGATCACATCCAGCTTTGTCATGATGGGTCTGTACGGTGGTACATTCCTGTCGCCACTCTTCTTGCAAAATATTCAGGCGGTATCGCCAGTGCACACAGGGATTATCCTATTGCCACAAGCGATTGCGATGGCGGTTATGATGCCATTTGCCGGGAAGCTATTTGACAAAATTGGGATTGTACCAATCGGTCTGGTTGGTCTGACGCTTACGAGTGTGATGACGTATCATCTACACACATTGACACCACAAACACCACATCTATGGCTGCAAATTGTGCTGATGTTCCGCGGGATGGGAATCGGGATCTGTATGATGCCACTGTCCACCGTAGGCATGAACGCTGTACCGAAGGAAAAGGTAGGTAAAGCTTCGACCGCATCGAACCTGGTGCGTACCATTGCCGGTTCGATGGCGATTGCGATTCTGACCTTCCTGATGCAAAACCGTACAGCACTGCATAGTCAGCAAATCTCGGAATCGATTACGCCGGATGCGGCACACTCGTTTCAAGCGATGCTGGGCAGCTCATGGACATCGACCGTATCAGGTCTGATCACACTAGATGCTTATTCACGCGGCATCGCCGATACATTCCTTGTATCCTCGATCCCGTTGTTCTGCTCGATTCCATTTGTATTCCTGTTCATTACCAGACGTAAAAAGAATGCATTACAGGAAACGAAAGTCTGAGCATTCCTCGCTATAACGAAGCGATGAATCGAAATTCTCATGAAAGAAAGGGAACATGCAATGAAAATCAAAAAATGGGAAGTTACCGCCAGCGCATTACTGCTGAGCTCAGTCATGCTGGCTGGATGCTCCACAGCAGGCAGTGAAGCTGCTCAGGAAATGAGCGTAAATGTAAAGGTCGCTAGTGCTCAACAGGGCATGATCGGTCAGGGCGATATTTATACGGGTACCGTTACACCATCCGAAACGGTAAACATTATGCCGAAAATCTCTGGTAAAGTATCCGCTATTGCCGTTGATGTAGGCACTGAAGTGAAAAAAGGGCAAGTACTGCTGAAGCTGGAGGATAGCGATATTCGTGACAATCTGGATATCGCCAAATCAAACGTGGATGCTGCTGCCGCAGGTGTGAACACAGCCAAGGATTCTCGCGAAACTGGCATGGTATCTGCGAACTCTGGTGTCGTTAGCTCCAAAAATGGAATCATCTCGTCGCAGAGCGCAATCACACAGGCAAAGGGTAATATTAACTCTGCTCAAGGCGCAGTTAACCAGGCACAAACTGGCTTGAAGCAAGCACAGACGGCTGTGTCGACAGCAGCGAACACGATCAAGCAAACACAGGAAGCGATGAATACAGCTCAAAAAACATTGACTCGTACGCAATCCCTGTTCGACAATTCGCTCGCTACACAGGCAGAGCTGGAGCAAGCACAGGCGGCTGCGGTGAATGCTAAAACCGCTTATGAAAATGCAGTTAACGCAAAAGCAAATGCGCAGGATCAACTCGCAGGTGCGCAAAAATCACTGCAAACCGCACAAACTGCACTGTCTACAGCAAAAGAAGCTTACACCAATGCAACAAACAGCTATGAAAATGCGAACTCTGGCTATAGCAACGCACAGCGTCAGCTTGAAGTATCTCAGAGTACAGCTGGCATCGAAGCAAGCCAGCAAAAGCTGGAGCAAGCGAAGCTGAATGTACAGATCGCACAAAATGCGCTGGGTGATGCAGTAGTTAAATCACCAATCAACGGGATCGTAACGACGAAAAATGCTGAAGTAGGCGAGATGGCAGGCCCATCCGCAGCGTCGATCGTGATCGCTGATCTGAGCACGGTTAATATGCTGATCTACGTACCAGCCAATGAGATTAATCAGGTGAAAACAGGCGATCAGGTACAGGTACGTGTAGCATCGTCAGATATCGTCACCAATGGTAAAGTAACAAGCATCAGCCCAATGGATTCCAGCGGTAATGGTTATCCGGTAAAAGTGACCGTATCCAACACAGACGGTAAACTGAAATCCGGTATGCTGGCAGACATTAGCTTTGTAAGCAAGGATGCGAAGCAGGGCTTGATCGTACCAAGCAAAGCGATTCAAAAAGACGGCGACAAAAGCTATGTCTATGTAATTGCGAATGGTCATGCCGTGCGCAAGGAAGTGACAGTTGGCTCCGAAGCAGGCTCGGAAGCACTGATTACAGGCGGACTGAAAAGCGGTGATCGTGTAGCCGAAAACAATCTGGCACTGCTGGGCGATAACTCACCAGTTACAGTGTCTCAATACTAAAATAAAACGCTAAATCAATATAACAGCTCCGGTATCTAATACCGGAGCTGTTGTTGTACATAAAATAGTTACAATATCGTGCTGACTTGCTCTATAATATACGCCATAATAAAGGAATAACGGGTGTTTTACATCATATAGCTTATAGTATAACCTATGAAGGATTTTCATCCGTACAGATTGGCTGATGAAAACATTATAGGATAATGATTACAAATTTGTCTTGCATAACCAATGCCTTATAAACTAAGCTAAACAAGCCGATATAAATAAGTAAATCGAAGATATGAAGCAAGGAGAGTATGCGATGCCGTTTTCCTCAAAACGCAAGGCTGGTAAATATAAGCTGTCGACATTAACCTGTGGCCTGGCTTTTTGTGCTTTTTTTCTGATTCTTGCTGCTTGTTTGCTGATTAGCTATGTCAGTCAGAAGGAATCGATTGAACAGCAGACATTAAGACTAAATGAAATTCACGCGAAAGAATTAAGTAGAATTGCCCAAACTTTAATTTACTCGAT
Organism: Paenibacillus hunanensis; assembly: GCF_034055775.1. NCBI lineage: Bacteria > Bacillati > Bacillota > Bacilli > Caryophanales > Paenibacillaceae > Paenibacillus > Paenibacillus hunanensis. The sequence continues at coordinate 3,381,444 of NZ_CP139194.1, read as the reverse complement.
GCAATCGTCGCTTGCACGTACATCAAAATACATAATGGCTAATCAGGATAAAGCGAGGGAGGACGCGGGGCAGCAGCTACTGGACTATTTTCGCCAGTCCAATAGCTTTTTTAATGCGGTGTTGATTGTGAATGAGGATGGAGCGGTACGGATGGCTTCACCGATGAATAGCTATCAGCGCGGCGTTGTACCTACAACGATCCAAATTGAGACGGCGTTGCATAAGCGCGAAGCCTATATTTCTAAGCCTTATCGGGATACGAATAATCGCCTTGTATTGATGATTAGCTATCCACTGTACACCGATCAGGGGAATTATCGCGGTATTCTAGCAGGGATTTTGTATTTAGAAGAAGCGAATCGTCTGAGTGAATTGTTTGGCGAAGGTAGCAAGAAGGAGGACGGCTCCTACTTTTATGTCGTCGATAATGAGGGGAATATTTTATATCATCCTGTTGCCAAGCGGATTGGACGGCATCTGACGCAGAACGACAATCCGATTATCGGCGAATTGCAGGATGGAAAAAGTGGGAATCAGCTTGTATTGAATCTGGAGCATAAGGAAATGCTTGCCGGATATGCAGCTATACCGGGTATCCGCTGGGGTATTATTTTTCAGACGCCAGTGTATAATACGACGATCTTTTCAGCCCAGCTCATCAAAAGTATGCTTTTTTACCTGGTGCCTGTTATTATTCTGATGCTAATGATTATTTATCAGCTCTCTATTCGTCTTTCACGTCCGTTAGAGGAATTAGCTGATTATGCCCATAGTATTGCTGGTGAATCCAAGGGATCTTTTCGACCGGAGCAAAATATGTGGAACTATGAAGCGCATGAGCTACACTATGCGATTATGACACTGGAGCAGCAAACTCGGGAAAAGGAGCGCAAGCTACAGCAGGAAGCGCATTATGATGCACTGACCGGCGTATTGAATCGCCGCGCTCTGCGAGCGATCATGCAAAACTGGATCGATAATAGCTATCCATTTGCGATCATTATGCTGGATATCGATTATTTTAAAAAGATTAATGATACGTACGGACATACGATGGGTGATGAAATGCTTCGAAGAGTGGCAACGCTAATTGAAGAGCAGATTCAGCCAGCAGATTTGTGCTTTCGATATGGTGGTGAGGAATTTGTGATCCTGTTATTTGAAGCTGATCTGATGATGACAATGAAAACAGCTGAGCAGATACGAAAGGTAGCAGAGCAGTCGCCAACTCCATATGGAGAGCCAGTGACGGTGTCGCTTGGGATGACGCTATACGATGGGGATGAGAGTAGTATGGAGGCGCTATTGGAGCAGGCGGATTCCGCCTTATATGATGCAAAAAAAACCGGCAGAAATCGGATGATCGTCTACGAAGGACTGGATGACATTTCAGCCGGTGATTAATGAGTTACTGCTGTTTTGATTCGTTTGATCGTCCAATAAGGAAAGGTAAGGTCACCGCAATCGGTATGAATGATGAAAAAGTTCGGATTATCATGAGTTTTACAAATGCCGATATACGTTTCACCGCTGATCAGATGAACATGCAGCGGAGTCTGATTATGCATCGCTTCCTGAATGGCTGGTTTCACTTTACATTCTCCTTACTTGATTGAGTTGGATTATAGCTCTAGTTACTATTATCGGTTAATACGACAAAATTCTACATTTTTCATCAATAAGAAACACTATTTCCCTGTTTATTACCCGTTTGACGAGATAGTAAACAGGGGTTACTAAATTTTAACTAATTATTTTTACATATAGTTAACAGTGGGCTATATCTCTACTGATGTATGCACCGATCGATATGCATAAACAAATTGTATACATAAATAGGTATGATGAATTATAGAAAGATGTAGAGAAGGTAAAGAATAGCTTATGATTTTACCTCTCTTCCTTGCTAGCAGCCTCGACGATATCAGATTTGGTTGCTAAATAAAGAACATATCCTTGCAAATGAATAGATGTCTATGTATAATGAGTGCATGCCTAAATATTATGCCACATCGATCATTAGTAAAATTCGTGATGAACTGCATCGACTTATTGTTTTTGAGCTAGAGCAACATGGTGTTGAAGGAATTGTACCCTCACATGGTGATATTCTAGTGTTTCTGTATCAAAAAAATGGACTTTCTGTCAAAGAGCTAGCAGAGAAGATTCATCGCAAACAGCCAACCGTCACGGTACTTGTCGATAAATTAGCTCGATTGGGCTATGTCGAGCGTGTAAAGAGTCAAGACGATAGCCGCATCACACTCATTTATCTTACTGAAAAGGGAAGAGAGCTGGAGCCGCTTTTTCATCGTATTTCCGCGACTGTGAATGCAGCTGTATATGACGGATTTACAGAAGAGCAGCAGGAGCAGCTAGAGCAGATGCTTGCTGTTATTTTAAACAGAGTTTCGGAGCGTTAGGCGAGGCGCTTGTCGCTCCTGAATTTGTTTGGAAGTGAACCAATCTGACAAGATGCAGTGTTCGCGAAATGGATCGAGTGTGATCGAGATGCTATTGGGGTCATAAGGCTATATTTTTTTGTGAAATACATAGATGTCTATATTTTGATGAGGATCGTCTATGCTTATTTTTATATCTTATTTTATGGAGGAATGGACAATGAAGCATTTGATCGTTTACGCTCATTCGAATACACAAAGCTTGAATCATTCTATTCTCGAAACAACGGTGCATGCTCTGAAAGAGCAGGGGCATGAGGTGGTCGTACGTGATCTGTATGCACTTCAGTTTGATCCGGTATTCACACCGAAGGATAGTGAAGCGATGCGTGCAGGCCATATACCAGCAGACATTCAGACAGAACAGGAGTATGTTCGTGCTGCGGATGTGATCACATTTATTTATCCCGTGTGGTGGGCGGGGTTACCTGCAATTTTGAAGGGCTATGTGGATCGTGTATTTTCCTATGGATTTGCTTATGCGTCGGATGAAACTGGTGTTGTACAGCTACTGAAGGGCAAACAGGGCTTTATGATCAGCACCCACGGTACGCCGAATGATATCTATGATCAGATCGGCATGACGGAAGGGATGCGAATGACAACGGATGCAGGAATTTTCGGCTTTGTCGGTATCGAAGCAGTAGGGCATCTATTCCTGGGCAGTATTGGCTATTTGGATGCAGCAGGGTATGAGCAGCTTTTGAGCCAAGTGAATGCGACAGTGAAAGAATTGTTCCCACACGCATAACGCGCGTATACGGAGTACGATGCGTACAAGCATTATGTCATTAACAAACAGCCAGCTTCCTCCACTAGATTAGAGAAAGCTGGCTGTTTGGCGTTTGCATCGTATGGTAAACCACAGTGGTAATCTATAATTATGAGGTACGATCAAGCTAGGCATAGGTATCCACTTGCCTAATCGATATTCACATCAATCTGCGAATCTAATGCGATCATTATACCTTACAGTTAGCGACAAGCTGTTGCAGCTGTTCAGCAAGCGTGGACAGGTGACGTGCAGACGAAGCCACATCCTCCATTGTGGACAATTGTTCTTCACTTGCGGCATTCATCTCTTCAATGCCAGCAGCCCCTTGCTGGGATAATGCACTCAGATGCTCCATCGCTTCAGCGATCGATTGGGATTGTGTATTCGTATCACGGATCAGCTGACCTGCTACATTCACCTGCTCTGCTGTATGCAGAACCGATTGCTCGATCGCGGTGAACGCTTCGCTAACCTGTTGACTGCTGCTTACACTTGCCTGCACGCTTTCTACTGATTCCTGAATTTGCTCTACAGCATGATTGCTCTCTGCCTGTACATCCTCAATCAAGCTGCTGATCGTTGTGGATGCATCGGCAGCACTTTCAGCCAGCTTACGAATCTCATCCGCAACGACGGCAAAGCCGCGACCGGATTCACCTGCACGTGCAGCTTCGATTGAAGCGTTGAGTGCCAGCAGATTCGTTTGACGAGCGATTTGCTGAATAGCAGAAGAGGCGAAGCCGATCTGCTCGGACTTGCCGTTCAGATTGGTGAGCACTTGCAATGTATCATGAATATCTCCAGAGAGCTTCTGAATACGGGTTTGAATCCCACTAACCTCTTGCTGACCCTGTGCAGCGGTTTGCTTCATCGTAGCTGTCATACCTTCCACACTGGAAGCGGAGCCAGCAATGTCACTCATACGACCAGCCATTTGATTAATAGCCTCATTGACCTGAATAACGGTCGTTGTTTGTGAATTGAAGCCAGTCGAAAGTTCGCCAGACGAAGACGCGATATGCGAAGAAGCGCGTGCAGTCTGATCGGCGCTCGCTGTAAGCTCCTCGGAGGAAGCAGAGAGCGTCAGGGCACTTTCATCAATGTTTTTGATCAATTTACGGATGTTAGTGACGAGCGTATTGAATGCAGCCGAGACTTTACCAATCTCATCTCTGGATTCGTACGTAGACATGACCGTAAAATCCTGCTCAGCGGCGCGACCCATCAAGTCCTGAATTTGGCGAAGCGGCTTCGCGATCAGACTGACAATCCACAGTCCAATAATCAGGGCGAGAATAAGCCCTGCTGCCAGAATAGCTCCTACCGTGATCATAGAGCGCTTAAATGTAGCATCTGCATTGGCGTTGCTCTCACTTGCTCCGGTGACCATATTTTTCCGAAGCTGATCTGTATCTGCACTAAGCTCTAAACGAATGGTGCGTAGATCGCCATAGGCCTGACGTGCTGCCTCCTTTTGATTTTTGCTGATTGCATCAATCATACTTTGTTGAGCAGCATCAAAGCGTGCATCTGCCGCTTTGACTTTGTCGTATAAAGCTTTGTTCGTTTGATCAAATGAGATTTTATCTAAAATAGCATACGTTTGATCCGTGTTTTGAGTCGTGGCATTGATTTTTTGAGTTAGCTCGGACTGACTTTCATTGAAGGAGCCATCCAGCATACGCAGTAAGCGAATTTCATTTAAGCTATAATTAGAAATGTTTTGATCAAATAAAACGATGGAGTTTAGATGCTTGGTGTACATATCTGAGGCGAGATTAGCCATACGGCTAGTTGAGGTAAAGCTATTGATGCCGAGTACGGCCATAATAAGTAGATTGATAACGATAAAAATTAGGATTTTTGTTCTCACTGATATATTTTTCAAGAATGATCAGCTCCAATTATAAAATGAATCAAGCAATAAATAATGATAGGTTAAATGAGTCATATAAAATATAATACATATCTGTCATCATTCATTGATATGAGCGCTCTGATCAATGAGGGTAGATGTCAATGTATAGAAAATGGAAATGAACTCCTTTCTGGACATATATCGGTGTTAGCGGTGCATTTTTTTATGGAAACATCTTAATTATGAAGAAATAATTAAGATCATTACAACCATCATTAAACAGTTGTAGTCGAAAGGAATCATGACTATATTACTAATAAACATTAAATATCACTCGTGATTAGATCATATTTCGGTAAAATTTTAAGAAAGTTTATAGTTTTGGTTAAGGAATTGTAACAATTTGTACATCTATGTCTAATTATTAAAGAAATCATAATTTTTTTGTCGAATGAAAAGAATTCGAGTATACTCGGTATGGATTGTCTCTTTACATATGTTTAAGCAAGGGAGCTGAATATCATCATCAAGCAGCATTCACCCACACATCGTGATTATTTGATGCTCAGCTTACCGCTGATTGTGTCTACAATTACGACTCCGTTACTCGGTCTGGTCGATACAGCTGTCGTTGGGCATTTGTTCGATCCAGCCTATCTAGGTGGAACGGCGATCGGGACTTTGATTTTTAATACGATGTACTGGCTGTTTGGCTTTTTGCGAGTAAGTACATCGGGCTTTGCAGCACAGGCGAGAGGCAAGGATGATCTACGTGCAGGAGCGGATGATTTACTTCGTCCGCTGGCGATTGCGCTGGTGATCGGACTTTGTTTTATCGCTTTGCAGGTGCCGATCTTTAAAGGAGCATTATGGTTGATGCGTCCAGATGCTGATGTTGCGCACTGGGCAGGTGTCTATTTTCATATTCGCATCTGGGGCGCACCAATTACACTGCTTAACTATGTATTGATTGGCTGGTTAATGGGCATGTCGCATATTCGGCAGACCCTGATCGTGCAAATTTCGATGAATGTGCTGAATATGGCGCTAGCGATCTGGTTTGCACAAGGGTTACATTTTGGCGTAGCTGGTGTAGCAGCAGCCACATTATTTGCGGAAGGCATTGCCCTGATTGCAGGATTATGGTTTGTATGGCGTTCTCCTTATATGCAGATGGCGCTTGTTCGCTGGAAGGGCCTGTTTGCATGGAGTAGTCTGCTGCCTATGTTCCGTGCTAATGGAGATCTGCTTGTACGCACGATTTGTCTGCTGGCGATGTTCAACATTTTCACCGCACAGAGCACTGCGTTTGGACCGGAGCTACTAGCAGCGAATTCAATTCTAATTCAGCTGCATTATATGATGGCATACTTTTTTGATGGATTTGCGAATGCAAGCTCGATCTATGCTGGACGGGCAAAGGGGGCTGGAGATTCAGACTTGCTTCGCCGCAGCTTGCAGCTCACACGAACATGGACGTTGCTCACAGCACTACTGCTTACGCTCATTTATGGAGCGGGACGCGAGCTATTTGTTCGTCTATTTAGCGATAACGAAGCAGTGATCAGTCTGGCGCTTGCTTATAATGGCTGGTTATTGTTATTTCCGATCTGTGCAGGCTTTGGTCTGGTGTTTTATGGTATTTTCACGGGTATGACGTTAACAGCGCCTGTGCGTAACTCGATGCTGCTGGCTTTGCTGCTGTATGTGGTTGCATGCTGGATTCTAGTGCCACTGTATGGTAATCATGGATTATGGATCAGCTTTCTGTTATTTGCGGTTGGGCGTTCTGTGTTTCTGGTGATGTATGTGCCGGGGCTGGAGAAAAAGTTGATCGGTCAGGTATCAGAGCGTACGGAATCGACAAGCTAAGAGCATGGAGAAATAAAAGAAAAGTTGGGTGTGTACTATTAAAATCAAATGAGACTGGATATCGTGTTGAAAAGGCTATCGGGTGCGTTCGATAGCCTTTTTTTATTATGCTACTGTTCGTGCTTATTCCATGCTCAAGTGATCACCCATAGCGATTCAGTATAAAAATGGAAAATACCTCAGGTCTTTTGGCTTATTTTTGTAGCGAACGCTTGCTGTTATTCGCTTTGCCATGTTAGATATGGTAGAATAAGAGCAAAAAAAGGGAACATATGATCTTGTTACTGGAGGGGAGTATGGTCATGAATGAGATGATGAAGCCGCCTGCCGAGGTGCTTTATGATAAGGAATTACAGGCATTACGTCAGGAGGATGGAGGGAAGCGTCCACCGAACTGGCAGCTATCACCTGCATACATACGAGATTTTATTATTGGACGGGATCGACCTGCTTTGCTTGACGGAGAACAGGTGCCGATCACACGGAAGTTTTATGGGAATGATATTTTGATCGAGCGCGCGATCGTTACGCTAGCGGGTAACCGCGGACTGATGCTAGTCGGCGAGCCGGGAACAGCGAAGACGATGTTAAGCGAGCTACTGTCAGCCGCGATCTCCGGTACAAGCACCAATACGATTCAAGGTACGGCAGGTACGACCGAGGATATGATCAAGTATTCGTGGAATTATGCGATGCTGCTGGATAAAGGACCTTCTGAGCAGGCGCTTGTACCGTCTCCACTCTATCATGGTATGAAGCATGGCGTAGTGACCCGATTTGAAGAAATTACACGCTGTCCGTCCGAAGCGCAGGACAGTCTAATCAGTATTTTAAGTGATAAAGTGATGAATATTCCTGAGCTGGATGGCGGTGTGTTATTTGCCAAGCCGGGCTTTAATGTGATCGGAACTGCCAATATTCGCGATAAAGGCGTAAATGAGATGAGTAGCGCACTCAAGCGTCGTTTTAACTTTGAGACGGTGAAGCCGATTGGTAATGTAAAAATGGAAGCTCAGATTATCGAGGCACAGGCGCATAATTTATTGCTGCATAGCGGTATTGATATTCCAGTAGAGCGTGAAGTGGTAGAGCTGCTGGCAACGACCTTTATGGAGCTTCGCACAGGCAAAACAAAAGAAGGCTATAAGATCGATATTCCCCAATCCGTGATGAGTACAGCTGAAGCGGTATCCGTCTATGTACAGAGCGCAATGACCTCCTATTATTATGAAAATGGTGGCGTAACGATGGATCGACTTGTACAGAATATGCTCGGTACGGTGGCAAAAGAAGATGAAAAGGATCTGGGTGCACTCAAAACCTATTTTTCCAGAGTCGTGAAGGAGCGTGCAGGACAGGATCCGATCTGGGCAGCTTACTATGAAGCTAAAAAATGGATTTGATCGCTACAAGCTATACCGATTGCAGTATGGAGGTGAATAGTGATGAATGGTGTACCGCAGCAACCCAATCAACAGCAATCCGATCAATCAGTGAGCGCTTCTATATCAAATGAAGGTGCAGCACGATTAGACGATACTTTGCTTGATGTACAGTCGGATGAGAGTTTAGTTGATCTTCAATTGACGACTGCGGATGAGCGGCAGTGGCTGGAGCAGTTGTTTCGACAGCAGGTGTTTAATCGCGAGGCAGGAGTACTTTATATGCCGATTCGGCATCATAGTCCGGGCTGCTCGCATCATCTATTGCGGACGATTGCTGAGTATGAGCCAGAGGTCATTTTGATCGAAGGCCCGGAAGCGGGCAATCCGCTGATTCCGGTACTGGCTGATCCAGCGACTCGAACACCGGTCAGTCTGTACTATACATATGAGCAGGGAGAAGAACGAGGTGCATTCTATTTTCCCATGCTTGCGTGTTCACCGGAATATATTGCGATCTGTGAAGCAGCAAGACGAGGAATCAAGGCTTCGTTTATCGATCTGAATTATCGTGCTCCGCAAACGCTACATAAGGAACAGCAATCAGAGGATGAGAAGTCACAGGAGCATGCTACTGAACAAGGAAACTCGTATCAGGATGAGACGTTGCTAACAAGCTCGTCGTTTATGCATCGATTATGTACGGCGCTGCATTGTCGAAGCTTTGATGAGCTGTGGGATCGCTGGTTTGAAGCGGGAGCTACGAATGCGGTAACCGAACATTATATTGAGGAAATATTTCTGTATTGCTCGCTATCCAGACTATGCTATACATCAGAGCAGCTGGAGCAGGATGGCACGCTGGCACGCGAGCGACATATGCTACAGCATATTGAAGCGGCGCGCCAGCAATATAAACGGGTGCTGGTTATCACGGGGGGATTTCATACACTGGGATTACTTGAGCTGCAAGAAGAACAATATGTACATGCAAGCTCTATCACAGCTCGAAAGAATCCGTCACAGCAAGACATCGTATCACCTACTCGTATTACTACCAAAACCAAAATATCGAAGCAGGGTAGTAAGCGTAATCAGCCAGCCAAGCCGATCAAGGAGCAAATCTATCCGATGGTATACACCTTCGAGGAAGCCGATCGGCTCAATGGCTATGCTAGCGGAATGCCCTATGTTGCCTACTATGATGAGGTATGGACCAGGATGCAAAAGGGCATCGCACAGCCGGGACAGCAGACGGCGATTCGCTTGTTATCGTTATTAATGAAAGAGCTGCGTCAAGGCGAAGCCGAAGTGTCCACCAGCGATGCAATTGAAGCGTATAGTATGCTGCAAGGTCTGGCTGCTATTCGCGGCAAGCCGGAGGGCAGTGTATATGAGCTACTGGATGGTGTGACGTCCTGCTTTATTAAAGGCGAACAGACGCTGGTCGCTGTGCAGCCCCTTCAACGACTACAGCAGCTACTGACAGGCAACCAGATCGGCGAAGTGGCAAGTAATCCATTTGCTGTCCCGATTGTAGAGGACTTTAAAAAGCAGGCAACAGCTTGCAAGCTCAAGCTACAATTTACCGGTCGACACAAAAAGGTGCTTGATCTGTACACGCGTCCGCAACATCGGCAGATCAGCCGTCTTTTTCATTGCATGACTTTTCTCGGTACAGAGCTAGCTGTATTTGAATCCGGCCCCGATTGGGTAGCTTATCGCGATATTAATCTGATGCGCGAGACATGGACGTATTCGTATTCTTCATTTACCGAGGCACGCTTGATTGAAAATTCGATCTATGGCGGTACAATCGCCGCCGCCGCGACTCGAAGATTGGAAACGATTGTTGCAGAGCTTCCAGAGCAGCATAGCGGACAGGCAACACGCTGGTTATTGCGCGCATTGCTTATGGGATTGGAGCATAGTGTGGATGGATTGCTCCAGCATACACGGCGAGCTTTGCGTCAGGATGGTAGCTTTTTATCTTTATCCGAGGCACTTGTACTGCTAGAGCGTATGTATGAGCATCGACGGTTGTTAGGTTTAGAGGGCGATGCAGGCTTGCCAGAGTTGCTGGAGGAAGCCTATCAGCACACAGTAGCTGCTATGGATACACTGGAGCATGTGCATCCAGATGACCAGTCGCAGGTTGTGCAGTCGCTCAAGCAGCTACATATGCTTGCGATGACAGGCACTGCCAGCTTTGCATCCGAGCCGCTATATGATCGATTGCAAGAGCTATTAGAGCGAACGGGATTACCTGCTTCTCTGGAAGGAGTATCGGTCGCGATCTTATCTCGAGCAGGTATGCTGCCAGCTTCAGAGATCACAGATCGAGCTAGAAGCTATATGCGCGGAACGCCTCAGCAAATGGCGCATACAGCTGCTTACTTGCAGGGTGTATTTGCAGCGGCGCGAGATGCTTTTTTGTATGATAAGGAGCTATTGAACGAGCTGAATAGTATGCTAGCACGATTATCACATGATGACTTTGTACGTATGATTCCCGAGCTAAGAATGGCATTTACCTTCTTCACACCAGCCGAGACCCGAACGATTGCTACGCGTGCTGCGGAGCTATTGGGTGAATCTGAGCAGGCACTGGATGAACCGGGGCTAGATGAGGAAGTATTGTTACATGCACAGGCGACAGATAAGGCGATCCGACAGGAACTAGCACGCTGGGGATTACTGTAGCTGGCTGTGGAACTCGGTGGAGAAAGGAGGAACAGCATGACGAATCCGTCAGATCAAGGGACAGAGAAGCAGGAGAATCGCCAGACACTGAATCGATGGCGTTTACTGCTCGGTGAAGCAGCAGAGGAATCACTCCGTGAGGCGGGTGGGGGTAGTTATGACGCTGATCACTTTCAGTATCAAGAGCTAGATGAGGTGCTCGGTTATCTATATGATCGTGAATATGGAGAAGCGCAAGGATACCGGGAGCGAGGACGTGGTGGAGGGCGCGGCGATTCGCAATTGACGGTGCCGCGCTGGCTGGATCATGTACGCCGCCTGTTTCCAAGCGAAACGGTCGAAATTCTAGAAAAGCAGGCATTGGATCGCTATGGCTTGAGTGAGATTTTATTTGATAAAAAGGTATTAGAATCGATGGAGCCTAATATGGCGTTGCTCAAAAATATTATGCAGTTCAAGGGCCGCATGAAGGGCGAAATATTGCGTAGTGCGCGTGAGATCGTCAGGCAGGTAGTCGAGCAGCTTCGGCGCCAGCTAGAGCAGGAAGTACGAGCCAGTATTATAGGGAAACGTAATCGCTATACCGCGAGTCGTACACGTTCGCTTCGCAATCTGAATTTCAAAAAAACGATTCAACGTAATTTGAAAAATTATGATCGTGATCGGCGCAGACTCGTTATTGATAAGCTCTACTTTGATGGCAATCTACAGCAGCATAATCGCTGGAATATTGTGATCGCTGTGGATGAGAGTGGAAGTATGATGGATTCGGTCATTTATAGCGCGGTGATGGCGAGTATCTTCTATCGACTGGAGACATTGCGAACGCATCTGATCATTTTTGATACCGAGGTGGTTGATCTGAGCGGCCGTCTTGAAGATCCGGTTGATCTACTGATGAGTGTTCAGCTTGGCGGCGGTACACATATCGCCAAGGCGCTACGCTATAGTGAAAAGCTGATTGAGAATCCGGCACGAACGATTGTCGTGCTGGTTAGCGACCTGGAGGAAGGTTATCCGATTCAAAGCATGTATGCGGCATGTAAGGATATTTTGGATGCAGGAAGCCGCTTGATTGTACTGCCAGCACTGAATTATGAAGGTACAGCAGTGTACGATCGTAACGCTGCACGCAGGCTTACGGATATGGGAGCGAATGTGGCTGCGATTACTCCCAATCGCCTAGCAGAATGGATTGGTGAGATTATACGGTAGTAAGCAATATAGATGAATGGAGGGGAAGTTGTAGAATCATTTATACCTAAGCAGGTTGATGTTGCAAGGAAAGTACGTAGATTTTTAATAAGTTCTAAGTTCTAAGTTCTAAGTTGTAAACGACATGACCCATTGAATGAATTCTAGATTATATTTCAGATCAAAAGATAACATGCTCATACGAAATGAGCTATCACCCTATCCTATTGATAACAGGAGGACATATCATGTCTATTTCTCAAACGATTGATCCTTTATTAGAGCGCTTTGCTACTTATTTCTCGGAGGAATATTCCAAAACGACTGACCGTTCCAAGTCAATACTCGATTTTATTACAGGTGAGACGGATCAACTGCCAGATATGATGCGGAGTTCTAATATTCGCTCGTACCTCACGATGGATACGTTATCGAAGCTTTCGAAAAAGAAATATGGGGATGCTTTCTACCGTGCTGCTGCTCTGGTACTATATGTATCGAATGATTGGAATCATTTTTATTATGGTAACTGGTATGTGATGGAGATGATGCTAGGAGAAAGCATTAAGAATGCTACATTGGCAGGGAATTCCACCTCTCAGTTAAATGAAGACCACGCGGTGCAAGTGCTCGGATTGATTGCTCGTTATAGTGGCGAAGAGGTGATACATCGCGCATTTGAATTTTTGATATCCAAAAGTCATCTCTATGCACCGGATGCCAAGCCTAAACACCAGTCAGAGCTTGTATCACGCCTGGATCACTCTGTTCAACTCTTGTTATTAATGCGCTACTATAGCAAGCATAATCCGGCTTACATAAATACATTGATCGATAAATTGCCACCATTATTACAAGCTTTGATGACGCACAATCAATCCACATTTGAATATGAACTGACTAAAGTATTGGTATTTCTGTTACCGACCACAACGCAAAGTAAAGATAATCCAAGTGAGCTGGATCTCAAGGAAGACTGGCTACAGGCAAGACGCGAGGCAGTCTGGAACAAAATGTTTCCAGAGCACCCCTTTGCTCAGGTGGCGAGTCAAATTAAACGTGAAGATCGTTATCGTGTGCTAGCTTATGTGAATATCGTCTTTTTCTACCTGCTGAAGCTATATGGTGGTAAAACGCAGCTACTCCAGCAGCAAGACCCCACAGTTACAGCGATATTGGATACACTACGCGCATTGCATGAAGCATTGCCACTGGAGATTCGTGAATCGTTAATGCAGCTGGAAGCGCGCAATACAAAAGCTAATACGGCTTTGGAAGGTATTTTACCATTGGATGAGCCATTTGAGCTGTTAGAGCTTATTCGTACGCAATCTCAACATTCAGTCGCATGGCAAGCCATCCGATCGGCTATAGCTGCTAATCCAGAGCGTGCCAAACGAGCTTATGAGCTCAGTAACAGTGCTTTTATTCGTGTATTGCTTCTTAAAATGCTGATGGATATCGGAGAGCTGGAACAGGACAATACCCTGCTGGAGCAATATGTGCTTGAGGCGCTGGAGGATAAGCACGAGAGCAATGGTGCTGGACACAAGCTGGCAAAGTATTTACGTGGCGAATTCAGAGTAGATAGTATGCACCGTGATCAACAAATGCGTATGTTATGGTCAGGGAAAAACGCTGATCCGAAGCTATTTAAAATGATGTATGTACTATCATACTTGCCTGCTGAGTCAGAATTAGTAAAGCGCTTTTTTATTCTGATCACACAGCCGGATGTGATTACGATGAATGTGCTATCTAATCTATATCGTTCGCCATTTTTCAAAGGGAGTCAGGTACTGGAAGCTTATCGGAATGATCCTGATATTGATACGGATCATTTGCTGAGTGAAATGCTATTGCTACAAGGACATCAGGAATATTATTATGTTTGGATTCCAGAGCAGGAATACCGCACATTGATTCGAGGCGATGTGGATCATGTGCTGAAGCAATATAACAAGCTGCTAGTTGATGGACGTGAGCTTGTGATTGACACGTTACTGAAAGAATCGCTGGATACGAAGAAGGTGGCTCAGGTGCTCAGTCTGGGTATGGGAGATAGCTCTAAGCGTATTAGTGGCTTTGCCCGCTCGGAGTTCGCCCGTCTTGCGAGTGCCGAGCTGTATACGGCTATCTATATGCTGGAGAAGAAGGCGAGCATTAAAGAAATGGTACTGAATGCCATTCGTAGCTTGCCGGATGCACGGAATATTTTTGAAGAGTTATTGAAAAAAGAAAAGTCCGAAGCGTCCCGTTCCTTGCTGCAAGTGTTGATTGATACTGCGGATCAAACTCCAGATGTCGCTCATGCTGCACTCGCAGAGCACGCAGATGTCAAAAAGCTGAAAAGTATCGAGTGGGTACCGGTGGATCAGCTACCCCAGCTAACGTCTATCAATGGAGAAAAGCTGGAGAATAATGCGAATCTCAAGCGCTATCTATTACTGCAATCGCTCGACTACAATAGTGCACCGAATGAGCGTCTGCGTGAGGTGGAGCAGTACGCATCGACGTCATCGCTGGCCGATCTATCCGCTGGTCTGGTGGAAGCATGGATTCAACAGGGGGCACCTGCGAAGGAGAAATGGGTGCTATACCTCGCAGCTCTATTCGGTGATCGTCGTCTGATCAGTCTACTGGGTGGTCAGATTAAAGAGTGGGCGGAGAACAGCCGTGGTGCCATTGCCGCAGAATCGGTACGTGTGCTGGCCTACCTTGCTGATCCAGCTGCACTTATGCTCATCGATAAGCTATCTCGTACAATCAAAAATCGTCAGGTCAAAACAGCGGCGATCGACTCTCTCCAGCTTGCGGCTGAAAATATGAATCTGACACCAGAGCAGCTTGCTGACCGCCTTGTCACTACACTTGGTCTGAATGATAAGGGCGAAATGCAGCTTAGCTATGGCGAGCGTACCTTTACGATTAAGGTGGGAATGGATCTACAGCTACGTGTGATCAATGAAGAGACAGGCAAAGCAGCTAAAAGTCTACCTGCTGCCAATCAGAAGGATGATCCTGAGCTGGCAAAAGCAGCCAAGGCTACGTTTACACAGCTCAAAAAAGACCTCAAAACGATGGTAACACTACAATCACAGCGTTTGGAGGAATCGCTATCCAAACGTAGATTGTGGACGAGTGAAGAATGGAAAGCGTTATTTGTAGATAACATTATTATGCGCCAATTTGCGATTAGTCTTGTATGGGGCGTATATAAAAATGATGAGCTGACAGATACATTCCGGTACATGGAGGATGGAACGTTTAACACTGTCGATGAGGATGAATACGAATTGATAGATGAAATGCAGATTGGTCTCGTACATCCATTAGAGCTATCAAGTGAGCAGATTGCAGCTTGGAAAAGTCAGCTTGAGGACTATGAGATCATGCAGCCGTTCAAGCAATTGGATCGCCGTACGTATACGCTTGAAGAGGAACAGGAGAACGAGCGTGAGTGGGCAGGACTGCCCAAGGAGGAGTACTCGCCAACTGGCTTCCCGAATGCATTGGAACGCTATGGCTGGTACAAGGGACGTGCAGAGGATGGGGGCTTTTACAGAGAATTGTTCAAGCAATATGACGGTATCGTGGCTGAGCTGGAATTCAGTGGCGCAAGCATCAGTTATTATGAAGGCATGGACGATGTTACGCTGGAAAGGCTTCGATTCCTGCCTACCGAAGATAAAAGCACATGGTATAAGGATTATTCCAATGATACCAGCCTGCTTCTGAAGGATGTACCAGCTCGTTTGTTTAGCGAAACGGTATATGATATTTTGCGCGCGACAGGACAGGCAGATGAATAGACGCTGGAGGTGAATGCGAGGATGGAGTCCTTTGTGACACGCCTGAATACTTTTATCGATGGCTGTACCGAGGATTATCTGATCCGGTATGCCAACAAAGGGCTCTATAATCGGGCAAATAAAGATATCGATAAAGGCATAACCGTACAATATACGTGGACGGAGCAAGAAGCTGTACAATGCATTTTGAGTGATGAGCATATCGTGCAGCTGACCGACGATATGGAGCGATGTACTTGCAATTGTCCTGCTGAGCAGCTATGTAAGCATATATTAATTGCTATTTTGTATGAACAGCGTCACCATTTGATCGGTGCTGGTGCTGGTGCTGGTGCTGGTGCTGGTGCTGGTGCTGGTGCTGGTGCTGGTGCTGGTGCTGGTGCTGGTGCTGGTGCTGGTGCTGGTGCTGGTGCTGGTGCTGGAAAATTGTCGGATGCATCTGGTGTAGAAGTCGAAGATGAGCAGAATGAAGCTACTATAGATATCGCAAATGATACCGCGTCTGCACATCAATCGGATACCAACGATCCATCAGAACGAGCAAACCCAGCAAACCCAGCCTCTGTTTCCAACGGATTCGCCTGGATGACAGATAAGCCATTATCGGAGCTATTAAGCGGCTTTACTCATGCCCAGCTGGAAGAAGTGGATTTTCGACTTGGGTTACAGGAGTCAATTAAAGTAACACACGATACATTGCTCACCGTACGTTTAGAGCGTACAGGGGTGGATGTTTCGTTTCAACGTGATAAGGCTGATCCAGCAGCAGCACTGTGCTCTGTGAAAACAAAGGATGCCCCTATTTACCGATTGGAGGCACTGCTTCGTTATCGTCAGCAGCACGGGATCGATGACCAGCTATCGTTAGAACAGCATATGTACACGTTCTCCGATCATCCGCAGGTGCTTGAGGAAGCCCAGCAACTATTTCGTGAAATGCTACTAACCGGACTGGCAAGATTACCAGAAACGGTCACTGCTCGTCTGGAAACGCTAGCGATTACAGCGCGAAGTGAAGGGATGCCTAATCTGGAGCTACTGTTACGTGGGATTCAGGGAGAACTAGAGTTGTTTTTTGCTCGCCATGTGCGTTTTCAAATAGGAATTTTACGCACACGTCTGATGGAGGCATACCTTTATCTGGAAGCATGGCAGCAGGAGATTGGTGCTGCTCAGCGTGCACGTTTGGCAGGGAGCTTCCGTAGCAAATATTATACGGTAGCAAAGCTCGACCTGTATGGCATCGGTGCCGAGCCCTGGGAAACGCGGTCGGGGTATCGGGGCATTACCTGCTATTTATATTGCCCGACTGAGCGGCGTATTTACACGTATACGGACACGCGTCCGGTATATTATGAATCCACTACATTTAATTATGAAAAACAGTATCAACAGTCTGTAGCATGGCGCCATGCCTTATCCTTACAGCGATTCATTCGTGGACAGTGGTCATTCCGTATGGTGAAGATCAATCGAGATCATCGTTTGTCGACAGGAGAGGTTGGAGCTCTGGAAGAACAGCCACGTCAGCCTGTAGAGGCTCTCGATTTTGCTTCCTATGAGCTGGGTGCTGATGCTGATTCTATGGTGAGTGCGACCAGGACACTAGCTATACAGCCATCTTTGTTTGGTGAAAATATTAGACAGTTATTGATGCTAGCTATCGCTCGAGTAGAATCTATCCAATTCGACCGTTTATCTCAAACTACACAAATAAACGTGATAACTGAAGCAGGAGAGCTGCTGGCATTCACACTGCTTGATCATCCCGAATGGCGCCAGCAGCTACAGCGCGTGGAGCGTAGTGAAGCGATTCGTAAGCTGGAGCATTTCCGAGCCCTTGTGCAGACAGATGGACGTCAGTTTTACCCTATTAGCTTTCTACAAGAGGATCGTATGCTGAATTTGCTGCTAGATCAGTTGTAGAGACTCGATTAGGTAGCCGTGCTCTACTTGGTTAGCTGAAATAATGATCGATAAGGCATATCTGTGTGATTTCTATTTAATGATCAATAGAATGCGATAGGTATAGATTATAGACTAGATAGAGGTGTAGGGAGGTAGTGTCATGAATCCGGCTGAACAACTACTATCCGAGCTGACCTCGTGGTTAGATAGTGTATTACTACGTGGTCTGGCACAGCTGCGGCTGGACGATCTGCCAGAGCTGGAGCGTCTAATCCGTTCTGCCCAGCGGTTAGGTATGGATACACTGGTAGAGCTGTTAACTAGGCAAGCTGAGCATATTCGTCAGTATACCTTTCAGCCATCTGAGCCAGAGCCGGAGGAATGGATCGGAAACTTCTTCCGTCTGGCAGCTTATGCAAAAATGGCGATATAAAATGGTTAATGCAAAATAACATGGATGCAGTAGAAATAACTTTACTGCAATACAAATAACGCTACTGCAATAGAAACAACGTTAGTGTAATCGAATTAGTACTGGTGTAATCAAAATAACGAATCATCTAAAGAATAGCCAAAAAGGAGATACGGACATAATCGCCGTATCTCCTTTTCTGTTGTAAGCAAAGAAGGATGAAGTACATAACAAAGTATTTTTAATTACTCATGTGCTCACATTCACCCAACAAAGCAGTATGACACGGTTTACTTTTGCAAAGGAAAACTACACAGAGGATGATTCAAGAAAATGTATCGTTTTACCATGGACTGTTGTGCCTACGTATGAATACGTATGGTGATTTATCTTTACGCAGATCGACTCTAGCGCAGAGCAGATATCTTAGATATTGATCCTACATATCTTAACGCATCCTCTGTGCTATCCTATAGCACCCTAATACAAGCCTGCCTTCAATGTTCAGTTCATGCCGCATCGATTCATCTATTTCTCATCATTCAATGAATCGGTAGCCGCTGTGGACAGTGCATCAGACTCCGACCATTTTTGCTCATTATGCTCCGACGGAGCATCCCCATCGGGTACAGGCACAGGTGTAACTCCATAACGCGCCAGTGCGCGAAGGGCAGTGTCCTGCATACGCTGTTTGAAGTCATCGCCCTCTATAATTTGGACGCGTTTGCCGAGGAAGCGCAGGCGATTCAGCACATATTCCCGTTCGCTATTCGTAAATCGCACATAGATTGAATAGGACTGCTCCTGTTCATCAAAGCGCACGCGTTTATCAAAGCAGGAGAAGGCATGCAAAATACGTGTAAGCTCCTTGTTATAAATAGGCAGTACCTGAATCGCGATCTCATGCCGTTCGGTCTGCATATGTCGCTCCATTCGCTGGCTGACCGCATCATATTGCTGCTCTGTTATCGATTGTTCGGTGACTTTATACATATGCTTGAGACGCGTTGTCATCGGTGCAGAACGGTGCAGGTTGAACCAGTACATATACCACTCCTGACGTGCTGCCGAATATTCGAGCTTCCAGGGTACACCAAGCTCTGGATTCATATGTTGCCCGTATTTGTTATGACGCTGGAGTAGAACGCCTTGCCGCTTCCGCATAATTCGACGAAGTGGAATGAGCAGTTCAGGGAAGTCAGTATGCTGGCTAGAAGCTGCCTTTTCGACGATAACCTCGTGTACACTCGGCACCTCATCGTGCTCCAGTCGTTGCTGCAAACGATTCAGTGTCGATTCCTCCAATGCCAGCTCTGCCGCTGTACTGGACAGCATCAGCTTGAGCCAGGATCGCTCCTGTGAGGTCAATGTGAAAATCTGTTGTTCCTCCAGCCGGGAAGCAAGCTGATAGCTGAAAATTTTTTCAAATGGATTCATAGTAACCAGCCAGCTCCTTCCATTCCTCAATCAATGAGTTACGCAGTCCAACAGGCTCCAGTACCTCGCAGGAGGAACCAAAGCTACGTAGCCACGGTCGAATCTCTACCCAACCATTCACCTCAATCTCAAATATAAAGCTTGTCTCATCCTCTTCGGTAATGCTTCCCCATTGTCCCTGCATAGCTACGCGTTCACGAATAAAATCATACTGCGTATCTGGCTTGAAAAAGCGAGCCTTTACCTTGACCACATCACCTGTATCCACGAGCCAGCTATAACGAATTTTGCTATCAACACGAGCGCGACGCTCCTGAAATAGAGTGGATTCAACTACTTCTTCTCCAGCGATATCAACGATTCCATCCATTCGGAATTTGACGATCCGTCCACCTTCAAGTGTACCGAGCAGATACCAGCGTCCATACTGATGATCGTAAATGATGCGTGCGGGTAAGACACGCTTGCGCAGTTGCTCCTGTCCACTGCTAAATAACGGATTCGTACTGCGCGCCCCATAGGTGCGTTTACGACTTGGCGAATAATATTGAAAGGAGACGTACCGCTGCTGTTCCACCATACTTAATAGCGCAGAGAGATGAGCTTCATCCAGAATGCGCGCTTCATAATGGTAGCGATAACAAAATGGCTCTAACAGCGCGTCATCCCAATCCGTTTCGGAAATAGCTGCGCGTAGAGCAATTTTCAGATTATCGCGCAGTAGATATCCCTGTACGGATGGAATACGTGTATGTGCCATCACATCGACAAATTCATACACATCCAGTAGCTCGTCCACAGATAGCTGCTCGATCAGATCATGATTAAGTCGGTAGCGATACGGTCGTCCGCCTGGCTCACGCCGCACCACGCCGATTTCCTCCAGATATCGCAGATCAGAGCGAATCGTCTTTTCATCTGGCGGTGCTGGGGCATAATCGGCAAGCTGTTCATCGCATAGCTCCAGTAGCTCGGATGCTGTATGAGCTTGCTGCTGTAATGCTGTCAGCAAGATCGGAAGGCGACGACTTTCCGATTCCTTCATTGATTTGGCACGGAATAAGAACATCAGCACCGGCTCAGCAGAATCTGTATAGCGATATCCGAATAGCTCGGTCAGATCATTCTCACCATTAAGTTCTTTGAGCCGCCGAATCGTTTTATCAAATGTATGTACAGAAATCCCCAGTCGCCCAGCAAACTGCTGACGATCAAACGCATCTCCAGTTAACGCGAGCAGACGGAGAAACTGAATTTCTTTATCAAAACTTTCTTTTGCCATGATGATTGGCCTCCTAACTCGCACATCTTGCTTTTATATCTGTACTACTTCATTAAGCTATTGTTATATTGTAGCATCAATTGACAAAGTAGCTAGTCTGCATCGATAGCCGACTTGATGCGAGGCAAGCTGGTACAGTTTGAATGACGCTCTGCCTGTAGAAGAAATCCGAACACTCCAGATTATAGAATATGAAGCGGTCTACATTTCATCTTTTTATATAATCAGCAATTCGCCATACTTTCGCCCTGTTGATGTCATCGCATCCATGAGAAGATAGGTTCAACAAAGGAACGGTGCACCACACAGTGCACCGAACAACATATCCGAGGCGCCTGAAAGGGTTACTTCGACTGTTAATCGACCGGTCGCCGGTTCGAATCCGGCTTCTGCCGTTCATGGCAGAATAGCTCAGTGGTAGAGCGGTACCGTACCTTTTCACCACTTTCCTCGGATATGTTCCTTATCATTGTGAATCTCAAGAGTTATGAGCATCATTCTATATCTTTGAAAAATAATACATCCATATCCGAGGCGCCTGGAAGGGTTACTTCGAATCTAATCGACAGGTCGCCGGTTCGAATCCGGTTTCCGCCGTTCATGGCGGAATAGCTCAGTGGTAGAGCGGTAAAAAACCTTTCCACCCTTTTCCTCGGATATGATTTTATAGCATGTAGGATAAGAGTATTTCTGTATAGTGGATGAGTTGTAGCGTATATAGCAAGGCACATAAGTAATACTACCAAATATCATAACGAGCAATAAATTATACTATTTTTAATTCTAGTAACAACGTATAAAAGAATTTTAAATGAAGAGTAACTATTAAGGAAAAGTAGCAAATACAGATAAGCACATACTAAGCTGTAAACGAAGTAAACCGAACGCTCGCCATCCACTATACAGAAATGCCTCTCATCATCCTGAGTATGAAATGAGCATTAACCGAACGCTATGGGATGATCAGCTTGCGATGACCAGCTCGCCTGCACATTATAAACGGATAGAACCTGCAAGGCATCGCACAGAGTAACACAATCAAGAAAATAACCCAACTAAGCTCTACCATGATAAATGTGAATATCAACAACATAAGTAGGATTATGAACAACGATAAGCACCAGAATCGGCACCAGCCTCAATTACCTAACGTAAACGAACCAATCCAACACCCGTAAAAAAGGAGGAACGATCATGAGCCAGGCTAAAAAATTATTCGACCGTCCAACCCCATCCATCTCTAACCGTGAAGGGTATAAAGCTTACAATCGCAGCGTAGAAGAGGAGTATATTCAGCTCCTGATGACCAATACATTTGCCAATACATTTTATGCGGATAGCAATCAGCTTATCGCTGAAGCGCGTAGTATGCATGAGATGATGCTGGAACTGGACGCCGAGTTTATGGCACGTGCATTAGTATTTGCTCGTAACGAAGGCTTTATGCGGATGCAGCCATTATTTGGATTAGCATTATTGTCCAAAGCACGTCCTGATCTATTTGCCGCTGTATTTGACCGCGTTGTGCGTATTCCGTCGGATCTGGCTGATTTTCTGACCATTTTACGTGGAATGGGACGTGGACAGGGAGGACGTGCGGTGAAGCGTCAGGTGAACCGTTTCCTAGCTGGAGTTAGCGAATACTGGGCGCTCAAATACAATGGTCGCGGTCGTGGCTTCAGTCTTGGCGATGTCATCGCGACTGCACATCCAAAGCCGCAGAACGAGCAGCAACGCCAGCTATATCGCTATTTATGTGGACAGAACGCCGATTTGACAGGTCTTCCACAGCTACAAGCACTGGAACAGCTCAAACAGGCAAAAACAGACGAGGAGCGCCTGCAACAGATTCGTGCAGGTAAGCTACCCTATGAAACGGTCACCAGCACACTTCAACCAAGCCGACGCGTTTGGATTGAACTCATGCAGCAAATGCCTGCTTTTGCACTGCTGCGTCATCTGAATACATTGCATCGTCAGGGTGTATTCAACGGGGCAGGTACGCATAAAGCACGCAAGCTGAAAACACAACATATTGACTATATCCGTTCTCGTTTGCATGATATTGAAGCATTGCGTAAGGCGAAAATTTTACCATTCCGATTTGCACGTGCCTACCGTGAGATGGAGTTGCCGGAGCTGCGTAATATTCTTGCCGAGGCGGTAGAGCTGAGCTTTAATAATTTGCCAAGCATGCCAGGACGAACAGCTATTTTTCTCG
Source organism: Paenibacillus hunanensis (assembly GCF_034055775.1). NCBI lineage: Bacteria > Bacillati > Bacillota > Bacilli > Caryophanales > Paenibacillaceae > Paenibacillus > Paenibacillus hunanensis. The sequence goes on along the minus strand of NZ_CP139194.1, from coordinate 3,358,125 downwards.
ATATTTCCGGTTCGATGAGTGGAGAATATTTGCAGACTGGCTCGATCTTTGCACTTGCGCTGTATAAAAAAACGAGCGGTAACTCGCTATTCTGGACATTTGATACACTGGTGCAGGATGCATGCCCTTCGCATAACGAGAGCATTATGAAGCAAGCCGAACGCATTCATGCACGTGGCGGTACAGATACAGGAGCGCCAGTGCGCGAACTGATCCGTCAAAAGTATAAGGTTGACCAGATTATTATGATTACGGATGAGCAGCAAAATACAGGTAGTCCATTTTATAGAGAGCTGCAAACGTATCGTCATAGTGTAAATCGGGATGCAAAAGCGTTCATTATCGATATCGCACCTTATCGTAGCGCGATGACACCACCGGAGGATATGAATACTTTCTATGTATATGGTTGGAGTGATACCGTGTTGTCATTTATCGCGCAGGCGTCGCGAGGCTTTGGTGGAATGGTGAACACGGTACAGCAGATTGAGCTGGAAGTGGATTCCTTGTAATTGTCCTAACGTATACAATGATAACCTGCTAGCATTGCAAAAAGCTCGCACCTATCTAATCTGATGGGTGCGAGCTTTTTTAATAATCAAATTAAGAAGCTGTTCCGGTTACGTTACTACCATTTTTCGTAATTTTATACGTTACCGTTTCACCGCTCCAGAAGTAGAATTTCAGATTAACGACACCGTCCTGTGTTTCATTAAACAGAGCAGGCTGGAGCTTGATCGAGTTGCCGCTGTAATTCGGACTAAAGGTTGTTTCGAACTCTTTGTAGGATGTCCAGTTTTGCGGGCCAGCGTTGCCGCCGTTAGCATAGGTTGCTTCCATCGTCGCCAGCTGATCGCCATTAAATGTAGTCGGGATACTAAACGAGCTTGTTGTACCCTGTGTGCTGGACAGCTTTGGTGTAGAGTACAGAATAACCTTGAACTTCCAGTCTACCCCCTTGTTAAACTTGGCTGTTAATGTAGCCGCTGTACCGAGCTGACCGGAAGCTGTAAGCTTGGAGAGCTGGCTTGCCTTGATCGTTAGTACATTACCGTTAATCGTATAGTCTGTGCCTTGTTGCAGTACCGTATTGCCTGCACTCAGGGAGGAGAACTGATTGCCATTCAGATTCAGATTAATCTGTTTATCTGTCACAGTTGCTCCTTTTTTCAGGTAGATTAGATCACTATCCGCAGTAGCGGAGCGTGTATTCCAGCTTGTTTTAATCATATTGAACAGCTCTGGGTCTGACCATTGGAAGCTAGTGCGTCCAAAATGCTGTCCATTGTCCCACAGCATCGTAGCGATTTTCTTTTGCTTGGTGTAATAACCGAGATACTCGAAAAACTTCAGCTTTTCGCCTTGTTCGATCACACCGGTGCTTTTATCAAATCCGAGCAAGCCATATTCGCCCAGAATGACTGGAATGCCGCGCGCAGTAAAGGTGTTATACACATTATCAAATGTAGTCGTCACATCCTGCTGTACCTCGCTATTGAATTTAGTATAACCAGCGATGTTGACGCTAAATGGCCAGAAGCCGTAGTAATGCACCGTGGCGATCAGGTTGCTATCATTAAGCCTGGTCATTGTGTTGTACAGCGCCGTCATACGAGTCTGTGTTGGCGATGCTTCGAGTGTGGATAGGACGAGTGGACGTGTCGCATTTTGCCCACCGGAGCTACGCAAAATTTTGTGGAAGGACACATTTAGCTCATCGAGTAGCTGTTGCTGCTTGCCTTCATCTGTTGTACCACCATCTGTGAAGCGTGGCTCGTTCACACTTTCAAACATTAGCTTGGTGGATGTATTTTTGAAACGATTCGCGATTTGCGTCCAGACGGCATTATACCGTGCCAGTGTCGCATCATGCTGAGATTCCATTTTACTAATCCATACCCAGGAGTCGTGATGCACATTGATCATAACGTACAGATTCTCATTCAATGCCCAGTTCACGACTTCTTCCACACGATTCAAGTAAGTAGCATCGATGGTGTAGTTAGGAGCAGCACCGATGTGGGAATCCCAGGTCACAGGAATACGGATACTTTTGTAGCCTTGCGCGGCGATTTGTTTGATCAGGGATTGCGTGACACGTGGATTGCCCCATGCTGTTTCATCTGCACCGACAGAGTCGAGCGAGTTCCCGAGATTCCAGCCCGGCTGCATCGCATCGACATAAGACTGCATGTTAGCCGCAGCAGCGACAGCAGTTTGCGGCTGATCCGTTTCTTCCGCGCTTGCTGCGGAGGTGAATGAAGCAGGAAGAAGAGAGAGTAACAGTGCGGTAGCCATAGTGAAGGAAAACCAAGCTTTGTACCTGCGTTTAGTCATCATATTCTCCTTTGGCATCGTTATTTTTAATATTGAAAGCGCTTTCTGATTTATAAAATATCATACTAATTATTTAAATAACACCTAAAAAATTACAGATAAATTCATGTGGAAATTAGTGATTTTCCATATAACATACAAATATATAATATATAGGAAATTGAAGATGGAGAATGATTTAGCAGAAGTGGAGTAGGGATGAGTAGTAGGTAGGAGATAATATGGGATGCAGAATTTTGCAGTTATGAAGGCGAGTGTACGAGTGTATGAATGAAGTTGGATGAAGAGGGGAAAGTGAAGAAGAGTAGAGTAAACAGATGAAGCAAGTTGAAGAGAAGTAAGTAGGAGAGACGATGAAAATGATAAGAATTAGGAGGAGCAGGAGCGTTAAGAGGAGCTAGAAGAACTACAAGAACTACAAGAACTACAAGAACTACAAGAACTACAAGAACTACAAGAACTACAAGAACTACAAGAACTACAAGGTCATTTTATACGGTAATATGTTCTGTTCCATTACACGTCCCAGTGCTTGATCATACCTGTTTACTATCCTGTATAGAATCTAGCCCGATATCAATTAAACGCTCAAATTGTACTTATGTACGACGGTATCGTGCCATGTGAAGCCGCATTCCTGCGCCCAGCAATACGGCATGTCACATTGGAGCTATGTCTACGATCTGTTTCAAGTGAATGATACTGTTCTTTTGGCTGCTTGCCCTCATCTTTATATGAATCTAAGACAAATGCAGATTAAAGAAACATCACCATAAGCTCCTCATCGTGATAAGCATCATCGATTTTGAGCGCACGCCAATCTTTGCCATAGCCTTCAAAGCCGAGCGCCATGTATAGACGCTTTGCGGGCTCATTATGAGCCATCACGGACAGATAGATTTGCTCAATTCCGCCCAGCTCACGTGCTAGATCGATGGCCTGCTCAAGCAACCGACGACCAATGCCGGAGCCGCGATGCTCTGGACGTACATACATCGCTACGATGTTCGCTCGATGCTTGAGCTTGGATTTTTGCTCTGGAATGAGTGTAACTGTACCGATCAATAGCTCATCCAGCCAGGCGCCAAGTGTGAATTTATCCTCTGCACTTAAACGCTTATGAAACCGATCAATCGGCCATGCTGATTCTTCTTCATAGCTCGAAGCAAACGCTTCCGGGTATTGCTCCAGTGCTTCCAGTCGTAGCTTCCGATACGCCTCCGCATGACTGGAATCCAATAGATGGATATTCATTATAAACCTCCTTTGATCCGCAACAAAGATGGAATTCGTAAACCAATCTCTCTTATTATAGCCTGCCGATTCGGTGTTGTCTGCGTTGATTATGATCCATCATAACGAAATTCCACCACAAAGACAAAGAGCCACCGCTATTTTCAAGCGATGACTCTCTATTTACGTCGATTTATATCGTAGCTGTTGCTTTATACGATCAATCTATTTTAAATGATAAAGCGTTCAGCAAGATCGATATATTTTGATAAAGCATCCCAGTTTAGGGTTGATCAGGTTATCAACTTATTGGAAAATACCTGCTTTTTTAGAAGTGGCTTTAATACCGTTGGCATCATTTACTACCGTATTACCAAACGTAGTCAGGCTACCATTCGGGCCTGTGGCTAGATCGAGATAGCTCAGATCACTATTGTTACCATACCAGGACCAGGCGAGCCAGCCTACTCCTTTTTGTTGTCCGTAACGCATGATCGCCAGCTCATCCACATCTCCATTTGTGTGCTGTCCGCCAAATTCACCGATGATCAGTGGCAGACCTTTATTGAGCACGCCCTCCATATTGGCTTTGACCATCGCATCGGTCCCACCTGCATACTCATACATATGGATCGAGAAAACCGTGTTTTTTAACGAGTCCGCTGCAAATACACTTTGTCCATAATCAACGATCGATTGTGGATATTGACCCCAGCCGGCTGCGTCAACAATCAGCGTATTTTTGATACCCGCATTACGGAGCTTTGGAATCGCCTGTTTGTAGCCATCTGCCCATGCGCTTCCATTCCATGTGCCATACCATTCGTTGGCAATGTTGACGATAACGCGATCCTCTTTACCGATCAGCGCATCCTTGATGCTGATCCAGTAATTGACTGCGGCATCGAGCGAAGCGTAATCGTCCTTGCCTGTTGCATCATGAACCTCCAGTACTGCGATCATTTTGTTCTGATTGACGAGAGAGATGATATTTTTGACGGAGTTTACATCATCCCTGGTGTACTGCACGCCATTCGATAATACGATACGTACCGTGTTGGCGCCTGTTTTGGCAATTGCAGGGATCGCTGCATTCAGGTCATTTTTGAACCAGGTGTGCGAATGATTCACACCACGCATCACAAAAGGCTTGCCTGTAGAGTCATATAATTTGGTACCGCTTACATAAAAGCCTGTAGCAGCTGAAGCTTGACCAGTCAGTCCAGCCCATCCATACATCGCTAACATAAACACTAAGGTCGACAGTATTCCCTTGCTTAGTCGCTTTTTCATACATCAGCCTCCGGTTGTTGGTTTTATTTATTTTAACCTGCGGCAGCGCTGCATATGCATAGTGCAAATAGGCTGGCCAGCCATGCGCTTCGCAAGGCTAAAATCATGCTGGGTGGTAAGAAAATTAAACTGAGAGAGTGGAAAATCAAAAGTCCAGGGTTCAAAACAGAACGAGTTCGAAAATATCCCATTTTATATAAATAAAAGAAATATTATACAGTTAAAAGTATTGAAAAATATAGCGACTCTTCATCAAGCAGGCCGCGTTTTTAAGTTGAATGATCTTCATTTTTGGTGCTTGTAAAGCTTTGAGCTTTTAAAATCTTTGTGCTTTTTAAATCTGTATGCTTCTAACCGATATACATGATGCTATTTTTCAATCCATTGAAACTGCACCTGCCGACTACGTTTGTAATCGGGAGGGCAGATGGTTTTTAAATGAAGATGTACGGTCTATAGCTTACAGTAATGATTGTACAGAGTTGCGATAGATGATTTTGCCTTGAACGAGTACGCGACCGAAACGGGTTTCGGGTGAGCGAATTTTTTTGATCATAGATTGGACGGCAGTGAACGCCATCTGGTGAATATCGACCTCTACAGTAGTCAGATGGGGCTCGGATAAAGTGGCATAGATATCATTATCGAACCCGACGACAGAGCAGTCTGCGGGTACGCTGTAGCCTTTAGCTTGCAGCTTTTGTAAGAGCAGATGCGCGACCTGATCGCAGTTGCATACGAAGGCAGACGGCATCGGATCAGGCAACTCCAGCTCCAAGAAGGTGCCCTGCTCATCGCGGTCGCTTACAATCCACTGTGGCTTCAGCTCTAAACGATGCTCCAGCAACGATTTATAGTAGCCGAGAAAGCGATCTTGAATGCTACTGGTGGAATACAGATTGCCGACATAAGCGATATCGCGGTGTCCCTGACGAATGAGTGAATTGGTCAGCTCATAAGCACCGTAAAAGTTGTCCGTGATGATCGCATCGATATCGGAATGCTCATCATAAAAGTCGAGAAACATTTTCGGCTGTTCAATCTGCTCGATAATCTCGATATATTCCTTGCTCACCTGACCGAGCATAATAAAGCCATCGACCTTTTGCTCATGATAGATACGAGGCAGATTAAGCTGAGCCTCGTCCTGACGACTTAAAATGTGCAGGATGCCATAATAATTATGCTGCTGTAGAGCGACTGCAATCTCCTGATATAAACGCAGATAAAAGGTTTGTGTCGTATCGGTAAATCGCTCGGGGATGATAACACCCACATTATACGTAAGCCCTTCACGCATCGATTTGGCAACCGAATTGATTCGGTAGCCCATTTCCCAGGCAGCAAGCTTAATCTTTTCTTTTAGCTCGTCGCTCACGCCATCTTTATCGTTTAATGCTTTGGATACCGTAACACTGCTAACTCCCATTTTCAGGGCAATATCGCGCATGGTGATATTTTTATTCATTTCTCATCTCCTGGGCTTGTCTAGGTTAACTGCCGTCCGCAGCCAGGCATACGTATCGCGTACTGGAATAGATCCAGAGCAGTGCGTATGCCGTTCAACGCTTGCGATAATAACAACAGTATAACGTTTCGCTATCTACTAATAAAGAGATGGCGACTTACGGTACGGCAAGCGTCCTATTCAGCCGGAGCAAGAGTGGAGGCAAGTAGCTGCTCGTTACGCTCAATCAGCTCGCCCCGTTGCTTTGCACAATCAAGTGAACGCAGTGGATCAGCAGGCGTATGGAAGGCATAATCGACCAGTCGCTCAATCGTTGTCGTTGCCACATGAATCCGCGTATCACTGGATGCATAATAAATGAACACCTGACCCTGCTCGTTCACCACCGCACCATTGCAGAAAATGACATTCGATACATCGCCGACACGCTCTGCATCATAGGGAGCGATAAAATGTCCACCTGGCTTCGCGATAATCTCAGCCGGATTATCCAGACTCGTTACAAACACATACAGCACATAGCGCAAACCTGCGGCTGTATTACGCACCCCGTGGGCGATATGAATCCAGCCGCGATCCGTTTTGATCGGAGCGGGGCCCTGACCATTTTTCGTTTCATAGACAGTATGATAACGGCGCTCATCAATGACCGTTTCATGATCGATAACTGGATTCGTAATATCCTCGCAGTAGCCGAACGCAATGCCGCCGCCAGAGCCAGTAGAGATGAAGCCATCCTGTGGACGAGTATAGAAGGCATATTGACCATTAACGAATTCTGGATGCAGCACGACATTGCGCTGCTGAGGGGAGGATGTCGTAATATTCGGCAGACGCTCCCACGTTTTCAGATCACGGGTACGTACCAGACCTGCCTGTGCAACTGCACTTGACGTATCATGCGCTGGTGCTGCCGGATCTTTTTGCTCGGAGCAGTAGATGCCATAGATCCAGCCATCCTCATGCTTGACGAGTCGCATATCATACATATTTGTTTCATTTGGATCGATATCGTCCCAGACGAGCGGCTTGCCGACAAAGCGGAACCCATCGATTCCATTGTCGCTCTCCGCCAGTGCAAAAAAGGATTTACGATCCAATCCTTCTGTACGCGAGACGAGTATATACTTCCCTTCATGATAAATCGCACCTGGATTCAGCGCTGCATTCACGCCGAGGCGCTCCAGAAATAACGGATTCGTCTCTTTATTCAAATCAAAGCGCCAGTGCACCGGCACATGATGGCGTGTGAGTACAGGATAACGATACCGCTCATAGATGCCATTATAAAATGATGAATCCACTCCATTACTACGCTCGATCAGTTCCTGTTGTCTGGCTGCATAGACAGCATATTGCTCATGAATCATTGCTCATTCATCCTCTCTAGAAGTTCAATACAAAAACGACTGTTATGATAAGGGCATTTCCACATGCCAGCAATCTCGCGTGTGCCGGGTTGCCCGTCATCTCCAACTGACCAGAACCACTCGCTACCCGGGCGTGAATCAATCATATAGTTACGAGTATAACTCCATAGTCCAGCAACCTTTTCCAGAAAAGCAGGATCGCTGGTACGCTGATATGCATTGTAGAATCCAACCATCGCTTCGGCTTGCACCCACCAGATGCGTGCCGTATCGATATGATCCTGTTCTTGCTCGTTCATGAGTGAGCCATCCGCTTGAATAGCATATTCTGCTATGCGATTAGCCAGACCCATTACCATATCCACATAGGAGGGCTGTTCACCATCGATCACACGCATCGCATCATCGATCAGCCAGCTTGCTTCAATATCATGTCCAAATGACGTGAGATCGATTAACGAATTCCAATTCCGATCGAAAAATACATTCAAACGGCGCTTCTGCTCATCATACATATGCTCTCGCAAAATAAGCAGCAGACGTTCCAGTGCAGCCTTAACCTCGGCATTCGGCCAGATTCGATAAAGTGTGGTGTACGCTTCCAATACATGAATATGCGTATTCATTGTAATATCTGCAATCACGCCATTTTCACTGAGCATCTCATTCGGCTGCTCCTGCCAGAAGCGATCAAATTCCTCCCGATACGCTCCGATAGTCGCATCGTAACCCGTCGTTTCGATCAAATGAAACAAGCTGATCGCCTGCTCCCGTGCAGCTTCTACCGCAGTAGCACGATAGTATTCGCTGAGCGCATAAACGGCAAAAGCCTGATTGTATACATGCTTACGTGTATCCAGTGGCTGACCTGTATAATCTACCGACCAGTAGATTCCTTGATGCTGCTCATCCATCAGCGCTCCGGTTAAAAAGCGATACGCATGATGCGCATGCTCGGCAAGCTGTGGATCGCCAGTCACTCGATAAGCAGCTGCGAACGACCAGAGTAATCGCGCTGTAGCGATGCCACCCTTCGGATATTCACGCATATGCTCCAGCTCATAATTTACTTCTCCATAGTATCCGCCATACTGCTCATCCCTGAGCTTCATCCAGAAGGGAAGGATATGCTCCAGCCATTCCTGCTTGATTTCAGCGCGTAGTTGCTCGGTTGATAGGATTGTCACTAGCACACCCTCATTCATAACTTTATCGTTTACTTTATAATCCAATATAATAACACCGTAAAAGGAATGTCAATTGAAAAATAAAGAAGTGGAACGAAAGAGGTTAAAAATAGACAAACAAAATAAGCATTGACTAGAAAGCGTTATCATTATAGAATCCATTTGTAACCTAATCGATTAGGTTAAATTAAGTAACGAGATAGGAAAGGGGATTAACATGAAGATGCGCAAATGGATAATCGGTGCAGTAGCCGCTGTTCTCGCCACTTCGCTCCTTAGTGGATGCGGTAGCAGTAGCTCAGAAGCTGATAATGATCCAACTAAGATTGCTGGCGAGATTACAGTCATTACACAACGAACAGATATCGTAGATACGGTCTTTCAAGATTACGCCAAGGAATTTGAAAAGCTGTATCCCGATGTAAAGGTTAACTTTGAAGCATTATCGGATTACGAGGGTCAGATCAAAGTACGGATGAGCACGAAGGATTATGGAGATGTACTGCTCATTCCGACTAGTATCCCGATCAAGGACATTCCTGATTTCTTCGAGCCGCTCGGTTCCTATGATGAAATGAAGGAGAAATATACAGGCATTGAGGAACGGATGGTGGATAATCAGGTGTACGGCATCCCGGTGGCCATTACATATTCGGGAATCATTTATAACAAAGCCGTATTCAAGCAAGCAGGCATTACGACAATCCCGAAAACACCTCAGCAATTCATGACCGCCTTGCAGCAGGTGAAAGCCAAAACGCAGGCAGTGCCACTCTATACAAACTACGCTTCCGGCTGGGCGTTGACCCAGTGGGAATCGGATCTGACAACGGTAGCTGGCGATCCAGACTATGTGAATCTGAAGCAGCCTGCGTCAAATGATAACTTTGTAGCCGGTCAGCCGCATTATGATCTGTACAAAGTAATGTACGATGCTGCCAAAAATGGTCTGATCGAAAAAGACCCGACGACGACCGATTGGGAAACTTCCAAAGCCGACCTAGCTAACGGCAAGATCGCCACGATGGTGCTCGGTTCCTGGGCAATCGATCAGGTAAAAGGGCTGGCAACGAACAAGGACGACATCGGCTTTATGCCATTCCCAACCGATGCGTCCAAGGTGATTGTACCGCTCGCGGCTGACTACAATCTGGCGATCAATGTGAATAGTGAAAACAAAGCGGCTGCACGTGCATGGGTGGACTGGTTTACGAACAAGTCTAATTATGCGGTAGAGCAGGCGGGCAGCATCAGCCCGGCGAAAGGCGCAGCATTGCCTGCGATTTTGAAAGATTACGAGAAGGATGGGGTTGAATTCAAAACGATCACGCCTGCTAAAGCTGGCGAAGAGGGACTTGTCGATAAGATTGATAAAGAAGGTGAAATCGGTCTGTGGCAGCCTGACTTCAAAAAGCGCATTATTGAAGCGGCAATCGGAAATACGAATGAATCGTACGATGACATTATGAAATCGCTAAATGAGGCATGGACAAAAGCCAGAGCAGCGGTTGCACAATAAAACGGCTGCCAGCAGCGGAGCATGACGGAGAGGGCATAGTGTCCTTTTCCGTTCTTTCCGTCTGCATGTGCATGCACATGTAAGCCAGGCTGGAGGTAATAGAGTTGAAATTTTCTAATCTTAGTTATGCAAATCAGCGCAAGTTTATTATCGTTGGTTTCTCGGCATTGCCGCTATTATTGCTAATAGTGTTCTCGTACTTGCCTGTAATCAATATGTTCAAATATAGCTTTACCGATTGGAATGGCTACAGCAAGCATATGGATTATATCGGCTTCAAAAATTACACTCGTATCTTCACCGAGCCAGAGTATTTTTCGGTATTTAAGGTGAGTCTGTACTATTTCTTCGCTACCTTTGTACAGATGGGCTTGGCGCTTTATTTTGCAACGATTCTTAGCTTTAGCGTTCGCTTCAAAAATCTATTCAAAGGCGTGTTGTTTTTCCCCTACATGCTGAATGGAGTCGCAATCGGCTTTATTTTCTTATTCTTTTTCCGTCCGGACGGTACGCTCGATACGTTGCTACACGCACTGGGCTTAGGTCAGTATGTACAGCTATGGCTGGGTAATCCAAATATTATTAACTATTCGCTTGCCGGAGCATCTGTATGGCGCTATATGGGCTTTAACTTTATCATTTTCCTCGGTGCGATCTCCTCGATTGACCGGGATGTGTATGAAGCGGCAGATATTGATGGAGCGAATCGCTGGCATCAGTTCCGTCATATTATTTTGCCGAGTATTCAGAAGATCGTGCAGCTAAATATCATTCTGGCAATCAGTGGTGCGATTAGTGCCTTTGATATTCCATACATTATGGTGGATGGCTCGAATGGCAGTGAAACCTTTGTTATTCAGACGATCAATCTAGCATTCAAATACAGCAAGCTGGGTCTGGCTTCAGCACTGGCAGTTGTGCTGCTAGTTATCGTCATTCTCGTTACGCTGCTACAGCGCACCCTGATCAAGGAGGATCGTTAACTTATGCACACACTCAAATATTCAACGATGTCATTTCTCAAATACGCTTCCCTGATCCTCGGTGCGCTGGCTGCACTGCTGCCGATCATCGTCGTCTTTTTTGCTTCCTTCAAGACGAAGCAGGAATATGCGGCAACCAGTCCGCTGATGCCGCCGACCAACTGGTTCAACTTTAGCAATTACACGAAAGCCTTTGTCGATGGCAAAATGTTACTTGGCTTTGGCAATACCGCCTTTATTCTGGTCGTATCTATCGTTGGCGCGACCTTGCTCGGCTCGATGATTGCCTTTGTACTCAATCGTTTTAAATTCCGTGGCAGTAAGCTGATTATGGCGGCATTCCTGCTGGCAACGCTCATTCCGAGCGTAACGACACAGGTGGCGACATTTCAGATCGTCAATGCACTGGATCTGGTAAATACACGCTGGGCAGCGATTATTTTGTATCTGGGAACGGATATTATCGCGGTCTATATTTTCTTGCAATTTCTTGATTCGATCTCTACTGCACTGGATGAATCCGCCATGCTGGATGGAGCATCGTATTTTACGATCTATTGGAAAATCATTCTGCCTCTGCTCAAGCCAGCGATTGTAACAGTCATTATCGTGAAGGGCGTTAACATTTATAACGATTTCTATACGCCATTTCTGTATATGCCCAAATCTGGCTTACAGGTCATATCGACCGCGTTATTCAAGTTTAAGGGGCCGTATGGCTCGCAATGGGAAGTCATATGCGCAGGCATTATGATTGCGATTATTCCGACCTTGATCATTTTCTTGATTTTGCAAAAGTATATTTATAACGGTTTTACGAACGGTTCGGTCAAGTGATCGGCTGTTCCAACCTTGTTTGGACATGTAGATAAGTGAGATCGACTGTAGTTGCTATAAGTAGACAAAGGAGATCAACTGAAGTTGCTATTCGTTTACTTCAACGCTACAAGTATAAGAATGGGATGACTCAACAATCATTCAACCGCTATACCACACTCATCTTTTATAAAGACAGGAGAGAACATCATAATGACTAACCTTACACAACGTATCCATATCATCGGTGCAGCACTGCCTAACCTGCCATGGCAAAACAAGCCGGAGGGCTATGAGTTTCCAGTCTGGCGCCATAGCGATAATCCGGTAATTAACCGCAACCCGGTCAAAGGAGTAGCGCGTATTTTTAACAGTGCCGTTGTGCCTTATGAGGGTCGATTTGTCGGTGTGTTTCGTGCAGAGACAACGAATGGACGTCCGCATCTTCATCTGGGCTGGAGTGAGGATGGATTGAGCTGGCGGATTGAAGAAGAGCGCATTAACTTTGTCGATGAGCAGGGCGAATCCTTTCAGCCAAATTATGCCTACGATCCGCGTGTCGTGCGTGTAGAGGATACGTATTATGTGATCTGGTGTACTGACTTTTACGGTGCTGCTATTGGCTTTGCCAGCACGAAGGACTTCCAAACGTTTACTCGTCTTGAAAATCCGTTCTTGCCGTTTAACCGCAATGGTGTGCTGTTTCCGCGCAAGATTAATGATAAATTCCTGATGCTATCGCGTCCGAGCGATAGCGGACATACTCCATTTGGCGATGTGTTTCTAAGCGAAAGCCCGGATCTAGTGCACTGGGGTAAGCACCGTCATGTGATGGCGAAGGGCGGTCAGGGCTGGTGGCAGGCTGTGAAAATCGGCGGCGGCCCAGCACCGATCGAAACGAGCGAAGGCTGGCTGATGTTCTATCACGGTGTGACGGGCACCTGCAATGGACTCGTCTATAGCATGGGCGCTGTGATTCTGGATCGTGATGAACCATCTCGCGTGAAATATCGTGCATCGACATTCGTACTCACGCCGGAAGAATGGTATGAGGAACGAGGCTTTGTAGCGAATGTTGTATTCCCATGCGCCACGCTACATGATGCGGAGACAGGACGGATTGCTATTTACTACGGCGCAGCCGATACGTATGTGGGCGTAGCCTATACCACAGTAGAAGAGATCGTTCAATATACGATCGATCATCATGAAGAGATTGGAGATGATGGCACGATCGGTCGTATGTGAGCGTGTGATTGCTTGAAAATGAAACGTGCACAGCAGCAGAGCTTATTGCATACAGCTTCAAGCTAGCTTAGCTATAAGAGCGTAACGATAGAAAGGACAAAATATGGACTATATTAAAGGCTTTACGTATGGCTGGCTCAGTCAGCGTGGCGATTTTCGCACTGAAGCAGCCAGGGAATCATTACGTTTATTACAGGAGCGTACCGGAAGCGAATATGTTATTTTCGCATTGGCAGCGCTACAGGATACACCTCATACGACCCGTGTAGATTACAAGGGAGAGCATATGGTAGACGATGAAGAATTGCTTGATATGCTGCATTATGCACAATCGCTGGGGTTGCGTACTATATTGAAGCCGACCATCAATTGTCGTAATGGCACATGGCGTGCACATATTAACTTTTTTGATCGGGATGTGCCGTGTGAGCCGAAGTGGCATGAGTGGTTTGCCAGCTATACCGACTATCAGTGTCATTACGCACATATTGCCGAGCAAGCAGGCTGTAGCATGATCATCGTAGGCTGTGAAATGGTACAAACCGAGCGTCGCTCAACCGAATGGCGTCAGCTCATTCAAAATGTACGTCAGCATTATTCTGGACAGATCAGCTACAACACCGATAAATATCAGGAAGCAAATGTAGATTGGTGGGATGCGGTGGATGTAATCTCATCCAGTGGCTACTATCCTCACGATGATTGGGAGCAGCAGCTAGCTCGTATTGAGCGGATCGTAAAGCCTTATAGCAAACCGTTCTTTTTCGCTGAAGCGGGTTGTCCGAGCCGGACAGGCTCAGCTGCAATTCCTAACGATTGGAATTTACAGGGAGCTGCCAATGTGCAGGAGCAGGCGGCATATTATGAAGCAATGTTCGAACATGCAGGCAAGTGTGACTGGATAGAAGGCTTTGGTTTATGGGATTGGAGCGCGCAGTTATATGCGGAACATGGAGCTGGTGAGGACGATGGATATGGCGTATTTGGCAAGCCTGCGGAGCATGTAATTCGTAACTTTTATACATCTGTACAGCGCTAGTGATGAATGACATATTTGATTACTTTTAAAGGGATAAATATAGTATATCTAGATTCAGGGTGATAAGACCATAAAGGGGATGCTTCCAGCTGGAGCATACCCTTTATTTTCTGTAGTATGCCGTCATCTAAGAGGGAGGATAGTGCAATTATCCTCTTCAAGGGATGTATACAGCATACGCAAGACATACCTACATGAATGATGACACATTCACACGGTATCGATTATATATCGTTAGGGAAAGCAGACTTGATCATACTGGAAAAAAGTCCAAAATATACAACAAGTCAGCGAACAAGTAAAATAGAGACTGGATATCGTATTACAAGGTCAAGCCGTTCGTAATTTCTGATCGATTCGAAGGAGGAAGTAACATGTCAGATATGCCACTTGCACAAATGAAAGAGTATATGGGGAGTAGCCCCAAGCCTGCTGATTTTGATGAATACTGGAAACGTGCGCTGGAACAATTGGATCGTCAGCCACTCGATTATGAGCTGGTACGTGCAGACTTCCAATCCCCACTGGCAGAGTGCTTTCATCTGTACTTTACAGGAGTAGGTGGAGCACGAGTCCATGCCAAATTTGTTCGCCCTACAGGTAGCTCGGCTGCTCAGCCAGGCCCTGGTCTGGCCATGTTTCATGGCTATACATGCGATAGTGGAGAGTGGTTCGATAAAGTCAATTACGCTGCACATGGCTTCACCGTGCTGGCACTGGACTGCCGTGGACAGGCAGGCCCTTCGCTGGATACAGTAACGGTGCAAGGTACAACTGTACGCGGTCATATCATTCGCGGTATCGACGACCCTGATCCAGATAAGCTGTATTATCGCAATGTATTTCTTGATACCGTCCAAACCGTACGTATTCTGATGAGCATGGACACCGTAGATCCAAACCGTATCGGCGTACATGGTGCTTCTCAGGGCGGCGCACTGGCTACTGCATGTGCGGCGTTAGAGCCACGCGTACGAATCGCCGTTCCCGTCTATCCATTCCTGTCTGATTACAAACGTGCATTCGAGGTTAGTCCAACTACATCTGCCTACGAAGAACTCGTCTATTACTTCCGCTTCTTCGATCCAAACCACCAGCGCGAGGACGAAATCTTTAATAAACTCGGCTACATCGACATCCAAAACCTAACCGATCGCATCCAGGCTGACGTGTTATGGGTAACTGCTCTAAGCGACATCATCTGTCCACCATCCACCCAATTCGCAGCCTATAACAAAATCAAATCAACCAAAGAACTACTCATCTACCACGAATACGGTCACGAATACCTTCCATACCTGGGCGATAAAACATTAAGCAAACTCATGACCCTATAACATCATATCATTCCCAACCCAAACGGCAGCTCTACCCCAGCTTCAATAAACTGCACCCTGCACGAATAAACCCACAGCAGATCAATGCACAATTGATGCTCCAGTAGAGCTGCCTTTCTCCCATTACTCCAACCTCCCAATACCCCAACCAATATTTTTTAAAAGCTCTTGAACTTCTATGCTCCCACCTCTTCCCTAGAACGAATGCATAGGTTGCGAGCAACACGTAACGAAGGCAAGGAAATAAGGGGAA
The DNA here is from genome assembly GCF_034055775.1 of Paenibacillus hunanensis. NCBI lineage: Bacteria > Bacillati > Bacillota > Bacilli > Caryophanales > Paenibacillaceae > Paenibacillus > Paenibacillus hunanensis. The sequence goes on along the minus strand of NZ_CP139194.1, from coordinate 3,342,042 downwards.
AGGACGACTTATAGTGTTATTGATTTTCTAACACGAGGTTCAATGAAGAGTGATTTTTGCGAAGCAAAATATCTTACCGCTTTGGAGGGGCGGGAATCTTCATTCCTTCCTAATCCAAAGATTCCCGCGGCTCCACCCGAGTCCGTCCCCTTATTCCTTGCCGGAGTGATTGCTGCGCCCACCACCCCATCCCGTTCGTCAACTATTAACATTCATGTAAACAATTATCACAAAATGGATATGGATTATTTACCAGAAGCTGGTGTACACTATGTTCATACTTTCATTTACAAGGAGGAAAGAATATGGAAAACGCCAAGTTTGGTTCGCTGTTTTTGGAAATTTCCGTTCAACGTATGTGTGAGCTATACCGCAATAAGTTTAGCGCAGCATTAGAGCAGTTGACCACCGAGCAGCTGTGGATTCAGCCCTATGACGGTGCCAATACAACAGGCGGAATTGTACTGCATGTGATCGAGCATATTCATCGCAATGTGCTTCGCCTGAACGAGCGTGAAAGTCTATTACCTTCTGGCTTTTCCAACTACTTCCCGGATACGCATGAAACCCCACAGATCATCATGCTGCGATTGGACACAGAACTAGCACTATGGCGCGAAACCGTCATGCGGCTAATGGAGAATCCAGGCATAATTCAAGACGATCATATGCACGATATTTATCATCTGGTAGAGCATACGAGCTACCATCTCGGTCAATTGCTGGATCGTACACGTGCTGCCACCGGAGTTGAATTTGACTTTGCGCAAAATGGTCTGAATGAACGTAATCTGCGTAGCCAGATTGAGCACAATCGTCGCCGTCAGGAATTTATCGCACGTAAAAGTGCCATGGCGATTCTGCCAACCGAGGTCTTGTAAAGAAATATTCATTCAATAGAATGCGTAATCTATAGCAATCAGCGTCACCTCACTAACGAACAGCCGACCGCTAGCTGTTCATCACACTACGAATTATAGAAGGAATGATTATGGATATAACGGACGAGTCGAACCTACCCCTGTTTAATAGCCTTATACTATAAAAGCCCTGGATTGCTCGAATGAGATTATGAGCAAGCTAGGGCTTTTATGTTGTTATACAGTTAGCTCTTGCTATACATACCATATTCAATGGATACATTATATGACTGAATATAGCAGCCATCCTGATATAATAGCTATTCTACCCACGATGCAGGCTTATTTACTTTCGATTGCAATCAGGTCGTACATACTGGATAATAAAATAGGCTGTCATGCACCCGGTTGCGTACCATATATAGTTAACCGGGCGCCTGTCGATCCGATAGCCATAACTAATTTAGGAATAAGAATGATGGAGAATAACATGTCTGAATCTAAACCAAATCAACGACGCTTATATACGAGACTCACAGTTCGCGTTGTACTCACTTTGATCATTGCCTATGTAGCCTTATTTGCCTTTTCCGCCTATACAATCTGGACATTTGGACAGAAAAATGAGGTAGCAACGACTGATGCAGCAATTGTGCTTGGTGCAGCTACCGAGCAGGATCAGCCTTCGCCTGTATTTCGCGAGCGCATCCGACATGCGATCTGGCTGTATGAGCAAGGGCTGGTAAGCAAGATTATTTTTACGGGTGGCACGGATGATACGAGCCAGCCAACCGAAGCAGCTGTGGCACGTCAGTATGCGATAAGTCAGGGCGTAAAGGCAGAGGATATTTTCACCGATACGACCTCACGCTGGACGACTGAGAATATACAGCATGCTGCACAGATTGCCGAGCAGCATCATTTGAAAACATTCACCATTGTGAGCGACCCGCTACATATGAAGCGTGCCAAGCTGATCGCCGGGACAGAAGGGCTCAAAGCTTATTCCTCGCCCACAACGACCTCGGTATACACAAGCCTGAGCACACAGATTCCATTTTTGCTGCGGGAAACATTCTTATATACGGTATATCTTGTAACGATTCCGTTCCGCTAAGGACTATAGGCTGGTATTTATAACATCATCGATTGCAACCCAAAGCACCTGCTGCTTATCGCGACTATGAACCTTGAGGTTCTGCGATACATAGCAGGTGCTTTGTAATAGCTCACATCGAAGCAAGATACAGAAACTTTTTCGGTGAATATGCTGCATAATCGGCTGCTCGATGATGATACAAATTTATATCATTCAATTCATAAAAGCACATATTCGTAAGCTCATGGCAAGGCTTCAAGCTAGCAGCAATAGCTCACGGCTCCATGGTGTCACTATGCCATTCTAACAGTCGCTTAGCATTGTTATGATCGCTGGCTACAATCCAGACACCATTCTCATTTTGCATAATCAGCTTACCACCTAGTGGAACCGATTCACCGCGTTTATTTAGATGAAAGTTAAATCGATAGGATAGATGAATTAACTGTTCACCACCGGAAATAGCACGTGAGCGGATCGTGATATCCTTCGGCGTGATCGAATCCTTTTCACGAATCGCCACATGAAGTGGTAGTGCGAGCGTTTCATCCTTGATTGCGGATGTATAATAGTCGTTGCTGAGTAGTGGCTTGAGCTTTTGTTTGAGCGCGGCAAGCTGAGAATCATAGTCTTTGGTAGTATAGATTCCATCGATAGTGTACTGATTTTTTACATATTTGGCAGCAGCCTGCATGGCTCCCTGAAGTCTCTCTTCATCTGCCTGAGCATTGATCGCTTGCTCATTCTGCTTTGTTGTTACGGGACGACCGCTATCTTTGGCCGCGGATTCGGCCTCTGTACATCCGGCACTAATGAATGCCATACATAATAATACGCTCAAACCAGAAATCCATTGACGCATAAGCTTCTCTCCTCCTCAAGCATGATCACGATAAGGGATCGACAGCTGACTGCCGATCCTGGAGGCTGGATAACAACAATGTATATCGTTTGAATAGAGTGCAGATTAGGAAGCGTAGCTTTATTTAATAGAAAAAGAGTATCCGCTAGTTCATAGGCTGTATCGATCATACATCACCAGCGCGGCTGCATGTTATTTATGGGGTGCAGTACATTAGATGGAATGGTGCATGGGCAATGAATGGAGTGCTTGTGTAGTTTACATACCCGATTTATGGGCTTAGAAAAGGCAATTACAAAACGAATACTGAATTTTTACGAAATAATGCGCTTATAGGCTGGATGTAGATTATTTAAAGGTAAAATGAAATGCGATTTTTAGAGTGGCTATAGTGATGGTATATGATTGATAGAGGAGATTGGCAGGGTAATAGAGGCAGTAAGCGATGCATGGATTGTACAACATGAACGAATGATCTCACTAAGAAGAGCAAGTCGCTATGATTCGTTTGCTTCAACCATATCAATAAATCACCGGATTACGTAGTTCAACCTCATCAGTTTTTAGCTTCAATAATACCCTATCACAATTCAAGGGAGGACTATCATCGATGCGCTATCTTTTGCTGATCGTATGGCTTGCTTTTATCGGGTATGCGATATTTTTTACACCAGATACCGGAGGCTCTGATCCTTATTTACGCTCTTTAGTCACACTTCAATCCAAAGAACCCTCCTTGATGGCGATGTTCTCATTACTGGGCTTATTTCCGCTAGCGTATGCTTGTCTACTATTACGCAGTGATGATCGACGTATGCCAGCATGGCCATTTGTGATTGGTTCCTTTGCGCTGGGCGCTTTTGCTCTATTGCCTTATTTTATATTAACAGCATCAGGTCGCTTGGCAGAGCATCGCCGGAGTGTGCGGACGATTCCATCCATTCGCCGTAGCACAGAAGGTGCAGCAACCCATTGGATTCTACTACTTGTAACAGTAGCCGTAATCGCTTATGGATGGATTGGTGGTAACCGTGCTGTCTATGCGGAAGCATTCCAGACCTCCTCGTTCGTGCATACGATGACGATCGACTTTGTTGTGCTTACACTACTATCCGTATATGCGATTAGTCGTGATGCGCGAGTGAATCGTCAGCCAGCAGGTATCATGTGGCTTGGCTTGATTCCGGTGATTGGACTTCTATTTTATGTGTGGCGTACGAGAGAGAAGGTAAGAACGTAAAGGTACAAAGAATGAAAACAAGCCAATCAACACAAGAATACGATATAATGAAACACATCGTTACGTATAAAGGGAGAGACCAGGTCTGTGAAAATTCTGCATCGTGAACAGAGTGCATACGAGCAGATTGTCGTATATGAAACCGATCAGCTGTATGAGGAAAAGGGTCATTTTCGCGTGCTTCAATTTGCCAATGCTGATATACAGGGTGCGCTGGATCTTCATCAACCACAGCGGATCGTATTTGAATATCCACGCGCTATTATTCATCTACTGGAGCATAATGTGCATGAGCTCCAGCGATTATTTATTATCGGTCAGGGCATTGGCACACTGGGCAATTATTTTGCTGATCATGACGTGCAGATTGCCGAGCTTGATATAGCGGTGGCACGTCTGAGTGTGAAGTATTTTGGCTGTCAAGCTGAACCGATTCTAATCGGTGATGGGCGCAGCATTCTATCCCAGCAGCCGCAGCGGCATTATGATGTAATTGTGCTGGACGCGTTCAGTCAGGCTGGAACGCCGCTGCATTTAGTTTCGCTGGAGTGTTTGCATATGATGAATAGCAAGCTACATGATGCAGGTTATCTAATTATGAATCTGATCGGACGCGGGCAAAATGATATGCGGATTCATGCGATTTATACGACATTATGCGAAGTGTTTGAGCATGTGCAATGCTTTCAATTGCCTGTAGAAAAGAATAGTGATGTGCGCAATATGGTTATGATGGCGGGGCAAGCTCCGATTAGCTACCAGCTGCGGCAAATGGCAGGCTTTAAAGTGATGCAGCCGGATATAGCCTATATTTTGTATGATGAGTAGAGCAATGACTCAAGACCGTAACTTTGTGTTGATATCGGATTGTTATTTGGCTACTTGATATTGGACTCGATATCGTATCTATATACGGGTAGCCTGCCTGAACAATGAAAAAGAGGATCGTACACACGAGGAGGCTGCATGATGAATAGTGTAGATTCGCCATCCCATGCATCAAAGCTGGTGCTTGCCGAAGTTGCAGCGATCGCAGATCGTCTGAATCAGCTGGCCTTTCGTGAAGGAAGCTATGCGTCTGCGCTGGAATGGTTGTATTTCAATCGATATTCGCAGGCAGAAGCCAACGAGCAATTGTATGCGATGAATTGGCCAATTGTTGGGATTGCTGTGCAGGGAAGCAAGCGTATGCGTGTCGGTGAGCAGACATTTACATATGGTGGAGCACGACTTTTTGTAGCGCCCATATCGCTGCCGATTACGTTTCAAACGATGCAGGCGAGTATAACCGAGCCTTTTCTTGGTATCGGTATCTATCTTGATCCGCAGCGAATCGCCGAACTAGTTCCCAATGTGTATCCGCAAGGCTTACCACCGATGGATAAACGTGAGGCTGGCTATGTGATAGATGCAGATGCTGCCCTATTAAATGCCGTAGGGCGTTTACTGGAATGCTTGAGCAATCCGAGTGATATGCAATTGCTGGCGCCGTTAATTCGTGATGAGCTTTATATCCGATTGCTGCGTAGCCCGGTGGGCGTGTATATAGCGGAAACGGTATTTGCGGATTCGGTCGTTCAGCGAATGACCCAGGCGATTGCCTGGCTTCGTGAGCATTATGATCAGCCATTCAAGGTGCCTGAGCTAGCAAGTCGGATTCATTTGAGCGAATCCTCTTTTCGAGAACAATTTAAGGCGGTAACAGGCTTTAGTCCGCTGCAATACCAGAAAATGCTGCGTTTGCAGGAAGCTCGGCGCTTGATGCTATCGCAAGGTATGGATGCAACAGGTGCCTGCCGAATGGTCGGCTATGTGAGCGATTCGCAGTTCAGTCGTGATTACAGTCGCTTATTTGGCGATGCACCGAGTCGCGATATTGCCCGTCTGAGAATAGGCAGCCGTCCGGTTGTCCGTTGAATCAGGCAAAATGATCGTCAGAACGTGTAAATATCCTCCTGCTTCTGCTTCTATACTATAAGAAAAAGAGCCAGCCACTGTATGGAATATTCAGGTGGGAACTGCCTGTAGCAGTGAACTGGCATGATAGAACAGAATGTATAGGAGGAATATCGTATGCGTGTACTTGTTACCGGAGCCAGCGGGTTTATCGGTTCAGCTATTGTGAAGGAGTTGTTAGCGAACGGGCATGAAGTAAAGGGTCTTGTTCGCTCGTCAGAAGCCGCGGCAGCCTTGCGTCGCCAGGGAGTTGAAGCGATACAAGGCTCGATTGAAAATACCGCTGTGTTACGTCAGGCAGGACAGCAGGTGGATGGTGTGGTGCATACTGCGTTTTTCCATTCGTTCGCTCATGCAGGCTGGCGAGCGAAGCTACGTATTATGCTTGGCGGAAGCTTCAAGCATGCACCCGTACGGTTTATGAAGGCGGCGGTAGAAACCGATCAGCATGTCATCAAGACGATGGGGGAGCTATTATCGTCCTCTGGTGGTTCACTAGTTATTGCAATGCCCACGATGACCATGACGGCTGAACGGCAGGCTTTAGAAGCGGATGCAGCAGATATCCATTCTGTTGGCGGGCCTCGCGCTGCCTCGGAATATACCGCGCTGGCCCTGGCAGAGCAGGGGGTGCATACTTCGATCGTGCGCCTTCCACCAATTGTATATGGGGAGGGAGATCGGGGTGGACTATTACCATCCTTGATCCAGAGTGCACGTAAGGCGGGTAAGTCTGCTTATATCCACGATGGCAGTAATCGCTGGGCATCGGTTCATCGCCTGGATGCTGCTCGTGTGTTCCGTCTTGCTCTGGAAAAGGGGAAGGGAGCATCACGTTTTCATGCAGTGGCAAATGAAGGCATGGCTTTTCGCGAGATTGCTGGCTATATCGGAGAAGGATTGCAAGTCCCTACCCAGAGCTTAAATACAGAGCAGGCGAGTGCACATTTTAGCTGGTTGTCTTCCTTTGCAGCAACGGATAATCCGGTATCTGCCAATGCGACGATGCGAGGCTTGAACTGGCGACCGGAGCAGGCTACGCTACAGGAAGAATGGGCAAAGGGCTACTATATTCAGTAAGCTTATCAGAGCTCATACAACTATGGAGCTATAGCGATAGATCGAATAGAAGATCAATGAACGAACCTAATGAAGCAGCAAAAAAGGGCAGCGACGATATTCGTCACTGCCCTTTTTATAATATCGATATTATGCCTTACGCATTGACCTCAACCTCTTGACCAAGCTGACGACGAATATCGTGAGCGGCTTCAACCATCAGCTTCAGCGCCGCAACCGTCTCTGGATGCTGACGTGTCTTCAGACCGCAGTCTGGATTGATCCAGAACAGCTTCGGATCAAGAACACGCAGAGCACGCTCGATCAGCTGTACAATTTCTTCTTTGGCTGGTACACGTGGGCTATGGATATCGTACACTCCAAGACCGATCCCTTTGTCATAGCCATGTACTTCAAATGAAGAGATCAGCTCGCCATGACTACGGGATGTTTCGATTGAGATCACATCAGCATCCATCGCTTTGATCGCATCGATAATGTCATGGAATTCCGAATAGCACATGTGAGTATGAATTTGTGTCGTTTCTTTCACCGCAGCTGTGGACAGACGGAACGAGCCTACAGCCCACTCCAGATATTCCTGCCACTTGGAGCGCTTCAGTGGCAAGCCCTCGCGCAGTGCGGGCTCGTCTACCTGAATCATTTCAATGCCAGCCGCTTCAAGCGCTAGAATTTCGTCGGAAATTGCGCGTGCGATCTGGTACGATACCTGACTGCGAGCGATATCGTCACGTACAAACGACCAGTTGAGGATCGTAACCGGGCCTGTCAGCATACCTTTGACTGGCTTGGAGGTCAGGGATTGCGCAAACTTCGTTTCTTTGACCGTCATTGGCTGAACAAAGCTTACGTTACCGTAAATAACCGGAGGTTTTACGCAACGGGAGCCGTACGATTGTACCCAGCCGTTTTTCGTAAAGGCAAATCCATCCAGCTGCTCACCAAAAAATTCAACCATATCGGTACGCTCGAATTCGCCATGCACGAGCACGTCAATCCCAAGCTCTTCCTGGATATCGATCCATTCACGGATTTCATTTTCGATAAATTGCTCATATTGCTGCTGTGTCCATTCACCTGTACGCCACAGGCGACGAGCACGACGAACTTCAACCGTTTGTGGGAAGCTACCGATCGTTGTCGTTGGCAATACAGGCAGCTGCCATTTCTGCTCATGGATGCTGCGACGCTCCTCGAATGGAACATTACGTGTAGCCGAATGATCTGTATGCGGCTCCTGTGCTGTACGCCATGCGGAGGAAGCCAGACTGGATACGGCTTTACGGCTTTGCTCCAGCTCTTCCTGTACCGCTGCGCCACCTGCATTGGCAGCACGTGTCAGCAGTGCCAGCTCGCCCAGCTTCTCGTCTGCAAAAGCAAGTGCATCACGCAGAACAGGCTCCAGCGATGTTTCGTGCTTCGTTGTTACCGGAACAAGCTGTAGACTGCATGACGGTTGAAGCAGAATGCGATCACGGGATACCGTTTGAGCAATCACATTAATCAGACCGAGCTTTTCCTCCAGATTGGAACGCCAGATGTTACGTCCATCGATCAGACCGACACCGATCACTTTATCTTCTGGGAAGCCCCAGTCATCCAGTGAATTCAGGTTTTGCTCCAGACCGTATACGAAATCGAGACCGATACCCTGTACAGGCAGATCGATCAGCTTACCGAAGCCGTCAACACCTTCAAAATAAGTTTGAACGATCAGATTGCTTGTACCGGAAGCTTCATTCAGCTTCGTATACGCCTGATGTACAAGCTCCCACTCTTCTGCGGATACATCCAGAGCGAGCGAAGGCTCATCAATTTGAATCCAGCTCGCACCGGCTTCGTTCAACTCTTTGATCACCTGTGCATATAATGGAACGAGCTTATCAAGCCATGCTGCCAGCTCGTTGCTTTCATAGCCTCTGGACAGCTTGAGGAATGTATAAGGGCCTACAAGTACCGGTTTACCTTCGATACCGAGTTCCTTTTTCGCTTCCAGATATAATTTGAGCACACGGTTTTCAGTCAATTGTGGAGTCAGACCGTTCAGCTCAGGCACGATATAATGATAGTTCGTGTTGAACCATTTGACCATCGCACCTGCTGCTGCATTCTTCGTTCCGCGAGCGATGCCAAAATATTGCTCCAGTGTAACCTCTCCGCCCGTATAACCAAAGCGAGCAGGGACAAGACCGAACGTTACCGCAGTATCCAGCACATGATCATAATAGGAGAAGTCTCCGACTGGAATCAGGTCGATGCCTGCTTGCTGCTGCTTACGCAGATGATCAAGACGTAGCTCCTTCATTGTTGCCAGAAATGTTTCTTTATCTGTTTTACCGCTCCAGTAGCTTTCCAGTGTCTTCTTCCATTCACGCTGTTCGCCGAGGCGAGGATATCCGAGGTTACTGCTGAGAACTCTTGGCATATTCATTTCCTCCTAAGTTTTGGACTGCGATGCAATCGCTTGAGTTGTTTATCATATTACATGATCTATCGGAAATGTGGTTATACGTTTTGGCTATACCATTTAATGGTATTGAGCTATAACAAGCGAAATATTTTGCGAAAATGCTGTAGCTACGCGCTTTATCAGGTATAGACCATAGCTAATCTACTATTCCGATGTGATCGATTGCTATTGTTGGTGTGATATAGCTTCATTTGGGAAAATGGATGGGGAATGGTAAGATAATAGGGTTCATGCCCCTGCGATAGCTTTTCGTAGATCGCATGCTATAGCGATAGGATATAGCAGAGGTCGGATCAAACGATACGGATACCTGATGATTGCGGCTGCTGCTGTATCCAGATTGAGCAGCATTTACATAGAAAAGACAGCAATAGCAGGGCATTTATCGTAGAGGGCAGAGATGTAAAGGAGGAACCTTATGAGTTTTATGTATTTTTTCCTAGGCTTTTTAAGCCAGTGGGTGCTTGGCTTGGTGACGTCAGCATTTACCACTTCGGGTCTTGCCGAGCCGTGGGTGGATCAGATTCCATCATTGATCGGCTACATATTGCACTTTATCGGTTTTACGAAGCTTAAGCCTGTCCATGCTGTATTTCGTAAAGGAAGCATCAGTGCGCTGGTCATGGTTTTGCTCACGATTGCGCAAATGCTAATTCCTATTGACAGTGCGCTGACCAGTCAGCCGTGGTGGGGAAGTGTGCTCACCGTCATCGTCATTTTGGCGGAAATGTTCATGATCTATTATTTGTGTAAAGGGATTGGCGAGCTGGCGGCAGCTCAGCAGCTTCCAAAGTTAAAAGAGATTGCAACACGTCGCTGGCGGTTATTCATTTATTGTCAGGTCACGATTGCGCTTGCATTGCTCACAAGTATCCTTGCGAATCCAAATGAGCCTAATGCCTGGGCAGTGGTTGCGGGTGTATTCAGTATTGTGTATATCGTGCTGAATCTGATCGTCTATATATTGTTGCTGACCTTAACCTGGCGAGCGCATAAAGAATTGTCACTCTATTCCTCATGAGTGGAAGAGCAACTAGAAACATCGGATGCGAATCACGTAGGCTAAGATAAGAGCGAGTAGAGCTGAAATATGGAATAGTAGGTAGTGTAGACAATCCATTGAACAGAGCTCCAGCCTTACGGCTCATCTGTATAAGTGTATGTACGAAATAAGTATACGTATGAAAATATCGTAGTCGCAGCGAAATATCTCCATCTGTAGTTTCGTCAAAGTAAATAAAAACTTCATCCAAGCGTCATCCAACTGGGAGGTTGAAATGTTATGGCAAAAGTACTCGTAATCGGTGGCACACGCTTTTTTGGGAAAAATTTGGTTGAACTGTTGCTCCATCGCGGTAATGACGTAACCCTACTCACACGCGGTCAGACGAATGATCCTTTTGGCGATCATATTCAGCGACTCGTCGCCGATCGCACGGATGAGTCGGCCTTACAGCAGGCAATCGGCGATCAGCGATATGATATCGTATATGATAATATCTGCTACACACCGCAGGAAGCGCTCGCTGCCTGTCGCATTTTCAGCGGGAAAACCGAGCGCTATATCGTGACTTCATCGCTCTCTGTCTATTCTTTTGGCAGTGAGCCACTACGTGAGTCGGATGTAGATACCGCTCATATGGCGATCAATCATGATGCCGATGCAGAGTTTGATTATGCAGAAGGTAAGCGTCAGGTGGAGGCGGTATTTTTACAGCAAAACGATTTTTCGGCGGCAGCGGTTCGTTTTCCAATTGTGCTGGGCCCGAATGATTATACAAAAAGACTGCATTTTCATGTAGGACGTGTATTGCGCGGTCAGACGATTGTAATTCCGAATCCTGATGCTAAAATGAACTTTATCCACGAAGAAGAAGCCGCGCGTTTTCTGTACTGGCTGGGTGTGGATAGCGAGCTAACAGGCCCGGTAAATGCGCGTTCAGAAGAAGAAATTACGCTGGTGGCACTGATGAATGAGATTGAGCGTCAAACAGGCTGCCGCGCAGTGGTGAAAAGTAAAGGCGAGGAAAGCGATCAATCGCCATTCGGTGTACCGGATTCGTGGATTATGGACACTTCGCTGGCTTTTCGTGAGGGGTTCCGCTTTTATCGCTTGTCCGAGTGGCTACCTGAGCTGATCAGCTACGTCGCCGCAGAAGAAAAGGGCGAGCAGTAATCGACTTTCTAGCTTCTGTAAAGGCTTTGATAGATTCTACAAATGCCTTCATAGTTTCTGCAAATATACAGGAATACAGCGAATAATCAATACAGTCGATAAATAAGTGCTATGGCTATATGCTACCAATCAACACGAATAATTCAATAAGTCTAAACGAATAAGTATGCAATTAAGTATGCAAAGAGAAAGAAGGCAAGAGCATGAATAAGCCGAAAATTCACAATGATCTGTTCGCGGCAGATGTCCCCCTGGTGGATGGTATCATTGAGCATATCGTTTTGCTGCCTGATCAGGCCAAGGTGCACTTTCGCACAGAGCAGGGCGAGCAAGCTACATTTACATTTGAGCAGACGGTAGGCGTGTGGGATCGTCGGGCAGTGGGGCAGGAGATCGGAGGATTGTCTACGCTCCCCGTAGCGCTGGCTAATCTATATATCCGTGAATTACTGCATAATGATGTAGAATTTGGCGAGCTGGATCAACAGACGCTGGATCATATATCTGTATATTCATTCACCAATAGCTGGAGTGAAATGCCGATTCTGGAGATTGCCGCTACCGAGATGCTAGTTCAGCGCGGCGGTGTATAAATTGATTGAAGCTATAACCATATAGCCAAATCATACAAAAAAGCAGGCTCTTTATTGAACAGTACCTTATGAGATAGATACTTTGAAAAAAGTTCTTCTTGCAGGGTGCTGTTTATTGTAAAGTCTGCTTTTTTTATTTTGCTATAAGGAACAAGTTTTTACATGAACAAGTCCTCTTTTAAATGAGCAAGTGCTCTCAAGTGCTCTATAGTCCAAATTGATAATACATCATGTTTTATTTCTTTCTTGATCAAACAATTTATTTACTTCTTTTCACACACTCATATCATCGAGTGATGAGTGATGAGTGATGAGTGATGAGTTATGGGCCATAGGTTATGAACTATAATCTACAAGTTACGGATTATGCGCTACGAGTTATAAACTATAAGCAATAGAAGCAATAGAAGCAATATGAGTAATATGCATAATATGCGCATTAAAATAATTTATGACTACTAGCTCTAAGCCTCATCACAAGCTTACAAACCACCTCTCTACAAGCTTGATATAGCCGTAAAAATCACAATTCCACCTCCCCCTCAATCTACCTACTTAGCTACTAAAAATTAGTCATCTACTAAAAAATAGAATGTTTGTTTTTGCTATGATCCGGTTAAAGGATACCCAGACGCCTTGTTAGGTGCAAAGAGCTCAACTTAGAGGAGGAAAACAACATGACACTCGTACAATCGAAATTTGCAAAATGGAGTAAGCAATATATTGCAGGTGAATGGGTTGAAGGTACCTCAGATAAAACAGTAAAAAATGTGAATCCATATAGCGGTGAATTACTTGTCGAAATGAAAGCGTCCAGCGAAGACGATCTGGATCGCGCTTATCGAACTGCGGAAAAAGCAGGCAAAGAATGGGCGAAAACGCCACTTGCTACTCGTGCACAGGTAATGTATAAGGCAGTTGCGCAGCTGGATGAGCGAAAAGATGAAGTGATTGAGCTGCTGATCGCTGAGTCAGGCAGCACACGCATTAAGGCGGAGCGCGAATGGGCGGCTGCACGACGCGTAGTGGAGGAATCCGCATCCTTCCCGTATCGCATGAAGGGCGAGATTATCGGCTCCGATATTCCCGGCAAAGAAAATCGTGTCGTACGCGAGCCGAAGGGTGTTATCGGTATGATCGGCCCGTGGAACTTCCCGTTGCATCTGTGTCTTCGTTCTGTAGCACCAGCACTGGCACTGGGGAATGGTGTGGTGATCAAGCCAGCATCGGATACACCGATTACAGCAGGGCTACTGATCGCAGATATTTTTGAAAAGGCAGGTCTGCCAAAAGGTGTACTCAGTGTCGTAAGTGGCAGTGGTAGCGAGATCGGCGATGCTTTTGTGAAGCATCCGACACCGAAGCTTGTATCCTTTACAGGTTCGACAGAGGTAGGTCGTGGTATCGGTAAGCTGGCTGGTGAGCACCTGAAGGATGTAGCGCTGGAGCTGGGCGGTAACAATGCGATGATCGTGCTCGACGATGCGGATCTGGATCGTGCCGTTGAAGCAGCCGTATTCGGCAAGTTTTTCCACCAGGGTCAGATTTGTATGGCACTCAATCGGATCATTATTGATGAATCGATCTATGATGCTTTCACAGAGAAGTTCGTCGCTACGGTGAAAAAGCTACCTTATGGCGATCCATCGCTAAAAGAAACCTTCGTTGGCCCGCTCATTCATGAGAAGGAAGTAGAGCGTTTGCTGGAAGTTATAGAAAAAGCACAGCAGTCAGGAGCGAAGCTACAATATGGCGGTAAAGCAGAGGGCAATGTGCTACAGCCTACTGTACTAAGCGAAGTAAAGCCAGACAGCGATGCTGCGCAAAATGAGCTGTTCGGCCCGGTCGCGTTGCTTATCCGTGCGAAGGATGAGCAGGATGCAATCCGTATTATGAATAATAGCGACTATGGTCTGAGTGGTTCTGTCTTTACCACGAACCTGGAGCGCGGCTACGATGTCGCACAGCAGATGGAGACAGGAATGATCCACGTTAATGATCAATCGGTTAATGACGAGGCACATGTCATGTTTGGTGGCGAAAAGGCTTCGGGTGTAGGTCGATTTGGCGGAGAATGGGCAATCGACAAGTTCACACGTACTCGCTGGATCAGCATTCAGAAGCCATATCGTGAATTTTTCTAAATCGATATTTGCGTAAATGCACAGTCTAATCCGCATTTCCAATGGGACTAGAGTCAGTAGAGAACGTTTTAAAATCAGGACTCTTATCGACGCATAAAACACCTGAAAAAGGGTTTGAGCCTGCGCGAAAAAGGTTATTAAAGAATACCGGAAAATGAACGACATCGCGTTTGTTCACACTGCCGGAATCAAGAGTTTGGCGACAGAATAAAGGAGTGAACGGGCATGTCAATCGATCGTTTTATTTTAGAAAAATTAAGTAATGCTGACCAGCACACTCGTACGAATTTACTGCGATTGTTCATCATTCGTATTCGTCGAGCGGAAAAGGTAGAAGCCGGCAGATCCCGACAACCCGTGAGCCACTAATCGCACTCTCTATGACCTTACAACTAGATCATGCCTTCATCGAACGAATATCGGAATCCTGCCATATTGTCGTATAGGTCTACGATAAGTCCTATAGCAATAGCAGATCAATAGAATGGCTACCATCAACCTAGCCATAGCAAATAACCGGTTTCCTCACGGAAACCGGTTATTTGTTGTACATCGACATATAATAGTTCATCACTTGGCAAGCTCGCTATATGCCTCTTCTTTGCAAGCAGAAGCAGGCTCTACCCAATCCTGGGACCAATCCTGAATGCCACGGATGACACTTTCAAGCGCAAGACCCTTCGGAGTCAATTCATATTCAATACGTACGGGAGTTTCTGGATAAACATGACGAACGACCATACCTTCATGTTCAAGATCTTTGAGGCGCTCCGACAACAGGCGACCGCTTACAGGCAATGACGACTGAATCGAACAAAAGCGCTGTGGACCATTGAGCAGTTGATAAATAATCAGACCGTTCCAGCGTTTACTTAAAATTTGCATCCCTTTTTCAAATCGGGGACAAAGCATTGAAGTATCCATCTATATCACCTCTTTTGTAGGTCTATTATAACACACAATATACATTTGATACAGACTAACCTTTTTGATACGAGATAACTTTTTATATATCTCTTTTAAAAAGCTATCCAATTACTTAAAGTCAATTTGTGTTCAATTCATTTTTATTCAAAATAGTTAACACCACGTTTACTTACACTTTAATAATTTGACATAAAAATACCGAACTCCTGCAATCGTTAAAAAATTGCAGAAATTCGGTTGAATGCTCGTTATGTAATAGGTGCTGCTACAGATGGAGCGATTAAAGCTTTATAGCATATTGGGGTCTCCAAAAACAGAAAGGGCCGTGTGCGGAATATAATTCCGTGTTCCAGGCCCGTCTATGCAACCAAATATTTTGCTATGTTATATCTCTCTGTACCGCTCAATAGAGCGAAAGTGCTAATGTGTCACTCTCACGATAAGTATGCAAAATTGCTTCCGAGCCGATAACCTCAATACTGATGACCGTATCCAGGCAGTTTTTGATCATTTTTTTGCCGTTTGTAATTTTATTCTCAAGGGTTCTGCGCAGTAGTCTTAAAAGCTTGGATACTGGCTGTGTATTATCGGCGTTAAAGTAAACAGGAACGATTTTGTCCTCTAACAGAATTGTCGTCTTCACTATTAATCACCTCATTGTATGATAGATAAATTCAAAGTTAGAAGTTAAGCGGTTGAAACTTGTTTGTGTTGCGTTCGGGGTAGTTGTTCATATCCGCTAACTTGAGTTTATTGTAATCACCTTTCCTTAAAGAAAACTTAAAAGAACCTGATATTCACCTAAAACCTCGCGCGATTCGTAAGCCTGGGACACAAAATATTCAAAACCACGGCAGCCTTTATAACTTCAACTCTGCATCTAACGGGTATAAAATATTTATCACATTGCTGTGTTAACATTTTACTGTACAAATATTTGAAAATAATTGACAAATTTAAGTCTATAGTGCTACATTTAAATGGGAAATAAGAACCATATAAATAAAGAAAATGAACATGAATACCCTTTTATATAGATATAAAAGCTCACATGTCAATATTGAAGGGAGAAGACCCGCCATATGTTTGCTCTTGACTCTTTTAACAGTAGGAAGCTGACCTTAAACGAAAAAGAGCTTTTTTTTCTGGCTGGTATGATGGGCTTTAACCGGGTAGCAGGAATTCGTAATCCTTTTCCTAATGATCGGATGGAGGAATGGATTAATGGATGGAAGCAGGTCGGAGTGTCATTGCTGCAAAAAGGCTATATTAGCGGAGAAGCACTGGAGCAGCTTCTTGCTCATCCGCCGTATGGTCAGGCAAGCTCGGATCGAAATGTAGTATATAAGCGCGGTTGCTGCCTGCGTTACAGTCATGTTCTTGAATCGAGCCAGCTTGCTGTCAATGTACATTATTATTTGAATGATGATGGAATTTTTGAAATTTCCCTGGCGGAAGGAATGTCAGGGCAATATGAATTAACACGACTTGGTGCACTTCGGCAATCGTGCGATCAGGTGCTTGATCAGCTTGAATTGAATAGTTATTCAGCAGCTGATATGCCAGCGTTAACGTTTCCGCGGCAATGGTTTGATGAGCATGTGCATTTACGGGATTTGTTTTATTTGCCAGAGCTGACGAATGAACTATTCGCAATGACAGGCGACGAAGAGGGAGCGAATCTGTTTGCCGGTGTGATTGCGGACAATCGTCTGTATGCCGAGCTACAATTTTCCCATCTGGAGTCTTCTGGCTGGCAAAGGCAGGGTGCTGTACTGCTGGCTGATCGTACTACCAATTGGATTGTACGCCAGATGAGCCGTCAGGAAGAGGATTGGGTCATCGCTGTACCGCTCGACAAAGAACATTTTCATAATATTTTGCTGGATTGGATTGATCAATCGGATGCTGTTAGATGAGCTGATTATTTCAGCTAACGGGGCTTCGAGGTGAGAAAGCCAGCCATAGAACCGGATTGCCATGAGCAGTCCGGTTTTTTTGCTAGGCGATCAAGCGTTTCAAGAATGATAAATATACATTAATATGATTTCATAACAGGATCTTTTGGGTAATTCCTGTAGCAAGATACCTGGCATTTTGTCTACACTAATTATTCTGAGGGAGTGAATGAATATGGAATCGACCACACAGCCACAGCGTTTTACAGGTCAAGTTGCTCTGGTCACGGGAGCAGGTTCGGGAATTGGACGCGCAACTGCGCTCAAGTTTGCCGAGCAGGGGGCGCGTGTTATCATTTGTGATCTGTCTCCTGAACGCATTCACGAGACGGAAGCGGAGATTAACGAGAAGTATCCCGATGCTGCAAAAGCATTTGTGACGAACATTACGGATGAGGAGCAGGTCAAGCAGGCGGTTCAAGAGGGAGCGGCTCATTTTGGTGGCTTGCATGTTGTATTTGCGAATGCAGGTATTAATGGAGCGGTAGCGCCCATCGATGAGATTAGCTATGAGGACTGGCAACGTACGATCAATACGAATCTGGGCGGTACATTTTTAACGATCAAGTATGCCTTACCTTATCTAAGAGAACAGGGTAGTGGAAGCATTGTGATCACCAGCTCGATTAACGGGAATACGACCTTTGCAAGCTTTGGTATGTCGGCTTATAGTGCATCCAAGGCAGGTCAGGTTGCCTTTGCAAAAATGGCAGCGCTAGAGCTAGCTCGCTCGAAAATTCGCGTGAATGTCATCTGCCCGGGCGCTATCTCTACTAATATCGATCAAAGCACAGAGCGCAACGAATCCGTGGAGAAAATCGCGATTCCAATGGAATTTCCACAGGGAAGACAGCCGCTGGCAGGTCAATCCGGTAGCGTAGAAAATGTAGCTGATCTAGTCACCTTCCTATCTTCGTCCGAAGCCTCTCATATTACAGGTGCACAAATTACGATTGATGGTGCAGAGTCGCTATTGTGTTAATCGCTGTATGCAATCCAGCGGCTATGAATGATGTAGCTTCGGCTATACCATACATATGCTGAGTATGCTGTATACTTAATGACTGAATACGCTTACAATTAATGTTAGAAATAGGATAGCTGCTTATCCCGTCATCCATGTTACGCATTGGAAGACTGGGTGAGCAGCTATTTTACTGGTATACTAAAGTTAACGAATAAGAAGTGAATGAACAAGAGGAATTAGCACGAGAAGAATGCGTATCCTCAACCAAATATGTACATGGTTCAATAATCCAACATGTACACTAACGGAATCGATACTAGCAAACTAGCTCATAAAGAGGTGAATCGGAATGCTATCATGGCTGGCTGATCAGATGATTGAAGAGGCAATGAAGCGTGGTGAATTTGATGATTTGCCGGGGAAGGGCAAACCGCTGGAGCTGGAAGACCTTTCTCATGTGCCCGAGGAGCTGCGCTCTGCCTATAAGCTTATGAAAAATGCGAATATTATGCCGGAGGAGCTAACACTCAGACAGGAAATGCTCACATTAAGTGATCTGATTGCAGCCTGTCAGCAGGATGAAGAACGGCTGCGCCTGCGCAAAAAGCTGGATGAAAAAACATTGCGGCTGAATATGCTGACTGCGCAGAAGGATTGGAGTAGCAACTCCGCCTACAATAGATACGAAAGTAAAATTCGGCAACGACTGACAGGCTGGTAATTGAGGGGTTAGCGGCATTTATCAAATTTACACGGGAAGGGACATGTTTTTTGACGGATCAAAACAAGAAGTATATAGATCAACATCAAGATGATAAAGAGCGGGAGCAATATCGTGTGAAGGACGAATTACATTCAAGCTCTGTAGCTTCAGCATTACCTGTAGATGAATTGATTCCTTCATTGAAGCAGCATTTACAGGAGACAGGTGCGGCAGTTCTGATTGCTGAGCCGGGAGCAGGCAAGACGACGCGTATTCCACTGGCATTAATGGAGGAGGCGTGGCTAGCTGGTCGCCGTATTGTGATGCTAGAGCCGCGCAGACTGGCAGCGATCTCGGCAGCGCGCTATATGGCGGCAACACTTGGCGAAAAGGTAGGGCAGACAGTAGGCTATCGGGTAGCGCTGGATACACGGGTTAGTGCTGCGACACGAATTGAGGTGGTCACAGAAGGCGTGCTGACTCGAATGCTACAGCATGACCCATCGCTGGAGCAGGTTGGATTAGTCATATTTGATGAGTTCCACGAGCGTAATCTGAATGCCGATCTGGGGCTTGCTTTCACGCTGGAAAGCAGGTCTCTTTTGCGTGAGGATCTACGCGTGCTGGTCATGTCGGCTACGATGGAGCCTCGGCCTGTAGCGCAGTTGTTAGGTGATGCGCCTGTGCTCCGCAGTGGGGGACGCAGCTATCCAGTGGAAACGTATTATGAAGCAGGTGAGTCTGCTTATACGCTGTATCGCAAGCCGGGAGCGCGTATGGAACCTAAGATTGTCCATGTAATTCACAGGGCACTCCAGGAGCAGGAAGGAGAATTACTTGTCTTTTTGCCAGGAATGCGTGAAATTCGGTCTGTGCAAAACGAATTACTCCATAGTGGACAACAGTTGCCAGTAGGAGTGGAAGTCGTTATTTTGCATGGCGGCTTGAAGGCAGAGCAGCAGGATGAAGCGGTACGACCGCGTGGTGATGGCACACGCCGGATTATTTTATCGACTTCACTGGCAGAATCCAGTGTAACGATACAAGGGGTATCGATCGTTATCGATAGCGGATTGATGCGCACACGTGTATTTTCGCCGACCACAGGAATGGAGCGGATGGAAACGCGGCAGATATCGGTTGATGCAGCCGATCAGCGTCGTGGACGTGCAGGCAGACAACAGCCGGGTGTATGCTATCGCCTGTGGAGCGCTGAAGAGCATCGTATATTACCTGCCGAGCGCCGACCCGAAATGCTACAAAGCGATCTATCGCCGCTGGCTCTGGAGGTTGCTGCCTGGGGAAGTGATGTAGGGGAGATGGCGTGGCTTACACCTCCGCCTGAAGCGGCTTATCGAGAAGGGCAGCTATTGCTTCAGCAGCTGGACGCGATCGATGAACAGCTTCGTATCACGACACATGGACGAAATATGACAGTTATCGGTGCGCATCCAAGACTTTCCCACATGATGATCAAGGCGGGCGAGCTAGAGCTTATTCCAGAGGCATGTGATCTGGCAGCCTTGTTGCAGGAACGAGATATTTTACCGCCTGCTGCTGGTATCGAGCTAGCGGAGCGTGTGCGCGCATTATATGGAAGAAGTAAACATCGTGTAGAGACGAGCGCAGTAGAGCGGATTAAGGAATGGAGCCAGCGATTTGTACGTCAATGGCGTGAGCTAGAGCGTATGGAAGAGGCTATAGATCAGCAGTCATCGGTTTCAGTTAAAAAGTCAGCTTCGTTATCTGCATCCGACGGCTGGATTGGTGCTCTGTTATCACTCGCTTATCCCGACCGTATCGGGCAAAATCGCCGAGATGGGCGATTTTTGCTGCGGATGGGGCGAGGTGCGCTTTTGCCGAATGGATATGGTGGAACTCATCTACTTGCAGGCACACCCTATATTGTGGCGGCTGAGCTGGAGGATGTGGGCACCGATAGCCGTATTCTGCTAGCGGCTGCGCTAGAGGAAGATATGTTAAAGCAGCTTCATGCCAATCATATCTCGGATCGCACCGAGGTTACTTATGATGAAGATAAAGAAGCGATTCGTGCTCAAAGGGTACAACGACTGGGTGCGATTGTACTGCGAGCAGTAAATGATACTGCACCGTCCACTGAATCGATTCGAAGTGCATTGATTGTAGCCCTGCAAGGTCATGCACGCGGCCTGGATTGGTTCAATTGGACGAAGCCAGCTACCCAGCTACGTGAGCGTATGGGGGTAATGCATAGGTTACAGCCAGAGCATTATCCCGCGATGAATGATGCAGCCCTCCTGTCCCATGCGGAGGATTGGCTGCTGCCTTATATGGGCGACATCCGGCGATTATCTGATCTGCGCCGTTTATCTATGACCGAGCTGCTACTCGGTATGCTGGATTGGCAGCAGCGGCAGGAGATGGAGCAGGTAGTACCTACGCATATTACCGTACCGAGCGGCTCGCGGATTCCGATTGATTATAGCGATCCAGCGCAGCCATTTATCGCGGTTCGATTACAGGAAATGTTCGGCTGTATGTCTACCCCTCTGCTTGGTGGACGCATTCCGCTAACGATTCAATTGCTTTCTCCTGCCAGTCGCCCGGTGCAGGTAACTCGCGATCTGGCAAGCTTCTGGGCGAATACTTATTTCGAAGTGAAAAAGGATCTAAAAGGCAGATATCCAAAGCATTACTGGCCGGATGATCCATTACAGGCGCAGGCAACGAATCGAGTGAAGCCAAGGCAAAATGGATAGAGGATGGAATAGGATAGATGTGCATTGAGATGAGGTTTATTCTAATATTGTTGATCTATTTTTGATTGATATTAAATATATTATTAAATAGGTAGAATATGTCATGGATAAGTTCGACTGTCGCTTTTCGTTTAACGGGATGCCTATACGGGTAATAAAGAAGAAGCCGGATAATCACGGCATGTAGATGAGTGAATTTGCGACAGGAGGCTATCAACATGACGAATAAAGACGAACAACATGTAAATAAGGATAATCAGCCGCATAATCATCGTACCGAGGATGATCCGAAACATTCGGAAACACGCAAGGATGTCAAGCCAAAGGACACCAATGAGGACAGCCAGGGCTCAGACAACAAAATCACTTCCTATTCGAATGGTGGATACGGCGTATAAGCCGCATCACCAGCCACGATAATATACAAGTAGATATGGATGAGCGCACTCCATTGGTGAGATTAAGGCGCATGACATCCCGCTATACGAAGGAAAAGGATGACTTTTCCACTGTATAGCTTTTGCAGACCCATTCTCGGGCGTGTTGTTTCCGAGGATGGGTCTTTCGTCATTATCTGGCAAGGTTCGACCTCGATTCTAGTGAATAATTATGGATTCGGTTATAAATGCCCTATCCGTTTCATGGAATTGACGTTATACTGACAGTGAAAGGCTGAGTGCCTTTCAAACT
Organism: Paenibacillus hunanensis; assembly: GCF_034055775.1. Lineage (NCBI taxonomy): Bacteria > Bacillati > Bacillota > Bacilli > Caryophanales > Paenibacillaceae > Paenibacillus > Paenibacillus hunanensis. The sequence goes on along the minus strand of NZ_CP139194.1, from coordinate 3,319,576 downwards.
AAAATGGGGAGGTAATTCTGATGCAAGCAATGATGTCAACTGGCATGACGGACAATTATCAGAAACCAGGTCAGACGTCAGGCTCGATGAAAGAGAAAAAGAAATCGCGCCGTCAATGGATGAAAAAGCTTCGCAATGAACTTCGTATGCCAGGTGCAGCACCACAATCACCAAGTCCAATTCCTGCTCCCAAAATGCCTGTTCCGCAATCGGCTTCTGAGCCAGATTGGAGCACGCAGGGCGCTCTCATTTGTAAATAATGCCGGAGCACAGCAGTACGATTGGAATCGGAAGGATGACAGAAAAGAAGAATGAGTTCAAAACAAAGACTTGGCGAAATCGAGATTTTGCGTGGCATGGCCTTTGCCGCCGTTGTGCTACAGCATTCGATCGCTCATTATTCCGTTGCTCCAGAAATAGCAATGGCAGATGGCGCGAGGCTCACACTTTTGCTAATAGCGGCCAAATTTGCAGTACCGGCCTTTATTTTCATTACGGGGCTGGTGCTTTTTTATAACTACGATGGCGAGCTAGCGTATGGCTCGTTTATTCGCAAGCGCTTCAAAGATATCGTTGTGCCTTATCTCGTATGGACATTATTCTATACGATCCTGGCAGGCACGTTTGCAATGAAGCCGATACCGGAATCGATTCTGACTACGCTACGATATATATTTACAGGCAAGTCGAGCTATCATCTATGGTATATCGTAATGATTATTCCGATGTATTTGCTCTTTCCGTGGTTGCGTAAGCTTGTGCGAAGGATATCTGGAGCGTTCAAAGGAAATGGACGACGCGCGGTAGTTATTATCATTGGATTGACTGTTGCTTATGAGATATTACTGATGCTACTTCCGTGGCTAATGCGAGCCTTTCAAGCATGGCATATTCCGGTGCTCACTCCTTATTTTACAACGTATGCAGATCGGAATATTATTTATTATTTGTATTATTTTGTGCTTGGTGCACTTGCTGGTCTACATATTAAGGTTTTCCTGGATGTTTTGCAGCGGATCAAATGGATCGTGCTGCTCGTGTGCGGGATTTTTGCCGTGTATTATACGGGTGTAGTGCTGGGAGATTTCCCGATGGACGCAGGCTTTGGCCGTCGCTTCATGTCGCTTGTGCTGCTGCAACCGTGGATGGCACTGTTTCTTGTGGCACTCGTTCTACTTGTGTATCAGGTGGCACTTCGCATCGATCGTACGGCTAGTGAACGGACGAAGCAGCTATGGATAACGTTGAGTCGGTATTCGTATGGCGGATATTTGGCACATGCCTATATGCTGCGTCTTGCCTATATGATGGACGACTGGCTGTTTAGTGGCTGGAATGTGACGATACGAATGACTATCGTCTGGCTGGTAGCACTCGTGATGTCGATTCTATTGACTTATCTGCTGTCGCGTCTTCGCTTTGGCGTCTGGGTGACTGGCATTCCATATCGAAAAGCCCGTTAGGGCTTTTTTTGTTGTTCAAAACGGTGAAAATTTCATATAATAGAGAAGGATTTCATTTGCCTTAATGCGAAAGGAGTGAGCAGGATGGCATTTATGATCGCACAGCGAGCATTTATTAAGCTGTATTTGATTACAATGGTCGAGGAGCATCGTGGTTACGGCTACGAGATGCTGGAGAGCATGAAGGAACGATTTAAGGATTTTGGATATTCGCCACCACAGAGTGAGATTTATCGTGCCCTGCATGAGCTGGTGCATGATGGTATTTTTTATCGGACAAAGCAGCTCAAGGGTAATGATCCGAAGGTTGATTTTCAAGAAATTGTTATTTATCATTTTACAGATGATGGGCCTGAAAAGGCGAAGCTGTATAAAAAGCAGGTGAAGACCGATCTGGATCGTTGCATCGGCATGCTCACACGGGCAGAAGCTGATAATTACAGGTAAAAGGTTCGGATACGAGCCGGATGAGTATCTTCATTGTTAGGGCAGCAGGAATGGAAACGCAAATAGCTGACCATCCTCGCCCTGACGATGTGGCGACGGTATGATAGGAATACGATAGGTAGAGCACCACCATATTGCGTGAAGGAACACGATCTGACATCCTCTCAACGATAAAGTGAAGGGAGAGTGCAATCATGACAGAGCGTAAATTACGTTGGGGAATTATTAGCACTGCGGAGATTGCTGTAAGCGTCATCATCCCATCGATTCGGGAATCATCACGCAATGAGGTGCTGGCGATCTCCAGTCGTCATATCGAGCAGGCTGAAGAGGTTGCAGAGCGCTGTCATATTCCTCGTTTCTATGGTAGCTATGAGGAAATGCTGGATGATCCCGATATTGATGCAGTCTACATTCCATTGCCCAATCATTTGCACAAGGAATGGACGATCAAGTCAGCCCAGGCAGGCAAGCATGTATTATGTGAAAAACCCGCTGCTCTTGATGCTGTCGATGCTGCTGAGATGGTAGATATGTGTCGCAAGCAGGGTGTGGTATTTGCTGAGGGCTTCATGTATCGATATCATCCTAAGCATGCTCGTGTCCGCGAAATTATTCATTCCGGTGAGATTGGTATGCTGCGCAGTATGCATGGCCGCTTCACCTCCAACAATGCAGATGATCTAGAAAATGTGCGCTATCGCCGCGAGATGGGCGGTGGCTCACTGTATGATCTTGGTGTGTATCCGGTGTCGGCTGCACGGATGTATTTTGGTGCAGAGCCGACAGCGGTTACGGTGCATGCGATGTTTTCCGCCAAGCATGATCATGTCGATATGATGGCTTCTGGTCTGCTGGAATTTCCAAATAGCCGCTCGGCTACATTTGAGTGTGGTATGTGGGCCTATCCCAGCTGTGCATTAGAAATTATCGGGACAAAGGGACGGATTAAGCTCCCTTATGCGTTTCGACGTGATGATAGCGAGGATGAGCCACAAATTACGATTTATACCGATGAGGGCAAGCGTGAAGAACATATCGAGCTTGCCAATCATTTTGCCCTGCAGGTGGATGCCTTTGCAGCAGCGGTGCTGGACGGAACACCATTGCCTTACAGTCCCGAGGATGCGATCCGCAATACTCGCGTGATTGCTGCCTGTCTGGAATCTGCGCGTAAGGGCGAGAAGATTCGCATTGTATGATTTTGTTAGCTAACACTACATTAGGATAGGGAAAAGGAGAATTATAATGTCCAATCATGCCAGTGCTTTTGAACAATCGTATCAGGGCGAGCCAGCAGTATGGCTTCGCTATCAGCAGCTTGAAGCTGTTGTACTGCCAGGTGTAGGTGCCAATCTGATCGCTTATCGTGATCATGGGAACGGCTATCATTTCCTGCGTGAGCCGCAGGAGAGCGAGATGGATGAGTTCCGTGCAAGTCCAGGAACACATGGTATTCCGGTACTATTCCCGCCAAACCGTTATGAGGACGGTACATTCACATGGAATGGACGCACATATAATTTTCCAATCAATGAGCCGGCTACACACAATCATCTGCATGGTTTCCTGCATACGATTGTGTGGGATGTGGATTACTATGAGGCTAATGAAAAAGAAAGTCGTGTTGCGCTGAGCGTAACGATCGATGAATCGCATCCGGTATATAGCTACTGGCCGCATTCGTTCACAGCGCGCCTTGTGTACACATTATCGGAGCGTGGCTTGCAGCAGCAGGTGAGCGTGCAAAATCTGGGGAATGATCCGATGCCGATGATGCTAGCATTCCATACGGCGCTGAATGCGCCATTTGCTCCAGACAGTTCAGCGGACGATATGAGCTTCAAGGCGACCTTTGGTGGGCGTCGTGCGATGAGTGAGCGTATGCTGCCAACTGGACAATTCCAGCCACTGTCGGACTGGGAAGAGCAGTTAAAAACAACAGGTGCGAATCCCTATACCGAAGCGATGGATAATCACTATACCGCAGAGCCACAAAATGGTCGTAATATCGCGGAGCTGGCGGACCAGCGTCTTGGTGTGAAGCTCGTCTATGATGCCGGTACTGGTTATAAGCACTGGATGATCTGGAATTGTGAAGCATCCGGTACATTCCTCTGCCCTGAGCCGCAAACGAATCTGGTGAATGCGCCAAATGTCGATTTGCCGGATGAGGAGAAGGGCTTTATTAGTCTACAGCAGGGCGAGATCTGGGAGGAGACTTCCCGTCTGTATCTGGTGAATCATCTGTAATATATATGATAAAAGAGGAATCTCCCTGCGAGGTTCCTCTTTTTATGATGTTCCTTGAGTTAGGCCTGGTTTCTGAGTTTCGAGAGTAAGGTTAGTTTGCGTTTCAAGGTTATTTGGTTCTAGTTATACATATAGCAATTCTATAAGTCGTGAATGTAGGGGCTTTATATACACAAATCGTGTGCACAAAGAGAATATAAGGGGATTTAATTTTCATACTGCTACATGATCACGTAAAAGCAAGTTAGATGAAGACAGAATAGATGGTTATGTACTTTATATAGAAGAAACATATGTATTGTCGTTCCTCTGAATGTAGAAATAGTCATACACTAGCTCATCCAAGCGTAATTCTAGTCACGATCTGATCACATCATCGGTATAATGGCTAAATCGTAATTATTTTGTTTAAACCCTTGACAATGCTAACATGGCAGGAGTAAAGTAAATCAGGTGATATTCGTAATATTTACGAAGAAAAGAAAAACGACCGGAATATCGATGGAAATTATCACTGTAGCTACTTGCTATCTCAGTGGTTCTTCAAGACAAAACGAAGCAGAAACTCCCGATATCATCCATATCAATCGAATCGATATTATAATAAATAATGGGTTTTAAACGCAAAACAAGGTGAAAGGAGTGCTTTACGTGTTACTGGCTTCTATGCAGGATGTAGTATTTGGCTATGATCGTGAGCCGGTGGTGAATCGGTTATCGATGGACATATACAGTAATGAATTTATGGCATTAAGCGGGCCGAATGGTGCCGCTAAGACAACCTCACTCAAGCTATTGCTCGGTATTTTGAAGCCGTGGAGTGGGCGCGTACAGATTAATCGTAATGAAAAAGGAGGCAAGCCGATCATCGGCTATGTGCCTCAGCAGGTTGCCTCGTTTAATAGTGGCTTTCCTAGCACGGTATACGAGCTGGTTCGTTCCGGCTGCTCGATGCGACTGGGCTTATTCAAGCGCTTTGGAAATAAGCAAGCAGCACTGGTGCAAAGCTCGCTGGAAGCAGTCGGCATGTGGGAGCTTCGTGATCGTAAAATTGGCGAGCTGTCCGGTGGACAGAAGCAACGTGTGTGTATCGCACGCGCACTGGCACAGGAACCGGATGTATTAATTTTGGATGAACCGACAACCGGAATGGATCTGGAAAGTCGTAAAGGATTTTATGAACTGATGCGTCACCATGTGAAGGCGCACGGACGAACTGTCGTGATGGTAACCCACGGTCTGGAAGAAGCAGAGCCGTATCTGGATCGCACGATTCGTCTGGAACGAGAGGAGGGCGGAGGATGGGCATGTTTGACTACGAGTTCATGCAGCGTGCATTTTGGGCCGGAGGCATGATCGCGATTATTGCTCCTTTGCTTGGAGTATATCTCGTCCTGCGTAGACAGGTATTGATGGCAGATACGCTGTCACACGTATCGCTGGCAGGGGTAGCGATTGGTGCGATTGCTGGCATTAATCCGTCTGTTGGTGGATTTCTAGTTGCTGTGCTGGGCGCACTCGTTATAGAACGATTACGGCAAAATTTCCGTGGATACGGTGAAGTATCGATTGCGGTTATTATGACAGGCGGTCTTGCGCTTGCACTGGTACTGATGAGTATGGATTCTGGACTGAATCGTAGCTTCAGCTCGTATCTATTTGGCTCGATTGTAGCCGTGAGTACAGAGCAGCTATGGATTATTGGCGCGGTATTCGTGATCGTACTCGCATTCTGGGTGACGATGCGTCGTCCACTTTACAATATTACCTTTGATGAAGAAACCGCACAGATTGGTGGTACGCATGTACGCTGGCTGTCGCAGACATTTTCCGTATTAACGGGCATGACGGTTGCAGCAGCGATGCCGATCGTCGGTGTATTGCTCGTATCGGCGCTGATGGCATTGCCAGCAGCACTATCGCTTCGTTTTGCAAGGGGCTTTGCTTCCGCACTGATTATGGCGGTATTGATCGGTTTGACTGGCATGTTCGGCGGTCTGACCACTTCCTATTATGTGAACACACCTCCGGGTGCTACTGTCGCTCTACTGTTGCTTGCATTTCTGCTGATCGGATTAGGCATTCAGCGTATCCTGAACCGTATGCGCCGGGGCAATGATATGCTGGAAGGCCCTGATCTGGACAGTCGTCGTTTCTGGCAGCGCCAGAGCGGTAATGCACAGAAGAGCAAAGTGCAAACTGAGGTTCTTCATAAAAACTAAATATAAAGGCAGGTCGTTCGCACGGCTTGCCTTCACTATTCTATGGAGTGGGAAGGAGAACACATATTCATGAAAAACAATGGGAACAAACGCAATTGGTTGATGATGCCTGCGGCAGCTTTGCTAAGTCTGGGTGTCATGCTTGCTGGCTGTGGGAATAGCGGTAGCAATGGGGCAGCAAGTAACAGTACAGCAGGTTCGGAAACATCCGGTACATCCAAGCTTCATATTATTACGAGCTTTTACCCGATGGAGGAATTCACATCAAAGGTTGCGGGTGATCTCGCTGATGTTGAGGTTCTGATCCCACCAGGCACAGAGCCACATGATTGGGAGCCTACTCCGCAGGATATTGCCAAAATGACCGAAGCTAATATGATCGTCTATAATGGTGCAGGCATGGAAGGCTGGATCGATCAGGTGAAGGATTCACTTGGTAGCAACGGCCCGGTACTCGTCGAAGCAAGTAAAGGTGTACAGATTCTCGAAGGTACCGAGGAAGAGGATCATGAGCATGAAGGTGAAGCTGGAGATCACAGTGAAGAAGCCGCAGATCATAGCGAGGAAGGTCATGATCATGGTGGATTTGATCCACACGTATGGCTGTCACCGAAGCAAGCCCAAACCGAAGTGAAAAACATTGAAGCCGCATTGGTACAGCTCGATCCAACCCATGCTGATCAATATAAACAAAATGCAGATGCATATATCAAGGAACTGGCGCAATTGGACAACGATTATAAAACCGGTCTATCCAGTGCCAAACGCAAAGACTTTATTACTCAACACGCTGCGTTCGCCTACATGGCACGCGACTATGGCTTAACACAGGTGCCGATCAGCGGACTATCACCAGAACAAGAGCCAACTGCTGCACAAATGGCTAAAGTAGTTGATTTTGCTAAACAGCACAATGTTAAAACGATCTTCTTTGAAACCTTGGTATCACCTAAAATCGCTGAAACGATCGCCAATGAAGTCGGCGCCAAAACAGCCGTCCTCAACCCACTCGAAGGCTTAACCGACGACCAGGTCAAAGCAGGCGAAAACTACATTACGGTGATGCGCGAAAACCTGAAGGGTCTGGAGCAAGCCCTGAACGAATAATATACGACTGCTTGTATCATGTAACCTTTAAATCCATACATGATACAATCCACATCTACTTCACTATTCAGCAAATAAATATCCAACAAAAAACCGGCAAGCTCTCACCAGAGAACTTGCCGGTTTTTTGCTATTCCCAATCATCTACACATACATACAGCAAGCCATCACTAAATCCCTATCAATCACCAACACGCCAAACAAAATTACATTCAATCCTACTTCCACCTACCAAGACACACTAGAACCAATTTCATAAACTAACCACAAAGCCAGACAAAAATGCTATTCAAAGGCTCATCCCGCCCACACTATCTTTTGATTTCGGCTTACACATGCTCATTCCAGTATGGGGCAGAGATAATGAGTGCCATTTCCAAGTTTCAAGTTCTGACTTTAAGCTGTAAGTTTAAAGTGCTAAGTTCTACTTCCTTAAACGCTATATGTTATAAAAGAACTCTATATTAACAAAGAACAAAGCTTAATTAATGCATATAATGAAAACAGCAATCATGTTGCATACTTTCAAGTTCCTCCACGTATGCTGCAAGCAGCATAGAACGGAGGGAAGGAAATAAGGGGAAAGGACGACTTTTGAGCACGGGAATCTACATTACCTCCCATTTCGTAGATTCCTGTGCGAGACGGGAGTCCGTTCCCTTATTCCTTGCCGCAAGTGGTGTACGCCCAAGCACACACCTGGCTTAACCGCTCCAACTCCCAAGCCAATCCCCTCCACAATCACTCCATCAAACACTTAGAACACTCCCCAAATAGCAAAAATCAACCTACAACAGCTCAGCAACACAAACCCAGCATATTCAAAATCCACTAAACTCAATCCCACCAATTAAGCATCGCCCAAAGCTCCGTGAAAGCTCTAAAATCAAAAAATACTGAAAAATTTACATAAACCCCGTTTGACTTTCCAAATAACGAGGTATAAAATAGTAAGTAAGAACTGACGGGTTCTCACAGTACCGTCAGGTTTTATTTTGAAGGGGTATACACAAACACATAAAAACAACCTTGTAGGAGATGCATCTGTATGGGAGACGATCGTAAGAAAGCAGTGTTAAAAGCTGGTGGACAACTATTTGCAGAGAAAGGCTACTTTGCGACCACCGTGCAGGATATTGCGGAGCAATGTAATATGTCCAAGGCATCCATTTATAAAATGTTCGAGTCCAAAGAGGACATTCTGCTGCAAATCATTCGTACATTGCATGAGGAAATTGTAGGCTCTACCAGCTCACTTCATTTTGATGATGATGTGTCTCTGCGCGATCAGCTGATGCATAAAATATCCGTACAGCTGCAATCCTTTGTCGTGAAGCATGATTTCTTTGTAAATTTGAATCAAAATATGCCGATGGAGCTTGGCTCGCAGATTCGTCAGGTCATGCTCGATTTTAAGCGGATGATGCTGAACTGGCAAAAGGAAGAGCTGCTGCTTGCATATGGCACTCGGATTGAACCGATTGTATGGGATCTATCGATATGCATGCAGGCGATATCTAGAGAGATGATTGTACTTACTCGTCTGGATCGTAAGCTTCCTATTACAGAGAAGCATATTGATCGTGTCGCCGAATTAATTGTTGATGCAATTGAAGGAATGATCGAAAAGCGTCTTGGACGCACGCCGGTCATTAATGAGGAAGCAGCAGAGCGTATGAAGCTGTACGAGCCTGATTCCAGTCGGCGGTACTTTGGAGAGAGTGAATGGCGTAAAAGTGTGCGCGAGCTGCTACAGGCGATTCGCAAGCACAGTCCAGAAGCCGTTCAATCGGATCTGGTCGCAGCTGTGGAACGGCTGGACGCCGAACGTAGAAAAAAGGTTCCGCAAACGTTCATGATGGATGCATTAATCTCCTATCTGAAGCAACGTGAAGAACTTCAGGCCGAGGTTGCCTACTTACAACATGTTTATTTTGCAAATTGGGAGGACGAGAAACATGGCTAATACAACGGCTAATCCAGTAGAAGAGCCAAGGCCTAAAGTGAATATTAAGGTCATTGTCGGAATTATGCTGGCAGGTGCATTTGTAGCGATTCTCAATCAGACGCTACTCGTTACCGCCCTGCCCCATATTATGAGAGATTTGAAGATCGACGCAACTGCGGCGCAGTGGCTGACGACGATTTTTATGCTGGTGAACGGGATTATGATTCCGATCACGGCTTACTTAATTGATAAATTTAATACAAGAGCATTATTTATTACATCGATTGGACTGTTTGCACTCGGTACGCTGATTGCAGCGATCTCGCCAACCTTTGGCGTACTACTTGTAGGTCGCGTGATCCAGGCAGCAGGTGCTGGTATCGTTATGCCGCTGATGCAGACGGTATTCCTGGTCATTTTCCCCAAAGAAAGTCGCGGTGCAGCGATGGGGATGATCGGTCTGGTCATTTCATTTGCACCAGCGATTGGTCCAACATTATCAGGCTGGGTTGTAGATACATTTTCATGGCGTGACCTGTTTTACATCATCCTGCCAATTGCGATCATTGACCTTGTCATTGCGATTTTTGCCTTGAAAAATGTTGGCAAGCTACGTGATCCGAAGCTGGATATGATCTCTGTCGTCTTATCGACAATCGGTTTTGGTGGATTGTTGTACGGATTCAGTACCGCCTCTAAAGGCTGGAATGATCCAACTGTGCTGATTACAATCGCGATTGGTGCGGTTAGCTTGATTCTATTTGTACGCAGACAGTTCAAGCTGGAGCAACCGCTGCTGGAGTTCCGTGTCTTTAAAGATCGACTGTTTACGATTTCGATGATTATTACCGTGATCGTATTTACTGCGATGATCGGTGCATCGACATTGCTACCGCTGTATATTCAAAATGCACGTCATCTGTCTGCTGTACAATCCGGTCTGATCGTATTGCCGGGGGCGATTCTGATGGGGATTATGTCGCCGATCACCGGTCGTATTTTTGATAAAATCGGTGCAAAAACGCTAGGTGTTACCGGTCTAGCCTTACTGCTGATCGGTACCGTGCCCTTTACGATGCTGAGTGATCAGACACCTGTATGGCTGATTATGGTCATGTTTGCAATGCGTATGCTGGGCTTGTCGATGGTCATGATGCCCGTAACGACAGCTGGTCTGAATCAGCTGCCAACCCATCTGCTATCCCACGCAACGGCGATGAACAATACGCTTCGTCAGGTAGGGGGCTCGATCGGTACAGCTGTACTGATTACGGTATTTACCAATGCATCGGCTTCTGCCGCAATGTCAGGTAAGCCAGCTGATCTGTCGATGATTCATGGTACCAATATGGCATTTATGGTTGCATCGATTCTGTCAGCAGCTGCGCTCGTCATGATCTTCTTCTTAAAAGAACCACCACGTCGAGATCGTCAATCGGGCACCGCTGAAGCTACGAAGAATGAGGGTAAACGTAATTCGTCTTCACAACAAGCAAAACCGGTATCGCAATCCTGATACCGGTTTTATTTTTGAAATTAAGATTGTAAGTAAAATTGGATACAAGAAAAACTTGCACAATACTAAATTGTTTACTATACTATACTCTGTTACTTATAATAATAATCTGGCAAATGATCAGATCGTACATTAACCTCACTATAGAGATAGGAGAGATTAACCATGAATCCAAAATATCAAGCTTTGTTTCAGCCATTCAAGCTGAATGATGGTATTGAACTGAAAAACCGCCTTGTTCTGGCGCCAATGACTCACTCTTCCTCCAATCCGGATGAAACAGTATCCGATGCCGAGCTCGAATATTATGAAAGCCGTACAGCAGGTGTAGGTCTGTCGATCACGGCTGTTGCTCATGTGACTCCAAATGGTAAAGGCTTTGCGAACCAATTCCGCGCAGTAGGTGCGGAGTTTACACCTGGCTTAACTCGTCTGGCAGACACACTGAAAAAGAACGGCTCTAAAGCAGTATTGCAAATTTTCCATGCAGGTCGTCTGGCTCCACCTGAGCTGGTTGACGGCGATGTCGTTGCACCAAGCGCTGTACCAAGCGAGCGCGGTGATGGCGGTCAAGGTCCAACACCTCGTGAGCTGACAGGTCAAGAAATCGAGAGCATTATCAAAGATTTCGGTACAGCAACAGCGAATGCGATTGCTGCTGGCTTTGACGGCGTGGAGATTCACGGTGCGAACGGTTATCTGATTCAGCAATTCTTCTCTCCACACTCCAACCGTCGTGAAGACAAATGGGGCGGCGATGTGAATGCACGTCTGGCATTCCCACTGGCTGTTGTAGATGAAGTACAACGTGTTGTCAAAGAGCAAGCGAAAGGCCCATTCATCGTCGGCTATCGCTTCTCCCCGGAAGAACCAGAAACACCAGGCATCACAATGGCAGATACACTGGTGCTGATCGATGCACTGGCTGAGAAAAACCTGAGCTATCTGCACGTATCGCTGATGGAGTACAATTCTGTACCTCGTCGTGGTGTAGAAGATACACGTTCCCGTCTGACGATCATTCAAGAGCGTGTGGGTAACAAAGTACCGGTTATCGGTGTAGGTTCGGTGAAAACGCCAGATGATGCAGCCGCTGTATTGGAAACAGGCGCACCACTCGTTGCTCTCGGTCGTCAGCTGATCGTTGATCCAAACTGGGTCGAAAAAGTAGAATCCGGTCGCGAGAATGAGATTCTGTACACACTGAGCAAAAATGATCAAAAATCACTCGTTCTGCCTGATCCACTATGGAATATGGTCATTAATATTCCAGGCTGGTTCCCTGTTGTAGAAGCGCAGGAAGCGAATAAATAAAATAAGCTTTATATATCGAATAGCCCTGCATGTGTCGAAGCATGCAGGGCTATTTATGTGATGGTTGACGGTATAGATGGAGTTGTTTAGGGTAAAGTGGTGTCCTTTTTTGTGTAGTAGCATGTGTTTGGTATAACGCTACCTTGGCACATAGCACGTTATGCCTACTGTAGCTGTAGCCTTGTCTTTCACAGCGTCATGTATCATTTATGTTGCACTATGCTTAGGTAGTATTACATTCACAGCGATATGTCATGCTATGTGCTCGTAAGCGTTTGGGCGCTACTACGCCATCTCATTCCGAATACGTCTGACCATTCGCATCTACATAGACGGACTTGATTAATGTACGCTTGTACGGCTTGCCAGCTGCGGTCACGCCACTAATATCGGTAGTGATCACGTAACTGGATGGTTCACCTGTAGCTGGTGTTGGGACACTTGTCTCCATTTCGCCAGCGATCAGCGAGCGCTGGGAAGTGGTCGGTGGAGCGATTCGTTTGCCCTCTCCGTCATAATAGTTGACGGTATATTTGGCTGTTGTCTGTTCTGAACGTAGCCCCTCGGTTTCTAGCTTCATATCAAGTGTACCACTAGAGAGCGACGTGTGTAGACTTGCGTTGCTAGTATTGGAGGCATATACAGCAGTCATCAAGTACGCACCAGAGCCATCGTTTACACCGCGTACCTGCCAGTTGCCTGCAACAGGCTGATCGAGACGAGCAATCTGGTGATAGGCGCCTTTGAAAATATCATCGTCTTTCGCACTTTCCACACGTACTTGCTGACGCTTGCCATTTGGAGCGATAATCTGCAATTCCTTCAGTGGTTTGTTACTAATCCAATCGAGCGTAATGGATTGTACGCCATCCTCTACCGTTAATGCTTCGCTTGCGGTACCGTTCGATTGACCGCCGCGCACATACAAATGCCCATTAGGCAATGCGGCATCAGCAGATGCATTATTGCTGGAGGCGCCCGGCGTACCAGTGTTCGCATCGGTCTGTGGGGAGGTAGGTGTAGCTCCATACACATTGCCTGTCACGGTAGAATCACGATACACATCCGTGCTGACGGCTGCCGCAGTCAAGCGAGATGAGGACGACACTGCTTGTGCGGCGCTCGCGGCTGCTCCGGTTACGGTACCAATATACGATTTGAACAGATCGAATGTATAGGAGCCTGTGCGCACGGTGGCATGATTCCACGGGCCTATACGAATCAGTGTAGCGCCGGGTAGCTGTGCGCTTGCCGTCGTAACGACACCATCATTGCTACCAAATACGGATAGATACGCACCGCCAAATGTATACGAGGCTTTGCCAGAGCCAGACCATTTGTCACCGCCCATCGTATAAAAGGGCACCTTATTAACATCCGGGTCTTTGTCCATTTCTGAGCGAAAATACTGCATGTACGATGTTTGCAAGGAGCTTGTACCCGGGCTTTGGGAGCCGACCAGATCAGCAAGCCAGCCAGCCCAGCTACTGTAGGCAAGGTCTGCCAGCTCGGAGCCATGATGCGGTGTACTCAGCGTAATCACGCGACTTACGTAAGGATAGGCATTGTAGCGTACCAGTGCAGCCTGTGTATCCACACCGCCTTTACTATGGGCGATAATGACGATTTTTTTGCCGCCATAGCGCTGGCTGATCTCTTTGATTTTGGCAGCAAGCAGCTCGCCGTCTTTCCACATGTCTTCTGGTGTGCCGGTAATGTCATACATGTTAATAAAAGCGGTCTGATAACCATTATTGTAGGCATACTGGTACATATCATTGTCCTCGTACCATATTTTTGCCTGACTGGTCAGTCCATGCACGAATAGCAGAACAGGCTTATCCGGGGAAAGATTCGGCGGTGTCTGTCCTGCTGACCATGCCCCCGGCGTAGCTACTACCGTAGGATTAGCTGCTGCCATGTAAGCGTGATTCGGCAGGAGAGGGAATGCCATACTGGCCGCAAGCACCCCCGCCAGCAATTTGTTTCGTACCATCATCATTGTCCTCCTCGACTATGTAATATATGGAAAAAAATTAATCCTCAATCAATGTATAGCACGTGTATTAAATGAGTTACTTAAATTTGTGATCGCTATGTTTAACTGTACAAAATGAACATTAAAATTTTAATTGCTTAGCATCTGCATAAATGTGAGGTATTTTTTATCGTTTTGGGTATAATAGAGGTCGTGACTACATATATGACGACAGGCGAGTTGCATACGGGCTGGATTAAGAATGGCAAAGTATGTAACAAAAAGTACAAACCTGTCAGGAAAAAGGGGTTATGGGATGAATAATATGGAACTACTGCGTAATCCAAAGCAGCGCAAGCTGTTATTTAGCGCAGGTTTCAGCTGGATGTTCGATGCGATGGAGGTGGGGATGATCTCCTTTATCGCGGCAGCACTGGCGAAGAGCTGGGAGCTTAGCCCACAGCAGATCGGTTATTTGACCAGTATTAACTCGGTCGGGATGGCAGTGGGTGCCATTGCGGCGGGTTATCTGGCAGATCGCTATGGACGAAAGTCGATCCTGCTCTGGACGCTATTAATTTTCTCCATTGCTAGTGGATTATCTGCGCTGGCAACGGGCTTTGGCGTATTACTGTTGCTACGCTTTGTTGCCGGGTTTGGTCTGGGTGGTGAATTGCCGGTAGCTTCTACGCTAGTATCCGAATCGGTATCGGTGAAGGATCGCGGACGTGCGGTCGTGCTGCTGGAGAGCTTCTGGGCATTTGGCTGGATCATTTCCGCAGTGGTCGCGTACTTCGTGATTGCACGCTATGGCTGGCAATGGGGCTTTGTGATCGGCGCGGTTCCTGCATTGTATGCACTCTATCTGCGCCGCGCCATTGAGGATTCACCGCGTTATTTGAACAGAAAAGCGTCCGATCGTGTCTCATTCCTACAGGGGCTAAAGGATATCTGGAGCAGTGAGCATCGCCGTGCCACGATGATGGCGTGGATTCTGTGGTTCACCGTGGTCTTTTCCTATTATGGTATGTTCCTGTGGCTGCCATCGGTGATGGGCTTGAAGGGCTTTACACTGATCAAAAGCTTTGAATACGTGCTGATCATGACGCTGGCACAACTGCCAGGTTACTTCACAGCTGCATATTTTATTGAGAAATTCGGTCGTAAATTCGTACTGGTGTTGTATCTGCTGCTCACCGCAGTAAGTGCAATCTGGTTCGGCTTTGCCACAAGTGAGCTGTCGCTCATTCTAGCAGGTATCTGTCTGTCCTTCTTCAATCTGGGAGCATGGGGCGGTCTGTACGCCTATACACCAGAGCTGTACCCAACGCGCGTACGCTCAACCGGAACAGGCATGGCCGCAGGCTTTGGGCGAATTGGCGGTGTAATCGCGCCATTCCTCGTCGGTATGCTCGTCGGCAATGGAGTAGCGGTAAGTAGCATCTTTATTATGTTCTTCATCGCCATCGTTATCGGCGCTGCTGCTGTCTTGTTCCTCGGCAAAGAAACCAAAGGAATTGAATTGGATTAATCCATTGTTATCTGCATAGGGGCTGCTCGTTATCGCTTAAAGGTTGGCGATCTAGCGAGCAGCCTGTATGATAGTTATGGGGTTAACACATATAGAAAGAGGGATTCACATATG
Organism: Paenibacillus hunanensis; assembly: GCF_034055775.1. Taxonomy (NCBI): domain Bacteria; kingdom Bacillati; phylum Bacillota; class Bacilli; order Caryophanales; family Paenibacillaceae; genus Paenibacillus; species Paenibacillus hunanensis. The sequence goes on along the minus strand of NZ_CP139194.1, from coordinate 3,303,683 downwards.
AATACAGACTTTTTGACAGGTACAGAACTTTTACTGGCTTACGAGGAAATTCGGATGGTCAAGTCCCGTTATTGCCGCTTCATTGATACAAAAGATTGGGAAGGGCTCAAAACCGTATTCGCTCCAGACGCTGTAGCCGACTTCAGCACAGAGGGCAACCCAATTCCCGTTTTAGAGGGACGCGACACAATCGTCAAAGTCTTCCAGGACCTCGTCGATCCCGCCGTAACCGTACACCAGGTACATAGCGCCGACATCGAATTCATCTCCGCCACCGAAGCCAAAGTACTATCCCCAATGGAGGATCTGGTTACCTTCCCAGAGGGCAATCCGAATAAATCTTTCCATGGATATGGCTACTATCACGAAACCTTCGTCAATCTAGACGGCAAATGGTATATTCGCCATACAAGCTTACAACGGCTGCGTCTGGATATTCTGTAAAAAAGTAAATTCGAGCGTCCATACATCTATGCATTCATAAACTCACAAAACAGCAGAACTGTAAAACCATAAAACCATAAAACCATAAAACCATAAAACCATAAAACCATAAAACCATAAAACCATAAAACCATAAAACCATAAAACCATAAAACCATAAAACCATAAAACCATAAACTTACTCTAGAAGCACATGCAGCTGTACTTCAACGTAAACGATGCAAAGCGAGTTAAAAGATTTTAAACCTTACTGCTCCTCCCACCCACCACATTGCAGCATGAATTGCACCATGCGCGTTGTCACTCAAACACACATCACTCATGCTGCAAATCGCACAGAACGCAGGCAAGGAAATAAGGGAAAAGGACTCCTTTGGAGAGGCGGGAATCTTCATTCTCTCCCAATCCAAAAGATTCCCGCGGCTCCACCCGAGTCCGTTCCCTTATTCCTTGCCGAAGTGGTGCCCCTCCAAGCACAATCCCCATGCATGCCCAACCTCCACCCCCATTTCATCTGCCATTTCACCCAATCTTCATTCACAAATTGGACAAAAATAAGAAATCATTCACTTTTCCGCCGGAAATTGTTTTATAATGAATTCATGCAGGTAAAAAAAGGTAATGTAACCGCTTGATCTGTCACAATTGTTACAAGATAAGCCAGTGTATGAACTTATCAGCCTGTAACGATAACGGCAAAAGCGGCTACACTGCCAACAATGGAAGTGCTACTGTCCTATACCAGGCGACTTCCTATCTGTACTGGTTCCACCAGATCAAGTCGGCGGCAGAAATGTTGCCTTGTTTTCCGTGTCACTATGTATGCAGGGTTTCAGCAAACTTATACTTTCTTGAAAGGCGGAAGATTTTATGGCAGATGAGAACAAAAAGCAACCGCAATCGAATGATCAAGAAGAAATAACGCTGACGAATCGACAGGGGCATCCTGTCACAGACAACCAGAATGTGAGAACGGTAGGCAACCGTGGGCCGATTACCATGGAGAATTACAATTTCCTTGAGAAAATCACTCATTTTGACCGTGAACGTGTGCCTGAGCGGGTAGTGCATGCTCGTGGAGCAGGTGCACACGGCGTATTTGAAGCGTATGGCACGGTTGGGGATGAACCGATATCCAAATATACACGCGCGAAGCTGTTTCAGGAAAAGGGCAAGCAGACACCGGTATTTGTGCGCTTTTCAACGGTTGTTCATGGTGGACATTCTCCGGAAACGTTACGCGATCCGCGCGGCTTTGCGACCAAATTTTATACCGAGGATGGCAACTGGGATCTGGTCGGTAACAATCTGAAAATTTTCTTTATTCGTGATCCGCTCAAATTCCCGGATATGGTGCATGCGTTCAAGCCAGATCCGATTACGAATGTACAGGATATGGAGCGTTTCTTCGACTTTATCGGTAACAGCGCGGAATCTACACATATGATCACGTTCCTGTTCTCGCCATGGGGCATTCCTGCCAACTATCGGGAGATGCAGGGCTCGGGTGTGAACACATACAAATGGGTGAATGAAGCGGGCGAAGCGGTATTGATCAAATACCACTGGGAGCCGCTGCAAGGCATCCGCAATCTGTTGCAGGATGAGGCGAACCAGATTCAATCACTCGACTTCAACCATGCAACGATTGATCTGTACGATGCAATCGAGAATGGCAATTATCCAGAATGGGAATTGTGTGTCCAGATCATGGAGGACAATTACCATCCTGAGCTGGATTTCGATCCGCTTGATCCGACGAAGCTGTGGCCAGAGGATCAATTCCCATTTATGAAGGTGGGTAAAATGATCCTAAATCGCAATCCAGAGGATTATTTTAATGAAGTAGAGCAAGTCGCATTCGGTACAGGTGTACTGGTGGATGGCTTAGATTTCTCGGATGATAAGCTGTTGCAAGGACGTACCTTCTCGTATTCCGATACGCAGCGTCACCGTGTTGGCTCGAACTACCAGCAGCTGCCGATCAATGCACCGCATAGCCGTGTCGCAACGAATCATTCCGGTGGACAGATGCGCTACCATAGTGACCGTGCACCCGGACAAAATCCGCATGTGAACTACGAGCCATCCTCACTCGGTGGTCTGAAGGAAGCGCCAAAGGCAGGCAAGGATCACGAGCCAGAATACTATGATGCACGTCTGATGCGCGAGAAGATCGACCGTCCGAATGATTTTGCTCAGGCAGGGGAGACGTATCGCAACTTCGAGGATTGGGAACGCGATGAGCTGGTGAAAAACCTCGGCGCGAACCTTGCCCAGTGTAACGAGGATATCCGTAGTCTGGTGCTTGGCAATATTAAGCAGGCAGATGAAGAGTATCATCGTCGCGTGCAGGAGGAGCTGGACAAGGTGCTGGCTGATCCGAATATGGGCAAGCCACTGCATCGTGCTCACGCTGCTGCGAAGAAAGCAGAAGATAAGGGACATGACGCGAAGCCGTATTAAGTGAGAAGCAAGCGTTGATTCGCTATTCTCATTCGATAGTCATTAGGATAGACAGACGGTTATGGTGATAAGCATCCGCTCGGTTCTAATTTCTGATGGTTGAATAGAGGTGTAGCTAATAAAAAAGACCAATTCCCATCAAGGCAATTGGTCTTTTTGCTACGTTGATATATTGGGCTAGCGCTAAGCCTGCTGTTTAACTGAATCAGCAATTCGTTTAAGTATACATAGACGTTCTTCATCCGATGACATACACAACAACAGCTTCAATGTATTGGCTAAAGTAATAAAATAATCACGTAAAGTTATCCTAACAAAGGCGGCGATCGATATGAAAATTATCATCACACAAGAAGAAGCAGTCCAAAAAGGTGTCTGGAACGACGTAATGAGTATGTTCGGCGTACAAAATGAAGATGAGACATACCCGCAGGAACAATTCATTTTGACAGAAGAGCAAGCGAAGCAGTTGAAGTTAATTTCTTGATTGGCTTATAATCATGTAAAAGGAGCCCTCTCTAATGAAGGCTCTTTTTTGTTTTTTATGCGGTTCTTAAATTTATGATCTAGAAGACTTTACATATTGAATCGTAAAGAAAACAATAATAAAGGCGACGCAATAGTTGAGTGGATTTTTAAAAATGCTCATGTCCAATGCAAGCTGTAATAGAATCCATAGAACGAAAATCACACTCAGCAACAAAATATTCATTTTCGTATATATAGTATTCATCATTTAGCCTCCTACTTCTTTTAAAAGCAAGATGCCGCGGCTCCAGTTAAGCAACCTCCAACAACACCTGCAATAGTCCAACGATACCCTACCATAGCCCGAAAACAGTGTAAACCTTGTTAAAGCCTTCTTTTTTAAAATAAAGCATATGTACTACGACATAAGATTTTAAATCGACATGTTAAGACAGTAGTTAATCATAACGGCTACTCATTTAGTCTTAGGCTCTTGCTATTTATACTAACTCCGTATTACTTTCTTTTCACCCGATCCTTATATCGAATAAACAAAAAGACAGCACCGATCATAATGATCGATACTGTCTACTATACGAGTAATCACAATCCTGTGATGAATCGACATACCGCTCATCGCAGGCTATCAATTACGCAATCGCTAGATTACTTATCAGAATCTTTTTTGTCCTTATCTTCATCGCCTGCTGCAACTGGAGATGGCTTCGCTACCCAATCATCTGCTTGAGTTTCTGGGTTAGCGCCATTTTCCTTTTTGCGCTTCTCCATCAGTGTATCCTCTGAATTCGGGTTTTCCATTTTGTTATCCTCTGCCATGTTAATCTCCTCCTTATGTTGTCCTCAGCTATGTTGTAGTGACTCTTCATTACATTACCCTTTTGAACAGAATGAAAACATGGCACTTTAGCTTGTTCTACATATCGATCAAAAGAATAGATAAAGGGGGTTGACATTTATCTTAAAGCAAAGTAATATTGTCTCATAGTCAAATATCTTTAAATTAAGATTTATTAAATAAGACGAAAATATTATCTGCAAAACGATCATTCAATAGATGATCGATCCTTATAACCACTCAAAATAAACCACTCAAAGGGGACGACGATGATGAGCAAACAAACAATGGGTATTCACCACATTACAGCAATTGTAGGGCATCCACAGGAAAACGTTGATTTTTATGCAGGTGTACTTGGACTGCGTCTGGTCAAACAAACCGTTAACTTCGATGATCCAGGTACATACCATCTGTACTTTGGTAACGAAGGCGGCAAACCGGGTACGATTATTACCTTTTTCCCATGGGCAGGTGCTCGGCAGGGTGTGATCGGAGATGGACAGGTTGGCGTGACCGCGTATGTTGTGCCACAAGGAACGCTCGATTTCTGGGCGAAACGGTTGGAGCAATTCGGCATTACGTATCATACCAACATGCGCTTTGGTGAAACCTCTCTGGCATTCGATGATCCGCATGGTCTGCATTTGGAACTGGTCGCACGTGGTGCGGCTGATCCTAATGGCTGGAGCTTTGGCGGTGTGAGTGCTGATATGGCGATTAAGGGCTTTGGAGGGGCGACATTGTATTCCTCGCAGCCTGCACAGACCGCTCATCTGCTGGAGCAGACCATGGGATTAGAGCGTATCGGTCAGGAAGGCGACTATACTCGTTATCATTCACAGGCAGAGATCGGCAATGTGATCGATCTGAAAATGACCGCTGGCGTGCGTGGTGAAATGGGTGTTGGTACCGTGCATCATATCGCATGGCGTGCAGTCGATGATAGCGATCAGCTGGAATGGCAGGAATATGTAGGCAATCAAGGCTATGGTGTCACCGCAGTACGTGATCGCAATTACTTTAACGCGATTTACTTCAGAGAGCATGGTGAAATTCTGTTCGAGATTGCTACAGATCCTCCGGGTTTTGCTCATGATGAATCGTATGAAACGATGGGAAAAAACCTGATGTTGCCAGAGCAATACGAGCAGTATCGTGCCAAATTACAGCAGGTGCTGTTGCCATTTGAAGTGCGTGAGCTGGATTAATCCATTCGATTAATGAAGGAAAGAGCTGATGACGATGCTGAGATTGGAGTTTAAGCGATAGCTGTAGGCAGAAGAAGCGAGACAGTCGATCGTACAATTACTAATGTAACAACCATGGATAATGTGCCATTCAGGATGCAGTTAAACTACATCACATCAAAATATATAATCATAACCTATAAAAGGAGTGTTTTAAAATGGAAGATTTCGGTTTATTGCTTATTCGTTTAATGATCGGTGTCGTATTTGTCTTTTACGGTACACAGAAATTGTTTGGCTGGTTTGGTGGGTATGGTATCAAAGGAACAGGCGGTTGGTTTGAATCGATCGGTATCAAGCCCGGTCATGTTGCAGCCACACTTAGCGGTATCGCTGAGCTGCTAAGTGGTATTCTATTCGTGTTCGGTCTGTGGTTACCGCTGGCGGCTGTACTCGTTGTTGTAGTGATGCTGGGCGCTATCGCTAAAGTTCACGGGCCAAAAGGCTTTGCTAATGGTGGCGGCGGCTTTGAATACAATCTGTTCCTGATCGTCGTAGCGATCGGTCTGGCATTGATCGGTCCTGGCGCCTGGGCATTACATTTCTAAGCTGAAGGCTTCAAGCTTCTGATCATATGTATCTACACGTGATTATATAAACAAACACGAATCAAACAAATACAAGCGTAAACAATCATCAACACAAGCTAAGCTAACATCAATCACTAGAAGCTAGCTCTAGCCGTAGCACTAAGAAATTAACGCAATTATAAAATCATCACACCTTATCTCAAGGCTCTATCAGCTGCAAGCGATTCACTGCGCAGCTGGTGGGGTCTTTTTAGATTGAAACAGTTTTGCACGTCAATTATAGTTTATTTTATTCTGTTTAAGCGTTATCAATTTTAAATATATTTTTGTTTATTTCCGAATTAAGTATTTTCAAAACAAAACAGAAATGATATACTCCTGAAAAAGGAACCCTCACTTCTCATCATTATCAGTCCGAATGAGCGGGTTCAGCAGCAGGAAGCAGCAGCGATATTACATATACTGGATTATCGAATCGCGCTGTGACCAAGCCAATATATGGAGGATGAAGCATGATACCAAATCAATGGGATTCCAGTCAGGCAGCAGCTATTCAGGAAGGTGTAGATCAGCTTGTATATCGCTCCAATCTGATCGGGTCGGATCGTCGGGTATGTAACTGGGGTGGTGGTAACACATCGAGCAAGACAATCGTGAAGGATTTTCGCGGTCGCGATGTAGAAGTGATGTTTGTGAAGGGCAGTGGCTCCGATCTGGCTTCGATGAAGGCGCAGCATTTTACCGGATTACGGATGGAGGATATTCGTCCATTATTTGAGCGGGAAGAGATGTCAGATGAAGAGATGGTCGCTTACCTTGCGAACTGTATGATCGATTCCAAGGCACCTCGTCCATCGATCGAGACATTGCTGCATGCGTTTCTGCCATTCCGTCATGTGGATCATACACACCCTGATGCGATTATTAGCCTGTGCTGTGCGGATAATGGTAAGGAAATTGCGAAGGAGATTTTCGGTGATCGATTTGTATGGGTGCCATATATTCGTCCGGGCTTTACGCTATCCAAAATGATTGCACAGGGTGTGCTGGAGCATCCGAATGCTGAGCTTGTGCTGATGGAAAAGCATGGTCTGGTCACATGGGGAGAAACGCAGGAGGAATGCTACAATAAGACGATCGAGATGATTAATCGCGCAGCCGAGTACATTGCAGAGAAGGCAAGTCAGAAGGAAGCCTTTGGCGGTGCAAAAGTGGAAGCGTTATCATCTGAGCGGCGTCAACAGCTTGTTGCGAGTCTGATGCCTTCGCTGCGCTGTGCTGTTAGCGATAGTAAACGAATGATCTTAACCTTCGATGATGCGGACGATGTGCTTACCTTTGTCAATGGAAGAGATTCGGCTACTTTATCTCAGGTTGGGGCAGCTTGCCCGGATCATCTGGTACATACCAAGATGACGCCGCTATTTATCGATTGGACGCCAGCAGATGATGATCAAGAGGGCTTGAAGCAGGCAGTGCTGGAAGGTGTGAATCGTTATAAACAACGGTATAAAGAATATTTTGAACGTAATCATAGCGAAGGCGATGTGATGTTCGAGCCTGCGCCACGTGTTATTTTGATTCCAGGAATTGGAATGATCAATACAGGTAAAAGTCATGCGATGTCACTGGTCAGTGGTGCGCTGTATCATCGCGCAATTGCAGTTATGGGTGGAGCGACAGCACTGGGACAATTTGTATCGTTGAGCGAAGCGGAATCGTACCATGTGGAATACTGGCCGCTGGAGCTATACAAGCTAACACTCGCACCGCCAGAAGCAGAATTTTCTCGCCAGATTGCCCTGATTACCGGTGGAGCAGGTGGCATTGGTAGTGCCACAGCACGTCGCCTTGTGAGCGAGGGAGCACATGTCGTACTCGCCGACCTGAATCTGGAAGGCGCACAAAAAGTAGCCGATGAGCTGAATGCAAGCTTTGGCACTGGACGTGCACTGGCGGTTCGCATGGATGTGACGAACGAAGCGCTCGTAGAGACTGCTTTTGCCGAAGCTTCCATCGCATACGGTGGCGTCGATATTTTAATCAACAATGCAGGTCTGGCAACTTCTAGCCCATTTGACGAAACATCGCTCAAGGAATGGGAGCTGAATATGAATGTACTGGGCACAGGTTATTTCCTTGTCGCTCGTGAAGCGTTCAAAGTAATGAAGCAACAGGAGTTAGGCGGCAGCATGGTGTTCATCGGCTCTAAAAACTCCGTCTACGCCGGCAAAAATGTCACTGCCTACAGCTCAGCCAAAGCACTGGAAGCTCATCTGGCACGCTGCATCGCAGCCGAAGGCGGCGAACATGGTATCCGCGTCAACACCATTTTGCCCGATGCGATCCTGCAAGGCTCAGCGATCTGGAACTCCAACTGGCGCAACGAACGCGCCGCCGCCTACGGCATCGAACCGGATCAGCTAGAAGAACACTACCGCAAACGGACAACACTGCTCGTCAACATCTACCCAGACGACATCGCCGAAGGCGTAGCCTACTTCGCCTCATCCAAATCAGCCAAAACAACCGGCTGCATGCTAACTATCGACGGCGGTGTGCCTGCGGCGTTTACGAGATAGAAAGTAGATAGCGACACAGAGCTGTTATGCTGTTATATAGAAGGAAAGAGCTATACAGCTTAAAGTCATACGCTATACGAATGTTTCGTATTGCCTGAAACACTTAAAATAATTCAAGTCTTTAAAGTGATTAAAATGCTTGCATTGTTGCAGCTGCTCAGGAGACTAAATACTCAAAGGCTCGCACATCAATATGTTGATTGATGATATGCTATTATTTTTTGAAATCAGCTAGTATTTTGACTTTGATTAATGAAGACAGTTCAATTCTTTGTCAGCGATACAAGCGCAAGATAAAGGCATAAGCAAATTAATATTGAAGCGATCCACAAACTAACTTGAATCATGCTTCTAATGCTACCTTCTAATGCCACCACTCAGCGTGTATGTGAATTTATATATTGCAAGCATCGCGGAACGGAGGGGAGGAAATAAGGGGAAAGGACGACCTTTGAGCACGGGAATCTACAACTCACTTCTACTCCGTAGATTCCTGTGCGATACCGGAGTCCGTCCCCTTATTCCTCCCCGCAGTGAATGATGCCCCAGCAAGAAAATTCAATTACACGCACACACAATCACATGTTAAATAAATTATCCGCCTAAGGAGGCAAAATCATGACCGATAAAGCCTACGCCTTATTCGAAGAACAGCAGCAAGCTCGCGGAATGGATCTGAACAAAATCAAATCCCGTCTCAAAGCGCTCCAAATCGAGACTCCTTCCTGGGGATACGGCGATTCAGGTACACGGTTCAAAGTGTTTCAAAAGGAAGGCGTGCCGCGTGATCCATTTGAAAAGCTGGAGGATGCTGCACAGGTTCATCGGGTAACTGGATTATGTCCATCTGTGGCCATCCATATTCCGTGGGATAAAGTCGACGATTATGGCAAGCTGCGCAGTCATGCAGAAGGTCTAAATTTGCAAATTGGTGCGATCAATCCGAACCTATTTCAGGAAGAGGATTATATGCTGGGTAGTGTAACGCATACCGATCCCGCAGTACGGCGCAAAGCGACTGCACATTTGCTGGAATGCGTCGATATTGCCCGTGCCACAGGCTCGCGCGATATCAGTCTATGGTTTGCCGATGGTACGAACTATCCGGGGCAGGGCAGCATTCGTCAGCGTAAGCATTGGATGCTGGAGGCTCTTGCCGAAATGTATGGAGCGCTATCGCCGGATATGCGGATGCTGATTGAATATAAGGCATTTGAGCCGGCCTTTTATCATACAGACATTGCGGATTGGGGCATGGCGTATAATCTTGCCCTCAAGCTCGGTGAGCAGGCACAGGTGCTGGTCGATACCGGGCATCATCTCCCTGGTGCGAATGTGGAGCATATCGTCTCGTATTTGATTGATGAAGGGCGATTGGGTGGATTTCATTTTAACAGCTATAAATATGCAGATGATGATCTGATCGTTGGTGCGATTAATCCGTATGAGCTGTTTCTGATCTTTTATCAGATCCTGGATGCAGCGGAAAGTGGAGAGCAACGTCTGATCGATGCGGTAAACAGTATCGCGTATATGATCGATCAATCGCACAATATTGAGCAGAAAATTCCAGCGATGATTCGCTCGGTGCTGAATGTGCAGACCCAGTATGCGAAGGCGCTGCTGGTGGATCATCGCGAGGTAGCCGAGGCGCAGCAACGCGGCGATGTGCTTGGTGCGGAGGATGCGGTCAGACGAGCATTTGAATTTGACGTGACGCCTCTATTGCACGCCGTGCGTGAGGAGCAGGGCTTACCGATCGATCCAATGAGAGCGTATCTCGGTGATGCCTATGGACAGCGTATTCTGGTACGTGGTAAGGGCGGTGCAAGCTGGTGACGATTCTTGCTTATGATCTGGGCGCAGGCAGTGGCAGGGCGATTGTCGGCAGACTGACGGACCACCGGATCGTGACGCAGGAGATTCATCGTTTTGCGAATGAGCCGGTGAAGGTTGGGCCGCATCTGTACTGGGACATTTTACGGCTGTATCATGAGCTACAGCAGGGTTTGGTAACAGCGAAGCAGGAGCGGATGGTGCCCGAAAGTATCGGTATTGATTCATGGGCAGTGGATTTTGGCTTGATTGGGCGCAGTGGTGAGCTGCTTGGCAATCCGTATCATTATCGTGATCCGCATACGACAGGGGTGATGGAGGAGCTGATCGCCGAGCTGACGGCTGAGCGGATTTTTGAAGCGACCGGTATTCAATTTTTGAGCTTCAACACGCTGTATCAGCTTGCGGCCTTACGTCGCGAGGATTCATCGTTGCTAAAGGAAGCGCAGCGCTTGCTCATGATCCCCGATCTGCTACGTTATTTTATGACAGGTGAGATGATCAACGAGTTTACGAATGCAACGACGACGCAGCTGTACAATTCACGTCAGCAGGAATGGGATCGCAAGCTGTTATCGCATATTGGCATCCCATCATCATGGTTTGGTAAGCCTGTTCAGCCGGGCACCTCGGCAGGGCAATTGCGCTCATCGCTTATGGACGAGCTTGGATTGCCTGCCATTGCGGTTACAGCCGTAGCGGAGCATGATACAGCATCGGCAGTTGTCGCTGTTCCAGCATTGTCGGATTCCTTTGCTTATTTAAGCTGTGGCACATGGTCACTGATGGGTACAGAGATGTCGGAGCCGGTTATTCATGAGCAAGCGCTACAGCTTAATTTTACCAATGAAGGTGGGGCATACGGCACCTATCGTCTGCTCAAAAATATTATGGGGCTATGGATCTTCGAGGAGTATAAGCGTGAATGCGAGCGCAATGGGCATCATGCTTCTTATGGAGAATGGTTATCCGGAGTGGAGCAAGCGCCTGCATTTCAATCATTTATCGATCCAGATGATCCGATCTTCCTCCATGCAGGCGATATGGCGAAGCGAATTGCTGATTACTGTCGGCGGACGAATCAGCCGATCCCAGCATCACGTGGCGCGATGGCACGCTGCATTTTTGAAAGTCTCGTATTAAAATATCGTTATGTGTTAGAGCTGACCGAGCAACTGTCAGGTAAAGCCTTCGATGGACTGCATATGGTAGGTGGCGGTATTCAAAATCGTCTGCTCTGCCAGTGGACAGCCAATGCGATTGCACGTCCCGTATGGGCAGGGCCAGCCGAAGGAAGCGCAATTGGCAATCTGGCGGTACAATGGATAGCACAGGGTGCATTTCGAGATATTCGGGAAGCGCGCGCCGTTATTCGTGATTCCTTTCCTGTTGATGTGTATGAGCCACAGGATCAGGAGGCATGGCAGCAGGCGTATGTAGGCTTTTGTCGATATGTTGAGGTGCCCGTACAATAACGAGTCGGAGTTGAGGATATGATGCTGGTGGCACAGCGATATGACAAGATTGTGAAGCTGGTCAATGAACATGGAAGTATGCGCGTTACGGAGCTGAGTGAACGCTGTCAGGTAACAGAGGAGACGATACGGCGTGACCTGGATCGTCTGGAAAGACAGGGACTGCTAAGGCGCTCACATGGTGGCGCGGTTAGTGTACAGAGCGAACAGCCAGAGACCCCATTCTCTGAACGTGAAATTATGCATGCGGAGGAAAAACGCCGTATTGCTGAGCAGGCGGTCAAGCTCATCGAGCCCAATGATCGGATTCTGCTGGATGCGAGTACGACAGCATGGTATATGGCTGCCTCGTTACCGGATATTCCGCTGACCGTACTCACCAATTCGATTCGCGTGGCGACCCAGCTTAGCAATCGGGAGAAGATTGAGGTGATCTCGACTGGCGGTCAGCTGGTGTCTCGCTCGCTGTCCTTTGTTGGCCCACTGGCTGAGCGCTCACTGGACACCTACTATGTGAACAAGCTTTTTCTATCCTGTCAGGGGGTTCATCTGGAGCGCGGCGTGAGTGAGTCGAATGAGCTACAGGGACGTGTAAAGCAGAAAATGGTCGGTATGGCGGATCAGGTGATTTTACTGGCGGATGCGAGCAAATTCGGGGTACAGGCATTTGCGCATGTGATGAATCTGAATGAGGTCGATCAGCTGATTACCGACAGTCGTATTGAACAGCGTATTGTGGAGCAATTACAGGAGCAGGCTATGAAAGTCATGATTGTCTGATCATCGTTCAGTCTGCTAAGTCAGGTCATAACGGTTGGATAACTTTTGGAAATGAGTATAGATAGCATAAGTATCATTGAAAAGATGGCGGTCATGCGGCGAATTGCATGTGTATGCCCGGAGCGCCGGGTATGGGATGAGTGTTCGCAGCGAGAAGCCATCTTTTTTATATAGGATTCGATTCCATGAAGGTGAGGTGCAGCAATGAAGGTATCGCTATTTATTACCTGTCTGAGTGATGCGATCTATCCGCAGGTTGGCGAGGCGATGGTTCGCCTGCTAGCAGCGCATGGAGTGAAGCTGGATTTTCCTTCGGTACAAACCTGCTGTGGACAGCCGTCCTACAATAGCGGCTACTGGGAGGAAACACGTACGACCGCAAAAACGATTTTGAAAGCGTTTCAGGATAGTGACTTTGTCGTCTCACCCTCAGGATCATGCACATATATGATTCATCATTATGCAGAGCTATTCAAGGACGAACCGGAATGGCTGGAACAAGCGCAGGCGCTGGAAGCGAAGACGTATGAGTTTACGCAATTTCTCGTACAGGTGCTTGGTATGACCGATGTCGGTGCTTATTTTCCACATCGAGTGACGTATCATCCGTCCTGTCATGGTAGTCGTCTGCTGGGCGTGAAGGAGGAGCCGATGGCGCTGCTATCTCAGGTGAAGGGACTGGAGCTGGTGCCATTACCATTTGCTGACGATTGCTGTGGATTCGGCGGTACCTTTGCCGTGAAGATGGCAGATATATCCGGCGCAATGGTGACGGAAAAGGTTGATCATATCAAGGAAACCGAAGCCGAGGTACTGGTCGGTCTGGATATGGCATGTCTGATGAATATTGCTGGCAATCTGCGACATCGGGGGGAGCAGGTGCGAGTGATGCATCTGGCTGAGCTGCTCTACGAGGGGGTGGCAGTGCGATGAGTAGGAGCGAGAAAACCTCTGCTACGGTAAAAGAACGCGCGGATATCGCACTGAACAACGACTTTTTGCGTAAAGCGGTTCGTTTTACGACCGAGCGGCTACGTAATGGCAAGCAGCTCGCTTCGACCGAGCATGGCAATTGGGACGAGTGGCGTGAACGAGGTAGACAGATTCGTTTGCATACGATTGCCAATCTGGACTATTATCTGAATCTATTTGTGGAAAATGCGCGTGCGAATGGAGTTCATGTTCATTTTGCTGAGGATACAGCAGCTGCGACGGAGATTGTCATGACTATTGCATGTCATAAGCAAGCCGAATCGGTCGTCAAATCCAAGTCGATGGTATCCGAGGAACTGCATATTAATCATGCACTGGAGGAAGCAGGCATTGAAGCAGTGGAAAGCGATCTAGGGGAATACATCATCCAGCTCGCTGGCGAAGGCCCTTCCCATATCGTAATTCCAGCGATTCATAAAAACCGCTATCAGATTGCCGAGCTATTATCGAAGGATGCAGGCGAGGAATTACCACCGGATACAACTGTACTGGCAGGCTATGTGCGGCGTAAGCTACGCGAGAAGTTTCTCGATGCGGATATCGGAATGACCGGCTGTAACTTTGCAATTGCAGAGACAGGCTCTATGGTGTTATTTGAAAATGAAGGCAATGCTCGGATGGTAACGACTGTGCCAAAGACACAAATTACACTGATGGGTATGGAGCGTATTATCCCGTCCTGGGAAGATCTTGAGGTGATGGCAACACTGCTGCCACGCTCTGCTACAGGTCAGCGTCTTACGATGTACATGTCTGGTATTACGGGTCCTAAGCGCGATGACGACAGCGATGGGCCTGAGGAAATGCATATTATTATCGTCGATAATGGACGTTCCGGTCAGCTCGGCGATCCTGAATTTCAAGAATTGCTCAATTGCATTCGTTGTGGTGCCTGTCTCAATGTATGCCCGGTCTATCGTCAGATTGGAGGGCATTCGTATGGTGGGACTTATAGTGGCCCGATCGGTGCGGTGCTAACGCCTGCGCTTAATCGTAATGTAGCCGAGTGGGATGATATCGCCAATGCATCCAGTCTGTGTGGTGCATGTTATGAAGCCTGTCCGGTCAAAATTCCGCTGCATGATATGCTCGTGTATCTGCGTCGCCGTAAGGTAGAGCGTGGTCACGGCAATCGCTGGGAGTCGATCGGCATGAAAGGCTTTGCGATCCTGATGGGCAATTCCAAGCGTCTTGGTGCAGCGCTGAAGATGGGACGATTGTTCCAGAAGCCTGTAGTGCATAATGGTACAATTTCACTGAAAATAGGGCCACTCAAGGGCTGGAATACGTACCGGGATATGCCGCCAATGGCAGATGATCCATTCCGTGAGCGCTGGAGCAAGCTGGAGCAGGAGTTACAGCAGGATCAGGTAACGATGGATGCTACGGTTAAGGATCGCATGGAGCAGCTCGTTCAGGCGAGACAACGAAGTAAAAGGGGTGACTTCGATGAGTCTTGATACCAATCGTTCTAATGATCTATCGAAAAATAAAGCGACGGACAATGAGGGATCATCTATGTCGACGAAGGCTACAATAGTGAGCAGTACTACAACTTCCCTAAATAATGAAAAAACTGCACAAGCCACCAACATTGCAAATACCGCGAATCACAATGCTACACAGCCGCCCTGGCTTGCCGAGCTAGAACAGCGCTCACGGCGCAATCAGCAGACCTTTATCGATCATATCTCCTCTCGTCTAGGACGTCCGCGAGCTACAGAGCCGCCTATCCATCCATTTCGTGGTGCGCCGTCCTTCTGGAATGAATGGAGCTGGGAGGAGCAGGAACGCGTCGAGCGATTCACTGCTCATTTTCAAGAGGTGGGCGGACATGTGGTATCGGTCGATAATCTGGAAGCCGCAGGAGAATGGATTGCACAGTATGCTCAGGATTTAGAGGCACGAGAGATTGTGCGTCAGCAGCTGCCTGAGCTGGAGCAGCTCCGTCTGGAGCAACGGCTACCCGATGCACATCTTTCAGTATGGAATGAAGACCAGCAGACCGATTGGCGAGCAACAGCCGCAGGTGCGGATATCGGCATTGTCATGGCAGAAGGTGCCGCAGCGTATACCGGAACCGTGATGGTCACTTCGTCCGTTATGCAGGGACGCTCTGTAAGCTTACTACCAACTGTATGTATTGTTTTGCTGTATAAAAAGAATTTGCATACCCGACTGGGCGAGCTACTGGTTCCACTGGATCAGCGTGGACGACAGCAGCTGCCCGCAGGTGTACACTTCATCTCAGGACCAAGCCGCTCCTCGGATATTGAAAATGACCTGACGATCGGTGTGCATGGGCCGGGGATTATTTATACGTTGCTGATTGGTTAGAGAGGCTGACAGGTAGGCTACAAAGAATGAAGCGATGAAAGCTAAAATTCCCGTCATCCAATCATGTCACTATAAGCTAAACTGATATAAGCGTCGAGGGCGATAGAGGCTGCCTCAGGCGCTTTTTTATTGGTAATGTCTACGTAATAGAATATAAAATGCACAAGTCATAAAGTAGCGAGCCAGTAGACTCAAGCTTCTATTGAGATATTCAAACTCTTTTCATTGCACTAACCAAGCGATGGCAAAAATGAAATCTGTAGCCTTCAAAATTGTCTCTTTTAGCCTCATTTCATCGTGTAAGCTAAATAGAGCATTGGATCATGAACCCTAGCTATGGTATGCGAAGAATGATGATTGCAATCTCAGCAGAATGGAACCGAGCTATTTACTCGATATTCGTCTGCATTCAAACCGTGCATGCAAACTATACGTGTACACTCAGAATACAATGCATGTGCTACAGCTAGCCTATTTTCATTCAGGAGGAAAGACAATGTCATCTTTAAAACCTATCCCACGCAGCTCTTTACGTATCTATGCCGGGAAAAAGTATTATCGTGCACGCCGTTACATTCGCTGGTTTCTGGATCGCAAATCATATGCGACACAGCGACAGCAGGAGCTCCTTCCGCATGTGATTTTTACACATCAGACACCGCTGCTACGTGAATTGAAGGACGTGGACATGTGGCTACAGCACAATAAAGTGACCAATCTCAAGCTTGCCGTGAATCAAATCCATGGACTTATGCTTGAACCGCAGCAGACCTTTTCCTACTGGCGTACGATTGGAAGCACGACTCGCCGTAAAGGGTATGTGGATGCGATGATTTTATTTTATGGACAGGTGCGTACTGGAGTCGGTGGTGGTCTGTGCCAGTTATCAAATCTAATCTACTGGATGACACTGCATTCCCCGCTTACCGTCACTGAGCGCTACCGACACAGCTATGATGTATTTCCAGACTCACGCAGAAGCCAGCCCTTTGGCAGTGGGGCGACATGTGCCTACAACTACCTTGATCTGCAAATCAAAAATGAAACGTCCTATCGATATCAGCTTGTAGTGTACGTTACGGACACTCATCTTGTCGGCGAATGGCGTTCCAGTCAGCAACCACTACATACCTACGAAATTTATGAAAAAGAGCACTGGATCACATCAGAATACTGGGGTGGACATGTGCGTCATAATATCATCCATCGCAAAACGTATAATAGAGATGGAGAGTGCATTCGCGACGAACCGATTACAGAGAATCATGCGATTATGATGTATGAGCCACTATTACCAGCAGGAAATGAGGGGAATGAAGAGTAGAAGTGGAAGACATATTCATTTGAGAATGAATAATAGTAGGGTAAGGATCAAGCTAGGGAAAAGTATAGCAAAACGACTCAGCACTATATCCATTCAAAAGACATGTCTTTTTCAAGTAGCCTATATTAATAAGATCAATAAAAAAGGTCATTCTACAAAGGATGACCTTTTTTTATTGTTATATGCAGTAGCATTTTGTAATACAAAGTGGCATGTTTTGGTATACAGTATCCCTGCTAAAGTAGCTGATGCTATACCAGTGAACCATCACACAAGCGCCACTACTTCACTTTTTTACAGACACTAATGATCGAAGGTGAGGAGAGCGAGAAGGGAGTGCGATTCCAATCTGCATATTGATGCTCGATTATCCATCCATTGGAAGTGAGCAGTCTGGTTAATGTCTCATGATCAGTAAAACGACAGGCGATTCGCGATGTCTTTTGTTGATGTGGCCATGTACGGTGTGTTACCCAGTGCATGATCTGTTGATCGGCATCATAGGTTTGGGAGCCGGATACCTTAACGATCTCACCGTTATGATCAACGAACTCACTCCATGGTGATTCTTCTTCATCGGCTAGATCGGTAGCAGCCGGATTCCGAGTTTCAAAAATAAAACGACCGTTCGGCTCCAGATGTTCATAGGCAGTATCCAGTAGAGCTTTCTGATCCTCATCGCTCAAAAATGCCTGAAACGCATTGCCTGTCAGGTAAATGAAAGAAAATCGCTGATCTGATCGAAATGTACGCGCATCGGCATGGATAAACTCAACAGGCAATCCTTGAGCCTTAATACGAGCGTACGCTAGCATCGATTCTGCAATATCGACGCCCATAATATCGATACCTGCCTCAGCTAGAGCTAATGTTGTTAAGCCTGTGCCGCAAGCCAGATCTAATACGGTACCCGGTGTTTGCTGCGCCCATTCCAGATAGAATTGATATTGCTTTGTCACACCACCGAACTCCAGATCATAATTGATTGGGTCGCTATATTCCTCAAGGTTATTGTGGTCAATCACGGTTACGTCCTCCTTTGGATCAGCACAGTATAGGTCGTAGCTTCTACAATCGCAATGAATGACCTGCACATTTTCAAATGAAACCCTGAATGGCTTTATTGCTGTTCGGATTCTTCATTTGCTTCATCCGAATCATTTAGCATCTTCTCTATATACTTCCGCAGACGCACTTCATCCACGCCAAGTACGGCGGCACCACGAACGGTTTTCGCTTCGAGCAACGAATTGGGTGGAATCTGTACTTTCTCAGTACGACTCACATTCACGTCTAGCCCCAGGCGTGCCAGCTTTAGCATCGTAGACGTAGACATATTCGTTTCGATGTAAGGGGCTACGCCATTCAGAATGCTGGGTAGCTTGAGCAGTGAACTGGAGCTTTGTAGCTTCGCCGCCAGTGCCGTTAGGAATTTACGCTGGCGCTCCGTACGTGTAAAGTCAGAGGTCGCATCGTGGCGAAAACGTACATATTGAAGGGCATGAGTGCCGTCTAGTGTCTGGATGCCCTTTTTCAGATCGATATCATAGCGATGTCCATCGCCACCATCTGTATACTTCATATCCTTTTCGACATCAATTTCGACGCCATCTACTGTATCGACAAGTGATTTGAAGCCTTCAAAATCGATCTTCACATAATGGTCGATCGGTATCCCGAGCAGCTTACCTACCGTTTCCATTGCAAGTGGGGCACCACCATACGAATAGGCAGCATTGATACGACTGTAGCCATGACCCGGTATATCGACATATGTATCACGCAAAATAGACATAAGATACGTTCGCTTGGTGACCGGATCAATGGTAGCCACCATCATCGAATCGGAACGTCCATTGCTATCTGTATCCCGACTGTCTGTACCGAGCAATAACAGGTGTACAGGCTCTGTACCATCCCATTCAGGAATATCTGGCAGCTCACCACCTTGACCTGTACCAGATGGGTCTGTATTCGGATTACTCTGCTGGGCCGTAGAGATCGATGAAGCAAAATGAGCTATGGAATAGGCGTAGTATCCTGCGATACCGCCACCTGCAAGCAAGACGACAAGCAGAAACCATTTCCATGCTTTAAATGATTTTTTCAAAAATGACACTCCTTTCACCATTCGCTGCTATTTCTAGGCGATCAAGAAATAGAGAATAGATCATAACTTATTACGGTCTATCGACCTATCACAACCTTATAAATCATAGACAGAAACGAACATAATGTCAATTTTATAGCGTTTTAGTAGAGGTTTTGAAATAAAAAGATCAATTTATCATACAAAAAGATATCATATGTCATTATTAGATTACATTTGTCGTTTAGCTGATAAGGTATCTATTAAAATAGCGGAACAGGTTGCATCCAGTGAACAGATGCTTTATACTTTATTAATAGTAATAATTACGATTAAATAAAGAAATGGAGTGTATATTCGTGGCTAAAAAATCTAAGGTTGTTCGCCAACGCCAGCGTGAGGCATTGGTTGCTAAATATGCAGAGAAGCGTCGTCAATTGAAGGAAGCAGGAGATTATGAGGCGCTGAGTAAGCTACCGCGTGACTCTTCGCCAACACGCCTGCATAATCGTTGTCAGGTTACCGGTCGTCCACACGGATATCTGAGCAAATTCAAGGTTTCTCGGATCGTCTTTCGTGAGCTTGCCTATCAGGGACATATTCCTGGTGTGAAAAAGGCGAGCTGGTAAGCAGTAATATGTAATTATAATCAGCGTTCTAGCAATGGAGACAGTCTGTTACCGATAAAAGGGTAGCAGACTGTTTTATAAATTTCAGCCTATTCATTCGACGGTTTATGCGAAATTATTACCTTTTTCGGCAAATTCAACTTGAAAGCGCTTCAAAAGATGCTATAATGAATAGCAAATGATGGATTGTTACCGGAATTCCGGGCGAAACCTGATTTGGCAAAGGTCTGTACCTCTGTGTACATGCTGTTGCCGGGTCAGGTTTTTTGTTTGTCCGGAGGAAGATTGCACACTACTGCAATCGCTTACATATCAGTCATCGCAGCAACAATCCACATTCTAATCGTATGACTACAGTGTATGGATGAGAGAGGCGGGGTATAATGAGTACAATGAACAAGCGATTAATTGCGGCAATAATGACGATGCTACTGCTGCTATGCACATGGGGCACGAATGGTCTAGCTTTAGCAGCGAGTAGCGGAACAGGAAGTGAGCAGATGGCCTACGCGTATCAGGCAAGCCTTGTACAGCCAACATCTCAAGCTATCCTGAGTGGTACAAGGGCAGCGTCTGCGAATACATGGACATGGCTTGGTGTACCTTATGCGAAGCCACCAGTCGGTGAGCTACGCTGGCGTGCACCGCAAGCACCGATAGCCACACCAGAGCAGACGGTTGAAGCAAGCAAGCTGCCGCAGGTATGCACACAGCTTGCCAATGGTAAAGTCACAGGTAGTGAGGATTGCCTGTATTTGAATATTTATCGTCCAGCTACGGCAGACGATTCGCTGCCTGTGCTTGTCTTTTTGCATGGGGGCGGTAATGTGACGGGAAGCGGTGGCTCTTTCGATGCGAGTAAGCTGGCGGAGCAGACGAATGCCGTTATTGTAACGGTCAATTATCGTCTTGGCTTGCTTGGCTGGATGCGTTCTCCCGCACTGCAAACGGGCAATGCAGCTGAGGATTCAGGTAACTTTGCGCTGCTGGATCAGATTCAAGCGTTGAAATGGGTGCAGCAGCATATCGCTAGCTTTGGTGGAAATGCAGCGAATGTCACACTGGGTGGACAATCAGCAGGCGCGCGCGATGTACTGGCATTAACGATTTCTCCGCTCGCCAAAGGGCTATTTGTCAAAGCCATGCCACTTAGCGGTGGAATGACTACGTCCACACCTGCGCAGGGTGAAGCCTATGATCGCGAGAAGCTGGCTGAGGCGCTGGCGAAGGCGGGTAAAGTGCAGACCGCCGAAGAAGGGATACGTTATTTAAAAGAAACCGACCCGACCGAGCTTCAGCAGACACTCCGTAGTCTGGATAGTGCCGCACTGGTTGAAGCGGTAGGTACGGTAATGATTCGTATGTCGGAATTCCCGCATCTATTTACTGATGGCACTGTATTGCCGAAGCAGGGCTTTGATGTGGTCGATCGTGGACAGTATAATCGTGTACCGATGCTGATCGGAAGTATGCAGCATGAATTTAACGCATTCGCTGCTTTTGATCCGACATTTACAAATAGCTTTATGAAAAACACATGGGAGCCAACACTGCAAAAGCAGTTCTGGCAAGCCACGGCGTATGGAAGCGAGCTGTATTCCTCCTTTAATGCTGATCAAGTAGCAGCGAAGTATAGTAAAGACTCGCAGTCGAAAAATATGTATGTCTATCGTTTTGCCTGGGGCTTGGATGGAGCAGGTGTGAAGGCACCAGCTAAGTATGTAGCTGCTACACATGGCGTCGATCTGGACTTTTTGACTGGAGCATTCGATAAGAGTGCATTCGCTGCGCTGTTCAAGGATCAGTTTTATACGACAGCCAATGAAAAGGGACGTCTTGCGCTCGCAGATCGCTATCGTGAGTATGTCGCGAACTTCCTGCATGGACGCTCGATGCAGTCGGGCGGTCTATCGCCGTGGAGCACATGGCAGCAATCAGGCAAGCTGATGAAGCTGGATGCAACCTCATCTACAGTTAAGACTTCCATGATTGCAGGCAAGCCTGATGTGGATGCTTTGAAAAAGCAGATCCAAGCCTCGCTAACACCGCAAGCCACAGCGATTGTGTGGGATAAGGTGCTGAATGGACGCTTCTTCTTTGACCCACAGTATAAATAACACAAATCAATACAATGCTCGACTAGTATGAAAGTAGCCGCCATGAATCGGATAGAGATATCCATTCGTGGCGGCTATTAGTATGTGGTAGGTATCCTTCACTTATGATCATAGTCAGCATACTCCTCACGTATGGAGATCAAGAGGAGCTGCTTGTCGATGTATCGACTTTACGAATTGCTTTATAATATTTGTTTTTGTGGCTGACAATGATGCAGTCGCGTGTACTGCGATTGCGGAATTTGTAGATCGGGGTATCTACACTGAGCACATTGCTATCGCCATTTTTATAAGAGGTATCGATGAGTGAATTGTCATCATCCACCTGATCAAAGCTGCTAATATTCCGCTCAACCTTGCCCAGCTTCGGTCCTACCTTGATCGTATTCACTGCCGGGTCCATCATGATCCGATACGTGCCATTGCGGAAATGCACGATAGGATATTCCCACGACGAGCTGGAGACGATCTGAGTGGTGTTGTCCTGCGAAGCCGGAATAACCGCATCGATCACATCTTCAGCGTACGAGGTGGCAGGGCTAGCCACGAGAGACGCAATAATCGGTGCAAACAGATACGCTTTCATGATTGTTCCTTCATACTCCTTTCGTTCAGCAAATGCCGATTGATTACAGATGAACCAAACTGCATTCCATGGTCTATCATAATACAAAACAAGTATGTTTTTCAAAGCAAGCCCACTTGCTTACGTAGGATAACTGTCCCTATCTATCAATATAGCAAGCTTACGGTACAAAACTGGATATATTCGGATTATATACGATAATATAGCATAAAGGTGAACAAAATGAGTGAAATTCGACTGCATATTGCCGAATTTCAACAATATGCGTAGAGAACAGGAGGAGAATGCGATTGAAATCTTATAGGGTCGTGCAAGCTCATACTAGCAATTACCCGAATCCGATTCGCTTGCGTCAGGGAGAACGGATACACATTGGAGAAAAATACGAAGGCCCAGAGGCGTGGGATCGCTGGTACTTTTGTGAAAATGAAGCAGGCATCAAGGGCTGGGTGCCAGAGCAGATTTTTACCCGTAGCTCAGCTAATGCTACCGAAGGTGTGGCGACCGAAGCCTACGATGCTTTTGAAATGAATGCTGTACCGGGTGATCAGGTGATCGCTTTGTGTGAGTTGAATGGCTGGATCTGGTGCTTACGTGAAACGGATGGGCAACAGGGCTGGTTACCGCTTGACCATCTTCAACCGATGCCAGTGTTGTGAAGGAGAGGAGCAGGCTCACAGCGATCGGCTGCGAAGATGGTGCAGTCCGCATACATAACGTTTAAAAGCAAGTATAGGGTGAATGAAGCTACATCGATTTTGCCTGTTGATTCCACTATAATGAATAGAACAGAATGAATCAAAAAAAGATTGAATACAAAAGCTAATGAAGGCTTCCTGTAGTATCTGACTTCCAAGTGTATGCACATTCGTATTCAGCATCGATCCAGAATGAGAACAGGAGTGATCATAATGACCTCTACCCCGGCAACACGTTTGCATAAAGATAAGTCCAAGCAGTGGCATGATGTATTAAGCGAGCTATACGATAAATTTCAACAGCATGGGCAACGTGCAGTGGATACCTTCGATGAGGAGGATGTGCATCAGGCAAGGGTCAATTGTCGTAAGCTGATGACCTTGCTGCGCATTCTAGATCCGAATGATACAACAGAGCTGCTGCCGCTATTCACAAAAGCTCAGAAGCGTCTTGGCAAAGTGCGTGACGAGGATGTGCTGATCGATGCCTTCAAGGATCGCCGCAAGCAGGCAAAGAAGCTAGACCAGGATCAGCTAGCCAAATTGTTGAAAGTGGTTATCGAGGAGCAAAAGGAGCATCGTCGTCTGTACCGGAAAAAGCTCGTGAGTAAGCTGCCCAAATTGCAGGGCAAAAAGTTGCAAAAGAAATGGGAGCCATTTTTGGAGCAGCAATTATCGGAGCTCGTCGCGACATCAGATGTCAATCGTCTCATGCGCGAGCTGGAAATCTCCTATGAGCAGAAGAAAAAGCATTATCGTCAGATTGCCAAGGAGCAGGGCTTGGAAGCAGACGACACACTGACTGCGCTGCATAAGGTTCGCATTGCGGCCAAGGAGCTACGCTACACCGCAGAAGCGGCAGGCTTTGCGCTCAATGCTAAATTCCGTGAGCATGAGCAGGTGTACAAAGGGATTCAGAAGGAGCTTGGTCATATTAACGACCGCCATGTCTGGATTGAAGCGCTGGAGGAGCTGGAGCCCAAGCGAGTCAAGTTCGATGCGGATGTACGCGATGAACTGATCGGCGAGCTGCGCCGGGAGATGAGTGAAGCCATTCATGAAAATGAGCGCGTGATTTAGATCAAGCTCAAATGCGGGTAATATGTAGATACTGACATTTCAGTCATACTAGACATCATTCCACCAAAAGGAGCGATTTTCATGTCCAAGCATAAAAATTGGGTTCTAGCAGCAGGCGATTCGATCCGTTTAAAGGATATTGATCCAAAGGACACGGGCAAGTATAAAAACAAAGCGGATGCAGAGCAGGAAAAAACCGAGCTATCTGCCGTATTTGAGGATTTGCAGCCCAAGCTATTTGCCAGTAAAAAGAAAGCCGTGCTATTCGTCTTTCAGGGCATGGATTGCAGCGGTAAGGATGGCGTGATCAATAAGGTGTTTAGCATCTCTAATCCTGCGGGTGTGCACACGTATAGCTTCAAGGCACCGACACAGGAGGAGCTTAGTCACGACTATCTATGGCGTGCGCACCAGCATGTTCCCTCCTATGGCTATATCGCTACCTTTAACCGTTCGTATTATGAAGATGTGCTGATCACCCGTGTACATGGACAGGTAAGTGATGAGCAGGCACATGCGCGCTTTCGTCAGATCAATGATTTTGAGCGTATGCTGGAAGAGAATGATGTTCATATCGTAAAAATATTCCTGCATATCTCCAAGCGCTTCCAGCTCGAAAAGTTAATCGATCGTATCGAAAAGCCGCATAAAAACTGGAAGTTCGATGAGAGCGACCTGCATGAACGTCAATACTGGGATCAATATCAGAAGTGCTATGAGGATATGTTCAAGCATTGCGCAACAGAGAAACACCCATGGCATATTGTACCAGCTGATCATCGCTGGTATCGCGATCTGGCTGTACTACAGATTGTCACCGAGACATTGGAGGAGCTGGGACTGTCCTATCCAGATCCAATGCCAGAACTGAAGGAGCACTTGCCTGATATGTATGCGGAGCTGGAGAAGTTGAAGAAAAAGTGATATCCATTATAGTTATGATAGTGATAGTAGACGGTGCCTTGCTGGTGCCGTCTTTTCTATTGCACAACGAGAACAGGTCAAGCTACAATCTTCAGACAGACAGACAGACAGACAGACAGACAGACAGACAGACAGACAGACAGACAGACAGACAGACAAGACCACCTGCCATCTATCAGATATCGTAATCTACATGCTCACTAGCTCGAAAGGAGCTAATGTCCATGCAGCAATCGATAATAGATTGCACAGGTGGTCTTCCTTGTATTGAGGTACAGTCATTTACGTAAAAGCGATTTATTTAGCGGATACTTTATACGTAGCACGTTCTGTTGTCAGATGTACGTGCTCATCATTGATTTCATCAATGCGCAAATCGTTCGTAATGATCTCATACGTATCGCCAGGTACAGGTACGCTTTCGCCTTCAGCATTTTGCGTACGACCTTCACCGCGAAGAAGCAGTGCGCTCTCCAAGTAATCATCAATCTCATTATCCTGACTGCGCTCATCTACACCGGATAGTACAAAGTGAACGATATCGGTATCGTCCAGCTCCTGCTTTTCAATCACGAGCGTCGTACCGGTATAACGATTCAGCCATTCTTGCAATTGCTTAATATCATTTTGTTCCGTCATTGTGATCAGTCCTTTGTTATAAAGTAATGGCATATCATCGAGCTGGACGAGTCCATATAAAACACAGCATGTAATTCGCCCTCTAGCCATCTTTTACCCGATCACTTGCTTTCATAATCGGGTGCCGATTGTACTTCTAGTTATCCATATCCATTTGTGGGTCTTTTACCGCATTTACAGTTGCGGTTTACTCGTTCATAATTTTGTATGCAAGCCAGATTAGTTCGGGAACGCTAGAATGACGTTTAAACGCACAACGTACACCAGCCTCGTCCCGTTAGTATGGCTTTTTTGCCTGTTTTCCCCAGATCGATGCTTATGCGATGAACTGCGATGGAAGGCGCGGTAACTGGGGAGTTGTGGAAGAGAGTCCGGATTACGGATAAGCTGGATGATAGACTTGGTGCTTTAAGCATATTGTCTTTTGGCAAAACTGCGGCTTCCTACGCATTTATGCTAGAAGGTGATTCAGCGATGAATCGTTGCGGTATATTCGATTGACTTCGATATTCTTCCCGATAGGATTGCACGTACCTTGCCCCATGGCATGCTGACATAGGCACGGAACAGGAGCATTACTTCTTTAAGCCATAGAAGTCCACAATCACTGCTCATATACACAGATGGAGCATCTCCAGGTAACTGGAGGATAGGAGGAGTATGGATGAATAGCAATCATGGTGGGAATGTCCATCAGCGTGCGTACCACATCGTGGCGCTACATATGATGGAATGGAACCCGATGAAGTTACGGGAATGGTGTTTGCCTCACGAATATAATATTGAAATTGAACATATTATCAATGTATTGCCGCATGTCCATTCCTCAGATGAGCTGGGCCAGCAGCTATATTGGATTATGCAAAAATATTTCGGTGCCTATGCGAAGTGTACAGATCGTGAATGCTACGATGTAGCTGAGCGGATGTATGCTGATCTACAGGCAGTACCTGAAAAGGCGCGTCCGCTCGCATCTTTTCAAGTGTGTGATGATCGCATCATATTTGGCATCCGAGAAGGCAGCTTGTATCGCCGTTTCGACAGATCGGATTGAACAACATAATGTATAGCAGTAGAACGATGCAGTCCTGGAGGGGCTGCATTTTTTGCTATGTTTGGTGAGGGAGTGCGAAAATGCGCTGGTTCAATTTTGAAGGCTCGAATGATGGATGCTTGAGGAAAAAAGCTGGTGTTTTGCTTTGAGCATTTGCAAGCGTGATTGTAACGGTTCAGTTGGAATATTTACTTGGGAGCAAAGATGACTAAAGATGACCAAAATATGACTAAATATGATCAAAGGAGTTAATGTTGGGCGACTTGCTCCGACCACTCCAGCCAGAGAACATGCCAACGACCTCCGGTTAAGCCGGGATACCTGGAATGGGGGAAAGATGTCGTATCCCGGCTTAAAGGTCGGTCTTTTGGCATTGTTCTCTGGCTTGCGTTCTGTGGGTGGATGGAATGGAGCGGTGTTTTAAAATCTTGGTGTGTATGTGTATGTGTATGTGTATGTGTATGTGTATGTGTATGTGTATGTTTCTTGAGGATTAGTATTTACAGTATATTTCAAGAAATTTCTCAATATTTCTTCCTCACCTAACGCTTATCGTTCGGCTATAGTAAGCCCTCTACTGAGATAGCAACCAGCAATAGAGTCATAAGCTCGCTAGTCTGCTTACATTTTGGTTATGATTTTCGGCATATTGCTGAAAAGTTCGGAAAATGACGATTCATAGTGTGTTTGCAAAGAATGAGTCATTAAAGTTCGTGAAATTACATAATAAGATCTAATTTATTATTTATACATTCGTGTTTTTATTATAAAAACGAACATTAATTTATTTTAACTATTGACCATTCGTGTATTATTCGTTAATATACGATATGTAGCTCGCTGTTCAACAGTGTGAGCGGTACGCTATTCCGACGATAAGCGTACATTAAACAATACAAATTACGTTAATATTCGTATATCCTCGAAAATAAGGTTCGGGGGTCTCTACAAGGAACCGCAAATTCCTGGCTACGGATAGGGTGCTTTGGCATACCTGTTCGCTGGCCGGGGATTTTTTTGTTGTCTTGTCGATCAAGGTTCTGTTTTGTCATGCCCGAACGGGCCGTTTTGGAGCATGATGGACGTATAGAGGCTGTTGATCACTCGCAATTATTGCCGCCAGTAAGCAGAAGCATGCAACTAAAATGAATGAATACAGGTGGGGGATACGATACCATGAATAAGTATGATTGCATCGTTGTAGGAGCAGGACCAGCAGGGATTTTCGCTTGTTATGAGCTGACGCGCATTGCGCCAGATTGGAAAGTACTGCTCATTGATAAAGGGCATAACATTTACAATCGGAATTGTCCGATCATGCAGGAAAAGATTCAGTTTTGTCCACCGCCAGCAGGGAAAAAGGACTTTGCAGGCTGCTTGCCAGCATGTTCCGTAACCGCAGGTTTTGGTGGAGCAGGTGCCTACAGTGATGGCAAATTCAATATTACGACAGAGTTTGGCGGCTGGTTGACCGATTATTTGCCAGGCTCACGTGTTGAGGATCTGATTCGTTATGTGGATAGTATCAATCTGGAGCATGGGGCGACAGAAAGTATTACCGATCCAACAACCGATGTGATCCGTGATATCGAGCAGCGTGGGTATGCGTCCGGGCTGAAACTGTTGCGCGCAGAGGTTCGCCATCTGGGAACCGAGCAAAATCTGGAGATTCTCAAATCGATCTATGAATACCTGAACACTCGCATTGATATGGTGTACAAAGCCGAGGTTGAAGATATTATTACTGTCAAAGAAGACGGCAAGCATCGTATTACAGGCATCGTAACGAAAAAGGGCGATACCTACGAAGCCGATCAGGTAATGATTGCACCGGGTCGCGATGGCTCCGCATGGTTGACTGAAATTTTGAAAAAGCGTCGTCTGAAAATGTACAACAATCAGGTTGACGTTGGGGTACGTGTAGAAACATCCGATGTGGTGATGCAGGAAATCAACAAGCATCTGTATGAAGGCAAATTTATTTTCAATACATCCGTTGGTACGCGTGTGCGTACATTCTGTAGTAATCCATCCGGTCACGTAGTCGTTGAAAATCATAGTGGTGTGATGGCGGCAAATGGTCACTCTTTTAAAGACCCGGCGCTCGGCTCACGCAATACGAACTTTGCCTTGCTCGTATCCCATAAATTCACCGAGCCATTTGATAAGCCGAACGAATATGCACGTGAAATCTGCCGTCGTGCCAATGATCTATCCAGTGGCGGTGTCATCGTACAGAAATTTGGCGATATTTTACGTGGACGTCGTTCGACGACAGAGCGCATCAAGGAAGGCTTTTTGGAGCCAACACTCAAGGAAGCTGTACCGGGTGACCTTGGACTCGTGCTGCCATACAATACGATGAAAAGTCTGGTGGAGATGGTGCACGCACTGGAAGGCGTAACACCAGGTATCGCATCAGAGCATACGTTATTTTATGGTGTAGAAGCGAAGTTCTATTCCGCTCGTCCGAAGCTGAACGAGAATCTGGAAACGGAGATCGGTGGCTTGTACTGTGGTGGTGATGGCGCAGGCGTAACGCGTGGTCTGGCTCAAGCTGGCGCTGCTGGCGTATGGATTGCACGCAGTATGCATACTCGTGCAGGAAGCGGCAGCCGTGTACCGGCAACTGTAGTATAAATTCACCTTCTGCCAATCCTAAGTATTCCATTTATATCGTAACTGTATAACTGCGCTATCGAACCGACTTTTCTTTAATGAAAAGTCGGTTTTTCGTTATCCGCTTTCTGTAGCAAGGATCGTGTATAATCAAACCAGGTGTAAAAGTTGACACTGGATTCATCTATCCCCTATAGTTGCATTAAAACTTACTTTTCGTAAGCTTTTTTAGCAACGAGCAACGAGCAATAGTTGAACGAATGTAAGATTGCAGCTTACCGCGTAAGCTGGTGGCGTAAGCAAGATGACTCGACGATTGGAGAGGGCACGCTATGAAAATGATTATTTTCGGAGCTACGGGCAAGACAGGCCGTGAGCTGCTATTACAGGGACTGGAGCAGGGGCATGAGGTTACCGCTTTTGTACGAAATCCAGATAAGCTAAATATGGAGCATCCATCCTTGCATATCGTGCAGGGGGAGGCGACAAGCTATGATGATGTGAATGCAGCGCTGGCAGAGAAGCACTATGATGCGGTCTTTTCCGCGCTCGGTGCCAAAAGCCCATTTCAGCGTGATCTCCGTCTGGTAGAGGCTGTGCGCCATATTACTCGCGCCGCCGCCGAGCAGCAGGTAGGAAAGCTGGTGCATATTTCCTTTGTGGGAACGAGAGAGGATGCGGGCAAGCTGGGGCTGCTATATCGCTGGGTCACTCCATTGCTAATGAGGAACTTGCTTGCCGATCATCGGGATAAAGAGCAGATCGTATCCTCTGGTGCAGCGAACTGGGTGATCGTGCAACCGCCAATATTAACCAGCGGTGAGCGTACAGGTAGCTATTATTACGAAACGACTATTCGTCAGCTTCCTTCCAGTAAACTCAAAATGTCCAGAGCGAATCTGGCGCAGTTCATGCTCAAGCAAGCACAACAATCCGAGCACGATCGCAAAGCGGTTATGGTGAGTGAGTAAGCAGGGCTGAATCGAAAGCGCTGGAAGCATAGCCATCGCTATGGGGATGAAGTCGAATGGATCAGAATTGATCTGGTGGATGAACTCAACGCTGGTTATCCGTTGACTCCTATGTGAAAGTATAGATTTGCTTTAATGCAAAGCCGATCAAATGAGATTATAATGTACATTTTTGAAGCACCAACAACGATGGGTCACATTTATATAAGTAAAAGCAAAAAATAAAAGCCGCTTGTTCTCCAACGGACGTCTTCTGTTTTAACCTACAGCTTTGAGGTGTACAGATTGCAGTCTTTAATGGAGGACAGCGGCTTTTTTGTACAGTTATGCGGGCCCTTCAAGCCATTCAAACATACGTGCAATCGCCTGCTTGTGTACTTCTTCTGGCATATGATGTCCGTAATGCTCATACCAGTGTACGGCAAATGGCTTGTGCAGCTCTTCCAGCCGTTCGCGCATCAGCTTGCCGTGACCGGGATCAACCTGCATATCCTGCTCACCATGAATAATTAGCACAGGGCAGGAGAGCTGTGGAGCCAGTGCGACTGGTGATCTTGCTTCATACCGCTCTGGATATTTTCCGGTAGAACCGCCGATTACGCGCTTGAGCATACGACGTAGATCGATACGCTCCTCATATGTGAGTGCCAGATCAGCTACACCGCCCCACAATACCAGTCGGTAAACTCCGTTATCTGTCTCCCCATTGCCTGTATCCTGTTGCTGCCATGTTGCCGCCGCCAGTGTGGCATTGACGGAACCGCGCGAGAAGCCCATTAGACTGATGCGAGTCTCATCTACAAAGGAGAGTGTGCTGAGCCAATCCAATGCAGACGTGACATCTTGCGCATCTGCTCCTCCAAATTGATCCCAGCCCTCGCCGCCTTCTGCGCCACGATAGCAGGGCGCAAAGACAAGCTGACCGTGCTGGGCGAAGCGTTCTAGCCATGTAGCGCGTACACTACCGACTCGTCCAATCCCGCCTCTACAATATACAAATACAGATAAACGTTGCTCGCGTACATCCTCATGCGGATGATACAGTGGACAGGCAATCTGCTCCACTTCCAGATCCGTTCTATCATAAAATTGTTGTAATGAAAGCTGGAGTGCTTCCTGATCCACATTCATACCGTATGGCAAAGCCAGATAGCCCTTCACCTTGTACGTATCTGATATATAACTGACACGATAAATCATGTCCTCATCTCCTATCCTGCCGAAGCACATGCTGTCTCTGGTATTATTCCATACATAAACCTCCTCGTCGACCGCCAAACGGTAAGCAGTGGTTTTACAGAATACTCCTCTATACCAAATGGTATGCGCTTCATAAATGTGTTATACATACTTCTGTTGTACATGCTTCTCTTATAGATGAGAGACTCTGTTTAACAGAGTGAAATAGCTTGACGCTCGACATGATTCTAGTTCGACATGCTTGCGACCAATCGCTACAATGAAGTCATTACTAGATTCAGCAATAAATTCAGTAATCGATTCATATGAATGGCTATAGATAAGGGATACACCGATAGATTGGGAGTATATAGTTTAGTACGATGAGGATTTCTCATACTGATTTTCAAGCTATCGTATCTAATAAATAATATATATTTCAAATGTATAGCGTATAAGGAGGAACGAGATGAAGCAGACGCGCTGGCAGATGGATCCACTTGGGGATGCAGCGGTTATTATTGAATTTGGACATGAGATCGGGCTTGACGTACTCGCGAATGTACAGCGGGCATTACGTGCGCTGGAGCAGGAGCCTGT
This sequence comes from Paenibacillus hunanensis, assembly GCF_034055775.1. Taxonomy (NCBI): domain Bacteria; kingdom Bacillati; phylum Bacillota; class Bacilli; order Caryophanales; family Paenibacillaceae; genus Paenibacillus; species Paenibacillus hunanensis. Next base: position 3,271,157 of record NZ_CP139194.1, on the reverse strand, counting down.
CACTGGAATTATAGAATATGTACCTTCCTACACAACGCTGGCTGTGTATTATGATATGGAAGCGTGGGCAGATCACAGACAGCCATCGATTCCTCCGTACGAAGCGATCTGTATGTATTTGGAGCGTCGTTTGTCTGCTGTATTTCAGTCGTCGTCAGATTCGCAACAGTTGCAGCAGTCCATCACTCGTATTCCAGTATGCTATGGAGGCGAATATGGCCCTGATCTGGATGAGGTGGCGTCCTATCATGGAATATCTGCTGCTGATGTCATACAGATACATAGTGGGGCACTGTATACGATCTATGCGCTGGGGTTTGCACCGGGTTTTCCATATCTGGGTGGAATGTCGGAGTCCATTGAAGTACCACGGCGCGATACTCCGCGTCTTCGCATACCAGCCGGCTCGGTTGGTATTGCAGGGAAGCAGACGGGAATTTATCCGCTGGATACACCGGGAGGCTGGCAGCTGATTGGGCGAACGCCGCTGCGTTTATTCCGACCAGAGCAGCATCCACCGGTGCTGTTGGAGAGCGGTGGACAGGTGCAGTTTTATCCGATAACGCCTGCTGAATATGAGCAGTGGCGAGAGCAATAACAAGAGCAGGATCGATATTAAGAACGAAACCACAGCGAGAGCACTAACGAGCTTACACGTAAAATCAAAGCCAACGTCACAACAAGCTTACAGGCGCAATGACAAGCACCATCACAATAAGCTTATAAGTGAAATCACAAGCAAGATCACAACAAGATTACAATCAAGATCAAAAGCATAGCCGTAAGCATCATAGTATGAATGTACAAGTACATTCCTCTTTAGCGTCAAACCGAACGGTTAATTGGAAGCAAGCCAGAAGGGAGAACAGAAATGAGCATACAGATCGAAAAGCCGGGCATGCTAACGACTGTGCAGGATGAAGGTCGACAAGGCTATGCCCGCTACGGTATTAGCACCAATGGAGCAATGGATGGACTCGCTCATACGCTGGCGAACTGGCTCGTTGGTAATGATGCAGCAGAGGCCACTCTGGAGGTCACATGGTCTGGATTGTCAGCTCATGTGCTGGAAAATAGCTGGATTGCAGTGACAGGCGGCAATCTGGAGCCTTGGCTGGATGATCAGCCGTTGCCGATGTGGAGACCCGTGTATGTACAGAAGGGGAGTCGGATTTCGTTTCGCAAAGTGATCACTGGCTGTCGTGCTTATATCGCTATTGCAGGTGGCTGGCAGATGGAATCGGTGTTAGGGAGCTACAGTACATATTTGCGCGCAGGTATTGGCGGCTGGGCAGGCCGAGCTTTGCAGCAAGGCGATGTGCTGTATAGTCGTTTCGAGCATGCTATAAATGCGACAGAACTGGAGCAGATTAGTGAAGAGGCTACCGATTCTGCACTTGAACCTATAGATGCTATCGTAGAAGATTGGACTGATGCTCCGTCTGACCAGTCCAATATAGCTGCAAACACAGGCAAGGAGGATAGGACGAATGCGACGTCTTCTTTGCCAGCTTCATCTCGTAATACGTTTGAAAATAGCGTGGTTGCTTCAGAAACTACTACTCTACCCAGCCCTGTACGCTGGCGGGTCAGTTCTCATATATTGCCTCATTATAGTGATGAGGTGACGATTCGGATTGTTGCAGGCAGGCAATGGGAGGATTTTGAACAATCGTCTCAACAGCTGTTCCTTGAGCAGGCATATCGGGTCACTCCGCAATCGGATCGTATGGGTTATCGTTTAGCTGGCGAGCCGCTTCAATTGAAGCAGTCTACGTCTTATCTGTCCGAAGCGGTGACGCATGGGACGATACAGGTTCCTGTTGATGGACAGCCTATTATTTTAATGGCTGATCGGCAAACGCTGGGCGGCTATGCCAAAATCGCTCATGTGATCCGCATGGATCTGCCTTTACTGGCACAGCTTGCCCCGGGAGCAACCGTACGCTTTCGACGGATCGAGCTAGATGAGGCACAACGAATATATGTGGAATGGACACACGAGCTAAAGCTGCTACGTCGAATGATTCAGCTACGCCTTTCAGCACTCGGTTTACGTGCTCAGAAGAATGGATAAAGGAAAGCGTAGTATCGTATGGGTAGTTCTTCTATGGAAAGTTCCTCTATGAATAGCTGTACGGACAATACGTACACGGACGACTGGTATATTGATAAATGCAAAAGGGTTACATGAACTGATATCAAGCTGCTCATATTAAGTTACTGATATCAAGCTGCTCATATTAAGTTACTGATATAAAGCTACTGGTGTGAAGATGCTAGTCTGCATCTACTAGCTAGTTATTTCAAATATAGGATAGTCAAAAGAGCGAAGGGATGTGAATCGGGCGATGCGCTCAATTGATCTGAATTGTGATATGGGAGAGGGCTTTGGTATATATGAGCTAGGACATGATGAACAGCTACTGGCAGAGGTAACCTCGGCTAACATTGCCTGTGGCTTTCATGCAGGTGATCCTTCTGTAATGCGTAGGACGGTGCAGTCTGCACTTCGGCATGGTGTAGCGATTGGAGCCCATCCGGGCTTTGCTGATCTGGCGGGATTTGGGCGGCGGCAGATGCAGCTATCGGTACAGGAGGTACGCGATCTGATCACGTATCAGATTGGTGCGCTTCAGGCTTTTGTCCATCAGGAAGGAGGCAGACTGCATCATGTGAAGCCGCATGGAGCATTGTACAATATGGCGGCTGTATCCTTACCACTGGCAGAGGCGATTGCTGGAGCGATTGCGGATTTGGATTCGTCTCTCATTTTATATGGATTGTCGGGAAGCCAGCTTATTGAAGCAGGACGTGCGGCAGGCTTGACGGTGGCAAGTGAAGTTTTTGCCGACCGTACGTATCAGGCAGACGGCACACTAACACCACGAACACATCAGAATGCGATGCTACACGATGCGAGTCAAGCCGCTGAGCAAATTATGAATATGCTTCATACTCGTACCGTCCGTGCAATTGACGGTACAGTTGTACCTATTGAGGCAGCTACCGTCTGTATCCATGGCGATGGTGCTAGAGCGGTAGATTTTGCACGTGAGCTTAAAAAATGTCTATTGGCTGAAGGAATCGCACTGAATACCATTTGAGACAGAGACAGAGACAGAGACAGAGACAGAGACAGAGACAGAGACAGAGACAGAGACAGAGACAGAGACAGAGACAGAGACATCGTGGCGCGAGTCGTTGCTTGCTACCCAGCAGTTCAGAACTGGATGGAGTAGCAGCACGATGCGTACACATCCATATCTCTACCCCAGCATTGCAATATAATGGAGGTCATGTATTGATTACCGAATTACAAACGGAACGTCTAATTGTACGACAGATTAAGGTAGCCGATGCGCCTGAGTTGTTTCGGATTTGGTCTGATCCTGTCGTTACGCAATATATGAATATCAGTCCTTTTCAGACGGAAGGTCAGGCACTCGAAATGATTGAGCTATTGCAGGAGCTCGCTCAGGAGGATAAGGCGGTTCGCTTCTCGATCATTCATAAAGAAACGAATACGATTATCGGCTCCTGTGGCTACAATTTTTTGGATGATGAGCAAGGAAAAGCTGAGATCGGCTATGATCTGGCACAGACCTACTGGGGAAAAGGCTATGCATCCGAAGCGATTGGCTTATTAGTGGACTATGCTTTTTCCTCATTACAATTCAATCGTATCGAAGCCAAAGTAATGCCTGAAAATAGGAGCTCGATCAAGCTGCTGCAAAGGCTTCACTTTACCTGTGAAGGTGTGCTTCAAGAATACGAGGAAACAGATGGGCAGCGTATCGATCTGCATATGTATTCAAGATTGAAGTGGGGTCTGACGTCGGATTAATCCATCCATAAGCAGGGTAGCTAGTAATGGTCATACGCGGCTGAAGAATTACAATTACGTATACCAGCGGTCGACAGAATAGAATGATTGGCTGGAGCGTTGTGTATTTTGAGCTATCTATACGTTACCATAAGCCGCTGCTGATACAGAGTGGCTTATTCGCGTACGAGTTTTGGTTGTTCTACACATCTATTTAAAAAGCAGATGGAAAGCAGAAGATTTACACCTGAGCGTTTGAGGGTAACGAGAGGGAGTCATTTTTTTGCCGTTTTCAAGTGCAAATAATTGAGTATTCGACAGGACTAGCATTACCCTATAATAACGTTACATCACGAAATGAAAGGGTATACAAAATGAGCAACTACAAATTGGATTACCATATTGCACCGACTTCGGGATTTATGAATGATCCGAATGGACTGGTGCAATTCAAAGGGAAATATCATGTGTTTTATCAATGGCTGGATCGGTTGCAGGCGCAAGGACCTAAGAGCTGGGGACATGTCGCTTCCAGCGATCTGGTGCACTGGGAAAGCTATGAATGTGCGATGCACCCGGATCAATGGTACGACAAGGATGGCTGCTATTCCGGTAGTGCGATTGTACACGAGGATACATTGTACCTTTTTTATACCGGTAATGTACGGACAGAATCCGGTGGTCGTGAAACGTATCAATGTCTGGCGACATCTACAGATGGAGAACAATTTACGAAGCATGGCCCTATCATTCATTTACCGGAGGGGTATACGGCGCATTTTCGTGATCCAAAGGTTTGGAAGGAACCGGTTTCGCAGCAATGGTGGATGGTGATCGGTGCTCAGACACAGGAGCTGACAGGGAATGTAGCGCTCTATCGATCAGAGGATTTATGGAATTGGACGTATCAGGGCAATATGCTATCTTCGGATCGCAACTGGGGCTATATGTGCGAATGTCCGGATCTCGTGACAGTGGCAGAGCAGCAGTATATGATTGTCAGCCGTCAGGAAAAGATTGAACGCGATGGTCGGCAGATGGATCAGTGCATTCCATATTATTTTGCCGGGCAGATGCAATCAGATGGTCAATTCCATCTGTATTCCGGACAGGAGCAACAGCTCGATGAAGGCTGGGATTATTATGCGCCACAGTCGTTTGTCGATGAACAGGGAAGAGTGCTTTCATTTGCCTGGATGGGCGGTGGAGAGATCGACTACCAGATGTCTCAGCCTACTGTAGAGGATGGCTGGCTACATGCGTTAACGATTCCACGTGAGCTGGTTGCTGCACCTAACGGAATGAAGCAGCGTCCAGTTGTCGAACTACAACAGCTACGTCAGCAGGAGCGCTCGTATGAGGTAGTATTAACAGACGAGCACGAGGTGAGCGAGGTTACATGTGCTGTCTCGTCTCATGTACAGGAAATACTGCTGGAATTTGACGATGCGCGGCATTGGGAGCTGTTGCTGCTGGACGGCGTACAGTTACATTATGTCGATGAGAGCAAGTCAATCGTCTTGAAGCGGCTGAACTGGTGGACAGGCGAGTGGGATGAACGTGTTCTTATTGTGCCAGAGGGAGTACAGCGACTGCACGTATTTATAGATCGTTCATCGGTAGAGCTATTTATTAATGATGGTGAAAAAACAGCCACGATGCGCGTATTTTTTAAGACGACAGCGGATACGATTCGTTTGTCCGGCTGTGCCAATGTGAAAGGCAAGGTATGGGAGTTATCGAAGGGGGAATTGTAAGTGTCCAAGGATCAACAATATCAACAAATTGCCAGCGAGATTGTAGAGGCGCTTGGTGGCGATGACAATATCATTTCGGTTGCGCATTGTGCCACAAGGCTGCGCGTTATTGTTAAAGATCGTGAGATTATTAACGATTCACAAGTAACGGATATTGATCTGGTCAAGGGTTCTTTCTTTACCTCAGGTCAGTACCAGGTCATTCTTGGAACCGGTATCGTTAACAAAGTATACGAAGAAGTGCTTGCGCTCGGATTGTCAGGGAGCAGCAAGAGTGAGCAGGCAGAAGCTGCATCCAAATACGGCGATAACTGGTTCAAGCGTATGATTCGGATATTTGGCGATGTGTTTGTGCCGATTATTCCAGTGCTCGTCGCAACTGGCTTGTTCATGGGTGTACGTGGTCTGATTATGCAGGAGCAGGTGCTTGCTCTGTTCGGAGCTACACCGGAGACGGTATCGCCGGACTTTATACTGCTCACTCAGATTTTAACGGATACGGCATTTGCTTTTTTACCTGTGCTGGTGTGCTGGTCGGCTGTCAAAAACTTTGGCGGTTCGCCCGTACTGGGGATTATTCTCGGATTAATGCTCGTGCATCCGTCTTTGCCTGTGTCATGGGATGTTGCTCAGCATAAGGCAGATCCACTATACTTTTTTGGCTTTATCAAAGTGGCTGGTTATCAAGGCTCGGTATTGCCTGCCTTTATCGCAGGTCTATGTCTGGCGAAGATCGAGAAATGGCTACGCAAGCGTGTACCGAATGCACTTGATCTCATTTTGACACCGTTTCTGACTTTGCTCATTATGGTTGTGCTATCACTAATGGTGATCGGACCGATCTTCCATCAGGTGGAAATCTGGCTACTCGCAGCGGTTAATTTCCTATTGGGATTACCAGGTGGGCTCGGTGGATTGATCTATGGCGGCATTAACCAGATTATTGTTGTCACCGGGGTGCATCATGCACTTAATCTGATTGAAATTCAAATGCTGGCTGAGACAGGCTGGAATACCGTTAATCCGATCAGTTCCGCATCGATTATCGCTCAAGCAGGCGCAGCGCTAGCGGTAGCTGTCAAAACAAGCTCGCCTAAAACGAAGTCGCTTGCTTATCCTTCGGCAGTATCAGCGATGCTGGGTATTACAGAGCCGGCTATTTTCGGGGTCAATCTGCGGTTTGTGAAGCCGTTCATTATGGGTCTGATTGGTGGCGCAGTTGGTGGCTTCCTGTCCTCGCTATTCGGTCTCAAAGCAACCGGTATGTCAATTACCGCAATACCAGGTACATTACTGTATATGAATAATCAACTTCCATGGTATTTGCTGGTCAATGTGATCTCTATGGCAACGGCGTTCCTGCTCACTTATTTCTTTGGCTATTCGGACAAAATGAAGGAAGCGTTAGAATCGAAAAAGAGCTAATATACAACGGATATAGGAGTAGAGTATGAATACAATACAGATTGAAGCACTTGTTAAGCAGATGACACGGCTGGAAAAGATCGGGCAGATGACTCAGATTACAACAAGCTTTTTCAATGTGGATGGAGCCAAAGCGACAGGCACAGCTTCCCGTATGAAAGATGTTGAACAGCATAAATGGATCGTTGGCTCGGTGCTGGGCAAGCTGGATGCCGCAAGCATGCTACGCATCCAGCGCGACTATTTGCAGCATAATCGCTTGGGCATTCCGCTGTTATTCATGACTGATGTGGTGCATGGCTACAAAACGATTTTCCCGGTGCCACTGGCATTATCCTGTAGCTGGAATCCAGAGGTGCTACGGCGTACGGCTCGTGTATCAGCGGTGGAAGCTGCGGCGGCAGGTTTTCAGGTCACCTTTTCACCGATGGTCGATCTGGTACGCGATCCGCGCTGGGGAAGAGTGATGGAAAGCTTTGGTGAGGATCGACTGCTGCTCGGACAATTCGGGGCAGCAATGGTAGAGGGCTACCAAACGGACGATCTTCAGCAACCCGATACACTTGCTGCATGTGTGAAGCATTTTGCTGGCTATGGTGCAGCAGAGGGCGGCAAGGATTACAATACGGTCGATCTGTCGCCACTTTCGCTGTATAACGACTATTTGCCTGCTTATCATGCGGCACTTCAAGCAGGCGCACGCTTAATGATGGCAGCGTTTAATACGCTAAATGGTGTGCCAGCTACAGCGAATACATGGCTATTACAGGATATTCTGCGCAAGCAATGGGGCTTTGATGGCACCGTTATTTCCGATTGGGGTGCGGTCAAAGAGCTCATTCCGCATGGTGTAGCTGCTGGTTCGGAGGATGCAGCACGTCTGTCGCTACAAGCTGGAATCGAGATTGAAATGATGACGACCGCCTACATTGAAGCATTACCAGAGCTATGCGAGCAGCATCCTGAATTGGAGCAAAAGCTGGACGAAGCAGTCACCCATATTTTACAGCTCAAGCAGGAGTTGGGCTTGTTCGACGATCCATACCGTGGCGTGTCGGAGGCGAGAGAGCAGGAAATGCTTCTACATCCAAGCCACCGTCAGGCAGCCCGCGAAGCAGCGGTACAATCGATGGTACTGTTGAAAAATCAAAATGCATTACCGCTAAACCCGAATCACAGGCTGGCGCTAATCGGCCCCTTTGCCGACAATCAGCATCTGCTCGGCCCATGGTCAGTTGATGGTGATCCGAACCATACGGTTACTGTGCTGGAAGGACTTAATCAGCAAGGAGTACATGTGCAATCGCTATCCACAGATGACAATCGTATCGACGAGGATGTGCTGCATCAGGCGATCGAGCTAATTCAGCAATCCGATACTGTCCTGCTTGCCCTCGGAGAAAGAGAAGAATGGTCAGGCGAAGCCGGTTCACGTGCCAGTATTGGATTGCCACTGGATCAGCTCAAGCTACTTCGTATAGCTGCCGCTGCTGGTAAGCCTGTCATTGTCGTTATGTTCGCAGGGCGACCGATTGAGCTAGCAGAGGTTGCCCACCATGCCGATGCTATATTAATGGCATGGTTTCCCGGCACGGAAGGTGGACATGCGATTGCAGATATTCTAACAGGTCGTTCTAATCCGAGTGGGCGTCTGACGATGAGCTTCCCCTATCATAGTGGACAGATTCCAGTACATTACAATCATCTGAACACTGGTCGTCCAGCACATCTGTTAACGCAGGAGAAGCGTTATAAGACGCAGTATCTGGATGTTCCTAACGAATCGCTATACCCATTTGGATACGGATTGGGATATTCGGAATTTGCATATGGAGATATTGATGCAGACACATGCGAGCTTTCGATCGATCGTCCGCTACAGGTGAGCATACCTATTACTAACAATGGAGAGTATACGGGCTGTGAAACGGTGCAGGTATACATTCATGATCGTGTGGCTGAGATCGCTCGGCCGGTAAGAGAGCTGATCGCTTACCAACAAATCGAATTGAAGCCTGGCGAGAAGGCTAGAGTTGAATATACGATCAGCGCAGAGATGCTCGGTTACTATCATACCGATCTTCAGTACCGTGCTGATCCCGGTGAATTTGAGCTGATTATCGGCCCGGATAGCCGTCGTGGCGCCTCCGTCATGATTCGACTCGTATAATTCGCAATCCAATTACAATGAAAATAACGCCTTCTTATTCACCAGCCATCCCTCTCCAGTGCTATAATCAACATAGTATGGGGAGGGATGGTTTTGCGCGCAAGAGAGATTATTATACTGCGTATGCTTTTACAAAAAGAATATGTGCTTCCAGCAGAATTCACGAATAGATTGGCGATCAGCCTGCGTACAGTACGGATGGATATCCGTTCCTTAAACGAATACTATAAATCGGTTGTTAAGCAGCCGGGCGACACGCTAATCCGATCCTCACCAATACGTGGATATTATATTCACTCATCCGATCAAGCAGAGGCACGCTATTGCTTGGAGCAGCTAATTCAGGATGCGCGTACTAAAAGCTATCCGGAAACTGCTAATGAACGTTTTTTATTTTTACTGCTGCATCTGTCCTTCTTGGATCAGCCTACTGCGACCCGTGATCTAGCTGAAATTATGTATGCTTCCAAAACATCAGTCACCCAAAGTCTCAAAGAAATTGCTCACTATCTGACTGGCTTTGATCAGATTCAATTGCAAACCTCTCTCAAAGGTATCGAATTGGTCGGTTCGGAGCGAATGAAGCGTCATGTGATCACAGCTACTTTGAATTATTATACATTCGGCTCCATTCTGATGGACAAGGCGCTGCGCTTTATTTTCGGCGAATCCTATGCACAGCTGTACACATGGCTGCAAGGTTATTTGCCTCAGCTGCTGGAGCGTTATCAGTACGACCTGATCGATAAGTCGGTGGAAGGCTTTTTACTCGATATCTTTATTACAATCAAACGAGAGGAAAAAGGCTATACATTAGAATCCGAACCGGAACAGACGGACATCGCTGTCTGGACAAAGGAGCTTATGCAGGCGCTTGCTGACCAGCAGGTTGAGCTGTCATCTAGCGGCGCTATCTTTTTGCAGGAATGTCGATCGGCGAAGCGTGTAATTTATCAGGAGCGGATGTCACAGCCTGTAGCCACAGACAGTGTACAGTTTACCCAGCGATTTTTGCAGCTCGTGGATCATCATTACGGTACTGCTTATACAACAGATGTAGCATTATGTACCCGATTGTCTATTCATAATGAAAGCATGCTGCATCGAATCCGGCAGGGTCATTTTGAGCATAATCCGATTCTGGAGCAGGTAAAAAATAATTATCCCCTGCAGATGGAAATGGCAGCATTATGCACCAGATTATTATCGGAAAATGAGTCATTCTCGCTCAGTGAGCATGAGATCAGCTATATTGCCCTGTACTTTGCTTCATTCACCCGTCAGACGAAGAAAGCAATCCTGATCTGTGATCTCGGTGAAAGTGTAGCGCATCATATGATGGGACAGATTTACCAAGCCTGTGGGGAGCAGCTAGAGATTACGAAGCGAATTTCATTATCACATTTACGGCAGCAGGTGCCGGAAACAGATATGATCATCACGGTATCACGTATATTCGATGTACAGCTACCGGAGCATATACAGGTCGTTTATGTGAATTATATATTGAATGATGAGGATATACGGCGCATTCAGCAGTTGCTGTAATTCGTCCATAGGATGCCTCTATGTTGTAAATCGTTATAAACAGTCACTCTCTATCAAAGGGTGGCTTTTTGTTGTCGAGAATGAACGTATTGGAAGATGTAGCTTCATTTATAAAAGCTCAGGGCGTGAATATGCTATATTACTATAATCGAATACACAACATATACAACGAGATCGATCATACCTCATCTCGAACCGCACCAAACAGAAAAGAGGACTACCGATGCCAGAACATATAGATTCCGCAACAAACGAGCAGTCTAAGTTTGAAACACTGCAAACGCCACACCAGTATATATATACCTATGCCTGTCATGAAGATGAGCAAGAGCTATGCTCCTTGGAGCTTCGTCGTTTATTGAACGCAAGTCCTGTATCGGATTATGTGCGTAGCTCCGTATGTATATCTCCGTCACGCAGCCCATTTATTCATCAGCGACTTGATATTTGGCTTACAGCGAATACGCTGGAGGAGCTGGAGCAACGGGTGCGTGAACTGCACATAGCAGAATGGAGCGTACAGGAAGGTATAGAACATGAAACGAAATTGACCGTAGAATCATCTGCACAACAATCACAGTCATTCTCAGCATCTGCGATGACTTTCAAGCTACTCTGTCTCAATGGCGATGAGCCATTGACATATGAGGACAAACGTAGCCTTGAGCGACGTATCGGTATGAATGTGCGTGCCAGAGCACAGATGAAGCAGCCGCAGGTATGGCTTGGCATGATATACGCAGATGGACAATGGCTACTCGGACAGCTATGGCAGGGCGAATCGGTGTGGCTTCAGCATAATGATAAGCCGCGTCATTATTCGACTGCGCTCAGTACGCGTGTAGCTCGCGCCGTTGTTAATATCGCTATGCCACAAATCGAAGGACATACATTGCTTGATCCATGCTGTGGCATCGGTACTGTGCTCGTTGAAGCGTTATCGATGGGAATTAATGTTACAGGCTCTGATCTGAATCCGCTGGCTGTGCAGGGTGCGCGTGAGAATTTATTATTTTATGGGATGCCCGATGTGGTGAGCATTGCGAATCTGACTGAATTAAAAGGAAGCTATGATGCCGTTATTCTCGATCTGCCCTACAATCTATGCTCCGTGCTCGAGGAGGATGAGCGGTTACACATGCTGCAAGCGACGGGTAGATTGGCACCTCTTCAAGTCATTATTTCGACAGAGCCACTGGAAGCCTCGCTCGATGCAGCAGGGCTACAGCTACGCGAGGTTTGTCATATTCGCAAAGGGCATTTTACGAGGTATGTATGGCTTTGCCACACTCGCTTGGATGGAAGTGGGACAGAATGATATGCCACTAACTATGCCTTTATTCCGAAAACGATGGGAATAATTGCATATTAAATTAGGACTATTCGCCATCTATCCGCTATCTATATGGAGTATATGTAGGACGTTTTGCAGTTTTATTCGACCAGCGGATAAAAAATCTGTTCACTTAGTGTGAAATTTAGTAACATAGAGTTAGCCGGTACATTCCGAGACTATTACAGTGAGGTGCAAGTGCATGAAGTTTAGCGAATTTACTTATCAGCGCCCCAATATGGATGAGCTGAAAACAAATTTTGATTTGCTGCTGAACCGCTTTAAGGAAGCATCTAGCTTTGCAGAGCAGGATGAAGCAATGGCGGATATTAACAAGCTAATCAATACGTTTTCCACGCAAACTCAGATCGTATCGGTGCGTCACTCAATCAATACAGAGGATGCCTTTTATAAGGCTGAGCAGGAATTTATGGATGAGATCGGCCCGGTATTTCAGGAGTACATAGATAGCTATTACAAAGCACTTGTACATTCTGCTTTCCGCAGCGAGCTGGAACAGAAGTGGGGTAATCAGCTGTTCAACTCTGCTGAACTGACACTGAAAACATTCCATCCTGACATTATCGCTGATCTACAACAGGAAAATAAGCTGACTACCGCTTACGGACAATTGATCGCTTCAGCGAAAATTCCGTTTGAAGGCGAAGAGCGTACATTAACGCAGCTTGGACCTTTTGAGCAATCGAAGGATCGTTCCATGCGCCAGCGTGCAGGTGAAGCACGTTATGGCTTCTTTGCGGAAAATAGCGAAGAGCTGGATCGCATCTACGATGAGCTGGTGAAAGTACGCACGACGATCGCACGCAAGCTGGGATATAACACATTTACCGAGCTGGCGTATGCGCGTATGAATCGTACCGATTATGGCCCAGAGCAGGTAGCGGCTTTCCGTAAACAGGTACAGGAATATATCGTGCCTGCTGCTGCACGCTTGAAGGAGCGTCAGCGTCAACGCCTTGGTCTGGATCGTCTGGCGTATTTTGATCAATCGTTTAGCTTTGAGAGCGGGAACCCGACACCGAAGGGTGATGCGGACTTTATTATTAATAACGGTGCGAAAATGTACTCGGAGCTGTCTCCGGAGATCGATGCCTTTTACCGGATGATGCAGGAAAATGAACTGATGGATCTGCTCAGTAAAAAAGGCAAAATGGGTGGTGGCTACTGTACCTTCCTGAATGATTATCAGAGCCCATTCATCTTCGCTAACTTTAACGGTACATCGGGCGATATCGATGTATTGACCCATGAAATGGGACATGCTTTCCAGGTGTATGAAAGCCGTCACTTTGAAGTGCCGGAATACATCTGGCCAACCTATGAAGCAGCTGAAATTCACTCGATGAGCATGGAATTCTTCACATGGCCGTGGATGGAGCTGTTCTTCAAGGAAGATACCGATAAGTACAAATTCGATCACCTGTCCGGTGCGCTGAACTTTATTCCTTACGGTGTAGCGGTTGATGAATTCCAGCATGTCATTTATGACAATCCAGAATTCACACCAGCAGAGCGTAAAGCGGCATGGAAAGCGATCGAAGAGAAGTATCTGCCATTCTGGGATCAGAGCGATAACCCATTCCTGGCAGCAGGCGGTTACTGGCAAAAGCAAGGACATATCTATGAAGCGCCTTTCTATTATATCGACTACACGCTGGCTCAAATCTGCGCGTTCCAGTTCTGGAAAAAGATGCATCAGGATCAAAAGGCTGCGTGGGCAGACTATGTGAACCTGTGTAAGCAGGGTGGAAGCAAGTCCTTTACCGGACTTGTTGAAGTAGCGGGTCTGATCTCTCCATTCCAGGAAGGCTGCGTCGCTTCGGTTATCGATGATATCGAAGCCTGGCTGAACGGAATCGACGATAGCAAGCTGTAATAAAACGAGCACAGGCTCATTGCTACTCATTTGCCATACAACAGGCAAACGATGAAGCGATGAGCCTGTTTGTTTTGCGGAAAGACGGAGGTGTATAATGTGGTTCATACCGCAGTCGAAACGAAGGACAGGAGCGTGCGCAGATGTCATTATTAGCATGGAAGCCCAAGCAAGTCATTATTCCTGATGAGCTTAAAGCGTATTTGCCAGTATATGAAGCAGGAGAAGCGATTCATACATATATAGAGCGAGCATTTGATCATAATGGACAGCGAAATACATGGCTGCATAGTCGGGCAGTAGCAGAGCAGGCACAGCGTCTGGCTCGCCAGTATGGAGCAAATGAAGAACTGGCAATACTGGCAGGCTGGCTGCATGATCTATCGACCGTTATACCGGATGCGGAAAAGTGGACACTTGCCTGTCAGTATGGTCTTGCTACAGTGGAGGCAGAGCGTCAGGTGCCATTTTTGCTGCATCAACGATTGTCGGCATGGATTGCTCAGTATGTACTGGGCTATGAGCAGTGGGAGCTATTACATGCGATTGAATGCCATACTACCCTGCGTGGTGATCTGGAGCTACTAGATAAGCTGTTATTCGTGGCGGATAAGCTGTCATGGGCAGATTCCGATGCAGCGCCTTATATCGCTGCGATGCGCAAGGCAGCAGAGGTGTCATTGGAGCAGGCGATTCATGTCTATATCGAAGCGATGCTCGGTGAGCCGAGCAAGCTAACCGTTATTCATCCATGGCTGGAAGCGGCGCGACGTACACTGGCAGCAGAAGAGTATTGGCGCTCACTGCCTGCCTTAGCTGCGCCGATCCACTGGGGACCCGTCACAGCCCGTTTTCAGCCGCGCAGGGTATTACGCCCGGATCAGCAGGCGTTTGTTAGCAATGTGTCGATTGTCCCGATGGTAGGCGATCAACTGGTGATGATTCGTTTAACCGATGGTCGCTGGGAATTACCAGGCGGTACGCTGGAACCAGAGGAGGCATCGATGGATGGACTGCGACGAGAGGTAGCGGAGGAGATGGGAGGAACGTTGCTGGACTATCATCTGTTTGGCTGCTTTGCATGCGAATCTTCTGCACTGACTGCCTATCGACCGCATATTCCGCATCCGTATTTTATCCGCATGGCTGGCTATGGACAGGTGAAGCTTGATGGAAAGCCGCTGAATCCAGCGGATGGGGAGCAGATTGAGACGGTGGATATCGTAACAATCGAACAAGCCGAGCAACGCTTTCGCAGTACCGGACGCGATGACCTGGCAGACTTTTATCGGATGGGCTATTATGCATGGCAACAATCGCAGTCAGGCGAAGCGTTCACTGACACGGAGGAGACGGGATTATTATATAGTAGGAGCGAGAATGAATGATGATTCGTGCGGCTAAGCTGAGCGACGTAGCCGGCATTGTTGCTGTTCATGTGCAGAGCTGGCAGACGACCTATAGCGGACTACTGGATGAAGCCTATTTACAGCAGCTTTCGATAGTGCAGCGCGAGCAGGCATGGACAGAACGTCTGCGTGACGCTAAGACCGAGCATGATGTGATAGTGCTAGAAAATGAACAGCGACGTATCGTTGGCTTTATTAGTGGAGGCATGAACCGTGAATCAAGTCTTCCTGCTGCGCAATATGACGGTGAAGTGTATGCCTTATATTTGCTCGCTCATGTACAGGCTCAAGGCTGGGGCAGACGGTTACTGGATCAAATGCTTCAATACCTGTATCAAAGCGGCTATACATCCGCAATAGTATGGGTGCTCAACGGTAATCCAGCACTACAATTTTACAAGCATACAGGGGCTATACCTGTGCAGGAGAAAACGATCCGCATCGGCGGTAAGGTATGTCGTGAAACTGCACTTGTCTGGGAAAGCTTGCATGATGTGCTGGTAGAGCGAGGAGTGATGGAACGACAATGAGGCAAAAGCGCAAAAGAATAGAGACACCCCAATGGGTATCGGTCTGGCAGTATGTTACGGCAGGCGTACTGCTTGCTTATACCGCTTTGCTATTATACTGGATGTTCTGGGGCTTCGGACGCTCAGCACCGAATGCAGATACGCCTTATCGCTACAATATCATACCGCTGCATACAATTGTTGAATTTGCCACGATGCGTGTGGGTAGTAGGCTGGATCAGTGGATTAATTTGCTTGGAAATATAGCGGTATTTGTTCCATTTGGTGTGCTGATTCCGATGGTGCTAAGGGTGCGGTTTTGGATGTTTACCTGTGGGTTTGCGAGTTGGATTCTGCTGCTGGAGCTAATGCAGCTGGCTACTCGGCGTGGAACTTTTGATGTGGATGATATTTTGCTTAATATATTGGGAGCATGTGGGGGTTATGCGCTATTCATGCTGATGATTCGCTGGCGTCGAGCGAAGTGAGGGTGTTAGTAGGAGAGCTAACTGTAGGGTAGCTGGGGAATACTAAGATAGTGGTACATAGAAAACAGGACGTTCACGCCTCGAACGTCCTGTTTTGGTATTCATATCTGTGAGTTATACTTTGCCACAGAGCACAGAGCACAGAGCACAGAGCACAGAGCACAGAGCACAGAGCACAGAGCACAGAGCACAGAGCACAGAGCACAGAGCACAGAGCACAGAGCACAGAGCCACAGAATAAAGTCATATAGGAAGAGAGAAATATAGATTAGGTTGAGGGCATTGCTAATAGATGCTGCTCTTAGCGACTTATGCCAGAGTTTGTGTAACCGTGCCACTTCCATTTTGCACATGAACCTTCGCTAACGCGCCATTAATCATTGTAATCTGTGGTGGAATATGTCCGATATCGACACCATACACGACTGGGATATTTAGCTCGTCAAATACCATATGCAGCGCGTCGATCAGTTCAAACTCCTGTAGTGGCTCATAGCCAGCAGGTCTACCGATCAGCACCGCATGCGTATGCTGGAACCAGCCAGCTTGCCTCATTTGCCACAGATGTCGATAAATCGCACCTGCATTCAATTCACAGCTTTCTAAATACCAGATCATTCCGTCCTGTTCACCGTATTGCTGGATAAAATCAGTCACTCGTGCCCATGGTGTGCCGACCAATGCAGCCAGCACATCCAGACATCCGCCTATTAATCGACCGGAGACAGTCAGCTCCTCATCGGATTGTTGCTCATGACCAAGCCAGTCCCAGCGCGTTGGTGCATCAAGCGTGAAGCCAGCACGGCTGTAATCGGCTGTCGATTGATACATCGCCGAGGATGATTGCTCGATCGACTGTCCACTGGCGGCAGTGAGCAGATCATGCCAGCGTGAAGTCGTTTCGTCTTTGGATTGTGCAATATCCACGCCGCTTGGTCCGTGCGCACTTCCATATCCCGTTTGTAAGGTATACGCAAATGTCAGTGTGCTAATATCGGAAAAGCCAAGAATCCATTTTGGCGGTAGGTGACGGATGCGTTCCCAGTTCAGGAGTGGCAAAAGCTCCATCAGGAATTCACCACCCCATGGAGGGATGATCGCTTTGATCTCTTCATCCAATAGATAGCGCTCCAGCTCCGCTGCCCGTTCAGCCTTTGGTAAGCTGACACATTTATAATTTGTCCACATGCTATCGCCGATCACTGGCTCATATCCCAGCTCAGTCAGATAATCACGCATACGGTAGACGAGCTGATGCAGATCGGCGCGAACTCCACTTGAGGGTGCCGTCAGAGCAATTCGATCGCCGGGCTGAAGTGGTGCAGGAAAAGTGATGGCAGATGGATACGGTACACGCTGTACAGGATGTGATGATATAGATGTAGCATCGTTTGGATTAAAGCTGGAAGATGTGCTCATCGAATTCCTCCTTAATAAAATATGCAATGGTGCGCTATTACAATAATGCTTGGATTCTATCTTATTTTTCAATGCTGAATACGAATAACTCCTAATAAAGCAAATCGCAGGCTAGCTGTACAAACATATTACCAGAGACGATACGTAGCAAAGGGCTCACTATAGCGGAATGGCTTGCTCAGATGCTCCAGCTCTTCCTTGATCTTATCGCTCAGCACCACATTCACACTGTTCAGATTATTGTTCAGCTGCGCTACGGAAGTGGCACCTGCAATAATGCTGGATACGGCAGGTTGCTCCATCAGCCATGCCAGTGATAATACCGCCGGATCGATCGAAAGTGAACGTGCCGACCAGCTAATTCCATCTGCAAGTCCAATACGTTCGCCTGTCATTAATCGATTAAAGGAAGGATCTTTATCCGCACGCGAGCCAGCAGGTGCCTCATCCTCCTGCGAATATTTGCCAGTCAAAATACCACCAGCCAGTGGGAAATAAGGAATAATGCCAATGCCCTGATCGAGACAGAGAGGCATTAATTCTTGCTCGGGTGTACGGTCAGCGAGAGAATAGGACGTCTGAATCGATACAAATCGCTCCAGTCCGAGTCGATCACTGATGCCGAGCGCCTTCATCAGCTCCCATGCGGCATAATTGGAAGCACCGATATAACGGACTTTACCGGATTGAACGAGATGCTCTAACGTACGTAATGTTTCTTCAAGCGGTGTATTAGGATCAAATGTATGAATCTGGTATAGATCGATATGATCGGTTTGCAGTCGACGCAGACTGTCTTCCAGCTCACGCTGGATGTGAAAGCGTGACGAGCCTCGTTGATTGGCACCCTCGCCACGCGGCAAGCCTGCCTTGGTCGCCAGAATGACATCGTGGCGCTTAGCTCCTTTAAGCCCGTCACCGATAATTTCCTCGGAAGCGGTATTCGCATAAATATTAGCTGTATCAATAAAGTTCACACCGCTATCAATCGCAGCGTGTAGAATCTCGATCGATGTTTTTTTATCGGCACGCTTACCAAACGAATTGGTGCCAAGACCCAGCAGCGAAACCTGCAAGCCACTACGACCAAGATATCGATATTTCATGAATAGATGAACCCCTTTCAATGGGTGGTTAGTAGATTCGTAACGTTCAAGCTCGTTCGGATGGAATGTATTTCTTGCGTCCAAGCTAGATTCACATCAGTCTCAAATTACATCGCATGAGTGATGTCACTTTAATATGAGATCATGTAGCCCTTTGTATGACGTTGCCTTATTTATTTTGACAACATAAAGCGATATTTACGTCTATGTCTGTGACTATGCATCCTGTCCCGTCAGTCGGATCGAATACCGACCACCGGGCTCAGGGCGCACATCGACAGCTGTACTGAAAAATTCACTCAGACGCTCGGAAGCCAGCATATCTTTTGTATCGCCAGCCGAGAATACTTCTCCGCCGCGTAGCAATAATGTTTTGTTGAAGCAAGGCATAATCTCCTCAATATGGTGAGTCACATAGATCAATGTAGGTGCCTGCGCTCCAGTGGCAATATGCTGTACACGATGTAGCAATTGATCTCGCGCGAAAATATCCAACCCTGTACAGGGCTCATCCAAAATGAGCAATTCCGGCTCTGCCATCAGTGCACGTGCAATGAGGATACGTTGCCGCTCTCCTTGAGATAAGGTATCATAGGTGCGTCCGGTCAGATGCTCAGCATCCAGCTGACGCATGAGTAAAAGCGCCTGTTCACGCTCCTGCTCACCAATCTGGTTATAAACGCCAATCGAGGCGAATTTGCCACTCAAAACAATACTTTCTGCGGTATCACGTCCGTGTAGACGCTGTTGGAGTGAGGTGCTAACCCAGCCGATCTTTTTGCGATGCTCGCGCAGATCGACTTCGCCGTATTTTTCACCAAGCACTGCTACTTGTCCAGTGGTTGGCCATATGTATCCATTAATCATATTGAGCAGCGTTGTTTTACCGGAGCCATTCAGCCCGAGCAGACACCAGTGCTCACCCGGCTGTACCTGCCAGGAAATATCGTTGATAATTGTACCTGTCTCACGTTGCCAGTTCACATGCTGAATATCGATAATCATGGTGCTCACTCCTTCAATTCGGGTTCAGCTCGCTATAGTTGCAGGTTGTATTGCCTTCAGAATATGGCACATCTATCCATGCTGTACAATAAAGCATTGCGCCGATCGTATGCTAAAAGCAGACGGTATATTAAAATAATTATATCATCAATTGTCTACCCTTTGGCTAGGCTACATGATCATTCAAAAAAGCTAGTCAGCACTGAAAGAAATGAACGGTAAATGAATAGCAGTAGAAAGGAAGTACATAAATATGAATAATAATGAAGCTTCTCAACTTGAACATCCATTACAAAAGGTACGTGATGGCATCATCGGCTTGTTTGTTGGCGATGCCGTCGGTGTGCCTTATGAATTTATGTCTCGTTCCGAAATTGCTCACCATCCAGCCACCGATATGATCGGCTATGGCACACATCGTCAGCCGCCGGGCACGTGGTCGGATGATAGTACGATGACCATGTGTCTGTTATCCAGCTTGAGCATTCATCCGATGCTGGATACCGATGATCTCGGTCGCCGTTTTATTCAGTGGTATCGTCAGGGGCTATGGACAGCGCATGACGAATTATTCGATATCGGCATCGCCACCAGACAGGCGATTCAGCGGATCGAGGAAGCTCACCTTCCGGCTGAGGAAGCAGGAGGGGGAGATGAATACAGCAATGGTAATGGCTCACTGATGCGCATTCTGCCGCTCGCTTATCGGCTTGTACATGAAGATCGCGCGACGCGCTATGCATGGATTCGCCGTGTATCGTCACTGACGCACCGTCATCCGGTGTCCATTTTGGCAGGGGTGATCTATATTGAATTTGCTATTGGATTGTTAACGTACGGGCAGCAGCGTACACTTGCCGAGCATTACGATGCCCTTTGTCAGACGATTCGTGAATATTATCTGGAGCATGCAGAAATAGAGCGCTTCGAGCGGATATGGAATGGCTCGCTTGTTAGATTAACACAGGATCAGATCGCATCGAGTGGCTATGTGCTGCATACACTGGAAGCTAGCCTGTGGACGTTATTGCATGCGAACAGCTACCGTGACGCGGTGCTTCAAGCGGTCAATCTAGGTGAGGATACCGATACAACGGGTGCAGTGACAGGTGGACTTGCTGGTATTTATTATGGATATAACGCGATTCCGCAGGCATGGCTAGACCAGCTCGCTCGCCGTGAAGACGTTGAGGAGCTATGTCAGCAATTTGCAGATCGCTGTGCGCAAGTGAATGATGGGGGAATGAATAATGAATGAGACGGTATGGGGCACAAAGCCATGGACGGGCAAGCTAATTATGCTGTCCGCGCTTGTGCTCGCCACATTGTTTTGCTTTTGGATTGGCTCACATCTGCGTGTGTATACGGGACGTGAGCTGTATCGCTTTTTAAATTGGGATATATTTCTTGCCTGGGTGCCTGTCCTGCTAGCATTGCTGCTGGATGGAGCGATCGCACTTCATCGATACTGGCGTATGCGATGGGGCGGTATGGTATTGATCGTGCTGCTTGGCGTTTGCTGGTTGCTCTTTTACCCGAATGCTGCATATCTGGTGACCGATCTGATTCATCCATTTGTGCATTATCGTCCAAGCGGACGTTTCGCGGAGGATCTGGAATTCTGGTATCATCTGTTTTTATTTTTTAATGCAGGGCTATTGGGACTTGGCTTAGGAACGTATGCATTATCGTCTGTGCAGCAGCATATTGCAGAGCGCTATAGCAACGGGATCGGCTGGCTTTTTGCTGTCATTGTGCTCATTTTGAGTAGTGTGGGGATTTACATTGGGCGCTTTATTCGCTGGAATAGCTGGGATGTATTTACAAAGCCCCAAAGTATTATAAATGATGTTATGATGATCATTAACGATCCATCGGAATTGCAGTTCATGCTTGTGTTTACGGGAATGATACTGGTTATTAGCGGGATCGGCTATATTTTGATGCGTGGCGGTATGTATATGATCCGCCGTACCGGTGGATATCGCTGGTAGAGATGAAGGAGTGCGAAAGGAATGTCCCGCTATAACCTGTTCACCAAGATTGTCATTCTTGTCGTGCTGATGCTGATTCCTGTGATTGTGCTGTACAGCTACTCCAATCGGACGACAGCCAATGTGCTGCGCAAGGAGCTAAATCAATCCAACATGAATCAGCTCAGCTTTTTCCAAAATCAAGTCAATACGAACATCGAACTGCTTGCTTCATGGCCGAATCTACTTATTCATGATCCGGATATTGTGAGCTTTAATGATCTGTATTTGCAAAATGATTATCTGAATCTGGATGCGATCAATCTGGTCAAGCGCATTCAGGGTAAGCTCGCGATTCAGGAAAGCTCCTCGAACTGGCGCAGTCGCCTATCCATCTATTCTCCATCCCTCGAACGTCTGGTTACCGATAATGATGTCACCAATATTAGTAAAAAGGATGCCCTGCAAAGCTTTCATTCCGGCTGGCAGGTCAGTAAGCTGACGGGTAGTAAGGGAAGTGCATCGAATGAGTTTGAATTTTCATGGACTTCGATTCTGCCATACAACGCAACCGTAGAGGCAGACAATATTAGTACAGTTGTTAAGGTTGAATTTGATAGCGGTAACATTCAGGATATGCTGGACAAATTCAAGAGCGACGGACGGCGTGACCCGTTTTATTATAATCCTGCCTTTGGTACGATCTATAACCGCTCTGCTGATCATCAGTTGACCGATGAGCTTATCTCCTCGCTGCATCAGGAGCCGCTACAGGATCTGGAAAGTCGCACGATTGAGGTAGAGGGCAAGCCTTATATGGTCAATGTGGTGCGCTCCGAAGCGACAGGCTGGTATATGATCGACTATATTCCGCTGGATGACATATTAAAGCCAATTGATGATTCTAACCGTCTATTTTATCTGGCAATGATTGTGCTGCTACTGATGAGCTGTATTGCTTCGTATTTGTTGTATGCTCAGGTGCAGGTGCCGATGCGGCAGCTTATTGCAGGCTTTAATCGCTTGAAGCAGGAGGATTATTCGGTACGGATTAAGCCGAAGGGACGCAATGAATTTGCCTATCTATCCGATCGCTTCAATTCGATGGTCGAGCAGATTCAGATGCTGTTTGAACATGTGTATTTAGAGAAAATTCATGTGCGTGAAGCTCGGCTCAAGCAGCTCCAATCGCAGATTAATCCGCATTTCTTTTATAATTGTTTCTCGTTTATTACGAGTATGGCGAAGCTGAATAACCAGCAGGCTGTAATTGCAATGTCGAAAAATCTATCTCAATATTATCGCTACACGACCAGACAGGAGCGCGATCTCGTGCCACTATCAGAAGAAATGGCATTTGTCAGCAACTATCTGGCGATTCAGCAGATGCGTATGTCACGTCTGAACTATACGATTGAGCTGGAAGAAGCACTGAATGCAGTACCTATTCCACCATTATTGATCCAGCCGCTTGTTGAAAATGCTGTTATTCACGGAATCGAACCTTACTCCTCAGCAGGTCAGCTTACGATCAAGGGCTGGCGAGAAGGAGATCACTGGCAGATCAGTGTGGAGGACGACGGCAAAGGACTGGATGAAGAGCGCCGCTTCAAGCTCTGGGCTAGCTTGCAGGAGCCGCTCGGTGAAGAAATGGGCTGTGGCCTGTGGAATGTGCATCAGCGGATGCAGCTTCGATTCGGCGAGGATGCAGGCGTTACACTGAGCCCTTCCGCACTGGGCGGCTTAAAGGTAAGTCTTAGCTGGCGAGCCGATGATGCTACTCCTGTACAAGACGATTAAGCGGATGGAACAGCCTGAGAAATACCTAGAAAGAGATCAGGGAAGTGAACGAATATGGTTAATATTTTGCTTGTAGATGATGAATCGTATGTAACCGAAAGTCTGGCGCTAACCATTCCGTGGCAGGAGCTACGTATCGATAAAGTACACCGTGCAGAATCGGTTGATGCAGCGCTGGAGCTACTTCAGCAGCATGAGATTGAGCTGGTGGTCACCGATATTCGCATGCCAGATCGGGATGGATTAGAGCTGCTAAGTGAGCTGGCACAGCATTGGCCAGGTGTACGCTCACTTGTGCTAACCGGACATTCGGACTTTGAATATGCCCAGAAGGCGATTCGTCTGAATGCCAGTGATTATATTTTAAAGCCTGTGGATGACGATCAATTTATGGCAAGTGTCGGTAAAGCAGTTGAAGCCATCGAGCAGGAATGGGGCAAGCTTGATAAATACAATCGGCTCGCCTATCGTCGCCAATCCGAGCTAGAGCTGCTGCGAGATGGACTGCTTAGCGACATGCTGCTTGGTCGTGAGCTGGGTGGACGAGAGCTACTGGAGCGTCTGGATAGCTATGAGATCCTACTCAAGCCGGAACGACAGACACGTATGGTCTATATGTCGACAGGCAGCTCCCTTCGCGGAATGGAGGAAAGCGAAGCACGATTGCTAGAATACGCCCTTGGCAATATCGCCGTTGAGCTGCTGGGCGAGCACGATCCGGTTTGGTTTGGTCGTACACCGCATAGCGGACTCATTCTACTTTGGCAAAATGGTGATCAGCCCGATGCCGAGAACCGCGAACGATTACAGGTACTGACGACCAGTGCAGAGACATATTTAAAAATCCAATTGACTTTATATGTAAGCGAGCCGTTCCTATTCCCAACCGAGCTGGCAACCGCGTATCGTCATGTTCTGCGCTCCGCACAGCATCCTGTAGCCGCAAGCAGCTCTCGTATCCAATGGCTACAGCAGGACGATGGTATTCAGGAGCGTCCAGCGATGATCAAATACATGGAGCCTCTTTATAAGCCACCAACCCTGATTCATTTACTTGAATCTGGACAATGGAATGGTGCGCGCGATAAAGTGCTATCCGTGCTGGATTCGCTAGAGTCACTACCACTTACACACGAGCATCTATATGAGGTATACCTCGCGGTGAGCAATGCACTTGTGTATATGTCTCATCATCATGGACATATGCTAGGCGAAAGTGATGCCGGTAGCCTTGACCCTTTCGCCGCACAGCATATCACCGGCTCACTCGATCGTCTGCGTAGCTGGTGTATGAATGTACTCGGTCGATTAGAAGTGCAGCAAAATAGCACGACAGCAGAACCAAGCCGTAGCCGTATCGTTAAGCAAGTACAGGAGATCGTTTCCGAAAGCCTCGGTCAAGATGTATCCGTCAAAAGTATCGCCGACCGTGTCTACCTGCATCCTGTCTACCTGTCCAAAATCTACAAAACTGAAACCGGCGAAGGCTTGGGCGACTACATCATTCGCATTCGTATGGAAAAAGCACTATATATGCTCAAGCATACCAACCGCAAAATCTACGAAATCACCGCCGAACTCGGCTACCAGAACCCACAATACTTTAGCAAACTGTTCAAAAAACACTACGGCATGACGCCCAACGAATTCAGGGATAGCTGAAACGACATAAACATATGTGCTGTGGCGGGGGACCGCTCTGGAAAGGGATAAGGGCATGGGCTCCGGTTGAGCGTTGAGAATCTACGGATGAGGAGGAAATGTAGATTCTCAACGCTCAAAGGTCGCCCATCGCCCTTATTCCCTTTCCTCCGCTCCGCCGCATCAATGTTTATTTCGCAGCGGGGAAGGGCAGGGGAAAGACGAGGTGCGGACAGAGGTGCGGTAGCAGGCTGTAGTTGAAATTCTATCATGTGTGTTGAAGGGATTGTTTGAATGATACTGGAGGGAAAATGGAGGGGGGAAAAATCCTAAATGGGTGTATAAGTCTAATACAATGCCAAGACTTCAAGACTTAAATACTTAAAAGATAAAAAACTGAAAAACTCAAAGACTCAAAGACACAAAGGCTGAAGGACTGAAGAAACTAAATATTAAAAAGAACAAACTATTGAAAGAAAACTACATAGTCCCACACAGAATCATTGACTTAGCACAGGCTTTCAATTGCCATTTTCATCCAAAGTTGGATTATCACCACCTCCCACCTCCAAAGGAGTTTTTAAATACCGCGTATCTACCCAATGTGTATAAACCCATCAGAGCGGAGGGAAGGGAATTGGGGAAAAGGACGACTTATAGTGTTAGTGCTCTTCTAACACGGGGTTCAATAAAAAGTGATTTTTGCGATAGCAAAATATCTTACTGCTTTGGAGGGGCGAGAATCTACATTCTATCCTACTCCGTAGATTCTCGTCCCTCCACCCGAGTCCGTTCCCCAATCGCTTCCCGCAGCGGCTGCTGCACCATCACCATTCCCACAAAGTACAGCTCATCCACAAAGCTCCAAAACCCCAAAGTGGTAAAATCCCAACCCAACACCTTGCAAAAGGTGCAGGAATATTAACTTCGTGACATAGGCGCACCTCGACCCCTCAAGTATAATAAAACTATGAACAACAACAGTTCACGTACAATACAAGTACAACGAGCGGTGTTTAACCTGAAGGGGGAGCAAGCAACATGGGAATGAAGAGAATAGCGGCAGTTTTGCTGACCACGATGCTGACGGCAGGAAGTCTGGCGGCATGCGGTGGAGGCGGCACTTCGAATAATGGAGCTGCATCGGCGACTACTGAAAACGCATACAAAGAAAAATACGATCCACCGGTAACGATATCGACCGTATGGGGTGTAGACCCAACACTACAATTCAAAAATGGTGAATCGATCGAAAACAACGTAGCGACCAAATGGGCAAAAGACAAGCTTGGTATCGATATCAAATCGCTCTGGTCGGTAACGGATACAAATGGAGCTTTTGCAACCAAAATGCGTCTGGCGATGTCTTCCGGTCAAGAAATGCCAGATGTAGTAACAATCGGTGACACCGATTCCCAGCTGGCACAGGATCTGATCGATTCCGGTATGTTCAGCGAAGTTGGTCCGTTGTTTGACAAATATGCTTCTGATACATGGAAAAAAGCAATGTCTCAGGATCCAAACGCATGGAATCCATACATCCGTGAAGGTAAAAAGATGGGTATTCCGGTACTCGATTATGCGTATAACCATGATTATGTACTGTGGATCCGTCAGGACTGGCTGAACAAGCTGGGTATGAAAGCACCAACTACGATGGATGAGCTGGAAAAAGTGATGGATGCCTTTAAAAATAAAAATCCAGACGGCTTATCCTCGGACAAAGTCGTTCCACTGAGCATCGGCTTCAAAACGTCTATGAACACATGGATGGGCGATCCGTCCTGGATCTTCGGCGCTTATGGCACACTGCCACAGCAATGGAATGTTGCTGCTGACGGCACACTGCAATACGGTTCCGTACAGCCTGGCATGAAGGAAGGTCTGTCTAAGCTGAAGGAATGGTTCGACAAGGGCTACATTCCAAAAGAAGCAGCACTATGGGATGAGAACAAAACGTCCGAGCCAGCTGTAGCAGGTACGGCAGGTATTATCCCGGGTCCTTACTGGATGAGTGGCTGGCCGCTACAGGATACAGTGAAAAACGTACCGGATGCAGTATGGAAACCAATTACGATTCCAGTAGGTCCAAACGGTAAAGCAATGCGTCACGGCACAAGCACAACAAACGGCGTAATTCTGATCAACAAAAACATGAAGCACCCGGAAGCACTGTTCACGTACGAAAACTATATGTTCGACAATCTGGCTAATCCAGATGCAAAAGGCGAGTTCAAAAACGGTCTGTTCAAAGGCTATGACTACGATCTCGACGCTTCTGGCAACACCGTTCCAATCGATAAAATTCCTGGCGGCTATGTGAATAGCGTTCGTTACCTGCTCGTTCGTGACGGTGCGCGTATTCCAAATGCACAAATGGATGCACTGCTCAAGCTGGCTAATGGCTCTAAACCAGAAACACGTCTGGAGCGCGATGTAGCGACCAACTATGGTAAAGAAACACCAGAAGCTGCCAAAGTGCTGATGTCCCAAAAAGATATCTCATTCCCTGACATGTTTACTGGCCCTACCACACAAAGCATGAAAACAAAAATGGACTATCTGAACAAAATCGAAAGCCAGACGTTTAATGAAATCATCTACGGTAAATCTCCAATCGATGCATTTGATACGTTTGTACAAACGTGGAAATCTTCGGGTGGCGACGATGTAACGAAAGAAGTTAACGACTGGTACAGCAGCATCAAAAAATAAGTTAGCCTAAATATAAAACCATCTGTAGCAGATACAGCAGCATACGAGGAGAATAACGACCTGGTCTCCGGGTCGTTATTTTCTTAAGCCTTGCCATGCGTCTGCATTGCTTGAAAGTAGGAGGAGAGTATATGAAAACATTAAAGAAAACGTGGCCGTTTCACGTCATGCTGCTACCATCGATGATTTTCCTGCTGTTGTTCAGCTATTTGCCAATGGGCGGAATTGTGATGGCATTTCAGAATTATAAGCCGTGGCTCGGCTTTACCGGCTCGGAGTGGGTCGGTCTGGATAACTTCCGTTATCTGTTTGAACGTCAGGACAGCGTACAGGTCATCTGGAATACGCTTATCATTGCAGTGCTGAAGCTCATTTTCAACCTGCTCGTTCCGTTCGTATTTGCGATTTTATTGAACGAGATTCGACGGGTGAAGCTGCAACGGACGATTCAGACGCTAGTCTATTTGCCTCACTTCCTGTCCTGGGTTATTCTGGGCGGTATTTTGATCGACCTGCTCGCAACAGATGGCTTCGCCAACCGCATCATTAGCTCGGTATTTGGCATTCAGCCTATCTTTTTCCTCGGTGATAACGACTGGTTCCGCTTCACCGTGATCGTATCGGATGTATGGAAGGAATTCGGCTATAACACGATCATCTTCCTCGCGGCACTGGCGGGTATTAACCCAGCGCTGTACGAAGCAGCGGAGATGGACGGGGCGACTCGCTGGAAACAGACAATTCATATTACCATTCCTGCGATTATTCCAATCGCTGCGGTTGTTGGTACACTGGCACTTGGTAACGTACTTAATGCCGGCTTTGACCAGATTTTCAACCTGTACAACCCGCTCGTCTATCAAAAAGGCGATATCATCGATACGTTTGTGTATCGTACCGCGATTTTGAATGGCGAAATGGGCTTTGGTACAGCGATCGGTCTGTTCAAATCGGTGATCAGTATGATCCTGATTCTGCTGGCTTACCGTGCAGCTGCCAAATGGGCGAATTACCGCATCTTCTGATGACTTACGAGGGAAAAGAGGGAAACTATGTATTACAAAACAACAGGCTATCGTATCTTTAATGTTTTCAATGTTGCACTACTCATTCTGCTCGCCGTCATGTGTGTCGTGCCTCTCATCCACGTGCTGGCGGTATCGTTCAGCTCGAAGGCGGCAGCCGATGCGAATCTGGTCGGACTATGGCCGATCCAGTTCTCCGTCGAAGCGTACAAAAAAACGATGTTCAATCCGGTCTTTCTGCATTCGATCTGGATTTCGGTATTGCGTACAGTCATCGGTACAGCAATCACGCTGTTCCTGACATTCCTTGCCGCATATCCACTATCCAAGGAAGAATCGGTATTTAAAGGTCGTACGATCTACTCATGGTTGTTCGTATTCAGCATGGTATTTACAGGTGGTCTGGTGCCCTTTTATATCGTTATTCAAAAGCTGGGTCTGATCGATTCATTCTGGGTGCTTGTATTGCCAGGAGCGGTCAATACATTTCTTGTTATTTTGATGATGAACTTCTTCCGCGGTATTCCGAAGGAGCTGGAAGAGGCCGCATTTATGGATGGAGCGGGTCCATTCCGCACACTGTTCACGATGTATCTGCCAATCTCGATGCCATCGATTGCAACGATTACATTGTTCAGCATGGTATTCCACTGGAACTCGTGGTTTGATGGCTTGCTCTATTTGAACAATTCGAATCAATTCCCACTGGCCACATTCCTGCAAACCGTTATCATCCAGCAGGATATGAGCTCGATGAGTGCGAGCCCGAAGGAAATGGAATTGATCTCGCAGACAACGGTAAAAGCAGCACAAATCTTTATCGGTGCTGCGCCGATTCTGATCGTGTATCCATTCTTGCAAAAGTTCTTTGTTAAAGGGATGACACTCGGCTCGGTGAAGGAGTAACCCTTTCAGGCAAATAGCGTAAAGTCTGTTTCGATCTACTGTGTCCTTTGTCCCCTCAAAGGAATGTGGATGGTGACGGGCTTTATGCTTTGTCTGATTAGATGTAGCAATATCAATCTATCTAACTTGCGAATCCAATACAACCCGAATCTCAATCAAAGGAGCTTGTCATGACAAATTTCACAACAAATGTTACTCCAACCTGGACAACGATGCTGCATGGTGCAGACTACAACCCGGAGCAATGGCAACATCGCCCGGATATTTTGGAAGAGGATATTCGCTTAATGAAGCTAGCCAAATGTAATGTGATGTCTGTGGGCATTTTCTCATGGGTATCGCTGGAGCCGGAAGAGGGCGTATATACGTTTGATTGGCTCGATCAGGTACTGGATCGTTTTGCAGCGAACGGCATTCAGGCATTTCTGGCTACACCTAGCGGGGCGCGTCCAGCCTGGATGTCAGCGAAATATCCCCAGGTGCTGCGTGTAGAGAAAAATCGCGTGCGCAATCTGCACGGCTTCCGTCATAATCATTGCTTTACCTCGCCCGTGTATCGTGAAAAGGTAACCGAGATGAATACGCTGCTCGCTGAGCGTTATAGTAACCATCCAGCGGTAATCGGCTGGCATATTTCCAATGAGTACGGCGGCGAATGTCATTGTGACTACTGTCAGGATGCGTATCGTACCTGGTTGAAAAAGAAATATAACAACGATCTGGAGCAGCTCAATCGTGCATGGTGGACAACGTTCTGGAGTCATACGTATACAGATTGGTCACAGGTCGAATCTCCAGCTCCGCATGGTGAAACACAGGTTCACGGGATGAATCTGGACTGGCGTCGTTTTGTAACCGATCAGACGGTAGACTTTTGCCGTCATGAAATCGAGCCGCTGCGCAAGGTAGAGCGCCTGTTGCCAGTCACAACGAACTTTATGGAATTTTTCGAAGGGTTGAACTATTGGAAATTCGCTGATCTGCTGGATATTTTGTCATGGGATAGCTATCCGACATGGCATGATCATGATGGCGATACGCTGCAAGCTGCCAAAATTGCGATGATGCACGATATTGTACGTTCGATCAAGCAACAGCCATTCCTGCTTATGGAGAGCACGCCAAGTCTGACGAACTGGCAGCCGATTAGTAAAAATAAGCGCCCAGGCATGCATCTCTTGTCTTCGCTACAGGCTGTCGCACACGGCTCAGACTCCGTGCAATATTTCCAATGGCGTAAAAGTCAGGGCTCCAGCGAGAAGCTGCACGGCGCTGTTGTTGACCACGTTGGACATGAACATACACGTGTATTCCGTGATGTGCAAAGTGTGGGCGATGCGCTGGAGCGTCTACAAAGCGTACGTGGCAGCGAGGTACAAGCCGAGGTTGCTGTCATTTTCGACTGGGAAAATCGCTGGGCAGTCAAAGACAGCCAGGGCCCACGCAATTCCGGTATCGGCTATGAAGAAACAGTGCTGAACTTCTATCGTGCGTTCTGGGAACGTGGCATCGCTGTCGATGTGATTGATATGGAGCAGGACCTGTCCAAGTATAAAGTTGTAGTCGCACCGATGCTGTATATGGTACGCGAGGGTGTAGGCGAAAGCTTTGAACGCTTTGTTGAAGGTGGAGGCACATTGCTGAGCACGTACTGGTCGGGCATCGTAAATGAAACCGATCTGTGCTTCCTCGGCGGCTTCCCGGGCCCACTACGTAAAGTATTAGGCATCTGGTCCGAAGAGATCGACGGCTTACACGAAAATGACCGTAACCGCCTGATCGCTAACAGCGGCAACCCACTGAATCTGCAAGGCGAATACGAAATACGCGACCTGTGTGATCTGATCCATCTGGAAAACGCTCAGGCACTCGCTGTATACGGCGATGATTTCTACGCTGGACGTCCAGCACTCACTGTCAACGAGTATGGCCAAGGTGAAGCGTATTACATCGCAGCTCGCACCACAGACAGTTTCATCAGTGATCTGATCGAGCGCATTACAAGCAAAGCTAACGTTAAGCGCACACTCGATACAGCACTACCACAAAACGTGACGGCTCATGCTCGTGTACAGGGCAATCATGAATTTGTATTCGTACAAAACTACAGTGACGAAACGAAATCGGTTCAACTGGATAACCAATCTTATGATGATGTAATCGATGGAGCTACTCTGTCAGTGAATAGCACCATCGAGCTGGAGCCTTACGGCATCCGCATCCTCAAGCGCGAGCTTAGTCGTTAATCCTACGCAGTCCATAAAAAACGAAACGGTAAACAAAAAACAGTAAATCAAAAAACCACGGTGCAGGCTATGTTCTGCACCGTGGTTTTCTTTATACACTACACACCTTATTACTATCAAAACGTTCATCAAAACATTTCAAATTCATAGTCGCCTCTAATTCAAAAACGCATCCAATGCAATTGTCACTTTACCTTTCGAATCAAATGCGCCTTTTGTATAAGCATACCAGGTACCATATTGCTCTGGTTCCCAGTAGAACACACCCAGACCCTTGCCACCACTTACCGCACGCGTCTTCGCAATAATATCGCTCAGGAACGCCTTGCTTGTAGCTGGATCACTAGCATCCATACCGACTTCGCTAATCATCACTTCCTTACCATATCGACTCACCATATCATTCATATTGTTCAGTGTCTGCTGATTCAATGTTTGCCAGTTGCTTTTATCTGGATACAGTGACATGCCGATTACGTCATATTTTGCACCGTTAGCTTTCAGACCGTCAAACATCCAGCGGAACAGCGAATTATCATAGCCATTGGACAGATGCACGATGACCTTTGTGCCAGCATTAACCTTTTTCACCGCATCATAGCCAGAGTTAATCAGCTGAGCAAAGTTACTCATGCTTTTCGAAGCACGACCATCTTCCCATAGCATGCCATCATTCGTTTCATTGCCGACCTGAACCCATTCAGGAGTAACGCCCTGTGCTTTCAGTGTATTCAGTACATCGTAAGTATGATCGTACACCGCTTGCTTCAGACCGTTAAAGTCTTTGCTTTTCCATGCGGAAGGCTTTGTTTGATGAGCGGGATCTGCCCACACGTCACTGTAATGGAAATCAATCATAATGCGGAAGCCCATATTTTTGGCACGTACCGCTTGCTTGACCACATCCGCTTTATTGGAGAAGTTAATCGATGGATTCACCCATACACGCAGGCGAATGGAGTTGATACCATGATCTTTCAGAATTTGTAATGCATCTTGCTTATTACCAGCATCATTGTAGAATGCCCAGTTGTAAAATTCCATTTCAGATAACCAGCTCACATCTGCTCCTTTGGCAAAGGCAGTTGCTGCTTCGGCTTTTGGTGCAGGGGCAGCCGCAACACTAAGTCCGCCAACCATCGTCAGACTAAGTGCAAGTGCCGTTAATCGCTTCATGATTTTCTTCATCGGTATTCATCAGCCTCCAGCATATTGTATGCGTTTACAAAAACACGTGTTCTTCGCGAAGGAACAGATTTATTGTAGCTTGAATTTTCCAAATGCGGTACGACACATTCCCAATATTTAAGCACTTTTTTCAAGATGATGAAGAGGAGAAATTTATATTTTAGCAATCAAGCGGTAAGGGCGATGCATACTTGATGTGTGGGCTCTAGTAGAACAATACGTGAGCATTTATTAGTAGGATATGAGATCGTGGTAAGTAGTATCATGTTGATACGTCCTGCTATGTTTTGATAAAGGGCGTAGTGACGCACCCTGTGCGAGCCGAAGTTTACAAGCCTGCTGATTCTGATTATCATAATAAAAGATATACATAGCGTCTATGGTCTGGTTGAAATGCTCACTAGCTGTATCCTTGTCAGCAAGTAGCCATCATTCAGCATATCAAGCGATTCTGTTAGCAGCATCGCCCTGGTACAGTCGTTAGAGCGAGGGGTCATCAAGGCAAAGGGGGAATGAATAGAATGACTGCTACGTCGCTATACTATTTTGCGATTCGTAGCAAAAACATATTGTACAGATAGCGAAACATTCAACGTCGACAGCTCGTCAAGGTAAGCAAACAGTAGCCAGGTAAGGAAGTAAGCGATACGCATCACACAGGCATTACATAAAGTACAAACAACAAGCAGCCTGTGTTCCGATAATAATGAGGTAGATGCGATTGCAACACTTTCCACCTGTCGTCTGTTATTTATATAGAAAAAAGGCGGCTAGCGATAGCCGAATGTCGGTGTCAGACTTATGCTACGCAACCAATCGTTGTGATGTCAGTGGCAGCTGAGGTCAGGCAGGTCAACGTACAAGCATAGACTTGAACAATCATTTATCAAATTAATGTCAACCAGAGAATGGCAGGGGAATGTATGAACAACAAACACAACTGGATATTGGGAATGCTGCTGGTGCTCATGCTGATGGTTATGCCATCGGTTGGACATGCAGCGCAGCAGGCGCACATCAACTTGAACGGCAAGGAAATTAGCATGCCGAGCAATGTGGACATCGTAAGTATGAAGGGGAGCGTCATGATACCGCTGCGTGTCGTTGTGGAGCAGCTCGGTTACAAGGTAAGCTGGGCAGGCCCAAGTCAGACAGCTACGATCAGTCAGGGCTCCAATGTAGTCGCACTGACTGCGGGTAGTACAACAGCGATCGTGAATGGACAGCAGTTCGATCTGGAGGCAGCTCCGATTATCCAGCATGGCACAACGCTTGTACCTCTTCGTTTCCTCGGTGAAAATACTGGGGCTACTGTCAAATGGGATAACAGCTCGAAGACGGTATTTTTGACGATGAAGCAAAGTCAGCCGGATACATCAGGCAGTAAAGGCGGCTCTTCGAGCGCTGGTAATTCCGCAGGCTCCAGCAATACAGGAGCTACAGGCAATTCAAGCACCGATAATGGTTCCAGCGGCAGTAATCAGGGAAGTACATCCACAGCGCCAAGCGCGATGATTAACGCTATGAGCTTTAGCGACAACCGTCTTACCGTTACTGTAAATGGTAATGTGAAGCCCAAATACAGCTCACTCACCAATCCAGATCGTATCGTGCTGGACTTGCCGCAGACAGGCTTGTCTGATGCTTTCCTTGGTGGACAGACGATGTCAGTTGGTCAGGTGGGCAAGCTGGATGTGACCGGCTATCCACAGGTGGCGGGCGTACGTTATTCGTTGTTTAACAGCAGTCCATCAACCGTGAGAATCGTGCTGGATCTGACTCAGGCGCAGCAGTACAAGGTAATCACGGATACAAAAGGTCTGGTGATGGTAGAGCTAAATGGTGCGACAGGCAATACGACTTTACCAGGCGGTACGACTACCCCGGGAACCGATACGACAGGTGGCACCACGACAGGCGGTACAACAACGCCGGGTACTGATAATGGAAGCGGCAATACAGGTACAACCGACAATGGCTCCACAAGCGTCACGCCAACACCAGGCTCTGGCCCTGGACAAAATGGCAAAAAGGTCGTTGTTATCGATCCAGGTCATGGCGGTACCGATCCAGGCGCAATCAGCTTGAATAAGCGCAATGAGAAGGACTTTACCCTTGCGGTAGCACTCAAGATTCAAGCTTTGCTACAGCAAGACCCGAATATTGATTTTGTACTTACTCGAAGTGATGATACGTATCCAACGTTACCGGATCGGGTGAAGCTAGCGAACAATCTGCATGCCGATGTATTCGTATCGATTCATGGCAATAGTACAACATCCAAAGTATCGCCAAGTGGAACAGAGATCTATTACACACGTCAGCAAAGTCTTGATTTTGCAAAGGTTGTCCATGATCATGTCGTTCAGGCACTGGGTCTTCCGGACCGCGGTATCCATGCCAAGAGTCTACACGTTACGCGTGAGACCACTATGCCAGCAGTCCTAGTCGAAGCCGGCTATCTCAGTAATGCAGGCGACGAGGCTTTGATGTATACGGACGACTTCCAGCAAAAGCTAGCACAAGCGGTCGTAGACGCAATTAAGGAATACCTGAATGTCCAATAGGTAACAAAAGCATGAAATACGTGTAATTTTTATTCGACAGCATTTGATTCAGTATGGTATAAATGTGGTAAGCAACTGTGATACAAAAATGACGTCTTCGTCATTTTGTGAGTAATCGCAGTCTCGCTTACCACATTTTTTGTTTATTTTGCCGCCATTGATGGTTGTATGAATATGGTAATCGTTTAATAGGCGGACGGTTAGAAATGAGATTCGACTGAGTCTTAAGTCCTGTACCGTGTTTGTTGATAGCGGCTTCAATTATTTCATTTTTGTTCATTGTTATTATGTAATGAGCATTATGAAATCATGAATAATCAGCTCAATCAATCGTTCTGAATCAACCCATGACAACCCATTGTATACATAACTCCATGATCAGACAGCATGACAGATAGAGAACCGCTGAGGAGGACATCCATGAAAAGAAAGCTCATTACACTACTGACTGCTGCCGTATTGTTAACTTCCGTGCCGGAGATCAGTCAAGCGGCAGTTACACCTGTGCCGATTGGCAAGATCAATATGCCTGTTAACTTCCGTTCGGGTCCAAGCACAGACAGCACCGTGTACAGTACACTTCAGCCTGGCACAAGCATCAAAGTTCTAAGTGAGGTAAGCCCTCACTGGCTTCGCATTAAGGTAGGCGTGAAGACAGGCTATGTATCTGCGACCTATGTTGACTACAAGCCGCTCACGACGGGATCAACAGCCTCGTCGACTTCTGCAAGTAAGAGCAGCACGTCATCCTCTAGCGGTACAAGCACAGCTAACAGCAGCACAGGTAGCAAAAGCACATCCAGCTCGTCCAACACGACGGTATCTTCACCTGCGCTGGCTTCTTCTACAACAGTGACCGCCGCAGCTCCAGCGATCAATAATGATGCATCTGCAAATGTGAGCACCAACGCACCGGGCACAGGCATTGTAGAAAAAGGTGTAAACTTCCGTGCCGAGCCCAACACAACCAGCAGCGTACTGCGTGTGCTGACAGCAGGCGAGGCGTTCAGTGCACTGGAGCAGCCTACAGCAGCCTGGGTGAAAATACAGGATAAAAACGGTGTGACCGGTTATGTATCGACTGACTATGTATCCTATACATTACCTGCTTCGCAAACAGCCATTCTGGCTGAGGTGCCGCAGCAGACGGTTGATCAGGTGGAGGACAAGCCATTTAATCCACCAGCACCAGCCTTTAACTTCCCAACGCTGTCGACGGGGCAGCCATTGGACGAAGCTTCGGCTGATCGCATTCTTGCCAATGCACTTGCATTACAGGGCATTACGCAGTACGGATATGGTAAGAACGAAGCACCGACATTATTCGATTGCTCTTCCTTTACCCGCTATGTATTTGGACTGGAAGGTATTGATCTGGCTTGGGGAACACGGTATCAGAAGGATGTAGGGATTGCCGTAGAACGTGGGCAGTGGCAAAAGGGCGACCTGCTCTTCTTCTCCGCAGGTGATCCGAATGTGATCACACACGTTGCGATCTATGCAGGCGATAACAAGATCGTGCATAATAGCCCAAGCCTGAACGGAATTACTATTTCAAACCTTGATCTGGCTTACTGGCAGGATCATTATGTGACCGCTCGCCGGGTTTTGCGCTAAAACAGCATAGTCTGCTTTGCCCGTCCGGTATTCGGTAAGATGCCTGACGGGCTTTTTGTGCCGAAAGGGTTAGGACAGTTTGTGTGGTATGCAGGCTTTATACATGGTAAAAGTCGACCTTTTTATGTTATGCTATTGATATTATGAAGATAACGTTTGCTTACTGCAATTGATTATACCCACTCAGGGAGGCAGCATGAATATTGATCCTAAGGCACCAGCAATCGACTGGGAGTATGTAGTGCAAAATTTAAAATCATCTGTGACCATTGCAGACGCGCGCAAGCCGGACTTCCCGCTTGTATTTGTGAATGGGCATTTTACGGATCTAACTGGCTATACTCGTGAGGAAGCGGTAGGCTATAATTGTCGCTTTTTACAAGGAGAGGACACAAGTCCAGAGACGGTTCAGGCGTTTCGTGATGCACTTGCGAAGCAAGAATCGGTAACGCTTGAAATTCTGAACTATCGTAAGGATGGTTCTCCTTTCTGGAATGAAGTCAATCTAGACCCGATCTTTGACCAAAATGGCGAATGCCATTATTTTGTCGGCATTCAATTTGATATTACGAAACGTAAAGAAGCGGAGCTTCAAGTATTACAGGCAAAGGATGAGGCAGAGAGTGCAAATGTGGCGAAAAGTCGCTTCCTTGCTAATATCAGTCATGAAATCCGTACACCGCTCAACGGGATTATTGGTATGACTGAGCTTATTTTGCTGAATGAAGTTGAAGAAGACCTGCGCGATAATATGAAAATCGTACAAAACAGTGCAGAAACCTTGCTGACACTCATTAACGATATTCTCGATTTTTCCAAAGCGGAAGCAGGCAAAATGAATCTGGAAAGTATCGAGTACAATCTGCATGAGCTGATGGACATGACGATCAAGGCGCATCGTCCACTCACACTGGAGAAGAAGATTGCACTCAATCTGCATATCGATCACAGTGTACCGGAGCGAGTATTCGGCGATCCCCATCGTCTCAAGCAGGTGCTGAACAATCTGATCGGCAATGCGGTGAAATTCACCCGTCATGGCTCGGTTGATGTATCGGTTACTGGTTTTGAGGATAACGGCGAGGAATTGAAGCTACGCTTCCGTGTGAAGGATACCGGTATTGGTATCGCCAAAAAAGACCAGGACAAGCTATTCCAGAGCTTCAGTCAGGTTGACGATTCACAGAGTCGTGAGTTTGGCGGTACAGGTCTTGGACTTGTTATCAGTCAGCAGATTGTTGAATTGATGCAGGGAACGATTACGGTAGACAGCGAGCAGGGGGATGGAAGCTCATTTGAATTCACGATTCCTGTGCGCTATCCGGTGATGTCTGATCCACGTAGCGATTCCAGTACGCTTGTGAAAAAGCTATCAGAAACCGTTGCACTTCAGCCGAAAGCGGTGGATGGGCCAGACAAGGAAAGCGCACGTCTGAGCGTACTGCTGGCAGATGATGATCGCATTAGCTGTCTGATCACATCGCGCATGCTGAACAAGCTGGGCTACTATGTGGATACGGTAGACAATGGTCTGGAGGCAATCCGTTGTCTGGAGCAGGATGATTCTTATGATCTTGTGCTGATGGACATTCAGATGCCAGTGATGGACGGCTTGGAAGCGACCTATGCGATTCGTCACTCCAAAACGATCACCAATAAAGATATCCCGATCATTGCGGTAACTGCCAATGTGTTTAAGGATAATCATGACCATATTATCGAAGCAGGTATGAATGGAGTGATGTCCAAGCCAGTGCAGATGGAGCGTCTGATGGAACTTGGACAGCGTTTGGAAAAACAAAAGCGTTTATAAATAAATGGAAATCACTGAAATGAAAAAAGGCTGTAGACTTGTCATGAAGGATGACGAGCCTACAGCCTTTTTGTATGCTGATGCTAGAATATATGGTATAGAATAGTGTACGAATAATGAAGTGCTGTACAGTTAAAATGGTTGAATAATCGCGCTGAATCATGAGATCGAGTAGAGCAGAACATAGTAGGATGCAATGAAGTTGGATGCATTCGCATCGCATGATCATACAACTACTCGACGGATCATGGTGCTAGGATGTGATATGATGTTTACCCCTATCAGCTAGCGCGAAAAGGCTATTAATCCTCCAGTGTAGACAGATCGCCTGTTGGCAGCTCCAGCTCCCAGGCTTTGAGTACACGGCGCATAATTTTACCACTGCGCGTCTTCGGTAGCTTATCTTTAAATTCAATCTCACGCGGTGCAGCATGAGCAGAGAGCCCTTCTTTGACAAAGCGAGTGATATCCTGCTTCAGCTCATCAGATGGCTCGTAGCCTTCGCGCAGGGAGATGAACGCTTTGATCACTTCACCACGTACGGGATCAGGCTTACCGATAACGCCTGCTTCTGCTACGGCTGGATGCTCGACAAGCTTGCTCTCCACCTCAAAAGGGCCGACACGCTCGCCCGAGGTATTGATCACGTCATCAATCCGACCCTGGAACCAGAAATAACCATCCTCATCCATATAAGCCGAATCACCGGAAATATACCAGCCGTCAATGCGCATATATTCCTCGAACTTTGCCGGGTTGTTCCAAATTTTGCGCATGATGGACGGCCACGGTGTTTTGATCGCCAGATTACCCATCCGCAGTGGCGGTAGCACATTACCCTGATCATCCAGAATCGCTGCCTCGATGCCTGGCAGTGGGCGTCCCATCGAGCCTGGACGAATATCCATGCGTGGATAGTTACAGATCAGCTGTGCACCCGTTTCGGTCATCCACCATGTATCATGAATACGCTGTTTGTACACACGATAGCCCCAGCGAATAACCTCAGGGTTAAGCGGTTCACCAACGCTAAGTACATGGCGTAAGGAGGAGAGATCATATTGCTGTACAGCCTCATCGCCTGCACCCATCAGCATACGGAAGGCAGTCGGAGCGCTATACCATACCGTTACCTTATAGCGCTGGATCGTCTCGTACCAATCCTGTGGGCTAAAGCGTCCACCTCGAATTACATTCGTCGCACCATTGAGCCACGGAGCGAAAATACCATACGATGTACCCGTTACCCAGCCCGGATCGGCTGTGCACCAGTAGATATCGTCCGGCTGTAGATCAAGCACAATACGACCGGTATATTCATGCTGAACCATCGCACGATGTACATGATATACACCCTTTGGCTTGCCTGTTGAGCCAGATGTATAGTGGAGGATCAGGCCATCCTCGCCATCTACCCATTCGATATCCGCTTCATCTGATGCTTCTGCCATCGCATTGCCCAGATGAATATGATGCTCTGCCAGCTCGGTTTCATCTCCATAGACGATAATATGCTTGAGCTCAGGTAGCTCGGCCTCGGGCACACGTCCAACTAGCTTCGGCGTCGTTACAATCGCGACAGCCCCGCTATCCTGTAAGCGATCACGTACCGCTGTTTCCATAAAGGCTTCAAATAACGGCCCTGCAATCGCGCCAATTTTAATAATCCCCAGCAGGGTAAAATACAGCTCAGGTGTACGCGGCATAAAAATAAACACACGATCCCCTTTGCCAATACCCAGCTTGCGCAGCATATTGGCAGCCTTATTCGATTCGCGGCGTAGCTGCTCAAATGTATAACTTTCATCACGCGCCGGGTCGCTGTAGTGAAGGGCAATTTTGTCCTTCAGCTCGGAAGTGGCATGACGATCAATAGCTTCATAAGCGAGATTCACCTTACCGGTTTCGTGCCAGCTAAATCGTTTCTCAACATCAGACCAGTCAAATTCCTTACGGGCTTGCTCATAATCCATCATATTAGCTTGTTTTGCTTCTGCGGCAATGACTTCGATCGTGTCTTTTCCCATAATGACCTCCACATGATTTAAAGTGTCGTAACCACTTCCATATATAGCGCTTACATTTTAAGATACTACCATTTCACAAAATGTTCAAATTCTTTCTGGCGGTTTATCCAAATCTTGTCGTGAAAAAGTGTTGAATTTTGAACTATAAACATACATAATATTACAAAAGTTATTCATATCGCGAAACTTTTTGTGGAAAGGGGCGTTTACACAAACGAAGGTTTGCGAGCGTCCTGCATATCAAGATTGGTCTACTCGACGATTAACGATGAAAAAGAAGCATGGAAAGGATGATTCATCTACAACAGTTCAAGGCAAGTATGCGTAATCTAATTTGTAAAGAGGGGTGTATAACGTTATGAGTAGTCAAGCAACTACATTGAAGCCCAGGCAAACCATTGATGAAGTCTCTATTATTCGGGTGATTGCCTGCCTGAGTGTTGTGCTACTGCACTCGATCAAGTTCTCTACAGGAGAGAGTACCGATGGAGCGGTGGAGTTTGGATTATGGTCACTCGCTGGATTACTGTCCTTTGGCACATCTACATTTGTATTCATTTCCGCATTGATTCTGGCATATTCCTATCCGAAAAGTCTACCAAGTGGATTTTATATGAAACGGATTCGCTTCTTGCTCATTCCATTTGCCTGCATGGCGGTCTTTTATGCGATCATATCGGGCTTGACCAAGGATTGGTCGATTCCGAAGCTGGTCGTATATAATCTGCTTGGGGCATACCACGGCTGGTTTGTACTCGTTATTTTCCAATTTTATGTACTGCATCAGCTATATGCGAGATACATTGATCGGTTCCGACCTTCTGTTGTGCTCGGTGTATCCTTTGTGATTACGGTAGTGTATCTTGGATTCTTCAATCTGGTGCCGCCACCGGATGGTCAGCTGGCAGCATACATATGGGAACGCGGATACTGGATGCCGTTCACTGGCTGGTTATTTTACTTCTCGCTAGCTTATTATTGTGGACGTAATTATCAGCGTTTCCTGCGTGGGCTGGAGCGTTACAAATGGTGGATCGTTGCTGCACTGCCGTTAACCGCTGGCTTGATCGTGTACAATAACGCATATTCGAGCTTTGGGTTTGGCTCCAAGCGTGTCGATATGATTGGATTTACGGTTGTAATGATTTTACTGCTATTCTTACTATTCCGCGGTGTGAAGCGTATTCCGCCGCTCGTTACCTTGATCAGTCAATATTCGTTCGGTATTTATCTGGTGCACTGGTTTTTCCTTGATATGATGGATCGCGCTGTGGAGCGATTCGGGATACAGCTTGGCTATTTGGAAATTCCACTGCTTTTTGTGGCAGGGATTGCATGCTGTATGGTGACGATCTGGGTGTTTAATCATGTAGTGCCATTTGGACAGTATGTTGTTGGACGGATTAATACCGGGCGTTCTACACGTGCTCAGGGTCAAGGGGCTAGTCGTCGAGCTGGAACGGCGGCTGCGGAAAATTGATTGCTTAGAAGCATAGCTGGTATGAAAATTTTATTTAAAAATACAACTATTGCGTGCATAGATTGTATAAATGGATTCCACACAATAGGAACAGTAGGATATAGTACGATTTAAGGTTTAGATCACAATGCTGATCCTATATCGTCTGAGCGGTTTTATCGCCTGATATAATTGAAAAGCCTCCGCAATGCCATTCGATTCGTACGAGTCGGGCATTGCGGAGGCTTTGTTATTGTTGAGTCTTTATCGACATTATAGTGAACGTTATAGTGTATGAATACATACGTTTTTGAGCTACATGCAAATTCTGTAAAATCGGCTATAATCAAATCAGGCACCTTGCCGCAAGCGTTATCACAACGTTCAGGAAAGGAACCCGTATGGAACATATCAAGATCAAGCAAACGGAGATACTTCATCGTCCCGATGGGAAGGAGCAGCTGGTGCTGGAAGGACCGGTATCGCCTGATC
Organism: Paenibacillus hunanensis; assembly: GCF_034055775.1. NCBI lineage: Bacteria > Bacillati > Bacillota > Bacilli > Caryophanales > Paenibacillaceae > Paenibacillus > Paenibacillus hunanensis. The sequence continues at coordinate 3,227,796 of NZ_CP139194.1, read as the reverse complement.
GGGTATCAGCTTGTCATATGCATCCGCAGTTGGATGCGTTTCGGCGTCCAGCAGAGCAGCACGAAGCGCTGGTTGAGATTGCGGATCTGCCAGAAGGGCGGATCATCATGGCAACAGATGGAGATCAGATTGTTGGTTATGTGACTTTTCATTATGCAGATGAGTATGAACGCTGGTCAGAAGGCAATATGGACGATTTGATCGAGCTGGGAGCGGTAGAGATTGCCAATGATTACCGTGGATTGGGGCTGGCGAAGAAGCTCATTATGCTCGCCTTTCAGGAGCAGCAGCTGGATAATGTGATTGTATTTACAACGGAATATTACTGGCATTGGGATCTGGAAAGTACAGGTCTGAGTGTATGGGATTACCGCAAAATGATGGAAAAGCTAATGAAAAACGTCGATATGGTCTGGTTTGCGACCGATGATCCGGAAATATGCTCGCATCCGGCGAATTGTCTGATGGTGCGAGTCGGCAGAAAGGTGCCACAATCATCGGTAGAGGCATTTGACCGATTACGTTTTCGACAACGATTCATGTATTGATTCATAGGGAAAAGGAGGCAATGGATACGATGCTGCAAGCAGCTTATGTGTATCATCCGGACAGTCTCAATTATGTATTTCGCCGGGATCATCCGTTTGATCAGCGCCGCCTGGTGATGACGATGGAGCTGCTAGAGCAGGTGCAGGCTTTACCTGAAAATGCGATTCACATTCCATCTCAGCCGCTGAATGAACAGCTATTACAGCGTGTGCATATTCCTGAATATATCGAGACCGTGAAGCAGCTCAGTCTGGCTTCGCCCACCGAGCCATCTCTGAGTCAGGCAGGGCAATATGGACTCGATTATGATGAGACGCCGTTTTTTAAAGGTATGCATCAGAGTGCCGCTGCCATTGCCGCTGGCTCGGTCTATGCGGCAGAGCTGGTCATGAGCGGTAAGGCAGAGCATGCACTGCATCTGGGCGGTGGGCTGCATCATGCGTTGCCGCAGAAGGGTGCAGGCTTTTGTATTTATAATGATGCATCGATTGCAATTCGTCATATTCGGGATCATTATGGGGCAAGGGTGCTGTATATCGATACGGATGTACACCATGGCGATGGGGTAGAGCTGAGCTTTTATACGGATCCAGAAGTATTTACGTATTCGATTCATGAAACAGGGAAGTTTCTATTTCCAGGCACAGGACGCGTAGAGGAACGGGGCGCAGGGGAGGGATTTGGCTGTACGATCAATGTGCCAGTGGAGCCTTATACAGAGGATGATTCCTGGCTGGAATGCTTTAGCACGGTGCTACAGCAGGTGCTCGAATGCGCAAGGCCAGATGTGATTGTGAGTCAGCATGGGTGTGACGCTCATGCGCTAGACCCGCTCTCTCATATTCATTGCTCGATGCGCATTTATCGGGAGATGCCGAAGCTGATTCATCAGGCAGCACATGATTTTTGTAATGGGCGCTGGGTAGCATTGGGTGGAGGAGGCTATGATATATGGCGGGTTGTACCGCGAGCATGGTCATTGCTATGGCTGGAGATGAGTCAGCACGCCATTCTTTCCGAGATTGATCGTCATCCATTACTCGCCTTGCCTACAGCATGGCTGGCACGCTGGCAACAGAAGAGCCCCGTGCCGCTACCAGACACCTGGCTTGATGATTTGAGTCGCTGGGAGCCGATGCCACGGCGCAGTGAGATTACGGAGCGAAATCGTCATATTTGTGAGCTAGCCGCTTCTTATTTGAAGTAGACAAGGAAGCGAGCGATAGGAATAGCATTTATCCTTTCCGCATAGTTACAGCAATGAAAGCGGTAACTTAATAAAAATGCATGCAAAAAGTGACATTATATCCATAATCGGGTATATAAGCAGTGCCGGAGCAGACAGGGATGGGTTTGTATTTTGTGCAAAATCATTCAGATTGTTAGACACTTCCAGAAGGGAATTGTCATCCCTGTGTCGAATTGAAACTATAGCAGGTTTATAGCGAACAGCATGCAGGAGCAGGGGACAGTTGCCTTGCTGTAGTATAGCTGAACGCTGCGAAAGTGTGAAAGGATGAGTGATCTATGTGTTATCTCCTGCTGCCGGCGGACATTTATCCAGACCGCTATTGGTTCAAGTACAATTTTAATGAATCGCCAGACCATCTCAGCTTTAAGAAGGGTACTCCGCAACGCGATTGGGCCAAAACACCTCGCTTTCATTTGCAGGGGGAGATTGATCTGGATCGGCTGCTGCTATTTGACTGGTTTATGACAGATGGGCCTGATCTGATTGGGCCGAGGTTATCTGCACTTATTCGCCAGTATGCACCAAAGGATGTACAGCTGATCGATGCCGAGGTGCTGGTCAATGGTGAGCCGCTACGTGGCTTCCAGGTGCCGAATATTACCACGGTGATCAATTGTCTGGATATGGAGGAGTCGGTGTATGTGCCGCTATTACCTGGCGTGCATGGTAGTCCGCCTCATTTCATATCGACCATTTTCCGTCCGAATGCTTTGGATGGACACGGACTTGTACGATCCAACGAGGACATTAGCCTTATTGTCGCATCTGCTGAATTTGCAGAAGCGTGCCGGGCACAAAATATCACCGGCATTCGTTTTCAAGAAAATCTATAACATGAATAGTCGGTGGACGGTACAGACGCCTATATGGCCGATGCACATGGGGAAAGTCTCCGCTTGATCAGTGCAAGCATGGTTTCAAGCATAGTTCTATTTTTAGTCTCTCAACGTTATTAGAGTTCGCGTAGTGCATGTTCAACTTACACGAAGGAGGCTTTTCCATGAGTAAAAAAGAAGTCGTTGCTATGCTGCTTGCCGGAGGACAGGGCAAGCGTTTGAAAGATTTGACCAGAGCACTGGCAAAGCCCGCCGTCTTCTTTGGCGGCACATATCGTATTATTGATTTTCCGCTTAGCAATTGTGCCAACTCGCGCATCGACACTGTAGGCGTTCTGACACAGTATGAACCGACCGTCTTGCACGCATACATAGGCGTGGGCAATGATTGGGACATGGACCGTAAAAATGGCGGTGTATTCGTCCTGCCTCCACATGAACGCCAGGAAGGAAGCAGCTGGTATCAAGGTACCGCGGATGCCATCTATCGCAACCTCAAGTTTATCGAAAGCTTTGACCCCGAGCATGTACTCATCCTCTCCGGTGACCACATTTATAAAATGGACTATCAAAAAATGGTCGATTACCACAAAGAAAAAAATGCCGATTGCACCATCTCCGTTGTGAACGTCACACTGGAGGAAGCGAGCCGCTTTGGCATGCTGAATACCGATGATAACCTGAAAATTTATGAGTTTGACGAGAAGCCAGCGAAGCCGAAAAGTACGCTTGCTTCGATGGGCGTCTACCTGTTCAAATGGGATGTACTCAAATCCTATCTGATCAAGGATGAAGACAATCCAGCATCGTCGTACGACTTTGGTAAAGACCTGATTCCACTGTTGCTCAATGATGATAAAGTGCTGTACGCCTATCCATTTGAAGGGTACTGGCGCGATGTGGGTACGATTCAAAGTCTATGGGAAGCGAACATGGATATGTTATCGGAAGACCCGCTGCTCGATCTGAATGATCCAAGCTGGCGCATCTTCACCCGTAGCCCGAATCAGCCCGCAGCTTACATTGCACCTTCGGCAGTCGTGCAAAATAGTATTGTCAATGAAGGCTGCATGGTGCATGGTAAAGTCGATCATTCGGTGCTCTTCTTCAATGTTGAGGTCGGTGAAGGCAGCGAGATTACCGATTCCGTTATCATGCCGGGCGCTAAAATTGGCAAAAATGTACGTATCCATCGTGCGATTGTCAATGAAGGTATGGTTATTGAAGATGGTGCAGAGATTGGCGTTGGACATACCGAAAAAGATGAGATCATGCTCGTAACGAGCGAATCATAACATAGGGACGGTGACAGGAATGAAAGGATTTGTAGGTGTAATCAATCTCGATCATGAACTGGATCAACTCAAGGAACTGACCTATTTTCGTTGCGGCGCAGCCGTCCCTTTTGCCGGTCGCTACCGGTTAATTGACTTTGCTCTGTCTAATATGATGTATGGCGGCGTAGGCGATATCGCTCTGTTTGTTCGTCGTAAATACCGCTCGCTGATGGATCATATAGGTGAAGGTCGTCCGTGGGATATGGATCGTAAACGCGGCGGACTGTTCATTTTGCCGCCAGACTGGCATGATCCAACCGATACGTCACTGGGCGATCTGCAGCATATTCATAACAATATGGACTTTTTCTATCGCAGCACGGGAGATGTGGTCGTGCACACTGGAACACAGCATGTGAACAAGGTCGATTATAAGGATGTATATGCGTATCATCTGGAAAAAGGTGCTGACATTACCGTTGTCTACAAAAAGGTAGACGAGCTACGTCCAGAGCATGGTGCATGCCGTCGTGTGGAAGTGGATGAGCATGGCTTCGTTACCGATATTCATCAGGACAGAAGCCATAACAACATCTATGTTGAAACCTTCATTATGAGCAAGGAGCTGTATCTGGAGCAGGTAAATTATTGCATCGCTCATGGAAAGAGCTACTTCTTCCGCGATGTGATCCAGAGCAATCCGAACCGTCTGAAAATCGCTGGCTATGAATATAAAGGCTACAATGCAGTAATTAACTCGGTAGAAAGCTACTACCGTAACAGCATGGATCTGCTCTGCCCGGATAATTACCAGCAGCTGTTCCGTGAAAATCCAGTCCAAACCAAAATCAAATACGAGGCTCCTGCCAAATATCTGGAAGGCGCGAAAGTAAGCAATTCACTCGTTGCGAACGGTTGTGTACTGGGTGGCGAGGTAGAGAACAGTATCCTGTTCCGCGGAGTCAAGGTGGAAAAAGGCGCTCGTGTCGTCAATTCGATCATTTTACAGAAGTGCACCATTGAAGCCGGAGCGGTGCTGGAAAATGTCATCCTCGATAAGGATGTACAGATTTCCCATAATCGTACGCTAATCGGTGATAACAAGCATCCATACGTTACAGCCAAGAGCACCTCTCTCTAAGTTGATAATCTGACTGCAGGAGGAATAGCCTTTTGTTCACAAATAAAGAAGAATTCAAAAAGATTTTTCAAAATAATGTCGTTTCCAAGCTGGGTAAGCCACTGAATGAAGTATCGTCTGAGGACGTATATACGATCCTCAGTCGTATGATGCGTGAATTCGCTGGTCGCGAATGGGCATCGACGAATCAGGAGCTTCGTCAGGACGCTGAAAAGCAGGTCTACTATTTGTCGCTTGAATTCTTGATCGGTCGTCTGCTCGGTAACAACCTGCTCAATATGGGCATGCTGGAAATGGTGAAAAGCGGTCTGGATGATCTGGGCATTTCGCTGGAGGAGATCGAGGAGCAGGAAGCAGATGCTGGGCTTGGTAATGGTGGTCTTGGTCGCCTTGCTGCCTGCTTCCTGGATTCGCTCGCTTCACTCGGCTATGCCGGGCATGGCTGCGGTATTCGTTACCGCTATGGCTTATTTGAGCAAAAGATCGTTGACGGTAACCAGGTGGAGCTACCCGATGATTGGCTTCAAAAGGGCTTTGAATGGGAGGTTCGCCGCGCGGATCGCAAGGTTGAGGTTCGCTTCGGTGGCTATGTAGAGACACGTGAAGCGGATGGCGAGCTGTACTTCTCACTGCGTGATTATGAAGCCGTCTGGGCGATTCCATATGATGTTCCGGTTATCGGCTATCGTGGCAATCAGCCGGATTATCATGTGAATACGCTTCGTCTGTGGAGTGCAGAGCCTGTGCCTGAAATGGCGAATCGTAACCTCGGCGGTGCAGGTAACTATTACAGCTATCTAAACTATAACCGCTCGGTGGAGTCGATTTCAGAGTTTCTCTATCCCGATGATAGCCATTATGAGGGTCGTCTGCTGCGCTTGAAGCAGCAATATTTCCTTTGCTCAGCAGGTCTGCAAAGTATTCTGCGTACGTATGATAAGCTCAACCTGAGCTATGATCATCTGCCAGATAAGATTGCGATTCATATTAACGATACGCACCCAACGCTTGTTATTCCCGAGCTGATGCGTATTCTGGTTGATGAAAAGGGCTATGGCTGGGATAAAGCATGGAATATCGTCTGCCGCACGGTATCGTATACGAATCATACGATTCTGAGCGAAGCGCTGGAAAAATGGCCTGCGCAAATGATTCGCGATCTGATCCCACGCGTATATATGGTGATCGACGAGATCAACAAGCGTTTCTGCAAGCTGCTGATGGAGAAATATCCAGACGACCCAGAGCGAGTCGCGCATATGGCGATCATTTTCGATGATCAGGTCAAAATGGCGCATCTTGCGATCGCTGGCAGCTACAGCATTAACGGTGTTGCCGCCCTGCATACCGACATTTTGAAGGAACGTGAGATGCGCAACTTCTATGAACTGTATCCAGAGCGGTTTAACAATAAGACGAACGGTATTACGCATCGTCGCTGGCTGATGCATGCGAATCCAGAGCTAAACGATCTGATCACGGAATCGATCGGTTCACGCTGGAAGACGCATCCGAAGGAGCTTGTCGGTATTCTGAAATACAGCGAGGATGCTGCATTCCAGAGTAAAATCGCAGCGATCAAGAAGCATAACAAGCAGCGACTTGCGCAGTATATCGAGCAAAAGTACGGTACGCCTGTGAATACCGATTCGATCTTCGATGTACAGATCAAGCGTCTGCATGCGTATAAGCGTCAGCTGCTGAACATTCTGCATGTGATGTATCTGTACAATCAGATCAAGTCGATGCCATCGCTCAGCATGGTGCCTCGTACTTTTATTTTTGGAGCGAAGGCAGCACCGGGCTATTACCTGGCGAAAAATACAATCAAGCTCATCAATCGCGTGGCAAGCGTTGTGAACAACGATCCTGATGTGAAGGATAAGCTGAATGTATTCTTCCTCGAAAATTATTCCGTCTCGCTGGCAGAGAAGATCATTCCAGCTGCGGATATTAGTGAGCAAATCTCGACCGCGAGTAAAGAAGCTTCCGGTACAGGCAATATGAAGCTGATGATGAACGGTGCGCTGACGATCGGTACGATGGACGGTGCGAACGTGGAAATGTACGAAATGCTGGGCGACGACAATATGTTCATTTTCGGTCTGAACGCAGACGAGGTAATGGACTATTACCAGCATGGTGGCTATTCTGCTCGTGATGTGTACAACAGTGATGCACGGATCAAGGAAGTCGTGGATCAGCTGATTACACCGGGGCCATTTGCATCAAATACGTATGAATTTGCATCATTGTATCAGTCGCTGATTGATGGAAATGATGAATATTTCATGCTGAAGGATTTCGATTCGTATGCGGAGTCACATGTGCAGATCGAAGCAGCCTATCGGAATCAACAAGCATGGCTGAAAAAGTCGATTCACAATATTGCGCATTCCGGCAAGTTTTCCAGTGATCGTACGATTCAGCAGTATGCATCGGAGATTTGGAAGATTCGTCCGGTGCAGGGGTAGATTGAATCGACTGCTTTAGGTTAACGATATGGGTAGTGATGGATGGATCGAAAAGCTGGCATTCTCCTTTGGGAGGATGCTGGCTTTTTCTTTTGCTGGGAAGTGGAGGGGGGGATATGGAGTTTTTGCTGTAAATTGGTGGGAGCCTGTTGATTGGTGGGAATCTGTTGGAGGTGGCTTATTGGAGGTAGTATGAACTTGTTGTGAGGTGAAGTGCAGTTTCTTGCAACATGAAGTGGGTGTGAGGGGAATCCACTCCGAAAAGCAATAAGGGCACGGACTCCGGTGGCGTATGGAATCTACGAATGTGGAAATAATGTAGATTTCATACGCCAAAGTCGTCCTTTGCCCTTATTTGCTTTCCTCCGTTCCGTGCCTTCACAGCATATGTGCTGGAGCAGTGCGCGGATGAGGGAGTGTTGGCTTTTGATTGTTTATTGCTTTTAGGTTAGTTTACAACGTGTAAAGTGATAGGCTATGTGGCAAATTTGTTGCACACGTCATACGGATTTTAATCCGCGCTCTCGCATGGAGAGCGACTCGCTCAGAAGGGGATGAACTACGACAAGGTGCAGATTTCAATTCACGCTCTCGCACGGAGAGCGACGGGGTATAGCCGGCAGAGACTACCGGGTGCATTTTATTTCAATCCACACTCTCGCACGGAGAGTGACTGTAGGCACTTTGCGCCCTTACAAAACAAGGCATTTCAGGGTCAAAAGTGCGAACCTCTTTTTTAGAGTAGTGGAAACGGAGACAAAATACAACCAAAATGCTGAAAAGCCTTGTGTAGCAAGGGGTGCGAACCTCCCTGGGATTTAATGTGAGCTTGGGGTTCGCACTGGAATGGCGTAATGAAGCAGGTGAAAGGTGGGATATTTCAAGACTATAGGTGAACGGGTGAATATTGAATTTGGTATTAGTGATATTGCAGTTTAACATCGTGTACTGCTTTGCACACTATCTATTAATTTATAATAGCCGTAATTCATCTACAGCTGTTATTCAGATCGCTATAATCTTGCCAAAGGTAAATGACCGCCGCTTGCAGCGGACTTGTATTGCTTGGGCGTCTGATTTGTATGGGCTTTAAATATTTTCGTAAAATAGCTTTGGTCGTGAAATTGCAGCATGGTAGCGATAGCGGACAGGGAATGAGTTGTGCTGGACATCAGGCGTTTGGCTTCCTGAACGCGGTAGTATTGGATAAAGTGAATAGGGGAGCGTCCGGTCTCGTTTTTGAAGCGTTTGGACAGGTAGTCTCCGGTTAAGCCGGTTAGATCGGATAGATGTTCAAGCTGGATCGGTTCGTACAGATGATGGAAAATATAGTTACGGCATAAGTTGATCTCTCTGGAATAACGTTTTTGCTGGCTTTCCAGCACGCGATCGACAAAATCATTATAGCAACGGCGCAGCGTCGCTTGCACTTCGCCAGGATTTTGACATTCCTCCACGGCTTGAATGTAAAAGTCACTCAGTGTATAGCCAATTTCAGCATTCACGCCACCCTCCAGCGCTGCACGCGTTGCCAATGTGATCGAGCAGATCGCTAGATTTTTCTCACTGCGTAGCAGGCTTTTTTTTGATAGTACTCCCAGCTTTTCTGTAGGGAAGCCAAGCTCCCAGCGCACCAGGTCTTCTTTTCTGCCTTCACGGATATATTGCAGGAAAATCTGCTCCATCTCTGGATTACGATGATAGCTGGCTGGTGCGATATACATTTCTTCCTCATAGGGAGAGGACACGATTGCTGCTTGCTCATCTGGCTCAATATGAATATGCAAATTATGCTGAATCACCTCGGCGAGATCAAGTGGCTGCCGGTACAGCATATAATGGATCATCGCTGCTGCATTATAGATGCGTTCCTTGGAAATGAGCGGGATGCTCGCATAAAACTGCCGAATCGCATCCTGCTGTCGAAAAGACAGCTGGTAATCGCGAATGATTCCGCTAATCAGCTCATCCGGTACAATTGCATGAAAAAAAGGCCCGGCAATGAGTGCACCTGCATACATATCGCCATCCAATAATGGCACCGTCAAATACTGCTCCAGCACATTCGTCGACTGTACGACAGGATAATGACCATTTGTCTGCTGCGCGAGTAGAGCAAGGGTCTGAGCTTTATGATCATATACAGGATTGAATCCACGTAAAGGCTGCTCCTCTACTAGCTGCCCAGCCGCATCCATCCAATACAGGGTCATTTGAAATTCGGTATACATCATGTACATGATGAGTCGAATCGAATCAGGTGTCATATTCGGCATGCGGATCAGCTCCTTTACGATGTGAAAATTGTATTTAAACGATATGGCTGCAATAGACTTGTCTGGATCTTCACTGTACGATAAATGTAACAAGTATACATTTACACATTTTAAATGATCTGATGATCATCCTAACAACAATGTGCAACATGGAGGTAAGATGAGATGGATGCAGGAAATCATACACAGCCCCAAAAGATACAATCGAACCGCAACCTATTTACTCTGGATCGTCAGTATATACCTGATTTGCTGAAGGCTTTACATACAGAACAAGAAGATGCGATTGCAGAGCAGCTGGTAGGTGCAGATTATGCGCTTTATCTACTATTAGCTGTAGAAGCTGCACAGCAGCGAGCAAATTCATTGGTTGATATAGCGGCATGCTGGTCACCTCCACTACATATTGATCTGGCGCTCTGTTCCATTGATTGTAAAGAAAAACATTTTTCGGATGGTACTAAACTGCTCGTATTCTGGTTTTATGAAGCAAGCGACCCTAATAATTGGATGGAAGGATTCGGCGAGCAGTTTTTTGATTTTACAGTGCAGATCGATTTGGATCAACTGAGTATTTATAGTGTAAGTGGACCAAGTCGGTAGCTATTGTATTCAGTATGCTGGCATTCTATTGTTCATTCATTGGAATAGATCGCTCGGCTGGCTAGCCTACCGTTCATGCATGGAGCTGACTATACTTATTTGGACTTTGTGGATGAGTATGCTGTTCGGATTTCTACAATCCATTCTATACATTGATATACCAGTGCCATACCTAATGCGACCTCAATTCCTTGTATCGTCACACCCGGTATTAGCTCTGCAATGATGGATATGAATAACGTATTCACCACAATGGTTACGAGATAGCCGATCCATTTGGAAATGGGATGGCGAAGGGCTAGCGCTACCAGGGATTTGGCAATCGGAATAATAACCAGTTCGCCTACAGAAAGTAGGATCAATAATGCGATCACAAATACGACGGTATCCCACTTACTAGAGAATTGAATAAAGGGCGTAAAGGACACCATGTCCATGAACAAATATCCTATCATGATCACGCCTACTAACACAGCGGTTATAACAAGAGACAACATCGCCATGACAAATAAGTTCATGCCTGCCGACATATGTTCATTTTCTTTATCACGCAAGCGAAAAAATATCGGAATCATGAGTAGGTATACGATTGCAAAAATAATCATGCCCAATCTGATCAAATCCATACGGTTCATGTCCTTTCCTTTTTAATATGAGTCTATACTTGCGACATAGACATAGACATATATACCGGAACTGACACCGGCATCCCAACTCAAACTCCTATGTACAATCCAGAATAGAACGAAGCTTACTCACAAAAGATATTCTGTTATTTTACCAAAAATTAAAGAATATAACCATAAATCAACTGCGTAAACGCCTACATTAATAGTATACAACTCACACCAATCCGTTTACTACCTTCTACACCCCAGATAGATACACCAGCGGATTGCGTATGCTATTATACGAAATGAGGTCTTTTACATGTCCAATATTCACCATCCAGATACAGACACACTGGCTGCACTCGTTGCACCCTATCGCAAAACAGGCGTGACCAAACGAAGCGAGGAAAACATTCGTCAATCTGTTGAGGAGCTACTCACACAGATGACACTGGAGGAAAAGATCGGCCAGATGAGTCAATGCGCCGATTCTGAGTTTTCCTTCGGTGCAGATATTGAAGCAGGGCCGACCGAGGTGCTTGTACGCGAAGGACGCGTGGGCTCCATTCTGGGTGCCTTTAACAGTCATCGTACATTTGATTTGCAAAAGCTAGCGGTGGAGCAGTCTCGCCTCGGTATTCCATTATTTTTCAACGCCGATGTAATCCACGGCTACCAGACGATTTTCCCGATCCCGCTCGGCTGGGCGAGTAGCTGGAATATCGAGCAGATTCGTGAAGCCTGCGTGATCGCGGCTCGTGAAGCGACCGCTTCTGGTATTACGTACAATCACGGGCCAATGGTTGATATTAGCCGTGATGCACGCTGGGGACGGGTGATGGAAGGTGCAGGGGAAGACCCATATCTCGGCTCACTCATTGCCAGAGCACAGGTGGAAGGCTTCCAGGGAGATAGTCTATTTAGTGAAGAAACATTGATCGCCTGCTTGAAGCATTTTGTCGCTTACGGTGCATCTGAAGCAGGGCGCGACTACAATACTGTTGATATTTCCGAGTGGATGCTGCGTAATATTTATTTGCCACCGTTCCAGGCAGGACTGGAAGCAGGTTCAGCTTCGGTCATGAACGCATTTAACTTCTATAATGGTGTTCCTATTGCGGGCAATCGCTTTATTCTTAATGATCTGCTGCGTAAGGAGCTTGGATTCGATGGTATGCTCATCTCTGACTACGGTGCGATCGATGAAATCTATGTGCACGGTGCCGCTCGTGACCGCAAGGAAGCAGCTCGTCTGTCACTTGACGCTAGCATGGACATCGAGATGGTCACACAGCTGTATGAGCAGCATCTGCCAGCACTTGTTGCCGAGGGGAAAATACAGATCGAGCAGATTGATGCGGCTGTCCGTCGTATTTTGACTTATAAATATGAGATCGGTCTGATGGACGATCCATTCCGCTATATTCGTCCTGAAAAAGAAGCAGAATACCACTTCAATGCAGAGCATCTACAGGCAAGTCTGGAGCTGGCGCGTCGCTCGATCGTGTTATTGAAAAATGAACGTCGTATTTTGCCACTTCCACAGGAAGGCTTGCTACAGGGTGATATGACACTGGCGCTGATCGGTCCTTTTGCGGATAGCAAAGACCTGCTTGGTGCATGGCAATTTTCCCGTTACAAAGAAGAAACGGTTACACTGCGTGAGGGCTTACAGGCGAAAGGCATTGCTGACGCGACACTACTGTATGCGCAGGGTAGCGGAGTGAATGAAGCGATTGCTGGCGGTATCGAGCAAGCGGTAAAAACAGCGCGTGAAGCCGATGTGATCGTGCTTGCACTTGGCGAGGATAGCGAAATGTCCGGTGAAGCCGCTTCACGTATGGACATTAACATTACAGCACCACAGCAGCGTCTGGCAGAGGAACTTGTCAAATTAGGCAAGCCGATCGTGCTCGTGCTGACCAACGGACGTCCACTTGTACTGGATTGGTATGAGCAGCATGTGGATGCGATTGTAGAAACATGGTTCCTCGGTTCACAGGCGGGGCACGCGATTGCTGATGTACTGCTGGGTGACTATAACCCATCTGGTAAGCTGACCATGAGCTTTCCGAAGCATCTAGGTCAGACACCGATTTATTACAATCGCTTTAACACCGGTCGTCCGGTGACAGAGGAGAACCGTGACGAGAAATATATTTCCAAATATCTGGATGGCCCAAATGATCCGCTGTATCCATTCGGCTATGGTCTGAGCTATGCGCACTTTACGTATTCCGCGCTCAAGCTAGATCGTGACATTATCAAGCAGGGCGAATCGATTACCGTTCGCGCAACAGTAACGAATACTGGTAATATGGCAGGCGAGGAAACGGTGCAAATGTATATCCAAGACCTGTACGGTAGCACGGTTCGTCCGGTCAAGGAGCTGAAAGGCTTCCGCAAAGTACAGCTACAACCAGGACAAAGTACAGGGGTCGAATTTACGATTACCGAGCACGATTTGAAGTTCTGCAATGCTGCCCTGGAATGGGTTGCTGAGCCAGGCGAATTTAAAGTATTTGTCGGTACGAGCTCGGTAGATGTACTCGAGCGTACATTTGAGTTGATCTAAGTAAAAGGTACACTTGCAACATTTGCAGGATACAGTGAATAATCTGGAAAATGATGGTATACTAGACGGCAAGCATCATGCTGCCACTTCGAAGTAATCGTTGTCGCTTCGATATCGCTGTATACTTCAAAGACGGAGGTGCCGATTGTTGCAGAAAAGCTCGAAAAAGCGAAGTTTTTATCTCATTGCTGGCTTTGTATTTTTGTTACTATTTGCGATATGGTTAACGCTCGTTATTACCGTTCGTGCAGTATCCAGCGCTGCATAAGCAGCCAATCTGTGCGTCCTAATCAAGATGGATTTACCCATTTCAATCCGTCTTAGGGCGCATAAATACTTTACAGTGGAAAAGGCTTTCAAAAAACGGTTGTCATTTTATGTCGGCTATGGTAGTATAGCTGTATCGAAACCAAAACACGGATTGTTACTGAGAGATCAGGCAAAACCGAAACTGACAGGCATTGTCATTTTTGGTTTTGCCTTTTTGAGCATCATATAAAAAGGTGATGAATATGAGAATATCGCAGGTTCTGAATAATAATGTCGTCACCGTTATCGATTCTGGCAAACAGGAACTGGTCGTGATGGGCAGAGGGATTGGCTTTAAAAAGCATCCGGATGACCTGATCGATGAAGCGAAGATCGAAAAAGTATTCAAGCTGGAGAGCAAGGAAATCTCTGACAAGCTTACCGCGCTACTGTCGGATATTCCAATTGAATACATGGAATGCTCGGATGAAATTATCCGTTATGCGCAGACGGTGCTGGGCAGCCAGCTTCATGATAGCATCTACATTTCGCTTACCGACCATATTCACTTTGCAATTGAGCGGCATCGGCAGGGATTGGAAATTAAGAACGCCCTTTTATGGGAAATCAAGAAGCTGTATCGCAAAGAGTACTATATTGGACTCAAGGCGCTGCAAATGATCGAGGATAAGCTCGGTGTTGCGTTGCCTGAAGATGAAGGCGGCTTCATTGCACTGCATTTTGTCAATTCCCAGTTGAATGGACAGATGAGCGAGACGGTCAGCATGACGAATATCGTCAAGGATGTGCTGCGTATCGTCACTCGCCATTATGTGATTGAGCTGGATGAGGAATCGCTGAATTATTTCCGCTTCCTCACTCATTTGAAGTTTTTTGCTCAGCGTGTCGTTAGTGGCGCAGCGAGCGAGCAGGGAGATAGTCCACTGCATGATATGGTCAAAAACCAGTATCCGCAAGCATATGCATGCGCATTGAAAATTCAGGACTATACACGTAAGATTCATCAGCGTGACCTTTCCAATGAAGAATTGCTATATTTGACGATTCATATTGAACGGGTCACGAAAAAGGAAAATGCCGATCAAACGGAGGCATAACCGCATACGGACAAAGGGATTGTTACTTTGGGTAGGCAAAACCTAAATGTCGAAGAATGAATTATCAGAACGTCTAATCATAACCGATCAGCGTCTGCACCTCATTCTCCACATTTAGGTTTTTTTATTTGCCTGAAAGGCTAGAATGCGCTATCAGCTATTCAGATGATGCGATCTAGCAAGCGCTCCCATTTCTCCAGAACACCCATCCAGTTAGCTATGCGGTAGCCAGTAAACAAGCAACATGTAAAGTAAATAGCACAAAAACCATATCGAATGAACGATAGGAAATAAAGGAGTGTTTAACGTGGATAAAGCAAAGGTAGCACAGGACGTACTGACACTGGTCGGTGGCGAAGAAAATATTGATCAGGTAACGCATTGTATGACACGTTTGCGTTTCAACCTGCATGACGATAACAAAGCGAATAAAGCCCAGCTGGAGAAAACACCGGGTGTGATGGGTGTAATGAAAAATGGAGGACAGTTCCAGGTTATTATCGGGAACGAGGTAGCTGGCGTCTATAAAGAACTGGCTGGATCAATGAAGGGTGGCGGAGCTAAGCCTGCTGCTTCCACAGATGAAGGCACAGCGAAGAAGCGCAATCCGATCAGCTCGCTGTTCGATTTTATCTCCGGTATGTTCACACCGATTCTGCCTGCGATTACAGGCGCAGGGATGATCAAAGGGATTGTAGCGATTCTGGTTGCACTTGGCTGGATGTCGAACACAAGCTCTACGTATATCATTTTATCCGCTATTGGTGATGGCGCGTTCTACTTCCTGCCGATCATTCTGGCGATTAGCGCTGCACGTAAGCTGGGCAGCAATATGTATATCGGAGCAGCGCTCGGCGCAGCGATTATGCATCCTACGATTACTGCGTTGTTGTCCTCAGGACAGCCGGTTACATTTGCTAGCATTCCGGTTGTAGCGGCAACGTATTCGTCAACGGTTATTCCGATCGTTATCGCCATCTGGATTGCTTCGTATGTAGAAAAAGCAGTAGATCGTGTGACACACGCATCGGTGAAGTTGCTCGTTGTACCGACAGTAACCTTGCTCGTGATGGTTCCCCTCACGTTGATCGCGATTGGACCACTGGGTTCAATTATCGGTAGTGGCTTGTCCGGTGGGATCTCCTGGCTGTTTGATAATATGTCGATTCTCGCAAGTATTCTGATCGGTGGTACGATGTCACTGCTGATCATTACAGGTATGCACTATGCACTGACTCCAATCGTTATCGGTTCGATTACAGCACTGGGCTATGACTTTATCATTCCACTGATGTTTGCAGCGAACTGGGCGCAAGCCGGTGGTGCGCTCGGTGTAGGTCTACGCGCTAAAAATGGTCAAACCAAGTCGCTCGCATTTTCAACAAGCTTGACTGCCATCATGGGGATTACCGAGCCAGCGATGTATGGTGTAAATATGAAATTCAAAAAACCGTTTATCGCAGCATTGTCCGGTGGTGCTATCGGTGGTGCATTCATGGGTATTTTCCACGTCAAAGCGTATGTGATTACAGGTCTGGTAGGTTTGCCAAGTGTGGCTGCCTTTATTAGCCCATCGATCAGCACATTGATCTATGCCTTGCTGGGTGGTCTGATCGCATTTGTAGCGGCTACGATTATTACCTTTGTGATGGGAATTCAAGAAAATACAGATGCACCAGCAGAAGCGACAACGGAGCCAGCGGCTTCAAATGTACCAGCTGAACAGCCAATGGATGCAGATGCGGTCGCTGCAACCCTGATTCAGCATGAGAGTGCTGCACGCCAGATGAAAGCAACCGAAGTATATAGCCCGATGACAGGTGAAGTGAAATCGCTGAGTGAAGTACCTGATCCGGCATTTGCCGAAGAAATTATGGGTAAAGGGGTTGCCATTGAACCTACCGACGGTCGTGTAGTGGCTCCAGTTAATGGCACAGTGTTCTCTGTATCCAAGAGTGGTCATGCGATCGGTCTGGTCAGTGAAGATGGTACCGAAATGCTAATCCACATCGGTATCGATACCGTGAAGCTAAAAGGCAAGCATTTCACTCCACATGCTCGCTCTGGACAGGAAATTCAAAAGGGCGACCTGCTGATGGAATTCGATCTGGAGGCAGTTCGTGCAGAAGGCTACGCAACCATTACGCCAGTCATTGTAACGAATATTAACGATTATAATGAGCTGACACGTTCGGCAGAGAAGCAGGTACAGACAGGGGATTCCTTGTATACGCTGAAATAAACAATGGCTGGGAACAGCTACCAGAATAAGCGCATTCGTACTAAATAAACAACGAATATACAAACCACGAATATACAAAATATAAAAAGCCAGCCTGTTCTGAATAATCTCTATCGTTAGATTGATCTAACCAGAAGATAATTCAGCCTACAGGCTGGCTTTGTTATGAATGCAGAAAAGAAGCTATGGGAACGCTTCGCTTATTGGAGTGTACTATTTCTACATATCACAAGTATTGACGCTCTATATGCCAAACAAAGACGCCGACGAACCTATACATCATGCAATTGAAAAGCAGGTACGTTTACCTCAAATCGCTATCGGGACATTCTCCTATCAGCATCGGCTGTCCATAGGCAAGGGATGCATCGTCTACTCCCTATGAAAAGTGCGGCTTATAGATCACCGCTGAACAATTTGATAACGACAACGCCGCCCCAGATAATAGCAATACCAAGCACAGCATACCAGCGGTCTTTTACAGATGGATTCAATGTTCTAGCTCCTTTGTTTTCATGGTTGAGTAGCTCACATAACACTATCACATTGTACCAGAATGCTACAGAGTTTCAAGGCAATCAGTATAAAAAGTCGTACATTTCTGGATAGAATTTCTTTTAATGGAATCAGTATGTGAATCGCAGCGCTGTAAAATGCAATCAGGCAGATATGTTTGAGGATGCCCCTAAACAAATGAGGTCTATTGGTCGATAAAAACTATAGAATATGCATGAATGTGTAAACAGTAGAAACTAATTGAGGAGCTAAACGCTATGAAAATGGAGCTTATTGTTTTTTATGTGGCGAAGCAGCCGTATGCGATCAGCTTTAGCGAAATCGAAGAAATTCAAACCGCTAAAAAAGGCACACCGTTGCCGTTTGCCGATGAATGGCACGAAGGACTAATTACCATCCGTGGCTCCCTGTATCCGCTGGTGAACCTGCGCAAGCTGCTCGGCGTATCATTTGACGGCCCACAGGAAAGCGATAAAATGATCCTGCTCAGCCGCGCACGCGTTGCCCTGCTCGTAGACGAGCTGGATAACACTGCCATCATCGATGAAAGCGAGCTGCGTGAGAACCCGGAAGTTAACAGCCGAGATATTTTGCCAAGAGCATTCGAGCTGAGCGATGGTCGCATCGTACCGATCGTCAACGTCGAAACTTTGCTCGCCTACACGCGTACGTCTTACGTATAAGCTATAACGAAACAAAGCGATAAAACCCATAATCCCCAGCCTGCGAGTAATCAGACCCAAGTCTCCTACTCGTAGCTGGGGATTTTTGATGTCTACCCGAGCTAGAGTGAACACCTATCTAATTTAGAGTGAACGTCTATCTAGTGCTATCGATTCAGGCGACTGAACCCCAGTCCCTTTCCTTATTCCTTTCGTAAAGTGAGAGATGCTTCAACACCCTACCACAAGATATGATAAAATACGTTAAGTACAACAAAGCATTCAAATGAGTACATATTATTGGAGGGAGCGAGACAGATGAAAGTACAAGATGTATTTGGACAAATACCAGTATTGGAAACGGAGCGGGTGATTTTACGTCCACTTCGAGCAGAAGATCGCGAAGACATGTTTGCTTATGCTTCCGACCCTGAAGTTACGCGTTATGTGAGCTGGTACGCTCATCAGACATTAGAGGATACAGATGAATTTATTAATCATGTGCTCAAAAATTATGCCGAAGGTCAGCTGGCACCGTGGGCGATTGAGGATCGGGAGTCTGGCAAAATGATCGGTACAGCAGGCTATTTGAGCTGGAACCTGCGTCATTTCCGCGGCGAGGTAGGCTATGCGCTGGCACGACCATACTGGAATCGTGGCATCGTTACCGAAGCGATGGGACCTGTGATGCAGTTTGGCTGGGATGAAATGAAGCTAATTCGTATCGAATCGCGCTGTATCCCAGAAAATATCGGTTCTGCTCGTGTGATGGAAAAGCTAGGGATGCAGTACGAAGGCTTGCTCCGTAAGCATCTGTATACAAAGGGCAGTTTCCGCGATGCCAAAATATATGCAGCGATTCGCTCGGTAGAGTAGTTATCCATTGCAGGAATAGGCTATGACGTTGCCCAATGATTGTTGAACATGATTTGTATACGTTTTGAAGCTAATTCAACATTGATCTCAACGTCTATCTAACTAGTCCTACACTTCTCATCAGCTCATCGATATGGAAATGATAGCGAGCGCGCGATGCTATCGTTTCCATATCCATTGAACTGGTGAAACATAGGGTGCAGATATACATTGATCTGTAGATCGCATGAGGGGAGAATCGTTCATGAAGTTTGATGCGGAATCGAATACGCATGTGCCGATCTCTAAAAAAACATCAAAGTCCGTACAGCTAGAGCTATTACAGCCTCAGCATTTGGAGGAATTATTGTCTTTTGAGCTACCAGAGGATCAGCATCGGTTTACTGCTTTGCCAGTTGAAGTACTGGAGATTTCGATTCGCGATCCACAGCGGCATCCGATTGTCATTACAGCTGATGGGCAGGCTGTAGGCTTTTTTGTATTGCATGAGGGTGCAGGTGTATCCACGTATAGATCTTATACCTCTACTTCTTCCGAACAGCTTATGCTGCTACGCGCATTTCTTATGGATCATCAACAACAGGGAAAAGGCTATGCTCGTCTGGCACTGGAGGGATTACGCTCTTTTGTAAACGAGCATTTTCCGCATATTCATGAGATTGTACTGGCTGTGAATGTACGTAATGAGCCTGCACAGAAGCTTTACCTGCGTACAGGCTTTGTAGATCACGGATTTCGGCGTCCAGGTGCTGTGGGGATGCAGTGGATTATGCATTATATGGTTAATTCTGATGCGAGTGCGTTTCACTAATCATTTGAATGTAACGGGGGAACTTGGAATGCAAACGACGTTGGAATTTGTACCTGTTCAAGAGCAGCATGTGGAGCAAATTGTAGATATTTATAATTATTATGTACTGCATACGACAGTATCGTTTCATACCGAGCCGCTGACGCTAGATGAGATGCGCGCGCAGCTATTCGATCTGCCTGCTCATTATTGCTCGTATGCGATTATAGAGCATGCTGGAGAACGGGATACGGATGAGCAGTCAGTAGCTGGCGCAAGCGACAGCTTAAATGAATCTGTAATACGCGCTAACGATTCTGGAATATTAGTAGGCTATATTTTGCTAACTCGCCACAAAGCGAAGCAAGCGTACGACACTACGGCTGAGATTACGATTTATTTAAAGCCTGAGCAAGCAGGAAAGGGTATCGGTAGCCGCGCACTTGTATTTATCGAGCAGGCTGCACAGCAGCATGGATTCCACGTGCTGGTAGCGACTGTTTGCGCGGATAATACCAGTAGTATTCGCTTGTTTGAACGGTATGGGTATGAGAAATGTGCTCATTTCCGTGAGGTGGGACGTAAGTTTGACCAGTGGCTCGACATTGTCAGCTACCAGAAATTGATTGGCAGACGGGAGGGTGTGGATGGCTAGTATATTAATTGTCGAGGATGAGCATAAGATTTCCCGATTATTGCAGATTGAGCTTGAAGCCGAAGGCTATAATGTTCGGCAGGCGTATAACGGTGCGCAGGCATGGGATCTGTATCGTGAAGGAGTATGGGATCTGGTGCTGCTGGATGTGATGCTACCGGAGATGAGCGGAATTGAGATCTTGCGCCGCATCCGTGCCACCGATCCGGCGACGATGGTTATTTTGCTGACCGCGCGTGATTCGGTGGAGGATAAGGTGGCAGGGCTTGATCTGGGAGCGAATGATTATGTGACCAAGCCTTTTCAGATTGAGGAATTGCTGGCACGTATTCGCGCAGCGATTCGGCTCAAGGAGCAGCAGCTACGCGGTAGCGCAGAAGTGGCAGAGACGGACAACTGGCTGGTCGCAGGAGATTTGCGTCTGAATGAGAGTACGCGCGAGGTAGAGCGTGCTGGACAATCGGTAGAGCTAACCCCGCGCGAATTTGATCTGCTGGCTTATTTATTGAAAAATAAGCGTCAGGTGCTAAATCGAGATCAGATTCTGGCAGCGGTGTGGGGCTATGACTATTTTGGTGATACGAATGTGGTTGATGTGTATATTCGCTATGTGCGCAAAAAAATTGATCAGGGTCATGAGCAGGAGCTAATACATACGGTGCGTGGCGTAGGCTATGTACTGCGGGAGCCATCATGAGACTCAATCGACGGATTCATCTGTATTCGTCGGTGCTGTTTGCGCTCGTATTGATTGTGACGAATGTGCTTGTCTATATTGTATTCAGCTCGCTAACGATTCGTGAGCAGCAGGATCGGATCGTATCGCAGACAGAGAAAGTCGCCGATAACATCCGCTTATCGGCGAATGATCTGCCAGTGGCGGATTTGCTGCGTGCGTATGTTCCGCTCGAAGGCATGATTCGTATCGTCGCCCAGCAGAGCAGCAATAGCCTGCTTGTCACTTCACCGAATGAGCAGCAATTATCTCAGCGTCCGGTTGCGTATGCATCCAGTCTCGTATCGCAGGTCGTTAAGGATAATGGACATCGCTATGTATTTGTATCCGTTCCGGTCATTTGGAATGATGGTCGTGTAGTGAATGTGCAGGTGACCGAGAGCTTGAAGCAGACAGAGAGCTATCTGAATGTGCTACAGCTTGTACTATTAATCGTAACGGGTCTGGCGATGATTCCGGTATTTCTATCCGGTCAGATTCTGAGTCGGATCGTCATTCGCCCGATTGCTGCACTCACCTCAACGATGAGTGAGATTCGGCATAGCGGTCATTTTAAACGGATTAAGCTGGAAGAACGTTCACAGGATGAGCTGTATGAGATGGGGATTACGTTTAACCGAATGATTGAGCTACTCGAAAATAACTATGATAAGCAAAAGCAGTTCGTTTCCAACGCTTCCCATGAGCTGCGCACACCGTTAACGATCATTGAGAGCTATGCCAGCTTGCTCAAGCGTCGTGGTCTGGAGCGGCCGGATTTGTTTACAGAATCCATCGAGGCGATTCATTCTGAAGCGGTGCGGATGAAGGAAATGACCGAGCAGTTGCTATTACTCGCACGTCATGAGGAGCAGTGGAACCTGAAGCTCGAGCCGGTCGATCTCAGTCATCAGGCTGCACAGCTATCCCGTGAATTCTGGCAGGCGTATAATCGGCGTGTAGAGGTAGTGTTATCGGCAGAGCTTCAGGCTGAAGCAGAGCTGTGTACCATTTGGACAGATGGCGGCAAGCTACGCCAGCTCCTGTTTATTTTGTTGGATAATGCGCGCAAATATAGCAGTGAGGATATGACACTGGAGCTTGGGCTGGAGGATCGGTCGCTTGGTCATTCCGAGCATCGCGAAGCGGGAACCCGGAATCGTTATATTCGAGTAATCGATCATGGTATCGGTATTCCAGCTACGGAATTGCCAAAGGTATTTGATCGCTTTTACCGGGTCGATCAGGCACGAACGAGGCAGGATACGGGTGGCTCGGGACTAGGCTTGACGCTTGCTGAGCGTATTGCTGAAGCGCTCGGGGCTTCGATTCGGCTGGAAAGTGAAGAAGGATCTGGTACAACGGCTATCGTCACCTTGCCTGCAACAGCTCAGCATATGGCTGGCTTCTCAGCGAATTCTAATTAAACGCCTGTATACTGTCAAGGAAATCACTCTAGACGGTATAAGGCGTTTTTATTTTGAGCATATTTTATGAAAATGTATACCCGATAACACGAAAGGATGAACAGTATGTCAAATAAACGATTATGGATGATAGGAGGAGGAGCAGCGCTGTTGATCCTCCTGAGCGCCTCTATTCTGGTCTGGAATACGTCTGGGCAAGCGAAGCCCCTGCTCAACGCAACTCAGGTCGGCGAACAGATTCAGGCGCAATACCCCGGAGAAATTACGAGTGTCGTCAAAAACAATGATGCCTACATCGTACAGCTCGAATCGGATAAAGGCCGTTATGAGTTAAATGTGAGCGCGCAAAATGGTAAAGTGCAATCGATCCGTCAATTGCAAGGCACGCAAACGGCTGCGTCCGGTGCGGGAACAGAAGGAACAGTTTCGTCTAGTTCAAATGAAGGGACTGCTTCAGCCTCTGATTCGGCTCCAACAACATCAGATAGCGCGACAGTGCCCGCTACAGACTCATCCTCTACAACGTCTGCTACAGACGAGAATGGTAGTACAGCAACGCCTACAGAGCCAGCGAATACAGAATCGAATAGCTGGAAGGCTGAAGGTAACATGCCTGCTTCCACACCGACAACGGCTCCATCATCCACCCAGTCAGTTCCAGACCCGGTAGTGCCTGGAGGAAAAGACGAATCTAGCAGCACCACTCCGAATAAGTCGCCCAAAGAGGATGATAAAGATAAATTGCCATCACCACGTCCACACCCTGCTTCACCAGGCAAAAAGGACGCTTCTTCTAGCACGGTTCCCTATGCATCCAATTCACTAACCGAGAAGCAGGCTGAGCAGATCGCACTTCGTCAGGTGAAAGGAAAAGTGGACGATGTGGACTTCAAGCACAGCGGTAAGACGGGGCAGCAATATTATCTGGTGGATATCGATACACCGGATGATCGGGAAGCGGTCATTCAGATTAATGCAATATCAGGTGAAGTCATGTCGATCACATGGGATGACGAGGACGATGCTGACGATAAAGATTAAAGAGTAAATATTAAAAATTAAAGAAGACGAACACGATCATTATTGAACATACTACGATGCGAAAATCAGACTAATGATTCCAATAGATAGAGCATATCCATGCTTAATTGTGCTTGATCTATGCAGATAACCAACCTCATCGGCGCGTTCTCATCATTTTCTAATCTGATTATCAGAGTCATCTCATTTAGCTGCTTTATATTGATAACATAGCCCGGCAGCGAGCATAACACACAGCATTACGTATCGGGTTCACATTCTGATCATGAAGCTGGACGGGGCAGAAAACAGAGAAGACGATAGCACTTGATCTGTTTTCGATTACTTAATGGATGATATCGAAGGAGGAAATGAATATGAAGAGCAAATGGATGAATCGTAAAGCAGGCGTTGGTATTCTGGCAGCAGCACTGACGGTAGGAGCAGCAGGCACCGTAGTTGCTGCATCAAACAATAACAGCAGTGCAACCGTTCCTGACAATTCAAAAGTGATCGGCATTCAGCGTGCAGAAGCAATCGCCCTGCAAAAAGTACCTGGTGGTACAGTTGAAAGTATTGAGCTGGATCGCGAACGTGGCAAGCTCTACTATGAAGTGGACGTGAATCGTAGTAACGGTAGCGATGTGGATGTGCATATCGATGCACTAAGCGGCGCTGTAGTGAAAAGCGTAAATGATGATAACGACGACGATGATGCCTATGTCGTACCAGGTAAAGGAAATAACTCTTCATCGGCTACCGTTCCTAGCACAGCGAAGGTGAAAACCGTTGATCAAGCGATCGCTATTGCGAAAACAGCGGTAAATGGTACAGTGACTGATGTGGAACGCGATCGTGAAGATGGACGCATTCAGTATGAAGTAGAACTTCGCTTTACAGGCGGTGAAGCAAAAGTTGAGATCGACGCCGCTACAGGCAAAATCGTCAAAGTCGACAAGGACTATGATGATCATGACGACGACCACGATAATGATTAATCGTTGATACAGCTAGGCTTGTCAAAGCTAGTATTATGTTAAATGCTCAGCCGCCAGTACGATAGTGGGGTAGCTATCGTAAGTGGCAGATGCAAAAAAACGTACAGGCTTTACCTGTAAGAAGCAGCTAGCAGCATTGCATTGGATGGAGCTACAGTCCATTTTGTTATATCCAGCTAATCGATAATTTTACACAGCAAAGCCTCCATTCCGTATAGAAGAATGGAGGCTTTGTCATGCAATGCATAGATTCATGCATACGATATACAATCAGAAGTGAGACTTACTTCAAAGAATGATGTTCCAGCAAATCGTAACGATTGCGCAATTCAAGATGGAAACGAATGCTTTCGAGCAATACAGGATCATGTTCTTCCTCTGCTTCAGCCAAACGTTCCTCTTTGATGGAATCGGGGCTGCACAAAAATTGAGTCATCCACATGGACAGATCAGCGTCCTTTTTCATGATGAAGCCCTCCCTAAACATAAAGTGAGTGTTGATGTTCAGCATCGAAGCTGATACATATAACACGGAATAAGTGATAAGAAGAAAGTAAATGCTACATTTACTTTGTCCAGACAGACACGAGTTAAAGTTGAAATAGACTTGGTGTTTCAGTTTAGAAAATCGAGTACAGCTGTGTCTGCTTTTCTTATTTGTATTGTAGCGCTCCTTCGTTAAAGAAACGTGATGTGTTCCTTAAAATTGCATTAAATATTTGCTGGGAATAAAAAGGATTAGTATGACTATATTAATCGTACGATGCTTTGGAATCAGCAAAAAATAGTGCAAAGAAAGGAATACTATTTCTAGGAAGACGGATTCTTTTCTAAAATAAATCCTAGTATGAAGAGTGCTATACTATATATACGTTATTAATTACATATTGGATTCAAAATTAACAGAATTTTTGCCAATAAAAAAACATCCACTCTTCTATAATGCTTAGAAGAAGTGGATGTATAGTTATACTGATAAAGTTGGAATGAATATATTTCGATATATTAGGTTCGAGATTACAAATAACTTATTGTAAATGTACCGGTATCACCAACTGGATTAGAAGTCAAAATAATGGCATAATTTCCGACAAAGCTATTATTGCTCACCCGGAATGTGTATGAACTGCTACCGCTATATACTTGATTCGACACAATATTTCCAGTATTTAAATCCATCAGTTGGAAATAAAATGTGCCATAGCGTTTAGGCTGAACTGTAGCAGCTAGTTCTCCACGCAAAACGACTCGAACTGAGCCGCCATTAACGTTAAAAGGACCTTCTACAGCATTCGTTGTAATAGAGTTTGAAGTAGAGACGAGCGGGTTGTTTACAGTAACATCAGGTGATACAGGATTAGCGAAACTTGTAGGCGCGGCAGTGAGAGCAAGAGCTAACGACAGAGTAGACAGTACGGCAATGTTTCGAGTTTTCATGATCATGTCTCCTTTATGTTAGATTTACAACCAGTTTTATAATAACCTTATCGTTCATTAAATTCCATAATATGGAATATTATTCACAAAATAGACAAAAATTGGATAGGTAAATTCATATGCTAAATTGAGATTATCGCTAACCGGGATACTGTTGGCACATTCGTCAGGGAATAGAAAAGAACAGCAAAAGACCCTGCTGAATATCCCGCTTATAAATAGGATACACACCAGGGCGTATGAGCAATATAGTTAACATTGCTATGATTCATTCATAGTAAATATCGAATCTAATAGCGTAAAACAGAATTGTGCTTATCTAAGCATTCTATCATGCAACCGATCACTTCGGCGCTGACGGCGAAAACATCGACGATTCGCGTAGCACGAGACGATGCGGAACGATATGCCGCTGATGGTGAATCGCATCGCCGTCTTTATTTTTATCCTGAATCGCCTGAATGAGCGCTTGAGACGCTGTATACCCCAGATGGTAAATGCCAATATCGATACTCGTCAGCGGTGGTGTGGACAGCTCTGACAGGGCGATATTGTTAAAGCTGACAATCGCCACATCCTCAGGCACTCGATAGCCGAGCTCATGCAAGCCACGCAAAATGCCAAAGCTCACCATATCATCGACAACGACAAGTGCTGTCGGGCGCTCCGGTAAATTCATGAAAAATGACATCGCTCGATAGCCGCTTTCCTGTAGGAACTCACCTTCCACAATCCAGTCCTTACGATATTCCAGCCCAGCCTCTTGAAGCGCGCGCTTGAAGCCCTCCATCCGGTCAAGCGATACGACCAGCTCAGGCGGGCCGCTCACAAAGCCGATTCGGCGATGACCCATCTGGATCAAATGACGCGTTGCATCGGCTGCTGCTTGAATATTATCGGTATCGACGGTAATCATATTACTGTGCTGCTCGCTGCGTCCTACCAGTACAGCGGGAAATTGATTCCGACTCAAAAAGTCGACAACAGGATCGTTTTTACGTGAATAGAGTAGGATCGCCCCATCGATCCGTCCGCCATATACAAGGCGAGATACCGCATCGACTTCTTCCTGCTCACTGGAGCCGGAGCTAAGTACCACATCATAGCCATTCCGATTGGCCTGAGCGACAATACCCCGAATCAGTTCCATAAAGAACGTATTTAAGAATAGCTCTTCCGCTGGCTTGGGCAGAATCACGCCAAGGCTTTGTGTTGTTTTGGAAACAAGGCTTTTTGCCATGATATTAGGGTGATAGCCCATGTCCTCCATAATCGCTCTAACCTTTTCAGAGGTGGCATGACTGATTCGAGGATGATTGGACAGCACGCGCGATACGGTAGAAGGAGATACGCC
Organism: Paenibacillus hunanensis; assembly: GCF_034055775.1. Taxonomy (NCBI): domain Bacteria; kingdom Bacillati; phylum Bacillota; class Bacilli; order Caryophanales; family Paenibacillaceae; genus Paenibacillus; species Paenibacillus hunanensis. Next base: position 3,200,143 of record NZ_CP139194.1, on the reverse strand, counting down.
CGCCCGCTTGGCGACATCTTTAATTGTAACTGACATATGTACCTCCTTAATTTATGTTGCACGATGTCTATTGCATGGATGATATGATTTTGTGCAATCGAATTCAGATCATATGAACATGAGATAAGAATCAGCATGTTCGGGTCGTGTCTCTATGTTAATCGAAGTCTCGCAGAAGTGTAAACCTTCATTTAATAATAACCTGAATGGCGTAAAATGAAAATATATTGCCTGCGGAGTAGATAAAACAAGCATAATGGTGGTTACATTGTAAAAATCGCCCAAAATCAGCGTAAATGATTTGTGCAAACGTTTTAACAAAAAGGAAATATGAGTTATGATGGAATCGTTGAATTAAGCGCTTCCATTAACCGTTTACATAATATTTTTGTCATAACTGGAAGTTAACTGGCGAATAAATAATACATTGCGCGAAAATGAACAAACGTTTGCGCAAATATTTACACAGGGTGGATCGTAAGACTCTGTATCGACGGTTGCTCTAACTGGCATAACTGTATAAGGGAAGCGCACAATTTGAATTACATAATGGAAGGATGAATGACTATGTTACGTCAAAAGTACAGTGCGCTGGTAAGTGTGCTTATGATCATGCTGCTGATTCTGTCAGCATGTAGTGGAGGAGGCGCAGGTAGCGGAACGGCAAGTCAGCCTGCTGCTGATCCAGCCGCGAGCGAGGAAATGCAGGAGCTGTTACCGGAGGAAGGCGCAAAGCTGACCGTATGGGATAGCGGCGATCAGAAAGCATTTATTGAAGAAGCAGCGAAGGCATTCAAAGAGAAGTACAATGTTGACGTAACGTTTGCTGAATTGGGACCGGATAAGTCCATGGGACAAATGGTAACCGATGGCCCTGCGGGTGTAGGTGCCGATGTGTTTGCCGGCGTGCATGATCAGATCGGACAGGGTGTATCCGCTGGTGTGCTGATGCCTAACGACTGGTTCGAGGAAGATACACGCTCCCGTAATAGTGAGCTAGCGATCAAAGCACTGACTTACGATAATATTTTGTACGGATATCCAAAGTCGGTTGAGACGACAGCGGTATTTTATAACAAGGATCTGATCGATGCGGTTCCTGCGGACTGGAATGGTGTGATACAGTTTGCTAACAAATTCAATGATACAAAAGCGAATAAATTCGCCATCATGTGGGAAGTAGGTAACGGCTACTATGTATTCCCATTCCTGGGCGGCTACGGTGGCTATGTATTTGGTAAAGATGGCACCGATCCGAATGATCTCGGTCTGAACAATGAGCAGTCGGTAGAAGGCGCAACCTTTATCCAAAGCCTGAACAAAATTTTGCCACTCAAAACATCGGATATTAACGCAGATATCAAAAAATCCCTGTTCTCCTCCAACAAGCTGGCGATGAATATTAGCGGCCCATGGGATACAGGCTCATTAAAAGAATCGGTAAAAAATCTAGGTGTAGGAATGTATCCAAACCTGCCAAACGGTAAGCCAATGACACCGTTCTCTGGTATCAAGGCGTACTTTGTAAATGCGTATACCAAATATCCAAATGCGTCCAAGCTATTTGCAGACTTTATCACATCTGAAGAATGGCAATTGAAAAACTTTGAAATGAACGGCGCACTGCCATCCAACAAAAATGCAGCAGCTAGCGAAACGGTACAAAAGGACCCAATCGCATCCGTATTCCTGAAGCAGTTTGAAAATTCGGTTCCAATGCCATCCATTCCAGCAATGGCGCAGTTCTGGTCTCCAATGGAAGCGGCGATGTCGTCGATCTGGAACGATAACAAAGATCCGAAGCAGGCGCTCGATAATCTGGTTAATCAGATGAAGAGCAATATCTCGACAGGACAATAACAATGAATAAGGCAGCTATTCATCCTAAACGAACCGCCGGAATGGGGAGCGCAGCAATTGCTGCTGTGCTCTCCGCTGTTGTTATGGGGCTGGGTCAGATGTATAACCGGCAGTGGGCGAAGGGTGCGTTGTTCCTGCTTGCTGGACTGGTCAGTCTGTATCTGATTCTAAATGGACTTGCAAGTAATATGTGGGGATTGGTCACACTTGGTGAGCAGCCTGCACATATGGAGAAGGTTGGACGATTGTATCGCAACGTACCGGGTGATCATTCGATCTTTATGATGATCTATGGTCTGGTAGCACTACTGTATGTTATTTTGCTTGCTTGCTTCTATGTAGCGAATATTAAGGATGCGTATCGTATCGGTAAGCAGCGTGAGCGTGGACAAAAGGTGAACACGTTCCGCGATACCTGGCGTATGCTGGGCGATAAAGGGTTTCCGTATGTACTGCTTGCTTTACCAACGATCGGTGTGCTGGTATTTACAATTTTGCCGATTGTGTTCATGGTGTTGATGGCATTTACGAACTATTCCGCACCTGATCATATTCCACCGAAAAATCTGGTCGATTGGGTAGGCTTCCGTACGTTTACGAATCTGGTCACACTGGAGGCGTGGAGTCATACGTTTATCGGCGTTCTCACCTGGACGATTATCTGGGCGGTTGTGGCGACGGTTACGACGTACTTTGGCGGTATTCTGGTAGCGCTGCTGATCGAGCAGCAGGGAATTCGCTTTAAAGGCTTCTGGCGAACGCTGTTTATTTTGCCGTATGCGATTCCGCAGTTTATTTCTCTGCTCGTCATGCGTAACCTGCTGAATTATCAGTTTGGGCCCGTCAATCAGTATTTGCGTATGCTGGGAATGGGCGGTGTACCGTGGCTGAATGATCCTTTCTGGGCAAAGGTGACGGTTATTCTCGTGAATATGTGGATCGGGATTCCGGTATCGATGATTCTCGTACTCGGTGTACTGACTGCGATTCCGCGCGATCTGTATGAAGCGGCAGAGGTGGATGGGGCGACAGGCTTCCAGAAATTCCGCAACATTACGATGCCATTCGTGTTGTTCCAGACCGCACCGATCCTGATTATGCAGTTTGCTGGTAATATTAATAACTTTAACGTGATCTTCCTGCTGACGAATGGCTTGCCAGCGAATGGAGATTACGCGTATGCAGGTAGTACCGATTTGCTCGTCACATGGCTGTACAAGCTGACGCTGGATAATCAGCGCTACAACTTCGCTTCGGCGATCGGGATTATTATTTTCATTATTATCGCGGCATTCTCGCTTTATAATTATCGACGCAGCCGCTCCTTTAAAGAGGAGGATATGATCCAATGAAGAAGAAAAGACGCATCAAGCTTACGATCAGCTATGTGCTGCTGGTGCTGATCGCGCTGGCTTGTATTTATCCGGCACTCTGGATCATTTTGTCCTCCTTTAAAGTCGGCGATTCATTATACAGTGAGACCTTGATTCCTCAAAAGCTGACACTACAGCATTATGCTGATCTGTTCCGCTCGCAATCGGATAAGGATCTGCCGTATGTAAAATGGTATTGGAATACGCTCAAGGTAGCGGTTAGCAGTATGGTGCTCGGTACGCTGGTGCAAATTTTGACCGCGTATGCGATGTCCCGATTCCGGTTCAAGGGTAGACAAACGATGATGTCGGTCATTCTGATTCTAGGCATGTTCCCAGGCTTTATGAGTATGATCGCTGTCTATGTTATCCTGTTGCAAATGAATCTGCTGAACTCGCCATGGGCATTGGTGCTGGTATATACCTCCGGTGCAGCGCTGGGTATGTTCGTAGCGAAGGGCTTCTTTGATACGATTCCACGTGCGTTGGAGGAATCAGCACTGCTGGATGGAGCAAGTCATTTTCAGATTTTCCGACGTATTATTTTGCCGTTATCGACGCCGATCATTACGTACATTGCGATCACGACGTTTACAGGAGCATGGGTGGACTTTATTTTCGCCCGTCTGATCTTGCGCTCGCGTGAGAACTGGACGCTGGCTGTAGGTCTGTATGAGCTGGTGAACAGCTACTCCAGTACGGAATTTACGCTATTTGCCGCTGGCTCGGTGCTTGTAGCATTGCCGATCACGATTCTGTATATGTTCTTACAGCGCTTCCTTGTACATGGATTGACGGCGGGGGCGACGAAGGGGTAGGAGTTAAAAGGATAGTGTAATTGTTTAGATAGTGTAATTTGTTTAGAAGTAGAGATTTGATCCGATAGCAAATGGGATATGCTTAATAATCTTTGCCTGCACAAAAGATACAAATAATAGAAGCCTGCTATCGATGCGCGATTTCTCATATCATGCGCATCGATGAGCAGGCTTATTGTATAGGGTATTCATTTCGGATGAGTATGGATCTAGTCGATAAGGCAAAATGGCTACTATTGCTTTTTTGAGCCAATTCGAGTCAGGTATATACTCAGCATTTACTTACGATTTTATCGATGAGTCCATAGTCCAGCGCCTCTTCCGCAGTGAAAAAGAAATCACGATCCGTATCCTTTTCCAGACGTTCTAATGGTTGTCCGGTACGCTCGGCAAGTAGCTCGTTGAGCTTTTGGCGAGTGTGGATGAGGCGTTCGGCGTGAATGATCACATCCGATGCCTGACCTTTCGCACCGCCCAGAGGCTGGTGGATCATCACCTCACTATTTGGCAAAGCCATTCGTTTGCCCTTCGTTCCGCCAACCAGCAAAATCGTGCCAAAGCTTGCCGCCATACCTGTACAGATAGTCACGATATCTGGCTTAATAAACTGCATCGTATCATAAATGGCAAAGCCCGCACTAACTGATCCACCGGGGCTGTTAATATACATGCTGATATCTTTTTCGCTATCCTCGGCTGCTAGATGAAGCAGCTGAGCGACGATCAGATTCGCCATTTGATCTTCAATTTCACCGTTAATCATAATGATTCGATCTTTGAGCAATCTGGAATAAATATCGTAGCTACGTTCGCCGCGATCTGTTTGTTCAATAACATAAGGAATAGTTACCATCGTAGTTCATCCTTTCTAATGATCAGAAATGGAATCACGATAGTCAGACGCTCAGATGAGTAATGGCAATCAGGCTGCCATCGATTGCAGGGAGCGACATACCGTATATGCAGGATAAGCATCGCGCGTTGTATGCGTATGAAGCAGCTCTGAATGGCTAGCTTTACCATTTGATTGCGCTGTAGCTTCAGTATGCAATTGACCTACAATCTGAGGAGCCAGCCCAGCTGGATCGGCAGCTTGATTCAAAATAAGCTGCACAAGGTGCGCCGCATTACCGTTGCGGAAGGCAGCGAGATACGTAGCCAGCAGCTCATGCTCCTCACGTTCTGGCATAGGTAACGAAGCGTCCTCTGCCGAATCACCATGCTGCTGTAGCAGGGCTTCTCGCGCACGGCGCAGAGCGGACTTGATCGCACCCTCTGTCGTTCCTAGCAGATTGGCTGCCTCGCTTGCCGTATAGCCGAATAACTCGCGTAGGGCGTAGACCGCATGCTGCCATGGAGATAGTGTGTCCAGTAGTAGCTTAATTGCCGCTTCAGCTTGCAGATTCATATCTGGAGCCGAATTACGCTGAGTCTGCTGTTCGTTGATCAACTCATGTAATAATGGCAATTTGTGCTGTAAACGTACGGCACGCCGAGCTTCATCAATACGTAGATTACGAGCGATTCGCAACAGGTAGGCTTGCTGATCACTGACTGAGCGCTGTCGGTGTAGATCAGGTAAGGTAAGTGCCTTGAGCAGCGTATTTTGCATTAGATCCTGCGCATCCCAGTGTGTAGTGGTCAGACTAAGGCAATAGCGATAGAAGGCAGGCATCCATGCTTGGAGCTGCTTCTCATCTAACACGACATTCGTATGACGCTCTGCTGTTACATCCGGTAACAGTCTGACTATCGTGTATAGGTTGGAATGTGGACTTGCTTGCACCGCGTTATCTTTTTCATGGTTTGTAAAATAAGCCAGGGAATTCACAAAGGCCATATTGGGGGCCCTCCTTTGTTTATCCGCAAGTTAAATCGCGTTAATAGTACATAACGTTATGTGCAGCAGTTCATTATAAACGGGCATCGGTAGTTGATTGCCAATGTCATTCCCTGTTTAGTAGCTGCTGATATGATGTAAACGAATAAAGAGATCAAAAGGATACGCCGTTTAGAATATATTTTAAAAATGATATAGTACAGGGATCGATTCAGAATATTAATCATGCTCGGTGGCTAGTTTCATCCGTATTCATGTTCTGTTAGTATTATATCAGATGAGCTGGCTACCAACGAAGCAGGCAATGATGGGGAGGGTATCGCGATGCCGTCAGCGAAAAGAATACATATAGTTGGTGCGCCCGGAAGCGGCAAAACAGAGCTGGCAGCCAGACTGTCCAGCAGGCTGGGGATTCCCAGCTATTCGCTGGAAACGTTATTATGGACACGAGATGGAAAGCGCAAGCGGCGCAACACCCCGGCAGAGCGACAACGGATGCTAATGGACATTATTGGACAGGAAGCGTGGATTGTTGAGGGCAATCTGATGGAGTGGCTACTGCCTAGCTTTGCGCTGGCGGATCAGATTATATTTTTGACGCCATCTCCTTATGTACGTGATGGACGGATGCTACAACGTTTTCTCCGGCAAAAGATCGGGACGGACCCAGATAATGAACGTCTTAGCCTGATGGGGCTACTGGATCGATTGTATTGGAATCATCGATTTGAACGGGAATCGAAGCCCGCTATTTTACGTATTGCTGAGCCGTATAAGCATAAGCTGGTAGTAACGCGGCAGGTAGAGTAGAAGCTTAATCCAATGGATCGATCTACAGGAAAAGCCGGGCAAGCACGCGGAATGACTCCGCAGGCTTGCCCGGCTTTTTGGATAGATAAATGTATAGCCTTATTGCTCATATAGAAAGCTTACTGCTCATCATAACGCTTGAGCACAATTACCGCATTATGACCACCAAATCCAAACGAGTTCGATAGACCGATCTTCACATCAGCGGTACGTGGTGTGTTCGGCACATAATCCAGATCGCATAATGGATCAGGATTGTGCAAATTAAGCGTTGGTGGAATCAAGCCCTCGCGCAGTGTTTGCACTAAAGCAATCGCTTCTGCGCCGCCAGCCGCGCCCAGCATATGTCCTGTAATGGATTTGTTTGCCGTTACGGGAATATCATAAGCCCGCTCGCCGAATAGCTGCTTAATCGCTAGCGTCTCGGAAATGTCACCGACCTCTGTACTCGTAGCATGCGCGCTGATCACATCCACATCATCTGCGGTAATGCTAGCATTGCTCAGCGCTTGACGCATCGCCAGCGACGCCCCACGACCCTCAGGATGACTGGCTACCATATGGTGTGCATCCGAGCTTGCTCCGTACCCGATCACTTCAGCATAGATGCGTGCACCGCGTGCCTGTGCATGACGAAGAGATTCTAATACGACGATTCCAGCACCTTCCGCCATCACAAAGCCATCCCGATCCTTGTCAAAAGGACGACTGGCTGCGGTAGGATCATCATTACGCTCCGAAAGTGCGGTCGAATTACTGAATCCGGCAACGGATACTTCATTAATAGCGGCTTCGGAGCCACCGGCAATCACTACATCGGCATCGCCAGAACGAATAAGGCGCATGGCCTCACCGATCGCCGTGTTTCCGATCGAGCAAGCTGTTACCGGACACAGTGTTGGCCCCCATGTGCCCAAGCGAATGCTGATCGTGGCTGCTGCACTGTTCGCGATCATCACCGGTACGAGTAGTGGACTAATCCGCTCTGGCCCACGCTTGAACAGATTGGTCTGCTGCTCAATTAACATATCGATCCCGCCGATTCCAGAGCCGACATACACGCCAACCCGTTCACGCTCTACCTTGTCCATATCCAGACCCGCATCCTGTACCGCCTGCTCTGCCGCAGCTACGGCAAACTGAGCAAAGCGATCCATACGCCGAGCTTCTTTACGTCCAAAAATAGCAGCTGCATCAAAGTCACGTACCAGACCCGCAAATTTCGTTTTATATCGTTCCGTATCAAAAGTATCTATCGGAGTGATGCCCGACTTCCCCTGACTCAGATTATTCCAAAAGGTCTCCACATCATTGCCGATTGGAGAAATAACGCCCATCCCTGTAATTACGACCCGTTCCATCTTGCTTCCTCCTTATATGTCTCCTTATCCAACATAGCGAATGTTGATCGGATGCCTATTACTAAGGTGCAAACAATATGCTGTTTAGGTATCTGAGTAACAGCTTATCATGTTCACATCATCAATACCAAGCAGCGCGTTCGCTCACAGAGTATAGCCCGGCTATTGCGTAATGATCGGGCTGATGCTATCATTTTGGCACGGAAAATATCCTATTACAAGTTACTGTTTATCCTAGTATAAATTATAATAGGTTAGTCTAGATTTGCTTATGGAGCCTCTATAAGGCTATGAATGGTCTTCATTACTTTATTCGACGCCTATGAATCAGACCGAAGACAAAGCCATACTTACTGCTTTGCCTAGAAAGGAATAGATATGAACAATCAGGCGAGATTACAGGCATTATCTCAATTTTTAAAAGGGAAACGAGCGCGCATTGCTCCACAGGCAGTAGGCCTAAACGGAGGCTTGCGTCGACGTACCCCGGGACTTCGCAGGGAAGAAGTGGCACAATTGGCCGGGCTTAGCACAACATGGTATACATGGCTGGAGCAGGGGAGAGATATACAGGCATCGGCTTCAGTGCTGGAAAATGTAGCTTCTGCGCTACAAATGACGACGGATGAGCGGAAGTATTTATTTTCGCTGGCATTGGATAAAAGCTCGAATATGCTGCCTGCTGCAAGTGTAGAGGAGCAGCCGCAGATCAGCCCCTCGCTGGCCAAAATTTTGGAGCAGCTACGCTACTGCCCGACGATTATCTCAGATCGCCATTGTAATATTGTGGGTTGGAATGAGGCGGCACGACATATATTTCTTGATTTTGAGCAAATACCCGAACATCAGCGAAATATGATTGCTCTTTTATTTGATCGCAAGGAATTTCGGCGGCTGGCGATTAACTGGAAGGACTTTGCTGCCGACTTTTTAGCGATTTTCCGTGCTTATTATGGGCAATATATGGAGGATGACTGGTATGAAACGTTTTTGAGTGAGATGAAAAGCACATATCCAGATTTTAATCCATTATGGGAGGAAAGTAAGGTCAGCTCGGCGCCGCAGGTAGTGCTGGAGTTTCGCCATGCACGTGGGGGGAAGATGCTATTTGAGCTAAGCTCGCTAATTGTGCAGGGGAGTACGGAGCTACGCTGTAGCATCTATACACCTGTACAGGATTCGGCAACCGAGGTGAAGCTAATGGCATTGATGGAACGTGCGAAGGAAGAGGGGATCGAGTAGAAGGATTCAAACAACACAACAGAACTCCCCGTCGCCGCATTCGATGCTACATAGCACCATGCGGCGACGGGGAGTTACTATACTTCAGTTTAATGATAGAGGGTTAGTCAATAACGATATAATAATGGATTAACGATCCTTCCAGCGAGCCACCGTTGCATTGACTGTCTGACTACCTGTTGTTACGGTATACGTGCGGTTCGTAATATCTGCACCATTGACCGCGGTTTCTACACTATTCCACGAGCCGCGTGTTAGCTTATAGCTGATCGCGGTGCCGGGTGGTGGCGTTAAGGTGAGTGTATACGTACCATCGGACTGGTGTGTTAATTGACTGGATGCGTCTGCTGGATTCCAGTTATTCAGACTGCTGGCTACATAGACAGTATCCGATGCCGTTGTATTAGCTGGTACAGTCACTTTAAACGTAACCTGCTGTGCAGCGATAGCTAGTTTCTGATCATGCCATGTGGTGCCATCATACCAGCCTTCCTTGCTACGTAGTAATCCAGGCTGACTTGCAGCGGGGAGCTGATGCGTCGCATCCTTAAAAATGACACGTGCGCTAGTTACTGCTGGAATCGTATAGCGATACCATCCATCACCCTCATCCGTCATCGCTGGTGCAGATGCCCAGCTTGGGCCCGTCACAGCTGGAGTAGTTTCATAATAATACAATTGCGGTGTACTCCAATCGGCAGGCTTTTTAAAATGAACCGTTAAGCCTGTCGGCTCGGTTGGCTGCTCTGCTTTGGTAAATGTATACGAAGCAGTCGCGGATTTATCGCCGTTACCAGCGAACAGCTTAAGAGTGATAGATTGCCCAACTGCCAGACCACTACCGATCGTAATTACATCGCCATTTGCAAAGGTAGTACCTGTAGAAGCGGTCGGTGACGTACCATTTACCGTGTAACGATTCACTGTGCTATTGCTTGCACGGAGTGTTACTTTAATGCCGTCTGTTGTAAAGCTTCCACCTGCTGGAGAAGCCGATACGGTAGGCTCTGTGGAAGCTGGCCCTGCCTGTTCAATCAGGATTACACCGCGTGAACCGGCTGTAAAGGTTGCTTTGCCACCACTAACGACAGCTGTTGCACCTGTGTACGCATCACGGACGGATGTGCCATCTGCGAATACCGGGCTAACCGTAACGGCTGTGCTACCGGAAGCGCCAGTTGCCACTACCACGCTATCGTTAATGCTTTTTGCTGCATTGGTATACGTCCGGCTAAATGTGTATGGAGCAGAAGCAAGCTGCTTATGTGCCCCTGCGCCGATTGCCGGGTGATTATAACGGAACTGTCCAAGCTTTTGCCAGTGTGCCAGCAGCTCAGCATTGGTGCTGCTCCAGTTCATATCAGAGCGCGTACCCTGCTGTGCATCCGAGCCAGTAGCGCCAAATGGACGCGCACTTTCGTCACCATAATACGTCTGAATGCCACCTGGTGCGAGCAACAATGCGGTGCCTGCCTGGAACAAGGCATTGCGATCATATAGCTTCGTATCATGAGAAGAAATATAGCTGAGCACATTAAAGCTCGGATCGGTGTTAATTTTGCTCGCATAATTACTGAACAACCCTTCCAGATCAGTCAGATTGGACTCTTGGAACGAGAAGTTGATCAGCGAGTCAAAGCCATTATCGTAATAACTGTTACGGCTGACACCCTGTCCCCATACTTCGCCCGTCATCCAGAAGGAATCCTTCCAATTCGCCCCGGCTTTGGTCGGGTTATTTTGTCTCCATTTTTGCAATGCGGTATTTGCTTCATTTTTCAGTTGCTTCCAGCGGAACTGATCTACATGCTTCGCTGTATCTACACGGAAGCCATCAATACCGAATTCCTCTACCCATGCCGATAGCCAGCGGATATTGTAATCGGTTGGCGAGATGCCCAGATCCTTGCGTAGCTCAGAGGCTGCCGGTACGACCCAGGCATTGCTGTTGCCTTCCTTGCTCCATTTGGTTTGCAGTACAGGAGCAAGTCCTTGATTCGTCGTAACTTCAGTACGGAAGTCAGGTAGTCCAGATAAGGTGAGTGTCAGATCACTATTACCGCCTGCTGGATAGCCGCCAATACCTGCACGTACCCAGCCGCCACTCCACCAGCCAGCCCATGCCTGACTGTCGGTATAATCGATACTGTCATGATAGCTATGCCATGTTTGACCGGAGGCAGGCTTCCAGCTGCTGTTCAGACCATTCAGCCGTTTACCAAAATTGTACTCCTCCATATCCTTCAGCGTGCTATAACCCGGGTGATTCATCACCACATCAAGCACGACACGGATCCCTTTAGCATGCGCCTGATCAACAAATTCACGCATTTCCTCAACGGTACCCATATTTTTGTCCATCGATGTGTAATCGAGTGCATAATAGCCATGGTAAGCATAATGGGCAAAATCGCCGCCGCTACCGCCGCCAACAAAGCCATGCACCTGCTCATAGGGCGCCGTAATCCAGATTGCATTCGTACCCAGCTTGCTAAAATAGCCGTCTTGTAGCTTTTTCGTCAAGCCTTTAATATCACCGCCGTGGAAGGTACCGATTCGGCTTCCACTGGCATCGGTTGTCGGACGACCGTACGAGTTATTGTTATTTGAATTGCCATCGTAAAAGCGATCTGTCATGACAAAGTACACATTCGCATTGTCCCATGTGAATGGATCGGATGGACTGGCTGCCTGAGCGGTAGACGATCCCATCGGTGCAACAGTGGTGAACAAAAGGCAAACTAGTAATAGCCATGCTGCCCATTTGCGGTATGTAATCATAAAACCCTCCTTGAGTAATGAGTAAGTGGATGAACATCATCAGATAAGAACAAGCAGATAAGAATAAATAAGTGGCAACAAGCCAAATTCGAAAAAAAAGAAAACCGGACGAAAACAACAGGCTAGAAGCAGTTGATCTAGATGCTGCAGTCATCGTCTAACATAGCTAGTGAAAACGAATAGCCGCCAGGGCATCCCTCCATATTTCAAATTTACATTGTCCTATTAACACGGTAAAGCAAACGTTTGCATAAATGCCAGCACTACAGGATTGCATCCTATAAGCAAAGATAAAGCTAGCCAGCTTATGATCGCTTTGCTACAGCCATCATGACATCCCGAGCTATTGCAACTATTAAATTCCTCGGCTATAAGGAAAACATGGAGCCGTCTCCGTAGAAGGCATAAAGAATATGCAAATAAGCTTATGCTTCTTCTATCGATGGAGAGGATACTGTTCATTTTTGTAAACGTTTTCTTTTACATCGATAATGATAGCTTGGGTGTTATATAATGTAAAATATGGTTTAAAGGAGGTTTTACCGAGATAAAGAAGATTAATCTTTAGATTACTCTGACTTCCTCGTTATCTCGAATGATTTCGCAGTTTTTTCTTAATATTAATGCACGATATGTACATCTATACAAACGCTTGCACTAATCTGTTTTACTGGATGATTTGGGAGGTGGTGTTTACGTGTAGTACAATATATGAATACAGAAAGCGACATAGCAGTATGGCTCGGGCTGTAATAAAGCGAGTGTTCGTAGCGTATAGAGATAAGGAACAGGTAATATCCTGTATATCCTTCTTAGACAATTATCCTGATTCATCAGGCTGGAAAATGCACTATTTAATCATAAGCATACACGTTCGAAGCCATTCGCAGGTCGAAGTCGTTCCACAGGAGCATTAGCATTGCTCATCCTGTGCAGAACAGACCCAGAGCCAGCCCTATGCTTGTTCCATTTTGTAAACTGACCATAAGGAGTATTCGAATGATGCAAATCATGCAACAGTTATCTTCACATATTCATTATTTAACCCCCTATCAGGAAACAGATCGACCGATTCTAGCAGCGATTACAGGTACACGCTCGACATTGCTCGTTGATGCGGGCAATTCCTCTGCCCATATTCAGCTTTTTATCGATCAACTGGTGAAGCTGGATATCTCGCCACGCTGGGTTGTGCTAACGCACTGGCATTGGGATCACGTATTCGGTATGAATCAAGCGAACACGACGATTATTGCGCAGACTTTGACGACGGAATATATTCGCCGTATGCAGAAATGGTCATGGGATGATGAATCACTGGATCAGCGTGTGGCAGAGGGAACAGAGATTGAGTTTTGTTCCAGTGCGATTAAGAAGGAGCTGGGGAATGAGCGTGATATTATTTTACCGACGCCTGATATTACATTTGAACGTAAGCTAGAGCTTGATCTCGGCCGAGTTCATTGTGTGATCGAGCATGTAGGTGGGGATCATTCGGATGATTCAACCGTTGTGTACGTACAGGAGGATAAAGTGTTATTCGTCGGGGATGCATTGTATCCAAACATCCACGTGGAGCCACATGAGTATACGGCAGAAGCAACGCTAAAGCTGGTAGATATGCTGCGTCAGTACGACGCTGAGACGGTAGTGCTATCCCATCATGCGGATATATGGGATCGAGCGCGATATCAGCAAGAGCTGAATCTGCTGGAGCAGATCGCTCATCTTGTACAGCAACCCGATCAGGAAGAGCAGGCGATTGCCGAGCAGCTCGCGCAACACTATGGTCGCGAGCTGGATGATTACGAGCGTGAGACGATCACCTTATTTATCAATGGACGCCGCCGTCAGCAGACGAAGGAGCCTGTGGCTAAAAGCGGAATATAATTCGGTACGCCATCCGAATCTAGCTGTTGCCGATGATAAGATAAGATCCTATAGAAATCCATATGATGCACATAAGAGCCTGTAGGATACAGACCATACGGGGTTACTTCGAGTTTTACAGTGTTAGTGCTTTTCTAACACGAGGTTCAATGAGAAGTAATTTTTGTGAAACCCAATAGCTTACTTTTTACCGGAGCTTGCAGCGTGAAGAGCTGCACTGGATTCTGCATCACGAAATAAATGAAGCTTACCATTCTCGACCATTCGCATACGTGGGCCGGTAAAGCCGCGTCGAATAAGCTGCTTACGCATATATAGCATCAATGCCCAGTGGCTAACGATTAGAATATGCTCCGCCTCGGAAGCTAGAATCACATCCAGTGCACGATCGATACGTGCATTCGCTTCGGCAACCATACGCTTGTAGCGTCTGCTCAGCAGGGGAGCGATACGTGCAAAGACAGCCCAGCCGATAAAGGGAAAGCGTAAGCCGGTATTAAACGTAGGTGGTGTAATCTCTCGCAGCTCTGGCATGATAACGATCTCGCCGGGATAAATGAACTGTGCCGTCTTGATCGCACGTGGTAGATCGCTTGTAAAGCAGATTTCCCAGTTCAGCCCGCGCAGATCGGTAGTGCCTTCTTCAATATCAGCCACATCGTATTCTTCCAGCCAGGTGACCAGCTCATTCACTGTCACCATCTGGCGAATCGGAAACTCTTTATTCACTTTAAAATGGCGCACAAGTCCAATAGTCTTCATCAGCAGTATGGTGTAACTCCTTCTATTTAGTATGCTACAATATTGATTATACCCATTTATAGCCAGTTATATTGCAAACGGCGAATGGACTTCTATGTATTATTGTTTCGGAAAGGAAGATCATACCATGATTCAGTGGGAATATAAAACAGTAAAATTAGCAGCTGGCGGCTTTCTCGGCGGCAAGGTTGATGATGACCATTTACAGGAAACATTGAATGCGCTCGGCTTTGAAGGCTGGGAGCTGGTATCCAGCTTTGATACGACGATGTCGCAGGGAAGCTCCCGTGAAATTATCCTTATTTTCAAACGCAGCGCCTTGCTGGAATAGAGCGTATCGGCTACGTACATAGTATACGTACAATGAAGGTTTGCTGTCCAACGAGCATCATCCTGGTATAAACAGATAAAGGAGGCAACCGCATGATTGGAACATGGATGGAAGAGATCAAGTCGCTGCTGCGTGACAGACTGAGCAGTTTGGAAGCATCCCTGCTGCCGCCAGCTGACAACGAGGATATCGTAGGGGCAGAGCAGGCGATGAACGTATCCTTTCCAACGGAGTTAAAGCAGCTTTATTCCCTTCATAATGGAGAAGCACGTAGCGGGCCAGGCTTATTTTTTGGTCTGCAATTTTTAACGCTAAATGAAATGGTGAACGAATGGAAAATATGGTCTGATCTACATGAGGAATATGTAGATATGGGCGATCATTATTCGATTCCTTCTGAATGGATTAAGGAGCAGTATATCAATCGGCAATGGATTCCATTTTGCCATGATGGTGGTGGGAATCATCTCGGGATCGATCTTGATCCTGGACCAGAAGGTGTAGTAGGTCAGGTGATCAATTTTGGCCGTGATGAAGAAACGAAATTCGTCATTGCTCGAAATATAGGCGAATTTATTCATTTTATGCATCATACGGTCACCAGTGGCAATTATACCGTTGTACAGGAGGAGGGAAGCAGCTTCTGGGTGTATGGTCGCAGCGACCAAGCACGCCTGCTGCGTGATGCACAGCAGTATGCCTTTGGTGCAGAATGGGATACGATCAAAAAGCAACCATCTGCGGAGGAACTGTCTGCATGGGAAGTGAACTTGCCACCGGAATGGCAGGAGCAGATCAAGCAGAAGTATGGCTCTGCTGAGCAGTTTACGAGCTTATATCAGATTTATTTGCCTAATCAGCAGATTCGCGATATTCGTCCGCTAGCTGCATGTACACATGTGCGCGAATTAAGCCTGTCTCGTAATCGAATTGATGATCTTGCACCATTAGTACATTGTCGTGAATTGAAGAAGCTGTATCTAATGCACAATCCGATTCACGATCTGAATCCACTGGCACAATTGCCTTATTTACGCCAGTTGAATATTAGCGATACGGATGTCACTTCACTGGAGCCGCTGGCGAATTTAAAGCGTTTAGTTGAGCTAGAGTGTGAACGTATTCCAGCAAAGGATTATACACCGCTGCTACGGATTCCGACACTGGAATGCCTGACTATTTCATCGCCCGATGCAGTGCAGGCAGCCACAATTGCAGAGATGAAGCAGCTCAAGCAATTGACCGTACTGGGTGCAGGTCAATGGGGCGAGTCACAATGGGCAGCGCTTGCTGATCTGTCACTCGTGTCTCTGACCGTTACGGGGGTGAAATGGCAGGATACGCGCTATATTCGTCCATTTACGAATTTGAAAAGCTTAACACTGGCTAATGCTGAGGTAAACGATATTGCTGGGCTGAGCGAATTACCCGTTCTGCAAAAGCTAAAGCTCGTAGGCGATAATGTAATTGCGAATCCAGAGGCGATCGCGCAATGCACGACCTTATCCTCATTTACAGGAAATGAAGCCGATGTGCAGCTGCTACAGGAGGCATTCAAGCAGCCCGTTAGCTTCTCGATCCAGTACGGCGGCAATTATAATGCATAATGAATCAGCCCGTTCGATATTTGTATCGACGGGCTTTTATAGATGTCGCCTGTATGGTTATACAATACAGAGTAGATTGAAGTGAACGATATTCCCATCCACTTGAGGTGAATCTTATATGAAGCCACTGATTCATGAGATCGAGCAACATTTTAGTCTGCTACGTGAGGAAGAGCTTACTGCCCATTCTACGCTGATACATATGCGACAGCAGACAGCGCTGTTAATGCCCTACGAGCATTATGCCGTCCAGTTTTATCCAGAGTTTTATCGGTTTCTCTATGAAAATAAGGAATGGATCGTCTTCGGGCAGGATCTGGGCGGTTACTTTGTCCTGTCATGGGAGAGGCAATGGATCGGCTATTTGTACCAGGAGGAGGATTCGTATCGTATAGCCTATTGCAATGATACATGGCATCATTTTATTAGCTTTTATCATGCTTTTACGAGTGTAGTGCTCCAACAGCTGATCGACAAGCAAGCAGTCTGTACAGATCGCGTTCTAGACCTGGATTCATTGCTAGATACGCTGACTCATTATTATATGGAGATTGATGCGCAGGCGATGCAGGAAGAGCATCATTTCTGGGCAATTCGGCTATATGAATTATCTGAAGGCTTCTTTCCGCTGGATGGTCAAACAATAGCGATGTACCACTCATTGGAATAGCTTTGTTTTAATTTTGGCGTAAAAGCGTCATTTTTCGATTACTTCAGGCGAAGCTTTATCACTAGTAACAGGTATACCATAACCATTTTATAGTAGACCAATGGCATCCTGAGCAGTCGATATATACTTATTTTTGCAAGTGTGAATAATGACATATCATTTTGCGAAATGAGATGAAAAGTAAACTGAAAACACTGAAATATAATGTAAAATTGGAGATAATGAGCGTTATGAGGAGAAAAAAGGAGCTTGCGGAAGGTATCCTTTTACTGCATTTTCAAAAAAGAAAGCTGTGGGAATCCACGGCTTTTTTTGCCTTTTTGATCTGCTTTACACTTCTGAATTACAGGAGTAATATACATTTCAGGATTTAGAGATTCGCGATCGCAACGACTTCTCTCATGCTCGCCGAAGCGCACAGCAGCAGGAAAGCACAATCGTGCTACGCCAGACTGTCCAGACGATCGGTGCAGCAGGAAGCGTACAGATGCGAATCGGCATTTGTCCAGATCAAACAACTGAATTTCAGAAGTTTCTTGTTCTTATTGCTGAGTTTCCGGTCATTACCGGAAAACGGGGGAACCAATTCGCAGCATGTCAAAGGTGTGAGAGCCGTTGATCATCTGCATGGGGTGAATCCGTCAGCGCCGGTAACCATGGGGCCGGCGCTGATGGTAGGGCGACTCTCACCGCCCGAATCCGACAGCTAACCTCGTAAGCGCAAGTCGGGAGAGGAGTGTGGAACTTGTGCCATCATGACACAGGGTATAGACGCTCTGTGTTTTCTTATGCCTTGCTAACGCTCATTAGCTTCTGAAGCCAGACGCACTAGACTGGTGGTTGTGCTGAACTACCTGTGTTGAAAAGAGTGATCTATTCGCTCATTCAAACAGCGTAGAGGATTGTGGACAATTTGAACCTCAATACGATCATTATGATCATCGATCGTAGCTCTTTTACATGATACACGCTTAATCTCCTGTCGACTCGTGCTTGCGAGATAGCTACAGGAGAGCGGGGGAACCATTCGTCAGACCATGCTTCCAGCAGGGCAACTGACACGGGGTGAATTCCGGCAATGCCGGAACGGGCAATCTTCCAGCCCGAACCCGACAGCTAACCTCGTCAGCGATTCAGGAAGAACTTATATCCGGCTTACGTCATCCTGGTCTGCACATCATTATGTGTCAGTCCGGTTACGCACGGAAGAAGCCCGGTGAAAAGTTCGATTTTTACCGAGGCTTCTTTTTTTGCGCCTAATTTCGTGTTTTTCGACTCAAAATCGTTTGATGTGAAGTCAAATTGCAATGAAAATCAAATTTAATCTCACGCATGTTGATGCTGAAGGGGAAAGAAACCATGTTGGACATTTTAATGATTGTGCTCATTTTACTCATGGCATTCGGGCTTGGTGGACTGGGGATCTGGTCATCCAGAGTGATCGGAGAGCGAGGAGAAGAACAATGATCTGGCTATTATGGCTCATTATTGCAGGCTTGCTGGTGTACTTGTGTTACGCCCTGATCTATCCGGAAAAATTTTAAACAGGCAGGAGAGAGTGAGTGAGTATGTTCGCATATATCGGAGTTGCATTAACCTTACTAATTGCGCTGTTATTAGCGCGTCCAATGGGAGCTTACATTTCCCGTGCATTTGATTATACACCGGGGAAGCTGGATCGCTTCTTTGGTCCACTGGAAAAGATCATTTATAAGCTGGGTGGTATCCGGCAAAATAACCAGACATGGAAGCAGTATCTGGTCGCGTTACTTGTTAGCAATACCGTTATACTATTGATCGTGTATATTATTTTCCGTTTGCAGGATAAGCTGCCACTGAATCCAGCAGGTATTGCGGCGATGAGCCCGGATCTTGCCTTTAATACAGCGATTAGCTTTTTAACGAATACGAATCTACAGCATTATAGCGGTGAAAGTGGCTTGTCCCTTTTCTCGCAAATGTCGGCTATTATTTTCTTGATGTTTGTCTCACCAGCGACAGGTATTGCCGCTTCGATCGCGTTTATGCGTGGTCTGGCTGGTAAGCCGATGGGGAACTTTTTCGTCGATCTGGTACGTGCGATTACACGTATTTTGCTGCCACTATGCGTGGTCGCTGCATTGATCTTTATTAGTCAGGGTGTACCGCAGACGCTGCACACGTCCGTCACAGCAACTACGCTGGAGGGAACACAGCAACAGATCGGCATGGGCCCAATTGGGAGCTTCCTTGCAATTAAGGAAATGGGGAACAATGGTGGTGGCTTTTTCGGTGCCAACTCTGCCCATCCTTTTGAGAATCCAGATGCGATCAGTAATCTGCTGCAAATGCTTCTGATGCTACTCGTGCCGATCTCGCTTCCATTTACGTACGGACGCATTGTCGGTAATCCGAAGCAAGGACGAATCCTGTTTGTATCGATGGCAATTATGTTCCTGATCATGCTCAGCTCTTCATTATATGCAGAGCATCAAGGCAACCCACTTATCAATCAACTCGGATTACAGCAAAGTGCAGGCTCTATGGAAGGGAAAGAGGTTCGATTCGGTATTGAGGAATCTTCATTATACTCGGTGGTAACTACCGCGTCGGAGACAGGTGCAGTCAATACGATGCACGATACATTAACACCAATTGGCGGTATGATCGCCTTGAGTAATATGATGCTGAATACCGTATTCGGCGGTTCGGGTGTCGGTATGATGAACGTACTGATGTATGCGATCATCTCTGTGTTCCTTTCGGGCTTGATGGTTGGTCGTACTCCTGAATTCCTCGGTCGTAAGGTAGAGGGGAAAGAGATGAAGCTGATCGCAGTCACACTGCTTATTCAGCCGCTGCTAATCCTTGCACCAACGACCATCGCACTGATGGTATTTCCAAATACGATATCGAATCCAGGCTACCATGGTCTGACGCAAGCTCTGTATGAATTTACATCGTCTGCGGCTAACAACGGATCAGGGTTTGAGGGGTTAGGCGATAATACTGTATTTTGGAATTTATCGACTGGTATTGTGATGATGCTTGCTCGTTTCTTCTCGATGGTAACTTTGCTTGCAGTTGCTGGCTCGATGCTGGCGAAGACACCTGTACCGGAGAGCAGTGGTACGCTGCGTACCGACCAGGCACTGTTTGGTAGTGTATTTATTGTAGTCGTTGTGGTCGTTGGTGCATTGACCTTCTTCCCAGCGCTGGTACTTGGCCCAATCGCCGAGCAGCTTACGTTGAAGTAGAGTAAAGCATTCATACAGATGATGAAGCTATATTATATGAGGATAATCAGGTGGAGGAATCAGCAATGAAAAATCAAGCTTCCGTGATGAACCGGGATCTGATAACGAAAGCATTACAGCAATCCTTTGTAAAACTAAACCCGCTTTTAATGATGAAAAATCCGGTCATGTTCGTGGTCGAGGTTGGACTGCTCATTAGCGTGTTGCTTATATTTGTACCGGGCGCATTTGGTGATTCCATATCGGCAGGCTTTAATATTGCCGTATCGATCATTTTACTGTTAACGATCCTATTCGCCAACTTTGCCGAAGCGCTTGCAGAAGGACGTGGTAAAGCGCAGGCAGATTCACTGAAAAAGACGAAGAAGGAAATTACTGCGCGCAAGCTGGACGGCGAACGAATTGTTGAAGTACCTTCGACCTCCCTGCGTAAAGGCGATCTGGTGGTCGTTCATCAGGGAGAAATGATCCCTGGTGATGGTGAAGTGGTCAAAGGTCTAGCTTCTGTCGATGAGTCAGCGATCACGGGTGAGTCTGCTCCAGTTATTAAGGAGGCAGGCGGTGACTTTAGCTCCGTAACAGGTGGCACGATGGTCATTAGTGATGAGATCACTGTACGTATTACAAGTGATCCAGGCGAATCGTTTATGGATCGTATGATTAGTCTGGTCGAAGGCGCAGAGCGTCAAAAAACGCCAAATGAAATTGCACTTAATACGGTACTAATTAGCTTAACGATTATTTTCTTGATCGTTGTTGTTACTCTGCCATTTATGGCGCAATATCTCGGTATTCATATTCCGATTCCGGTATTGATCTCCTTGCTGGTCTGCCTGATTCCAACGACAATCGGAGGTCTGCTGTCAGCGATTGGTATCGCAGGAATGGATCGGGTAACTCGCTTTAATGTACTGGCAATGTCGGGTAAAGCGGTTGAAGCATCCGGTGATATCAATACGATCATTCTGGATAAGACAGGTACCATCACATACGGTAACCGGATGGCAAGTGAGTTCGTTCCGACAGACGGTCATACCGCCGAAGAGTTAGGTCACTGGGCAGCGGTGAGCTCGGCGCAGGATGAGACACCCGAAGGACGCTCTGTACTGGAGCTGATGAAAAAGCAAGGCTGGACGATTGATCAGGAGCTTCCTTATGGAGCTGAGGTCGTTGAGTTCCGAGCAGAGACACGCATGAGCGGTCTGAATCTGAAGGACGGACGCAAAGTACGTAAAGGCGCCGTCGACGCTGTGAAAAACTGGGTCATCGAGCAGGGCGGTCATGTACCAGCTTCCTTACAAGCAAGTAGTGATCGCATCGCTACGGCAGGTGGTACGCCGTTAGCTGTAGCAGTGGATGATGTGATCTACGGTCTGATTTACTTGAAGGATACGGTAAAAGCCGGTATGCGCGAACGCTTTGAGCAGATGCGCAGCATGGGGATTAAGACGATTATGTGTACCGGTGACAATCCGCTTACCGCCGCAACCATTGCTCGTGAAGCAGGGGTAGATGACTACATTGCTGAAAGTACACCTGAGGATAAAATCGCTGTTATTCGCCGTGAGCAGGCGCAGGGTAAGCTCGTGGCGATGACCGGAGATGGTACGAATGATGCGCCTGCACTGGCGCAGGCGGATGTAGGGATTGCGATGAATAGTGGTACCGTAGCAGCGAAGGAAGCAGCTAATATGATCGACCTTGATTCTGACCCTTCCAAAATTATCGAAGTGGTCGCGATCGGTAAGCAGCTGCTCATGACGCGTGGTAGCCTGACTACATTCAGTATTGCGAACGATATCGCCAAATATTTTGCGATCATTCCAGCGATGTTCATGGTTGCTATCCCACAAATGCAAGTATTAAACGTAATGAATCTGCATTCACCAACATCGGCAATCATGTCTGCACTGATCTTTAACGCCATTATTATTCCGATTCTGATTCCACTGGCGATGAAAGGTGTCGCTTATCGTCCGATGAGCTCCACTCGTTTGCTTCGTCGTAACCTGTTCATTTATGGTCTGGGCGGTGTGATCGTTCCGTTTATTGGAATCAAGCTGATCGATATGCTTATTCAGGTGATGATCTAATCTATTTATATTAAGGAACGGGAGAAGACAGAATATGGCTATTAAAATGGTATGGACGACCCTTAGAACGAGTGCAATATTGTTTATTATATGCTGCGTTATATATCAGCTTGCAATTACAGGCATCGCGCAGCTTGTGATGCCCCATCAAGCATCAGGTAGCTTGATCTACAACAGTAAAAATCAGGTGATCGGCTCCGAATTGATCGGACAGCAGTTCAAAGACCCACAATTTTTCCAGGGACGTGTATCCAGTGTCGATTATAACGCCAACGGCTCCGGTTCCTCGAATCTGGCGCCATCTAATCCAGCGCTGATGGAACGCATGAAGGCATCTATCGAAGAATGGAAAAAGCAAAATCCGGATGTGCCTGTATCCTCGCTGCCTATGGATCTGATTACGAATTCGGGCTCCGGTCTTGATCCTGATATTAGCCCGGCTGCTGCCATGGCGCAGGTGCCACGCATTAGTAAGCTGACTGGAGTTTCGCAGGACAAGCTGCAAGCCTTGATCACTCAGAATACGAATCCACCACAGCTCGGGATGCTGGGCGATTCAGCAGTTAATGTGCTGAAGCTGAACATCGGTCTGGAGCAATTGAAAGCAGGCTCAGGCTCATGAGTACGTTCAGACGAAAGTCGCCTGAAGAGCTGCTCGACATGATTACTCGCCTTAAACAGGGCAAACTAAAAATCTATATCGGAGCCGTTAGCGGCTCCGGTAAAACTTATCATATGCTACGTGATGGTCAGCTGCTCAAGCAGGAGGGACTGGACGTAGCATTATGTGCTGTCTCCACCTTGCAGCGGCCGGAGACGGTTCAGCAGCTTGGCGACCTGGAGCGTATCCCAAGTATTCACTGGATGAAGCAGAATGCCGAGGGTCAGGAATGTGAGCAAAAGGATTTGAATGTGGAAGAGATTTTGCGTCGTAATCCAGAGGTATTGCTCGTTGACCATCTCGCTCATCGTAATCGTCCTGAAGCAGAGCATGCAACACGCTGGGAAGATATCCAGTATTTACTGCGTAAAGGCATTAGCATTATGGTTACAGTCAATGTGTATGAGCTGGAGGGAGCAGCACAGCTTGCTCGTCATTACCTCGGACGTGAAGTCGAGTGCACTGTACCTGAGGATGTATTGGTACAGGCAGACGAGGTTCGTCTGATCGATGTGACGCCAGAGGTTATTTTGCAGCGTGATCTGGCAGGGCATTTGAATGGTAGCACAGATCGTGCTTATTTTGAGCGTGGCAATCTGGCGGTGCTGCGTGAGCTGGCGCTACGAACGGTTGCCGAAGGTGTCGGCGATCTGCTGGAGAAGCATCGCGCAGAGCAGGGATTAACCGGGCCGAGTGGTACCGCAGAGCGTATTATGGTGCTTGTGCAATATCACTGGAATGGCTCGATCTACATTCGTCGTGGTCAGCAGATTGCTCGCCGTCTGAGTGGCGATCTGCTGGTCGCTTCTTTTCGTAATCGCGGAGTCAAGCTGACGACGGAGGAACGTACCTTTAAGCGTGCATTTCGTGAGCTGACCGAGCAGATTGGCGGTGTATTTGAAGAGATTCTAATTCGCTCACGCTTTTCCTTATCCAGACAAATGGTCAATTATGCACGTGAGCATCAGGTTACGCGAATCGTGCTGGGACACTCCCGTCAGAAGCGCTGGCAGGAACTTATCAATAGCTCGATTGTAAATGGACTGCTCCTGCATACGCGCCATATCGATATTTTCCTGATGGCAGATCGTGCGGAGCAGGAGGGCGAGCGGATTCTACCCGCGCGTACATCGGCAGTGAAAAAGCCAGAAACGTATCGTCGTCTGCCATCCGATGAGATCAAGCGTCAGATCGAAAGCATCAAGCGTGGCACATTTAAAGTATATGTAGGTGCAGCACCCGGTGTGGGCAAGACGTATACGATGCTGCGCGAGGGCAGAGAGCTGCTGCGCCAGGGGATTGATGTGGTGATCGGCTTGCTTGAAACCCATGGCCGCAAGGAAACGGCGGAGCAGGTGCAGGAGCTACCACTTATCCCACGCAAGCGTATTTTGTACAGTGATCGACAGCTGGAGGAAATGGACGTAGATGCGATTATCGCACGTAACCCAGAGGTGGTGCTGGTGGATGAACTGGCACATACGAATGTTCCGAGTAGCCGCAATACCAAGCGCTATGAGGATATTCGTGAACTACTGGACGCAGGTATCTCTGTTATTTCCACCGTAAATATTCAGCATTTAGAAAGCTTGAATGATGCAGTAGAGCAAATTACAGGTATTCGCGTACGTGAAACAGTGCCCGATTCCATTTTGCATCTGGCGGACGAAGTAGAGTTGATCGATGTGACACCGCAAACGTTACGACAGCGCCTAAGTGAGGGCAAAATCTATGCAGCTGCCAAAATCGAGCAGTCTCTGAATCACTTCTTCAAGCTGGGCAATCTGATCGCATTACGAGAGCTTGCCCTGCGCGAGGTTGCAGACGATGTGGACGAACGGCTTGAATCATGGGAGCGTAACACATCACTGCGCGGCCCATGGCGCAGAGAAGAAGTCATCTTTGTCGTCGTTAAGCTGGATCATGAAGCAGAACGCCTGATTCGGCGCGGCTTCCGTACAGCCTATCGTCTAAAAGCCAAGCTAGTCGTGACGTATATTCATGCTGGCAATGAGGGCACAATGGCAGAGGAAGAACGCGTGAAGGCAGAGCGCTTCTTGAAGCTGACACAACGATTAGGTGGAGAATTTTACATTGAATATCGTGCAGGGCGGATGAGTATGAAGGAGCTTGCGAACCATATTAATGAGCAAGCCACACGTCACGGAGCAACACAGATGGTGATCGGACAATCGAGTACACCACGCTGGAAGCGCTGGGGGCGAGAATCGATTTTGAAAAAGGTACTGCGTGGAGCGCGGAATATGGACGTACTGGTCGTAGCTGACAGGGAGTAAGGCAATTGTGCTGCCCTGTAGCTACGGCTTTTTCTTTTTGTTAATAAGAGGTGGTATTAGCAATGAAATCTCATGAAACCTTATGAGAACTAATAAAACCAATCAAACCAACCCAACCCAACTACAACTACAGCAACCAAACATGGCTGTACATTTCCAAGCTAAATGCTCTGCATTCATGGATGCAATGCAGAAGCCCCACCTGAGATAGCTCCTGTATTGATATCTTCTAATGCGTGATGATCGTCCAGCGAAAGCCAGTGAATAGTGAAGGAAAAACGCGTTCCGCCATTCTGCTGAGGTTCGATCCAGATCGTGCCACCCATTAGCTCTACCAGACATTTACTAATCGCCAGCCCCAGCCCGGTTCCGTCATCATGCCGGGTAATCGGATTATGCAGCTGATGAAACGGTTGAAATAAATACTCCAGCTGCTCCTGTGGAATTCCGATCCCGCTATCGGTCACGCTGAATTGTAGTAAGCCGCCCTCTGGCGTAGCGGAGGTAGGCGTTACAGCGATGTGTATATGACCCTGTAGGGTGAATTTGATCGCATTACTGAGTAGGTTCAACAACACCTGGCGCAATCGCTTGCTATCACCTTGAATCATCTCAGGCACCTGCGGATGAATGGATAACGATACATGCAAGCCCTTTTCACTTGCTTTGACCAGCATCATATCCAGCACCTCGCCCATCATAGCAGCAATATGCAGCGGCTCGTATACCATTTCCATTTTGCCTGCATCCATTTTGGCATAATCTAAAATATCATTGAGCATAAATAGTAATGAGCGTGTGCTCTTATCGATAATGCGTACATAAGCGAGCTGCTGCTCATCCATACCATCAAGCTCCAGCAATAGCTGAGACATTCCAAGAATGCCATTCATCGGTGTCCGTAGCTCATGGCTCATAATCGATAGAAAATCTAATTCTTGATATAGTCTGGACGTAGAGGTATCTACTGTAGAAACTGCTGGCGTGGATGGTGATGACAATATAGATGACTGGGATAACATAGATGATATCGAAGCTACCGAATCGGATTGTGCAGCTGGCACCTCAGCGTTAAGATGAGCAGGGATGGGATCGGCAAACGTTCCAGTGGCAAGCGATGAATGAGCCATAAAATCAACCATTTCATCATCTTGTAGCACAGAGATATACTTCATAAGACGTAGCAAGGTAGCAGCAGATAACTGATTACCGTCACAAGTATATACATAATGAATAGATGGTGAATCCAATTGCGAAAAGGTCTTTTGCTGATCGGAGCTTTTATGAGGGTTCTCAGCAGTCGATGGAGGATTAGAACTAACAGCAGCAGTAGAAGCAGCAGTAGAAATAAAAGTTGAATCGTTCACTGTAGTATCTGTTGATAGAGAGTTACCAGGTGCGACTGCTTGTTCGGTTGCTAGTATAGATGAAGAGGAGACATTAGTATGTGAATCTGACGATAACGAAGCGTTCATGAAGGGGAGCTTTTGCTGTTGAGGTTCTGTAGTGGGATCCACCGTCGGCGATAGCGAGGCATCAGATAATGAGCATAGCCAGCTCATTATCATCTCGTTACTGAGCTGCTGCCATATATGAACAGCTTTACCCTGTGCAAGTGCCAGCTGAATGGAAGGCATAGCTTCATTTGGTAAAGGAGGAGTGACGAAATGAAGGCAGTTATCCTCTGTTATGTCGGTTGCTGGTGGTTGAACCCATGATTGATCAGCATGAGGTATAGAAAAAGGAGGAACTGTTACATTCGTAAACGCAGTTGGAGCTTGAGGTGATAAGGCAGGAGCTATTGACGTTTGAGCATGCTTATCATGCAGTACGGGTGAAATTACAGGTATATATTGAATGCGCTGAAGTAACTCTGGCGAGAGGTCAAGGCATTCTAGCTCTTGCTCCAGTAAACGGAGTACAGGGAGATGGTCGATCAGGATCAATTGACTAGCTTCACTATGCTGTAACCAGGATAGAACATAAGCGAGCATACGCTGAATATAGATAGGATGGCTTTCATAAACGTAGAGTCTAGCGAGACTCGATGGATGCCAGCTGGCATTCCGATTCATATGTGGATTGGTCATTGTTCACTCCAGACGACAGCTTCCCAACACAGAAGCATGGTCGATTGATGGGACGTGCCCGAAAAAGGATCAATTAATCACATCGTTAAGTTTTTTAGTTAAATTGTTTAGATAAGCGATTAAATATATCCTAATTCTGTTGTATACTAAAAAACCAAAAAAATCCAGCCATCCCAACTATATTTTTAGCATAAACAAACTATTGTGACGTATTGTTAACGATTAGCTACTACGACTGCTCCGCTTAATCGCAATATTTCCGGATTCCGAATACGCATTAATATGCGATGATCCTGTTACCGTGGTATGTGGTATCTCTGTCTGCCCGGTTACTGAACGCGCCTTATAGCTACCTGCAAAAGAGGCATTAGTAGCAATCTCTACATCAGCAGAGCGCACCTTTACATTAATATTATGAGAGCCTGCCAGTGCAAGCTTCACATTACCTGAATGAGATTCAATACCTGCATCTCCCACCAGCTGATCGATCTCTAGCTCACCGGAGCCGGTAGCGGTATGAACATTGCCGATCGCTTTGCCAATCTGTAATTGCCCTGACCCGCTTTGTACAGTAAGCTTGGAGCCGTTCCAGTCTTGAATCGATATATCGCCATCCGAAGTGGTTAATTCAGCATCACCCAAAAGCTGCTGTGCTTTGATGCGTCCAGAGCCAGCCTGTACACGAATCTGCCCTGCCTGCACATGATTCAAATTGGTCTGCGCCGATTTTAAGCGAAAGCTTGCTAGCTGTAGACTATCCGGTCTGGCTAGCTGTACCGTAATGTACTGCACATGATGCTGAACACGTGGCTTGACCAGCTGCCAGCTACGCTGCTGTGTACCAAGATGCAGCTGCAACACGCCCCCTTGTAGCTCGGTTTGTTGAAGCTGCTTACTCACATCAGGGATAACTGCACCCTTAATCGTCACATGATCCTGACCATCGGTACTCGGTGCAAAATCAACTGCAATCTCATAATCCGATTGAATATCCAGCTGCTTCATTGTGCCCGCAGCGAGCTTCCAATCTTGCACGTAGGCTTGATTTTGAGGTGGATCGCCTAGCTGTAGCGTGTCTTTTGCAAAAGCAGCTAATCCCAGCAATCCTGCTCCCATTAGCCCGATCCAGATCCATTTTTTCAAGCTACTCCACCTCCGTATCGGTATAAATGATGTGTATGTATCGTAACATTCAAGTTAATGGAATGCCAATGGCACGTGCGCATTTAAGCGAGAAGGGAGAGAGAAGCTATATTCTGAATCCAATAAAAAACCTCTACAATCTAATAAAATAGAGGTAGAGGTTCAAGGATATGAGTATTGCGTAATGAGACATCTGTTACTAAACTATGGGGATATTAGTAACCTGCGTTCAAGCCAACATTACCAAGCAAAGCATTGGTGTATTGACCGATTGTTGTATAGTTTACTGTTGTAATTTCAGGCTGTTCCGTACGCAGACCGTTGTACAGATCAACTACATGGCTGGTGCTAAGGTCTGGATTCAATACAGGGATAACTGTTTTGCCATTTGCCTGTGCTTCCGTTGTAGCTACGATACCGTCTTTACCATAAACTGCTTCAGCAGTCAGATCAGACGCAACCACTGGCATAATGAAATCCACCGAAGCGCTGAATGCTGCTACATTTGGACTTGTACCCTCTGTATTCGTTACATCTGTCTGTACGCCGATTGGCAATGCAGGCTTGATTGCACGAATATCATTGCTTGTTTCTTTAATGTAAGCAGCGAGTTGATCAGCTTTCCAGCTGTTCCATTGTGCCACTTTGTTGGCATTGTCGCTCTTCGTAAAATCCAATTTTTTCGGATCAAAGTTGTTTGTAGCACGGAAGCTTGTGATTGTGTTCGTATTCATATCTACACGATTCGTATCGAAGTCCATACCGCTCAGTACAACACCATCAATATTATAGTTTGTTACGACTTCTTTAACGATCGAGCGCTCGTAGTTTTGTACGTCCTGTTCAAATGGATTTACATAGTATTGGCTACCATTTTGACCGGTGTACGTACTGATTCGACCACTATCGTCGATACTGCGCATTTGCCATGTCGAGTTACGATCAATAGCTGCTTTGTCCTGGAATTGTGGAATCCATGCGCGAACCTTGATACCGTATTGATGAGCCTGCTCAATGACTGTCGACAGTGCATCGAAGCCGTCATAGCCGGGAGCTTCTTTTACGATTTTGCTATCATAAAAAGCATAGCCAGAATTTCCGTTCACATCACTGTCTTGCTTCACACTCATATTGATCACCGATACATGATTGCGTGCCGCATTTATAATGAAGGAGTTAACATCATCAGCATTTTTGAAATTAGCTTCCGTTTGTACGGTAATTTCATTAGCGATTGGTGTTACGGCAACAGGCGCTTCGGTAGTGGCAGCGTTAGCGGATTGCCATGGAAGCAGGGATACTGCCAGCAGGGCAGCGGAGAGCGAGTAAGCGATTTTTTTCATAATAATCTCGATCCTTTCGTTGTACATATGAAGTTTGAATCCAGGTGTAGCTATGCAAAAGCGTCGTTCGTTTTTTTGCAACTTTACCATTATAGTATGAATAATGGATGAACGATAGCGACGTACAAGCACGACAAACAGCGGCGTTGACAGCAAAACATAACAAATACCGCAAATCCAGCCATTTGGCAGACGACAGCCTTAATTTCAAACTATTTTACGTGTTTTTATTAGGTATACTATATATTACGTTGGCTAATCAAAAAAGGTTGCACAATTTCTCGAAAAAAGTTGACGAATTTGAAAAAAGTTTAGTTTTAGCCGTAAAAGTTATCGAAAACCATTATATGGCTTACAAAAGAACAACAACTAGAGACAGACAACAGGCAAAATTTCAAATTGCTGGCTGTTCATGTTAATGTATAGAAAGACCTGTAATCGTCATTACCCTTATTTGCCATTCCATGCAAGCTGGCTCGCTGCATACATATAGAAACAGTGAACGTCGGGAATGACTTTGGGTCACTGAATCAATCGAATTTCAGATTATTTTAAGACAGAAAGGAAGACATCATGAAGACATTCAAAACGCTTTTATCGATGAGCCTGCTATTGACGGCTCTAACTCCAGCGATAGCTGTACATGCGGCTAGCCCTGCTGCCTCGACCACAGCCTCCAGCCCAGCAGCTACAGCAAACACAACATCAAGCACACCAGCAGACACAACAAGTGCAACCGACACACAGCAGCCGGAAGTGAACAAGCAGTTTTTTGATCAGCAAAAATCGGCTGTGCTGCGCGATCTGACAGGAAGCGAGCCTGTGAGTAATGCCGCAGCGGATGAAACGTCCGCAGATCAGCTTCAACAAGCTGACTATACGTATATGACCGTGACAGGTGAAGTGTATAGCTCCAAGCGCGGTTATCTGGGAGCGGCGAAGCGTGACAATGACAATGCACCGGATAATACAACCAGTGTGACTCAATTCGATCCGAACAATCCGATTCCGGTAGAGCAGGTGAATGGTGGGAATACAGGGGCATTTGAGCGCAGACAACTGGGCTTTGAAGGCTTCGACAGTATTACTTCTGATATTACATTGCCTACAGTAAGCGGTCTCGGACAAGGCGAGCAGCCGTGGGTATATTATGGCTTTGATGCAGAAAGCGGTAAAGCGATCGAAGCAGGCTATTCCTATCAAACGGGTACACATCGCTGGTTGCCATACATTCGCTCCAACGGCTTCTATTATGGCGATTCCAGTGTGCAAAAGTATGATACGAATCAGGTGAAAAATGTGAAGTTCTATCTGGCGAAAACGGTGAGCAGCGATACGTACTATAATGCCTATTTTGTTGTCGACAATACACAGGTATTGATCGCGCCTACAAAATGGACAGATAGTGACTCCAATTCCACATCAGTGAAGCGCGTTACCTCCATTGCAAAAAAGGCGTTCACTGGCTATGATATTGTCGGTAGTACGATGAATCAGCGTTATGAGAATGTACAGGTATCACGCTTCTATGAAGAACAGGGCTATCCGTGGTCACAATATAAAGAGTACACTGAAAATCGCAATGGACGCTGGTATGGCACGATCGACAATATGCCAAGCTACGTACATCGCGACTGGCTCAGCACTTCCATTTACAATGGGAATAATCAGTAAATCTAACGGATGATCGGTGTGAAGCTTTGATCGTACTATGTTCAGTAATAGTGTGGTTGATATAGATAATGCTCGTTCTAAAGGACGCTAGGTACGGATAGGACGATGATTGAGATTCCTGTATGGAATGATGCAATGCTATTACAAAGTACAAAATAAAACGGACACTTCTGATCGGATGATCGTAAAATCAATCCGCAGGAAGTGTCCGTTTTATCTTTTTGAGCTGTCTTTTAAAATATCAAGTGCGCTAGTATATAAGAGCGACTCGAAAGGGTATGCGCTGTTTACCGGCTCTATTTACGAATGCCTGACTGTTGCTTAGCCGTCTTTAACAAGAAGAAATGAAATGAGTTTCTTCTATATATAAGACGTTATATTACAGCATCCAATAGTCTAGTATCTATTCTATAGTATTTGCTATTTGCTCTGCGTACTTCGGAAATGATCGTATTCTTTAAGAGCCTGCTTCAATTAACTCCAAATGCACATCCACTGTATCGGTTTCCTTTTCCAAGCGAGGGATCGATGTAAAGTAACTATGCACACTCGCCTGAAAATGCACCTCATACTCGGGTACGCTCACTTCAACGACAGGCTGATACAATGTTGACGTAACGTCATGGTATTGCTGTCCACCTGTAATGACAAAGTCAATCGACAGCAGCTGGCGTTCCGTACCATCAGCTGAGGGTTGCTTTGTAAGCTCATAGCTTGAAGCAGCTAAAGCAACATCATTAATGAGTACGGTCGTTAGCTTGTTATGATCGGACATATGCTGTTCACTCCTTTCTAAGCGTAGACATACAGATAGTGGCTGATAGTGGCTGAAAATGAGTAGTATATTTCAGCTAAAAATGAGCAGTACATTGATTGTACTATGGATTGATTGCTTCCATTCACCGTTAACCGTGTATAAGGAATATTAATCATGCCCGGGTGGTCAGATTTTTGAGAAACGAACCAGTTAGAGCTAGCAGAGTCTATGCGAGTCACTACATACAGCCGTCTATTGCTTTGACCAGCTTAGTGGGCTCACGCATCGATAAGCTGACCCTCCTGCACGTCTACTTGCAGCCTATGAATCAGCTCTGCAATAGACAGCTGCTGCTGCTCGCTGGCGCTATGCTGACGTACATTAACCGAGCCAGATTGCTGCTCTTGTTCACCAACGACCAGAATATAAGGCACTTTTTGTTGCTGAGCTTCGCGCATTTTATAGCCAAGCTTATTACTGGAGCCATCCACTTCAGCACGTAAGCCTGCCTGAGCCAACATCGATTTGACCTGCAATGCATAATCCTCATAATGACCGGATACAGGCAGTACTTTGACCTGTACAGGTGCAAGCCAGAGTGGAAAAGCACCCGCATAATGCTCAGTCAAAATGCCAAGAAAACGATCGATCGAGCCATAGATCGCACGGTGAATGACAACAGGACGATATTTCACACTATCCTCGCCCACATACCATAGATCAAACTTCTCAGGCATTTGAAAATCGAGCTGAATTGTACCGCACTGCCAGCTTCGGCGAAGCGCATCAAGGATATGGAAATCAATCTTTGGACCATAAAAGGCACCGTCACCTGCATTGATCCGGTAGTTTACACCTCGCGCCTCCAGCACATTTTGCAGTGCCTGCTCTGCCTGATCCCATAGCTCTTCCGAGCCCATATAATCCTCTGGTCTTGTTGACAGCTCAATCTCATATTCAAATCCGAACACCTTATACATATCGTCGATCAGCTCCATTGCACGTGCGATCTCAGCCTCGATCTGCTGTGGTCTGGCATAAATATGCGCATCATCCTGGCAAAATGTCCGTACGCGCATCAAGCCATTCAGCGCTCCGGAAAATTCATGTCGGTGCACCTGTCCGAACTCCATCATCCGGATGGGTAGCTCGCGATACGAACGCAGTTCATTTTTATAAATCAGCATATGCCCCGGACAGTTCATCGGCTTCAAGGCAAAATGCTCGTGATCTACCTCGGAAAAATACATATTGTCTTTATAATGATCCCAATGCCCGGATTGCTCCCACAGCTGCTGGTTCATCATAAACGGAGTCCGCACTTCCTCATAACCACGCTGGAGCTGCTGCTTACGAGAAAACTGCTCCAGCTCTGTACGAAGCAGCATGCCTTTCGGTAAGTAAAAGGGCATCCCTGGTGCTTCGTCTGAAAACATAAATAATTTGAGCTCGCGTCCAAGTCGGCGATGATCTCGTCGGCGTGCTTCCTGTAACCATTGCAAATGCTCATCCAGCTCAGCGCGATCTGTAAAAGCCACGCCTTGAATGCGTTGTAAGACTTGACCGGATGAATCCCCACGCCAGTATGCACCCGCCACACTCATTAGGCGAAAGGCTTGTAGACGCTGAGGGGAGGATAAGAGTGGCCCATGTTCCAGTGCTACATAATCGCCTTGCTGGTAAATGACAATAGGATCTACTCCTTGAGTGATTCCATTCTCCAGTTGCTCGGCTTGATACGGCTGCTGCGCCAGATGAAATAGCTCTTGCGCTTCAGCATGCTCGATGACGCGTCGTTGCAGCGGTTGCTGTTCCGATGCAATTTGCTTCATCATTTGCTCAATCGCTGGCAAATCTGCTTCAGACAGAGAATGCTTCAGTTCTACATCATAATAAAAGCCTTGCTCTGTTACAGCTGCACCGCCAAACTTCACTCCATCGACGCCATATAGACGTTGCACCGCCTGACCGAGCAGATGAGCTGCACTTCTACGATAGATGGCAGAGCTTGCTTCATGAGCAGGAGTAATAATTTCGAGCTGAGCATCCGAAAGGATGGGAGTGCTAATGTCAACAAGTTGTCCATTTAATAGACCGGCAACAGCACTTTTTCCCAGTGCAGGGCTGATTGATCGTGCAATTGAGGCAATGGATTCACCCGCAGGATAGAGACGTACAGAGCCGTTAGGTAGCTGTACTTGAATTTCATCAGATGCCGCAGCGGAATGAACATCTTCGTTGGAACGATTAACACTTGAAGCAGAAGCATGAGCATGAGGTGCAGCAGAAGGAGACTGTGGTTTGAATGGAGCATTAGCAGATGGATGCAGATTTGACATAGATAAAACCTCCAATGATGTAAAGTGAATAGAAAGCGCAAAAAAGCACACAGGTCCCAGCAGGGACGAGTGCGCTTGGCTCGTGGTTCCACCCTAGTTCAGCCTGACGTTCCAGCGGAATCTGCATAGCAGTGTTCACACTGGGAGCGTAGGCCCTCATTGGCATCCGGTAACGAGGATGAGTCGGTAATTCCTAATCATGTGGACGGAATCGCAACATCGAGTGGTAGCTGAATGGCAGAATAGATAATGATGCAGGGAGTAAGAACTGCATAAGTCTGGGACCAGACACCCTAGGCAGTCGCTTGCTAACAGCGGCAATCCAGCATCTATTCGTTATTCCATCATACCGTCAAACGATTCATCTCATGTTCGGGATTACAGCTACAGAGTGGTAATTCCTCAACCGTTAACTGGAAAAGCTCGCAGCAATCGCTCTTCTCTCTGAGCAGCACAGCAGGGAATCTTGTCTCCGATCATCGCCAAAATGTGTTATTGGTTCTCGATTATAGGAGCCATTTTGGAAAAGGTCAAGAGGGGGATTGGAATTTTTTTTCATATATTCTCTGCATATCAGGTGTTGGGCTTTAAATATTAAAGACAGATAGCAAGCAAACCGTTACAATGAAATGAAGTATAGATAAAAAAATATACATACTGATAAAGGGGATAGTATCCAATGTTAAAGGAAATTTCATTATGGAAAACAGCAGGTAAGATTATGCTTGCAGGTAGCATGTTCGCAGCAGGTTATCAGCCAGGGATTGTGGATGCAGCGCAGCACACACAAGCTGATCACAAAACGCAGTCTGCAAATGAACGTCAAAGTGTGAGCATCGTTTTAGATGGAAAACCTTTGAATCAGGTAAAAGGATTTTTTCAAAAGGATACCGTATGGGTTCCAGTTACAGCATTTAGCAAAACAGCTGGAATGAAGATTGATTATACCAATGAAGACGGAATCAAAGAATGGAAAATGAGCTATCGCCCAAATGAAATAACAGATGAGACCAGAATATTTTATCTTCATGTCGAAGAAGGAGACATTTATTTGATGACTGAAGGCGGTTCATTTTCGGAGGATCTGAAGGTTATTAAGGGTGTCGTTTATGCTCCTGTTGAATCTTTAACTTTGCTGACTGAATATGATAGTTCATACAAAAAAGAAGCTAAGAAGTTATATATAAATACCAGAGGTAAAAGCCAGGATAAAGCGATCCAAAAGCTTGTTATGGCTTATTTAAAAGATTATGAGCATGTGAAAGAAATGAATTTGAAATTATATCATCCTGATTATTTGAATTGGGGATATGATGAGAAATATCCTAGTTTCTTGAGCTCATTTTTACCAGGCGAATACGGAAATCCAGTCGATTCAAAAATAACAATAAGTAATATTAAGCTTCATGAATTAAGTTATGATCGTTCGGTGAACAAAGCTGAGTTGGAATTAGAATATACCGTTTATAACAATAGTTTGCCTATACATTCTTATGTTCAATCTAGAGTGTGGATGAAGAAATTAAATGGCGATTGGAAGGTTCGATTAATTCTGGATGGATATACATCACAAATTAATGAAGATGTTTTGCAAAAACAAGCGGAGCAACTAAAAACAGAACCTGATCTAGTTCTTAAAGTGAAGGAAGATGCGAATCAATACTACAAGGCTTACAATAACAAGGATGTGAAGTCCATCGCTTATTGGACAAACCTGAGTGAAACGGTGGATGAGGAAGGGAATCCGTATAGTGAAGAACAATTTGAAAAAGAGTTACAGTATTTTTTTGATATGCCAGATGATCGAAGAGAAACTATAGATGCAGAAGTTATAACGGTAACCGATAATAAGGCATTAGTACTGGAAACACTGAATAATTATGATACTGCTCGTTATAACTCTGGTGAGCCAAGAGTTGAGAAAAAGCTTAGTGAGTTTAAAAAAATGCAGGATGGTAGATGGGCATTCAGTGGTGATATTGATTTTATTGATGAGCAATTTGCACAACCTACAGGATATGGTCCTGCGTATACCGAAGATTGAAATTAAAATCCACTTAATAAATCTCGCATTATACCATTTTTCAAATGCTTTGAACCATAGCAGAAACCACCTTTTCAGCCTATAGTTGG
Organism: Paenibacillus hunanensis; assembly: GCF_034055775.1. Classification (NCBI taxonomy): domain Bacteria; kingdom Bacillati; phylum Bacillota; class Bacilli; order Caryophanales; family Paenibacillaceae; genus Paenibacillus; species Paenibacillus hunanensis. The sequence goes on along the minus strand of NZ_CP139194.1, from coordinate 3,163,032 downwards.
GATATACCAATGTTCAAGGAGGCTGAAAGTGAAATGAATAAAATTACATTCCTCGGTGCGGGCAGTACGGTGTTTGTGAAAAATGTATTGGGTGACGTTATGATGACGGAAGCCTTGCAGGACTTTGAATTAGCGCTGTTTGATATCGATTCAGAGCGTCTGAGTGATTCCGAGCGCTTGCTGACAAGTATGGCAAGCTCGCTTGGAAGTCGTTGTTCTGTAAAGGTGTATCATGATCGGAAAGAAGCATTGCGCGGAGCGAAATACGTGATCAACGCGATTCAAGTCGGTGGTTACGATCCTTGCACTATTACAGATTTTGAAATTCCGAAAAAGTACGGTCTGCGTCAAACGATTGCCGACACGCTCGGTATCGGCGGTATTTTCCGTAATCTACGTACAATCCCGGTCATGCTCGATTTTGCACGCGATATGCAGGAAGTCTGTCCGGATGCGTGGTTCCTCAATTACACTAATCCGATGGCTGTGCTGACGAATGTGATGAATGTACATGGCGGCATTAAAACAGTCGGTTTGTGTCATAGTGTACAGGTGTGTGTTCCGCATCTGTTTGAAGCACTGGGGATCGATCAGACGGGCGTTGTGGCTAAGGTGGCGGGCATCAACCATATGGCATGGCTGCTCGAAGTCACGCGAGATGGGCAGGATCTGTATCCAGAGATCAAGCGCCTAGCACGCGAAAAGCAAAAGGAGCAGCATGACGATATGGTTCGTTATGAGCTGATGCATCGGTTTGGCTATTATGTGACCGAGTCATCCGAGCATAATGCGGAATACCATCCATACTTTATTAAGCGCAATTATCCAGAGTTAATCGAGCGCTTCAATATTCCACTCGATGAATATCCACGCCGCTGTGTGAATCAGATTGCAGATTGGAAGGAAATGCGCGAAAAGCTATTTGCCAGCGAAAATATCCAGCATACTCGTAGCCGGGAATATGCATCGCACATTATGGAAGCGATGGAAACTGATCGTCCTTACAAAATCGGCGGTAATGTGATGAATACGGGCCTGATTACGAATTTGCCACGTGAGGCTTGTGTGGAGGTTCCATGTCTGGTTGATGGTTCAGGCATTAGTCCAACCTATATCGGCGATCTGCCACCACAGCTTGCGGCACTGAACCGCACGAATATCAATACACAGCTGCTAACGATTGAAGCTGCCATGACAGGCAAGAAAGAGCATATCTATCATGCTGCTATGCTTGATCCACACACGGCTGCCGAGCTGTCGATGGACGATATCGTCGCGATGTGTGATGATCTGATCGAAGCGCATGGTGATTGGTTACCTCGTTTTACTTCCTGATCCTATAACATAATATCCCATTGCCAATAAAACTCCTTTCCTCTGCTGAAAGGAGTTTTATTTTTGCTATACAACGGAGCCTGTCTATGTACGGCTTTATTTGGTTCGATGTTCGTGTGATTACGTTCTATACATTACATTTTATATATTATAATTCCCGCCTAAATTTAGGACATGTCTGAAAACTCCATAATATACTCCATTTCTCTGTACTTTTTGCTAAAGAGAATCTATATTTTTCTTTTCCAGTGTGAGTGATCTCCTGAGACGAGATTTAATGAAAAGTGATTTTTACAAAGCCAAATAGCTTACCTTTTTATATATGGTTAAAAGGATCATGCGAGTTAAACAGTAGACTCAATTGAGTTTTCAGATACTACCTGGACTATGTACCATCTATGCAGTCACAATTTACGAAGTCAGTCATGCAGTTCTAAAAGATCATGCTCATCACTAGTCAGCTAAAAACATCTTCATCATCTGCCATCCTGCTGCTAATCAATTAAGAGTATAATAGACAGCAGAATTACGATCTGGATCATGCAGGAGTATATCGTAGCCGAATGATCGATCATTTCATTCTAAGCTATTGGACAGGCTCCATATATTACACCGAAAGGTTGGATCAAGATGACACTTCAATGCGCTATTTTAGATGATTACCAGCAGGTGGCTTTACGGATGGCAGACTGGTCTGTATTAGATGGACAGGTGCATACCCGTATCTATTCGACTCCACTGGAAACGACAGAAGAGCTAATCCACAACGTAAAGGACTGCAATATTCTCGTTATTATGCGTGAGCGTACGCCATTTCCGGCAGAGGTACTGGAACGGCTGCCGAAGCTGCGTCTACTCGTGACGACAGGGATGCGCAATGCTTCGGTTGATATTGAAGCTGCCAAGCGACTTGGTGTCACGGTCTGTGGTGCGAGAGGAAGAGGAGCAGCACCGACTGAACTAACGTGGGCGCTCATTCTTGGACTTACCCGCCATCTGGTTGCAGAGAATGAGGCCTTTCGCACAGGTGGAGCCTGGCAGACGACAGTAGGTATGGGGCTGTTCGGTAAAACGCTAGGCTTAATCGGCTTGGGACATATTGGTAAGCGGATGGCACGCATTGCGCAGGCGATGGATATGCGCGTCATCGCATGGAGTCCCAACTTGACTGCTGAACGTGCGCAGGAAGCAGGGGTAGAAGCGTGTACTACATTAAACGAGTTAATGGAGCAAAGCGATATCGTTTCTGTTCATATGGTATTAAGCGAGCGTACTCGCCATCTGATCGGTGCAGAGGAACTGGCACATATGCGACCTGGCGCGTATTTGATTAACACCTCACGTGCAGGCTTGATCGACCAGACTGCGATGATCGAGGCGCTACAGCATTATCGAATCGCGGGAGCCGGGCTGGATGTGTTTGAACAGGAGCCTTTACCTGTAGATCATCCGCTGCGCTCGTTACCGAATGTACTGGCAACGCCGCATATTGGCTATGTAGCCGATGATAATTACCGTTCCTTTTATGAGGATGCGGTAGAGGATATTGTGCAGTTTTTAAAAGGAGAGCCTGTACGTGTGCTAGGAGATTAACGTGCTGGAACGTAAGTTGAACATTTACAATAGCATGGAAGCAATACCATTTTCGCTATCTGTGATGGGTGATATCTATTTTGATAGATAAAAAAGATGAGCTTAAAGCCTCTCCTTTCACCATCCATTCAGCAAAGAGAGATGAAGCAAGTCAATTGATAATTTTATAAAAAATCATGATATGAAAAATTCATAATAGTATAAAATAAAAATGCCGTATCTCATAACGAGCGTGCGGCATCTTACTATTTACATATTTATCACCTATTTACGATTCGTATAAAATACAAAATCTTTAACCTTCGTATTAACAGCTTAACCACACCAATCCCTACAAAATCGGAGATAACAAGCGTGCAAAGGATTCAATCACCTTACGATACCACGGACGTGTTCTGTAGCCTTCCAGTGTCAGCACATCACTATCCTTAATATCCTGTAGAAATAACTCTTGTAGCTCTGTAGCTGTTTTCGAATCATAGACGACTGCATTGATCTCAAAGTTCAGCTTATAGCTACGAATATCCATATTGGCAGTTCCGACCGAAGCGATTTTACCGTCGATGACCATTGTTTTAGCGTGGAGGAAGCCTTTGTTATACAGATAGCAATGAACATCCAGCTCCAGCAGCTCTTGTAGATAGGAATACGATGCCCAGTATACCATTGGATGATCCGGACGCTTAGGGATCATCAGAGACACCTGTACACCGGATAAAATGGCTGATTTGAGCGCGGTAATCATACTCTCATCGGGAATAAAGTATGGCGTTTGGATCATAACGCTTTTTTTCGCTTCGTAGATCATTTTGATGTATGAATATTTAATTGTCTCTAGGCTGCTATCTGGCCCACTGGATACAATCTGCATGCCAATATTACCTTCAAATGGCTTGGATACTGCAAACAGGGAATAATCTCGATCCATCGGTGTATTAAGCGCCAGATGCCAGTCGCGCAGGAAGTGAGTCTGCAACTGCAAAATAGCGGAGCCTTCAACGCGTAGATGCGTATCGCGCCAGTAGCCGAATTTTTTCACATGACCAAGGTATTCATCACCTACGTTAAAGCCACCGATATAGGCGCATTCTCCATCGATAATGACAACTTTGCGGTGATTCCGGTAATTTACCTTGAAGTTAATAAGTGGAATACTAGGTGGGAAGAAGGCGGCTGCATGTCCACCAGCATCACGGAATTCCTGAAGAAACTTTTTATTGATCTTGGAGCTACCCCACGCATCATATACGAGGCGAACCGTAAGCCCTTGTCTCGCTTTTTCGGTCAAAGCCGCCATAAGCTGTCGTCCGAGATCATCACGCTGGATGATGTAATACTGCATGTGAATATATTCCTTGGCTGCTGCAATATCGCGGAACAGAGCATCGAACTTTTTCACACCATCGGAGAAGATCTGTACTTCATTGTCCTGCGTATACAGAGAGTAGTTGCTGATCAGATGCAGATGTACCAGCTCGTGATACTGACTGATCGAGGCATCGTTAAAGCGAAATTTTTTGTCTTCAAATTCGGCGCGTTGATCATTAACGACCGATTCGATGATCGAGCGGAATTCTTTACGTAACCGGAAACGTTTGACCCGGCTAAGATTTTGTCCGAGGAAGAGGTATACGATGAAGCCGACGATCGGGATAAATAGCAAGACCATCAGCCATGCCCAGGTTGCCCCAATATTACGACGCTCCAGAAAAACGATGAATAATGCTAGAAATAAGTTGATTACGAGCAAAATCCAGGAAAAATGCGAATAAAAGTCCAACATTCCCAGCTTCCCACCTTATAAGAGTTGTCCATGAACAAATACACGGTACTACCAGCATATCAAAAATACCGCAATTACACACTACATACCTATTCATACCCAAAACAATAGAGATAAGCATTGCATCTCATTCCAGCATAACTTATAATGATAATCATTATCATTTAAAAACAGCGATATAACATAAACGAACTGTCTTCACGGCGGTAACGATATAGGGGGCTTTGCGAATGGCGGGCAAGCAGGATCTGGAACTGTACGATGTGACAATTATTGGTGGCGGTCCGGCAGGACTGTATAGTGCCTTTTATAGTGGTATGCGTGATATGAAAACGAAAATCATTGAATATAATCCAACGCTTGGCGGTAAAATTTTGCTGTATCCAGAAAAAATCATCTGGGATGTGGGCGGCGTGCCACCGATTAGCGGCGAAGGATTGATTCGTAATCTGACTGAGCAGGCGATGGTATTTGAACCGACGATTGTATTGAACCAGCAAATTATGAATCTGGATCGTTTGTCGGATGGAACATTGCTGTTGACCTCAAATACAGGGGAGCAGCATCATACGCGTACTGTCATCCTGGCAATGGGACATGGTATCCCTAAAATGCGCAAGCTCGAGATCGAAGGCGCAGATCGCTACGAGGTAACCAATCTACACTATACGGTGCAGGAGCTGGCTATCTTCCGTGATAAGCATATCGTTATTTCCGGTGGTGGGGATTCCGCAGTAGACTGGGCGAATGCGCTTCAACCGTTGGCTGCAAGCGTGACGGTTGTGCATCGCCGTGAGGAATTTGGTGGTCATGAGCGCAATGTACTGCGTATGAAGGAAAGCTGTCATGAAATATTGACCTCTTACGAGCTAACAGGCCTGCACGGAAGCGGAGCATCGGTTGAAGGCGTAACGATCAAGCATGTGGAGACTGGAGAAACACGCACGCTGGAGCTAGATGCCTTGATCGTAAATCACGGTCTGACGACTGATCTCAGTCCGATGCTCGCATGGGGACTGGAGCTGGGTGAATATAATATGCCGATTGTGGATGCAGCACGTCAAACGAATATTCCGGGCGTGTTCGCAGCAGGCGATCTGATCCAATATGATGGCAAGCTACGTCTGATCAGTGGGGCGCTGGTGGATGGTGGTACTGCGGTCAACAGTGCGAAGCGCTATCTTGATCCTGAAGCTCACAGCCAGGCTTATGTATCCTCGCACAACCAGAAGTTCAAGGAGAAAAATAAGGAGCTAGAGCAGCAGCCTGTAGCAGTAAAGTAATAGCCCACGTATCCTAATATATTGAAATGCCTTTATTGATATGTTGTATCTCAAAAGTCTCTGTGCGAGCTATGCGCAGAGGCTTTTTGTTATGAGAGTAACCTTTATCATCCTTCATAATTTAATGATTGACCTTAACGTAACGTCAATGTATATGCTATCTCTAACACCGCTTAGCCTAATAGAGCTTGCGGAACAAGGGAGGCAATAAGCGATGAGTGCGAAGCTATGGATTCAGCAGGCGACGATTATTACAATGCGTGAGGAAGAGGATGTTTTTGTAGGAGATATTCTGGTTGAGGAGGATCGCATCCTCGGTGTATATGGTTTACAGCAGGATGAACGACAGCAGCTGGAGCAGGCTATCGCGCAATGGGGAACTATTGATCGTACGATAGATGCATCGGGGATGGCGGTCATGCCGGGCTTGATCAACGCGCATCAGCATACGCCTATGAATCTGCTCAAATGCTTTTCAGATGATCTGAAGCTGATGGACTGGTTGGAGCAGAAAATGTTCCCTGCTGAAGCGAGAATGACGCCAGAGGACATTTACTGGGGAAGCAAGCTATCAATGGCAGAGATGATTCGTTCAGGTACAACGACCTTTGCCGATATGTATATTCATATGAATGAGATCGCGCATGCTGTAGAAGAAACAGGAATGCGTGCATCGCTGACACGAGGATTGGTATTTGGAGATGACCGTGTACAGGAGCGTATGCAGGAGGCGGTCGATCTGGTGGAGCGCTGGCATGGAGGTGCAGATGGACGAATTACCACGATGTTTGGCCCGCATGCCCCATACACCTGTCCACCTGATCAGCTACGAGCCGTCATTCAGCTAGCGGAAAGCTATCGATTACCTGTACACATTCATCTGGCTGAGACGCGAGAGGAAACGGCACAGATCGACGAACGCTACGGTCAAACACCGACACAGTATTTGTATGAGCTAGGCTTATTCCAGCAGCTGCATGTATTGCTCGCACATGGCGTGCATATTAGTGAGCACGATATGAGTTATTTGGAAGGGATGCGAGGGGGAATTTCGCACAATCCACTTAGCAATATGAAGCTAGGCTGCGGAATCGCACCTGTACTGGAGCTACAGCGTCGAGGCATCACCCTTGGACTTGGAACCGATGGAGCAGGAAGCGCCAGCACACTTGATATGTTCGCCGGTATACGTGCAGCTTCACTTCTGCAAAAGCTACACTATGGTGATCCTGCGGTAGAGTCTGCCTATCGTTTCCTGCAAATGGCTACAATTGATAGCGCACGTCTGTTACAGCTTGACCATGAGGTCGGTACGATTGAAATCGGCAAAAAGGCAGACCTGATCCTGATCGATCTGAACAAGCCACATTTGCAGCCTTTACATCATGTAATCTCTGCTATTGCTTATGCAGTAAATGGAGCTGATGTGCATACGACCATTGTGAATGGGCAGGTACTCATGCACAATCGCGAGCTATTGACGCTGGATGAACAGCAGGTATTGAAGGAAGGTAGCATGCGCTCCAAGCGTCTAGTAGCAGGGCTTTAATGTTCTTTATGTAGGAAGGTCTTAAAAGATCTTAGAAGATCTTAAATGATCTTTAAGATGATAATAGAGAACGATGGTGGTCGAGAACGTATGCAGTTATTTTTTGAAAATGTAATTAGAATGTAAATTAGAGAACTTAGCACTTCGGAAGGTAAGAGTAGTAGATAAGCAGCAAAAAACAACAGTGTAGAGTACAGAGCGAGGAAACGGGAATAAGGATAAGCAACAAAGAATAAGCAATGAAAAGTAAACTCTAAAAGTACGAGCATACCCGAGCAGGTACAATCATCTGCTCAGGTATGCTTTTTATATAACAAGCTATTTTTTATACGAAGGATGCGAATGAAAAGCTTGGTTTTACATAGAATTTACAATAAGTTTACGTAAAGTTGAAATAACAACTATACTGCTTTACAATTTTACAGGGCATTACATATGCACACGACTACATCAGCTGATACAGAGATCGGCAAAAGGAGGCATTCTGTGGAACATATGGATGAACTGCTATTTTTGTGGATTAACAGCGGCGCACAGCGACTGGCTTTTCTCAATCCGTTTATGGCGTTTTTATCCAAATATGCAGTATTATTTTTTATGATTGGAGCCGTTGTATACTGGTTTACGAGAGCTCGTGCCGATCGGCGTATGATTAGTGAGGCGCTCGTCTCTGCTCTATTAGGCTTTACGGCAAGCTGGATATTAGGACAGCTAGTGTACAGGGATCGACCGTTTGTCACGCTGGATGCGATTCAGCTTGTATCCCACGAAGCGAATGCTTCATTTCCGAGTAATCACGCGTTAGGCGCCTTTGTGATCGCGATGACGATCTGGCAATTCCGTCGTCGTGCAGGCTGGGTATGGCTATTGTTAGCATCGGGCATTGCGCTTGGACGTGTATGGACTGGAGTTCATTATCCGGGCGATGTGCTGGCAGGCGCATTGATTGGTATTCTGATCTCGGTACTTGTGCATCGTCTGTTTACACGGATTTCACTGGCAAGTAGCTTACTTGAGCTAGGCATCTACTGGTATGAGCGTATGGAAACGAAAATATGGCCGCGGGCAGGCTATCGCAATCGTTAGCCTGTTTGCATCAAAGTAAGCAATAACAAAACACGCCTTCACTATAATGTGGAGGCGTGTTTGTGTTGCAGATGTATTAGTAAGACTTTTGTCTATGGGTGCTGGCAAACGATGAGCATCAAACAGCGCAAAGGCTCACTGCGTATATATACAGCAGGTGTATGTACGAATACGATCATTCGTCATTCACAGCCTTTACTGTGCAAAAGCGATGCAATATTCCTATACCAGCTATTCCATTACTTGTCTTCTTTTTCCTTCACCATCTTCACCAGCATATGTGCCAGCTTATGGCGTTCCTCTTCATTGCCGACCTTCCACAGCTCGTACAGTAGCTGCTCTTCATTGTTTTGCGGTTCTTCGTGCTTGGCGAGATAATCGGCGATCTTTTGTGCTACTTTAGCGATGCTTTCCTCGCTCAAGCCAATATTTTCAGCCATATGGATTCTTTTGCCCAGATAGCTACGGAAGTTCTCAAAATCATCCAAAATCTGCTGCTTACGCTCGTCGCTGATCCGATTCATCACCGGTTCTACCTTTTCAGTTGCCACTTCTCCAGACTTGTTTACGATATGCGGTTGTTCTGTCATGCTGTTCATCCTCCTCTATCGTTGTGGGTGTGGTCATTGCCACTACTATATTAACCTTAACGACGGTGACGAATCGGAGAATGTAAGAATATTGAGGCAGACTAGTGTGAGTTTATTGTTATGTGCTCTTTCATTATAAAATATGCTAACTGGCTTAACCGATAGATTGACCAGATACCAGTCTTATAGGGGTATCACATCCCGGTCATAGGAGACTATTTTAAAATAGAGCATGACGATGTAAACGATATGCTAAACATCAATACGAAGTATAGATATTAAATGAGATAAAGTAGATGCCAGATGAGATAAAATAGTAAAAATAAATTCCCCTCACATAAAGTTTTTTAGCTAGTTAAAACTAATGTAAAAGAGTGATTAATCGTTGTTTAAAGAATTTAATTCCAATTTAGAGGGTGGTTTTAGAACCTGGTATTAATTTTGTAAATCAGAATTTACATTATTGCAACCAATTGTCTCACATAGGGGTGTATAGTGAGAGCATAAAGCAAGTTGCTCAGCAGTCATTGAAAGCAAGAAACGGTTCAAAATCATTCGACTTTTCAAGTTATTGAAGCGTAAGGGAAGCAAGGTAAACGCTTGTCAGTAAAGGGAAACTGGAAAATTTTGAATGGTTCTTGTGATGAATGTTGTGGGTAATACATGTTACAGCCACAAAGCAACATGTACGACAAGCGGTGCAACATTTAAGGCTGATGATACGTTAGTAACAATGAAGGCATAATGCTTTACCGAAAAGCGAGAACGAATGCTTTGTCCGCTTTTCACACCAACCATAACATATCGAAAATGGTAATGAAGTTTCCTGGCAGTTGCCAGACTGATCGACCATTGAGAGAAGGGGAGATGCAGCGATGATGAAAACAATGATGGGAATACTGGGAGCAGGTGCTGCTTCTTTGATCTTTTTGACGTCGGCCAGTGTGGGTACAGCTACACCAGGGGGAATCGAAAAAGCTCAAACCGTGCAAGCCGCTACGCTAACAACAAGTGTAGCGAAGGATACTTACAGTGATACAACACCTGCGGATGGAACGTTCACTGTATTTATTAACAAAATCGATCGTGACGACAACGGAAGCTACAAGCTGACGATTGATCCGATCAACTGGTACACTGGCGAAGCTGCCAACAAAATGTTTGCCAAAGACAATCCTGAAAATGCGGATATGGGTGCGCCAGACGATTACTACATCGTAAATGACGATACTCGTACTTATAATTATACCGCTCCAGCTAGCGCGGATGTGCTGATGCAGATTTATGATCACACAGGTCGCTGGGAAGATATCGATACCAAATGGAATGAGCCTGTAAGCATGTCCAAGCTGAAAGCTATTTTCCAAAAGCCAGATATGCTGGATCCAACGGTGTTCCCGTACCACATCACAGTGAAAAACGGTGAAATCGTGAAGATTGTACAACAGTTTATCCCATAAGCGATAAGGCATCATGCCGGATGAAAAGCTTCAATTTTACTTATAGACTATATCCATTTCAGGGATCGTCGCTCCGGCTAGATAGCAATGCCGGGTGAACGATCCCTTTTTATATGGGCGGCGACTTTGCCTAGGGGCAACATTTTATTCGCTGCATAGAATCTGGTATGATGCTAGTGGATGTTCTTTTGCCTGGTTGCCAAATTAAAAAGCAACTTTTGTGGGCATGATGCGTTACACTATTGAGGAGGTGCATTTATGATGCAACGAAATATTCAATCATGGATCAGACGGAGTCCGCTTGCATTGCTGCTATTGATGGGAATTCTGTTGCTTGCAGCCTGTGGTAATAAGGCAGAGCAGCAACCCGCAGCAGCGCCAGCCGATACGAACGGCAGCACAGACACCGAAATGACAACGCCACAGGATACGAACGAGACAACTCCTGCAGATAACAGCTCTGCTGGAACTGGAGAAGAAAGCACCGCATCTCCTGAGACAAGCACAGGTACTACAAGCGAAGGAACAACAAAAGGTACAACGGACACATCTACAGGAGATGACGCAGCAGCTACTCATGTTGCCAGCGGTACATTCTCAGGTCTGGCAGATGAGCACTCTGCTGAGATTATGGTAGATGGCAAGCCGGTTGTCTACCAGCTCACTGACAGCATCGCAGACGCAGCAGGCAAGCTGAAAGAAGGCTCTGAGATTACATTCAAGTATACTGAAAAGCCTGTTCCTGATGATGCTTCTACGATGGTTAGAACAATCGTGGAAATGAAGGCGAAGTAATTATATTGAAGCGATGTACGCAGTTATGTATACAAGCCTCGTTCTCTAGGTGGCATAGCTGCTTATGATGTTTGGGCGCGTATGTGTTCATTTGAGCTCTATCATGTATAGTAATGGAAAGCCCCGTATACCGAGCATAATGACGGTATACGGGGCTTTTTGACGTTGAAGTAGTTGTTTAACTATAAAGATAAATATGCATCTGGCGCTATATCAAGACAGAAAATAGATAGTTCTTTGTAACCTGGTTGTTGGGATTATGAGCATAGGACGTAGACAGAATACAAAGAGCCCCTTCGCGATCAGGCGAGGGGTTCTTTGTATTCATTGGTTATAAATAGTTATCTATACGTACATATTGAGCTTACGATTAGATCATGAACCATCACCGTATTACATTGTTGGCTGAACAGAATCTCAACAGTACATTTTTGAAGCCATTCGACTTCGTTGCGCTATTTAAGAAGTGCTGATGCCAACATTAATCTTTCATCTATCAGCTCGGCACTTCTACCGTAGCTGGACGACGTGAGACGAGACGTACTAGATCAATCGTAAGGATAGGCAGTGGCATGCCGGCAGGATAGGCAAGATAGCGTGCTTCCCATTCGGGTGAGAACTTCTCCTTGTAACGCCGTAAGCCTTCAAATCCGTACCAGTGACCTCCATATTGGAAGACGAGTCGTGCTAGTTTTTCCTCACGGTGAGCATTAGCATTTTCACCTACACTGGATAGTGGCGACATGCCTAAGTTAAAGAAGGCATAGCCATTCTCCTTTGCCCATTCAATCAGACGGACAAACAGTACATCCATCGTGCCATTCGGCGTTTCATTCAGGTGACGCATCAGATCAATCGAGATGACTTGATTGTTATCGTAGGCGGGTGCGAGTGTAGCGAAGGCAAGAATACGTCCTTCGGCTTCACGAAGCAGGGCAATAGGAGCCTGCTGAATATAGGATTCCTTGAACCAGCCGAGTGAATATGCCTTTTCCTTACGATCGCCGAGCCATTCATCTGATATCATGCGTAGCTCATTCAATAGCTCAGCCGAGAAAGGGGGCTGTAGCACTTCAAATTGCTGTCCTTCACGCTCTGATTTGTTTTTCGCTGTTCGCAAACCTTGATTGCTCTTGCCGGATAATGTGAACTTATCGAGCGGTACGAGCGCCTCTTCACCAAGCTTGAAGAAGTTATAGCCATTCTCATGATAAATAGATAGATATTCTGGCGATGCCTGATAAAATACAGCAGTCAGTGCGTAATGATCCGCATATCGCTGGAATTCCTGAATAGCTTCTCCAACAAGCGATTTGTCTCCAATCGGATCACCCAGTACTACGAGCTTATCACGTACACGCGAGTACGGAATTAGAACTCGATCTTCCTGCGCCCAGTAAAAGAATTTATCACCTAGATAGAGTAGATGTGAGAGCAGATTACCGTTCTCCTGCTTCAAAAACTCACGTAGCTTCTCCAGCTCGGCTGCATCTGGCAAATGCTCCACATGACGATTCGGACGCAATGCGAAAATAGCGGCGAGCAGAACGAGTGCGCTAATAAAAGCGATCACTGCGGTGACTGCATATTCATGCGGATTCAGGAACCATTCCTGCGCCCGTGCTGGAAGATGGCGTAGCAGCTTAGGATGAATCTGCGCACCGACGAGATAGTATGATAGCGATGAGATGAATGCCAGCACGACCCAGATTCCAACGCTGCGTGATGACAGGCTGGCACTTTCACGATTAAAGCGAGCACGTGACACCCATAAAATGACGGCGACTACAAGTAGAATAATCGCTTCTTCATAGTCAAAGCCCTTCGCAAAGGTAAACACAGCACCCGCTACAAGCAGACCGGCTGTCCAGATAAAAGCACGACGAATGCGAAGTGAAATACCACGCGATACAACAATCAGCATAATCCCGATTACAACGGATAGCTGTTCCGAGAAGCGCATTAACGGTAGAGACAATATATTTTCCATAAAACGAAGGCGATTAATCAGTCCTGGCGTAGCAGCAGACAGCAGCAGGATGATCCCGCTCGCTAGCACGAGCTTACCAAGCGCCCATGCACCCAGATCACCGAGCAAGCCAAACTGTGACGGCCAGCCCCAGAATTTGATCCAGGCGTTGCGTGATGAATCGACTCCGTTTGTAATCATATCTTTCATTTGATGACGACTCGGGCTAATCTCGAAGGCAGCGAGTACGAGTCCGACCAGCCACGGGATTAAGAAGTAAAAAATACGGAATAGCAATAATGCAGTAATCGCAGGTGTAGCATCAATGCCTAGCGTCTGCAAGCCGAGCAGCGCGGTCAGGTCAAATGCACCGATTCCACCCGGAGCCATACTAATAATACCGGCGATAGCAGCAACGATATACACACCAATTACCGAGGCAAATGGCAGATGCTCCAGATCATGATACACGATCAGCCAGAACAGCACAGCCGCGCATGCCCACTCCAAAAAGGAAGCGATCACCGAAGCAATGACGACATTCCATGGCAACTTGCCCTCGCCCTTATGGAACCATTTTGCAAATAAGGAAGAACGCTGCATGAGCAAAAAGAATGGCAAGTACAGTGATATGCCCCATACAGCCCAGCGCAACCATGGATGTGCATCAAATAATGGTTCAGCAGGAAACACACCGATAATAACGAGCCAGCCGAGCAATGATAATCCGACCAGAATGATCGGTGACAGGAACAGTACAGCAGAACCCATCGTTTTGATCGGCACGCCGCTCTTTTTGTACAAGATGGCGCGCAGCCCAACCCCGGTCAAGCCCGCAAAACCGATCATATTGTTAAACGTATTGGCAATCCACGCATAACGAAACGTTGCTTTCCAGTCTACATCAAGCTTGAACTGGCGACGCAGCAAATAGTCGTACGCACTCATCGCAGCTACCGCAATAAAAGCAACAAGTGAGATTTCCACGATTGCTGACACCGGCATGCGACGTAGCTCAAAAAACACTCTAGCCACATTGATATGCTGGATTTCCTTACGTCCTTGAATAAAGATAATGACTAGAATCACGAGGGGGATCAGTATTTTAATAATTCGCGCCCTGAACAGGGCAGTGAGTAATTGCAGTATTTTCAGCTTGCGCAGCGATTCTCTCATGAGTGTATAAACTCCACCTTTGTCGATATAATTAGCAATTAGGCTGATAGCTTCAAGCTTGAATTAAGTATTCTTTTATATGCGGCTTACAAGTATGAACTCGATTCTGATTCAACATCCTTGCTTATCGCTATGTTCGTATTCAGTCATTATAGTACGGAACAATCCAGTACAATGTTCCAGCTGTGCGGTAAATCATAGTATCTCTGTAAAATAAATTGTATGAACTATTCAGATACTACATCGGTCATTTTCAAGCCAATCATTATGAAAATGACAAAAAAACGTAATTTCTACTTTTGCTGCTAGCGATATAAATCTGTAATTTCAAGACAGCTAACAAGATACTATAACAATGCCAGAAGGATGCTTTAACCTCTTACCTATTGTATACCATCCTGTGGGGTAATTTAAATCTACGGTTTATAGCAGAATGGACAAGCTTAGCCTAATAATACATGCTCTATCATACGGGACGACGCTCGTTTATTGGATACATTTATGTAACAAATGCGTGATATTCTTCAAACATAAGGCTGGTGCGCATAATTATAGGTCTAATATGTAGATTATAGAATAGAGCTTAGGTCTAAAGGAATTGCCTGCGTGAATGCGATTGCAACTTCAAGGCTATCTGCAACTGATGACAAAAATGTTATAATTTAAGCTTGGTAAGTGTTTTATTTGCAACATTACTGTTTAATAATCCATCAAATGGCTCACCAATGAACGCTTTAGCACTCGTTATAACGCGTTCAAACAGTAATGAATGCACAAAAAGGAGGGACAACGAGCACAACCGCACATAGAGGTTTTGAGCCGAATACTTAACAGCATGATTAACATCAAAATGCAGTACATGTATTCCACCAC
This sequence comes from Paenibacillus hunanensis, assembly GCF_034055775.1. NCBI lineage: Bacteria > Bacillati > Bacillota > Bacilli > Caryophanales > Paenibacillaceae > Paenibacillus > Paenibacillus hunanensis. The sequence continues at coordinate 3,147,540 of NZ_CP139194.1, read as the reverse complement.
ACAAATATACGGAGGTTGATGATGAACATGGTACATTGGTCCAAGAAAGCTTCAGCAGTACTTGCAATTTCGATTTTGACAGCGGGAAGTAGCCTGCTGGCAGCACCAAATGCACACGCAGCAATTGAAACGAATCAGGTGATGAACGATATTACATGGGATAATACATCTGCACCTGCTGCTCCTGATCAAGTAGCTGCACGCGCTGGCTCTAATCAGGTCGTTTTGACATGGGCGCCTGTACAAAACGCTTCCAGCTACGAAGTACGCCGTTATGATGTTGTGAACAATACGTATAATAGTGTACAAAATAACACCTATGCAATGCTGAGCACAGGCATTACCGATGCGATGTTTACAGACACTACAGTAATGAATGGTAAAGTATACGGTTATGTGGTGAACGCTGTTATGGCAAATGGTCAAAAGACACAGATGTCCATGCCAGCAATTGCTGCACCAACAGAGCAATCTGCGAACGTGAAGCAATCGCTCGTGCTGCAATCCCGCATTAACGGTAGCGGCTCCAACACGATCAACCCAACGATCAACATTCTGAATACAGGTACACAAGATGTGAACCTGAGCGACATTCGTGTACGTTACTACTTCACTGGTGGTACAGGACTGAGTGCAAAGAATGTATCTCTTAACAACGTGCCATTCAATTCGAGAAACGTAGAAGCGCATATCGTTAACATGCAGCAGCCACAATCGGGTGCAGATAGCTATGTTGAGCTGTTGTTCAATGCAGAAGCAGGCGTGATCCCAGCTGGCGGTGAAAGTGGTAACATGACATTTACCGTTCAAAGAACATCCGGTAGTGTAAGCTCTGACTACTCTTATGGCAATGATACAGCGATGGCTGATAACGCTAAAATCGTTGTATACTATCAGGGCGGCCCAGTTTGGGGTAATGATCCAGGCGTAAAAGAAAACGATCCGATGAACTAATCAGCTACATGTCTGTAGGCTACATTGCCTGACATGTGCATATACGAATGACAGAAGGATCATTCACTACATTATATGGTGTAGTGAATGATCCTTCGTTGTACATAAGTTATATACACGTTATACATACAAAAGCCTCTCATTTGCTTTGGCAGATGAAGAGGCTTTTGTTATTTCAGCTATTAGCTCCTGTTGGCTCCGCTATTAAAATAATTCGCTATTGTATAGCTTGCTCCTTATCAATATTTTACACTTGAATAGTTACTTACAAAATGTTATTATACTTATAAATAATAACTAATACTAAAATTTAATTAGTGAAAGGAAACTATCTTATGAATACTTCGGTTATTAATCCTGCTCTTGAAATTGGTCTTGTTAGCATTAAGGTTAGCCAGCTAGAGCGTTCACTTGCTTATTATACAGAGGTGATCGGCTTACAGGTGTTGCGTCAGAACGCTACTATGGCAGAGCTGTCAGCGGACGGACAGACTACACTGCTGATCATTCAAGAGATCGAGAATGCTACGATTCCTCGTCGTCAATCTGTTGCAGGGCTGTATCACTTTGCGATTTTGCTACCGGATCGTACAAGTCTCGGACTGGCGCTACGTAATCTGGTGGAGCATCGTCAAAACATCGGACAGGGCGATCATCTGGTGAGTGAGGCACTATATCTGTATGATCCTGATAATAACGGAATTGAAATCTATGCAGACCGCCCACGTTCGACATGGCAGAAGGATGAGCGCGGACAGTACATTATGGGTACGGAGCCTGTTGATGTAGAAAGCTTGCTGGAGCTGGCAGAAGGACAGACATGGAACGGATTGCCTGCGGGTACGAAGATTGGTCATGTGCATTTCCATGTATCCAGTCTCGATGAAGCTCGCAAATTCTATGTAGACACACTGGGCTTTGAAATTGTGTTAACAGATGATCGCTCCGTCTTGTTTATCTCGGCGGGTGGATATCATCATCATATGGGCTTGAATATATGGGCTGGGGCTGGAGCTCCCAAGGCACCAGCTAATGCGACAGGCATTGATTACTACACACTGCAAATGCCAGACCAAATGGCAATACAGGAAGTGGCGGATCGTGTGAAGGCTGCGGGACTGTCGATGCAATATGATGGACAAGAGCTGTGGATCACCGATCCATCGCATATTCGTATCCGCTTCTATGTGCCACAGGCATAAGCCATAACGATACAAAAGAGGACAGCATGCGATGCATGCTGTCCTCTTCTTGTGGGTAATGCTATTTTGGGTAATACTACAGGATACAGGGTAGATCAGTAAAAATCAGAATTGCTATCTTGCTGGAGTGTAGGCTCCCAGTAGTCTGCTCCATTGTTGGAGTAATCCTGTAAGGAGACACCGATAATGACAACGATAAAGACAACGAATAGGACGTGAAGTAGCACTCCAATAATCCCGCATACAAGTCCACCGACTGCCATATTTTTGCCGTTCATATGCGTTTGCTGAATCTCCTTAAATGCTAGAATCGCAAAAATGATCGCGAGTATGCCGATAATAGCACCAAAGCCGGGCAAGAAGAAGATCGAGGCAATGGAAGCGACGCCGAGTACAAGGGCTGCAATAGCCTTCCCGTTGTTCGGACGGTACGCATAAGGATCATAAGGATTCTGATAACCGTAAGGCGGCTGTGAGCCATACGGAGGTTGAGAGTGGTGTGGGGGTTGATTAGGGTCCATCATGGATTCCTCCTTAATTATATATGTATAGAGTGCCCGGGGGCTTAAGGCTGTATACTATGTATTCAACCATCTTTTATATCATAGCAACAATTTTTCAGAAAAGCATCGAAATTTGTGCAGAAGGTTGAATGAAAAAGGACTGCCTCATGTCGCTTATGAACGATGAGACAGCCCTTTAATGACGAATGGAGCGTATACGATGGTGCAGAGCTGAACGAATACAATCGAGATCAGCTTCAACTAAGAGCAAAATGAAGATGCAATAAGATTACAGAGAGCTTGGTAATGGACGCGTCATATTCAGGTACATTTGAGTGAGCTCGTCGAACCACTCTTTATCCTTGATAACGAGTGCAAGGTCGATCAGTGCTTTCAACTGCTCGGCTTCCAGTGTAACATGATCCTGGAAGGAGATTTCTGCGGTTGCGGATACTGTACCGTCTACGTCTTGCTTCATAAATACGCGGATCGTGCTATCCATATATTCCTGTCTGAGGAAGTAGATAACCTCGCTCATCAGAATTGGACGAGAGTGTGTAGGGTATACACAATCCATTACTTTTACCCAGTAGTGTTTATTGGTCAGCTCGACTTCGCCTTCATTGTTTACCAGGCGGCTATCTGCTTCAATATGATATTGCAATTCCATCGTTTGTACTGGGAAATTGCGATTAAGTTGTTTATGAAGGACAGCATAAATTTGCTTTTCATTTAATTTAATCATGCTAATCATTCCTTTGCTAATGTTCTCGTTTAATGGTGAAGGTCATATTCATGTGTTGTGCCTGTTCAAGGCTCTGTAGGTTGTCGGGTGACGATGCTCGAAAAGTAGAAATATACTTGATTGATAAAGTATATCGGTCTATAGTCATGTTTTTTGTATAGTGGTTTTGTCGAAATAGATAAAAAAATGGTAACGATATGGATAGAACTATGTTATATCGTACGCGAAAGGAGCAAAATACGTGCCAGCTATACCCGATCATTTGCAGCAGCAACTAAATATTTTATTTGTCGGTTTTAATCCAAGTCTTCGTTCAGGGGAGGTAGGTCATCATTATGCCAATCCACGCAATCGTTTCTGGCAAATTCTATATCGCTCAGGACTGACTCCGCGTCTGTATCATCCGGAGGAGGATGGTGATCTACTGGAGCTAGGCTATGGCTTTACTAACATTGTGTCACGTCCTACACGGGGCATTGATGATATTTTGCCGGAGGAATATGCAGAAGGGCGGATCGAGCTGCGTGAGAAGCTGGAGCAGTATCGTCCCCGTATCGCCTGCTTTGTTGGCAAGGGAGTATATACAAAGTACAGCAAGCGTCCTCAGGCACCGTGGGGATTTCAATCTCCATCGACGACAGAGGATGTAGTGGAGTTTGTCGCACCGTCATCCAGCGGGTTAGTTCGTATGCCGCTGGATGATATTATCGATATTTATCGTGAATTGCGTATATATGCAAATAGCGAATAAGTCCATAGCACGCTTGAATAAATTGCAGGCTACATTTAATGCTGGGCTAACAATGGAAGCTTATGATATGGCTTGCAGTAAAGGTTCATTTTTTTGTTGATGCAATATTTTAAATTGTAGATGAATTGACATTCTGTTCATTTCGCGTTTTAATTATATAGACCAATCGTTATAATTGTTGTGGACGGATGTAATTGTAGTAGCAACACCGATGGAATATGCGTTAAAGGAGTGGTTTCATTGGGCGAGAAGTCCAATGCTAAGGAACAAATTGTAAATACAGCGGCACGTTTATTTTTCTCACAGGGATATCATGCGACCGGACTTAGCCAGATCATTAAGGAAAGTGATACGCCGAAGGGCTCACTGTATCATTATTTTCCTGAAGGTAAGGAAGAACTGGCGCTTGTATGTATTGAGAAGGCCAATCTGCATGTGATGGACAAGTTTCGCGAGACCTTTTCTCAAAATGAGACAACTGGGGATGCGATCTATGATTTTGTATATCATATGGCGATTGAGACGGAGCAATCCGGATATACAGGGTTCATCCCGTTTAGCTTCTGGGCATCGGTCGAAGCGTCCTGTATCAGTGATCGATTGCGACACGCTTGCCAAGAGGTGTTTGCAGGCTGGCAACAGATTATTGCGGGACAGCTATTGCAAGAAGGTGCAGATGAGGAAGCAGCAGAGAATGCTGCCATTTTGACATTATCGATGATGGAAGGTGCACTCATCATTAGTCTGACCAATCAGAATAACAAGCCATTACTGACGGCTGCACAATATTTATCCAATGTAATGAAGACGGTGCAACGTCGCGGCTAAACTGTGCCTGTGTTAGACAGCATATACTACACATAGAGAAAGACAATCAAGGAGGATGGGAAAGTGGATGCGTCCATGAATCAAGGTTCTGCTGAGAACCAGCAAGAAACAAAGCAATACAAGGTGTTACCCATTTTATTTGCTATGCTGCTAAGTGGTTTTATCGGGTTGTTCGGTGAAACGGCACTCAATGTAGCCATCACGCCACTGATGACGCTGCTACAGGTTGGCCCAACAACGATTCAATGGCTGACAACGGGCTATCTGCTCGTGATGGGTATTCTCGTTCCGGTATCGGGTCTGCTGCTGCAATGGTTCACAACGCGGCAACTGTTTACAACGTCGCTCCTGTTCTCGATTGCAGGAACTATCGTTGCGGCGATGTCCCCTACATTTGAAGTGTTGATGATTGCTCGTCTGTTGCAGGCGGTAGGTACAGCCTTGCTGCTGCCACTGATGTTTAACACGATTCTCGTTATTTTCCCGGTCGAAAAGCGTGGCTCGGCGATGGGTCTGATCGGGCTTGTCATTATGTTCGCTCCGGCAGCAGGCCCAGCGATCTCCGGTCTGATTCTGGCGAATTTGTCCTGGCACTTTATTTTCTGGATTTCACTGCCGTTCTTTATTATCTCGCTCGTATTCGGTCTGCGCTTCCTACCGAATATCTCCAAGCTGACAAAGCCGAAAATTGACGTGCTGTCGATCGTGCTGTCTACACTTGGCTTTGGCGGTATCGTATACGGATTCAGTAGTGCAGGTGGGCATGGTGCCAGCGGAAGTGGCTGGAGTAGCCCGATCGTAATTGCTACGCTCGCGATTGGTGTCATTTCGCTCGCATTGTTCAGTATCCGTCAATTGCGGATGGAGCAGCCGATGATTGATCTGCGTGCATTCCGTTATCCAATGTTCACGATTGGTCTGTTGCTCGTATTCATCTGTATGATGGTGATTCTGTCTTCAATGCTGATTCTGCCGATGTATCTACAGCAGGGGATGGCACTGAGCGCGCTGACAGCGGGTCTGGTGCTGTTGCCAGGCAGTCTGCTTAACGGCTTCCTGTCTCCAGTTATGGGCCGTCTATTTGATAAATTCGGTCCGAAATGGCTCGTTACGATCGGTCTGGTTGTCGTGGCAGCAGTGTTGTTCCTGTATACGAACATTCACTCCACTACACCGATTGCCGTCATCGTTACGCTGCATATTTTCATGATGGTCGGTATCTCGATGATTATGATGCCTGCCCAGACGAATGGTCTGAACCAGCTGCCAAGTCATTTTTATCCACATGGTACAGCGATCATGAACACATTGCAGCAGGTTGCCGGTGCGATTGGTACAGCGCTGGCGGTTAGTATTCTGAGTGCTGGTCAGAGCGGTTATTTGAGCAGTGTGGCTGATCCATCAAGCACAACGAATCAGCTCGCAGCCTTCACGACAGGTGTACAGCATGCGTTTGTATTTGCGATGATTCTAGCTGTAGTAGGCTTGCTGTGCTCGATCTTTATCAAGCGTGTGCGGGTTGGTAAGCAAGCAGGTACACAGGGTTCTGCACATTAAATTAAGCTTGAAGTACGAGTGAAGATTGAAGTGTGAATGAAGAGTATAGTATGAATAGAGATTGATTCGTATAAAGATATTATCTTTGTGAATTAGAGATATAGCCTTGACAGGACATGCCGTGCATTGCAGATGATCGTATCTGTAATGCACGGCATTTTATTTTGCTAAAATGGATGTGGCAGTATGAGTATACGGTTATACGTGTTCTCCCAGGTGAGCATACGATGATCTATGCTTTTAGTCTTCGCGATCAGGTATGATGTAGCTATCAGCTGTTATGTAGTTATTAAGTGTTATGTAAATGAAGGAAGCTGATTATGTTCCGTTAGCTGCTTTTGGCTTGGAGCCTTAATGCATACAGTGTTATCTGTTATGATGCTAAACTGCTATGGCATCGACTTTTATGAAAGACAAAATTTTGGTATGCTACGGCGTATACATGGCTGAATAGTAGGTATAGCGAGTCATCATAGCGTCGTCTATTACAAGAGTCTATTACAGCGCAGTGCATCTCCTGAGAAGCAAGCGCAGCAGCAACACAGACGGTAAGCTTGCTAGATCAGAGTGGACATATTTGTAGATGAACAGGTTTAACAGGATCGATAGGATCGAATCCAGCTTTACACTATCGAACGATTACAGGAGGCGTATATGATGATTACCATTGATCCGCAAGCTATTTCTAATATTCAAAATTATAAGCTGGTTACCGGTGCGGTCATACCACGCCCGATTGCCTGGGTGAGTACATTAACAGATAATGGTGTACTGAATATAGCGCCATTTAGTTATTTTAATATTGTTGCTTCTGATCCGCCGATTGTATCGGTATCGGTGGCACGTCGTGAGGGACAGATGAAGGATACAGCGCGTAATGCCATAGCAAGCGGTGAGCTAGTTATCCATATCGTTAGCGAGCACTTGACCGAGGAAATGAACCATACAGGCGCTACACTTCCGCCAGAGCAGAGCGAGCTAGAGCTAACTAATCTGACCACTGTACCGAGTGATCGCGTAGCTGTACCAGGCATTCGTGAAGCGCTGGTACGATTTGAATGCAAGCTGGAGCAGCATATTCCGATTAAAAATGATGCGGGCGATGTGTCAAATGATCTGCTACTGGCACGAATCATATGTTATCATTTTGATGAAAAAGTGGTGGACGCTGAGAAGTTCTATGTACATGCGAATGAGCTTAAGCCTGTCGCACGTATTGCCGGTAATGAGTATGCGCGTTTGACCGATCCATTTGTCGTTGAACGTCCGCTCTGATCGGCACGGCTTCCACACCGTATAGCGCTATAGAGATCGAGGGGGAGAAGGCGTGTCCAAACCGTTAGAAGGCAAAACTATCGTTATCGCTGGCTCACGTAAGCTGGATGAGATGAGTGCATTAATTGAGCGTCAGGGCGGAACGGCGATTGTTCGTTCCTTACAAGGAATGACGATGTTCAAGGAGGAAGAGATTCAGCAGGAGCTACGTATGCTCATACAACATCCTCCCGATTGGATGATATTCACAACGGGGATTGGTACAACTGCATTATTTGCAGCTGCTGATCGGTTAGGTATGGGCGATGAGTTCCGTGCTGCCATTCGTGGAGCACGTCTGGCGATTCGTGGCTACAAAACCTATAATGCACTCAAGGCGGAGAATCTGGCTCCAGATGTGCGCGATTCAGATGGAACGGTACGCGGATTGGAAGAACAGCTAGAGGAGGTCAATCTGGTTGGTGCTCGTATCTGGGTACAGCTGCATGGAGAGCCTGCACCGGAGTTGGTTCAATTTCTTAAAGACAAAGGTGCACAGGATGTACATACGCTGTTGCCTTATCTGAATATTCCACCCGAGCAAGCCACACTGGAGCAGCTTTATAACGAGATTCAGCAGGCGCGCATCGCTGCGATCTGCTTCACAACGGCGGTACAGGTACGTAATCTATTCGCTTATGTGCGTACGCTTGGTGAGGAGCAGTCGCTACGAGAACAGTTACATGATACTGTACTGGCGGTCTCGGTAGGTAAGGTCACTTCCGAAGCACTGGAGCAGGAGGGCGTGACACGTATTGTTGCACCGGAAAATGAACGTATGGGTGCGATGATTATCGAAATGGCTCGTTATTATGAACAGTAATTCATATCGAAAACAGCAGTCCATACAGGGCTGCTGTTTTTTATCATACTGAATAAAAGAGTGCTCTCGGCGTCAGAATGGTTATTGCGTAGAGATGGAAGTATAATGGGTAATATTACTATTGGAGCAGGTCAGCTGGTTAGCAGATAAGCCTGTAATCCAACCAAAGAGAATGCGATACGTGCATACTCGATCCGAATTAGTGAAATTAGCAATACAGCAATAAAGCAATACAGTGATTGCACTCTATATTATGGAATGGACAGGAGAGGATATCATGTACAAGCAATGGACAGCGGATATGATCCCGGATTTAACGGATAAACGAATCGTCATTACAGGTGGGAGTGGGGGTCTTGGACTGGAAACAGCACGGGCACTTGTCGCTCATCATGCGAATGTCGTTCTAGCTGTGCGTAATCTGGAAAAGGGTTATCAGGCGGCGGCTGGGCTGCTGCGTGAGTATCCGCAAGCTCGCGTAGAAGTCATGCAGCTGGATCTGGCTGATCTGCAAAGCGTACGTGCCTTTAGTGAAACGTTCTTGCAGCGTTATACATCGCTTGATGTGCTTATCAATAATGCAGGCGTTATGGTTCCACCGTTCAGCCGCACCAAGGATGGCTTTGAGCTGCAATTTGGCAGTAATCATCTCGGTCATTTTGCCTTAACAGGATTGTTATTGCCAGTACTGCTGGATACACCGTCCTCACGCATTGTGACACTGAGCAGTATTGCTGCACGAAGCGGATATATTTATTTTAACAATCTGAATGCACAGATCGGTTATAGTGCGATGAAGTTCTATGGACAGAGTAAGCTTGCCAATCTATTATTCGCCCGGGAGCTGCAAAAGCGTCTACAGGAAACAGGTGCTTCCACGATCAGTATTGCCGCCCATCCAGGTGTCTCCAATACGAATCTGATCTCACGCGGCTCAGGCAAGCAGGCAGGTAAGGCGGCGAGTTTTGTATGGGGATTGTTAAGTCAGCCAGCCGATATGGGTGCATTGCCAACCCTGTATGCGGCGGTTGAGCCTTCACTGCGTGGCGGTGAATATATTGGACCAGATGGTAAAGGCAGCCGTAAAGGCTATCCGCATCTGGATCGCTCATTTGAGCACAAATACAATGATTCCACAGCTTCCAAGCTATGGCGAGTATCAGAAGAGATGACTGGCGTGCAATTTCCGTTCCGTCAGCCTGAAGCGGTACAGGAGTAAGAAGCTGGAAAATTGAAGCAAAATGAGATGAAGTGTTGAAGCAGGACAAAATCATGCATTTTGGTAGCTTATCCTCATAGGCCGTGACGATTGTATGAAACTCCATTGGATTTTCATGAAAAATGTATATTCTCATGTCATGTTATGTTAAAATGAGACTATCATTGATGCGAAGGAGAATCACACCCATGACTATACCCAAAACGTTAACGATAGCTGGCTCGGATACGAGCGGCGGTGCAGGTATACAAGCAGATCTGAAAACCTTTCAGGAGCTAGGCGTGTACGGGATGACCGTACTGACGACCATCGTGGCGATGGAGCCGAAAACCTGGAATCATCAGGTATTTCCGGTTGATCTGGGCGTTGTGGAGGCACAATTGCGTACCGTAATGGAAGGTATCGGCTTTGATGCAGTGAAAACAGGCATGCTCGGTTCGGTAGAAATTATCGAGCTGGCTGCTAACTATCTCAAGCGTTTCCCACTGAACCGTATCGTTATCGATCCGGTAATGGTGTGCAAAGGTACGGACGAAGTGCTGCAACCAGAAAATACCGAAGCGATGCTGGAGCTGCTTATTCCTGGTGCGGATCTGGTTACGCCAAACCTATTCGAGGCTTCACAGCTTGCGAAAACGGCTCCGATTCGTACAGAAGAGCAGATGAAGGAAGCAGCGGTGCGTATCTATGAGCGTGGCGCGAAGCATGTGCTGATCAAAACTCGCGGTAAAGTAAAAGAAGGCAAAGCGCTGGATCTGCTGTACGATGGCAAAAACTTTGACTGGTTCGAAGTCGATGCGATTGCGACAGAATTCACACATGGTGCTGGCTGCACCACATCCGCAGCTGTAACTGCTGGTCTTGCCAAAGGACTGACAGTCAAAGAAGCGTATGGTGAAGCGAAAAACTTCATTACCCAGGCGATTGCGAACGGCTTCCGTCTGAATGAATTTGTAGGTCCTACACTGCACGCTGCACATCGTTTGCAGCTCAGCTAACATCTCAGGCACAGACGAAAGCCGCCAGAGTGGAGGAACATCAATGAATCGCGTATCAAAATGGATGCTAGGAGCAGGTCTGGCGAGTATGCTTGTACTCGTCACTGCCTGCTCGTCGGGGAGCTCTCAGACGCCTGCTCCTTCTACACAGCAGCCCGCAGCAGAGGATAATTCCTCCTCTGAGGCTACAGGCGCTGGTGGAACAGGCACGATGAATCCAGAGTCATCTGATAGCAACACAGGTACAGGCTCAAGTGAAAGTAATGAAGGAGCAACTGATGCTACGGGCAGTACGCCTGCACCTGCGCAGGGCTCCGACTCATCCGGTTCGACAGGTGGTAGCACGGGGACAGGCTCTGAGCCTAGCAACAATGCAGATCCTGAGCTAACACCACAGACGACCGAATTGAAAATTAGTACCGTACAGCAGGGCCCTGGCCAACTGTTCATCCGTGTAGAGGAGATGCCGAAAGGCTATGGTGTTAGCAATATGGAGTGGGAATCTCCGGGCTACAACGAATCTGCTACCTTTGATCAGGCTGTACAAAATGGAAAGAACGGCAAGGATGGTTTTTTTGCAAGCAGTGATCAGCGTAATTTCGGTTTTATTTATAGTGGAAGCCACAGTGGACAAGCAGGTAAACTGACGCTTACGCTGCGTAATAGCAGTGGAGACGAATTGACCTGGTATGATAATGTGCTCTTGCAGTAAATAAAATGAGTACCATGCTTAGCGAAAAACAGCCTCTGCGCTTACACGGGCAGGGGCTTTGTGCTGCCCGGTGATGCAGTATTTCTGTTAAAACAGTGGGGCTACAGGATAACATTTCCATATTCGTGCCTGTAGGCTACACATTTTCAAAAAAAATTAAAATTTAAACGTAAAGTCGTGGAAAATGGGTTGAAATTAGACGGTTGAAAAGAGTATCATTTGGCGTAAAACAAAGTAAATGATATCAATAGCGAGCTTGTTGAATGCAAAGCAGTTCAGTATGGAAGCAGTCCCCGTACGCTGGTGTTGTCGGTCGTGCGCTGTAGTGCCGTAATATGGAACGACGATCATTTTTGGATCATTCAACAGGCTGAATAGGATTTCACACCATGAGTAAGATCATCCCATTATGCCACCATGAGAAAGGATATGAACAAAATGAGAGTACATCAAATTACAGTTCCTAACAATCTTGACCGCGCACACCTGCTGCGTATTGCTACTGAATCTTCCCGCTTTGCTGCGGACATCCGCATCGCCTTCGGCCCAGACGAAAGTCGCCGCGAGGTTGACGTGAAAAGTCTGCTCGGCATGATGCTGACGATCATTCACTCCGGCACTGAGGTTACCCTGACAACACGCGGTAAAGACGAGCTGGAAGCACTGGAATATGTACAGGCGCTGTTCGAGCAAGCGGTTATTGAGCCGAGTGCAAGCCTGTAATAGGCGTGATTTGTACATTTTCTGTATAGATAAACTTACGATCGTATATACCTTGAATTCGTGAGTTGCTCAGACATTTTTTGAGTTAGTTTGAATACCAAAAAGCCCTCTAAACGATCCTTTTGCTGTCAGTACAGCATGAAGCGTTTGGAGGGCTTTTTATATTGAATTAGTTGTGAAAGCGTTGCTGAGTTTGCCGTATTCCATACACTATAACGAGTATATCCAAATAAGAAATAACATTGCACCGTTCGTATACACACTAGCGAATAAATTTAAGATTACGCTTATTAGCTGAATTGCATTCGATACCGCTTCGGTGTAAAGCTGCTGTACTTTTTAAACGCTTTGGAAAAGGAGAATACGTCAGGATATCCTATCGCATAAGCGATCTCAGCAAGCGAGTCGCTCGTTTCGAGCAATAAACGACGTGCCTTTTCCATTTTGAGGCTGCGAATGTATTCGGCAGGGGGCACCTTGTACATTTGATGAAATTGCTTGCTAAAATGAGTGCGATGGATACCGACATGCTCGGCTACATGGTTAACGGTGATGCTTTTGTGATAATGGGCGTGGATATAATCCATCGCTTCCTCCATCCAGCCGGTATGCCGTTTATGTTCCGTATGATCGGTTCGGCTGTCGCTGCACTGGCAGAGCAGACCAAACATTTTATAGAGCATTTCCATTCGCCGTAATTCAGAGCTGAAGGTATCAGGCTCGTGTTTTGTGTTTAATATGGTAGTGTAGCAATGTAGCAAGCAATCAAACAATTCATTGCTTAGCTCGCTATAGCCCTCGTGCATCCCGCTTTGTCGAACGAGCAGGTCAGCCTGAGCGCCGTTGAAGCCGATAAAAAAGGTTTCCAGTGGGTCATCTGTATTGTTAATATATTCTAAAGTGCTGTGGGAGGGCACGCACCATACGTTATTTTTGCCTAATACATAATTTTGTCCGTTTTTAATAATCATGCCATCCTGACGGGTAGCGACCCAGAAAGTGGTGCTATTCGCCGAAAAAATACGCCGTGTATCAGGATTAAGCAGATATCGACCTGCCTGTGTTACCGTAAGACCGCCAGCCTGTGCAAACGAGGAAGGAGTAGTACGGAAGCGTTCGCTGCGCTCATATTCGGTAATGATCGTAATGTCTTTTGCCATAGGCAAGCTATCATCCTTTCATGTGTGCTTACAGTTTCCATTATACAACACGTTTTGACAAATAAAAAACAATACATATTGACATTGTTTGATATTCTTAAAATTTGCTATGATTTAAATCACGGTATTCCTACTAACTTAATGGGAATAGGCTCGCGGAAATTGACGTTTGTCCGGCTCGTGTTAGAACCGGTTCGCTTGACGAAGCTCTGGAGCTTTTGCCCGATTTGATGCTAACCAAAATGGAGGATAGATCATGAAAACAATCACAGCAAAATGGGCAATGTTGCTCGCTATCGTACTTCTGGTATCCGGGGTGCTGGCAGCGTGTGGCGGCTCGAATCAAGCCGCAGACGGAAAGGTTACAATTAGCTTTCTTCACTGGCGTGGCGAAGATACGCAGGCATTCCAGCAGATTATCGCTGACTTTGAAAAGCAAAATCCGAACATTAAGGTGGATATGCAGACCTTAACGTCTGATCAATATCAGACCACGGCACAGGCGAAGCTGACAGATGGCTCGGTAGGTGATGTATTTGCTTCCTTCCCGGGTGCACAGTTTGCCGCATTATCCAAAGCAGGTCTGTTTACCGACCTGAGCAGTGAATCGTTTGTGAAAAACTACAATGCAAGCCTGATCGACGCAGGTAAGCAGGATGGTAAGCAGCTTGCTCTGCCTTATCAGCTTGTGTACAATCAGCCGATCTACAACAAGGCTATTTTTGCAAAATATAATCTGACACCGCCGAAGGATTGGGATGGATTCCTGAAGCTGTGCCAGACATTGAAAGATAACGGTATCATTCCAATCGCATTTGCAGGTGGCGATATCGGTCCGGGTCAGCTGATGAATACAATGGTAATGAACAATGAGCCAAGTGAGGATATTTTCACCAAGGTAGAGGCTGGGCAGGCGAAGCTTACCGACGAGTTCTGGGTGAAAACACTGTCGCAGTTCAAAGAGCTGAATGACAAAGGCTTCTTCCAGCCAAACTCACTCGGTACGAAGGATGCTGCGGCAGGCGCACTGTTTATTCAGGGCAAAGCAGCGATGCTGGCAAGTGGTTCTTACCAGCTGACACAAAATGCGAAGCAAAATCCTGAGCTACAGCAGGGTCTGCTGGCACCGATCACCGTAGCTGCGGATCAAGCGAAATATGAAGGCGTGCATACAAGCACATTCATGCTCGCAGTGAACAGTCGCTCCAAGCATCCAGAGGAAGCGAAAAAGTTCCTCGCTTACCTCAGCCAGCCAGAGGTTGCTGCCCAATATGCGAATGCAACCGGACAGAACGTAACACTGAATGATGTAAAATACGATAGTCCTGAGCTGAAAATTGTACAGGAATGGGCAGATAAGAAAACGATCTTCCAGCCACGCTTTACGATCCTAAAGGCTGAAAACCAGAAGGCAGTTACAAACTCCATTCAGGCTGTACTGGGCGGTGCAACACCAGAGCAGGCAGCACAGGATGCACAGGCAATTATCGATCAGCAGGTCGGTAAATAAGCAGATTCAGATGTAAGACAGATAAAGAAGCTCGATCATCCAGCAATTCCTGCAGGAAGCTGATGATCAACAGGATAGCAACAGTGAACGCCGGACATGTGATTCTCTGCATGTCCGGCGCTAGCTGTAACAAGATGAAGTAAAGGGATACGGTAACGCTTATGATCAATCGTAAAATACTGTGGCTGTTCATGCTGCCAGGAATAGTGCTCTATACCGGCTTGTTCGTATACCCGGCTTTATCGGGACTGTTTTATTCATTTACTAACTGGGACGGTGTATCGCCGTCCTATGATTTTGTCGGTATATCGAACTATAAGGAAAGCTTTGACAGCATTATTTTCCGTAAGGCATTTTTGAACAATATTAAATTTATGATCGTCGTTGTGGTTATTCAGACGATCGTATCACTTGTGCTAGCACTCATTCTGGCGAAAAATTCAAAGACAAGCGTGTTTTTCCGCGCATTATATTTTTTCCCAGCGATTCTGTCCTCGGTATCGGTCGGTCTGATCTGGTCATTCATTTATGATCCATCGATCGGCCTGATTAATACGGGCCTACAGCATGCTGGATTAGAGCAGCTAGCGAAAAGTTGGACAGGCGATGCCAAAATTGCGCTGTACTCGATTGCATTTGTGCAAATCTGGGCGCATGCCGGACAGATGATGATTATATTTATCGCCGGCTTACAGGCGATTCCTGGTGAGCTGGTCGAAGCCGCGCGAATTGATGGTGCGACTCGCTTGCAGGTGTTCCGCAAAATTACGTGGCCACTGCTTGCTCCATCGGCAGCGATCGTCATTTCGTATACGACCATTCAGTCGTTCAAGGCATTTGACCTTATTTTCGTTATGACGGATGGTGGGCCGAACTATGCAACTGAGATTTTGACGACCTATATTTATCATCTGGCATTTTCGAATTATTCCTTCGGTCTGGCTTCTGCCGGTTCGATGATCTTCCTCATCCTGCTTGGCATTTTGACGTTCTTCCAGTTCCGTGCCCTGCGCCGGGATGGGGCGACAGGTTAAGCAACGAGTGAACCGGATGAATTCACAGATTATTAAGGTGGGAGGAAGGGCTACATGAAGTGGGTCGGACGCATTATTATGATTTTATACGGGCTGCTGATTGCAGCACCGCTCTATTTTGTCGTTGTTTCTTCATTCAAAACGAGTCAGGGCTTTTATGCCAGTCCACTGGGCTGGCCGCATCCGTGGAGCCTGCAGAATTTTATTACGATTTTTCAGGCACAGCCGATGCTGCAATATTTCTGGAATAGTGCTAGAGTGACGCTGTTTACGGTAGCGATTGTACTGTTTCTTGGCAGTCTGATCTCGTATGCGATTGTTCGATTAGGTGGACGGCTTGGTAAATTTGCTTTTGCATATTTTGTCGCAGGTCTGATTATTCCATCACAGGTCATTATGCTACCGCTCTATTCACTCGTTCGGCAGCTAGGCTGGTCGGATAATCTGACCGCGCTGATCTTTGTATCGGCGGCAGGCTTATTGCCATTAACCGTATTCACATTAACCGGATTTATGGAGATGCTGAGCAAGGAGATGATGGAAGCAGGGAGTATGGATGGAGCCGGAGAATGGAAGATATACTGGCGACTCGTATTGCCGTTATCCGGGCCTTCATTATCTGCAACGGCAGCGTTTCTATTCGTGATGGTCTGGAATGACCTGCTCATTCCGCTCCTGCTGCTCAACAGTACGGAGAAGCTAACCCTGCCACTCGCCTTGATGCAGTTCCGCGGTGAGTATGTAACGGATTATACGATGCTGTTAACCGGGGTTGTGATTACGGCATTGCCGATGGTGATTCTGTTTACATTCCTGCAACGCTTCTTCGTAACGGGATTGACAGCTGGTTCAGTCAAAGGATAAGGCTCACAGAAGCAGATCAGTATGGATACACATAATAGAAACATACAAAAAGAGCAATCATCCCTGAGGAAACTCCAGGGACGATTGCTCTTTATTTCGTATTATTTCATTAATGAACGAAACGTATACTTGGTGATTAACGAACAAAGCCCTGCCGAATCGCTACTACTGCTGCCTGTGTGCGATCCTTTACACCGAGCTTTTGAATAATATTGTGCACATGAGTTTTTACCGTGCTTTCCGATACATACAGCTCATCGGCGATCTCAAAATTACGTTTACCATATGCGATAGCTTGTAGCACCTCGAGCTCACGCTCGGTCAGTGGCTCCAGCAATCCATCATAATGCACACTGGCTGCATGATTCGGATCATTAGCCTCAGAATTGCTGTCAGACTCTGAGCTATAGACGGACATTGGACGTCCTACTAGCTCCACCAGTGCATTACCTGCATTGGTTGTGTTGTAGATCGCGCCGCCAGCACAGATGGAGCGAATCCCTTGAATCATCTCGCCCATATCAATATCCTTGAGCAAATAACCAGAAGCTCCTGCACGAATTCCATCAATCACATACTCCTGTACATCAAATGTTGTTAGTAGCACAATCCGTATGTCTGGCTGTGCGGTTAGAATCGCCTGTGTAGCTTCAATTCCGGTCATGCCGGGCATCTGAATATCCATTAGCATCAGATCAGGCTTGTGCTGTTCCGCTAATCGAACGGCATCATCACCGCTCGATGCTTCGGCGACTACCTCCATATCGGGCTGTAGATCAAGAATATAACGGATGCCCTGGCGAATAAGTGCCTGGTCATCGGCGAGAATGATACGAATAGTCTGCTGAGGTAGATTCATCATTACGCTCCTTTGTTTGGTTGCATGGTGGCATCATTTTGATTATACAGCTTAAAGATTCACTTATTGATCAGACTTATGGATAGAAATAGCTTGAAGATCATTGGGTAGCAGTTTATGGGTAGCTCTCAATTCTATATATCATGCAGCAAAATGACACCTGCGATGAAATGCTGCATGTTCGACCTTGCAGGCATCTGCTTATTCTCCAGCAGCAGATGCCTGATGAAGTCGCAGCGGCACGCTTGCCTTCACGGTTAACCCACCACCAGCGGTCGGTAAGAATTGGCAATCACCCTGCAATTCCGTACAGCGACGAATCATGTTTTTGACACCAAAGCCTTGTTTGATCGGCATGTTCTCGCGATAATTGCCATTGTCTGTAATCGTAAGCAGGGCACAGCCCGCGGACTCGCCAATATCTACAGTCACCTCGGTAGCTCCAGAATGACGTACAATATTCGTCAGCGATTCCTGTAAAATGCGGTACAATATACTTTCTACAGCTTCACCCCAATTACCGTAATCGCCCTCCGTGTGAAAGGTTAATTGTAATCCCGAACGCTCAGCTACTTGAGACGCAAGTAACCGTAGCTCATCCGAGGTGTGCTCACTTGTTGACCAATCTTTGACCACGCTTCGTACCTCTGCCAGACCTTGACGGGACACATCCAGCAATTGATCGACGGTATGCTCCGCCTGGTCGGGATTTTGCCGTACCATCCATTTAAGCGCCTGTAGCTGTACAATAATCGAGGTGAAATGGTGACCGAGCCCATCGTGAATCTCGCCAGCAATGCGCGTACGTTCTGCGAGTGCGGCATAACGTACCGATTGCAGTGCATTCTCCTGTAGCTCGTCATGAGCGCTTTGTAGCTCACTGTGTACCTTTTCCAATTCATTTAATTGATCGCGGTTAATTCGATTGACAGAGATATAACGCGATAGACTATGGATACCAAAATACGTACTAAGTAGTGAAATGAGCAGTGAAAATGGGAAATTCCCGTCATAGCTAATCGCCAGCATTAAGGCTCCAGTTAACAGATTGAGCGCTACCGCTAGCCGATCATTGCGCGCGGAGCGTACTGCCATAATAGAGAACCATATCCATAGAAAAGGTATCGTATATCTGGAAGAGTCAGGATCAAAAGATTCATTGATAAAGGTAATGCTAAATAAATACAGAGTAGCGATGACAACGACCACGTTGCCCATATGTACCTTACGCCATAATAAAAAACCGAAAAACAGCATCGGTATGCCATAGCTGATCGATGACCACATAGGCTGCTCTTGATAAATCGACCAGAAGCTATATAGAAGGATACCTGTAATCGCCAGGCGAAATAAGGTTTTATTACTACGTAACGTTTGCAGAAATGTCATAGGCTAGTGTCCTTTCTATCCTGAGGGTTGAAGCTTGTACCATTGTATACTATAGCAATTTTAACATCGTATAGAAGTTTGCGATATACATATAGAATTTATTGATTAGAGTCTGCATTGACGCTGCTGGAAGGCAGATGCTAGACTTGATTCAAGATTTAACCAACTTAACAGGTCGGAATTGTGAGACATCGGTTAAGATGTTGAAATGAAAGAGATACGGGGCAATGAAGCACAGGTGAAGCGTGCGAAATAAGACAGCGAGCAGACATGGCTGTGAGACGCAGAGATCAATGGTTAAGAGTTGTTCGTAAGTATGTGATTTGTTCATAAGTATGATAGATGATAAGCACATTCTACTCTATGCTATTCGCTATTTAGAAATGAGAATCAGATCATTATATTTTATAGGAAAAGGAGTTTTGCAGATGGTAACAATTAAAGCACCAGCAGCTTATTACAATGAGCCAGGCTTGCTAAAACGAAGTGGAGAATATATTCACGCACTCGGTAGTCACGCACTTATCATTGGGGGTCATACCGCATTGTCGATTACGGAAGAAGCATTACATGCATCGCTGACCGCAGTCGGTATTCGAATAGAGATCAAGACCTTTGCTGGACAATGCACGGTGGAAGAGATTAAAGCCTATACCGCAATCGCTAAGCAATTGCAGGTAGATATCATTGTTGCGGTGGGCGGTGGTAAAGTGCTCGACCTCTCCAAAGCCGTTGCTGAGGATGCCGGATTACCTATTGTAACGATCCCGACCATTCCAGCAACCTGCGCCGCATGGTCAGCACTGACAGTTCTATATGATGAGCGCGGACAGGCGGCAGGCTATCGTCCACTTCTGCGCTCACCAGAGCTTGTATTGGCAGATACAGATCTGCTGGCTCAAGCACCACCGCGGTATCTGGCAGCAGGTATTGGCGATACGCTCGTAAAATGGTATGAGTTTGCAGTAAATCTGAGTGGAAATGCTGGAAGTGTTGCTTTACGAAGCAGCGTAGCGACAGCCAGGTTGGCACTGGATATTTTGGAGCGACATGCAACTGCGGTATATAAGGAAGCAGGGCAGCCAGGGTATGAGCCAGATGCTGCTTTTACCGAAGTGACCGATGCTATTATCTGGTTAGCTGGATTAGTCGGCTCCATTCAGGATGGCTCGGTGCATGCAGCGATTGCTCATGGCTTGCATGATAGCCTCACCCGTATTGAAGAAACGCATGATCGTCTACATGGGGAAAAGGTCGCCTTTGGCTTGCTCACACAGTGGGTGCTGGAAGGGAAGTCAGGTGTAGAGCTGGAGCGACTCGCTTCATGGCTGCATGAGCTGGATCTGCCGATTACCCTCGACCAGCTTGGGATCACGGCCGATGTGCAGCCAAGCGCAGCGTCGATCGCGGAGGGACTGGTGCTTCGTGAAGGAGCAGCAGCACAGCTTAACTTCGCTGTAACGACAGAAGCAGTACAGGCAGCGATCATTCAGGCTAATGAGCTGGGACAGACACTACGCCAGCGTTCATTACGACCAACACTTGTACAGACGATTGCTAATGCTTAAATAAACTAGCGTTCTCCTATCATATAAATAGAAAATAAATTCAATATTCAATTATGGATAAAAGGGTGATATTCATGAAACAACGTATTTACAAGCCAATACTCGCGACTATACTGGGTGCGCTGCTTATCGTTATGGCAGGCTGCTCACAGCAGGGTACAGGTGCATCCGCAGACGCAGCGGCGGCTCAGGGTGGCGAAGGCACAGTTGTGATCAAGGTGGGTCAGACGGGATGGGGCAATCTCGAACAGGGCTTAAAGGCGGCTGGGCTGGACAATACGCCCTACAAGATCGACTACAGTGTATTTCAGGGTGGCAATCTGATTTTAGAGGCGATGGCAGCGAACCAGGTCGACTTTGGCGTGACGAGTGAAATTCCGCCAATCTTTGCTTCACAGGCAGCCAATGGTGGCAATTTTAAAGTGGTGGCGGTGCAGGAGGGCAATACGCTTAATCAGGAGGTCGTTGTCCCTAAGGACTCACCGATCCATACGGCTGCTGATCTAAAGGGTAAAAAGGTCGCTTTTGTCAAAAATACAACGGCTCATTACTTCCTGCTGAAAATATTGCAAAATGCCGGGCTAACCTGGCAGGATATCCAGCCAGTCGAGCTGTCGACTGCCGATGGACTGAGTGCGCTAATTAGCGGCAAGGTGGATGCGCTGGCAAGCTATGGAAATGCGATTATCTCTGCTCATCAAAATGGAGCGACGACGCTGGCGAGTGCGAAGGATATTTTATCCGGACATTTCCTTGTTGCCGTATCCGATCCGGCACTTGCTGATAGCGCTAAGGAAAAAGCGATTGCCGATTATCTGGCTCGTATCAATCAATTTTATGATTGGACACGCAGTCATCCAGAGGAATGGGCTAAGATTACCGCAGCTGCGACACACCAGCCAGAGGAGCAGGCCTTAACCACTCTCAAGGAAGGTGAGGCACAGCGTCCAAGTAAGGTCGTTGCTATATCGGATGCAGCAATAGCGTCCGAGCAAGATGTGGCAGATACATTTACCGATGCAGGGGTGCTGTCGTCCAAAGTAGACGTTAACAAGTTCTGGAGCGATACATTGGGCAAGCAGCTTCCAGCATCAGACAACACGAAGTCAAAGTAATCTAATCCAGAAGTAAGGAGGGGATGCACCGATGTCTTCCAAATCATTACCCGGCTCGTTGCCTGCTCATAGTGTGGATACACCGACAGCACAGAGGGGATCAAGTTCGCGGGTGTCGATTCCAGCTACGGTCAGGACAGATGAGAATAGGCGCTGGCGACGACTTGTACATGGATTATTACCTTTTGCTCTACCTGTGCTGCTGATTGCAGTTTGGCAGCTCTTATCGACGACGGGCTGGCTTGCCAGTCAGATATTACCGTCACCTGCACAGGTACTTGAAGCCTTCTTCCGCTTATTAGGAACGGGCGAGCTGATCAGCAATATCGCGATTAGCGCGCAGCGTGCGCTGAGTGGATTTGCGATCGGGGGAGGGCTGGGCTTTCTGCTTGGAGCGATTAACGGCATTTCTCGTCTATCTGAAAAAATATCGGATTCCTCCATCCAGATGATTCGCAATATTCCGCATCTGGCGCTCATTCCACTCGTTATTGTCTGGTTTGGTATTGGGGAGGAGGCGAAGCTGTTTCTGGTGGCGCTCGGTGTGTTCTTTCCGATGTACCTGAATACCTTCCATGGTATTCGCTCGGTAGACCCGGGATTGATCGAGATGGGGCGTGTGTATGGATTAAGCCGCATTGCGCTATATGTGCATGTGATTTTGCCGGGTGCCCTGCCATCGATTCTTGTTGGTATTCGTTATGCGCTGGGTATTATGTGGCTGACATTGATCGTTGCCGAGACGGTAGCGGCAGATTCCGGTATTGGTTATATGGCGATGAATGCGCGTGAATTTATGCAAATGGATGTGATCGTGCTGAGTATTGTGCTGTATGCGTTACTTGGCAAGCTGTCGGATAGCATCGCCAAGCTGCTGGAAAAGCGCTGGCTGCGCTGGAATCCATCGTTATCTCGCAAATGAATAGGTAAGACGAGCAATCATGATTTCACAGGAGGGGTGTGCATGGCTGTAGCGGAGCAGAAGCCATTTTTACAGATTCAAGGTGTGCAGAAGCAGTTTGGCACACGTGTCATTTTGGAACAAATTGATGTAGAGGTACAGCGTGGAGAGTTTGTCGCAATTGTCGGACGGAGCGGCTGTGGGAAAAGCACGCTACTGCGTATGATCGCTGGACTGGAACAGCCATCCGGTGGACAGATCGAGCTGGCGCAGCGCTCCACCGATCCGGTAGCAACGACACCATTTGCTACACTTCGCCAGTCTACACGTAAGCGGAGTAAGCTTGCACGCCAGCCGCAGACGGCGCGACCGAATACACGCTTTCTTTTTCAGGAAGCCCGATTATTACCATGGAAGACGGTGCTGGACAATGTCAGACTGGGCATCCCGGATAAAAGTCGTGAGCATGCAGGTGAGGCGCTGCGACTCGTCGGGCTGGCAGATCGGGAAAAGGAATGGCCCTCTATATTATCTGGCGGTCAACGTCAGCGTGTGGCGCTAGCACGAGCACTGGCAAGTCATCCCGATCTACTATTACTCGATGAGCCGCTCGGTGCACTGGATGCACTCACCCGAATTGAGATGCAGAAGCTGATCGAGCGACTCTGGATCGAACAGGGCTTGACGGTGGTGCTCGTAACGCATGATGTGAGCGAGGCGGTGGCACTTGCAGATCGGGTGTTGTTGATCGAGGAGGGACATGTGGCGCTGGATCTACGTATCACACTGGATCGTCCGCGTGAACGAGATAGTGGGTTTGCTCATTTTGAAAATGTGATCCTGCATCGCTTATTACAGCCGACCGTGCAGCCCCATCCGCTGGAGGAGCAGCGTCAGCCGAATTTCTCGATTTGACGATGAGTTTACGATAAAGGTTGGATAACGATGATCAGGTCAAGCGCTTCGTCCCAGCCAGCTCGTACAAGCTTGCCATCACGGGATCCCCATTTAGCTGATAGTAGATATTCCAAGGAGGCAATATATGGAGCAATGTGCAGAGGTTACTCTACCACTCAAGCAACACTAGCAAGCTAAACAGATCAAGTTAAGTCCATGCTAGTAACCAGGAACAACACATCGATCATCAGGCTTCATTGTTGTGGATAGCAACGAACTCACTTGTGTACATCGCTAGCACAGTATTCCGAATCATGAATTCGATAGCATATCCACCCATACTAAGGAGGAATAACCTATGACTCAAGCATTTAATAGTACAGAAGGCTTCACTACTGCTTCCAATCCTCATGTGATCGTCTGGAGCAAGACGGGATGTCACTTTTGCCAGGAGATTAAGACGTACCTGGAAACGAACGGCTATGCGTATACGAATCTGGAGGTAGCAGGGCATGATGAGCTACGTGATATTTTGGAAGCGAAATATGGCATTCGGCATGTGCCTGTCGTGGAGGTTGGGCAGGGAGCGACGTACACGGCTCTGCTGGAGCCTGATCTGGAGAAGTTGCGTCATCTGCTAGCAGGACAGCCCATTCAGCAATCGGTGTAAATAGGATAGAATTTCGCTTGAATAGTCAGGCATATCATCAGCGGTAAAATTACAGATTTATACCATCTTTATACCATCGAACCTATAACGAGTCAGAGAGGATGAAGATCATGACTAAACGTCAGTTGAAATTTGGTGCAATCATTCACGGAATCGGAGGCAGCATGTCCACATGGAGACATCCTGAGGTGCAGGCAGATGCGAGTGTGAGCTTTGACTTTTACAAGCGTCAGGCACAGAAGGCGGAGGAGGGTAAGTTCGATCTGGTGTTCATTGCGGATGGATTGTTCATCAATGAGAAGTCGCTACCGCACTTTTTGAATCGTTTTGAGCCAGTGACGATTCTGTCCGCTCTGGCAGGCGTCACCTCGCGTATCGGATTGGTGGGAACAATCTCGACTAGCTACAGTGAGCCATTTACCGTTTCGCGTCAGCTTGCTTCGCTGGATCATATTAGCGGTGGTCGTGCGGGCTGGAATGTGGTCACTTCTCCACTGGAAGGCTCAGCGCTCAACTATAGTCGCGAAGAGCATCCTTCTCATCCAGAGCGTTACCGAATCGCTTCTGAATACCTGGATGTTGCGAAAGGCCTATGGGATTCGTGGGAAGAGGATGCGTTCACACGGGATAAGGAGACGGGTGTATTCTTCGATCCAGATAAGCTCCACACCCTGCATCATAAAGGTGAATATTTCTCCGTACAGGGACCACTCAATATCGGACGCACGCCACAGGGACAGCCGGTTATTTTCCAGGCAGGCTCATCGGAGGATGGTAAAAATCTGGCTGCTCGCTCGGCCGATGCAATTTTCACAGGACAGGAGACGCTGGAGGACGCTCAGACTTTCTACCAGGATGTGAAAAAGCGTGTTGTGTCGTATGGACGCAGTGAGGATGAGGTGAAAATTTTACCGGGAATTAGTCCGATTATCGGCGCGACAGCAGAGGAAGCCGAGCGCAAATACGAGCAAATCGCCAGTCTTGTAACGATCGATAAGGCGCTGCAATATCTCGGTCGCTTCTTCGATCATCATGACTTCTCGCAATATCCGCTTGACGATCCATTCCCTGAGTTACAGGATATCGGCAGCAACAGCTTCCGTAGTGGCACGGACAAGATCAAGCGCGATGCGAAGGAGCGCGGCTTAACGCTGCGACAGGTTGCTCTGCAAGCAGCGACACCACGCAGTAACTTTATCGGTACCGCAGAGCAGGTAGCGGATCGTGTGCAGGAATGGTTTGAGCAGCGCGGTGCGGATGGCTTTATTATTCATTCGGAGCTACCGTCTGGACTGCATGATTTTGTGGAGCAGGTGGTGCCTATTTTGCAGGCGCGCGGTATTTATCGTGAGGATTATGAATATGAGACGCTGCGTGAGAATCTAGGCGTGCCGATCCCGCAAAATCGCTATACAGCTACCCCTGTGAATCAGTAAGGAAGCACAGGAGCTGCATCAGGCTATAAGGATGCTACGCAGAGATTTCCATGCTAACACGATGAGGATGGGAATCGACTCTGTATCTGTAGCTATTCACTCCCGTACGCTGATTCATTTTCCCATTCTGGCAACAAGCGGTGGGAAGCCGCGCCCTGTCTGGATTGGCTGCCTTTAACGCTATGAAACAGCTGTGAAGATAGGCAGTTAATCCGTTGACACCGCCTAACTCTGGTTCTATGATACATAAAACCAAGTTAAATGATTGGGAAAATAAGTTTTATTATGCAGAAAGGGGAATGCACCGTGAACATTGAGAATATGGAAGCCTTTGTGTACATCCATCATTATGGCAGCTTCAATAAGGCGGCAGAGATTCTATTCCTGTCCCAGCCGTCCGTCACCGCGCGAATTCAATCGCTGGAGAGGGAGCTTGGCTGTAAGCTGTTCGAACGGCTAGGTCGGCAAATCATTTTGACCGAGGAAGGTCGTCGTTTTCTTCCATATGCCCAGCAGATGCTACAGGTATTGCAAAAGGGCAAGCAGCGTATCCAGACCGTTCGCACCACACCAGAGGAGCTGACGATCGGATGTACACTATCCGTATCCAATTACGTCATTCCCGAGCTGCTACCGAGGCTGAAGCAACAATATCCGCACACCAATGTAAAGCTTGTCACGGCAACGACAGATCAGCTTGTCAGCCGTCTGCTAGGTAAGGAGCTGGATATTGCGTTTGTTCGTAAAATGCTGCATCCATCGATTCGTACCGTATCGTCCTATGAGGATCCGATCTCGCTGTATGTGTATCGAGATCATCCTTTTGCAACAGAGCAGCCCACCTCAATCGCGGCGCTGGAGCAGCAAAAGCTCGTATTCTTCGAATGCGGCTCACTCGATTGGCTACGCATCCACCGTGTATTTGAGACAATGGAATCACCGCCAGAAATTGCCTTTCAGGTCGATCAGGCAGAGACAGCGAAAAAGCTTGTTTTGCAACAGGCTGGAATTGCCTTTCTGCCCGGGCTGAGTGTGCATGAGGAAGTGAAGGCGGGTCTACTCGTGCGAATCCATCTGCCAGAGATTGAAAGCATCTCCTTGCAGACGAGTCTCGTCACTTTAAAAGAACAACCAGCTCATATGACCGCAGCGATGGCAGAGCTGCTACGCGATCTGGATTACTTCCGCAGTCAGCGTCAAGGCAATCCTTCCATGGCGCAGCCCGCAGCGATTACAGGTTAATGCGGATGTGGATTAGAGAGACGAGTCATCTTAAAGTGTACGAAAGAGCATCGATTGCTAAACACTTGCTAAATAAGTGCTAAACAAGCACTACAAATTATTAAAAAAGATACTTGTGCATTTATAAATCCGACTAAATAGATGAGAATAGGGTGGTTCATGTATGTTCAAATCCATATCTTCTGAAAAATCTATCAATACGAATCAACACACTATAGATACAGGAGGTCAACCGCGTATCCGTTACGTCTTCCGCAAGCATCCACTCCTGCAAGTCTCCATGCTATTGCTATTCGCCTTCGCACTGCTGCTATCAGGCTGCGCCTCGGTAAGTGAATCGAGTGGTGGATCGGCAGGAGGTAGTACGGCTACATCAGGTGGCAACGAGACGGCAAGTGCGAGTGGTAATGTACGCAAAATTATCGTCGGTACAGGAACTCAATTCCCGAATGTATGCTTTATCGATGAAAATGGCAAGCTGACTGGATATGATGTGGAGCTGGTTCGTGAGATCGACAAGCGACTGCCAGACGTAGAGTTTGAGTTTAAAACGATGGAGTTCTCCAATCTGCTACTCAGTCTGGAAACGAATAAGATTGATTTTGTCGCCCATCAGATGGAGACGAACCCGGAGCGTGAGCAGAAATATTTGTTCAACAAGGTGCCGTATAGCATTTTCCTGAATCGGGTGGCGGTTGCGAAAGACAATAATACGATCAAAGGGCTGGATGATCTAGCTGGCAAAAAGGTACTGACTGGCGCAACGAGCAATGCAGCGTATCTGCTAAATCAGTACAACAAAACACATAACAATGCGATTGATGTGGTGTACACAAGCGGTGCAGCCAATGACACGGTGCAGCAGATTGTGAGCGGACGTGTGGATGCGACGATCACTACTGATTTTGCCAATCGTTTTAACACGGATGCGGATGGCAATGTCGCACTGAAAACGGTCGGAGAGCCGCTGAATGAGTCCAATGTATACTTTGTCTTCCGTAAGGATGAGCAGCCGCTGGCGGATGAGATCGATAAAGCGATTGAAGAGATTAAGAAGGATGGAACATTGAAGCAGCTCAGTGAAAAATGGCTTGGCGATGACTTTACCAAAACGCTGGCCGAAGCGAAGGTTACGCAGTAATTCGATAAAGGAGGCTCAGAATGAGCAGACGTTTTGACATTCATTATGTACTGGACTTCATTCCCAAATTGCTAGCCTATCTGAATATTACGCTGCTCATTGTGGGCAGCTCCATTGCACTCGGGTTATTGATCGGATTGCTGGTCGCTCTACCACGGCTGTATAACGTGCCTGGCTTGCAGCGATTATCACGCATCTATGTATCCTTTTTCCGTGGTACACCGATTCTGATTCAATTGTTTCTTGTGTATTATGGCTTGCCTGAGATACTTGGCTGGCTACATATCGATGTGTCACGCATTGCGGTGCTGTACTTTGTTATTTTGACGTATGCGCTGAATAGTGGGGCATTTATTTCGGAAATGATTCGCGCGGCGGTCGAAGCCGTTGATAAAGGGCAGGTAGAGGCGGCGCAGTCCATTGGCATGAGTGGCTATCAGACCTTTCGACGGATTATTTTGCCGCAAGCGCTGGGCATCTCGGTGCCGCTATTCGGCAATCTGGTAATCGGGAATCTAAAAGATACCTCGCTTGCGTTCACACTTGGCGTGATGGAGATGACCGGACGCTCGCAGACGCTCGGTACAGCCACACAGCATTTTATCGAAACGTATATTGCACTGTCACTGATCTATTTTGTCATTAGTGTATTGCTGGAGCGTGCATTCGTCTGGCTGGAGCGTTATCTGAATCAATATGCAGGCAAGGAGCAGACGAGCCGTCAGCAACGTATGGCCAAACGCTGGCAGGCGCGACTCATTCCAATCAGTGATCGAGGAGGGAAACAGGGATGAGCTTTGATCCTTCATTTATGTGGACAGCGTTTCTCAGTCTATTCAATGCATTGCCAACCACATTATTCATTACGATCATCTCGGTGACAGCAGGTCTGGTCATCGGTACGATCGTTGCGCTGGCGCGGCTGTATCGCATTCCGGTACTATCCCAGCTTGCTTCGGCGTATGTGACATTTGTACGTGGCACGCCGATGCTGATGCATCTGCTACTCATTTATTTTGGCTTACCGATCATTATCGATGGGATCGCCGGCTTAGTGGGCAGCTCGTTCACATCTGCCTCGATTCCGCTGTTAGCCTTCGCATGCATTGCCTTCTCGATTACTGCGGGTGCGTACATGTCAGAGGTTGTACGAGCAGGGATTCTGGCGGTGGATAAAGGACAGATTGAAGCAGCACATGCAGTGGGCATGACGACACCACAGGCGCTACGGCGCATTGTATTTCCACAGGCACTGGCGGTCAGTCTGCCTAACCTATCGAATTCGGTGATCGGTATGCTGCATGGCTCGACGCTCGCCTATACGATCTCTGTCATCGAAATTAATGCACAGGCACAGATCGTCGCGGCGGACAATTGGAAATACTTTGAGGCTTATCTGGCAGCGGCGTTATTATTCTGGGGCTTGACGGTACTCATTGAACGGATGAGTGGCTGGCTGGAATATCGTCTGAATCGTTTTCAACGCGGAGGTGCGGCATGATTCAACTGGAAGGTATCCGTAAGTCATTTGGCAAGCAGCAGGTGCTCGGTGGTATCAATCTGACCGTGCAAAAGGGTGAGGTGGTCGTTATTCTCGGCCCAAGCGGCTCGGGCAAAACGACATTGCTACGCTGCATCAATTATTTAGAACGCCCGGATCAAGGTGTCATTCAAATTGGCAATCAAAAGCTGGAGGGAAAGCACCCGGGCAGAAGTGAGATTCATCGACTGCGCCAGCGTACAGCGATGGTGTTCCAGCAATATAATCTGTTCAAGCATAAAACAGCACTGGAAAATGTGATGGAGGGACTTACCATTGTACGCGGTGTGCCCCGTGATACGGCAGCGGAGATCGGTATAGAGATGCTGGAAAAGGTCGGTCTGGGTGATCGTCTGCATTATTATCCGAGCCAGCTATCTGGCGGTCAGCAGCAGCGTGTCGGTATTGCGCGTGCGCTGGCGCTTAATCCCGAGGTGATCCTGTTCGATGAACCGACCTCTGCGCTTGATCCAGAGCTGGTTGGTGAGGTGCTGGAGGTTATTCGCCGTATTGCAGAAGAAGGCATTACGATGATTATCGTCACCCATGAAATGGGCTTCGCTCGTGATGTGGCAAGTCGCGTTGTATTCATGGATGGGGGCGCGATCATCGAGCAGGGCGCACCGGATGATATTTTTCAGCGTCCGCGTGAAGAGCGTACCCGTCAATTTCTACGCCGAATTACACCGGAAGCGAATTATTCGATCTGATCTAGGAATGTTGTGATCTGATAGCAAGCGATCACTTACTATAGTAGCGATTTATCCTAACCAAAATGAATGGAGGCTTAGGTATGACTATACCTGTTGGCATATTGGATCAAACTCCGATTTATGAAGGAGAGACAGCAGAGCAATCATTTCAGCGTACCTTGCAACTAGCTCAGCTCGCAGAGCGTCTCGGTTATCAGCGCTTTTGGGTATCCGAGCATCATGATTCGGCTCATGTATCGGGGTCATCACCGGAAGTATTAATTTCGCATCTGCTAGCCCATACAAGCAAGCTGACCATCGGCTCCGGTGGCGTGATGCTACAGCATTATAGCCCGTATAAAGTTGCAGAGAACTTCAATGTACTCGCTTCACTAGCACCTGGCCGAGTAGAGCTTGGTATTGGTCGTGCCCCTGGTGGTCTGCCTCGTTCAACTCGTGCATTACAGGGCGAGCAGGGAGATGCACGCTCACTCACCGACAAGCTGGAGGAAACGCGTCGCTTCCTGCGCAATGAAGTGTCGGAAGATCATCCGCTAGCAGGCATTCATGTGAGTCCGCAGCCTGCACAGCCTGCACCATTATTTTTGCTTGGTGCCAGTCGTGATAGTGCCGAGCTAGCAGCACAGCAGGGCTTGCCGTATGTATTTTCCCTATTCATTAATGGGGATGAGAATATTGCCTTGGAAGCGATCGAGACGTATCGTCAATCATTCGTACCGTCACCTGAACTAGCACAACCGCATGCGATTCTGGCGTTATCTGTTATCGTAGCGGACACGGATGAACAGGCGAATGAGCTTGCTGGTGAGAATCTATCCGTCAAAATTCATCTGAACAGTGGACGTGTACTAACTGTTGCAACCGTTGAGCAGGCAGAGGAATTCGGACGCCAGTCGAACGAGCCATTTCGCATTGAAGTGAAGGAGGCGAAGGTGGTCAAAGGTTCGCCAGCTTCGGTGTACGCGCAGCTATCCGATATTCGCCAGCGTTTTGGTGTGAAGGAGCTAGTTGTGCATACGGTAATTCGAAGCTTTGAGCAGCGCGTGCGCTCATTTGAGCTGTTACAGCAGGCATTTGTCGAGAATGAGCACAACGAAGAAGCATGGGCAAGCGTGCCCGCGGTATCTTCGGGATCAGTCAGCTGATAGCGAAAGAATTACGGTAGATGGCGGTATAGCTTTGATTGCGAAAGGAGGCTGCTTATGATTGGAAGCGAAGCATTGCAGGAGCGTCTTATCGAGGTCAGACGTCACCTGCATCGATATCCAGAGTTATCTGGTGATGAGGTGGAAACAACCTCGTATCTGCGCAGTCAGCTACTGGCGGCAGAGATTCGTCTATTGGAGCTACCCGGTGTAACAACAGGTGTAGTTGCTGAGATTGGTAGCGGCGAAGGCCCGCTTGTTGCCCTGCGTGGCGATATCGATGCTCTGCCTGTACAGGAAGAAACGGGACTACCGTTCGCTTCCAGTGTGCAGGGGCGAATGCATGCATGCGGGCATGATTTTCATGCAGCATCGCTGCTAGGAGCTGCCTATCTACTCAAGCGTGAGGAGACAACCCTGCAAGGGCGTGTCCGATTGATTTTCCAGCCTTCAGAGGAAAAGGCGACCGGTGCCCAGCAATTGATTCAAGCAGGTGTACTGGATGGTGTGGAGGCAGTGTTCGGATTGCATAACAAGCCTGATCTGGCTGTCGATGAAATTGGAGTGCGAGAAGGCCCGCTAATGGCAGCGGCAGATGGCTTTCGTGTAGAGGTGCGAGGACGCGGTAGCCATGCAGCAGTACCGGATGCAGGCATCGATCCGATTGTAGCAGCGTCTCATATGATTACAGCATTGCAGTCGATTGTGAGTCGCAATGTGAGTGCGCAGGATAGCGCAGTCATTAGCGTGACGCGTTTGAATAGTGGGCATACATGGAATGTCATTCCGGAGCTGGCACATTTTCAAGGGACGATTCGTACATTTCAGGATGGTGTACGTCAGAAGGTGCGACAACAGTTTGAGAAGGTGATCTATGGTGTAGGCGCGGCTTTTGGTGTTGAGGTAGCGATTCAATGGATCGATGGGCCACCTCCGGTAGATAATACGGCAGAGTGGATTCCTGTAGTACAGGAGGCTGTTGCTGCGGCTGGCTTACAGGCGGTCATTCCAAACGTATCGCCAGCAAGTGAGGACTTTGCCTTTTACCAGCAGCATCGTCCGGGTGTGTTTATATTCGTAGGGACGTCCGGGCCGCAGGAGTGGCATCATCCGGCCTTTGATATCGATGAACGCGCACTCGCGCCAACGGCGACTGTGCTGGCAAGTATTGCCCATCATGCGCTAAAGCATCTGGCTGGTGCAAGGGTGGCTGCTGAGCAGACGAGCAGATAAGGGTGAATCTGGCGAGCAGGATCTTTTAGGTAGAAAGGGTAGATTCGAGGGATCGTAAGAGGCACTTTATATTTTGTGCATCGTTTTTCATTTTACGGTGTGTCTATTGCTGTTGCCTGCAAGTCAGACCATGCGATTCTTTAACGAGACGAAAGGTGGTGTGTAACGATGAAACAAGCCTCTCATTCACCTGATCTCACGCGATTATCACGTCATATTCCGCGTACGCCCTCGATTGGCAGTACAACGGTAACAGATGAGGATCATGTGCATTTATCATTTGGCTTTGCAGCGCCAGAGTTATTTCCGCTGGCAGCGCTGGATCAGGCTGCTGGTGAAGCGATTCGTACGCATGGCAGAGAAGCATTGCAATATTCAGGCGCACCCGGCCCGGATGATATTGTGAAATGGATCGAGCAGCGTGCACATCGTAATGGATTGGATGTAGATTCGGCTCATGTGCTCGTTACTTATGGCGCTACACAGGGATTGTCACTGGCCGCCCAGCTATTGTTAGAGCCAGAGGATGAGGTATGGACGGAAGCGCCCACTTTTTTCAGTGCATTACAGGCTTTTCGATTGTCTGGTGCGGTGATTCGAGCCTTTCCACTGGAAGCAGATGGTCTGAATGTGGAGCTACTGGAGCAGGCGCTACAAGAGGCGCGCGCCACAGGGCGTCCACTGCCGAAGCTGCTGTACACGATGCCTACCTATCATAATCCGGGTGGAGTCACGTTATCGGTTGCTAAGCGTCATCGATTAGTAGAGCTGGCACGTGAATATCACTTTTACGTGCTAGAGGATGATGCATATGGAGAGCTGAATTTTACAGGTCAGCCGTGGCCAACGCTGTATTCCTTAGCGCCGGAGCGCGTCATTTATTTGAATACCTTTTCGAAAATTATTGCGCCCGGTCTACGTCTTGGCTGGATGATTGCCCATCCAGAGCTTATCCAGCGGCTACGTATTCTCATGCTGGGCGGCAGTACAGGTGTGTTTACACAGGAGATTGTCGCGGCTCTTCTTCAAAATATCGATATAAATGAACATCTGGAGCGGCTGCGCACGCATTATCGTCAGCAACGGGATGTGATGGCAGCAGCGATTGATCGTCATTTGGGCGATGCGGTTAGTTATGTACTGCCAGAGGGAGGCTTTTTCCTCTGGATTAGCTTTGGCGAAGCGATCGATACGACTGAGCTACAACAACGCGCATTCGCGTATGGCGTGAGTATTGTGGATGGGCGTAGCTTCTATCCGCAGCGTGATGTGGGACATCAGCTACGTCTGTGTTTTAGCTATTGTAATGCGGAGCAGATCGAGAAGGGCATTGCGCGGTTAGCGCGAGCTTATGCAGATTATGTAGCCGAGCAGGAGGCGGTACAGCTGAATACGCTGGAATATCATAATCGAGTGTAGCCAGAGGTAGTGAGTAGAATACGAAAATGATGGACAATGACGTGTGCAGTGGGCGCACTTCATTGTCTTTTTGTCATGAACTAGGTTAGACATTCACATCCTGTGATCGTTCACTGATACATCGACACGATTGTTCAAATTCTGAATATATACAACATCGTCCCAAATTTTCTCCCCTACCCATTTGATTCTACAGTTGATAAATTAGCTGTGAAGCAGATTGTAATCGCTTTCTGTTTCGGGATATTAGAGATACCGTCCCGTTTCACCATTCTATGTTAAAGGAGCTTACACATGGGAAAAAGAAAAACATGGGGTATCGGTTTACTTACGGTTGGTCTGGTTGCCTCTATACTCTTACCGATCACACCAGCTCAGGCAGCAGCGGAGCAGCTTACAGTCGACGTTTCGCAAAACACGGGAGATATTAAGCACGGCGCTTCTGGTTTTCTGTACGGAATCGGTAGCCCTGGCGTGCCCAATCTCAATATGCTGGCACCGCTAAGCCCGCAGGCGATCGCGCAAAAGGCTCCCGATGGTTTACA
The DNA here is from genome assembly GCF_034055775.1 of Paenibacillus hunanensis. Lineage (NCBI taxonomy): Bacteria > Bacillati > Bacillota > Bacilli > Caryophanales > Paenibacillaceae > Paenibacillus > Paenibacillus hunanensis. Next base: position 3,112,830 of record NZ_CP139194.1, on the reverse strand, counting down.
GCATCCCAATGGAGACGCGTTAAAAGTTGCTCCAGAATTTGTTGAAGCTGGCGGTAAGGAAATTCAGATCTATATGCAGGATATTTATAAAAACTGGCCTTATGAAAATCTGGGAATGGACGATTACTTATCCAAAATTGATACGATGGTACCTAAAGTAGTTGCTGATCCGAACCATTCCAAATTTGTATATGTTCCTTTCAATGAGCCTGACGGCATCTGGTACCAGGGTTTATTCCAAACAGGAAGTGATGCACAAAAGAAATTTTTCGCTGACTGGAAAACAGCTTACCAGCGCATCAGATCTCTTGATCCTAATGCTCGCATTGGTGGCCCGACAACGTCTGTCTATAACGCTAAGTTTATGGAAGACTTCATGAACTTTGCCCAGCAGAACAATGTAGTACCAGACGAGATCATCTGGCATGAGCTGAACAATGACTTCTTCACTGACTGGTACAATCACTACAATCATTATAGAGGCGTAGAGCAGAAGCTGGGTATTAGCAAGCTTCCGATTGCGATCAATGAATATGCACGCCCATCTGATCTGGGAATACCAGGTGAGCTTGTTCAGTGGGTAACCCGTCTGGAAAATAGCAAGGTCAACGGTATGCTCGCGTACTGGTCAGCCGCAGGCACATTGAATGATCTGGTCACGCAAAATAACAAGCCGACCGGCGGCTGGTGGCTGTACAAATGGTACGGCGAAATGACCGGACATACCGTAGCGACCACACCAACAGCAACAACAGGCTCGTTCCAGGGTCTGGCTACAGTCGATGACGCGAAAAAGCAAGTACGCGTGCTGTTCGGTGGCTCCTATCCTGACGATACGTACAGCACCAATATTGCTGTAAAGGGTCTATCCGCCAATACGTACGGTCAACGTGTACACGCAACGGTATGGGGTGTGGACAGCACAGGAACCTCACCTTCGAGTGGGCCTTATGTCGTGCAGGAAGGCGATTATATTATCTCTAATGGACAGATCAATGTACCGCTGAGTAACTTGAAGGCAAAGTCTGCTTATCAGCTTATCGTTACACCGGATACAAGCCAGTCAACCGTGAACAATGCGGGTCGCTACGAAGCGGAATATGCTAAAGTAGATGGTGCAGCAACCGTAGATTACGGTAATCGCACAGGTTATTCCGGTACAGGCTATGTAACACTGCCGGGCTCGCAGCAAGCTTCGACGCAATATGTAGTTCAGGTGCCTGACAATGGCTATTACAACCTGGATCTTCGTTATGCTGCAACAGGTAATAATCAGGCAGATATTACGGTAAATGGAGAAGACTTAACAACCGTATCGCTACTACCTACAGCGACATGGAATACGGAAAGTCTGACCGTGTACTTACAGGCAGGAATTAACCGTATTGGCTATAGCCATGCAAGTGGCAATTCAGGCTCCACCGTGCTGGATTATCTAAATGTGTCCCAGGGCACAGGCGATGTGAGCTCTTATCAAGCTGAAGCGAATAATAATACCTTATCCGGTACGGCAAAAGTGGAAAGCTCATCCAGTGCATCGGGCGGACAATATGTAGGCTGGATTGGTAGCGGCGCCAATAATACGCTGCAATTCAATAATATCAATGTACCAACAGCAGGCACGTATCGTATGGTGGTAACCTTTGCGAATGCTGAGGTGGAAGGTAATCACCAGTACAATACGAATGTAGTGGATCGTCTTGCCAATATTACGGTCAATGGTGATCAAACGCAGTCACGTTATTTCCATAATACACGCAGCTGGAGCAGCTTCCAGACAACGACATTTGATGTACAGCTAAAAGCTGGCGCGAATACGATCAAGTTTGGCAATGCTGGTGCAGACAACTATGTGCCTAATATCGATCTGATTCAGATCGCTGCCCCATTTGTAACACCTGTACCAGTCGCTAGCAGTGTGACTGGTGATACGTATCAATCTGAAAATCAATAAAATATAGATTACTTTGTACCGATAAAGCTATAAAGCGAGCAAATTGAATAGTACAGGGATGGATGCACAGCGTATACGGGTGCATCCATTTCCCGTAGAGATATAGTCTAGTTGTACAATTCGAACGAGCGGGTGAAGCGAAATGAAGACGAGAAGGATACGTACTAAAATTGCACTGGCTATGCTACTTACGACGATCTGTCCGTTATTACTCACATCGATCGTCATTTTATGGCAGGTATCTCAAAATATCGAACAAAATCGTCTGTTTGCACAAACCCGAATCTCGGAGGATTTACAGCTACAAATCCAGCAATATATGAATGAAATGCAGGAAACGTCGTATCAGATCTATACCAATTATACGATGGTGCATAAGCTGTATAAGAGCGTACAGGAGCATCCCGGTGAGACGCCGAATTATGATGTAACCTTTCAGTTGAAGGAGTTTTATTTGAATACGTATAGTCGTCTGGAGGAAAAGGACATCAAGGGCATGTACATTCTCGATTTTGATGGTCATGTGTATGCTGACTTTTTCCCTTACTATTACTTACGGTTGAATCAGCAATATAACAAGGAGACAATCGCTCCCTTACAGGCACCTTATCAAAAGCCCACCTTTACGATTCATCAGGACAGCATCTATGGACAGCCGATTTTACGTTATTTATATCCGATTAAAATGATCGGTCGTCCATTCGCGGTACTCGTCATTGATATGGATGAAAAGCCATTTGCTGAGCTAGTGGAGCGTTACAATATTTTTGAAAATGGGCAAATTACAATCTGGAGCCCTCAGCATGAGCTGATCTATCGTACGGCACAAACCAAGCCCTCCGCTGACTATTCCGAAACGATTCAGATTGATCTGCCAACAGGTGGCAATCAGCTACGCTATGAATTCAATATTGCCCCGCATTTGCTGTTTTTCCGTAGCTTTGCGATTGGGATTATCGCCTTCTCCGTGCTGTTGAGCATTATTTTAGCGACCTGGTTAAGTCATAATCTTACCCGACCGATTATCGAGCTATGCAGCAAAATGAATGATATTCGGCGTGGCAAATATAATGTGCGGGTACGTCTGTCCACAACGGACGAGATCGCTTTTCTCGGAAAGCAATTTAACGAAATGGCTCACCGTATTGAGCAGCATGTCGATCATGAATTAAAGCTACAGCTCAAAAATCAAGAGTCTCAGATCAAGGCGCTACAATCGCAGATCTCACCTCATTTTCTATTCAATACCTTACAATTGATCTCGAATATTGCGATGGTGAATCAGGTGCCGGAAATGCGTTTTATATGCCAGTCGTTAAGCAATATGTATCGTTACAATATCGATATTAATCGCGAATGGGTGCAGGTCAAGGATGAAATCTCCCATGTGCGTAATTATATGCTGATCATCAACAAGCGTCTGCCAGATGGTATCAAAATCTCGATTCATCTGGAGCCGTCGATTCGTAATCTGTGGATTCCCAAGCTCATCCTGCAACCTGTCGTTGAGAACGCAGTCGAGCATGGACTACTACCATTACTACACGGGAAAAAACTGATGCGAATTAGCGCCTCAGCCGATTGGGAGCAGCGCACCCTCACTTTCCATGTGCTTGATAATGGCGTAGGTATTGATGAGGATGCGCTACAGAAGCTACGGCATTCGCTCAATCACGATGAGATTTTCTCACAGGCTACAGGTGCTTCGATCGGGCTGCTTAATATTCAGACGAGAATCAAGCTAATCTGTGGGACTAGCTATGGAATTGAGATTAGCAGCAAGCCGAATACAGGTACCCTACTCACATTCAGACTACCATTGAAGGAGGTTGATCAGGCATGAAAGTATTAATTGTCGATGATGAAGTGACCATACACAGACAGCTGGAGCAATGTCTCGATTGGGCGCAATATGGATGGGAGATTGTCGGTCATGCCTATAATGGCGAGGAAGCCTGTCAGATCGTAGAACAGCAGCAGCCGGATGTGATCTTAACCGATATTCGGATGCCACATATGGACGGATTGCAGTTTTTGACGTGGCTCAAGCAATCGCCGAGTCATGCGAAGGTGGTGGTGCTGAGTGGCTATGGCGATTATGAATACTCGCGGGCTGCCTTTTTACTACAGGTGACTGATTATTTACTCAAGCCAGTCAATGAGGCAGAGCTGCTGCATCTGCTCAGTCGGCTGGAAGTAGAACTGCTACAGGAATCGCAATCCCGATATCAGCATCGCGAGCAACAGGTGGCCTTATATCAGGGCTTACAGCTGATGCAGGATGAATGGATCAGCCATCTACTGAATACGCACACACGTAATGAAAATGAGATTATCGTTGAAGCGGAGCAACTGAAAATCACCGTGCCCGAGGAAGCCTACCATATCGTAATGATCAAGCTGCTAGATGTGAATTCTAGCATTGTCAGTCGCTATCAAAGTGATAAGGGCTCGTTTTATTTTGCCGTGCGCAATATTGTGAGAGAAAGTATGGCTGTCTATGATGAGCAGACGGATATTTTTCGCAATCTGAATGGGTATCATGAATTTCTATTTTTCCAGCCTGTAGAGAAGGATCGCCTGACCCTACAGCATATGCTGAAAAAGATACAGGTGGCGTTATCCTCGTATTTGCGCGTAAGCGTGAAACTGGGGATCAGCGCGCGGAAAAAGCGTATTATTGCGATGGAAAGTGCGTATCAGGAGGCAAGACATGCAGTGAAACAGCTACGTCTTGGGGATCGGGATACGATTGCCTTTTATGATGAGCTGGCAGGACCAGCAGCCGTATATCCTCATGCGGCGGCATGGGAAGAAATACACGAATGGCTGCATATGATGCTCACTACCGGAGCGCTGGATAGCCAGATGTCATTAATCGATAAGCTGGAACAGCTATTAGAAAATAGCCAGCTGGAGCAGATGACGATCAATGAACTACAGACGAATATTACGCGATTACTCCAGCGCCTGGAATCCGAGCAAAAGGACGAACACACACTCATGCTACTCGCACAGATTCGTTCCAGTATGCAGGAGCTTGATTTGGAGCAGATGAAGCATCGTCTGTATGAGCTGATCACGTATCATATGAACCAATCGTCCGAGCAAACTAAATCGAAAACGGCGCGTCAGTTAATTTCACAGATTAAGCGATATGCCAGCGAGCATTATTGCACAGTGACACTGGAGGAGATTTCACGTCGCTTTTTCATTAATAAAAATTATTTCTGTACCCTGTTCAAGGAGGAAAACGAGGAAAGCTTTTTAGAATTTTTAACACGTATTCGGATGGAGCAGGCGAAAAAGCTACTGCTCAATACCGATCTGAAAACATACGAGGTGGCCGCCCGGGTTGGATATGCGGATGCACGCTATTTTAGTCAGGTGTTCAAAAGGGCAACCGGCATACAGCCAAGTCAATTCAAACAGGAGCAGCTTGGGGGCAAGAATGGCGAAGTGTTGAATAATTTCAGAAGTGTTGAATAATTTCAACTATAATCTGAATTTCACCTTATCGGCATTAAGGCCTGTCCTGCATACAATAGAACTAGGCTAACAAGCCCGATCATGATGACGGCAATCAGAGAAAGGACGAAGACAATGAAATTAACCAAAGCGTGGAAGCTAACCATTGTTGCTGGAGTCGTACTCAGCCTGCTAGCGGGCTGTAGTAGCGGAAGCAGTTCATCGAACGGAGCAAGCAGCAATAGCAATGAGAGTGCAGTAACAACACTGAACTTCTGGGCGGCACTTGATCCAAGCACGGATCAGGGCAAAGAAATCCAGCAGCAGATTACACAGTTCAACAATGAACATAAAGACGTACAGGTGAATATGCAGGTTATCTCCTATGATGTCATGCATCAGAAGCTGATTGCCGCTGTAACGGCAGGCGATGCACCGGATATGACATGGGGACTGGGCGAATGGTTCGGTGAGCTGAATCAGATGGATGCACTGGCAGACTTGACCCCTTATGTAGACAAATGGGCAGATAAAGATAAGCTGTACCCGAACATCATGGAAGGCCTTACTATTGACGAAAAAGTGAAAGCGCTTCCGAATTACATCGGTATCCGTGCACTACTCTACCATGACAATCTGCTCAAGCAAGCTGGCTATAATGCACCACCCAAAACATGGGATGAACTATTAAAAATGGGCCCTGTGATCAAGCAGAAAACAGGTAAATACGCCTTCGGCATTTCAGCGAGCGGTGTACGCTCCTCGCAGGAGTTGATGACGTATCTGGCGCAAAACGATGTGCAGCTTGTGAAGGATGAGGGTGGAGGTAAGTACAAAAACACCTGGCAGGAAGACTCGGATCAAATGAAAAAAGCAACGCAGGTATTCCAATTTTACAAAGACCTGCTAAGCAGCAACACGATTGATCCGAATGGAAAGACATGGGGCTGGGAAGAAGAGGATCAGAACTTTGTGCTCGCTCAGTATGCAATGGTTGTGAACGGTTCATGGATTGAGGGCCGTACGAATGAGAATCCGGAAGGCATGAAGGATGTCAAAATCGCGCCACCGCCATACGGCAGCAAGCCAGCCACATTTCTGGAAATCGCGCCACTGTATCTGTACAAATCAGACCATCTGGATAAAACATGGGAATTCGCTTCCTTCCTGATGAGCAAGGAATATCAATCCAAGGTTAATCCATCGTCTGCCCCACGTAGTGATGCCATTACAGGCGCATGGGGCAAGCAGTTCATGGAGCTGACTTCTCAAGGCGTGAACTTCCCACCGATCTCGCTTGGAGGCGTAACACAGGCGATGCAGGATTCACTGGCACGTCTAATGCTACAAAATGATTCGCCAGAGGCAGTAGCAGCATGGCTTGGTCAGGCGATTAACGATAGCTTGAAGGCAAGCGGGCAATTAAGCGGTAGCTAAACGATAGCTGTAAAAGTAGCTAAATAATGTACCAATAGGATGGTTTAACAGGTAGCTTGATCAGCAAAATTATAATGAATAGCATCCGTGCAAAGAAATAAAATCTAGCATGAACAAGCCAAATGATAAGCAGTGTAGCTTTATGAAGAACGAACAAACAGAAATAGAATAGAGCTAATAAAGCAGGCGGAGCCAGAGTATACTTGTTTTGGCTAAAGGACATTTGGCTTCGCTTGCTTTCATTACTCAGAAAAAGTGGTGAGTGGTGTGACTCTACGTGAGAAACGAATTCGAATGGTCGCTTATTATTTTGTTATTCCAGCGCTATTGTTTTTTATATTGCTTAATGCGTACCCACTCATTACCGTGGTGTGGGACAGCTTTCAGCTCATCAATATGCTGAATAAAGCATTATCTGGCTTTGCAGGATTATCCAACTATGTAGCCGTCCTACAAAATGAGAACTTTCAGGCGGCGCTGCGACATACATTTGTATGGACGCTCCTATCTGTTGCTGGTGAATATGTATTTGGATTAATCACAGCGTTAGCCCTTAATCAGAATATTCGCTGTCGGGCATTGTTCCGCGGCATTATTATTATTCCGTGGGTCGTACCGATCGTCATTGCAGGTATGACATGGACATGGATGCTTGACCCGAACTATGGCATTATTAACTACTGGCTTGTGAAAATGGGCATCATCGCACAGCCGTACAACTGGCTAGGCGAGATGAATACCGCATTGTATACTGTCATTTTCGTAAACATCTGGCGCAGCTTCCCGTTCTATACGATCAGCTTACTGGCAGGCTTACAGTCGGTATCCAAGGATATACTGGAAGCGGCTGCAATTGATGGAGCGGGTGTACGCGTGCGCTTCTTCCAGGTCGTATTGCCGCAATTGAAAAGCATATCGCTGACGATCATCTTCATTCACCTGATCTGGACAGCGATCAACTTTGACTTTATATGGGTGATGACCGAGGGCGGCCCATTATATGCTACGGAAACACTACCGATTCAAATTTTCCGGTATGCGATGCAAACGTATAACTTTGGCTATGCGTCTGCGTTAGCATCGATGATGCTCGGGTTTATGATGACAGCGTTCTTGCTGTATTACTTTATGTCTGTTCGTAAAACGAATCGCTAATAGAGAGAGGAGAGCGCGCCATGCTGATGAGCAAGCAAAAACAGCTGTTTTTTCAAATCTTAACCTATGTTGTTTTACTTGGCTTTTCATTCTATTGTTTGTTCCCTTTTCTGTGGATGGTAGTTACCGCGCTGAAGCCAACCGATCAGATTCGCACGATCACGCCTAGCTTTATCGTGGCACATCCGACGATGGAACATTTTATCAATGTGATTACGCAGTCGAAGTTTTTGACCTATTTTCGTAATAGTATATTCGTCTCGGTCGTTGTGACCGCATTATCGTTAATGATCTCGATTTTTGCTGGTTATGCGCTCAGTCGCTTCATTCGCTTCCGCGGAGTGAAATTATTCAGTGTAGCGATGCTACTATCACAGATGATTCCGGGCGTATTATTACTGATTCCACTGTACTTAACGATGAAGGATCTTGGACTTATTAATACGTACACTTCGCTTATATTGGCGTACACGACATTCACAGTGCCGCTATGTACATTTATGATGAAAGGCTTTTTCGATTCGATACCGATGGATATGGAGGAGGCGGCAGAGATCGATGGATGCTCACGCGTATCGTTGATCTTTCGCATCCTGTTGCCTGTGTCGCTACCGAGTATGATTGCAGCAGGAATGTTTGCCTTTTTGAATTCGTGGAATGAATTTATGTTTGGATTTGTATTTATTAATGATGATGAGCATCGGACATTAACGCCGGGAATCTATCTGTTCAAAGGATTGTTTCAGACGGACTGGGGTAGCCTGATGGCGTCATCGGTGCTTAGTGTATTGCCAGTCGTGCTGATGTTTGTATTTATGCAACGATTCCTTGTAGAAGGAATGACGGCGGGATCGGTCAAGGGATAGGAGAAAGTACAACAGAAAGATGAGCACAAACTGGGGGATGTGCTCATCTCTGATACATATATAAAATAAATTTTAGTTCAGAGAACTTTTTCCATGATCATTACATCAATTAATTTCCCATCTAAAACGCCTTGCTTCTCAAAGGTACCTACTACACGATATCCTTGCTTTCGATATAAGCCTTGCCCGGCATAATTAAAAGGAAAGGTGAATAATATAATTTTGCGAAATTTATTTTCTTGAGCTACTTGTTCTAATGAGGCAAGGAGTTGACTACCAACTCCTGTTCCTCTAGCATCACGTGTAACATAAATAGATAAATCCGCTACTGCATCATAAGCGCATCGGTGCGAATATCGATTTATAGCAGCCCAGCCTACTGTCGTTCCATGACGCTGTGCGATTAATGCAGTATATCTATCCTGGTGCTCTTCAAACCATGCTTCTATATAAGATTGATCTTTCGTTTCCGATTCTAGCGTAGCAATACGATCTTCTATTCCTTGGTTATAAATAGTCAATATCGCAGGAAGGTCTTCTCTTTGTACGGCTCGAATATCTAAATTTATCGTGTGATCAATATGTGTCATCTTGATAAACCACCCTTCATTATGCCTTAACAGCCTGTATTACAGCAGATACGATATAATCTTCTATTGGTGTGTTAGGAAGCCATTCTTTTAAAAATTCCTTTGAGTCTTCTTTTGGTTGAATAAGGATATTCGTAAACCCACTCTGTTTCATCATAGTTGTAAGTTCTTCTATAGATGACGCCCCTGAAATACATCCACTGTACAAATCTTGAGTATCATTTTTGATAGCAAACGGCAATTCAGCTGTCGTTACAATATCAGAAATGGCTAATCGTCCACCAGAACGTAATACACGATATGCTTCCTGAAAGACTTGCTTTTTGTCTGGAGAAAGGTTAATCACGCAATTCGAAATAATTACATCAATGGTTCCATCAGCAACAGGCAAATGTTCGATCTCACCTAACCGAAAATCAACGATTGTATTTCCAGAATTTTCGGCATGTGTACGAGCTGCACTTACCATAGCCGGTGTCATATCTACACCAATAACTCTTCCATTTTCGCCAACTTGTCGTGCAGCAAGAAAGCAATCAAAACCAGCACCGCTCCCTAAATCAAGTACATTTTCACCAGGCTGTAAGCTAGCAATAGCTTGGGGATTGCCACATCCAAGTCCTAGATTCGCTCCTAAAGGTACAGATTGAAGTTCATCTTTAGAATATCCAAGTTGCGCTGAAACGTGAGCCACATCCTTAACTGGGTCATAGGATACTTTGGTTTGACAGCAAGAGCTAGTTAACTGACTCTGAGTAACAACTCCTTCATAATGTTCTCGAACATTTCGACGAATTTGATCATAGGTTGGTGTATTCAATGTTCTCCACTCCTTGAAATAGATAATATAAATATGCTTTTATAATATTTGTTATTTGCAAGTAAATTAGTTCATTCTTCTTGGATAGGTGAACAGCAACGATCAGATTTTGCCATAGCTTCATTAAGTAACTGGATAGAATGAATAATCGTTTGCTGCTCAAACGGTGTTAAATAAGAAAAGACCTCGTCTAGATAGCTATTCATTTGTTGATTGATCGTGTTTGCTATATATTGTCCATCAGATGTCAAAATAAGCAGAGAAACTCGACGATCATTTGGATCAGCTTGCTTCGTTAAAAGCCCCATTTTAATCAAATTTTGTGCTTGTCGACTGAATGTCGTAATATCAGTTCCTAATATATCTGCAATTTGTTGCATGGAAGGATGATCACGCTGATCAATCTCGTATAAGATATGACTTTGTGCCACAGATATATCATGACCACCGATACTACAACAATTTTTATTTAATAAACCAAAACGCCGTGTCATGACTTGGAATAATTCTCTTTTGTTTTGCATTACCGATCACCTCTACTCTTTTATAAATGATTAATTTGCATATTGCAAGTTTTTTTATGGATAAATTACTTGATTATTGCACAAATATTCGCTAGCATATAAGCGTACAGTTATATAGAGACGAAGTTTATTATGGATCAACTTTATGAAGTAGCTCACTATCTTAAATTATTAGGGAATAAGACTCATCTAACAATGTTAGTACTATTAAAGGATCATTGCATTTTACATAACGATACGCTTAAATGCTGATCCTCAAAGGAGAGAATATAAATGTCTAAAAAAACGCTCTATTTTCTATGTACGGGCAATTCCTGTCGAAGCCAGATAGCTGAAGGCTGGGGAAAGAAATACTTGGGTGAAGAATGGAATGTATATAGTGCAGGAATTGAAGCACACGGATTAAATCCCAATGCTGTAAAAGCTATGAAGGAAGTCGGAATCGACATTTCGAAGCAAACTTCTGATATTATTGATCCTCAGATTTTGAACAATGCAGATTTTGTCGTTACATTATGTGGAGATGCCGCAGACAAATGTCCAATGACACCACCTCATGTCCGTCGTGAACACTGGGGGTTTGAAGATCCAGCCAAAGCACAAGGTACAGAAGAAGAAAAATGGGCTTTTTTCCAGCGTGTACGTGATGAGATTGAAGAGCGAATTAAGTATTTTGCCGAAACGGGAAAATAAAGAAAATGGAGCAGATACCTTCTGCTCCATTTTCTTTTAGTTAGAAATATAATATAGACGATGTAAACGAGATTAAAGTTGGTTGTAAAGGTACTAACATGTGTTTTCTTCATAATATAGTTATGAAGCATGTATTCATCTTGCTTCATTATGATCTGTACGTATCTCATACAAGCGAGCTATTTTATTTTGCTTAAAGTTGAAATGGATCGTATTGCCGTGTACGTAATAGGATGTATTCTCATCTGCTGCTGGATTCGGATAGAGTTGGGTAACGCTTTGGATCGATTGGGTAGAATAGGTTGCGCTAAAATGGTCATTTAAGCTATGTGTACGCCAGACAGCAAGATACAGACGGTCAGCTGTTTCGATGCCGAAGCTGAACCATTCGTCATCGATAAGTGGAATACCGGTTAGCCATACAGGGCGTCCCATTGGAATATAGGAACGAATATCCTTGTACACGTCAATCGCCTGTTTGACGAGTATCAGACGGTCTTCCGTCAGCTCGCTCAGATGTCCGCTCTGGTGGATGCGCAGCAGCATCGTATTCACCATATTGAAAATCACTTCCTCACGATCACCTTCACGTAGTGGATACGACCAGATAGCCGCTTGCTCTGGTGTGACATTGGCGGCGCAAGCGGCGGCAATAGCGCCATTGCGTACATATTCGGTTTGATCTGTAATGGACTGAATGCTATGTCTTGCAAGCATCTGGTAATCATGGCGCATACCGCCGCTACCGCAATTTTCGATAACGAGTTCAGGATAAGCTGCAAAAATATCATCCAGCCATTGTAGATAAGCTCGATTATGCTCTAGTAAGCCATCGCCCATGCTGTCACTATGCTGATCCGTGCCGATGCCAGTGGTGATATTATAGTCCATTTTGATATAACCGATGCCATAATCCTGCACAAGGCGATGAATAACAGATGTTGCATAGTCACGCACCTGCGAATTGCGGAAATCAAGATGATAGCGACTATGATCGATTATGCGTTTACCATGACGCATAAAAAACCAATCATCCGGTAAGCTCGCTGCCAGTTTGCTGTTAATACCCATCACTTCAATTTCCAGCCACAGACCAGCGATCATGCCTTTGGATTTGATGTACTGGATCACCTCAATCAATCCGCCTGGAAAACGCTGTTCGGAGGGCTGCCATTCGCCTACATTGTCCCACCAGTAGCCATCGGAATACCAGCCGCAATCAATTACAAAATATTCACAGCCCGCAGTAGCAGCTGCATCGATAAGAGGAAACTCCTTCTCCGTGGTCGGATCACCAGACAGACAATTCATATAATCATTAAAAATGATTGGCAAATATCGGTTATCTTCATTCGGACGACGAATGGCGCGGCGATAGCGGGTCAGCTCCCAGACCGCTTCCTGCCAGCCACCAGGTATAGCACCGAACGCTACCGGAATAGTGCTGAAGGATGCGCCAGCTTGCAGGTTTTTCCACCAGTGATTGTGTAGCTCGGTAGGCCCGCTGAGCCGTAGCGCGAGCTCTTTGCCAAGAGCGGCATCGCTAAGCTCCCAATGCCATGCGCCATTGCTTTCCAATTGCCAGAAGGTAGTCATGCCGGTGTAGTCATTTTCCAGAATACCGATCGGAGCGAATTGTGAGCAAGACCAGGAGGAATTGTTAGAGACCGAGATGACCTTGGTAGAATCCTGCAATTTCTCACCGTCCAATGCATAGAGCAGACCCAATTCTGGTAGACTGTATTTCTGCCATTGATTTTCTCCTGTCCATGAATTGTGGGGAAGATATAGATGATTCGCTGTGTAAGGAAGTGAGGAGCCTGTGCTATTTACCCCTACAATATGGAGGGAAGAGATATACTCAATCCCAAATGGTTCTGTACCTGTATTCGTAATCTCATTCCATACGTTAACGATACGTATGCCGGGAAAAAACTGTATATGTGTCGTAACTATAAGCGAGCAGGCTTGCTCATAGGCCTGTGTGATCGACAATCGATCCTCCTGCTGCTCGATATGCTGGAATGTCAATGCTGCACCTGGCATCGTGTTGGATAATCGTGTTCCTTTATGACCTGGTTGATTGAATCCGGTAAGCTGAAGCTCAACCAGTACACTTGCATGCTTGCGCTGTTCAGGAATATCCTCAGCATCAGGCAGAGGAGCGCTGGATAAGTGTAGCAATCGGATGCGTTGCTGATCGTCTAGCTCGAATAAAGTATTAACACCATATATTTGATATTCATACAAGCGAGTCATTTTGTTTCTTCCTCCTTTGTTTGGATCTAATCAAGGCGCACTGGCTATCTCTTTATTTCGTATAAGCAAGCAGCTAGCGCTACCCTCATTGTATTCCTTTGCTATCGCTTTCCTATAGCTATACCAAATGAAAACTATACCATTTCCCATATGTTAAGCTACCAGCACATAACACAAATAGCACCCTCGGATCAAAGTAGAGGATGCTACCCGAAACACAAATGATATGCTGCACATCATCAGTGTGCTTATTGCTTATCCGATTCTGATCTATAGCAACAAGAATAGACAGCAGTATTCGAAATTGGAACGTATACCTAATCCAAACGACGATGCCGCTTACTATAAAAGCCTGGAGCCACGCCAAATAAACGTTTAAATGCTCGTGCAAAGGATAGTGGGTTGGTATAACCTACTGCATGAGCTACCTTTTCCACAGTGTAATCTGTATTTTCTAGCAAAAACTTGCCGCGTAGCATACGATAGCTGGTTAAATATTGCAGCGACGTTTGCTGTAGCTCAGCGCCTGTCAGCTGTGTTAAATAAGTAGGGTGGATGCCGATTTGTCGGGCAATACTATTCACCGTTAACTCTGGATTTCCATAGGAAGTACGTACATGAGCAATGAACAGATCGACATAGTGCTTCGGACTACGAGGATTCGAATTCATCTGGTGCATATTTTGATCCACATGGAAATAAGACAATATCCGAAAAAAGTCTCCTTGAACCCTTAACATCGGATGCCGCTGCTCCAGATGATCTGTAATAAGTGAGTGAATATAACGCTCTGCTTCAGAACGATTATGTAGCTCGCCTACCTGCGCATGAGCATGAAAACCAAGCTGCTGTAATATTTCTGCCGTGCGTTCCCCCTGAAAGCCGATCCACACATATTCCCACGGTTCCTGCTCATCTGCTTCATATACCGCGTACACATCATTCGGTTCGATTAGAAAGAAATTCCCTGCTTTTAAATGATACGTTGTAGCTCGTGATCGAAATGTGCCCTTACCACTCAAAATATAATGCAACACATAATACTCTCGAATTTGAGGCCCAAAACTGTGACGAGGCAAGCATTTCTCATATCCTACATTCATCACATATAATTCATTCAAAAGCGGCTCCGTAAAAAAGATTTCCTTCCGTTCATCACTTTCTATAAACATGGCAAATACCCTCGCTTTATCTAATATGCCGATCGAATGGGGAGGAGGAAGACGATGAAGAATTAGACGAATCTATTCATTTCGTAATATGTAAAATCGTAAGCGGTAGCTCATCACAAGCCGTGCGAGAACCAACCTATGCTATATCGTCTATCCTGTACGTTCAATGTAACAGATTGTACAAAAATGTTGAAGCATTGAAGCTGGCTGGAGGGGGATCAAGGAGTAGCTAGAAGTAGAATGTATGTCTTCGATAAAAATAGCACAAAAAAAGAACGAACCTTCTACATCAAGGTTCGTTCTTCAACATTCCATCTAGCTTCAACTCGCCGATTCCCTTTGAAGCATCGTCAGCAATAAGCTAGAGTCTTCATAAAACTCACATTGCAATATTGTACATATCATCGACATCATATGACGTCGATTCATAGCACTAGAATGAAAGGCGATGCCGTTCCAATCAACCAACCAGTGCTTGCTCACGGCAAGCATCCGAGCAATAATGCTCATGCTCATCTTCGCAGCTATCACAAACGATATGCTGCAAGTTGCAAACCGGGCAATTGACATAATGATCTGTTGTGTCTTCACAGTGGAAGCATTTACCGACCACCACATCTTCATCGGTATGGTTGATTTTCACCGAAATGCGCTCATCGAATACATAACATTTACCATCAAACAGACGACCTTGCACCTCAGGGTCTTTGCTGTACGTCACAATACCGCCATCCAGCTGAGCCACATCGTTGAAGCCCTCGTTCATCAGGAAGCCGGACAGCTTTTCACAGCGTACGCCGCCTGTGCAGTACGTTAGAATCTTTTTATCCTTATACTGACTCAGATTCTCACGAATCCATTCTGGGAACTCACGGGAAGATTCCACGCCTGGACGAATCGCACCACGGAAATGACCAATATCATATTCATAATCATTGCGACCGTCGATCACGATCACATCTTCTTGCTGTAATTGCTCATAAAATTCCTTTGGAGACAGGTGTTTACCTGTTGTCACATTCGGATCGACATCCTGCTCTAAGCGGAATGTAACCAGCTCTTGCTTATGACGAACGAATATTTTTTTGAACGCATGACCTTCCGATTCGTCAATCTTGAACACGACATCAGCAAAGCGAGCATCGGCGCGCAGATCATTCATGTACTGCTCGGTTTGCTCCCATGTGCCTGACAATGTGCCGTTGATGCCTTCTGGCGAGATCAGAATGCGACCTTTAACGCCCAGGTCTTTGCAATATTGCAAATGCTCGGCAGTTAGCGTCTCTGAATCTTCAAGTGCGACGAATTTATAAAACAATAAAATCCGGTATGGATGTGTGGACATTAATATCACCTTTAATCATATAATGTAGAAAAGCCTGTATTTATCAAATTCCGTATTTCATCAAACAATGAACGCAATTTCAAATTTTACGCCTGTTCACAAGCTTAGTCAACGGATATGCTGAAAAAGTCATGAAAATGCAATTTATTTGCGGATATTTCGCTATTATGCTCGATATATGATCGCTGATGACTGACAAATGATGCAAATTGCTCGCATATCCACTTTAAATTATCGCCCTGTTTTGAAATATGAAAAGAATATTATATTTTTATGCTTGGGTTTTCACGGGAGCATATCATATAATGGAAAAGATGCAGATATAGCGATGCATGTATAGATGTGTAGGCTATTGTCCGTGAGAGGTGTACATGAACCGGATTGTGAATCATCAGGATGATATCAGGGTACATGATGAATTGAATGAGCATACAATCAAGCACACCGACAATAAGCATACAAGCATGCGATGACCGTCTTGTACGGGAACAACTTACACTTATAAAATGAGAGAATACAAGGTAGAGCAGAGGGGTTACGATGAATTTGAATACGCTACAGTTTGATGAATTATGCCAGTTGAATGCGAGTCTGGCGCCTTACTCGACCTATGAGATTGGTGGTACAGCACGTCATCTCGGTCTTCCAGCAACAACAGCAGAGCTTGCTGTGCTGCTTGAGGGAAGTAAGCATAAGGGGTTAGATGTAAAATGGTTCGGCATGGGCTCGAACATCCTGTTTCCAGATCAGCCGCAGGACGATACACTGTTTCTGTCGCTCAAGCGTCATGTGGAGCTGACCTTTAGCGAAGATCGTCTGTTCGTATCGGCAGGTGTACCGATGACCTGGCTGGCGCTGATTGGCGTAATGACCGGGATGAAAGGGATGGAATTTACGTATTTGCTGCCTGGCACGATGGGGGCAGGTATTTATATGAATGCAAAATATTTCAATTATGATATTAGCGGCTTGCTGGATCGTGTGTATTATATCGATGTCACGCGCCCGGAGCAGGGCATGCAGCATATTGGTGTGGCTGAATGTCAGTATGCGTATAAGCAATCCATTTTCCAGCAAAATCCGTGGGTGATCGTAGGAGCAGACCTGCATATAGGGGAATATACCTTACCTGAGGCAGAGCGTTGGGCAGCTCTGATGCAAGAGATGAAGGTATCCAGTGCAGCTTCGTCGAGTCTGCCTGAATATTTCCGCTATTACCAGGATTGGATCGGTCGTCTATCTGCCGAAGGCTATGACGTGCCGCAGGAGTTTCATGATGTGATCGCGGATCGCGGCGGTAAGCACCATTTTGACCATGCCTGCTGTGGCTCGGTATTTAAAAACAATTATGAATTTGGTCAACCGACAGGTAAGCTTGTGGATGAGTTGGGGCTACGCGGAACACAGCGTGGCAATGCACGTATCTCACCATATCACGGCAACTTTATTCAAAATGTCGGTGGTGCAACGGCAGAGGATGTGCTGTATCTGATTCGTCTTGTGCAGGATGGTGTACACACACGCTTCGGCTTTGTGCCAGAGCCAGAGGTTGTTATTTTGTAATTTAATCCTTGAATCTGGTCAATGTGATCGCAATTATGGATAGGTGCTATGCCAGGGTACTTGTTAAACTTTTCAGAGGCTGGTATATGCGTGCGTTCAGGTCGTTAACAGGATCAGGATATGCCAAACAGGTCCGAGTATTCGGGCCTGTTTTTGTTATGCTGTCTGTTTTGTACGAGCAAATATCGTACGACTTGGTATGGAGTATGATTTTAGATAAAGCTTAATCTTCAGATACAGTGTTCGATATAGTTTTCGGTATTTAGAATAGATTCTATTACACGATCTTCATTTACATTTTGCGTAGGAGAAGGTTTTCTCTGGATAAAATAGTATAGGAGTATAGTCTTTTATAGCTTCATCGTATGATGAGCTACAGCTTTGTGATCTCACAGGTTATAGCTTCATCGTATTATGGGCTACAGCTTTGCGATCTTATAGGTTATAGATTCATCACATTACAGGATCACATCTCTACAGATCATCTAGAAATTATCCGTAAAATATATTAGAAATCATCCCCAAAATACTCAGCTTCGTACGTTCGATCACGAAGCAGCTCGATATACTTTGCGATACAGCACGATAGCAGCAATACCGATCAGAATCACGCCCATCCATGCTGGAGCAGCGTGCCCGAGCGAGACATATAGATGTCCTCCGATCAGGGGCCCAAGTACACGTGCAAGAGATTGGATCGACTGGCTACCACCCTGTACGCGTCCCTGTTGACTTGCATCGGCAGATGTTGACAGCAATCCGTTAAAGGAGGGGCCAAAGATCGAGTCACCAAAGCCGAATACAAACATCCCTGCAAGAAATAAGCCATAGGAAGAAAATGCCACTGATGAAGCGATCAATCCATAGCCACACAGCTCAGCGACCATACCTAGAATAGCGATCGACACGCTGCTCATCCTTGTTAGCAGACGCGGCATAATAAGGCTCTGGGACAAAATATCCTGAATACCGATAATCGAGAAGACAAGACCGATCCATACGGGCTGCCAGTGGAACATATCGAGTGTAAATTGTGCAAGCACCGCCTGCATCGCGCCATTAGGTAACCATAGCAGAAAGGCAGCGAATAATAATCGTTGTAATGATTTGACTGATAAAATGTTGGCTAATTGAAGAAACGGATTCAGTCGGCTTAGCGGAATATGCTCGACACGAAGCTGAGGCGCTAGACTTTCCGGCATGTAGCGCCAGCCATAGAGCACATTAAGTAAGGTAATCGCAGCGCCAAAATACAGGGGAGCGGTATAGCTGATGCCAGCAAGTATTCCGCCGAGCGATGGGCCAATGATCGTACCTGCACCAGCAGCCGCACCAATCCAGCCAAAGTAACGTGTACGCTGCTCCGCAGATGTAATATCAGCAAAATAAGCAAACAGCGTGGCGATCGTGCCGCCCGTAATACCTTCAA
The DNA here is from genome assembly GCF_034055775.1 of Paenibacillus hunanensis. Taxonomy (NCBI): domain Bacteria; kingdom Bacillati; phylum Bacillota; class Bacilli; order Caryophanales; family Paenibacillaceae; genus Paenibacillus; species Paenibacillus hunanensis. Next base: position 3,093,555 of record NZ_CP139194.1, on the reverse strand, counting down.
TGATCCGTCCAACAAATAAAATCCACAATGCACCACCAATACCGAATAACAAATAGCCAGCGACCGAGCCAAGTAAGCAAAGCAGTAGCACCGGACGTCGTCCATATCGATCACTGAGCGCACCAAGTGCAGGGGAAGCGATAAAGACACAGATTGCATATACCGAAGTTAACCACGCAACGATCACTGCCTGTTGCGAAGCATCCTGTACATAGGGCTGCACAAGAAAAGGTACCACCGGTATGACGATACCAAAGCCAATCGCGCATAAAAACACAGAGATAAAGCCAAACACCAATGCCTTACGATTAATACCGAGATGAGATGGAGACGGGGAGGAAGAATGAACAGTCAAGGGTAGTTCTCCTTTCAGAATGGGGTAGAGTTGGATAAAGTTTTTTGTTTCCTAGTTGACAATAATATAAGATTTTTTTGTTTCCTTGTCAACAAAAATAAAAAATCTGCTCTACCGAAACGATCTCGGATTAGAGCAGATTTTAACAGGAACTGTTTATTTTACTGGAGCGGTATATTTTACCGGAGTCGTATATGTTACTAGAGATGTATATTTTAGAACCACATATAATTAGAACTCGTACATATGGAAGCAGCGTCAGAGCACAGCTAAAGTAAAATAAAAGCAACACAAAAGCAAAATTCATAAGCAATTCGATCAAAATTTAATACAATAGGCTATTAGACTACGATTCCATTCATACACCATTTGAATAAAAACGCACGACTTTATCCATGTGCTTCATCCCGATTTACAGGCTGGATATACTGATCCAGATGCTGACTATAATTATGAATAAAGGCAAGCATGCTATCATACTGCTCATCCGTAATGTGCTCAAATACAGCCGCATCACGCTCCTGAAATTCCCGATGGAGCCGTTCATGAATATGCTCGATTTCCTTCCCTTTTTCCGTAAGCTTAAAATAAATTTCCTTCTTGTTATCCGGCTTCTGGTAGCTTTCGATCAAGCCTTTTTCCATCAGCTTTTTAGTCATTTTGCTGATCGCACTACGGGTCATATAAAAGTTCTCAGCCAGCCGGGTTACATTACAATCCGGGTGTTTACCAATATATTCGATGCAATGCACCTCAGATGGCTTATGATCACGAAGCTGATCCTCCATTTTGATACGATTCAGCCACGCCATTTTCGTAAATAATTGTCTGAACTCCAGCATCACTTGCTCCTGTTTGTTCATCATCATTCTCCTTTACCGTACAGGTTCGATTGCTTTCAGTATAAAACTCTTTTGTTTCCGTTTCAACAATCGTGTTCGTGGCTAGGGGTAGCCAGCGTGAACTTATGATGACATACAAAAATGCTCCATCTGTCCATATAGACGGAATGATCGTCTACTGAACAGATGGAGCATAAAATGTACAGATGAAATTACAATAAAGTGTAATAAGTAATAGACCAAACTATCTTCACAAAAGAGCGGTCAAAAACATATGAAGCCAAAGCTAAAGGTAGCTGTTCTATAGTGGTAATCTGCTCTAATCGCTAGCGATACACTGAAAGTTCCACTTGAACAATCAACCTGCTATCGAACAATCAACTTACTACTAGAAGATATAGCTTCCCGTTTTGACCTAAGCCCGATGCTTGTGCTTACTGTTTTGCTTGCTCATTTTACTAATCGTTTTCCACTTTTGCCTCTCCTGGCGCTGAAGCTGGCTATTTTGCTTGCGCTCGTTAAAAGCGATTTCGCGTTTGAGCTTTTGCCAGTTGATGTAGTGCTTACGTGATAATGAACCATTTTCCAGTGCTTCCTGAACGGCACAGCCCGGTTCATCCTCATGCGTACAATCTGCGAATCGACATTGCTCGCCAATCTCATCGATATCGCTGAACGTCTCATCCAATCCATCGGAGGCAGTACCTACTCCAAGCCCACGCATACCAGGTGTGTCGATCACGATCACACCATTAGGCAGCAGATGTAGCTCGCGATGCGTAGTCGTATGACGACCGCGCGCGTCATCCTCACGGATTCCACCCGTACGCATACGCTCTTCACCAGCAAGTGCGTTCACCAGGGATGATTTACCTACACCGGATGAGCCGAGCAATACAATTGTCTGCCCCGGCTGAATCAACTCTCGTAGCTCTGCCAGACCGTTACCGCTAATGCTATCGACTGCGAAGAAGGGAACGCCAAAGCCGGCTGCTTCCAGCTCACTGCGATAGGCTTCTAGCTGATCGGTCAGGTCTGCCTTGGTCAGCACAATGACAGGCATTGCGCCGCTATTCCAGGCGACGGTCAGATACCGTTCGATCCGATTAATATTAAAGTCATCGTTGGCCGAGCTAACGAGAAAGCAATAGTCAAAGTTAGCTGCAACGACCTGCTGACCTGCATTTGGGTCTGGATCATCGCGTACAAACAGGCTGGTGCGCTCTAGTACCGCATGAATAAGCGAAGTATCACCCGGATGACTTTCCAGTGCGACAAAGTCGCCAATTGCTGGTCGCTCCATACGATCTACATCACGGAAGGAGGACGTTTTTGGACGTGCCAGTCCTTCTCCATCGGCTGAGACAACACGTAACACATGCTTGAATACAGCAGTTACGCGTGCAGGAATAAGATGCGAGGGCAGCTCCAGTTCAGCGAAGCGCCCTGCAAAATGATCATTATATCCGTATTTATTAAGTTCCAATTCGGTTAGCTCCTTTTATGACGGGAGCTTATGAATCTTTATCCGTTCATTGCTCCCGATTTTGAAATGGTCACGAGTGTCAGACGGCTGCGAAAAAACGTATAGATTCTCATATTCATCATCCTTTCTTGTCGGGATTTCATGTACAGCATACCAGAAGCAGGAAAAAAAGTCATGAATAATTTCTCTGACCTAACAACGTAAACGCTATGTTAGCCAAATGTGATCAAAAAGTACCAAATTTAACGAATCTGCAAACTTAACCCTTCTCAGATAGCGAAAATAAGCTACAATTGATGTGATCATGTTCTCATTTTGTAAAATCATCTGCTGTATGATGGATAAAATAACAGCAGGATGACTACCATTTTTGATCAACATCCTCATGATCGCTTGTCATGTGATCCATTTTAATAAAATCGATTTCACTGTTAATCTATCTTATTTCTTCCTCGGTGAAATAGCATGAATCTCTGTTGCTTTCGCAAAATTAATATTCATTGAACGACGTTAAAGAAGATTAGCACGGCTTTATAATTACGTTGTTACGTGTTCCATAATTCATAAGCAGCGATAGAAAAGGCTGTCGTACACAGTGGTGCAGAATGTAGCGCTTTATAATAAGCAAAGTTGCTTATTCCGCTTCTGACCCTCTCTATACAGGTGTTCTGCTAGCACTCAGCTGTCCTTTTGAAAAGGCATGAGCGATCTGACACAGGCATCTGACTTTAGGTACGACCTGGCTGGCGATTATCGTTATGCGTGAGGAGGAAACGGATGATATTCAAGCGTAGGGGCTCAAGATTACAGCGAAGCTATATGGTGTCCTATTTGTTAATTTTCCTTATTCCGCTGATCGTGATTACGATCTTTATTTATCAGAGTGCGGTAAAAAGTCTGCGTACTGAGATTGAGCAATCCAATGTAAACCAGCTCAATCAGGTGCGTATGACGATCGATGGACGTATGACGGAGTTACGTGATATTGCGATTCGTATGAGCTATGACAATAGCCTGACTCGCTATATGGTGAAGCATCCGTATTACAGCAGCGAAGCGATCCGCCGTTTGGATCAATATCGGGCGAATAGTGCGATTATCGACGATCTGCTATTATATTTTCATAATGATTCGGTCATTTATTCGTCGGAAGGATTAAGTGGTCTGAATGTTGTGTTCGGTAAAACGTACAAATTTAATAGCTGGGATCAACAGCAAATTAAGCGTGACCTGAATGAAATTAAGTATCCGCTTACAAGACCGGCGGATGGGGTGACCGTGAACTCGCGTCAGTCGTCGATGCTGGTACATATGGTGCCGATCAAGCCGACTGATGCGTATCCCTATGCAACCGTCGTTTATTTGATTAATGAATCCAGACTAACAGGAATGATGGATTCGGTACTGAGTGACTTTACAGGCAATAGTTATATTTTCGATAATAATGGTCATGTGTTAACAGCCAATAGTCATGATGCACCGCCTACACCGCTGGAGCTGAGTACGCTGGCAGAGCTCAAATCAGGCATTCACAATATGGAGCTTGGTGGCAAGCAGCAATCGGTTGTGGCGGTCGAATCGCAGGAAAATGGCTGGACATATGTGACGACGATGCCAAGCGATCAATTTTTCAGTCGTATCTTCCATGTGCAGACGCTTATTGTGTTAATCTTTGCACTCGTTGCACTGGCAGGTATTCCGGTGGCGCTAATGCTGGCGCGTCGTCAATATGGGCCATTGCGTGATCTGGTCGAATTTGCACAATCTCGTAGTACAGGAGCAGGCTCGTCGCCTGTACGTCACCCTGTAGCCGATTCGTCTATGCACAATGAATGGGCATGGATTCGAGAAACGTTGCTGCATTATCGGGATCAGGTGGGCTTGCAGCAGCCCTATGTACGGCATCAATGTTTATTGATGCTCATGAAGCATGGACAGCCAGATGATCCAGAAACCGTTCGTCTGATCGATGGACTTGGACTTCGAGGTGAAGGGCTACAATATTTTGTCATGATCGTATCTGGCGATGCCTTGGCGACTCGTGCTGCGAATACGACAGCTGCCAGCAATGTAGAGCTATTAGATGAGACCGTAAGCCCCTATCTTAGCTTACCGGATGTATTAAGCGAGGTGGCATTGCCAGAGCTTGGTGCGCATCTATATGGGGTGGAATATTCCTCAAGTAACCGACTCGCACTTGCAGTATGCTGGCAACCTCAAAAGGATCGGGAGCAGGAGACGAGCATGTGTAGCATTGTAGAGGCAGTACGAGAGCTGGTACGCCAGCATTATGGCACTGTACCTACTGTTGGTGTAGGCACAAGCTATACTCAGCTGGAGATGATCAACCAATCATTTATTGAAGCCGCTACGGCGATGGAATATCGTGTGATCGGAGAGACATCCAGTGTAACGTACTTTAATCAGCTTCATCAGGAAGAGGAGCGCTCAGGCAGCAGTCAGTTCTGGATTAGCAATGAATCGCTGCTGAAGCTGTCTCAGAGTCTCAAGCAGGGCAATATTCAGGTTGCAAGCCATATGATTCATACGATTACCGCAGGCGTGCATGCACAGTCCCTGCCTTTACCACTGATGCGATGTATTTTGTTCGATCTGCTGAATACGGTACTCCGTGCAGCGTCTGATGCAGGCTTGCTGGGCAGTCTACGCGATATGCCACAGGTATCTGCTTTCGAGACGGCAGAAGAGCTGGAAGGACAGCTGCAAATGCTGGCTATTCGGATTTGCGAATGTGCGGAGCATAAGCAGGAGACCGAGCAAGTATCACTAATGGATCAGATTGTTGCGTATGTAGAGGAGCAGTATGCTGATTATGCACTCAGTCTGGAAGGAATGGCACAGCAATTTTCCATTTCCAGCTCGTATTTGAGTCGTACATTTAAGGAGAAAACAGGCGTAACCTTCTCCCAGTATATCTGGCAGCTACGGCGAGACGAGGTGATTCGGCAGATTACAGAAACCGATCATCCACTCAAGGATATTATTGTGCGAGTCGGTTATCTGGATACAGCTAATTTTATTCGCAAGTTTAAAAAGGAAATGGGCTGTACACCAGGGCAGTATCGCAAGCTTCATCATGGGGAAGAGGAGCAGTCAGCACTGGAGATTCGAGATTCGATCTCATAACAATGAACAGAATAAATACAAAAACCACCTTCAAGAGATCAACGTCAGCAGCGAATATGCTGGAGTGTCTCGAAGGTGGTTTTTGTTAGCGTGCTTTTCGCTTATACGATGTTACTTTATTTCAGTGAGTAGGAGTTCGAAGCTTCCATAATGTCGGCATACGCCCAGTGGCTGGATGGTACATCCTTCCACGGTGTTGGACGAGCAGACAGGACAGCTGTTTTCTCCAAAATCTTGTTGAGGATCGTTACGGCTTGAGCACGAGTCAGTGGTGCATTCGGCTGGAAGCTGGATGGGCTAATGCCCTGCATCAGACCTGCTGTCAGCACAAGCTTGATTTCACGCTCTGCCCAGTGACCGTTGATATCCGTTGCGAATGTTGTACCACCCTGACCGCTAAGACCTTGCCAGCGGCTCAAAATGATCGCCATTTCAGCGCGCGTGATCGGCTTGGATGGAGCGAAGGTACCGTTTGGCAAACCACTCATCAGTCCAGCAGACTGCATCGATTGAATCGCTTGATTCGCCCAGAAGCTAGAAGATACATCCTTGAAGCTTTTTACTGTGCCTGCATTGCTGCTTGTTGCTTGCAGACGATAGAGCAGGGAAGCGAGCTCAGCACGAGTCAGGCTGTTGTTTGGACGGAAGGTTCCATCTGGATAGCCTTCGATATAAGCAGGTTTGACGATACCACCTGTGTTAGCAGGGTTCGTACCCGTTACAGGTGTTGTACCTGCATTGGTTGTAGTACCACTCACTTGCATAACGGTAAACGTACTGAATTTGCTTGTGTTGATTTGCAAAACTTGATTGCCGGAATCGTCTGTAATCAAAGTAGGCTTGATAAATTCCTCGCTACCGTCACTATGATTCACATATACATACAGATCTTTCACGACGGAAAGGCTCGGTATTTTAACCGTATCCAGTGGGATTAACACATCAACAGGCTTGTTCTGGAAATTTGTAATGATGTCGATCGGATTGCTAACAACAGAAAGATCAGCATTACCAACAATTTGTTTTACAATCGACATGTTGGAGGCGCGTACTTTCTCTTTTAACATGTCCTGATACTTATCGAGTACATTGATTTTGAAATTGATATCTTGATTGACATTAAGCATTGAACTGTTTGGGATGGCAAGCTGAATCTTGCTGGTATTGATGTTCAAGTTCATGTCATTGCTGCTGATGGAATTAGATACACTCAGCGGCAGGTTAATATCAGTATTCGAAGTTACATTGTCGATTGCCGGAACGTTTAAGCGAACCGTAGATTCTTTCATGCTCTTAAGCAAATTGATGGCACCTGACATTTTGCTTGGATCAAACGTAATGGTGCGCAGTACACTGCCATCGAATTGAGTGGAGCGGGATTCGCTAGCTGTAGAAGGCACGTACGTTTTACCTGCGCCACCATCTACACCCAGTGTTAGAGAGCTATCGGTTTTCTTTTTGTCGTCTTTTACAATAACAGGGTCCACGATAACAGGTTTAGCATTCACAGTAATCGTCGCGGTATCGGATGCATCCTGCTGGTTAGCTACATAGACGGTGATTGATGCCGTTCCTTTGCCAACTGGAGTTACGACACCATTTTGAACCGTAGCAACCTGCTCATTGCTGCTTTTCCAAACCAGCTGTGTATCTGTAGCATTATCTGGCAAAATGCTGGCGGTGAGCAGAGCAGGAGCATCGCCTTCAGTGAGTGTCAGTGTTGATTTGTCCAGCTTAACACTCGTTGCCGCAAGGGAGTCGAGGAAGCTAAGCTTGTTCAGTGTATTGGTTGTAGATTGTACAGAGCTGGTATAGCCTGTACGATCGGGCAGGAATACGACACCATATCCCATGCTAACATTGCTCATTAATTTGAATTGAGTGTACGCGATCGGAACATTATTCAGTAAAGACGCATCCGCTTTATACAGACCATTCAATCCTACATTCACATACAGGTTGCCCAGAGGACTAATCGTCAGACCGTATGCTCGTGTTGGATACGTAGCTACTACATCAGGAGTCGTTGCAGAGTCAGCAGGGAAACGCATGATGTTGGAGATAGCCTGCATTTCATTATCCATTTGCAAAGTGAAATATAGACGATCATTTCCATCAAAAGCTAAGCCCGCAATGGCCATGTCATACGAATTATTGGACGTGTCTAACGGTGCCTGATAATACAATTTGCTGTAATCTGCAAGGTCTTCGTCATAATACGGGAAGTTTTCGGGATCGTTCAAATAGGAATGATCCAGCTTGTAAATTTTGCTTTGACCGCTAATCACGTAGAATAGATCGCCATTTTTATTAAGCGCAACTGCGACTATATTCGTATCATAGCTTTTAATAATACGTGTGATTTTAAATGTTTTCGTCGAAATTCTAGAAAGACCGTAACTATAATCAGCATAATAGACGTCGCCATTATAATAAGCCAGTCCGAATGGACGATTCAATTGCACATCGCTCACTTGTGTTGGGCCAGGCTTAACGATAACGCTACGAGTCACTTCTTTGGCTACATATTGTGATGTGATCGAAGCATTATAATGAATGGTATACGTACCAACTACACTTGTGTCGATACTTGGAACAGAAGCCCCATTCAATGTATACGTGGTCGTCTGTTGAAGACCGTCGTATTTACTCGGCGTAACGATTACACCTGGATCATAGAAGGAATCATATTGAGTTATCGTAATTGGTGAAACTCCATTCAGCGTAATGACTGGAGTCAACGTCGATTGTTGATTCTTTCCAAAAGAGGAACCCATATACGATGTACCATCTGGCGTAAAGAACATGCCATAACCGCCACTGAATTGACCGTTGCTAATATTTACGAGACTATTTGTACTTAGAGGGAGGGATTGAAGTGAACTAGAATCAATTCGGTACACATTCCCATCTCTGCCGCTCGTATATAAATTTCCTAGCGGATCAATGGTGAAGCTGCTAAAGTAAGTCGTGAAACCACTCAGTACAACTTGTGGCGTGAGCGAATTGGCAGGCAGTTTCAAAATACCCTTGGAGCTGAAATCCGAGAAGTAGATGTTATCCTGACTGTCGAACGCTAAACCATAAAAGAAGTTATACTGGTTAGAAGAGAAATACACACTCTTTTTGGAGTTGAAATTACTTTGGCTCATTGGAAGATTGTTCAGCTCGTTATGATCCAACTTGTAGATCGTCGAATCGCTGTCTATCGTGAAGAAAAGATTACCAGCAGAATCAAGCGCGACTGCCATAAAGGATTGGTTGGAGCTGACGATCTGTTCGACCTTGCCGCTATAGAGATTAACACGTGCTAGTCCTTTGTCACGTTGTGCAACATACACATAATCTCCGTGATACGCCATTCCATAGGCATTGTCTACATGGATACCGGACAGGTTAACATAGTCGCCAACATTGACAATAGTTACGGTACGTGTAGCTTCATCGGCGACACGGTTGTCTGATGTGGTCACATTGTAATGAATAACGTAAGTGCCAGTTGCATTGGTGTTAATCGAATTAACTGGCTGGTCATTCAGTGTATACGTCACCGTTGCGGAAAGGTCATTGTATACATCGTCCTGTACCGTTGTGCCTGGATCAGCAAAGGGTGTACCAATTTTCATACGAACACTGCTATCACCAATAAGGTTAATGACTGGTTTGCTAGTTGTAGAGGTGATAGTGGCAGTACCGCCGCCTCCTGAAGTAGAAGTAGAGGTATTGGTCGTATTGGATGTTGAAGAATTGCCCGTAGAGTACGTATCAGATGAAACTGTACTATTACTGTTGGATGGTTCAGTATTGCTTGTATTGCTGCTTGTCGTACTTGCCGTATTATCATCGGCATAGACAGGTGTAGCCGCTGCGCTTGGCAAAGCAATCATAATCGCCAAGCACCAGATCATCCATTTTTTCATGTGATGTCCCCTTTTATTGTATATTTAATCTTCTTTCCGCAATATTATTATCGGTAGCTAGCCGGCTTTTAATTAACCAAATAAACTGTTTTTTGCAAAATAGGTGTTTCATTTCGCTGATAAGGGTGTAAATCTGTTATTTTGCTGTTATTTTGCTGTTATTTTGCTGTTATTTTGCTGATGTAATTACAGCGATAGTTTAATGATCAATCAATAGTAATAAGTAGTTAGTAACAAGTAATCAATAATACAAAAGGCAGCCCTTTAAGGACTGCCTTTTGCTCGCTATGCACGGAGAATGCTACAGATAGCTTCACGAAATACTATAAAAAATATCGTTGATCATTCATAAAGTGAACTTGTATTTTTATTCAAATGTATAAAATGTTCGATTACGATAAATCAGCTGTTTTTCCAACGATCATACGCTGCCTGATAAATTTCGATAATCCGATCACTGCCCATTTGCTTAACGGTAGCGAGATAATTATCCCAGCCGCTTAGTGGCTCCTGTCCGGTAACGAATTTGGCTTCCATCTGTTGAATGTACGTATCCATATCCGCACGCAGACTGGAAATCTCCGACTGCTCCTCTGGTGTCAGATAGAGGATCGGGAATGGAGGCTGTGGATCATAGGCAAGAATCTTTTCTTCATTCTGCTTGTCCACCCATAGATCGAAGTCTTCCTTTAGCCCTTTTTGTAGATCAGGGCTGAGCAGAGTAGGGGCAGGCGTACCATAGTTCGGTGTCAATGTACCGCGGTAGTCCTCACGGCTATTGTATTCGCTTGGTAGCGGCTTCCATTTCTTCGTATGATCCTCTTTGTTAACCGTCTCATAGATCAGACCCTCCGGCCCTTTGTCGAATAGCATTGCACCATCATAGCTGTACATATAATCGACCCAGCGCAGGGAGGCTTCCGGTGCTGGATTGCTCTCTGTAATGGCGAAGGCACCGGTAGATAGACCCGGGTGAATCGCTACAGCAGGCTTGTCGACAGCATCGCTTTTAACAGGAATGAACATCGGGTCTTTGGTTGTCGGCTTGCCGCCATGGGTAAAGTAAGCATGCCAATCCTGGAATAGACCAAGCTGATTGCTCGCGCCTTTTGCCTTTTTCTGATCCGGGGTTTGGGAGAAGGTTTCATGATCTAATAGCTTCTCGCTCCACAGGCGATTCATATAGGTCAGGAATTCACGATAGCCATCCTCGGTACGAGCGAAATGGACTTTGCCGTTAGCATCATTATAGATATCCTCGCCATAGATGCCCCACGCACCGAGCAGCCAGGAGCGAACGTCGTCCAACTTGACGGAGGCGAGTGGAATTTCATCCTTTTTCCCGTTGCCATTTGGATCTTCGTCACGGAAGCGCACGAGCAGATCATACAGCTCCTCTGTCGTCTTTGGTAGATCGGCTTCTTTGACATTCAACGCTTCAAGGAAGTCGCCGTTATACCACATTGGACTGCGATACCAGATGCTTTGCTGATTAATAACAGGCAGTGAATAGATATGTCCATCCGGTGTGGTGATTGATTTGCGAATGGCTGGATTTTCATCAAGCACCTTTTTCAGATTAGGAGCATAGCCGTTATCGATCAGATCCTCCAGCGGCAGTAGAATGCCCTGACTGCCGTAATTGACCTCATCTGCCTGTGTTAAAGAGGAGGCGTAGAAGATGTCGGGATATTCGCCGCTTGCGAACACTAGATTCTTTTTCGTTTCAAAGCTATCCAGTGGTGGATTCTCGAATTTGAATGAGATATTGCTTAGCTTTTCCATTTCCTGAAAAGCAGGCATGTCCTTCCAGTTTTGCATCCCCACATCAGGGCCCATCATACTGAGTGTGATCTTTTCCTTGACGATCGGGAAGCCTTCCTTATTCACATTGGCAGCTGACTCCGCACTGCCTACCTGTGGCTCACTGGAGCCGGAGGAACAGCCTGCTAACAGCGAGGTACCCAGTACAATAGATAGGACGAGCGTTGCTGTACGCGGCGCCTTAAAGCGCTGGAAAAATGAAGTGGACGAGCCAGAATGGGTACGAAATGAACCTTTCATAGTATGCCTCCTTCAAATTAGGGAAATAGGAAATTAACCTTTTACCGAGCCAATCATGACACCCTGTACAAAATAGCGCTGTAAAAATGGATAGACCGCAATAATTGGCAGCGTCGATACGATAATAACCGCGTATTTCAGCAGTGCCGCCGAATCAGCACGTGCATTCATCGCCATCGCTGCTTCGCCGCTGGTGGCGGCGCCAATACCGCTACCCGTCATCTCCTGCAAGACGAGAATCTGACGTAATACCATTTGTAGTGGATATTTGGATTCATCATTTAAGTAGACTAATGCGTTAAAATAGCTGTTCCAGTGTCCGACACCGTAAAAGAGTGCCATCACGGCAATGATCGGAGCCGACAGCGGAATGACGATTTTCCAGAACAGACGCAGATTCGTACAGCCATCAATATGAGCGGCTTCCTGTAGTTCTTTTGGAATTGTGGATTGGAAGAAGGTACGTGCTACGATAATGTTCCAGACCGAAGCCGCACCTGGTAAAATTAATGCCCACATCGTATTGACCAGGCCGAGGTTTTTCACAAGTAAATATGTTGGAATCAAGCCACCACTGAAGAACATCGTGACCAAAAACATCGCCATGAAAAATCCACGTCCTACAAAGTCCGATCGACTTAGCGCATAGGCCGCTGGAATCGTCACGAGCAGATTCACAAGCGTACCGACAACCGTATACAGGATCGTATTGGCATACCCCTGCCATATGGACTGATTTTCAAATACACGCTGATAGCCTTCAAAAGTAATGCCCTTGGGGAAAAGCCACATTTCACCGGAGTTCACATACGTTGGTGAACTGATCGAGGCACTTACGATATAGACAAGCGGATAGAGTACACAGATAAGCGCAATGGCCAGATACACATAATTTAGTAGTAAAAAGATGCGATCCGATCGACTTTCCTTAATCACAGCAGCCATACATCCATCTCCTTCCTAACATGTATTATGACGAAAATACATACAATATTATGATGATCCAGATTATGACGATCCAGGAATCAGATTGAGATCATGGGCAATCCGATCGAGTCTGAGATCCATAATGCTGGAGGCATAGACCTATCCATCTGATATCCATGCCAGTAATGCAAATCTAATGGTGTTATTGTGTTCGTTATAACTTAATAAACGGAGTCTTTATCCCTTTATCTTCGGCAAACGTATTCGACGCTCTACCATAGACTATGCTCACTCGTTTTACGTGCGATCTGATTGACCGCAATGAGCAGCAAAGCATTCACAACCGAGTTAAATAGACCAACAGCAGTGGAGAAGCTGTACTGTACATTGAGTAGACCTGTTCGATAGACAAAGGTATCAATAACATCCGAAGAGCTCATATTGAGCGGATTTTGCAGCAGTAATATCTTTTCAAAGCCAACGCCTAGAATGCTGCCCACATTCAAAATAAGCAGAATCGTAATCGTCGGAATGATCGTCGGGATATTGATGCTCCAGATGCGCCGCCAGCGACTGGCACCGTCTACAATCGCCGCTTCATGTAGCTGCGGATCGACAGCCGATAAGGCGGCAAGATAGATGATTGTTCCCCAGCCTGTGCTCTGCCAGACGCCGGATAGTACATACATCGTTTTGAACCATGCCGGGTCAGTCAAAAAGGCAGGCGAGCTAAAGCCCATCCATTCAATCATTTTAACGATAATACCAGTAGAGGGTGACAGGAAGGTCACGATAATCCCTGCCATAACGACAACCGAGATAAAATGAGGTGCATACGTAACCGTCTGTACGGTGCGCTTAAACCAGCCATTGCGAATTTCATTAAAAGCAAGTGCTAGCAGAATCGGTAATGGAAAGCCGACGATAAGCTGATAGAGAGAGATTGTCAGTGTATTACGTATGAGATCCCAGAAATAATAAGAATTAAAAAATCGAATAAAGTGATCGAAGCCGACCCAGGGGCTGTCGGTGATACCACGAGCGGGTAGGAAGTTTTTAAACGCGATTTGAATGCCATACATAGGTCCATAATGGAAGATTAAGAAGTACAGGAATGCGGGAGCGATCAGCAGATACAGTTCCCAGTTACGTGAGATTCGTTTCCAAAACGTATGTCGTTTATCCTGGGCTGATGCTTGTGATCGCCCTTTCACTTGCACGGTATCGGACATATTCTTTTGCATCCTATTCCTCCTTCAGTGTTCCTCTTATCATCCACTCCCCTTCATGAAGAGTCGCTTAGATAAGGATGGGGATTCATTCGTTATACCTGTACGCTTGCTTGCAGTGATGATCATCTAAGATCAATGGATAAGGAGTGAAAAAGAAGAAGCGATGGACTCTTCGCTGCAAGAGATCGTCTTATCGCGATGTCTGTATTGTAAAAAGGGATGACCTGCGCGTAAATATGTCGAATGTGCTTCATGAATGTGAGTAGAAAAATAACAGCTATATAGCTACTCCGTCTAAATCGTGGTAGATGTGAGCTTACAGGCATAGAAATCGTCAGCTTTTGCCTTATTTCAACTGGAATATGTCAAATATGAGGTCATAATTGGCTTATTATGAACAGCTTATGTAGGTAGATGATAGGTAATAATGAAATGATAACGCTATCATAATTGGCATATTTATATCCGTGTAAGTTGTATGCGTTTACATATGTGAGGTTTAGTGATTGTCTATAGCTGATTTTAAAAATATTTACGCTTCCGTTTAAGCAAGTAGGCATTACGTCTAAGTATAGTCTATATATCCATGTTACACATGCAACGAGTAAAAGCAGGTACAACGATGACATGACAGAAAAGGTGAGTATATCCTATGAACGATCCATATAATAAAGTGATGGAAAAGATTATTGGTGTGTTTGTGAACGAAGAGCAGGCATTGCAAGCCGTTCGTGATTTGCGACAGGCAGGTTTTGAAGATCGAGATATCTCGGTACTGGCGCAAAATCCAGGCGATGCAGAAGCGATTGAACGAGAGACAGGAGTAGACATTCAGGCACAGCGTCAGGCAGGCATGTCAGAAACGACCGTATTCGGTGGATTGGCAGGAATGTTAGCCGGGGTTGCGACATTTGCTATTCCAGGTGTAGGCCCTATGCTAGCGATTGGCTCAATCGCCAGTATGTTTACAGGAGCCTTAGTCGGAGCCGGTGCAGGTGGTCTGATCGGTGCTTTAATCGGATATGGTTTGTCTGAAGAAGAAGCCGGACATTATGAGGAGCAGCTTGGCAAAGGTAACATCCTGATTCTTGTGTCAGAGGCGAGCGGACGCACGGAAGAAATTTACGATATTCTTCGTCGCAATGAGGCGGTTAATGTGAATAATCCGTGGAGCGAGGGCGCAGAGCGGAATTAGTAGGATGTGGATATTAGATTGTGAACATCGAAATCTTTTATGCGTAATGGATAAAGCTTTAAAATGCTCTTATATTAAACACTTATCCCACACTTCAATAGGCATATCCATTTGTAGGAATGAGCATCTTGAAAAATACTTTTTTGAGTGACTTATATAGCAAAATAATAATGTATGATGTTTGGATTTTACAGCTGAGGTTAATAATGTAACAAGAAAGTGCAGAACATTATTAGATTATGCGAAGGAGGAAACATCATGTTGAACAACGGGCACAATCGTAATGAACTGGATAATGAGACACGTAAAATCGTAGGGGTATTCACAACTGAGCAGGAAGCGAGTAAGGCAATACGCGATCTGAAAGATGCAGGCTTTGCTTCAGACGACATCTCCATTGTAGGAAATAACAAAGCGGAAATGCGTCATCTCGGCGATGAGACAGGCACCAAAGCACCCGAAGGTGTAGCGACAGGCGCAACCACGGGCGGCGTTATCGGCGGTGTAGCTGGATTACTCGCAGGGCTGGGGATTGCAGCGATTCCTGTCTTTGGTCCCATTATGGCAGCGGGTCCAATCGCAGTAACGCTGGCTGGTGCCGCAGCAGGTGCTGGTGCAGGCGGCTTAGTCGGCGGTCTGATCGGTATGGGCATTCCAGAGGAAGAAGCCAAGGAATATGAAGCTAATGTGAATGAAGGCCATATTCTTGTCATGGTGGATAGTGCCGCTGGTAATCGCCAGCGCATCTATGATGTATTCCGCGCTAATGGGGCAACGAATAGCCGTTACTACGATGCACCACTGAATACGACGGTGAATAATGACATTCCACAACAGGGCACGGAGCGTGTAAATGGTGTGATCACAACAGAGGAATCTCAGCAGCGTATGGTGAATCGTGAAGAACGTATGGTCGCTGATGAGGATGCTGGTGCACTCGGTACAACTCGTACGGATGCAACCTTGCCAGAGCGCGATGTACGCACAGAGCAAGAGCTTGGCGTTACCAATGATGAGCAACGTCTGGATCGCACGGGTCAGCCAACGATGGGGGACGATTCGATACAGCGTGCGAGCATGGGAACGACTGGCGCTATGGGCAATAATATGGCAAATACCGGTTCGATGGATCCAATGGATCGTGATCGCAGACGTACGGACGATACGCACGATGAGTCGTTAAAGGATAAAGGCAAGGATTTAGTCGATAAAGGACGCGAGCAGATCGAGCGCATGCGTCGCTAAACTTCTTCCAACTTGTACACGGTTGATAGCAGGATGAATTAGAGCTGATGATAGGTGGTAGCGTTAATATATCATCACTATTCTGGCTAACTACAGTGTAGATAAGGTAAGAAAACGGGAGTCAACTCGATATATGCTTGTCGTTCATTGCAAGCATATATTGATCGAATAATATATCGTCCATGCAGGATATAAAGGCAAGCCACAAGCGGAATGTTCCAATCGTCCGCAGATGGCTTGCCTTTTTAATTGGAGTTGTCGTTTGTCTACTCTGCACATGTCGATTATAGATGAATGGAGGAGTTAGAGGGAATATAAGGGAAATAAAGCGGGTCATCCCCATATTTCGTATCTGCTGGGTAAGTGGATAAAAGGTTGGGTAATAGCAGATTAGCAGTCAACAATGAGCCGGGGGGCGAACTATGATAACTTTTACAGGTGTGTCAAAGCAATATGAAGACGGCACCATGGCTGTACAGCCGATGGATTTACATATTGAACAGGGTGAATTTTTTGTACTCGTTGGACCAAGTGGATGTGGCAAAACGACCACACTCAAAATGATTAATCGCCTGATTGAGCCGAGCAGTGGAACGATTGAAGTGAACGACAATATCGTTCAGGATATGCAGCCTCATGAGCTACGGCGTGGTATTGGCTATGTGCTGCAACAGATCGCCCTGTTTCCTCATATGACGGTAGAGCAAAACATTGCGATCACACCTGAATTAAGTGGATGGGAGCGGGCGCGCATTGATAAGCGTATTGATGAGCTGCTGCATATGGTAGGGCTTGATCCTGCGGTATTCCGTACACGCAAGCCATCCGAACTATCTGGCGGACAGCAGCAGCGTATCGGTGTGCTACGCGCGCTCGCAGCCGATCCGCCTGTTATTTTAATGGATGAGCCATTTAGCGCATTGGACCCGATCGCCCGTGAGCGATTGCAAAATGATCTGCTCGAATTGCAGGCGACGATTCGCAAGACGATCGTTTTTGTTACGCATGATATTCAGGAGGCGATCAAGCTTGGGGATCGCATCGGATTAATGCAGGAAGGACGTATGCTTCAGGTGGATACACCGGATATGCTGATGAATCGTCCAGCCAATGATTTTGTGCGTGAATTTTTTCAAGCGGCTGCACCTGTAGTTCATTCAGCTGTTCACTCGAATATGAATAGCGATGATCCATCTCCACACAATCCCGTTGTATCCGATCAATCAGTTGACTCATTAGACAAGTCTCCTTCTGTCCATCCGCAGTCGGATCGTGAAGGGAGACGGGGCGAGTGAATATGTGGAACAATCTGGTCAATGTATGGGTACAGCGTCAGGATCAATGGGTCGAGGCGCTCACACAGCACATTTTAATCTCCTTTATCGCGCTCATCTGTGCGCTCATTATTGCGATTCCACTCGGCATTTATATTTCCCGACATCTGAAAATATCAGAGGGTGTGCTCGGCGTTGCAGCAGTGCTCCAGACGATTCCGTCACTGGCACTACTGGGCTTACTGATTCCCTTGCTTGGTATTGGGATTATACCGGCTATCGTAGCCATTGTAATTTACGCACTGCTGCCTATTTTACGAAATACGTATACCGGGATTCGCCGTGTTGATCCATCCCTGCTGGAGGCAGCAGATGCGATGGGAATGACGCGCGGACAGCGCTTGTTCAAGGTAGAGCTGCCACTTGCATTACCTGTAATTATGGCAGGTATTCGGACTGCAATGGTGCTTATTATCGGAACGACAACGCTGGCAGCACTTATCGGTGCAGGCGGGCTCGGAGATATTATTTTGCTCGGGATTGACCGTAACGATAGTGCTTTGATTCTATTGGGTGCAATTCCTGCGGCCCTGCTGGCGATTGTATTCGACTTGCTACTGCGTGTGATTGAGCGCGCTAGCTTCAAGCGTGCCCTATGGATGCTGGCGCTTGCCGCTGTTGTGGTGGTGTCGGCAACCGTGCTACCACTAATTAATCAATCGCAAAAGGATCTGGTCATCGCAGGTAAGCTGGGTGCAGAACCTGAAATTCTCATTAATATGTATAAAGAGCTGATCGAGCAGGATACGAATCTGCATGTCTCGCTCAAGCCGGGACTGGGTAAAACCTCGTTCCTATTCAATGCCCTGCAAAATAACAGCATCGACATCTATCCTGAATTTACAGGCACGGCGATTGCTGAATTTCTGCGCGAAGATGCGAGTAGTACCAATAGCGGCAAGGTGTATGAACAAGCACGAGACGGTATGAAGCAGAAGTTCCAGATGGAGCTATTGCCACCGATGAAATACAACAATACGTATGCACTCGCTGTACCAGAAGCCTATGCCGAGCAAAATGGGCTAAAAACGATCTCTGATCTGCAAAAGGTCGCCTCTACGATTAAGGTTGGCTTTACACGTGAATTTGCGGATCGTAATGACGGCTATATAGGTATGCAAAAGTTATACGGCTTGCAGCTGCCTAATCTGACTACAATGGAGCCCAAGCTACGCTACAGTGCAATCGAAGCAGGTGATATTCAACTGATCGATGCCTATTCTACCGATAGTGAGCTGGCACAGTATAAGCTGCGTGTGCTGGAGGATGATCGCGGTCTATTCCCACCTTATCAGGGAGCACCTCTCATGCGGGAAGAAACGTATCAAAAGCATCCCGAGGTCGTACAGGCACTGGATAAGCTCACCGGTCAAATTACGGATGATGAGATGCGACAAATGAATTATCGCGTCAATGTGGGCGGTGAATCGGCAGCCGAGGTCGCACGTAGCTTCCTACAGCAAAAGGGCTTGCTGAAATAAGCTAGTTATGATAAATCATTTCTTTTAAAATCTATTTCCTTACCTGTCCTCTATCCGTTATAATATAATGATGCCAATCGTACGAAAAGCAGGTCCGTGTGTATAGCTTGGATGACGATATTATTTAGCGGGTGGGGGAATTACAGGCTTGAGCACATATCCATTTACATTTGATCCATCGCGTCCATTTGTTCAGCAGGCTGGCGAATGGATTGCTGATGTGTTTTATGACATTTTACCTGAGGCGGGCTTGGAGCTACGGGATGAACAGATTTATATGGCATTCCAGCTTGAAAAGGCTTATGCCGAGAAGAAGACGATTTTTGCCGAAGCAGGTGTCGGAACGGGAAAGACACTCGTTTATTTGTTATATGCAATCGCCTATGCACGGTATACACGCAAGCCAGCGATTATCGCCTGTGCAGACGAGTCGCTGATCGAGCAGCTGGTGAAGCCAGAAGGCGATATTAGCAAGCTAGCACAGTATCTGGATTTGCAGGTCGATGCTAGACTCGGAAAATCACCGGATCAATACATCTGTCTGAATAAGCTGGATGCTGTCCGTGCGGAGCCGCTGGAGGATAATCTGTATCGAGAGATTTATAGCGATCTGCCAGAGTTCGTGCATTACTCGGATACCCTTCAACGTTTCTACCCATACGGTAATCGTAAGGATTATCCAGAATTAAATGATGAGCAATGGAATAAAATTGGCTGGGACGTCTTTCAGGATTGTCTCGTTTGCTCACAGCGACATCGTTGTGGACAGACCTTATCGCGAGATTATTATCGCAAGGCGACCGATCTGATTATCTGTTCCCATGACTTTTATATGGAGCATGTGTGGACATATGAAGGACGTAAGCGCGAAGGTCAGCTTCCATTGCTACCTGAGCATAGCTCGGTCGTATTTGACGAAGGTCATCTACTGGAAACAGCAGCGCAAAATGCACTGACCTACAAGCTAAAGCAAGCGTTATTCGAAAGCATCGTGACCCGTCTACTGGATGGAGAAGTGCGCGAAACGCTGGCGCTGGCTGTAGAGGAAGTTATTGTGCAAAGTGATCGGCTGTTCCATATGCTTGGTCAGTATAGCCGTCCGGTGCCAGGCTCGGATCGTCGTGATATCGAATGGAGCGATGAACTGCTGAAGCAGATTGCAGATGTGAAGCAACATATCGATCTGATCGAGGAGGAGCTTGTATTTGAGAGCGGTCTGTTCACGCTTGATGATTATCAGCTCAAAATCGTCGAGGAGCATCTGGAGATGATTCAGCTCGCTCTTGGTCTATGCCGTCAGCAGGATCAGCTGATCTCGTGGGTAGAAGGCGAAGGTGATGATCTAACGCTTGTCATTATGCCGAAAAAGGTAAAAGAAGTACTGGGCGAAATGGTATTTGATAAGCAGATGCCCGTTATTTTCTCCTCAGCTACGTTATCAGTGGACGGATCATTTGCTTATATTGCAGATAGTCTTGGTATTGAAAAGTATCTGTCCTTCTCCGTTGCTTCACCTTATGATTATGAGCAGCAGATGAAGGCAGAGCTATTCCAGGTACCGCTCACAGCGACTAGAACAGCTACTACAGCAACGGTAGGAACTCCAGCATACCAGCTTGTTCAGACCGAGCAGGTGCTGTCGCTCATCGGGCAAAGTGGAGGACGTTCACTCCTTTTATTCTCTTCCATGCAGGAGCTGACAGCATTTCGCCAGACAGCAGAATCGCTGCTGGCTGATGCTGATCCATTGCCGTATCGGATGCTATATGAAGGAACAGCGGAGATTAGCCATCTAATCTCTGCCTTCCAGCAGGAGGAGACGAGTGTGCTCTGTGCGGTAACGTTGTGGGAAGGACTGGATATACCAGGCCCATCGCTGTCCCGAGTGATTGTCTGGTCGTTACCATTTCCACCGAATGATCCTGTCTTTGCCTCTCGTCGTGCCGAATCCGAGGATGCGTTCCATGATGTGGATATGCCGTATATGCTGCTACGCTTACGTCAGGGCATCGGTCGCTTGATTCGTTCGCGCGAGGATGCTGGGCATGTATCGATCTTCGGACATGAGCTAGCTCGCGAGGAAGTACGCGAAGCGGTTACGCATTTGCTCCCTTAATATAATACTGTGTCATTCTAATCTATTCCGGCTTCCTTACGTTGAGGAGCCGGAATTTTTATTTGAATCCAATCGTAGCTGATCCACGTATTGCCCTACAGGCTATTCAGCATTCATCCGAACTTGGTCTATCTTCATGGATTGTAGTATAGTGGAATCATAGCGTCATCGCTTATTTTCAGCTATTCTATAGCTGTGCATTATTCCAATCCATGCATAATTGAAGGGAACGAATAAACCTATGCGTTTAACTAAAATTTTAACAAATGCTTGCCTGCTTGGTGCTATGTTTACCATTACTTTATACGGACATACGGGCGCTGCATCTGCGCAAGCGATCACTCCCGTACTGCTTCCGGCAGGGAAGCCAGCTTCCCAGGCCTCGACACCTGCGCCGTCTCAGGGTGCGAGCAATGCTGCAACACCATCTCAGGCTGCACCATCTACGAATGCGCCATCAACAGCACCATCGGCAGCAACGCCTTCCACGACTCCATCGGTGACGATTACTGAGGAATGGGGCGGTGTGACCAAGCTCAATAGCACCAATGCGATTCCATTAATGGTCGAAGCGCAGAAGCGCTATGCGTATGTGCTGGCAGGTGGAGAAGTAGGAGCCAATGCAGGAACATTTCAGCTGAATGGACAGACTTATCGCTATCTGTCACAGGATATCGGCACCAGTGTTAAGTTGAGCAGCTATTTACAGCAGACCTTCACGCGTCAGGCAAGTGATGCGCTGATTGGAAAATATTTTATCCAATATAATGGACGTATGGCACAATTAGAGTCAGACGGTGGAAGTATGCTAGACTGGACGCGTTCCACAGCGAAGATGCTGAGCATGACCGATACAGCGCGCGTCTATCGTCTAACTGTACCGTATGCGAACAATGCACATCCTGTAGAACGGATCGTCGTGAAGTTCAGTCTGGTCGATGGACTATGGAAAATTAATACCGCTCCGCATCTGATCTTTTAACAATTAACAGTCTTTTCGAGTGGCATCTGGTCGTTCGATGGATTGGCATGAATGCGATGAGGGTAAATTGTGGTAGAGACTATTTCGAGGAGGGTCACCAACATGGCAATAACACTCAAAAAACTTAAGGACCAGGTTATCGTAATTACCGGTGCATCAAGCGGTATCGGTCTGGTGACAGCAAGAATGGCAGCAGCCAAAGGTGCAAAGGTCGTACTGGCTGCGCGCAATGAAGAAGCTATTATTCAACTGGCTGCCGAGCTTCGTGGCAAAGGCTACCCTGCAACATGGGTAACTGCCGATGTGGGCAAGGAAGAGGATGTGAAGCGAGTAGCTGAGACAGCGATTCGTACATTTGGTCGCTTTGATACATGGGTAAACAATGCCGGTGTATCGATTTTCGGCAAATCTACCGAAGTCAGCATTGATGATATGAAACGGATGTTTGATACCGTATACTGGGGCGTCGTCTACGGCTCCCGCGTAGCGGTACAGCATTTTACCGAGCGTGGTGTGCCGGGTTCACTGATTAATGTAGGTAGCGTATTCGGAGATCGTGGCGTTGTACTTCAATCTACGTACTCCTCTGCCAAATATGCAGTGCATGGTTGGACAGAGAATCTGCGGATGGAGCTGGAGAAGGATAAAGCGCCTGTGTCGGTTACACTTGTGCATCCAGGCCG
The DNA here is from genome assembly GCF_034055775.1 of Paenibacillus hunanensis. NCBI lineage: Bacteria > Bacillati > Bacillota > Bacilli > Caryophanales > Paenibacillaceae > Paenibacillus > Paenibacillus hunanensis. Next base: position 3,070,546 of record NZ_CP139194.1, on the reverse strand, counting down.
CATCGATACACCATATAATGAGCATGCTCACAGCTATCTGGATAAGCAGCCAGCTCATCGCGGCATGATCTATCCACCAGAATCGGTAGCTCGTGCCATTCTATATGCAGCAGAGCATCCGAAGCGTGATATGTTTGTTGGCTCGCAGGCACGTCTGGGTGCCATGTTCGGCAATGCGGCACCTCGCCTGACTGATGTATTGTTCGAATCACTCATGTTCCGCGGTCAGCAGTCCAAGGATCGTCCATCTATTCCACAGGAAAAGAGCGCACTCTATAATCCGGGCTATGGCCTCCATGAGCGTGGTAGTCAGGAAGGGCATATTCGCAAAGGAAGCCTGTACGTAGAGGCAAGTCGTCATCCGATTATTACGACACTTGCACTGGCAGGACTGGCGACACTCGCTTTCGCGGTTGCCAAAAATAAATGTGATCATCATACCGAAACGACAGTACGTTTGCCACTGGAAACGATTGATCACGATGCACCGCAATAAATCAATCAGGGTGTAGGGGATACTTATTCTATTGTCTGCATCCGCATGAGCGAGTCATCCTGCAATAGCGATAATATAGATGTTAGTAGATTACAGTATCGCGATTGCGGATAGCTGGCTGATCGATATACCGCATGAGCGGATGCTTTAGAGCAACTGGATCAGCGGTATAACATTTAAATGGACCTTACACTTTGAATAGACTCGACTTCTGCGATCAAGCAGAGGTCGGGTCTATTTGTCGTTAAACCACAATTCATTTTGTATTACGAATCATAAGTTATACGTATTCTCGTATAATTACCATTCATCAGTCCTGATCTACATTTTGCCGATGCTGTACACGAAAGCGAGACGGTGTCACATGACAGCGTTCCTTGAATATACGGTAAAAGTATTTCATATCATGTACCCCCACCTCTTCAGCAATCCGCTGCACATTCCAATCGGTCTCTAGCAATAGCTCACAGCTTTGCAGTACACGGCAATTTTGAAGCAGCTGGATAAAGGTAAAGCCTGTAGCCTGCTTGAGCAAACGCTGCAAATGCCGCGAACTCATAGCGAGCCATTGGGCTAGCTCCTCTAGCTTCACAGGCTGGCGGTAATGCATCCGAATATAGCCTAGTGTGAATTCGACCGGATTCTCAATACGCATTCGTGTATACGGAAATTGAACCTGATGCTGTACATAGAGGGTATGGAGTAGATCCAGCAGCAAAATGTACTGCTTATGACGATGGCCCGGCGGCTTATTCATCGCATTAATATGCATGCCGTATAAGATGCGCGCTAGCTCGCCATTTTGCTCCCGATAGCCAAGCCAACTCTCAGTCTGACGAAAAAAGTCAGCGATGCGCTGAAATTCCTCATCCCAGATTAGCGCATCTGTCTCCACCTGCGGACATAACACCTCTCGCTGGAGCAGACAGTTCATCATTTGCAGCGGTTCTGTGGAATCGTTCGGCTTTTGCAGCATATGCGCAATCCCGGGTGGAATGAAAAACAGCTCGCCCTCACGCACCTGAATACATTGCTTATCGATCAGTAGCAGTCCGCTGCCTTCTGAAATGTAGATCATCTCATAAAAGTCATGGGCATGCTGCTGGTAGGAATGCTCCACATCGATATCAATCATAATAAAAGCGAGTGGATTATTTTCTTCAAAGGAATGTGCCGCTATAGGTGCAGACGTAAACGTAGCGGCTGGCGTATGGCGTGTCATTATCGATTATGGCTCCTTTATAAAAATCGTTATTGTTGTTCTAAAGGTTAGAATATTGGAAATGACAGGGTGATGTCGTAATTGCCCATAAAACCGTCGCCTTTAACTATATTTCAAATTTTTACAGTTGGCTACAATAAATAAAGAGATCGCTTGAACACAGCTTATATGAAGCCTGTTCATGTGATACGTAGCCTATTTCATAGTTGGAGGTTTTGAGATGACAACATCATTAACGACACAGCTACCACAGGAGAAAATGCCTTATTTACTCCGCAGAGGGGAAGGCAAGCGTTATCTGTTCGGCAATCAGGTAGCTACCATTATCGCAGATGCTGCCAGTACCGGTAACATGCTATCCGCAGTTGTGATCGGAGGAGCTAAAGGGGAGAGCTTTCCACTGCATACGCATACAGCGGCTTATGAATCGGTCTATGTGTTGGAAGGACGCGTTCAATTTCTGATTGGCTCGGACAGCTATCTACTAGTAGAAGGCGATTATGCCCATATTGCGCCTGGCACGGCACATGCTTACCGATTGCTAGGTCATCGCAATCGCTTTATTTCATACTCTATCGGTGGCGATCTTACTGCAATCTATCCTGTACTGGGACAGGCGCATGATCCGATTGAATACTTACCGATCTCGACGCACCAGGTTACAGAGCAGCAGCGTCAGCTTGCAGAGCGGCACGCAGATATTGCCTTTGCAAAGGAAGAGACTGTATTCCCCGAGCAATACGAGCTGGCTTGCAATCAGGAGCTGCCAACTTCGGCAAGCAGCTATGTATTGGAAAGTGGAGAAGGTGTACGTCTACTTACAGGCGATCAGATTCATCGCCTGCTCGCGACTCGTGAGACTACGAATGGAGAATATATCGTAGTCGCCAGCGATGGGCCAAAAGGAGACGAGATCGTATCACATTATCATGAGCATCATACTGAGACATTTTTCTGTACACAGGGACATATGACGATGTGGGCGAATGAGCAGGAGCTTCAGCTATTCCCGGGTGACTTTCTGCATGTGCCAGCAGGTACTGTGCATTCGTATCGCTTGGAGGATCATTTTACCAAGGTAGTCGGTGTGCTTGCCAGCGGATTGTTTGAGCCATTTTTCCGTTTACTGGGCGATGAGTATGCGCATTATATGTTCCCAGCTGAGCCGGGAGCAGTACGAATCGATCGATTGATGGAAAATATGGATCAGCTTGATTTGAACATCGTCGGCCCACCTAATTCGCACTCCAAGCAAGCGTAATGAGCAGTAAGCTAACGAATGACTATAGCAATGTTGCGGCAGTATCTGACAAGCATAACCATAGCGCATACCGCCGAACAGTAAGGTAGATGAATGATGAAAATTATTGTAATACTGGCTTTCTCCATGGTGTTATCTGTTATGAATTCCACGATGTTCAATGTGGCATTGCCTGCATTACGTAGAGAGTTTGAGCTGAGCAGCTCGCAGGTCAGTTGGGTCGTAACTGGCTATATTATTATTTATGCGATTGGCTCGGTTACGTATGGCAAGCTTGCCGATCGCTATCGATTGAAAAATCTATTGACCTTTGGCCTGATTGTGTTTGCGGCAGGCTCGGCACTCGGCTTCTTATCCAACGGATATGCCATGGTCGTTGCTGGACGAATCCTGCAATCGGCGGGTGCCTCTGTCATTCCGGCTGCATCGATGGTCATTCCCATTCGTTATGTCGATGCATCACAGCGTGGTCGAGCGCTTGGTATCACATCTTCCGGTATGGCGCTGGGTACTGCGCTGGGGCCAATTGTCGGTGGACTGGTGACGAGCTTTGCCGATTGGCGGTATCTATTTGCGATCAGCTTGCTCTCGCTGGCGACCATTCCATTTTTCCGTAAATACTTGAATCGTGATCAGATCCAGGCGACACCGATTGATGGAGTAGGTGGAGTTCTGCTGGCATGCAGCGTTACGTTATTACTGCTGGCAATTACGAACACAAGTGTACTGCTTGGCTTACTGACCATGGTGCTGGCAGCTACCTTTGTCTGGCATAGTAAACGCAAACAAGGAAAGGCACCCTTTATCGATCTCGCCATGTTTGCAAATCGGAATTATACGCTGACATTGATGATTGCCTGTCTCGTGCTAGTATTTAACCTGTGTGTTCCGTATCTAATTCCGCAGCTACTTAGCAATGTGAATGGAATGAGCTCCTTTCAGATCGGTCTGGTTATGTTCCCCGGTGCGCTGGTGGCAGCGATCTTCGGCATTATCGGTGGGAGGCTTGCAGACCGTCAGGGCAATGCCTTTTTGCTAGGAATTGCGTTTACGTTACAGCTGGTGACATACGGACTATTATCCTTATTCACTGGCAGTTCGTATGTGGTCATTATGGTGCTACTCGTACTGGGGAATACAGGGCTGACCTTTGCACAGGTAGGGATTGCGAATATGGTATCACGTACATTGAGTGGCTCGCAGGTAGGTGTTGGTATGGGCATGTATATGATGCTGAGCTTTATTTGCGGAGCGGTCGGTACGACCGTTCTTGGCTTGCTGCTGGATCAGGGGTATAGCAGCTGGGCGCCAAATGCTGTGTTGGGAATGCCGCAGGGAAGTGTGTTTAGCTTTATATTCCTTGTGTTTGCTGTTTGGATCGGTGTGGTGTTTGCTGGTGGATTCTCTTTATTGCGCCGAGGAGAGCGTGAGCGAGAGGATGCGAAAAAGGTAGAAGTAACGGAGAGTTATTAGTAACGCATAAGTAATGCAGAATCAATCAAGCAAAAAGCAATAAAGTATCCAGCAAAAAGCAAGCATCAACCGAAAAGTAATGTAGCAAAGATAAAGAATAGTGACGCATACCTTTTACGAGTAACTGATCATCATATACACAATAACATCATTGATATTAATGATAAGAACCCCTTCATTGGACATTAGCATTCCTTTTGGATAAACTAATGAGCGATGAGGGGGATTGGCTTAAAGGGGCATCCGATCTTCATTATCTTCATTAGATATACATAGACAGAATACAAAGCATAGAAATAGTACAATGAGCAGAGAAGGGCTGGTACATAGGATGTATAGAAAAATAGCTGGCGCAATATTGTGTTTGAGTGGTGTATTGCTGTATATTACTTATTTCATTTGTGGTGCACTGGCGGGAGCTGGCAAATTGTATGTATTTTACGATAGCTCTATTCAACATTTGACTACGTTTGGCATAGTGTTGTTCATTATCGGATTGCTGTATATTATATGGGATGAAATACTGGATTACCAAAAAAACAGGAAAGCCTAAGGCTCTCCTGTTTTTTGATATAGTCTGTAATTCGGTCTAATTTATTGCTTCACTAGCTCAAATGTTTCCCATGCACCACCTACACTGCTACGGCTGGCGATCAGTGATCCATTGCCGCCGTTCTCGGCAGTAACATACAGATTATTCGCCAGCGACTTTAATGTACGCTTACCATCTGCAGTCGTGCCCAGTTCAAATGTTTCCCATGTGCCGATTGCCGTTTTGTTGGCAATAAGTGGACTGGCACCGGTATTGTCGGCAGTAACATACTTGCCGTTGATTAGCGAACGCAGAGCGATGCGGTTGTTGCCCAGATCAATCTGTTCAAAGCGCTCCCATGTGCTCACAGTATCCGAGCGAGCAATCAGTGCGTCGTTGCCATAGTTCTCAGCCGATACGTACTTGTTATTCGCGCCTGCTTTCAGCGCTACAATATTGTAGCCATTTTGACGCTGGAACACATGTACATAGTCAATCTGATATTTTTGTGGGAAGGTAGTGCTGGCATCCGGGTTGCCTGGCCAGTTGCCACCGACTGCCAGATTGAGTAGCAGGAAGAATGGCTTGTCAAAAGCCCATGTATTATCGCCTGCATCGACTGGCGTGCGCGTATGATACAGATTACCATCAACATACCAGCGAATGGCTCCTGGTTCCCATTCCACTGTATAAGTATGGAAGGCATTACTGAATCGTTCGCCGATCGTATAGCCTGCGGACAATCCGTTAGAGCCGGAATAGCCTGGGCCGTGGATCGTGCCATATACAGTGTTCGGTGCAACAGGGCCTACATATTCCATAATATCGATCTCGCCGCTACCCGGCCATGGATTGCTGCCAATATCGCTACCGAGCATCCATGCGGCAGGCCAGATGCCTTTTCCATATGGAACTTTGGCGCGAATCTCGATTTTGCCGTATTTAACATTGAATTTGTTAGCGGTGGTCAGGCGCGCAGATGTGTAGGATGAGCCCTGCATATTTTCCTTGTTTGCTTGAAGAACAAGACTTCCATTTTCCATATATGCGTTTTTGGTGCTGTTGGTATAATACTGCAACTCATTGTTGCCCCAGCCGTTATTGTTGCCGATTTCCTGATTCCATTTGGAAGTATCGACCCCGGTGCCGTTGGCGCCGTTAAAATCGTCTGCCCAAATTTGCACCCACGGACTGGAGGAGGAAGCGGAGGCTGTAGAGGAACCTGCATTCCATGGAACCATTAGTGATGCCGAGCAGATGAATGATAGTAGAGCCAAGCCTATCTTTTTGCCGTTCATTCGTAAATACACTCCTTCTCAATATGAGGATAGTGAAGCAGATGGTAGTTCAGCAAACAAGTAAGTATAAGAGATGATAAATAAATTACATTAATGATGTATATATAAGGAATTTATTCCAGTTAAGTGTAATATAAAAGCGTTTACAAAAATACTTGTTTACGCAAATTTCCTTAATATAATATCCGGTTGGAATGATCGGGCTAAAGCGTTAATTAAAGGATTTATTAAGAAGAGAGGGAGGAAATTTATATTGCATTAGCTTTAATTTTATTAAAACGGACAAAAACAGAAAAATTATTTTTATTTGTGTTTGAATATGCTTGTTTTATATTGACTATGTAAAATGAAAAGCGTATGCTGGACATATACAGAAGCGATGTACAATCTTGCAGAGCAAGGGCAGCTTAATACGGTTACTTTGTTTAATTTCTAATCCTCTATGTATCTTATGTAGTTTATCCGTATCCCATTTCTTCCAAGCCCCTGTCACGATCCGCTATTTATTGTGAAAAAAATTACATTTGGAGTGATCATTATGAGTACATTATCGGAAAATGAATACGTAGTCCAGCCGCATCCACTGGATATTCCTTTTGTGCATGAGATGGCGAAAATTACACGATGTATGTGGCATTCGGGGTGGGATGAGCGCAATGGTGGGAATATTAGCTGTATTTTGGAGGAGCAGGAGGTTGCGCGTTACCTTGATATTACGCAGGTACAACGGACGCTTGAGCCTACCTTTCCAGTTGCAGAGCTGGCAGGCATGTATTTTATCGTGACTGGATCGGGCAAATATTTTAAAAATGTGATGGATGATCCTGAAAGTAATCTGGGTGTGCTGCGTGTATCGGCAGATGGACAACGGCTGGAGGTGCTATGGGGATTGAGCAATGGAGCGGTGCCAACGAGCGAGCTGCCTGCCCATTTTATGACGCATATCGAACGACTCCGTGTTGATCCACAGCATCGGGTCGTTATTCATAATCATGCGACCCATACGCTGGCCATGACGTTTGTGCATGAGCTGGATGAGCGGCAATTTACTCGCACCTTATGGCAAATGTGTACCGAATGTATCGTTGTATTTCCCGATGGCATTGGAATCGTACCGTGGATGATTCCCGGCACAAGCGAGATCGGACGCGCGACAGCCGATAAAATGAAGCAATATCGAGCGGTTATCTGGCCCCAGCATGGCATTTTCGGTACAGGCAATTCGATTGATGAAGCGTTTGGCTTGATCGAAACGATTGAAAAGGCAGCGCAGATCTATATGCTTATCGCGCATTTACCTTTATGCCAGAAGATTACCGATCCGCAGCTGGCAGAGCTGGCAAAAGCATTTGGTGTGACGCCACGAGCAGGAATTTTGCAGCTATAACGATGATGAATGAAGCGAGCAGACAACTGATCAACAAAGCCAGTAATCCAGTCATCAAGAATAGATGACCTTGCAGCACCGATAATGGTATTCATTTGGACGAACAGAGTAGACACGCAAAATGTAGACTAGCGTCTTCTACTAGCTGTAATAAAATACCCCGATCCATTCCTGTACTGAAAATTCCGTTACAAGAATAGGTCGGGGTATGAGTTTGCACATTGTCTAAAGTCAATTCCTAAAGTTAATCCGTTATATCCATTTGGCTGATTTAAATACAGGGATGAATGCTCCAGCATGCTACTACATTAATCTGCAAAAACACAGCTGATCTATTCAAGTATCCCCATCCTCGCACCGTTAACATCGATCCAATGCATACTATCACTCCAGCAGTCGCACTGTAAACGTACTTCCCTCACCGAGTACACTTTCCACCTGAATCGAGCCTCCATGAGCCTCTGTAATCCAGCGTGCAATCGATAATCCAAGCCCATAGCCTTCGATCTGGCGCGTACGCGATTTATCCACACGATAGAAGCGGTCAAACACATGGGGCTGATCCTCTGTCGGGATGCCTATTCCTGTATCACGCACCTTGATCAGCACACCATGCGGCTTTTCGTGGATCGATTCAAGCGTTAGTGCGATTTGCCCACCTTCTGGCGTATATTTAACTGCATTATCCAGCAAAATGATAAGCAACTGGCGGATGCGCTCCACATCACAACGAATCGTAAATGAAGCATGGGGATCATGCTCATAATGCAGCTGAATGCTCTTTGCTTCAGCAAGCGGACGAATAGATTCCATCGTGCGCGCCGCTTCTGCTTCGAGCCGATGCTCATGCAGATTAAGCTCGCTATGACCTGAATCAGAACGCGCCAGCGTGAGCAGACTACCCGATAGCTGAATCATCCGCCGAATTTCTTCCTTCATATTATTCACGACTTTAGCGGCAAATGGATTCTGCTCCACCGAGTCCTCCATTTGAAGTGTATCGATCGAAGACAGTAGTACACTGAGCGGTGTACGTAGCTCGTGGGAAGCATCGGCAGTGAATTTGCGCTGCTGCTCATACGATGCCAGAATCGGAACCATCGCCTTAGCTGCCATACGATAGCTAAAATACACAGCCAGTGCACAAAAGAGTAGAAATGCTGCTCCCAGCCACATCATCAGATTGAAAAACTGATGATACGACCCCGTTACATCTTTACCGACATATAGCGTACCAATCGGTTGCCCTTTATTGTAGATCGGTTCTCCAGTAATGATCATCCGAATCGGCTGCGGGGTTAATTGATCCTTTGATAACGATTGCTGCTTTGTTTTCGGAGCATCTTTATCTGGGCGTTGCTCTGGTAAACGGATGGCGCTACCTTTCAGTAGTACATGTTGATTACGATTTACAGGAAGTGTTATCCCATTGGCTCGTGCCTTTTGGATCAGCGTCTTCAAGCTGGCAGAGTAGATCGACGTTCCCGTCTTGATCTCACCGCTCGGCTCGATCAGCACATTACCCATCGCATACGTATCATACAGCGTATAGTATTCAATATATTCGTCCAGCGAATCATCTGAGTCGTCCTCACGATCCTGCATTAAGCCGTGTATTTTCTGCTCCATCGTTTCATGCACATCAATCGTTGGACTAAAGATAAGCAGATAGTAGAGCAGGGCATACAAAATGATGACGAATAGCAGCAGGAAGGCGATCAGGATCACACTGTATTTCCAGGTCAGGCTACGCTGCGTTTGCTTGAAAATATTATCGTTCGGACGGCGGCGAAGCAGCCACTTATTTGTCCACTTTATAACCGAGCCCTCTTGCACTCTGGATCAGCTCCTTGTTGTCTAACTCGGCAAGCTTGCGTCGTAGCAGCTTGATGGTGGCATCAATCGTTTTCGGCCCCACATCGCTTTCCATTCCCCATACTCGATCCAGAATAACCTCACGTGTTAGCACCACACCACGATTTTGTACAAGTAGATCGAATAATTGAAATTCCCTTGGCGTCAGCTGTACCGAACGCGAGTCTAGCGAGACACTTTGCTCGTTGCGATTCAGCACAAGCTCACCGAATTTCATTTCTTCTGTCTGAATCGGCGCATAATTACGGCGGGATAGCGCGCGTAACCGTGCCAGCAATTCTCCGATTTCAAAGGGCTTCACCAGATAATCGTCTGCCCCAGCATCCAGACCATCGATCCGATCCTGTAGCGCATCGCGTGCTGTCAGCATGAGAATAGCGCCCGTGTAGCTTTCCTTACGAAGTCGTGTACACAGACTGAGTCCATCCCCCTCAGGCATCATCCAATCGAGAATCAAAATATCATAAGAGCCATACTCCACATGAGCATAGGCATCATTGCCAGTCGTTACCCAGTCTACCGTGTAGCCTGCCTTTTTTTGTAGCATGTGTACAATCAATTCGCCCAGACGCGTATCGTCTTCAGCCAGTAGCACGTGCATCGCATTCCCTCTTCTTTCTATAGCGTAATCCATACTAGCTCCAGCATATCATGTTCGAGTGAAAATTGAATGAAATTCATCTGCATGATCGGCGCAATCGGCGTCATGATCACGTTTTTATCATAGCAGCTAAAAAAAAGATATAAACCGTCACATTTTCACCATAATTTCACCATTGCCCATTACACTCAGTACCATCAAGCAGCGACAACCTTCGTACAGTCCGCTTTCCATCCTATAATAAAGGAATGTGATCCTTATGAAAAATCAAACATTAATCAAATGGGCGACTGGCGTCTCCAGCGCACTCGTATTTACAGGCTTTGTCGGTTTTATCGGATATACAGGTAAGGCTACAACTTCCGCCTCGGCAGCTACGGATACAACAGGCACCAATACGGCTGCCGCAGCAGCGACGGATAATGATCAGCAGGTGGCCGCTTCATTAAAGGATCAGTGGCAAAAAGAAATCGATCAAACGAATCAGCAAGATGGCAGCTATGTAGAAGCAACGGCAACGGCTCCAACCTTCACGGCCGCGAAGCATCGTGATCATATTGCCCATAGCACTACTCATACCGATCCAACAACGAAAAAGTCGACCACGAGCAAGCACAGCTCGGCAGGCGCATCCTCATCTGCCTCGAGCAGCTCTTCAAGTTCTACGACTAAAAAACAGAAAACCGTTGCACCCGAAGCATCAACCTCCACTTCGACAGAGACAACCGTTCGTCCACGTACACATGCGTCCTAATAGACACTACGGCGCTGACGAGCAATGCAAGTAAAAGTATAAGCATTCGCCTATGACATGGAATAGGAATCAAATCACGATATATATCTAATCGAAGCAAGTAAGGATGCTCCTTATACATCATTGGTTAAGGCAGGAGGGAACGGTATGCATCATTTTCAAGCAATGAATTCGATCTTTCATACCGCAGGCTTATCGACAGCACATGAGCTACAGGCGGAATCATGGTTTGCGTTTGTGGAGCGACATTTAAGTCGTTTTCAATCGGATAGCGAGCTGTCTCAGCTTAATGCACAGGTAGGATATCCCTTCTATGCTTCCGCGCTTCTATACCAGTCTGTACGAGAAGCACTGCATTTTTACGAGGCAACAGACGGTATTTTCAATCCGTTTATGGGACAGCTCTTATGTCAGCTTGGGTATGATCAGACGCTGGATTGGGATACTGCTGGGACGCGAACTCTAGCGGATAAGCAACAGCGCGGGAATAGAGCAGGTATGGATTATACAGCTCATAGAGCTACCAGACCCCAAAGATATACCCTTGATCCGTTCCTGAAAACGATCCATCTGCATACAGACGTGCAGCTTGATCTGGGCGGCATTGCCAAGGGCTGGAGTGCAGCACAGCTGGCGAATATGCTACAGGAGCAGGGAGAAAAGAGCGGTATGATCGATGCAGGTGGCGATCTGGTTGTGTGGGGCAGTCATCAGCGAGACTACCATGTAGAGATTGCTGATCCATGGCAGGATAGCGGGACAGCAGCGACGATCGAGCTAACTGCGGATGTCGGTATCGCCACCAGCAGCGTACTGCGCCGAAGCTGGCAGGGAAGCGACCAGCGGCATTATCATCATTTAATCGATCCACGCAGCGGAACGTCCGCACAATCGGAATGGGTGCAAATGACCGTGCTCAGTCCATCGCTAACCTGCTCTGAGGTGTACGCGAAGTGTGTACTCATTCTCGGAGTTGAAGAAGGGGCGGGCTGGCTACGGCGACAATGTAGTGATGCAGCGATGATCGGAATACGTAAGGATGGCATGTGTGTAATTGACGGCCCATTGCAGCAATATGGACAATGGAAGAGACAGGGAGAGTGGATTGCTTATGAGCAGCTTATGGCATGAGATCGGACAATATTTAAGTGTATGGTATACATCGCGCGCAGCAGGCTTAACTGCGTATCTACTATTATTCGTAGCCGTCAGCGCAGGTTTGCTGCAAGGTAGTAGCTTTGCCAAAGGAAAACGGAAAGCCGTCGTCAGCTTAATTCACCAATGGTGCGGCTGGTTCGGGCTATTATTTGGGATGGTGCATGGACTGGTGCTTATGTTTGATGATTATATTCATTATTCGATCTGGAATATACTCATCCCCTTCACAGCTCCATATAAGCCTGTATTGACCGGGCTAGGAACGATTACACTGTATCTGTTCCTGATCATTATGCTCAGCTCCGATATGATGAAAAAGGTAGGTAAAAAGGTCTGGCGTGCGATTCATTTTCTAGCTTTACCTACGTATGGTATGGCACTGATGCACGGTATGCTGCTCGGTACCGATGTGAAGTCCACACCGATTTTCTGGATGTATATCGTTACCGCTACAATCACTTTTGTACTGCTATTCGCACGTATCTTTTTGTTCAAAAAGCCAGCCGCACGTAAGCCTGCCACCTCTAAACCAACCGCTACAGCGTAATCGGTATCGATAGCGATGAGCGAGCATAGATGGATTCGATGGGACAGATGCGACTCCTATCATTACACACGAGGCACGATGTCGGTATCGACTATAGATAAACTGTACGGGCTCAAGGTAACAAATCAACGGCATGGATTCAACGTATTCTCATTATTTATTCACGTTATAACGTCGATATGAGCGCATAGATGCATGGAAGCTGCATGAGCAGCCCACTTTGCCATCTATGCGTTTTTGCGTCCAGGTATGGTATAATGCTACCAATGTTAAATTAGTATTAGAACCTGGTCTTAAGACGTGCTATACTATATGAAATACTTTTGGCTATCCATATACTTGGCCCATACAAAGGAGTAATGAAATTTGAATTATCAAGATTGGATCGCACCTGAACGTTATAACATCACCTCTGAAATGGAAAAACATCCAGCTGAGCGCCTTGCCCTGAAATGGCTTGATGAAGCAGGCAATCATGAGGATATCACATATGGCGCCTTATTGGAGCAGGCGAATCAGCTTGCTAATGGCTTGAAGCAGCTCGGCTTGAAGCAGGGAGATAAGGTACTGGTCATGGTACCAAGACAGATTATTGCATATGTTATTTATCTTGCTTGCCTGAAAAGCGGCATTATTATCATTCCGTCCTCGGAAATGCTACGTGCTAAGGATCTGGCATATCGTCTGCGTAATTCGAGCGCACGAGCGGTCATTGCATGGTCGAGTGTCACCTCGGAAGTAGACAGCATCGACGAAGAACTGCCCGATTGGGCATGGAAAATCAGTGTATTTGCTGATCAGACCGCAGCACCAGCAGAAGGCTGGCATGCACTGCATCAACTGATGGAACAGCAGCCTGGTAGCTTTACCGCTGCCGATACGCATCGTGATGATATGGCGATTCTGGCGTACACGTCAGGCACAACAGGTAATCCTAAGGGCGTAGTGCACAGTCATGGCTGGGGCTACGCGCATCTGCGTATTACTCGTCCGTGGCTGGATATTCGTGAGGGTGATATCGTGTGGGCTACCGCTGCACCAGGCTGGCAAAAATGGATCTGGAGTCCATTCCTATCTGTACTGGGCTGGGGCGTAACCGGACTGGCTTATAACGGTAGCTTCAAGCCGCATCGTTATCTGGAGCTGCTACAGGAGCATCGCATTAATGTGCTCTGCTGCACACCAACTGAATATCGCTTGATGGCAAAAACCGAAGGTCTGGAGCAATATGATCTGTCTCAGCTTCGTAGCGCGGTATCCGCAGGCGAGCCGCTGAATCAGGAAGTGATTCATACATTTGAGCGTCATTTTAATATTACGATTCGCGATGGCTACGGACAGACGGAAAGTACACTCATTATCGGTAACCTGAAGGATGCACCGATTCGTCTGGGAGCGATGGGACAATCGATCTCACCTGGACTGGTAGAGGTAATTGATGAGGATGGGAAACCACTTCCAGCTGGCGAAGTAGGCGATATCGCAGTACGTACAGATATGCCTGCCCTATTCCATGGGTATTATCTTAACCCGGAGCGTAAGCAAGCAAGCGTTCGTGGTGATTATTTTGTCACAGGTGATCGTGCAAGTCGGGATGAGGAAGGCTACTTCTGGTTTGAAGGGCGTGGCGATGATATTATCATTAGCTCGGGCTACACGATTGGACCATTCGAAGTAGAGGAAGCGCTGATGAAGCATGCTTCTGTCAAAGAATGTGCCGCTGTAGCAAGCCCGGACGAGATTCGCGGCAATGTAGTCAAAGCATTCATCGTACTGCGTGACGGCGTAAAAGGCAGTCCAGAGCTGGTCAAAGAGCTACAAAATCACGTAAAAAACTGGACAGCTCCATACAAATATCCACGAAAAATCGAATTTGTTACCGATCTTCCTAAAACAAGCTCCGGTAAAATTCGCCGAATTGAGCTGCGCGATGCTGAAAAGCGTGCCTTTCGTGCTCAACACGGACAGGACTAATTCATCACAATCGAACTCATTCTGAAATGAAGTTGAGATCGATAGACGATGAACTAGATATATCGATATACCATGAACTAGATATATCGATATACCATGAACTAGATACCATGTATGATCCTTTTCAATATACTGGGATACTGCTCCAATATTGATGAGGATGATGAAATAGAATCAGCAATATAAGGAATAGCCCTCTGGGTAGCGATAATTACAATAGCTACCTGGAGGGCTATTTATGATGTAACTTGTAAACGGTAGAAGTTGGTCTAGTTTAATATGAACACAAAAATACATGTAGTGAAAAATTCATAACAGTTAAATATACAGCATTATCCTACATCATCCATATTCATCCATATTTGTTCTCGCCAAACAAGCCTGTCACAAACAATATATCCTTCATTAAAAAAGAATTCATATAAGTAAGCATATTAGATATACATTTTAATACGATTTTGTTCGATAACTATCTTAGGTTGTGTATGTTGTTGTTGGAGGACGAGCTTATGTATGTGTTTTTTAGTACGTTATTATTGTCTTTTGTTCCTTTTGTTTTGCTTGGTTTTCTGGCTGTGGAAATATTGCTGCGGCATCCAGATAACCCATTACATCAATTGACTATGATGCTGATTAGCAGTTTATCACTTATATTTTTTCTCGATTTTTTAACTCAAGTATTGGACTATGACATTATTCGTGTGTTCAATCCGCAGGCTACGTATGTATTTAGTTTTATTGCAATGAGCTTGCTAATTTACTTTTTCACCGTACTTAGTCGGATTCGCTTTCCACGTATGCTATTGCATACCGCCGCGGCACCGCCATTAATTGCTATTTTATTGATGCTGTTAAGCCCGAATATGTTTTATCTGGGAATTAGACAGGGAGAGCACTGGAGAGTAGAGGTTCATAATGTAGGATTTGACGCGCTATTTCTATTGATCTCGTGTTATTCACTGAGCTATTTGCTGTTAATTATGATCATTGGTTACAGCAAGCTGAAACGGCAGCATATTTATAAGCGTGAGCAACGAATGATGCTAACGATTATGCGTGGGAGTAGTCTGGCTGCGGCCTGGCTTGTATTTGCCTTTATCGTAAGTGGGCTGGCGGGTGAGAGCTCGATTGTACCCCTGGATAGTCTGCCTACGTACGCTGGACTGATACTGGCATGTACGTTACGTGTAGCGATGAGTAAGCACCAGTTTCTTGCGGTTGCTGAACAGCGCTATAAGCTCCTATTCACCTTGTCACGTAGTGGTATTGCATTGATCAATTCGCTAGGGAATACGATTGAGAAGAATCCAGCATTTAATCAGCTTGTCGGGATATCCGATCGGGAAGAGATTAATCTGCTGGAGATCATTCCTCCTCAGGATCATGAGCACTACAGAAATATTTTACGTCAGGCATTCTTAAATGGGATGATGCCACAGGATTTGCAAGTTCCTATTGTGAATCGTCAGGGTGTATCGTATATGGTTGAGGTGGATAGTGACTTTCTGGAGATTGAAGGAGTGATGTATTGCTATCTTCTCGTCAGAGATATTACGCTACAGCAGCAAAATGAGACCCGATTGCTCGAACTAGCCTACACCGACTCCCTGACAGGTCTCGCTAATCGTTATCAATTCAATCTGCGCTTGCAGGAAGCACTGGAACGTTCTCGTACGTATTGTACACGCGTAGTAGTGATGCAGATGGATCTGGATCATTTTAAATGGATTAATGATACGATGGGGCATTCTGCTGGTGATCTATTACTAATCGATGTGGCACGATTGATTCGACTACAATCGCCACGGAACAGTGTAGTGGCACGTATGGGTGGGGATGAATTTGCTTTGCTTGTGGAGCTGGGACCGGGTCAGGGAGATGCAGTAGCTGCTGATATCGCGAACCGAATTTTGCATGGCTTTGAGCGGCAAATTGTACTAAAGGACAAGCATTACCATGTCTCCTGTAGTATCGGGATGTGTATAGCGCCAGAGGATGGTCAGGATACAGAGACGCTGCTTCGCAATGCAGATACCGCGATGTATGCTGCCAAGCGCATGGGACGCAATCAATATCAGATGTTCAATGAAACATTAAAAAGTGCAGCAGAGCAGTATCTGCTCATGCAACAGGGGCTAGAAACAGCGATGATGCGCGATGAATTTTCGCTTGTATACCAGCCGCAGGTTGATAGCCGTAGCGGTGCAGTGATTGGGGCGGAAGCGTTACTTCGCTGGAATTCGGCAGAGCTGGGCTTTGTTTCTCCACAGGATTTTATTCCGATCGCTGAACAGAGTGGAATGATTCGTCAGATTGGCGAATGGGTGATGATGGAGGCAGCAAGACAGGGAGCCGCTTGGCTACAGAGCGGTAGCTGTGACAAAATGCAGATTTCTGTGAATGTGTCTGCAAGTCAGCTAAGTGACCCGGCGTTCTCGCGTAAGGTCGCTGCCGTGCTTCAGCATACTGGATTACCGCCAAGACTGCTCTGTTTAGAGTTTACTGAAAGTGCAGCGATTCGTGAAGAAGAGCATGTGATGGCGATGTGTGATGAGCTAGTCAGCATGGGCGTAACACTCGCCGTGGATGATTTTGGAACAGGCTATTCCTCCATGCGTACTGTAACCGCATTTCCATTTCAGTTTATCAAAATTGATCGCTCGCTTATTTTTGATATTGACCGCAATCCGCGAAATGAAGCGGTGGTGCGTTCGGTATTGGAGCTTGCCGACCGACTTGATATGAACGTTCTTGCCGAGGGCGTCGAAACGCTGGAGCATGTGAATCTATTACAGCAGCTTGGTTGTTATTATATTCAAGGATATTATTATGGACGTCCAATGACAGTAGAAGCTTTTGAGCAGTGGATGCTTAACCGTGAAACGAGCATCAAGCGCCCTTCCTAAAGCAATGATAGTCGTAAGCAGAATATCATCCCTTTAGGAAGGGAATGGCAACGATCATAAGTTCACCTGCGCCGAATTAGCTGGGAAGGACAAGCTGTAACACAGCGCGCTAGCGGCTGTGATGCACGTTGTATTGCTTTATACTAAACGGATAACGTACACCTCAAAAAGGAACCGGTTTGCATCATGCAGAGCGGTTTTTTTTACGTCATAAAAGGCTAGTTTATCGATGGAGTCAGGATTGAATCAAGACGAAAGGGTTTGTACAGTATCTGGAGTCGTTTGACATCGCCAGGAAGGTATAATCTTTTCTGCGCAGGGGCTTGGATTGTATAGTGCATCTATGCTACGATAACTCCGTGTTACGATAGAATGGGTCTGCTCTGGACGCCAACGGGCAGACTGCCAAGTCAAAGGGGGAACGGCATTGACACTCCAGCAGCTCCGCTATGCGATCGAAATCGCAAATTGCGGCTCGATGAACGAGGCCGCCAAGCGGCTCTTTATTTCCCAGCCGAGCCTGTCCAATGCAATCAAGGAATTGGAAAATGAATTGGGAATCTCCATCTTCGACCGAACGAATCGGGGAATCAGCATTTCGGTGGAAGGGATGGAATTTCTCGGCTATGCGCGCCAGATTATCGAACAGGCTGAGCTGATCGAGAATCGCTATCATGGTAGCAAGCGTAACCTGATTCATTTTTCTGTATCCACACAGCATTATGCATTCGTAGTCGATGCGTTTGTGAAGCTAATGGAACAGAGTGATATTAACGAGTACAATCTGCATGTGCGTGAGACGCAGACGTACAATATTATCGAAGATGTGAAAACATTGCGCAGTGATATCGGCATTTTGTACATTAATGAGCGTAACTTCAAGGTGATGAACAAGCTGTTTAGCGATGGGAATCTGATGTTTACGCCACTATTTAACACCAGCCCGCATATTTTCGTGCGTTCCGGTCATCCGCTGGCGCAGAAGGAATATGTGACAACTCAGGATGTGAGCGCGTATCCGTACATTACCTTTGATCAGGGTGCGAATAACTCGCTCCATTTTTCCGAGGAAATGGTTAGTTTCTCTAATGTGGTGAAGAGTATTAAGGTGAACGATCGTGCCTCACTGGCGAATCTGTTAGCGGGTACTAATGGCTACACGATTGGTACGGGAATTCTCGTATCCCAGTTTAACTATGAGCAACTAATCTCGGTACCTTTACAGACGACAGAAGACTTTACAGTGGGCTGGATCGCACATAAGGATCGCAAGCCAAGCGATATCGCTTCAAAATATATCGATATCCTGAATGATCTCGTATCCAATAGCTATCTGAATATGAATCAATTCTTATTATAGGAGGAGCATATGTCCATTCCAATGACAGGCACACGCAGAATTCATCCTCCATTTCGCTGTGATATCGTAGGTAGTTACCTGCGTCCGGAGACACTGCGGGAGGCAAGATTTCAATTTGAAAGTGGCGAGATCAGCGCGGAAGAACTGAAAGTGATCGAGGACGAGGAGATCACCCTGCTCGTGAATAAGCAGAAGGAAATGGGACTGCAAACGGTGACCGATGGCGAATTCCGTCGCGGCTGGTGGCATCTGGATTTCTTCTTTGGTGTACAGGGCACTGAGAAGATTGGCTTGCCAACAGCAGGGATCGATAACCGCAACCGTGCTGAAAGCTTCCGAGTCGTGGATAAAATCTCCTTCGGCGATCATCCGATGCTGGAGCATTTTCGCTTTTTGAAAACGCTGGCAGGCGACCGCGTAGCCAAAATGACGATCCCATCACCAGCACTCTTTCATTTTGTACAAAGCTATAACGGAAATGATGTGTATGATGATACCGAGGAGCTGTATCGAGATATTATCGCAGTGTATCGTGATGCGATTCAAGCCTTTTACGATGCGGGTTGCCGCTATCTACAGCTGGATGATACGACGTGGGGGACACTGTGTAGCAGCCGTCACCGCATGCTCATCCGCAATCGCGGACAGGACCCGGATCAGCTTGCACGCGATTATGTCCGTCTGATCAATGAAAGTATTGCCGAGCGTCCAGACGATATGGTGATCGCCCTCCATGTCTGCCGCGGCAATTTCCGTTCGACCTGGTTCGCGGCTGGAGGCTATGAGCCAGTAGCGGAAGAGCTATTCAGCCATACGAAGGTCGATGCGTTCTTCCTTGAATATGATAATGAACGCTCCGGCGATTTCCATCCGCTACGTTATATTGAGGATCAGTTTGTCGTGCTGGGATTAGTAACGACCAAGCACGGAGGGCTGGAGAGCAAGGATATGCTCAAGGAACGCATCGCTGAGGCAGCAGGCTTTGTTGAGCTGGATAAGCTCTGTCTGAGTACACAATGCGGATTTGCTTCGACGGAGGAAGGCAATATGCTGACCGAGGAGGAGCAGTGGAATAAGATTCGCCTTGTCCGTGAAACGGCGAATGAGGTGTGGAATAGCAGTTCGGTATAATTTTAAATAGACGCAGGTATATAAACGCAGATAGGCTACGATAGAGTGCTGTAGCTAATATGTGAAATGTAGAGAATACTCTAAGCATCAACAGTGCTTTTAATCAACATTAATTTAATGGTATGAATCTCTATGAAATAAACTCCCTAATCATCCTGTACGCCCATAAAGACGCTTCTAGAATTTAGAAGCGTCTTTTGTTTTGCATTATAATTGCATATATAAACTACCGCAGCTTATATGCAATTGTCATTTATGCGAATGTATAAGCGTGCATATCGTACGATACAAGTTTATAAAATAACATACGAAAATACTGGGTAATACAATATATACAATGAATGGAGTGTGAACATCATGGCACTGGACCCAGAAGTACAAGAGATGGTAGATAATTTTAATCGTTTACAGATTCCTCCGATTCACAAAATACATCCCAAAATGATTCGGATCATCGAAGCAAGAATGGCACGCAAGCAGGTCACCCAACCGACACCGCTCTACGAGGTGAAAAAGGAAAAAATCAAGCTACCACATCGCAAAATTAAGCTGCGCATCTATAAACCTGTGGCAAACGAAGCAGGTACACCACAACCTGCCATTGTATTTTATCATGGTGGCGGCTGGGTTATCGGTAGCCTGGATTCGCATGATGAACTATGCCGTCGTATTGCTGTAGGATCGGGTTGCTGTGTGATTGCTGTTGATTATCGCTTGGCGCCTGAGCATCCATTCCCAGCAGCGATGCAGGATGCGTATGATGCATTCCATTACATTACCGAGCATGCCGAGCAATGGGAATTAGACGCTTCACGTATCGCCGTAGCTGGGGATAGCGCAGGTGGCAATCTAGCAACCGTCGTCTGTATCGCCGCCAAAGATCACGGCACAACGATGCCAGCCGCGCAGCTACTCTTTTATCCATCCACTGGCAAAGGAGAAGGCACCCTATCCTATGAGGAAAATGGTCAGGGCTATATCCTAACCGCCGAGATCATGAGCTGGTTCGAAAAAAGTTATTTCAAAGGGGAAGAAAATGCCACAGAACCTTATGCTTCACCCTTACTCGCTACCGATCTGACCGGCATGCCATCAGCGCTTATCATCACTGCACAGTATGATCCATTACGCGATCAGGGGGCTCAATATGCAGAACGCCTAAAAGAAAGTGGCAATGAAGTCCATTACGAATGTTACGATGGCATGATCCATGGTTTTGTCTCTCAGCTCCAGTTGCCTCGCTCTGCGGAAGCTGTCCGCAAAGCGAGCGAACAAATCGGAGACTGGTTAAAGGGTGGGGAGTAAGAAGATTTTAATGTGAGGTCAGCTGCAAATTGAACATAGATAGATATAAAAGACTATCACTTGATCTTGATGTGATAGTCTTTTTAGTAATTATGCTAATATGAAATATACTTTTTTCGCTTTCGATGATTATTATTGGGATTCCCCTGCATCTATAAACTAAATGTGACAACACGCTCAATCCGCACAAATTTAAATCCCCCGTATACTTGAATTAACAAGGCTACGGGGGTTTAATCATTAACAGCAATATTCAATTGTAAACGATCCTCCTATTGAACAATCCACATGCCTGACATGGTTACTTTCGCCGTCCATGCTGCCGATTGTCGTTGCTCTGCAGACGCAGACAACCGTTTAGCGATTGTTTTCATTGTGTCATAGCGTGATTTCGTATGCCGTTGCATCACGAATGCTATGCTTGCTTCACAGCCATTTTCTACAGGCGTGTGAGCGATCTATGCTATTCAATCCACCTGGATTGAATCATATGCCGTCCGTACATTTCTCATTACCTCATCCATGTCCTTGCATATGGGATGATGTCCAGCATACCACGTCTTCACGAAAAACGTTTTCACTGACGCTTTTCTAGCGTGAATTACGCTCTAGTATGCCTCGCTAACCTGCTTCATTGGAATCCTGCTCCCTTCCTAACAAGTAACTACAAGCTTGCTCGAAAATAGCATTTTCCTCTGTTCACAGCCTTTCTTCATAATGGGAAACATTGTATTCATCATTTCATACTTACTCATACTGCATAATTACGATACAACCATTGTACATATACATTTTACTTCCGAATTCATAAATCATCATTCATTATTCGTAAACTATATTCATCGTTCATGACATTTCAATTTACCGAGTTACTGGTTTCGCATCAGATGAGTTTCCCACACACCCACGAACTACGAAGAATGTTTTCACGGACATCCCTCTGTGTGTAGCCGATTATAGTATGCTTCGCTTTCGCTATTGCAATGGAATCCTGCTCCCTTCTTAGCAACTAATTAAGTTTGCTTGAAAACAGTTCATTCCTTACCTACTTTCCCTTTCGTCAATTTTCAGCAGTGCAATTACATCATCCTATGCGTTCCCGCATACTCCCATTTCACGAAAAACGCTGTCACTACGCTTTTCTTACGTGAAATCGTGCCGGTATGCTTCGCTAACCTGTTTCAACGGAATCCTTCCCCTTTCGTGCAAGTGGTTTCGGCTTGCTTGAAAAAGTTTGTCCCTTTGTCTCGTCCAATGGTCTAAGCTGTGCAGTGCTTATTCATCAATCTGCGCATCGTGCGTTTTCACGGACGCCAATTTGTTCTGCAGTTGAGTGAATAAGGGGCAATAACTTACGCCACTAGACGAATCTCTCCTTTCCTAATGGTAGGAATTGATGGAGTGAATCACCTCAACAATGCTTGGTGTCTTGCGTTAAAGCGTTGCTGTTTGGTGATGACTACATCATATACTGTGTCAACAGAAAATGAAAGCGATGTAAAAACCGTTAAACGAGTGTAAAATCCGATTTATGTAAAATAAATCCCTCGCACGTTAAAATCCATCTTTTTCCTTTTGTTTATGAGTATTTACGCTATTATTGCTCAGTAATTAGCTTAAGAATTAGCTGCTGAGAAATTAAGAAGGGAGAGGTTAAACCGTTGATACATAAGGGTTTGTAAGCTTTTTTATCTGTTAAAATGTAGACTGTCCAGACGATCCTGTTGTTAAAAATAAATTAAAGACTGCTCGAAAAAAGCACGATTGTAACGCAATTGTAAGTTGAAATGAGCAAATAGATAAAATAGTTATGTTAACATCGATCCATCCTGCTTATACTGCTGAATATGGCTAGAGCAGGCTACAAAACAAGTACGAATTATAGTCGGTTTAGGATCACGATATATTGCATTGATGCTTTAAAAAGAGAATTGGATCATTACACAACTTACAACACAATGCTTGCAAGGCTAGATCATATACGAATTATACGAGTACGAATATACGAGCCTGCCCATACATACAAATTGCTGCTTATATTAGCATCATTGCAAGGCTGAATATGCCGTTAAAAACAGACTGAAGCATCTGCGTCATACCCCGGTGATAATTGGGTAATACATCATGTACAGCCACGCAATGACGTGAACCGTTACGACAACATAGAAGGTAGCGCATATAGCAGTATCAAAAATTATAGTAAGAGAAGCCTATTTGTACGAATGGAGGAGAGCCTGTGAGAAACCCGATCAAAGAGCTAATGGGCATTAAGGACAGCATCAATGGTGTCAAAAATACGATGGATGAGATCAAAACGATGCTGGACGATGTAAAAGGTGACGTAGACGACGTTCAGCAGAAGCTGCAAGGAACGATGGAGCATGCGAAGTCTACATCGGAAAAGGCCAAGCTATCTGCGGATCAGCTAAAACAGGCACTGGGCGAGGCGAGTACGGGCCTGAACGCATCCAAGCAGCATATCGAATTAACGAAAAAGGATATCCAGCAGACCACTAAGGTCATCAAGGGCTTATTCGGCAAAGTATCCAACAATGGACATGCTTCCATTTCTGATACCGCTAATAACGGTCAAACTCAGGCTATTCCTGCACAGGTAACGTCTTCATCCGGTGTACTGGCAGATTCCCATACTAGCAGCTGGCTACAGGATATAGAAGGTGCGCAGCTAATCAAGGAAGGCCCAGCTTATTTTGTAAAGCTTGGGGAACGGGTAATTGGCGAGATTACGTATATCCCGGGTCCAGAAAATGATACCTGGACGCTCAATCATACGTATGTGGATCCACAATTCCGTGGCGGTCGCATCGCCAAAGGCTTACTGGATGAGGTCGTACATGCCGCGCGAGTGGAAGGCAAGAAGATTTTCCCGACCTGCTCCTATGCACTCGTGCAGTTCAAGCGCGATCGCAGCTATGAGGATGTATGGCTACGCGCATAATACTTAATGCAAGCACAGATAGGAGTTAAATTCACGAGTTAAATTACGATTCAACGGTTAAAAGTACGATCTAAAAGCAATGAAGATACTATTCACATATGGAAGGTGAGCATGAATGAAAAAGACAATCGCAGATGCAGTAGTAGAGACACTCGTAAACGCTGGTGTAAAACGCATATTCGGTATTACCGGAGATTCGCTCAACGCAGTCATTGACGCTGTGCGTCGCTCCGGTAAGATCGAGTGGATTCATGTCCGTCATGAGGAGGTTGCTGCATTTGCCGCTGGAGCGGAAGCGGAGCTGAACGGTACGATTGCTGTATGCGCAGGTAGTAGCGGCCCGGGTAACCTGCATTTGATCAATGGCTTGTACGATTGCTATCGTAATCGCGTGCCCGTGCTGGCTATTGCGGCTCATATTCCAAGTGATGAGATTGGAAGCGGGTATTTTCAAGCGACACATCCAGAGCAGATTTTTCAGGAGTGCAGTGACTTCTGCGAAGTGATTACGACAGAAAAACAAATGCCACGTACGTTAACGATGGCGATTCAAACTGCGATTGGCAAATCTACGGTATCGGTTGTTGTGCTGCCTGGCGATATTGCAAGTCTGGAGGAATCCAGTCATCCAGTGCCAGAGCGTGTCGCCTATCCAGCCAAGCCGGTTGTGCATCCATCTGCTGACGATTTGCAATTGCTTGCAAACTATCTGAATGAAGGCAAGAAGATTACTCTACTGTGTGGTGCCGGCTGTAAGGGCGCGCATGCTGAGGTGATGGCGCTATGTGCGAGATTGCAGTCACCGATGGTGGTCGCTCTACGTGGTAAAGAGCATTTAGAATATGATAATCCGTATTTTGTCGGACTGACAGGTCTGATCGGCTATGCCTCAGGTTATCGGGCGACGATGGATTGCGATGTGCTGCTCATGCTGGGCACAGACTTCCCGTATCGTCAGTTCTATCCGGAAAAGGCGGCGATTTTGCAGGTCGATATTAATGCTGCTAATCTGGGTCGCCGTACTCCACTAGCGCATGGCGTGTGTGGAGATGTGAAGGATACGGTTCGTCAGCTGCTGCCACTGTTGGAAGGCGATCGTAGTAGTGATCATCTGCAAAAGTCTGTTGAGCGTTATAACAAGGTACGCGAGGAACTGGATGAGATGGCGGTCAAAGGCAATAGTGTGAAGCATGGCATGCATCCGCAATATTTGACGAAGGTCGTTAGTGATGCAGCTGCCTCCAATGCGGTCTTTACGGCAGATGTCGGAACGCCAACGGTTTGGGCCGCTCGTTATCTGGAAATAAACGAGCAGCGTCGCTTGATCGGCTCCTTCAACCACGGTACGATGGCGAATGCGCTGCCGCAAGCGATCGGTGTGCAGGCAGCAGAGCGTGACCGTCAGGTGATTTCCTTTTCCGGTGATGGGGGCTTGAGTATGCTAATGGGTGATCTAATCACACTGAAGCAGCACAATCTACCTGTTAAGGTTGTTGTTTTTAATAATAGTGCATTGAGCTTTGTAGAGCTGGAAATGAAAGCAGGCGGCTATCTGGAATCCGGTACCGATCTGCATGCGACTGATTTTGCAGCGGTGGCGAATGCGCTCGGTATTCAAGGGATTCGAGTAGAAGACCCGGAAGAGCTAGAGGATGCTGTAGCACGAGCGATGTCCCATGATGGCCCGGTATTGCTCGATGTACTGGTTAACCGTCAGGAGCTGTCGATGCCACCGACAATTACGATGCAGCAGGCTAAAGGCTTCTCGCTCTGGATGGCAAAAGCAATTATGAATGGACGCGGAGATGAGCTGATCGATCTGGCGAAAAGTAATTTGTTCCGCTGATCGATGGGGAGTTAGCTACGATCCGTTGAATACAGCATCATAAACGAGCAGTATATAGATTCACTCTTCCAGCCTGTATTAGGGTGAGAGGCTCTATGCAGGAGCAAGAGTGAGTCTGTAACTGCTTGATTTCTAAAAGGTAATTCGTAATACATATTTATTGGTTTATAGTACATATTTTAAAGGTTAACTCATATACATAAAAAATAATTTAAAATTTCATCTCTATTGTGAAAAAAATCACATTATAATTTCCATGTATCGTTTATGATGAAGGTGTAGAAAATACAAGGAGATGATTAAGATGAGAACCAACGTCAACGAGAACTTTACCAAGTATTACATGGATCTGTGCTACAACTGTCAGGAAGCAGAGAAATGTCAGGATGAAGAAACATGTCTCGCATGCTGGGCAGATCAAGGGCTATTCGATGGTGAGAAGGATGATACACAGCAATTGCTTAACGCCTACTATGCGTAAGCTTCATACGCCGAGCGCCAGCGTAAATGGCGGTTATATAGGACAACAGCAGTCTGACACATGGCTAATTATGGTTACTGTCTCATGTTCAGATAGGAAAGAAGTAATCCCTGGCAGTTCATAAACCGCTACACTTCATTAGATCGAGAAGTGTAGCGGTTTTTTGCTGTTTATAGCTACAGCAAACGATCAACAATAATAAATGATCCGCCAGCAATTAACAACAAGCGATTACGATGGAGTCATTACGAGTCGTTCAAGAAAAGCTAAACAAGCTTAGCCCAAAGCGAGCGATACATACAGGAACGTTTCGCATGTCTAAAAGACGTTGAATAATGCTTATATGGCAAGCTATATTCATTGGTAAGATAGCAATATCCAGCTATCTAAAGGTGAATGGAGCCAAAGCTAAGACTAGAGTGTTAACAATTATGTATACAATAAGTCTCCGACAAGCATCGGAGGATGGAGGGAATAATATATGGACTACACATCTAACACAGTTATCGTTACCGGAGCTGCAAAGGGAATTGGACGAGCAGTCGCAGAAGCTTACGCCACAGCTGGTGCTACGGTGTTTCTTAGCGATGTCGCCGAATCGGAGGGAGCAGCGGTAGCCGCAGCGATCAGAGAACAGGGAGGACAAGCTCACTTTTTGCCATGCGATGTGCAAAATGAAGAGCAGATTAAGCATCTCGTTCAGGAAGCGGTGCAGACAACCGGGCAGATCGATGTAGTGATTAATAATGCAGGTATCGGACACTGGGTATCGCCGTACGAGTTGACAGTAGAGGATTGGGATCGTGTGTTAAATACGAATGTACGTGGTTGCTTTCTCTTATCGCGTGAAGCAGGTAAAGTGATGCGTGATGGTCATGGGGGCAGTATTGTGAATATATCCTCCACACGTGCGCATATGTCGGAGCCTAATTCCGAAGCCTATGCAGCATCCAAAGGCGGGATTACCGCATTGACCCATGCTCTAGCTATATCCATGGGGCCGGACGATATTCGAGTGAACTGTATCAGTCCCGGCTGGATCGAAAATGGCGACTATGAAGCATTAAAGCCAGAGGATCATAAGCAGCATCCAGCCGGTCGTGTTGGTAAACCAGACGATATTGCGCGTGCCTGTATGTTCCTTACGTCTAAGGACAATTCATTTATTACAGGAGCAGAGCTTGTTATCGATGGTGGGATGACTCGTAAGATGATCTATATCGAGTAGGATGCAGCCCAGCACGGAGCGGCTTGTAATCTGAATCAATGCAAGCAGCTTCTTGCTAGAGTAATCTATAGCTAGCAAAAGTTAAGCCGTGACAAAGCTGAAGCTCGACCGCAGGCAACTACACAGAACAGTCATAAACAGCTAATCGCACACGAACAATCTAGTGTAGTTATTGCAAGCAAACAATAGCAGAAGCAGATAGAATAATAGTTACGAACAGCAAACAGCCAACCCGACGAGGTTCGTCAGGTTGGCTGTTATTTGTTATGACCATTGATTGGTAATTGATTAGGATTGTGCGGTTGCCGTTTGTTCTTGCTGAACCGCGCGGCGACTCCATTTTTCTTTAAACAGAGGCAAGGTACTTTCACCGAAAATAGCGGCTTCCTCCAGATGTGGATAGCTCGACAGGATAAATGAAGTGACACCAGCCTCCGCATATTCTAGCAGACGATCCGATACTTGATCCGGTGTACCGACAAACATCAGTGCTCCACCTGAGCGCACATTGGACAGACCTGCCCACAGATTCGGCCCAACGATAAAGTCATTGGCTGCGGCTGCATCGCGAATCTGATTCTGACGATTTTGTCCGGTGGCGCCTGTCTTGCTAAAGGCAGCCTTGGCACGCTCAATCGTTGCAGGATCGATATCCTTGATCAGATTGCGAGCAGCTTCCCATGCTTCTTCTTCCGTATCACGTACTAGCACCTGAGCACGCATCCCTACACGAAGTGGACGTAATGTTCCTGTACGCTCGGCATGCTGGCGCTGTGATTCCTTCAATTCCTCGATCTGCTGCTTGATCATGTCCAGCGGCTCCGACCACATGAGGAATACGTCGGAATATTCAGCACCGACACTTTTGGCCATAGGCGAGCTACCGCCGAAGTAGATTGGCAGGCCTGGCTCCTGCACTGTAGACGGGCGACTTTTTCCGCCGTTAATTTCGTAATATTCCCCTTTATAATGGAGCTTATCATCGGTAATAGACGCATCTACACTCGCACCGAATTCGGTCGAAGCGAGTCCAGAAGCCTGTGCCCATACCCCTTTGATGATATCCAGATATTCACGTGTACGCGCATATTTCTCATCATGTGCTCGGGCAAGTGGATCACCAAGCTCTTCCAGATCATCCGGCGAGCTACCTGTCACAATATTAATGCGAGCGCGTCCACCGGATAACTGATCAAGTGCCGCTGCCATACGTGCAGTCAGGACAGGAGCGATTAGACCCGGACGTACTGCTACCAGTGGCTTGAGAGTCGTAGTTGCACCAATAATCGCAGAACCAACAACCCATGAATCAATACATGCGCCGCCCGTTGGAATCAGCACAAATTCAAAGCCCGACTTCTCGGCTGTCTGAGCAACATGGGTCAAATATTCAAGGGTTGGCTTACGCTCGGAATCGCGTCCAAGACTTGTGCCGTCACCCATCGTAGGCATAAACCAGCCAAATTCAACTTGATCACGGTAAATGGAATCAGAAGACATAATGATAGCTCCTTTATATAGAGAGAAGTAATAGTGCATAATTCACGGTCAGACCTCATTCGTTAGCTGCATCAATACGATAGAACATCACATAAAATAACATGATGAATGAGTTACAAACTAATCCGACAAACATACTTGGTATAAAAATACTAGCATGTTCCTTCTAGTGTGTCAACGATCTAAACCGAGCCGATTCATGACCAATATCAACGAGTGAAGTGGCAGGTATCCGTATTTGGCTCCATCTTGTTTCTATTGTAAACTGGTACATGAACTCAGCTTCCGATAAGATAAAGCTGACCTCATATGAATACACTGACCGTATGCGAAAGGCATATAAAAAGTATAGAGAAGGGTTCCAAAATTCGAATACATCATACCAGACCAGCTCCGCCTGAACAGCAATAGCTTAATCTGCATGGCGACAAGAGGAAGTCGTATTTCAACCTATTACTCTGTTCGTGCGATTTAACTCGTATCCCGATTTTATTATTGTACGATCCAATTTGAAGTTCCATTTAAAGGAGAATCAACCGATGAACAATTCAGCTTCTACTGCTTCGCAGAACGAGACAGCATCGTCAACCTCAATCCACGAGACAAGCGATACGATAAACGATAAAGCAATAAGCGATGAAACCCAGCCACAATCGGCCATGACCAAGCTACCGCAAGCTTCGGCGCAGCTATCGATCGGAGAAGTGGCAGAGCGACTTGGACTGAGCGTGCATTCACTGCGTTTTTATGAGCGTGAAGGGCTGATGCTTACACTCAAAGTATCTCGAGATGGAGGCGGTAGACGCCGCTATAGTGAGGTCGATGTGGAATGGCTGCGCATTTGTATTTGCCTGCGTGCTTCGGGTATGCCGATAGCTCAGATTCGACGCTTTGCTGATCTGGTTCGATTGGGACCGGGCAATGAGCATGAACGCCTGGCAATTTTAAAAGAGCATCAGCAGCGTGTAGTCGATCAGATGCAGCATCTAAATGAATGTCTGGATGTGATCACCAATAAAGCCAATGTATATGAAAATTATATTTCAAGCACGATTTCAAGCTCTACTTCAAACTAACAATGTCATATATAACGAGATCGTGTATCCATCGAAAAGAGGGCTTGACCTAGAGTTCACTCTAGGTTGTAAAGTAGACCTATGATTGATTTCAAATACGAACTGATGAGAGGGGAATACCCATTATGACACAGGCCTACCAACAAACACCGCAAGGAAAGATCGACTCTGGATTTGGTTATCGCAGCACAGCAGATGAGGTGCTGGCAGGTATTGATCTGTCTGGTAAGCTCGCACTCGTTACAGGTGGCTATTCTGGTCTTGGACTGGAAACGACACGCGCTCTGGTGAAGGCAGGCGCACATGTAGTAGTACCTGCTCGTCGTCCTGATACGGCGCGTGAAGCACTGGCTAGTATCGAAAACGTAGAGGTAGATGAGCTGGATCTATCCGATCTGGATAGCGTACGTGCATTTGCACAGCGTTTTCTGGACAGTGGACGTAGTATTGATCTCGCGATTCTGAACGCAGGTATTATGGCTTGTCCGGAAACACGCGTCGGCCCAGGTTGGGAACTGCAATTCGCGACGAATCACCTGGGACATTATACGCTGATCAATCTGCTCTGGCCTGCACTGAAAGCCAACGGTGGAGCACGTGTCGTAGCGACTTCCTCCACAGGTCACCATTTCTCTCCTATTCGTTGGGATAACCTTAATTTTGAAGGGAACTACCACAAGTTCGAAGCCTATGGCCAATCGAAAACAGCCAATTCGCTATTTGCAGTAGAGCTTGATCGACTGGGTGCGGAGCATGGTGTACGTGCATTTGCAGTTCACCCGGGCGGTATCATGACTCCGCTTCAACGTCATATGCCAAAAGAAGAGATGATCGCCCTCAAATGGATCGGTGAAGACGGTGAAACGGTGAATGAAGCATTCAAAACACCAGAACAGGGAGCGGCAACACAGGTATGGGCAGCAACATCACCACAGCTGGAGGGCAAAGGCGGCGTTTATTGCGAAGATTGCAATATTGCAGAGCCATTCCATCCGGACAAACGTGCTGTAGGTGTTAAAGATTATGCGATTGATCCTGAGCAAGCAGAGCGTCTGTGGAAGCTGTCTGCTGAGCTGACAGGTGCAGATCTGTCCAAGTCTTAATCAATCGATTAAAAAGTAGGGAAAATCATCCATTAGGAACATGCCGAGAAAGGATTGCTCTGATATAATAAGCTCACGCACGTCAGATGCAGCAGAGAATAAGATAGAGATGGGATGGTTTATTTTCTAAATAATGGAAAATAATCGATTCAATCCGAAGGCGGAAGGGTACATTACAGGATGTGATACACTTTCATTTACGGGAGGAATGCAATCATGTTAACCCACCCCTATCGTCCAGTTGCTTATCGAAATGAGCACGGGCATGCTCGTACGGATCAGACGCTGACTGAGCCACGTTCGGGTCAGATGATGACCTCGTCCGTAAAAGATTCAGTCATTCACTCCGGCGGAAGTCAGGATCACCTTACTACACGAGAAAAGCTACAGGAGAAGATGGGCCTTGATGGATTCTTTCATATGATTCCAGGGCGCGAATCGAAAAATAGTGTATATCGTGGCAGACTGGAAGCGACCGGCGAGGATCATTTTGTAATTCGTCATACGCATAATGGTCAGCGCGAGGTGCTGTCTCTGTCAGAGCTGGATCACGCTGTATTTTCAGAATCGACCTCGGCGTATACGAATATTTCAGGACAGGCTGCACCAGCGCGACAATCATCCCCTTCGCAGTGATCTCGCAGGGTATGATTTCGTTTTAATGCATACTAGCAGTCAATTATATATACAATTCGCAAATGAATCCTATACAATCTTTGCATCAATAAAACGCCGATCTGCGGAATTTATCCGTGTGATCGGCGTTTTTCTTGAGCCAGTGAGGTTTAGAACGTCATTATAGGGCTTGTGCTAAACGATCTGTTACTGTGTAACGGAATCGTTATAGTCCTGTAGCTTTTGTGTGATTTGGGTAGCCGCATCATCCAGTGCTTGCTGAGGTGTCTTTTTGCCAGTCAATGCTTCTTCAATCGCTGTCTCTGTCAGCTGACGAGCTTCTGGAAAGATCCCCATTACAGCGCCCTGTGTAGCTGGATCGATCTTTGTATTGTGCAATTGATCGACAGCTGTTTGGAATTGCGGATGCTCTTTCAGGTTTTGCTTCATGATATCGACATCGTAAGCTTTTTTCGTAATTGGGAAATATCCACTGTGTACAGACCAGTAAGCCTGATTATCCGGTTCAGCCAGGAATTTGATGAATTTCCATGCTGCTTGTTGCTCTGCTGCGGGCTTGTTATTCGTAATCCACAGACTTGCACCGCCGACAACAACGCCACCTTTATTTTTGTAATCTGCGGATGGCTTGGTGAGTGGAGCTGTACCCAGCTCGAATTTACCTTTAGAGCCTTCCAGCAGCTTCGTCAGTGCGCCTGTGCTGTTCATTGTGATTGCGGTTTGACCAGCTAAGAATGCTTTATCGGTATCATCTGTTTTGCGACCGAGATTCATCATTGCTTTTTCATCGACCATCTTTTTCCACCATGTCAGTGTATCCACTGCGGCTTTGGAATTGATGGTTGATTCTGTTGCTGGAGCGCTACGACCATTATCATTATTCAAAATCTGTACATCCTGGTTCGCCATCAATTGCTCCATCAGCCAGCCATAGATCGGGAAGGAGGCTGGTGTACCTTTAGCCGCAAGCTTTTTAGCCGCTTCTTCAAATTCTGCGAAGGTCGTTGGTGGATGTTCAGGATCCAGACCAGCAGCTTTGAACAGATCTTTATTGTAATAGATCAATGGGTTGGATGTGTTAAACGGCATCGAATATTGCTCGCCATTGAAAGTGTAGTAGCTCAGGATATTTTGCTCGAAGCTAGACAGATCGAATTTGTCTGCGTCAATAAATTGCTGCATCGGAGTGATCGCTTTCGAGTCGATCATATAACGACTACCTACATCATAGACCTGCATCATCGTAGGAGCATCATTCGTGCCGACTACCGTTTTGAACTTGCTCAGCGCTGTATCGTAGTCACCCTGGAATACCGCTTCTACCTGCACATCTTTCTGAGAATCGTTAAATTTTTTCACCAGCTCGTTTACGACATTTTCCAGATTACCGCTCATGGAATGCCAGAATACAACCTTCACCGGACCCGAGCTAGTCGTCGTTGTTGCTTCACTATCCGCAGCGGCTGCTGGCTGGGAGCCTTGCGAAGCTCCGCCACCGCTACATGCTGCTAGAAACAGAAACAGACTTAATGCAAGCAGACTCCATTGACGCGTGAAAAACGATTTGAATGTCATGAGTGAATTTGCCCCTTTAACATAAGTTGGTAGTTGTTCGTACACAGTCATGCAGGATGAGACATCATGTGGAACGAGTATAGGTTGTCTCAGCAATACTTTTCATGTTTGCTACTGGATGTCCACACTTGTGAAGTGAAAGAGATGAGCCAATCATTAACCTTTCAGTGATCCAGCAGTCAGACCACCTACGAGTCTGCCCAGTCCAACAGCAAGCAGAATTAGGGAAGGCAGCAGTACGAGCACGATACCTGCCATAACGACATTCCATGCAGTCACCTCAGCAAATTGCAGCATACTGATACCGATCTGCACGGTTCTCATACTCTCGGAGTTCGTAATGAGCAATGGCCACAAATACATATTCCAATGGTTTAAAAAGGAATACACACCGAGCGTAGCAAGCCCTGGCATCGAGAGCGGAATGACAAGTGAAGCGAAGATGCGTAGATGACCGCATCCATCGATACGTGCCGCTTCCATCAGTTCCTTTGGAAGCTGCATAAAAAATTGACGCATCAAAAAGGTTCCGAACGCAGTAGCAAGGAACGGTACGGTCAATCCAGCATACGAATCGAGCCAGTTCCAGCTACGAACCGTCAGATAATTCGGAATAATGGTCACTTCCCACGGGATCATCATGGTCGCCAGAAACAGTGAGAACAGCAGCTTGCGTCCCGGGAAGCGAAGAAAGGCAAAAGCATAAGCTGCCATACAGGAGGTCAGTAGCTGACCAAGTGTAATAATCGTGCTCGTGACCAGACTGTTCAGCATAAAGCGTATGATCGGAATCGTGTTCAATACATTCAGAAAGTTTTGCACGTCCCAGTGAGACGGAATAAGCTTCGGCGGATATGTAGCCGAATCAGCCTCGGTCATGAACGAATTAGATAACGCCGTCCAGAACGGAAACAGAATCAGAATCGAGGCAAGAATAAGTACCGTGTAAGCCGAGCCAAGTCGAAGCACGTTAGGTTTCACTGGTAATGCACCTTCTTTTCGCCGAATTTGAACTGGATCATCGTCAGGATCAAGATCAGAACAAACAATACAAGTGCCTGAGCGCTACCTGAGCCAAAACGGAAGTTCACAAAAGCATCCTGATACAGATTAAAGACAAGCACATTGGTGCTGTTTACCGGCCCCCCTTTAGTTAGTATGTTAATTTGACCAAACGACTGAAATGCACTAATAATCGACGTCACACTGGCAAAGAACAGTGTTGGCGAGATCAGCGGCAGGGTTAAACGGAAAAAGGTACGAATCGGCCCAGCGCCATCCATCCGTGCGCTCTCATAAATTTCCTCGGATACGCCTTCCATACCCCCGAGCAGCAAAATGAATAAAAAGCCTACATTCATCCATACCGTCATGATCGAAATGGAGATCAGTGCCCAATCTGGACTCGTTAGCCATTGAATGCCAGGCAGCCCAATCAGCTGTAGCAGATAGTTTGGCATACCAAGTGTCGGATGAAATAGCATCATCCAGATGACCGAGCCTGTACCGACAGAAATAGCGATCGGTAGTGAGAAAATAAAACGGAACACTTTGCTACCACGCAGATGGGTACGACAGATAGCAGCAAGAATAAGTGCAAGCAGGATGGAGGTAGGCACCGTGAACAGCATAAATTCGACGGTTACCCATAAACTGTTCAAAAAGCCGCTTGCTTCAAACAGGCGCTCAAAGTTACGTAGTCCAATATACTTGGCAACATCACCACGAGGTGTAGTGGAATGAAGGCTCAGGTAGATCGATTGCACCAGTGGATAAAATAGAAAAATACCAAACAGGGCAACCGATGGTGCTAGAAACAATGCAGCCAGCGAATATTCCTGTAACCAGCCTGCACGACGAGGAATACGCGTACGGGATCGTTCGCGATCAGTAGCTTGCTTGAGTGCGCGCCGTGACGGCACGACCGACGATTTGTCCAAAACAATCAACCTCACTTTTGTATAGTTTCAATGCCCTTCGCATCCATCAGCACCATCCTGTTCACCTGCTAAAGTATAAAGAGAACATGTTAAGAGAACTGTATAGAATTGTAAAAGTTATGTTGTCTAGACGACTTGCCAGGAGGTCCTGCCGATTTGACTGTTTTCGTTTTCGCGCTATAATATAATCAGGCAACGTCTATACTTACATATGAAAAGAGGTGAAACCATTGGGAAATTGACAGTACACGTAAAATGGCGGAAAATTCAAAAATCTACAATTCGAAGGAGGTGAACCCGACGCTGTAGCTTATCCAACGGTTGGATAGACAGCGCGGGAAACACACTTGACTGACCCCTTACCCAGTTTATTGAACATTGTGCTGGTCTTTGTACTGGTATTATTGAACGGTTTTTTTGTAGCAGCGGAATTTGCGATGGTCAAAATTCGCAGCAGTCGATTGGAGACACTGGTCGATGAAGGTAACAAACGGGCGCGCTTTGCGCAGTCCATTGTAAACAATCTGGATGCCTATTTGTCAGCATGTCAGCTAGGTATTACGCTGGCATCGCTAGGACTTGGCTGGATTGGTGAGCCAGCAATTGCTGAGCTGATCCGACCACTGTTCGCAGCGATAGGCTTGAACAATGAAGTCGTCATCCATAGTGTATCGATAGCAATCGCGTTTATCGTCATTACGATCCTACACATCGTACTTGGCGAGCTGGCACCGAAGTCACTGGCAATCCGCAAAGCGGAGGTCGTAACGCTCTGGACAGCTGCACCGATGCTATTGTTCCACAAACTGATGTATCCTTTTATCTGGATGTTGAACGGCATGGCTAATGCCTTGCTCAAACTGTTCGGCATTGCTCCGGCATCCGAGCATGAATCCGCTCATACTGAAGAAGAGATACGTATACTAATGAAAGAAAGCAACAAGAGCGGGCTGATCGATAATACCGAACTGGCGCTGGTTGATAATATATTTGAGTTCGCCGATACAACCGCCCACGAAATTATGATTCCACGTACCGAGATGATCTGCTTGAGTCTGCATGCTTCTCGTGAAGAGAACTTGCAGATTGCATTGGATGGGATGCGTACACGTTATCCAGTGTGCGATGGCGACAAAGACCATATTGTCGGTTTCCTGCACATTAAGGATCTGATGCGTTACCAGATCACGGACTCGGTGAAGCTGATTCGCCCGATTATTGCCGTACCTGAATCGATCAAGATTAGTGAGCTGATGAAGCTAATGCAGCGTGGCAAAACACAAATTGCCATTTTGATCGATGAATATGGTGGTACAGCAGGGCTAGTTACCCTGGAAGATATTATGGAAGAGATTGTTGGTGAGATTCAGGATGAGTTTGACCATGAACGTCCTGTCGTTGAGCCGATCAATGAAATGATGTATTCCATCGATGGACTGATGCTGATTGAGGAATTCAATACACGCTTTTCACTCGACCTGGACTTGTCCGAGTACGATACGATTGGCGGCTGGTTGTATTCCCGTGTTGAATCCCTGCCTCCACAGGTAGGACAGAGCGTGGCGCATGACGGGCATTTGCTCGTGGTTGAAGAAGTCGAGAACAAACGCATTTCACGCATTAAGCTGGTCATTACACAATTTGCCGTAACGACCAATCAGGCAGGAGCCTGAACATAGCGAGGAGTTATGGATACCGGCTTGAGGAAAATAAATCCATAGCTTTGTCGCAAAGAAAAGGAACGGGATATGCTCCCGTTCCTTTTCTTTTTTTTATATAGCCGAAATAGCAAAGCCTGAACAGCAAAAATAAGCCGACACAGGAACCATAATGATGACCACGTGCACCAAAGCGTACACAAAAAGAACGGGTCAGATGTCTGACTCGTTCTTTTTGTGGGTGGTTCACCTATTTGTGATGCCAGTATCCATTGTTTATTAAACTAGATTGGATCTTATGCCGATTCGATACTATCAACGGCGGCGATCTGCTTCTTCCACTTCAGCATCGACCTGCTCATCTGTCTCGTCCATCTGTAGCTCGGTATCACCTTCGCCACGCTCCTCATACGTACGTGAAGCAGGGCCTTCCTCTACATGACGATCATTGCCTTCGATATCTGTAGCTGCGAATGATTCTACGCTTTCCGTAAAATTCTCATCATCCGGTGAGCCTTCTGCCAGCTCATTATAGCTATGCACTTCGCGCTGTGCACTCATCGCTGGAGAGTCGGCAACACCATAATCTTCAACCGCTTGCCATGCACCTGCATCGTCAAAACGACCTGTATTATGCTGGCGATTCTCGCCTGAGCCTTTGGCTGGTGGAGTAATCAGATCCTCCTCAACCGGACGGTAATCATTCACATTGTCCTGCTGTGGACTTTCATCTACCAGATACGTGGTATATGGCAGTGCTTGCAGACGTTCAAATGGAATTTCCTTGCCACTCACCTCACTGATACCGTACGTACCTTCTTCAATACGCTGCAAAGCGGCATTCACCTGATCCAGTGTATCGTTCATTTGATCATCGATTGCCAGGTCACGTCCGCGCTCGTACGTTTCTGTACCGAGATCAGCAGGGTGATTATCTACCGCAGATAGCTCACCAGTAGACATGCGCTCGGATTCAATTTGTCCATCCATTTTATCTTTATCGACATCGAAATGCCGTTCTAATTCCTTTTTTTCCTCAAGCAAGCTATTTTTAAGTTCTTCAATTTGGGTTTTCGTCAAATGTTTCATCGTTATGGCTCCCTTCGATGTTGAACTGCATGTAGGTAGCCGCTCTCGTAACGAATTGCGGCTGTTCATGCATTTCATTACCCTGCATACCGATGAATTAATCTTTTGGTCGCTTGGACGGCAACACTGGCTTAATCGTAATGGATACTGTTTGTATCGATAATGTTAAAACATCAAAGGGAGTGGTTAATACAACAGAGATCATTGTGCATCATTTAGATTATTTTCTATTATATGGATGTTTGAATGGGACTCGCTTTTTTGGAGCTACATATGCAGGCTTCTTGTGGTATTCATTTAACTAGCCGTAACGTTTATTCGCGGAGCAGCTCCAGCTTTGTTGATTTGGTGTTTTCTTTACATGTGATTAATGTTATTTGGTTAAGCACAGAATAACCTGCATGGCTCATACCTTCCATTACCGAAAGGGGAATTCATCATGAAAGCACTCACGTATCAGGGTAAGCAAAAGGTCAGCGTTAAAGATGTAGAGGATGCACGTATTCAAAAGGACGATGATATCGTTATTCGGGTAACCTCAACGGCAATCTGTGGTTCCGATTTGCACATTTTTAATGGTGCTATGCCAGTTGTACATGATAATTATGTGATCGGGCATGAACCGATGGGAATTGTCGAGGAAGTGGGGCCGGGCGTAACCCGTGTAAAAAAGGGTGATCGTGTCGTTGTTCCATTTAACGTATCCTGTGGTGAATGCTTCTTCTGTAAACATCAGATGGAGAGTCAGTGCGATAATTCCAACAAAATGGAAGAAAAAAATACAGGCGCTTATTTCGGCTTTGATATTTATGGAGGCTATCCAGGTGGTCAGGCTGAGCTGATGCGCGTACCGTATGCAAATTTTCTGCCTTTTGTCGTTCCAGAATCGGCTGAAGTAACGGATGAACAGGTGTTATTCCTATCGGATATTATTCCAACCGCTTACTGGAGCGTTGAGAGTGGCGGAGTGAAGGCTGGCGATACCGTTATTATCCTCGGCTGTGGCCCAGTTGGACTTCTTGCACAAAAATTCGCATGGCAAAAAGGCGCCAAGCGCGTTATCGCTGTCGATCATCTTCCATATCGACTTGCTCATGCCAAGCGTACCAACAATGTAGAGGTCATTAACTTCAAAGAAGTGGATGAAGTTGATCAGCATCTGCTGGAAATGACAAGCGGTGGAGCCGATGTCGTTATCGACTGTGTCGGTCTGGATGCGGAGAAAAATGTCGGTGAACGTGTGCAGACTGCATTGAAGCTACAGGGTGGTAGTCTGAGTGCATTCAATCTTGCAGCTAATGTGGTACGCAAATTCGGTACGATTCAGGTCACTGGGGTGTATGGCGAGACGTATAACGGCTTCCCATTAGGTCATTTGTTTGAGCGTAATGTGAAGCTAGCGATGGGACAAGCACCTGTTGTGCATTATATGCCAGAGCTGTTCAAGCAGATCGTCGATGGCAAGCTGGATGCGACCGATATTATCACGCATCATATCCCGTTACAGGATGCAGCACATGCCTATGATATTTTCAATGATAAGCATGATGACTGTATCAAGGTTATTTTGAAGCCATAAGAGAGCATTCATCACGATTGTTTTATAAATTGTTATCACTGTGCAAGCCTGCGCCTGAGCTTATAAGGGTGCAGGCTTTGTCATGTGTGCTTACCTAAATGGGTGATTCAAATAACTACATGATTGCCAATCAGCTAAAGGGCAATTATAAGGAGTTGAGCTTGCTTAACATCCTGTATTGCTCATTCAATAGCCTGAGCATATTGGATTGGTTTAGTCCAATGTAGATTGAGCTAAACGAGATAATGATACTGGTAAGAAACAGGTAGGGAATTGGTAAAGTACATATAGGAAATCAGCAAGAAATAAGCAGAAAATAATCAGGAGATACAATTACATCTATATCTGACGTGCTGCATGATCAATCGCTTTTTGCATGGATGAGAGAGGATTAGCGATCATCGATCCATGCCCAACAGCAAGCAGGGAAGGGTTAAGCTCCAGTAAGCGTTGTGCACTTTGTAGTGAAATTGCCTTTGACCATGTAGCCAGCGCAGGGAAGGGGAAGCTCCAGCGTAACGAGCCGGATACGGCAATACCTCCACGTGTCTGAAACGCATCACCTGCAATGATCGCAGAGGTGCGTGTATCTAATAATGAAATCGAGCCGGGCGTATGACCGGGTGTAGTAACAACCTGAAGCGAGCCAATACGATCTCCGTCTTCCAATAGCAGGCTGGCACGAGTACGAAGCTTTTTCGGTACACCACCACGAATAGGTGTTTGCGGCTCATCTGGATCAAGGGATACATCGCCGCTCATCAGACGAGAATCGCGAGTGGATACACAGACGACTGCATCTGGATATAGCTTTGCTAGTGCATCTAGTGCTCCGATATGATCGCTGTGAATATGTGTTAACACGATATGTGTTAAAGGCTTGCCTGTTTGCTGAACAAAGCTATGGATTCCCTTCTCACTACCAGGTAGAGCCGCATCAATTAAGGTCAGATGATCCTCTTCTTCAATGATATAACAGTTTACCGGAAGAATAGCTGGAAAAAACGTTAATTGGTGCAAATGGTTTTTACTAATCACTCTCATATCAACACTCCTTTTTCACCATAATAACTAATAGTATTAGTTTTTGCAAGAGTGTAGTTAATTAAAATTAGATTGTTTTATGAGGTTGTCTTCCGTTTCTTGATCTTAAGCATATTTTTAACGACTAACTGTGACTGTAAAAGAAAACAGGAATAGCCCCATTTTCAGTACGCTGGAGCTGTTCAGAGCTATTCCTGATTTGCAGAGCTATTGCTACTTTTAGGCATTTGTTGATTGACCCATAGCCTTCAAGCCCTGCACATATACATTCAAAATCCATTCAAAGCTCTCATCAACATCTTCCTTGAGCGCAAATCCCTTGCTTCGTTCCAATGAGCTAAAGCCATGCAGTATACTACGCAAGCCGCGCGTGGCATGAATCATCTGCGCATCGGTCAGATGATAAGCACTCAGTACCTGCCGGACAAGCTCCAAAATCTGTTGACTGAGCTGCTCTAATTGCTCATCCAGTTGTTCTGGTACATAAAGTGTTGCTTCATATAACCCGGGATGCTGACGTACAAAATGCAAATATGCGCGAAATACCTCACGTATCGCCAGATCGCCTGCACGTCCAACCGCAGCCATCATGATCGTTTCCTTGAGCTGCTGCAAGCCAGCAAGTGCCATTTCTCGACGTAAGCCAGGCAATCCATCAATATGATTGTAGAGAGAAGGAGAGCGTACCTTTAACTGTTGTGCGAGTACCGATAAGGTAACTGCCTGCACACCTTGCTCATCAGCAAGCTGGATGGCTGCCTGAACAATCATGGACAAATTCAAACCGATTCGAGGTGACATACGGAATTCTCCTTTGTAGGTTAAGAATAAAAGTTAAAAATAAAACGATATAAGCGAAAACAGCATATTAAACTAATACTATTCATATATCAGCTATGATAATTCATCATATTGAGCTTCATTGTAAGTGATTAGGTGCCATTTGAACAGGTCAAAATAAAAACAGGCACCTGTTCGGTGCCTGCCTGAAAAAGAAATAGTGTAATGAAGTAGCAAAAGGCAATATTAAAATGCCCAGCCGCCTTGCTTAAAGATTGGCTCTTGCTGACCATCTTGCGTGATACCGTAGATGTCCATTTCACCAGAACCAATCATAAAGTCAACGTGTACGAGACTGTTGTTCAGACCGCGTGCAGTCAGCTCTTCACGATTCATTTGCTTACCGCCCTGTAAGTTGAATGCATATGCACTACCGATAGCAAGGTGGTTAGAAGCATTTTCGTCAAACAATGTGTTGTAGTAAAGGATATTCGATTCAGAGATTGGGGAACGGTGAGGTACAAGCGCGACTTCGCCCAGATAATGAGCGCCTTCGTCCATCTCAACCAGATGCGCCAGTGTATCCTGACCTTTTTCTGCTTCTACGCCAACGATGCGACCATCCTTGAAGGTCAGCTTGAAGTTGTCGATGATCGTACCGCCATAGCTCAGCGGCTTCGTGCTACTCACATAGCCGTTCACATCGGTTTTCAGTGGAGCCGTGAATACTTCCTCAGTTGGCATATTTGCGATAAATGCATCGCCACGTTCGCTGATGCTATCTGCCGCAGCCCACAGATGGCCTTCCGGCAAGCCGATTGTCAGATCTGTACCTGGTGCAAC
Source organism: Paenibacillus hunanensis (assembly GCF_034055775.1). NCBI lineage: Bacteria > Bacillati > Bacillota > Bacilli > Caryophanales > Paenibacillaceae > Paenibacillus > Paenibacillus hunanensis. Next base: position 3,027,929 of record NZ_CP139194.1, on the reverse strand, counting down.
ATAGTGCAGCTGTTTGTAGGCTTTTTCATTCAAATAAGCCGCTTTTTCGTTCAGTAAGGAAACGTGCTTTTGCCATGCAGCAATTGTATCGCCCTCACCTACACGAACAGCCTTAAAAATGTAATCCCACATGCTGTTCACCTGTTCTTCCGCAGGAAGCTCAGGGAATACTTTAGCAGCCCATGATTCGGATGGTACAGCTACGATCGACCAGCTCATTTTGTCGGATTGTACATATTCACGATACTTGGACAGCACGATGCTGGACGCTTTTTGTGAAGCGGCGATACGCTTCGAATCGATGCCTTTCAGCAGATCCGGGTCATCGGAGACAACGTGCAGCACAGCGCCCTGGTTTTCAGCAAGCTCTTCCATCTCAGCTGCATACCATTTCGGCCCGATATCAAACGATTCATCCGGTGCAAGCTCGTAACGCATACGAGTCACTTGATCGTCACCCCAGTTGACTTTAACAAGCAAAGCTCCAGCCTCGTAAGCCTTGCGAGTTACCAGACGAACGAAGTCGACTGCATGAATAGGAGCGTTGATGATCAATTTCTGGCCCGCTTGTACGTTGACACCAACGCGCACAGCAAGCTCGGCATATTGCTCAAGTTTGGTCTGAAAATCTGACATGAATAGTTCCTCCGTTTCAACTGTCTGTATGTGTATCGTTAATGCGCGCCTAAGAAAAGCGGACATTACGAAGTAACTGGGATCTTTACTACAGATAACCCGTCTCACCTATTTTACAGGATGTACACGTTAATGAAAACCTTTACCGAAAATGAAATTCATAAAACAAATGCATAAAGTGACATATGATGTGCGTAAAGTTGGAAATGTGGGTAAATTCCTATAAAATACGGTGTACATCTCACTGTTATCCGCAGATCCGAGATCGCTTCCGAGACATAGGTATGCAGATCATAATGGTGCAGGAGAGAGGGGAACAAGCATGAGCGAGGATTGGAAGCAAGCACAAGAAGCACTACGTCAAATGACAGTCACAGGCAGTGAGAATAATGAACCCGTCGTCATATCCGGTTATGCCGAGGGGGTTCGATGCGTTGGTATCGGAACCGATGCTGCGGTATTTACGTATGATCAGACCCCAGGGTACGCTTTTAAAGTATTCACCGAGCAGGCGAAGGATAAAATTCCGGTGGAGTTATCCGTGTATGAACGGTTGAAGGGCTCTTCCTTTTTCCCGACCTGCTATGGTCATGATGCGAATTATCTCGTACTTAGCTACGAAGCTGGCCCGACCTTACAGGATTGCTTGTTGCAGGGAATTGAGGTGCCCAAGCAGGTCATTACGGATGTAGAGGCAGCGCGCAAATATGTGCGCGGAGTTGGCTTGAATCCGCGCGATATCCATTTAAAAAATGTAATTATGCAAAATGGACGCGCTAAAGTAATCGATGTTTCCGAATATGTACATGAGGGCGATGATCGTCGCTGGGATCATCTCGTATGGGCGTATGAGCAATTTTATGATCGCATTGCCGGAAAAACGATTCCTTCATGGGTGCTGGATACGATCAAAAACTGGTATGCGCGCATTGGCACGATGAATAATACGTTAAATGTAGAGGAACTGGCGAAAAGAGCGGGCGATCTGTTTTCTAAATATATGAAGTGACAGGGAAAAGAAAAGCCAGCGAATGATCTGATTAAATGAAAAGCCTTCTGCATCATGTACGCTTTGGTTGTTATACCGAAGCTGCTCGATGCAGAAGGCTTTATTTTTTTATTTATAGAATTCCATTCTATTGTATGAAAACTCGTTTGAGTTTACAGCTTACAGAAAGCAATCAGTTGTTGCAGCTCTTCTGCCATTGTAGACAGGTGGCGAGCGGAGGAAGCGACATCTTCCATCGTGGACAACTGCTCTTCGCTGGCAGCATTCATTTCTTGAATACCTGCGGATCCTTCTTCACAGATGGCGCTCAAATGCTCCATAGCTTCCGCAATTTGACGAGACTTGCTATTGGTGCTATCAATCAGCGAACCCGTCACATCAATACGCTCAGCTGTGCTGTCAACCGATTTACGAATGACTTCGAACGCAGCCATCACACGCTGACTTCCTTCAACCCCTGCCTGCACACTATGAACGGATTCTTCCGCCTGCTGAACCGCGCTCTGGCTTTCCTTTTGCACATCCAGCACAAGACCTGTGATGAGCGTAGAGGATTCTGCTGCACTTTCAGCCAGCTTGCGAATCTCTTCAGCGACGACAGCGAAGCCGCGACCTGCTTCACCGGCACGTGCTGCTTCAATCGAAGCATTAAGTGCAAGTAGATTTGTCTGTTTAGCAATTTGCTGAATAGCAGAGGAGGCATAGCCGATTTGCTCAGACTTTTGATTCAATGTGGTTAGTACGTTAAGTGTAGAATGAATGTCAGTCGCAAGATGCTGAATACGGCTCGTAATATCACGTACTTCACCAAGTCCTTGCTCGGCATTTTGCTTCATGTGCACAGTCAATTGATTGATTTCTTTACTTGTGTGGGATACTTTCTCCATCTGATTAGCCATTTCGTTGACGGAATCTGTCACATCGATCACCGTTGTTGTTTGCGAGGTAATTCCTGTAGCCAGCTCTCCGGATGAAGAAGCGATATGAGCCGAAGCACGAGCAGTCTGGTCTGCACTTGCAGTTAATTCCTCTGAAGAAGCGGATAATGTCATGGCACTGTCGTCCACACTTTTAATAATTTTACGCATGCTTTCGATCAATTTGTTAAAGCCAGCTGCCACACGACCAATCTCATCACGAGCTTCATAGTCGGAAAGCACGGTCAGATCGCCGTCAGCCGCCTGTTGCATCAGGAGCTGAACACGGTTGAGCGGTTTGGAGATCAGTGTCGTAATCCAGATACCGATCAGCAGAGCAACGATAATACCGGCAGCGATAACTACAATCGTGATCAATGTAGAAGTGAAATACGTTTGATCTGCGTTTTCTTTACTCTGTGTAGCTTCTTCGATCATATTAGCACGCAGTGCGTTCACATTTTCATTCAATGTTGTACGATAGTTTTCCAGATTAGTATAGGCTGTCTGAGCATCAGCTTTATTGTTAGCAGCGATCGCATCCAGGAAGGTTTGACGAGTCTGAGCAAATTGATCAGCGGTTTTCGTAAGATTACTTAATAGAGTCTGATTCGCAGCACTGAGCTGCAATTGCTGGAGCTTGGCATATTGCTGCTTTGTATCTGTAGCCGTTTTTTGAATATCGTCGATTAAGGACTTCTGTTGATTCGTATCGTTTGTGTTCATCAGACGAAGCAGCTTTACAGCATTGGAGCTGTAGTTAATCGGAATTTGATCCATGATCATGAGCGGTTGTAGATTATTTTGATAAATGCTAGTAGAGATATCAGACATCGTACGCGTAGAATTGGTTCCAGTCAGTCCAACAATAGCAAGCAACAGTAGATTGATCGTCATCAGGATAATGATTTTTGTACGAACGCGAATGTTTTTCATCGGTATCATTCCTTTTCTCAGTTGAAGTGAAAATCCATTTGTTGTAATTAGTTCCTATAACAGCGATTTCAATTATGATGTCTAATATCTGTGCAAATGTACTCATAATTTCTATTTAAAATAAGAGGTTTAAGAAAATGATAAAATGCTTACCTGTCTCATTTCGGTTAAACTCGATCCTTATAATAAGTTCTAAGCTCTTTGCGCATAGTTCTTAGGAACCTGAAAAAAAGGATTTTAAATTTGAAACTGAATCTTTATAACTAATTAAATTAAGTATAGAGGCGGAATGACTTACAGGAAATAGGAAGAATATCTTATTTTGTCGAAAATAATCGAAATAAGGATTGTGTAGGAAGTTTGTTCGACATTTTACGCTATTCGATTAAATAGAGGGCTGTCCGGTTAAAGTTACGATAGGCTTACTTTTGAGATTTGAATAAGATGTACCATAGATAAGCTAGTGTTTTAGGAAGCAATGCTGTGCACGCGTCAATTTTTGCAAGGTGATTTTGCAATATGTTCTTCAAACAAGTCATACTGGTGCTAGATGAATATTTGTATCACCACTAAGGAAAGTGAAGCAATAGGAATACAATAAGAGACAATAGGAAGGGAATGAGTAATATGACAGATACATTAAATGAGATTGCGAAAAAGCATCTATATATAGGAGGAAAATGGCAGGAGGCAGCTTCGTATGAACCGCTGCATTCTCCATATCATGGTGGATTGATTGCTGAGGTTGCGGAAGCGAGTGCAGATGAGACTCGTCAGGCGATTGCAGCTGCGGCAGAGGCAGCGACAATGATGCGCGATATGCCTGCTCATCAACGGGCGGCGATCCTGGAGCAGCTGGCGCGATTGCTGGAGGAACGTAAGGAAGAGGCAGCGCGCCTTATTGCGCTAGAAGGCTCAAAGCCACTCAAGGCTGCGCGAGCTGAGGTTGCTCGAACGATCGAAACGTATAAGTTCTCAGCAGAGGAAGCAAAGCGCATTCATGGAGAAACCGTACCGCTGGATGCAGCAGCAACAGGTGAAGGCAAGTTCGGCTATACGATCAAGGAGCCTGTCGGCGTGGTCGGTGCGATTACTCCATTTAACTTTCCGATGAATCTGGTTGCTCATAAGGTAGGTCCTGCGCTTGCAGCTGGCAATACCGTTGTATTGAAACCGGCAGAGCAGACGCCATTATCATCCTTCCTATTAGCAGAGCTATTGGAGCAAGCCGGTCTGCCAGCAGGAGCATTAAATGTCGTAACAGGTAATGGGAAAACGGTAGGCGATACGATCGTAACGGATGATCGTGTGAAAGCATTATCGTTTACTGGAAGCCCGGCGGTCGGTATATCGATTCGTTCACGCTCCGGTCTGAAAAAAGTAACATTAGAGCTAGGCTCGAATTCTGGATTGATCATTGATAAAGATACCGACGTAGCTGCAATGATCGATCGCGCTGTATCAGGTGCTTTTGGCAATCAGGGTCAGGTATGTATATCCGTGCAGCGCATTTATGTGCATGAGCATATTTTCGATACATTTGTAGAGCAATTTGTTGCTGCTACAGCGAAGCTCAAGCTAGGTGATCCATTAGAAGAGGATACGGATGTGGCAGCAATGATCTCGGAAAAGGAACAAAAGCGTGCCCTAGAATGGATTGCGGAAGCAATCGAGCAGGGTGCTGAGGTAGCCTGCGGTAATGAGGTACAGGATGGCTGCTTGAAGCCAACGGTGTTACTGAATGTATCTCCAGAAGCACGCGTAGCCTGTCGCGAAGTATTCGCTCCTGTCGTTATGATCAATCGTGTACGTGATATGGAGGAAGCGGTTCAAGCGGTCAATCATTCGGATTATGGATTGCAAGCAGGCATTTATACGACAAAGCTGGATACTGCCTTCCGTGCGATTCGCCAGCTTGAGGTGGGTGGGGTCATTGTGAACGATATTCCATCCTTCCGTGTCGATCAAATGCCATATGGAGGAGTCAAGCAAAGTGGCATTGGTCGCGAGGGTGTGAAGTACGCGATGGAGGATATGCTGGAGACCAAATTTGTCGTGTTCAATCAGCCGCGCTAATCATCGACTTCCATTTTATACAATTAAGCAGCTTGAAAGCTAAATAAAACGGTTAAAAGACTGCGATTTATTCGCGATTCCTATATAAAATAACGAAGCAGCTTAATCTGTATGTCAAATAAGACTTATAATTACGTTCATGCGTAGTTATAAGTCTTGTTTGCGTTATAAAAAGATGTTTTATTTGACCGTTTGTTAATTAAAAGGACTTTTGATGTTAGTTATTGAGCAATTTTGAAGAATTTTTCAATTTTTTAGTTAAAAGGGTATTTATTTTTTTTAGGAATCGTGATACGCTTTCTCCCGACACAAAATGTGTTCCATTAATTGCCAATTCAGGCTGATGCGAGGTGAGGAAGCGCTCATAGTGACGTAGTACTTAGCAAGGGCAGGCCGCTATACATAGCTGGCAGTGCATGTGGCACAGGCAATACGTAAGTTTGGCTTTAGGATCTTTCCAGTCGTGAAGAAAGTTCCACCATTTGCATTACAAAAAAACCAAGTGAACAGGGGAGAATACTTTGAAAAAAACAGTTGGTCTTTTACTTGCAGGTAGCTTGCTCGTTGGTGCTACAACGTCCGCTTTCGCAGCAGAAGCAAATGATCTGGCACCACTCGGTGATTACACGCCAAAATTGATTACGCAAACAACAGGTATCACTGGTGCAAGTGGCGATGCTAAAGTATGGAAGTTCCTGGAGAAGCAAAAACGTACTATCGTAACCGATGATGCAGCTTCTGCCGATGTGAAGGAACTGTTTGAGATCACAAAACGTCAATCCGATTCTCAAACCGGCACAGAGCACTATCGCCTGAACCAGACCTTTAAAGGCATCCCAGTCTATGGCGCAGAGCAAACACTGCACTTTGACAAATCCGGCAATGTATCTCTGTACATGGGTCAGGTAGTTGAAGATGTATCCGCTAAGCTGGAAGCATCGGACTCTAAAAAAGGCGTAACTGAAGATGTGTATGCAGATACAAAGAATGATCTGGTGAAACCGGACATCAGCGCTTCCGAAGCGATCTCGATTGCTGAAAAGGATGCAGCTTCCAAAATCGGTTCCCTTGGCGAAGCACAAAAAACGCCAGAAGCGAAGCTGTATATTTACGCTCCTGAGGATCAAGCAGCACGTCTGGCATATGTAACAGAAGTAAACGTACTGGAGCCATCTCCGCTGCGTACTCGCTATTTTGTAGATGCAAAAACAGGTTCGATCCTGTTCCAATATGATCTGATTGAGCATGCAACAGGCACAGGTAAAGGGGTACTAGGTGATACCAAGTCCTTCACTGTAGGTACTTCCGGTTCCTCCTATGTGATGACTGATAGCACACGTGGTAAAGGTATCCAAACTTACACTGCGTCTAACCGCACATCGCTGCCAGGTAGCACTGTAACAAGCAGCAGTAGCACATTTAACGATCCAGCCTCTGTCGATGCCCATGCATATGCACAAAAAGTATATGATTTCTACAAATCTAACTTTAACCGCAACAGCATCGATGGTAATGGTTTGGCTATCCGCTCCACTACGCATTATTCCACACGTTACAACAATGCGTTCTGGAATGGTTCCCAAATGGTATACGGTGATGGCGATGGTTCGCAATTCATCGCATTCTCCGGTGACCTTGATGTAGTAGGTCACGAGCTGACACACGGTGTAACCGAGTACACAGCGAATCTGGAATACTATGGTCAATCCGGTGCACTGAACGAATCCATTTCGGATATCTTTGGTAACACAATCGAAGGTAAAAACTGGATGGTAGGCGATGCGATCTACACACCAGGCGTATCCGGCGATGCTCTTCGCTACATGGATGATCCAACAAAAGGTGGACAACCAGCGCGTATGGCAGATTACAACAACACAAGCGCTGATAACGGTGGTGTACACACAAACAGTGGTATCCCGAATAAAGCATACTACTTGCTGGCACAGGGTGGCACATTTGGCGGTGTAAATGTAACAGGTATCGGTCGCTCCCAGGCGATCCAGATCGTTTACCGTGCACTGACATACTACCTGACATCCACATCTAACTTCTCGAACTATCGTTCTGCAATGGTGCAAGCATCTACAGACCTGTATGGTGCAAACTCCACACAAACAACAGCGGTGAAAAACTCGCTGAGCGCAGTAGGCATTAACTAAAATCTATTCCTTCTTCCTGCTAAATGAAGTGGAGCAGTCGATGTGCATGAAGATGCATGTCGACTGCTCTTCTCTATACATAGCCCGACTGAAATAGCTAAAGTGGAGTAGCAAAAAAGGCATTATAGCTATAATTGAACAGTTGTCAATACTTTCACACCATTTTTGACCAATTGTTGAATAATGTGACGCTAAATGTTATCTCTAAACCAAAAAATATAAAAAATACCTTTAATTCATCTAAAAAAGTATTTATTTTCTTTAGGAATCATGATAATATTCTTCCAACACATACTATGGTGTTACATTATTTACAAGACAGTGGAATGAAAAGGAAGGTGAAGGGAACACTTTCTAGATCAGCAGCAATCTGGTACATAATCGTTGCTCTGCATCGAAACCGTAGTGTCGACTGGAAGACAGGAGAGAGCAGGGAACAACAGCAGGAGAAGCTTCTCTGGTACAGCTTTACCATTTCACATGAATAGGGGATAATTCTATGAAAAAAACAGCAAGCTTTTTACTCGCAGGTACATTGTTACTCAGTGCGAACACATCGATCTTCGCAGCAGGTGCAAGCGAACTCGCACCACTAGGTGATTACACACCGAAAATGATCACTCAGACGAGCATTAGTGGTTCTTCGAACGATGAGAAGGTTTGGAAGTTCCTGGAGAAGCAAAAGCGTTCGCTCGTATCAAACGGTGCAGCATCTGAAAATGTAAAAGACCTGTTCGAGATCACCAAGCGTGAGCCGGATTCCAAAACAGGTACGGATCATTATCGACTGGCGCAAACGTACAAAGGTGTTCCGATCTACGGAGCAGAGCAGACGCTGCACTTTGACAAAGCCGGCAATGTATCTCTGTATATGGGTAAGGTTGTTGAGGACGTATACGGTAAGCTGAACACAGGCGAGGCAAAGGTCGAGACGAAGGTCGCTGACGATGTATATGGTGAAGCTAACGATACTACAGCAACAGACGATCTGGTAACACCGAACATTAGCGCTTCTGAGGCAGTCTCTATTGCGGAGAAGGATGCTGCTTCGAAGATCGGCTCGCTCGGTGAAGCGATGAGCCCGGAGCAAGCGAAGCTGTACATTTACGCACCAGAAGATCAGGATGCACGCCTTGTGTATGTAACCGAGGTGAACGTACTTGATCCAGAGCCACTGCGCACGCGTTACTTCATTGATGCCAAATCTGGCTCGATCCTGTTCCAATACGATCTGCTGGAGCATGCAACAGGTACAGGTAAAGGGGTGCTCGGTGATACCAAGTCTCTGACGGTTACACAATCCGGTACACGCTACCTTCTGCGTGATACAACACGTGGTGGTGGTATCGAAACGTATACAATCAACAACCGTACATCCGGCTCCATGTCGACGGTTTCCAGCACCAGCTCGGTCTTCAATGATCCAGCTGCCGTAGATGCCCATGCGTATGCAGCGAAAGTATATGACTTCTACAAAAATACATTTAACCGTAACAGCATCGACGGCTCTGGTATGAGTATTCGTTCGGTCACACACTATGGTTCCAAGTATAACAATGCCTTCTGGAATGGCTCCTACATGGTATATGGCGATGGAGATGGTAAGGTATTCACCTCGCTGTCTGGGGCGCTGGATGTAGTCGGTCACGAAATGACACACGGCGTTGTTGAACATACAGCAAACCTCGAATACATGAATCAATCCGGTGCACTGAATGAATCGATTGCCGATATGTTCGGTAGCGTGATTCAGGGCAAAAATGACTGGCTGATCGGTGAAGATGTGTACACACCTGGCAAATCCGGCGATGCGCTTCGCTCAATGGCTGATCCTACACTGTATGGCGATCCAGCTCATATGGATGATTACAAAAACCTGCCAAATACAGAAGCAGGCGACTATGGTGGTGTACACACAAACAGTGGTATTCCAAACAAAGCATTCTACCTGCTGTCGAGTGGTGGAACATTTGAAGGTGTAACTGTAAAAGGTATTGGTAACAGCCAGGCAATCGCGATCGTATATCGTGCACTGACGCTGTATCTGACATCCACTTCTGACTTTGCTGATTTCCGTGCAGCAATGACACAGGCTGCAACCGATCTGTATGGTGCAAGTGCAAGTCAAACGACCTCTGTGAAAAACGCATTTGATGCTGTAGGTATTTTTTAAGCCAGCAGCTCGCGTTATTCATGATAACCGTATTGTATAATATAGAAGCTTCTCTGCCTGTGCTGTGGATGATATAGTGGTATATGTCTCCTACGACACAGAGAATGGAAGCAGAGTAGCTTCAGACAATCCACATATTATTATGTTGGAAACGGACATTTAATGTTGGTTTCGGTTATCAGAAATATAGACGACTGATCATTCCCCCGATCAGTCGTCTTTTTATTGTGTAGATTTCTGTAAGCAGTTTTCAATTTGCAAATTGAGTCTTAGCGACCAATTGTACGGGATTGTAGCAAGTATAGCTGACAGGCTCTGTGAAAATTTTGAGAAATAAACGAATATGTATACGAAAAAGGGGACTATAATCCCAAAAATAAATGTTGTTTTATGTCGTATAAAATGATCTGATTTACATATAATTATCATTTATCAACATTATAAATTTGTTTTACAAGAAAATTTTCAAAAAAATCAACAAATAAACAAAGAAAGATGCTATGATAGGCAACATAACAAAATCATTTCTCTTTGAAAACCCACAAAAAGGAGTGGAAGACATGGAACGCGAATTGGCATTGGAAATTGTAAGAGTAACGGAAGTAGCGGCGTTGGCTTCGGCTCCCTGGATGGGACGCGGTGACAAAAACAGCGCAGATGAAGCAGCAACGCTCGCGATGAGAGCGATGTTCGACTCCGTATCGATCAATGGTACGGTCGTCATCGGTGAAGGAGAAATGGATGAAGCTCCGATGCTCTATATTGGAGAAAAGGTTGGCAGTACGCAGGCTCCCGAAGTGGATGTAGCGGTTGATCCACTGGAAGGAACAGCTATCGTAGCAAAGGGGCTGAATAATGCGCTATCTGTTATCGCTGTAGCTGACAAAGGTAATCTATTGCATGCACCTGATATGTACATGGAAAAGCTGGCAGTAGGCCCGGCGCTCGTTGGCAAGCTGAGTATTGAAGACCCGGTTGATGTCACACTTCGTAAGGCAGCGAAGGCACTTGGTAAAAAGATGGCGGATCTGACCGTAATGATTCTGGATCGTGATCGTCACGAAAGTATTATCAAGGTGCTTCGCAAAACAGGCGTGCGGATTAAGTTCCTTAGCGATGGCGATGTAGCTGGCGCGATGGCACCCGCTTTTCCCGAAGCTGGTATTGATCTGTATATTGGCTCCGGTGGCGCACCTGAGGGTGTACTTGCCGCAGCTGCATTGTCTTGCCTGGGTGGTGAGATTCAGGGTAGATTGATGCCAGCAAATGCAGATGAATTCGCACGCTGCAAGGCGATGGGCATTGAAGATCCGTATCGTGTGTTAACGATGCAAGATATGATTGGTACAGACGATGTAATCTTTGCAGCAACAGGCGTAACACCCGGTGAGATTCTCGGTGGTGTTCGTTATCTGGCAGATGAGCGCGCAGAGACGCATTCGATCGTGATGCGTGCCAAAACGAAAACGATTCGTTACATCAAATCCCTTCATTACCTGCCAAACAAGGAAGTGGTGCACAAGGTGCAGAAAATTCAAGCATCCGGTTCACCGGAGGAACGCCGTTCCGCTGCGATCGACTCGGCGAACGCGAAGTCCAAGCCAGTTGCGGTAAAGCAAGCGTGAATGTGATCGCAGGTGCTTAAGCCGACGATACGTATGCTGCTTACTCGAAATGGTGAAAGGTTAATATAATGGATCATGTATAAATTAGCATGCTTTAGTTAAAACATGCTTTAGATGCACACTGTATAATGATAATGCTGAATAATAGGGTGTTGATCGTTATCGCTTGGACATGATTGATCGGTGTTCTCTCCATCACGCCAGTATATGGTCTCCCCCATATCGTGGCGGCCACCAGGGAGCATCGCCTTATGCTTGATGGAGAGCACTGTTAATCTATATTGTATTACCTCCGCATTGGACAGCCTGTTAAGGGCTGTCTCTTTTTTTATGGAGATACGGATGAAGAGCAGGTGGGGATGCGAGCATGATATGGTATCGCTGTGGGGATAAAAGCGGAATGTCCTTTTTTCTCATGTCGATTCCTCATACCGATTTCTTATATCGAATTTGCATGCTGATGTCGCCTATTGCTGGATGTGAGCTTCATTATCATCCTTCTACCGTTTGAACTGCAATGTAAAATCAGCTACGATAAGGAAACATCCCTGAACAGGGAAAATATAGATAGCGACAGCTTGCTACGTGAACGGTAGGATACAAGCTACTAAACAATCCAGCACAGATACACAACAAAAAAGTTGAAGGAGGATCTTATGATCATTGGAGTCGTATCAGACACCCATTTACTCAGTCATCGACTGACTCTTCCCAAAACACTTGTAGAAGGGCTGGCAGATGCCGAGCTTATTATTCATGCAGGCGATTTTTGCGATTGGGGCGTTTATGAATTATTAGAGCAACTCGCACCTCTGGAAGCTGTAGCCGGTAATAATGATCCAGGCACGATCGTCAAGCGTCTGGGACAGAAGAAGATCATTATAGCAGGCGGTAAGCGAATTGGTATTGTGCATGGTGATGGTGGATTTCGCGGCAGTACGCCGGATCGAGCCTTTCACTCCTTTGAACCGGATGAGGTCGATGTGATTGTATTTGGTCACTCGCATGTTCCTTTTGCCGAGGAGCGCCAGGGTGTGCTGCTATTCAATCCCGGCTCCCCTACGGATAAACGAATGCAGCCACGTTATTCCTATGGCAAGCTATTCATTGAGGGCGAGCAGATTCGTTATGAGCATTACTTTTTTGATAAAGAACGTAGCAATGGGTAAGTATAGAATTTTATAAAGTATCGCTGTACGGATCGTAAAATTAAAGTATCGGTATCGACTAAGTTAAAGTATGGTTATCGACTCAGCAAGGTTAACAGCAATAGGTGTAGAGCATCAGCGAGGATCATTTTCCAATCGATGGTAGGAATAAGCGCTATCATGAGTGTGGAAAAGGATGATCTTCTGCGGATGCTCTATTTTTTATGAATTTTTAAGATTTTTATGGGCTGTTCTTAATGTTGTTCATACAAAATACATATACATCATATTTAATAGAGCAATCAGATCAGCAGGGTCATCGGCACCATGATCTGAACACCGCTAACGGTTATGGCGGACATGCTCTGTTCTACATAACCGATCATTTAAAGGATGCGTCAGATCATCCAATTATTATTCGGGAGGAAGTCCAATGGAATCTAACACCACTACTGTATCTCGTTCAAGGGTAGATATCCCCTTAATCCTCATTTTGCTGCTTTCTGCTTTTTTGAATATATGGCACATATGGGATAACGGGAATGCGAATTCGTACTACACAGCTGCTGTAACCAGCATGCTTCAGAGCTTTCATAATTTCTTCTATGCGTCCTTTGATCCTGCGGGCTTTGTAACGATTGATAAACCTCCTGTAGCCTTCTGGCTGCAAACCTTGTTTGCGGCTATATTTGGTGTGCATGGCTGGAGTGTAACTCTTCCTGCGGCATTAGCAGGTGTTGGCTCGGTCGGCTTGATCTATCTGATCATGAAGCCAACCTTCGGTATTCAGGTGGCACGGATTGCGGCGCTATTTATGGCGCTCACACCGGTTGCTGTAGCCGTACAGCGCTCGAACAATGTGGACGGCTTACTTGTCTTCACGTTGCTGCTTGCGACATGGATGCTGCTCAAGGGCATTCGTTTACAAAAGATGGGCTGGATCTTTGGCGCCTTTGCTATGGTTGGTGTCGCATTCAATGAGAAGATGCTACAGGCGTATATGATTTTGCCAGCGATGTATGTATTTTATCTGCTTGCCTTTAAGGTGAATTGGAAAAAGAAGCTATCGATCCTTGCAGTAAGCACTGTTATTTTAGCAGGGGTATCGGTATCGTGGCCTGTTATCGTGGATAGCGTACCAGCCAGTCAGCGTCCTTATATTGGCAGTAGCCAGACGAATTCGGTGCTAGAGCTGGCATTCGGCTATAACGGTGTAAGCCGTTTGACGGGAGAGACGCAAACAGGCGGTATGGGTGGCGGTGGCGGCATGCCAGGAGCGAATAATGCTGCTCCCAATACAAGTGCAGGCACGAGTACATCCCAAGCTGGAACGAATACAGCATCGACATCAAGTAGTGCGACAGCGAATCCGATTAGTGCAGGGATGGCGCAGGGAGGCTTGATGCAACCGCCAAATGGCGGTGGGGATATGCAGCGCCGAACTGGCGGAATGTTCAATACAGGAGATGTAGGTCCGCTTCGTCTGTTCCAAAAAGCATTGTCTGGACAAGCGAGTTTGCTGCTACCATTTGCCATCATATCCTTGATTACACTGTTCGCAGGCTTGCGCAGAGTGAACTGGCGTGAAGGAAAGTATACCGAAATTGTATTCTGGCTCATGTGGCTCATTCCTGTAGGAGGATTTTTCAGTATTGCGAACTTCTTCCATCAATATTATCTGATTATGCTCGCCCCACCTGTAGCTGCGATTGCGGCTGCCGGGTTGGTTGCAGGGTGGCGATATTATCGTCAGGGAACAGGCTGGTTAGCATGGCTGCTTCCGATTAATGTAGCAGCTACAACGGCATTCCAGCTATATGTCATCTATCCGTATCGGAATGAAATTGCTTCATTCTGGTTCTATCTCATTGCAGCACTCGGTATTTTGATTACCATTGGCTTGCTGATCGGTACTCGTGTACAGACGATGAGTCGTGGTAAAGCCTATCTCGTATCGGCAGCAGCAGGCGCATTGCTATTAACACCATTGTACTGGTCTTCGTTCCCTATGATGAATCCTTCTAGCAATATTGCGCTGCCTTATGGAGGCCCGATTACCGAAATGGGCTTTGGCGGAGGCGGAGCACGAGATCGCGATGCACAAATGACAGCTACGCATCGTGATACATCAGCTAGTGCTACTACAGAAGCAAGCAATAGTACAGGCAATACAGCAATGTCTGCGCAGGGCGCGCCTACAGGCGCAATGAATGGTGGCGCACCGGCAGGCAATGGCGCAGACTCATCCACGTCAACAGATAACTCGCGTAATCGTTCCAGAGGTGGCATGGGCTTAGCGGATTCGGTGAATGAGAAGCTTCTACAATTTGTGACGGAAAACAATCAAGGTGAGAAGTATCTGTTTGCAGTGAATAATGCCAATTCCGCGTCTGCCTATATTATTCGCACAGGTAAAGCCGTCATGGCGATGGGAGGATACAGTGGAAGTGATCCGATCTTAACCGTCGACAAGCTGAAAACATTGGTTCACAACGGTGAAGTAAAATACTTCCTGTTAAACGGTATGGGACGTGGTGGCTCGACAGAGCTTACACAATGGATTGAAGAGCATGCAACCGTGGTTCCTTCTTCCGAGTGGGAAGAAAGCTCTGGCTCTGTCGTTCAAAATGCACTCAGCGATTCCAAATCAACTATGTCCACAGACAACACCGATACAGAACGTAGCGGGATGATGAATCCTTCGCAGGGTGGCGGCTTTGGTGGTATGGGCATGATGACAAGCACATTGTATGAGCTTACACCTGACGATATCAACGATTAAGTAACGATTACGTGCAGCTGTGATGATGTCGCTTTTCGAGTTGTGTTACTTTATTTCTTTCTCTCATAATATGATCCTGTCATTCCTCATGAATGGCAGGATTTTTGCTGTATAGTAGCATTTTGATCGGAGTAGAGAGTGAATCAAATAGAAGCGACCGTTTCAATGGCACTGGCTAGTTTACATATTAACGTATAAGCATCATTATGCCGGATGCTGATATGAATCCAGCCAGAGGAGGCTACACGATGATTGATAGCAACACGTATTATGATTGTATTATTGTAGGTGGAGGAATTGCCGGACTTCAGGCAGCACTCCAGCTTGGACGATATTCAGCACATCGCGTGCTGGTCATTGATGCAGGAGTTGGACGATCCACACTATGTCAAAATTACGGCAATCTGCTCGGCTTTCCAGATGGGGTATCCGGTGAAGAGCTTCGAGATATTGGCAGACAGCAATCCGAGCCACTCGGTATTGAGTTTCATGGGGATCGTATACTGGAAGCACAGAAAAAGGACGATCATTTCCTGTTAAAAGGAGCAGAAGGTGAGAGCTATCGCGCACGTACGCTGTTATTAGCAACTGGATTGATTGATCGTTTCCCACGATTGCCCGGACTTCGCGAAACGCTTGGCTTCAGTGTGTATGTATGCCCGGACTGTGACGGCTATGAGATCGAAGGACGACGTACAGTTGTTATGGGCTCAGGTGAGGCGGGAGCGCAGATGGCACTTATTTTGACTCCGCGTACTGATCAGCTGCTCTATATCAATCATGAAGGGAAGCCATTCAAGCCAGAAACGATGCAGCGCTTGCAGGAGCATGGAATCGAATATATTGAAGCTGCTGTTCAGAGCGTGAGTCATGGTAGTGGCGGTATGCTGGAGTCGGTTCAATTGGAGAATGGACAGTCGATCGCGGCAGAACGTGGCTTTATTGCCTTTGGCGGTAATCATGTTAATTCCGAGCTGGCTGAACAGTTAGGTGTAGAAACACTTCATAATCATCATATTGAGACGAATCCTCGTTCCAAAATGACGAATATTGAAAATGTATGGGTGGCTGGCGATCTGGCAGCGCATTCCGAGCAGGCTAATATCGCCATGGGTGAAGGGGCTCAGGCTGCGATCTGGATTCACAAAACGCTATCCAAGCTAAAAAGTCCAGCCGTCGTACGCTCCGGTAAATAGGGTAGTGGCAATGTTCACCACTGTTCTACAATTGTAGCTAATATTGTAGCTAATTCTCACGCAAAAACGCAGCTATTCTGCTTTGTTTTGGCAGGGTGCTTATGGTATGATGGTGACGATATACTATTTTGTTGCCAGGTGGGATGCAATTGAGTTTCCATCCTAAAAAGGGGTTTAAACTTGTAACTATCGTTAGCTTTATTATTATTGTATCCATTGTACTCACGATGCTGATTTCTATTCATTCGTCGTATAGCGTCAGCAGGCAATCCCTGGTCAATAACTATATGAGCGGTAATTATGATCGTGCTATGGATCTATCCGCAGCTACGGGTAATTTGCTCGTTCGTATTCAGAAAAGCGTCGATTCGATGGCGACAATCTGGCAGCGTAATGAAGGTATTGATCCCATGCTTTTAAATGATCTGTATGCAACGCATAGTGAGTATTTTGAGTCATTAAGTATCGTACGCAAAGATACAATATTAATGGAAACTGCTCCATCCAACAAGAAGGAGCTACAGGTCGGAAAGAGTATAGATAGTCCCATTTCCCGATCTTTGATTAAGCTCAAAGAGTCAAAGATGACAGATCCCTTTGTCGGTAAGACGGGCAATCTGCTTATTCTGGTGAGCAGTCCGCTATACGATAAAAATAATAACTATTACGGTTATATTGCGGGAACGATTTATTTGCACAGCTCGAATATTTTACAGCTTATTTTAGAGCAAAATGTAGAGTCGGATGGCTCGTATGTATTTGCAGTCGATTCGAAGGGCAACGTTATTTTCCATCCTGATCCTACAATGATCGGGAAAAATATCGCTTCAAATGAAGCGGTCTGGAAAGTGATCGCTGGCTTGAATGGTTCCATTGAATATGAGGATAATGATGGAAAGCAGTTCTATGCGGGCTACGCGTATAATATGGGCTCTGGCTGGGGCATTGTATCTCAAACACCAGCGGAGATTGTGAATGGGCCGCTGAACAATTTATTGCAAAGTAGTGCCTTGCAATCGCTGCCTTTATTATTTATTACGCTAGCGGCAGGCTGGTTATTAACGTATCTTGTCGTGCGACCGCTGCATATGCTCGCTGAATATTCAAATCGTATGTTAAAGGAATGGAGTATAGATGATCTACCGCCTGTTCGTTCGGCGACGTATGAGATCAAGCTGCTCTATTCTAGTCTGCGAACAACAGCAAGACAGATGCAAAAGTATATTCGCAAGCTACGTACCGAGACAGCACTTGATGGCTTGACCGGACTGGCTAATCGTCGCAATTTTGATGCTACCTTAGAAGCATGGTGTCTGGCCAAAGAGCCATTTTCGATGATTATGCTCGATATTGACCATTTTAAGCTCGTCAATGATACGTATGGTCACCCGGTAGGCGATCAGGTGATTCAATTTCTTGCTGCAACGATGCGTAATGTATCGCGTGAGGGCGATCTATGCTTCCGTTATGGCGGTGAAGAGCTGGGTATTCTATTGCGCGGAGCGAACAAGGAGCGTGCTTATTTTGTAGCAGAGCGCCTTCGCCATATGGTTAGTAACGCACCTAGCCCATCAGGTGAGTGCATCACCATCTCCCTCGGTATTGTAAACTTCCCTGAGCAGGGCACGTTCCCTGAGGAACTGATTACCCGGGCAGATGAAGCACTGTACATTTCCAAACGAGAAGGTCGCAACCGCACCACCGTGTATAGAGAGCCTGTTGCGGCAATCGAACTACCAGAACAACAGTAAGCAAGTATGTCAGCTGTGACGCAATCTATACTAAAAGCCGTATCGGACGGAGGTGCAATCGTGCCATCCATCCGATACGGCTTTTTAATGAGTAGCTATATTTTACTATCTACAACAGGATGATTAAAAGTATCAGCATATGATAAAAGGATGCATACAGTGATGCCTATATCCATGTACCTTGTGACATAAGTTGGAAATTTCTGAAATGATTTTGGTAAAAGTAGTTAGTACTGATGAAAGGGTGGGTAAATAATATCTGGGAACATCGATATACGATTGGAAAGTTAAACTGGGAGCGTAAGTGTGCTGGGCTACATAATTGTGGCAGTGCCGCTTCACGATCTTCGGTCTGATCAGAGCCGGAACGGATCATGTCGTGCAATGCATGGGTAGTTTTGCCCGGTCATAGGGACGCATACCAGAACGGCAAGCTTGCGATTACTCAGTATATATAGCAGTATCGCTACAATAGGCTGAGTGGATGGTAATTACTGTGCTTTTTTAAGATACAGTATAATCGAATGACCATGTACGTCTCGTCGGAATGTATATCGACCTCTCATAACAACAAACAAACAACATCATTGGAGGGACTAATTATGACTAAGAAATCGAATTTGAAAAAACCGATTTGTGCACTTGCTTCTATGACACTGGCAGCATCGCTGTTGATTCCTGGCGCAGCATTTGCCGAGGAAAATACAGAAACAACAGGTAGCTTCAGTCTGAACAGCAACACGTATCTGTCCAATACGGGCTGGGCAGGTAACACAGGCAGCATGACTTCTTCCGATCAAAGCATGACAAACGGACAATCGATTTTCTATGACAATGCGAACTCCTTTGGATATAAATGGGCTTATCCAGCCGATGCGACAGGACTTCAATCCTCACCAGCAATCTCTTATGGCTGGCACTGGACAAACGGCTATGAGGGAGCAGGCAATATGCCAGTAGACGTGTTCCGTGACAACTCTCGCAACAGTACCTCCAGTCGCAGCAGTCAAATGAAAAACATCGATACATCTGTAGCCTATTCCACAGCCGATGTAACTGGTGATTATGCAACAGGCTATACACTGTATATTCACAATACACAGCAGGCAGGCATGGAAACAGCACCAAAAGCAACTATCAAGGTAATCACATCAACCTCGGCTAATCCAGCTATGACTGATGATACAGGCATGATGGATGCATCCGATATGTCGAATCGTACAGAAACAAGCACAGGTACGAATGTATTCACTGGTAATACTGCGATGACGTCGAGCGATATGGATAACATGATGGCGACCGATATGGGTGCATGGGGTCAATGGATCGATATGGTAAGCATTGGCGGTTCGAACTGGAATGTATATCGCAGCACAAGTAGCAGCGATAATACGGTAACCTCCGCTAATATGAACGATAATGTAACCTATACGTTTGTACGCACAGCGAATACAGACATGATCTCACTGAATCTGACTGATTTTGTGAAAAATCTGCTGGATCGCAATGAGCTGATGACTACAGGCGATTATATTAGTGGTGTAACCTTCGGTACCGATGTGATGAGCGGTAGCGGTAAGCTGACCGTAACCGATTGGAATATTAACGTACAATAATGGTACCTCGAACGATCATTATCGCATTAAACTTATGATCGCATCGCATATGATATCAATCTTCATATAGCAGGACGGTTCCAACGAATCGATCTGCATGACCAAAAAAGCTGCTCGCGTCCTATCGCGGCAGCTTTTTCGGTTACCTGTAGATTCGACCCTATTGTCTATGTGTGTATATCTATGCTCGTCACAGTCATATGACGGAGCTGATCGCAATACTAGGCAGGAGATAGATGATCCAGATCCGGTAGATTACAAGCTGGCATTGGATAGCTGAACCAGTAACCCTGAAACTCCTTATATCCGAGTTCTACCAGTCGATCCCATTGCTCTTGATCTTCAATTCCTTCTGCTACGACTTGCAAGTTCAATGCTTCTGCCATCGTGATTAACGCCTTGAGCACGGGTGGATTCATCTGAGTTACAAATGACCGATCAATTTTAATTTTGTCGATAGGAAGACGGGTAAGCATGCTAAGCGAAGAATATCCTGTACCAAAGTCATCCAAAGAAATCGTGTATCCCTGATCGCGTAGCTTGAGAAGGGAGGATTGCTCTTCTACCGCATTGCTGGTTGCTACACTTTCGGTAATTTCCAGATCAATATAGCTAGCATCGACCTGCTCCTCCGCTAAAATCTGATTCAATCTGTAAATGAAATCCGGATCATCCAGCTGAATCCGAGAAATATTAACAGCAATGCGTATCCGGTTGCCATATTTACGTTGAAGTAGTGGCAAATCGCGGCAGACCTGGCGAATGACCCAGTCACCAATCGGAATGATCAAGCCGGTCTCTTCTGCAACAGGGATGAATTCGGCAGGCGATACAAGCTGCTGATGATCCTTGTACCAGCGTAACAGAGCTTCCACAATGACCACTCGATTCTTTTCTGTACTGTAAATCGGTTGATATAACAGCTGGAGCTCATCTCGTTCCAAACAATGATTGAGCGCAAGCTCATGATGGAACCGTACAATCTGTTCATAGCGAAGAGAGGTGTCGAAGATATGATAACGACTGCGTCCCTGTCCTTTGGCATAATGGAGAGCGATATCGGCGTGACGTAGCGCGGTCTGGGTGTTCATATCCTGTGTTAATGGAGCGATACCGATGCTAGCGGTAATTTTAACCTCACGATCCTTTAAAATAAAAGGGCCGCTTAGCGCTCGTAGCATCATTTGAGCAGTCTGATAGGGCGAGCGTTCACTATTCTGGCAGACAACGAGAAATTCATCGCTACCAAGGCGGCAAATGATCTCACCATCCGTAAACTGCTGCTTGATTCGTGCGGCAGCCTGAATGAGCAAAGCATCTCCGCTTTCATGGCCCATCATATCATTGATGCTTTTAAAATTATCGATGTTCAGCAAAAACAAGGTGCCTTTTTTGAGCGTGTACTCATATAAAAAGCGCCGATTAAACAAATGTGTTAATTCATCATAATACGCGTAAAACTTTAGCTTCTCCTCATAGCGGCTACGCTCGGTATAATCTCGCGTAACGCAGATCAGGTGAGTAATACGCTGATCCGGTCCACGAAGGGGAGAGATAATGCTTTCTCCGCTCAAATTACCGTTAGGCAGCACGTTTCCGTCCTCAAAGCGCGTGCTTTGCCCGGCTGATAAAGCCTTCATGTACTTATTATGCAGATAATGTGCCATCTCCGGCTCATGGGCATAGCATTCAAAAAATGTCTTTCCCATATGTTCAGTTCTCACACCGCTGAATTTTGCAGCCGAACGATTCACATAGCTGTAATAAAATTGCTCATTATGCACACGCATAACGTACACAAAATCTTCGATCGCATCCAGAGCTAGAGCAAGAAGCGGAGGTATTTCATTCATATCTTTGTCCATGCGTTCCACTCCCTCGACCATGCTTTTCCATTGTTCTTTATCTCGTGATTTCAAATGATTCACACTATATAGTATAGTTCGGTCAAATGCCTGTATATTCTTAGCAATAATTGTATAGTCTCTTAGAAAAGTTAGCTATAAAGCATCGGCAGTCATAGATTATAACAAGATTCGACGTTATTTTACATAGTAGATGTGACAAAAGCGCAAACACCTTGCCGTTTGGTTGCAAACGCAAGGGCGATGCCGGATAATACCAGAGAAATAAGCATAGCACAGGAGGTTTATTTTTCATATGAAGCCAATTATCGAAATTGCAAGGCAGACAGGAATCGACACAGACTACATAGAACCGTATGGCAAATATAAGGCAAAGCTAGAGCCTGAGCTGATGGAGCAATTACGTGATCAGCCGAATGGAAAGCTAGTGCTTGTTACGGCGATCAATCCGACTCCGTCTGGTGAAGGCAAAACATTAACATCGATCGGGCTTTCCCAATCTCTTCATGCGCTAGGTGTACGAGCGATTGCAGCACTACGTGAGCCTTCGCTAGGCCCTTGTTTTGGAATGAAGGGTGGAGCTACCGGCAGTGGGCGGGCGCAGATTGTACCCGCAGATGATATTAATCTGCATTTTACGGGTGATATTCATGCGATATCGAGTGCGCATAATCTGCTCGCTGCGATGATCGATAACCACCTGTATCATGGCAATGAGCTACGGATTGATCCGAAAAGAATCACCTGGAAGCGAACGGTAGATATGAATGATCGTAGCCTGCGAAGCATTGTAACCGGACTGGGTAGTGGAAATGGTGAGGTACGAGAGAGCGGCTATCTGATCACCTCAGCCTCAGAGGTGATGGCGATTCTCTGTCTAAGTGAGCATATGTCGGATTTGAAGGAGCGTCTGGCTCGTATCATTATCGGCTATTCGTATGATGGCGCGCCTGTCACTGCCAGTGACTTGAAGGCAGTGGAAGGAATGGCAATCTTACTGCGTGATGCGATCAAGCCCAATCTGGTACAGACGATCGAAGGCACGCCGGTTATTTTGCATGGAGGGCCATTTGCGAATATTGCTCATGGCTGTAGCAGTGTGATCGGTACGAAGACGGCGCTCAAGCTGGCAGATATAGTTGTAACGGAGGCTGGCTTCGGTGCCGAGCTGGGGGCAGAGAAGTTTTTCAATATTAAATGCAGGCAATCCGGGCTGACGCCATCCGCCGCTGTACTGGTCGTAACGGTGAAGGCGCTCAAATATAATGGACAGACTGGCACCATGGAGTCGTCTACCGATTCAGCAGGTGTGAATGAAACCACAACTTTACAAAATGGAATGGCGAATTTGCGTCGTCATGTGCGTAATCTGCAATCATTTGGCGTACCGGTTATGGTTGCAATCAATCATTTTACGGGTGATACCGAAGAGGAGCTGGCGCTGATTCAAGAGGAATGCAGTAGACTGGGCGTTCCAGCCGAGATATCGCATGTATGGGCAGAAGGAAGCGCAGGCGGCGAAGCGATGGCACGCCGATTACTACATCTGCTGGAAACCGCACCGCAAGCCTTTACGCCATTATATGAAGATGAATGCTCCCTTGAAAGTAAAATTGAACAAATCATTACCTCCATCTACGGTGGTGAGGGTGCTGCCTATGCGCCTGCTGCGCGCCGTACACTGGAGCAGCTGGAGGCACAGGGATTCGGTCATTTGCCAGTCTGTATGGCGAAGACACCATATTCCTTTACCGATCAACCGAGATTACTAGGTGCGCCTACCGGGTTCACGATTCAGGTCACTCGTGTTTCCTTATCGGCAGGAGCAGGCTTTGTTGTCGTGGAAACTGGCAATACGATGACGATGCCAGGACTACCAAGGGTGCCTGCCGCAGAGCGCATGCATATCGACGCAGGTGGAACGATTGATGGATTGTTTTAATAAGCTAGAGTAGCATAAGCTAGCTGAACATGTATAATCACACAGAAATAGCCACTCATCTAATGAGTGGCTATTATTACGTTTATGCTGATGAGTAACAATTAATATACCTGTACATCGCTACCGAGCACCGACTTATTTTGCACCGAATTGCCTGTAAGGTACACTCGTTCAAGATGAGGCAGCTTGGTTAACGTCTCCACATTGGAGATTGCATTATTCTCCAGATGAAGCTCCTCCATGGCTCGCCAGTTGCTCATGAATGCCAGTGAAGCCAGATTACTATCCTGCAAAGTAAAGGAACGCAAAGCCGTCATATTCGCCAGGTATGGTGTTGCCTCGTCAATTTCGGTGACCGAATCATTATTTAGACTAAAATAAGGCTTGTCTAAGGTCAGCTGTTCCAGTGTGTTATTCGTTGGAGCAGTCGACTGTTTAATATTCAGTCTGCATTCGCTACAGGTTAACGATTTTACATGCTTCAAACGAAATAAAGCATCTGTCTCCGAAAATAATGAGCTATCGTAAATGCTTAATGCTTGAAGCGAAGGCAGTGCATCGAGCGCTTGAAGCCCAGTGATTTCACTGGTTTCCCATAAGGAGAGCTGCTTTAGCTTCGGAAATTTCTGTAGCATGGCTAGATTCAAGTCTCCACTTCCACCGCGGATCGTAAGCTCGGTTGCTACGGGTGCTTTCAGCCCACTAAGAAACGACCCTGGAATCTCTACCTTAGTAGCAAGCGGTAAGTTGAGAGAGTCAGCATGTTCATAGTAACCGGATAACGATAGGTCACGCAGTGAAGATAGGCTGTTGATTAATTTTACTGAGCCAAGCTTATTTAAGGATGAAAGATGGAGTGTTGTAATCGAACCTTTACCTTCTAGGGGCTTCAGACTGGAAAAGTTTACATTATCCATATCAAGTGTTTGCAATACGGGCATATTTTGCACAAAGTTGATCGACTTCACATTTGCCAAAAAGGATAGTCGAAGATGTTGAAGCTGTGTCAACGCAAACAGCGGTTGCAGATCTGTCGCATCGCTATGCTCGATGGACAGGGACGTTAATCCATTCATCGATGATACCCAGCCCAGGTCATTCACAAAGGTAAGCGATAGCGATTGAAGGGGCAGCTTGCTCAGTGACTGGAGATCCGTAACCGATTCGTCCACATACGTAATGGATAAGGAATGTAAATTAGGGAATTCCAGCAGCAACGCCACCTCACGATTGCTACGAAGCTGTGTAGATAACGCTGTAATCTTCGATTTGTCGCCAAAATAGCCAGAAAACTGGCTAAATGATTCGTTAAATGCACCACCATAGCTTTTAAGCCCCGGGATATGGGCAAATGTCGTCTGATCAGATTGAGAGATTTCATAGGTTCCATTGAAATTCAATGAGGTCAGCCCGGTGAATGCTTCAAAATCTCGCTGATCGATTCGCTCGCCATTGAGTTTTTTGTCCTGCGTGACATAGGTGATCTTTTCAGCTTTTTCATCACTGAAAGGATCAGCAAAGCTATATGTAAATTGCCACTGCTTATCTTCTGAATAGTCTACGCTCAAATAACGAATACGAGCCAATTCTGCTTCTGTGGGCGCAGCAGAGCCTTTATGGAAAATATCACGTAAAAAGGATAGCAGCACCTCGCTCTCTGGCATCGTCCGTACCGACTCGTTCGCTACCGTCTGAGGAGACGTATCTTTCATCAAATAATACACATATGCTCCTGTACCAACGATCATAAGCATGACCAGAATGAGCAGTAGCCGTACGGGAATAGTCAAGGACGGGGCTGCCTTAGCTGGAGGAGCTGCGCCATGATAATGGTTAATCGTTTGATCGACATAATAAACCTTGTTCTGTTCCAGCAAAAGCTCTGTTCCACAATAGGGACACTTTAAAACCTCATCCTGTTTATATTCAATTTTTCCGTTGCAATTAGGACAGTTTAACGGAATTAATGCCACGGGAATATCCTCCTTCAAAATGTCGAATGAAATGCTATTGCATGATCGATAATGCACGTTATCATGATGTACGTTTATTATACCCGGTGCGTTGCCAATCTCTATCAAGCTTTTTGATTGTCGAGGAAAATAACTACACGATCAGACTCGTTATCTCCAGATGCATAGAGAAATAGATAAAGCGACGTATAGCATGTAGATGTAGGGCATGTAGAAGAAAATCAATCCGAATTAGAGCGATTGAACCAGCACTCAAGTAACATTCAAGCCATACTCAATAGGAATGTTATATGCACAGTTTTCTCTTGTTAATTGTTAATACATATGATATTAATTAACCATATTATAAATGATTCATTTTTTGAATTGAAAGCGGTATCTTTTGTGTGTAAACATCCAGCTGTGACTGCTTGATCTATGACTGCAAGTCCCATTCGAAAGGAGCTTGATTCACATGAAATCCATTCAGCATTCTGTTCATACGTTAAGTCCAAAGCAGGTACATATTGATGATCGCTTCTGGTCAGATTATCAGCAATTAGTAAAGGATGTTGTGATTCCTTATCAATATGAAGCATTACATGATCGCGTGCCTGATGCAGAGCCGAGTTATGCGATTCGTAATTTTGAGATTGCGGCTGGAAGAAGAGAAGGTGAGTTTCATGGATTCGTTTTTCAGGATACCGATGTAGCCAAATGGATCGAGGCAGTAGGGTATTCCCTTATGCTATCTCCTGATCCGAAGCTAGAGCAGATGACAGATGATGTGATCGCGTTGATTGCAGAGGCACAGGGAGCAGATGGGTATTTGAATACGTATTTTACGATTAAGGAGCCAGATAAGCGCTGGACGAATCTGGTTGATTGTCATGAGCTCTATACTGCCGGGCATATGATCGAGGCTGGGGTAGCTTATTATGAAGCGACAGGCAAGCGTCAATTGCTTGATGTGGTCTGTCGTCTGGCGGATTATATTGATGCTCAATTCGGACCGAAGCCAGGTCAAATGCGCGGTTATGATGGGCATCAGGAGATCGAGCTGGCACTGATGAAGCTATATCGACTCACAAAGGAAGAACGGTATTTAAAGCTGAGTCAATTCTTCATCAATGAACGTGGACAGGAGCCGAATTATTTAAAACAGGAATGGGAAAAGCGCGGACGTTACAGCTTCTACGGTGGCAAGCCGCAGGACCGCATTAATCTGGAGTATTGTCAGGCACATCAGCCTGTACGCGAGCAAAAGGTCGCTACCGGGCACGCCGTACGTGCGGTGTACATGTACACCGCAATGGCGGATCTGGCACGTCTGACTGAGGATGAGCGCCTGCATGATGCTTGCCGTACATTATGGCGCAATATTGTAGATCGGCAAATGTACATTACAGGTGGGATCGGCTCAACCCGCCACGGAGAAGCCTTTACCTTTGACTATGATCTGCCTAACGATACGATCTATTCCGAAACATGCGCCGCAGTAGGCATGGTATTCTTCGCTCATCGAATGCTGCAATTAGAGCCACGCGGTGAATATGGCGATGTGCTGGAGCGAGCGCTGTACAACAATGTGATCGGTGGCATGTCGCAGGACGGTAAGCATTATTTCTATGTTAACCCGCTTGAAGTATGGCCAGCTGCAAGCCATCGCAACCCGGATCGCGAGCATGTAAAGCCTGTACGACAAAAATGGTTTGGCTGCTCCTGCTGCCCACCTAATGTAGCCAGACTGATCACTTCACTGGGGCAGTATATATACACAAGCGATGCGGACACCATCTATACCCATCTGTTCATCGGCAATGAATCCATCCTTCATATGAATGGATCGGATATCACGATTCAGCAAGCAACCCATTATCCATGGGACGGAATAGCCAGCTTTAGCTTCAAAATGGAACAGCCTGTTTCGTTCACACTGGCACTGCGCCTACCTGGCTGGTGTTACAAAGCTAAGCTTATTGTAAACGGAGAGCCGATCGATCATTCCTCCATGCTACGCAATGGGTACGTATATATCCAGCGTGAATGGACAGCGACAGATACGATCGAATGGCATATGCAAATGGACGTACAAATCCTGTACGCTCACCCTGAGCTTCGTGCCAATGCAGGACGCATCGCTTTACAACGCGGCCCCTTGGTATACTGCATAGAAGAGGCAGACAATGGAGATCAGCTCGCTTCACTGGCGATTACAACAGAAGCTCCACTCGAAGCCCAATACGATCCTAACCTGCTAGGCGGCTGCACAGTAATTAAGGGTCAGGCTATACGCGAGCAAAATGCAGATGCAGATTCCTCCTTATATCGCTTACAGCCACCTGCACGTGTCGAACAATCCTTTACCGCTGTGCCATACTTCCTATGGGGCAACCGTGGAGAAGGAGAGATGTCCGTCTGGCTACGAAAGGCTTGAATGGCTTGACAGGCTTTATAGCTTGCCTTACTTATCTCCATTCATAGAGAAATCGTTTGAAGTAAGCGCCTGCCCACCTATACATGCCATAGGCATACTCACATAAAACCATATAGGCAGGATTTACCTCACCTGATATACCAATGGCATTAGCAATTAAACGATATTACGAATTAAACAGAATAATATTAATCGTAAATGGTACAAGCATGCCGACCTCTATATGAGAGGGTATGCTTGTATTATTTTTTAATACGGTTCATGAGCCGATCTTACTGAATATAGGATAGATTAAGGTTTCATAACAAAATATGAAAACGCTTGCATTTTACATAAATTGGAGTTATTTTAATAATAAGCATCGTTTTTAATCTCTTGTCTCATTCAGATAGCGCTTCATCAAGCATGATGACTGTAATTCCATTTTAAAGGAGGAATATATGATGGCGATCTCGCATGTTCTTGTCCCCTATGATGGTTCATTGCATTCCCAGCGTGCGCTGGAACGAGCAGCAGCGCTGGCTGAAGGTCTACAGGCGGAGCTTGAGATTCTGTATGTTGATTCTGCAACGGTAGATGAGCTACGTCAGCCGCTCATTATGACGTCGAGTGAATTGGAAGCTTATTTTGACCATAAAGAGGACGAAGTGCGACGCAATCTGCGAGAGATGATCTCCAGAATTCCGAATGCTAAAACCGTCATCATCTGTGGTAGTGCAGCGAAGGGAATTGTCGATTATTCGATGCAATCGAAGCCTGATCTGATCATTATGGGCAGTCGGGGACTGAATACGATGGGCGAGTTTATGAAGGGCAGTGTGAGCCGCTATGTAACCCAGCGCGCGTCCGCTCCGGTGATGATTGTTAAATAACCATTGAGGCATACATGCTGGGGAAGATACAAGCATGCTCCCATCGAGCGTATAAGCGTATAATTGAAAGTTTGATTTTAAATGAGCGTTACTTTATGAAGCGCGAATATGATATAAGTCTTATCCAAACGAACCGCTCTTAGGCTATACATAGCACAGAGCGGTTTTTGATGTGCAGTTAGGTTTTTGGTTTGCAGTTATATTTTTGATTTGCTATCAGATTGCTTTCCACGAATCGCTGGATACGTTTTGAAAGAAATTCCAGCTTTAACACCTTGCTATAGCTGTTCCGGGTTCGATCAATCTATCATTCGGAACATTTGTTCTTATTTTTTCTCGTAAACTATTGTAACACTGGAGATGAAACGTTAAAATGAAAAGGAGAACATACTAGGGAGGTCTTACATTGGCTAAAGCAAAAGTGGCCAAGCGTCCAACACGCGATGAATTTGTTCTGGAAGAGCTCGGTAATCAGCTAACAGAAGCATTTCATGAAAAGTCGATTATTGTGCTGACCGTCTGGGGCTGGGAAGAAACGGTGCGCGGTGAAATTGTTAAAATGGATTCACGTACAGGTAAGGTACATGTACAGACAGTTGAAGACCTGTACAAGGTGCCATTTATGGATATCATGGACATCAACTATCCACGTGATTGAGATACAGGCTATACAAAAAAGCTTTGACAAATTTCATATCCACCACATATACTAGCATAGTCGATTATCGGCTATGCTAGTATTTTGTTGAAGGAGGAATACGATGCCTCTTCATTCAGATGAGCAGTCTTTAGGATTATTATTATCACGTACGTATCTGGCTTATAAAAAGAGAGCGACTCAATTACTAAGCTCACTGGATATCACGCCAGAGCAGTTTGGCATCCTGCATCAATTGAGTAAATATGAAGGGATGTCTCAGAAAAAGCTAGCAAATATCCATGAGCGCGATCAGACGAGCATTGGGAAAACGCTAGAACGACTGGAAAAAAAGCAGTTGATTGCACGTCATGTCGATCCAGCTGATCGTCGTGCGGTCGTTGTGCATCTTACCGAGGAGGGCGTGGCGCTTTTACAGCAGGCAGAGCCTATTATGGAGAGATTGGATCATGATATTTATGATCGATATCAAGGAAAAGCCGACCATTCGCTACAGGATGCCGTAAATCATATCTATGAAAATTTGTCCGACTGAATAAGGTCGGCTCATTTTTTGGACAAATAGATGCATAGCCTTTTATAGGCTAACCATCTATTTATATACAGACAAAGAAGTGGAGTGGAATAACCTATGCAAGCTTTACACACCTGCAAGGCATTTTTAAGTATTGTTCAGACGAAGATTGGTCTCGTATTCGCCGTATTTGTACCGTTATTATTTACGATCGTGTGGATGACCGGATATAACGGGGCAACCGAACGGCTTGATCAGTTGAAGGTTGGTATTGTGAATGAGGATGGTCGTTCGGGTGCAGTAATTATAGAGCGTATGATCCAGCAGATGCCGTATCAATCGGTTATGTATTCGTCGCTGCAACAAGCGCAGCAGCAGATGGATCAGGGTGAGGTCATGATGGTCATTGCGATCCCAGCTGAATTTACAGAGGAAGGTAGCAGCAAGCAATCTGCACAGCTCTCGTATTATGTAAATGAAGCCAATTCAGATATCGCCAAATCAATGATGGAAGCTTCGGCTCCAGCTATTTCAGCAGCTGTAGGCAAGCAAGCCTTTGGCGATGTGCAGGAGCAGATTGTCAGCACGAATATCATTAAAACCCATTCGATTCGTAATTTTGCAATATCGATGCTGCCGATGATTCTGGGCTTTGTTACGTATATTGGTGTGATGACGATGAATATTCAGCTGAATCTTGCTTCCATGATGCTAAAACGTAGCCATCGCAAATGGGATATTTTCTGGGGAAGACAGCTCCTGCTTGTAGGCGTGGCGCTATTTGGATCTTTGATTGTTACCAGTGTTGCAATGCTATTTGCCGATACGGCGGCATCGTTCTGGCAAATGTGGGGCTTTCATATGCTCGTATATGCAGCTAGCATCGGGGTGACACAGATGGCATTTGCTCTATTTGGCAATGCTGCACCGTTATTTAATGTAGCGCTCATTCCGCTCCAGCTCATGACAGCAGGCAATATTATTCCAGCGGCGATGCTGACGCCATTTTATCGGCATATCGGTTCCTTTCTACCCGCACCGAATGCGATTCAGGGCTATCTGCGTTTGATTTATAATGATGCGCCAGTCGGTTCATTTGTGCTCAATCTGCTGTTAATCACGTTGATCACCTGGGGTGTGACATGGCTGCGTACGGCTCTCATTCGTCCAGCTACTGCTCCGCTTACACAGCCAGCAGTTGATCATTAAAGAAAAGAGGATACAAGGATGGCATTTCAATATATTATCGTACCTTACGATGGCTCTGCTCATGCTGAGCGTGCTCTGGATCATGCTGTACAGCTTGCCGGAGAGCTACAGGCACAGCTGGATGTGGTATATGTTGATTCTGTGCAGGCAGAGCTACTACAGCAGCCGCTCATCATACCGACTCATGAGCTGGAAGCTTATTTTACAGACGAGCAACAGGAGACCCGGGAGCGCTTGAATCGAATGACCGAACGTGCTCATCCTGCACGTGTGAATATTATACAGGGTCATGTGGGCAAGGCGATTGTACATTATGCGACAACGGTTCATGCGGATCTGATTGTAATGGGGAGCCGAGGGCTGGGTACGATTCAGGAATGGATGCTTGGAAGTGTGAGTCATTATGTGGCTCAGCATGCTGAATGTGCGGTCACGATAGTAAAGTAATGGCTAGCCAAGCCTTTTCGATGGAGAACATTCACTGTCTCCAGCGGAAAGGCTTTTTTATCAATTATCTATGTCCTGAATGGTTGGCATCGCTATAATCATGCCGAGCATCGACTAAAGCTAATGAATAAGTGAAGAAGGATTTGTATCATTATCTATAATGTTATATGCCTAATTTCCAAATTTTAATAATGTATAGCTAGTTTGAAAAAAGGAAGTTCCGCCGACTAAGCGAAATACTAATATAAGTTTTGAATACGCTTACATTAATGGGAGGGATTACATGATTAACAAGGGGAAATTATTCGAAATGTCACAGCGACGTCAGACGATTAGAAGCTCGGATACAGCTCTACATACTCGTAACAGCGACATTGCGCAGAAGAAACAGATTCGTTTTTGGAAAAAGGCAATGCTCACAGCGGCAAGTGTAGCGATGCTAGCTGCATTCTACACGGCTGGGCCTGCACCAGCAGCAGTTGCTGCCACTGGCTACAAGTTCGATTTTGGCAATGGAGCGGTACAGGCTGGTTATACAGGTGTTCGCGCAGAGGATGCCTACAGTGCAGCACGAGGATATGGCTTTAATACACCTGCTAATATGCGTAATGTACCTGCCTCAGGGTCAGGTGCAGGGAGTGATGCTGTACAATTTGTAACCTTTGGCACGAAGAGCACCAATACATTCAATGTCGATCTACCCAATGGCTTATATAAGGTGAAGGTGATGCTCGGTAACACATCGCGCTCCAGTGTAGCAGCCGAAGGCGTGTATCAGATTATCAATATGACGGGGGACCATGCTGTTGACGAGTTTCAGATTCCAGTAACAGACGGACAGCTGAATTTACTAGTTACCGAGGGTAAAGCTGGAGCAGCCTTCACCTTGAGCGCTTTGGAGATTACACAGCTATCTACAAATCCAACGACGCACCCTACGATCTATATTGGTGGTGACTCTACTGTAGCGAATTACTATCCACTGGATAGCAGTGTGCAGGGCGGCTGGGGGCAAATGCTACAGCAATATGTGAATCCATCGAGCTTTATCGTACGCAATATGGCGTCTGGTGGACAGATCGCTCGTGGCTTCCTTAACGATGGACAGATGGAAGCTATTTTGAAATACATTAAGCCGGGCGATCTATTTATCGTTCAGCTTGGCATTAACGATACGAATTCCAAAAATACGACAACTGAAGCACAGTTCAAGGAGTATATGCGTGATATGATCCGTCAGGCGAAGGCAAAAGGCGCAACAGCCGTATTATCCACACCGCAGGGACGCGCTACTGACTTTAATAGCGCGGGTGTACACAACGCTCAGGGCAGATGGTATCGAGCAGCAACGGTTGCCCTTGCAGCCGAGGAAAATGTGCCTCTAATCGATCTGAACGTGATCAGCTCCGCCTATTTTACATCCATTGGCCCGGCGGCAACACTGGCACTCTATATGGATGGAGATTCCCTGCATCCTAACCGTGCAGGCGCGATCCAGCTCGCCAGACTCGTATCCGAAGAACTGAAGCGCCAGGGATTAACACCTTAAATGGGGCAAAGCCTGGCATCTGTTCCATACAAATATCGATCCAGCCCATACCAATGATTCATATGAACGGTACAGATTGATAATTATAACCTTTAGAGCCTGAGCGTCTACAATGAACTCCTATGCTGTAGATTCGCAGGCTCTATTCTAGTTGATCTCTTTATTTCTTACCGGAGTAGTTGATGTAAGACGATATAAAGCTTATGTAATGGTCTCCATTCACAGCGCCAAACACAGCACTTATGCAATTTATTTCCTTCCCTTATACATACGAAAAATAATGTAGTATAATATGATAAGCATTTTGCGAGGATATGGAGGAAGATAGAGATGACAATGCAGCTCATTGATCCAGTACTGATCCAGCGTCGTTTAAACGAGCTTCAGGATCAGGATTTGTATATTCACCTTGAAATGACGACTGGCGCGTACGCGTCCCATATGGACAGCAGCAAGCACCCGTCGGCAACATTTATTAGTAATGCACGTCTACGCTATACTACAGGCTCCATTTCAGAAAAAGCGCCCTTTTTCCGTGTAGGTCTGAAAACAGAGACAGGCTGGGTATATTCCGAAGGCTTGACTCATTATGAAGACACCGAGCAGGAGCGCTTGATTCTAGCAGGACACGATGCTCAGGGTAAGCTTGTTGTTGCCTTGCAGCTCAGTAAGGAGCCGTTTTGATGAGTGAGGAGATGAACCCGATGAAACTGACGATACCTGAACAATCCCGTGTACTGGTCGTGCTGCCTCATCCAGATGATGAGTGCTACAGTCTGTCCGGTACATTGTCCAAGCATATTGCCGCTGGTGGGCAAGTAACGTATGCCTGCCTGACACTGGGCGAAATGGGACGCAATATGGGCACACCGCCATTTACGAACCGTGTGAATTTGCCGAATATTCGCCGCGAAGAATTGAAAAAGTCCGTTGAAGCGATCGGTATTCAGGATTTGCGTATGATGGGCTTCCATGATAAAACGATTGAGTTTGAAGATCGTAAGGTACTGGATGGCACGATTCTAGAGCTATTACAGGAGCTTCAACCGTCTGCTGTATTTACCTTTTATCCAGGCTACAGTGTGCACCCTGACCATGATGCAACCGGTGCTGCTGTCGTGCGTGCGATGAGTCAATTGCCAGAAGCAGAGCGTCCACCGCTTTATGCGATGGCATTTTCCCATAATTGCACCGATGAGATTGGTTATCCTGATGTGGAAAATGAAGTGGGCGACTTTATCCAGAATAAGCTGAATTCTATTCATGCACATCGTTCCCAATTCCCATCGCCAGGTGAGCTGGGCAAGAGCAAAAAGATGGATCGCGAGCTACGCGAGCGTTTTAGCCGTGAACGCTTCTGGACGTATACTGCTTATCCGCAGGCTTAATCCATATATTATCAATATTTTCTTGAAGCCGCCCTGTCGTTATAATGGGGTGGCTTTTTGCTGCAAAGGGAGCTTTTTGTGAAGATAGGTCATATTCCTTTTGATTTCACAAAAGATAACGCTTACAATGTAAGGGTTCACATGTTTATTTATTGTATCTACCTATTTTATTTATCTAAGGTGTATAGGCTAATTTCTCTACCGGTATACTAAACGGAGTGGTGTCTGCAACAGCATACGCCCGCCGTTTGCATATACGCCATAGATTATCTAATGTCAAAGGAGTGTATCCTATTGGAACGCGTATCATTTGTATTAAATATACAGCCTGAGGATCGTGATGAATACATCCGCCGACATGAGGCAGTGTATCCCGAATTATTGCAAGCATTTGGTGAAGTAGGGATTCGTACATACAGCATTTTTTTACATGGTGGGATATTGTTTGCTTATATGGAGGTGGAGAATTATCGTAAGGCGATGGATGCGCTTGCTGTCCATCCTGCCAATACGAAATGGCAGGCGTATATGTCTGATCTGCTTCTGCTAAATGATGCAGGAACGACCTCAGAGGATATACCGGAAGTATTCCATTACGAGGCTTGAGCTGAAAAAGGATCAGTAGACAGCCAAGGCTTGAATTAAAGATAGTCCATTCAAAACGAATGCTATCCATTTATGTGACTTTATTTAAAAAAACAGCAATGAATAGACGCAAAGTTGTATCCGCACCTCTAACCTGTCATCATTAGTGTTGGAGGTGTATTTGTGATGAAATATGTACATTACGAATCGAATGGTCAATCTCAGCTCGGTATTCGTTTGGATGAAGGTATTGTGTCATTTGCTGTGCTAGAGGAGCTATCTGCTGGTGCACTGCAATTACCGCAAACGGTAGAGCAATTACTACAAGAGTCAGAACTACATAAGAAGCTAACCGTCTGGCTAGAGCAAGCCAGCGCAATCACTGCTATATCACCTGAGCATTATATTGGGGAGGACACTGTACGCTGGCTTCCATGTGTACCGACACCAGGCAAGGTGCTGTGCATCGGCTTGAATTATCGCAAGCATGCGGCTGAAACGGGAATGGCTGAGCCGACAACACCTGTCGTATTCAGCAAATTCTCTGATACGGTAGCTGCACATCTGGATACCGTGCCTTTACCAGCGCTCAGTCAGCAGGTGGATTACGAGGCAGAGCTGTGCATTGTGATCGGGAAAAAGGCAGAGCGTGTCAGTAAGGAGACGGCACTGGATTATGTGTTTGGCTATTGTGCATCCAATGATGTATCTGCACGTGATCTGCAAATGCGGACCAGTCAATGGCTGCTTGGTAAAACCTGTACACGCTTTGCGCCGATCGGGCCGTATCTGGTGACCGCAGATGAAGTGGGCAATCCGAACGAGCTCGGGATTCGTGCCTATGTGAATGATGAGAAGGTACAGGATTCGAGCACGTCTGATATGATCTTTTACTGTGACGAGATCGTGCATTATGTATCTCAGTACATGACGCTGATGCCAGGCGATATCATTTTAACGGGGACACCGGAAGGCGTTATTTTAGGACAGCCGGAGGAGCAGCGGGTATGGCTGAAGGATGGCGATGTAGTAACGATTGAGATCGATAAGCTGGGACGTTTAACGAATACGTTCAAAGCAGCTATCCCGCAATAAACATAGAGAGCTGTAGGATAGCGGTGACAGCAGACCGCAAACACGTTATTATGAAAGAAGTGGACATAAATAGAGAAGGGGTCTGTGGATGAAGTTTAGGGAATGGATTAACCATGAGGGGATTAGACGGATTATTGTACTTGCCATACTGATCCTGATTATCTTTTCAATGTCGAGCATGATGAATATTATACTGATGACATTGCTGCTCACGATTCTGATCGGCAGCTTGTATAAAGGCGTCATGAAAATTTTTCAAAAGGTAGTTCCCAATGTATCTCCGTTTTTTGTTATTCCGCTTGTGTATGTTGTATTGCTGGGCATCATCGGCTGGGGGATTTATCGTATGGTGCCAACTGTAAGTATGCAGGTGGCTCAGATTTATGACATGATTCAGGATGTGTACGCCAATCCGCATGCGAACAAATGGAATCATTATGTAGTCGAGCTGATGAGAACGCTCAACATTGAGCAGGTGCTCGAAAATGTAGGCAAATTTATCGGCCCAGGCTTTACCGTATTGCTGAAAATAAGTCAGATCGGCTCCCAGTTATTCATTGCTATATTGCTGAGTTTGTTCTTTTTGCTGGATCGCTCGCATATCGTACGCTTTACAGCTTCATTTCAAGATAGCAAGCTAAGCTGGTTTTTTAAAGAAGTCGGTTATTTCGGTGGTATGTTCCTGAATACATTTGGTAAAGTGATCGAGGCACAGCTGCTCATTTCCTTTATTAATACGATTCTGACCATTACAGCGCTCTGGATCATGGGCTTCCCGAATCTGATGGGACTTGCTGTTATTGTATTCGTACTCGGATTAGTGCCGGTAGCTGGTGTGTTCATCTCGCTCATTCCGTTAGGGCTAACCGCGCTGAGCGTAGGTGGTATCAAATATGTGGTGTATCTGTTCATCCTTATTCTGATTATTCATGCGATCGAGGCGTACTTCCTCAATCCAAAGCTGATGTCGAGCAAAACGAACTTGCCGGTATTTTATACCTTTGTCATCCTAATCTTCTCCGAGCACTTTATCGGGCCATGGGGACTTATTATCGGTATTCCATTATTCGTCTTCTTCCTGGATCTGATCGGTGTCAATCGTGGCAAAGCGTCTAAGCAGCCCGATCCTCCTAGCTCTGGGAAGGAACAGCTAGCTTCACCACCATCTCCACCGGATCAGCTCAGTTAAATAGGTTAGAACACTGTAGACTGTACATCATGCACAATCATACATTATAAAATTGAGCCACTTTCCCATATGTTCCAGACTTGTCCGTAATGGATGAGGATTGGTGCGATGGGGAAGTGGCTTTTTTATATAGTTATAGATATGCGAAGTGGTAGATCAATAAGCGGAATCGTTGCGAAGTGCACAGTGCGATTAGAAGGAAATGTGGCGATTTTACAAATAGATAATAAATATGTCAGTATAGTTCACTTGGAAATCACGATAGACGTCATATCGAAACGAAAATAAAGAATGATGTATTCGCTTTGTATGTAATAATAAAGCATCTGTTCAATTTTATATGTTAATTTGATTAATTTTTTACAAAAAGAA
Source organism: Paenibacillus hunanensis (assembly GCF_034055775.1). Taxonomy (NCBI): domain Bacteria; kingdom Bacillati; phylum Bacillota; class Bacilli; order Caryophanales; family Paenibacillaceae; genus Paenibacillus; species Paenibacillus hunanensis. Next base: position 2,989,828 of record NZ_CP139194.1, on the reverse strand, counting down.
TTACTTTTGCATATATTTCCATGTTAGAATGGTAACGTTATTCTAATTTCATAATACATAGGGGGAGACAAATGCTTACATGGAATGATCTGCGGCCAAAACTGGCAAAAAGCTTGCTAGCGTTTACATTGTTGATGCCGCTACCTACAGCACTGATGACTGGAGGTCTGGCTCATGCGGAAACGGCAAGTGATCCAGCTCCGTTTATTAATGCAAAGGTCGTTAACGGCAATGCAGGGAAAAAGGTATTGTTCGACAATGCTCATGCTCAGACCGCTGGTGCAGCAGACTGGGTAATCGATGGAGGATTTTCGGATTTTGCCAATGCGCTGGCGAATGACGGCTACTATGTGAAGGAGCTGCGCAAAGCTGGTGCGATTACATATGCAGACCTGAGCGAGTATGACGTGTTCGTTGTCGCTGAGCCGAATATACCGTTCAAAACGAGTGAGCAAGCTGCCATGAAGCAATATGTTGAAAATGGTGGCAGTATCTTCTTTATCGGGGATCATTATAACGCCGATCGTAACAAAAATCGCTGGGATGGCTCCGAATCGATCAATGGATATCGTCGTGGTGCATGGGAAGATCCTGCCAAGGGCATGTCCACAGAAGAGCGCAATTCCGAAGCAATGAAGAATGTTGTAAGCTCTGACTGGCTGTCTGACAACTTCGGTGTACGTTTCCGTTATAATGCACTGGGCGATATTAATGCAAACAATATCGTAGCGCCGGATCAAGCATTTGGCATTACGCAGGGTGTGAGCAGTGTAGCGATGCATGCTGGCTCAACACTGGCGATTACCGATCCAAATAAAGCCAAAGGCATCGTGTATATGCCACAAACGAAGGAAGCCTGGCCTAACGCAGTAGATCAGGGCGTGTATAATGGTGGCGGTGTAGCGGAAGGCCCTTATGTAGCTGTGTCCAAACTGGGTGGGGGTAAGGCAGCATTTATTGGCGATTCCTCTCCAGTAGAAGATGCAACGCCAAAATATCTGCGCGAAGAAACTGGTGCTAAAAAGACAACCTATGATGGATTCAAAGAGGTTGACGATGGGAAGCTGCTCGTCAATGCGGTAAACTGGCTGTCCACAAAGGAGAGCTACACCACGCTGTCGCAGGTGGATGGATTACAGCTCGATCAGCCAACACCTCTGCTGGCAATTGAAACGCCACAAACATCGACAGAGCCGCAAGCCGAGCCATGGGCAGCACCTGCGGCAGGCTACAAATGGTGGGATTCTTCGACCTTCAAGCCAGGTTCTTATGGTAGCACGGTACAGGTATCCAACCCAACCTATAGCCTGGTATATCAATCCCAGCTTCCGAATGCAGAGCCATTCCAGGTACGCATCGTTGCTGATGATCTGGCACCGAACAGCACGGTATCCGGCTTTAGTGCAGGGATCTATGTAACAGGTGGTAACCAGGTGGCTCAGATTCAAAATGCGGATGGCACATGGCCAACATCGTACGGGTATAGCTCGACGTACAGCCTGACAGCGGATAGCAAGGGTCACGCAATCAAAGACTTGACTGTGCGTATTAAGCCAGGCACAACGGGTGCAGCTAGTCTACGTCTTCGTCAAAATGGTAGCAATCTGCTGACGCAAGCCGTAACGATTGCGAATGTACCAGCCGAGCCATTGCCAGTAGATAACGGCGGCGTTCAGATTCCAGCACTAAGCAGCATTGCTTCTGCACGTAATCAAAGTGCAGGTGCACTGGTTACAGTTGAAGGTGTTGTAACGACTGCACCGGGTGCATTTGGTGGTCAAGCCTTCTACTTGCAGGATCAGACAGGTGGCATTTATGTCTACCAAAATCAAAGTGGGTTTGCACAGGGAGATGTGGTACGTATTACCGCATCGACTACGCTGTACAACTCCGAGCTGGAGCTAACTGATCCGGTTGCTATTGAGAAAAAGGGTACTTCTGCATTGCCAGAGCCTGTAAGCTCGGTAACCGTAGATGCGTATAATCAAGGTCAGCTCGTCCAGCTGAAGCAGGTACAGATTAGTAATATCGTTAGTGCAACACCAGCGGGCTCGTTCGAGTTTGATGTAACGAGCGATGTGTATAGCGATCAGTCGAAAAAAACACATGTGCGTGTAGATGCGCGTACAGGCTTAACGCAGGAGAAGTTCTCGTATAAAGAAGGCGATTGGGTAGATGTGAGCGGTATCGCTGCTATTTTCAAGGATAGCTATCAGCTCAAGCCGCGCGGTCTGGATGATATTAAGGCAGCTGATGCACCTGTAACACCAGAGCCTCCAATCGAAGAGCCTAATGCTACAGATGCACCAGGAACTCCAGTATTGTCCGACGATAATGGACATGATACTGGATTGCTGGATGGTAGCTATCAGGTAACGATGAATATGTGGTGGGGAAATAACGGTTCTACGTATAAGCTGTATGAAAATGATGCGTTGATCGCTCAAGGGAAGCTGGCAGATCAATCACCAGCAGCACAGCAGGTGACGACAGCTGTGAGTGGTAAAGCGAACGGTACGTATACGTATGTACTGGAGCTGACTAATAGCTTTGGTACAACCAAAAGTGCTCCGCTAACTGTAAAAGTGACCGATGCTAATCCAGGCAAGCCTGTACTGGCGAGCGACAACTGGGATGGCGATGGAAGCTACAGCATCAGCATGAATATGTGGTGGGGAACCAACGCGACAGAATACCGTCTGTATGAGGATGGTCAACTGATCGACAAGCAAGAGCTAAAAGCAGGCACTCCACAGGCACAACGCGCATTTACTGCTGTATCAGATAAAGCAGTGGGTGAGCATGTCTATACCGCGGAACTGGTGAATGACTCCGGTACAACGGTAAGTGAGCCGATTACGGTGCAAGTAACGAAGTAAGATGTGCATAACGGGTAGACGGCTACTTTTCCAATGCTTTAGGTATAGTTTTATGTAGAGTAGCGCTTCATTCTCGATTCCATTTATCATTATAAAAACCCCGAGCGATCAACTCGTACTGGATTCCAGCAAAGTTGACCGCTCGGGGCATTTGTTATTTGGGTATAGAATTAACCTTGAATGACAGCGATCGCCAGTAATACCCAGCCTGCTAGAAATAGCAGACCACCCAGCGGTGTGATTGCGCCCAGCTTGCGAATGCCACTGAGACTCAGGGCGTAGAGACTACCGGAAAAGAGAATAATCCCACCGAGCAGACACCAGCCTGCTGCGCTGGCAAGCGAATGTCCATTCGTTAACTGGCTGCCTGCTATACCCGCAGCGAGGATACCAATTCCATGTACAAGATGGTACTGGACGCCTGTTTCATAAATTTTCAGCATATCCGGTGTTAAGCGCGGCTTCATCGCATGAGCGCCAAAGGCACCAATCGCTACAGCGAGAAACATCACGATGCTACCGATGACTAGCATAGTTTGCATATATACGCTCCTTTTAAAAGGTAGAATGATAGGAAAGAAGGCAGTGCTAGAATGGCTGTCAGACAGGACATAAATCTTATTCACATCTTATCGCTTTTTGATCGATGTCGTCTGCATGATCATTTACAGCTTACGCAAAAAGATATTTTGGATGCTATGATCAGCTTCCTTTTTCAAAATCAGCTGTGCACGTTCCCGTGTTGGTAAAATATTCTCGTGTAGATTGCGTGCATTGATCGTTTTCCACGTATGCTTGGCCGCCGCATCGGCTTCCTCCTCAGACAGGTTGGAAAAGCGTCCATGGAAATAGGAGTCTGGATTCTGAAATGCGGTCTGGCGTAGCAGCTGGAAGCGTTCGATATACCAGCGTGCGATATCCTGCTCATCCGCATCGATGAAAATAGAAAAATCAAAGAAGTCGCTCACAAAAAGAGGCGTCTCCTTTTTCACCTGTAGTACATTAATGCCTTCCACGATCAAAATATCCGGCGTCTGAATGATCGTCTCCTGATCCTTGAGCACATCATAGGTCAAATGTGAGTATTGTGGAGCGCGAACCTGAGGCTTGCCTGATTTGACATCGCCCATGAAGCGGATCAGACGCTTAATATCATAGCTTTCTGGAAAGCCCTTACGATTCATAATATTATGTTTTTCGAGTACGGCATTCGGGTAAAGGAACCCATCTGTCGTTACAAGGTCTACCTTGCGATGGGTATGCCAGCGCGATAATAGCGTTTGCAATAAGCGCGCTGTCGTGCTTTTGCCTACAGCCACGCTGCCGGCGATGCCGATAATAAATGGTGTTTTCGGAGCCTGAATGTGCAGGAAGCTACCGGTCAGCTGATGAAGCTGCTGGGAAGCGCCCACATACAGATGAATTAAATGGGTAAGCGGCAGGTAAATTTCCTGTACTTCCTGTAGGGATACATGCTCATTTAACCCTTTCAGCTGCTCCAGCTCCTGCTCGGTTAGAGGTAGTGGAGTGTGACTATCGCTCAGAGAGGCCCAGTTCTGGCGATTGAATTCGATGTATGGCGAATAACGTTTCATGTGCTCTCACTTTCTGCATGTTTATTTATTTTACAGTGTATCAAATTTGGCGCATAAAAACCTCATACGAGCGCAGAAAAGTTAGAATTGCCTCGCAAAGTGCCAAATTAAAAAAAATGTTTGCTCAATGTAAAGGAAAAGTGCAAAAAAGACTTATCATCGATAACTCATTAAGCTATAGTTAGTAATATATTTATAAAGAGCGACATGAACAGCACTTTTCTATCCATTTCCCGTGTTTAATAGTAAATCAAGGATGTTTAATATTCAACATATTACATAATGAGTCTTTCATATAGATACTTATTCATATTTTTTTAATATCTCTCACGTATTTCTTTTTTTAAACTAATATTTTTCAACAAACAAATGAATTAATTATTGTAGAATCACATGCTTAAGCGGGCGTGGTGTATGTCAAGAAGGAGGAAGCCGTATGTCCAAGTCAATCAACAAACATTCGATCCCGATTCATCAGGATAATCAACCGGATCATGAACCGTTGGGATTATCCGATATCGATCTGATGCATCATTCAAAAGAAGCCTTCTCCAAAATGCTTGATACACTCGAATTATTACCTTACCGAAATGTGAATGCTTCTGTATCGGCTACCCAGCGTGCACTTCAGGTCGCGCAGCAATCAGGAGACGACGCGCTTATTATCCGTACGCGGCTTATTCAAGCTGATATTATGGCACGTCAGGGGAAAGTAGCTGAGGCAGGGCGCATTATTCGACAGGCGAATGAATGGGCAGAAACCCATCAGCATAATCATCTTCTTGCTCGTAGTCACCGACTATTAGCGAGCTTTTTTCGTCGTTTGGGCGACAATGAGAGTGCGCTTCAGCACGCTGTGATCAGCTCACAGCTATTGCCTGATGATGCGATTCCGCCACTTCGTGCAGATCATCTAATGATGCTTGCACTCACATTGGATGAGGTTGGCGCTTATGATGATTCAACAAAGCATTTTGATGAGGTGCTAAATATCGCCAAAGCGACCGATGATACCCTGCTAAGCTTGTTCGCGCTGAACAATATGGCATACACGCGCTTTGAGATGGGAGATGGCGAAGCCGCCTATCGTCTGGCGAATGAGCTGCGTGATATCGCCGCTCGTACGAACATGCAGCTGAGCGCCTCTCATCTCGATACGATTGCTTCCATTGAGATTCTGCTTGGACATCCGGAAAAAGCAGAGGCGACGCTCGTACCGATGCTACGTGATCCGCTCAGTCGTAAGCTGGGCGATCTGAATGTGCTGCCTGAATGCCTGCTAACGACTGCTGAAGCACAGCGTCTACAGGGCAAGCTCAAGCAGGCACAGAAGACGCTTAACGAGGCGCGCCATATGTGCCGTGAACAGGGATTGACGGGCTTGATGGTGCGTGTACGCTTGCAGCAATCGGAGATGTATGCCGCAGCTGGTGATTATCGTAGAGCCTATGAGGAGCATAAGCTGTACCATCAGGAAAATGAAGCGAAGCGCTCAGCAGAACGTGAAGCACGCGCACGCATTTTGCAAATGACCTTCGACGCAGAGGAAGCGCGTAAGGATAGTGAATATTTTAAAGAAATGGCGCTACGTGATCCGTTAACAGGTCTGCATAATCGACGCTTTATGGACCCGTATCTGGATGATTTGCTTGCCCAATCGCTTATTAATGGTCAGCCGGTAACAGCGGTGCTGATCGATCTGGATCATTTCAAAGAAATCAATGATACGCTCTCTCATCAGGTAGGGGATACCGTACTTGTGAATGTTGCCAAAATTATGTCGATGACGGCGCCTCCTTCTTCAGCGCTCGCACGAATCGGGGGCGAGGAATTCCTCGCAGTATTCAAGGATACAGATGCTGAATGTGGCATGGTTCATGCTACACGTCTATGTCAGGCGATTAGCTCGGCAGATTGGAGTCCGATCACAGGTAAGATGACGGTGACGGCAAGTCTCGGTGTAGGGACAACGACAGGTGGGAATCTTAATCGCATGGAATTGATCGCAATTGCAGATCGCCATTTATATGAAGCAAAGCGCACCGGACGAAATCGAGTGATTGGATATTGCAATACAACGAATACGCTGGAGTAAGTCGACTTCGTGAGGGCTAGCATTTCTGATTCAACAAGCGGATAATAGGATAGGTAACCTTTACAGTTACTTCAATAAAGGAGGACTACCTATGTCTGAACCCTATGCATCATTTGTTCCGGGAAATCCCGGTTATATACCATTGTCTGTACTGGATCTAGCGCCTGTACTAGCAGGCTCGACTCCAGCGCAATCATTCCGTAACAGTCTGGAGCTTGCTCGTCATGCAGAGCAGCTTGGCTATCATCGCTACTGGCTGGCGGAGCATCATAATATGCCGGGCGTAGCTAGCTCGGCAACCTCGGTCGTGATCGGCTATATCGCCGCAGGGACGAGCCGTATTCGTGTTGGTTCGGGTGGCATTATGCTACCCAACCATGCACCGCTTGTCATTGCAGAGCAGTTCGGCACATTGGAGTCGATGTATCCAGGAAGAATCGATCTCGGTCTAGGACGTGCGCCCGGAAGTGATCGGCGTACGACGCTTGCGCTACGACGAGATATCAATAGCGGCGAAGATTTTCCCGAGCTGCTGGAGGAGCTACAGACCTTTTTTGATGCGTCAGCCACCTCATATCACGCGCCTGTACGTGCTGTGCCTGGTGAAGGGCTAAATGTTCCGATCTGGTTGCTGGGCTCCAGTGATTTTAGTGCAAGATTGGCGGCACAAAAAGGATTACCATTTGCGTTTGCCGGACACTTTTCACCGGATTATACGCAGCGTGCATTACGTATCTATCGCGAATACTTCCAGCCCTCCGAGATGTTGAAGGAGCCGTATGTTATTCTTGGTGTGAATGCCATTGCAGCAGATACAGACGAAGAGGCGGAATGGCTCTCTACCACGATGCAGCAGCAATTTCTCAATATTATTCGCGGACGCACCGGACAGATTCAGCCGCCTGCATCAATGGAAGGCAAATGGACAGATTATGAGCAGGCAGCTGTCGAAAAGCAGCTCAGCTCTACGATCAAAGGCGGACCACAGCGTATTCGGCAAGGGCTGGAGCGCTACATGCAGGATACAGGTGTAAATGAACTGATTATGACGAGTATGATTTATGATCAACAGGCAAGACTTCATTCCTATGAGCTGATCGCACAGGCTGCCGGGCTACCACAGACGAAGCAGGGGCAAGCGTTGAGATAACAGTGATCGTAAAGCAAACAGTTAATGGGCATAGCTGACTGATGGGATCATAAAGTGGTGGTCATAATCCAGTTGCTACGATAACTCTGGTGAACCTATATGAGCATAAATAGTGCAGCTTTATGTCTAATCCAAGCGTGCTCAAAGCATATTAAAAGCGTACTGGATGATCGATGTAAGCTAAGGAATACAATCAAATATTCAAAAATAAGCAAGGGACTGCATATGGCTGCGGTCCCTTTTTTGTGTGACGATGGATAGAGACTATGCTGGGTAGGATATCTTTCTACTTTGATTATGATATAAAATTACAGTTGTTATAAGAAGTTTAGAGAATGAACTGTGACCAGCGAGCTAGATCATCACAACGTTGAATCTGTAAAATGCAGATTGCTATAATGGGGTTCATGCCTGATGGAGACGGGTATTAGAGCGCAGACGGTATGTATACACGAATTCACGGTACATGCACTATGATTCCACCTAGTCCACCATGAAGGGAGTGTAATGCGCATGACGAGGGATGCTTATTTTGATAATTTGAAATTTCTGCTGATTGCTCTCGTGGTTGTCGGCCATATGATTGAGCCACTATACGACGATCCGTGGCTTAAGCCATTATATGTATTGATCTATAGCTTTCATATTCCGCTGTTTGTGCTAATCTCAGGCTACTTTGCCAAAAATATCGGTACAGGCGATTATTTTACCAAAGTGATTAGCAAGCTGGTTATTCCGTATGTGATCTTTGAGACACTGTATTCCCTGTTCGATTACTGGCTGTATGATAGATCGCAACTGATCTTTTCTTATTTTACGCCTTACTGGTTGATGTGGTTCTTCTTCAGTATGATTCTATGGAAAACGGCAATGCCGTATATGATTCGAATCCAATACGCATTGCCATTTTCCATCGTGCTTGCCATTCTGGCTGGTTATGCGAATGATGCTGAATACTATGCCAGCGTGTCGCGAACGATCGTGTTTTTCCCATTTTTCCTGGCAGGTTATTATATGGATCGTTCCTGGATTACATGGCTTCAATCACCTGTTGTGAAGAAAATATCGTCATTGCTTCTCTTAACGGCGACTGTATTGATTGCAGTCTACTCACCATTTGTCGTTAAGGAATGGCTGTACGGTAGCTTCTCCTATGAGTCGTTAGGGCATAATGAATGGTCAGCAGGCTTATACCGAATCGGTGTCTACATGCTTGCGATCATCATTGGTGGCGCAGTAATGAGTCTGACTCCAGCGCGCCCGCTCGGTATGATCTCAGAGATGGGCAGTAATACGCTATACACGTATCTACTGCACGGCTTTATCGTTATGGCGATTACAGCCAGCGATATCTATACATGGCTCGGAACAGGAACGACAAGAGTGCTTGTTATACCTGTCAGCCTGCTATTAACCGTATTATTATCGCTGAGCAGTGTACGAGTCGCTTCAGCATGGCTTGTTGAACCCGGAGTAAAACGCATATTCAAGCGACATAGCAGCCGCACCGATCTGGGCTAACATCGGAACAAGCTATCTGGCATGCACAATTTGTAAAATGCTTCAACCGAATCTGTAAATCGTACAGTTCCACTATCGGGAAAGGTTGCATTATACTGGAGAAGTACGAGTTTGGATGTACATCAGCCAATGACAAAGGAGGAATTATTCATGCTTCATTTGCAATCGACAACAAAGCTGTCCAACGGTGTAGAAATGCCGTGGTTTGGTCTGGGTGTATATAAGGTTGAGGAAGGTGATCAGGTCGTTAACTCGGTAAAATGGGCAATCGAAGCGGGCTATCGCAGTATCGATACCGCTGCATTGTATCAAAACGAGGAGGGTGTCGGTCAAGCGATCAAGGAATCCGGTGTTCCACGCGAGGAGCTGTTCATTACAACCAAGGTATGGAACTCGGATCAAGGCTACGATGCGACATTACAGGCTTTTGACAAGAGTCTGAGCAAGCTCGGTCTGGATTATGTTGATCTGTATCTGGTGCACTGGCCCGTCAAAGGCAAGTATAAGGATACGTGGAGAGCGCTGGAGAAGCTGCATGAGGATGGTAAAGTCCGTGCGATTGGCGTATCGAATTTCCAGATTCATCATCTGGAAGACCTGCTCGCCGATGCTAAGGTTCGTCCGGTTGTTAACCAGGTCGAGCTGCATCCACTACTCAGTCAGGTGGAGCTACGCAATTATTGTAAGGAGCAGGGCATTCAGATCGAAGCGTGGGCACCGCTCGCACAGGGAAGACTGCTGGATAATCCAACCCTGCAAGCGATCGCTGATAAGCATGGTAAGTCTATCGCTCAGGTACTGCTGCGCTGGGATATTCAGAGCGGCATCGTAACGATTCCAAAATCGATCAAAAAGGAACGCATTGTGCAAAATGCGGACATTTATGATTTTGAGTTATCGGCGGAGGAAATGAAGCAGATCGATGATCTGAATGAGGATCGCCGCTTTGGTGCTGACCCGGATAATTTTGATTTTTAAATGCAAGCTACGCTTGAGCCGTGTAAGTATATAAGTTGTGCACGTACATGTACACATACGGCAAAGTGTGAATATATGGAACGAAAAATAATACAACATGAAAAGTAATACAAGCAGAAGATCAGTACAAAAAGGTGAAATTAAAAGAAGCGACTTCCTCTACATGGGAGCCGCTTCTTTTGATATTAAAAATGGTTTAGTATTGCGAATAGTGTCGCATTACGAATCGTTTGGATATAGCAATTTGTGATCGCACCGTTATTGTTATAATGCGTTTACTAGGAGTCTATAACAGAGGCTATTTTAAATTTTGAACTGATCAACAACCTCTTGTAGAGAAGTCGACATTTGCTTGAGCTGTGCAGTCGTGGACACCATTTCAGCCAGAGAAGCCGTCTGTTCCTCGGTCATCGCGGATACTTCCTCTGTAAATGCAGCCATGTCCTCCGTAATACTGTTGATTTCCTGCAAAGAAGTACCTACAGCTTGATTACCCTTGGACATCTCAGCCACGGAACCAGCGACCTCATTAATCTGTACATTCAGCTGTCCGATCTGACCCATAATTCGATCAAAGGTTTCACCCGCTTCACCCAGCATCACAACACCATCATCAACCTGACTCGTTGTAGAGGTGACTAGCTCGACAATGCTGTCAATCGCAGCCGTCATCGATTGGATGATCGCAGTGATCTCCTGTGTAGAATGAGAGGATTGATCAGCGAGCTTACGAATCTCATCGGCTACGACGCTGAATCCGCGCCCATGCTCACCTGCACGTGCAGCCTCAATCGCTGCATTAAGTGCCAGCAGGTTCGTTTGGGTAGAGGTCTGAGAGATGTACCCTGTGATAGACAGAATTTGCTGAGAACGCTGAGACAGCTCGTTGACCCCGGTCTCAATTGCACGGAATGCGGTTGCCATGCTCTGTACGCTTTGTACACTGTTTTGAATCTTTTCTCCACCAACGGTTGCGAGCTCCTGTGTCTGACGCGCCATGCCAGCGACAGCCTCGCTTGTATCTGCGACCATACCGAGTCCAGCTATCGACTGCTCAACTACAGAGGAAATATCCTCCGTGCGCGATACCTGACGCTCAGAGCCTAGAGCGATTTTCTGAATCGATTGAGCGACCTCATCTGAGGCACGCGAGTTCTCGTAAGCGCCTTTTTCAAGCTGCTCACTGGCAAGAGCTAACTGTACCGTGTTGGACTGAACGTCTTTAATAATGCGTTGCAGGTTGATCAGCAGGGAGTTAGTTGCCTGTCCAAGATCCCTGACCTCATCATTCGTTTTCACCTCGATACGACGTGTCAGATCCCCACCAGATGAAGCGATATCGTTGATTGTATGGGTGACCAGACGCATATTGCGTGTGATACGGTACGCTATAATAGAGCCGACAAGAAGTGAGATGATAATAACGGCTCCCAGTAATACATACAGCAATATTTTCAAATTCACATTACTATCATGAAGTACGCTTACCCGCTGATCGGTGAGCTGATTTTCTGTTTCTAAAAAGCTTGTAATGGCTGCACGGAAGCTGTCCATATTGGCTTTACCCGGATCGTTAACGAAAAATTGCTGAATGGCTGCGGTATTGTTTTGCTGGCGTAGCGTAATAACAGGGTCACCAGCTATACTAATCCAGTTCTCGATATTTGTCTTAATCTCATTTAGCTTTTGCTGTTGAGCAGGGTTGTCAGACAGCAGTGCATATAATTGATTATAGTTCGATTCCCATTGCGTTTTGCCATCGTTATACGGAGCCAGATAGTTCTCATTTCCCGTAATCACATAGCCACGCTGCCCAGTTTCCATATCGACGATATTCAGACGGATATCATTCGCCAGCTTGTGTACATCCATATCATGACCGGCAATATAAATGATGTTTTGCTCCAGCTCGTTCATTTTCGTGTTCATAATGATAATCGCTACCGCAAAGCAGCACATAATCAATACATAACCAGCTAAAATTTTACTTGCGATGTTAAATCTAATTTTCATAGGTCACCTCATAAATATAATAGTCATAAAGTATGTGTTTGGAAGGTTGATCACGCAATAAAGGGATAAACGTACTAGGCTAAAAGTAGTGGTATCTGTCTGTTCTTAAGTTAAACTTATTTTTCAGTGTTTAATCGACTCCAACACATTTTCTTTTCCTTGATCTTCTGGAACAGATATGATTAACTTCTTCATATCCCGAAGCAATCAACGGATTACAGGCTAGATGTCGTGTAAAGGAGTGAGTGAGCTGGACAAGCTACAAATCAAACGAATAACGACCGCTGATCAAGAGCGTTATGCACAGGCGCTGGAGCTGCGTGACCTTGTGTTGCGTCGTCCACTCGGTATGAGCATCAAGCGAGATCGTCTGGATGGCGAGGATCTGGCTATTCATCTGTGTGCACTGTATGCGGACAAAATGGTAGGCGTGCTCCTGCTCAAGCAGGTGAATCAGGATACGGTACAAATGAAGCAGGTTGCCGTTGATGAAGCATTACGTGGTCAGCAGGTTGGACGTCGGCTGGTAGCGTATGCGGAGCAGGTAGCGATCGAGGAGGGCTACCAGCATATGATGCTGCATGCACGGCAGGTGGCTATTCCCTTTTATGAGAAGCTGGCGTATGAAGCGTATGGAGAGCCATTTACAGAAGTGGGAATTCCCCATCGTATGATGCGTAAGCAGCTGGTACATATAGACACACAGGAAGGAGGCACCAATATATGAGTGAGCTGTATTTTGATTCCTCGTATTTGACGAGCTGGACGACAGCATTAGAGGATAAATTCACACAGGATGGGCAGCATTATGTCGTACTCAAGGAGACGGCATTTTATCCGCATGGAGGTGGTCAGCCGTGTGATGGAGGTACAATTGATGGAATTCCGGTGCTGGATGTGTCTCGTGTAGATGGACGAATTTGGCATCAGATGCCGAGTTTACCGGAGCAGGAGCCTGGGGCAGAGCTATATTGTGAAATTGATTGGCAGCGTCGCTTCGATCATATGCAGCAGCATAGTGGGCAGCATCTATTGTCAGCTACCTGCCTGGAAGTGCTGAATGCGCCCACATTAAGCTTTCATCTGGGAGAGCAGGAGTGCACGATCGATATTGATATCGCTGATCTGGAGCCAGCCAGGCTGCAAGCAGTAGAGCGACAGGTGAATACATATGTATATCGCAATCTGCCGATACGTACGTATAGCGTCGATGAAGCACAGCTTGCGATGATGACACTTGTCAAGCCGCCAAGTGTAACGGGACGTATACGCATCGTGGAGATTGAAGGCATTGAATACAATGCTTGCGGAGGTACGCATGTATCGCGTACAGGTGAGCTTGGCATGATCAAGCTGTACAAAGCAGAGAAGAATAAAGGGCATGTGCGAATTTATTTTCGCTGTGGCTGGCGCGTGCTGGACGATTATACGGAAAGTCTGACCATCAACGACGCGATGGCAGCCCGATTTAATACCGGACGCAAAGACATTGTAGCTCGCTTCGACAAATGGACTGAAGAACAGCGACAGCAGCGGGACGAGCTGGAGCGTCTGCGTCGTGAAAATGATGAATTTGTGATGCAGCAACTGCTCAGTCAGGTTGGTACGGGTACAGCCTATTCGCTGGTGCAGTATGAATGGGCTTCGCGCTCACTTCAGGATGTACAGCGCATGGCTAATCTGTTGATGGAGCAAGGGGAGGATATGGTCATCCTGTTGTCTTCTGCAGATGAACGAAAAGTGGTGCTTGCTCAGCAGGGACACCCTGATCTGAAATGCGGTGCCTTTTTCAAGCAGCATCTGGCTAGCTTTGGCGGTAAGGGCGGTGGCAACGATCGTATGGCGCAAGCAGGATTTGAGTCGCTGGAGCAGCTAAGGGAATTTGTGCAGTTTGCGCAGGGTCAATTACGTGGTGAAGGTAAGGCGTGAAGTCCAGTGATGGAATAGGGAGAGGATATTGTGAATCGTCCCATGCTAGGGTTGAAGCGAGACGAGGTTAAGCTGGTGCAGCATGATCCTTTATGGAAAGAAGAATTTGAACAAATACAGGAGCAAATTATGCAGGTACTACCTCAGTTGCGCACTGAGCAGATTCAGCATATTGGAAGCACTGCAATTATGGATATCCAGGCTAAGCCGGTTATTGATATTGCATTAGGAGTAGAGGACTTTGCTGAACAAAGGTGTCATGCAGAGGAGCCACTTCGAACGATAGGCTTTTATCGATTACGAGTCCAGCGCCAGCAAGAAATCGTATTTGCGCGATTCACCGACTCCACCTATGAAGTGAAGACTCATTTTATTCACTTGATTCCATTTGAGAGTGAGCATTGGAAAAACATGCTTTTCTTTCGCGATTATTTGAATGCTCATGCGGAAATGCGTATGGAGTATGAGCGGTTAAAGCAGTCATTCACAATGGATCAGGGTGATATTGAACAGTATACAGAGCATAAGGAGCAATGGATTCAGCATATTTTCACAAAGCGTGTTGCCGATTGAACTGAGCATGGCTGAGTTTAGAATGCCATAATAGTAGTAGGTAAGATGGAAATGCTCCGAATCTAAACGAGCCTTCTCACAGCGAGCTAGCGTATATCCGCCTGGCTTGCTTGTGGAAAGGCTTTTTATTATATCGACTAGCGTATACGATCAGTTCATTTTACAACTACATGTCGTTTCTTTTACCGCTTTATCAATAGATTAACATCCACTACCCACTGCCTTATGATCCTTCACTATCGTTCATCAGGAGAACTGATAGAACCTATAAGGCATTCTAATTGACCGTTTACGCGCACTATGATACCTTCAAATAAGCAGAATAAATCTGAGCACTATACTAGGAATTAGCGCGTTGTTAGAGATGACAAGTGCTAGATGATGGGGTGGATATCGTTGGAATTTCAAGCAACTAACAGTCCTTTTACAGGGGAGCAGGCCGAGCTTCTCAATCGTTTATTACCTGGATTAACCGAAACACAGCGCATCTGGCTGAGTGGATACCTGACGGCTTCTTTGCATACCGGTGCAATCGCAGCCGCTCCTACAGTAGCATCGTCCGCAGCCGTAGCGGAACCAGTTGCTCCTGTAGCTGATGTACCGAAGGATGTGACCGTATTATTCGGCTCGCAAACAGGCAATGCACAGGGACTTGCGAAAAAGCTGGCACAACAGCTGACTGCGCAAGGCTTTGACGTGACCTTATCCTCGATGGGCGATTACAAAACGAATAATCTCAAAAAAGTTCATAATCTATTCGTTCTGGCAAGTACGCAGGGTGAAGGCGATCCGCCAGATAATGCGATTCCATTTTATGAATTTTTACACAGCAAGCGTGCGCCACAGCTAGCAGAAACGAAATTCGCCGTGCTGGGGCTGGGTGATACATCGTATGAGTTCTTCTGTCAGACTGGAAAAGACTTCGATAAGCGCCTTGAAGAGCTAGGGGCAGAGCGCATCGTACCGCGTGCCGATTGTGATGTGGACTTTGAAGAGCAAGCAGGTGAGTGGATCGGACAGGTGCTGAGTGCTCTGGGTGAAGCTAGCGCTGCTGCTTCAGTCGTAGCCGCACCGACAGCTGCGGCGAGCGTGAACGAGGAAGCTTCGCCGTACTCCCGTACGAATCCATTTCCAGCAGAGGTTCTGGAAAATCTGAACTTGAACGGACGCGGTTCGGATCAGGAGACTCGCCATGTGGAGCTATCGTTAGAAGGCTCAGGCTTGAGCTATGAGCCAGGGGATAGTCTGGGTGTATATCCGCAAAATCATCCACAGCTCGTAGAGGACATTTTGCAGGCAACAGGCTGGAATGGTGATGAGACGATTACATTGAACAAAAATGGTGATACGGCAAGCGTGCGTGATGCTCTGTTGCATCATTATGAGATTACAGTTTTGACAAAGCCATTGCTGGAAAAGGTGGCTGGTCTGGCAGATAACGAGCAGCTGGATGCACTATTAGAGGAAGGACGAGCGCAGGATCTACGTGCGTATCTGCAAGGTCGCGATCTGCTGGATCTGATTCAGGATTACGGTCTGGGCAGCATCCCAGCTGATGAACTGCTATCGCTGCTTCGTAAAATTCCAGCACGACTGTACTCCATTTCCAGTAGCTTCAAGGCTTCACCGGATGAGGTACATCTGACAGTACGCAAAGTAGCATACGAGCAGCATGGTCGTCAGCGTTATGGCGTATGCTCTGTGCATCTTGCTGAGCGTCTGGAAGCAGGCGATACGCTGCCTGTATACATTCAGCACAATGATAACTTCAAGCTGCCACAGGATGCCTCCACACCGATCATTATGATTGGCCCAGGCACAGGCGTAGCGCCTTTCCGTTCCTTTATCGCTGAACGTGAGGAGACGGGTGCAGAAGGTAAAAGCTGGCTATTCTTCGGGGATCGCCGCTTTGCTACAGATTTCTTATATCAAACAGAATGGCAACGCTGGCTCAAGGATGGCGTGCTGACACGGATGGATGTGGCTTTCTCCCGTGATAGCGATAAGAAGGTCTATGTACAGCATCGCATGCTCGAGCGCAGTCGCGAGCTGTATGAATGGATTCAAGAGGGTGCTGTGCTGTACGTCTGCGGTGATGAGAAGCATATGGCGAACGATGTGCATCTGACACTGGAACAGATTCTGATTCAGGAAGGGAAGTTGAGTCAGGAGGCAGCAGCCGAATACTTGAGCACGATGTTGCAGCAAAAGCGTTATCAGCGCGACGTATATTAAGCTACGCTTGATGGGGAATGTCCGCGATTACGAGAGGAGAACAAACCATGGTCCAGTATGAAAAATATCCACCGCATGATCGTCCTCACAGCGATGTTGAGGATATCAAGCGTAATAGTAAATATTTGCGTGGCAGTCTGGAAGAGACGCTGCGTGATCCGATTACCGGTTCCATCCCTGAGGATGATAACCGACTGATGAAGCACCACGGAAGCTATATGCAGGATGATCGTGATCTGCGTAATGAGCGTAAAAAGCAAAAGCTAGAGCCCGCATATCAGTTCATGCTACGTGTGCGTGCATCCGGTGGAATTGTTACACCTGCACAATGGCTCATGATGGACGATATTGCTCATAAATACGGCAATGGCACAATCCGTCTGACTACACGCCAATCGTTTCAGTTGCATGGTGTACTGAAATGGAATCTGAAAAATACGATTCGTGAAGTGAACGATGCACTGCTCAGCACGCTTGCTGCCTGTGGTGACGTCAATCGGAACGTAATGTGTAATACCAATCCAGATCAATCTGCGGTACACGCGCAGGTATACGATTGGGCATGTAAAGTAAGTACGCACCTCGATCCGCGTACGCGTGCTTATCACGAAATCTGGCTGGATGAGGAAAAGATCATCGACAGCCGCGAGCTGGAAGCCGAGCAGGAGCCGATCTATGGCGCTGTCTATCTGCCGCGCAAGTTCAAGATCGGCATCGCCGTTCCACCATCCAATGATGTGGATGTATTTTCCCAGGATCTTGGCTTTATCGCGATTGTGGAAAATGGCACGCTTGTCGGCTTTAATGTAGCGGTAGGTGGCGGTATGGGCATGACGCACGGCGATACGGCAACGTATCCGCAGGTGTCGAAAGTGATTGGGTTTATTACACCGGATCAGATGATCGATGTTGCTGAGAAGGTCGTCACCATTCAGCGTGACTATGGCGATCGTGCAGTACGTAAGCATGCTCGTTTCAAATATACGATTGATGATCGTGGACTGGACTGGCTTGTTAGCGAGCTGCATGAGCGTCTGGGCTGGCAGCTACAGGAAGCACGTCCGTACCAGTTTGATCATAACGGCGATCGTTATGGCTGGGTAAAAGGCAGCAATGGCAAATGGCTGTTCACGTTATTTGTGCAAAATGGTCGTATCGTCGATCTGGATGATTACAAGCTGATGACAGGCTTGCGTGAAATCGCAAAAGTGCATACTGGCGACTTCCGCCTGACGCCGAATCAAAACCTGATCATCGGCGATGTGAGCAGCCAGAAGAAGAAAAAAATCGAATCTCTGATCGCGCAATACGGTCTGACCGACGGCGCGCATTATTCCGCATTGCGTCGTAATTCGATGGCATGTGTATCCCTGCCAACCTGCGGCATGGCGATGGCGGAAGCAGAGCGCTATCTGCCAACACTGATCGACAAGCTGGAGCTTGAGCTGGATCAAGCAGGTCTGCGTAATGAAGATATTGTTGTTCGTATGACCGGTTGCCCGAACGGCTGCGCACGTCCAATGCTGGCAGAGCTGTCGTTTATCGGGAAAGGGCCAGGTAAGTACAATATGTATCTGGGCGGCGGGTTTGATGGTAGTCGTTTGAACAAGCTGTACCGTGAAAATATCGGGGAAGAGGAGATTCTATCCTCGCTGAAGCCGATCTTCCAGCGTTATGCAACCGAGCGCACAGATGGTGAACATTTTGGTGATTTTGTCATTCGTGCAGGGTATGTAGAAGCGGTGCATGATGGGCGTCAGTTTCATGCTTAATTTGAATTAAGTTAGAGTGCATTAGGAATGAAATAATAGAATAACGCATAACAGCCGCGAGAGAAGGGAAGGATTACTTTAAACTCGCGGCTGTTTTATTTATGCGCGGTGAATAGCTTATAAAGTGAATTTTAAAATAGCTTGAGGGTGGGAAGACGAGCGAAAAAGATTTTAGAAATACAAGAATAATATAAAAAATCAATATATGAAAAATTCATAATAGAAACGAACAAATACGTATCTACTCTGAAATTAATAAAGATCGGAGTTGATAAAAAAATAATGCTTAACAGCAATAGAGCAATAACTTGAATGACTTAGCAAAATATAAAAATAGAAGTTCAATCATGCAAAATTGGGATATTTGAGTGATTTTCGTGGACTCACCGATCGCTCGAAACATGAAAAAAAATCGAATGATCGAATGGCAGCAACAGAGGAAGCAGAGAAGTTTTAAATCATATTCTAAACCAACTTACACTACTAAGATTAAAATTTCATTATATGAAAAATTCACAATAATAAAACCAAAATTCGTCGTATCAACGAGCATTAAACCACCCCCCACAACCAAATGCGAAACACTTCCCATTGCACATATCCTTGAAAAAACCTACTATTTTAATAAAGGATCAAAAGCTAATAACATAAACACTCATCTTAAACTAAACCGTTATCGGAGGAAGCTATGACCAAACAGGCGCTTGTCATTATCGATATGCAGGAAATCTTTTTCAATAGCGAGGAAAACGCACTATATGAACGCGATTCTCTCATCAAGCGTGTCAATACACTCATTGAAAAGGCTAGAGCCGAGCAGGTGCCCGTTGTATTCATTCAGCATTGTGAAGAGCACCCAGACGACGAGTTTTATCCAGGCAAGCCAGATTGGGAGATCAGTCATCAATTACATCGCTTGCCGGAGGATGCGGTATTCCGTAAGACACGCTGGGATTCCTTTTATCGAACAGAATTACTGGATTGGCTGCGTCGTAACGAGATCGAGCAGATTGTATTTGCAGGTGCACAGACGGAGTTTTGCCTGGATACGACACTTCGCAATGCCTACAGTATCGGTTACCAGAACAATATCGTGGCAAAGAATGCACATAGCACGCTGGATAGCGAGGTTTTATCAGCGGAGCAGATCATTCATCATCATGAGTATGTGTGGAATGGGCGCTTTGCCAGAGTAGAGCCAGTGGAACAGATTACATTCGGAAAGTAACAAAATTACAACGCTCTATGGATACTCATCGCTCGCATGATAGCACATATCCATATTGAGACAGTGAAATCCAGCCCTATGATTTTCAATACAAGGTATATAAAATTGTAAAAAGAGCCGATGAATTACTAAAAGTGGCATTGCTTCGATCAGTCTTAGCATACCAAACAGAGCAGCAACCGATAGGTATATCCATTCCAAACTCCATTTTCGCTACGTACTGAGTAATGGTTACCTGGAGAGATGCTGTTCTGTTTTTGCTTTTATTTCTGTGCGGTTGGGATAGCTGAGATAAGTTGTTTTATATCATCATTTTGGAGCATTACGATTTGGCAAACAGAGAACGATAGAAAGCTCATCGAAAAATTATCCTTTCCTATCTTCTAGCTTTAGGGTCAGGGGTGCTATAATACGAGTATCGTGACCGAAAAGAGAGGTAGTTCATTTGCACAAAAAAGTAAGCGTTTTATTAGCGGTGGTCTGTCTGACTCTTTTGGCTTTCACATTATCGTCGGCGGTACGGTTTGTCGAGTCCGCACATGAGCTGCCACAGTCGGGTAATCAGCAGCATTCCAAATACCGCCTCGTTCTGATCACCTCCGATATGGGGACACCGTTCTGGCAAAAGCTTGGAACGAGTGCAGAGCTGGAAGCACAAAGTTTGGATGCAACCTTAGAAATCTGGGGAAGCTATGGCGAGGATCGGGAAAGCTTCTTGAAGCAGCTAGAGATTGCAATCGATTCGCGCGTTGATGGGATTATTGTACAAGGAATTGATACGAGCGAATTTAACAATTTAACGAAGGTAAAGGCTGCCTTTTATGGCATTCCGATTATTACCGTTGCCAGTGATGTACCGGTAGAGGAAAGCTTACGCAAAATGTATGTGGGCTCCAGTCCTATAGCTGCTGGACAAATGCTTGCACGCCAGCTTGTGCATAATCTTGGTGAACAGGGAACCGTAGTGCTGATGGGAGATAATCGAAATGAATATGATCAGCGTCAGCGGCTAGCTGGGATTAAGCAGGTGTTAGCACAGTATCCGAATATTCACTCCCTCTATGTACAGACACCGGAAGTTCGTGAAAGTATTATTGCAGCTACTCAGGACGCGATGAACAAGCTCCCTAATGTAAGCGCTTTTATATCGATTGATTCCAATCTTACGGAAGCGATGGTGCAGGAGATCAGCCAGCGTGCACGAGTGGAGTCATTTAAAATTTATTCGTTTGACGACAATCCTGATGTTCTTCCGTTACTACGAAGCGGCAAGATCGATGGCATTCTGGAGCAGTCGCCCGAGATGATGGGAAAGGTGAGCGTGCAAATGATGATCAAGTGGCTCAAAGGAAGCCCGCTACCGATACAGGGCGAAGGCTATTTAACCGATATTCATATGCGAACGGCGGCGGATGAACAATGATCGGGATTCAACGGAAAATATGGACGCTAACCGCGATGATTATGTTCATCATGCTGATGATCTGGATTACATTGATGTACTACAACCAGAAGACGGAGAATCAATACAATGAAATTTTACAGCGATATTTACGCTTAAATGAAGTGACGACCTCCAGCCAGCAAGTGGTGACCTCGCTCAATAGTTATTTGATCACACCAGCAGAGGGTAATCTGAGCAGTCTTCGTCGCAAGGAAGAGATGCTTCGTAGTGCACAGCTCGATATTAGTAATCTGCGTAATAGTGAGAATGATTTTGCATTAACAGGCTATATCAATTTGATCGATAGCTTGATTGAAACCTCAGAGCGTGCGGTCATGTTCCATTCAGAAAAGGAAAGTGAGGATTCAGCCGATGCATTTGCCGAGGCGACCCGTATATCGAAGTACATTTCCGATATGACGCTAACGCTGCTGGATAAGGAGCTAAGCACCTATGAGCAGTTTTACCGTGGCATTATTGAACAGTCGGCAGAGCTGAAAAAGCTGGGCATCTGGATTCTTGTAACGATGACCTTCTGGCTTCTGCTGTTTACGTACTGGTTCTCACTGAGTATTACGCGTCCGATTCAGCAGCTCACTCGTGCTGCACAGGAGCTGGCGAAGGGACGCTTCGATCTACAGGTACGCGTTAATTCCTCTGATGAGATCTCCTTTCTGGCGAAGATGTTTGAGCATATGAGGATTAGCATTAACGGACTCATCTCCGAAATTCAGCAAAAGGCGCAGCTTGAAAATGAATTACAGCGTAACAAGCTACTGCTACAGGAGAGCCAGCTTCGCAGTCTACAAAGTCAGATCAATCCCCATTTTCTATTTAATATTCTAGACACGTTATCGAAAAAAGCATTTCTGGAGGGTGCCGAGGAAACGAGTGATCTGCTCGTTAGTGTAGCCGGACTATTACGCTACAATCTCAAGCGGTTGGATCGTTCGGTGACGCTCTATGAAGAAGTGCGTGTGATGAAGCAATATATGGAGATACAGAAGGCGCGTTTTACCGATCGATTGCGCCTGTATACAGATATTGATGAAGAATGCCTATCGATTCAGATGCCGGGGCTCACGCTACAGCCGATTATTGAAAATGCGATCAATCATGCGGTAGAGCCAGATGAGCATGGCGGTACGATTGAGATGATCGTCCATGATCAGGGTGAGCATGTGATCATTGAGATTGCTGATGATGGGCCCGGCATGAGTAGCGACAAGATCGAGCAGATTCTGAATGAACAGCCCCTGGAAAACGAAGGGCATTCTACAGGGATTGGCTTTACCAATGTGGTACAGCGATTGCGTTTATTTTATGGAGTACATGATGTGATTGATATTAATAGTGCCGAAGGCGCCGGTGTGAGAGTGCGACTGACTATACCGAAAACGAGGAGAATCGACGCTTATGATGAAGCTGCTTATCGTTGATGACGAGCAGGTAGGACGCGAAGGACTACAGGCTATTTTACACCGGGGCTTTCCTGACAACCTGACGATTGAGCAGGCGAAGAATGGCAAGATTGCTGTGGAGCTTGCCGAGCAATTTCAGCCCGATCTGATTTTGATGGATATTAAAATGCCAGGTATGGATGGACTGGAAGCAACCGAGGTGATCAGCTCGCGCTTTCCTGATATTAAATTTATTATGATTACGGCTTACGATACGTTCGACTATGCCCGTCGTGCGCTCAAGCTAGGGGTCAAGGATTATTTGCTCAAGCCAAGCAAAGCGGGGGAGATCATTTCGACTGTGAAGCGTGTACTGAACCAGATCGATCAGGAACGCTCTAATCGCGAGCAAAATTTGCAGCGCGAGCATACCTTACAGCGCCTCCTGCCTGTCATTGAGACAGATATGGTAACACAGCTCTTATTTGATCATGTGCATGAGGTGCATTTGGATGAGATGGTTGGCTGGCTGCATGTGAACCCCGATTGTGAGAAATTCGCTATGGCGGTCATTATTCCAGAGGAAGGCGAGCATCTATACCCTGCTATACGGGATCGAGTGAGCCGCACAGGTAGCGGATTGGTCGGTGCGCTGAATGGACGGCAAATTCCGATTATTGCTTTTCGGCGTAATGGGCAATCGCTGCGTGCGCAGGCATCGGAGCTGGCACAGGAGTTACTGGTGGCTGCTGGGCCAAAGCTGCGCAGTCAATGCTTTATCGGTATTGGTAATGCGTATGGTGTGCACGCCCAGCTTCGCCAGTCGTATCAGGAGGCATTGATTGCGACGAGTAATACGAATTTGCCGGTTAAATATCGCTTTTATATGGATCATGCATCTACTTATACTCCGGATAACAGTCACCGTGAAGCAAGACTGGCAGAGCAGCGATTGTTTGATCAGGTTCGTCTGGGGGATTGGGAGCATGTACGTGAGGATACGATGCAATTTATTCGCTTTTACGAGGAGCAAGGATTGGATCGTCTGCATGCACAGCAGCTCATTTTACAGCGGCTATGGATCGCATCGCGGATGCTAACGGAAATGGGCGTTGAGCTAGAGGCTCCAGTGTACTCATCCAGTGTGCAGGATTATCGTCAGTTGCGTTATGAGACTGCACTCATGCTAGAGCAGATGCGTAGTCAGTATGAGGAGTATAGTCAGAAGATCAAGCCAGATACCATTCGCCAGATCAAGCAATATATTATGGAGCATTCCAGTCAGGATATATCACTGGAGGGGATCGGTGATCAATTCGGGCTCAGTCCTTTTTATATTAGTAAGCTATTCAAGGAGCAGCTTGGAGTGAACTACATCGACTTCCTGACCGAGTGCCGAATCACACGTGCAAAGAAGCTCATGGCTGATCCGAATCTGAGTTTAAAAGAAATTACCTATGAGGTTGGCTATCGCGATCCGAACTATTTTAGCAAAGTGTTTAAAAAGATGGCGGAGGTATCGCCAACAGAATATCGCAAGACGCTACTCGGTGCGCGCGAATGAGTAGTCAGCGATCCTTTACCTACGGTAACGCTAACATCCAGCATTCTCGTGCGAATCCTGCCAAACGACTACGTATAGGCATCGTATTAACATTGTTCTTCTTGATTGTTAGTCTGCTGCTCGTCTCCTGCTCGAATGAAGAAGGAGCATCAGGCGAGCCGAATTCAAGCTCCATCGCTACAAGCAATTCTGAACGTACAGATACCCGCCATCAATATAAGCCAGATGCGCATACCCCGACATCAGCAGCCTCCAAACAGGCAATCAATTCTTCCAAACCGGGTCAAATTCGAATTGGCTTTGCGATGGATACGCTGGTGGAGGAACGTTGGAAGAAGGATCGAGACTTATTTGTAAAGGCGGCAGAACGGATGGGAGCATCCGTTGTCGTTGCTTCAGCAGACAGTAATGACGCCAGACAAATTCAGCAGGCAGAGCAAATGATCGCCGATGGTATCGATGTGCTCGTTCTCGTTCCACATAACGCAGATGCAACTGCCGCGATTGTGAATCGCGCTCATAAAGCAGGGGTCAAGGTGCTATCCTATGATCGACTGGTGAAGAACGCCGATGTAGATCTGTATGTCTCCTTTGATAACGAGCAGGTAGGACGTTTACAGGCAGATGCAATCACCACCATTGTAAAGGAAGGCAAATACGTCTATATCGGTGGCGCAGATACAGATAATAATGCGCATATGTTCAAGCAGGGTGTATTTGATATATTGCAGCCGAAGATCGATTCTGGTCAAATTCGCGTAGTGTACGATCAATGGTCAAAGGACTGGAAGCCTTCTTCTGCATTTCAGCACATGCGCGAAGCACTTCAGGCGAGCCATAATCGCATTGATGCCGTCATCGTAGCCAATGACGGAACCGCAGGAGGTGTGGTTCGCGCCTTACAAGAACAAGGACTAGCTGGCAAAATCCCCGTCGCAGGCCAGGACGGCGACCTAGCAGCAGCTCAGCGTATCGTCCAAGGCACCCAGACGATGACCGTCTATAAACCAATCGGCAAACTAGCTAATGTAACAGCAGAGCTAGCTATCAAGCTAGCCAAAGACGAGCCCATTGAAACAACACGCCAGGTCAATAACGGCAAAATCGAAGTTCCTTCCGTACTTCTCTCCCCAGTCGCCGTCAACGCAACCAATATCGACAACACCCTGATCGCCGATGGCTTCCATACCAAAGAAGAAATATACGGAAAAAATAAATAACTACAATCATTAATTATAGAGGTCATCATCACCTCCAACTCGCCCAACCCATCCCGACTTAAAATATGAACCGGACAATATACAATCCACCCCCTACTCAACACAAGCCATCTATTAAAATACCTCTTCAATTGTTTACCAATTTCTTTTCAATGGCTCACCATATGACTAACACTAAAATAAAACCCCAAAAGCCTGAATACAGCAAACTCAGCTGTATCCAGGCATTTTTATACCCTAAATCATTGAAAAAACACGTCAAAGGTATAAAGGTATTTCACTGCCAATCATCATCATGATGTTCTCGATCTTCATATCTACGTATAACAAAGGCAGCGGAGCAAGTAGTATTTATAGCTAGCTTTTCTTTTGTATTTTCTTCTATACTTCTCTTTCTACTGCTCCCCCTCCACAAGAGGCGCTTATGTATATTCCCCATGATGCAATCCGCACAGAACGGAGGGAAGGAAATAAGGGGAAAGGACGACTTATAGTGTTAGTGCTTTTCTAACACGGAGTTCAATGAAGAGTGATTTTTGCGAAGCAAAATATCTTACAGCTTTGGAGGGGCGGGAATCTACATTCATTCCTAATCCAGTAGATTCCCGCGGCTCCACCCGAGTCCGTCCCCTTATTCCTTCCCGAAGTGGTGCCCATCCCATCCTCCTCCCATATACACAACCCTCCCCACCCTAATGATAAAAAAATACAGACAGTAGCAAAAGAGTGCTATATTTAAGCGCTTACATTGATGGTCCACGATGCTATGATGAACTCGTAAGCAAAACAGACAAGCATCGAAAGGGGTAATACCATTGAAAAAACACGTTAAAGGTATTTCGCTGCTAATCATCATCATGATGTTCTCAATCATCATGTCCGCCTGTAATAACGGCGGTGGAACAAGCAGTGGTAGCGGTGGGGACGGCGCAATCAGCGTAGGTATCGTACTGCCAACGAAGGATGAGCCAAGATGGGTACAGGACGAGCAACGCTTCAAAGAAGCACTCTCCGGAACGAAGTACTCCACTGAGATTCTGTTCAGCCAGGGATCTTCCGCTAAAGAAAAAGAAAACGTGGAAACACTGATCAATAAAGGCATCAAAGTACTGATCATCTGTCCTCAAGACGGTGCAGCGGCAGCAGCAGCTGTAGAATCTGCGAAAAAAGAAGGCATCACCGTTATCTCCTATGACCGTCTGATCACAGATACAGATGCAGTAGACTACTATGTAACATTCGATAGCCTGGCAGTAGGTGCGGCACAAGCGAAGTACCTCGTTGACCATGCAAAAGGTAAAAGCGAGCCATTGTACCTGTATGCTGGAGCATCCTCTGATAACAACGCATTCCTGTTCTTCCAGGGTGCATGGGAAGTACTGCAACCAAAAATTGCAGATGGCACATTCAAAATCGCTAACTCCACTCAAGCAGATGCACTGAAAGATACAAAAGAGCTGACTCGTGACCAACTTGGCTCCATTATCGGTCAGGTAACGACAAACTGGGATCCAAACGAAGCGAAAAACAAAGCACAGACTCACCTGACTGCGGCAGCAGCTGACATGAAGGGCGATGTAGCTATCCTGGCACCAAACGATGGTACAGCTCGTTCGATCGCTGACGTATTCGGCGCTGATTCTGCAATCAAGAGCTATGTGATCACAGGTCAGGATGCAGAGCAAGCTTCGATCCAGTACATCATCGATGGTAAACAATCCATGACCGTATTCAAAGATGTTCGCACACTCGTTAAAGATGCAATGGGTATGGCTGTAGAGGTTCTGGATGGTAAAACTCCTGAAACTACAGGCTCCTACAATAACGGTAGCGTAGATGTAAAAGCAAAACAAACCGACGTTATCGTTGTAGACAAAGACAATGTGAAAAAAGAGCTGATTGACTCCGGTTACTATAAAGCTTCTGATTTCACCGGACTGTAAGCGCAGCAGCGTTATAGCTACATGGCAAAACAGGGACGGGAGGCTGTTCCTGTTTTGCAATTCATCTGGTATTCAATCCGCTATTCTAATTCCAATTGCTAGTTAATTCGCTTAGGCGCCCCGGCGAGGGAGGAGTATTCCATGGAAGGCAACATTCTGGAGATGCGTGGCATTTCCAAAAGCTTTACAGGCGTGAAGGCGCTATCGGACGTTAACTTTAAAGTAGCCCAGGGCGAAATTCATTGCCTGATCGGTGAAAATGGTGCAGGCAAATCGACATTGATGAAGGTACTGAGCGGAGTTTATCCGTATGGCACCTATGAAGGCGATATTATTTTTGAAGGTAATGTACAGAGCTTTAACAAGATTAGCGATAGTGTGAAAACAGGCATCGCGATCATTTATCAGGAGCTGGCGTTATTCCCTGACTTGAGCGTGTATGAGAATATTTTTGCAGGTAACGAAGTGAAAAAAGGCGGCATTATCGACTGGAACGAGACGATTATTGAGGCTCGTAAAATGCTGCAAAAGGTCAAGCTGAACGTGAACCCGGAGACGCTGATCCGTGATCTCGGTGTCGGTAAGCAGCAGCTGGTCGAAATCGCCAAAGCACTCAGTAAAAACGTTAAGCTGCTCATTCTCGATGAGCCAACCGCAGCGCTCAATGAAAATGATAGCGAAAATCTGCTGGAGCTGCTTCGTGATCTGAAGGGGCAGGGCATTACGAGCATTATGATCTCGCACAAGCTAAAAGAGGTCATTTCCATTGCAGATAAAGCAACCGTCCTACGCGATGGTAAAACAATCTGTACACTGGATGCATCAAAAGGCGAGCTGTCCGAAGCGACGATTATCAAAAATATGGTAGGTCGCGATATTGAGGACATTTATCCTAAACGTCCAGATAAGAAAATCGGCGCACCGATCCTGGAAGTGAAAAACTGGAGCGCATACGATCCACAGCTTGGACGTCATGTAGCTAAAAATATCGATCTACAGGTGAAAAAAGGCGAGATCGTCGGTATTGCAGGGCTGATGGGCTCTGGACGAACTGAGCTGGCGCTGAGTATTTTCGGCAACCCGAAGAACTACAAGCTGGAGGGCGAGCTGCTCGTCGATGGCAAGCCGAAGACGTTCCGTCATACGAGTGATGCCATTCGTTCTGGTATTGCGTATGTGACGGAGGATCGTAAGGGAGACGGACTGTTTCTCATTCAGGATATTAAAAATAACGTAACTGCTGCCAATCTGAAGGGTGTATCCTCCGGTGGGCTGATCAACGAGAACGAGGAGGTTCAGGTCGCCACCGGTTACAAAAGCTCCATGTACATCAAAGCATCCTCCATCGAGCAAACGGTTGGCAATCTGAGTGGCGGCAATCAGCAAAAAGTATCGCTCGGTAAATGGCTGTTCGTCGGGCCGAAGCTGCTCATTCTGGACGAGCCGACACGGGGGATCGACGTAGGTGCTAAGTTTGAGATTTATACGATTATGAACAAGCTTATTAATGAAGGCATGAGCATTATTATGATCTCCTCTGAGCTGGGAGAGGTACTCGGCATGAGTGATCGGATCTATGTTATGGCTGAAGGACGAATCAAGGGCGAATTGCCAATTGAAGAAGCCGATCAAGAAAAAATTATGAAATTTGCAACTCAATAGGGGGATTCGCTGTGAACTTCTTAACTGAAGCTAAATCGTTGCTCAAGGTGAACATTCGCGATTACGGGATGTACATTGCATTGTTCGTTATTATGCTTACCTTCTCCATTCTGACAGACGGCTTGTTCATGTCTTCACGGAATATTAGTAATCTGCTGGATGCGACCGGATATATTGCTGTACTGGCGGTCGGTATGACACTCGTTATCGTTATTCGGCATATCGACTTATCTGTCGGTTTTGCGGCTGGTTTTATGGGTGCTATTGCAGCCATTATGTTATCCCAGCTTGGCATGCCGGTTTACCTAACCATTCCTATTATTCTTGTACTAGGTATCGTGATCGGAATGTTCAACGGTGTACTCGTTGCATCTGTGGGCATCCCCTCATTCGTATCCTCACTTGCAGCGATGTTGATCTTCCGTGGTGCGCTTTTACAAGTAACAGAGAATACCGGAACGATCATTGTCAAAGACAAAACATTTAATGCGATCGGTAATGACTATCTGCCAGCAATTTCGAATGTAGGCGGCTTGAATCTACTGTCGCTCATTATCGGTGCACTGATTATCTTGTTCTTCATTTACTCTGAATTTAGCAAACGTCATCAGAAGCTGAAATACAAGTTTGAGGTTGTATCCAAGCCGATCTTCATGATGAAACTGGTATTCGTATCCGCAATTATCGCTTATGTTACATGGATTCTTGCAGGGTATAATGGTTTCTCCTGGACGGTTGTAATCACACTGATTGTTGTTGTGATCTATCATTTCTTAACTACACGTACGGTGCTTGGTCGTCACATTTATGCAGTAGGTAGTAACCCGGAAGCTGCTCACTTGAGCGGTATTAACGTGAAGAAGATTACGTACATCGTATTCGGTTCAATGGGGATGCTGTCTGCTTTGTCCGGTATTATGTACACGGCACGTCTGCAATCGGCAACGACAACAGCAGGTACACTGTTCGAGTTAGATGCGATCGCGGCTGCTTATGTTGGTGGCGTATCCGCAGCCGGTGGTGTAGGTAAAATTACCGGTTCGATCATTGGTGCTGTTGTTATGGCATCCCTGTCAAGCGGTATGAACCTGCTTGGCGTTGGTATTTCGTATCAATATATGATTCGCGGTGCAGTATTGGCACTGGCAGTTATCTTTGACGTAATGACACGTAAGAAAAGAGGCTAAATCGGGATTAAAAAGGATGAAGCTGACCATAACAAGTAATAGAGCATGAGCAGTGATGAGCAGGAGCTACGGATGATGGATTGTCCGTAGCTCCTGTTTATTATGTAGCTTGTTATGTTATAAGCTCACGCTGAAAAAACCTGTATAATTGCTCAACTTTCCATTGAGTTGTCTCTTATTATATTTCTATAATAGAACAAGATGGGTCTGTTCCTAATAGATTCACAATCCGCGTAGTCTCAAGTCTACGAGAAAGGTGTAATGCATGAGTATACTATTAAGTGTAGAAAAGCTAAGTCACGGCTTTGGTGACCAGACTATTTTCAAGGATATATCGTTTCGGATACTCAGGGGTGAGCATGTTGGACTGATCAGTGCTAATAGTGAAAATAAGTCAATGTTCACGAATATGATTACAGGCAAGCTGAAGCCAGACGAAGGGAAGGTCGAATGGTCGAAGCGTATACGTGTCGGTTATCTCGATCAGCACGCTGTACTGGAAAAAGGTATGACCATCCGCCATATACTGAAAAGCGCATTCCAATACCTGATTGCTATAGAGCACGAAATGAATAATCTGTACAGCAAAATGGGCGATGTGGCGCCGGAGAAGCTGGAAGACCTGTTAGAGCAGGTCGGTACGATTCAGGATACATTAACGGCACAGGACTTCTACCAGATTGATGCGAAGATCGATGAGACGGCGCGTGGTCTGGGCTTGACCGATATCGGTCTGGACAAGGATGTTAATGATCTATCCGGTGAACAGCGTACCAGGGTATTACTGACCAAGCTTCTGTTAGAAAAGCCCGATATTCTGCTACTTGATGAGCCGACCCACGATTTGGACGAAGTGCATATTACATGGCTGACTCGTTATCTGCAAGAATATGAGAATGCGTTTATCCTGATCTCTCATGATATCCCATTCCTGAACAGCGTGATCAATGTCGTTTACCATATCGAAAATCAGGAATTGAATCGCTATGTCGGCGACTATAATCATTTCCTCGAAGTGTATGAAATGAAAAAGCAGCAGATGCAGGCTGCGTCCAAGCGTGAAGATCAGCGACTGACGACCGGCTAATCTAAAAGGCGATGTAGCCATCCTAGTACCAAAAGATAATAGCAATACAACAAAATACATAAACCGAAAGGAGCAAGGCATATCCATGAAATTAACCCCTTATGAAGGTGTAGATGCCTATATATTCGGCAGCAAACAAGCACACATCAACAAAGCCATTGGCAAAGCCCCGGTAGTGGAGAAAGATGACATTATGGAGGAAATTCGCGAAATTCGTGGCAATATCACCTGTACATATATCGAGAAGAAGCTAGCTGATGTGATCATCGTAAAGGAAGGCGAGCTACAGATAGGTGACATTGATATATTTAACGATGCCGATGCAGTAGCGAAGCTGGAGCAAACGTATACCGCTATCCGTAACAGTAAAAGAACCCATGTACTATTTGCCGAGCTGGGTCTGTGTCTTGGTGGGTTTACAGGTAAAAAAGTACCGGAGGGACGAATTGCGATCTGCTTTGCACGAGAGCGACTCGATTTTTATGAGATTTATCTGGAAATGTAAGCTCAGCACCTTCTTTTTACATGATTATGCTGAAAAACCTGTACAATCGCTCAACTTTCCATTGAGTTGTCTCTTATATATCTCTATAATAGGACAAGATGGGCCTGCCCCTATTGATCCGCAATCCGCGCAGACTCAAGTCCACGAGAAAAGGTGTAATGCATGAGTATATTAAATGTAGAAAAGTTAAGCCACGGCTTTGGTGACCGGGCTATTTTTAAAGATGTATCGTTCCGTTTGCTCAAGGGTGAGCATATCGGACTGATCGGTGCCAATGGTGAAGGTAAATCGACGTTTATGAACATTATCACAGGCAAGCTGCAACCGGACGAAGGTAAAGTCGAATGGTCAAAGCGTATGCGCGTTGGTTATCTGGATCAGCATGCTGTTTTAGAAAAAGGCATGACCATCCGCGATGTATTGAAAAGCGCGTTCCAATACCTGCTCGATATGGAGCAGGAAATGAATGATATGTACGGCAAAATGGGCGATGTGACGCCTGAAGAGCTGGAAGACCTGCTGGAGCAGGTTGGTACGATTCAAGATACATTAACGGCACAGGACTTTTATCTGATCGATGCGAAGATCGATGAGACAGCACGTGGTCTAGGCTTGACTGATATCGGTCTGGATAAGGATGTCAACGATCTGTCTGGTGGACAGCGTACCAAGGTACTACTCACCAAACTTCTGCTGGAAAAGCCAGATATTCTGCTGCTCGATGAGCCGACCAACTATTTGGACGAAGTGCATATTACGTGGCTGACACGTTATCTGCAAGAATATGAGAATGCGTTTATCCTGATCTCTCACGATATCCCATTCCTGAACAGCGTAATCAATATCATTTACCATATGGAAAATCAAGAACTGAATCGCTACGTTGGCGATTACGACTATTTCCAAGAAGTGTACGAAATGAAAAAGCAGCAGCTGGAGTCGGCATTCAAGCGTCAACAGCAGGAAATCTCGCAGCTTAAAGACTTTGTAGCACGTAACAAAGCAAGCGTGGCAACACGTAATATGGCGATGTCCCGTCAGAAAAAGCTCGATAAGATGGAAGTGATCGAGCTGGCACAGGAGCGTCCGAAGCCACAGTTTAACTTCAAGGTTGGACGTACAGCGGGCAAGCTTATTTTTGAAACAAAGGATCTGGTTATTGGTTATAACGATCCATTGTCCCGTCCGCTTGATCTGCGTATGGAACGCGGTCAGAAGATTGCTCTAGTCGGTGCGAACGGTATCGGTAAAACGACACTGCTGCGCAGTATTCTTGGTGAAATCCCGGCAATCTCTGGTACAGTAGAACGCGGCGAGCATCAACAGATCGGTTATTTCGAGCAGGAGATGAAGTCGGATAACTACAATTCCTGTATCGAAGAAATCTGGAACGAGTTCCCATCGTTCTCCCAATTCGAGGTACGTGCAGCACTGGCGAAGTGCGGTCTGACCACGAAGCATATCGAGAGCAAAATCGCTGTCCTGAGCGGTGGCGAAAAAGCCAAAGTGCGTCTGTGCAAGCTGATCAACAATGAGACTAATATTCTCGTACTCGATGAGCCGACCAACCACCTGGACGTGGATGCGAAGGACGAGCTGAAGCGTGCGCTGCAAGCGTACAAAGGCAGCATCCTGATGATCTCTCACGAGCCTGAATTTTATCGCGATATCGTAACGGAAACATGGAACTGCGAATCGTGGACAACGAAGGTATTTTAATTAGCTATCATCGTAACGATGATGAAATCCTGTTTAAGTGATGACTTGAACAGGATTTTCTTTTTCAAAAAATTTTGATTACGCTGTAAAAAACGTTATAATGAATAGCGTATAAATTCACAAGCAGAAAGAGAGCGGATAGTATGGGCCGTAAGTGGAATAATATCAAGGAAAAAAAAGCGAATAAAGACGCCAACACCAGCCGGATTTATGCCAAATTTGGCGTAGAAATCTATGTAGCTGCGAAAAAGGGCGAACCTGATCCCGTTTCCAACAGTGCTCTGAAAGTCGTACTTGAGCGTGCGAAAACATATAATGTACCAAAAGCGATCATCGATCGCGCGCTGGATAAAGCAAAAGGTAGCGGAGATGAGCAATACTCCGAGCTGCGTTACGAGGGCTTCGGACCGAATGGATCGATGATTATCGTTGATGCACTGACGAATAACGTAAACCGTACTGCGCCAGAAGTACGTTCTGCCTTCAATAAAAACGGCGGTAACATGGGCGTAGCCGGTTCCGTTGCTTATATGTTCGATTCGACTGCTGTTATCGGTGTCAGTGGCAAAAGTGAGGAAGAAGTGCTGGAAATTCTGATGGAAGCAGACGTAGATGCACGCGATATCGCGGAAGAGGACGAATCCGTTATCGTTTACGCAGCACCCGATCAATTCCATGCGATTCAGGAAGCATTCAAGCAAGCAGGTATCGAGGAATTCACCGTTGCCGAGCTGACCATGTTGCCACAAACATTCGTAACGTTGCCAGATGCGGATGCAGAAGCACAATTCGAGAAGCTGATCGACGCGCTCGAAGACCTTGAGGATGTACAACAGGTATACCATAACGTGGAGTTCGCCGAGTAAACTTCAGCTAGTTCAGCTAAAGTAGTGGAAGTGAACTAACCTATTACTTTACAAGCTATATGTAGCATCACTCACTTTTTGTATAGATATTTCTGTGCAAAGAGTGAGTTTTTTTACGTTGTAAAGCAAGAATTGGAAGGGATTTTGTATTAAAATAAGACATGGAACACCTGTTGCAGTGAGAATCTATCTTCAAAGGAGACATCATGGTTAAACGACTCGTTAGACTTGCGGAGCATGTATTCCGCCTGGCATTACCATATGGAGACGGTACAGTGAACAGTTATCTTTTTGAAGGTCAGCGGGGCTACACGGTTATGGACACTGGTGTTCATGATGAATTGACCCAGCGTGAATGGCTCCAGCTGCTTGAAGGCGGACTCCAAATTGAAAAAGTAATCATCACACATATGCACCCTGATCATATCGGGCTCGCTCCCTGGTTCCAGCAGGAGCTTGGCATCCCTGTGATTTGTTCTCAACATACGGTGGACTTAATGAAGCGCTACGAAGTTTATGCAAAGCAGGAGCTATCCGATGCGCATGCGCCCTATGCATTTAACCGTAAATATGATGGCCCGGAGCTATCCGAGCGACAATTTTACCGCTTTATGGGCAGCATTCAGCTAGAGCCAGATGGGGTATATCGTAATCATGATCGCATTATACTGGGCGACGAAGAATACGAAGCCCTATGGACACCCGGACATGCGCCGGATCACTATTGCTTCTGGCATCAGCCATCCGGTCTACTCATTGCTGCTGACATGATGTTCGCTGATACAGCACCCGTTGTGCCTTTCTGGATGGAGGAGGATGGTAATCCACTAAGCGATTACTTCCGTTCTCTTGACCTGATCGAATCCTATCCAGCCGAGCTCGTCCTACCCGGTCACGACCATGTTATCCATGACCTCGGTCAACGAGCTCGTGATATCCGTAACGGTCACCATTTTCGTATGCAACAAATTCTAGGTCACCTCGTCCACGGCCCAAGAACGGCTGGCGAGCTCTGTACAGACATCTACGGCTCGGATCGTCCGGTAACTCAAGAGCTGCTTGAATTCTACACTTCACTCGCAAGACTCATTTATCTGCAAGAAGAGGGCTTCGTAGAAACCGATGAGCGAGACGGGAAGGTCTATTTTCAACGGAAATAAGTAACGATTAACATATCACCTTCCTCTGCGAGATTGGACAGCCACCCCTATATCAGGTTAAGATGTTCAAGGGTCATGCTCACACGATAAACCCTAACTTACAGGAGGAACAAACATGTCCAACACATTTATCTTTGATTGGCTGGCAAGAAATCGCCAAAATATGCTGAAGCATCTGGATCGTATTCCGACAGAGCAACTGACTGTGATTCCAGAGGATTTCAATAACAACATCTACTGGCAATTCGGTCATATCGTTATGGTTGCAGATAGCATCCTGTACGGCCTGTCCGGGCAAACACGCAAGTTGCCACAAACATATGCAACCTTCTTTGCACCGAATACACGTCCATCTGACTGGCATGGTGAACCACCAGCATGGGAGGATGTACTGAGCGTATTCAATTCCCAAATTGATGAGCTGCGCGCAGCATTCCAAGGCAAGCTGAATGATCCGGTAGCCGTAGCAGATAATTTTGCTGGTGCCAAAACCATTCATGATCTGCTGGAGCTCAATCTGTCACATGAGGCTTCTCACGCAGGCATGATCAATGCAATGACTCGTTTGCTTAAACGCGCTACAGTCTAATTTGCATGTATAACTAGAAAACCCCTTTGAGCCTATCCACCAGCCCATTCCATCTAACGATGAAGGGTAACGGATCGATCAAGGGGGTTTCCTCTATAATATGCACCAATACGTATAAACAATACATATAAAGAAATGATCAATAGAAGGAACACAGGAGACGCTGTTACACAATTGTCGAATCTATAGCCGCCTTGCTTTTGTATCCATTTCAAATTGCGATTATAATAAGGGGAATAGGGGGCTTTCCCTCATATCAGTCGAAACATGAAATGGAGAAATGATATGTACAATAGCCTGGAAGAATGCCTGCTTGATCTGGAGAAAAACGGTCATCTGATTCGTGTCAAAGAAGAGGTTGATCCGCATCTGGAGATGGCTGCTATACATTTGCGTGTTTATGAAGCTGGAGGGCCAGCATTATTATTTGAAAATGTAAAAGGAACTCGTTTTCGTGCGGCGTCTAACATTTTCGGTACAATGGATCGAAGTCGCTTTATTTTCCGACATACCTGGGATTCTACACGGAATCTTATCGCACTACGCAATGATCCGATGCAGGCGCTCAAACATCCATTTGCCAATGTAAAAAATGGATTAGCTGCCTATAAAGCTCTACCGAATAAGCGTGGGAATAGCTTGCCTGTCGCTGCGGAGCAGATTCAAATCTCCGATCTGCCATTAATTCAGCACTGGCCGATGGATGGCGGTGCCTTTGTAACATTGCCACTCGTGTATAGTGAAGACCCGGACAAGCCGGGCATTATGAATGCGAATCTGGGTATGTACCGGATTCAGCTGACAGGAAATGACTATGAACTGAATCGCGAGATCGGTCTGCATTATCAGATTCATCGGGGTATCGGTGTGCATCAATCGAAGGCAAATCGAGAGGGTAAGCCGCTTAAAGTAAGCATCTTCGTGGGCGGGCCACCTGCACATACGCTGGCAGCGGTCATGCCTTTACCAGAAGGCTTGAGCGAGATGACATTCGCCGGGTTGCTGGCGGGTAGACGATTTAACTATAGCTATCTGGATGGTCATGCGATGAGCAATGATGCAGACTTTGTGATTACTGGTGAGATTTTCGCGGATGAGACAAAGCCAGAAGGGCCGTTTGGTGATCATCTTGGATATTATAGTCTGGCGCATCCATTTCCAGTATTAAAGGTTCATGGTGTGTATGCACGTCCGCGTGCGATCTGGCCATTTACAGTAGTAGGACGTCCGCCGCAGGAGGATACGGTATTTGGTGAATTGATTCACGAGCTAACCGGGGATGCGGTAAAGCAGGAGATTCCTGGCGTGAAGGAGGTTCATGCTGTCGATGCGGCTGGCGTGCATCCATTGCTATTTGCGATTGGCAGTGAGCGATATACGCCGTATCAGAAGGTGAAGCAGCCAGCTGAGATTTTGACGATTGCGAATCGCATTCTCGGTACAGGACAGGTGAGTCTTGCGAAGTATCTGTTCATTACAGCTGAGGACGGATATCCATTGGATACGCATAAAGAGGTTGAGTTTATCGGCCATATTCTGGAGCGTATGGATCTGCGCCGAGATATTCATTTCCAAACAAATACAACGATTGATACGCTGGATTATTCAGGTACAGGTCTCAATACAGGTAGTAAGGTGATTCTGGCTGCCTATGGGGACAAGCGCAGGGAGCTATGCCGCGAGGTTCCGGAAGCACTTAAAGGCTTACGTACATTACATGAGCCGCGCCTTGTAATGCCAGGTGTTATAGCCGTGCAAAGTCAACCGTTTACCGATTATGCAGCAGCACGCCAGGAGCTGGCAGATATATGCGCCAGTCTGGAAGCACGTGAAGGATTGGGCTTAGAAGGTGTACCGCTTATTATTTTATGCGATGATAGTGCGATGGTGAGCGAGACGCTGAGCAACTTCCTGTGGGTCACCTTTACTCGTAGCAATCCATCTCATGATATGTATGGTACGAATAGCAGCTATGAGTTCAAGCATTGGGGCTGCGATAATATGATTATCGATGCACGCATCAAGCCACACCAGGCGCCTCCGCTCGTACCGGATGCAGATGTGGAGCGTCGGGTTGATCGATTATTTGCAAGTGGTGGTAGCTTGAGCAGCATTAAGCTAAGCTGATCGGTAGATTATCTTATATCATCGTGTATTATGAAGAGTCTAAGCCATGGATCAAACTCCTTATAAAATATTCAGAGAATATCCAGTAAAATCGATACAAATAGCTGCCGCATCGTCGGCGGCTATTTATTTTATATGAATTAGCCGATAATAAATGAGGCATAAATGTACAAATCCATTTATAATATGGAATATATTCCTACATAAGAAAAAAATTAATATACATACATTACAGGAGGCGAAATGGAGTACAGCGAGTATGCAGGCTGATTCCATTATTCGCCGTAGAAGGCGAGCGTAAAACGAATGAATCCAAGCGATAAAGCATGTCAGGTAAAGCAGTTAGTCGAGCAGGTGAACCAGTCCTTATTACCCGAGCTGGTACTGACCAGCGCAGACCCATTAGAGCCGATCCATGTAGCAGCCTATCCTAAGCCATGGCTACTACTGGGCGCAGGAAATTATGCCGCAGTGCTTACGCATCCCGATTATCCCGGTTATGCGGTAAAGGTCTATGCAGATGGGAAGCCCGGTCTGGAAGCGGAGCGGGAGGTGTACCGTCTGCTAGGTGATCATCCATCCTATTCCACCTGTTACTATGCAGACGGCCCTGTTCTCGTACTCAAGCAACTGATGGGAACGACCATCTATGATTGCTTTAAACAGGGGGTTTTGATCCCAGAACAGGCGGTACGCGATATTGAGCAAGCGATGCATTATGCGCGTTCGGTCGGTCTTCGTCCTCATGATGTGCATGCCAAAAATATTATGCTGTATCAGGGACGTGGACTCGTGGTGGATGTGTCTGATTTTCTCAA
Source organism: Paenibacillus hunanensis (assembly GCF_034055775.1). NCBI lineage: Bacteria > Bacillati > Bacillota > Bacilli > Caryophanales > Paenibacillaceae > Paenibacillus > Paenibacillus hunanensis. The sequence continues at coordinate 2,950,569 of NZ_CP139194.1, read as the reverse complement.
GCAGGAGCCGTGCCGGATGTGGGATGATTTTAAAAAAGCGTATTATCGGTTATATTATCCGATCGCCTCGCGTGTGTTATTTCCGATTCCTCCATTTATGCTGGAGGGTGTGCGCAAAGGATACCAGCTCTATCGTAGACGACGGCGTAAAGCGAAGCAGCTTCCACCTCAAGTGCCGCAGGCTTAATGCTTATCTTAGTGCTTACCTTAGCGATTACGTAAGAGAAGGAGCGATGCGTAGCTCCCTGATTACGTTAGTAAGGTTCAAAAAGACATTTGTCCTGGTTGTTCTCCTGTCTCTTTTGTGTATAATGGACAAGACTGAAATGGAGGGTACAGGATGAGTGGTGTGATTTTCTCAATATTGGCAGGTGTGTTTCTTGCTTTGCAGGGCATCGTCAATTCACATACCGGTGCGTTTGTCGGTACATGGCACGCGGTTATGATTAATCAGCTTGGCGGCTTTGTGCTGGCTGCTGTGATCTGGATAAGTAGGGGCGGTGGTGGCTGGCGTCAGCTGCATGAAGTGAAGAAGCTCTACTGGTTTGGCGGAGCCTTTGCAGCGATTATTGTGTTTAGCAATATTACGGCCATGCATCATATTGGTGCTACACTGACTATCGCGGCATTATTGATCTCACAGCTATGTATGACGTTTCTTATTGATGCACGCGGCTGGTTTGATACGATCAAGCAGCGGGTTGGACGTGCACAATGGCTTGGTATTGCGCTGATGGTAGCGGGCGTTGTTCTACTGCGGTTTTATTGAGTATGGATATTACATGATGCAAGCTTTAACATAGCTGATATAAAATAGCGGAATCGCATATACGGATAGCTTTCACAAAGCAAAGCCACAGGATGATAAGCATGTACTGCTTATCCTGTGGCTTTTTTATTTTACTTTTTGTTGATTTTACTTTATTGAGGATCATCAGAATGAGTGAGAAGTATAGCTATCCCGGTATATCCACACAAAGTTACATAAAGCGTCGATGCTCGAAATCTCCGCTGAATAATTATCGAATGTACCGCGTTATTTGATCGATCTTTGTTCTTCCACTTATGCTGCTGTAGCCGCCTATGCTTTATTTTTATTCGAATCAGCCAGCGTATTACTTTTCTGCTTACGGAAGGAACGCTCGTGAAAATCGGTGATTTGTGCGAAGATGCTTTGTCCATCATCGGTGATTTGAAAGTCAGGCTGTAACGGCAACACAAGCGCTCGGTACGTTTCTGGAATCCAAATATAGTGGTGTACATACGAGGTGGGCAGGAAGCCGCATTTCTCCCAGAAAATAATCCGTTCGCGATTCTCCTGTGTATCCTCTGCTTCGGCTTCGATAATAATCGCATCAATACGATGATGCGCTATTCCCCAATCACGGAGAATGTTAAAAAATAATCGTCCTTCGCCCCGACCACGCCGATCATGGTGAATCGCCATATAGTCGATAATCATCGTCTGCTGCTGGTCACTTCTACCTAGACCCGTGAGCGCCATCGCAACAAGCTCATCCCCCTCATAACCAGCATGCAAAAAAGCGATCTTCCGATCCAGCATCTGACGAATAATCTTCTCTGGCTTGGCACCGTGTATAAATGCTTCTTCATAAATGGGCTTGATCTGCTGCCAGACTTCCTCGTCCCAGCTATCCCATGTGCGTAGTGTAAGTGTCATCGTTTCGACCTCCTGTCCTTCTATCTTAGTTCATACCCATAGCAGGAACAACTGATACGTCTGGACGTTTAAGGACATATGTCCTAGTCTCATCCCTGTGTGCTTTCGGTATAATAAAACAGGAAGATTAAAGCAGGCAGATTCGTTTGTATTCATTATGTCCTGATCGCTCAGGAACGCTGGGCATTTTCTAGACAGATTCAAGATAGAGAGCGGTGTGATCATGCAAGAGATTCAAGATCAAAAGCAGCTGCAAGCGTATTTGCAGCAATATCGGATTGAAGATGTATTTCACGAGCCATTACTGCCTCATCTCGGTCTATATCAATTTGAGCCGGGCGAAGTGTTATGTGCTCAGGGCGAGCGCTCCGAGATATTATATGTACTGGTCAAAGGCACGACCAAAACATCGCTCACCTCACCCGAAGGCAAGACACTCGTTCTCTCCTTCAAGACACCACCGGAGATGATTGGAGATATCGAATATGTGGAGCGAGTCGAACTGATGAATACCGTTGAAGCGGTAACACCAGTGGAGGTACTCGGTATTCGCTATCAATGGCTGTATCAATATGGACAGGATCACGCCCCATTTTTACGCTTCATTTTGAATATCATCACGTATAAATTTCGCGTGAAATCCGAATCGATGAGCTTCAATCTGATGTATCCTGTGGAAATACGTCTGGCAAGCTATCTATTATCGGTCACGACGTTAGAGCATAATACGCTTCTGACCGGCGACCCTGCTGACTATAATCTGACAGACATTGCGAATCTGATCGGAACGAGCTATCGCCATCTGAATCGGGTGATCAGTCAATTTAGTGAGGATGGATTGCTGGAGCGAACACGTGGCAAGCTGGTTATTTTGAATCGAGAGGGTCTGGAGAAGTTGACGGGTGCGAGGGAGATTGTATTTTAAAAAATCTGTGTCTATCTTATATGTCATGCATATAGGTCAGACTTGCTAAGCTAAATGAATCAAACCAACTATATTACCGCATAAGCGAAGGGAGCTTTTATATGTCAACTATCATCGATAAAATCGCATGGATCTATCTCAGCGAACGCAAGCTACTCTGTGTACGCTCCAAAGGCAAGGAGCTATATTATATTCCAGGTGGTAAAAGAGACCCGGGCGAAGAGGATCAGCAGACATTGATTCGCGAGGTTCAGGAGGAGCTGGGTGTAACGCTACAGCAGGAGACGATCATGCATGTCGGCACATTTGAAGCAGAAGCAGATAGCAAGGCAACTGGAACGATCGTTCGCTTGACCTGTTATACGGCTGATTATGAAGGTACTCTACAGCCAGATAGCGAGATTGAGGAGATGGCGTGGCTGAGCTATGACGATCAGGAGCAAGTGTCGATAGCGAGTCGACTGGTATTTGAACAGCTCAAGCAGCAGGAGTTACTGGATTAATATGCTGTGTAATCCTGAAGGATTGTTTTACAATCTGAGCTGATGATTGTTATGCTATTTAGCAAGAGCAAGAATAGTCATAGTAGCAATAGTAAAAATGGTGTCAACTAGTTGTTGAACGAATAATGATCGCTACTCTTCAATAAATCGGTTGACACTATGATATATCATCTATATTATAGACCCATAAAGTCTGTAATATCGGTAATAAAGGTGGCGTCTATACATGAAGTTTTCCAAAGCGACAGATTATGCGCTCCATACGATGCTGCATCTGGCTGTAGCTACACCAGATCGTCTGACTGGTGTTCAGCAGCTGGCTGAGTTTCAAGGCGTGTCTCCCACTTATCTGTCTAAAATTCTGACCAAGCTGGCAAAGGCAGGCATGGTGGAATCATCGCCGGGAGCACATGGCGGCTATCGTTTGAAGCGTAACTGGGAGCAGTTGTCCTTTCTGGATATCATTCATGCCATTGAAGGAACAGCTTCCTTGTTCGAGTGTACGCTCGATCATGGGCCGGAATGTAGGATCCAGCAGGTGATGATTCAGGCAGAGGGAACGATGGAGCACTATTTACAGCAGCAAAAGCTAGCTGATCTGGTTGCACATATGCCAGTCACTGACGAGTAGCATTAACTCGCAGTGACGGCGTGCCAATCATATGATGTACAAGCAGATTGCTGTCATAGGCGAACACGCGCTTTTTTTTGATCTTATTAAGGATATTAAGAGTCTTTAATATATGCAATTAAAATTGAGCGATCACTAATGGTATCGCCAAGGAGGAAAATAAATGATCTATGATTGTGTCATTATTGGTGGAGGACCTGCGGGTCTGAACGCTGCGCTGGTGTTAGGACGTGCGAAACGTAAGGTCGTTATCGTCGATGATGGACAGCCACGTAATCGAGTAACCCATGAATCGCATGGTTACTTAACTCGTGATCGGATCAAGCCAGCAGAATTCCGCCGTATTGCCTACGAAGAGGTGCTGTATTACCCTTCGGTAGAGCATCGCGTAGCAATAGCTGAAAAGGCGGAGCAGCTAGATAACGGGCATTTTCGGATAGAGCTCAACGATGGACAGCAGCTCACTACTCGTAAGCTACTTTTTACAACAGGAATTAAAGAAGTGCTGCCTGATATTCAAGGCGTGACCGACTGCTATGGTCAGAGCTTGTTCAATTGTCCATTCTGCGATGGCTGGGAGCAACGGGATCAGCCATTAGCGGTGATTGGTATGGAAAGTCGGATCATGCACCTGACCAAAATGGTACATACTTGGAGTCAGGATATCGTCGTATTCACGAATGGCGCTTCCGTACTGGAACCCGAGCAACAGCTAGAGCTTCAGGGAAAAGGAATTACGGTTATCACAACGCCGATCGAACAGCTAGAGCATCGGGACGGCAAGCTACAACGGGTCATTCTCTCCGATGGTGAGACGGTAGAGCGTAGCGGTGGATTCGTAATGCCACAATTCTTACCTAAAGCAACCTTCCACGATACATTAGGCTATGAACTCAATGAGCAGGGCTATATTGGAGTGGATGAGATGGGACGTACGAGTGTTGAAGGCTTGTATAGTGCAGGAGATGCAGCGTTCAAAGGCCCTTCGCAGCTTATTATCGCTGCTGCACAAGGAAGCCTGACCGGCGCTATGATTCATGGAGCATTAATGGAGGAAGAATGGAGCCTGCAATCCGTTAATCATTGAAAATAAAAAAGCAGCCGCTAGCAGAATATATCCTGCTAACGGCTGCTTTACTCCTATTAGAAATGTTCATCGCATAGCATCTAATCAGGTCTTTTATAGAAGCTACTTGCTCTCTGGTTGTACAGCAACAACAAAGCTTGCTTCATGTAGCTTATCCTTTTGATCGAAAGCACCGATGTTCAAACGTACGGTTTTCGCAGTATGATCGTAAAAAGCATATGCCCAGCCAGCGCCGTTAATTTGCTGTCCAGGTGCTGCATTTTGAGCAAGCTCTGCATTAGGCGCAACAATCCCATTATGTGAACCATCAGCATAAAACGTATCATTTTGCGCATCGCTTAGGTCAAAGTTCGCTTTGGAAAAAGCTAACGGCTCACTGCCTGCTGGTCGAAGATTTTTATAGCTATACGTTACGATAAATGCCTGCTTAGCAGGACGGTATCCATCAGCAGTATCACCGCGTAAAGACGTTTCCTGAATCGAGTTGACAGTGAATGCCCACTCGTTATTGAGCTTCCATGTCTGACCCACACCGTATACGGGAACCTTCGTCCCGGATTCATTGATGGATGGTGTATAGCCTATCGGAGTTGTTGCCTTATTGCTTGAGGTGGAAACTTTTGCATGCGTTGTAGCAGCCATAGTCGGCGTAGCTAGCATCACTGCTGTTCCTCCAATTAATAATGTAGAGCTTAGTATGGCAATGGCTGATATTGATTTGAATTTCATAATTGCTTCAATCCTTTCTTCGATCGCTAATCTGCCAAAATAATTCACAGTCACAGGCAGAGCCGCTTTTTTTTCCTCCATATGAATAAGTGTTCGCGCATAGCTACCACGTTTAGCATATCCTGCTCGGCGTACCACCTCAGCATCACATGCTAGCTCTATATCTCGATTTACTAGCGCATACATCAGCCAAACGAACGGATTGTACCAGTGCCAGCATAATGTACCTAGCAGGATCATTTTAATCAAACTGTCAAAACGGCGAATATGCACGTATTCGTGGGTTAAAATATGATCCAGCTTCTGTTCATCCGTATAATCTGTAGTTACAGGTAGCAAAATAACAGGCCGCAGTACTCCATATGTTAATGGAGAATCAATATGTGAGCTTTCCCGAATAGCTAGTGGTCGTCGCAGCGGATGTCGATCACGCCAGCGCTGAACGACATCGTGTTTTACAGCTACCGAGGACTGAAAGCGCTGATACCACTGCACATAAGCGATAACGAAATAAAGCATGCAGCCTACGGCTCCCACAATGCGAATAATGATCCATAGCGTCTCAGTGGAAAGTGGCGTCATCGGCATTGCATGCAATCCTCCGGGCCAGCTTATCGTCGGTACCGAATCGGAAGGAATAGCATGTGGATACAGAGCGGTAGACATTGGTGCTTCAGTATACATAGGTGTTGCCGAATTACCATTTGTAATAGTTGCATGAGCTACTGGATGTAGCTGATCCGCTTTCTTGCTCCCTACAAAGTTATTCCATGTGTGGTCTAAAAACGATATCCAGCTCACAGGTACTGAAATAGACACCGGGATACACAAGCGAATCCATACGATTGCCCATAGCCATAAAAAGGTCTGTCTGGGTAGTCTGTGACGAAAGATGATACGCATTAGGGCGATCATCAAGATCATACCTGTGCCTACGAGCTCCATCTGAAGCCAGTCGATCGCAATCCAATTAGTCATCCAATTCATCCACCATCTTTTTCAGACGTTCGATCTGCTCGTCCGTTAGTTCTTTTTTACCGAGTAGCGAAGCAAACAGCTTATTAGTCGAGCCGCCGAAGATACGATTAACCAGATCGACAGTACCCTTTTGTTGTACTTCTTCGCGAGACACGAGCGCATGACATACAAAATTAGGCTCGCTGCGCTCGATCGCTCCCTTTTTGATACAACGCTTGATCAATGTGTACGTTGTATTCACATTCCAGCCGTATTGTTCGGTTAGTTCATTAGCAATCTGCCGTGCAGGAGAGTCTCCCAGCTCCCATAACACATGCATTACTTTTAGCTCGGATTCCACTAAATTAAGCTTATCCATGCAGATCTCCTTTCCTGCTGCTGCGTATCGAATATGGCGAGAGCCTGACATACGATTCAGGGCAAATATCGGATGCAGCAGCATAAGACAGTTGTCTTGTACACTTTGTATACTACAGATGTCTTATGTGAAAAACAAGTTTAAAATGATGACAGTATTTTCATATTTGCAAAACATAGAATTGTACATCAGCAACGAATATTGACAGACACGAACAGGGGTTCTATGATGGAATTGCACTGTGTTAGGGTGTTGTTTGATCAGGCGGAATATAGTTTAGGTAGCCTGGCCGGAATGGAGATGTCGAGTATGAATCCAACAATCAAGCTATACAATTATCATGTATGGGCCAACAAGCTAGTATTTGAACATTTGCGTACGCTTCCTGAAGATGCCTGGAGCCGCGAAGTGAAAAGTGTCTTTCCTTCTATTCGGCAATTGTTGTCTCATATGTATGCGATGGATACGATGTGGCTAAGCGTCATGTGTGAACGTCCATTTGATGAATCCAGACAATTGATTATGAAATTAATGGACGAGACCAAGCTAGCAACGGTGCAGGAGATGGAGCAGCGCTTTGCTGAGACGGAGCTGGCATATCGCAGCTTTTTCGATGGGCATGATCTGGAAGGTAGTGTGACGGTGACGCATCCGGTTTATGGCACAACGGATACGCCGCTAAGTGAATTGGTTCAGCACGTTGTGAATCATGGTACGTATCATCGTGGTAATCTGACAGCGATGCTGCATCAGCTCGGATATAGAGGAATTCCAACGGATTATGCTTTTTATATGTATACGCCTTCTTCCTAAAAATATAGAATTGCACCTATAAATGTATACGCTCCCAATACCGTCTTGAAATAAGGCGGTATATTTTTTTGTGAAAATACTGGAACATTCATTCCGAAAAGAGTATACTGTGTTTACTACTACAGAAGGAAGGCGACGGAATGGGTAGAACGAAGGAATTTGACCATGAAGAGGTGCTTCATGCGGCTACACTTGTGTTCTGGCAAAAGGGCTACGAAGCAACTAGCATGGCAGAGCTACTACAGGCGATGAATATTAGCCGTTCCAGCATGTACGAGACATTTGTGGATAAGGAGCATCTGTATCTACAATCGATTGAGTATTACAAGCGGCTTGGTGAGGACAAACGCAGCGAGCTCACCCGGGCAAGCTCTGCTAGGGAAGGGATTCGTGCTTATTTTGCCAAGCATATTGATGGAGCGTTCAATCCATCTTCTCCACGAGGATGCTTGATCACCAATGCCATTGCCGCGCTGGATGCACCTGACGAGCAGATTCGCGATATTGTACAGAAGCGATTTGAGGATCTGGGAGAGGCATTTTATAAGTTATTGCAAAAAGGACAGGATAGCGGTGAGATTGCAGCAGATCGCGATATTCGTACCCTGTCGTATTTACTGCTCAATCTGAACCACGGTATTAATATCGCCGCCAAAGTGGATTCGGATCGCACGCATGCGGAGCAGATGGTAGAATCGGTTATCGATATGCTGTAAATCGATCGTAAAGTAACTCCTAGAAAGAGAAGCGATCATATCCAGTACAGGATGTGATTTTATTTTACGAATTTTTGGAATGATTGTTCCGAATACAAATAAGGATAGGACGTGTTCATGATGAGTAGAAAACCCCATACTGCCAATAGCTCGGCAGAGCAGTCCGCACAGCCAACGATGCCAAACTGGCTAATGATCTTTCTCGCTATTGCCTGCGGCGTGATTGTCGCTAATCTATATTATGCACAGCCACTTGTTGGCTTGATTCGCGCTGATATTGGACTATCGGCAGAAGCAGCAGGGCTTATCGTCACACTGGCACAGATTGGCTATGCGGTAGGATTGTTATTTATCGTTCCGCTTGGTGATATTGTAGAAAATCGTCGGCTTGTATTTGTATCGTTATTATTTACGGTACTGGCATTATTAATGGCCGCATGGGCAGGTCAGGCGACGATATTCCTCATCGCTTCTATGCTGATCGGTCTGGGCTCGGTAGCGGCACAGATTCTTGTACCGTATGCTTCTCATCTTGCCCCAGAGCAATCTCGTGGACGTGTGGTCGGAAATATTATGAGTGGATTATTGCTTGGTATTATGCTGGCACGTCCGTTATCCAGCTTGATTGCTGATCATCTTGGCTGGCGTGCGGTATTCTTCATTTCAGCAGCGCTAGTTATGATTCTTGCGCTCGTACTGATTCGAGCATTACCTACAAATCGCCCTGCTTCCCGTCATCGGTATCCACAGCTGATTGCTTCGATGGCGCAGCTTGTTCGGCATACACCGATTTTACGGCGCCGTGCTCTGTACCATGCTGCAATCTTCGGTACATTTAGCTTGTTTTGGACAACAGTACCGTTACTTCTGGCAGGGCCGATATTTCATTTTTCGCAGACAGGCATTGCGATCTTCGCACTGGTTGGAGTAGCAGGAGCTGCGGCTGCACCTATCGCAGGTCGGATGGCAGACCGTGGCTGGATTCGTCCAGGAACGGCAATGGCGTTTGCAGTCGTGATTATCTCCATGCTACTGCCATTACTGGCACGTGATGGCTCGATCGTAAGTGTTTTATTACTGGTGCTAGCAGCGATTTTACTCGATCTCGGAGTATCGGCGAATCTGGTGCTAGGTCAGCGTGCGATCTTTTCACTTGGCGCAGAGGTACGCAGTCGCCTGAATGGATTGTATATGGCAACCTTTTTCCTCGGTGGAGCGATTGGTTCGTCCGCAGGTACATGGGCATTTGAAGCAGGTGGATGGACGGCTGCGATTGCTCTAGGGCTGGCATTGCCGCTGCTGGCACTGGTTTACTTTGCAACAGAATTTCGTCGTAATCCGGTGGAATCGTCTGCCAAGTAAACTAGGCTGAAGTAGCATAGTGGCCGATGAGTGCTGAAAAAGGGCAACAGTCATCCGTTCAAGAATAAGCTAGTAATCAGGATGAAACTGGCGATTAGAATAAAGGTTCGTATGAATCTAATTGGATTACACTTGAGCTAAATTAGCTTGTATGAGCAGACTCGTCAGGGTCTGCTCTTTTCATTGTTTGCTGAGTCAAAGAGATAGAGAATAACCATGTTGGAGATTCATGCTGGGGTGGATCATCGTGATATACATCCATGAGGTATAACCACACTAAAAGCAGTTGACATGTAACCCGTTCCAACAGCTACAGTTAGGAAGACAGCTAGCATAGTAGATCATCTGTTGGATTGCCTGTTTGCTTGGCGGAATGATCAACGATGTATCATGCGATCAATCGATATTATACGCTTATCTGCCATTTCGGATTGCCGTATATCGATACTTGCTATAACGCTAGCTGCATACGTCTAAATTATTACGAATCATCTCATAGTCAGGAGTGCGATACGATGCAACAAGCAAAAGGAACCTCTACATCCGAAGTGACGAAGCGTAACGAGCCGTCTGCACGGAAAATAGTTTTTATCGATATCGATGGTACGCTGGTGAATGATTACGGTACTGTTCCATCCTCGGCGAAGCTTGCCTGCCAGCAGGCGAGAGCGAACGGACATTTGTTATTTTTATGTACAGGACGCTCCAAAGCAGAGATTTACGATTCGATCTGGGAGATCGGCTTTGACGGATTGATCGGCGCAGGCGGTGGTTATGTAGAGCTTGGTGAGCAGGTGCTATATCACAAAAAAGTGCAGCCTCAGGATGTGCGACATATGGTCGACTTTTTTAACCAGCATGGTGTTCACTTTTATCTGGAATCGAATTCAGCGCTGTATGCGAGTAGTGGACTTCGTCCTCAGCTGGAGCGTCTGATCTATGGGGATATGGAGAACGATCCGTTAGCTAAGCAGCGGATGGAGCAAGCACCGCATCCATTTATTGAAGGCTTGACCTATGGTGTGACTGATTTGTATAAGGACGATGTGAATAAGGTGTGTTTTCTAGAGAGTAGCCTGCCATTTGAAGTGATCCAGCAGGAGTTCAGCGGCAAGTTCGAGGTTATTCAGTGTACCGTACCGATCTTTGGTAAGGATAGCGGTGAGCTCATGATACCGGGTATTCATAAGGCGATTGCGATTGCGGATGTGCTTGAGCATTTGCAAGAGTCACAGGTAGATACGCTAGCTATTGGTGATGGAATGAATGATGCCGAGATGCTGGAATATTGTGCGATCGGCATCGCGATGGGTAATGCCAAGCCCGGTTTAAAAGCGATCGCAGATGATATTACCGATACGGTCGAGGAAGATGGTTTATACAAGAGCTTTGTAAAATATGGTTTGATTCAGGAAGCGAACGAGTCGTTGTCGTCGTGATGGTTCTATTTTGATCCCTGTTTATCATTCTGTTATATGAATATATATAAAGCCTGAGTAGAGCGCACCCAAAGCGCTATATATCAGGCTTTTTGCGTCGTTTTCACATAGGATAAGTATGTGCGGAGATGGGACAATTGAAGCATGGAGGATATCACGAATCGAATTTTTCTTGCTAAATATTATTGTATGACGAATAAATTGGGTAATGTAAAACAGGATGGCAAAATTTTTTGATCATAATAATAATCACGCACAATTAATTTCAAGTGAAATGAAACAGAGGAGGAATCATAATGACAGCATTTGATATTCTATTTATTGGTAGCGGGCAGGGAGCATGGAATGCCGCACTTCCGCTAAGTATGAGCGGTAAAAAGGTAGCTATTATTGAACGCGATAAAATCCTCGGTGTATGTACAAACTACGGCTGTAATCCTAAGATCATTTTGGATGGGCCGATCAAGCTGATGGAGGATGCTGAGCTACTGGAGACAGCAGGTCTGCAAAGTGAATTCAAGCTTGATTGGGGTAAATTGATGGAGCATAAAAATAAAATTCTCGGTGAATTGCCGAAAACAATGGAATCCAATCTGAAAAAAGCGGGCATCGAGATCATTCGCGGTGAAGCGCGCTTTACAGATGAACATACGGTTGAGGTGGCTGGAACGAGCTATACGGCGGAGACGATCGTAATTGCCACAGGACAGCGCCCGGCTGAACTCAACATTCCAGGTGAAGAGCTGCTGATTACAAGTAATGAATTCCTGTATCTACCGGAGCTGCCAGAGGATATCGTTCTGATCGGCGCAGGCTATGTAGCGATGGAGCTCGCATCGATCGCTTTCCGTGCCGGCTCTCGTGTACACATCGTACAGGTATCGGATCGTGTACTGAATGGTTTCCACCAGCCCTATGCACGCCAATTGACGGAGAAAATGAAGCAGGACGGTATTCAGTTCCACTTCAACGAAAAGGTAACCGCAGTACAGCAAGCAGGCTCCGGGCTAGAATTGCAAACGGAAAGCGGTCTGAAGCTACAGGCAGGTCTGATCGTGAATGCAACAGGACGTATTCCTAACGTTGAACCGCTTCAGTTAGAAGCAGCAGGTGTTACGTACAACAAGCGCGGGATTGAAGTGAATGAATATCTGCAAACCTCCACCTCGCATATCTATGCGACAGGCGATATTCTTGATAAAAAGCAGCCAAGACTCACGCCGACTGCGGTATTTGAAGCGAAATATCTGGCAGGTAAGCTGCTTGGTAAAGTGAATGAGCCAATTCAATATCCACCGATCGCTACGATTGCCTTTACTGCTCCGCGTATCGCACAGGTTGGTATTACGGTAGAAGAAGCGGAAGCACATGGTGATCAATACAAGGTTCAGCCGATGGAGCTAGGTAAGCAATGGGACTTTGCCGGACGTGGTGAAGCGAATGCGCATCTCACACTCATCCATGATGCAGACAACAAGCTGGTAGGTGCAACTGCTTACAGTCAGGAAGCACTGGAGATCATTAATAGCTTGACTCCATTTATCACACTGGGCTTGACTGCGGAGGATGCAGCGAAGATCGTATACGCGTTCCCATCATTCGAGACGATGATTCCGCGTTATTTCCAATCTTAATGTGCTAGCCTATTAAAATATACTGTATTGAGCCGCTTATAAGGCTGTAAAAGAAAGTGATAACACGAAAGCCGCATTATTCTGAGAGCATGAGGATTCATGAAAAGTTATTTTCTCAGAAGTATGCGGCTTTTGTGTATCGTTATTCATGCTATCTATCACCATTCTCTATGCAGCATACGGGACGACCTATGCTAAAATGAAAAAGAGCTTACCATCATCACGGTACATACGAATCTCAAGTTGAAGGAGCTATGACTGCATGTGTCTTATTTTATTTGCCTATGGCATCCATCCCGACTATCCACTCCTTGTGGCTGCCAATCGGGATGAATTCTATGATCGTCCATCTGCATCGGTTCATCGCTGGTCAGATGCTCCACATGTCATTGCTGGACGTGATCTATTGAAGCTGGGCACATGGCTCGGTATATCCGATCGAGGACGATTTGCTGGATTAACGAATTATCGTGATCCGCTGGAGCAAAGTGAAGGCAAGCGCTCAAGAGGAGAGCTAGTCGCTAACTTTCTAACCGGAGATGCTACTCCGCAGGCGTACATGGAGCATATTCATAAGCATGCAGAGGATTATCCGGGCTACAATCTGCTTGCAGGTGACCACCATGAGCTGTATTACTACTCTAATAAAAGCCAGCAGCCACAGCGATTGGAACGCGGCATTTATGGTATTAGTAATCATCTGCTCAATACGAGCTGGCCTAAGGTGGAACAGGGGAAAGCAGGCTTGCAAAAGCTATTAGAGTCTCCGCTAGCTGAGGAGATAGAACAGTTAGGTGATGCGTTATTTCATCTGCTCCAGCTAGCAGACCGACCAGCAGACGAGCAATTACCTGCTACGGGTGTTCCACTGGAATGGGAACGTATACTATCCTCGATCTTCATTCGGAGTGAAGCTTCCCGATACGGGACGCGATCTTCCACTGTAGTGATGATGAACGATCAGGAAATTCGTCTGCGTGAACGCACCTATGTACCCGAACTGGTAGAGGAACAGCATATGATAATTCCGCTACAGGCATAATCGTTAGGTATGATGTACAGGGTAGCACTTCTGAAAGTATGCACTTCCGAAAAATTCTGCTTACTAATCCCATGCATAGAGAGGAGCTCCACCATGTCCTTATTTTCAATATTATCTCGTAAAATCATATTCACTGCCCTTGGCATGATGCTACTCTGGGTGGCGATCCCATTGACCGCCTCGGCTCATACGAGTCTTGAACGTGCTGTACCCGCTAAAGATGCGAAGGTAGAGAAAGCAGTGAACGAAATTCAGATGACTTTTAACACATCGATTGCGGAGCTTAGCTCATTTACAGTGACTTCCTCCAATAATGGGGCTGTCACGATCAACGATATTAAGGTGGATGGCTCCTCGATGTCTGGTAAGCCAGCTGAACCATTGACCGCCGGTAGCTATACGGTTCAATGGAAAATTGTCGGCGAAGATAGTCACCCGATTGAGGGGAGCTATGCTTTTACCGTAACAGCAGCAGCGGATGAAGCTACAAGCAGCTCAGCTGCTGGATCGGACACCACGAGTGAAGCCGCAGAGAATACAGACCAGTCATCTTCATCTACCGGTACATCCTCTACAGATAGCAGCTCCGGTGAAGCAAGTGATTCCTCTGCAAATGGGGAGGCATCCATAGAGAGTCCAGCACCGACCACTTCGGCACAAACGGAAACCACACCAGCCGATGATGCAACGACCGATCAGAAGCCAGCATCAAGTGGCGCTGCGGCAGCATCAGATGATGAAAAGGATAGCGAAAGTGTATCTCCAGCCACCTGGATTATTACAATCGCCGTTATTCTCATTGCTATTATCGCAGCTGTGGCAACCATTAGTAAGCGGAGGAAGTCATAGTGCTCTATGGGATGATGCTGGCTGATCTAATCCTATATATCTGTCTATCCCTTGTACTCGGTACACTACTGCTCGGCGCTATTCATCCATCGCTGCAACCAGGCATCTATATGCCGAAAAAGGTAGTAGCTGGCATGATTATCGGCATTATGATCTTATCTGCTGCGCCGATGCTTCAAGTAATTTACTTCTTCGTTACGGAGTTTGATTATACGTTTGGCTTCGTGCTTGCCTATGTGCTGGGTAGCTATAATGCCGGGCATGGCTGGCTGATTACGGTCATTTGTGGGCTTTTACTGATCATTGTGTTATATCAGCGCGTATGGAATCAACGTCCGCACTTACGATCTGCCATCGGTCTTATACTGGCGATCGGCATGCTTGCCGGGATCGGTTACACCAGTCATTCATCCAGTCTGTATGGCTTTACCGGCTTTCTTACCCATTCTGTTCATCTGCTTAGTGTGACGCTATGGCTGGGTGTGCTGTTTGTCGTGGCGTGGTGTACGAAGCGGCCGGAGAAATGGCAGGCATGGCTAAGCTGGATGTCTCCGTTTGCGATGATCTGTTATATTGCGGCGATTGCGTCTGGCTTGCTGATGATGCTATCCTTCACCGATAATTATGCGGCCAGTCTCGCAGTTCCGTTTGGACAGGCACTGCTTATTAAGCACGCATTACTATTACCTTTAACAGTATTGGCAGCAACGAATAGCTTTTTGTTAAAAGGGCAGCTGGCACGGCAGCCGCAGTGGAATCCGGTATGCTGGTTACGTGTGGAAACGATTCTTGCTTTTCTGGTGCTAGTCGGTACTGCCTATCTGTCGAATCAATCGCCACCGCATGATCTAGTAGCTGCATTAGAGAGTGGAGTTATTCCGCTATCTCCGCTATGGACATTGTTTTATGAGCCATTTGGACAGGCGAGCTTATATGGATTAGTACAGCTTGGCTGGTCATTTACAGGCGTAGCAATCGCAGTGCTGGCATTAGCGTTCGTGCTCGCAGGAGTGTGGATGCTCGTTCGCTTTCGCAGTGTATGGACATCGCTTGGATTGCTAGTCTGCTCCGCGATATCATTGTATACGGCTGTAATGCTGAGCGTGCATCCATAACAGCTAACTCGTAACTCATGCAATCTTTTATCAACTCAAGAGTCAATCTTCCATAGCGGAGGGTTGGCTTTTTTATTGGTGATGATAGTGATCGCTATAACCTTTTATCAAGGGAAAAGTTAGACAAATGCAAGTCCATATTATTCAACGGACATAATCATATGAAAATATAATTGTACCTGAATGCCCGATATTACAGCATTATGCGTCATTAATTTCGCTAATAAGTCGCATCCTTTTAATGATGTTGAGATATAAAATAGACCATGCTATGATTTTCTCAAATCGGTAATAACCATTATTTTGAATTTAATTACATAATTATCATTTCTCAATGAATGCGTAAAACCGTGCAGATATGTCAACCGGTGGGCACTCTTCTTTTACAGAATGCTTTTATACATGGTTTTTGTAAGCGTTAACAAAATTCGAAATGGAGGTTATGTAATGTTCAGGATGCGTAAATGTCTCATCGTACTCATGTCTTTCATTTTATTGTTAGGTGCCTTTTCCTCCTTACGTGCAGAAGCAGCTACCAAGTCACTCGCCAAGCTGCCGGGAAATGCGAATCCGCTGATGGATCATAAGCTTGGAGCTGATCCGTATGTGCTCGTCTACAATGGCAGAGTGTATGTATACATGTCGAGTGATACATACGTATACAACAGCAACGGAACCGTTAAGGAAAATGACTTTAGTGCGCTGGATCGTGTACAGGTCATCTCTTCCTCAGATATGGTGAACTGGACAGATCATGGAACTGTTCCGGTTGCCGGTGCTAACAATAAAAACAATGGCAAAGGAATTGCCAAATGGGCTGCTAATTCATGGGCACCCGCAGTAGCCCATAAAAAAATCAACGGTAAAGATAAATTCTTCCTGTACTTTGCTAATGGCGGCGCAGGCATCGGTGTACTGACCGCTGATACGCCAATCGGTCCGTGGACAGATCCACTCGGTAAAGCGTTGCTGACTCAAAACACACCAGGTATGTCTGGCGTAAAATGGCTGTTCGACCCGGCTGTCCTTGTGAACGATGATGGTACAGGCTATCTGTACAGTGGCGGCGGTATTCCGAATGAATCCGATCCAGCATCCATCGCTAATCCAAAAACAGCACGTGTGATCAAGCTCGGTGCCGATATGATCAGCGTAAGTGGCAGTGCAAGCACCATCGATGCACCGTACCTGTTCGAGGATTCAGGTATTCACAAATACAACGGTAAATACTACTACTCATATTGCATCAACTTTGCTGGTAGCCATCCATCGCAATATCCAGCAGGTGAGATTGGTTACATGGTGAGCGATAACCCAATGGGGCCGTTCACGTACAAAGGTCATTTCTTAAAAAATCCATACTCCTTCTTCGGAGTAGGCGGTAACAATCACCATGCTGTATTTAACTTCAACAATCAATGGTATGTCGTGTATCATGCTCAAACGGTAAGTAAAGCACAGATCGGTGATGGCAAGGGCTATCGTTCTCCGCACATTAACAAGCTGTTCCATAACGGAGACGGTAGTATCGCTGAGGTGCAGGCGAATATGACAGGCGTGCCGCAGCTGTTCAATCTGAATCCATATACACGTGTGGAAGCAGAGACGATCGGCTGGCAAGCTGGAATCAACACAGAAGCAAGTCAGGCAAGTGGACCGTTTAACAATCAGAATGTAACGAATATCAACAATGGCGACTGGATCGCTGTCGGCAGAGCAGACTTCGGCTCGGCAGGTGCTCGTTCGTTCAAAGCAACGGTAGCTTCTACCGTAGGCGGCAATATCGAAGTACGACTGGATAGTGTAACGGGCCCTCTCGTAGGTACACTGCAAGTGCCTTCCACAGGCGGCGTACAGAACTGGAGAGAAGTGCAGACGAATATCAGCAATGCCACAGGCATTCATAATCTGTATCTCGTATTTACCGGTGGCGGCGGTAACCTGTTCAATCTGGATGCATGGCAATTCGTGTCCAATGCAGGACTGACAGCTGTTCCAACGGAAACACAAGGCGCGGCAGCAGAAGAGCAGTCCGTTCCTGTTGTGACCCATCCAGATGAGGCTACAGTAGAGCAGAATAGTGGAACAGAACAGCCAGCATCATCGACAAGCCCGATATCTGTTGAGCCAGCATCGAATACAGATGAAGCTGCTCCAGCTGGAACGACAACAGATAGCGCGCCAGTGAGCGAAGTGCCTGCAAGCGAATAATGCAGCATCTAAATCATGCAAGATGCTAAGCACAGACAAGCTCTATTTTATGAGATGTGTATAGATGATTAAGCAAGATGAATACACATTCACTAACCGAACACTAATCGAAGATACTCAGGAGGATCGCTTCCAACTCGTTATCTCGATGAGGTGCATAAACACAGTTATCCGTTACATTTACTATATTATTGGAGGTTTTGTATGAAAAGAAAATCATGGTTTGCTCTGTTAACCGCAGGTGTACTGTCTCTCTGTTTCTCCGCCAATACGTTCGCAGCAACGGTGCTCTGGGAGCCCCTCACGTATTTTAACCCAAGCACATGGCAAAAAGCAGACGGCTATTCCAACGGTAATATGTTTAACTGCACATGGCGTGGGAATAATGTCAGCTTCACCAGCGATGGCAAAATGAGACTCGGTCTGACTAGCTCTGCACAGAACAAGTTCGATTGCGGCGAATACCGTACTACTAACAAATACGGCTACGGTAAGTACGAAGTCAGCATGAAGCCTGCAAAAAATACAGGTATCGTATCCTCATTCTTCACGTACACTGGCCCTGCTAACGGTACACAATGGGATGAGATCGATATCGAATTCCTGGGCAAAGACACAACTAAAGTACAATTCAACTATTATACAAACGGCGTGGGTAACCATGAGAAAGTGATTAATCTAGGCTTTGACGCTTCTCAAGGCTTCCACACCTATGCATTCGACTGGCAACCGGGCTCGATCAAATGGTATGTGGATGGTGTACTCAAGCATACAGCGACCAGTAATATTCCAACCACACCAGGTCAGATCATGATGAACCTGTGGAATGGCTCCGGCGTAGATGATTGGTTAGGACCTTACAATGGCGCGAATCCTCTGTATGCAGAGTATGATTGGGTGAAGTATACAAGCAACTGATTTTGAAGTCGAAAGTAGGAAAAGGGCAGCCCTCTACAGGCTGCCCTTTTTGTATATAAAGCTAATGACATAACATCAATTCAGTACTAAAAATGAAACGTTTCGCATCAATTATAAACTACCCTCTAAACCCAAACGCCTATAAAATGTTTTTAGTAAACGCTTACAATTTACTATTTACCTCACATGTAGAGTCATGTTATCATAAATGCGAAACGTTTCAAATTATATTTGAGAGGAGAAAAAGCATGAGAAAAGTAAAGATATTCAGTATGATCCTCACTTTTTGTCTGATGGCGAACGTCACTTTAACTCCTATAGCTTCGGCGGCACCAGATGCTAAAAAACCACCTGGATTCAACTCAGAATTGAAAGCGATTGCAGCTAAAACGTATAAATACTTTCAGGATTATACCGATCCGAAAACCGGTATGACCTACGACGAAGTACGTACGACAGATAAAGGAACCGAGGAAGCCAAGCGCACCTCTCCAACCAATATCGCAATGTACATGATGAGTACCGTATCCGCACAGCAAATGGGCATCATTAGTAAGAAGGAAGCCGTATCTCGTCTGCAAACAACGCTGAATACATTGGAGAAGCTGGACAAGTGGAATGGTCTCTTTTATAACTGGTACAACACAGACGATGGTTCACTCAAAAAGGATTGGGGGCAATTTATATCGCAGGTTGATAATGGCTGGATGTCCGCAGGCTTGATCGTTGTCGGGCAGGCGTACAAGGAGCTGAATGGACAGACTAGCAAGCTCGTGAACAACATGAACTATACTACGCTGTACGATCCAGAGGTTGGACAATTCCGTGGTGGCTATGATGTTGCCAAAGGAGCCCTAACCGAGCATCATTATGGTGCATTCTATACGGAGCCACGCGTAGCCAGCTATATCGCTATCGGTAAAGGAGATGTGCCGCAGGATCACTGGTGGAAGATGTTTCGTACGATGCCAGCAGAATACGACTGGCAATCTCAAGTTCCAGAGGGGAAAAACGTCAACTATGACGGTGTGAATGTATTTGAAGGGCACTATACGTATCAAGGGAAAAAGTTCGTTCCAAGCTGGGGCGGCAGTATGTTTGAAGCATTGATGCCGGGCATGGTTATTAAAGAGAAGGAGCTTGGTAAAAAGGCACTTGGCTTAAATAACGAGCGTCATGTCCAATTACAAATCGCTTATGCGAAGGAAAAAGGCTATCGCGCATGGGGCTTCTCACCTTCCGCGACGCCAAGTGGCTACA
The DNA here is from genome assembly GCF_034055775.1 of Paenibacillus hunanensis. Lineage (NCBI taxonomy): Bacteria > Bacillati > Bacillota > Bacilli > Caryophanales > Paenibacillaceae > Paenibacillus > Paenibacillus hunanensis. The sequence goes on along the minus strand of NZ_CP139194.1, from coordinate 2,930,318 downwards.
GCGAATTTGCAGCGACACCTCTCGGAACTTCCGGTTATAAGGATGGCGCAACGGTTACAGCACATGCGACCTTCCTCGCATTAGAATATGCCCCTCAGGATGCTCGCAAAAATATCGAGGCATTAAAAAGCTTCAATATGCTAGGTAATTATGGCTTCTATGACTCAGTCAATGTTGAGACAGGCGAGCTGGCGAAGGCATATCTAGCGCTGGATCAAGGGATGATTATGGTATCGATCGCCAACTATCTGAAGGATGGCGTGATTCGCGATTATTTCCATAAAGACCCTATCGGTAAAAAGCCAGAAGCGTTGCTGAAGAAGGAAGTATTTTCAATTCAGTAAAATCAAACGTATTCGTGCATTGTAGATAGGTTATACCATTACTACAACCAGGCAAGATGTGATACATGTTAATTCTATCACGCCTTGCCTGGTATTTTGTTTCGTAGGCTCCAGTTCATTTTACGTCTTATTTTAACGTGTACTCAGCACACGAATATACTAATACAGAAAAGTAGAGTCTGATTATAGTTAGTCGTTCGTCTCATCGAATAGCTGCTTTAGCATTTTATCCTTATTATTAAGAAATTCCTTCATAATGAGAAAATGATCCGTTTCTTCTAACGTCTGTACTTCAATACCTTCAGCCGTCAAATTAAAGATGATTGCATCCGGATAAGCCATTAAAATTGGAGAATGAGTAGCGATCACAAATTGTGATCGTTTCTGAACAAGCTCGTGAATCCGCGCCAGCATAGACATTTGACGTAGTGGCGACAGAGCTGCCTCTGGCTCATCCAGCAGGTATAGCCCATTTCCGCCAAACCGATGCATAAATGTAGAGAAAAAGGATTCACCATGTGATTGCTCATGCAGGGAGCGCCCACCGTAGGATGCACTGATTGGAGGCTGAAAGGATACTTGAAGATCCAGCTCGTCGATTGTTGAAGCGAGATTGTAGTAGCTTTCTGCTCTGAAAAAGAAACCATCTTTAGGACGCCGAGTACCGCGAATTAATTGAATGTATTCAAACAACTCAGAGTGAGTCGCACGCGTAGAAAATGAAAAATTGATTGTTCCACCTTCTGGATTAAATCCCCACGATACAGCAATAGACTCCATCAAGGTCGATTTGCCCATTCCATTTTCACCCACAATATAGGTTACCTTCGGATGAAAATCCAATTGATCAAGATGCTGTATAATAGGAAGATTAAACGGATACTTCTCCAATGTAGTTATTCGTTGCCTATTTAGTTTAATTTGCCGTAGATAAGAAGATGACAGACTCATGCTCAATTCCTCCCAATCGTATAGAATGGATGAACACTTCTATGTATGTACTTTATCTAAAGTAATGTCATTGATAAGAGATACTACTATTGTATCATCTACATAGCAAAAAATTGTAATGTAAGCTATACCTATGATACATGGACAAATAGGATGATGATGCCTACAATAAATGTAAACATTTACAAACTATTAGACGTACATCGAACTATACATAACTGAGGTGAACAGGTTGGCTATTTCAAGTATGGATACTACCGAAAATGATAATAGAGCACATCTTAAGGCAGACTGCGCACAATGCTTTGGCTTATGCTGTGTTGCGTTAAACTTCTCTATCTCCGAGGGCTTCCCGATGGATAAAGCAGCTGGACAGCCCTGCAAATATCTACAATCCGATTGTCGCTGTTCCATCCATGAATCTCTCCATCAACGAGGGTTAAAAGGCTGCATTTCATTCGATTGCTTTGGAGCAGGTCAAAAAGTATCGCAGATCACTTATCGCGGAATGGATTGGAAGGCAATACCGGAACAGGCAGATACCATGTTCAAGGTGTTTCTCATTATGCTACAGCTTCATGAATTGTTGTGGCATCTGACAGATGCGTTACATCAGCCAGCAGCTGTATCGATTCGGCGCGAGCTACAGGCACTGCTTGATCAGACAGAACAATATACGCTCTTACGCCCGGAAGAAATGATACAAATCAATACAATGGAGCATAGAGAGAAAGTAGACGTATTGCTCCTTCGAACGAGTGAGCTAGTACGTGCTGAGGCGCGCCGTAAGCATAAGCAAAGTCCAAAGCAGCGCTCACAAGCTACACGCCAGAAACGCATTGGTCGTGGAGCCGATCTGGTCGCGGCGGATCTACGGAAAATGGAGCTGCAAGGAGCTTACCTGAGAGGAGCGCTTCTGATTGCGGCGAACCTGGAGGATGTTGATCTTAGTGGAGCTGATCTGATCGGCGCCGATTTGCGGGATGCCAACTTAAATGGTGCTGATCTGTCACAAAGCTTATTTTTAACTCAGTTTCAGATCAGTTCTGCTAAAGGTAATGCAGATACGAGGCTGCCAGAAGCGCTCAATCGTCCAGAGCATTGGAAGTAAAGATTCCTGTACATCCATTTCTCATTCTGTCCATGAAGGAGATGATGCGATTGCTTCATGTCGATATTAATCTGAAGGTAATCTATTTCCGTGCACGTAGTTATTAGTTAGTGGGCTTTAAGTAATTGGAGCTGGCTTGGAAGGATATTGTATGTAGTATGGCTTTAATGCAATAGTAACGATAACAGATAGCCAGGGAGGCAACATCGATGAAGGAAGAAGAACGCATCATGCAAGGTATTCTATTCAGTCCTGCACATCCTGATTTAAAAGCCTTGAAACGTAAGGCGCACAAGCTAAGTCAACAATATAGCCAGACGTTTGAAGACGAGGTTGAAGATCGGGAACGTATTTTGCAGGAGGCACTCGGTCATATAGGCGAAGCTAGCTTTATACAGGGGCCTGTGTTTTTTCATTATGGTGTACATACTCGTATCGGACGAAACTTCTTTGCTAATTATAACTTAACGATACAGGACGATGCGCTTGTAACGATTGGCGACTATACGAGCTTTGGGCCTAATGTGACGATTGTTACACCGACTCACCCACTGATTGCATCTGAACGTAGAAGAATGCTGGATCAAAATGGAGAAGAGAAGTCCCTTTGTTATGCTAAGCCTGTTACGATTGGCAATGATGTCTGGATTTCAGCCAATGTCACGATTTGTGGTGGAGTTACGATTGGAGATGGCTGCGTCATTGGAGCAGGCAGTGTTGTCACTCGGGATATTCCTGCTCATTCTCTAGCAGCAGGAGTGCCTTGCAAAGTGATTCGTCCAATTACGGAAGAGGACAGTATGCGCTATAAGCCAGAGGTTATGGCAGATTGCAATGTAATTTCGCATCACGCAGATGATAAGAAAGAGGAAGAGTAATGGGAAGACAGATGTTTGTAATAAAAGAAAAGCTGAATGATGGAGTATACCTTATGGCAGTTCATAGTAATGTTGTGACGCTTCAGAGCATCATGGGAGCTATACGATGATTGAGCCTACGAAGCGGTTAATCGAGCTATTTCGCTCAGAGGTTCCTTTGGATAGTAGTATCATTCAATCCTATTGCGATGTGATTGCGTCATCTGGCGATGCTGAGGATGCGAAGATCTTGCTGGAGTGGTATATGAAGCATTCAGAGGACTGGCAGTATACTCCAATCCTTCAGGTCGTTATGCGCTGTGGAGATATGGAACTGGCAGCGGAGTTATACACATATTGCTTTGAGCAGGGCAAGTTAAAAGAGAAGGCGCCTGATGGTATGCTTCATATTCTTGCATATATGGGGTATCCGCTGCCATCGGAATATATAGTGGATTGCGTATTATCTAACGATCACGATGCTTGTCTGGCACTACTGCACATGCCTTATGATCATCACTATAGTCGACTAATCGAATTATTTGATCAGATGTATGGACAGGCTCTATTTCCTGAGCTACTGCCCACTCTGTCCGTAAAATGGGCATCGGCGGAGTACATGGTTCCAAAGCTGTTAGCATGGGGCAAGCAAGCTTCGATCGATTGCAATGGTGGCTTGGTACTGGGCATTGCGATGTATGGACCTGCACAAAAGGATCAGATCAAGCAGATTCTATGGGATACGGATTGGGAGCTGTACAGTAATGGAACTGGTGGACACTGGTGGGCGTATATGTCTATGCCGCTTGTTGAATTAACTTTTGCAGAGCTCATTCAGGATTTGAAGCATGCGTTTGGTCTGAAAGATAAGGTAGACGGTGACGATCAGGAACGTATTGTACGGAACGGAGGGCAAGCTGCCGATGCCTCAGATCCATCCAAACGATCGGCAGAGCATTGCTTTGACGTATTGCACAGCTTGCTTCAGCTCCAATTAGAGCATGTACCGCACCCACTTCGATATGTTACGCCTAATCGCGAATCGATGATTGATCTGTATCAGCAATTGTTTGCATGGAGTACACCACATGTGGATGATTCTATATTAGGCGTGATTGGCAATACGCTAGGCATACACCATCGACTCATGGAGCGATTTTATCATTTGAGGTCTACTATGGAGCTGGCGGTTCATAATGAGATTGAAAGGATGATCTAGCGATTAAATTTTAGCTGTTCTTTTTTCGGAAAATAAAGTATGATGTGTGTAATTAAATGATGAACGAGGAAGCACCTCGCACTTGGATAGTTTATATACTATTCGTGCGAGGTGCTTTTTTGTTATGTGGAGGAGAGCGGAATGAAGCAAGAAGCTACGATTCAATACAAGAAAAGTTTATTTGTACCCAGGTTATTCCAAACCTCGTTGTGCTCACTAATTCTGGTGTCGGCATTTGGTCCGGTCGCTTCGGCGGCGACTGAAGTAAAGGCGAATATTACGAAAATCACGAACCAAGGAAATGCAGCTTATTTGGAATTTTCCGTACCGATGGTTGGCGAAGATGTTCTGACTTCGACGGGATTTGAATCAGGTGAGGAAACACCGGATTTTTACTGGCGTGGTAATGGTAATCAGTCTATTGTAACCAATCCTATCGGTAGTGGTCGAGTCGCTTCGCTACAGGATACGATCACAAATAGTCAGGGCAATCTGTATGACTATCCAGATACCAAGGCAATCACATCCCGTTTTTCATTACGTGGAAGAAGCTTACCTGATGACGCGCTGATCAGCGTTCAATTTGATGCTTTGAGTACAAAAGGAACGAACTGGATGCAGTTTGCGGCGGGTACAGGCTGGTATGATCGCGGATTTGATATGATGGATGATCACGGGCAAAATATACTATACGCAGAAGCTGTGAATTGGAATAATGCACCGCAAACCTTTCGTATAAAAACAACCAGCGGTATCGCTTATTTGCCAGATGGTCAAGTTCGTACTGTTGTCTCGTCCAGAGCACAGGATTATACGTATGGATTGCTTCAATATCAATGGTCGCAAACAAATCAAGCCTTTACACGCGTACCGGGTCAATCTCAACCGTGGAGTGTAGCATGGCCGAACGGGCAGACAGTCACCCCAAAAGTTGAAGCATTCGGAGTTGGCGAACGTGTGCTATCTCATAATCAGGGCGCATTTGTATTCCCGGAGCGCACTATTCCGTCTGACCGTACGTGGAGAACCTATTCCATGAATACACAAGTTTCTCAATTAACGTATTACAATCTGATGAAATACGGCGTTTTTCCATCCATGCAGTGGAAGACAGATGGATCAGTCTACATTGATAATTTGAAATTTGGCTATGCGGAAAGAGCCAATATCTATCGCGATGGGAAACAGGTTTATTCAGGTTTTGAATCTTCCTTTACCGATAGTGAAGCTACAGATCAGGCAATCCCTAATCCGGTTACGAATCTCGGCTATTCATTTGCTCGTAATAGTAAACAAATTATGGCTAATTGGACACCTGCAAGTGATATCGGTACAGAATATACTTATAAAATTCAGGGGCAATTGCGGAATGGAACAGTAGGTGCGATTCAGGATTCTAAGGTAGTTGCTGTTACGTCTGGTATTAAAGGATATATTGTAAAGCTCGATGCCAACCCGGACAGCCAGATCATATCGGGAGACATTTCGACATCCAGCACCTCAATGGCTATCACGCCTGCATCAGGAGATCGTTATCTGCATGTGGCAGCTGTAGATCAGGCAGGGAATATTTCACCGACTCAGACGAGCGAGCTACTAGACAGTGATGCTCCTAAGCTACTACTCTCTCAACCAGATTCTAATCCAACGAGGTCGGGTACAGTGATTTCTGTCCATGGATTGGATGCAACGACATGGATCGATTCGATTACATTGCCGGACGGTAAGGTTGTGCGCTCGGACACTGCCTCGTTTATTGCAGCGACTAATGGCTCTTATACCTTCAAAGCAACAGATTATATGGGCAATAGCACGCAAAGCACAATTGAGATCAACAATATCGATATCACGCCGCCGACAATCACTACACCAGCTGATCCGGCATATGCGAATAGCTATTATGCAAAACCATTTTCGATCCCTATTAACGTATCGGATGATTATCCAGCCAAGCTTAACGTTCAATATTACCTATCTCCCAATCCAGACATGCCTGATTCCAGCGTTATAGCATGGAAGGATGTCGAGCCTAATTTTAATGTGAGTATCGATCAGCTAGGTAGCTGGTGGATATATGTAAAAGCACAGGATAGAGCTGGAAATCAAACGCTAGAGCGATTAGGTTCATTTACATATTTACCATTACCGGATGCAGTTCCTGTGGAAGATATAGAGATTACTTCTCCAGACCCGCATAGCTTAACTATTAAGCTACGAGAACGCTTAGCCGATGTGTCTTATCGTGTTTATATCAATGATGTATTTATGCGCCGAAACGTCTTCTTACCTGGATCGGATACATTGACGATTTCTAATCTCACTTCGGGAACTGCATACTCGGTATCCGTAGAACCCTATAATCCTTCTGGGAAAGCCAGTCGTACCATAATACAGGCAACTACTCGTCCTGAAGCAGCTAGGATTGCTACGATTCTACCTGTAGAAGGAACAGAGAATACCGTGACTGCTTCGGTATATGAAATCCATGGAGTAGATCGGTATGTATGGGAGCTATATGACGAGCAAGAGATCAAGGTAACTACAATGGAAAGTCAGGGTACGACACAAACGTTTAACGTTATTCCGAATGCTCATTACTCTCTACGGGTGCATGGTCTGAATAGCGCCGGTGAAGGATTAAGCGGCATTCGTAATTTCCAAGCCTTGCCGACACTCTCGGGTTTACATATAGTCAATGTAGAAACCGATGCCCTACAATTAGGCTGGCAAAGTGTCACCGGGGATGTTTATTATGATCTGTACCGCGACGATCGAAAAGATGGGATTCGAATCGGTGCAGAAGGTACCGTCATTGGCGATACGTACACCTCCGTTACAGCAGCAACCTATACACCTGATATGATCGGCTTCCATGATTCAGGTCTACAAAGTGGAACCGAATATCATTACCGTATTGCAGCCGCCAATGCAGCTGGCTATAGCCTATGGCGTAATGTCTCGGTATGGACGTTACCTGCTATGCCAGACATTCGTGTGTCTGAGGTGACAGATCATAGCTTAGTATATGATTGGCAGCCCATCCGAGGAGCAGCGGCGTATCATGTATATCTCAATGGTGCTTATATCGGTAGACAAACAGGAACAAGAGTAGACCTGTCTGATCTTGAAGCTGGAGCTGACTATCACCTGGATGTATTAGCTGTAAATGCAAGTGGAACAGGAGCAGCTGCACATATTACAAAAGCAACGCTACCTGTGCAGCCACGGTTTACCGCATTATTACCTCAAGAAGATCGGGTCACGATCCAGCTGGATAACCAGGCTGCAGATCGATATGAGTTTCAGTATAAGGGAAGGGTCTTCCAGTCTGTAGCTGCCCATGCTTCCATTCAAGTGACAGGCTTACACGCAGGGGAGTCGATAACTGGTGAATTGATTGCTTATAATTCATCCGGCGCTTCCAAGCCACTTGCCGTTACACTGCATACACTACCAAACGCTGTTACCAATCTCCGCGCCACCTCATCCGAATTGGAAACAAGATTACAATGGGATGAGGTCAAAGGCGCTGTACGTTACTGGGTAGAGACAAGCCAAGGATTGATCACAGTAGATCATAATTATTGGACTACAGAAGCGATTGCACCTAATACATTAGGTACGTATCGAGTATGGGCAGAAGGCATTGCTGGGAAAAGCTTGCATGCAGCTGAAGTGAGTAGCATGGGTGTACCCCTTCCGATGATGAGTGAGCCTGTGCAGGTCAGAGAAATGAGTAGTGATGGCGTTACGCTAGCCTTTAATTCTTTTCAGGGTGCTACCGCATATTATATTTATCTCAATGATAAGCTGATCGCCGAGACCAATGACACGAGTTATCGTATAGATCACTTACAATCCGCGACCGAATACAGCCAATATCGGATTCGTGCGGTAAATGCAATGTCAGAAATGAGTAAATCGTACCCTGTGTCCTTTACTACGTTGCCAGCGAATGGCTTTACATTTGACGTGATGAACAAGAGTACTCGTTCTATCGATCTGAATGTGAATGATGTAGAAGCCAATGCTAAAGTGATCGTCCGACTACAGCTTTCTACAGGGGAGATGAAGGAGGTCTACAGCGGCAAAGCAGGGCATATCCCAATAGACAATCTTTCCGCAGATACAAGCTATAAAATATGGGTTCACACTCTCAGTGCAGGCGGACCTAGCACTGCAAGGTTCATCGTTATACGTACGGATCAAAAGAGCTCGAATCATCTACCCGATATTACGCAGCTTATCGCGCCCCATGGTGATTCATCGCCAGCACCTACAGTGCAGCATACCGATCTATTGCCAGCAAAGGTGGAGAACCGTATTGTATTTCATGATATCGATGATCGGTACTCGAAGGATGCCGTATATATGCTTGCTGGAAAAGGAATTATTGATGGATATACGGATGGTACTTTCCGCCCCAAATCGGCGATAACGAGAGCGGAGTTTATCGTTATGCTTGATAAAGTAGGTCTCTTAAAGGACACCAAAAGCGAGAACAGCTTTACTGATATTTCTCCAGACGATTGGTATGCGGATGCGATTAAGCGTGCAGCAGGCGCTGATATCATTCACGGTTATCCAGATCAAACGTTCAAGCCTAATCAGATTTTAAGCCGCGCAGAAGCAGCTAAGATCATCGGTAGACTACCTATAGAGAATAATGCAATTCATAACGCTAAGCATTCCTTTACAGATGATACAGCTATTCCAGCCTGGGCAAAGGATGAGATTGCTAGCACATCCTATTTTATTGGGTATGATAATGGAAAGTTCGAACCAAACAAGAAGATTACACGTGAGGAAGTAGCGACTATTTTGTATCGGATGTTCAGCAATTGAATATGGCAGAACTTGAAGGAGCATCGCTAGCTGTGATGTTCTTTTTTTTATGTACTATTTTAAATACATTGCTGTTATATAGTCTATGGATATCCGGGCTAACTAATGTCTAGAGCTACGCGTTGATCTACCAGTTGATTAATTGATCGAGTTTACGACTTTTCTAAGTTGGCATGTGATTTCTAAGCTAAGTTGTAATTTTTAGACAGTTATAGTTTTTAGGCTGTAGTTTATTATAAGGCTGTATTATCATCTACCTTCATTACATCGCATAGTCTTTCTGCTAACTCTTACTGCTTTGAAAGTCTTCACGCTAAATTGGTATGATCAAAATGCATTAAAATTGGAACTTATACCAACCAATATCTCATGCTATTCTAAATCATGTGAGCTATACAGCGTATTTAAAAATAATATCTCGATATGTTGGAGGAATACACGTATGAAAATTTTTGTTGCAGGTGCAAGTGGCGTTATCGGCAAATTACTACTTCCACAGCTGATCGAGGCAGGGCATGAAGTGATCGGAATGACGAGAAAAGAAGAGCAAAAGTCATCTATCGAGCAAGCAGGAGCTAGAGCTGTCCTTGCAGATGTTTTTGATCGGGAGCAAATGATGGATGTGCTAAGCGATGTTCAACCGGATGTGGTTATTCATCAGCTAACTTCATTGAGCGGCGGTAGCTCGGCAGAAAATGCAAAAATACGTATCGAAGGAACTCGCAATCTAGTCGATGCAGCCAAGCAAGCGAATGTTCAGAAGATGATCGCGCAGAGCATTTCATGGGTATATGAACCGGGCACAACTCCTGCGACAGAAGATACAGCACTGGACCTACATGCAGCAATGCCAAGAAGTACGACGATTAACGGAGTTTTAGCACTGGAGCAAGCAGTTCAGGAAATACCGGAGCATGTCATTTTGCGATATGGTACGCTGTATGGCCCGGCAACCTGGTATGCTGAACATGGAGATATAGCAGAGAAGGTACGCCATAAGGAGATGGCTGCAACAGACGGAGTCTCTTCTTTCCTCCATGTGGAGGATGCTGCAAGGGCTGCTTTGCTGGCATTAGACTGGCAAACGGGTACGTACAATATCGTTGATGATGAGCCGGCAAAAGGGACTGAATGGTTACCAGTCTATGCTCAGGCTCTAGGTGCGCCTGCACCCGATCTGCAATCTGGAGCAAACGGTTGGGAAAGAGGCGCATCGAATCATAAGGTTAAACAGGAATGCGGATGGTCGCCTCAATATGCGACTTGGAGAACAGGTTTTTTTGATTGCCTGGGATAAGCTAGGTAGAATACGCTTTGCATTTAATTAGGATAAAGGATAATAAACGTATGCCGGAACTAACACCTGATTTCAACAAGGCGCAAAAAATTGCATATTCAAATACAGTATCTTTCCCAGTACGTGGCGGGCTCAAGCCTATAGTAAATTCAAGCATACAAATGAACATTACAATTAAATATAAAGGGTTCTCGAAGCCTATTCAAAAAAGCAATTCGTATTCACTACGAATTGCTTTTTTATGTGTACGGTTGTCTTCATAGATAGAGGATAACTACTCAGTCTGAACTAGCACATATTCAGTTAAAAATCCGACGATTTTTGCAGATCCATAACTCTTTGCTATATCAATCGGGGATTCTCCTTTTGAATCTGTAGCATGCACATCTGCTCCGCGATCTAATAGGTGCTTGATCATATCTACAGGTTCATCATCAGGAGAACCGCCTGTTTGCATGGTTCCATCGATAGATAAATCTACCGCCTGGTGTAGAGCAGTCCAACCGCCGTTATAGGTGTAATTAATATCTGCTCCGTTTGCAAGCAACAGGTCTATTATTTCTATATTCTCGTATTCAACAGCAAACATCAAAAGTGTCCAACTGGACTGTTCGAATAAGTTAGGATCGCCACCGTTTGAGAGATACGCTGTTACAAAGGCGATATCTCCAGCAGCTATTGCTCTATAAATATTATATTCAGATTCACTCATGTAGCAGCCTCCTATTCATATTGAATCTATGTACAAAATCATGTATACCATCTAATCTATCATATGAAATGTAATTGGAAAAATCCATACAAGCAAAAGTAGAACACTGTAACTAGCTAGTATAGCTGACTCTCCAGTCCAAGTAGAGACAATGTTTCTCTTCGTAGCCACATCAAGATTAGTATAAAATAGACTTAAAACAGCGTGAATAGAATTGAACAGTAGGATGGTCACCGAGTAATCGTATTATTTTGTATCGAATAGCAAAGGTAGGGATGATCATTGCTAGAAACTAAGCGACTTTTTATTAGAGAGATGGTACAGTCCGACTTGGATGCCTTATGTACAATATTATGCGATGAAGAGGTCATGCAGATTGCTTATGGACATGCATTTACTGTGGAAGAAGCACAGCAATGGCTTAATCGAAACCTCAAACGATATGAAGACTATGGTTTCGGATTGTGGGCTGTCATATGTAAAGAAACGAACGAAATGATAGGTCAGTGCGGTCTAACGATGCAACAATGGCGAGGGCAAGGCATTTTAGAGATCGGATTCTCATTTCAAAAAGCATACTGGCATCAAGGCTATGCCATAGAATCGGCACTAGCTTGCAAGGAGTATGCGTTCTCAGCTCTTAACGCAGATTGGGTGTACGCTATTATTAGGGACATCAATATCTCTTCTCAAAAAGTCGCGATTCGAACTGGCATGCAAATGATTGATCAAGATAGTAAAAATTTCAGGAATATCGATATGGAATTGCTTTTGTATGCTGTAGAACGAACAAAAGAGCTCAATCAGAACCGATCGCTCATATTGCCTATAAGCTCGGATTTGAATATCCAGCTAACTTCTCTAAATTTTTCAAAGCACGAACAGGATTATCACCTAATCAATTTAGAAAATAGTAAAGCCGAGCAATAAGCTAGAGAAATACCCCCTGACATGGCTCAAGGGGTATTTATTCATCTAGCCGATGATATATCGACATAATCAGTATTCTCTTTTTAAATCAAATGAATACGAACTCCCGAGCTACTTTCGTTTTTTAAATAATCGGCGATCTAAAAAATAACCTATACATAGCGAAAGTACAACAAGCATAACCGGAATTCCAAACGACTCCTTGGAAAACGGCGCTCCTTCTAGCTGTAAATGATCTGTCGCCCTGTATTCGAGACGTTTGGCGGCGAAGCGAGCTGTCATGATATCCTCCTGTTTGGATAGATCTTCAAAGGCAGGCTCCATCGCAAATCTCTGCGACATGTTTTGGTGCAGCCATAACCATTCCGTCTTCGTATTCAATTGCTTCCATTGCTGCACATCCTTAGCAGCCATAGTCTCAGCTTCAGCGCCCACAACAATCATCCTGGATAAAGATGGAGCTGTATTCATGTTATAACGTGCTATCAAATTCAACCCGTGCCGGGTCACAATCGGTTGATGCTCACGCGCTATAGTTAAGGTCGTTGTGGTTCCAGATGCTCCATACGTATCAAAGGCAGACGCCAGGTCTAATTCATCTGCACCCGAATATAACAGCACGCCTGCTTTGGTCTTATTCCATTGATAGGATTGATTCAGAATGTATGTAATATCACTCAACCCTGCGGTGAAGGGCTGCATTGCTGGCTCCTTCACATAATGGTAAGAAGGGTAGCGAAGCTCGTTCGCTATCTGTTTTGCTGCTGTCTCCCCTAATTGCTGAGATAGAACATACAGCGTCGCATCCATTCCAGATGTAAGACCAGCTGAAGAGACGATATGCCCCTGTGCCACATAACGTTGATCCTGCACCCAATGAATTTGAGGATAGGTTTTGATCAAGCGCTGAATATCTCCCCAGTGTGTCGCAGCACGCTTCCCATCCAGTAATCCAGTATCCGCTAGATTCTCTGCGCCATTACATATGGATAATAGAATCGTTTTCTCACTGGAATGCTTACGAATCCATTCACGAACAGGAGCATAGCTCTGCTCATTTAGAATAGGCATAAAAGGGATTACGATAATATCCGGACTTTTGCCCAGCTTTTGATCCAGCTCTGCAAAGGAATAATGAGGAATGACATCCAATCCACCTGTTAATGACTTGATTTCCGTATCTGGTGCAACACTGAATACGTTATATTTGTCTGTGAGAGCAAACATCTCGTATGGAACGAGAAAATCAAAAACCTCGGTTACATCGTTAGCTAATAACACAGCTATGGTAGGCTTGCTTGGATCATATGCAGGTATGCTTACATGCTCCAGATGTGGAGACTGACGGTGATCATATCGAGACATTTCTGCATTGGTTGTATATACGAAGCCTAATGCCCCTGCTCCTCCTACGATAAGAATAACAACTAAAAAATACATGGCAATGCGTAATAAAATGTTCACTGACCTGTTCCCCTTCCGACTGGATAATATGTCACTCAAGAAATATACCAATTGAGAAAAAAATATACACTTGTCCAAGGACGGATTACAGACCTTGACTGCGGATGGAGGAGGTACTGGACTTAGGTCTATTTCGTTTTTTGTACAAGACCCATTAGAGCTATGCTTGTTGCCTGGCATCCCAAATGTTTTCCAATAATGTGACATGTATTGATAAGGAGAGAGAAAAGGAGGAACACAGATAAACGCCAAAGAAGATATTATACAAGCGATAGTAATGTGTAATTAATCGATTTATGAAATGTATTTGATTGGAGAGGAGTGCATTAACATGAATTTTCGTTTACCAGAGGCTATTGAGATTTTGGAACGTACGCCACAAACATTGGAATCTTTTTTAGCAGGCTTGTCAGAGGCATGGCTACAAAGTAATGAGGGTGAAGGCACGTGGAATGCATACGAAGTAGTTGAACATTTTATTGAAGCAGAGAAATATAACTGGATTCCAAGAGTAGAAGCTATTGTGATGCAAGGGGAAGAGAGCCGATTTCCTGCATTCGATCGGTTCTCGCATTTGAAAAGAAATTCAGTGCGTACTGTGGATGAAGCATTGCAAGAGTTCAAAAGCATTAGAATGAGCAATATCTCTATCCTCAAAGATCTTATTCAAGCCAACCCTGATTTAGAAAAGATCGGCTTACATCCCGAGTTCGGAAGCGTGAAGCTAAGAGAACTTTTATCGGCGTGGGTAGTTCATGATTTTACACATATGGCACAGATCGTTAGGGTGATGTCGGAAAGGTACAGAGATGATGTAGGCCCCTGGATTGCATATTTGGGGATTTTGAATAAGCGTTAACTAGGCTCGCAATGATCGATAAGCATATATTCACATTCAAGCCGCTATGATGTAGCGGCTTTTTAGTATGTCGTTATATCTCGTCATAGCTGGTGTGCAGGTGGATTGTAATCTGAGGAGCAGATGTAAGGAGGGGAAAGGGATTCTCTTGCTAGTAAAGAGCGGCAAATTGGTATGAAGAAAACGGCGCTTAGTGGTACTTAAACGATTCAAAATGTTCATGTTAGCATAAATGTAACAGCATGCTGTACAAACTCAAACTAGATATCCATCCTAGCTATGATCTAGCAATAACAGGCTTGACGTTGGAATGAGAGGAGAGCATATGAATGCAGTAGATTCTAAATCATATCAACCCGGCAGGATAGCTTACGTTATAGCCATAACATTCATTCTATTCATGGTAGGGCTGGCTGAGTTTTTGCAACGTTCAGAGATTATTTTACCTGAGGTTGCAGCGATGGCCATTGCGATGTGGGTCTATAGAGAGCCGGGATGGATCAGACGTCCGTCTGTAATCTTCATTGCACCGACGGTTACCGCTATGATGGGTCTGATCATAAATCAGTTCCAGATCGCTTTTACGGTTAAAGTAATCCTTACTCTAATCGCGATGATGTTGTTTCTACGAGCGATACGTTCTAATTTTGCACCCGCTATTGCTACAGGACTATTGCCACTCGCTGTACATACAGAGGACGGGGGATTGGTATGGATTGTCCTGAGTTTCACACTGATCCTGATGGCTGTAGTAGTAGTGCTCCAGCTTCATAAGAATCTCCCGGCAAGCTCGATGATCCAATATAAGTACATGATCATTTTTCTAGCCATTGCATTATGCTGGCTTGGTATTTGCTGGATAATGGGAAATGAACAGCTGGCGGTGATTCCTCCTCTTTTTGTCGTGGTGTATGAATCAATTCAAAAGCAAAGCTACTCGGTCAAAATAGCAGGTAAGCAGGTTCTTACACTAACGCTGTCTGCAACGATAGGTACGACTATGCTCTTAGAGCTGGATTCGCAGCTGTTAGCTACGTTGATCGATATGCTTAGCATTATCGTGATATCACGCCTTTTTCATATGCGGATTCCTGCGCTGTACGCTATACCATTATTGACCTTTATCTTTCCGATTGATCAGGTGGAGCGTTTCCCCCTTGTTGTGTTTTGTGCAAGTCTATTTATGTTTAGTCTGGTTCTATTCTATAAGCTTATGGAAAAGAAGGTATTCGAGCATAAGTATCAAGCATAAGCAACTCGGATACATAGACAGAAAGTGAACTCTGGAGGAGCAATGTTATGATATTTGGTCTGATTGCAGCATTTTGCTTTGGACTATCCGATTTTATAGTTACTCAGGCCACGCGAAAGCTTCAAACCTTGCCTGCTTTGCTTGGAATACAGTTCATCGCTTCACTTTTGCTGGGTGGGTATATTCTTATCCAATCGACTTCTACGCCAGATGCTCTACCCTTAGTGTGGATGAGCATGATCGGCATCAGTGTAGTCAATTTTGTAGGTACGTTATTGTTATACCGAGCCTTTGAAAAGGGAACATTGTCCATCGTTTCGCCGATTGGATCGGGATTTGCTGTAGTGACTGCAATGCTTGCTTTTGCAGGCGGTGAGCGTTTACCCTTCAACTCCATTGTCGGGGTAGTCCTGTTGATCGTAGGAGTATTGACCGTAACAAGATCGATTCAAAGCAATAGACAACAGGTAACATTAGCCGGCATACCGGAAGCTGTTATTGCCTCTATATGTATGGGAATTTATTTCTGGGCAATCGGCTTCATTACGCCCTATTTAGGTGTGATTCTTCCGGTGCTGATTACGCGGATCGTACAATTTTTCTGTGCGCTTCTACTGATACGTGTGAAAGGAATTCAATTCCCACGCATAAGCCTGTCTACTGGCATGATTCTGGTTGTAGCCGCACTGCTCGATACCGGAGCGCTGCTTTCATTTAATAAGGGACAAGCGGTAGATTATACGACAAGCACGACGGCCCTTACTTCCTTGTATAGTGTCATTACAATATTGATGGCTGGCTGGATTTTGAAGGAAAAGCTGATCAAGACACAGTGGATGGGTATTGGTATTATTCTATGCGGAGTTATTATTGTAAGTATCTAATATGGAGTTATTCAAGCGATACAGGAGGAAGGACATAGACCCTTCCTCTTTTTCTATAATGAGTATTTATAATGAGTAGATGTAACTTAACTGCGCGGCTCACCAAGCTATATAAATGACGCCAGCGTCTGAATGCCTTCGGACATTTTAGCTTCATTCACATTGCCAAAGCCCATAATAAGGCTGTTATTGTACTGATCCTTGCGAATCGTATAGCGTTCGGCAGGATAGATTTTGATACGATGCTGCTCCAGCTCCATTGCGGTTAACAGGTTAGCATGATGCCCTGACCAGGTTGCGATAAGATGCAAGCCTGCTGCGTCACCAGTGATCTGGACTTTGTCTCCAAAGGTGTTTTTTAGCGTGTGAATCAGATGCGTTCTGCGTTTATGATAGATGCGTTTCATTCGTAAAATATGGCGTTTCAAATGTCCTTCGTTCATAAAGCGAGCCAGGGTCAATTGCGGCAATGTCGCTCCGTGCATATCAGCAGTACGCTTGAGCTGTATAATCGGCTGGATCAGTTGCTGTGGAGCAATCATATAACCGATTCGCAAGGCAGGGAACAGGTTCTTACTAAATGTCCCTACATAGACGACACGCTCGCTATCAAGCTCGCGCAGCGTATGAACAGGCATACCTCCATAACGGAACTCGCTATCATAATCATCCTCTATAATATAAGCCCCCGTGCTGCGAGCGTAATCCAGCAATTGAAGCCGTCTACTGATCGATAAAATACTGCCAAACGGAAATTGATGAGAAGGTGTGACAAAGATACATTGGGGATTCACATCGGTAGGCAATTGCTCTACACATAGACCGTCCTGATCGACAGATACAGGGATCACCTGCGCCTTCGTTTTAGCAAAGATGTTATGAATAAATGTTGCGGTTGGGTCTTCGATCGCAATCGCTTTGTCAGGCGTTAATAACAGCCTGCTAAGTATTGAGAACGCCTGAGTTGCACCCGCTGTAATGATAATTTGCTCGGGTAGACAGTGAAGACCTTTGATATGAAGAAGATGATCACAAATCGCCTGACGCAGCCCTATATCACCAGCTAGATCCTCCTGATATCCCAGCATCGATGCAGGCAGGTCATGGTACACGTCGAGCTCAGCTCTTTTCCACTTTTGCAAAGGCGCATATTCCAGCGCAGGAAAGCTAGGGCGAAAATCGATATCGTCTAGGCGATCTTCACGAGCGGGAGTTACGTGCTTATTCTCATTCAGCTTTCCTTCCGAATGCAGCTGAATCGTTTGCAACGTTCTCATTGCACCTGTATCCTTTACAAAGGTTCCTGAGCCTTGCTTGCCTTCCAGAAATCCTTCAGCTATTAATTGCTCGTACACCTCTACAATTAAGGCTCGTGAGACCGCAAGCTCCTTGGCTAATTCTCGCGTAGAGGGAAGAGAGGTGCCCGCTTTGTAAATACCCTGCATGATTCTCTCTCTGATCCACGAATAGACCTGCCGAGTCTTCGTTTCATTTTGTTCGGAATGCATGGAGTTCTCCTTTCACTCTGAAGTGGTATGGTAAAAATACATATGAAGTGGATCTAATAAAAACCAATATATCATGCTACTATAAATCATGCCAAATCCAATTCTGATAGAAAGAAGCCAATTGCATGAGAAACGATACGAACCCAACTCTTCAAGCAGTCGCGAAGAACGCAGCTCCTGATCGTTCATCTTCGATACAGAGCTTGCCTATAGATAAGAATAAGGTAGCACATCGCTGGCTATATGTTGTGGCACTGTTTATGGCCTCACTTAATCTAAGGCCTGTTGTTTCTTCCATTGCCCCTGTATTAGCCAATATTCAGCATGACCTTAGTTTAAGCGGAGCAGTATCCAGCTTACTCGTCTCGATTCCCGTATTAATAATGGGCATACTGGCTCCATTTTCGGTGAAAGTAAGTGAAAAGCTGGGTATTGAGCGAGTGATCGCCTTTTCCTTGATGTTGATCGGAGGCAGCTTAGTTTTACGCCTGTTTATCCATTCTATCTCCTTGTTATTTCTCACTACATTGCTATCCGGTGTGGGCATTGCGATGATGGGGCCTTTGCTATCTGGCTTTATTAAAAAGCATATGGCGGCTAGCGCACCCTCTATGATTGCAATCTATTCTATGGCACTAGCTCTGGGTGCAGCCCTTGGATCGAGTTTTACCGCACCTTTAAAGGAAGGGCTGCATTCATGGCAAATGTCATTAGCATTCTGGGGAATCCCAGTTATTCTGGCTGTGCCGCTATGGATGACGATACGAAGACAGCAGTCTTCCGGCTCGGAACAGACCTCGCGTACTTCATATGGGAAAGCATTAACACTACCCTGGAGAAACAGAAAAGCATGGATACTCACGATGCAATTCGGAATGCTCTCGCTTGTGTTTTATTCTATCTTAGGCTGGTTACCATTGATGCTAATCGAAGCAGGTGCATCCAAGCTTCACGCCGGGCTAATGGTTACATTGTTCGCATGGATACAAATCCCAAGCAGTACCGTTGTGCAGCAGCTTCTTAAAAGACAACCTTCAAGACGAATATGGCTCATTGTGTCTTCTATAATGCAGGCTACAGGGTTATTGCTGATGTTCTTTTCGACATCGTTATGGATTGCTGTATTCATTTGTGGGGTAGGGTCGGGAATGCTATTTTCTCTACTTAATCTGCTTCCAGTCGAAATGACATCCTCGTCTGAAGAAGCTAGCTCATGGACAGCGATGTCGCAGTGCGTAGGCTTTTTGATTGGAGCAACTGGGCCATTGTTAATCGGCTATCTGCATGATCAATTGGGTCATTTTAATGAAGGCATATTCGTCATGACACTGATCTCTATAGGGATAGGCGTCCTATCTTTGACAGTGTTCAAGGAATAGATTATAAAAGGTAAAGAGGGGGCTAGATCGAATGTTAATTAGAAAAGCGCATGTGCAGGACTATCCACAATTAAGACAAATTTACTTAAATTCTCGTCGTGGCAGTTTTCATTGGGCGAATACAGAGGAAATGACACTTGATGATTTTGACCGGGATACAGTGGAGGAAGAAATCTTTGTTGCCGAGGTGAATGGCGATATTCTCGGATTTACTGCATTGTATGTTCCTAATCAATTCATTCATCATTTATTTGTAGATCCTGCTCATGCCGGCAAAGGTGCTGGCGATCAGCTACTTAAACGCGCTGTGGACGAACTAGGCACACCAGTCACATTAAAATGTGTCTCAGAAAATAAACACGCATTGAGCTTTTATAAAAAGCGTGGCTGGAAGGCGGTTATTGAGGAAGGAGAGCCTGGAGCAAAATACTGGGTGATGGTGTATGAATAATCTGGTGTACTCGGTAAGCAAGCCAAATTAGTGTGTACTGCCTGTAAAGGAGCAGTAACCGATGGGATGGAACCAACCCATTAATAAGGTAACCGCCTATCCAATAGTAGCAGATAGTAACAGGGAAGCTAATGCACTAGATGGATGAAGCTATACCCTGCAAAAGATAGGATCGAACAATGTAAATAAAGGCTACTTCAAAGTCGCTTCGCTATGCGGGGCGACTTTTCGTATCTTTTATATATGATTCACGATAGCCGTACTACGATTGAAAGCGCCGTTAATGATGAATAGGAGACAACGTAGAGAGAACGATGTTAATCATATCTTCCAGCTCCGCACGGCTCGCACCATTCACCGCTTGAATCGACATACCTGCTATAAGCGTTGCAACATAGCGGGATAAGGCAACAGGATCAATATGCTCTGGTAAATCTCCGTCTACTCTGGCTTGCTGAAGCCGAGTGGTGAGCGCTTGTTCAATTTGAACGCGTAGGTCCGTTAACAGTTGCTGGATTGGATCGGTTTCCTTACTGCCCGTAAGCGCTGCTTTGACGGTGAGACAGCCAGGAGAATGATTCGGATCAACTACTGAATCTGCATTGGCATGAAGAAGCTTCTCGATCACTAAATAGGCTGTAGGTTCTTGCAAAGCAGCCAGCGAAGCCTGAATTGGTCCTTGATTCATATATACATCTAGCGCCTGATGAAACAAATTCTCCTTGCTACCGAAGGTCGCATAAAAGCTGGAGCGATTGATCTTCATTGCTTCAGTCAGATCGGTTAGCGATGCTCCTTCGTAACCCTTTTTTCTAAATACCTCTAAAGCACTCTGAAGTGCTTGTTCAATGTCAAAAGCCCGTGGACGTCCGGCTGCCATAACGGTTGCTCCTTTACGATAGATGATTGTTTATTTTACTATATGGCTTGGAATCTGTCATGATTTTGCAAGAGTAGGAAAGACCCAAGCTGTTAGGGAGGAGAACTGCTGCTAATCTTCTCTCCTGACACTTTGGATCTTTTTACTTGGATACCTTGTTGCTAATTGCTCGTTCATTAAAGCGTCTAAGCTCCATCTTAAGCAAGCTACTTGTAAAGGAGAAAGAAGCTTTGATGAACGAGTAGGATGCATGCGTGCTAATAGTTCTGTTTATACAACGGTCTGGAATTTAGATGCTTGCGCCGCCGTCCACATTCAGACTTGCTCCCGTAATATAGCTAGCTTCTTCGGAAGAGATATAAGCTACCATATTTGCAATTTCGAAAGCTTTTCCATATCTGCCTAAAGGAATCATTTCTGCGCCGGCAGCATAGGCACCGTTCTCTGGGTTCATATCCGTATCAATCATACCAGGTTGAATATTGTTGACTGTAACGCCTTGAGGTGCGAGATCACGCGCTAAGGCACGTGTGAGTCCAGCTACAGCAGCCTTTGTTAAAACATATAAGCTATTGCCGGGAAACGGATTGAATTCGGCAGAAATACTGCCAATATTAATAATTCGACCACCAGATTTCATCTGTGGAGCAGTCGCTTGAATAGCAACGAATACGGCTTTTAGATTCACATCGATCAGCTGATCGAATTCCTCAAGAGCGAATTGATCGTAAGGCTTCATACTGGAAATACCTGCATTGTTTACGAGAATATCAATACCATCGAATGAATGGATTGTCTGCTGGATAGCAGCTTTTAATGCGTCAAAGTCGGCGCTATTCGCGCAAATGGCTACAGCTTGTCCTCCAGAGCTTTGAATTTCTTGAACTAACTCATCTGCCTTACTTTGTGCACTGACATAAGTAAAGGCAACGGATGCTCCGTCGGCTGCTAGACGCTTGACAATGGCTGCGCCGATACCGCGAGCTCCTCCGGTAACAAATGCTGTTTTGCCTGCTAGTGGTTTATTCGTTAGGATCGTTGTCGTCATAGTAAAGCTCCTTTTGATTTATTTTGAACCGTTAAGTTCAAAATTATTATGTACCAATAGGTTCAAAATTGCAATGATTAATTTTTAGATAGGTATTGTACAAGAGAAAGCAGCCAATCATGATGATCGGCTGCTTTCGTCTAACTCTGGATAGAGTGGTTATTCGAAGTTCTCTACTACGATTTTACCTGTCATGCGACCTTCTTCCAATAATCCATGAGCTTTACGCAAATTAGCTGCATTAATAGGAGAGAGGATCTGCGCCACGGTAGTTCGTAAGCTTCCTTTATCAATCATGCGAGAAACTTCGTTTAATAGCTTGTGCTGTTCAATCAAATCTGGTGTCTGAAATAAGGGTCTGGTAAACATAAGTTCCCACACAAACGTAACACTTTTATTTTTTAATAAGGTTAGATCAAGTGGTTCATCCGTCTCTACAATAGAGCAAATTTTACCCTGTGGAGCAATGGTTTCAGCCATATTCATCCAGTGAGTATCCGTACTATTTAGACAGAAAATATAATCTACAGTAGCTAAGCCTAATGCTTCGAGCTGAGGGAGAAACGCTTCATAATGATTGATTATGTGATCGGCTCCCATATTAGTAGCCCACTCAGCAGATTCCGGACGTGAAGCTGTACCAATGACAGTTAAACCAGCATGTTTGGCCAATTGTGTCGCAATTGAACCAACGCCACCTGCTGCTCCGATGATTAAAATAGTCTTACCTTCGTTATGCTCGGTATGAGGCGATACGCCTAACCGATCGAATAAGCCTTCCCATGCGGTTATTGCAGTTAATGGTAAAGCCGCTGCATGGGCAAATTCTAATGTTGCTGGCTTAAATCCGACGATTCGTTCATCAACGAGATGAAATTCACTATTTCCACCCGGACGGGCGATGCTGCCGGCATAGTATACTTCATCGCCTGGCTTGAACAGTGAAACTTCTGGACCAGCTTGTTCCACGATACCTGCAACATCCCAGCCGAGAATCTTCGGCGTATTTTCAGTCTTATTTTTGGGAGCGCGGACTTTAACATCAACCGGATTAACAGAAATGGCTTTAACTCGGATTAGTAAATCCTTGCCCGTAGGTTCAGGTTTATCGATCAGAACATCGAGTAAGCTTTCAGGTTGATCAACAGGCAAATATTCCAGTAAGCCGATGGCTTTCATTTGTTGTTTTGACATCGTAATGTCCTCCTTGAATGTGGATTACTTATTGGTTTCTGGTTGTAATATAACGTATATTAACTATCGTGAATAGTACGCACAATAGTGTGATCTAGTATCAATTTCTATACTATTGAAGAGGAGGATATATACATGCGAGACCGCAGATCGGGCTATGGCGAATGCCCAAATGAAGAAGGTTGTCCCGTCGAATATACGTTAGATGTGATTGGCGGTAAGTGGAAGGGAGTACTTCTATATCATATGATTGAAGGACCGATACGGTTTAATGAGTTTCGCAGAATATGTCCAACAATTACACAGAGAATGTTAACACTTCAACTGCGAGAGCTTGAAGAAGATGGTATTGTAAATCGTGAAGTATATCCGCAAGTTCCTCCTAAAGTGGAATACTCGCTGTCTGAGTTTGGTAGTACATTAGTGCCAATCATTTTAGAAATGAAAACATGGGGAGAAAAACATAAAAAATTATCAAGCATGGCTGCTAGATAGATTTTTACAGTGATAGCTATGAACAATTCAGGGTTGATTGGATGACGCTTGTAGTCGAAAGCGAAAAGGTAATCGATGACTTTCTAGATTCCATGGATATATAGATAGATTGAATAATTGAGAATATAATCTGCATCGTCAGATAAATAGATAAAACAAATAAACTCTGTATAGCGATTATTGAGACACGCTATACAGAGTTTATTTTTATGATTGAGAATGATTTTGAAAGCAAGGAAAGGAGATGAATTCAAAAGGAATTTATAAATAGATGTGTGATATAGATGGAAAGTATGTAGGATATATGAGTATTGAATAAGTTTATGTTGTATAAAGTGTGATATATACATATGTACAAAATACGAGTTTTGTGAATAAGTAAAGGGATTTTAAGAATACACATTGTATCTCACATATATTTTCTCACTATCAACTTAGCTATGTTTTTCTAAGGACATTAATTTATAATTTAATTGTTTTGGACTCACATCATTTCTGGGTGTGTAACAATTTTTTTTATAAAAACAAAAACTCTGCATTATAATCACGCTACAGAGTTTTTGTTTTGTATTCAGTTATCATATCGTTTGTTTATAGCTGATAGTTTGCGTTGATTAAATCTTGAGATTCTCCATGTCTTGGATCTTCAATCATGACCCATTCCAATCTTGCAAACCGATTTTTACAATTTATTTATGATTTGAGTGTATTCATCATTTCAAGATATAATGACTCATTTTATGCTATTCAAAAGAAGTCCTAGAAGCAGCCATTTTATGTAAAGCGTTCTCAAAATAGCGATATACTTCATCTGCAATGCCCAGAAACTCTTCAACAGGCACATCGCTATTCAAGTAACAAGCATACAGATACTCAACTAAGCCAGAATCAATCTCGCAATATTTCAATAGAGCATTTTTCATTTCCAACATATCGTCTTCCCATACACCTGTATCTTCTAAAATCAAAGAGTACAATGCACGAAGCAATCTTTTTGAATAGCCTTTAATATATCTGGTTGTCAGGTTGCGATCATCAGCATTGGACAATATACGCTGCACAATACGCTCTATTTCCTCCTTCGTCTCTCTGTTCAAGTCTACAATGAAATCTGGAGAAATTATGATCGGTGGTATCTTTTCTCCAATGTCGTCACCATATACGCAAACACAAATAATCTTCACCCAGAAGCCCAATTCATTCGGTTTACTTAATACCTCGTCCATCGAGCAAATGATTGTATCAATCTTAGTTACGAATGCGTATTCTGCCAACAGCTTGTCTTTGATAGCTGACAATCTTCCGTAATCAATGTCTTTAGGATTTGCACATATAATCGTAAAGTCTGCGTCTGACTTAAACGGTGTAGCCGTTCCTTTTGGAATCGAGCCGCACATATAAATGCTGTGAATCTTATCTTGGAATTCGGTAAGTATGTGATCGATGTACTTATCAACAAACTCCTTATATTCGCTTTGTATTTCAATTTTATTTATGACTTTTTCTAGAATCATACTGGTTCCTCCTAAGGCGAGATTTAGATGATATGAGATACAAAATTATTGTGCTATTCTTCTATCCGAGCTCTTGTATTATTCTTTCTGCATTAGATCTCAAATACTTAATGTTACTATTTCGTGCTAACTTTAAATAGTGTTCAAGCTTCTTCGACTTTATTTGGTACAACACTTCTAGAGCTGCAATTCTTTGATATTCCAAATTCGTATTCCATGCCATTAGGGCTTTTTCTTCGGCATATTTGGATTTAATATATCCAAGAGCTAATAGTGCTCTTCTTCGGACATACTCATCACTATCAGCAGAAAACTTATAAATCAATTCTTCAGTTTCTGAGTAGGGGGCGTGTATTTTTGTAAGATAGTGCGCTAACTGCCATCTCACATCAACGTCCGAATAAAATAAACCTTCCTGTGCTAAAAAAAGAAAACTTATGGGCTTTTCACATAACTTATTGATTAGAATTGTACATTCATGATCTCGTGCAATACTATATAGCAAGTTATTGATTGTTTTTCGAGACCAATGTGAGTGTTCTGTAGTTTCTACTAATTCAGCAAAAATAGTATTAATTATGGCCCAATTATCGTATTCTGTTTCCCACTCATATTCATGTTTTTGGAATTTCGACCATTCCCAAAAATCGTTCACTACTACATCTAGTTTGGTATAGATGTCTTTAGAAGCATCGTGAATAATTCTATGCAGCTCCTTCATTGCGAAACACCTCGTAGAACAGATTTTCTGGGATTTCATTTAATACTTTTATATTCATCGACTCGCAAGGTGGTCTGCTAACTTCTGCTCGCTCGAAAGCCTATTGTACGCTATGGAGCGTCAAGATTGCGGCGTGAGTAAATGCCTTTGAAGTGATGCTACTACCTTCTCCAATAAACAAATTACTATCTTTCATTTGAAAAGGTTTCAATGTATTCTTCTATAGGCATTATTAGACCATGATCATCATCAACATAGATGCCCCTAATGAAATTATCCTGACTCAATATTTTCTTCATGAGATCCTTGGACTTATAGATCATCATAATGAAATGAGGATTTTGAAAAGGAATCCTCTGTAGTTCTTCAAAGTCATAATCATTTATAATACTTTCAGAAAAGTCATAAAAGATATGTTCTTCTCCATAATCAACTACAAATCTATTATTCTCTATGCTTGAAACTGTATTTTCTCCGAAGTGTTTAATTCTATGTATTGAATCGATATTAAATGTTTCATCACCAATTAGGATTATCCATTGCAATAGATCCACCCTCTCATTACAGGATATTATTCATTGTATATAGCCATGGTCTAATCTGCCAGATCCAGTGCGCATGCCTGCAGCATGAATAGATATTATGTTATGAAATGTTATTACCATCTTTAAAATCTCTCTCAAGTTGGTTCCCATGAAATGCCTTTATCATAAAGTCTCTATCTGGGACCTTTAACTGCTCAAAGGACTCCAAAAATGATTTATTATCATATGTAGCTCCTATAAGTTGTATATTGATTGTTGCTTTTTGCAGTTCTACTACCGCGTATCTTGCAATCGCATGATCATTACAACCTAAAGCTCCAGGATTCAAATAAATTCTTTGAGCTGTCTTAAAGTAATGGATTGGATGATGATGACCAAAACAAACGAGATTGTAAGGTGAATCTTTATACTTTGCGTCTAATGCCAATCCTGATGGGCGCTCATCTATTACTTCTCTTTGTTCTTGATTCATATGATAGTGGGTTATTAATATTTTTTGCCCTTCTACTTCAATATCTAATGTTTGAGGGAGATCTTGTATAAATTCGATATTTTCTTTCTTTAGACTCTTACCTACCCACTTATGATGTTCAGCGATCATTTCATGACCCGGCAAAGTATGCTTCCCTTGCAGTAGTTTTAAAACCGCTTCTTCATGATTACCTGAAACCGCGGTTACATTCTTTCGGTGCATTATTTCTTCAAGCACTTCGTTAGAGTCAGGACCAATGCCAATCATATCACCCAGACAATATGTATGCTCGATGTCCCCATGGGAATCAATATCTGAGAACACTGCACTCAATGCCGGATAATTTCCATGAATATCAGTTAGAATTGCAATCTTCATTTAGGCTTCTCCTTCACTCATTTTTATTATACCCACAGTGTGAATATCATATTAGATGCAATCACCTTGAATTACTCACAAAATCCCTCATGCCCTCCCGTAATATACTAACTCCTTCTTCTACACTCTTCATATTCTCCTCATCATTCATATGATTCCTGGCATGTAATAAAACAGGTCTTAATGATTCTACTGAATTCCCAAATTCGTACATCCATTCATATCTAGGAAGCATCCACAAATGAAAATGATGTGTTGTATCTTCATTATAAAAATAATAGACTTTATCAATTCCTAATCGTTTTCTTTGCTCACTTCGGATCTTATGAATTAGCGAAATAAATTCTAATTGCTCTTCATCTGTTAATTCATCCATGCAGTAAAAATGTCGCTTTGAAGCTAATATAACTAACCCTTTGATGGGATAAGCAATATCCTGATGGACATGAAAGTTGCTTGATTCGAAAATTACTCCACCTGTTGAAGAAATCAAGCCACTTGTCACTGCACAGCTTACACAATCAATCTCTAATGATCTTCCATCCGGCAATGTAATTCGTCTTGGCATTCTGCACCTCATTGTTTTGGATTTGGATAAGAGTTTTTCTCTTAATTTCATCTAAAGTTGGAGTTCGAGCCTCTATACAATATCTCCGAGTTCTAAAAAGTCCCTTCGTTTTCCTCTTTGTAAAAACATTTTCCATCCTTACATCCATATGTAATTTTAGTGCTAAAGTCTTCGTAATATACGACTTCAGTAAAATCAGAAGGTGTAGTTTCTGTAATTTTCTCTAGCAAGGATTGGGCGGCTTCTCTTGCGTTTGTTTGATTTTCCTTTTCATCATAATCATAACCAATTGCAGGTCCTGAAGGACCTTCATAAACAGTAAAATACCACTTACTCGTTTCATCGCTGACTTCAATTAAATAAGAGTACGCAGCTTCAGCATTATCTGACTTATATGAAGGCTCACCAAACAAAGTAAGAAGTGATCCTCTAAACTTCGCACTTTCTTCACCCTCCATAATGCCGGTATCCAGAAATTTTGAGGTTCCTAGTTCTTTATCTTCGTCCATAATAGCTTTGTATGAATACATTTTATTAATTTCCTCCTTCAAAGTATGATCGTTTATTGCATCATTTTGTTCGGAGCTTCTTTGCATATTATCCGAACAGCCGAATAAAACTACTACAATCAATAGAGTTATTAATTTGTACATGTTTGTCCTTTCTCGAAATGGTAATCTAATTATTCATACCAATAATAATCTTTATCTTGCTTGCCTACTTATATTATCATCATCTGGAAATTTTGGAAAACGTATTCCTACACAAAAAGAGTCTTAATATGGATGCCCACTTAAGACTCTAATTATTCCTGCATTGATCGTTACGTATCCAATCGTCCTACCCACTTCAAAGCATTTCTAAAGTATAATTAGCTAAAACTAGCAACCACATAGGAGTAAAATCAATAAAAGTAATCACACCGAAATCTTTTACTTACGAAGCTGGCAAACGTACGGTACTTCTAATCGCTAATTAATCAAATTCACTATAATCTATGCCTTACGAAGCAACTGTCTCTCACTTATCTTACACAACATATCCTTCGTCATCCCCTGCAAGTCATACCGCGGCTGGAATCCCCATTCCGTTCTCGCTGCCGTCGCATCAATCGAATGTGGCCAGCTATCTGCAATCGCCTGTCTTTTCTGGTCTACGTCATAATCAAGAATGAAGCCAGGAATCTCCGCTCGAATTGCCGTAGCGATCGCCTCTGGATCGACACTCATTGCCGTAACATTGAATGAATTCCGATGGGTCAATCGTGATGAATCCGCTTCCATTAATGTAATGATAGCGTCCAACGCATCTGGCATATACATCATATCCATATTGGTGTCTCTGGCAATATACGACGTGTACCGTCCGGCTGTTACGGCTGCATAATAGATTTCGACAGCGTAATCGGTCGTTCCGCCTCCAGGAGGTGTCATATAAGAGATCAAGCCTGGGAAACGTAAGCCTCTCGTATCCAAGCCATATTTGTGAAAATAATAATCACACAGCAGTTCGCCCGATACCTTGTTCACCCCATACATCGTATTCGGTCGCTGGATCGTATCCTGTGGCGTATTATCCTTTGGCGTTGATGGGCCAAATGCTCCGATCGAGCTTGGTGTGAAAAATTGGCAGCCTTGCTCTCTCGCTACCTCCAGTGCATTCATCAGTCCACCCATATTTAAGTTCCAGGCTAATAGCGGCTTCTCTTCTGCGGTAGCGGACAGCAATGCTGCCAGATGGATGATCGTATCTACCTCGTATCGCTTCGCAATCTCGAACATCGCCTTGGCGTTCGTTACGTCTAATAGCTCGAATGGCCCGGATTGCGTGATTTCGTGAGCAGATGATCTGAGGTCTGTAGCTACCACATGATCTGCACCATACACCTCACGCAGCTTCATCACTAATTCAGAACCGATTTGACCCAGTGCTCCAGTCACCAAAATTTTGTCCATAAGGCATTCCTCCCGAAATAGACTCTCGCGAATGCATTGAAATTAAATCAGCTTCATTTCCTTGCCGACCTTCTCATACACGGAGATGACCTGATCAAGCATGTCCCTGGTATGTGCGGCGGTTGGCATGTTGCGTATGCGTCCCGTTCCCTTTGGAACCGTTGGGAATACGATTGCTTTAGCATATACGCCTTCTTCATAGAGACGTTTGCTAAACTGTTGGGTGGTTAGTTCATCACCAATGATACAAGGCGTAATTGGCGTTTCGCTTTGACCTACATTGTATCCAAGCTGGCTCAAGCCACTTTTCAAGTACCGGCTATTGCTCCATAGCTTCTCGATTAGCTCATGATCATTCATTAAAATATCAACCGCAGCGCTACAAGCAGCAATTGCGCCTGGGGGCGATGAGGTGGAGAACAGGAATGGACGGCTTCGTAGCTTCAACCATTCGATCAGTTGCTTTTTACCTGCTACATAACCACCGACAACGCCGATCGCTTTGGAGAGCGTACCAATCTGAAAATCGATGCGGTCGGATAATCCAAAATGCTTCACTGTTCCTGCCCCTGCGCCGAGCACGCCTGAGCCGTGAGCATCGTCTACATAAGTGATCAGATCGAACTCTTCTGCGATGTTAGCGATTTCAGGTAATTTGGCGATATCACCATCCATAGAGAATACACCATCGGTGATCACCATGATTTTACGGTATTGACCGGATTCACGAGCATTCTTCGCCTGCTGTCTCAAATCCTCCATATCCGAATGCTTGAAGCGAATGACCTTAGCTTTGGATAGCCGGCAGCCATCAATAATCGAAGCATGGTTCAGCTCATCGGATAAAATAGCATCCTGTCCATCCATTACGGCGGATATCGCAGCCATATTACAATTAAAGCCTGATTGATAGACAATGACGGCTTCCGTTTTTTTGAACTTTGCCAGCTTATCTTCTAGCTCAATATGAAGATCCATCGTACCATTAATCGTTCTGACAGCTCCTGCGCCTGCACCATAGGTCTGCGTCGCTTGAATAGAGGCATCAATCAGACGTTGATCGGTTGCCAGACCCAGATAGTTATTAGAAGACAGATTGATTAGAGACTTTCCATCGATCTGAATAACAGGGCCATTGGCACCCTGCAACGTATCAATGACATTGTATAGACCCTTATCCTTTAGTTCTTCAATGCTCGAGTGTAAAAATTGATCCAATGCTTGACTGGACATTGCATTCCCTCCTCGACAGCCATTTGTCCTCTTGTAAGAGACATTGTATTTCTCTTGTAAACCTTAATTTGAAAGGGCTTACTTTAATTTTAATGTATCATTTTTCTCATTGATTGTACACATCAGGAGGACATTCTATAAAAGAATTAGCAAAAAAAGTCGCGGTGACCTTCAGTGTTTCTGAAGGCGGCCGCGACTGTATATGATTTAGACCGACAAAAGACTACGTATCATCTCTAACGGCTTCATCGTATCCCCATAAGTATCATTTGTAATCGTAATATTCATATCTAATGCTGGAATGATGCAGCAATACTGCCCTCCCATCCCCATTGCAAAATAATAAGTGCCGATAGCTGGTGCTTCGGATACCCACCAGTGTCGCCCATAATGACCGAAGGAATCATAGGTCAAATGCTCCGGCATTGTTGTACGAGCAATCCACTCTTCACTTACTAGCTGTTTACCTGCCCATTTTCCTTTATGTAAGTACAAGCTACCGAACTTATGCAAATCGTGAACTGTCATATGAAGTCCGAATCCACCGATGTTCACGCCCTGCGGATCAGCATGCCAGGTGAAATCATCGAATCGCAGAGGAGAGAATAAATGTTGCATCGCATAATCGCGAGCACTTTGTCCGGTTGTTTTTTGGAGAATAGCAAGTAACAGCTGGCTACAGCCCGAATTGTAGTTCATCGCTTGCCCGGGTTCCATAGCTAAAGGGCGTTCAAGCACATAGTTTACCCAGTGCGGACTATGAATCATATGCGGCCATCCGTTCCATTCGCCTAGCTCTGGCCAATCAAAGCCCGCTGTCATCGTTAGCAAATGATCGATCGTGATCAACTGCTTCCTCCCATCAGCGTCTTCGGATAGCGATGGGAAGTACTCGACGATCGGCGTGTTCAACTCTGAAATATGTCCTTGTTCGTAGGCAATTCCGATTAGGCAGGAGGTTATGCTTTTCGTACATGAGTTTACTTTATGTTGTTTCTTCTCCATCTTTTTATTTTTAAAAAAGGAATAGACGATGTTGTTATCGATGCTAATCAAGCAGCTATGTATTTTTTCCTTAGCGAGTAGTTCAGATAATTGATCTTGATCCCATTTGAAACGAGGATGTGTAGCGTGCTTCAAACTCTTCACTCCTTCATATGATAAGCTACTTTTTACGTTCGTGCTAACTTCTACCAAAGACTGTGCGAGCGGATTACTCCATTATGTATTTCTTATATTCGCGAAGCAGTTCTTTATATAGTCTCTTATCCTTTCCTTTCTATTTCTTTATAGGCTGCACATAAACTTAAACTTAAAGAGAGCGCTCTCATATCATACACCTCCTTTTAACGAAAGCATTAGCGAAACTAACTAAGTCTTATTGTATTGTATTTCGTAGCTATAAAACAAATCATTTGATTTTAATGGTACGCATCCAACGAAGCTTTCACGGGTATTGGTACGATTACGATTATCAATAATCTATAAATGACCCAAGCTGCGTCTACTCTATTTAAGCAGCCACGCAGCCTGGTGACTCTAATATGATCGTTACTATACGTCCGCAATCTTCCTAATCGTTCCCACAGCTATAGGTTTTCGTCAAAGGCGAATCAGTTAAACCCACCATTCACCCGAATCGTCTGCCCGGTAATCCAGCGCGCCTTATCACTCACAAGCAATTCGACGGCATTCGCAATATCCTCAGGCTCACCCAGACGACCAAAGGCATTCATCCGACGGAATGAATCGACGAGTTCCTCTGATTTGCTATTT
Source organism: Paenibacillus hunanensis (assembly GCF_034055775.1). Lineage (NCBI taxonomy): Bacteria > Bacillati > Bacillota > Bacilli > Caryophanales > Paenibacillaceae > Paenibacillus > Paenibacillus hunanensis. The sequence continues at coordinate 2,897,476 of NZ_CP139194.1, read as the reverse complement.
AAGAACAGGTCAGTCGCTACTTGTCCGGGTGCAATACTGTTGATGGTAATTCCTTTGGGCCCAAATTCCTTCGCCAGCTGGCGGGTAAGCTGTTCGACTGCTCCCTTGGTTGCACCGTATAGACTATAGCCCGGTAGCATCGCACCAGATACGGAGGTGGAGAAGTTAATGATCGTGCCGCCTTCTTTCATATGCAGAATCGCTTGCTGACAGGCAAAATATGTGCCTTTGACATTCAATGCCATATGCTGATCAAAGTCGTCCTCGGTTACTTGATCCAGCGGTAACGTCTTCATCATGCCTGCATTATTAACTAATACATCAATAGCACCATACAGCTCCAGCGTTTCGCTAAATAAACGCTCTACTTCACTTACCTTGCTCACATCTGCGTGAATGGCTGTCGCTTCGCCGCCCGACTGCTGAATAAGCTCAACGACTTCTGCTGCCTTTTCACGGCTAGCGGCATAGTTCACGATTACCTTCATGCCAGCATCCGCTAATTGAATAGCGATCTGACGGCCAATGCCGCGAGATGCTCCGGTTACAATAGCTATTTTATTCGATGTTTTGTTCGTTTCCATATTGGTACACTCCTCGATCTCCCTGTATTTGATCTACGCGATCGTGATCGTCTATATGTAGTATAGAGCGACTAGCATTCATAGGGTTAGATCAATTCCCCACATAACTTGCCTATTTTTGTTCGATGTTTTATGTTGGAATAAATGATTGATAATAGAGGGCTGAGACGATGAACGATGCTGACGATCAGCAGCGTCTGGAGTATGCGCTACATGAGCTTCGATCTATTTTAATCCGCCATACCCCTACGACCGGAACCCATGTAACCCATATCCCATCTCTGTCTATTGTACGGGCAGAAGAAACATCGGAGCCGCTGGTAAGCGTGTATAAGCCTTCCATCTGTGTCGTGGCTCAGGGAGCGAAGACAGCGATGATTGCGGAGCAAAGCTATCGCTATGATCCCTATTCATTTCTAATCACTTCTGTGGATCTTCCGATCGTTGGACGGATTAGTGAAGCGACTCCAGCTATCCCTTATCTAGGGTTTAAATTAAGCTTTGATACCGATGTGATTCTAGGCGTTGTCCAGCTGATGGATCACTCTCTACTCGATAAGAATGCTAGGACGAATGAAACTGCGGCTGGTATTACGGTCAATTCTATGTCACCGTCGATTATGGATACGGTTGTACGCTTGCTCCAGCTACTGGATCAGCCCCAGGACATTCCGGTGCTGGCTCCGCTTATGATCCGCGAACTGGTATACCGCATTTTACAAAGTGAGCATGGTCATGTTCTGTATCCATTTGCTGTAACAGATAGTTATTCCTCTCGTATTGCGAGGACGATACAGTTCATCAAGCAGCATTATAATGAACCACTGGAAATGGAGCAGCTTGCTCGTGATGTGCAGCTGAGCAGCTCTGCCTTCCATAAGCACTTTAAACGCATTACAGCGATGAGCCCATTGCAGTATCAGAAAACGATTCGCCTTCAGGAGGCTCAGCGGCTCATGCTCACCGAAGCCATTCCTGCTGGAGATGCGGCGTTTATGGTCGGTTACGAAAGTCCATCACAATTCAGTCGTGAATATGCTAGATTGTATGGCAAGCCACCAATGCAAAATATTCAGGATATGCGTAGCAGGCTGGCAGACAATAGAATTGTAGTAGAATGAAGGTCGATGTAGAACGATAGACTTGAGATCATAAAAAAGCCATTTCCTTATTGGGAAATGGCTTTTCTTTATAGACTGAATCTTCGATTTTTCAATAATCATCCGATTATTTTGGAGCTATGCTACGAACTTGATCGTATCGCATACTTGAATCATTGCTCAAGGGATCACTGTAAACAATATGGCTTTTGTTTAAATACTGAACGTAATCCTACGATCAGAAAATAACGGAGTAACGGGATACATCCGCACAGAAGACGCGTAGCTACACCCTAGACCCTAGCTAAGATGCAAAATCTCAATCTCATCTGGATCATACGATTCGCTGGCATAGTTTGCACCCCAATTACATAGCAGCTTAAAAATCGGCTCCAGCGATTCACCCAGCTCGGTTATAGAATATTCGACTTTTGGCGGTACCTGATTGTACATTTTCCGATGGATCAGTCCGTCATTCTCCAGCTCACGCAGTGTTTGCACCAGCATTTTCTGTGAAATATTATGAACTAAACGTTTGAGCTCGCCCGTGCGTCTTGGCTTCTGAATGACATAGTACAAAATAAGCCCTTTCCACTTTCCGCCAATCACATCCAGCGTAATTTCCATTTCACAGTGGAATGTTCTCATATCTCTATTCAGCTCCTAGTATATCCATATTCTCTACCTGTGTAGTTCAATCTTCTATTACCCATGACGTTTACACAAAATTGTACGTTACATGCAGAGAATATGGCAAGTACACCGACTAGCTTCAATTCGCTAGTAACATCAGATTAGACCTGAGCCACTCCACCATCTACAAATAATTCAATACCGTTCATATAGCTACTTTCCTCAGACGCAAGGAACAGGACTGCATTAGCGATTTCGTCCGTTTCGCCCACTCTACCTAAAGGAATATCCTGCTTCGACTGTTCCAAAAATTGATCGAGTGCCTCGCCGAATAACTCTGTATAAGCCGGGGTAACTACCGAGCCGGGACTGATCACATTCATACGTAGCTCAGTTCCTTTCATCTCAACAATCCAGGAGCGTACGAGCTGACGAATCGCAGCCTTGGAAGCGCCATACACGCTAAATGCGGGTATCCCTGTTGAGCCTGCTGTAGAGCCAGTCAGGATGATCGAGCCTTTTTGATCAGGGAACAAGGGCAATGCCTTCTGCACGGTAAAGATCGTTCCTTTTACATTCACGTCAAAGGTTGTAGCATATTGTTCCTCCGTAATATCCGGTAACGGGAGAAAGGAGCCCAGTCCTGCATTGGCAAAGAGAATATCCAGATGCCCCTTCTCCTGCTTCACTGTGTCAAATAAGCGATCCAGATCATCCAGCTTCGATATATCACCCTGCACGCCAGTAACATTGCGACCGATCAATGCGACCGCCTCGTCTAGCTCACGTTGTCTACGTCCAGTAATAAATACATAGGCTCCTTCACGTACGAATTGCTGTGCAGAAGCGAGTCCAATGCCGCTTGTTCCACCTGTGATAACCACTACTTTTCCATCAAATTTACCCATGTCATTCCACTCCTTCATATGATGCAGATTAGGATGGTTCCCAGTGAATAAGTGAATATTCAATTCAACTTTCTGGTCCATCTGTTTCCTATGAATGCAAGTATGGAGTAAATATTTCAGGAAGAATAGTACCCACTTTTTGGTGATATAGTCACCTAAAAGTAACAATTAAGACAGGGCAAGCATTTTGAATGGTACAATTTTTATTTTAGTGTGATTAGACAATGAATATAGATGATGAAGCTACTAACTATCGCTTTGATTGCAAGCCCCTTTTAGGACAAGCCGCGAATATACGTATCCAGATACGCATTACTAAACTTTCCTTGCGGATCATATTTCTGCACAAGCTTTAGGAAATCTGGCAGCTTCTCGAATTGCTGATGTAGCTGTTCTGCTGGAACGGTGAACAGCTTGCCCCAGTGCGGACGCGCTTGAAATGGAGCGAGCGCCTGCTCCAGCAATGGTAATACCTGCTCTACCGCCGCCCAGTTATCCTTCCACGTAAAGTGAAACGCAACAGAATCTTGTTTATAAAATGGACTCAGCCACAGTTCATCTGCGGCAATGGTACGCAGTTCACTTACGAACAAGATCGGCGCTAGCTGCTCTCGCAAGGCATACACGGCAAGACTCGCTTCATACACATGCTCGCGTGCCATTACATATTCACTTTGCAGCTCTTTGCCTGCACTTGGTGTAAATTCCATCCGAAAATGTGCCAGTCGCTCATGCCACATTCCTGCCTTGCCCAGCTGCTCTGTGCAGTTCTGAGCATCCATACCAGGTAATGGATGCAGCGGAGCGGTTGCAGGTGTGGCTCCATACCAATCTGTTCGTTCGGCATAGCTCTCTCCATCCTCTTCACGGCTTTTCGTCCATACCTGATGAAAGCCGGGACGTTGCCAATCTGTAAATAAGCTCACGCTATACGCGCTGGAAAAGATCGCTTCCGCATGCTGCTCCAGCTCACTAACAGGCAGATTCTCATACACAAATTGTCTAATCTGATAGGCAGGCACTACGCGGAGCGTAACCTTGGTGATCATCCCGAGTGCTCCAAGATGAATGACAACACCTGCAAATTCCTCGTCGCCAGCCTGGAATGTATGCAGCTCACCATTCGCATCGATGAGCTCTAATGCTTGCACCGCACCGGCAAGGCTCACATTATGACTGCCTGAGCCATGCGTCGATGTTGCGATCGCGCCGGCTACCGTAATATGAGGCAATGAAGCAAGATTGTGCAAGGCGTAACCGCTTTCAGCTAATTGTGCGCAAAGCTCTCCATAGGTGATACCGCCCTCAACAGTTACCATTTCCTGCTCTTTGTTAAGCTCTAGGATACGATTCCAATGTCGGAGCGAAATAAATACGCCATCTGTATCTGTGATCGAATTAAAGGTATGACCGCTACCCGGTACTTTTACTTTCGTATGTTGTTTCACGAGCTGCTGTAGCTGCTCTATACTTTCAGGATAGATCAATTCAGTAGCACCGTATGTATAATTACCAGACCAATTTTGATAGCTCACTTTAAATCCTCCCTTAATCCAAAAATAGAATCACTTCTCTTCATTTCTATAATATAGCAAACTTGCTATCGATAAATCCAGCCGTAGACGATATGGCTCTTGTATATGGCATTACTCCTCTACATCTATCTATACATCCCTCGCTGAGAGTGACTGTATTCATGTAAAGGTTATCTTGCACCTACCCTTAATAGAGTAAGCAGCATATTCGTATAAATTAATTTAGAATATTTTAACAAATAAAACATATTAATCTAGATAAAAACAAGCTATACTCTTTCTGCAACACCGTTCCTCCTACATTACATTAACGGATAAGGGGTGATACATGGTCTTCGCTCGGTACGAGGAAGACCATCTATACAGATTCATGTTAGACGCAGCGGTATGCACTATGAATGTGTAGTGATCATCAGCCACTGCCTATATCCAATCAATGACAACATGATCTGCTTACATGTATCCAACTTATACGGGAGGTTTATTAATGAAAAAATGGATAATTGCGCTCTTCTCTGCTGCGCTGTTGATGGGGATGTCTAATGAAATGATCGCTTCTGCATCGTCTACAGATGATGCAGCACAGACCCCGTCTGTATCGACTCCTTTGCCTGCTGGTGGAGCGACTGCACTACAAGCGAAGCCTGCTTCTGGAACAGAATATTACCATAGCGTGGTGTTCTCGGTCGATTTTATGGAAACGATTATGGCAGGAGATAGTGAGCCACGTGGACGCTTTTATCAGGCACTACAACAAGCGATTGGCGCTCCCGTCATTTTCTACGATTTCTGGAATGACTATATCGTGATCAAAATTATCGATAAAAAGCTGACTCCGGCAGAAGCAGAAGCGATCAAAGACCAGATCAATAGCCTCGACTGGATCTATGATACGTATGATATCCCTAGAGATCAGGAGTTCATTACAGACATTCACTGGTTTGATCGCTGGTCGTAAATGAATTAAGGGGTCGTTCATAAAGGTCGCTGTAACCAAATAGCAACAGCTGCTCATTGGGCATGCTGTTGCTATTTGGAGTTTAGAGCTTTATTTTTCAAATTAGTGTATGCCAAGCTTATTTGGCCAGCTACCGTACCAGGCATAGCCAGCTCGTCTTTCCTGATTAATATCCTTTAGATTGTATTTCACAATGCCATCACGCCCAACAAAGATCGGTCGATTGGTCCGAATATCATAAAAACGTGCCCAGATCGGGCTGGCATAGGGGTCAGCTACGACATAGCTATCCTTACTATTGCGCTGATAGTCCATATGCTTGATTTCGACCGCTTTGAACCAGCTTTCAGCAGCTTGAATGGACTTCTGAATACGAGCATCCGCTGGTCTTGTTTTCAATAGCTGAACGATACCTACACTCTCACTCGCCGTAATCGAAGGCACTTCAAATGCACGTGCTCCGGCTGGTTTCAATGTCGTCGCATCATACTGCTGACACCATGCGGTTAATTTGCCATTGGATACAATCTGTGTATTAAGGATACATTCTATTCCCTTATGCACGGCTTGTTTTGCCTGATGTGCCAGTCCGGTATCAATGAATTGAAAATCTCCCTTTTGACTGCCGACATCCTCTAAGAGTAACAGTACATTGGTCATTGCATTATCATTATAGGTGATTTCAGTATGGTAGCCAGAGCTATGATAGATCTGGGGGAAGCCGCCATTCGCATATTGCATATGAAGCAGAAATTGAATACCCTTAATCGCGGAATCGGCATATGCTTGATTGTTGGTCATCGTATACTGGTGTGCTAGACGGCGAATCTCTGTATACGTTGCTTTATTATCGATCGAGGAATGTGCCCAATCACCCTGATCTTCGGAATAAAATTTACGCCAGCCTCCATCAGGTTGCTGATTATCCAATATCGTGGCAAAGCTTGCTGTCGTACCAGAAGCATCCCCTTTCAATACACTTTTAGAAGGCGAGCTGTATGACATAGCGTGGGTAGTCGCAACAAAGGATGAAGCATAGATTGAACCTAATAGCACGACAGACAAAGTATAGCGAAATGCAGTTTTTCCCATGAGACAGGCTCCTTTTTATGATTCATTATGTATCTATATTGTCATATTAAAAAGAAGTGAGGCAAATGATCTCATTAGTGTATAGCGATAAGCTATTACTGCATGATTGCTCATACTAAGTTGTGGCAAGGTGTTTTTAAATTCATGAAAAATTAGTTTTGATCTATAAAGTATAAACTGCCTTTACAAAACACACGATCTACCAGACTTTCAACAGCTTCGATAATTAGGTATACTATTTATATCAAGGGATAACGAATTACATATTTCTTGGATTGAGGATACAGCAATATACAGTGCAGCTTTTGCACGATAGGAGAACATCATGGATCATAGCATTGAACAGCTTAAACATATTCGGCACAATGTAACACGCTTTATGATGATGTATGAATTTGCACTCAAGGAACTGGAAACGAAAATTGAAATTTTGAATGACGAGTTCCTGGCACTGCATGAATACAATCCGATTGAGCATACTAAATCCCGTGTCAAATCACCGGAAAGCCTGATGAAAAAGCTACAGCGTAAAGGTGGCGCGCAAAGTCTGGATGAGATTCGGGAGACGATTCGTGATATCGCTGGACTGCGTATTACGTGTTCGTTTACAGAGGATATTTACTGGGTCTGCGATATGCTGAAAAACCAGACAGATATTAAAGTGATCGAGATTAAGGATTACATCAAAGAACCGAAGCCGAACGGCTATCGCAGTCTGCATATGATCATTCAGGTGCCCGTCTTCATGTCAGATCGTCAGGAATCGGTCTATGTAGAGGTGCAGATTCGTACCATTGCGATGGACTTCTGGGCAAGTCTGGAGCACAAAATCTTCTATAAATACGAAGGCTCTGTTCCCACTCAGCTTATTACCGAGCTCAAGGATGCAGCCGATTCAGCTACTGCGCTGGATCGCAAGATGGAAAAGCTTCGCCACGAGATCGAATCGATCAAGCTTGCTGAGCACGAGCATGAGGAGTATGAGTTTATTGATAGTCTGACGGGTGAGCAGCCGTTTATTCTGCCTGATGCTTTGTTAAAATTGGCAGGTGGAGAATCCAAAGCCAGTAATTAAGGCGTTCTGTTAAAAAAGCTTATGTAGTTTCTCTTGACTCATATGAATTGTTTTCTCTTGGAACCTGCATGAAGTACAGTGTAATGCACGATTGCTGAGGCGAAAATGAAAAGCAGAATATGTAACAAAAGCAACAGCGCCTGAAAGTCTATCAGGTACGCTGTTACTTTTTGTTATTTCGTTCATACCGTGTGCATTCTTGCATGTGTCTTATACGGTTGCTTTTAGCACGAATAAGCACATTTTTATAATTGCATAATCATATAATAATACATTAATGATGTAATTACTCTTATTCCAACTATTCGCGTTGATGTAGCTATCCCGTATCCCTGCTCTCCATGCTTCATCATACGCAGACTACGAATGACTCGATCTATACCTAGTACACGACATATGGATACAAGCTATTTGCAATTCATCTGCATACGATACTAACCCGTCTTAGTTAATCCCAATTTTGGTTGGCCAGTTGCCATACCATGCATAGCCAGCGCGTCTCTCTTGATCAATATCCTTGAGGTTGTATTTCACAACACCATCACGACCTACAAAGATCGGCTTGTTTGTATTCAGCTCATAAAAACGTGCCCAGATCGTAGAGCTGCTGTCTGCGACGATGTAGCTATCCGAGCTATTGCGCTCATAACGGAAGCCGGAGATTTTAACTGCTTTGAACCAGTCTTCAGCCGCTTTAATCGAGGCGTTGATCTGGGAGTTGGAAGGTCTAGTTTTCAGGAATTTTACGATCCCTACACTTTCACTTGCACTCAGGGAAGGCACCTCAAATGCACGCGCGCCTGCTGGCTTGAGTGAGCTGGAATCGTGCTGTTGACCCCATGCAGTTAGCTTCCCACCGGATGTAACCTGTGTTTTCAGAATGCAATCTACACCCTTATCGACAGCCTGCTTGGCCTTGCTCGCTACACCGCTATCGATAAAGGAGAAATCACCCTTACGATTGGCTACTTCATCCAGCAGAATCAGCACGTTCACCATTGCATCGTCATTGTAGGTGATATGGGTATGGTAACCAGAGCTTTTATAAATTTGCGGGAAGCCACCGTTTGAATACTGCATATTGAACAGGAAGTTGATGCCTTTGATCGCAGCAGCAGAGTATTTGCTATCCTTGGTTTTTGAATATTCAGCTGCCAGGCGACGAATTTCGGAATAGGTAGCTTTATTGTCGATCGTTGATTTTGCCCAATCGCCGCTCGTTTCGGAATAATCCTTTTTCCAGCCACCATCGGATTGCTGATTTTTTAGAATGTCGGACAAGCTCGCGGTCGTACCCGAAGCATCTGCTGCCATGACTACCGATGTCGGTGTGAGTACGGCTGCACCCATTGAACCTAATAATGCGATCGAGAGTGCACAGGCAATTGTACGATTTTTCATGAGATCGACTCCTTTAAAATTCAATTTTTGGCTGTGTTCATATCCAATGAATAATCTGTGTTTTTATGTAAGCTAATTCATGAACACGAGACTCATTCTAGCGAAATGATTAATATTTTGTCAATTATTTACTTTCAGTATCACTTAAGCAGATGAAGTAGTGCAGTGGAGTTTGCTTCTTTATTTTTATGTGCAGGAATCCGTCGATTACATATCTATATTTTCATATTTACAGAAATGAACACGTTAACATTTTGAGTTACTAAGGATAAATGAAAGAAAACTACATTTCTCTTTCTTCATAAATGATATGTTCTGTCTGCTGATGTACACCTATTGAAAATAAAAAAAGGATTGCCGCTTTCACAGGGCAATCCCGAAAATGATAGCCTCATTTCCGATAAAACGGAAATCGGCATTATTGTTCTATTTCTCAGGTTACTTCGCGCTCATGCATGTCTATGCACCGCGATTATCCACAATTTTATGTCTATGTCAGCTTATTTTGGGACTTTCCGATTGCTCGAATGACACGCTCTGAACAGAACAGCATGATCAAAATGAACGCCATAATGACGAATGGGAACCATCCGATATGTATATACGAGGCAACCAGACCGAACAATGGTGGCAGCAGCGTAATGCCTGTATAAGCCATCGCCAACTGATATCCCATCAGACGAGCTGAATTTTCCGTACCGAAGCGTGCTGGTGTCTCATGCAATAATCCCGGAAAGATCGGTGCCAGACCAATCCCAATCAAAATCAATCCCATCATAAGCAGCACACCTGGCAAAGGCAAAATGAGTAACAGTGCCCCTATCGCAGAGCAGACCTGACCTAGCAAAATGAGCATCCGATTCGTTACGCGTAGAGTTAAGAAGCCCGTAATGAGTCGACCGATCGTAATGCCGGCAAAGTATAGTGAGATCCATCCTGCCGCAAGTCCCGGTTCAATCTGCCGCGAGCCAACGAGAAAGCTTGCTCCCCATAATCCGACTGTTGTTTCCACACCGCAATAGAAAAAGAATGTCAGCAGTGTGAAGCGAACACCCGGAATACGGAATAGGCTTCCACGCGTAGCGGTTGTCTCTGTCTTTGACGCTGAGCTGGCAGTCGTCTTGCCTTCTGCGTCTCCTTGCTCGTGATCTAGCTCTAATTGAGATACGGCTGCTGATGTATCTTCCGTTCCCTGACTCATTGTAGCTGGATCATAGGACGTTCCCTGATTGGGCTGGCTTTGCTCTGTCAGACGCTCTGTCTGGCGCAGCTCGGCGACCTTTTTCCATAATGGTAAGGTGAATAGCAGGATAAGAACGAGCGTGAACTGTATAACGGCTACAGCTGTGTAGCCGCTCCGCCATGAGCCTTCAGAGCTAATATAATGAGACATGATGATGGGACCTGCTGTTGCGCCTACTCCCCAGAAGCAGTGTAGCCAGCTCATATGGTGCGCCTTGTAGTTCGCTGCAACAAAGTGATTCAGTCCTGAATCGACCGCTCCAGCCCCGAGACCGAGCGGAATGCACAGCACAATCAACCATGCAAGTGTAGGTACAAAGGCAAATCCTAACAACGCACCTGCAGTCAGACAGCAGCTGATCAGTGTGACTACGCCTGTACCCAGACGCTGAATGAGTCGCCCACTTGCCAGACTGGATACGATCGTACCGCCCGAAGCAACGATCGATAGTAGTCCTGCTGATCCGAACGGAGCGCCAATATCGCCATGCATCACAGGCCATGCAGCTCCAAGCATCGAATCTGGAATGCCGAGGCTAATAAAAGCAAGATAGATGACGATGAGAAATAGTGTAGCCATGATAATAACCTCCACATATGTAATTCACCTATTGGTATACAGGTTATGGAAAATCAGGACTATCATATCATCAATCACTAATTTTGCAAGCGTCATCAAACATAGCGTGATCAGGATTCGTACGATCTATAGCTTCAAAAAAGCTGAATCAGTATGTTAGCTGAATCGAACTGTAAACTAATTTGGGTCGAACGATGAAGGAGCTTATCCTCTATAGGAGCCTGCTGTACACGTATCGGCTGTAATACGCAGTCCGTTGTTACTACATGCGGCATGGCCAGTAATACTTTTACAAAGCTTTTTGATTCGCGCAGCTTCGCCTGCGATCTCATCAGCAGATATATATAGGCGCTGCTGGTTGCTCACAATAGCGATCGACAAGGTCACGAGTGGAATCGGACCGTAGTTGCCCAGACGATCCTCTGCCATCACATAGCCTAACTGGATATCCTCTTCGTGGTAGAGCTCTTTTTTGAGCTGTTCAAATTGCTTCAGGATCATTCGGCATTGCAGCTCCATATCATAGCTATTCACAATAGCGATAAAGTCGTCTCCCCCAATATGACCGAGAAAATGCTCTGGCATTGCAAACATGCGGCTGAGCAGATTGGCAGTCTCCTGGATCATCCGATCGCCCATTTTGAAGCCATAAATATCATTGTAGGTTTTGAAATAATCCAGATCAATATACAGCACACTGAATTGCGGCTGTTTTAGCGCTAGCTCTAGATGCTCATCGATCATTCGATTTCCCGGCAAGCCTGTTAAGGCATTCATAAATGTAGCCGATTCGGTACGAATATCCGCTACCGCGAGCAAGAGCTGCCGAATGGTCACTGCACCACATAGCTCGCCTTCCTTGCTAACAAGCAGCAGATCATATAGCTCATCATCCCCGCGCTGCATCGCTTTGACACTGACGTCGATGATGGATTCATAATAATCAACCACCAAAGGCTGAGATTTGGCAAGTAATCGGATGGGCCTGCCCATGTATAGATTGTATCCATAATGGGTCGCCAGATGCTGGTAGAAGCCCACGCGCATCATTAGCGCTGGCTCTGTACCCGATTTGCGGATGGCTAGACCCTCGCATTGACGATGAAGCTTGAATAATGCGTCCACTTCACTACAGCATGTATCCGACTCTATAATCGGAACCGGTTCGGTAATCTCACCGATTTTGGTAAACATGGTGGTCACCCCTTATTCTTTACACTTATCCCGTCCTACAATTTCTGCGGCTTTGATCATAACTGGATGATGCTATCGTAGCAAAAAGTAAACCAATTTGCGTCAACGTAATGTAAAATACGAGTCTTGAGTAACTTTTATTATCGATTCTACTGCTTGTTCGATCGATAATTGACTCTTTTCACCGGTCAATCGATTGCTCCACTCTACTTCTCCATGCGCGATACCCTTGCCCACAATCACGCGAAGAGGAATACCAATCAGATCAGCATCGTTGAATTTGACACCTGCACGCTCTTCGCGATCATCTAATAACACTTCGATCCCTCGACGTCTTAGCTGCTGGTACAGTGTGAGAGCCGCTTCCCGTTGCTGCTCGTCCTTCATTGCAATCACGATAAGATGAACATGGTATGGCGCCACTTGCAATGGCCATAGGATTCCATGATCATCATGATGCTGCTCTACAATCGCTGCCATTAATCGGGATACACCGATACCGTAACAGCCCATGATCAGGTACTGACGTTCTCCATCTGCCATCTGTACGTCTGCCTGCAATGCCTCACTATACTTCGTACCAAGCTTGAATACATGACCAAGCTCCAGCCCGCGAGTCATTTGTAGTGTCCCTTGCTGACAACGTGGACAGCCTTCGCCTTCGGCAGCATTACGGAAATCTCCGATTACAGCGTCGTGTATATCACGGGCAGGCACTACCTGCTGATAATGGTAATGCTCCTGATTGCCACCGAGTATAGCTGCTGGCATCGAATATACCGCCTTGTCCATCAGGATTCGAATAGAGGCAGCTTGCTCCCCTTGTACATCCAGCCTATAACCACCTAAAAAGCCCACCGGTACTCCAGTTAAACGCAATACGCTTTCTGCATCAGCAAGTATTAGCTCTGTAGCTCCTAGATTATTTTTCACCTTTACCTCATTAATCTCATGATCACCGCGAACAAGCACGAGTACAGGCTCACCATCAGCGAGGAATACTATACTTTTGGCAATCGCTGATGGATCGACAGCTAAAAAGGCAGTTAATTGTGCAATCGTTCGAATATCTGGCGTATGAATCAGTTCAGGAGCAATCGTATATGCGATGTCAGAAGTGGCAGACTCTGTTCGATACTCTGCCTTTTCCAGATTGGCTGCATAATTACAATCTGTGCAAAACGCTATAATATCCTCACCCGCATCAGATAAGGCGATAAATTCATGCGTGGCTCCAGCATCGCTAATCGCTCCTCCATCTGCTTCTACTGCTCGAAATTGGAGCTCACAGCGTGAAAATAATTCCTCATACGCGTTATACATGGAGGTATACGCCTGATCTAAATCCTGCATATTCGTAGCAAAGGAGTACGCATCCTTCATCAGAAATTCGCGTCCACGCAGCAGACCAGAGCGTGGACGACTCTCATCGCGGAACTTGGTCTGAATCTGATACAGCGTAACAGGTAACTGGCGATAGGAGCCTAGTTCCGCGCGTAACAGATCCGTGATCAGTTCCTCATGTGTTGGCCCTAATACAAAACCGCGTCCATGACGATCGGATAATTGAAGCAAATGATCACCGTAGCTCTCATGCCGTCCAGACTGTTGCCATAGCTCTACAGGCTGCATTGCAGGCATTAAAATCTCCTGAGCACCTGCGTCATCCATAGCCTGACGAATGAGTTGCTCTAAGCGATGCAGCACCCGGCGGCCTAGTGGTAGGTACGTATACACACCAGCTGCTGTCTGCCGAATATAACCTCCACGAATCAACAATTGATGACTAGCCGCCTCTGCTTCACTTGGTGCTGAGCGTAACGTATGGATCAAAGCCTGACTTTGTTTCAACACAATCTCCTCCTTTATGAAGCACATGCTAGATGCGCATAATAGCGATATCTCTTCCCGACAAGCGGATAAAAAACAAAAAGACACATCCGTCAGGGACGAATGTGTCGTGGTACCACCCTAAGTTCATTCATTTCTACGCTATCACATGATCATAGCTAAAATGAATCTCTATGCTGATAACGGAGCAACCGGCGTTTGCAACAACTGTCAGAAACGCAACTCACAGGATAGGGCTTATTCAGAACGCATACGGGAAATCTTTCAGCCGGTGAATTTCCTCTCTGTACAGCGCTCATATGAAGTAAGGGGCCTGCTCATCGTTATTGATTCGTATCTTTTCTTGTAATATGTAGATTCCAGAATAAGGGATGATGAGTAGTACGTCAACTCATATTATGGGGATATCTGCTATTATTGCCCTGTAGCACGTAACGGACAAGGTGCCGTTCCCTTGATGATGTCATCGAGATTCTTATGCTGCAAGGCGCGAGATGGACGTCCCAGCGCATAGCCCTGACCATAGCTAATCTGTTGCTGCTGTAAAAAAAGAAGCTCTTCCGGCCGTTCAATCCCTTCTGCAATCATATGCGTACCCGAGCTTCGGGCAAACTCCTGTAGCATCTTCACCATATGCTGCTGATCTGGACGGGTATCGATGTGCTGGATGAGGGAACGATCCAGCTTGATAAATTCCGGCTTCAGGCTAACGATCGCCTTGAGGCTACTATAGCCTGAGCCAATATCATCAATCGCAATGCGAAAGCCCTGCTCGCGGTACGTTGAGAGCACTTGCTGAAACACCTCAAAATCCTCGACCGCCTGCTTTTCTGTAATTTCAAACACGATCTGCTCTGGCTTCAAGCCATATCGATGCAGCTGACGAAGCGTCTCACCATTGCGATAATTCGGATCACGTAATACATTTGGATGCACATTTAAAAATACATGACATTCGGCAGGCATAGACGAATGCTGAAGCGCCTCAACATAACGTTTGAATGAAAGCTCTCGACAAAAGATCTCAAAGGCAAGTACCTGATTCGTCGTACCAATATATTCATAAAAGGCATCGGTATGAGGAAATAGCTGAGAAAAGGCAGGACGATTCAAAATTTCATAGCCCAGACAGTCTCCACTCTGAATATCCATAATCGGCTGGAAATATGTAGTGAGCTGTTCTTTTTTTACGATTTTACGCAGTTCAATGAACTGGCGATAGGAACGAATACATTGCATGGTTAAATAAGAGAAATATTCGAGATAGCTATAGGTTCCATAATCAGCCCGTTTTTGTCGAAACGGTATTCTCATACAGGCATTCATCCTTTAGGTCGAAAGGCGGGAGGCTATTCCGGCTTCAAACATTTGATGGGTCTATAGTAACACTTTTTTATGAGGAAATCGTTAATTTAAAATAAAAAATAAAAAAGAATGGACATCCGTCTTTGGACAGATATCCATTCCCTATAGTGAGCTCAGATGAGCTAATCTTCAAGCTAAAGTACATGCCATGTTTTGCCACCATCTGTCGTCTGCATGAGCAGCGAGCGGCGCTCTTCGTTTTTGGATACGAGTAGCCAGCCAACCTCACGCGAGAAGAATTGTAGCTTAACAAGCTCCGGATAATTCACCAGCGTATTTTGCAAGGTATCGCTTTTCGGAAGTGCCTTCCAGTTCTTACCCTGATTCTCCGTATAGAACATCACACCGTTAATGATCGACCAGCCCGTCTTTTCGTTCAGGAAGGTGGGCCCCATTGCTTGATTAATTCCACTTTGCGGCTGTAAGGAAAATGGAGCAAGTGACCAGCTTTTCCCACCATCAACTGTGAAATAGCCGAAGTAATGCGTCTGACTTCCACTAACACAACCGATATTCATCCAGCCCTTCGTTTTGCTGGTGCCGAAAAATTGAGGCTTTCCAGTCGTTAAACGATCACATGTATCGACATCCTTCGGTACAAGCTCTTTGCCTTCCGACCATGATTTGCCACCGTCCGCTGTCGTATAAAGTCTTGGCATACCGTTATCCTCAAGGGTAGCAAAGCCATTTTGTGCACTGCGGAACGACATCCCGACCAGAGTCCCGGTCTGTGGAATCGCATTAGGCGTGGAGTTATTCGCTGCAAAATCACCGGTATTCTGCATGAGCTTCACCCAGTTCTGTCCACCATCCTGTGTACGATACAGTGCTTTTTCCTGCTTATTATTAGCCGAATCGGTCGATGTCATCACCCAGCCTGTATTTTCATCGACAAAATACATCCCGAGTACGGTCGCATCATTGTTAAATGTCTGTACGTTCCAATTTTGTCCACCATCGATCGTGTGCAAAATGAGCGTTTGACCGACACCATTGGCATTGCGTGCGACCCAGCCATTTTTCTGATTCAGGAAAAAGATGCTGCTGCCATATACAGGCGATTCTGAAAAGGTCACCGTTTTGGCTGGTGATACATTGTCCCAGGTCTTGCCGTTATCCTGTGTCACATAAATTCGCAGCTCATTACGTGTAATCCCCCACGCAAGACCTGCCTTTGCGCTAAGTAATTGAAAATCGGTTAGGCGAGTTTGAATTTTATATCCGACTTCGGCTGCCTGGCCTCCGCCTTTATTTATATTGGAATCGGTCGTCTTCTTTAGTGTAATCGTTTGTCCCTGATCTTCTTTGGATTGCTGGAGCTGTTCGCGTACTGATTCACTGACAGGAGCCATATCTCCGCCTGTTGACGTACAAGCTGAAAGAAGAAGGATCATCGATATTCCAGTAAGAAGCGCTTTGGCAATATTCCACTTCATGGGTAATTCTCCTTCCACACACTTGCCCTAAGCTAAAGCGTTTCATTATCACAACTTATACTAGAGTAAACTATATTTTTGATAGGTGGTTTACAGAAAAGTTACAAGCGATTACAGATGCGCGTATTTTCGAAAGGAAATGTACCGTTTTTCGATCGGTTTTCCACAACGTTGTTTTTACTTTGCCCCTTCTTTCGGCTACAATAGTAGCGAATCTGTAACACAAACTGAGAAGGAGATGATAATTTATGCCTGAATCTGTATCCAAACCTCATCGTGTCGTTGTCATTGGCACAGGCGCTGTAGGCGCTACTACTGCGTATACCCTGTTGTTACGCAACCGTATGTCCGAGCTTGTGTTTATCGATGCCAACAAAGATCTTGCACTGGGCGAAGCCCTTGATATGAACCATGGACTGCCTTTCGTAGGTGGAGTTAAACTCTGGGCTGGCGATTATTCCGACTGTAAGGACGCCGATATTATCATCATCGCTGCCGGTTCCAACCAGCGTCCGGGTGAAACTCGGATCGATCTACTGAATCGTAATGCAGCTATCTTCGACGACATTATTAAAAGTATTACCAAGTATAACAATCACGGCATTTTGCTGATCGCTACCAATCCGGTAGATATTCTCAGCTATGTATCCTGGAAAAAAAGCGGCTGGCCAGCGAACCGCGTTATCGGCTCCGGTACCCTACTGGACAGCGCACGCTTCCGTTACCTGATCGGTAAGCATAAAGAAATCGACCCGCGCAGCATCCATGCTCATATTATCGGCGAGCACGGCGATTCCGAGCTTCCAGTATGGAGTCTTGCAAACGTTGCCGGAGCTGAGATCGACTTCGAGCAAGCGGAACGCGACGATATTTTCAACAGCACAAAAAATGCCGCTTATGAGATCATCAATGCAAAAGGCTCCACTTCCTATGCGATTGCCCTGGCATTGGATCGGATCGTAGCGGCTATTTTGCAAAATGAGCATGCTGTACTGAACGTGTCTTCCCTGCTGGATGATTATCACGGCATCTCCGATGTATATCTCGGCGTACCATCCATTGTAGGACGCGAAGGTATTCGTGAGAAGCTGCAAATTCCACTGAATGCTCAGGAGGAAGAACTGTTACGTGCATCAGCACAGAAACTCAAGGATCAGATTGCACAGTTGAATATTTGAGTAAAATTATTTATCGAAGCCAGTCGTATATAAGGCTTCAGCATAAGCGATATGAAAGCAGATATATGCTCGGAAAAACGTTGATATGTAGGCGATTTCCGAGCATATTTGCTTTTAATCCTTTTATAGTTTCTTATATAAAGTATGCGTTTGTCAATGAAGGCGTTTACAAAAATGGATTGCACATACTTCAATAAAGGAGAATAACTATGGTATACAATGAGCAATCTCCCCGCCAGCTTTTCAAACCTCGCTCGCATACGCAAGTAAATTCTACCCATTCATCACCTACAGTTTCTACGGATCGTATGAAAGAAATGAATGTACATCAACTGCAAAAGCATCTGGGAAATCAAGCGGTAGGACAGTCCATCATGACTAGCAAAACTCCTCCTACGAATACTAATTCGCATTCGATTGTATCTGCTCATTCACTCCATTCCTCTTCTCCAATACAACGTAAACTTGGTGAAGCTTATATACCACAGGATACTCCTTCAAATAAAATAATCCGCGATCTTTTAGTAGAATATGAAACTCATCTGGAAAATTACATGAATCAAGTCAGTGCAGAAGTAGACAAAGCAAGACAATTAATCATCACACGTGCATTTGCAAATATTCCAGCTGTGGATGGTTACATGAATGCGTTATTAGAAAATTTTGATACCGATACACTCACATTCGGAGATTATCGTAAAATTGGACGTCAAGCAGGCTACTGGATTGAGTCTTATGTGACCAAGGTCATCAATGTAAAGCCAGCTGACGGTCTAAGAGTGATTTATCAGGCGAAACGTGGTGATACACGCCCCGATATTGTGGTCAGTGCGCTGATTGATAAAGAGAAGGATCAATATTTGGATATTGCCTGGCTCGATATTACATCAAGCTCAGAACACTCAACTGATCATATTTTAAAAAAAGCTGGCGATTGGGGACAAGCTTTGTATGCACGTGAGTTACTATATGATCCTATTCAAATATCACCTACTGATCGTACGGCTGTACCTGCTCCAGATGCCGATTTGACAAAATTATCTGAACAAGCAAAATTACTACAAGAAGAAACTCAAAAGCGACATCTCATTTTATTTCAGCGGCATGCTTCTAACTTATATAAGGAATTAGAACGTATATATAACGAAGTCAAAAGAGAAGCAATTAATTATGTAGAACCCAATCCTTTTACTCTTGGAATATCACGCGAATCACATCATATTAAAAAACCTACAGAATCTCTAACCGCTTCAGGACGCCCAAAACGTAAGGCACAAACGGATAAAGACACAGGCTTCTATGCAGAAAAAGAAACCTCAACTGATCTGAAATACGCTTCGTGGACGCCTTCGAATGAATATTTTCTTGCCAGTAAAAGCTTTTTTGAAGACTACACTGGACATAGCGGAATGACTCAGAAAGAAATTGCTTCTTTCATTATGGGATGGAATGGCATGTTAAGTAGATATGATGAGCGAACCAAAACGACAAACTTTTCCAAATTCTCACTTAGTAAATCTAAAGCAGGAGTCGACATTTTGGATGCTTCTGGTGCGGATGGCGAAGTTCTTGTATATGAGTGGTTGTAGCTTTAAGTTTTAAAGTTAACTATTCATAGAACACATACAATCTAAAAAAGCATCCATAAAAGTTATAGGATGCTTTTTTAAATTGACGTTATAAACTATCTAGTTTCAATCTTGTCCTCAATACGGCATATCATCATCCGGCTCTGCTGGACGATTCGCACGTTCAATCAACTGCTGTGCCAGATTCTCAAAACTATCCGGTTGCAGCAGCTCTACTGGCGAGAATCCCTTCTCAAACGTAAACGAATCTCCCTCTACCACCATCGCATAATGATCGCCCAGCTTCGCAATATGCAGACGGAAGCCAAAATCAGCTAGCAGCCCGCGTACACTCGTATCGCCCAGCTTCACCCGAATCTCGATCTCTGGCTTGATCTCAACGATCCGTTCTGCCGCTTCAATGACCTGCTGAGGCTCCCATTTCTCCTGCAAATCACGCTTGTCGCTCGCTGCCCAGAGCTCCAGATCCTGCTCCTCGCGCTGACGCTCCTCATTGCTCGCATCCGGCCACTTTTCCTCTACGTACGTCTGCACATAGTCCATCACGCGCTCATTTACAATCTCAGGGATGGACTGCTCATACGTGACGAATTTCAAAAAATCCTCAAAATAACGCGCATGTGATGACTGATGCACCTTCAGCTCCCACTCCTCGATCATGCCCTCTTCCGGCATATGAGGATACTGGATCGACTTCATATTACGTGCGCTAATTGCCATCTCGACCTCGCTGATCAGGCTCCGTTCATCGGAGATACGGGCAATCTGCTTCTCAAAGTCACATTTCATTACAAATACAAATGGATCGTCCAGATGCGTATCCAGCTTCACCTGCGATACGATTAGTGCGCCGCCACGAACCGAGCTCGTATCGAGATAGCTACGCACTAGATCATCACCCGCATTTTTAAAATCCTCTTTGTTCTCTACTGTACGCAGACGGGCAAACAGATTAAAGTTTGGATTGCTGGTCAACTCATGTCCCGGCTCGACGAGAAATGTCCCAATCTTCGTAGGGGGCTGCTCACTCGATGGATTCTTTTCCACCTTACGCTTGGCGGTACGTGTGAACTCAGCATGCAGAAATTGCTTAAGCTCGCTCAGCTCGTATTCGTCCTCGTCCAGCGTCTGATAATGTTTATAATTTTTGGAGGTCTGGCCTTCCTTGCCCTCGACCTGCAATACGAAAAATGATAAAAATTGAACGCTAAATCGCATGGTATGCTCCTTTATGTCTTATCGTGATAAACTGGATCAATGACTACATTCTCCACTATACTTGAAATATAGCCGAAACGTAAGTTCTTAGACGTACATAGTAATCAGAGATACATACTACTCTGTATTGGGCTCACATATGCTATTACAAAATAAACAACCGTTGCTAACTACCTGTACAGGAGGGAACGTCATGTCAGAGATCATGATTAGACGGATCGATGAGTCCAACCAGCAAGCACTCCAGCTACCTAATGAGGCTTTTGATTCGCCGGGTAAATTGGTAGTCACTAGAACCGAAGCTGGCTGGCACTATCACGAGGTATTATTCGAAACACCACAGCGTCAGCTATTTCCGAACGAGAATTACGAGCTGGAGCCTATTCAGCGATCTGGATTGGCTGTTGGTGCTTTTGAAGAAGACATATGTATTGGTATCGCTATATTGGAGAAGCAATGGAATCATTATCTGTATTTGAGTGACCTGAAGGTAGTAGCAGCGTATAGACGGCGTGGAATTTCCTCTATGCTATTGGACAAAGCGATTGAGATTGCCAGGACGCTCGAATTGAAGGGCTTATCGACGATTGCTCAGGATAACAATCTGGGAGCTAATCGATTTTATTTAAAATACGGATTTACGATTGGAGGATTCAATACGAAAGATTATCATTTTACGAATCAACGTGAGAAGTCTGATATCTACTATTATTTGGAATTTTAACGTGATGAAGGAATACCGTCTGGTGAAGTAGATTAACACTTTAGAGGATTATAATCATGTCTGGCATACATCTTGAATAGATTATAGTTATCATAATTGGAGGCTATATACGATGAAAATAGATCTCGCACATCAGCAACTTACGGCTCTGCCCCAGCTAGAGCAAGCTCCACAGGATATTACAGACTTGAATTTGTTCGATAATGCACTCACCGAGATTCCTGACGAAGTTTTTGCTATGACAGCGTTACATACGCTTAATGTATCGGTGAATCAGCTGACGCATATTTCGCCACGTATCCAAGAGTTAACCGGGCTAACGATGATCGATCTGGGCCATAATCAGATTACTGAGGTGCCTGCTGCAATCCAGCATTTGACGGCATTGTCGGAGTATTTATATTTACATAATAACCGTATTACACAGGTGGGCAATGAAGTATGCCAGTTCCCTTTACTGCGTTATCTGAATCTAAGCGATAACCTGCTGGAGCAGCTTCCAGACGCGATTGGCGAGCTGGTCGCGCTGGTAGAGCTGCGTTGTATGAACAATCAGCTGACTGCTGTCCCCGAATCGATCGGTCAATTGAAGCAAATTCGTGAGCTGCATCTGCGGAATAATAAGCTTCAAAGCTTACCGGAATCACTAGCACAGCTCACTACATTACGAGTACTTGATCTGGAAAATAACCAGCTGTCCTCTGCGCCAGAATCGATTGGTAAGTGTCAGTCGCTTCGCCGCTTGAACCTGCGTCATAACGGGCTGTCCACTTTACCGGAATCGATCGGTAAGTGTCGTTCACTACTTGAAATGGATTTACGGAGTAATGAGCTGGTTAAGCTACCTGAGTCGCTCCGTCAGCTCACCCAGCTAGAGCGACTCGATCTGCGCTGGAATCATCATCTAGAATTCCCTGCATGGCTGACAGAGCTTGAGCAGCACGGTTGTATCATTTATCGATAATTCGGTTGATAATAACTCTCATGTTTGATCATCTCATTCTGTTATCGTCTAAGATGCTTATCTAACGAAGCATCCTCGTTTTTGTCCGATTACGTTGACGAAGCGTGCCACTTGCGCCAGGTTGGCGCATCGATAGCCAGGCATTCACGATAACACCACTCACAACAAGCGCCATACCTGACCACATCCCAATCGACGTGAGCATAATACCGAGCAAGATCCATTCACCTAGCAGTGTAAATACAACCTCCAGCGCCTGTGTTGCTTCTACAGCAGCGAGGCGTGCGGGGTGACTGCGTGCCTGATCGGTAGCCCCGAAGAACAATACCGTAGCAATTACGCCAGAAAAGAGTGCCACCAGAAACGATTGCCCGATCTGTCCTCCAGACGGTGCTCCATCCTGCCAGAAGCCGAATAGCGAGAGTATTACCCAAAAGGGTAGGCTCGCAATGCTCATCCCCAGTGTACGCTGAAAGGCATTCAGTCTTCCGTCACACACTTCCATCATTTTGCGATTACCGAGCGGATAAGCGATAGCCGCTACTAGAATTAAAGCGATCCCTTGCCAGCTCCCTGTACCAGCCTGTGCCTGTTCTAACTGCATCAAGCCGATACCGACCAGCATGATGAGTGCGATAAGAAGCGCACTACGCGGAATCCGTCCCCGTTGACGTACAACACCCTGACTTCCTTTATATGTGAAAAAGAACAATGGCGATAGCAGCATTCCAGCTACAATCGTAAATTGAAAGCCTGCGGCGGTTAGCCAGGCAGGAGCATACATAGCCGATGCGCATAATGGCGCATAAAATAAGCCGAAGCCGACCGTGCTCCATACGAGCCATTGTACAGGCTGACGACGCAGCTCGTTCCATACCGGCACTAGCTCCTTACGCATAAGTACCAGCATGCCGAGCAAAGGCACCATGAAAAAGTAACGCAATGCGCCGCTCCATATCCAGTAGCCCCCATCCACCTCCATGAGACGATTCAGTACAAAGCTAGAAGCGAAGAAAAACGATGCTGCTACGCCAATCCAGACCGCCCTCATAATGAATCCGTACTTTCTTGCTTACTATGCTGATGATCTTTGGGGAGGTTCTGAGTGGAATGAGACGTCTGATCAGTCGTTGTTGTGGAATCATCGGCTGTCTCCCCCTCCTCTTGCAACCATGCTGCCAGGCTAAGCCAGTTCTGTTCCATTTCAGCAGCAGCAAGAGACCTATCCCCTTGCTTGCAGGCAGCGATAATGCGCTTATGATCCTCTGGAGAATGGGTATGATCGATGCTACTGAACTTAGCAAGCTCCAGGCGCCGAATTTTGGACATTACCGATTGAAGCGCCTTATCTAGCTCCGGATTCGCACATGCTAGTACGAGGACACGATGAAACCGATCATCTGCCTCAATCGCTGCGATCGCATCCTGTTGCTGCAAAGCAGTAATAAGCTGTTCATTAGCCTGCTCTAGCTCATTAAGATGCTGTTCTTGAAGCTGAGGCACAGCCAGACGCGTAGCAAGAGCATGGAGCGCTGCGGCGACTGGAAAAGCATGACGTGCCGCATCATTATACAGTGGCGCAATTCGTGTAATCGCACCGGGAAAAGATTCGACCAGTCCCTCATCCTCCAACCGCTTGAGCGCTTCTCGGACAGGTGTACGACTAACCCCAAAGCGCGCTGCTAGCTCATTATCATTTAGCTTTTGCTCCGGTGCTAGCTCCAGCGTGATGATACTTTGTCGTAGAGCAGTATAGACTTGATCACGTAATGAGGTTCGGTTGATTTTTTGAATTCCCACTTGCTGCATATGTACATCTCCCCCTATTGAGCATTTGTTAAAACCAATATATTGCATATCAATTAGAGAAGCAATGCCTTTTTAAATGTGTTGTCAAGATTTATGACACTGTTCTACTGTTCTGTTCGCTTTCCACAGTAAAAAGATAAAATGTTCTAAATCACAAAAGGTCATGGAGAAAATAGATACAACAAAATCGAAAAATAAACATAACAAAAAGCAAGCGTATCTTTCCTCTTAGTTAGGAAAAGATACGCTTGCTCAAGATTACTTGTTAGTGCTTAATGAATCAGATCGCCACTATGTTGCATAGTGATTGATCTATCACCAGCTCATCAACCGCGATTCAGCAGACTGTGACGACGACCATAGGCGAAGTACACAACCAGACCGATCGCCAGCCAGATGAAGAACGTTATCCATGTCAGCGCTTGAAGTTGAAGCATCAGGTACACGCAGCCGAGTGCACTCAGAATTGGCAGTACCGGTACGAATGGTACGCGGAAGCCTCTTTTCAGATCAGGCTGTGTGCGGCGCAGCACGATGACGCCGATACTTACTACAGTAAATGCGAACAATGTACCGATATTCGTCAGCTCTGCCAGGCTACCCAGTGGGATAAAGCCAGCGAAGAAGGCGATCACAATACTTGCTACCCATGTACCTGTCGCAGGTGTCTGACTTTTGCCGCTAATTTTGGAGAATACCGGCGACAGCAGACCATCACGGGACATGGAGTACAGCAGACGACTTTGACCATACATCATAACGAGCAGTACCGTTGTAATACCTGTAATTGCACCGAGAGAGATCAATGCTGCAAGACCATTCATTTGAATGTATTGCAGAGCAAAGGCAACCGGATCACTTACGTTCAGCATGTTGTAAGGTACGATACCCGTCAGAATCAAGGAAACGACGATATACAATACCGTACAGATGGCCAGTGAAGCGATGATACCGATTGGTAGATCGCGTTGGGGACGTTTTACTTCTTCAGCCGCTGTGGATACCGCATCAAAGCCGATATAAGCAAAGAATACAGTTGCTGCCCCCGCTGTTACGCCGCCCCAGCCGAATGGCAGGAATGGAGTCCAGTTGGAAGGCTGTACATAAAATACGCCAACCGCGATAAATACGAGCACAACGATTAGCTTGATCGCTACCATGACGCCGTTCGCACGCGTTGCTTCTTTCACACCACGCGTGAGCAGTAATGCAATCAGCAGCGTAATGGCAGAAGCGGTAATATCAAAATAAGTTCCTTTGGCAGGGTTAAATGCACTTGTTAAGGCAGTCGGTAAATGAATACCGAATCCAGCAATTAAGCTCTGGAAGTAGCCCGACCAGCCACTTGCAACCGCAGCGCTGGCGAATCCGTATTCTAGAATTAAGTCCCATCCCAGAATCCAGGCGATAATCTCACCGAAGGTCGTATAGCTATACGTATATGCACTACCGGATGCAGGTACGGAGGACGCAAACTCCGAGTAACACAGTGCAGCAAAGGCACATACCAGACCTGCAAGCAGGAAGGATAATACTAGACCCGGGCCAGCGTATTTGGCTGCCGCAACACCTGTCAGTACGAAAATCCCCGTACCGATAATAGCGCCTACACCAAGTGTAGTCAGATCGATCGGTCCTAGCACACGTTTCAGATTTCCCTCAGAAGGGACAATCGGCTTGCGCCGAAACAGTGAAGTATTAGGTTTCAGATTGCTCATAAAACAAATCCTTTCTTCCTGTAAGGTATATTTACATTATTCACTTATGTTAATCGGCACCTATAAAAAACTACACAATCCTACACTTTGACGCGTTAAATTATTGCATTATTTTTTGGAAAAGTGATACTAAAGCTTCCATCACTCCTGATTGCTATATGATTATATACACAATTTTCATGATATTATTGTGCTTTTCAGACAAAATAAGGTTTGGATGATTTTTACAAAAAAAGCTGTCAACATCGCTTTATAGCATGTCGACAGCTTTTTTAGTTATCCTTTTTGATAACAACTTTAATAACAACTATAGTATATACATCGCTCATTCGCCTGCTAGGGTGAACGATAGCGATATAGCATCATTGTTTAGCATAGCGAATCAGCAATGGCTATCGTTGCATGACAGTGTGGACAGGTACCCGTACCTGTCATAGAAGGGAGTCGCTGAAGTAGAACCCTGGCATTCATCTGTTCTGCTGCGTAGCGTAAAGCTCCCCATGCTCCTGCTGATGGTAATTCAGCTGGAATAATTTCATTATGTTTAGCGTTCTGTGCGAATACCGGATCATCTGGAGACAGCGTCATCGTTCCATCATCGGACACAACGGCATAGAACGATTGCTCACATGCTGGACAGGTACCCTCGTATTCTTGCTCACCGGTATGGTGTAGGATTAGCTCTGCCAGTGTATCGTGATGACCGTAAGCAAGCCATGCTGCAAGGATATATTCCTGCTCAGACGGATCATCAATATGTGTTCTAGCATAGTGTAGTACCGAGTCGTGCAGCGTATTTATGCGCTCTAATGCGTCTGCATAAGCTCGTTGTAATGGTTCCCACTGCTCGCTCGCTAATGTCTTCGCTATAGTGGTAGCTTGAGCGGCATAACCCAATACCATCATGCCACATGTGATGTACAATTCCATTCGCACCGATAAAGATGACGTCTCAGCTATTTGTATTAAATAAGGTACAGCAGCTACTGTAGCTGTATAGATGGTATATTGATGCAGCAATAATTCGGTTAGTTCCTGTAAAATCTCTTCATCATATTCATGAAGTAAGGAAGCCAGTAATTCCGGCACCTCTTCCGCTGTACCAAATGCGGTATCCAGCTCGCTCCATAATGGATCATGTAACTCAAGCATCGTCGTCCTCCTCTCCAGCCGAATCAGGCAGATGTACCTGCAATTTGGAGATGGCCTCCTCCTTCTCACGATCACGTACGTGGGTATAGATGATCGTTGTTTGAATCGATGAGTGACCAAGCAACTCCTGTACAGTACGCAGATCCGTTCCCTGACGCAATAGCATCGTTGCAAATGAGTGTCTGAGCTTGTGGCTGGAATACGGTAGTCTGCGAGACGGATCCACATCCTGCTGAAAACGATCGAATGTATCCGCTGCGATCTGCTGAATGTTGCGAATCGATAGCCGTGTGCCTTTTTGTGAAATGAATAATGCCTGCTCTCCATCGCGCCACGGGGTGAGGCGTGCTTCGATGGATTGATTCAGCATATTAGCCACTGCCTCCGGTACCGGAAGGGTACGCCATTTGCGTCCTTTACCAAAGACCTGTAGCGTTCTACGCTCCTGATTATAATCCTGTATGTTAAGCAGATGAACTTCACCGACACGCAATCCCATATACGCCATCAGTAAGAAGATCGTCAGGTTGCGTGTGCGATATTTGCCATCAATCGACTTGAAAAAATTCGATAATGTCGACTCATCCAGATAGAGCGGCTCTTTGTTTTGTTCCGTTTTGGCTTTTTTGATGCCTGCTGCTGGATTATGCTCGGCAAGCTCCATCTCCATCAATGCTTTGAAAAAACAGCTCACCGCTGCATGCTTTCGATTACGTGTCGAATCACTCACACCACGCGAGCGAGCACTGCTTAGATAGGACAGTACATGTCTCTTTTTCAGCTCATCCAGTGACTTGCCCTGTACGGAGTGAGAGCATAGAAATTCATGAATGTCATGCAAATAGGATCGACGTGTATACGCGGTATATCCTGCATCCTTCATCCAATCCTCAAAAGCTTCAAGCTCCTCAGTATAGCTCTCTAATATATTCAGGTCCTCATTTCGATCGGAATAGGAATCTGACTGTACATCTCTTTTATCCAAGGGAAGATTTTTGTTAAATTGAGCTTGATCATGTCTATTCATAGAATTATGTTCTTTCCTTTTTTGGATTTTCATCACTTATCAAAGTATAACAGAATGCTGCTTCATCTTGCATTGAACAGCTGTTGATTATTGCGATTTGATATGTTAATCTTTAATTATTAAATTTTATAAAATTAATTTGCATACAAATTCAAAAGAGGAGGTGAAGCTGTATCCTTATGTCCTTCGGTATGTGAGATGCTACAAACCGAGCTGTTTTAGGAAGTACAAATTCGTTTATTACTAAGTAGAAAAGTCATGCCATGTAACTTTGTATAGCAATGAGATTGTGATTGATGTGTTTAATATCATAATTGCAACTATTTGTATGTGTAAGATCAGTTATAACGATGATGCCGAGTTGTCGAGTCATCATCGGTGCTGAAGGGCATGAATATTCGAGTTATTAGCAGCATCCATAATCATCTACCTATTTCCAAAGGAGGCTTTACCATGAGCAAAGAAAAAAGAATCGTATTGGAACCCGCAGCACAGAAATTCGCCGATGATAACTCCAAACCACCATTCCTGTATCAGCTCGGCCCGGAAAAAGGTCGTGAGACTGTCAACGAGGTACAATCCGGTGACATCGACAAGCCGGATGTCGATATAGAGGATCTGACTTTACCGATCGGTCCAAAGGGTGAGGTTGCCATCCGTATCCTGCGTCCAAAAAATGCACCGGCACAATTACCTGTACTGCTGTACATTCATGGGGCTGGCTGGGTATTCGGTAACTCTCATACTCATGATCGTCTGATTCGTGAGCTGACCGTAGGTAGCGAGGTTGCAGTCGTATTCCCTGAATACAGTCTGTCTCCAGAAAATCGCTATCCAGTAGCGATTGAAGAAATCTATGCGGTATTGGAATGGATTGCAGATAAAGGCAGCGAGCAAGGCTTCGATACATCCCGTCTGTATGTAGGTGGCGATAGTGTCGGTGGTAACATGACCGCAGCGATGACGCTGATGTCTAAGGAACGTAGCGGCCCAACAATCGCCAAGCAGCTGCTGTTCTATCCAGTAACGGATGCTAACTTTGATACTGGCTCTTATGATCGCTTTGCAGAAGGCTTCTTCCTCGCAAAAGAAGGAATGAAATGGTTCTGGGATCAATATACAACGGATGAATCTGAGCGCGCACAGATTACGGCTTCTCCACTTCGTGCCACAACAGAGCAGCTGCAAGGCTTGCCAGAAGCACTTGTGATCACGGGTGAAGCAGATGTGCTGCGAGATGAGGGTGAGGAATATGCAGCGAAGCTGCGTGAGGCTGGTGTAACAGTCACCGAAGCTCGCTTTGGCGGTATTATTCACGACTTTATGATGCTGAATGTACTTGCGGATACACAGGCGAAAAAAGGAGCATTGATTCTTGCCAATGCTTTCCTACGTGATGGCATTTGATCATTTGTAAATAGAAGTAACTTGTAAGTATGTAAGTAGCACGATATAAATAGACCCCCGGTGTATCCTTCCTGTATATGGAAAGGATACACCGGGGGTTTTATTGTAGATTCACGATCACACCGCAGACATAGCTTTCATCGCACCTGCTGCTTTGGCTTTAATACGTACAAATTCAGACGTAACATACGCCATCGGTAGCTCCTCTAGATCGATCAATTCGACCGTCGTTGGATCAGCACCTGCATCAATCGCCTTCTGCTTGGCTTCATTCGCCGCTTCCTCCAGCACTAGCTCACGCTTACGACCTGCCATGGAGAACATTTTATCAATATCCCCACTTACCTGCGCAATCGCAGCACCCAGTGCATTGGCACAGCCCGAATGCTGCGGACGAATCACTTCGGAAGCTCCTTCAATCCCGCCTGGAATGAGAATTGCACCACCACCTACCAGCACGACCGGGACGTTTGCCGCACTCGTCTTAATTTGATCGATTGCTGTTTGCACCTGCTCGTTAATGTATGCAATCGCTTGTTGCCATACCTGCTGTGGAATGACAGCTAATCGTGTCAGATCACAATCCGGATGATCGATAACTGCCTGACCTGAAGCAAGCAGACAATCCGTTGCCGTCAGCACATTACCGCCAAATGCGATACTATCGCGTACGATATTGTAGCCTACGCTATCAGGCCCCACTGTAACGCCAGCTTCGGTTTGTCTTACAATACTACCGCCGCCAATCCCGATCGATACGATATCTGGCATCCGGAAGTTAGTACGTACCCCACCGAGCGTCACCGCCACACTCGATTCGCGCGGAAAGCCATTGACGAGAATGCCAATATCCGTTGTAGTGCCACCAATATCGCAAATAATACAATCCTTTAACCCGCTTAATTCTGCTGCTCCACGAATACTATTCGTTGGCCCGGAGCCGATTGTAAGGATCGGGTACTTTCTCGCATATTCAAGTGTCATCAGTGTCCCGTCATTCTGGGCAAAATAAATCTGCGCCTCGATTCCGTAGCGCTGTAGCGCCATCTCCAGTCCACCGGATACTGCAGAAGCTACCTTAACAAGCGCTGCATTCAGAGCAGCAGAGTTCTCTCGCTCCAGCAAACCAAGGCTTCCAATCTCTGACGAGATCGTTACAGGGAAATCCTCTCCCAGTACCTCTGCTGCCCACCCTGCGAATTGCTGTTCATAGGAAGCCAGCACTGGAGAAAAGATCGACGTCACCGCAATCGATTCGACACCGGAGGCCTGAATTTTCTCCAGCACACTCATACATTCAGCACGATCCAGACTTTTCGCTACTAGAGGTCGTCCATTCGATTCACAGCCGCCATGTACATAGTAGTAATCGCTTCCGGCTGCTGCCTTGAGCGAGGCATCCCATGTGAACATCGGCTCGACAGAGGTTCCAGCAGGCAGACAAATGCGTACACAGGCAATCTTGGCTAGTCTGCTGCGTTCAATGATCGCATTGGTCGCATGCGTTGTACCCAGCATAACAGAGGAGATGCGCCGCGGATCAATTGCAGATTGCTTCAAAATACGATCAAGCGCGTCGTAAATGCCAGATTCAACATCCTGTGTTGTTGGCGCTTTGACATTGGCAATGACCTGCTGCTGTTCATTCATGATGACTGCGTCTGTATTCGTTCCACCCACATCGATGCCGATCTTATACATGCTGCTCACTCCTTCTCTGCTGAATCCGCTCGACTGGCTCATAATCGGTATCATAGCCAAAATAACGCGGCCCCCATACCTCAAGCGCTGCCTCACTACGCATAATATCCGGTGTCGGAATCGCCAGGCAGATTACCCGGAAGCCGTACTTGATCGATTCGGTTGTGATCGGCATACCTGTTTCCTGATCGAGAAAAGTGATCAGATCGGGCACCATCGCCTGCAATTCTCCATCGATCATCGCGCATAGATTCTCATTTTGAAAATCGACCCGAAGCTCCTGCCCTTCATATTCTCCCAGTCCAGACACAAGCGCTTTACCACGCACGAATCCATCTGTCGACTGACGTTCAATATCCGTAATCTTGCCTCGGAAAATCACGAGCGCCTCTCCATAGATAGACTGGCGGGTAACCTCCTTAATCGCTTCGACTGGATCACGCTTGGTCGTCTGAGACTCGCGTATCGCCCGTCCTAGCTCCATGCAGAGCGTCATCGTCCCATGAATGGAGGTACGCTTCACATCTGCCCCATTCATCATGTATTCAGCGACATGTGCTGCACCGCCCATGCGTACAGCAATGCCACGTGAAATGTATTCCAGCATGTGATTATCCAGTGTTTCCAGCATGACACGATCGCCACGTTCATTGTGTAGCGCCATCGGTGTGCCTGAGATGCCGTAAATATGAAAGGTCTCCATTTGCAGCTCGGGAAAAGCACGTCCCATCCCATCCGCATCTACAAGCGGAATGCCTGCCTTGGACGCGACGACAAATGGCACGGTGGAGTTCAAGCCACCACATTCGATCGGCATCGTGGCAAAGGCGGTAATGCCGGCTTTTTCCTCCAGTAAACGCATAGATTTGAGCGCTTCATCACCATTCGGTATTTTCTCCATCATGATTGTAGGTGCCCCCATCATCGCTGTCGGAATGACCCATGCCTCATCTGGCAATTCGGATGGATCGATCATTTGAATAGGACCATGCTCACGAATACACTTTTGCACCATTAGCTTGCCCAGATAAGGGTCGCCACCGCCGCCAGTGCCCAGTAATGCAGCTCCAACTGCCAGATTTTCAATATCTTCTTCCGTAATCCATCTCATGAATGTAGGCCTCCTTCGGTAGTGGATCAGTTGATTAGATAAATAAAGAGAATGAACGTTTATACTAGACGTCGTAAGCCAATCCAAGTTAACTCAGTTTATCTCAGCCTTACTTAGCCTTTGGTTAGATCCAACACCTTTTTCGGTGCGAGCAGCTTCATGCCCACATAATAGACAACCGAGCTGACAATGATAGACGTGAGCGCCTGTACACCCCATGTAATGAACAGGCCTGCGGCAAAGCCAATGAGCCAGGAGAAGATCGCGACCGGATTGAACTTCTCACAGTATTCCGGCAATGTGCCCAGCGCACGTGAGGTGTCCAGCTCCTGCCGGAATCGTTTTAAAAGGTAGTAATCGATCGCCATAATACCTGCGATCGGTGGAATGGCTACGCCGAGAATGATCAGAAAGGCAGTGAATTTATCGAGAATACCAACGATGGATAGAAGTGTACCGAGACCGCCCAGAATGAGGGTCAGCACACCACGATTCATATTGATTTTGAAAATAGTGCTTAAAAAGTTCGTAATGCCCAGCGAGGAGGAGTACAGATTCATGTCGTTGATTTTAAGTGTGGCAAAGGCAACGATGGCACCACCCAGCAAGCCAGTCAATTGCATCACGATGGACATAATATCAGCGCTACCTACAGCATGAGCCATCAGCACTGCAATCAGATTCACGCCAAACTCGCCGAGAAAGGTACCTACAAGCGTAATCCAGACGACATCCCGTCCAGATTTGGCAAAGCGAGTCATATCCGGTGTCGTTACACAGCCGACAATAAAGCCGCCTGCTACCATCGTCGTTGCTGCACCGATTGTCATTAATGGCCCCGGTGGCGCCATTGTAGCTAGCTGTGCGATGGAGTGATTTTTCAGCACCTGATAAATACCGATCCCCATCACAATTAGAAATAATGGTACGGTAATCTTCGCTGTCCAGCTAATCCATTTGAAGCCAAAGTAGACGAGTAATGTCGTGCCTACGCCTGTAATAATGGATGCAACCACAAAGCCAAGCTTACCGCCTGTAACCCCATCAATTCCCTCAGCAAAAACCGAGTTCTGCACGCCAAACCAGCCTGTAAGCGAAATAGCAAAAATCAAGCCAATGATGCTGGAGCCATACTGTCCGAACCCTGACCAGCGGGCAAGCAGACTTGTTGACATCCCTTCTCTCGCTCCAGCGATTCCAAGTAGTGCAGACACCACTTGCAAAATAACACTACCGAACATGGTAGCCCAGAATGCGTCCCATAGCGTCATGCCATAGCCTAGCGCGGCACCGATCAGAAACTGTGAAATACACGTCAGTGCTCCAATTCTGACCAGCATAATACTGAACATCGACTCCCTACGATCAGCAGGCACCCGTGACAGTGAGAAATCATCCGCATTACCATTTTGACTCATCTGAACCCCTCCCTCATTACCGGTTCGCACCGGGTATGCTCCTATAGTAGAGTATAATTCCTGTCATGATAATGGGATTTCAGACTGAAAAATTAGCGTTTTATTTGTTCAAATGACCAAAACGACGTTTTTGTGTTATGTATTTTAACATTATAGTACTCGGATAATGATATTATTTTAAAAAAATTCAAATAAAAGAAGCATGTTCGACTATATCTAACATGCCTCTATCTCCGATATGATCATTTTATTTTGCATCCAGTTCTCTATCCATCATGTTAAATGATGCACTAACAGCGCCAGCTCAACTTGCATCCGATATGGATTTTCAAATGGATTCATCCCTAGAATCTCAATAATACGTTGCTTGCGATAATTGAGTGTATTACGGTGAATATGCAGCACATCCGGTAAATCCTGCTGCTCTGGATAAAATAGAAAGTATTCCAGCGTT
Organism: Paenibacillus hunanensis; assembly: GCF_034055775.1. Classification (NCBI taxonomy): domain Bacteria; kingdom Bacillati; phylum Bacillota; class Bacilli; order Caryophanales; family Paenibacillaceae; genus Paenibacillus; species Paenibacillus hunanensis. The sequence continues at coordinate 2,863,052 of NZ_CP139194.1, read as the reverse complement.
TCCATGAAGTCTGCATTCATTCGTTGATCGTATTCCAGCAAGGGCTGTAGCAACGGACGAAGTGGAGCAAGTAAGGCAGCCGCACGACTTGTACGCAGTAGCTGGAAAATGGGCAATCTAGCCGTATACATCACATCCGGTAGAGCCGGAATACGCTGACGAAAATAGAGTACATCCTGTAAACTGCGGTATAAAGCCGCTCCTTCCTCTGCTAGATGATGAAGCATACGACCATAGATCACCGTATGCTCAACATGCACCTGACGATGCATCGATGCGAAAAAGTCTTCATATTCCGCCTCAAAGGCATCCTTTTTCGCGGGTTGACTTAGTAGCAACACCAGCTGATAGCCATGAGCAATCACCATGCAGCGCCGAGCGTGATCATTGTGCTTGCACCATGTGTTGATCTGTCCTGCCAGCTCACTAGACTGCTCCCGATTCGATGCAGTCACCAACGCCATGCCTACCAATGTAGTCGGATCATAACCAAGCTCCTGTATGCTACGCTCCAATTGATCGGGTGTAATCTCCTGACCATTAAGCCAGTTGACGAGTACAGTCTGCTGGTAATCACGTGCTGCGCTCTGGATCGCGTCCTCCTGAGTAAAATAGAGTGCCAGGCTGACCGCGACGGAGTGATACAGCATTTCTTTAAAAGGAGGCATACGATCCTCACTCCACGCACATAGATAGCCATATACACGATCAGCAGATTGAATCGTTTCTACGATATATTGCTGTCCATCCAGTTCGGATTCAGCTGCTATATGAGTCGCAATCGACATTGGCAGCACCGACGAAGGATAGGCGTCATGACGTGAAGCAGTCTCCACTATAGCTTGGTCTGGTATGCTCGGATCACTAACTCCAGCATGATCCGTCTCATCATGCACAGATGAAGCTGAAGTCAACTCCATCTGATAGCCTGCAAGCTGGCGATATTGATCATCGACCAGCAGTAAGGGATCGCCGAGAATCGCTCCAATTTTAGGAATAATCATCGTTGGATCTAGCTTCTGGGCAAGCCATTCGGTCAGCTGATTCTGGATTTCAAGCATTTGCTTGATTTCAAGCGAGCGATTTTTCTGAATTTCCTGTACAACCGGTGAGATGATATCGATATAAGGCACATCACGCGGAATTTCGATAATGGGAATGTGCAGCTCTTCTGCACGCTGAAGCACCTGCTCAGACAAAGCATGATAATGTAGACCTGGATAACAGAGAGCAAGAGCAGCGGAGTGCATCAGCTTCATTTTATCTAATAGGGCGAGTTGTCGCTCAGCATCGTCACGAATATTGTAAAAGGCAGTAATAATCAACTCATGCCCCTTAAACCACTCCTCCGAATCCGGAATTTCAAGTACTGTGACATGCTCAATCGGATTCTTCAAGCCACTAAATCCCGCAATAATACGCGCACGTGTCAAAGCTCCAACTGCCATCGCTTCCTCAACAGTAATACTGCTCATGATGAATCCCCCTCATCTATCCATTTCACTAGGATCCGCTGTTCTATGTCATTATGATGTTCGTGATCGATTTAGAAAAAGTATACATACATTCACTTCATTCGTCTTTTTGTCACTTATTATATAAGTTTGTCGAAGATTGATGCAAAGTATAATTTAGTTTGTGATGAATTATTTATGTTAGCTTCAATTGATATTTTTTATTTTTATTACCATAATAAATATTATGTAAACTAATAAAAAATATTATACATTATCTGTATAGTCATTCCAAATGACTCATTGCAGTATTAGCCTACAAATGAAAAAGGTTACCCTTCCGGGTAACCTCTAATCGAATATGCATTCACTTCTTTACCCTATGCTTCACCTTTTAAGAGGGGCTTACCTACGGTGCTTCGCTTCTCTAGCATCAGATGTGCTTCGGATGCCTGCTCCAGTGGGAAAATCATAATCAAAGCGGTGCTCATTAGTGAATGAATAATCGAGTATCGTTAGACCATCTGATGCGTATAGTTGAACTCGATCAACAGGTCTTATACTGCTTACTGCCCGCCTTTGCGAGAGGCATAAAACTCAGCGGCTTTTTGTAGCATTTGCTGGAGTGATCCGAATTGTGTATTTTGACTTACATGGGTATCTAGCTGATCTTTAGGTACTTCCTTCACCTTGTCAGCGGAATCGGTGCTTGTACCCAGACCTGCCTTTTGCAGCAGCTCGCCGATCGATTGAAATGGTGTATATTTTTGCATAAATTCTGGCGTTAACAGCTTATCTAGCGGCAGCTTTTGAATGATCTGATCAAGTGGCAGCTTGCTGATCATATCCATAATACCTCCGGATGATCCATTGCCGCCTTCCTTATTTCCGTCTTTGCCAGTAAGCATATCTTTGAGATTATTCAGGTTAAAGTTCATGTGTATAGCCTCCTTGTGCGCAGCATGTAGGAATGTCCATGACTAGCAGATGTTCATCCACAGACTGCAAGATGCTCCGTTGTCGAGTGATATATAGACCCTATACAGAGCTATAGTACCCATTAACCGCTTTAGGCAGTTATGAATGCACAATGTGGAAAATGACTGCTTAACTTGCCCATAACGAGTTAAGGATCTACGGCATTACAGCCATTCCAGTACACGATCCCAGGAATTTAAGTATTCCAGCTCTTCCTCAATCTGACGCTGCTGCTCCTCGGCACTCATTACCATTGATTCATCCAGTTCATTGGTTTGCTCCATACTTGTTCCCTCCGGTGTCCATGTATAGAAAAAGCAAGAGATCCGTTCTTCCGCGCCTGCACGATATGGTGATACGGGTTGTTGCGATGTATGTGTAAGTATATAATTCTGCTTCGCTATGTTGTTCAATTGAATTCCTCCTGTTCACGAATATATGGCTTGGTCTCATTTTAATACAGTTAATTTATAAATAAATCAGCTTTGGGAATGAGTTATCAACGATTCATCTCAGCCTCTAGATGTAGATGATGCTCATTTCCATGTATGAATATACATAAAAAGTAAAAATATATTATGTTTATCCATTTTTATCGCGCCATAGGAAAGGAATCGAACTGGCTGCTGTGGAATATGGACAAAGGCTCATTAGCCACATTCAAACGGGAAAGGGGAAATCAGAATGATGAGAAACAAAGCTTTGGCAGCATGTGTACTTGCTAGCGGACTTGTGTTTTTGCCCTCAGTTAGCGGGGCAGCCCCAATGGAAACCGATATGAACATGACGGTCGATGGTAAAGCTGTTGGCATCGAGGGCTTTACACTGAATCACCGTCTGTATGTGCCTTTTGAGACTATAGCGGGACAATTAGGAGCTGAGACAGATTGGAATGAGCAGACGGGGATACTTACACTCACTCTTGGCGAGAAAAGTGTCACGTTTACCCGCACAAACGATCTGTCCAGCACGTCTCCAACTGCTCTAGTTGTTACGTCAGGAGAAGTATTAATCCCGGTTCGTTCTGCATTTCAGCAATTGGGTTATGGTGTACACTACAACCCTTCTACTCGCATCGTTCAGGTGAAAAAGAATACAGACGATAGCGTATCTCCTTCCACTCCAAGTACAGGCATGAGTACAGGAGAAAGCACTACGGAAGGTAGTACAAATAATGTAACCGGTAACACGTATGCTGATCTATTATCGGTTACGATATTGACCGATCTCAAGCCCGAGCAAACAACGGGTACGCGCATCGAAGGCATTGTTGCCAATGAGCGCTATGTATTCACCGCCGACATGGATACACGAGAACTATATCGCATCGATGCAACAACAGGTGCTTCAACGATATTAACCGTACTTCCGCGTACAGGCACAGGTATGGCACTCGATACGACAGGTAATCTATATATTGCGAGTGGCGGCGATGAGGGTGTTATTTTCAAGGTAAATGCAGCTGACCTGACAGGAGAGCCATTCGACAGCTCCAAAGTAGAAACTTTTGCCAGCGGTGTAGCCGGTGCCAATGGGCTTGCCTTTGCGCAGGATGGCACCTTATATGTGACAGGTGGAGCGACAGGTAATCTCTATGCGGTGACGGCTGGCGGTCAGGTGCAGACGTATGCGACTAGTCTGACTGCTGAGCGTGCCGAGCAGCAGATTGTCGTCAATGGGATCGCGATCGATACCGATGGCGCAATCTACACGAGCAATACTAGCTCAGGCGAGGTGAATCGCTTTGTGATACAAACGGATGGAAAGCTCAGTGCAGCCGAAACGATCGCCAAAAGCCCATTGCTGTATGGCGCGGATGGGCTGACACTTGGGCCAGATGGTCAGATCTATATCGCTGCCAATGAACGCAACGCGATTGTGAAGGTCACGATGGATGGTCAGGTAACGGATGTTGCGCATAACGACAATGCAGGGCCACTAGAGTTTCCGGCAAGTGTTTCGTTTGTTGGGAATACATTGTATATTAGTAACTTTGATCTGCCGCGTGGAGTGAATAATCCGAATGTGCCAGGGATTGGAGCTTCGATTGCTGTAATAAAGCTATAATGGATTGTTAATGGCTTGTGCTAGGAGTGTACAGAGAATTTTATGAAGATCGCTACTATCATTGTTGAAATGACTATACGGATCAATACGTAGACGGAATTTGGTATCACACAGTGCTCTATGTAGTAGAAGTAAATGCTAGCTGACTCCCCTTGTACACCGTAAAATATTTTGCTTCTTAAAAATCAATAGCCTGCCTCCGATGCAGTACGGAGGCAGGCTATTTTGATAGACAGCATTTTATAATGTAGATGGTCTAATGCTTAGTAAGCTTACTTCATGATACATGCTGATCTTCAAAATCAATATAACGGATCGACCGTTTCTCTGATTACAACGTATCCCTGCATCCGTGCATCAAGAACGAGTAATCTCGTTAATGAGGCGGCTAATAACGGCTGCGCTTTCGGCGCGGCTTAGAGAGCGTGTAGGCTGGAAGCGGGCTTCTGCGTTGCCTTCGATCAGCCCGGCTGTGACTAATTGCTGGACTGCTGGTAGGGCCCAGCTTGCAATAGTTGCTGTATCGGTCAGTCGTTGGGATGATGTGTTGCTATTGCCTGTATGGGTACTGGTATTGTTAATGTTAATCATGACATCGCTCCATGCGCGTTGCAGCATGACAGCCATTTCCTGACGGGTTACCTGGGCATTAGGACGGAAATTCCCTTTCTCATCGCCCTTGATCCAGCCTGCATTGCTGGCTGCTTGAACGGAGCTGGCATACCATGCAGATGCAGGTACATCTGTGAAGCTAGTGTTCGAGCCAGAGCTTACATTTGCCAGAGTGGATACACCCAGTGCACGTGTGAGCATAGCAGCGAACTCAGCTCGGGTTACGCCCGCTGTTGGCGTGAATTGTGTATTGCTCTGTCCCTGAATTACGCCTGTGTCGCGCAACTGCTGTACTACAGCTTGAGCCCAGTGTCCCTGCATATCCATAAAGGCAGGCTCCTCTGCACGAAGTGCGATATAGCTACTATTGGTGTTACTAAGCAGCGTAATCTGGCCCGATTGGATGGAAAACGGGACAGGTGTGTATTGCACCTTGCCTGTGCCGTTTTGTTCTACACGCATGACAGCGATTCGTTGACCCGTTTGAATGGCATTGGAGGCGATGGTTCGTTTTACATATTGCCCAAGCTCACGTACAGCCGTTTTATTACCATTGGCAGCGATTGTATTGATCGTATAGGCTACGGCTGCGTAAGGCGTGTATCCCGCTGCTTGCGCCTCTTGAACAGCTGTAGAATCAGATGAAATTTCCAGCTCCAGCGTTTGTGCAGTGGTGAGTGCTTGCTTAACTAAACTAGCTGGCAAATGATACTGTCCGAGCGGCGTATTTATTGTAATCTGCTGTAGCTGACTTTGACTGGTTAAGGTGGTTCCCGCTGCTTGCTGAATATGCAACTGGAAGCTATTCACAGCTGATGTTGCTTGCAGATCAAGCTGTAATGTCGTTGCTGTATTATTCAGCATACGCTGTGCTGCTGCGGCATCAATCACACTGGTAGCTACCATGCGATTACCTTCCTGCTGTAGCTCCGGAGTAATCGTCCAACGAGCGAGCTGTCCATTTTCCGATACGCCCTGCGCAACAGGTTCTGAGCTAGCTGTTGGCGTTATCGGTGCTGTACCTGCACCACCGGATGGCGCCGCGTCTGTATTGGTATTCGTACCTGGAGTAGTTGTGGTACCACGATCCTTATCCTTGTCTTTGGAGTCTGACTTCGGTGTAAAGTCGATGCGCGTTAGTAGTGGATCATGATCGCTGACACGTCCATCCTCTTCCATAAAGTCGGAATTGATATGCACGATATCCAGCTGCGCGCGTGCTGCCAGCTGCGAGGTCATTAGCACATGATCCAGCGTTTGAGAATTGCCCTCGTATACATAGGAATAGCGCTCATTGACGGGCAAGGTATCCACCAGATTCGTCAATTCCTTGCCTTTTAAAATATTAAATGTGTTGGAAAATTGAAAATCATTAAAGTCACCGACGAGTACAATATTCGCGCTGCTATTCTGAGCAAGGGTGTCCTTTACAAAATTATTGAGTACGGCTGCCTGACGAGCACGCTGAATCTCGCTGCTGCGTACTGGAGGCTGTGCTGCGCCATATAGCGCCTGATCGCCGCCCTTGGAGTTGAAGTGATTCGCAATGACGATCACCGATTGACCGTTAAAGACGAACTGCGCTGCCAGCGACTTGCGTGAAGCCTCGAAAGCGGCATTACCCGGATCAATTCTACCCGGATTAACGCTCAAGCCTGTCGCTCCATACGTCACTGCGGTTACAGAATCGCCTGCACCGCCCGGCGCTATAGGTAAGGTGACACGCTGCGGATTATATAGGAATCCGACCCGAATATTACCGCCAGGGGCTCCGCCATCCTGATTGTTGATCGGAGCGATGCTAGCATAGCCATAGGTTGGCCCACCTGCTGCTTGAATGGCAGCGATTAGCGCCTCAAAGTTCTGACTCGCATCCGTTGTGCCATCATCAGTTGCGCCGTTATTGTCCTGAACCTCCATCAATGCGAGAATATCCGGCGTATGCAGATTGTCGACAACATCTCGAGCAATCTTTTGCGTTTTATCTGTCGCTGCTGGATCGTTCCAGAAGTTTTCTACGTTAAATGAAGCGATAGTGAGCTGTTGTGGCCCATTTTGCAGATGGGACACCTCGCGCTTCCAGCCTCCGTCCTGAACCGTAGGCAACGGCTGATCCGGCAGGATTTTAAAATTGCTGTAGCTATAGCTCATAATACCTGTAATCGCACCATTGAAGCGGTCTCCGGTCTTGATCGGCTGACTTGGCTTACTTGCAATAAGTAATCGATCCGAATTGAAATCTCCATCAGTAATGATCAAGCCGCCTGCTGGTGTACGGCGTGCATGACTTGCTGCATCGACCGTCACTGGAATCTCATACGTGTAAGGCCCGATAATATCCGCATCATTCAGCTGTACCCGCATCCCTTCCAGACTTTCATAAAAGTCAATGCTATATTGTGCAGGGTCAAATGGAGCTTTGCCATCCACCGAAGCAATCTGCTCTGGAATGCTACGTCCACCCGGGCCAATAATCGTAGGTGCTGGAAGCGGCTGATTCTCTGCTAGCACCTTGATCGAGGAAGCGGCAATTTCAGTTGTCGTTAGATCAGCGGCATCTGCATAGCCAGTCTCGCGATATTCCTTCACACTTCCATCTACCTGGACGCGATCTCCCAGCTTTACACTATGAGCGGAGCGGTAGACTAGAATACCCTCAGATGTGCGCGGATCATTATCTGCAAGCTCATCGGGCATCTGCATATAAAAGCTAGAACGGCTTTTGACCATCGTAACGATGCCTTCGACGCCCTGTACCTGTTGTTCGGCATAAGTAGACGTTTGTGCGGTGCCTTGAATTTGATTAATCGTCAATCGTAATGGCTCCTGTCCGGAAGGTGGAGCCTGGTCGCCGCCCTCAATATCGCTTGTAGAGCGTGGGAGCAGCTGATATGTATCCTGATAACGCGTGATGACTCCAGTGATGGAGGTATAGGTATAGCCAGATTTAAGCCATGCATTGGTGGTGTATACGACAAAGGTTCCATTGGCATCGGAAAGTGTATACCGATTACCGGATACGCTATCTACGTGTACTTGAGACACTTTAACGAGCGTAGCTTCATTCGGATTGCCCGTAGCAAAGCCGGAGGAGTCGATGGTCTTCGGCTGAGGTATAGTGCCAGATTGAATGGTCTCGACATTGCTGGAGGTAGCGGCGATTTGCAAAAGCTTCTGATATGCGCCTAGCTTACCAGTGGCTTGAATCGTATCGCCAGCCTGGGCAGTGAATGCCTGTCCACGGATAACGATACCAGCCTGTCCATCCTGAATGTACAGATTGCTATAATTGTTGCCTGTGTCCTCTCGGTATGTGACGACACCTTGTACGGTTGCGGTGCTGCCAATGGCTTGCGCACGTGCTGTTGTAATCGCGTATGTATCATTTTGTACGGATGCGCTGGATAATGCCGTCTGAAAGGCAGCGTGTACATGACCTGTAGTCTGTTGATCGACAATCGTACTTGTCGTTGTGTTCACAGGTGCGACGGTCTCTACCTTCGCAGCATGCAGTGCATGGCCCGGCATAGGCAAGATCGAAGCCGTTAGCAGGCTAACAGCCAGACTCGCACTAGCTTTCTTTTTCCAACTCCTCATCGTCTGTATTCCTCCAATTTTTGAATAAATATAGTTATGATTTTAAAATATCACAAATTTATCAAGCTGGAATGAGGCAGACGTAAAATAAGCTGTAGGGCTTTTAGCCTGAATACGATGAATCATAGAAAATCGCCTACAACCTTCCTTTTTGTTATATTTAAATATAATTGTATTTATATGGAATATATTATAGACTGTTAAAGGAAATTGCTTCGTATAACAGATGTAATACAACATTCATACTGGAGGTTGATGTGAAATGAAAAGAAAGTCAAGATCCAAATGGAGCATGCTCGGCATTGCTACGATGCTGAGTGTCGTATTGTTCGCGCTTCCCGCTTCAGCAGCATGGAACGATACATATCAGGGCTACGCAACCTACACCAGCTCCGGCTATTCCGGTGGTGCGGTGCTGCTTGATCCGATTCCAGCCAATATGGAGATCACAGCGCTCAATCCTACCCAGATGAATTATGGTGGTGTAAAAGCGGCACTGGCAGGCGCTTATCTGGAAGTGACCGGGCCAAAAGGTAAAACCGTTGTGTATGTAACCGATCTGTACCCTGGAGCACCGAGCGGTGCACTGGATCTATCCCCGAATGCATTTGCCAAAATCGGTAATGTCAGCGATGGCAAGATCAACATTTCCTGGAAGGTAGTCAAGGCACCGATTACAGGCAATTTTAGCTATCGTATCAAGGAAGGCAGCTCCCAGTGGTGGGCAGCGATACAGGTACGCAACCACAAGTATCCAGTCATGAAGCTAGAAGTGCAGAAAAACGGCAGCTGGCTCAACCTGCAAAAGATGGACTATAACCATTTCCTCGGTGAACAGCTCGGCAACCAGCCACTGAAAGTACGTATTACCGACATTCGGGGTATCTCGGTAACAGATACGATCCCTGCTCTTCCATCCAGCGGTGGATCAGACGCATATATCGTACCTGGAAAAGTACAATTCCCGGATTGATCGCATGGAATAGATGGCGAGTGAATGGATAGCGTAGCAACTCTATCTCTCGATTCCTTTGAAGCCGCATACGAAGTCCCACATGAAACCACACACCACACAAAAGCGAGGCAGATGTCATGATCTGCCTCGCTTTTTTATCATATCTGTATATAAACTAACACTCCGTACTCCCTATCCTCTCTCCGCATCCCTATCCCTACTACTCTAACGACGAAATGGATTATGTCCATATCCTTTACCAGAAGGCATCGCCCCAGGTACACCATCTGCCTCCAGCAATGGGCGTACAATCAGCTTGGTCGGCCACTGCTCGGCTTCGAAAATAATGCGATACAGTAGCTTGCGATCTGCCTCTGGTAGTTCAACCGTTGCCAGCGCTTGCTTCCATGCTGATTCGGTAATTTGCCATAGATGTTGCTCATCGATTCCATACACGTTAGCGATCGACTCCATAATTGAGGCAAGATTCACCTGGGTTCCGAGCGATTGCACGTAGAAAATAAGCTTTTCCAGCGTTTCGTTGTACAGGCTATTGGAATAACCCGGCCGAATATGATATCGCGGATCTTCGATTCCATGCTGTTCGGTGTAAGGTGGATGTAATCGCACCGAATCATGATCACGGAATAGCAAGGCAGCAGGGCGATCCTTCTTCCATACGATACAGCAGTTTTGACCGTGAATTTCAGGCACAACCCCGACTTTGAACAAACGCATGACGACATCAAAGAATAGCTCAGCTATATCGGTATATAGCTGTAGCACCTCATTTTCAGCAGGAGCCTTACCTAGCAGGCGGCTAAATAGATGAGTACCCTCCAGCTCAACACCAAGTGCTGCCATGGGAAGGATACGTATCGAATCCTCGAGTAGCTCCTGTGGGTAGAGCCGGAGCTGCACCGCAAGATGGCGTGGATGATCATCGAATAATCCCATATCCGTTGGCATATAGCCCCACCAGTGATTTTCCTGACAGAGATAGACGCGCTCTTTGAGCTGCTCATCACAGGCGACTGCCTGGCGGAGCATGCGTTCACCGGATAGACCATTTAACAGCTTCACGACAGGCAGATAACGAGCAGCACCAAGTGACAATACGCTTACTGGCAGCTTGAGCATAGCCGTGCTTGGTTGCTGTGGCGCCATTGAACGCAAGGAGGATGTAGCAAGCACATCCCCTGCTTCAGCTTGGAGTACAACTACATCTCCATTATCCAGCTCAGCCGTGTATCGAGGTAAGATAATATGCTCCAACTGCCACGGATGAACGGGGATGAGTGTATAATCATCACTAGCCAGCCCACGCTCCCGACATTCCGTCTCCAAAAGATGACGCTCCTCTGGTACAAGCAGCTCCAGACAGGAATGAACCGGATCGCTCATGCCTGCTTGCACGACTTCATTGCGCAGAGCGAGCCAGCGTAGCTTGATCGCTTGTCCAAATTCTGCCGCGTAGTACTGACAATCCTGTTCGCTAAAACCTGTTTTCGCCTTAGATGATGGATGAAATGGACGATCTCGCAGAGCAGCAATCTGTTCACCTGCAATGAACCATTCATATGCCGAACCGGGTTGTAACTGTTGCAATCGTTGCAATGATTCCGTTTCCAGTGCAAGCGCAAGCTGGCGTGTCGCAGTGTCGATACCTGTAATAAATTCTGCTACGCCTGACTGAGCATACGCTTCTGCTTCAAGCACATGCTGCAAAATATACTGTGCGATCTGCGCAGGCTCATCGATCAGCTCTATACCGTTGGCTGTCTGATAATAGATAGCAGAGCCAGCCAACCACTGGCGTCCCAGCCGAATACTTGGAACGACACGCAAGCTTATATTTCCGATCTGATATAGCCAGCCTTCCGCATTAGCATCTGCCGATGTCGCTGGATTCTTTTCCTCATACTCTGACCGCTGCTCGTCCGACATCTCTTCCCAGCGTGTAATCTGTGTATGCGGCTCAGTTAACAGCTCTTCGGTTAAAAATGCGTTGATCAGATCCTGCAAAATTTGCCGTTTAGCGGCTACCTTGCCCGATCGCTTGATGGTGATCGTCTGTGATGACATGCTCATCGTCACGTCCTTCCGTAATATAATAAAACCCAGGATGCGGATGTCCGAGGAAATCATGGTGCGAGATCGTCCAGCAATACGCACCAGACTGCTGGAAAACAGCGATATCCCCGACACGAATACGCTCGACCTCACCGTTGGTATGCAGACGATCCTTAGGCGTGCATAGCTCACCGACTAGCGAAACGCGGCTGTGCACCCATTCCGAACGTTGCCACGGATAATGCCAGCGCTCTGTAGCATAGATTTCAAACGGATGATTATGCCCCCACGAGGCAGGTAAACGGTTATGATGCGTACCACCGCGCAGAACGGCAAACTGCTCACCATGCGATTCCTTGAGATCGATAATCTCTGCGGCATAATAACCATGATCGGCTACGATCAGACGTCCTGGCTCGAAGATCAGCCTTGTCTCAGGTAGTGCCGCATGAGCCGCACTTGCTGCAATTCGTGCAGTGAAGGCTTGCCAGTCAAAATCCGGCGTATTTTCATCATAAGACACACCCAATCCACCGCCAGCGTTAACCAGCTCCACACGCTCCAGACCATAACGCTCCTTCCACTCTGCCGCACGAGTTAGATACAGCTCGACCATATCGGCATGCAATGCTGCATCATGATTGTTGGATAGTGAATGGAAATGAAAGCCGCTTAATCGTACAAAGCCAGCTCCCTCCTGTTGAATAATCTGCATCGCTTCATCGAGTAAATGCTCATCCAATCCGAATGGCGTTGCCTTACCGCCCATCGTGATCGCTGTCTGCGGCAGAGAAGCCGCGTGCAGATTAATCCGTAGCAAAATACGTACGGGTGAAGGTGTAGCCATTTCATTTCCATCGTCCTCAGCGGATGCTGTAGTCAAGCGCTCCGCTCCAGCCGCCAGCTCATGGCGTTTTTTCATAATATAGATAATCCGTCGCAGCTCCAGTAGACTCTCTACGTGCAGCGCATAGACATTTTGCTCAATCGCTTGCTCCAGCTCATGCTCCTTTTTCCCGGGGCCACCGAACAGAATAGGCACATCGCGACTCACACTACGTACCTTGAGCAGTTCACCGATCGAGGCGACCTCGAATCCGCCTACGAGCGGCAACAATGCTTCAATAATGCGTACATCCGGGTTAGCTTTAATCGCGTAAAATAAAGAAGTTCGCTGTGGCAATGCCGTCAGCATCTGACGCACCTGCTGACGTATGCCTGCCAGATCATAAATATAGGCACATACCGGTTCAGTTATCGCTTCGACAATATTGCTTAGCATATCGCTTACAGTTTGCTTCATTTCCAACCTCCTGATGTCCGATACAGATTACGTTTATTCCAATACGCCCGAAAAGCTGTATTGCGATCATCTCCAAGCACGAAGATGCGTACGCCCTCACGCGACCAACGCACCATGTCCGCTTCGCCGCGTGCTACCGTAGCGTACGGAACCTGACTTTGCACAGCGATATGATGTAGCTCTGCCAGTGCAGCCTGTACGTCGGGATGCTCGGTTTGCCATGGCACGCCAAGCGATTGCGACAAATCCACCGCACCCTCCAGCACGAACGATACCTGCGGATGCGCTAGAATCTCCTGACTTGCCCTTACCCCTGTGACACTTTCAATCATCGGCACGATCATGATCGACTCATTCGCCTGTACGATATAATCCTGTAGGCTATATTTGGCAAATGATCCTGCACGTCCACTATTCAGACTACGCTGTCCAATCGGATGATAATAAGCATGACGTACCACTTCATCGATCTGCTGTACATCCTCCACATGAGGAATTACAATGCCTTTCACTCCGCAATCAAGTAAACGAAGAATTTCCGTCCGTTCCAGTGTAGCGATGCGTACAAGTGGGGTGATACCTACCAGCTCTGCTGCACGCACCATCTCCTCTACAACTTCCAATCCAGTCGTCGTATGCTCACAATCTATAATGACAAAGTCATACTCCGCCGCTCCGATCATTTCGATGATAATTGGATGCGGAATGGAAACGAACAATCCGAATACGGGCTGCCCGCTATGAATACGTTCCATGATTGTAGCGTTACTGTCACTGTGCCGCTTCATCCGAGCTTCCCATCTCTAGCAAGCTGTAGTGGGTTGCTTACACTGCGGAAGTACAGCTCACTATCGCCGTACAGTCTGCGCTTGGTCATTTCCTCAATTAGCGCATCCGGCGCAAACAGATCATAATCCTCATAGCGTGCCTCATACTCTGGATGCCGTTGCTGGTAGTCTGTGATCGTATCGGCACAAAGTTTCCAGAATGTTGCTTCTGACAGCCCAAAGCGTTCCAGTGTAAATGCCAGATCGGTCATACAAATAAAGAAAAATGCATCGTACGTATAGTCTCTCACCTCAGCTACACTTTCCGCATGGATAAAGGAATAGCGGTTGAACTTGCGATGCGTTTCAGGAATCGGGTGCAGCTCTGGTGCCTGCTCTGGATAGAGCAGCTGCTCCGGTACATAGCGCACGCCATCATGCAGATCCTTAACGATGATGCGCTTAGGCAAGTCATTTTCAAGTACAAGAATAATATTTTGCGCATGGGACTCCAGTGCAATACCGTGTGCATATAGAAGATGAATGATCGGCAGCACCACGGCTTTGACAAGCGCCTTACTCCATACCTCTACTCCATGCCGAGCAATGGCGCGCGCGGCGAACGGTTCACCATTGGGCTGAACCAGCGATACCGCATTCAGTGGCCATGCCTGCTCCTGATCGCTTAGCTTGCCAGCTATATTTTCACGCCAGATCGTACCAAGCGAGCCGTACGCTTCACCGTATTGCAGCGCAGGCAGCTCAGCATAGCGGAATGACACACCTAGCATTTCACGTAAAAGATCAAAGCCTTGCGCCTGTAATAACGCATCCTGCTGCACCAGACGAGTGAGCCAGTCACTGATCAGTGGCGCATTTTGTGTCGTATGATGGGCTAAAATGCGGCTGGTGGACGTGTTGGTCATATGCAATGCGAGCTTGATATAAGGCGCATCCGCTACATTCCGATTTGATAACGAACGGATCGACTGCTGCGGACGATACGTCGCTTCACTTTCACCAAGTGGAATGAGCTCACCATTGAACCGTTGCCGCGTGAATACCGGCTCGATTCGATGCTCCCATTGCCACGGATGAAGGGGCAGCAGCACATATTGCTGTGGATCACCATATGCCTTGATTTGCGCGTTAAAACGTTCATAGTCCTGTGTGCTCAGATGCTGTGCATATAACGCTTCAACCTCAAAGCCATTCGATACCGCCGTGTCCGCCCACTCCTTATGTACAGCAACCCAGTATAACCGCACTTCTGGATTGAATTCCGGCCCATATGCCGCATTATCATGCAGAGAGAAGCCCAGTCTGGACTTGTAGCTTGGATGATAGGGATGTCCATCTGTCATATGACTTTCCAGTGCTTCATAATGCTGATCCTGCTCTGGAATTTGGTCATTTAGCGAAGCCTGACACTGACTGTCCTTGGCCAGCGTCTCCAGTAATTCCTGAATAAATGGCTGAATACGCTCACCCTCCAGACGCTGACTCACCAGCTCATTCAGGAACAGATGCACATCATGACAGGGCTCCGATTCACGCTGGATCGTTCCCGGCTGAATGCGAATCCTTCCAAATGACAGCTTCTCTGCTGCCTGACAGCGATACGTTACCGTGTCACCATTTGCAGCTGTGCCTTCCGTTTTCCAGACCGTTCCCTCCTGCTCATATGGCAAAATCCCTTCAAACCAGAGCGCTTCCAGCGTCTGTCGCATAATTCGCTCCTGTACTCGATCGTACGCCGAACTGTTCAGCTGTGGCTTGATTTCAATCATTCCGCTTGTTCCCATCGATGGTCACTCTCCTGTTTGTTTTAGCATATTGCGTACTTGCACATACGCTGGCGTATCGCCATGTCCTTGCAGACAGCTTCGTAGATTCTGCTTCGCCTGGAATCCATCTGCTTGCAGTATTTCACGAATAAATGGATGCTCCGAACGCTCCAATTCTTCTGCCAATAACGCTCTCGCCAATTGCCAGTACTCCTGCTCATCACAGCCGGTATCCCGTGCCAGCACATGTAAAAGAGAGCCCAGATGATTCACGATAAAATAATAAGCAGTGCGCGCACGTGCTGCTTCGCTCGTATAAAACAAAATATCGTCGCCAGCCCCAGGTCGCTGCATACGGCGCTCTACACTCACGCCCTCCAGATCCCGAATGATAAAATGGTGAGGCCAGTTGTCCTTGAGCGTCACCAGTGTATTTTGCAGATGCGCTTCAAAGTGAATACCTAACTGTTCAGCGGCGCGCATAATCGGTAGTAACGAGCGCTCCAAATACAGACGTAGCCAGCGCTCTGCAATCCTACGCATATCGCTTAATTGCTGGGGTGAACTCGAACGATTACCATTCTGTGCAATACTCTCATTCTGCACCATACGCTCATTCCCAGCGTTCGCTTCTGCATCCGCTATGCTATGTAACAGCTCATATAGTTGAGATGGCGCTCCGGGTCGCACCGATTCAACCAGCGCAGACAATACATAGGTACATGATGTATCAAATTCAATCGGTCGATAAGCAACCGTGAATAAGCTTGTCCATTGATCCGAATCAAAGCGGCAGGTCGCGATGCCCATTTCACATGCAATATGCGTGTAAGGCTCATCTGCAAAGCATTGCTGCTCCAGCACATACCGCGTGGCTGCGAGTGTACGCGTCATCTGCTCTTCACTATTGGTACGGATCAAATTTGTAATGCCTACATGCAAGGGAAGCTTAATATTACAATGCAGCTCCGGTAAAAATACTGTTCGCACCGAGGAAGTCGGATAAGCAAGGGGCCCGCATTGTCCGAGTAGAATTAGCTTACGATCATCGATATACTGCCGCACGATCGGTAGCGTCTGAATATAGCCATATTGCCACGGATGCATGGGCAGTAGCTCATACTGCTCGTCTTGAAGCCAATGGGTCAGCATACGATCCTGTGATCCTGCTTCTGTACGCAATAGCTGCTCACGAAGCTGCACTTCAATCTGCTGGCGATACTGCTCCACTGCCCATTCTTGATGATAGCAATCCCTTCTGATCGCTACATAACATAGTGCGTATGCACTGCCCAGCTCTGGACTGTACCTCTGTACATCCTCTCGGCTGAAGCCAAGGATACTTTTCGGAAAAGGATGAAATGGATGTCCTACGATCAGCGCCTGCTCGGAGCTGCGATAGTCCGTGAGCGTCTTACCGTAACGAGTCGTGTGCTCCATATAAAGCGCCGTATTATGCAGACTATTCTCTACTCGTTGCCGAAATTGTGCCGCACGCTCGCCTGTCACCTGTTGTCCGTCATTCAGCTCCGCTATCATCACATCCAGTAGCTGTGTATGATCGCTCCCCTGAGCCTGCATCTGCATCGTATCCGATTCAGTTTCTGTCGTAGCAGTTGGTTCCTGCCCGTACTGCTGTGTATATGGCATCCATGAGATGGAGCGATATTCATGCTCGCCAGTCGCCGAATAATACGCAAGCTGTGCTTGCAAGCTTTTACGGCTTACCGGGAAATCGATCCGTATGATCTGTTGCTGCGAGTCTACTGTAATCTCGGTCGGTCGCTCCGGACGAAGTTCACGAATATAGCAGTTTAGAAGTAGCTTACATGTATGCTTCTCGGCTTGCAGCAGCGCGTCAGGCTGTTGGCTGCTTCTGATCTTCAAGCCTGTTGTGTTCAGCAATGATGCCAACCTTCTTTCTTGTTATAGATAAAATGACAGGTAACGTCACCAGCAATACTGCTCCCAAAATGACAAACACCTCACGTAATGCCATCCATTGCGCTGTTGGTGTAGCATAGCCAGCCGCTGTCAGCATCTGCCAGCGCCCGTCATAAAATAACGTCAATATGATTAATGCAAAGGAAGAAATCAGCCGCTGAAGCGTCGTGGCAAGCGCTGAGCCTTCATGCATATCTTCTTCTGGCAAAGCCTGCAAGCCAAGCGCCGATACACTCATACCGGACAAGCCCATACCCGCACCGCGGCACGCCATTAACAGGATAAGCATCACGATGCCTGTGCTTTGCGGCAGGAAAACAAAGCTCCCTAGTGCCAGTACAACAACGACCGTTCCCCAAGCGATAAATCGCTTACTCTGACCGCGATCAAACCAGTTGCCGCCGATCCACATGAATAAGCTTGTCGTGATCGCTCCCGGCAGAAACATAAGCCCGGATACCGACGGAGACAATCCGAACACATTTTGAAAAAGTAACGGTAAGGCGAAAATCGCTCCAAACATCACACAATCCTGAATCGTCGACACGAGTACACTCCATGCAAATACCGGATTGCTTTTGAGCAGATTGTAGCGAATCATTGGCTCCTGCCGACTATTTTCCAAGTGTACAAAGCCAATAAGCAGCAGCACACCAAGCACGAATAGCATCCATGCGAAGGCGACAGGTACGAGTGTGGACGAATATAGCTGAATGCCCAGGCTCAGACTGGCGATACCGGCGATCATCAAGCTAATACTGCTCATTCGAATCTGCTTGCGCTGTGCTGGCACATACGGGCGAATATAGCGTCCACACCAGAATAATGCGCAGATCGCAAAGGGCACATTGAGCCAGAATAGTACATCCAGGCGGCCGAATTGAATAATCAGACCGCCTAGCGTCGGCCCAATCGCCGGCGCAATCATGAGTAGCATTCCCCATGCCCCTGTAATACGCCCTCTGACCTCTGTGCCATAGTCATCAAATAGCAATACGAGCGAGAGCGGAATCATTAGACCGGCAGCCGCACCATGAATGAAACGTACCAGCAGTAACACCGCTACATGCTCATACAAGAGCGCGCCAGCAATCGATGAGACGCCATAGAGTACAATGCCAAGCATATACGTACGCTTACGCCCCAGACGATCGACGATTAACGAGGCTACAGGCATCGTCAGCGTCATCGCCAGCATATAGAGTGCAATGATCCAGCCGCCAGTCAAGGTAGAGATACCATAATAGCTCACGAAATAAGGCAGCAGTACATTGAAGGCACTATTCGTTAATACGAGTGAAAATGCACCGATCAGAATGGAGCCAAGTACCGCATACTGCCCCAATCCTTTGGGCTGGCTCATTGCTCCGTCAGCTCTGCCAGCGCTTCATGTAGCGAACGCTCGAAAATGCGCAGAACCGTTTCCGTTTCCTGCTCTGTAATGACCAGTGGCGGTAGGAAGCGTAGTACGGAAGAATGGCGTCCACCGACCTCAATAATCATGCCATTAGCAAAGCAGCGGCGTTGCACGGCTTCCGCCATGCGTCCACTCGCTGGAAAATGTCCCAGTCGATCAGGTGTCCCCGAAGGCTCTACCATTTCTACACCGATCATCAAGCCACGACCGCGTACATCACCAATCGCCGGTATCATCGCTTGTAGCGAGCGAAGACGATTCATCATCTGTTGACTACGTTGCTGTACATTGTCCAGCACACGCTGCTCACGCAAATAGCGAAGGGTAGCCAGCCCGGTTGCCATGGCCATCTGATTGCCACGGAAGGTACCCGTATGGGCACCTGGCTGCCAGCGATCCAGCTCTTCCTTATAAAGAATGACTGACATCGGCAGACTTCCACCGACCGCTTTGGAGCAGATGATCACATCCGGTACGATGCCTGCATGCTCAAATGAAAACATTCGCCCCGTACGTCCAAATCCTGTTTGCACCTCATCGATAATCAGTGGAATGCCGCGCTCTGCTGTAATACGGCGTAGCTCACGTAACCATTCGAGCTGTGCAGGAATCGCACCACCCTCTCCCTGTACCGTTTCCACGATCACACCACATGGAGCCACAATACCGCTCTCACAGTCATCCAGTACATTTTCGATATATTGTGCGCTTAGCTTGGCTGTCATCTCACCACCAACACCGAACGGGCAGCGATATTCATAAGGAAAGGGTAGAAAATGAACATCAGGCAGTAGACTTTGCAAATGCTGCTTTTTGCTCAGATTACCACTCATCGCCATCGTTGCCTGTGTGGAGCCGTGATAGCTACCATGAAATGCCAAAATAGAGCGCCCACCCGTAGCCGTTTTGACAAGCTTGATCGCTGCCTCTACCGCATCCGCCCCTGTTGGGCCACAAAATTGAATTTTGGCATGATCACGCATCGATTCAGGTAATAAGGAAAATAGCTCCTCCATAAAAGCAAGCTTGAGCGGCGTAGCCAGATCAAGTGTATGTAAAGGAATTTGCTGATCCAGCATCTTACGAATCGCGTCAACAACCACATCCGGATTATGTCCCAGTGCCAGTGTGCCTGCACCTGCCAGGCAATCATAATATTGACGTCCCTCGGTATCGGTGACGATCATGCCCTTCGCCTTGCTGATTACCAGCGGGAAATGGCGTGGATATGCCCTTGCATTCGATTCCTTTTGCTCCTGTAGCTTTAAATATTCACTTTGGATTTCCAGTGACATCGTAATCGACGCTCCTTTGTGTATAGGTTCCTGTTCGTACAGGCTCCTTTTGCGTAGCAAATAAATAATTCAGATACGAGCCAACCACATCACGTGATTGCCCTTCGTACGGGTACACATGATTAATCATGTCCGGTAAAGCGTTAACCTCCAGAATGCCGCCCTGCTCTAACGTAAGTGGACGTGCAATATCCTGACAGCGTATATCAATGCCAGCAACATCGATTCCCAGCGCTTCCGCTGCTGTGATACATAGCTCAATATTTTGCCGACAAATATCATCCGTACAGTCGGAATACAATTCGCGAATTGCCCCGGCTTCCATATTTTCCGTAGCATATAATGATATGGATTGACCTGCTGATGGAATATCCATGGTGTCGTATCCCTGACGCTTCAACTCCTTATTAACCGAACTATCTTTCGTTTCGATTGTAGCCAATTGCTCAAGCTCGCCTATTGGAGTTTGGGTTATGCGATGTGCATTAAGCGTTACGATAAGCTCACTAATTGTAGAATGCCCATCCCCGATCAGTTCCACAGGACGGTAGCACGTTACAGCTTCGACCTTCCCGTCGATGACAAGTACACGATAATCCAGCCCGGCTACATACTGCTGTAGCATAATCTGGCGACTGAATGACCCTGCATGCTTCATCGCTGCGATAAGCTGTTCCTTCGTACGTACATCCAGTGTTACGCCATCACTGCGACTTGCATCGAGCGGCTTTACTACGACCGAGCGATGCTCTACAGGCAATTGCTCTACAAAAGCGATCGCTTCATCCACCTCAGTCACTACTGTATACGGTGGCACAGGTAATCCGCACTGCTCTAGCAGCAGATTAGATGCTTGCTTATCCTTCGCGAGCAGTCCGGCTAACAACGGAAGACGGTGAGAACGCGTCTTGTTAATGATAATCGTTTGCCCATTTTGGGTTAAACGAAGAAAATCCTCACAGCCTGGAATAAGCAATTCACAGGCTATGCCCATCTCCTGCGCTTTAGCTGCAATAAGCCGATTTTGCAGGTTTTGCATCTGATTCAGAAACACGCAATATCCTCCTCCAATTTCAAAAAAATGATAATGATTATCAATATCATTTATTCGATACCTATCTTAAAGGACAATGCTTATCGTTGTCAACAACCAACTTTTTAGGTAAAAAAGAGAAAATACTGGGAAACAATGATAACAGTGGATATGTAAGGAAAAACAAAGGGTTTATTTGAATGGATTGATGCTAGAAAGTAAACGGGTTTGAAGTGATCGAGGATAAAGATAGTGGATTGAACGTTAAAAATAAAAAATTCGAGATTGTTCATAGTTTACATAATAAATAATATGTAACCAAACGAGATTCGATTGATATTTTGTTAGATTACCCCACTCTTCTTTTTACTGAAGAATCGTGTCTAAAATATGGGTTTAAATTGATCAATCCCATATTTCAGACACTTCGGATACTCCAGCTCGCTATAGCTCTTGCCTTCCATACAGCACACTAAGAGAATGATGGAACGATTAACCATGCTTTAGCTTCGGACAGGTCGGACAATAATCATCGGGTTCATCTGCTGCCAGATAATATAAGCAGCAGGTTTTGCGTACACGAATGGGTGTGTCGGACACAGCGGTAGTCCGCTTTGGAGAATCGAATTTTTTCAATGGATTGCTACGCTGAGCAAACAGATGTGCAGGTGCCTCGTGCACGAGATAACGGTAATCTGCCTCAATCTGCTGACGCTCCTCTTCACTTGCACCATCTGCAAACTGATTTTCGTATAGCCAGTACACATAGATCGCAGTATTTTCCCATAGCACTGCCTGGCTAACGCCTGCCATCTTCGACAGCGCTGCCCATACGGGTGCCAGGTTACCTGCAAACATCTGCTGTACGATTTCATCGCGCCATTCATCACGTCTCCCAGCGCTTGGAGAGCTGGTCTCTTGATTTACTAGTAGCGCTTTCGGTAGCCACGCTTCGCCCTGTAAATAGGACTCCAGCGAGCTATTAGCCAGACTCAGATCAAGTCCCTTATTATAGCGAGACATCGCATACAGTCCCGCAGCAATCGTCAAATAGGCATAGCGCTTAGCGAAAAGTGAGACGGTTGCGGTCATCGAATCAGTCTCCCAGAAGGCACCCACTTTTTGCAAAAAGGGCATGGCAAGCTCGGGATCAAGCAAGTCCTTACAATTGATCGACAGCTCACGATGCTCTGAAGGGCTCGTAGCGAGACGGTAGCTCTGTTGTAGCATATCTAGCTCATGCTCATCTAGCGATGTGACTATAGCCCTTGTGTTGACCATTCACACGTCTCCCCTTTCCATGCGGAATACATAATGGTGTGCCAAATAATGGATCGACTGAAATCTCGCACTCCATATGGAATACATTACGAACCAGCTCCTGATTAATAATATCCTCTGGCTTACCCTGCGCGAAGATCGTACGATTTTGGACAGCGACGATATGATGAGCATAACGACATGCCAGATTCAGATCGTGGAGCACCATTACAATCGTGCGTCCCTCCTGCTCATTTAGCTCGAATAGCAGATCCAGAATCTCAATCTGATGCGTCATATCCAGATACGTGGTTGGCTCATCCAGTAATAGCGTTTCGGTGCCCTGTGCAAGTGTCATCGCGATCCATGCACGCTGACGCTGACCACCGGAAAGTGCATCAACTGGACGATCTGCCAGCGTGCTTAAATTGGTCGCATCGAGCGCTCGCTGTACCATCTGTTCATCTTCACGTGACCACTGCTTGAGCCAGCCCTGATGCGGATAACGTCCCTGACGAACGAGCTGATTCACGGTTAGACCTTCTGGTGCAGAAGGTCCCTGTGGCAAAATAGACATGCGGCGCGATACTTCCTTGGTCGGTAGCTGGGCAATATCCTGCCCATCCAGCAGGACAGAGCCTGAACGTGATTTGAGTAATCGTGCCATGGTACGTAGCAATGTGGATTTGCCACAGCCATTGCTGCCGATGAGTACGGTAATCTGTCCGGTGGGAATGGTCAGATTCAGATTTTCAATAACAGGCGCCTGTCCATAGGTCACAGTAAGCTCTTTTGCTTCCAGTATGCTCATGATGGGGCATCCTCCCTTATCTTTTCAATTACACCAACTCGATCTTGTCAAACTAAATTGATTTACTCAAAATTGATTACGGTTGCGGAACAGCAGGTACAGGAAAAAAGGTGCTCCGACTCCAGCGGTAAACACACCAGCAGGTACATCCAGTGGCACAAATAGGGTGCGTCCGATCAGATCAGCAGCGAATACGAGTAGACCGCCGATGAGACCGGATACGAGCAGCAGGCTACCAAACATACGTCCGACAAGTCGGCGTGCAATATGCGGTGCCATCAGACCTGCAAAGCCGATTGTGCCTGCGACAGATACAGCGATGCCGGCGAGCAGTACACTGCATGCTAGCAGTAGGAAGCGGTGCTTTTGCACAGTAACGCCAAGCCCTGTTGCCAGATCATCGCCGAATTCCTGGGCATTCAGGCTACGTGCTAACAGGATCGCAGCAGGTAGAATAATCAACAGCACCGGCCATATCGTATTCACATCTGTCCATGTCGCTCCATATACACTACCAGTAAGCCAGATATAGGCTTGTCCAGCAGTGTAAAATGGGCTGATGATCAGCATGAATGTTGTGCCTGCGCCTGTGATGGCGGATACGCCGATCCCGATCAGTACGAGTCGAATCGGAGTTACACCTGATTTCCAGGACAGCATATAGATGATTAGCGCGGTAATAAGTGCACCAGCTACAGCGAATAATGGCAATAGCTTGATACTGAGCGCACCACCTAGCAAGGTGACAAACCCAACAGCTGCGACGGCTGCACCGCCTGTAATTCCGATTACATCAGGCGAAGCAAGCGGATTGCGAATAATCCCCTGTAAAATAGCCCCTGACATCCCCAGTGCAATGCCCACTAGCATCGCCAGTAGCACACGTGGTAAGCGAAGCGTGAGTACAACAAAGTCGAAATCCCCATTGCCCCAACCCATAACCGTGCGTAGTACATCCAGTGGTGCAATATAGTCACTACCAAAGCCTGTCCCAATAATAAGCGCCAGCACACTTGCCAGTGTCAACATTCCAATAACGAGTAAGGAACGCTTTTCCAAACGAAACGATACCCGTTCCTTACGACTGCGAAAAGTAATCGTGCGTTTCACAGACGGGTCACCCCCTTACGGGCGATATAGATGAAGAAAGGCCCACCGATCAGTGCAGTCACGACACCCAGTGGCAACTCAGACGGCATAATAACAAGACGCGCCGTTACATCTGCTAATAATAGCAAAATACCTCCGCCCAGCAGACTGTATGGAACGAGCCAGCGATAATCGTTACCGACCAGCGCACGCATCAGATGCGGCACAACAAGCCCGACCAGTCCAACCGAACCAGCGACAGAGACCGCACCACCTGCGAGTAGCACCGTTACTAGTCCCATTAGCAGCTTCACCACCAGTACATTTTGCCCCATACCACGTGCGATATCGTCACCGGTCAGCAGTAGATTGATCGCTCTACCCATGCTGAGCGCGATAATAACAGCAATCGCCATATAAGGCAGCACTGGATACAGCATCTCCAGCGAGCGTCCACTTACCGAGCCCGTCATCCAGAACAGCACATCTTGAAGTCCTGTTCCGTCCAGCACAAGTACCGCCTGTGTAAATGAGGAAAAGAGCGCGGTCATCGCTGTACCAGCAAGTACGATCTTGATCGGCGTTAATCCATCACGACCAATCGATCCGAGCAGATACACGATCACTGCCGAGATTGCTGCACCAGCAAAGCCGAACCACATTAAGGTTGTTAATGAATCTACAGATAATACGACTACACCAATCACGATACAAAAGATCGCGCCGGCGTTGATGCCGAATACGCTCGGTGAAGCAAGCGGATTCCGCGTCAGCGCCTGCATCATTGCGCCAGCAACAGCGAGTGCTGCACCAACAACTGCCGCAATAATCGTACGGGGCAAGCGCTCCGTATGTAAAACGACATGGGCGACGGATTGATGATCATAATGCGTGAATGCTTGAATCGCTACCGCAAAGGTGATCGATGTCCGTCCATAGATCATACTGGCGATCGCCGCCAGAATTAATAATAGTAGCAGCACTAGCAAGCCTGCCAATCTGCTTTTACCTTGTCTGAACAGGGGAAACATAGGCTCACTCTTTCTTCCATAATATCTAGAATATCTAGCATTCATTTGGTTCCTGCTATCGATGGAGTACACGCCTCCAGTTGGATAACAGTTTGGACGGCTGTACGGATTATCGATACTTTATTACTGATCCGTGATCAACCATGGAACCGATGACATGATCCATTCACTTATAAATGGATAAACAAGGCCCATCTGATTCGTATCTAGCAGCATATTGTGCTCACGATCAGACAGACCTTGCTATTCAACAGCATCAAGCTTGTGAAGCTGAAATGTTCTGATGCTCAGCGGTAGAACGCTAGCTGCTGTGCATCCTTTGCAACTGAATCACTGAAAAGCTCTGATGTTTATTTCAAATTAAATTGCTTGTACAGATCATCTAGCAGCAGGTTAGCGGATGTATAGCCTCCAGCCATATTCCAGTTCACTTCATCGACCTGGTACACCTGATTTTTCTTAACGGCATCCAGATTGGCCCATAGTGGACTGCTCGTCCAATCCTTATACAGCTTATCAATCGCTGCTTTATCATCACCAGAATTGAAGTTAAAGATCATATCTGCATTCATATCCGGGATATTCTCCTTAGAGGTCAGCTCTGTCCCCCATGTATCCGAATCCTGTCCAGCCGGACGAGTAAAGCCCAGATCCTTCAGGATCATACCTGCATAGCCCATGTAATAGATACGAACCTGATCCGAACGGAAATTGGTGATTGTTGCTTCAATTGGAAGGCGATCGCCCATTTTCGACTTGAAGTCAGCTACGCGAGCATCCCAGTCAGACAGCAGCTTATTCGCTTTATCCTGCTCATTCAGCGCTTCGCCAGCTACCTTTACAGTTTCTTTCCAGTCATACAGCTTGTCTGTCATGACGGTTGGCGCGATCTGAGACAGCTGATCATAGATGTCCTCATGACGAGTTTTCGTCGCAATGATCAGATCGGGCTTCAATTTATGTATTTCCTCCAGGTTCGGCTGGGATTCTTGACCTACCTGCTGTACATCGCCAAGATCCTTTTTCAGATAATCGTAAACTGGCTGCTGTGCCCACGATTCTACAACACCAACTGGCTTCACACCCAGTGCAACCACAACGTCATTCGCTCCCTGGTATAGCGTAACGACACGCTTTGGAGTGCCTGTGATCTTCGTTTCACCCATTGCATGCTTCACGGTACGGGTGTTTGCAGAAGCATCTGTATTGGTAGCCGATTGCCCGGAAGCATTGGCAGACTCATTGGAGTTACCCGATGCGCATCCTGCCAGCATCATAATGATGAGCAGTAATGCAGAAGCTCCAAGCAATGATCTTTTAAATCTGTACATGTGTTTCTTCCCCCTGTAACTTATAATTGATATTGAATCTCATTATCGTTTGTAATTGTAGTAGAATCAGGAACTTTTTTCAAGCGCTTTATTTGATTGGAGAATCATAGTGAGATTTGTCAACCCGCTACTCAATTCCAAAAAATGATTATAAATAACATAATTTTTATTATGTAAACTAAAATGAATTCCATGTGACATTGCATACTATTGTTGCTGCAAGCTCTCCCCCTTCTATTCATGCTATAGATAATGATAAAATCGGATTTATATACATATCGATATACATTTAAAAATGAAATGGCTTTTTTGCGAATTTTTTATCAGCGTGATATGCAATTGTGCCAGAATATTGAATACAGTGTAAAAAGGAGTTTATACCGAAATGTTAACTAGAGAAAAGATGGAGCAACACCAGATCGGATTCTATATTGTCGTACTGATCGCCGCAGCGATAACTGGCTTATTGGCTAAACGAGCGGTGCATCTACTCGATCATTCCTCCCTTATTTCTGTCATTATCGCTGTGTTAATGTATGGGATGTTTACACAAATTCCGTTCACTTCTATTCGGCAGTCATTCCATAATCGACGTTTTATCGCAGCCCTGCTGGTTGCCAATTATGTCGCTGTTCCACTCGTTGTATGGCTGCTAAGTCGCCTATTACCGCAGGAAACGCCATTATTGCTCGGTGTATACCTGGTACTGCTGACTCCATGTATTGATTATGTGATTGTGTTTACCCATCTAGGGCGTGGAAATGAAAAGCTAATGCTGCTGAGCACGCCTATATTATTCGTAACGCAGATGCTGTTGCTTCCATTATATTTATGGTTATTTCTCGGTTCAGAAGCGATGAGGATCGTCGACCCTGTCCCTTTTATTGAAGCATTTTTGATCGTTATTGTTGTTCCGCTTTTTGTGGCGATTATTGTGCAATGGTTGTCCAGAAAGTATCAGCCTTTCCAGAGCTGGCTGGACTGTTCTGCGTGGCTTCCGGTTCCATTCATGGCATTAACACTGTTTGTGATCGTATCCTCACAGATCGGTAAGTTAACGGCACATTGGAATATGATTTTGACGGTCATTCCGGTATACATTGCCTTCATGCTGATTATGCCGTGGATTGCTCGTGGTATTGCCAGTTGGTTCAGATTAGATATTGTTTCTGGACGCGCACTCATCTTCAGCTCCGGCACACGTAACTCCCTCGTTGTGCTTCCACTCGCTCTTGCGTTGCCTGGTGAATGGAGCGTGATCGTAGCATCGATCATTGTGACGCAGACGATAGTCGAGCTTGCTGGTGAGCTGATCTATGTGAGAGCGGTGCCTGCTTGGATTTTACGTGATCGAGAGAGTTAAGTTCATGATGCGCGTAGGATTTTAAAATGGAAATGATGAATGTTGAAGTGTGATGCTTGCATGTAATGAAGTGGTAATCATGATAGATGAGATAGGATAGTCAGATTGTTGCAGGGATCATGCGTTGAGCAGTGTTAATCAGTAATGCAGCTTAGTTGGATAGACGGCATTCTTATGGGAACTTATGGGAATGTCGTTTTTTGCGTGATTAAATCGTTGAAGTTAGAAGGAAATAGATTAGTTAGAGATGTCCTTGTAATGCTGTGAGGTGGTGCGAATTAGTAGTAGAAAACTGCTTACAAGTATCGGACAAATGAAATATAGCGTCTTACCTTCTTAAAATATACATAATAAATATTATGTAAACTAATAAGCATTATTGATCTCGATCAATCTAGCTTCTCGAAAAACAATATTTAAATCAATTTATAGTAGCAACGAAATTTTCTATAGTACTTAGTATCCCTCTCCTCGAATTACTGGCGATCATCGTCCACGCCTAACTAAAGATGCCAAAAAGCGCCCCATCCTCAGAATCTGGATCGAGCGCTTTCTCTCATGAATTCATTTTATTTTAAAACAATCTGCTTTTTCCACTTCAATTCATGACCAGCATCGTTAACAAACGCAAATGCGACAACTCCCTGCTCTCCTTTTCGAGATTCAGGATAGGAAAATCCCGAAAATTGTCCATCGCCGCTAATATAGAAGGAGCCATTTTCCGGGCCACCCGTTCCGCCATTCTCAATTGCTTGTTCATACGTATTGACGATTGCCTTGCCTTTACCTGTCCAGCTCATTTTGTCCAATCGATAGCCCTCCGGTAAGTGCTGAATCGAAAAGTTGAACATACCTGCATTTTCGATCGGCTTTTCAGTCTGATCTATAATGATTAAAATGTCCTTGCTACTGGCTGCCGAATTGGAGTCTGAAGATGGATCCGATGAAGCTTCATTTGATGGGTTTGCAGAGGATGGGGCATTATCGCTGCCTGTGTTAGTCGCTACCGCTTCTTCACCTGATGTAGCTGAAGGTGAGCTGCTCTCCTGATCCCCTGTCATATTCGATGTGCTAGAATTTGCCGCACTGGATGATTCGTTAGATGCTGTGTCTGTAATTTTAGCTTGATTACCACAACCACTTAACAGCATCATACCTGAAAGTATCAGACATGCTACCGGAATCGTTGGTTTATTCATCGTCATTCCTCATTTCTTCATCGGCTATCGCTCGCTTCAATGTAAAATGAAAAGCAACGCCACGATCTGTGTTATTGACCCCATACCGACTATGATGTAGCTCCAAAATATGCTTTACAATGGCAAGTCCCAGCCCTGTACCGCCTGTTTTGCGATCACGTGACCGCTCAGCACGATAAAATTGATCCCAGATTCGCTCCAGATCCTGTGCGGGAATGGGTTCTCCTTCGTTTTCGATTGTAATCTCTGCTTCGTTCTCATCAATCATTCGCCAGCTAACCGTTATACCTCTATCTTCACGCGCATGACGAACGGCATTACTCAGCAAATTCAGTAGCACCTGATCGATTCGTCGTGGATCAGCGATGACCTCTAGCACTGCTTCTCCATTCGTATGAATATGCAGATTACGATCATCCACCTGTGGAATGAACGAATGCAATAAAGCACGAATATGACGCACGATATCGATCGGTTGTTCCTTTAGCTTCACTGCCTTGACTTCAAAACGTGATAACTGGAGCATATCCATAATCAAAGCGTTCATACGATCCGTTTCGGTCACAATCAACTGTACATAACGCTCTCGTTTATCTGCTGCTACATCATCCTGTAAGCCCTCTGCAAAGCCTTTGACAATACCGAGCGGTGTTTTGAGCTCATGCGAAATATTAGCGATTAGTTCCTTTCGCAGCTCTTCTGCACGAGTCTTTTCCGCCATTTCATGTTGAAGTGCTGCATTCGACTCGGATAATTGGCGTAGCGCAGCATCCAGATTATGACGCAGTGTATCCAGATTACGAGATACCTCGCCAAATTCATCGGATGCATGCAATACCTGCTGATCAACCGATTGAAAATCCAATGTTGCCATGCGTGCGGATGTACGGCTCAGCTGCAATAACGGACGGGATAGCAGTCTTGAATAGACGAATGATAGCAGGAGTAAAATAACAATAATAACCGGAGCGAGATATATATAATATCGCTGCAATAAAGAGGCTGCTTCTCCTACAGGCTGCAAGGAAGATAAAGCTAGTGCATAGTTCATCTCACGATCGCTCGTATGCAGGGGCATCAGAATCATCGCATAGGTCACACCACTCCAGTTATCGACCCATTCCCTCTGGATCGTTTCACCAGCCTGTAATGCGTGTAGAGCGCTCTGATTCCCTGTATTCACGTTATTACGCCAGTCATTGAACGCTTGATCAACCAGTGTATTCGTATAAAATGGGCTCATGCTCAGTTCTTGGCCTTGCGGTACGAGTAGATCGATAATGCGACCTTGAATCCGATCTAATCCTTGCTCTGGCTTGGGTGTTTGCGGTTGTAATTGCGTAGGCTGCATGATCGTATCATCCTGATCCATATATAAGCCATCTACTGTCAACGCCGCACCGACCTTTAGATCAGGTGGAATATCCCCGATCGACGTTCCCAGTGATGAAAATAGTAACGATACCTGTCGATTCTTCGTTTGTAGCGTAATATAGTAAGGGTCCATACTACGCCGCTGTAGCTCGGAATTATATATAGCTAACGCAGCATGATTCTCATTGCTAAATTGACCTAGGATGCGCGCCGCGGACACTAGATTATCCCCCTGCTGCGCATATTCACTGGCAAAGGAGTGCATATTCTGCTCCAGATCATGTATCTTAACCGCTCGATAGAACTTTTCAAAAAACAATCCTTGCCCTATTAAAATCAAAGCGAATATGCCAATGGTCACAATAGACGTAATGATGAACAGCTTGAATACAATCCCTCTCTTCTTCACTGCTGTTCACCTCTCTCCTGACTCATGGCTCTACCTCGAATTTGTAGCCTGCGCCGATCACCGTGCGGATATGCCGCCCCTGATCACCAAGCTTTGCACGCAGCTTCTTAATATGCGTATCGACAGCACGCGGATCACCAAAATGATCAATTCCCCAGACTGCATTGAGAATTTTATCCCGATCCAGCACCGCACCCTCATGCCGGGTAAGCAGATCCAGTAGACTATATTCTTTAGCTGTTAGGCTAATCGGCTCTCCATCTACATGCACCGTGTACGCACGCTTATTGATCTGGAGTTTTCCATAAAGTAGGATATCATCCTCGCGACCGAGCGTACCTTGCGCTCGCTTAAGCAATCCTGTCGCTCGTGCGACAAGCACCTTTGGACTAAACGGCTTGGTGACATACTCATCAGCACCCAGCTCAAAGCCCATCACCTGATCATCATCATCGGTGCGAGCAGTAATAATGATGATCGGAATCGCCGACTGCTTGCGTATACGGCGACATACCGACCATCCATCCACCTCTGGCATCATAATATCCAGAATGATCAGATCGAGCTCATGCAGCTCAAATAACTCTAGCGCCTCGCGTCCGTTATTCGCCTCCAGTACATGCCAGCCGTCCTTTTTAAAATAATCCGTCATAAATTCACGCATTAATATATCATCTTCTACAAGTAAAATAGTTTTATTCATACGCTCTGCACTCCGTATCGGTCGGATTTAATATCCACTCCATGCTACCTATAGACGAAGATACTGTCAAAGTCATCTGCATTATTCGTGCGATACGATGCATTAGGGCTACGCTCGTTGCATGGGTATTGCTTGGACAGATACGTGAAAATCGATCATAGCGTTCACCTGTACAACGCTTTGTATCTCTTTTACTCATCTGTTCTTTATAAATTAACAGCATCCAGCCCGATTTTACCATTCGATTGACTGAACCACAGCTCTCCACTGCCCACCATAACACCCTGCCAGTTCACAAATAAATCTTCTTCAATCGCATAGGCAAGTGTTCGTTTGATCTCCGGGGTCATGATTGAATCATATTTAGCAATAAAGGTAGCTTTGTTTTTGATCGTATGTGTTTTGCCATTGGAGTTCACATGTAGCGGATAGTTGACCATAGAAGCGACGGTTGATTTTTTGTTATGCTGTACAGCTTGCTGGAATTTGAAAAAGAATTGATGGAAGTCTTTGGCGCTGCTAATACCAGCCACTGCGTAAGGGTTATCTGCTTGCTTCGCTGGAGCTTTGGTTGTTGTATATTGTTGAGCGGTTGATGTCGTAGCCGCTGCTGCATTGGCATTGGTTAGGACTGTCCAGGATGAGGCGGTGAATGCTGCACCTGCCAGAGCAATGCTGATCATAAGTTTAGATGTTTTGTTCATGAGTGATGACCTCCTGTGTTGTTGGTATGTACATAGTATAAAATTACGATGTGTAGATCAGGTGTACTTGAGGTGTAGTTTTGAGGGTGTTTTCGTTTAGAAGAATTTGTGTACATCGAAAAGGAAAATAGGTTACGAGAGGGGAGTATCGAATGGGAAAGTGGTCGCTGGATTAATAACAAATCTCTTAGAATAAAAACAGCGTATAATTATCATCTATATATATATATATATATATTGGTGATTGTATTTTAGTTGTTAGATGCATTTTCTTAGGGAATAACGAATTCAAAGTCTTTTTTTGTATATATCGAAGTAGTTTTGAGTATTATGATTGAATCGGAAACAAAAAAATAAGTCCTCTCCATTCGGAAGTCTTCCATTTGAAAGATGAGATATAAAGAACAAAACTAGAAGTACCTCGTTTATATTTTCTGGAATATAGGAATATCATAAAACCATTTGAGAGATTGTTTTAATGAAAGAGTTTTGTGTAGGAACATGTCATAACTTTGTATGTCTTCTTCTACTTTTGCAACGATCTACTTTGTAACGAATCAGGGTAATGAAGTTAGTTATATCGACAGATAGCTTAGATTTGTTAGATTGTGATGACTCAGCTCTTCTCATAAAAGTAGTAAATTTTTACGAAAAAGGTGCTGGGAAAGTGCATATTAGGAGTTATAATCGGCTTTTAAAACAAAAACAGCGTATAATTTATATTATACGCTGTTTTTCATCGTTTATTTCCTTTGATTGTATATGTTTTTTAGCCTATTAATATACTAGCAGTATCATTGCAGAACAGCTCTAAAATATATTTATTCACCATATAAGATATACAACACCACATAGCAAGTCCTAGAAATAATCATCATTTCCTCACTAACACAAGTAGGTTGTACCGTTTAGTCATCACTCTAGCCAAAGCGCACATTCACTCCACGACTGGTTGCAATCTCGGGATACAATCAGCGAGTCCTCATCCAGATCTATATACCATTACAAATTATTCGAGCCATCGCTTCAATTCCATCAAATAGAAACTGCAAGCACCATATGATCAGGCCTGAAATGAGTGTAGCCAACACTCCGATGATCCAGTATATCTTTATAGCTTTCTTTATACCCCTGGATTTTTTCATTTCTACCTGCTCCCTATCCTACAACGTTAGCATATGATAATCTACGATTTTGCCAATGCCGCCACCAGAAGCGAAGTGAAATATCGGCTGCCAGAAGGCTTTAGATGCACACCATCATTATAAAAATATTGATCCTTGCCTGCACTCGCTCCATACCAGTCTACAATTTGCACATTAGGGAATTCCCTGCCGATCTCAGTTATCGTTGTATTGACCGAATCCACCCATGGCTCAGGAGCGCGAACAGTGACAAGTAATACCTGCTTGGCGCGAGATAAAGATTGTAACACGCTTCGCAGCTGCTCCGAACTGAAAGATCCATTCGTACCTAGCTCAATAATAACTCGATCCCCCAGATTGCCTCCAGCTGCAAGTGTGCTAATTTCTTCGTTCGCCTGCGACATCTGGCGACCTACCTTACCATCAATTGTCATACGAGGCAACTTCTCTTGCAGATAAGGCGCAATACCAACCGTTACCGAATCACCGATCATAGTAACTCCTGTCCCATAGACCGCTACATTCGAGCTTTCCTCATCAGCAATTGAACTTTCCCGAGAAGCGTTCGCGGAAGGCTCTTTCTCCACCTCAGGCGATGAATCCGATGGTGGTGGTGAGTCCATACGCGCAGCATCGGCATTATACACGATCGAAGTATCACCCATTGCTTGCTGTCGTTCCTTTTGTAGCATTGTTCCGAACAACCATATTACCGCTCCTGAAATGATAAACGCTACAATCACCCATAATAACTTTGCCGCCCATACATTCTTCTTATCCATTCGTATCGTTCCTCTTCTATGTGTAATATGATTTCTATATTTCTCATTATGACGTCCAGTTGTCGCTAAAGTTTGATGAACTTGTAAACAAGTTGTCACAACGGAGCGAAATTACAACAAACCGCATTCGGCATAACGCGCCAGAATGCGGTTTGTTTGTCTGGTTTGTTTGTCTATAGTAGCGACCATTTACTAGCTATGGATATACAGATTACTGATACTATAACAGGAAGCGGCATAACAAAGTTGATCATGTATATATCAGTGTGGAGCTGTTCTATATACCTCAAAACGCTTACGATTCCAACTCAACAATAAGCGCCTCTTCACTGTAATTGCTAGCCGAAGAGCTTTGCGCAGTATCCCACGGTTTAGCACCCTGGATAAGCAGCCTTTTGCCATTAGGACTCCAATACAAAGCAGATGCTGAGATACCTCGATACACCGCCTCTTGATGTAATATATTTCGACCCTGAATTTTGCCGACATAGATAATATTAGGGTCTTGCAGTGAGGTATACGCGATATTTTTACAATCGTTTGAAAATGCGAAGCTAAGTACATGATCTAAAATAACAGACAACTCTCCATTTCGCCGATCATACTCATACAACGAGCCATCCGAACCAGGAAAGACGAACTGGTCATTATTGATCCAGCTGACATGATCACCGCTGATCTCGCGCTCATACTGTATATCGAGTGTGTTGCCAGATACCTCAGTCATCGTTACCACTTTTTTCTGCTCATGTTGCGTCTGATAGGATTGCAGTAGCACACTTGTACCATTATTCGCAACATCTGCGCGAATTAAAGTATCCTTTTGTTGGAATCCGCTCAATTGATAGCTGTTGTCCTTTTGTGTAGACATATTGTAAATATGCACCGTACTATTCAAGCCTTTTTGCTCGCGATCAGAAGAACGATTAACAAGATAGCTAATGTATTGGCTATTGGCCGACCACGATACATTTTGAATATACGCTGTAGAATCGCTCCATTTTGATATCAATGTTTTTTTGCCATCCTGTATAGATAGCAGCTGCACGATCGTCCCATCAGGTAAAAAGGATATTTCACACATGTATTTCCCATCTGGTGATACAACCGAATCGTAGCTGACACGATCAATCGAATCTACCGCTTTAGCATTCTCGAACGGATAAGGTAGTTGTTCCAAACGGACTTTTTCACTCGAATTAAAGCTAGCGATGATCGCATTCTGAGTCGACCAGCCCAGTATACGTCCAATATTCGAGAAGTAATCAGGTACACGGTAGATGGTTTTGACCTGAACAGGCTTTGAACTTGAATTTTCAAGAGGAGTCTGGTTGGCATCCGGTATGATGATCGTATCCGTTACAGGCTCTCTACTACAAGCTGATAACAACAGCATGATCAGCAATACGGTAAATATATATTTGTAACTCATGATGAAGTCTCCATTTCTACTTCCGATAAGGCAATCAACTGCACCGTAACAATGGTCAAGTTGTGCTCATTAGCAATATGAATCGCTCCATCCATTTGCTTTATAATGGACTTTACTATACTCAAACCGAGTCCTACACTTCCTTCCTCGGTATCGACAGAATGAACAAAATAGAACGGCTGAAATAAACGCGATATATACTCACTATCCAGCGGATCACTTGGATTACTGAATACAAACTCGATTCGATCCTCCACTCGTTTTCCTTTTACTGAGACAATAGAGCCTGGCAAACTATGTTTAATTGCATTATCGATCAGATTAATAAATAACTGCCTTACCCCATCACGGTCACCTAGTAACAAAAGCTCATCAGTCACATCATATTGAATACGCTTATGATATCGATTTGCTCGAATCGTCATCGATTCACATACATCCCGCAGAATTATTCCTGCGTCTACGATTCGCCGTTCGTGAGTCATATGATTATTGCGTGACACTTCCAGCAATTTCAACACCATGCTATGGAGCCGCCGACTTTCTTCGATGATATGATTCATTCCTTTAGTGAAAAATATGGGGTCTTTTTCTCCGTTTTGGCGAATGATCTCGGCATAGCCTAGAATAGAGGTTAAAGGCGTTTTTAATTCATGTGTAATGTTATCAAAAAATCGCTTCTCCTGCTCATGCAGCTGCTTCAAATGATCTCGATCTTTTTCGATAATCTCGATCTGATGACTAATCTTCCCAATCATATCGTTAAAATTGTCTGCCAAACGACCAATCTCATCTTTGCGCTTGAAATGTAAACGGATTCCAAGATTTCCCTTCTTCACTTCAGTAGATGCTTTTGTAAGTTGAACGAGTGGAATGGTAATGTGCCGGGATAAAATGTACGAAAATAAAAAGGCTGCCGCGAAAATCGCCAGTGCAATGTACAGCGTAATTTGAAGAATCTGCCCGGTCTGCTGGTATAGCGAGCTAAAATCTTTATGAAAGCGCAAAATACCAACTTTTGCTCCATCGATAATAACAGGGTAAGAGAATAGCACCGTTGTGCTTTTACCATTATAGGTGATGCTATAAGCAGTATTACCAGCAACGGCTTGCTGAAGATCACTTTCCATATCAGATGGGAATGCTGAGCGGTCTGGCGTATATAAAAGCTTACCTGTCAGACTATAAATACCTACACGACTATCTGTCATACGATTCAAGTCAACGGCAATCTCCTTCGCGATCTCTCCAAAATACAGCTGGTTATTGCTATAATGATTGATCAAAAAAGCTTGATATACATAGCCGTTACTATTGTTTTTCAAACCTTCCAATTCATCGGTAACCAGGCTCTGGTTACTGCTGCGGATAAACTCCTTTACCGTCTGATCAAGCACGACAAAGGAGAGCGAGAAAATTAAAAAGAAGCCGATGAGAAATTTGATACTGATTTTGCGTATCATCATTATCCACCTGTCTTCTGGAATTTATAGCCGATGCCAAATACAGTCGCTATGCATTCATTCGCATCCAGCTTTTTGCGGAGCCGCTGAATATGGGTGTCAACTGTGCGTGTATCTCCTGCAAAATGATAACCCCATACGAGATCAAGCAGCTCTGAACGTGTGAAGGTTTTACCCTGATTTTTGATCAGCATAAGTAGTAGATCATATTCTTTAGGTGTTAATTCAACCGGCTGATCATCACTGGTAACAAGACGTTCGGCTTCTGTAATTTTTAGGTGGCGGTACTGAATAACCTCTTCATTCATCTGCTCAATATTCAGCTTGGTTGCTTGGTCGATCCGGCGCAAAATGGTTCGAATGCGAGCGATTACCTCACGCAGATCAAATGGCTTTGTAATATAATCATCAGCTCCAAATTCAAGACCGAGAATTTTATCTGTAATATCGGATTTGGCGGTAATCATCATAATTGGAATATTGTAATGAGCGGTTACTTTTTTGCAAATATCCAGACCACTTCCGTCCGGCAGCATCCAATCTAGTAATAATAGATCAGGCTGAAAAGTCTGCACTTCACTCATCCCAGCAGCCCCGCTGGATGCGATGCGTGTCTGGAACCCCTCCATAGATAGTCCATAAGAGAGAAGATCCGCAATAGGAGCATCATCCTCAATAATCAATATTTTAGCTTTATTCATTCCCTATCCTCGTTTCATGTATCATGTGTGTACATCTATATTAAAAGATATGTAGCATGAAATTTATACAGCACTGTAACCTTTCTCCTACTCTAGCTATCTAATTATATTGTAATCAACGATAATTGCATGAAAAAAGCCGCTAAGCGAGTTAACGGCTTTTAATCATCTTTAGACAATACAGTATAGATTACATCATAGATCATCTCATAGATCCTAAACCTGTTTCTATTGTATTCTCTTCAATCACTTGCTGGTGTAGTTGGACAATGTAATGAGAAGGCATTCGTTTAATCCGTAGCATATGATCTCCGTTAATACTAACCATTTTAAGCTTGAGCCGTAGGTCGAATCACAATCTCACCCACATCCACTTGCTCCGCTTGTTCAATCGCGAAAGCAATTGCTTCCGCCACCGCTTTCGGCGGCATCGCTATATCCACATTAGCACGCACGACAGGATCAGTCGCATTCTCTACATATTCGGTACGTGTCATGCCCGGAGAAATGATCGTAACCCGCAGTTTTTCTCCTGCTTCCTGTCTCAAGCCTTCAGAGATCGCTCGCACCGCAAACTTCGTGCCTGCATACACCGATTGATTCGGCACGACACGATGCGCAGACGTTGAAGCAATATTAATAAAATGACCAGATTCCTGACGTCGGAAAACAGGTAACGCTTCAGCAATTCCGTACAGTACACCTTTAATATTAATATCAATCATTGCCTCCCAATCCTCTACCTTGAGCTCATCCAGTGCAGAAATAGGCATAACTCCTGCGTTATTGATTAACACATCCACTCTTCCATAATGCTCGATAGCCATCTGCACCAACTTTGCTACATCCTCACGCTTGGATACGTCTGTAATCGCACAGATAGCTTCTCCACCAGAGTTACGGATCTGCTCGGTTAATTGTACAAGCTTCTCCTCTCCTCTAGCTCCCAAAACAAGCTTCGCTCCTTTCTCAGCTAATAAAAGAGCTGTCGCTTTGCCAATACCACTGCTAGCCCCTGTCACAATAATCACTTTAGAATGGGTATTCATGTTAGCATCCTCACTCTCAATTGGATTGGTTTATTTCCTCAAATCTAATGGCGTGATTCTAGCTTACAGGAATACACTCACAACCCAGTAGAACATTCACAAACGATTATTGCCCATTACTCTTTGGTGTATGTATAAGCCTTATATGACTTGCTATCCCCCTTCTACTGTACTAGAATCATACAAGCATCCACTTCACAACATAAAGGAGTTAGCTATGTTATTGTTTGATCCAGATATAGAGATGCGTCTACATGAATTAACTTGCACGATTCTACGTCATGCACCGGAAGATGGTGTATACGAAACCGCTATTCCAGGACTTCGATTAAGACACACCACTCAGATTACGCAACCTGTCCATTCCGTAGCTTCGCCCTCTCTTTATATCATCGCACAGGGCTCTAAAACGGTAACATTAGCCGATCAGACCTTTCGTTATGATCCTTTCCATTACCTCGTCAATCCTGTTCATCTTCCCGTAGTGGGTAGAATTGATCATGCTTCCATCGACAAGCCTTATCTGAGTCTTCAATTGGACTTTGGAATCGATACGATTTTGGAGCTGGTTAAGCAGAAGCAAGAGCGAGTGATGATGAAGCGCGATGGCGGATTATTTATGGACAATATAACTAGCGATCTGCTTGATGCCACCTGTCGCCTGCTTCGATTGCTGGATCACCCTACAGATATCGATATACTTGCGCCGTTAATTATTCAAGAAATATTATATCGCGTGCTACAAGGAGAGCAGGGAGCCATCTTTGCGCAGTATGCCGTTACCGGCAGTTATATCCACCGCATACTGGGTATCGTTGATTATATTAATGAGCATTATGACCAACCGCTC
This sequence comes from Paenibacillus hunanensis, assembly GCF_034055775.1. Lineage (NCBI taxonomy): Bacteria > Bacillati > Bacillota > Bacilli > Caryophanales > Paenibacillaceae > Paenibacillus > Paenibacillus hunanensis. Next base: position 2,823,074 of record NZ_CP139194.1, on the reverse strand, counting down.
AATATCGCTCAGCTGGCACAGGATGCTCATATGAGTTCTGCCACGCTACACAAATATTTTAAACAAGCAACAGCAATGAGTCCTATTCAATATCAGAAAATTCTCAGGCTACAAACCGCGCGTCGATTATTACTGATTTCCAAAATAGATGCAGCCGAAGCTGGTTTTCAAGTTGGCTATGAGAGCCCGTCACAATTTAGCCGAGAATATGCCCGTATGTTTGGACTCCCTCCCAAGAGTGATATCAAGCAGCAGTCGGAATTTTGAATTGAGTATCGATATGAATATCTTCTTATATCTACTCTATAAACAGCAAAAAAAGCCGCTATTTCAGCAGCTTTTCCTCCAAAACTGTATAAAGCCAAATCATGAGAACGGACGAATCGTAATTAAAATCTCCCCGTTCTCACTTATCTTGGCTTTTCTTTCATCTTGTCTTTAGCTCAGATCCACTCCATTGCTCTCAATCACTTTTTTGTATCAGTAAAAGCTCTTCTTCTTACTTCTCTTCAGCGTTCCTTTACCATCATTGTCCTTATCCATATAGATAAAGCCATAGCGCTTGCTCATCTCTCCCGTAGAAGCGCTCACGATATCAATACAACCCTATGACGTATACGCGATCAGTTTCACGCCATCACGCACGGCTTCTCTCATCTGCTCAATATGCGACCGTAGGAACTCGATCCGATACGTGTCATTGATCGAACCGTCCGGCTCCACCACATCCACCGCCCCTAGACCATTTTCGACGATCATAATCGGGATGCGATAGCGGTCATATACATGGTTCAGTACATAGCGCAGTCCAAGCAGATCGATCTGCCAGCCCCAATCCGTTGCCTTCAAATACGGATTTTTATAGCATCCGAACACATTCCCCTGCGTCTCATCTTCCTCCGGACGTGTACCTACAACATGAGATTTATAATAGCTAAAGCTATAAAAATCTACGCAGCCCTGCTTCATTTGGCTCCATCTCGTCGCCATTTGGGACAATTCTTGACCATGCAATAGACATGCGGTAACAGCGAAAGCCCATTTCAGCGAATAGACGAATATCCTCCTTGTAGTGATGGTAGAAGTCAACGGCTTCGTGAGAAGGATAATGAACACCTTCTTGAATGTGTCTTACGATTCGTCTGGGAACCATTTTTGTCAATCCTGATTGCCTGTAATGATATGATGGATATTCCATTACATAACAAATTTTGCTATTCGCTGTAACCTTTCTCTATCTTCGTGTATCTAATATAGCGATCGGACACAAACAGCACTCACTCTACGACACAAAGAAGGTGAAGGAACAATTGGATATACAACAGAAAGTACAGCAGGCACAGAGTGGCGATCAGCAGTCATTTCTTCTATTAATGAAGCATATGGAAGCACGTCTATATCGAATCGCCTCTTCAATCGTGAAAAACAAGGATGACATTATCGATGCAATGCAGGAGACAATCATCAAAGCGTACGAATCGCTTGTCACACTTCGAGAAGCGGCATTTTTTGAGACATGGATGATTCGCATCTTAATTAATGAATGTAACGCGATTTTGCTTAAACGCAAACGAGTGATTCCTTTTGCAGAGATTCGCTCATCCTCTACCTCCAGCCCTGCCTATGAAGCTATTGATATACGGCAACTTGTTGATCAATTGGAAGAAGATAAGCGTCAACTCATTATCCTACATTATTTTCAGGACATTCCGTTAAAGCAGGTTGCAGACATTATGAACATATCCGAAGGTACTGCCAAAACAAGGCTACATCGAACAAGGAAGCTATTAGCACGCTGGCTTGAGGATAACGAGGAAGGAGGTCGCATCTATGAGAACAAATAATATAGATCAATTAGAACATAAATTAAAGCAGATTGGAGAACGTGAGTCGGTAACACAAGACCAGCAGAAAGTTCCTTCTGATATTCAAATGGAGCTTCAAAGCATCTATGATGCTATTGAGCAAGGCCAGCCGGCTGATCGCATTCGAAGCGAACTTACTCGTCGTCGGCTAAAGCAAGTGAACGAAGGATATGGCGTATTAGAGAAAACAGCTACAGACTCCGTAGCAACACCAGCAGAGACGACAACGCCAGGCACCATGATAGCCAATTCTACTCATCGACGTCATCAGCGAATGATCCGTTATAGTATTACTGCTGCCGCAGTGATCGTTATCGGCGTTGGTAGTGTACTAAGCTCTGCCTTTGTCTCCTCCGATATGGCACGCACGTTAAAGCAGTTACCTGGAGCTAGCCAGTTCTATCAATTCACCTCGCAATGGGGATGGCAAACAGCGGATGAAAAAGAAATACCGCCGCAGCCTAGCGTTGAACAAGATGGTATCAAACTGACACTTCGCTCCCTCCTATATGACGGGAAGAAAGTAAATATTGAGCTACAGCAGCAGGCATCCAAGCAGCATCCTGTACAACAGGTTGAAATCTATGTGAATGGTCGACAAGTATCGTCTACAGGTAATAAAGTGAATAAAGATCAGCTGCAAGATGCCAGCACTACCATCTATAAGCTACAGCGTGAACTTGAAGCTGCTCCGCTTATGGGGATATCGGATATGGAGCTTGCTGACCAATTTGGTCAAATATCGGAAGTTCCTACATCTGCACTTCCACAGCAAGTAGATATGCAAATTAACATTACGCTGCAAGGGATGACCGATAAACCGTTCATTTATCATATCCATGCCAAGCAAAATGCATTACCGAATTACAGCTTAACTAATACTGTCCGAACTCCGGAAGGCATTGGTTTTCATGGAGCAACTGTCCATGCTACTCCGGTGGCGACGTATATGGACTTAACGACTTCCTACTCAGCACCATGGAAAACGTGGAATGAGCAATACTATCGGAATCATGGGTACTATCCACTTGGTTTAACGTATACGTTAACCGATTCTAACCATCATGTGTATCGTACGACATCACATTCAGGCCGAGACCCACATACCTTTTTGGAGTTTGAACCGATTGTTGGGCAGCCTGCTGAACTGATTGTCACACCATGGAATTTTAATGAAGAACCTGTCCGCAATCAACGCCCAATCCAGACTGCTTCCGGGCAACATTCTAATCTTCCTCTACAGCTGGATATGGGAACAACCGGTAAAGTAACGTTACTGGCGGTAGACTCTACACCCGAGCAGTACATTTTACACATCAAGCCGGAACAAGCTTATCAAACCTATGCCATAGCTTCTTCCTTCTGGTATGGAGCTCCTGGTCAAAAGTACGGAACGTATTCCTCTGACCTCCTTCTCGATCCGGATCACGAAGGACAGCTTCTTATCAAATTTGATAAGAGTAAATTAAAGGCAGGGGCTGAGCTGCATTATTCAGTGGATAAGGTGACGTATCGAGAGCCTCTTTATCTGAAAAGAATGGATTAAGCTTGATGCTAGCGTATTCGATTGTATGATGTCATCATCGGAATGAAGGTTTAACGCATCATTTTGAATCATTGTAATAAAAAGGAACAGCTACCCGATTGGAGCTGTTCCTTTTTTCGATGTCTTCTACACCTCCAGATGGAGAAGCTTTGCGAATAAAGCTATATTTCAACGATCAACTTCAATCCCGCTGTGGAGGTACGCTATCCTTCTATTTTCTATAATCAATACAGAAGCTACAACATCGACAATTCGTGATACACCATATAAATAATAACAAAAAAGGAAGATGCCAATATGTTTGACCACAATATGAATCTGTTCGTTATTGCACTTATTATGATCTGGGTTATCAGTCGCCAGCTACGTCCACGTAAAATCAAGAAAGTATCGTTGTTCCTACTGCCGATTCTAGCCCTGTATGGCGCATCGCAAAACCTACCACAAACGAGCCTGCCAATATATCAAATCGTTGAATTCCTATTCATAGCGGGCGTTGCGCTTCTTGCTGGTATCGTTCAGGCCAAGTACACACGCATATATTGGTCAGGGGATCAGCTCTATATGCAGGGCAATAAGATTACGTTGTTTGCGTGGATTTTGCTAATTGCTGTGCGTTATGGGATTGCGTTCATCTTCTATGCGCTATTCGCTCCTGCTGGATCCAAGCTTACTGTCGTATGGATCGTATGGGTAGGAGTAGCGATTATGTTCAGTACACGTAACGTGTTATTGTATCGCAAATGGCCGGAGATGCGTGAAATGTTGCGGGGGCAGAATCAGGCTCATTAAGTACGAATGTGACTTATACAATAGAACTTTATGAATAGAATGCTTACAAAAAAAGAGCTGCAAGCAGATGGCAATGATCTGTTCGCAGCTCTTTTGTATATTTTAGTTGATATATCATTTTAAGAACGTTTAGATATTCTCTTCAGAGTTGTACTATATCTCAGGATTACATCCTGATCCTAGCTGTTTCACCAACTATCCCTGCTGCTCCATCCACTCTCTCAATCGCGGAAACACCTTCAGCGCATTGCTATAAAACACATCCTCCCAATGCGGCTCTGGAATCAGATGCTTGATAAAGCCAATCCATGCATCCAGCGGTACAAGCGGCCAATCGGTACCGAACAACAGCCGATCGTACTTTTCCGAAAATACAATTGCGCGTTTAAAATGATCTACATACGTCTGCTCGCCCATCAAGCGCTGTACCTTAGCCCCATCGCCTACAATCCAACCGGACAGATCAGCGTACAGATTCGGATTTTTCTCCAGCATGGCTGAAGCATCCAGTACCCACGGATCGCCCAGATGACAGAGCATAAAGGTGATATCACGATGCTTCACAAATGTCTCTTCCATCGCTAGCGGATGCGAGTATTGTAGCAGCCCTTGATCGGCATACGTCAAACCGCCATGAATAACGACAGGCAGCTGATAGCGACGGGCAAGCTCATATACCGGATCATAGATCGGATCGCCAACATGGTAGTGATAGTAACCCGCATATAGCTTGAAGCCGACTACATGCGGATCAGCTAGAGACTGCTCCAGCGCCTCGATTTGTCCTGGTTCGTGCAGTGTCTCTGGATTAATGCCTACACAGGTAAACACATTGTCTGGCATACGATCATTCAGATCAAGCAGCATCGGGTTAGCCGCCATTTTATCCGGGAAAGCCCCTGCTACCGTTTCGGTCACGCCCATTCCGACAGCAGCAACAACATTCGAAGCGGCAAATTCAGCCAGTAGCCCATCTGTTGTATAGTCAATCGATGCAAGCGTACGTGCGGTATCATGGAATGCTTCAATCTCGGAAAAGTGGATATGCGCATCAATGATTTTCATATCTGGCTCCTCTCTAGTAGGGTTACAGGGTTATTGTTTTGTATCGTTTGATATTTGATTATTGCTGTCTGTTGCTCATGTGGCGCACTCTACAGCCTACTTATTTGGACTTATTCGCTTGAATTCAGATGTTGATCGAAACGAATCTGTTTTAGCTCAGCGAATACTTCATCCTGTAATTCGTTTTCGGAGAATACTATAAATTGCGGTGTGGTCATGTCTTCGTCACCATGATGAGTATGCAGATCCTCTGACATTTCCGTTAATACGACAGCAGCGTCCACGAGAATGCCGCTCTGATTACGCTCGGTGTCTGTAATCATATTCATCTGATATGTTCGTTCATGTGAGCCAAGGCGGATAACGCCTGTTGGCGCACCGGTCTGGTACTCTGCTTTGCCTGCTTTATAGACAATCGATTCGCCTGCTCTATTACGCAGTGAAGCTCGGCTATCCTTCAACTGCTCGCTCGCCTTCCAATAGTTCCATTGACGAATGACCAGTGGTGCAAAGCTATTGCCTGTCTGTTGACGGACATGCACGAAGGATGCAATCACCGGAGCACCTGGTAGTGTCACATAGTATTGACGTAGCGACAATCCTTTATAGACATCATGATCTGTAATCTCGACATCGATAGCTACACCATACCAGTGATTGCCATGCGAGTCCTTGATATCAGTAAATGATACCGTTCGCGGCTGCTTCAACATGCTTGCAGCGGACATGCCCTTGATCTGCACCGTTAATCCGCCTGTCCATGGATTCCACCATGCTTTGGGCCCTGGTGTTGGAAAAGAAGACTCCAGCCATTCCACACCATCATGCTGTAAGGAGAATACGACCGGAGCAAACTGCTCACTGATCTTAAACTCCAACACACCATTACGAACACAATGAATGTCCCCTTCATCCGTCTGCATAACGCTGCTGATCATCGGCTCATCGGATACAGGAATTAGCAGGCGTTTCTGTTTCAGTTCATACGTATCCATATCCATTACGACCTCAAGGACATCCAGCTTGCCGGTCGTAGTATGCTCTAATGTCAGTGAATCCTGCCATGTTGACAGCTGATCAGCCTGTGCCAGCTCAAACTGCTGACGCTTCACCCACTGATTCGAAGAAGCGATGATCTTACCACTTAGTGTGGTGTTTTTACGTTCGATGATCTTCAATTCAGCCTGCTGGTAAGATAGGAATGGATTCCCCTCGTTTAATAGCATATCCAGCGATGGCTCGGTACGTAGCGGCTCTTCATTTCCGATTTGCAGCGCAAATGCACGGAAATCCTGCCAGCTACTCCATGTACCACCTGCAATCGTTAACGGCGGCGTGCTGACTGTTGCTCCAGCTTGCAATGTACCTAATGGATGCTCTAACGCATATAGCCAGTGATCTCGAAGCAAGGTACGCTCCTGTGGCCATGTGATTCCCCAGTTATTTTGCTGTCGGCGGCGGAAGATCCAGTTTTCAGTGATTTCCTCCAGCACCCAGTAATCGCCAAACGATGCAGCTGGCCCCTGCGCGGTATCAATATACCGATTCTGGTAAGGGAGAATACTATTTTCGAACGACATCTCGAATTTTGTTTTTAAAAATAACGGTTCGGTACGATCCTGCTCCGTGGTGTTGCTCACCTGATGATGATGAGTAATAATTCCGTTCTGATACATTCGGATACTGGTGATCAGGCGCAGCTGAAGCGACTCCAGCTCATATTCGGCTTCCATCGTAAATGAATCCCCATGCTGGAATGACACCTGAATCGCTCGATCCTGCTTGAACGCATTATCATAAGGCAATCCAAATTGAGGATGCTTGATCATACCGCCAGACTCGGTTCCTTTATACATCGTCAGCTCGTTGGTTAGCTTATTCAGATGAACATGATACAATCCATTCGATGCTACCCAGCCCTCGGCTGTCTGACCGCCAAAAGTAGACCCTGCACCAGGAAAAACCAGACTAACAGGTTGCTCCAACACCTGGACATAGCTTGTATCAAGCGAAGCTTCAGACGAAGCCTGATCACCATATACAGATTTATCGCTTGTAGTTGAAGCTTCATGATCTGTTGCAGGCTGCTCCATAGCGCCCGTTACGTCTTTGGCGGCTCGCTCAATCACCAGCGATTGATACCAGATGCCATAATCCAGTAGGGTTGCTTTTACCTTAATCGCATGACGACCATGTGCTGGAACACGCACGATGGACTCAGGCTCGCGGAAGGCTAGCAATGGATGCTCAGGCCAGCGGATTCGGTATGTCTGCTCGGTATCGTATTCATTCTCAAGCGATACTTCCAGCTCCTGCTCTCTGCCTGCATACCATGTTTGCTGTGGAAGATGCATTTTGACACGAACGGGGAAGCGAGGCTCTACGCCGAGCTTGAATATAGCGAGCTTTCCGTTAATACGTAGCTCAGCCTCAACGACTGGATGCGTTTGAAACGGATCTTGCTCCTCCTCGATCGGCTTTAATTCGAAGGTGGCTTGAATCGTCTCCTGATGAGTCACTTCTCTAGCTGCTTGCAGCGACCATTCGATTCCTTTATGGCTGCGGGATTGGATATCTATATGAAGCGGCTTACCTGACTTATTGATCAGCTCATACTCGATCGGATAGCTAGCACCGAACGGTAAACGATGTTGCTTCGGAATCGTAGCCTGGATCAGATAATCATCTGTTTCAATCAGACGCAGACCGCGTCCCGTACGTTCATATTCCATTCGTAGATACAGATCATCCTTACGCCATTCATAGGTAAAATAATCAAAACCATGTTCTCCGTTTCCATCCGGCTCGGTAGCAATCTTACGAATGCTGTCATTGTACCAATCAATCGTTTCAAAAAATGGCTGAACAGCAGGCGTTTGCAGCACGGATGGGATCAGGTTGATCAGATGGGTTACATCCTCACGACGCTCCCAGAAAAATCCGGCTTTTTTGTAAGCAGGTACAGCTTTGACGTTGCCTGGCCATGTATATAGATCGACACGAGGCCACCCCAGCTTGATCGTTTCTTCTACCGCGCGAAGTACTAGCTTTTTACCGACCTTTTGCCCGTGATATTCTGGGCGCACATTCAGCAGCGCGATATACAGTGCTCCTACATCTTCCTTATAATGCGAAAAGCTACAATACCCGATCACCTTCTCACCGATAACTGCGAGAAAGATATTCAGATGCGGGCTATTATGGTGCTCCTGTAAAACCATTTGCTCCGTATGCAGTGCACTCTCACCACCCCAGCTCTCCTGGCTTGCATTCCACATATCGGCGATTGATGCAGCATAACGTGGTTCGTACTCAACAATTTCTAATTGATCTACTTGATGCTTCGTTGTCATGATTATGTATCCTCCATCTTCCGTAGTGTATAGAAGTATAACCTTGCTTATGACGTACTACTCGTGAGGTATATTCAGATTAACAAAAATCGGATAGGAAACCAAATGTTTCGAGCAATATTGAAAAATTGGAATGCCAGGTGATATAAAACGTTTGGGAATCATGGAGGCTTGAAGATGAATAGGGTTGAAGCTTTTAATTGATAGGTGGGTATAATTGAGGTGTACTATTTTTCGATTTTCTATTGTTTATTTACTAGAGTTGAAGTATTTCTTTTTATACTTATGTTGGTAGCAATATTGCTTGTAGGTTGCATGATATCGTATGAGCTTAGTATATTTCTTTTATTATTGTGAATTTTTCAGATAGTGAAATAATTATTTTAGATGGTTTGTTGTGCTTAATTCGACGGATTTGACTTCGATAACTATCGATTGTCGATAAAATGATTACTGCGCTATCACGATAATGTTGTTCTCATACCACTGGTAAAATGATGTTTTACAATATGAATCGCCAGCATAAAAGCACAAAAAACCGATCCTGCTTCATATAGCTACACAGGATCGGTCTAAATATCTAATGATGATTGTAGTTACTCACGTATGGGGTAGATTTTTCTACGAATATTTCTCCTAATCTCTGCTCATAACTCCGGTTATTAATTCGCTCCCACAACCGCATGCGGCACATATGGCTCTTCCAAAAATGCTACATCTTCCCCACTCAACTTTACCTTCAATGCTCTAGCAGCGTCCTCTAAATGCGATATTTTCGTAGCTCCAATGATCGGGGCACTGACCGGGTTCTTTTGCAGAATCCAGGCTGTTGCAATCTGAGCGCGGGATACGCCATAGCGATTGGCTAGCTCGGCCACGCGTTCGATAATCGTACGATCAGTATCCATAGTCGCATCGTATTTGGACTTTTGTACGTTGTCCGTTTCAGAGCGAAGTGTCGTGGCATCCAAATCACGTGTTAAGCGTCCCGAAGCAAGCGGACTGTATGGAATAACACCGATCTTCTGATCCATGCACAGTGGCAGCATTTCGCGCTCTTCCTCACGATAGAGCAGGTTTAGATGGTTTTGCATAGAGACAAAGCGTGTCCAATTATTCTTCTCTGCCACATGAAGTGCCTTCTGGAACTGCCATGCGTACATCGCAGAAGCACCGATATAGCGCACCTTGCCCATTTTCACCAGATCATGCATCGCTTCCATTGTTTCTTCGATCGGTGTCTCATAGTCCCAGCGGTGAATCTGATACAGATCGACATAGTCGGTGCCCAGGCGCTGGAGGCTTTTATCGATCTCACTCATGATCGTTTTGCGTGACAGGCCTGCACCATTCGGCCCTTCGTGCATGCGGCTGAATACCTTAGTAGCAATAACAACCTCATCACGATTCGCATATTCCTTCAGTGCACGGCCGACATACTCCTCACTTGTCCCCATGGAATAGATATTAGCTGTATCGAAGAAATTAATGCCTAGCTCCAGCGCATGCTTGATAACTTTACGGCTATCCTCTTCATTTAGTACCCATTCATGTACCCAGCGACTAGCATCGCCAAATCCCATACATCCCAGACAAATACGGGAGATGTCCAGACCTGTGTGTCCTAGCTTTGTATATTCCATCGTATCGATTGCTCCCTTCATAATTAGCGAGATGAAGTGTGAAAATAGGTTTGTACACGATGCAACGATGATCTGCGATAATTCTGTACCGCATGCTTTTGCATAAGTCGGTGTAGCGATTCCTCATATAGCACGCGGAATGTTGGTTCTGATTCGTGCTTGATCAAGGTATTCAGGCGACGGATCAACGCGAGCTCAAAATAACGTATCCATTGATGCATAAGCACAGCTACGTAACCGTATTTAGGATCACTTGTTATGTTTGATATACATAAATGCCGATAACAAAATAATCATTCATCCTATCATTCGATACGTAGCCGTCTTCACCTCCCTTATCCTGTAATAGCATCCGTAGCTATACAGATGCAGTAGCTATAAATATAGTATGCTTGTAAACAAGATCAGGGAGGTATCTCATTCATATTGAATGATTGCCTAATTCTATCATGTCCATTTTCAGAGTAATAATGGGCAAGGTATAATCAATTACAGTCCATATCGCGTACATCTACTTGCCTTCTAGCGAGCATGTACTCGTATAAATAGAACGATTCCAAAGGAGAATGCCTATGTCTGAGCACATCTACACCCAGCATCATGAGCTGGCTGCCCTCATCCTGCACCATTGCCCGGAGGAAGGCGTATTCCAAACGGCCATTCCTTCCTTATTCTTAATTCATCACCGTGAAATGACTGACAAAGCGTATCAGGTATATAAGCCCTGCTTCTGCTGCATTGCGAGTGGAGCTAAGGATATTTTTCTAGCAAATGAGCACCTGTCGTACGGACCCAGTAATTATTTGATCGCTTCGATGAACCTTCCTGTCGTAGGTCAGGTCGTACAAGCCTCTCAAGCAGAACCGTATCTCAGCTTTAAGCTGGAATTTTCGCAAACTCAGATTCTTGAAGTCTTAAATGAAACCGATCTAACGCAGCCCACGCGTGAAACTGCCCGGCGCGCACTGTTTGTCGGTCAGACCGAGTCTACGCTCCTGGATGCGGTTATACGCTTGACCAGGCTACTCGATCAGCCAAAAGATATTTCTTTTCTAGCCCCCTTATTTGTAAAGGAAATTCTGTACAAGCTACTGCAAGGTGGCTTTGGCTCGATGCTGGCACAAATTGCGCTGGAAGGTAGTACTTCCTACCGTATCCGCGAAGTGATTGAGCAGATTACACGTCATTATGAGCAGCCGCTTCGTGTGGACGAGCTTGCCGAAATGGCGAGTATGAGCGTCTCATCCTTTCATCGCAACTTCAAAGAAGTCACTGCGATGAGTCCTCTACAATTCCAAAAGCAGGTTCGCTTGCAGGAAGCACGCCGCATACTGCTATCTGAGTCGGCAGATGCTGCGGATGTCGCTTTCCGTGTCGGCTATGAGAGTGCTTCGCAATTCAGCCGTGAATATGCGCGGATGTTTGGCGCTCCACCGCGTGCAGATATTAAGCAGCTCAAGCAGAAGTACGGTAATATATTGAATGTGAATGCGTGATATAAACGTGTGAATGGACGAAGCCCCTATGTATCTAGCATAGGGGCTTTTACTTCAAGTTCTATTTTATTTATACGTGCCTGGCTAACTGCTATACATCCTGTGATCGCTTTGTATCAATATTTTAGCCAAGATACATCCTATATTCGTACGCTGTAATGCCATACACACTTTTAAAATGCTTATTCAAATGCGTGAGGTCTGTGAACCCGCATTCGGTTACGGCTGCGTACACATCCTTCTTTTGCTCAATAAGATGCTTGGCGTGTTCAATTTTACGATTTAAAAAGTACTGATAGGGCGAAATTCCAGTTTGTGCCTTGAACATGCGAATGAATTGGAATTTGGATAACTCCAGCTCCCGACCAATCTCATCTAGCTTCATTACACCGCCTAGATCCGCATGCAGCATCTCCTTCGCTTTGCGAATCAAGCCCGGGTCCTGGGTAGGACTTGATGTGAGATCGTTATGCACGAGGCTATCTGCTAGCGCGACGAGGCGCTCCGTACATAGTGCATCATCACCACTCTTCGTCATCGCTTGAGATAATTCAAGAATACGTCGATTGAGCAGGGGATCATACACAACCGGTGATAAGAAACGAAGCCAATCCTTTTGCCCGGCTGCTTCGGTCAGCATATCCGGGTCGACATAGAGCATCACATAATCGAGCCCTTCCCTGCCATTGGCCATACCATCATGCGCCTGCTCCGGGTTGAACATCATGACACCGCTAGAATGAGATAAATGCAGACTTCCATCCATCGTAAAGCGCTGGATTCCACGTAGTGTCACCCCAAATGAATACTCCTGATGCGAATGCCGCTTGTACGTAAAATCCTGAATACTGGCAGACAGCATTGTGATGCCTGCTGCTTTTTTATATTGAAAGCGTTCGGTTGGATTCATGCTGTCGTCCTCCTTATACCCACATCATTACCGCTGCATAGACGAGAAATGCTGTCATGACCAGATTGGTAATACGTTGATTCCGTTGCAAAAACGTTTTGAAAATTGTACCAAACATCACCCACGTTGTATAGGCGAGGAATCCGATCAGAGTGATGCCAAACACACCTGCTAATAATGCAGGTACAGCTGAATAATACGGCATAATAAAAGTTGGAATAACGGTCATCGTGAACATAATCACCTTCGGATTCACAAACTGGGTAATAAAGCCGGAGCGGAACGTACCAAGTCCTGTTGTAGTAGGCGCGTCTTTATTGCCAGATGCGGGCTTACTTTTACGAGAAATCTGATATGCCAGATACAGCATATACAGACTACCTACAATCTGCATCCCCAGCATAATACGAGGCAAAATAGCTGCCAGCATACTATTAAGCGTTGCCGATGCCGCCAGCAGCAAACCAAAGGCTACAGTCGCTCCATACGTATACCGAAGCGCCTGCGCCGTGCCCTCCTTGTTGGTGATGGATAGAATAAGGATATTACTCGGCCCCGGTGTAAATGTAACAATACAGCAGTACAAAATAAAAGACAGCATACTCATATACAAACCCCTTTCCGGTGTAGCTCGTTGTTTGTATATCAATATAACTGTCTGGTGAGGATTGCTATAGTATATTATTGCAGGGTTCGAGGATAGCGGCTGATAGATGAATAGTAAAGTAAAAATATATTGTAGAAAGTAGATTGCAGAGAAGGAGAAGATATTCAGCTAGTAGTATATTTCTGTGCTCTAAGACTTTTTAATAACATACTAATAAATGCACATCCTAATCCAAATAAAGTTAGCGCATCACCCGCAGTATTTACCGTTTTTATTGGGATGCTTGGATTAATATGCGGTAGAACAAATATAGAAAAGACAGCGGCAGCGATAAGCATACACTCCAACATGACGAAAAAGAAATACATTAATCGCTTACTTTTTTGACCGTAGCACTCCCAAATAAAATTAATCAAATCTGCTATAACCAATAAAGTACCGGCAATCGCAAAATAAAGCATCCATTTTCCAGTTAGACTTGCAATAGATGTTATTCGCAGTACAGCCAAGATAATGAAACATACTGCCGCAACACCTACTACGACATATACTCCTCTATTCATTTTGTACCTCCTATGTAAAATAATTCTATATATAGCATATCATCTTTTTTCTAATAAAATAACAAAAACCTCGAATGTGCTTTATACACATCCGAGGTTTTGTAATCATAACGACTAGCTATATTTAAAAGCTTATCTTCTTACTCCGACAGCTTATCCAGCGTTTCAAAATCCTCATCGCTCAATTGCAGATGCGCCGCCTCAATATTTTCATCCAAATGCGATACGGTAGATGTACCTGGAATTGGTAGGATCACTGGCGAGCGGCGTAGTAGCCAAGCCAGTGCAACCTGAGCAGGCTTCGCATCGAGGCGCTTGGAGATTTCATCCAATGGGCCGCCCTCGCGAGCGAGCTTACCAGTTGCCAATGGGAACCATGGAATAAACGCAATATCATGCTTCTCTGCTTCCTCTAGTAAGTCCTCAGCCTTGCGTGTGGACAGATTGTATAGATTCTGCACAGAAGCAATTTTAGTAATTTTGCTAGCTTCATGTAATTCCTCTACGCTCACTTCGCTCAAGCCAATATGACGAATTTTGCCTTCCTGACGCAGCTTCTCCAGCTCACCCAGCTGATCTTCCAACGGCACCTTCGGATCGATCCGGTGTAGCTGGAATAGATCAATACGCTCCAGACCCAGATGACGCAGGCTTAGCTCAGCTTGTTGACGTAAGTATTCTGGACGACCCACTGGACGCCAATCGTTCGGACCGGAGCGAGTTAGACCTGCTTTTGTCGCAATTACTAGATCATCCTTATAGGGGTGTAATGCCTTGCGAATAAGCTGTTCTGCCACGAATGGGCCATAGGAATCTGCGGTATCGATAAAATTCACACCTAGCTCAACGGCACGCTGCAAGACACGCACAGCTTCATCCGGGTCCTTCGGATCGCCCCAAACGCCTTTACCTGTAAGCTGCATACTTCCATAGCAAAGACGATTAACCTTTAGGTCGCCGCCAATCGTAAACGTACCTGATGCTGCGGCATTCAGATTTTCGGTTGTCATATGAAATGCTCCCTTCGTTGGTGAAAGTCAGTTTAAGCTACCTAGCGAAATAACGATGATACGTGGACTGTGCTGAATCTATACACACTAAGAGCGGAATGAGAGTCTCTTCCGCATGATTCAGCACAGTCTCAAGGATGAATAGTCGTTCTATGCGGCTCATTCTATCCCACTTGTATATCCTTTTATCCACTTACCCGTAATCGAAGCTTTTTATACATTATCGCGATATAATTTTAAAC
The DNA here is from genome assembly GCF_034055775.1 of Paenibacillus hunanensis. Classification (NCBI taxonomy): domain Bacteria; kingdom Bacillati; phylum Bacillota; class Bacilli; order Caryophanales; family Paenibacillaceae; genus Paenibacillus; species Paenibacillus hunanensis. The sequence goes on along the minus strand of NZ_CP139194.1, from coordinate 2,807,982 downwards.
AATCTTTATTTATATACATAATTATAATTATGTAAAATAATGATAAATTGATTATTATATATTCGTTGTTAGAATACTTGTTCTATTACTTTTGTATTATTTTTTATATCGCTATAATGACTGGCTTTTATCATTTATTTTATACGTTTTTATATTATTTCTTCTTATTCCCTTGTCTTATTTCTGCTCACGCACGTTTACTTTTTACTTACTTTGCACCTATTTCACACATCCTTTTTATAAAATTACTATACGCATTTGCGTAAAATTCTAAAAGTGCAGATTCGAGACAGATACTTTCCAATCTCAAACCTGCACTTTTGGAATACGATAAACGAAACTCTTTAAAACTACTAGTGGTATGCTACCTATGCGCACAATTATCAGAATAATTACTCCTACTCTTCCATACCTCTTACAAATACTCCGCCAAAATCACATCCGTCTGATATGGTGTAATACCTTGTTCTAACGCAAATACAGTATCTGCATCTTCGATGCGATGTACAATCTTCCCTCTTGCCTCTGCGTGCAAGGTGAACAGCTCTGACAGCATCGGTCGACGTAGATCGGTAAAGGCATGCCCCAGCATTTGTAAACCTGTCATATTATCTGCTGCTGTTATGCGGAAGCTACGATTACGTACGATCGCATCCATCCAAATGATCTCACGCGTGTGCAAATCAACTGCAAACGGAACCGCTTGCTGTGCCTCTACCGTCAGATCAAACTTCGCCTGTACAGTCGCTGGATCAAAAATCTCTCCTGCACGCTCATCGTGGCGTATCATAAAGCCAGCAAAGCACTCTGGCAGCTCCGCAATAGCCTGTCCCGTAAAACAAGCAATCTGCACAAGAACATAACGAGCCTGTGTATGCTTCTTTACTTGAGAAAGGTACAGATCGATAAATTCAGAAGCACCTTCAGGCGCATCGACAATATCACCACTATGCACGCCATATTTCCCCTGTAAATTGTAAAACGCTAATGTATCAAGATGCTGCCATTCCTGATCAAGCAGCACCGCAGACAGATCAATATCGACACGGCTACGATGCTCATCCTCCATATTTTTCCACCAGCAAAATAAACGGACAGTGTCCCCCACTGGCAGGGGTACACGGCTTCCACGAGGCAAGGCGCGTAATGCTCGGCTAGCAGAACGCTGCGACCACGGCACTGGAATCTGCTGTAACTGTGGATCGATATATACGGAACCGAGCGCTGAACGCTCAGCGAATCGACGCTTCAGCTCTCTTTGAATCGTCTTCACAATCTCTATAGTGATCGATTTTTTTAAAACGGGTAAGCGATCTGGAATTGCGACCACCTTGCCTGTATTTCCTTTTGGAAAAAAGACACGATATTGTCTACGCTTCTGGCGATGCTTGAAATGTGCCAGCATTTGCAGCAGTAAAGGCACAGCCATGTCTTCGATATGAAGCTGGAACTGCTCCATAATCAGCTTACTATGCTTCGGCTGCGAACGCAGCAGTGCATCCAGTCGACGCGCCAGTTCTCCCGGACGTGTGCCAAGCTTAGCAATTACAGCTGGATCACGCTCCTTCATTCCCTGATCCAGCTCTGTTCGCATTGTTGGAATCGATCGTTCACGGCGCAGTGCAGTAAACGCGTCAAAAGCATGTGGATAACGAGCTCGCATCTCGCCTGGATGCAGCAACTCTCCCAGCCGTTTCCACTGCTCACGATACAGCACCATATCCTCAAGCGGATTCACCACGCGCTCCAGCAGTCCTAATATTAATCGACGCTCTACTCGGCGAAACTTACGGAAATGATAAGCGTTTCGCGGATGATCTGCTTGCTCTGCGGATAGAGGTGTATGCATGCCCTGATTGAGATTATATACATTAGTCAGGCGATTACGTAGCTGAGGCAATTTTTTCGCCCAAGCCAGGTCTGTCGGCAGTCCGGACAAACCTGCGGCTAAACGCAACACATCAGTTGCTGTACGAAAATATACACTTAATCGCTGTCCATCTGCACGTCCTGCTTCTAATAGCACGGAAGCGATAAATGCCACATTTTCTTTATAAGGAATCTGTTCAGGTAACAGCCATTCTACGTTTTTAACCATCCATAAGCCTGTAGCAAGATCATCTTTATCCTGATTAGATAATGAACCATTCGCTGCTGCTAGATTACGCAGCATTTCAATACAGGTATCTTCTGTCGCAAGACCAATCGGTTGTAGATGCGCCGTTCTTTCCGCAGGTGGGCGCAGCATTGTATCATATTCGGGACGAATACCGAAGCGATAATGCAGGAGTGCATTGATCCATAGCTCTGCGGCAGAAGCTTCCATGACCTGCTCTGGAAAATTAGGATACATCGGCTCGTACTGTACATGATCTCCAACCATCTGAGATAACACAGGAACCATTTGTTGATACAGCTCTGCTATCATGTCGACAGATAGCTTGCGACACTGCTCAATCAATTCAGGTGCAAAGGTATAGCCAAGCTGCTCGATATTTTGTAGCAACGAAGCAAGTGCTTGATCGACAGCGATGATCTGCTCAGACATATGTACTTGATCGCTCAGCTCATCGCTTTCAGATGCTTGAGCCTGGCCATTTTTCATTGTATAAGGGAGCACGACTTTTCCTAAACGACGCAGCAAAATAGGATTCATCCATTGTGCAGGACACTGCTCATTTCTATCTTTTTCGAATAGATCATGCTCGCTTGTATGTTGCTTGGGTACGGATATCGATGGGTTCTGCTCTTGCTGAGATGGATGATCGGCTCTGGAATGTGCAGAAATATTAGAAGTATGCTCGACTGAGCTATTATTATGCTGTGTATTCATCGTAAAACCTCCTGAATAACAAAACAGCTGCAGGAGAGCAGGAACACTAGGGATTCGGGATAAAGGCTAAGTAAGAAGGAAGTGTTCACAATAGCCTGCAGCTATTCCTGTGTATGGGGTTGTTGCTTTCTATGACTTTAGATTACAGCATGCTGGACGTTCTCAACAGGGCACAAGTATGGCGAATATCGAAAGTGAGCCATTAGTTTAAAATAGCAAAAATTGCATCTATTTAAATTTTGCATATAATAAATGAGTAAGTGTTCATTCATAACTTAATGTCACTTTGTCAGTTAGTAGAGGTTCGAAAACATACTTTAAAAACGAGGAGTGGGCAATATGGTACAAACACGAGTACTCAGTGCATCACATGCAAAGGCACCTTTTGAAAAGACAACGATTGAGCGTAGAGAGCTACGTCCGCATGATATTTTGATCGATATCAAATTCAGCGGCATTTGCCATTCTGATATTCATAGCGCGTATGATGAATGGGGCGGCGGCATTTTCCCAATGGTACCGGGGCATGAGATTGCAGGTATTGTTGAAGCTGTAGGTAGCGACGTAACCAAGTTCGCTGTAGGCGATCGTGTAGGCGTAGGCTGCTTCGTAGATTCCTGTGGGGAATGCGAATACTGTCAGCGTGGAGATGAGCAGTATTGCACCAAAGGCGTTGTACAAACGTATAACTCGCGTGAATATGACGGTACCCCTACCTATGGCGGGTATAGCCAGAAGATTGTCGTGACAGATCGCTTTGTTGTGAGTATTCCCGACAAGCTGGAAATGGATGTAGCCAGTCCACTACTATGTGCGGGTATCACGACATACTCACCACTCAAGCACTGGAATATCGGGCCGGGTAAAAAGGTAGCCGTGATCGGTGTTGGTGGTCTGGGTCACCTGGCGCTGCAATTTGCTCGTGCACTGGGAGCAGAAGTAACAGCACTCAGCCGTTCAGCAAGCAAAAAAGATGAAGCGCTGGAGCTGGGCGCACACCACTACTATTCCACTGAGGAAGCAGATACGTTTAAAGAACTAGCAGGTCAATTCGACCTGATTCTGAATACGGTATCGGCAAACCTGAATGTGGATGCATATCTGTCTCTGCTGCGTGTAGACGGTACGCTGGTCAATGTAGGTGCTCCGGCTGAAGCGGATCAATATCATGTATTCTCGCTCATCATGGGTCGCCGTAGTATTGCTGGCTCACTCGTTGGTGGCATTGCCGAAACACAGGAAATGCTGGACTTCGCTGCTGAGCACGGCATCGCACCGAAGATCGAAGTGATCCATGCTCACCAGGTGGATGAAGCGTACGAGCGTGTATTGAAGAGTGATGTACGTTACCGCTTCGTTATTGATATCGCTACACTGGATTAAGCGCGGGCTTGTCAATATGAAGTGATCGTTTTCATCTGAAAAGGATGTTTATGCTGTATAGCTTAGCTATGACTGCATACAGTACTTTTCGCAAGCTGTCTCCAGCGTATAGAATCGCACGACATCTATCGTTGTGTTACTTGCATAATGATACAGCCTATGACTGCATAGCTTGTATCTACAGTCAAAAAAGCAGCTTCTCACCTGAGATTTATGAGGTGAAGAAGCTGCTTTTTATCGTTTTATCATTACGTATAGCATGACACGAACGCCAGCAATTAATAATCATTTATGATCATTAGACTTATACACGGATCATGATTAAAAATAAATCATTTATTGTATAAGCTTCACTAGCTCAGTGCATAGAGCTCTGCTATGATCTCCCCCACATCCATCACACTTGTCCACCATCCAGCTCGTAACGCGCCATTCGTTCCTTTTCCTCTTTCATCTGAGCGTCGATGCGGCTGCGCATTTTTTGTAACACCAGTGCGAGCACCTCACGTCGTTCACCCAGATCGATCAGCATCTGACGTATACTTTCTCGCTCTGTCGTATGTGAAGCATCGTCCTTACGATAACGGGTGAGCACATCGGATACACGAACAATCTCCTCCTGTAGCTCGTGCAAATAATTTGTTACGACCTCTAACGACTCCATATACACCTCACTTGCATAGCCGCGAAGCGGTGAACGCAAAAATCGCTCCACATGCTCTCCTTGCACAAGTACAGGTGTGAATACCGGATTGCCCATAAGCATCTGTAGGCTGTCTAGCTGTAGCTCAACAGGCATCCGATCGATACTAATCGCTTCGTTATGATCCACCATCTGTCGCAGTCGATGTTGCAGCGCAGTTGGGTCTGATGGAAGTTGTTCCACTTCGCTTTTTCGTACAAAATAGATCATCTTTCTTCTTCCTCCGATCTTTACGTTGAGCAGCCACAACGACCTTCGACTACGACTTAGACTTTGAATATATAGGCTCGGCCCTCATAATATTTAATTCTTAAATCGATTAAGTTAAGTTTCTTAGTTATATTTTCGACCTGTTAACCGTAAATTCCTGTTTTTAGAATATGAAGCGTTCATTTTTATTCATCTAACAACCAATAAAAGTCGTAAATCATCTATTCATAAGAATGACGCTATATTTATTCAGTAGATTAACGCTTTCCATGTCTCTTATCATTAATATCGTCTATTTCTCCTATATCTACCCGATTTTTGTTTAAATTTCACATCGGTTGAACGGTTTTTTCTATTTTGTATTCTTATCGGTTGTAGAAAATGTATCTCGAATCCACATCGTTGATAGATTCGGAAAGCCGAACGAATCCAGATGTAGTCCACTCAAGCTCCGGTTAAAATACGCTCGCTGGTTAATGTGGTTGCCAAGCAGTAGCCAGTGCTCCTCCTGTAGCTTACGCTCCATTTGATCTAAAATATGTTCGCGCTCGGCACGTTCATGACGCATCACATCATACAGCATGGTATGAAGCACCTGAAGCTGCTCTTTATCTAACAGACAGTGTAGATGATTGACCTCATTAGAGAAAAAGTTAATCAAATCCCATTCCCAGTCATCCTCCAGCACCTCAACCGCCAGCACAATATGCCCTCCGGTTAAAAGCCGATCCTCCTGCGCCTCCAGCTCCAAATGAAGACCAATCGCTGCTGCACGTTGCTGTATCCATTCCGCTTCCAACCGATCTTCCCTTTTGTAGGTAAAGCTTAGTACGAGCGTCTCGCCATTATAGCTGCTTGCAGCGAGCTGCTCTCTGGCTTCCTCCAGACTGTGGCGTGCGAACGTTTGCTGTACGCTTTTCCACGGTAAAAAGCTGCCTGCTGGCGAGGTGCGATCCCCTTGCAGTTCTTCCTGCATCGTCTGACGATCATATAGCAGTCGTATGGCACGACGAAAATGAATATCATGCTGTACACCAGGCAGACGCATATTAAACAGCAAATATCGGCCGCCAAGTGCAGGCTGCGTTAACTGACGACTATTACTCTGCTCTGTCTCCTCCTCATCCGTTCCAGTTAACATACGATACGAACGAGGCGATCCTCCTTGTTGCGGTAAAAACCATACATCTACACGATCCAGAATCGGACGATACCCATAATAGCCGTCAAAAGCAGTTAGCGACATTTTACTCGTATTTAATTCCGATACACGAAATGGCCCTGTGCCATTGATCGTAATTTCTTCTGCCTGCTCATGTGCCGGCACAATCGCCATATTAATATTGGAAAGAAGATGTAAGAACATCGTATTAGGACGTTTCAGTTGGAAAGTGAATGCATAATCATCATGTAGCTCCATGCTCCCTATATCCCGGTACAGCCAGCTGATATTTTCCCCTCTATGCTTAACTCGCTCTAATGTTGCAAGCACATCATGGGAAGTGAGCAGTCGACCATCATGAAACCGAATACCTTTACGCAAATAAAAAGTCCACGCCGTCCCATCATCGCTACATTCCCACAGATGAGCCAGCTTCGGTATAAATTGCTCTGTTTTCGAATCATAAGCGACCAGCGTATCAAAAATATGCCGCATCAGAAAAATTTCAAACGCACTGAACACAAGCACAGTATCCAGCTTTCCCAGTGGTCGATAACGAACCATACGCAGCACATCCTGTCTGCTGCTCTCTTCTCGCTCCTGATGCAAGCCGAGATAGATATTGATCCGCTGAGACAAGCGCTCTCGCACATGCTCATCACCCTCAAAGGCACTCACCAGATCAAGCGCTTCTTTTACCTTGTCTCGATGAAGTAAGTGCTGAATGCGTTCTTCAAGCATGTCTCCATTGGAGCATAGAAACTGCAAACGTGAACTGTTTCCTCGTCCCCGTCCGGGTTGCCATACGATCCATCCATGCGCTTCCAATCTGCGTATAATCAGCTTGACATTGCGTGGTGTACAGCATAACAGGTCTGCCAGCTCCGCAATCGTGACGCTACATGTAGAGCCTGACTCGTGCTCTTTGTTCAAGCGCTCATAGAGCTGCAAATATTGAATCATATCATGTTCCATAATGATATCCTTTCTGCAAGCTTTATCCTATATCTCCTTTGACCGATAAAGAGTCCATCATACTAGCACCTATAGCCTATGTTCATCAAAATCTCAACGATCTAATAGGAGAAAAATGAAAAGGGGAAGATCACATAAAAAAGTCTTCTCTTTTTCTTCTCCTTTTATCTTTTTACAATGATAACAACTTGATTGACGTTTTGTAAAATATAAGGAGTGTTCAACATGATTGCCAAAAATCTAGCCACCATCCACCCACTCGCCTGGACGATCATTGTCGGTACCATGTTCGGCAGGCTTGTCACTTCCATGAGCATTCCATTTCTCGCCATCTACTTGACCTCAGCACTGCATGTTCCTGCTACGCAGACCGGACTCATTATTGCAGGTAGTGCACTCGCTGGTGTACTGTTCAGCTTTTATGGCGGCTATATCTCTGACCGCATTGGACGCAAGCGCGTCATGCTCGTATCTGTATTTGGCTGGTCACTCGTCTTTTTCGGTTTTGCATCGGCGCAGTATGTATGGATGTTCTTTGTCGTCAATATACTGAACGGAATATGCCGCTCCACATTCGAGCCCGCTGCACGCGCGCTGCTCTCCGATACAACACCACCGGAACATCGCTTACTCGTCTTCAATATGCGGTATGCTGCGATTAATATCGGCGTGGTATTTGGCCCCTTGATCGGACTTCAGCTTGGCTCAGGTGCTTCGACGTTTCCGTTTTACATTACGGGTGCGGTGTACGTGCTGTATAGCTTTGTACTCGTCTTGCAATTCCGTTTGCATCCAATCGATAAGCTACAAAGCCATACTACGGATAATGTTGCCCGACCGAATATTCGGGAAGCATTACGGGTGACATCGTCTGACCGCATTTTCCTGCCTGTACTGATCGGTATGATCTTTTGCGTGCTTGGGTATGCGCATTTTGATTCCACGCTAGCCCAATTTCTAGCGATTACACCAGATCTCAGTAATGGTAGTAAAATATTTTCCTATATGCTTGCGATGAATGCGGTCGTTGTACTTATTGTTCAATATCCGCTAGTGCGTACAGCAAGACGTTTCCGTCCGATCGTTCCATTGATCATAGGAAATATCCTTGTGGCGCTGTCCTTGATGATCTTCGGTATGGCACATAACCTGGCTGTATTTATGATCGGTGTGTTCATCTTCACCGTGGGGGAAGTGCTCATGTTTACGATGACCGATATGCTGATCGACCATATTGCTCCTGCGGGATGGAAAGGTACGTATTTTGGCACAATGGGCTTTAACAATATTGGTACGATGGTTGCTCCAGTTGTTGGTGGTTTGCTTATTGATCGTGTAGCATTACAGGGTGGTATTCACGTATTCACACCGCTTGCTCTACTTACGCTGGTGGGTCTACCCTTCCTATTAATCGCTCATCGTCGCTTGACGATTCGTGATCAGCAGGCAGAAGCTGATGCGGCTGAGCGGAATATGGTTGTGGAAAAAGCTGTTGGAGGTTAATGGAGCTTTTCGTTTAGCTAGGTTGCTGGGTGAATATTAGCGTGAATTGAGTGTCGTGCTTGGGAAGCATTAGAACAGAAATTTAGAAGAATTTGGGCGTTGGAGAAGTGACTTATGCTTTTTGATATACACCACTTCGGGAAGGAATAAGGGGACGGACTCGGGTGGAGCCGCGGGAATCTTTTGGAATGGGGAAAGAATGAAGATTCCCGCCCCTCCAAAGGAGTCCTTTCCCCTTATTTCCTTCCCTTCGTTCTGTACGGGTCGCATCATATAGAATAGAACAAAACTATAAACCTATACACAAAATAAAGCGCCATTATTATGTTTATAGCGAATTTTTTCACGATAATTTTAGATGGATATATGTATACCTATTGACCACTTACAGGATTAGCAATCTACTGGTACCGGATCTAATAAAAAATGATTTTGGAAAAGTTAACTATGTTCCATTGTTCACCACTTATTAACTATTATTCTTTCAAAATTAATTTCCCTCTAAATAACATCGTTCGCCTAACTACGCCTGTCTATTTCCATTATGTAGTTTATCCCTTCAAGCAGTCTATTCTTTGATTTTCGAGTATATATTGAGAATATGGTCAACTTGATAAGTGCTCTTATTAGCATAATAAATCTATAACTTGTGTCGATACAAACCTCTTGTTGATCACGAATATACTAAGGTGCTGAAAATATAATACACATATCTACGACCATACATGTATTCTCAATGTACTAATTATATGTTGATACTATGTTTATATTGTAGTATTTCGAGTTATTAAATAGAGGTCTGCCATTTACCTTGGCATTGTATGATCACCATACAATATATTGCATCTATTATTGATTTAGAAGTTAGTTTTTAATGTTTTGAATTAATGAATGATGTAGTAAGCCCATAACGGAGACAGGGAAGTAAGGGTACGGACAACTTATTGTGCTAGTGCTTTCTTGGCACGTGGTTCAACCAAAAGTAAAATGATTTTTGGGAAGTAAATGTCTTACTAACATCATATTAGCCTCAATTTCGCAATGAACATTCGCACCCATCCATTATTTTTCACACGATTTGCTGGATTTTCTATTCTATTAGGTATATATTTATCTTGATGTGGAATCAATGTTTAGGCATATTTTCACAAATATTCCTATACCTTTGTGAAAATCGTTATAAAGTTTTCACAAATTCATGGCGTAATTTTAAAAAACGTCATTTACATCGCGTGTTTATACCTTATAAATGGTATGATGGACACATATCAAATACTGAAACGGGTGACATATATAGAGATGAAAAATCAAACTGGTCAAGCTGTACCTATGCAGGCGAATTCGTTTACTGCCATCTTCTTTGCGACCATCAAAACGGGGATCATCAAATCTAACCTGATTGCGATGTTTGCCGGATTGAGCATGGCTATTTATGTGTTTAATTTATCTTTTTTTGAGCATATCGGTGCGATCATTTTAGCATTTGTGGGCTCCTCGCTCGTCATCGGCTCTGCTGGGGCGTTCAATAATCTATATGATCGTGATATCGATGCGATTATGGAACGAACCAAAACACGTCCAACGGTAACAGGTAAAATGGACGCGCCGAACGGTCTAGCAATCGGTACAACTATGGCACTGATCGGGATTGCTTTACTGTACATGAGTTCTCCGATGGCTGCACTGTTTGGCTTCCTTGGATTGTTCCTGTATGTCGTGCCTTACACTATGTGGACGAAGCGCACAACGATCTATAATACTGAGGTAGGTAGCCTATCTGGTGCAGTTCCTCCATTGATCGGGTGGGCAGCGGTATCCAGCGATCTTGGACACTGGGAAATCTGGGCACTGGTTGTAACGATGTTGCTGTGGCAAATGCCTCACTTTTACGCGATTGCGATTCGTCGCTTCGATGAGTACAAAGCAGCAAGCGTGCCAATGCTTCCAGTCGTTAAAGGTCTGAAACGCACGTATGCACAAACGAACTTCTATCTCGTACTGCTCGTACTATCGAGTCTGATGTTCTGGCCACTTAGCCCGTACATTGCAGGCGTTGCCTTCCTGCTCAGCCTGTCCTGGCTCGTATTCAGCTTCCGTAGCTACAGCAAAGCAGGCACTGAAGCAGACGTGAATAGCTGGGCGAAGAAAATGTTCATTTTCTCCTTGAATCATATTACACTGCTGTTCCTGATTATCATCGCCTTCTCACTGATCGCACAGTGGTTGAGATAATCATTTTAAAAATGTAGCCTATTCGATCCCCTTCATTATCGAACGGAATCTATAATGTGCACGATATACTATAATGCATCTGGGCAATGAAAAAAGGTTCACCGAGCGCGGCGCTCAGTGAACCTTTTTTGTATAATTGTGCCTCCTATAATTTTGATCAACTTAGTAAGCAAATGCTTGAACATCTATTGGAACACTTAGCAGGAAGCCAAGCAGCATTCACGATAGGTATGTGCTGTACAGAGACCAGCTTAATGATATAGCCACATTTGAAGTAGCTGTGGATGCTTCTCTATATAGTCAAGCCATAACTGCACGAGCAGTACACGTTGCGTAGAGCTTATCTGCATCTCTTCTCTACTCATTAGCATCTGCCAGCGCATGTACTTAACCATAGGTGCAAGCGGCTGGTTACAGAGCCTGCTTTTTAGTTCATATGAACGAGTGATGCGCTTTAAAGCAAGATCCAACAGATGATTTGTAGATGAAGACAATAGAGACTGGAAGTTCGCAATATGGATAATTAAAGAGTCCCTTCTGAACGGGGGCACACTTATTCTCGCATCTTCTCCATCTTTTCCTCTGTAATTTCCAACATCTACCTGTTCCTTTATGGCGATTTGAAGCATCTCTAGCAGTAATTGACTGAGCCAGTATTCGAACCTGTCTTTGTGTTCGATTGAGTGATCCGCCTTAGTGGAGCAAGTTTCATCATTATTGTTACTGCTGCTTGCTACCAGATCCATCTGTTGCCGCTTCATAAGCGTCATGTACGATCGGATCAAAAGCTGCATTTTAGAGGATGTTGTGGGGTAGAATTCATCTGTATAGAGATGGAAAATCATTCGCTCGATTTCTTTAATCGATGATGGTGGTATTTCGTATTGTTTTACTTTGTGTTGATTTGCTGGGGATGATATGAAGGATTGATCGGATGTCTTCATGCTTTCACTCCCTCTGATTTGTAAATAAGGAGACAGAATAATTCTGTCTCCTTCAATTAAAATATAGATCCTTTAAAGTACAGATCCTTGCTGTTTATGCTTATCTATACGCTGCTGTTTACGTTCCTCTTTACGCCATTGTCGCTTTTCCTTCCACTGCGCTACAACCATATACAGCGATGGCACAACAAACAGTGTTAGAACAGTAGAGAAGATCAGTCCAAAAATAATAACGACGCCAAGCGGACGGAACAATAGCTCCCCAATTGTAGCAATTGGAATCATGCCCACGATAGCTGTTAATGATGTTAACAGAATCGGGCGAAAACGTGCCGAAGCCGCCTGAATGACCGCCTCTTTCAGTTCCATCCCTTCATGCCTTGCATCTTCAATAAATTCGATCAATACAATACCATTTCGCACGACAATACCCGCCAGTGCAATAATGCCCATAATCGCCATAAAGCCTATAGGCGTTCGTGTAATGAATAGTCCTAATACCGCACCGGCCGCCGCCAGATAGACTGTAGTCATAATAATAAACGGAATCGATAGGGAATAAAATTGAATCACGATTAGAATGAAAATCATAAATACAGCAACTACAAATAGCTGTCCCAGATCACCAAATGTATCGGCTTGATCGGATGTTTCACCGCCGATTGTCCAGGTGTAGCCCTCAGGAACATTCATCTGTTCTAGCTTAGGCTTCATATCTGCCATTACCTCAGTTGCAGTGCGTCCATTCACATCGGCTTCAATCGTATTTACACGTTGCAGATCGTAACGATTAATTTGTTGAATCGTAAAGCCGGGCTTCATCTGCACCAGTTGTGAGAGTGGAACCTGTGTACCATTGCCGTTCGTAACATTCACCTGTTGCAACAGCTTCGCTGGACTGGAGGACTGGGCATCGTTCATATATAACTTGATATCGACCAGATGCTGACCGTTATCCAGATCACCCACATTAATGCCGCTCCCCATCATTAATAGCGTCTGGGTAAGATCCTTGTAACTCACCCCGTAGCGATCCATCGCCTGCTTATTAACAACAAAATCAAGTGCATAATTATCATTGCCCATCGTATCGGTAATACCATACGTGCCTGGCGTTTCACTAATGATCTGCTTGACACTATTGGTCAATTTGCGCAGCTCCTCCAGATTGTCGCCAGCAATACGAATGGATACCGGCTTACCGACAGATACGCCAAGCGCGGCTCCTTTTACCGATATTTCGATACCCGGAAATTGTTGTTTTAATTGGTTAGACCACTGCTCTGTAATTGTGTCTATATCCATGCCTGCTTTACCGGTAACTAGAATCTGACCATTATTCACTCCACCACCGGAACTGTCACCAAGTCCACTAAAGAGTAGTGGCGCTCCACCACCAGCTGCATAAGCTGTTCGTTCAACATCAGGCTGCTTGCGTACCCACGCTGCAATTTGTCCGGTAACTTTATCCGTCGCTTGCAATGAAGTTCCAGATGGCAAGGATACATTGACGGTAATACGCGGATCTTCTGAAGTGGGGAACAGTTCAACAGGCGTGACTGCTGCCAGCCCATAAATACCCGTGCTGACGATAAGACCGATCAATGCGATCAACAGTGGCTTTTGCAAAACACGCGGCATTAATCGATGCGCATAACCGTTGCTAACCGTTTGAATCTGCCGACCTAACAATCCAGCCGGACGATCATGATGACGATTGCCTCTTTCCAGCTGTCGCTCTTCATACCATTGTCTAAAAATCGGGATGATCGTTAACGACATAATCATGGATGCCAGCATACAGAGTGAGATGACGGTCGGAATAGGCCGTATAAACGAACCCATGTCACCCTGCAACAGCATGAGCGGTACAAAGGCAGAAATGGTTGCAAGCGTCGCTGTAATAATCGACACAGCGACTTCCTTCGTTCCTTTCACAGCGGCATCGGTTGGACTCTCACCTAACGTGGACAGCCTGCGCTCAATATTGTCATTAACGACGACCGCATCATCCACCAGAATGCCAAGCACGATAATCAAACCAACAATCGTAATCTGGTTAAGCGAAATACCCATGCCAGGTAAAAAAATCAAACCCAGTGCAATCGAGATTGGAATCGCTAGCGCGACAAACCCCGCAGTCAACCAGTTCATCCCAAGTGTACAGATCAAAATAACAGCTGCAATGGCAATGAGCATTTCCTTGATCAAGTCTTTGAAAATGCGATCCACTTCATTATTTTGAGCAAACAGTGGCTCCAGCTTCACCTTATCTGGCAGTGTTTTTTCCAATGAAGTCATCTTGGCATCCAAACGTTGCTCCATTGTAGGTACGTCGGAGCCCGTTTGACTGCTAATATCGATGGAAATTGCTGGACTGCCATTGTAATAGCTCACATGACTTTCAGTCTCTTTGCCCATTGCGATTGTAGCAACATCCTGCAAATAAACAGGGATTTGATCATCATTTTGAGAGATTACAATCGTTTTGAGCTGATTGTAATCAGTCGACTTGTCGACTGTAATCTGATACGTGCGATCATCGTAGGTTAAATTACCAGTGGGAATGCGGTTATTTTCACCTTGTATCGCCTGCTGTACTCGCTCCCACGTAATACCATATTGCTGCAATTTGGACATATTCAATTGAATACGTACTTGCTGCTCTGGAATTCCGGCAATTGCTACTTTTGTAATACCCGGAACGGAACGTAACTGACTTTGCCATGTCGTCATCAGGTCGTTAAGCGCATATAGATTCTGCTTATCCTGGCTGTAAATGACATACGATTTGACAAAGGATTGCGTGAGATTGTCATTAACGACAGGTGTATCGGCATCAGCAGGTAATTCCGCCTGTGCATCCTCCACTTTACGTCGCAATTCGTTCCATGTATCCGTTGCATTCGCATCATCCTCAGCTTGCACCACGATACTGGATACACCGTTGCTGGAGGTGGACGTGATTTTTTTCAGATTCGTTACTTCCTTGATCTTCTGTTCCAGTACTTCGGTAACGGTCTTTTCCATCAATTCCGGTGTCGCGCCGGCATACGTAGTCGTAACCGTAGCTGTTTTGATAATAACGTCAGGCATAAGCTGTTTGGGTAACTGACTGAGCTGGGCTATACCGACAACGATTAACATGATGAAGAACAGGATGGTGATTTTACGCTTTTTCACAAAGTATTGAATCATTGCGTAGCCCCCGCATCCTCTGTGTTAACAGTCGTTGCAGGATTGTCTGGCTGTGCATTGGTTTCTATTGTAGGGGCTACATCACTTCCTTGCTCTATCCCTTGTTCGACCGTTAGCTGATCACCGTTAAATAGACGATCCGCACCGGTAGTGACCACTTTATCACCAATCTTCAGCCCGCTGATGATCTCATACTGGTTATTGTAAACTTTACCCAGCTTCACGTTCGTTTGTACTGCCTTGCCATTTACAGCCTTGAATACATGGGGCTGATTACCCGAGCTAATGACTGCTGTCACTGGAACGAGCATTCCCTCTGCGGTAGAAACCTGGCGTGAAGCTTGTACGACCTGACCTGGTTTCCAGCTTCGTTGTGGATTATCGATCACGACTTCCACGTTAATAGAACCTGTTTTCTCATTCGTCTGCGGACTGAGCTTACTTACTTTGCCTGTGCGCACTTCATCATACAATTGCACACTAACCTGCTGACCTATTTTCCATTTCAAAATGTCGCTATCGGCAACCGGTAGCTGTACCTTCAGTTTATTGATGTTACCAATTAAAAATAGAGGTGAGCTACCATTACTGCCTGCTCCTCCACCCGCACTGACCGACTGACCAATGGATAGATTTTTTTGTAAAATGGTTCCTGAAGCCGGTGCCTTCATACTTGCACGCGATAGATTCAGCCTTGCGGTTTCTACAGCGACAACTTTCTGATCATAGGCTGCCTGCGATTGCTGTACACCGGCATTCGCTTTACTTACTCCTGCGTTCGCCTGTTCTACACTTGCCTGAGCGCTCTGGATACCAACCTGTGCTTCTTTTACAGCTGAAGCGGCTTTGGCACGATCCGCTGCGCTTGCCCCTTCACGAGTGAGCGACAATTTTTGCTGAGCATCATTTAACGTAGCCTGCGCATCGGAAAGTGCGGTCTGCGCTTTTTCATAATCCTGCTGTGTCATTAATCCGTTATCCAGCAGAGTTTGCGAACGAGCCGCCTCTGTTTTTGCCTGGTTATAAGCCGTTTGGGCTTGCGCGACTGCATTTTGCGCTTGAGCCAGCTCCTGTGAGCGTGCACCTGATTGTACATCCTGTTCGCCAATACGCGCACTTTCCAGCTTCGCCTGTGCGGAAGCAACGCCTGCTCTGGCAGATTGCTGTCCAGCCTTTGCATCGCTAAGCGATGCTCTCGCACTCGCTAACGATGCTGAGGCAGCAGACACATCTTCCTGTGCATTTTGTAACGCCAATTGCAAGTCCGCAGTATCCAGCCTTGCGATGACCTCACCTTTGCTTACGTTATCTCCAATTTCTTTGTTAATTTGAGTGACTGTACCTGCCGTTTGAAAAGAGACAGGTGTCTGCTCATACGCTTCCAATGTACCGGACAGATCATAACTCGTGTTTAGCGGTTGCTTTTTCACCGTCATGATCTGTACCGTGCTTGTTGTCGATTGCACTGCTGCTGGCTCACTTGAACATGCTGCCAGTGCCAGTATGCATAATGCGGATGTGAAGGCCATCGGCCATTTTTTGCTCATACGTGTCGTATCCTCCTGTAATGATTTATATCGTCTGTACCCCTGTCTACAGACTAGCAAAATCATCTACCAGGCGAATCGTCCATACGTGCAATTGCCCTTTTTTTGCCCGTTTGCCCAAAAGGGCAGAATGAAGAACTTGCATGCAAGCTAATTCATCATAATTACATAATAATCATAAATGTACGATACCCTTTTCAATCGCAAAAGCGACCGCTTGTGCTCGCGAATCCACGCCAAGCTTATTATAAATATTCGTTAGATGCGCTTTGACCGTTCGTTCGGAAATGCCCATATCAAAGGCAATATCTTTGCTACGGTGTCCATGAGCAATCGCCTGTAATACAATTTTTTCCCGATTAGATAGCAATACAGCAGAATAGCCTGACTGACTGGATGTTCGAGTCGGTGTAGACGATACAGCTTTGCTGCGCGCTTGAAATACAGTTTGCATAATTTCGGGTTGTAGCAATGTTTCACCACGGATAGCCGAATCGAGTGTGCGGAATAGATGTTCACGTTTAGAATCCTTCAATAAATACCCTTTCGCTCCCATCGCTAGCCCTTTGATCATCAGGTCGTCCTCATTGTATGTGGTCAGGATAACTACTGGAATCATACACTGCTGCTGTTGCAGCTTCTCCATCGCTTCCAACCCATCCATAACTGGCATATTCAGATCCATCAGAATTACATCAGGCTGTAACTCCAGTGCTAGTTCCACGGCTATCTGGCCATTCTCTGCTTCGCCGACCACTTGATATTCATCACTCGTTTCCAAAATGAGCTTCAGTCCTTCTCTTACAACAAAATGATCATCGACGATCAGTACATTATATTTCATATGACCCTCCTATCTGAGCGGAATGTTAACCTCTATAATGGTGCCTTTCGGCTTATTCGGTATAATGTTAAATTGTCCATCCATGATTCGCACACGTTCACGAATCCCTAGCAAGCCGTAATGTCCCGAATGCTTACCGATCTGCGCGCTATCCAATCCTCGGCCATCATCAGTAACGCGGATGACTAGCTGCTCGTCTACAGAGCCAAGCGACAATGTTACATGCTGAGCCTGAGCATGACGGGCAATATTTGTCAGACATTCACGCACAATGTGCAGACTATGTTCGATTTGTAATGGCGAAAGTTCGTAAGGAATAGTAATATCCGACTGCACTGCCATCCCAGTAGCCGTTTGAAAACGAGTTACCTCGTTTTGCAGCATATAAGCAAAATCAGTCTCATTCGCTGACTCCCAGCGCAAATTATCAATAACTTCACGCGCTTCAGCTAGCGTGATTCGTGCATTATCCATAGAAGACGAGACAATTTCATACGCGCGTTCTGTATTGCCTTTACCTAAATGTACATGAATCGCTTCAAGCTGCATAATAATACCGACCAGCCCCTGTGCTAAAGTATCATGCAAATCACGTGCCATCCGTTGTCGTTCATTCGTAACGGTTAACTCCTCGACCTGCCGGTGCGCCTTTTCCAATTCATCCAAAAAGTTCTGTGTGCGTTCGCGTGCATAATATTGACGTAGCATTAGATTCACAATGCTAATTACGATAATATTCATAACCGTCACAAGCGATAACGAAATTGCAAGATTGGCTCCATTGTCGATTGATAACGTATACCAGAGCACAAGCACATAACCAAGCGCAAGGAAAAAAAACATTTTGACCTTATCATAATAAGCATACAGAAATTGACCTGCCAGAAGAGGATACAAGCCAAGTTGTGCCAGCGCATAGCCGTAATGAGAAAAGCATATAATCGACACACTCAGCAACACTTGTACCGTAAAATAAATCCACAGCCACTTTTGCGGGATACGATCAAAAATCCAGTTCATGCCCATAAATAGTAACAAAAGCAGCATAAGTAGCGCAGTGTATAGTGGCTTCTGCTGGAGTGAAGTGGAGATAATACCAATACCAATTTGAATAATAAAGATCCATAATGTTGTAATCTTTCGGGCTTCACGGGCGATCCCCGAAAAATGATGACTATTCTGCATAATTTCACCCTTTCACCTGTCATTCCATTATATCAGGTGTGAGCAATAGCATATTGTACCTTTGGGTATGCCCTTTGGTCAGTTGTGCTTGTACCTTGCATTCAATTTACCCTTAATCTCCTGCATGATATAGGATGAGAAGAAGAAGGATATTGGAATATGTATAAAAGATAAAACATCACAAAAAACAGCCGTCCCTTATGAAAACGACTGTTTTTTGAGGTAGACCATAATGCCAAATCCCCCTACTATTGGGTTGTCTATTGTAAAGCTTTTGTATACGCCATGTATTCCTCATATATCTAACAGGAACTTCAATTCGATTGTTTTATTAGTCGCGCTATTCTAACTACCAGCCGGATATGACCCATTGTGCAGCCTGCGTTGCACAGGTGATTGCTCTACCAACCGCCGCAAACGAGCCTGTGCATCATGACAGACACCACCGTGATAACAGATCAATGTATCAAAGTCATAGCTCAGCAGCTGCTCCAGCGAATGCATGGCTGCTGGCAAATCCTCTGTCAGTTCTACAGGTGGTAGCACCAGCTCATCATCGATATAAAATACGATATCCCCTGCAATTAAAGCACGCTCCTGTCGTAGTAAAAGGCATACATGCCCGGAAGTATGACCCGGTGTGTGAATAACCTCCATCCCACCTGCGATATAGAACTGCTGTCTATGGCTGAGATAACGATCAATCCGACCATGTGGTAGCTGCGTCAGTTGCGATTGCCAGGGAACGACGTTATTTTTTAAAAGCGGGCGCTCTCCACGTATGTATGGAGCGTCTTCCTCGTGCGCATAGAAGGTCGCATAACGATTAGTAGCATCCAATTCCGGTAAGCAGCCGATATGATCCAGATCCTGATGCGTGAATAGCACCGAATCGAGCAATTCTGGAGCAGTGCCTGCTGCCTTTAGCTCATCACTTAATTGCTCATACTGTCCGGGCAATCCGGCATCAATCAGCATCGTGTAGCCCTTATCCAATAAAAGCAGCGGATGAATGATACTGTCTCTACCCATAAATTCCATTTCCAGCTCCAGCAACATTACCTGTTCACTTATTTTTTTCATCTATGGTGTCACACTCCTCGTTCCATACCGCAGGCTTATTCTCTGCAATAGCTGACGCTACCTATGGCATCATGCTGATGAATCGATTCCTCATTGCGACAGTGGATCGTGAAGCTCTCAATCCACTCTGACTCGTACAGATCGGCAGCATTAAGGCGTAATATATCCTCTACAAAGCGTGCATTCTCATAAGCTTGCTCCGTAATATATTTTTCATCCGGACGCTTTAGCACCGGATACGGAATGCTGCTTGCATTACTCTCTGCCACCTCAAGCAAGCGCTCCTTCCAATTGTCTGGAAGCAAGCCGTGTTTAGGAGTAATCTCCATCGTTATCCGTCCACGCTGATTATGTGCACTGTATTCACTAATATCACGAGAGCAAGGACACAGTGTTGTAATCTGCACTTCAAGCGTAGCTTTAACATGCAAGGAATGATCTGTAGAATAAGATAATTCTAATCTGGCAACAGCATGGTTGAGTCCAATATGACCACTACGTGGTGCCTGACGTTCATAATACCAATCATACTCGACCACTAGCTTCGCCTGTTCTTGTTGCATATGCTGTGCCAGACTTCGGGTTAATGTGCTCAAATCCTCGAATCGATCGCTTAATCCATGCTGACGTGCTAGCTCCAGTTGCTCGGTCAACCTGCTCATATTAATTCCTCGCGATTGTTGGGATAATGAAGTCGTAAGGTGAAATCGGGCTGTCGTCGTCATCTTGGATGGAGACAACGTCGAGAGGACAATAAGTGGATAACGAAGATTGCCAATCCCCACTTGATCCAGAGCAAACAGAAAATTATGGTGTGAATTTTGCAAATCTTGCATCCCTTCCGCCTCTATCGGTTTTTCTCCAGCTACAGATGGAATCGAACCAAATAGCTTTAATCTCGCCGATTTGTCCGGCCAAAGGGATTCGTGCTGCCAATCTTGCTGCATCGTTGTAGGACTCCTTTAGTTATAAATTCAAATGATTATTGTTATATCGTAGTTCACAATGTCGACTCTGTTGACTCCACGATACATTCTGCAAACCGTTGCTGAAACCAGGCTTCGTCCAGATTTTTGCCAATAATGACGATTCGAGTTAGCCGTTGCTCGTCATCGCGCCAGTTGAGATCGGTATTGATGCCCAGCATCATATGCACACCCTGGAATACGACACGCCGATCCACCTGATCCACATGGATAATACCTTTATAGCGATACGTATCCTCCGCATGATTAACCAGCCACTCATCCATAAAGCGATTGATCTTCTGTAATTGCACTGGACGCTCGTCCTGCAATATGATAGAGTGCACATGATCTTCATGATGGTGATGATGAGCATGTAGCAGATTCGGACGAATCTCCAGCTTATGGTTCAGATCAAATGCATTCACATCTAGCACATAACGAACATCCAGTGTAGATTGACAGGTATGATAGATCGGCGCTGACACATTCATATGACGTAGACGTGCTTCGAGCGCCGTTCGTTCTTCTACTGTAACCAGATCCGACTTGTTCAATAGTAGAATATCAGCAAAAGCAACCTGTGCCTGCGCTTCCGGTCCTTGATTCAGATGCAGATGGGCGTGACACGCATCCACAAGCGTAACGACCGCATCCATTTTGAAAAATTGAGCAAGCAGCTCTTCCGCAAGAAAAGTTTGAATAACGGGGCCGGGATCAGCCAGACCAGTCGTCTCAATTACAATCCGATCAAAATTGTAGGCTTGCCCTTTCATACTGAATTTGCGATCCAATAGCTGTAAGGCAATCCTCACCAGATCACCGCGTACTGTACAGCAAATACAGCCATTGTTCATCTCGATAATCTCATCATCAGCGCCAACGATTAATTCATGATCAATTCCGATCTCGCCAAACTCATTTACGATCACTGCGATCTTCTGCCCGTGATCTGAGGTTAATAGATGATTTAACAACGTTGTTTTGCCTGCACCGAGAAAGCCAGTCACAATAGTTACCGGAATGCGTGGATCATCGATTTCATTCATCGTTCTACCTCCTTTGCCAGATGAATCTTCAGCACGTACGCATGACGATCATGCTATACGTAATCCTCCTGCTCATCATGTGCCTGCCAATCAGGCCAGAACAGCTCCAGCGGATCTTCTTCCACATATTGCAGCTGTAGCTCGAAATCACGCTGCCCACCCGCTTCGGTTACTGCATTCCATAATGGGGGTTCCTGCGCAGATAGCTTATTTTTACGAGCATACACATGCCAGCAGCCATCCGATTGGCAACGCAGACAGGCAAACTCGGTTCGCTCCCAGCCACGTAACGATTCAGAGGGACGAAGCTCCGATAGAATCAATCCATCCAGCTCTAATTCATACACGAGCTGTACCGCAGTTCGCATCGAAGCCGGCACCTTGGCATCGATATAGCCATCCATAATCTGCTGAATTCGGCGAATGGTAAAGGTGTCCAATGTCATTACAGCTCCTCCAATCTGCTCTCTTATGTCTGCGTTAATTTGTTATGCTTTATGCTGTTCATGCGATCACAATCACGGCAATCAGCCATGTGCTTATTAACGAAGTTAGTAATTGCCGACCCGCAAGCTTTAATGCAAATCCGACTCCAAGCTCCCTTGAGATCGTCCACAGGGTAACAAGACATGCGGTCAAAGTGGAAGCGAGATAGACAAGTACAAGCAGTTGCCCTCCACTCAGCTGTACCAGCCATTGCCCTCCGTCCTGATTCAGCACTAACAAGCCATCCTTGCGCAGTATAGAAAACAAAATTCCGGCTGTCGCCTGATGGGGAAGTCCAAATAAAGACAATAAGGGTGCAATTCCCTTTGTGAGTCGATCCAATATGCCGCTCCATTGCAGTAAGCTCGCTCCTACACAGATCAGGAGGAAAATCGGCATCGCCTGTGTTAAAAATTGCTTGAGTACCGCATGCAAACGCCAGCGCACCGCTCGCAGTGATGGCCACTGCAAAAATGTGCGCCCAACCACAACAGACTGCAAGTTAGACGACTGCCTGTTCCACAACCGTGTATGAGTCGCACCTACCAGCACGAGGATCAGCAGATAAGGCAGAAATAACCACGGCCGTCCACCAGAGCTAAAGATCGATAGACTGGCACCGATCTGGTAGCTGCATGCAGAGCCAAAGGCAATAAGCGACACGCAAGCGCGCCGTGTGCAGCGGCTACATGTACGGCTTTGAAATACAGCAACCACATTGCAGCCAAACCCACTCAGTACCGGAATAAGATCCCGTCCATTCAGCCCGATCCGTCTCATCCACCCATCCAGAGAATCGGTAATACGATCTTTCAGCCCACTTTCTTCGGTCAATGCTACGCTAAGTCCAACGAACAGTACGACTGGAAATGCCCAGATAAAGGAGTAGATACCGAGACTGAGTACACCATAGCTACCCAGAAGCATAGTTTTCAACCAGTCAGGAAGCTGTAAAGTGAGATTACGTAACGGATCGAGCAACCAATGATCGGCTAAGGGCTGTAGCCAGCCGGATAATACATAAGCGAGAAATACCGGTACAGCAAATAGCAGCAGTAAGGCAATGACCGATACCGTTCTTCCCCATGTCGTATGCTCAAACCAGGTGATCTGTGCCTCCTTGATCTCTTCCACCGGTGGCTCTGTTAGTACTGGCTTTCGTTTCATAGGACGCGCCATATCTATCGCCTGTAAAAGTGTACCTCTTGTCGTTATATCCAGTTGCCGTGAATCGACCGCGAGTACAGAAATGCCTAACATTTGCCGATAGTGGGTTGTGTAAGCCTCTACTAGCGTACTCGCCCGATCAGCAAAGGTAAGTATAAGGACGATATTTTTTCCAATCAAGTCGAGCATCTTCAACAGTAACGGTAGCTCACGAGCAGCATGCGTAGCACGAACGATGAGTAGGACGATGTCACTTTGACCTAGCATATTCAAGGCCAGCTCTGTTGTCAGGCTATCATCCTGAACACGAATACCTGGCGTATCGACCAGTTCCACACTCGATTGTGATGTGGGTATGATCATGTCTGTACGACGTACCGTAACCGTCGAGCCTCGAAAATTCGACTCTGCACCTGTATCCATCCCACTTAAACTGCGAAATAGTGCAGACTTACCCGTTGATTCCAGACCAATCAGCACCACCGCACGCGGCGTAGTTGGCTGGTTCTGTCGTTCGTTCAGCATGTGCAGTTCTCCTGACAGCAGGACAGATCATCAAGGAACATGCCCTCACGGCGATAATGCTCCAGCCGAGACACATCATACTGGAGCAATGTACCGATCCGATGCGCGATAACAGCAAAGCGTTGCCGGAATTTATAAATAAAGCAAAACATCAATTGATCATGCATGACACTGGGACCGCTAACGAATAAGCCTGGTGTAATCAGAGATTCGTCCGCTGGCCCTAGCTTCACTGCTCCATTCCCGCTCCGCTGTATTAAATGCTCAATCAGGTGCAGACTGCCACTGAAGCCTGTCGCTAGAATCGGGGTCGCTTCGCTATGGATCACATGCTGCTTACCATGATCATCTTCACAATAGATGTTGTATCCACCATTTGGTTCTGGCTCTATCCACTGCACTTCGCAACCGCCGATGAATGAGATACGCCCATATTGAATTTCCTGTCGCAGACGATCCTTTGTGTAGGGACTCAGCTCCATACTTGGATCACTACTGCCTTTGTCGAGCAAGCGCGAACGTCGATCCAGCATCGTTACTTTTTTCCCTGATCGGCTCAGGTGGATAGCGGCGTCTGTTCCGCTCTCATATCCGCCAATCACTACCACCTGCTCTCCCTCCAGCGCTGCCCAGCTTGTAACCTGACTATTATGAATAGCGTACTCACTGCCGGGAATCGCATCCAAGCGGGGATATTGGAATTCGCCTGCTGCCCAGATGACAAAGCGTGCATGCCAATCCCCTGTGCTCGTCGTCACACAGAATCCATCCGCTTCCTGCTGTACCTCAGTCACCTCTATACCGCAATGTACGGGCAATTCATGATAATCGCTTAATGCTTGCAAGTATTTCGCGTATTCCTGACCTGTAGGATGCTCTGTATTTAGTGTGTAGGCAGGTGAAGTATTTAAAGCAACTGCATTAAGATCAAGCATGCCGTACGCATTGCTTGTGAATGAAGGCGTGATCAAACGCATCTCATCAGGCCACATACCAAAGGATGCACCAATCGAATGTCGCTCCAAAATAGCATAATGCTGTAATCCAAGCTCCTTCAGTACCGTTCCTATACCGATACCGGCAGCACCTGCACCGATAATCAGACAATCCCATCGTTTCTTCATACTTTTTCACTCCTCATTAATCGTAATAATTACGATTAATGATTAATAATATAATCTTCTGCTAAAAGTTTGTCAACATTTCTACAGGTGAATCTATAAGCACAAACGTTATGCAGGATGTCGCTAGCATGAGCATTACGCTATTGGAATGATATACAAAACAGATCCGATAAAAATAACAATAAAAAAAAGTTTCCCTGCTGCGTTGGCAACATGGAAACTTTCCTAATATTACATATACCTGATGCTACATATTCATATCCAATCATGCTTTATTGTTATCTCACTTCTAAATAAAGAGCGAACCTAAATAGCATAGCGATAAAACTTTTTATCCACCTGCATTACAGGAAAACTCTCTGGTAAGCTCTCTTGCTCCACCTCAGCGAATCCATTCTTTTCATAAAAGCGATGAGCTGCCTTGAATTGTGGAGTTGTACCCAGGTAAATATCCTGCACACCTCGCTCCCGTGCCCATTCGAGCGCCTGTGTCAGCAGTGCATGAGATACGCCCCATGCTTTACCACGATAATCCTGATGTACAAACATTTTACGGAGGGCAACCTGCTGCTCACCGATATCCAGTAAGGCAATCGTACCTACAACCTGCTCCCCCATATAGGCAATCCAGAAGTTACCGTTCCCATGCTGGTAAAAGCCTCTAATATCCTGTAGATCGGGCTGCTGTTCTCGTGTGATCGGAATTCTGTATTCCTCCTGCTGAATATGTACGATCATGTCGGCAACACGAGCTTGCCATGCTGTTGCCGCTTTTGCTGGGAATGTCATCATGTGAACCGTATTTTCCAATGTACAGCACGCTCCTCTTTTATCTATTATGCTTCAGTACAATAAGGACATTTCAGAATTAGTTATCTATATATGCTCCATATGCTCCGATTAGCTAATTCGAGCGCCCTTTTATCCTACAAGCAGCTGATGATATATAATATCGCTCCCATCCAGATTTCGATAATACAAAAAAGACTGCTACTCGCTATCGCCTAATGACGATCCGTTGCAGCAGCCTTTCTATTATATTGACATGGATGAACAGGTACAGCAAGTAAGAGCATCAATATTTGTTCCATATCAATCCATATTCTTTTCATCTAAATGAAGCTTATTCATCGTATTAATCCGGTCATACAGCGCGTTATACTTGCAATTTATATAGTTTAAATTCAAAGTATATGGCGATAGGATGCCATTTGTTTAGAATGCAATCTCTCTGTGGCTGTCTTCATACTCGTTCCAACTACCAACGATTAGAGCAATAATGAGATCAAAATTGGCAGTGAAATCAACGATAAAATGGAGCTAAGTACGAATGAAGATGCCGTTTCGACCTCCAGTGTTTCAAAGCGTGTCGCAATCATGGCAGCTACAGCAGAGCCTGGGAACGATACGAGCAATACCGCCATCGTTACATCATCACTGGACAGTCCCAGCATAGCAGCAAAAGCAAGTGTCAGCAGTGGCAGGCCGATAACTTTGAGTACAGAGATGCTGATTGCACTTCCGCTCAGTTTGATACGGTTCAGACCAATGGTAACACCGATTGCGAACAATGCGGCACCGGATGTGATATCACCGATTTGATCCAGTGAATCCTGCAACAGCTGTGGTGCATGGAAGCCGAGCAGTGTCAGAACAACGCCGATCAATGGAACACAGGCAAGTGGCTCACGTAAACCGTGCAAAATGGAGTGAATGGTTAGCTTGAACAGATTCTGATGCTCTCCGTCCTGCTGGCTGCTTGCCTGTGTCTTTTTACCAACCGAGCTGACGATCGTTGCGATTGGATCAAGCAATGCATTGACGACAATACCGGTAATGGCAATCGGAATAGCGACCTCTGCTGCTCCGAACAGACTGCCCAGTACCGGAATCCCCATAAAGGCGAATGATGGCTGGGTGGAGTTCAGGGAGAAGATCGACGATGTATTCAAATCCATGCGGAATACGAGTCGCATGATCAACAGCATAATGACATAAAAACCAATAATACCCAAAAACATCGTCATAAAAAAAGGCCATTTCTCGATCAGCGTTTGCTTGCTTGTCGTTGTAATGCCGATGAATAGGTGCGCTGGAAGCGCGAATTTGGTAACGAGTGTGTTCAAGCCTTTGGAAGAAGCTGGACTGAATACTTTAAAATGTCCACCCAAAAATCCAAGAATAATGACAAAGAAAATCGGAATTAAAATCACAAAAATATGACCAACTGACATGATACAGGACCTCCATCTTCATGTTGCGCAAAACGACGTGCAGGTAGTGCCCCGAAAAGGGCGGCTGCTCGTCCTGATGGATGAGCAGCCCTTTTAGTGTAAGCCGTATGCATGATTACAATCGAAACGTGTTCCTTCTATATAAAGATAGATCGCCAAGTCCATAGCCGAATCTATCATTCATTCTCCTCAGTGCTGCGTGATAAGCAGCCGTAGCGATCTATCCTGGTAATTCACAATACTTCTTATTGAAACTTTACTTCTATTGAACCGTTACGTTCATCGTATGAAGCTTTTACCTTAATCTTAGCCTACCGGAGTCAATTGCTCTGGCTTGATCTCACGATAGACAGGATGCCACATTGCATTACGTACTGCATCCTCTACATCTTCCGGTGAATAGCGTGCTACACCATCTTCTACGGCTGCTTTCGCAACAGCAACCGCTACTGCAAATGATACGGATTGCAGATCACGAACGTGTGGCAACAGGGATGCACCTGGTGCGGAAGAATCCACTGCATGTGCAACCGCATCGGCTGCCGCAGTGAACATGCCTTTTGTGAATACTTTTGCCTTCGTTACAATTGCTCCGAGTCCCAGTCCAGGGAATACAAATGCATTGTTCGATTGACCGATCTCATAAGTGACACCATTATATTCAACCGGTTCAAATGGGCTACCTGTAGCGATTAGCGCTTTGCCATCTGTCCATTTCAACAGATCAGCAGGTGTCGCTTCAGCCAGTGGTGTTGGATTAGACATTGGCATGATGATTGGACGCTCTACATGCTTCACCATTTCTTTGATAACCTCTTCGCTGAATGCACCAGTAACGCCGGATGTACCAAGCAGGATCGTTGGTTTCACCTGTTTGATCACTTCGAGCAGGCTGATCTTACCGTCAGCATCAGTTGCAAAATCACGAACCTCTGCCGCAGGACGTAGATACGGTTGCTGGAAGCCCAGTACACCTTCGGTTTCATCCGTCAGCAGACCACGATAGTCATATGCCCAGAAGCGACGCTCTGCCTCTTCCTGTGTCAGACCTTCCGTAACCATCGCATCTCGAATCTGATCAGCATTACCGATACCGGCAGCTCCTGGTCCAAAGATCAGTACACGGTGGTCACGAAGTGGTGTACCACTAACCTGTACCCCAGACATAACCGCTGCGAGAGTTACAGCACCTGTACCTTGAATATCATCATTAAATGTCAGCATATGCTCACCGTATTTATTAATGATATTACGTGCATTCACATTACCAAAGTCTTCCCAATGCAGTAATACATTCGGGAACAGCTTGAGTGCCGTTTGTACATAACGATCGATAAATTGCTCATAGCGTTCACCGCGAATCCGTTCATGGCGGTTACCTACATACATTGGATCGTTTAATAGCTTCTCATTGTTCGTGCCTGCATCCAGTACAACTGGCAATACACGCCCAGGGTTGATACCTGCTGCTGCTGTGTACACAGCCAGTTTACCGATTGCGATATTAATACCGCCTACGCCCCAGTCTCCGATTCCGAGGATACTTTCCGAATCCGTTGCTACGATCAGATCAATATCGCCAGGGTTAATTCCGCTATTACGGAACGCTTCTTCGATTCCGTCCATGTTGTCAATCGAGAGATAGACGCCGCCTGGCTTATGGTAGTGCTGGCTATATTCCTGAATCGACTGACCGACAGTCGGTGTGTACACGATTGGCAGCATCTCACTCAGATGCTCGCTCAGCAAGCGATAGTACAGCACGACATTTCGATTCGACAGGTCATCCAGCATAATGTTTTTACGCAGATTGCTCGATTCATTTTGGAACTGTTCGTAAGCACGTTTCGCCTGCTCTTCAATCGTTAAAATCGTTGGTGGCAGGATTCCGTTCAATTCGAGCGCCTTACGCTCTGCTTCTGAAAATGCTACGCCTTTGTTCAAAATTGGATTGGCGAGTACATCTTTACCACGCAATACCGTTCTCAGCGATCCATCATTATCAAGATAAAAAGCGTTCATAGTTAACAGCCTTCTTTCTTACTTTTTTGAATATTTAATTACTTTTCGTAAACAACCATCAATCACAGTTACTATAATAGTCTCATTTTGACATATTGTAAAGGATAAATTTGAACATTTTCTATCAATTTCGCATTTATCATTGACAAAAACTATTATAAATTTGAAAATACAACATTTTTATTTCATGTTTGCGCAAATTTTTATTTTCATAAAATCGTTTACATTTGTCTAAAACGTGACAAAACCAGCGTTTATGCGCTATAGCAAAAGATTGGAAAAATAAATCAAAAATAATATAATGATAGTCAAAAGCAATGATGAAGGGAGAAACGTATGGAACTCAGACAATTGGAGTATTTTGTAGCGGTATGTGAGGAGCTGCATTTTACACGTGCAGCTGAGCGGCTGGGCATCACACAGCCTACACTCAGTATTCAGATTCGTACGATGGAAGAAGAACTGGGGATGCAGCTATTTGACCGAATCGGTAAACGTATTACGCCGACCGAAGCAGGATATATTTTGCTCAAGCAGGCGCGAGGCATTTTGCTCAAGCTACAGGATGCGTACGATGAGATCAATGGATTGCGTCAGTATGATGGGGGAAATCTAGTCGTCGGATTGATGGCTGCGGAGCTGGATTATCGGCTAACCCCGATTCTGATCGACTTTCATCATCAATTCCCCAAAGTCCATTTGAAAATTCATTCTGCCATTGAGGTTGCAGATATGGTCATTAACAATCAAGTCGATGTGGGCATTTCTTTAATGGAGACGAACGATCCGCGGCTGACAACTATTCCACTCTATGCGGAGGAGTTCGTACTTGTAGTGTCAGAGCGACATGAACTGGCTGGTCGCAAGTCGGTTACGCTGGAGACGATCGGGAATCAGCCCTTGATTGCCTACCCGAAGGGCTTCAAGGCACGCGAGCTAATCGAAACGCATTGCCGGGATCATGGGCTTAATCTCAATATCATAGTAGAAACGTCAACAGCTTCATCGTTGTATGGGTTTGTTCGTTCCAATGTGGGAGCCTGCTTACAGCCGTACTCTCTCTCCCATTCCCTTAATGATCCAAGCCTGCGTTTGATCAAAATTGAAGACTTCCCTCCTCTGCGCCAGATTGCGATCATGCATCGGAATGATAAGTTCCTCGGCTATGCAGCGCAGCAGTTTATTCAGCTGGTGCAGGGACAATTAAAAAAGGATTAGTCTTGATGCAATATATACCAGATCCGATACGATCTGTACGATTGGCAAATGTATGCAAGCTCATATGATGTGATTGCTACACTACAACATACCTTGCTAGAATTCTAAATACTTTTTCTATTATAGTGATTGTAATCACAAGCCCACCTCCTTATCCACGATATGCTGAATTCAGCATAGAGCGATACGTACCTGTGGATGACACCAGTCATGTTAGACACACATCGAGTCGCAGGATCAGGAGGGTTTATAATGCAAGCTCAAGACACTTTTATGGATGGGACACCGATGTTTTGTTTTCAGTGTCAGGAAGCTGCCAAGGGAACAGGCTGCACGATTAAAGGCGTGTGTGGCAAGACCTATGATGTCGCCAATTTGCAGGATTTATTATTGTATTCACTGAAAGGCATCGCCTGGCTTGCCCAGCATTCGGTAGCTCCTTTGTCAGCTGAACTGGAAAAGGAAGTCGATCTATTCATTACCGATGCGCTATTCACAACAATTACGAATGCTAATTTTGACAAGGACTTCTTTTTCCGGCATATTCGTTTGGCGCTGGAGCTACGTCAGCGCGTGTATGAAACGTACGCATCTGCTGCTCAGCCGAATGTCACATTACCTCATGCTACAACATGGACTGGACAAACGGATGCCGATTTGGAGCAAATCGCCATGACGGTCGGTGTACGCCGAACAGCGAATGAGGACATCCGCTCGCTACGTGAGCTGATTATGTATGGACTTAAAGGTATGGCAGCCTATACGTATCATGCGGAGCATCTGCATTATAGCAGTGCAGAGGTTGACCGTTTCATGCGCCGTGCGCTGGCAGCTACACTGGACGATACACTTGGCGTGCCTGACTTACTCGCTTTAGCAATGGAGGCTGGTAAATACGGTGTGGATGCGATGGCTATGCTGGATCAAGCGAATACGAGCACATATGGACACCCGGAGATTACAAAAGTAAATATCGGGGTTGGTCAGCGTCCAGGTATTCTGATCAGCGGGCATGATCTGCATGATATGGAGGAACTGCTCAAGCAGACCGAGGGTACAGGTGTGGATGTGTATACGCATAGCGAGATGCTGCCTGCTCACTACTACCCTGCCTTCCGTAAATATGAACATTTTGTCGGCAATTACGGGAATGCCTGGTGGAAGCAGACGAGTGAATTTGAATCGTTTAACGGCCCGATTCTCATGACGACCAATTGTATTGTGCCGCCTAAGGATAGTTATGTAAACCGTCTGTATACAACGGGTAACACAGGTTATGCAGGTGTACAGCATATTCCTGCTGGAACAAATGGACAGCCGAAGGACTTCTCCGCATTGATCGAGCAGGCGAAGCAGTGCCCGCCTCCAACAGAGCTGGAGCAGGGTGAGATTATTGGCGGCTTTGCCCATCATACCGTGATAGGATTAGCCGATCAGATTGCCGAAGCGGTACAAAGTGGTGCGATCAAGCGCTTCTTCGTCATGGCAGGCTGCGATGGACGCATGAAATCGCGAAGCTATTATACCCGATTTGCCGAGGAGCTGCCGCAGGATACAGTTATTCTAACGGCAGGCTGTGCAAAGTATAAATATAATAAGCTTCCACTTGGCGATATCGGCGGTATTCCGCGTGTGCTTGATGCCGGACAATGCAATGACTCCTACTCTCTCGTTGTGATTGCGATGAAGCTACAGGAGATGTTTGGACTGGACGATATTAACGATCTGCCGATCTCCTACAATATCGCCTGGTATGAGCAAAAGGCAGTCATTGTCCTGCTATCGCTACTTTATCTCGGTGTTAAAAATATTCATCTTGGCCCTACATTACCTGCTTTCCTCTCTCCTAATGTGGTGAATGTACTGGTGGAAAACTTCGGCATTGCAGGTATTACGACTGTAGAGGAAGATATGCGCGTTTTACTGGAAGTGTAGGGCTTGATGTGTATCTTAGTTCCGTAGTTCAATGGATATGCTGGATAATCGTAACGGAATGGGCTAGTCGTAATACACAAGCATGAACCAATGTTCCAATTCCAATACCGACTATCGAAGTTATATTATTCTCTAAGCAGCAATCACAGCTCCTTCACTATGGAGCATTGATTGCTGCTTTTCTGTCACGGGTAATAATGGAGGAAGCAATACGATTAACGATACTGAAGGAGGCGCAATGATGGCACAATTTCCAGAAGAAGTGCAGCTGACAGATCGCAAGGAACGTGAACAGGTAGGTAAACAGATTAACGAAGGCTTTGCCCGCGTTGAAAAGCAAGAAATGCCCGGTGGAGTAGCTGATATTCCCACGCAGCCTGTCGCTCCAAAGCTATCTGAGGATGATATTCGTCGTCTGGTGGGCGAGGGTAATTTTCAATCTGCCAAAGAAGGCGGGCAGCATAATTCGATTAATAGTTAATAAAGAGTAATCAAGACGATATGAAGTTGTGTTAAGTCACAATCATTATCCTGAACGATAGGAATAGAAACGCGACATATTTTATATAGTTATGAACCAAAAAGCCCTTTTCTGATTGCGCAGAAAAGGGCTTTTATTCGTTTATAAATCATTTTTCAATTGATTATTGTATAACTAACCAGCTAGCCAAGAATCATACAACCCGAATCGCTACCATGACCAATGCCTGTTGTATGCACAATTGGTATCCCGCGCGTTGCTGTTATTTTCAACACATAATCAAGTAACGCATCTCGCTCACCATATTGCTCCAGCTCGGTAAATGTACCTAGCAGCAAACCAGAACACTCTTCCAATGCGCCTGTCTGCGCTAGCTGATCCAGCATCGAGATAATGCGTTTTAATCTGCCACTCAATCCCTCTAGCATGATCACACGTCCGCGTGCATGCGGGAAGTTGGGCGTGCCTGCCAGCTTGAGCAGACAGCGCAAATTGCCACCGATCAGCTCGCCGTTCAGATCCTCACCGCGCAGAAATTCAAAATCAAGATCGTACAGATCATTCCCACCACTGAAAAAGGTCGCATAAAACTTCTGTCGCTGCTGCTCCCCATGCTGACGTACCAGGTTCATCACCTGATAATGATAGCCGCCCACACCTGTACGTGCATAGATCGCATTCAGCACAACAGATAGATCGCTCATACCGAATAACGGCTTACGGGAACGTGCAATTTGATCAAAATCGAGATACGGCAGGATTCCATTCGCCGAGTCGCCACCCGAAATATCAAAGATCGCTTTTACATTCGGGTCTGCACATAAACGATTGAGCTCGGCTGCTCGCTCTTGCGGACTACCACTCCACCCATACTGCATCTGCATAATCGTCTTCGCTTCTTCCACGCGTAAGCCCCAGCCACTCAAATGTTGAATAAGCTCATCTACACTATTTCGTTTCCCCCAGGCAATGCCGTCCGAGCAGGAGATCAGCGCGACGGTATCGCCATTTTTGAGCTGTAATTGTGACATAGGAACGCTCCTTTGCGATAAATATAGTTATAAATGGTATCAGAAATGGATAGATCGTGCAGGTGTACGGCAAGCTTGTACAGATGGTACCCTGTAGGGTTAGAGGCTATATCTACTATACAAGCTTGAGCACACCTGAGAACGTTCTGTAGCTATATTATTCTATGTAGCTTGATATGGCTGAAATGATATAATTATGGGTTAATCTTATCATTGCTCACCAAGCTGGAGCAAGTAAGGAACATACGCAAAGGAAGCTTTTCAGCTATAGAGGTTGATCGCTATTATAGCGATTCTCCACTCTATGCGAAAAGCTTCGTTCTTCGTTATTTATATCATTATAGCCTCATAGCCTCGTATAAAGTTCTATTTTTGCAAATCATGCAATTACAAAATTATCGGTAGTAAGGCGAATACCGAACCAACGATGCAAGCTCCTCCTAGCTCGATCATACCTACCGTTCTCGTTCGTAGCTTTCGCTGTGGTAACATTATACTTCGTAATAGAAGTAGTGTAGTTGGAACGAGCAGCCACAGATTCCACCAGCCTGCAAGCACTAGTATGATAACGTGATAACCGACAGACAGGCGATAATAGAAGGGATTGTTCTTTTCACGAATCATCGTTTTGACATATACTGCTGTTCCGCAAAAGTACAGCACCAGCATCACGAATAGCTGACTTGTCATGCGCCAATTTAGCTCCTGTCCCATATAAGCGACTGGATAAATAAACGAGCAAAACAGTACAATCGCCAGTACATCATTGAGCAATGCCCGTTCCTTACGCGCACGTGCAAAATACATATTTGGAATGAAAAATAACAGCAATACTACGCCATACCATAGCAACTCAGGCTCCATCCAGACAATAATGCCCAGCAATGGCAATAGCAATCCACCATACAGGAGGGTCGGCTGACGATATCGTTCACTGCGACCTGTCTTGATCCATAGCAATAACGGGAAGCTGAATAAATACATCGTCAGCCAGCATAGAAATAGCGGAATGTGTAGCCAGCTCGCTCCAGATAGACTCATCCCACATAGAAATGGCAATACCAGCATCGCCCAGGCTCCATGTTGATTCGGAATATATCGATTCATCTTAACCACCGATGTAAGACATATTGATTTTTCCCTGACGTGTCTGCTGCGCTGGATCAGCCTCGCTACGTTCATCGGAATATCGATCCAGTCGATGCTCCCATACACGCTTAATTGACTGTAGCAAGAAGGCATCATCGGCGCCACGGCGCATCAAGGAACGCAGATCATATCCTTCTGTCGCAAATAGACAGGTGTATAGCTTTCCTTCCGACGATAATCGCGCCCGTGTGCAGGAAGAGCAAAACGAATCCGATACCGAGCTAATAAAGCCAATCTCTGTAGCTGTACCCGCATAACGATAGTAGCGTGCGACTTCACCATAATGATGAGGATCAACCGGCTCCAGTGTATAGCGTGTACGTAGCTGCTGCAAAATCGTCTTCTCTGGCACTACGTACCGTTGTTGCCAGCCGTTATCATTGCCTACATCCATAAATTCAATAAAGCGCAGTGTAATGCCTCGTTTACGAAAGTAGTCTGCCATCGGCACGATATCGACATCATTCAGCCCTTTTTGTACGACCATATTGATCTTAATCGTGTAGCCAATCGATTGGGCATAGTCGATTCGTTTAAGAATCTGCTCTGGCTTAATACCACGACCATTCATATAGCCAAACCGTCGTGGATGCAGTGAATCAAGGCTGATATTCAACCGACGCAAGCCTGCATCATAAAGCGGCTTTGCCTGTGCGCCAAGCAGCAATCCATTGGTTGTTAAGCCAATGTCCTCTACTTCGGCAATAGCTGCAATCCGGCTGATCAGCTCAGGCAGACCGCGGCGAAGTAGTGGTTCGCCACCGGTTAACCGTACTTTGCGCACGCCTAGACCGACAAACAGGCGTACTAGCCGCTCCATTTCGTCAAATGACAGCAGCTCCGAGCCATGCATAAATGCGTAATCATCGCCAAAAATCTCTTTTGGCATACAGTATCGGCAGCGGAAGTTGCAGCGATCGGTCACGGAAATGCGTAGATCGCGCATCGGTCGCTCCAGCAGATCAGTAGACGGATTCATGATAAAGGACTCCTTTGTATTGTGATCGGTATAGTACATAATCGTATCAGTAATTTCTCATATATCGATGTAGCCTAGCTTGGATAACGCATCAATAATCTGCTTATATTTTCACATGTAGCATGTAATGAATGAAGCGTAGTTCATATCCTTAGGAGGATCGGTTCGGATGCTCGGTTAACTCGCTGAATGTACCAACATACCGGATATCTTTGCCAGTGGCATCCTTGACCGCACTAATGTTGAGCCATTGCACGTATTCTTCACCATTTTTGCGGCGGTTCCAGATAGCGCCCTGCCATAAGCCCTTTTGCTTAATATCCTTCCACATTTGCTCGTAAAAATTCTCCGGCTGACGCCCCGACTTTAATATACTCGGACGCTGATTCAGCACGTCCTCCTCTGTATAGCCCGTTAGACGGGTGAAGGCAGGGTTGACCGTTTTGATATAACCTTTAGGGTCGGTAACGAGAATGCCCTGTGCTGTAGACTTGAATACATCGGATACCAGTGTCAGCTTGTCCTGATAATACATCCAGACGACAATAATCAGACTCGCCAGTGCGACCTGAGACAGTAGCATAAAGCCAATCGAATATTGCCCGGTTAGTCCGTGAATTGCAGCTAGCATCAGCGGCGGGAAGAAGCCACCCAGACCGCCCATCATGGATACAATCCCGTTTGCAATGCCTGCCTGCTTGTTAAAATAGAACGGCACCAGCTTGAAAATAACTCCGTTTCCGATACCCGCACTAACCGCAATCGTTAGACAGCCAACCGTATACAGACCGATCGATGGCGAAAAGGCAAGCAAAATGGCAGCCAGTGTATATACTGCAAAGGTACACATAAGTAGAAACAACGCTTGAAAGCGATCCGCTAGCCAGCCACCAACCGGACGCAGAAATGTCGCTAATGCGATAAATCCGGCAGTACGAAGTCCAGCATCTACCTTATCCAGCTGAAAATTGGCAACGAGAAAGTTCGGTAGATAGACGGTAAAAGCGACAAATGAACCAAAGGTAATAAAATAGAATAACGAGAAATACCAGAGCTTTTCATTTTTGTATACGCCCTTGATCTGTTCGATGATTGGTGTTTTGACCCGCGCTTCCT
Source organism: Paenibacillus hunanensis (assembly GCF_034055775.1). NCBI lineage: Bacteria > Bacillati > Bacillota > Bacilli > Caryophanales > Paenibacillaceae > Paenibacillus > Paenibacillus hunanensis. The sequence continues at coordinate 2,770,699 of NZ_CP139194.1, read as the reverse complement.
TGCGATCACCGAATAGGAAGTTTAGTACGATAAATACGAGCAGCAGCACTAGATACAGACGCACTGCTGATTGCCAGCCGATCTGCGATGCTACAACAGGCGCGGAAAAGGTCGTGATCGCTGTACCGATATTGCCCATACCGTATACACCGTTAACCAGACCATGCTTTTCGCGTGGATAGTATTTGGGCAATGACGTAACGCCTACGGAGAATACCGCGCCACCAATCCCGAGGAACAGCCCACCAATGATCAGATCGGTCATAGATGAGGCGATGCTAATGTAATACACCGGGAATAACAGCAAAATAAAGCTAATCATAAATACGACTCGCGCACCGACAATATTGGCATAATACCCGAGCGGAATACGCAAAATCGAGCCAAGCACGACCGGAATCGCCGTTACAATCGCAAGACTCCCCTGCGGAATGCTAATATCCTCTTTGATAAATGGCATCAGTGAGGAGATGATAACCCAGACCATGAATCCCAGTACCAGATTCAATGTCTGCAAAGATAACTGCATCTTTTTGATCATTCGATTCACCCTTTACTCTCGACTGTTCTGTTTTCGTAAGGCAGACATGTTGACACGATAGTGCTGTCATATGAACATTGCTGCGCTTGAGCATATAAATATGGGTAGACCAAGCACATACTCGCGCACAGATAAGCTCGGCGTTTTGCTGGAGTATAGATCTTCTATTCAGCTCATCTACCTTGTGCGAAAGATCACATGCACCGCTATAACTTTATTCATTCCTATCTGCTTACTCTTCCCTCTCATTGTAGAATTTTGACGACAGGTTGGAATATAGGGGAGTACCCTGACTATGCAGAGGGAATGCCCGTAACCGCAGTAAGGGATGAAATGATCGTATACACAGACTGAATCGTTCGTTTATTTTGGATATAAAAAAACCTGTCATGATGACAGGTCTAATGAGCATTTTCTATTCCAGCCTCCAGCTAACGTTATGCTAAGCTAGCGCGATACATTGATGAATTTCACTTCGGAAAAGCGGCGATTCGACTTTTCAAGTAATATGCTCGGTTGATTTTTTAAATAGTGATCGAAGAAGTCTACCATATAAGCATTCGTGATCTCATTCGCTCGATCAGGTGTCATTTTGCCCGTAGCCCCAATTAGCTTAAAGCCAGGAGAGACGAGCTGTACATCGGTAAAATTAAGATGCTCTGTATTCGCTATGGCGATCACCCCTCCACCTGCTGCGACTGCTTGTTGCATCCGCTCTAGTTCCAGCTGCTTATCGTTCATCATGCCATCCTCCCACTCTCTTGTGGAGCCCTTCTGTTCCAGCTCTATATCTGTATAGACGTGGTGATCGATCACCCTCTGTATCTCTTGCTCATTACTTGCCGAGTTGATGAATAGGAAGGGTTTACGTAGAGCCTCTCTGTCATGCAATCGATATAGACCTCCATCCAGATCAATACCGGCTGTAATACGCGGATCATATGCGGCATCGTATGCAGTCGCTCCACCAATGGAATGACCGAATATGCCAACATGCTGGAGATCAAGCCTCCCCTTGAGCGAACTGGTGACTTGCCCAGATTGAAGCAACTGTAATTGATCCAATACAAATGTCACATCATCGGTTAGTATCTGCCCCAACTTGTCACGTTGCTCGCTTTCGGTCTTATAGTCATGACTCGGTGAAAATAACTCGTCACTTCTATTCGTGATTATGCTCCCGTCTGGAAGCTGCGTGGCAATGGTATTATCGGTATGGTCGATAACCGCTACTATATATCCATGACTTGCGAGCTCCTGTGCTTGCACTGTATGGAAGAATCGAGAAGAGCCATTCCCAGGATTCCCGATAATAAGCGGATAGGTCTGCTGTGCTGAAGCGACTTCTACGTCTGCATACGCATAACTGGACACATATTTTAAATGCTGAAAAGTAAACTTAGGCAATCCGTAATACTGAGCTATATAAGGCAAAATCGCAGGGTCGGCAATCCATGGCCTATACGCTCCCTGACTCGCTTGAGCTGGATACCAAATCTGAACGATTAGCTCTCGATTGCTAGTTCCTGTCGGATCAAATGGCTCTTTTCGATTCATGTCTACAAAATGAAACGTCTGTGTGCCGACCTTGAACTCACCTGTTGGTGCTGGCAAGCGAAACACAGGGAAGACATACAATAACCCTGCTGTCACAATAAACTGCAATACAATAACTAGATAAAAGAACTGCTTCAATCTGCGCGGAATAGTAAATGATACTCCTTTTACAAAATAACGACATCCGTTAATCATAACCAGTATGATCGTAGTGCCATAGAGCAAAAGCATCTGTATTCGGTACCCTTCTACGATCCACTGTAATACGAGTATAACGAGCACAATGATACTACCAGCTCCAAGCAAGGCTTTACGACGTTTAGGATAAAACACAACCATGCATACAAACAATACGATAGTAGACAGAACAAGCAACAGCTCGAATAACCGCATCTCCATTCTCCTTTGCATGCTCATTTTCATATTGCTATGATCTCGCTTAATAATTACAGCAAAGCTAGATGGTATACCAACGTGTACCACCGCTACACTCTATGTAAAGACAGCATTTAAATCCAAAATGTATCCATTACATTGAACGAGCAATAAAAGAACAACAAAAAACCACTGGTATGCCCAGTGGCTCTGTAATGTTCTCGCTCTTACCATTCCAAGCTTAAAAGTCCAAAATCTTCTTGCGCAGCGCATACTCCACCAGCTCAGGACGACTTTTCAGGTTGAGCTTTTCCATAATTTTGGCTTTATGCGCTTCTACCGTTTTCACCGAAATGAACAGCTTCTCCGCTACATCCTTATTACTGTAGCCCTTAGCAACCAGTGGCAAAATCTCCAGCTCACGACGCGACAGCACCTCATACACATCCTCTGAATCCGCACTTGTATTCGTCTTAACAAATTCGCGCACGAGCGAGGTAGCGAGCTTCGGATGAATGTACGTGCCTCCTTCGTGAATCGTACGAATCGCCAATAGCAACTCCTCATCCGGTGCATTTTTCAAAACATAGCCAGACGCGCCATTGCGTAGAACGTGAAACAGATATTCTTCATCATCATGCATCGTCAGAATGAGAATACGCGTATCTGGATAATCCTCCTTGATCTTGCCAGTAGCGATCAATCCGCTCTCACCTGGTGGCATACTCAGATCCATCAGCAAAATATCCGGCCCATGCTTCGCCACCATCGTATAAGCCTCGATGCCATCTGCTGCTGTGCCGACGACCTCCATATCAGGTTGAAAATTTAAGATCATCGCGAATCCACTGCGGACGATCGCATGATCATCGGCAATTACGATTTTCATCATTGTCCCTCCCCGTGCGTGTTGCTAATAATCGGAATATCCAGCGTAATGCGTGTGCCTTTACCCTTTTCCGAATAAATACTTACCTTACCGCCCACCAGCTCAGCACGCTCCTGCATTCCATACAGACCAAGCCCGGTGCCGATCGGATCATCCGCTGGATCAAAGCCATTACCGTGATCCTCTATGATTAGCCATATCCGTCCATTTTCCTCGCGTAGCATCAGCTCAATATGATCCACATCAGCATATTTGAGCGCATTCAGAATCGCTTCCTGTCCAATCCGGTACACTACGGTCTCCAGCTCACTGCCATAACGCTGTTGATCCAGATTCGACTCAAAGCCAATCGTGACCCCATAGCTTTGCTGAATTCGTTTGAAATGCGAGCGAAACGCTGCCTCCAGACCAAAATCATCCAGCGCCGCTGGACGTAGCTCAACTGCCAGATTCCGAATATCATCCAGTAGACGTGTCATCGATTCCTCGGTTTGACGCATTTTCTTGAGCAGTTCTTCTTCACCGGTCATATATTTGAGCACACGCAGATCGATCACCGCGCTCATTAGCTCCTGTGCGACACTATCGTGCAGCTCACGCGAGATACGGCGACGTTCATTTTCCTGCGCATGAATGACATGCTTCATCATCTTATTCTGGTAAAAGCTTTCCTGTGTCTTGAATTGCTGCGATAGATCGCGCAGCATCAATACATGTACGTCCTCATCGGCAAGCGTATGGTACGAAGCTGCATACGGAATAACTCCTTTGCCAACTGTATCCAGATACACTTGAAATGATGAGAATCGCTCGGACTCTGGATTGGTAAAGTAGCATGCAATACACGTACGTAATTCTGTTTCACTCATATAGCCACGGCACACACGACAGATTGTCTCTGCATGTCCTTCATACAATTGGCGTAATACCTCATCATCTACAATGCGTTCTGCTGCTGGATTCATATACAATACACGACCAGCTGTATTAAAAAAGAAAATCGCTTCCCTGCTCTGACTGTACAGCTTGCTCATCAGTCGATTGATCTGTTCTTGCTCATGCATGGGCTTCAACTCGGGGTGTACTCCTTTCCATTCAGCGCTCCGATACCAAGATGCGCCAGCTCGTTCAGCTCCTGCATCATCTGGAGCGTGACACGCTGATCATTGCGATATCCACCTAGCAGCACACCGGCGACACGGGTATCATTCCATACGGGAACTGCACCGAGACTTGTTAGCCGTTCGGTACGAATGATCGGATAGTTAAACATCGCATCTCGTGGCACATCCTGCTCTACCGAAGCGAACATGAATGGCTTGCCTGTTTTGAACACCATACCGGCGATACCACGTCCGCTTTGTAACACAATATCCTTAAACCGCTCGTTCCGATTACCGGAAGCGTACTTCCATTTGATCACATAATGATATTCTGCGGGCTCTGCCAGCGCTAATGCCATAAAATCATAGCCGAACAACGCACGAATCTCATCCAGCTCTCGCTGGTAATTCACTTTATCGTTCATTCACTCGCGCTCCTAATACAAGAGGGAAAGAAGGCAGCGCCCACTTTCCTCAGCTCGATTTATGTCTTCTATAAAGGATATAACTTCTACCGATATAATTCAATGGAACACTCCACACATGCACAAGACGTGTAAACGGCCAGAAGGCGAAAATAGCGAATCCAGTCAGCGCATGAATTTTGAACGAAACGGGTACATTTCGCATGAGTGACGCATCCGGCTGTAGGATAAATAATCCACGGAACCAGATCGAAATCGTTTCCCGATAATCAAAATCGGGCTGTACTGCATTGGTGAATAAGGTCGCATACATACCCATGAACACAATGAATAGCAGCAGCGTATTAACTACAAGATCGGATGCACTGCTCAGCTTACGCACACTGCGAATCGTAAAGCGGCGTGAAGTAAGGATCAGCATACCAATCAGCGTAATCACACCGAACAGACCACCGCCATATACCGCGCCCATATGATACAGATGCTCGCTCACACCCATCGCCGTCATCCATGAAGCAGGAACGCCCAGACCGACCACATGCCCCATAATGACCGGAATGATCCCGATATGGAACAACATACTACCCAGCATCAGCTGCTTTTTTTCAATAAACTCACTCGACTTGGCTGTCCAGCTAAATTGATCGGTACGATATCGGAAAATATGCCCGACCACAAAAACGACCATACATGCGTACGGGAAAATCACCCATAAAAACTGCTCAATCATGTTCACTCACCGGCTCCCCCTGTGTGATGCATGCCTTCAACGTATGACGTAGCGCCCGCACCAGATGTACATATGGACTGTTGTACTTGCCCAGTGCCTGCACCAGATGATACGTACCATCTTCCAGAATTGCCATTGGCATACGGAGATTTTGCGCAGCCGATGGATGTCCACGCCAGTCAGCGGCATACAGGAATTCGCACATGAGCGGCAAGTAATCGGGCAGTTCCTCATCAGGCATTTCGAGCCCAAACATTTCGTATAATAGCTTGAGCTTGGCAAGCATCTGTCCACGCTCACGCGCTTCTTCGAATTTGAAATACGTCATATACAGCGCACAGTCCTTCTGAAAATCAAACGTCTCTGTATACATCTCCTGAATCTGCTCCATACTGCGCTCCTGCATAAGCTTCCAGTATCGCTTCGCCTCCTCCGCACCCGGATGATCCGGTGCAAAGGATTCTTCCAGCAACTGTGGATGAAAATCCAGCTTCTCCGGGTACATCAGCTGACGTGCAAAAAAGTGAAACGACGGCTTATACGTATATAGCTGCTCCAGATTAATCACGCCAGATCCCTCCGTAGAAATTCTCTTCATAGATCGTTTTGCCATCCTTATCGCGTCCCGGGCTAAACGAATCAACAGCACTACAGCCGCTACAGCCACCATCCATACCCGTCCCCATATTGCCCATCATATCGCCAAAGCCAGCTGAGCCTTGAGCACGGTATGGATTCATATGCCCTTCCTTGTGCGAGGTCGGAATGACGAACCGATCATCATATTTTGCAATCGCCAGTAGACGGTACATTTGCTCGGTTTGACGTGCGGTAAGCCCAACACGCTCCAAACGCTGTTCATCAAAACGATCTCCGGTCAGCTTAGCGCGCATGTATGAACGCATCATTGCCATCCGTTGCAGTGCTTCTTTAACCGATTGACTATCTCCTGCGGTCAGCATATTGGCAAGATATTGAATCGGTGTACGCATCTCCTCAATCGCCGGGAAAATCAGATCGGGATGTTCAATCGAATCTTTACCTTCAAAATAATTCATAATCGGGCTCAGCGGCGGTACATACCAGACCATTGGCAGTGTGCGATACTCCGGATGAAGTGGGAACGCCAGCTTGTATTCAATCGCTAGCTTATATACTGGCGAATTCTGTGCTGCTTCAATCCAGTCGGCAGTGATACCATCCTTTTTCGCCTGTGCGATAATGTCAGGATCATTCGGGTTCAGGAACAGCCCGCATTGTGCTTCATACAAGGCTTGCTCATCCTGAATCGATGCGACCTCCTGTACACGATCCGCATCATACAGCAGCACGCCGAGATAACGAATACGTCCGGTACAGGTTTCTGAGCAGACTGTTGGTAAGCCAGCCTCGACACGTGGGAAGCAGAATGTACATTTTTCGGCTTTGTTCGTCTGCCAGTTAAAATAGACCTTTTTGTACGGACATCCGGTCATGCAATAGCGCCAGCCGCGGCAAGCCTCCTGATCGACGAGCACGATACCGTCCTCATCGCGTTTGTACATCGCACCGGATGGGCATGAGGCGACACAGCTTGGATTTAGGCAATGCTCGCACAGACGAGGCAGGTACACCATAAATGATTTTTCAAAGTTAAACTTGATCTCTTCCTCAATCTTCTCGATATTTGGATCAAGCGGGCCGGTAATATGCGCTCCTGCCAGATCATCCTCCCAGTTCGGGCCCCAGTTCACTTCCATCTTTTCGCCCGTCACAGCGGAATGTGGACGTGCTACCGGAGAATGCTTTTTCTCCGGCGCTTGCGTCAAGTTCTCATAGTTATATGTCCATGGCTCGTAGTAGTCCTTCATTTCTGGCATATCCGGGTTATAGAAAATTTTACCGAGTGCGACTTTGGACAGCTTATTGCCGGATTTTAGCTCTAGCTTTCCTTTACGAAGCTGCCAGCCGCCCTTATAAATGCTCTGGTCTTCCCAGCGCTTCGGATAGCCTATACCCGGCTTGGTCTCTACATTGTTAAACCACATATATTCGGCGCCCTTGCGGTTGGTCCAGGTCGTTTTGCACGTCACACTACAGGTATGACAGCCGATACATTTGTCCAGATTCATGACCATGGCGATTTGTGCTTTAATCTTCAAGCCAGTTTACCTCCTTCATTTTGCGAACCGCGACGTATACGTCACGCTGGTTACCGATCGGGCCATAGTAGTTGAAGCCATAGCTGAGCTGTGCGTAGCCGCCTACCATTTGCGTCGGTTTCATATGAATGCGAGTCGGCGCATTATGACTGCCACCACGTGTATCGGTAATTTCCGAGCCAGGCACGTTGATATGCTTGTCCTGCGCATGATACATGAACATCGTGCCGCGTGGCATCCGATGACTGACCACTGCGCGTGCGGTTACCACTCCATTGCGGTTGTACACTTCCAGCCAGTCGTTGTCGTTAATATCGCTGGATGCTGCATCTTCGTTATTAATCCAAACGGTAGGCCCGCCGCGGAACAAGGTGAGCATATGCTGATTATCCTGATAGGTGGAGTGAATATTCCATTTGCCGTGCGGTGTTAGGTAACGCAGTACGAGCGAATCCTGACCGCCCTTGATCTCACGATCACGTGGGCCGAATACCATCGGTGGCAATGTCGGCTTGTACACTGGCAACGATTCACCAAATTGCTCAAAAATCTCATGATCAATATAAAAATGCTGTCTGCCCGTCAGTGTACGGAATGGAACCAGACGCTCAATATTCGTCGTAAATGGTGAATACCGTCTGCCCTGCTTGTTGGAGCCGCTGAATACCGGTGTCGGGATCACTTCACGCGGCTGTGACGTAATACTCTGGAATGTAATCTTTTCTGCTGCACGATCGGCAGAAATGTCGCGTAGCTCCACCCCATGATCAGCTTCGGCTTGCAGGTATGCCTTTTGCGATACCCGACCATTCGTTGCTGACGATAGATGCAGAATCGTATCGGCTGCCTGACGTGCCGTTTGTAGCTTGGGCAGACCGTTCTTGATTGTTTCATCATAATGCACGCCGTTGAGCAGCTTCAGCTCTTCGTATTCCTCGGCTACGGAGAAGTTCACACCGTGCGCGCCTGCTTTACCTGTTAGCAGGTTCGGACCGAGCGAGGTGAATTTATCGTGAATTTTGGTATAATCGCGTTCAACGATGCTAAAGTTCGGCATTGTTTTACCTGGCTTCGGTTCAATCTCACCTTTCACCCAGTCCTTCACTATGCCCATCGGCTGTGAAATCTCACCCATCGAATCATGCCCAAGCGGTGCAGTTACAAGGTCTTTGTACACGCCTGGCAGATGCGTCTTCGCCATCTCCGAGAACGTTTCGGACAGACTCCGGTAAATGTCCCAATCCGAACGTGCTTCCCAGAGCGGATTGACCGCTGGATTAAATGGATGCACAAATGGATGCATATCCGTAGAGGACAGGTCGGTCTTCTCATACCAGGTGGCTGCGGGCAGGACGATATCGGCATATAACGGTGTCGTTGTCATACGGAAGTCGAGCGCTACCATCAGATCAAGCTTGCCCTCTACATCCTCACGCCATACGATTTCCTCTGGCTTCTGCTCTTCATTGGGACGAGCGATCAGATCATCCGATGCACCGAGCAGATGCTTCATAAAGTATTCCTGACCCTTTGCCGAACTAGAGATCAGATTCGAGCGCCAGATGAACAGGGAACGCGGGAAGTTCTCCGGTGCGCCGGGGTCTTCTACAGCAAATTTCGTTTGACGTGAAGTCACCTGCTCGACCGCATGCTTTACGATCTCTTCATTTGATGTTTTGCCTGTACGTGCGGCTTCCTCTGCGAATAAAAGACTATTTTTATCAAATTGCGGATACGATGGTAGCCAGCCTAGACGCGCAGCCAGCACATTGTAATCGGCAGGATGACGATAATGCACTTCATCGCTCGTCGGTGATTGAAGTGAATCCGTGCCACTTTCCTCATACCGCCACTGCTCGGTAGCAAAATAGAAGAATGAAGTCGCATTTTGCAGCCGTGCTGGACCCTGCCAGTCCTTAGCAAATGCCACTGTTGACCAGCCTTCGATCGGACGGCATTTTTCCTGTCCAACATAATGCGCCCAGCCGCCGCCATTTACACCCTGTGAAGCGGTCAGTACAACCAGATTCAGAATCGAGCGGTAGATCGTGTCACTATTGAACCAGTGATTAATGCCTGCACCCATAATAATCATGGAGCGCCCACCTGTATCAAGGGCATTTTGCGCAAATTCACGTGCGACCTGTACGACTACCGAAGCCTTCACGCCTGTCACTTTTTCCTGCCAGGCGGGTGTGTATAGCGATTCAGCATCATCATAGCCTCGTGCATTGTGTGGGCTCTCGATCCGTGGTACACCATATTGACTCATCATCAGATCATAGACTGTGGCGATATAACGCTCACTGCCATCCGCCAGCGTGATTCGGCGTGCAGGAATCGTCCGTGTAAACGTACCATTACCACTGTTATCAAAATAAGGGAATACGATCTCCAGCCACTCATGCTGCTGGCTTGTCATACTGAGCGCAGGCTCGATCACTGTCCCATCTTCACGCTCTAAAATAAGATTCCACTTTACATCCTTTTCCCAGCGTTGACCCATTGTGCCATTTGGCACAAGCAATTCCGCAGCAGCTTCATCATAGATAACAGGCTTCCACTCCGCATGCTCACTATCCTGTCCAATATCGCTGGCACGTAGGAAGCGTCCACCTTTCAATCCATCGCCATGCGGCTCTAATAAAATAACAAATGGCATATCCGTATACTGCTTCGCATAATTTATAAATAGCGGTTCCTGCCGCTGATGATAAAATTCATCCAAAATCACATGCGTCATCGCCTGCGCAATCGCGGCGTCTGTACCTGGATGCGGTGCCAGCCAGTTGTCGGCAAACTTCACATTTTCCGCTAGATCGGGAGCGACAGATACGACCTTTGTTCCTTTGTAACGAACCTCGGTCATAAAGTGCGCATCCGGTGTTCGAGTCAGCGGTACATTGGAGCCCCACATGATCAGATAGCCCGCATTGTACCAGTCTGACGATTCGGGTACATCTGTTTGTTCACCCCAGATTTGCGGTGAAGCTGGCGGCAGATCGGCATACCAATCGTAGAAGCTCAGCATCTGTCCACCAAGTAGCGAGATAAAGCGTGCTCCAGACGCGTAGCTGACCATTGACATCGCTGGAATCGGTGTAAAGCCTGCGATACGATCAGGGCCGTATTTGCGAATCGTATAGATTAGCTGTGCAGAGATCAGATACAGCGCATCATCCCAGTTCACACGCACATGACCGCCTTTGCCGCGTGCTTTTTTGTATTGACGTGCCTTGTCTGGATTCTCCACAATGCTTGCCCATGCTTCAATCGGATCGCTGTGCTGGGCAAGTGCTTCCTTCCATAGTCGTATTAACTTGCCGCGCATATATGGATATTTGATCCGTAGCGGACTATATTCATACCACGAGAAGGTAGCGCCGCGTGGACAACCGCGCGGTTCAAACTCTGGCATATCCGCACCGCAGGATGGATAATCGATCTGCTGATTTTCCCAGGTGATAATGCCATTTTTGACGAATACTTTCCAGCTGCAAGAGCCGGTGCAGTTCACACCATGGGTCGTACGCACGACCTTGTCATGTGACCAGCGCTGGCGGTACATATTTTCCCAGTCTCTATTTTTCTCCTCCAATACCGACCAGTTGCCAGAATAGCTCTCAATCGGCTTGAAGAAATTCAATTTGTATTTCCGTTTCATATAAATGAACACTCCTTTTCCCATGTTCGAATCAACAAACATGGAGTTCAATGAAAAGTGGCAGTCTAAAGCCTATTCCGGTATGTGTTCCGTAAAGGCTATGGTTCGCAAATCACTTGGCGCTATGAACAAGCTCTATGTTTTCATTATGACCCGATGGTGCATTGGCGGACATTAGGGAATTCCCTGTTCCGGTCGGGAAATGTCCTGATATGTCGAATGTGACCCGATCTTCTATCTTCTTCTATCTGTTGCAGAGTTCTGTACCGCCATTACAGAGGTATCCAAATAAATGGATGAATGATCATAATAAAGTTCCAAAATATAATATCTTTTACTAGCAATAAATGGTAAATTATAATTGATATCCCAAATCTCTACCATCGATAGCCACGATACCTTCATAAAGGATGTAGCTCAGCAGGTAGTAGCTTTTAGACAGGGATCGGAAGGGAGTTTTGTAAGCGTTATCTTTCGAATAGGAAATGATGGTGAGCGAGGTTGATCGGTCGTACGATTCTGGTTGGCTAGGGCAAAGCCACTTCATCGCAAAGGAGCTACATTTATGAAGGTTAAGCGACTGCTTGCTTGTATGTGCAGTTTAATGCTTGTTCTGACTTGTGTACCGTCTGCTATCCATGCCGAGGAGCAAACAAATGCGGTTCATCCAACACTCATGGGGGAAATGGACGGATTTGTCCGTTTAAGAGGCCCCGATAATATTGGTTATATTACAGGCATCGGCTCGACCGGGAATACGAACTTGTCGCTGGATCTTCCCGTTCCTGAGGGGGAGAGTGTTATTTTGTCGTATGAATGCTTCAATTATCAAAAAGGAATCTGGGAGCCGCGCGATGTCCGTATTATCCATGGCCCATCAGGTGGATTTGAAGGTACACTAAAATCTGATTTTGAACTTGGCTATTTCCGTATTGCTATCAGCTCGACGTATGAGTATATGCCGTCCGGGTATTATCATGCCGAGTTTGTTGCCTGGTAACCGCCGCGATCGTCTTGTCCTATCCATGGTTTCATCGTTTCATACTTTGGCATGACAAAGGAGAATGTAAGATGAAGATCAAAACGGTACCCATGATGTTGGTAGTACTGGCGATGTTGTTTAGTTTGACCGTTGCTCCCCTATCTACCTATGCAGCCTCTTCCTCCGATACCAATCGGCAAGCAAGGTTATTTGGCGAAGTCGAAGACACTTTTACTATCGGTAACAACGAGACCCATCGCGTTGGGCCACTCGCTTCAACTGGCTATGTGAATGTGTGGCTTACATTTCCGCTGGCGGCAGGTGAAAGTCTGAGCTACAAGTATGAGCGTTACAATGAAGAGACTGATACGTGGCAGGTGGTGAACAGCTCCAGTGTAACCGGTCCTTATTCACAATACTTTTTCACTACGAATGATCCTGGATATGACCAGCTCGGCGTCTATCGTCTTGTCTTTACCGCCAACGTAACGGAACCGATAGAAGTATATCTGTACGGCGAATACATGGCATGGTAATGGGGCTTCGTATCATTCCATTCCTGAGCTTGTAGCATTGTAGTAGCACATAGTCAGCGTTTCATATATCACAAAAAGAGGGCTAGCACCGATACCGATGCTAACCCTCTTTGCGATTGCTCTTTTCGATTCCTCTTTCTGATTTTGCGCACAACGATCCTATCTAATGGCTAGTAGACTCAGGATAAATTCCAGCTGATCTGCTGCTCATTCACTCGAACCTGTAGCTGTGATGTATCGTTATACAGTACAAGCTCCAGACCTTGATCGCTATTAAATTGCAGCTTATCGACTACCCATACATTGGCTGGATCAGATCGATGATCATCTGGAATAACTACGGTAGCGATGCCAATCGCCCCATGACTACGAATACCTGCATCGATAATGGAGGTCGGCTGCTTTTGTCCATAGATCGGGGATACCCAGCCTTCTTCGGATACAATGTGTAGCTTATGATCTGGATCCTCTAAGGATGACTGTTCACCTGATGTTGCTAGCGCCCAATACATTCGTGCTGACAGTTCATTTTGCGGATAATCGAGCTGTACTGCCGGTACGATACTCATCTCATGGACATCTGTTAATTCTACGTTTACGTCGGATGGGCGTTCAGCATTTGAATCAGTCGTAGTCATCACGCGAGCTACAGCATCAGGATGTAGCTGGAAGCGCTGGTGTACCTCATGTTCTGCCTGCGCGTCCATCCAATCGACAACGATAAGCAGTGGAACCTGCTTGCCCATCACCAGCCAGCGACGATGCTGAACCGGATCATCCAGACGCATATACCCATCATGAATCGCATCGACCAGCTCATAGTTCGTATGCTTCTCTCGTCGTAACGTCTGACAGGCAGCGGCTGGCTCTGCCCATGCTTGTGTAGAAATATAGGCTGTCTGATCGACACCATCAATCATAATCGTATTATGTGCAGCTGTGCTTTTAAAATAATGTCGCCAGTAGCCTTCCTCATACGTATAACGACCCGGATCAACGAAAAGCAGCTGCCGCTGCCAGTACCATTCAAAGTTCAGCGCATCCGCATGTCCATGCGCTCCCCCCATCGGCGCCGCATCAAAAAATAAATGCTGACCCGGTGACTTCATCATATAATAGCCCGTTTTCGGAAAATCAATACTTTCCACGTCCACCAGTTCCGTCTGCTGTAGTGCCTTATACTTCTCAAAGGTCTCCGCACCAAACATCCATAAAAAATCTGGACTCACTTCACCACGCACGAGTAGATGCTCATCATCCAGGATACCGCCCAGCATGGCGACCCGCGCTCTACCATTACTCACCCATTCCGAATCCCCGATCGCAGTCGAACGATTATCCGGACGAATCATCGCCAGAGTGAATGTAGTCATACGATGCAGCTGCTGTCCATAAGCGGTTGGAAAAGGAAAGCCTGCCAGTCTTCCTAGCAAATACGGCGTACCAAACATCTCGATGCTCGCATCATGGTAATGCGTCGTCAGCTCGCTTTGAATCCCCTCCTCACCGATCTGATGGTACTGACAGAGCTGTAAACGCTCTGTTGCCAGCTGACGCCAGTAGGGTGCTCTCGGATGTTCACTATAGAAGACACCGATCATGAACAATCCCTGCATATGCATCATCGCATGGTTAATTTCCGTTTGCCCGAGATAAGAGGTCAAATATACAGCATGCTGCTCCAGCGCGACTAACAACTCAGCCGTAAATGCTTCGTCGATCTGCTCACTGCGCTGCATATACGCATACGCTGATATCCATGACTGTACACGCAAGCCCGTTTCCAGCAGCCGCCACGGCCCAGGCAATTGGAAAAATGTCGCTTCCTCGTATGGCATCGGTGGCTCAGGCGGTGGATTCTGCACACACCAGCTGCGAAAATGGCGAATGTACGTCTCTACATATTTTTCGTCGCCTGTCATCAGGTATGCTTTGCCTAGATCCAGCATATGCCAGTGACGATTGATTCCCCATGTAAATTCAGGATCAAGTGATGGATTATACAGCCAGTCTACCGGATCGCCCATCGGAATCCATCGTGTCAGATCATTAGTATAGGGCACCATAAACAGATTAAGACACGCCTGATCGGCAATTTGTAGCGTATCCGTAGCTTGTTGTGGATAGTATGTTCGATAAGCTGAAGCTGCCTGTTCTAACTCGTCTGCGTTCAAATAGTATGTTCTTGCACTCATCGCGTAGTCGTCCCCTTCCGATTTGCCAGATTGACGTGCAAAGGACTGACCCCAAGCATAAAGCTGTAGGCCAGTCCAATTCCATTTTCATTCATAAACGTATTCGTACTTCTGAGTCAGCTTATTCGTCCTTGGACAGCTTGCCTTCTAGCTTCGCGGAGCTAAAGCTTGGGTCTGCCTTAATCGTAGTCAAGCCCGAATCTCTAGCTTGCTTGAGTGCTGCATTGTAGCGTGTATTAAGATCATTAATAATTCCATCCACATCGCCACCAGTCAGTACATATTTAACAAAGTCTTCTGTCCATTTTGGCCCTTCGACCTGACTTTCGGTAGCAGACAATGGGTTCGCAGGATACAGTGCATCGTATTTACGAGGCAGGAAGCCAGCAATACCCGGAATCGTCGGTTTGGTTGCATGCTCCAGTACCGTAGGGATCAGCGATACACCATACCCATTTTCATAATATTTCGTTTGCAGGTCTGTGCTGTACACATAGTTCATGAATTTCCATGCTGCATCTTTGTTCGGTGAATCTGCGCTAATACCGATATAGGAACCACCGATCACCTGTACTGCACCTACAATTTTGCCATCCTTAGTTGGCGGTGGAGCCGCAGCCCATTTGACCTGAGTTGGGAACTGATCTTTGTATACGCCAGGCTCGCCTGAGTGGTTGAAGTACATGCCGATCTTACCCTGTGCGAATTGTGCACGCAGCGGATCGATATCCAGACTTTCTACGCCTGGCAGCATGCTACCATCCGTCATCATCTGACGCATAGCCAGCGCGATATCCTTGTACATGCTGAAGTCGAATTCACCTGTCACATAATTATATCCGTCCACGCCAGTCGTTACACCAGCAGGCCCTACAGTGTTCGCTGGACGTCCGAATCCGCTTACACCTTTGAGAGGACTTGCGAAGCCATAGATGCCTTGAGCTTTACCCATGTCGGTAATTTTCTTCGCATCCTGAACCATTTCATCCAGTGTTTTTGGTGGAGCCGAGATGCCCGCCTGTTTGAACAGGTCTTCATTGTAGATCAGGCGCCACGTTTGCCCTGTGTTTGGCAGGGTATAAATTTTGCCGTCAATTTCATTTTTATGATCAATAATAACGTCCTTGAACGTTTGCTTCATTTCATCGCTCATGTAATCATTAATCGGTGTCAGATAGCCTTTTTTCACATACGTTTCAAAATCATCAATTTGCAGTACATCCGGTGCTTGCTTACTTGCAAAGGCAATATCGACCGCCTGCGGGTAGTTGTCACCCATCACATTCATATCGACTTCGATGTTATCCTTGTTCGTCTTGTTAAACTCATCTACCTTGCTCTGCATGAATTCAGCATCATGACGATCCGGAGTCCAGTATACAATTTTAGTTTTGCCACCACTTGATGCGGATGATGAAGAAGTGCTACTGTCTGTTGAACCCGAATTAGAAGAACAGGCAGCCAGTGCTACGACGAGCATTGTACTTCCCACGACTTGTAACCATCTCTTCTGCATTTGCAGTCCCCCCGGATTATGTTTTTTTGGGAGATGAGTCATTCACCTCTTGCTACTAAGAATAACGGGTAAAATCTCACATGTGAGTATGGTATATCGACTACAGTGGGGTGGGAAATTCATCTTTTCTTGGCATTCTGCTGTTCAAAATAATGCTGACGAAACATCGATGGCGTCATGCCGCAATGCTTTTTGAACATTTCGCTAAAATACGGCCGATCCTCATACCCGAGCTTGGAGGAGATGAGCTGCACCTGCATGCCTTCTAACAGCCACTCTTTGGCTTTCTCAATACGCAGAGTAGTCACATAGTTCGCCAGCGTCATCGATGTCTCGCGCTTGAACAGATTTGCCAGATAGCTTGGACTCAAATGCACTGCCCGTGCACAGCTATTTACCGTCAAATCACTGTCCAGATGATCCTCAATATACTGCTTCACCTGATGAATGACGCGCGAATATTCTTTGTTTTGCTGACCGCGAATACATTCACAGCAAAAGGAGCAAAATTCAGTTGTACGATTCATCCATTCGGCAAAGGTCAACAGTGGCAAGCCTTGGATATCTGACAGGCGTTCTGCCAGACCATCACATGGCATGCCCTCCAGCACCTCAAGCATCGTCCGGTAGACGGTCATACAAAGCGTTTTGAATTGCTGCACCATCAGCTCAGGGCGGCAATAATCTGACTGCGACATCCATTCTAAAAACAGCTCATCCAGCCTGTATTCGGTTTGCTCGGTATTGCCAGAGCGCAGCGAATAGAGCAGTGCCTTTTCCTTCTCCGGTGCATAGCGTGGGATATCGCTTGTCTGCTGTGTACGTTCATAGCTGTAACAGCCACCAGTAGAGCTGTAGAAACGGTAGCCAAGCGCGCGATCTGCCTCCTGATACGCATAGGCTAGCTGCGCCGGGCCTTCCTGCACAGTGCTATAGCCAAGCGAGATCGAACCCACGCCATCGCCCTCGATGCAGGCAGCTGCTTCCTGCCATAGCGCTTCCATATCGAGCGAGCGAGAGGAGGGTAACAGCGCGACGATGCGCTGACTGCCATCATGCAGTACGATCCCATCCTCTCGTTCCTCCAATATTTCACGTAGGGCTGTGATCGTATGCTCACTAATCTTGGCAGGTGATTTCTCATTGTCGCCACCTGGCTCGGCATCCAAAATAAGCGTGCGATAGTCCGGAAGCATTTTGTGCAGCTGCCAGTTGTTCCACTGCTGCTCGGTGTCAACCGAAGGCGCTCGATGAAGCAACTTACGCAGGAAATCATCGCGCTGATGGCGACGATTTTGCAATATCTCCATTTCTAGCAGACGCATTTTGGTTGCCTTCTCCGATTCCTCAATGATCGCTTCACGCACCTTCACCACACTCTCAACCACCTGCGCTGGTGTAAAAGGCTTCGATAAATAATCAAAAGCGCCGAGACGTACAGCCTCCTGCGCATAGGCAAAATCGTTAAATCCGCTCATGAAAATCACCTTGCTGGGCAGGTGTTCCTCTATCATTTTACGGATCATATCACAGCCGCCTAGATGGGGCATACAAATGTCAGTCAGGACGATATCTGGACGTAGCTCGCGGATCATCTCCAATCCGCGCTGCCCATCCTCTGCCGTTCCTACAATCTGAATACCATGCTTCTCCCAGGGAATCTGGTAAGCAATTCCGTTAACAACCATCTTAATATCGTCCATCACACACATCGTCAGCATACTCACAGACCTTCCTCCCCGTGAAATGGAATCGTGATCATTACCGTTGTCCGCACATCCGGCGTACTTTCAAAAGACATCGATGCTTCATCCCCATAATTCAGACACAAGCGACTATAAATATTGTACAGCGCATAGCTCGCATGCTTTTGCAGTGGCTGTTCCAGCGTCTGATTCATGACATCTGCATCCAGCCCATGCCCGTTATCCGACACGCTAATTTTAAGATCATTGCCTGTTATCATCGCTTCAATATCAATATGACAGGGCCGCTCCAGATTTTTAAAGCCGTGCAGAATGGAATTTTCGACAAGTGGCTGTAGCATAATTTTCGGTAATAGAGCATCCTGTACCGCTTCATCCATCTGGATCGTATAGGTGAACATGTCCTCGTAGCACTGCTGCTGAAGCAGCATATATTGCTCGACATGGTTCAGCTCCTGCTTGAGCGATGTCATTTCCTGACCGTTATTCAGTCCAAGCTTGAACAGAAGCGACAGCGAGACGATCATCTCCCCTACCTGCTCACTTTGACCAAACTGACTTTTCCATAAAATCGTATTGAGCGTATTGTACAAAAAGTGAGGGTTAATCTGCGCCTGTAGCGCCTTGATCTCATACCGAAGTCGCTCCTGCTCGCTGATCGTATTTTCCTCGATCAGATTCTCGATCTGTCCCATCATCCGGTTGAAGCGATATCCGATCACACTCACTTCATCCTCATACTTACTGGTGAAGCGCGCATCCAGATCATTATTTTCCACACGCTGGATAATGCGATACAGCTTATTCAAGGGACTTAGCAATAGCCGGGTCAATAGACTGGAGAACATAAGCGCGATGATCATACAGACGATCATAATCACCAGAATGAGCCAGCGAATCTCACGCATCTCTCCTAGCAGATTCCCTTTGGACTGCACAGCCACAAGTGACCAGTTCTCATCCAGATTCAGGCGAGCATGGTTAACCAGCTGCTCGTCTTCATCATTATGATATGAAAAGGCACCCTGCTGCTGGCGTCCAAAATCCTCCAGAAAAGCAGTGGTGCTAAAATCGGTCGGTGCCGGACTCACACCTGGCAATATACTCTGACCATGCTGATTCACTAGAAATAATCGAATCTGATCATCCAGCAGATTTTCCCGAATAATATGATTAAAATAGTCCTCACTAAAGTTAACGATAAGATATACATCGGACAGATTATAGCTATTCGTAATCGAGTTCCGTAGCGGACGCACAAGTAGAGTTACGACTTGCTTTTTCCCCTGAAATATTCCATCCTCATGCCCGGACATCCAGCGCACATTCCATGAACGATCCTCCATATCCTTCCCATACAGCTGCCGAAATGAAGAATCGCCCATTAATGCATCCTGAGTGGAATAAAAGTCACCAATTGGCGTAGCCAGCAGCACGGAATCGACTGCTGGCTCGATTTGCTTGAGCTGGGCGAAGGGTGTCTGCATCAGCGACAGATCGGTATAAAATCGCGAGCCGTCTTTATTCCGCACATCGGTCATCACCCGGCTATACGTTTCACTCATCATGAGCGAGTAGCTTGCTACAATCATATGACGCATGCTCTCATCCAGCGTTTGTACCGTTTTGTTCAGCATCGTCTGCTTGAGCTGCAAGGCATTTTGCTCGATCACCTTGGCAGCAAAATTATAGGCAAAGCCTCCGGTGGCACTGATGCACAAAAAGGTGAGCAATATATACAAAATATGAATGCGACTTTTGAGCGATAGCTTGTAAAACCCCTTGCTCATTCCTCATCATCCTTTTACTGCTCCAAGAGTGACCTGCATGAAGGACTTGTTCGCAAATACATACACGACAAGCAGTGGCAGGATAGATATACACGCACCGGTCAGCATGAGCTGTGATTCGGACGCTGCACCAAAGCCATAGCGTAGATTGGACAAGCCAACCGGTAGCGTTTGGAGGTCTGGATTACTCAACGTGAACACGAGCGGCAAAATGTATTCATTCCATGAGTTCTGGAACACACCCAGTCCTGCGACAGCCAGTGCTGGACGCAGCAGTGGCAAAATAATACGCCAGAACACCGATGCAGGGTGACATCCATCAATCCATGCTGCTTCATCCAGTTCACGAGGAATGTTTCTCAGGAAGCCGATCATAATGAAATACGTCGCCGCATGGGCGCTAATAAGAATAAGAATGACACCCCATAGGGATTTTTGCAACCCTAACACAACCATCAGATCGAACTGCGGACGCAGGACAACCGCGCCAATCGAAATGAATAATGTGCTCGCCATCAGACCTGTATAGATCCCTTTGCCCGGAAACTTCGCCCGATCGACCGCATAGGCAGCCATCGAGGATACGAGCAGTGTTCCAATCGTCGTCATCACACTGACAAACAGGCTATTCCAGGTAAAGCGTGAAAAGTTAGCTTTCGTCCAGGCGGTCACGTAATTGCTAAACTGCCATACATCCGGCAAAATATGTGCGCCACTCGTCAGCTCTAGATTGGTCATAAACGAACCCGAGACGACGATAACAATCGGAAATAGCGTTACAGCAGCTGTAATTAGCAGAAACACCCACAGAAGGGTTTTGCCCGTATATTTGATGACCATGTCGATTCCCCTCCTGATCGTTTAGTACATTTTATTCAGCTTACGCGACAGATAGAAGTACAGAATGGTCACGATACCGACGATGATTGCCGTCACAAAGCCGACTGCACTTCCATAGCCAAGCTGCTGCTGAACCGGTGCCTCTGGTGAAACCGGGAAAAGCAGCTTGAACAGGTACAGATACATGACCTCGGTCTTGCCATACGGACCGCCCTCGGTCAATACCATAATACTTTCGTAGCCCTTGAGCGAGATCGTGATCGCAAGCATAATAATCATCTGCATCACCGGGCCAAGCAGTGGAATCGTAATGCTCCATAGCTTACGAACCTCACTTGCTCCATCTAGTGAAGCCGCTTCATACAGATCCTCTGGAATACCTTGAAGCCCGGCAAGGAATAATAGCATATAGTTCCCGACAGCACCCCAGATGGCGATCATAATTGTCGTGAGCATTGCATAATCTGGCCCCAGCCAGCTGATCGGTGCCCCGATAATATGGAATTTTAATAGAAATTGATTTAACACACCGTTATACGAGTTGAAAATAATGAAGAAAACAATCGACATTACCGAGGCACTAAATACGGTCGGTAAATAGTAGATCGCTCTTAGCACCGTACGTCCTCTCAGCTTACGATTCAGAATAAATGCCAGAATCAATGATAGTGGAATGGTTACAATCAACTTACCTGCTGCATAAATGCCTGTATTCACAACGGATTGCCAGAACTCCGCATCACGCAGCAAGCGGGCAAAGTTACCGAATCCGACAAAGATCGGATCACCATATCCCTGATAGTTGTAGAACATATACCGTAGCGCCCACAGCAGCGGATACACACCCAGCACAAGCGTCAGAAATACGCTAGGAAAAATAAACAGATATGCCGTTCTCTTATTCACTGTAACCTTCCCCCTTTATGTCTGTTGAAGAAAGTATACGGGAGGGTAGGAAGGTAGTGAGATAGGAAAATCAACTTTATGGTGTAGGATAATCTGACTTTGATGAGGGAATAATTACAACGAATTGACATTGACGAGAACACGGATGATGGCGAGTTGTTCGGGTTGCAATAGGGGCATTTTATGTTCAATCAAATGGTTGACTAGAGCTTGATCAATAAATGGGATGACAAATAGTAACAGTTCATAGGTTATTTCTTGTGTCATTAGCAGTTCTGCTACTGCTGGTTCGGGCAATAACGAGAGGATTTCGGCTAGTTTTTGCTGGTTCGTGTATTGTTGCCAGTGTTTTGTGACGAAGGACTGGAGCTGGTCAGGTGCTATAAATGGTGCGATGGTGGACATTTGCTGGATGGTAATCTGGTGTTGATGTTCGCTGACATATTGATGCAATCGCTCATCATAGTATGGAGCGATACGGATGACGGTTAGGATGTGATCGATAGTTAGTGGATCATCTCCGCAAACGATTGCATACAAAGCATCTTCAGTTAGGAATGGTGCGAGTTCGGTTAGAGCTTTGGCGTTCTCCGCCAGTGAATCAGCATGCAATCCAGTGATATGGATGAGCGTTTCCTGATCTACTAACGGTGCCAATTGAATGATTTGTGCTAAAGTTAACGCCTGTAGGTCATCAGAGAAAGATGATTTTTCATCTTCCAGTGCAATAATTGCATCGATTTGCACTGAATTTGCTGATGTGTGGAGAGGCATTTGGGTAGTTTGTCCGGGTGCGAATTGGTGTAGTAATTCGTCGGAAAGTTCCGTATTCTCGCCAAGTAACATAGCGATGTCAATATGTAGTAATTTGGCAAGTTTGATCATTGTATAGATATCGGGCAGCGATTTGCCGGTTTCCCATTTGGAGACCGCCTGAGGTGTGACGTGCATATAGTCGGCAAGCTCCAGTTGAGTAAGATTCTGTTGCTTACGATAGTTAGCGATTGTCGCACCGATTAATATTGAATCCAGCATGATAATAAACTCCTTTCCATTACATTGGAATATGTGAACATTTGTATGGATGTAAGCCAATATAAACGAAGTGATTAAGGAAATGGGGCAACTTATTGTATGAGTGATTTTTGAATACAGGTTAAATAAACAGGCATTTGAGCAACGTAAAATGGCTTACTGCTTACGGTGTTAGTGAACATTTAGTAGGAGATACGACTGAAAATAATATCGCTATCCAGCATAAATGACTGTCTATTTTGGAAACTAACCATCTACCTTATATTCCTATACAAATCTATCATGTACCAGAGGCAAAATAGATCCGTTTCCTACCTCTTGCTGCGTTAGTAGCATCGCCATGTACATAGCCGCCCATCACTTATTTTTATTTTAGCGACCATAGGCAAAGATGTACAACAACCTGTAGTTGAGTAGTCAAACAACTACAGGTTGCTTGACTTCATAGATGGGGACAGTCGGATCGATTCACTTATTAAAGTCGTATTTTAACAGAATATTGCAGCACAGGATTCGTTCCATAATTTCATATATTTACCTCCTTTTATTTTTGTAAGCGCTATCTTATAATCAATTGCGTAAACGTTTGCACAATTTCATACCACTTGAGGAGGACGAATGATGCACGTAAGATTGGGTCAACATATGAAGCGGTCCGTAGCAGCTTGGATTGCACTATTGATGGTGATGGCTGTACTGTTTGGGGGCTTTGGTCCGACTACACATGCAGCGGATAATTCTGTGACCGTCTATTATAAAAAAGGCTTTGCTTCGCCGTACATACATTATCGGCAAGCCGATGGCAACTGGACGACAGCGCCCGGCGTGAAAATGGCAGATGCTGAGGTAAGTGGCTATACGAAGGCAACGATCAATATTGGCACCTATACTCAGCTCGAAGCTGTATTCAACAATGGCAATGGCACATGGGATAACAATAGCTCCAAGAACTATCTGTTCAACACAGGCACATCGACCTTCACACCTGGTGCAAATGGTGCAGCAGGTACGATTACTGCTGGTGCTCCATCTGGCTCTACGACACCAACCGATCCGTCCACTCCTCCTTCCGATAATTTTGGACCGGTCGATTGGAGTAAACGCAGCATTTATTTCATCATGACTGATCGCTTCAGCAATGGTGATACGAGTAATGATAACTATGGCGGCTTTAATTCCAACAAGAGCAATCCGGGTCAATGGCACGGTGGCGACTTCCAGGGCATTATTAACAAGCTCGATTACATCAAAAATATGGGCTTCACTGCCATCTGGATCACACCAGTAACGATGCAAAAGAGTACGTATGCTTACCACGGCTATCACACCTATGACTTCTACTCTGTCGATGGTCACCTCGGCAATATGGCGAAGTTCCAGGAGCTAGTACGTACTGCACATAGCAAAAATATCGCTGTTATGCTTGATGTAGTTGTGAACCATACGGGCGATTTCCGTCCGAACAATGGTACAGCCAAAGCGCCATTTGATCAGGCAGATTGGTACCATA
Organism: Paenibacillus hunanensis; assembly: GCF_034055775.1. Taxonomy (NCBI): domain Bacteria; kingdom Bacillati; phylum Bacillota; class Bacilli; order Caryophanales; family Paenibacillaceae; genus Paenibacillus; species Paenibacillus hunanensis. Next base: position 2,746,258 of record NZ_CP139194.1, on the reverse strand, counting down.
ACGCTGGCGATATTACACAAAATGACTATAACACCAACAATCAGTCCCGTATCGAAAATGGCGATGTAGCGAGCCTGGACGATCTCAAGCAAGAGAATCCAGCTGTAGCGACCGAGCTGAAGAACTGGGGTAAATGGATCATCCAGCAATCTGGTGTGGATGGATTGCGCGTCGATACAGCGAAGCATGTACCAAAATGGTTCCTGAAGGACTTCGATAGCGCAGTGAACACCTTCACCATCGGTGAAATATTCAACGGCGATCCAGCCTATGTTGGCGATTACACCAACTATCTGGATGCAGCACTCGACTTCCCAATGTACTATACCATTCGTGACGTATTTGCCAAGGATGGCTCGATGAATCTGATCAAGGATCGCTATGCACAGGATAATCGCTACAAAAACGCTAATCTGAACGGTACATTTATCGATAACCACGATGTGAAGCGTTTCTTGAATGAAGCATCCGGCAAACCAGGTGCATCATATGACAAATGGCCTCAGCTAAAAGCAGCGCTTGGCTTCCTGCTCACCTCGCGTGGGATTCCGATTGTGTATCAAGGTACAGAACAGGGCTTTAGCGGTGGCGATGATCCAGCGAACCGTGAAGATATGACCTTTGACACGAACAATGAGCTGTACAAGTATATTGCCAAATTAAATGCTGTTCGTAATGCTCACCCAGCCCTGCAAAATGGCACCCAAAAGGAAAAATGGTCAGACAATACCGTATACGGCTTCCAGCGTACGAACGGCTCTGACGATGTTGTTGTACTGATCAACAACTCGTGGAACAGCGAGACACGCACCATTCCGAATCTGGATAACTTCGGTAATGGCACAGCACTGAAAAACCAACTTGGTACCGATTCGGTAACGGTAAATGGGGGTTCGATCACGATTACACTCGCACCGAAAGAAGTTAAAATTTTGAGCAAGTAATGGAGCAAGCTGTTCAGTATAGGCTGAATATAGAGGCTGCATAATAGCGACTTTGTATAGAAGCTTTGCATCAAGACCTCAGACTTCATATAGAAGTTTTGCTGGATCTGTCTCCATTCGATTTCCGCTTAAATTGCTAATTGAACTACCAATGTTGGAATATCTGCGCTATGGTCTAATCAAAATAACCTGCTTGTACGCATTAGCGACAGGCAGGTTATTTTGATTCACTTGAACTGAACTTGCGCTTATAGCATAAGTCTACGTATTACCTTACGCTTCCGGTATTAGCAATCTCCTGTGTGAGCGACCTCCTGTGTGAGCGACCTCCTAATACGCAGTTCAATATGAAAGGATTTTTGCAAAGCAGAATCTCTTACTGCTTCTAGTGTGCGTGGCTTCCTAAAACCAGTTTCAACAAAAGGTGATTTTTACACAGCACAATATGTTGCTATTTCCAGATTAAGCACTTTGAAAATCTACAGTTATTCCACACTAACTCTATTTATGCAATTGTGCAAACTCAGTAGCGGTCGCATAGCCGTAAATCCAGTAATCCCCCTGCTCAGACGTATAAGGAATACCGCATTCCTGCAACAAAGTGACAAATGCAGCTTCAATATCGATCAGCTCATCTGCTACAAGACGCCCGCGAGCTTCCAATCGTCTCGGCTTAATCCGAATCCACTCCACATCAAATGCCGGATGCTGCCAATCGCAAAATTGTGCATCGTCTGAATCATCGCCAAGTATAGCGAGCCAATCACCAAGATAGCTTACATCCTGTTCAAATCGCTCCGGTTCAGGCTTTGGCGACAATACTTTTTTCACCTGAAATGCGGGTGGGAATGGTAATCGACTGTATACACCGGATTTTAGCTGTTCCCAGCGTGTATCGTTCATCACCGACGTTAATCCACGGCGCTCAACTTCCTGTATCACTTTCTTTTTGTAACGTATGTAATCCATCTGCTGTGCTCCTTTCTATCTGCTCATTTGATGCTTAGCTCTGAATGTATGTTAATATAGAAGCTAGGGATTTGATTGTACATTATAGCTAGAGATCAACTGCTCGCGATATTATGTTATTTTAATTTTACTATACCAGTCATTCCCTACGAGCAAAAGAAAGGAACTTACTATGAACTCCAATCATTCCGAACACGACAACAACTCCCACAAATCTAACTACACAGAAGATCACATAAAAAGTACACCTGCTCCCCCTGCATCTCTAAACGTCAATCCATCCACACATCATACAATTCACTCGACGTACACTGAATCTACGATTCAAGCTGCCTACACATTGCTTCGGCTGTATACACAAATGGCTCAAGAGCTTTGTAACACTCTTGCTGCATCATATCCCGAACAATCCGCAATCGCCAAACTGCCATACCTACCAGATTGCACTTCGTTTGAACCGCTATTCGATCTGATGGATGAGCAGGAGTACGATACCGACCCGGATCTCTTTTATAAAAATGAGAATTGGTTCATTTTTCCTCACGGTGAACATTGCCTGTTTGTAAGCAGCTCGGGCATTTCAATTGAGGTACATATTTATGATTACCGCTGGATTGACGCTGGCTTTTTTAATAATTTTGTAAAAAGTATCTCACAAGCTACCAGCCATCCATATAGCGAGCTTGCACAGAAGCTGATCACAGCGATTGCTCCAGCCGATTTTCAATCATTCTGTGCATTGCTAAAGTATTTGTCTGCACAGGGAAAGTTGCTCCAGCACGATGCTGTGAATTTTAGTCTGGCATAATATAATGCTCAATCAGTAAACGCCCCACCAGCAACTAATGATCCTACTAAATCCCTCATTGCCAGAAGCAAGAGGGATTCTTATCTTTTATATACCATGTGCTAAATAGCAATCTGCTACATGTACGATCTGTATGATCATTTAACAAGACATTCTGGACGAAAACAACTTTGACGACGCTGTAAAACCAACGTCTATACCCGCTCTGCCACTAGCAAATGATACGGACGATATTCATGAAATGACATTTCAATTAGCAACTGCGACATCGGCATATCATCGATAATCGCTTTACGTTTAGCTTTCAAAATAATCTGCTCAATATCCGCATAACTGCATCCGTCCATCCATTCGGCTGCCCACTGATCCAAACCTTGCTGACGTGGGAAATCGCCGCATAGACGAGCAATGTATTCCAGTCGCAAAGCCGCTGCTGGATTGCCGTAGATCATCTTCGTATCAAATCGACGCCAGATCGCATTATCCAGCTCCGTTTCTAGATTGGTTGCAGCGATAAAGATGCAGTGCTCGGGAAACTCATCCAGACATTGCAGCAGCGTATTCACAACACGCGCCATTTCTTTTACTTCATCATTGTTATCTCGCGTACGGGCAACGGCATCGAATTCATCCATAAACAATACACAAGGCTCCATCCGTGCATATTCAAAGATTTTGCGCACATTACTGCCTGTCTCACCGAGATGAGCATGAATTAACGCATCCAATCGCACCGTTACGAGCGGTAGCTCTAGCTTATGCGCCAGATGAAAAGCAGTCAGCGTTTTACCTGTACCAGGAGGCCCGAACATCATGATTTTGTTCGGTACAGGCACATCATGCAGCGCGAATTTGTCCTTCATGTTCACGATTTTCAAGAATTCTTCGGTAATGATACGATTTTCCGGTGACAGCACAATATGCCGCGCACGCTGTCCGCATTCTTTTACACTATATACCGATGCCATTTCAATCCCTTTGGTTAGCGGCATCTTGCCGTAATTGCGGCGATTTTTACTCATGGATGCTGTTCTCCTTTTTCTTTGCTATACCATAACTTTTCGATACGATAGCTATATTGACGCTGAACGATCGCACTCACCCAAAGAAAGGCAATGGATCATTCAACTCGCGCCAATTGCCGTTTAATTCGTCTCGTGTGAGTAAGACTTCATCCAGACTACTCTCAATCTGCTCCCGATCCATATCGATCCCGATAAATACGAGCTTCGTTACGCGATCTCCCCACTTCTCGTCCCAATCCGGCGTACGCGGCACCTCGCCGCCAAAATGATAATCCAGCTCCTCCTGACCGAGTGCCGCCACCCATAGCCCTGCTGGCGATAGCTGCTTCGACGTTCCCGCATGGCTAAAGGAAACAGCCATATGATTACGTGTTGCCAGCCACATCAGCCCCTTGGAGCGAACGATGGAGTTTGGATAGTTCTGCACCCATTTCAATAATCGCTCGGGGTGAAAAGGAATTTTACGACGATATACAAATGAACTGATGCCGTATTCCTCTGTCTCTGGCGTATGTTCCTCCTTGAGCAGCTCCTGAATCCAACCCGCCGATTGGCTTGCCTTTTCAAAGTCGAAAAGACCTGTATTTAAAATTGCGGTCGGATCAATCTGTCCATGTGTAGCATGTATGAGACGTGCTTCGGGCTGCATCGCGCGTAATGCCTTTTCCAGACGCTCCAGCTCCGCTGGTGTCACCAGATCGACTTTATTTAGTATAAGCACATCGCAAAACTCCACCTGATCGGTAAGCAAATGCACAATGCCCCTTGTATCATCGTCTCCTGCTGCCTGTCCGCGATCCATTAGACTTTCACGTGAGTAATAATCCTTCCAGAATTGAGCCGCATCTACAACGGTTACCATCGTATCGAGTCGGGTCAAGCGAGTTAGATCGACCCCATTTTCTTCATCTACATACGTAAATGTCTGTGCGACAGGAACGGGCTCGCCGATACCTGTCGATTCGATCAGGATATAATCGAATTTTTCCTCACGAGCAAGCTTCTCTACCTCTAGTAGCAGGTCTTCACGCAACGTACAGCAGATGCATCCATTCGACATCTCCACGAGCTTCTCATCTGTTCGTGATAATCCACCGCCATCACGAATCAGATCCGCATCGATATTCACCTCGCCCAGATCATTAACGATCACAGCAACACGCAGTCCTTGCCGATTATTGAGCACATGATTCATAATCGTTGTTTTCCCAGCTCCTAGATAACCACTCAATACCGTAACGGGAATTCTACGATCCTGCTTCATCGCTGTCATGTACATCCACCTTTCCTTTCGGAGGAGTTCTATTTTCTAATCATTTCTAGCTTCTAATTGTTTTGTTGTACCTGCTAGTCATTTATATTCACAAAAAGCGTAATTATTACGATTATTAACTGAAGATAAACAAGCTCAAGCCGAATGCACAGGCCATGGTAATGGATTCGAGAATGCAGCCCAATTCTGCTCCAGCTCTCCATCTGTTAATAGACACTCATCCAGCTCGGCTTCCAGCTGCTCTCGCTCCATCCCGATTCCGATCATAACCAGCTCTGTCAGACGATCACCCCAGCGCTCATCCCAGCGTTCACGTACATCAGGCTCTTCTTCCAGAATCGTCTGCTGTTCATCGATCGGCAATGCCGCAACCCACAGCCCAGCTGGTCCAAATTGAATCGACGGCCCTGCCTGACTGAGACTTGCTGCAAGGTCGCCTTCTGCTGCCAGCCATACTAATCCTTTCGCGCGTACAACCTCTTCTGGCCATTCACTCATATACTGTGCAAGACGCTCGGGGTGAAACGGACGACGGCGGCGATATACAAAAGAACCAATTCCATACTCTTCCGTCTCCGGTGTATGCTCATCCAGCTCCAGCTCTCGAATCCAGCCTGCCGACTGACTCGTCTTCTCAAAATCGAATAAGCCTGTGTTCAAAATTTCCGCTGGATCGATCTGTCCATGTGTAGTGCGAATGATCTTAGCCGCTGGCTGAAGCTGACGAATCACCTGCTCCAGGCGCTCTAGCTCCTGTGGCTCGATTAGATCACATTTGTTCAGCAGTAATACATCACAGGTTTCAATCTGATCAATCAGCAGATCAACCACATCGCGTGTATCATCCGTCCCTGTTGCCTGACCACGCTGTAATAACGTCTCACCCGATTCATAATCATGCCAGAACCGATTCGCATCCACCACCGTTACCATGCAATCCAGATAAGCAAGTCCCGTCAGATCAATCCCCGATTGTTCATCCGCATACGTGAACGTCTGTGCGACAGGCACAGGCTCGCTAATCCCTGTCGATTCGATCAATATATAATCGAATCTGCCTTCAAGCGCCAGCTTCTGCACTTCCTGTAGCAGATCATCTCGTAGTGTACAGCAAATGCAGCCATTGGACATCTCAACGAGCTTTTCCTCCGTACGCGATAGCGCTCCCTGCTCCTTCACAATCGCTGCATCAATATTAATTTCACTCATATCATTCACGATCACAGCAACTTTAAGCCCCTGCCGATTGTTCAAAATATGATTCAATACAGTCGTCTTACCTGCACCTAAGTATCCGCTCAGCACCGTCACCGGTAGTCTTTTCCCAGCCATATTCATTCTCCTTAATAGTAAATATTACGATTAATATGTAACAATATATGCCTGTTTGAATCTTTTGTCAACCTCATCGGTTGCTTCATACAGGCATATGTAGTAGATTAGGCGCTTGCTATCGGCTATGTTGAGTGTAGGTAATACATTGACGATCTTCGCTAGTTATCTTCAACGAATGAACAGCTATGCTTAAAACGATAGCATAGGCAGAGTTATCATTTATTCCTTCTCATGCAGACACATCTGGATAAAAGCATTCAGGCTCTCTGCCTCAACCGAACGATTATTCCAATCATGCCAGAAATACAGAATCTGCCCGTAATTCCCATCGTCGGCAGGGTCCATGTCTATACACACATAGTCACCAGAGCCGTTGGTCGCAAACGGAATCCACGCTGGATTCCACAGCATCGGCTTGATCGCCGAATCATTTTCTGCTTCTTCCCCATCCGGGTCATATTCTTCCTGCAAAAAGGTCCATGTCTCGATAATTTTCCGAATCGGTGAAAAGGTCAGGTTCCGCAGCAATGGCATCGTCTCCAGCCTATCATTTTGCCCGTCATGCACTCGATACCATTCTCGTAGTTGATCTGGAAGCTCTATATTTAAGCGTTCCTCCAGCTCATCCAGCTCATACTTGCGTGCTCCACTTCGCAAACAGAGCTGCTCCAGCTTGCACTTGTTCATTTTCATCGCATGCTGCTGCACCGCCTTCCATAGATGCTCTGCAAATTGATGATTGATCATAACTTGCCTCCTTATTTGATGTTGTTTTGCCCGTGATCCGTACTCTGGATGTCATATTGTTCCTCTCAAGCATATCAGTAAAAAAAGATTTTGACAGCTACCTCGGAGGGGTTTAAAATTTCTTTTTTTCTGGGTTTTGGTTTTATTATTATGAATTTTTCATATAGTGTAATTTTCATTTATCTGGATTGAGGTTTACCAATAGTAGGTAGGGTTTAATTTGCGAGGCTTGGAGAATTATTTGGTTGTATTTTCTTTCCTCTTATGATTTGCTTGATAGGTAGCTTCGTCTTGTTCTGACTAGCGAAATAGTGCTGTTTTCTCGGTTTACGCTAGCATTTAAGTTCTTGCTTTTACAAATTCACCCTCCCCTGCTCTCTGCTCTCTGCTCTCTGCTCTCTGCTCTCTGCTCTCTGCTCTCTGCTCTCTGCTCTCTGCTCTCTGCTCTCTGCTCCAATTGTAAAGGGCTTTTTATAAAGTCAAGGTATGTTAATTCATTATGCATTCTTTATTGTGAATTTTTCATGTGTTGATCTTACAGAAGATAATTACACCTCGCCAACAACTCCCAATCTAAAGCAAAAAAGGACTTCGACGCATCCATAGATACAGCCGAAGTCCCTTCAATTGCTCATTTCCCTTACGATTTCATCGGATCTTCTAATCTATTCCTGTCACTTTACATGACTTCTTTTTATATTATTCTACATCTACCTCTGGTCATCGACTCATGCCCTGCTTACTGCCAAGCTGTTGTAATCTCCTGCTTCAGATCCTCCAGAATCTTCTCCTTATCATCACGGTAAAACATATTGTACGTGTCAAAAGGAATAATGCGGCCATCGGGATGGGCGATGTGTACACAGGACTTTTTAACCGAGCGTACATCAAAGTTATACGCATCCAGGAACTGCATAATAATGACGCGGAATACGTTGTCGTAGACGATGTGCTCAGGTACAGCCGCAAGCGGTAGGCAGCAGAGCAGACTTTTCAGCGATAATGCAGACGATACGGGTGAATGCCCGGTCGACAACAGCTCGAACAGCTTACCGCGAATGATTGGATCATTTTCAAATACGATCGTATTGCTATCACCTTCCAGCAAAATCTGCGGATCGATCATACGCGTGAGCGGCAGCACTTCTCCATCCAGCTTGAGCGCATAGCCCATCGCTAGCGAATCAGGGTGACACGGTACAGGTAAAATATCGTCCGAATTGAACACACCCGATTGATCGATAATCATCTGGCGCACTTCACTCACTGTCAGACGATCGGTTGATGGGTCATAGCCTTCCAGTCGTCCTGCCGCCTGAATTGGCTGAATCGTTACCCCTCGCACCGCTGGCTGCTCTAAACCATATTGAATGATCGTACCGATCTCCTGATCATTCAGACCTTTTTTCAACGTAACTACGAGTGTAGTCGACAGATTGAACTCATTTAAATGAGCAATCGCCTGTTCGCGGATGGAGCGCAGATCAGCACCACGTAGTTCTTTTAGCACCGAAGCCTCCATACTATCGAATTGCAAATAAATCTCGAACCCCGGCATATATTCTGCCATTCGGCGCACAAACTCCCGATCCTTTGCAATCCGAATACCGTTCGTATTGACCATAATATGCTTGATCGGACGCGCCTTACACATATCCAAAATTTCAAAAAAATCAGGATGCGTTGTCGGCTCGCCACCGCTAATCTGTACGATATCCGGCTCGCCTTCATTTTCTACAATGCGATCCAGCATGAAGGCGATCTGCTCCAGCGAACGATACGAGGTACGATGTGGCGATGACTCAGCAAAGCAGATTGGACATTGCAAATTACAATGATCCGTAATCTCCAGCAGGGTCAGACAGCTATGCTGCTCATGATCCGGGCATAGACCGCAATCATATGGACAGCCGTATTTGATCGGTGTATTCCATATTTGTGGCATTTCGGATGGCTTGATAAACTCACGTGTACGATGATAATAATCGACATCGGTGGAGATCAGTACCTTTTCAGGGCCATGGATCAGGCAGCGCTTTTGCATATAGATCCGACCGTTTTCTTCAATAATCTTCGCTTCCACCTTACGATAGCAGGTGGAGCAGATGCTATTCGTTAATTCATGGTAGAGATATGGACGATTTTTAGGCATTATGTATTCCTCCTTTAAGCAAGTCTGTACATGTTGAATGAGTAGATTCGTGCAGGGTCTATACAATCGAGTGGCTGCATACTCCTACCTATACACATGATGCATGTCGAACATAGCTATGATTTCGCTATATCGGCACTTGTGGTCTGACGACGAAGCAGATCGCCACGTCCTTTCAGCAGAAGCCAGCCATAATAGAGCAGCCCGGCGATACAGGCAAGCTGAATATTGTTCAAGCCCCAGTATGGATGCAGGGTAGGCTTGATGAATTCGATCAGCAAGCGGAAGCCCAGATAACCGAACATAAACCATTGAAATAGTCGTCCAGATACATAACCGCCAGCTGGATCGTTCTGCAATGGAGCTTGATCTGGCGATACTTTTGGCTGTTGTGTAGCAGCCTCGTTTACGATAGCTGGTGATGTGGTCACTGTGCTGCTCGCTGATGATTCCGTCACTTTCACAGCAGCAGCTTCCTTTTTCCAGCTTGCTCGACTTTGACGATATAGCGGATATAAGACAATCCCCAGTACGATCAGAAAGGCCATTTCATATAGCTGTGTCGGATGACGCATAATACCGTCACCAAAGTCCACACCCGTAAACAGCGTTGTCGCTGTTCCATACGTATGATCATCCAATCCAGTTAAGAAACAACCGATGCGCCCAATCGCAATGCCGATTAAGAGCGGATAGGCAAAATCGTCTCCGGTTGAGCTTTTCCAGCCCGCCCACTTTTTCGCTAGCTCTACACCGATCAAGCCGCCGAGTAGACCGCCCACAATCGTTTTACCGCCCCATAGCACATGTCCCTGACTGAACGCTGCCCAGGTCGCCGCTGGATCCTCAAACCAAAATAGTACCTTCGAGCCAATCGCCGCCCCTAGAATCGTGCCGGCAAGAATTTGCAGGCTGACCAGCTTGGACATGCCGCTCGGCCTGCGTGTCCAGAGATAAATGCGAAAGCCGATAAAATAAGATAATGCCTCAAACAGTACATGCGGGTGAATCCGCAGTGATCCCACATGAATATAAACCGGAAATTCCACAGCGTTCCTCCTTTCGCCGTTGTATGATAATGAGCTTTCTAGAACAGGCAGCACCAAACCTTAATCCTGTTCTAGCATCAGTACGAGAAGATCATTGCTCCACAGATCGCCAGAAATAATACCGTTGCACCACCAATGACTGCCAGAATGGATACGATGATCTTCCACGCAATCATTCCCCCACTATCCTGCTTCGGTGGCGGCGGGGGCTGGATCGTTTGAAACGTATTGTTGACTCTAGGCGTTACTGCATGCATACCATCCCGGCAACCGAGCGTCGCAGGATCATAGCATTCTTCGCAGAGAGCCTTACCACATTGCCTGCACTGGTACACCGCAGCTCGATCTGGATGATTGACACAATGAAACGTCTCCATCATCTCACCTCCTTATTATCCTTTCTGCCGATGAGCAAACAGAAATTGATTTCATTTACATATTCGCTATATGTAAGGGTTTACCTTCTAATTAATGGGAAATCATACTGTTATCACTCCATTCTCAATGTACGACAAAAAAGCAGCCTATACCGGCTGCTTCTCCTCCCAAATCTTCGATGCTATCTCGCGCTTCACAATCGGTGCCACCTCTTTAGCGAAGCGCTCCAATTGCTCCTGCTGCTCACTCGCGGTCAGACCATCTACACTTAGCCCAAGCACCTCATGCCCAAATAACCGCTGATACCGTAAAATTTTCTCCGCGACCTGCTCCGGACTTCCTACCAGAGCAGGGCCATTAGCGATATAATCGTTCAACCCTGTAAAGGGGCTAGCATTATGCTTCGCTGCATCTGTACCTTGGAAGGAATCATGATACGGTCGATAGCGTCGTACTGCTTCCTCACCTGTATCCGCAATATATAAAGCTCCTGCACCAGCACCAACGACCGCTCGTACTGGATCATGTCCATAATGCTGGAGACGCTGGCGATAATGGTCGATCAGCTGTTTATACTTTTCTGGACGGTGGAACGTATTCGATGAAAAGATCGGCTCGCCATATCGCGCGGCAAGCTCGGTTGAGCGCACACTGGATGCACTACCATGCCAGATAGGAATCGTCGATTGCAATGGACGAGGCTGACTCGTGAATTGCTGTAGGGCAGGACGATAATTGCCTGTCCAATCCACCTTCTCCTCACGCCATAATCGACGTAACAGTTCATAGCGCTCCTGTAATGAATCCCATTGCTCCTCTTCCTTTAAGCCAAATAGCGGATAATGGCGTGGATCATTGCCTTTGCCAATAATTAGCTCCAGTCGTCCACCGGACAGCTGATCCAGTGTCGCATAATCCTCAGCTACGCGTACCGGATCAAGTACGCTAAGTACCGTCACCGTCGTCAGTAAACGAATCCGTGACGTCCGCGCCGCAATAGCGGTAAGCATCACAGCTGGAGATGAGGATAGAAAAGGCTCTCCGTGTCGCTCTCCAATGCCATAGGCATCATAGCCGAGCTGCTCCACCCATTGTGCCTGCTGTAACACACTGGCGATCTTTTGGCTGTCCGTTAATCGTTCGCCTGTGATCGCATGTGGAAGATTAGCCATCAGGCTAAACACGACAAATTTCATAGGCTGCTCCTTTATGCATCATAATCGATCGGATGGGATGAATGGATACAGTACCAGCGGCTTCACGGATGATCGATCAACCGCTATTCCTTCAGAACTGTACAACATTAGAATCGTCGAAACGATAGCGCTGGCTGCTGAACAGCATGCCCATTACCAAATGCCGTTTTGACCAGCTCAGCAGATTGCGACTCCTCCTGAACAGATGCTTGCTTGAGCTGCTCATATCGAGCAAATCGTTCTTCATTCACACGCTTGCGTAGCAGATGCATCACGCCATCGCCTGTCCCTTTATCAAAGGCAAGCAGGCGTTCATAGCCCCATCGCTCATACATCGGTAATAACCACGGATGTTTCTCTGCCGTTGCAAGTGTAACCGCTGGTGCTCCTAGCTCCTTGTCGATTACTTCCTGCTCGACCCAATTGAGCAACTTGCGTCCCCATCCACTTCCCTGTGCCTCCGGATCAACTGCAAACCACATCACAAATGGCAAATCCATCTGCTCTGCTAGTAGCTTCAATCGCTCTGGATTAGCGAGTGTAACGGTCGCCACAATCTCACCATCACGCTCCAGCACATAGCATTTATTAGCTATAATATTATCGCGAATCTGCTCTACATCCGCATGTGCAGCAGGCCACTGTAATTCAAGCTCACGAATCGTTACATAGGCAGCATGGATAATACGCTGTACAACAGGTGCATCCTCCGTTACAGCCAGACGATAAATTTCACTCATCGTTCCCACTCCTTATTCCGACTATTTCAATCAAATTTAATGTATATAATTTATCATTAGAAATTCCTACTGACCAATCGAACTTTTCTATACAAACTAATAGAAACATTCAATCATTACATATACCTAAAAGCACCGCTCTGCCCTAAACGATAGCCTTTCCCTGTCCACCAGCCCTGTACAAGCAACTGATCTCCATTCAAAAGCCACCATTCCTAGCAATAGCGGTGCTTCTTACTAACTCTATAGGGTTCAACCTGTATTATTCGATCAGAAAACCATTCTCTTTATCGTTTTTCAGCTTCTCTGGCGTTACATCATTACCTTCCGCGTCCACTACAGTCAGACGGGAAAAGGTATGAAGCACCTGGCCACGGATTTCACGCAGATATTCCTGGCGCAGTACATGCTGTTCTTCTTTTTCGATATCGGTCAGGCCCTGCTCACGTTGTTTTTTAGCGAGTTCATTAATACGGGTTAAGCTTTTGATCATCATTGTTATTCCTCCTTCGCAGAGAGCCCGAGGCAACTGCTTGGTAAATATCTCGAATTAAATAATTATTAATTTAAGATATTTTTAGTATAGCATACTTTTTGGGAAATGCAACCAGTTGCTGCTTCATCCATTCTGCTACACATAATAGACATCTATCGTAAACGATTCCCAGCAAAAAAACAAAACATTTGACTACTTAATCCTAATATCGTAATATTACGATATTAGGATTAAGAGAGGAGCCTTTGCATTGGAAACTGAAATTTTTGATATGAAGGATATGAAGCAATACGACGAACCTGCTAATCTACTCAAAGCTTTATCTCATCCGGTACGACTCTGTATCGTGCGTGGGCTGATGCGTAAGAAGAAATGCAATGTATCCTTTATGCAGGAATGTCTGGATATGCCGCAATCCACCGTATCTCAGCACCTGCAAAAACTACGCAGCGCAGGCATTGTCGCTACCGAGCGTAATGGTCTTGAGGTCAATTATATTCTGGCTAATGAGCGTATCGCACATATTGTTACTATTTTATTAGGAGAGGAAGATTGTGAACATGAGTAAAAAGGTTGTTATTGTTGGCGGTGTAGCAGGCGGAGCGTCTGCTGCTGCCCGTCTACGTCGTCTGGATGAGCAAGCCGAGATTATTTTGTTTGAAAAAGGGCCGCATATCTCCTTTGCCAACTGTGGTCTACCTTATTATGTAGGTGGCTCGATCGCTGAGCGTGAACGTCTGCTCGTACAGACTCCGCAGGGCATGTCCGATCGCTTCCGTATCGATGTTCGCACCGAAAGTGAAGTCGTATCGATCGATCCGAATGCACGCACGGTCACTGTGAGTAGTCGTGAGCGCGGTGTATACATCGAATCCTATGATGAACTTCTGCTATCACCGGGTGCGCGTCCGATCATTCCTGATGTTCCAGGTCGTGATCATCCCTTACTGTATACAGTCCGTAATGTAAAAGATATCGATCGTGTGAAGGAACAAGTACAGCGCATCGCGGGCGGTTCGGCTATCGTCGTTGGTGGTGGCTTTATCGGTGTAGAGATGGCAGAGAACCTGCGTGAAGCCGGGCTTGGTGTGACACTCGTTGAGGGCAACCCTCAGGTACTCACTCCGTATGACCCCGAGCTAGCGGCTGCACTCGGTCAACAATTAGAGCAGCATGGTGTAAAGCTTGTCCTATCTGAGCGTGTACAGGGCTTCACATCGCCTGCTAACGGCATTGGTGTTCAGCTTGGAAGTGGTGTATTAGAAGCAGATATGGTCATCCTGGCGATTGGCGTGACGCCAGATACAGCTTTCCTGCAAGGAACAGGAATTGCACTCGGTACACGTGGGCATATTGTTGTAAATGAAGCGATGCAGACGAATATCCCTCATATTTATGCGGTTGGTGATGCGATTGAAGTACGCGACCTGATCACCAATACGCCAGCAGCCATTCCATTAGCTGGCCCTGCCAATAAGCAAGGACGAATCGCTGCCGATCAGATCGCAGGCATTCCTTCTACTTATAAAGGAACGCAAGGCACATCGATTATTAAAGTATTCGACCTGACTGCCGCCTCTACAGGCAGCAATGAGCGAACACTCAAGCGCCATAACATCGGCTATCAATCGATTATCGTGCATCCTAGCTCTCATGCGTCTTACTATCCAGGTGCAAGCTCAATGATGCTCAAGCTGCTATTTGCAAATGATGGTCGTATTCTAGGAGCACAGGCTGTTGGCTATGAAGGTGTGGATAAGCGAATTGATGATATTGCGGTAGCCATTCGCTTTGGCGGCACCGTTTCAGATCTGACCGAGCTGGAGCTAAGCTATGCCCCTCCTTATTCCTCTGCTAAGGACCCGGTGAATATTGCTGGCTATGCTGCGGAAAATGTACTGGCTGGACGAGCGTCCGTATTTACGTATGATCAGGTTGCACAATACGATCCAGCCACCCAGCAATTATTAGACGTACGCAGTACGATCGAGCATGAAAATGGACATATTCCAGGCTCGCTCTCCATTCCAGTCGATGAGCTTCGCGATCACTTGCATGAGCTGGATCGCAATAAAGAATATCTGGTATACTGCCAGGTAGGACTGCGTGGTTATACTGCTTCGCGTATTTTGGCACAGCATGGCTATCAGGTGAAAAATCTGAGTGGTGGCTATAAAACGTACAAGCAGGCACAGTTTCAACCAGCCAGCCCTTTCTCAGACTCTGATCCGTCTACACCTTCAGGAAAGTCTATAGCAGGTACTCCCTTGTCTGCTGCTCCAATGACAGGAGCTACAGCTCTGCATACGCTCACCAGCAGTCCTTCATCAGTTGCTGTATTAACTGCTGATGAGGCAAGCAATTCAGTAACGCTAACGAATACAGCGACATCATCCGTGACAACTAGCTCTGCAACCACGATGACAGACAACCAGCCAGCTTCATTACCTACACCTGCCACTACACATGAGCTCAATGTATGTGGCTTGAGCTGCCCGGGTCCACTCATTCAGGTGAAGCAGAAGATGGATGGATTGACCGATGGAGATCAGTTACATGTGGTTGCTTCAGACCCTGGATTCTATGAAGATGTGAAGGCATGGTCGCAAATGTCTGGTCATACTCTCGTTCAGCTTGATCGTGGTAAGGGCGGTACGATCGAGGCGACACTGGCGAAGACGCCCAAGGAGCAAACGGATAGTAGTGCAGCTCAGCTTCCTACCGCAGATCCAGCTAGCACCATGGTTGTGTTTAGCGGCGATCTGGATAAAGCCATTGCATCCTTTATCATCGCTAATGGCGCTGCTGCAAGCGGTCGTAAGGTAACAATGTTCTTCACCTTCTGGGGCTTGAATATTTTGCGTAAATCCGAGCCGATGCCGATCCAAAAAAATATGATCAGCCGCATGTTTGGGATGATGATGCCTCGTGGCAGTCAGCGACTTGGTTTATCGAAAATGAATATGCTGGGCATCGGACCAAAGCTTATTCGTGGCATTATGGGGAATCAAAATATCGCTTCACTGGAGGATCTGATCCGCAGTGCATCCGAGCAAGGCGTAGAGATGGTCGCATGCCAGATGTCGATGGATGTGATGGGGATTCGCCATGAGGAATTGATCGATGGTATCAAAATTGCCGGTGTCGGCTACTATCTTGGTCAAGCCGATCGTGCAGGTCATAATCTGTTTATTTAAATGATTTCACTGGCACGAATGCCATATAACCCAATCATCAATACAACATAAATAAAGCGTGCAGCCTCTCCCCTGTAGAGTTCTGCACGCTTTTATACGGTTGAATCCATAGTGTTCAAGGTGATCGATGATGCTCCTTCGACTGGTCATTTTAATTCAATGAACGATTTCAAATCATAATTCAATAGGCAGGTTAATATGCCTGTACTTAATGAAGAGAAAAGGATTGCTTTCATTTTCCTGTTCATCTGATGATTGCTTTAATTCACAACACGTCGTGCAGTGACATAGCGCTTTTTGTAATACGATTCAGACAGGCTGCTCACTGTTACACCGGAGCTGCTTGCTGCATGAATGAATTTGTTATTCCCGATATAGATGCCGACATGTGAGATGCCGTAGCCCATCGTGTTAAAAAAGACCAGATCGCCGATCGACAGATTGCCTTTGTATACAGCCTTGCCGATATGAGCCTGCTGACGAGCAGTACGCGGTAATGTCTTGTGCATCTTTTTGTACACATAGCGGGTAAAGCCGGAGCAGTCAAAGCCTCGTGTGCTTGTTCCACCCATTACATACGGTGTACCCATTACTTTGGAAGCCTGGGTTTTAATTTCGCTTTTAAATGTTGCTGTGCTGGCTGAGGCGCCGGTTGGTTGTGCCGTGCAGATGACAGCAGCAGCCAGCAGAGACAATATCGTTTTCTTCAAAAAAATACTTCTCCCTTCGGTGCTTGCGGAGTTGATTTCAAGGAGTCCAGGGTACTGACATCAATATGTATTGCCCAATCCCGTATGTGACCACCCGCTGCAAAAATAATGTCATGTCCAGAACGTCAACATTGATCCGTTTCATTTATATGGTCGGTATATGACTTGAGTGAAAATGAAACACTTATTAAAATTTTGTAACCTTTATCACCTTAAAGCATTTTGGGTAGGTTTGTCAAATATCGCCGCAATGGATCCCATATGAAATATAGGTACATTTCCGTATTTGTGCACATAAGACCTATTTTAGACTACCAGTCATTCTACACTTTCGCAACTTTACGTATTTGCGAAGCCTTTTTGAATGCAAAAAATCCTGCTACACCGACAGGCATAACAGGATAAAGCTGGATGATATAATAAAATATGAGATTAAGTTTAAAGGATAGAGTGTGCTAACGAGGCTCACATTTATAGCCGTAAAAGCTTATTTGCGGAAGCGAACCTGCTCTTGAATTGCATAGCGAATAATATGGTTACGATGCTGCTCCTTGATATCGCTATACTTAAGTGCAATCTTGTAACGCTGATCATCCACCTGGTTCATATACACCAGATCAGCCTTGAAAGGCAATGGCAGCTCGTTATCCCCTTTATACAGATAGAGTGTGCCTGTATAGTTGTTATATTCAATCGGCTGACGGCTATAAAAGGACAGTCCACCACCACTAATATCATGCGTGTAGATTTGTAATTTTAGCTCTTCATCCATCTCAGATACGTTGAGATCACAGCGAAGTGACGAGCTGATCCGCAAATAATCACGGTTTTGAATTTTAATAATTTCTTCTACAGCCGGGCTTTTCAAATGAATCTGAAATTGATCGGTGTTCGCCCGTGTAATCTTCGTACGGAACTGGTATTTCATCTTATTATTGCCTATAAAAAAGGCAAACACTTCTTTTTTCATCATTTCACTAAGTGGTAGCTTTTCGTTCGCTGAGGACATATGATCAAGTCGTGTAATATCAGCTAACGTGATCACCTCTTCATCGAAGGCTTCTACGCGACCGACGAACATATTGCCTTCGTCATCTTGCACATCCAGATACTGATTAGCAAAAATATAATTTTGCAGTTTCATTAATGTATTCCCCCTATTTATAACATGCCCGAAAGACCCCATCTTATACGCCCGGACAACTGTATCTATAAAACGCATTAACTGCATTGCCGTCTACAAATGAAGTCCGATTGCGAACACATGCTACTGCTTCGCCTCTGTATCACTTATATAAGGTAGTGAATATTTTAAACCAATAATAACACAAAAGTCCTAATAAGCGAATATATAAATTGTCGAATTTTGGTTAAAAAGAACCAGTTTCAAATTCGATTTTGTTGGACATCTTACATGATATATTTGTAAAATGTTAAAAACAATTCCTCATTCATAGTCTTCTCGTTCTATTTATATGTGTATATTGTTAAAAAAGGATGATTTCCCCATCTATTGGACTAATCGATTCGTCTAAAAAATAGTTCTATCTGGTATTGTTTCGCCGTTAAAGGAAGTATTTGTTTACAATTCTGTTGTTACCTTGTACTGATTTTTCATGGAGCATTTTCATAAAAAAAGCTCCTTCATCGATTAATGATGTAGGAGCTTTTCTTTAAAATAGAAGATATGAATATTGGAAAGTCGAATTGTATGTCAAACCAGTCATTGTCATTGAATATAAACGGGTTGGATGCAGATCAGCTTATTTTATTGTTTTTATTACTCTTATATAGCTGCTGTCTGTTCGTCACGCTCAGGCGGCGCTACAGGCTTACTCATACGCGAGCTGTCAAAACGCAATACACGCATTGCATTCAATACCGCAAGCAGTGTCACACCCACGTCGGAGAATACCGCTTCCCACATCGTCGCAATTCCGAACGCACCGAGCAATAGAAATACAGCCTTCACACCGAGCGCGAAAATTATATTTTGCCATACGATACGCCGTGTACGGCGAGCAATCTCAATCGCTACAGGCAAGCGTGATGGCTCATCATTCATAATGACCACATCGGCTGCTTCAATCGCAGCATCTGAGCCCAGTCCTCCCATCGCTACGCCGATATCCGCGCGTGCTAGCACCGGTGTATCATTGATACCGTCACCTACGAAAATAATCTTCTCACCGCGTGCCCGTAGTGCGTCCAGGCGCTCCAGCTGCATAACCTTATCCTGAGGGAGAAGCTCGGCATGTACTTCATCTACACCAAGCTGTCTGCCTACCGCTTCACCTGTCTGACGGGTATCACCGGTCAGCATAATAACACGGCGGATGCCCTGCTGCTTGAGCTGATGAATGGCAGACGCTGCATCGCTCTTCACCTCATCAGAGATGACGATCGTACCGGCAAACTTGCCATTCACCGCCACATAAACCACTGTTCCCCCAGATGAATCCGGTGCTGCCTCAATGCCTTCACGCTGAAGCAGGCGATAATTCCCTGCTAGCACCTGTTGTCCATCCAGCTTCGCTTCAATCCCATACCCCGCTGCTTCACTATATTCCGTCACACGCGACTCATTCCATGTTCCCTGATACGCGTTGCGAATCGACTCTGCAATTGGGTGACTGGAATGCAGCTCGGTATGTGCAGCGATGTCGAGCAGCTGCTCCTCGGTAAATCCTGTCGCTGGACGAATAGCCGTAACAGCAAACGTTCCTTTGGTTAACGTACCTGTTTTATCAAATACAACGTATTTTACATGATTCAATGCTTCTAGATAGTTACTCCCCTTGATCAAAATACCGTTCTTAGACGCCGCACCAATACCACCGAAAAAGCCTAGCGGAATCGACACAACCAGTGCACATGGACAGGAAATGACAAGGAAGACAAGCGCACGATAAATCCAATCACTAAAGGTCGCTCCATTTAACAGCAGTGGTGGAACGATCGCCAGCAATGTCGCAATAATAACGACTGCTGGTGTGTAGTAACGAGCAAAACGGGTGATGAACTTTTCTGTCTGTGCCTTTTTGCTGCTTGCATTTTGGACAAGCTCCAAAATCTTCGATACGGACGACTCGCTGAAAATACGCTCAACCTCCAGCGTGAGCACACCGTTTTTATTAACAAAGCCAGCCAGCACCTCGCTGCCTTCCTTCGCTTCTCTCGGTACAGACTCCCCCGTCAATGCTGAGGTATCCAGCATCGAGCTGCCTTCAACGACAATCCCGTCCAAAGGCACCTTTTCTCCCGGACGAATAACGATCCAATCACCGATACGAATCTGCTCTGGCGATACCTGACGAATCCCTTCAGCCGTTTGCACATTGGCATAATCGGGACGAATATTCATCAGCTCCGCAATCGAGCGACGTGAACGCTCCACCGCCGCGCCCTGGAACATCTCACCCAGCTGATAAAAGAGCATAACCGCTACACCCTCTGGATACTGTCCGATCGCAAAAGCACCAATCGTCGCCACTGACATTAGGAAATACTCGTCAAACACCTGACCACGCGCAATATTGCGCAGCGCCTGCCATACGATATCACCACCTGCGATAATATATGCGAGTAGAAATACAGATAGCTCTAATACAGGTGGCATCGGCAATAGCAAGCCTGCTACCATGAACACTCCGCCGCCGAGTAAACGGAACAGCAGCTTGCGTTGATGTCCTCCATCATGACTGTGCGTGTGACCCGCATGGTCGTGTTCGTGGGCGTCTTCATGCTGGTGATCTGCATGTTCATAGGGATGCGTTATGTGTGCATTCGATGTTGAAGTATGTCCGCTAGCTGCTGCGGATGATGCGGCAGCTTGACCTGTGAGGGCTGAATCAGAAGTAGCCTGTGTTGATGTGCTGGCTACTTTACCGATTGCCGGTACTGGCTTGATACGGACACGAATATGAGGCTCGATGCGATTCACGGTTCGCATCGCTTCACCAGCAATATGCTCGGCCTCTGTTTCGTTGGCTTCAAGCGTAAGCGTTTTGTTGACGAAATTGACGGAGCACGATGACACGCCTTTAATTTTGCCGACACCGTTTTCTATTTTCATAGCGCAATTGGCACAGTGAAGCCCATCTAGTGTAAGTTCACGCTTGCTTAATGCGGTGGATTGGCTCATGGTGGTTACCTCCTTTAGATTGGATGGTGGATTGAAGTAAACGAATGTAGTAGGTTTATACATTACGTAATTTATAAAATTAATACATGAGTAATTGTTCATATGTTATTACCAGTATAGTCTTGTTGAAGTTGGTTGTCAAAAGAATACGGTGAGGAATTTCTGTAAATTGTGACGGGTGAAGTATGTATGAGAGACGCTCTGCTCTGGCAAGCAATAAAGGAATCATTCAAGTGGAGTGATAGCCAAGTGAATCGGCAGGAATCTATTGGATTTGGAATGAAGCTAGATTCTCGCTTCTGAGAAGTGGATTGCCGTATTTCAAATTCAAAGCCTTTAAAATTTTCAAATTCGTGCTTTATAACGACTTAAAGTATCATTGTGAATCTAAAAAAAGTCCTGTTCTAATGAGAACAGGACTTTTTGAGGTTCAAGCTTGCTTGCTTTTTAGTTTGTTTGTATCAAGTCCAGTAATATAGGTTGCAAACGGCTTATGAAAATATTAGCTGAGCAATATCGTTTCTAAAATAGGTAAACAGTTATTATACTTCATGCGGTATGCAACACAAAATAGTAGCTATCCAAAATCGCATAGTATTATTAAACCCTATTTTATAAGCCAATTATTGGGAATGAACCTCGCCTATGTGCTATTGGAATGTGCTTGCGATTAATCATTACACGATAGACAATAAGCATCAGCTTGTCCGATTTTGATTACTAGTTCCATTATTCGCGTTGTTCATTGTATAGTGTCATTCCTACATGATTCATTACTGTTTTATCACCGTTATTAGTTTATGGTCATTAGTCTTTACTGCCTTCACTATTCGTACTACCTTTACTGCTCTTAACATCCTTACTACCTTTACCACCCTTCCACGAATCCTTTAGCGAAACGACCAGATTATAGACTGGATGGTCTGCTTGACTGTAGCGACTATCTTCGTAAAAATAGCCATGCCGCAGAAATTGGTAGTGGGTGTTGGCTGCTGGTTGGCTCAGGGCTGGCTCGGCAAAGGCTTGAGTGATGATTTGGCGTGAATGAGGATTAATTCGGTTAGCCCAGTTGCTCGTATCGGTTGTTGGATCAGCCGCTTCTTCATCTAGCAGTAAACGGTCATACAGATGTACCTCAACAGCAGCGGCATGTGTCGCTTCTACCCAGTGGATGGTAGATTTTACTTTACGAGCGTTAAAGCCACTACCACTTTTCGTTTCGGGATCGTACGTGCAGTGTAGCTCAATAAGCTCGCCCTTTTCGTTATAGACGGCATGCTCACAGCGGATAAAATAGGCTCCTTTGAGTCTTACCTCCACACCTGGGGAAAGGCGGTGAAAGCCGCGTTCAGGAACATCCATATAGTCCTCTCGTTCAATCCAGATTTCACGTCCAAATGGGAGGCTACGCTCTCCGAGACTTTCGTTTTCAGCATTATTTTCGACGGTTAGCCATTCGATATGATGCTCAGGATAGTTGGTAATGACTACCTTGAGTGGCTTGAGTACGACCATAGCGCTAATCGCGCGTGGTTTAAGATTTTGACGAACAGCATGCTCCAGCATACCGATGTCGACAGTGCTACTTGTACGGATCATACCGATTTCACCAAAAAAGGTGCGAATACTTTCCGGTGTATAGCCTCGGCGACGTAAGCCTTGTAATGTGGGTAGCCGCGGATCATCCCAACCATCGACATGCCCTCCACTAACTAATTCACGTAAATAACGCTTGCTCGTCACCGCTCCTGTAATATTCAGACGACCGAATTCGCGTTGCTTCGGCGGCTCACTCACATCCAGCTCTGTAAGCACCCATTCATAGAGCGGACGATGCTCCTTGAATTCAATCGAGCAGAGCGAATGTGTGATGCCCTCGATCGCATCTTGAATCGGATGGGCAAAATCATACATCGGATAGATGCACCACATCGTGCCTGTACGATAATGTGGAGCATGAATGATGCGGTACAATACGGGATCGCGCAACGTCATGTTCGATGATCCCATGTCGATCTTCGCACGCAGCACCTTTTCGCCTGCTTCGTATTTTCCGTTACGCATGTCTTCGAATAATTGCAGATTATGTTCGACACTACGCTCACGATACGGACTATCCGTCCCTTTTTCCGTTAAAGTGCCTCGATATCGAACCATCTCATCTGGCGACAGATCGCATACATACGCTTTGCCATTCCCAATCAAACGTTGTGCAGCCGCATAATATTGCTCGCCATAATCGGAACCATAATGCAGCGGTGGCTTATAACCGAGCCACTCCATGTCGCGTACAATGGCATCCACATACTCCTGATCTTCCTTGAGCGGATTCGTATCATCCATCCGCAGATGAAAGGTTCCGCCGAATTGCTCAGCAAGCCCGGCATTCGTTGTAATGGCAAAGGCACTGCCAAGATGCAGATATCCGTTCGGCTCGGGTGGGAAGCGAGTCGCCATTTCGCGACTGAATACTCCTTGCTCCAGATCCTCCCGAATGATTCGGCTTATAAAATTTTCATTGGTGTGTATAGTCGTCATAGACGTAACCTCCTGTGATCATCATTGAGCTTTCATTCAGGCGTGTTGTAGCTCGCCCATTTTGTTCAAAGCAACAAAAAAATCCCACCCCCAAGACGAATGTCTTGGGGACGAGATTATGATCGCGGTGCCACCCCAGTTCACGACTACATCACTATAGCCGTCTTTTCAAGTACGCCGTCATATGCCATTGATACAAGCAATTATGCCGGTTATACCCTGGCTCTGTAACAGGAGCTCCTGTCGCACCATCCCCGCTATACGGTTCCGATGCGCTGCTCAGAGGCTTGTTTCAAGCAACGGGTCTTTGCTCCTTTTCAGCTACCGGAGCTCTCTGTTAGAAAGACGCGTGTTGCTCTACTCTTCTCGTCATCGCATTTGATATTGGACTGATTTTAGCATCTTGTCCTGCATTTGACAATATCTTCATTCGCAACGATGCAATTCAGGATTGCAGCTGATAGCTAGCATCATCTTATGCCTGCGAAGTTGCTCCGCACACTGGCTATACCATCAACCGTGTACTGTTACCCGACTATCAGTAGCCATACATACAGACCTAGCAGTGTGAAGAACAGCGTTGGTATCGTCAAAATCAAGCCAATTCGGAAATACGTTCCCCACGAAATGCGAATCCCCTTATTGCCCAGCACATGCAGCCATAGCAGTGTCGCCAGTGAACCGATTGGTGTGATTTTCGGCCCCAGATCGGAACCGATCACGTTCGCATAGATCAACCCCTCCTGAATGATGCCCTGTGCACCAGACGAGTGAATCGAGAGTGCCCCAATCAGCACGGTCGGCAAATTGTTCATTACCGAGGACAGGATCGCTGTCATGAAGCCCATGCCCATCGTGGTCGCAAATAGTCCATGCGCCGAAAATGCCTGAATCCAGTTTGCCAGAATCTCGGTCAGTCCAGCATTACGCAGACCGTACACAACGACATACATCCCAATTGAGAAAAAGACAATCGCCCACGGCGCATTACGAATAACTTCACGCGCCTGTACAACTGTACTGCGATTCGCCATAATCAGGAAGAAAATCGCAATCGCACCCGCCACGACCGACACGGGAATTTTCAAAAATTCACTTACAAAGTATCCGATCAGCAGCAAGCCCAGCACCCACCACGATAATCGAAACAGCTTCGGATCGCGAATCGCCGCTACCGGAGGCTTGAGCTGACTTTCGTCAAAGGTACGTGGAATACTTTTGCGGAAGTATATATACAGCACACCAATACTTGCAGCCAGTGCAAATAGATTCGGCACCAGCATCCGGCTAGCATACTGCATAAACGTCACGCCAAAATAATCCGCCGATACGATATTCACCAGATTACTCACCGTCAGTGGCAATGAGGTCGTATCCGCAATAAAGCCCCCTGCGATAATAAACGGAAACACATACTTTTCTTCCAGCTTTAGCGCTCTCACCATAGCGAGTACGATTGGGGTGAGAATAAGCGCGGCACCATCATTCGCGAATAATGCCGATACGACCGCTCCGAGCACCGAGATGTAGATAAACATCCGCACTCCATTGCCATGTGACAGGCGCGCCATATGAAGGGCAGCCCATTCAAAAAAACCGATCCGATCGAGCACGAGCGAGATAATAATAATCGCAACAAAGGCAAGCGTTGCATTCCAGACGATGTCGGTTACATCGATCACATCCTGCCAGCCGACCACACCGGTCAATAGCGCCACAGCGGCACCGCCACACGCCGACCAGCCGATCGACAATTGACGCGGCTGCCAGATCACCAGCGTTAGCGTCAATACAAAAATCACAATTGCAAGTACAGTTACTACCACGTTGACATCCTCCAGACCATCTGTCACTCTTCCATATATGCTTTTGCTAGTACCGTGTACATCCAGCTTAGTCATCCAGCAAGCATAGAGTATGACATGTTGCTTCAAATCCTCATGTTCAAAACCTGCTATTATTTTCTATTTTACCAGCTTGAAATTACCCGATCATCCAAACGATCATGCAGGCAAGTTCAAGTATATCGCATAATGCTTGAAATGCGTCTATCCGTTTAAAGGAGACGGCACACTTCATACACTATGCTATTATTTACATCCTAAATGCACTGCCTTGAATCAGCAATGTTAAAATTATTATGATTTCCCAGTATTATAGTAGGCACAGTCGTACAGACCAAGCTTATGACTGTGCCTGCGGAAATATATAGTACAAACGATAGAGCAAAAAGTTAACCGGTTGCCATATACGTTAAAAAGTAGGATTATTCGCAGATGAGGACGGTTCACTCTGACCGCAACTGACAAACTTGTCAAAGTTACTTAGTAACTCCTCGCGCCCAGGCAGATGACGAAGTACAGCTTGAATATGTGGCTTATCCTCAATATTGAGCGAGTAATAGACCCACTGACCACGACGCTCTTCCTTTACGATCCGATGGGATTTGAGCTTGCGCATATGCTGACTGATGCCCGGCTGCGAAATATCAAAAATTTCTACAAACTCACACACACACCATTCTCGTTCCTGTAACAGCGCAAGCATCATCAGGCGATTTTTATCTCCGAGTAGCTTCATTTGCTCGGCTACTTCCTCTATATGATGCATTGCCGATACGGCGACTTCCATTTTCATTGTGCTTCCTCCCAGTTACTCTGATGCTACAGAGCAGGATCAATCATCAACCATTTACTACTGCTGATCCAGGTCGATACTCCAGTCATTTGTAAGAATATCGTACAGCAGCCGCAGGCTAATATGATCTGATTGTACATAATTGGCGGCGTATCGTCACAGTTTAATATAAGAATATACTTATAATTCGATAAAAGATAGCAATGTCCTAATTTTCTGTTATTTTGCCCGATATCATTATCAGTGCTACAAGATGAATAACAAGAATTAGGACGGGATGGGCTGAAGGCTTTTTTATTTTTAGAACAGGCGAGCTTCGCTTATCCAGTAAGCCTTGCTCGTGAACATTTGAAATGCTGAACGTCTTCCCTATTCTTTTATTTTAAATTAAACTTTAAAAAAATCCGCTATTCGTAATCACAACGATTTTTGGTATAATTACATTACGACGTTATACGAGGAAGGTGATTTTCGTGAAGCAGGAAGCCTTGATTGAAGAATGTGGCCACTGCCTGAATGCTAATGAAGCTTCACAGCAGGAACTTGCTCGTATCAAGCAGGAGCTGGTCAGCGACAATACGGCTTTGTCGATGGCAGAAATGTTCAAAGCACTGGGTGATCCGACACGGGTGCGCTTGATCTACGCGCTACTCCAACAGGAGCTATGTGTGCACGATATATGCGAAGTGCTGGATATGACACAATCCGCTGTTTCCCATCAGCTACGATATTTACGCAATATGCGTATCGTGAAGCCACGTAAGGTAGGCAAAACGGTATTTTATTCGCTGGATGATTATCATGTAGAAGAGATTTTCAAGCAAACGTATCAGCATTTGAATCATAATTAAGCAGCTTATGTTATAGGGATAGCCGCTAAAAAGTATAGTTATGCACAACAAAGCTCCAAAGCACGGTTCATCCATGCTTTGGAGCTTTTCTTGTGGTCGATGACCACTCATCTAATGCTCATTGGTGGTGCAGGCGATCTCTGGTGTTTCAAGCTGAATCGTGACATGTCCAATGCCGTATTGTCCTTGTAGCAGTGTACGTGCTGCCTGTAAAATAGCGGTTCCTTGCGACATATCGCTAATGCGCAGATGGCAGCTCAGCAGCGGAAGCTCCGAGGTGAGCGACCATACATGCAGATCGTGCACACCGAGCACATGCTCGATGCCTTGCAGATCGGCTGTCATCTGTGTGGTGTCGACGTCGACTGGCGTACCCTCCATCAAAATATGCACTGAATCTCGTGTCACCCGGTACGCGCTAATCAATACGAGTACCGCAACGATCACACTGGCGATCGGGTCAGCCAAGTTCCAGCCGAATGCCATAATGAGTAGCGCTGCTGCGATGGCCCCTACCGAGCCAAGCATATCGCCCATGACGTGTAATAACGCACTGCGCATATTGAGATTGCTAGACGCTCCCTCACCCTTCATCAATACATAAGCCGCCGCGATGTTCACAAGCAGTCCGATGATCGCAATGATCAGCATCCCTGTACTGGCTACACCTGGTGGCTGACTAAACCGCTGAAAAGCTTCCCAGAAAATGTACAGTGAGATCACAACAAGAGCAATCCCGTTAATAAAGGCAGCCAGCACTTCAAAGCGCTTGTAGCCGTACGTTTTGCTATTACTCGCCTTCCGCTGTCCCCAGATCATCGCCAGCAAGCTAAGCCCCAGCGCCGCCGCATCGCTCAGCATATGTCCGGCATCAGAAAGCAAAGCAAGACTGTTCGTAACAAAGCCACCGATCACCTCCACAATCATGAAGCCAGCGATCAGGAAAAAGGCAAGGGTGAGCGACTTTTTGTTGCTCGTGTGGGCATGGGAATGACTGTGACCGCCATGACCGTGGCTATGGCTATGCTTATGTGCACCTTTGCCCGAGTGTGTGTGATTGTGGTCATGGTCGTGATCGTGTGGGTGATTATGGTTGTGGTTGTTCGTGGTATGGGATGACAAGTGGATCAACTCCTTTATAGGTGTTTTTTATTTTTAACATATGAGCAATTATTCATGTGTTTAGTATAAAAGATAGGTTAGAGGGCTGCAACTATGAATTATGTAGAGATATAAATAGAGTTAATTGTTAATTTTAATAAAATGGTTATTTTTAGCAGCACGGCTATTCACTTCTGTATGGTAAGTAGCACAGACTTTTAAGCCATGAGCCAGTACCATAATGAAGTAATACTAAAATGGTCTCAATGATTCCTTTATAGAATTGGTAATAACTTCAATTAGAACATCAGGTAATCTTATATATCCAGGGAATTTATCGGTTTGTTCGTCTCTAATATCACTATAGGAAATATCAAAAAGAATTTTACCTACCGTATCAACTTCTACTTCTATTTGCCAAGTCATAGGAGAAACTTCGATTTGTTTAAAATTATAATCTATAAATACAGAAGATTGTGCAATCAGTTCAGACAACAAGGTGTCTATTACACCTTCGATAAGTGCTTTTCGATCCCTATATATTTTAGCATAGGTTGTAACATCCAATATCCAATCCATTACGGTCTCCTTTAAGTGATTTTTGAATAAAATTGTCCCATGATGAATTAATAGATATTTACCATATATATATGCTGTTGAAAGTATATCTATACTTGCTATTCTACTTTTTTTCTTGTTATGGCGTAAATAGCAATGGATATCTGGCCTACACTATTGTGTAAAAGAAGGATTAAAAAGAAAAACTTGAAGACAAGTAAAATACTAATCCTCAAATCTATCTACTATTATAAAATTACAGTTTACAAATTTAAAGCTGAAGCAGTATATCAATATATCTAGTATGGTTATTTTTTTATATATTGTGTACATAATATGTATTTTATTGTAATAATTAGCATTAGATAGATTATATATGTTATTATTGGGTTGTACATGTACATATTAGTTAATTACTTAGGAGGCATTTATGAGAACGTTATCTTTAAGAGCTTTTAAAAAAGTGGCTTTGTTTACATCTGCTGCTGTGTTAGCTTTCTCTTTTGGCATTCCTTCTATGTCAGCTGCTTCAACAGAATCTGAGCAAAATATAGTGGCAAAAGCATATCCAACATTATCTTCTAGTAATGTTGGTACAAGCTATACACAATTAGGTGGACAGTATGCCATTTTCACAGCGCTTAACGGTCCTGTTTCTTTTTCAGTAGATCAAAATGCTGCTAGTGGTACTCAAACTTTTACGATGACTTATCAAATTAGAGAGACAAAGAGTGGTAGAATTGTAGCCACACAATCTTTAAGCGGTAAAAGAGGAGGCAGTTCTCCAACAGGCAGCTTATATTTTGGTTCTATTGGAGAAGGAACCTATGCTGTTTATGCTAAGGTTGTAGGAACTTCAAAGGCAAGTGCTACTGTTCAAGTTTATGCAAACTAATAGTTAAAATAAAAAAGCGCTTTGATAGTCTTACTGTCAAGCGCTTTTTTGATGTATAAATATCTAAGCTACAAAATACATAATCTAAGCCCATACAAGAACTAATGTTTTTGTAAGAGGGGTCAACATGCAGATCGACTATACTAAGCTTTCTGATTACAAGATACTATGTGTGAATCTCAAATCTTTTACGCTCCGGTTGAAGCCGTCGAGCGAGGGCTTGACCGCCTCCATGATTGCTATTGTAGATGCTTTGACCTGCGTGATGGTGCTGTATTGGCTGTTTGCCTGCATTAAAACAATGCTATTAAAGCCAATAATTGGCGTCCCCACATGCATATTGCAAAAGCACCTTTCCGTTTACCAACCTTTATTTCGATCCCAAGCCAATACTACATCTAATCCAAACCCCTCACCGCCGCGAAGCGATATACACCACATCATCTTCCAGACGATCAGGCTGCTTCACACCAATCATCTGTACATGATCAAATATAGTTTCTAAACGAGTCTGAAACGCTTCCGAATGAGCTGCACTCCAAAATGAAATTACACCGCCGGGCTTTAATCGGTCATGCAGTAGCTCCAGACCATTTTGCTCGTACAAGCCATTATTAGAAGTGAATACCGTCCAATCCGGGCCATTATCGATATCGAGACAGATCACATCGAAGCGCTCGGTTGTCTGTGGCAGCCAATCCAGCAAGTCAGCATGAATCACCGATGCTTTCCGGTCAGCAAGGGCGTTGCCAGAAAAGGGCGCAAGCTCGCGCTGGTTCCATGCGATAATTCGTTCTTCGATCTCAATTACCGTCACCGCTCCAACGAATGGATGACGGACTGCCGCACCAAGCGAGTAACCGACACCCAGCCCACCAATCAGTACATGACAGCCTTCTTTTGCACATGCATCGACTGCACTGTCCACTAGCAGACGCTCAGACTCGCCATTGTATGTAGCCATAAGGAATGTACCATTGCTAATAATCTCATAATCGTTATTTCGACGCTGCAACTTCAATTCCCCACGCGCCGTAGTACAGCGCTCGATCGTTTCCGGTTGATTTAGATGCAACATATTCCCACCTCATCTTATTTTGAAATGTGTATATATTGGATGTATTGTAGCACAAATGTCAGCTGCTTCTCCAACTACTAGCAGCTCCCACACAAACGTTTCAAAAAGGGCGACCATATTTCATTTTTAAAAGTATACTCATACTCATACTCATACTCATACTCATACTCATACTCATACTCATACTCATACTCATACTCATACTCATACTCATACTCATACTCATACTCATACTCATACTCATACTGCATGATTTTCTGCGATTGATTCCTATATAGCAACAGCAGTATGTGTCTTATTCATGCGGCACATACTGCTGATTGATCATAATATAATATCGCATCGAAATAGAACCATTGATCATCATGAGCATGAATCATATCGTACATGCTATAACTACAATTAATAATCGTTCAGAAGACGTTATGCTTACTTAGCTTCCAGCCGATTCATATCCAGAGCTGGAATATCACTTATCCATGACTTCCATTACTATTACCACTACTCTCAAGTCCCCTCAAGCATGCACCGCATAGCGCTCTTCCTGCTCCACCCCGTCTGCCATCATCGGATGATCCATACGATACAACTGCCGATACCGCTCGGATGTCGCGTACAGCTGCTGATGTGATCCATGCATAATGATCTCACCCTCATCGATAAACACAATCTCATCCATCTGTTCTGCGCGTACCAATCGATGCATTACCCAGATCATCGTTTTGTCGCCCAGACTACCTAATATCGTATCCAGCAGCTCACGCTCTGTAGTCGGATCAAGTCCCACCGTAGGTTCATCCAGAATAACGATAGGTGTCTGCTGTAGCAACACACGAGCAAGTGCAATCCGTTGGCGTTCTCCACCGGAGAAGCGGCGTCCTGCTTCCTGCATCGGTGTGTTGTATCCAAGAGGCAGAGCTGCGATGAGCTCAGATAGTTTGGCAGCCTGCATCGCCTGCTGAACTTCCTCGGTTGTAGCTTCTGGACGACTGAGACGCACATTGTTAAGTAGCGTTGTATCGAACAGATACGGCTTCTGATTCAGTACCGCGATGAATCGGTGAATGTCCTGTGCCCACTGAGAAGCAGGCTTACCATGAAGCAATACCTGTCCGCTTGCTGGCTCGTAGGCGCCTTGAATGAGCTTGAGTAATGTAGATTTACCAGCACCACTTGGCCCGATAATCGCAATCTTTTTCCCTTGCTCAATCGTTAGATTCAGATTACGCAGGGCAGGCTCATGTTGACCCGGATACGTGTATTGTACCTGTTGCATTTGAATGGATGATGGAGATCGCGCTGATATTGAAGCTATAGATTGGACTTGCTGGATCGACTCTATAGCAGATGGAGACGTAACGCTATTGCTCCGCATTGCTGGCATGGCTGATCCTTCATTCCACTCATCATTCAACTTGTCTAATCGTGCTACTGATTCACCGTATGACGGAATACGCTGAATCGCATCGGTCATCGGTAAAAAGGCTTCGGTAAGCGGCAGCATCACGAGTACGCAGGCAGCCAGCAATGTTGCCTCCATGCTGCGACTTGCCACCTGTCCGGTTGCCCAGACTGCCGTTTGTGCAACGATGAGGCCAACGACCGTTTGTAGTACGAGGGCAGTATACCGTTTATGTCGACTCAGCTTACGCTCATAATGAGCTGCATCACGTTCTTGTTCGGCGTAGCGCTCGGCAAATTCATGCTGTCGGCCGCTAATGAGTAGATCACCCAGCCCCATCACACTATCTGTAAGCTGGCTGTATAGCTTCGCTTGCTTCTGCTTGAGCTGCTGTTGCCATTTACGACTGATGTATAAGGAGCCAAAAGGAACAACGGCTACCAGTACCAATACATAGAGCGCGATCATACCTGCAAAGACGGGATCAAACCAGCCTAACAAACCAATCAGCACACCATAAACGATCAATGCCGCTATGGCTGGGAAAATGGTGCGTACATACACATTTTGCAGTGATTCCAGATCGTCGGACATAACGCCGAGCAAGTCTCCTGTACGATATTGACCGCGTAATCGCAGCGCATGCGGCTCCAACTGATCATACAGGCGTACACGCATAGCAGATAGCACACGTAATACCGCACTGTGAGCGAGCAGACGCTCCACATAACGCAGTACGGAACGAGCAATACCGAATGTGCGCACGCCTACGATCGGTACATATAGCATCAGTATATTTTCTGGACGTAATGAAGCTTTTGAGATCAGATATCCCGACGTGAACGTAAGCATGGATGCACATAGTAATGTAAGTGCTGCGAGCGCGATAATGCCAGCGAAGCGCAGGCTATTTTGTTTGATATACGGAATAATCCAGCCGCTACGACTCATGCGCTCCCCTCCCATTGTTCATTCATCCAGCTACAATACAAGCCACCCTGCTGCAATAATCCTGCATGCGTGCCTTGCTCTACGATCCGTCCTTGATCCATCACGATAATCCAATCCATATCGGTCATCCAGTGCAGTCGATGCGTAGCGAGTAAGACGAGCTTATTCGCAAATAAAGGCAACATCGTCTGCTTCAGCTCATACTCGGTTTCGATATCCAGATGTGCAGTTGGCTCATCCAGTAAAAGTACATGTCGTTGCCCAAGCAAGGCTCGTGCGAGAGCAACGCGTTGCTCCTGTCCACCACTCAGCATGCGTCCACCTTCACCGACCTGCTCGTTCAGACCCTGTGGTAACGATTGAAGCAGCTTACCCAGACCTGCACGCTGCATGGCTTCAAGCACTTCTATGTCTGTCGCCTGCGGTTCATATAGCGCAATATTATCGCGTAATGTACCGCTGAATAGATACGGATGCTGCGGAATATAGGCTGCTCCTGTACGCCAGCTTGTATAATGCAGCGCTCCTCCATATCCCTGTGTATGATGCCAGCTAGCTGTACCTTCATGGGGGACAAGAAAGCCTGCCAGCAGATCGATCAGTGTTGACTTGCCTGCTCCACTTGCACCGATAATGCCAATTTTGCCATAGCCCTGCCAGGTGAAGGATACATTTGATAATGCGGTGTATTGATCCTTTAAAACAGGTAAAGTACCGGATTGGATTGTATTAGCTGATTGATGGGTAGCTTGTACAGCTTGCTCTGGAAGATGCTGTTCATGAAGAGGCGCTTTATTTGCTGAAATAGAAGGCTCTGATCGATGTGTAGCCCGTGTTAAGCTCATATCTGAGTCCTGTCCATAGTGGATCGATACACCTTGAATGATTAGTGTGCTTGCCTCATTCCATAGGGTAGCGTCTGATGACGCATCCCTTATGATAGTAGTCGATTCACTGCATGTGGCAGGATGCTCAAGCGACTGCCCCGGTATCGGTTGCTGCATAATACGCTGAATTTCCTCGCCTGCCTCCTTACCATCCATCGTTGCATGATAATCAGCACCTAATGAACGAATCGGCACGAAAAATTCAGGTGCCAGAATCAGAATCGTCAATGCTGGCTCCAGCAGCATTTCACCATGTACAAGTCTCAAACCGAGACTTACAGCTACAAATGCAACCGAGAGCATCGTGAAGAAATCGAGTGCAAATGAAGACAGAAAGGCTACACGCATCGAACCGATCGTTGCTTTGCGATATTGTTCGCTTGTACGCCCGATTGTCGCTGCATGCGCGCGACTGCGACCGAGAAAGCGAAGTGTCTCCAGCCCGCGTAACGAATCAACAAAATGATTCGATAATACGCGATAGGTTGCCCATTGCCGATCCATTTGCTTTTGTGCTGCCAGTCCAAGCAGGATCATAAACGCAATAAGAATTGGAAATACCAGTCCTAAAATGATTGCCGACAGCCAGTCTAACCGAAGCACATACAATCCGATTAAAAGCGGCGTTAGCCCATTGGACAGCATCCGTGGAAGGATCAGCTCCAAATACGTGCGATATTTACCAATGCCTTCACGTACGAGTGTGACCAGATTGCCTGTCCCCTGTCCCATCGCATATCGTGGGCCAAGCGCAAATAGCTTATCAATTAGCGCCCTCCGTAGCTGCTGTCCCGTTCGCTCGGCAAAATCATAAGCGAGCTTTTGCAGCAGCATGGACAAGAGCTGACGAGCAATCAGCGCACATCCAAAACCACCGATATGACCGAGCTGGCTTTGAATCGTATCACCGGAAAACAATCCACTTACCGCCTGCGCCAGCCACACCGATTGCATCACAATCACAATCGTCTGTACGATCGTCAGCGCAGCGGTTATGACCATCACCGGTCTGATGCCCGCTAGCTTCCATAAATCCTTGCCCATACCGCTCCAGCTCCCTTTATATTTTTACTTTATCTGTTTGATCTTCACTTGATATAGCACTTTATTTCTTGTGATATATCTTCATTCATGTGGTACGTCGTTATAGCTACATTGCGTATAGACAAGTCATTGGTTAGGGTTCCATCCATTGATCTACTGGCATGAAAATTGCCCATTTTCCAATCCTTCAACGGTTATCGATACGTTACAATTTGCCAGCCCACCTACTTACAATCCCATCTCTAACTGCCTAGTATTCCAGATGTGTCTTTTCATTCAGACGCTTGTGGAATACAAAATAACTCCAGATCTGATAACCAAGTACGAATGGCAATAGCGTTAGCGCCACAATCGTCATGACTTTGAGTGAATATGGCCCAGAAGCAGCATTGTATACCGTCAGATCGTACGCTGCTCCAAGTGAACTCACCATCACGCGTGGGAACAGAGCAACAAATATACCCGAGATCGCCAGCGCAATCAGTCCACCTGTCATGCCAAAAGCCCAGCCTTCACGACGTTTGGAAATAAAATAGCCTGCCAGTACGAATAACACCACGCCTACCGCTGCCATCGCGATTAATACCGCTCCACGCACACGGAATGCATCTGTATATACCGCTGTCAGTACAGCCGTTAGCACGAATAACACCGCCAGCGGAATCATCAGCTTATGTGCCAGTGCATGAGCACGCTCACGCAGCTGTCCCGTTGTGCGTAATGCAGAGAACATTAATCCATGCAGCAGACAGAGCACGACCGTTGTTAAGCCAGCAACGAGCGAATACGGATTGATCACATCGAAGAAGCCCGCGTACATCTGCATGTCGCTATCAATCGGTAGTCCTTTGAGCATTGTTGCAAAGGCAACCCCGAATAAGAGCGGCGGCAGCAGACTTCCGAGGAAAATGCACCAATCCCATACCGCTGTCCATGTCCGATGGCCGACTTTACCACGGAATTCAAAGGCGACCCCACGCGCGATCAGTGCCAGTAGTAGCACGACAAATGGAATGTAAAATCCGCTAAACAGCGTAGCATACCAGTTTGGAAAAGCCGCAAACATGGCACCGCCCGCAGTCAGCAACCACACCTCATTACCATCCCAGAATGGGCCAATCGAATTGATCAGCAGTCGCTTCTCCCCATCTGTGCGTGCCACCAGGCGCGTGGACATGCCTACACCAAAGTCAAAGCCTTCCAAAAAGAAGAAGCCGACAAACAGCACAGCGATTAATACAAACCAGAGCTCATTAAGAGACAGCATGCTTCAATTCCTCCATTTCGAATGGATCATTCCCGTGATGATCATGATGGGTTTGCTCATCTCGTGGCCCTTTTTTGATCACCTTCACGAATAGGTACACCATTACCGCACCAAGCACTGAATAGATGAGCGTAAATGTAATGATCGAAAATAATACCGAGCCAGCCGATACGTTCGGCGATATACTATCCGCTGTGGTCATCAAGCCAAATACTGACCACGGCTGACGTCCAACCTCCGTCATTAACCAGCCTGTCGTATTAGAGATGAACGGCAATGCAATTGCATACGTCATCGCCCACAGATACCAGCGTGGCATGCTGTCCATTTTGCGACGCGCCAGCATCAATGCTCCATACAGCGATAGCAGGATCAATAATCCACCACCTGCAACCATAAAGCGGAAGCTCCAAAAGGTCGTTTTCACCGGAGGAATATAATCGCCAGCTCCATATTTTTGCTCATATTGTGCCTGTAGCTCATTCATACCGGTAACAGAGCCGGTGAATTGTCCATAGGATAGATAGCTTAATAATCCGTTGAGTGGAAAATTCACTTCATAGCTATTGCTCCGACTGTCCGTATCGATACCACCAAATAACATCCATGGTGCCTTTTCCGGTGTCGTTTGCCAGATACCCTCAGCGGCTGCCATCTTCATCGGCTGTGTTTGCACCAGATATTGCGCTTGATCGTGACCGCTAAAAGCAACGATCAGCGATGAGATCACTCCCACGATGATGCTGATTTTGAACGATTTACGGAACAACTGTACATCCTTACGGCGCAGCAACTTATACGCGCTCACCCCTGCCATAAGAAATGCACCGGTCAAATACGCACCAAACACGGTATGCGGGAATTCCACCAGCAGCTGTCCATTGGTGAGCAGCGCCAGAAAATCATTCATTTCCGCACGTCCATTGTTCATCTGGAAGCCGACTGGATGCTGCATAAATGAATTGGCTGCTAGAATCCATAGCGCCGACAGCATCGTTCCAAGGGCGACGAGCCATATACACGCCAGATGTACCTTTTTGGATAAACGTTCCCAGCCGAAAATCCATAGTCCAATAAAGGTCGATTCCATAAAGAAAGCAAGCAATGCTTCTACCGCTAGCGGAGCGCCGAACACGTCTCCGACAAAGCGTGAATAGTTCGACCAGTTCATCCCAAACTGGAACTCTTGTAAAATCCCGGTTACTACCCCAACGGCAAAGTTAATCAAAAACAGCTTCCCCCAAAACTTTGTCAATACCTTGTACTCTTCATTCTTCGTGATCACATACATCGTTTCCAGTAAGGCTACGAGCAGTACAAGACCGATCGATACCGGAACGAAGAAAAAGTGAAACACCGTTGTAAGCGCATATTGAATGCGTGACAACATAATAACATCCATACGAATACGTCCTTTCTCCCCTAAATTATTGAGTAAGCTATCTGGTTTGCGGTCCCAAGCATGAATCCTGTATGTATACTGCCGCCCTCCAAAATCTATTCCTAGTTTCGCAAAAATGTTACTCGCCGATTGTGATTTTTATCACTAAATATATCTAAAAATCAAACAAAAAGTGACAAAAAGTGATTGAAGTCACAAATTTACCGTTGGAGAGCGTTTGCAGGTATTTTAGCTAAGAAACCGAACATGATCGAGCATCCAATAAATGGTTAAATCTCTGCTACGATGGCGAGAGGTTTTCAGAGTATAATGAGAGGTGTAATGGGTATGGAGGTTTTATTTTATAATGTATACATATATAGGATGGAACAGGTAAACTAGAGCAGCTACGGCAAATTGAGGTTGCTTATCGCAGAAAAACTATTGCTCATTATAGCTGTGGTATAGACCGCCAGACTGCCTTTTTACACAGCCAATCTATTTGCAATGAGCCATTACTTTTAGTCAAAGGACAGGGGTGTGATTGTACATATGGTTGAATTCTTTACAGGCATGTCGCCGATGCTTCAGGCTTTTCTTGCTACTCTGTTTACATGGGGAATGACAGCAGTGGGAGCAGCATTAGTATTCACATCAAAAAAGCTGAATCAGAAGGTATTCGATAGTATGCTCGGCTTTGCCGGAGGTGTGATGATCGCCGCCAGCTTCTGGTCGCTGATCGCGCCTGCACTGGAAATGGCAGAGCAAAACAGCTCGCTCCCCGGCTGGATTCCAGCAGCGATCGGCTTTATGCTGGGTGGGTTGTTTCTGTGGACAGCGGATAAAGTGATTCCCCACCTCCATCCTACACTGCATCCGACGACTGACGGACATGCGCCAGAGGGTATGGGGACGCGTAACCGACGTCGTAGCACCCTGCTCGTCTTTGCGATTACACTACATAATATTCCGGAAGGCTTAGCAGTTGGCGTCGCCTTCGGTGCAGTCGCCAATGGCACCTCCGGTCAATCCCTAGCCGCAGCTATCGCGCTGGCTATCGGTATCGGCATTCAAAACTTCCCTGAGGGACTCGCCGTATCGATGCCTTTGCGTGGCGAAGGCATGAGCCGTCGTAAAGCCTTTTTCTACGGTCAGCTATCCGGTATGGTCGAACCGATCGCCGCCGTGATCGGGGTTCTCGCTGTTACACTTGTTACCCCGTTATTACCTTACGCCCTCTGCTTTGCCGCTGGTGCTATGATCTTCGTCGTTGCCGAAGAAGTCATTCCAGGCTCTCAGGAAAACGGTAATAAAGACCTCGCTTCTATGAGCCTGATGATCGGATTTACCGTGATGATGGTATTGGACGTGGCGTTGGGATAAGACGAGTATATGGAATTGTAGTTTAGTTTGATTACAATTTAAACGTATCAGTATCAGTATCAGTATCAGTATCAGTATCAGTATCAAATTATGTATGTTTTAGCGCGGTAGTGAATCAGAATTAACTATAGTATGCTGTTTTAAATGTACGAAGATATATTTTACTGGCGGTGTATGTAAACATCGGTTGTAGGAGATGCACCACTACGGGAAGGAATAAGGGGACGGGCTCCCGTATCGCACAGGAATCTACGGAGTAGGAGGGAATGTAGATTCCCGTGCTCAAAAGTCGCCCTTTCCCCTTATTTCCTTCCCTTCGTTACCTGCGTTTCGCATACATATGAGTTGTATTACATGATTTAGCTCATATATGATTTAACTCATACCCATGCACTGTTTAGTAAATAGCGTATAGATAAGATGAATAGCCTTCGATGTCGCCAAATGAATATGCGAGATCGAAGGCTATTTATTTTTTGTGTATGTTTATGAGGCTCAAGTCATGTATAGAATTCATCATGAGCTATTTTAAGAGCAACGTAAGTAAATTCATTGCTCTACTTTATACTACTCTAGCATAAGATCCTATAACAAAGAAAATTCAAACTACAGCAAATGTCCTAAAAGTTAGAACAGACGTGCAATATAACTCATTATTGCAAAAAGCACGCAATCGGAGGAAATAAGATAAATAGATCACTTAAGATATTGGTGATTTCCTAACATGGGATTCAATCAAAAATGATTCTAGCTCAGCAAAATATCCTGTTGCTTTGAAGCCTAATCTTACTGCTTTCAAACCCAGGAATCTCCCCTTACTTCTACTCTGTATATTCTTAGGATTCTATCAAATCACAGTCGCTTATTCCTTAACAGAGGTGGTGTATGTTATCAAGCATATAAACGCCAAACAAATCCCAATCATGGATCTCCCATATTTAATCATTTCCATCAAGCCTCACATTGCATCAACGACCGTATCTTATCAATGAAAGACTAACCATACGACCAGCGGCGCAATCACCGATGCCACAATCGCACTAATCGTCATTGCAATCGAGCTTAGTGAGGACGCACGCTCCCCAATCTCCAGTGCCTTCGCCGTTCCGAGAGCATGGCTTGCACTACCCAGCGCAATACCACTCCCGATCACATGATGAATCCGGAACCACTTTAGCACCGATAAACCGACAACTGCACCCGTAAAGCCCGCAATCATTACAAACACCGAGGTTAAAGACGAATCCCCACCTAGATGATTCACAATCTGAATTGCGACAGGTGTCGTTACTGACTTCGGCACCACAGACAAAATAAACGAGCGGCTAAAGCCCAGCATTAGCGCAAGCAGCATGCCGCTCAGCATGCCTGCAAATACGCCAGCTAACGAGCCGCCCACAATGGGAATCCAGTTTTTGAGTAGCTGCTGCCGCTGCTTATACAGAGGGTACGCAAGTGCTACGACCGCAGGGCCAAGTAGCTGGTTAATCCATTGTCCACCGACCATATACGTCGAATATGGAATATGCAGAGCGAGCAAAAGGATCACAATCGCTGCGGTACCCGTTAATGCAGGCATCAGAAAAGGTAAACGGTAGCGTTTATATAAGATCGCCATCAGCGCATAGATGAGCACGGTGCCTGCTACCATACTTATTGCAATAATAAGCGTCATAGCTGTGTTCCCTTCTTTCTATACAGCTTCGCTTGAGAAGCATCCTTCGTAGGAGATGAAGCAGAAGTCGCTTGCTGTTTATCGTTGCGCGTAGTTCGCTCATCCTGTGCGATCTTCGACGTCATGCGAATACTACTCTTTTCTGCTAGCTCTGCTTGCATCTGCTCTACCCTGTTGATCGTTTCATTTGCTCCACGTCTACGTTCCGTTAAGATCGCTAGCCACTGGCTTGCATGACCCGCAGCGATAATCGTAATGATCGTACTGGCGATCACAATCGCTACAAGCAGAAGTCCTTTGCCTGCAAATAGATCCAGATGATTGATCACCCCAACCGTCGCGGGTACGAAAAACAGCGGTAAATAAAATAAAATCGTCGTACTGCCTGCCTCAATCCACGACACCGGAACAACCCGGCAGAGCAGCAGTACAAATAGCAGCAATAGTCCGATAATGCTGCCCGGAATCGCCAGATGCAGCCACTCTTGAATCTGCCCACCTAACCAGGCGAACGCATACAGCAGCGCGATCTGGATAATGATTTTGAGAACCTTCATTGTCTCATTTCCTTTCCTATCCATTTCCTAATCTCTCTTTATCACACTGTACCTATATTCATATCATTCTAGCTTACCAGATTTTGAAGCATATACCTATACGCTCCATTCATTGATAACGCTTACCTTTTACAAAATATTGACGGTTTTGTTCTCTGCTCCATGATGCAAACGAAAGTGATATCAACGGTTGTATAGCTAGAAATCCATCTAATCTCTATCATTTATTCATAGCAAAAGCCACTCTGTTCCCGATGGATGCAGAGTGGCTTGAAAAGGATAATTATTTTACAGGAGATGCTTTGGTGTTATTTTTGCGTTTTTTGGATGACTTGGCTGGAGCTGGCTTGTCTGTATCCGCATCGGCTTGAACGACCGCCAGTGCTTCTGCCTCAATCGCAGCAGCTTCTTCCACAACCGGTGCCGCATCCACTGGATACATACGCTGGAACAACAGCGTTTGCAGAATGAGGAATGTACCGCTCACCATCCAGTACAGCGGCATCGCTGCCGGCGCGCTGAAGGAGAAGAATGCCATCATAATCGGCGAGATATACGCCATAAGCGCCATCTGTTTTTGCTGCTCGGGTGTCATCGTCTTTTGCGATAGCTTCGCCTGCACAAGATACAGAGCCGCCACAATAATCGCCATAATCCAGTCCGGATGTCCTAGCTTGAACCAGAGAAATGAATGCGTAGACAGCTCCGGTGTCAATCGAATCGCGGTGTACATGCCGGATAGAATCGGCAATTGAATCAGGATCGGCAGACAACCGATATTCAGCGGATTAAAATTGTGCTTTTTGTACAGCTCCATCATTTCCTGCTGCATCTTTTGCTGCTCTTCACGTTCCTTTTTATTTTCGTAACGCTTTTTCAGCGCATCCAGCTCAGGCTGCATGCGGCTCATGACGCGCTTCATCGCCTGCTGCGACTTCGCCTGTCGCATCATGAACGGCAATAGCGCAAAGCGCACGATCAAGGTCAGCACGATAATCGCCATCCCATAGCTCCCGCCAAACCAGCCTGCAATATGCTGCATGCTATATGACAATGGATAGACGACATAATGATTGAAAAAGCCCGGTGTACCGGAATCGATCGTGGTTACATTATTTCCGCAACCAGCTAGCAACACCATGAGTAGCATAACGAGCGTCAGCCCGTACATGCGGCCCCTTTTACTTGAAACTCCAGTGAATCCCTTGAATACGTCCATATTGTTCCTCCTCGTTGATGTGTATAACTAGATGCAATCAACGGGAGGCAGCAGTCCGAGCCATCATCATCGGGCGCTTCCTTCCTACGTATGGTCCGGGATAAACGGAGTGGCGCCGGATGACTGGTGATCGATAAAATGAGTGGGAATACGATATGCTCCTTTACCCGGTTGCCAATCAGCCAAAAGCGTGCCACATCACAGTACAATCGCAAAATCAATGAACAGGTGAGCACAATGATCAGCATGATCGACAATAGATAAGGCAGCCAGTCCTGAATATCCTGCAAGAGATTCACCTCCTTTTCCGTAGCATGAATAGATGTATACGTATTATATCATTTTCTACACATGATGTATAAGACAACTTTCGACAGCAGTAACGTCAATCCTGTGAACAAACGACATTTTGCGCACAAAGCTTGAAAACGCTTTTGTCATCGTATACAATAAACGTGAAAAGGCAATAACATAACACAGGATTGTTACTGGTGATGCAGGCAAAACCTAAATTGGCAACGAAACCGGCATGAAGATGCTGCTTTTGTTCCGGTTTAGGTTTTTTTTCGTTTCATCCGTTACAGCCCCAATCGATCTTATACAGAAAGAGGTTATGCAGATGGCACCAAAAGGATTTCCTACAGACTTTCTATGGGGTGGCGCTACAGCCGCCAATCAGCTTGAAGGTGGCTACAATGAAGGCGGCAAAGGCTTGTCCAGTGCAGACATGATCGCTTACATTCCAAAAGATCAACGCAGCAAGGAGCTTTCCCATGCGATGGAGATCACCTCCGACCGCATCGAAGGTATTCTGAATGGTGAAATTCAGGCACGCTTCCCAAAACGTGACGGTATCGATTTTTACCATCGCTATAAAGAGGACATCGCTCTGTTTGCTGAGCTGGGCTTCAAAGTATTCCGTATGTCGATCCACTGGTCACGTATTTTCCCGAACGGCTACGATGAGCAGCCGAACGAGGAAGGTCTGCAATTTTACGATAATGTATTCGATGAGCTGCTCAAGTACGGCATTCAGCCACTTGTAACACTGTCTCACTATGAGACACCGCTCGGTCTGACGCAGAAATACAATGGCTGGGTCGATCGCGAGGTTGTTGGACATTTTGCCCGTTATGCAGAAACGGTGTTCAAGCGCTACAAAGATAAAGTGAAATACTGGCTGACCTTTAACGAGATCAATATTATGACGATCAGTGCGTTCACTGGCGGTGGCGTCATCACAGATCGTCTGGATAATAAGCTGCAAGGCATGTATCAGGCGCTACATCATCAATTCGTTGCTAGCTCGATCGCAACCAAGCT
Source organism: Paenibacillus hunanensis (assembly GCF_034055775.1). Classification (NCBI taxonomy): domain Bacteria; kingdom Bacillati; phylum Bacillota; class Bacilli; order Caryophanales; family Paenibacillaceae; genus Paenibacillus; species Paenibacillus hunanensis. Next base: position 2,702,348 of record NZ_CP139194.1, on the reverse strand, counting down.
CTGCCATGAGATCATTCCAGATGCACAGATCGGTTGTATGCTCGCTCGTATGGAGACATATCCGAATAGCTGTAATCCAGAGGATATCCGCAAAGCACAGCTGGCTAACCAGATGAACCTGTTCTTCACCGATGTGCATGCACGCGGTGAATATCCGAAATTCATGGATCGTTATTTTGAAGAAAATAACATTGTGCTGCAAAAAGAAGCCGGCGATGATGAGCTGCTGAAGCAGTACACGGTCGACTACATTTCCTTCAGCTATTACATGACAATCGCCGTAGCTGAAAACCCTACAGGTGAAGAAGGCGTAGGTAATCTGGTAGAGGGTAGCGTAGTAAACCCATACCTGGAATCCTCCGACTGGGGCTGGCAGATTGATCCAATCGGTCTGCGCGTGACGCTGAACACGATGTATGATCGCTATCAAAAGCCATTATTTATTGTAGAAAATGGTCTGGGTGCTTATGATAAGGTGGAAGAGGATGGCTCGATCCATGATCCATATCGTATCGACTATCTGCGTAAGCATATTGAGCAAATGAAAGAAGCAGTTCGCGACGGTGTTGAGCTGATGGGTTATACCGCATGGGGTCCAATCGACCTCGTTAGCATGTCCACATCCGAAATGTCCAAACGCTACGGCTTTATCTACGTAGATCAGGACGATGACGGTAACGGTACACTGGCTCGCTCCAAAAAAGACTCGTTCCACTGGTATAAGCAGGTTATCGCTTCTAACGGTGAACAACTGTAAGTCGTATAAAGATATACAACGAACGTCCTCGCTGTCCCGTTTCACTGGATCGCAGCAGGAATGAACACTATTGTCTAGCTAGACATCATTTTGCTTTGGCGCTGACTGCTCTGGAATTGGGGTGAAGGAGTAGCCCAGCTTCAAATATTTCATCAACCATCCGAAACAGGCGACAGCTCCGGTTTATCCGGTACTGTCGCCTGTTCTCGTTAATCGTAGCTCGTAGCTCGTAGCTCGTAGCTCGTAGCTCGTAGCTCGTAGCTCGTAGCTCGTTTCAATTATGCTTCACTTTGTATACGATAACACTCATTGAAATTCGCAAAAAATCGCCTTTTTCTTCTACTTACGCTTCGCTTTTAAAAGATTACGGTCTACATATGCCAAATGCTCTTCTTCCTACTCTCCATCTTCCTTCAACAATCGATGCCCTATCATCGATGTATAGAGCCATAATCCCAACTCCACTATTAGCAATAATGTAATCCCCCATGCACCAACCACCAGTACAATATGATGCAATATTTGTGTAAAGGATGGATTAGCCGCTGGAGCTATCGTATGAAGGGTCAGAAAATAAAACATCCCCAGTGTAAATAATCGAGTCCATTGCGCAGTATGATAACGTCCTACGCCATGACGCCAGCCATGCTGGCGAATACGCTTTATTGCGTATGCAGCTTCAACACTTTCAATAAAGATCACAAGGAGCAATACGATCCACCATAGCATATAGGCGACCTGTCCACTCCATGCCTCGGTCAGACTGATCGCGGCGCCACTGATTGCTAGCGCGCCATACACAATACAGTTTGTAATCTTCCACGCTTCTATATTCCAGGTGGTAGAACGATAATAGCGCCAGATCATAATACTTATACCGATGGCATAACATACCAATCCTACAATAATAAAGCTACGTGTGAACCCTTTCCCAAGCGATAGTGCAAATACTTGATGACAGAGCAGCACAAGCGATTGAGTAGCGACCGCAGGCAACAATACGGTACCATCAACTCGGGCTGAGGAGGTATCGATCATCAACCGATACCACCCCATAATTGCATAACATATATAAAATAGCCACAGTGCAATATTGAGCGTCGCCATAATATGAATGCTCTCCTGTAGCCATGCTATCTGAAAGCTACTATACAGGTTGATCAATAAAGTAGCTGTGCCTGCCACCCAGGTTCCGACTGCAAACCGCTGCACCGGATCAGCCAGATGATCTCGATAAAAGGTGGCAAGGCGAATAGAGGTCACATAACTGGCAAGTAAATAAAGCCATACCAGCACAATCCCTAAAATAAGAACTCTGGATAGGAAGCTTTGCGGAGCTTGTCCTGACGCATACGTCCACACGCCTTGCATATAAATGCCGAGCGCCATCACCATACTGCCTGCTGCCGTCGGTGCAGCAGGCCATTTTTTACCAGGTGCAATCCAGGCGATAATGATACAGCCAAGCAACAAAATGATGAGCACGATGACTCTCTCCTTTTTATCCGACAAGTCGACAAGTATAGAGCTAAATGCCAGGATCAAGCTACCATGTAGCCGACTCGCTAGCCTCTGATTGTCCGCCAATCATATTGATCAGCTCCGCTGCGGAATATACGGTGGAATCGGTGTATTCATGACCGAGATCGGAATTTCCAGCTCCTGTCCCATTTGAATATCGTAAGGAGTAATGAGTCGATTCGCCTCAAGCAAATGCTCTACAGACAGATGATACTGTGCCGCGATATATTCTGCGGATTCCTCGCCCACTACAATATGTTGCTTGCGGAGCTTTTCGATTCGGCAAGCTGCCTGCTTGAACGTAGGCTGCTTGGATAGCGGATCCGTGAAGTCGGCAGTTAGCTCATTGGCTGCCTGATGACCTTCCCAGCTTCCGTAGTGAAACGGCACGAACACCAATCCTTGCTGAACAGCATCCCCTATCTTAGCTGGCACCTCAATCCATCCGCGCGGCGATACGATTCGTACGACCTCTCCCTGCACAATGGATAGCCTTGCCGCATCCTGTGTATGAATCTCCACATAGCCGTGAGGAGCTGCCATTTGCAGATGTGGGGCACGCGCTGTTTTCGTACGTGTATGCCAGTGCCAGACGAGACGACCCGTCGTCAGCCACATCGGATAATCGTCATTCGGCTGCTCGGTCGGTGGCAAGTAATGCGTCGGGTGTAACAAGGCACGTCCATTTGCCTGCTTGGCAGCGAATTCATCACGACTGAGTGGACGACCGCTAAATTGATCCTTGGTATAGCTTTGCGCTTCGTCCACGCCTGTCATGAATCGCAGATCACTATACAGGCGCGGCGTACCATTCGGATGCTGCTCATTTACAGGCCAGCGTAATCCATTGCATTGCTCTAACCGATCGTAGGTAATGCCTGTCATATCACAAGGTCGTCCACGCGACACAGTCTTCCATTCCTCAAAGCATTGCTCAGGCGTCGAATAGCCGATAAGCGGCTGTCCATCCTTATCTTTAAGCTCCATATGACGGGCAAAATCGAGCAGCACCTCTAGATCCGTTTTCACACCGGCTGGTGGCTCGACCGCTTTACGTAGCACATTGATCGTTCGGTCTGCATTTTCCATCGTGCCTTCCTTTTCGCCCCACAATGCAACAGGCAATATCACATCCGCTACCGTAGCCGTCTCGGTCAAAAATGGATCCTGAACGACGACGAAAATACGCTCTAGCGCTTTGCGTGCTCGCTGTCGATTCGGCAATGAAACCATCGGATTGGTACCGATATTCCAGAAAAAAGTCACCTTTCCTTGTTCGATCAGATCGATCTGCTCCTCGATTCCTTTTTCAGGCCCGACAGGTAGATCATCCGCTTCCACATTCCACAAGTCAGCCATTTCCTGAATATGCTGTGGATTCATCGGATTACGCTGCGCTGGATACGTACCCACACCACCAGCGGTACGATTAGCAGATGAGCTTGGTTGCCCTGCCATATGAAGCGGTCCACAGCCCGGGCGACCAATCAGTCCTCGCATTAAATGCATATTATTAATCGCTACACATGCGGTCGTTGCGTCTGCACTTTGGAAGGTTCCTTGTAGCGTTGTTGTGACGAGCGAAGCTGTCTTACTCAGCACATCGACTGCCAGCTCTAATTGCGCTACAGAAATGCCTGTCACGTCTGCTGTACGCTCTAATGTCCATTCCTGCACAGAGGACTGCATCGCCTCGTAGCCGATCGTATACTGTTCAACAAAATTATGGTCTACCGCATCCTTTTCAATCATGGCTCGAATGAGTCCATTGAGTAGCGCCACGTTCGTACCCGGACGAAGAGCAAGATGCAGATCAGCATGGCGTGCCGTTAACGTCTGACGCGGATCGACAACGATAATGTATGGCTTACCATCACGCTGCTTGCGCTGCATAATGCGTTCATGCAACACCGTACCCGTCTCTGCTACATTATGCCCGAAGAGCATCAAAGTATCTGCCACATCGACATCGTCATACGATGCAGGCGTACCATCTGCGCCAAAGGATTGAAGCAGGCAAAATTCGGTCGTTGCTGTGCATAATCGTGTATTCGCATCCAGCAAATGAGTACGTAAGCCCGCACGTCCGATCTTCGCAATCGTATAATAATCTTCCAGATAACCCTGTCCGGTCGAATAGATTGCGATACTGTTGCTACCCTGCTCCTCCAGCGATTGCTTGGCTTTGGATACGATAAGCTCCATCGCTGCTTCCCAGCTCGCTGGCTGCAATTGTCCCTGCTCATTGCGAATTAATGGCGTAAGCAGACGATCCGGGCTATTGTTGGCATACCACTGATTTTCACCTTTTGGTCCCAAACGACCACGATTGATCGAATGATCACCATTTCCTTTGATACCGACGATTTTGTCGTCCTTCACTGCAATATGACATCCGCATCCAACAGAGCAAATATTACAGGTGCTATACACCCAGCGATCTACCTCACCCTGACTGTATACATTCATATCGATACGCTCATTACGCCAGCTCATGCCTTCACCTCCGTCTCGGTATATGCCGCTGGAATGACGAATTTTAATGGCTTTTGTCCATAGAGACGAACGAGCAATGTACCTGCCAGCTCCAGACGATGATGCATATCGTTAAAACGAGCTTGAATATCTCCGCTCGCTTCGGTCTCAAACGAAGGAATCCATTGTACCGCTCGTACCCACGCACGCACCGTCGGCTCACTTACTTCCTGATTTTGATACAGAAGCGTGACATACGGTTTGATTGCATCCAGTGATTGAAGGTCATCACGCGGTGGTTTATCACCCTCTACTGTTGATAACGCCGCCGATTTTAATAAAGGTAATAGTCTACTCAGTGCCTGCTGTTGCTCATGTAAGCTGTAGCGAATCAATTCGATCAGTGGGTGCTTCATCGATTCAGTTTCATGTAATGTGTGCTGCACATCCTGTTCTAGCTCGCTAAACGTGTGATGTAAATCGTTCATAAAGTGCCTCCCTCTTGTGATGTCCATTTTCCGCGCATTACCCACACGGTCTGGGTGTTAGCATCGGCATTGCTAATGAATGGGTCGTGTTGTCATAGGTATACATATGAACATAATATTACGTATACAAGGCATTACCCCGTTTGATGGTTATGTATGCTTCAACATAGAAACTACTTTATATTTATGAGGTTTAATTTTAAAGGATTGATCGATGCGGTATAGATCAGGAACATCGTTGCATTGTTGTGTGGATGTCGTATGGAGATAAATGGGATGTCCTTTATCCACAGCATGTCTACGAATTTAACTTATCAATCTAAATTATGAATCTACATTATTTGTATGAAGCTTGGATATGAAGATCATGGATGAAAGAGGCAAAAAGCGAAGGAAAGAAGCCAAAGCGGACTCTCTACAATAGAAAGCCCGCTTTGTTCCTCCTTAACCTTGTTCATCTCATAAGTGATCATTGTTTAGATAGAAGATCGCATCAACCTCGTGCTGATTATGAAGATCTACTATTATATATGCTCTATCCCCATCCATCTGTCCCTTCGCTTCTACTCCATCTACAGATGCCGTTGTCCACGCTATACCGCAGCTTAACTTAATCGCTTGAGCGGATCGAAGCGAAGACAGCTTCACTTTTATCCAGCCAGCCTCGATATCCCACGATAGCTGCGTCACTTCCACCTGTGTTCGTGCCATCAAGCCATAGATACTGCCTACCTTCCAATCTGAAATCAATGCAGGTAATAGCTCAATCTCCCCTGTATTGGAATACAGTAACGCCTCATGGATGGCAGCGACCACGCCAAAAGAGGTATCCGTGCAATAGCAATCATTTCTACGATTCGTATCATGATCGGTCATAAGTGATGTGTAATATCCATCCTCAGTCATGGGCAGCAGTGCTTGCTGAACACCTTCGGGATTTTTCAAACGAGCATGCACGAGTGCTTTATGCATCCATCCGTGTCCGGCTGTTGCATCCTCTGTGTTGAATACATCCCGGTTATGCAGCGCGATGCTGGAGGCGGTAGCCAGTGCAGGATTGGTTTGCGTTTCGTAAGCAGGCCATGCCGCATAGAGGTGGCTTAGATGGCGATGATTGTTATTTTCAATATAATCATCCATCGCCCATTCACATAATGCCCCATCGGTATCATATCGATAATCAGGCAACTGAGCGAGCAAGCCTTCCCAGCGTGCAATCGCCACTTCATAACCTGGACGCTGCAACGCTTGTTCTACTTGAATCGTCATATTCAATCCATCTCGCGCCGCTGAGATGTCCATCGTCGCATTCGCTGTAATCGTGCTGTTGTAGCCGATTGGATGATTCTCCGGTGAATAGGCAGGGAGGATCATATAACGCTCACCCGGTAGCAGCTCTGTTTTGCCAGCTTCATAACGGGCACGGCCAGTCTGATCTTTAAAATATTTCGGTGTGCAGATCTGCTCCCAGAAGTTCGCCTGTTTGGTGAGTAGTGGTAACAAAATATCCTTTGCCAGCTTCAGCGTACCACGCTTCTTTAGCCTTTCAAACGCCTCGTCCGCTAGTCCACCGTCTTCTACCGATAGCAAAGCTTGCAGCCGATCAATGTTCATCTCTGGCACAATCGGAAGCTCTGTATCACCAAAGCATTGCCAGTATTCGAAAATCGGCAACAGACACCAGCTCGCCCCAGCATTCCAGTATTCAAACGGATAATCATTATCATATTCTACATGCATCGCACGATCCCCATCGGAATTGACACTGATCTGAATCGCATCATGCATACCGTAAGCCATCTGCGCATTAAGCTGAAAATCAGGCGCATTCCGCAGAAAAAATGTAATATAGCCGCGCTGTGCTTCTGTAAGCTGCCCGGTGTTCATCGCCGCTACTTGCAGATTCACATTAGCATCCAGTGTATAAATGCCTCGCCAGCCCGGGTCCCACTCACCTGTCCACATACCACATAATCGCGGCGCACTGGCACCACTAGAGCAAATCATCGCATATCGTCCCTGATTATAAATCTGCTCTACAAATGCATGGTTCAGGCGATAAGGCGAAGCCTTTTGCCGCTCGATCAATGTAGCATTGTCTGCATACTTATCCGAATCGTCTCCAGCTAGCGAGAACTCCACAGCATTAAACTCCGCTCGTTGCCATACAGCATGAGCAGCGAGCGCTCCTTCATAATCGAATATGCCTTCGGTGCTCGTGTACTTCTGTATAACCTCATTCGTATGCTGAATTAACTGATCCAGCAGGTCGTACTGGGATTGATCGGCAAATGCTTCTATATCGCCAAGCGTATGCGTCCGTCCAGAAACCGTAATCAGGTATACCGCATCCGCATCTTGAATCCGAATCGCAGGATTCTGCTCCTTTCCTACATTCATCTGCTCATCGGTATCATCCAGCACCACTCGCTCCTTCATGCCATTTACAATGACGACTCCTGTTACACCAGCATATCCACCCTCACGTAGCTCGCTATCCGCATAGGCTGGATAATGAGCGATCTGCGCAATATAGTGAGCTTCTGCATCGACAAGCTTTTTATAACGAAGCGCTTTAACCTCAGACATACTCCCGTGTACGCCGCTCATATGCGAGATATTGTCGATCAATAGGGTCAGATGAAGCTTGCTTCCCTGATCGGAATGCTGCAATCTCGTAATCGAAACATCATCCGTTCGTGATGTAAATGATGTACGAATCCACTGCCCTTCTGCGTCGCGATAGGCTATACCCGTTTCCGCTGTCTCATAATTCGTCCAGCGTGTATACTCCGTCACTTCGCTTTCATTATGCAGGTGAAGTCGTAGCTGATGTCCGGGATGATAGCTATAATAGAACGTTCTACTGCGTCGCTGACCATTATCGTGCTTGATTGTCCATTGATCATTTTGATCAAAAACATGGTGCCTTGCTTCTTCGAGCTGTCCGGTTAGCTCAGCAGGAGTATGCCGCGGATCGGCAGAAGGAAAGTTAAACCACATATGTTGAAAAATAAAGCTATCACGGTAGGGCGAGCCTGAAGTGATATAGCCATTCGTTCCATTTCCACTGACCATGCCTTCACGCCAGGCGTGCCCCGGCTGATCGGTCGTGATTTCTGTATAATCCAGTGCGTAATTGCCCTTTTGATAGAAATGGTTTGCTGATTGATTCATTCCATGTCCCTCATTTCCTCATCTGTTCTTCATAGCTATAATTATAATGAGAAAAGAGGAGCATCGTTATGACAGGAGCTGACTCTGCTGTGATTAAGATGTCGCATTATGACAGAGGAGAAATGAACATGAACTTGCCCCCTATCCATATTGAGGATATGAATATCAAGCTCAGACTGGATGAGCTTGTATTGAATGTGTTGTACGTCAAATTCGGCTATTTTTATCATTCCATGCCGAAGCATCGCCATAGTAAAGGCAGCTATGAGCTGCATTATATTCCAAGTGGTCGCGGTCACTTAATCGCCGATGGACGGCATTACCAGCTAACGCCGGGTACGCTTTTTATGACAGGGCCAGCTATTGAGCATGAGCAAATTCCTGATATGAATGATCCGATGGCAGAATATTGCATCTTTTTCGAAATTATATCCGGGCAGACTTCTTCCCCTCACACTCAGCGCTCCAATCATGCCGAAGCGCTGCTGTCCCAATGGCTTGTAGAGCAACCCTTCTGGATTGGACAGGATACGGAGCAGATGATGTCGCTATTTGACATGCTGGCTCGGGAGGCTTCGCTAAAGCAGATCGGATTCCACGCCATGATTACCAATATTCTGGAGCTGATTATTACGCGAACTCTCCGCTACTACCATACAGATTATTTTCCGTCCTCGCATGCTCCGCTCAAAACACTGGATGATTGCAGACTGGTGACGATTGAAAATAGCTTTTTGTATGAGTATCATTCGATCACGCTTCACCAGCTTGCGAAAACGATCGGATTAAGCACACGACAAACGGAGCGAACCGTACACAAGCAATACGGCATGTCATTTGCAGCCAAAAAGCTTCATGCCCGGATGGAAGCGGCGGCACAGCTTCTGCTCAAAACCGATCAGACGATTCGCGATGTCGCAAGCGCGATCGGCTTTTCGACGGCAGAACGATTCAGTCATGCGTTCAAGCAATATTTTCATATGTCTCCTTCTGTCTATCGTAATGAGCATCAGGGCAAGGATGAGGATAAACACGAGGATACAAATAAGGATGAAAAGTTAAATGAAAGGTAAGCAGGGTTGTACAACGCATAGCAATTTGCGATATAAAAAAGCGCCCGGTTCAAGCACCGGGCGCTGATCAGGCTATACGATAAATAGAATATTCATTTCTTAGATAGGATGCTAGTCGCGTTAGATCCTTCTTTTACAAGTAGCTGTGGATGGATACGGCTTCTTAATGATGACGTACTCTCATGCCTGTATTACTAGTCGCATCGCTTTCTGGTGCTGGTTGTCCCCAATGACGAATCAGTGCAATGAGCCAAAAGGTAAGCTCCAGCAGGAACAGTACACTTAGTAGCCATCCTCCACCCGTCAACATCCACCGATGAAGTACGAATGATAGCGAGCCTTCTTGCAAGAACGGCAATGTATACCATGTTAGTACATAGAAAATACCAAGTGTGAACAGTCGTGTCCATTGTGCGGTATGATAGCGTCCAATGCCTGTTCGCCAGCCTGTATTACGAATGCGATTCGTCGCCTGAAGCGCTTCGCGTCCTTCGATAACTAATAATAGCGCCAGAATAATCCACCATGCATCCATAATATGTGTAGCACTCCACGCATGGGTTGCACTTGCGGTGACCGCAGCAATTGCAGGCGCACCGTAGACCATAACATAGGTTGTATTCCAGCGCCCATAGGACTGCTTCGTCCGCGAGCGCTTAGCCCGTTGTCGCCATAGCTGCCATGCCCCGATAACGTACATCACCATACCCGCAGCGATCAGAATACGACTAACCCACAGTCCATCGGCAAGATCGAACACCTCATGGATCATCCATGCGATGGAATGGGTCGCTGTTGCGGGTAGCCATACGCTTCCGTCCCATCGTCCCCGATACGATCCACCAGCAAGCTGACGCCAGCCACTCAGTACCGACCATAAATAGAACAACCACAGTACTACATTGAGCACGGCCATAATATGAACCGTTTCGTTGATCCAGCCAGCTCCAAACGCATAATACACATTAATCAACAGCACCGATGTTCCAGTTGCCCAGCTTCCAATCGCCAGACGGCGCATTGGATCAGCCAGATGATCACGATAAAATGTAGACCGACGGATCGACGTCAAATAACTCGCCAGCAAGTACAGCCAGATCAATATCGTTCCAAGCACAAGCAGTCTGGACGACAGACTGTTCACGCTCTGACCCGACATATACGGCCATATGCCTGATACAAAAATGCTCAGTGCCATCACCATGCTACCCGCAGCCGTTGGCGCAGCAGGCCAATTTTTGCCAAAGGTAATCAAGCCGATGATCAGACAGCAGAGCAATAAAATAATAAACATGATTCCTTCTCCTTTAATCATGCATCCGGCAGGCGGATATTGATTATACTGTAGTTGCTAATTTCTCACGAATCATCCTGCAACTACGCCTGTTCGTCCGGTCAGCATTGTACATTCACCATAAGGCGAGCTGTTCTGCTGTTGCCTGCTTTATATTCCATTCATGATAAGTAATTTCCTGCTTTTGGGCATAAATAGCAAAACTCAACAGGCATAGATATACCTGCGTTATTGCAAGTATACCATTGCTGGCTGTTGAGTTTAAGCAAATCATGAGTTTAAGCGTGATAAATTTCACTGTATAGGTGCTGTAGCTCGATTATGATTTGCCACTAAGCTATAAAATCATCTTATTTGATGGAATATTACGCTATGATTGGGAGTAGTTTTCGTTTTTGCTGCTCTTCTTAGCCGTTCCTCCATCCTTATTCCGCGCTGTCCTTTGTCACCAGCTTGAGTGGAGCCGGCATAGAGGATTCTACCGATTTGCCCTGTAATACATCGCGAGCAGCGTCTACTGCCATCTGACCGATAAGCTCTGGTTGCTGAGCGACAGTAGCGGTTAGCTTGCCTTGCTTGATCGAATTGATAGCGTCCTCGTTACCGTCGAAGCCGACAACCGGGATATCCTTGCCTGCACTCTCGATCGCTTCGATGGCGCCGAGTGCCATTTCGTCATTATGAGCGAATACGCCTTTTACGTCAGGATTAGCCTGCAATAGATTTTCCATGACGGTTAAGCCTTTGGTACGATCAAAATCGGCTGCCTGACTGGCAATTACATCAAGCTCTTTGTCAGCGACCTCGTGGAAGCCTTTACCACGTTCACGGGTTGCCGATGCGCCAGGTACGCCTTGTAGCTCAATGACTTTGGCGCCTTTGCCAAGCTGTTTGACGAGGTATTCAGCTGCCATACGTCCGCCTTTGGCATTGTCGGAAGCGACAAGCGTTTTGACTTCGCCTTTATCAGCGGAGCGATCCAGTGTGATGACTGGAATGTCCAGATTGTTTGCTGATTGAACGGCAGCAGAGATCGCTGCGGAATCAGTTGGGTTGATCAGCAGTGCATCGACACCCTGTTGCAGCAGATCGTCGACATCGTTGCTTTGCTTGGCAGAGTCATTTTGTGCATCAACGACGATCACTTTAATACCGAGCTTCTGCGCTTCAGCAGCTACGCCATCTTTTAATGAGACGAAAAATGGATTGTTGAGCGTTGAGATCGATAATCCGATGGTCATTTCTCCGGTTGTGGCTGCTTTTTTCGGCTTCGCCCATTCCGGTGGCTGCATGGAGCAGCCTGCAAGTAATAGGATCGTCAGCGCGAACGCGAGTAGCATGTTAATCTTTTTCATCGGGTTCCCTTCTTTCTTTGAGCCGTTTGTTCGGATGGATTGAATTACGGTGTAGACCATTCGGTTAGGATGCCATTTTCATCTAACGGTCTAACTCATATCTATCGTTGGTCTACAGTACGAATAGAAGCTTCACGCTAGAAATAAATTATTCACATTAAGCCGAGCGCTTGCGGTCGATCAGTACAGCGATTACGATCACGACACCTTTAACGACCATCTGGTAAAAGGACGAGACGCCGAGCAGATTCAAGCCGTTGTTCAGTGTAGCAATGATCAGTGCACCGATGAGTGTACCTACGATACGTCCACGTCCACCGGATAAGCTCGTACCTCCAAGTACAACGGCTGCGATCGCATCCAGCTCATAGGACGTTCCCGCAGTTGGCTGAGCAGAGTTCAGACGAGATGTTAGAATCGCCCCTGACAATGCAGCCAGCATACCTGCAAGCGAATAGATCATAATTTTTACGCGCGTTACTTTAATACCGGATACAATTGAAGCTTTCTCATTACCACCGATCGCATATGTTTTACGTCCAAATGCAGTTTTATGCAAAATCACCCACAGAATCGCAAAGGCGATCATCATCGTAATCGCTGGAACGGGAATACCGAGGAAGTATCCACGTCCGAACAGCTGAAATGCCATACTATCGCCAAGTCCAGTAATTGGATTACCACCCGTATAGACAAGCGTTAAGCCACGGAAGACCGTCATCGTTGCCAGTGTAGCGATAAAGGGTGCCATTTTCCCCTTCGTAATCATCAGACCGTTAATCATCCCCATCACGCCACCAGCGAGACAGCCAATAATGATAGCCAGCACGGGATCCATACCTGACAGCATCAGATTAGCTACGAATGCACTGGATAATGCGAGAATCGAGCCTACCGACAGATCAATTCCGCCTGTCAAAATAACAAAGGTCATACCGAATGCGATCAATGCATTAATCGCTACCTGACGAAGCAGATTCAAAATATTAAGCGGTTCCAAAAATGCGGGATTCAGAATCGATACGATAATGACAAGAATAATAAATCCGAGCAGCGGGCCAAGCTTTTGTGTCACCTCGGAAATGTTGCGCCCGGCGGATTTGGGTTGGGTTGCAGTTTGCATATTATTGTCCTCCTGTAGCTAAAGTCATAATCTGTTCCTGTGTCGCCTGCTCACGTGGAAGCTCGCCACTGAGCTTGCCCTCATGCACAACGATAATCCGATCGCTCATCCCCAGAATCTCTGGCAGCTCGGACGATACCATAATGATCGCTACGCCGCGATCCGTCAGCTCATTCATCAACTGATAAATTTCCCGCTTGGCGCCTACATCCACGCCGCGTGTTGGTTCGTCTAAGATAAGCAGGCTCGGCCCGATACCGATCCATTTGGCGATCACGACCTTCTGTTGATTACCACCGGATAGACTGCGAGCAGGCGTCTCTGCCGATTGTGTTTTCACCTGTAAACGCTTGATAAGTGTGTCCACAAATTCCTGCTCTTTTTTGCTAGAAATAAAGCCTTTTGAAGTAAAGCTGAACAGGTTAGGTAGCGCCATATTATCGCGAATAGAGAAGTCGAGAATTAATCCTTCATCCTTCCGATCCTCCGTAATGAAGCCAATCCCATGACGAACTGCATCATCTGGACGACGAATACGCACCGGCTTACCATGAATGCGAATCTCACCCTGATCAAGCGATTCCAGACCGAACAATGCACGCATAATCTCGGTACGCCCTGCTCCCATCAGACCGGAAAAGCCGACAATCTCGCCTGCTCTAACGGTAAAGCTCACATCGCTGAATTGTCCCTGCTTGGTAGCGCCTTTTACCTCCAGCACGACGTCACCGGTCTTGGATGCACGGGACGGATACCGCTCGGTCAGCTCGCGACCTACCATTTTACGGACGACTTCATCAAAGCTAGTCGCTGAAATGTCCTTCGTATCGACGGTACGTCCATCGCGCATCACGGTAATGCGATCACAAAGAGCGAATATTTCCTCCATCCGGTGCGAGATGTATACAATCGATACGCCTTCCTTTTTCAACGCACGAATGACATCAAACAGCTTCTGAATTTCGCGCTCCGTCAGCGCTGCGGTTGGCTCATCCATAATGATGACCTTCGCATTCGTCATCAATGCTTTGGCAATCTCGATCATCTGCTGCTGGCCGACCGAGCATAGCCCGGCTTCCTGCTGTAAGGGTAAATGGACAGCAAGACGTGCAAACTGTTCTTTTGCTAACGCTTTCATCTTGCGGCTATTCAACCAGCCTACCGATGATGTAACTTCCTTCCCGATAAATAGATTTTCCAGCACGGTCATTTCAGGCCATATATTCAGCTCCTGATGGATAAAAGCAATTCCGGCTTCTTCCGCCTGCTTCGGACTGGTAAAATACGTTTCCTTGCCATCGATCACAATCGTTCCTTCATCGCGCTGATGCAGCCCAACGAGAATATTCATCATCGTGGATTTGCCTGCTCCATTCTCACCCATCAGCGCATGCACTTCACCCGCTCGTAATTCAAAATCAACACCGCTAAGCACCTGATTCGTGCCAAATGCTTTGTGGATGTTATTCATTTGAATGTGCATTGCTATCCCTCCTCATGTATTAATCCGTTGTTACCAGATTATGATTCACCAAAATAAACACCTGCTTGTAAAATACAGTTCGCATACGGCTTCGCTTCACCTGTACGAATCACAACTTTTGCGCCGCCTGTTAGCTGCTTGAATTGCTCGTGACTGCATTGCTGCTGTTCAGCCTCTGCGAAACGTTGGCTCATATATTGAAACGCTGCTGGATTCTGCTCCACCATCTCCGAAGCGATCACTACCTTTTCCACTTCCATATCCGCAGCGATCGCATCAACGACCTGTTCAAAGCTTGGAACGCCAAAGGTCAGTGCTAGATCGATCTTCGGAATGCCATCTGGCACGGGCAGACCGATATCGCCAATGACGATATAATCGGTGTGCCCGAGGTCTGCCAGCACCTTGCTAATATGACTGTTCAGTACCCCATGCTTTTTCATGATAATGCTGCCTCCACTTCTGCACGTGTCGGCATACCACCCTGTGCGCCGAACTTTGTTACTGAGAGTGATGCCGCACGATTGGCAAAACGAATACTATCCGCAAGCGACTGTCCTTCAGCCAGCGCCACCGCCAGTGCTGCATTGAATGTATCGCCTGCTCCGGTCGTATCGACTGCCTCTACCTTGAACGTTGGAACGACAGCTTCTTCTTCGCCGTTATAATAACGCACCCCATTGCTGCCTTCTGTAACTAGCAGACGATTTGGGTAGTTACGCAATGCCTCCTGCAAGCTCATATCTTCAAAGATCACGGATGCCTCATGCTCATTAGGTGTAATGTATGCAGCATGCTTGAGTACATCAGCATCAATGGCACGCGCTGGAGCTGGATTGAGCAGTAACGGTACATTGGCTTCTACACAAATCTGGCTCACCACCGCAACCGTTTCGGCTGGAATCTCCTGTTGAATGAGCACAATATCCGAGCTACGAATCGCTTCCGCTGCCTGCTGCACATAGTCTGGTGTCACTTCATTGTTGGCTGCCGGCACCACGATAATGCTATTATCGCCTTCTGCCAACGTGATATGAGCCGTTCCGCTCTCCATATCTGTAACCGGTTTCACATATTCCACAGAAACGCGATTCTCTTTAAAATTGTTCAAAATCGTTTCGCCCAGATGATCATCGCCCACGCGGCCGATCATGACGACCTCTGCTCCGAGTCTTGCTGCGGCTACAGCTTGATTAGCACCTTTACCGCCAGGGACGGTTTTAAAGCTTTCACCCATTACGGTTTCTCCGGCACCTGGACGACGGGAGGAAGTCACGACCAGATCCATCGAGCAGCTTCCAACTACACAGACTTTAGCTTGTTTTGAATTTGTCATTCTATCTGGCTCCTTATTGTATAGTGTTGATCGATTATGAAGAGATGCTTATTTATATTCAGCGCTCGTCTACATGTGTCAGCGTATATCGTGTAGCAGACGAGCGTCCTATTTACCGTTTCTTATGTGTCGTATCGCGTTCGACAAATGCAACCGGCATCTGGATGGTACGATTGACGACAGGTGTGCCCTCAACGAGTGCGATTAATAGTTCAGCGGCGGCGCGTCCCATATCATAGGCTGGCTGCCGAATAGTGGATAATGCAGGTGATAGTAAGCTGCTGAGTGGAATATCATCAAAGCCGATCACCTGTACATCATCAGGTACTTTTTTACCGAGACGAATGGCTTCATGCAAGACAGCAGTCGCTACAATGTCATTACTTGCGATCACGCCATCCGTTTCTGGATGCTGATCGAATAGCTGACGTGCCCATTTCTCTGCATCCGCAAAGGCAAATGATTCCGTACGTACAACATGGTAATCGATAGCTTGATCCTCTAAAAGCTCAGCCGCTCCGCGAAAACGATCCTGCGCTGTACGAATATGCTGTGGGCCTTGCAGGATCGTAATGCGTTTACTTCCACGCTCCATCAGTGCTTGCGCTGCAAGACGTCCACCTTCTCGTCCATCCGCATACACAGACGGGCGATCACTGGCGATCCGATCCAAAAACACAACCGGTAAGTCCAGACTCGTATAGGCAGAGCTATCTGGATCATTAGTCGAGCTGATCAAGCCGACTACATTGTTCTGGATAAAGGTCTGGATATAATCCTTCTCCTTTTCCTTACTCTCATCACTATTACCAAAAATAAGCCGAAATCCACTTTCCTGCATCCGGTCTTCTACACCGCGTGCCAATTGTGGAAAATAAGGATTCGTAATATCAGGCAGCAGTAATCCGATCAAGCGCGATTTGCGCTTATACAGGGAACGTGCTACCTCATTAGGCGTATAATTCAATTCTTTTACCGCATCTTCTACCTTGCGGCGTGTATCCTCATGTACATACCCTGTTGCATTAATTACACGCGATACGGTCGCAACCGATACGCCAGCATACTTTGCTACATCTTTTATCGTTGTCAATGATTGTTCACCTCAATGTGTAACCGGTTACAGCCATACAGTAACATATCAATTTTATTTTGGCAATACTTTTTTGCGAGTAAAATAATGGATTCAAAAGGAGACTGGATACAGTATATTGATCCGATAATGCGTTAACAATGGCTACGATAGGCTCCCTTGTACCTCGTAGTAATAATCCGATTAATCTATTTAATCTATCCAAATAAGCCACAAGCAACGATTCCACCATTGCTTGCGGCTTATTCAGTTGGATGCTCTGTAGAAAGCAATAACCGTATCAAGTAAGTCTAGTAAGGCTTATGCAGCTATTTAAAACCATATTTTTTGCCCGTATTTGCCCATATTAGTATCAAGATTAAACGTCTAGGTTACACCTGTCCAACCCAGCCAGCTTCCGCAATCTGGAACCAGTGCTGACGGATGCGATCAAATTCTTCTTTTGATAACACGCCATCCTCCAAGAGCGCTGCATTCTCAGCCCAGCGTGTTGGACGTGTTGTACCCACGATCATCGTATCTATACCGGGAATGCTCAATGTAAAGCGCAAGGCTTGCTTGATGCTCGTCTGCACATCCTGCTCCTCCAAAAATGGATAGTTCAGATCCCGTAAGCGGTTCCAATAGACAAACTCATAATCCTCTGGCTTCACTTCTTCCTTCGTCCATGCAGCATTTGCCAGCGGTCGCTTCGCTACTATGCCCATGCCACGCTCGCGCGCTTTAGGTATCGTTAGCGAGATCGCTTCCTGATCAGCAATATTCACTGACGTTTCCAGACTGTCGAACACACCCGTTTCAATCGCGTACAGCGCATCTGTGCTATCACCGCTATAACCAATGTAACGTGTCTTTCCCTGCTGCTTCGCACGCTGCAATACTTCAATCACATCTCCGCGACGAAGCACCTCTTCTGAACAGCTGTGAAGATGAATCACGTCCACATGATCGGTCTGTAAACGGCGTAAACTGCGATCGATACTTTGCTCCAGCATTGTTTTATCCCAGTCTGGCGCTTCAAAGCCAGCCGCATGACCGCATTTGGTAAACAGATAATAATCGTCGCGCCGATCTGCCAGTGCATTACCGATCAGCTCCTCACTGTCACCATAGCATTCTGCGGTATCAATAACATTCAAGCCTGCATCCAGTGCACTATGTAGCAGCTGGTTTACTTCCTCCTGCGAGACGCCTCTACCAATCTCCGAACCGCCAAAGCCAAGTATGCTTACCTTCATGTCGGTATTGCCGTATTTGCGCTGTTCCATATATGCCTCCGTGGATAGATGAATTTGAGTCTGCATGGAGACTCAGAGCTATCGCGCTGTATATGTATTACCCTTTTTACAGACATTTGCGGCACCTCTCTCTAGATATATAAGCTACTTTTCTATTTTACGTGCTAGCAGCATATCCATAAATGCATCTAACACGCGCATCGGGATGACATCGTTTGCTAAAATGATCGAAAAGCTGCGTTCCTGCTGCACACCCTGTACCACCACCTCAGCCAGTTCACCATAGGCAAGCTCTCTACGCACAACCCAGCGAGACAGAATCGAGATGCCCAGTCCAGCGATCACTGCTTCTTTTACACCCTGACTGCTGTTAAATATATACATTCTCAGCGGCATACAACCGGTATCCGCAAAAAAGCGATCGCTAAAGGCGCGCGTACCGGAACCCGGCTCGCGTAAGCTCCAGACCTGATTGCCCAATTCTTCTACTCGCACCGTACCCAGTGCGGCAAGCGGATGATCTGGCGCCGTGACGAGAATCATTTCATCCTTCATGTAAGGCAGAATACGTAACTGTTCATCATGCACCTCGCCTTCCACCAGACCGATATCCAGCTCCTTGCTGCGAATCAGCTGTACGATACGCTCTGTGTTACCAATCGTTAACTCCAGATCAACCTGAGGATAATTAGCGGCAAACCTCGCCAGCGTATGCGGTAAAATATACTCGCCAATCGTAAAGCTTGCTCCAATATGCAACGAACCACTCACCATATCATGCAAACGCAAAATGTCCTGCCGGGCTGCTTCATGCAGCATCAACATTTCCTTCGCTCGCTTATACAGCAGTTCTCCCGCATCGGTCAGCTTTACACGCTTTGGAGAGCGCTGCATCAATACCGTACCGAATTCTTCTTCCAGCTTACGAATATGCAAGCTTACTCCAGGCTGTGAAAGATGAAGCAGCTCTGCTGCTCGCGAAAAGTTACGTTGCTCTGCCACCGTTACAAATACACGCAATGGATCAACCACATCTATGCCTCCTTTATTAACTTCCGATTAGACCATCCAATAATAAGTATTACTTATTATAAGCATAGTATACTCGTATTTCACATTTTAATGTTTAACTCTTATAGTAACAGTATTCAAGTGAATAGCTATCGAAATTAAGTCAATCACCTTAAAGCTGGAGAAGAGTTTTAGTTGTATTGATGAGGATATCATCCTCACGACTGAGCGTACCTTGTGCTTGATTGGTGTAATAAAGATTAGCTTCAATCATTTATATTTATAATTATTGATTATTTCGTTCTACTCACTATTTTATGATGCAGGAAATCACGATTAGCAAGCATCTATTCATTCATTTTAACTACCCAGCACTGATTCATTTTAACTACTGCGCACTAATTCATTTTAACTGCCAAATTCAGCTCTGACATCTATACCTACTCAACTTGAGCAACGATATTTTTCATTCCAAAGAAACGATACTTCATTCTAAATATTCAATATCAACATTCATCCAAAGGAGCCAGCCTTTATGAAATCACTACCTCTCCCCTTATCCCATACACAAAAGCCGATCCGCTGGCATGTCGCTCAGGGCTTACTATTAACGCTACTTATCGCGCTTGCTGCTAGATGGCTATCCGAGCTATCCTGGCTCGCTGTCGTCGGACAGCTTGTGATTGCGATGCTGCTCGGCATGTTATGTCGTACATTTGTCGGTGTAAAGGAGCAGTGGCAAGCAGGCATCTCCTTTTCTAGCAAACGACTGCTGCGATTGGGTATTATTTTGCTCGGCATGCGATTGAACTTAGGCGATATGCTACGTATGGGGCCTTCTCTACTCGTTATTGCGATCATCAATGTGGCGTTCACCTTGATCATTGTGTACACACTTGCCAGATGGTTGAAGACATCTGAAACGCTCAGCCTATTAACTGCATGTGGTACAGCGATTTGTGGCGCCGCAGCCGTTGCCGCTATTGCTCCTCAGCTCAAGGCAAAGGAGGAAGAAATTGCACTCAGTGCAGCTATTGTAGCCTTGCTCGGCACTTTATTCACCATTGGTTATACTCTGCTGTATCCCTTACTTGGTCTGGCACCGGGCAGCTATGGTATTTTTGCAGGTGCGACCTTACATGAAGTCGCTCATGTCGTTGCCGCAGCAGCTCCTGGTGGTCAAGCAGCCGTCGATCTCGCAGTTATGGTCAAGCTAAGCCGAGTGGCTATGCTCGTTCCCGTCGCAATCATCATCGGGTTATGGAGCCAGCGTACACAGCGACAACGTGCAGGCGCTCATCTCCATCCTCAGCCCAACTGGCGTAGCCTGCCTATTCCGTGGTTCATCGGTGGCTTCCTGCTTATGAGCGCTATTCATACGACAGGAATCGTACCGACCGCTATTGCCAATGATCTCGTCTGGCTTGCCTATCTGTTCATTGCGATGGCGATGGCAGGGCTCGGTTTAAATGTACAATGGGCACATTTCCGCCGTCTAGGTGCACGTCCGCTTGTTGCCAGCCTGATCGGTTCACTGCTGCTGGCAGGATTGGGTTATACTCTCGTGTGCTGGTTGGGCATCGGTGCATCCTAATCATTCTGATGTAGCAGACAAGTGTTCTTTTCCATAGAGCGGATTGTATTTTTCCAACCGGATTTAGCACGTATCTGTCACATCAATCTCCTAAAACAAGATCAATTCTAGTGGTTAAAAGTCTTATACGCTTTGAAGCTTCGAAGCGTATAAGCACCGCTATCAATCTGTAAAACGAACATTCTACAACACAACGCAAAAAGACGAGTTCCTTATAGAACCCGTCTTTTTGCTTATCTATTGTTCATATTCATTCAAGTAGTCAGTACGAACTCTATCCGTTACGCTGATCAGCCGCTCCAGCACGGTTACGCTCCATACTGATCACATATCCACCAACCGCACCGATCACAGCTGGCAATACCCAGCCCATGCCGATATTATACATTGGAATATATCCGCTCATAAATGTGTCCAGCCAGCTCAGATGAAGCGGCGTTTCACGCAGACCATCTGGAATGCTAACGAGAAATACGAGTAGCATGCTGCCTTGATACACCAGACGATTGCCTTTAAACAGATGATGACAGAATGTCAAAATCATCAGCACAATTGCAAGTGGATAAATAATTTTCAATACAGGAACCGAAATCTGAATCAGCTCATTCAGACCGATATTGGCAATTACAGCACTGAAAATACACATGCCGACAACGAGCTTTTTGTACGCCAGACGCGGCAGCAGCTTGTGGAAATAGCTCGCACAGGACGTGATCAGACCGATACTGGTTGTCAGACAGGCGATCGTAATCATCAGACCGAGGAATATACCGCCAGATGTACCAAAGTAGTAGCTCGACATACGCGCCAGAATTTGACCGCCATTTTCCAAATAACCAAATGCCGTTACACTGGATGCGCTAATGTACGAGAGCGATACATACAATACAGACAGGATAATCGCTGCAATACATGCTGCCTTGATCGATACCGTAATAACCTGCTTGCGACTTGTAGCACCACGCGAGCGAATCGCCTGGATAACAATAATCCCGAAGACAAAGGATGCCAGTGCATCCATCGTCAGATAGCCTTCTTGAAAGCCCTTGAACAGCGCATTGCTTGCATACTTCGCTGTTGGCGGCTGTAGCGCACCGATTGGATACAGCAGACCTGCAATAATCAGAATACTAATAAAGGTCAGCTTGATCGGTGTTAAAACCTTACCGACTAGATCGACAATACGTGCTGGATTAAGTGAGAAGAAGCATGTGATCCCGAAGAAAATAATCGAGAACACGATCGATACCCACAGATGAGAGCCACCATCGAGAAATGGCTTAACTCCAATTTCAAACGATACATTACCTGTTCTCGGAATGGCAAACAGCGGCCCAATTGCCAGATATAGCACCGTAGTGAATACAACGCCGAAAACCGGATGCACCCGGTTCGATAAGGATTGTAGATCTTCTTTGCCCGATACACCAAGCGCGATAACGCCAAGTGTTGGCAGGCCGACACCGGTAATCAGAAAGCCGATATTAGCAGCCCAGAAGTTCGTGCCTGATGATTGTCCAAGCAGTGTTGGGAAGATCAGATTCCCTGCCCCAAAAAAGAGCGCAAATAGCATTAATCCAATAACGATAATGAATGAAAAAGGTACTTTTTTCTCCAAAAAACAAACCTCCGATGAATCCTGCTTCTGCATGATTGATAATAAAATGATCCTTTACCGCGAAGACGCAGCAACGTGCCAGGCTGTACAAGAATACAGCCAGTATTCCAATCCGTCTCCCTCCACTTGGACACAGACAAAATATGTTACGCACAGTGATATATATTTTAGCCTAAATTACGCAATGTCACAATGATAATCATCAACAATCTTTTGAACGATTGTGAACACACATGTCGAGCAGGTGACAACATTGTACGCTAAGCAGACTGGATGGATAATTTGTGACGATAAAGCAAAAGGCACACCCCTTATACACCGGGTATGCCTCCTGCTCTGAACGCGATAAACTCATCCAACGATTCCAATACTTCTCAATCACTTCGACCAAAATGCAAAAAGTACAACTTCCCATTCGTGAAAAACAGGAAGTCATCCCATTCCAGCTCGTAAAAGGAATCTGGCTTACTATCTACACGAAAAGCTGTCGTCATACTGCCCTCACGACTCAGCCATTCCTTCAATATATGTACAAATTGGCGACTCGCCTGCTCCTGATCATAACCGATTGCGCTATAATCTATCGCCTCTTGCCCCTCATCGTATAACCGATAAAAAAACCAACGTGGTAGTAGCTCCAGCAATGTCTGCTCCCATGCCGCCAAGCGATCCAGGCTCACCTGTGTTGGTGTCAGCTGCATGTACGCACAGACGCTTTCTACCAGTGTCCCTGTAGCCCGAATTTCATCCAGATCATAATCGAGCGAGCAATTCGCCTGCATATTCATCTGCGCGATGCCATGTAAATATCCTTTAATATAATCCTGTGTCAACATGTCTCTTTTCCTCCTGCCGCCGCTTTTACACATCAGCAGACCTGCTGATCTATGCTCTTGCCGTATGGGTGAGCGTCTGGTTATAGTCAGTCAGTTCTGTCAGCATCATGGTGCATGTGTTATCTGATGCATATTGTAGCATGTGGGTGATTGTGGTGTCTGTTTTAATTTCTTCTTGCTTTATTGGGTTCGAGGATTGCATTTGGCTTGGTGATGGGCAACACTCCAGGTAGAGAACATGCCAGCGACCTCCGGTTAAGCCGGGATACTCCGAATATGGGAAAGCGGGCGTATCCCGGCTTAAAGGTCGGTCTTTTGGCATTGTTCTCTGCCTTCCGTTCCGTGCGTATAGGGGCTTTGGATGCTCGATGTAAACCTTACGATGTAAACTTTAATTTAAAGTGCTAGCTGTAGTGTGTCACTCTGTTTGTATCTATATTTGTACCCATATCTGTACCTATACAAGTACCTGCACCAGTATCTATACCTGTCTTTCTCTCTGTCTCTGTCTCTGTCTCTGTCTCTGTCTCTAAAATATCAACCTAGCATCTCAGGGTAAACAATTTAAATGCTATATATACTTAAACATGACATAGTCATATACAACATTGCTTGTATTTCCGCTTTTTGCGTTTCTACTTTTGCTTTGCTATCGTTCTGTTTTCGAAAGTTGAAGACAAATATCATTGTGCGAATATTAAAATTAGATATGCAATTTATATTTTAAACATATATATTGCATACGAATTAATTTTATGATATTATTAATGCATGAGATCATTACAGACGTAAATGAACGAGCTGAGCTAGTGTAGATATTGTGATTTCGTTTCTTACGCCTGTAGGTTGTGGTTAATATAGAAGTGTACTTATTTTGCAAAGGACAGGTGATATCGATGAGAATTCAAGTGACTGAGCTGGCAGACCGTAAATTGAGAGACAACCTTGCTGGTAAAGAAGGCATGTATAAGTTGCTGTATGATACAGGTGAGGGTTGTGGTTGCGATGGTATTCCGGTGTTGCTGATTGTAGATCGTCAGGATGCGAATGATGAAGTCATCGAGACAAATTCGGTGCCGATCTTGATTGATCGTCAGCATCAGATTTATTTTGAAGCATTGATGTCGCTGGATGCAGAAGCGAATTACACTTCCTTCAAGCTGCGTAGCGATTCGATGACGTATAGCAATAATGTGAAAATCCGCGATTTGCGTGGGATTGAGGTTCCAGCAAGTCAGGCTTCTAACTCCTGTGCGCTTCGCTAATAGTGTGGATAGATGGAAGCTCGGTTAAATGTTTAGACTAGCTGGTGATTTTGAGGTATATAATGTTGATGATCACCATACACGCAAGCTGAATAATGTATTACAGACATCATGTCTGTTTATCATATAGATTGCTATTTCTAAATTATGTATCCATTCTAATTATTTTATAGAGAATCAATTACACCAAAGCGAGAGCTGTAATATAGGCTCTCGCTTTATTTGGGTATTACGATTGTATTGAACGCTGGGAATCGAATGAATCGTATTGGAATCATCCATGTGTATCCTGATGCTATACCGTCCTGTACCTTCTACTCTTCTATCTTTAACTGATCCAGCACCTGAAGCAGATCACTGGCGGTTCCGGGCTTGTACCCCTGTACGGCAAAACGGATGCGCAAGCTTCGATCGATAATTAGTACGACAGGTCGTTGATCACCGAGTATTTGGGGTAATTTTTCGGATAGCTCATGCAATACGCTTAGAGCAGGGTCATCGTCTATGATCGCCTGTGGAGGCAATATGTTCGTTTCTAGCAGCGCTCGTTCGGATTGGGCTTGAAGTAGAAGTAGCATCGGTTCATCTCGTCCACGCCATGACTGCTCTAATTCGGCAAATTCTCGTAGCACATGCTTGGTCGGCTCACGCTCCGGCTCCAGCCATGCAACGACAATAGGCTGGGTAAGCGTTCCAAACTCAGAACCCGTGCCTACATTGATATTTTCTTTATCTGTATTTCCTTCTTCTGCGATACCGTTTTCCAGCAATTTTATCTTTAATGACGATGATATAGATGGTGCGTATACAGGTATGCTCTCATTTGCCTGTCGTAATTCTAGCTGTACCTGTACCCGTTGCCCCGGCTTCACCTCGAAAAAAGTAAATCTTCCTAGCACGCTACCATCACGTAAGCGAGTTCCAGCTGTCAAGCGATAGCTACCCGGTAATACTTCATGAACACGTCCAGCTACGTTCTGATCTCCATATGGGAACTGTAACGTTTCGTACATTCCATTGTTCAGCAGTGCAAGGGTAAAGTCCTGATAATAGGCAGGAGGTAAAGTGTTACTGCTGTTACTGTCATTACTACTATCACTATTATTATTGCTATGACTGTTATTATGACGATCCCACACTTCGGCTACTATTTGAATATAGCCTCGATTACTAATGGATTCTAGCTCTGCTCCATCTGCTAATCGCTCGCTATCCCACTCCACAGTAGCTCCACCCTCCACAGGTAATTCATTCGCTGCATCCTCAGCTACACCACGACTAGAATGACGGGATGGCTCATCTGTAAAATAAGCATCATACCAGCGTCCATCCTGCGCGTATTGCGGCAATAAATGCAGTGGCTCCAATCTTGCTGCAATACCAAGTGAACGGGCAGCGGCAACGAATAGAATCGCTCGACTCAACGAGTCCACTACACCTAATCGATGTGCACCCGCAGGTGTTGCCATACCGCTATACCGATCGACATCGTTTAACAGAGTTACTTCTTGTTGTAGCTGCTCGGCAAGCTGCTGTGGCTGGGCACGGAATTGCTGCTGTAATGCAATATCCCAGCGACCCGACAGATACTGTCGATACGGGGCGAGCATTTCCATATGAATACGCGGACAGAGAATATAGCGCTGAAACTGCTGCTTCTGCTGCTCTGAATCGGTTGCTAGATTGTGTACATACGGCAATACGCCATCTAAATGATCCTTGAGTGTGGCATATGTTATGTCCTGCCAATCCTTCGGACGCATCGATTCCAGTAGCTGTAGAGCAAGCTCGCGCTGCGCTGGCTCGATCTGCTCGAAAAATGCGACCAGTTCCTTATCATTCCCACGTGCAGTATGCAGCACGATGGATAGACGCTCTACAGGCAATGACCAGTGGATCGCATACTGCTCTATATGCTCCGCTGTCAGAAATGTATGCTCATAGGCTGTACGAATCGCTGTTCCCTCGCGTACACGTTGCTCCTGCAATTGGCGATCTTCTTCGCTCACTTCTGGCCCGGGCTCAGGAACTGGCGCGGGTGGCGGTTGTACTATCCAATCTACCGTATATGTTGGTGTTGATGTAGATGGTGGAGTAAAAGATGTACGCTCATCTGATCGTTCGTTTCCGACCGCCTGTATCACCTGATCCAGCGTTGTAGTTGATTTTAGTTGCAATAGCGCTGAGGTCTGTTCCGAATATACAAAGCTTTCACACATAAGCGCTCCATCTAGTGTACGTGCATGAAGCAGCAGATCGCCATAACCAGTCGTCAGCCTGGCTTTGCCCTGTTCATCCGTTAGCAGGGTAGCCAGTGGATAAAATTCCGCTGCATTATATTGCTGACATTGCACCTCGGCTACACACGGCTGTCCCGATTCATCGATAGTCTGAATCTGTAGCTGCTTGGTAGCTGCATAACGGTCTAACAGATTAATCTCCGTATACCCATCATGGGTGGAGCAGACCTCCTCGGGCCCAACATAATCGGCAGGCACGCGAGTGTTGACCAGCATGGCACGCTTGGCAGGCAAGCGGAACCAGCCTTCATCAAGCACCTGCTCCGGTTCGCATGCACCGAGATAATGCCACTTTCCATCTGCCCATGCCTCCACCCAGGCATGATTTGAATCGCAATGCGCCCAGCGCGGCGTATAGCACTGACGTGCTGGAATACCGATGCTACGTAGGGCAGTGACTGTAAATGTAGATTGTTCTCCACAACGACCGAGTGCGGTACGCATGATCGTTAATGGAGACACCGTACGGATATCCGTGCCTGTATAGGTCGCATGCTCATGACACCAGTAATTCGTTTCAATAATCGCCTCCACCATGGATAGCGCGCGTACCCGATCAGCCAATAGCTCATAAATAACGGCTCGACTGTTATCTATATTTTCGTTATTCACTCGGTAAGGCAACACATACTGGAGGAAAATCTCATCGGGTATCGTAGCGCCCCATGACATCTGCTTGCGCGTCTCCAGCACCTGACGTACATGCGCAGCAAAATATTCCCCGTCATAGTCTGCTAGATCATGCAGTGGCATATAAGCATACAGATACTCCAGCAACTCACGCTCCTGTGCATCTGATATATGATCCAGTACGGTGAATAGCTGCTGCTCCCTCTGTGACGCTTGCTTACGCTTCCACTGTAGCCGCTTCATCGTACGGCTTCGATCCAAGCCATAGGTCAAACGATTTCCCATACTGCACTCTCCCTGCCTCGTTATCGTTGTACACTTTGCTAGCGGTACAGTTGCTGTTTCTACCTGTACCGCTATTGTACGCATAGCCCGAAGTCATCGTAAATATGGCATATTCACTATGTTGGATATGTAAAATATGAAGCTTAGCCGAAGCGAGTATACTATTCCGTATATCAAAAAAGCCGCAGTTCCGATGACTGCGACCTCTTTTTCATATGCTGAAAGCATTTCTTTCTCTTCTATCTAGGGTATGAAGCTACAATTCTACCTGCTACAAATTTCCTTCTAATGTCAAACGATACCCATGCCGTATCAGCATCCGGTCGGCTTCCTCCCACATGCGAAGCTGGCTAAGGCATGCCTCTACCGTATAATCGAGCGCATTCGTTACAGCTTCCCATTCCAGTATTTCCAGTGGCTCAGGCTTGTTCTCCTGCGCACTATACTCAATATCACTCTTCAAGTCTTGAACCAGCTGTGGCAGCATCGTCAGATCCGCTTCGGGCATCGACATCACCTCATGCTCCAGATCCATATATTGCAAATGGTAATGCACCATCAGCCTGCCTCCCAGCTTGCTCAGATCGCGCTGGTAACGTTGCTTCGCCTCTGCACGTTCATCAGCAGGCAAATGATGAATCGTAGGAATATAGATATGCTTGATCCACAGATCATCCGATAGCAAATGAAAATAATAACCGATATGAAATAATGAGCGCTGCTCGCGCAAATAACGTGCTGCAAAGCGCTCCAGATCAAAAAAACCTTCGCCTGCCGAATCCAGACGTATAAAGTGCGATTGTCGCTTGTTCTGATCACGCACACCATATTCCGCAACATCCGGTGCGAGATTACCAAGCATAAATTCTGGGCTATGCCAGCCCAGTCGACTTTCGATTAACGCAGCAATACAGTAATGCATCAGGCGCGAACCCATATGAATCCCTCCTCCGTTATGTATACGCCACTTTCGCCATATCTCCCTAGACTTGCTTGTAACTGTAAAATATCATACCACGTAATATTAATCTGTACACGTACACATCGATATCCTCTATATATACAAAAGCGCCTACTCCATGGTGGAATAAGCGCTTTTCCATATAAAATATTATATCGAAAGGCGAATCATAAGCGATTCACCATAACCAAAGTTAAGGGTCGGATACACCTGTGTTGATCTATACAGCGTCAACGACTTCTTTTATCAGGGATATGGCGACAATAAATGAGATATTCGTATTCCGACCGGACGCAGCTATAATGGAACAGCATTGCATCTATATGAAAGGCAGCCTGCTTGCCAGAGCATAGCCACCTGGACAAACGTCGAATTGGAGAGAGCAGACATTACATAAAAGTGGACTCTATAACATAACGATGAGATTGCAGATGGTATGGCGATAATTTCAGCTGTGTATTTGGCTGTGTAAAGAAAGCTTCAAACGGATAAGGTCACTTTACACCCAATTAATTGCTAACATTTAAAAATGATAGAATAAGCTTGTATACAATATTGAAGAGGGAAAGGAAGGTCACAGGAGGTATTCCTGTAACCTATTTCAGATAACCTGTTTGTATCGACCTGTAAAGGCATCCATAACGTTATCCACTTTCCATGTTAGACGCATCGCAGACGTATGATTGGATTAGCTTTTAATTTTACCGATAATTTGACGGATTTGACGATTCAATTGCTCCAGCTCTTCATGACTCAAGCCAGTCGATTGCAATAGCGCCTGCGGAATGCAAGCAGATTGCTCCTGTAGTGCGAGACCTTGCTCGGTAATACGGATTTTGACAACACGTTCGTCTTCAACAGAGCGCTGGCGTGTGATCAATCCAGATTCCTCCATCCGTTTGAGCATCGATGTCATCGTACCGGAATCGAGATAAATTTCCTTACCTAGCTCCTTGATCGTGCATTCCTTTTTATCCCACAATACAACCAGAGCCAGATATTGAGGATAAGTAATCCCCATTTCCTCTAGCATCGGCCAGTACATGCGCGTAATTGCACGGGAGCCTGCATATAGAGAGAAACAGAGGTGTTCATCTAATGCCAGTGTTTTCTTTTCTTCCACTATTCTCACCCTTTGCTTGGTGCAATTCATAGTTTGCATACGTAATATTTGTTTGCATTTATCATATCACACTCAGATATATTGTCAACAATTAATTGGTTATAAATTATTATATGTTCTATATAATGTAAGAAGGCAAGCGTGATAATGTAAGGAGGCACGGGTGCGTTTATATTGTATTAGATGTGGTGCTGTAAAACTTGACCCGAGGCTGTTGATATAGGGGTGGTTTTAGATGAGTATATCCGTGCTTTTTAAAGAGGAACTTTGGCTTCTATTCAAAAAGGACAGCTCTCTTTAAAATGAGCTGTCCTTTTATTGTTATGTTGTTCGATCTTACGATATTCGTATTTCTGTAGACTTCGCTTGAGCTCCATTATCGGATCGAGTCATGTAGAACAATACCGCATGACATCAAAAACCAAAAATAGACATGCCGCCATCGACCATCAGCGTTTGACCCGTCATATAGCCTGCGGCATCCGAAGCAAGAAAGACGACCGGGCCGACTAGCTCCTCCATCGCGCCAATTCGTTTTAACGGGGTACGATTCAGAATATCCTGCATATATTGCTCATCTGCAAGCACGGATTCGGTCAGTGGTGTGCGGAAATACCACGGGCCGACACCGTTCACCTGAATACCATAATCTGCCCATTCGAGCGCTAGAATTTTGGTCATTTGGATTAATGCCGCCTTGGTTGCACCGTAAGCAACGCCAGTGCGCATCGCCAGATGCCCGGCGACCGAAGCGATATTAATAATACGACCGCCACCGTTATTTTTCATCCCTTCGGCTGCTAGCTGTGAAGCGATCAACGCGGAATGCAGATTCGTCTTGACGATCGTATCCCACTCCATGTCAGTTACATCGAGTGCGCGGCTACGGATGTTCATACCCGCATTGTTCACCAGAATATCAGGTGTACCAAATGACAGCTCAAAGCGCTCGAATGCTTCCTTCATCTGCTGTCGATCGGTCACATCTGCTACAAGGCATATCGCCTGGCGGCTACTATGCTTTTCGATGAGCTGCTTGGTCATTTCCAGATCTGAGCCGGTTCGAGAGATCAAGCCAACATCGGCTCCTGCCTGTGCTAATCCGATTGCAAGCGCTTGCCCGATTCCTTTGCCTGCACCCGTAATCATTGCTTTTTTATTGGATAACGAAAACGTTGGTAAGTACATAATGTGTAAGTCTCCTTTGCGGGTTGTGTCCTAATTGCAGTTTCAGTCATGATGTTATTTACACAGCAAGCCCTACATGTTAAGCAGGCAACTCCATGTTACCTTCCTGATCTATACGATCGGTTAGCGAAAGGAAGTAAAATACTGGCTCGGCCCACCATGATCGAGCTCTATTTTTTCCACATACTGTCCTTCCGTATATTCGCCGATAATACGTCGCCAGAATGCCTGTGCTGCAAGATTGTTACTCACCTGTGTCACCTTCCAGCGCCCCGGATAGCGACGGAACAGCTCGCAAGCTGCCCACGTGCCTACCCCTGAACGCCTGTATTTATGCAGGATAAAAAACTCGGTCATATAATAATCCGCTTCACCATTATCCAGCCGATCGACCAGCGCAAAGCCCGCAATATAGAAGCCAGAATAGATCAAATAAGGGAATTTACGCCCTGGCCGACTCCAGAATTCATCCAGATCCGGGTAGTCGGGAAAACGCCCCTTGTCCGTTAGTTCAATATTCAGATAATATGTAAAATCATATAAATAAAATTGCATCATTTCGCGAATAATCCGCTTCTTGCTTCGCGGAACCAACTCTAGCGCCAGCGTCATCCCTGTCCCTCCGATGTCGAAAATTACATTGCCTGTAAATGGAGCAGACGGCAGTATCCAGAATAGATGTTCTGCCTTCCTATCACTATATACCCTATTCCCAGAGCGACGCAAATCATATACCCATTTTATGATACAATCGGAGCATGAGGTGAGTTAACGACATGACGATACAAAAAATACAGGATCGACGTAAGCTGGATGACAAGCTGCCCTCCATGCCCTGGTACGTGGAGCAATTTATTAACTATAAGCTGCCCGATCTCTCGCCCTCCACATTGCTGGAATACATACGGGATTATGAATCCTTTTTTGGGTGGCTGATTGCGGAAGGGCTATCGACTGCACAGCAGATTGGCGATATCGCGCTATTAGAGCTGGAAACGCTGCGCATGGAGGATGTGACCGCCTATCGGCTTTATTTAACAACACGCGCTGAAAGTGCTAACACACGTGTCACCGTATCGCGTAAGCTATCCTCGCTGCGTTCACTTTTTCATTATCTAAGCCAGATTGCCGAGGATGAGGATTTTTATCCGCTGCTCAAGCGCAATATTATGGCGAAGATCGAGGTCAAACGGCTACATAAGCCGAAGGATACGGCTGCCAAGCTCAAGGGTAAAATTTTAGAGGATGAGGAGCTGCTGGAGTTTGTCGGCTATATTCTGGAGGGGCATCGCGAAACGATTGCTACCAACAAGCAGGCGCTGTACTCGTATGAGCTGAACCGTGAGCGCGATGCGTGCATTGCTAGCCTGATCCTCAATTCAGGACTACGTGTATCCGAAGTAGTCAATCTGAACTTGAACGATCTGGACTTGAATCAGAAAATGCTCTACGTGTCCCGCAAAGGGAATAACGATGAAACGTTCAAAACACCGGTCTACTTCCGCGAGCAGGCACGCGATGAGCTCGTCGTCTATTTACAACTCCGTGATACGCGCTACCGTACACCACGTAATGAATCGGCATTATTTGTTGCCAAGCCTAACGGACAATCATCTGGTAAACGCATGACGAAGCGCGCCATTCAAGCGATGATTATCAAATATGCAAAGTCGTTCGGTAAGCCATACCTGACCGTGCATAAGCTGCGACATTCGTTTGCAACCGACTATTATTTACAAAATGATATTTATAAAACGAAGGAGCAGCTTGGACATGCTTCTACGGAAACGACCGAAATCTATGCGCATCTGACCGATAAAACGATGTCCGAAGCGATCGAGCGGCGTAATGATTAGATGTATAGAAGATGAACATAAGATGCGATAAAGAAGAAGCTAGAACATGGATTCTTTTTATCGCTATATAGCGCTATAAGATGGTATAAGACGCTATAAGACCATATAGCCTTATGAGACTATATCGCGTTATAAAACCAACAAAAACCGCCCTCTCCAGCTAGAAGGGGCGGTTTTCAGCTTTATCTTACTAAATCGTACTCGTACACTTGTGGTTCAAGCATCCTGTCACTTATTCAAATACTTTATTCAACTTCTCAGCCAGATCGGCAAATGAAGCAACCGCGGTACGGATACGCAGCTCTGCACCTTCATCTACAGGCGCGCCCTCTGCATCAAATTCACGCTGTGCGCCGCCGATCGAGATCCATTCCGGGCAATTGATCCCGTGCAGGTTGCGTACGATCGTTTGCAGATGCAGCAGAGAAGCGGTACCTACTACACCACCAGCAGAGTTTGCAGACAGTACTGCCTTGTTATTGAAAAAGTCGCTATTCAAGAAATCGAGTGCATTTTTCAGTACACCAGATAGCGAGCCATGGTATTCTGGCGTTGCCAGAACGAGTGCATCTGCGCTCTTCGCCGCAGCGGATAGCTTCTGTACTTCCTCATGACCATAAGCTTCGCCTGGGCCGTAGAGTGGTAACACATGCTCCTGCAAATTGAATACTTCCGTTTCATGTCCTTTTTCGTTCAGCAATCGTGCGATATAGTGGCACAGCTTTGTTGTCGATGCATCAGGACGTGTACTTCCAGCGATCAAGGTTACTTTCATTTGTTCTCTCTCCCTTTTCTATAAATGGACTGGACATTGCTACTTGTGAGCCGCTATGATGTGCAGCTCGCTAATTACGTGCTGGCTTGTATGTAAGCTTGCAGTGCAATGAACATATCCATAATACCATCTTTTCCGGCTGGAATAATAGGTATGTCTTTGGAATGGATATCATCCTCCCGCTTCACATACTCGGCAACCTGCTCTGGAGCCAGTCGACTATAGATCCAGTGGATACCTTTTAGCTCACTTAGCAGCTCCAGCCCTTGTTCATCTGCCACCAGCGCTACCTTCGGATATTGCTCACGCTTAAAGCCTTCGATAAGGATCAGATCATATCCTTCTCGACTGCCCTGTAGCAACTCATCGATGAGCTGCTCTAATGAAGCGGGTTGCTCGCGAATAATAGCTGTGCGCACTGGCGACGTGATCGCAATTGCCACCGCTCCTGCCTCTGTATGCGCATAGGTGTCTGTACCCGGATGATCCATTTGAAATGCGTGAGCATCGTGCTTGATTACGGCTACACGCAGACCTTGCTGTACGAATAAGCGCAGCAAGGACGTGACCAGCGTCGTTTTGCCAGAATTTTTGTAACCGACAATCTGTACGATAGGAGGCTTACGATGCTGCAATGCAGATGGGTACACTGGCATATCATTCATCGATCCATCAGCCTTAGGACCTGTACAGTTGTGCCTGCTGGAAGCGGCTCACTTGTCGGCGGAATAATAATCAAGCAATCGCTATCTTTGATCGTAACCATCACATTGGATTCATCCAGCAAGGCAGGGTAAGCGACCAGACGACCATTTTCTACCTCGATACGTCCACGCACATAGCGAGTAAAGCTATTAATTTTCGAATATTCGCGTCCAAGCTCTGCTTGCCACTGTGGTAAATAATCATGCTTGGATTGCATCATCTGACGAATCGTTGGGCGTACCAGTAATTCACAGCCAACAAAACAAGCACCCGGATTGCCTGACAGGGCGAATAATAGCTTTCCATCCTTCACCGCTCCGGTCGTTACACTGCCAGGACGCATGGAGATTTTGTTAAATAGCATGTCCACCTCACCGCTGCGCACCAGATCACCCATAATATCGTAGTCGCCGACGGATACACCGCCACTGGATACAACGAGATCATATTGCTCCAGCGCATTCATCATCATCGAGCGTGCCAGCTCCAGCTTATCCTCAATCGCGCCGAGCAGTATTGGTTCTCCGCCTGCGGCAGCAATCTGTTGCGCTAGCATCAGTGAATTGCTATTACGAATTTTACCCGGTGCAATCGGTTCTTCTACACCCAGCAGCTCGGTACCTGTTGAAAATATCGCTACTCGCGGCTTGCGATACACCTGCACCGTATGTACACCAAATGTAGCAAGTACACTGATCTCCCCCGCTCCAATCTGAGCGCCTTGCTCTAGCAGTAGATCACCCTGCTGCACTTCCAGTCCAATCGGTGTAATGTTCCGTCCCTGCTCCACCTGACGCTTAATACCGACCCATGTACGGTCATTTTCAGTGCGCAGCTCGGTCATTTCGAGCATCACGACCACATCCGCTCCATCCGGCACCATCGCCCCCGTCATAATACGAGCGGCATAACCCGATGTAATCTCGTGGGATGGCGTATAGCCGCAGGGAATATTATCGATAACCTCTAACCAGACGATATGATCACTAGAAGCCTGCTCCAGATCAGCCGCTTGCAGCGCATATCCATCCATACCTGACCGCCGAAAATGCGGATATGGATGCGGTGCTGTAACTGACTGCGCCAGAAAGCGCCCCCCTGCTTCATGCAGCTTCACTTCCTCTATAGCAGCAGGCTGCACATAAGCAGCAATTTTCTGCTGTGCCGTTGCTGGTGTAATCGGTCTGCGATTGAATTTACCGTGATCCTGCTGCGCTTGATTTGATGCAGCTGAGGAATCCGAACCTGATTGTGATGTCATTTGCCTGTACTCCCTTCCGGTGTAAATCAATTGTTCTTTTGTCATTGTACATGATTGGAATGAGCTTTGCAGGTGGGTAAGGGAATTTTGCTGGGTGTATAGGGTTATGGCGTTGGTGTTGTAAGGGGAGTAGTGGTTTTGGTGGTTTTGGTGGTTTTGGTGGTTTTGGTGGTTTTGGTGGTTTTGGTGGTTTTAACGATTTTGCGTTGTGACGATATGCAGGTAGATTGATGGACTACTTTTGCTTGATTGCACGTATGTAGGTGAAGAGCTAAGGATTTTCTATTTTGAATTTTTCATGTAGTGTTTTTTTATTATTGATAGTTAAATTTTTTAGTATTTAACTGTGGTCGATCACAATATGCACTTTAAATGTAAAAATATCGTTCTCTTAACGAAGTTATATCCATTTTCAAATAAAAAACGGACTGATTTGCCGAAAATTCTTACAAAAGATCGATTATATCAGCTGGAACCTTTTTGAGAGCACGATCACTCAAGATTCCAGCTGATTAAGATAGGAAATATTCAATTCACACATCATTAAATATTCGAGTCCCAGTCTCTTTTAGCTAGAGGGTATATCATTATTCACGATTCAACATTAATCATTCAGGTAAAAAGACACCAACTGTTGAAAAGTATAGCGATCTCATCGTATCTTCTTGATTTTCCAATGACATCTCTTGAAACCACGATTGTTTCATATCCTCTTCTGTAAAATTGATGTCTCGCCATAATACCAGGCCCAATTGAGGAAATCGATAGCTACAGCCATCCGATTCTGCTCGATCATAGGGTGAGATGGCGTCCAATAAATCGATAAGTTGAGTTGCTTTTACTTTAAACAAATCGATACCGTTGTATATGCAGCTTATATCTGCCTCTGCATTTATTTCTATAAAGCTTACCTTATCTTGTTCATACTCGATTTGAAAAGAATATGCAGTATTGGATAAGCACCGCTCTGCATCATTCCTGAGCATCCCGATATAGATATCTGCTATCGAAATGCCTGGTTGTACTTTAATAATAGTTGTCATTTTGCAATAACCTTTCGATAAATTTCATGTCTACTCGTGCAGTACAGTTTGTAGGAAGCTATGAATAAAAGAATTCCGTTCATACCACATACAGCGAAAAACTAAATCTATACATCCTATCTATTCTTCTCCAACTCACAACCCGAACCATTCAAAGCACTAATACGCATCGTATCCCAGCGTACAGCCTCACCGCCAGCATGATCAATATGAATCGTTCGTTGTTCACCGGGTAGTAGATCAAAATAGTTATCATCCATTCGCAGTCGCCCCTGCGCGATATCGATACGTATCATACGCGCCAGTACATTTCCATTCGTGATCGTTACCGTCTGTTGTTCTTCGTTCACAACGCTTGTCCATGTGGCTTGTGGCAAGGCAAGCCCTCGTGGCGAACGCAAGTAATACAGATTGCGCTGAATCTCTGGATGATCACAGCTAAGTACAATCACAACCTCATTCGGCTCCGCTTTACCTTGCAGCAGCTCCGCTTCACTCCATGTTGCAACTGCTCCTGCTTCATTGGCACCAATCGTTGCTTGCGCCTGCTGACTGCTAATTACCGTTCCCGTCCAATTGATCACCTCTACGGTAACTTCTGTGCGAATTTCTTCCAAACGATCACTCACGATCCATACCTGAAATGGCTGACCTGGATCATGATCTGCGCATAATAGCAATGGATGATAAAAGCTACGCGCATAGTAATACGCCGCTTTAGGCAACAGCGCATAATCAATGATCGACCAGCTCGTACCGGGCCAGCTATCGTTGAGCTGCCAGATCAGACTCCCTCCATTGCGATGCTTATGACGACGATAATGCTCAATACCGTATTTCAACCCTTCTGCCTGTGTCAGCATCGAATAATTGATATACTGTTCCATATCCTGCGGAATCCCCGCATAGCCTTCCATGAGCAAAATGCCTTTGCGATGATTGGTGTCTTTATTACGATACGCCATTTCCGGGTTCCCCCAGTAAAAGGACGCCTCAGGAATGTATTTGGATAACGTATAATAATTCGCCGCCGCATGCATACCAAATTCACTGCTGAATAACGCAAGATCAGCTTTATAATGATGAAAGCTAACCCCCTCTATACTATAATCCAGTAGCGGCACATCTCCATAGCTACGCGGATATACCGAGCCATGCCACACCTGCCAGTTATGTCGATCGCCAGCATCTGGATCGTTCGCATCATTGCCCCCATAAGGTGAAGAAGGCCAGTATGGACGCTGCGGATCAAGCTGCACCAGTGCATCTGGAATTAGCTCATGATAGATCGCTTCACCATAAAATGGGCTACGAATATCCCCCGATGCCGTTTTCATATCATACAGCCAATCAATCTCATTGTTCCCGCACCAGAGCGCAAGTGAGGCATGATGACGCAACCGACGCACCTGATCCTCTACTTCACTCCGCACATTGTTCATATAATCATGATTAAAATCAGGAAATAACGCATTCGCAAATGCAAAATCCTGCCATACTAGAATGCCCAGCTCATCGCATAGCTCGTAAAAGATATCCTTCTCATAGATGCCGCCTGCCCACACACGCAGCATATTCATATGCGCCGCTGCGGACAATTCAATCAGCTCCCGATAGCGCTCATTCGGAATCGCGCCAATACGATTGTCCGCTGGAATCCAATTCGCCCCGCGAGCATAGACCTGAACCCCATTCAGTACAAATACAAAGCTCGCTTCCCCCTGTTCATCATACTGCTGTAGCTCAATCGTTCGTAGCCCGACCTGTTGCTCCGAACGATCTAAGATGTTTTCTCCAGCATACAGCGTTACAACGAGTCGATATAAATACGGCTCACCCAGATCATGCGTCCACCATAGCTGAGGTTGACTCACCGATAATTCGAGAGGTACCTGTTCCGCCACGTTTCCACCCATGCCCTGCATAGGATGGGACGCTGCCATCGTGGTGCGTTGACTTGCCACCTCTTGCCCTTCACGATCATATAGCATAGCAGCGACCTGTAAAGGTTCATGCTGATGCTTAGCTTTATATTCAGCTTGCGAACGACTTGCCGATAGAGCCGGCATCTCTCCCGACACTGCACCCGGCATATTGGCAGGCGAAGATGCTGTTGATGAATCACGCGATGCAGCACGATGTGTATTAAAGTCCGTATAGCGAAGCGGTGCTACACGCTGACAAGCTACATTCACATGCAAAATAGCCTGTTCTGTATTCACCTCAGCAGTATAAGTGTACACATCCGCTAAGCGTGCCACACGGCGACGCCGAATCTCTACACTTCCCCAGATACCAACGGTGATGAGCCGTGGTCCCCAATCCCAGCCAAAATTCATCGCTGCCTTACGTAGCCACGGACGCTCCTTCGTATACGACGACCAGTCAAACTTTTCTTTATCCTTATGATGGTTATGTAACGGATCAAATCGAACCGCAATACTATTCCAGCCATTACGCAGTACACGCGTTACATCGAGTAAATACTGGCGATGCATATTTGCAGTGCGCGCAATTTCATGTCCATTTATATATACCGTCGCAAACGTATCCAGTCCATGCAGCACAAGCTCATGACGCTCATATGGATCATCATTCAGCTCATAATCAAATGTCGTGCGATACCACCATTCCTCCTGTTCGACCCAGCGACACTGCTGATCCTGATGTCCATAATACGGCTCAGGAATTAAACGATGTGTTATCAGCGCATCATGCACATCCCCTGGCACCTTAGCTGTAATCCAGTACCGATCATCCAATCCAGCTGCGGCTGTCTCAAGTGGACTGACCTCCCCCGGATGAAAATGCTGCAAACGCCATGTTCCGTCTAATCGAAGCACATCCGGTAAATGTGACTCTTCCCGCCCTGCTGACATGTACAATCCCTCCATGCTATTCATAATGGAAAACGCATACATGTACACCTTAGCATAAACACTTGCCACATCCAAACAAGGCATCGCGGTCAAAACAAGCGCAATTCATACAAGCAAAACGGTCATACATCAAGGTTGTTCCAAAATCTCGTATGTACGCAAGGTTAGCAGATGAGCTGCCTTTAACGGATAGCTATAGCTGTATTTGTATACGGAAAATAAAACCAAATATCTAGTCATATTGTATAAATCAGATATATAAGCTGTAGCACTAGGATAGTACCCACTATAGAAAATAATAGAGCTACGAGTTCAGCTAGAATCACGAAAACATTGAGGAAATATTGCGACAATCCTTTGACAGAATGAGGAACTAAAAAGTCTCTCTTATCGCTATAAACGAGAACTCGTCTACAGCATAAGAGAGACTTTGATCATAAGCTATTTAATCATAAGCTAGTGGTTCGTATTCGTATGGCTACTTCATTCTGTCAGGCATGTGAGCATATCATGCCCAATATTCCTAGTCATTCCTAAACTGGTTAACGTGGTCTGACTCCAGGCATGTTTGATAGATTAACATAAAATGCCCTACATCGCTTCATTGTATCGTTTATCTCATGACCGCCTCAGCGTCGTCCACGCTTACGTATTTTTCCCGAACCGAAGCTCGAC
Organism: Paenibacillus hunanensis; assembly: GCF_034055775.1. Taxonomy (NCBI): domain Bacteria; kingdom Bacillati; phylum Bacillota; class Bacilli; order Caryophanales; family Paenibacillaceae; genus Paenibacillus; species Paenibacillus hunanensis. The sequence goes on along the minus strand of NZ_CP139194.1, from coordinate 2,661,930 downwards.
TTCGGAGCGCTATTGCCGGATGAGAAGAAGCCACCGGATTTGTTAGACGAGCTGCCTCCACGATTGATCGTTCCGCTCGATGGGGAGCCACGATTCGTTACATCGCTACCATAACCGGAACGCTTGGAAGAAGACGAACTGCCTCGTTTGAAGATCGAGCCTGATTTATCCACCGTTAGAGGAGGAGCCTGCTTCATATCCTGCGCAGAAGGCTTATTGTATTGCGTTTTGGGTGGGTAGGTGCTTTGCGATGTATAGCCACGATATGTACCACCGCCATAGCCACCATATCCGCCGTAGCTACCGCCTCCGAACAGGCTTTGTAAAATTGAAGCGGTTAGATATCCTTGTAAAAAGCTAGAGCTATAATTTTGCTGTACATATTGCTGCGAATCCACTTCGATTAGTGTATCCTCAGGCTTGGCCGGGTCACGCTGCACCTGAATCAATTCATTATTGTACACAAGAAACATACGGTCAGGATCTTCAACCGAGGTTTGCTCCGGTCTACGCTGATCGGCTAATTGCTCCGCAACGGCTGGAACCGTCTGACCTGCCGCACGATAAACATAGGAAGTGGAATTACCATTTCGACTGACCGATTCCAGCGGATACGTAATCTTGCTGCTACCTGAGCCACAGCCAGACAGTAAGGAAACGACCAGACTGAGTGCTAGTATAATCTTTGTCCATCTGGACATCCGCTCTTTCATCCGTCTTCGCTCCTAACTGGCACGAATAACGCGTACATCTGCGTTTAGTACCCATTCGCCTTCATATAAGGTAAAGCGTCCACCCTGCCATTCAATTCGAAGTAGCTTACGATCATCCGATTGATGCTGCCATACATACTGTTCTCCATTGGCAGCGCCCGGCAATACCGGTGTACGTCCAGTGGACATGACCATACCGCTATACTGCTCATCCAGATAATAATCTGTACCATCCATCTCGATATGAGTCGGTACTTCATTCGGATTATCCAGACCACCATCGATCGGCTGGTACAGAGCATAACGAAGCTTTTCCTGCATCTCGACATGCAGATAGCTAATGCTTGATCCATCCTGCAAGGTTAGCATGACGGTATTGCGAGCACGATTACGTGCAGTTCCAACGATCTCGTACGTAACCAGCGATACTTCACAAATATCGCCCACCTGTAGATCAAGCGGACTTTTCTCTGGCTTTGGCGCTTCCGGCTTGGACATCAAATTCGTAATTCGTTTCCATAATCCCATAGCAAGTCTTCCTTTCACTTCATCTGTTTCTTATACATCCACTTCGTATGCGTGTTTCTTTACAGCGATGCGGAAATAATAAATGCTCCTACCAGCTGTAAGCCACCACCTAGTAGTCCATGACCAATCAATCCCTGACGTGTACCTTCATCCAGATCAAGACCAGCGATGCCTTTGAATAGCAGTCGCGCCACCTGCTCCAGAATCAGCAGGATGACAAAGGCAACGATCGATACAAGTACAGCTTCCCATAGACTCCATGAGGTATTGATGGATACCGATAAAATATATCCCTGTGCAAATAGCTTCATCACCAATCGAACCGCTACTGCGGTATTCCCCGCTTTGATCTCAGCGATATCCTTGTACTTCGTAAACAATGAATCCAGATACATCAGCACAGCTAGTAAAACTGCACCTACACCCGTCCAGACCAAAATTTGCAGCAAAATATCCCAACTCATCCGTCTCCGCCTCCACATCATTCATCAAATACATCCATTATGTTCGATGGCAAAAGCCACAAAAAGACGAAGGAAGAACCGAATGCGCGTGACTGCTACTGCTCATGACATGCTCATTCTGCTTCCTTCGTCGGTTATGTTACGCAGTTAGTTCTCTTGGTATGTGTAAGATCCTTTTACATCACTGACACGTTTACCTATCGTATCGTCAGGATTTTTTCTCGTATTGCTTCATCAGAGCGGACAGCTCGTCTTCTACTTCTTTGTTTGTGCCAAGCGCTTGAATTTCATCATCCAGCGATTTGCCTTTGGTGTTCATTTCGTTGCTTGCTTCTGCGCGTGCTTCCATTTGCATCATTTTCTCTTCCATACGCTTCATGCCCGCTGTTGCAGAATCGGCACTGAAGCCATTCATCGCTTTGTTGATCTCCGTTTGCGCCTTCGCTGCATTGTAGCGAGCTACGAGCGTTTCACGTTTATTTTTCAGCTCGTTCAGCTGCTTACGCATTTCGTCCAGCTTAGAACGAAGATTGTCAGCTGCTGCTTTGTTTTGATCAAAGTTTGCTTTGTACTCATCGCGCTTCGCTTCTGCATTTTTCTTTTCTTCTAGTGCACGGCGAGCCAGATCGATATTTTGTGCCTGTGCAGCGATATGTGCTTGCTCCTCACGCTTTTTCACCAGTGCATCTTGCTCTTCGTACAGCTGCTTGAAGCGTTTTTCGATCGCAATTTGCGATGCAACTGCTTTTTCTGCATCCTCCAGATCAGCCGCCATATCGCGGATATACTGATCCGTCATCTTGATTGGGTCCTCTGCCTTTTCGATAAGAGCGTATACATTGGACAGGGTAAGATCACGCAAACGTTTGAAAATAGACATAGATTTGTTCCCTCCACTTAAATAATAAGATGCAAAACATAACGCAATCTACCGGATACTTGTAGAAGCAGTGTTGCTTGCTATAGGGGTAATACGGACAGATATACATAAGGTTCCATGTAAGATAGTATACTACGTACATGTTCACCAAGCTACATTCAGTCCGTGGTTCGTATCGTAAGCAAATGAGCAAAAACAGATCAAAACGGCGCAGGTTTCCTTTTACATACAATATGCCAGTATCGTATTTCAAAGTACTATACATTTACCCAATATGATATGTGTTTGATTCCGGTTGCATTCATTTTAAAGGATATTAGGACTTTAGTCCATATAAGCATACTAAAATCATTATTTTTGCACATTAACGCAAGTGAAATGGAATCATTTTACTTTTACTTGCATCATTCTAACTTACCATAACGCAGCAATCTGCTTATATTGATAGTCTGGACTACTACGCAGCGAACGGATCCCGCTATAATCGGTAACGTACCATAGGTTCGTGATGCGCTGTTCATAGATACTTCCATCCTCTATGGTATGCCGTCCATTGATGACGATCTGCCCATATTGAAGCGGCAGAAGCTCAAAAGCTTTCTCGTCTAACAAGTCACTCTGACCGTTGGTTCGTACAGGCTTACCAAAGGAAGGATGATAGCAAGCATTAACATGTAGCTTGCCCGCTACTTCTTTCCATTTTATACCGGGTAACTCACCTTCTAGTGCTGTACCTTGCTCTGGCATCGTCAGCCATTCATATTGCTCCTGTAGCAGCTCGATTCCCTGCCTCGTTTGCCCAAAAGATAGCCGATGCGATAATAACTGCCCATCGGCTAACTTCTCACTCTGCTGTACTATTGCTGAAGATAATGGAAAATGATTGGGATGATGACTTCGTACCGATGCATAGGGCTCACCGCGTGTTTCTTTTGTCCACTGGATAAGGATAGATTGAATGATCATAGCGTACCTTTCCTTTTTCTTCATTTTCTTCATCATATATCGAAAACAATATAGTTCGCTATATTACTAGCTATACGCGTGATCATTCTTACCATTCTTACACCATCTATACTTCTTTATATTGCACAAAAAAAAGGGAAACGGCTGGGGGACCGTTTCCCTTTTGGCTGGCTTCATGGGAAAGCCATATATTTGGATAGTTGGATGGTCGTTACTCTCTACCTTCTCTGGACATGGAGAAGGCAGAGATCATGCATCGTACAATCTGCAATCGATCTTGGGGAATGGATTAGCAGAATCAAACTGGACGGCCAGAATTCGATTGATTGGTGAAACGTTAAGCTTTATTGTGATCCACTTGTTCGCTAAAGCTAAAATTACATCGATTTGGTCAGAGTAATGGAACCGTCAGCTGTATTCCATTTTACATCCCAGCCCAGCAGCTCAGTGATCGAGCGCAGAGGTACTACGGTTCTGCCATCTTTGTTGATCATAGCTTTTGCGGACAGCTTCATGTTTTTGCCGTTTACTACTACTGTATCTTTACCGATCCAGAATTTCATTGTATCGGAGCCTGCCATTACTGTTACTTCATTAGATGCTTTGTTCCATGCTACCTTCGCACCGATACCTTCACCCAGATAACGCAGTGGGATATACGTTGTGTTACCAACAACCATTGGTATTGTATCCATCATAGTCGTTTTACCATCGATTTTCAGCGTTTTGCTGTTCAGCTTCATCCATACCATCATCATATTGTCATTCATTGGCTTGGATGGCGCTGGCGTAGATGTCGTTGGTTGTTTTGCTGGTGTAGATGGTGCTGGTGCAGACGCCATTTTGAATTTGTCAGGGTATTGCTTCACGATTGCTCCACCCAGCGCTTCACCGATACCAAACATCGTTTTGTAGCCTTCGCGGTCAGCTGTGTAAGCTGCTGCATAGTTTTTCGCTGCATAGTCATTAATAACCGCTTGTACTTGACCCTCGTGAGTCATCAGCGCTTGCTCTGCTGCGGATGCTGGCAGGTTGTTCGCTGTTGCTGTGCCCAGGAATGTAGCAAATTCTTTTGTAAATTGCTCGATGCGGTTTTTCACAGCAGTCAGAGCCGATTGGTCACCTTTTTTCAGGGCATCTACATAATCGCTCTGTGCTTTAATATGGTTCGTTACCCAGATTTGTTCAAACTGATTCGCTCCTGCTTCACCATAGATCGAAGCAATTGCTGCTTTAAAATCAGCGGTGTTGCCTGCTTCTGCATTAATCCATGCATCCGAAGCCTGTGTTTTACCATCGTATTGCTGTTGCATTTGCATGACGGACAGTGCAAAGTGCTCAGCTGCCAGGTGGTTCAATGCAGAACGCAGGTCTGCTGCTGGTGTATCGACTGTACCGTTATCGAATTTAGAAGGATTTTGTGCAACGATCGCGCCGGAGAGCGCTTTACTTACGGTGAACATCGTATTCAGACCTTCACGATATTCCTTCGCTGCTCCCGCATAATCGCCAGCGATATATTTTTCAAATACGTCTTGTACTTCATCTTCGTGTAAACGCAGTGCTTTTTCAGCGGCTGCTTCTGGCAGCTTGTTATCTGTTGCTTTTGCCAGGAAAGCGGCAAATTCATCAACGAAGCCCTGTACCTTTGCTTCAGCTTGTTTGACAGCTGCTTGATTGTTCATTTTGGTCGCTTTGACCAGTTCATCTGTGTATTGGTTGTGTGCACGGAAGATACGTTCGAACTCGGTAGCTGCTTGTTTGCCGTAGATTGATTCGATGGCAGGTCCCATATCGATCGCATTTTGATCCAGTGCTTTATATGCTTCTGCTGCATCCGGTGCACCAGAGTAAGCCTTGGTCATCGCTTCAACCGCCAGCTTAAAGTGCTCGGATAAAAGGTAGTCCAGTCCAGCACGCAAATCCGCTGCTTTTGTGCTTACTGTTGGTGCCGCCATTGTTGTAGAATTCATATCTGCTGCAAATGCTCCAGCTGCTGGTACCATCAAAGATAAGCTCAATACAGGTGCAATGATTTTTTTCATTTTCATGTTATTAACTCCTTTTTTAAAAATGATTGGTGTTGACTGTTCCTATCCCTATCAACGCGGACGGTTTATTTTTGGATCACTTCTGTTCAAAAAAATATTTCAATTTCTTAATCGAAAGCTATAAATGTATCCGAAAAAGCGCGCTGTTATGCTGACTGAGCGGGTTTAAAATCATTTCAAAAAAGTTATTTGCGGCATCATTTTGCGTATAATTATTGATATAGCAAAAAAGCCATTATTCTGTTTTATTTCAGAATAACGGCTTTTATCCATTCTTTTATATGACATATGTATGCTTGATTCGAATATAATTTTCTGATTGATCGGTATTGAAACTGCTCAAGTTTTCTTTCGTTCTTTTAAAGATACGGGGATTGTATGTATTTGAAACAGCTTAACGATACATTGTATGGGTAGCACAACTAATAAAGCACCTCTTCTACTTTAACCAATCTAGCTCAGACTGTAACACTATTATTCTATTCAATATATGTACATCAAAAAGCAGCTCGACAGAAATGCTATCGAACTGCTTCTATTCATTCAAAATATTCGTGACATTTGCAATCTATTTCGCTTTTATCCTACACGCTCTTTTATCCTACACGCTATACGCTTATAGCAAATTATTTGTGATAGCCACGTAGATAAGGCTGAGGTACAGGAGCTTCATCGCCCAATTCTTTAGCAGCATGGATCGCCCAGTACGGGTCACGCAGCATCGCACGACCAACCGCAACCAGATCAGCCTGATCTTCTTCCAGCACACGCTCTGCGTCCACAAACTCATCCAGCAAGCCTACGGCGATCACAGGTATTTGCAAAGCGTCTCTTAATTGAGACGCCATATTCACCTGATAACCAGGGCCTACCTGCATAGCACCTTTACGAGCCGGGCCTTCACCACCGGAAGATACGTGCAGCAGGTCTACGCCTGCATCGCGATAACGGCGACAGGTCTCGATAATATCCTCAACCTCATAGCCACCTTCCACATATTCACGCGCAGACACACGCATAATGACTGCCATGTCTGCTGGTACAGCTGCACGTACAGCCTGTACCACACGTTCACCGAATAAAGGTAGATCCTTTCCGTATTCGTCTTCACGTTGATTGACGAGTGGCGAATGGAACTGGTGAATTAAGTATCCATGTGCACCGTGAATTTCTACAGTATCGAAACCTGCTTCTACAGCGCGGCGTGCAGCTTCACCATAAGTCTGGATCAATTGCTCAACCTCAGCTGTTGTTAGGGCATGCGGCTCCTTGTATCCTTCGCCATCATAACGTACGGCAGATGGAGCAACAGGAGGATTCGCATCTTCCGCTTTACGACCAGCATGTCCAAGCTGAATACCGATCTGTGTACCATAGCGATGTACTTCATCAACAATATGACGCCATGCTGGAATAAAATGATCATCCCAGATGCCGGTATCTTCATTCGTAATTCGTCCGTCTGGATGAATAGCCGTCATCTCTGCGATAATCAGTCCGGTTCCACCGACGGCACGACTAATATAGTGAACGTTATGCCATTCGCCCGGCATCCCGTCTCCAGTTTCTACAGCATACTGGCACATAGGCGGCATAACGATACGATTTTTAAGATTCAGGTTTTTCAATTGATATGGTGTAAATAGCTTCGCCACAATACGTCCCTCCAATGAAATAGATGTGTAACACTTCACATTCGGTAATGATTATATATTATATTACGAAAAATAACAACGAGAGCAGAGAGCTTACCTCTTACCTCTTACCTCTTACCTCTTACCTCTTACCTCTTACCTCTTACCTCTTACCTCTTACCTCTTACCTCTTACCTCTTACCTGAACAAGTGTGTCATGTTCATTCTCATCATTACAAAACTATTATGATGTTTCATATTTTTATTTTTTTTGCATTTTGCATTATTTACAAGGATGAGGATATAAAATCATAAAATTCGAAAGCAAACAAAAGAGCACATCATTCTGCTTGGACCTAGCCTGCAAAATAATGTGCTCTATATTATGGTCGATAGATTGCCGTATTTCTCATATACCTATACTTTGAAAATCAACGATCCATTTGTATATTCGGATCTATCTCTATACTGGATAACTCATTCATGGTTAGTATGCGTGCTTACAGTACCTTACTCAGGAAGTCTTGTGTACGTGCATTGGATGGCGAACCAAATACTTGCTCTGGTGTGCCTTGCTCCACAATGCGTCCACCGTCCATAAAGATAATGCGATCTCCCACTTCACGAGCAAAGCCCATTTCGTGCGTTACGATCACCATCGTCATGCCCTGCTGAGCAAGCTTTTTCATAACCTCAAGCACCTCGCCGACCATTTCCGGGTCAAGGGCAGAAGTTGGCTCATCGAACAACATGACATGCGGCTGCATTGCCAGTGCACGTGCAATCGCAATACGTTGCTTTTGTCCACCGGATAGCTGGTTAGGATAAGCATCCTTTTTGTCAGCCAGACCTACCGTTTGCAGCAGATCCAGTGCAATTTTTTGCGCGGATGCTGTATCGGTCTTTTTCACTTTGATCGGAGCGATCGTCAGGTTTTGCAGCACCGTTTTGTGCGGGAACAGGTTGAAATGCTGGAATACCATCCCCATTTTACGACGCGCACTGTCGATATCATACTTACGCGCAGTGATCAGCTCATCCTCAAAATAAATCTCACCGCCGGTTGGCTGCTCCAGCAAATTCAGGCAGCGTAGGAATGTACTTTTACCGGAGCCACTTGGCCCGATGACAACGACAACTTCGCCTTGCGCGATATCGATATCGATGCCTGTCAGCACTTCATTTTTACCAAATGACTTTTTCAGACCTTTAACGTTTATCACTTACACTCCATCTCCTTTCCACCATACCAAGCAGTTTGGACAATACAAATGTCATTACAAAATAGATGGCTGCGGCGATCAGCAGTGGATACAATGCTGAATACGTAATACTACGTACCGCCTGTGCCTGGAACATCAGATCAGCAACCCCGATAAAGGAAACGATCGATGATTCTTTGATAATTACGACAAATTCATTACCGATCGCTGGCAATACGCTTTTGATCGCCTGTGGAATGATAATATGGCGAAGTGTCATGCCATACGACATACCGAGTGAACGTGCCGCCTCTGTCTGTCCACGATCCACGCCTTGAATACCAGCGCGGAAGATTTCTGCCAGATAAGCAGAGCTATTAATCGAGAGTGTAATAATACCTGATTGCAGTACGCTAAATTCAATATGGAAGGTTTGCGCAATCCCATAGTGAATAATGAGCAATTGCACCAGCATCGGTGTTCCGCGCAAAATCTCAATATACGTCATCGCAATCCAGCGCAGTACATTCAGATTGGACAGACGTAGCAGGGCTACGATCAGACCAATCACAAAACCGAACAATACGCCTAATGCAGACAGCAACAGTGTATATTGTACACCTGTCGCATAATAATGACGGTAATCCCAGAAAATGCTAAAAATACTGTTTGGCTCTGTCTGCTCATCCGAGTTCAATGCTGTTGCTTCCTGAATAAATTTAGGAACGGCATCTGTCTTTTTCAGATCAGCCAGCGTACCGTTAATTTGAGCAAGTAGCTCGGTATTTCCCTTTTTCACAGCGATTGCCATCTCGGTATCACTGTTTGGAATTTGTGCGGCGGTAATTGCCAGATCACTATGGTTAGCTACCTGGCCTTCTGCAACCGGGCCTTCCATAACCGCAGCATCAACACGCTTGGATTGAAGCTGTAGTACCACATCAGAGATTTTATCAACCGATGTTAGCTTGGCACCTTCGATATCCTTGGCGATGCCTTCTTGAATCGAGCCCTTTTGTACACCGATCGTAATACCTTTCAAGCTATCAAAGCTTGCGTATTTATCCTTATCTTCCGCACGGGTCATGATGACCTGACGGGATATATAATATGACTCTGAGAAGTCGACATTTTTACGACGATCTTCTGTTGGTGTCATGCCCGAAATGATCATATCGATCCGTCCACTGCTCAGTGCTGGCAGCAAGCTATCGAATGGAATATCCTGAATTTGCAGCTGCGCGCCCATATCAGCGGCAATTCGTTTGGCAATCTCTACATCAGAACCAACGATCTGATCCTGTCCATCAATGTTTTTATGAAACTCATATGGCGCAAAGTCTGCGCTCAGTCCGACAACAATCGTCTTACCAGAGCCTTCAGCAGAGGCCATTGTTGGTAAAATCATGAAAAATAGCATCAGTATGCTCATTACGCATCCTAGCCATGGTTTTAGTGCTTTCAACCTTCTATCTCCTTTACATACATATAATGGGGTATTTCCTTGTCCTTGTGACTTATAGTCAACCGGGTTATTATAAATGAATTTGTATGATTATTCAATGGTTAGTTATGCAAAAATGTGAATGAAGTGTCACAGTGATCATGACAATCATTTAACCTCTTATTAGACGACTTGCTGAGACTCACATGCTATACTGATAGCAGAAAACGTTATTTTTCTACATAATTGTATTAAAGGAGATTATCAACATGAATCACATCGAACTCAAGCAGCATATAAAAAAAGCGATTCAGCAGAACGCTGAGGAATTCAAATCTGTATCTGTATATATCGGGCAAAACCCTGAGCTTGGTAATGAGGAATATAAAGCTTCTGCACGCTTGAAGGAATTACTCGCCGCCCATGGCTTTGATGTACAAGCATCAGTGCTCGGCATTGAAACATCCTTTATTGCTACGTATACTGCTGCCAAGCCAGGCGCAACAGTTGGCCTAATGTGTGAATATGATGCATTGCCTGAGATCGGCCACGCGTGCGGTCATCATCTAATCTGTATGATGAGCGCAGGTGCAGCGATTGGACTCAAATCCGTAATAGATGAAATTGGAGGTACGATTCGGGTATACGGTACGCCAGCCGAAGAAACACGCGGCGCCAAAGTACCGATGGCACAAGCAGGCTTGTTCGATGATTGTGACTTTGCGATGATGGCTCATCCGTATTATGCATATGAGGAATCGGGCATTTCGCTGGCGATGGACGCGCTGCAATTTGAATTTTTCGGTAAATCGGCGCATGCAGCGGCTAGTCCACAGCATGGTATTAATGCGCTAGATGGAGTATTACAGCTGTTCAATGGCATCAATGCGATGCGTCAACAGACGCGAAGCGATACGCGCATCCACGGTATTATTAATCAAGGCGGCGTAGCGGCAAATATCATTCCCGATTATGCTTCTGCACAGTTTTATATTCGCTCTGCCAGTCGCGCATATACAAATGAACTCGTTGATCGTGTCAAACGGATCGCCGAAGGTGCAGCCCTTCAAACAGGCTGCCGCATCGAGATTTCCAATTATGAATACTCTTACGATGAACTGATCACCAATCGTACCCTATCCGAAGCGTTTAGCCAGAATCTAATGGCAAACGGTGTGCAGCGCGAGGAGATTCAATCTGGCAAGGATGCGGGCTCACTCGATCTGGGCAATGTATCGGTTCGCTGTCCAGCTATCCATCCTTATGTCAAAGTCACCGATGAAAAGCACGAGCTGCATAGTATCGGCTTCCGCGATCGTGCGCAGGAGCCGCAGGCGCTGGAAGCGATGGTATTCACTGCAACCGTGCTGGCAGAGACTGCATTTGACGTGATGACCAACCCGACATTACTACAGCAAATTCGTAGCGAATTCGAGCAGCAGATGCAGCGGGCATAATCTACATTTTCAATTTGTAAATTGGCAGGTTAATCCTTTATCCAGCATGACGACAGGAGGCTATGTATGATGAAGACCGTTATTATCATTATTGCCCTTATAATCATCGCCATTATGATTTTCCGCAAATCCAATACGCCAGAGCGCCAGATGGTGAGGCGTTTACAGGAAAATATAAAGCTTTTTAATAAAGTGGGGCCGCCTGGTTCCCTTGTCCCTGCCGGACATCCTGCTGAAGCGCTCGCCAATAAGCTGGAAGCCTCGATTCCAGAGCATTATGCCGTGCAGCTGTGGCAACGTATCCAGAGCGAGCATCCCGATATGACCTATCGAGAGTTTGAATGGCGCTGGCATGAGATGAAGCGCTATATGCTGATCTGTGCTCTATTTCGTGAGGTGCCCATGTTCAGTTCTCGGGTGGATGATGTATGGCATGAAATGCTGATGTTTACCCGAGAATATGAGCAGCTGTGTAACCGATTCTATGGCTACATGCTGCATCATTCACCACATGGCGGTACCGTATCACAGCCCCAGCAGCGTGCCCTGTTCGATTGGGTGTATGGAGAGCTATTTCCACTTGAGCGTGCGAATACGAATCTATGGGGTACCTTTTTCCGTCAGCCGCTCCCGTCCTCGATCATGAATGAGCTACTGGCATTCAGTGAATATCAGCCTCAGCATTCGTTGTTTAATAGCTCGATGTTCGAGCGTAGCCCTGAAGCACGCGAGGTTATTTTACACCTTTATCGTCGTTTTACCGTTCAAAGTCAGGCAGCACTGCGGGGAGAACGTCCAGAGCAGCAGTCATCATCAAATTATGCTGCTTCTAGTGATACGTATAATAGCTCTGTATTTGGATTAAGCGCTGCTGGTGCAGCGTGTGTGTACTATTCCTATTTACCACCAGGCGACTTCTCTAGCTGTGTTGATCCGTTCCTACCAGCAGATGTACGCGAGGAACGCCCGGTTGGTGGTACGAGCAGCTCCTGTGGCACAGGTTCTAGCAGCAGTGACAATTACACCAGCAATGACAGCCATCATGGCGGTGGTCATAGTGGGGGGAGTCATGGTGGTCATTCCTGTAGCAGTTCATCGTGTAGTAGTTCTTCCTGTAGCTCCTCTTGCAGCTCGTGTGGCGGTGGCGGCGGAGATTGATGGGCTGACAGATTTAAAGGCTCTTTTCCAGAAGGAAGAGAGCCTTTTAGTGTTATAATAAATTCTACCTATAGAGCGATTAAAGCATGAATCGATATCATAGTCTTATTCAAGATTATTGAGACTTTTTGAAAAGGAGAATGTTCATGAACATCATAAAAAGCGGAAAATGCAACAACTCTCCCAAAAATGCTTTTGTCGAGGAGTTTACGATCCAAATACTGGCTAAATGTGGACAGGGTGAGACAACATCTGTTCACTGGTATGGTGAATCTTTTCAACAGCAACCTGATACGATTCAAGTTATAGATGCAATTAGTCATGGCAAAATTGGTGCTACTAATGGAAATGTGAGTATAGGCGATACGAAATACAGCTTTGCAGCATTCATAGAGTTTAAAACGACTAAAGCGACTGAAGTATCGGATATAAAGCTTTATATCGTTGAAGTTTAATATACATTATCTGTTTCATAAAAAACATTTTCAATCATACTTTGCAGGAGGGCATACCTATGGATACATACAATCAAACACCAGGCTTTATCCAAAAAAATAACACTCAATTTTACGATAGCCAGTTAGCATTACGTAAAATTGCTGCACTACAAGCAAACCAAACTAGAATCTATGGCATAGATGGATTCGAGCTAACTGAGAACAAAACCCAGCCCTTTTTAGAGCATAGTATTGATTTTGGTAAGTCTATAGACAATTGGGATCAAGCCAGTGCATTTATTGAAGCTAAAGCACATTTAGGATTAATGTTTGAAATTATTTCGGATGAGTACTGAATTATCCATCACTCCGATGATTTTTCTTCTATAGAGAATCCCTCCTTCTATTCAACACCCGTCAAAACTAGCCATTCCACCAACCTACCAGCACGCTCCATTACAATGCACAATAACCCTAACGGGCTATTGTGCATATTTTCACTAAATCGCCTTAAATCTTTGATTTTTGTTTGAAGATTGTATCAAAAATCACATACAACGCGGAAAAGTTGTTAAGCTACTCTCATATAGAACATCTCTTATTCCATGGAGAAAGGATTCCCATTATGATGATTGATACTGTACTATGGAGCCGGCTTGTGACTGGATTGACGCTATCCTTTCACGTTATTTTTGCAACGATTGGTGTGGCAATCCCACTGATGATCGCTATCGCAGAGCTGGTCGGAATACGTAAAAAAGATCACCACTATACGCTGATGGCGAAGCGCTGGACGAGAGGCTTTATTATTTCTGTCGCTGTTGGTGTCGTGACAGGTACGGCTATTTCACTACAGCTCGCGCTCGTATGGCCGAACTTTATGCAGCTAGCTGGTAATGTGATCGCATTGCCACTATTTATGGAGGTATTTGCTTTCTTTTTTGAAGCGATCTTCCTCGGCATCTACCTGTATACATGGGATCGCTTCCGCAATCCTTATTTACACTGGCTGCTTACGATTCCGATTGTACTCGGTGCATCGATGTCTGCCTTTTTTATCACGACGGTGAATGGATTTATGAACCAGCCCGCAGGATTCTCACTCGTAAATGGACAATTTACAGCCGTGTATCCGTTGCAGGCGATGTTTAATGAAGCAACACCATCTAAAGTATTTCACGTGCTAACCTCGGCGTATATGACAGGAGCAGCTCTACTCGCTGCAATTGCCGCCTTTTCGATTCTGCGTAAGGGTGCGACTGATTATACGAAAAAAGCACTCAAGCTCATGATGAGCGTACTGCTCGTATTTAGCTTTTTGACAGCACTTGCTGGCGATACGGCTGCCAAGTTCCTCGCAGAGCACCAGCCAGAGAAGCTAGCTGCTGCTGAATGGCATTTTGAAACGGAAAAAGGGGCTGACCTGATCTTCTTCGGCTGGCTGAATGCGGAACGCGAGGTTATCGGCGCGCTGCATATTCCCAAAGCGCTCAGTTTTCTGGCATTTAGCGATTTTAATGCTGAGGTAACCGGCTTAAATGAATTCCCTGCGAATGAGCAGCCACCATTATGGATTCATTATCTGTTTGATTTTATGGCTAGCATTGGTTTTATTTTATTAGCGATATCGGCGATCTTTTTCGTCTTTTTATTATGGCGTAAGCGCAATGAATACAATCGCTGGCTATTACGCTCGATTGTGCTGGGAGCGCCACTTGCCTTTTTCGCGGTGGAGTTGGGCTGGTTCTACGCGGAGGTAGGACGACAACCATGGATTATTCGCGGTTACATGCGTGTCGAGGAAGCGGCGACGACTTCGCCAAGTATTATGCCACTCTTCTTCTTATTCTTACTGCTCTACATTGTGCTCGGAACGCTATGCATCATCGTCCTGCGACGACTGTTCCGCAACAATCCAGCAGAAGTTGAACTGGAGAAGATCGCGGCAATTCATGCAGCCAAGGTAAAGGAAGAAGGTGAACTGCAATCATGAGCTATGAAATTATCGGAATTTCGGTGCTGTGGATATTCCTGTACGGATATCTGATTGTCGCTTCGATCGATTTTGGCGCAGGCTTCTTCGCCTTTTATGCTCGGGCTACGGGGAAGGATCATCTGATCAATCGACTCATCTCACGTTATCTGTCTCCTGTGTGGGAGATTACCAATGTATTCTTCGTTTTCTTTTTCATCGGCTTGATTGGCTTTTTCCCATCTGCGGCGCATTATTATGGCTCGTCCTTGCTCGTACCGGGCAGTATTGCGATTGTGCTGATTGCGATTCGGGGTTCATTTTATGCGTTTGAGAATTATGGCTCGAAAAAGAATATTGTCTTTTTATTTCTATATGGTGCAACAGGGTTGCTTATTCCTGCCTCGTTATCGGTAGCACTGGTGCTGTCCGAAGGTGGATTTATTATGGAAAACAATGGCGTGGTGACGCTGGAGTATATGAAGCTACTCACCAGCCCGCTTGCCTGGAGTATTGTAGCGCTGGCGATTACTTCCGTGCTGTTTATCAGTGCTTCATTCCTAACCTTTTATGCTGATCGGGCGGATGATCAGCCAGCGCTCAAGCTATTGCGCGGCTATGCATTATTTTGGAGCACACCGACGATTATTGCAGCCTTTACCGCATTTTTGTATTTGAGTCAGTACAATGCACGTCATTTTCAAAATATGATGAATCTATGGTGGCTACTCGGTCTGTCTGTGGTGTTCTTCCTGATCGTGTTGTGGCTGCTGTATAAGGAACGTCGTTATGGCTGGGCATTTATGAGTGTAATGCTGCAATTTGGCTGTGCCTTTTTCGCTTATGGTATTGGACATTATCCGTATATTCTTGATCCGTATATTACGGTGCAGGGTAGTGCGACCGGAGAAGCAATGGGTATTGCGCTAATTGCTGCTTTTATCGGGGGATTATTACTGCTTATTCCATCACTGGCACTCGTCTTCCGTCTGTTCCTTTTTGATGCCGATTATGTCAAAGGCAAACGTTGAGGAGGTTTATCGATGAAACCGAAAGCCGGGCTTCTATATGAGTTCATGCAAACACAGAAAAAACGTACCGGCTGGATACGTCTACTCTCGCTTGCGCTTGGGATCATGACGATTGCGCAAGCGGCACTACTAGCACAGGCGGTGCAGCAGGTTTTCGTAGAGTCTGCGCCCGTACGTGTATGGATACCTATTGTCGCTATCTTGCTGGGCGTGATGCTGCTGCGCACATGGATTGCTTACAGTAATGGTTCGATTGGACTGCGAATTGCCGCGGATGCCAAGCGAACCTTTCGCTCCAAATGCCTGCGCTGGCTGACTACACAACCATTACTGTTCGCAAGACAGGAGCAAACTGGCGGCAAGGTCAGCGTAGCCATGGATGCTGTCGATGAAGCCGATTCTTATTTCAGCCAGTATACGCCCAAAATGATTGAAGCTTCGATCGTGCCGCTCATGATTCTAGTTGTCGTCTTCATATTACATGTTCCGTCTGGATTGATTTTGCTATTTTCGGCCCCATTTATCCCACTCTTTATGGCACTAATCGGTATACAAACACAGAAAAAGTCAGAGGAGAAATTCCAGCAGCTGGCTCAATTTTCGGGTACATTTCTCGATTCGGTACAGGGGTTAGTTACGCTCAAGCTATTCGGGCGTGCTCAGGCGCAGCAGAAGCAAATTGAGCAGCGCAGCTTATCCTATCGCGATTCGACGATGGGTATTTTAAAGGTAGCGTTTATGAACACCTTTGCACTGGAAACAATTGTGATGCTTGGTATCGGTATTGTCGCGCTTGAGCTCGCTTTGCAGCTCGTTGTGTTCAAAACGATGCGTTTTCATACTGCCTTTCTCATTTTGCTGCTGGTGCCGGAATTTTATAATATGCTCAAAAATGTCGGAACTGCCTTCCATGGAGGACGAACCAGCCTGGGGGCGATTCGTACGATTGAAGCCTTGCTGGTAGAAGGAACTGGAGCAGCAAAAGTAGCGACATCTACAACTGCTTCTGCTTCTGCTTCTGCTTCTGCTTCTGCTTCTGCTTCTGCTTCTGCCAAAGAGCATAACGGGAAGGCAGCGGGAAGCTCAACGATTATTTCTCATGCATTTCATGGATCTGAATTGAAACAGGCTGAATCCTCTTCTGTTATCGCATGGCATGATCTTCAATTTCAATATGGAGACCATGCAGAGAACTTCTCGCTTCATGCAGGCTCACTAGCTATCCCGCAGGGGGCTAAAGTAGCGATTGTCGGACGAAGTGGAGCGGGAAAGACAACTTTATTGCATCTAATTGCTGGACTGCTCAAACCCTCTTCCGGTGAAATTCACTTCTATAATCAGCAATTAACACCAGAGCAAGAAGCAAGCTGGTTAGATCAAATAAGTTATATTACACAGCATCCGTATATTTTTGCCGGAACATTAGCTGAAAATATTGCTATTGCGACAGATCGTGAGGTAACTAGAGCGGAGATTGTTCATGCTGCCGAAGCGGCTGGACTCGCTACACTTCTCACTGAGCTAGAGCATGGCTACGATACCGTCGTTGGTGAAGGTGGTCGTGGCTTGTCAGGTGGCGAGCGACAACGACTGGCACTTGCACGAGCTTTTCTCAAACAGCCGGCTGTACTCTTTTTTGATGAACCGACGACAGGGCTTGATTTGCATACCGAGCATATTTTGCTGGATTCGATGAAACAGCTCTCTCAACATGCTACCGTGATTACGATTGCGCATCGACTGCATACGATTCGCGATGCTGATCTGATTATATTCGTTGAAGAGGGAAAGTTAGTAGCCAGCGGTACGCATGATCAGCTATTAGCTACGGTTCCACAATATGCAGCAATGGTACGTACGCAGCGTCAGGAGGTGCTGGCATGAGTGAATTATCGATCTTTGCACGCGCGATGCTACAGGAGCGCAAGGATATTTTGATTTCGATTCTTACCGGCTTTATCGCTGGCATTGCGGGCGTTACGCTATTCTCCATGAGTGGCTATCTGATCTCGAAAACGGTCTTTTTACCGCCGCTATATACATTGATCTTACTTGCAGCATCGGTCAAGCTGCTCGGTCTGGTACGTGCGGCAAGCCGCTATGGAGAACGCCTCTACTCGCACCGCGCCACCTTTTCACTGCTGAGTCGTCTGCGGACGACGTTTTTCTCCAAGCTGCTTCCGGTTTCGCCGCAATGGTTGAATCAGCAGCGTAGCGGTGATCTGCTAACTAAGATTGTTGGTGATGTGGAGAGTCTGCAATTTTACTTTTTACGTGTTGCCTATCCACCGATTATTGTCATATCAGTATTTCTGACAACCGTAGCAGTCACCTCCTTCATCTCGATCTGGATCGCGCTCGTATTTGTCGCTGGCATGATCATCACCGCTTTTGGTGTACCTGCGATCGTGCGTAGAAGTCAATTGAAGCAAACCGGCGCTGCTCAACAGCTACGCGCTCAGCTAGCAACCGATTCGACCGAGATGATGTATGGATTTGTCGATCTGAAAATATATGGTCGTCTAGCAGAGCATGAGCAGCGTGCAGAGCGGCTGGCAAGCCAGTTGACGGATGCACAACAGCAGGATGCCACTCGACTGTTACGCGGGCAGTCTCTTCATTCATTCATGACTTTCTTCATTTCATGGGCAGTGCTGGTCGTTGGTGCCCTACTGATCCTGCAAGGCTCGATGGATGGACTGTTTCTCGCGATGCTGATTATGACCGCAATGACCGTATTCGATGAATCGGCAGCTATGGCAACCCTGCCTGCTTATAAAAAAGACAGTGAATATGCTGCTAAGCGGCTGAACACTGTGCTAGCAGATGCAGAGCTTCCTGCACCTACCTCCCGTGTACTGGAGCCCCACCAACCTGTTCATATCGATATGGAAAAAGTATCGTTTCGCTATGATGGTGACTGGCGCTGGACACTTCAGGATATCTCCCTTCATATGCCTGCTGGTTCCAAAACAGCAATTGTCGGTGCTAGTGGTTCTGGTAAAACGAGCCTGCTGGAGCTCATCCTCAAGCTGCACACAGACGTACAGGGAAAGCTTCACCTGAATAATATATCGATACAGGAGCTGGATCAAGAAAGTATCTGGAAGCAGGCTCGTGTAATCTTGCAACATAATCACTTTTTCAGCGGTACACTGCGCGAGAATCTGCTACTGGAGCAAGATGCTGTATCGGATATTCGCTTGCTGGAGCTGCTGGAACAGGTGGAGCTAAGCGATAAAAAGCTAGATGACCACGTTCTGGAAAAAGGGGAGAATCTATCTGATGGTGAAAAGCAACGTCTCGCCCTCGTCCGTATCCTGCTGCGCTCCGGGTCACTATGGTTACTGGATGAGCCGACCTCCTCGCTCGATTATGTGACAGAGCAGCGTGTATTGCAGCTACTCTTCCAGCATGCCCAGACGGATACATTGATCATGGTCAGTCATCGCTTGACTGGATTAGAGCGTATGGATCAGATTGTTGTGATGGATCAAGGACGGATTGTGGAAACAGGTACGTATGATGAGCTAATACGGCAACAAGGGTATTTTTATAAGCTGAAGCAGGTGGAAATGGATATGGTCGGTTGATTGTATAGCTATGAATAAAAGATAACAAAGCCCTTGAGAGCGGGTATTCTCAAGGGCTTTGTTGTGACCATACTTTCCACACATACACTTTTAAATGAACATTCTACTTCTATCTTTCATTGTTCGACTGAGATTAGTTCAGCGGTTCCTTCGCGAACATTGATCTTAAAGGTTTGAATAGGAACATCCAAGTACCCTGTAGTCGTCAGTTCATACTGATCTGGCTCGGTTGTTGCCTTCATTCGCGCCCATCCCCAATCGCCACTTCCGTATCCGAATGAGTACATATTTGATGAATCCTTATGGATAGGTAGTCGTATGTGCTTCTCTTCAGTACCTGCTCGTTCTTTTATGTATAAAACCTCTTTATGATTACGTTGCGAGTTATTTAACAGATCCATCCGATATTCATATTTCCCGTCTGCTGTAAGCTTGAGCGGGTCGCTTCTTACATAGTCATACAGCCAGCCTTCAGCTTGAGATTGAGCTACTCGTACATTGGTAGGTATCAATACTACTAAAATTACGATAATGATCGTAGCCGCAATGTACTTCGCTAGGAGTGCATCCTTGGACGATTGAGTTAATAATCCGCCAACCGACATAATTAATAATATTAATGAAGGAATACCTATAATTACTAGCATAAAGCGACTTTCTAAATCCATACTCCTTTGAAAATTAGCTGTTGCTGCTACAATCACCAAAAGATTGGAACCAAAGTTCAAAGCTATAGCAATCCACCATAACGACTTAAACCACCTCTTCATGATTCTCTCCCCTTAAGTTCATTCTAAATTCCTCTTGAGAACCTCTGCCCAATCCGTTCCTACCTTTTTAAAACCAATCGCATCATAAGTACGAGTTGCGGCCACGTTACTGTCCGTAACCATAAGATAAAGTGAATCCAGCTGCTTCCGTATAGCGCTATGAATCGTTTCACGAAGCAGCACCTTCGATAAGCTCCTCCCACGATATGATGGAGAAATAACGATATACAATATTAAATGGATGCCTTTAAACTTCGAACATACAATACTACCAATCAATTGTTCAGCAGCATATAAGTTAAATGATAAATCATACAGCACAGACCCATACTTTCCGTCCCTTAGATGTTCTAGCTCCTGCTCCCACTCAGTTGGCGTCTCGCCTTCATCATCTACTGTATTATGATACGATTTGTAGAACAAATGCGCTAATTGATTCAAATTATCCCAATTTATCGCTCCTATAACCATCTCGTCATAATCCATTGTATCTTCTACAACCCGTGTTGGATTCAGTTCTAGCTTCATAATTGAACGTGATTGCTTCATTGCATCGTCTCCCTCGGTAAAATGAATACGATTGACATTCATTTATGTTTCTATTCAGATTCCTTCTATAAAATAGGCATACTATGATGAATACATTATAATGTATATTTTGCAATGCATATACGAACACTTCTATATTGTCAGCTTCTCGATTTGAACGAAATTTGAATAAAAAAGACCCATTTCATGCTATAGCATATAATGGGTCTTTTCGATTAGTTCATTTCCATTCCACCAGATACCGGCACATAAGCTCCTGTAATAAAGTCACTATGAGCACTCGCATACAGTAGAACCGCACGGGCAATATCCTCAGGCTGTGCAATACGTCCAAGTGGTGTAATCTGAGCGGTCTGCTGCTTGATTTCAACAGGTGTATATAAAGTGGCATCCGTTTCCACCATACCCGGAGAGATGATATTCGCTGTAATCTGGTGAGTTCCTAGCTCATTCGCAACATAGCGAGCAAAGGCATTTAATGCACTTTTAGCCACACCATGAGCGATAAATCCAGCCTGTGCAAAATTGCTTAAGCCACTGGAGATAAAAATCAACTTGCCACTTTGCTGCTCGATCATCGTTGGCGCAACCGCTCGCGCCGGAACAAAGGCTGCCTTCAGCTCATCAGATACCTTTAACTCCAAATCATTCCACGATACATCCATAAATGAAGCCATTGGAAAGCCGATTGACGCATTGCTGACAAGGATATCAATCCTGCCAAAATGGTGAAGCGTTTCCTGCACAAGTGTGTTCATTTGTGCTTCGTCTCTCGCATCTGCTTGAATCGCGATAGCTTTACCGCCCTCCGCTTGAATAGCTGCAACGACCTGCTCCGCTGCGGCAGCATTGCTAAAATAGTTAACGACCACCTTAGCATGCTGTTGTGCCAGCAGACGCGCTGTAGCTGCCCCGATTCCTCGACTTGCCCCTGTAACGATCGCTACTTTATTTATTAACATCAATAAGTCCTCCTTCTTAAAGGATCAACGATTAATCTGCCTTATCCTTCATCCTTTACATTGTCATATAAACGATTTAGAAATGATTGTAGCTGCTCCCTTTCTTCTGCCGTAAATCCTCGTGTCACATAATCATGCGCTTCTTGTACAGTTTGAAGCAGCTCTTTTTTGATATGGGAACCTTTCTCCGATAAATATAAATGATGTGAACGCTTATCCTCCAGATTGGTGATCTTTTTGATCATCTCTTTGCGCTCCAAAGAATGAATCATTCGTACCACTGTCGTCTGGTCGCGATCAATTGCTTCTGCTAACTGCTTTTGATTCACAGCTCGCTCTGTATCCAACACCGAAATGATTCCCCACTGCTCTGGTGTAATCTGATAAGGGCTTAATTTTCTCATAAAATAATTCGTCATTTTCACATCTGTACGATGCACAAGAAATCCAGTCAAGTCGTATATATTCATTGCGTTACCTCGCCATTCTTCAAATCATAATTTTCTGAATCATACGAGATGTTGCATCGACTGTCAATATATACAGGGCTGGATGTCGTGATACGCTGACGCTAGTCAATCACAGCCATTGCATAAGGGTGCTGATGCACATAGCCTGGCTTCCACGGAATATCGAGTCGTCCCCATGTCAACCCATGATCCTGAGAGACATACACACCGTGATTGTTAAATACGAAAAACTCCCCTTGTTCGTTCACATCTAACACTGAAACCAGCGTCCCTTGCGATGGAGGCAGCCCTTCTGTAATGGGTGTCCACGCCTGATGCTTCTCCTTGCGATAAATCATCGAGTCACATTGTCCATTCTGGTACTCATGCGCATGTCGAGGACTAGAGGAAGCTGCCAGAAGCACGATATCTGGATCATGCGGATCAACAGCCAGATGATATACATAATGGTGCTCCAGCCCATCTGCAATATACTGCCAGGTTGCACCATGATCCAGACTTTCGGCATAGCCATGACCGAGATCATCTTCCTTTAAAAAAGAATCACCTAATGCAGCATACAAACGTTTCGGCGCTTGCGCATGGGTATACAATTCATGAATATCACGCGGAGCATGTGGAGATTCAACCCAGGTTATACCATCGTCTGGACTCTGAAATAGACCACCCACCTCGATCGTGGCATACAGAGCATGCGGATCGTGGGGATGAGTCGCAATATGCTTCACATGATGCGTATACGGTCGCTGTGGGAAAAACCAGCTAGCTTTTGAAGGCGCATCAGCAAAATCAGTCAGCGTTTCAAAGGACTTGCCTCCATCTATAGACCGTACAATTGAGCTTGGTTCGGTTCCTGCATACAGAATCGATTGCCCTTCATGGTTAGGATTAGCAACTATTCGAAGCACGGTATACACTCGACTGGATTGATCTTGCCGTGCAAACTCACCAAACGAAGGTGCAATATCGATAGCCTGCCATGAAGCCCCGCCATCGTACGTTTTCCACAATCCGCGATCAAAGGTCGCACAGTAGATGATATTACCATCATGCGGATCTACAGCAAGGGATACTGGATTAGCACCCTTGAAAAACGATTGTACACTCCATGTGTTATCCTGTTTCTCGGCGACGAGTAATTCGCGTTCAAGCGCTAAGATGAGCTTTTTCATTTTGAGCCTCCTTTTATATGCTATAGCATATATTAAATTGTATCCTATATGTTGTCAAATGAGATCGGCATATGCACACGGATATTTTGATCCATCGATTCACTCCACTAAGCGCGTTAGACTATCATTTTCTAGTGCAGTTTATCCGAAATGAAAGTGAAGGATACTGCCTTCAGAAAATATAATTATTGTTCATTGGCGTTCAGTTATGAGAAGGCTCTCAACCATTTATTTTAATAGCGCCAATTCTTCGTTACTAACTGGAAAGTATTGCTTCGTTTGTGCAGGATCGGTATGACCGAGCTCTGTTTCCTTTCCTTGCAGATCAATCAACCCATAGCGCAAATCTGAGATTGCTCCTCTGTATACATAATATGCTACAGGCGTAGTGATCGTCGGTCTTTTCCCTATTTCTTTTGTAATGTGATAGGGGAAGAAAGGAAATTCTTTATGCTTAGCGGGTACGTCCATTTTATAATTAGCTGACCAGATCTCATAACGCTTATTGTTTTCGATTTTATAATACGTGATCAGATCATCGGTAGAATCAAAATACACATCAGACTTGCCGATCGGAAAATAACGGATCAACGTCTGTATGCCGATCGTCGGCAATTCCGATGCTAATGAGACAGTTTTCATACTCAGTACGGCTTCTCTTGCTTGGCGTAGCGATTGCAGTTGATCTGTACGAATCTCATTAGGAATCTTCATAATGATTTGAGCCAGTGTTCCATTCGCAGCTTCACCCGTATACGATTTTTTATCGCCTACTCGACCATAGTCCACTCCATTATCAATGCGATGTTTTCTAAAATAGACGGTAGAGGGATCGGATACAGGACGCTTACCATGTTCTTTGACATACCCACCCTTCTCATCTACAACGGCTTCCCAGACTAAGGATTTCACATCATTTGCAATTTCATAATAGCTCACATGATTACCTTCATAATCATAGTAACGAAGCGCTTCTCCTTCTGGAAAATGATATGCGTATGTAATTTCCTCATCTGTGCTATTGTATATCGGCTGATCTGCACTCGGTAAATCTACCGCGATCTGACGTGCCTTCACCAGATCCGCACCTTGATATAAAGCTTTGTAATTAGGCGACTGCTCAGCCGAGCGAATCATCACGATCCGATCTGCACTATTCCAAATAACCTCCGCTCCAAATGCCTCACTAATAAAACGAACTGGAACCAGTACACGATTATTTTTTAAAATAGGCGGCGTTTGTAGTGGAAAGGATTGTGCTCCGAATTGAGCTACTTTATTACCAACTACGACGGATAGCGCATTACGATTGCCTGAGGATTGCACCGTTACTTTTCGCCCCTTCGCATCCCATTGCAAATGAAGTCCTAATGCCTTTAATGAGGATAACGATACCATATTGGAGCCGTCAACATTCACTGGAGGAGCATCCGTCTGGATCTTCTGACTGTTAATGACCAATTGTACGGAGGGAGTGGCGGCAAAAGAAGGGCTGGCATAGCTTGAGATTGCTACTGTAATAATGCTTAATATCATGATCCATATAAACTGTGTATATTTCATTAGATAGCCTCCATAGCCTCCGAAATGAGTTGTATATAATGTGCTGACCTGCTTGTAATTAAGATTAGATGTTCATCTATTTGCGTAGCCACATCGTTGATCTCTTGGTACTCTAGTATTTAGTAGAGGGCAACTTCCCAACCCTCAAATTCTGGCTCCACTGTATAATTCTCATCCACATAACTACGAATAAACTGCGCCGCTCTCATTTCCGCATGCTTCGCATTGCAAACTGTACCTTCATCATCCATCTCAATTACATTAGCAAAGATCGCATAAGCTTGTTCTAATGCGCTTGGTTCTTCAAAAATGCAGGAATAATCAATTCCTTTTAGTAGCGGCATTCCCACCGTACCATTGGCGATCCAAAATGAAAATGTTCGTAAGGCTCCACTGAAGGACGGGCTTAGTTTTTGCATAGTTGCTCTCCTTTATATTAGATGTGTAATAATTATAATCTTCATGAAATATGAAGTGGCTAACTGTATTAAGAAGATTATCTGTGAAAACAAAAATTGATTATAGTGCTCATTTACCCATTGTAATATTTATATTTAAAATTCCATCACTGGATTTTGTAGCATCCACTGTAGCACCTAAAACTTCGGATACAAAGCGAACAGGCACCATAGCTCTAGGAGTAGTTATTTGCGGAACATTAGATAAAACTTTCATCTTACTATTCACATAGGCCACATTACTACCCATCGTTAAAACAATTTCTTGTTGATCGTTGGAATGAATGGTAACCTGCTGCTTCACTTTGTCCCAGCTTACAGTTCCTCCCAATCCTTCCGCCACAAATCGGATCGGAACATAAGCAGTTTGAGTTGCCCTAACAATATAAGCCTCATAATCGGTCTCTACCTTTTCTCCATTGATGCTCAAATGTATTCCCGGTGCTATAGCAGGTATAGCTGCCTGAGTTGATTGAAGCTGATTGGTGTATAGCACTAAACTAATAAGAATGAATAGTAAACTGGTTCTTTTCAGCATAACATTGCTCCCTTAATTTTCTTTGATTCATAGATGATTCGTAGCTCTGTTAAGTTTCAGCTTGATTGTATAGTTTGTTATCAAAATATTTACATAAATACTATACATATGTTAGCATTTTATTTGGAATTCAGCATTATTTTCTTCATACTGGAAAATTTCGTTCATATCTAAAGGCGGCACTGTGACGACATTAGCTGTTGTCACTCTCCTATGTGAAACAGCTCATAGCACAATACTGATGCTGATCTAACTAAGGGCACTCCATAGATGGATATAAATTCATTTAAAGTAAATATGATATAGATACATGGCTTTGTAATTCATTTCAAGCTATCGTCTTGTATCATGAAAGGTGTAGATGTATTTGGTTATTATCTTTGTATGTACCATCCTTATATTAGCAGCTATGATGTATAGTGCATTTAAGTACAAATCGAAACCGCATATCACCAACACGATTATGGCGGTATTGGGAATATCAGTGCTGGTTACTAAGCCAACGTTCAAAGCGAACTTCACAGCACTGTTCTATGTCCTCTGTGCTATTTATATCATTCTAGGAATTATTCCATTAATCCAATTTGCAACTCGTGCCGCTAAAAAATGATATTCTCATCCGTATAATTAGTATAAGCCCAATCATTCTTTTCGATCGTTAAAATCTAGATATGGAAATCTACTATGACTAAAAAGTGCTCTGGATCAGCATTTTGGATGAATGTAGCATAGAACGAAGTGCTGAATTCTCTGGCTTGTTCTGAACTTTCCGAGCCTATGCCGAATCTCCCCATTTCTCCAGGAGCATGCCAGACACCATCTGGCGTCAATACTGCATACGTATTAATACTCAATACATCGCGTAAAAAACCTTGTTTATTCACGTACCGACGAATGTAATAGGCTATCTCGGACGAATGTTCTCCTTCCATAACCGTATCCCATTCTTGAGAAGCTTCAGCTATACAATTCTCGAGTTGTGGAGCTAATGCAGCGGGGATCGTTATTCCTTGTATTTCGACGGTAACACCTTCACATTGCTCCTGTTCTATGAAGAAAATATCTTTAATTGGGGCTGCATTAGCTCTTTCGCCTGAATGAAGCAACAACATATTCGACCACCTTCCTCCAACTTGCCACTCGTCCCATGTAGCATTCGGATTTTCCCAGTAGCCCCATCTCCCTGTCTTTTCATCCCTGGAGCTATAACCGACAACACCTTGAATCATGTATTCATCAAATGTACTGTATTTCTCTCTATGCGGAATCTGCACACGTCTTAAATGCGTGGGGACTTTATGCTTAGGCGTCATCAGTTGTGCAGAAGGCACACGAAAAATGGCATGGTACGGCGAAAGCAAACGACCATCCTCCATTTCTACATACTCTGCTGACTCCGATTCATAAGATCGTTGATACTCTTCTTCCACATCGAAAAACTCAAGGTATTCTTGCGGGCAATCTCCCATATTATTTTCTTGAAATGGAGCTAATAAACGCTCCAAATCATGCAAACTGGGAGTAATTACTGCAACAGTAAAATGGCTCATCGTTATGTTCCTTTCCTGGTACGCTTATTCCGTATTATTGTTTTAAAAAATGATTTGCTTATGTATTGCTTACTACTTTCTTAACCGACTATACCACACCATTTATGATCTAAAAAACATTGGCAAGACTCAATAAAAACATGGCTTAACTTTTTTATATTCTTTTTTTCTTTATGTAAGCTTAGTAAGCGGTTTACACTATACTTAATCTAGAATGAATAGCAACGGCTAGAAACGTTTATTATTTAATTTATATAAATAAATGGAACAACAACGAAGAGTAGCTACAATAAATTTACTGTTAGCAGTCGTCTCTAATCCTAATGAGAATAGGAATTATCTTTCTCCAAATAAACCTATTTGAAAGACAAGAGAGGATTGTTACAATAATAACGATATGGAAGAGAAGATCAATAGGAGGTGCTCTACTACTTAAACGCTCTATCCGCTCTACCATCCCACTACCTAACGGAGGATAATACACACATTATGGCACGCACCTGGTTCCCCCGACTTCAAGGCAACAGCCGTGGCTGTCTTGCCTTTGAGCCTTTTTTTCTCATCCCGTACAGCATGGTAATGACTTACGCCACGCTGTATATGTACGAGCTTGGTGTAACCGAGACGGCAATCGGCTGGATTACGACACTGAGTCTGATTGTTCAGGTTATATCTTCTTTTTTAAGCGGTTACTTAACCGATCGACTCGGTCGGAAGCGAGCGGTGCTTTATTTTGATCTGCTCAGCTGGACGCTGGCTACGATTGTGTGGGCGGTATCGCAAAATGTATGGTTCTTTGTATTGGCAGCGCTCTTGAATGGCTTTCAGCGTGTTCCCTCTACTGCTTTTTATTGTCTCGTTGTTGAGGATACGCGCCCATCCGATCGTACTTATGTATTTACGTTATTGCAGATTATTAGCGTGATTGGCGGATTGTTTGCACCACTTGGCGGGCTGCTTGTCTATTCCTATGGGCTGGTCGATGGCACACGCATCATGTACTGGATTGCTGCAATCTCGATGACCTTCCAATTTATCGGTCGACATCTGACAACGAAGGAAACCGAGATGGGTTATCGTAAAATGCAGGAGACTCGCGATCTTGGGCTCGGTAAAAGCTTGCTTGATTACGCTGGAGCGATTCGTGAAATTACAGCCAGTCATTCGCTCTTGCTCATTTTCGGTGTATACGTATTGTTCAATTTCCAGACCACGTTGAAAACGACCTATCTCTCGCTATACATGGCGGATTACTTACATATTGATAATGATCTGATCTCTCTGGTGCCAGCGGTGTCTTCGATTGTTATGCTAGTGGTGCTATGGCTACTGACGCCTCGTATTCCAGAACAGGCCATGTATAAATCGATGATGGCTGGCTTCGGATTATCTGTCATTTCCAATGTTATGCTCGTAGTGGGACCGATTACTGAGCTGGCATGGGTGGCACTCAGTACGGTGATTGCTGCGGTCGGTATGATGATTAGCTCGCCTTATCTGGAAGCGGCTGTCGCCAATGCGATTGATGATAATAAGCGTGCGAAGATCTTCTCCATGCTGTCTGTACTTATTTTGCTGATCACATCACCAGCGGGTATTATCGGCGGCTGGGCGTATACATTTGATCCACGTATTCCGATTTGGTTGATGATTATTGCATTTGCGCTTGCCTGTGTGCTGACGGTTCGTTATGAGCGTCATCATAAGACGCTAGCTGCTTAGAGGCTGGATGTGCCAACGTAATTTAGCATCTAAACCAAGCCGCATGGCATGTAAATGGCGATGTTATGCTGCAACAAGATAATGTGCAACAAGAATGAGCTTGTAGGTGGATATAGGTACGTTTATCATAATGCAGATCAGACTTCGAATGCAGGTGCATCAAGGTACATTTCAAAGTAGTATTTTAAATTACTATTTTGCGGAACTAGCTATATACAGCCCCATGCAATGTATGTAAAACCAAACTTAAAAAGAGAATTCCAGCTTTCTCTATCCACACAACGCGTGCGGTATACGAGAAACAGGAATTCTCTTTTTACATGCTTTTATAATGAAGCTACGTTCATTAGCTTACGATTCGGATTTGAGCTTGCCGTTGATGTAATCCAGCGCGCTTTGACCAATCTTCTCAGCTGGTGTGATTCCACGGAAACGTGTCCATATATCACGATCTACCATATACACATGATGATTCTTTACTGCTTTTAGATTTTGCCATACCGGCAGCTTCTTCCACTCATTAGTAATCACCTGTGAATCATCGGTAGCGATAAAGATGATATCGGGATCAATCGCCGTGATCGTCTCCAAATTCACCTCTTTATAAGGCTCATTCTCACTACCCTGAACTACATTTTCAAAGCCGATATCGCTCAGCACTTCCCCTGCATAGGAAGTGGTGGAATGCGCATTGAAGTCACCTTTACGCGCTACACCGACCAGTACCTTTTTCTCTGGCAAAGCTTCGACCTGCTTCTTCATCGCAGCCATCATCTTATCATGCTGCGCCAGACGTGCTTTTGCTTCGGATTCCTTGCCTACTGCCTTCGCAATCGTTTCAAAATCCTTGATGCTATCATCATAAGAGCCTTTACGGCTGTTCAAAACAATCGTAGGTGCGATCTGATCCAGCTGATCCTTCACCTTCGAATGACGATCGGTATCCGCGATAATCAGATCCGGCGCTGCGCCTGCGATCTTTTCCAGGTCAGGTGTTTCGCGTTTGCCCAGCGGTATATATTCAATTGGCTTGCCTGCCAGCTTCTCCATTGCTTTCGGCTTATCATCATCTGCGATCCCTACAGGAGTAATACCAAGCGCAAGCAGATCATCCACGAATGACCACTCCAGTGCGACTACATGACTGGCTGGCTGCTTCAGCTCTGTCGTCCCCATATCATGCTGAATGACGATACTTCCTGCTGTAGACGTAGCGTTGTTTGCAGAAGAGGTAGCGTTAGATGATGCTCCATTTCCACAGCCAGCTAATAGTGCGGCACAGACTCCTCCTACCATCAGATGCTTGAACCAGGATTGAACTTTCATAACATGATCTCCTTTATGTACATAGTTCATATGATAATGATAATTATTATCAACTTGAATAGTATACATGATGTCTTATTTTCTGTAAACCCGTCTTTCATTTGCAAATGCTTGTTCCTTTCCCATGAGCTTACATTTCATTATATGTAGTTATATACTGCTGGAGCTGTTATGTATTCCTGCTGATAAATAAGCCTGCTCTATACAAAAAGCTCGCTCTCTATCAGCTAGAGAACGAGCTTGTACATGTACCATTAGCATATAAGATCATAACCCCATATGATTACAACCGATTAATACATTTGCGCTTCGCGATACACATCCAGATACTCGCGTGCAGAGGTTTGCCAGCTATAATCGCCAGTCATTGCGTTCTTCATCACCTGTTTCCAATGCTTTGGCTGCTGATAGAACGATACCGCACGACGAATCGTATAGAGCATATCGTGAGCATTATACGAATGGAAGGTGAATCCGTTCCCTTCGCCCGTCATTTCATTATACGACTGCACCGTATCATTCAGACCACCCGTTTCGCGTACGATCGGGATGCTACCATATCGCAGTGCAAGCAGCTGGCTGATTCCACATGGCTCGAATTGAGATGGCATCAGGAACATATCTGTTCCAGCGTAAATACGACGTGCTACACCCTCGCTAAAACGAATCTCGGCTGCCAGACGCTCCGGATGACGATAGGCTGCTCCGCGGAACCAGTCCTCATACATCGCTTCACCTGTACCGAGCAGCACGAACTGTACATCATTATAATAGAGCAATTCATCCAGCACACGAGTAACGAGATCAAGACCCTTCGATTCAACGAGACGGGTAACCATCGCCACAATCGGCACATCCGCTCTTACCGGCAAGCCAAGCTCTTCCTGTAGCGCTGCCTTATTTTCCAAACGCTTATTCGTTGCACTGCGGTAATGGGTTTGTAGGTACGGATCGGTAGCTGGATTGTAGCTTTTCGTATCGATTCCGTTCACAATACCGCGCAATCGTCCACCGAGTGAACGCAGCAGACCGTCCAGACCATAGCCGTAATACGGCATTTTGATCTCTTCGGCATATGTAGGACTAACGGTCGTTACACGATCAGCGAACACGATACCTGCCTTCATATAACTCACATTCCCATAATACTCTACGCCGCCTGCATGGAAATAACGGTCGTCCAGACCGAATAATGACCACAACGTTGAATAGGGGAAAATGCCTTGATACAGCAAATTATGAATGGTAAATACCGTACGAATATTAGAATAAAATGGCAGCGACTGATACTGCGCCTTCAGCAGCAGTGGAATCATACCTGTATGCCAGTCATGCGCATGAATAATATCTGGTTGAAAATCAATCACTGGCAAAATATCCAGTACAGCACGGCAGAAAAAGGCGAATCTCTCCCCATCATCACCATAGCCATACACACCATCACGGCCAAAATAATATTCATTATCCAGCAGGTAGAACGTAATACCATCCTGCTTAAATTGCTTGATGCCGCAATACTGGCTGCGCCAGCCGACCTGCACCTGAACGACATCGACCAGTGTCGCCTGATTGCGAATAGGCTCGCTAATGCTATTGTAGTTAGGCATGACAACACGTACATCGCACTTTTCTTTCTTGAGCGCTGCGGGAAGCGCACCGATCACGTCTGCCAGTCCGCCAGTTTTAATAAAAGGGTTAGCCTCTGCTGCTGCAAATAAAATGTTCATGCAAAACTCCTCCTTTGAATGTAAACGGTACTGCCCTGCCTGCTGCCATATTAGCTTATCGCTTTTGCAGGCTATATTCCATTCGCTATGATTCTAGCTTTTCGCCTTTTTACTGGCAGTTCCTTTTTTCAAAATTAATACACTGAGCGGAGGAATCGTCAGACGAATACTTTGCTCCTGTCGATCCCACGGAATTTTCTCCGAGGCGATCAGCTTCTCCGTCCGTCCGCCTGTACCGCCAAAGCGAGGATCGTCACTATTCCAAACCTCAGCATATGTGCCTGCCTTAGGTACGCCAATCCGGTAATTCACCCGCGGAACCGGTTGAAAATTGATCGCAATCAGCAAGGTGTCCGCTGGCTTGCGTCCTTTACGCATATAGGTGATCACACTATTGCTTGCATCATCCGCATTGAGCCATTCATAGCCCTCCCAATCATGATCGCGTTCCCATAGCGCTGGGGATTTCAGATACAGATGATTCAGCTCGCGTGTATAATGCTGAGTCTTACGATGCATCTCATAATCGAGCAGTAGCCAATCGAGCTGCTCCTGATCTTTCCATTCAATAAACTGCCCGAATTCACTCCCCATAAAGAGCAGCTTCTTCCCAGGATGCGTCATCTGGTAGGCAAGTAACAGACGCAGTCCGGCAAACTTCTGCTCATAACTGCCCGGCATTTTATTCAATAGCGAGCGCTTGCCATGCACAACCTCATCATGCGAGAGCGGCAACGTGAAGTTTTCAGAGTAGGCATAGACTATTGGAAAGGTCAGCAAATTATGCTTGGATGGACGCTCATCGAAAAACGTCTCTACATAGTCGAGCGTGTCATTCATCCAGCCCATATTCCATTTATAGTTGAAGCCGAGCCCGTTTTCATGCGCTGGCTTGGTTACGCCCGGCCATGCGCTGGACTCCTCTGCCATCATTAGTGCATGTGGGAAGTAATGAAAGACTGTCTTATTCAGCTGCCGTAAAAACGAGATAGCTTCCAGATTCTCCACACCGCCATATTGATTCGGACGCCAGCCTCCACCTTCACGTTCAAAATCAAGTCGAATCATGCTGGTCACCGCATCTACACGAAGACCGTCAAAATGGTACACATCCAGCCAGTAGAGCGCACTGGAAATAAGGAAGGAACGTACCTCTGGCTTCCCAAAGTCAAATGAGAGCGTGCCCCAGCCATGCTTTTCCGCTCGATCCGGGTCACTGTATTCGTACAGCGCTGTACCATCGAATCGGCGCAGACCGTGTGCATCCTTTGTAAAATGACCCGGAACCCAATCCAGCAGCACACCAATATCCGCTTGGTGACAGCGATCCACAAAGTACATTAGATCCTGTGGCGTGCCATAACGACTTGTCGGTGCAAAATAGCCTGTACTTTGATAGCCCCAGGATAGATCATATGGATGCTCAGTAAGCGGCATCAGCTCTACATGCGTATAGCCCATATCAGACAAATACGGCACCAGCAGGTCAGCTAGCTCTCGATAATTGTACAGGCTGCCATCTTCCTTTTGCCGCCATGTGCCTGCATGCATTTCATAGATATTCAGCGGGCGTTGGTATAGAGGGCGGCGCTTACGGCGCCATGCAGCATCCTCCCACTTATGTCCTGCCAATGTCGATACAACGGATGCCGTTGCAGGACGTACCTCCGCATGAATCGCATACGGGTCTGCCTTCAACAGGCGTTCCCCATCTGCACCAGTAATATGATATTTATACAGATGACCGAGCCGAACCTCTTCAAAAAATCCCGTCCATATGCCCGTGTCTTCAATTCTATGTAATAAATGATGATCTCCATTCCAGTTATTCCAATCGCCAGCTACACCGACCTGCTGCGCGTGTGGTGCCCATACGGTAAAGCGCACACCTTCCTTTCCTTCTTCGGAAGCTAGATGTGAACCAAAGTGACGATATGCATGATAATTAGTTCCTTCATGGAATAGATAAATTTCCTCAGAGCTAGGCAGCGTTGATTGCGAACGTTGTTGTCTCAAATGATCACCTCCAGAATGATTACGTACTGCCAATTTTCGAATTCCAAATAATGCCTTTCATTTGCACATGTTCCCCTACATTGGAATATAAGCAATCACTTATTTTGGAAAGGATTATAACAAAAACCAATCTCCGTTACAAAAATTAGTCAACTTTATTTATTACCCTTTTCAATATGCCTTGAATATGAAAAATTAGCAAGCTCGCTAAATGCTTATTCTGACGGGCTTTTACATTATTGTACTGGCGAAGCAAATGAAATTCCAGCGTCAATCGTATAAATATAAATACCAGATCGTCCAAAAAAAGTATGTTCAAGATTTTTTATATTTTTTTACAATTTTTGTTGTTTCAACACGCTTTGCTAACGTTTAAAAGACTAATACATTGTCAACTGAGCGTTGTCATGAAAATGGGAGGGAAAACAACATGAAAAAGACAAACAAAGAATGCATTGCAATGTTGCTGGCCGGGGGTGAAGGACGCAGGCTGGCTCCTTTGACTTCCATTATAGCCAAACCAGCAGTTCCGTTTGGTGGAGACTACAGAATCATTGATTTCCCTCTTAGTAACTGTGCTAATTCCGGGATCGATACAGTCGGGGTATTGACCCAGTATGAAGCACAATCCCTGCACGACCATATTGGTGGGGGCGACGCCTGGTCTACTGATGGCAATCCGATGGATATCACTTTACTCTCTTCTGAGCGTACTGGTGAATATACAGGTACGGCCGATGCAATCTATAAAAACATTGAATATATCGATGCACTTGATCCGAAGGATGTGCTCATTTTGTCCGGGGATCATATTTATCATATGGACTATAATGAAATGCTGCAATACCATAGCGAAAATAAAGCGCGTGCTACGATCGCGGTCGTCGAGGTACCGTGGGAAGAAGCAAGCCGCTTTGGTGTGATGAGCACCGATACAGAGATGAACATCACCAAATTTTCCGAGAAGCCTGCTGAGCCGGAAAGCAATCTGGCTTCCATGGGAATCTACGTATTTGACTGGCAATACCTGCGTCAGCATCTGATTCAAGATGCGAAGAATGCGCAATCTAGTCACGACTTTGGTAAAAATATTATCCCACAAATGCTCGCAGATCGCGAAAAGGTAGTCGCTTATGAATTCCTTGGCTACTGGAGAGATGTCGGCACGATCAATAGCCTGTGGGAAGCTCATATGGACATTTTACAGCATAGCCGTCAATTTGAGTTGAAAAACTCTGCGTGGCCGATGTTCTCAGCCGATTATAATCCGCTTCAGGACAATGATCATGCTCATGCACCAGACTGCTCCATGGTTAGCTGCAAGGCATCGCTGGAAGGCAATGTAGAGCGTTCCGTTGTATTTAACGGCTCTACGATTGGCAAACAGGCAGAAGTGTCACATAGCATCATTATGCCAGGTGCAATCATTGGCAAGCAGGCGCGTATCGAATATGCGATTGTTGCTGAGGGCGCGATCGTGAAGGATGGCGCTGTTGTTGAAGGTACACCGGAACAGATCGCAGTAGTGGGTCCTTATGAAACGGTATATCCAAAACCATCCGTACGCACCCAGCCTGCTCGTCTGCTGCAAGAAGTATACGACAAATCCGGTCGTGTTCATGCAGGTGGTATGTCTTCTTAATTCATCCCTTATCCTATAAGACAATACAATAATGTAATAAATATAGAATGATACAAAAGACCAGCATGCGATTCTGACGACGCATGCTGGTCTTTGTTGTCTTTGTCTTTTCCTTCTCTCTTTATCTTTCTTTTCTTTGTTAGCCCTGTCTTATATCTGGCATGTATATATTGTGTAGAGCAACGTATTGCAACAAACAATGGACGCTTTTCATGCTTGAAGTCGAGTGATTATTTACATGCTACTGTTGTATTTTATGCTTAACCTCTTCCCATTCGTGCTCCAGAATTGCCATCTCATACACACTATAATAACGACCATCCACTAACGCCGTATCTCGTAGTAAGCCTTCCTTACGAAAGCCACACGATTCGTACAGACCTGCCGCCTGTTCATTATAATCAAATACCGCCAGTGTAATACGATGCATCCCCAGTGCTTCAAAGCCAATTCGTAACCCTTCCATCACCATCTGGCGGCCGTAGCCTTTACCACGTGCAGCAGGATCACCAACAAGTACACGCGATAGACGAGCAGAGCGATTTTTACGATCGATACGTCCGAGTGCCATATGTCCAATCGTTTTACCGCTAAGACGCTCCACTACTGCATAGATGAGCCACTCTGAATGGGCAGGATGATTGGCTCCGTCGATATATTGCTCTAGCTCATGACGCTGAAGCGGATACTGCCAGATGGGACCACTCCATTGCATTAACATCTGTGCATCCTGTTGTTCCGTCCATTTCAGCAGCTGATCCATATCACGGTCGCCAAAATATTCTAAGCGTAGCTCATTTTCCCTAGCTGCTGGTAGCTTCTCATACAAATTAGCCAGCTTACCCTTCACATCATGCGTCCCCATATACCGAAAATCCTGTCGCTGATAAAAACGATTTAACGGGATCAGCTCTGTCAGGCAATCAAGACGCAGTCCTTTTTTACCGCTGTCAGCTGCGATTTGTACCGCCCCATCCAGCATGGATACCCCTATATTCATACCACGGAATTTGAGCGATACGGTCAGACGATGCAGATAGTAATAGTCTTCATCATTTTTATCCTGCCAGTATTCCTCATCACCTAGCTGCAATGTAAACATTCCAGCCGGTTCACCATCATATTCGGCTACGTATACCTCTCGTTCTTTAAAATAGCCCTCAATTAGCTCAGGTGTAAACATCGCGCGACGCCATTGTCCGGTTCCCGTCTCCTCCATCCAATCGGCAGCCTCGACCAGAAAAGAAGTAATTAGCGCCTCCTCTCCTCGTTCAGCACGGCGAATATGTAACTCATTGGATCCGATCAAATTGTGCTCCTGTGACATTGAATATACCCCTCTCACACTATGCTCTATGTATAAAGCGTTATGGTTTTGGCTATTATACTACAAAAATCCCCTCAGAGAGTCACATTGCTAAGCTAGATGGATAAGCTCCAGCTTCACTATGCGCTCTGAGGGGATTTTTATATATTCTGTTCTATCTATATTGCTATTGTTGCTACTATTAGTTCGCTTCTTCAGTCAGATCAGGCGTAGCAGGCTTCTTCTCTAATAATGGCAGATCAACCATAACCGATGTACCGTGATCCAGCTCACTTTCGATATGCATTTCACCCTTATGCAGCTGAACAATTTGCTGCGTAATCGCCAGACCAAGACCTGTACCACCCTGATTCGGATTGACCTGGAAAAAGCGATCCTTTACCTTTTCCAAAAACTCTGTACTAATACCGATGCCGGAATCCTTCACCACGATACGTACACGCTCTGGTGTCAGCTCCTTGATCACCAGCTTAATCGTGGATTCATTAGGTGAGAACTTGATCGCATTGTCGACCAGATTCAGAAATACCTGCTTGAGACGATTACCATCTGCCTGTACGATATAGCTCGCATCGCCAGGCTCCAGCACGAGCTTGATTTGCTTTTGCTCTGCCTTTGCCCATACATTCAGCATCGTTTCCTGTAAAATCTCTTTCAGATTCACTTCGCCGATCACAAGCTTCATCTGATTTTGCTGTAGCTTCGAGAAGTCGAGCATTTCTTCCACCAACCCGATCAGGCGCTCGGTTTCTTTAGAAATAATACTCATCCCAAGCTTGGTTTCCTCTGGATCAAAACCACCCGATACGAGTGTCTCACTCCAGCCCTTAATTCCGGTTAGTGGTGTACGCAGCTCATGCGAGATGGAGGAGATAAAATCGTCCTTAATCTGGTTACTACGTACAATCTCGTCTGCCATATAATTCAATGTCGCAGCAAGTTCCCCGATCTCATGGGGATAATTGCCCTTGATCCGAACGTTAAAGTCCCCTTTAGCCATCAGCGTAGAGACACCGATAATATTGTTAATCGGCTTAACGATCGAATTCGCGAGTCCAATACTAACCATCAGGACGACGATTAGAATAATGACGCCAATCCCTGCGGATACCATGGTGATATAAAACAGCTTCTGGTTAACGAGCTCCAGCGAGGTCACATAGCGCACAAGATATTCCTTATCCCCGTTGATCTTGATCATGCGCGTGACAGCCATAACATCCTCGCCTGTCCCTGCCTGCTTGCCGATCCAGCGTCCGGTCGAACCGGAAAGTGCCTGTGGAATATCGCCAGTCTGCACCGGCTTATCCACGATAAATGCAGTCGAGTTTTGCAGTACATTTCCTTTGAGATCAAGCACCTGCACCTCTGCCTTATCCAGACTGTAGCTAGACACAATATCACGATAATTGGCAGGTGCACGCGTGTTGTCAAAGGAGGACTGCAAATAGTTTGATATCCCGTCATAGTAGTAGGTGCGGATCGCGAATAAAAATACCAGCTCCACCAGCAAGATCGTCAAAAATACAACGATAAAATAATGCAGGACGATCTGACGGGTCATCCCCTTTTTAATCATTATGAATCCCGGCCTCTCCATTTATACCCATGTCCCCATACCGTTTGCAGGAATTCCGGCTCGGATGGGTTATTTTCAATTTTTTGACGCAAACGACGAATGTTCACATCCACGATCTTCGGATCGCCCATATATTCCTTACCCCATACATGATCCAGTAGCACATCACGACTCAGTGGTGTGTTCTCTTTTTCAAGGAAAAATTGAACGAGTGAGAACTCGGTCGGTGTCAGCTCGATTAGCTTACCGCTCTTTTTAAATTGCTTGGAGATCAGATCCAATGTGAATGGACCCGATTCAAACGATACCTTCGTATTCGATTCACGCTGTACATTGACACGACGTAGCAAGGATTGAATACGTGCGATCAGCTCGGTTGGGCTAAACGGCTTGCTCACATGATCATCCGCGCCAACAGATAGCGCATAGACCTTGTCCTGCTCCTGCACCTTAGCTGTTAGGAAAATGATACCGATGCGCTCATTCTTCTCACGGATACGGCGGCATACCTCAAAGCCATCAATGCCTGGCACCATCACATCGAGCAAAGCGATGTCGATATCCGGTACAGTCTCCAGCATATGAAGCGCCTGCTCTCCGTTTTCTGTTTCCAGCACCTCAAAGCCATTACGCTTCAGGTTAATAATAATAAAACTGCGAATGGACTCCTCGTCCTCCATAATCAATACTTTACTCATGTGTAATCCTCCTCCAGAGTCAGGCTGTTAGTAGTGTTTTGGTATAGACATATAATCGTTGTAGGACTAGTTTTGAATGACGTTGATTTTGCTATTTTCCCAGAGTGCAATCACCTGGCCACGGTTCTGAGCGATAATTTCCCAATCGCCGCTATGGTTGTTCCATTCATTTTCACTAAAGAAGCGCACTTCAGCCACCTTCTCGCCTGTATCTTTAAGAATGAAGCGTAGGTCCTGATTTTTGTTCGACTTGGTATCGATCGTTACTTTACCGATCCATTCTGGCGCTAGCTTGATCACGAAGCGTCCCTGTTCATCACGATATTGCTGGCTGACCAGCTTGGTCAGGTCTGCTCCACCGCTCCACTGATAA
This sequence comes from Paenibacillus hunanensis, assembly GCF_034055775.1. Lineage (NCBI taxonomy): Bacteria > Bacillati > Bacillota > Bacilli > Caryophanales > Paenibacillaceae > Paenibacillus > Paenibacillus hunanensis. Next base: position 2,621,958 of record NZ_CP139194.1, on the reverse strand, counting down.
TAGCTGGTGAACCTTGGAATCTCCGTTGGTGCAATATTTTCCCAGCCTTCTGGAATCTCCGCCATACCAATCTCCAGAATGCCATCATTGTTCACATCTTCACTCGTAATCTGAATGTCCTTATAGGTTGCCTGTCGACTCAGCGGAAACACATCCTTGAGCTGTCCATCCTCCATCACGATCAGATGTGAGAAGGCAGATACGCCAAGGGTCTGATCCATGATAATTCCATTCTGATTCGCGGTAACCTTACCTGCGACCACATTATAGAAATGGTCACTTCCGATTGTATTGACCAGATCCATCGAGCTTATCAGCTGGAAGCCCGCTTTGTAGCGATAGGCAGCGATATTCACATACCCACTATTATTAATTTTGGTAATGACCAGATCATTAATACCGTCCCCATCCATATCAATGATGGAATAGTAGGAATATGGCATATCATCTACAATGCTGATCTTGCCCTTATCGTAGCTGTAAATAACAAGTCGCTTCTGGCTGCTTTCTGAATTGCTCGTATCATTAGAATAACCAACAATCAGATCGCGATGACCATCATTGGTAATGTCGGTAATTTCTACACTTTCCAGTGTGAAGCCAGCACTATCGATCGTATCCTTTTTCACCCACGTATCACCGGACTTCTCAAAGATCAAGCCAACAATTCTACCTGTAGTCGTCTGATAAAAAACAATCGTCTCACTTGTGCCATCGCCGTCCAGATCGACGGTCTGAATTTTGCTGCCATTGCCGTTTTTCGGACTCTGAATACTGGCTCCTTCAGGTAGCTCGGAGCTAATAATGCTACTCAATGTCTGCTTATCTGATGGTAGCTCAGGTGTCTGAATGAGCGTCTTTGGATCGGCAAGTGGATTGAAGCTACAAGCACTTAACAAAAACAGCAATCCTACTGCCGCAAATAGCTTGATCCAGATACTTTTACTCATGATATCACTCTTTCATTTCAAGTAGCGCTGCGCCACCTGTTCAATTTCATATTCCAGACATCATATACTGCTCAAGATGTCATGCTGTACTCTGCTCGCAAGCCTGCAAGCTACGTAACAGCTGTCTATGTAGACAAGATAATTTGCGGAATCAGATCAATTTGCTGCGCTCGGCACTGGTCAGTCTGCGCCCCTTCACGTCAAACATAATTCGACCTTCCTGCAAGCCGATAATACGTGTCGCATAGCGCTCCGCAAGCTCCAGCGGAATGACCGAGATCACTGTAAGTCGTTCACTTGAGCATAAGCCGCGTAACGTTTTGATCACTTCTTCCCCAGAGCGCGGATCAAGCCCGGTGATCGGTTCATCCGCGAGAATAACCTTGGCACCATGAGCGAGCGCACGGGCGATCGCTACACGCTGCTTTTCACCACCGCTTAATGTGCCTGCCTTCTGATGCGCTTTGTCGAGCAGTCCGAGTGTTTCCAGCACATCCATCGCACCCATATAATCATCAGAGCGTACCATCCCTGTGACCATACGCCAGAGGGGTGTTTGTCCCATTTGACCAATTAGCACGGTTTTGAGAGCTGTGCGCTCTGGATGAAGCTGCGGGCTTTGCTCCAGATACGACCACTCCTTACTCAGCTTGCGCTTACCGCTAAAACCTGCCTTCAAAATATCGGTATCCCCTACGCGAAAGCTACCTTCGCTCCAGCTTTCTTTCATCGCCAGGCATTTGAGCAGCATGCTTTTACCGCTACCGCTAGGTCCCACAAGTGCAATCATTTCGCCATGCTGAATTTCCAGGCTAATATGATCCAGCACCTTGGTTTTATTCTCACCGACCGCTTTGGTCAGATTATCAATTTGAATCATCGACATCTACTACAGACCGCCCTTCTACGCTGTTGCTGAAACGATAATATTCTAGTGTTTTGAGAACCATATACACGAGGTGAAATGAAAAAAGATTTTTGCGCGAGCAAAATATCGTACTATTCTTCTATTCTATAGTTTAGGGGAAAAAGCGAATAAATGCCATCTATGACGACATTTTATTTTGCTTTTGCCTGAATACTACACCTAATAGTGCAAAGATCACATAACAACCGCCGAGTAACCAGAATAGACTCGAAGCGGAACCCATCTCGATTCCCTTGCCACCAATCGCTGGCCCGACAATGCTACCAAAATTAAAATGAAACGAAGCAAGCACATTGGCAGCTGGTAAATAGGCTCGCGGCAGCACGTCTGCCGCATACGCAAGACCAAGCGAGAAAAACGAGCCAACCAGCCCGCCGGCTACCGCAAATAGAATGGCAATCGCAACCAGCTTCGTACCTGCAAATGGAACAAGCATGAAAAGTAACCCACCGAGCGCACCTGCTAGCATTAGAACGCGTTTACGTCCCCAGCGATCGCTCAAAATTCCAAGCGGAAGCTGTAATATAAGCCCGCCAACGCCGATAAAAGGAAGTAAGTAGGCAATCTGATCCGTCGATAATCCGGTACGTAGTCCATAGACCGGAAAATTACTGTTCATTGCTGCTTCCATGTAGCCATACAGCAATGCTGGAATGAGCGCATACCAGGCAAGTCGATAGCTACGTACAAACCGTCCCTTTTCCGGCTTCATCGCTTCACCGCGTCCTGGCCCACCGGATGGAAGCTTCCACCAGACGAGTAATACCACGATGATGAACATGACGGCCATCAGCAGGAACGGCACCGCCATTCCCCAATCCAGTAATGAGATGCCAAGTGGACCAATGCTAAAGCCAATTCCGTAGGAAATGCCGTAGATCGACAGATTGCGTCCGCGATTCTCTGGCGAGGTAACCATCAATACCCAGAGCTGAGCGACATAGTGAATGGCACTATCTCCAATACCGACCAGTAAACGAAGCACAAACCAGAAGGCAACTCCCGGAACAAGCGGGAATAGCGGCAATGCGATAATCACAATCAGTAAGCCGAGCAATAGTAGCTTTTTGAAGCCAAGCCTGCCTACCAGTCTTTCCGCCATTAGCGTCATTGCGAAGGAGCCGACATACAATGCTGCGGCATTTAAGCCATTGAGTGTCGACGATACACCCATTTTTTCCAAAAAGATGGCCAGTACAGGTAATAGCATCCCCTGACTCAATCCTGCGCTAATAATGGCGAGTACAAGAATCACGAAGTGCATCGTCTGATGCCCGTTCGCTTCTGATGAAGCTGATGTAGCATGATTTGGGTTAGTCTTGTCTTGTTTTGTCTTGTTGAACACAGATGCGATCCTCCAGATTAGTCACTTATTTTACAAAGTGTGCGTTTTATGATGTAATTTAATGATGGTTGTTCCGTATGTAAACGTGTATGGAAACAGGTATGAAAACAAATCAGACCATCCGAACATTATAGTGGACAATCCGTAGGTGAACAAGCCATAATAAGCACAACAGGGATTTAGGAATCGGCTCCTGTTTTTCAGTATTTCCTATACGAGGAAGCTGACTGCTACCGATTATATTTGGGAGGTCTTGGTTTCATGAGCTATCAGGTGAAAATAGACGTTTCCCCGGTCTACGATCTGCTCGGCAGTTTTATGGTCTATGTGACCAAAAAATGGATTCGTGATATCGATCTCGGCCCCGAATGGATCAGGGAAATTGACAATAGGTTAAGTAAAGATGTGCGCTCGGCTATTTTGGAAGCATCTTCATGGCCGTTTGATGATTATGATGCGTTGTATGCATGGGCAAGCTGCCGTACGCGTGAAGGCACGGTACGTGATTTCCTGCATCATTTGGAAGCCACGTCAGCTGCAGCGATGTGGAATGAGATTCACCCACTGATGCCTGGCTTAACTGAAAGTGAAGCGGCACGTATTCAGCAAAGCTATGCTCCATTGCTCAAGCTGTGGTATGAGCATTATTTTAACGAGCTTGAAGATGAGATCATGACCCTCATCACCGAAGATGGAGAAGAGAAAATGCGCCTGCTCGACAAAATGGACCCGGCAGCATTGATCGAATACGCATCAGGCGGACTGGTTGTGCCGGAAATGCAAGGCTTGAACACAGTCATTCTGTTTCCAACCGTGCATAACCGCCCGATTAATACGTACTGTTTCTATGAGGGCTTTCTGCTTATTCAGTATCCAGTCGATGTACATGAGGAAGGCGAAGAAGATCCACCTAATGTGCTGCTTCGCATGACCCGTGCATTATCTGATCCGGAGCGACTCCGAATGCTTCGTTATATCGGTGGCGATGAGCCCCGTTCCCTGCAAGATATGGCCCATGATCTGCTACAGCCACAGGAGACATTGATGCATCATCTGATGATGCTACGTGTTGCTGGACTGTTACGCATTCATCTGGGCAGAGAGGATATTGATCGGTTCAGCCTGCGTCAGGACGGTGCGTCCGAGCTACAGCTGTTCCTTGAATCGTATATCCGTATTTAAGGAGTGAACTTCATGAAAGACATTCGACACCAGCATCTGATCTTCGATATGGATGATACGTTGATCTACTGTAACAAATATTTCAATTTGATTTTGGATGAATTCATTAGCCTGGTATCGGGCTGGTTTAAGGAATATGGAATCGAAATGGATTCGATCCGGCAAAAGCAAATCGAAATCGATGTTGCCGGTGTGCATCAGGTCGGCTTCGCTAGCGAGCATTTCCCGGCTTCGCTAGTAGAAACGTACCGACACTTTGCTCGCTTGTATGGTCGTCCTCTAGCTGAGCGTGAGGAACGTCAGCTTCGTCTTCTTGGTAGCAGTGTGTATGAGCAAGAAGTCGAGCCTTATCCTGGTATGGTCGATACGCTGGAGCATTTGCAGCAGGAAGGCCATACACTGTATCTATATACAGGCGGCGAAACGGCTATTCAGCAGCGTAAAATTGACCAGATGAAGCTTAGCACATTTTTCGATGATCGTATTTTCATTCGCCAGCACAAAAATATTCGTGCACTGGAAGAGATCATTACGACGCAACTTCTGCCGCGTATGGATACGTGGATGATCGGTAATTCACTACGCTCCGATGTGCAACCGGCTCTACAGGCAGCATTGAACACGATCTACATTAAGCAGGAGCATGAATGGGCATACGATATTGTTCAGCTTCAAACTGGAACGGAGCAATCGTTCCATACGGTAGCCAAGCTGACAGAAGTGCCGCATACGATTCAGCAGCATCTCCATATTTACGATAACAAACGGACCTGGGGTTAAATCCTGGTCCGTTTTTATTTATTTGCTGAGGTGGGTGTATTGCTTGCTCATAGTTTGTCGAGAGCTATGCTAGTTTGTACCGCGTTTGTTGCATGTACTGCGCTTAGTTCATATATCGTATCTGTTGAGTTTATGGCGTCTGATGTATATGTTGCATGTGTTGCATACACCACTTCAGACCAAGAACATGCCAACGACCTCCGGTTAAGCCAGGATACTTTGAATAGTGAGAAAGATGGCGTATCCTGGCTTAAAGGTCGGTCTTTTGGCATTGTTCTTGGTCTTCCGTTATGTGCTAGAGCAGACTTTTTGCTGGTTGTAAGACAAGAACAAGCAAAAAGTGGCATTCATGAGTAACTAACAATAATTGTATTCAAATATTTAGATATTCAGGCCGTTAGGCATTCTAAAATTCAGGTATTCAGGTATTCAAATCATTTTGTTTTTCTGTACCTCTATAAACTACATATAAAATATATCATACGCCTCTATGCTCGTTTACGATAAAGGAATATCTGAATGAATAGAGTTTAGAGGTTATGCGATTATGCAATTTCACACACAACATAAATCAATAACATTGAACCCTGCGGCAGTGTGATTATGACAAGCTACTATTGTTATTACATTGTTATCGCTACTATTATCGCTTCACTATGATTCCGCTTTTTCTACGCCCAGCTTACCCGTTTCTCGATCCAACAGGCGGATGCGAGCCTTGAAGGTTTCGCCTCCGCGTTTGAAGGTGAGTACCTGGCTTTCACCTTTGAGTAGTAAGGCTTTGAGCATTTGGATCGATACGCTTTTGCCTGCGAATTCTTTCCAGATCACAAAGCCGCAGCCCTGGCGGAAATGGGAGCAACCGTAGCCCTTTTTGCCTTCGATAATCGTTCCACCACAGCCGCTACGCGGACAGGCACCGAGAGCGGCATGCGCTGATGAAGCTGCTCCATTGGAGGCAGCAGACCGCGTACGCGTCGCTGATGATATGGATGCTTTGGCTTCGTATGAGCTGGACGTGTTACGTGTTGTAGTAGAGCTTTCAGCGGCCATAGAGCGACTGGAGGTGTACCCGTCTTCATTGTCTGGTGGCGGCGCAGGCAACGGCAGATCATCTGGCATATTGCTGGCATTGGATGAACGAGAGCCTGATTTGCCACGTGTGCTTGTACCGCGCTTGGAGCCTGAGCCTGTAGTTGATGAAGCGCGTGTAGTACTGGAGGAACGACTGCTGCTGCGAGCAGTGCGTTTACCCTTTCCTTTGCCACGTGTTCCTTCATCACCGAAAATATCCGCGGCAGCTGGTGTTTGGGTACGTACTTTATCGACGACCAATCCAGCGAATTTTTTGACACTTTCTAAAAAGCGATCTGGATCGGCTTCGCCACGCGAAATTTGATTCAGGCGACGCTCCCATTGTCCGGTCATTTCGGGCGAGGTTAACAGCTCTACACCAGCAGCTCGAATTAGCTCGATCGCAGCACGACCTTTTAAGGCGAGCTCGATCTTTTTCCCTTTCGCCTGCACATAGCCCACCTGCTTGAGACGCTCGATCGTTGCTGCTCGCGTGGCTGGTGTGCCCAGGCCCGATTCCTTCATCGCATCGCGCAGTTCTTCATTCACGATCTGCTTACCCGCACTCTCCATCGCTTTCAGCAATGTCCCCTCGGTATAATGCTTAGGTGGCTGGGTTTCCTTTTCCTTCACTTCCGCTTTACGACATTGAACAGGTAACTTACTGTCCAGCACGAAAGGCTTGTCCGTTTCGACTTCCTCCTGAGGTTCTTCATTGTCACCATCACGAGTGCCGCGCTTTGTTTTGCTGCCTGATTTAGCTTTATCCTTATCTGGCAGTGTGACTTTCCAGCCAAGGGAGAGTAACTCCTTGACATTGGTGCGGAATGTTTCCTGCTCAACTACAGTTAATACCATATGCTGCTTATATTCGGCAGGTGGGTAAAACTGTGCAAGAAAGCGTCGTACGATCAGATCATACAGCTGCTGCTCTTCCTTACTCAGTGTGCCTGGTTTTTTCAATGTAGGCAAAATCGCATGGTGATCCTCTACTCGCGCTGGGTTACATACTGCCTTGTTCCCTGTGTGCACCCGGCTACGCTCTGCGCCACCTGCCAGCTCTGCATATTCGCCATTTTGCAGCATACCGAGCACCTTTTGCATGCCATCGATATTTTCTTTGGTTACATAGTTGGAGTTGGTACGCGGATACGAAATGACCTTATGCCGCTCGTACAATGCTTGCGCGACATCCAATGTCTTTTTCGCGGAAAATCCGAACTTCGCATTGGCATCGCGCTGTAATAGGGTCAGATCATACAGCTTATATGGGTATTCCTTCGTTTCCTTGATCTCATACTTGCTGATCTTGCCTTCCTTGCCCTGCACCTTGGCTACGATCGCCTCACCCTTCGCTTTGTCGGTGAGTCGCTCTTCACCCTGCCATACGCCTTCATACGTTTTGCTTGGTTGCTTGAAGGTCGCTCGCACCTCGTAAAAGGTCTGAGATGTAAAGTTTTCGATCTCCTTTTGCCGATCATAGATCAGCGCCAGTACGGGTGTCTGTACACGCCCAACAGATAACAGATTATTATGCTTGGTCGTAAAGGCACGCGATGCATTCATACCAATGAGCCAATCTGCTTCACTACGTGCACGCGCCGCCTGCGTCAAATTTTCAAACTCACTGCCATCGCGCAGCTGATCAAAGCCCTTACGGATACTTTCCGCGGTCAGGTCTGAGATCCACAAGCGCTTCACCGGCTGACGCAGCTTGAGCTGACGCTGAATAAGTGCAAAAATATGCTGACCCTCTCGCCCGGCATCGCAGGCATTCACGATACGATCGCAACGCTTTGCCAGCTCTCCGATCACTTTAAGCTGATCCTTTGTACGTGGGTTGGGCACGATTTTGAATTGCTCTGGAATAATCGGCAGATCGCCAAAGTTCCAGCGCTTGTATTTGGAATCATACGCCTCTGGCTCTGCAAGTCCGATTAGATGCCCGATCGCCCATGTGATCACATAGCGTTCGCCTTCGATATACGTACGCTGATTTTTCGCACCTGGCTCGATCACAGCCGCAATATTACGTCCCATATCCGGCTTTTCGGCAATAACAAGAATTTTCATGCTTTCATTCCTTTCTCGGAATGGTGGTAGTTTGTATTGATTAGGATGCTGAGCTTGTGTGCTATCGTTGCTTTTTATTATGAATTCTTACAAAGTAGCTATGCTCGGCACTATAGATTTTTGGCAAAAAAAGAAGCTACACTCTGGAGTGCAGCCCTTGTTTTCCACGATCACTTAACTCTATTTTAGTATAGCACAAGCTGGCTATGCGTAAAAGTATGTGCATGTTTGGGGGGATTGCACTGCATTGGATTTTGTTTTGGCTGGTGTTTGGTAGACACCGCTCCAGGCAAAGAACATGCCAGCGACCTCCGGTTAAGCCGGAATACTTGAATGGTGGAAAAGAAGGCGTATTCCGGCTTAAAGGTCGGTCTTTTGGCATTGTTCTTTGCCTTCCGCTCTGTGGGTATGCTTCATCTGTGCTGGAAAATAGAATATACATGGAGAGAAAGCGAGTAATACCTGCACGTATAAAGGGATTGTTATTTTAAGCTATTGTTTGGGCAGATGCTTATTGTGCAATAGTATAGGATGTAGAATTGGAAATATACAGTAGAGACAGATAGACGCGATGTGTGCTTAAAGTAAGCTGGTGGATGGTGTGAATGAAGTGATTAAGCAATGGGGTCTGATAGATATGGATAAGCACTACATGATTAGAGCTATATTTAGAGCTCTATATGATTCTGTGTGAAATATGGTTCTGTATGAATAAAGATAAAAAAGACTCTATCTATGCGTATATGCATAGGATAGAGCCTTTTGGAATACGTTTTGGCCTCACTTTATAGAGATGAAGTGAAAGCAACTTTTATCATGTCGATCCACGTATTAAGGAAAGATTATAAAATAGAGTAATGGTACAAATGGATCGGTTTGGGATACAAGTGATACAAATTATACCAGTACCGTCGCACCCATCAGGTATTTATCTACTTCGCGTGCAGCCTCGCGGCCTTCGTTGATTGCCCATACAACCAGACTTTGACCACGACGCATGTCGCCAGCGGCGAATACTTTGTCAACGTTAGTATTGTATTTGCCGTAACGTGCTTTTACGTTTGTCCAGCGGTCCGTTTCCAGACCCAGCTGTTGAGCAAGAGTTTGCTCCGGACCGTCGAAGCCGATAGCGATCAGTGCCAGCTCAGCTGGGAATACGCGCTCGGTGCCTGGAATTGGCTGATAGATTTTGCGTCCTGTTTCGTCCACGATACGTTGGATTTGAATCGTATGCAGTTCTTTCAGGTTTCCGTTCTCATCGCCGACAAATTTAGTCGTCATGATGGAGAACTCGCGTGGATCACTACCGAAGATCGCTTTTGCTTCTTCCTGAGCATAGTCCAGTGTGTACACATTCGGGAATTGCGGCCAAGGGTTAGCGATTGGATCGCGTTCCAGTGGAGCCTTGTCGTGTGTACCGAACTGGGTTACGGTTTTGCAGCCATGACGCAGAGATGTGGCTACACAGTCAGAACCGGTATCCCCGCCACCGATGACGATGACATTTTTGCCTTCAGAGGACATATAGTTACCATCTTCCAGATTGCTATCAAGATAGCTTTTAATCGTGCTGTTCAGGTAATCCATTGCGTAGACGACGCCGTTCAACTTGCTACCTTCAATGTTGAATTCACGCGGCTTCGTTGCACCGCCGCAAAGCACGACTGCATCATATTCGTCCACCAGCTGCTGTGCCGGAATGTCTTTACCGATCTCCGTGTTGGTGATAAATTCAATGCCTTCTGCTTTCAACAGGTTCACACGACGCTCAACAATATTTTTCTCCAGCTTCATGCTTGGAATACCGTATGTTAACAAACCACCGACACGATCGGAGCGCTCGTATACGGTTACACTGTGTCCAGCTTTGTTCAGCTGTGCTGCACATGCCAGACCCGCCGGGCCAGAACCGATAACCGCTACACGGCGACCTGTACGCTTTTCTGGTGGCTCAGGTACGACCCAGCCTTCAGCAAAACCTCGTTCGATAATCGCTTCCTCAATCGTTTTGATCGTTACCGGTTGTCCAATCAGACCTACTGTACAAGATCCTTCACACGGAGCCGGACAGATCCGACCAGTAAACTCAGGGAAATTATTCGTTTTATGCAGACGCTCCAGCGCTTCCTTCCAAAGTCCACGGTATACGAGATTGTTCCACTCTGGGATCAGGTTATGAACCGGACAGCCAAAGGTGGACCCTGCCATATTCATACCTGTATGACAATACGGCGTACCGCAATCCATACAACGCGCGCCCTGTGTACGCAGCTCTTCTTCGGATAAATGCTTGTGGAACTCTTCCCAGTCTTTTACACGCTCAAGCGGATTACGATCCGCAGGAATTTGTCTTTTGTATTCCATGAATCCAGTAGGTGTAGACATGTTAATATTTCCCCCATCCGTTCTATACGCTGCCGATTCTTCTCTATCCATCAGCTTGCCGATAAGTTTATTTTCAAGAGTAGCACCAGGACCAACTTTGGCAAAATGGATTAAGCGCATAATTATTTGTACTTTTTACATAGAGATTACACCGTCATGAAAGATCTTGCAAGAACAATCTGGATATTTTCAAGCTTTTTTGTATAATTCCAGTCACGCATTACAATCGTATTGCTATCTGAAAGCGAGATATAGCAAGGGATTTCGGATACTCTATTTGTTTTTTATACATTTATGCAAATGGATCACGCTGCATTAGCCTTCGTCCAACCACACATACATTCATATATCATTTTGTCGCTTATACAGTCAATATAAATTTTTGCTAATAAATATACATTTATTGTAGTATACCTGATGCGATCCGCTTCCCCATTCACTATCGTGCGTCGGCCTCATTCCAATTCATATCGCAAATGATAGCGGAGCCCGCTAATTATCAGCTAGGCACGCACATATTGCTCGAATCGGTAGTCATACGCATTCTTCTCATCTCGTATACCAGGTACAGCGGATTCTAGCTTCCACTGAGACCAGTTCACTTTTGGGAAAAAGGTATCTCCATCGAATGAATGATCAATTTGTGTAACAAGAAGACGGTCGGCATGCTCAAGAAATAGCTGATAAATTTGTGAACCCCCGATGATCATCAGCTCATCTTCGCTTCCTGCCAGCTCCAGTGCTTGTTCGGGTGTATGCACAACCTCGCCGCCTTCAACAGTAAAACTGGAATCTCGCGTTAATATGATATTGCGACGATTCGGTAATGGTTTGGAGCCAAAGGACTCCCAGGTTTTCCGCCCCATGACAATGGTTTTGTGCTGGGTCTGTTGTTTGAAATAAGCCATATCAGCAGGCAGCTTCCACGGCATATCATTATCCTTGCCGATCACGCCGTTCTGGCCCTGCGCCCATATGAGGGTAATTGTCATTGTGGCTGAACCTCCAGTCTTCCGAAATATATTCCGGATAAGTTTATTCTATATCATATCATTAAAAGCTATCATTCTGCATCAACTTCTTGTAATCTTTTACGAATGTTTTTGTGGAGTATATAAGGGATAATTCGTGAAAAAGCAAGTTATTAAATGTTTTATAGGAGGGGATTGATAAAATTGATCAGCTTGTTTTAAGTCGATGGATGGTGGGGATATCAAGGTGGGAGTATCAAGGATAGAGAGTCTAAGTTCGAGTATGCTCTCGGGGTTAACCACTTCAGACAAAGAACATGCCAACGACCTCCGGTTAAGCCGGGATACTTTGAATAGTGAGAAAGATGGCATATCCCGGCTTAAAGGTCGGTCTTTTGGCATTGTTCTCTGTCTTCCGTTCTGTGCTGGGTGATGGGCTAGTGCTGGTTAGTTGAGGGTGTGTAGATACTTTTCGTTTATTATGAATTACATGTATGATAGGCTTCTTATGATATGCATGGGATCATAAATGGAATGAGTTTATTTTAAATCCGCGTGAGGTCATTTCGTCTATTTTGATAACAGCTTTAGTGGTTTTACGATCAATCTAAAGCAACCAATTTTGCAATTGATCTAAGGCAACCGTATATTCTTTACATTTTATATTTTTACTAAAAAGGACACTTCGTTGAGGAAGTGTCCTTGATTAGTAGTGTTTGAATGATGTTTGAATAGTATTAGCGTGCATTTTGATAGACGATTGAAATCTATTAGTGAAGCTAAAGCTCATTCATCATATTGATAAAGTCTGCTTACAATAGACCCCTATTACCAATCACCTTATCCTTACATTAAATAGCAATAGGTGCTTTGATCGTTGGGTGGTGCTGGTAGTTTTCGAATTGGAAATCTTCGAACTTGTAATCGAAGATGGAATCCGGTTTACGCTGGATGGTCAATGTTGGCAGCGGATACGGCTCGCGTGTCAGTTGGAGCTTAACCTGTTCCAGGTGGTTATTGTAAATGTGTACGTCGCCGCCTGTCCAGACGAGGTCGCCCACCTCCAGATTGCATTGCTGGGCGACCATATGGGTCAGTAGAGCGTAGGATGCCAGATTAAATGGCAGTCCCAGGAAGGTGTCAACAGAGCGCATTTGGAACATGCAGGACAGTTTGCCATCTGCTACATAGAACTGAAACGCATAGTGGCATGGTGGCAGTGCCATATGATCAACCTCGGCTGCATTCCAGGCATTTACGATATGGCGGCGGGAATCTGGATTGCGCTTGATTTGCTCCATGACCGATGTAATCTGGTCGATCGTTTCGCCGCCTGGACCGCGCCAGTCGCGCCACTGAGAGCCGTATACGCGTCCGAGATTACCGTCTTCGTCTGCCCATTCATCCCAGATCGTGACGCCATTCTCACGCAGATAGCTGATATTCGTATCTCCGCTCAGGAACCAGAGCAGTTCATGAATAATGGAACGTGTATGCAGACGCTTCGTAGTCAGTAATGGAAAGCCTTCCTGAAGGTTAATACGCATCTGACGACCAAACACAGATACGGTGCCTGTTCCTGTACGATCTCCCTTCTCTACTCCATTTTCCAAAATATCTTCTAACAGCTCCAGGTATGCTTTCATTATATACACCTCATTAAAAATAGTAGACTTTATCCAGTGCGGTCATGCACGGAATGCTGCATGACTTGTACTTTGTTACATGTATGTGTAGAACCGATTGGATCTGATGGAGACATCAGACTTATGATCAAATCTAGCGACCTGACCACAAATCATCGCTTTTTCTTGTACTCATAAACATATGTAATGAGTGCAGCATAATGTACAAATGGTAGGCTGGTATCATTGTACACATATCCACGTTTCCATACAACCGGATGATGTTCGATTTTAAAAATTCATATACGTACTATGCTCACTCTTACTGGGTCGCCATATGCATACATAGATACTGCCTCTGGAAACATAATGAAAAACCCCGGCTACAATTGCAACCGGGGTTTACGTACACACTATAGCGAAAATTAACGAGTTTCGCGGTGAAGCGTGTATTTTTTCAGACGTGGGCAATATTTTTTCAGCTCAAGACGCTCCGGATGGTTCCGTTTGTTCTTGGTTGTTGTGTAGTTACGATCGCCAGTCTCTGTGCATGCCAAAGTAACGATAACGCGCATGTGAATTCACCTCACTTCATTGGTAATCAGGAATTGTTCGTTTAACTATACGCTTCAGCCTGTAAGCAGGTGAAGGTTCAACATCATCTATTGAAACAATGTATAGTCCGTTCATTATCCGTAAATATCACTTGAAACACCTTGTCCATTCTATCATAGATTTTGATGAAATCCAAGAGATTTTTACGAACATGTATTCACCCGAGAGAATACATAAAATAAAGGCCGCCAGGAGCTCACTGGCGGCCAGGTATATGCTGTTCGTCTGCCTAGGATGACAGTGTCCAACATAGCTATAGATGCTGCGCATGCGTCTACAACTCATATACCAGAAGAATCCGTACAGCCGATACAACCATGCCAAATTAGATAAAATCTACGAATAAGCTGCGACATGGAGAAAGATACCTGTAAGGAAGCGCACCATCTTCCTTTTTCACATTGCTGCACCGCTGAATGCAACAATAGAAGATAAGAAGATCGCCGCGACCTACAGGGGCATAGCCATATCCGTCTGTACGTCTTCCCTATTCGTCTTTACAGACGAGTAAAGGTCTTACTTTTTGAGTGGTTTGCGTGGAGCGATAACGTGGATCGGGTGACCCATTACCAGCTCAGCTGCTTCCATTACGATCTCGCCCAGTGTTGGGTGAGCGTGAATAGTCAGTGCAAGATCTTCAAGAGTAGCGCCCATTTCGATTGCCAGACCCATTTCAGCGATCATGTTGGAGGATTCCAGACCTACGATCTGGCTACCCAGCACGATACCTGTTTCTTCGTCAGCAACGATTTTTACGAAACCTTCAGTGTTACCGAGGGAAGTCGCACGGCCGTTACCAGCGTAAGGGAATTTGCCTGCGGCTACTTTGTAGCCTTTTGCTTTTGCTTCAGTCTCAGTCAGACCTACGCTTGCGCATTCAGGATCAGTAAACGCTACAGCAGGTACACATTTGTAATCGATCACGGAAGGCATACCGGAGATTGCTTCTGCAACCACTTTTGCTTCGTAAGAAGCTTTGTGTGCCAGTGCTGGACCTTCAACGATATCACCGATTGCATAGATGTGTGGAATGTTAGTGCGACCTTGATGGTCGATTTTCACCAGACCACGATCAGTCAGCTCAACATCGATCAGATCAAGCCCCAGTTCGCCATCTGTGTTAGGACGACGACCAACTGTAACGAGCAGGTAGTCTGCTGTCAGCTCTTGTTCTTTACCGTCTACAGTGAATTTCACAGTAACGTCTTTGTCGGTTTGTGTAGCACTTTCCGCTTTAGCGTTTGTGAAGATTTCTGCACCGGATTTTTTCATGTTTTTCGCTACCAGTGTAGTCATATCTTTATCGAAGCCTGGCAGAATTGTATCCAGACCTTCAATGATTGTAATTTTAGTACCGAATTTAGCATACATTTGGCTCAGCTCGGCGCCGATGTAACCACCACCGATAACGATCATCGATTTTGGAATCTCAGGCAGGTTCAGAGCTTCTGTCGAGGACAGAATGCGACCACCGAATGGGAATGCTTTCAGCTCGATTGGACGGGAGCCTGTTGCAATGATGCAGTTTTTGAAACGGTAGCGCGGGGACTCGTGGTCGTTGAACAGACGCGCTTCGTTTTGGTTGATGAACATGCACTCGCCGTGGAATACTTCCACTCTGTTGCCTTTCAGCAGACCGCTTACGCCGCCAGTCATTTTTTTAACTACGCCATTTTTGAACTCTTGCGTTTTACCGAAGTCAACTTGTACGTCGCCTACAGTAATACCGAATTGTTCGCCGTGCTGTGCAGCTTCAAACTGGTGAGCAGCTGCGATCAGTGCTTTGGAAGGAATACAACCACGGTTCAAACATACGCCACCAAGCTCAGACTTGTCGACGATCAGAACTTGTTGGCCCAGTTGCGCAGCGCGGATAGCGGCTACATAGCCACCAGGTCCCGCACCAATTACTAACGTTTCAATATCGATAGAAGCATCTCCTACTACCATTGAATTACACCTCCATAGTTAACAGCTCAGGGTTAGCGAGCAGTGATTTGATATGGTTCATAAAGTGTTGTGCAGTTGCGCCGTCAATAATACGGTGGTCGAAGCTCAGGGACAGTGCCATTACTGGTGCTGCTACCACTTCGCCGTTTTTGATAACCGCTTTTTCGCTGATGCGGCCTGTACCCAGGATTGCAACTTCAGGGAAGTTGATGATTGGAGTAAAGAACATACCGCCAGCAGAACCGATGTTAGAGATCGAGATTGTACTGCCTCTCATCTCGTTAGCAGCCAGTTTGCCATCGCGTCCACGAACAGCCAGATCGTTGATTGTATCAGCGATCATGAAGATGCTCTTACGGTCAGCGTCTTTAACAACCGGTACGATCAGGCCGTTAGGCGTATCTGTTGCAATACCGATGTCGTAGTGTTTTTTGTATACAATCTCTTCTGTTTTTTCATCGATCGAAGCGTTCAGAGCCGGGAACTGACGAGCAGCCGACACGAGTGCTTTTACGATGAATGGCAGGTAAGTTACTTTTGTACCGCGTTTTTCAGCCAGTGGCTTCATACGTGTACGGAATGCAACCAGCTCAGTAACGTCTACTTCGTCCATGATCGTTACGTGTGGAGCTGTGTATGCGGATTTCACCATAGCGTTAGCGATAACTTTACGAATACCTTTGAATGGTACGCGCTCTTCTTCGCCTGCTGCGGAAGTTGTTGTTGTAGATGGTGCTGCTGCGGATGCTACTGGTGCTGCTGCTTTTTCTTCAGCTGCTACTTCTGTAGTTGCGCTAGAAGCTTGACCTCCACCTTGTTTGAACGATTCAACATCTTCGCGAGTAATTTTGCCGTTGCTGCCCGTACCAGAAACCTGGGACAGATCAACACCTTGCTCACGTGCGAATTTGCGAACGCTTGGTGTAGCCAGTACATCTTTGTTCGGTGCTGCTGGAGTCGAAGCATTAGTTGCTTGACCGTCTTTGGCATCAGATGGGCTAGAAGCTGCTGGAGAAGAAGTAGTGTCTACTCCACCTTTAGCTGCGTCTGTTTCTTGACCGCTCTTTTGCTCTGGTGCAGACTCTTCAGCTGGCTCTTCGTCTTGATCCGGAATGTCGCCAGTTGCATCGATGATTGCTACTGTTTCGCCTACGTGGCACACTTGACCATCAGCAGTCAGTACTTCAAGCACAGTACCTTCTACTGGACAAGGAACTTCAACAACCGCTTTATCATTTTGTACTTCCATGATAATGCTGTCGTCTGTTACTTTGTCACCTGGTTTAATGTGCATCTTGATGATTTCGCCTTCGTGCAAACCTTCACCAAGCTCTGGAAATTTATATACGAATCTTGCCACTTGCAAAACCTCCCTGATTAAAATTGTTGAATAGCACTCAAAAGGCCTTTATTTCAACAATCGTTGATAAGTAATATGTGTAATTCTTGTTGTGTGGTGGCTATATACCAGCCAGTGGGCAAGCCAAAAGGCGCCTGTAGAAAGTTCCGCTGCTCACCATCTTCCCGGGATGGAGGGGTCGCAGCCGGATGCCATCTTGCAAACCGCCTTTGTTCCTTGCACCTTTAATTCATCAAGCGATGAACGTGAGCTCCGGCATCGCCGGAAGTCTCATTAGAAGTTCATTACTTTGTCTACAGCGTCGATGATGCGCTGAGGTGTTGGCAGCCAAGCATCCTCGATTTGAGCGAATGGATACACTGTGTCCGGTGGGCAAACGCGCAGAACCGGAGCTTCCAGATGCAGAATCGCTTTCTCGTTGATTTGAGCCATAACCTCTGCTGCGATACCCGCGCTCTTTTGAGCTTCTTGAACAACGATCGCACGGTTTGTTTTTTGTACGGAAGTGATGATTGTATCGATATCGATCGGGCTCAGAGTGCGCAGATCGATAATTTCAGCATTGATGCCTTTTTCAGCCAGTTGATCTGCTGCTTTGGTTGCTGTGTGAACAGTCATACCATAAGTGATCAGCGTTACATCGGAACCTTCGCGAACAACGTTCGCTTTACCGATTTCAACTGTGTAAGCTTCTTCCGGTACTTCTGCACGGAATGCATGGTACAGGTTAAGATGCTCCATGAAGAATACAGGGTCGTTTTCACGGATAGCCGCGATCATCAGACCTTTTGCATCGTAAGGGTTCGAAGGGATAACAACTTTGATACCCGGAGTTTGTGCCAGCAGACCAGACAGATCGTCCGTGTGCAGCTCAGCCGCTTTTACGCCGCCACCGTAAGGTGTACGGAATACGATTGGTGCATTGTAGCGACCGCCGGAGCGATAACGCAGACGTGCTGCTTGAATTGCCATTTGATCCAATGCTTCAAAGATAAAACCAACGAATTGGATCTCAGCGATTGGACGGAAGCCCTGGATACCCAGACCGAATGCCAGACCGCCGATTGCGGACTCAGCCAGTGGTGTATCGAATACACGCTCTTCGCCAAACTCCTCTTGCAAACCTTCTGTCGCGCGGAATACGCCGCCGACTTTACCTACGTCTTCACCAAAAATGAGCACGTTAGGGTCATTTTTCATCTCGACGCGGATTGCGTCGCGAATCGCTTCTTTCATATTCATTTGTGCCATTTGCTTCATTTCCTCCTTAAACATTTCACTGTTCATGTTCACGCATCAAGGATGTGCTGGTTCGTACTATGCTAAAACCTCATGGCCCAGAAGCGGGCCGCATGTCGATCTTATTTGAAGTCTGCTTTTTGCTCTTCCAGATCGTGAGGTGTAGTTTCGAACATGCTGTCGATCAAGCCAGTTACAGTCATTTTCTCTGTTTTCTCAGCTTTTTTGATCTCTTCGTTTACTTTTGCTTTTGCTTCTTCACGTACGCGCTCTGTATCTTCGTCTGTCCACAGACCTTTTTCAGCCAGGTATTTTGCCAGACGAGCGATAGGATCCTTCTCGCTCCAGATGCCCTCTTCGTCTTTTGTACGATATTTACTTGTATCGTCAGACATGGAGTGCGGACGGAAACGATAAGTCAACGCTTCGATCAATGTAGCACCTTCGCCATTACGTGCGCGCTCTGCTGCTTCACGAACCGCAGTGATAACCGCGAAAACATCCATACCGTCGATTTGTACGCCAGTGATACCAGCGGAAACCGCTTTGTGAGCGATCGACAGTGCAGCTGTTTGTTTTGCAAATGGAGTTGTGATTGCATAGCCGTTGTTTTGTACGAAGAAGATTACTGGCAGCTTGTAAGCACCTGCATAG
The DNA here is from genome assembly GCF_034055775.1 of Paenibacillus hunanensis. Classification (NCBI taxonomy): domain Bacteria; kingdom Bacillati; phylum Bacillota; class Bacilli; order Caryophanales; family Paenibacillaceae; genus Paenibacillus; species Paenibacillus hunanensis. The sequence goes on along the minus strand of NZ_CP139194.1, from coordinate 2,602,827 downwards.
TTCAGACCTTCGTAGAAGTCGCCCTCGGAGGAACCACCGTCACCGGTATAAGCGATAACAACTTGTTTTTGTTTTTTCAGCTTGTAACCCATAGCGATACCCATCGCGTGCAGGATTTGTGCACCGATGATGATCTGAGGCATCAGAACGTTTACACCCTCAGGGATGCGTCCGCCTTCTTGATGTCCACGGGAGTACAGGAATGCTTGATACAGTGGCAGGCCGTGCCATACCAGCTGTGGCATATCGCGATAACCTGGGCAAACGAAATCTTCTTTTTCCAGCGCGTATACACTACCAACCATTGTTGCTTCTTGACCGGATACCGGTGCGTAGAAACCAAGACGGCCTTGACGACCCAGGTTTACTGCACGGTCATCCCAAGTACGTGTAAATACCATACGGTACATAATTTCTTTCAATTGATCATCAGTCAGATCAGGTACTTTGTCAGGGTTGACAATTTTACCTTCTGGGGAGAGAACGGAAAGTGCTTCCACTTCTTCCGTATAAACTTCATATGGAACCTTGCTCATTTTATTCACCTCAATAAAAAATTTGAATATCATGTTCCGCTGTTATAGAATTATTATACACCTGTTCTACTCGGTTCGTCAAAGCATACATTGAAATTCTTATGTGATAGCTATTATTGTATATATAACAGGTGTGATTGAATAATATAACAGTTTGATCAAATTTAAATACATTTCGTGAAAATCACACGACTCCATCTTAACGCATCGTTTAACCCATTGCAAAAATTACGATAGAAAAAGGTGACCACCATGACAGATTCACGCTACTTGAAACGAACAATCTTAAAAGAGGAAATTCAAAGCCGCCATCTGGGTGAAGCACGCACGCTTCGGATCTATCTACCACCCGGCTATAACGAATTGCTCAGCTATCCGGTCATTTATTGCCAGGATGGCGAAGAATTTTTTAACTTTGGTCGTATTGCTACGTACGCCAATCAACTGATCCTAGATGAAAACATCGAGCCGTTCATCGTTGTTGGCGTAGAGGTAAATACCAAAATTCGCACCCAGGAGTATGCGCCATTCGGCAGCCGCTTTGAGGCATATACCGCTTGCTTCGCAGAGGAAATCATTCCTTATATTGAAGAAAAGTATCCGGTACGCCGTTCTGCGGATGAGCGTGTACTTGCTGGCGATTCCCTTGGCGGCAGTGTTTCCGTTCATATCGCGCTTCGTTATCCAGAGCTATTCCACCGCATTATTAGCCTGTCCGGTGCGTATTATGAGCAAAGCCAGCAGCTCATAGCTGCCGAATCCGATCTGTCTGCACTGGATGTGTACATGATCGTTGGCTTGCAGGAAACCAATTTTGAAAGTGATACCGGCGTATACGACTTCGTAAAGCTTAACCAGGATACACGCGACCTGTTGCTAGAACGCGGCGCTACGGTTCGCTATGCCGAAAAAGATGGCAAGCATCTATGGGGCTTCTGGCAAAAGGAACTACCTGACGCGATCAAGTATTTTTTGCAGGAAGTGTAAGCTAGACTACAGCGCAAGCGTAAGCTGTTCGCTTTCTCGTTTTCCCCTATGCCATGGCATGCTGCTGACACCTGCTATAGTTCGCACGGATGATCAGGTTGATACAATCGAACAGAATGGGACGGCACATGGATCAATTAGATATCCTGCTTCCGTCTCTTCTGCTTCGTTATGTATGGACAGGATCACCCATCTGCTCTGCATAGCACGTTGCTCGTAGCTGGCGAGTAGAACATGGATTGTTGAATTCGTTTCTACGTGTCTGTAATGGTTTGTTCATAACTTATTACATTTAAATACAGGGATTCAAACGGTGTTCTTCATTTGTTTGCGCTTACAATTCGAGATAGATGAATCATTTGCTGAGGTTAATGCCTTTTTATACTTTATGAAAAGAAACCCGCAGCTCCCATCCTCTATTGTATCGGCGTGAGCAAAAGTTGCGCAACTGTTAATTTCCTTTTACAGTTACGAATAGAACCGATTGTTCGGCACCTGCGATCAATGCCACAATCCGACTTATTTTATACAGAAAGAAGGGAATTTCATGGCTGCAAAACGCGCTCTTATTTTCTCCGGCGGTCAGTTACATCCTGATTTTTTAAAGGAAATTCGTGAAGATGATCTGGTCATTGGTGCTGATCGTGGTGCTTTATTTTTGATTCAGCATGGTGTACAGCCACAGCTGGCCATCGGTGATTTTGATTCCTTGAACGATCAGGAGACAGAGCTTGAGCAGATTCGTCAGCAAGCTGGTGAACTGGTTGTTTATGATCCGATTGAGAAGGATCTGACCGATACCGAGGCTGCTTTTGAAGCGGCGATGGAGCGTCATATCGATGAAATTGTTATTTTCGGCGCGCTGGGTACGCGATTTGATCATTCGATCGCCAATGTACAACTGCTCATTCGTGCTCTTCATCATCAGGTGAGCTGCGCGATTAAGGATATGCATAACTACATATCTCTGACCTCCACCACCTCCGTTATTCAAAATCAAGGCTATCCTTATGTATCGCTACTGCCGATCACGTCGGAGGTTACTGGCATTCACCTGACTGGGTTCCAGTATCCGCTTGAAAATGCAACGCTGCGGATGGGGCATTCGCTCGGGATTAGCAATAAGCTTGCCGCAGAGCAAGGTACGGTATCTATTGAAGGCGGATTGCTGCTTATTATTCAGAGTCGCGATTAGCTATAGCTGCTTTGGATTCGGGTTATAACAGGTATCCGTGTTGTGATGGACGATGACCATTTTGGTTCATTGCCTTATTTCAATCAGCTCTGTCTGTTCTACAGGCTTGATGATTCAGTATAGATCATCTGACTATAATTCCGTATGATCTTTTATACATCTTCCATTTTGTTCGTTATTTGCTGGAGAGAAGAGAAGATCGACCTTTTGTATTTATTTCAATTTAAACTTCAAGAAAACTATGAAAAACGATGTAAGCCTAATAACGCTTACATCGTTTTTTTGTGGTTATTCCACTGTTTTTCAAAATGGCTTTTAACGAGGGGATTTTTATATCCAAAAATTTTTTATTCTATAGGAGAAATAGTCATTTTAAACATATAAAATTCATTTCGCTCTCCATATATCTATACGTTTAGCCAAAATAGCGATGGTAAATTGTACGTGCCTCTGTTATATCCTTTGTACCGTGAACCATCACGCGACCATCTCCAAAAACAACCATCCGTCTTCCCTGCTCCAATGTCATCGATAGCAAAAACGGATTGACGGTAATCTCATGCTGTCCCAGCCCTTTTAATCGACTCGCTGTATGCTGAAGATCAAGCGCCTGACGCTGTGCCGGACGAATCTGCACGGTATCTCTACCGCATAGCACCTCGGACTTGCTCTGCGCATCACGGCTCAAATGCGGATAGGTTGGCTCCTGCCCACATGACGGGCAACCTGATCGACGAGCGCTGTTCATTTTGATCGATACCTGCTCATTGCGCCACAGATCAAACGATAGCAATGTACCGCGTAGCTGCTCCTGCTTGCCACTGAGCAGCTTGATCGCTTCTGTCGTCTGGTGAGCAACGACCATCTGCACCGCTGGAGGAATGATGCCCGATGTATCACAGGTATCTCCACCAAGCGGCGCTGTCTCCATCAGACATTGCAGACACGGCGTCACACCCGGAATAATGGTAAACGTAATCCCGTAGCTTCCTACACAACCACCGTAGATCCATGGAATATTGTGCTTTTGCGCCATATCGTTAATGAGTAATCGCGTCTCAAAGTTGTCTGTTGCATCCATAATCAGATCTATGCCTTCAATCAGCTCCTGTAGCTCATCTACGGTGACATCTGCGATATGTGCATCAATACGTACAGTGGAGTTAATTTGCTGTAAACGCTGCTGAGCAGCGATCGCTTTGGGTACACGTCCTGCTGCATCCTCCTCGGTAAACAGCTGCTGACGCTGCAAATTACTCCATTCTACATAATCACGATCTACGATCGTCACATGACCGACTCCCGCACGTACGAGCGTTTCTGCCGAGCTGGAACCAAGTGCTCCTGCGCCAACGATTAGTACGGAGGCGCGTCCAAGCTGCTCCTGCCCGCTCGTTCCGAGTGGTGCAAATAATTCCTGACGCGAATATCGGCGATGTGGATCGGTCGTTATAGGATCTGTATTATTCGACAGACGCGCTTCCGTCTGTTCATCCTTGTTGCGAATCAAGTTGTAATCATCCCTTCTGTAGGGCTACTTGCCACCGCATACTGCCTGATCGGAATCATGCCTGCCTCTCTGCCCAGACGCCCAGCTTCAACGGCGAGCTTCATTGCAGTTGCCATTTGCACCGGATCAGTCGCACCGGATACTGCGGTATTGAGCAGCACTGCGTCCGCTCCGAGCTGCATCGCGTAGGCAGCATCGACAGGAGATCGAATCCCTGCATCGACAATGACAGGCACCTCTGCATCACCAATAATCCATTCCAATGCAGATGGATTCAAAATTCCGCGCCCTGAGCCGATCGGTGAGGCACCTGGCATGACGGCATGTACACCCAGCTGCTGTAGCCTTTTTGCCAGCATATAATCATCGGAAATGTAAGGCAGCACTGTAAAGCCATCGGCTAGCAATATCTCGCATGCTTTATACGTTTCCAATGGATCAGGTAAAATAAGCTGATCATTTCCAATAACCTCGACCTTTATCATATCACATAATCCAGATGCTCTGGCGAGGCGTGCAATACGCACCGCTTCCTCTGCGGTATGCGCTCCAGCTGTATTCGGCAGCAGCTTATACCTTTTCAGGTCAAGTCGTTCCAGAAAATTAGGCTCATCCGGTTGATCCAGATTCAAGCGACGTACAGCAAAGGTCAACACCTCTGTGCCTGATGCCTCCACGGCGCGTGCCTGTACATCCAGATCGGTAAATTTGCCCGTACCGAGTAGTAGTCGTGATGCAATGTGATGTTGTCCTATTGTTAACATGTTCAGCCACCTCCTACAAAATGTACAATTTCTAACCGATCTCCTGATTGTAGCTCGGTCTGCTGATGCTCATGCTTTTGTAAAATGTGTTCGTTATGCTCGACAATGACCATTTTATTCGCTAACTTCAGCACGTTTAGCAATTCATCTACGGTTTGCACGGGTGTAGGGAATAAGCGGTCATTTCCATTAATAATTAGCTTCATTATCAGGACTCCCTTACGTTATAACCTGTTGCTATACCTGCACCCTGATACTTATTCGGTGCTGAGGATAGTGGATATAATGCCCTTTCAGGACGGAAAGCATGCGGGATGAACGTATCCTTTCCTGTTGTGATCGCTTCTGTCATGAGCTTGGCCGTTCCAGCTGATAGCAAAATGCCATTGCGATAATGTCCGGCTGCAATCCAAAGCCCCTGTAGCTCTCGCACAGGACCGATATAAGGGAGCTCATCCGGTGTACCCGGGCGAATGCCTGCCCAGCAGCGTACCAGCTCGCCTTTTGTCAGCATTGGAATATAGCGCTGCGCCCTCATTAATAGCTCAACAACGGCACCTGCCTCAACAATCGTGCTATGCTGTCCGGGCTTACTTGTTGCTCCTACCCATATGCGATGAGGATGCTTCGGAATGATATAAATGGTATCGCTATAAATCGTATGATGCAGCCATGGTATCGGCGTGCGAATCTCCATCAATTCCCCTTTTACAGGCAAAAAGGGCAATCGTAATCCTTCAGCAGCCAGTAAGCGTGATGTGCCCAGGCCGGAAGCAAGCACCACCTGATCCGCATACAGAATGCCATGCTCTGTAATTACACCATGGACAAGGCCGCGACCATTAGGCTCACGCAACAGACGAATCACTTCTTGATCGCTATGAAGTGTACCTCCTAAGCGAATAAACGCCGCCACATAAGCCTCAGTCAACAAGGAAGGAACAAGCTGTGGCTCGGCAGGATTGTACAGCATACCATCCTCAGCGCGCACATTCGGTTCTTCTGTCGCTAAACGCTCGTTATCCCACCATTCCATCCCCTTGGCCTGGGCTTCACCAATGCGGCGCTGACGGCTTTCCCAATCCATATCCTGCTGCCGATGAATAGGTAGTAAAAACCCTTCCGTGCGTAAGCCGATATTTATACCCGTCAGCTCATGCAGCTGTTCGCTTAGCTGTGAATACAATGCTCGACTTTGAAGAGCAAGCTCATACAGCTCTGGTGTAGCAAAATGCTCGGAGCTGGCTGCCAGCATTCCTCCTGCTGCACCGGATGCACCGGACGCAGGCTGATGTTTTTCAATCAATGCTACACGCACACCCTTTTGCACCAGTTCATATGCGATGCTTGCACCGATCGCCCCACCGCCAACTACGATCACATCGTAATGACCATTACTTCTCATTCTGGGTCACTTCCTATTTGGATTTTAGTTGCTTCCGCCTTAGTAAGCTCTTTTTGATAACGCTCAAGCTGGCGCTCGGGCTGCTCTGCCTCGAAAATACCAGACATCATAGCGATACCTGCCACACCAATTGCATGTAATTCGCGCACATGCTGCGGCTGAATACCTCCAATTGCAATAACAGGGATGTGTAGCGTGTTACACAACTCCTTCGCCGCTACAAGCCCGCGTGGAGGAATACCAGGCTTGGAGCTTGTCGCGTACACATGACCAAAAAACACATAATCACAGCCTTCCCGCTCTGCCCGCTTCCCACTATCCATGCTATGAACCGATCGCCCCACACGTAATGACGAACGGATTCTCATGCACTCGTGTTCAGAAGCAGATTCAGCTAGCTGTACCCGTTCTGGTAAATGAATACCACCAAGCTGCATGTCCAGCGCCAGCAGAGGATGCCCGTTCAGTACCAGCTTAGACGCTGGTATTCCTTGCTCCAGCAATTGATGAACAAACCGCTTCATCTCCTGCGAAGACCAGTTTTTCTGACGAATATGAATAGCGGTCACATATGGATAAACGCAGCTGGCAACGTCGATCAGACGCTGACGTTGCAGCTGCTCTGGTGTGATCACATGTATTTCCATCAGCGTACTATGCCCCCTCCACTACGTCTGTATGAACCCTCACATAGGATGTACCTGCTCAAGATCATGTACCAAAGGTCATGTACTGGGCTACCGCTTCCATTCACTTCTGTTCATGAAGCTGCATTGATAGCGACTCCGCTGGCGAATGAAACGCAAAACAGCCACCTCCCCGTTCAGGAAAGTGGCTGTTTATCGTATCGTTACGTATAAACATCGTCGACATCAGACATACACGCGTATGTATCCCCAATGATGATTGAAGTCAAACTCAGTTACGTATATGCATGATTGACAGTATGTACGGGTCATACTGGGTTCCTCGACATAAGCAAGAACGCCGTCATTACAACCTGCAACGATACAAACTTTATCCATGATCACCATTCTCGATCAGAATGGGCACGGACGAATACGTCAACATACGAACTATACGCAAATGGAGATATGCTTCTTCCACTTCCCTACGCTGGTATGATCCAGATCAGGTACAAAGGGTTCGACAGATCGCCTGTCATCTCAGCCTTAAAGGCTCCCCCAGTGCAAATTATATATAATGCTCTCACTTCATTAAGCATTCCCATCTTAGCAAAACATAACAGATAAAGCAACTGCTACAGAGTGCTTCATCGCATAGTCATCGCTTAATCTAATATAGATACAATTCGGTCTACGCTTTAATTCATGCGCTTTAGTTCATACTCTTTACTTCATGCTTTCATGCATCGAATGCGAAAGTCGAGCGGCTAATGCCTGCGCTGCTTGATCTGTATATTGAATATGCTGAACTCTGTTATATTCTCTAATGGTACGAAGCGATGGCTGTGGCGCTCCCTCTAACTGTTCCAGCCCTTCTAGAATCGCTGTCGTCAGCTCAAAGGATTGACGGAAAAATTCACCAGCTTGCTCCTCCGGCCAATCCAGCATTAACCGATAGCGCATAAAGGATAACAACCGGCGCGAATTCCAGGCATCATGAAACGGCTGACAATCGCGAATCGCATAGAGCGGACGCTTCAATCCAAACGTATGATTAATATGTGCAAGATTAATCTTGCTTTCTGCCCGGTAAGCCCCCAGCACTGGAATCCAACAGGAAGAAGCTGCCCAATCTGCATAAGCTGGATGAGCAAAAAAATGATGAAGCTGCTCCATATGCTGGCTGAGATTCACAACGACCAGATCAGCCATTTCCAGTAACGGCAGCTTATCCTCGCCTGCCCCTGCATCCAGTACAACTAGATCGTACGCCTCACCAGCAGAAGCAAGCAAGGAGCGCCAGAAGCTATCTCCAAAGCCAGCATCTTCCTGACTGTGCCTTGTTCCGGATAATAGATCCAGTCGTCCACGGATTAGCGGAACCATGTAATCCGACACATTATGACCATTTAAAATACCGGATTGCTGCAAATAATGCAGACGATCAATACCAGGGCCTTCCATCCAGACTTCAGCAGCCTTCTCTGCCAGATCCTCTGCACAGGCAGATTCCACTCCATGTCCTCGATGTCCATTATGACAAAGCAATAAACGCGCTCTATATTGCAGGGCTGTCGTTATAGCTGCAATCGCCGTATGTGACGAGGTTTTACCATGACCGGCATCAGGACTCCAAAACATTACCGTTGTCATATTTGCTCCCCCTTTGGCATATCGATAGGCTCCCGATCTGAACATAACGCCCTCCGCAATCGTCCGTACACCAGCTTGCTTTCTACCATCTGATTCACTTTCTTAACGTTATGAGAAAGTATAACAACGGATTAACACACCATCTAATCATTCATTGCTAGATTACTTGTAATATCGTATGTAGTGGTATTCTTCACTACAAGTTGCCTACTCATTAAGCTTATACTATATCGACTTCAGCTTTAAAGGGATAAAAGGACGAGTCTTACCTGCTCCTATAGCCCCTTCAACTGCATCAATTTTAGTCAAAAATTTGCGCAATTTGAAAGTTCATCTTTTTGCTCTATGTCTAACGTCTCATTCTTCGCCTGTACAGGTACAAACGAATCAAAATAACTGTAACCCGAATCGGAATTTACGCTTTTTACGGACAATCGGAAGATAACGCTGTAGCAGTACAGCTAGCTGCATAGCAATATCCTCATCCTCATCAAATGGATCGGGCTGCCACGGTAACGCATAGACCTGGTCAGTAGCCAGCTCTTTGCGCAGTCTTCGTACTGCTTCATCCTGTGCAAGTGGCAGACAATAATGCCATTTTTCCCGTGAGTATTGCTTTAATGCTGTCATCATCTCGATCACATCCTGATAGCGCCATTCTGCACCAGAGCCAATAATAATCGGCATATCTGCACGAAGGAACTCCTCCAGTCGATCATTTTGTCTATATCGACCTAGATCAAGCACGATAAACTGGTAGCTCCCACTCAGCAGGGAAACTACCTCTGCACGTGCAGCCTCACGCCAGTAATGCACGCCTTCCAGCTCAAACTGACGCGATTCACGCAGTCGCTGCTGTTCATTCATACCTGTTACCGCGACCTGCTGAATACGGGCAAAGGCTCCCGGGTCACTATTCATTTCTACCAGTGCTACAGTATGATTCATTCGCGCCAGATAATGAGCTAGCATAATCGCTGTATGAGTTGTGCCTGTGCCTGAGCTGGCTCCAAGCAATGCGATCACCTGGGTTGTTTTATTCCACTGGATGATCTGGGTCGATGCTCCACCTTGACCACGTGAGCGCTGAAGAGGCTTCACATAAAGTGCCTGTCTTGCCTCACTCGCAGACTGAAAACGATGCGATGGATCGGGTTGCAATAAACGCTGTAGCATCTGTACAGCATGCTGAGGCATATCTGTCCGTATCAGCCCCTCCATCCCAGCTAGCCATTCACTATACATGCCGCCAGTTGCCAGATAGAGCAACAATGCACCCAATCCATATAGATCAGAGCGATGATCCGTCTGTCCTCCCCCATATTGCTCTGGCGCCGCAAAGCCCACTGTTCCTAGCTTGATTGTATCCTGGCTTTCCTCTGGCTTAAACGTACGTGCAATGCCAAAATCGATTAACCGTACATCACCATCAGGTGTAATCATCACATTAGACGGCTTCATATCCCGAAAAACAATGGGCGGCTCATGCTGGTGCAAATATTCCAGTACACGGAGTAGCTGATCACCACAACGCAAAATAAAAGGTACATCTACCTGCTCTGGATGAGTGCGAAACTTCTCCTCCAATGTCTCGCCACGTATATAATCCATGACCATATACGTATATCCCACTTCATCGCCATTAATAAAATCAACAATACGCGGTAAAAACGGATGACTGAGCGTAGTTAACATTGCCGCCTCCGCTGCTGCTTCCCGATATTTATTAGAGACTGCAATCGTTTCTTTAATCGCCCATTCCTTGCCGGGCAGCTTCAGATCATGCGCCAGATACACCTGACTCATGCCTCCATGCCCCAGCCTGCGCACAATTTGATAACGCTCATCCAGAATCATGCCTTCATGTAAAGTCGTTGGAAATGCCATCGCATAGTCCCCTTTCTTTGTCGCCATTTCAATATAATAAAAAAAGCATCTCGTCTGCACATCGAGCTACGATAGCCCTGCAGTGCAGACGGGATGCTTTCCCTGTCCGTTAATATGAATCTAACCGAATTATAAAAGATACAGCTAGCAAAGTAAAGACTGTTATAGGACGTGTGTACCTTTCTCATCGTAGCATAAGAGATCGACCATACTCGCTATCCTATCCATAGAAATATACAGCTATATCCTGCCGTAACGCTGGCTTACTTTTGCGCCGCAAAAGCATCACGGTTACGTTGTACCTGCTTTACATGAGCTTCCAGATGCGTGATGCATAGCTTGTCGATCAGCATACGTGCTGTAATTTCGCCATCCTCATTATGCACGCCGATCCGCTGCTGATCATCCTCCGTTACCGTTTCCAGCACCGGTGCAAATGCACGGCGAAGCGCAAGCAGCGCCTGCAAATGATGCTCCAGATCAAGAGACGCATAATTTAGTCTACGCGCCCAGGCATCCTGATCGAATGCGATCAGTGTAGGTCGCTCTTCCGACAGTACAGCCTTCAGACGATGCTGCAGTACAATTTCCGAATCCACCAAATGCACAACAATTTCATGAACACTCCAGGCTGTCTCCGTAGGCTTGAATGTAACTTCAGCCTCTGGCAAAGCACGAATCATCTCAACAAAACGTTCCATATCAGGCAAATAACGATAAATTGAATTTTGCATCACGCACATCCTTCTTCAAGATATACAGCAACTACATATTAATATTTTACCATATACAACGTAATTTCATCACGGTTGTGAAATAATTGTTTGGCACGCTGAATTTGCAGACGTGCTTCTTCAAACGATTCCATGACCTCGCGGATAACAGCAAGTGGCTTTTTGTGCATTAGCTTCACCGTTACAATAACTGTTCCGCCTGGCTGCACTGCATCCAGCAAATCGATGACCAGACGTGCTGTGAGCTTTGGACTCCAGCTCATATCACATACGAGCAGATCAAATTCACCTGCGCTGAATTTCACATCAGCGGCATTACGGCGAACCGTTTTGAGCTGCGGATGATTTTGCAGGCTAGGGTGCATTTTGGCAGGGTCTACGGCAGTCACCTGCAGACCACGCTCCAGCAGGAACGATGTCCAGCCTCCTGGTGCTGCACCAACATCCAGTGCACGACGAAAGGCTGTAAAGTCGATGCCAAATACCTTTTCCGCTTCTAATAGCTTAAACTTGGCACGCGAAATCTGACCTTCCTCACGCTGGAAACGAATCGCTCCACCGTTCCAATCGGACAGATTGTCCTCAGGCTTGGAAATCCCTGCATACAGTCGATCCGCTGTCCATAATACCGACACGATCAGCTCCGGCTGCTGCACTGTAAATTCTGCATGCAGTTCAGCAAGTCGTTCCTCTAGCTGATGACGAAGCTCAGAGGCATTGCTATCATCCGTCTCGGCATCCCCTGTTTTGCGAACGTGTAACGCAATCGTTTTACCATATAGCTCCTCACGCTTGAGCAGCAGTGCCGCCAGTGAATCCAGCGGTTGCTGCTCCTGCTCTGTCAGTTGCTCTAACACAAGATCATAGCGTACAGGCTGAATATGTCGTAAAAACATCAGCGGCTGTGCTTGCAGACGATGAAGCACCTGCTCTGCCTCCGCAGGCAGTGTTAGTAATAGCACTTCTCCCGGTACAAGCACCGAGCTTTTTACCGAGCCAAATGCTCGCTTCAATTCTTCCTGCGCATAAGCAGCAAAGCCATGATTGGCTGTACCAATCCAGCGTGATTCCGCTGGTTGAATCGTTTCCTGTTCGTTCATGAAATAATCTTTAGCCTCCAGTCATTTATACCGCAGTACCACGTACATGCTCGATCATACGTTGTACCGATTCAAGCCGATACAGCAGCCGTGGCTGACGTTCACGCCATGCCTCAAATACGATCAGGCACGGAATACTGGTCAGCTGTAGCTCCTGTACAAAGCGCGGCGCAAAATTAATATTCAGCGCATACACCTGTTGCTCAGGCAATAACGGCAATGCTGCTTCCAGCATACGTCTGCCCATTTTACATGTTCCACATAGCGGCGTATAGGCATAGAGTACAACCGATTCACCCGACTCTTTAGCCAATTGCATCGCCTGCTGTTCATTCAGTTCCTGTATCATATTTCTACCTCCTGTACGAGCGAGCCATCTTGCTTACTTCTGAGCTGTACGTGCAATCTGCTCCAGACGCTCCGCCGGAATCGGGCCATTGTGCAAAATCACATGCTCTGGCTTCGCCTGATACAGCAGCTCATACATGCTCTTTTTGCCAGACATGCTGGACGTATGCAAATAAATCTCCCGTGCATACAGCCCTTCGTGAATCATAGCCTTCACCACGTCTGTACCATCCATCTGTCCCCATCCAAGCTCATGATCCAGCGATAAAATATCCACTTCACATTCACGCAGCATCATCAGACATTCCTCGCCATCTCGAGCAAGTGCAAAGCCTGCCGGACAGGGACGATAATCATCTAAATACAGATGGATCATAGCGGATTCCTCCATCCACGCTTAGTTTTCAAATTGGGAAGCTGGACAGTAGTACGCTTTTTTACCTGCCACTTCCATTTTGGTCACCTTATCATCTGACGAACGCACAGATGGCTCACCTTCACGCTCATATACACGGCGCAGCGCATGGAAGCCACCTGTTAACGAATCATTCGCTGTCAGCGGTTGCCCTTCCATATGCCCACCTGCATCAATCGCTTCCTGTAGCACATTACGCATGGCTTCATATAGCTTGCCTAGTGCTTCCTCATCCAGTTCCTGCACCTTTGCCGAAGGCAGGATACCTGCGGTAAAGGCAATCTCGTCTGCATAATAGCTGCCAATCCCTGCGATCAGCGACTGATTCATCAGCGCTGTTTTCAATGCACTGCGGCGTCCTTTTAACAGCTTGATAAATTGCTCGCGTGTCAGCTTACGATCCGTTGCTTCCAGACCGAGACCGGCAAAGTATTCCTGCGACTCTCGCGCAGAGCAATAGTGGAATACGCCCTGACGCCCGGCTGTGTAATACAGGGAGCTACCATCTTCGAATTGCAGCTCTACATCACATTTGCGATCTTCATTTTGCTCACGCAGACCATAATACAGCGAGCTACCTGCCACGATGCTAATCAGCAAACGATGTCCACTATGCAGGTGCAAATTCAGATATTTCCCACGACGTTCAATAAAGGCAATACGATTACCGCTAAGCATCAGGTTTACTGGATCTGCCTCTACATTCGCTACACGCGCACGATGGATCACCAGCTTCTCAATCGATGTGTTCAAAATATAATGAGTCAGTTGTACTTTATAATTTTCAATTTCCGGCAATTCAGGCATAATGTTGTCCCTCTCTCTCTATTAATAAAAAAACAGCATTAACTGTTCTATCGTTCATGTATTCACTTTGATCATTTTATACCAATGACAGGCATTTCTGATAAGCATTTCATTCCTCATCATTATCTGAGCGTCTTAGTCCTGTAGCCGCCTATCCTCTTTATTTACGATTATAAACGAGACAGCTGATCTAACCGTGCAGGATCGATCTCACTCAAGGACTGACATACTTGATCAGCACGTACACCTGTCTGTGCCTCATGCTGGGATAGATTCTGTTCGGTCGTCACACCGGTCATCACCAGAATGGTTGGACAGCCAGCGGCTGCACCAGCAGCAATATCCGTCAGCATATTATCACCAACGACAATGGCATCCTCAGCGGACAGACCGATTCGCTGCAATGCATATTCCATCAGGATTGAGGAAGGCTTACCGATTATGACAGGCTCTACAGTCGTTGCGGCTATGATCGCTGCGCCCAGTGTACCTGCACCAGGTAACAGACCATCATGCGATGGAAGCTGCAAGTCTGGATTGGTCAGCACAAAGCGCGCTCCCCCACTAATCAGACGAAGCGCTATCGTCAGCTTGTCATATGTAAAGGAACGATCAATCCCTTGCAGCACATAATCCGGCTGTTCCTCGCTCACCTTTAATCCAGCAGCCTGTACAGCAGCTACAAGTCCAGGCTCACCAATCACATATACGGAGGCACCTGGTTGTTCACCAGCAATATAGGCAGCAGCAGCCAATGCTGAGGTACACACCTGATCTGCTTCGGCTTCAATACCGAGCTCCTGCATATGCGCAGCCACACCCTCAGGAGTACGTGAAGAATTGTTCGTCACAAACAGATACGGTATGCCCGCCTGCTTGAGACGCGCGATCCAGTCAGCCGCACCAGGGATTACCCGGTTACCATGATACAATGTGCCGTCCAGATCAATCAGTAATCCTTTTCCATTTGCCATTGCATTTGCCATCCTCTCTATTACTCACAATCCTCATTGTAAAAAAAGTTGCGGCATAAGGCAAACGATTTGCTTACCTTACCGCAACCCTGAACGTTTTTCATCTGCCATTATATGCTCATTGCACTGGAAATAGATGATGCTCCAGCGCCAGCTCGGTATGTGCAAATACCGTTTTCGCCTCATCTAATAGCTGCTCTAGCTGCTGGTCATCCTTATAACGCGAGCTAAAATGAGTTAAAATGAGCTCCTTCACACCAGCATCCCGTGCAGCGACGGCAGCCTGATACGCTGTACTGTGATAGTACTTACGTGCCGTATCCTGCATATCATGCAAAAATGTCGCTTCATGCACCAGCAGATCAGCGTCCTGTGCTAGCACGAGCACATTATCGCATGGTCGTGTATCCCCTAAAATGGTCACGATTTTACCTTTTTTCGGTTCGCCTACGACTTGATGCGAATGTAGCATTTCGCCACTGTCGAGCTGAACGCTACCACCATTTTTCAATTGTCCGTAAATAGGGCCTGGTTTAATACCATGCTGCTTTAACAATTCAAAATTAAGTTGCCCTGGACGATCCTTTTCGATAATCCGATAGCCATAGCTGTCGATACGATGCTCTAACAATGCGGCTTCCACACGGAAGGTATCATCGTCAAAAATGACGCCCCCTTCATGCTCCACTACATTCAGCTCATATTCTACACGCGATTGACTCAGCTCCAGCGCCATGTCCACAAATTGCTTTAATCCCGGAGGGCCGTATACGGTCAGTGGCGACAATCCACCTTGATTCGAGCGACTGGAAAGCAGACCAGGTAAGCCAAACAGATGATCACCATGTAGATGTGTAATAAAAATCTTTTCCAGCTTGCTTAGCTTGAGCTGGGAGCGCAAAATCTGATGCTGTGTACCTTCGCCACAGTCGAACAGCCAGAGCGCTTTGCGTTCTTCATACAATCGTAAGCCGATCGAGGTCACATTGCGCTGCAATGTAGGCACACCGGCATTCGTTCCAAGAAAATATAATTCCATCCTTCAACAACCTTCTCTCTATGCATCACAGTCCGGTTAATCTACAGTATCCCGTGCTGTGCATGACCTTCTATAGCAAAATAAACATACTATATAAATAAAGATATGAGCGCAGATCTGAAACGCATCTCTTCCTATTCCATCGCTCAGACCGCTTCCTGTCATGCAGGATTATGCAAAATGATAATATCCTTTATCATATCACGTAAACGCCGTTGTCAAAAGGGATTCCTTGATATCCGCATCAGGATGCAGATAGAAGTCTGTGCATGAAACGATACAGATACTGCATATCTTCTCCCTTTTCTCGAACACTATACAAATAAAGCCATAGGGAGCGATGATAGAGTGTAGTAGACTCATCGATTCCTATGGCTTTTATTTGTAGCTTTTATAGCTTTATGAACGAGTAAATGATAATCATACCTGAGCATTCAATTCATCACGAACCTCCATTAATGCAAACCCCAGCCAGTTCGTTCCTTTCCAGTGGATAGGCCGCTCTATATCAGGATGATCCTTCGATATTCCAATTCCCCATATTTTATCATACGGACTTGCTTCAACAAGCACGCGTTTACCTGTATTACATAAAAACTGCCCCAGCTCCTCATTCTGCTGGAACTTGGCAATATTCCCTTGCTTCACAATCTCATAGCTATGTGCCTGCCAGATGTCATTGTCAAAATGCTGTACCGAGCGTCCAAACATCTTCATCTGCTTAGGATGCTTGGCTTCCATAATCTTCGTCAGCATCTCGGTATCGTTAAATAATCTTGCCTTCTCTGCCATCATATACTGTTCTGTACAGGAATACGTTATGCCGTCGATCGTAAACTCACTTTGCCACCACTGACTAAAGCAGCTCTGATCCACTCGATCGACAGCTTTTGGTGTATGTCCCCAGAAGAAGAGATATTTTATCTTTTTGCCTGCATTATAGTCCTGCTGTAATGCTTGTAATGTATAGATCATGGGAATGACTCCTTTGTATGTATTTAGCAATATCTATAGTATTTATTTTATATTAATATTTAGTTATTATCAATATATTAATAAGATTAATCTATTAAGATACATTATTGCTAATTAGATTTTCGATGCTCATTTACGGCTCTAGTGTAAGACTCTCATTTAACCGAGCTTGAACAACTTGCACTATGATGTACCGTTTGCTCAAGTCCATATCCTATTTAAAACATACACACCTGCTACAGTGATCATAGAATCATATGGAACTAGATCACATATTCATGTTATAATTCCGCATAAATATTCAATATCAATCCTACATGTTGTGAAGCTATGATTTGGCGATTCCATTCAATGAGTTTTTGGTGAAAGTATCGACAATAGTAGACATATCTTTTATAATACTTCTAAAAACATGGAAAGAAGGGTAATCCGATGGCTGAAATCAGAATTAGAAATACAAACGAGCGCATTTCCGGTGACGATCAGGTTTTGGAGTTTCTGAACAAGCATGAGGTTGTATACGAAAAGTGGGATGTATCCAAGCTCTCCGATGAGCTGAGCGAGAACTTCACTTTGACAGATGAGCAAAAGCAAGCGGTGCTTGATACGTTTGAGCCTGAGATTCAAGATCTGGCTGCACGCCGTGGCTATCGCACCTGGGATGTGATTACCCTGTCTGAAGCAACTCCTGATCTGGAAGCGAAGCTGGCAAAATTCGAGGAAATCCATACTCATACAGAAGACGAGATTCGCGCCATTGTTTCCGGTAATGGTATCTTCATTATTAAAAGTCCTGAACACGGCTACTTCGATGTTGAGCTTGAGCCAGGCGATGTCATCTCTGTACCTGAAAATACACCTCACTTCTTCACACTGGTCGACAATCGTAAAATTGTTGCGGTACGCCTGTTTGTAGAAACTGATGGCTGGGTTGCTCATCCATTTGAGGATTCTTCTTTCCAGAAAGCTTAAGCGATTGAATTTTATTAAATAATACGGTTTTTGATTTCCGTATTGAATTGCATAAATATAAAAAACAAGCCAGCTTTACTCCTACTACAGGAATAAGGCGGGCTTGTTTTTTTATAAACTTTAAAGCTGATATCATGTTGGCTTGCTTGACGTTGTATACAACGCTATGTCGAACGTACGGCTAGTACACGTTTAGTCAGCTTGACTGCTACTTTTAGACAACTTGCGCAGCAATTTCATGAATTTCGCTCAAATGCTTGATCTCATGATCTGGCTTAATCTCGCTATCGTTTGTTTTTCCATTACGATTCAGCCAGACTGAAGTGATGCCCGTAGCCAGCGCGCCCTTAATATCTGTAGTCAGCTTATCGCCAACCATCAAGGCTTGCTCTGGTTGCACATTCAGCAGCTCCAGCGCATGACGGAAAATCGATGGGTCTGGCTTTCCGCGACCAAATGCACCCGAGATGACGATCTGATCGAAGAAAGGTGCCAGCTCAGGCACACCATCCAGCTTTTCCTGTTGCAGTGCTGGACAACCATTCGTTAATAGCAGTAGCTTCACTTTACCCTTGAGCTCGCCAAGAATTTGTAAGGTTTCTTCATAGAAATGCGGGCGATTACGACGCTCACGAACAAACTGCTCTGCCAGCTCGTTGCCCAGCTCCTCATTGTTGATTCCTAGTGCACGTAGCCCTCTGTTCCAGGCTTCCTTGCGATAAACTGGCGCAATCTGCTCCAGCTTGCGGAATTCAGGCTGCTCTCCAGCCGTGAACTGTGCCCACAAGCCTTCAAATGGATTAATTCCGATCATCTGTGTAAAGGGGAACGTCTCATACGATTCATACAATGCGCGCGCTTCCTTGCGTACCGCCTTTTCCAGCTCGACAGCATCAATGCCTTCGCGGTTCGCTGCTGTCAGGCAGGTATAATGGAACGCTTCCTCAATACTTCTCTCATCCCACAGCAATGTATCATCCAGATCAAACAAAACGGCTTCAATACTCAAGTCCAAACCCTCCCGGTTATTGTTCAAGTATATTGGTGAAAAGGGCATGATCGCTAAAGAGAAGCTCATGCCCTTTTACAGCTATAACGTATATCATACTGCGCTACTCAACTAGCTAACGACAAGCGATCCTTACAGCTTATCTTCAACTGTGATATTGTGAGTTGCTGCAAATTTGCGCAGGTGTTCAGCCATTGCATCGGTATCATAACGGTTGAGTGTACGAGCGAACAGCCATGCACCGCCTTTTGTGCTATGCTCGATAACTACATAACCTTTTTGTAAACGAATCTTTTTCACATTAGCAGCTGTCAAAATACGATCACGATTAAACTTTGTTGTAATTAAGGAATCCTTGCCTACTTTTAGATATGGACGACGCAGGAACAAAATCACCCCAAGGAACACATACAACAGTACCGTTACGACAAACAGGATAACGCTTGTCGATGCAGCCGGATACATAATCCCCATGGTACCGTATACAAGACCGAGCAGTACAAGTGTTGCCGGGAACACAATGTTGCGTCCTTTGTACACCATGAATTCAGAGCTGGCTTTTGTTGTGCCCAGACGATCTTGACCTGCCTTTTTACGGCGATCATTTAACTGCTTCGTATTGCGCTTGACTTGCCTTTCCCAGGAACGGGACATCGCTTTTCCCCCTATAATCTGTAATGTAAGTCTGTTATAACAAAACAGGATGCCGTGTCCTGATCGTTGATCAGTAGCGACATCCCTGTATGGTTATTGCGTCGATGATCATCAGATGAGACTGTACATAACAAAAAGCTGTGAATACAGCACAGCTATTTATGCGTTGCCTTTTTGTTCGTTCTCAGCGTCCTCGACCCATTCGATCGTTTCGAGCTGCTGACGGAAATTGCGGCGGATATTGCCCAGGTAAACCTGGCGTAGCTCGTCGCGCTCTACTACTTCTTCCGCAGTAAGTCCAACTTCCTTTTTCTTGCGTGCTAATTCATTAATTCTTGCAATGATTACGTCGATGTCCATAACTACCCTCCCAAATCTATCTTTTCTAACTTTGACATGTAAAAAAAAGCTTGTCAAGGCTATTCGCACCTGACAAGCAAACGATAGAACAATATATAAATCCGGAGGAGATCCGGTTAGATCATAACGATAATAAAATAACAAAATACAACGATAGATGTTTATGAGATATTGTATAGTCCAATCCATCATCATGAACTTTTGTATAGGTTAGCGACCTGCCACATATGAAACGCCATATTTATAAAAGATTCAGTTATGTGGAATAACGAGCACATCGCCACTGCGAATATCGCTAGTATTCAGATTGTTCTCATCTCGTATTTCGGCAATATAATCACGAATGTCTGTATCCGGTGCTTTGTATTGAGAAGCGATCGCCCAGAGACTATCTCCTTCAGTCACGATCACATGCTGCTTCATTGCAGGGGATTCATCCGCAGTAACAAAATGCTGAAATCCTCCATATAACAGTACACCTGCAAACAAGATACTTACCATTAAGCGACCTGTAGAGTTCCATCCGGATTTGCGCTTCTTGGATGGACGTGCCGACTTCTTACTCTTGCCCATCGTTTTGCGAGCTGTCATCTGGATCAGATCCAGTGTCTTGCGACGGAAAGAGCGTCCAGCGCGTTTAGCTAATGGCTTGTGACGTCCTGTGCCTGCTGTATCTCCATCCACGTATACCCATTCGCTCACCGAAGGCTCACTGGATGTTGCCTTCTTCGTCGATGCTTGCATCTTGGATGCAGATAATGGTGTAGATCCAGTCGATGTATGAGTAGATGTGCTTGCTACCGACGAAGCAGCGTCATCCTGAGTTGAGTTCGTGTCGTGGATACTTTTGTATGTAGTATATTTAAGCATGTGCTTCACACTCCAAACGTTTGTTCTTGTTTTCCTGAAAAGAATATAGCACGAACATATGTTTTGATCAATAGGTTTTTCGAACTTTTGTTCGCTTTTTTTCAGGAGTGTTTTAGAGTGCATTGGAGAAGGCTGATTGTATATAGAAAATCGTGAATCCAACTTTATAGAAGTGCTACGCGATACATGCTACTTTGTTCGCTGTAAATTCTAACTTACTTTTAGAACTTATGTTTGTACGAACGGAAGTTCTATGTTATAATTTTGCCAAACGTTACAGTATTGGGGTTGATACAGTATGTCCAAGATTTCTAACCGCCAGCAGGCGATTCTGGAATTTATCCGGAATGAAGTAAAATTGAAAGGCTATCCGCCATCCGTTCGTGAGATCGGTGAAGCTGTTGGCCTCGCTTCCAGCTCGACGGTTCACGGACACCTGGACCGCCTTGAGAAAAAAGGATTGATTCGCCGTGACCCTACGAAGCCGCGCGCTATTGAGCTGCTCGGTCAAGAGGAATCGGAAAACAATCTGATGTTTGCACAGACAGTATCCCGCGTACCGATCATCGGTAAGGTTACTGCTGGTGTACCGATCACTGCTACTGAGCATATTGAGGACTACTTCCCATTGCCACAGCAGTTTACCGGTGACAATCAAGTGTTTATGCTCTCCGTTGTCGGTGACAGTATGGTTGAAGCAGGCATTCACAATGGCGACTTCGTTATCGTTCGTCAGCAACAGACAGCCAACAATGGCGATATCGTTGTAGCGATGACTGAGGACGACGAAGCTACTGTGAAAACGTTCTATAAGGAAAAGGATCATATCCGCTTGCAGCCAGAGAATCCACGTTATGAGCCATTGCGCCTTACTCGTGTAACGATTCTCGGTAAAGTAGTTGGTCTGTTCCGTAATCTGCACTAAGGGCTTGCTGATGATGAGCCTGGTCATAGTCCATTAAAAAAGACTCTCGCATAATGTGAGAGTCTTTTTTAATGGACTATTCATTTTTAAAAATGGTAAAACTTCTGTAATACGACTTTACTCATATGTAGACTAGCCAGCTGATACACATCAGATTGCTTAGCCATTTGAAACGCTAATATTACATAAACAGACATTCACATGACTAAGCTTCATTAAAATCATACCTTGAAGTATAGATAAGTATGCCTCCTACTACGAGTAGGAACAATGGTATAATGAACCAAATGATTCCGATATCAAATAATTGATATTGAAAAGCTCCACCGTTGATCTGTGAAGAGTACGCTGCTCCTCTTAGACCAGCAAGTATGAATCCGGTACAAAGTATAATAGTCGCACATACAATAGATGTACAACCTAACAGCAATTTTATCATTTTACCACCTCCACAATAATCTCCTGTCTTATTATACAGACAGGAGATTATTGTCGCATCTTTTGGAAGTATACGGAAAATATTTTAGTAATATAGCTGTTATTGTGAGTATTTTATATCATTTTTCACATTTTTATTCTTTGTTTTATTGATATTATTTGCAATTTGCTGTGCATGTGCGTACTCTATGATTTTGTTGGCTAACCGTTTCGTAATCATGTTTAGAACAGCTTCGTTTCCAGTACCTTTGCCATCAATTCCTTAAAATCCTTACTATCCGCCTTCTCTGCTAACCGCTCCTCCATTGCATTAAACTTTTCTGCCAGAAAATACGCATTTAAATATAGCACCAGATGATCCTTAGCAATCGCTTCAAGATGTTCCTTATTGGAGGTATAGCCTGCGATCACACTATGAGCAAAAGCTTCGGGATTGATGTTGACTTTATTTTTCATCCTTCATTCTCCTTTGCTACCGCCTTATGCTTTATTTAGCCAGACCTGCATTTCTCCAGGTGTGCGATTGGCCCAGCTATAATATGGAATCAGCTTTAAGGTATGCGGTGCATACGTTGGCTCTGCTACAGAGCTGTACAGCAACTGTTCCCATTCTGTCCCTACCTGCTGACGCTCTGCCTGCCATTCGATCGTTCCGACACCACCTAACAACTCTGGATCAAATCGATAGGTCGCCTGCTGATTACTATGAACTCGAATCAGATGCAGATTGGCTCCATTGTCCTCTTGCTCTGCGCAATAAATAAGTGGTCCTCGTCCAATCGCCAGCTTGCCCCAATCGCTTCGTACTAGTGGATGCGCGCTATATTGCCTGATCTCCATCGGCAGGGTCAGCTTGAGCTGATCACCCCTTTGCCACGTACGATTCAAGCTAACAAAACCATCCTCTATATTCAAAGACACCGACTCACCATTCACAGTTAGCACAGGCTTGCCTGACCAATAAGGAATGCGTAACGCTAATGTGAAATTGATCGGCTGATCAGTATGCACTTGAAACGCTACATTTCCTTCCCATGGCAACTCACTCGTCTGCTCAAGCTGAATAGTCTGATCGTCTAGCTTGAGTTCTGCTGTACCGGTCACATACAGATTCGTATACACTGCACGCTGCTGCGGATGGATGGTGTACACATATTGATGCAACGAAGTGAGTAGCCGTGCCAGATTCGGTGGACAGCATGCACAACCGAACCAAGCAGGACGTGTAACCTTTACATGGCTTTTTCCCGGATCATGCAGGCTGCTATCCGGGCGCACCTCCAGTGGATTCACGTAAAAGAAGTGCTTGCCATCCAGCGCCATTCCACCAATAGCCGTATTATACAGCGCTCGCTCCAGCACATCTGCATATTGTGATTTTGCTTCATTTTTCAGCATATTAAAGGCAAAAAAGATAAGTCCGATCGAAGCGCAGGTTTCGCAGTACATCGTATCGTTGGGAAGATCATAATCGGTGGTGAATGCTTCTCCATCCACAGTCGAGCCAATGCCGCCTGTAATATACATTCGTTTACTCACCATATTACTCCACAGTCGACGACACGCTTCTAACATCTTCCTATCATTAGCCAGGTAGGCTGCATCTGCCATCCCTGCACACAGATAGACAAGACGAACCGCATGTCCTTCGGCAGTCTCCTGCTCCAATACAGGCTGATGTGCCTGATAATATTTTAATTGTCGATGGCTCATGCCCTCGATCACAGCGGTAGTCCCTTTATCCTCGGCACGCTGTCTTGCGAAAAAAGTCGGATCTGTACCACGTTCATATAGAAAATAGAGACTCAAATCCAAATAACGCTGCTCTCCTGTCAGTGTATACAGCTTGGTCAAAGCAAGCTCAATTTCCTCATGCCCGTCGTAGCCTTGAATTTTGCCAGCTTCTTTTCCAAAATGAGCATCAATACAATCTGCAAGTCGGCAGGCAATCGTGCGTGCCTTCTCATTACCCGTTGCTTCGTAATAAGCGATAGCTGCTTCAATAAAATGACCTGCACAGTACAGCTCATGACTTTCTGCTAGCTTTTTGAAGCGACGCTCTGGTTCTTCGATAGAAAAGTACGTATTGATATAGCCATCCTGCTCCTGTGCCAGCCCGATCAAATCAATTACACCGTCAGCTAGCTCCTGTAATTGTGCATCAGGATGAATCGATAGCGAGTAGGCTACCGCCTCCAGCCACTTGTACACATCACTGTCCTGAAATACCCAGCCATAGTGGTGACCTTCCTTCAAGCCAGCAGCAATTTTAAAATTTTCGATTGCATGGCTTTTCTCAGAGGGAATATTGTCGTCATTGCGCTCCTTTTCAATCACAATATCGGCGTTGTCATTCAGTACGTCCCATTGATAGGGAATCATCTCTGTACGTACAAGCTCGCGATAGTGAGACCAGAATGAATCAGTAATATGGGATGATTGAAGCTGAAATGGCATAAGAATGACTCCTCCTCATAAATAAGTAAATAGATTTATACTTCAGCATTCGCTTCCTTTTGCAGCAACTGCTTGCGAATATAACCTTCCTTCTTCTCAAACCGGCGATAAAATAACATCGGAATAATGCCCAGTAAAAATATGATGGCAGGTAGCCAGATAAATACCAGTCGGATGCCATCAATCGATTGTGCACTTTGCACTGCATTCGGTACATATCCAAATGCCGCCATAAATTGCGTTGGAATGAACCCACCTAGACCGGAGCCTGCTTTAATACAAAATGCACTGCCGATTGCCGTTAGCATGCCACTTGCTCGTAAGCCAGATTTCCATTCGCCGTAATCAACCGTATCGGACAGCATCGCAAATGGCATTGAGCAGGCAATACCAGAGCCGATACAGCCGATGCTCCAGCCTACGATCAATAGGGGCATATGCATACCTGCACTGAACAAAATGAACTGACCGATCGCTGCCAGTACAAATCCAAGAATCATCGTCAGCTGCTTGCTTGTATATTTGACAATCCAAGGAATCGACATCATACCGAGCACCTGGATAATCGAAATCCCATTAATGAGCGGAACGAGATCCTTTTTTCCTAGATCATATTCAAAATAATAGACCAGTGTTGAGGTACGAATGGTGAGTGCGATCCAGAACAGCAAATTAGCTATGACAAGTAAGAGCCAGGGCCAATTGCCTGCGATCGCTTTCATACTATGGCGAAGTGGAATAGTTTTAATCTTTTCGATATTGATCTCTTTGAGATCCGCAAATGCGATCAGGAACATCGCGATGGAAAGGATACCAAACAAGCACAATGTCCAGAAAAAGCCTCGCTGATCGTTACCTCCACCAAGCAGAGCGACGAGCGGCAGCGTGAATGTAACTGCCACAAAGTTACCAATATTCCCACCTACCATACGGAAGGAGTTCAACACAACCCGTTCATTCGTGTTACGACTCAGGTTGGGCAGAATCGAGGTGATTGGTGTGGAAATACCGGTGTAGGCGATTCCCGCCAGAATGTAGGTCACACTCGCGTATACAATTTTCCACGTTCCATCCAGATTCGGTGTAGTAAAGGTTAGTACCATAAATGCGGCAAACGGTACACATAGCCATAAAAAGTAAGGACGACTCTGTCCATATTTGGACTTGGTATGATCGACGATGATCCCCCACATCGGGGCATCCACTGCATCGATCAATCTTGTCACGAGCAATAATGTACCTGCTGCAGCTACCGATAGCCCGAACACATCCGTATAAAAGTAGAGTAAGTAAGCACCGATGATGCTATATAACAGGTTGCCACCCGTATCTGTAAGCGCATAACTAATTCTGCGATGAAATGGCACCTTGTCTGTCTGTAAAGATGGATGTTGCTGGGGTGAAGAAGACGATGATGAATGCTCCATAGTTATAACCTCCAATCTATAAATAAGCAGTTAGCGAAAACGAATCCATCTGATCGGCAATAGGGGTGCACCGTGCCGTTACATTTATCGTAAGCGCTTTCTGAAGTGGAATAAACTTAAGTTTTCGTAGTTTAAGTGTATATTTCCGATCTTTACCAATTATTTTAATGACTTAAATCCATTTAAATTCATGTTATAATACGTGTGAATAGCGTGTTTAGTTATGTATTTGCTAATCAAAGGTGTACAAAAACGACTTTTCGTAGTGAAAACTGATATTACAGCAGAGAGTGACGGTGATTGACGGATGAAGCCGGTAACGAGAATCAATATTGAGCGTCCGCTCGCGTATTACAAATGCGGTCAATTTGTAGGAAATCAGGGCTGGAAGCATAAGCCGATGAAGCTGGAAAAGGATTACGAGCTAATCATCGGACTCAAGGAGACGGTCTATCTACAGGTTGGCAACGAGCACTATGAGATCAAGCATGGCGATATTATGCTGATCGCTCCTGGAGTAAAGTACGTAGGCTATGCTCCCTCCAACGACGAGGTTAGCTTTTTCTGGCTACATTTCATTCCTCGTCAGGATGTGATTATCGATTCTAACGATACCTTTATGAGTCTGCTGCTTGCCAGTGCTGAGCTACAACAGCGAAAAGAGCTAGGTGCCTACGTCTGCCTGCCATCCTTTTTCTCAATGCCTTATTTGGATAAACCCGTCGTGCTGATGAAGCAAATTCTCGATATCTCCCACACGTCGTATTACAGCACCTATGCTGTCGACTACCTCGTAACCGAGCTCATGCTCGAATTAACCGATAAATATATACAGCAGCTTCTCCAGCAACAATGGCTTAATAAGGAGCATAACCAGAAGTTTATGCAGATCGTGGAGTGGATTAGAGTGAATATCTATCATGATCTGACTGTGCAAAAGATTGCAGATACGTTTTGCTTTAACGCTGACCATTTGACCCGCTTATTTAAAAAGAATCTGGGCATGAGTACGATTCGTTATATTAACACGCTCAAATTAAGCCTCGTGAAAGAAAGATTATGTACGACCAATCAGTCGATCAAGGAGATCGCGTATGAACTTCATTTTCGGGATGAAAAGTATTTGATGAAGCTATTTAAAAGCTATATTGGCATGACACCGACCCAGTTTCGAGACACATATACCAATACGTATTTGAATAGTATGACTGTAGATCCAGATATTCCATTGCCTGAGCATTTGCAGGAGCCGTAAAGCGCATGTACTGTTAGGCTATGTAATACAATGGGTGCTTTGCTGGTGTAGTTAGTTTAATTTTTAGTGCAGTTTGGTTCTATAATATAGATCAGTTTGATTTTATAGTGTAATTGAGTGTGGTTGGTTAGATTATACGTAACCTAGCTATTAGGCAAAAATGGTAAACAAATAGCCCGAAGCATCACGTTCTGTTGACGTGCACTTCGGGCTATTTTTCATAGACTTATCCTCACCAGGCTGAAAATCAGGCAATTATACAGCATAAAGCAATCTTAGAATCGTGCTTATAGATCATACTGCATTTATAATGCATGTATAAACTCATCGATTTGATTCATCTTACAACTCTACTTCTCCTGATCAATAGACCTCAATATAATCCAGCTCCGCATAACCGTTCCCTTTGCCTAATACGATGGTATTATCGCCCTGCTTTAGATTAACCGATACAGTCACAATCTGGCGGGTACCAAAGTTCGGCACATTCGCTGTCCATCCCCCAGTTGTAGGATACGACACTGCATCTTGAGCTTGACCGTTAATGGTCAATGTGTGTGTTGAGGTACTGTTTGTACCATTGGCATAACCAATATCCATTTTATACGTACCTGCTGCTGGTGCATTCACAGTGAACGTCACCGAGCTATTGCTATTATCGATGTTTCCAACGAATTGACCGTTAGAAGCATACGAACCATTCACAATACGAGCACCGCTCACCTGGGCATCTTCTGCTTCGACTCTTTGCTTGAAGCTTCCTAGCTGTTGTAGCTGGATATAGTCCAGCTCCGCATAGCCCGATCCAGCTTTGGTCAGACGAATCGTATTGCTGCCCTCTTTTAAAGCAATCTGTTGTTGAACGGCAGCACCATCTGCGGCATCAAGCCAGCCCCCTGTGGCTGAATAATTCAGCGTAGTTGCCTCTGTTCCATTGACACTTAGCGACTGCTGGGAGGTGCTTGAACCGCCGTTCGCATAGCCAACTGTCAGATTATAATTGCCAGCGGCTGGAGCATTCACTGTAAACTCCACATAGCTATCTGGATGATCGATCCGACCTACATAACTGCTACTGGAAGCATGATTGCTACTTAATACACTGGCACCCTGTACGTTTGCTTTCTCGGCTTCATAGCGAGTAATATCGCTTTGTGCACCCGGTGTAATGGTGACATGATAGCCCGATGATGACTTCATATCGGTAACTGGAATCGTAATCTGACCGTTTTGGATAGCTACATTGCCTGTAAATACGGTCGTTGGCTCACTCACCGGTGTATCTACTCCGTACCATGGGGTACTTTCCAGCTTCACACTTGCTGTACCAGAGAAGGTAGACAGTCCACCCAATCCTTTGATGACTACATTTTGATTACCTGAGCCACCACCAAATAGCACATCGATTTCCTTCTTATCATTACTTACACTTGCCGCTCCATCCAGATTACTGGAATTGCCTGGTGTAGTTAGCGCCATCTGACCATTCATATCGCCATACCATTTATACAGCCACCAGCCGCCATTTTTCTCACCGTTTGCTGTAATCAGATTACTCAGACGACCCGGACGGAACCAGAATGCAATCGTAGCTGTGTCCACGCCTGAACGCTCGAATTGAGCGATATATTGTGACAGATCTCCGGGCACCGCCTCTTCAGCTGGTGTGCTATACTCATTAATACTGATCGGCCTTGGACTGATGCCTAGCTCCTTTTCAATTGCCCGATAATCGGCCACATGATCAGTAATCGGCTTTGGACCATCCAGCTCGTGCCAGGATATGATGTCTGGCAGTGTATTCGTATCTCGAGCATTGGTTAAAAAGCTTTTGATAAAATTAGAATCGTATTTTGAAATACTTGGTCCAATCGTTTTGGTATTTGGATCAAGTGCATGAATGCGATTATACGTTTTAGTCCAACCGTCGTTAAATGGGCCAGCCTTATTGGTATTCCATGTCCAATCCGGCTCATTCCATAGCTCATAACCATAAATGTTATCTGCACCTGAATCCAGACGCGCCTGCACCATTTTATCTACTTTTCCATACCAGTCATCCCAGCTCACCCATTGGTACGGAAAATCGGGATAAATGTCAGGTAGCCGAATCGTCACCTCTGCACCATTACGTTTCGCAATAGGCGCCACTTTGAGCGCATCACCAATCGGCTTTGTTTCACCATTTGGAAGCTGCTGACCATCCGGTGCCATCTGGGTAAACATCTTCGGATGTGTTGGTGCGATCAGATCATCTGCTGGTCGTCCTTCCTCTGCCAATCCATACAACGAACCAGACGCCACATGGGTGACAGGTCGATATAGATTTGATACGTCCACTGTAAATGGGGCTGGCGTTGCTGCTGAAACTGGAGCGGGAACGAATAGAGCAGGTACCATACCAAGTAACAAAGCTCCACTTAATAAAACTGCCATTTTTTTCATCGTTCATCACCTTTCACGTTTGAGGAGTCATAGTAAGGAGGAAAGCAATTAAAGATAACGCTTTCAAAAGATGTTGGCCAACACCCTCAAGGCTTCCAGCGTACGTGCTTGATAACCTTGTACTCTTAGGTTATTGATTTTCCACAGGTGGGTAAACTCCAAAAATCGTAGGTTGGGTGCAGATTACCGACTTGTAACCCTATGGTTGTTCATTGTCTATCGTGACGATGGAAAGGCTAATTACATGCATTGATCGTACTGATGAATGGCTAGCACTGACATTTTAAATCATAAAAAGCCCGAGCAGAACTGCATCAGCAGTCTTACTCGGGCTCTATTTATACACTCAAAATTAATACAGCGTCATGTACTGATCTCTTTCCCATTGGTGTACCTGAGTACGGTACATGTCCCATTCAATCTCTTTCAGCTCATAAAAGTGTGCAGTTGCATGCTCACCAAGTGCAGTGATCATAATATCGTCGCGCAGCAACTCGTGCAGAGCTTCTTTCAGATCGCCTGGAAGACTTGGGATACCTTCATCGATACGCTCATCTTCAGTCATTATGTAGATGTTGCGGTCGATCGGTTTTGGCAGGTTCAGTTGACGATCAATACCGTCCAGACCTGCTCTCAGCATAACAGCCAGTGCCAGGTAAGGGTTCGCTGTTGGGTCAGGGTTACGCAGCTCAATACGTGTGCTCAGTCCACGGGAAGCCGGAATACGTACCATCGGGCTACGATTACTTGCAGACCATGCTACGTATACAGGTGCTTCATAGCCTGGAACCAGACGCTTGTAGGAGTTTACGGTAGGATTCGTTACAGCTGCCATCGAACGTGCATGCTTCAGAATACCTGCCATATAATGACGTGCAATTTCGCTCAAGCCAATGTCATCGCTCTCATCGTAGAACGCATTCGTGCCTTCTCTGAACAACGATTGGTGACAGTGCATACCAGAACCGTTCATACCAAACAGCGGCTTCGGCATAAATGTGGCATGCAGACCATGCTGACGAGCAATCGTGCGTACCACGAGCTTGAACGTCTGGATCTGATCTGCTGCTTGCAGAGCGTTAGCATATTTAAAGTCGATCTCATGCTGGCCTGGTGCTACCTCGTGGTGAGACGCTTCGATCTCAAAGCCCATTTCTTCCAGCGTAATAACGATATCACGGCGGCAGTTCTCACCCAGATCGGTTGGAGCTAGATCGAAGTATCCACCTTGATCGTTCAGTTCTTCAGTTGGGTTACCATTAGCATCGGTACGGAACAGGAAAAATTCCGGTTCTGGTCCGACCATCATTTCAGTAAAGCCCATTGCTTCAGCTTCTTTCAGGTTACGCTTCAAAATGCCGCGTGGATCGCCAGCAAATGGCGTACCATCCGGCATGTACACATCACAAATCAGACGTGCCACGCGAATGTCCGTTACCCATGGGAAAATAACCCATGTGTCCAGATCTGGATACAGGTACATATCAGATTCCTCGATACGTACATAGCCTTCGATGGAGGAACCATCGAACATCATTTTATTGTCCAGTGCTTTACCCAGCTGACTAACCGGGATTTCAACGTTTTTGATCGCACCGAGCAAATCGGTAAATTGCAGACGGATAAAACGTACATTTTCCTCTTCCGCAATTCGCAGAATATCTTCCTTCGTATAACTCACGCTACCCTCTCCTCTGTGGTCTGATTATTTTTTGTTGAAGAATCGGGATAACTCCCCTTGAATAAGAGACACCTGGCCTGGACGCTTGCCTGTAACCAGCTGCTGTTTAAGCATACGATGAAGTTGCGAATCTGACAATTCCCTGCGACGCTCTTCCGTGTCTGGTGTAATCACAGTCGCTTCCTCAGATTCCTTCGATACAGGGTTCATCACTTGCTTGATGCCAGCGATATTTACCCCTTTCTCGATAAGCGCCTTAATTTCCAATAAGCGCTCTACATCATTAAACGAAAACAAACGCTGATTGCCCGAAGTACGTGCCGGAACGATCAGATTGTGCTGCTCATAGTAACGAATCTGACGTGCAGATAGATCCGTAAGCTTCATCACGATTCCGATAGGGAATAGCGCCATATTTCTCCGAATTTCATCACCCATGTATTCATCAACCTTCCAATTAGCATTTTAGCATTCGATTCTCTTGCTACTATTGTACATATCCTGATATAAGGCGTCAATAACATGTTAACTTAACTCACAATAATTTTATATTGCGTTAACATGTGCTTAACAATGCCGGGGCTGAATTTTCATTTTAATTCCGCAAGCTCTCTTTTTCGCAGATTTATTATAACATTAGATGCCCTATAAATGCACGCTGGGACAGCGAATCTCTCTAATTATGTTACAACGCTTCTGAAAGATTGCAAGGTTTGTTATGAAGGTATCATCCATTGGGTAATCCGTTTTCTTATACATATCAAATAATCGATTTATAAATCCAATTTTGTTGCAATTGTGTCTATCGATGTCACATCGCTTGCATTATTGTATTAAACGTAACAGAGCTAGCATTGGTTTCGTCGTTACAGTTTACATGAATGCGTAACGAACACTCGCAATGACTGTTTATCTATGTGAGAATTGCATGAGTTGTCGGCGAGAGGACAAATTACAGATTTCCTCTAACGGCTAACTTGGATCATTCATCTATCATCATGATAATAAACTGAACATGCTTGCTGCATTGATCATTTAACTTGATCCGCCTGTACTTGACATGTTCTGTTGGTGAGCAATAACAGCGCCTAGAATAGATACATGAAGGCTTTTTAAAAGAATATATAGTAGAATATGACTCACTTTTCACATGATAAATGTATCCTGAAATTCACTTATAGACACAATCAATAAACTTATATCGAATACCTATAAGCGAGCTGGAATCCTACATGATTTACCCTTATTAACAATTAGTCAGACATATAGCAAAACAATCGAATAGCGATTCTATAAACAATGCCAAAGTATATATTTAACTTTAAATATAATTTTTGATCATTCGATTAAATTCCGTGATTACAGTATATGCAGGAATCATTGCCACAGAAGCTGAGCGTGTAATTAGCTATATTAGCGTATGCAGTCATATCAATATCCGGAAAACAATTCCTCTGTTATCCGGATATTGTACTTTATTGTATGGACTGCCTGACGGATTATGATTCCGACACTTGCTACTCTATTCCGTATGCGCATGACTAGATGTTCTGCATGAGCATGACCTGATTAGTTTAAAGATTTGTTTATAATAATCATCACTTAGCAGAAACATGACTCTAGTAGTATACGTCTACCCTTTACCTTATAGCAGATTACGCTCTAGCATCGTCTGCAAAGCCATCAATACTCCCAGCTTCACATGAGAATACGTAAGTCCGCCCTGCATATAGCCAATGTATGGCTCACGAATCGGTGCATCGGCAGATAGCTCCAGACTTCCACCCTGAATAAATGTACCTGCCGCCATAATAACCGGATGCTCGTAACCAGGCATATCCCACGGCTCTGGCACTACATGGCTATCTACAGCTGCGGCACGCTGAATCCCCTGTACAAAGGAAATGAGCTGCTGCTCCTGCTGGAAGGATACCGCTTGAATCAGATCGGTACGCGGCTCTGCCCAGCCCGGCTTGCTGTTGAAGCCTGCCAGCTCGAACATGGCAGCCGCATAAATACTCCCCTTCAGCGCTTGTCCGACAATCGTCGGCGCCATATATAAGCCCTGATAAATGCCGCGTGTCGTTCCCAGCATCGCCCCAACCTCGCCGCCAATGCCCGGTGCAGTTAAACGGTACGAAGCTAGCTCCACATAGCTGCGTTTACCACAAATATAGCCGCCTGTTTCCGCTATACCGCCACCTGGATTTTTGATCAAGGAGCCTGCCATCAGATCCACGCCGACCTGAGTCGGCTCCAGCGTTTCGGTGAATTCGCCATAACAGTTATCTACAAAAATAACAACATCCTTGTTATAGGAACGAATGCGCTGCACCATTGCTTCAATATCGGCAATTGTAAATGAAGAACGCCAATCATAGCCACGCGAGCGCTGAATACCAATCACGCGTGTATGCTCATTCATTAGACGCTCAACCTCCGGCCAGTCCACCTGTCCTTGCTCATTAAGGGCAGCTTCCTCATAACCAATACCAAAGTCGGCTAATGAGCCTTTACCATCGCCAGGCTTACCAATCACCTTATGCAAGGTGTCGTAAGGACGACCGGTAATGTACAATAGCTCGTCTCCAGGACGTAATACACCAAATAATGCCGTCGCAATCGTATGCGTACCGGAAGCAAAATGCGGACGCACGAGTGCAGCTTCGGCACCAAACACCTCTGCATACACATCCTCCAGCACTTCGCGTCCACGATCGTTGTACGCATAGCCAGTGGAGCCAGCAAAATGATAATCGCTCACTTTATGCTTTTGGAAGGCCTCGATCACCTTCCATTGATTTTTGTCTACAATTCCGTCCAGATTACGAACGGCTTTATCGATTAGCTCGTCTGCCTGCGCAGACCACGCTGTAATTCGTTCATCAAAAACAGGCATGCTTGTCTCTCCCCACAATGATAACCCGCCCCAAACAGCTCGGGCGGGCTCGTTTTATATGTCCGTTCCTGATTGATCACCATGGATCGGCTACATTTTCTAAACTGACGTTATAATGGCTCCCAGACGTAGATAAGCCTAATACGTCTAAGTTGCCATTACACAAAAAACAGGTCGATAACTCTCTTGATCGCGCTTCATATTTTACATGGTGCGATAGGTTAAGAAAAGCGTTATCACGAATTGTCGTAATTTTGTCACTTTGTGCGTTATATTTGATACGTTTTATGCCTGAACATGAACGTCAACATAACGTGTACGAATGTCCGCCTATATGATTTTCGAATAAAAGATATCCAGTTTATTTAACCACACTTTAAAAATGGCGTCGTTCTCTTCATCGTCCTGCTATATCATGCTGCTGAAGCTTAGTAGCTCCATACAGCGATAAGGAGCACGCTACTTCAACCTAGCTGCGCACTTCATACTCTTGCAGACGATAACCAAACTTCTCGTAATCCACCTTATTCAGCTCAACTTTAAAAATGGCGTCATTCTCTTCATAGTCCTGCTCGATCACACTGCTAAAGCTATATAGCTGGGCAATCAGATCACCACGATCTGCTGGAATACGATAGATGCGCTGACCGCCGCCAAGCTGCTCTTGAATAAGCTGCTTGATCTGCTCCAGATCTGACTCTGTGTAGGCGCTAACGCGCAGATGATGGCGATCCGATGGCAGCATCTCTAGCTGGGCAGGCGAGCACAGATCGATTTTGTTATACAGTACAATCTGATCCTTACTGCCAGCACCAAGCTCCTGCAAAATCTCATCCACCACTGCCATCTGCTCGTCACGACGTTCAGACGATGCATCTACAACATGCAGGATCAGATCCGCTTCATTCACTTCCTCCAGTGTGGCACGGAAGGCAGCGACCAGATCATGCGGCAGATTTTGAATAAAACCTACCGTATCGGTAAGCACAATTTCCTTACCACCCGGAAGCTCCAGTGTGCGCGAGGTCGGATCAAGGGTTGCGAATAGCTGATTTTGGATATATACATCCGCGTCAGTGAGCTGCTTGAGCAGGGTTGATTTACCAGCATTCGTATAGCCCACCAGTGCAACCTGCACAACGCCAGACTTCTTACGGCGTTCACGGTACAGGGTACGGTGACGCATCACCTCTTCTAGCTGTCTTTTCAGATCGGTAATCCGAGTGCGGATATGGCGGCGATCGGTTTCAAGCTTCGTTTCACCCGGTCCACGTGTACCGATACCACCACCGAGACGAGACAGGTTTTTCCCCTGTCCAGATAAACGTGGCAGCAAATAGCTGTACTGTGCTAGCTCTACCTGCAAAATACCCTCGCGCGTTTTGGCGCGCTGGGCGAAAATATCCAGAATCAGCTGCGTACGGTCGATAATTTTCGCATCCAGATGCTCCTCCAGATTACGTACCTGCGCGCCAGATAGCTCCTGATCGAAAATAACGGTGTTCGCTCCCAGTGCTTCCAGCAGGATGCGAAGCTCCTCCACCTTACCTTTACCGATAAACCAGCGTGTATCCGGTGTCTCACGGTTCTGTGTCATCTGCTCCAGCACTTCAACCCCAGCCGTCTCAGCAAGGCTAACCAGCTCTTGAATGGAGCCTTCAGTGTTGGTTCCATTGCGTTTGTCCATTTGTGTGATCAGACTGACCAGCACAGCTCGTGCCTGCTGCTCTGTCCCTGTATCATGTGTTACCTGTTTCATGGGCATTCTCCTTAGTAATCGAAGTTGTTCAGGGTTGTATCAGAAGAGTGATCGCCTCGTAAACAGGATGCTGCCTTTCCATCATAACGATGCTTTGTTTACCGCTACCTTTTCCTGTGCTTATGAATGATGCTCCCGACCAAACAAGCTGCGACGATGCTTGAGTGAAAGCGGAAACAGCGGAAAGGCATGCGCATCGATCTGCTTCAGCAGTCGGCGTGCCGTTGCATGCGCCAGTTGATAATCCTGCTGCGTAATGACACGACGACGCAATGCATCATCCAGCTCATCTTCATCCAGCAGAAAAATCTGTCCATCCTTCATCACGACGATGTCGAGATACAAATCGTCGAACCACGGCACTCCCTGATCCGTGATTCCCTGTGTTTTGCAAATATCAATATACCATTCGATAATCTCCTGCCGATCATCAAACATGGCTGTGACTACATAGTTCGCATTTTCGGGGTAATACTGCATCCATGAATACTCAGCAGCAGCAATGCAGAATCTTCGACCTCCGTAAATTTTGTACAGTGGCTCGCGTAGTCGGTTCATATGGTACAGTGTCACATATCCTGTAAAAATATTGTTGTTGACGTAGCGGCGAGTATAGCTGCGTTGAATGACACGCCGCCAGTTCGCTCGGTCTGCAAATTTACGTTTCATGGAAGCGTCCCTTTCCTACAAAGTAACTTCAGAATAGCATATTTACAGCACAGGCTCAAAAAAATCCTGCAAAAAAGCCTCCAATCGCGTGGATTGGAGGCTTTTGAAGATACAAGAAGGCTTATGGCGTAGATGGCGGTGCTGTCGTTGTACCATCTGGCGATGTGGTTGTACTATCTGTTCCATCAGATGAAGGGGCCGTTGTCCCCGGTGTTGTCGTACCCGGAGCTGCACCACCGCTATCTGTTTGTCCACCACTATCTGTACCCGTTTGTCCGCCATCCGTCGTTCCGGTTCCAGTATCGGTTGAACCGCTACCTGGACCAGGCGCTGGACCTCCATTACCATTGCCGTTACCCTGATTGCCATTTCCATTGCCTGGACCATTTCCAGAACCCGGGCCATTCTCTTCGCCTGTAGGCGGAGTGGAAGGCTCTCCTCCCGGTGGAACAACACCGTCTGGATTATCTGTTTGTTCAGGGCTTGCCTGTTCAATCGTAATTCGAGCGGTGTTGGAGGCATCTGATTGAGCGCCATCCGCCGTTACAGCAGTCACATAATATTCGTAGGTTGCACCTGGCGTTACCGCGGCATCTGTTGCAGAATTGCCAGATACTCCATTGGCAATCGCATTAAACTCAGTTGCCGTGCTTTCCTTACGATATACCGTGTAGCTAGTCGCGCCATCTACTGCTTTCCATGATAGAGCAACTGCCTGACTGTTCTGATCAAATGAAGCACTCAGCCCGGTTACAGCAGCTGGTGGTTGCTGTGGCTGCTCTTCCGGTGTTTCCTCTACCGGTGGTGGAGCGACCTCATCTGGAGCATCAAAGTTTTGCACCGGATAACCTTCCAGTGCAGGTCCCATTACAGCTGCAAACATCGCTGCGGCACGACCACTACCGTCTTTGAGCAGATGATTGCGATCTGGCTGGTCATAGCCCATCCAGATGGCTGCTGTCCATTCCTTCGTATATCCAGCAAACCAGATATCACGGTTGGCACTGCTACGCAAACCGGAAATGCCGTGCTGCGTCGTACCTGTTTTGCCGGCTACTGGACGATTGATTTGCGCCCGTTTACCTGTACCGTTTTGTACGACATTTTGCAGCATCTGAGTCATTTCGTCTGTGGCCTGCTTATTCAGCACTTGTGTTGATTTCATGTCATTTTTGTACACTTCGGCACCGGTGCTATCACTAATACTCTTGACCGCATACGCTGGCATGTACGTTCCACCATCGGCGAATACACGATAGGCTTGCGCCATCTCCAGGGTATTCGTACCTTTGCTCAGACCGCCCAGCGCAATCGCCAGGTTGCGATCATCCGCTGTCAGGTTGAAGCCTACAGACTTCGCATAGTTAATACCTGCATCAATCCCGATCTGATTCAGCAGCCATACCGCTGGAATATTGACGGAATCCTCAAGCGCTGCGGTCATCGAGATGGAGCTAGAATAGCCGCCATGCAAGTTGTTCGGACAATAGCTACCAAAACATTGCTTTTCATTGTTGAGCATTGAGTTGGAATTATAATTGCCACTTTGTAGTGCTGGTGCATAGGAGATGATCGGCTTGAACGCTGAACCTGGCTGACGATGACTTGTTACACGGCTAAAGTTACCTGCCTTGTAATCGCGTCCACCGAGCAGGGCGACAATGCCGCCTGTATCGTTGTTAACGATAACCATCGAACCCTGTACCTTCACATCATCCGAGCTCTTTTCAAACAATTCATCATTGTTGAATGCATCTTCAAGTGTCTTTTGCGCTTTGGCATCCATCGTCGTGTAGATATTGTATCCGCCACGGTTCAGATCATCCGCGCTCAGACCTGTCGCATCTTCTGCTTCCTGCATTGCATATTCGATAAAAGCATCATATTGAGATTCCTTTTTCGGTGGCTGATAATCATATACAACGCTCTCTGCTTCTTTCTCCTGCGCCGCTGTAATGTAGCCCTGCTGCTGCATAAGCTGTAGGACAACGGCACGTCGTTGCTGCGACAGATCCGGGTTACTTAACGGGCTATAACGCGAAGGTGCTTTTGGCAAGCCTGCTAGCGTAGCAATCTGCCACAGCTTCAGCTTGCTAAGATCACTCACGCCAAAGTAAGTCTCTGCGGCTTCCTTAATACCGTATGCGCCAGAGCCAAAGTAAATCCGATTCAAATACGTCGTAATAATCGCTTCTTTGGTCATTTTACGTTCAATCGCCAGAGCGATCGATACTTCGGTTGCTTTACGGAAGAAGGTCTTATCTGTATTCAAAAATACGTTTTTCGCAAGCTGCTGGGTAATCGTACTTCCGCCCTCAACCGCAGAGCGAGCGATCACGTCACGCACGGCAGCCCGTCCGATCGACCACAGGTCTACGCCCTGATGATCGAAAAACCGTCTGTCCTCTGTAGCGACAAACGCTTCGACAACTTCCTTCGGTATATCCTCGTATTTAACTGGATCACCTGTACGTACACTACGCTGCAAAATGAGCGTTCCGTTGCGATCATAGACCTTGGTTGGCTCGCTTACAGCGAGTTTGTTGATGTTTTCCTCATAGATCTTTTCTCCACTAACCATAATGAACAGGTAAGCGGCAAGCGCACAAAATATTCCCAGTGCAGTTACACCGAATAACGTCCAAAAGACTTTTTTACCCGTTATCCGCTTCTTTTTCTTTTTACCGCCATTGCCACCACCATTACCGCCGCCACCGGAGCCCGATGTACTGCTACGATTCGGACGCGCTGGACGCGTTGTTGTTGGACGACTTGGCTGGCTTCTGTCACTGCGGGATAGTTGCTGTCTTGGCATTGTTTATTCTGACTCCCTTTCGGTAAACCATGTAGTGCATTTCATTGCTAACATGCTGGACAGGTATTGGAAAGAAAAGAACAACCCTGAGAAGGGGTTGTCCAATTCTTTCTCTTCATTAAACGATATACAAAGCACAAAAGTTTCAATTCAAATGTACAACAAATCACATAGCAGATAAGTTGCACAGTATACCGCATCGCAATGCGGATCAGGTCTCGCTTTGATTATCCTGCATGAGGGATACGTTGCGTGACGGAGTAAACGTAGATACGGCATGCTTGTAAATCATTTGCTGACGACCATCGCTATCTACCATGATGGTGAAGTTATCAAATGCCTTAATTGTGCCACGAATCTGGAATCCATTTACGAGGTATACTGTCACTGGAATATTTTCCTTGCGCAATTGATTTAAAAAAGTATCCTGAATGTTAATAGATTTGTTCATTGACCGTACCCCCAAGTGATTATTAATTCAGCATTGGCTCAATGCTCAATTGGATAAAAAATGTGATACCTGTTGGTGCTGGATGCGATTTAGGTAGTGTGGATTTTATGCTTCGTAAAAATCCCTTTTTCATTTCACACCGTGTGAGCAGATCACTCACACTGGAGCAGTATGGATTTTATGCTTCGCAAAAATCCCTTTTTCATTTTACACCGTGTGAGCAGATCACTCACACTGGAGTTGTTGAAGTATATTCCCTATCGCGGTATAAAGTTCCTGCTACAATGTCATATACTTTATCGATGTGCTGTTCTTTATTTTCCACATCAGTCACATCCACCCAGTGAATATCATGCATATGGCGGAACCAGGATAGCTGTCGTTTGGCAAAGCGCCGCGTATCGCGCTTGAGCAAAACAACCGCTTCTTTCAGGCTTGTGCCACCAGTCAGATAGGTAGCAATCTCTTTGTAGCCCAGCCCCTGCATCGCCACCATTCCGGGGGTATATCCCTGATTCAGCAGATGCTGCACCTCATCCAGCAAGCCTTCATCCAGCATCTGATCAATCCGTGCTTCAATACGTTTATATAGCATTTCCCTATCCATTGTCAAACCGACGATACACAATTCATATGGCGAGGTGCGAGTCTGGCCCGCAAGCTGGTCAGACAGCTTTACTCCAGTCAAATGATGTACCTCCAGCGCGCGGATAATGCGTCGTTGATCATTCGGATGCAGTCGATTAGCCGTTTGCGGATCAACAGCAGCAAGGCGATCATGAAGCGCCTGTGCCCCATGCTGCTCTGCATATTCCGTCTGTTCACGGCGAAATTCCTCATCTGCTCCGCTCTCGCTAAATTGAAATTCATAGCTGACCGATTCCACATACAGTCCTGTACCACCAACGATAAATGGTAATTTACCGCGGCTACTAATATCCGGAATTAGCTCCCGACAGCGTTGCTGAAACTCGGCTACCGAGAACGCTTCGCTCGGATCGTAAATGTCGATCAGATGGTGGGGAATGCCTTGCATTTCTTCTGGCTTGATTTTAGCTGTACCGATATCCATACCACGGTACACCTGCATAGAATCACCAGAGATAATTTCTGCGCCAAATCGCTTGGCAATTTCAATACTTATTGCGGTTTTTCCGACCGCAGTCGGTCCGATCAATACAAGCAGCTTGGGCTTGTCTGTTGTGTGACCCGTTGGCCCAAACGGCGTATTCATGGGTAAATCACTCCATATTCTATTTTCGACTTTTTACGTCGGATTCGCTTGAATCCAAGACGTTCATATTCAGGACTGTCCCATTTCTCCTTGAGCAGCACCGCTTTTCGTGCAACACGTATGGCATGGGCAATCGCATCGGGATGAAGTGCATGATCATTCGCAAAGCCACGGAGTGGCGCAATAGCAGCCGACTCATGCACTGCCTCTCGAAACATCGGATCAAAATAGACGATATCCATACTTTTATCCGGCAATTGGCTTAGATACGATAGATGATTCTGATTGACTACTTCGATGCGCTTCATCGCTTCATCAAAAGGCAAAAGACCTGTTTTATGACTGCGAAGCCCTTCGGTTAACAGCATCGATAAGGGCAACGAGCTTTCGAGTGAAGTTACTGAGCCAGTAGGCCCAGTTGCCAGCGCAAATACGAGCGAATCAGCACCAAGGCCTGCGGTGCAGTCCAGTATCTGATCTCCTGGCTGGAGCATTGCTGTACTGACCATCACATCCTCCTCACCCTTGAGCAGACGCTTAGCACGGACAAATGCCATACTCGGATGGAAGAACATCGCTTTTTCACCAGGCTGCACGAGTCGTACTTCATTTTCAACCAGTACCATGACAGGCACATTGCCATTATCGCTTGCCAGTCGTGTCACCGATCGTCCTCTGCGCGGGACATAGCGTACAGCGAACTCCTCCGCCAGCTTTTGGGCACGCTCTAGCGTGGCTACCGAAGGCTCATCGCCTGTGGTTATTAACATAGCTTCATTCTCCATTCTTCTTGCGGTAACCAGTAGCAGTCTCACACATAAAAGTATAAGCGATCCCTGTCTTAAACGAATTAGGATCGTACATCACCTCTGACGAGACTGTTTCCCCTTACATTACCCGTTTAAACAATTTTTCCAGATCATAGCTGGAGAAGGATACAACAATTGGACGTCCATGCGGACATGTGTACGGCTGTCGACATGCAGACAATCGCTTGATCAGCGTCTGTGCTTCCATATCGGTCAGGCGCTGATTCGCTTTGATCGATGCCTTACACGAACAGAG
The DNA here is from genome assembly GCF_034055775.1 of Paenibacillus hunanensis. NCBI lineage: Bacteria > Bacillati > Bacillota > Bacilli > Caryophanales > Paenibacillaceae > Paenibacillus > Paenibacillus hunanensis. Next base: position 2,560,487 of record NZ_CP139194.1, on the reverse strand, counting down.
CGTAGACGCCTGCTCACGCAGCTTGGCAAGATCAATTTTACGTTCGCTCAGCACCCACTCTGCCATTTCTTCAATGACACGCTGCTCTTCCCCTTTAGGAAACCAGTACGGATAAGCGCATACTCGGAACGTCTGACCGCCAAAGTGCTCCAAATAGACACCAACACGTTCAAACCAGTGTAAACAATCCTTCAATTTATCCGCCTCGGCGCGTGTAAATTCCAGTGTAATCGGTAGCAATAGCTCCTGTGAAGCCGATTCCGGCTGACCAAATTTTTCATAATAAAACTCATAATTCACTCGCTCATGCGCGGCATGCTGATCAATCAGGAACAAGCCTTCATCATTTTGCGCAATCAGGTAGGTTCCATGATGCTGACCGATGAGCGTCATCTCTGGAAATTCCGGCACATCCGGCTCTTCCGCTGTACCATAAAGCAGTTCAGCTGGAATCGTCCGACTCGCTCCATGACGTTGCTGTGGACGCGAATGAGGAGCAGATGCGCGCTTATCCGGTGTATAGCTTGCAGGACGCTCGCGAACGCCGGATGAAGCAGTCGTAGCGGCTGGATTGCCTTGTACGGACGTAGCAGCGGGTGATATAGGCGGTATCGTTGACGATTGCCCATTAGATAAAGGGCTATGGGTTGGAGCGGATACCGCCGAATCCCCTACAGACGATGTCTCAGGCATACGGTTGGCGAATGGTTGTTGGTCGTCACCTGTCTGAGCTTGTTGCTGATTAGCCCCACCATTTTCACTATGCTTATATGATGGTTGCCCATCATTTGTAGACGAGGCCGACGATTGCTGTGATACAGCGTTTGAAGCCAGCTCTCTATGCTGAATCCCCGTTGGATCTTTAGCAGGCTGCGGATTAGTAGCTCCAGTATCGGACTGGCTGGTAATGTGATTTCCATTGACATCAGTCTCTGGGGATGCTCCATGCAGATTAGATCCATCTGTTACTATCCCCTGCTGAGTCGGATGATGGGGTGGAATGTCCTGATCAGTGAGCGGCGGTACATAAGGTGCATCCAGTTCGCCGATATCTTCACCGTTTCTGGCTCCGGTACCCACATCCGCCGCTGAATGCATCTCTCCTGCTGGTGAAAATAAATCATTGCCCGCATAACCATCAACCTGCGGTTGCGGACGTGTAAAATTAAACTGCTCCTGAATGACAGACTCGCTATTACCACGCTTGACCGTTTGCTTGGTCACATGCGGAATGAGAATTTCTCGACGTAAAGCCTGCCGTACCGCTTCCTCAACAAATTGCATTAGCTCTGGCTCTTTACTGAAGCGCACCTCCATCTTAGCAGGATGCACATTCACATCGACAAGTGACGGATGCATCTCCAGACGCAGTACAGTGAGTGGATAACGATTAATTGGCAACAATGTATGATAGGCGCGTAAAATCGCCTGATTCACCGCATAATTTTTAACATAGCGTCCATTTACGATCACGGACATCGCATTACGATTCGCGCGCGCAATCTCGGGGCGTCCAATAAAGCCATCGATTCGGTAATCCAGACTATCGCTATTGATCGGCAGCACCATCTTGGCTGCGGAAGTGCCATAGACGGCTGCAATGACCTGTAGCATATCGCCACTGCCAGGCGTCTGGAGCAGCAGATTATTATTATGTCGCAGCGTAAAGGCAATCTCAGGATGCGCAAGCGAGATACGATACATCATATCGGAAATATGTCCAAGCTCAGTCTGGACTGTTTTCATATATTTTAGCCGTGCTGGCGTATTGTAAAAGAGTGCATTCACACGGAAATCGGTGCCGCGAGGAGCAGCATCATCCTCGTTACTTTTGAGCGTACCACCTTCAATGATCAAACGTCGACCTGCTCCATCGTCTGTAGCGCTTGTGAGTAGCTCAACCTTGGATACTGCGGCAATACTTGGTAATGCTTCTCCACGAAAGCCCAGGCTTGTAATCTGGTACAGATCACGATCATCTGCCAGCTTACTGGTCGCATGACGATAAAAGGCCGTCTCACAATCCTCTGCGGCGATGCCAAGTCCATTATCCTGTACACGGATCGACTCCAGCCCACCTTCGCCAATATACACATCAATCCGGGTCGCCTTCGCATCAATCGCATTTTCCACTAGCTCCTTCACGACAGAAGCCGGACGCTCTACTACTTCCCCCGCCGCAATCTGGTTGGCAACATGCTCATCCAAAACACGAATTTTCCCCATTCTTTTTCCTCCTTTCTGACAAAGCAATAGATCGTATAGCTATCTCAAGATATCTATTTCAGATCATTTACACTCTACTCATTACAGTTGCGTGGAGTACGTATATTCGATATACGACTCCAATGCTTCATTAACTATATAAAGCTGTGCAGCAGCCATAACCTTCATTTACGCACGCATCGTTTTCATTTTTAGTTCGTTTAATAGCTGCATCGCTTGCAGCGGTGTCATATTCATCAGATCTGCCCCTTGAATCTGGCTAATGATCTGCTTGGTCAGCGGATCTTCTTTGATTCGAGTAGGCTTCACTTCCTCTTCACCGAAAATAGACAGCTGGACAATCTCCTGATCCTGTTGCGGTGTCACAGACTGTTCTGTTGCTGTAGGCGATAATTGCTGATTGTCTGCTGTTTGACGGGCTATCGTGCGGTCTGCCGCTGGTTCCGGCTCGGCGGCATCCAGTACAGCAATCTGCTCTCTAGCTGACACAGCGGCATAAGCGGCTGGTTCTTCACGCAGACCTGTTGCCTCATTCGCCTTGCGTGTCGTTACGGAGGAGGTTGTGAAGTCGTTCGTATCATCCCCTGCGACCACAGTCGTCGTTGCCGCCTGCTCCATTCGCTCTAATAGCACATTGGCACGACTGATAATGCTACCTGGTAAGCCTGCCAGCTGAGCACAGTAGATGCCATAGCTGCTGCTCGCCGCACCCGGCACAAGCTTACGCAAAAAGTGTACCTTATCTCCACTCTCGCGTACTGCCATAGAGAAATTGCTCAAATGCTCTAGCGTTTCTTCCAGATGTGCTAGCTCATGAAAGTGCGTCGATACCAGCGCTTTACAGCCAATCTCATGATGCACATATTCAATAACAGCCTGAGCGATTGCCATTCCTTCACTGGTGGACGTTCCGCGTCCCAATTCATCAATAATGATTAAGCTACGACGAGTCGCACGCTCAGTCATGACCTGAATATCTGCCATTTCCACCATAAATGTACTTTGTCCGCCAATCAGATCATCGGCTGCCCCGATCCGTGTAAAGATGCGATCCACCATAGGAATCTCCGCTTCACCTGCTGGCACAAAGCATCCGACCTGCGCCATAATCGACAGCAATGCAACCTGACGCATATACGTACTCTTACCCGCCATATTCGGGCCTGTAATAAGCAGTATGTTCGCGCCTGCCTCTGTAATATCCGTACTATTGGAAATAAAATTCGTATTATTCATCACAGCCTCAACGACTGGATGACGCCCATCCGCAATACGCAGATCATATTGCTCGGTTAGAACAGGTTTCACAAAGCCACGTTCTGCACTCACTGTAGCAAAAGATTGGTACACATCGATCTCAGCTACCTTTTCTGCCAGCAGCTTGAGACGTGCAACCTGTGTCGAGATACGATTACGCAGCTCTGCAAACAGATCATACTCAATATCGACCATTTTTTCCTGTGCTTCCAGAATGAGTGCTTCCTTCTCCTTCAGCTCCGGCGTAACGAATCGCTCTGCATTCGCCAGCGTCTGCTTACGCTCATAACGTCCCTCTGGCAATTGCGCCAGATTAGAACGTGTTACTTCAATATAATAGCCAAACACTTTGTTATACCCAATTTTGAGCGAGCGAATACCTGTCGCTTCACGCTCTGCTGCCTCTAGCTCAGCAATCCAGCGCTTACCGTTCACACTTGCTTCGCGTAGCTCATCCAGATGCTCATGATAGCCTTTGCGGATCAAGCCGCCTTCACGTACAGAGATCGGTGGATCATCCACGATAGCATGACCAATCGCTTCTGCCAGATCAGCACATTCATCCAGATGCGCCGCAATCTGCTGTAGCGTAGACGATGGCGAATCCTCGCACATCATGCGTAGCTCTGGAATACGCATAAGCGAATCACGCAGAGCAAGCATATCGCGGCCATTAGCCGTACCAAATGCCATCCGTCCAACTAAACGCTCCAGATCGTAGATGCCTTTAAGCTGTCCCTTCAAGTCCTCACGCAGTATGAGTCCCTGATGTAGCTTCTCTACCGCTTCCAGACGCTCCTCAACCAGTCGTTTGGACAATAGCGGCTTATCGATCCAACGGCGTAGCATCCGTCCACCCATTGGTGTTTCGGTGCGATCCAGTAGCCATAATAAAGTCCCTTTGCGAGAACGCTCTCGTACAGTCTCTACCAGCTCCAGATTGCGGCGAGTGAACGGATCCAAAATCATATAATTTTCGGGCTCATACGCATTAATATGGGTGAGCTGTCCGAGTGAACGCTTTTGGGTTTCGCTTAAATAGGCGATTAACAGCGCTACACAGGCTTGACGCTCTTCATCCAGTCGCGCCCATGCCGCTTCGCCAAACTGCTGACGTGCCAGCTCCTCGCGTTGCTTCTCCCAGGGTGTATACAAAATTTTGCGTCCAAGCTGAGCGGCTTGACGATAGGCATCATCCACTAGCTCTACCTGACCAATAATTTCGGATGGCTCATATAATCCAAGCTCGTCTCGCAGCCATTCCTGTGAAGCTGGCGAAGAGGTGACATGTAGCTCTCCTGTCGATAGATCACATGCCGCCAGTGCCATCTTACCGTCCAGCTCGGTTACACAGATCATATAATTGTTCGCTTTGTCGCTTAGCGCCTTGCTCTCCATCATCGTGCCGGGTGTCACAACACGAATGATTTCGCGCTTGACGATGCCTTTGGCTGTTGCCGGGTCCTCGACCTGTTCACAGATTGCGACTTTGTAGCCTTTTTCAATCAGACGATGAATATAGCCCTCTGCCGAATGATAGGGTACACCGCACATCGGAATCCGCTCCGGCGGACCGCCATTTTTACCTGTTAGTGTGATTTCTAGCTCCTTAGCAGCCAGGATCGCATCATCAAAAAACAGCTCGTAAAAATCCCCCAGCCGGAAAAACAGGAACGCATCCTGTGCTTGCTCTTTTATATTAAGATACTGCTGCATCATCGGTGTATATTGATTCATCATGCCCCTCCAGACAAACGTGTATTTCTATATTCAGATCATAACGATCAGACTTCATAGCGTACTATAGCTATAACTCATCTGCATCATTTAAATGATCACTTCCTGCTACTACTATCCCGTCATAACAATAACGGATTCTTTTCTCTGAAGAAGCAACCATATGCAAATGCGTGTTCGTCTTTCTATTATAACGAAAGAACCTGAAAAGTTCTACGCTTCTCCCAACCAGTCGTTATGCTCACTATAGCCAGTAGTTCACCATAATTGATTAGTCACGGGGTAATGCTCTCATAAAAATTACTCGTCTTCAACTTAAGCTAAAAATCAAAAGCCGCCTATGATCGCACGGATCACAAGCGGCTTTATTCGATTGGTCATTAGCATAATATGATTCAACTGAGAATCAGCATACGACTAAGCATCCGAAGCACATAGCTACGAGCGGTTATTTATTGTCTAAGTACAAAGACATACTCTCTATTTATAACGTTGTATCATCAAAACAAGCTATCTCTACATGTTAATCTTGATGCCCAGGCGCTGGTGAAGCAGATCGATACGCATAAGGTGAATACTTAGCAAAAATGATCCAAACCATTGCCAGCATCAATAAGAAGCTACCAGCTAAAAAGTAGACAACATTCACTTCATATATACTCATAATTAAATACGATAACAAAGGACCTAACGCTGCTCCAACATCAACGAAAATAGTATACAACGTCATCGCTTTAACACGATCTGTCTTTGCGGCGGCATTCGCAGCAAATGTATCTGTCGCAGTGACTAGCAAGGTAGAGCTCATTTGGAAAATAAACAAACAGATTAGAAGCACAGCAATCGAGCTCAAGCTTCCAAGTACAACAAATAAAACGCCAGCAATCAATAAAGGAACAAGCAGCATCGGATAAAGCGAGCGACTAGCATCAATTTTCTTTCCATAAAAAGGAGCAACCCATGGTTCCCAGCCCCATCGAACAGCTTGAATTAATCCTGTCAGCGTTGCCGCTCCTATAGCTAACGTAAGAAAGTTCCATTCACCTGCATAGATACGGCCGATTAATGGACTAAGCGTTGAAGAGAATAATCCAAAAATAACCAGGCCAACACTCCCACCCGTCATCAAAACCAAGGAGAAGTACGGAGACCTTATATATGTACCCGGCAATGAAGCTTTAGCCTGCTCCGTATCGTTAGTATGCTTAGGAATAATCCGCCATACCAATGGTAGAAAACACAGCCCAATGATAGAAAATAAAGTGGTTACAAACATAACCGACGTCTGGTCTACCAGAATCCCGCCACTCAACATCCCACATAGCGAGCCTAATCCCCATAATCCGTTGTATAATCCAATATACTTTCCTCGATTGCTATCATCTGTTATATTGACAATGCTCAAAAATCCACCTAACCGAAGCAACGACCAGCCGATTCCCCAGCAGGCTCGCATAATTAACAATCCCCAGAAGTCATGCAATAATCCGTAGGAGGCAGTGGTAATAATTGCAATAACCAGAGCCAGAATTACTCCTGTTCTTAACTGAAAATGCTTATAAAATAGGCCTACCAATGGATTAACAGGAAGACGAATCAGCCGATTGACCGACAACAACAGACCAATCTGCCAGACAGCATCCAAGCCAAACGTTTGCCAGTAAATAGGAAGAACGACAAAGAGCATCGCATCCCCTAGTACTGCTACGCCTGTCATTAGAGCAATACCTCTTACTCTGTTTTTAATACTCATTTGTATGCTCATGCATCTTCTCTTCAATACTAGTCTTTAGCTTCGCAATTGCCATACGGCGATGATCATTTCGCTCAAATGCTTTAGGTTCCATCTCCGCAATTGTTTGTCCATGAGCAAGTTCAAAGATTTGTGAATATCCAGTATCTTGATCACCACGAGAATTCCTTGCAATCTTGCCCGGTAATTTGGCTTCGACTACGATCGAATCGCCATCTGGGAAAACAGCTGCTAGGGCACTTTGAAAATAGGCATCCCGTTCGGATATATCGGCCATGTCCTCTAAAATCTTGGCTGCTCGATCATCATCTGTGCCGTCCATCCATCTGGCTGTTTTTACACCAGGAAAATGACCCAGTGCTTGTATAAACAATCCTGAATCCTCACCGATGATAATAGATTGACCATCGTTAGGAATCGTTCGAGCTTTTAGCAATGCGTTAGCTTCACAGGTATCTCCTGTTTCTTCGACATCGCTAATATGCTTATACTGATCATGCTCCAGTGTCAGAATTGGGAAAGGTAGTGAGCGCAGCCCTTCCTTCAGCCACTTTTGCTTGGATTTATTCCATGTAGCTAGCACAATTTTCATTTTGCGTCTCCTTTTCTTTATAAAGTTAATGCATTATGTAGGTTCAAAACAGCTTAATAAAATATTAGTTTGCTACTCTTTCGTATCTCATACCATCCATTTCTCAATGAAATTATTTTGTAGAGCACTTAATATAATCTACTGATTTAAATTCTATTGATAAATCATGTAAAATAAATGTTATTTTCCCATTTTTGATATGTATATTTAATTATACTTTACTCTCTCATCCTTACTTTTGCATACAAAAAAATCGGGAAGCTATAGCTTCCCGATTCCATTTATCGCTCCATCCTAGCATTACACAAGTAGGAAGCATATACGTGTATTGAATTATTGTGTAACAGGTTTGTCTGCAGTCAATTCAATACCAGCCAATGCGTCACCGCCATAGCCGCTACCATAGGAGATATCGAAGTTTTTGATACGTTTGTTGATTGCAGTCAGACCATAACGATACAGTGTTGGGATAACTGGTGCGTCTTCGATCATCAGCTCTTGCCATTGCTTGTACACATCTTTACGGTAAGCATTGTCAAATGCTTTCTCAGACACGCCTTCTTTCAACAGTTTGTCATTCTCTTCGCTTGTATAACGGGAGTAGTCAAACTGTGCTGTACGTCCATACAGACCTGCTGGATTAACGTCTGTACCTGTTCCCCATGCTGCAGAATAGATGTCTACGTCTGGATCATCTTTTTCAATACGATCGTAGAAGGAGTTGAATTCTTGCAGACGACCATCCAGCAATTGTACATTCAGACCAACATCTTTCCAGTTCTGGATGTAGAATTGTGCCAGTGGCTCAGCAACGCTATCACCACTCATAGAAGCAAAGTTAATTACTAGTTTATTACCCTTAGGATCTTCACGGAAGCCGTCGCCATCTTTATCTACATAACCGGCTTGATCCAGCAATTGTTTTGCTTTTTCCGGATCATACGTATAACCTTTGATGCTTGGATCATAGTAATCAGAGAATGCAGGGATGATCAGCGAGGATGCTGCTGTACGCAGACCATGATACAGCTGTTCACCAACCTGTGCATTGTTCATCGCATAGCCCATTGCTTGACGCAATGATTTGTTTGCCATTTTTGCATCCGGGTTCATTACATTTTCACCCTTGGATTTGTCCCATTTACCGAGCTTGAAGCCAAGGTAGGAGTATGCCAGATCCTGTACACCGAGCATTTCGATGTTCGTAGGCAGTGTTTTTTCATCGTAGGCGCTTGTTGGGAAGCTAGCCATGTCGATATCACCGGAACGAAGAGATTCAACAATAACGCTTGGATTAACCACTTTCAGGTTTACACCATCGAGCTTCGGTGCACCATGGAAGTAGTCTTTGTTTGCTTCGAATTGTACAGACTCACCTGTAACCATCGATTTGATTTTGAATGGTCCATAACCAATTGGGTTTTTACGAACTGGATCAGAAGAAGACATTTTAGCTACTGGAATGTCGCCAAATACCTTTTTCTCCAGTGGGTAAGACCACAGACCAGCCTTAATACTTGGATCTGGGCTAATGAAGGAGATTTGCAGTTCTTTATCGTTTACAACTTTAATACCAGAGATTGTTTTTGCTTTTTTAGCATGGTAGTCTTCCATGCCCACGATATTTGTAAAGGTGGAGTCGTAACGCACACCATCATAGTCTGGGTTACCGATGACTTCAAATGCAAATGCATAATCTTCGGCTGTTACTGGATTACCATCAGTCCAGTTTAGCTTGTCATCAATTTTTACAGTTGCCGTTTTGTTATCTTGAGAGAAACTCAGTGTAGCGGCACCACCGTCTTTAATGTTAAAGCTTGCATCATTGTTAAACAAAGAAGGATAGAAGAATTGGATAACCTCAAAGTCAGGATTACCACTGTAGAATACAGGGTTCAAAATACCTTCAAATGGTGTATCCGATACGAGACCGTATGTCATCGTACCACCTTGAATAGCTGGATTTTGATTTGTTGCTGCTTTTGGGAACTTACCTGTGTCCTTTGTTGCCTCATTTGTTTGCGGAGTTGTTGAAGATGTATCCGTTGCAGGCGTGCTCTTAGTGCACGCAGATAGCACCAATACTAGCGCGATCATTAGAATGGATAATGTTTTAAGACTTCTCTTTTTACTTCCCAACATAAACCTTCCTCCTTTTTTGATAAACATGCCTTACATTTATTATCCCAACCGCTGTCTGGCATCTGTCGCACGTTTCAAAGCTTGACCGATAAAGTTAATTGCCAGAATAAGAACCAAAATCAGCAGCGATGCTGGTAACCACATCCACCAGTAGTTCTGTAAAATGTTCGGGTCAGTTGCGTTACTGACAATTGTACCCAAACTTGGTGTACCGTCCGGAAGACCGAAACCGAGGTAGGACAAGCCTGTCTCAATACCGATATTACCAGCCAGGTTGAGCGTCATGTTAACGATGACAATGGAGCTAAGGTTAGGCAAAATACCAAACGCAATAATTTTCCAGTTTGGCGTACCTAGCGTTTTGGAAGCCTGTACATAGTCCAGTTCTCGCTCAGCAAGCACTTTAGCGCGAATTAGCCTTGCTTTGCCGACCCAGAGGAAGGCGGTCATAATCCATATGAATGCCCATATATCATACTTTGGCACAATCGTAACAAAGACGATAACGAGCATTAGAAATGGCAATACAAGCACGAAATCAATAAAACGCATGATCACATTATCGATTATTCCACCGAAAAATCCAGCGATCAAACCAATCGTCAAGCCAATTGCTGCGGCCAATATGGTAATCATAAAGCCAATTGTAAAGGAGTTACGTGCCCCCAATACGACCTGACCGAAAATATCTCGACCAGCAAGGTCTGTACCGAGCCAGTGATCGCTACTTGGTGGCGCCTTAATCGACATCAGATCGACCTTGGTAACAGCTGCTTGATCAATAAAGAAGGTAGAACCGTAAATTGCAATCAAAAATATAATTAAAAACACCAGTGAACTCATTGCCAGCTTATCTTTAATTAATTCCCTGCCTAGAATCGACCAACTGGATGGTGACTTTTGAATCGTTTCAGCAGGAGCAAATGTTTCTGCACGCATTCCCATACTCAGTCTCTTCCTCCGTTCATGTTCAGATACCGGGATGATCTATCCCGTTATGGTAATCTTCGCGTGTTAGCTAATCCGAATACGCGGATCGACCCAGCTCAAAATGATATCGGACAGCAATGTACCTATAAGGGCAAGCAGACCTGAGATCATAACGAGTGCTGTAACAACAGAGAAGTCACGCTGTGTAATGGATTGTAGGAACAGTTGACCCAGTCCTGGATAACCAAAGATCGATTCGATAAACAAGTTACCTGCCAGTACCGCAGTCAGGTCATAGCCCAGAAAAGCAGCGATTGGTAACAGCGAATTGCGCAGGATGTGACGAGAATATACTTTCGATTCTGGTACACCTTTAGAACGAGCTGTTTTAACAAAGTCCTTCAAACGAGTATCAATAACCTCATTGCGTAAATACTGAATGGTCGCTGTTGTACTTACAAAAGCCCCAGCAAACGCAGGCAACAACAAGTGATGAAGCCGATTCATAAAATAATCCCATGTGCCTGGCTGTACGCCGGCATCTACACTACCACTCGTTGGAAACCAGCCTAACTGGAACCCAAACACAAACACGACAACAAGTGCAAAAATAAATAATGGTGTAGCAAAGCTTAAGTACGTATAACCCGTAATAGTCTTATCGAGCAAACTGTTCTGATAACGTCCACTAAGAATACCAAGTGGAATCGAAATGATATAAGTAAGAATAAGAATAGCTACGCCAAGATAAAAAGTGTTGGCAAGACGACTACCGATCAGATACGTTACGTCCACTTTGTGAACATACGAGATGCCCAGATCTCCATGGAACAAATTACCGACCCAACGTGCATATTGCACCATCGCCGGATCATTCAAGCCCATGCGCTCACGCTGTTCAGCGATCATTTGCGGGCTCAAATTAGGATTATTTTGAATCAAACCGGTCAGCGCATCACCGGGCATTGCTTTGGCTACGAAAAATACCAGTACACTGAGCACGAACAGCTGGGGAATCATGATCAGAATACGGCGAAGCGTAAATTTCCACATTATTAGTTCCCCCTTACGTTACGGTAGTGCTACCTGATGTGATGAACTGATACTTTTCAGTGCAAGCGGTTTCCCCTCTGCGTCAAGTAGTTGTTTGAGGTCATCCTGATAGGAAGACATAATCTCTCGGCGCAGCTTCGCGCTCTCCTGGCGCTGACCTGGATCAATATTCGGAATCGCCGATATCAGGCGACGTGTATACACATGCTGAGGATTGTCATAAATATCCTCTGTGTTACCCTGCTCTACCAGTCGTCCACGATACATAATACCGATCTGATCGCACATATGGCGAACAATACCGAGATCGTGACTGATGAACAGATACGTAAGATTAAATTCCTTTTGAATTTCTTTCATAAAATTCAATACTTGAGCCTGTACGGATACATCCAATGCGGATACCGGCTCATCGGCAATGATCAGCTTCGGATTGAGCGTCAGTGCACGCGCAATACCGATCCGTTGACGCTGACCGCCAGAGAACTCATGCGGATATTTGAAAGCCGCTTCCGGGTTCAGACCGACACGCTCCAGCAAATCCTGAATGCGACGACGTTCTTCATCTGGACTGAGCTTTTCAAAGTTACGCAGTGGCTCAGCAATAATGTCAATAACACGTTTTCTCGCATTAAGCGAAGAATACGGATCCTGAAAGATCATCTGTATATCACGGCGCAGCGGATGTTGATTTTTATGCGCCATACGGGTCAAATCCTGACCTTCAAAGGTTACTTTTCCATCTGTAATTTTGTTCAAGCCGATAATGGCCCGTCCTGTAGTCGTTTTACCACAGCCAGACTCACCAACCAAACCGTATGTCTTACCTGGCTCAATGCTGATGGACAATCCATCTACTGCCTTGACATGATCGATTACACGCTGGAAAAAGCCGCCACGAATCGGGTAATGCACCTTGAGGTTATTTAGCTCCAGCAATGCCATCCAGTACGTGCTCCTTTCCTTCATCTTCAAAATGAAAATGCTGATAACAAGTGCAGCGTACCCAGTGCTCGGTACCAACCTCATTTAATGTTGGCTGCTCAGCATGGGCCGTTTGCGGAATCCACGGGATACGCTCAGAAAAGCGGCATGTACCACGCGGGATATTTTGCAAGGAAGGGACACGTCCCTGAATCACATGAAGCTGATCCTGCTCGGCATTGGCTGCCGGCATCGAAGCAAGTAATGAGCGGGTATACGGATGGAGCGGATTGTTAAATAGTTCATATACACTGGCGATCTCGACGACTTCTCCTGCGTACATTACGACAACACGATCCGCCATTTCGGCAACAACACCAAGATCATGTGTGATCAGTACGATACCTGCTTCGGTTTCAGCCTGGAGCTGCTTGAGCAGGTCGAGAATTTGCGATTGAATCGTAACATCCAATGCTGTTGTCGGTTCATCCGCAATAATCAGGGATGGGCGGCAAGCGATCGCGATTGCAATCATTACACGCTGCCTCATACCACCAGATAACTCGTGTGGATATTGCTCATACACACGTTGCGGGTTAACAATGTTAACATGTTCGAGTAATTCGTAAATAAGCTTGGTCTTTTCCTTTTTCGATAACGATGTATGATAATCCAGATTCTCTTCAATCTGTCTGCCGATCGTCATCAGCGGATTAAGCGCAGTGAGCGGGTCCTGAAAGATCATACCGATCTCGGAGCCCCGAATTTTGTTCATTTGTCCGGGAGACAGCTTGTTCAGATCCTGTCCCTTGAAGAGCAGCTCTCCTTCAATACGTGTGTTCTTGCTATCATGCAGCCGTGTAAGAGAAAGTGCCAGTGCACTTTTACCGCAGCCGGATTCCCCGACGATAGCCAAAACCTCATTCTTGTTGATCGTTAAATCAAGCTGGTCTACAGCGGGATAATGTTGCTCCCTGATCCGAAAAGACACCGTCAGACCCTTGATTTGCAATACCGGTTCTGTGTTCAAAATTCTGGTTGCCCCCTCATCTCAAACTTTAACGCCATGTAAACTTACTTCATAAGATTGTTATCATTTTATATTCATAATCTTCCACAGGTCAATAAAATTTATCTTTTTTTCAATTTGGTCAAAAGATTTTAACAAAAAAGCTATCACCGTTTGTTATAACGGTGATAGCTACTGCCTATAGGCTTATCCTTATTTTACCTTATTATCCTGACTTAGCAAGGGGTTTCTTGCTTTATCTCGCTTTGAAATTTTCAAATATTGCTCCAGCTCACGACAAAGCTGCAAGATCGCTGAATGCACTTCAAATTCCTCTCGTGTTACCGGAAGATCCATTTTACTAAATTCCTCTTGAAAACGAACGAGTAACGCTTCTGTTTTGCCTGTATAATGCGGTGTCTTTACATCTTCGGCAAGCTGCTCGAAAATTCCTCCTGCTCGCGCAGCCTGAGGCATTTTACGATAAAGCTGAGATACAAGCTGCATCATATTTTGAATCGAATCCAGATGCTGCTTACGCATATAGAAGTACACGATCCAGGATTCATCGGGATGTAGAAACTGATTTTCCTGCTCACGCTTGGCAGCGGCGAGTCCCTGCTCTACCTTTTTACCAGCTTCGATCACTTCCTTGCCATCCCATACGTAACTCGGGTCCTCCAGCGTACGTGCAATCTGAGCGAACATGCGAGATAACAGATCATTGATCTCCAGCCTGATCGCATGGAGCTTCGCATGTGGATTCGGCATATACGCCAGATTGACAACAGCTGCCGAACCAAGACCGATTAGCAGCAGTGCAACCTCCACAAGCATCGCATGCATCGTTAACAAGCCACCGTTGTAAATATGGACAACAACAACCGAGCTGGTCACAATTCCTCCGCTAAAGCCTGCACGCGTAATGATCGGAAATGCAATCAAAATGTAAAGTGCAAATACCCAGTGCTGAAACCCGAATACCGAAAATAACACAAACGCACAGATCATTCCGATCAACGATGCAAAAAAACGCGCCGAGATCGTCATCAAGCTACGCTTGCGTGTCACATCTACCCCCAGAATAGCAAGTAGTGCCGCCGACATTGCACTCGGAACCCCTAACGTACTGGCTACAACGACAGCCAGCAGAGCGGCAATAGCGGTCTTGATCACACGGAAACCCATTTGTTTTTCTCTCCTTACCTGTCTTCTATCCATTTGTCTATTTGTTTAATTCATTTGAATCTGCGTTCGCATCCTACATACGTTTTCCGAATCAAATGATATGTCATTTTCATCCTACTTTATTTTCAACTATTCGACAATGTGAAAATAAGCGCAAAAACACACCGATAACAAGCTTATCCATTGCCAAAATCTGCATTACTGCCCGATATGCCCATTTTAATTTATTCAAATATTAGCTTTATTATTTCCAATTATCCTATTCAATAGAAGCAATACAATAGATATCACACTCTTCATTTATAGAGTATTTATTGTCCTAACTCCGCGATATGTAACAATAATTATATGTTGCGCTATGATTCTAATGTATAAGTATCACCTATGACCTTCTTCATCGCGCAGGAATTATTGTCATAATTTCTCAGTCATTTTTTAGCTTATAGCGATTACTTTCCACCCTTTTCTATTATTCTTTCTATTATATAGTAAGGAAGATTTTCGGATGTGCGTATCCTTTCTTGTATGCCATGCTCAAGCTCTCTATAATGCTATGTATGTAGGAATGAAAGGAGATCATTATGATTCCGACGGTAGGAGATATTTATTGCGCTTATTCCAGTCTGCTTGGACAGTATACCGCCTGTCAGGTAACAGAGCTTAAAGAGTCTGATGGCAAAAGCTCGCAAACTCTGGCTGCGATTGTGCAGCTGGATTGGTCAGGCGATACGCCGCTTCAGCATGACCAACTGGATCAGCTCCAGCCGATGATCCGTAGCTTTTATTTTTGGAATGATGATTGGGATCATCGCTTTGTTGAAGCAGAGATTCCAGCAGATTACATACTTACAGGTAATATTCCCCCACTTATTACAGAGCTCTGCCGCTCCTATGATACCCATTGGGATATCGGCAACAGTCTATATGAGCAACGTAAATGGGAAGCGATCGACAAGGAACGCAGACAGCGATTTAAACAGGCACGTAGCGATGAGAGTACCATCACCATTGCAGGCATGACGGTCAAAAAGAATACGTCTACCCTACGTAATTTTTCAACCACCTCCGATGCAGATATTGCTGCATTAGAACAGCTTTATTGCCTGACACATATTGAAATAAACCATTTTACAACTGCGATCATCCCTTTTTTACAGCACAATCCATTTATTCTCGAATTGCATATTGACCAGCATGATATGACTGAGCTGGATTTTAGTGATACTCATCTAAATCGTTTGATTATACGGCAAGGCTCTTTACAGAAGCTCACTCTCAATAAGGAGATAGAATTTCTCAGCCTTGTTGGCGAGCAGGCAGGTGGATTACATATCGATGCGTATGGAGAAGGTCATGCGCTCACACTCAGTGTGACATCAACGCCACCCGTATTAACTGGACTGAATCGGCTTCAAGCACTGCTTATTCACGGTATCGAACAGCTAGATCTGCAAGAGGTGACTGCAACCTATCCAGCACTAAGCGAATTAAGATTATGGGGCAAGCCAGGTACACTGTCAGGCGTATCTTCTATTGCGCGTCTGGAAGCTCTGCAATTTTTCAGCACCTTCGATCTATTCGGATTCGCTGGTGACGAGTTCCCTGATCCATCGCAATTACCACAGCTACAGACGCTCTGGCTCACCAGCCTCCCCGCTGACGCTGCCAAATCAATTAAGGCTCGCTATAAAAAGCTGGCAGCAACGACGCTTGATCTAGAGATTACCAAGCCACGCAAGCCCGAATGGCTCGCCGAAAACTTGAATAATCCCTTCCGCGACTGGGACGGAAGAGAGCATATCAAGCCCGCAGATGCTAAAAAAGCAGCTACCCTATATAAGCAATGCCTGAAAAACATTCGCGATTGGGCGCAGCATACGCATGATAGCACAAGTCTGATGTCACAGCTGACCGCGATGATCGAGATGTACACGGAAGCATTTAATACGCTGGATGCCCAATCAGACTGTATCGACACGATCGAGCGTGAAGAAATCGCTGCTTCTCTCAATGAGTTGCTTGATGCGCTACAGCAGCAGTTAGATGACCAGCACGCTTTTACTCTGGAAATCGATAGGCAAGCGCTGGAACAGGTGTTTGAACGTACGCGAGAGTTTTAAATGATACTACAGTATTGAAATTTGATCTTCGCATTATTCGTGTAGATTTTTATGAGTTAGCCACCACTTGGATGATCTGCATATAAATGTGATAGGCACTAATTTCAAAAAAAGCATTTTATATTGCATCAAACTATATCATAGCATCAATCGTATGTTTCTATTCAAATTCAGATAGCAAAAAGCTCGCATCTAACTACACTTATTGTAGTTAAATACGAGCTTTTTTGTCTTCATGACCCCACTCTTGCTCTTGCTCTTGCTCTTGCTCTTGCTCTTGCTCTTGCTCTTGCTCTTGCTCTTGCTCTTGCTCTTGCTCTTGCTCTTGCTCTTGCTCAAGGATATCTCGTGCTCTCGTCCTTTGCTACTCATTTCTCCAAACCATTTACGTCAAATGCCAAGACGTTCTGTTTAGTTCATAATCAGCTATTTCCAAGGCGAACAAACACTTACTTCAATCCATTACAGCTTATAAATATCCGCGTATTTCTCTTCCAAATAATTCGCCAGATAATCCGGATTCAGCTCTTCGCCCGTAATATCCATAATCAGCTCGGAAGGCGTTTTGCTCTTACCAAAACGATAAATTTTGTCGGTCAGCCATTCTTTGATCGGCAGCAGATTACCCGCAGCAATCCATTCTTCGAATTGTGGTAGTTCCTTACGCATCGTATGCGTCATTTGTGCAGCATACATATTCCCCAGTGAATACGAGGCAAAATAGCCAAAGTCTCCACCCGACCAGTGCACATCCTGCAATACACCCAGCGCATCGGTTGGTGGCTCAATACCGAGATATTCCTTGTACTTCGCATTCCACACCTTCGGCAGATCCGCAACCGCAAGATTCTCATTGAACAGCATTTTTTCAATTTCATAACGAATAATAATATGCAAATTATAAGTCAGCTCATCCGCTTCAATACGAATCAGTGAATTCTCCACCCGATTCGCTGCCTGATAGAACTGTTCCTTATTTACTGTGCCAAGCTGCTCAGGGAACAGTTGCTGTAGGCGATCATAGTATTGATCCCAGAATACACGGCTGCGACCCACTACATTTTCCCAGAAACGAGATTGGGATTCGTGAATTCCCATTGATGTACCTGTAGCCAGACCTGTACCCACCAGATCAGTCGAGATATTTTGCTCATACAGTGCATGTCCACCTTCGTGCAGCGAGCTAAAGATCGCACTGAGCAGATCATCTGGATAATAGTGCGTTGTAATCCGTACATCGCCTGGATTTAAGCCTGTTGCGAATGGATGCTCACTTTCGTCGAGACGTCCAGCTTCAAAGTCATAGCCCATTTGCTTCAGCAGGAACAGGCCAATCTCCTCTTGCTTTTGCAGATCATAATTTTGCTTGAGAAAATCATGCTCTGGCGTATAGCCAGACTGCTGAATCTTTTGCAGTAATGGCACAAGACGTGATTTGAGTCGATCAAATACAGCATCCAGCTTCGCTACGGTCATATCTGGCTCATACATATCGAGCAGAGTATCGTAACGAGTATCCTTCACACCCCAGTAATCGATAAATTCACGCTTCATATCTACAATCTCACGTAGCAGCGGCTCAAAGCCAACAAAGTCATTATTGTGCTTTGCTTCCTCCCACACCGTCTGTGCATGAGTCGTCAGGCTGGAATACTTTTGAAAACGCTCGGGTGGAATTTTGAGACTGCGATCATATTCAGCCTTGCATTCTTTGACAGAACGACGATCCACCTCACTTAATTGCTCTGCGATCTCTGGACGGGACAAAAATTCTACATAACCACCCATTTCTTCTGAAATAGACAGCTTAAACGCTTCTGTAGCCAGAATACCGATCGTTTCTGCACGAAGCTCAGCCCCTTTACGTGGTGCTCCTGTACGCAGATCCCAGCCGAGCAGACCGAGCGCTTCATAATAACTCGTAATCTTATGTACGAGCTGCTTGAATGAGTTCACTACTTGCTGTACGTTTTGTTCCATCTTATGATCTCCTTCGGCCCTTATAATGTTGGTCAATCTGATCCATGTCCCTGAACGTTGTAGCTTGCCTGCCATGACTTCATAATGATGTCATTGCCAGCGCAACAAAGAGCGGATACGGTAAAGTATGTTACTGCTTGATGATACGTTTTTCAAGCCTTATAATCAATGTGACATCACGTGATATTCACTTTCCAGCGCATGACAACCTGTTGCTGCATGAAGAGTCAGATGTACTAATACATTATAGACGTATCTCAAGTCTTGCTTAGATTCCAGCATTTGGTTTGCAATTTAGCCAAAAGTATATTATTTTAATATCTGAAAATTGTGTCTGTCAGACACAATGCTTCTTGCAACTAGCGTGAATATTTATTCATGTTAGAGAATTAAAATTCATTATGCCATCAGGCATCAATCAGGAGGAGATACTGTGGATTCCATTCATTCCATTCTTGAGCACAATGAACAATTTGTTTCGTCCAAGTCCTACGAATCATACCTTTCCAGCGGAATACCTAATAAAAAGCTGGTTGTCGTCACCTGTATGGACACGCGATTAACGGAGCTACTGCCACGTGCAATGAACCTGCGTAATGGCGATGCAAAAATCATTAAAAATGCAGGTGCAGTTATTTCTCACCCTTATGGTAGTGTTATGCGCAGTGTGCTTGTAGCGCTGTATGAATTGCAGGCAGAAGAAGTTATTGTGTGCGGTCACTATGGCTGCGGCATGGCTGCACTGAATGCAGATCATATGATTAATGAAATTAAAGAGCGCGGTATTTCTCCGGAAATCCTAACAACTTTAGAGCATTCTGGAATAGATTTGAAAACTTGGTTGCAAGGGTTTGGCGATGAAAAGAACGGGGTAATGAAAAGCGTGGATATGATTAAGAATCATCCATTACTTCCCCCCCATGTACCCGTGCACGGCATGATCATTGATCCCTCGACAGGTCAATTGGAATTGCTCGTTAACGGCTACGAACAACAAAAATCTTCCATTTAGCGGAACAGGCTGCAGGTTTGGCATTCGATATGCCAGCAATGCGATCGATATGCCGCCAGGACACAAACGATGTTTGTGTCCTTTTTATTTTGTCATTCTCCGTTTAATTTCGCATTCAAGCAAATCAATAGATTGAACATGGGTCTTCCGTCCATTATCAAAACATACATAAAAAATATCTCAAAAAATAATAACTTTTTTGAATCCTTTTTGTTTTTCAAACGTACGGGTACATAAGTGATTTACTGCTCATAACACAGATGACAGTATTTTTGCTAAAATTTGCATAATAGTACAACAAGCACACTGTTCCACCATACCATGCAGCGGATTGGCCGATCCCTTACTGGTGGCACGAGTCTCGCTTAGCCTCTGATGTTGCGATATGTCTCCATTTTATTGGCATCTCAAGCTTTTTTAGTCATTGTTATCTGTGCTTTAACTTTGTCTAATTTATGACTATTGTTTGTCTAAATGTATCTCTTTACTGTATGGTTTTATCATTTTTACGTGATGGTTTGTTGCGAAAGCATACAGTTGTAGTGTACACTTTATTTTAAATCGGCCGATTTGCTGCTCGAAGATAGGAGAGACTGCCTTATGAATACATTATCTTATGGTTTACTCGCATTACTTGCCCGTAATCGTTCTTCAGGCTATGACCTTATGCTCAGAATTCAACCGTTCTGGCAAGCGAAGCATAGTCAAATTTACCCATTGTTATCCCGCATGGAGGAGCAACAGCTGCTTACTGCTGAATGGGTGAAACAAACTGACAAGCCGGATAAAAAGATTTATGCTATTACTCCACTTGGTGAGCAAAAACTTCAAGAATGGATGCAGCTCCCAGCTGGCGAGCCTGTATCTCGCGACGAACTTGTTTTGAAAGCGTTCTGCCTGTGGATCACAGATCGTGATACCGCAATTGCCCTGTTCCGCAAGCGCTCTATTTTCTATCAGGAGCAGATTCATTATTTTGAGCAAGCGATTCATAAAATGTCTGATGAGAGTCATCATTTTGGTTCGCCTGACTTTGGATTGTACATTTTGCGTCACAAAGCGCTTGGTACAGCTCGTTCCAATATGGAATGGACAACCTGGGTTATTGATATGCTGAAAAATGCAGCGATTCCTGAGGTCCCATCTGAACCACAGCACCATTAATCCGATTATTGTTCTTGCTATACCCGGATACGAATACAGCATCCGGCACCCTTTGCGAATACACAAGTGAACCAGACAGAAGTTGCATCTACATTGTTCCTGTTCTTGTAACGAGAAGAATGTAGATGGTGTAATGCTTATAGCCTCTTTACGATATCCATGATTATAGATATTCATAATTATAATCATCTATATCTATCGTTGTAGACTGCTTTATTGTGATCTAACGTTTGCTGTTATTCTGATCAAGCAGAGCATCATTATAGCCCTCACGATATTTTATTAAAAATTTGTGAAACGAAGAGGCTGACTGTCCGTATTACCTTTATAGAATTGCTATACAAATAAAATCCAACCTATCAGGGGGAACTTACACATCATGAAAAAAGTGCTTATGGTCTTCATGGCATTTACTGTATTCTTTGCTTCGCTCGGCGCGTTTGCAAGTGATGCAGATGCACGACGTGGTGGCGGTGGCTTTAAATCCACACCTAAATCGTACACAACGACACCAAAGCGTTCTGATAATACAAGCGGTAGCGTAAACAGCACGAACCGTTCAAATACGGGTACTGGCGCTAACGCAACAACTGGCAAACGCGGCTTTTTCAGCGGCGGTAGCCTTTTCACAGGTCTGATGATCGGCGGTCTGGCAGGTATGCTGTTTGGCGGTATGTTCGCTAATATGGGCGGCTTCGGTGACTTCCTTGGTCTGATCGTCAACCTGCTCGCTATTTATGTACTCTTTATTGCAGCTCGCGGCATTTATCGTATGATTCGTCAGCGTAAAAAACCAGCTGACCCTTACGACAGACGATAATGGCTATGCGGCTAAGCATGGACGAGATTATTAATGCAGTATGTCTGAACATTGCGGAACGCAAAGGCATCAAGCCTACTGACGTTACGGTTCAGCTAGCCTGGGAGGAAGATACCGGCTTTACTGCTGAAGTGTGGTCACTGGGACGCAGCCAGTACCTCATCGAAAGTAATCTATACGAAGCCATTCTGCGTTACATGTTTTCCGAATACAACGCGAGAGTATTCCGTGATCAAGTAGAGCTTATTGTGAATGATGACGAAGAAGAGATTCAAGCCATCATCCGAGATTAATGCCACATGTAACTAACCTTCCCCATTCGATTGTCATATCGGATGGGGATTTTTTTGTTTAGAACATGCTTTATATAATTACTGTATGCTGTATTTAATATATGGGCATAGATGCTCATTCCACGCCCCTTCCCATACTTTACACTACTAAGCTATATTCCCGAACTCTCCACTTGCTCCTTGCTCCTTGCTCCTTGCTCCTTGCTCCTTGCTCCTTGCTCCTTGCTCCTTGCTCCTTGCTCCTTGCTCCTTGCTCCTTGCTCCTTGCTCCTTGCTCCTTGCTCCTTGCTCAAAAATTATAAACTTCTCTCCCCTTAAAAAATCAACCTATACCTCACTATATAAACGAACAACTTACAATGACTCAACATCAACTACATACTGATTAAATCCTTTAACTCACTTGCTATAATGACTGAATAAATTGCTACGTAATTACGCTAGGAACATATTTATTTTTACGATCAAATAAGGAATTAGAATATTGTACTCGAGAAAATATAATGAATGAGCTTATGACGAGCCTATCGCTTACTAAACTGACTTCACTAAATAGCAGGATGTTTACTAAATTCTCACTGAATATAAATAGTTGTTTTTAGGTTCCTTATGTCTTTATATTTTATTTTGTAAATACCTACATATGCTGCGATGAGCACAGAACGGAGGGAAGGAAATAAGGGGAAAGGACTCCTTTGGAGGGGCGGGAATCTACAATCCACTCCTAATCCGTAGATTCTCGCGGCTCCACCCGAGTCCGTCCCCTTATTCCTTCCCGGAGTGGTCCCCCTCTAAGCAAAACATTTTCACTTCAACCACCCATTCATTTAAATCACAGCAAAACTGCCTACTAAGCCACTATTCCCCGCTCCCCTCTAATTACCAATCATCACCCCCCAAACAGCATTTAAACAGCCAGCAGTTGACAGCGCCTTCATCGCTTGCTACAGTTGTAGTAACAACTACATTCATTTCAGGGATGTTACCCGCGGGGCATAACCTGAACGAACCTGGCGATATGCGTGCATATGTCAGGCTTCGTTCGGGTTTTCTTTTTTTCTGCGTCCCTTCCCTGTTTTGTCCATATTCTCTATTACGCTGTGGAAGGAGTTTTACCATGTCCAATTTTATGTTTCCAGAGAACTTTTTATGGGGTGGCGCTATTGCTGCTAACCAGGCAGAAGGTGCTTACCTTGAAGGTGGTAAAGGGCTAACACTTGTCGATCTGCTGCCAACAGGTGAGAGTCGCCGCGATATTATGAAGGGTTACGTTCCTTCCCTGACACCGCTGGAAAATGAGTTTTATCCTTCACATGAAGCGATTGACTTCTATCATCGCTATCCTGAGGATATCGCACTGTTTGCGGAGATGGGCTTCAAATCGCTGCGTATCTCGATCTCATGGGCACGTATCTATCCTACAGGCGAGGATGCACAGCCGAATGAGGAAGGCTTGCAATTTTACGATAATCTGTTTGACGAAATGATCAAGCATGGCATTGAGCCGGTAGTGACACTGGCGCATTTTGATGTGCCGGTTGCGCTGATTGAGAAATACGGAAGCTGGCGTAGCCGCAAGCTGGTGGAACTGTTTGAAACGTATTCACGCACCGTGCTTGCTCGCTATAAGGATAAAGTAAAGTATTGGATGACGTTTAACGAGATCAATATGCTGCTGCATCTTCCATTTCTGGGTGCAGGTCTGACGTTCAAGGAAGGCGACAATGTGAAGCAGATTCAATATCAGGCGGCTCACCACCAGCTCGTCGCAAGCGCACTCGCAGTGAAGGCTTGTCATGAGCTGATTCCAGATGCGATGATCGGCTGTATGCTGGCGGCAGGTAGCTTCTATCCGTACACCTGTAATCCAGAAGATGTGTATCAAGGGATGGAAAAGGATCGCGAATCGTACTTCTTCATCGATGTACAATCCCGTGGTGAATATCCGGGCTATGCGAAGCGCTTCTTCCGTGATCATGGCTTGAATATTGAGATGGAGCCAGGTGACGATCAGATTCTGAGAGAGCATACGGTAGATTATATCGGCTTCAGCTACTACTCCAGTCGCACCACGAGTACCGATCCAGAAGTGATCAAAAACATGACCTCTGGTAACGTATTTGGCTCGGTAGCTAACCCATATCTGGATAAATCCGAATGGGGCTGGACGATCGATCCGAAGGGCTTCCGTATCACCGCAAACCAACTGCATGATCGCTATCAAAAGCCTTTGTTTGTCGTGGAGAATGGCCTGGGTGCGAATGACGAGCCAGCAGCCGATGGCACAGTAGATGATGATTATCGCATCGACTATTTGCAACGTCATATTGCTGAGATGGGTGAAGCGATTCAGGATGGCGTTAATATTATCGGTTACACAAGCTGGGGGCCAATTGATATCGTGAGTGCATCCTCTGGCGAAATGCGTAAGCGCTACGGCTATATTTATGTTGATCGCGATAATGAGGGTAAAGGCACATTGAAACGCGAGAAAAAGAAAAGCTTTGACTGGTACAAAAAGGTTATCGCTAGCCGTGGGACTGATCTGGGGCTGTAAGTATAGAAGCTTATATTACTTATGATTCTATTCCTACTGGTAGACTTGAGTGCAGTACATGTCCTAATTATTAACTAAACTTTGTATTAAAATGTAACTAGTCAGAGCTGCATGCACGATACGAGTTAAATGTAGACATGCCTACTTCTATAAGTGTCTTATTAGTACTCGGATGTAGTTAATATAAGCTTGCAGCTTCCCTTTTTGTGAAAAAGTATCCAGTATGAAGCGTATGAACCTGAGCATAAACGTAGACAGAACCTCTTCTGTCTCGTTTGTGCTTTTTTTTATATGTGTATCCCTCTTTTGCATAGTGAAAGCGTTGACAGCATGTTAGGTTCAGGCTACACTTGAGTAAGTGATAAGCCGTATTAACGGCATTTATATGGGATTAGGATTGTTACTGGTCACAGGCAAAACCTAAGCCGCCAAATCAAGGAAAGCTGATCTAGCTCCTTCTGTTTTGTCGTGCTTACGGTTTTTTTGTTATGTATGGATAGTATGCTTGTATATAGCGTCAGTACATATAGGACGGTATCTGTTCCACACACCACTTTATGCGTGCCTATACAGATTAGTGCACTCCATTACAATTGCAATTAAAGTCATAATTTCACGGGATCATCGCAGTGATCTACAGCTTGTTTTGTGTTATTTACCATAGTAATTCATACTGCTCAAAGTAAACGCCTTATCGTTAGCTTATGTTTTTTTATAAACGATGCTCGCGCTATTGCATAAAGTTATACTAGAGTGAAGGTATAGAAATCGGGGGTTCCTATGAAAATTGCCAAGGTCATCAATAACAATGTAGTTAGCGTCTATCAGGCAGACGGCACAGAGCTGGTCGTGATGGGACGCGGCATCGCCTTTAAGAAAAAGCCGGGCGAGGATGTAGAACAGCATAAAATTCAAAAGGTGTTCGCACTCAAAAATAAAAAAGCATCCGATAACTTCAAAATGCTACTGCGCGAGGTTCCGATTGATCTGATCGTGATCGTTGAAGAGATTATTGCCTATAGCCGCCAAACGCTTGGCAAAACGCTGAACGAAAATATTTATGTCTCGTTAACCGATCACGTGAACTTTGCAATTGAGCGTTATCAAAAAGGGCTTGAAATCAAAAATGCGCTGCTATGGGAGATCAAGCAGCTGTATCGTGAGGAATTTGCGATTGGGCTACGTACGCTAGAGCAGATTCGCGAGCATATGGGCATTGAGCTGCCTGAAGATGAAGCTGCCTTTATTGCGATTCATATCGTTAATGCGGAGATTAACGAGGAAGTCGGCACCACGATGAACATTACCAAGTTTATGCATAGCATCATCAATATTGTGAAGTATCATTTTAAAACGGAATTTGAAGAGGATTCGCTCAGCTATTTCCGCTTTATTACTCATCTTAAATTTTTCGCACAACGCATTATTCATGGCACGCATTATGACAGCAATTATGATCATTTGTATACGATGATTAAGGAGCAGCATCAGGATGCCGCTGCATGTACCGAGAAGATACGCATATTTGTCAAAAAAGAGCATGGGCATGAGTTGACGAACGAGGAAATGCTGTATTTGACTGTACATATTGAACGTATCGTCAGCCGCAGATGATGTAGCTTTCTTCTTTGTTTTATCGTTATGCACTCCTTCATCACTGTCCTGATCCGTTTGCATGGCTTATTCTTTTTCATAATAATCATGTTCATTTTGCTGCAAATATATGCATTGACAAATGAATGAAAGCGTTATATTGTTAGTGTAACAACAGCATATAACCGGACTCGGATTGTTACTGGTTATGCAGGCAAAACCTGAGTCATGAGAAACGGCAAGGACCACTGTGTTCTTTTTGTCCTCCGTTTGTCATGGCTCAGGTTTTTTGTTTGCCAAAATTTGGAGGTGTCCCCCATGAGTTATGAAAAACTGGCAAAAGAGATCGTTCAGGGCGTTGGTGGAGAACAGAATGTATCCTCTCTCGTCCACTGTGCAACACGACTTCGTTTTACGTTAAAGGATCAGTCCAAAGCGGATAAAGCGAAGCTGGAGAAAACAGATGGTATTATCACCGTTAAGGAAAGTGGCGGTCAATTTCAGGTCGTTATCGGTAATACTGTTCCTGAAGTGTACGCTGCGATCGGTGAGGTATCTAACATCCTTAATGATGACAAAAAAGATAGCGCTTCCGCTTCAGGTAAAAAAGGCTTTGGTGCCATCATCGATGTCATCTCCAGTATTTTCGCTCCACTGCTTGGTGTTATGGCAGGTGCGGGTATTTTGAAAGGCTTGCTGCTGATTGCAACGAATGTCGGCTGGCTGAGTACAAAAGAAACGACGTATACGATTCTGATGGCAACTGCGGACAGTCTGTTCTACTTCCTGCCCTTACTACTCGCTGTAACAACAGCGCGCAAATTTGGCGGTAATACCTTTACGGCGTTAACGATTGCCGGAGCGCTCGTCTATCCATCCATCGTTGAATTGAAGACAGCTGGTACGGAAACGCTCTTCTTCGGTATTCCTGTGATTATGATGAGCTATTCCTCCACCGTTATTCCGATCATCATTGCTGTTATCGTGATGAGTAAGCTGGAGAAGCTGTGCAACCGCTTCATTCATGAAAGTGTAAAAAACTTTGTTACGCCGCTAATCTCGCTTGTCGTGATGGTGCCGCTGACATTGATCGTATTTGGCCCATTTGGTGTGTATGTAGGTAATGCGATTGCAACGGGTCTGGTGGCTGCATTTGGCTTTAGCCCATTGATTGCTGGTGCGGTTATGGGTGCGTGCTGGCAGCTGTTCGTTATTTTCGGTGTACACTGGGGTCTGGTGCCTGTATTCATCAACAACATCGCGGTACATGGACGTGATGGAATTAAACCAGCTGCGGCGGCTTCGGTATTCGCTCAGACCGGTGCTGCATTCGGCGTTATGCTTCGTACGAAAAATAAAAAGCTCAAAACACTCGCTGGTTCGGCTACACTGTCCGCTTTGTTCGGTATTACCGAGCCGGCGGTATATGGTGTGACTTTACCACTCAAGCGTCCATTTATCGCTGGTATTATCGGCGGTGCGGTCGGTGGTGCGATTATCGGTCAAGCAGGTACGCAGGCATTTGCATCCGGTGCGCCTGGTCTGCTGACATTGCCTATTTTCTATGGTCCAGGTGGTCAGGGCTTCCCAGGATTGATCATCGGTATTACAGCATCCTTCCTGATCTCGGCCACACTTGCTTATGTACTAGGCTTCAAAGACCCAGTTGAAGAAGCACCATCGGAGGCACCTGCTACTCCAGTGAAAGGCAATGCTGGTCAGATGGATGAGAAGGTTCTTAGCCCGGTTGCGGGTCATATTGTACTGCTGACTGAGGTTCCTGATCCTGCCTTCGCTTCGGAAGCAATGGGTAAAGGTGTAGCGATTGAGCCGGCTGCCGGACGTGTCGTGGCTCCTTTCGACGGTACGATTACCGTTGCTTTTAAGAAAAAACATGCACTGGCGATCGTATCGGATCATGGAGCAGAGATTCTCGTTCATGTTGGGATTGATACAGTGAAGCTGGAAGGCAAGCCATTTACATTGCATGTGAAGGAAGGCGATCGTGTCGTTGCAGGTCAACTGTTGCTGGAAATGGATCTACAGCAGATTCGCGATGCAGGCTGTGCAACGGTAACACCGATCATCGTGACGAATACGTTCGAATATGAAGATGTGCTTCCGCTGATGAAAGGCAATGTTGGGGAGCAGCAAGAGTTGCTTGGCATCAAGGCGGCTGTGCGTGATGAGAGCGCTGCTGCGACAACAGCTCCAGGTAAGGAAGTACTCGCTTAATTGGGATGATAGTATGATTATGCGGATAGCGTGTTGATTTATCACTATACATGTATCTAGCTTAGTATGTATCGTGTATCGTGTATCGTGTATCGTGTATCGTGTATCGTGTATCGTGTATCGTGTATCAGCAATTTTAAAATAGGATCTAATGATGTACAACAAAAAAAGAGCGTGCTGCACAATGAATTTCATCGTGCAGTACGCTCTTTTTTATGGAAAACAATAGGTTACATGTCTATGCGCGACATGCTAATCACTCAGACATAACTCGAACATAGACTGCACTCCAATACTCCGGCTCGGATAATGACTATGCTTGCGGCTCAGATTCTGGCTTGGCATCTGCTTCTACCACTGTCTCCGCTTCAACCTCTGTCTTCGCCTCAACCTCTGTCTTCGCCTCAGATTCTGCTTCTTCCGCTACCGGGCTAGTGAGGTCGATCGAAATAATACATACATCGTCATGCTGGCGATTCAGACGTGCCAGCTTACTTAGAAAAGCATCATTATCCAGATAGAGCAGACTTTGTGCATATTGCTCCAGCTCTTGAATAACGGTTTTTGGATTCGTACCTGGGCGTGTGATCAGCCCATTTGTATATAATACGATTCGCGCATCGCCTGTATAATCGATCACTTTGATATCAGTGTTCATATCGTGCTTCATTCCGATCGGTTCAGTGGTTACAACCAGTCGCTCGGCTGGCGCGCCTTCAGTCAGCAGCAGTCCCTGAGTATGACCTGCATTGAAATATTCGAGCTGTTGTTTATTCGTATCGACCATCACATAGATTGCTGTAAAATAAACGGCACGACGCATTTTACCGAACAATGTGCGCATTTGGCGATTCAGCTCTGCGCATACTTCCTTCGGTCTGCGATAGATACCGACAATGCCATCCAGCAAGGATCGAATCGACATACTGATCAGCGCAGCGGGAATGCCGCTTAGCGATACATCGATCAGCAAAATTCCATATTGGTGCTCATTGAATTGCTTCCAGTAAAACATATCACCGGATACATCGGATGATTGCATAAAGCTACTGCGAATGCTAATGCCTTGCTCGGTCAGCGGCGGAGTGAGCACGCTGTTTTGCAGGTGACGCGCCAGTTGAAGATCTTTGCTTACACGGCTTTCCCATTCCTTCCGTGCATCCATTTCCTTTTTTAGACGCAGTGCAGATTGGACACGCGCTAACAGCTCGTAATCTGGCCCACCTTTTTCAATAAAATCCATTCCACCCACATTAAACGCTTCCTTAAAATGCGCTCGATCGGCAGTTAAAAAGATAATCGGCAAATCCTGATAGGCTGGTATACTTTTGATGCGGCGACAGGCTTCGATCCCGTCTACTTCGGGCATTACGATATCTAGTAGGATAAGATCAACCGCTACGGGCTTGCGAGGGGCTTGCTCGTCTTGAATACCCAGTCGCTCATATGCTTCCTGAGCGGAGTTGGCTGTCCATACATCCTCATAGCCTGCGGATTTTAATGTATTTTCCATAAACGCCAGATTCAATCTGGAATCATCAACAATTAGTATGCTGCTCATATTCGTGTGCCTCCTGAGGATAAAGGGTATACTTATTTTTCGTCCAAAAGGGGGCAATATGTAATAGCAATTAAGTTACTGTACTATGTAGATTTCATTTTAATTGTATACAGCTAGAAAAAGTACACGCTGCGGGTCACCTAAGCTAATAAAGACCGACTATTCGTTTCCCGATACAGGAAGCGTTTAGCCGGTCTCTTTAGCTACCATCATAAACTCAAGTAAAATGGCTGTCCCATCCGGGCTCGTATGCAGCATGATCCGATCAGCAGACATGTACATCACTGCAAAGCCTTTACCGAGCGAGCTCTTACTACTATAGCCAGATACTAGAATCGTTTTGGGCAGTTCATGTAACGGAATACCTGAGCCATGATCTGTGATATAGATTTGCAGACGATTCGCCTGCTGATAAATACCGATCTGTCCCTGCTCGGCGTGCTTGATCAGATTCGTCACACCTTCGGACACAGCCAGCTTAATGCTCATCAGCTTTTTCGGATATTGCTGACGATACCATTCAGGCACATGCTCCATCACCAGATTGCGGCTGGAGGATACATCTCCACGCGTACGCACCTCCATGCCATCCAGACGTTCGCCCAATTCGCGCTCGATCTCCTGTGGCTGTAGACAGATATCGATTTTGCTATGGGAGAGTGTACGGATCACATCACGATACGAGCTGAGTGTATTGTAATGCAGATCCTCTCTGTATTGCAGAGCGGGTGTAATATCCGTGAGTACCACATTAATCCGATCCGGTTCAGGATAAAAGTAAGCCTCATATGTCTTCCCTTCACCAGCGAGCACTTCATAGAAGCTTTCAGCAACAAGTAAAGCTCGCTCAGCTAGCACCTCTGCATCACTGACAATACCAGCAGGTACATCGGATAAGCCTATGCCGTATAGCTTACCATCTGCTCCATAGCGTAGCAGTCTGGTGCCGCCTGTAATACTAGCTAACTGCTGTGGTGGCTTATCAGGATCATGACGTACAACGGATGCCAGCTCGGTGGGTGCAGGTGGATCATCGTGAATCACATACTGACGCAGCCATGCGATAGTACCTGCATGAATACGCCAGATAAGCTGTGGATCAAGCTCCTTGCCTGCCATACGCTGTAAATGACTCATCACGTCTTCATTTTGTGAATACTGACGAATCAGATACTCCAGTTGGTTGCATAAATAAATAATTCTGGACTCATACGGAATCGCATTCCCTTTGAGTCGATCGGGAAAGCCCTTGCCATCAAATCGCTCATGATGATGCTTAATCCATGCTGCCGCGCGACGATCACCGGTGATGTTGCCGACAATCTGTGCTCCTTTGATCGTATGGGATTCATATTCGTGCTGCTCGCTGAGCGATAGCGCCCCACGCTTGGTCAACACCTCGAGCGGTAATAGCATTTTCCCGATATCATGAAGGGTGGCAATGTTGATCAGCTCAGGTCGCTGCTTCTTTGGATAATTCAGCAGCTCCAATACATGCTCACAAATAATACCTACATTGCGTCCATGCCCCTCCCGATTCGATAGGCGGAGCTCACCGATGCGAATGAATTCCTCTACACCCTGTCTGCGCAAACGCACCTGTTCAATATAACCATGGGAAAAGAAAATAATAAGCAGTAAAAATAACGCTGTATACAAAGTCTCATACACGATATAGCCAAGCGATAAATATTTTAAAAAATGCGGCACGATAACGGTACATAACAGCACAGGCACGATCAGCTCTTTTAACCGGAGACGTAAGCTAGATAGCAAAGGCACATGACCGATACTATTTGATACGACTACCGACATGATCACATACAAGCCGCTAAATAATAGAGCACCTACCGCCGCCTGTGCATACACATTAAGAGAGGACTGTACAAGCCCATCGATCTGCTGCATCGCTTTGTCAGCGATATACAGACAAATAGCATACTTCCCCTGCTTAGATAGTATTCGAAAGCCGTGAACTCGTCGCCATTGAAAGTCCGCTGCTCTCAAATGAGTAACGATATTGCTCAGTGTAGCGCCGATCAGCGCATGTGTAGGCCCATACGCCAATAGCAAAATCAGAAATCCTGCCACGCTCGCACTATATTCTTCGCCGCTTAACAGCCGCACAGGAAATAAATCCAACACTACAATAAACAGCAGCATCGGCAGCCCAACCCAGATCAGGCTATTCAGATGCCAGAACATATACACCAGGCTGGCCAGGCCTATCATACCGAGCGGAATCGTATATAGATTCTTCTCGTTCACCTAGCTAAAAACGTCCTTACCTAATATTTCGTCAAGCTGTAGTAATTCGAATACTTCCATCACTTCCGGCTGGACATGCTCCAGCGATACGATCCGCTCCTGCTCCTTTAAGCCCTGAACTAGCCCAATCAATAACCCAATACCCGATGAATCTACAAAATGCACCTGCTCCAGATTCAATACAACATGCTGCTGTTCCTGTAAAGCGGGCTCAAGCTGTTCCTCAATCAAATCACCAGCATCAATATCGATATCACCTTCACAATAGACGATCATTCGTCCATCCTGCTCCTGCAATCGGTACGAAAACATCCTTATCACTCCCCATGCCACACGAATTCGTTATCACTATTAATGCGAGCTACCACATGCTCCATATCTTTCGTAAACTGGTGTATCCGTTCGCCAACATGAATCGTTGTTCCGGCTAAAATCTTCTTTGCACGAATGACAGACTTGGCGCCCACATGCAGCGAGGTGCTGCCCGTTCCCGGTGAGCCTGCCTCTTGAATCGTCATTCCACCTACAGCATGATACGTTCCACCTCGTAGTGTTCCATCCGCTTGTAGATGTCCCTCGCAGAATAGATGGGCATTGTAGCAGCCCTTTTCAATAATCAGATTCCCCCCGCAGCGAACATGACTGTTCTGCACATGGTGCAAACGGGCAAAAATCTGCTCCATCGCAGGCACAACGACGACTGAATACAAATAGCGTGTACGCCGAATAAAGCTTTCCAGATCATCCGCGGTGCGGAAGTGGCTCGATTCGCCTGTCAAAAATCCATGCTGGAGCTCGTCATAGTAACGTTTCCAGTCGTCTCCTGGCAATTGCGCATATTGCTCCTTGAGCTTCACCATACGCTGGAGCACTTCGCGCATACCGCGGAATCGACCCTGAAACAATACTTTGAATAGTGGAGCGAGGCCATGCTCATCCATATCATCCAGCTTAAAGGCAGATGCGCTACTCACCTGACGAATCGCAGCCTTGAGCAGCTCGCATTGCTCTGCAATCGATTGGAGTAGCGGGGCGATCTGACCGTAAAATAGATACATCTGTCCAACGACAACCTGACTGCTGATCACATTAGCATTCACGATTAGCGATTGACCAGCTATAATATTCGCCATATTAATATTACCGCGAATATGAATATTGCCCTCCGCCTCTACCTGCATCGTGTCCTGCACCGCTCCGCTAATCTCCACATCGCCAAGAAAATGAATATTGCCTGTCGATAGATTAATATCTCCACTCTGCATCAGCTTGGGCACAATCGACAGCTTAATATGATAGCCCTGCTTCACCTGTGTTGGCATACCAGCACGCTGAGCGATCGCTTGTAAGCCATCATCAGATAGGGTGACATCCTTACCTGCCAAAATTTGCACCTGGCGCACTGGAGGCGCTGCTACCGAACGTCCAAATACATCGATGCCATCCTGTCCGGGTTCCGCCGGGCGTACTACTCCAATCAGATCACCCTCCCCTACCGACGGGAATTCGCGTGTCTCCCGGTAATCAATCGTACCGTCCTGACGCAGCTTAGGCTGTACCTTTTTCGCTTCGGTATCTGCTCGTAGCTCGAACATTCCATCTACTCCCGGAATCGGCTCTGTACCACGGGCAACGATATATTCGCCTGGCTCTGATGCACGACATGCCCGTGCAATCGCTTCTTGATCGATACCATACACGACGCCCAGCATAGTAAGCTGCTCGACTATACGCGCAGGCTCAATAGGCAAAATCTCCCGGCGCTGACCTACACGCAGCATCAATCTGGACTCAGGCTCCGTATCTAGCAAATAGCGGCGTATATGACTGCCTGGCTCGACATGTACGCTCGCCTGCATTGCTTTTGGCTCCACCTGTATTTGCCAGAGCGGCTCGCGTAGCTCCTCGGTTAGTGCAATCTCCACATGATCAAACTCGCCAATCTCTGCTGTCTGTCCTGCCAGAAGCGGCTGCCCATTAATCAGCACATCTCCGCTTTTGAACGCATCGAGCTTGGGCAGGCTACCACCGGGAAAGATACGTACACGCACCTCTCCACCTTCGATCCAGATTTGTCCATCCTGTACAGGGCTAGCCGCTTTTTGCTTGGACGATGAGGGATTCGTATTCGCGGCAAATGCGGACGATTGTCCAGCATCCAGTACAGATAGTTGCTGACGAGAGGAGGTCAAGCCCGCAGACTCTTGCTCCGAAGCATTGGACAGGGAAGCTGGATGTACGGACGATGAAGCTCGTCCAGCCTCATCGGTAGCTGCATGATCAGGCGACTCTTGCATTAAAGTAACCTTAACGACAGCTGGCCTTACATTAAAGCCAAGTAGACCTTTATTTTCCTCATCGATAATCTCAATACTGACCTGCTGCTTGCTCGCTTCCAGCAGTGTCAAAGCACGATCAATCGCCTGCTCAACTGTTTTGCCTCTGGAAACTATACTTCGTTCCATCGATCTCTCCCCCATTCCCGATCGAGCATCAATCCAGTTCTATTGATACGATGCAAATATCATCTTCTCGATTACGATTCAAACGCTCCAGCTTATCAACAAACGACTCATTACTCACATAATGCAGACTGTCTGCATATTCCTCCAGGCGATCAATGCCAAATTGAATCGACAGCCCGGGTCGCTCTACTAACCCATCGGTATACAATACGATTCGGCATGGCGCATCATAGGATAGCTTGACGGTGTCCAGCTTCATATCCGGCTTGATGCCGATCGGAACAGTCGTACCCTTTAGCTTTACAGGTGTGGCATGTTGCTTCAATAATAAGCCTGGCGGATGACCTGCATTCACATATTCCAGCTCACGCTGCTCCAGATCGATTAATAAATAAATGGCTGTAAAATAAGCAGAACGTCTCGTCTTACCGAACAATAATCGCATTTGCCGATTGAGCTCTGCACACACCTCGGCAGGCTTGCGATACAAGCCGACAATACTATCTAGCAAGGAACGGATCGACATGCTAATCAGTGCCGCCGATATTCCGTGTCCAGAGACATCGATCAGTAACACACCGCATTTGCGGTTCGGGAACATTTTCCAGTAAAACATATCTCCAGATACTTCAGCAGATTGCATATACCGGCTATGGATGCGAATACCCGGCTCATCCAGCGGAGCATGCAGCACACTTCGCTGTAAATGCTTGGCAAGCTGTAGATCCTTTTGTACTTTTTCTTCCCAGTTTTTCCGTGTATCCATTTCCTTTTTTAGTCGGAGTGCAGATTGCACGCGTGCTAGCAGCTCGTAATCCGGGCCACCCTTTTCGATAAAGTCCATTCCACCTGCGCCAAAGGCTTCTTCAAAATGAGCACGATCGGCGGTCAGAAAAATAATCGGCAAATCCTGATACATCTCCGTATTCTTAATCGTACGACAGGCTTCAATTCCATCCATATCGGGCATAACAATGTCCAGTAACACCAGATCAATATCACAGCGTTTTTTGGGATGCTGCTCCGCTTCTATACCCAGCTCGCGAAATGCTTCTACTGCTGAATACGCTAGACGAATATCTTCATAGCCGGCAGTATGCAAAATATTTTGCAGATAGGCAACATTCAGTCGGGAATCATCAACGATCAGTATGCTGCTCATTAGAATCTCCTCCGCAATCGTTATACTATATTTTTCGACCTGTGAAGCTCATTATGTAATAGTAGGATCGGATAAATTTGGAAATGAGTGCGCTTCCAAAATGAGAAGAAGACGAGCTTATGATGCAGCTCGTCTTCTAACTTTTCGCCTTAAAATTAAGGATTAGATAATATGGATATAGCAAGTTTCTTTGCCGATATAGGTTGTGGCTCATTATTTTAAAGCTCATTATGTTGCAGCATATTATAGAGAATACTGAATCTCATCCTCCGTATACATTCATGAACGCTTTGGCTGTAGCGCCTCTGTTAATGCTTCCAGCGTTGTCACTGGTGCGTGACAGACAAAGCCTTCGCATATATACGTCATCGCCTCGGAAGTAGACTGCTTATCCTGCAAATGTGGTAACAGCTCGCGGGCAGCCTCCCCTGCTGCTCCGCTCTCATTGAATAAAAGCGTTGCAAATGGGCGGTATGCCTTCTGTACCTCAGCGAGCATTTGCTGGTATTGCATATCTTCGACCTTTCCAGAAACAACAATCTCTTCGGTTCCCTTCATGATCTGCATGCCAGCCAGCATTAGCATCGTATAGCCTGCCGGGTACTGCTTTACCGAACCAGCAAATGCATCCAATATACGCTCCGCATAAGCACGTAGCTCATCATCATTCGTCATAGCAGCCAGTCTTGCCAGTACCCATGCCGCTACCGAGTTGCCGGATGGCATCGCGCCGTCATAGATTTCCTTGGTGCGGCTAATCAATGGATCGCCCTCGGCGCCGCTAAAGTAAAATCCACCCTGCTCTTCGTCCCAGAACAAGCTGATTAATTGCGATTTGAGCGTCGTTGCATAGGCAATATATCTGGAATCACCCGTTGCTTCATAGAGCTCGAGCAAGCCCCAGATCAGATAGGCATAATCATCCACATAGGCTGGGAATGCCACATGTCCTTCGCGATAACGCGCCATCAATCGTCCATCCTTACGAAACATCGTTTGCCAGATAAAATCCACTGCGCGCGTAGCTGCTTGCGCATATTCTGGCTTTTGCAGTCGCTTACTCGCGCGTGCGAGTGCCGCAATCATCATGCCATTCCACGAGACGAGCACCTTATCATCCTTGAACGGGTGAATACGCTGTTCGCGGTAATCGAATAGCTTCTGACGATATTCTTCGAGATCTGTACGCAGTGCCAGTTCGTTCAAGTCACGCTCTTCTGCAATGTCTGCAATGGTATGGGCAATCAGATTCGGTATATTCGCTCCCTCAAAATTGCCTTCGGGTGAGATATCATACACATTACAATACGTATGCATCGCTTCCAGACCGAGAACCTCCTCGATCTCATCGCGATCAAACACATAGAACTTGCCTTCTACGCCTTCTGAATCGGCATCCTCTGCTGAATAGAAGGCACCTTCCGGTGACGTCATATCGCGTAGTACATACGTGAAGATCTCTTCGGCAACCCGTGCATACTGCTCATCACTCGTGAGACTGTACGCATCGGTATACGCAATCGCCAGTAACGCGTTATCATACAGCATCTTCTCAAAATGCGGCACGAGCCACTGCTGATCTGTCGAGTAGCGCGCAAAGCCAAAACCCACATGATCGTATATACCACCACGATGCATACGCTCTAATGTCGTGCGTACCATATCCAGCGCCTGCGGCTGATCATACGTATGCGCATAAGCAGACAAAAACATCAGATGATGCGGTGTCGGAAACTTCGGTGCTCCACCAAAGCCTCCATATTGCTCATCAAACGAGCTAGCCAGTGTCTGGTAGGCACGATGCAGGATTTCTTCATCAAAGCTACCCGGCTCTGATTCTGCCTTGAATTCATTCATACGCTGCACAATCGCATCACCAGCTTCAACAATGCGTTCGCGTTCATGCTTCCATTTCTCACGAATCTGCGTCAGCATATCGATCATGCCGATGCGTCCATACTTCGTCTGCTTCGGAAAATACGTACCTGCATAAAAGGGCTTCTGCTCCGGTGTGAGCAGAACCGTTAGCGGCCAGCCCCCTTGCCCGGTAAGTGCCTGACAGTACGCCATGTACAGATTATCAATATCCGGTCGTTCCTCCCGATCCACCTTGATCGGAACAAAATATTCATTTAATAAGGCAGCTACTTCCTCATCCTCAAAGCTTTCGCGCTCCATCACATGACACCAATGGCATGTCGGTAAAAGCCTCACTACGAATAGCCAACAGACAGAAAGACAGGCTTGTCTTCCGACTCCGCTTTTGCAAAAGCTTCATCACTCCATGGGAACCATTGCACAGGATTATAGGCATGCTGTAGCAAATAAGGCGATTTCTCATGAAGCAGTCTATTGGCTTGTTTATTCGTTGACATAGGGGCATCACTTCCTTTCCACGTTTATTCTATTGTAATGATAAAGTATTATTTTTATTAACCATCAAATTATTGTTTGAACGAAATGAAGAAGGAGTGAGACGCTTATGCGCACTGTATACGATTGTATCGCACATCTGATTGGTTCGAAAGCCATCGCAGCGATGACTGCGGAAGGGATGGTAGAAGCGATCAGCGAGAATCTATATACCGAAGCTAATCAAGCATTATTGAAACCGGATTATCTTCATCAGTTACCGCAGCTCGTTCAGGATATTATCCTCGTCATTGAACTGGATACCGAGTTAAGCATAAATGGGATATGGGGTTTTTTGCATAATTCAGCTGGGTTACTGCTGGAGGATATGATTGATACGTTATATCGTATTGGAGCGCTGGAGGATTATGCAATTTTGAATGCTATTAGTGGTGTCTTGTCCCGTCATGAGCTGTCACCTCAGCAGCTACGTGATCGTACCCAGGCAAGCAGCTTGTATGAAGTATCCCGTTTAAAAACAGCGGATGAAGTTCATATGAAGCCTCGTATTGAAACCATAGCAGGAGAAATTCAAGAGCTAGCGCAAAATCTATATGTGTACGACTCGGAACGAAATATTTTTGATGATTTGATTGCGTATGTAGAGATACATAAAGGCGCACTTGTAGAGTTTATGACGCAGCAGGAATAATTTTCGTTGTTGTTCATAGACAACTAGTATTCAGTAATAACAATGTTATATACTTCCCTCTGCTCATCGCTACGGTAAATTCTAATTGTTTCAATAAGTTTAAGAAAATAAATATAAATTGTTTATTATTTTGTTTATTTTTGTTGACTAAAATCAGCACTGGAAATATAATCAAATTGAAATGAAAACGATTACAAAAGGAGTGTTAATGAATGGTCAATACAAAGAAATATTGCATTATGCTCGTGATTATGGCATTACTGATCGGAGGGATATCGTATGCACCTCCCTCTGCTAACGCGGCTCCCAATCTGGCATATGGACGTCCGGTAACCGTTTCTTCTACCGAAAGTGCCAGCTATCCGGGAAGTAGTGCAGTTGATGCTAATGGCAACACACGCTGGTCATCTGTAGCTTCGGATCAGCAATATATGATTGTTGATCTGGGTAGTTCGCAGCAAATTTCTAATGTGATTTTGAAATGGGCAGCGGCATACGCCAAAAGCTATCAGATTCAAGTATCGAACGATAACTCCAAATGGCTGACCGTCTATTCCAATTATAATAGTACAGGCGGCACCTCCAGCATCAGCTTTGCTCCCACCAAAGCGCGTTATGTGAAAATGTATGCCTTCAGTCGGGCAACCGCAGGCGGCTACTCCCTCTATGAATTCGAAATCTACGGAAGCGCTGAAAAAGTCGGCGTACTCGATTACCTGAAAAGTATTTCTGGCAAAAGCACTGTGCTGGGTATTCATAATCGTGAACCCAATGCCAATCCTGCCGTTCAAACCAACCAGCTACATAGTATTACTGGCAGATACCCTGCCCTGTGGAGTGGCGATTTCTTATTTTCCTCCAGTGATGTCTCTAACCGATGGACGATGATTAATGAAGCGAAGAAGCAATGGGATAACGGCGCGATCGTTAACATTATGCTGCATGTCGTTCCACCAACACAGTCTGAACCAGGCAACTGGGATGGCGGTGTGGTGAGCAAGCTGTCGGATGCGCAATGGAACGATCTAATTACAGATGGTGGCACATTGAATCGAGCATGGAAAGCTCGCCTCGATACCTATGCCCAGTATTTGCAATATTTGAAGGACAACAATGTAACGGTATTATTCCGTCCGTTTCATGAAATGAATCAAGGCGTATTCTGGTGGGGTGGCAGACCGGGACCAAGTGGAACAGCAGCATTGTATCGTTTAACCCATGATTACATGGTCAATACGAAAGGCTTGACTAATCTTGTCTGGGTATGGGATATGCAGGATCTTGACCTGAACTGGAGTGCCTACAATCCAGGTAGCAATTACTTTGATGTATTTGCACTGGATATATATAATCCAGACGGCTTTACAACGGTAAAATATAACACGGCATTGAGCGTCGCAAACGGTAAGCCCATCGCCATCGGCGAATGCGATAAACTACCAACTCCCACTCAATTGGCAGAACAGCCTCGCTGGGCATTCGCAATGAGCTGGGCAGAGCTAACCTTCAGTAGTAACACAAATGATCAGATTAAAGCATTATATAATTCCTCTAACACGGTAACTCGTGATCTATTACCTTCATTAAAATAATCGTCATCCTCTATATCCAGCTATGATTGGATGAAAGAAGCCCATTCGATTAAGCCGAATGGGCTTCTTTTACATATTGTGAATCGATCGATTGAGGTATACGTCTACCGATTCTTTGCTTCTAACACAGCCACCAATCGCTTACTTAATTTAATATGAGCCGATTCGTTAGGATGAACCCCATCGATGTAATCTAGTTCCTGTAGCCATCCACTCGTATCGATATAATGCACCTTCTGATCGCCAGCAGCCTGAAGACTGCGTACAGACTGCTGAATCTCTTGAGCATATGTTCCGTCAAATAAACGCTGGGCATACAACTTCGCCACTGGATACTGCTGCCGAATTAAGCCTAGAAACCGAGTATATTCATGCTGGAACCGATCTGCTGGAACGCCAAATACGGCATCATTTGTCCCGATATGAATAATGACAATATCGGGCGACTGACCGGAAAAGTCATACAATGTATCATCGTCATGATCTGCATGCTTGAGCTTGAAATATTGCTGACTCATGCCTGCTCCGTTCGCAATATAGCCCCCACCCGGCCAGTGATCGACCAGTCCCATTCCTGACTGTGCAATCTGAATATGTTCATACCCAAGTCTCTCTGCTGCAAGCCAGGCATAATCGGAAAGGGCATAACGAGGCAGTAAATGACCTGCAATAATCGAGGCGCCGATATATTCGATCATTCGCTTCCCTATAGGCGGCAACGATATTGTGGCCTGATCATCCAGACTTATCCCTTGAAATACGAGACATTGATCGGTATATGGAGTAGCAACCATTAACGTATGTGTTCCCTTATGTAACAATACGGGCGTAATATCGACAACTCCCGTTACCGCAGGATAATAACGTGTCACACCATCGATACTCACATATAAATGGACACTAGCTCCGATGTGAAGCCTGATGATCGTCGCATTGCTAAAGTTAACTTTAAAATACGTACCGCCCCATGACGTCGAATAGGCTCCCGGCTGACGCTTATCCCATCGACCTACATAATAAATGCTCTCGTCATCTGGCTCTACCTTGTACATATGATGCCTCCTCTACGAACCGTTTCACCTTATATCCCTTTATCTTTTACTAGAAATTCAAATTAAAAGGCATGTGACTCTACTGGCTGTGAGCATGGGCCCTCAACACCATTCAAGGTCACTGCCTTGATTCGATAATATACCTTTTCTCCTTTTACTCGTAAGGCGTCCTGCCATTCACCATTATGATACGCTTGTCGCTCAATTACAGGCTGCCACGGGCCAGACGGACTTTTACTGGATCGCTCCAGCGTATAAGTTGCGCTACCCGCAACACCACGGAATATAATTCGACCTTCATGTGTACTTAATATGAGCGGTGCTTCGGTAATCAGAATTTCTGGAATATGTGCATGACGTAGCTGATACGCATGCTGACGTAGCGCTTGAATCCGACCAAGCCGAATGGTGCTGTAGCCATGACCAGGATAATGAACGGAAAAACCATCATAATGCTGAACATACCCGCCTTGATCATGATGACCAAATAAAGACCAGAAGAATGTACCGGATACTCTCTCATTACGCTCCGCTGCTTGCAGGAATGAGCTAGTTTGATAGGAAGACCAATCGTATTCTCCAGCCATATACACCTTGCCAGCAGAGGTTACCCTATCCACATCCACACGCAATTGTTCAGCGGAGGGTGGATAATAATGAACATCGATTATATCCAGTTCAGGAATGTCTAGCTTATCCTCGTCAACCTCGAATTGCTTCCCATGACTGATCAGATGGTTAGAGTCTATTCCTTTCATATAAGTACACATTTCCTTCACCCAATCAGCCGGCACATCGTTCAGTTCATTACCTAGCTCCCACGCTAGAATCGATGGATCATCCTTGTACATCAGTCCATTGATCGTATTCGTACGATTCAAAATCTGCCCGATATACCATTGGAAATCTTCAATCACCTGACGATCATAATAAAAAGCCTCTGCATCCTCAATACCACGCCAGTTCGTAAACGTTGACCGACCTCCATGGTAATAGCTCCAATTGCAAACCAATGGAATTACGACACGCAATCCTCGTTTGGCAATCTCATCTAGGGCAAAATCAACCTTCACCAAGGCTTCCTCATTCATTTGCCGTAATGTGGGCATCAGCGACTTGGGATGACCTACAGATGCAGCGAGCGTATGTGAGCGCAACGCATTCCCACCCATCATAACTGCGGTGTCCAGCACATTCTGTACTCGGAATGGAGTCGGCCAATCTATACCCTCAACATTTTCATCCAACCCGAGCCAGTATATATTCGGCCCTGCAAAACGATAAGGGATCTCACCTGCAACCAGTCTGGTTCCTTTTCTTTTCACAAATTCACGTCTTAACATCGTCTCGCTCCTCTTCTCGCTATTGCTACTCCATTGCTCTATATTGTTGTAAGTCATACAGGGCTGCGAACATCGATTACGACTGTTCGCAGCCCTGTATATTCACTTGTATGATCGGAATCGTCTTATTTCAAAATATCTTTTCTTGCTTTTGCCCAGGCTGCATTATATTTATCCAATACACTTTGCGGATTCTGGGCTAAAATGAACTCCTGTACTAAAGCTTCCTTTGTGATCTGAGCATGGTTCACAATATCAGTAACCTTTGGATCATCAGCAACTGCTTCGATCGTCACTGGCTTGAAGCTATCAAATTGCTGTAATTGTGGAATGGTCGCTTTCTTGTCTTTCAGTACAGGAATAAATCCTGCGTATTGATCAAAGCCAGAATCCTCAATCATCCACTTTACAAATGCCTTCGCTGTAGCAAGATTCTCACTATTTTTATTCACACCGTACGCCCAGTCCGGTGCTAGACTTACATTAACCTTGCCGGAATTATCATAAGGCAATGGGAAAAACCCGATGTTATCTGATGTTGTTCCACTGGAAATAATCTGCGGAATGACCCAGTTGCCCAGCATGACCATAGCAAACTTACCGCTAGCCACGTCTTTTTTCGATTGCTCCCAATTGGTAGAGTTGACGTCCTTCTCCAAATAGCCCTTCTCATACATCGTGCGAATGATACTCATGCTCTTACCATAGGGATTGTTCATCTGATACGGGGTATCGCTATTCATACGATCATTATTTAGCTTTGCATCACCAGCCATACTTGTTGGTACTTCCGAAATCCACGGGTACAGCGGCCACTGATCTTTAAAATTAGAAGCCAGCGGCACGATACCTTTCGCCTTCAGCTTTTCACTTGCTGCGTAAAATTCGTCCAGCGTCTTAGGAATTTCGGTAATTCCAGCATCAGCGAATGCTTTTTTGTTATACACGATCCCTGTAGTTGTGGCACCGACCGATATGCCATATACTTTTCCTTCGTAGGACTTATAATCTTTAAAATAAATGTTATCGTTCAAGCCGAGATCA
Organism: Paenibacillus hunanensis; assembly: GCF_034055775.1. Lineage (NCBI taxonomy): Bacteria > Bacillati > Bacillota > Bacilli > Caryophanales > Paenibacillaceae > Paenibacillus > Paenibacillus hunanensis. The sequence goes on along the minus strand of NZ_CP139194.1, from coordinate 2,516,351 downwards.
TCGAGCGGTGTAAAATATTTCGGTAGATCGGAATTCGGAATCGTTGGAATGAGCACCACATCCGGGTAATCGCCAGATGACATACGAATTTTCGTTGTTTTATCCAGATCTGTGATCGCTTCGAATTCCACTTGTGCATTCGGATATTTCTCATGGAAGCGTTTGGCATAATCGTCAAACTGGGTACCAATCATATCCGTACGATTCGTTAAAAAGGTTACTGTCCCACTAATAGCCCCATCACCTGTAGCGCCTTCTCCATTGCCCGCCGTATTCGAGGTGCTACCACTACCGCAAGCAGACAGAATGACTGAAGTGACAAGCACGCTGGCTAATACTGTGATTACTTTTTTCATATTATTTCCCCCTCTGTTCGCCATAACTCATATTGCCTCGGATCAGATCAGCACGTTGCTGCACACAGGCATAGGAGCGCATCGCATCCGCAGGTGTATGCTTTACATAATCGAGTAGCTTATCCACTGTTGTCGTCGCTACATGGCAACGTGTATCGGAGGAAGCATAGTATAGGAATAACTCGCCCTTCTCCGTGGCGACCATGCCATTACTGAACACCACATTGGATACATCGCCAATACGCTCATCACCTTCTGGAGCCAGCAGATGTCCACCCGGACAATGCGTCTGAATCCACGGACGCTCTAGCTCAGTCAAAAAGGCATATAGCACATACCGCAAGCCGGCGGCTGTATTACGCACACCGTGAGCGATGTGCAGCCAGCCCTCTGCTGTTGCGATCGGCGCAGGGCCCTGACCATTTTTCACTTCCTTGATCGTATGATACGCACGTTCATCTATGATCTGCTCCTCCTGAATAATGGCAGGCTTCATCGAATTGGATAATCCCCAGCCGATGCCACCACCGGAGCCTGTATCGATAAATCCATCCTGCGGACGAGTGTAAAAGGCATACTGGCCATCGATGAACTTCGGATGAAGCACCACATTACGCTGCTGAGCAGAGCGAGTCTGTAGATCAGGCAGTCGTTCCCAGCTTGTCAGATCGAGTGTTCGTACAATGCCGCACTGTGCAATCGCACTGGATAAGTCACCTGAGGGTGCAGAGGGATCTTTGCGCTCTGTACAAAATAATCCATAAATATAGCCATCCTCATGCTGTACAAGACGCATATCATACACATTCACATCCGGCTCGTCCGTTTCAGGCAAGTGAATCGGATAATCCCAAAAGGTAAAGCCGTCTACACCATTATCGCTTTCTGCAATCGCAAAAAAGGATTTGCGATCATTTCCCTCTATTCGTGCCACCAGATAAAACTTGCCATTCAAGTAAAGTGCACCCGGATTAAACACACAATTTACACCGAGCCGCTCCATAAAATAGGGATTCGTATCTGGATTCAGATCATATCGCCATGACAGCGGAATATGCTGATTTGTCAGAATGGGATGCGTATACCGTTCATAAATACCATGCTCTGAAAATAGCGGTTCATTTTTGCGTTCAATAATCGTCTGATGCCTCGCTCTTACCTGCTCATATCGTTGATCAAAATACTCATTTGACATCGTTCATTGCTCCTTCCATTAGTCCAAACCTTCCACATCCTATGTGATCCTTATCCCTTAACTGCTCCATTCGTGACACCGGCAAAGATATAACGCTGTAAAAACAGGTACAGCAATACCGTAGGTACCATGATGATCAAAATAGTGGCACAAATATAACTCCATTGCGCCTGATTGTTACTCGCAAAGCGCATGATCGAGGTAGAGACCATTACAAGCTTTTGCTTGGGCATATACAAAAATGGAATGTACAGCTCGTTATAAATATTGATCGTTTTCAAAATCACCAGTGTAACGGTCGCTGGACTTAGCAACGGAAAGATAATCGAAGCATAAATCCGAAACAGACTGGCCCCATCAATCATCGCACTCTCATCGAGCTCCTCTGGAATATTACGAATAAATTGCAGGTAGATCGTAATCTGCAATACATCCGCCCCAATGAACAGCAAAATCGGTGCGAATAAGGTGTTAAATACACCGAGTGATTGAATAAGTGAAAAGATTACCACCTGCGTTGTAATCGTTGGAATGATGCTAGCGAACAGGAACAAGCCTAAAATAAGCCGTTTTCCTTTAAAGGAAATACGAGCCAGTGCATACGACACCATCGTTCCAAACACGATATTCCCTACTAGCGATACGGCAATGACGATAAATGTATTGCTAAATGCCTGTAAGATATCTGCCCGATCAAATACAATTCGAAAATTCTCAACATTCAAAAAACTGGCTGGTAATGCAAACGGGCTGGAGCTTTCATCCGGCCCTTTAAAGGCATTCAGCACTACAACATAAGGTGGGAAAAGTACGACCAGACTGGCAATGCCCAGCAAAATATATTTGAGCCACTCGATCGGGTCCCGAATTCGCTTGGTAGTCATCAGGCATCTCCTTTGCGCTTGATCGCCATATTTTGTACAACTAGAATGACAATGGTGAAGATCAACAGCACAATGCTCATCGCGGACGCTAATCCATAGTTGTTAAATGTAAATGCAGTTTCAGTCGTCTTGAGCAGGAATGTTTCACTGGAGCCTACGGGCCCACCCTTGGTAAGCACGAACGGTAGATCGAATACCGCCAGCGCTCCGCTTAGTGTCAGAAACATATTTAACTGAATGACCTGTGTCAGATTAGGCAGGGTCAAATGCCATAACGATTGAAAGCGATTCGCACCATCAATTGTTGCCGCTTCATACATATCGCCCGGAATCGATTGTAAGGCCCCCAGATAAATGATCATCGTGTAACCCATATATCGCCAGAAGCTTACCGAAGCGAGCGAGAAATTCACAAGTGAAGTATCTCCCAGCCAGCTATGCTGTAGCGATTGAAGTCCGAGCATACCGAGCAGTGCATTCAGCGAGCCATTTTCCGTATCAAATACATATTGAAACATGAAGGCTACCGCTACACCGTTCATAATGTAAGGGACAAATAAAAGTACACGGAATAGATTGCGCCCTTTAATCTTTGAATTTAAAATGACCGCAAATAGGATCGCGATTATATTTTGCAAAATTCCACCAAGCACATAAGGAATCTGATGCAGAAATACACCAAACAAATCCGGATTCGTGAAAATCTCTTTATAATTGTCCAGACCTAGAAATTGAACCGTATCGCTAATCCCATCCCAACTGGTAAAGCTCAGATACAACAGGCGTACGGCTGGATAGTACGTGAACAAACCCAGCAGTACAAGTGGAATAAATAGAAAAGTAATAAGTATCATCGTTCGTTGTCTAGCATAAGACGTTCCCAACTGCTACACCGCCTTCAATATCAAATCTCCAACTTAAAGCTTCAAAGCTATACTTCCTTTTAAATAAATTATTATGATATCGCTTACAATATAGCTTATATTCATTAAACTTTTACTAAATAAAACTCCTAATTACACTTATGTTTCAGAAAAAAAGCTTTTTTCTAATTAAAGAGCTGTTTTTGCACTTTTAAATCTTATATTCGACTCATTATCTATCTACAGCCTCCTATGATCATGATCTCTTTCTACTGAATAAACTTTAACATAATTATATAGTTTCTTCAACAATAATATTTGTTTAATTAAACATACACTGTTGTTGAAGCTGAGTTTATCGGACAGGCCGTTGCATGAACTCCTCATCAAAACAAAAAGAGACATTTGCTTGGATCAGCAAATGTCTCTTTTCTACTCTATTTCTTTTCTACTCTATTTCTTTTCTAGTCTACTTCTTCTCTAGCCTTCTCCTACTCTGTTTGTGGCTCTACCGTCTCTGCGGTATGCAGAACCTTCACAGAATCTCGTTCAATCAATCTGGTTGATAGTAAAATCTGCTCTGCTACCGTCTCATGATGCTTAATACGATCAAGAATTGTTTTAACCGCTCTGGAGCCCATATGCTCCTTAGGTACTTGCACCGTCGTAAGCCTTGGAATGACGAACTCTGCCAGTGTTAAATCATCGAAGCCAATGATTGAGACATCCTCTGGACAACGGTAGCCCCATTCGGTCAAATAACGTAGCGCTTCAATCGCAAGCATATCATTAGCACAAAAGAAGCCTGTAACCTGTTCATCTACAATAGAGGAGCGTAGCTTATCCATAAATTCTGAATTCGTATAGTTACCGCGACCACTAACGCCTAAGCCGCGCACCCAGGTAATGCGAGCCTGATCATCAGCACTTGCGTTACTATTATGATCCTTTGCCGCTTCTTCAAAACCACGATCTCGTTCTTTAAAGCTCAATGCTGTCTCCATGTCTCCGACAAAAGCGAGTGTACGATGCCCACTTTGAAGCAATTTCATCGTAGCATTGTAGGCTCCAATATAGTTGTTAGCGAGCACATGGTCATATTCCACGTTTTGAATATTGGAATCAACCAGCACAAAAGGAATCTCTGCCGCTTCAATCGCTTTTATGTAATCTTCGGGAACATGCCCAAGCAGGAGCGCACCATCCACCTTGGATTCACTAATGCTAGACGGCATTCCTTCCTTCGGTTCCAGCGAAATATCGATACCCGACAGCATCATACTAAAATCATAGCCTGACAGCTCTTTATCAATGCCACGAATAATTTTACCCCAGTATTCCATATCATCCAAATACGCTTCAGGCATCAGCACAGCAATATTTCCGGTCTTCGTAAATTGAGATGATTTGCGTAGCTTATCAAAACGGTATCCCATGTCCTGAGCAGTCTTCCAGATCTGCTCGCGAGTACTGTTATTGACAGCAGGATCATTAGAGAGCGCTTTCGATACGAGTGCCTTCGACACGCCAACCTGCTCTGCAATCATCTGTAAGGTAACCTTTTTCACTTATCTAGCTCCTTACGATTTTTTATTAATCATAATTCGTTTTTAAACTTTTTTCAACTCAAATACCCTTGAATAAGCAGCATAGTTGATCTATACTTGCTCATTTCAAGGGTATGGTGTCATCTATTCGTAGTTATACCGAAGTCGTGTGCAGCTGCTTACCTTCTGCATCATATTGGCGAATATGCTGGATCAGCTGCTCCAGATTCACCCAGGAGATGCCAACCTTCTGATCTGCCGCACCATAAGCCATGATCAATTCACCATCTATAATTACGCCTCCGGTTGTAAATAAGCATGGCGTTGGATAGTCCGAAGGCATCTCCCATTCACGTTCTGCATACATCAGTCGATCCGGGCAGCGGTGCGTTAATATAGGATAATCATGTTCCTGCTCTTCCACAATCATAAAGGATTGTGTATAGCCAAATTGCACATTTTTCTTGCCATGATACGGAATAAGCCATTCTCGCTCGTTAATTTTTAGCGGCGGCCAGCTAGCACCGATACGATTCTCCTCCCAATCAAATATCGGGGCTGCGAGCAATCGATGCTCTGCCTGCGACGAAGCGAATTCCTCTATCGTATTCGCACTGGCTAGATAGATTGATGGCTTTTGTACACACTCCCCTTCTGGAAAGGGCTTTACATTCATCGGGCGATGAAGCATCACATAGCGCTCCTGATTACCAATATGCATTTTGTCTGGAAATAAAAAGACATCTCGATTATCGCTAATTTGTCCTTCTGTGAGCGGGCCGATATAAGCAAATGCCTGTTCATAATTACCGCATTTCAGCTGCTCCAGATTCAGCTTATATAGTACAGTGACCGTATCATTGGCACGAGCCGTTTGCACAAAGGCATCCGCATCGCTCATATGGAAAATCCAATCAGGTACATATTCAAATCGTGTCTCCACAGGTGGCTCCTGATCACTCAGCCAGTAAGGCCCCGGTGGGAAAATTCGACAGGCGACTGACATGTACAGCTCACCCTCAACCGGGAAAATGCGCGGATCTTCAATACAGCCATTCGCATAATTGCGAACACGATTTCCATGAATATCGGTAATGTACAGCTCATCCTCTTCGTATCCAAGCGCTGGTGCCAGTGCAGGTCTGGAGAAATCAGCATCCCAGGTCAGCCCTCGATCATTACTTTTGGCATAGCCCAAAAAGATAGGATATGGATCGTGGCATCCCTCTCTCTTCTTTTCTGACCACGGGCCTGTCGCTCTAAACAGCATATGAATAGTATCGGATTCTGGATCTTTTACGATAGCTGGATTTAGCACCATTTTATCTGCCCAGGCACATCCAGGCATCGGCTCTAATACCGGTTGATCTAAATAACGAAATTGGGGCTTCATAAGCTCCTCCTTTTTATGTGTAAAACACTGGTAGTTGAATCTGACAATGTCATCTGACGAGTTCACTCTATCATATCTATATTTTTCTTTCAACATATTTAATTGTTTCATTAAATTTATTTAAACAAATTCTATTGAATATGATGTATAGATACATAAATGTATGTTATCAGTGCAGAAGCATGTCGCTTGGATATCCCAACACGGTAAAACGCTGTGCAAAAAGCCAGAGTCGGAGGATGTGATGATCCTCTGTTGACTCTGGCTCTATTGGTTTGGCTATTCATTGTATAGACTCGGCTTCGTGTTATGATGCTGGAGCGATTCTCTTCTGTAGCATAGAAGGCTCTTTTAAAATAACCTGCCCCCAAGCTTCCCACTCTATAACTAATCCTCAAATCTCATGCGTCACTCGATCCGCCTGAATGTTCAACTCATTGGCTGATGTAAAGATCGCAGTAAACGATTCCATTGCCGTCTGCATACGCTCCTGTCCACGCTTGACACTCTGTTCTACCTCTACCGTTGTATTGGAGATTTTGCGTACCTCTAAGTCCATTGCGTCGACGCTACGCTTCACCTGAGTGATCGATTCCTGCACCATATTCGATAGCTTGCCGACCTCCTGTGCAACTACATTAAAGCCACGTCCAAAGTCACCAGCTCGTGCGGCTTCAATCGCTGCGTTCAGGGCGAGCATTTGCGTTTGCGAGGCGATTTTACGAATCGTTTGTACGACATCCTGAATTTCGTAAGCTTGCTCTTGCAGTCGATGAATCGTATCTCCATTGGCTGAGGTCACCTGTGCGATCTGCTCCATACTGACGAGCAGCTCCTCACTGTGCAGCATACCGTCAGATGAGCGCTGATGGAGCATTTTTGCTGTGTTTTGCAGATCATCTACAACATGGCTCAGATGGTGATGACGCTCGGTAATATCGGTTGCGACCTTGGTTACACCGATGACATGACGGCGTGCTTGATCCCATACAGGCATATAGGTCGCTTCTAGCCATACCTCATCATTATTCGCGTTACGGCGCAAAATTCTATCGTGAAAGGTAATCCCTGTAAACAGATTATTCCAGAATGCTTCATATGCTGAGCTATTCGCAAAGTCTGGGAAGCATAAATTACGGTGATGCATGCCAATCATCTCGCCCGGAGAATAACCGACCACATGCGCAAAAATATCATTCACATAAGCTACACGATGCTCCGTATCAAATCGAATAATAGCCAAATTTTCTTGTAAGGCGCGTACGACCAATTCGTCTGTAACTTGCTCACTCAATTTTTCCATAACAGCATATCCTCCTGTGGCGATTTGTATATGTTTTGTTTCAATTGATCACGTCCACTTCATGAATCAAATAATATTTTTCCAATATAAGAATATAATTTAAAATAAGTAGGTAAAAGAGATATATTTCCTATATTTGGTGTATAAGGATTGATTCCTATATCGGCATTTTATTGCTCAAAATCAATACTTTTACAATTAAAATCATTGCAAAAAAGACATTATTCCTAGGAATAATGTCTTCATCGATAGGAGAGACGCTACACATCCAGCATAATAGCCTCTATCTACATTTATCCAGCCTTTACAGCTTTACTGGTAGTAGAGCAGAGCCTGATGTAGCTGCATCATTACATCTGCTCTAGCTCTCCTCTTTTCCCACTACGATACATCTCCTCGTATATATCATCCGTCGCTGCAAATGCGTGCCGAATTAACGTCGACCAATCTGCCTGCACGGTAGCTGTCATCTGTAAACGACCTTTACCCGGTTCAATCCCGTGCCGATCCAGCAGCTCCAGATAAGCCGCCGTCTGAATACAGCTATCCAGTATCCAGTAAATGATATCGTGTTCACGCTCTGGACTAATTTTTTTGTTCATTATTTGAACTCCACGCTCATATAGTAGTAGTCTATATCCATCTGGATCAATCGCAATCTGCGGTTCCAGATCACCATGCCATGAATCGTCAAAGGCGGCTTCGACCCACTGAATACGGTCATCTCTGTATAGCTCGGTCTTTTGAAACTGCGTTACAATCGCATCGATTAGCTGTTGCTTGGTCTTCATTCTTATCACTCCCTGGTCGAAAATATGGCGTTATGCATTGCCTGCTTTGTGGCTACAATGCTGTAAACCTTTACACATGAGATTCAAAATGTGTTTTAATGGAAATATTATTGATAACATATGATGTAAAGGAGTGACATTTGTGCAAATCTCACATTTCCTCCTGCCTAAAGAGCAGGTTACTTATGTATCGTCGAAAGCCTCCATGCTGGAAGCGCTGGAGCAGCTAGAGCGTCATCCGTATTCAGCTATCCCTATTATTGATGAGCAGGGAAAATATGTAGGCACATTATCCGAGGGTGATCTACTATGGAAGCTCAAAAATGCGTTCAATCTTGACTTTGAAGCGATGCGTCATGTACCGCTTACGGATATTCAGCGCCGTGTACATAATGAGAGTGTCGTCATCACTGCGAACATGGAAGATATGCTGAATCGCGCTGCTGATCAGAACTTTGTTCCGGTCATTGATAATGAAGGCATGTTCCTTGGCATTATCCGTCGTAAAGACATTATCGAATATTACAATGATACCATTACCGATTAATGATGGGAAAGGAGCCTGTCCATGTCTACACGTGTGCTGATTGCGGATGATGAAGCTGCCATTCGCAACTCGATTGCCTACGCGCTCAAACGGGAGCATTTTACAGTAGAGACGGCAACCGATGGCAGAGACGCGCTAGCGCGTGTAGAACAGTTCCGTCCGGATGTGCTCGTGCTTGATGTGATGATGCCCGAAATGGATGGCTATGAAGTATGCCGCAGGCTGGAGCAGCGCCGCGGCTTAGGCATTGTCCTGCTAACGGCACGCGATGATGTAATTGACCGTGTGCTTGGTCTGGAGCTTGGTGCGGATGACTATGTTGCCAAGCCCTTTGATATTCGTGAATTGATCGCACGGATCAAGGCGCTCGCTCGTCGTGTGGATCGGGAAAATGCACCCCCACCACTCGATGAGCCGCGAACACTCGGCCCACTCACCGTACAGCCTGCCAGTCGTGAAGCGCGAATCGATGGTCAGTCGTTGGAGCTCACGCCCAAGGAATTCGATCTGTTACTGCTGCTAGCTACACATCCCGGACGTGTGTATACACGAGATGAGCTACTGGAGCTGGTCTGGGGAATGGATTATTTAGGCGAGACACGTACCGTGGATATTCATATTCAGCGACTGCGCAAGAAGCTTGATCCGCACCAGTCACTATTGCAAACGGTTTACGGGATCGGCTATCGCTCGGAGCCGCAGGCATGAGAGCACGTTCACTGCTTCACCCTCGGCTCGGCTTACGCTGGAAATTCCCGTTGCTGCTCGGTGCCCTGCTGTTATTTACCGTTACCGTGCTTAGTCTGCTTGTCCTATCCGGTATTCGCAGTAATCAGCAGCAGCAGACAGAGCAGCTTCTTCTACGTCAGAGCGATCTGATGCAGCTGCGTATTCAGCAGGCGTATTTGAGTGGCGAGCGATTATCTCCGCTATTATTTATGCAAAGGCGAGCAGCGGAGCTGGCGGTTGATCTGGGTGCAGCCAGTAACATGCGAGTGATTGTATATGATCAAAACGGCGAGCTACGTGGTGATTCTTTGCCGCTGGCTCGCCGTAGTGATGTGAGCGCAGCGATGCGATATGCACTGCAAGGACAGACCGCGTATATTACGGAGGGCTCGAATGTGCTGTATTTGGCACCTGTCTATGGTGCCGATCAGCTGCTTGGTGTAATTCAGCTACACCTGTCGATTGCAGAGCAGCAGGAGTTTTACCATAATATGCTCCTACTCTGTCTATGGACAGGCGCCGCTGTACTTGCCAGTAGCTTCCTGATCGGCTGGCTGTACATTCATCGGCAGACCCGTGATATTCATACCTTAATGACCGAAGCACGAGCCATTGCTCGCGGTCGTTATCCGGACGAGCAACATGCCCTGCTCAAGCGCTCAGATGAGCTCGGTGAGCTCGGTGACAGTATTACCGAGATGGGTGGCATGATCGAGCGCAGTATGAATTTATTAGAGCAGGAGAAGCTACAGCTACAGCAAGCGGTGACCAAGCTCTCTGCGCTGGAGCAGCTGCAAAAGGCATTTATCGGCAATATTAGCCATGAGCTAAAAACGCCTGCCACCTCCATCCAATCGTATGCCGATCTGCTAGGGATGTACGGAGATGATCCTGAGCTGGTGCGTGAAGCAAGCGCCAGCATTTCATCCGAGATTCGCCGGTTGATTGAGCTCATTGAGGATTCGATCCGCTTATCGCTACTGGATAAATACGACTTCGAGCTGCATCCTGAGCAGGTACAGCTGAATGAGCTCATCGAGGACGCCGCCGCTCGAACACGCGGCAAAGCGACTAGCGCAGGCATTCAGCTTGATGTGAAGCTCGATCAGTCGGTGCAGCTGCTCGCTGATCCGAAGCATCTGATGCATATTTTGCTCAATCTGCTCGACAATGCAGTTAAATACAATCTACCTGAGCAAGGCTGGATTGTAGTCGAAAGTCAGCTTCGCGATGAAATCGTACAAATTCGTATTCGTAGCTCTGGCCCGATGATTCCAGCTGATCAGCAGGAACTCGTATTTGAGCCGTATACTACGCTGAGCCAGAATCGCTCGCGCACGAGTAGCGGTACAGGGCTCGGCTTGCCACTCGCACGACGTCTTGCCCAGCGAATGGAGGGCAATCTGTATATCGCCTCATCCGATGAGCATGGCAATGTGTTCGTACTGGAAATGCCGCTTCAGTAAGCTGCGATCTACCTATGAAGCCATACATTCTCTATAGCCTGTCGCTTATTATGCCCTATGTTATATCCTGCTATAATGCAAAAAGGAACCCCATTGCTGTTCATACATGCAATGGGGTTCCTTTCATCATGATTCGCTTATTATTCCCTATGTGCGCAACACTCGTTATCCCTATTTCGTTCAAACGATGACTTCATCAGTCACCTGTTGTCATGGGCATAAGCAATGAGCTATATCTGTTCTGCACGCTCACCCAGTATACGCTCTTCAATCAGGTCAATACCCTGCGGTGTGATGGAGAAGTGCATATAGCCCACCACGTCCTTGATATCGATCAAGCCTTTTTTGTGTAAATAATCATAAGCGAGACGCGTTTCTTTGTCTGTTAATGGCCCTACATTTTTCTTCGGTCCAGGCAAGTGAAACGAACGTTCTTCCGGTCCAAAATGATACTCATATAAATCCTGCAAAAGCTGTATACGCAGCCGTTGTCTGTCTCTAATGTTATCGTTCATGCTATTCACCTCCACATGATATCGGCATGGCGTCCACTCCTGATTGCAGGTCGTACGGCATTTCCCAGGCTCATCATAATTGCAATGATATCAGCGATTCGCTACGATCCTAGCGCGAGCAAGAAGCTTGCTTCACCGGATACTCCAAGCTCCTACAAGCAGACGATAGGTGTAATGACTGAGCTTCCTGTTCATCATACCATGAACAATACATTTGCACGATTCAATAACGAAAGATTCAAATCGATAGCTGTTTACAAGTTCGATACAATTGTACATATCGCTGAGATGTGCAGATGATACGCTAGATGCACACGAAAGACCGCAGATGATAGAAATGCTGAAATGGATCGTGTATCATCTGGTCGGATCATTATTTAGATACAGGAGTTGAATTGTTATGATGTACCCCCGCGGGCTGCGCTCAGCCTATTCTGCCCCTACACCACACCTATCCAAAGGAACATATCGGCATAAACGCTATGGCAAGCTACTGGTAAGCTGTGCTGTACTAAGCCTATTACTATTAGCTGGTTGCGGTAATGATCAGAATCTAACCGTCGTCGATCAAGCGGCAAGCAGACCTGTAGAGCCTACGATCAGCCTCTCTTCACTGGACAAGCTGGACGATGCCTATGGTCGCACCTGGCTATCTGCGGATGAGATTATTATTGATCGAGACAATCGACTGATTGTGCATAATGCTGCTACGGGCAAGGAGCATCCACTCACACCACATCGTAAAGGCATTCAGCTGCTTGCCGAGGCTTCACCTGACGGGAAGCATGTATTTTTCACAGAGGGCGTAGAGAATGACCGCTATACGATCAAGGGCTATATTCTTAACATCGAATCCGGTCATATCGTAACGATTGGCACAATCGACATGGTCAATGAGTTCAAATGGGCAGATAATTCCCATCTGATCAGCGGTACACCCGATACCGGCTTACAGATCATTGACCTGCAAGGTCATAAAACGACGCTCAAGCTTCAAGGCGATAACATCAAAGATACGATCATGCAGGTACAGCAGGTCAATGGAACGATCTATTTTGTAGGTGGTTCTGCGCTGAATCGTGTACAGGAAGGTAACCTACAGTCCAAGTCGATTGCGAGCGATGTATGGAACTTTGACGTTGCACCTGATGGCCAATCGATCGTCATTCAGCAGGTCGGTCATAAGGAATCGGAGCCGGGCAAGCTAACGGTGATCGATAGTAACGGCAAGGTACTGGGGAAAGTCGCCGAAGGCACGCTACTCGGTCGACCCGCATGGTCACCCGATGGCAGCATGCTCGCCTTCTCCATTTATCAGGAAAGCCAGCAAGGCATGAAAGGGCTGTACATTTTCAATCGTAGTACCGGAACGACGACTCCGGTTACGACTGAATTTCAGGCGTATAACACCTCGATTCGCTGGAGCCCGGATAATCGCCGGATATCACTGTATGCAGAGGATAATGGTGTAGTGACTGCATTGATCGGTATTGATGTGAAATAATAGTTTCACTATTACTTTTCTACCTCATTTCGATAAGCTAAGGTTCCGCATGTCTTTATAAAAAAGCAGCTCCTGCTATTCCTGCCTTTACTGGCACTGGAACCGCAGGAGCTGCTTCATTTATGACCTGTTATCTCATCAGGGCTATCTTATCTATTGATCATTTAAGCATGGAAGAAAGGCTATTCACTAAAGGCGAATGAATGCTTGATCATTATTGCATTCTAATATCCTGTATGCGGTGTAGCTGCCCGTTGTACCTAAACAACACGCAAATAACCATGCATTAGCAAGTATCATGAATTATTTTACACCATTCGCGTAAAAGAAATGAATTACCACTCCTTCAGCTTTTGCTCTAATTGTGCCTCCTGCTCTGCTTTGCGTGCTTTCCGCTTATCGTTATAACGCGCTAGTACCATATACAGTGATGGCACGACAAACAAGGTAAGCAATGTCGAAAATACCAATCCGAATACAATCGCAATCGCCAGCGGACGGAATAACTGTTCACCCACCGTTGCCATTGGCAATAGTGCAACAATCGCTGCCAGCGAGGTGAGCAGAATCGGTCGGAAACGAGCGGAGGCTGCTTGAATCACAGCTTCTTTCATTTCGAGTCCTTCATGACGTGCATCCTCGATAAATTCAATCAATACAATCCCGTTTCGCACGACAATCCCTGCGAGTGCGATCACACCCATAATCGACATAAAGCCTATCGGCGTCTGACTAATAAATAGACCTAACACCCCTCCGGCAGCCGCCAGATACACGGTCGTCATGACGATCAACGGAATCCACATCGAGTAAAATTGCATCGCAATCAAAATAAAGATCAATACAACAACAATCGCAAACAGCTTCGCCAGATCGATGAAAATATCACTTTGCTTCGATGTCTCACCGCCGACTTCCCATGAATAGCCTGGTGGGAAATTGATCTTCGCCATGCCAACATTAATATCCTGCATAACCTCAGTTGCCGTACGTCCATTCACATCTGCCTCAATCGTATTGGAGCGTGACAGATTATAATGGTTAATCTGCTTGATCGAGAACGCTGGATGAATGTTCACTAGCTGGGTCAACGGCACCTGTACATTATCTGAGTTCGTCACATTCACCTGCTGGAACAGAACGGCTGGGTCGGTCGATGGCGCATCCTTCATGAAGATTTTGATATCTACCAGATCGCGTCCATTATCGAACTCGCCCACCTTCACACCCGTACCTGTCATGAGCAGCGTACGCGTAAGATTTTCATATGTTACATTGTAGCGATCCATTGCCGCACGATTCACTTCAAAGTCCAGCGTATAATCCTGCACGCCCATCGTATCGCTAATATTGCTCGTTCCATTCGTTGAAGCTACTACATTTTTCACCTGATCGGTCAGCTTACGAAGCTCCTTCAGATCGGTACCAAGAATACGGATGGAAACAGGCTTCCCTACTGGAATACCCAACTCCGTCTGCGTTACCGATGTGGTCACCTGCGGGAACATCTGCTTCAATTGCTGCGGCCAATTCGCTACAGCAGCGGTACTATCGAGCTGTCCAAGCTCGCCCTTGAGCAGCACCTCGCCCTGATTGGTCGAGAAGGAAGCGATATTTGTAATATTGTAAAAGAGTGGTGATGCTGTACCACCAGAAGCAGAGGATACCGCTTCTACACCAGGCTGCTTTTGCGCCCATTTGGCAATCTGACGCACAGTGCTGTCAGTATCCTCAATCGACGTACCCGTTGGCATCGTGATCTTGATCGTCAGCTCTGGATTACTGGAGCGCGGGAACAGCTGAACTGGCGTGAACATTGCCAATCCATAAATACATGTGCTCACAATCAAGCCCACCAGCGCCACTAGCATCGGACGCTTCAACACCTTTGGCATCAAGCGATGTGCATAGCTATCCGATACACTCTGAATCTGCTTGCCGAGCAAGCCCGCTGGCTTGTTGTTCGCACGCTTTTTACCTTTTAAAATATTGCGTTTCTCATACCAGATACGGAAGATCGGAATGACCGTGAGCGACATTGCCATCGATGCGAGCATGGCAAGGGAAATCACGACGGGAATCGGCTTAATAAATGCACCCACATCGCCCGTTAAGAACATCAGCGGTGCAAAAGCCGCAATCGTCGCCAGTGTCGCCGTCAAAATCGAGATCGCAACCTCCTTCGTCCCGTTGATCGCCGCCTCATAAGGGCGCTCTCGTAGCACGAAAAGCCTGCGTTCAATATTGTCGTTAACGACAACCGCATCATCGACGAGTATACCGAGTACGATAATCAGACCAACAACCGTAATCTGATTCAGCGTAATATCCATTCCCGGCAGGAACATCATCGCTATCGCAATCGAGATCGGAATCGCCAGTGCGACAAAGGAAGATGTGAGCAGATTCAAGCCCATCATACAGACCACGATCACGACAGCAATCGCAATCATCATCTCTACGAATAGATTGTGGAAAATACGATCCGTTTCGTTCTTTTGAGCAAATAAAGACTCAATTTTCAAATTAGCTGGCAGTGTCGTCTTGAGCTCATCCATCTTCGCATTCACACGCTCATACATGGATGGTACATCCGAGCCGACCTCACTATTGATCTGAATCGAGATCGATGGCTGTCCGTTATAGTAGCTGTTATACTCTACCTTTTCATTCGCCATCTGGACGCTAGCCACATCCTTCAAATAGACAGGAGTGCCATTCTCCGACTTGAATACAACTACCTTTTCCAAACTGGACGCATCATGATCGACCGGCACGGTGAGCTGGTAGCTACGCTTCTCATAATCGAGTGTACCTGTCGGTACGCGGTTATTTTCCTTCTGGACAGCATTCAGAATTGATTCCCATGGAATGCCATATTGCTGGAGCTTGGACATATTCGCTTCAATCCGTACCTGCTGCTTCGGCAAGCCTGTAATCGCTACATCCGTCACACCCGGAACCGAACGTAGCTGATCGCGCCAATCGGTCATCAAGTCCTGTAACTTCCACAGATTCTGCGCGCTATCACCATAGATAGCGAATGACTGGACGAAGGCTTTGGTCAAATTATCATTAATGACTGGCGCGTCCGCACCATCTGGCAAATCCGCTTTCGCGTCTTCAACCTTCTTACGCAGCTCGCTCCACACGGTTGGGGCATCAGCGGTTGGCTGTGTCTCCAGCGTGATGACAGATACACCCGACATCGATACCGAGCTGACCGTCTTGAGATTGGATACTTCCTTGATCTTTGACTCTAGCACCCTCGTCACCGTGGTCTCGATCAGCTCTGGTGTAGCTCCTGCATACACAGTCGTAACGGTCGCTTGCTTCACGACGATATCCGGCATGAGTTGCTTCGGTAAGCCAAATCCGCTAAATGCCCCGATCCCAATCAGCAGTGCGAAAAACAGCAGTGTAATCTTGCTTTTCTTAACGAGATATGGAATCATTGTGCACTGCCTTCCTGCGATCCACTGGTGGCATTCGTACTTCCCGTAGCCTGCGCTGTAATACTGTCACCATCCATCAATCGATCGGCACCCGAGGTTACAATCGTATCGCCTACCTTTAAGCCGTCGGTAATGACAAGCTTGTTGTCCATCAGATCACCTGTCTTCACAGGGGTGCGTACAGCTTTACCATTGACGCTTCGATATACATACGGTGAATCGTCCATGCTGACCACCGCCTCGACAGGCACCATAATGCCCTTTTTGGACTGTACATCACGCGATGCCTTCACGACCTGACCTGGCTTCCAATCCTGCTTCGGATTGCTCAGCTGTACTTCAACGCTTATCGTACCCGTATTGTCATTCGTCTTCGGATAAATGTTCGTTACACGTCCGGTGCGCTGTTCATCATATAGACTCAGACTCACCTGCTGACCTGTCTTCCACTGTGCAATCTGTTCGTCCGGTACAGGCAGTAATACCTTCAATTGATTGATCTGACCGATTGTAAATGCCGTTGTACCTGCTGCGACCGTCTGTCCAACCGAAATGTCCTTCTCCAGTACGACACCGCTCACCTGAGACTTGAGCTGAGATTTGGATAATGCCAGCTTCGCCTGTGCGAGCGATACATTCGCCTGGTCATAGGAAGCCTGAGCCTGCTGTACGCTTGCCTGTGCTTGCTCGATACCTGCACTTGCTTGCGATACCTGTGCCTGAGCGGATTGTACGCCTACCTGCGCCTGCTTCACCGCAGACGCTGCACTAGCCCGATCCGAATTACTCGCACCTGCCAGCGTTAAGGAAAGCTGCTGGTTCGCATCGTCCAGTGCATCCTTCGCGGTAGCAAATGAAGTCTGTGCCTGCTCATTCTCCTGCTTGGTTAATAGTCCGTTCTGGAACAATGTCTCTGCTCGCTCTGCGGCTGACTTCGCCTGATTATACGCCGCTTGCGCCTTGCTCACGGCATTACGCGCTTGCTGCTTCTCCTGCTCACGCGCACCATCCAGTACGCCCTGCTGCTTCGCCTTCGCACCTTCCACCTGCGCTTCAGCGGCAGATACGCCCGCTTGTGCTGCCGATCGAACCGCTGTTGCATTGCTTAGTGAAGCATTGGCAGCCGTTAAGCCTGCATTCGCTTGTTGTACCGCTTCCTGTGCCTCACTTACCTTGAGCTGTAGATCCGCACTATCCAGCGCTGCAATCGACTGTCCCTTGTTAACCGAATCTCCAACATCTACACGGATGCTATCGACCGTACCACCAAGTTCAAAAGCAACCGGCGACTGCTGCACCGCAGCCAGTGTACCGGATAGATCATAGACTGCATTCAGCGGTACAGATTGAACCTTAGCTACTGTCACCGTGCTTGCATTCGCGGATACAGGTTCAGCCTGCTTGCTTGAGCAGCCTGCTACTAGTATGGTCAATGCCAGTCCTGCAACCCACAGGGGTTGTATTTTCTTCACCATCGTCTTGCTCCTCCATTTCCATATCCCAGCTTTACGTGAATCGCGTCATAACTTTTCTCTCTAGGTGGTGACTGTATATATGATGTGTTCAACTTCAAGTAAGGAATCGATGCAGCATCTCGAACACTTCGTCATTGCTCAGCGGTTCGTTGTCCTTCTCCCAGTGCGTTGTCATCGCATCATACATATGAATGAGGACGAGTGAGGTTAGCTTCACATTCTCGATCGGACGAATCAGCTTCTGGGCAGCTGCCTGTTCCAGCAACTGGCTCACTGCGGTATTAACGACCGAATCGATATGACACAGCGCATTATGGGATGCAGTCGTCCCAAATTCCTGTAGCTCCTCAGCTAGACGATCAGCGATCGTATGGTAACCACGGAAGCTAATGCATGTATAGATCGCGCGATACATCCGATCCTTGCTATCCCCTTCGCTGTTGATAATCTCCTCTGCCTGACGCACCATCTCTGTCAACGATACATCCAGAATCGCGTTGAGAATCTCTTCCTTTGTCTCGAAAAAGAGATAGATCGTCCCTTTGCCAATACCTGCATTCTTTGCAATACGGTCAACCGTCGTTCCTTTAAATCCAAACTTGGAAAATACATCGCGTGCAGATTCAATAATCTTCATATAGCGCTCGTCCTGTGAATGACTCATCGTACGCTCCTCCTCTAACAACAAGTAATCTAGCATAAAAGATAATTTGATTGGTTCATCATCCCACAATAGCTTGTTCATCGCGTTCCCTCCTGTATCGCCTTACTGTCTGGATTCATCCCGTACCATTCAGAACAGGCGTAATCAGGCAGTAGACAGCGTTCTAGACCTATCCAATAAGCGTGCAGATGAGTGGTTGTGTAGCAAAAGTTTTTCGTGACCAAAAAACCATTTCAGTTCTGTAGTCAGAATATAGCATGCTTTCTGACTGAATGCAACTTTTGCGTGGAGGTGGTTTGGTAGGGTGATCAGGAATAGATAATATTGTAAAACAGATGAAAATTGGGGCATAACATTAACACCTAAAAACAAAACCAGCCGGATGCATGTAGCGCATCCGGCTGGTTAATGTTCTCTTAATTGGAATTATTCTCGTTATGAAATGGCGTCATACCGTCTTGCTCCAAGATAGGCTACGCCTTTTTACAAGGCTCATTCATCATCTATTTTATCTACAAACTAAAAATTCTCATTCAAAATCCATTCTGCCTTCGCATCATCCGGTCGGAAATGCGTAAACACCTGATTCATCGCATGACGAATCGCCGCTTCTGGCGTATGCTGCCCTGCCTGTTCTAAAATGTAAGGCGCTGCCTCACTACCTGGCTGGTAAAAGTGGCTGACATCATGGTAATACTGTTCATCCCGTCCCTGCTTGATCCGCACAGCAATGCGCGTCTTCCCCAGCTTCGCATGCTGCACCCAGACCTCCCATTCGCCTACGATCGTATACCGATCGACAATATACTCATAATCATCAAATAGCTTGATTATCTCATTCATTGGTTAACCCTCCGTTTGTAGAAATCAAGGTAGTGGAGCTGTTTGCAGATTGTATTGTAGTGATGTAGTGTCTGCAACGGCTCTCATGAGTACGTATTATAGTTGGGTGGGTTG
The DNA here is from genome assembly GCF_034055775.1 of Paenibacillus hunanensis. Classification (NCBI taxonomy): domain Bacteria; kingdom Bacillati; phylum Bacillota; class Bacilli; order Caryophanales; family Paenibacillaceae; genus Paenibacillus; species Paenibacillus hunanensis. Next base: position 2,496,707 of record NZ_CP139194.1, on the reverse strand, counting down.
GAGGAAGTCAAATTTTGCTTATTATAGATATTCTCAAAATTGTATGCTTTACAATTCCGAGAATATTTATTTGTCTATGTTGGAATCTAATAAATTAAACTCGTGCCATTCTTTTTATACTATAAACATTAGCATAAACAAATCTTATACTGATGTTTATAGCGTAAAAAATTAAAATATTCGATAATTTTGATATAATGAAAATGCAATACAATATTTTATTAATTATGAATTCAGATATGTAATTTTCTCTCTATATATAAAATAAAGAGAAAATCTCAAAAATTGGATTATTTAAGTCTATTACTTTTTTAAATAATTTTATAAATTTCTTTTTTCACGCTTGAATTTATTTTGAATTATTTCAAAATCTTTATTCAATTTTTCTTTTTTACCTGGAAAAAGTTCGCTATACTCTTTGGTGTTTTTGAGTCTTATGAATTCATCTAAAAACTCTTTTCCCAATACTAAATCACCTTTAATAAATAGAGTTGCTTTTGCTCGTAATAAAAGAGATTCTAAATGAAAAATATAATTTTGAATATCGCCCACTTCATATTCAAAATTTTTTAAAAGAGTTAAAACTTTTTGCGGGTTAGCTTTTATATAGAACCGTGCAGAATATATAAGATATTGCTTTATTTTTTTATTTCCTATTGAACGTGAAAATCTAGAAAGTATATCATCACATTTTAAGATATACTCTTCGCATTTATTAGGATTTTGATGTACAAGCTCCATAACTTGTTTTGAATATATATCAAATTTTATAGTAATCATTTCATCATTTTCTAATAAATATTCTTCAGCCAAATTCAATCTTTTTAAATTAATTAATAAAATACATATTTGCCTTCTTGTACGTCCATCTATTTTTTTGTATTGTAAAACGGCAACTTTACTACTAAGCTGTATAAAATAATCATAAAGTTCCTGTTGTCTTAGATGCGTAATCTCTCTTCTAAGAATTTTTTTATTTATTTCTAATAAAGCAGATATTATAGTGCCTACTATTAAGTTTTGTTTTTTAAAATATAACTGATTTTTCAGGTTTGAGCTGACTTTATCAAGTAAATTAAAATGATTTATAACCTTAATATCATCAGCTTTACTATAAAATTCATATAATGAATCAAGCGTAGAGTAGCAATGAAATGATCTTAATAAAAATTCGATGTTATTTGTATTTTTATATTTTGATAAATAAAGTTGGGAAGTTAATTGCTCTAATCCAACTTCCTCTTCAAATTTTATTTCATTCATTAAAGTTGTAATTCCTTTAATATCCTTGAACCACTGTACTGCTCGAAGCTTAAAAACATTGAAGACAGCATCTGTATTAGAATAGTTACCATTCATGTAGTCAATTACAAGTTCATTTGCTAGATATCTATTTGAATTGGGAACAGGTTGTAAAAATCCGATATTGATAAAATTGGATGCTTTTGTGTATCTCTCGCTAAACTTTTGATTTTTTAACTCTTCTCGCAAAAAAGATAGGAGTTCTTCATTTATTTCTGTAATATGAGTTTCTGAACAAATATAACATAAGCAAGATAAGAACTTTTGAGATTCAACTTCCATACTCTCGATAGTATTCTCAAAACAGAAACCTAAAAACTCATCTAGCTGACTATGAAGCTCAGTAGACTCTTTCGTATATTCTGACTCATACTCCAATCTTAAATCTAAAGTTTTTTTATTGGTTGAACTTAATGTATGACACAGCGCTATTATTAAACCAGGATTTCCTTGTGTATATGCCTGTATCCATTCCCAATCATCTTTTACCAATTCCCTATTTTTCAATGCTATTCCATTCATATATCTTTTTGTCAATTCTTGAGTTTTGTTTAATTTAAATTGATGGAGAGGAAACTTATTCTCTCTATCTCCTAATCCATATCTACTGGTCATAATTAATCTAGATGGCTTATTAAAGTTTTTTATAAACTTTTGAGCAATATTACTAAATTCAAATAAATTAGTCTTAACAATCTCTGTTTCGAGATTATCCAATACTAAAAGTGTTTTTTGCGAGAAAACCTTCTCCCATACTTTTTCTTCTAAATCTTCAAAAGAGCAACTAGAATTTATTTCCATTAAAAAAGCTAATTTAGTAATCAAACCCTTATGATCATTGATTACTTTCTCAAAACGCCTTACCTCTCCTTTATCGAACACAGAATTCTTAAAACTCATAAAATAAATATATTCAAATTCTTTATCGGGCGAACTCATTAAATCTTCTATCAACTGCAAAACTAGCGCTGTTTTACCTACACCCCCATGACCAATTACTGTAACAGGTGTAGGAGCCTTAATATACTCTTTAAAATCCTTAAGTTCATCTTGTCTTCCGATTAAATTATTGAAATTTTTTCCTACTGGATACTCCAAGTATAAAGTAGGAATAGTAAATTGATCTATATCATTTTGAATAAATTGACTCCATTTAGTTTCAAAATTAGAATCTTTTAAAGAATATATGACTTTTTCACATAAATCACTAACACTACTTTCTTGTTCAGTATTTAGCTCTCTAGAATGCATAATATTATTACGATGCGCAGTTAAAATTTTTATATTTAAATTCTTCACTTCATTTCTTTTTATCTCATTAAATTTTTTAGAACCAATACAATCTATAAGTTCTCCTAAATGCGCAAATTTGACTACTACTTCGAGACTTTCAGCATCCTTGTTTAAATTTAAATAAGCATTATCTTTCCATTTATTATAATAATGGCTATCTAATGATTCAAAGTCTTCTAAATAATACACAATATATTCTCTCAACAATTTTTCCAGATAATAAATCATCTTGTATCCATTCACATTTGAATTATTCATAATTCCCTCCAATTTTTATTTGCTTTTCATCCACCCACTTCGCAAACCCTTCCACCCGGCTATAACTCAAATATAAATACTCCATCGCCCGGGTCATGCCAATATAAAATCGCGACACCTCTTCATCCCATTCCTCATCCTTCGCTTTCTCCCTCGGCATGCCATCCACATTCACGATGAACACTGCTCGGAAGTCCATTCCCTTCGCACTATCAATTGTCGAAATCTTCACAGTCGCTTCATACCGATCAAAGCGATCCTTCGTTCGTTTATTCTCTGCGAACCAGTTGAATGGAATCTCGCTTTGTTGCAAGCCCTCACGGATCGCATCGACAATATAGGCGTTTTTATAGCCTCCCTTCACCCGATACAGAATCGCCATATCGGTATATGCAACCTTCTTTTCTCGATGCAAATACTGGATTTGCTCGGTCACCCACTTCATCTCGTCTTCGATCGACGAGCAGTGGCGCATCTGTGGCTCGGGGCCTTTACGCTTGGTGCCCTGAGGTGGGATGATCTCGGCGACATCACTTGCGGTGATCGTATCCTGGAATTTGTCTTTGAGCTTGGAGTGGGAACGATAGAATTCCCATGCAAAATGAACGATCTGGGATGTGTTGCGGTAGTTGATGTTTAATATTTTGGAACGTCCACGGAAATCGAGTCCGGTGTTACGAGAGAGACTGACTTTGCGGCGGAATATCTTTTGTGCTTTGTCCTCAACGATCAGCAGGGATTGAGTGTCTGGATTCAGTGACTTTGTGATGAGTTCCAGCCATTGGGGCTCCAGGTCTTGACCTTCGTCGATTAGAATCGCATCGTACTGTGGTGCAGTAATAGTTCCATTTTCCAGCTGATCCAGCAGCTCCTGAATTTGACGTTCGTTCTCCTTTTCACTCATAGAGAACTTCAATGGAAAGTGCTTATACATCCAATCATGGAACGTACCAATCTCTAGTTGCTCCTGCCCTATATCATTGGTCTGTTGATCTTCGCTCTGTGCTTCCATTGCTGACCATTCGAATAGATCCTCTGGTTCCCGCAGCTTGTGCATAATCATGCTGCGAATGTTACAGGATAATGGACTACCATAACAGAGTACGAGAATGCGCCAATCGGGATGCTCACGCAAAAGTGTACGTGCTCGCGTAGCGAGTACAAGTGTCTTGCCACTTCCTGCAACGCCACGAATGAGTCGATGCCGATCGCCAAGCTGACGGGCAAGTGACTCCTGATGCAGATCCATCGCCTGAATATTATGTAACGATAGCAATACATCATCCTGGTAATAGCTGTGATTTTTAATATCTGCACGGATACGAACTTCAGGGAATAGGTGATACCGAATGGCTGTCATATCCTCATCACTGAGCCACTGGCGTTGATGAAAAGGAATCGGGAACATATTACTCATTCGTTCAAGCAGATGATCTGTATCGAATTGCTCGTCATCTGGATCAATCTGCTCACGAGTGAGTACCAGATTAAGATCGATACAGCGATGAATTTCACTGCGAATCATGTGCACTTCTTTCATCCGTGTGAAGACGACGCCATAGCCATAACGGAATTTGAGACTATTGGCATAAGCGCCTTCCTGCTGGAGTAGGTTACGGTCTTTTTTCAATTTATTATGAATATGGAAGGCGTAGTTACGCGCTTGGGTGATGGGGTTTTTCACGGTTTCCAGACTTCCGGTGCCTTTTTGTGTATGTAATTGCCATTCATCCGGGCTTAGCATATGCAGCGTATTCTCGGTATAATCCTTTACCTCCAGTACGAGCAGACCAAGATCGGGGCCGATGATCACATAGTCTGGTCTGCGATGCTGACCGTTATTGATATGGGGTTCATAGTAGACAATATAGTTGTCGGGAAGATGTTTGCGGAAGGTGTTGAATAGAATGCGTTCTCCCTGGGTGGCTGAACCAGGAATTGTTTCTGGAATCATGTATGCCATATGTGCTATCTCCTTGTTGCCGCCGATTCCGCGCTGCTTCTGCTCTGGTTCCAGTGCTTCTGGAATACTAACGGAGAATATATTTTAGATGTATAGGTATATGGACAGGTGTCATAAGAGGTGAATATATTGCTTAATCTTCTTCATAATACATCTTTTGCACTATTATGGAAATACCTATTTTGCTAGATTATGTATGAATTATATTTATTTTATTGTTTTTCAATTGATTCCTTATTGTCTATTCGTCTATGTTATGCGTATATATAGCAAAAGACAGACCAGTGTAGACTGATCTGCCTTTTCGTATGATGTATACCTTTTATAACGAATCTATCACTCCAAGGAGCTGTGACGTTCAGCTCTGATACTACTCCCTACTCTCACTACATGAGCTCCTTCTCCAGCACAATCTTGAACATCCCCCGTGCATCGGTAAAGGTATCCACTATATCGAATCCATATTGAATATTGATCAGCAGCATATTGCGCCAGCGATTCATCGTCTTCGTCTGGACTTTGCGATATCCTTGCTCTCGCAGGTGCTCATGCTGCTCGTCCATAAGTCGTGATGCGATGCCTTGCTGACGATAGGCAGGATTCACACCGCCGAGCCAGCTGTAAAAGGTATGCTCATCCTCCATCAATGGATAGCCAATTTTATAGCCAACCACTTGATCTCCATCCAGCGCCACGATCATGAGCAGCTGATCCAAATCCTGTATCGTGACATTGTTATGTATTTTCTGAATCAGTCCATCGTCCTCTGGATCTGCGAATATCGACTCGTGCAGCTTGGCAATGCGCTGTAGCAACTCGGCTTCGGGCAGTCCCTGCAATTTGCGGTATTCATAGATTGTTGCATCGGCGCTCGTACTCGCTTGCTCTGTATTCTTCATCTGAGTCAGCTCTCCCCTCATCTTCAACGCTTTAGCGGTCGATTCGCCCAATAGCAAATGGCAAAAAAGGCACCCGCAATGATACTTACCAATGTCCCATTAAACAGAGCATCCATAATGTATTCGCTTAGTGGTGAACGCATTACAGCACTTGGATCTGTTGTTGATACGGCTACGACTCGGTTCGCTAAAAAGGAATAAAACAAACCCGCTACAAATCCATAGATCATGTACTTGATTAATAGCTTTTCAAATGTACTCATATAACCCTCCTAACTGCATATAAGCTGCTACGCGCTATTCATTTTTCACTTGATATCCACGCGCTGTCAGCATCTGCTCTACAAATTCGGCAAAGCTTCTCGCATATACGTCTTCTGATCCGTCCAGCATATCTACACGCATAATCGGGTACTCTACCGCTATACCAGGCTCATAGACAGGCGTCCTCACATCCCAATAATAGCTTTCCTCCTCATCTGGGCGGTAGATGTATAATCTGCCCCCTGGTATCCAATCTGCCTCTGCATCAGACGATAGTTATACAGCAGATCATCGATCACATCCTCGCGAAACTCTGGCGGTGCTAGACTGTATACCCCATCCTGTCGATTAAAAAATAATGATCCATAATGCGTCAGCCACCATACATACGAGTCCGGTAAACGATAGCCAAGCTCCTGCTCTGCCTCTGCAATCCATTCAGATGAAGCTGCATTTTGGGTATGACTGTAAGGGTATTGCTCCAGACGTGCCTGCAATGAACGATACATCGATTCATCTCCGTTCTGCTTTATTTCTATGTACAAGAAATTTAGGAACAAAATGGATTTTCTTTACGTCTTCTATTATAGGAGGTGGACGACATGAATAGAAGGATAAATAGTAAGCTTTTTATGATATGTGTGCTGGTGATCGCCATTATAGGCTGTACCCAGCATACACCAGCAGCAGTTACAGGCAGTGTTCCACCTGATCAAGCTGCACCTGCATCTCCAATAGTAGAAACGACAACAACCATGACACCAAAACATGAGACGACATCCCTACAACCCTTATCTGATGATGTGTTGCCTGTATTACAAGTTACCGCAGGTACTACTACGATTCCGGCTGTGCAGGGCTCTTATTGCTGGGGCACGAAGGGCTGTGCTGATTTTGTAGGTGGCGCAGCAATGTTGAAAGGACAGTCACTACCTACGATTCAGGCTGGAACGAGTGTAAAGCTACACTTCCCTTACACACCTGAACCTGCGGCGATCGAGCTGATTCAATATCCCCTTCGTCAATCTGAGGAGACGAGTAATTCATATGTTCAAAGTACGGCTGATCAGCCTATTTCCATTACAATACATGATGGAGCATTTCAAGCGCCTCAGAAGGCAGGCGATTATTATTATGAGTTTGGGGCGAGCTGGATGAGTGAGGATGGTAAGTATTCTAACGGTCAGACCTCGTTTGTATTTTGATTTACAGTGGGCTAAGCTTCGCTTCACTCGACTTTATTCTGCTCTGCTCTGCTCTGCTCTGCTCTGCTCTGCTCTGCTCTGCTCTGCTCTGCTCTGCTCTGCTCTGCTCTGCTCTGCTCTGCTCTGCTCTGCTCTGCTCTGCTCTGCTCTGCTCTGCTCTGCTCTGCTCGAATAAAGGATGCCATTCCGAATAATAAATACAATAGACAATCGGTGAATAATTCAGATAGAGCTTATCCACTTTTTGGATAATATGAATACGGGCACGTCGAAATCATTTTATAAAATCACCATCATAATAAAAAACCTTGCATCTTCCAAAAAAGAAAAAGCACCTCCAGCCCCGTATCCCACCCTTTGACAAGGCGGCTCGTTGCTGGAGGTACTACTATTGCTAGCTCTGCGATATGCGGCACATTACCATACAATGACTACTTATTTCATAGCCAATTGCACAGGAATATGCTCTCGCGCTTCGATCTCTTCTTCCTTGTGCTTATACGCATAGCTATGGTGCAGATCGATACCGTCACGTGGGCCGGCATTATACTGGGTGATCATGCCATCATTTCGTGTATAGAAATAACGCGCATCCGGATCATCCTTAAAATGAACCTCTACCCCGATCATCGGACTCATTCCAAAGCTGGCTTTCATATAATCGATATCCTCCACACTATACTGTCGTTCATTCACCAGATAGGCTTCGACCTGTCGTTCCAGTCTGGCTTCGCTTGCAAAGGCACTGATCCAGATCACGGCAGCAACTAATAACAGTGTACTAAATACCAAATTGCGCTTATCAAACGTTCCCATCTCTCTACCCCTCCGTTTCAGAATGGGCATCTGCATCACAGCGATGCTGGAATGGAGCATATGTCACTTGAATAATAATCGCTATTCTACAGATGCGGCATATGATGATGTACAGATTGTTCCTTAACTGTTCATACGGATAGACAGATATAACGTTTCATATTTTTGCTCAAATTTCGTTATTTTAGACGATATGAGGCGAAATAAGTTCATTTTGATTAAATACATATGTAATGTTGTACATGGGCAATCTTCAGATTTTCCAATTCTTTATGGAATCAAAGCCTATATAGCTGCTGCCTTATATGGAATCCAGCGCTATCCAGTTGCATATCGCTACACAGCTAGCTGTCCGATTGCAGCTCTACATGTAACGAAAAGCCAGCAGTTGCTGAATACTCCGCTTCTGCTGGCTTTACTCGTTTCATTATGTTCTCGCTTTATTGTTGGTTAGTTACACTCGTTGGATATACTTGAACGCCATTCCAGTACACTGTACCTTTAGTGAAATTATAGACCTGGTTTGGGTCTTTAGGATTGATAATGGTTGTATTATTAAATCTCACAGTACCGATTTGTGGCGTGGAGCGTCCCCATACGCCTGCGCTGTATTTGGTTGCATTGGAGCTTGTATTATCGTTAAACGTAACATTGTTGATCGCTGTATAGCCTGCATATACGAGCATATCTGCATGACCTCCATCTGGCTTCAGGGCTGTGCGATCAACTACGTTGTTATTGATTGTAACCGAATCCACTGGCTGTGTATTGTAATCACCGTCGGGGCCTGTTTCAGTCGCAATATAGATGCCAGCCATTTGTGTTCGTTCAATATGATTCCCTTCAATCCGCACATCTCGTCCACCAACGACAGAGATACCGCGTGCATTGGAGTCGTAACCTACATCATTATTTAAAATACGAATGTTGTTCGTTTGACCTTTGTCGCCATCTGACTTGTCACTCTTACCGTAACTAACGACAGCAATTGTATCATCGCCAACTTGCTTTACGGTATTGTATTGCACGGTAATATCACTGCTATCCCCAGTCATATGAATACCGTCTGCCTGCGTATTTTGTACGGTATTGTTCGTGATCGTTCCACCGATCGAATCGGTCACATAGATACCGGCTGTGCTGGCTTTTTGGACATTGATGTTATCGACGACAAAATTCGTTGCATTTTTGACGCTGATGCTATTCTTCTCGTTATTACCATCTCGCTCGCTTACGCTACTGTATACATGTGTTAGATTGCGAATTGCCGGGCTACTGCCGATCAGATCGATCGAACCCTGATCTGGATTGGTCGAAGTCAGAATGGTTTGGGCTTTATTTTCCCCTTTCAATGTCACCCCATCGACGATCAGAATATTGCTCAGTTCAAAATTCCCGGCTGGCACGTAGACATCCTTACCTTCCACCTTCGCCTGCTGGATCGCTGCCTTAATCGCAACATCATCTGGTTGACTATCCCCTGCGACAGCACCAAAATCCAGAATCGACAAACTATGATCGTCCGGTACATAAGCGCCCGGTGTAAATACAATCGTCGGATTCCACAAAGTATGATCAAAGCTGATCGATCCCACTCGATTCACAATAAAATGAATCGCTGTACCCTGCTGTACTGGAATATTCGTTACGCCAGTAGGCTGTACTGCGGTTGTCGTTTGAATCGTTTGTGTCCATAGGGAGGTCGTATCCTTCATAATTGTAGCGGTAATGCCGTCGCCCTCCGCACTGCCTTTTTGCAAAGTACCTGTAATCGTCACCTTGCCACTGGCTGGTGCCACCCATGTACGTACAGCATCTGCCTGATTACCAGGATGCTGTGCGTTGGATGAGACCCATGGATAGGTTCCGTTCGCATCCCAGCGACTCGAAGCGGATTGATATGTAAGATCGGTATAGGTAGTTCCGCTTTTTTGCTGGTAATGCCAGTTGTTACTGCCCTGTGTGGAGCTATATCCGGTGGATGCTGTGTAGGACACCGAATTGGCTGCCTGTACCTCACCCGTTATTCCGATACCGCTCACCGTTAATACTGCTGCAAGACTCCAAGTTGTCCACCCTGTGATTTTTTTCAAATCAATACCTCCTTGTACGATTGTATTTTGGATATTAATATACTAACTTCCTTTATTAACCTTGATTAGGAGAAAGCAATCTGAATGGAACGTATAGGAGAAAAATAGTAGTGCGTCTATATATTTTTAGTTTGACGTGGAAGATTAGAGAACTTATGGTAAAGCATATACGTTCTATTGTAGCTACTTACTTTATTTACATACGGGAGGAATATGGTATGGCTGGACAATCAACGAATCTGAATCAAGGGCAAAATACGAACCTACCACCGGGCGATTCATTGGAAGTTATGATTCAATGTAGTGCTGCTCCCTCTGCACTGGATATTAGCTGTTTTATGGTCAATGATGAAGGTAAAGTCCCTTCCGACGACTATTTTATCTTTTACAATCAGAACGTTGATCCTCATCAATCCGTGCAGCTGATGCAAGCCGATGAGTACAGCTCACGCTTCTTGCTCAATCTGAATCGATTGCAACAGGCGCCAGTTAGTAAATGTGTATTTACTGCTACACTGGAAGGCGCTGGCACATTCGCACAGGTGCGTAACTGTCAGGCAGTGCTTCATATGAATGGACAACAGATTACATATGAGTTATCGGAGGTCACTTCTGAGACAGCGATCATTCTGATCGAAGTGTATAAATATAAAGAGACGTTTAAGGTACGCGCGATTGGACGTGGCTTCTTCGGTGGACTACAGCCGCTGGCAGAGTCATTTGGCGTGGAGATCGAAGGCGATAGTGCAGCAGATCATGCACAACCTCCGGCTAGTAACGGGTTAGATACAGATACTACTGGATCTGCTGATACGACTCCACCGCCTTCTTCAAACCATGACGTTGCTCAGCCAGCTCCTACCAATTTGCGAACTACTCAGCCGACTTCCTTCGGTTTCAATTCTGTAGAAGCTGTACAAGCTGAAGCTACTTCATCTGCACCGTCTGAATCAGCTACTCCTACGCAATCCTCATCCATCTCGCAACCAGCACCATCAGAATCGCCCAAGTTAACCGTACCGTTAACCAAAATTGATCTGCTCAAGAAAAAAGTAACGTTATCGCTCGAAAAGAAACAAATCGCTCCGATCCGTGCTCGCGTGGCAGTCGTATTCGATGCGTCCGGTTCGATGTACTCGCTCTACAAAAAAGGGATCGTGCAGGAAGCCTTTGAACGTGTACTGGCGATTGCGGCTGCTTTTGACGATGATGGTGAGCTGGATGTGTGGTTTTTCGCGAAGGACTTTCTGCGTGCGCCAAGTGTGACCGCGCAGGATTATGAAGACTATGTGGCGCGTGCGTATAAGCTGGGAAGCAAGGGTGGTACGAATAATGAACCTCCGGTGATGGCAGATGTGATTCGCAAATATACCGTAGAAGAGCCGAATATTCATCTGCCGACATATATTATTTTCTTCAGCGATGGCGGCGTGAGTAGCAAGAGCAAGATCGCTCGCCTGATCACGGACAGCTCGCATCATAATCTGTTCTGGCAATTTGTCGGATTGGGCAATGCGAATTACGGGGTGCTACGCGAGCTGGATGATTTACAGGGACGGTTTATCGATAATGCAGACTTTTTCGAGCTGGATGATATTTCGAAGGTAAGCGATGAGGAATTGTATGATCGGTTGTTGAATGAGTTTCCGGGGTGGATTGAGGAAGCGAGACGGAAGAATATTTTGACTTGATGTGACTTTGTAATAGATGTGGAAATAGTCTGATCTGTTAAGAGAACAAAATAGAGCAGTTCTAGTATAAATCGTTAAACAACAGGATTTCGCAAAAAAGATGAACATCGCCTAGAGCGTGTTCATCTTTTGGCTTTCCGAGCTGCTTTTCGGGTAGTAACTTGCCTGATCTCTTCATGCTCCTGTAGATCATCTGATTGCAGTGTGGCGATCCGTCTCTTAGGAATCGTATCTTTGCGGATGATCAGTTTCATTCAACAGATAGTCAATACTAACCTTGTGAAATCTTGCAAGCTTGATTAATACTGCCGTCGGAATATCAAGATCGCCGCGCTCATAGCGAGAATATGTTGTCTGCGTAGTATGCAGCATATTCGCCATTTCTTGCTGAGTCAGATCCTTATCTTCTCTCAAATCACGTATACGTTTATACATTTCACATCACCATAATTCATCATATTTTATGCGAAAACTGCATATTGATTTTTATGCGTTTTTCGCATAAAATCTTAATCATAATCTGAAATGATGAGGTGAATATATGAGTGGATTAATTGAAAATATGTATTATGCTTATTTCAGTCAACAACGAAAAAATATAATATCCTCTGAAATGCATTCCATTCAGGGAAAAATAAGTGTAAATCTTGCGCTTCTTCAAAGCACACTCAATGACTCACAATTACAAATGGTCGAAGATCTGATAGATGATGTCTACATAATGCAAAGTATAGAACAAGTTGATTCTTTCATTTATGGCTTCAAAGAAGGGATCAAGCTCGGAAATGCAGTTTTACTCCATAAAGATATGTAATTGAATGGTTTTTAACCTCATGCTAAAAAAGGAACGTATCCGCCATGGACACGTTCCTTTTGCATATTCGATCATGCTGTACAAGCTACCCTTCATATGCCTGAGCCAAGTCATCTTCTGGCTGCTCCTGCTCCGATTCCCCTTCCAACCCTGTAATCTTCTCCGCCAGAATCTTCCCCGCATTCGCCAGCGTCGCCATCTTAAGCGAGAATCCAGCTAACATCTCCTCTTGCGAACCCTCTGCATTATCACGCAGCTGGCGACCTTCCTGCTTCGCCATCTCCATCGTATACCGTGAAGCGGCTTCCTGTTCCTCACAAAAATGATTATAAATTTCATCCAGCGTCATCGTTTTAAGCTGCGTGGCGATCATCGCTTGAATGGTGCCGATCGGTAACACGGGCTTTAGATTGCAGATCATAATCAGATACGCGATATGCTCGCGGGAATATTTTTTCTTGACGGTAGGTGGGATAATCTTCTGCTTCACGTAGTTGTTAATCATTGACGGGGTGATCAGCTTCCCTGCAGTTTCGCCGGGAAACTGATTGAACTGGTACTCCAGCCAGGCGACGAGCTGATCCATATAAATGCCGATCATCGGAAGCTGTTCCCAGCGCGGAAAACGATAAGCGACCTTTCTCTCGCCCCATTCTTTAAGCTGGTCGAGCAGCGGATATTGCGGTTCCATCGCTTGTATCTCCTTCCATTGCTATCATATTGGTTATTGCCTGTCATACTACTAATTAGAATAGGGAGTATGTAACCTGAACGTTATATTGAGCATTTATCTAGATGTATGTCGAAACGGTGAACGCTCTGCTACTATAAATGACTATTTTACCATTATACCGAAAAGAAGCTGAAACGAAAATCATTTCGTTTTCGTAACAACATTTAAAGTTTGTAATCAACATCACATCTAGTTATAATAACTATATGATAAAGTTATGAAGTACATATGTCTATTTTGCCTTATCATCTTCGCCTGTACACATTTGCAAAATACCATATGCTCACAATGTTTGAGATGGCGCGCTACACTGCATATTTCAAGGCATTGCTGAAACCTTTGAATGAAAGTAGTGATCTGAATGAGAACAATCGCCTGGGTAACAGATAGCACTGCCATGTTAGATGCCGAGTTTGCTCGTGAGCACGATGTATATGTTGTGCCACTTTGCCTGATTGCTGGAGACGAGGTTTATCGTGAGAATGTCGATATTACATCCGAGCAATTTTATGAGAAGATGCGTGTGCATGAGAAGGTAAGCAGCTCGCAGCCGCCGATTGGCGAATTTATTCGTTTATATGAGAGCCTAAAAGGGCATTATGATGATATTATTGTGATCCACTGCTCGTCTGAGCTGAGCGGAACGTATAACTCTTCCCTGCAAGCAGCCGAGATCGCAGAAACGCCGATTATCGGCATTGATTCGAAGATTGGTGCATTCCCACTACGCGAGATGATTCTGCAAGGGATTCTGTACTACCGCGAGGGGTTGAGCGCGTTAGAGATTCGCGACCGGATTCAAGGCATGATCAACGATATGAGCTTTTACATGATTCCAGCAAGTCTGTCCCAGCTGCATCGCAGTGGGCGTGTGTCCGGTACTCAGCTTGTGATTAGTAATCTCTTGTCGATTCATTTGCTGCTTCGCTTTCAGGAGGGTAAGGTCATTGTCGAGGATAAGATTCGTACGATGAAGAAGGCACGACTGAAGCTACTGGATGTGCTAAAAAAAGATATGGAGCATGTACGCGATGTATGTATTATGCATGCGAACAATATGGAAGGCGCATTCAAGCTGAAGGAAGAGATTCTGCATATGGCTCCGTTGCTTCGGATCGAGATCGCTTCATTTATTCCGGTGGCTGGTATTCATGCTGGTGAGGGTACGCTGGCGCTGGCTTGGATTAAAAATCATTATAGTGCGTTAGGACGCCTGGGTGCGCCTGCATCTGTGCCGACTATGGCTTGATTGAATATGACATGATCGCTTGATAGTGAATAGATTAAACATACTATATAAAGCTATAAATAAAAGAGTAGAATGCGTAATGCGCTCTACTCTTTTATTTGTCATGCTTTTATTTTGTATAGTTTCTATATTATAGAATCTCCAGACATCTACATACGCACAATAACATCCTCATAATCCATCCGACTCAGCTTATAAAACCGAGCGCCATGTGCTGGAACCTTCACATCGATATCATAATTCACCATACCTGCCTCTGCGCGTTCCCATAAATTGCGCAAGCGGAATGTACCGGACAAGCCCAGCTGCTCCAGACTAACACGCACCAGCGCTGGATCATCGCTCGCATTGAACAGCGCAACATAATGGTCTCCGGTTCTGCTATTTTCTGATGTCCAGACGATTCGATCATACTCATCCCGGTACACCTGACGCGCATAATGACCGGAGCGATTCGCCTCCAGCACCTCATCGTTCGTCAATAGCGACATTGTCCATGCATCATTATCACGCAGCTCGCCACCAAACATAAGCGGAGAACGGAAGATTGACCATAGCGTCATCATCGTCGTCTGTTCATCCTCGGTAAAGCGTGTCCAGCGATCGCTTCCACCACCATCAACGGAACGAATACCGATATGACCGAGCGGCAACATATCACAGTCTGGCCAGCTACCCACTTCGACAAACTGCGCCCATTGCTCACAGCGCTCGAACATCTCGTACAGCAGCTCCCATTGATCCCAGAAGTCATCTGTAATGCGCCACATATTCGCATTCGTACGAAAAGCTTCATTATATGCAAGCGGTGCAGGTCCTGGTGACAGGCTGAGTACCATCGCACGACCACACTGATCGATCGCATTGCGAATCAGCTCGATCTCCGCTAGATGCGTATCATATAAACGTGAAGCCGCAATATCATCGACTTTGACAAAGTCAACTCCCCATTCTGCATACAGATCAAATAGAGAATTATAATATTCCTCTGCGCCCTCTTTTGACGCATCCACTCCGTACATATCGGTATTCCATGGACAAATCGAGTTCGTATGCGCAATCTGACGCGCCGTTACTGAAGTTCCTTTGATTGGCGTATCGGCATGTACCGCCTGACGCGGAATCCCACGCATAATATGAATGCCAAAGCTCAGTCCGAGCGAATGCACGTAATCCGCAAGCGGCTTAAAGCCTTTACCCTCGGCTGCTGACGGAAAACGGTTCGTTGCTGGAATTAGTCTGGAGTACTCGTCCATATCAAGAGAAACAAATGGACGGTATGCGGATGACACCGCATCCGGCTCATACCACTGAATATCCACGACAATGTACTCCCATCCATACTCCCTGAGATGATTTGCCATATATTCTGCATTTGCTCTAATCTCTTCTTCACGTACCGCAGCCCCATAGCAGTCCCAGCTATTCCAGCCCATTGGCGGTACGTATGCCCATTGATGATGCCGCATCGTATACACTCCTCATCTCTCAAGCCATAGTTAGTACGCTTCTTTCTCGATCATACCGTTTGTCGACAAGCAATTCAATGATCCTTTATGGTGTAAGCAAGATTCCAGCATTTCCACAGCAAAGTGACTATATCCAGATTTAACTGTGCAAAAATAACTAACAAAAACGACAAATTTCGATATAAATTTATTTTTTCTGCATTTTTCTATATATATAGCGAAGTCACACCTTCTTTAAAAATTCTTATAACAACGAATATATAAAATTAAATCTACATTTAATATCGAATTATGTTTACCAATGATTTTTATATAGGCATTTAGAACCAACAAATTGTAATTTTCGCTGTAAAATTTTTGTTAACTTGGACGATATATATATATGACGCAACAAGTAACTAATTGACTGGTGGAGAGTGAAACTATGAAACTTACTATTCAGATGAAATTAATCTCTGGATTTGCATCTGTTATCCTTTTGCTGATCGCGATTTCGGCGCTTAGTATTTACGGTATTAACGGGATGGGCAAGCAAATCGATGTCATTGATAAAAAGGCAATGCCTAGTGTAACACTGCTCGGAATCATGAACGGCGATGTATCCGATGTCGAGCGGTTGATGCTAAGTGTTGGCGTAGAGCGTAATCCTTCTCAAGTAAAAAGCTTTCAGGAAAGCTTGGATGCATTACTCCAAAAAATCGAAGGCGAGCGTCCAAAACTCAAGCAATTAATGCAAACACAAGAGGAAATGGAATTATACGACAGATTCGATAAAAGCTATAGTGCGTATCTTCCTCTAATTCCAGCTATGATTACTGCTGGCCAAGAAAATCAGCTGATTGAGCTGAGTACACTTCATAGCAAAGCCTATCCATCATGGTATACAGCTAACACAACTCTCTCTCAATTAATCGATCTCGAAAATAAAAATGCTGCTGCTTCTACAGCATCTGCAACTGAACTTAGCGAGAAAACAATCTTTAATGTCATTGTGATCTCCATCATCGCTATTCTGGCAGGTCTTGCTATTGCTTTCTTCATCTCGGCACTGATCTCCAGACCCGTTAAACGTTTGCAAGCATCGGCTGAACGCATTGCTGGTGGCGATCTGACAGGTGAAATGATCCAGATCAAAAATCGTGATGAGGTTGGTATGCTGGCGAATGCATTTAACACAATGACTAGTAATCTGCGTAGCCTGATCGAATCGGTAGCTACAACGTCCGAGACAATCGCTGCTTCCTCTGAGGAATTGACAGCCAGTAGTGAGCAGAATACAGACGCTTCCCGTCAGATTGCAGAAACCATTCAGGAGGTTGCCGAAGGAACAAATCGTCAGGTCGAACTGACAAGTCGTTCTTCTCAAGCAATGAAGGAAATGTCCATCGGCGTCGAGCAGATCGCGGTTCGTGCACAAACGGTATCCGGTTCTGCCGCAGAAGCTGCTTCCAAGTCAGCTGATGGTAATCAGGCGATTCGCACTGCGGTAGCACAGATGGATTCGATTCAAGGCTCCATGTCTTCCCTGTCGCAAATCGTACAGGAGCTGGGTGAGCGTTCCCAGACGATTGGTAACATTACCGATGTAATTACAGGTATCTCCTCGCAAACGAATCTGCTGGCACTGAATGCAGCAATCGAAGCAGCACGTGCTGGAGATGCAGGACGCGGCTTCGCCGTCGTTGCGGATGAAGTCCGTAAGCTGGCTGAGCAATCGGCTGATTCTGCCCGTCAAATCACCGATCTGGTCACAACGATTCAAAAGGAAACATACCGCGCGATCCAAGCGGTAGACGTGAACACGCAAGAGGTTAGCAAAGGAATTGAATCTGTATCGGTAGCAGGTACTGCTTTTGAAGGCATTCTGTCTGCTGTTAATCAGGTGGCTGGCGATATCGAGGAAGTGTCTGCGGGCGCAGAGCAAATGTCTGCAAGCACAGAAGAGCTGATGCGCTTTGCTAACGAAATCGCTCGCATTACCGAAGAAACATCAGCAGGCACGATGAATGTATCGGCTGCAACAGAGGAGCAACTGGCTTCGATGGAAGAGATCACGACCTCCTCTACTTCACTAGCGAAGACAGCAGAGCAGCTTCAAGCACAGGTAAGTCAATTTAAAGTCTAAGCATACTTTCCATGATTCAATAACTACTTCAATAAATGATCCGATAAGGCGTTCATTTGCGTATTCCAGTTACGCAGGTGAACGCCTTTTGCAGTCTAAGAACAATTCTATACATTTGTCACGATTGGCTGGAATTTATGATCTAAAACAAGGTACAATGGAGGTAAATCATTGTTCTTGTTATAGGACTTGATCAACCATCCGAAAGGAGGACTGAAGATGAACGAGCATGACAAGCAGCCGACAACGCCAGATGCCAAGCCGATGCATCTTACACAGTCTTCCCCGCCTGCCCTTCCTGTCGCAGTCGAGAACTCGGCTGTTCCTGCCAATCATCGCTCCTTCTGGGCAGGCTTGCGTCACCTATTCGATACACGACTGCTCGTCGTAGCAGTATCAACTTTTATTGTTATTTGTATTTTAGTGACAACGACCTGGCTAAAGCCATTGATCGGCACGCATTCTACCGAAGCAAGCTGGGGCGAGCTAGAGCCGTTTCGCGTCTACCAGAGCGAGCAGATTGGCAATCAAAGCCTAACCTCCGCCATCGAGCATAATTATATTCAAAAGATCAACAAAAGCGCTGAGCAAAATGGTTATCGATTAACCATCAATGCTGTCACCGCAGACGAAAATCGGTTGATCCTACTCTACACAGCACACACGGATCGTGATTCCACTATCCCCGGACTTAGCAGTGTAAAGCTACGTAATGTCGCCACAGGCAAGCTGCTTAGCAACTCTCCTGCTCGTCTGAATGGTTCTCCAGATGATCAGAATCCGAAGCAATACTATGGCACAGCAACCGTCCGATTGAATCAAAAGCAGCCCTTTCCACGTGAAATTGCAGCTCAGTTCCAGATCATGTCGTCCAATGATCGCACAGCAAGCGGCGTCGCTGCGGCCAATGCCAGCCAGGTGCATTATTCACCTACACTGCTATTGCACATTTCGCTGGCACCTCATTTTCAGCGTCAACAAACTGAAATTATTTATCCGAATCGAACGATAACCTGGAGCGCCCATACGATCACGTTATCTCGTGTAGAGATTTCTCCATTGGAGATGCGCGTGCGCTTCACTGCCGATGAGAAGGTATCCGGTGGCCTTGCCAAGCAGCTCTGGCTCATTCCGCAGGGCATCATTTCCGAAAAGGGAGAAGAATCGGTTACGCTGCGCCCAATCGGTAGCCGACTTATTAGCGAGAATCCGTATACATTTGAGCATGTATTTTATAGCAATCTGCTCGATAATCCCGATTCACTCCAGCTGGTCGTCAAGCCACGTGATGCCGCAGCCTATGAGGATGTGCGAATCATTCGGATCAAATAATCCCATCCATAATCTCATTTATAAACAGCCTTAACCAGGGCTTTATCCTAGAACAGATGACAAAGAGCGCATCAGATGACCAGATGCGCTCTTTGCTGTGCAATGCCAATCGTGGCGCTAATACCAGAATTAAACTCGACATAGTCACTCTCTACCCCATCGCTGAAAATAACCCCTTCTTCAGGCATTTGCGATACAATTCGCAGCGGCTCGCCATCGATCTTGCCAAACACCAACTCCGTCGATGTCATACGGCTTGGAAATGGTTCACGCACACTGTAATACAAATACGGTGCGTTCCAGTCAAAGGAAGCGCTCAGATCAGGGAGCGACTGTCTTGCTTCACTGCCTCCAGCCAGACTCACAATCCCCGCAGCTCCGGTCAGTACACTTTTGAGCCAGCCTGTCGCACCCATGCCGGTCGAGACGATAATGCCACTGGAGGATTGCTGTTCACTTCTTCCGCTGTAGCTAAGCTCATAACGAGCAGAGACATGCGTTTTTCGCCCGATAAACAGATCATTGACCCCGTATAGCACCTGACCATCATTAAGCGTAGCACATGCCAGACGCACATCGCGCATCTGCCGTTTACGTGCAAACACATCCGGCACGAGCAGACTTAGATCCTTCACTTCAAACGGCAGCAATACACCATCCCATCTTCGCGGGTCTGGATTAACACCGATAAGCGGCAATCCAGTCGCATATTTCATCGTATTGGCAACGAGCCCATCCTGTCCCAGCACGACTACCACATCGTCAGGACCGAAAATAAAGCTGGGTACATGCTCTCGGTCGAGCAGCTGTACGCGTCCAAGCTGCTGAAGCTGAAACAATGTCAGCTCCAGCGCTTGTTGATACTGCTGATCCTCCTGCACATAGTCGCTAAAATCAGCACCCATACGCTCGATATAAAATTGTGCCTGCTGCACCGTATTATATCGCACTACCAGCTCCTGTAGACGTGTTCGGCGCTTCACAAGAATGAGCTTGTTTTCCGTCAGTCTGCGGCTCATCGCTCTCTGCCTCCTCGTCCAGCCTGACCATTTTGCTCATGCAGCAGTCCTTGCAACAGATCAGGCGAAATATTGAGCTGACCGATACGACCCGCATTTTCAGCAATGCCCTGGAATGCCATCGCGATCAATTGATCTGGCTTCATGCCCATGCTCGCCATCGCTTGCAGTACATGTGGCTGTACACCTTCAAGCGATTGCATTACAGCCGACATTTCGTACGCGCGTGCATCTGCCTGCGCCTTGTCGTTCGCAACGGTCAGCTCGATCAGCTGGCTTTTGCGCTCCTCCAGCTCCGTGTCAAAGCGCAATTGCTCTTCCTCCATCTCATTTTGCTTGATTTTGACCGAGCGCTCGGCTTCAAGCTGAGTTTCGCGGATTTGACGCTTTTTCGTTTCGACGGCGATCTCGGTGTTCAGTTCGTTTTCACGTACTTTACGCTCCTGCTCAATCGAAGCGTTGCGACGTTCATATAATGCTTCGTCTGCGCTACGCAGAATCTGCTCGCGTGCCTGCGCTTCTAATGCTCTCATCGTTTCTTTGTTGGGTAAGATGGCAAGGATCGATAAGCCCATGATCTCGATCCCTAGCTTTTGCAGCTCCGGATTGCTCTGAATCTGTGCGCTGATCTGGCGTACGAGCGATTCACCCGATTGGATCGCTTCACGTAACGGTAGCTGCTCAATGCGTTGCTTCATTAACACCTGCACAATATGAATGACGCGCTGCGATAGCTTTTCCGGGTCGTCAGATAGATAGCGATTTTTCTTCAAATTGTACGTGTAATTCAGAATACTTGTCGTCTGGCGATAGTCGATAATTCGGTACGTGACCTGCCCCTGTACGGTCACGGTCTGATAATCACTTGTAATCTCTTCGAACATGAACGGTACATCGATCGAGGATACTGGCACGACCACGACCGAAGTCGTTGGCTCATAATAGTAAAACGAAAGTCCGACGCCCTCTTTTACAATTTTTCCGTTCTTGATCTTCATGACATAATCACTTGGCTGGAATTTGGCGAAGCGCAATCCGAACATTATCTGTCAACTCCTTCATATGTTAATAACATTTTGATAATATCTTTGATTGGCATTATCATAGCACCATCTCATGATATAATCAATATGATATTAACAAATTATTCATATGATCAATAATGGAGGATTATGATATGTTGGAAAGAAGAAATAGATACATATAAGGAGAGCGATGTGTATGCGTCGATTTCAACCGGTGCAGCCGCCGATGCTGGAGCGAGGACTATTGTATGAGCATTATCAATATGTAGAATATGCGCCTGCTCTGCGTTTACAGCATATCGTATGCTGCTATTGGAGCTCCATGATGAAGCCTGGGGAGAAGTCTCAGTGGCATCGCATTGTACCGGATGGCTGTATTGATATCATTTTTGATCTATATGCTGTTGATCATCGCAGTGCGTTTCTAGCTTCGCTGATGCGCTCCTATGAAGTGATGGAGCTGACGGAATCGATGGCATTTTTCGGTATTCGTCTGTATGCAAGTGAGGTAAGAGGATTGCTCGGTTATGCAGGCTCATCGCTGGCTGGCACGCATGTAACGCTGGAGCAATGGCTGGGGGCGCAGGCAGCGCCGATGACGGAGGATGTCGTTACCGCAGCTCATATGCAGGAGCGCATTGAGCGCACGGAGCGCTGGTTATGGATGCTAGTACAGGAGCAAGAGGATAACGACACGGCTCGGTTGCGTCAGCTTGTTCATTATATTCACGCTGAACAAGGTCGCCTGACCGTTCGTGATCTGGCCCAGCAGAGCCATTATAGTGATCGTACATTACGGCGGCTGTTCCAGCAGGAGCTGGGTGTATCGCCGAAGGAATGGTCGGATATGATGCGATTTCAAGCGGTGTTACGGCATTTGCAAATGAATGATGCGTATTCTATAGCGATGGATACATCATCCCCTTCTAGTGCCTTTACTTCTCATTCATCAAGCACTGCTACAGCAGAGGTCATTCCGCAGTCACTGACGCTTAGTGAGCTGGCTGTTCGTTTTGGTTATTATGATCAATCGCATCTGAATCTTGCCTTTAATCGGTATTATGGCTTACCACCGGGGCAACTGCTCCAACGTTAGAGAGTGCTTGGAGTTGTCCGATTTTTCCAAGATACCGTGCGTAAGGATATCGTATAGTAAGAGAGCCTTGTAACGTATTGCTTGTACAACGTCTTTGTCTAGCTATAGAGTAGGAAACGATGCAGAAGGCAACGAAAACACATTAATTAGGAGTGGATAAGTATGAACTTGAATATGAAATATTTGATTTTGTATGTGAATGATCTGGAGGCTTCGCTACACTTTTATCGCGATCTGCTCGGATTACCGATTAAGATGCAGGTGGATACGTATGTTGAATTTGAGACGGGTGCTACCACACTCGCGGTGAATACACGGAAGTCAGTGAATGAGTTACTGGATCTCGGATTGACGGCAGATGTACCTTCAGCTAGTACGTTTGAGATCGGTTTTGTAACGGAGGATGTGCCCGGCACGCTGGATCAGCTTCGCCAGCAGGGTGTACGCGTCGTTCGCGAGCCAGAGACCAAACCATGGGGACAAACAGTTGCCTATGTGACCGATCCGGATGGTCATTTTGTAGAAATCTGTACGGCTATCGGTTAAGAAGTACATCGATTCAGAAGCGGAAGAGCTGAAAATGATAAATAAGATCGCGACCCGTTATCGCATTGGATATAACGGGTTTGCGATCTTTTTGTATGTTTATTTTTAGATCATATGGAGATTAGTTGATATTGCTTGATTTGTTGCTCGTTTAAAAATGAAACAGGTGACGTTTTTAATGTATTGACAATTGGAAATAAAAGGGTGATTAATTATGAACCAGCTGTTTATATAATGGCAAGGAAGTTTCTCATTTATAGAGCAAGCTTATATTCATTGGAAATGTCCGAAATACATGCAAACTTTATATAGATAATACACTAGTATGTGACTCACCAGGCCAGAATGATACAGAAAATGTTGAAATATCACTGTAACGGTAGATTAAGAATCATGTCTACAAGCCTACTCTTCTATTAGCTAATCTAGTTAATAGTACTATTTTACCTGCTACTAATTGTCGAATATTAGCTATAACGTTGATAAAGCTAAAATTTTATAAATAATATGAATATCACGTGTAATATGACTTGCGTCATTAGTCCTAAAGTAGTATTATATACCCACAAAGTAGTTATGACTTAGAAGTAATATTCTTCCTAACGATACTTTATATCGTTGGTTGCCCTATAAGATGACTTTAATTATTTGTGATTAAACTGTCTTCACGGCATCACATTGTTGCTTGTATTAATTCTAGTATTTCGCTCTGTATACTTGGCTTTTATAAATACAATTGATCTGTACTATAGATGAAAGAGGTGATCCTGATGAGTTTGATGGTCGATTATTGTCCGCGTTGCGGTTCTGTATATCAAAAAAATCTGCGTAATATGTGTAATGGATGCCGGGATGAGCTGGATGGTGCGATGAATCGCTGTCTCGATCACCTGTGGCGTTATCCAAAAAGCACAACGGAAGAGCTGAGTAAGGCTTCTGGGATCGGCATGCAGGAGCTGTATCGTTTCATACAAGCAGGCAAATTCTCGCATAACTATGTGAATCTGACGTTCCCATGCGAATGCTGTCAAAAGCCAATTCGTCAGGGTAGATTATGCGATGGCTGCCTGGGTACCTTCCGCGAAGCATTCCCTACTCCGGTAGCAGCGGCTCAACCCGCCCCACGCACAAATGGTGGGAAAACGAGTCACAAGGTGTTGTATACATCGCGTCCAGGTAGTCGGCGTTAACGGTTTGGAAATGGTGTTTATGGTATACAACAGCATCTACAATACAGGAATATAATCATATAAAATGCACCCACAAATGATCATTAGCTTACCGCAACAGGTTTCTAATGTTCATATTGTGGGTGCATTTTGTTTTTACTTATAAAGATAACGATTCAATTCATCTACATGTCTATCTGAAAGCTAAGTATTTTGGTGTTTCGATTGATCTTACTTCGTTAGGGATGTATCTGCTTTCCCAGTTATAGTGCATTTTCATATCGTAAAGTGACTGTACTCTACAGGGTCAGTTTTTATTTTGCATGCTCTTATTTTGTTTAAATTCTAAGATTAAAATGATAGCCATGAGTACAATCATGATCATAGCAACGAGCTTTGAGTTAATATGCAGGTAAGCTTCGCCGTTAAATACTTGAGAAAAAGCTAGTACCGCCACCAACAGAAGCAATATTTTTTTCAAAATGAGATTCTCCTCCTCTCACTCCTATTTTTACTTTTGCATCCTTTCATTACAAATTATACATAATAATAAATTAAATATAAAATATCGGAATGCTTTTTTTATTGCCGAATACTCTATCTATTGCAAATATAAAAATCAGGCTAATGGGTACACTTAAAAATAAGAATAGTTCGCCATTTATTAGCGCAATCTTCAAAGTCAAAACTAACGCAATCAAATAAGACAATTTACTTCTTTTCAGTGAAATCCCTATTAAATAGGCTAGTACGCTTACAATAATTGACGTTATAAGTACGCCAAATATAGCTCCTACCATCATTTAAAACACCTCCATATTACAATATTAACAGACTTATACTGTATGTGGAAAATAAAGTAAGACTCAGACAATGGAGTGTCTGAGTCTTACGCTACTTATTTTGCTAATCCACAAGACTGGCTAGTTACTTTTACTGCAAACCCGCATCCTGCAACGACTTTGCATAGGCAGTTGTCATATACTCGGTCAGCTTGTCTGCGCCGGCTTGCTTGAATGAATCAATAGCTTTGGCTTTGGCAGCAGCAAAGTCTTCATCTGACTTGGACAGAATCATCGTTGCTGCGGTACGTGCGGCCAACTCTTTTAGCTGTGTTTCTTGCTTGAGCAGATCGTCTGGCAATACCGGCAGTACGACTGTGTTTTCCTTAATAATCTGCTCAGGAGACAGCTTTTTCAGTGGGGTATTATCATCCTGTAGCTTGCCCTCCTGTACGAGCTTGGAGAACACTTCGCCTGGATATGTCGCGTTATAGTGCTTACTGAAATCCTTCTCCAGTGTGGTTGAGCTAGCAGCCATCGCTTCCTCGGTGGAGAACAGATTGACTGGTGTGTCGTTGTTCGGATCGATGACACTACCACCCAGACCAATCAGGTTCTGATCCAGCGCGATACCACTACGCTCCCATGCATCGCCACCATTTACCTTCATATCAATCGTTTCTTTGGTCAGCTGTGGCTTGCCATTCTCTACCTTCCAGTTCTCACCCTCAATGCCGCTGTACATCGTACGCGCACCTTCATAGGAGTGAATATAGTTCAGGAATTCCATTGCCTTTTCTGGATATTTGGAGCTTTTGGAGATCGCATAGCTCTTATCTGACCAGCCTACAGGACGCACGCCGCCACTCCATGCCTGTTTACCTGCCGGGATGACCATAAAGCCTTTGCCATCCTTTGCATACTTGGCATTAAAATCACCCATTGCCCATGTTGCTGGGCCAAGAATGAATTGACCGGCTGTTGCTTTTGCCATGTAGTCGTTATTTTTCATCGTTAATGCATCCGGGTCAAGCAGTCCCATACGATACGCTTTGTTGTAGAAATTCATCGCTACCCAGTAGTTGGAATTCTCGTCAGTCAGTACATTGATCAGACGATGCTCCCCGAGTGGCTTGGCAAATAAGTCGGAGCTTCCGCTTGCTTGCTGGCCTGTTGCCCATGTGAATGGAATGATATACGGCCATAAGCCCCAGTCCTGCCACATCGATACGCCGTATACTTTTTTGCCTTCATCGGTTGTTGGATGCTTGGCACTAATCTGCTGTAATACATTTAACAGATCATCTGGATTTTCAATCGGTGGTGTACCGATTTCTTTGTAGTAGTCCCAGCGGATCGTTGGACCGATCGTCAGATTCGGATAGACTGGACTTGGGTCAGCCTGTACCTGTGGTGGTAGGAAATAGAGCTTGTTCTGTCCTTCGCTCCAATTTTTACGGCTATAATCGACTACGGTTGGGATCGTCTTCTCTACATCTTTACCGTATTTATCCATCAAGTCGTCCATCGGGATAATCAGATTACCATCGATCAGCTGCTTACCGTACTGGGTAGGGTCGGCGCGAACGATATCCGGCAGATCGCCACCGGCGAGTAAGACGTTCATTTTATTTGCATCGGCTTCCACGTATTCGATCTTTACGCCAATCTTGTCTTCGATGGCTTTGGCAATTTTGCTATCTGGGTAGGTGTTCCAGCTCGTTCCGGTTTCATTCACCAGTACACGCAGTGTAACGATACCATTCGCATCTTTCGTGCCTGCCTGACTTGCACCACTATCTGTACCTGTTGCTCCACCAGAACAAGCTGTAAGCGTTATCATAAATGAGAGCATGAGTCCGGCTACGGCACGGGCTTTGCTTCGTTTTTGCATGGAATGGCCTCCTTTAATGTGGGGGTTCATGTAATATAAGTATTCGTAGCGCATGAGACGTATTGGCAAGTTGTAGGTATAGTTGTAATCTTCCAGCCTCACTATCGCTGGCCCTCTTCTCCTCTGTTCAAGCAAGCATCAGGATGAACAGAGGGGAATGAGGATTAAGCTAAGATGATCCTACCGAGCGATGAGTACTCTTTCCAGCGTTCGTTATCCTTTGACTGCACCCATCATAATACCTTTAACAAAGAAGCGTTGCAGCATTGGATAAACGACAACGATCGGTAGTGTTACCAGCATGGTGATCGTCATTTGGATCGATTGCGGTGTCATCGTTCGTACCTCAGCAGAATTCGTCATCTCTGCAGCGCTCATACTGGATATACTGTTGGACTGATTGAGGAAGTTATACAGTACGAGCTGTAACGTTTGTAGATTCGGATTCTCGACGAGAAAGAAGTTATCGAACCAGGTATTCCATTGTCCGACTGCCGAGAAGACCGCAATCGTCGCAATAATCGGTGTGGACAATGGGAAAATAATGCGTGTAAAGGTCGTCCAGTAGCCTGCGCCATCGATACGCGCCGATTCCTCCAGCGCTGGTGGAAGCTGCTCAATAAAGGTCTTAATCAAAATGATGTTAAAGCCACTGAGCGCGGTTGGCAATACATACAGCAGAAAATTATTTTGCAGCCCGTATGCCTTCATCGTCAAATACCATGGGATAAATCCGGCATTGAAGTACATCGTAACGAGCACAAAGCGATAAATAAGGCGCCGCATCGGCATTTCCTTTTTCGTGATCAAATAAGCGAAGAACGAACAGCATAGTACAGTTAACAGTGTACCGACGATCGTCCGTAGCACGGATACAATCGCGGCGTCCTGCAAGCCATTCAGCTGTAGCGTTGCCTTATAGCTTTCTAAAGAAAAGCCAGCAGGCCATAGAAATACGCCACTTTGCGCTTGAAATGAATCACTAATTGAATAGATGAAAATGTAGTAAAACGGATAGATCGTCACGACTAGCAGTAAGGATAGCAATGTATAGTTTACGATGTTAAATAGCAGGTCTGACCATTGAATCGGTTTGCGTGTACGCTCTCCTTGCATGCTTAGTGCTTTGCCCATAGCTTACTTCCTCCTTATCCGGCAGAGCATCGCTTAGATGATGCTCTCGCCGCGTACTTTCTTGGATAGGCTATTGATCATGAACAACAGAATGATACTGATCACTGACTTGAACATACCGACCGCTGTTGAATATGGATAGTCATTCGTGACCAGACCGAGACGATATACATACAGATCGAGCACTTCGATCTTATCTGCGACCATAATATTATTGAACACCAGATATTGCTCAAAGCCTGCGGACAGCAGATTACTTACCGCAAGTAGTAGCAACACGATAAAGGTAGGCATGATGTTCGGAATCGTAATATACAGAATGCTGCGAATACGACCTGCACCGTCAATTTTTGCCGCATCATATTGTTCACCATCGATTCCGACGATAGCTGCCAGATAAATGATCGCGTTCCAGCCGATCGTTTTCCAGATTAATAAGAGCGTCTGTACCATCCATACATGATCAGCATTGCCAAGCACATTAAGCGGTGTATCACTGAGCCCAAGACGAGCAATGATCGTATTAATCGCGCCTTCGGAGCTGAACATGCTGAATGCGAGTGAGAATACGATGATCCAGCTAATATAGTTCGGCAATGTCGTTGTCGTCTGGATCAGGCGTTTGAAAAAGCCACTGCGTACTTCTGAGATCATGATCGCTAGCAGCAAAGGTAATGGTGCTGCCACAATGGAGAGTAAGCTAAGTGCCAGTGTGTTGATTATGACACGAAGCATATCGCGGTCATGTAGCATCTCTCGGAAATGCTCCATCCCTACAAATGTCGTCTGACTAAGTGGGATACCAGGGCGATAATCAAAGAAAGCATATACCCAGCCGAATAGCGGCACATAACTGAAAGCGATTACAAAAATGATAAAAGGTAACGTCATCAGCAGTAGCTTGATTCCGTCTGCATTCACCCTGCGCTTACGGGTTCGGGCAACTTCCCCTTTCTTGTACGTGATCTCCACAGCGGAACCTCCTTTGAATATACAGGATGCTTGAACCTGTTGATGTCGGGCAACCAAGCTATAATCGAGCAACGATGTGTTGATGCTTCTTTTCATGCAGCGCTCTCCTGCTTGCTGTTGAGTACAGGAGCTAGCTGCACTGGTATGAATGAAGCGATGCTGCATGATATAGCTTGTTGCTTGAGCTTGTATTTAGTGTAATATGCGGTCGATTGGTACTGAATGAACGATCTTCCAAAAAAACTGAACAATCTACAGATGCTGTGCAAGCGACGAAAAAACGTGGCGTGGAGTTGAACGATCTACAGATGAGGTTGAACAATCTGTTGGAACTGCATAATAAAAAGGATCACTCATCAATGAATGATCCTTCGATTCTGTGCTAATTTATTAAATTTCAACCTTCAACTCACCGATGAGCTTCCCTGCCGCACCAGTTGCTCCACCAGTTCCACATAAGCGACCTGCAAGCGCCGCGTCACTGCACCCGGTGTACCTGTACCTACCGGGCGACCATCAATGCTAATAATCGGTGTTGCTTCCATCGTCGTACTCGTTAAAAAGACCTCATCTGCGTCCAGTAGCTGCTGCTTGCCAAAAGCCTGCTCTACATAAGGAATATCTAGCTGGTGAGCAAGACGCTTCACCACCTGCTTGGTAATTCCATCTAGAATCAGATTGCCATTCGGATGTGTATAGATGACACCATCCTTCACGATCAGTAGATTGGATGCGGTGCATTCTGTAACCGTATCATTGCTACGAATCAGAATCGCTTCCTTCGCACCTGCTTCCACTGCCTCCTGCTTGGCAAGCGTATTCGCTAACAGATTCAGTGATTTGATGTGACAACGTAGCCAGCGGATATCCTCCAGTGTGATCGCTTCAATCCCATTTTCGATCGAATCAGCTGGACGTACCAGCGGCTCGCAATAGCCCAGCATCACCGCTTCGCATACTTCAGGGAAAATGTGGGCACGCTTTGCCTCACCACGGGTAAACTGAATATACAGAATACCATCCTGCTGACCGAGTGTAGCAGCCAGCTCATCCACCATACCGCTCAGCTGCTCGCGGCTCCATGGAAGCTCGATCTTGATCTCGCGCAAGCTGTTATACAGGCGATCCAGATGGGCTTCCTTTTCAAACAGTATGCCGTTGTACAAGCGGAATACTTCATAGATGCCATCACCAAAATAATATCCACGATCTCGATAAGATACACGTACCTGTTCTTCTTCGACCAGCTTTCCGTTCCAGAGTAGCATCACAATGACCCCCATTTGTCGTAATCGGCAGACAGATTCGTTACAGGCAATCCGTCCAGCACATGGTATGCTTGCATTGTACCACGCTGGTACGCATACGCAAATGAATGCGCGGATAGCTTCTGCCAGAGCAATAGCATGAATTGTGAAAAACAATGAACTACTACTATACGCCGCTCATGCCATCCGTCTTACGCAGTGGAGTCGATGCTTCATCCACCAATCGTGGCAAACGAATCGTGACCTCTGCACCATGCGGCACCTGTGGAATCGTCACTCCATACGGCTCTCCAAAATAAAGCTGAATGCGTTTATTGATATTATACAGCCCCACTCCGCTACCTCCGCTGGTGCTCATAGTGGGATTAGACGTACTTGGGTTGCTTGGGTTGCTTGGGTTGCTTGGGTTGCTTGAGTGAACTGAGGTGCCTGCGTTACTCGGATTGCTTGTATATTCTGTACTTCCAGTAGAGTAATTAGAGCTGCTGGCAGGATTGCGGACACCATTTTGCCCGAAGGATACTGAGCGTTGGGCAGCGTCTACTTCATCTGCATCAAGGCTAGCTTCATTCTGATATCGATCCGCCCCGCTTCCGTGCCCAATACTCTGACTGTCCGTTCTCCCTCCTGCTGCAAGCTGCCGATTCAGCTGCTCACGCAGTTCATTATCAAACCCACTGCCAGAATCGACGACCGATAACCATAAGTCTCGCCCATCCTCATACGCTTCAATACTAATCTCGATCCCTTCTCCATCCTGACGACCGGATTGAATCGAATTCTCAACGAGTGGCTGTAAAATAAAGCGCGGTATTCGGCAATCCAGTAGCTCTGGCTCGATGTCAAACGTGAACTCGATTGTACTGTTAAAGCGCAAATTGATAATTTTGATATAGTTTTCCAGATAGCTCAGTTCATCGCGCAGGGTACACATGCTATCCTTGCTGGCGAAGATTGGACGCAGCATATTTCCGAGCGCTACTACACTCGTTACAATCTGCTCGGCCTTGATCATCGTTGCCATCCAGCGAATCATATTGAGTGTATTGTATAGAAAATGGGGATTGATCTGATATTGTAGCGCTTCGATCTCCAGCTCTCGCCGTTGCTCCTGAATCTCGTTATTACGCCGCAGCAGCTGGACGATGCTAAGTGACATTTCGTTGAATCGCCTCATCACTGTGCCGAACTCGTTGTTCGGAATATCGTTAAAGGTCACTCCCAGCTCGCCCTGACTCATATCACGTAGCTTATGTGCCAGTAGCTTGAGTGGCCGGATCATTCGTTTCAGGAAAAAATAGGATATGCCGAAGATCAGCAAAATACTCACGCAGAAAACAATCACCATAATGCGCTGCACCGAGAAGATCTGCTGTGAAAAGAGCCCGAGCGGCACTTCACGCAGCATATACCAGTCTCCATCCTGTAGCTTATAATAGACGATCTGAATCGGATCGCCATTTTTCACCGTATCATAGCTGCCAAAGGTCGAATGATCGCCGGTTGGCGGCAGGTAAGGACTCTGCTTGCCCACTTCGTCGGCACTGCTACCAGAGATAATTGTCCCCTGCCCATTGATAATATACGCATTGCCTTCTGCCATATCGAGGGATGCGGAATACGTCGATGCCAGATATTGCTCATCCAGATTGAAAATTACGGTCGCATTCGTATTCGGCTCATATAGCGCCCGTACACCGCGAATCAGACTAATCAGTCGATCGTCCTTGTCGCCGCTAACATAGGGATTATAATACGACTCGGTCATACCACCCGTCACCGTCAGACCGGGAAAGGCTTGTTTTGCCTGCTCATAGCCCTTTGACCGGAAAAAGTTGGCCGTCCATGCGGCTTCCTCATGCACCAGTGTGCGTGTAGCGTCTCCGCCCAGTGCACCATTATCGTCAGTGATCATATAGATGGAGTGGATATAGTTATAATTGCTAATAAAGTTGGCGATCCGTGCATAGACCTCTTTTTTCAGTTCGATATTTTCAAGCTGGGTGCGGTAATCATTATTTTGCAGGTAGCTCTGTACATTACTATCCAGTAAAAATAGCTTGGACAAGCGATCTACATCGCTGATCAGGCTATGAATATTGTGATCATTTTGCTGGAATTGCTGGTAGAGTAGCTTTTCATTTTGCTCCTTGATCAGTCCCAGCATAAATGTATATAGAAAATACGTAGCCAGTGAGAATACAATAATGCTGACCGCCATAAAGTAGACGATCAGCTGCGTACCAAGATGCTGAATATTACCTGTTTTACCGGATCGTCTCCATCGCTTCATTCGCGCTTCGCCCCCGTAATATCAACGGCATTGCCACCCTTGAGCGATTGTCGGCGATATTCATTCGGATTGAGTCCGGTTACTTTTTTGAATACTTTACTAAAATACGTATATTCAGGCGAAAAGCCGACCTGTACAGCGATATCGTAGGATTTCATATTCGTACCGATGAGTAGCTCCTTCGCACGCTCGATGCGATAGCGATTGAGATAATCGACGAATGTAATTTGCAGCTCCTTTTTGAACAGATTGCTCAAATAACCAAAACTTAGTGATACATGCTCAGCGACCTGCTGAAGGCTGATGTTCTGCGCATAGTTTTGCTTAATATACTGGATCGCACGAGCAATCTCATGACTCATATGCAGCAGACTATGCGCATATTCTGCTACATGGACAAAGTACTCACGAACCTGCTCCAGCATATCAGGCAATGTATCGCATTGCTCCAGCTCTGCTGTAATATCAAGCAGCAGCAGCTTCTCATTCTGATGCTGCTCATATAGACTCGTGCTGATCCATTGTACAAATTGGAACAATAACGGCTGCATTGTCGCTGGATCTTCGTGCAAGCGCTCGGTTAACAAGCGAATATAATCTCCATAACGTTCCTGCTTGAGTGGGGATAGCAACCCCTTCACAGGCGAATGATCGCGAAGCTGCTCTAACATCTGTTCCAGCGGTGCCATATCGAGTCGTTCATCTGGCTCGTGCAGTAGCCCACCACCTGTGAGCAGCTTATTACGGAGCGTGTGCTGTGCCTCATGGTATAGCGAGGATAGATTTTTGTATGCGCTATCAATTTTGCTAATTCCTACAGATACGGTACTGCCAAAGCAGCCGTATACAGCTTCCTGCACCTGCTGTGCAATTAGACGAAGCTGCTGACGAATCTGTTGCTCGGAATGCATATCCTCAAAGCTGAGTAGCAATAAATAATGCGTTCGATCAATATAAAAGCCTTCTCCACGCTCGAAGGTCGTTGTAATCTCATCCAGCATATTAAGAATGGTCATCTTGATCAAATGCCCATGCTCATCGCGGAATTTGTCACGCAACCGTGCATACTGATCCAGCTCTACGACGCAGACAGCTAATCTAGCCGGGGCAAGCCGCATCCCACTCTGACGAACAAATTGCTCAAATTCGCCTGCCGAATAGATGCCATACAGCAAGAAGTCCTTGAGTACCTTTTCCTTAACTAGCTCCAATCCTGCTGATGGAACCGTAGCCGTATCAGCGGTAGCCTGAGCTGGACGATCCTGACGCTGTTCATCCAGTTCATGACGCACACTGTTCAGTGTCGTTGCAATCTCATCCTCGGTCATCGTGAGCTTGAGAATGTAGCCAGATACGCCGAGCGACATTGCACGCCGGGCAAGCTCGAATTCCTCCAGACAGGACAGCACGACAATGCGCGTCTGCCGATCCTGTTCACGAATACGGGAGATCAGCTCCATGCCGTCCATACGTGGCATACGAATATCGGTGATCACCACATCCGGCTTATCCTTATTATAGGTTTCCAGTGCGCTCTGACCATCTGGCATATCGGCAATGACCTGCATGCCAAATCGACTCCAATCGACCGAGTTTTTCAAGCCGATGCGCACAAGCATCTCATCCTCGACAATCATCACATTGTACATTCCGCTCACTCCTCGATTCAGGTTCAGTGCAGGGCTTGCAGAAGCTTACGCTCGGGAAGAACGATACGCTGCCTGCGAATACTCTTCATCGCTGAACAGGCATAATACCCAATCCTGCCCTCTACCACTTGAAGGCGCTTCCCATATGTGACTGCCGGTATTACTGAACGTGCCCGCATAATCATATGTTCCTGTACGCGGGCAGTACCATACCGCCTCCACAGAAGCTCCTTCGATTTGTCCTAATCTTACTTTAACATACAGTCCTGTTGGACAATAGATAAACATGAAGCTTTTCCCACAGCATGCAACCGGTGTATTCGCCCCACCCAGTGCTTGCTCTAGCAGATGACGTGCTGGCTTCGCTTCGGTAAAATCAACCCGTTCCATTAACGCGCGCAAATGCTGCATTTGCCGGGCACCTGGACGTTCAAGCGCTTGCTGCCAGGTCATAATGAAAAATCCAGCACTGCTATCTGCCCATGCTGCATCGTCTCTCCCGCGATACATTGACCATACCGAATGATGCCCATACGTATGTCCGCAGGCTCCGCTACATACTGCATAATAGGCAGCCTGACGCACATCCGCTTCATCAAAATATCCATTTACCGGATTAAAATCAATCGGAATATCCTCATAACATGGCTCAGCGTCCAGTGTTGGACGTACAGGCTCTAGCGTATAATCATGCTCGACCAGACGATAATTATCGCGCACTCCTGCACCATGACTGGACTGAATCATGTGCAAATCAAGCCAGGATTCGGTATGCACATATCGAGATGACGAGACGCCTCCCTTCGGATGAAAGGTCATCAAGCGTTGCTCCGTGCTGCCCTCTTCAATCCCTCGCGCCATCTGACGGATAATATCATAATGTCGCTCGGTTTCCAGCGCACGATCGCCACCAAGCACCCAGATCAGATGTGGATGATGACTGTATCGCTCTGCCACCCATTTTCCATAGCCATACGCATTGTTCGGTTCTAATATTTCCGGGCCAATCCCACCAGACAGATTGAACTTATCTCCCCATGCTGGAAGTAAGGCAATATACAATCCCAGCGATTGCGACAGCTCCAGCACCGCATCCACATGATGCCAATACGAATTGTCGCCAGCTAGATCAGGCTGCAAAGGATCAGGCTGTACGTTTTGGTCTAACAGCAACGG
Organism: Paenibacillus hunanensis; assembly: GCF_034055775.1. Classification (NCBI taxonomy): domain Bacteria; kingdom Bacillati; phylum Bacillota; class Bacilli; order Caryophanales; family Paenibacillaceae; genus Paenibacillus; species Paenibacillus hunanensis. The sequence goes on along the minus strand of NZ_CP139194.1, from coordinate 2,461,178 downwards.
TACACGTCCATTGGCAGCAGGTGTGAACAGTCCATCTCGCTCAGCGAGCAGCACCGTCTGAATCACATTAAAGCCTTGCTCTGCACGCTTACGTAAATAATGCTCCGTTTCTTTCATATCCAGCCGATGTAATAGTTCCCATGCTGTATCAGCCAACCAGAAAAAGGGCTGTCCATCTGCTGTTGCCAGATGTCTACCACTGGAATGAATATGTAGTGGCTGCAAGCTTGTACTTGCCGATTGTGTGAACATAAGCGATCATTCCTTTCCATATTGAATATTAGCCGAACACCAGTGTTCGGTGTTCGGCCTGTAGCTAGATCGATATCAAATTGGCGTCAGCGTTTAACGTTCATGCTGTATAAAAGTAGTCATCGATATACGGTTTGACCGTTTTATCCTCTGATTGTTTTATCACCTAAATGTCCTCGAATCTTCCGCTTCTGATCTGCTACATTTTGGTGTTCTGGTGTCTGGTGTTCTTGAGTTCTGGTGTTTTGATGTTTTAGTATTCTTGAGTTCTTGCATTTTAATGATCTTCCTCATCTCCATGATGCTAAACCTCACTCTAGAACGGCTAACTAGAGCGAATAACAAGCTGCGGCTCGCTTGCCAGACCGAATCGTACCATGCAATATCGATCCACATAGATCGAATCGCCATCAAAGTTACCATCTGTCCAGCTCGGCTGGTCGGTGAAGCTATCCGGGCCCACCATCGTCAGTTCTCCACGCACATGATGATGCGGCCCGAGCAGATTACGGCAGCTGGATAATAGCTCAATCGTAAGCTCATTTTCGCCTTGTTGGAGCCAATCGGTAATATCCGCTTCATAAGGCGCCCACATCCAGGTTGAGCATTCCTGACCATTCATGAATACACGCGATAGTACCGCATGCGGACGCTCGCATACTAGCCATACACGCTCATGGGGCTGTAGCTCCGTAACGAGCAAAGGGCGTGTTAACTGTACATTGCCTGCATAAAATAGTAATCCCTCTGTAGTCAAATCGCCCGTACGCGCGGTGTCCTGAGGCTCTAGCAATTGGAAAGGCCCCTCTGTATAGATCGCATCCACTCCTTCGTACGTATATTCCGTCATACTTTGAACAGCGAAATGACCAAGAATATAGATGCTTTCCAACTCGGTATCATAAAATAGCTTGTTTCCTTCGGACTCGAATGCCGCCGCTCTCGCTGCTGCCTCATACGTCGCTTCCGAATTAGCAAAATGCCCTGCAAGCACGATTCGGTTCTGTCCTTCATGCAATAAACCACGAATGTCCAGCTTACGGAAGGCGATATCACGCCACCAGCCTAGCTCCTGCTGCTCCAGCGGCTGATCATTGATCGATATCTTATAGCGCTGCGGTTCCTCCAGAGCTAGAAACATCTCCCTTTGCAAATAATCGCCAGCTGCTGCTTCTACGGTAAACTCCAGCTCCACATCTACCGGATGCCCTATTTTGATCAAATGCTGCTGTACGAAAATAATCGGCTCCGGTGCAGACCACTCGCCATCTGCAATCCGCCAGCGACAACGATCCAGTGTGATACTGTTCGGATCACTGAGTTTAACCGCCCAATCCTGTGCAGGCATCATCACCGCTGATGACGGCGCGGCAGAAGTAGTGGAGCCATGCAAGCCGCTCACGATACCGGTTGCTTGGTCGTCTGTGGAACGATTCGCTTGTACATGCTGCTGAATTGGCGAATTAGATTCATGTTCACTCCATGAAGTCGATTGCGATTCATGTTGAGCCTCGCGTACTTCTGTTGAATCGATGGATCTATGTTCTGCTGGAGAAGTCGCTTCACTGACACGTAGCATGTACGATTGCGCAGGTGCAAAGTCCAGCTCGATGTGTAGCTGTTCTTGCGCATTCAAAAGAATATTAAGCGGCTGGATCGTTCCATTTTCTAGATTAATATAATCGACTTGAGCTTGATTGCCATCTCCGAACGAGCTAAGCTCGAATATTGCATGATATCCCTGCTCTCGGTCTGTATTCACAATATAGACCAGTCGATCAGGCTGCATGTTTAGTGTGTCTGAGCTTACTCCCACTTCTGCTACTATATTTTCATTTTCCAGTGAAGCAGGATGACGCTGATCGGCTTGCTCAGCGGAAGCGACTTGAACCGTATGAATACGGCTGAGTAACGGGGATTGCGTGACAGGATTAAGCTCTATTAGCGCTGTCGGCTCTGTCAAATTCGCTATTGCTTTTGAACGTTCCGAACTGTATTCGATCTGATGCAGTATAATAGAGGCGGGCACATGCTCCCGCACATATTGCTGTACCGCAGATAGCTCCAAAGGCAGACATGGCGTGCGCAGCTCTAGCTCGCTCAGTCGCTCATCCGGTTTGCCATCTACCATTTCTGGTAAGGCGCCCAGCGCAAGAATCCGCCCTCCTTGCTCGCTAAAACGCAGGAGTAATTCTAGTGTAGTCGAGCCGATCGTGAGCATTGGCGGCAAAATGACTGTTCCATAGGCTGCCTGTCCGATTACAAGCTGCTTACCTTCGATACGTCCATGATGCTCGATAATACTTTCTGAGCCATAATCATGTCCATAATGCAGAGCGCCCAGCCATTCGCTAATCTGTACAAAATCCTGATTAATCCGCTCACCACGCTCTACACCAAGCTGCGTTCCCCTTGCGATCGCTTCATCTGCCCCTTCTACAGGATGCGTATACACCAGCCAGGATGAACGAATCGGATGCAGCAGTAAAATATCCGCTTCGACCGTACTCTCCGCCATCAGCATCGATAACCGTCCAAAATAATCATTAAACTGATGATACTGACTCCACCACGGCTGCTGATAATACAGTGAAGGTGGGTAATCCCGCTTACGAATCCCACGCAGGCTATACCCTTGTAGATGCTGACACATGAGATTAATCCCATGCACATATTGCCATTCGGCAATCCATTTCAGATCGGCAAACGATACATTCCAGCCGCTACAGCCGAAGGTTTCGGATAATACAAACTTCTGTCCCAGCTGATGTGCGACCGAGCTTACCTGCTTCGGTGTGATCGGATTATCGATAAATCGTCCCAGCCAATCGATACCTGGCACCTGCATATACTCATATGAAGCCATCGCATCCCCAACTGCACCCGTCTGTGCAGTCAGATGATCCTCACATACGACATGCCCGGTCAGACGAATATTCTTCTCCTGACACCAGTCCCCGATCTGCTGCATAAATGATTGTGAAAATAGCTGCGTCGCCAGCTGCCAGAACCGATAGCGAATCTCCTCATGACCGGTTCCTTCCAAAAACAATAGCGGCAAATCCTGCAACAGATCCATACCGTATGCTTCCTGATAACGCTGCTGTAAGGTAAATGACCACGGCACCTGATTACGTCCATATTGCGGCTCATCTGTGAAGATACCTGCAACCGCCTGTCCAAAATGCTCGGCAAACCGATCCGCATAACGCTCATACGTCGATTCGATAAAAGCGCGCACCACGTTCGCATCCAATGTATCGATATAATATGGATTAATATCATAGTAAAGACGCAGCTCCGCTACATGTCGCTGCTCGGAAGGGAGCTGTACATAATGTCCGTCCTGCCAGCGATACCATGCGATCGTGCTGAAGTCTTCGTCAGCGCTGGGATTTACTCCAGAATTCACTTCTTTTGTCTGCAACCGCTCCAGCTTGAGCCATTTTTGCTGATAATCCAATCCAAGTGCAGGCACCACACCATCTGCGAAGCCGCTCGGCCAGCCATTTTCGTCATAGCACCATACTCGCATGCCTAGCTTATGACCCTCATCAATACCCGCGGCAATGCAGTCCATCCATTCATCGCCCATGTACGGCGTTTCCAGACCAGCGCGAGCGTGCATAATGTAGCCGCCCAGACCTGCCTGCTTCATCTCTCGTACCTGTCGCCGAATCTCCTCCGGCTCCATCCGATCATTCCACGACCAGAATGGAATGGCGCGATATTCTGCTAGTGGATCAAGTAAGCGATCATACAGCTCTGCCGCATATAAGCGATCTGTATCCATCCTACGCGGATTACGATCTCGCTGCTCAACATGAGCAGAGGAGACCGATGAATGAATTTGGAATACAGGGCGATCATGGCTACGTGTCTGCTCCTGTGATGGCTCTGTATGAGTATGACCTGTTGTCGTTCGGTGTTCCATACTTATTCCTCCTTCTGGTGATGAAGCGGATGTGCATTCGCTTTTGAAGCTATAACAGGCTCGTGAGCAGTAACCGGATTGTTCGTATAGTTGCCGAGCGATGCTCCTGCATTCCATGCCCTTACTTGCAGATCATCAAGCGAACGCACCTGAACGATTCGCTCTTCGCCTGCATCGAGCCAGTAAAATTGCTGTTTAGCCAGTGCGTAGTTCTGTGGTGTACTACCAGTATGATATAGCTCAACAGCTACAGCAGGCTGATCGCCACGGTTGGCTACACGGACAGCGTATGGATAACGCTCACTCTCAGCTTCGGACACTGGATCTGGATACTCCTGCTTATTAGCGCGCGAATGAGCATCGGTCAACGGTGTCCATTGTAGCTCTGTACGTGGCAAATCGAACAATACCCCTGGACGAGCGTCAAAATTCAGCCAGTAAAAGGTGCGATAAGCTAAGTCCTCTCCGTTATACAGCTCCGATACGATCAATACAGGGGAATCTTCCAGCGCATAGCCTTGCAGTTCCAGCTCACCCAGCTTACGGGATTGTGGAGCTGCTTGCGATGCTTCAACTTCACCCGTAGTTCCGTCAGACGCTCCTTCCCAGGTGTGATGCATCATCTCCCGTAGACTGGCATCGTATACACGTACATTTGCCTTCCAAGCTTGCCCATTGCATACACCCTGCTCATCGACCAGATATACAGGTAGGTGCTGCGCCTGCTCAGGGCTATTCAGCTGCTTGAACAATACATATACTGCCAGTGGAGCATAAGCGTCTGCTGTAAAATAATGCGATGGCTTAGGGACGCCATACCAATCAATTGTTGACCATGATACACCGGGATACACATCATTTAGCTTATAGGTCACAACTCCCGTCTGCTGCGGCCAGTGACAACGAGCGCTTTCCATCTTATGTCGTAGCGATACAATCTGCGCCAGCTGTGTGCCAATAGCAAAGCTCTCTAACGAATCGCACGGTATAAATGAACCTGCGAACTCCGACAGAATACGCATCTCATCTCGTGTATCAAACGCAGGTAAATGCGCATAAAAGCTTTCACCTACAGGTGGCGGCCATATCTGTTGCTCCTCAATCGGCATATATCGCTGCATCGATTCCATCGTTGGCGCAGATGCGAGACCAAATTCACTTAGTAGTCGATCCTCTAGCCCTGCATAATAGTCAAAGCTATACGCAGGTGTCCAGCCATTCCATACGATGTGATCATGCGTGCTACCACCCAGCGGATCGGTACGGTGAAATGGACGTGTGTCATCCATCTCAATCGCCAGTCTGCCCATCATTCGCATGGCTTCATGATCGAGCTCACTGCTCGTCTCGTTACCGCCACACCACATGACAAGTGAGGGACGGTTACGCAGACGAAGTGTATTACGCCGCACCGTTTCCTCCAGCGCTGCACGTGGCTGATTCGCATGACTGCCCCAGCAGGTCGGCCATTCCTGCATAATCATAATGCCCAGTCGATCACACCAATCATAGAAATCATCAGTTTCTGGAATACCGCCACCCCATGCACGCATAAAATTTACATGCTGCTCAGCAGCCAGCCCGAGGAAATGGGCATACCGCTCACGCCGAAAATCCATCAATGCATCCAGTGTGCACCAGCCTGTTCCTTTCGCAAATACAGGCACGCCGTTGACAGCAAACGTCCATTTATACTCATCCGATTTCACCCCTTCGGCAAAAGGCTGCATCTCGATATGTCGAATGCCAAATGTCGTTTCGATGCGACTGACCATAGAGGTTGTCTGTTGCACGGCAACGGAGGATATAGCTTGTTCAGCTCGCACACATGCAAGCGTTAGACGATAGAGCGCCTGCTCACCCATATCCAGCGGCCACCACAGCTGAGGCTCGGGGATAGTCAGCTCCATCCGTACCGTATATTTTCCGCTATCCGTGGAGGTGAGGGAATTAGCATCAGATGATTGCCATTCGAAAAAAAGCGCTTTGGATGCGTTTGAATGTTGGCTTGGAGCTTGTGCAATCTTCCCCTTTCCCTGCTCTAGCTCAATCCAGCCATACACACGATCGCCAGCTAGCGGCATTTCAGCTAATTCAAAGGTCAGCTCCACTCGTCCTGCATGAGCATCGTCGACGCTATGCACAGCGATAAATGGATGAAGTACATGCTGCTGAGGTAAAGCTTCCAATCGTACACTTTGCCAGATGCCGACCGCAGGCAGATTCACATAATGCCAGCCATAGTTGCAGTTGAACACAATCGCTGAATGCCATACATTCCACTCATTACCGAGTGGCGCAGGATGAACCTTCACGATTATCGTATTCTGCTGCTGTAATTGTGCTGCCACCTCATATTCAGGGCCGCCAAATGAGCCCTCATGGGTTCCCAGCTTATGCCCGTTCAGCCACACCTCACAGCTTGGAGACACACCGTCAAAAATAAGTCGACCACGCTTCCATGCCTCAGGGTCATCCAGAGTAAATGTATATTTATGCCACCACGTACGGTGACTATATTCCTTAGCTAATGCAGCATGGGTACCAAAGGACGGATCTGCTAATTGTCCAACAGCGACCAGTGCCTGATGAATGCTGCCTGGCACCTGTGCAGCTATCGCATCATGCCATTCACCATGCAGACGATCTGCATCAGCCCCCTCCTCGGCAAGCTGCCATGTACCATCCAGGTTCATTCGTAATGCTGAATCCTGTTCGCCAATCTGTGTTGCTTGATGCCGTTTTACTTCATCGCCGCCTATAATCGTTGTTGATACCGACGTAATAGGAAGCTCCCATGGTGTAAACTGTGGCGCAAAATCTTGACGATCCTGATCATCCTTGCTGAATATATGATTCGCTGTATATTGTTTCATCTCGTTCCCCTCTCTCATGGGTGAAGGCCAGAAGCAGAATGACCTTACACGACAATCGCCGTATTGGTCTGCTCCTGGCCCATCCCTGTTGATGCTATACATGTCATCATTCATGTACGCATCATTTGTACGTGTTCCTATCGTTCAGGCTAGAATAAGACGCTCTTATTGAGCCGTCAGCTTCACATCATCGATAAATGCAGTATTATCACCTGTCGTTGATGTCGCTGCAAAGCGGATCGTATGCTGACCAGCGGTTACGGTAAACGCACTCGTTGTATAGCTGGTATAGATGCCGGAGTTAGGTGCAAACGTACCGACCTTATTACTGTCCACATACACATCAAAGGTTTGCGTACCGCCTAGATTGGTACGTTTCGCACCCTTAAAGCTCAGCTTATACGTGCCTGCTGCCATCGTGAGCTGCTGTTGAATCGAACCATTGACACCATTGTCGGTTTTCAAATAAGCGGTCTGTGTTCCTTCAGGTGCATTGGCTGCTGGAGCAAATACGCTACCATTGCCCTGAATACCGGCACGACTGTCGAATACCCAGTCGCTGGTGAATGGGCCGACTCTTGTTTTCGTTGAGCTGCTGGAGGCGATCGCTGGTGTTTCAAAGCCACCGTTTTTCAGCTCACCTGTCACTGGAGGCTCTGGATCAGGCGTGCTGGATGCCTCGCGAATGATCATGCTATCCAAAAATGCAGTATGATCACCTGTATTCGAGGTCGCTACGAATTTGACGTTATGCTTGCCCGCAGTGACCGTAAAGGCGTTGGTCGTCAGCGTTGTATATGAGCTGGACTGTGGAGCAAAGCTGCCTACCTTCTGGCTATCTACATACACGTCAAAGGTTTGAATACCATAGCCGCTACGTGTAGCTCCCTGGAAGCTTAGCTTGTATGTGCCTGCCGGGAAGTTCAGCTGCTGAGACATAGTGCCGTTAATACCACCGTCTGTTTTCAAATAGGCTGTCTGCTGTCCCGAAGGCGCAGTAGCCGCTCCAAACGCACTACCATTGCGCTGCACACCGGAACGAGAGTCAAACACCCAGCCATTTGTAAACGGCCCTGGCTTGATCGAGCTTGTTTCTGGCTTTTCAAAATCAGTGTTAAAGATCGTCACTACCGGTACTTCGTTCGGAATCGTCGTTGTATAGAAGCAACGCTTCGCTGCATTTGGCGCTGGATCGCCGCCGAATACTTCATCCGTACAGAGCGCACCGTCGGTCAGCTTTTTGTATTTGAAAATGCCGTCTGCACCGTAGGCAACCATCGCCTGTCCGTTAAAGGAGCAGGTCTTGCTCTCATACGCACAGAACTGGTAGCCATCTGGCCCAATCGATTGATCCAGCGTTTTGTACAAGCCCGAGGTTACGCCAGAATTAGTAAGCCCCGACTTGATTGCAATCGCCTTCAGCATCCGTGTACCGCCATTAGGTAAAATGACCGAATTGCTGTACAGGGTAGACGACGCCGTTGGTGTTGTGCCATCCAGCGTGTAGCGAATCTGCGCACCCGCAGTTGCACTTTCGATAAATACCGCTTCTGCGGAATTATAAATGCCTGGTGTCAGGCTAAACGTTGGTGCATCCACGCGAGTGTCTACATGACGTGGAATGACTTTAATCAGCGCGATTCCATATGCACCTGGAGCTGTGCTGCTTGTCGCACGAATCGCGACCATTCGCTCTGTCGACACATCCGGTGCAGTATACAGGCCATTGCTTGTGATCGTGCCGTTATTACTGCCCAGCACCGTCCATGTCACATTCGTTGCAGCCAGTGTATACGTGGATTCGGTGACGCTCTCTGCTTCGGTCGCAGATGCTTCCTCGCTGCTTGGAGCGGATTGCTCTGTAGCCGATGTTTGATCTGCAACCGCGGTGCCTTTTTCCTTATCGGTATCCACTTTAGCATCAGACGAAGTAGTCGATTCGTCTGGTGCTTGCGTGTTCGCTGTCGCTTGATCAGTCGTTGCCTGCTCTGTAGCTGTTGCCTCACTTGAAGCGGCGACTGCGTTCGCAGTGGAATCACCCGACTTGCTGACTGACGACGCTGTGACAGTACTTGTCACCTGTTCGCTTGCCGATAAAGCGGCCACCGCCTGCTCATCTGCATTGCTTCTAGTGCCTTCAGCTGTCGATGATTTCATCGTTTCACTAGATGTGGAATCCGAATCAGTCTCTGTACCATACGTATCCTCAGTTACCGCAGCTACGCTTGTGTTTCCATAGGTGGCGTCAATCGTATTCGCTTGTAGCTGCAACGTTTGACCCCCTGTTACTGTTTTTTCGATCGGTGTCACTTCAACCTGTGTTTGTGGCTTAGCGCTTGTATAAATGGAGAAGTGGTAGCCTGTATCGGTGCTATTATCGATAAATGATTTTTGTGCAGCGAATGTGTTTTCTACTACCGGCAGGGTTGCCTGTGCATTCGGCTGTACGCTATCCCGATACGTCATTTTGTAAAAGGTTTTGTTGATACTGGTGTTACCGAAGTCAATCGTGAGCTGCTGTGCGCTATCACCCTTCGACTCCACCAGTACGGTGTAGTTGCCATCCGCTCCACGGAACGCGGAAGCACGCACATCGCTTGCCCCACCTGTGTTCACTTTCAGTACCTGACTGTGCTCCGGAATGTAGCGATTCAGGAAGCCAGCGGAATAATACGTTTTACGTGGATCACGATCCAGCGGCAAGGAATGCCACATCGTATACGTACCATTCGTATCTCCATCTGGATCGCTTGACCATGCGCCATTCATCTGCCACATGAGCGCACCGCGCAAGCCATCATTCGCGGCACGAATGACCGAGTTGGCAAAGCCGGCATTCCAGTTGCTAGCATCATCATCTGCCCAGCCAAATTCCGTCATCACGACAGGCTTGGAGCCTGCTGCGGCATGACGATCGGAGATCACATTGCCCAGACCATCGTAGCTAGTGCCATACACGTGGAAGGTATAGGCATCAAATGCACTGTCCGCATTATTTTTCATATATTGCATCCAGTCGAGAGCGCCTGTTTCCTCAGGGCCCCAGATTTCAATGCGATCGCGTAACCCATCTGCTGTGAGACGGTTATGCACCTTCTGTACCATTTGCGCATAGTAAGCCTTCTGGTCAGCCGGGCCTTCAAAATCCCAGCTTCCGTTCGGCTCGTTGTAGAACGTTAAGTATTTGATATTGTTGTATCCGCGCTGGTTCAGTAGTTCATTCAGTGCAGCCGATGCCGATACAGCATATGCATCCAGATCAGCCGGGGCACTTACATAGGGATCTTTTAAGCCAGGAATGTTAAACCAGCTCTGTACCGTGCTGCCCACCTTCCAGCCAAAGTTCAGCTCCACCTCAGTGCCTGCTGTTTTCAGAGCATCCATGTATTTATAAAATGCTTTCATCTTGTCACTATTGAATGTATAGGTGCCTTTCTGTGGCTCCATCCAGTCAATCTGGAACCAGACGCGAGCAACCTTCGGTTGAATTTTCTCGATTCGGTTCGCATCCATCGCCCAGTACGCATCGTTGTATCCATATCGTGTACCGAGCTCCATCAGATTGGTCGGAATAATGTTAACACCGACACCAAGAAAATCGGATTGTACTACCTGACTTGTATCAACCGAGATCGTACGTGATACCGTTGCCGCTTCAGCACGATTCGTGTCCGCACTGCCCCAGGTAAACGCGGGTAGCATAAGCGCAAGCGTCATTACCTGAACGCCCAATGTGCGCCACATCGTTCTGGCTTGTCTGTTCATCGCTTCCTCTCCTTTTCACAGGCAAATTGGTGGAACTGCATAGACTGCAAAGCCGTTGATGCCTTTCCATCATAGGTTAAAGATAGCGCTTACAAATTGAAGAAATCACAGAATTAATTGAAATTTATACAGAAGATGTGGAGCTAGCTTGGTGGTTGAAACTAGTTGGAGTTGAACAATATGAGGATTCACTTGAATTATTCGATTGTTCGGCAGGATCGAGGTTTCGTTTCGGCAGTTTCGATGGAATGATAGACCAATAAGCATACTCCCCTCACCGCATAACCTGCCTGTGCAGAGTATGATGCGAGAGCAGAGTATGCTGCATACACTTGAAAATAATGTCTTTATACATGTAAAAATAACAAGCCAGACACATGTCAATCCAACTGAGTATAGCTGTAAAAATAGTACGTTTCTGTTATCAATAAACCGATACATACCCTCCTTCTTTCTCAAAATAATCCACGATATACTGCTTGAACAACGCCGTATTCGCATTACGCTTTGCGGATGCATGCTCGATCACACCATGCTCAATCCAGATGGGTTCTCCTAGCTCGATCGTCTGTAATCGCCCGGTATCCAGCTCCTGTTTGATAGCACTTTCAGGCATCAGGGCAATGCCTGCACCACCTAGTACAGTCTGCTTGATCATTTCCAGACTCGTGTAGGTGATATTGCGATAATGAGTTTTGCCAAGCTCAGTGAGTCGTTTGTCCGTTAACGATTGATACATACAATGGTTGCCAAAGCCGATCATACGAAGCTCATTGTTCATCATTTCCTCTAATGCGATTGCACTTGAGCATACGAATACGAACTTCTCCTGCACAATCGGCGTATACTTTAGCTTCGCAATATGTGGATGAAAAGGCACAATGCCTACATCCACCTTTTGCTGAAGCACCTCATCTACAATATGCTGCTGAAAAGCCGTGGTAAGCTCGATCTCCAAGCGTGGGTGCTGCTCCAGAAATCCGACCAGCGGCTCCGAGAATTGAGTTACGCAAAAGGACTCCAGCGCTTTGACTTTGATCGTACTACGAATCCCCTGAATTTCATCCTTCATCTCCTGAGCCAGCTTCATGAAGCGATAAGCATACTTAGCAAAAATCTCACCCTGTTCCGTCGGAACGACACCATGAATCATGCGCTCAAATAGTTTGGCTCCAGCCATTTGCTCAACTAGCTGAATATGATTGGTGACCGACGATTGCGAGAATCCGAGAACAGATGAGGCTTTACTAATATTGCGATATTCGTACACCTTCAAAAATGTATAGATATACTTTCCTTCGATTTGACTAAGCATCTATAGATCACTCCATCAGTTTTTTAGATATATTTATTAGTATTATCAATTTTACAGATAGATAAGTCGCTTGTACACTAATCCATAGCAGCATATGTATAAAATATAGGACATGGATGGAAAGGTTGTGCAGTATCATGACATATCTAAAACATTATTTTCGTAAATTTGGTTCGACTTCTCGCTCTCCATTGCTTATTAATGTGTGGCAAGCATGGTGGGCATTCGTGGGTGGAGCGATTGCTATTTTAGCACTGGGAGCTTTATCAGCTAGCATGGATGCGGTACTACTCATGGCACCTTTTGGAGCGAGCTGCGTTCTGGCATTCGCTCTGCCGGAGGCACCTCTATCACAACCGAGAAATATCATTGGCGGTCACGTTATTACGACATTATGTGGTCTGCTCATCTCGCATCTATTCGGTTATACGATCTGGTCGCTGGCACTGGGTGTGGGTCTCGGTATTGCTGCTATGATCCTCACCAAAACGACTCACCCACCTGCTGGCGCAAATCCAATCATCGTCATTACTGCGTCAAGCTCCTGGTCATTCCTTTTCACTCCGGTACTTGCCGGTGCTATTGTGATTGTATGTATTACTTTGCTGTACAACAATTTATTTGCTCATAAGAAATATCCTACGTTCTGGGTATGAATAGGAATTGACGTACAATCATACTATTCTTGAAGCTTATCAAGAGCATTATGTATTGCCAAATATAACTTATATACGTCACATTAAAAATTAAGCTCAAATGCTTGATTACCTGTCATCTACATTTCAATCGCGGGAGTCCCGTGCAAGAGCTACTCATTTTCTTTTTTAAAACTCCCTCTTGCAATCCCCAAATTCCTGTATTACAATGAGCCTACGATTTGACCGGTCAAACGAATCGTCATGACAATTCAAATTAAACCACACACCTCCAGCTGATTCATTCAGCTATGACATGTGTAATCATCAAGCAAAGCAAGCCGTAATGACGGCTACGATAAATATATTCGATGACGGGAAAGAGTACGTTACGATTCTGTTCTCCAGAGAGTTGGGTCAGGTGAAAGCCAACGTTCAGAACATAACCGAAGCCATCCCCGAGAAGCAGGCTGAACTAACAGTAGGTGCTGCCGCATTTCCAGCGTTAACGGGAACACGTATTGCTAGATACGTTGCAGAGTGCCGCTTGTATTTGAGGCGGAACCAGGGTGGTAACACGGGCAGAGGCTCGTCCCTTTTACAGGGACGGGTCTTTTTTTGTATCTAAAAGCGGTCGGCATACGATGAAATGAACCACAATCAGAATATAACAGAGCGTTCTACACTAAGGAGGAGCAATGATGAGTTCAATGACAAAGCGCAGTCTGGTTACACCACTTGCACAGGACATGCCACAATCGGGTATTCGCAAATTTTTTGATTATATTTCTGGACGTGAGGATGTGATCTCACTCGGTATCGGAGAACCAGACTTTACCACACCACGGGCTGTGCGCGAGGCTTGTATCCGCGCACTGGAGCAGGGTCGCACCGAGTATACACCTAACGCTGGTTTACTGGAGCTGCGCGAAAGCATCTCCACTTATCTGGAAGACAATTTCCGCGTCAATTATGATCCTGTGCATGAGATGATGGTCACAATCGGTAGCAGTGAAGCACTTGATCTGGCTCTACGTGTTCTGATTGAGGAAGGCGATGAAATTCTCGTCCCTGCTCCCTGTTATGTATCCTATTCACCGATTACCGGACTATGCAGCGGCAAGACGGTTGAAGTGGAAACGACAGCTGCGAACAGCTTCAAGCTAACGGCTGAGCAGCTCGAAGCTAGCATTACACCACGCTCCAAGCTATTGATCTTGAACTATCCGAGCAATCCGACAGGTGCAGTGATGACGTATGAGGACTGGCTCCCTATCGCTAAAATCGTAGAAAAGTATAATCTATTTGTTTTATCCGATGAAATCTACGGTGAGCTGACCTACGGCAGCAAGCATGTAAGCTTTGCTGCAATGCCGGGTATGAAGGATCGCACCTTGCTAATCAGCGGATTCTCCAAAGCCTTCGCTATGACGGGCTGGCGCATTGGCTATGCATGTGGGCCAGAAGAGGTCATCGCACCGATGCTCAAAATCCATCAATATACGATCATGTGCGCACCGATTCTCGGACAAATCGCTGCACTGGAATCGCTCAAGCCTCATGGGATCGAAGCGAAGGATATGATGATGGACTCGTACAACTCACGCAGACAAATGTTTGTGAGCGGCTTATGTCAGGCAGGTTTCCCCTGTCACGAGCCGAAGGGTGCATTTTACGCATTCCCTTCTATCGCACATACGGGGTTAACGTCGGAGCAGTTCGCTGAGCGGCTGCTAGAGGAAACGAGTGTTTTGACGGTGCCGGGTACTGCTTTTGGTAAAGGGGGCGAAGGGTTTATTCGGTGCTCTTATGCAACGTCTCCGGCAAAGCTGGAAGTGGCGCTGGAGCGGATGGCTGGTTTTATGAAACAATTCGGCTGAGATAGGAGTAATTCACTCCGGGAAGGAATAAGGGGACGGGCTCCGGTATCGCGCAGGAATCTACGAAAGAAGAGTCAATGTAGATTCCCGCGCCTACGAAGGGTAAGATATTTTGCTTAGCAAAAATCACTTTCTATTGAACTACGTGTTAGGAAATCACTAACACTGCAAGTCGCCCTTTCCCCTTATTTCCTTCCCGCAGTGAAGTGCTGCTTATATCATGCCTTGGGGGAGAACCGTAATAACAATAAAACAATACTCTCTCTATGTCATAAGCAGTATTCTAATGTACACTTTTATTTTGTTTCGATTTTTAATTTTCGATAACTATAGCAAATAAGCCCTTCCGTATCTTCGTGATCAACTCCAGCGTACTATAGCTGAACGTGGCAATTACGAGGATCGAGAGGGCTTATTTTTTACTTCCTATTAAATAGTGTATCTGTTATATCGTTACCTTTTGTAGCTATTTTCAGCCTTCATCAACCAAACAGTTCATTCATCTTGTCTTGATCCAGCTTTTTGATGACATTTACTAATAAGGTAGCGGCTTCGTCAAAATCTTTTTTCGCCATAATTGCGTTATGCGTATGGATATAGCGCGTAGCGAATCCCATCGATAGGGTTGGGCAGCCTGTACCATGTAAATGGAATTTACCTGCGTCTGTGCCGCCGCCCGTGACGGTAGCAACCTGAATGTCCATACCTAGCTCTTCTGCTGTATCCATGACGAGATCACGTAGTCCGCTGTGTGGGATCATCGTTGCATCGAGCAGCAGTATGAGTGGGCCGCCGCCTACGTTGGATGGGCTTTCGGCTTCGACGCCTGGGATATCGTTAGCAATACCTACATCCAGAGCAAAAGCGATATCGGGCTGTACCAGGTTCGCAACAGTGGTCGCACCACGCAGACCGACTTCCTCCTGCACGGTTGCACCAGCATATAGCACGTTTGGATGCTGTTCTTCTTGCAGACGCTTGAGCACCTCTACTGCCAATGCGCAGCCAGCGCGGTTGTCGAGTGCTTTACCTACCCACAGCTCGTCATCGCGCATCGTTGTGAATTCTGAGATCGGTACGATCCAGTCGCCCGGGCGTACACCCATCGCTTTGGCATCATCTGCATCGCGTGCGCCGATGTCGATATACATCTGCTTGAGCTTCACGACCTTCTCACGCTCTGCTGCTTCCATACCATGTGGTGGCTTGGAGCCAACGATACCGACATAATCACCCTTGCGCGTTTTGACACGTACACGCTGGGACATGACCGAATGTGGCCACCAGCCGCCTAGTTGTTCAAAACGAAGAAAGCCCTTCGGTGTAATGCTTGTCACGAGAAAGCCGATTTCATCCAGATGACCCGCGATCAATACGCGCGGTCCCTGCTCATTACCGACCTTTTTACCGATAATGCTGCCGAGACGATCCTTCATCAATTCGTCGGATAATGGGTTTAAATACTCGGCCATTTTATCGCGTACCGAACGCTCGAAGCCAGACACGCCATCGCTTTCGGTAAGCTCTTTCATCATTAATGTCATATCATCCACAATAATCTCTCCTCTGCTCTACTACTGACCATAGGTTAATTAAATATTATAGTGATTGTAAGCTAGATTGAGAGTATTAGCAATTGTATATATAAAACGATACGTATTTTTATTCATCCAGTCCGTTCATTCGCAACGCTAATCTTTGCTGTAGATCGGTTTTAACAGTCAACCAGTCCAACAATTCTTCTATGTGCAAAATTCCATAGGAAGAATCAGATGAACGTTGTAACAACCGCTCTGCTGATAAAGCGGCAATCTCAGCTGTGGCAGCGGATTGATTATGTCCATTGAGCACACAGGACAGTCGAACAGGCTTACCACGACGTATTCCTGTTGCGTCGACACGGATTGCATACTGATCACTTCCAACATGAATACTGCTAAGTAACGCAGTGATCACCTTTTTCACAAATGGAATAGACATCAGGCGAAATATGCCAATTCGTTGCATCACCGCAAGCCACCTTGTCAGTGCGACCGAATCGAAACCAAGACGAGTCGATACGGACGGTACAGCAAGCGTATGTGCCAATGTCTGTTGATCTGAAAAAGGGAAGCGATATACGTATTTGTGTGCCCGGTTACGGGATCTTTTGCTATCATTTCCTTTCAATTCAGCGGTTGGATCATCGTCATCATCACACAGCATCGATACCACTCGTCCATCGGTCAGACTCTTCACATATACAGGCGTGCCGTCTTCCATAATTGTAAACCGGGTTGCAAGCTGATCCACTGTCCAACGAATCGCGGCCTGTCCATGTCGTTCACCCAGACCAAGCATAATGGAAATATCCAGTTGCTCTGTAACATCCAACCGTCGATGTAGCTCAGCTGCGAGCAGGTTGGTTAGACCCGGTGCTAACCCAACGCTGAGTAATATGATGGGAGAACGCTGTGCATGTGAAGACGAAGCAACCGAATCCCTGCTCAACTGCTCAATCCGCTGTAAAAATTCGCCGTTCGCTGTGATATCGATATAGTCAATGCCTTGCTCCAGACAATAAGCTACAAGCGTTGTTTCTGTCAGATCAAGACACATGATGATGAGACGAGCAGCGGATAGATCAGGCCATCGTTCGGAAGACATCCTGACATCCCATTGAAGTGGCTCCACTTCACCGTCCATTGATGCGCTGCATGCTTTGGCAGACTCTTCATTACGACCAGCTACAACTATATTGTACGATCTGGCTAGATCAGATCGCAGCAAGCGACGACAAATACGCTGTCCTACTGTTCCATAACCACCAACAATAATAATCTGATCACGCATGGATTCACCCCTCCCCTTCAAGCGCTCGTCTTCCGCACCATGCACGAATCGATAATGTTTGAAAATAAGTACTAATCTCTACCAATCCAGCTTGAGCTAACATCGCTTCCATCTTATCTGCGTGTGGCGGATAGGACGTGACACTGATCGAATGGGCAAAGCGCTGCCACTCTGTCTCGGTAATCCCATTTTGCTGCATATGCATATGCCATGCCTCCATCTGCCAATCGTTGACCGAAGTCTGAGACGGAATGGATAGGCAGGCAATAATAACAGGCGCGCCAGGTTTCACCGTTGCAACGAGCTTGTTTAGCATCTCTTGTTGCTGTTCATGTGGAAGAAAATGCAATACTAACAAACAAGAAGCCGCGTCATATCGTAACGATGAAGCTTTCTGATGAGACGTTGAATCGGGCGTGGAAGTGGACTTTACATCTGACTTATTCATGGATACCGTAGAAGTGGATGTATATGACAGTGAATCTTCTTCCATAATATGATTCATTTCACCATCCACTCGCTCTGGCAACTGATCGATCATTCCGATATGTAGACGACAGCGTGCAGTAATACCTGCTTGCTCTGCACGCTGCCTTGCTGTATCAAGCATCTGTAGAGATGGATCAACACCCGTCACCAGCCAGTGGGGATAGCTCGGCAGCCACGCTACTAATTCCTGTCCACCACCAGCGCCAATGATTGCAATATGTCGCAATGATTCATATGACGTTGATGATCCGGCTGGCTGATGAGCTGAGAGCGAACAAGCTTTAGTTATTGAATGCTGGAGTGAGCTGTTATGGATGGGCTGGTTTGTGGAATTGTCGATTGAAGTATTCGTATTCCCACTGGCTAACTCGCTGGTCTCACGTTCGGTTAATGCGCGAGCTACATGACAATGTTGGCGATTCATACCTGTTTCCAAAATCATGCCACTTAGCTCATATAGCACGGAATAAGCAGGAATTTTGTGACCGATAGTCTGAGGATAGGCAGCGGCTGCCTCACTATGCCAGCTCATAGGTAGCTGGGTAGCAGGATTAGATGGTTCATCTGCCGAGTACGATGATTCCATACAATTGGATGTAGAATCTGATCTTGAATTGGATATGGTGTTTGATGCTGGAATCATATCCTTGGAAAAGGACTGCTTATGATCTGTTTTTTCATCTGGTTGTTGCATAGATTGAACCTCCCTGTCTAGAGCTACTGGTTACTGAATACGCATGACGCTACAAACTGAACACGGAGCGCTTTCTTTGATTTTCTAAGCATGAAGCGCTCGCGAGCCTTCTTGTGTATAGAACGACTACAATAAAGCTACTGCATGCATCGTATCGATTGTGCAATAGAGCATGCTTTGATATACTGTGATTCAATTAAGAATGATTCTCAATTAACTGGATTATGATCCTTGCTAACTGCATATACAGATCGAAGCTTCAGTATACATAAATGAATACAGCCAACAGCCCTATCTTGCATGTGTATGTTGTATCGTGCTCTATTTATGCTCAAGCTATCATGCGTTGTCTATGCCTGGATCATCCTCACATTCTTACTGTTTCTCATTATGTAATAGACACTACATTTCGCCTATCCCACAAAGCTGGGATTTATCATTGCTTACTAATTTATTATGTTCATGTTATAGATTGAATGAAGAAAAGAGGGTTTCTATCATGCATCCTAGCCAGCATCAAAATTTCAATAAATCAGCACCTCCAACACATTCATTCCCCAACAAGCTCCCTCGTCTACCAGAAGCAAGCGTAAGTTCTAATTATGCTACATATCCTTCTTATTCTGCTGCTTCTCATCCTATTTCTTCTGTCCAATATCGCTCTCAGCTACTCCAGTGGTTGAATCAGTATGTTCCATTCGGTGCAGCATGCTGTACACTCGTTGATCCAGAAAGTCTATTGTCGATAGGGGCAGTAGTGGAACAACAGCTAGAAGATATTCATGCGGAACTGCTTGCTTATGAATATGCTTATGCTGAGGCAAAGGATGCGTATTGCAATCTCGTGCATTGTGACCCACCAATCGCGGTGTTAAGTCAACACCAGCCTCATCTTCTATTGGAGCATCCACGATATGATAAGGTGCTACGCCCTGCTGGCTTTGGCGACGAGCTTCGCGCTGCCATGATCTATAACAATCGCTGCTGGGGATTTCTAACTTTATATCGTTTGTATAATCAACCGCTATTCAGCACATACGAAAAGGAATGGATCGCACAGCTATCGCCTGCAATTGCTGCACAATTACGTGTATTTAGTCTGAATTCCCTGCACCAAATGCAGCAGAAAAGCAGCGAGCAAGAGAGAGCTACAAGCCACTCCATAGATTCCGCGCCCAATTTATCCAAGCCAATAGAAAAGGGCATTGTACTGCTATCCGAGCAACTAGAGCTATTATCTGCTAATCGTGCCGCCACATCATGGCTGGACAGATTACGACAACATGAAAATGAATCCAATTCTGCATGGCCTCGTCCTATTCATACTGCCGCTCTCAAGCTATTGCAGCAGCCTGCCGATACAGCGGGCTATACAGAAAGCCTGCAAAGCTATATTCCTGCTTGTGGCTACTATGTCTGGATGCGTGCGAATCTGGTATATACAAACGATGAACATCGACAGGTGATGATTGAGCTGGAATCAGCTCCACCTGAGCAGTTATTTCGTTTGCAATGTGAGCAATTTGCGCTAACGACGCGTGAACAGCAGCTTGTTCAGCACGTAATAAAAGGTCTATCCACACGCCAGATCGCAGCCGCTCTGCACATTTCCACATTTACCGTACAGGATCATTTTAAATCGATTTTCACTAAAACGGACACATCCAGCCGTCGCGAATTGATCGCTATGCTGCGTAAACGTTAGATCGAAGCTAAGCCAACGACGATAGAGAAAAAACGGATTTCGCTATCGTCGTTTTGACCATTTTAATAGCTTGAGCATAAAGCCATTTTGTTTATTTCATAGCTCTGTTTATTTCATATCCTGGATTGCACCTCTCGTATCTATGACACCATGTACATTTTCACCTCTTATCTTTCCCATATGATTCTGTTATTATCCATCCACATTTCCCCTTCATCATTTCTCCCTCCCCATCGACAGCATGATCAACTCACTCTTTTCTACATATCCTTTATCAATTCAAGTTCCGATATGGACACATAGAGGACAAATCGTTTCCGTATACTAAATGTACCGAATATATACAATAATCTGTCGGTTTGTCGATAAAGCGAGTAAGCGGCAATCCTTCTCTATAACGAGTATGTTATGATGCAATAGGTATACCGTATATTTCGGTCAGTTGTTCAAAAGGAGCGCCTATGAAAAACCGCAGTATTACCTTTAAGCTGTTTATTATTACGGTCATCGTGTTTGCCTGTTTTTATGCGATGGTCATCTTATCCCAATTGCTTTTCTTTAATCAATTTTATGAAACGTATAAAATGCGTCAGGTCGAGCACAATCTGGAGCAGCTGGCGCACAGCTATGTGACGGAATCCGAGGATAGTAATACATTATCCCGACAAGCCATACGCTTTATGGAAACGAATAAAAGTCAGCTCGCTGTCATTAATCCGCAGGGTGAAGTGATGCTGAACGATATGTACCAGCTGAGCCTGAACGAAACGTATCATTTATTATTGAAGCAGCCCGATGGGAAGCAGATCTTCGTACCACTGGCGCTGATGCTAAGTGAATATGGTGATCCATTTCGCAAAGCTCATATTAAGCTGGGGGACACACTGACGATCTACGGCAGTATGAGAGCACCGAGCAGCAAGCAGCCTTATACGGTACTCGATCCGCAGCAAATTAGTAAAAATGGTATCAAAACCGTAGGCGATAGCTACGAACCGAATACGACCAAATTGACAGGCACAGTCAGTGAACTGGTTTTGCCTGATCTATCGAACTGGAAAATCAGTCAGGGCTTACTGCTACAAGCATTGTACGAGCAATTCCCACTGAGTGCAGAGCAGCAAACCGATCTGAAAAACATGAATCCAATCCAGTATGGCTGGAACGACTCCTGGAGTGGTGCCAACAATCTGATCACTCTGTATCCGATACAAAAGAACGGACAGCAGCAATTATTGTTTGTCATCACGTCTATTCAGGAGATTAGTGATACCAATGCAGCGCTACGCTGGTTTTATCTATATCTCGGAATTGGTGGCTTTGCTCTTATTCTGATTCTATCCCTGTTCTTCTCACGTATGGTCACGAAGCCACTCATTGCACTGAATCGAATGGCCAAGCGGATGGTACGGCTTGATTTTAGCAGCAGTGCCCCACCCCTGCGTCAGCAGGATGAGCTGGGAGGTCTGGCACGCAGTATGGATACACTGGCACGTAAGCTGGATACTGCTCTACGCGAGCTACAGGAAGCGAACACACAGCTACAGCAGGATATGGAACAAAAGCAACGCATGGAGCAGATTCAGCAGAGCTTTTTCACCAATGCTTCGCATGAGCTGAAGACGCCACTTAGCATCGT
This sequence comes from Paenibacillus hunanensis, assembly GCF_034055775.1. NCBI lineage: Bacteria > Bacillati > Bacillota > Bacilli > Caryophanales > Paenibacillaceae > Paenibacillus > Paenibacillus hunanensis. The sequence goes on along the minus strand of NZ_CP139194.1, from coordinate 2,439,162 downwards.
GAAAAGCTTCGCTGAAGGCTTACAGGATGGCGTGAATGTCGATAAAAGCGGTCATTATGTCAGTGTGATTATTGAGGAAGCGGATAAGATGGAAATGCTGATCAAGGATATGCTGGATCTCGCCCGCCTCGAATCCGGTACGATTCATTTACAGCCTCGTCCGTTCATGCTGAGTGAGCTATCTGAAAAGGTAGCGGATAAGCTTATCTACTCCCTCCAGCCAAGACAGCTACAAATTGTCATCTCACCGATCAATGAAAATCCGGTGCTCGCCGATCCCGACTGGATTGAGCAGGTGCTTCGCAATCTGATTATCAATGCGATTCGTCATGCGGAGACAGGCAGCGATATTCGCGTGGTGATTGAGAGCACGACATTGACGACCACACTCCATGTGGATAATACCGGTAAACCGATTGCTGAGGAGCATATAGAGCATATTTGGGAACGATTTTACCGTGCAGAGCCTTCCCGTAGTCGACAGACTGGCGGTACTGGACTTGGTTTACCGATTGCCAGCCAGATTCTGGACTTACATGGCTGTAGCTATTCGGTACGCAATTTAGCAGATGGGGTACGCTTTTCTATTATCTTTGATGATCGTGTACGCCCTGACGTGATTCGGGAAGGAGTATAGGTATGGCTGGAAAGATTTTGCTAGTCGAAGATGAACAACGCATTCGCGAGGTCATCGCTGATTATTTTCAAAGTGATGGCTGGGTAATTGTTGAAGCTGAGGATGGCGAGCAGGCACTGGAGCAGTTCGATCTGCATTATCCAGATCTGATCATCCTGGATATTATGATGCCGCATATGGATGGCTTTGAGGTATGTCGCCATATTCGCAAGCACTCCGGGGTGCCGATTATTCTGCTCACTGCCAAGTCTGCGGATAGTGACAAGGTACTCGGCTTCGAGCTTGGTGCAGATGATTATGTGACCAAGCCATTCAGCCCGCGCGTACTGCTCGCACGAGCGAATTCGCTGATGAAGCGAGTAACGGAAAATTACGAACCACAGGGTCATCGTCTGAGCTTCGGTACTGCGGTGCTGAACACATTAACCCGTCGACTGGAGCTGGACGGTAAGCCTGTGGAGTTAACACCGAAGGAGTATGAGCTCTTGCTAGTGCTCGTTCGGAATAAAAATCGCGTGATTCCGCGAGACACCCTGCTGAGTCGTATCTGGGGAATTGAGTTTGAAGGGGAATCGCGTGTAGTTGATTCTCATATTAAAAAGCTACGCGCCAAGCTAGGTCCCGAATCGGGGCACATCCGTACTGTGATCGGTGTCGGCTACCAATTTGAACCGTAAATCGCTGTAACACACGGCATAAGGATGCCTGGAAGGAATGAACAATGATGAAATGGAGCTTTATCCCCTCATTATGTACGGTACTTAATCTGGCGGCTGGAACCGTGTCGCTACTACTGACGATTCATGAGCATTATCCTTTGGCAGCGTTAATGATTTTATTTGCTGCATTATTTGATGTGTTTGATGGCTTGCTGGCACGACTGCTGCATTGCACTAGTGAATTTGGTAAGCAGCTCGATTCACTAGCTGATCTGATTTCCTTTGGCGCGGCACCTGTATTTCTGGTGCTGTTTGATCAGCTTGATCCAAGAAGTGGCTCTGGTTCGGTGGCTGCGGTGCTGTTTGTTATTTGCGGTGCACTACGACTGGCACGATTTAATGTCACGGGAACAAGCGCAGGCTTTACTGGAATGCCGATTACGGCTGCTGGTACGGTGCTCGCACTGCTGTCACTGATTACACATTCGCTACAGCCAACGCTGTTGATTGCCTTGATCGCGCTATTATCGTTCTTGATGATCAGCCGTATCCCATTTCCATCTTTTAAAAACAAAATGGTCAGGAAGTGATGTCTCATGGATCTGGCTATTGAATATATTGGACGCTATGGTTATATCGCCATCTCGGGCTTGCTCGCCCTTGGTATTATCGGGCTACCGATTCCCGATGAGATGTTGATGATCGTCGTCGGTTACCTCGCTTCCAAGCATGTATTGCATTTGCCACTCGTATTTCTGTTCAGCTTTGTCGGCTCAATTGGTGGAATGACGATTAGCTACTGGATTGGTCGACAGCTAGGCTCCACACTAATTGTGAATTATGGCAAATGGGTCGGATTAACTGTGACCCGGTATGAGCGAATTCAGCAGTGGTTTCACCGTTACGGTCGCTGGACGGTACTGTTTTCGTATTTTATTCCCGGCGTGCGTCATGCTGCTGGCTATATCTCTGGTATTAGCGCAATGCCGTTTCGCTATTATGTATCGATCTGCGCCGCAGGTGCATTGATCTGGACAGTTGTATTTATCTCGCTTGGTTACTTTGCTGGCGTGCATCTACTACCTGGTTTGCCTGCACTTAACACAACTGGCTAACCATATATAGTAAACGTGTATAATATTATGCCTACAGCTTCACTTCATCGTATAAAGTCTAGCTATATGATATAAAATGATATAATTTAAAATTCGGCAACACTTATAAGCGTATCTTTATGATCTGTTGGATGAAAAGAAACGTGCTAGATATTAAAAAACACAACCGGAGAGCTGGCATTAATACCAGCCTCCGGTTGTGTTTTTTTTGATCGTACGCAGATACCGCCGGAATACCCCTTCCGACTTCCGCGCCGCCAGTGTACGGCGTATCCCCTGCATCATAAGCTTATAGTGCCATTCATCCTCACGTCCGACACGATGAAGCTCCTGCAAAAACTCTTCACTCATCTGAACCACTCCGTTCCTGATGATCTTGAATATACTAAGTATAAACCGTCAACATGAACAATAGATGTAGTACAAATGAAAAAAAGCTTAAAACACTGTCATATCTAACAATGGCTCTTTACCATTTCAGTGAAAAAATAGCCCTCTAACGTACTATTATTATACCTGCCAGTCCAAGGCGTCCAAAAATTGATGAATATCTGCAAACACTTGAGCCTGCTCAACATCCATAGGCAAAATATGACCTGAATTCGGATACCACTTGAGCTCTTTATGCGAGGAACCGATCTGCTCATAGATCGTGCGTGCACTATCCTGATAAAGCACATCATCCTGCTGCCCCTGCATAATCAATGCGGGTGCGGTAATGCGACTCAGTCTTCCAGCTGTTGAGCTAATCAGCTGGCGAAGCTGCTCTAGCTCGTTCAGCGGTTCATTCGCCAGACTGTCCAGTCGCTGGGCGATTATAGCCGGGTCTTTCGTTTCCAACGATACATACCAGCGCGCATAATCGAGCACACGCTGCAAAATATCTGCTGTATTCTTCTCCTGCACAGGCGCACTCATTGAAATGACCGCCTTGACCGGAAATAATGTACCCATACGTAATGTGAACACGCCACCGAGCGATACACCAGCAACTGCAATTTCCTCATAACCCTGCTGCTGAAGCCAATCATAGCCATCGACTACACTTTGCCACCATGCAGCTGGACGTGTACGAAGTAATCGTTCGGGCACATCGCCATGGCCTGCATATAAAGGTGCATGACAGGTATAACCCTGCTCATGTAAATATCTGCCCAGACGGCGCACATGTACCGTACTGCCTGTATAACCATGCAGTAGCAATACCGCTCGTCGCCCTGCTTTGTACGTAAATGACTCCGGTGCAACCATCTTCATCTCTGATCTCTCCACTTCTCTCTCGCTCGCATATATCTATAAGTGACTGCAAGCGAGTCTGTCTTTTACGGTATTGTACCGAACCCGAAGTAAGGATACCATATTCTGCACACAGATGACCATTTCATGCTAAGATGGTGCTAGTTATCGATTCGATGGATGATCTGCGCACAGCCTATGAGAGATGTGGATATGTACATTAGAGAGTCAGGCTTCACGGCGACAATCCTCAGCTTGCTCTGGATTCTTGTATCGAACGCTCTATCCGTGTCAGTCGATTACAGAATATCGACCGCAGTAGCGATCTCCCTCCATCTATGTAACTTGTGCAGCAGCATGCTACTCTGTACCACCATACGCAAATGCCCACATCGCTTCTTCTAGCCACCGTCCAGCGGCAAAATCACGACCACGCACTACGATATGTGCAGGATAAATATCGACATAATAGCCCTGACTGCCTTCCAAATATTCATCTTCATCCGTCCACAAATAAGCGACCGAAGCTGTGTTGAACATAACTGTTCCTGCGGCCGATTGATGCATCGTATGAGGAGAGCTTAATTGCCAGTGCGTATGTCCGCTAAATAGCATCACCTGTGGGTACTCCAGTAACAGTTGCTTGAGATCACGATCTTGCTCCACACCATACCAGCCTTGCTGCTCTAACGAGCCCGCGACCGTATTCATCAGCGGCTGATGCAAAAAAACAAAGATCGGCTTCCCTGGCGATGCGGTTACCGCCGCTTGAAGACGCTGCTGGAGCCACTCTAACTGCATCGCTGATAGATGACAATCCTTTGCCAGTGGGCGCTCTGTGCCGAGGAAAATAAATACGTAGCCGCCCAGACGCTTTTGATAATAAGCCCCTTCTGTTGCTGTTGCTTCATTAAAACTGCCCAGACGATGTAACCACAGCTGATGAACTGGCTCCGCAACCTCGGCGACTGACGGAATCTGATACAGACCTGCCGCTTCCTGACGATATTGTCCCCATAATTCTGGTAAGGCTTGCCCTTGCAAGGATACGAGTCCTTCCAGTTCCTCCATCTCCTCCTTCCAGCTCAGATCACCTACATCATGATTACCCGATGTACTGTACATCGCTGGAAGATGCTCACCATATAAGGATTGGATACGCTGTAGCTCTGCATACTCGGCAGGCAGCCCGTGATCGGTCACATCTCCCGCATGCATAATGCCAAGGCTATCCTGAGCGAGCTTGCTAATATCATTGAATGCCAGTTCCATATGCTGATTGTATAGATGCTTCGAATCAGCGGTCAGGTGGGTATCGGTAATAACTTGAAAGGAAGCGATCCGTTCATGCTCATTCGGAATCCATTGTGGCTCAGGTGCTGTAAGATTCGAAGCTATAGTTTGATAAAAAGATCGTGTCATCGTGCATCACTCCATTTCAGTCCAATAATGCCTACTACAATAACAGCTAACCAGCATACCGAGGTCATACGCAGTCGTTCTCCGAATAGATAGTAGCCTGCTACGCTAATTAGCGTAATGCCTACACCCGACCAGATCGCATAGGCTACACTGATCGGCATATAGCGCACAGCATAATTTAATAGCGTGAAGCTTGCCGCATAACAAATAAACATCAACAGCGAGGGTAATGGACGCGAGAAGCCATCCGATACTTTCATCAATACGGTTCCACTAAGCTCCAGCAGAATCGCTCCACTTAAAAATAACCAGCCTGCATACATACTCATGCCATCGTCCCCTCTTCGGTCAGCAGTTCAGTAAACGATGTGATCGTCATCGTTTGAAGTGTAAACGCCTGCGACTGCCCGATTCCAATTGCAATCTCACAGCCAGCAGCGTGCGCCATCATCATGTCGCCATTCGTATCACCAAACACGATCGTATGCGCTGGCTCCACACCAAGCTGTTGACAGGCAAGCTGTACCATATCAGGAAATGGCTTACCACGCTCGACTCTATCACTACCGATCATCACATCGAACATCGGCTCTATACCGAGCCATGATAAATGCTTATGCGCATTGGTGGTATCATCCGCGGTAACCACACCAAGCTTGAGACCATACTGTCGACACTGCTCGATAAAAGCCGTTACTCCTTCTACTTCTTTGACCGGTCGCGCCTGCTCCAGCTGCTGATCCGCAGCCTTCGCCAGCTCACGCACGATCTGGCTCGCCTGCCCCCACGACCAGCCTGCACGATAGCCCTGCCAGGCCAACACCGCATATACATCATTCATCGTACCCATAGCTAGCGGGCCACGCACATCATAGTCGATAATATGTCCGTCCGAATCATGCAGGGTGCCCCAGATACCTGCGACATTCTCCTCCTGCCAGTTCAATCCATCAGCTTCCAGCGCTTCGCGAAAGCTACGTAGCAGTTGATCTGCCCAGTAGCCCCACATGTAGATAAAATCCAGTAAAGTTCCATCCTTATCAAATAACACGGCATCGATTCGCTTAGACGCATTCGGTTGACGGAGTAAACAACGAATCAATTCCATCCGATCTAACGCTTGCAAATGGTGAGTCTGTGGTTGTTCATGACTAGCCCGTAGTTGCTCCACTGACGGTTGGCTGGATGCCTGCTCATGCGCAGTTATATTATTTCTATCATTTTGCGCGTGAACATTTGAAGCTTGAGCTTGATGCTGACGATGTGTTGTCTTTTTGATGAGCTCTGTCATTTGGCTAGCTTCCTTTCCAATACGAATCAAACTTTCTTATACAGATCAAAAGTACAGATAAAAAGCGATGCACAGCGCCATTACTGCGCTGTGCATCATCATGTCATCGGCAGGCTGGCGTTAGGAATCATCCAGCCTGTGACCGATTCGTTTATGCCTGTAAGCCTTTTGCTTCGCGCTAGCTCATACTTGCTTCACATGATGAAGAGGATCGCTTGCTCTGAATGTATCGCTTTTTCACATGGTAAGCTCATCGGCAATCTACCATTCGACGAACTTACCTGTATGGGTAAAGCCTTGCTACTAGACTTATCGTAAAGCTAAAATGCTTAGCGATTCGCTCGATCAAGCTCCTGCTGTGCCTTTTTCTGTGCTTCCGCCAGTGCCTGTGCTGCTGGAACATTGTTGATCTGCACCTGATCAGCGGCAACCTTTAGTGCATCCGTAATTTTGCCACCCGTTGGGTCCTGAAATGGAGGCGAAGCATGGGATGCCTGCTTCAGTGGCACTTCGATCTGTGGATTTTTCGCGCTAAAGGCTTTGAATTTCTCATCCTGTAGTGCAGATTGACGTACCGCGATATAACCAGTGTTCATCGACCATTGTGCCGTGTTGGACGCTTTGGAGAAGTACGTCAGCCATTTGAAGGCTGCTTGCTGCTGCTCTGGACTTGCCTGTGCTGGAATGCCTGCCATAATGGCATTCGCTACAGGTTTACCCTGACCAACACCTTCCCAACCCGGCTGCTCCATTGCGCCAACGATTTTGAAGTCCAGATCGCCCTGGTCACCACTGGAGCCTGTATAGCCTGCTGCTTTGTTCTTCATTACATCGTCAATCGTTTTGTACCAGTATTCCCAGCCCTGACCACCGGAGTGAATCGTCATAATGCCATCATCGTGAATCCATTTGCGGAATGATTCCCATGTGCTTGTCCACTCTGGTGTATCGATCGTTACCGTTTTGCCATCTGCGCTCAAGATGCTTCCACCCTTGCTCAGTACCGCATCGATCATATTATCTGCGCCCCACATTGGCTCCCAGCCGTAGAACGTTGTTTTGCCATCGGACTTTTTCGTCATTTTCGCTGCTGCCGCAGATAGGGCTTCCCATGTAGTCAGGCTGGACGGATCGATCCCAGCTGCTTTCAAGGCATCCTTACGGTAATACATAACCTGTGTCGTTCCGTACATCGGCAGGAAGTATTGCTTCCCGTCTACCTGACCCTGCTGGAGGAAGGTCTGCACAAAGTCATCCTTTTTAAAATCAGGATCTGCGCTAATGAATTGATCCATCGGTGCGTAATAGCCTTTTTTCGCCCATTCAACATTGGAGCTGAGCACAGCTGCTGGAACCTGTCCTGCGGCAATGGCTGCCTGTAGCTTTTGTGTCGTTTCATCATAATCTGCCTGTACCACGCCTTTGACGATAACGTCCTTTTGCGAAGCGTTGAAGTCATCAATCACCTTCTTCATGTTATCGCCAAGCTTGCCACCGAGACCGTACCAGAATTCAATTTCAACCGGGCCACTGGATGCCGTTGTCTGTGCTCCAGTCGAGCTGCTTGCTGCTGCAGGTGTGCTTCCGCTCGATGGCGAGCCACATGCTGTTGTGATCAGGAAGGTTGACATCATAACGAGCGACAGTCCGGATTTCCAGCCGAATTTGCGTGATCTACGTGCTGGAGTTGGCTGCTCATCCATTTCATTTAGCGTGTTAACCTGTTGTTTTACGATTTTGTTTTTCCACATACTGAACAGATTCATGCGATTGATCCTCTCCTGTATAAAGGGATATAGGTCAGACATTGCGCCTGCCAAATGATAATGATCCGAATAGCTGATCATGCTGTACTTGCATGTTATTTCTTCATGTATCTCTGCATGTATCGCTTTATTGACTTCTTCATGCTTCCTTATTTGCTCACGCCAGCTGACATATTCACACTCTGCATAATCGTCTTCTGGGTAAACAGGAATAATACGAGCAGTGGGGCAATCGTAAAGGCACTAGCCGCCATAATTTGCGGCCATTTCAGACCATAGGCTCCTCCTTCCACAAAAAAGCTGCGTAAGCCTGCGGAGACGAGTTGCAGCTCAGGACTCTTCGTAATGAGCATCGGCCAGAAATAGTTGTTATATTGCTCAATGAAGGTAATCAGTATCATCACTGCAAAGGTCGGTCTGGCAAGCGGTACGAGCATTGTCCACAAAATGCGAAAATGCGATGCACCGTCAAGCTGTCCCGCTTCCACCAGCTCATGCGAAATTTGCAGAAAGGCCTGTCGAATCAGGAAAATCGAGAATACACTCACACAGTTAGACAAAATGAGTCCGCTATACGAGTCGAGCAAATGCAGCTTGCTCAGCACCAGATAGCTCGGCAGATAAACAGCTGTACTCGGGATCATATAGCCGAGTAGCACAATGCCGGTAAATAATCCTTTTAGGCGAAACTGCATATGAGTCAGCGCATAAGCCATCATCGCTGAATTGATCACCTGTAGGAGTGCAATCGCCGCACCGACAAACATACTGTTCAGCATATAACGGGCGAATGGCGCAGCATGCCAGGCATCCACATAATTGTTCCACAGCATATGCTCTGGCCACAATGTTGGCGGCATACGGAAAATCTCATCATTCGTCTTGAGTCCACTCATAATCATCCAGTAAAAAGGAAATGCCATTACCAGCGCGATTACCGTTAATACTGCATAACGGATCACATTCGTTGTCATTGCTCCGGGACTCAGCTGCTTACGCTTGCGGGGGCGACTATCCAGCTGCTGCCTTGCAGACAGCATGCCCTTTCTACGACTTCCACCTGTCATCGATGCAGGCTGTCCCTGTACGGAGCTAGACATCACCGAAGTCTCCTGCATACCGCCTTGCTGTGATGACAGCTTGTTATTCATTGTACTCATCTCAATAATGCACCATCTTTCTGCCAAGCCAGAATGAACCTGCGGACAGCACCACACACAGGAGGATCAGCAGTACAGCAACGGCTGACGCTTGCCCGACATCAAATGCTTCAAAGGCTGCCTGATAATACATGTATAACAGTGTACGTGTCGAACCTGCCGGGCCACCCTGCGTCATCACATTGATCTGATCATAGGCTTGAAGCGATTGAATCGTTAAAATAACGGCTAGGAAAAAGGTCGTTGGTGAGATCAGCGGAATCGTAATGTGACGAAACTTGCTCCATGCGCCCGCTCCATCAATCGAAGCTGCTTCCAGCAGATCGCTAGGTAAATTCCGCAGTGCCACCAGATAAAAGATCATCGCCCAGCCAATCGATTTCCATAGGGTGACGATCAGGACAGCTACAAGTGCCCATTGTGAATCCTGTAGCCAGCCAATACCGGTAATGCCGACCAGCTTGAGCAGGTAATTGGCATAGCCGACGTCCGGTTGGAAAATCCATGACCAGATGATCGATACAGCGACAGTCGGCGTGATCCACGGCGAGAAGATCAATGCACGATAGATGCTCGACCCGCGTAGCTTGCTGTTGAGCAATAGCGCGAGCAGCAAGCCACCGATCATAATCGGAATGACACTCCCAATGCCGAACAACAGTGTCACACGTAATGCCTGGTAAAAGTCAGGATTGCCGAGCAGATACGTATAGTTGCCCCAGCCGACAAATTCCTTTTCCGGGCTCATAAAATCCCAATCGGTAAAGCTCAAATAAAATATGTAGACGAGTGGCCCAAGCCAGAACAGCAACAGCGGAATGACCGCTGGCAGGGTAAATGCTAACGCCTCGCCCTCCCGCATCCATCTCAATTTCACTTCGTTCACTCCTGTGTTCAAATTTAATTGAATAATTTGATCTGTAGCAGCATCATTACTCATTTCGTCCTTCTGTACAAAAATTATTGTACACTCGTTTGTGGAACTTTGAGTCAAAACAGTGTTAAACTATCGGTGAATCATGTAAATTTTGCATTGAATTTCTGACATATTCAGATCATATACGAGGTGTTATGGTGGAAAAGGAAAAAAATGTGCCTAATCTTGGACTGGATCAGCAGCAGCTTCGTGCAGAAGTCATTGATGCGATTGCACGGACGATGGATTTGTACGGGGTGAATCATTCATTTGGCGAATTGTATGGCGTGATGTACTTTGAGGATCGACCGATGACGCTTGAGGAAATGAAGGATAGCATGAACATGAGCAAAAGTAATATGAGCTATGCGGTTCGTTCGCTTGTTCAATCTCGTATGATCACCAAGCTGGACGATAAGCGTGATCGGCGCGATCAATATCAAGCAGAAACCGATTATTTTAAAACCTTTCAAAATTTCTTCGGCAGTCGCTTGCAGCGTGAGATTGATGTGATGACTTCCAGTCTGGAGCAGGTGATTCCGCAATTGTCGGAGATGATTCTGGCACAGGATACCACAGCTGAGACACGGGAAAGCTGTCTGCGTGATCTACATAAGCTTCAGCATGCCCAGCAATATTATGTATGGCTACAGCACTTTGTCGATCAATTGCAGGCAGGCGCGTATTTCCAAATGGAGCGGGAAGCAGATGATCACGTATAGCGTATTTACTTTAGTATGGAGCGATGCCATACAATATTATGAGGCTAGAAAATACCCTTTTAGTATGGCAGCTATCTAATATTCATTCATATGAACGGCATAGGCTAAAATGGCTTGATCTCCTTCTGGTTCTCCGTATAGTTAACCCATTCAAACCTGTAGTAGTTGACGAATGGAACATTTTGGCGGATGATGGCTAAGGCGGTTCCTATCCAGTGAACTGCCCTATCCATCTACATAATAGGAGTGTGAATATTGATGAAATACCGCAATCTAGGCAATACCGGTCTAAAGGTTAGTGAAATTTCACTCGGTAGCTGGCTGACCTATGGAACAGCCGCAGAGCAACAGGCAGCCGATCTATGTATTCGTACTGCATTTGAAACAGGTATTAATTTTTTTGATACCGCAAACGCTTACAATCGTGGTGAGGGTGAAAAAGCGATTGGAGCAGCACTTGCTAGCTATGAACGTTCCAGCTATGTGCTGAGTACAAAGGTATTTTTCCCAATGGGCGATGGCCCAAATGATCGTGGTCTATCACGCAAGCATATTATGGAGCAATGCGAAGCGAGCCTGAAACGTCTTGGTACGGATTATATCGATATTTACTTCTGCCATCGCTTTGATGCAGAGACGCCAACGGAGGAAACGCTTCGTGCACTCGATGATCTAACTGCACAGGGTAAAATTCTGTATGCTGCGGTGAGCGAATGGTCGGCAGCGCAAATTACAGAGGCTGCTGCGATTGGTGAACGATTACGTCTGCGTCCACTCGCCGCCAATCAACCGATCTACAATCTATTTGAGCGCTATATTGAGCAGGAGGTACTGCCTGTATCACAGCAATACGGACTCGGTCAGGTTGTCTTCTCTCCACTCGCTCAAGGTGTATTAACAGGGAAATACAAGCCGGGACAGGCGCCAGCATCCGATACACGCGCAGCCAATGATTCAGTCAATCAGGTAATTCGCAGCTATTTCCGTGATGATGTGCTAGGTGTAGTCGCTGAACTGAATGATCTGGCAGCAAGCATGGATCTGACATTATCCCAGCTCGCCTTAGCATGGGTACTGCGTCAACCGGGAGTTAGCTCAGCGATTATTGGTGCGAGCAAGCCACAGCAGATACATGAAAATGTAGAAGCGGTAAATGTAAGCTTGAGCGAAGCAACACTGGGGCAGATTGATGTAATCATGGAGAAAATTAGTGACTTTGCGCCGATGCGTTAAGAGTTAGTGCGTACTCATGAGAATTAGCACATCGTGATGAGAGTTAGTGCATCCTGAGACGTATTGATTGTAAGAGTTATAACGATAGGCTGGCTGTGAATTATTGCGATGGTCGGTTATAGATTGGATTAGATGATGCTTGTCTGGAGCTTGATTGTTTTTGAATAGCTTCATGAAGGCAGTTAGGATGAAGTTGTTTGCTGAAGGCATACACAACTTCAACAAAAATAAGTAACAAAATTCGGTATCGCACAGGAATCGTGATATGAAATGGGTATAGTTGTTATGATATACATCTATCCTTTACTTCTATAAAAAGGAGTGTCAGTCATGAAGATTGTGATCCATGGCATCGAGATTGAAGCCGTGCAAGCAGATATTACGCGCGAGCAGGTGGATGCTGTTGTTAATGCTGCCAACTCAAGTCTATTGGGCGGAGGCGGTGTAGATGGAGCGATTCATCGTGCAGGCGGTTCGGCGATTCTGGAGGATTGTTATCGGATTCGCGAGCGTCAGGGTGGGTGCCCTACTGGCGAGGCGGTTATTACGACCGCAGGTCATTTGCCAGCACAGCATGTGATTCATACGGTGGGGCCAGTGTGGAATGGTGGCGATCAGCAGGAGCCAGATTTGCTGCGGAGCTGTTATGTACATTGTCTGCAACTGGCAGATAAGCATGGATTGAAAAGTATTTCGTTTCCGAATATTAGTACAGGGATTTACGGCTATCCTAAGCCAGAGGCTGCGGCAATTGCTGTGGATGTAGTTCGGCAATACGCAGAAGCAGGTCATGGTTCACTGGAGCTTATTCGGTTTGTTTGTTTTGATCGGGATAATCTGGCATTGTATGAGCAGCAATTGGAGCGTATACAGGTAGCAGGGGCATAAGTGTTTTGCTAGTGTTTTGCTACTATGCTCCTGTAGCTTGTGCGAAGGCTTGTATGATTTTTTTGAGAAAGATAATAGCGATGTAAAAAGAACTTCTACCTGAGCGAGGTTGGTATTATTCCCTCGAGGTAGAAGTTCTTTTTGTTAACTTTTTGACGGTCTTTATTGTATTTAATAGCGCTTATTATGGAGCGAACCCATCATGTACTCCTTTACTTTTTACAGCAGATCACTCAGGCAAAATGCGCCGTGTTCACGGATGCGGACACGGAATACAGATGTGCCCAGTGTGTCGGCTATGAGTTGCTCGTAAGCTGCGGCGTGCTGATTGGGAACAGCTGCCAGGATTACGCCTGCGAAGCCGCCACCGTGCAAACGACATGCGCCGTCGCCGATGCTTTGCAGGAATACTTCGGTAATTGCCAGCGCTACAGCTACGCTCTGATCATGATGATCGGAATCGCGGTAGCAGTTTTGCAGCCATTTCCACGATGAGTTACCCGAAGCGGTCAACAAACCAAGGAAGCTGTTCATATCATCTGCACGCAGTGCGGCTACCTGCTGATCGACGCGGTCATTTTCTTGCAGGAAGTGCATCGCACGCAATACGGCACGGTCGCCTGCTTGTTCACGCAATGCTGGCAGGTTCGCATAGATCTGCTCCAGTGTAATATCACGGCATACCTCACCGCCAAGCTGCTTCGCAACTGCAAACATTTCATTCGGTACGCTTGCATAATCGTCGGTCAGATCGGCGTGGTTACCGCCTGTGCTTACGATTAACAGAGAATAGCCTTTGGCATAGAAATCGTATGATACCGCTTCGATCTCTGGCTGCTGTGGATCAGCAAAATCGATAGCTACCAGACCACCATAGGCACAGGACATTTGATCCAGCAATCCAGATGGCTTATTCCAGTAACGATTTTCAGCGAAACGTCCAATTTTGGAGATCGTTACGGCATCCAGCTTACCTTCATTATAGAACGTATTCAAAATCGAGCCGATCAGCATTTCAAAGGATGCTGATGAGCTAAGTCCGGATGCGGACAATACATTGGTGCTAATGTAAGCATGGAAGCCGCCAGCGCTATAGCCCTGCTCGCGCAAGCCAGCTACAATTCCCTTTACAAGAAGCACTGTAGCGTTTTCATTTTCGCCAGCAGACAGGTCGTCCAGCTGTACACGAAACTCGCCTTCATAGCCTTCTGAGAAAAATACGATCTCTGACGCCTCTACCGGAGAAGCAGCTGCAATCGTATCCAGATGAATACTGCCTGCGAGCACTTTACCCCGGTTGTGGTCGGTATGGTTACCACCAATCTCTACACGTCCAGATGCGCTGAACAGCTGTACTTCTGGTTCGCTGAAATGCTTGCCGAACTGTGAAATCAGTCGCTCGTAGCGAGCAGTTTGTTCGGCTAGCTCTTCGGTTCCGTACAAGCGCTCCAAAAGCTGCTGTACCTCGGTACGCTGCAAATAATCTGTTGCCTGTGTTGTTACTATACTCATCGTTATTCCTCCTGGCAGCGTCTATGTATACGCTTTATTCGATAATAGGCTGTATTTCTTCATTCTATCATACCTGTAAGTAGCATGATTAGAAAAGGGTAAAATGCTAACATTTTGGGTGGGATGTGAAGGTTTGATGATAATAAGGTTTTGAGATGTATATGGATGCTGGGATGTACACCACTGCGAAAAGGAATAAGGGGACGGACTCGGGTGGAGCCGCGGGAATCTACTGGATTAGGAATGAATGTAGATTCCCGCCCCTCCAAAGGAGTCCTTTCCCCTTATTTCCTTTTCTCCGTTCCGTACGGGTTGCATCTATAGAGATCAAAACCTTTTATCATTAGTTTAGGGGTAGCAATGGATAGATATCGGCTTTTCACGAAGATCTTCACGAGAATCGGATTATTTACTTTGCAATAAGTTATATGGCTGCATCAAATACCTCATTATTTCGGATGCTTGATTAACAGTAAAAGGATGATTAGTGCTATAAGAACTTTGATAAATGTACATCTTAGAAACAAATAAAAAGCAACTCATATGGCGTGGATAACCATATGAGCTGCTTTGAGTGTAGTACACAATGCGATTTACTTATTCGAGCGTACCTGTGCACGCATACGATGTGCTTTTATTTTATTGTAATAAAATGGAGCATTTATGCGATTTTGTTGTGATCACTTACCTGCTTCTGCTTCTTTCGCTTCTCCAACTTCTTTACGGCTCAGTTCGATGAATCGTTTGAGCAGCTGGCGGATGTTGCGGAAGGATTTTAGGCGGTAGTTGGCGTTGGTGTTGCCTGCGCCTACTTTGATCGAGAATGCGTCGTCTGGAAGCTCGATGAACAGGTCTTCGTCGGTGTGGTCGTCGCCGACGCCGAAAATGAAGTCGAAATCCTTCGTTTGCAGCATCTGGTGGGCACCGTGGCCTTTGTTCATGCGTGTGTCTTTAATTTCCAGAACTTTATTACCTTCCAGAATACCCAGGCTCATCGATTGGGTGATGGAAATGAGTGCTTCGCGCAGCTCATTGCGCTTTTGGATGCCAATCTCTGGCTCACATTGTCTGTAATGCCATGCGAGAGAATATTCTTTTTCCTCGATCAGGGAGCCTGGTGTGCGGTCGGTGTACATTTCCAGTACATGACGCACGGAATCCTTCCAATCGTTATCGACACTCATCGTCATCTTCCACTCACCCTGTGGCTGACGCAGCCATAGACCGTGGGATGCGATAATGTACAGATCGAGGTCGCCGAGCCAGTTTTCCATCACATCACGGTCACGACCGGTAATAATAACGACTGTGTTGTGTGGGTCAGCACATAGCTCGCTCAAGATGCTGCGCAGCTCTTCATCTGGGCGCGCTTGATCCGGTGTTGGCTTGAAGCCGACCAGCGTTCCATCATAGTCAAGGAACAGGACGCGGTCTTTCCCCTTCATATAGGCAGTTTCCACCATAGAAGGCTCGGATTTGATATCGACCAGATCCTTCGTTTCTACATGCGATTCTGCTGTATTTTTCAGAGCTTCGAGGAACTCGTCTGCCCAGAACTTCACATTGTAACGTGAGATACGGCGGTGCAGCATTTTGTTACGCTCGATTTTCTCATGATCTGGCATATCGAGTGCGGTTTTGATACCGGCTGCGATAGCGCCATAATCATTCGCATTGACGATAACTGCTTCGCCCAGCTCACTTGCAGCGCCTGCGGTTTCACTCATAACGAGCATCCCTTTATAGTCGCTACGTGCAGCGATGTATTCTTTAGCAACGAGGTTCATCCCGTCGCGCAGTGGTGTAACGAGCAGCACATCGCTGTTACGGTAAAAGGCGATCAGGTCTTCCTGACTAAATGTGCGGAAGAAGAACCAGACCGGCATCCAGCTTACTGTACCGAATTGTCCGTTTACAGCGCTGACCAGACCTTCGATCTCGCTTTTGAGCTCATCGTATGCTTCAACACCGACACGAGATGGCGCAACGATCAGGTTCAGACGCACCTTTTCACGATACTCTGGATATTTTTGCAGGAATTGCTTGAACGCTTTGATTCGTTCTGGCAAGCCCTTTGTATAATCGAGACGGTCAACGGAAATGATATTTTGTACAGTACGCGTGCTTTCGATAAAGTCACGTGCCTCGCTGGACAGATTATCTGTTCCAGATGACTTAGCAAAGAAGTCGTAGTCGATTCCCATCGGGAACGCTTCGACCTGAACGCTGTACGTTTCGTAATTGATTTTGTACAGATTATGCTCCTTGCCGAGCAAGCGACGTACACTGCTCAGAAAGTGGCGCACATAATCGTACGTATGGAAGCCGATCAGATTGGCACCGAGCAATCCACGCAGGATCTCTTCACGCCAGATCAGCAGGCGATAGATTTCGAAGGAAGGAAACGGAATATGCAGGAAAAATCCAATTTGCGTATCTGGATACTTTTCACGAATCATTTGCGGCAGCAGCATCAGCTGGTAATCGTGAATCCAGATCGTATCGTTCGGTTCAATGATCGGATCGATCGAATCGAAGAACTTCTGATTTACTCGCTTATAGGCTTCCCATGTCTCACTATTGTACTCGGCAATGTTCGTAAAATAGTGGAACAGTGGCCAGATCGTTTCATTACAAAAGCCTTCATAATACTGCTCAATCTCTTCCTCAGACAAAAAGATCGGCAGACAGTTATATTGCTCGCGCAATTCACTATCGATCGTCTGCATATCCTGTTCATTCAGGTCATCACTGGAAACGCCTGGCCAGCCTGCCCAGATCGTGTCACCTTGCTCGTGATAGCTTTTTAATCCTGTTGCGAGACCGCCGATACTTTTACTGTATTGAAGATCGGACTCATGTTTTTTTACGGTAACAGGCAATCGATTGGATACGAAAATAATTTTACTCATGGAATCCCCTCTCCTATGGTATGTACGCAGAGCTGGAATTAATCGTTCATTGGATAGAGCAGATCGCATAGACCGTTCAAACGTTTGCTTGAACGCTCCACATCCGAGCCAGCATATAACTCCATTCGCTACGACTAACCCATTTGCGCACATGCCCTAATTAAAGTATAAGTATAGTTTTTTGAATGAAATGATCATCTAGACCAGCCTGATTTTGATACAACCGGTGCTTTGCTTGGTCATACGCAATTACCCGGTTTCGAGCTTTTCGACACATATTCGAGGTGTAGCTTTTGTAGTAACAGGCGTATAAATGCTTTAGTAGCAAGGTTTTTTCGTTAAACAAGTCAGCAGGCGTAATCATATCGCTGAATTTATTTCACCATTAAAAATCATATATTTTTATGCTGATGGGATGCTATAAAGGAGTATAATTTGCGACTATACATAAACCTTTACGTCACATTTTATAAGAGTAATAAATCGCTCCATTCTCTCAAACCTATGCCAACTCATTCTCCTCGTTTTATCCTCCTTGTTAGCGCTTTTCTTTACCTTTTCTTTTATCCTTCTTCTTTTTTCCTTTTTATGTATATTAAGCTGTATGCTGTTCGTTCGAAACAGCAGGGCAATGGATATAAACAAGCAACCGACAATCATTACGATTATCGGCTGCTTGTGATTAGACTATTTAGTGCATATCTACATACTATATTCAACTGCATTGGTGCAGATTCATATAATGGTTACTTCCTTATTATTACTTACATCCTATTAAGACTTCTTATCCAGCACCAGCTCCAGCTGTACATTAATATCATTTTGCGTGCTCAATACAACAGAGTGTGGATTTTTCATACCAAAGTCAGCGAAGGTCACTTTAGTTGTACCTGACAATAATACCTGGCCATCCTGGTATACGCCTTTCATATCAAACGTTACTTCCTTCTCTTTGCCTTTTACCGTCAATGTACCTGTCATTTTAAAATCATTGGTTGCGCCGGATACCCATTCTTTTGGTACATTTTCAAATGAAGTCGCTTTAAACGTTGCGTTCGGGAACTGCGCTACGTCGAAGAAATCTGCACTTTTAACGTGCTCATCACGCTGAGCTGTACCGGAGTCGATCGCGCTCATGTCGATCTGTCCTTCACTTGTCATTTTGGAAGGATCGTCTACGTTCACATTCCAGCTACCACTTACTTTGTTATCTACAAAGTTAACAGTTTCCTGGGAGGTTGTAACCGAGAAGTATACTTTGGACTTGTCATTGATCGCCCAGTTTCCGTTCAGCTCGCTTCCCGTTGCACTCTGTGCAGACGTTGCGGCACCTGTGCTTTCAGCAGCCGCAGTTTGTGCGGGCACGACGCTCTCGATCGCTACCTTGTTACCAAGATAGCTCTTCATAAATGTATAACCCCCAATACCTACAATTGCAATGACAACCACACCTGCAATCAACCAATTTCGCGTTTTTTTATTCATCATCCATATCTCCTTTTCGTTCTCTCTTTTAGTATGTTACTTTCAATGTTTTATGGGCTAATTATAAAAGCTCAATATGTCGACAATGTGTCCATCATTCAAGTTTGGAAAAAAATTTATAAAACGCTATGCTTTATGCTAGATATTGTATATTTTTACATATCGAATCGCTGGCTATGGCAAATCGTCCTGCATTATCACTATTTATCACTATCTATAATTCAGTTGCAACTCGATTTGTTACACATGTACAATAGATGTACTAAGCACCTGATTGTAAGATGACTACTCTTGCTAGCTAATCGTATAGCTATTTTGCATGTAAAGCATATCGTTTAATACTTTGGTAAATACTGCGTAGATTCGGTGTATTCTACACACAAGGAGTTATTGTTGTTATGAAATTGATTTTAATTGTAGAGGATGAGCCGAGCATTGCTCGTGTATTATCCGCTTATTTAAAAAAAGCAGGCTTTGAGGTCATCCATGCTTCGGATGGACTTCAGGCACTGGAGTTTTTTCGCGAGCGAGAACCTGCGCTAGTGCTGCTGGATGTGATGCTGCCCGGGCTGGACGGCTGGGAAGTGCTACAGCTCATTCGTGAGCATCATTCCTGCCCGGTCATTATGCTAACTGCGCGCGATGGCATTACGGATCGACTGCATGGTCTGGATAGCGGCGCAGATGATTATATGACCAAGCCATTTATGCCAGAGGAGGTCGTTGCCCGTGTTCATGCTGTACTACGGCGACGTCCGTTTTTACAGGATCGTAGTAGTAAGCGACATTTCGGCAATCTCGTGATCGATGATGCAGCCAAATGTGTCTATCTCAACGGTGCTGAGGTCGGACTCAGTCCACGCGATCTATCCTTATTGCTATTTCTGTCTGAATATCCGAATCGAACCTTTACCCGTGATCATCTGATCGAACAGGTATGGGGAATAGATTATGAAGGCAGTGATCGCGCTGTAGACCTATCGGTCAAACGACTGCGTCAATCGTTATCGCACTGGTCTTCTGATGCAGGCGAGATTCGCACTTTACGAGGAATGGGGTATCAATTTTGGATCAACGAGTAAAATCTCCACGTACTGTATCGTTGCTATCCTACTGGACAGTGCGCTATTTCATTATTTTATGTCTCGGCTTTGTGGTGATCGCAATCGCAGCAATCTACTGGGCACGTGATACGACGATGGATAGTCGGATTCGTACTGCTGGACTGCTCGGACAGGAGGTTGCCGATCGTGTGACTACCTCTTCCGGTCAGATCGACGTTCCACCGAATCTGGATGCGATTATTCAGAATCGATTGCGGTTCTTCAATATTGATGAAGGTACATGTCTGATCATTACGGATCATACGGGCAAGCTGATGTTTTCACGCCCTGCCATTACGGAGAAGCAGATGTACAACAAGCTTAGCGATGATCTAACTACCGCGCGGGATGCGAATTTTATGGCAATCAATACGCCGATCGATAACAGTAGCAATAAGCAGATCGGTCAGGTGAGCATTTTACAATCAAAAAAATCACTTACTTACAGCCCTAATGAGCTCATGTTCATCTTCATCCTGCTCGCTGTGCTCATTCTGTCCGGCTGGCTTACCTTGTATCTGCTCTCTCGCAAGCTATCGCGTCCGCTTGGTGGTGTCGCCGAAGCTGCTCAGCAGATCTGTGCTGGTAATTACGATGTGAAGCTCAATATTCATACACGGGAAAAAGAAATTCAGGAGCTGGTGTCTTCCTTTGAAGAAATGGCTCAGCGGCTCAAGCATCTGGAGGAATGGCGTGCGCTGTCTCTTGCAGGGGTCACGCATGAGTTGAAAACGCCTGTCACCTCGATCAAAGGATTAATGATGGCAGTGCGGGATGATGTCGTTTCTGGCGAGGAAGCTCGTGAGTTTGTCGATATCGCACTCAAGGAATCCGGGCGACTGGAGCGTATGGTATCCGATCTACTCGATTATAATGCACTAACTGCGGGTAGTGTGGAGGTGCGGCGTGACCGACTTGATCTGCGCTTGCTTATTCGCGAGGTTGCTTATCAATGGCAGCTCACCCATGAGATAAATGAGCTGAATATCGAGCTGAATCTGCCGGAGGAGCCGATGTATACAATGGGCGATTCACTACGTATTCAGCAGATCATCGTCAATCTGCTCAACAATGGACTGCAAGCATCCGATCAGTCACAGCCGATCCATTTCTCGATTACGATGTATGCAGAGGATGGTATGCTGCATGTGGAGGTTAGCGATAATGGATCAGGAGTAACACCAGAGGATCAATCCCATATTTTCGAGCGCTTCTATCGCGGGGAAAAGAAAAAGCGCAATGTGCGTGGTCTGGGTCTAGGTCTGACCTACAGCCAGCTACTTGCTCGTGCACAGGGCGGCGATCTATCATTACGACGTAGTTCACCAGCTGGCAGTACCTTTGCACTGCAATTGCCGCGATAAATGTATGACTTCAACGACAATCAAAAAGCTCCAGCAGAAGGAATCATTCCTCGCTGCTGGAGCTTTTATTTTAGTACGCTATCTTTTTCTTGTATTGTCGTTCATCTAGCAGTTTTTATGAAAATACGTAATTATTGCTTATGATTGTCGTAGCGTGATGATCGATATCTGCTGTTCGTCGGATGCTAGTGTAGATTACTCTAGTGTAGTTTGCTGGCGTAATCGTACATCTTGCATTTATGCACACTCTTACACTAGCGCCGTACACTCATCCAACCTCATTACACTTACTCGCAGGCTACGCCGTCCTTATCACGATCCAGCTTTAAGCGATACCCTGGTTCACCTTTATACAATGGAGCCTTGCCCGCTTTGCGTACCGCAGTACAGTTTTTGTAATACACCCCTTTTACATTGGTAAAGCCCTGTACCTGCTGTGACGATTGAGCTTGCGCGGTAGAGGATACAGCGATACCTGTTCCAGCTACCAGTGCTGCGGTAACGATGCCTGCGAACAACTTTTTCATGTGCTTCATGTGTGTTAGCCCCTTTGTTTTTAAATGGTGGTCTAGCAGATGTACTTTTTCTGTTTAGATTAATCAGTTAGTTACTGATTCGTATGTATCTTATCACATAATTATGTTTTATTTTACCTATTTTTCAAAATAAATTTGTATAGAACGTCTGTTAAAACGGCGATTACGCGTATTGAATAAGGGGAAGCTAAATGGTGAGGAAGTTATGAAGTAACGAGGGTGAACGTTCTTTTCTATTATGAATTTTTCATGTATTGAAATTTTTATGTTATTTGTAGTTGTATAGATAGTAAGATAATTTGCTCTGCAAAAATCATTTTTTTATTCAACCTCGTGTTAATAGATTACTAACACTGATGCAGTAAGATATTTCACTTCGCAAAAATCACTTTTTATTGTATCCCGTGTTAGAAGATCAACAACACTGAAATAAATAAAAGCTCCATTTTACCGTATGATTCTCTTCTCAACGGCAAAATAGAACTTTTATCGTAATCATTTCAGCTTTTATAGCTTTCAATTTTCCTTCATTGTTACATTTGTCGATTCATATTCATCATTTAAAGGTCATATCGTTTCTCCATCAAGGTCATATCCTCTCTCTATCATTGCTCTCTCTTATGAGTTGCTATTCATAGCTAAACGAGCACGAATAAATGAACGATCACCCTACACTATCCTCTGCTTTACCGCTCAAGCTCAACGCCATTCATTCAGCATATTTCATCCTATCAGCATCGCGATACTATAAACCGCTACAGCAAATGAAATCGTTGAAAATCCAGCGCACACATAATTCATTTTCGACATCGATCTACTACGTAGAAGCTTCCACCATTGATAGACTGCCTGTGCAATACTCGCGATAGAAACAACCCAGATCGCTCCCCATACTATCTCCATCCACGGGATTCCAGTGGCATTGGCATTCTGACTCATATGCTGCATCATACTATGATCCATCCCACTCATTCCATTCATGGTCATACTACTCAACTCCATACTATACTCACTCATCATCGACATAGAAGATGCCAGCGCAGGCAATACGAGCATATGCACAGCATGTAACAGTACGAGTAGAATAGTAGGAAGTAATGACGAGAATACAGAGCCCAATGATGCTCCACGTCCGCGGACAAAAGGAGCTGACCCATGATGTGCTGAGCTCACACTTATTTTCTCCATTGTATGCCCTCCTTAATGATGCTGACAGTGACCATGTGATTTGGGTGGAGAAGGTGGAACATCCAGTGCCGGGCTGCGATCGAAGAAGCCAACAGGCTTCAGCATAAAGCTAATATAGGCAGTTGGCATAACCGGCCAATCTTCAGGTCTTGTAATATGATGATGCCCCATGTTATACCAGACGACCACATCGGTATTTTCGATATCGCGGTCTGCTTTTGCCCAGTGCTCCAGACCATCTCCACCTGCATGCTGGTTCGGATAACGCCCCGAAGCATAACGCTCCTCCCGATCAAATGGCGTTACATACAGATGATGCTTCAAAAATCCAGCTCGCTTCATTAATGGGGAATCATCATGCGCATATGGGTACGCATTTTCGCCAGCAAATAGCTTGTAACCAACCGGATCACCCAGCGCATTTCTGGAGCTAGGATTAATGAATTTCCAGTATCGAGCGGTACGTAGATCAAGATCACGAATCGCTTCGGATTCCTTTGTAAAGGTCGTCGTCACAGGATAAAAGCCATTGCTGTACGGATTATCTGGCCCTTTATCCATCGATACCGTGTTAACCTCACATACGGAATTATCTATACCATCGATCATCAGATCCATACGAATATTAAAAAAGTGCTGATGATGCGCGGCAAATAGCTGCGGTGCAACCAGATTACCATACGGATAACGCGTATCCGGCTGAATCGCTTCGGTATGCAAAATACCGGTTAGCTTCACCTCAAACTGAATCGAGCCATCCTGATAAAAGTACCAGAAGAAACCATACTCATAATTACCAACTGTGGAAATGCTGGATAGTACAAGTCGACGTGAGCGCCGTACCTCCACATGTCCGGTACGCCAGTCGGTATGCTTCCACCCGATACCAAAATCCTCTTCATGCAGACAAATCGCGTTATTAATCTGGACAATATTGCCCTGACTATCTGCAAAATGTGCATCAAAATATTGAATCTCACCCAAGCAATCACAGCCCAGCTCCAACGGATTGGCGAGCATTCCAATCCCATATTCCCCGGCGTCAAAGGCATTATTGCGATTGACTGGCTCAGTGGGATCACCATATGGCACAACCATTTCGGATAAGGAAGCTCGGTATAGAATCGGACGCTCACGCTCCTGATCTCTATAGCTTACAGTATGCAGCACCAGACCTTCACGTGAATGAAACCCAAACCGTACCTTCCACTTTTGCCAGCTGATCTCATGTCCGTTCACGGTAAAGCTAGGGCCCTGCGGCTGAACAATATCCAGTGGACGCACATCATTGCGTAAGGGGCCTACTGCATCCGCTGTATAGTTGCCATCCATTGGCGGTAAAGGGACAATTTCGCGATCAACGATCTTGAGCACCTTCATTTGATTCAGATCGACAAGCGCGTACAGTCCAGAGATCGGACGTGCATACAAATTATCAAATTCCGACGTTCGATAATAACTGAGCGCTCGTACAATCCGACGTCCTTCCTCCTCTTCATGTCCAAAATGTCCGGCTGACCACGGATCAACCATAATACGTTCCATATCGGTTAAGCCACGACGTTCCAGTGCCTTGATCATGTCCGGATCACGCTTGACCAGCTCCTGACAGAGCATCATCTCATCCACCATAATGGAAGGCTGCACACCAGGCACATGCACCCATGAGATAACTTTGCCTGTGCTGATCGATACGACCGCTTCATACGTTTGCCCATCCCGGTTGTTAAGCAGCACACAAAAGGCTTCGCGTTCCAGCGGATCACCAGATTGATATTGGAGAACAATTTCCTTTGCGGGCTCATACAGATTAATGCTGGCAAAGCGATAATATTCATCCAGCTCCAGCTCACGCTTTAATATGGCAATCGTCTGCTCCAGCTCCGTAGCAGTAAGTGGCTCTAATGGATGCGTAATCGCTTCAATACGAATAGACATTGTTGATGTCCCCTTTCGATACAAGTTATATTTGTTTACCTTTCGTGTTGCTATCATAACGAAATAACGAATAAACTGTATTGTAAAAATAGGATCATTCGCTTTTTTAGAATTTTTACGCTTTTTAAGTCATATTAGTTAACATGTAATCCGCTTTTTACAATGCAATTCGTAACAAACTGTACATAATAACGATAAGACAAGCAATCGAGACAGAACGTTCTACTATATAGCATCCGCATGTCTGTACGAATAAAGGGGGAATTGAAATGGACAATGCACAACCGAATATAGCGCCAGTTAAGCAGCAACAGGCTTCACTTATGCCCGATGCACTGGGTGTGCCGGGACTTGTCTTTTTTGTCATCTCAGCTGCTGCACCGCTTATGGCGTTAATGGGCACATTGACCTTTTCGATGGGATTAGGCAATGGGCTTGGCTCGCCTGGTATTTATGTGCTTGCTTTGATTTTGTGGGTGCTATTTGCGGTAGGGTATACGTCGATGAGTCGCTTTGTACGGAATACAGGTGCTTTTTACGCTTATGTGGCTAATGGGATAGGCAAGATTCCGGGTATTAGCGCAAGCCTACTGGCGATCACTGCGTACTCGGCTTTACTACTGGCACTATATGGACTGGTGGGAAATGCGTTTAACTCCTTGTTTACAGACTTTGGTATTCATTTACCATGGTGGAGCTATTCCATCCTGTGCTGTATGATTGTGGGCATTCTCGGCTATCGTCGAGTCGATGTAGGGGCGAAGTTACTTGGGGTATGTATGATTCTGGAGGTGGTAATTTTATTAATTATCGCGGGTGCTGCTCTGCTAACTCGAACACCGGAAGGCTTTACCGCAGCCCCATTCATGCCAGCCACAATCTTTGGTGGCTCACCAGGCATTGCGATTATGTATTGCATGGGCGCATTTATCGGCTTTGAAGCGACTGTCATTTACGGAGAAGAAGCGAAAAATCCGAATCGTACGATTCCTGTTGCTACCTACACCGCTGTTGCCATTCTTGGCGTACTATATGCCTTTATTAGCTATAGCGTTATCGTTGGCTGGGGCGCTCAAGGCGTGATGACGAAGGTGAATGCGATTTTGACCGAAGGTCTTGATCCGACCAGTCTATTCACCGATCTAGCCGCAAGTCATCTGGGAGTATGGTCAGTCTGGGTGCTACGTTCTTTATTTGTGACAAGTGCCTTTGCTGGATTAATCGCTTATCATAATGTGATTGCTCGTTATTTATTTTCGATGGGACGCTCAGGGGTATTACCAGCTGCTCTGACCAAGCTTCATGCTACACATCGTTCTCCCTATGTTGCTGGGCTTCTACTGAGTGTGTTATCTGTAGTGTTCATCGGCTTAACGATTGCCGCAGGCTGGGACCCGTTCCTGCAAACCTTTGCTTATCTGTCGGCAATGGCAAGTCTCGGCTTACTCTGTCTGTATACGATCGTCGGCTTCTCTATTATTATATTCTTCCTTCGTACAGGCGCAGATCGTAGATGGTGGCATAGCCGCATTGCCCCGTCTTTATCTGCGCTCGGCTTGCTCGGTGCGACAGTGATTACGATTATTAACTTTCCAGCATTGGTCGGGACGAGTCAATCCTCCGTTCCACTATTGATGGAATTCACACTTGCGCTGGTTGCTGTTGTCGGTGTTGTAGTCGGTATCTGGCTCAAATGGTATCGTCCCTCCACCTATGCGAATGCTGGACAATCGATGGAAGAAGCAGAACGTATTACCTGAATAGCCATGCATAATGAAGCCCGGATGCTCACTTTTGCGCAGTGAGCATCCGGGCTTTTTTTAAATGTAATACTTATCGTTAGATCATCAAGGTTATCTTGGTCGCCCATGTTATTGATCTGCTCTTCCAGTTACTTCCTCATTAGATGAAGCCGTCTAAAACAACTCTATCCCTCTTGCAAGGCGCAATTGACTCAGCTCAGTGCGTAATTGCTGCGGCGACAGATGACTGAACTTTTTAAAATTATTCACAAAATGCGAATGATCATAATACCCCTGTTCATGCACAATATCCAGCAAATCCAGCTCGTCTCGCATAATCATATGCAGAGCATGCTGAAAGCGTACAATCTGCGCAAATAGCTTGGGTGAGAAGCCGACCGTCTCTTCAAACTTTTTCCTCACATAACGAGTCGAATACCCTGTATATTGAGACAAATCATGAATCGCAATACAGCCACGGCTACCCGTAATCTGCTCCAGACAATAATCGACCAGCTCTGGCAATGGCTCACCCAGCAAATGTGGCAATAGCAGCTTATCAAATAAATGCACCCGCTCTTCGAAATGCGCCGCACTACTGATCAGCTCAATCCATTCACTCGATGCAGGTAGTATTTCTCGCAAGCCTACTCGCTGTTCAACCCAATCCTTGAGTGGGATCGCGCCAATTCCATGCCCCGGTAAAAATCGCACTCCAAAATAACGCATACTGGTTTGAAAAGTAAGGATTCGCGGCATGAGTACACTCCCGCAGATTTCTGCCCATTGTCCGGAACCATCGCACGAAAATAATACATCCACACATCCGTCCGGCACCACATGAATATGATCTGTCTGTGCACTGCTGTAAAATTCGTAATAAAGCACCGGCTGATTAGATTTTCGTGTCATTTTACCTTCCACATAAAATTTGGTTTCCAGCTGAAAGCCAAATTGGATAGGCATCATCTGCAAACGAGAAACGGATGATGTATACATCATTGACACAACCTCCCTTTAACAGCCTTTTCTTTACTTGATATTAGATTTTAGTTCATTTTAGGTTATGATATTTATCACATAGTTTACGTCTATTATAATTAAAATTTGAATCTCTTCAAGTTCCGTTTTTTACAATGAACTAGCATAGATGCCTCTCTTCAGTACAATCCTGTAGTTCTATATTACGATATGTAAAATATATAGCTCTTGTAGCAGGTCGCTTCATGACTGAAACACCAAATAGCGCCCTTCTCTCATACAGAAGGACGCTACTAAAATAGGAAACTACAATAAGAATAGACCATTATACTTCTACTACTTCATTTTATACAGTAGCCAACTTATGAAATGGGCGAATCACATCGCCTTGCTTGGAACGATCCAGGATGGCAAATACAATGTGATCAAACAACCACGCATAATGCTCCAGCTGCAAAATATCATGGAACCATGAGGCTACCTGCGCTGGATCATTGCGAAATACGCCGCATCCAAATGCACCGAGCACCAGCGTCTGTTGTCCATGTGCAGCGGCAACGGACAGCAAGTAACGTATACGTTGCTTCATGACGAATTCGATCTCTTCTGCACGTTCTGGCTCGCGTTCACGCACAATCCCCGCATTGACAGCAGGTGCGGTCAGCATCGATACCGCATAGGGCTGGTTACGCAATGAGCCATCATCATTACGGAATACCGTTACATCTGGCGAGTAGATCATATAATCGGAATACATACAGCTTTTCTCACGACGATTATGCTGATACATCTCTTCCATCTGTACAATAGATGGGTAGAGCGAAGAGGAACGAGCCAGACTTTCCTCCTGCGCCTGACTTCCGCCGAGGAAGCCGCCCCCTGGATTCCGAGCAGAAGCAAAATTCAGCGCCATCACATGCTGCCGCTGCTCTTGTACCACAAGTCGTTCGGCTGCCTGTAATGTCGTTTCTGCTGTGCATTCGATCGTTGCACTGCGCGGCTTGGTAGTAGAGCTAAAAGGTGCTACCTGCTGTTGATCGATTGATGCAGGTGGTTGATGTTGATTGGCTTCTGCTATCCCGTTCGAGGCTGATAATGTTTGAGTCGGATTCGTCTCAGTTGCTTCATCTACAAGATGATCGGTATGTGTATCTATAGATGTAGCATCTGCATCAGCGCGCATAAGCTGTTGAATACGTTCTTCTGCCAGCTGCTGCACTGCTGCGCGTTCCTGTGGGCGGTATAATACTGCTTCACGAATGGTGCGCTCCACCTGCTGTGCAATCTGGACATCTACGCCTGATGTGGTGCGATATTGTCCTTTTTCCAAAATATCCAGCGTTTCCTGTGCCCAACGCGAGCGAATTTCGCGTTGTCCCTGCTGGGCTTGTCGGTTAGAGCGAGAGTTTGTGTTGAATGGATGATTCATGATGTTCATGCTCCTTTCATGTTGCTTGCTATAAAATACTTGATTTAAATTACTGCAAATCATCGAATTGCAATTAGGTAAGATTGTTCATTCTAATATGTGTTATTGTGCATGTAAAAAAGCTACAAATAGACTGATCCATCAGCTTGACGTACACGCTAACATAGAAAAGATCAGCATATATTCTTCATGAAAACCTTCTGCTTAGCCTATTACTGTATGGCGCCGACCAAGCAGAAGGATATAACCCGAGTTACTTCTACTTCTACTTCTACTTCTACTTCTACTTCTACTAAATGATGATATCGATCTTGCTTGTAGTTAGGCTATAGGAGGCTATTATTTCATGCTTTTTATATCAGAAAAACTATGATAGTAAGACTACATCAATCTACATTCGAGCTTGCTTCATTATAATGAAG
Source organism: Paenibacillus hunanensis (assembly GCF_034055775.1). Classification (NCBI taxonomy): domain Bacteria; kingdom Bacillati; phylum Bacillota; class Bacilli; order Caryophanales; family Paenibacillaceae; genus Paenibacillus; species Paenibacillus hunanensis. Next base: position 2,409,505 of record NZ_CP139194.1, on the reverse strand, counting down.
CTATTGTTTCGAGTTTGGTTACATCGTCATTCATATGGGACACCTATTGACGGCTTATCTTAAACGATATGATTACTATTTTATTACTGAAGCACATGCTAAATTGCTTTATTACTTTATTGCTTGATCACTCGATAACTTTCTACTTTATTGAATCTTTATAACACGCAATGATTTTAATTTTATAATTATCCTACTTATGCTTACTATTCATTCTTCATTCACTTGCTAGTATGCGAATGACGATTTATTTTCATTATTGGATATAGCTATACTCTTTCATGTGTCGTGCTAGTTATAGCAGCTATTAACTGCTATGATCCCGAGATGTTGCTATGCGGCTCATTCAGCCCTATTGTTACTACCTAATCTATATTTCGCCTCTATACTTCCCATTCTGGACGATAACGATAAAGCTGAGACGGTCGATGACCTGCATCCTTTGTATACTCATTCGTCGCGATTACTCGCGGTGCCATTTTACGGCGGAAGGCTGGGGCTAGTAATTCTTTGCCCAGCACGATCTCATACACCTGCTGCAAGGCAGATAACGTAAACAGCGGCGGCATCAGATTAAACGCAATATCCGTATACTCGATCTTGCTGCGCAGTCGCTCCAATCCATACGCAATCATCTGTACATGATCAAATGCAATTCCTTCACTGCTAAGCACCTGCCATTGTTCACCGATTAGTGTACCGTGATATATGCGCGTTACTCGAACCGTACCTGTCAGGCGAATATCCTGATGTGTTAGCTCAACCTGCACATCGCGCTCCAGCCTGCATCCGCCTTCCATATGGACTTTTTTCTCCTGAAGCACCCGATAACCAAGCTTGAACCAGCGTGCATCCTGTGCATCGTCACCAGCCTGGATCTGCTGACTGGTCGAATCGGCAAGTGCCATATACGCCGTGCTAATCACTCGCGTACGTGGATCACGATCTACCGCTCCCCATGTGTATAGCTGCTCCATATAAATGCCATCCAGTCCAGTCTCCGTACGTAGCTCACGTGCCGCCGCTTCATCCAGACTTTCCTTCATGCCGACAAAACCACCCGGCAATGCCCACCAGCCCAGGTAAGGATGCTCTCCGCGCTGTACCATCATCAGATGAAGCGACTTTTCAGGCAGCTTGCGATAATTATCCTGCTGCTCATCCAAAATCGTAAAAATCAGCATATCCGCAGTGACCGAAGGACGTTCAAATGCACTAACATCATACTGCTCCAAATACTGCTGCTCATTCCAGCCTCGCTGATCCAGACGCTCCCCTGATTCGGCAAATGAAGAAGACTGCTCATGATCTTTTTCACCCATACACAAACCTCCTGTCGATATTCCTTTCAGCAATGACATCTGCTTGTTGCTGAATATAAAGTGAACATTACTATTATAATAATTAGATTCCAGTTATATATTATCATTTTGTTATTAACACATAGTTATTATATACACCATCGCTATCTACGTCAATCTATAATCCAGTCTAGCAGCTTGCCTGGCTTATAGTACTGCATTCTATTCCATTTATTTTCATTAAAAGACTTCACCAACCAGCCCGGCTTGATGGTTCTGAGTAATCGACTATGATATGCTTAACCGGAGTCATCCTGCCGAAAATTAGTGATTAGCGTTAGCATAGGGATGATCGGGTAATACAAAACGATGCTTGTGCCGATATAAAGCATATGTACGCTTTACGTCCTCTCCTCTGGCATGTAAAGGCTACCGGAAACGAACCGTCCTGAATTAGATATGCAGGAGCGGTAAAGGAGTGATTAGATTATGAGAGTCAATCCGATTGAAGCTGTACGCAAAATCACAGCCGATCTCGCCTATTATACAAGACAAATTTTTGAAAAGCGTGCGGAGCAACAAGAGAAATACGCTCAGCAAAAGCGCACTGCTGCCAATACACAAAGCGATGTTCAATTTGAACAAATGATGGAGAAGGTTCCTTCTCATCATACGGTTAGTAAGCCAGCGGCTATTTCTACCGTTAATTATGAAAATATGGCAGACTTTAAAGTATTGCATAGCCAGTATGAACAGACGCCACTCACGCATCAGCGCATCGCCTATGCGCAAAAAGCATATGAAGGCTCCATGAATGAACAAAGCCCGGTAACGATCGAGCCATTCGATTCACGTGCCTGATAATTGATTCATGGATTCAGGAATTTAGATATTGCAGATATACGAATATGAACATTAAAAAGCCATTCCTTCTGTCCGTTGCATCTCGATGTATGTTATAGACATCGTAGTATGCTGCCAGGCAGCTTCGGGAATGGCTTTTTTATGGAATCATTGATGACTTGATTCAAGCGCTGCTTATTTTATTGAATCGCTGGTATACCGTTCAACATGTATACTAGTTTACTTGCTACTTGCTACTTGCTACTTGCTACTTGCTACTTGCTACTTGCTACTTGCCAAAGATGATAGCAGTTCTAGTCCGATTCAACACTTATTGCGTAGCTGCCGACTTGATCGCTTTGACGTCATATCGAGCATGGGACACATTAAGAATATATTCTGGCTTCGGCTGACCTGCATTTTGGCGATGACCTTGAATATGTGCGTCGCTCTTCTCCCAATTTTTCCAGGCTTCTTCGGATTCCCAGCGGAACATAATGACAACTTCCTCTTCTCCACGGCGAACCTGCTTCACCATCACTTGGATATCAATAAAACCAGGCTGCTGTTCAACGATGGAGCCCGGCTTGCTAAAGCGCTCTACGACTTGATCCGCATGACCCTCACTTACTGTCATCGTACGTAAAATAACGAACATATCTATTCCCTCCCTCATGCCGATATCCGTTCGGCGGATACTATTTATTATTAATGATAATAATTATCATTGTCAAAACAACGAAATGAGCCTTTCTAATTACATTCTATTCGTTAAACTAATGCTCACCTATCATCCACCTGCCGTTCCACTCCAACTGTATATTAAAAATCCGACGCTTTAACCGATACGTAGCATGATCGATCAAGCGCCGGATGTTTATTATTCAAATGTTCATTATTCAATTGTGCAGGCAGATCATTATACTTAATAGCATTTCTAATAGCATTTAATACGTACGCACAAACGCATTAAGCGTACCCGTTCCAATAGGTACACATCAGCCTTATAGCTTACTTCCTTAATACTCCGTTTCGTAAATGATCTCTCCCGTTCTCGACAGATCGTAGCCGCCAATCGCTTGCAGCTCACGCTTAAACTCCTCGGATTGCAGTGTCCGTTTAAGTAGCGCAATCCATTCTGCATGCTCCGGACGATTCAAAACCACCAGATCATAGCGCTCAACAGCAAGTGGAATAAACTCGATCCCCACCATCGCAGCCGCCTTCTCACTACCGACTCCCACATCGGCTTCACCTGCTGCAATACGTGCGGCGACAGCGATATGCGAGGTTTCCTCTCGATCATAGCCGCGTAGTGTAGATGGACGAATCCCATTTAAACGAAGCTGTTCATCCAGCAATACACGCGCCCCCGCTCCACGCTCACGATTCGCCAGACGAATGCCTGTCTGTCCAAGCTGCTTCCAGCTATTAATACGCTTGGGGTTACCGCGCTGTACATACAATCCCGCTCGCCTTGATACCAGATTAATCACCGTAAATGAACGCGATACGAGCAGCTTGCGCACATAGGGTAAATTATATTCGCCTGTCTCTCCGTCATACAGATGCGTGCTCACAATATCCGAATGCCCCATATACATCGAAACGAGACTATCCATACTGCCGGCAAAGGAGCGCAATGCACGAAAACGACCATCTTTTTCCATATAACGCGCCAACAAATCAAGGCTAGTATCCTGACCGGTGATGACGAGCGGACGCATACCGGATGGCGTCATGAGCGGCTCTTCGGTTACCGGCTGCACTGTACCGATATTGCGTAAAATTTCTTCTGGTCTTGCATAAGCGGCATGCACGAATGCAGGTGAAGCCGCAGTGGGCTCCTGAGGTGGATGCTGCGCAGGATATAAACGATCAGCAGCATCGGGCGCCATCCCAGTGTCTGGTGGATGAGCCAGTGTATCATTTTGTAGCTCACGTAGCTGAAGCTGCCCTGCTTGCTCACGCAGCATACCGTCCTTTGCACGCTGCTTGTACATCTCCAGATCATCGTGATCAATCCGCATCTGTTTGCCCACGCGATAGGCAGGCAGCTCTCCTTTTTTGATCAGATCATACACGGTCAATTTGGATACCTTTAATAGCCGTGCGATCTCTTCGGTTGTATAGGATATTTGTTCGCTCATAAATGACCCCTTTCCTCTGTAATCTATGCCATTTGGCGATTATATATATTTTTGAATAGATAGATATCATGATTGAAGCTCTAGTGAAGTTGTATTGAAACGAGTCGATAAACATAGCTTACTCAGCGTATATTTATCTTAACCGTCACCTGCCTTTAATTCAATTCGTAAAACTAAATATTTAAACCACTTAATTATAACTAGATATAATTAGTATTATCCTGTATGATTTAGTACAGCGTTTGGTTATATTGAACTACATAAATATCGATTATATTGCTTAGGGGGCTTATCATGAATTACTCTTCATCCTCCTCTCGTACAAGAGGAATCGTATCCCGCTTCACCCGTCTGGCTATGCCTATGTTGATCCTACTAATGCTGGCTGTATTACTCAGCGCTTGCTCTGCTGGGAATCCAGGTTCGTCCGGTGTATCCAGCTCCACAGGCAATCCGAGCGGTAACAATCAGCCAGTCGAGCTGACTATCTCTGCTGCTGCCAGCCTGACAGATAGTCTAAAAGAAATTCAGGCGCTGTATGCAAAAAAATATCCGAATGTAACATTAACCTTTAACTTCGGCGCTTCCGGTACCCTGCAAAAGCAAATCGAACAGGGTGCTCCTACTGATCTGTTCTTATCCGCTGGCAGTAAGCAAATGAAAGCACTTGTCGATGAAAAGCTAATCTCCGCGGATCGTACGGTCAATTTGCTAACCAATGAACTCGTGCTGGTCGTACCTAAAGACAGCACTACCTCTATAACCTCGATCGCCGATCTAAAAGGAGACAGCATCAAGCGTCTCGCAATCGGTACACCCGAATCTGTGCCTGCCGGTATGTATGCCAAGCAAGCACTGGAAAAATCCGGTGAATGGGATACTCTCCAGCCCAAGCTTGTACAGACGAAGGATGTAAAGCAGGTACTGTCTTATGTAGAAACCGGAAATGCAGATGCCGGCTTTGTATATAAAACGGATGCTTTGGAATCGCAAGGTGTGAAAATCGCCTTTACAGCAAGTGAAGACAGCCACGATCCTATCGTTTACCCAATCGGCGTGCTATCATCCACTACGCATCGCGAGGATGCTGCCCTATTCTACGCGTATTTGCAAACACAAGAAGCACTTGATGTGTTCGCCAAGTATGGCTTTAACAAGGCAGCCGCTGGTTCATGAGTATGGTCTGGTCATGGGAAGCCGTTGGGTTTCCCGTCACCCTCTCACTCCAGATTGCCTGTCTATCCAGCGTGATCGTATTTATACTCGCTACGATGGCGGCACTATGGATGAATCGTGTACATTTTCCGGGTCAAATTATTGTAGAAACGCTGTTCATGCTCCCGCTCGTGCTGCCTCCTTCTGTCGTCGGCTTGATCCTGCTTACGATTCTCGGTAGACGAAGCTGGATCGGCCAAGCTGCGGAATGGCTCACTCATCAGCCGATTGTATTTAGCGTTACAGGAGCGGTGATTGCAGCGGTCGTTGTTGCTTTTCCGCTGGTATATCAAGCGCTCAAGACAGGCTTCGCTCTTGTGAATCGCGAGGTGCTGGAATCGGCTCGCTCGCAGGGTGCTAATGAGTTACAGGTGTTATGGTTTATGGTATTACCACTGGCGTGGCGTTCACTTGTCACGGGGTTTGTGCTTGGCTTTGCGCGTGCGCTTGGTGAATTTGGTGCTACGCTGATGGTCGCTGGTAACATCCCAGGCAAAACTCAAACGCTACCTACAGCAATCTATTTTGCGGTGGATGCGGGGAATATGCAGCTCGCATGGAGTATGACAATCATTACGATATTAATTTCATTTATATTGCTACTAGCAACAAGTAAAATCCGTGGTTCCGATTAGGAGCTGCGGATTTTTGCTTATACACTGAGCTCTGGTATTATTTTGAAAAAATATCTAACGGTGATAAGATAGAGAGACACCAGGGTATACCTCTATGTTATATGCAATGACGATTTGACAGGCGGTGCAGCAGATCCTATACGTGCCTGCGCTTGCTTGGATGATATAGGTGTACAGGATCATCTGAACTATATATTCCATGCGCCTCCATCCTTTTATATTTAGAAAAGAGGTTATCCCCATGTTAAAACTGAGCCAGTTATCCGATATTTTAGAGCTTCAACATACATGTGAACAGCATGATGGCATTACCCTTAAGCTGAATTGGGATATGCTAAAGCATCGTTCACCAGGTATGCAGGAGGATTTTTTTAGCTATAATGAGGAGGGCAAGCTCGTATCTTTTCTAGCTTTGTACGGGTTCGGTAGAAAAATAGAAGTCTGCGGTATGACGCATCCAGAGTATCGACGTCAGGGCCACTTTTCCAGGCTATGGCAGCAAGCCATAGGGAGCGAGGCCGTCACACGGATGAATCGCGTTTTATTCAATACACCGCACAACTCCATCACAGGGCAGCAATGGGTGCAAAGCCACCATGCCAGACTCGACAGCACGGAATATTCGATGAAGCTGGAGCATGGAGAGCATTCCTTACTAGGACAGTTCGAAGGCAAAGAGATTGCCCAGCTACGACGCTTTCGGGAAGAGGATACCGATCTGTGGGCACGCCTGGATGCGGACGCATTTGGTATTTCGGAATTTTCTACTATTGCTGCACTGGCCAGTCCATCTCGTTCGCTTACCAAAATCATGCTCGTCATTGAACATAGTGGATTAGCCGTAGGCAAGATTGAAATTGATCGTCAGGATGAGCATAGCTGGATCTACGGCTTTGCTGTGGATCCAGCACTACGTGGACATGGGATTGGACGTAGTGCGCTACGTCAGGTGGCATTACAGGAGCATGCACGTGGCAATCACGTATGGCTCGATGTCTCTGCGACGAATCCGCGAGCCTTACATCTCTATGAATCCTGTGGCTTCGTCCAGCAGGATATACAGGATTATTATGAATATGAGTTACCACAAACTTGAAATGACATGAAGTTAAAATGAATGGAATGAAACTGAATGGGAATATGGCCTCGGCTTGTTAACAGAGGATATGATGTTAGCAATCCGCAGCCAACCTGCATAACATGTATAAAAACCAAACGAAAAAAGCGTTTATCCTGTCGGTGGAGGTCCGGTCCGCCGTAGGATAAACGCTTTTTTGCAGAACTGCTGAACATTCTGTACATGACTGGGACAGACGGTTCAACAGTCCTGATCTCCTGCAAAGGAGAAGGCCGTATGTTCGTTCATGTGGTCCATCTATGTGAAAAGGCACTAGCATCAAAATGATGGGGGATTTTGATACCGTCCTCTTTCACCTAACTAAGGCTCCAGCTTGGAGCAAGGGCTACTGCCGTACCAGCGTTCGCTCTACAACAAGCGCAGAGACGATTTCCGCCTGGGACGGCATGCCGAAGCAAATCCAGATAATCGATCGATGCTGCCACATCCTCCATATGAGGAACATGACGCTGCACCGTTCCATCTGATAGGTAAAACATATCGATTCGCTCCGGCACACAGCCAAAGGCAGTCCGGCAAAACACATTACTCAGATGAATAAACGCTTCTTCCAAATGGGGCTCACGCTCCCAGAAAAACTTCTGGACAATCAGGCTCTTGTGTCCGGATGGCTCATCACCCGGTTGCGCTGTTGTCCAGGGTGCTTGCCACATCATCTGGAAAATAAGCGACAGCTCTGTACGCAGTTCAGGCACAACGACCTGTTGCTGTTCATATAACATCACTGGATAAACGGCTGGTTGATTATCTTGTAGCAATGCGGTCAGATTTGCAACTACCGCATCCTTCGTGCGCCAGTAATGAGCTTCACTGTCGAAGCCGACTGGACGCCTGGGCCAGCGTAGATCCACCAGCTTCGCGATATTACTTACCTCGCGTAGCTCCGGTGAGAGCGTGTAGTACGCATTGATCGCATGACCGGCTGCATATAATACACGCTGCTTCCAGGTAAGCTGTCTGGTTGCTGTGGCTCTGGATGGCTGTTCACCATAGGTCTGGCGTAGCCAATCCTCCAGCTTATAATCATGAAGCACGAATGGCTCCTGGGCTGTTATCGATGTACTCACTGCTTCATTCACCTGCTTCCGGACTTTACCTGCTGCTATTCGTTATACGACGCTGATAACAGCGCCAGCGAAATGTTTACCGAAGTTACGGCAGACATCCTTATCTTCTGTCGAAGGATTAAGCTCAATTTTGAGGCTTTCCTGTACCAGCTCGGCACCGCGCTCCTTAAGCTTATCCGCCAGCAGGTCAACCGCTGCTGCGAACTGATCATAAGCAGTATCGCCGCTTCCAAATACAGCTGCCTTTTTGCCTGCTAGATCAAGCTCGTCCATATCCTCATAAAAATCAAGGAATTCGTCCGGCAGCTCGCCATCACCCCACGTATAAGCTCCCAGAATGAATGCGTCATACGCTAGCAAAATATCTGCATCCACATCCATCGATTGCTTCACATCCACCTCTGCGCCAGCAGATTGAATGCCTTCTACGATCAGGTCGGCCATCTCTTCGGTATTCCCCGTCAGGCTGGCGAACACTACTAAAAATTTCGGCATAGCGATCCTCCTGTGTGCTTTCTTTCTCTCGTCGGTTTCTCTGTGAACATCATAATTGATAATGATTATCATTGTCAACATTTTATTTGAATTTTTTATTTATTCGATTACGGATACGTGTTAGATCGCGATCGTGCACTGGCTCCTCCAATACGATTAGCCCAGACAGGACAAGGGATTAGAGCATTTAAACATAGCCAATCTGCATATAAAAAAAGGATAGAAGCGTCTGCCTATTGCAGTCCATTTCTATCCATTATTGTCCGATTCATTATCCATAGCTTCTATAGAGGATGATCCCATTCTCATTTAGAAGGAGCGTGAAGCCATATCCGAGCCATAGGGTGGCAATTGCCAGAACTCATATACATATTCTCCGTATTCCGTCATCACGAGACGCACTAATCCACGGCGCTGCATATCCTCCAGTAATCGTCCTGCTTGAAACATCGTCATGGTGGTCATCATCGATACTTCCTTTGGTGTAAGTCGATTCTGATTACCTGCTGCTACACGAACAAGCTGGCGCTCCAGCCAACGCTTCTGCTTTTGCTTCTCTCCATGCCATAAGACATAACCGATACCTGCTGGCGCGAAAAACCAGCTAAGTCCCGATAAAATTTTCAGTGTATCCGGTACGAATTGATAAATCACTACTAAAGCTACAATCACGCCAACGACAAGCAACAATGATGTTAATGTCGACCTTTCTCCAGGCATATGCTTCCCCTCCTGAATCTCAATAAAGTCTACTTATGTTCATGCTGATCTGTACAGGTGACCGATAGGTGGTGTGATCCTTGGCATACAATTTCCATAACCATTGCATAAATGCGTAATTCAAGTATACCCCTCTGCTAGGTTATTTTCCAGTTATAGATGGACAAATATGCAGGTTTCCATCATGATTTGAGCGGTTCGTATGGCGCCGAACATGCGGTTGTTGTACAATGGAATGCGGTGAACCATAACGGAGCATAGATAGCCTCGGGCTGCACATATCCCTGATTTTACGTATATGTAGATGAGTGATCCAAACGGTAAATCGGTGAAAATTAAATATAAGGATGGTTAGACAATGTATATTGCAGATCAATGGAAAGACTATGAATTAATCGATACAGGCGATGGCGAGCGTCTGGAGCGCTGGGGCGACATTTTGCTGCGTCGTCCAGACCCACAGATCATCTGGCCTAAAACAGGCAATGACCCACGTTGGAGTCAGGTGCACGGACACTATCATCGCAGCTCTTCGGGTGGTGGCGAATGGGAATGGAAACGTAAAATTCCTGAACGCTGGGAGCTGGGCTTCCAGAAGCTGAAATTCCACATCAAGCCAACCAACTTCAAGCATACCGGCCTATTCCCGGAGCAGGCGGCGAACTGGGCATGGATGATGAACAAAATCGAGCAGGCAAACCGTCCGATCTCGGTACTGAATCTGTTTGCTTACACTGGTGGCGCTACAGTAGCAGCTTCGTCGGCTGGCGCTGAAGTCGTTCATGTCGACGCTGCTAAAGGTATGGTGCAATGGGCAAAAGAAAATCATCAACTGTCCGGTATCGGCGATCGTCCAGTTCGTTTTATTACGGACGATGTATTCAAATTTGTACAGCGTGAACAGCGTCGTGGTAACAAATACGATGCGATCATTATGGACCCTCCATCTTACGGACGCGGCCCAGGCGGCGAAATGTGGAAGCTGGAGCAAAGTCTGTATCCGTTCCTTGAATCGTGCATGTCGATCATGTCCGATCAACCGCTATTCATGCTGATTAATTCCTACACAACCGGGCTGGCACCAACGGTGCTGTCCAATATTTTGAATATGACACTCAAGCAACGCTTCGGTGGTACGATCTCTTCCGGCGAGATTGGTCTGCCGATTACCAATTCCGGTATGGTGCTGCCATGCGGTATTCTTGGACGCTGGGAGAGCTAAGGAAGAATGAGTTCCCGTTCTTCCCGCTCCGGACGGGAAGCTGCCGGCAGCAAAGGCAAGCGCTGGAGCAATAATAGCAGTAGCTCGCGAAACAGTAATCCAACCAGCTCGACTACTCGCTCTCGCAGCAAGCAGTCGTCAGATGATCGTATGCAAGGCGGCCGATCCACTAAGTCTGTAAGACATAGTGATCAGCAGTCTAGAGCTCGCTCTGGCAATAGTCAGGAACAGCGTTCTTCGCGGCCGAAGACACGAAAAGGAAATCAGCCTGCTGCTCGATCAACCGATTCCAATGCTACAGCAGCACGTACTCGTTCCGATCGTCAGCAGATGACGAAGCGAGCAGCTGTAGATAAAAAGCTCAGAGCTTCTAGCGCAGCAACACAGCCGCCGTATGAAACAGAGCCTACTGATATGGATATTATGGATTCTCATTCGTCACCGACTCATGCAGTAGCCAATGTAATCGTTCCCGTGCTATATGAGGACAATCATGTGATTGGTGTGGTAAAGCCAGTGAACATCCCTTCGCAGGCAGATGACACCGGAGATGCGGATATGTTGACTCTGATCAAGCAGGACTTGAAGCAGCGCCACCAGAAGGAAGGTAATGTATTCCTCGGTCTGGTGCATCGTCTGGATCGTCCGGTAGGTGGTGCGATGCTGTTTGCCAAAACGTCCAAAGGTGCTTCACGCCTATCTGACTCCGTGCGTAGCGGTAAGCTTGGCAAACGATACGTGGCTGTATTGCGAGGTATCCCTGCTCATTCACAGGCGACACTCAAGGATACCTTGCTGAAAAATTCGCGTACGAACACATCTGCGGTGGTAGCTTCTGGAACAGCAGGCGGCAAAGACGCGGTGCTGGATTACGAGGTGCTGGCTACAGATCAACAAGCTAATCTGTCACTCGTACTCATCAAGCTGCATACTGGACGCTCACACCAGATTCGTGTGCAGATGGCACATGCTGGACATCCACTATTTGGTGACCAGCGCTATGGTGGTGGTCTGAATCGCCCTGGCGAACAGCTTGCCCTATGGTCCGTGCTAGCCTCTGCTCCGCATCCGGTTAAAGATGAGCTGGTGAGTATTGTATCACTGCCACCACGTACCAAGCCGTGGACACAGTGGTCAGAAGCGCTTTATGATCAGCTTGCAAAGCGATTGGAATATGAGCTGGATTAGGCTGATTGGAATATAATGTTGATTTTAATATTTAATAGAATGAAATGAAAATAGCCTTCACAGAGGATGCTATGGAATAGGGCTGACATTATGATATGTCGCATTCCATGCTCTCTAGTGAAGGCTTTTTGATTTGAAGGGTTTTAAGTTGGGACAACGTTATTTGTACAGAAACAAGTAGAAGGGTAATAAAGAATTTAAAGAATTTAAAGAATTTAAAGAATTTAAAGAATTTAAAGAATTTAAAGAATTTAAAGAATTTAGAGAATTTAGAGAATTTAAAGAATTTAGAGAATTTAGAGAATTTAGAGAATTTAGAGATTTTAGAGCATTTAGAGATTTTAGTGCATTTAGAGATTTTAGTGCTCATAGAACTGTAGTGATTTTTATGAGTATTTTACTTTTGTGTTCTATATACTTCTAACATTCCTATTTTCGCTACTTCTAACAACGTTTCTACTTATGCTTTTCAATATTGCTACTCGCATGAAGCAGTAGCTTTTTCAAAACATGGATACTGCTCTCATTGGCGACTGCTTTGATCGGTTCGATTTTCACAGCATCAGATGTACACTTTGTAGTTGTGATGTTGCTCTGTAGCAGTTGATCTGCAATTGCGCTGGCTACCTGGTTCTCAGACGTATTTGATTTTGATTTCGTCGATATGTGATTGGAATCGTTCTGATTATTCGCTGCGACTACATTAGCCCCTCCCTCCGCTGTAGCCTCTATGTCATTATCATTATGTTTACACTCATAATAAGCAATCTGTACATGAACAGGCTGCTTACCAGCCAGTAAAAGAGGCTGCCAGCTCATATAAGCCGTCTGATCGGCTTGCTGTGCGATACGTTCGGGCAAAATAGCGACACCCTGACCATGACGGATCAATGTCAGCATCGTATCCAGAGAATCGACATGACGAATATTCCATACATATTCAGGATAACGATCGATATAGTCGAGTGTAGCCTGATGATACGGACAATCCGTATCCCGCATAACCAGTACAGGATAATGAAGTAGCTGTTCGGGTAAACTCTTCTTCTCTGCTGCCGTCACTGAATGCTTGGCAAAAGAAGCTAACGGCATCGTCCATCCTATATTTTCCTGTATCGTAAACTGGCAAATCGCTTGCTCCGGTTGATCTTGCCACGGACGATTTAATAAAATTCCATCTAATTCACCAGCGAGTAGCATAACAATTAACTCGCGCGAGGAACGTGTGTATACTTCTAGCGCCAATTCTCCATTCATGATCGCTTCGGTTAAATAGCCCGATGTAATCGTAAAGGTGGCTCCAATTCGAAGCGGCGCAATCGTTTTTGACGAAGCAATGGATCGAAATTCTGCCTGTGCCTGCTCCATCAGCTCTACCATGCGATCAGCGTACATCAATAACCGCTCACCCGCCGGCAATAGCTGTACACCACGTGGTGTACGTATAAATAGTTCCGTATGTAGCTCCTGCTCCAGCCTGCGCACTCGTGTCGTAATATTAGACTGCACGTAGCCCAGTGCATGAGCAGCAGCAGACATCGAACCGAGCCGAGCGACATGGCGAAAAATGACTAAATCATTCAATTCCAATCTGCCTGCTCCTTCCTGTCTATATCATTGCTTCATCGATCGTAATCGTTTTAGGCGTAACTAGCTTCTATACGCAGCGTGTGATCTGATAGCCAATTCGCCTTCATCCATCTTAAATAAATGATGATTGAAAGAGGATCACGCTATTCTATTCGTCGAGGCATTCATTGGATCAGGGCATCACTTTTAATGATACCCTACTCATTTCTAATCATTATACAGCTCTTTGTCTGTGGCTGTACAATAAGGCTACAAGTCAGACAGCGCTGACCAGCTTGTAGGGTAAAATATTATGGATCACTAAAGGAGCTTATGTATGATTGGAATGCAATATACTATTCAACTACCTGCTGATTATGATATGAATATTATTTATGATCGTGTCCAGCAAAATGGTCATAAGACAGATGGCTATGCGGGGCTGTTATTCAAAGCTTATTTGGTCAGTGTGAAAGGTTCCTACGGTCAATTATCGAATAGTTATTGTCCACTTTATGTATGGAATCATCAGGATGGTATCCATTCCTTTTTGTTTGATGGGCCGTATGATTCGATTTTACAATCATTTGGCTGGCAGCATGTACAGATTGGTATTCCGATGGAGCTGCCTTTATCTCAACCATCTATTCTAGCACAATCCGAGTCACATCGTGATAATAAGGGACGCCACTTGACATTAACAGCAGAGCGTTTACAGCAGGCGCGCTATGTTATCGAATATATCGGCTCGATTCAGCCAGCACGCTCTTTACAAGAAGTGCCCAATGCAATTGCTAGGCATCTTCAAGCACAGGGACTTGAACCGCTCGCTTTACACCATCAGGGTCAACTGCTGATCTATAACCCGGATAAATGGGCTTACCATCAATTTTATTTTGTAGAGACGGTGCCCGAAAGTGTACCCGATTGCTGTAATGTATATACGATTTTGCACTGGTCATTTGGTGTAGAAGCTTAAATATTTCCGGATTAGACTTTTAGCAGAAGTTCAGTTTATCCGTTAATATACAAACCGAAGTAAATATACGAATCAAAATGATGATCAAGTGAAGGCACTTCGTTTGTATTCTATAGTTTTATTTTACAGTTGGTATCCTATCGCTTCACTACAACTAGCTTTACAAAGCTTTGACTATGTACACGATAAAGAAGCTCTAAGATAAATAAGCTACAAGATGAAGAAGCCAGTTCATTCCGTATCGGAAGAACTGGCTTTTTCATTTAACATCATTCATTTAACATCATTCATTTAACATCATTCATTTAACATCAATTATTTAACGTCATTTATTTAAGCTGATTCTTTGAATATCATTCGTTTAGTCTCATTCGATTGCCCCATATCATTTCAACAGCTCGATACGAAGAGGAGCGCTATTGTAATATTCAGCTTGGAAATTTATAGCTCAGGAGGAATGAAAATTCCTTCTATCTATTAAGACTCAGCGCTATTCGTTGACAAATCCTCCAGCACCGCAATAATAGTATCATTACGATCCAGTGTGATAATCGACTTGCCGACATGTCGGCGTTCATCGGTTTGCAGAGCTTGCTTACTGCTAAATGGAATCGTGCGGTTCGGTGGTGTGATCGCGATAAAGGAACGATGATCACGACATACATAAGCGGCAATGATACGATTGCCATTTGGTTTAACACGTTTACCTTCCTTCAGTTCAAAGGTCGATACACCTTTTCCGCCGCGGCTTTGCGTCTGATATTGTAGCATCGATGTACGTTTAGCATAACCTAGATCGGTCATAACCATCAGCTGTCCATCCTCTTCACCATCAACCCATAGTGAGGTGACGACCTCATCATCGTCTACGAGCTGGATACCGCGTACTCCAGTCGATACACGACCCATCGTGCTTACTTCTTCGGCACGGAAGCGAATGCTCATCCCGTTTTTCGTAATCAACATCAGATCGCGCGCTTGCTCACCTCTTGTTACGGACAATACCTCATCGCCTTCACCGAGCTTGCAGGCAGCCACAGCGCCAGAGCGCTTGGTTGCATAATCCTTGACCTCAGTACGTTTGACCTGACCGCGCTTGGTCACAAACACCAGACTGCCTGTTTCCTGCTCCAGATTACGTACCGGAAGAATGCCAACGATTCGATCTTCACGTGTCATCGAGATCACGTTAACGATCGCTGTCCCGTTATCCTTCCATTTGAAGTCTGGAATCTGGTGTACAGGCAATACAAAATATTGACCACGCTGTGTGAAGACGAGCAGGTTGTCCAGCGTGTTCACGTCGAGCACCTCGCGGATAAAGTCGTCTTCCTTCGCGCCAGAACCGCTACGTTCTGCACCGGAACGTGTGAAGGATAGCATACTTGTACGCTTGATGTAGCCATCATTGGATAAGGTTACCAGCACATCCTCGGAGTTCACCATAACCTCCAGGTTCACCTTCAGCTCTTCGACTTCATCGCGAATTTCCGAACGACGGTTGATGCCGAAGCGCTCATGGCTCTCCATCAGTTCTTTTTTGATCACACCGATCAGCTTTTTATCGCTATCCAAAATCGCTTGCAGTGTCTTGATCTTTTTCTGGATATCAGCCAGTTCTTTTTCGACCTGATTAATTTCCAGATTGGTTAAACGATACAGTTGCAGGCTTAGAATAGCATCGGATTGACGCTCGGTTAAGCCAAACATCCATTGCAGATTCTGGTGTGCATCCTGACGATTATTGGAGGCTTTGATCGCAGCAATCACTTCATCCAGTACATTCAGTGCTTTTGCCAGACCTTCCAGCACATGAGCACGTGCTTCTAACTTGTCCAGATCATATTGTGTACGACGTGTAACGACTTCACGCTGATGGGCAATATAGGCTTGCAAAATGCCCTTCAAGCCCAGCTGCTGCGGCGCCTTATTCACGATTGCCACCATATTAAAGTTGTAATTCACCTGTAGATCGGTCTTTTTCAGCAAAAATGCCAGTATGCCTTCCGCATCGGCATCCTTTTTCAGCTCGACGACAATACGCAAACCATCGCGTCCGCTCTCATCACGTACTTCGGCAATACCTTCTACCTTTTTCTCCAGACGCAGGTTTTCCATCGCCGTTACAAGACGAACCTTAACGACCTGGTACGGAATCTCCGTAATAACGATCTGCTGCTTACCTCCACGAAGTGTCTCAATTTCTGTCTTCGCACGTACATAGATCCGACCTTTACCGGATTCGTATGCTTCACGAATGCCTGAGCCACCCATAATGATGCCGCCTGTTGGAAAGTCTGGGCCTTTAACATAGTTCATCAGCTCATCCAGCTCCATCGCTGGATTTTCCATCAGGGCGATACACGCATCGATAACCTCCTGCAAATTATGCGGCGGAATCTCTGTTGCAAAACCAGAGGAAATACCACTTACGCCGTTAACGAGCAGGTTCGGATAACGTGCAGGTAGTACCATCGGTTCCTGTGCGGTATTATCGAAGTTATCCTTGAACTGCACGGTGTTGCGATCAATATCACGCAAAATCTCCATCGCAATCGAAGATAAACGCGCTTCGGTATAACGCATTGCTGCTGCTGGATCATCATCTGGTGAACCCCAGTTCCCATGTCCATCAACGAGTGTATGTCCCATTTTCCATGGCTGTGCCATACGTACCATACCATCGTAGATCGACGAATCACCGTGCGGGTGATAGTTACCCATCACGTCGCCGACTGTTTTTGCTGATTTGCGATAACCCTTATCCGGCGTGTTACCCGATTCGTACATCGCATACAGAATACGACGCTGTACAGGCTTCAAACCATCGCGTACATCGGGGATCGCCCGATCTTGAATAATGTATTTGGAATATCGACCGAATCGGTCACCGACGACTTCTTCTAGAAACGCCGGCATATATTGTTCATTAGTAGCCATCCGTTCACCTTACCTTACCCTCCGGTCATGCCGGATTGTGATCAAAAGCTGCTGGCGTGCAAAAAGGAATGAACACATCCATCCTAAGAGGTCGTCCCATTCCCATTTGCAATTACAGCAGCTCGATGTGTATTGCTAGCTTTGTGATCTATTGTTCATGCTGACTGCTTATTCTACATATTCAGTAAAATCGACATTTTCGACAATCCAGCGTTTACGCGGGTCTACTTTATCACCCATCAAGGTGGAGACACGGCGCTCTGCCTTCGCAGCATCCTCAATCTGCACTTGAAGTAAGGTACGCGATTCTGGATTCATCGTCGTTTCCCACAGCTGCTCTGGATTCATCTCACCCAATCCTTTGTAACGCTGCAATTCCACGTTTTTGCCAAACTCCTTGAGTGATTGCTCCAGCTGCTCATCTGTCCATACGTAACGTTCATTGGTCTTTTTACCCGAACGCTGTGTAATCTTGTACAGTGGCGGCTGAGCGATATATACACGTCCGGTATCGATCAGCGGCTTCATATACCGATAAAAGAACGTTAGCAGCAGCACCTGAATGTGCGCGCCATCGGTATCGGCATCCGTCATGATGATAATTTTGGAATAGTTGCTATCCTCCACTGCAAATTCAGTACCGATACCTGCACCGATTGCCGAGGTGATAGCACGATATTCCTCATTTTTCATCACGTCTGCAAGCTTCGCTTTTTCCGGGTTCATCGGCTTCCCTTTGAGAGGAAGAATCGCCTGAATTTTGGAGTCACGTCCTTGCTTGGCTGAGCCACCAGCGGAATCACCTTCGACGATAAACAGTTCGTTTTTGGAGAAATCCTTCGATTGGGCGGGGCTGAGCTTACCGTTCAGGTTCGAGCTTTCGCTACGTTTACGACCGCTACGCATATCGTCGCGCGCTTTGCGTGCAGCTTCACGAGCACGGGAAGCCTGAATCGCCTTTTTAATCAGCTTCTGGCTTACCTGTGGATTCTCTTCCAGGAAACGCTGCATATTTTCAGCTACAACGGCGTCTACAATCCCGCGTGCAGATGAACTACCAAGCTGGTCTTTCGTTTGACCGACGAACTCGACCTCAGCCATCTTCACGCTGATGACTGCCATCATGCCTTCACGCAGATCGCCGCCTTCAAGGTTTTTGTCCTTTTCCTTGATCATGGCATTTTTACGAGCATAGTCGTTCAAAATACGTGTATAGGCTGTTTTGAAGCCTGTCTCGTGCGTACCGCCACCGCGTGTTGGAATAGAGTTAACAAAGGAAGCGATCGTCTCGGTATAGCCCGCATTGTATTGCAACGCCACCTCTACCTCGATATCATCGCGCTCTGCACTGAAATGAATCACATCATGCAGCACGTCTTTACCTTCATTTAAAAATTCTACGAACTGACTGGCGCCGCCTTCATAATAGAAGCGATCCGCCTTGTCATTACGCTCATCGCTCAGCAAAATCTCAAGCCCGGAGTTCAGAAAAGCAATCTCCTGCAAGCGCTCTGCCAGCGTATCATAGTTCAGAGCAATACCATTCTGGAATACACGAATATCCGGTTTGAAGGTGACGCGTGTACCGGTTTGCTTGGTCTTCCCGACCTCTTCCAATCCGGTTACCGGCTCACCAACATGCTCCTTGCCCTTCTTATCCGCCCAGTATTCAAAACGTTGACGATGGATTAGACCATCACGGAAAATCTCGACCTCCAGCCACTCGGACAATGCATTCGTTACCGATGCACCAACGCCGTGCAGACCGCCGGATTTCTTGTATCCACCGCCGCCAAATTTACCGCCGGCGTGCAAAATGGTAAACACGACCTGAGGCGTCGGAATGCCACTTTTGTGCATACCTGTAGGAATACCCCGGCCGTTATCGTGTACGGTTACGGAACCGTCTTTATTGAGGCTGATTTCAATCTTATTGCAGTATTTTGCCAGATGCTCGTCGACTGCATTGTCCACAATCTCCCAGACAAGATGATGCAGTCCGGACGAGCTTGTACTACCGATATACATCCCCGGACGTTTACGTACGGCGACAAGCCCTTCAAGCACCTGAATGTCGTCAGCATCATACCCGGATGGCTGTGGATTCACGCCACGGGATGAATTGGTTAAAGAATCAATCTGTTCGACCATTCAAGGTCCCCCTTCTTTCATTGCAATATGGCTACGTGCTGTTGGTACTACGCTTTAGTAAGTATAATGGTTACTCCGCAATTACGCTAGACTAGCAGCACAATAAGCCGATCCACGCGATGTTGCACGATCTGATACCCGTGTCGTTCGCTTAAACGTTGTTCAGCATACCACAAACAGGCAGGCTTCGCATGTGTTTTATAGGTACAAATCTAGCATATTCACTAGCACGATATCAAAAATGCAAACACATGTTTCCATTTACTCTATCTATTCTAATTCAAATGCTGCTATTCGTAAAGCAAATGTTATTGAATATAGGGGCTATATACAAAATCACCGTTCGCAAAGAAATGAATCTACGCGAACGGTGATTTTCCATTGCCACATGCTCCACAGTAGCGAAATGCCACTTTTAGCTACGATGTGCATATGCCTGCTATTTTATCTTTTACTTTTAATACATTCCGCTTACAAGCACAGCTCTCCTATCACTTTCGTCTGCCGAACAACAGTTAATTCAGCACATCTCGCTTCGTAAATACAGCAAACGAAACGACCAGCGACACGGCAGCCCAGATGGCGAGCACAGTGAGCGAGAAGGGCAATGTCATGCCATCTATAGGAGCCGGGCTGCCAGACAGATAGTTGGTCAGACCCAGATTCACCATAAACAAATACTTCGCGCTTGCCCAGGAGGACGCCATATTCGTCAAAATCGTACCCGCGATTAGCGCCGCCATCATAATAACGATACTGGCAGCCGTACTGCGTACCAGCACCGACACCATAAAGGCAAGCAAGCCGACACATAGACCGACAAACCAGATCAGTCCCATTTGCATTAAAATAAATTGCCACTGATCTACCGCATGCACGGTGTCCATATTCACACCCGCATCACTTGGCTGGAAGCCTGTGAATACGGGCATCGTAAAGCCAGAATAACCGAAGACAAGCCCGGATATACCATAACAAATAATAAAGGTAGATATGACAATCAGGGATGTGAACATCGTTAAGGTGATCAGCTTGCTCAGCAAAATTTTCCATCGCCTTACAGGCCGAGTCAGCAGCATTTTGATCGTACCGCCTGTACGCTCACCGGAAACGAGATCCGATGCGATGGTCATAATAAGAAGTGGAATAAACAGGCTGCTGGAGTTATCCAGAAATTCTCTCGTAAAGGTAACGCCGCCTGGCTCATTCGGGTTCACATCATTTTGCAAATAATACTGCATCTGCTGGATAAAGATACGACGGTACTTCTTCCATTCCTCAGGCACACGATCACTGCCGAGCGAGTTCTGATTATCGGTAATCGCCTGCTGTAGCTCCACTCGCCAGTCGTCTCCGAATTTGGAGCGATTCTCCTGCGCTTCACGCATCGACGCATAGGTGAACATCGGTACGAGCACAAGCAGCACGAGTAGTACAACATAGAAGCGTTTCTTTTTAATAATTTTGATCGTTTCATTTTGGACGAGCGGCCAGATGCTATTCAATCGTCTCACCCTCCGTTATGCCGAGGAACAGTTGCTCCAGGGTAGGATTTAGTTTGCGCACATTATGCACAGCAATTCCAGCCTGCACCAGCTCGCGGATCGCGACAGGAATTTGCTCCTCCGGTGTACGGGTGATAATACTATTCGCAGTTAGCGAAGCAGCGGTGTCATTATCCAGATGTGCTTCATTATGATCCAGCACGCTAATACCGGATAACGAGCCGAGTAATGCTGCACCACGCTCCGATTCAGCCAGCTCCCAGATGACCAGATGCTCCTTATCCTCGACCAGCTCTTCTACACTGCCTACCGCCATCACTCGTCCACTACCAACAATGGCAACACGGTCACACAATAACTGAATCTCACTTAACAAATGACTGGATACGAAGACAGCCATTCCCTGCGCCGCCAGCTCACGAATGAACAGACGCATATCCCGAATGCCTTTCGGGTCAAGACCATTCGTCGGCTCATCTAAAATAAGCAGGCGTGGTCGACCGAGCAATGCCTGCGCAATGCCTAGCCGCTGGCGCATCCCCAGTGAATACTTGCTCACTTTATCGTGAATCCGTTCATCCAGCCGAACAATCTCGGTCACTTCCTGAATCCGGCGCTCATCTACACCGGGCTGCATACGGGCAAAATGCTGTAGATTTTCCCAGCCAGTCAGGTAAGGATACATTTCGGGATTCTCAACGATCGAGCCAACATAGGCGAGCGCCTTTTCTGGCTCGCGATTCACATCATAGCCGCAAATCGTAATTTTGCCTTCTGTCGGTCGAATCAGATCGACGAGCATCCGAATCGTTGTCGTCTTCCCTGCCCCGTTTGGCCCGAGAAAGCCAAAGATTTCACCTGCGCGCACGGTAAAGGTTACGTCTTTAATAATCCAGCGCTTGCCGATTTTCTTTTTTACATGTTCGGCAGACAGAACGATCTCGTGCTCCTGTACGGCTCCACTGCCGTTCGCTTCCGTTGACGGAGCGAGCGTTGCGGACTGCTCGGATGTTGTTTTTTTTATCATATAAAAGGCTCCTTCCACCTTCATCAACGGATATTGTGGGATCAATATGAGAGCTGCTGCTCCTATCTATTGAAGACTTTGTACGACACGCTCAGCAATCTGTTCGTAGCCTGTACCGTTAGGATGGAAATGATCAGAGGACAGGTATTTATTCAAATTGTTCTGGAACAGATCGAAGGTAGGGATAAGCATCATGTGTGGCTGCTTGTTAATAATGTCCATCACCGATGTATTCCATGAGGTAACAGCTTGATTGCCTGGCACGCGAAGCTCCTGTAGATCGCCAAATGGATTGTACAATCCGAGGTAAATAATCTGTGCATCTGGATTGATTTCACGTAAACGAGTCAAAATTTGCTTTAAGCGTGCAGCCGTTTCCGGTGCATTTTTGAGCATCTGACTGGCATCCGGTGTTTGCTGCTGCAAATTACCCAGCGCTTCGCCGCCGTTGAACAGGTCATTCGCACCGACAGACAGCAGGATCAGATTCGCTTGCTGTAGCGCATGCTTAACGCCAGCTTGATCGAGCGAAGACAGCACCTGCTCTGTTTTCTGCCCATTGATGCCTAGATTGGATACGAGCTTAGCGCTAACGCCCTTCTGTTGCAACAGATCAACCGTACGACGGACAAATCCGCTCCCATCGTCATCGCCCGTTCCTTTTGCCAGCGAATCGCCAAGAGCAACGACACGTACACCATCTGACAGAGGCGGAACGGTGCTTGCTGCCGAATTGCCTGTTGTCTGTGTGCCGCCGTCCGATTCACTGGCACTATACGTGCTACCAACCGGGTTCACTACGTCCTTGATGGCGTACACAAAGCCGCCAATCAGCAACACAGTAGCAACAATGGAGGCAATACTTGTGATCCTCCAGATTAAAGAAGAAGATGCATGTGGCTTCATAAATGAACCTCCAGCTAGTCATTTAATATTATGATAGTAATCTTGTGACAGCGAATTGGTTGCATGTGCAACCGAGTGTGTCCCTTTCATTATATACAAGGATCACTGCAACTTCCAAATGTGCAGAAGCTATCTTTTTCATACTTTGATCAGAATGAATATAAAGGTGATGATGACCAATAAAAAATGCTTTCTTCAAGCAAAAGAAACGGATGTATGCCGTTATCTTTTACCCGAAGAAAGCATATTGTTACCAGTACGCTGGTTAGAGGGTTAGTTTGATGTATATATTTCAATTCGATGATAGAAAAGGAATGGGCACAGCCTGCACCTTTCAGTGAAAGCTGATGTTAGCAACATTTATCCTTGCTGTAATGAAAATATATAGTTTAAGAAAGTGCACAAAAGTTGCAATCCGGTGACATCAAGAAGCTAGATAATGGATGATGTGTGTATCTTAAAGTATCGATCAGCTAGCCACCCCTCAAAACGTAATCCCAGCATCTATGACCATTTAACGCGTAAAATAATGCCCTGCTTCCAAATCTTCCAGCAGTCCAATATGCGATGGCTTCCAATCCAGCCATTGGCGAGTCAGATCGCTAGAAATCGGCGTATCTGCTGCTGCCGCAAATTGAATCCAGCCAAAATGCTCGGCGGCTTGCTCTGGCGGAATACTTGTGACGGGCACATTCAGATGACGACCAATCACCTCAGCAATCCCTTTAAATTCAATGCTACCTTCGTCTACTCCATGCAGTCTGGAGCCAGCTTCTGCCTGCTCCAGCGCTTTGCGGAATAATACGGCTGCATCCAAGCGATGCACAGCCGACCAACGATTGCTACCATCGCCTACATACGCGGAAACGCCTTTCTCCCGTGCTAGCTCGATCAGTGTATAGATAAAGCCGTGATCGCCCTCGCCGTGTACAGTCGGCGCCAGACGTACAACTGCTGCACGAATGCCACGCTCGACTAATTCATCCGCTGCCTTCTCCGAATGACGGGTTGCATGAGCAGACGGGCGATCTTGCTCTGTGCCTAATTTGCCAGGTGTGAGCAGTAAAGTGCCCGATGTGAGTATAATCGGCTTGTCTGTTCCTTCCAATTCGCTACCCATCGCCAGAATCGCCTGACGATCCACTTCAGCTGAAGCTGCATAATTCGTAAAGTCATGAATAAAGCCAAGATGAATAATTCCGTCTGCTGCACGCGCCGCTTGGCGTAAGCTATCCGTATCCTCTAATGATCCACGATGAACTTCTACTCCTGCCGCACGCAATTTCT
The DNA here is from genome assembly GCF_034055775.1 of Paenibacillus hunanensis. NCBI lineage: Bacteria > Bacillati > Bacillota > Bacilli > Caryophanales > Paenibacillaceae > Paenibacillus > Paenibacillus hunanensis. The sequence goes on along the minus strand of NZ_CP139194.1, from coordinate 2,385,167 downwards.
GCTCTGCTGCATCGGATCGTGCCAACCCTGTCACCTGATGCCCTGCTCTAATCAATTCCTGCACAACGACTGTACCGACAAATCCAGTTGCTCCGGTAACGAATACTTTCATTTGAATAGCCTCCCTAGAATGATCTGATTACGTACAAGCACAGCATAAAGTATAGAGTTCACTCTATAGCAATAGCCATTTTTTAGGTTTATAATGATCCTATGAAAACTACCTTCTCAAGTAAAGAAGTCGCTGCCGAAACCGGTATGAGTGTACATACACTCCGTTATTATGAACAGCTAGGTCTGATTCAAGGTATTCAGCGAGATGATAATGGCTATCGCATGTACACAGAATCGGATATCAAATGGTTTCAGGTTATTGGTCATTTTCGCGATATGGGACTGCCGATTAAGGAAATGCAGGCATTCCAGTCCATGCCCAAAAACAGCCCCGGCTCTGCTACCGCACGCCGCGAATTTATGGAGGAATATCGCGTTAAGGTCGTCGAACAATTAGCAGAGCTACAGAGCACCTTACAAAAGGTCGATCGCAAAATCGACTTCTTCAAAAATTTAGAAAAAAAGGAGCAGGCTTCAGAATTTTCATCTGTGGTGCGTTCATAATATAAGAGGCAGGTTGAGCGTACAGTATATGTAGTATATGTATATGGTGTAGGTAGGAGCCAGCCTACATGGAATAGCGATAGAATAGACTGCATAACCATTATTTTGCATCAGCATCATTTAGAATGACTGGAACACAACGCAAACCGCGCAAGGCTAACGGCAGCTCGATCTCATTCCTGCTGGTTAACTTTGCGCGGTTTGTATTGCTATTTGTATTATGGATGGAGTTTAATTCGGGTTGATTCGCATATTCTTTAGGAGCAGCATATTGTCTGCCACTATACTATTCCTGCCACTATACTATTCCTGCCACAGATACACTCTCGCTTCATACGGCTCCAGCGATAAGGAACGCAGATCATGCGACCTGGCTTCCTCGGCAAGCGCGCGTCCATGATCGCCGCCATAATTGCTGATCAATAGCTGTGGTTCATGATAAGACACATGCGCATCGAGCTCGAACGACTGGGCTTGATCGGTAAAATTCAACACAACCAGCAGCTTCTGCCCTTCATATGAACGAATATAAGCAAATAGCTGCTCATCCTCCGGCTGTAGTACCGTATAATCGCCATACACGATAATCGGCTCCTGTCGGCGTAGCTCGATCAAGCGCTGATAATAATAGAAAATAGAATCCCGGTCAGCGAGTGCTTCCTGTACATTGATGTCCGTATAATTTGGATTAACGCTGATCCACGGCTGTCCCTCTGTAAAGCCAGCCTGCTCCGTACCATCCCACTGCATCGGTGTGCGCGCATTATCCCGGCTTTTGATATAGATCGATTCCATGATCGCATCGGTATCTCTTCCGGCTTGCTTGTATTCATGATACATATTTAGCGTTTCAATATCACGATAATCGTCAATTGAGGACAGGCGAATATTGGTCATCCCGATTTCTTCACCCTGATAAATGTACGGTGTTCCTTGCAACGTATGCAGCAGCGTAGCCAGCATTTTGGCAGACGGCTTGCGATAGACCGAATCATTACCAAACCGCGATACCATACGCGGCTGATCATGGTTATTCAAGTAGTTACTATTCCAGCCTTTATTGTGTAGTAGCGTTTGCCATTTGCTAATGATCTGCTTGATCTCGCTAAGACGCTATGGACGAATATCCCATTTGCCACCTGGACCCGAATCGACCTGCATCAATTCAAAATGAAATACCATATTCAGCTCGTTCCGATCCTCGCCTACATATAATGCTCCATCCTCCGGTGTCACATTAACCGTCTCGCCAACGGTCATAATGTCATAGCGTGACAACACCTTCCGATTCATCTCCTGCAAATATTCATGCACACGCGGTCCATTCACAAAATGCTGTCCACCAAAATGATACGTATGACCTTCCTCTGGTGGCATCGTGCCCATGCCCGGGTCAGGTGTATGCGCATCAGGCAGCTCTGGATTTTTGGAAATGAGATTGATCACATCCATGCGGAAGCCATCGATCCCTTTATCCAGCCACCATGTCATCATACGGTAAATCTCTTCACGCACCGTTTCATTTTCCCAGTTCAGATCGGGCTGCTTGGAGGAAAATAAATGCAGATAATATTCGTCGGTTGTCTCGTCCTTTTGCCATGCAGAGCCGCTGAAAAAGGATGCCCAATCATTCGGCTCACGTCCATCTTTGCCAGGTCGCCATATGTAGTAATCGCGATACTGATTATCTGTAGACTTACGCGATTCCGCAAACCAGTGATGCTCGTCTGAGCTATGATTAACGACCAAATCCATGATCAGCTTCATCCCACGCTGATGCAGACCTTCCAGCAGCTGTTCCCAATCCTCCATCGTGCCAAATTCGTCCATAATCTGCTGATAATTGCTAATATCATAACCGTTATCATCATTGGGCGACTGATAGACTGGACAAAGCCAGACTACATGCACACCGAGTTGCTTTAAATAATCAAGCTTACTACTAATTCCGGGCAGATCACCAATGCCATCTCCATTGCTGTCCATAAAGCTGCGTGGGTATATCTGATACACGACGCTTTCTTTCCACCATGTCTTCTTCAAGGTCATCATCCTTTCCGTTTACCTGATTATTACAGAAGCAGGGCAATCCAGATATGAACCATGTTACTCTCCATATTATTTCCCCAGTCGACGAGAATTGACACGTTCATACAGGTGTTCACAATATATTCACAGGGAAAGATTTGATTTTTGTAAATTGGAGTTGTATACTTTGTATTGTGATTAATTGTTATACATCATATTGATTACGATATTTCATTTATGGTGATAATAAGTATACACAAGAATACTTTGGGGCATTAGCTCAGCTGGTAGAGCATCCGACTCTTAATCGGCAGGTCGTAGGTTCGACCCCTACATGCCCCATCATAAAGAAAAGCCAACCAGGCGTGATCTGGTTGGCTTTTTTTATTTACTTAGCTTCAGCATAGGGCTGAATGTCTTCCGTTACAAAATAGATTTGAACGCCCTGCGTTCTAGCTTTCGGTTGCTTGCCCTTTGCCTTGGAGACGACACGTTCAAACGTATAGTACTCGGCTGGTGACAGGTGACCTTCCTTTAGGAAAGTCTCCAGCTTGAATATCGCGTATTCGATAGCATCTGGCGATAGGCTCAGGATCAGCTCGTTCTTTTTCATCTTGATTCGATCTTCATCCTCACTAGCTGGCTTGAGTACGATCGGGATCATATCGATAGAGGTATCGTTGACACGGATCGTTTTCAGCTTTTTCGGCTTATCGGATTGCTGAAGCTTGTGTAGCTTTTTGATCCAGATCGGGGCGCTTGTCTTGTCCATCGTAATGTAAAGCTCATTTTTGCCTGCAAACCAGTGGCGGCTTTTGCCTGAATGATCTGGAGTGGAGGATGCGTTCCCCTCTTGCTTGCGGATCAGGCTTACCAGCTGCTCGTACAGATGCTCCGGTGTATCGCCAACGATGGTTTTTTTGCCGACCTTCACAAAGGGCTGGCGACGACAGGTTTTACATTCGCTCAGGCAACCCTTACGCTGCTGCTGGATAGCAGGGAAGTTTTTTTCAATATCCTGATATACATCTTTGGTGCCTAGCTTGTCATTTTTACTGCAATATTTAATCGTCTTCATGACTGTAATTCCTCCATGCTGCGATAGTATCCATCGGCTGAAATGTAACTTTATAGTAGGGAGTGCTCTGTAGATTGTCAATAGTATGTAATGGGAAGTAGAGCTATTACTACCTCTACCTCTATATTATGTTTCCACTTCTATTTTGCATCCAGGCTTATTATTGCTATGTAGGCCTTTTTATTAAAAAGAGAAAGCCTCTTCTCAGCAGACCCGACTAGCGGAGTCATCTGCGAAAAGAGGCTTTCCTCTCTGTGTTCCTATGAAGCGATATGATTATCCTTACATTATATTGAAACGTTAGCTCGTGACGACCTCATTCAAGGTTGTCATGTCCGAACCTGTATACTTATTTGCCGATAAACTCCTGCACCCACACACCGTTTGTGTAGCCTACGCCAATGTGCGTATAATTTTTGCTGAGTATATTGGCTTTGTGTCCTGCGCTGTTCATCCATGAATTCATAACCTGTGCAGGTGATGTTTGACCTTTGGCAATATTCTCACCTGCGGCACGGAAGCTAATTTTATACGTCTTCATCATATCAAAAGGCGAACCATACGTAGGTGAGGTGTGGCTGAAATAATTATTGGTATACATGTCGGTTGCTTTATCGCCTGCCATTGTCTGTAGAGCGGTATCTACCGTTAGTGCCTGTAAGCCAGCTTTGCTACGCTCCTGATTGACCAGCTCAACGACCTGAGTAACAAATGCGCTTGTATCTGCTGTAGCTGCTACCGTGCTTTGTGCGGTCATCGTAGAATCCGAAGACAATTGGCTATAAGTCTGGTGCATGGAGTGAGAACTGTTGGATGCTGCCTGTGCACTTGCTGGTACGATCAGGCTAGCTGCGATCAGTCCAGCAGCTGTAGTCGATGCGGCAATACGTTTCCATTGTGTCAGGTTCATAATAAGTAAAATCCTCCTGTTAACATGAATAGTTTCAAATCCGCCTAAAATTTTACCATTTATTTCTATATATCGGCAACCTTGCACGAAATATGTGCAGTTTGATATAGAAAATCATTCTACGTCAAAAAAGACATCGGTATCGTGCCGATGTCTGGTTACTTCATTCTTCATTTTTTGATAATTGTAACCTGGCTCTCTTCCAAAATAGAAATCGCAGTTTGAATTACTTTCAGCATTGTGTAGCCATTCTCATTTTTTCTCTGTAGCAGCTCATTGTTCTCCATGTAGTGATAATGCGACCAGACCACCGTAAATGGCGGAATCGGCCCAAAATCCCCACATAAGCAGTCACTCAGTGCATCCAGACTACTGCCATAATAGCCTGCGGGGCCATTTAACTGTTCACCCAGCATGAAGAAAAAAGCATATTCATCTGTAATGAGGCGCCCGTCCAGATGAATGGTTATGCCTGTCTGTCCCTGATTTCTCCACTTGTTGGTCTGAAGCGCATACGTTCGAGCAACGGTTTGCCAGATTTTGCGTTCTTCAAGGGTAAAATCGACCCATAGACCACACTGCAATTGAGCGGGATCACGAAGCAAATCCCACATCTCAAACATACGCCGGGTTCGCGATACCTGTTCATACGTATGAACAAGTAGTTCCCAATCTCTATCGTGTGAGAAAGGAATCGATTCCGCGGGTTGTAGCACTCTTTTTAATGGGAAATCATACTGACCAATCATTGCTCCACCAGTATCCAGAATACCAACGTAAATACGATCCAGCGATTGGTCTGGAATATAATCTGGATGTTTACGGAATCGATAGATCGTTAAATGCTGTCGGTAGCTCTCATCATTTTCCAGCCGCAGCTCTTGAAAATAACCTATAGGTTGTTCATCCCAGTCATAAAGCATATATTTATCGCTCATCTTCTATTCCTCTGCTCTCTTTTATGTAATCTTACTTATATAATATTACGAAGGTTATTTCATACTTAAAGCTATCTCATGTGTATCCATCGAAGCAAGCAGATCGATGTAAAAAAGGCAGCAAGCTAAGCCTGATGCCTTTTTACGATCATTTTTATGCTACTGCTGGATAGAGCATAATAGAGCATAGTGATAAAAACTATTTGTTTATTTACGAATAAATTCCTGCACCCATACGCCATTTTTAAACCCGACACCGATATGCGTATATTGCTTTTTCAAAATATTCGCTTTATGTCCCGGGCTATTCATCCAATCCTTCATTACCTGTGCCGCAGAAGACTGGCCTTTAGCGATATTTTCACCAGCATACGTATAGGTAATGCCGAACGTGTCCATCATTTTGAATGGTGTACCATACGTAGGCGAAGTGTGGCTAAAATAACCCTTGCTTGCCATATCGTTTGCCTTGGTCTGTGCCATCTTTTGTAGCTTCGTGTCTACGGTGAGAGGCTTCAAGCCTGCTTTGGCACGTTGCTCATTGACCAGCTTGGCAACCTTCGCTGCGGCTGCCGCGCTTGTCGCAGCTGATGTTCCGAGACGGGTTGTTGTATACGTATTGCTACTTGAATGACTGGAAGTAGCCATTGTCTTGGTCGTTGATGCTGCATTAGCTACTTGAGCCAGTGGTCTCCACGTGAATGTACCAGCTACCAGCGCAGCGGCTGTTGTCGCGATCGCTATGCGTTTTATCGTTGTTTTCCATATCATATCGATTACACTCCCCTGTTGTTCAATCTGAATGCATAACTGTGTCATCTACGCCCTCTATTTTACCATTCGTTTACAAGCAGCATCAACCCGACACGCTATAAAGCCTGCTCATTCAATCATTCTAACAACGAGTACACGACATTTATCTCTTTCATCAACTATGTTAAACCAAACAAAAACGGCTGCCCGTCTGAGACGGACAACCGCTTGAGTAAGTATGCGTTCATACACACTGAGGATGGTACTTGTCTTACATTTGCTTAATAAAATTACAGCCGATCTTCTCATAGCCCATATGCTGGTAGAACGAGCATGAAGACAGACGCTCGTCCCGATTCATGCCAGTTACGAATACAGAGCGGTCGCCCGCAGCACGCGCCTGCTCTTCAGCTGCATGGATCAGCTCACGACCAATGCCTTTACCGCGAAAAGCTTCTGCGATTACCAGACCGGTAATCTGGGACGTTTGCTGACCTGTGTCATACGAGGTTTTGCGATATAGAGCAATCATGCCTACAACCTGATCGTCACGCTCTGCAACCAGCGTCAAAAATTGAGATTTGCCTTCCAACGCTTCCATCCGGTCACGCAGTACACTTTCTGTCATCGGGTAACGAAGCTCGCGCATCAACGAAGTGAGTGCTCTAACATCCTTACTTTCAAACTTACGGACACTTGCAACTGGCAATAAAACATTAGTCGACATGTACATACTCCTCTTTTAGCAGAGCGGCCGCCTGCACGGCTCGCTTCCGCGCGATTTCCACACTTTCATCAGCACTGAGCGCTACCGCCATACGACGTCCCGGCTTCGTTTCCGGTTTGCCGAACACACGAACCTGTGTACGCGGCAGCTTCAATGCTTCATCCAGTCCGCCTACAACAAAATCGGTTGAAGCCTGTGCTGCTTTGAGTGTTGCTGATGCGCCCGGTGTGAGCAGATGAACGCCCGGGATCTCGAACCCGAGAATTGCACGCACATGCAGCGCAAACTCGGATAGATCCTGCGTAATCATCGTTACCATGCCAGTGTCGTGCGGTCTTGGTGAAACTTCACTAAATACGACGCCGTCTGCCGTTAAAAACAGCTCAACACCGAACAAGCCATATCCGCCCAGATGCTCGGTAATCGTACCGGCAATCTGCTGTGCCTGTTCCAGCTGCTCCGCAGTCATGTGATGCGGCTGCCAGGACTCCACGTAATCCCCATCACGCTGGATATGTCCGATTGGCGGGCAGAACAACGTACCGGATGCCGAACGCACCGTGAGCAGTGTAATTTCACTTTCAAAATGGACAAATGCTTCGACGATCACCCGAACCGACTTGCCTCGGGATCCCTCTAAGGCTGCATTCCAGCACGCATCCGCATCTTCCGGTGTGCGGCATACGCTCTGGCCTTTACCTGAGGAACTCATCAGCGGCTTAACGACGCAGGGTGTGCCAAGTTCAGCTACTGCTGCTTTGAGCTGCTCCAGATCGTCTGCGAATCGATACGCTGCCGTAGGCAAGCCCAGTGTCTCGGCTGCAAGGCGGCGAATGCCTTCACGATCCATCGTCAAACGTGCTGCTGTTGCAGTAGGCACCACATGGTAGCCCTCCTGCTCCAGACGAACAAGCTCATCTGTAGCAATCGCTTCAATTTCGGGTACGATCAAATCCGGCTGCTCGCTCTCAATCACACGGCGCAGCTGCGCTCCATCCAACATATCGATCACATGTGAACGATGTGCAACCTGCATGGCTGGCGCATCCGGATAGCGGTCAACGGCGATACATTCCACGCCGAGACGCTGAGCTTCGATAACGACTTCCTTGCCAAGTTCTCCGCTCCCAAGCATCATCATTTTCTTTGCCTGGCGAGAATTTGGGGCCCCCCACATGATAAACAGCACTCCCTTATCCACTTTTTTTACACTGCATGATTCTTTGCAGATGGCAGATGGTGTCTCTCTTTGTTGTTCATCCAGAACCATTGTCATAAACACATTGTAAAATTTCCGACGATATTGCTTATAAACTTTACAATATGATGACACTCTTATTTTCTTACCTTCCAAGTCAGATTGCAACCCAAATCGCTTAAATTTTTTGACAAAAATCGTATATCTTTATCTGTAAGCGTTAACATTGACGAAAATTGTCGTTTTCACATTTTATCTTTCTGATTTCTGCCTTATTTGGGTAAATAAAATCGCCACCTTCCTGCTCCATTCGACGAATACTGTCGATTGTAGGTAGCAAGAAAATGGCGATTTTATGAATAAATGGGTAGTGCTTCACGTTCCGTTTACAAAAATCTAAATTGTGCCTCAATCAGTCCATTGTACACGCCACCATGCTGAATCAGCTCGTCATGGCTACCTTCCTCACGAATCTCCCCGTGATCCAGCACTACAATATGGTCAGCATGACGAATCGTCGACAGTCGGTGTGCCACGATGAAGGAGGTACGTCCTTGCAGTAGTACCTTGAGTGCTTCTTGAATACGTAGCTCCGTCTCGGTATCAATACTAGCGGTTGCTTCATCCAGAATAAGAATACGCGGATCAGCCAGCAGTGCACGAGCGAAGGATAGCAATTGCCGCTGTCCCATCGACAGCACACTACCACGCTCCTCTACCTCGGTATCGTAGCCCTTAGGTAGCTTCTCGATAAAGGTATGCGCATGCACTGCTCGTGCCGCCGCTTCAACCTCTTCATCCGTCGCATTCAGACGACCAAAACGAATATTATCGCGAATTGTACCAGAGAAAATGAATGTATCCTGGAGCACGATACTAATCTGACTACGTAAGCTTTCCAGTGTGACATCACGAATATCGTAGCCATCAATGGTGATACTCCCACTTTTAATATCATAGAAGCGACTGATCAGGTTAATAATCGTTGATTTACCGGAGCCTGTATGCCCAACCAGTGCAATGGACTGCCCTGCCTTCACATTCAGATTGATGCCCTTGAGTGCAGGACGACCTGCCTCGTATTCAAACACGACATGATGGAAGGCAATATCTCCGCGGATACGTGGTAGTGGCTTGGCACCCGGCTTATCAGCTACCGATGGCTGTTCATCCATAAATTCAAAAATACGCTCGGAGGACGCCATCGCGACAAGCAGCTGATTATACATATTACCAAGACGATTGATCGGGTCCCAGAAATTGCTCACGTAATTGGCAAACGCAACCAGAATCCCAATCTCAATCTCTCCACTTGCAATCAGCATCGTACCAAAGCCAAATAAAATCATCGAGCCCAGACCACCAGTAATCTCGATCAATGGCCCAAAGGTCTGGTTCAATGCCGATGCTTTGTCCCAGGACTGCTTGCTGGACAGATTCATATTGTCGAAGTATTTCATGTTTTGCTGTTCCTGCGTGTACGCCTGCGTCACGCGAATACCTTGAATCGATTCGTTCAGGTGAGAGTTAATACGTGAGTTTTTCATCCGTACTTCCTGCCAGGAGCGGCGAATGACCTTACGCAGCTTGGTGGATACGAAGAACATGATCGGTACGGTTAAAATAACCGCTAGCCCCAGCTTCCAGTTAATCAGCAGTAGAATGACGATAATACCGACTAGCTGTACACAGTCGATCATCACGTTAACAGCACCATTTGTGAACAAATCCTGAAGCGAGTTCACATCATTCGTTACACGTACCAGTACCGAGCCCGCAGGTCGTTTATCGAAAAAGGAAAACGATAGTCGCTGGATATGTGTGAACAGATCGCCACGTAGATCATAAATCACACGCTGCCCGATAATATTCGTGTACTTGATCCGGTACGCATTGGCTACCCACTGGATCAGATACAATCCAAGCGCCAGCGCGGTCAGACCGTATAGTAGCTTCAGACTGGGCTGTCCATTCGCTGGCTGAATCGCATTATCAATCGCTGCCCCTGTAATGAAGGGAACCGCGAGCTTCGTAATCGTTCCCAGCACCATCATGAGCAAAATAAACGGAAGCAGCTGCCTTGCATAGGGCTTAATATACGTGAATAGTCGGCTAAACTGCTTCCAGTTAAACGCCTTATCGATCAGCTCGTCATCCTGATAAACGAAGCGATCCTCCACCCGTACCGATGAGGTATCAGCTACCTTTTGCCGACTATCGATCGATGTGTTATTCATGGATGGATTACTCATGTGGTCTCACCTGCTCTCTACTGCCTGCTGTATCGGATGGATTGTCCCATACATCGTCCTTTTCGCCATCGTGCGAGGCTTCCATAGGCTCATCTGCTTCGTTGCTCGTCTGCGATGTCGTATCCACAGTGGATTGCCCTGCATCTGCTAAACGCTGCTGTTCTTCCACACGCTGAATATGGTCGGCGTACTGCACACGATACGTATCCTGATACGGCCCTTCGACCTTGATCAGATCCTCATGCTTACCGCGCTGAATGACTCGTCCTTCCTGCAAGACTAGAATTTCATCGGCATGACGTAGGGAAGAAATTCGGTGCGCGATGATAAAGGTCGTGCGCCCGCGCATAACTTCCTGGAATCCAGACTGAATCTCATGCTCGGTTTCCATATCGACCGCACTTGTCGCATCGTCGAGAATTAGAATTTTCGGGTCCTTGAGCAATGCGCGTGCAATGGCAAGACGCTGCTTCTGTCCACCGGATAGACCAAGACCCCGTTCACCGACGATCGTATCGTAGCCGTTCGGCATTTCCATAATAAATTCATGTGCTTTGGCAAGCTTGGCCACACGGACAATTTCCTCCATGCTCACCTCATTGATGCCGTAAGCAATATTGTTTTTGATCGTGGACGAGAACAGGAACGTCTCCTGAAATACAGACGCAATACTGGCACGCAGATCACCGATGCGAATATCACGAATATCGGTGCCATCAATGCGAATGCTGCCTTCGTTCACATTGTACGCACGCATCATCAGCTGAATAATCGTTGATTTGCCAGAGCCTGTCCCACCAAGCAAGCCGATAACGGAGCCGGGAGGTGCATCAATATTAATATCTACGACCGCTGCCATTTTATTACCATAAGCGAAGGTCACATGGTCAAACTGCACATGTCCCTTCATATCGCCTGGATGGAGCGGACGCGCATTCTCGTGATCGGTCACATCGATCGGCTGATTCAAAATCTCCAATACACGCTCGGTGGAAGCCTTGGACTGTGTATAGTTATTAATATGGAAGCCGAGTCCCCACATCGGGCCGATAATGTACCAGATCAGTGTAAAAAAGGCGACCAGCTCACCAAGTGTCATCGAGCCGCGAATAACGAGCGTTCCTCCAAAGCCCAGCAAAATCACGATACAGACTGAGGCGAGCAGCTCCATCACTGGAAAATACCGACTCCAGAGGGTGGAAGTGAAAATCTGATTCGTACGATAGCGTTCATTACGAATAGAGAACTTATCCACCTCATGGGGCTCACGCGCAAATGCCTTCACGGTGCGAACTCCAGTAATATTTTCCTGTACAGCAGTTGTGAGTGAACTTAACGCAAGGCGCATCTCCTGAAATGCCGGATGAATGCGTGATTCAAATCGTAATGCAACATACACGAGAAACGGAATGGAAATCAAAGTGACGAGGGTAAGCTGCCAGTTGAGCGAGAACATCACTGCCGCACCGAAAATGACCATCAAAAACACATTCAGAAGCTGGGCAAAGCCGAATCCGATAAAGTTACGGATCGCTTCCAGGTCACCGGTCAATCGCGACATCAGGTCTCCCGTCTTGGCGGTGTCGTAGTAACGGAAGGATAAAAACTGAAGCTTTTCATAACAGGCATTACGCAGACGGTAAGCGAGATAATTGCCCAGCCGTCCTCCAAAAAAACCGTGTAAAAACTGCATTAGCGCCTTCAGGATGGTCACGCCAAACAGGGCGACAACCAGCATTGGCACTTGATCGAATTGCCTCAGCCTGATAATATCGTCAATCAGGTATCTGAGCAGATTCGGATAGACCAGCCCGAGGGCGGTAGCGGTTGCAAGACATAGAATGGAAAGATACAGATAGCTCTTTCTGTCGCGATAAAAGTCCTGCAATTGCCTGAGAACGTCCATGGTGCTCCTCCTTCAATCTCCTGTCAGGTTAATTAGCATAATGAAGCTTACCACCGCCGCCTTAGAGCCGCAAAGAGGATAAATCCCCATATACAGCCCCTGCTCACAGCGTAGCTTCATAATCGACAAGTAATAAACAGATTATAATGAAATCATGCCAAATTCTCCCGATACCAGCCGATTATGAGTGATTCATTTATTTTGTAAACTAGCTCCTACAAACGAAGAGTAAAAGCGCTATAATTTTAAATTTTAAAAACGTTTTTGCGTTATTATAATATAACAATACGGAACGCATTAGTATATAAAAAGAAGGAAGCATCCTGTGTAGGAAGCTTCCTTCTATCATTTTATGGTTTGTATCCGTATTTCTACCAGTTGAGATGTACGGTTTAACGCTCTGCTGTTTCCAACGTGATGACAGGTTGCAGACTATACAAGCGCTCACCAAGCTGTGCCCAGCGTTCTGGGCCATCGGCCATCTGGAGCGATGCTTCAGTTCCCTGTGACCATTCATCAATCTGACGCTTCATCTCATCAGCCGTCTGCTGAAGGCGAATCTTCAGACCATCGATATAATAACTAGCCAATCCATCCCGCTGTTCATCCAGCAATTGACCGATCATACGATCCAGCTCTGCTGTCAGTTGATTGCGTAGCTTATCGCGTCCTCCCTGCTCAAAGAATTGGCGCGGATTACGGAATAACGGCCAGAAGGACTTCCAATCGAGCGGCTGTGTGGAAAATAGACCTGAAATATCTGGCGTTTTCCAATCCTCTGGCTCGAAGGTAGAGAAGCGCAGACCCGGCGCCTGCTTCTCTGCTTCACGTCCATACGTCTGCATTCGATCCGCAATCAGTCGGCGAGCCGCCTTTTCCATACGCAGTGTGGTTGCCAGCACTTCCTGCTCCAGCTCAATCCCCAGTCTTCGCTGTAGCTCACGACCACAGGCAGCAAAGTCAGCCTTGAGATCATTCGACTCCTGATTCAGCTGTGCCGGGTTGAAGATTTCTGGAATCCAGTCCAGTGTCTTGAGCCGCAGTCGCTGTCTCACATGGAATAATAGCTCTGTGCTTTCCTCCTGCACACGGCGATCCGGATCGGCTTCAGCAAGCGCATCAATCGTGCGGCTTGCTGTCTGCTTCTCCTGTTGCAGTTGAACAAGGCGCTCTGCACGATATTGCTCTCCACGCTCTGCCGCTTCCTGCCACGAATACACGATATCGCGAATACGATCCAGCTCTTCATGAGCCGCATGAATCGCCAAGCCTGCCAGCGTATCATCAGCAAAACTCATAAAGTGACGTCGGAAGTCTCCAAAGCCTTCATCCTGTCCCTGTAACGCACGACGACTGGACAGCGCATAAATGTGCGGCTCACGAATCCCTGAGCCATTCAGCTCCTGCTCGATTCGTCCAACCACCTGCTGCTTTTCCTCCTCCGAGGAGGCGAGATCAGAGGCATTGACGATAAAAAACATATTATCGAGCGCCAGACTCCCTTTTACCCGACCCAATTGCTCCAGTAGCTGACGATCTCCAGCGGTAAAGGCATGATTATAATACGTAACAAATACGAGCGCATCCGCCGTTTTCATATATTCAAAGGTTACACCTGTATGACGCGCATTGACCGAATCCGCTCCCGGTGTATCGACAAGCACCATCCCCTGCTCCGTGAGCGGGCAATCGTAATACAGATCGATGCTGCGTACAAAGCAGGACTGCTGTTCTTCGGATACATAGCCACGGAACTGCTGCATATCGACGATCAGATCCTGTCCTAGCTTATTATTTGCCGCTTCCCAGCCAGCTGCTGCCGCAATGACAAAGTTATAATGCGCCCGCGCCGAGGGATGAATACGTGCTGGTGACAGATTGCGCACCGCACGACTCCAATCCTGCTGGAGCGAACGATCTGGCAGACCGAGCAAGCGCAGCGCGCCGCTAATATCCTCTTGCAGCTCTTCCAGCGATTTCATATAAATAACCGCTGTGCCATGCGGGCGTTCAGGCTCTGATGACATAATTTGTGTGATCGCCGCTGTCATCGGGTGCGGGGATACCGGTAGCACCGATGCGCCTAGCAGCGCATTAGCAAAGGAGGATTTCCCAGCGCTAAATGCACCGAATAGAGCCAGAGTGAACTTGCCATTTTCCATAACCGAAGCGCGACGACGTAGCTCATCTCCCTGCGAAACTAAACCGGGAATCCCATCGATCCAGCCTGCTGCCTGACGTAATTGCTCAGCTGTCGCCAGCAAGCGTGAGCGGCGATCTGTCGATGGAGCGACAGCTGCTGCCACATCGCTAGAATCAGCATCTGCTGTAACGACTTCATCGCTCGTCGATTCACTGGACTGTATTGCTGTATCCGATGTTAAGCGGTCTTCGTCTGTGCGATGGGTATGTGTGACAGTATCCGCAGCATTTTGCGGTGCTCCTGTCTCCGATTGTGCAGACGAGCTAGCATCGTGTACTGTATCGTCTATATGCGTTGAATCTGTAGTAACAGTATCCGCAGCGGATAAGGCAGTAGCCGTAGGAACAGATGGGTGGGTTGTCGCCGTACCATCCTGTAATCCTGCGCTCGCCTCATGCATCGTTCCAGCTGTATCGATACCTACACGTTCAATCTTCGGCAACCATTCCGGTACGCCTGTTTCACGCGCTGGTAGTAGCTGCCGCACCGCTTGATCCTGACGGTCTTGCTGCTCCTCCTGCTCCAGCTTCTCCTTCAAGCGCTGCTGTACTCCTTCTGCATGCGCAATCTGCTTGCGCAGATGTACCTGCTGTGCTTCAACAGCTGGCTGCAATTGCTCGATGAGACGGTCTGCTGCATCCAGCGCTGCACGGCGATAGCGAGCGGCTGTCTGCTCACGTAGCGCACGCGTATAGTTGAGCACATACTCACCGGAAATCGCTACATCTGAGCCTGCACCGGCAGCAATATCCGCTTCACTAATCTGAGGCAGTGAGGCAGTCAGCTCGGCTTCCTGCTGTTCATTCCACAGCTCATGCTCCATACTCCAGCTACGCAACAAGCCCCGCACGTGCACATCCACATTGGCTGCTACCTGCTCACGAAACGCTTGAAGGAATTGTTCCTTACGACGTGTACGCTCCTGCATCGTTTTATCACGGGATGCAAATAGACCCTTTTTAAAGCCCGGACGCTCGCCTTCCAAATATTGCTGTGCCAGATCACGTAGCTCCGCAGGTGTCAGATTCGCCTGTTCTACCAGACGTCCAATCTCCCATGCCCAGTGATCCTTGAGTGCTACGAGATGCTTATCGAGCGCTTGCTGTTGCTCATACAGCTGCTCCAGCTTTTGCTGCTGTTCGGATAAAGAAAGCTCTTGCTCCTCTTCATCGTCCATATCATCGCTAGAAGCATCCTCCTGATGCTGAATGCCACCTTCTGCTTGTATCGCATCTGCTGGTTCTTCCCAAGCCTCTGCATCGATATTATCGATATCAGTCGCCTGCCCACGTAGCCATTTACGATGCTCCTCAGCCAGCTCCCACACTGCCTGTGACAGGCTATAATGAATGAGAGGCTGATGATCCTGAAGCAGCTCAGCGATCAGCTCGCGTAGCTGCTCCAGTCGTCCATAACGATGATCAGGAACCATACGCGATACATACAGCACACCCGCAGGCTCAATGCCGCGTCTGGCAAATGCCTGCTCGACTCCACGGCTATATTCTGCAAATGGCAGCTCCTCATCCTCATGCTTATCAATCTGATTCACGATCAGATAAAGCGGCTTGCCACGCTCATACAATGTGCGGGCAAAAGACAGATTCGTCTCGGACTGTACATGATTGTAATCCATCACATAAAAGACCACATCAGCGCGATGCAATGCCGAATAGGTTGCCGCTTCATGCGCTGCATCGGTAGAATCGACACCCGGTGTATCCAGGAGTACGCCATGCTCGCCGAGTAATGGAATATCGTCCCATAGCTCAACCGATTCATAATCGCCACCATTTTTACAATACTCATCCAGCTCCTGCAAGCCGATCTGTAGTGTGCCACCATCATGAGTATGCACGATGGCACGTGGCTGACCGGAGCGAATCGATGCGATATTAGCTGTCGTTGGCACCGGACTGGTCGGTAGCACCTGATGACCACAGAGCCAGTTCATCAGACTTGATTTGCCCGCAGAAAAATGACCACAAAAAGCCAGTACCAGCTCCTGCGAGCGGTACTTGTTACGAAGCTCACCTGCTTTACGAGCGGCTCCCGTATTTCCTTGCTGCTGTAGCTCCGCTTCCAGCTGCTCTAGCACACGTTCAAAAGATTGCTCATTTCCCGTTGTAATCGCTTGCATCCGTATGTCCCTCCGCACTTTCTTGATCTTCTCTATGGCAGCATCATATGCTTCTGCTACCGCTCTGTTATCGCTAGAATACGCTCCATGCTATCGGTAGCTCAATGGCTCCAGCATCTCGCTTACTCCCTATTCATTTATCCATTTATATTTCAATCTTTATCTATTGTATCACTGTATAACTTGTATCGGAAACCATTCATTTTTTCATAATCGTCGTATTTAAAAAGCACTGCCATTGATGAGCCAGTGTAGAGATAGTGAGGTATGAGCATAGATGAAGATCCGCCCCTTTCCGCTAACCTTTTCCATTCATGAAAAATGAATAGCAAGTCCATATAGACTTCATCGTATGAGTAAAATAATAATTAAATAATAAGTAAAATAATGAATACAATAAAAAAGACGGTCTGTACGCTCAGCGCGCAGACCGTCTAGCAGATAACGAGGGCTTAGATCAAGCTAACTTCAGCTTCAGCCACAGGTACAAGAATTTCGAACATTTTACCGTGTTGCAAAATCGTGATGCCTCTGCCTTTGTCCTTCATGACAACGACATCACGCTTTTGTGCCATACGCTCGATATAATGCTCCGGTACATCACCGGAATAGTTTACCGCAATGCCTTCAACTACTTTTTCTTCGTTTTCAGCGAGTTCCTCCGATACGATTTGCTCGAAAATATCCGAGAATTGTTCAAAGTTGTCTGTGTAGACGGAAATGCATTTCATAACGTTCGACCTCTTTTTATGTGTAGTATTGGTTCTCTTCCCTGGTGGGCAGTTTGCCTTATGTCAGGAGCTTTTAGGCCTGGTTGCCTTTTTGCTCTTGACGACCAGGGATGTTTTCATTCGTTTTTTGCCTTCACGGCAAAGATCGAGCAGCGGACAGACCTGGCAGGCTGGATTTTGCGCCTTACAGTGATATCTGCCGAAGAAGATAAAGCGATGATGCGACAGCGTCCATTCGTCACGCGGCACGCGCTTCATCAGCTTGCGCTCGACTTCCATTACATTGTCTTTCCAATTTGCGAGACCCAGTCGTTTGGATACCCGTTCTACATGGGTATCGACTGCAAATGCAGGCACGCCAAAAGCGTTGGACACCACGACATTCGCCGTTTTGCGTCCCACTCCGGGTAGCTGAACGAGCAGATCGTGCTCACTAGGCACATCTCCACCGTATTTCTCAATTAAAATATGGCACAGGTTTTGAATATGCTTCGCTTTGCTTCGAAATAAGCCGATCCGCCGTATATCCTGTTCCAGCTCCTCCAGCGGTACGCTCACGTAATCTTGTGGCGTCCGGTACTTCTGAAACAAATCAACTGTCACCTTATTGACGGTTGCATCGGTACACTGGGCGGACAGCAGCACCGCAATCGTCAATTCAAAGGCATTACTATGATTAAGTTCGCAGTGCGCATCAGGAAACATGCCGGCGAGCGTATCCAGAATATGTCTTACTGTAGCGGCATTCATTTTCATTCCTCCTGCAAAAAACCGCCTGTACACGATGGAAATCGTGCTTCAGACGGTATCGTCTCACGGGACCTGATGATGGGATTGCCCGTTATGTTTCAGACTCTGATGCTCCATCTTCAATGACAATACAATTGGTATCTTATCATGTTCCGGCTGTAATTGCACGCAAACTTTACATGAAATTTCAGTAATTTTATTGTTACTTAAAACAAACATTTATTGGATATGTCTCTGGCGCTTCAGCGCGTGTAGGTGAGGTGTAAAGCTTTCATGGTGTTGTGAGGTTTAAATGGTTGGAAAATAGCTTAGGGCGGCTCTGGTGCTGTTTGTTTGAGCATAAAATAAATACAGCTTACCAGGTAAGTTCGACTTAAAGTTGAGTTCTTGTTTTCATATTTGAATAATGGAATTCTACCCTTTTGTGTTCTTCTTTGTGTTCTTCCTATGAAATAGGGGAAAGAAAACTATAAAATTCTGGACTTGGTACAGTACTTGGTGATTGTGCATCAAACGCTACGTGAAGGGATAAGGGAACGGACTCAAGTGGAGCCACGGGAATCTTTTGGATTAGGAGTACATGAAGATTCCCGCCCCTCCAAAGAGGTAAGATATTTTGCTTCGCAAAAATCACTTTTCATTGAACCTCGTGTTAGAAAACCACTAACACTGTAAGTCGTCCTTTTCCCTTATTCCCTTCCCTCCGCTGTGTGGTGCTTGCATCATATCTTATAAACAAAACAAAAATTAAAATAATAATATACTTCATTTAGAATTACGTATGATGTAGTACCACAAGCTTCACAATACAATGCGAATGTAGGAGCACTAAAATTTCAATTCAAATTAACATCGAAATAGAACCTTAAATAATTGCGCGATCTGCCATATTTTTATATATGCATTACTCTAGTGAACATCATATTCCTAATCAGCAAGTTATCTTCCGAGGCCCTTTAATGTAGATGTATCTATTAGTTATTTCTACGTTTAACGCCAAACTACATTTGATGCATCTAACTATTTATTACTTCAAATTACAGGCTAATAGATGCTATCCATCCTCATACCAGTTCGCATAAGCAAATTCGATTATTTTTTGATTGAATAAATGTAATTCAGGACTTATAAGTTTACTGTAGTAATGCAAGAAATTAATACCATGTGGACTGCTATGTCTCATCGTTACTATGAAGATGTAAGAGTATAATTTGCGATTTGATTTGCAGAGTTATGGATTGATCTGATTGCTTCCAAATACAGTTAATTCCATCTAAAATAATGATCCCGCCTGCGATGGCTTCTCGATATAAATGCATGTGTGACCTTAATATGAATCATTTATGTATGAAATCCAAGCAGTGTACTTAAAGCAGTGTATTCAAAACTCAGAATATGAATGTGTAATGCAAATAGTAAAGTCATAAAGGTACTGATAATTGGATTGGAGGGAAGTGATATGAAGCTAGCAGCACGCAGCGGAGAAAAAGGAATAAGGGAAAAGAACGATTTTGGAGGTGCGAGAATCTACATTCACTCCTAATCCGTAGATTCTCGCATCTCCACTGAGTTCGTTCCCTTATCCTTTTTCGGAGCGCTTGATGCACAACGCTCAACCTAATTCCCTTAATCTCTACTTCAATCAACATACCCCAGCTCAAAACAAAACAGCGCCTGCCTCATACGTTATACACGTAGAAAGCAGACGCTATAGAGTTAATTAAGATGCACCTAGATATTCTTTGATGCCTTTTACGATCGAAGCGGCGATTTCATCCTGCTTGGCGGAATCCATCATTTTGGATTCTTCGGTGCGGTTGCTGATGAAGCCAACTTCTAGCAGTACGGCTGGCATGGTCGTTTCGCGGATAACATGGAAGTTACCGTATTGAACGCCACGATCCTTGAAGCCTGTTGCTGCTACAAAATACTTGTGAATCGTTTGAGCAAGCTTTTTGCTGCTAGCGCGTTGGTAGTACGTTTCGGTACCCGACGCTGCAGATGAGCCGCTGCTGTTAGCATGGATCGAAACGAACACATCGGCGCCAAGTTTTTCAGCAATTTTAACACGTTCTTTGAGCTGCAAGAATGTATCATCCGAGCGTGTTAGTACGACATCGATATTCGGATCATTTTTCAGCAGTGCTTCCACTTTGAGGGCGAGTCCAAGATTCAGCTTTTTCTCGCTCGTCTGGGAACCGATCGCACCTGGATCTTGATCGCCATGACCGGCATCGATCACAACTACCTTTTTACCCGAGTCGCCTACACCTGTTCCTGGCTGTGTAGGGCCTGTTGTAGAGTCAGGCTCAGTCGATGTGCCGTTGTCGGCAACCAGATCGACGATCAGCAGACTGCCTTCTGTGAACACTTCATAATCCTGTTTGTTTTTCAGATCGATGACGATACGAATCGATGATGGGTCTGTGCTGAATTGAGAGTATCTAACTTGAGATACATTATTATTGTTCGGCACATCCAGTGATGCAATTTGACCTACACTTGCATCTGGCCCCTGCGCAGCAAATGCTGGGCTAAAGTCCGTTTTAGGCAGATCAACCACGATACGATCCGGTGAATCCATTTTGGACACTTTCGGCGTTACGCCCTTATCAAGCGTGACCAGCAAGCGGCTT
Organism: Paenibacillus hunanensis; assembly: GCF_034055775.1. Classification (NCBI taxonomy): domain Bacteria; kingdom Bacillati; phylum Bacillota; class Bacilli; order Caryophanales; family Paenibacillaceae; genus Paenibacillus; species Paenibacillus hunanensis. The sequence goes on along the minus strand of NZ_CP139194.1, from coordinate 2,364,299 downwards.
TCGCTAAAGCTGATACCATTCACCAGTGCAAGACCATTTTCGGCAGTTCCATTTCCAGAACCCGAATTCGTTCCTCCGCCGGTGCTCGCGTCCGGAGTCGTTAGCGTGACGATTTTGTCGCTATTATTCCAATGCACATCGATACCCATCTGCTCACTCACAAGACGGATTGGGACAAGCGTCGTGCCGTTTTGAACGACCGGTGCGGTGTTCAAATCATACGTTTTGTTGCCGACCGAAGCAGCTTTTTTGCCGATAAACAGTTGAATCGATTTGCCTTCACCGTCAATCATGACACGTCCATCAGCCTGATTCCACTGTACCTTGTATCCCAGATTTTCAGAGATTACGCGGATCGGCACCATGACCGAGCCCTGCATATTCTGCACGTCCTCTGGAATGCTCAGCTCCTGGCCGTTCAGTACAACTTTTGTGCTAGTGGCAGCCTCACCGAGATGGGGAAAGGACCACAAAAACACAAACAAAAACACGAGAAAACCAAATTTCTTCATTCTTCACCCCTACCATTCCCATTTTGATTACCGAACTACCCAGCACGGCTGTACCGCCCAAACATTACCAGACCACTATACTGTAGAAGCCAGCATCTTCACTTATTCGAGATGAATCAAGCCCCCGCTCGTCTCTGGATGGTTCCAAAGAAAGGTGAATCGCTACTCTACGCCGCGTCTGATTCGCAATTTGCGCATACATCGTAATTAGACGCTTATGCCTATTAAAAGTTGCGAACGAATTTGCAATTCGATATCTTTTTGCTTAGCTTATCATGCAACCAATGTCATAGGCTGTATAATCAGGCTTGCATATATACGCAAATGCAAGGTCATACTCATCTGTATGTTTATATCGACCATTACCGGATGAATTGTTATTGCTATTTTATTTTTTCACATATGAATTTTGATCGGATTGACATTTCGGTGACATGAGCAGTCCTTTATTGGTAGATGACTGCATAGATAAGCGATACAGGTACCAAAATAAAAAGCATTTGCTAAAGCCTGCTGGCTCATGCCATACTCCAGGCTTTGCAAATGCTCCATATATACGGTAGTTACGAAGCTTAGACTGATTTCCATATTATTGTAGACTCTTATATTAAAAATCAATCTACTGCTTCGTTGTCCTACATGTTAATTAAGCAAACAGATGAGCACCACGCGTGCGCTCGTACTCACTAATATCAGCTTCATGTTGCAGCGTCAGACCGATATCGTCTAGACCTTGCAGCAGGAACTGACGACGGTGCTCATCGAGGTCAAAATGAATTTCCAGACCTTGATCGTCCGTAACCGTTTTGTTCTCCAGATCAACATTCAGGCGGTAGCCTTCGTTCGCATACGTACGCTCGAACAGATCCTGTACTTGCTCTTCAGACAGCTTGATCGGCAGAATGCCGTTTTTGAAGCAGTTATTATAGAAGATATCCGCAAACGAAGGTGCGATGACGCAGCGGAAGCCATAGTCCATAATCGCCCACGGTGCGTGCTCACGGGAAGATCCACAGCCAAAGTTCGCACGGGATACGAGTACCGATGCACCCTCATAGCGCGGCTTGTTCATATCAAAATTCTCGTTTACATTACCTTCTTCATCCCAGCGCCATTCGTAAAACAGGAACTGACCAAAGCCAGTACGCTCAATGCGCTTCAAAAATTGCTTAGGGATGATTGCGTCTGTATCTACATTCACCCGATCTACCGGGGCTACAATGCCGTTCAACGTTTTAAATGCTTCCATAGTTAAAAACTCCTCTCGATTCGGTTAGCTCAGTACAGGCTCGGATTTGAATTCCCAATCACGCACATCGGTAAAATGTCCTTTGATCGCAGCAGCTGCTGCCATTGCTGGAGATACGAGATGCGTACGTCCGCCACGTCCCTGGCGACCTTCAAAGTTACGGTTAGAGGTAGAAGCACAGCGTTGTCCTGGTTTCAATACGTCCGGGTTCATAGCCAGACACATACTGCAACCTGCTTCACGCCATTCAAAACCGGCTTCTTTGAAAATAACGTCCAATCCTTCTTTTTCTGCTTGAATCTTCACGCGACCAGAACCTGGTACGACGATAGCAGTCAGGCGATCGGATACTTTGTAGCCTTTCGCTACATTTGCCGCAGCGCGCAAATCCTCGATGCGACCGTTTGTGCAGGAACCGATAAACACATAATCTACCGGAATTTCAGACATTGGAGTGCCTGGTGCCAGATCCATATATTCAAGCGCCTTTTCAGCCGCTTTACGCTCATTCTCTGTTGTGAAGTCTGCTGGGTTTGGTACAGCGGAAGTGATGTCTGTACCCATACCCGGGCTAGTTCCCCAGGTTACCTGTGGAATCAGTGCTTCTACGTCGAATTCGATCACATGATCATAATAAGCGCCTTCGTCAGTAGTCAGCTCTTTCCAACGAGCAACTGCCTCGTCAAATGCTGCACCCTGCGGTACATATTCGCGTCCACGCAGGTAAGAGAAGGTTGTCTCATCCGGTGCGATCAGACCAGCACGTGCGCCGCCCTCGATCGACATGTTGCAGACCGTCATACGCTCTTCCATCGACAGATCACGGATTGCTTCACCTGTGTACTCGATAACATAGCCTGTAGCGAAGTCCGTGCCGTATTTAGCGATAACACCCAGAATCATATCTTTCGCCGTTACGCCAGCTTTGCGTTTACCGTTAAAACGAATTTCCATCGTTTTGGATTTGGATTGCTGCAAGCATTGAGTAGCCAGTACGTGCTCAACCTCACTTGTACCGATACCGAATGCGAGTGCGCCAAATGCACCGTGTGTCGATGTATGGCTATCTCCACAAACGATCGTTTTACCTGGATGAGTCAAACCAAGCTCTGGCCCCATAACGTGTACAACACCTTGATCGATCGTGTTCAGATCAAACAGCTTCACGCCAAAATCCTTACAGTTCTGTGTCAGCGTATCAATCTGCTGCTTGGAGATTGGATCTGTAATATTAAAACGGTCAAATGTAGGTACGTTGTGATCCATCGTTGCAAAAGTTAGTTCCGGACGACGAACCTGACGATTGCTCAGACGCAAGCCCTCAAATGCCTGTGGAGATGTAACTTCGTGAACGAGGTGCAGGTCAATGTACAATACGCTTGGCTTGCCTTCTTCGCTATAGATTTCGTGATTGTCCCAGATCTTTTCATACAATGTTTTTTTACTCATCATATTCACCCCATCTTAAATTGAGATCAGACACGATCATTGTTTCCGCCAGAGGAAAATCGTCCTCTGTCTTACCTTTGGACCCGGAAACAAAGCGGCCTCATCTTGCCTTGCTGAACGATTCCTCGCCGCCGATTCATCCTGTGAATCACTGCTAACCTTTATATTACATACAATATATCATTGTGTGTCCGATAGGTCTAAGATATTATAACTATAGATGCTATAGGTTTAACTTATAAGCTGAATGGTAATTTTTAATCTACAAAAGGAACTGCCTTACCATTCAGCCAGCCCCACAGCATAAGCTTTTTGACTACCCTATCATAAAGGAGCCTTATTCATATGGAACTTCGACAATTACAATATGCATTACAGATTGCTGCCGAGCGTAACTTCTCCCGTGCTGCCGAAAAGCTACATATTGCACAGCCCTCCCTTAGCCAGCAGCTTTCCAAGCTTGAGAAAGAACTGGGCGTGTTGCTCTTTCAGCGTAATACGAGCACGGTCGAGCTGACACAGGCAGGTGCAAGCTTTGTCGAGCACGCACAAAAGATTATCGACTCTGTCGAGCAGCTTCGCCGCGAAATGGCAGACATTTCTCAGCTACAAAGTGGACGCGTCATTATTGGAAGCATGCAAATTACCGGCTCCCACCTGCTCCCACATGTACTGCCGGACTTCCGCACCCAGTATCCCCAGATTGAAGTTGTTCTACTGGAAGATACGTCCGTCAATCTGGAAAAATTAACGGCCAGCGGTCAAACCGATCTGAGCCTGCTCGCGCTTCCACTCACCGAGCCTTCACTCACATACGAGCCGGTTGCCGAGGAATTAATCGATCTGGCTGTTCCACCAAACCACCCACTCGCGCAGCGCTTCATGTCGGGCGATCACCGACCTGTCACGATAGCCGAGCTACGAGACGAATCATTTATCGTGCTCAAGAAAGGGCAGGGCTTCCGTAAAATCGTATTTGACGTATGCAAGGAAGCCGGGTTCGAGCCTAAGGTCGTGTTCGAAAGCAACAACATCGAAACGATCCAATCGCTCGTTGCCACCGGCATGGGCGTTACGTTTGTGCCACACTATATCGCTAGAGCACGCCGCGGCGAATTTCTTCCCGTTTACCTGCCGCTGGCTGAACCGATCCCAAGCCGCACCCTCGTCCTCGCTCGCCGCAAAGGACGCTACCTCTCCAAAGCCGCCGAAGCATTCATCGAATCGTTTAAGGATACAATGGAGCATGTGGTGTCGAAGGAGCAGTTGTAGGTTGTAATTGTAATTATAATAAGATTGCTAAAATAGGATTGCTAATGTCATCCTTTGAAGAACTGAAGTTCTGCATTCACTTTTGTATGAATTTGTATTTTGCTATGTAGCGATCAACTCAGAACGAACGGAAGAAAATAAGGGACAAGGACGATTTACCATTTCGGTGCTTTCCTAAATATAGGGTTCAATGAAGGAGTTTAATGAAAGGATTCAATGAAAAGTGTTTTTGGCGAAGCACAATATCGTGCCTTGTCCGAGTGGCGAGAGTCTTCATTCTTTCCAAATCTAAAAAATCCCCGCGACTTCAACTGAGTCCGTCCCTTATTCCTTTCCAGAGTGGTATCTATCTCAACACAATCGCCTTTCAAGTCCCATATTCAAAATTTATTTTATTCAGTTGATTATTAAAAGTAATAATAGTACGATATAATCATCTATTTGTACTGTCACACATGCACACCCGATGCTAGTTCCCCAGCAACACATAACAACCAAATTAAGATCATTTCCTCGGAGGTAGCGATTATGAAAATTGATATCTGGTCTGATTACCAGTGTCCATTCTGCTATATTGGCAAAGCTAGACTGCAAAAAGCACTGGAGCAATTCCCGCATGGCGAGCAAGTCGAGATCAACTATAAAAGCTTTGAGCTTGATCCATCCGCTGAGCGCGATGTACCTATGACCAACAATGAAATGCTTGCTAGCAAATACAACACCACGATCGAGCAGGTTCGTCAAATGAATAACAATATCGGTGCACAAGCGGCACAGGAAGGTCTTCATTTTGAATTTGATTCGATGATTCTGACGAACAGCTTCGATGCACACCGTCTAATGCAATTTGCCGTTGCCAAAGGGAAAGGTGCGGCAATGGATGAAGCCCTGTTCCGTGCATTTTTCACTGATTCGCGTCATATCGGTGATCATGAGACGCTTGCCGATATCGCTAGCGAGGTTGGCTTAGATCGTGCCGAAGCACTGAGCGTGCTGCAAAGTGATCGTTATGGTGAAGATGTGCGCCGTCATGAAAAGCTGGGTAGCCAGCTCGGGGTTACAGGTGTACCCTTCTTTGTTATTAATGATAAATACGCAGTATCCGGTGCGCAGCCAACCGAAATGTTCGCCAGTGCATTAAAGGATATCTGGGCAGAAGAGCAACCTTTGCAGATGATCGGCGATCCTTCGCAAGGTGAGCAATGTGCAGACGGCTCCTGTGCTGTACCAGCTGTGGAGAACGATACTGATAAAAAATAATTCGAGTACGCGAGTATGATGTACGCTCTCTTTGTGCATTCGCTAGTTCATCTGTTGAAATGGATACGACGATAAAGCCAGACTTCATATCACCATCCACTCGGCATGATGCATCACAATACGAACCTGAACGAATACAAAAAAACCAGCTCCTAACGTAATGTTGGGAGCTGGTTTTTTAATGATTCCTGTAATTTAGCATGGCTTGGTTTCGGTATTTCTATCGTTCTGTGGGTTTGCGTCTATATCAACAATAGTATCAAAAATTATTTTTAAACCATGCTGCCGCTGCGTGTACTTCCGATGCGGTCAGCTGATGCCCATTATTTTCCCAGTGCAGCTCGACGGTTGCACCTGCGCCGGACAGCAGGCTACCCAGCTCTTCACTTTCAGCACGTGGGACGATCGGATCGTTGGTGCCGGATGCCATAAAGACAGGTGTACCCGTCAGATCAGGCAAATCGATGCTACGCAGTGGCACCATCGCATGATGCAAAATCGCTCCGCGCAGAGATTTTTTATCGTGGAACAACAAGCTGGCTGCGATATTCGCGCCATTCGAGTATCCCACCGCTACGATATTACGACGGTCAAATTGATATTCGGTTGCCGCAGCATCCAGAAATGCGTTCAGCTCATGTGTACGTGCAATCAGATCCGGCTCATCAAATACACCTTCAGCCAGACGGCGGAAAAAGCGGGGCATCCCATTTTCCGATACATTGCCGCGTACACCAAGTACCGAAGCAGAGGGTGCGATCAGCTCAGCGAGCGGTAATAGATCGCGCTCATTGCCCCCTGTGCCATGCAGTAGCAGCAATACTGGTTGATTCGGATCGGTTCCTTGCTTGAATATATGCTTCATTGTAGTTGTCATTGTGATTGCCTCCTTCATATTGATTACATCATTGCGGGATGTGAATCCAATCATGTAGCCTGTACTCGGTGGATATGATCATTATCGCCGATCAGGATAGCGAGCGAACCTCGATCGGCAGTAGATTATTTTCAATCAATTCACGCTGTGGCTCATACCATGCTGGCAGCATAAGCTTACTACCCAGTGCATCTGCCGCTTCATCATTGGCAAACCCCGGTGGATCGGTTGCAATCTCAAACAAAATGCCACCATCTTCACGGAAATAGACAGCGTTAAAATATTGTCGATCAATGACCGGTGTTGGCTGGAAGCCTGCATCTGCCACCTGCGTGCGCCACTGCTCATGCTGCTCAAAGTCTCTCGCACGCCATGCGATATGGTGAACAGTACCTGCGCCGCCGATGCCTCGTGGCAATTCACGCGAGTTGACATCGATAATATTCCCGATATCTCCTGTGGCACGGAAGCGTACATAGCCATCCTCTTCCGCGATGCGCTCCAGACCGAGTACATGCTCCACAGTATGCAGTGTGCGCTCCGGTCTTGCACTGAACAGTACACCACCGCCAAAGCCTTTGATCGCCTGAGCTTCTGTAATATCCTCCCATTGCCAGCTACTTGCTGCACCTTCAGCACGCTCTGCCAGTTCAATCCGAAGTCCATCATAATCTGCAAAGCGAAGCAGTTGTTCGCCAAAACGACTAACCTTTTCCACATGAACGTCTAATCGATTCAATCGTTCTTCCCAAAATGGAAGCGAGCCTGTGGGCACGGCAAATACCGTAATGCCAAGCTGTCCGCTACCTACAGCGCCGCGACGTGCTCCTGGCTGTGGAAAGAAGGTAACAATCGTTCCCGGTGCGCCCTGCTCATTCCCAAAATAAAGATGATACACATCTGGTGCGTCAAAATTAATCGTTTTCTTCACCATTCGTAAACCTAGAATACCCGCATAAAAGTCTACATTGCGCTGCGGATCGGTAACAAAAGACGTGATATGGTGAATACCTGCTGTACGAAGTTGCATCATTTCCAGCTCCTTTTCGGAATTAATGGTTTATAGTTAGGAGATCGCTAACACTTGAACTGTAAGATATTTTGCTTTGCAAAAATCACTTTTTATTGAACCCCGTGTTAGGAGATCGCTAAAACTTGAACTGTAAGATATTTTGCTTTGCAAAAATCACTTTTTTATTTGAACTCGTGTTAGGAGATCGCTAACACTTGAGCAGTAAGATATTTTGCTTTGCAAAAATCACTTTTTATTTGAACTCGTGTTAGGAGATCGCTAACACTTGAACTGTAAGATATTTTGCTTTGCAAAAATCACTTTTTATTTGAACTCGTGTTAGGAGATCGCTAACACTTGGAACACCTGATTTTAAATATCTTTAATTATAGATATTTGTTAGTTCTTATTATATCGAATTTAATTGTAAAAGAAAGTCTTTATAGCAAATCTCTCGTGAAATCACAACTAACTAACTTTTAGTAAGTTTATTGGGATGATATTGTTATCTTTCCGTCTACTTTACACTTTAACAGCATGCTAAAAAAGCCAGTCATCAGCTTTACTGATTCCACTGGCTTCCTTGTCGCAAGCATTAATGGTTCTGGTTCTGGTTCTGGTTCTGGTTCTGGTTCTGGTTCTGGTTCTGGTTCTGGTTCTGGTTCTGGTTCTGGTTCTGAACGTTCAAGCCTCCAGCTCAATCCGTATGCTTATACAGCTCTGGACGACGATCGGCGAAGACTGGAATCCGTCCACGCACATCCTCGGATAGCTCCAGATCAATCGTCGCGCTTATGATACCTTCCTCTTCTCCACCTTCGGCGATCACTTCACCCCAAGGATCGATAATCATCGAATGTCCGAAAAATTCGCTTTTCTCATCCCGTCCGACACGGTTGCAGGCAATCACATACATCTGATTTTCAATCGCGCGTGCGGTGAGCAATGTGCGCCAGTGATGCAGACGTGGATTCGGCCATTCTGCTGGTACGAACCATACTTTTGCTCCTGCTAATGCAAGCGTACGCGCCAGTTCCGGGAAACGAATATCATAACAGATCGACGCGGCTACGGTCACATCGCCAAGTGGAAACAATGCGGTCTGCTCGCCGGGCTGCATGAATTTCTCCTCGTCCATCAGCTTGAACAGATGAATTTTGTCATAACGGGTTAGCTGACTGCCATCTGGGGCATACGCATATAATGTATTATAAAATCCGCTACTACGCTGCTCGGAGATCGAGCCACCTACAATCGTAATTCCATAATGAGCTGCCGTTTCACTTAACCAGTCGCAGATGGGACCGTTTTCCGGTTCGGCAATACCGTCCAGCCGATCAAGCGCATAGCCCGTATTCCACATTTCCGGCAATACGATCACATCCGGCTTCGGCTCTACTTTCATCGCCTCCGCGATCCATTCGCCAGCACGTTGCTGATTATACTGAGGATCAGCAAGTCTTATATCCATTTGCAGCAGACTAATATGATATTGCTGTGAAGCCATCGTTCATCGCTCCTTGCTTATAATAAAATAAATGAATGATCCAGCACTATTATAGATTTTCTATCATCATAGATGATATAGCACATAGTAAACACATAATAACGCCTTTTAAATTAGATAACCGCTCGCTCGATTCGCAATCTGCTCCTATAGATAGGCGTGCAGATCGATATGCATAGTGAACATTATATTTTGATTATCATATCCCTCGTACGTGTGAAAAAGCAATACTTCTGTCTCCTCGCCTATGTATAACTCCAACTTTTCCAATAACATATCTATGCCAATCGGAAAAACCGTGATAAATTAGGATAACTATGTAGATGCATCAAAAGTCAACCATTCAAAATTGAATCAACCGGAGTGATGAATACGATGTCTAATGTAAATGAAGCTGGCGTGTCTGCCTTTCCGATCCGTCCTGCTGCGATCATGAATGAGCTACCAGAGCAATTTTTCGCTAAGCTGGTGCAGGATGTGAATCGGCACGTTGCCGCAGGTCATGACGTGATTAATCTCGGTCAGGGTAATCCTGATCAGCCTACTCCATCACATATTGTCGAGGAACTACGTGAGGCAGCAGGCAATCCCCAATATCATAAATATTCTCCGTTTAGCGGGTATGCCTTTTTGAAAGAAGCGATTGTACAGCGTTATCGGGAAGACTATGATGTGGAGCTTGATCCGGAGACAGAGGTCGCTATTTTATTTGGCGGCAAAACCGGACTGATCGAGATCAGCCAGATTATGCTACAGCAGGGTGATGTATGTCTTGTGCCTGATCCCGGTTATCCAGATTACTGGTCTGGCGTAGCGCTGGCAGGTGCGGAGATGAGCTTTATGCCACTCACCGAGCAGAATGCTTATTTACCAGACTATAGTGCCATCGCACCGGATGTGCTGGAACGCGCGAAGCTGATGTTCCTTAATTATCCTAACAATCCGACCTCTGCTACGGCCCCGTTGTCGTTTTACGAGGATACAGTCGCCTTTGCAAAAGAGCATGAAATCGTGGTCGCGAGCGACTTTGCCTATGGTGCGATTGGATTTGATGGGCAAAAGCCAGTTAGCTTCTTACAAACTCCGGGTGCAAAAGAAGTTGGCGTTGAATTCTATACCCTATCCAAAACGTACAATATGGCGGGCTGGCGTGTTGCCTTTGCACTAGGCAATCGTGAGATTATCCGTCTCATTAATCTGATGCAGGATCATGTGTATGTGAGCCTGTTTGGTGGCATTCAAGCCGCCGCAGCACGTGCCCTCACTGACGATCAGCAGTGCGTAAAGGATCTGGTAGCACGCTATGAATCGCGTCGGAACGCCTTTTTCGAAGAATTGCAGAAGATCGGCTGGTCTGCACAGGCTCCGAAAGGCTCCTTCTTCTGCTGGTTGCCTGTGCCGGAAGGAATGACATCGCGTGAATTTGCGACAATTTTGCTGGAGCAAGCACATGTCGCAGTGGCACCAGGTATCGGCTTCGGCGAAGGTGGCGAAGGCTATGTGCGAATTGGTCTGCTCACCTCGGAGGAGCGCTTGCGCGAAGCAGTACAACGGATTGGTAAGCTGAATTTGTTTGCCTGAGCGATTGGTGTTGTGCATTCATATTGCCGAATGCCATCCTATGAGCGTAGACATCCCTTGATTCAGATCAGTATTCGTGATGAAGTATGATTGGTAGCCTGTATGATTTTTTGAAATAAAGGGGCTATTCATCGACTGTCCTCATTAAATTTCTATTGAACGCTGGCGCGGTACTTGGCAAAAGTCCAAGTCCGTGCTATCCTAATCAGCAACAACAATTAATGCAATGACGGGAATAGTAAGCAAATCAAGCGGCGTGTATAGAGAGTGAATTCCGGAGGCTGAAAGGATTCACCGCCAGCTCCTGCCGAACCTGCCCCCGAGCTTCCGGCGCCAAACGTCGGACGGTCTTCCCACCGTTATCCGGGCACGAAGCCGGACAGCTCTGGGCTGTCAATAAAGGTGGTACCGCGGAAGTTCAGACTTTCGTCCTTTGTATTCAATACGAATACGTGGACGGAGGTCTTTTTTGTTGTTATGCCAAAGGAGTGAACAATCATGGAACATCAGCGTATTGTCGTGAAAATCGGCAGCAGCTCGCTGACAGGCCCACAGGGCGGATTAAATCGTGAGGCCGTTGCTTTTTTCGCCTCAGAAATCGCTGCTTTGCAGCAGCATGGACATTCGGTGCTACTCGTCACCTCAGGTGCGGTGGCTGCCGGATTCCGCGAGATCGGATATGCAACAAGACCGAAGCTATTACATGAAAAGCAGGCAGCTGCCTCAGTCGGACAAGCACTGCTTATGCGAGATTACCAGCAGGCATTTGCTACGCACGGTCTGGTCAGCGCGCAAATCCTGCTCACACGCGGTGACTTTACACATCGTAAACGTGCTGCGAATGCGAGTATGACGATTGAAGAGCTACTCAAGCAAGGCGTCATCCCGGTCATTAATGAAAATGATACCGTCTCCGTCGATGAGCTCAAATTCGGCGATAACGATACATTATCTGCACTCGTAGCGAATTTAGCACGTGCGTCGCATGTACTGATTTTGACCGATGTGGATGGATTGTACAGTGCCAACCCGAACAAAGACCCCAATGCTGTTCGCTATGATCGAATCGATGAGATTACGGATGAGATTTATGCAGTTGCAGGCGGTGCTGGCTCAGCGGTAGGCACAGGTGGGATGCGCTCCAAGGTGGATGCTGCCAAAATCGCCACCCGCGGTGGTATTCCAGTATTCGTTGGACGTGTGACCGAAGCAGGTGATCTGCTGGCAGCTGCAAATGGTACCGGTAAAGGCTCTTACTTTGCTACGCATAGCGCTTCGCTACCGATGAAAAAGCAGTGGCTCGGCTTTCTCAGTGTTCCGCTCGGTACACTCGTCGTCGATGAAGGCGCTGAGCAGGCATTGATCGATAATGGACGTAGCCTGCTCCCTGTTGGCATTCGTCAAATTGAAGGACAATTCCATGCAGGTGATGTGGTTGAGGTGCAGAATCTAGAGCGCGAGACGCTTGGACGTGGCATTGTGAATTATGATCACGATCAATTGCAGCAGATTGCTGGACTGCCAAGCAGTCGTATCGCCACGACGCTCGGACTGGATTATATTCAGCATCTGGAAGCAATCCATCGCGATGAATGGATTACATTATAGAAGATAATCGCTATCCTACAGGGTCATGGAGCTAGACAAGATTATCATTTCGCCTCAGGGCGTCAGGAGGTATACACAATGAGTGAAGTTGTACAAAAAGCAACGCTGGCGAGCAAGGCAGCATCTCCACTTGCCAGCATCACAACGGAAGACAAAAACAAAGCACTATTAATGATGGCGGATGCATTGATCGAGCAAGCCGATGCGATCATCACCGCCAATAGTGAGGATATTGAGCGAGGACGTGCCGATGGCACATCTGAATCACTGTTAGATCGTCTGCGTCTGGACACCAAGCGTGTTGGCGATATTGCAGAAGGATTGCGCCAGATTGTCGAATTAAACGATCCAATCGGTGAAGTGTTGGAAATCATCGAGCGTCCCAATGGACTGCATATCGAGAAAATTCGTGTACCGATCGGTGTCATTGGCATGATCTACGAAGCACGTCCTAATGTTACAGTCGATGCAGCAGGGCTTGCGCTAAAAACAGGCAATGCTATCGTACTGCGCGGTGGTTCAGCCGCATTATCCTCCAATCGTAAAATCGTGGAGGTGCTTCATTCCGCACTGGAGCAATCCGCGATTCCGGCGGACGCATTACAGCTCATTGAAGATTCCGATCGTGCTTCTGTGAATGAACTGATGCGTCTAAATGGACTGATCGATGTGATTATTCCACGCGGCGGTAGCTCCCTCATTCAAAATGTCGTACAAAACTCTACCGTACCTGTAATTGAGACAGGCGCAGGCATTTGCCATACATTTGTCGATACTTCTGCGCTTACTTCAATGGTCGATGAGATTGCCATTAATGCCAAGGTTCAGCGCCCCTCCGTCTGCAACTCAATGGAAACGCTGCTCGTTCATGCGGATTACGATACTGCTGCATTTGTGCAGCTGGCAGAGCAATTACGTGAGCAATACAAAGTCGAAATTCGCGGATGCTCGGCTACATTGGAGCGTCTGCCATGGGCAAAGCTGGCAACCGAGCAGGACTATGCGACCGAGTACAATGATTATATTTTAAATGTCAAAATCGTAGGCTCACTGGATGAAGCGTTACAGCATATTGCCACCTATAGCACCAAACATTCAGAATGCATCGTAACCGAAAATGAAGCCCATGCTGCACGCTTCATGCAGGAGGTTGATGCGGCAGCAGTCTACCATAACGCCTCCACTCGCTTCACCGATGGCTTCGAATTCGGCTTCGGCGCCGAGATCGGCATCAGCACCCAAAAGCTACATGCTCGTGGCCCAATGGGATTGCCAGCCCTCACTTCAACCAAATATAAAATTTATGGTAACGGCCAGATTCGCGGCTAATCCACATGTCTCTGTAACTCGAAGCCTGGCTCCTATAGCCGGGCTTCACACACATACACATGTACATCACTAAGGCTGTCCTCAGGAAAGCTCTCTTTATATAGAAAGGAAAGATAAATATGGGTCATTCTTCAACGCAACATGCATTAATCGAACAATCGATCTGCTTCTACGGAGCAGGTTCGATGGCAGAAGCCATTTTACGTGGGCTGGTTAACCGCTCAGTCGTCATTCCCGGTCAGGTCACGATGCTCAATCGCAACAATCAAGATCGCTTGCAATATCTGATTCAACGCTACGGCGTAACCGTCGTTAGCAATGAGACGGATCGTGATCAGGCATTACAGCAGGCAGGTATTATTGTGCTTGCGATGAAGCCGATCGATGCAGCGGCTGCGCTACGACAGCTCAGTCCACTACTCAAGCCAGATCAGCTGCTTGTATCCGTTATTGCAGGTCTGGAAATTAACACAATACAAAACCTGCTCGACAAAAAGCAACCGATCGCTCGTACGATGCCCAACACATCCAGCACGATTGGACTTGGTGCAACAGGTATCGTTTATTCGGAGGAAGTATCGGCGGAGCAGCGAGTAACCGTACGTCGCCTGTTTGAAGCGGTAGGTACCGTAACCGAAATTGCTGAAAATCAAATGGAAACATTAACCGGTATTTCCGGCAGTGGCCCTGCTTATATATACTATATGATGGAAGCAATGATCGCAGCCGGTGTTCAGGGTGGTCTCACACATGAGCAAGCACGCGAGCTAACGATCCAAACCGCGATCGGTGCCGCACATATGGTACAGCAAACCGGAGAAGATCCTGCTGAGCTACGCGCTAAAGTCACCTCACCGAATGGCGCAACCGCAGCTGCAATCAAAGTATTCGATGATCATCAGATGAAGCAAACGATTATTCGTGGTATTGAACGCTGTGCTGAACGCTCCCAGGAAATGGGGGCAGCATTAAAGGAGGAACTATCATGAGCTATTGCATCGCAACGTACCGCTGTTACGACGAACAGGCGGATTTTCACAAAAAGGCAACCTCGATTGCGGTTGGCATGACGGTAGGTAGCTGGACTGAGCTGCCTGCTGCCAAGCAAGCCTCCATGAAAAAGCATCTTGGCGAAGTGATCGCCGTGGATGAAGCACGCTCCGCAACAGGTGAACGCTATGCTGATATTCGCATCGCTTATCCAGATGTGAACTTTAGCAGTGATATCCCTGCGCTGCTCGTGACGGTATTCGGTAAAATTTCCATGGATGGACGCATTAAGCTGATCGATCTGGAATTGTCCGAGCGTTTCCTGAGCCATTTCCAGGGTCCAAAGTTTGGCGTACAGGGTGTACGTGAATTACTCGGTGTACCGAAGCGTCCACTGCTGATGAGCATTTTCAAATCGGTGATCGGTCATGATCTGGATGAACTGACCCGTCAATTCAGTGCACAGGCACTGGGTGGTGTCGATCTGATCAAGGATGATGAGATTCTATTTGAAAATGAACTGACGCCCATCGAAAAGCGTGTGGAAGCCTGCCGTAAAGCGGCCGAAGCGGCTCAAGCCGAAACTGGCAAAAAAGTGCTGTACGCCGCCAATCTGACGGGCTCTACCTTCCGCTTACGTGAGCAGGCGAAAAAAGCGATTGATGCAGGTGCAAATGCACTACTGTTCAATGTGCTCTCCTATGGCTATGATGTGCTAGCGGAGCTAAGTGCTGATCCAGAGATTTCGATTCCAATTATGGCACATCCTGCGCTTGCAGGTGCTTATTATCCATCGCCCTATTACGGCATCTCCGCCTCTGTACTTCTAGGACAGCTAATGCGCCTTGCTGGCGCCGATCTAGTGCTATTCCCTTCTCCATACGGCTCGGTCACGATGCCGCGTGAAGAGAATATGGCGATTCAGCAACAGCTCATTACAGGCAGACTGCCGTATAAGCATAGCTTCCCGGTTCCATCTGCTGGTATTCATCCAGGGCTGGTGCCACTGATTTTGAAGGATTTTGGTACAGAGGTTATTATCAATGCAGGCGGCGGCATTCATGGTCATCCTGGCGGCGCAAGCGCAGGTGGACGAGCATTCCAGCAAGCGATTGATGCTGCACTGGCGGGCATCTCCCTTGCTGATTATGCCGTACAGGGTCATACCGAGCTATCGCAGGCGCTGGAGATGTGGGGTGGCGAGCGATGAGTACGAGACAGCCTGTGATCTTCTGTGATTTTGATGGAACGATTACGAATTCAGACAATATCGTCGCGATTATGAAGCACTTTGCTCCAGCTGGCTATGAAACGATATTAAATGAAGTCTTTCATCAGCAGCGTTCGATTCGGGATGGAGTCACTGCGATGTTTGGCTTAATGCCCTCCTCGCAAAAGCAGGATATTATCGATTTTGTGATGCAGCATGCTGGTATACGTGCAGGCTTTGCTGAATTTCTCGCCTTCGTGCGTGAGCAACAGATTCCCTATTATGTGACCAGTGGCGGGATCGACTTCTTTTTGAAGCCGTTGCTGGAGCCATTTGGCATACCGGATGATCATATTTTCTGCAATAGCGCTGATTTTTCTGGCGAATATATCGAGATTCTATGGCCTCATCCGTGTGATGAACACTGTAGCAATGATTGTGGCATGTGCAAAACGACCGTGATGCGCGAATTTCCACCGGAGCAGTATGAGCGTATTCTAATCGGCGATAGTGTAACCGACTTTGAAGGAGCAAAAATCGCTGATCTGGTCTATTCACGCTCTACCTTAACCGAGAAATGCCGGGAGCTGGGCGTGCCTCATGTTCCGTTTGAGACGTTCCACGATATTATTGCAGACTTCCGACAAAGAACAGGAGCGATCCATTCATGAGTTTTGTTACTATCCCTCTGGAGCAAAAGCAAGCCGTACTACAAGAGCTAAGCGGTATTAAAGAGCAGTTTGCCGCTCGCCACTGGTTTCCAGGCACCAGTGGTAATCTATCGCTGCGGATCGGTGATTATACGCCGGATAACTTCTACTTTGCGATCACCGCGAGTGGTAAAGACAAATCGGTAAGCACTCCCTCTGATTTTCTATTCGTTGATCAAGAGGGTCGTGCATGTGAAACGACTGAACTACGTCCCAGCGCAGAGACTCTTATTCACTGTGAAATTTATCGCAAAACAGGCTGTGGCGCTGTATTCCATGTGCATACCGTGTTTAATAATCTGGTGAGCGAGTACTTCGGTGAGCAGGGTCAGGTTCCAATTCAAGGACTGGAGCTGATCAAAGCGTTTAATATCTGGGAGGAAAATGCTGCGATTACGGTGCCTGTATTGCCGAATTACGCGGATATCCCGCGGATTGCAGAATTAGTACCCGATGCTCTTAATCCGACTGTACCGGGCATTCTGCTGCGTGGACATGGCATCTATGCATGGGGTCAAAATGCATTTGAAGCAAAGCGCCATCTGGAAGCCTTTGAATTCATTTTTGAATACATCTATCGTGATCTGCTGCTGCGTAAATGATGCTGTTCAAGGGATCGAACTTAACCTAATCGAAAATAGTCATGAGTAGGTTACAACTTATCAATCGCTGTATAAAAATGGAATATTTCAATTCATATTTCATTAATAAACGAACTTTAATTAATATTATAATTTTATTGTTCGTTATTTCAGCAATGAAAACGCACAAAAAAGCTGACATTTCATTTAATGTCAGCTTTTTTTGTATAAAAATCGATTTTTATTATTGCCCTTTATCACAAATACCCGTATACTGAATTCAATCGTATAAAGCAAGCACGCAATCACATTACGTCATCTCTACATATACTGTCCTTGTTGCCTATGTTGCACAAAGAAAAGTAAAGACAACGCACGAAACCCATTGTGGCAGCAATGGATTTCGATAGTACGCGTTATGCTATTTATCTGTTCTTGGCCGATCAGATCAATTACTTCTTATTTTTGTGGAACAGTCAGTTGGAAACCAGCAGGCAGCAGGTTGTTGGCAGCAACCAGCTCGTCTACAGTTACGCCATATTGAGCAGCAAGATCAGTCAGGCTGGCACCTTGTGGAACGACAACAGTGATTTCTTTTTTAGCTTGTGTTTGTTCAGTAGCAGTTGTCTCTTTAGGGGCAGCTGCTTCTTCTTTTGTTGTTTCTTCAGTAGCAGGTGTACCGAACATTGCTTGGAATTGAGCTTCTTGAGCTGCCAGGAATGCTGCGTTGTCAGCAATACGATCTGCTTTGTCTTGACGTTTGTCATGGTTAGACTTTTCGATTGGAGCAGCACTTGCGCTGAATGGAGCGGATACAGCTACAGCACCGAAGCCTGCAACTAGAGCAGTAGAAAGCAATACTTTTTGAATTTTGTTGTTCATGAGTGGAATCTCTCCTTAGATTATGTTTGTTTATAATAAATGATTCACTGCACTGTCGATCAATGACAATGCGATTTAAGTAAAAAGCTGACTTTGCGCAGATGACGTATTCACGGATGTAATGGTTCTTCGTCTAATGATGTGTAATGTATAAATATGAGACGAGCGCAGCTTTTTTTAATCAGCCGGTACTTGTTTTAATGAGGGCAAAAGCTACTTTACTCCTATTTCAAATAAATTGCAAGCCTAACGAAATTCATTTTAGCGTCATTTAGACGTTTTGATAGCGGTGTCATTATGTACATATCAAATTTGGATAACGCTTACATTTTACATACACTTCATCCTATTCTGAAATAAAGTGCATAATTTTTCACTTTTCGTTTACATTTCACAAGCTGGTCAAACATCGTTCACATTTTGATTGTATACGTCGTTTGTGTCAGGTATGTTAACAAGCAAGCAAGAATTTTGTTTCTTTTCGATTGCCTTGATTATTATGTCATTTGGACAGTATTCGTATTTCTAACATTCCATTTTGCTCAAATGATCTAGCAACCAATTGCGTAGTATAGCTATATAATTGCTATCTAACTCAATTTGATTTTAACTTCGGGTACACATTCCGGAAATAGATCATTGTTGTTTCTGTTCATTTATTTTGTTAAATGTATGTATAATTCTTATATTTAAAGTAAAAGCGCTCGAAAGCTAACATGAAAAGTGATCTAAATCACGTTTTTGAAATTTTTAATCAAAATCAGTATGGATTATAGGATTAATATTTCATTGTTTTCAATTCATCCCACAATGCATAATATAACTTTATAATGAATAATCATTCACTCTTTAAAAATTTCCATTTTATTATGCAATAAGGGTTTTATTACTAAAAATATCCTTCAAAAATTTTTTTTATTTTTTTAAAAATCTATCTTGAAATCATTATTTTTAGATCATTTGGTTGCTTTATTCTGGTTCGATGTGTCTACTCTGCACTCGATCCAACAATATGCTGGGTAGTTATTTTTGGTATGAAGTTAGAATTACTTTTGAAAAAGTAACGGTTTTGCGCGTATGACCTTCTTCGTATACATTTGACTGTGTTTCGCTAATAATCGTTAGTTTGCTTTTTCTACAAATCATATGTCTATATTTCCCTCCTGCCTTCACATCGTTTACTACGAATTGGCATCGCTTCTTCAATCCTCTTCTAGCTCTTCTTCTAATTCTTCTTTCATCTTCGTCTTAGCTCACTCCTCTTCGCTGTATAAGACTTATAGCTTACAATCTATTACGTATAATCTATTACGTATAATCTATTATGTATGATTAATTAACTATTCTTTACCTTATTCTCAATAACCTGCACAAAAAAGCCCTGAGATCACCTATACAGCGCCTCAGAGCTTATATTCATATTCAAAGTTACTTATGTCTTATGTCATCTATGAAGTTCATCATGCCCTATTTACCGCGTTATTAAGCTCAAGGGTTTAGAGCACTTAGAGCACTTAGAGCACTTAGAGCACTTAGAGCACTTAGAGCACTTAGAAAGTTTAGAGCCTTGAGTAAGTGTCTATTCTCACTATCAGGCTAATCGTACCCATACCTACATCGTTATACTTAATAAGCAAATAGACTATGACGAAGCAGAAACCGAAGCACGTTATTCAATAGCGAATCCAATACAGCCTACTCATCCCATTATTCAATCCATAACTTCACTCATCATAAGTCATGCATTCATTTCGGTTGCCTAGCTAGACTTGTAGCCAAGCACCCCATCAATCCTGGCCTTAACGCTGGCGAAACTTTTGCGTATACGCTCGTGCATCATCTGCCGTACGAATACGATTACGGTTCCATTCCAGCAGAATACGATCGATATACCGGAAATGTAGCTTACCGGCAAATACAGACTCTTTTAGCGCCATCAGAATCAATTCCTCAGGATAACGATCCTGATCGATCCAGCTAGAGATCGTTTCGCATTCCATTGGTGATAATGGACGTGCAAATTCTTTTTCGAAAATGATAAACAGATTACGCTGCTGATCCTCTTCTTTGGCTGCCTGTGTTTTGGCTGCTTCTTCAGCTTTGCGCACAACTCTGGTGCGCTCCTGTTGCTCTGAAGCCAGCACCGTACCGAGCTTCACATACAGACCATTCAGATCGTAGCGTTCGTAGCGCACACCGGTCAGTGGGTCCTGCTCATCCTCAATTGCAATAAAACCAGCCTTCATCAGCTTTTGAATGCGAGCGGCAATAATCGACGGTGCCGCACCTGTACGCCATTCCAGCTCTTCCAGCGTCGGGAATTCATTATGCTCCACCTGACGAAACGCAATCAGCTGCAATAGCAGCATCGCTTCTGCATCGTCCAGATCGAGCGCTTGATAATACTTGAGCAATGCATGCGGAATATTCGCCGTTTGCATCCCCATGGCATAGGCAGCGCCCTGTGCCCATGATTGCCATTGTTCTCCACCCATATTCATCAACCTTTCCATGCTTCTCCGCAGAGAAACGATACCACCTGTTCATTCAGCACCATCTATACACCACTAATGAGCAAAAATTACAGGGCACGATGAACGAGCCATCTGTGCCCTGTAGCTTGAACGCTCCCACCAGGAAGCGATACTCATCAGAAGGATGCCTGTATCTAAAGTGAAACACATTCACTTTGTGTACATCTCTGATTACTTGTGCTGTTATACAACTCGTGCTTCTATATTACCACGCTTATTTATCGATTCAACCCTCTTTTATCTATATCCGCTATTTTAAAATAATAGCCTATGGATACAAACGATACAGCATACGAGGGAATGCAATCGTTTCACGTACATGATCCAGACCACAGATCCATGCTACAGTACGCTCCAGACCAAGACCGAAGCCGGAGTGTGGAACCGTACCATACGTACGCAGATCCATGTACCATTGATAAGCTTCACCCAGGTTATGCTCTTTGAAGCGCTCTGCCATCAGTTCTGGATCGTCGATACGCTGCGAACCACCGATGATCTCGCCATAGCCTTCTGGTGCGATCATATCGGCACACAGCACCACTTCTGGACGATTTGGATCAGGCTTCATGTAGAATGCCTTGATGTCCTTCGGATAGTGCGTAATAAATACCGGCTTGTCGTACGCTTCAGCAATCGCTGTTTCATGTGGTGCGCCAAAGTCATCGCCCCATGGAATGTCAAAGCCTTTGCCCTTCAGGAACTCAATCGCTTCATCATACGTGATGCGCGGGAAGGAACCTTGAATGTTTTCCAGCTTTGTCACATCGCGTTCGAGCGTTTCCAGCTCTGCACGGCAGTTTTTCAGTACAGATTGAACAACATGGGATACGAATTGCTCCTGTACTTCCAGACTTTCCTCATGGTTCACGAACGCCATTTCCGGCTCGATCATCCAGAACTCGATCAGGTGACGACGAGTTTTGGATTTCTCTGCGCGGAAGGTTGGACCGAAGGAATATACTTTACCCAGTGCCATCGCTGCGGCTTCCATGTATAGCTGACCACTTTGCGTCAGATAAGCATCCTCGTCAAAATATTTAATATGGAACAGCTCTGTAGTATCCTCTGCCGCAGAAGGCGTCAGAATTGGTGGATCTACCTTGGTAAAGCCATTCGTGTTGAAAAACTCCTGTACTGCACGGATGATCTCAGCACGGACAACCATCACGGCACGCTGCTTTGGCGAGCGCAACCACAGGTGACGGTGATCCATCAGGAAATCAACACCGTGTTCTTTTGGAGTAATTGGATATTCGGATGTAACGTGAATGACTTCAATACCCGTTACCGTCATCTCGTAACCGGATTTACTGCGTGGCTCCTCACGAATCACGCCAGTTACATATAGGGAGCTTTCCTGAGTCAGACTTTTTGCATCATCCCAGACGCTTTCAGGTACTTCGCTTTTTACAACAACGCCCTGGATATAGCCTGTTCCATCGCGCAATTGCAAAAATTGAATTTTACCGCTGGAGCGTTTGTTGTTGATCCAGGCTCCAATCGTTACGGATTCGCCAACATGTTCATTGACTTTTTTAATAACGGTTTTAGTGGACATTCCTATATTCTCCCCTTGTCTATGCGTTGCTGCCGTTCTTACTTGTTGATGAGCTTGTAGGTGTCACGAGCGATCACCAATTCTTCGTTGGTAGGAACGACGAGCACTTCAACTTTGGAATTTGGTGTGGAAATGCGACGTGCATCGCCGGAACGGATTTTGTTCAGCTCCTCATCAATCTCCACGCCGAGATAGCTCAGGTTTTCGCATACTGCTTTACGAACGATAGCGGAGTTTTCACCCACGCCTGCTGTAAATACAAGCACGTCTACACCGTTCATCGCTGCTGCGTAGGAGCCGATGTATTTACGCAAACGATATTCGTACATTTCGAATGCCAGTGTTGCATGGGAATCGCCTTTTTCCAGACCATCGGTAATTTCACGCATATCGCTGCTAATACCGGAGATTGCGAGCAGACCACTATGCTTGTTCAGCATGGAGTTCACTTCACTTACAGTCAGCTCTTCCTTGTTCATTACGTAAGGCACGATCGCTGGATCAAGATCACCACTACGTGTACCCATCATCAGACCTTCCAGTGGTGTCATACCCATCGATGTATCGACAGATACCCCGCCCTGAATCGCAGTCAGACTGCCGCCATTACCGATATGCGCTGTAATGATCTTCAGGTCTTCGATTGGCTTGCCGAGGAATTCAGCAGCAGCCTGGCTCACATAATAATGAGACGTGCCGTGGAAGCCGTAACGACGTACTTTGTACTTGTTATACAGTACGCGTGGAATAGCATACAGATAAGAACGCTCTGGCATCGTCTGGTGGAACGCTGTATCAAATACAACAACCTGCGGTACGCCTGGCATATTGATCTCAGATGCAGTAATACCCATGATAGCAGCTGGATTGTGCAGTGGTGCCAGATCGATCAGCGCACGGATATCCTTTTTCGCTTGCTCATCCACAATAGCGGATTCTTTAAAGAACTCGCCGCCGTGTACGACGCGGTGACCAACAGCATTGATCTCGCTAACGCTGGATACAACGCCATGTACGCTATCTGTCAGCTTGTCGATAACTTTACGAATCGCTGTGTTGTGCTCCAGAATTTCGCTAACCTCGGTGACTTCATCCTTACCTGTTGGCTTGTGTGTCAAAATGGAAGAATCCATTCCGATCCGTTCGACCAGGCCTTTTGCCAGTACGGATTCGTCGGTCATATCATAGAGCTGATACTTCAGCGAGGAACTACCTGAGTTAATTACGAGAACTTTCATATCCGGTCACCATCCTTGTCATACTTGAAGAAGCCTTCGCCCGTTTTTACGCCGAGACTGCCTGCACGAACCATCTTTTTCAAAATGATAGCAGGGCGGTATTTCAGCTCGCCATATTCACGGAACATACGCTCAAGCGCTGCATTTACCGAGTCCAGACCGAAACGGTCTGCCATTTCCAGTGGTCCATATTGGAACTGGTAGCCGACACGCATCGCGTCGTCGATATCCTCTGCGGAAGCTACGCCTTCTTCAAGCACATGCAGTGCCTCATTGATCAGCAGGCAGATGATGCGGCTTGTTACGAAGCCTGGGGATTCGTAGACAGTAATCCCTCTTTTTTCAACCGTTTCTTCTACGAATTGCTTCGTTTGCTCAAACGTGTCGTCTGATGTACGCAGACCGCGAATGATCTCTACCAGATCGATTTTGGATACCGGATAAATGAAGTGCAAGCCGATCACACGCTCAGGGTACTTGGTTGAGCTAGCCAGCTCCGTCAAGCTGAGTGTGGATGTGTTACTTGCCAGAATAACTTTACTGGAGCACACTTGATCCAACTGCGCGAATACTTCTTTTTTCGCTTCGGAATCTTCACTGATCGTCTCGATCACGAGTTCACAGGAGCCGAGTTCAGCAAAATGAGTAACCTTCTGGATTTTACCGAGAATGAGCTTTTTCTCTGCTTGAGTCAGTGCCCATTTTTCCATTTGCTTGTCCAGACTGGTTTCGATCATATCCCAAGCATTATCTAGCTTCTCAGGCGTTTTCTCTACGAGCAATACCTCAATGCCTTTTTTGGCGAGCATCTCTGCGATACCTTGACCCATCGTACCGCCGCCGATCACGCCGACTCTTTTGAAATTCATGCTTTCTACTCCACCCTTCCAATGTTCTGGTATGGCATGCACGTGACTTGCTACAGCCGTATACCATGCTGCCCTTACATCTTCATTAATTCTTCTCAAGCTGTATTAAAGCAAAACCGGCTCGAACAAACGTCATTTTGCAATGAAGGCACGAGCACCGGATGCGCGAAAACAACGAATGAATAATGCCGGGCTTCTATATAATCTCCAACATCTAATAATACCGTAGCACAACCAAAAAGTAAAAAAAAAGTACCGGCTTTGTGAATTAAGCCGGTACATTTGAACTTTTCTTGAACTGTTCGCGGAATTGCTCACCAGACAACACTTCTTCACGTAATAAAATATCCAGTGAATAGTCAAAAATGGAGCGACGTTCCTCCAGCAACTTGCGTGTACGCTCGCCCAGCTCCTCCAAAATCGCATTGCTTTCTTTCATTAGCAATTCCTTTGGAACCATATTTACCGTAACGATACCCAGTCCAGTCAAGCCAGCTTCGACCATATTTTGCACGATGTTCAATGCCTGATCAAAGTCACCGCGTGAGCCGGTACTGCGACCCTCATAATACATTTCCTCTGCTACCGAGCCTGCCAGTGCAATCATAAGCTGCTGCTCTAAAAATGGCTTTGTATACAGGTATTGCTCCTGCTGCGGATTATGACGTACATAACCGAGCGCCTGACCACGCGGACTGAGTGCCACCTGCCCTACACTACCAGGGCGTACCACCTCTGCCATAATCGCATGTCCCAGCTCGTGAATCGCCACGCGCTTTTTCTCTTCGGCGCTAGATTCGCGGTCGGTCTTCTCACCCATCATGACTTTATCGATCGCCATCGACATATGACGCTGTGAGATCGTTTCTTCATTTTGACGCATCGCATAGATCGCTGCTTCGTTCATCACACTCTCCAGCTGTGCACCGGAGAAGCCGTATGCTTCCTCAGCCAGCTTGTCGAGATTCGCATCCCCGGCAATCGGCTTGTTCGCTGCATGTAGCTCCAGAATATGCTTACGACCCTTTTTGTCTGGCAGATCAACCTGAATATGACGGTCAAAGCGACCTGGACGCAGGAGCGCGCTATCAAGCATTTCTTTACGGTTGGTTGCCGCCATAATCAGAATACGCGGCGCTTCATTGCTATAAATACCATCCATCTCGGTAAGCAGCTGGTTAAGCGTCTGATCGTACTCACGCTGCTGTCCGCCTTCACGCTTACCACCGATTACATCAATTTCATCGATAAAGATAATGGCGCTTTGTTTATTTTCCCGAGCGGCACGGGTACGCGCATCCTTGAACAAATCACGGATACGACCTGCACCGACACCGACATACATCTCGACAAATTCACTACCCGATGCACTAACAAATACCGAATTCGTATAATGTGCAGCAGCCTTCGCCATGAGCGTTTTCCCTGTTCCCGGAGGGCCGGTCAGCAAAATACCTTTTAGTGGGCGAATACCGAATTTATTAATTTCATCATGACGAACAAGAAAGTCCAGCGCTTCACGTAGCTCACGCTTCGCGTTTTCCTGACCGCCAATTTGTTCAAAGGTTAGCTTGGTTGGCCCGTTCTTTTTACGATTGCGCTCCTGACTTGCACCAACGGCAAGCCCACCACGCATTTGCATAAATAACAGCAACCCACCGACGATCGCACCAATCAATACGAGCGGTACGATATTATATCCGATAAAAGCTAGAAAAATCAGGAGCACAGGGACGAATCCGACAGCAATCTCTTTGGTCCATTTTGGCATTAGGCATTCCCTCCTGTAGCTTGAGCACTCAGCGGCAAAATAAGAAATTTGCTCGCTTTTCCATTACTAATTGACACGTAGACGTTGCGGTCATCCATCTGTGCTTTGGCAGTTATACCACTGTTTTTGCCAGCAATTTGCTGCATCGTTTTCGGGATGTCCGTATATTGGCGATTCGCCATGGCCTGGGAAACAGGAAACATCGCATTTTCCCAGATGTTATTTAATTGTTGATCAGAATGATCTTGGACTTCTAATTTTACTTTACGAGCACCTACAATCGGCATGCTCTGCTTGTTGAATTGCTCCATAATCGAACCCAAATCTGCATTTGATTTTAAATCGAGTTTCAAATCAACCTCTTTTTGGTTAATGGATATCTGAGCAGAATTGACACCAGGGTACGAAGTCACCATATTCATCAGCGGCTTATACAAGGTAAGCTGACGATAAGCGAAAAATCCCCCAAACAATACTGCAACCGACACTAAGGCAGTAATGATAACAGGCAAAGCCCGGAGCTTCATAAACGTCCTCCTTCAAATTTATGCATTCAACATGATGTGTGAGTAAAAGGCCATACATTTATTTCGGCTGGCAAGAACCTTTCGATAAGCAAAAAGCGACAGGTTTTTTTGTGTTTTTCAAATTTTTTTATTACCATTTACAAGTAATTCTAGTATAACACAGGATATTTACGGATTCTAAGGCAACTCTATGAACGTTGAGCATTTTGATCATTCTGTATACATAGCATCCGATTCCTTCTTCATTGTAGTACGCATAATGAAGAGAATCGGATTTTTTGTCGTTTTATGAAGAACAGCTATAAACTAAATGCAGAAGCGAGTCGATAAATGTATTCATTAAGTGGTTCGATCTATGCTCAAGAGCTTATCTCAGCCGACTAGCATGGTCAGGAACAACCGCTTCTCCTACTCATATTTGCATACTCTAATTATTTGCATACTATAGTAACGTTTTTGTTCCTGATCATGCAAGTTTACGTTAGACGATACGCCTTGGGAGCACACCATCAACACCGATTCGCACGTAGATATAACCGTATTGTTAATCGCTTCATCGTGAACACATTTAATGTAAGCGCTTTATTAATTGGATGGAGGATATTCTATGACAAAAAAACGTTTGATCCCTATGCTTATCGCTAGTCTGCTTGTCCTGTTATTAAGCGCTTGTACCGCCGCGCCAGCAAGCGATCCGTCTACTGCACCCGCTGCTACAGACACAGCGGCGACGACAACTGGAGCTGGTAGTGAAATCGGTGTTTCTATTTTCGATATGAGCGATAAATTCGTCAGCTATATCACACAGGGGATGAAAGTAGCTGCAACCAAAAACAATATCAAAGCTACCTATGTCGATGCTGCCAATAATAGCAGCCAGCAGGTTCAACAGGTTGCCGCGATGATCAAAAGTGGTGTACGTGCGATTGTGCTTATTCCAACGGATGAAGCCAGTGCTACCAGCTCTATCGAACTGGCGAACAAGGCGAATATCCCGATCGTGGTTGTGAATCGCTATTATCCATCTGTAGATAATGCGACTGCTTATGTAGGCTCTGACTCCTTGACCGCAGGCACGATGCAAATGCAAGAAGTTGCCAAGCTGCTCAATGGCAAAGGCAATGTAGCGATTATGAATGGTGAAATGGGCACCGAAGCACAAGCCAAACGAACTGAAGGTAATAAGCAGGTCATTAGTAAAAACCCGGGCATCAAGGTTGTACTGGAAGATACAGCGAACTATGATCGCGCACAGGGAATGGCATTAATGGGCAAATGGCTCGCCTCCGGCACTCCAATCCAGGCAGTCGTGGCTAACAATGATGAGATGATCATCGGTGCAATTCTAGCTGCTCAGCTTGAAAACAAAGACAAGGACATCGTTTTTGCCGGTGTCGATGCCACGATGGATGCACTGGAATTCATGAAGGCTGGACGTTTGCAGGTAACGGTATTCCAAAATGCACCAGAGCAAGGCGCAGCCGCGATCAAGGCTGCATTTGATGCTGCCGCTGGCAAAACAGTTGAAAAGCAGATCATGGTGCCTTACGAACTCGTTACAAAGGATAATGTGGAGAAATATATTGCAAAGTGGCAATAAACGACAATATTGATTTTAGCCAAAGGAGCCTTGCTCATGAAATGGACGATTTTACAAAAGCTACTTGCCTCTTTTCTTCTGATTGCCTTGATTGCAGGTGGAGCTGGTGTGATTTATATTCACTCGTTAGATAAAATTCACGATTCGACGGATCATATTTTCGATCAATATGCTGTCCTCAAGTCAGAAGCGGACAATCTTAAATTTTATGCGACCGTTCAAAATAGTAATATGTTAACGTATATGCTGAGTCGGGATTCTTATTACGGCTCCGAGCTGCTAGCTGCCAATCAGCAAACGTCCAACTTGCTGAACAGCATGAAATCCAAAGTGACGGATACGAAAAGCTTACAGCAGATCGACTATCTGCTCAAAATGAATGATTACTACAAATCTGGCTCCGAGCGTCTGATTCAAATGACACCTGCTGAAGTGAGCAACGCTTATCTGGATATCAAAACAAGCCTGATCCCGATGGGTGGCGTGCTGGTCAAATTCGCCCAGCAATTCTCCGATGAACAGGATTCGTTGATGACAGCTGCACGCGAGCAGACAGAGCAAACCATTATCAATACGCGTCTGACTGCAATTATCGTTACCGTACTCAATCTAGCGCTTGCTATTCTGATTGGCGCACTCGTCTCTCGAATCATTTCCAAGCCACTGCGATTACTTTCCAGCAATGCGAAGCAAATTGCCAATGGCGAGCTGAATATCGCAGATGTACAAGTGAAGCAGCGTGATGAGATCGGTCAGCTCGCGGAATCGTTTAACCTGATGAAAAATAATCTGCGTGAGCTCGTACAGGAAATTAACGGAAATACAGATCAGGTCATTACGATCTCACGCGAGGTTGCTAGCGGTACCTCCGAAACGAGCAAAGCCGCAGAGCATGTAGCTGGAATTATGTATGAGCTATCCAGCAATACAGGCGGTCAGGTATCTACTGTCGAAAATGGGCTCAAGTCGATCTATGACATCAGCTCGAACATCCATCAGATCGATGAAAACAGCCAGCAGGCGCGAGATATCGCGATTCAGGCACAGACCGAATCGCTCAAGGGAGAACAGGAAATCCAGCGCGTTACCGTGCAGATGCAAGCGATCCAGACGCGTATGGGACAGATTGAGCAGGTTATTCGCTCACTTGGCAAACGTTCTGAGGAAATCGAGGAAATCAATAATGCGATCTCCTCCATCGCTACACAAACGAATCTGCTATCCCTGAATGCTGCGATTGAGGCAGCGCGTGCAGGCGAGCACGGACGCGGCTTTGCCGTAGTTACGTCTGAGATTCGCAAGCTGTCCAATGAAACGAATGAATCAGCTGTCCGCATCCGCAACCTAGTTCAGGCGATTCAATCCGAAACAGGCAAAGCCGGACAATCTGTACATGATATGGTCGAAGAAGTCCATCAGGGTACAGCGGCAGCAGGCTCTGTAAATGAGCTGTTCCATACGATCAAGCAATTGACGGATCGTACTACGCAACAGATTGGCAGTGTCACCGAGGAGCTCCAACATCTGAATGGCAACTCCGGTAAAGTTGTACAATCGATGGAGTATATTTCAACAACTACAGGAAATATTGCTTCCGGTACGGAAAGTGTGAGCGCTGCTGCTGAGGAACAACTGGCATTTCTGGAGCAAAGCGCTGCGCATACCGCTACTTTGCATCATATGGCAGAGAAATTGCAGCAGGCAGTGGCGCGATTTAAGCTGGATTGATCGAGGCTTTGAATATGTAGAAGAAGTGTGAATAAGGCTTCTTTTGAAAAGTTTAATGTAAGTGAAAGGCAGTCGTGGGGTTGGTTATTGCGAATGACTTTATAAGCAACTGTCTATGATGTAAAGTGAGCTGGTTATCGGAATAGATAATATTGGCTATCAGACAAGCTGAATTGCGGTAAGTTAGTGATTCATTAGGATGATCCTAGAAGCTAAGCCCCGTCTCGATGCTGGAGACGGGGCTTTTTGCTATGTAATCTCACTTCATTTTTACCAGCAAATCACCCGGATTCATTCTGACCGTTCCATCCTTATATTCAACCCATAGCGATCGATCATCAGACTCATTATCGTTTATAATGCGATATTCCGAATAGCCTGTTGCTTCGTCTTCAATTTGCTCGATAGAGTCTACTTTGGAGGACACATCATTTTCTACCAAATACATCGCTATTTGCTTTAATACAATTAACTTATGAATCTCCTCAGACGAGGCTTCAGTTAAGTGAATTTGTTTTATTTTTTCATTAATCGCGTTAATTATATCCAGCATACGTCACCCTTCCATCTACATGGTTAATTTGTCATTTCGATTCGCTTTGTACTTCCTTCGTACTTCATTCCACCAGGGCTTTGAAGTGTCTGAAGTCGAAAGTATGGTGGCTCCTCTTTTATCTAATACATCTAAAATCAGCCTTTCCGACTTCTCCACAACATTATGTTCATTCCCCATACCTAGATCCAAAAATATATGTATAGAGTCAAACAAATGTGCAATTTTTTGATATTCTTCATCCGTTAGCTTGCCTTGATTTTGCGCTAGTTGCTTTAAATACTGATAAGTAATGTTAACGATATCACTGTATTTGGAGCAAGCTACACTTTCTAAAAAATCTGCTATGATTAGTTTCGTATCGGACTTGTCAGCAACTTTCAATGTATAGATAGCTGCTGCTATAGCTTCAATATCGTGCGGAAGACGATATTCTTTTTTTATTTTTTCGCGTATGCTTTGTTTCAGTCTGTTCATATTGCACCTCATCTATGTGAGCAGTGTCTTTCTTTTGTATCATAGTATCATCTAAACCGACATTTCTAAAAATAATTAAAAATTCAACAACGTTATTGTTGGTATGTCACTCCGATTTGTAGCAGGTCACCTCGTTCCACCTTGATAAAGATAGACAGGCTTCATTGCACCTCGCTCCCCATTTTCACAGAGACACATCGTACATTCACGATCAACAAAATACACAGCTGGGAATAAGCCATCCTCTCGACCATTAAGATAATCTATAAACTGTGACAACGTAGCTAAAAAAACAACTCCATCCTTCCCCTTACCTTCCACATACATATAACCAGAAATATCGTTGTCTAGCGCTATATGGTCAACCGTAATTGTACCTTGAGGAAAAGAATATTGATTCCATAACGACCCATGTGTAGTCATATCCTGTTTGAGATAGGGCTTTCTAAAAGCATTTATAATATCTTTCCTGATTGATGTAGCATCATTTGGCTCCACAGGGTCACCGAAATAACTTATAAATACAGACATTTGTGTGTTCATCTTTTCATCTCAGCGATCGTAAAATACATACCGATCTGCTCCTTTCTTCTCAACGTTCTCCTTCTTTTGCCGCAAACCATTCAAAAATAGGATCTTCCTGAGTCGCTACTATATAGCTAGGCTGACCACCATCAATGACAGGCACGATCATTAAAGGAACAATCAGATCATGCCGTTGTATAGGCTCACTTAGAAAAAACAATAGATCATCCTTTTTCGCTTCAACGACATTCCCTGTAAAAAAAATCTGCTTTCCTTTTCGCCTCGGTTCATTATTCATAACCAAATAAGAATCCTCCACCAAAATCTCTTCTAAATCATCAAACTCCAGCATACCTTTAAAGCTATATTCACTCTTTAAACGAAAACAATTCAAAAATACATCAATTGCTTCCTTTTGCCCCAATACTTGTACCTTCTTCAAACTCGCAAAATCATATTCCATATATCCATGAGAGTCCGCCATTTGTATAACCTAACCTCCTTTCTACCATTTCATTCAAGAAATATAATTTGTATTTTTAAAATAAAACACTTGCTTTCTCATAAAATATTATGCTACATTATGTAACAAATTTACACAGCTGGAACATAATCAAATGCAATGAGTAGAAGAAGTACGAATGAGGATTCTTTCAGAGAGCCGCTGGTTGGTGAGAAGCGGTAGTGGAATCATTCCGAACTGGTCTATGAGCAGCCGCCTGATATGTAGGGTGAGCCGGGTTCCCCCGTTATAGGGATAGATGGTGTTCGCCATCGAATGAGCTGAATCGCTGCAAGCTGGCGATTAACTAGAGTGGTACCGCGGGTTATGCCCCGTCTCTATTATGGAGACGGGGCTTTTTGCTGTCCATATTCCGGATGTGGATAGGCTCGCTTGATATACATGGGTAGCATGACTACCTTACATCCAGATCGAACCCACATGTAAAAGCACATAACGAAGTAATAATGCATCGCATTGGATTCGGGCCCGATTCCTGCGTAAGACTTATTTTTGATGTCCCTTTCCCCTTCTTACTATGCGAGCGATGGCTGACGAGCCAGTGCAAGCAGATCGCAAGCAGGCGAGCATCATTCAATCTAAATCTGGGAGGAATATGAGATGAATCGAAATATTATTGTATTGGATACAACGTTGCGTGATGGTGAACAGGTACCTGGAGCACGAATGAATTTGCAGCAGAAGCTGGCTTTTGCCAAGCAGCTCGAGCGTTTACAGGTGGATATGATCGAAGCGGGCTTCCCTGCTTCCTCGCGTGGTGACTTTGAAGCGGTTCAGCAAATTGCTCGCACCGCTGGTCAGCAGATGTCGATCACCGCGCTGGCGCGTGCGGTCAAAGCCGATATTGATGCCGTATATGAGAGTATTCGCGATGCTCATCAGCCGTTCATCCATATTGTACTGGGAACCTCTAACGTTCACGTCGAGAAAAAGTTTAATCGTTCGCGTGATGCCGTTATGCAAATGGGTGTGGATGCGGTTCGCTATGCACGTACGCTGATGCCGGATGTGCAATATTCCACAGAGGATGCATCACGCTCGGAGTTCGAATATCTGTGGCAAACGATTGAAGCGGTCGTTCGTGCAGGGGCAACGATTATTAATGTGCCAGATACAGTAGGCTATGCAGAGCCAGAGGAATTCGGTCATCTGATCTCCAGCATCAATGATCGCCTGAAAAATCTGGATGATCGAGTCATGCTGAGCGTCCATTGTCATAATGATCTGGGTCTGGCTACTGCCAATACGCTGAGTGCGATTCGTGCAGGCGCGCAAAAGGTAGAATGTACGATTAACGGACTTGGCGAGCGTGCCGGTAACACATCGCTCGAAGAAGTCGTGATGGCATTAAAAGTACGTGAGGAACGTTACCAGTGCAGCACGCGCATTCGCACAGAAGAAATTATGAATACGTCTCGCTTGCTGACGCATTTGACCGGTCTGGATGTACAGGTGAACAAGGCGATTACAGGCGAAAATGCCTTTGCCCACTCCTCCGGTATTCACCAGGACGGCTTGCTGAAGGATAAAAATGTGTACGAGATCATGTCGCCCGAGCAAGTCGGTGCTGGTGAAATGGAGCTGGTGTTGACCGCGCGCTCAGGTCGTCACGCTTTTAAAAATGCAATGGCACGACTGGGCTATACTGCCAATGATCCTGAACAGCTGGAAGTCTGGTTTGCGCGCTTCCTCGAACTGGCTGATCGTAAAAAAGAAGTGTATGACCATGATCTGTTCTTTTTGCTGAATGATACTGAGGAGCAGGAGCAGATTACGTCTCCATTGTACGAGCTGGATCATTTTCAGGTGATTAGTGGTGGCTTGCAGCCAACCGCAACGGTACAACTGAAAAAAGGCGGCGTGCTGCATACCGGCAGCGCGATTGGCGATGGCCCGATCGATGCGTTGTATAGTGCAATTTTCTCGCTGACTGGCGTAGAAGCTACACTCAAGCATTACAAAATCAACAGCATTTCAAGCGGTCAGGAAGCGATTGGACGCGTTCATATTCAGCTCCAGCATGAAGGTCAGCTGTATACAGGCAGAGCGATGGATACGGATGTGATCAAAGCGAGTGGTCTGGCATTTTTGAACGGAATTAATGCGATCTTACTGGCTACTGCTGAATCGGGCGAGCCTGCAAGAGTTTAAGGAACATCATTTATACTGGTGACCATTCGTTTGTAAACTGTTTATAGTCCATGGGGCTTTTAGTTCGGTTATAGCCTATATGGTTTTTAGAGTTAGTTTGATTGGTGCGTATATCAATTCGTAAGCCGGTGCATAAGTAGGCTTATGAAATACCTCAATTAAAACAAGCCAACCTATTCAGCACGGATGAATATACAGATGACAGGTGGCTGATAGTAGCTGATAATTGTATATTTCTAGTACAATTTAAACTTGTACTACTTCTATCTTTATCGCTAACTATGCCATATGAATGAATGTGAATATCTCCTTATATCTCTTGCTTAACCAACAAAAACAACCGACTGGAGAAACGATACTCGTCTCTCCAGTCGGTTGTTTTTTACTGTTTAACTTACTTGGTGCAGTACACTATAGTTTGACAGCTGACAGATGAAGCTTATCGCCACCTTTTCGCTCAACCTTCATGCACAACTTTAGATGTATCTGATTGGTATTACGGCGTAAGCGTGTTTGGCAGCTGCATTGGGCCGCCTAGCTTCGTACCGTCACGGAAGTTATAAAATACATAGTAGTAATGATCGCCTGACTTGGCAAATACCTGCCAGGCATATTTGCCGTTATACGAGCCCGGGATTGAGCGTACAACCTCAGCGCCGGGAAGATCCTTTTGCAATAGCTCTCCTGCCCGTTGCTCGGTGATTGTACCTGCTGTCTGCTCCGTATGCACCGCATTAATGCCTGTAGCTGGAGTACCGTCAGTGTTGAACTTCACCCAGACCATTACATTTTGATTTTGCTCATTACTACCTTGAATGACCCAGTAAATGGAAGTATCGTTCCACACCGACTTGTAGCTATGTGTGACCGATGTCAACTTGGCATTTTGCTGGGCGATCTCAAGAGCAGTCTGCTCCTGGCTCCACGGCTTGGCCATTACATGAACGTAGAACTGATTCACGCCGAGCACGATCAGTCCGAGAATCGTGATAATGATCGCAATCCATTTGCCTGTTCCCAAATTTCGCAAGACACGCCATCCTTTCTAATCTGTTGCAAGTCAGCGTGTGAGCAAGCCTTCAAAGGCCGACTGCGCTTCACGACGGATTTTCTCCTCGTCCAGCGTCAGCGATACGCCATCCTTGATTACCTGTTTGCCATCTACCCATACATGCAGTACATCCTTAGCGCTTGCAGAGTACACAGTATGGGAAATAAAGTCTGTGAATGGCAGGAAATGTGGCTGATCGATATTCAGCGATGTGATATCGGCTTTCATACCCACTTCAAAGCTGCCTGTGTTATCGAGGAATACCGATTTGGCACCATATTCTGTACCCATACGCAGCGCCTCTGTTGCAGGTACGGCTGTTGGATCACCAGATACACCTTTATGAATCAGGGCAGCCAGACGCATTTCTTCGAACATATCCAGGTTGTTATTGCTTGCCGGGCCATCCGTTCCGAGGGATACAACGATTCCTGCTTTCAGCAGATCCGGCACTCGTGCTACACCGCTTGCCAGCTTGAGGTTACTACCTGGATTGTGGGAAATGGTCGCTTTGTGCTTCGCTAGCACTTCAATTTCCTCATCATTCAAATGAACCGCATGCGCAAGCAGCGTTGGACGTGTGAACACGCCCAGCTTTTCCAGATGAGCAACTGGACGCAAACCGTAGTCACGTACATTTTGCTCCACCTCAGCGATCGTCTCGGACATATGTGTATGCAGCGGCACATCCAGATCATGTGCTGCCTGTACAAAGCGTTCGATAAATTGTGGCGGGCACGTATACGGCGCATGTGGAGACATCATTGTCGTAATACGTCCATCTGCCTTACCATGCCAATCACGTACGAATTGAGTCGCCTGATTCAGCTTCTCGGTTTGCTCTTCCTCCGAGCACAGACCGATAACACCACGCATCAGCACAGCTCTCATACCGGATTGCTCAACAACCTCAGCGACACGCTCCGAACGATCATACATATCGAGGAATGTCGTTGTACCGCCTTTGAGCATTTCCAGTACAGACAGTGCTGTTCCGATGTATACATCGTCACTTGTGAATTTGGCTTCCATCGGCCACATTTTCTCTTGCAGCCATACCTGCAATGCCAGATCATCACCATAGCCGCGCAGCAGTGACATCGCTGCATGACCGTGACTGTTGACCAGACCTGGAATGAAGAATTGATGACGTCCATCGACAACGACTACATCCTCTTCTACCTGCGGCTCTTCTTCACCAATATAAGTAATCAGATCGTCCTCAATCACCATATGACCGTGCAGCACAGGCTTCGGTCCATTCAGAACGGCAAAAATACCGTTTTTAATCATCCATTTACTCGGAGAGTTGTTCATTGACTTCTAATTCCTTTCCGTCTTCAAGATAGTAAGCCAGACTGAGCAAATCGGTTGTAAAATCTGCTGTATGCACACGCACATGCGGTGGTGTTCTCAAAATAATCGGTGCAAAATTCAAAATCGCTTCAATACCTGCTTCAACCAGCTGATCCGCCACATGCTGTGCTTCTGTATTCGGTACGGTAATGATGCCGACACGGATACCTTTCGCTTGAATCGTCTCTGCCAGATCGCTCATCGGCTTGACGGTCAGTGTGTTGATCTTCGTGCCCACCTTCGGCTCATAGGAATCGAATACAGCGACAATCTTCATCGTCTCCTGTAAATAGGCATTGTAGTTTGATAAGGCATGCCCCAGATTACCTGCTCCGATCAGCGCCACATTAATCTGCTGATCCAGCTTGAGAATATGACGAATCTTCTCGATCAGATACGATACATCATAACCGATACCTTTACGTCCAAAATCGCCAAAATAGGCTAGATCCTTGCGGATTTGCGCTGGATTCAGATCCAGCTTTTGTCCCAGCTCCTGAGAGGATACTGTCGGCACCTCACGGGCATGAAGCTCATTCAGATATCTTAGATAGACAGGTAATCTTCGCACGACGGCTTCAGATATTTTTTCGGATTTCATGCTTGCTCCCCCTCTTGATTTGCAGCTTCCGTCTCCTGTGGCCGGTCACTCAACCATTCGGCAATACGGGGAATCATTTGACGGGTGTACATATGCTCCATTTTGGGGCCTGGCAGAGAATACAGGAAGTGTCTGCCGTAATAGGCCTCAATTACCCGCGTATCATAAATAAGCACGATCCCTCGATCATTTGCCGTCCGGACAAGTCGCCCAAAGCCCTGTTTGAATCGGATAACTGCCTGTGGCACAGATAATTTCATGAATGGATTTTTCTTTTCCCTTTTGAGCCGTTCGCTTTTCGCTTCAACGAGCGGATGGTTCGGCGGCTGGAAAGGTAGTCTTACGATCGCAAGACAGGTCAATGCTTCACCTGGAATATCGACGCCTTCCCAGAAGCTACTCGTTCCGAGCAATACCGATGCCGGATGCTCCTGAAAGCGGCGGGTCAGCTTCGTACGACTGCCACCATCTACTCCCTGACCGAAAACTGCAATCTCGCTAGTAGATAATTTCTCCTTCAGCGGCTCATACACCTGCCTGAGCATCCGATAGGATGTAAATAGCACCAGCATTCGTCCGCGTGTCGCCTGTGCAGACTCTGCCAGTGACTCCACCAGCATTGATACAAAATGCTCATCACCGACGCTTCCCTTCAAGGTTGGAAAGTCGCGCGGAATGAGCACGAGCGATTGCTCACGATAATTAAATGGCGATTCCAGCATGACCGTATTCAGCTTGCCCTGCTGCTCGGCTTCCTTAAGTCCTAGCTGCTCGATCATATACTGGAAGTTTTTATCGATCGATAATGTGGCTGAGGTCAGAATAATACTTTTCTTTTTATCGAAAAAGTGCTCCTTGAGCTGCTCACTCACATCTACCGGTACAGCGTACATCTGTAGCGATTTGCTGCGATAGCTTGCATTCGCTTCATACCAGTATACCGTATCCGTGCTGTCCAGCTTCACAAAATGACGCAGATCGTCGCGCACACCGCCCAGATCCTTAAATAGACCTGTTACATCCGTCACCAGACCATCGGTATCCACAATATCGTCAGAATCCTTGATCTTACCCATAATATGCTCACCCTGACGGATGATCTGGCTAAGCGCAATATGAATACGATTCTCTAGCTCGGTAATCTGTGCCCATTCTTCCGGCTTTTTATCCGGTAGCAATCGTAAGGTAAACTGAGCGGCTTCCCCTGGTCCAGCATCGCTGCGCTGCGGCAAAAGCGCAAACAGCAGCTCGTTCAGCTTGTCCCAGTCTTCCTTCACATCTGCCAGCTCAGGATACAGATTATCGATCGCAATCGCCCATTCCATCGCTCGTTCACTACCCGACGAGCCAAGCTGCTGACGCAATACAGCGAGCTGTCCATTTTTGCTATCCTTGAACAGACGCAGCAGTGGATGAACCAATGTGAAATATTTCATGTGCATCCCCAGATGCTTACCAGCCACATCCTCCAGATGATGGGCCTCGTCGATTACTAGTCGTTCATAGCCTGGCAGCAGCTGATGCCCTGCCTTAATATCGGTAAACAGCTTGGAATGATTCGTAATGACCACATCTGCTGCACCTGCTTCATGCTTGGCACGATGATAATAGCACTGCTTGAACCACGGACACGCACGTCCCAGACAGGAGTCGGTATCACTTGCTACCGTTTCCCAGAAGTCGCCACCACGGTTACCCATGTTCAGTTCCTCATCATCACCGGTTTCTGTAGCGGTCAGCCAGACGATCATCTGTGCTGCAATTAGCACATCTTCTTTAGGACTCTGAAATTCCTTTGTATTTATTTTATGCTCAAATTTGCGTAGACACAAATAATGCTGTCTTCCTTTAAATACCGCTGCTCGAAAAGCGAATGGAATCACCTTTGTTAACAGCGGTACATCTCGCTCACGTAGCTGCTCCTGCAAATTGATCGTATGCGTGCTGAGCATCACGCGTTCATTCGTTTTGACACTATGATAAATGGAAGGTAATAAATAACCAAGCGATTTGCCGGTACCTGTTCCTGCCTCGATCAGCAAATGCTTCTCATCGGTCAGCGCCTGAATGACCTCGTCAAACATATGATTTTGCG
The DNA here is from genome assembly GCF_034055775.1 of Paenibacillus hunanensis. Taxonomy (NCBI): domain Bacteria; kingdom Bacillati; phylum Bacillota; class Bacilli; order Caryophanales; family Paenibacillaceae; genus Paenibacillus; species Paenibacillus hunanensis. The sequence continues at coordinate 2,325,110 of NZ_CP139194.1, read as the reverse complement.
CGGTACGCTCTTCATAGTCTGGCAGCAGATTACGCAGATTATCCTTCACCTGCTCGATAAATTGCTCAAATGATGTATCCTCAAGCGGCATAGTGCCGCGCTCATCCGCTGCGGACGGAATATCGATCCAGTCGCCTACCTTCAGCGCCAGCTGACGATAAAAGCGATGACTGTCCAGATCCTGCGCAGGCTGTGCCTCACGCTGCATCCGTACCCCGTCAAAATACCAGCCCAGATCGCTATCCTGATTATCAAATAGCTCGGATAGTCGCTGCACCGTAATTAAAGGCAATCCGTCCAGCTCTTCCAGACATTTTAAAAATACATGTGCTGTTGCCAGCGCGTCGCTATCTGCCTGGTGTGGACGGTCATGCTGAAAACCAAGCGAGCTGCTCACCATACTGAGCTGGTAGCTTGGCAAATTCGGGAAGAAAATACGCAACAAGTCCATCGTATCCAGCACTCTGCCCGTAAACGGCAAATAGCCGGTACGATCCAGCGCGCGTTGCAGAAAGCCGAGATCAAAGCCGACATTATGTCCGACCAGCACAGCATCCTCCAGCAGCGGAATCATGTCCAGCATCACATCATCAAGCTCAGGAGCATCCGCTACATCTGCGTTGCTAATGCCTGTAAGTCCGGTAATGAATGTCGGAATCTTTCCGTTTGGCTTGACCATTGAGCTATATACTTCGCTCACCGTCATATCATGATCTATAATAGCAAGGCCCACCTGAATGATATCATCCGTAGCCTGGGTCCCTGTTGTTTCAAAATCCAGTACAGCAAATTTCATGGATGTCTAAATCCTTTCCCAGCAGCCCTTCTGCACTGATGTAAAATCGTCAACTATCAGCATACCAGAAGACAGCAGTTTTGAAAATCAACCATAACAAAAGGTGATACCGGGCGCGAATCGGCTCGCACAGTATCACCCTGCTTCGGCGTTATAATAATTGTAGTATACCTTAAATCGAACGGTTGTTCCAGTAGCTTTGTGTAAACCCCATGCGATATTCATCAAATTATGCGAAGCAACTAAGCAATGATTTACAGGCTTAGCCGTCTCGATTATAGTAAGTATAAATACCTATATGCATTGATTAATAAGAACTATACCACTCTACATAACACCCTAATCAAGCGCGTACATCATGAAGGGGATAATCTATTGAATAGTCTACTCGCAAGAATGATTTTATTTTTCTCCAGCCTGATTGTGATCGGAATTGCTATTGTTGGAATGACCGTGTATCAATCCTCTAATTCTCTTGTTATTCAATCGATCGGCAAGCAAGCGGAGCAGGTTGCCTTACGTGCTAGCGCGCTGATCGATCCGGTGCAGTATGCGGCGATTCCTGCCAGAGAAGGTGGCGAGACTTCCTATTATACAGAGCTACGGCAGCAACTGAATAAACTGCGAGAGGATAATGGCTTTCGCTACATTTACACATTGAATCGGGTTCAGCAGGATGGCAAAGAACAATACGTCTATATTGTAGATGGTGCGCCGCAGGATGTGGCTGAGGATGATTTTTCCCCGCTGGGTACAATTGAAGATACTGTTTATCCTGCAATGAAGCAGGTAATGGATACAGGCAAGCCTGCTGTTGGTGATCTGAGTCAGGATCAATATGGCGCGATCATTACTTCCTTTGTTCCTATTAAAAATGCAGATGGACAGACGATCGGTGTGCTCGGTGCTGATCTGGATGCGACAGATATTTACCAGCTGATGCAAAAGTCCAAGCAGATGACGATCATCGTCTCAATTATTATTTTGCTGGTGAGTATTGTGCTGGTGTACCTGCTCGCTCGTTATCTGATCCGTCCACTCAAGCGACTAATGCAAGACATCCATCGGGTCAATGAAGGCGATCTGACCATTCACATTAACAGTACGAGCAAGGATGAGATTGGGCAATTGTCCACAGCCTTTGGCAGACTCGTAACCGATACGAATCGCGTAATCGTAGGTATTCGAGATAGCGCGCAGGAGCTACAGCAGGCAGCGCTTGGACTTTCCGAGCAATCACAGACGACAGCAGCGACAAGTCGTACGATTGCTGGACATGTGAACGAAACAGCCGCCGATACGCAGACACAGGCAGCTCACGCGATCGAAATGCAGCATGGCATGAACGAAGTGAGCGCAGGCATGCAGCGCATTGCAGAAGCAGTAAGCATCGTCTCGGATCGTTCAGGCGATACGCTGGAACAGAGCGTTCAAGGAAAACAATCGATCGGACAGGCAGTAGCGCAGATGGAAGCAATCACGCAGTCTTCCGATCGCATGGCTGTAGCAACCGGACAGCTACAGCAGCATTCTGATCGAATTGAGGATATTTTACGACTTATTAATGATATTGCTGGACAGACTCACCTGCTTGCACTGAATGCTTCGATTGAAGCAGCTCGTGCGGGTGAGCATGGACGCGGCTTCTCCGTCGTCGCGGGCGAGGTGCAAAAGCTGGCTGGACAATCGCAGTCCTCCGCGTCGGTCGTTGCGGAGATTGTAACCGCGATGCAGCGCGAGATTAGCGAGCTACACCATCATATGGAGACGAATCGAACCGAGGCTCATACGGGTAAAGATGTCGTACAGCACGCCGGACAGTCATTTGAACGTATTCATGATCGTCTGAGCGAAGTCGCCACGCAGCTTCATCAGGTGTCCGAATCATCTGCCGAAATCTCGGCGATTTCTCAGCAAATGCTTGCCTCTGTCGATGAAATGGAAGGCATCACCCGCCAGTCGGCGCACCGCTTCGAGCAGGTGACCGAAGGCGCTGAGGAGCAACAAGCCGCCATGGAGCATGTGAATAGCTCTGCGAATCATCTAGCGGAGTTGTCAGAGCGCTTGAATGGGTTGATTGGGCGATTTAAGGTTTGACCATATAAATACAGGAAAATATTCGCTGCTCGCTATTCCATGCTGGCAACAAATAAAAAAGGGAGTGCCAGTTAGGTGAACTGGCACTCCCTTTTTCTTCTATATCTTACACGATCGTTGCGTGAACTTCCTTGTGTGCTTCCATAACGGCTTTGTTCGCATCGTCTACAAATACAACTGTAGGACGATGCTCCTTCGCTTCCGCATTATCCAATACCGCATAAGAAATAATGATCACATTATCGCCAGGCTGTACAAGGCGAGCCGCCGCTCCATTCAGGCAAATTACACCGCTACCGCGTGGACCTGTAATCACGTACGTTTCCAGACGAGCGCCATTGTTATTGTTGACGATCTGAACCTTTTCATTTTCCAGTAGGTCTGCGGCATCCATCAGATCCTCGTCGATGGTGATACTGCCTACGTAGTTCAGGTTAGCTTCGGTTACCGTCGCGCGGTGAATTTTCGATTTCATCATCGTTCTAAACATGCAGGGCAACCCCTTTCTCAATATAGTATCTATTCGTTGTACTTTTTGTTCGTTTATGACTCACCTGTTATCCTATCTATTCGTTTATCCACTCAGCTATACCAGCGTGTAGGGGTAAATCCATCGATAAGACGAGTTAATCGAGTTAATTAAATCAGATCACTGCAAGTATATTTATGCTGTATATCGATCACGCTCAGGCATGTACTACCGTTTGAGGCAGCTCGGATGGCGAGAAGATCGCATTATCGATCAGACGTGTTTTGCCAAATTTCACAGCCAGCGCCACAATTACTTCCCCTGCTACATCACGCACAACCGTACGATCCTCCATCGCTTCAAGCTGTGGGAAGGTCATAATTTCAGCATAATCAATAACAGCAATCGATGAAGTACCGATCTCACTGCGTAGCATGCTGCGAATGTCACCAGCAGTAAGATCCGGTTGCTCGATTACACGCTGCTTGATCATTTCCAGTGAACGAGATAGCACGAGTGCTTGCTCACGTTCCTCTGCTGAAAGGTATACATTACGCGAGCTTAGTGCCAATCCGTCTACTTCGCGGACAATCGGACAAGCTATAACGTTAATATCCATATTCAGGTCGATGACCATTTGCTTAATAACTGCCACCTGCTGTGCATCCTTCGCTCCGAAAAAGGCTTCATCTGGCTTTACGATATTGAACAGCTTGGTTACGACAGTCGATACACCGTCAAAGTGACCCGGACGCGAAGCGCCACATAATGTATCGGTCAGCTCTGCTACTGTAACATGGGTCTTGGTTGGAGCAGGATACATATCCTCTACCGTTGGCATGAACACGATATCTACACCTTCACGCTCTGCCAGCGCCAGATCACGCTGTTCATCACGCGGATAACGTTCAAAATCTTCATTAGGCCCAAATTGAATTGGGTTCACAAAAATACTGATCACGACAATATCACTCGTTTGCTTAGCACGGCGCATCAGGCTTGCATGACCATCATGCAAAAAGCCCATCGTTGGTACCAGACCTACAACCGCATCCCCTCCACCTTGACTGCGTTGCTGGCGAAGCTGTTTGACTTGCTGTCTGACTTCAGCAATGCTACGTACGACCTTCACGATAAATTCTCCACCTTCCGTTGTTGTCCATACAGCGAATCCAGTGCTTTTTCATCCGGGTTAAACACATGCTGCTCCGCTGGAAATGCGCGTGTCTTCACTTCATTCACATATTGCTCGAGCGCCGTCCGAATGGTTGCACCAATGTCGGCGTATGTTTTTACAAATCGTTTTTCACGATAATTATCGGTATATTGAACCACATCATGGAATACGAGTACCTGACCGTCGCAGCCGCGACCTGCACCGATGCCGATCGTTGGAATGGATAGCTCGCCCGTAATGCGTGCAGCGGTGTCCTCAGTCACTAGCTCCAGCACGACGCCAAATGCGCCAGCCGCTTCCAATGCCTTCGCATCGTCCAGCAGACGCTGTGCATCCTGCTCATCCTTGCCCTGAATACGATAGCCACCAATCTGATGCACCGATTGTGGGGTCAGACCGATATGTGCCAGTACAGGTACACCTGCACGGGTAATCGCAGCAACGGTGTCGGCAATCTCAGCGCCACCCTCCAGCTTCACGGCATGGGCATGGCCTTCCTGCATAATGCGCTTAACGGTGCGCAGTGTCTCGTCTATACTTCCGTGATAGGTCATAAAAGGCAAATCCGCTACAATAAAGGTCGATTGGGCACCGCGTGCCACAGCACGGGAATGGTACACAATATCATCAACCGTAACCGGAATGGTGGAATCATAGCCCAGCACAACATTGCCAAGCGAATCTCCAATCAACAACATATCCACTCCAGCCTCTTCAGCCAGACGTGCGGTTGGATAATCATATGCGGTTACCATTGTGAGCGGATTGCGCTCGGATTTCATTTTCTTCATTTTGACAATATTCAGCGGCGTTTTGGCTGCCATGTGACATCAAGCTCCTTTGTATTCAATATTGTTTTTGGACAAAATAAAAAACCTTTTCGTCTCGTACGAAAAAGGTCCTGAGTCCAAAAAAGAGTCACTTTGCGATCATCTCTCCTGTCTCGGTCCCGTAACGGCTCAGAGCAGAATTGAATGGTGCCAACACCTCGCTTCTTCAGCGTATCTTGTTGTGGATACGAATCATAATGGGATACAGCAGGTTTGCCAGATGTATGGAGTTCACACTCCAGCCTGTCCAGCATAATTGGATGAAGTCTACCGTTCAGCCAGAAAAGTCACAGACCCTTCCTTCTACCTCTACTCATCCATAGCAGCTATCGATGATCCGGCTCTATAAGATACCGTTCTCTTCGCTGCATGTATGCTGTATCGGGGCTAGTGCCATTTGCGGTCAGATTACTGATGCCAGCCACAATTGTGGTCTGTTCCGTCATCTGCCAGGCGCAATATAGCATTCCGTCTAACGGTGCTTACCTGCCAGCTCACACCAATATAACATGATAAAGTACGGCTCGGTCATTCCGATACCGTCTTCCTGCATAGTATAACAGAGTACGCTAGCAATTACACTCATTTTGCCATAAAAAATATAGCTATTTACGAATGGTATACATATCCGATTTAATCGCCCGGAATTGTAGAATATTTATATGGTCTATTGGTTAGAATCATGCCCGAATTCTTCTAAAAAAGCACAAACAAAATACGCAAAAAGCTACTATGCTCGTGGCGGTCTAATACAATCTCCCCACTTACACAGCAGCCCTTTGCTTTTAACGATTAGTCATCTTCACACGACCTACGTAATATGTTTATGTTTAGAGAGCTATACCATGACTTATACCTAGAAGCCGACTTCACCCGAATATACAGGAGTGATACTGCCGTCCGGTTGCTCTAACAGCAATTCACCGTTTTCTCCCAGTCCCCGAGCAATACCGGTCATCGTATGCTGTAGCGTTTTGACCGTGACTACCTTTCCAATCGCCAGCGCCGAAGCTTCCCAGAGCGCCGCAATTGGAGCAAAGCCTTCGCGATTGTATAGATGATATAGTGTCTCCAGCTCACTTAGTATCGCCACCACTACGGCTGTACGATCGACGGGTTCTCCGCGCTCAATACGCAGTGAGGTCGCGAGCGGACGAACCTCCTCCGGCAAATCCTCCAGCGCCACATTCACATCAATCCCGAATCCACCCAGTGCATAACGCACATGACCATCCTCAGCCGCAGATTCAACCAGAATACCACATACCTTGCGGTTGCCGATCAGCAGATCGTTGGGCCACTTGATGCCGATATCCAGACCACTCACATCCCGCAGTGCACGGCAAATGGCTACAGCGGCAAGCAATGTGAGCTGGGAAGTATACTGTAGCGGCTGCTGTGGACGAAGCACAAGTGTCATCCACACACCGCGTCCAGCAGGCGAATGGAATACTCGACCCTGACGACCACGTCCAGCCGTTTGCTGCTCGGCAATGACCAGTGTTCCTTCAGGCGCACCCTTCTCGGCCAGCTCACGCGCTAGATCCTGTGTCGAACCAATGGTATCCAGCAGATGCAGTGGCTGTCCCCAGGAGGTGAGCTTCCCCAGCTGTAATCGTAACGAAACCTCGTCAAACCGATCAGGTAAGCGCACGATGCGATAGCCACGACGCGTAACGGAATCGAACTCATAGCCCTGCTCCTTTAGCCGATTGATGCCCTTCCAGACAGCGGTACGACTTACAGACAGACGGCGGCTAATTTCCTCACCAGAAATGTACTCGCCTGGTCGCTCGGTTAATAGCTCCAGCAATTGTTCATCACGCATTGGCCTTCCCTCCTGTCTCTGCATGCGTGCGCGCATAATCCAGTATGGTATCGCGGTCATTGCCCAGCTCACCACTCGCTACAGCTAGCAATATCTGCTGCATGAGCTTACCGAGCCACGGGCCACCGCGTGTATCCAGTGCAGACAGTACATCCTGACCATTCACACATAGATCAGCCAGACTGTATGCCTGCATACTTTCTATCCATGCTGGAGCCTGCTCATATAGTATACGCAGTGTCGGCGTATGATCCTGCTCAGGCAAAGCGGTGTATAGCTGTTGCCACAGTTCTGCCGTATCCTGTCCATATTGCAGCACACCAGCGATAAGCGTGAGACGTGCAGGGTTACTTTTCTCTTGACTAGCAACAACGTCATGCTTGTCATTCGTATCCTGAGCGGTTGGCATATCGACAGTCAACAGCTGCTGATGCAGACGCAATAACCGTACAACAAGATCTACTGCCGCATTAGAAAATGTCCATTGCTTCAACGCCTGCCTTGCTTGTTCATCATTACAGCCAAGCGCTAGCATGATCAGCGTCCAGCGCAGTAACCACGGTTCGCCTGCTACAACCTCCAGGCGTTCCAGCAGCTCTGGCCTTGCCGCAGGACAGGGTACGTTAACCTTCATGTAGCCGACCAGACCGCTCTGCTGTAGCAAACGAATCCCTTTGACCGGATGTGGCCCAGCGATCATCTTCTCCATTTCCACGCGAATACGCTCGGTCGCAATATAACGAATGAGCTCGCGTCGTTCCAGTAGCGCTGTCCATGTCTCCGATTCCAGCTCAAAATCAAACACCGACGCAAAGCGAAGACCACGCACCATTCGTAGCGCATCCTCATCAAAACGCTCACCCGGTACACCGACACAGCGAATGATGCCTTTTTGCAAATCTTCACGTCCATGAAATGGATCTACGTACTCTCCATCCAATCCACGCGCAATCGCATTCATCGTAAAATCACGGCGGCGCAAATCTTCATACAGATCGCTAACAAACTCAACTTGCTCCGGGCGACGATGATCCACATATTGCCCTTCCGTTCGATAAGTCGTTATTTCAAAATGCTCACCATCTACAATAACGGTAATCGTACCGTGTGCAATACCCGTAGGTACAGTATGCTCGAATAGCTCCAGCACCTGCTCTGGCGTTGCATTGGTCGCGATATCCATATCATTAATCGGTCTACCCATCAGCTCATCGCGGACACAGCCACCGACAAAATAACCTTCATATCCGTGGTCAGCGAGACGGCGGAGCAGGGACATTCCCCGTTCCGCCGTGTGCGCGTCCACCCAATTCCATTGCATCATATCATTGATCAACCCCGAACCGTGGAGGGTGTTGGCATTTGCCGTCCCAGTACACGATAGTAAATTTGTTCATACTTTTCCATCATCGCATCATTGCTAAATTGCTCTGTTGCACGAGTGATACAATTTTGACGCATTTGCTCCATCAGCGCTGGATTAGTCAGCAGCTGAATCGCATGCTGCGCCATATCCTCGGTATCGCCAATCGATGATAGATAGCCGGTTTCCCCGTGCACGATCAGCTCTGGAATCCCTCCAGCACGTGAGCCAATCGTAGGTACTCCGCACGCCATCGCTTCCAGCGCAACCAGACCGAAGCTTTCCTTTTCTGATGGAAGCATCAAGATATCTGCCATCGAGATTACCTGCGGAATATCATCCTGTTTGCCAAGAAAATGAACACGCTCTGTCAAGCCAAGCTCTTGAATGCGCCACTGAATTTTTGGCAAATCCGGGCCTTCTCCAACCAGTACAAGGCGGGATGGCACTTCGCTATTAATGCGAGCAAAGGCTTCCACCACATCACCCACGCGCTTAACCGGACGGAAGTTGGAAATATGCATAATAATCCGATCATCGCCAAAGCCAAAATCATCGCAAAGCTGCTGAATCTCGCGCGGATAATAGACCCGTTTATCTACAAAATTATACGTCAGATCAATATCGCGTGTAATATCAAGCAGTTCGCGTGTCTCACGAATCAGATCGCGTGATACTGCGGTAACCGCATCACTTTCATTGATCGCCAGTCGAATCAGATCCTTGAGCGATTCATCCTGAGCGAGCACAGTAATATCGGTGCCATGCAATGTGGTAACTACTTTCAGATGCTCACCGACCATCTGCTTTGCCAGAAATGCACAAACGGCGTGTGGCACTGCGTAGTGCACATGCAGAACGTCCAGCTGCTGCATTTTGGCAACCTGCGCCATTTTATTCGCAAGGGTCAGGTCGTACGGCGGATATTTGAAGACATAATAGTCATTGACTTCAACTTCGTGGTAAAAAATATTTTTATGAAAAGTTCCCAGGCGAAAAGGTACGCTATGCGAAATAAAGTGAACTTCATGCCCTTTTTCAGCAAGCAGCTTGCCAAGTTCGGTAGCCACGACGCCCGATCCGCCAAGTGAAGGATAACAAGTGATGCCTATTTTAAGCATCGTGTCCATAAGGGCAATCTCCCTTCCAGTTTTAAAATATGGGGTATATTCTTTTCAAGATTGTGGTGATTCATAATTCATCTATGTGTGATTAGACCATTCTGGTGTAGAGCATAATCGCATACTTGATCAGTGTGGAGTACATAGTAAGCGAAGCAAGTAAAGCTGTGTATCCTGGTGTGCTCTATTCAGCTCGGTACCGCTATGCCTTTTTATATCCTGCATTTGGATGCAGGGGCTGCTTATCCGTTCCTATAACAGCATATCCGCTACAAAAGGCGTTTTGATGACAAAGCCTTCGGCGTAGGGAATCAGGCTGCGTTGACCGGCGATGGCATCGCGGTAGCGAACACGGTCGACGTAGCCCTGCGTTAATGGCGTAGCCACAGCGTCATTGCCAGGTGCCAGACCGAATTGGGAAGCGTAGCAGGATAGGGCATCGACCTTGCGCTCATATTGAGCAGTGACATCGACAAGCACACTTGCAGGCGCGGTGTCGTTGATAAAATAGTAATAGATCTGCTCTACCTGTACAGGTGGCAGCTCTGGCATGTAGCGACGAAGCTTCGCATTGAATACGGCTTCTTCGACCAGTCGGCTACACCATGTATGGTCAGGATGACGATCTTCCCAGTAAGGCGCAAATACAATTCGTGGCGCACAGCGGCGAATTTCGGCAGTAATCGCTGCCAGCTGTTGGGGATTGCGCTCCAGACCGCGATCGGGTAAACCGAGATTACTACGATAGGACAGACCGAGCACATCGGCAGCAGCGGCAGCTTCTTGTTTACGCAGCTCAACCGTGCCATTTGACGACATTTCTGCATAGGTTAGATCACAGATGCCGACCCGAAGGCCGGCAGTGGTATGTTTGATAATCGTTCCCGCCATACCAATCTCCGCATCATCGGCATGAGCACCGAAGACGAGGATATCTAGCTTCTCGTTCATTTCAATTCCTCTCCGGCTGGCTTGTACTTATGTGCAAGCTCACGCCAGGCAAAATCACCACGATCCAGTGCTTTGACGAGAATCTCCGCGGTCGCAATGTTCGTCGCAACCGGAATCCCCTGCACATCGCAAATACGCAGCAATGCAGTAATATCCGGCTCGTGTGGCTGTGCCATCAGCGGATCACGCAGGAAAATGATTAAATCCAGCTCATTTTGCGCTACAAGTGCACCGATCTGCTGGTCACCACCGAGCGGGCCAGACATAAAGCGATGAATATCCAGCTTTGTTTGCGCCATAATGCGTTGTCCGGTCGTTCCGGTCGAATATAATTTATGACCGTGAAATACATGCTCATAGGCGGTCACAAAATTAACCATTTCATCTTTTTTGCGGTCGTGCGCGACAAAAGCTATCTGGAACATGGCAATCTCCCCTAATCATATAGTCTGTATCGTTTACACCTATCCAATATTAATCTACAAAGCGCTCGAAGCCGTACACCATACCTGTGTACTCCATCACCTTTTGTACACCGATCTTCACGCCAGGCATGTAGCCTGCACGCTCATACGAATCATGGCGAATTTTGAGCGATTGTCCAAAGGCACCGAAAATAACCTCCTGCTGAGCAAATACACCGGGTAAACGAACACTGTGAATGCGGAAGCCATCAAATTCGCCACCGCGCGAGCCAGCAATCGTTTCTTTTTCATTCGGATTACCCTGTTTAAATGATTCACGAACCTCGCGTACCATTTCAGCCGTCTTCACTGCTGTACCAGAAGGGGCATCCAGCTTGTGATCACCGTGCGTTTCGATAATTTCCAGATGCGGGAAGTGCTTGGCAGCCTGAGCGGCAAAGCGCATCATCAGAATTACACCAATCGAGAAGTTCGGCGCGATCAAGCCACCGATGCCTGCATCCTTGCATAGACGATCAAGCTCATCAATCTGTTCCGGTGTATACCCTGTCGTTCCCATTACTGGACGCACCCCATGCTGAATAGCAAGACGCGCGTGTTCATAGGCAAATTCAGGCGTTGTAAAGTCAACCAGCACATCGGCTTTGACCGACGTGAGCGCTTCCTCCAGACTCGGCACAAGCGCAACGCCTGCATTCTTCATGCCCACCAGCTCGCCTGCATCACGTCCAGCATCCGAGCGACCAATCGCTGCTGCTAGTTCTAGCTGTTCATCGCCAAGTACGAGCTTGACGACCTCACGGCCCATACGTCCGCCAGCCCCTGCTACAATTACTTTGATTTGCTCGCTCATGTTATTCTCCTTTACCCGCTTGTTCAGATTCATCGGTATTATCGTCTTCGATCCGCGTCCAGCGATCTTTATCTCGTGTATTAAATTTATGCATAACCTTGTTATGCGCTTCGGTCAGATCGATCCCGAGCGAATTCGCAAAACAGATCGTAATAAACAAAATATCGCCAAGCTCCAGCTCGATCGAATTGTCTGCTTCATCATTCTTTTTTGGCTTCTCGCCATACGAATGATTCACTTCACGCGCCAGCTCGCCTACTTCTTCAGACATCCGTGCCAGCATCGCCAGCGGCGAGAAGTAGCCTTCCTTGAATTGTGAAATGTACGCATCGACTTCCTTTTGCATCGTTGCCAGCGTTTTTTCTGTCATCTGTATTCCCTCCATCAACCAAATTCATCCTATGACTCGGGGCGCTATACAGCATAAAAAAAGCGATTGCTGTATACATATGCAGCCCTGTCCTGGCAGGCTTTTCCTGCCCTATTGCCGAATGCGTGACTTCCTCCTATAGTTAGGATGGAGCGGTCATCATGCTACTAATGGATACGATCACTTGAGCGTATTCAAGTGCACCCGCGTTGTTCGGTATCCTTCCATTCGTGCAAGTTATCATTACCATGTTATCCTAAAGCGATTTTGAAAACAAATGCTTTTTTGTTCATAATGACATACTCATTCCTGGCTATCACATTTATGGAGGTCTTCGTTTATGGTACAACGTTTCTGGAAGCAGCTTCGCGTTATTTTACCGATTATATGTGGTGCCGCTATCTATGCATTTGGTTTACTATACTTTATTATTCCGAACAAGCTGATGGAAGGCGGCGTAACCGGGATTACCATTTTGCTGAATTATGGATTTGGGCTGGCTCCTGCCCTATCGACACTGCTATTGAATATTCCGCTATTTTTAATCGGGCTAAAAATGCTCGGCTGGCGCAGAATGATCTATACAGGTGTCGGCATCGGCTCGTTATCGTTCTTCCTGTGGCTATTTGAATGGCTGATCAAGCAGGGCTGGATTGCTCCTTTTCAAACGGAGCATGATTATATTCTGGCTGTGCTGTATGCTGGTGTGACGCTGGGGCTTGGACTGGGGATCGTGTTCCGATTCGGTGGAACGACCGGAGGCTCGGATATTATTGCGACTATTTTGAACCGTAGCTTTGGCTGGAGCATCGGGCAGGTGATGCTGGGATTGGATATTGTGATCATTGGCTCATCGCTCTTCTTCATTTCTAAGGAGCTGGTGCTGTATACGCTGGTGACGGTATTTATTGCGACGAAGATTATCGATTTTATTCAGGAGGGCGCATATTCAGGTAAGGCCTTTACGATTATTAGTGATCATGCGGATATCATCGCGGCACAGATTATGAAAGAGATGGATCGCGGGGTAACGCTTATTCCGGCGATTGGTGCCTATTCAGGGCAGGCGAAGCAGATGGCCTACTGTGTAGTGTCCCGGCAGGAGATTCGCCGTGTACATATGATTGTGAAGGCGATTGATGCGCGGGCGTTTGTGATTATTAATGAAGTGAATGATGTGCATGGTGAAGGGTTTCGGGAGGAGCAGCCGCACTGACGGGCGGAATGGTCAAGGTGCGCATAGCATGCGACTTCGGTATAGGATGAGGAATGATAAAAGCCGCTTGGTTGTAAGCGGCTTTTAATAGTTTTGTAGATGGTTTTGTAGATGGTTTTGTGGAATGAATTAGTGTTTGATTCGAGCGGTTATGCTGAATTGATGCAGGTGCTTCAATCCACTCCGACAAGGAATAAGGGAACGGACTCCGGTGGAGGGGTGGGAATCTATGGATTAGGGAGATAATGTAGATTCCCGCCCCTCCAAAGTCGTCCTTTTCCCTTATTTCCTTGTCTACGTTCACTGCTTGTGACTTCATAATTTTGTTTCGTTTATGCACTAATATTGTGCGTTTGTATCAGTTTTCCCATTGAACATATCAGTGACAGGAACTTTCAAGATACACTTTGTACTCCACTTCATTCATTTATTCATGTTATATCAATCACTTCGTAGATATATCATCTATTACTATATGCTTCCACACTTATTGCTAACTTATCCGATCTACACTTGTTCACATTTATCTCAAGCAAAATTCAGATCAAAACCATTCAAAAATATATTTTATCCACTAAAATCCAATACAGTTTGCCTCAAGTGGAATCGAAGCAAATTTTGTGAGTACATCAGAACATGATTCCTTCACAATTTATTCTGTAGAAATACTATAACATCGTACGCGAATAACCTATTTATCTGCTTCATTTTAAATATGAAATACTTTGTTCTTATCACTTAATATCGCTATCCATTACTACATATTCATTTTACTAACGCTCACCATTAGCTATTTCACTTGCGCTCATCGCGCGCTTGCCACAGCGCCCATGCCCCTGCAAGTGCGGATGCCAGCGTCAAGGATACGGTGAAGTTGCGTACCTGGTTTAAGCGGATGACTAGTTGTTCAGTCAGCCATGGGTAGATGCCCTGACTGTAATCCATATAGTCGTTCAGAAGCGTCCAGCCTAATGCGAGCACCAATGTCGTGTGTCGGAAGATGAAGAAGCGTACATAGATCAGCGCTTCGATCGCCATCGTGAGGTGGGACGCGGTTAGCATCCAGTCCTGCCATACGAGCGTATCGCCAAGTGCTGCTCCCCAGAAGATCATCGTTACTGCCCATACTCCATATTTGACGGATGTGACGACAGCCAGTGCTTCGAATAGGGCACGAATTCCTTTTAGCCAGCGACTACGTGGTGGGAATAACAGGAAGGCGATCGCTATACTGAAAAATAGACTGGCTGTTGGGCTATCCGGTACGAACACGATCATCCAGGAGGGCCAGTGCAGCAGTGTATATTCCAGTTGTAGCGCATACCAGTAATATCCATAAATCGTACCTAGCACATTACAAATGAGCAGCAGCCATAGCAGCCTGCGGTTCGTTAGAAAGGCTCTGCTCCAAAAATAAGAAATCGGCATTCCCAGTCTCCTTTATCTCTAGTGGGTATCCAGCTCTTCTTCCAATAAAAGTGAGCTGGATTGGAATCAATAATCTTTTCCATTGTAAAAGTACAAGCTGCACCTGTAAACAAGCAAAAAGTCCACCCTGGATACAGGTGGACTTTTATCGAAATGTATTGTGTATGCAAAATGTAATGTGTATGTGCCGTGCTATGCTTAGCTGATGATCAGTGTGACAGCGATTTGCGTTCATAACGCTCCACTTCTGGCAATGTTGTATCGATCGCCGGTGTTAGTGAGCGTAATTCGTCCGTCCATTGCTGAAAGGCCTGTTCATCCCGATCGGCAAGCGCCCGGTCAATGAGTGTGTGTAGTTCTTCAATTCGATGTTCGCGTAGGATTTGATCCCATACCATTTCTGCAGCCAGACCCAACATAACTTCGTAGGTTACCTTCATCTTGTACATAGGGCGCACCTCCATATGCTATTCAGGGATTTCTGAACTCTGCTCCTTTATCCACATAGCTTTGCGTTGTTTTGGCCATACGCTGCAAATCTTCCTCCGTGAGTTCACGAATGACACGTGCAGGTGAGCCTAGAGCCAGAGTATAAGGGGGAATCGTTTTGTTCTCCGTCACAATGGAGCCTGCACCGATGAGCGAATATTCTCCGATATTCGCACCGTTCAGCACGATTGCACCCATGCCGATCAGCGAACCCTTGCCGATCCGGCAGCCGTGAACGATAGCCGAGTGTCCGACAGAAACGTCATCTTCGATAAGTAATGGATGAATCTCATGCACATGCCCTACAGCCAGATCCTGAATATTGCAGCGCTGTCCGATTTGGACGGGAGCTAGATCGCCGCGAAGTACGGCATTGAACCATACACTGCTGTATGCTCCGATACTGACATCACCGATCAGCTTTGCGCCTTCTGCGATAAAGGTCAGTTCCTCCACGCTAGGCATCCGATTTTTGTAGGGAATTAACATGTCATCCGCTCCTTATCTGCATTTTAACCAAAATCCATGTAAGCGTATCAACAATTTTGTAAAAAAAGGCGGCGGATTCGATAAAAGTATTGTCATCTTTCACGACAGAGTGACCTTTCTCCAACCAGGTAGCAAAAACGTCAGAAACGACATATAAAGCGATAAACAGCCAATGGTGCTTATTTGCAGGCACTAACGGGCTATTTATTCCAATTATAACCAAATAGCCTAGCATAAGCTAGGCTATCTTTCAAAGTATTTATCGTAGATGGTCGCTATTGTTATAGAGCACTGTATTCCATGCATCAGCTTCACGCTCTAATACCGTCAGTGATAGATTGCCCACTCGCTCGGTATGACGCTCCTGCATCAGTAGCTTGAACAGCTGGGACAGCAAGCCACCGTGACTCACTACCAGTATATTATGATTCGGAAACTGCTGCCAGGACGCTTCCAAAAAATCCATCGCTCGGCCTTGTAATACATCCAGCGGCTCCTGTCCAAGCTCTACAGTTTCCCAATCAGCACCCCATTTTGCTTCACGTTCTTCCCAGGTCATGCCCTCAATCTGTCCGAAGCCGCGCTCCTTGAGTCGCTCATCTGGCTCAAGCAGCGGAATATGCAATCGCTCTGCAATAACACGAGCTGTCTCGTGAGCACGCTCCAAGCTGCTCGACACGATATGATCCCACTCGATATGCTCGATCGCTAGCCGCTCAGCCAGCTTGCTCGCCTGTTGTCTTCCTTCTTCATTTAACGGAATATCGCTATGTCCCTGAATGCGTCCCAGCGCATTCCAATCGGTCAGACCATGTCGGATTAATCCAATTCGCATCTTATGTATTGTCATCCTTTCTTTATGTATAATCGGGTATTGTATTTAAAGGAATGGATTACCTGCATGACCCCTCCCTACATATAGCCCACAGTATAAAGGAGCACAATGCAAAAAATCAACCTGATCTATCGCAGCAAGGCAGCAGATCAGGTTGATGCGTACAGGCATATCCTTTTGCCCGTTGTATTCCTTCATTGTATTCATTAATTCATCTATATTCTCATTTATATCCCATCACATTAGCCCACAATAACCCTCTATTGATGCCGTGGTCGCGCCAGAAAGCGCAGTGACACCAATGCCAGCAGCATCCCTACGACAGATAGGATCATCCAGTATTGCGGATGAGTCGGGTCCATCTGAATGACGAGCGGATCAATTAAGCCTCGCTGAGAGCCTGCAAAATGCAGTGACGAGTGTATAACTGTCGTTGCATCACTTGTTGCCACACCCGTCGGCACAATGCCGGAGACAGGCTCCTGTACCGCTTCATAATGAAAGCTATTCGATACATCAAGCGTCAAATAAACAAAACTGCATAAGAAGATACCGATTACTGCCGCAATCCAGAAGGACATCCGGCGGCGGAACATGCGAGAGATTGGGCCACGCTTGGCACCGTTTTGCAACACCCACGGTGTTTCCGCATAGATACGCTCCATCACATTACGATTCATTTGCTCTGCTCGCAGCTCCAGCTCTGGATCTATCGATAGAGCAGCTGCTTCAGCTTTCATTAGCTCATGACTTTCCTGCCAGATGGCAAATTCCGCTGCGCAGTCCTCGCACTCGCTGAGATGCTGATGGAGTTCCTGACGACGCGGGTCGTCCGGCTTCATATCCCAATAGATTCCGAATAATAACTCGGCCTCTCTGCAATTCATTTTCCCTTCATCCCTTCAATAGGCTCATCGTAGACCGAATCATGAAAATACGGCTCTAACCGTGTTTTCACACTCGCCCTCGCCCGGAACAAAAGAGATTTGACGGAGCTTACACTCTGACAGAGGATATCAGCAATTTCCTGATAATCCAGCTGATCATATTCGCGGAGGATCAAAGCAGAACGCTGCTTTTCCGGCAGCTGATCGATAGCATCACGTACCATCTGTACACGTTCGCCACGTAGCACCGCGTGCTCTGGCACCATCGTACTTGGAGCGACCGGCGTATACCCACTTTCCTCCAGCGGTACATGACCGGCTTTTTGCTTACGAAGCTCGCTTAGTACGGTATTACGTGCGATTGTGTAAAGCCAGGTGGAAAACGATGCATCCACCTCGCGAAATGAGTGCAGGCTTTTGTACGCCTTATAAAAGGTTTCCGAACAAAGATCCTCTGCCATCATTTCCAGATTGGCACTTTTCAGCATATGATAAATGAATGCCAGAATTTTGCGTTGATAACGACGCATAAGCTCTGAATATAGCTCTACATCGCCATTTTTTATTTCCTGAATAATCAGGGAATCTGTCATTGAAATGCGACCCTCCTCGTTGTTGCCGCCGCATCTTCCCGTTCCTTATGTATTCATTAATACTGAACAGGACGGCAAAAGTTGCGGTTAATCATTGAAATTACGCGATATACAGCCATTCAAGCAGATCATCGCGAATGGAGCACCAGCCTTTTAGCCGAGCACGAATGCTCAATTCAGCCAAAACGATGCCTTCCCCCAGGCGCCTTCTAACCGAAAGCGAGCTCATCCAGCTCACTTCCCTCATCTATGTCAAAATGTATTCATATCCGTGTAAAGTAGCCTCAAATCGTACCCTACGTCATCGATACCGTCTCATCTGCTGCTTTCGTTTCAAGTCAGCATTCACGCACAACCTTATCATCATACCTGACTTCTAGACGCAAAGCAAAGTCAAAAGGTTGCCGTATTCTTCCATTTCATCCCACCATCTTGCCAAATTCACGTCACCAGCCGTATCGTTCATCGGCATAAATCGTAGACGTAGAACAAGATGCGCGCCCTAACATTATGTATAACAAGCACCGTACAAAACGATTGCACCTATGTGTTGTAGCGTATTTAGCCAGATAGCAGTTTGCGCCACTTTTCCTTTATACCATAAAACAATACGGAGCACAAAATCGATATGACCTATCTTTCACGAGCCTCTACATCTCTCCACTAACTGAACACAACGAAGCCTTACAAAAAGTTGCAGACAAAAAAAGAAACCGCTAACATTTGTTAGCGGCTGAGTACCCTATTTCAGGTGCTCTAGTTATTGGATAGGAGTGGAGAGAAACCATACTGTAGTTAAAGTATACTGTATGCGCTTTCATTTCGTCAACCCCTTTAGGTAATATTTTTGAAGTTTTTTACTATTTTATCAATTTGGTTATTTCGATTGAGCAAAAACCCCCATTTCTATACAGATGGGGGTTTGGATATAGCTAGGTATAGATAAGATACAGATAAGGTGCAAATAGGCTTCTTGAAGCTATCGTATGATTCCACTTCCAAATGTATTAAAATCGTATATCCGTATTTTAGTTCTCCATGGGATAAGTATACAGATTCAGCAACCACCCGATGAAACTTTACATCTATTCGATTATTTTACCGCTGCTGGCTTGGCATCGCTCATCCAGTGATCTACATAAAAGGTTGGCTCATGCGTCGCGTCCGCTGTTAATTGCTCTAGCTTTTGCTCTGCCTCTGCTGCTGTTGTGTAGTTGCCAATGACAGCCACGAATGCATCTGGAGATATTTTAATAAAAGATACATCCTCCTGAGGATACATTTCCTCCAGCATCGCCATTTCTTCACTCATAGGCATTGCTGCCGTGCGCAAAGCGAATACTTCATGCGGCTGTAACTGTGTATCCGAGGCTCGCAACGTTAATTGCAGCGATGCGGGCTGCTGGTACTCTGTAATCATATGCTCTACTCCATTTTGCAGCTCTACGACAAAGCGAATGGCCGAATCATCCAGAATCATGACCGGATAGACCTCTTTCACGAGAGGTAGCTGCTGCAAGTCTTGCTGAATTGTACCAAAGTCGAGATAGCGTGCCCCCTGAATTGTAAAAATTAGACGATGGGGTGCTTCCTTCTGCTCTACTGTATAAGCAGGTACACGACTCAGCTCTTTACCCTCATTGCTAAACTGAATGCGCAGCTCCTCGTCGGTTACCTGTGTTTGAACTTGAGCTCCATCGGTTATCGCTCCACCTTCTCCCCATTGCAGCACCTTTACGATGCTTCCAAGTACAGGAATCGGATACATCGCTCTCGCAACGCTCGGTATATTGGCACTGACGAATAGCAATGCGATACAAGCGGCAATCACGGAAACATAGCGAATGCGGCGTTTACGCTGCTGATGCGCTTGTGCTGCTCGTTGCTGCGCCTGTTCCATCACCTCAGCTAACTGCTGTGGAATCTGAATATCATCGTAATGCTTTTTTCCGATCATATCGAATCCACCTCCCCTTCGATCAAATACGCTTTGAGCTGCTGCATAATGCGGTAAAATCGGGATTTGACTGTATTTTCAGGTACAGCTAATACCTCTGCCATTTCTCTAAAAGACAGACTGACAAAATATTTTAAAATAATATACGTCTTCTCCTCCGGTCGCAGCCGATCCAGTGCATTGTATAAATCCATCTTCGCTTCAATCGATACATTCTCTACTGGAGCCTCCAGCCCCTGAGTAAAATCTTCTAAAACTAGCATCGGCTTACTGCGATACATATAATCGATGGCTGTATTGATAACAATACGCGACATCCATGAATCAAAATAGGTTACGGTATCTGCCTTCATAAAGGCAAGATAGCCCTTATACGTAGCGTCTGATACGATATCCAGCGCTTCCTGTTCATTTTTGACATAACAGTAGGCGAGTCGATATAGCTTGCCACGTATACTGGTCATTTGCTCGGTGAATTGCGTTTCCTTTGCTTTACTTTTTTTCCGTCCTATCACTGCCGATGAACACCCCTTATGGATAAAAGTACCTCGTTACATGGTGTATGAAAGCTTCATTCTCAAGCGCTTGAGTGTGTTACTAATCGTTAGACTGTTTTGTGTAGAAAATAGTTCTTGGATTTTCATTTTTTTATGTAGAGCTGAATCCGATTGAGGATGCATAGATGGCTAAATAATGATATGTAGCTGGGTGATACTCCTCGATTATAAAGAAACGAGATCGAATCGTGAGCAAAGTACCTTCCTCTGGTATAAGAAAAATGCACCTGTTCATAAGAGCGGATTCTGATTATCCTGTCCGCTTTTAGGAATAAGGTGCATTTTGAGCTATAACTGATTATCCATACAAGATTACATTGAGAACGCTAGATATAGATGAATTGCAGAGAAGTGTAGCTAGAAAAAGATAGCACCCTTCCATCCATTAGATGATTGCTGCTATCTTATAGCATATCATTGCAACTAGCTGGTATACCTCGCACAGAGCAAATCGCTCATATTTGCAGCCCAGCTATCTTTTCATAACATAGAATAATCAAGCAACCGGTTCAGCGTAACCTACTCGCTTCCTATACCCGTGCAAACACACTATACTCGCTATCCAGCAGCATCGCCTTTGCCTGCTCCATATCCTTCTCATTACGGAACGATAAACGCATCACGCCTGGTACATCCTCACGGCTCTCAATAATTTGCACATTGCTAATGTTAATACCGCGATTACCGATCTCGGTTGTAATTTTACCGATAATACCAGGATGGTCAGGCACATCGAGATATAGATCATACAATGTGGTGATCATGCCTTTACGGCGTTCGGGCAGCTCGTCACGGAACGCACCTGCATATTCAAACTGCTGCTCGATCCCGCGAGCGTCCTGCGTTTGTAATAGCTCGATAAACTGCTGTACACCCTTGTTCCAATCGTTCAGCAAATTCAATACCACATGACGATTACTGAGCAGAATATCACGCCATACAATCGGGTCGCTGGAGGCAATCCGTGTAATATCGCGGAATCCGCCTGCGGCGAGCATACGGTAAAGCGGATTATGCTCATTATATTCACGAATCTGGTTCACCAGTGCTACAGCGATCACATGCGGCAGATGACTGATCGCGCCCACGATCTCATCGTGCAGCACAGGCTCCACACGTACCATTTGCGCTCGTGTATGCTGAGATAGTAGTGTGGCAAGACGATCATATGCATGATCTGGCACGCCCGCTGGTGGCGTGAGCACATAGTACGCATTTTCAAATAATAGTGCCGATGCTGCACCTACACCTGAGCGCTCGGAGCCAGCCATCGGATGACCGCCGATAAAATGTACATCCGTCTGAAAATGAAGCTGCTCGGCGCAAGCAATGATCGATGCCTTTGTGCTACCCACATCGCTAATGACACAGCCTCTTTTCAGCGGCAAACGGCTAAGCTGCTCCAAATACGTATTCAGCAAGCTCACCGGTACACAGAGAAAAATAAAGTCTGCATCCAGCGCAGCCTCTTCTACCGACAGGGTTGCATGGTCAACGACCTGCCTTTCCTGAAAGGTATGTATCAATTCCGGCAGATGCGTATATCCGGTAACATGCAGTCCCGGTTTTCCTTTAAAGCATAGAGCTAGCGAACCGCCAATAAGCCCTACGCCGAAAATCGCAATTTTTGTCGTCATTAGTATCCCACTCATTCTTTATCGATTGTCTTTCCTGCTGCGTTAAAGCGGCACAACGCGAATAACTGACAAACAGACGCTTCACTCCTTCCAGCAACCCTGTTGCGTCTGGATATGATGCCGCCTGCTTTCCGTTATCACGCTATACTGCCATCCATGTATTGTACCTTGAAATTTTCGATTACGCAAAATGCATCGTCAGTTGCTGCTTGCTGCTTGCTGCTTGCTGCTTGCTGCTTGCTGCTTGCTGCTTGCTGCTTGCTGCTTGCTGCTTGCTGCTTAATTGTATCGTACAGTTCGACGATCTGAATCACTTTTAGACCATTTGCCAAAAATGATTCAGATTCGCCCTCACTTCTTTTGCTATTGTTATTCTTTTATACGGTCGCTTTGCGTGCCTGCAATGTTTCTTCCAACGCCTGGACGAATGCTTCATTTTGCTCTGGCTTACCGATCGATACGCGAATCCAGGTTGGATATTTGCTATGACCTGCGCGAATAATAATTCCACGCTGGAGCAACGCATCGAAAATCTCCTTACCCGGATGCCCGGTATCCACCATAATAAAGTTCGTTTCGCTTGGGAAATGGGTCAGACCAAGGCGATCAAAGGCAGCGATCAGGTAATCCATACCTTCGCGGTTTTTGATACGGCAATCGTTCACGAAGTCTTGATCGATAATCGCCTGACGCGCTGCTGCCTGAGCAATACGCGATGTGTTGAACGGCTCACGCACCTGATTGATTAGACGAATCGTGTCTGCATTACCTACACCATAGCCAATCCGCAGTGCAGCCAGACCGTAAATTTTGGAAAATGTACGCAAAATGACGATATTCGCATAACGATCTAACAGCTCCACACTGCGTGGATATTCGCCAGCAATCACATACTCGTAATATGCTTCATCCAGTACGACCATGACATCGGATGGAACAGCATCGAGGAACGCGACCAGTTCGTCTTCGGTCACAATCGTTCCCGTC
The DNA here is from genome assembly GCF_034055775.1 of Paenibacillus hunanensis. Lineage (NCBI taxonomy): Bacteria > Bacillati > Bacillota > Bacilli > Caryophanales > Paenibacillaceae > Paenibacillus > Paenibacillus hunanensis. The sequence continues at coordinate 2,301,755 of NZ_CP139194.1, read as the reverse complement.
GGATTGTTCGGATTACATACCCAGATAATCTTTGTTTTGTCCGTTACCGCAGCTAGCATAGCGGGTAGATCGTGCTTACCCGCTTGAAGCGGCACTTCCACCACCGTTGCTCCTTCAATATCCGCATTGCTTTTATACACAGAGAACGTCTGATCTGCCATAATCGTCTCATCACCTGGCTCCAGAAACGAACGGGAGATCAGCGCAATGACCTCATCCGAGCCGCAGCCAAACACGATCTGATTCGGCTGTACACCGATATGGTCGGCAAGCTGAGCCGTCAGCTCCACCGCAGCGCCGTCTGGATACAGGTACAGCTGAGACAGCTCATTCATGATCGCCTGCTGCACGGATGGTGCCGAGCCGTATGGATTTTCATTGGAAGCAAGCTTGATGACGTCTTCCAGTCCTAACTCTCGTTTCACTTCTTCAATCGGCTTGCCAGGCTGATAGACAGGAATATTAACAATACGTGATTTTGGTTTCAATCGGAACAACTCCTTATCGACTTAATGAACAGAACTTCACGAACAACACTTTGCCTGATGATGTGTTATGCTCCAGATTCTCTGGATGTAAGGAAGGCGCCTTTTATGTAAAAGGCACCTGTCGATCCAATCCAGCCGCTCGCTACGGAGTAAGTATGTAGATGAGCGTATATGCTTTAGTTTATATCATTTGCCGCTCTAATACATCTCACGGCTAACAAATCGTACTTTTGGCAGCAATAACGGTTCATCGCACCGCCCAGTGAGTAGCCTCGATCAACGTGTTCCTTTTAGATCAGCAACAAATTGATGAATCTGCTGTAAGCCGTCTGCCTTGCGCGCTGGATCGGTCAGCAGTGGAATTTGCGATTCAATCTGGCGCACAATTGCGCTACCTACTACTACTCCATCGCAAAATGCAGAGAACTGCTTCACCTGCTCATGGCTGGAAATACCGAAGCCAACGGCAACTGGAAGATCGGTGCTCGCCTGTACGCTTTTAATAAATTGCTCTACATTAGAGTGGAAGGACGTGCGCTCACCCGTTACACCAAGCGAGGACACACAGTATACAAAGCCCTGCGCTCCATTCAAAATAGAAGCGATGCGTTCATGAGACGTTGGCGCGACCAGCGGTACCAGACTCACACCTGCTGCACGTGAGCGTGCACGCATCTCTTCAGATTCCTCAATCGGCAGATCGGGAATGATCATACCGCTAATATCATTACGCTGTAGCTCTTCAAAAAAGCGATCCAGCCCATATTGCAAAATCGGATTGTAATACGTGAACAGTACAAACGGCATCTGTGAGCCACGCTCACGCGCCTGCTTGGCTACATGGAGACAAGTATCAATCGTCACACGATGCGTCAATGCACGCTGAGAAGCGCGCTGGATCACAGGCCCATCAGCTAGCGGATCAGAATACGGTACACCAAGCTCCAAAATATTCGCTCCAGCCGCTTCAAGCTCCATAATCACATCAACGGTCGTTTGTGGATCAGGATCGCCAACGGTCAGGAATGGAATCAGTGCAGTTTCGCCTTTTTCCTTCAACGTTGCGAAGGTAACATCCATGCGGTTTTGACTTTGTCCGGTTACGCTCACAGCGATCCCTCCTGTTCATATCTCATGATCGATTCGACATCCTTATCACCACGACCGGAAAGGCAAACGATGAGCAGTTGATCCGGTGTCATTTCTTTTGCTAGCTTCACCGTATGCGCAATCGCATGAGCGGATTCCAGTGCTGGAATGATGCCTTCGGTGCGACAGAGCAGCTTGAGCGCGTCGATCGCCTCCTGATCTGTAATCGGTACGTACTGGGCACGCTCGATATCTTTGAGATACGAATGCTCTGGTCCAACGCCCGGATAATCCAGACCTGCGGAGATCGAATGCGCCTCCTGCACCTGACCAAATTCATCCTGTAGCAGATAACTCATCGAGCCCTGGAATACACCCTTTGTACCGAGACTCATCGTTGCCGCATGTAGCGGTGTATCAATACCGCGTCCAGCTGCCTCGACACCGATCAGACGAACGGCTTCGTCACCGATAAATGGATAGAACATACCGATCGCATTACTACCGCCACCAATCGCAGCCACAACCGTATGCGGCAGACGATTTTCCTTTTCTAAAATCTGGCGTCGTGTCTCGTCACCGATAATACGCTGGAAGTTACGCACCATCATCGGATATGGATGCGGCCCTACAGCTGAACCGAGAATGTAGAATGTGTCATCCACATTACTCACCCAGTAGCGAAGCGCTTCATTACCCGCATCCTTGAGTGTACGTGTACCGGATGTAACAGGCACAACCTCAGCACCCAGCATATTCATGCGGAATACGTTCAGCTGCTGACGCTTGATATCCTCTTCTCCCATGAATACTTTACATTCAAGCCCAAGCAGTGCAGCTACGGTTGCAGTCGCAACGCCGTGCTGACCTGCACCCGTTTCGGCAATGACCTTTTGCTTGCCAGTACGCTTGGCAAGCAGTCCCTGACCGATGGCATTGTTAATTTTGTGTGCACCTGTATGGTTCAGGTCTTCACGTTTTAAATATATTTTAGGACCGCCAAGCTGTTCGGTGAGTCGCTCTGCATAGTAGAGCGGTGTCTCGCGGCCAGAGTATTCTTTTAGTAGATAATTCAGTTCTTCTTGAAATTCCGGATCCTCAGCATACTGGCGATAGGCATCCTCAAGCTCGATCAGTGCATTCATCAGCGTTTCCGGTACATAACGTCCACCAAAATCGCCAAATCTTCCTTTTGCATCAGGTAGTATTTTCATTATGCTCTCGCCCTTTCCACAAACCGTTTGATTTTATCGATATCCTTCACTCCGTCAGTTTCGACACCACTGGATACATCAATGCCTTCCAGCGGATAGCCTTCGACTAGCTCATTTACATTATCAGGTGATAAACCGCCTGCAACAAGTAATGGAATACCATGCGCTGCTGTCCAGCGGTGATACGGTGCAATGCCATCCCAGGCAAAGGTTTTACCTGAGCCGCCGCCATAGAGCGGATCATGTGTGTCCAGTAAAAAGGCATCTACGGTACCTTCATATGGCGCTAGCTTTGCAGCTGCAATCTCATACACATCAGGCTCATTGTTTACTTGTGTTATTTTAGCAGTTGATGTAGATTGTGCTGCCTTAGGATTATCTTTAGCTTGAATAGAGATGACTTTGATTACTTTAACCTGTAGCTTCTCACGTACCTCCTGGCAAAATGCAGGGGTCTCGTTACCATGCAGCTGAATCACATCCAGCGGTGCTGCTTCGATAATATGCAGTAACTCCTCCAGCGTTGGATTCACGAATACACCGACACTTTGAGGTGCCTGTCCGTGCCATTGCTTCAGTACATCCAGTAGCTCTGCTGCACGCTGACGATCAATCTGTCGCTTGCTTCGTGCAAATACAAATCCGATGTAATCAATCGGTAATGGTATCATAGATTTTAGCACTTCAACGTCTTGAAGTCCACAGATTTTTATCTTTAGAGCAGACGGCTCTGGCGTAATGCCAGAGCCCCCTGTTACGTGCTGTTCGTTGAGAGAGGTTCCATTTTCATTCATGAGAAGCGCCTGCTTCACGGTTGGCAGGAGCCATCAATGTGTGTACGGCTGACGCAATATCAGGCTGTCGCATAAAGTATTCGCCTACAAGCACGCCTGCTGCACCTGCATCAGACACATAGCGAATATCATCCGGTGACATAATCCCACTTTCACTGATTAATGGTACACCAGCTGGCAATAGACGAATCAGTTCGGCTGTTGTTGACAGCGAAGTTTCGAATGTTTTCAGATCACGGTTGTTTACACCGATCAAGCCATGCTCCACACTGCCTTCGATAGAAAGCACGGTTTCCAGCTCCGCCTGATCATGCACCTCGATCAGAATATCCAGTCCAAGCGATACGGCCGTCTTGATATAACGATCAATTTGCTCTGGTGTGAGGATCGCTGCAATCAGCAAAATCGCATCCGCACCGATCAGACGTGCTTCATAAATCTGGTGCTCATCGATAATGAAGTCTTTACGTAATAGCGGCAAATTCACAGCTGCTCGAATATCAGTCAAATACGAATTATTGCCCTGGAAATATTGTACATCTGTCAGGATGGAAATACAGTCCGCTCCTGCCTGTTCATATGCCTGGGCAATCGTCACGGGATGGAAATCTGGACGAATCAGACCTTTGGATGGAGATGCCTTTTTCACCTCGGCGATCAGACCAACACGTCGATTAGCACGCTTGGTTAGCGCATCGCGGAAACCGCGTGTTGCCGGCATGGTTGCGATGGTACGCTCTGCCTCAGCGATAGACAAGCTCTGGGTCAACTGTTCAACTTCCTGCTTCTTGGTAACTACAATACGATCAAGATACATAGCTGAATGCCTCCGTAGTTTGAATTAATTGTTGCAGCTTATTCGCTGCTGCTCCCGAATCAATCGCCTGTGCCGCAATCGCAGCACCTTCCGCCAGACTATTTGCTTTGCCTGCCAGATAAATGCACGCTGCACTATTGGCAAGCACTACATCACGATATGCTCCCCTTTCGCCTTGAAGCACACGACGGATGATCGATGCATTTTCCTCTGCGTTGCCGCCCAGCATATGCTCCAATGGATGACTGCTCAAACCAAAATCCTGCGGCGTCACTTCATACGTATGCACCTCGCCATCTCGCAGCTCGGCGATGCGTGTTGGTGCAGCGATGCTAATCTCATCCAATCCATCCTGACTGGCTACCACCATAGCGCGCTCCAGACCAAGCAGCTTTAAAGTATGTGCTACAGTTTCAATTTTACTGCCATCATACAGCCCAATCAATTGTCGGTCTGCACCAGCTGGATTAGTCAGTGGGCCTAGCATATTAAATACAGTGCGTACACCCAGCTCACGACGGGTAGCCGCCGCATGCTTCATCGAAGGATGGAACACCTGAGCGAACAGGAAGCAGATGCCGATCTCGTTCAGACAGCTTGCTGCCTGTACGGCATTCAGTCCGATATTCACACCCAGCGCCTCCAATACATCCGCGCTACCTGCTTTACCAGAAGCGGAACGATTGCCATGCTTTGCGACACGAACCGATACAGAGGCTGCAATGATCGCTGACACGGTGGAAATATTGAATTTGTGAATACCCGATCCACCTGTTCCGCATGTATCCAGCAAGCCTGCTGACATCACCGGAACACGTCCACCACTGCTGCGCATCGCTTCCGCAAAACCAGTGATTTCCTCCACCGTCTCTCCCTTCATGCGCAGGGATGTGAGCAGACCGCCGATTTGCGATGGTGTAGCTTCACCATTCATAATCGCGCTCATCACCTCATAAGACTGCTCCCGCGTCAGATGTTTACCCTCGATCACATTCATAATCGCCTGTTGTATCGTTTCCGCTGTGTGCATACCCGTTTCCTCCCGAACTGTAAAATATACTGTGTGTAAGTTTCCGTTATTGATCTATACGTTCATGCTATTCTTCCGCTCACTCACCCAGCTTCACTGGTTCATAGCCATACAGATAATCTGGATTGGCGATTTGTGCCTCTTCCCCTTTGCGAGGGAACATCGCTTCGGCGACACGGATTGATTTCAGCATGCCTTTGGCTTTGTTCACGGTCTCTTCGTATTCCTTCTCCGGTACCGAATCCCATACGATTCCTGCTCCAGCCTGTACGTACGCTTTGCCATGCTTGAAAATAATCGTACGAATCGTAATACACGCATCCATATTACCGGAGAAGCCCAGATAACCAATCGCACCGGCATAGGCGCCACGTGCTTCATTTTCAATCTCAGCGATAATTTCCATCGCTCTCAGCTTAGGTGCGCCGGATACTGTACCTGCTGGTAGACAGGACAGGAATGCATCGAAGAAATCACGATCCTTGCGCAGCTTACCAGATACGTTGGATACGATATGCATCACATGCGAATATCGCTCAATCTGCATAAAGGAATCGGTTTTGACGGTGCCGTATTCCGCCACACGTCCGATATCATTACGTCCCAGATCGACCAGCATCAGGTGTTCAGCGCGCTCCTTCTCATCCTGAAGAAGCTCTTCTGCCAGCGCCTGATCCTCGGCTTCATTCTGTCCTCGTGGACGTGTTCCTGCAATTGGACGTGTCTGCAAGCGATCGCCCTCCACCTTGACCAGTGCCTCTGGTGATGTACCGACGATAATCTCATCATCCAGCTTCAAATAATACATATATGGTGATGGATTCATCGTGCGTAGCACCCGATATACCTCCAGCGGTGCAACCTCTGTTTCGATATGGAAGCGCTGGGACAGCACGACCTGGAAAATGTCACCTGCGCGAATATACTCTTTCGCCCGATTGACGCCATCCAGATATTGCTCCTTCGTCATATTGGACTGAATCTCGCCCATCTCAATATTGTCAGATACTGTAGCGCGCCCTGCACTGCTCACTGGTGGCTGTGTATGCAGCAGTTCTTCCATGCTATCCAGCTTAGCAGCCGCTTCGCCATATGCCTCGCGGATATCGTCATCACTCGCACCTTCTGGCACATGCACATTACTTACCAGTAAAATATGCTGCTTCACATGATCGAAGACGACGATCTGATCGCAGAACATAAAGCGAATATCATCCATGTTCATATCATCGATGCGATGAGCGGGCAGCTTCTCGTAATATTGCAGCAGATCGTAACCAAAGAATCCGATCGCTCCACCTGTAAAAGGCGGCAGTCCATCTACCTTAGGGCTGCGATAGCGTCGCAGCAATGCTTTTAGCTGCTCTATCGGCTTACCGGATAGCTCACTGATCTCGCCATCTAGATCGACCTCAATCTTGCCCTGCTTACCGGAAATCAAGAGGAATGGATCACTACCGATAAACGAGTACCGCGCCCATTTACTACCTCCCTCTACACTTTCCAGCAGAAAGGCATGTCGCCGCTGTGCATAACGCTGGAAAATACGAATCGGTGTCTCCATATCACCCAGCAGTCGCTTTACGATCGGAATCAAATTATACTGGCCAGACATGGCAATCACTTGTTCTACATGAGGTTGGATCATTATACTCGCTCCTTTGGCTGATCAATTCATTGGCTCTTCCTTATTCGCAGGAATCGGCAAGCTGTGACCTTCGTCACCAGTCGATCCTAAAGGTAAACAAAAAGCCTCCATGCGTATGGACGCATGAAGGCTGCATAATTAATTGTACAAATGTAGACAGCAAGCTCATCTGCTGCCGGCTTCGCCAAATGAAAACGTAAGCTCCCTCCCATGATCACATGGATACCAGCTTGTGCGGTAAAGCAGCTATACCTCGACCTGTACTATATCGATATAGTATGTCTGTACGCCCATTACTCGTCTCTTGCTGTATGGGTACTTCTCTTCAAAAGGCTATGCTCTGAAGTGACACGGCTCTTGTCTTCCTGCGCACACACGACCCGGAAGGCTATTAATGGCTATCCATTCGCACCTTCCGCCCTGTCCGCCGACAAGACCTACACTTCCTTCTCATCTATACTAAACTCTGCTACCTGCATCTCATCTCAATACACGGCTCTGTTTGCCTGTTGATCTTGTTCTATACTATACCCTATAACGTATGGCTGACGCAACCCTTACGCTACGATTCACAATCAGGAAGTTGCCAGATCAGGACGAAGGCGTGTTGCCTCGTTCAAATACACATGCTTAATTTCCTGCTGTGTTTTGGTGGTATTGATATGGATCATCAGTCGGATGCACTGGGGCAAGCTATTCTGCACCGATGCTTCCACTGCACACATCAATGGCACCATACTCCAGCCATCCATTTCACGAATAGCCAGCGCTGGAAATGCCGCATCAAGATCAGCAGTCATCGTAATCCAGATGCTGCTCACATCCTCAGGATCGAATTGATTACGCTCTACAATCTCTCTGAGCAATACCAATGTTTCACCCAGAATCTCCTGACGATCATTGCGGGTAACCGTAGTAGCCCCGCGAATACCTCGTGTATACATGTTACGCCTCCTTCTTTAACTGCTCAACCGTCTGGCGCACCAGATCATAATCGACATTGTGATCAATCGCTACAACACCTATCGCTGATGGGACAATAAACGTCATCCGGCCTTCCTGGAATTTCTTATCATGCATCATAGCCCCCATAATACGGTCGGTATCCAGATGAGCTGGAAGCACAGTTGGCAAGCCTAGCGCCTTCAGCATCTGGCGTGTCGTATCCGTCAGGCCCGGCTTCGCACCAAGCGCCTCACCGATGATCGCTGATCCGACCATACCGATCGAGATCGCCTCACCGTGAATAATCTCTCCATAGCCTGCAACGGCTTCGATCGCATGACCGATCGTGTGCCCCAGATTGAGGATGGCACGCAGATCATTTTCACGCTCGTCACGAGACACGACAATCGCTTTGATGGAGCAGCCCTTTTCAAGACCATAACCCATCGCTTCCATGTCGAGTGCTTGCAGTCGCTCTGCATTGTCCAGACACCAGTAAGCAAATTCAGCATCCCAGATCAGTCCATGCTTGACCATTTCGGCTAAGCCTGCGCTAACCTCGCGTGCTGGAAGGCTCTGGAGTGTAGACAGATCGTACAATACAAGCTCTGGCTGATGAAATACACCGATCATATTTTTGGCGAGTCGGTGGTTGATCGCTACCTTGCCGCCTACGCTACTATCATGAGCAAGTACAGTCGTCGGCATCTGGATAAAACGAATTCCGCGCATATACGTTCCTGCCACAAAACCCGCCAGATCACCGACTACACCGCCGCCCAGCGCAATAACAGCAGATTTACGGTCAAGCCCGCCCTCGATGGCACGGGTCATCACCTCCTCAAATACTACAATCGACTTGGATGTCTCACCAGAACCGACAACCGCAGTGACAAAACGAAATCCAGCTGCCTGGAGTGATTGCTCCAGCTTGTCCAGATGCAGCGGTGCAACCTGCTCATCGGTAACGATTAATAGCGGGCTTTGCTTGGATAATCCGTGCTGCTCCAGATAGCTCCCTGCCTGCTGAAGCAGCTGCTCACCGATATAGATCGGGTAGGAACGATCGCCAAGTTGAACGTCCACTACACGCACATCAGACATTAATAAGCCTCCAGCTGTGCTTGGTAATTTTCATAGTTTTTGCGGATCTCTGCCATCGAGTCACCGCCGAATTTTTCAAGAAAAGCCTTGGCTACTTCCCATGCAACCACACTCTCCATCACAACGCTTGCTGCTGGAACAGCACAAGCATCGGAGCGCTCCACCTGTGCAGTGAATGGCTCTTTGGTATCAATATCAACGCTTTGCAGCGGTTTGTATAACGTAGGAATCGGCTTCATTACGCCGCGTACGACGATTGGCATACCATTGGTCATGCCACCTTCAAATCCACCCAGACGATTCGTTGCACGATGATAGCCGCGCTCTGGTGTGTACAGAATCTCGTCATGAACCTGAGAGCCACGAATATGACCCGCTTCAAAGCCGATACCGATCTCTACACCCTTGAACGCATTGATCGACATAACCGCCTGTGCAATACGTGCATCCAGCTTGCGATCATATTGAACAAAGGTTCCCAGACCAACCGGTACGCCTTCAACGATACATTCCACGATACCGCCGATCGAGTCGCCTTCTTTTTTGATCTGATCGATGTACGCTTCCATCTTTTGCTCGGTTTCCTTGTCAACGACACGTACCGAGGATTCCTCTGTGCGAGCGATCAGCTCATCCAGTGGCAGATCATTGGCTGGCGCTTCGATCTCACCGATACGAATTACCTGACCACCGATCTTAATACCAAACTGAGCCAGGAACTGGCGTGCAATGGCACCTACACCTACACGAATCGCTGTCTCACGCGCACTGGAGCGCTCCAGCACATTGCGTAGATCTTTGTGATTATATTTCAAGCCGCCATTCAGATCAGCATGACCTGGACGAGGACGGTGTACACGACGCTTTTCTTCGTCAGTGCCTTCCATCGGCTCAATATTCATAATTTTAGTCCAGTGCTTCCAGTCGTTGTTAGCAACGACCATCGCTACTGGTGCTCCTGTTGTATAACCATGACGTACGCCGCCGACGATATCAGCCGTATCCTTCTCAATTTGCATCCGGCGCCCACGTCCGTAGCCTTTTTGACGACGCGCAAGCTGGAAGTTCAATGCTTCAAAATCAAGCTCCAATCCACTCGGTAATCCCTCAATAATCGCAGTCAACTGGGGACCGTGCGTTTCCCCTGCTGTTAAGTAACGTATACTCATCTTTGCGTTCCCCCTTTAAACTGTTAAACTGTGCATCGCTAAAATCCGTATTTACCTTCGCTTATTATAGTACATGGTTTAACCATTTGACAAGGAATGCCGAGCTTCACATTTATCCATATAGATTCGCCTTTCCGGTCGCGCTTTATCGTTGCTGGAACAATACATAACAGCACAAAGAGCATACCAGCACACGTACAAATACGCGCTCCGGTATGCTCCAGGATTATATCGATTTCATTTTATCATTGCTTTTGCTACGCTGCTCCCGCATGAGACTCAGCCCTTTTTGTGATAAAAGAACGTCTCAGATGAATCAAAGCCATATTGTGCCGGAGAGAAAATCTGCTCCGTGCTGCCTACAAATAATACACCGCCAGGGCGCAAACTTGCTGCAAACTTATGATACAACATGTGCTTGGCTTCTTCAGTAAAGTAGATCATAACATTACGGCACACGATCAGGTCATAGCCAGTATCAAACTTGTCTGTCAGCAGATTACCTTTACGGAATTGTACCGCTTTTTTCAGCGTATCGTTAACGCTGTACATCATTCCGTCTGCAGTAAAATGACGCTTGACGACATCGGGTGGTACGTCCTTGAGCGAACGCTCCAGATAAGCACCTTTTTTCGCTTTTTCTAATGCCCCATCATCAATATCCGTCGCATGCAGAGTCGTTGATGACAACAGATTTTTGTCGGCTAGAATAGTTGCAATTGTATAAGGCTCCTCGCCTGTTGAGCAAGCTGCACTCCAGATCTTCAGATTCTTGCTCTGACGATTCAAAGCAGGCAGGATCGTATCCCGCAGCACCTCCCAGCGATTCGGGTTGCGCCAAAATTCGGAGACGTTGATCGTCATACGATCGAGAAACTCATAAAACAGGGCTTTATCCTTTTGCATTGCATCGAAAAATGAAGCAAAGGTCGAATAGCCGTTTTTCGTACGCAGTGTAGTCAGACGACGTTTCATTTGTGCTTCCTTATACTGTGCTAAGTCAATGCCCGTACTATCCTTCACTTTTTTGATGAAGCCTGTATAGTCCGAGTCTGGTTGAATGGCATCATTCGTAAGCATGGCATCACTTCCTTGATCATCATTATGAGTTCAGTCCATGCGGGGGCAGTTGTTAAAGCCAGGCAGAAATGTTCTTTTCGTAAACGCTTAACTCGTCTAGGGCAAAGAAATTCGCGATCTCCCGTTCTGCACTTTCCGGCGAATCGGAGCCGTGAATCAGGTTGAACGGTGTATGAGCGGCAAAGTCACCACGAATTGTGCCAGGTAGCGCTTCCTTGACCTGTGTTTTCCCCATCACCATACGGGACAGTGTAATCACATCATCGCCTTCCCATACCATTGCGAATACAGGACCCGATGTAATAAAGTCAATGAGCTCACCATAAAATGCTTTGCCGACATGCTCAGCGTAATGGCGCTCGGCCTGTTCCTTTGTAGGGATGAGGAACTTGCCTCCGATCAATTTGAATCCTTTGTCTTCCAAGCGACTGATAATGCGTCCGATTAGCCCCCGCTGTACTCCGTCAGGCTTAATCATCAAAAATGTCCGTTCCATTGACTCACTCTCCTGTTATCTACAAAGTAATCTGCTATCGGAGCAATATATGTATGCCCACTTGTGTATTCTAACAGAAACCTCGAGGTACAGAAAGAAATGTGATTATATCAACATAAGGAGATTTTTGATATAATATCGCGGCTGTGTGGAGTAAATTACTGGTTATGCGCTCTTTCGCTCGTAAATCGGCTGTTATATCCGGTTTTTTGAAGGATACGCATGTACTGTAATGTATATATCGACAGAGGATGGCTGGTCGTTTAGTCCTATTTTATAAATGTTCAAGTAAATTAAATAAACCCGGTGCTTTTCCCGCACCGGGCTTCTTTTTATGAAGGCATGATTCTAGCATTTTCACCTTCACTGTTATTCATAGATACGTCGTACAATCGCTAATGTAGCGCTATGTAGCTTAGTGAGAACGCTTCGCTACAAAATGAGCGATTTCCTGTAGATGCTTACGTGTCTTACCTTCTGGCAATTGCTGTAGGGCATCCATCGCCTTTTGAATATAACGGTCGGCTAGCTGCTCGGCACGCTCAATGCCTCGGCTCTGCTTCACCATCTCGACTGCACGCGTGACATCTGTAGCACCATCGGCTTCGTGGATACGCTGGATTTCTGGCAACAGCGTACGCTGCATGTCCTGCTCCTGTAACGCGTATAGCACAGGCAGCGTAATATTCCCCTGGCGCAGATCACTGCCTGGTGGCTTACCGATCTGCTTCTCTGTACCACACAGATCAAGCACATCGTCACGAATCTGAAACGCCATGCCGACATTGTAGCCATAACGATAGAGCTGGCGTGTATACGCCGCTGGCGCATCGGCAGCCAGACCACCCAGTTGACAGCTAATCGCAATCAGCAATGCCGTTTTGCGGCGAATACGCAGCAGATAGCGACGAACCGTCTGCTCGGTATTGAAAAAGTCGCGGATTTGCTCCATTTCACCGATCGACATCTGTACCATCGCTTTCGCAAGTACACGATGGATCTCTGGATTTTGCAAGCGTGCTACGATCACAAGCGCCTTGGCATAAATATAATCGCCCGTATACATCGCGATACGATTATCCCATTTGGACTTCACGGTAAGCTGTCCACGTCTCGTATCGGCATTATCGATCACATCATCATGCACCAGTGAAGCCATATGAATCAGCTCCAGCGGTACAGCGACATGACTGAGACGCTCCAGATCATAATTACCATACTTGCCACCAAGCAACACAAAAGCGGGACGAAGCCTTTTCCCTCCCGCTTTGAGCAAATGCAAGGACGCTTCGTTCAGCAGTGCATGGTCGGTATCGATGCTACGGCTGAGCTCACGTTCAATTACGTTCATGTCTTTTCTTAGTGTCCCAAAAATATCCAGTAGTTTCATTCGTTCACCCGTGTCATCGTATTGTCAGTCCATAATTGCATGTGCACTTCATGATCCAGCAGGCCAAGCTCATGAGCATACTGAAAGTACAGCCCTAGCCCCTGCTGCTCCTGCTCTCCAAAATCATACCATAATTGACGGAAGTAATGCTCCCAGTACGAGGAATCGCCACCCATTTTGTGCTGGGCATCCGCAATAACCGGCGTCAGATCCTTCAGACTACGCATCTTGCTCGCACGCAACTGCTCAGCCACTTCACTCACCAGCTCGGCATGCACTTCGGCAAATTTGCGGTTCACGGCAAACACGGCAAATGTCATGCCATAGCCTGTCCATTCCTTCCACGCTTGACCAAGATCAGTTACGATATAGCCACTATCTCTGCGCGCTGCCTCAATCGCATGATCACCGATCAGCAGTGCTGCATCACAACGCTCCATCATTTCATCCAAATTCGGATTCATCGATACATATTCTGGTTTGAAGCCATATCGCTTCTGTAAAATAATTTTCAACAGATTGACCGAGGTCGCTGAGGTATTTGTCAGCGCAATCGTTCCATCTCCCAGCTCAGCGATGGGCTTTCTGGAAAACAGAAGAATTGATCCGACCGCATTTTTCGCACTTACCGACAGGCCTGGCAATAGCCAGAAGTCATCCGAACGTGTCGCATAAGCAAAAGAGGATACGGGCGTAATATACAGCCGATCCTCCAGTAGCGCACGATTCAAATTAGCCGGCAAATCACTATGGATCACAGCCGGCTGGGACAGCTCCTGTGGATCAAAATGCTGATAGATGGGCCAGTCGTTCGTATATTCAATTTTACCAATTTGAATCGGCAATTCAAATGTTGTCATCGTTACTCCCCCAGCGTTCAAATAAATCGTGCTCAATTCCGAGAATATCCAGCACCTTACCTACCATAAAATCAATCGCATCCTGTAGCGTTTGCGGACGATAATAAAAAGCCGGCATCGCCGGAATAATGCTAACTCCCATTCGAGCTAGCTTGAGCATGTTCTCCAAATGGATCGCATGCAGTGGTGTCTCCCGTGGTACGATGATCAGCTTACGCTGCTCCTTGAGCATAACATCTGCTGCCCGTGTCATCAGATTCGCTGAGATGCCGCCAGCAATATTAGCAAGCGTCCCCATTGAACATGGAATAATAATCATCGCCTCTACGCGAAACGAGCCACTTGCAATCGAGGCACCAATATCGGAGAACGAATGATAAATATATTTACCTGGTAACGAGCCGAACTGCGCATGTAGCATCTCTTCACGCCCCGATGCTGACCAGTCCAGCTCCTCCTTGAGCACACGCCAGCCTGCATTAGAAATGACCAGATGCACCGTATAACCATAAGACAGCAGCACCTCAGCCAGTCGTATCCCATATATTGAGCCACTCGCGCCTGTAATACCGATCACATAACGCTTGGACGCATGATTAGGATGGAAGCCGAACACCTCGGCTGTTGCCGGAGTGTTCAGCGGATCTGTAGCTTGATTGTTTACCACCATTGTTTCACCGCCAGATCAACCAGCGTGAACGCAAACATAATAATACTGAGTGCCCCATTCATGGTGAAAAAGGCAGTTTGCAAACGGCTCAAATCCTTTGGTGTCACAATGTAATGCTCGTAGAACAAAATTGCAATCGCAATGACCACACCAGCGGCATACCACCAGCCCAGGTCTGCGATAAAGAACAAACTGATCAATCCGATCGCTGTAATCACATGGAAGCCCTGCGCAATTTTCAGCGCACGTGGCACACCGAAGCGACTTGGAATCGAATGCAGCCCTTCCTTACGATCAAACTCCGCATCGTCACAGGCATAGATCACATCAAAGCCTGCGGTCCAGAACGTAATCGCCACAAAGAACACGATAGCCGTCCAGGTTACCGTGCCAGTCACTGCTACCCAGCCACCAAGTGGAGCAAGAGCAATCGTCATACCAAGCACCACATGACACAGCCAAGTAAAGCGCTTCGTAAACGAATAGAAAATAAGCATAAATACCGCAACCGGCAACAAACGCAGCGCCAGTGGAGACAGCTCCAGCACCGCCCAGAAAAAGACGATCAGCGAGATAATAATAAAGATGACCACTTCGCCAGAACGAAGCAGACCCGCCGGAATAGCACGCATCATCGTACGTGGATTTTTACCATCAAATGTCCGGTCAATCAGGCGATTCAGTCCCATTGCCGCACTACGCGCACCGACCATAGCAACCAGAATCCATACGATCTGTTGCCACGTTGGCAAATGCCCAAATATAACATAAGAGCCGAGCATCGCTCCCATAAAAGCAAAAGGTAAGGCAAAGAGCGTATGCTCGACCTTGATCATTTCGAGAAAAATTTTGATTTTCTTAAACATGCTGCTTCTCCTTGATTCCAATATGAAGTGCGGCAATTCCACCTGTTAGCGGATACGCCTGCACCTGCTGTAGACCGATGTTCCGGAAAATACCGGCAAGCTCTTCCCGACCCGGGAAAGCGATCAACGAATCTGGCAGCCATTTATACTGTTCGTAGCTTTTGGCTACAACTCTGCCCATTAGTGGAAGCAGGTTTTGGAAATAGAAATAATAGATGCCTTTAAACGGCTGCCATGTCGGCTTGGATAGCTCCAAACAAACGACCATACCGCCCGGCTTTACAACGCGCTGCATTTCGCGTAGCGTTTTTTCCAGATCAGGCACATTGCGCAGTCCGAAGCCAATCGTCGCATAATCGAACGTATTATCTTCAAAAGGCAGATCCATCGCATTGCCCTGCTTGAGTGTAATATTATCCTGCCAGCCATCACGATCGATCTTCGTCTGACCGACACTTAGCATATTCGGGCTAAAATCAAGACCGTACACCGATCCTGTTTTGCTCGCTTCGGCAATGCTGATCGTCCAGTCACAGGTGCCGCAGCATACGTCCAGCGCGGAATCGCCCTGTTGTACGTTCATCTTTTGCATCGTGAATTTACGCCATGTTTTGTGCATACGAAAGCTGAGCAGATCGTTCATCATATCGTATTTGGGTGCAATCGATTCAAAGACGGATTGCACGAATTGTTCCTTCGGTTTTGTACTTTCCGGTTTTACGATTTCCGGTTTGCTCATAAGCAACTTCACCTCTTCTGATGATCTTACACCTGATGTACAAGCGCAGCATAGCTGCCAGTCAACTCCGATACTGCCGCAGCAAGCTCGGTATTATCCTCCTGTTGCAAGCGTTCGCCAATGGCAGCAAGCGAATGCTGAAGCAATTGCTCCAGATGGGCATTGATGCCGTAGCGTGCTTCCCATTCCTGACGATAGCGTGCGCTGTCGTCCGCATTGGCTTCCATTTTCAAACGGCTTTGATCCGCTGGAGTGGATTGCTGGAGTACATAGTACAGACCGTATTCACCGAAAGGCTGTACGTTTGAACCAGCCTTTAGCTCTGCTGCCAGCCATTCACAACGACTGAACAGATACAGCATCTGCTCCCATAGCTGACGAGCGGAATTATCAATATAGGATGTAAACGAAAGAAACAGCTGCATCTTCAGCTGTATACTTGCTTCCATATAATGATCTGCCGTTAAGCTAGAATCGTTAGCCTGCTCATACAAATCCATTTTCAGACGATTATTTTCACAGATTGCTTCACTCAGACGTGCGACCATGCCGATCTCTCCAGCACGTGCCAGCAGCTCGTAAAATCGGCTACTAAAGTAGTCACCAGCAAGTACGTTCAATTGACGTGAGCGCATTTGCTCTTCCCGCTGATATTCCGATGATGTATCGATGCGATCATGCGTATCAAGTGCCATCTGCACAAGACCCGTAACGAGCGGGAACAATTCCTCCCGATTTTCCTGCAATCGGCTGTCGCCTGCTTTGCTTAAAAATAGAAATAGCAGACGAGCACGTACATCCGGGAACGGAGCAACTTCTGTATGCTTTTGAATCATATCGTATTCGGTGTATTTTTTGGATGTTTCCAGCAAGCGATACGGTTTCATTTCAGCCTCCGTGCCTTATCCAGGCAAGTCTTTATTTTCACAAACTTAATCTAGCAAATACTTTAGATTTAAACCACTTCGGTTCATTATATCATATGTTGTCGACACAAGACAGGGCACTATGGTAAATGGCGGGGTGGAGTAACATTCTGGTTTATTTGAAGCTAACACCACTCCAGCAAGGAATAAGGGAACGGACTCAGGTGGAGCCGCGAGAATCTACTGGATTAGGAGTGAAGGTAGATTCCCGCCCCTCCAAAATCGTCCTTTTCCCTTATTTCCTTGCCTCCGTTCTGTGCTTGTTTCATATTACGTACAGTCACATTATGAATAATATTCAGCAGCGGTATTCATACTTGTTTTATTTCTCAGTTTTTGGTATGCAACTTTAGCACTGTATTTTGAATCTAAATGTTAGTTTAGACCATGCTAGAATCTTCATCTTTATCACAAACAAAAGACTAGCTCCCCAATCTTTAACTGTATCATACAGCGAAGAATAGGAGCCAGCCTTCAGTATTATAGGTCTTCTTATCATACATAAGTAGACTTAATCGGCAAGTCCACAGTTTTTTCATCAATCGATTTAGAATATTGTGTATTTTAAATCACTTGCTTTACTTTATGTGAACTCAGTCTTCTGTTTTAACGATGCCATGCTTCGTCTGGACTTCGGCGTCGCCGCGGATTTTGATCGCGGATGTGTTTTCGGTAAATTGTACGATTAGAATTTCGCCTTTATCCAGCTTTTCGGTATGGTGAAAGCGTGTGTCGCGTCCGCGTGTTAGGCCTATCACTTGTACGCCGTTATCTTTGGCTTTGATCACAACATATTCGCTGTTGGTGTAGTTATTGGTCGAATCCATGATGTTCCTCCTTCCGCGTGTAGCGGGATTGATAGTCGTCTCGTGCTTCCTCTCTATCATACAGCCGGCTTCCGCTTCCGGCAAATACAAGGCATGATCGATAAAAGAATACATACAAAAGGACCGTGAACAATATGATCACGGTCCCTTTCCTGAACATGGAATATGTACAACTTATTTAATTCCATCCTTCAAGGCTTTACCAGGCTTGAAAGCCGGGATTTTGCTTGCTGGGATTTCGATTTCTTCACCTGTTTGTGGGTTACGTCCTTTACGGGCGGAACGCTCACGAACTTCAAAGTTACCGAAGCCTACCAGTTGTACTTTATCACCGCTTTGCAACGCGTCAGCGATTGCTTCAAAAACAGCTTCAACTGCTTTTGTTGCATCCTTCTTTTGCAGGTCAGTTTTTTCAACAACCTGTGTGATCAGATCCGTTTTGTTCATGTCTTGTCACCTCCTGAATTAAAGTTAATGAATGCCACGTACGATTCTAATTTTCGTGAGCACGAAAATGGTTCGTTGAATACGAAATATACGTAAACGTTGCGGATTGTACGATTGGAGTTCAGCCGCCACAGACTGCGGCAAACAGAACAAAACTATAGTAATACAGCCACCTTGTAATTTCAAGCATTTTGCCGTATTTTCCGCTACCAATCGCTCAAATCATCGTCCTGCTGCTGCATTTGGCGACGGATCGCCTGTTTTAAACGATCTTCTGGCAAATGGATCACCGCCGGGCCAACGATGCGCGCCTGACAGCCAAGTCGCAACGCGCGTTCTCCATCGATTCCAAGCTTACGACGCTCTACTTCGCCAGGGTCGGATAAACCGTCCTGTTGTCCCTCCTGCGGCTGTTCCACCTGCACTTTACACATCAGGCAGGCTGCACGACCATCACAGCGCACAGGCAAGGATAAGCCTGCCTGACGAACCGCTTGCAGCACAGTTGTTCCACGTGTAATCTGAATCGTTTTGTTGGCAGGTAAAAAAACTACCTTTTCCTTAGATGTAGGATTCATGCTGCCTCCTCACTCCAGACCCGTCAAACGCAAAATGCGCTGAGTCATATTGGGGTGGAAGCCGTTATGAGCAATCAACTGCCGAATAAGCGCTTCATGCGCCTCCGGCTGCTGCTGAATATGCCTTGCAATCGCTTCATAACGATCCGGGCGATCACGTAGTAAATTAAACACAAGCTCATGTGCAAGTGGCATAAGCCGGATCGATACTGAACCTACCTGTACGATTACCGAAGCAGGATATAGTAGCTTGTCCACATGTACACGGTAGTATGATTCACGTGCTCTCACTTCAAAGTCACCAACCAGCTCGACTGTACATCCATTCGCTTCATAATGACCGAGTGTGGAGCGATACATCCGTGTTTCATTCAGCTCAGGAGCATCCAGCACAGTCAACGTCTGCTGCAAAGCATGATGCAACGATGTGATGGCAGCACCATCGGCATACAGATCAATATCACGTGGTGATTGCTCCAGCTCAATTCCTTGCAGCAACAAGCTACAGCTACCGCCGAGTAACCAGTCTGTCTGCGGAGTAGACTGACGCAGCGCAGATGTCAGTTCCTCAAGTGCCTGTTGTAACGATGATGGCAATGCCAGCGAATGACCAGGCTTTGTCATTGTACTCTCTCCTTCCGCAGCCGTTAGCAGTGCATTGTATTAAGCATGCCACTGCTTCCAGGTTTCAAGCTTCATCGATTCCATTTCATTTTTCGGATCGCGTCCCATCAATGCCTCGACAGCTGTACGCGGGTCAGCCTGTTCGAATAGTACACGATACAGTTGCTCAGCAATCGGCATTTGCACCTCGTGATGACGCGACATATCATGTGCAGCCTGTGTACTGCGTACACCCTCTACAACCATATTCATCGAGTCCATCACTTCATCGAGTGACTTTCCCTGACCGAGCATATAGCCAGCACGCCAGTTACGGCTGTGTTTACTTGTACCGGTCACGACCAGATCCCCAATACCTGCCAATCCAGAAAAAGTTAACGGATTCGCACCGAGTACAGTACCTACACGCACCATCTCAGCAAGACCGCGCGTTAATAGCGCTGCCTTGGCATTATCGCCAAATCCAAGACCATCCGATAAGCCAGCTCCGAGTGCAATGATATTTTTCAGTGCACCTGCAAGCTCGACTCCGGTTGTATCCCGATTGGTATAAACGCGAAAATATTCTTCATTCATAAATAGCGTTTGTGCAGCTGCGGCAGCTTTTTCATTCGCAGCAGCGACAACAACAGTCGTTAGCATACGCTTGACGACTTCCTCCGCATGACTTGGACCGGATAATACCACCACATCCTGCTCGGGCATTTCCAGTTCCTCGCTAATGACAGTGGACATCCGCTTGAGTGTACCGACTTCAAAGCCTTTGGTCGCATGCACGCATAACATGTCATGCTCATAGTAAGGCTTCAACTGCTTACATACGTCGCGCATCGCTTTGGATGGGGCGACGATAATGACAGCAGCTGTTCCCTTCATTGCTTCCTCCAGATCGGAGGTTGCAGTAATATTAGCAGGCAATTCCGCATCCGGCAAATAACGATCATTACGATGGTTCGTATTGATCTCTGCCGCCTGTTCGGATGTACGTGTCCATAGCGATACCTGAAATCCGTTATCCGCTAGCACACAGGCAAGTGCGGTTCCCCAGCTTCCGGCTACCAGAACAGTCACCTTATCAGACAACGCCAGTTCCTCCCTTGCTCCCCTTGGAGCCGAGTTTACTTTCTGTGCCTTTCATAATGCGTCCAATATTGGCGCGATGACGCCATATTCCAAGTGCACAGATTACGATACTAACGACAACAATCGGTGCCGAATAGCCCATAATTAACAGTGCAATTGGAGTTAATATAACGAAGATCAATGAACCGAGGGAGACATAACGAGTAATAACGATCGATACAATCGCAATCACACCAGCAAGCAGAGCCGGCACGATACATAGCGTAGCCAGTACTCCGATTGTCGTTGCAATTCCTTTACCCCCACGGAAATTAAAGTAAATCGGCCAGTTATGCCCCAAAATCGCTGCCAGACCACACAGCGCTGGTACCCAGTAATCCGGCGATGCATTAAACGCAACGCCAATCCATACTGCTGCTACACCCTTCAGTGCATCCAGCAGCAGTACAAAAATAGCAGGCCCTTTACCCAGCACGCGCAATGTATTGGTAGCGCCAGCATTGCCGCTACCATGATCGCGAATATCGATACCTTTGATGCCCTTGGCAATCAAAAGACTAAAGCTGATGGAGCCTAGCAAATAACTGATGATGATAGCCAACACAGATAAGATCACGAGCTTCTCTCCTTATTCCTCTGAGGATTTGCGTCGAGTAAAGAGGCGAATCGGCGTACCTGTGAAGTCAAAGGCTGCACGGATTTTGTTATCCAGATATCGCTCATAGGAAAAGTGCATCATTTCCGGCTCATTCACAAATACGATAATCGTTGGCGGCTTCACCGCAACCTGGGTCACATAGTTAATACGCAGACGCTTCCCTTTATCCGTTGGTGGTGGGTTGATCGCAATAGCATCCGATACGACATCATTCAGCAAATGCGTAGGAATACGCATCGCATGCTGCTCAGCTACCTGCTTCACAACCGGTAACAGCTTATGAATACGCTGTTTGGTCAATGCAGACAGGAAGACGATTGGTGCATACGACATAAAGAGGAAGTGATCACGGATGGTGGTTTCAAAGCGCTGCATCGTTTTATCATCTTTTTCAACAACATCCCATTTATTCACGACAAAGATCGCTGCTTTACCTGCTTCATGTGCATAACCAGCCACGTGTTTATCCTGGTCGATAATTCCTTCTTCACCGTTGATAACCATCAGTACAACGTCAGCTCGCTCGATCGCTTTCATCGCACGCATTACGCTGTATTTTTCGGTATTTTCATAAACTTTACCACGTTTACGCATACCTGCGGTATCGATCAGAACATAACGCTGACCGTCTTTTTCAAACGGTGTATCGATCGCATCACGCGTTGTACCTGCTACATTACTAACGATAACGCGTTCTTCACCGAGAATCGCATTCACAAGCGAGGATTTGCCGACATTTGGACGACCGATCAAAGCCACTTTGATCACATCATCATCGTATTCATCGTCTTCCAGCTCAGGCAGCTTGTTTACGATCTCATCCATCAGATCGCCCATACCGCTACCATGGCTACCGGAAACGCCAATCGGATCCCCAAAGCCTACATTGTAAAACTCATAAATATCGTTCATACGGTTCATATTGTCTACTTTGTTAACGGCAACAATAACCGGTTTACCTGAACGGTACAAAATCTGCGCTACTTCTTCATCCGACTGCGTCAGTCCAGATTTTACATCACACATAAATACGATAACATCTGCTTCTTCAATCGCCAGCTCTGCCTGTACGCGAATCGACTTGAGCATCGTATCTTCTCCGTCTACCTCAATACCACCGGTATCAATAACGCTGAATGCCTTACCATTCCATTCCGATGTACCATATATCCGGTCACGGGTCACTCCCGGTCGGTCTTCTACAATTGCCAACCGGTCACCGATCATCCGGTTAAAGATCGTTGATTTCCCTACATTGGGACGGCCAACGATTGCCACTACGGGTCTTGCCATAGGTATAATTCCTCCTGTTCGTTCTTTCCGTTAACCATCATAGCAAAAAACGCCTGTGTTGGCTAACAAATATGCTGTTTTACTACGATTTTCGTATATTGAAAGGAAATTTATGCATATAAACACATAATCGGCGAACCCATTTTCGGATTCGCCGATTATGCTGATCACCTGCATCGGTTGTCTGTGCTCGGGTGAGCATGGACGGGATGCAGGCTGTATGGTTGTGATGTTAGAGCTAAGATGCGTTTGGTTCCTTGCTCGTGCGTATTAAAAGAGGAATCAATCTTCAAAGATTGGTAAACCGGCTGAAGTGTTGCGGTTTACAGAGAGCAAGAAAAAAGCTTGCTCTTACTCACTTTTAAAAGAAGGTGAACCGGATTGAAGCGTTCCGGTTCATGGCGAGCAAGGAGTGCGCTTGCTCTTGATCACTTAAATTTGCTTAGTTTGTCACCGAACAGGTCGCCCAGTGTTACGTTCATGCCCTGATTGCTCAGTGAAACGTTAGGGTTGTTGATTTCTTCTTGCTTCGGAGCCTTAGATTTGTTTTCGCGTGGTGCTTTTGGCTCTTCTGCTGGTGCTTCTTCTGTTTCTTTGATGCTCAGGCTAACACGTTTTTCGGAAGGATTTACATCCAGTACTTTTACAGTAACGGTTTGTCCTTCTTCCAGTACTTCTTGCGGAGTACCGATGTGTTTGTGGGAGATCTGGGAAATGTGAACCAGACCTTCTACACCTGGAGCGATCTCAACGAACGCACCGAAGGTTACCAGACGTTTTACTTCGCCAGTAACAACATCGCCTGTGTGGAACTTGTCAGCAGCGGATTCCCAAGGACCTGGTTGAGCTGCTTTGATGCTCAGACTGATTTTGCCTTTTTCTGGATCAACGCGAAGTACTTTTACTTTTACTTCGTCGCCTTCGGACAGTACGTCAGCTGGTTTGTCTACATGTGTCCAAGCGATCTCGGATACGTGTACCAGACCGTCTACGCCGCCTACATCAACGAAAGCACCGAATTGAGTCAGACGCTGTACAGTACCTGTCAGCTCTTGACCTTCTTTCAGGTTTTCCATGATGGATTGCTTGTTCGCTTCGTATTCAGCTTCCAGCACGTCTTTTTGGGACAGAATCACTTTGTTGTTTTCGCGATCCAGCTCTTTTACTTTAACGCGCAGTGTGCGGCCTTTGTAATCGCTGAAATCTTCTACAAAATGACGCTCTACCATCGATGCAGGAATGAATCCACGAGCACCAACGTCAGCTACCAGTCCGCCTTTTACAACGTCAGACACAGTAACTTCGAATACTTCACCAGCTTCAAAACGCTGTTCCAGTGTTTCCCAAGCGTTTTCGCTATCGATTGCACGTTTGGACAGAACGAGGCTCTCTTTATCGTCGTTGATGCTGACAACCTTGCATTCTACTTCTTGTCCAACCTGTACCGCATCAGCAGCGCTGTCTACGTGTACTGATGAAAGTTCACGAACTGGAATAATACCGTCATATTTATATCCAATACTTACATAAGCTTGATTATCTTCGATTTTGACGATTGTTCCGGTAACCGTGTCACCTTTGTTTACAGACACCACTTGCTCCAGTGCCTCCTGGTTAGTAACTTCGGTAGTTTCTTGGTTATTGTTTTCTTCCGACATGTCAATACCCTCCTCAATTCAAATCCCATTTATTTAAACTTGTACAAATGCTAGCAATCTTAATCATGCTTCATTTGCCGAGTTCAAAACACTTATTATTGATTTTGCTTCATGAGCTGACGAATCTCAGCCATAATTTTGTCGGTTGCTTCCTCGGCAGTTCCTGTTGCTTCCTTGCCTTTATAAGCAGTCAGATCAACAGGCGGTCCGTAGACAACCTTGATTTTGCTGAACAGCTTGTACTGTCCGATAATAGCGACCGGTACCACTGCTGCATCACTCCGTAGAGCGAATACTGCTGCACCCTTCTTCGCAGCTACACTTTGTGAATTACGAGTACCTTCAGGGAATATCCCCATGATACCTCCTTCACGAAGTACAGTTAGCGCTGTACGGATCGAATCTTTACTAATCCCTCCGCGCTTGACTGGAAAGGCACCCAGCTTGTTAATGATTGGCCCTAGCACTGGCACCTTGAATAGCTCCTCCTTCGCCATAAAGCGAACTGGACGCTTGATAAAAATGCCGACAATCGGCGGGTCCAGGTAGCTGATATGGTTTGAGCACAAAAGTACTCCACCCTCAGCAGGAATGTGTTCGGTTCCAATGATTTTTATTCTGAATAATACCCTGTAGACAATACGAAGCACGGCACGAGCGAATCGGTAAAATGTCATCGGGTCTGCCCTGCCATTGCGGTATGAGCAAGCTCCAAAATGCGCGTTGCTACCTCATCAATGCCCATCGTTGTTGTATCTAGAACGATCGCATCATCTGCACATACAAGCGGCGAGAATTCACGCTGCTCGTCGAGCTGATCACGCTGTGCAATCTCCTGTTCCAGCTGCTCCAGTGTAATACTCTCGGAAGCGTCCATTTCGGCAAAACGACGTCTTGCACGCTCCTGAACGGTTGCCGTCATAAATATTTTTAGTTCGGCATCCGGAAGCACATGAGAGCCGATATCGCGGCCATCCATTACAACACCTTTGCGTGAAGCCATATGACGTTGAATGGTGGATAGCTGCAAGCGAACGCCTTCAATTTGTGCATATCGCGATACACTACGATTCACCGCAAGCGTGCGGATCTCGGATGTAACATCGATCTCATTAACCAGAACTTTTTGCCCATTTTCATCGGGTATTAATTCAATCACCAGTTTTTGTGCTTCTTGAAGCACGTTTTCGGCATTTTCAGGCTCAATATTTAATTGAAGCATATGCCATGTTACAGCGCGATACATTGCTCCTGTATCTACATAAATGTAGCCAAGTCGCGTAGCGACTCTACGGGCAATTGTACTTTTCCCCGCGCCGGCGGGTCCATCAATTGCAATGTTGATCTTCCCGTTGTTTTGCAAATCCTGGCGTTCCAAGCGGGAACTCCCCCTCAACCTTATACTCCATTTCAATAAAAAAACAGGCGAAGCCTGCGTCAAGCAAATTATAACACAGTCGATACTAACATGCAAAAGCGCCAGTTACTTATGGATTCCGAAAATCAAACTGTCGTTCAAAGCAATAGCGGATGAGCTTTTGCCGATCCGGCTCTGCAAGGAATGTATATTCGATTCTGCAGCGCGGCGATTCCTGCTTCCCGTCTCCTGCATGCAGCACGACAGCTTCGAGTGGCACATGCTCAATAGCTCCATTTTTCATATGGATCAATAGCCAGCATTCCAGCTCATCTCCACTACGTAGCTGATGCCCTTTTTCAAGCAGCAACACCAGATTACCTGCGCTCACCTCAGAAGTCATCGCTGTAAAACGGTGGTCTCCTTGCTTAACTGCCACCTCGATCGATGCCTTTACACGCAAATACTGACGTCTTGGTGTAACCGTCAGCTCATTATCTAGCGGACGCCGCAAAATAGCTGTCTCTGTCCCAGCATCATAGTGTGTAATCTCACTATCAAAATAGTGCTTCGTTCCATCGGTTAATGTAATAAAGCCGCTTACTAACTGCCCCTGCTCGACTGCTCGCTTCTGCTGCTGGGTGTTAGTAAGCTGCCCGATATGTATGTACTGCTGATCAACGAGGGTCATATCAGCAGCATAAAGCTCTGATGGCTCGCCTGCATCTCCTGTTCCAAAATCCAGATATAAACGCTCTGATTGTCTCCAATCCATCGTAAGCACTCCCCGACCCGTCAATTTGAACCAAGCGTATTGCCTGCTTACTTCTTAACATAATATGAAAAGACGGATTTCACAATACCGTTACCGGCTGCAAAATCCGTCTTCTATCGATTACGTATTGATTTCTTCCTCGCGCTTCACAAACCGTAGTGGTGAACGGCTATTCGCACGAGCGATCTTGAGCATACCACCGTACCATAGGAACAGCATAAGCGGTACGATGTACCAAAGCCAGTTCTGGGTGAACGTGTTCAAAATGAAATCATACACGCCATGCCAGAAAATCGGCAGGATCAGCGACAGCAGGATGACCCAGCGTCGCTTGCGCGAATTCGTGTTGAATTTGGCTTTGCCCATATAATAGCCCATAATCACACCGAACAATGCATGTCCGGATACCGGCAGCAGCCCGCGTCCAAGCAAGGACATGATCGACATCGAGTTATACAGGGCATACAGTACATTTTCCAATGTAGCGAAGCCTAGACCGATCGCTACCGCATACACAATACTGTCATACGGCTCGTCAAACTCGGTATGGTTGTACAAAATATGATACAGTATGAACCATTTGATCGTTTCCTCTACACCGGAGGAAATAATAAACGAATCCACATATGGATTATCGCCAAGCCCCAAAATGAGCGCCCGCTGAATAATCATGATCGGAAAGACGATAGCAATACCAAACACAAAAAAGCGGGCGACCAAATGCAGCGGCTCGGTGTCATACTTATCCTTCAGGTAAAAATAAATCAATAGCGCAATGCCCGGAGCGATTGCAGCCATGAGAACTGAAAATAAAGACACCCGTATACCCCCTCATTAATATAGCCCTGCGACCGGCAACATCACCGTAGCATGCGAACAGGAACTCCTTCCGGTCAGCTAGGACTATTCAGAATGAAGGACTACCCGGATGCCTTGTTTTCAATCAGTCATTGCGTTTGAAATGTTCGCAAATGGTCTGAATCGCGTTCTCAGACATAACGACTTTTCCATATTCGTCCAGCACGGCTTCAGTCAGTGATGTTGCATCACCAAACTCAGCCAGTACGGCGATCAACGCGGCATGCTTGGACATGTCCACATCCGCGGGATCAAGCGTGAATACCCATTGGTCTCTGTAATGATACAGTCGACCAGCTTCGGTTACATTTTGCGATAATGTATGTGCTGCTTCGATTAACGTCTCAAAATCCTTAAAGGAATACGCGATAAAATCGGTTTCCTCCAGTGTGACTTCCATTTCGTATATCTCATCTGCCAGATCATCTTCGTTCATCGTACCGAGATGCTGATCATATTTACCGCGAGTAACGATCACTACCATGCCCTGCGCTGGAAGTGCAAATACTTCAACAGCCAGAGGACCAGTAGCATCAAATCCAAGCTCTGTATAGGCCTGATCCATCATTTCAGTGAACAGGTCATGCACCTTGGGAATCTCCTGCCACATATCTTCCTTTTGAATCCCGCGCTCAGTCAGATCGTCAAACGTAAGGAAAATCCGTATTTTGTCTGAGCTCAATCTTTCTATTTTCATGATAGGATCCCCCTTAAAAACATAGGTTATGACAACGGTGAATGACCGGTCATTTATTCCCTATTCATTTGATGATAAATATAGCGATGCTATATTCACTATGTTACCATTTATTATCCGCAAATGCACGTAATAAAACGCTTCGGACATAATTCCTCGATTTGGTGCGGAATTCCGGCATAAATCAACCATTTATGATTCATCAAACGAATGTTAAGGTTAATAGGATGCCGTGCGTTTACGAGATGTAAAATTAGAGGAACGGTTGATTTTCTGTTCCTTTTATGGGTTTAATTTACATAGCGATGCGTACATGTGATCAACACGCACCCCAATACATAATGGAAAAGAGCTGAATATGATGAAAAGCAAAACAGCAGCCTGCATGCTTCTCTCGCTTCTGATATTATCCGCGTGCAGCAGTCCCGCAACCAACCAGAGTGCTCCAGCAGAGAACACCAGTCAGCAAAGTGAGAACGCTCCAGCTGCTTCTACTGGCAATGAAGGCGCGGCAAACGATGAAGCGAGCTCCAATGGCAGCGGCGATACGACGGCAGCAGGCTCGACCGATACTACAGCTTCATCCACTACTGGAGGAGCAGCGACTGGCAACAATGAGGGTACCGCTGCTACTGGCGACAAGGCAGAGGTAGCCTACACGTACCATATGAACAAAAGCTATAACATCGTACCGAATGAAGAATCCGAAGCCACTCCGAAAAAAGTCGTTTTGCTCACATTTGACGATGGTCCCAAGGACGAAAAAATGATTAACAGTATGATGGACACGCTGGATAAGCACAATGCGAAGGCGATTTTCTTCGTGAATGGCTATCGGATTAAAAGCCATCCAGAGCTGCTGAAGCTGATTCATGATCGCGGCGGTGTTATCGGTAATCATACATATGATCATATCGTGCTGAAAAAGGAATCGAAAGCAAAGGTGACTCAGCAGATCGAGGACACCCAGACATTGATTGAGAAAACGATTAATGTCTCTCCACGCTTCCTGCGCGCACCAAATGGCGCTACCAACGATACGGTGCATGAGCTTGCGAAAAAGCATGACATGCTCTACATGAACTGGTCGGTCGGCTCACTGGACTGGGTCAATCAGAAAGACCCGGATGCGGTAATTACGAACGTTATGGATCAGCTTCATTCCGGCAGCATTATCTTGATGCATGAGCTGCCGTGGACGGTTGAGGCTCTGGATCGCCTGCTGACCAAGCTGGAAGCCAAAGGCTATACCTTTGTTGATCCGAATGTGATTGATAATAAGGTGCAATAAAGGCAGCTTCCAACCAGTAACTGATAAAGAAGCCAAAAAACGCAGAGCCGGATCATCATCCGCACTCTGCGTTTTTTGCTATGTTTATCGTTCGCTGAAGCGAGCTACCATAGAAGCGGCACTTACTCTCCTGCTAACTCACATCATCAGCTGCTTGAACCAGCTCCATGTGAGCGTGAAGCCTGACAGCTTAAAGCCCCACCAGAGCAGCATCCCTGTAAGCACAACAAACATAAAGATCAGGTAACCGTAGAAAAATTTTGCTAGCTTGATTTTACGAGATGGATAGATCGTGCTGCGAGGCGCGTACTCCTTATCCTCTTCTTCTTCCTCTTCACCAAGCTCATGCTCTGCGGCTTCTCCGTTTGGTTGTAATGGTTGATATGACGCTTTCCTTACCGTTCGTGATGACCGATTACTACGACCTCCAGGCACCTTAATTCGCCCGCTCGTAAGTAAACCTTCATCCCGATGAGTTCCATAGCGTTCCAACCTGCTTAGACGTTCGCTCATTTTTCCCTCCGCAACGAAATAATCAGACCGGATATCAGGTCAATCATAAAATGACATAAGATAGGTGCCCATAATGTACCGGATTCAATATAAATATACCCAAGCGCATAGCTACTGACAAACACCCAGCCTGTAGGAATCCAATGACGTAGATAGCGAAAGTGAATCGCCGCAAACAAAATGCTCGTCCAGTACGGTCCAAACGCATATTGAATCGCACCACGGAACAACAATTCCTCACAGATGCCGACCATGAGGGTAATGATGATAATATGCCATAACGGACGATTTTTAAAAATCATCTCGTTGATGCCGCCATCGTCCATACTGCTCTCCGGCACAATACGTGAGATAAATAGATCAACCAGCAACATGGCTGCTGCAAGCCCTAGCCCCCACCAGATAAACTCGAAGCCTGGCGGTAAAACGAGCAGCGAGAACGGATTACGTCCTTGCAGCCAGATCCAGATCAGACCAGCAATCAGCGTGATGCCCTGTGTTAAATACAAATTAGCAAGCAACAGACGATCTGTAAGTTGTCCGGGTTGTACCCGTTGTAATTTGAATGAACGGAACTTCTTCTTTTTCATAATCACGATCCTTTGGATGACGGAGCACACGGTGAGGTGACCGTTTAGTCTGGAGATAACTATTCCTACATACGCTCCGGATGGCAAGAAGTCGCACCCTTATGTAATACTGAATATATGGCAAAACAATTCCTCGCCAGTCAGCAATACAGCATTCCGAGCATGTATTATAGCATGTTCATTAGAGCTGTCGAAGCCCCTTTGTACAAATCGTTCGCTGTGCCCATAGAAGCGATCGATCACAGGTACCAATACGCCTATTTTTGTCGTCCAGCACAGTTATGATTGTATTATCTCACATTCCTGCGTTACAATAAAAGCCAGATACAGCGAATACGTATGTTATGACGAGTGAGTCACTTTAATATTCGTGTTTTTAATTTAAAATCGTTATTGACATGCTATGTAACCCATGATACATTATGAAACAATTAAATCAACACGAACGCCAATGAAGGAGAAAAGCTTCAGTTCAGGTTTTCAGAGAGCCGGTGGTTGGTGCAAACCGGTAAGCCTGTCGTCGCTTTGAGCGCTCCGGAGTCACTGTATTGAACATATTAGTAGGTACAGTCGGATGATCCCGTTAACGATCCGGTCAAGTTCCAGCTTGACCATAAGGCTTGCTCTTGTGAGAGAGCAGCGAATTAGGGTGGTACCACGATAGCTCTCGTCCCTTTGCTACGATCGTAGTATGCGGATGAGTGCTTTTTTTGTATGAATTTTGCTTCGATGCGTTACTGCGTTCATCCACTAATCAGTCATAGTTAATCAAAACCTCGAACAGGGCATATGCGCCCCAAACAATGATCTTCCATGCTTCAGACAGACCCTATTTAATATTAACATTTGCTACTGCGTGTCAGCGCTGGCGACAGTAACAGATGTTCATATAAATTTTGCTGTACTTTACAAGTTACAATGACCCATCATACGTACAATGACGAAGGAATGACCATTTTGGAGGAGGAACAATAACATGTTTAAGGTACTGGTATCCGATCCGATCAGCGATCTGGGAATTCAACAGCTGGTGGATGCAAACGATATTGAGGTAGACAAAAAGACAGGCCTCAGTGAAGATGAGCTCGTTGCGATTATTGGTGAATATGATGCACTGCTCGTACGCAGTCAAACAACCGTTACCGCTCGTATTATGCAAGCTGCAACGAAGCTGAAGGTTGTTGGACGCGCAGGTGTTGGTGTTGACAATATCGATCTGGAAGCTGCTACACAGAGTGGGATTATCGTTATCAACGCTCCAGATGGTAATACGATTACAACGTGTGAGCATACCTTTGCTATGATGATGGCGCTAGCGCGTCATATTCCACAGGCGTATGCCAAAACCATCGGTGGTACATGGGATCGTAAATCATTCCTCGGTGTCGAGCTGCGTAACAAAACACTGGGCGTACTCGGTATGGGACGCATCGGTAGCGAGGTAGCCAAGCGTGCAAAAGCATTCGGTATGGACATTCTCGGTTATGATCCATTCCTTACGCAGGAGCGTGCGGAGAAAATGGGCGTGAAGCTGGCGAGCGTAGATGATATTTTGCAACATGCAGACTTTATGACGGTGCATACACCACTAACACCGGAGACGAAGCATATGATCTCCACTCCACAATTTGCCATCATGAAAAAAGGCATGCGCATCGTGAACTGTGCACGCGGCGGTGTTGTGGATGAGCTGGCACTTGTTGAAGCGATCAATGCAGGCATTGTAGCCGGCGCAGCGTTCGACGTATTTGAAAGTGAGCCACCACAGGCAGATCACCCATTCCTGCACAATCCGAACATTATCGTAACGCCTCACCTGGGTGCTTCGACTGTAGAAGCACAGGAAAACGTAGCGATCGACGTGTCCGAGCAGGTGCTGCATATTTTGCGTGATGAGCCGTTCAAAAATGCAGTCAACATGCCTCCCGTGGCAGCTAGCGTCATGAACAAGCTACAGCCATACTTCGGTCTGGGTGAAAAGCTGGGTAGCTTTGCTGCTCAAATCTCCGCACAGGCGATTCAGGAAATCCGTATCGACTATGCAGGTGAGCTGTCCGAGGTGGATACACAGCCGCTGACACGCTATATTTTGAAAGGCATTTTGTCCCGTCATCTGGGCTCGGAAGCGAACATCGTGAACTCGCTTCATCTGGCAAAGGTGCGCGATCTGAATGTGATCGTGACGAGCGCTCCATCCACTCGCGGCTTTACGAACCTGATCACGGTGACACTAACTGCACAGGATGGCAGCACACAGCAAGTAGCCGGTACACTGCTGAGTGGCTATGGCGAGCGTATCGTACGCATTAACGACTACTCGGTTGACGTATTGCCAGCCGGTCACCAGATTCTCGTATCGCACACGGATAAACCAGGTATCATCGGTAATGTCGGTTCCCTGCTCGGTCAAAAGAACGTCAACATCGCGTCCATGCAAGTGGGACGTAAAATCGAGGGCGGCGAAGCGATTATGATTCTGACCGTCGATAAGGATGTACCGAAAGATGTGCTGGTTGGATTGGTTGAGCTGCCGAATCTGAATACGGCACAGGTTGTTGTACTCGTATAATAGAAGGATTCGTATTCTTACCGTTATGTGAGTGTATGTATTAAATAGATCATTGAGATTGCAACTATAGCTAGATTAAAGCCTGCTATCGCGCAAATCGGAACATGGTTGTATCGTCCTCTATCGCACGGGACGAGGATCATTTCAGGTTAGTATCGATAGCAGGCTATTATTTTATGAGCCAGTGAACGATATATATAAGAAGTAGGTCATTGCAATTCCTTACTACTATTTCACATCCATATTACATACTAGGAGTTTTTAAACGATGTCGATTGATTTTAATGTGTACTGGTTTCATTTTAGTTCGCCTTTACTGGCACCTCTATTTGCTCTGGTCGGATTGCTGATGCTGTATCTCGCCTTTTAATGCTGAAAAAGCACCGATATCGCAAAAGACATTGGATACGTACGACAGGTACAGTCATCGATGCCAATCTGGATATCGATGTGGATATTACGCCGTTTGATCGTGAAGATCCTGTGGACACTCGGTATACACGCGAATTGAAGATCGAATTTTATACCGCTTCCGGTCAACGCATTCAATTTTGGAATCCGTACAGCACCAGCGTTTCCTTCCAGCGTCTTGGCAAGCGAATCAATATTATATACAATCCACAGCGTCCACAGCAAGCCATCATTGCAAGCGGCGTGAATGGTGCTGGCTGTATGATTACCGCGATTATTTTGATGGGTCTGGCATTTATAGCAGGTGGTATTCTGGGCATAATGTTATAGAAGTAACCAACTGAACGAAACCGAATACCATAACAAAAAGCCTCTGTCATAGCGTTAATGTGGCTCTCTACATGTTCATTTGCCAACCCGTAAGGGTTTCTAATGTCCATTTTAAAAAGGCACATCAACGCGTGACAGAGGCTTTTTAATATCGTTACTATCGTTACATCCTATACTTCAACTTTTAAATAGATTAAATGGTCTTAATATGGGCACTATCTATCCGGTTAAACTCGATGAGCATCATATTACTATACACGATTCGTATGACGCACCGGTAGCAATAACGTAAAGGTTGTTCCCTTCCCTACCTCGCTATCCGCATGAATTGTCCCATGATGTGCTTCGACAATGTTGCGTACAATGGCAAGCCCCAGTCCTGTACCACCAGATTCACCGCGCACACGTGCTTTATCCGCTTTATAAAAGCGTTCAAATATATGCGGCAGATCCTCCTGTGGAATACCGGCTCCAGTATCCGTAAACGTTACCTTCACCTGCTCATCCTTGAGCACTGCCTGTACGGTTACCTGTCCACCTGCTGGTGTATGACGGAATGCATTGTCGAGCAGATTCGTAAATACCTGCTCTAAGCGATCTGTATCCGCTTCAATGAGTAGGGGCGTTGGCTGGCAGCCTGCCTCCAGCTTCAGATCGCGTTCCTTCGCACGCACAGAAAATTTACGATCCATACGTTCAATGAGCTCATTCAGCTTCATTTCGCCGAAGCTCATATCCATATGCCCGGCTTCCATACGCGATAGATCGAGCAAATCCTGTACGAGACGGCTCATTCGCAGCGATTCCTCGTAGATCACCTGTACCAGCTCATCGCTCTCTTCCTTCGAGGAAGCCATGCCATCGAGCAATGCCTCACTGTAGCCCTGAATCATTTGCAGTGGTGTGCGAATCTCATGCGATGCATTCGCTACAAAGTCACGCAGCATCTTCTCGGTACGCACCTCTTCGGTTACGTTACGCAATACAGATACTGTACCGTGCACATCATTAGCTGAATAGAGCGGGGTCATATTGACTGCCCAAACCTGCTGCTTCACATGAATATTGGAGCTTTCCTCCTGACGTTCGCGAATGACACGCTCAAACAGCGGATAGAGCGGCTCCGGTACACGTGATACCGCTGTGGCTGTATGGGTATCATCGTCCTCCTGCCCACCATGTTCCCAGCCTGTTTTATGCCAGCTATCCATAATCATCTCGCCCAGCGGATTATGCAAAATCATATTGCCCTGCTTGTCAAAGGTAATAACAGCGTCGCCCATACTACGCAGTACACTCGCCATTTGCTCCTTTTCCAGCTGTAGGCTCTGAATATTGCGCTCCAGTTCCTCTGCCATATGATTAAAGGCACTTGCCAGCTGACCGATCTCATCACTCGTGTGCAGGGCGACGCGCGTATTGTACTTTCCTTTACGGATCGCATCGGTTGCCTGAATAAGCTGTTGCATCGGCTGTGTAATCTTAGTCAGCAAAAATAGGGCAAAAAATGTCGTCATCGTAAAGCCGATAATCGACACATACGTAAACAACCGCTTAATCGCATCCGAATTTGTAAAATTCGTATCGATATATGGCAGCAAAAATAGCCCCAGTGTCAGCAGCACACAGGCAACGAGCCCGCTAATCGTCAGCCATAGCTTACCGACAAGTGTTCTCCAGAAATCCACGTTACTTCGGTACCTCTAGCTTGTAGCCTACACCCCAGACAGTAGTAATCATCGCGGCTGACTCAGGAGAGACTTTATTTAATTTTTCACGCAAACGCTTGACGTGCGTATCGACTGTACGCAGGTCGCCAAAGAACTCATAGTTCCATACATCCTTGAGCAATTCCTCACGCGAAAATACTTTATCCGGCGAGGTTGCCAGGAAGTGCAGCAGCTCATATTCCTTCGGCGTTAAGCTAATCTCATGCCCACTTGCCATAACGCGGTGTGCATCATGCTCGATGATTAGATTCGGGAATACGATGTTATTGCTCGAATTGCTGTCCTGAGACAGATACGCAGTCGCTGATGAACGGCGCATAATCGCCTTCACCCGGTAAATGACTTCGCGCGGACTGAATGGTTTGACTACATAGTCATCCGCACCGACTTCAAAGCCCTGTACGCGGTTGACCTCCTCGCCTTTCGCAGTCAGCATCAGCACAGGTGTCGATTTGGACTGGCGCAGACGATTACATACTTCAATGCCATCGATGCCTGGTAGCATCAGATCCAGCATAATTAGACCGTAGTCGTCGGCAAGCGCTTTACGTAGCGCCGTTTCGCCATCCTCAGCCTCTTCAATTTCATAGCCTTCTTTTTCAAGATACATGCGCAGCAGACGGCGAATACGCTCTTCGTCATCTACTACGAGAATACGATTCATTGGTTCACTCATTACCTGAGGCCTCCTAGCTGTGCGACGAAATATCCGGTCGATACCGGATGGATTGTCTTTAGTCAATGTAAGTCGTATAACAGAAGCAGAATGCTATGCGATCCTCACTCCAAAAGTATAGATCCACATCGCTATGTAGCCGTTCTATTATACGTAAAACAAGAAGTAAGCCAACTTGGAGCAGAATGATGATACAAGTTGGCTTACTCTACTGCCTTATTGCAGGTTATTGCTTAATTCCTTTGTGCAGCTGATCGATTTCTTCCTTTGTTAGCGGGCGATAAATACCACGCTTCAAATTGCCAATAAGCAGCTCACCAAAGGAAATACGTTTCAGTCTAATAACCTTATGTGATAGTGCGTCAAACATCCGGCGAATCTGACGGTTCTTACCCTCGTAGATCGTTACACGAATGGTCGCCTGCTTCTTATCGGTATCCACGTCATAATAGTCCGCTTCTGCTGGCTTGGTCATACCATCTTCAAGCTGAATCCCACGGCGGAATTTCTCCAGCGCTTCACCATGTGGTACACCTTCGACTGTAACGAGATACGTCTTCGGTACGTGGTGCCTTGGGTGCGTCAGCTTATTCGCCAGTTCACCATCATTGGTCAAAATGAGTAATCCTTCAGAGTCATAATCAAGACGTCCGACTGGATATACACGTTCTTTGACGCCCTTCATGTAATCCTGTACTATTTTACGACCTTCTGGATCGGAAGCACTCGTAATGACACCTTTTGGCTTATTTAGCATATAATATACTTTTTTCTCAGCTGCGATGGATCTGCCGTTCACTGTGATCTCATCCACTGTCGGATCAGCCTTTGTTCCAAGCTCGGTCACCACTTCACCATTAACGGTTACTTTACCAGCAAGGATTAACTCCTCACTTTTACGGCGTGAAGCAATCCCAGCCTGAGCCAATATTTTTTGCAATCGTTCCATAATAGTTAATTCACCTCACACTAATGATACTCATACGCGAACAAAATCACAAGACAGGATGTAAATTAGCTGCAATGTCTTTCCAATCGTTTACATAAAAGTACCGTTTCGATTGTTTTTTGTAGAGAGAATGAGGATATGGCTATAAAAACAACCTGTAGATTTTTCTCCAAGTTAAAAGAGAATCTACAGGGTGAAAAGACAGCTTACAGGCTATTTTTATTACGTGCTAGTACAAATGTTTATCGATTAGGAAGGGTTGTTGATCGAGCCATATACATTGCCTACGATACGTGCAGGGAACGCGGGATTCTCGTAAAGATACAATACATAGTCGTAAGGATCGTTTACAATCTTTTGAATCGTCTGATCCGTCGCTTGGTGCTGTAATGGAATACTCATATCTACCGTATAGATATTTTCAGAATCGCCAATTAGCTTAGCACCAGGTGTCTCCACAGATTGAGCTGAAGTGAACAAAGAACGCCATTTTTCAGGTGCTTCCAAACGAAAATAATAAGGATGCTGTCCGCTTTGGATAAATGTTATTGCATCTAACCCTAACTTGTACTCTATATGATACGTCATGGCTTGTTTTTGTTTGTCATATGCAAGCTCAAAATTTTTGATGATCAAGTCGGAGTTCTGCTTAAATTGGTCGCCTGTTAAAAAGTTGGCTTGCTCAGAAGCTTGAAATTGCTTGTCAGATCTATCTTCTTTATGGTTATTGTTCATTGCTTGAGCAGAAATCGTTGTTGAAACTGCTGTAGACTGTGAATGCACGCAGCCAGATAATAGCGACCACGTAATGAATAAAAGGATAGCAGGAATGATTTTAGTTATTGTAGTATACATAGCTTCCTTTCTAGCATGTTTTGTTGCGATGGATCATGCTTTGGGCGTTCTGTATGTATTTCATTTCTTCCTGTCATTATATAACACTAGGAATTCGATACAATATGTAGCTTGGATCATTTTACCGGTCATTCGGTAGCTTATCGTTATGGAGAGTATTGAGGTTATTTCGATCAGAAGATTGTTTCAATCTATCTTTTAAAATTAGCAAATTCCGCTCCCTTTATATATAGAGAGCGGAATTTTGCTGTTATCGACGTCTGCTACATAACTGCAAACGCATATTTTCCTACTATATAGTAGAAAACAGTATGAACAGAGAGCTATTGCATCTTACAGCACAGGTACTATCTATACCATTAAAGCTCAATATAATCCGCCATCGAGGTCACCTTTAAGCCTTCGACGACAGCTGGCGTGAAACGTGCAGTGCTCAAGCCATGCTGTAGTTGTGTAGCATTAGCATCCTTCTGTGGTACAGCAGCCAGCTGATTGAAATAAACGGTATGCGTCTGTCCTGGCAGCAGGTCGAAATAGTTATCGCTGAATTCGCCTGTATTGTCTGCGGAGAGCCATACTTGACGTGCCAGCTTGTCAGTTGTCAGCTTGATCACGCTAACTCCATTTTCCGTCGTTTCTGTTACGGTAAGCTGAGGCTGGCTCAGTGCAACTTCTTTTGCAGGAACGAAGTAGTTCAGCTTGCTATCGATGACCTCGCCTTCATGCTCCAGCTCGACCAGCAATACTGCTTGATGTGGATCAACACCATCCAGCAAATGCTGCTTGGACAGGGACATCTGCTTCACACAATCATTCCCTGCTAGATGGAATGATTGCGGGATTTCTTTGTACAATTCGCCGTCCAGACCAAGCACCTTCACACGCAAGGTCAAGGCAGCAGGTGATAGCACATCCGAGATCGTATAAATATGGAAGTTCTCGCCGTCTGTACCATCGACCGAAACGGCGATATCACGGAAGCTACGTTTCGCATAATAATGAAGGGCCTTCCAACGACCATAGTAGTCCATGCCTGCCCATGAAGCGACCGGCCAGCAATCGTTCATTTGCCAGTATAGTGTTCCCATGCAATATGGCTTGTTGCGACGATGAGCTTCGATTGCCATTTGCATCGCTTCGGCTTGCAGCACCTGGCTCATATACAGGAAGGACGGAAAGTCCTTTGGCTGTGGCAGATATTTATCCATGTATTCCTTGATCAGACGGTTACCCGCCCCATTTTTCTGGTGGCGCAGCATGACTTCGGATTCTAGCTCCAGATCGGATTCCTCCGCATACGTACGTACCGAGCGATATTCCGGGAAGGACTGGAAGCCATATTCGCTCATAAAGCGACCGACATACGAGTTATAATTTTCAAATGGCTCACTGCCATGCCATACGCCCCAATAGTGAATATCTCCGGTATCGGTTAAGGAGCGTGTATGCTGATCAGCATCACCTGTCAGATCAACAAGTGGTGAGGACGGCCAGTATTCTGCGCCTGGGGCCTCTGCTTCGACAACCTCGGGCAATAGCTCATGGAAAATAGCTTCATAATCTGCCCAGATTTTGTTGCGCTGCTCCTCGGTGTAATCCTTTTTCCAGCCCCAACCGCCATTTTCAATATAATGCGCCCATGCGGAATCGATCTCATTGTTTCCGCACCAGAGCACGATCGATGGGTGATTGCGCAGACGACGAATATTATCCTCTGCTTCTGCCTGTACGCTATCGAGGAACTCCTCATCCCCCGGATACATACTGCATGCAAACATAAAGTCCTGCCATACGAGAATCCCGTACTCATCACATAACTCGTAGAACTCATCATTTTCATAAATGCCGCCGCCCCATACGCGTAGCATATTCATATTCGCATCAGCTGCCGAGACAATCTCATGCAAATAACGCTCACGTGTTACACGCGTCAAGAAGCTATCATTCGGAATATGATTGGCACCTTTAGCAAATACAGGTACACCATTTAGCTCAAAATAAAACGATGTGCCTGGCATATCCTCATGCTGCTCACGTACAAGTCGAACCGAGCGCAGTCCGGTACGCACCTCGTGTGTAGCCAGCGGCTGACGACTTCCTTCATCTAATACCTCGGTTGTGAAGGTATACAAATGCGCTTCACCCAGACCTCGTGACCACCACAGACGCGGCTGATCCACAGTGAGCGGCAGCTCAATCACATCTGTGCCTTCCTGTAGCGTCACCTTACGCTCCCAATTGTCTCCATCCGTCTGAATATGTATATTCGCCTCACGTTCACGCTCCGAATATACCTGGATGACCGCAGTTAGCTCTGCTGTTTCGGCTGTTATTTGATCCTGACGGATAAATACACTTTCAATCCGTACATCTGACCATGCCACCAGCTCTGCCTCACGCCAGATTCCACTCGTCACAAAGCGCGGACCCCAGTCCCAGCCATAATGATATGGCGCTTTGCGGGCAAAGATGCTCACGCGCTTATCGCCCAGCTCTCCAACGTCAGACTGATCATTGCTGGCAGGCAACGGATAACCGAGCGCCTCCAGCTTCGGCAGATCCTCCTGAATCGGTGAGCGGAATACGATGCGAAGCGTGTTCTCACCTGACTTCGCATACGCTTTCACATCTGCGCGCCATGTACGAAACATATTGTCTGCGGAGAGCACCAGTTGACCATTTAAGTATACATCTGCGTACGTATCCAATCCGTGAAACACCAGCTCCACATGGGAATGACGAAGCACAGCTTGCTCAATCGTTACCGTCGTTATGTATTCCCAATCCTGCTTATCGATCCACTGCACATCCTTCTCGTTAGTTCCATAAAATGGGTCGGGAATTTTACCGTGCGCAAGTAGATCCGTATGTACTGTTCCAGGTACGGTTGCGGGTAACCACTCTTTGTCGTTCG
The DNA here is from genome assembly GCF_034055775.1 of Paenibacillus hunanensis. Lineage (NCBI taxonomy): Bacteria > Bacillati > Bacillota > Bacilli > Caryophanales > Paenibacillaceae > Paenibacillus > Paenibacillus hunanensis. The sequence goes on along the minus strand of NZ_CP139194.1, from coordinate 2,260,747 downwards.
CTGCTTTAAAACTCCAGTCAGTAAGGGCTTGTCGGTAGGGCGTCAATTGCAAATCGGTCATGGTGAGATCATCCTTTCCAATTGGCTAAAATGTTATGCATACACCTTACTACGACTGCACGCAAGAAGCAAATGAAGGGTTGACAAATTATAGCTCGGAACGTAAAGTTTTATTATTGTGTTTGATAATGATTATCAATTTCAACAAATAAAAGGGGATTAGGAAATGAGAAAATGGTTTTTGCCTTTGATGGTTGTACTCGTATTGATGCTCGCAGCATGTGGTAATGCACAGAGCAATGCAACAACAGGAACGGAAACGAACGGTTCAGGCAGCCAGTCTGGTGAAGCGACAACGACTGAAGCCTCGACGATTACATATCAATCTGAAAATGGTCCGGTTGAAGTGCCTGCCAATCCACAACGTGTAGTGGTGCTGGACGGCTCCGCGGGTACGCTCGCTAAGTTAGGCGTACCTATCGTAGGTGCAGACACATGGACGATGTCCAATCCGAATATGAAGCCTTATCTTGGCAATGCCAAAGAAGTATCGGCTGACAATCTGGAACAAATTATTGAACTAAAACCGGATCTGATTATTACCAGCAGCACGACTAAAAATATCGACAAATTGAAACAACTGGCTCCACTCGTTTCGTTTACGTACAACAAGGTCGACTATCTGACTCAGATTGAGGAAACGGCTAAAGTGGTAAACAAAGCCGAAGAAGGCGCTGCCTGGGTGAAGGACTTCAAAGCACGTGCTACTAAAGCTGGCGAAGAAATTAAAGCCAAAATCGGCGCTGATGCTACTGTATCCGTATTTGAAGTGTATGGTAAAGAAATGTACACCTTCGGAGATGCATGGGGACGCGGTACTGAGATCCTTTATCAGGCAATGGGTCTGAACATGCCGGAAAAAGTAAAAGAAATGACGAAGAAAGATGGGTACTACACCCTATCTGCTGAAGTGTTGCCGGATTATATGGGGGATTATGTATTCTTCAGTAAATATCCAGATTCAGATACATCATTTGAAAGCACCGATACATTCAAAAATATTCCAGCTGTGAAAAATAATCATCTGTATGAAGTGGATGGACGTGGGTTTACATTTAATGATGCAACGACGCTGGACTTGCAGCTGGAGCTGATCAAAAAAGACCTGCTCGGTCAATCCTGATCGTACGAGTAGTAAACTGCACATTGCAACACACAAAAAGGAACGCGGCGATGCGTTCCTTTTTTCCAAATTTAGTGAAGGAAATGATGGATCGATGAAAACTCCTGCGTTAAATAAGCGTTTGCGGTATTTTCCATTGCAGCTCTTGCTCAGTCTGGTGCTGTTTGTGATTGTTTTTGTAGTAGCGATCCTGCTAGGCGCGAAAAGCATCTCCCTTGCAGATATTCGGGATGCGATCTTTAGCCCTCATTTGAGCGGTGGCGACATTTCGATTATTCGTGAAATTCGCTTACCACGTGAAGTAGCTGGTGTGTTGGTTGGTTCTGCATTGGCCGTAGCGGGTGCGATTATGCAAGGACTCACTCGCAATCCACTCGCTGATCCCGGGTTACTCGGATTAACGGCTGGTGCCAGTGCAGCGCTTGCGTTTGTATTTGCGATCTTCCCGGCAGCAGGCTATATCGGTACGATGATTGCTTGCTTTATCGGTGCAACGCTTGGTGTTCTGCTAGTCTTCGGCATTGCCGCACTGCGTAAACGCAATATGTCGCCACTACGGATGGTGCTGGCAGGTGCTGCGGTGTCCGCGCTACTCAGTGCAATTGCAGATGGCATCAGCCTGAAATTCAAGGTTGCCAAAAGTGTATCAATGTGGACATCCGGGGGTCTGGCTGGCACAACATGGACACAGGTTCAAGCACTGGCACCGATCATCATCATTTGTCTGATCATCGCAGTTATGCTGTCCAGACAGCTTACGATTTTGAGCCTGAGCGAAAGTACGGCTGTGGGGCTTGGATTGAAAACGATGCCGATCAAAATTGCACTGTTCGTGCTAATTACCCTGCTTGCAGGCTCAGGCGTTGCGCTTGTGGGCAATCTAGCATTTGTCGGGCTGATGGTGCCGCATATTGTGCGGATGTTCGCTGGAACCGATTACCGTACGATTTTACCGTTATCCGCTATTATTGGAGCTGCCTTTATGGTATTCGCAGATATGCTTGCCCGGACGATTCATGCTCCCTTTGAGACACCGGTTGCGGCGATCCTTTCGATTATGGGCTTACCGTTCTTCCTGCTCATCGTACGCAAAGGAGTGCAATCGTTATGATCAAAGCTGTACAAACCTTTCGCCGTCAGCAAATAGTTATGCTGGCTCTAACTCTACTCACCATCGCAACACTCATCATATCACTTGGTCTGGGCTCTTCATCCGTATCTTTTGATCGGATCATTCCAACGTTGCTTGGACAGGGGAGCTTTATGGATCAATTCGTTATTTTCTCTATCCGTCTGCCTCGTATGCTGATCACACTGCTGGCAGGGATGGCGCTTGCCCTATCTGGGGCCGTGCTACAAGGGATTACACGTAATGAACTCGCTGATCCCGGTATTGTGGGCATCAACTCGGGCGCTGGTGTGGGGATTACGATCTTCTTTCTGTTCGCTCCACTGGAGGTTGGAAGCTTTGCTTATATGATTCCGATCGTTGCGTTCCTGTCGGCGCTGGTGACTGCGATTATCATTTATTTCTTCTCTTACAGTCGTGCCGAAGGCTTGCAGCCGATGAAGCTGATTATTACTGGTGTAGGCTTCTCACTCGCCCTATCCGGTGTGATGGTTGTACTCATCGCCTCCGTCGATCAGGTCAAAGTCGACTTTATCGCTCGCTGGCTTGCTGGTAATGTATGGGGTACGGATTGGCCGTTTATTATCGCATTATTACCATGGCTCATCATCCTGATTCCGTTTGTCCTTTATAAATGCCGCTCACTTAATCTGCTCGCACTCAATGAGGAAACTGCGGTGGGTGCAGGCGTACCGATTCAGCGGGATCGTCTATTACTCATGTTAGCTGCTGTAGCGCTCGCTGCATCCGCAGTATCTGTCACAGGCGGCATCGCCTTTGTCGGACTGATGGCACCGCATATCGCACGCGCGCTGGTTGGACCGAAGCATCAGCTATTCGTTCCCGTTTCGATCCTGATCGGTGGTTGGCTTCTTTTACTCGCTGACACGATCGGTCGTAATCTAACGGAACCGGACGGCTTACCTGCCGGTGTTGTGGTTGCTTTTATCGGTGCGCCGTACTTTTTGTATTTGCTATTGAAAAAATAGGCAGATGAGAAAGTAAGGCATAAATGTTACTCAACCACAAAGATGGGCGCGCAGGCTGTACTCTATTCTCCGGTTCTTTAAACTGTCAATAAATCGAATAAAATCCTTAAAAGGCTTTGTCTATAGCACCTTCATAGACAGAGCCTTTTTGCTGTCATCGCACCGTTCTCTACGAATACAATCTCGATCGCATCTATAATCAAAATCATTCGCAAAAATGGACAAGCCCATCCGAATTCATTTTGCTACAATAGCCTTACCGATCGGGAGGGAACGAATCTATGAATCATATGGAATGCATTCAATCGACTATCGATTATATCGAGCAGCATCTTAAAGAACCGATGCGAGCCGAAGAGCTTGCTGGTCAGGCAGGCTTCTCGCTATATCATTTTTACAAAGTATTTCAGTCACAGACGGGCTTACCCGTTATGGAGTATATTCGGCGCAGACGGCTAGCGTATGCCGCAGCAGATATGGCAAGCACACGTACATTGCTGGATATCGCGCTCGATTATGGCTTTGAAACGCATGCAGGCTTCACCAAGGCATTTCGCAAGACATACGGCTTGTCTCCGGAGCAATATCGTATGCATGCTACTGGCTATGTTCCCGAAAAGGTAGACCTTGCGAAGCTCGCCAACTATCAACTAATCGGAGGAATGATGATGCGACCTACTTTTGTAATCAAACCAGAATTTAAGCTGGCAGGCTATGCTCTCGAAACACGTGTGAATGGTGAAAATATGACCGATATCCCCGCTTTCTGGCAACGCTATATGGCTGAAAATTGGGAGCACACGCTGCACGAGGTGATTCAGCCTATCAGTCATACTGAATATGGTGCATGTATTATGAATGAAGAGCATTCAGAGCATTTTCGCTATGTGATTGGGGTGGAGGTAGAGAATTTTGATCGTGTACCAGATGGCTTGTTTACGACGACCGTTCCTGCCTCTACTTATGCTGTTTTTACTACTCCACCTGCTCATCGTGCAGATGGCGGCTTTGTACGTGCGATTCAGGGTACGACGAGTTATATTTTCAATGAATGGTTCCCTAGCTCTGGTTATGCCTATGCACAGGGTGGGGTAGACTTTGAGGTATACGATCAGCGCTGCTACGGCAACGAGAATCTGGTGATGGACATTTATATTCCGGTGGAAAAAAAGGAGTAGTGACGGACTAAGCGGGCGATAAACGAATCGTGGGTATCGGATGCATGCTTTGCCTGTATACCAACGATCTGCATCGTTATTTTAAACGGCTCTATGTAATATGCACAGATCGTATTCATGCTTGATCTCAATGAACTAGCGTGGATGTTCATTAGCAATACGGATTACGATATAATCTGCGATGATACGTATGTTTACCAGTAGCTATATCTATTGTCTAGCTCTATCTATTATCTGGGATGGCTCCATTCACTCCAATTCATAATGAACATAACAAAAACAGGCCCCTCACCTTCTCGTGAATGGACCTGTTTTTAATTTAGCTTAGTATATACAGTTCGAGCCTGTTGCCTTAGCATTACATTGGATGTCGATGCTTTACACAGTCACACAGTCACACAGTCACACAGTCACACAGTCACACAGTCACACAGTCACAAGTTGATTATGCAAAATCATCGAAATGAACACCACTCATGCAATTTATCTTTCACAGGCCCATATTTCGCAGCGAATCGATCTTACTCCGATCCTTTATCATCTCTACGATTCTCATTTGAGGCATGGTCAGCGATATCCTCTTCACGAGCTGCACCTTCATCACTATGCTCATGCTCTGCTACCTCACGAAGCGATTCCGGCAGCTCGAAACCCTGCACACCCGCTTCCTCCACCGCTTCGAGCAATTCCTCGCCCAGCTCGGCAAGCTCGGGTAAATCCTCTCCATATGTCTGTTCCTCCAGACGGTTGAACAGAAGCTGGGTCTCTTCTTCCAGATCACCCTCTGTCTCGAACTGGGACGCATCGGGCAGCTCACGTAAACCGCTCAAGCCGAAATAATTCAGGAATGACTTGGTCGTACCGTACAAAATCGGACGTCCAATCGCTTCCGCACGTCCAACCTCCTGAATCAGATCCTTGTTCACGAGTGTGTAAAGGGCACGGTCACTTTTGACACCACGAATCTCCTCAATCTCCACGCGTGTAATCGGCTGGCGATAGGCGATGATCGACAAGGTCTCCAATGCTGCCTGAGACAAGGAGGAGCGGCTTGGCGAGTCTGCCAGCCGCTTATAATATACTGCATGCGCAGGTAAGGTCGATAGCTGATAGCAGCCAGCGATATGAATGATCTGAATGCCGCGACGTGCCTTTTTCAAATCTGCCTGTAGCTCGTCGATAGCAATCTGCACCACATCGACAGGCTGCTCGGTCACTTCGGCGATCTGTCGTACATTCAGCCCTTCCTCTCCTGCGAGAAATAACATGCCTTCAATAACTGCTTTCAACTTCTGGGACTTCATTAAGGCTTACTTCTCCTCTCCACTCCATCACAATGTCGTCAAACAGACGACTCTGGTAACAGCAAATCTGCCGCATTTTCATCATTTCAAGCACTGCAAGAAAGGTCACTACGATCTCTTGGCGCACGGTCTCACTTTCAAGCAGTTTGGAAAAGAGCAATTGCTCCCCTCGCTCTAGCCGTTGGAAACGATCCACGACCTGCCGAATGCGATCCTTTACGGAAATCTCATCACGCTGTATCCGGGTCACGCGCACACGTCTTGTCGCCCGGCGAAGCGCCTTCTGAAAGGCTTCCACCAGATCCATCGTATGTAAGCCTTCGACCGGATTGTAATTCACTCGAGCGACAAAGGGCGTCATATCCTCCGGTTCCTTTGTAAAGATCAGGCTACGCTCCTCTTCGCGCTCACGCAAATGACCCGCGATGCCTTTATACTTCCGGTATTCCTCCAGCTTGCGCACAAGCTCCGCACGAGGGTCCATATCGTCATCTTCAATATAATCAAAATCGTCGATCTCCATTACCGGTGGCTTAGGAAGCAGCATTTTGCTCTTGATGGAGAGCAGAGTCGCCGCCATCACCAGAAACTCACTGGTAACTTCAAGCTCAAGCTCCTTCATACTATGAAGATAATCCAGATACTGTTCCGTGATTTCACTAATCGGGATGTTCTGGATGTCAATTTCCGATTCGTCAATTAAGTGAAGCAGCAGATCGAGCGGCCCTTCGAACGTAGCGAGTTTGTATAGTACAGTCACAGGCACACTCCCTTGATTCAATATCGGTCGGTATCATGCTTGGTTATCGTATAAAGCATACGCATAACTAACATATCACACCAACCTTATTTTATCCTTAATGTGAAGGCATGACTATACATATTCAGCAAAAAGAGGCCTAATCCTCTTTGGATGGCCTCTTTTTGTGAACTTTGATATGCGTTTATGCGGATTAGTTCTTGAATTGGCTGGACAGATTTGCCATTTCGATCGCCGCATTCGCCGAATCCCAGCCTTTGTTGCCGGCTTTGGTACCTGCGCGCTCGATCGCTTGCTCAATGCTCTCTGTCGTTACAATGCCGAAAATGACCGGTACGCCTGTTTTCAGATTGATCGCTGCAACGCCTTTGGCTACTTCATTGCACACATAATCATAGTGCGTTGTTGAACCGCGAATCACTGTGCCCAGTGTGATGACTGCATCGTATTTGCCTGATTCCGCCATCTTTTGGGCGATCAATGGAATTTCGAATGCACCGGGTACCCAGGCAATATCGATATCCTCCTGTGCTGTACCATGACGGTGCAGTGCGTCCAATGCGCCGCTGAGCAGCTTGTTGGTAATAAACTCATTAAAACGACCGACAACAATACCAAATTTTAACCCCTGAGAAACTAAATGTCCTTCAAAAATATTCGCCATGGTTGGATTCCTCGCTTTGGTTAGTGTATGGGATAAAATACTAATTCACCTAAAATTAATTGCTTTGTAGCTCGCTCTCAAGCTTTTGCAAATAATGGATCAGTTCTTGAATGCTAATCAGCTTGAGATCATGCTTGCGTGCCAGCATACGTAATTGATCCAGACGTGCCATCGTGCCGTCCTCATTCATAATTTCGCAGATGACTCCTGCTGGATACGCACCACTTAGACGTGCCAGATCGACAGCCGCTTCAGTATGTCCTGGTCGTGCCAGCACACCGCCCGGATTCGCAATGAGTGGAAACATATGCCCTGGACGGCGAAAATGCTCTGAGCCTGCTTCTGGATTCGTAATCGCCATCGCTGTGAGCGAGCGCTCATAAGCGGAAATGCCAGTTGTCGTATCCACATGATCAATCGAAACGGTAAAGGCTGTACCGTGATAGTCCGTATTTTGCTGCACCATCGGCTCCAGCTTCAGTTCCTGTGCGCGCTCGGCTGTGATCGGTAAGCAAACCAAGCCACGTCCTTCGGTCACCATAAAATTAATGATCGCTGGTGTTGCATGATCGGCCAGCGCGATAAAATCGCCTTCGTTTTCCCGATCCTCATCATCTACTACAATAACGACCTTTCCCTGCTGCAAATCATGCACGGCATCCTCAATCCGGCTTAAACCGGTAAGTTCGTCACTCATGTGCTCCGCCTCCTTCTGTCTATCAGGATGCACTACTATTTGTACGTGTTTACATATACCCGTTTTGCTGTAAAAAATCCGCCGTCAAGCCGCCACCACGTGAAGACTGTGCATCATTCGGTGTCGACTGACGATAATTCATCATATGCTCGATATATTTACCCAGCACATCGCATTCAATATTGACTGTATCGCCCGGCTTACGATGCGCGAGCACCGTTTCCTTGAGCGTATGTGGAATGATCGAGATGGTAAAGCTCCCGTTATCAACGGATACAACGGTAAGACTGATGCCATCGACGGCAATTGAGCCTTTGGGAATAATATAGCGAAATAGCTCGCTATGCTGAGGCTTGATATGGAAAATTACCGCATTCTGGTTGCTCTCAATCCCTTCAATCGTCGCCACGCCATCCACATGACCCTGCACGATATGACCGCCAAAGCGTCCATTCGCTGCCATCGCACGCTCCAGATTGATCGGACTTCCTGAACGCAGCTCCTTGAGACTGGACAGACGATACGTTTCTGGCATCACATCTACCGTAAAGATCGAGCCTGCAATCGTCGTTACAGTCAGGCAGACGCCATTGCAGGCAACGCTATCGCCCAATGCTAGCCCATGCATAATATGGGATGCCTGAATACCAAGCACCATCGCTTCGCCGCGACGATCTATTTTTTTCAATGTACCGATTTCCTCAATTAATCCGGTGAACATGGAGGATCACCTGCCTTTGCCAATTTTACAAATGATGATATAATGCACGTCCGCTGATGCAGACATTGTCATCCAGCGTTTCGACCTCAACCTCATCGAGTGTCACGGCTTGATTCATCTTCTCAAAGCCATCAAATACGAATGTAGACAGGTTGCCGCCGATCAGCTTTGGTGCCAAGAAGAGCGTAATTCGATCCACCAAGCCGGCTTCAAGCATTGCTCCATTCAGCTTGCCGCCACCCTCCAGCAAAATGGAAGAAATCTCAAGCTCACCAAGACGACGCATCGCTAGATGCAGATCGACATGCTCGCCTTCACCGCAGATGAGCACCTGTACATGACGACTTTCCAGCTCTGCTATACGTGCGCGATCTGCCTGTGCAGTCGTCACAACAATGGTCGGTGCCAGTGTCGTATCAAGTAGCCGTGCTTCATTATCGATGCGCAGCTTCGAGTCGATCACGATACGAATTGGATTCAAGCCCGGCACCTCGGTACGAGTGATCAGTTCTGGATCGTCTGCGAGCGCTGTGCCGATGCCAACCATGATCGCCTGATGACGATGACGCATCGCGTGTACACGTTCACGAGCGGCTGCATTGGAGATCCATTTGCTGTCACCTGTACGGGAAGCAAGACGTCCGTCGAGCGTACTTGCTGTCTTGAGTGTAACGAATGGCAGCTTGGTCGTAATATACTTGTTAAACGTCTCGTTTAGACGCTCCGAACGCTTCGCCAGCACGCCTGTTACGACTTCAATACCATGACTACGCAGACGTTCAATGCCTGAACCGGCTACCTGCGGATTCGGATCGACCGCGGCGACCACGACACGCTTAACCCCTTCGGCAATCAGTCGATCACTGCATGGTGGTGTCTTGCCATAATGACTGCAAGGCTCCAGCGTGACATAAGCTGTAGCTCCCTTCGCTTCAGCGCCCGCCATATTGAGAGCATGCACCTCCGCATGTCCAGTGCCACGCTTCAAATGAGCACCCATACCAACGACTCGCCCATCCTTCACAACTACACAGCCGACGACCGGGTTAATCTCCGTCTGTCCCTGGGCGCGCTCCGCCATATCTAGTGCAAGTGACATATAAAATTCATCGTTTAATAAGTTCATCTTCAGGGCTCCTTCGTATTGTACAAATGTGATCTGATCTATTGTCTCATCCATACCGCATCGTTCACGCTTCATTCGCCCTTTGTGAAAAGGATCTCTGTGAAATGATGCAAGCGGGAGGTGAAAGATCAGATCCTACAGTTTATTAAGTTACCATTTATAACATAGTAACAAAATTATACTTCATGAACAATCCGAAAACGCGAAAAGCCCCGCAGACCGGCAACATACCGGTACTACGGGGCATCATAAATAGACAGAAATATGGATTCAGTTCATACGCAAACAACGGTATTCACAAGTAATACCTTTGATTCGGCAGACATGATCATGCAAATAGGCATACGACAGCCCATTTCGCTATTCAGACCAATGACAATGATATACGGATGTGCCCGAATAAAGGAATATAGCAAACAAGCCATTTCCAGTCGGCAATCCTGTATCCATGCCTGAACAAGCGTGCATGAATCTCCATACGAACAGCGCCTGCACATACGTCAGACCTGTCCTTTTCCTCTCCCATCCAGACTATACTGTCGGCTCCGGATTCTCACCAGATCCACCGCCAAGCATGACATCATGCTCACCGGGTCACGGACTTAGAGCTTGCAGACGGCAATCCACCATCTATCATCTCAACACCGCCGGTGGGGAATTACACCCCGCCCCGAGGACAAAACTTATGAAGTTGTGGTGTCACTTACACATTACCTGCTGCTGATATACATGCAGCGTAATGGTGAAATCATATCACCTTGATGATCGAAAATCAAGAAAGCTTATCCACACTGTTGGAATTACAATGATTCAGCTGCTCTGCTCCCCATTCGGACATCAGCTCCAGAATCGGTGCCAGCGTCTCTCCAACTGGAGTTAATGAATATTCCACTTTTGGCGGAATTTCATTATATTGCTCCCGGTGAACAAGTCCATCTGCTTCCAGTTCTTTAAGCTGTCGGCTGAGTGTACGATGGGCGATTGGCTTGAGTTCATCCCATAGTCGATTATACCGAATCACCTTCGATTTATGCAGCTTATACAAAATTACCCACTTCCACTTGCCTTCAATTTTCGAAATGGTGTAGTAGATGGGACAGCTTCCAAACTTCACGTCAAAGTCCATATCGATCCTCCTATTACTAACATAAAGGTTAGTCTATAACCTCAATGTGCATACTTATGCTATGTAGGCGTAGCCTATATACTTGAAATCTAACAATCTAACATTATGCTAACAGGAGGCTTGAGATGAGAGCAATCATACATGCAGGCGGTTCAGGTATACATTCCCTACAGCAGACAGAGCTACCCGAAGGGCTGCCCGGCGCAGGCGAAGTCAAAATACGACTGAAGGCTGCCGGATTAAATCATCGAGATTTATTTTTAATGGCAGAGCGAACAGACGCGGACTCTCCATTGATCCTTGGCTCAGATGGTGCAGGCATTATCGAAGCAGTCGGTGAAGGCGTAGACGAGCTGCTTATTGGCTCCGAAGTAATTATTAATCCCTGTCTGGATTGGGCTAAAACCGAACAGGTGCCCACCGTTCCTAATATACTTGGTGGCCCGACTGCGGGAACATTAGCTGAATATGTCATTGTGCCAGAAGAAAATATTATTCGCAAGCCCCTGTATCTATCCTGGGAAGAAGCGGGTGGATTATCGCTTGCTGCTCTTACCGCTTATCGTGCTCTATTTACAAAGGGGCAATTGCAGCCGAGACAGCATGTACTGATTCCTGGAATTAGCGGCGGTGTTGCGACATTTGCCGCATTGATGGCAGCTGCAATTGGCGCGCATGTCACCGTCACGTCCAGAAGTGAAATTAAGCGACAAAAAGCTTTGGACTTGCCGATTACATCTGCGCTTGATAGTCATGCCGACTGGGTACAGGCTATTGGGGTGAATGCGGTCGATCTCATTCTAGATAGCATCGGCCCGGCAACCTTTTCACAATATTTTGAAGTCATTAAGCCTAATGGAACGATTGTCGTATTCGGAGCTAGCTCTGGGGATGATATTACTATTCCGATGCGATCGTTATTTTTCCCACAGGTGAATATTAAAGGTACGTCGATGGGAAGTCATGAAGAATTCGCCGCAATGATGGCATTACTGGAGCAGCACAGCATTCGCCCAGTTATAGATAGCGTCTATCCATTGTCTGAGATCGGCCTGGCCTTTGAACGTATGGAGCAGAGTCAGCAGTTCGGGAATATTGTGATACGTATTGATGAGCGCGACTAAGCGGCGATTGAAGGACTAGTATCAAATTAGAGGTATGAAGGGCAGCCACGAATATAGCTGAGCGCTATCGGAGCTGTCCTTCTTCATTGCATAAGACTTTTCTGGCATAAGACTTGTCCGGTTTGTAGCATTTGATACGAACCATTTAATATGTATCATCTGGTTTGCAAAGTGGGTGGTCAAGTCTCGATTGTACTATGGACATATTTAGGGTGTAATCCATACGAATCTGTCTCATCAATTGCATTTTAGCAGTTTCAGCTACACTTGTATTCGAACTATGACAAAAATAGGGTATCTACCGTGTATGCTACATTTTCGCCCTATTTTTGACCATGGTGACCCTTAATCTGTCCTCTTTGACCCTAAAATGGTCTGTCTTTGTCCTATTTCTGTCCATGCTTTCAACCTACATTTGTCTACAGTTGATCCTAAAAACGTCCATTAAACACCCTAAAAATGTCCTGCTTCGCCCTAAAGTTGTCCTAATCAACAACGAAAACACCTTGATAATACTGACTTTCTAGCTCTATAAAACAAGTAAATACTTTAAAACAGGATAAACAAGAATTGTAAAACAGGAGTAAAACATCACAAGGTACAAGTTGTTGCTTCTACCCTATTTTTCTCCTCATTTATACTATATAATGGGCTTTATTATCTGTTGTGGAGGAATTGAAATGCGCGGCAACAACCTCGTTACGAAATCAAACAACCTGATCGAGACACCATTGAAATTAGGGGTCGTTGAAATGCGGATTATTATTGTATTAATCAGTACGCTTTCTCCCAATGACGATGACTTCAAGCCATATCGCTTCAAAATTTCTGAATTTGCTAAGATGATCGGCGTGAAAAACAAAAATATTCATCAGCAAATTAAAGATTATACATATAGCCTGATGTCGCAGCCGTTTTATTTGCATGATAATTTGCAGGTAACGTGGCTCGCATCTGCGGAATATTTTCCCGGTGAAGGTGTAGTAGAGGTGGAATTTTCGCCCAAGCTCAAGCCTTATCTACTGCAATTGAAGGAGAAATTCACCACCTATCGCCTGATCGATATTATCAAGCTAAAAAGCGCGTATGCGATGAGGATCTACGAATTGCTCAAGCAATATGAGCGAATCGGCAGTCGTACCTTTACCGTACAGCGGCTCAAGGAGCTGCTTGGCATTGAGGATCAATATCCGGTCTATGCTGATTTTAAAAAGCGTGTTCTCGTCAAAGCACAGCAGGAAATCAACAAGCATACCGATATTTCATTTTCATTCGAGGAAATGAAAACCGGACGCAAGATTACAGAGATCAAATTCCTTCTGACCAGCAAATCGGCTGATGCCAAATCAAGTGTATTGAACCATCCAGACAAGCCTGCTGGCGCTCGCCATCATACTTCCTCCAGACTTCGTCAGCAGCTCAAGGAAGAGTTCGGCTTGCAAGCAAAAGCGATTGATCAGGTGCTGGCGCAATACGATAAGAATTATATCGCAGAGAATCTAGAGGTCGTTCGCAGTGATGCCAAGCGTGGCAGAATCAAGGATATTCCTGCCTATACGATGTCAGCATTAAAAACCGACTATCGCAAAAAACGCTCTGGTCTGGAAGAGGAACAGCTCGCTACACAGCAGGCGAAGCAAATCGGTATTGATCTGATGGAATCCTACATTCAGGAGCTATCGCAACAGGTTCAGCATCATATTATTAGCTTATCGCCCCAGCAGCTGGAGCAGGAACTGGAAGGGATGAAATACAGCGTACGCACACTGGGCATCGAGATTGTAGATGATGAGATATTAGACCCTTTTAGTGAGAGTGGTAGCTATTTTATCCAGTATATTCAGAAGAAGTATTTTAAAGATTATACGTTTGAGCTGTATTGTGAACAGCAGACGGATCTGGATTGAGTACTACAGAATGAAAAGAAATTTCACTTTTGATCATGTATCTGTATTGATATATTGATACCTATGAGAAAGATCGTAGCGAAATAATGAAAAGCCAGTATCCTTGATGGATGCTGGCTTTTTTAATGGACAAAAATAGGGTGGAAATAAAGCATAGTTAGAAAAATCGCTTTTCTAACTACGTACCGTGCATAGATCGCTATAAAAATAAGTAGAATCGCTGTATGCAAGCAGATTCTTATTCGATTTCACGTTAACTATGACAAAAATAGGGTGGATGGTGTCAAGTGAACCATATCATTACCCCATTTTTGTCCATATTAATCGTATCTGTAATGCAAGTAATCCGAGACTCGTTTTTTAAATTCATGTTGTGAATTCACATGCAGGCGTATATTGCATGTAAGATGGACAAAAATAGGGTGCTCTATCGTAGATATACTTTTTATGTAGATAAACATACTAAACATACAGATCGCTTTGATCTATTCACAAGTTGTATAAACCTTCATCGATACTCTATTCTATTGGAACCGAATAGAAAACCGACCCTACCTATAAAGACAAGACTCCATACATCGATATCCGATCATGTAATTTATATATTCAACTTATATTATGATATTCTTTTGTTATTGTTTGAGCTTAAAGGAGACAACTATGACAAAAATAGGGCATATAGCATTAAACAGACTTTAGTATTACCCTATTTTTGTCCATGTTAATCCTCTATATGCTCCGACTCCAACAATTTTAATGTCCCAATAAACGAAGCTTCAGACAACATCGCTACTAGTACAATCCATACACGCTATACATTCGCAAAATTATAGATGCAGTACAGTTCATTTCACTGTATGATAGGGCTAACTTCATGCGTAATGCCTACCTCACGATCATGCTCTAGCAGCGACGCTCCACCAATCAACCGATCATCTGTCTACTCCAATTTGATGAGGTGAACCTATTGAGAGAGCTTCCTACCCTTCGTCCACATAAACTGCCTGTGCCTGCACCCGTTCGTTCGACACGACAAAATTCACCTGTTACTGCGCTAGCTAATGCTCATCCGATTGCTCAATTGCAAAAGGTGCTTGGTAATCAGGCTACAGGTGCGATCATGCAGCGTCAGAAAAAGCGTTTCCGCCCGAAAGAGGATCATGCGAACCTTGCGACCTTTGAGCAGATGGCAGATAAACTGGATAGCTTAACTACCGCCGCACATACACTCACCCTTCAAGCGCTACAAACGGACAATCCAGGTCTGGTAAAGGATGAGGGCGTAACGACCGGGCACTATACGAATTGGCTGAATAATCCGAATGCGATGACTACCGGCTATGTGATCGAGGATATGGTCACGCAGGGCGTTTCTGGTGCAGCTGGATATTCTGCACAGGAGACACATGGCAATGCGCGCCCTGACTTTGTACTGCGTGTACAGGATCAGCTGGGTGTGATTCGCGCTGGCGTTGTCGATATTACAAGCTCCAAAGAAGCCGGACATGTCCTGCAAAAGGACTTTAATCTGGCGAACTATGCCTACGTGGCTGAAGCAATCTATCCTAGTATTAACTTTAGCAATGTAAAAGCCAGCAACTTTACACTCAGTGCAGAGGATGAGGAATTAATCCAGAATGCTCGTATGCGGCGTGCTCGCGAAACCTTTGCGGCACAAATGGGATTTTTGAAGCAGCAGCTTGATCTGTTGTATAATCAGTCCTTTTTGAACAAAGAAGCCAGCCAGAAAGCAGGTATCGCCAGAGCATGGCTCGCCAAAATCAAAACAACTGAGGATACCGAGCTGATCCATACAGCCGATCAAGCAATCCTGGAGGTTCGAGCCGCAGCGAAGGCATCCATCTTCACGAATGGCTATGTGTTCCCACTGCTTCACGAGATTATCGCTGGTATCAAGGCACGGTATGAGTTGTAGACCAGTAGCTGCTAACGAACACGTATATTCGAATTTGAAAAAGATCATTCATTATGCCCTATTTTCAGTCATATTAAAAATAAGCCGCTGACTATTCATAAAGTCAGCGGCTTATTTTAACTAAGAGTAATCGATCTCTATACTAACCGTTTGGCTACCTGGCTAATCGATTGCTAGCCGACCATAAGTAGTAGGTATATGTGTTGTTACTATATAAACATAGTAAAGTGGCACATCATTCTTATCGGTCTACGCAAAATGATAGCTCAGGTCGGCGCGCCTATCCTTACGGCAGCTCATCGAGATTGACCTTTATCAATCTGCCCGATACCCAACCTCACCATTCACAATCGTCATGCGTACCTTAGCTTCGAGCAATTGCTGTGAGTGCTCATAAATATTCCGATCCAGCACGGTAAAATCAGCAGCCTTCCCTACAGCGATCGTCCCGCGCTGTGCTTGCTCACTAACAGCTGCAGCGCTTCCCTCTGTAAATAGCTTCACGCCTTGTGCGATGCTGAGTCTTTCCTGTGGCAGATAGCCCTCGGCTGGCTCCAGTTGCTGAGGGTCACGGCGAGTAACGGCTGCATGAATACCAAGCAGCGGATCAAGTGGCTCGATCGGCGCATCACTTCCGCCAGCACAGATTACACCCGCTTGAATTAGCTTTTTCCATGCATACAAATATTCGGTACGCTGCTCGCCTACACGATCCAGCACCCATGGAAAATCACTTGCTACAAAGCGCGGCTGAATATCTGCAATGAGCGGCAGTCGAAGCATGCGTTCCACTAGCTCCCGATCCAGCACCTGTGCATGGATAAAGCGGTCTGGCAGATGGCTGATTCCGGTTAGCGGATACGCCTCCATCGCCTGTAGTGTCATATCCGCAGCACCGTCACCAATCGCATGAACCGCGATTGGGAAACCAAGACTTCGTGCGCGTGCAGTCAGCTCATTCAGACGCTGCTGGTCATGGATCGCCATGCCCGAAGTCGACGGATCATCGGCATACGGCTGGCGAAGTAATGCTGTTCGTCCACCAATTGCTCCATCGGAGAAAATCTTGGCAGCCCCAATCCGCAGCCATTCGTCTCCATCCCCTGCACTCATTCCGAGTGACTCTGCTTCATCCAGATGCGTATAATAAATCAACTGATGACTACGAAAACGCAATCCTTCCTCGCGCAGCTCGCGGTGAATACGCAGCATCGTGTCGATGCTACCGAGAAAGCGTAAATCCTCGGTATGTGCTCCGGTCAACCCTAAGCGCAACGCATCCTCACAGGCACGGCGAATCGCGTCCTTTTTGGTCGCATAATCCGGCTCTGGCTGTACTGCGACAAAGGCTTGATTTGCTTCTTCATATACCCAGCCGTTCAGCTCACCCGAGGAATCTCGCCCAAATGAACCAGATGGCGGATCAGGTGTGTCGCTGCGCACTCCAGCTCTGCGGAAAGCTTCACTATTCGCAAGAAAAGCGTGAAAGCATGTACGAGTCAAATAAATTGGATGCTCGGTTGTGATCTCATCCAGCTCGTTACGCAGTGGTGGTACAGCTGGCGTGAACGCATTTTCATTCCAGTTCAGTCCGACAATCCATTCTCCAGGTGGCGTTGTCGCAGCGCGCTGACGGATTAGCTCCAGCATCTCGTGCTTGGAGCGTACATCCGTAAAGTCGAGCATCGACAGCTTCATACCATGCATGGATAGGTGCATATGCGAATCGACCAGCCCCGGCAATACATAACCGCCCTCCCAGTCCACCGTCGTGTAGCTTCGTCCGCTCAGTTGTAGCTGTAGCTCGTCAAGACTACCCAGTGCGCGAATGATTCCATTTTCGGCGTAGATCGCTTCTGTTCCATTCGGTACGCCTATTTCAGGATGAAAATGTCCATTTATGTATAAAGTTGCTGTCATATCTATTCTCCTTCGCCTGGTCATTAATAAATTTCAATTCGATCTCACTGGATGAACATACACTTTAGAATGCAGGTATATTGGCATTTATCTTAAAGCACAAAGCACAAAGCACAAAGCACAAAGCACAAAGCACAAAGCACAAAGCACAAAGCACAAAGCACAAAGCACAAAGCACAATAAGTATGCAGCCTGTTCATCTGAAGTCAATCATTTATTTTGGCAATCATGATCAAAAGCTCACTATCTAGTGTAGCATAAGCAGGATTTGTTGAACTACCGTTCATGTGCTCCCTTCTAATTTACAGCATATCATCCTGTAGCACGGCATAATCAAATAAACGAACCGATACCCATATACACAAAAAAGCGAAGGCTGCTTAACACAGCCCTCGCTTTTGTTTTATCCTATAGTATCGAATACGTAGAATTAAGCTTCTATAATTTCAACAGTTTCCATTTTGTCGCGGCCCTGGAATGCATCCACATATTCCATACCTTTTACGACTTTACCGAAAACGGTATGTTGACCGTCCAGGTGTGGTTGTGGTTGGTAGCAGATGTAGAATTGGCTACCGCCTGTGTCACGACCTGCGTGAGCCATAGCCAGTGAACCGCGCTCGTGCTTGTTCGGGTTAATTTCACATTTGATTGTGTAACCCGGGCCACCTGTACCTGTACCGTTCGGGCAACCGCCCTGTGCTACGAAGCCTGGAATAACGCGGTGGAAACTCAGACCGTTATAGAAGCCATCATTAGCCAGCTTTTCAAAGTTTGCTACCGTATTTGGAGCATCTTGATCGAACAGATCGATGACAACCTCGCCACCGTTTGCCAGTTTGATTTTAGCCTGTTTTGTCATAATTACATCTATCTCCTCTCAGCATTGGGCATGATGTTCATGCCGGATGGATAAAACTGCGACGAAAAGGTTAACGCAGCGCTCACTGCTACTACCTACATGCAAGCTTGCTTGTACGCCGTATGCAGTTCCTGCTCCCTCACCCTTCGGTTATAGGCCCGCATCATAAATACAGGATGCCATGCCCGCAGCAGTACAGCCGTGGCACAGCACCCTATCAGTTTACTATGAAATGTCTGTACGCGTAAAGGGTAAAGCCAATTCTACCGCTTAGCGCTGAGCAGAAACGCTACTACGCAAACGCGCAGGCACCACATCATTACGCGTAATATCCTCAAAGCTTTCACGCTCGACGATCAGATCGCTCTCTCCATCGCGTACCAGCACGACTGCTGGACGACGAATTCGATTGTAGTTGCTAGCCATCGAATAATTGTATGCACCCGTGCACGCAACGGCAAGTAGATCACCTGCAATCGGCTCTGCCAGCTCGATATCCCAGATGAGCATATCGCCGCTCTCACAGCATTTACCTGCTACAGACACAAGCTCGGTCGCTTCATCATTTGCTCGATTCGCCAGTACAGCCTCGTAGACCGCATCATAGAGCGCAGGGCGTGGATTGTCCGTCATGCCGCCATCTACAGCGACATATTTGCGCACATTCGGAATATCCTTGCTCGTGCCAATCGTGTATAATGTCGTACCTGCATCCCCTACGATGCTACGTCCCGGCTCAATCCAGATCTGCGGTAACTGTCCTTCCAGACCAGAAAATTGCTGCTTCACCGCATCGGCAATTGCCTGTACATACTCCGCCGCATCCAGTGGGCTATCTTCCTCGGTATAACGAATACCAAAGCCGCCGCCCAGATTGATCACTTTAAACGTAACACCAACCTCCTGCTGCAACTGACGAGCAAAATCAGCTACACGCTGCGCAGCAACCTGAAAGCCATCCACCTCAAAAATCTGCGATCCGATATGCGAATGCAGTCCAAGTAGCTCGACATGCTCCAGCTTGTGAGCCAGTTTTACAGCTTCCTCTGCTGAACCATTTCCGATATCAAATCCGAATTTAGAATCTTCCTGTCCGGTAGAAATGAATTCATGCGTATGGGCTTCTACACCCGGAGTGACGCGGAGCAGAATACCCGGCTTCAAGCCTTTTTCCGCTGCAATCGCATCCAGCATCTGCATCTCGATAAAGTTATCGACGACAAAACAGCCAATCTCTGCATCCAGTGCCATTTCCAATTCATCCGGTGTTTTGTTATTACCGTGGAAATGAATACGTGCAGATGGGAAGCCTGCTTGTAGCGCGGTGTGCAGCTCGCCCTCGGAAACGACATCCAGCGATAGTCCTTCTTCCTCCACGATGCGGCACATCGCCATCGTACAAAATGCCTTACTCGCATAGGCTACCTGAAACTCCATGCCTGTCGCGCGAAAAGCATCCATATATTCACGACAACGCTGACGAATCAGCTGCTCGTCCATAATGTATAGAGGAGTGCCATATTGCTCTTTCAGCTCTACTGTATCACAGCCACCGATTTCTAGATGGCCTTCGTTATTGATTGTGCTCGTTCCATGTAAGTACATTGTTGTCCTCCGTTCGTTCTGTCAACTGAGTGTAGCGATATCGCTACGTATCGTGCAATGTATCGTCAGTATAGAATTGTTAGCTGGTGTTCAGAATGGATTATTGTGCTGAACATTTGTATTTTGCACGGTTTGTCAGGGTGGTCATTGGTAGTTTGTCATATTGTAGCATCAAATGATGGGGGGAGTGTTAATTTGTAATAAAGTTGTGAGGACATTTTGTTGAAGGTTTAGAGGGATGCGTTGCAGGCATGAAAAATCAAGATTTGGAGGATGAGCTGAGTATGGAAACTTGACTTGAGTATAGGGCAGGCAACTACTCCGGTAAGGAATAAGGGAACGGACTCGGGTGGAGCCGCGGGAATCTACGGATTAGGATAGAATGTAGATTCCCGCCCCTCCAAAGGAGTCCTTTTCCCTTATTTCCTTCCCTTCGTTCCGTGCCTGATGCATCATTATCTAAGTGCAGAACTGATTTCATATACTCCTAAATTTTCTTTATTACTGCTACTGCTACTGCTACTGCTACTGCTACTGCTACTGCTACTGCTACTGCTACTGCTACTGCTACTGCTACTGCTACTGCTACTGCTACTGCTACTGCTACTGCTACTGCTACTGACAAATTATCTTGGATTTTTAATCTAATGCAAATTTAGATTTGTATTTTATGACCTTTTTGAATTGCAGTTAAATTGCAGTTTTGCACTTTCTAAATAGTGATTAGATATTCGGCGTTATTTGATCAATCGCCCTATTTTTGTCTTACGTAAGGTAGCTTCTGAATCATGGAGGGGTATTCTATACATATAGACAATAGTGAGTTAGACGTGGTTTGACTTTATTTCCGATTGAGTTGGGAATGTGCTATGGTAGGAGGAGATATTGATGGGGCTGCGATTGGTTTGATTGAGTTTGGGAAAAGATTCACTTTTGTTGCTTGTGGTGGATTAGGATCACTGGTAGTGAAGGTCATTATAGGACAGGTGGGATGTAGCGTGTTCTTTTTTGTGACTTGGCTTATCTTTTTTGTCGTGTTCTGGGTGATGGCTTCGTTTTTTCGGGCGCGGCATAAGGTGATGGTTTCGTTATTGAGTTCGCTTGTCGTTAGTATGATCTGGCAGGTGCTGGAGCAGTTTTATTTAAGCAGTATTCTGGTCGTTGCGTTTATTTTCTATTTTATTATTGGCAATATGAGTACGTTTCGGCAGGCGCATATTAAGCTTAGTTTATCGGTACTACTTAGCGTGTCGGCGGTAACAGGGATATTATCTTTTACATATTTTAATCAGGCAACGGTGCCGTCAGATGCTGAAGTTTTGCGGGTGATGTTTGTTTATTATCCGGTGTTGATCATATTTAGCGCTTGTTATGTGTATATGTTGTTATGTGTATTTAACTTCAAATTATTGCAAACAGATCATCCCTTTCGCTATGTGATGGGCAGGATACGTGGTGTGCGGCGCATGCTACGTCTATTCTGGATGATTTCGCGTAAAGGGCTCGATCATCTGATCCAGCAGGATCATGCCAGATTGCCTTTTGCGATTGCTGAGGTGCTGGATCAGATGGGCGGTGTTTTTGTAAAATTTGCACAGGTGCTATCGACGAAAAAGGATATGCTGCCGCCCCTTTATATTGAAGCCTTTTCAAATCTACATGATCAGGTGCAGCCGCTCCAGCAGGATGAGCTGAAAGCCATTATCGATAGCAAAATTGGCAATCTGAATGATACGTATACCGCATTTGATATGAAGCCGATTGCCGCTGCATCGATCGGGCAGGTCCATCTGGCGCAGCTCAAATCGACTGGAGAGCAGGTCGTGGTCAAAATTTTGCGTCCTCAGGTAAAGCAAAAGATGGCGGTTGATCTGGATTTGTTGATTCAATTTGTAAGCTGGCTCTCTGAACGCTCGGATAAAATTAAAAAGCTCGGCTTGATTCAGCTTGCCGAAGGCTTTAAGCAAAATTTGATCGAGGAAACGGACTTTGATATCGAAGCACTTAATACGAATCTATTGCGCCAGGCTTTTCAGGAGCATCATATTCCGATTCGGATTCCAACCATCTATTCGGACTATTCCAGCAAACAAGTGCTAACGATGGAATATATCAAAGGAAGTAGCTTCACTCATGCTGTAAGCCCGGAAGTATCGGAAATGATCATGCATGCTTTTTTGAATCAGATTCTAATTATCGGTATCTTTCACGCGGATCCGCATCCGGGTAATCTGATGCTAACGTCAGAGGGCGAAGTAGCATTGATCGACTTTGGCTCGGTCGGGTATTTGTCTGACGAAGAACGCGATGGGATGTTGAGCTTTTTGATCGGCTATGGCAATCGGGATACGGAGCAGATGGCGCAGGGCTTGATGAAGGTTTGTGAGGAATCACATTTGCTAGATGAACGACAGATGGAGCAGCGGCTCAGTCGCTTATTGATGGAAGCATCCTTCTCCTCCGATCCTACCAGTGTGATGATGAAGCGACTAATGGCGATGGTTACTGATATTGGAATGTCATTAAAGCCAACTGTCGCTGGAGCATTTCGTGCGATAATTACACTGGATGGCACACTCTCGTCTGTTGATCCGACCTTTTCTTTATCTGCTGCAAGTCAATCGTATAGCGGTCAGATCAATAAGGGACAGTTGATTAAGGAGCGGATTAGCAAGGTAAAAGAACAGCTAGAGGATTATGTGCCCAAATTGCTGGAGCTACCGCTACTTAAAGACAATCGAATTACGATTGCACGTGAAGATCAGCATAGC
Organism: Paenibacillus hunanensis; assembly: GCF_034055775.1. Lineage (NCBI taxonomy): Bacteria > Bacillati > Bacillota > Bacilli > Caryophanales > Paenibacillaceae > Paenibacillus > Paenibacillus hunanensis. The sequence goes on along the minus strand of NZ_CP139194.1, from coordinate 2,237,745 downwards.
TTGCAGGATGTGGTGAGTATGGTGAGCGTGAGTATGTTTACCGTGATCTGTATGATCGTGATGCTGACTAGCTTTTTCGTTCAAGGGGAGCTGATGCGGTTTGTACTGGCTCCTTTATCGATAGCTGGCTTTGGCGTAGGCATGATCGTGTTAATTACCGCAGTGATTCGGCAGCTTCGGCTAAAAGCGTGATCTTGTATTGGAAAAGCCCTGCAAAGTCGTTATAACATGCTCTTCACTGAGAGTATGTTATAGCACCTTGCAGGGCTTTTGAGTTTTTTTAAGTGGATAGTATGAAGCTTTTAGAGCTTTTAGAGCTTTTAGAGCTTTTAGAGCTTTTAGAGCTTTTAGAGCTTTTAGAGCTTTTAGAGCTTTTAGAGCTTTTAGAGCTTTTAAACTACGAATTCACCACTACGAACCCGAAATCGACAGCTCCCGCACACGCAATGACGGTGATGTACAGCTACCGGTAAAGCGCGCATCATTGCCGAGTTCCACCACATCATTTAACAGCTCATGGAAATTACCAGACACGGTGATCTGATTCACCGGACGGGCAATGGCTCCATTTTCGATCAAATAGCCAATGCAGCTGAGTGAGAAGTTCCCACTTGTTGGGTTTGTACCTGCATGTAATCCGTGCAGCTCGGTAATGAGCACGCCATAGTCTATATCTGCGATTAGCTTCTCCAGACTACGTGTGCCTGGCTCGATATACAGATTATGATACGATACGCCCAGCTTGCCTTTATAGCCGCCTCTAGCTGCATTACCGGTCGTGGTTGTACCGGCTTTGGCAGCTGTTTTGCGATTGTGGAGGAAGGTATTCAGCTTGCCCTGCTCGATCAGCACATTGCGGCTCGCTGCTACTCCCTCCGCATCAAAGATCGTCGTGCCAGGCACACGCTCCATCAGCGGATCGTCCACCAGTGTGATATTGCTGCCTGCGATGGTCTCACCTAGCTTGCCAACCAGACTGGAGAAGCCCTTTTCTACCTGCTCTGCTGAGAAGATCGATGCGTGAGCAGCCAGCAATGAAGATGCTGCATCCTCGCGTAGGATGACTGGAACCATACCCGACGGCATGGAGGAAGCGCCCAGCTTGGATACCACTTCATACGCAGCCCGTTCAGCAATCTGCTGTGGATCAATCGCTTCAAAATTGCTCAGATCATAGTCAAACCAGCCGCCGCTTACCGTCTCGCTCTCGGTTCCTGCCAGCACGTATACACTCATACTGCCGACGCTATCCTGCTGGTGGCAATGTAGTCCGCGCGTATTGGCGATCAGTACTTCATGCTCCCGTACACTGGCTGAGCTCTGACGTACCATCGTAATGCGCTCATCAGCATCCAGCACAAGCTGTTCAAGTTGCTTCGCTGCGGCGATCAGCTTATCCGGCGTTGTATCCAGCAGTCCAGCTGTATACGTCTGAAGCTGTGGGTATTGATCCGAGCCACCGAATAGATCGCTATCATCGTCGGTATCGAGCACGGCGGCATTGCCTGCTGCTTCCTCTAGCAAAAAGCTAATGCTGTCTGTCTCCAACTGCTCGGTCGATGCATAGCCCATCCGTCCACGAATTAATCCGCGAAAGGAAAGACCACTCGTTTCCGCCACACGATAGCTATCCACTTCTCCAGCGCGTACGGTCACGGCTACCGAGCGACTGGCCGAGTAATAGATTTCCATATCGGTGTATCCATACTCACGTCCCTGCTGGAACAATCGCTCCTGAAATTGTGTAATCTTCATCGCTTACTCCCCCTTTCTACCGCCAACGGTCATCTCGGATACACGTAGCGTTGGCTGACCACAGTTAACCGGTAGACTACCGCTAACCGAGCCGCACATGCCCTGTCCATGATCCAGATTACCGCCGACCATATCGATCTTTTGCAGCGTATCAATCCCTTTACCGATCAATGTCGCACCCTTGATCGGCTCGGCAATTTTCCCGTTACGAATCATATATGCTTCATTGATAGCAAAGTTAAAATCACTCGTCGCTGTATTCACCGAGCCCCCGCCAAGTGAACGTGCATAAATGCCATATTCGGTATTTGAGATCATCTGCTCACGCGTTGAATCCCCTTCGCTAATAAAGGTATTATTCATACGCGAGGTAGGTGCAAAACGGTACGATTGACGTCTACCCGAGCCGGTAGGTGCCATATTCATACGACGCGAGCCCACACGGTCGATCAGATAGCCTTTTAATATTCCATTTTCGATCAACACATTACGCTGGGTCTTCATGCCTTCATCATCAATATTGAGCGAGCCCCATGCATTCGGAATTGTACCATCATCGATAGCGGTAACCAGTGGCGAGGCAATCTGCTCGCCTAGCTTTCCTGCGAATACCGATGCGTTCACACCGACCGCAGTCGCTTCCAAACCGTGACCACAAGCCTCGTGGAACAACACGCCGCCAAAGCCATTTTCGATGACGACAGGTAGCTTACCACTTGGCGCATAGCCTGCCTTCACCATCGTAGCTGCAATGCGAGCTGCCTCTGCCGCTTCGGCTGCAATATCCAGTCCCTCGACAAATTCCATGCCAGCCAGTGCGCCAGGAGCACGCATACCGGATTGACGATTGGAGCCATCTACTGCTACAGCACTCAGACGAAGACGTGTATAGGTGCGTGTATCCTCTGCCCATAACCCTTCCGAGTTGGCGATCAGCACCTTCTGCTGCCAGCTTAATAAACCGACCGAGGTCTGCTCAATAAGCGGATGTCCCTGCTTGAGCACCTCGTGCGCCGTACGCATAATGTCCAGCTTACGGGTATGCTGTGCTGCCGATGGCTGCTGTAGCACCGGATGGCGATTTTCTACCTGCAAGCGATCAAAGTTAATTACCGTATCCAGCTTAGAGCCATCCAGTGCGCCTGCTGCTTTGCGCGCTGTACGAAGCAGATTGTCCTCACTCAGATCACTTGTGTACGCATAGACGGAAAATACACCTTTCAAAATGCGAATCCCAATGCCATAGTCGCGCCCGGATAAGGCACGCTCCAGTACACCACCGATCATGCCCAGATCACGGTCGGTACGATCCTCTACGAAAATCTCTGCAAAATCGCCGCCTGTCTCCAGCGCAGCCTGCAATATTCTTTCCACTACGATAGGTTGAAGCATCGGGTTCCCTCCAGTCGTTGTTGCTCAAGCTTGAGCTTATGCAGTCATAACCTCTGCATGTAAAATGCTTGCGTTTCCTTATATTGTAACATTTAACGAGGTCGCATCCTAATCAGCGACGAATGAGCATCTTCTCACATCTGCTATATGGCAGTTCATCTGTATGATAGGAGTCTGCATTCTATCAGACGATATCATTTAAACGAAGGATGATGCTTCACCACAGCTATGATACTTCACTCATGCCACCTTAGAGTCTGCCTTCTCCCCTACCGAGCGATTTTCGCGGAAGATAAAGTACAATGCCGCAAGCATCAGTACAACACCAATCAGACGCTTCCAGCCAAATGGTACAACCGCACTTTCAAACCAGCCAAAATGATCAATCGCCATACTTGCAAGCAGTTGTCCCACAATGACAGAGATTACCGCCGATGTCACACCGATTTTCGGTACAGCCAGCACCATCAAGGATAGATAAATGACACCGAAAATCGCACATAGCAGCTGCCAGCGCGGAACTTCATGCAGACTCAATAGATTGCCCTGCCCGAAAAAGTTCACCACAATCGTCAATACAATCGCTCCAGTGAAAAAAGTAAAAAATGCACTCTCAATCGTCCCAATCTGGCGACCAAGTGTACCATTCACCGCAGACTGCACACTGAGTCCAATACCAGCCAGCAGCGGTAAAATCATCATAATCAAGCTCATAACTATCGCCTCCTATACTTTTACAAAATCAATATAAACGATACGGCCAGCAAGCCCACTGCAATCAATCGATTCGCATTCAATCGTATCCGCTGTGCTCCCAGCAAGCCAAAATGCTCAATAATAATACTCATCACAATCTGACCGACAATCACCGCAGTTACCGACACTCCCACGCCAATCAAGGTCACACTAATGACCAGCAGACCTAGATACACCACACCAAGCAAGCCGCCTGTCAGATTCCAGCGTGGCACAGTGAAAATCTGCTTCAGATTCCCTTTACCAAAAAATAGCGTCACCAGAAAGGTCGCCATCGCTCCGATAATAAAAATATAATACGTGCTTTCCAGCTCACCAATTCGCTCGCCGAGCGCACCACCGATCGCAGCTTCAATACTCAGTGACATGCCTGCAATGATAGCAACCGCATAAATGAATAGCTTTGTCATCTACTACACTCCTTTATATTTATATATCGAGAATATTCGATATGAACAAACGAAAAAGAACCTGACCCGGTCAGATTTCCTGGTCGAGAAACCGGGCCAATCTTTTAATGTTATCTTCATTGCGCCGATAATACGTCCATTGCCCATAGCGTACAGCTTCTAGCAATCCAGCCTTTTGCATCATCGATAAATAATGCGAAACGGTTGATTGAGACAGATTCACCTTATCCTGAATATCCCCTACACAGACGCCCCCTTTAATGCTAACCTCCTTGGGCAAATGTGCTTGCTGCTTTGGAAAATGCTGCTCAGGTTCCTTCAACCATTGCAAAATTTGCAGACGCGTGCGATTGGATAATGCTTTAAACATATCGATTTCCGTCATGCTTCACAGTGTATATCGAAAAAGATCGATATGTCAAATCGGATATACCCATCATCCAGAGTATGCTATTACATTCATAAGCTGTGTATGCTCTGGATATAAATCTATATTCTAATTGAATCATTTGTTCAAGATATGGCTAAATAAATCAGATCACCGACAAATTCCGATACCAAACGGATCGGAACCATTGCTATACTGTTACCAGGTCTGATTTAGATTCGCGGTCACCACTATGTTGTACAGGAGGGTTCACTTGAAAAAGACCATGCTCGCTCTGCTTGGTATGCTTCTGCTACTGAGCGCTATTCCGCTATATCCCATTTCTGCTGCCAGTCGCTCGATCGTTGATGCTACCGCCACCTATACATATGATCGCATGACGCGCGATATCCAAACACTCGCCCAAACGTATCCCGATCTCATTGAATACCGCTCCATCGGCAAAACCAAATACGGTCGTGACATCTGGGCTGTCGGTCTTGGCAAAGGCACCGCAACCATCTTCATCAATGGCTCACATCATGCTAGAGAATGGCTGACCACCACGCTGAATATGACGATGATCGAGCAGTACGCGGCTGCCTATACAGCGAATCGTCCATATGAAGGCTATAATGCACGTGCCATTTTGGATAAAACGACGATCTGGTTCGTGCCGATGGTCAATCCAGATGGCGTGACCTTGCAGCAACTTGGACTTAGTGCATTCCCCGCTTCTGTACATAGCGCCCTCATTCGTATGAATGGTGGCAGCACCAATTTTAAACGCTGGAAAGCAAATCCACAGGGCATCGATCCGAATCGACAATATGACTCCTACTGGGCAACACTGGAGGCTAATATCGCCTATCCGTTCTGGCGTAATCATAAAGGAACCGCGCCTGTGCAAACACCTGAAAATAAAGCGATCGTTCGCTTCACCTATGAGATCGATCCAGAGATCACCGTATCGTACCATTCGGCTGGGCGCATCATTTACTGGAGCTTTCACACCTTGCCTGCTAATCTGCCACGCGATAAGCGTCTAGCAAATCTATTCAGTCAAATCACAGGCTATCGTCTGATGCCACAACGCAGCGATTCATCCGGTGGCGGCTATACCGATTGGTTTATCACTACCTTTAATCGTCCAGCCTTCACCCCGGAGATCGGCATCAAGTCTGGGGAAACGAATCTGCCTGTATCTGCGTTTCCAGAGGAATGGCGACGGAACAAGAAGATTGGTCTCTGGCTAGCGCAGGAGGGCTACAACCTGTGGAGCAAGCGTAATCCTAACCCGACACGCTATATTACGGTTCAGGTAGATGGACAGCCGCCTGCACAGGCAACGAAAGCCTTTAACCAAAAGGGCGTCAATTACGTCGCTTATAAACCTTTGCTTGAGCAATATGGCTTCACTGCTTTCTGGGATCAGAGCACACGTACCGTAACTGCCACCTCCAGCGCATCTGGAACGGTCAGCTTTACGCTGAATAGTCTGTATGCACAGGTCAATGGTGCAGCGGTGACACTATCTGGTAAGCCTATGATGGTCGATGGAATGATCTATGTACCAGCTCGTCTGATCAGCCAGGCAACAGGTGCAGCACTACGTGTCGATAGTCAGACCGGTCAGCTACAGTTCACCAGTCCCGAACCAGTAGCCCCTGTCGTGCCATCGACTGAATCCCCGCAACCACCGGAAGCGACAGCCCCGCCAGTTGATCCGACTGCAACGGAGAGTAGCGTGCCATCGACGGTTGAGAATTCGACGTATGGGCAGTAAAGTCAATATAATGCTGTACGTTTATCCGGCAAGTGTAATCACACTACAAAAAGAACCGTTCATTCCCATGGATGAGCGGTTCTTCGGTATGTTGTATTTTTACATGCTTTTTAAATGGCATTACTCTCTGCTGAGGCGGTGTCCGCTCCCCAATCCTTACACACATCTACCCAGCCCTTCGCTTCCGCATAACGCTCTAACTCTGGCAGCGTCAGCTCAATCGCAGAATTACTACTGCCGCAGGCTGGAAATACCGTATCAAACCGTTTCAGCGATTCATCCAGATAAATAGCCAGTGGAGTCGCCAGTCCAAATGGACATACCCCACCAATCGCATGTCCAGTATGTTCCAGCACTTCTTCAGGACTGAGCATACGCGGTTTAAATGAAAATACGGTACGAAACTTTTTGTTATCAATCCGGGCATCACCTGCGGCAACAATGAGCACCGCCTGTTCATTTTCTTTTTCACTACGAAATGATAGTGTTTTCGCAATCCGGGCTGGAATCACGCCAATCGTATCTGCTGCCTCCTGCACGGTTGCACTGGAGGTTGTAAACTCCAATATATCCTGCTCCCGTTCCCATTTGCGAAAATGCTCCTTCACCTGTTCAATTGCCATCTAATTCATTCACCCTTTCCATCACTCGTATGTACATGTGTGAAAGACATCTGTTCGTTTAAAATGGTCATTCAGCACCCCATCCACTCGCTGGAACTCCATTCCCAACAACCACGACATAGAATATGCTAAATGTTTGTCTATCTTAGCAACATATACTAAAACAATCCGTTCTGATCGTCAAATACGCTTGAACCAAAATGAAACGTCTGACATAATAACGATAGCCCGCCGAATAGATGCGACAACGCGGTGACGGAGAACAGAGAATAGTTATTTGCATCATCTATTTGTGCTGCTCATTATGTGATAGGGAGAGGTTGTTGGTTATGAAAGGAATCATTACTGTACTTGGAAAAGACAAGGTTGGCATTATCGCTGGAGTATGTACATATCTAGCCGGGCAAAACGTCAACATTCTGGATATTTCGCAAACGATTGTTCAGGATTACTTCAATATGATGATGATTGTGGATGCATCGAATGCAGGTAAGGCATTTGAAGGACTTGTAGAGGATCTACAGCAGCTCGGTACAGAGATTGGTGTAGAGATCAAGCTACAGCACGAGGATATTTTCAGTACGATGCACCGAATTTAATCGTTATCTGATTAGCCTATGAGCGACTGAAGCGGTCGCTGGAATGGCTTATATCCTTCCAGCTACAAGCATCTAACTGCTTCTTATAATCATGCTATGAGCATACATAAGAGGATGGCGGTATAGATAGCATTGACAGACCAGCATAGCTCATCGCAGCTACCCAATAAATACAACGAAATGCGGAAGCACGTACATGAACAGATCGGTTTAACGAACGAGGAGGAACAAGCATGATCTCAATTGTAGAAGCACAGGAAACGAATAAAATGATCCGTGAAATGAATCTGGATGTTCGCACCATCACGATGGGCATTAGCCTGCTTGATTGCGCGCACAGCAACATCGATACATTTAACCGCAATATGTATGACAAAATCACCAGTTTAGCTGAAAATCTGGTCAAAACAGGTGAGGATCTGGAGCGCCAATTCGGGATTCCAATCATTAACAAACGCATCTCGGTTACACCGATCGCCATCGCAGCGGGTGGTGTGGACAGCGAATCGTATGTATCGATCGCAGAGACACTGGATCGCGCTGCTCGTGAAGTAGGCGTGAACTTTATCGGTGGCTTTTCCGCTCTGGTGCACAAAGGCTTTACAACGAGTGATCGTCGTCTGATCGCTAGCATTCCTGAGGCACTGGCAACGACAGAACGCGTCTGCTCCTCTGTGAATATTGGCTCCTCACGTAGCGGAATCAATATGGATGCAGTCAAATGGATGGGAAGCATCATTAAGCAAACGGCAGAGCTGACAGCCGATCGCGATTCGGCGGGCTGCTCCAAGCTGGTTGTATTCTGTAACTCTGTTGAAGATAACCCATTCATGGCAGGTGCTTTCCACGGTGTTGGTGAAGCCGAATGTGTTATCAATGTCGGCGTGAGTGGCCCAGGCGTAGTGAAGCGTGCACTGGAGGAAGCGAAGGATAGCGACTTTGAAACGTTATGCGAAACGATCAAGCGTACTGCCTTCAAGGTTACACGTGTCGGACAGCTCGTAGCACAGGAAACGTCCAAGCGTCTAGGTATCCCATTCGGTATCGTTGATCTGTCCCTTGCCCCTACTCCAGAGATTGGCGATTCCATCGCAGAGATTTTCCAGGTGATGGGTCTGGAGGAAGCTGGCGCACCAGGTACCACGGCTGCACTTGCCATTCTGAACGATAATGTGAAAAAAGGCGGCGTGATGGCATCTTCGTATGTGGGTGGCTTGAGCGGCGCGTTTATTCCAGTCAGCGAAGACCACGGCATGATCGAAGCGGTACAAAAAGGCGCGTTGACGCTGGAAAAACTAGAAGCGATGACATGCGTATGCTCTGTTGGACTGGACATGGTTGCCATCCCAGGCGATACCAAAGAATCCACTATTTCCGGTATTATCGCCGATGAAGCAGCGATCGGTATGGTCAACAACAAAACAACCGCCGTTCGCCTGATCCCTGTTATCGGCAAGCAGGTAGGCGAAATCGCCGAATTTGGCGGACTGCTCGGCTACGCACCTGTCATGCCAGTAAACGGCTTTAGCTGCCAGAGCTTCATCAACCGCGGCGGACGCATTCCAGCACCGATTCATAGTTTTAAAAACTAAGGAATAACAAAAAAGCCAGAGTCTCCAAATTGAGAGACTCTGGTTTCTTTATATCAAATGAGTAAATAGCTATACGTATTTGTTGTTTTTTTGAATAAAATTCATTAAACATTCTTTCAAAATTTTCTTTAACATGATGATCGCTAGCTTATATTCATAAGTACCCTTTGATTTACTACTTTTTCACAACAATTGAGCAGGCTTAAAAAATTCATTTGTGTACAATAAACTTCTTTTCTTTCATATGTTCCGTTTTAATATCTTTAAAAGTTATATTCTCGGTTATGTATACTAAATTTTTATGCAAATTATCACCTCTTTTATTTATTAACTATTAATTTATTTAAAAAAAACGTATTGGTGAGAATCACTCAGAACGTAGGAAAGGAAATAAGGGGAAAGGACGACTTTTGAGCATGGGAATCTACAATTCTCTCCTACTCCGTAGATTCCTGTGCGAGACCGGAGTCCGTCCCCTTATTCCTTTCTGGAGTGGTTGATGCCCGTCTCCTAAGTGTACCTACATATCTTTAGAAATATAAAAAAAGGAGCCTGAACTCTAAGACAGTTCAGGCTCCTTCTTTATCACATAAACTCTTACATCTTCGGAATAATCGCCAATACCAGCTTCAAGAACTGATCACGTACACGATCTGCTGTTTCCATAACCTCATCATGAGACAATGGCTGATCCAGAATACCTGCTGCCATATTCGTAATACAGGAGATACCCAGTACTTCAATACCTGCATGACGCGCTACGATCGTCTCCGATACTGTAGACATTCCTACGGCATCCGCACCGAGTGTACGCAGCATGCGAATCTCTGCTGGTGTCTCGTACGTAGGTCCAAGCAGACCTGCATATACGCCTTCCTGTACCTTCAGCCCTTGACTCGCAGCTGTGTCGTTAAATACTTGACGCAGACGGCGGCTGTACGCTTCGGACAGATCCGGGAAACGTACGCCAAGTGCAGGATCGTTTGGCCCAATCAATGGGTTGCGTCCAGTCAGGTTCAGGTGATCGCTCAGCACCATCAGATCGCCTGGCTGGTACGATGTGTTTACACCACCCGCAGCATTCGTTACGAGCAAGCTTGATACACCAAGCTCCTTCATAACACGTACAGGGAACGCGGTTACTTCTGGGCCATAGCCTTCATACATATGGAAGCGACCCTTCATCATAACGACTGGACGACCTTGAATGTTACCGAGCAGCAATTCACCATCATGACCTTCTACTGTCGAAACAGGGAAATGCGGAATATCGCTGTAAGCAATCGCTACGCCATCCTCGATTAATTCAGCCAGTACGCCCAGTCCTGAGCCGAGAATCAGACCTACCTCGGGTGTAATGTCACTTTTGCTACGGATGTAGGATGCTGCTTCCTGAATAGTTGCCTGAGTAATTGTTGTCATTACGATTCCTCCTGAATAGCCTCTGTTGACTGTACATGAAGATGGGCAATCAACGTAGCTATAATTATGTGTAGTACATAAGGTAATACATGTGATTATGAAATTCTCTGTTCATCTCCAAGCAGAGCGGCACGGAATATTTAAGATTGATCTGGATGGGCTACATGATGAATATGGATTACGACGTTGCTTCGTATCCAGCAAGCACAATCTGCACTCGCTCATTCCCAGCTACACTCATCACGGGATAATTCGGGTACTCCTCAATCGCTAGCTTTCGAATCCACTCATCATTATGATACAGATCACCAGCAACATGAAACCACTGCATCGCCAGCTTTTGCTCTGTCAGTGGCAGATGACCGACTACTTTCCAGTTACGACGCATATTCGTTGCCGATGCGAATAAGATATGACCATGTCTACCGTTATCCTTAAAGGTAATATATTCGCGATCCTCTTCAGGCAGCTTCGGTTCTTCTCCTATGCTCAGCACACCAAATGAAAATACCCGATCAAACCTGTCCTGTAGTGCGCATATTACCTGTCCGATTGCCCATCTGCCGTCCTTCATCGGGATGGTGAACAGATCACCAGCCTTGTACTTTTTCATCGCTACCTCCTGCATGTTAGCTGCTACTTACTCAGCAACGAGCCAGATTGGAAAGATGATCAGGTCGCGTTCGCACGTGGATGATGCGCTTCATACACGTCCTTCATATTCTTTTTGGAAATGCGTGTATAGATCTGTGTTGTTGAAATGTCGGCATGACCGAGCATTTCCTGTACCGAACGCAGATCAGCGCCGTTTTCCAGCAGATGCGCGGCAAAGGAATGACGTAGTGTATGTGGCGTAATATCCGCTTCAATACCGGCTTCACGTGCGTATTTTTTAATGATTTTCCAGAAGCCCTGACGTGTCAGTCTTGTACCGAGCTGATTGACGAATAACGCGATTTCATCTGTACGCTCCCGTACCAGCTGAGCACGTCCATCCTGCACATATTCAGCAATACGCTTCACGGTTACGCCTGTGATCGGAATAATGCGCTCCTTGCCAGAATTGCTAGCACAGCGCAAAAATTTCAAATCCAGACGTACATCGTCTACATTGACCGAGATCAGCTCGGATACGCGAATGCCTGTTGCATATAGTAGCTCCAGCATCGCACGGTCACGACGACCCTGTGCCGTATGCTTATCCGGTGCATCTAGCAGCTGCTCCACCTCGCCTACGCTCATCACCTGTGGCAGACGCTTTTCCGCCTTCGGTGCTTCCATATGGATCGATGGGTCCTGCTGGATGATCCCCTCACGCACAAGGTATTGGCAAAACGAACGTAGAGATACCGTCATACGTGTAATCGTAGACGACGCTCTACCGATCAAGCGCATTTCGCCTAGAAACAACGCAATATGGGTTTTGCGAATTTGGTCTGGCATCATAATGTCACGCTGATGCGCAAACTCGATAAACTGGCTCAAATCACGATGATACGATTCCAGCGTATTTCGTGAAAGCCCTTTCTCTTCTGTCAGGTAACGAATAAACTGCTCTAAGTATTCTTTCATTATCAATCAGCCTCCTCTGCGTCTGGGCTACAGACACGATCGAATTTGCCAGCATAGGGCAAATCCGTTCTGGCAATGGGCTGTCGGCTGGCTGTCACCTTCAGACCGTTACATATTATATCGTTAGCGCACCATGCCCAACCTGCGGACACGATGCAATTTCATCGGATTATGTAAAAGCAATGTATGCCGCATCACCATCAGGCTTCCAGCATACACCTACTGCGTCAAAAAAGACCCTCTCCCGAACAGCCATATTATCGGGCGAGAGTCTCTGGTATCCAAATGATCTATTCAGTTATATCGCCTCATGATGCTGCTGCCATATGGCTTTGTAATCAAGGAGCCTAGCAGCATAATCATTCATGTGGCTATACGAAGCTTACTTGTCTGTTGCACCGTTCTCGCCGTTTTCCTTGTCCTTGCAGCGGTGACAGATGCCGTAAAAGTCCAGACGATGGTCAAGAACAGCAAAGTCAAATTCCTTATCCAGCCGTTCTTCAAGCGGTCCAAGCCAATCCTCACGAATTTCATCCATGCTGCCACATTGTACGCAGATTAGATGATGATGGTGGTGCTTGCTCGTATCGGTACGCAGATCGTAACGCGCTACGCCGTCGCCAAAGTTAATCTTCTCCACGACATGCAGTTCACTCAAAAGCTCAAGGGTACGGTACACGGTAGCCAGACCGATTTCGGGAGCTTTTTGCTTCACGAGCATGAATACGTCCTCGGCACTCAGATGATCTTCTTCGTTCTCAAGGAGCACTCGCACGGTAGCTTCCCGCTGGGGTGTTAATTTGTAACCTTTGGATTGTAGCTGATGTTTAATTTTATCGATCCGTGCTTCCATTTTTGCCCTCCCCCTGTGGAAATCACTGCATCGCTGAAATGCTCACTCCAATTATTATAGGGGGATTATGAAGTTAAAGTCAAACGTTTTAGCAACTGATACAAACTGTTGTTGCCTGAAGGCAAAACATCAACCTATGCCATATAACATTGAGCCTCCGACCATCCTCATCCTTGGAAAAGAACCTGAAATACCAGTAATATCTGAATTGATCGACTAGCCGGTGACAACCTTGCCATACGCGCCGCCACCACCTGCACTGAGCGTCAGGCGCCCTTCACGTGCCAGTACGATATAGTTGGCGATATCCTTACCAACTACTGCTTCTAGCTCTGCTGCGGACGAACGATGTAATATTGCCATCTCTGTGCCGAACACTTCCAGCAACCGATTCATTTTCGCAGGGCCAAGTCCTGGGATAAAGGACAGCGGCACCTGATAACGATACGGCGGGCGATCCGCAGGCGGCTCGGGCTGCGCCCGATCAGCGATATGCAGCACCCGATCCAGTACACCAATCGTCAGCTGCGTACTACCGCAGTATGGACAGCGTTCTAGCACAGCGCCAGATTCGTGAATAATATGCTCACAGTTTCGGCAATAGGTTCGATGATATTTTCCAAGTCGCGGGTCGAGTCCATAATTGGCTTCAATATGCGCTCCTTCATCCCCACGTAGCACGCCAAGCAAGCCGTCAAAGCTTGCCTCCTTCATTCGAAGCACATTGTACTCGCGTCCAATTTTGCCAAGTGAATGGGCATCCGAATTCGTGAATAGCGGATAACGATCCAGCTCGCTAATATAGCCCGCCATTGTCGTATCCGCACTCAATCCTAGCTCTCCGCCATCCACCAGCTCCAGATCAAGCACATCACTCATATGCGCAGTTACACTACCATAAATGCCTTTGTGTGGTGTGAACATATGCGCAGGCATAAAGAGACCGCCACGCTGCTTCGTCTGCTGCTGTAGCTCGCGATACGTCGTATGCAGACGCTGCGAGCTAAGCTGGATATTTTTCATCCGTGTACGCATCCACTCTGCAAAATCATCCATCTGCTCCAGATCACGGAAATACACTAGCACATGGCATTCCTGCTGGCCTGGCTCACGAATCTCAATCTCCGACCCGAGCAGAATGGTCGTATCTCGATAGCGAATACCGCCACCAGGCAGCTCACTCATTTCTCCAGTAGCGATTAAGGCGCGAATATCCGCACGTACGCAGGGAGAATGACAATCGATAATGCCGATCAATCCAATCCCCTTACGCTCAGAAGCTTCCTTGGCGATATTAGCAAAGGTCAGATTGCGACTACCGCTAATCTTAACCGGCTGTCCATCCTCACTACGACCAATATGAATATGCAGATCGGCATACACCTGCTGTAGCTGCGCAGTATGTTCACTGTGTGTGTCTAGACCGGACAGCAGCTCTGCCGATGGCATGGAATCCTTCATTACTTCGGCTCTACACCCTGCTTGATCAAATGCCATGCCTGCACAGCCATGATCGTCTTCGCATCGCTGATCCGTCCGGCGCGGATCTGCTCGTATGCTTCTTCCAACGTAATAGCGCTCATTTCCAAAAACTCATCCTCATCCAGCTGTGCCTCTCCCTGCTCCAGCTCATCCGCCAGATACAGATGAATCAGCTCATCGGCAAAGCCCGGCGATGTGTAGAACGAATAAAGCAGCTTCAATTCCTTCGCTGTATAGCCTGTCTCTTCCTTGAGCTCACGTGCAATCGCGTCTGCCGGGTCTTCACCTGGCTCCAGCTTGCCAGCTGGAATCTCTATCTGCGTCCGTCCTAGCGGCTGTCGATATTGGTCAACTACGATCATGCGATCATTGTGAATCGCAAGCACCGCAACCGCGCCATTATGGCGTACAATCTCACGTTTGCTAGTCTCTCCATTTGGTAGACGCACGGTATCCACCTGCACTCGAATCACTTTTCCATCAAAAATCGGTTCCGTTGACAACGTTACCTCATCCAGCGCTGGATTGGGCTGATGCTTCGACTGATTATTAGACCTGGTTGAATCGCTCATACTATCCCTCCTGAGTAAGTGTCCGCTGTTAACGGGAATTTATGTTCATACTATTCATCATGTGATTGTGATACATACGCCATACATAATCGTATATACCTTCATTCTATTCGTCTTTGTTCAACCGTTCAGCTTGCCAGTTTCGCGTACAATTTCAATAACAAGACGCGCCGCGTTAATCAATTCGTCCCGATGAATACGCTCACTTGTTGTATGGATATTCTCATAGCCTACTGCCAGATTCGCCGTTGGTACACCCATTCCGTTGAAAATATTCGCGTCACTACCGCCACCTGTATGGAAAATGTCATTCGGCAGTCCCAGATTCGCTGAAGCACGCTGCGCCAGCTGTACGACCGCATCCTCCTTAGTAAACTTAAAGCCCGGATACACGATAATGCTCTGGAATTTGCAGGTCGCACCAAAATCAGCACAGGTTGCTTCCAGCGATTCCTTCATCGCTGCAATCTGTACTTCTACCTTCTCATGGACAAGACTGCGTGCCTCTGCTTGCAGCTTTGCATAATCGCATACGACATTGGTCGCGCCGCCACCTTCAAAGCTGCCGATGTTCGCTGTCGTTTCGTGATCGATACGTCCCAGCTTCATACGCGAGATCGCTTTACCTGCGACCTGAATGGCACTGATTCCATCTTCTGGATTCACACCTGCATGAGCAGATTTGCCGAAAATCTCCATAATAATACGCGCCTGTGTTGGTGCAGCTACCGCAATCGTGCCCACTGCTCCATTCGAATCAATCGCATAGCCAAATTCAGCATCCAGCAGTGAGCGCTCCATCGCACGCGCACCCATCAAGCCGGATTCTTCACCTGCGGTAATGACAAACTGAATCTGTCCGTGCGGAATCTGCTGTTCTTTCAATACATGCACCAGCTCGAACAGTGCAGCAACGCCTGCTTTATCGTCTGCACCCAGAATCGTATCGCCAGCACTGGTAATCCAGCCCTGCTCGTCAATGACGGGCTGAATGCCGATACCTGGTTTTACGGTATCCATATGAGTAGTGAAAAAGATTTTAGGGATCGGCTGATCCGTATTTGGTGCAAGCGTTGCGATCAGGTTACCTGCGCCATGTCCGGTTTTCGCAGCAGATTCGTCCTCTACAACGGTAAAGCCCAGCGCCAGTAATTTCTCGGTCAAATGATCCGCAATGAGGCGTTCATTTTTCGTTTCGCTATCGATTTGTACAAGCTCCAAAAATTGTTCAACTAATCTGCTTTGATTAACCACGATAATACGCTCCTTTTTTTGAAAACAAATGCCTCGCTACAACGTATATAACCGATATGTCGGTATCGCTACCGTTTGTTCACATGATAGACGCAGCTATCGTTTTGCAAACAAGGCATAGACACGTTATGATAAGGATTGATGTGCATCGTGCGGATTGCCCCTGTACATGCATGAATAAGATTGAGATGCAAAGGAGTTCAGCTTATGCAACAGAAAAAATGGTTTAAAGTCTTCATTTATGTGATGCTGATCGCCATGATCGGCTCGGTCATTTTCACTCTTGCTCAGCCTTTTCTGTAAAGGTTGTGCCCCATTCCGGCTGTTCGTAGCCAAAATGACGTGCAAAATGCGGAACGATCTCGTTCGCAACCTGGCGAATGTCATACGCACGGCCGGTTATATCCTCTAATGATGTAACCCCATACTCTTCAATCCCGCACGGAACAATACCGGAAAAACCTTGCTGCTCAATGCCAGAGGCGATATTGAAGGCAAAACCATGGCTTGTAATAAATCCGCGTCGACTGCGGCATTTATTGAACTTGATGCCAATCGCAGCAATTTTCAGATCGCCTACCCATACACCGGTGTAGGCTTCTTTGCGTCCAGCTTCAATGCCCTGCTCTGCCAGATAGTCAATAATAACCTGCTCCAGCGTGCGCAGGTAGCGGTGCGGGTCCATGCCTCTCGATGTATCCAGCAGCAAGATCGGATAACCGACCAATTGTCCTGGCCCATGATATGTAATGTCCCCTCCGCGATCGATCTGAAACAGAGCGATACCGCGCTCCTTCAGCTCTTCTTCACTCCACAGCAGATGCTCTGGATGGCGCTGTGAGCCAATCGTATATGTTGGCGGATGCTGGAGTAATAATAGCTGCTCGCCTCCATCGCCTGTATCGACAGCTTGCACCAGCTCCTTTTGCTTGTCCCATGCCGCTGCGTATTCCATCAGAGGGGTATAGGATACGTGAATAATCGAACTCATGATGAAGCACTCCTTTTCCCGGTTATGCACAAATTCATTGAATGTCGGATGGATAAGCAAAAGGTCGACAAAGCCGCGGGGCTGTCAACCTTTTGCATGTCTATTCCGCTATGATGATGCATTTGCACGATGCCTACATCGTAATATTCTACACTCTACTAAATGTAACTCACCTGCAAGGCGAATACAACTTCACCTTAATACAGCTTCGTATCCATACCGTAGCCTTCCAGATTATCCTTCACGCGTTGCAGGAAGCGTCCGCAAATGACGCCGTCCAGAATACGGTGATCCAGCGACATACACAGGTTAACCATGGAACGTACACCGATCATATCATTGATCACAACTGGACGCTTCACAATCGATTCAAATGTTAGAATCGCCGCTTGCGGATAGTTAATGATCGGGTAAGACAGTACCGAACCGAATGAGCCGGTATTGTTGACTGTAAATGTACCGCCCTGCATATCGTCCAGCTTGAGCTTACCTTCGCGTGTACGACGTGCTAGATCATCGATCTCGTGTGCCAGTCCAGCGATATTTTTCTGATCAGCACGTTGAATGACCGGTGTCATTACCGAATCCTCAGTTCCGACGGCAAGAGACACATTAATATCGCGTTTGACGATAATTTTATCAACTGCCCAGACCGAGTTCATAATCGGGTAATCCTTGATTGCATTTACAACGGCTTTGATCAAGAACGGCAGATACGTGAGTGTAATGCCTTCACTACGCTTGAATTCATCTTTTAGCTTATTGCGCAGCATTACGAGATTTGTAACGTCAACTTCAATCATTGTCCACGCGTGCGGAATTTCCGATACGCTCTGACGCATATTACGAGCAATCGCGTTACGCAGCGGCGTTACATCGATCATATGCTCTCCGCGTCCGCTTGCATTATCACTTTGCTCCAGCTCAATCTTTGGAATCGCTGGCGTTTCACTCAGGTGGATACCAGAATTACGTACAGCATAATCCGCAGCAGACGGCTGAGCCGCACCGAAAGCAGCAGATGCAGCAGGTGTGGCTACAGCGGCCGGAGCTTGCGTTACCGCAGGAGCTGCCGCTGGCGTTGCTGTTCCATTTTCCAGTGCCTTCAGTACATCACGACGAGTGACGCGTCCGCCTGCACCTGTACCTGTGATTAGGGATAGATCAAGTCCGTGCTCAGCTGCCAGCGATTGTACGGCTGGAGAATAGCGTCCTGCCATACCTTGATTTCCTGCACTCGCCGCTGGACGTGCTGGAGTGGCAGTCGGTTGTGATGCTGGAGCCGATGTCGCTGGCGTATTCACTGGAGCGGCTGGTTCACTCGGTGCGGAGGCTGGTGCTGATGACTGAGCAGCGCCTTCACCGTAAATACGACAGATAATTTCGCCTACAGCGACCTCCTGTCCTTCCGCTGCGAGCAATTCGCCCATTGTTCCTTCCATAACGGATGGAATCTCGGCATTAACTTTATCGGTAATCACTTCACAGATTGGCTCGTATTGATCGACCGGGTCACCGGGCTTTTTGAGCCATTTGGCAATTGTTGCAGATACGAGCGATTCTGCCAGCTGTGGCATTGCGATATCGGTCGGGTTTCCATGTTGAGACATTATATTCACTCCTGAAAATTGCCGGCCATCCTGTTGATGAACCGGCAATTTATTTTGGTCATTCTACAGAGGCAAGCTGCATGACCGAAGTCAGCATTTAGACATTGCTCCAGTTTAGAACAGTGCTAGCTCGCGCATTGCCGTTTTGACTTTATCTTTATTCAGCATATAAGCTTTTTCCTGTGGTGGGTTGATCGGCATCGCTGGTGCATCCGGTCCTGCCAGACGGCGAATCGGTGCATCCAGATCGAATAAACATTCCTCTGCGATGATCGCAGCCACTTCGCCGCCTACACCGCCAGTAAGATTATCCTCATGTACGATCAGCACTTTACCTGTACGTCGTGCTGCTTCAACGATGCCTTCACGATCGATCGGCTGAATGGTGCGCAGATCGAGCACATGGCTCGTAATGCCTTCCTGCTCAAGCTCCTCGGCTGCCTGCATAATAAAATGCAGTGGCAAGCTATAGCTGATTACCGTAATATCATCGCCCTCACGTAGCACATTGGCTTTACCGATCGGTACAACATAATCATCCTCAGGCACATCGCCCTTGATCAGCTTATAGCATTTTTTATTTTCAAAAAAGAGGACTGGATCTGGATCGCGTACCGCGGCTTTGAGCAAGCCTTTGGCATCATATGCAGAATACGGTGCAACGATCTTTAAGCCCGCTGTACCGAAAAATACCGACTCCATACATTGCGAGTGATACAATCCACCGAAAATACCGCCGCCGATTGGTGCGCGTACGACGAGTGGACAGCTCCAGTCATTGTTAGAGCGATAGCGAATTTTTGCCGCTTCACTAATAATCTGATTCGT
The DNA here is from genome assembly GCF_034055775.1 of Paenibacillus hunanensis. NCBI lineage: Bacteria > Bacillati > Bacillota > Bacilli > Caryophanales > Paenibacillaceae > Paenibacillus > Paenibacillus hunanensis. The sequence goes on along the minus strand of NZ_CP139194.1, from coordinate 2,217,881 downwards.
CGCTGGCAGCATAAAGTCGGAGTATTGCATTTCCGCGATCGGCTTCATGCCATACATCGCTGCACCGATCGCTACACCGGCAATCGCTGATTCGGACAACGGTGTATCCATTACACGATCTTCGCCGTAAAGCTCCTGCAAGCCTTTTGTCGTTGTGAACACGCCGCCCTTCACACCAACATCCTCACCCAGTACAAATACGTTCTCGTCCAGCGCCATCTCTTCCTTCATCGCCAGACGAATCGCATCAATATATTCCATCATTGCCATTACTGTGCATCCTCCCCGTCACCTGCGAATACATGCAGCAGTGTGTCCTCTGCACGCGGATAAGGAGCATTGTCAGCGTACTCGGTCGCTTCCTTCATAATCTGCGTGCATTCCTTTTGCAGCTCTTCATCCTGCTGCTCACTCCAGATACCGCAATCAAGCAAATATTGCTTGTAGCGTGGCAAACCGTCTTTTTCCCAGTTTGCATCGACTTCTTCCTTTGTGCGATAGGCCAGATCGTTATCCGATGTGGAGTGTGGAGCAAGACGATACACCATCGCCTCGATCAGTGTTGGGCCTTCGCCGTTAATTGCACGCTCACGCGCTTCCTTCACCGCCGCGTATACTTCCAGCACATCGTTACCATCGACGCGCAGTCCTGGGAACCCGTAGCCAAGCGCACGATCGCTGATCTTGCCGCTAAGCTGCTTGTGAATCGGCACGGAGATTGCATACTGGTTATTTTCACACATAATGATTACCGGCAGTTTATGTACACCGGCAAAATTACAGCCTTCATGGAAATCGCCCTGGTTACTGGAGCCTTCACCAAAGGTAACGAACGAGACGAGCTTCTGACGCTTCATCTTCGCTGCCAGTGCCACACCTACAGCGTGTGGAACCTGTGTCGTTACCGGGCTGGAGCCTGTTACAATGCGCAGACGTTTACTACCAAAGTGTCCGGGCATCTGACGACCGCCGCTGTTCGGATCCTCAGCCTTCGCAAAGGCAGACAGCATCAGCTCACGTGCCGTCATTCCAACCGATAATACAAAACCATAATCACGATAATAAGGCAGGAAATAATCCTCTTGACGATCCAGTGCGAACGCAGCGCCAACCTGAGCCGCCTCCTGTCCTACACCGGATACGTGAAAGTTAATTTTACCGGCGCGCTGTAGCAGCAAGCAACGCTCGTCGAACTTACGCGCCATCATCATATATCGATACAATTCAATCGCCTGGTCATCGGTCAGCCCAAGCTGCTCATGCCGGGTTTGCTGGTCAATAGTACCTTTTGCCTTCATTGCAGGTACCTCCTTCATAAATAACGAAGCGATCAAGTCCACTTCGTGCTCACTTACGCGTCCTGAGTGTATCATCCGCCGAGTCGGTACAAAGCCGTCAACATGCGTTAGCTCAAGAATCGCTGTCTTATTAGTTCATCAGGCTTCTACTTGTAAGGGTACACTTCTCATGCCCTATTTCGCAAATATACCTCTCTCCTGCTGTGTGATATCGCGATTCGCGCATCCTCATCACAGCCCGTCAAAGCGTTATTAGCTCTTGTCTTAAAACCTGGTACTAAGACTTGAGTACAATCCTATTATAAACATACTTACAGCGAAAAGAAAAGATGGATTTGTCCCTGATCTCGCAGGACAGTCCATCTTTTCCATTTTGTTCACTTTTTTATATAGGACGTATAGTTCTACAGAGTGCTGTAAAACGAGCAATTGCTGTGCCGAATTCTCTTCCGCACGCTCTGGTCACTGCTATATTACATTCCGATCGCTTTGCCGTCGACAGCCAGCATCGCTTCGCCAAGAATCTCTGCCAGTGTAGGATGGGCATGAACCGTTTGCCCGATCTCCCACGGCGTAGCATCAAGGAATTGCGCCAGTGCGGCTTCGCTGATCAGATCGGTTGCCTGTGGGCCGATAATTTGGACGCCCAGTAGATCATCGGAATTCGCATCCGCAATGACTTTGACGAAACCTTCACTGTCGCCATGCACCAGCGCCTTACCAATCGCTTTGAACGGGAACTTACCGATCTTAATCTCACGTCCCTGCTCCTTCGCCTGTGCCGCGCTAATACCTACGCTAGCTACCTCTGGACGGGTGTATACACAACGAGACACCTGAGATGGCTCGTAATGTACAGGCTCACCGCAAATGTGATTGACCGCTGTGATACCTTCATGACTGGCAGCATGAGCAAGCTGCAAGCCGCCGATCACATCACCGATCGCATAAATATGCGATTCGCTTGTTTGCATCACGTCATTAACTTTAATAAAGCCATTCTCAATCGCAATATCCGTATTCGCCAGTCCAATCGTCTCCACATTCGCGCGACGTCCGACCGAAACGAGCATTTTAGCAGCAGATAACTCAATCGTCTGTTCATTATGAACTAACGAGATGCTAAGCCGATCATCCTGCGGTGCATACGAATCAAGCTGAAGTGAAGCACTTGTATAAATTTTCACGCCACGCTTTTCCAGCAGACGGTGCAGCTCACGCGCTACTTCCTCATCCTCCTGCGGCAAAATATGCGGTGCTGCTTCGACAACCGTTACCTCTACACCAAAATCATTCAGCATCGATGCCCATTCCATCCCGATCACACCGCCACCCACGATCAGAATCGAGGCTGGCAATTGCTCCAGCTGTAACGCGTGATCACTATTCAGGATCAGCTTGCCGTCTGCTTCCAGACCCGGCAGATCACGTGGGCGTGAGCCGGTAGCGATAATGAGATTTTTAGATACTACCGTTTCCATCTCGCCATCTTCCAGCTCTACTGCCACCGCGCCGCTCTGTGGGGAAAAGATCGATGGCCCGATCACGCGACCCTGACCGCGTACGATCGTGATTTTATTCTTTTTCATCAAATACTGTACACCGCGATGCAGCTGATCTACGATTCCTTGCTTACGCGACTGCACCTGTTCAAATTGTAAACGCACACCATCTGCTGCGATTCCATATTGCTCGCTATCCTGCATCATCGCGAATACTTCAGCGCTGCGCAGCAGACTTTTACTTGGAATACAGCCACGATGCAAGCAGGTTCCGCCAAGCTTATCCTGCTCGATAATGACAACTTCCTTTCCTAACTGGGCTGCACGAATTGCTGCCACATATCCTCCAGTACCGCCACCAAGAACGGCAATATCACACTGTATCGTCATCAATGAGTCACTCTCTTTTCGCTAGTTTGAATAGATTAATCTACTACATGGTCGTTAGGCTTAATGTTCCTTTTGCGTTCCGATCCTGTCATTGTAAATCCAGGATCAACGTTAGTGCCAAGGCGTCCATCATCAGGTGCATCTATTTGCATCCATCCTATCATGCAGACACCACATCATCTTAATACTGAATTGCATCTTAGTTCAAGGAGCAAAATAATAGCAGAATCGATTGATGCAGGGCTACGCTATGTAAAGTCGGGCTTGGCTTATCGCTGTACAAGCCAGCTTCGCTCGACCTGCTGGACTTTGTTTACTCGTATAGAGCATCTTTGAGTCGACTGGACATTTTCGGCTTTTTGCTGTTGGCTTTGACCAATGCGGTGCGTAGTCTTTTGTTATCTGCTTGTAGCTGCTGTACAGTATCGAGCAGCTGCTGGAGCGCATTATGATCCTCTGTACTAAGCTGTTGCTTTTGCAGCAGCTGCTCGATGTGAACTAGAGCTGGCTGTATCGTATCGCTCATGCTGATCCTCCTTTTTCATATATCCATTCCTATCATGGCAAAAAAACCGGGCATCGTCAGCACGGCTTGTTGTCGATTACATGTATCTTGTCCGTACAGGTGTTGCATGATCCCTCTGAGGTCTATCCTTTCACATGGATGAAATGTCGTCAAGGGGCAACGGAGGTTGATGTTAGGCTGGATGGGTAGTTGGGTTTGAGATAAGATCGGCAGAATGAGATTTTTAGTGGGATAAACAGAGCTAAATGTTATGCTGAACGGGGAAATAGAGAGATCGATCTAATAGATTCCGTTACTATGTCGCTGGTGTATAGCTTCTACTATGTTGCTGAGGTATAGCTTGCAATACATATAGTGTATAGCGAATGGCAATAATTGAAGGAAGGAATAAGAACCTGCACAGTTCGCTTATTCCTCCCCTGTATGGCCTGCATCCTATAAGATGTGGCTTCATAAAACAGAGATATCCCTGTTGCAAACAATAAATGATGGCGTACAATCATGCAGAAATCCTTATCATTATGCAATGTTGCTCCTAGACATTCATTCCGTTACCTTACAGCCCTGGTGTAAACAATCCCTGCTCACCACGGAGCTTAGCGAGTGCTTCAACGAAGAAATAATCTCCATAAATAATCGGCACATTCAGCTGACGATTTTCAGGATAATGTACGGTGCCGTAGGTGATCATTCCTTCATCGTTGCTATGACGTGTAGAGTAGCGAGCGTATAGCCCTGATATCAGGCGAGAAGCTGCTTGTTGCAGAGATTCGCTTTCAGACTCGTCGACGTATTTGGCGAGCTCTAGCATACCGCTGGCAGCGATGGCGGTTGCAGACGAATCATAGGCATTGCGATTCGCTTCCGGGGCGCGAAAGTCCCAGTAAGGCACGATATCATCACCCATTTGCTGGAGGAAGAAGCCAGCGGTCTGACGGCTAATTTCTAAATATCTGGCATCTTTGGTGTAGGCATAGGATAGAGCGAATCCATGTAATGCCCACGCCGTACCACGTGCCCATGCAGAGCCGGGAGCGTAGCCTTGACCCCCATGCTCGTGGCGCTTGTGACCTGTAAGGGGATCGAACTCAATCACATGACAGATCGAATGATCCGCTCGCACGAATTCACGAGCGACCGTATTCGCATGAAGCGTAGCCAGTTCATAGTAACGAGGATCGCCCGTTTCCAGTGAAGCCCAGTAAAGCAGGGGCAAATTCATCATACTATCGATGATCGCCACCCCGCGTGTATCCATATGCGCAGATTCAAAATTCCATGCTCGAATATAATGGCCTTTGACATTGAACCGCGCAGCAAGCAGGTTGGCTGCTAATAGACTACGCCGTCTCGCTTCGGCATTTCCAGTCTGCTTATAATGCGCTACACCGCTGAGCAGCCAGATAAATCCGAGATCATGATCAACCTGTTCTGTATCATGCAGACATGGCTCTAGCTGGCGTTCACAGCTTTGCGCCCATTGAGCTAGCTGCTGAGATGCCAGCTGCTTTGTGTCCGTTTCAGCCGTAAACGCTGGATTGTACTTATGCACGAGCCAGAGAAGCCCCGGCCAAAAGCCTGCTGTCCACCACTGCGGATCACAGCGATCATACACTCCATGCTCCGCCACATGTGGAAAATGATCTCTGGTAATGCTCGCCTGTGTTATCGTCTTATCCGTTGCCCACTTCCATGCTTCATGTACCCATTCGTTAGATGACACGCTGCTCATATACTCTCTCCTTTGCTGATGACAGGCGTGTGCCTGCTTACGATATGTATAACGTGAGAAAATTATGCAATTTCTAACCATGATCAACAACATTCTTCTACCGAAATGATAACGTTTACAAAAAGAAGCGTCAAAGGAATTTTCGTTATGGAAACTATGGAATTTACGATATTACGATGATGGAAACTACAATCAGGTATGGAAATCCTAAAAACAACCTGTAATGTAGCCAGTATAGATTGCTACTGGCTATCAGCTTGTGAATACGGATCTCTATCTAGTTCCCAACAGCTTCAAAGTCAAACCTGCACATAAAACAGGTCGGCTACACGCTATCCCCTGTGCAACCGACCTGTTTTCAACTATTATTCATTCACTGCAGATGCTTCATTCGCTGGGGCCAGATCCTTTATATACCAGGCATCGCATGCATTATGCTCGGTGCCATCCAGTGGTCGCTCCAGCTGACGGAAGCCGAACTTGAGATACAGCGTATTCGCCACTTCCAACCGATCAAAGGTTTCCAGATAGCAATACTTATAATGCTGAGCGGCAAAATCAAGCGCCTTTTGCACCAACAGACGAGACAGCCCTTTGCCCTGTGCTTCTGGTATAATATACAGCTTCTGTAGCTCACACACTTCAGTTTCTTTGCCAAAAGTGCCTATTCCTGCCCCGCCGACTACCGTATCATCATCTGTAACAGCGACCCAGTAAGCCATACGTGGATCACTATTATAATATTCAGCCAGCTGGCGAAGCTGCGGGTCAAAGTAAGCAGTCCCCGGCAGGTTCAGCCCGAATGACTCCAGTGACTCTTTAATAATACGTTCAATCGCTGCGTTATCCTTCGGCTCGATCGGTCTAATGTTCATACTCAGTCCCCCTTATACATATGCTTATTGTAAATAGCTAGCCAGATTGTTTCCTGTCTGTCCGTGGTTCTGATTTATCGTCCTATAAGCGAGGATACAGGCTCTAATTGGGCAATATCGTTTACCAGCTCATCGACCTGCTCCACCTGCGTTGCCCAGCTAGTGCAAAAGCGAATCGCACTGTGCTGCTCATCGACTTTTTCCCATAGAGAAAAGGAATACTTATTGCGTAGCTTGTCCAGCACCTCATTCGAGACGATCGGGAATTGCTGATTCGTTGAAGAGTCATAGCGGAATGTAAAGCCCTGCGCGGCAAAGGCACCACGAATACGTAGTGCCTGCTGAACAGCATGCTGCGATACCTCCATGTACAAGCCATCCTCAAATAGCGTTTCAAACTGAATGCCGAGAATGCGTCCCTTTGCCAGCATTCCACCACGCTGCTTGATCAGATAACGGAAATCCTTTTTCAAGCGATCATTCACAAATACGACCGCTTCACCCATTAGCGCTCCGACCTTAGTTCCACCGATGTAAAATACATCGCATAGCTCTGCGATACGCTCCAGCGTCAGATCATTTTCAGGTGAAGCGAGCGCATAACCAAGACGTGCGCCATCGATATACAGGGGTAGCTGGTGCTGCTGACAGATTTCATATAAGGCTTCCAGCTCCGCGTGGCTGTAAATCGTGCCATTTTCAGTCGGCTGGGAAATGTAGACCATGCCTGGCTGCGTAATATGCTCATGGGTCGCATCGTTCCAGTGCTGCTCATACAGCTGCTGTACTTGAGCGGCAGTAATTTTACCATCATCACTTGGTAGTGTGAGAATCTTATGCCCTGTCGCTTCGATTGCCCCGGTCTCATGTACAGCAATATGACCGGTAACCGCTGCGATAACTCCCTGATGCGGACGTAAAATACTAGAGATGACCGTCATATTCGTCTGCGTACCGCCCACGAGAAAATGAACATCAGCCGCTTCATTGCCACAGGCTGTACGGATATACTGACGTGCGCGTTCACAATATTCATCAACGCCGTAGCCGCTGGTCTGCACCATATTGGTGGCTACCATTTTGTTCATAATGCGCTCATGCGCACCTTCTGTATAATCACTCTCAAATCGTATCATCGTCTCTTCGCTCCAATTGATCTAATTTTTGTTGAATCTTTTGCATCGCAGCATGCATCTCTTCCAGCTCATCAGATGGCAGAGCACGGAAGAGACGAATAATCAGCTCATTGGATCGATCATCCAGCTCCTTATATACTGCCTTCCCCTCATCGGTTAGTCGTAAGAGACTCACACGCTGATCGTCAGCCGAGGATTGCTTGTACAGCAGTCCCAGCTTCACCAGACGACGAATGATTCGGCTCATATAGCTACGATCAATATTCAGCGAATCGACCAGCATATTGGCGATACATGGCTCATTCATGCCGATCTCGATGATCACACGCGCTTCGGTAAACGAGTATCCGCTATCCAGCACATGCCCATTGAGCACCCCAATCATATTCGTATATCTTCGATTAAAATGCCGAATATCAGCGATCATCGCCTTATCCATCTTCGTATTCACTCCCAGATTCATGCTGTGCTTTTCATCAGACTCATGCTGTATCTTGATATCCTATGTATAGCAGCGGCGATAGAGTATGATCTCTATTATTTAGTGGACAAAGTCCACTTTTGATTAAAATTAAATATAGTGTCTATTGTGGACAATGTCAACTAAATTTTGTGCTTCGAATCGTATAAATACTCATAATATGTAAATATATACATATATAATGAGAAATAGCCCTTTTCCTTGCTATGTACAGCCTACAGCAAGGATGAAGGGCTATCGCCACATCGTATTTGATTCGCTTTAAAATAAAAGACGTTCAGTTATTCCTACACCTGGCCAGTAGACACGAATTGTAGTATTGATTCGTTAAGCATCATGAATACATTTATTTCTTTATATATCATTCTTGCTTCTAGATTCTTGCTTGTAGTTATCCTTTTGAATTGTACATTACAGTGACAGATCATCCTTTTCCAGCCTTAGCTCATAGGAGATATAGGAGCTATACTGTGCACCCTCCAGTCGAACACCTTTTAATAGTCCGTTGCGACTCGCTACATGACTCGCTTCCGGTGGAAAATTCATTGTACTTCCAGGGGTCAGACAGCGTAGCGACAACCGCCCATTGCTATAGCGTAAATGAAGACTCTCTACAGCGGTGTCTACTCCAAGGGTCGACTCTGATGTTTCCGACACTTCCAATACAGCAGCCTCCTTGCCATCATACATAAATAACGGAATCCAGGCTCCCAGTCTACGAATAGAAGACTGATCTGCATCCATCATTCGATAACTCACCTGAACGATGCCCGGTCGCTGCTCATAAATCGCTTGAATCTGCCTTACACCACCAGGCAAAGGGCCACTCCATTCCATGACGAGCCGTGCCATCTGCTCCTCATGCCTGGCTTCCACGATGCGATAACCACCGCCACCATCAGCTGGATCGACACCCGCATCGCAATCAAATGGCACGCTCGTATGAATCCCATCTGCCAGCTGATGCCATGCTCCATCCTCTGTTTGCCATGCAGGTTCATGAATCAACGGAAACACCTCTCCCTCAGCAAAACGGGTAAAGCCCTGATCCCGATATCCTGCTGACGAAGGACCGATCAAGCCGGATATGCCAGCGCGATGGATGCGAGACAGACCGGGAATATTATACGGATCATTGAGCGCGGTATGCCAGACAAGCTGCTGTCCAGCAACACCGCTCAATATCGTTTGAAACCAGCCATCCGTTTCCAGTGTATAGCTCGTACATAAGGCAGGAGTTGGATAAGGAGTTATACTTTCCAGCTCCTCACCATAATCAATGGCATAGGCGAGCGCGGCAGCTGTCCATAGATTGTAGCACGTATGATTCGTATAAATTTCATACCCATGCCGCTGCTCAGGTGTGTAATAATTGCGTACAATGTGCAGATCACCTGCTTCCGTCTGCCAGCGCTCTATTGCTTCCCATGTCAGATCGGTTGCCTGACGAAAGGCTCCTGCCAGCTTGCTCTGCCCCTGCTTCGCTTCACGAATGGCCTGCACGGTGAAAATTAGCGCCGCAGTCGCTTCATTCCATTGATGCTGAGAACTGCGTCCACGAGTGGGCCATTCGCCAAGTGGAGACAGCATGAGTAGCGAGCTGCGAGCACCGCGCCATAGTAGCTCCTGCACTACATCTGCTGTCTCTCCTTCATAGCCTGCCAGCAGCATCAGGGTCAGGTGGTAGCGGGTCACAATATCATAAGCAAAGGGGCAATTCGGCATATTCAGTGGCCCATCCTGATACAAGCCCAGCGAGGTAAAGCGCGGCACATGGTATCGCTGTAGATACGTATCCATCCAGCGTGTATCTTCACCGCCTAATCCTTCGGCATAACGCATATATTCACCGGATAGCATAATCGCATTCCAGTTGATCATACGGTTCGGATTGTTCATTTTACTCATCGTAAATACATATGTAGCCTCTGGCTCAATCTGCTGCAATTGCTGCTGCCAGTGAAGTGCCTGCTGGGGCAAAAGTGGCTTGAGCATGCGATACGCCCCCATGATCATAATTGGGAAAAAGTCTGGATGCCCATCCGGTGCGCGCTGCTCCACCAGGGCCTGTATGCTACAGGTTAGCGCTGAGGCTGCTGATTCGAGCAGGTCGGTGCGTCCTTTGGATACGAGTACAGCCGCTGCCATGGCATAGGAAGGGGTCGAATAATAACGTTCCTGCTCAGAATAGGGATCATGAATCGCACCGTGGGGCTGCTGGTAGGCTCGATAATGCTCCACCAACCTTGTTAACAATCGCAATCGGCGTGCCAGATTCCATGACGATTCCAGCGGCTCACACTGCTCCAGCTTACTCTCATACGCTTGAAAGTTATCTTGCCAGCGATAAGGCTGCTGATATCCAAGATTCACCCTTGTCTGCTGCTCCATGTAAATTGCTCCCTTTCGATATTTTCGATCATCTGTCTCCTAGTCGTTCAACGGCTCGTGCGCAATCACTGTAAACGTGAACAGACAGTGAATACATCGCTCCTGATTCTCATCAGCAATGTGGTGCATAGCACCCAGCTCCTGCCTGGCGGCTAACGCTTGCCTACTCTGTATCAGTACCACATTCGTTCGATACAATGTGATCGGCTGCCCTTCATGATCATAGCTGGCGAGTTCCTCGGTATAAATATCATACTGTCCTTTGACGATATCCAGCCGTACCAGTGCCTGTTCTCCCTGCCAGAGAATGCCCTGCTCACCGATATGCGGCTTGATCCGGCTCATAAAGCGCTCGTTAATCTCAAGCTTATCCCCACTTATCGCCTCGTCTTGCTTGAAAATAAACCGATCCTGTACTTCCAGCTTAGCCATCCTAGTTGCCGCTTCTGCTGTAGCCAGCGACTGCCAGTGAAAACGACGTGTAAAGCTGGTCAGCCCCACTGCTGTTGGATAAGCAGCAGCTAGCTCCAGCATGAATACCGTTTCCTGTGCCTTCTGCTCTACCTCTAGCACGACCGCTGCCTGTTCACGTCCTGATTGCTGCTCCATCCCATTAATACGAGGCACCGAATGCCCAGCAGAGGAAATATGCAAAATCGCTTCTCGACCCGGTGCAAAATAGGCCTGTGTGTACATCCCAGCGCCAGGATCGCAGAGCAGATTCTGCCCACCGCCATGAATAATGAAGCTACCCAGATCATTATGATTATGCGGCTCGTCATTATGCCCACCTTTAGCAGCAAAGCCTACCTTGCCCGGCACAACCAGCCATTCCAGATCACGCCAATAATGGCTACTAACGCGGCTTTCAACTTGATCAGCTGGATTGGTATCATTCACACCCCAGCGCTCAGGCTTCGACCATAACAGATCACGCAGCATATGCGCCCAGCGATGACAGTGATCCTGGCTAAATAACGGCATTTCAAACGGTAACGAGATGCTCACGCCCTGCCGTTCTGCCAGACGACTCAGTAGTCCAGCTGGCAATGTTTGCCGCTCCTCGCTGTCTGAAAAGTTAACAAACACACCGCCAGACAGATGTGCCGCCTGCGGAAACGCAGCAATTGCCTGTATTTTACGTTGCTGCGCCTCGCTCAGCTGAACCGGATGGCCTGCCGCTTCCAACATATCGATCAAATATGTAAAATAACCAAACCCGTATACCCAGTAACCGATCCCTTCTCCGCAACCTCCATCTTCACCATAGCCCTTTAGAAAATAATCCACTGCTTGAAGCACACGCTTCAATATCCGCTGCCGGCGTCCAGCATGCTGCTCGACAAGTAGCGCGGCTATACCGCAGCCACTCGCACATACTGCCGCCCAGTTATGCTCTGCCGTCTCCCAGCCAAAATGCCGCTCGCCATCCACCAGCACATCCAGCACACGTCGCCGAATTTCCAGCTGCATCCGCTGGATTATTCTCGGATCAATGCTGCCATCTAGTAATATGCAAAGCTCTGCAAGCATCCCCGTTGTTTCGGCTGTAAACAGGTCAATCTCCTGCCATGCTGGTGTATTCGCCTCTGCTGGCAGATGTGCTGGCAAGCACCATGTGTATTCACCGCATAGATCCCAGAGCGCCTCCTCTAGCGCGAATCGTATTTCATTTATGTCTAATTCTAATATATGATTCTGCTGTTGTTGTCGTTGCTGTTGTTTTTTCTGTTGTTGCTGTATATGCCGTTCTTGTAGCCCCTGCTCCACGACCTGTCTGGTGCTATCCGTATCTACACGCTCTTGCTGCTGACACTTCGCTTGGAGCCGCAGTAGCATAATCGCAAGACTTCCCACTTTCCCCCGACGATCAAAATACACCTGCTCATACGGAATACGCTGCCCTTCATCTGCAAACTGTCGAAATAGCTCAAATCGCAGCGCAGGTAATCCTTCAACCAGCGCACGCCGAGCATACTGCTCGATATCCTGCCACCAGTCCGTATAGGCTGGATGCTGCATCGTGATCAGCAGACGTGTACGGATATCCTCTATCCGCCAAAGCGACGCAGGCTGTATAGAATGTAGCAAATCGCTATTCATTTCAACACTCCTTACTCAAGCTAGATTTCATGCTATGATGCATAGATTCCTCTAATTATTACTCCATGTGTACTATGACGAACCTATAGTTATGCCTATTGCTCCAGGCGTACTATAACGTACCAGTACCCCTACTTCTTACTCCACTTCATACTATAGAGATAGAGCCACCTCATCCTCCGCTACACCATATCCCTCTAGCTTAGAAAGTATCCTGGAAAGCTTCGATTTTAACCTGTATTCATTAATCTGCTGCACTGCTGCAAAAACCAGCTAATTCCCATCGCTTAATAAAATAACGCTTTCAAAAATAAAAGTATAGCCATCATCCTGCTATATGTATGCACAATTCAGTTGGATTTCTTTTAAAAGCTCTTATCCCTTTATTTGATCTAGTATGTATTATTTTATTTGCTCATTTCTCTGATCTATCTTCTGTGTGTCTTTTTTCTCTTCTTTTTTCTCTTCTCTTTTCTCTGTTCTGTTTATTCACTCACTTCTATTTTTCTAGTCACTCACTATAGTAAGTATCTTCTTTTTCTTCTTTAGACCAACCGAACCCCAGTATGAGCTATTTATAATTACGTCACCTGCACAAACACACTACAGACACAACCAACAATAAAAGGGCAAGCCATTACAGCTCACCCTTTTATCCATCATGACTTACTTTCTCTGTCTCCGATAACGAACAAACGCATACACGATCATAACCAGTACAATCCCGATCGCATCAATCAATGTATCGCTAAAATGACCTGTACGACCTGCAATCCATGTCTGATGCCATTCATCTGTAGCCGCATATGCATACGCAATAATAGCTGCCCATATCAGTGGCATATACGTAGAACGCGTTAGCGAAGAACCTACACGCACGAGCAAAAATGTCAGTAGCGCAAATTCAGATACATGACCACCCTTACGGATGAAAAATTCCCAGAACGCATACGGCTCACTTCCACTCACCGTATAACCACCATAGCTAAATTCGATCATCGGCGTGATCGCTGCAAGCGAAGGCTCGGCAATCCAGCTAGCCAGCAGTGGCTTCACATCCTGCTCCTGATAGGGCTGATTGGACATCATAAAAATGAACACCATCCAGCCGATCGTCAGTAGCGACCAGATGAGCAGTGGAATCGGACGAACACGCCGCGATGATCGCGAAGCATAGAAGGGCAAGTCTGAGCGCATAGTGTATTCCCCTTTCCAAACGACTCCGTTCTTGCACATATGCCGTGTATTATACCAGTAACATCCACTTTGATTCAAATGACTTCTTTCAAGTGAATGTTATTGATGATTCGCGATCGCGCTCTTAGTTACCCAGCAAAGCCAGTAGCTCTATCCTTTATCAGCCTGTACTTTTCCTATCGCTTACTTATAGCTGTTTTCCATTATATGTGCTCGTATATAGCACAGATAATTCATCATTATTTACATTTGAACAATGCCAACGACAACAGCAAAAGCAGTCATACAATCCAGCTTCACGGCAACGAGCGCTTCCACTCTCACAGGTTCCTATTTTCCTGCTTACCGATTCAATGATGAACTTGTAGACTGCTTTTCTGGCTTGCTATTCGATGGGAGCACGCTCCACGAAATATTTATTGGTCATATAATACGCTTCACCACGAGATGTTTCGACCTTGCCCTTTTTCGGGTCTAAAAATACGATTTCCTTACACTTTGTACAATACCATTTGGTGCGCATCATCGGTGAATCGGTTGTGTAAGCTGTACCACATTTGCAATCCACCTTGATCAGTACTCCATTTTGCTTATAAGCGCTGCTCAGATGCTCTTCTGCTTCATCTGGCTGCTGATTAGGCACAATCACACGCTGATAATCAGAGAATTGATTCTGTACTTTAAAATCGGCAACGAGTTCCGGGTTCAGACCAAAAAATTCCTTGCCTATACTCGTCACAAAGCGTGTATTGGTTCTGTAGCTTTCAAGCCATTCTTCGATCTGTTGGTTAGACAGGGGTACAGTACCCTTAATTCCACTGTTCAGGGTGTAAGTCATGATGTGTAAAGCGTCACTCTGTTTGCTTGAGTACATTAGAAACCTCCTCTTTCTTCAAAAGCTAATGTACTACAAAATATCGTTTTAATCAAAGCGTGAATTTAACTAAAATTCCATGTTATAGAATTCGTAATCAGCTTTGACAGAATTCAAGATATTCCGTAGCAAGACGTTCCTGCTAGCCCTTGATTCAAAAGGGAATCTTCTCGGCTAGTTGCTGCCATATCGTCATTAACTCCTGGTTGATGTGAAAACATTTAAATTGCAGTAAAGGTACAAATACATGCATAGTAGATTGTTTAGGACTTGCTAGTCTATTGTATCACTGGTTGCAAATGCGCGCTGTAATAGCTTATTAACGAGTAGACCGTCATTGCCTGCTATCGCTTCACTACCTGCTTTATTTTATCCATACTGGCTATAGATGCTCATATCGACCGTCCAATCGATACGGTTGCGTATGATCCATTGCTGTACAGACTCATCCAGATGAATCGCAAACTGCTCTCGCTCCACCTCGTTCACCTTACAAAAATGCTCAATCAATGCATATTGCTCGATCCAGCCCTGCATATCTGCAAATCCGATATGCTTGATCATATGACATTGAAAGCACAGCGAGATCATATCGACCAGACGTTGGATTCCAAGCTCTTCATCAAACTCCCATTGCTCATGACAATGCAGTTTATGTACCTCATGACCCTTTCGCCGTCCACAAATGACACAGGCATAGCCATCACGGCGTTGAACGTTCAAGCTAAGCTGTCTCCAGCGATAAGAGCTGATATGACTTCGTACATTGACATTCATTGTAGGAATAGGAATTAATTCAATAGCTAGCTTCATCATGCTCTCCATTACTTCTTGTCGTGTTCTTGTTGTACAGGTGGATGTCTTACTGTATTGTACAAGCTGCGCGTGCTCACATGATTGTGCTATCCGATCCAAGCGGCGGCTGCATTCAGCCATTGTAATCTGTGCTCATCGTTATAGCAATGGAGTAATCATTCTACCATTAGGTGCCGAACAAACACCACCCTGTTCGTCCGCTCACCTATTATTGCACATTATTGCCATTATATACTTATAATTATTTTGCTATATTTAATAGCGATTATACATCAAATCGACAAAATTTCACTAATTATTTGCTCATACTGCTTCATTATCCGAAAATAAAGTACACAAACTGTATATTTGTTCATATTTTAAAATTATCATCTAATAATGGATACGAACAAATAAATATTTTTTGATTTTTTTGTAAATAGGGCTAGATGTTTATGTAAACCTATGCTAAACTATCCCCATACAGAAAGGAGGTGCGTCAACATCAATAATCACATGTTGAACGCGTCCTTTACCCAAGCCGAGGTTCTGGCTTAATCACCAGAACTTTCCGGTGGCGCGGGATGCGGTCAGATTTAAATAGCGCCATTTGGGTTAGAAAGGTCACCTGCGGGTGGCCTTTTTACTTTGTCTTGTATTGATTAATTGAAAGATAACGCTTACAATTTAATTATCATTCCGCATACCGTCAGATACGTATCATCCCTGATCTGGGATTCCACATCGATCTTTAATCTGTTTTCCAGTATTCGCAATTATTCTGATATGACCTGCAATTTAAACTTCATCCCTGATTCATGCCATATCTACCGCGTAGTGAACCGGAATGAAATGCAATTTAACGCTACCTATGCAGGAGGAAGAGCTACATGACGAGCTACTGGGAGAAAGCTTCGCATATACAAACCGAAGATTCAATTCGCCTCATTTTAACGCCATCTTCTACTGCACAGGCTTTTTATTTTTTTGTACAGGAGATCGGCCATTTCAAAACTGCCTTTCCTTATGCTACAGAGCACGAGCATTTGAATTCGTATCTCATTTTGTATACACAATCCGGTCGTGGAAAGCTACGTTATGGCGATACGGATTATGCACTCGGACGCGGCGATCTATTCTTCATCCATTGCATGGATTATCATCGGTATGAAGCCGTACGTGAGGAAGAATGGGAATTTCTGTGGCTTCATATTCGCGGGGAAGCGATGGAGGGCTATTATGCACCGTTCAGTCAGCGCCAGTTGCCTGTTTGCCATGTAAATGAGTATTCTGCCATTCCTGGGCTGATGCAACGACTATTGAATATTCAAACGCCGCGCAGCAATAAAACCGAGCTGATCAGCTCTCAGCTAATCGTACAGCTGTTAACCGATATTTTATTACAATCGGTGTATGCAGGCGATAAGCATGGACGTATTCCAGCTCCGGTGCTGGATTTGCAGCAATATTTGGAGGAGCATTATACCGAGCCGATCACACTCGACGATCTGGCGAAAAAGTATGCTGTTAACAAGTTTCAGCTGAGTCGCGATTTTAAGCAGCATATCGGATTGCCGCCTATTGAATATTTGATCAATATTCGGATCAACACCGCCAAGCACATGCTTCGTTATTCAGATAAAAGTATCCAGCAAATTGCAAGTGAGGTCGGCATTTACAATGTGTCTCATTTTATTAATCTGTTCAAGGCACGGGTGGAATGCACGCCACTTGCATATCGTAAAGAATGGACATAATCGGATAGCGGCATTTCGTCTTATCTAAGTTTATGCAGTCATTGTGCATACTGCTATATAGCGATCGAAATAGCAAAAGGCTAGAACATGGCGTTCCAGCCTTTTTGCTGTGTACTCGGCTTTGTATTGCGATTAGCTTGATCCCACCAGCAGCACCGTTATGCTCCGCAGCATCGCACTCGTGATCACGATTGTACTTCCCTGCCTCATCTGCAATAGGAAGATGCGACTCTTACACAGGTAGCGTTGTTGATGCATTCCATGCTGCTTCAACCGCCATGTTAGAGCAGCCAGCTTAGAGCAGAATTGCTAATAATATTTAACGGAAAAATAGCAGATCGCTTACTTTCCACATTACGAGGAAGAGTGCCACTGCTACAACGTATGTAACCAGCACGAATACCCATGCATTTGTTTTCTCCATCTGTGATCCCTCCCTGATTCCAGTATGATGTGATTACGATTCATTTTACTATACTTTGCGGTCATAAGCCTATTGCATTCATCAACGTCATTGTAGATATCATTCACAAGCTATTTCCTCTGAATCGCATCGGTGTACATTCTGGCTATTGATCCCGATGATAGACTTTTGACATACCATTTTCATTATACTGTTTTTAGGATATTGATGCATACAAGGAACCAAATGGATGGCTTATTGACGATGTAAAGGCATATGATGATAGTAGTATAAGGGTGATGATGTGATTACTTTCATTACGGAATAGATTACATTTGTATACACTATATGACTGTTGTTCGACTGATGGTGTTTGATTATTTGGAATCCGAATCGGTCTGGTCAGGAGGCACCACAGGACGTCTACGCATCGGTAGCTCATTACTTTGATGATCCGCATACATAATCGCTTCCAGTTCCTTAGCATGCTCTTGCTCGCGCCGAGAACGATTACGATGATTCCAGTAAATCAAGCCCGCAATCGGTACGACGATAAACCACAGCTTATTTACGATAGAAAACGTACCATATTGCTTTGCAGCTTGTGTACCTGCTCCTGTCAAAATTAAGCCTTCTAAAGTCAATTTGGAATCCTTATCTGTCTGCTCATCATAAGCGCTATACGCCAACTGCTGATGAATATCGATATTAGGTAATACATCCTGCTGGAATGCAGTGCGATCCTGCTGGAAAGTCGCATCGCTACTTACGAGAATCGCTGAGAGATATCCCGTTCTGGTCAAAATACGGGCATTATAATTGACTAGATCATCCTTCGTCGACTCTTTTAATTTTAGATACCAGGTCAACGTATGTGTGGTGGCATTATAGCTCGGCTCCTCGCCCCAGCCTAACACTTGAAGGTTAAGAGCTTCCTTGTTATTCGCATTTTGCTGTTGCAGGTTATTTTGATAGTTAGCCAATATACGCTGTGCATCGATCTGATCATGATCATAATCGAGAATATGACCGTCCTCAGTATACATCAGAATGATCCATGCATTGTCCTGACGATCAAGCAAGCTTCCGAGAATCTGTCCAGTAATCAAATCTCCAGTATATTGCTTCTGGAGTAGCTCCTGTGTCGCTTTTGGCTCAACAAAGCTCATTTGATGATCACTTGGAAAATGAAAGCTGGCAACATCGCCTAGATCGATCTGATCAGTCACCTCGACTGCTGAGCTTTTATCGTGATTAGCTGATAACGAATTCATCGTTGGAGTTAACGCCGATGCCAGAACCACGTCAGGCGTGCTCGTTTGTTTTACAGATGATAGCTTGGTGTCTGTCCGTAATGAAATCTGTGAATTATGTAAGTCTGTATATGCTGAATATTCGGCGGACACGATCTGATTGGAATCATGATTGTGATCAGAAGATACAGCTATTTGATTGAGGATCGGAGCCCTACCATTCTCTACTGCCACACCAGCCTGGGCTACCATCGCATGAGCTACAACTGGATATGCGATCCACCCTATCATACTACTACTAACGACCAGCAACGCTGCATAGACAAGCGATTTTTTCAAAAACGTGCCTCCTTCAAAATATACTTACAGTGCCTTGTCCTGATGAGACATGCAGTGATCATATGCCGCTTTATCATCCATCAACCATTAAACATCGATTTACTATTCACCATCAAGCGATCAAGCATCATGATCAATACTCGTCTACAAATAAAAACTTACCATCTGCATAATCACCAATATCATAATTTTTGACCGTTAAAGTGACTAATGTTGATGCTGTCCATTCGGGTGCTTCATTGTCCGAGCCATAATAATCCTCTGCGGCTTGAATAAGCTTCTCTGCCTTAGCACGAAGCTGAGTTTTGGACACATTGTAGGTGCCATCTCCATTGTAATCCAGATCGATATCCGGTTGATTTTCTACATCGATCAGTACGCTCTTCAGCTCTCCATCACCCGTCGGTGTGAATGTGATCTTATCCACGATAAAGTCATCGGTTACTACCGCTTCCTCTATGCTATGGGACAAATAATTGAACACGGCTACCTGCTTAATAATAGATTGCTCATGCTCAACGTTGGTATGCTGATCTGCCAGATCGCTCGTTTTACGTTGTAATGCCGCATTTGCCTGTTGCAGGTCAGAAACCTGTACATTGAGTGCGATGTTCCAGACCGTGAGTACCATACATCCGAGTATACCGAGACCAGCTAAAATAAGTGCCACCAAAGCCATTACGCTCATTTTAGTCGGTGCTGGCTTTGGCGGTTCTGGTGGTGAATATCCCTGAAAGCCTTCCATACTTTCCTCTCCTTAGCAAAATATGATTTTTAATGAATAGATTAGAATCTATGTCTATATTACTATATTGCACCTCTATTCAACTAGAGGAAAAAAGAGCAGCCTTCCTCTTCATATCGAGTGTAAGCTGCTCTTCATTTCTTTAGGTAAATGTAGATTAGATTGGCGGCAAGTTAGACACCATTAATTAAAGGAGATGAACTTAGATCATAGTACACAGTACTTATATCTGCTTAATTTAGCTGCTACTCATTCCATGCACAATACTGAGCTATGTCTGTATTATGGCTCCATCCGCTATTCTTCTATAACGCTTGTGCTTGGTATACTACGCGCATGATGCAGTAGAGTATGCTATTTTAAGCAATTTGCTCCATTCGTAAATAGACATCATAACGAATAAGCGCTGTATTAGTTCGAAACCTTGTGCTCAATACGCAGCTTATCTGCTACCATCGCGATAAATTCACTATTGGTTGGCTTGGACTTACTAATATTGATCGTATATCCAAACAGATGGCTAATGGAATCGATATTCCCACGCGTCCAGGCAACCTCAATGGCGTGACGAATCGCACGCTCTACACGCGAAGGTGTCGTTTTGAACTTTTCTGCGATCGCTGGATACAGCGTTTTTGTAATCGATCCCAAAATTTCGATATTGTTATACACCATTGTGATCGCTTCACGCAAATATTGATATCCTTTAATATGAGCGGGTACACCAATCTCATGAATGATCGCCGTAATGCTTGCATCCAGATTGCGACCTTTTGTCGGCATCGCAGCTGCTGGCTTGCTCATCGCATTGCTCATATTGATAGAACCACCGCCATTGCTGCTGATCGCTGCATTCGTACCTACGAGCTGGCGAACACGATTAACGAGCACTTCCATATCAAATGGCTTCAAAATATAGTACGAAGCTCCAAGCTGTACCGCACGCTGTGTAATATTTTCCTGACCAAATGCCGTTAGCATAATGATCTTCGGTGATGGTGTCAGATTCATATCACGCAGACGCTCCAGTACACCCAGACCGTCCAGATGAGGCATGATAATGTCCAGAATGAGTACATCTGGAAGCTCTGGTAAGCTTTCCATCGTTTTCAATACTTCCTCACCATTAAATGCAATCCCTACCACTTCCATGTCCTGCTGATTGGAAATATAATCAGCCAGCATATTCGTAAACTCACGATTATCATCTGCTAGCAATACTTGAATAGTTGACAATGGATATTCCTCCTTCATTTTGGTCAAGCTCTCCTGCTGTGTCGCATCCATTTTGCTACAATGGTTCTGCATTTCTAGGATTGTACGATCAATTGGCTATGATATAGCGTTGTGCATGCATTCGAAGCTGTGAGTGACGCTATAGCTATTGCATACCGTTTGTCTAAAGCCAGACGTCTTATCAATCGATCGTGTATCCATTTTGGGGCATACTCTTCACATTATAATATCATTCGACATAAAAGACCTAAACCCTGCTGTCGAAAACAAAAATCTCATAAATTTCCCAATTTTTCTATCCTATGTGCGATAAAAAGCCAGCATATGCTTTGGTAGTGTATATGCGTAAGTACGGCTATCGCTGAGTGTATACTCAATTCGATACTCATACCTATAATCATGTCTGTGTGTGTGCGTGCGTGTGTATGTTCGTGTCCATGTCCGTGTCCGTGTCCGTGTCCGTGTCCGTGTCCGTGTCCGTGTCCGTGTCCGTGCCAATTATGACTTTATGTAGTTCTAATTAAAATGGGAAGCTCTGCCATTAGAGGCAGGCTTCCCAAAGAGTTCTTCTCTATACGATCCATCATAGATCAACTTAATTATGGCTGGTTCAACGAATCATAACCAGATCGCTATGCTCTGTTACTATTATCTAGCTCAAGCTTATAAGTCTAGTGCACCGCATAGGCGGAGCCGCCATCCTTACGTGCTTCTGCTAGCTTGAGCATTTCCAGCGCATGGTGATTCGTTTTCTCAGTAATCTCAACGCCGCCCAGCATACGCGCCAGCTCGTCCACACGACCATCCTCATGTAGAGATACAACACGAGTGGCTGTACGGTCGCCAACGATCTGCTTTTCGATCAAATACTGATGATCTGCCATACATGCGACTTGCGGCAAGTGAGTGATAGAGAACACCTGACATTCCGAAGACAGCTTGAACAGCTTCTCTGCGATCGATTGAGCTGCTCGTCCGCTGACACCCGTATCCACCTCGTCAAATACAAGTACAGGTACCTGCTCATGACGAGCAAAGATGCTTTTCAGTGCAAGCATAATACGTGACAGCTCACCACCGGAGGCGATTTTGCCCATTGGACGCAGCGGCTCACCCGGGTTAGGCGAGATCAGGAACTCCGCCGTATCAATCCCTTGACGGGTAATCCGAATGCGGCGATCATTCCACTCAATACCATTCGGATCAGCAATATAATCAATCTTGACTTGCAGCGATGTACGCTGCATTTGCAAGTCCTTGAGTTCAGCTTCAACTTGCTTGGACAACTCACCGGCTGCTTCACGACGCAGCTTGCTCAGTCGTTCTCCTGTTTCCAGTAGCTGATCACGAAGCTTATCCCGCTTCGCTTCCAGCTTGAGCAAATGCTCATCTTTGTTTTCCAGCAGATCCGTCTCGCGCTGGATTTTCTCATAATACGCGATAATCTGCTCTACATTTTCTCCATATTTACGGCGTAAGCCAGAGATCATGTTAAGACGGGATTCTACTTCTTCCAGTCGACCTGGATTGAATTCGATGTTTTCCTGATAACTACGCAACTGATAGACGACATCCTCCAGCTGATAATAAGCCGATTGCAATTGTTCGACTAATGGATCGAGATTTTTGGAATCATAGCGAGAGATATCGCTCAGACGGGACATGGCCACACTGATTGCACCCATCGTGCCTTCACCATTCAGGTTGTGATAGCCACCAGCTACCGCTTCCATCATTTTTTCACTATGTGATAGCCGTAGACGTTCTTCTTCCAGCGCCTCATCTTCACCTGGTTGTAGGTTAGCAGCCGCAATCTCTTCCAGCTGAAAACGATACAAATCCATCATCTGATACGTCTTCTGGCTATTTTCTTGTAATTCACGCAGCTCACGCTCGATCTTGATGTAGCTGCTATATTGCTCATTGTATTTCAGCTTAATCGGACCGATTTTTACATCGGCAAACGTATCCAGCAAGCCTAGATGGCGCTCTGGCTTCATCAATGATTGGTGCTCGTGCTGACCATGAATGTTGACGAGCTGCTCGCCTACTTCACGCAGCATAGACAGATTCACCAGCTGGCCGTTGATGCGCGCCGTGCTTTTACCGCTGCTCGTTACCTCGCGGCGAATAACCAGATGCTCCTCCGCTGTGCCCTGAATCCCCAATCGTGCAAGTGTTGACCAGACTGGGTGAGTGGAACGCAACTCGAACAGAGCTTCCATCTCCGATTTGTCACAACCGTAGCGGACAATCTCCGCTGAGCTTCTTCCGCCTGCAATCAGACCGAGCGCATCTATGATGATGGATTTACCCGCACCGGTTTCACCGCTCAGTACATGGAATCCTTTGTGAAAGTAAACGTCGATTTCTTCAATAACAGCCAGGTTTTTGATGCTCAGCATAACTAGCATGGAGCTCACTCCTTCTCGTATAAAAGACTGTATGACCCCGCTTCAAACGAAACCGGACACAAGCTCTACAGTCAGCTAACACCAGAATAAGTCTTGGCTGTATCGACGTTACGATCACAACAGAAGGAGCTTACCCTCTATCTCAGGAAATAAAGCCCATAATCTGTTCGATTACTTTCTGGCTATCGCTCTCCGTGCGGCAAATGATCAGCATCGTATCGTCACCCGATATCGTACCCATAATTTGCGGCCATTCCATACTATCCACGAGGGAAGCGATGGAATTGGCTGTACCCGGAAGGCACTTCATCACAACCAGATTGTTTGTAAAATCGATCTGTAGAAAATTGTCCACCAGTGCGCGCTTCAGCTTTTGCACTGGATTGTAGCGTTGATCGGTTGGCAAGGAATATTTATATCTTCCGTCATCTGTCGGAATCTTAATCAGTAAAAGTTCTTTGATATCCCGGGATACCGTTGCCTGCGTTACCTGGAAGCCTGCTTGACGCAATGCTTCAACCAGATCGTCCTGGGTTTCAATATCCTGATGTGTAATAATTTCTCGAATTTTAATATGTCGCTGTCCCTTCATAAAGACCTCCGCTTGGTAGTATGCTCTATCATAATCATGCAAATGATCGCTGTGATGAATAGATAATATCAGCTGTTCGTATAGAACAGACTCTATAATTATTCGTTATTATGCAGGTATATTCCTTTTTCACCTTGAAAATTGGAAAATAACCTGCTTTGCTATCGATCATCAACGTGGCATCGCACATTACCCTATTGTAACACCAAGAACGGAAGAGTCCAAACGCTGACTGGATAAGTCAGACGGGAGGAACGTTCGTTCTCATTATATAGGAATATCTGTTCGTAAATCAATAGCCAAATTGAGTTTTGATCGAAAATTCATTGCGATCGGGTGTACTACATCATTGCCAGCTATACATTCAGCTCTATACAAGCCAAAAGACCTGCGGCAGGCTGCAACGCTGCCAGTGCAGGTCTTTTCTCGTATCGCTTGCACATGCTTTCATTATCATTGTAATGGATATCAACATCATTACTTTAGACGGCGTATTGTACGATGTACTATTCTACGTCGCTTTATACCACGTCTAACCGTACGTCATATCGACCTGATACAATATTACATCATAAGTTTTATTATATGCTGTAGCCTTCATCACTACTTAGCTGTACCACCACGAAAACGATGCGACGCTTCAGCCGCGGTTCGTGCAGCCAGCTCGCTCAGATCAGATAGTTCAGGGATCGGCTCCAGCATTTCACCCTCGGCAGGTAAATGCCAGTGCGCCAGGAACTCGATATTGCCTTCTCCGCCTGTAATTGGTGAAAAGGTAAGTCCTCGCAGCTCATATCCGATCTCCTTCGCAAAGCCAAGCACATGCTCCAATACTTCCTGGTGAACCTTTGGATCGCGTACGACGCCTGTTTTCCCTACCTTTTCACGTCCAGCTTCGAATTGTGGCTTGATTAGTGCCGCTACATCCGCAGGACGAGATAACAGCTCCTTCAGCGGTGGCAGCATCAGACGCAGTGAAATAAAAGACACATCGATGCTGGCAAAGTTAGGCGTGGCACCTTCCAATTGATCTGGAGTCATATAGCGGAAATTCGTTCGCTCCATCACATGCACCTGCGGATGATTGCGTAGCGACCAATCTAGCTGATTATAGCCCACATCAATTGCATACACGTAGGAGGCACCATGCTGAAGCGCACAATCCGTGAATCCGCCCGTAGAGGAGCCAATATCCAGCATCGTACGTCCTTCCATTTCAATTCCAAAATGCTGAAGCGCCTTTTCCAGCTTCAAGCCGCCGCGACTTACATACGGATGCACAGAGCCTTTTACATTTAGCGCTGTATCGCGTGGAATTTTCATACCTGGCTTTTCCAGACGCTCTGTGCCGCCATAGACAAGGCCTGCCATCACAGCCGCTTTTGCTTTTTCCCTGCTTTCATAATAGCCTTGCTCGACGAGCAGGACGTCAAGACGTTCTTTATCACTTGCCATAGGTTATCTCCTGTACGGATTCCATATTTTTATGCAATGCTTTAGTTACTTATCATGCCATCTTATAGCGATCATAAGAGTTGTAAGCAGGTGTGTAAACAGCAAACGAAGCGGAAAATGAAACTTCCCGCTTCGCTGCCTGGTTCATTTAATCATTACACCGAATTTTTCTGAAATGTCCACGCTTGTCCTGGGGCAAGCGCCTTGAGCGATTCGGCAATATTTTCCGGTGTCAGCCCTGCTTCACGCTGCTGATCCTTGATGCTACCATGTTCAATGAATTCATCTGGAATACCCATCAAGCCCACTGTAACATCGTGAAGACCACGTGCTGCATAGAATTCTAGCACAGCGCTACCCATACTGCCTGCCTGGGAAACTTCCTCGACGACCAGCATACGTGTACCACGTGCTGCCAGATCGAGCAGCATTTCTTCGTCAAGCGGCTTCATAAAGCGCGCATTGACTACCGCTACATTCATGCCATCACGCTTGAGTTCCTCGGCAACCTCGATTCCCATCTGTACCATCGGGCCAGAAGCAAGAATCGCATAGTTATCGCCTTCGCGTACCTTTTCCCATTGTCCGATCGGGATCGGTGTGAGCTGTTGATCCAGCGGTACACCCAGACCGTTAATTCGTGGATAACGATAAGCGATTGGTCCATCATTGTATTCCAGCGCCGTCTTCATCATATGGCGCAATTCGTTTTCATCCTTCGGCATCATAATCACTATATTCGGGATATGACGCATAAAGGCAACATCGTATACACCCTGATGCGTTTCACCATCGGCACCTACAAAGCCTGCACGGTCAATCGCAAACATCACATTTGCATTGTGACGACAGATGTCATGCACGATCTGATCATACGCACGCTGCATAAATGTAGAATAGACCGCATAGACGGGCTTCATGCCTTCCATCGCCATTGCTGCGCACAGTGTTGCCGCATGCTGCTCTGCAATACCGACATCAATCATACGCTCAGGGAATCGATCCGCAAACGGGAATAATCCTGAGCCCCCTGGCATCGCAGGCGTAACCGCAACGATACGCTCGTCCTGCTCTGCAAGCTCGATCAATGTTTTGCCGAATACTTCGGTATACATTGGATTACCAGCGGCTTTTACCACCTGACCGGATTCGATTTTGTATGGCGTAATGCCATGCCATTTGTATGAATCAGCTTCGGCAGGCAAGTAGCCTTTACCTTTGATAGTGACCACATGGATCAGCACCGGACCGTCTACATTGTCTGCTTGATGGAACGTTTCCAGTAGCTTAGGTAGATCATGACCGTCGATCGGCCCGAAATACGTGAAGCCCAGCTCCTCAAACAGAATGCCAGATACCATAGCGTATTTAAGCGAATCCTTGAGCTTTTCTGCTGTTTTGGCAATCTTGCCGCCGATAGCTGGAATTTTTTTGAGCAGTTGCTCTACTTCATCCTTCGCACGCAGATAGCCTTTATCCGAGCGAATTTTACCCAGATATTTATGCATGGCGCCAACGTTAGGCGCAATCGACATTTCATTATCGTTCAGTACAACGGTCAGCTTGCGCTGCTCATGTCCGATATGGTTAAGCGCTTCAAATGCCATACCGCCAGTAAGGGCGCCGTCACCGATTACTGCAACGACCTTGTTATCTTCTTTTTTGAAGTCACGTGCAAGCGCCATCCCCATCGCTGCCGATAGTGATGTACTGCTATGTCCGGCTTCCCACACATCATGCTCGCTCTCATTGCGTTTTACAAAGCCGCACAGGCCCTTGTATTTACGCAAGGTATCAAAGCGATCCATGCGTCCGGTCAAAATTTTGTGTACATATGCCTGATGACCAACATCAAAAATAAATTTGTCCTTCGGACTGTCATACAGATAATGCAGAGCAAGCGTAAGCTCCACTACGCCCAGATTGGAAGCCAGGTGACCGCCGGTTGCTGATAATTTCTCGATCAGAAACTGGCGAATCTCTCCTGCCAGCACGGTTAACTGTTCTGTTGTCAAATCTTTGAGATCACTTGGTTGATGAATCTGTGGAAGCAGCACACCATTTCCCCGCTTTCCTTTGAACGCCCCCCGGCGCTCAAATGTTGTTTACATGCCAAAATAATACAATTCATGATTCTACGTTTTATATTACTATCCACTATACCACAAGCAGGTTCGTTTACGAAATCCGCTCTATTATAGGACTAACTCAAGAGCCATTTTACAACGATAACAGCTCATGTACAGCCTACACGATCACAGGTATATATCAAGTACACATCACATGTAGCATAAAGGTCATTCCAGCACAGATAACGGATAAACGCCCATAGATAGCAGGTTCTCGTATCACTACAAAGCTTCTGCTATCTTACTATGCGTTATCCGTTTCTTCAATCTGCGTACTGACGCATGCCCGATATCATGAATTGCTAAAATAAATCCTGATGGCTATACGTAACCATTAATGGTCACGTTGCACCAGATAATCTGCGATTTCTTCCAGACGGCGTGAATCCTTCAGATTCGCCTCCTGCAAAGCTGCCTTCGCACTTGCGGTCAGACGCTCGACTTCCTGCTTGGAAGCCTCCAGACCGATAAAGTACGGATAGGTTACCTTTTGCAGCTTGCTATCGCTTTGCGTTTTTTTGCCCAGCTTCGCTTCATCGCCGATCACATCGAGAATGTCATCCTGAATTTGGAAAGCAAGTCCGATATCCGAGCCAAAGCGTCGTAGCGCATCCAGTTGCTGCTCCGTCGCTCCTGCCGTTCTCGCTCCTGCTGTCAGGGAAAACATAAACAGATCGGCGGTTTTATGCAGGTGAATATAACGCAGCTGCTCCAGCTCGGTCATCCCCTGCTCGCCTTCCATATCGGCTACCTGACCACCAACCATCCCACGTGGGCCTGCATATTCTGCCAGATCACGCACAATCGCCAGTGCGGCTTCCGGTGCAACACCAAAGGCAGTACAGCCCGTTGCTGCATAAAAGGCATGTGTGAGCAGTGCATCTCCTGCTAGAATCGCCATTGCCTCTCCATATACCTTATGATTGGTCAGCTTACCACGACGATAATCATCATCATCCATCGCTGGCAAATCATCATGAACGAGTGAGTACGTATGTACCATCTCTATAGCGCAAGCTACAGGCAGAGCCGCTTCGCGGCTACCACCCAGCGCTTCTGCCGCAGCAATGACAAATACCGGACGTAGACGCTTGCCGCCTGCCATAAGTGAATACAGCATCGAATCAGTCAGCGTCTTAGGTACATCCCATCCAGCAGGTAGGAAGCTTTGTAGCTGCTGCTCCATTTGAACCGAAATATCATGGATATATGGCTTTAGCTCCGGACGCTCACTCAATCTCTTCACCGCTTTCAGCAGATTGGAATGGCTTTTTGCGTAGCTCTCCATCCTCTTCAACGATCATTTCGATTTTGCGTTCTACCTCTTCCAGCTTTGAGCCACATACCTGGGATAGCTGCATGCCCTGCTGAAAAAGATCAATTGCTTTTTCCAGCGGCACATCGCCATGTTCCAATTCGGAGACGATCTCCTCCAGCCGGTCCATCGCCTGTTCAAAATTAAGCTCTTGTTCCTTTGCTGCCTTCGCCATCGTTGTCCGCCTCCTTAATACTCCATATATTACATTGCAGTTGTCCATCCTGTAGATTTACTTTGATCATTTCTCCCGGCTCAACCTGCTTCACCGACTTGATCAGTTGTTGTTCCGGTTCGTCATAAACGAGACTATATCCGCGTGCCATCACCTTGAGCGGGCTGAGTGCATCCAGCTGCTTCAAGCCAAAACCAAGCTTTTGCTGCTTTTGTCTTAAAATCTGCTGCATGCGCAGCTCTAGCTGACGACGTGCAGAGTCTGTGCGTCGTTTAGCATAGATCAGCTGCTCCTGTGGATTATGGCGAGCCAAACGCTGACTCATGCGTCCAAGACGCTCACGCTGAATATGGCTGCGTCGCTGTAAGCTTGTCGTCAATCGACGTTCCAGCATATCCAGACGTGTCATATGCTGCACAAGCTGACGCTTCGGATGCAGCAAAGCAGGCGAACGACGCAAACGGATTAAGCGCTCGCGCTGACGCTGCGACAGACGCAGCAATCCTTGCTTGAGCTGTCTGCGCACCTGCACAAGCTGTGCGCGTAGCTCATTCACATTCGGCACTGCCAGCTCAGCTGCTGCTGTTGGCGTCGCTGCACGCAAATCTGCGGCAAAGTCAGCAATCGTGAAGTCCGTTTCATGACCGACCGCCGAGATGATCGGAATACGCGAGCCAGCAATCGCACGAGCGACCATTTCCTCGTTAAATGCCCACAGCTCTTCAAGTGAACCGCCACCGCGTCCAACGATGAGTACATCCGCTTCACCCATTCGGTTCAGATCGCGAATCGCCTTCACAACCGAAGGAGCTGCGCTCTTACCCTGTACCAATACAGGATATACGACAATTTTCACGGCAGGGTAGCGGCGACGCAGTGTGATCACTACATCGCGTACAGCCGCGCCGGTTGGCGAGGTGACTACACCGATCACTTTTGGATACTGCGGAATCGCACGCTTGCGCGAAGAGTCGAATAACCCTTCGTGCTCCAGCCTCTGCTTGAGCTGCTCGTAAGCGAGATACAGACTGCCGATTCCGTCCGGCTGCATCTGCGTGGCATAAAACTGATACTGTCCATCCCGTTCATAAACGGAAATATAGCCACGAGCAACGACCCGTGTGCCTTCCTTTGGAATAAAAGGAAGCCGCTGATTGTACGAAGCAAACATAATCGACTTCATGCGACTGCCTTCATCCTTTAATGTAAAATACATATGCCCGCTTGAATGGTGAGTGAAGTTGGAGATTTCGCCTCTCAGCCATACTTCGGAGAGCAGCGAATCGGACTCCATTTTCATCCGGATGTATTTGTTAATCTCCTTGATGGAGTATATACGCTGCTGTTGCGACATAACGGTCTCCTTTCTTACTTGAGTCCGTGTGCACGGCGCGCGGCAACGAGCGTGTTTTTCATCAGCATCGTGATTGTCATCGGGCCTACGCCACCCGGAACCGGGGTGATCGGACCGGACACTTCCTTCGCACTTTCAAAATCAACATCGCCAGCCAATTTGCCGTTGTCCAGACGGTTCATCCCTACGTCAATGACTACAGCACCTGGCTTGATAAAGCTAGCATCGACAAAGTTAGCGCGACCGATTGCCACAACAAGAATATCCGCCTGCTGGGTCAGCTCCTTCA
Organism: Paenibacillus hunanensis; assembly: GCF_034055775.1. Classification (NCBI taxonomy): domain Bacteria; kingdom Bacillati; phylum Bacillota; class Bacilli; order Caryophanales; family Paenibacillaceae; genus Paenibacillus; species Paenibacillus hunanensis. Next base: position 2,187,125 of record NZ_CP139194.1, on the reverse strand, counting down.
TGTTCGCTGTACGCGAATGACACATTGTAACTGTGGCATTTTCACGTTGCAGCAGCATCGATACCGGTTTACCTACGATATTACTGCGACCGATCACGACTGCATGCTTGCCGGACATTTCAATACCGGTACGCTTGATCATTTCAATCACACCTGCTGGTGTACATGGCAGCAGACTTTCGTCACCGATCATCAAGTTACCGACGTTGATCGGATGGAAGCCGTCCACATCCTTTTGCGGAGAGATGGCGTCGATGACTGCCTTCTCTTCGATTTGCTTCGGCAATGGCAACTGGACGAGAATACCATGAATATTATCCTGCTTGTTCAGCTTATCGACCAGTGCCAGTAGTTCTTCCTGTGACGTGTCCGCAGACAGACGGTGAACCTCCGAATAGTAGCCCAGATCATGGCAAGCCTTCTCTTTATTGCGTACATAAACATGGGAAGCCGGGTCATCGCCCACGAGCACAACCGCTAGACCTGGTTGAAAGCCCTGCGCCTTCATCGCTTCCACTTCCTGCTTGATATCCTGACGAATCTCCTGCGAAATCTGTGTACCGCTAATAATTGTTGCTGCCATGACAAATCGCTCCTTTACCATTAAAAAATGAATATGAATGAGGGCAGATGCCCTTGTATCACTGAGCTTGAATCGTTTGTGTGTATTCGTGATGCCTTTTATCCCTAAGGGATTGGATTATTTGGAACCCTTTAGCTTATCCAGATCCTGAATCATTTTACCAAGTACACCGTTAACAAACTTACCGGATTCTTCTGTACCAAAATGCTTGGACAGCTCAATTGCCTCGTTGACCGCTACCTTTGCCGGTACATCCTCGGTGAAAATCATCTCATATACAGCAAGACGCAGAATTTGACGGTCTACGCGAGATAGACGACTCACCTGCCAATTTTGCAAATAATCTACGAGCAGTCCATCAATCGCTTCGCGGTTACTACTCACACCAGCAACAACATCCAGTACATACGTTTTGAGCTGTGCTTCATTACGTACTTCCACTTCGGATTCGTTATCCGCCGCCGCTTCTTCCAGCAGCATTTCGACTGCTTCTTCTGCTTTTACTTCATTCATTTCCATTTGATAAAGACTTTGTACGGTAATTTCCCGCGCTAATCTTCTTTTCATATCATTCATATCCTTTCGGCAACCTGTGCTGGTTGCAGAATCCTCATTCGTCGCAAGCTGCTCTGATTCGTATCCTACATTCCTAACGTGTTGCCTATATATTTTATTGAAAAACGGTTACCCTCTGCAAGTTGGTAGCAGAGTGGAATGGATATTTTGCTCTGCAAACGTCACTTTTTATCTGATCCCGTGCTAGAAAATCGCTAACACTGAAGCAGTAAGATATTTTGCTTCGCAAAAATCACTTTTTATTTCACCTCGTGTTAGAAAATCGCTAACACTATAAACAAAAAAACCTGCCCACCATCATTTCCGGAAAAGCGGGGGATTGCTCACTTCATGCCGGGAATGATGGTTGACAGGGTTCATCGAAACGGACGCCAGCGATCGGCTATCCATTCACTGACACGTTGCCATGGAATGAACGAGCCTAACCGGAGATCCCGGTTACGACCGACGGTATAACCTATGAACACTAACAATGCAAAGAACAACATATCCCAAAAACCAACTGTCAAATACAAAATGCCGCAGCCGATGCCTGCCAGCACGCCGAGAATTCGTCCGCCGAAGTTCTCCCAGATCTGTTGCCATATCATGAGCGAAGCCCCTTTCTACTGCACTCTGCTCTTGAATGCAGGCGAATGAACGATATTCGCAATATAGACCGAAACGGATGATACAGGGATACCTGTAATTTCCTCCACCTCAGTATGAATACTTTTTTGCATGCTTTCGGATAGACCTGGAATCGGCGTCTCGCCATCAACAACAGCGCGAATGACAATCTCAAGTCCTGACTCCACGACACGAACGCGCGTTTTAAGATCACGCACACCTTTTGTGCGCTCAGCCACTTTCAGCGTCATATTTTCAATCGTATCCAGTGAAATTTGCACGTCTCCAAATTCTGTACGTTGATGCACAGAATGCATCGACCCACGCTCTGTTCGAATCGATACGTAGAAAAAACGGATACTTAGCAAAAACAGCACGACCGCAATAATAACGATAGTAATATACACATTTTGCTCATTGCGGTAGTCCATCGTAAAAGGAACCTGTCCGCTTAGCAGCAAAATGACCAGCACCGACAATATGCCAATGCTCAAACTGTACACAAATAAGAGCAGCCGATCGATGATTTTAGCCAAAACCTTGCAGCCCCTTTACATTATACTAAACCCCAGACTACCTCGTCGGGGGTTTATGATGGGCGGCTCCGTGTATGATCCAACGACACGGAGCGCGACCCGCTGCTCGTATCCATTCAAGCCTTCCAGATGGATACTTGTTTCATGAAAAGTGGTAATGCTTGCGAATCATACATCAAGCTGTATTATTTCACGCGGTGGGTAAATTCACTTTCTTCCTGCTTGTCCACCGTTTCCAGATGCACATCGTGAATTTGTACGTTCACTTCGATTACAGTCAGACCGGTCATCGTTTCAATCGAGCGTTTTACGTTACGTTGAATCTGTGCAGCCACCTCGGGCAAGCGATGACCGTATTTTACAATAACGGACACATCGACTGCTGCCTCGCGCTGACCGACCTCAACCTTCACGCCACGGGACAGGTTTTTGCGTCCGAGCAGCTCGGCAATACCACCGGCAAAGCCGCCACTCATACCTGCTACCCCGTCTACTTCGATTGTAGCAAGACCTGCGATCACCTCGATTACTTCAGGGGCAATCTGAATTTCACCGATATCTGTCCGTTCAAATTCAGTCGGGAATGTACTCATAATTTATACACCTCCTGCCAAGTAAACTTAATATAACATGGACCCGGTTCGTTGACAAACCAGATCACATCGCCATTATACTTCGTTTTCTTCCAGGAATTTGATGTCAAAGTCCCCGCGTACAAATGTCTCATGATTGAGCAAACGCAGATGGAACGGAATCGTAGTATGAATACCATCGATTGCGAATTCATCCAGCGCACGCTTCATTTTGGCAATAGCTTCCTCACGTGTTGGTGCCCAGACGATCAGCTTCGCGATCATGGAATCATAATACGGAGAGATCGTATAGCCCGGATACGCGCCACTGTCGACACGCACACCTGGTCCACCTGGTGCGAGATAGAAGTTAATTTTACCTGGACTTGGCATAAAGTTACGCTGCGGGTCCTCGGCATTGATACGACACTCGATCGACCAGCCGTTAATTTCCACTTCTTCTTGAGTGAACGAAAGCGGATTGCCTTCTGCTACGCGAATCATTTCCTGAATCAGATCGACACCGGTTACCATCTCAGTAACTGGATGCTCTACCTGAATACGTGTATTCATTTCCATAAAGTAGAACTTGCCATCCTGTCCAAGCAGGAATTCCAGCGTACCTGCACCGGAGTAGTTTACTGCTTTGGCTGCACGTACAGCAGCAGCACCCATCTCAGCACGAAGCTTAGGCGACAGCACCGGACAAGGAGCTTCCTCTACGAGCTTCTGACGACGACGCTGAACAGAGCAATCACGCTCGCCCAGATGCACGGCATTACCATGACGGTCGGCGATAATTTGAACCTCAACGTGCTTCATGCCGGTCAGGAATTTCTCCAGATACACACCGCCGTTACCGAAAGCTTTTTCCGCTTCCTGCTGCGCGTTAGTCATCTGTTTTACGAGCGATTCCTCATCCTCGGCGAGACGAATCCCTTTACCACCACCGCCAGCCGTTGCTTTGATGATGATTGGATAGCCGATCTCACGCGCGATTTTCACCGCTTCGTCCAGATCATCCACGATACCGTCGGAGCCTGGAATTACCGGTACGCCCGCTTGCAGCATCGTGCGCTTTGCTTCGGATTTGTCGCCCATGCGGTTGATTGCATCAGGAGACGGTCCGATAAATGTAATATTGCATGATTCGCAGATCTCAGCGAAGTCCGCATTTTCAGCCAGGAAGCCATAACCTGGATGCACCGCATCGCATTCGGTCAGCGTTGCTACGCTCATCAGGTTCGTCAGGTTAAGATAGCTATCCTTGGACAGTGTAGGCCCTACGCAATACGCTTCGTCTGCCAGACGAACATGCAGTGAGTCACGATCTGCCTCAGAATAAACCGCTACCGTAGAAATGCCCATTTCACGGCAGGCGCGAATAATACGAACCGCAATTTCGCCACGATTCGCAATTAGAATTTTTTGAAATTTCATTGTGTATGTCCTCCTCCAGCCTGTGTACGTAGGCGCGGTCTTACTCTGGTTTCACCAGGAACAGGGGCTGGCCGTATTCAACCAGTTGTCCGTTTTCAGCAAGAACCTCAACGATTGTACCATTTACTTCAGCTTCCAGCTCGTTCATCAGCTTCATCGCTTCGATGATACAAACGACCGATTTGCCATTGACTTTATCGCCAGCATTGACAAATGGACCCTTTTCCGGAGACGGAGAACGGTAGAATGTTCCGACCATTGGGGACACAATCTTATGTAGTGTCGGATCGGCTTCAGGTGTAGTTGCAGCAGGTGTTGCTGCTGGTGCGGATGCCTGTGGAGCAGCAGCCGGCTGACTTACTTGTGGTGCAGTTACAGCAGGAGCCTGAGCTTGCACATATACCGTTTCGGATTTGCCTGGTTTACGAATAACAAGGCGCGAGCCTTCGTTTTCAATCTCCACTTCCTGAACGGAAGTTTCATCCACCAGTTGAATCAGTTCTTTAATTTCGTTTAATTTAAACATCTATTCATTCACTCCTTTGGCTTCTTCGCCTAGCAACTGAGCGCAATGGGACACGCTCATTTCGGAAAATTGCACATAACGCTATGTATTATAGCACATTACTGAAAAAGTCGTGAATATCTTTGTTTGGGGCTGATGGAAAACGGATAAAACGGACTAAATGCGCGTTAATAAGTGAGGGGGAATGAGCGTTGTTAGCTTTGATCGTTGTAGTGTTTTGAAGGTAATAATATTTACAGTGTGTATAGTATTATAATTAGGATATATTTTGCATTGGGACGTATCCGGGGCTTTTTGCGGCTTATGATTATCCACTCCAGTAAGGAATAAGAGGACGGAATTAGTGGAGGGGCGAGAATCTTTTAGATTAGGAGAAAATGAAGATTCTCGCCCCTCCAAAATCGTCCTTTCCCCTTATTTCCTTGCCTTCGTTCTGTGCGTATGCAAATTGCAAAAGCGCACATACACATACACATACACATACACATACACATACACATCAAATGGTAATCAAGCTTGGCGGTGAAAGCAAACTACATTCTTTTAGCTTCGATAGATACATAGGCAACTTGTCTGTCTTGTTCTATCATTTCACCATACTTATTTTCCATTACTGACGTTATCAATCAACCATTCGTCCAATGCGTACTAATACACCGCTTGGATCACTGACGGCAAACTCATATGTTTTCCACGGTTTGATATTCGGTGAGCCCTCTTCAATAATTAATTCCCTTACCTGCTCGGCGACTGCATCCACATCATCGACATACAAATAGAGACCAAATGGATTGCTTTCAATCGTTGGCGGCCAGCCAGGGGAGTAATTCAAATGTAAATGCCAGCCACGACCATCTTCCAGGATACGATATTCACCGTAATCACTAACAACCTTGAAGCCAAGCCGTTGATAGAACGCTTCACTTGCATCTAGATCATTACATGGAATAATAGCGACGACATGATGGTTCATTGAAATTGCCTCCTTATTTTCGTGTATTGAAAATGTGGGATTGTAGTTTGTTTACATAAAAAATGGAGATGAGCAGAATAGATCTGCTATCTCCACTATACTTACTTTTAAATGAAAATTCTAATTAACGACGATCCTGCGGGCCGCCTACGAAGGCTTGCTCTTCGGTATCCAGACCATATGCGGTATGCAATGCTGTCACCACATCGTTCAAGCGACCTGCTTCGATCACGCAGGATACTTTGATTTCGGAGGTACTAACCATTTTGATGCTCACGCCCTGGGAAGAGATCGCTTCGAACATTTGAGCAGCTACACCCGGGTGGCTGACCATACCAGCGCCCACGATGGATACTTTAACCAGATCGGTTTCGGAGGTAACTTCTTCGTAAGGAAGCTCGCCACGGATCGCTGCAATCACTTGCAGTGCACGCTCGCGTTCCTCCAGATTCACTGTGAAGGAGAAGTCTGCTTTGCCGTCCATTACACCGCTTTGTACGATAATATCGACGTCGATCTTCGCCGTTGCCAGCTCGCTGAACATTTTCGCGAGTACGCCCGGTATATCGTTTACTCCTCTGATCGTGATGCGTGCCACATTTTTATCGTAAGCGATGCCGCTGACTACCGCTCCTTGTTCCATGGTTGCTTCCTCCTTCACTAACGTTCCTTCATTATAGGTAAAGCTGGAGCGTACAACGAGTTTTACATTGTTATGCTTGGCGTATTCTACGGCACGCGGATGCAATACTGCTGCACCGAGGTTAGCCAGCTCCAGCATTTCGTCATAAGAGATTTCTTTCAGCTTGCGCGCGCACTTAACGATACGCGGGTCTGTGGAATAGATTCCATCCACATCGGTATAAATTTCACATACATCAGCTTGGATTGCAGCTGCCAGTGCAACAGCAGTCGTATCGGAACCACCACGTCCAAATGTGGTAATCTCACCATCTGCGGTAATCCCCTGGAATCCGGCTACAACTACAATCTGTCCTGCCCCAAGTGCCTTGAGCACGCGCTCTGGACGAATCTTACGAATACGGGCGCGCCCATGCTCCGCTTCGGTCTCAAAGCCTGCTTGCCAGCCTGTAAACGATACCGATTCGCGTCCTTGGTACTGGATCGCAATCGATAGCATCGCCACGGAAATCTGTTCCCCTGTTGTCATCAGCATATCCATCTCACGTGCGGATGGATTCGGATTCAGCATCAGCGCCTGATCGATCAGATCATCGGTCGTGTCGCCCATCGCAGATACGACGACTACACATTGATGCCCTTCATCCTGCTTTTCAATAATACGTTTTGCTACGCGCTGCATGCGCTCTACATCGCCGACGGAGCTCCCGCCGAACTTCATTACGTATAAAGCCAAGACCTCTTCACTCCCTACTTGATACAGGCTGTGACCTGCGCCATTGCCCGGATTGAAAGCATATCCAGTATGCAGATATGACATCGTATGAAACGATTACTCTTTAACAGTATAATACGACAACGCATTAATCACTACTGCAAATTTTATGCATGCTCCTACTGTAGCAATATTCGCATAATAACGCTATGTATGGGGTGTATTCCACTACAAATGTTTCATCATTTGATGCAAATTCATCATTAAAAAAGTATAAATATACATGAAATCTTATAAAAAAGACTGTCCCGCATCGCAGTCATTCGGATACGGACAGTCTTTTTTGTTCAGGCAAAACGCCCTATACACGTAATGATGAATTACGCGCGGGAAACGTATTTACCTTCGCGTGTATCAATGATCAGTACATCACCCTGGTTGATGAACAGTGGAACTTGAACGGAATGACCTGTTTCCAGCTTCGCGCTCTTCGTTGCACCAGTAGCCGTATTACCTTTGATACCTGGCTCTGTTTCAACAACTTCCAGCTCAACCGAAGTTGGCAGATTAATACCGATAATTTCGCCTTGATAGCTAACGATGTTAACGGTCATGTTTTCTTTCATGAATTTCAGTTCCCATTCCAGCTGGCTAGTGTTCAGCTCGAACTGATCGTATGTTTCGTTATCCATGAATGTGTGGTCGTCACCATTTGCATACAGGTATTGTACGCCACGGTTTTCGATCTGTGCACGAGCAATCGTTTCACCTGCACGGAATGTACGCTCTACCACGTTACCATTACGCAGGTTTTTCAGCTTGGAGCGCACGAATGCTGCACCTTTACCTGGTTTTACGTGTTGGAATTCAAGAACGGAATAGATGTTACCGTCCACTTCTACGGTCAAGCCTGTTTTAAAATCGTTTACTGAAATCAAAATAACGCCTCCTCATGTATGGTAAAGCCAGTTGTCATACAATATACACTAAACCGGTTACAACCAGCCTCAGTACTTATATATTGTACTATACCCTAATGTTAGGGAAAGCATACTCCGGTAAAGGAGCATGTCACAGGACGAAGCACGATCATCCGTAGCTGCTATGCATCGCTGTCTTCCGTATAAGATGAAGACAGCGGCGCATAACGCTACGAATGAGCGGTTCACGTCATCTGTAATATTTTATTCGGCATTCATGTTCTGTCAACCTTCCGATTGTCAAAAAATGTTATGCCGGTAAAATCGTGAATTGTTTGCTGGAATGAGTCAATACGCGAATACCATTCTCGGTAATCAACACATCATCCTCAATTCGAACACCGCCAAAGCCCGGTATGTAAATGCCCGGCTCTACAGTAACGACCATGCCTGGTTGCAGCACGGTATCGCTCAGCTTGGACAGACGTGGCTCTTCGTGAACCTCAAGCCCGATTCCATGTCCTGCACTATGTCCATACGCATCACCGTATCCATGGGCTGCGATGATGTCACGAGACAGCGCATCCGCCTCGCGTCCACCCATACCTGGCTTCAGATTCTCCAGCGTATGAAGCTGCGATTTGAGGACGATATCGTAAATTTCGCGGTGCTTGTCAGAAGGGGTTCCGACAAAGACAGTACGGGTAAGGTCAGATACATAGCCATTGTAGATGGCACCAAAGTCAAACGTAATAAATTCATCCACGCCGATCGGCTTGTCGCTGGCAACGCCGTGTGGCAATGCAGAACGAACACCGGAAGCGACGATCGTCTCGAATGATGGACCGGAAGCACCAAGACGGCGCATGAAGAATTCCATTTCGATCTCCAGTTCCTTTTCCGTTACGCCGGGCTTGATGTAACCAAGAATATGCTCATACGTTTTATCCGCAATCTCCGTAGCTTTTTCGATCGTAGCGATCTCCTCAGCATCCTTGAAGTTACGAATACCTTCCAGCAGACCTGATACCGGAACGAGCTGAACCGGTGCCAGCTTTTCCTTATACGCTGCATACCGGCTATACGGCATCTGATCCTGCTCAAATCCGATGGAGCCTACACCCCAATCAGCAAGCAGTCCTTTGATCGTATCTGCCACATTCGGTGCGTGCTCGGCAACAGTAAAGGCTGTAGCCTGCTCCGGTGCCTGAGTCATGTAACGGAAATCGGTAAGCAGATACGCTTGCTCTGCTGTAACGAGTACATAGCCCGCAGAACCTGTGAACCCTGTAATATAACGGCGGTTAACGCTGCTTGTAATGAGAAGCGCTTCAAGCTGACGCTCTTTCATCGCTTTACGCAATTGCTGTAAACGTGCTGTAGTCATGAACTCTCTCCTTCGCTCCGTTCTGTCTTCAAATAGCCAAAGATTATTTTACCATAGCGCAAGCAATTTTGAGAATAGCCAGTTGTAACATTCGTCTTCCAGCTACCTTGTACTTACAGGTTGTGGCAATGGAAAGGGAAATCCGCTACAATATAGGGTATCAACACTTTGCATCCCCATGCCTAAGGTACAGGGGGCAAGTCGCTATTTTAACAATCGTTCCGAGTGGACGATTCATCATGGAAGGGTGACTGTATTTGCCAAAACAATCTACTCCAGTCAACTATGGGGGCCAGGCCGTCATTGAAGGCGTAATGTTCGGCGGGAAAAATGTAAACGTAACCGCTGTACGACGCAAATCCGGCGAGATCACCTATCTGGAAGTTCCACGTACCGATAAGCCCTGGGTGCGCAGTCTGCGCCGCATTCCGCTTTTACGCGGTATTGTCAGCCTGATCGATTCAAGCGCAAAAGGCTCACGTCATTTAAACTATGCAACCGATGCGTATTCTGAGGATCAGATGGACCCGGAGGAATATGCGAAGGAAAAGGAAAAAGAACAATCGAAAACAAACCTGAGCATGATTCTCGGTGTTGCGGCTGTCGGCATATTATCTCTTATTGTCGGTAAGCTCATCTTCACCGTTGTACCTGCTGCAATAGAAGGATTTTTATTTGGACGTCTGTTTCAGAGCCAGTTTTTACACACACTGCTTGAGGGCTTGATCAAAATTATTTTGCTACTTGCCTACCTGTGGGGAATTTCGCAAACACCGATGATCAAGCGTCTATTTCAATATCATGGAGCGGAGCATAAGGTCATTACTGCGTACGAGAATGGCTCCGAGCTCACTCCAGAAAAAGTACAGCAATTCAGCCGTCTTCATTATCGCTGCGGCAGTAGCTTTATTATTTTAACCGTCATTATCGGTGTATTCATTTACTCCCTCTTTCACTGGGACGGAATGACCGAGCGCATTATTCAACGTATTGTGCTGTTACCGGTCGTTATCGGCGTTTCATTTGAGGTTTTGAAGTTTACGAATAGTTTGCGGGATATTCCAGTGCTTCGTTATCTTGGTTATCCGGGTCTGTGGCTCCAGCTACTCACAACTAAGGAGCCTACGCTCGATCAAATTGAGGTATCGATCGCCTCCTTTAACCGGATGCGTGAGCTAGATGCTCAGCTGGAACGACAAACTGCAACAGCTACCTTGCCGGATGCTTCTCCTGACCCTGTGAAAGGATGATGAATGATGAAAAAGTCACCTCTTCAAGCCATTTTTGTTGCCGTTATGGCATTGCTCGCACTGGTCGGGCTGGCATGGGGCGTATATCGTATGATTTTTATGCCTTCGACCTTTGATTGGAGCGGTATTATCGTAACGCTCGTATTGCTGGGTGTGGTGCTATATGCACTTCGTTCCTCACCAGCATTCCAGGGCGGTCGCAAGCAACCGAAGATTAAGCCGTCTGCACGTACGATGGCTAAAGTGAAGGCACAGCAAGGCAATTACAAAAACGTCTCCAAATCATCTCCTTTCGCTAAAACTAATCCATCTGGCAGAAGCAACGCCACTTCAACTGGAAGTAAGCCCAAAAAGAATTATCCATTCCAGGTTATTCAGGGCAACAAGGGCAAAGATGATGAAGAAATACCAAAATTTCATTAATCGAAGCGATGCCACTTATCTGTGATATGAACACATGGATATGACAATGCATTATTGAACGTGAATGATAGCTTTGATGTATAAAACTCCAACAATCATGGTTTAATCAGCTCATGCTGATGATTGCTGGAGTTTTTATTTTTATATGATGGAGGAATCTATGACTACGCTATTATTCGATACGATGATGCAGCCCTATTTCCCTTCCAAATCGATGGAGTGTAGCTGTGTGGGGAATCTAGCGGAATGCGAGGTTCTGATCGATCATTATGGAGCGCTACATACACGCTGGAGCTCCAAGCCGCAGCTTTCACCTACGATCGAAGCATTATGGTTGATGCCAACCACTAAGCAAATGCAGGCTTGTCATTACACTATACCAGCCGCATTACAAGCATGTAGTCAGCTTACCTTTCTGTATATTCCGCTCGCTATGCTGTCCCAGCTACACAAGAATGACTTACCTAGCAGCTTACAGTATTTACAAATCGTCAATATGGATATGGACTATCCCGCAACTAAGGTTGACTGGGAGCTATTACGTGATATGACGAACTTGCAAAGTGTTGTTATACATAACGATTTTGGTTCGCCCGATTGTGCTTCCCTGCTTGAAGGGATCGAGGTTCTTTTTCCTCGATTACGTTATTTAAGCTACGATGTGCGAAAAAATAGTAATCTGATTGCTCGTGCCCCTGAAGCGTTATCCCATCTGAATATCCTCGTAGTCGAAGGTGTCGGTGGAGAATACGATATACAGCTGCTGCCTGTTCATCTGCGTGCTCTGGCCATTATAGGGGCGACTCGAGATTTTGATTTACGTCCATTAGTAGCGTTACAGCAACTGGAAAGTCTACGTCTGAACGGAATGAAAGGCATCATTGATGTAGATATATTTGCTCAAATGAAGCAGCTTCGTGATCTGTTCATTATAAACTCGAAAAAGTGGCATCATCCTGAACGTCTGGCTGAACTCACACTGGATCATCTGACACTTATCGATTGTGGCAAGCCACTCAAAAAGTTCAAGTCGCTCTTTCACGAGCAGGCGTATGATACGTTAGATATTGAATTTTCTTGAATTGGAATGGTAGTAGTCGTGTGAGACCAATCAGGCTAGAGTAGCGGCTTAAATATACAGATACCTGCTGTTTGTGTGCGCACACGTATATCCATCTATATCTATTTTTATTTCTATGTGTATGTAGATCTTATCCAACCTTCATTTAAGCAAAACTATCCTCTCCTTCTCCCTCTACACATTTTTTGTGTAACAGTTCGATCTATACAAAAATCCCCCATCGCATCACACGATGGGGGATTTTTGCTATAACAGAGCAGTCGCTCGCTCTGCTAGAACCTTTTCATATCTCGAATTGCTCTCTTTATAATGATCTCTAATTTTTAAAAATGGGATGGATTATAATCCCCAGTACGAACGCAGCTTACTCAGCACATCAAGTGGATTTTTCTTCAAGTCCTTGGCACTGAAGAAAATGCTTCCTTTCACTGTACTGTACTTGGCATTGTACTTGAGCTGATTAATGATTTCGTCAGAGGTGTTCCAGCCAACCTCTGGCGTGTTCAGCTTGTAAATTGCCTGACCGATGTACAGATCGACACCCGTATTCTTCGTCTCATTTACCCACCAGTCTACGACTTTATCGTAGCGAGCGACTGGAAGGGACAAGCTCCAGTATACTTGAGGTGCAATATAGTCAATCCAGCCGTTTTTGATCCATGTGCGTGTATCCGCAGACATGCTATCATACGCGGTCACACCAGCCTTCGTATCCGATCCAGTCACATCGCTGGACTTATTACGCCATACACCGAACGGACTCACACCGAAGCGTACAGAAGGCTTAGCCGCATGAATCGACTGATCCATTTGCTGAATAAAGCTGTTGATGTTATTGCGTCTCCACTCTGCTTTGTTAGAGGATGCACCCTTGTACTGCGTATAGGTCGCATCATCATTGAACTTGTTGCTGGACGTTTCGGATGACGGATAGAAATAATCATCCAAGTGTACACCATCTACATCGTAGTTGTTTACGACTTCCATCACTGTATCAATGATCGATTGGCGTGCTGCTGGAATACCTGGATTGATATAGTATTTGCCGCCAAATTTGATCACCCAGTCAGGATGCTTGAGTACAACATTGCTTGGATCAAGTGAGCCTGTATTAGCATCCGTCGTTGCACGGAATGGGTTGAACCACGCATGCAGCTCCATACCGCGCTTATGTGCTTCTGCTACCATATACTCCAGCGGATCGTAGCCTGGATTTTTGCCCTGTGTACCTGTCAGGTACTTCGACCATGGCATTGTAGAAGACTTATACAGCGCATCACCCGATGGGCGCACCTGCACAAATACCGCATTCATGCCCATACCTTGCAGCTGATCCAGCAGTGCGGAAAATTCCTGCTTTTGCTTAGCTGCATTACCAGAGGAGCCTGTGCTTGGCCAATCCAGATTGAATACGGTCGAAATCCATGCCCCACGCATTTCTTTCTTTGCCGAAGGTGTAACTGGCTTTGTCGTATTAGCTGGCGTACCAAGTGTGCTACCGCTTCCCGTTGTGCTGCCTGTCGTTGCTCCATCATCACCCGTATAACCGCTTGTACGCAGGGTTACCGTCTGGTTCGCCTGATTCCAGTTTACAGTCAGGCCCAGTCCTTCACCGATAAAACGCAGCGGCACCATTACCCGACCACCGCGAATCTGTACGGAGGTATCCAGCGATACCGACTGATTGTCTACCATAGCCGTTTGTTGTCCGGCAGTGAGCACTAGCTTTTTACTGTCGCTCGTAATCGTTACCGTACTTGTCTGTTGATCCCAATTGATCGTTGCGCCCAGATTCTCACTGATGAGACGCAATGGCACCATCGTCACATTGCTATCGCTTGTAATGTATGGAGCCGCATCTCCTTGAATCGGCTTACCATCCAGCACAATCGCAATATTTGATGCTGCTGAGGCTGGCGCTCCGCTTACCGCCGGAACTAGAATAATCAGTGCCAGAAATAACGACATGTAACGCATCCATTTCATCGTTTCAGTACCTCCAGTAAATCTTTTCGTATCCGACTAGCCGACGTTGCTGTCTTGCCTGTTTACTTCGATGCTTTCTTTTTCGCATGATGAGTTGTCTATGTAATTAGACCGCATCCTGTTTCAAAAGTTGCGCCCAAAATAAAAGACATCTGTCATGTAATCGACAGATGCCTGCCTTATGAGTCGCTAACAAGCTCGCTTTGTAGTCTTTTGAGTTCTTCTACCCGTTCTGGATCACGACGGAAATATTCCACCAGCGTCTCGATCTGAGTAATTGAATCCCAGCTCAGATGATGCTCGATGCCTTCAACGTCCTTGTATATATAATCCGGATTTACACCGATAATATCCAGAAAATCCTCCAGCAGCTGGTGACGGTCTACAAGCCGTTTACCCATTTTCTTACCTTTGCTAGTCAATACAAGACCGCGATATTTTTCATAAATAAGGTATTCATCCTTATCCAGCTTTTGGATCATTTTGGTAACGGACGAAGGGTGTACTTCCAGTCCTTCGGCAATATCCGATACACGCGCATATCCCTTTTGCTCGATCAATTGATAGATGCGCTCCAAATAGTCTTCCATACTGGGCGTTGGCATCTTGCTCCCCCTTTGAATGCACGTTCTCGTTAATGTGCCGACAATCACATGACGTCATGAATTATCGTTCATTCAATAATCATACATGGAATGTCGCGTGATTGGCAAGTTTTCGCGTGCTTTTTTTGCCAGATAAAGAACCTTTTACAGACGGTGAGATTAGGCTCTCCAGCCTGCAAAAGGTTCGATTTAGACAGCCCGGCTACACGCTTCAAGCGTCCGTTTGAAGCGGCAACATAGCCGTTATTTCTTTTAAAAATTCGCTCAATTCCGTTATTGCCTAATACGTGGTATGACTTTTTCGTTATATGACGGTTACCGTTATTATTTTACCAGCGCGCCATTCGGCATGCTGTCTGGTACGGTAGCCAGTGTAAGCTGATCGCCCTGCGAAGCTGCCAGAATCATACCGCGCGATTCCTCACCACGCAGCTTCACTGGCTTGAGGTTCGTTACACAAATAACCTTACGACCTACCAGCTCCTCCGGTGTGTAGAACTTCGCAATACCCGATACAACCTGACGCTGCTCAAACCCAAGATCCAGTTGTAGCTTCAATAGCTTGTCTGCTTTTTTCACCGGCTCGGCTGCGATAACCTGTGCTACACGTAGCTCGACTTTGGCAAAATCATCAATGCTAATCTCTGTTTTGCCTTCTTCTGGCTCAGCAGCAGGCTTGCTTGCTTCTGCCTTTGGTGCAGGTGCAGACTCATCCGCTGCTTTGAGCACGCCACCCATCGCTTCCACGATATAGGCAACCTCTTCCTTCGCATCCAGACGTGGGAAGATCGGATCGCCCTTCGCTACCTTCGTTCCAGCAGGCACAAGACCAAATTGACGAGTGCTATCCCATGTTGTCAGCTCTCCATCTGTAACACCGATCTGCTCACGAATCTGCTGTGGTGCGCGAGTCAGGAATGGCTGCAATACGATAGAGATAATGCGTAGCGATTCGGCAAGATGATACATAACTGAATCCAGTTGCGGACGGTTCGCTTCATCCTTCGCCAGCACCCATGGCTGAGTTTCGTCGATATATTTGTTCGTACGGCTGATCAATTGACTGATTGCTGTGAGTGCCACTGAGAATTCCAGCTTCTCCATAGCGGTCTCAATCTTATCAATCGTCTGTCCGACAAACTCCTGCAATGTACCATCAACTTCGTTGACTGCACCACCATAAGCAGGCACAATGCCGCTACAATATTTATCGATCATCGCTACTGAACGATTCAGCAGGTTACCCAGGTCGTTTGCCAGATCGGAGTTCACGCGATCGACGAAGCTTTCCGGTGTAAATGTACCGTCAGAGCCGAATGGCACCTCACGCAGCAAATAGTAACGCAGGGAATCCAGACCGTAACGGTCGATCAGTGTAACTGGGTCAACTACATTGCCTTTGGACTTGGACATTTTACCGTCCTTCATTAGCAGCCAACCATGACCAAATACTTTTTTCGGCAATGGCAGATCAAGTGCCATCAGCATAATCGGCCAATAGATCGTATGGAAACGTACGATTTCTTTACCGACCAGATGAATATCTGCTGGCCAGAACTTGTTGAACAGCTCTTCATTGTCGCTACCATAGCCAAGCGCTGTAATATAGTTGGACAACGCATCGATCCATACGTAGACGACATGCTTAGGATCATTTTTAACCTTAACGCCCCAGTCAAATGTTGTACGGGACACAGCCAGATCTTCCAGACCTGGTTTGATAAAGTTATTAATCATTTCGTTTTTGCGTGATTCCGGCTGAATAAAATCAGGATGATCCTGATAGTATTGCAGCAGACGATCCGCATATTTGCTCATACGGAAGAAGTAGGATGCTTCTTTTACCAGCTCTACTGGATGACCGCTATCCGGGCTTTTACCGCCGATCACTTCGCCTTTATCATTACGCTCGATATCAACAAGCTGTGTCTCCGTGTAAAAGGTTTCATCCGGAATACTATACCAGCCCTCGTATTCCCCTTTATAAATATCGCCTTGCTCTAACAGACGGTCAAAGATGTTTTGTACGACATCCTTGTGACGTTGCTCGGTTGTACGGATAAAGTCATCATACGAGATGTCCAGCTTATCCCACAGACTCTTGATCCCCTCAACAATGCCATCCACGAATTGCTGTGGTGTCTGTCCTTTCTCGGCAGCCTTACGTTCAATCTTCTGACCATGCTCATCTGTACCGGTCAAATAACGGACGTCATAGCCTCTCAATCGCTTGTAGCGTGCCATCGCATCGCCTGCAACCGTTGTGTAGGCATGACCGATATGAAGCTTATCACTCGGATAATAGATCGGTGTTGTAATATAAAATGTCTTGTTCTCTTCTGGCATAAATACCCCTCCTTGATAAAATGGATCAACAGCTACAGCAGGCTATACAGACACAAAAAAGCCCTCGCCCCTATGGGACGAGAGCTGTGCTCACGTGTTACCACCCAACTTCCCCGCTTTCTTACGAAAAGCAGGCTCGTTAGCCTGTTCAGGCTAGCCATTAACGCTGGCTCACGCTGTAGCCTTACGCACGGTCATCCCGCTTCGCTCGACTTCAGTTCCTCCCGGACCATCTTCTACAGCGGCTCCCAGACCGGTTCGCAGCAACTCCGGCTCTCTGCACTGTGCCTATTCTGTATACTTATCCGTTCACTGGATGTCTATGATCTTCCTATGCTCTTCAATATACCTAATCGATGTCAGCACTGTCAAGCGATGTGCGCTTCCGTTCACGTACAGGTGGCACCAGGTCAATACCACCCGGATGAAACGGATGACATTTACTAATACGTACCGCTGCAAGCCAGCTTCCCTTTAGCACACCATGTACCTCGATCGCTTCCAGCGCATACTGAGAGCAGGTCGGGTAAAAACGACAGCTCGGCGGCTTGAGCGGTGAAATACATTTACGATAAAAATGGATGGGCACCTGCACCGCACGCCGGCTCCATTTCTGCGGCTTATTCACTGACTTTTTCCTGCCACAGATTCACCGGCAGCAGCGGTTGCGAGCGCGCTTTTCTTCATATGCAGGGCTGGGCCTTCCTTGCCGTCGCCACCTGTTGCATGACCCGACTCCCCTGGCAGACTGCCAAGCTGCGCACGACAATCCTTGCAGTAGCCGAATACCTCGAACTTGTGGCGAATCACTTCAAATTGCTCTGGCATATCCGTCATATCCATCGGACAAAAAGCGATCGGATACGTTTTTTCGCATTGCAAGCAGATCATATGATGGTGATGATGATCCTGACTGCAATGACTTTTAAACTTCACGCCATCCTCAAATACAATCTGCTCCAGTACACCAAGCTCCTGCATGACACGTAAATTCCGATACACCGTATCAAAGCTGAGTCCACTATATTTACGCTCCATATATTCATAAACGTCCTTCGCCGTCAGATACCCCGGCGCCTCAGCAAAAAGCCGTGCCAGCGTACGACGCTGATCGGTAATGCGTAGCCCTTGCTTGGACATGATGTCAATAATCTGTTCTGTAGACAGCATGAGTGTCTCCTCCTGTCATTATTCCGGTACAGGTTACAATAACTGCCGGATGCTCAATTCAAGTAAATAACCGTATACAGCGCTTCTGTACACCTCATATTCACTATTCGTAATCATAACTATTATACACCAAAATAATCGCTGTGCCGAATATTTATAGTGGAATCGTATCGAATTTTAAAAGAAAGTATATAAAAAACGGAGCCGCCTGAGCGACTCCGTTGATGTTGAGCAAAAGTATCGATAAGTATCACCTATTGACCATCGATCAGTGCGAGATACTCAGATAGCGTATTCGGTGCTAACCTGTCTTTATCTCTGCTCTATATTGTTGTACGGGTATTATTGCTTTTTCGCAGGCAACTGGTTGAACAGCAGGTTAACCGGCAGGTTACTACCCGGTGCAGCTGTGAACCAGATTTCGACTGCTTCTGTATCCAATGCGCCTGTACGGTAGAGAACAACATTTTCGTTCGCTGTTGTTACTGCCGAATTACGCTTAACCGGCGTACTTACACCATTTACAAAAATGTAGCCAGTGTAGCGACCGCCACGAGCATTAAAGGAAATGAGCGTATTTGGTGCAACCATATCGAGCTTGATTCTGTACAATACACCAAAGTTACCAGCATTCGATGCATCTGTACCGGACAATGGATCTGTACCGATCAAGTTAGGGTCACTATTGTTATCACCCATCGGCAAACGAACTCTTGTGTTTCCGATCAGGCTTGGGATATGAATCAGACGAGTCGAATTATCATACGTACCACGGTTGTGAATACCGTCGCGATCCAGCTTTGGCAATGTGTTCATCGCCTGCAATGGATCCGCATTTTCGTCCACCATCAATACAGTGTACTGAATGTTGGAATCACTCACCAGATCAGCAAACAGTGAGATAACGGTATCATTAGGCATCGTGGATGCATTCAACTGATTGAAGATGACCTGACTTTGTCCAGGCTGCAATGTCATGTTCATTGCATCTTTACCGCTTTGCAGCGATTGATAGTAACGATCAACCGATACTTTACCTACAGCCGTAGCATATTGGTTTGGTCCGCCAAAGCCGATTGCCAGCTGGTTAATGTTGGCTGGTGTAGCATTCGGGTTCGTAGCAATCACATACATTTTCACACGCTTACCTGTTTCGTTCAAATGGTGAACCATAAAGCGAGTTGGACCATTAGCGAACTCCTGGTACACGATACCTTCAGACAGTACGCGTTCTGGACTGTTACTACGAATCAAGCGTACAGGCTCAGAAGAAGCCTCGAACGGAGTCACTTGAAGTCCTGGTACTTCGCTGCCATTAAAGTCGAACGAATCACCGATTGGTGTGAACAGCGGATAAAATTCATCTGCTGTGTACAGTGTATCATTTGTAATATTGATCGTTTTGCTGTATGTGCCTGTTGCACCATGCTTATCGGTTACAGTCAATGTGATCGTTTGTGGTCCTGGTGTGAAGAAAGCAAGCTGATTGTTGGACCAATCTGTTTTTGTAATCGCATTTTCATCATCTGTACTCATATCTGTATACGTGATCAATTCACCCATACGATACGAATCGCTATTCGTTGTGAACATCGCTACCGGCGGCTGGTTCGGTGGCAGTACATTAAGCGTCACGCTGTACGGATCGCTCCACTGTCCATTCGCATCCATTACCTGATACGTCACAACATGTGAGCCTGCTTCCGCGAATACATCCTCGCGTCCAGTCCAGCGTTCATCAACGATAGGTGTACCGTCAGATGTGCTAGATTTTGTAGTGTAAGTTACTGCTGTTTGTGTAGCATAGATATCCTTTGGCGATACGGTGAAGGAAGCGGTTGGCTTCACTTGCAGATCCATAATGACCATTTTACCTTGAACGGTATATGGAATATTCAGCGCAGCCGTGATTGAAGTGAGCGGTACCATAAACGTTCCTTTTTGTTGGAACGAAGCACCCTTCATCATCGATTGCACGCCATTTACCGTGTAAAATTTGCTATCTGTTTTAAAACGAAGCTCTTTGCCATCCTTGGACATTACTGTTTCTTTCGTACTGGAATCATATGTAAGCGTAAGGCCAACACGTTCCACCAGTGCACGTACAGATACGTAAGAGACACCATTTTTGACAGTCATCGGCTGATTGGAGAAATACAGCTTGCCGTCACGATAGATCTGATTGGAATTCATGATAAAGATCAGTTTGTTAGGTCCTGCCGAATACACATCGGTTACGACAGAAGGTGAACTTGTTACTGGTGGAACCGTTGTAGTTGGTGGTGTAGTGGTTACAGGAGGTGTTGTTGGAACATTCGTGCCGCTTGTTCCAGTCCCTGTGCCATCGACACTTGCTGGGTCTGTGCCCATTGTACCGGAATCTGTGGACAGTCCATTATCATTTAATGATTGATCACCATACACATCCTTTACAATTCCGGTTGCTGTATCGCCTTCTGCTGCGAACGCCTGACTTGCAGGGAATGCCGCAACTACCTGGGTAAAGGCAAGCACAGCTATTAGCATGCTTTTCTTGAATTTCATTGTTCGACTCCTTCTTATGTCTTTTTTTCTATACATTCAGATGTCAAAATAAAACTCCCCTGAAATGACACGTTATATAAGACGCTCGAATTGCTGAAAAGTTTCTGTCTGATTCGTAAAAGCCACGTTAAAATATCGTTGTTCACATTTCAGCCACAATTAAATGACATGATATGCATAAGTATGTACATGCGCACGAAAAAGCCTGTCCTCCGCAGATGGACAGGCTTACCATTCCTGTATCAATCATGGCGATCATCGATTCAAACTTTAATATGATGTCGATGACGGAGTTGCAGCCCCACATCTGAAGGAGTGCTGCATTCTTCATCATAGGCTTCACTGCATATCAAGTCAAATCTGCACGCCGTATTGCTCATTCAACGTAACAGGCAAGCGCCCGGTCGCTGTAGCCGCTCCTGCAAGCACAGCTGCCAGTGCCTCAGCTGCATACTTGCGATTCTCATAGGCGCAAATGTATGTTTTCACATCAGGTAATGCGTTCAAGTCATAGGGATTGCGCATCGATGCTACGATAAAAGGAACCTGTAGCTGTTCGTGTAGTTGTCTTGTCAGCAGTGCCTGTCCCTCTGGTAGCTCGCCTGCGGCCGTATAAGTAACCATGACGACGAAGCCTGCCGCCATTGCTTGCTGTATGACCTGCTGTCGCTCCACTTCATCTGGCTCAACATCGATAGCAAGCTGACGTGCCGGTAGCCCCTGTAGCGACAACGCCTCTGCTAGACTCACTTCATGACGCGCTGGCTCGTCCACCTCAGTTCGACGAATCACCTGCGGCCAGATAACAAGTCCTTCTAGAGCGGATACAGGGCGTCGCAGCGGAAGCTGTCCTTCATCTTTCACCACCGTAATGCTATGCGCTGCGATTCGTCGTAGCACCATTTCCGTATCGCGTGCACCTAATAATGCAGCGAGCTGTGCTTCACTTACTGGCGATGTATCCATCTGACGTTGCGCCTTCAGCTTCAATATTCGTTTTAATGCTGCATCGATGTGCTGCTCGGATAGACGCCCTTCCTGAACAGCCACTCGAACTGCCTCAATCGCTGCAATCTGTTCCTCCAGCGTATGACTTACAAGTAACAGATCCGCTCCTGCCTGCGTAGCCCGCACCGCTGCTTCTGGAATTGAAAAATGCTTCGCAATCGCGTGCATTTCCAGACAATCGGTGACGATCACACCCTCATAGCCCATCTGCTCACGCAGCAATCCAGTCAGCACCGAGCGAGATAACGTAGCTGGTATAGGCTCTGACTCGAACGCGGGAAATATTACATGTGCCGTCATAATCAGATCGGCTCCAGCATCAATCGCATGGCGAAATGGAAGCAACTCGACTTGCTCTAGACGCTGCCGATCATGAGGCACCGAAGCCAGACCATAGTGCGAATCTACATCGGTATCACCATGCCCGGGAAAATGCTTTGCAGTCGCCGCTACATTCTGCGCCTGCATCGCTCGAATCGCCGCCGCACCGTGCAACCCGACGGTCTCTGGCTTTTCCGAATAGGAGCGCACGCCGATCACCGGGTTACGCGGATTATTATTCACATCGACACAGGGAGCAAAATTCACATTGATCCCAAGTGCATGCAGCTCGCGCGCACTGATCGTAGCCGCCGCAGCCGTAAGCTCCAGATCATCTGCGGCACCGAGCGACATATTGCCTGGAATGAGACTTAGCTCCTCCTGATCAATACGACTGACCATCCCGCCCTCCTGATCAATCGCAATCAGTAACGGGGGTAAACCCTGCTCACGTGCCATATCCTGCAAGCTGGCCGATAAATGATGGATTTGAGTAGCTGTACCGATATTGCGCCGAAAATAAATCACACCACCAATATGATATTGCTGGATTAATTGTTGAATCTGCTCATCAGGTACAATATCGTGAAATCCGCATACAAAGAGCTGTCCAATCTTTTGCTCCAATGTCCAGTGCGCTATCTCTGTATTCATGCTACTCGTCCTCCCTTATCCTCCATAGACTACTAGCTCTATTTGCAACTATTATACGAAGCTCTGCTATAGATAAACAAGTTTGGCGATATACAAAAAAGCACCTTACAGCGTCATGTGATCTTCCTGCCAGGCAGGATACATAGCGCTATAAGGTGCATAATAAGGATAAGCTCACACAGATCAAGCGTTCAGCAACATACATAATGAGAAAATGAATGTTATAGCTATAGAATATAAGGCTTCATCAATCATTCCGTTTCATAATGTCAGCGCGTCTGGAATGCTTGCCCTTACCCCTTAACGAACACAGGCAGTTTGACGTCGTCCCTGTTCAATCAGACGATATGCTCGTTCCACCTCGGCTTCTGTCGGCGAAGGCACGCCATCCAGCGGATAGATGCGGCCCAGCGACTGCCATTTATAAATGCCCATCTGGTGATAGGGTAAAATCTCAAACTTCTCTACCCCATCCAGTGTGCCGATGAATTCACCCAGTGCGATCAGGTCTTCCTCTGCATCATGAATGCCAGGGACAAATACATGTCGTATCCACATTTTGCGGCCATGATCCGATAACCACCGTGCCAGCTTCAGTGTGCGCTCATTGGATACACCTGTCAGCTTTTTGTGCTTTTCATCATTGATATGCTTCAGATCGAGCATGACCAGATCAGTTACTTCAAGTAGTTCGTGAATCTTTTCACCATCATTATATCCATTGCTATCGAGCGTTGTATGAAGATTCCAGCGTTCTTTCACCTCACGGAATAATGCTCTGACAAAAGGGGCTTGCAACGTAGGTTCACCGCCCGAAACGGTAAGTCCACCGCCAGAGCTTCGATAGTAGTTCAGATAAGGCTCAATCTCAGCCAGCACTTCGTCCAGCTGCATCACCTTACCTCCGTCCAGATTCCAGGTATCGGGATTGTGACAATACTGGCACTTCATCAGACACCCCTGCATAAATAATACGAAACGAATACCTGGACCATCAACGGTACCAAATGTCTCCAGCGAGTGAACACGGCCTGTTACCATGATCATTCAGCCCCTTTCTCATAAGTAGTATAACCGAACAGATTCGGATGATTGTATCCAATAGCGATGGTAGCAGCCGATCGGCTCGCAATATATCGATGATAATGGTGGGAACCCTGATCAACAACGAGATGAAGAAAAGAGCATCCCACTTGCAATATATCGATAATGAAGCGAACCGATCCTTGTCTGCTAGCTGTAGCCTTCTGTCCGGCAGCCATTGGTTGTGTGGAGCCTTCCTATCAGGCATCCGTAGTAGCATATTCTGCTACTGTTGATGCACTCACCGGGCACTTACAGCGAAGCGAGAATTACATCGCGCTGTGGAACGTACGGTTGATCACATCAAGCTGTTGCTCGCGAGTCAGTTTAATAAAGTTAACTGCATAACCGGATACACGGATGGTCAGCTGTGGATAGTTCTCTGGGTGTTCCATTGCATCCATCAGCTGCTCGCGGTCAAATACGTTCACATTCAGGTGATGCGCATCACTGCCAAAGTAGCCATCCAGCATTGCGACCAGATTCGATTTGCGAGTTTCTTCTTCTTTACCAAGTGCTTTTGGTACGATCGAGAAGGTGTTGGAGATACCATCCAGACTGTGCTCGTATGGCAGCTTCGCTACCGAGCTGAGCGATGCAAGAGCGCCTTTTTTATCACGTCCATGCATTGGGTTAGCACCTGGTGCGAATGGCTCGCCTGCTTTACGTCCATCTGGTGTTGTACCTGTTTTCTTACCATAGACAACGTTCGAGGTGATTGTCAGTACGGATTGAGTAGGAACCGCTTCACGATACGTTTTGTGCTGACGAATCATGCTCATAAAGCTTTCAACCAGCTCAACGGCAATCGCATCAACACGATCATCATTGTTACCGTAGCAAGGATATTCGCCTTCGATTTCAAAATCGATTGCAATGCCCTGTTCGTTACGAATTGGTTTGACTTTTGCGTATTTGATCGCACTCAGTGAATCGGCAGCTACCGACAGACCGGCGATACCACACGCCATCGTACGTAAAATGTCACGGTCATGCAGCGCCATCTCAATACGCTCGTAGCTATATTTGTCGTGCATATAGTGAATGATGTTCAGTGCATCCATATACACTTTGGACAGCCATTGCATCATTGGTTTGTAGCGTTTCATGACTTCATCGTATTCCAGATATTCTGATGTGATCGCTGGATATTCAGGGCCAACCTGCGCGCCGGATTTCTCATCTTTACCGCCGTTGATCGCATACAGCAATGTTTTAGCCAGATTCGCACGTGCGCCGAAGAATTGCATTTGTTTACCGATGCGCATTGCGGATACACAGCAAGCGATACCGTAGTCATCACCATAGATCGGACGCATCAGATCATCATTTTCGTACTGAATCGAGCTCGTTTCGATCGATACTTTCGCACAATATTTTTTGAAGCCCTCTGGAAGCTGCTCCGACCACAGTACAGTCAGGTTAGGCTCTGGTGCTGGACCAAGATTGTACAGTGTATGCAGGAAGCGGAAGCTGTTTTTTGTAACACGAGTCGTACCGTCTACTGCCATACCACCGATGGATTCGGTTACCCATGTAGGGTCGCCACTGAACAGCTCGTTATAATCTGGTGTGCGCAGGAATTTGACAATCCGCAGCTTCATTACGAAATGGTCAACCAGCTCCTGTGCTTGTTCTTCGGTTAATGTGCCTTCTTTCATATCGCGTTCGATATAAATATCAAGGAAGGAAGATACACGTCCGAGGGACATGGCCGCACCGTTTTGTTCTTTTACAGCTGCCAGGTAACCGAAGTACAGCCATTGGAAGGCTTCTTTTGCATTTTGTGCTGGCTTGGAAATGTCAAATCCATGATCCGCAGCCATCTGCTTCAGCTCGTTCAGCGCTCTGTATTGCTCGCTGATCTCTTCACGCTGGCGAATTGTAGTTTCATCCATATACTCGCCCAGTGTCTCATCATGCTCCTGCTGCTTTTGCTGCATCAGGAAATCTACACCGTACAATGCAACCCGGCGATAGTCACCGATGATACGACCGCGACCGTAAGCATCTGGCAAACCTGTTACGATACCGGATTTGCGGGCTGCACGAATCTCAGCAGTATAAGCATCAAATACACCCTGGTTATGCGTTTTACGAATATTAGTGAAAATGTCGATTACAGACTGTGGAACTTCGAAGCCGTAAGCTTTACAAGCATCGATAACCATCCGAATACCACCGTAAGGCTGAATAGCACGTTTGAATGGCTCGTCTGTTTGTACGCCGACTACCTGTTCTTTTGCTTTGTCCAGGTAACCTGGGCCGTGGGATACGATGGATGCTGGTGTATTAACATCCACATCCCATACGCCACCGCGCTCGCGTTCTTCACGGGATAACCGAGATACGATCTCCCACAGATCATTTGTATTTTGAGTAGGGCCAGCCAGAAAAGCTTCGTTACCAACATAAGGATTGATATTTTCATCAATGAAGTTTTTGGTGTCTACGTGGTTTGTCCATTTACCTTGCTTGAATCCTCTCCAGGCTTGCTGGATGTTTTCCTGTACGTTACGTTCGATTACGGACATTGATAATCCCTCCATGATTTGTGAATTAAATCACAAATTTTGTTGTGCGCTGACTTGTAACCTTGCGCCAGTGGGTTGTGCTCTGGCTATGTCTTTATTATGAAGGATAGAAGGGTATAAATATGTGATAAAAATCACAATTTGAGGTGCTTATTATGATTTTTATCACTTTCTGTAGTGGATACAGATGGGAATTAATTGTAGTACAGTTGGTTGGAATTGCAGATATTGTGCTGATGGGCTGGCTTGAAATGAGGTTAATGCTGCTGAAGGGTATGTCTTTTTGTCATACAGGTGGTTGGGAATTTGGATACAGTTGGTGGGGATTTGGAATAGTGCAAATGTGGTGGTTGGAATTTGAATTAAACTTGTTGGGTATGGAGTGGTGTGATGGGTGAGATTACACCACTCCGTCAAGGAATAAGGGGACGGACTCGGGTGGAGCCGCGGGAATCTTTTGGAATGGGGAATACATGAAGATTCCCGCCCCTCCAAAGCAGTACGATATTTTGCTTCGCAAAAATCACTTTTCCATTGAACCCCGTGTTAGGAAATCACTAACACTATAAGTCGTCCTTTCCCCTTATTTCCTTGCCTTCGTTCTGCAATGCTCGCATCTGGAAAGCATAGGTAATACATTAAAACCGAAAGTACAAACTTAGATGTTTAAAGTCACTCTCGCACGGAGAGTGACTTGCATCCACATCATGCAACAGCTGTCGAATTGATGCTTTCAATCCACACTCTCGCACGGAGAGTGACAGTGCGCTCACCTGGTACGGCGCTGGAAGCTCGATCTTTCAATCCACACTCTCGCACGGAGAGTGACCGTTTCCGTCTTACTTCCTCGGCAACTTCCCAGATCTTTCAATCCACACTCTCGCACGGAGAGCGACGGGGAGCATATGGGGATACTTTCATCGATATAAAACTTTCAATCCACACTCTCGCACGGAGAGTGACTAAACTGGTCGATTACTTGCGCTGGTGGATCTTACTTTCAATCCACACTCTCGCACGGAGAGTGACTACAGTACCAGCATCGCTGTATCCAGCAGGGAACCTTTCAATCCACACTCTCGCACGGAGAGTGACTGCATGCCTTTCTAACCCTTTCGTAGCAAGGGAAAAACAGTTCAAAATCGCGAACCTCCTTTTTAGCCTACTGGAAACTGGTGAAAAAGACAACAAAAAACCTCAAATCCCTTATGTAGCAAGGAGCGCGAACCTCCCAGGGATTTTATGTGAGCTTAGGGTTCGCGCTTGCAGAGGCTATTTTTAATTATTATTTGGATCATAATTATTTAGATCATATAGGTACGTAAATGTTTTACTACTAGCTCTGGGCTGATGGCGAATATGCTGCATATACAGATGGGCTGGAATATGCTTAGATTGCTTTTGTTATTAGAACGAATACAGCTTTTATAAAATAACTCTGATTCTAATAATAAAGTATGGAGACTATAGCGCTGTATTTTCATTGATCTTAGTGAACTCATACGTATGCGCACGCTACAGAACGGAGGCAAGGAAATAAGGGAAAAGGACGACTTTGGAGGGGCGGGAATCTACCTTTACTCCTAATCCAGTAGATTCCCGCGGCTCCACCGGAGTCCGTTCCCTTATTCCTTGCCGAAGTGGTGTAGATACAGACTTCCATAAAGTTAATATCAGCACCAATCAATCCTATATATCCTATCAAAGAGCTATACCACTACATGGTCCACGAATAATCCACGCAGCTCCACCCTACTCTCCAGTACAAAAAAGACTCCTGCCCATCCCAATGGGACAAGCAGGAGTAAGCAATCTATATAATAATGGGAGGAGAAACAGATTTCATAAGCAACATAGGCTATATACTCAGTCAAACGATAGCCAGTTAAAGCGAGCGATGATCTTCAAAATAATCATTACATTTTTTCATCCATGCTCGTTTCACTGCAAGCTAGATTCTAGATTACTCAAACCGACCATAGAACGCGTTGCGGTAAACATCCGCCAGCTCGGTTACCAGCGGCATTTTAGGATTCGCTGTTGTACATTGATCTTCAAATGCACGGTCTGCCAGATAATCGACACGCGATTCGAAGTCTTTGGCATCGAAGCCCAGCTCCTGGAATGTCTCTGGGATACCCAGTTTGCGGTTCAGATCGCGGATGGCGTTGACCAGACTGTTTACGCCTTCTTCTGTTGTACGAGCTGGTAGTCCCAGAATGCGGGCGATTTCAGCGTAGCGCTCGTCAGCGATAAAGTGCGAGTATTTAGGGAACGACGAGAACTTGGTTGGTTTTTTCGCATTGTAGCGGATTACGTGTGGCATCAGGATCGCATTGGTACGACCGTGTGCAGTGTGGTATTGACCGCCCCATTTGTGCGCCAGACTGTGGTTAATACCCAGGAAAGCATTAGCAAATGCCATACCAGCAATGGTCGAAGCATTATGCATTTTTTCACGTGCTAGCTTGTCGCCAGTCAGTGCCGATTGCTCCAGGTATTGGAATACAAGTTGGATCGCTTTGATCGCCAGACCATCGGTGTAGTCATTCGCCATATTCGATACATAGGCTTCAATCGCGTGAGTCAGTACGTCCATACCAGTATCTGCTACAGCTACGCGTGGCAGGCTATATACAAACTCAGGATCGACAATCGCTACGTCTGGAGTCAGCTCATAGTCAGCCAGTGGATATTTGGTGTTGCCTTTTTCTTTATCGGTAATAACTGCGAACGATGTCACTTCCGAACCTGTACCCGATGTGGTTGGGATCGCTACGAATTGTGCTTTTTGACCAAGATGCGGGTATTTGTAGATCCGTTTGCGAATATCCATGAATTTTTGCTTCAGGTTGTCAAAGCTTACATCTGGGTATTCATAGAACAGCCACATGCCTTTGGCAGCATCCATTGGCGAACCGCCGCCGAGTGCGATAATACAGTCTGGCTGGAAGCGTTCCATCATTTGACGACCGCGTTCAACCGTTGCAGTCGATGGGTCTGGCTCGACTTCCGAGAATACTTCGATAGCTACTGGTGTTTGACGCTGACGCAGATAGTGTTCGACCTTTTCGACATAACCCAGTTGTACCATCATTGGGTCAGTGACGATTGCGACACGGCTGATGTTTGGCATTTTCGCAAGGTATTGAGTCGAGCCTTTTTCAAAGTATACTTTCGATGGGATTTTGAACCATTGCATATTCACGGTACGACGAGCCACCCTTTTAATATTAATCAGATTGACAGCAGTGACGTTCGAAGAAGTCGAGTTGCGTCCATACGATCCGCAGCCCAGTGTGAGCGATGGCAAGTTCGTATTGTAAATGTCACCAATGGCGCCATGTGTCGAAGGCGAATTCACAATAATCCGTCCAGTTTGCAGACGATCTGCAAATTTTTGAATTACTTCTTCATTGTTCGAGTGAATCGCCGAGGAGTGACCCATACCGCCAAATTCAACGATCTGGGCAGCACGCTCGATCCCTTGATCGGCATTTTTTACTTTATAGCAAGCGAGTACCGGGCTCAGCTTTTCAGCAGATAATGGATATTTGGTGCCTACGCCTTCCAGCTCAGCAACAAGAATCTTCGTATTCGCAGGTACGGTAATTCCGCTCATTTCAGCAATTTTAGTTGCAGGCTGTCCAACGATTGCTGGATTTACTGCACATTTTTCCACATTCATAGCGCCAGCGGTCAGCTTGGCAACTTCTTCTTTATTGAGGAAATAGCAGCCGTTGTCGATCATCAGCTTTTTCACTTGATCGAATACAGGCTCTTCAATGATAACCGCCTGCTCAGACGCACAGATCATACCATTATCAAAAGATTTGGATAGAATCAGGTCAGTTACCGCTTGTTTCAGATCGGCACTCTTCTCGATAAAGGCAGGTACGTTACCAGGGCCTACACCGAGTGCTGGTTTACCACAGCTATACGCTGCTTTAACCATCGCACCGCCACCAGTAGCCAGAATAAGTGCTACATCCGGGTGATTCATCAATGCATTCGTTTTATCCATCGATGGGTTCTCAATCCATTGAATACAGTCGGCTGGTGCACCGTGCTTCACCGCTGCTTCCAGCAATGTTTTTGCGGCCTCGCAGCTACATTGTTGTGCAGATGGGTGGAAGCCGAAGATGATCGGATTGCGTGTTTTGATCGCGATCAGTGCTTTGAACATCGTTGTGGAGGTCGGATTCGTTACTGGTGTAATCCCCATAATGATGCCGACCGGCTCAGCGATTTTTTGGAAGCTGTCATACGCGTTATCTTCAATCACACCAACCGTTTTTTCATTTTTAATGCTATGGTAGATGTATTCTGTCGCAAAGATGTTTTTTGTAATCTTATCCTCATACACCCCACGACCTGTTTCTTCGACAGCCATTTTAGCAAGGTGCATATGCTTGTCGAGTCCGGCAAGCGCCATCGCCTGTACGATGCGATCGATCTGCTCCTGATCCATTTTCATAAATGCAGCGTAGGCTTTGTTCGCCTTATCGATCTGCTTTTGAATCTCTTCCTGTGCGGTCAACTCTGCGGTGCGGGCGGCATCATTTTTAACAGCCATTTCTCTCATCCTCCTCAGAATGTGTGTTGCTCTTGTCTACGCACTGATCATAGCATAGAGACATAAATCATAATGTGATATTTTTCACAATCAATTTTGATTTTTAAAAATTTTCTTTTCTTGTTTTTTGCTTTTGCATTTTGAATGATATCGCGTTATACTATAAGTGAAAATAATCACAAACTTTTAAAATTTAAAGTTTCTTTTCCTCTTACCGATAACATATAGAGGTAAAGTGACATATATCAATTAATTTTACTAATTTTTCCTTTAATTTAATGCAATTTGGTTATTTTCACGTATAATGGGGACATAAAGGAGAGGAACAATGATGAACAAACCAATGGAATTGACGAAGCAGCTTGAAAATAGTAACACTAGCAGCTTCTCGCCTGCTAATCTGGAGCGCATGCTTGCTTATGCGACAGATCGCAGTGTAGCAGCTGGATCGCATCTATTCTGGGAAGGCGATGTGTCGGACAAGCTGTTTTACATTAAAAACGGACGCGTAAAACTAACCAAATCGACCGATGAAGGTAAAGAGCTCATCCTGTACATGTATCAGGCTGGTGATATCATCGGTCAGGCTGATCTGTTCTCCGGTACACGCCTCGGCTTCACAGCAGAAGCATTAGAAGATACTGAGGTTGCTGTTATCGATCATAAGGACCTGGAACTGATCATTTGCCAACATTGCGACTTTGCTATTGATTTTATGAAATGGATGGGTACACACCATCGTCTAACTCAAACAAAGGTACGCGACCTGATGCTGTACGGTAAACCGGGAGCGCTCTGCTCCACGCTGATTCGTCTGAGCAATACTTACGGCGAGCCACACAATGAAGATGGCTCGATTCTGATTAATAAAAAAATTACGCATACCGATCTATCGAATATGATCGGCGCTACTCGTGAGAGCGTAAACCGTATGCTAAGCGATCTGCGTAAAAAAGACACGATTGAGTACGAGCACGGTATGATTATCATTCATGACCTGGAGGCGCTACAGGAGGTTTGTCACTGCGAGCTGTGTCCAAAAGAAATCTGTCGGATCTGATCGACCACTCTCCTCCCCATTGCACCGGATGTACGTGAACCCATTGCTAATGTATATGCGAAAAAAGCTTTCCACCGGAACGATACCGGGGAAAGCTTTTTTATGTTCGGATACCGCCGTCTTGCAGACAGCCTGTATACATTAGTCTACCCAGTGCTCTGCCCAGTTTTGAATTTGTTCCATTACTGGCTTGAGGGCGCGACCTTTCTCTGTTAATTCATACTCAATTCGTACCGGAGTCTCCGGGTATACCTGTCGTACCAGTATGCCACTTGCCTCCAGATCTTTCATACGCTCCGAGAGCATTTTATCGCTCATCATCGGAATGAGGTTCGATATGTCTTTGAACCGTTTCGGTCCGCTCATCAAGGATTGAATGATGAGGCCGTTCCAGCGTTTACCCAGGAACGAAAAGGCTGTCTCAAAGCGCGGACACAATCCCAATTGATGCTGTTCCATCATTTCACCTCTTTACTGGTCCATTGCCAAATCACATATGGATACAAATTAGGCTTACTGCTCACAGACTCGAGCTTACAATAAGTTAGCACAAATATCTTACCATATTTCCTAACATAAGAAAACGAAAACATCCCGATTTGTACGCTTTGTTATGCGGTTTTGTAAGATTTATCACAAAACATCATCCACTATAATAATTATTTGCTCTTGCTTATATTTTAACGTGTTATTGTTGTTGCCATTCTATTTTAAAAGTCCTGCTTCTAGCCCGCTAACCAGATATCCATTCTTCCTCCTGCAAGAAATCGCGTAAGCGATGCAAATCCTGCTCAATAACGGATTCGAGTGAACGATTGTAAAGGATAGCGGCTGGATGATACAACGGAAAAATCCAATACTGCTCCGTTCCCTCCGTATAACCACGCTCGGGATGATCACGATCTACATGCCGAATCGTACTCTGCCTTGGTTGACCATGAATATCGGATACGCGTACTCCACCACCGAGCAGACGCTGTAGCCCGATATTACCAACTGTTAGCAATAGGCGCGGCTTCACGACGGATAGCTCATAATCGAGAATGGGCGCATGGGCAAGAATCTCACTGGCAGTCGGTGTACGATTCGAGCGACTTATACGCTCTGGATTTCCCTTAACCGGACGATCTCGATAAGGACGACTGCGAACAGCACTGGTCATATACAGATCGTCACGCGTAATTCCAGCAATCTGTAAATATTCGTCCAGTACCTTCCCTGCCTGTCCACAAAAAGGGCGTCCCTGTACAATCTCATTGCCACCAGGCGCTTCGCCCACAAGCATAATATCGCCGGGCCATTTACCAAATCCGGCTAAAAAGCCTTCCAGCTGCTTCCCTTCTACACGCCGCATACAAGCCTCCACCAGCTCCGGTGGTAGCGGCACATGACCGATATGAACAGCTTGCTGACTGGAATGATCCAACTGTGTAGCTTTTTGCTGTGTATTGTGTTCAAAAGGGGAACTATTCTGTTGAGCCATCTGTATCGCTCCCTTGCCTTCATGATGTGTACTGATTTATTTTGCATACAAAAATACGCCTGCCGTTATATTACCCGGCAGACGCATTTGGAACACGCCATACAATTATTATGCAGCTTAGTGCTATCACATAAAAGTCAGGCTTACCGGCAATCGATACAATACCAACGGTTGCTTTCAGTATGATTAACAGGGGCTTGCTGCGTTCCTATAGGGTTCAGCAGCAAGGTAACAGCCCTTCTCTTATGCAGATATAAATCCGCCGTACTTTGAACGATCCTTGCACCTTGCATTAGAAGCTTCATCATACGATGCAAATAGGAACATCAATCAGCTATCGGCTTTGTTCGGATACCGATTAGATGGTCAGATGACCTGCAAGCGTACGTTGCGGCTCTGTGCGGCCAAATTGTGGACGCGCATTGGTAGCTGGATATGCCCAGCGTACTGCGTTAGCGATGATATGCATAATATCTTCGTTATGATACGTTGGATACGTTTCATGTCCCGGACGGAAGTAGAAGATTTTGCCATGACCGCGACGGTACGTGCAGCCACTGCGGAATACTTCTCCACCTTCAAAGTTGCTCAGGTATACCAGCTCATCTGGAGCAGGAACATCGAAGAATTCACCGTACATTTCTTCCTTATCGAGCGTGATGGAAGGGTTAACGCCTTGAGCGATTGGGTGCGTTGGATTCACACACCACAGAATCTCCTGCTCATCCGCTACACGCCATTTCAGATCGCAGCTAGTGCCCATCAGTTGCTTGAATGGTTTCGAGAAATGTCCGGAGTGAAGAACGATGAGTCCCATTCCTTCCTGAACACGACGTACCACTGCTTCCGCAATGTCATCATCAACCAGATCGTGGGCAGTGTGGCCCCACCACAACATTACATCGGTCGAGTTCAGAACAGATTCGGTAAGACCGTGCTCTTCCTGGTCAAGTGTTGCTGTACGGCAGGCAAAGCCTTCCTTGGACAGCCCATCTGCCAGCACTTTGTGGATTCCCTCTGGATAGATAGCCTTCACGTCGTCACGGATTTGCTCATGTACAAATTCATTCCAGACTGTTACGTTAATCATACTGTTACTGCCTCCCTGTTATTAAACCCACCACATCTCGCCGAGTTCTTCCTCGATCATTACCTGCTGTAAGTTGTGGACGGCTTTAGTAAAACCTTCATTAACGGACATCAATCCGTCTTCGTGTTCAATGCTGACAACATAATCGTAACCTACTAGACGAAGGGCACTAATGATATCAGCCCAAGTTTTCAGATCATGACCATAGCCTACAGTTCGGAACTGCCATGCGCGGTCTTGCATCTCCGCGTAGGAGTGCATGTCCGTGACGCCGTTCATATTCATATTATCGGTGTCTGTAAGCGTATCTTTAGCATGAAAATGATGAATTGCGCCATTTTTCCCCAAAATTTTTATCGCAGCGACAGGATCGATGCCTTGCCACCACATATGACTCGGGTCAAGGTTCGCCCCAATCGCCTCACCAGCCGCTTCACGCAGACGCAGCATCGTACCTGGTGTATGAACGGAGAAGCCACCGTGCAGCTCAATACCTACCTTCACATTATGATCCGCAGCGAATTTTCCGTTCTCTGTCCAGTAAGGAATAATTTTCTGATTCCATTGCCAGTCGAGCAGCTCGCTGTAATCGTTTGGCCACGGTGCTACAGGCCAGTTTGGATATTTTGCATTATCACTGTCACCTGGACAACCGGAGAATGTATTGACTACTGGCACATCCAGCTTTTGCGCCAATTGAACTGATTTTACAAAATCATCGTGGGATTCCTGTGCGATCGCTTTTTGCGGGTGCAGCGGGTTACCGTGACAGCTCAGTGCGCTGATCGTCAGACCACGCGATTCTACTGCTTTTTTGAACTCACGCAGCTTGCCTGCATCAGCTAGCAGCTCATCTGGCTTACAGTGTACAGCACCGGGATTACCACCCGAGCCGATCTCTACTGCCTTGACTCCCTTTTCAGCTACATAGTCAAGCGCCTCCTCGAAGCTCTTGTTGTTCAGCAATACCATAAATACGCCCAATTTCATTCGTTTTTCCTCCTGGTTCATCCGTTTTTTTAGGTAAAGGAATGGTCGCTGTCGTGTCCGATTGTGTCGAATAGTCTTCTACTTATTACTACGAACCGAGCGCCAATAAAGTTTGAAATTTCCAGTAATTTATGAATAAAATTTTATTTATATCTGATATCAATAGCTTCTATAGCGCGGAAAAGATGTTGCCGAGAATTGGCTCATTCATCATCTTATTTCTATCTGCATGATATCACCCATAAGGAGCACACTATCCGTTATCACATGCATGTGTTGCTGTAAAATGGACGGAAGCTCTATAAAGCAAGTCCGTACCGTTACGTAATCTAGTTAAACCGTGATCGCTTCAGGTTGCAGCTCAATCGCTTTGCCTGTACGTGCGGATTCATAGATCGCTTCCAGAATCTGCGTCACGACCAGTGCCTGCTCTGGCTTCACGAGTGGCTCCGTATCATTCACGATCGCTTCCAGCCACATTCTCGCTTCACGAGCACCAGCATCCTCTGCCTCGCCGGAATAGAATGCAACTCCACCGGAGCCTAGATCAACCTGACTGTCGATCAGGCGGCCATTTTTCTCACCGTTGATATGCAGACCATCGCTCATATCTGCACCGCCTTCAGTACCACAGAGCAGTGCCTGTGCTTCGCCAAACTTACGCACATTCAGTGCCCAGCTGGACTCAAGCGCAATGACCGCACCATTTTCCATCGTGATGAATCCGAAGGCAGAATCCTCTACCTTGAACTTCTCCGGGTCCCACGGGCCAAAGGCATTCGCGGAATTTGGACGTGGACCGAGCTTGTGGAATGTAGAGCCCAGTACTGTTTTTGGCTTATAGTTATCCATCAGCCATAGCGTCAGATCCAGTGCATGAGTCCCAATATCGATCAATGGGCCTCCACCTTGCTTCTCTTCATCCAGAAATACGCCCCATGTCGGTACAGCGCGGCGACGCAGTGCAATCGCTTTGCCGTAATACACATCACCCAGATCGCCTTCTTCGACCATTTGCTTCAAATACAGACTGTCATCACGGAAACGATTCTGGTAAGCAATCGACAGCTTTTTGCCTGTGCGCTTGGCAGCTTCAACCATCGCACGCGCTTCTTCTGTCGTCTTCGCCATTGGCTTTTCACATAGTACATGCTTGCCCGCTTCCAGCGCATCGATGCTGATCACCGCATGGGAATCATTCGGTGTGCATACATGAATGACATCAATACTGCTATCTTGTAGCAGTTGCTTGTAATCGGTGTATACTTTTGCTCCTTCAGCGCCGTATTGCTCGGCTGCCTCAGTAGCACGTTCTTCCACGATATCGCAAAAGGCAACGATACGTGCGAGTGGCTGTTTGGCAAGACTCGGCAAATGCTTACCCTGTGCAATGCCGCCACAGCCGATGATGCCGATATTAAGAACCTGCTCAGACATTCACAAGTCCTCCCTTAGCGCCGTAGCTTTTTACCCAGTTTATGCTTTGCTCGATACTTTGCATTGGTGCTTGCAGGCTGTTATCTTGCTCAACCACGATCCATTCAACACCAGCTTTAGCAGCAGCATCTCCGATACGTGCAACATCAACTTCGCCTTCGTTCAGCTCCATCATTTGGATGCCTTCATCTGTACGCTTGAAGTCTTTCCAGTGTACGAGCGGCAAACGCCCTGCGTATTTTTCGATATATTCCACTGCATCATAGCCGCTGTATTGTACCCATGCCGTATCAAGCTCTACCTGAATCAGGTCAGCAGGCAATTCGGAATAGAGCGCATCCAGTACCGTATGCTCGCCAATTTTCTCAGTCAGCTCAAAGTCATGGTTGTGATACAGCAGTGTGACGCCGTTTTGATTACATACTTCTGCAATTTTACGCAGATTAGCGAAGATTTCTGGCCAGTTGCCGCGTTGCTCCTCTGACAGATAAGGAACGATAATATATTTATTGCCAATCGCTTTGTTGTAATCGATCAGCGATTGCGCATCATTGACAAGATCAGCGTATTGCGTATGTGAACCTACTACTTCAAGATTGTGCTTTTTCAACAGCTCATTAATCTGCTCTGCGCTGCGACCATAAAAGCCTGCAAACTCTACACCTTGATATCCAAGCTCAGCAATTTTAGCGATTGTACCTTCAAAATCACGTTCCAGATCCTCACGAACAGTAAACAGTTGCAATCCCACTTTTAACATCGTTTTGTTCACTCCTGTATGATATATTGGTGGATCGATATGATGATGCCTGTACCTGGTGCATACGTTTGAACACATCGTTAAATAGATTCCTGCGTGCAGTCTTCATGCTGGCTGTACAAGGAAGTTTTATTGTAAGCTATCGATAGAGAGTTATTGATACACATTGCCCTGACGATAACCTGCACGACTCTCGATAATCACATGCTTGCCTTCAAGGGAAGAACGCTGGAATGCGTGCATCACTTCAAGCACATGATACGCCAGCTCGCCACTTGCACGATGCGGACGATTTTCACGAATTGCCTGTACCATTTCGCTAACGCCTTTACCACGATCATTGCTAATCGGTTCAAATACGGGCGGAAGCTCTTCAAATGTATCCGAGCCTGCACGTTTTAAGCGTACTGTACCATCGAAAAAGTTCGGATCTGGCAAATCCAGCGTACCTTCCGTACCATAGATTTCGATACGTGGCAACTGAGAACCACCTGGAATATCGAAGCTAGTTACCATTGTCGCGATAACACCATTTTCAAAGTCAATCGTACCGGCAAGATGAGTCGGCGTTTGTACACGAATCGGTGTGCCTGCTTTAGGGCCGCTATGAACTTTACGATCTGGCATCTGAATGCCTGCTGACGAGCTAACACGGGTCATCGAGCCAAGCAAGCTTGTAAGCGCAGTCAAATAATACGGTCCCATATCGAACATCGGGCCACCACCCGGTGCGTAGAAAAATTCAGGGTCTGGATGCCAGCCCTCCGGTCCTGCCCCCATCATAAATGCAGATGCTGCAATCGGGCGACCAATCAGACCATCATCGATCGCTTTACGCGCTGTTTCAAGACCTGCACCAAGGAATGTATCCGGTGCACTACCTACGCGCTTACCTGTTTCTTTTGCCTTTTCCAGTGTACGACGACCATCATCTAGCGATACCGCTAGCGGCTTCTCAGCGTATACATGCTTACCTGCTGCTAAAGCTGCCAGATCGATGCCAGCATGAGCGGCAGGAATCGTTAGATTGATAATCAGCTCGATATCGTCCTGCTTCATCATTTCTTCCGGTGTGAAGACGTTTTCAATACCAAATTCTTTTGCCCGTTCCTCTGCACGTTCTTTGACCATGTCGGCACAGGCTACAATTTCGATCACCGGACTTGATTTCAGATTAGTAAAATAAATAGAGCTGATATTGCCACATCCGATTAATCCGGCTTTCATTCGCTGCACGGGTAGTCCTCCTTTGGTGCTTACCAAACGCATGATAACCCCTATGTACAATGGACTTATCGATACGATTGTCCGCGAGTTTCAGGTCCAGCCTGCTGTTCTAGTTCCATTTGCATCTAAAATGCAAACCAGAAGCTGTCCTTTTATGTTATTTTTGGCTCGTAACCATAGTATTACAAAATCGTTTCAATTAAAATGAATAATATGATTAAAACATGAACAATTTGGTCAAAATTTAAATTTGTTGCTGAAATGAGGAACGTTTAATGGAAGGACACGGAGAAGATTGTAAAGTATTTACAGCAGGTTACTCCTTTCACAGGAAACCTTTTTATATGCATGAGCCAGATGGAATTCAAAACTACTTATTTCGTCTACAAACGGAAGGAAATTGTCAGCTACGATCTGACGGGAAGTTCGTCGATGTGGAAGTAGGCGATCTGCATATGTACGGGCCAGACGAGCCCTATGAGCTACGAATCGATTATACGCAGGGCGCTACGGGCAAGCAGGTTGTAGAAAGTGGCGATTATCATATCTTTTTCGGTGGCGAGTGGGCAGATCGCTGGTGGCATGAGCAGGAGCGTCCAGCTAAGATCAAAATTCCGCTGACTGACAATATTACCGATCTGATGCGTCAGATTGCGATGGAAAAACGGCGTATTGATAATCCGTATCCAGAAATTTGCAGTCATTATATGAAGATACTATGCCTGTCTGTGGATCGCTATTTGTCCGAGCAGCCGATTGGTGGCCCTCGCACTTATCTGGCTTATCAAATTAAAAGCTACATCGAGGAAAATGCTTCTTCTGCCTTTAAATTAGAGGATGTTGCGCTACATACCGGCATCAGTATTTCCAGAGCCGTGCATCTATTCAAAGAAGCATTCGACACGACGATTATGCAATATGCGCTGGATGTGCGTTTGAATATGGCGCAGGAGCGAATTATGTTCAGTCCAATGCCCCTGGAGGAGGTTGCGGAATCATCGGGATTTGCTAATTATACTTATTTTCACCGTGTGTTCCGCTCGCGCTTCGGCATGTCGCCAAAGGAATTCCGTTTAACGAAACGAGAGCAGCAGCATATTACGTAATATGGTGAATGCTGGTGAAGGTGTGAAAAATACATTTCTGTTATTACAACATACTTTTACGATACACTCTCACACGCAATCAGATCACATCATGTTTCACTCTACAATCAGAAAAGGCATATTGGCAGCAGATGCTGTACCAATATGCCTGTTTGCTTATATGCATAATGTGTATCCATAAAATAGATGTGTATAATAAGACAATACAGTGTAGTAACAATAAAATGATTACTTCTGTGCGCTATGCAGACGATTCAGCTCTTCAATTACACTGCGGCTGATCAGCTTGCCTTTGAAATATACTAAATCTTCAGTGTCACCAGTAAAAATGCAAGAAGGCTCGTATTTTTTCAGAATGATACGATCGCTATCTACGAAAATCTCCAGACCATCTTTAACATCAATATTCATAATACGACGAAGCTCAATTGGAATGACGACACGTCCAAGCTCATCCACTTTTCTCACAATACCAGTTGCTTTCATCATTCTGGTTCTCCTCCAATATCATAATTCTACATTTATCTACAAAATTTTTAATCGTAATTGTTATTATTAAACCATATCAATAGGCGAATGCCAAGTTAATATTTAGAGAAATATTAAAAATTTTAACTATTATTTTAGGAACAAATCCGCTTTACGAGAAGCTTAGAATCGAAATTGTTTATTTTTTAGGTGAATCAAGAGTAATATGTACTTTTAACCCTATTACTTAATATTCAAACATTATTCGTCATTTTTCTCTGTATATCCTTTGTTTGGATGTCGATTTATTATTTTATCTACATTTTTCGTCAAAATATAAAAAGGCAGCGTAGCTACCTCCAAAGAATAGCCCCACTGCCTTTTATCCATCTATCGTAGCTCAAGCCTCATATTGTTTATACTTATATGAAAACTTCTTGTTGAATCCATGCCTGCGTCTATGAATACATTTACCAAATCAGCGTACTGTGAAGTGATTCATGCTGAGATTATTGGTACACTTGAGATCATCTGTACATTACAGAAAATTTTCAATACGAACCACATTACGAAAATAGCTCTACTGTTAAAATATGATCTCGTACGGCTTCTTATCCCCTACTTGCTCGGAACAAACTGCCGAATCCAGTTCCCAAAGCCTGCTGGATTACGCGTCTGGATCAAAATCACACCTTCTCCACGGAAACGACAGACAATGCCCTCTCCACTCGTCACTGTGGACAACCAGCCCTTCGATGCTTTTTCAATCTGATAATTCATATAACCCGGCCATGCGACAAGGTGAGCATTATCGACAATGACCTCTTCACCCTGTGCCAGATTAATCGCATGAATCGAACCATAAGAAGACAGGAATACGGTACCTCTACCGCTAATTTCAATAATAAAGAAGCCTTCTCCTGAAAATAGACCTTTTTTCAGATTTTGCATCTGTGTGCCGACCTTAATCCCATCTGTACCTGCTAGAAAACCATCCTTTTGAACATACAAGCTATACGACCCATCTAACTCTACTGCCGTCACATCACCAATACTGGATGGGGATAGTAAGATTTCAGCCGAGCCATGCGTCGAGCGCAATTCCTGGAAAAAGAACTTCTCGCCCGTCAGCATCCGTCCAAGACCGCCCATTATTCCACCGTCGAGTGTGCCTTTAATCTCGACATTGGGAGACATCGACACCATGGCGCCCGATTCTGCCTTGATCGTTTCCCCTTGTTCTATATGTACCTTCAACATCGCAAACGCGCCTTCATACAAAATATCATATTTCATCCGTATTCACCTATCCTTTCAGCATATGAAGCTTATTGCTATTATGACATTTCACTTTTACCGTTGTATACATTTGCTTTATGTAAAGCTTCTGATCATTTTCCAAGCGTCTCACTCTCTATACCAAATGAACAAGCCGCATCCTTATCATCATCGATTAAAAGGATACGGCTTCGTGTCGTTTCATGCTTATTCCAGCTTATTCCTCATCCATCTGCTGACGCTGTTGCAGCTTCTGACGTGCATCCAGCGCTTCACTTACAGCAAAAGCCAGATCGTCATTCCCATACATCGACAATACGCCAAAGAGTGTATCATCTGGAATCTCGCCAGCCTCCTCCTTCGGCACCGTTAAACGAATGCCCTGCTCCAGACGTGGATTGTCGAGTTGGTCAGGATACGCGCTATAATATAGCTCCCGTGCATCCAGACCACGATTCACACACCACTGCGTGAAAACTAAAATCATCATATCCTCGTCCTGACGGTAGCTCTCTACAATCTGTTCCTCGCGCTTCTTGATCATCTCGGCGCGTGTCATCTCCATATCATCAAAATCACTCATTATGCTCTCTCCTTCATACGGGTTGTCTGCTCCTCATTATACATCCACAATCAACTGTTCAACCAGCCGATGCGTATCCAGCACCAGATCGGCACGAATACTGCATTGCTCCGGTGCATCCAAACGATCCAGAAAATGCTCAACTACCCCTGTGAATCCGCGACGCTGTAAAATTCCTTCCCAGCTACCCGGACTTTGCAGCTGCGGAAGATCATCCTTTTCATAAAGATATAGCTGCTCCATGTTCACGACCTCAGCGGATCGTCCGCCACCATGCAGAACTAGCTTTTCTATATCCGCACCAGCACTACGTGCCATGCTATATTGGCCATACCGCCCTCTACCCAGCGACAGCATGCCAGACGCATGCAGCATAGGGCCATTGCCTTGCTTTTGCAGCTGGCGTGCCAGTACGTCATATCCTTCATTACCCAACCACAATAGCAGATCGAGCATATGGATCAGATCATCATATACCGTTTCGCGCGCTGGCAAGCTTTGCATTCGTGTCCGATGCTTGCTCACCTCACACAGCTCAAAGCCTCCTGCTTCTGCTAGCCACGCATAGGCATTCATATATAAAGGAGCAAAACGGCGATTAAAGCCAACTGCGAGCAGCAGTCCCTTTTCCTCCGCCAGCGCTGCCATACGCTTCGCTTCTTCTAGATCATAAGAAAGCGGCTTATCTACATATACAGGCAAGTCAAGCTCCAGACAAGCGCTGACTATGTCAAAATGAGTCGATGTCGGGCTATGTACAAAAACAGCATCCACATCCCACTTCGCCAGATCAGCAAGCGTTGTACTGCCATTTGGTACACGATAACTCTGCATCATTTGCTGTACTGTCGCTTCGGTGCGGCTGACCACACCTATCAGCTCTACATCCGAACGACCTGAGAGCAGCGGTATGTATACTTTTTGCGCGATACCTCCAAGACCGACTATAGCTATACGTTTACGTTTCAACGATCGTTCTGAATCGCTCATTGTTATGGTCTCCTCTTCTATCATTTATCTTTTTTATAATATTGTATACGGGTATTAGCGTAGTCATTCATAGCAGTAGTCATTAACAGTAGAAGCATACTTCACTACATAGTTAGCCTGCATTATAGCATGATGCAAGCCATATCGCCCATAACTAAACAACGGCACTGCCTATAATAAGGCAAGTGCCGTTGTGGATAAACACGATTAACAATCCAGCTTCTTTTACGATAGTTGCTTGAATATAGCTTTAAAGCTACCTTCATTCAGGTCTTACCATTCTTACATTGCAGGCTCTTCTGCTGTACGTGCCTGTGCTTTCTTTTTCTTTTGACGCAGACCAATCAGTACAACAGCAATAACTACGAGCAATTCGAAGCCGTATTTGATTGCCCAGTTAACGAAGTAACCGGACAGGAAGCTTTCTTCCATAATCATACGAGCTGCTGTCCATGCCAGAATAGCAGAACCCAGTGCTACGATCCACGGGAAACGTTCCATCAGCTTCATGATTAGTGTACTACACCATACCATGACCGGGATCGAAATCGCCAGACCGACAATAACGAGCAGTGTATCACCATGAGCCGCACCAGCAACAGCCAGTACATTATCCAGTCCCATCATCGCATCGGCGATAATAATCGTGCGAATCGCTGCCCAGATTCGGGTGCTGGAGGATACTTCATTATCTTCCTGTTCCTCAATCAGCAGCTTGTAAGCGATATACACGAGTGCAAGTCCACCGATCAAATGTAGACCTGGCAGCATCAATAGGTAGACAACGAGCAATGTAGCAATAGCACGAATAATTACTGCACCAACCGTACCCCAGATAATAACCTTCTTCTGATTCTCTTTGGGAATGTTACGCGCTGCCATACCAATGACAATCGCATTATCCCCTGCCAGCACCAGGTCAATCATAATAATTGAAGCAAGTGCCAACCAAAACTCTACTGTAAATAATTCCATTCGACGACTCCTTTACTTGTTTGGCTTCAGCCAGAAATGTAACGCTATAGCTTCCAGACATAAAAAAATCACCATTAACCGGAATCGGATAATGGTGATCTTTAAAAATAAAAGAGACCTCACCCAATTCACAAATCAGGCAAAGGTCTCGCTAACAACGTAGTCAACATGCGTTGCCAATAAAGCCGGGGATGACATCCCGTAATGACGACTTTACTGTAGAAGCTACTCCCCTTTGGAAGCTATATTTAAGCAATAACACAATTATACACTATTTTTTCCATAATATCTATATCAATATCTATATTGATAGTGAATACAAGCGATT
Source organism: Paenibacillus hunanensis (assembly GCF_034055775.1). NCBI lineage: Bacteria > Bacillati > Bacillota > Bacilli > Caryophanales > Paenibacillaceae > Paenibacillus > Paenibacillus hunanensis. Next base: position 2,142,290 of record NZ_CP139194.1, on the reverse strand, counting down.
ATATTTTCAAATCATTTCCAAAAACCCTATCTTTTTTACATTGTATGTAATATAATAGTGTTCCAGTATCTTGCATATATAGATACATGGGTGCTCTAGGTTGTTCATTATGTTATGATAAATGCTGCAAGGCTGGACTGAATATAGAAGCACAGCTACGGGTATATTAAGATGACTGGCTTATCCAGCATTTCAAATTTAACGACTCTGATGAAATGGAGTGACTTATACATGACTGAAGCTCATTATGAAAAAGCAACGTTTGCCGGAGGATGTTTCTGGTGTATGGTAACACCTTTTGAGGAACTCCCAGGTATCATTAGTATTCGTTCCGGTTATACGGGCGGACATACGGAAAATCCAACGTACGAAGAAGTATGTACCGAGACTACCGGACATGCAGAAGCCGTACAGATCGTATACGATCCAGCGATTTTCCCATATAGTAAGCTGCTTGAGCTGTTCTGGCAGCAGATTGATCCAACCGATGCAGGTGGACAATTTTATGACCGTGGATCATCCTATCGTACAGCGATCTTCTATCACAACGAACAGCAACGTGAGCTAGCTGAGCAAACCAAGCAAGAACTGCAAGCAAGCGGACGCTTTGATAAACCGATCGCAACGACAATTGAGCCTGCCCAAACATTTTATGAAGCAGAAACGTACCATCAGGATTATCATAAAAAGAATCCAGGTCATTATAAACGCTATCGTAAAGGCTCTGGTCGCGATGCCTTTATCGAAAAGCACTGGTCGAAGCCAGTCGACAAACAGGAGCTCAAGCAGCGTCTGAGCGAAATGCAGTTCAAAGTTACCCAGCAAAATGGCACGGAGCCTGCATTCCACAATGAATTCTGGGATCATCATGGCGACGGCATCTATGTAGACATCGTATCGGGGGAGCCGCTATTCAGCTCTACGGATAAATACGATTCTGGCTGCGGCTGGCCTAGCTTTACCCGCCCGATCCGTGACTACCATGTGAAGGAAAATATGGATTTGAGCCACTTTATGGTACGTACCGAGGTTCGTAGCCGCGAAGCCGACTCCCATCTTGGACATGTATTCGACGATGGTCCGGGTCCAAACGGCTTGCGTTATTGCATCAACTCCGCTGCCCTGCGTTTTGTACCAAAGGAGCAGCTGGATGAAGAAGGCTATAGCGAGTACAAAGTATTGTTTCAATAATTGCTGAATGCTAGGGAACAGATTCCGATCTGTTCCCTTTTTTATGTTCAGCGATCTTTTATTGTTATGGAACGTATAACAGCAGGTACACACGCTCAGACGTTTCGGTGCTGTCATATCGGGTAAGACATCCCTATAAGGAATATATTCGATCAACAGCTGTCGTTAGTTCAAAGTATTTTTCGTGTAGACGATATCTGTAACAAAGGAGCGATTGCGATGCCGTGGACTAAAAAGGATTACCCTGATTCAATGAAAAATCTGGATGAACGCGTGCGTAATAAAGCGGTGGAGATTGCCAATGCCCTGCTGGATGAAGGCTATGAGGAAGGTCGAGCGATTGCCATCGCCACCTCCAAAGCAGAGGAATGGGATGAGAATCATCCAGAGGGTAAAGGTAAGGATTGAGTTGGATTGAGGTTGAATATGTGATTGAGATAGTAGATATGAGCTTAGAATGAGAAAAGCCCGTTTGGATGACATACTGTTATGCTGGAAGCATAGTCGTATGATGCAAACGGGCTTTTTGCTATTAATCGTCATCATCAATTAAAGAAGATTTTTTCGATTGCGAGGTTGAACCTGATCTGCGATGAGCCTGTTCAATCAAACGAACCTGTCGAGCGTGATCCTTTCTTTGCTGTTGCGCTATTTTGCCTGTTTGGACAATAGAATGTAATCGCTCATTTATTTGTCGGATATTTTGTAGTGGCTCATCTGCTATATCATAGTTACCTCTCTGCATAAGCTCTACATAACGTTCAATATAGAGCTGATATTCTTGCTCATACGATTTGATTTGACTACTTTTCATAAATGTACGGGCAGCATACATCGCTTGTTTATGCTCTGAAGCCAGTGAACCTGCATAGGCACGCATACGACCTCTTTGCTCTATTAAACGCTGTATATCAGAGTAGAATGCTTTCAATGAATTTTTATGCGTTGCAAGTTGCTCCTGCAATCGATAGATATGCAGTACGCTTTGCTGAAATGTATTTTTTAATAGCTGTTGTTGCTTCGTTATTTGTTCATATTTTCGATATAAGGCAGCATGATTTCCCCATTCCATCTCGCTTTGCTTTATAATTTTGTTTATACGCTCATACTGGTATACACATTCATTGAACGTTTCATATACAGGTTTCTCTGCTTCCTTCCATCGATGAAAATCATCATCATTTGCACGGAGGACATTCTCAGCTTGCTTTATCATCCTTTTCATTGTAGTTAACAGGTGATCTGCTTCCTCATACGCTTGGCGGTCGGGATGAATAAGCTGTTTCATTTTATTGATGTGTTGCGTACTTTGCTGTAGCTCCTGTTGGGTGTGTATGAACTTTTGATATTGCTCATTCCATATATCCATAGGATAACGTTCTTTTATAGCGTTCCACTGTTGCTCACGCTGATCTATCGCTTTTGCCAGAAAAGATATTTTATCGTCAAGTAAGGGTAGCTCGTATTGAATTTGTTGCTTTTTCTCAATTAATTGCTGGATGTGCAAAACTATCTGCTCTATTCGTTGCTCCATCTGTTTGTATAACGATTTTGCTGCTATCATATCACCACGCTCTATTGCCTGCTGCAATTCAGGAATATGATTAGTACTTTCTGCAATCCGATCAGCGACATTATATGATATCCGAAGCTGATGTTGTTCGATTAAGCTCTCTGCAAGCTGCTTGCTATGCTGTGCATGAGCTGCAAATTGATTGCATTTTTCACTATATTGCTGAACGTAGCTCAAGTCCAACGCTAATCCTTGCATAGTAGTCATTACCTGTTTCATAGATGCTGCTGCTTGCAAAGGCTCGTAACGTTGTAAGGCTTTAATCGTTTCCATGTGTTCATGGACTTGGAATAATGCAGTATCTACCTGTTGAAGAGAAAAGCCTGTTTGGGCTTGTAGCTGCTGTAGCCGACGCCTAGCCCGTTGCAAGCTATCCTTTAGATCGTGAAGCTGATCTGACACGTAGATCTTGGCTTCGTTAATTTTTTGAATATGCGAGGTATACAAAAGTATATCCTGCTCAATCTGATCTAATGTGGCTGTCGTCTCTCTCACTATTCGCTTCACCTGCTCGCGTTGAAACACAGAGTATTTCGTTAAAGCTACAGATAGTGTGATATCGTCTATTTGTTGAATCAAGCGTTGCAATTCATCATATGCTTGACGAGCAATGGAATTACTTTCACCTTGCGTTGATTTTAAAAAGGGAAAAGCTTGCTCCTGATATTGTAAAGCCTTACTCTTTAGACTACTTATTCTTTGACGAATAGCTGGTATCTCAACAAAACTCGGCTGTATCAATCGATGGATCTGTTTACTGAGCCAGTACAAAAAATAAAGTAAAACGATCAATGCGATCATATAGACAATCCATGCCAATGTCTTTCCTGTCCAATCCTCTTGAGCCGCTATAGAAATCGATTCTGAATTATTTACTACCTCGCCTAATTTTGTTGCAAGGATCAACTGGTTGTAGCTTGGTTGTTTCGGTACAGCGCTATACATTGAATGTGAATATACTAGCTTAGCTGAATAAGATGACTCCGCGAGAGTAGTATTTTTATTATCACTCACTGTTATATGTATATATGAATCCGGTTGATATTTTATGATATTCATTATTGAATTAGTCGAAGTAAGTGAAGCTTTTTGATTTATTTGTTCCTGCGCAGCCTCGCTGATATAACTTGTACACAAGCAGCTCATTAGCAAGATGGGTAATATACATATCCATCGTTTCATCCAACTCCCCCTCAGCTATCATCAGACCTATGGTTATCTATCAATTGTCTATATAGCATTCACATTGTGCCTAGCCTGCTCACCTTCATACGTATATTATCATGAAAAAGCGCCAACAAATAAATCCGTAGCCATGCAGTGCAGCTGCATAACTACGGATGACTTACCGCTAAAAAGGTATTTATACAAATATGCATCATTTAAATTTTTAGATGCATGAGTATATTCATAATTATATCCGTACAATCCGATTAACCCTGATCTTCTAGAACTTACAATCCCTTCAATGCTTCCTCTATCGGCTGTTCGCCAGAAATCACGTCGTAGCCTTTGCGGTACGTGTTTTTGTTATCGATCAGATGGGCGATTACTTTTGCGACATCGGCGCGTGGGATGCTTCCGCTATCGGATAGCTTTTCGGCAATTTGGATGCTGCCTGTGCCTGGATCGTTTTTCAATCCGCCCGGGCGAACGATTGTATAATCAAGCGAGCTGGCTTCCAGCAGACGGTCAGCATAATGCTTCGCTACATAATAAGGCTTGATCTCCTGAGACCATTTGGCACGATCATAGGCGAACAATGCACTGACCAGTACAAAACGAGATACGCCTGCCTGCTCGGCTGCCTCCATACATTTCACTGCGCCATCCAGATCGATGAGCAGCGTTTTATCATCGCCTGTACTACCGCCGGAACCGGCTGCGAATACGATAGCATCTGATCCAGTCACCACCTTAGTCAGGTCTTCCACTGTACCTTCCAGATCAGCCAGCGCTGTCTTCGCACCCAGCTGCTCCAATGCTTCTGCTTGCTCTGGCTTGCGAATCACAGCGGTTACCTCATGCTCTGTTTCCTGTGCTAGATATTGTGTGAGTAGCTTGCCAATTTGGCCATTGGCGCCAATAACTGTAATATTCATCATCCATTCCTCCTAAGCAAACGATTAAGCAGATGGTATCTCATCTACCGTGTACTGGCCTGTCGTTGCAGGCTCCCTTACATGTATACCCGGAAACGACTGCTGACTACCACTTATCGCTTGTTAGCGGACTGAATATTAATTCCACATCGCTGGCTTAATCTCAACTGGCTCGATTTCAGCGACTTTCATATAATTTTGTCCCCAGCTGTACATCGCATCCAAAATCGGCATCAAGCTTTCTCCGATCTCTGTAAGCGAATATTCAACCTTGGGCGGAACGACCGGGTACACCTCACGATGCACGATCAGATCCTCCTCTAGCTCACGCAGCTGACTGACCAGCATACGCTGCGTAATACCCGGAATAAGTGACTTTAGCTCACCAAAGCGTTTGGTACCGGTTTTGCCCAGATGCCACAGGATCAGCATCTTCCACTTGCCTCCAATGACGGATAGCGTTAATTCCTTTTCACAGTTAAATACACGTTCACGCATCTATACATTCCTCCATTATTTCATATCCGATACCACTCAAAACCCTTGATATGACCCATAGTATACTTTTGGGCACTAGGTAAAAAAAAAGTGCGTACTTACTTAAAGCAACGTCTCTACTTTATACTAGCACTACAGCGAACGCAACCGTGATGGTGCTGTCTATAACATATTGTCACCATTAAACCTATTGTTCGCATGGATTTACTATATTATATGCCGGATGTGGCTACTACAGGAGGAATTACGAATATGGAACTACAACTCGCACTTGATCTGGTGAATATTCCGGAAGGCATCGCACTTGTCAAAGAAGTGGAGCCATTTATTGATATTGTAGAAATTGGTACACCGATCGTGATCAACGAAGGACTACATGCTGTCAAAGCAATGAAGGAAGCTTTTCCAAATCTGAAGGTGCTTGCCGATCTGAAAATTATGGATGCAGGCGGTTATGAGATTATGAAGGCTTCTGAAGCTGGCGCAGATATCATTACAGTACTGGGCGCAAGTAACGACCTGACGATCAAAGGCTGTGTAGACGAAGCGAAAAAGCAAGGTCGCAAAGTGCTGGTTGATATGATCAACGTACAGGATATCGCCACTCGTGCAAAAGAATTGGATGAGCTTGGCGTGGATTACATTTGCGTGCATACAGGCTACGACGGTCAAGCAGCAGGTCAAAGCCCATTTGCTGATCTCGCAACGATCAAAAGTGTAGTGAAAAACGCGAAAACAGCTGTTGCCGGTGGCATCAAGCTCGCAACAATGCCAGAAGTCATTCAAGCGAACCCGGATCTGGTTATCGTTGGCGGCGGCATCACAAGCCAGGATGACAAAGCAACAACAGCATCGCAATTCCGCGAGCTGATTGCACAGGCGTAATATGATGAGCCAGCTTCCTTCTTCGAAGGTTTCGGTTTCAGTGCATTTTGAACGCATTTTACAGGAGCTACAAGGCACACTGTCTGGCATTGCAGGTGAACAGGTAGAACAGCTTGCTGAACGCATCTTGCAGGCGCGTCATATTTTTACCGCTGGCGCAGGACGTTCCGGGCTTATGTCGCGTGCACTCGCTATGCGCTTAATGCAGCTAGGGCTGAATGCTTATGTTGTTGGCGAGACGGTCACTCCCAAAGCAGGCAAGGGCGATCTGCTCATTATTGTCTCAGGCTCAGGAGAAACCAAAGGGCTCGATATTATGGCAGATAAGGCGCTTCAAGCCGAGGTCGAGCTTGCCGCTGTAACGATCTTCCCTGAATCGTCGATTGGGCGTAAGGCGAATCTAATCGTGCGAGTCCCTGGCGCTCCAAAAGATCCTGCGCAGAAGGGCAATACAAGCACTGTGCAACCGATGGGCTCACTGTTTGAGCAGTCTGTGCTGTTACTGTTCGATGGTCTGATGCTGCATCTCATGGAGCTGCGTGGTGGCGATACCGAAGCGATGTTTAGCAATCATGCTAATTTGGAGTAGTTCATATTGATATCCGAGCGACCCTGCTATGTCTGTAGATGACATAGCAGGGTCGCTTATTTTATAGATCATGTTGTGAATCATTGGATAAAAGCTGATGTAGTACTATGTAAAGCTGTGTGGATATATAACCAGATGTAACAATATGCGATTCCCTTTGTCATTTGGAACGTTTTGTAATATAATATTAGTAACGTCATACAAGTAACATAGTATCTAAAAGTAACAATTGCTATAATCTATCGGATAGCTGCTGCACGCTGCTATCCATTTTATTTGAGGTGATGATCATGTTAAAGCTGGGGATTCTTGACCAGTCGCATATTAACGAAGGACAGAACGCGATTGACGCGTTAAACAACACATTAGAGCTTGCAAAAGCAGCCGATCGTCTTGGTTATTCACGTTATTGGATGTCAGAGCATCATGACTTTCCAAGCCTTGCCCATTCCAGCCCGGAAATTATGATCTCGCATGTCGCCGCCCACACATCACGTATTCGTGTTGGCTCAGGCGGTATTATGCTTCCGCACTACAGCGCTTATAAAGTGGCCGAAACCTTCCGATTGCTGGAAGCTTTACATCCTAACCGAATCGATCTCGGTGTAGGACGTGCACCAGGTGGTACACCGCTGGTCAATCGCGCGATGCAGGAGGGCAAATTCCCATCCATGCATGCCGCAGATCGTTATCCACAGCAGATTGTTGATTTGATCGGCTATCTTAATGAAGCTACACCTGCGGATCATCGCTATGCGGGTCTGACTGCTCAGCCAAGCATTGATACGATGCCTGAGCTATGGCTGCTCGGCTCCAGTGGCGGTACAGCAGAGCTGGCGGCGATGACTGGCGCATCTTATGCCTTTGCTCAATTTTTCGGAACAACAGGTGGCGAGGATGCAGTGGCACATTACAAAGAAAACTTCAGACCATCTGTACTATCCCCTACACCGAAGTCGTTAGCAGCGATTACAGTAGCTTGCGCAGAAACCGAGGAAGAAGCGGAATATCTGATGCGCAGTAATGATCTGTATTTCCTGACATTACGCCAGAATCGTCCATTGCCTTATTTACCATCGGCAAAGACAGCTGCCGAGTACCACTACAATGACATGGAGCTGGCCAACATTCGCGATAGCCGCCGCTTCCGCGTTGTCGGTACACCAGATCAGGTTAAGGAACGCCTTCTGCAATTCGCAGCAGATTATCAGACAGATGAGCTGCTGATCGTGTCAGCGATTCATGATAATCAGGCACGTATTCGTTCCTACGAGTTGCTTGCAGAAGCATTCAAGCTGAACGATGCTGCACCTGCACACGCTTGAGTATGTATAGATAATAAATAAAAGCAGCGGTTAGGATATCCTGCCGCTGCTTTTTATCTGTATATTTATATTATATGTTGATCTGATAAGTCTCTCTGCACATGCTATAAGTATCGCGTATTGCTTATATTACAATTTTAAATGCTAGTCATATGCCGAATGCGAAGAAGTATCGCTTCCTTACAATGACTCCTCTCGCTGAATATAATCTGCTGGTATATGATGTGCCAGCCATACATTATGACCTGCATTATAAAATAGAACACCGTCCTGTGCAGCAGCTACGGCATCAATTCGCAGCATGAGTAGCTTGCCCTTACGTCGTCCTGCGAGTGCAGCAAATTCCGTGCTTGCTGACAGATGTACATATTGTCTGCCCATAGGCTTTAAGCCTTCGACATGAATCATATCCCAGAACGCTTCCGCTGTTCCATGATATAACACAGCAGGCGGAGTAGCAGCAGCATACTGCACTTCCGGGCTACTATGACCGTACCGCGCCCGAATGCGTTCTCCATTGATTTCAAAGCGCTGCTTGTCTGAATGTGCCACAACGTCACGCACTTCATGTTCAGTCACTTCACCAACATCGCCATGAACCAATAAAGCTTGGACAAGCTCTTGTAGTAAGCATGAACCATCCTCTGGATCAAGCACAATACCATAAGCTTCAGGACGATGTCTGAGGACAAAGCTCATTTGCTTGCTAAGCTGTTTTTCACGTTTAGCATGTATCATGTTTATATTCCTTTCCTCCGATAACAGAGAGCAACCACTTTTACGTGATACTCCCTACGGAATTGCGAGCTTGAAATGATGTTCATTTGCAATTTGAAATGTTAGTATGAATATATCATACCTAGAGAAATAATAAGAAATGGAGAGAAACGATGCAAAACAAAGAAATATCCGCAGCAGGAGCAGCTCCTAATGGTCGCTTTCCAGTGGCTCTGTTCTGCCTGACCGCAGGTGCCTTTGCGATTGGCATGACTGAGTTCGTTATTATGGGACTATTGCCCAATGTAGCAAGCGATCTAAAGGTCACGATTCCGCAGGCTGGACAGCTGATTACTGGCTATGCACTTGGCGTTGCTGTTGGTGCGCCGCTGCTCACAATCGCTACCAATCGGGTAGCACAAAAGCAATTGCTCTGCCTGTTGATGGCGATCTTTATTATCGGTAATCTGGTAGCTGCGATTGCGCCTAACTACAATGTACTGATGATTTCGCGATTGGTGACTGCTCTTGCTCATGGTACATTCCTGGGCACAGGCTCCCTCATCGCCGCACGACTGGTTCGTCCTGACAAACGTGCAGGTGCCGTCTCCCTCGTGCTTGCTGGCTTGACTATCGCTAATATTATCGGTGTTCCTTTTGGCACATTGATTGGACAGCAGCTGGGCTGGCGTTCATCATTTGGTGCGATCACGATCATGGGTGTAATCTCGCTAATTGGTATTATCTGGCTTATTCCTAAAATTCATCAAACCGAGCAACCCAGTCTGGGCAAAGAGGTTCGCAGTCTGTTCCATCCGCAGGTACTGCTGATTCTTGCAACCGGTGCCTTTGGTTGCTGTAGTCTGTTTACCGTATTTACGTACATTACCCCGATGCTAACGGATGTGACAGGATTTCAAGAAAGCAATGTCACTTGGATTCTCGTTATGTATGGGATTGGTGTAACGCTGGGAAATCTAATTGGCGGGCGTCTGGCTGACTGGAAGCTGATGCCGTCTGTCATTACGATCTTTGGCTTATTATCGGTGCTGCTATTCATTCTGCCTGGTGTATTGCATTGGCCTATTCTTACACTGATCGTTATTTTCTTATGGGGGATGGCGGCATTTGGTATTATGCCGGGAATCCAGCTACGCATTATGAATCTGGCACACGAGGCACCACGACTTGCTGCAACCTCCAGCCACTCTGCGCTCAATCTTGGCAATGCAGCAGGTGCCTTTATCGGTGGTGTAGTCATTACTCACGCTGGACTTGTGTATGTACCACTCGTAGGCGGCGTACTGGCTGCGATCGGTACAGGTGGCGCTGTACTCAGCTATTATATGGTGGAGAAGCGTAAAAAGCAGATTGCCTAGTTGCCTAGTTGCCTAGTTGCCTAGTTGCCTAGTTGCCTAGTTGCCTAGTTGCCTAGCAAATGGTATCTTACTTCCAATCATTTTGGCAAATAAATTCTGACTCATTCAATAGACTATGAATGTATAGCGAGTGGCTTGATACAAGTACGCTCCTATCTATTCATGGTCTATTTTGTATTTCGAAGCTTGCTACAGCCGCTGATTCCATCGCAAATACAATAAAGGCGCGCTGTACGGAGGAATCCGATACAGCACGCCCTTATTGGTAATTCAGTGTATTCGATACATCGCTCATGCGCTTGAGCTGATGAGAATCTTGTCCATCTGGTCACATCAATCAAATGTTCAACACATCCATTTACAATTTTAGTATCCTGAACCGCTAGCAGCATATCAGGACGAACGTGGCAGCGTTGACGCTGCTGGTACTTTTACAGCTGTAGCTGCATCTTTTACCTTACGAACGGTAAATGGCATTCTCAGCTCTACCGTTACTGTCCAGGTGATCATTTTACCTGCCAACCATACGGCTAGCATCGTAAACATTGTTTCCTTAAATGGCAGGAAGATGAGGCAAAGACCAAGAACGATCGCATCTCCAACAATAAAGACATTACCGATCTTCCAGCCTTTCCAGTCACTGATCAAGCGGGATAATACATCGTCGCCTCCCGTGGCCCCTCCATAACGGAGAACAATTCCAGCGCCAAGTCCAGTTAAAATACCCGACACTACAGCGGCTGCTAACAGGCTTCCGTGCAAGTCCACGACAAACGGCGATAATTGCTCAAACCCTGCATAGAACAGCGAAAACGCACCCGCACCGATCATAGTCATGATCATAAAGCGATGTCCTTTTAGCCACCAGGCAATCACAATTACTGGAATATCGAGTACAAGCGTACTCCATGCTGGCGACCAGCCAAATAAATATTTGCCCAGCAATGCCAGACCAACAAATCCGCCTTCCGACAGATTGTTATGAAAATTAATGTGATAATAAGCAAACGCAAGAATAAACGTACCGATCAATATTGCAGCTACTTGCTTTGCTGCAACCTTCCAATTGTCATTTGTTCTCTTCCTCATACAGGTTCCCTCTTTTTCTCGTAAGTGTGGTCTTTAATGACCTGTTCTTACGGGAGGTGCACCTGGAGGACTTCATCCTTCGCATACGTGCTGCTCCTTTTCCGTAAGATATAGGCCAATAGGTTGGGCACTACACTACGGAGGAGCTAAGTATAGGAGAGATCATAACGTTTCCAAATCGTCCTTTGGGAAATCATCCTTCGGGGACACATGGTATCCTGATCCTTTCTGGTGTTAGAATTTAAATCTGTATCTATTATACCACGGACGGCTTGTTGCTAAACAACTTGCCGAATCGTCGTATTCTGCAATAAGTCGCAATGGTTTGCAATAAACTGTCATTATCCCGCTCTATTCATGTATAGGTTCACTATCCTACCGCTTTTCCTTCCGTATGCACCGTTTCTCATCGATCTTAATGGAAAAGCGGATGAGCCGCGAAAATACGCCGTTTTTCGCGATAATGTTGCGTTAAAATAGGGCTAACATGACGTTTACAATTCAGCCCTGTCTTTAATCTATTCTCATAAAAATTATGCAAATGAAGTGATCCAATATGGAGACATATAACGAAGAACATAATGAAACCATTTAATTACAACTTGCAGTTACGACTTGGCGCGGTCAAGGTTATCCAGCAAGCTTTTAACGATATAAAATGAATTGCCTGCGGATTCAAGCTGCTGACTGATCTCGGATGCTGGCATTGGACGATTCACATAGTAGCCCTGAATTTCATCGCAGCCGGTTTCTTTCAAAAATTGCAGCTGCGCTTCAGTCTCTACACCTTCGGCGAGTACATGAATATGCAGCGCTTTACCAAGTGCAACAATTGCTCCTGCCATACGACAATCCTCATCCATATCATCAATACAGCTGACAAAGCTACGATCAATTTTCAAAATCGATGGACGTAGCTGCTTCACATAAGCAAGCGATGCATAACCACTGCCGAAGTCGTCAATCGCTAGCTGTACTCCGCGTTCGCGTAGCTTATCCAATTGCACAATAACACGCTCCACATTATGGATCGCCAGTGATTCCGTTATTTCCAGCACAATCTGCTTAGGCTCAATACCTGTCTCTGCGATAATCTCCAGAAAACGCTCTGCCAGATGCTCATCGTGGAACTGATAAGGCGATACATTCACACTCATACGAAAATCACCATAGCCCTGCTCTTTCCAGATGCGTTGCTGCTCGCATGCTGAGCGTAATACCCATTCGCCAATCGGAATGATCAGACCGGTTTCTTCGGCAATCGGAATAAAATCAAGAGGTGAAATGAATCCAAGCTCAGGATGCTTCCAGCGTAATAACGCCTCCATCCCTTCAATCTGTCCGTTATCCAATCTTACCTGATACTGGTAATAAAGCTCCAGTTCCTGGCGACATAATACACCACGCAGAGAGCTTTCCAGACCTAAGCGATTCTCATAATGCGCACCGATCGCATTGGTAAAATAGACCGCTTCCTGCCTTGCGTTCTTCTTGGCTTCATACATCGCTGCATCTGCATTTTTCACCAGCTCATCGAGTGTTACACCATCCTGCGGATAGATCGCAATCCCGATGCTAACCGAAATGTATAACGGATGACCATTCATATCGAGTGGCTCCTGCAAGCAATGACCAATCTTATCTACCACACGCTCTACATGCGCATGATCTCGCATCGGATCAAGCAACAGAATAAACTCATCTCCACCCAGACGGGCAAGCATAATCTCATCCGATAAATGACTGCGAAAGCGCTCCGCTGCCATTTGCAATACGCGATCTCCAGCCGCATGTCCCAGACTATCATTAATGTACTTGAAGCGATCAAAATCGAAGAATAGCACAGCCAGCTCATGCTTATCCTCTGCTGCTTCTATTCGTCGTTGCAATTGCTCATAAAATTGACGACGGTTAGGCAGTCCGGTAAGCTCATCATGCCGTGCAGCATGGTCGCTTAACCGTAGCAGCTGCCGCAGACGAAGTAGTAGTGTATCATTTTCAGAGAGAGATAATAACTGACGGATCGAAAGTAATAAGATGCCGAGCATACAGCTGAGTAGTAGCATATCGAAGGATGAAAATTGCCGTGGAATGACGAAAAATAATAGTACGGTTACGCTAACATAGGGTAGAACACGTTTGACCCATCCTCTGGCATGAGAAGCATAGGCTACAGGTAATACCTCCTGGGAAGGCGGCTGCTTTAAAAATTCAAGCCCTGCTAGTGCAGACAATAGCAAAGAAGCACTCCACAATGGATCAATTAGGCTGCCCATACGATACATATTGTGCTCTAGCATATAAAAGTAGCTCATATCCGCTGCTGCAAAAACGAGTAATGACCACATAAGCAACCAGCCTACTCGATTATGCTGTCGATCCACCCGTACGAATAATAGGAGTACGAGCATAAAGATTAGCACCAGCTCGACTAGCGGATAACTCAAATTCACAAGCAAATAAGCCCAGTTGCCACCATTTTCATTGATGCTTCGCCACATGATCGGCTCCACGATAAGCGCCCAGCTGATTGCCACCACGGTTAGCATGAAGATGGAGGTATCCAGCAAAAATTGAATTTTACCTAGTCCTCGCAGGCTACGTTGTCCGAGTAGTAATAAGGCTACAAAAATAAAAAGATTATGGAGCATCCATAAAAAGTCAGAGAAGCTGAATATCGAGGATACAAGCGATGGATTCATGTGAAGGATGAAAGAAGCTACAATGGAAAAGCTATAGCACAGATGACTGGCCGTTAGCAGACCCCAAAATATTCGACTTTCTCCCCGGCAACGATAGGTGACCATAGACAGAATGGCTGTTGTGAGTAATGGCGCAATCATATTTAGAATTGGTGTCAGCCATGTGAGCACATTGTCATTATGTCGAAAGATGATTAGTAGTAGGTAATTCATAAGTATCCCTATTGCTGCTATATAAGCAAATTGGCGATAACGATGCATAACGTCCCCCCTTACATCAAACAATCAAAACATGAGCAACCTAATTGCTCTATTTCCATTGGTAATTATATCGGTATTAATATGGAATTTTTTAACTTTAAATTTAGAAATTAGGTATTCCTATTTTTAGTCGGATATCGTTTTAATAATTACGATGCAGCATTTATAATAAAAACAGTACTTTCATGGGGATGATGAAGGTACTGTTTTTGAATTACATATTTTTGTTTTCTAAAATAAGAGCTGCTACGTCTGGATCAAATATGGCATTTTGGATTTCTGCTGCTGTCCATGCGTTGAGTAAAATAAATTCAAATGACAGCATCCTGATATTCAACCTCTGTTACTCTTTCATTTAATAGACGGACACCCACACCATTTTCTGGATCCCATGTACAGGTAAATAATAGTCCAATATCGCGTTCTTTATGAATATCGCCATATGGAATAACTACGGCTTCTAAACTAACCATAGTTGTGATGTCTTCGACTTTATCGATTGCAGGATAATTCGTTTGACTTGCCATATCGTATCCTAATTCATGTCTTGTCTGTTGGTAGTATTTTAGCTCCATCAGTAAGTATTAACTAATGTTGATATTGCTTTATTAGTCATTAAATAAGGCGCCTACACCAAATTTGGTTGTAGACACCTTATTTCGCTTAGACTAGACGCTGGCGACGGAGATCAAAGAGTGCATCGATGCCTCCGCTCAGTAGCTTCTCTACCGTTTTCTCTTGTCCATTGGAGAAATAATATTGGATTTCTTCAGCATACAGCGGCAATAACGTCTGGAAATAAATCGGCCATTCCTCTGGATCGGCTACGCCTTCATCTCGGTACGTCATTTTAAATGCTTCCGCACTGCCCGGATATGGAGGAACGACCATCACACCGCAGTAATCCGTAGTGGTATCGTAAGGAATCAATGTGGTATGCGCAGGCAGTCCATTCAACGAGAACATTTCTCGATAGCTATCCGACAGATCGTCTTCGTTTTGGTGAGGATACACGAGCCATTGACCAATCCAGTATCCGCGTTGCATAATCTCGCTGCCGAAATGGCGTAGCATGCGCACGACCCAGGCATATGGTGATTGTTCCCAGTTTTGCTCGGTCAACTGGGCGTCTGGTGGGAGATGCACGACCAATTCGACATAACCGGTGTCATGGCCAGCAGGAATCATACCACGCCAAAAGCTATTGCCATAGGTGACGAGTGTTTGAAAAGGGAGATGGCTTCCCGGTGCAGCTAGATAAATTTCTGCATCACCTGCATCATTACTGGCACCGGGGATACAGCCAGTGATACGACCGTAATGCTGTTCGATATGTGCTTCTAAGTCTTTACGGGACGTAGCACGAATGCGTGGGTTATGTTCGACAATCGGCTCGGTACTATCTGTCCAAGCGAGTCTAAAATAGATGCCTTTTATTTCTGCTTGTTCGATAGCTTCCTTTAACTCATCGGATACATATGTGGTTACCGAGACAATAGGGAAATCACCCAGATTGTGCTTAGTATTTACCGTTTTGAATATCGGTTGATTATGAACTTTATCGGGTAAAAGAACTTCTTCATCGAAGCCACCATAATTATCAGGAACAGACTGTTCATAATCGATACAGTCTAATACATTTGTGACATTGATCAGATAATAATCTTGATTTTGATAATGTAATTCTAGAAATTCCGCTTCATTAGCAATCAGCGTTTGGATTTTTTCTTTTACAGAATGATGCACAATTATGGCGAAAGATCCACCGCGGAAAGTCAATACATCTCTATGTTCACCTTCTTCATAGGTAATCAACTCAATCGGTTGCCAATCTTGTAATAAAGGCTTCCCTATTTCTTTTTCTTCGATATTTTCTAAATCCACAGGATTCTTAGTATCTACTTTTACACAATCTGGACTTACATATATTGTCCATATTTTCAATCTAATCACTCCTCTTAATCACTATATAAAAAGTCTATTTTCCTATTAATAATCGTTTTGTTAAACATTGAGTGAACTGAACATGAAATTATTTTCGGAAATTAGTAAATATTTAAACGTTAATGTTGTTGTTATAATGATTGAAATCAATATGCTCCATTTATGTATACTTTGTATTGAAAACAGCAACTTAATTACGCCGATATTAAGTTGCTGTTTTAAAAATCAAGCTACCGTGAGTTATTGTAAGTCATAACTTGTAATCAATTATTTACAACTATAAAAAATAATCTTGTATATTAAAAATCCACCTTTATTTTGTTTTCTATTATTGTTCTAAAATTCGAATAATTCCGCATCATATTTTTACCATAGGAACTGGCAGCTTCATTTCCTAAATTTAAACTATTATAATTATCTCTAAATTCCTTTTGGATTTTTTCTTCTAGGCTTCTGTAGTATTTATTACTAGCTTTTTCTGCTAATTCCCGTGAACCATAGCATAAAATGAATGCGATATCGACTATATAACCTTTAGGTGGATAAAACCCATTTGTAGTAACTTCGTCTACAAAATTATCTAAATCATTAGTACACTTTTCTATAATAGGCACGCATACCCGATCTAGCCAATCTGTAAATTCAATAACTGCTTGATGTGAATCTTCTTTATTCGCTATATTCCAATGTAATTTGCCATTAGGCATATTACATTGACGAGAATTAATGTTAAATATTTTATTTTTAGTTTTTAATGAAATTATTGCAAACTCGCCATAAAAGACCACATTTTTATCAGAAACATTATTTAAGCTAGTATAAAAGAATACTTTGTACATGAAGTTCTTATCTTTTTTTGTCATCCAATGACTTGTCTTGGAATACCTCCAATCGTAATTTCTATATGGGACTGATATGGAACTGCATACATGATCAAACATTTCATTTGGTTTCATATTCCCACCTCAAAGTTAGTTAATCTAGGATTTATTAAACTCCGTGTCATTTATAAAGAGACTATACATCTATATGTAAAGAAGATTGTTATTTTTGCTAAAATGACTATACACATATTATTCATATCGATAGGAGCTATTCACGATGAAACCTAGCTTTGAACATGTCTGGAATTTAACTGAGCAGGAAGCTATTCAGTTACAAACTCATCTAGCTAAAAAAGTCATTTCGTCCGATGAATTTCTTACTATCGACTATGTCGCAGGGGTCGATGTCGCTTACAGCAAATACAATAATACCTTGATTGCAGGTATCGTTATTTTGGATATGCGTTCATTGGATGTCACCGAATCCGTTGTTGTAGAAGATGATGCTTCATTTCCGTATATACCTGGACTGTTCTCTTTTCGCGAATTGCCTCCAGTTGCCAAAGCATTTTCGCAAATCAAAACGGTTCCCCAACTCGTCGTTTGTGATGGGCAAGGCGTAGCCCATCCTCGTCGTTTTGGGCTTGCCTGCCATCTTGGAGTTCTATATGATATTCCTACGATTGGCTGTGGGAAAACGAGACTATGTGGCGAATATATAGAGCCTTCACCAGAACGTGGTAGTTCCAGTCCGCTCATAGATCAAACTGAAATCATCGGAAATGTGTTGCGCACCCAGACGAACGTGAAACCTATCTTTGTCTCCGTTGGGCATAAAATATCACTCCCAACTGCCAATCAAATCGTATTGCAACTAGCGACGAAATATCGACTGCCTGAAACGACAAGACAGGCTGATCAGCTAGTGAATGCGAGATTGAAAAGATGAGGGGTGAACTCATTTTATGGTTTACTATCTTTTTTGAGTATATAGAGTAGTTCAAACGAACCTCGTTTCTTCAGCACTTCTTGATAGTACAGCTTCGTCTTTATAAAATGGGTTTCTGTAATATATTTTCCCAAAGCTTTATTAGTCACATATGCGCAATTAATTTTGCCTAGACCAGTTATCGTACTTTTCAATCATTTCTTTTTCAAATGAGCTTAGCTCTACCTTTTCCTTTATGATGATCCCAGATTTATCCCACTCTTTATAACTCGTTTTGAAGCCATGTCTGTATTGTGCAATGATTTTGACTCGTTTATTTTCATGCCATGAAATGTACATCCCATAAACAGTACCTTTGATCATTTGGCGATATAAGACTGGTAATCCATTATCAAAAAACTCTACATATTCTCCTTCTTCGATTCCATTAATATAATGAGCATAATATGCTATATTTCCATCTCTATTTTTTTCATATACCAATCCTGATATTGGCTCTCCACCTTCTTCTACAGGTCGATTATATAGTTCCTGTCCTGACAGACCAGAGTAACATACATTATCTGTAAACTCTGTTCCTTGAGTCATGACCTCATCTTTAGTTAGAATGTTAGGTTGAGCCATCATATAATCATCCTTTCATTTGACTCGCAACGCTTCAAACCATTCTTCTGCAACATCGTCTGCATCTTTTACAGGATCATTTGAATAGATTAGACCATACCGTTAGTCCGCTTTGAGTTGATTGGCAGATACATTATAAATTAATTTCTGTCATTACAGTAAGGTGCATTTCCTGGCATAATTTTACGATTTGCTCTTTATTTTTATTTAAGGCTGTTAGAACTTCTTTTTGCCGATTAATCGAAGTATCGTACAGCGATTGTCCATTTTGAAGTGCTTGATTTAATTGATGTTTAAACTTCACGTCAATTATAGTAGGCAATAATTTTTCCTTCATCAGGATAATTTCCTTGCCAGCCACAGGGTAACCCACCTGATTTATATATATGTAATATGATCTCATAAAAATTATTTGTCTTACCATTAACAATACGATTGATCGCACAGTTTTTCAAATCGACAACGATACCCTCAAAAAAATCGCTGTATTGTTCTGAAATACTTTCCCTGAGATGATTAGCTATATGTTCTGTCAAATCTTCTAAACCTTCTAGCTTAGAAGGAGTCGTTATGTCATAGAGTTTTCTTTTGAGTTCGGAAGTTTCCAATTGTCTAATATCTGACCATGTGTATTCATCTTCACCGTACACTTCATCAAAAGCATAGTGCGGTATACGTTCAGCATTGCTTATCGTTATAATATCTGATGGCTTTTCCTTAGGAATGGGGTTATTTAAAGTTCTAGCAATTTCTATAATTTCTTTGATGATTACTTGATTTTCTCTAGAGCTCATACGATCCAAGCCACCTATCTTTGATTATTTTCAAATGTTTAATGATGTCAAATTATAATATCCTGATATCCAACCTCTGCTACTCTTTCATTTAACAGCCGGACACCTACACCATTTTCTAGATCCCATGTACAGGTAAATAATAGTCCAATATCTCGTTCTTCATAAATATCACCATATGGAACAGCTATGGCCTCTAAAGTAACCATGCTTCTTATTTGTTCGATCCCTTCAATTGCGGGATAGTCAGCATTGATAGCTATATCGCATCCTAATTCCTGTCTTTTTTGCTGGTAATACTGTAGCAGCGACTATAATACATGGTTTTGTAATTGGTGCCAATTTTCTAAATATGTTCGATATGCGACATATTGACGCTGATCAAATCTACCATCTTCGTCTCCATCGACTATTAAAGTAATTGTGTTTCTTTTTTTAAAGAAATCTAGCTCTACTTCGCGAGTCCAACCATATTTATAGGTTAGCTCTCCAAATATAGGATCATCGATTTTCATCTATAGGTCTCCTTTTATTTTGGCTGGCGCAACCTATTTAAATAAGGTGCCTACACCATTTGGTTGTAGACACCTGATTTCGCTTAGATTAGACGCTTACGGCGCAGATCAAAGAGTGCATCGATGCCTCCGCTCAGTAGCTTCTCTACCGTTTTCTCTTGTCCATTGGAGAAATAATATTGGATTTCTTCAGCATACAGCGGTAATAACGTTTGGAAATAAATCGGCCATTCCTCTGGATTAGCTATGCCTTCATCTCGGTACGTCATTTTAAATGCTTCCGCACTGCCTGGATATGGAGGAACGACCATCACACCGCAGTAATCTGTATTGGTGTCGTAAGGAACCAATGTGGTATGCGCAGGCAGTCCATTTAACGAGAACATTTCCCGATAGCTATCCGATAGATCGTCTTCGTTTTGGTGAGGATACACGAGCCATTGTCCGATCCAGTATCCCCGTTGCATAATCTCGCTGCCGAAATGGCGTAGCATGCGCACGACCCAGGCATACGGTGAGTGTTCCCAGTTGTGCTCAGTCAACTGGGCGTCTGGTGGGAGATGCACAACTAGTTCAGCATACCCGGTATCATGTCCGGCAGGGATCATGCCGCGCCAGAAGCTATTGCCATAGGTAACGAGTGTTTGAAAGGGCAGATGACTTCCTGGTGCAGCCAGATAAATTTCTGCATCGCCTGCATCATTGCTAGCACCAGCAATACAGCCCGTAATGCGACCGTAGTGTTGTTCGATATGTGCTTCCACATCTTTACGGGACGTAGCACGAATGCGTGGGTTATGTTCGACAATCGGCTCGGTACTGTCTGTCCAGGCAAGTCTAAAATAGATGCCTTTTATTCCTGCTTGTTCGATAACTTGTTTTAACTCATCGGATACATATGTGGTTACCGAGACAATAGGGAAATCACCCAGATTGTGCTTCGTATTGACTGTTTTGAATATCGGTTGATTCTGAACTTTATCAGGTAAAAAAACTTCTTCGTCGAAGCTACCATAATTATTAGGAACAGATTGCTCATAATCGATACACTCTAATACATTGGTAACATTGATCAGATAATAAGCTTGGTTGTGATAACCAACTTCTAAAAACTCTGCTTCATTAGCGACCAGCGGTTGTATAGTTTCTTTTACGAAACGATTCACAATTAGAGCGAGGGAGCCGCCTTGAAAAATTAGTACATCTCCGGAATCACCTTCCTGGTAGAGACTCAGCTCAATTGGTTGCCAATCTTTTAATAAGGAATGACCTCTACCAGCTTTTTTGATACTTTCCAAGTCAGAAGGATTTTTGGTATTTACTTTTTCGTAATCATCACTTACATGTATTGTCCATATTTTCAATTCGATCACTCTTTTCGTAAATGATTATCCATGACCATAAGATAATACTTGCTTTTGATAATACGAGAGCATGCTTCTTTGCTGTACCTTTTATATGTAGATTCGTTCTGTTAATAATCCAGAGTTTTAGCTTTCTTATTTAAAAATAGAAGATGAGTAGATACTGTTAATCACCCATCTTCTATTTTGAATAAGCTATATATTTGCGCTTCATTTGCAATACTTATGAAAAGCCTTATTACTAAAGATGTTTTTCGATCATAGGAAGAATGCCTTTATCAAAAATCGCACCTTCAATTTGTGCATCTTTCCATATGGTATTTTGAAGATTAGCATTGGTGAAATTCGCTCCTCTTAAATCTGCATTTGAGAAATCACAGTCTCGACAATCTGCTTCAGTAAAGTTTGTTTTCTGCGCGTTCACATTATTTAACTTTGCTTTAATAAAGCTGGATCCTTGAAAATTACTTTCTGTTAAGGTGGCCGAATCCATATTAACTTCATCAAAATTCACTTCTACTGCCGTAACATTAATCAAAATCGAAGATCTGAGGTTTGAACGAAGCAATGTACTTCCAGATAAATCAGCAGATGAAAGATCAGCTTCTGTGAAGTTTGCTTCTATAGCAGTACTTATTTTAAATTCCATCTTATTCATATTCGCTTTCATGAAAATACATTCACTATATACACAATCAGCTAAATCTACATTCTCAAAATTTGCACTTATAAAATCACAAGAAAGAAAGCTACAATCCCGCAATGAAATCCCTGTAAATATTGAACCTTTAAAATTAATATTTTCTGCAAACAAACGATCTGCTGTAATGTAAGAGAGATCGCAAAGAGAAAGATCCGCTACTTGAATGCTAATATTATCAATAAGTTCATCATTTATTTTTGCTTGATCAATAATGGTATTGAATTCTTTTCTGTTATTAATTACTTTTGTCATGTTTCTCCCACCATTTCAGCCTTAAATAGTCAATGACGAAGCTTTTGTTCCCATTGTTTGCCTGGTGAAAAACTCACGCCCATTTGATCATCATCAAAGTGATGTTCTGCAATACACCCAGAAGGTTGTAAATAAGTCATCATCTTCACCCATGCGTTAAGCAATTGTTCGCTATTCGTATGGAATGGAGATTCGACTATGTCCAAATGTACTCCTCCCCAATCCAGCAACTCCGCTTTACCTGGACTATTCAAAATAAAATCTTGACCAAACATTTCCAAACACAAACCGGATATATACGTTCTAGCTCCAACACCAAGTGGACCATTTTTGAAATATTCTACTGGAGTCGGTAATGCACAAGTATCCATCCATATATGTGTTCGCTCATCATCATTCGTCCATGGATAAGAGACAGGCCAAAATAGATGGGTTATACCAAAAGAAGGTTTTAGAATACTTGCAAGCTGATCTGAAAGATCTAAAAAGCTATCGTACTGCTTGGAGGACAAATTTTTACATTTTAATCTAAGAAATGCTCGTGGGTTAGAATATACATCAATCATCAAATTAAATTTATTCCCCTTATCACGTCCAAGATAAAGCTCGGAAACTTTCTTTTCGCGAACAGCTTGAATGATCTCTTCGGCATTATAATTCAGTTTGACACGTTCATCATTGCCCCAGTAGGTAGGTATATATTTGTCATTTTCTTTAAAAATATCTAAGAATTTTTGAAGAGTTTCAGTTTCTTCTAAATACGTGGTTGGAAACATGCTTATTGAAAAAAAGTCTGGTTTCATTATGTATCTCCGTTTGGTGATTTCATTATATGTCTAACTTTAATACCTATTCTAAAAACACGTTAATGATAAAGATAATGAAAAAGCTTATTATGTAAAAGTCTGTTCGTTATCTCTATACATCAAAATTAACTAATCAATTCTTTTATTTCGGGATATGGATTAGTGACACTTGCCACAGTTCATAAGGATTGTAGAAAGGCTCCTCTTCATCAAATAAAACACACTTTTGAGTTATTTTAAGATTAGATTCTATCCTTTAAACCCATCTAAAATACTATCTATTTGTAAAGAATATTTATCTGGTTCACTTTCCCTAATAGAAAGTAATAATTCTCTTATTTGATCTAAGTTTTTCTTTTCGGCATCGAGCAAAACCTCTTTATATACTTGTAATAATTTAGGGGAATTCAATATTGCTTTTTGTATTTGCTCTGCCCAAAATTCTGCTTGAGGCAACATATGGCTGATACCATACACTAAGCTTTTCATTCCATCACTCGTATTTTGTTTATGTATGATATGAAATATCGTTTCGAGTAAGTAATCATCTGTTGAGGCTTCAGCTACTTGATCTTCAAAAACTTTGCATAAACCGGGCAAATCCTCAATTGTTCCACGTTCAGATAAATCATTCAGAAGTTCTTCGAATTGTTCAATACTGTCACATTCGTTTTCTAAAAATCTCATCTTATATAATCTATCTATTTTTTCTTTATTATTCATGGATTTCTCCTTGTCTGTATATGTGCTGGTAGTATCTTTTTTATATTTGATAAAAAGCTGTATACTCTGCATTTATATCTTTTATAAAGATATTATACCTTTATATGTAAAGAAGGTTAAAATGACTATATACATATTATTCATATCGATAAGAGGTACTAATGATCAAACCTAGCTGTGAACATTCTTAGGATCTAAATGAACAAGAAGCTATTCAATCACAAAATTATTTGGCAAAATAAGAAAAATAGTTGAGTAGTTGCAAAAGTTGTACTTCTACTCAACTACTTTCATATTCCCTCAAACTTCTGAAAATCATACAAATGGTTGCACGTTATTATTGCGGATCAAAATCCATAGATTAAGTTTATACAATCTTTTAATATCTGGATTCTGCATCAATTAATCAAGTGCTTTATAAATATTTTTTCCAAACTTATACATATTATGATCATCTAATAATCTATACATCTCTACATTTTCGAAACAAATAAATTGACATCATAGTATAGAACAAATAATGACTAAATATTTATTTGATTTAATTCCAATTTTTATAATAATTAATCGCTTTAGCAGTATTCAATTATACTTGTCTTGCAATAATTCAATAGCAGGATGAAACTTGAGTTGCTGGGCTAATTTTAAAGCATCCATATCCTGCATAAACTCATTGGAGTATTTTATATTGAGATTGATTCCTGAATCAATCATAATTCTTACCGCTTCTATATTCTTTGTTCTAATTGCTGTAAAAAGAGGGTTTAATTTAGGTGAATACATGTTGAGTTTCATGTGTTTATGAATCAGCAACTTCACAATGTTGTTATGACCTTGAGCAATAGCTGTATTTAATTCTATTCCTGAAAATTTATTAAGATCTATGCCATGATCAATAACAAAAAGCGCTACTTCTACATTGTTATTTAGCAGAGCACTGTTTAATATGCTGCCATCTATCATTGTCATGTCGATTGAAATTTCTTTATTCTGAATCCATTTCTGAACTTGTGTATTTTGATGATCTGAAATTGCTTTATTCAGTTTATGACATTGCTCCACATAATCGGTAGATTCTCCCCACAAGCAATTTTCGTTGTAGCGCTCTATAAATTGATCATATTCCTTAGAACCCGGTTTAGGTCCTTCCATGACAGCCTTTTGAAAAGCTTGTGGAGGACTATATTCCTGCTCCAAAATAGATTTCAATATCGTATCGGGTGCAGCAAATTTTTGGTCATTTTTTTTGCTGAGTACTCTAATTTCAGAATATCCCAATTTCATTTCATTTCCTCTATACTCGAAAGAAGTGGGATGAGAATGACGCTGCTTGTTAAATGGACATTTTATATATTCATATAAAGCCTCGATAAACTCAGAAGAAGGTTTAGCACGTGGAAATTCTTTATTTGCATCCAGCCACCCAATATTTTGTGAATTTTCGAAATGATCTTCTGAGTAGTACGTTAAGTCTTCGTAAAAAGTCAAACCGATGTTCCTCCTTTATTCTGTAAGCCCCATAGATTTTAATAATAATTGCGACCGCTCACTATAACACCAAGCACAAACAATCGTTTGATTCGAATTAACTATTTTTTTCATTTGTTCTTCGGAAAGATCGTTAACATCCAGAACATCTACATGCTCTTTACTTCCCCATTTAGCCAAATCATCTTTAAAAAAGTCTTTTTCTACCTCAAGTCCTCCGTCTACTGTTCCATGAGTACCTGTAAGAACGGTAACCTTTCCCTGTGCCTCATCAACAATTTTAGAAAAATGTCGTTGTTTAATTCTATCAGTTGAAACGTGCACTTCTCCGCCATTGGCATTTTTAACTGAATAAAAAGAAGGTTCTCCCATCCCTCTTAAAATCCCATCATCTGCACCTTCAAAAAAATCAGATACATACGGTACTTCTTGACCATGGGTACCAAAACCGCCGCGCTCATTTACTACTTTTTCAGATAATAAATGTGCTTCAGAACTGTAGTTGCCATCGAAATTTGATAATGATTTTGATGAACTACTATTTTTTATTTTTTGTCCAAACTTACTTCCTGACTCACTAATCTGGTTTACTGCTTTACCAAAGCCTTCACTTGCGGCTTGTGCTCCATTCTGAATCACTTTTGGAGTGACTTTTTTGACACCGTTACCAATCATTTCACTAACAGCTTTACCAGCTTTGGAATTCACAACGCCAACAGTAGCTGCACCGATACCAGCACTTATACCGACAGATTTCCAGTCCAATTCGGAAAAGCTTTTGCCTTGCATCATTTGGCTGGCGATATCCGATAAACCGTTCTCGGCAGCCCCCAGCGCCATTTTAGTCGCAATCGCTCCACCAGCTCCCAGCGGTCCAAAGATCGCTCCCGTCACGGCTCCGATAAACGACTCCCGCAATGCGGTCGTCGCGTATTCCCCGAAGTCGCTCACTTCCCCTCGGGCGATGTCGGATGCGGCTTGGACGCCGACGGCGATTCCGCCTGCGGCTACTGCGCCAACGGCGACAGCGCCGACGATGAGCGGGCCGGCACCTAGCGTGGCAACGGTGAAGGCTGCCAGTGCGGCTACGCCGACAACGATAGCGAGTCCGCCCAGCACGTTGCGGCCGAGCTTGCCCCAATCGAATGGCTTAGGTGGATCGGGCGGTGGTGGTGGCGTGCCTTCCTTGGGTGCATCATCATAGGCAGCGTATGCCGTACGATCTCTACCATCTGCCCATACATTTTGACCGAGCACGTGGTATTCGCCCTCCACAGCGATACCGGAGGATGCTTCTGTTTTGTACGCCATGATCATCTCGGCAGCGTTTAGGATGACCTTCTTTTTACTTTTGAGTACGATATCTTCCTTACCGGTAATGGTAAGCTTTTTGGGGCTACGGATGACCACACCGACGCCGTCTTGCAGGCTAATCGACAGCGTACCCTCTGGATTACCGTAAAAGTGAACATGATCTGGTGCGATCTTCAATTCGCTACCATGCTCACTACCATAGTAACGCGTATTCGGATCTCTCGTTTTTGGCGCAGTTGCGCCGTTCGTACGTACGGAGCCTAACACTTGAGCATGTAAGCCGCTACCATCTGGATGATACAGACTTGCTTTTGTACCGACCTGTGGCATGCTGTACATGGGACTTCCAGTCGGTGGAGCAAATGGATACCAGTGTGGATCGGCTTTGCCATCGTCCTGATCGACATCCAGCTTGAGCTTCACTTCTTCGCCGCGTACCTCCAGTACGGTTCCTTCAAGGGATACGCCAACGGCTTTTGCATTCAAAATGACGGGATGCCGCACACCTGATTCGCGAGCGAGCACATAATTGAATAATAGCTCGCCCTTTTCCATATGAGCGTGTAGCTCTTTGACGACTAGCTGCTTATCTCGGAAACGGACGCGATCGCCAATCGCTAATGGCTCATTATATTGCAATTCATACCGAAAAAAGTCCGTATCGTGCAGCTCTGCTCCGGTCGCCACAGCTCGCTGATATGCCGCTAGATCCTTATGCGCAGTATATGGTGTAGTGTCCGGTACCATAACTTCCTTACCCTCAGGCAGACCAAAATGCAGATACGGCTTTACGGATTTTAGCATATCACAAACGATAACCGACTGTAATGTGCTGGCTAGCCGTTTACTCAGCTCCCAATCCGTCTCCTCATATTGCAAGGTCGCATCGCCAATCTCTTTATCCGCACCCGTATGAAATTCAACCTCACTGCCAGGATAATCCTCGATGACCTTGGTGAGCAATTGCTCGTAGGTCTGTGTCGGCTCGGGAAAAGTACGCTTGCGCTTTTTCACATCCCAGAGTGAGGATGCGCTAATACCTTCAATGCTAATTTTATGTACGCTATTTTGACGATGGGCTTCCACTTTATTCACAACACCACGAAATAAAGGGGTTTCGATGCCGAGTCCCATCCAGATTGGGGTATTGTAAAACACTTCAATTTCGTCCTGAACGGAGGCCGTCAGTGGCATCTCCATCTGCAATTGCTCATCCATCCAACCGGTAAGCACTAGCTTGGCATGCTCGCCGGGCTGCCAGTCGATTTGCAGCTCATGAATATGCAGGAGTGGATACGGGCATTTGACCCTGATTTGATCGTAACCAATCACCTTGTCGACCTCCGATTCCGATGTAGCTGTAATGTGTGTTGCTGCTTTTTTGATATTGGTTTTCTGGCTGATGCCGTCTTGATCGGATTACTCCTGTCCGCTCGATTCAAACGTAATGCTTCCTTTATACATGCACATATGACAGGACGATGTGGTCAAGGCAGGCTTGTTTTCCACACGCGTCTTCTTCATCGTATTCATCCACGGCTGCATGAGCATAGGCTTACATGGCTTGCCCTCTACCTGCCCGCCGTTCTCCCCTACTAAATACACCTTGGCTGAGCTGGGATTGGCTGAACTGCTGCATACGCCAAAGCTAGGTACATTAACGGACTTGTAATCGTCCTCGTTCATCATCGGCTTTGTTTTGACAAACGCACCATGACTGGCGGGCAGATTGATTTTACGCTTATGGGAACCGCAGCTGCATCGCATAGATGCGCCGCGTACGACATAGTATTCATCCGACATCTACTGTTCCTCCTTTGTGTGTAGCATCGGGTTGATCGGCTGATGAAGAGCCTGGATCGATTCATGTGCTTATCTGTACAGGCAGGCAATGATGTGATACACAGGCTTGGCTCTAATCCATATTTGGATGTAGCTCGTTGAGTGCTTACCTATCGACTACTGAGTAAAAAGATGACCAACGCCATTATGGAAATGTTGAATTGAAATTAGATGATTTGACGAGTTTATTCTACAAATGGCTGTACAGCTCGGTATACCGTTCGAGGTGCTGCAACTTCGAGCTTTTGTAGTGTAATGCCAGTCATGTCGCGTCGAAGTATGCTTTCAGCAACATCAAGACGAATAACGATCTGCGGTTTGGCACTTTCGCCGATTTTGAAAATTTTACGTCGTGGCAAGCGGCTACGATCCAGTACAATATGCTGGAGCAGGGTGCGATCGGCATTCCATTCGCTATCCTCGTGCAGGATGTTGACCGCAGCAGGAAATGCTAGATGATACGTCATTTGCAGCGACAGCTCTAGATTCATCAGTACGACTGGATGAAAGCTCATATGCGGCTCATACATACTCCACAGCTTCATCATACGAGCGGAGACTAATGGCAAAGCTTCATCTAGATAATCGAGATATTCACTATCCTCATGGCTTTGCATATACAAACCAAGCGGCTGCTGCAAATCGCCAGGCTGTATAAACTCAGGCTTGAGAGCAGGTAACTGGCGGCTAAGCGGTTCTAGCTGTGGAATATCTGTATAGCGCCAATCCTGTGTAAGCAGAAAATAGTCCATCGTAGCTTCTCACCTTTCTCACGTCTATAACCTATGAGCTGACGCAGAAGTATTGTTGATCCCTTTGATCTGAGCAGCACTCAAAATAATATCTATCAGCCATCTAGCTACGCTTTGCTTACCACAAAGCTCAATCGAGCTGGCTTACTTCCGATTGCTCTACGCCCTCCTGATGCAGCAGCTCGCACTCGTCATGAAACTCTCCAGCGTAGATGGAGCAGTCGGACGTTTTGTTCAATGCAAGCCATGTCGGATGCTCCAGCCAATAGGGTAGCAGTGCCTGCACGATATGCATGGTGAGCGTATGATATTTGATTGCTTCTAGCTGCATGATTTTCTCGATATCCATTACCGCGATGCGGCGACCGTATGATTTGCGTTGCTCCTTGAGCTGCTGCATCCGCTGGAAAAGCGGATCGAATATCAACCCGGCATCCCAATAAGCGGCGCTATCGGTGTCATCCAAAAACCAGCGTTGATCATGACAGTCGATTCGGTACTGCGCCCGATTGTGTAACAACGATGTGCGTAGCAGAGAAATATAAATATGACGCACAGGCCCTTTTTCACCAATCGTCTGTAAACGGCTCGCTTCATTACAGGACTGCTCCAGTGCGGATATCAGTGTATCGATTAACTGCTGCTCGTGCTGGATGCAATTATTTTCAATGAGTGGCACATCATCCAGCCAGCCACTTAATACATGCTGCTCTAGAAACTCCTGCATCGCTTCATCTCGAGTCGGCAATCTCATTCGATATTCACCTTGCCTCCGGTCAGACGCACATCATCCTTGATATTGACAGTGGCTCCGCCCTGCACAAAGTCGACGCCTTCCTTGCCCTCGATCATAATTTTCGTTTTGCCCGTGATCTCGATGTCTTCATCCGCGGTCATAATGATCTTTTTGTTGCTGTTAATCTCTACGCCGCCGTCATCGGTCATACGCATCAGCAATTCGCCGTTCGCGATAATCTCCACAGCACCTGGACGGAACACAATCTGTTTGCCGTATTTGGTACTGATACTTTTCACTGCGGGATCGCTACGCTTGGCTGGATCGGACGATTTGAGATCGACGGAGCTGGCCACAAAAGCATGCTGCTCTCGTTCATTCGGGAAATAGAGTCGTATCTGATCGTTCACCTCTGGCATTGCATACCAGCCACTGCCATCCGGTGAGGAATACACAGTCGAATACGGAAACCACATCGCGCCGCTGTCTTCGGAGCCCTGATCGATATCCAGCTTGATCTTGACCTGATCCTTCATGATGTCGATCACTTTGCCGAACAGCGACGAACCGGATAGATCGTATGGCCAGATGATTCGGTTGCGGAAGCTTGGGCGATCCCTTAAAATATAACGTCCCATCAGCACCTCATCGTCAATCCCAATCTCAGCAGAGGCAATATATAGCACTTTGTTTAGAAACTGAACGGGTGTACCGAGCTCTAACAATTCGTAGCTGCTCACCTCGTAACTAATGCTCGATTCTTCCAAATCATCTGGAATATCGTTATTCGCTTTGAGCTTATGCTCCATCAAGTCTTTTTTGACCGTGTAATTGTATTCATTCAGGGTAATGGGCGTATCGCCTTCTGGCACACCAATCATCAGCTTCAATCCCGGTTGCGTGGACATCGGGATCAGTGGTGCATGTAGTCGTGAGGCAAGGCGCTTGAGAAATTCCCAGTCCGTTTCTTTATTCTGTACGAATAGCTCGCCCAGATACTGACCATTGGACGCCTCGTCCAGCACTTTGGCTTCGGTATAGCCAGAGGCGATATGGTTGAATAGATCGCGATATGTATCTTCGGTTTTTTGAAAAGAACGCTGTTTTTTCTCGATATCCATTTTGGAGGTCAGACTCTGTGCTTCGATGTGCAGCTCACGTACTCCATGCACAGCCTTGATCGATATATTGGTGACTGTTCCTTGAAATAAGCGCTCTCGCTCGCTATATACATCCTCCAGCAGATTCGTAATAAACACCTCAATCTGCTCATTCTCATCAGCATGCTCCACATACTGATCCATTAATTCCTCCGGTACGATACCGCTAAGCGTAAAGGTCACATGCTCATTCAGATTTTTCACGATCTTGAGATCGAGAATACGCTCAAACTGATACGGCTGCACATCCAGATCACCAATACTGAAAATATCCGGAAACAGCATCGGCAGTTCGCCATTGGACAGGTCAGGCCATTTCGATCTAGATGAAGAAGTTGGCATAAAGCTCATTGCGATGCTCCCCCTTCCGGTGTGGTCGTATAGATGGTTTGCAGCATTTGCAGGATAAGTGGTCGCCATTCCGCATAACTTTTGTATGGACAGCTAAAGCCGCCGATGATCGTTTCGCCATCCAGCTCTAGATAAAACATCAGTCGATACGCAGGCTGATCGAGTGCCGGGCTTTTAAAGTCAAAGTAGCCGATGCGTTTACCATTCACCTGCTCGATCTTTTGCTCGTAAAATACATTCGTCGGCTGTATATTACGGACCATCTGCTTCATGCCGTCCACCAGCTCAGGAATCCAGTCATCCTGTAGCGGCTGATCGACATGCTGGAATGTAAGATCCACCTCGCAGCGTCCATTGGTCAGGATAACGGCTGGACGATCCTCATACGGGTATTTAGCTTTTTGCATCGATTTGGACATAAGCTGAAACGATTCCGGCACATACATATGCAGTCGGTTATCAAAAAAGGAACGCAGAGCAAACGTGTACTCCCTTCCCTCCGCTTCAACCGGTCCGTTCAGAATATTATGATTCCGCTGTTGCTCTTCCCATTCATTTAACACAGCAGCGATCTTCTCATCTTCAAATGGCATCGGTGATTCCTCCTTATCTTGTCAGCCAGGCTGCATTGTGATCAATCGACAATCATACGCCCACCCGGGCTGCGATTCCCCCAGCGTGACGAGCTTCTTTTACCGCGCGCAGCGTCCTGCAAAATAACGGTCAACTGGCGGTGCAGCTTCATATTGCTACCACTAACCAGTTCAGTCTGATTGCGAGCAGCGATATAGTGCTCCA
Organism: Paenibacillus hunanensis; assembly: GCF_034055775.1. NCBI lineage: Bacteria > Bacillati > Bacillota > Bacilli > Caryophanales > Paenibacillaceae > Paenibacillus > Paenibacillus hunanensis. The sequence goes on along the minus strand of NZ_CP139194.1, from coordinate 2,110,040 downwards.
GCACAGTACGTTCCACACGCTGTGTATTTAACGCCATAAAAGCAAAGGCATAATCCGCAGCCTCCTGTGTACCCGTCTGCAATAGCTCGCGTGCAAAGCGATGTATCACTTCCGGTCGTAGTGTGCACTGCCCAATGCCTGCATAACAGGCAGATACGGGATTCCACGTATTAAATTCGGTCACCATATCGGCAAAATCAATATAATCTGAACGTAGTACGGCACCCTGCTTTAATTTAAATCGTCCCAATTCCAACTCATCTGCTGAGGGCTGCTGCTCATCCAGAATAAGCATACCTGCCAATCGTTCAAAATCACGATCCGATCCATTATCTTCAAAGCGAATACGCAAAATCTGCTCGTTCTCAGTCGCTTCATAAAACAACCTTTGCGACTGCTCCAGCATATACAGGTGACCACGGAACTTAACCAGACCTGGAGCGACAATCAGCTCTGCCGGATCAACGGTCACATGGGCACCGCTCAGAATGCCATCACTGTATTCGTCATATTCGATATTCGCCAGTACACGCGGGTAGTCACGCACCTGCTCTAGCATCTCGGTTTTGAGCACACGTCCCTTTTCAAAGCGAGGTTGAATATACGTAAACACTGCACCACCTCCTTTCGTTACGATCCTAATCATCTAACATATGGGTTGGAATGGATATGATTCAGAACTTGAAATCGATTTAGTATTAAAACTGTTCCTGGTCAAAGTACCAGACAGAGCATGTAAGCAAACTCGTTTGCTTACACGTCCTGGCTCTATCAAATTCCCTTTACTTCGTACCATCGAAGAAATCAAGCTCGGACAGATCATTTTCAAAAGCGAAAAATTGACGATCCGCTACGTACAATTGCTCGTTATCGCGCATAACGGGTACGATGTTGAAGCCCCAGCGCTGTTCACCGGCAAATACAAAAAACTTCGTTTCTCCATTGCTAATACTATCCGTCTCATCCTGAATGATGTACGCTCCATACATCTCTTCAATCTCTTCATATACAACCGGACGGAAGCTATCTGCCCAGCCTTTATACACATAGCGGTGGCGCAGGCTGCCATCATCTGCCCAGACGAGAAACTCAATCTCGGTCGTATGCTGGGGTCTGGATACATTACCAAAGGTCTGACCGCGCTCCAAACTGCGAATGAGCGTCATCTCCTGACGGGTATGTGTATAGGCGGTGACTGAATACGGGATTGCTGGTGTTTCGTTAGTCAGAACAGGCTTGATCATACCGATCTTTTTGGCGTTCAAATAACGAATTGCACCACGCAGACAGGCAAGCTTCAGATCGGGCACCTGACTGTTTTCCTTTGTTTTCTGGCGGAATTCGATGCTACGACCTGGTACGAACTCCTTCAACGCTTCACGGAACACGTCAATTCGGCAGGATTGTCCGGTTAATTTAATAATAGAGAAGTCCTGCAAGCGTCCATCCTGATAAAATTCATCCAGAAACTTGCGTACAATCTCATAAATATCCGCTTTGATCAGTTGATTGATCTCACGGATGTTGAACACCACATCGGGTGGACGATATTCATTACGCAAGCGTCCATCTGGCTCTGCTACAGATAGGAACCAGCGATCCACCCGTGTAATCTTGATATCGCTATCCATCGTCATCTCACTATCATCATGGAATCGACTACGCAAAATCCCTGTTTTACGGAAAAACTCCTGCTTCATCTGATCTGCCATCGCCCATAGGAAATAGAAATTGCCACGCACACGCTGGTATTCGTCCCGGCTGCGCTGCTCATAATCACGGTACTTGGTCGGGATAATCTTTTCCGCTTCCAGATAGCGTGCTTCCATTCCTTCATACACTGCGCGAATCCCGTACTCATCCACATAACGGAACAGCTCTGCACCCGGAATATCGATCAGTGCATCCATATCAATCCGGCGCTGCTGACCACTGTACCATTCGGCAAATACGATCTTCATCCATTGCATAATGCGATATGTAATATTGTTACCGCCAAAGTTGGTATCACCATTTTCATAGCTGGTGTGAATATCCAAACCGTATGAAATACGACCCTCATGAATGCTGAAGCGACAGGAGCTAAGATCGGTTGTACCGCCGCCGCAGTCGATTACGAGTGCTTGATATTCCTCGCCGTCTACATACGTTCCTTTATCGATCTGATCGGCAATCGTGTTGTATAGCACCGACATGCCTTCATCCAGCGCATCCTCGGTTTCAATCTTGTACTCGGGCAGCATACGAGTGAACATATCCAGAAACTGAGTTTTCAGCTTAACCGGACTGGAAATATGCAGATGGGTAAATCGGCATTTGAACTGCTGCTCTGCCGTTTCTACCACATACGACATGTATCCCTTCAAAATATCACCACGGCTCAAATAAGCTGTATTACCCGCCGCATCCATCAGCTCTTCGGTACGCTCGTAATCGTTCACCCAGCGCTTCATACCACGAAATACCGTCGCCCGGCTGTTATGTCCGTTGCGCTGAATATAAGCAAGTGCATCATAGCCGTACACCATGCGTACATTGTCGGCATCTGCACAATCTGCTGCCGCAGCAAGTGTAGGCAGTAGCTCCAGCCATTGCTCCTGCTTATCGGTCACATTTGGAAATACGACATAGTTAATCTCGTCACGTTTGCGATACGGAGTATTTTGTCCAAATAATCGATCCTGATTGCGTAGCCCATGGTCTTCTGGCTGTAATGCCTGTCCATAGCCGCTACCCAGATAAGCGCCTGCTGTCGTATTGGATGTGCCAAAGTCGATTGCCAGCACGGTATCCGTTGGCTCAGGTATACGGATTTCCAGTTCGGCCACAGGTACACGATAATAATGCAAATTAGCCGGAATAAGCGGACGATCGCTGTAATACGCATGGTACAGATAATCCGAATCCTGTCTGCGAGTAAAATACAGGCTATAGTTCTGGTTCGCTGTCATCCGATATTCCCAGTGACTCGGTGCAGTGAGCAAATATTTGCCTGGCTCATCTTCCTGCCCTTTTACATTTAAAATACCGCACAGCTCCCCGTTATCGTTCACGAGCAGCACATTCTCACCCAGACCCGGCCCAGCTTCAATCACATAGTTGTCGAGCAAGCCAAGTCGAATGCCCTGATACAGCACAATCCGTGCGGGTACGCGAATGCTGCCATGATCGGGCTTTTGCGCATTTAGATAACGTCCTAACACTGATACGATACGTTCAAAGCCGCCTTTGCGATAATGCTCAATACGTAGCGTATGCTGCATGCCACGGAATTTGAGAATAGTACGAATTAATTCTTCCCGATCCAGCGTACCGGCAATCCCTTCAACCAGACGCTCCTTATAACAAATATTACGCAGCTCAAAGGTGGTCATTTCCTCTAGCTCGTCTCGGGTGAAACGGGCTTGCCCTTTGCTACTCTGACGCTCCAATGGATGATTGTGCAGCCGATATGAATACATTTTGCTCATTGTGCGATCATCCTTTCGTTGTCTGTATGCCTCTACCCTTGCAGCGGCATCGTGATGTGATGTTAATACAGAGCAATATTATCGATCTTCATCGTCTCGTCTGTACCTACCAGCCCAAAGTGATGAGCCCAGTACATACGTACTTCAAACGGAATCGGTACAAACAGCAACAGCAGTATATTCACCTTGGCACGATTGCTCTCATGATCCGGTTGACCGAGATAGACCAGCATTTCCTGTCGCTCATCTCGATTGACATAAATAAGCGAGCGTGGAAACCAGCGCCGCAGTAGCTGTCGCAGCAGTGCAATCGGTTCACCTGTTTCATATAGCCGCAGCAATTGCTCACCTAGCTGTTCCTGTTCATCCCGATTCAGCATGCCTATATACTGTGCAGCTTCATCTCCGAATACGCCCTGTTCCAGATCGCGTAGCACAAAGCGAATTTCATACTCTCGCCTTGTCATGCCTTCATATCGATCGATCTGTGCCAGAAAATGGATGATCATATCAAACAGCACGGTACGCATCTCTTCATCTTCTTGCAAATCAGGATGAAACCAATTTTTGAACAACGTCTCAAACCGATAATACGGATTCAGCTCTACCTGCTGTCCAACCTCGGTCGCATTCAATTCATTGAGACTTAGCTCCATATAAGGCGAATAGCTCTGCGCTGGAACAAACGTAATCGACGACGCTGGAATACCCTGCTCCTCCGCATGGATGAGCAAATCCCAAATATAATTCATGCCCACACCCCTTTGCATCGATATTCAGGCAAGCGTCGTTGTAGCTCAGCGATAAGATATTGCAACTGATCCTCCTGTAAAAAGGACGGTAATGCTCTAGCTGGCTGCTGTTGAAAGGATAGAGTCAACAGTGGACGGTGAGCATCTGGACGGATATTGTCGCCAAGAAACTCGTTCAGATCCAATGCATTATATTCTGGATGAGGCGGCACGGTTGTATGCGTATGCCTACTATCGCCTATCTGTACATCGATTAGCTCCACACCACGATCATCCGCTAGCATATGAATAAGTCGTTCCATTTCTCCACGCGTGCGTATCGGTAAGGACGGACGCTCGCCATGATGGTGGGCAAATCGATCGGCATACGCGTTATTGAGTAGCGGATAAGGACGATACACCTCATGTCCTTGATCTGGACGGTGAATTTGCAAGATCTGCCAGAAGCCAGATCGTTCCTCGGTCGATACGATCGTCATATCCTGTACACCGCGCTTAATATAGCGAACATCCTCGGCAGACGCATCCACAATATAGCCATGCTCTGTACCGTATCGTTGCAAATGAATCAAATGCTCATAATGAATGCGATCCAGTGCAGGAGTCGGAAAGCCTGTACTCTTGATGCGTAGCTGCTGTACATTCCACACAGGAATCCAGCCAGGTCGCTGATATGCCTGGAATTCTTCCATATCTACGGTGATCGATAGAATCTGCTCCTCAGGCGTTGGCTGTACTTTCCAGCGCTGCAACAGCACATCAACGAATTTGTACAGATATGGATGATAGACCGTTTTCCAGCTTAATCCGCTTAATTGGAAGCTTGCATACAGATGCTCCAGACGAGACGTATACTCCCAAGAGGGACGCAGCATCGTATGCACCTCATATTGCCCGATATCGGTTGTCACTACAGCACGAAATGTACGTCCACTATGTGCCAGCTGCTGTACCTGTGCCGTATCCATTTCGAGAAATAATCGGCAAAGTCGCTGAGCAGATGTTTCGGTCGTCTCTCCTTCTACCGTACCGACTGCTAGCAAATCACGAATATTCAAATGCTGCTGCTCTACATCCTCTGGCAACACCGGATATAGAAACGTACGCGCGCTATCCCAGTCCTCCTGGCGGCAAATAGTGCCATAGATGTCGTATCGATCGCTGACGGTACGGCTCTCATCCAGAACGCGCTGCTCCAAGCGGTTCAGCATTTGCTCCTGATAGTCAACCATATCGATTAAAAAGTCATTGACCAGCTGGCGCATCAATCGGCGATCATCCAGTTGGGTCAAGCGTTGAATGCGGTCATGCATGATGGATTGCAGCTGGCGTTTCATTTGGGGGCTCCTTTGGGAATGACATGGTTTGGCTTTCATATGCAGGGAGCCGCTTCGGGAAGAGATAGGGGAACGGACTCGGGTGGAGGTACGAGAATCTACGGAGTAGGATGAAATGTAGATTCTCGCACCTCCAAAGTCGTCCTTATCCCCTATTCTCTTCCCTACGCTCCGTGCATATGCGCCATGTTCAGTTTCCAAAGGCTTGGGTGGGGCAGCAGTTTAAGGGCAAGGGCTTTGGAAAGCTGAACTGTTGGAAAAGACTTTGGATTACTGGTTTTATGAATAGATAACTTTAGAATGTGATGGTGTAGATGATTAAGCTTGTTTACGTTACTTTTATGAGCCGTTAGCTACGCCGCTGTCGGTGATGCCTGTGGAGTCGGTTGAGTTGGACTCTTGAGCAGGCTTGCTTGTTCCCTGGCTGGCTGCGGTTGTGCCTGTGCCATTTAGGGTGCCGGTTGTTTCGTTGTTGCTGGATGCTGGTGGTAGCATGTTGTTCATAGCGGCGTTTTGCTGGGCTGCCTGGTTTTGGGCAGCGATAGCGGCTTCGGCGCGTTTGTCTTGTTGTTCCTCGACTTTGCTAATTTTGCGTTCGATGGATAGGACTTTTTCCAGCTTGTCGATGTCTTGATAGATGCCCTGTGCATCATCGTAAGCGGTAACGGCGAGCTCGTAGTTACCCGCGTCGAGTGCTTTGTCGCCTCGTTTTTCCTGTTTTTCGGCACGCAGCTCCTGAGTTTGCTGTTGAATTTCGTCGAGCTTGGCCTGGGTGTCATTTAGCTTGGTGGTGACATCCTTCTGAGCGTCGGTATAAGCGACCTGAGTCGCTTCCTTGTTGGCTTGCTCGTATAGCTTTTTAGCAGCGCTATATTCACCGGATTGGAATTTGAGGTCTGCCTGCTGTACGGTTTCGTTTACATTTTCAAAGGCTTCCGTCTGATCGAGTCGCTTTTGAATATCCGTCTGGCTGAAAATAGGGTAATTCTCGGCTTGCTGGCGAGCGGCTTTGTAGCTGGTAATCGCCTGATCATATTCCTTTTGCTTGAGATAGCCATCGCCATCAACGAGCGATTGGGCGATCTTCATTTTGTCACCCAGTGTAGCCCGGTGCAGTCGGTCACGGATTTTGATTGCAGCGTTGCGTGCCTCGCTGTACGATTTGAGCGCTTTTTCATAATCGCCCTGCTGGGTGTACTGATCACCTGTTTGCTGATATTCAACCAGATTGGCGGCAGCCTCAGCTTTGCGCTCGATGCTGCGATATGTTGCCCACCATACCCCTCCGCCGAGAACACAAAAGACAAGTGCCGCAATCAGAATACGGCGAATGATGCGCATTTTCTTTTTCGGGTCGTCCTGATAGACCTTATTTATGTAAAGAGCTGCGGCGGTATAGTTGTCATAATGGTATGCCTGCTTGCTCAGCAGCACATCCTCCAGTGTATCGGCGAATGTCTGCGGGTCCTGCGATTCTGCCAGCGCATCAGCAATCTCGGTCTGATCCAGGCCTTTCCATAGCCCGGCAGTTGTCAGCAGTAGCACATCTCCGTCCATCATCCGAGTTTTGCGAATAAAGGACATGCCGAATTGCTCTGGCTTACCGATATATTCCATCAAATTACTGCTTTCCTCGTGATGATACACTTTATCCGGTGCTAGCTTGCCGCGGTCTGCCATCAGCTGCGCCAGACTCTGATCATGACTTTTCACCAGCAGACGTCCATTGCGTAAATGCAGTAAGCGTGCGTTACCACTCGATGCACACACATACTTGGTATAATCGGTCACGATCACGAGCAGACTTGCCTTGAGACGCATACGCCGACTTTCGAATTTGAGCGTTTCATGTGCTTCTTTGAGCCAGCGACGAATGCGCCAGCGCGACAGGCTCGGTTTTTCCATAAAATTCTCTAAAATGATCTTCGCCGCCATCTCGGCGCTACGCTGCTGATCGTCCTCATCTAGCCCGTCAGCGATTACATAACAGGCGCGATCATCCAGCTCGGTATAAGCAAAATAATCCCGATTATCGAGCAAAGAGCCTGCCTCCGAGACGAAAGCTGTCTTTACATCACTGTTTTCTCTTCTCATAGGCTACCTCCCGCTCACACCATGCTCCATAATAATGACTGTCGCATTATCCTGATGCTTCAGTTGTTTTTGTTGAATACTTTCGATAATCCGATCGGCGGCATCCTGTGGTGTCAATTCCGCCTTCAAAATCGCTTCCAGCTCTACCTCGGTTAAGGCATCATAAATGCCATCGCTACACAGCAGTACCTTGTCCCCCGGACGCAGTACAAATGGTGTATCGCAAATCTCCATATGATCAAAGCCTTCATAGCCAAGATAATTCACCAGCTGCTTGCGCTGCGGGCTGCTATCTGCCTGCTGACGTGTCATCTCACCAGACAATACCTTTTGCTGTAAAACGGCTGCGCCGAACGTATGCATCGAATTGACCGGAATAAAGCTACTGTTGCGGAAGATCGTAATAATGCTATCGCCGACTGCGCCCCAGTATAAATGTCGTCCAGTTAGGACAACGGCTGCGAGCGTTGTACCGCCATGATTGCCTTTGAGCTGCTGTACAATCTCTCGATTACTCGCAAATGCCGCTTCCTCCATATAATCTGGAATCTGACGATATTCCTGCACCTGCTCGTAATCCTTCATAAAGGTCGTAACTGCCAGTGTGCTTGCCATCCGACCATGATCCAAACCACTAATGCCATCTGCAAGCACAGCCAGCGTTCCCACGGATGTCGTCTGACTGGCAAAATAATCATCCTGCTCTGGACGTGTTCCAATCGTCTGACCGTTGCCGATCTGTACGCTGTCCATCGGTAATCCGGTATCATTCACATATAGCGATATGCCATTCGTTTGTAATGCCAGCCGATGACGTAGCACCAGCAGTCCACCTAGAATGGCACAGGCACAGACGAATACAATATAAGGCGTTGCCATTGCGCTCATAAGCTCACCCTCCTATTCAGCGACGAGAGCGTTATTTTCCCATTCAAAATGGGCACCACACAGCGGAATGAAAATAAACTTACTGTGACCAAGCTGAAGTACATCATATGGATTCAGCTCAACTGGCGAATAGACCGCCTCGTTGTTATGGTAAGCCAGACCGGAAGCATCACCCGGAAGCAGATAGAAATTGCGCTTTTTCGGATCGTATACGATCACCGCATGATTGCGACGGGAAATGGCATTATCGCCGATAATACGGATATGCATTTCTTCCGCACGACCGATAAAATTCTTCTCTGCCATAATGCGATAATCCTGACCCAGCTGCGGCCCTTCAATGCAGACGAGCCAACCTGTAACGGGATGGATGCCCACCGTTTCGCCGAGATAAGGCATTGTCTTCTCTTCTTCCTCATGAATGCGAACGACCGGACGCGCCCCGCCTGTTCCCGTTTCCATAGCGACTACTGTATTGCAATAAGGGCAGGTGCTGCCGTGTCTTCTTGTGCTGAACATATGTCCATTGGGGCATCTTGTTAAACTCATCGTTGTCATCTCCCAGTATCAATTTACGAGCAATCTCGTATTGGCAATATATAAAACATCCCCGGGTCCAATCGGATAGGGACGTCCAATTTCGATTTTATTGGATTTGTTCTCTGTCGCTGGACGAATCCCCGTTCCGTTGCTGGAATCAGCATCCTCTACATACCAGAGACCATTCACACAATTCAATACCGCATGCTGGCTACTCACCAGCGAGGCATAATCACTGCCTGATAGATCGATATCCACACGGTTATGACGTGTATTTTTGCCGATCAGCATGCTCGTTTCACCAACAATATCCCAGCCCTTAATCCGTTCTCCAAATTCATCAATCAGAATGATTTCACGAATCGGTTCGTACACGGCTACCTCGTGCTTGTCCTTAACCCAGCGATCATAGATCAACCAGCCTATAGCCGCTATGATCATCAGAACAACGAGTATTCGAAGTACAATTGAAGGTGTCATAAACACATAGATGATCGTTGCCAGTGACAGGACGGCAATACTGATATCGACACTCCATAATGCTGCGGTTCTCTCGGATTTCATATATGTACAACCTCCATTGCCAGACTGAGCTTCATTGACGTTTCCCAAAATATCGATCAAAAAGCTGTGAGGTGTCCAGCGGATTTTTGCTTGTTTTATTACCGGTGTCTTCCTTTTTCTCTCCATTGGTCGTAAAGCCAAAAAAGCGTTCAAACTGCGTCTGTACATCACGCGGATCGAAGTCTGGACGTGCAGTCGTGCGAGTACGCTCTCCATTAGCAGCGGTTGCTCTGGACTGACGTTGTTCGGAAGTGGTTCGTTTTAGTGATTCATCATATCGAGTGCGATTCTGTTCATCACCCAGTGTTTCATAGGCTTGCTGAATCTGCTTGAAGCGTTGCGCTGCATCAGCGCTTCCCTGATTACGATCAGGATGGTGCTGCTTGGCTAGCTTGCGATAGGCCTGCTTGATCTGTGCTGCATCGGCTTCGGGAGCTACACCGAGTACCTGATACCAATTGCTCATGGGACGTCCCTTCTTTGCGCTGGAGTAGAGGGTAGAGCCGCGCGGCTGCACGGCTCTGGTAGATCGCTTCTTAGTTAGCGTAACCGCCCTCGATTTTGGCAAGCTCGGTTTTGTCTTTCTTTTGCTTAATGAACAGGCTGAATTGACCAACGCCTTCTACATCACCAAAACGCTCGTTATAGTCAACAACAAATGCGTTCGGGAAATAAATTTTGCGTACTACTTGATCGGCGGAAATAACTTCCAGCGTCACTTTACGATAGCAGTCTGCCTTTTCAGCAGGAACGAGCGACCAGGTTGCCAGCTTCATAGTATCATCTGCTTTGTCGCCATCCGTAGCTGTAAGAATTTTGCCTGTGATACGCAGTGTGGAGCCCACATCGGTCGAGCGTGCGTTGGAATCATCCGGTGTATCCGTGTCGTATACGACTGTTTGAATGTTGTCCAGACCGAGCTCGATTGTTTCTGCGCCTTCTACTTTGAGTGTGAAACCCATTTGTGTTCCTCCTTGGAATAAGTACTTTTTTTATTTTTTATGTAAAGGAACGGAGCCTATGGAGCCGCTCCTAACATACCTTGCTACTGTACATAACGCCTCATGACGACTAGTTCGAGAATAGTGTAGGAAATGAGACAGACTGCGGATGAGATTGCTCTCAAACATATTCCCCAAGCTGCCTCCATGCTACAATTGTGCACCAATTAGATCATCGTCAATTCGTTGTTATCATCATTTTGATTATGATGAAGTATGTACAGGACGGTCGGCACCTCCTTTTCAGTCGTTAATCGAAAAGAAAGCCCGGAAGGTGGGCAGGAATGCCGGATGATGATTCATCCTCACGTTACAGCATACCTGCCCGTACTTCCTAACTGCCGACCAGCTGCCGCTTTATGCGCGGGCAGCGCTGGTTGCTTTGGTAATCGTTACTTCGAGATTCTTCACATTGCCATTGAACATCAGATCGATATTGCACAGATTGTTCTTTTCGTCGATTAGATAATTCAGATCGTCGCCATCCTGCACGATCGAATTGACCGAGCCTTTCGCGCCAAGCCAGAGGCTTTTTTGACTGCTTGGGTTGTTGCTGAAAAACTTCACGATATTCTCGTATTTGAAATCGCTCGTCTGGAAGCGTAAAATGCGCTCCACATACGTGCTGACCAGCGTTTTGTAAATAGAATCAAAGCCATCTTCCGACATCGCCAGACTTCTTGCCTTGTATACAGTAATGCGGCGAATGTCCTTGCCGAGCAGCTGTGCATTTTCCGAGGAAAAGACAAAGCCGAAGTTTCTGCGGTTGATCGAATCTTTAATGCTGTTGGTGAAGCCTGTAATTTCTTTGGCCATCGTTGTCACAAAGCGCAGGCTATTATCGCCAGACTCAATATCAAAGCGTACACCTGGTGCATCACGCTGTACTTGCTTGAAATGCTCCTTCAAATATTCCGGGCACTGGTACGCAGCGGTTAATCCAGCAGCCACATAAGCGGCTCCTACATACACACCCTCGATCCACAGCTTCAAAATATCCTCTTTCTCACGGGACAGCTCTACACCCGCTTCCGTACGCATCATCCGACTATCGATAATGACACCCGATTTGTCCTTCGGAATGATCGTAAAGTTCGGCAGACATGGAATCGCAAATTCACTATAGTCCTGACGCAGTAGCGGTGTGCATTTGTCGATAAAGTTATCAATGCCAGAAGTAGCGACATGGTTAAATGTCGTTTCCTCACCGGATTCAAAGTTAAAGAATAGCTGCACTTTGTAGTTTTTGACGATTTGCAGCAGCATGGATAAAGATTCCAGCGTGTTGCCATCCTGACGCAGCGATTTCTCAGTGCCTTTGAAACGGGCACGGCTCACACGTACATTGTTGGAGGCTTCCAGCTCGATCGATGGCACAATACCAAACCAGACCGTATCGGTAAAATCATTTTTCGAGTTGACTGTATTCAGATACGTTTCCAGACGCGGTGCGTTCGTGCTCTTCACAAGCAGATCAAGCTTGGTGTTAGTTACGAGCAGGCTTGGTGCCATGCCTCGATTTTTCGTTGCATACTGATCGAAGAACATTTTCACACCGAGCAGCTTCTCCACCAGTGGCTTCACCGCTTTTACAAATTCATCCTTCGCCGTTTTGTAAAATTCCAGATACGTGTTGTAGTTCTGTACTTCGAGCTCCGTATCCACTTCTGTATTGACCGCAGGTAACGGACAGAATGTACGCACGACCAGATCCTTCACGTACATCGATGGCGTCTCGCTCACACTTTCATAATCTTCCTCAAATACAGCGATCAGCTCGTTCGTGCTATTGTCATCCAATAGCATCAGCTCGGTTGTGTCTGCTTTAGGCGCTTCTACGATTTGCAGCTCGCCACCGTCGCCGATCTTCAGCATACCGATTCGGAATTCCTCTGCCTGCTGGTCATCCTGCGAACCGCCGAGCAACAAGCGTGTTTTGATATCCTCAATCGCCAGCGGCAGCATAGCCATCACATTGTTATAGTTCAGGCTCGCTTCCTCGAACATCTGATTGAGCTTATCACCCATTTCCAGCTTTTTCGGATCGCCTTCGTCCAGTTGATCATACTGACCATACATGTAATGGATTTCTTTACGCACCTGGCGAATATCATCCATCACCTTTTTCGGCGAGATCATGTCGAGTAGATTTTCAAACTTAAAATCTACATTCGTAATGCCCTGACTGCGTTTCGTATCGATCAGTGTAAACAGCATTTTCAGAAAATCATTATTCTGGTCGATCCGAATCTCGGAAATGCAATCGTCGGCGATGCCTTCCGGCTTTTTCAGTGTGTACACAACCTTCTGGTTCGCAGCATTAAAAAACGAATACACCGTCGGGGTGAAACGATTCAAAAATTCATCAAAGCTACGTACCAGTAGGTGCTGATTAATTTCTCTAATTTTATCATCGCTCAAGCTATCGATTCCGCGTACGTCTCCAACTAGCGTGATTAGATCAAGCTTTTCCGGGTTAATCTCCTCAAAGAGCATCGTACGGTTGGTTTGCTTAATAATATCCACCGTTATTCCTCCCATTCTCACCTGCATGCTTATGTATAAACGGTCATACACGGAGTTGCAAAAGTAAATTGTGATGTTTGAGTAATGTGCTGTATAGGCAGCTCAATTACCACCTGTGATCGCTTGTGCTTGCTGATCTCCGAGTTACAAAACACATCATACATTATCCACAGGGTTACTTGTCAATTTTTTGAAATCGGGCTTTTTTATAGGAATCTGGGACTACGAATTTTGCTGAATTTTTGTCGAAATGTTTCAATTATCCCTTTTTTAATCGTATTTCTGTCGAAATTCTGTAATATTAGTTCTATGTCTTAAATTTTCAACCTGAAAATGTAAAATTATTGTCATATGTAGATGAAAAGACTATAGACCTAATTCGGGAAAGTATGTTCGCATTTTGATTTGACATCTCATTTACTTCTTTAAGGCATTAAGGCGTTATACCATGCGGTGATAACAAAAATAATTCATATTACTTTTGGGTATCGTTTTCATTCCACTTTCATCCCATCACTTTCTTACAAAATTTCACCGAAACTTTTGTACTATTTTGAACACCTTTACCAGAATTGCAAAAATAGTTCTCTGTTTTAGTAAAGGATCGCATATGTCAGTTTTTCCATCTCATTTATCAACATCTTTTTACAAGAAATTCGACACCGATGTTGGCTAATTTGCATTATTCTGAAGACCAGAAATTCAAATAGATGTCCTGTTTACGCACGATAATGGAATACGAATACAAAAAAACCACATCATCACGATGTGGTTTACTTGTTTAGATCGCTTATTTACAGCGACCGGATGTAAGATAAAACGATTTATTTGAGTGAATATTCAGCTGCTTCCGCTTCATTCGCCTTATGCTTGGCTTCGTCAGCTCCAGGTAATTCAGATGACGATGGCTGCACAGCCGCACTCGTTCGCTTGCCCTTTTTCCCTCGTGTCAGCACCAGATTACGGTTCCAGAAGCGTTCTGCCTGCATCGCAATTTTGAACCATTTTAACGAGGCGCAGCGCTTATCTGCGGATACGGCGAGTCCCCAGTGGATCATCCTTGCCATAATAGGCGAGGCTACCTCATTCGTTCCCAGCTTCTCCAGCGTATCGTTGAATAAGCGTTTGGGTACATCGATTGGTGCCTTGCCACGACAGCAGAAGTAAAAGGTTGCCGCCAGACTGTAAATATCCGACACAGGCCCCTGTACCGAACGACCGGAATAGAACTCGATCGGCGAATATCCAGCTGTCGTCAAAATAGGATGCGTACGCTGCTCGTATCGAACTGCTGAGCCAAAATCGAGCAATAATGTACGACCGTCCTCCGTGAGCATAATATTGCTTGGCTTCACATCACGGTGAATATAGCCAAGATTATGTATGTACTCCAGCGCATCAATGACCGGAAATAATCGTCGCTGCAAAAATTGTGCATCCAGCTCCTCGGGATGCTCGCGAATATAACGATCCAATGTCATTCCGCGATAATATTGCAGCACCAGATAACATGTACCATGCTGCTCAAATTCCGATTCATAGCGAACAATTCCAGGATGATCGATCTTACTCAATATCTCCCCTTCCTGTCGGAAGGTCTTCATCATATCGGCAAACTTGGCTTGCAAATGACTGCCGCTACACTCTACCGTGCAACGATCCCGACTACGCCTTGCTAGCGCGGCTGGGAAAAATTCCTTAATCACATGCAATGTTCCCTGCTCCATATGTCTTGCCACATAAATGATCGACAGCTCGCTGACCGATAACGTCCGGCGGATCTGATATGTACTGGCAAGCTTCTGGTTGCGAGGAAGGGTCGGACTGTTCATCGGTTTGCTCATCATTTCCACCTCACTTATCGCGGTTTACAGCATTAGGTACTGCGGACCAGCCAGATTAAATCAATTAGCCGTACATGCAGGAAGCAGTCGGTAGCAATACCGGAGGCTTACAAAGAAATGTACGGCCGTTGTTACAGACATTCTAGCACAAAATGTGACGCTTGTAAGTGTCTCAGGCACAAACAATCGCCATTTGTCAAAATAATTAGGCAGTATGTCATAGGGATGCGCTACTCCTATCCTTTTTAGGGAAAAATCGTTAATGCTCAATGGGTTGACGATTCCTCTGTATCATTCCAATCACTCTCACGCATAATACGAATCGCACTCGCAGCAATGGTAGATACTCGTGCATCCGGGTCACGCTCCATCGCTATTTGTAAAAGCGGCTCAAACTCTGGCCAACCGATAAAGCTCGTCGCAAAAATCGCAGATTGACGCACACGTGCGTCCGCATCGCGTATATACTGCTTGAACATATCGATAATCTCCGGCTGAGCCTCGTCAAAATAGGCTGCAATACCAAGACGACAAATCGCATCAATCTTGTCCTCTGCATGTGTAGCTTCCTGACAGTATTGCATAATCGCCTGCATATCCTCTGTCACGCCAAGCATATGGAGCAGCCATGCACTCTGCGAGGATAACGGCCCATTTAATAGTACATAAGGTAGACTAGTCGCACGATCTACTACGACATAGATCATCGTCATGCCATCATTCATCACAAACGAATAATATTCTTCTGCGTCCTGCTTGTTCTGCTGATCACCTGAAGGCACCAGCGAAAGGCTACCTTCTCTAGACAATCGTTCCACTACATCGTGTGCATTTAACGGTCGACGTATACATAATCGAATCGGGTTCATACTGCGTATTCCTCCCTCACTAGCGTGGAATCGGTATACATGCATGATCTGAACGCTCCAGCATATGGATAAGGTGCTAACGATGGTATTTGCAGGCTTCTCTGTTCCTACCTATTCATGCCTGCATAGTACAAGCAATAGTACAAACGGAGGCTTGAACAGCTGCTAAATAACCAATATTTGTAACCTTATACTCAATGCCATTATACCCTTCCTCTCTATACCTATACCAGTATATTGGAAATTTAGAATTGGAAAATATTCTGTTTAAACAAAATCCCTGCCATAGCTAGCATGGACAGGGATCATAGATTGTATTGTTTGATGTTGATTGCAGTGTGACGATATCACTGTGAATCGATGTGATTTCATGATAAGAAGGTTGTAAGGTAGTGTTTAGCTTGTTTAGCTTGTTTAGCTTGTTTAGCTTGTTTGGCTCAATCAACCTACCTTAGCGTACGGTATGCGGATTGACTTTCCATTTTGCCGCTTTAGCATCTGTTGCCTGCTGCTCACGCTCACCATATACTGGCGGCTTGATCATCACTGCGATCAAGAACGAGATCAGACATAGAATACCGATAACAATAAAGGTTGGCTTGAAGCCACCCATCCAGGCAGCGATAAATGCACCGGACAGCGCACCGATTCCGAAGCCCTGATAGATCACACCATAGTTCTTCCCATGATTTTTCAGACCGAAAAAGTCACTGACAATCGCGGGGAATACGGTAATATTCCCACCGAAGCAAAATGCAATCGCAGCAACGGCTGCAAAGAAGATTCCGAACGTTAATGGAACAAAGCTCAATACCGCCACAGCTATCGCTGTGACCAGGAATGTACCGCACAATACTTTGAGACGCCCTACTTTATCCGATAGCGCACCCAGAATAATACGACCGACTGTATTGAAGATGGCGATCATCGCCACGGCATTGGCTGCTGTTGCTAGATCCAGACCAGCAAGCTGTACACCGATGTCTTTTACAATACCGATCAGATACAGTCCGCTCATACAAGCGGTAAAAAACATGATGAAGAGCAGATACGCTTGCTTTGTTTTCAGCATTTCCTTCACGCTATAGTTATGGGCTATAGCAGGTACTGCACCCTTTGGCTCTAGCTGACCATTGCCTGCCTGTGCCACTTGATTAGCGGATGCACTCACTGGTGCTTCACTTACGACAGCTTCCTTGATCATGCGCGAGCCGATCACGATCATGAGCAGTACGATCACACCCCAGTATAGGAATGCCATCGAGACACCGACCGAACCGATTAACGAACCATTAATGTATTTGAACAACAGACTGCCTGTACCATAGGCACCCACGGAAATACCGGAGATCAGACCTTTACGCTCCGGGAACCATTTGATCAGGTTAGATAGCGATGTCATATAAGCTGTACCATCGGCAAATCCGACCACCACACCAGCCAGCAAGTACAGCAGTGGAAGCGAGGACACCTGCGAGCTAAGCATCAAGCCCAGTCCAAGCACAATACCTGCGGTGCCGATCAAGCGACGAATGCCCCATTTTTCCTGTAGCTTACCTGAAAATAAAGTAGCAAAAGCGAGCGCAAAGCTCGTAATCGAAAATGTAATAGCAACCGAGCTGAGCTGCCAGCCAAACTTATCAACGAGCGGCTGGTTAAACAGGCTCCAGGTGTAAATCGTTCCGAGTCCCATCTGTACAATAATCGTACCGAGAACGATCAGCCAGCGCTTCACAGCTGGTGCATCGGCTCCCGAGCGTGTAGTGGATGTGTGAGCAGATAATGTTTTCATAATGGACGTTCCTTTCCGTCATAACTGCAATGTGTAATGGAGGTGAGGAGAATTCTCTATAGGTCGAGTATACCCCTGTAGCCTTCACTGCATAACGGAAATGGAATGAGATGCTTTATGCTGGAATGAAATGCATTTATATGTGCATGAGTTGCCGAAATTCTTTTACTTTACTACGACTGACAGGCACTTCATCGTTCAGATCATGTAATCGCAGCAAATACGTGCTGTTAAACCACGGCACGATCTCACGAATTTTGCTCATATTCACAACATAAGAGCGATGACACCGGAAAAAGTAATCATCCGGTAGCAGCGCCTGAAAATCACTAATGCTAGCATGTACTGTATAGCGATCTCGCCGTGTGAACACCTCGGTGATCTTTTCGCTGGCTGACGCATAATAGACATCATCGACGGAAATTACATGAATATTATCGTTTTTCCACAGACTGAGCTTGCCCTGTAGCGCAGGTGTAGCTGTACCTGCGGAAGGTCGCACGAATGCACGGCTGCTGCCAACCGAGTCATTCCCATCCTGAGGTAGTGTTGTTGCTGGTATTGAAGCTGATGGCGAGGCAGAAGCTGTACCGGGATCAGCTTGCATATAATCGCGTGCATATGTTGCCTCCAGCTTATGCAGCATAGAGGTAATCCGCGATTCACTGTACGGCTTGAGTATATAATCAAAGGCTTCAATCTCAAACGCCTCTGCTGCATGCTCCTTGTACGCTGTGATGAAAATAATGTACGGCTTGCGCGAAAACTTGCTAATATTGTGTGCTAGCAGTACCCCATCCAATGAAGGAATATTAATATCGAGAAAGATCGCATCGATCTCATGATCCTGCACATAACGAAGCACATCGAGACCATCCTCAAAGCTACCTGTAATCTCAATATTACTGTATGTCTGAATATAATATTCAAGCTCCTGTCTCGCCAGGAACTCATCCTCTACAACGATCGCTTTCATGATGCCGAACGCTCCTTTTTAATATGAAACCGGATTCGTGTTCCCTTTTCCAATCGTTCAATCTGTAAACCTTCCCCATAGATCAGCTTCACCCGCTGATGCACATTGGACAGACCGATTCGATTCTCTGGCATGCTGCCATCATAGACTTTGTTAATAATATCGGGATCGATACCTGTTCCTGTATCCTCAACACTAATCTCTACGAAGTCGATTCCATCCTTCACCGCTAATGTGACGGTACCGGAGCCACGTCCTTTTAAAATACCATGCACGATCGCATTCTCCACCAGCGGCTGGATGATTAAGCTCGGCATTTTCACCTCGACCTCATCGATATCATAAACGACCTGAAGCTTACTGCCAAAGCGCGCCTTTTCAATCTCAACATAATTCACGACCTGTCCAAGCTCCTTATTAATATCGATCAGCTCGTCGCTCCACTCCAGACTATGACGTAAATAGCCAGACAGATTAATGATCATCTCTCGTGCATTGTCTGGATTAATACGAATCGATGAGGCGATCGCATTCAGTGCATTGAATAGGAAATGCGGATTGATGCTCGTTTGCAGTGCTTTGATCTCTGCTTTGTTCGCCATCTCCTTCATCTGCTCGATCCGTGATACTTCCATCAGAGTAGAGATAATCTGTGATAGACCCACAGCTAATGTTTGCAGGGAATAGGTGATTTTATGCGCGTTACGATAGTAGATCTTCAGCGTACCGGTGACGATGCCCTTTTCCTGAAGCGGAATAATGATCAACGATTGGATATTCGGTACCTTCCCCTCAGCATCATCATTGATCAATACAATCTCACCGCTCGAGATCGCCTGCTTGGTCGCATCGGTAATAATCTCATGCCCAATATTGTAGCGCTCCTCACCAAGTCCAACATAGGCGAGAATATAGCGTTTATCCGTAATCGCCACCGCATCTGCATGAATATCCTGCCGAATAATCGTACATATTTTGCGTAATGAATCACTATTAATCGAGCGAAAATACGGTAATGTCTTATTCGCGATGTCGAGCGCTAGCTTGGCTTGCCGGGCGGCGATATTTTCGCGTTCTCCCTCTACCCCTTGTACGAATAATACGATCAGACCAACGCCCACCTGTCCTAAAATCATCGGCAGTGCAATGATCGATACAATCTCTCGTCCTAGCTCATACGGATGCGACATAAGTAAAATTAGCACCATCGTGAGTGCTTCACACGCCATGCCAGCAGCAATACCGACTATCCAGCGCCGACGGCTACTGACCCGGTTGTGAATATAACCTGACACGATACCAGCCGTAATGCTCGTTATCAGACATGGAACCGAGGTAACCCCGCCAATATCGATCAGATAACGATGCGCTCCCGATACAATGCCTGTAATCAAGCCAACCGGCCAACCAAATAAAATCCCACCAGATACAATGGCAATAATACGCACATTCACGAGCGAGCCTTCGACATTAATACCTGTATACGTGCCTAAAATGGCAAAACCACTGAATATGACCGATAAAATAATCCGATCCTTCGTATCCAGCACTTCCTTCTGAAAAATCTGCCGAAAATGTGGAAGCTTACTCAGTAAAAATAAACAAATTAACAGCAACGCCGCCCGTTCGAGCAGCTGCAATAAAATAATCGGTGTCACATAGCTAGTCACATTTATAATCCTCCAGCGAGTTCATTCCAATCTCCATCCCTCTATTATAAACAATCAGAATCCCATAATCATTCAGAAATTCAATAAAACAGCTGGATCGCTTCATCCAGACGTGACTATCATGTGAACAACAGTAACGGAATGGTGCTTTTTATCCTGCTTTAAGATTCATTTAACGAATCGTTCATATGACTGCTCTACAATCAAACTCATATCTATGACACATCCAGAGAGGCAGGAAGCCGAATGAACCTCATGCCACGATTCGTACCCAGACAGCTTGTATGGAACAACGCCTATGCCGAAGCAACCGTCCCTGCTATTAACCCGGCGGCCTCCCCTATGATTCATTGGGCAGACGACACGGTACATCCAACGATTAGTTGCGTATACAAGCTTCACTATATATACCATGATGAATCAGCATCAGCATCAGCATCAGCATCAGCATCAGCATCAGCATCAGCATCAGCATCAGCATCAAGCTTATTATCTGGCGCTGATTCGACTTCTGTCTATACCGGATCAGCTGACGCTGAACTGATTGCAGAGCCTGAGGCGACGTTCATGCTGAACCGCCTGCTCGATCATGCTGCAAGCTTACTGGGACTTACCTTACTGGAGCTTAAGCAATATTTACAAGATGGCGATCACATTATTCATATTGCCGAACACCAGGGCATCGCCGCTGAGCAATTCCGTGAGCTGCTATGCCATAACATAAGCTTGACCCTGAAAGAGGAGCATTCCTCCGGGAAAATTACACAGTGGCAATATGATCAGTACATCGACATGCTGGACGAACAGCTGCAATTGATTATTGCGCTATGACTTTTATTTTTATAATTGAATCAATAAAAATCCCCATGTCCTGAACAGCACTATGCTATCTGTTCAGATCATGGGGATTTTATTTTGTAAAGACTGTATAGTCAAACTGTCCGATCAATCGATCAGCTCACCTTGAAACACCTGTTGTCTCGCCAGGAACTCACGTAGCGCTTCATATTCAGGTGAAGTCCAGAAAAACTCATGATTCACTAGCTTGGCGGCATCGTCACGAGCAACCTCCAGCACTTCAAAATCGCTCACCATATCCGCAATTTTGAATTCAGGCAATCCACTCTGACGCGTACCGAAAAATTCACCCGGCCCACGTAGCTCCAGATCACGGCGAGACACCTCAAAGCCATCGTCTGTCTCGGTCATCGCGCGCATACGCTCCTGCCCCATCTCAGACTTCGGATCGGCCACGAGAATACAGAACGACTCATGCTCACCCCGTCCAACCCGTCCACGCAGCTGGTGCAGCTGGGATAGCCCGAAGCGATCCGCGTCCATTAGGATCATCAGTGTAGCGTTCGGGACATCGACCCCTACCTCAACGACAGTCGTAGAGACGAGCAGCTGAATTTCATTTGTATAAAATGCACGCATCGTTTCTTCCTTTTCCGCAGCATTCATACGACCATGCAGCAGACCGACATGAATATCCGGTAACGCTTGATCCATCTGCACATACAGATCGATCGCATTTTGCACATCCAGCTTATCCGACTCTTCGATCAATGGACAGATGACATATGCCTGTCTACCTTGCTTAATTTCACGCGAAATAAAGCCCATTACGCGATCCATCATATTATGCTTCACCCAATACGTCGTAATCGGCTTGCGTCCCTTCGGACGCTCGGCAATCGTGGACACATCCATATCGCCAAAGGCTGTAATGGCCAGCGTACGTGGAATCGGTGTCGCTGTCATGGTGAGCACATCCGGATCGAAGCCTTTACGCCGCAGGATACTGCGCTGATTCACCCCAAAGCGATGCTGCTCATCCGTCACGACAAAGCCAAGGCTGCGGAAAAATACATCCTCCTGAATGAGCGCATGCGTACCGACAATGATGTCAGTCATGCCCATTTGCAAGGAAGCTAGCAGGTCTTTCCGCTTACGCCCGGTTACACTGCTGGTCAGCATTTCCACTGTAATATCAAATGGCTCAAACAGCTTTTTCAGCGAGCGTACATGCTGCTCTGCCAGAATCTCGGTTGGCACCATGAGTGCGCCCTGATGACCCGACTTCACTGTAGCATACAGTCCAATCGCAGCGACTACCGTTTTACCAGAGCCTACATCCCCTTGCAGCAGACGATTCATACTATAAGGAGAGCGCATATCCTTGAGAATATCCAGCTCCACCTGCTTTTGCGCATCGGTTAGCTCAAAGGGCAAACTGCGTACAAATTCACGGATGGTTGCATTATCTACCGTATGCACGATTCCTGTTTTGCGTTTACGATTCATACTACGGTAGGCTTGCAGCTTAAGCTGAAATAGAAATAGCTCCTCATATACCATACGTCGCCTTGCTTGCTTGCCCTCGCCTACATCCTCGGGCTGGTGGATTTGCCGAATCGCTTGCTTACGCGACATTAATTTGTAGCGCTGTATCAGCTCCTGCGGCAGTACCTCTGGAATCATCTCACCGTATTGCTCCAGCGCCTGATGGATCATTTTCCGAATCCAGCCCTGCGTGATCTTACCACCGATCGAATAGACAGGCTGCAAGCTACCACTACGCTGAGTGCCCTTATCAGGAAACTCCGAATCGGTAACGGTCATCTGCGCACGACGCTGATCCCATTTACCGGTCAAAATAATATCGCGCCCTGTCGTCAATTGATCCTTCAGAAAATGACGATTAAACCAGGTCGCTTTGACCATCCAGTTATCTACCATAACATTACATGTCAAACGCGATTTCTTGCCATAGCGCTGTAACACCGGCAGACCGACAATCTTGCCTTCAACGGTAATTTTGTCGCCGTCCTCCACATCCTGAAGCGCCCGCAAACGGTAATCTTCATACCGGAACGGAAAATACTCCAGCAAATCAAGTACGGTAGAGATGCCAAAGGCGTGAAGCTCCCCTTCCTTGGAAGCACTCACGCCGTTGACCTGCCGAACGCCAATCTGATCCAGACTGATATTCATTGTTCATCCCTCATCTATTCCTCATCCGGCCAAGCATATACGGCAATCGTACCTGCTCCCGTATGCGTACCGATCACGGGACCGATCTCCGAATAGACCACGTCCACGATCTCATAATGCTCACGCAGCATCTGTAGCATCGGTTCGCACGATTCACGATTAGCCGTATGTCCCAGCGCCAGATGGATTTTGCGTGCTGTTAGCTTCTGACGCATCATCTCTACGATGCGCGCCATTGCCTTTTTCTGTCCGCGTATTTTTTCAACCGGATAAATAACACCCTGTTCATCTATCGATAGGATCGGCTTCACATTCAGCAGCGTACCTAGCGCAGCCGATGCACGCCCGATCCGTCCACCTTTACGCAAATACTCCAGATCATCTACTAGAAAATAAAGCTCACGCTGGGACAGGATATGCTTCACACCTGCCTGAATCTCAGCTACGGATGCGCCTGCCTGAGCAAGACGTGCCGCATGCACAACCGCCATTCCATATCCATACGATGCAGACAGCGAATCGATCACGGTAATACGATCCTCCTGCTCTACCATCGAGCGTCCAATCGTAGCCGACTGATACGTGCCACTCAGACCCGAGGACAGATGGATCGATACAATTTCTCGATCTGGATATTCATGGAGCAATCGTGTATACATCGCCTCATAGTCAGCAGGTGACGGCTGAGATGTCGTAGGTAGCTGTGAAACGGTCGCCAATCGCTCATAAAAGGTCGCTGGCGTCATATCCACACCATCAGCATACGAATCCTGTCCAAAAAACAGTCGTAGCGGAATAATCTGAATATTATATTCCTTAATTAGCTCCGCTGGAATATCTGCGGTACTCTCCGTTACAATAATCGGATGGGTCATCCCGGTTCCTCCTCTATACGACTGAGGTGACTACAACCAGCCACCAGCAGTACCTTAGGATTCAACAGAGAACAGATAGTGATACACAGGCTGTCCGCCATTGTGAATTTCCAGCTCAGCATCAGGATAAGTCGCCTCAATCCAGTCTGCAAGCTGGCTTGTCTCCTCTTCAGAAGCCTCACTACCAGTCAGAATCGTAATCACTTCCTGACCATCCTCAACCATCGCGCCGAGCAGCTGCTGGCATGTCTCTACCAGTTCGGACGCTGTCGCAACGATCTTCGAATTATGAATACCGATATAATGGCCTTGACGGATCGACATCTCATCCATCGTTGTATCACGTACAGCCAGCGTCACCTGACCGGATTTCACATGCGTTAGCGCCTCATTCAGATTAGCCGTATTCACATCCGCATCTTCATCCTCCTGGAATGCGAATGCAGCTGCGATGCCTTGTGGAATACTTTTACTTGGAATAACGGTAATCTGGCGCTGATCCTCCAGCAGATCACGTGCCTGCTGTGCTGCCAGTACGATATTAGAGTTATTCGGTAAAATATAAATATGACGCGCAGACAGACTTTCCACTGCTTTCACAAAATCCTCTGTGCTCGGATTCATCGTCTGCCCACCAGCCAAAATCACATCTACACCCAGACTGCGGAAAATCTCAGCAATCCCATCACCGGACGAAACAGCGATCATGCCATAGGCAGCTACTTCTTCCGCAGGTACGGAAGCTTCCGTTTGCGGATTGATCGGCTCCTGTGGAATGTCGGCAAATAACTCTGGCGGCGGCGCAATATCGAGCCCTGCGGACAGCAAATCACGATGCTGCTCACGCATATTTAAAATATGAATTTGTGTAATTTCGCCATATTGTAGGGCTAGATTCAGCACTTCTCCTGGCGCTCTGGAATGCACATGGACTTTAATAATCTCATCATCCGAAATCACAATGATCGAATCACCGTTTACAGCCAGCGCAGCGCGGAACTTTTCTTCATCAAAACGCGCACCAGCAGAACCGCCAAGTGTACGATTAATGAAAAATTCCATATCATACAGGAATTCGATATCTTCTGTCTCCAGCTTCGCCTGTGCAGATAATGGCACATCAACCGCCACCTTGTTCATCGAAGGCGCAGCTACTTGCCCTGTTGAATTAGAAGCTACTGTGCTGCTATGGCTGGTGGATGATTCACCATGCTGTAAGTAATCGTAAAAGCCTTCATAAATATATACAAGTCCCTGACCGCCAGAATCGACGACACCGACCTGCTTGAGCACAGGCAGCATTTCCTGCGTCTGTGCTAGCGTTGCCTGAGCTTGCTTCAATACTTCGCCCATCAGCTCGGTAATGTCTGTCGTACGACGTGCGTAATATACAGCATGCTTAGCTGCTTCACGTGCTACGGTCAGAATCGTTCCCTCTACCGGCTTGACTACCGCCTTGTAGGCTGTTTCTACACCTTGCTGCAACGCTGCCGCAAACTGAGCTGCATTCAGCTCATCACGCGATGCCGCAGAACGACTGAACCCACGGAAAAGCTGGGACAGAATCACACCGGAATTGCCGCGTGCTCCCATCAGTAGTCCTTTGGACAACACGGTTGCCGCCTGTCCAATGACAGCCGAAGAGTTCACTTTCAGCTCCGCTACCCCTGCTGTCATCGTCAAATTCATATTGGTTCCTGTGTCACCATCCGGTACAGGAAATACATTCAAGGAATTGACATGCTCGGCATGATTATGCAGTTTCTCCGCGCCAGCTAATACCATCGCGGTAAAATCAACCCCGTTTAAAGAACGCTTGCTCAATGAAAAATCCCCTTCCTCATCTATCATCACTCGTATGATCTGGCTCTCGCTATGCGTTAAGCCTATTGACCGCGTCTGATTCAACATTCTGTTATTGTCGTTATTTTCATTTTATACGTGAGCTTGAATTGTAAATGTATATCCAGCTTGCCCGTATTGATCGATACCTCAGCATTCATGCGTGCCGTGCTCTCTATATCAATACCCAATGTTCTGACATACAATACGCAATAGTCATGCGGTCGTTCCACCTATTTTAGCACCATGTATTCGTACCAAGTACCAAGAACAGGCATTCGCCCACACAACAAGCATAAATAGCGGCGAAATATACCCTTCACTTCCGATGTACCGGAAATAAAACGCTTTTACATTTGTCCGCCAATAGGCTTGCTTTATTGCCAAAATATCACACTGAACTATGTTACATTGTACTATAATCGTGTTCAGAAATAAATAAAGTATTTAGAAGTGTTGACGTTGCTTTCTTGATTATGATAGTATGTTATGAGTGTTGTTTTCATGCACTTTTTTGGAAATAGGAGGTGTAACTATGGCTCGTAAATGTTATGTAACTGGTAAAACTGCTGGTAGCGGTAACCACGTATCTCACGCAAACAACCGTAATCGCCGCACTTGGGGCGTGAACGTTCAAAAAGTTCGCATCCTCGTTGACGGTAAACCAAAGCGCGTTTATGTAAGTACTCGTGCTCTGAAATCCGGTAAAGTTACTCGCGTATAATGATATGTCGATGAAGAAAGCACTCTCGCTGAGGGTGCTTTTTTGCTGTGGGTTTTGAGGTTGATGGTTGCTGAGTAGACTGGTTGTAAGGTACAACGCTTCGGCAAGGGATAAGAGGACGGACTCAGGTGGAGCCGCGGGAATCTACTGGATTAGGAGTTAATTGTAGATTCCCGCCCCTCCAAAGTCGTCCTTACCCCTTATTCCCTTGCCTCCGCTCTGAGCTGGGTTATACATATGTGCTTTTTATTTATTACTTATAAATACTTCAATTACTTATAAATGCTTCGAGTAGCCTAAACATTTTATACAGCAAACGAACTCTCCTTAATGCGATATTTCGATTGAATTCATTGTATCCAGTGAGTTAATCATGTAAAATACTACGTTATTGTATGAATTGCATTTACAACAATGTGCACTCTTTTGTTCATAAGCACTTTATCACTTTAGCATGTTAGTATGCATTAATCATATTCTCTTAATCATGTATTTTAAGTCATATATAATTGAGAATCCCTATCTAGTTTTTCTATCAATTTTATTTTGAGTTCCCTACTTACTACTTTTAATCTCAATCCGTACTACTTTCAAGCTTGCCGTACATTTTTGTTGTAGCTCTGAAAAAAATTGGAGTTAATCACCTCGTATCGCTTATCATCACAAACTTTCGATTTGTATTATTGGCTCGTTACTCTACAGCTATCATTTTTCATCTTTTCGTTATCATTTCAATTACGTATCTACATATAAAAAAGCGTGTCAAAGTTAGGAGTAACTTCGACACGCTTTTATTTTGTCTTACGACATTAGATTACGTCTTGATGATTAAGCTTATTTTGCTAAATCGCTTTATGACCTGCACCCTATTCGTATCCGGTTTTATACCAAACTATCACGGATACTACGAATCGCGGCTGCGCGGTCTGGGGCGCCGAAGACGGCGCTGCCGGCTACGAGGACGTCTGCTCCTGCTTCGACGACCTGGCGGGCGGTGGAGGCAGCGATGCCGCCGTCTACTTCGATGTGTAGGGCGGTGTGTCCCATTTCGTTTGCCCATTGGCGGATTTCGCGGATTTTGTGTACGGTGCGTGGGATGAAGGATTGTCCGCCGAAGCCCGGGTTAACGGTCATGACGAGCACCATATCGATATCTTCCAACACCTCGCGAATCGCGCTGGCTGGGGTTGCTGGGTTAAGAGCTACGCCTGCTTTGGCGCCGTGCTCTTTGATCAGGTGGATCACACGATGAAGGTGCGTACAAGCTTCCGCATGAACGGTGATCATCTGTGCGCCAGCTTTCACGAAGTCAGCTACGTATAGTTCTGGATTTTCGATCATCAGATGGACATCGATGAACAATCCGGTGTGAGAGGATACTGCTTGTAGTACAGGTGCGCCAAACGTAATATTCGGTACAAAATGTCCGTCCATCACGTCGACATGCAGCCAGTCTGCACCACTGCGCTCCACTTCTTTTATTTCATCCAGTAAATGTCCAAAATCTGCGGACAGAATAGAAGGAGCAATTTTGATATTATGCATGGTTAGTACCTCCGTTTCTCGTCTTTCATTTCCTGATAGAACTGCTGATAATGTTTGTAGCGCGTATCGGCAATCTCGCCTGTCTCCAGTGCTTCGATTACTTTACAGCCCGGCTCATGCAAATGGGTACAGCCACGGAATTTGCAGCCGTCTGCATACTCGTTAAACTCACGGAAACACGAACCGAGATCATCTACCCCCAGCTGCGTAAAATTGAGCTGGCTGAAACCTGGCGTATCTGCGACATACCCGCCGCCTTGAAGCTCGATAAGCTCTACATGACGTGTCGTATGACGTCCGCGACCAAGTCGCATACTGATCTCGCTCGTATTCAGATCGCTACCTGGAATTACCTTGTTCAGTAGCGACGATTTGCCTACCCCGGATTGTCCGGCGAACATGCTAATTTTACCATTCAGCTCTTCACGAATCTGATCCGTGCCCAGTTCATTTTCCGCACTGGTCAGAATAACCTGATAGCCGATACGTTCGTATAGCTGCTTCGCCTGCTCCACCTCGTTCCGTGTCGCTGTATCCTGCGGGTCGATCAGATCCATTTTTGTAAAGCAGATCAGCGGCTCCAGTCCGGCATGTTCAATATGTACCAGAAATTTATCCAGTAGAATCAGGCTAAGGTCTGGTTCCTTGACGGAAAAGAGTAGCACCGCTTGACGAATATTCGCCACAGGAGGACGGATCAGTTCCGTCCTCCGTGGCAATATTTCATCAACGGTGCCTTCTCCGTTCTCAGTCAATGAATAGATGACCCCATCGCCAACAAGCGGCGAAATGCCTTTTTTCTTAAAGATGCCTCTGGCGCGGCACTGGATGGTGCCCGTTTCGGAGAGAGCGTAATCTCCGCTCTCCGTATCCGGTTTAACGTAATAATATCCGCTTAGCGCTTTGACAATTAAGCCTTCAGGCATGCCATCCGTCCTTTCATTTCTTGAGCTTGGCTATGTTGCAATAGCCTGTTATTTATCGTTGTTGTGCCTACTCATTCGCACAAAGGCTGGCTTGAATAGCCCATGATTGTTTGTAAATGAGGCTTGTTAAGATCAAGCTCTAGCTACAACTCAAGGCCCGTTGGTGCCTGCCGCAGGATCTGATGTCCCGTTGCCGTTACCATTGTTATTACCCGGTCCCTGATTATCGCTACCATTTCCATTACCATTTCCATTATCTGTTCCCGTACTACCTGTAGCTGGATCGGTACCACCATTGTCAGCTGGAGGTGTTGTTGGCGAGGTTGTACCACCATCTGGCGGAGGCGTTACCTGACCTGTATTGTCTGGCTCGATAATACCTTCCTGCACAGTTCCCTGCTTCGCATCATTATAGCTAATCGCAAATGTATCCAGGAACTGACCATCACGATATACTTTGACCACACCATTTTGGCTTGGGTCCAAAATCATATTCACCTGTAGCGATTGACGAGAATTGATCGTTTTGGTACCCCAGTTACGATCTGCGCCACGTGCATCAGTATAGATGATATTGATCTTGCTCGACTGACCTGCCGTTTTTGGTGGTACGGAAACGGAGTACGTAAAGTCGAGTGCTTCCGGTGGATATCCGCTACTGATCCACACATCCACTTTGCTGCCTTTAGTTGCAGATGAGCCAGCCTGTGGATTTTGACGTGTGACCTTGCCTGCTTCTACCGTATAGCTTGATTCCTGCTGTACATTACCCATTGAAAAGCCTGCACTGGATAATTTCGATTGTGCTGAGGATTGTCCGGAATTGGTCACATCCGGTACGGTTGCCGTAGATACGCCCTTACTCACAACGAGTGTGACTGCCTGCGTCTCTGGCTTCACATCCTCATTTGCACCTGGATTCTGATCGAGCACGATGCCGCTATCTACACTGTCGCTTGTTTGGTCTTCACGAGTAATCTGATTATCCTTGAATCCAAGCGCGAGTAGCTGCTTGCGAGCATCCTCGTACGTCGTCTGTCCATCCTTGAAGTCCGGCATTTTGATCGGGTCCTTGTCTACCGTCACGCTGAGTGTAACCTGTGCGCCTGACTTGACCGTTGCATTCGGCTCAGGATCCTGAGCGAAAACAATCCCTGCCTCTTTACCTTCCTGATATTCATAATTAATCTTATCCGAAACGGTAAGACCCATTGCCTCCAGCTGCTGTACTGCGCTTTGCTCCTTTTGATTCAGCACGCTTGGTACGATAACATCCTTTGTTTCCAGTGTAGAGCTGACATACATTACGATGGCCGTCATGATCAAGAGCACCACGACAACGATCGATACCCATACCGCTGGCTTTTTCCAGAAGCTTTTCGGCTTGGTAGCAGGGCTTGTTCTTCCGCGGTCACGTTCCATATGGCGAACGTCCTCCTTTTCAGGCGGCGGTATCGGAATCGAGTTCGGACGGATTGCCGATACGACCTTGGTCTGCTCATCATCGTCATTAGTTGGGAAATACACCTTTGTTTCGGTGCTGCGTTCTGGCATCAGACATGTATCCAGATCGAGCAGCATATCCTGTGCCGAATGATAACGCTCGGCTGGATTTTTGCGCATTGATTTGAGGATGATATTTTCTACACTTTGCGGAATCAATGGATTGATCACGCGCGGATCTTCAAATTCATCCTGCAAATGCTTGAGCGCAACGCTGATCGGACTTTCGCCCTGAAACGGCAGTCTGCCCGTTAGCATCTGATACATCACGATACCGAGCGAATACAGGTCAGACTTTTCGCCTGTCGTTACGCCCTTTGCATGCTCCGGTGAAAAATAGTGCACCGAGCCTACAACAGAGCCAGTCTGTGTAATCGTGGTAGATGTAACCGCCCGTGCGATACCAAAGTCAGTCACCTTCACGCGACCATTCAAGCCAATCAAAATGTTATGCGGCTTAATATCACGGTGAATAATCTGATTATGATGCGCATGCTCCAGTGCATCACAGATCTGGGTCGCAATACGAACCGCTTCTTCTACTGGCAACGGTGCGCGTGCCTTGATGATCTCATTCAGATTCTGTCCATTCACGTATTCCATCACGATAAAATGAACATCGTCCTCCTGCCCTACGTCATAGATGCTCACTACATTCGGATGGGACAGCGAAGCTGCTGACTGCGCTTCGCGGCGGAAACGACGAATGAACTCCTCATCATGCACAAACTGCTGTCTTAATACTTTAATAGCGACATGGCGGTTCAGCAGTACATCCAGCGCTTTGTATACAAGCGCCATACCGCCTCCGCCGATCTCTTCCATAATTTCATAGCGGCCGCCTAGAATACGTCCAATCATGGCGTCCACCCCTCACTATGTGCACCCTGTGCTGTTTTATCATATTCAAACAGGGCTACGGTAATATTGTCCTCGCCACCAGCTTCCAGCGCGAGTGCAACCAGATGACGTGCACGCTCGTCCAGCGCAATGCCAGCCAGCGCTACCGTCTCGATCTGATCACGTGTGATCATATTACTAAGTCCATCGCTGCATAACAGCAATACTTCGCCTGAAGACAGTTCAATATCATCCAGTTCTACGCTCACCTCGGAATCGGTGCCAAGCGCACGCGTCAATACATTACGACGCGGATGAGCAGCCGCCTCCTCCTGGCTAATTTGCCCGGTTTTTAGCAGCTCGTTCACCAGACTGTGATCCTGAGTGATCAGACGCAGTCCTTCCTCACTGATCAGATAGGCCCGACTATCGCCAATATGACCGATAATCCCCTGACTCCCTTTCAGCAATACGGCAACCACGGTCGTTCCCATATTATGATAATCATCGCTTGTCTGGGCCGTATGAAAAACAACATCATTCGCATGTAAAATCGCATCATGCAGCGCGGCACGGCATGCTTCTGCCGATAGCCCCGCTTCAAGACCCTGCAAATCTGAAATGACCGTCTGCACAGCCAAACGGCTGGCGGTATCGCCTGCGCGATGCCCACCCATGCCGTCCGCTACAATACCGAGTACATACTCGCCCTGTATATTGCCAACCCATACGGAATCCTCATTTACCTGTCTGACGCGTCCCTTATCACTCAACTGTGCTGTTTTAATCAACACCGATCACCTCGCAGTCGACTCCATGTGCTTCGCACGCAACTGTCCGCAGGCAGCAGCGATATCATGCCCCTGCTCGCGACGGATCGTTACGTTCACACCTTTGTCTGCCAGAATACGTTGAAATTCAAAAATATCCTTACGCGGAGTACGCACATAATCGCGCTCCGGTACATAGTTGACCGGAATCAGGTTCACGTGACACATCATGTCCTTCAGCACGTTAGCCAGCTCCTCTGCATGCTCAGGACGATCATTTACGCCACCGATCAATGCGTATTCAAATGTAATACGGCGACCTGTTTTAGCCATATAATGACGCAGGGATTCCATCACATCATCAAATGGGAAGCGGCGGTTAACCGGCATCAGCTTGGAACGCAGCTTGTCATTTGGTGCGTGAATCGAGATCGCCAGATTGATCTGTGTATTTTCGTCAGTAAATTTGTAGATGCTTGGTACGATGCCACTTGTGGATACGGTAATGTGGCGTTGTCCGATGTTAAGCCCTTTTTCGTGAATCATAATGCGCAGGAATTTCATCGTTGCATCATAATTCTCAAACGGCTCACCGGAGCCCATAATAACGATACTGCTTACGCGCTCATTCGTTTCGTCCAGAATCTTTTGCGCTTGAACAACCTGAGCCACGATCTCACCAGCTGTCAGGTTACGCTTCAGACCGCCCAGTGTGGATGCACAGAACGTACAACCGATACGGCAACCGACCTGTGTAGTCACACAGATGCTGTTACCATAGTTGTGACGCATAATAACCGTCTCAATCGCATGGTTATCATGCAGACCGAACAGGAATTTCACCGTGCCATCTTTGGATTGCAGCTTGGTAATCTCATCAAGCATGACAAAAGAAAACTGGTCGTTCAGCTTGGCACGCAGCCCCTTGGACAAGTTCGTCATTTCTTCAAACGAAGTTACGCGCTTCACATACAGCCAGTCAAAAATTTGCGATGCCCGGAATGCAGGCTCATTATTTTCTTTCACCCAGTCCTGAAGATCCTCCAGGGAAAAGTCATATATAAAGGGTTTCATTAGATTTATCACACCTATTCTTCATATCTTAAATTTGTTTAACTGAACATTACTATCGGGTTCACATCTTTACTATTTTAGCACAAAACAAAGAAAGCCTAAAGGGGCGCGCCGCCATTCGTTGCTACAATCTGCTTGGAGCATCTTCTGTCGGGCCCGCTGTAGGCTATACCGCACCAGCTTTTCAGGCTATAACGGTGTATCTTTGCTATTGATTTGATCCGTTAAAAATAAAGTTAATACATGCATTTAAGCTTTTAAACGCAGCGCAGCGATATAAAATCCATCCGAATGATAATCCTGTGGCAAAATTTGCACGCCAAGCGCGGCTTGCTCCGACGCTTTCGCATGTGCCAGCTTATCGGCAAATAACGGAACTATGACCGGTTCGAACTGCGGATGGGTATCGACAAAGCTACGCACCACATCTTCATTTTCACTCTGCTCAATCGTACAGGTGCTATACACCAGTATCCCACCAGGCTTGAGTAATGAAGCAACTCGCTCCAACAATCGGCGCTGTAAAGCCGCAATCTCTTTAATATCCGAAGCGGACTTGTTCCATTTCAAATCTGGCTTACGACGAATGACACCCAGACCTGAGCAAGGTGCATCCAGCAAAATACGATCAAACGAAGCTGCCTCATACCGCTCAGGCAAAGCCACCGCATCGCCGACAGCAGTATCGATCACAGACAGATGCAGACGCTGCGCTTGATCGTCGATCAGCTTACGCTTATGTTCATGAATATCGTTGGCGATAATATGACCTTGATTGTGCATTTTCTCTGCGATATGAGCAGTTTTACCACCGGGCGCTGCGCAGCAATCGAGTACGCTCATACCCGGCTCTGGCTGAACCGCCTCAGCCACAAGCATTGAACTTTCATCCTGAATCGACAGCATACCATCACGATACCAGTCCGTTAATGCCATATTGCCACTACCGCCTACCAGAATACCATCTGGTGCAATGGTAGATGGCTGCGCATAATAGCCAGCATCATTCAGCGTTTTCAGCATCTGCTCGCGTGTCGTCTTGTTGGTGTTCACACGCACACTAACAGCAGGTGGTTCATTGTTAGACATGCAAATCTGCTCGGTAACACTTTCACCGAATTGCTGCACCCAGCGCTCTACCAGCCATTCAGGATGTGAATATTGGAGAGAAATACGCTGTACCGCAGACAGATTGTCTGGAATCACCAGCTCATCGAGCTGACGTAGTACATTACGCAGCACTCCATTTACCATACCGGAGATTCCTTGATGTCCACGGCGTTTGGCGATATTGACCGCTTCATTCACTGCTGCATGCGGAGGAATGCGATCAAGATAATAAATCTGGTAAAAGCTCAGCCGTAACAAGCTTCGTACCCATGGCTGTAATTTATGCATTCCCTTCGCTACAAAGCGTCCGAGAAAATAATCAATCGTATTCAAATGGGAAATGGTGCCGTAGACGATCTCTGTCGTCAATCCAGCATCCGCTCGCTCCAGACCTGCCTGTACCAGCGCCTGATTCAATTGCAGGTTGCTATACGAGCCGCTTGCTTCCACATCGGTCAATACATTTAGCGCCACATCACGAGCAGACAGTTTGCGCGCTCCTACCTTTGGTGCTGACTGCGGTTTACTGGAGCCATTACGATTCGCAGATGAGGACGATCGTTTACCTTGCCCATTCGAGGAGCCGTTTCCTGATGACTGCGCTGGACGGCGTGGGCGCTTATCGGATGAACTCACGACAGCACCGTTCCTGTGATCATTACATTCCCACGTGCAAAGTCAGCTGCACGCAGCGCTTTTTTACCCGCAGGCTGTACTTCGGTCAGCGTCAGTACACCATCACCTGTACGAACCACGATTCCGTTTTTGTTAAACTCGACTACCGTACCTGGCACGGCATCCGCAACGCCACTCGGCAACGATTCATTTGCCTCGGGCTTGAGTGTTTTCCATACCTTGAACACATCGCCATTCCATAGCGTAAAGCCCCCTGCAAAGGGTACGAGACCGCGAATCTGATTATAAATCGCCCGGCTATCCTTGCTCCAGTCGATTTTCTCGTCTTCACGCGTCAAGTTCGGTGCATAGGTCGCTTCGTCGTCATTTTGCGGCTCCGCATCCAGCTTGCCTTCCAGCAGACGTGGGAGCTCCTGCTTCAGCAATTCTGCACCAGCAACGCTCATTTTTTCAAATAACGTTCCTGACGTGTCTTCGTCCGTAATCGGCACTTCCAGACGTGCGATCATATCACCGGTGTCCAGACCTTCCGCCATATACATAAGCGTAATTCCTGTCACTGTCTCACCGTTAATAATGCAGCGCTGAATCGGTGCACCGCCGCGGTATTTAGGCAGCAGCGAGCCATGGATATTAACACAGCCCAGACGTGGCAGATCCAGCACAGCCTTCGGTAAAATTTGTCCATACGCCGCCGTTACGATCAGATCAGGCTCATACGCCGCCAGCTCTGCTACTGCTTCCGGATTGCGCATACGCTGCGGCTGTAGTACAGGCAGACCATGCTCCAATGCTGCTGATTTGACTGGCGATGGTGTTAGAATTTTCTTGCGTCCTTGTGGCTTGTCTGGCTGGGTAACCACGCACACAACATTCATCCCCTGCTCCAGTAGCAGCTTGAGGCTAGCTACTGCAAAGTCAGGCGTTCCCATAAAAGCGATTCTGGTCAATGTTTATTCCCCTTCCTCGTCCAGTCTGCGGTCATAGACACGCTCGGCGATATCGGTGAACAATACACCGTTCAGATGATCGATCTCATGCTGTAGCGCACGTGCCAGCAGCTCGCGTCCAGTTATCGTAATCTCGTTACCATCGCGATCCAGACCTTTTACCGTCACTTCCATTGCACGGCGTACTTCACCATTCAATGCTGGAATGCTCAGGCAGCCTTCCGAACCGAGCTGCTCGCCGCTACTTGCGACAATCTCAGGGTTAATCAGCTCGATCAAGCCATGCTCATCTCCTACATCAACTACAATTGCACGTTTAAGAATACCGACCTGTGGTGCAGCCAGTCCTACGCCATCTGCGTCATACATCGTTTCTGCCATATCGGTCAGCAGCTTTTGCACATTAGGGGTAATTTTTGTGATTTCCTTTGCTTTTTTGTGAAGCACTTCATCTGGTTCTTTTACAATAATACGAATTGCCATCGTCTCATCCATCCTTTACGTCATATCAGTTCAGTTGTTTTGTTTACTTGATGCAGCATCAATTACGCAGACTCTATTGTTGATCATCCGCAAACAGCAGCCCCGCTACTCCAAGCAGCGCCTGACTATAGGCAGCTGTAGGAGCAATCGGGGCAGTTGGTGCTACATCATTACCTGTGGATCAACATCAATGCTGATCAAAAGTTCTTTATCGCGCGTGCTGTCCTGTAGCTGCTGGGATACAAATTCCGCCAGCTTCGCAACGTCCATATCTCCACGCCATTTTATCATACATTGGAATCGGTATCTATTTTTTAGCCGTGGAATCGGTGAAGCGACTGGTCCAAGCACATCCAGCGCCTCAGTGGAAAAGCGCTCCAGACTGCCTAGCCAGCCCAATCGCTGTGCCTGATCCTTGACCATTTGCACATAATTTTCAGCGATTCGTACAAGTAATGGCAGCTTTTCATGCGAAAAGGTGATCAGTGCCAGGCGGCAGTAAGGTGGATAGCCAAGCCCTTGACGATGCTTCAGCTCTTCACGTACAAAAGAAGCATAATCATGTCGGCTCGCATGCACCACCGAATAGTGATCCGGATTGTACGTCTGTACGATAACCTCACCTGGCAAATGGTGCCGACCTGCACGTCCAGCTACCTGAGTCAATAGCTGAAATGTCTTCTCTCCTGCACGAAAATCAGGCAGATGCAGCGCCGAATCAGCAGCAATAACGCCGACAAGCGTTACATCCGGGAAATCCAGACCTTTGGCGACCATCTGTGTACCAAGTAGTAAATCTGCCTGCCGATCACGGAATGTGTTCAATAGCTTTTCGTGTGAACCCTTCTGCGTAGTCGTATCCACATCCATGCGTACTACCCGAATACCCGGGAACAGCTTCGCCAGTTCTTCCTCTACCCGCTGTGTTCCTGTACCAAAATAGCGAATATGCTCACTTCCGCACTCTGGACACACCTCTGGCGCTGGCTCCGCATGACCACAATAATGGCAACGCAGATTGTTCGAGCGCTGGTGGAAGGTAAGCGAGATATCGCAGTTCGGGCATTCAGCGACATAGCCACAGGTGCGACACATCACGAATGTCGAGTGTCCACGCCGATTCAGCAAGAGCACGGTCTGCTGCTTTTTCTCCAGCCGATCGGCGATTGCCTCATATAGTGGACGGCTGAACATGGAGCGGTTCCCTTCCTTCAGCTCCTCACGCATATCCACGATGTGTACCGCAGGCAGTTCGCTGCCAAGCGCACGTCCGTGAATTTCTAGTAGCGTCGGTTTGAATTCATCATTACTTTGTGAACGAGAAGCATGATAGCTCTCCAGCGAAGGGGTAGCCGAACCCAGAATGACCACCGCCTGATGCTGATGCGCACGATGCACCGCCACATCACGAGCATGATATTTGGGGCTTTCCTCCTGCTTGTAAGAGGTCTCATGCTCCTCATCCATAATGATCAGACCGAGATGGGCAAATGGGGCAAAAATCGCCGAGCGTGCTCCAATTGCCACCAGCGCCTGACCTTCACGAATTTTGCGCCATTCATCATAACGCTCACCGCTGGACAAACGGCTATGCAGCACCGCCACATGATCACCGAAGCGGCTTTTAAAACGCTCCACCATTTGTGGGGTGAGTGAGATTTCTGGCACGAGCATAATCGCTTGTCGTCCCTGCTCAATCACCCGCTGAATCGATTGCAGATAGACCTCGGTCTTACCGCTCCCTGTAATACCGTGCACTAGAAATTCACCCTCGGTACGGCTATCGATACGCTGTACGATGGAGTCGTACACCATCTGCTGTTCATCCGTCAGTACGAAGGGCTGACTCGGCTTAAAATGACGATCCTTATACGGATCACGGAATACCTCGGTATCCTGAATCGCAATATAGCCTTTATCTGCAAGCGACTTGACCGTGCTAGCTGTAACACCAAGCACACTCAGAATCTGCTTCATCGTCACCTCACCGCCAATATCCGCGATAAAAGCGAGCACTTCCTTTTGCCGACTCGCTCGCGCAGGAAACTCATCGATAATCGTGCGAATCTCATCCTCTGGGAGTCGAAGCGATACCGTCCGTACCGTCTTCTTCTGCACCTTATCACGAATACTGCGTGTTTCCGACAATACACCACGCTGGAGCAGACGCTTGATTGTATCTGCCTGTCCAGCAAACTTGCGGCTGAGATGCTCCATCCGTACTTCCTGCTGCTTGCGAATATGAGCAACGATCGCTGCTTCTGCTTCATCCAGCTCATCTACCGTTTCAAATAGGACAGGCTCATCAGCAGTAGTAGCTGTCCCCTGTTCACGCTCACCCCACTCGGATGGATCAGCAACTCGAATATATCGCTCTGCTTTACCCTTTAGCGCCGATGGCAGCATCGCTTGCAGCGCGGTAATCCGGTGACACGCATAACGCGCACTCATCCACGCTGAAAGCTCGATCAGATCCTCAGATAAAGGTGGAACGAGATCGAGCAGCTCCTTAATCGGCTTCAGCTTTATATCTGGCGTTTCCGACTGTTCAGCAAGTCCAATGACAAAGCCCTGTAAGGTACGTGGACCAAAAGGTACACCGACCCGACTGCCAATCTCCAGCCAACCCTGCATCGAATCCGGGATCAAGTAATCAAACGGTCGGTCAGTGCCACGGCTCGGAACATCAACGATCACCCTGGCAATCCGGCTCATGAGGCAGACACCCCGCTCATTCGCTTCGCTGCAAGCTGTAGCAGGCGTGATGCGACTTCGTCCTTGCTCATCAGCGGTACGTCATCAGCAAGTCCATTTTCATCAAAAATCTGTACACGATTCGTATCTGTGCCAAAGCCAGCGCCCGCTGCTGTCACATCATTTGCGACAATCAGATCACAGCGCTTGCGTCGAAGCTTGTCCATCGCATATTCGGCCACATTGCCTGTCTCTGCGGCAAAGCCAATCAAAAATTGATCGACCTTACGCTCACCCAGACTCTGCAAAATGTCGACGGTTTTTTCAAGCTCTAGCGTCAGGTCAGCATCCTTCTTTTTCATTTTGGTGGCATGTACCGTTTTTGGACGGTAATCAGCAACCGCAGCCGTTTGCACCATAATATCAGTATCGTTCCATTCTGCCAGCACCGCTTCATACATATCCTGTGCAGATTGGACGCGAATCGTCTCGATGTCTGTCGGCAAAGGCACCTGAACCGAGGCGGCGATAAGCTTTACCTCTGCACCCATTCGATGTGCCATACGTGCCACAGCAACGCCCATTTTGCCAGAGGAATCATTCGTAATATAGCGAACTGGATCAATTCGTTCAATCGTTCCACCTGCTGTCACTGTCACCGTGCGTCCAGCTAATAGCCCTGCAAGCTGGCGTTCACGTTCCTGTGTAGCAAAATACTGCTGTACTACCGCGATGATCGTCTCGGGCTCTTCTAAGCGTCCTTTGCCCACATAGCCACATGCCAGCATACCTTCGCCTGGCTCCACCATCATGACACCGCGATCAACAAGTGTGTTCATATGACCGATGATCGCCGGATGCTGGTACATATGCACATTCATTGCTGGAGCGACCATAATCGGTGCTGTCGTTGCTAGCAGCATGGAGGTAAGCATATTATCTGCTAGACCCAGCGCCATTTGGGAAATCGTATTCGCTGTTGCTGGGGCAATCAATACGAGGTCGGCTAGATCAGCTAGATGAATATGCGTTACTACCTCTGGATTGCGTTCGTCAAATGTATCAATATGCACAGGGTTACGTGATAGCGTCTGCAAGGTAAGCTCGGTAATAAACTTGGCAGCCGATTCAGTCATGACCACATGCACATCGGCTCCCTGCTTGACCAGCCCACTACAGAGCGAGGCTGCTTTGTAAGCCGCTATACCGCCGGTGATGCCAAGCACGATCTTTTTGCCTTTTAGCATGATATTCCCTGCTTTCTTTATAAATTGGTGGTGGGAAAGTGATTTTACCTGGTGCGTGTATAGACTTTTGTTGTAACGCATGCTTCACTACGACAAGGAATAAGAGACGTCCTCCGGTGGAACGCAGGAATCTACGAAGCAAGAAAAATTGTAGATTCCCGCGTTCCAAAGTCGTCCTTTCCCTTATTTCCTTATCTTCGTTCCGTCGCATATGCAACACAAGTCTTTCCACAGCCAGGATAAAATATCTTTTATGGTGTGGAGCATTGGTACAAGTACGATTGAAGCACCAACATTCCAATAAATATCTTAGAGCATTTATTATTGTTGTGTGGAATATAATCAGGGTGCAATAAACAAAAAGTTACTAGTTTTTCAACTGAAAATTCACCATTGGCTCCTATCGAAAACCCCGATTATCAAATAAAAAAAGGGATTGAGAAATTATCTTCTCAATCCCTTTATTATACCTCTAAATGTACGAAAAGGGTACAGGTATTCGTACATCCTGTGCGTTATCGTACGTTCGTTTACACAAAAAATAACAACCTTTCGGTTGTTATCATTGCCCGTTGGTTACGCTATAGCATTGGTATGCTATAAGCAAATGAAGGAATTAGTTTTCGCGGTCGCTTTGTTCCAATTCTGCTTCAGTACGGCGCTCGATCTTGATGTTGTCGTTGTAGATTTCTTCCAGTGCTACGCCGACAAATTTGTGAGCTTTTGGATGGTGCAGTTCGCTTTTGCTGCCATCACGCAGTTGTCTTGCACGGCGGGATGCCGCAACAACGAGCGAGTATTTACTGTCTACTTTGTTCATCATTTCATCAATGGATGGATATAACATAGTTTTGCACCTCATATTCTGTCAGAACATTTCTGCTCTGCAACTTATTTACGAATCTTGCAATGCTCAGCGATAATGATGCTTTCGATGCGCTGACAAGCCAGCTCGATCTCATCATTCACCACAGAGTAGTCGTAATGCTTCATCATTTCCAGCTCATCTGCTGCAACCGTCATGCGATTGTTGATCGTATCAACTGTTTCCGTACCACGGTTGGTCAGACGATTTTGCAGTTCTTCAAACGAAGGAGGCGTCAGGAAAATGAACACACCCTCAGGGAACTTTTCCATCACCTTCAGTGCGCCCTGCACTTCGATTTCCAGAAAAATATCGTTGCCTGCTTCCAGTGTGCTCTCTACAAAATCACGTGGTGTGCCGTAATGATTGCCTACGTATTCTGCATATTCCAGCAGCATATCGCCAGCGATCATTTGCTGAAACTCCTCGTGTGTTTTGAAGAAATAGTTGACCCCATCAACTTCACCCTCGCGCGGCTGACGAGTGGTCGCGGATACCGAATAGATCAGCTCGGGCTTGCGTGTGCGTAGCTCTGCGCTGACGGTTCCTTTGCCGACACCGGACGGGCCGGACAGTACAAATAATAATCCTTTAGACATGATACACTCCAATGTAGACTGCCGGTAGCCTGATTCCAAGCACCGGCAGTCTGATTTTGTTTATTCGTCGTTATCGTCGTCTTTGAGGGACAAACGATGGGCTACGGTTTCCGGCTGAACCGCCGATAAAATGACGTGATCACTATCGGTAATAATTACCGCACGTGTACGTCGACCATAGGTTGCATCAATCAGCATATGGCGATCGCGTGCCTCCTGAATAATCCGTTTGATTGGTGCGGATTCCGGGCTTACGATAGAAATGATCCGGTTTGCGGATACAATATTACCAAAGCCAATGTTGATAAGTTTGATTGCCATGTTCAGGTTTTTCCCCCTATGCATTTGACTCAATTGCGCCGAAACTAACGTCGCTTCTTGGTCTTATTCCAAATTCGCGGCTTGTTCACGGATTTTTTCCAGTTCCGCTTTCATCTCGACGACATGGTTAACTAGAGCCAGATGATTAGCTTTGGAACCAATCGTATTGACTTCCCGGTTCATTTCCTGAAGTAGGAAATCGAGCTTACGGCCG
This sequence comes from Paenibacillus hunanensis, assembly GCF_034055775.1. Lineage (NCBI taxonomy): Bacteria > Bacillati > Bacillota > Bacilli > Caryophanales > Paenibacillaceae > Paenibacillus > Paenibacillus hunanensis. The sequence goes on along the minus strand of NZ_CP139194.1, from coordinate 2,067,502 downwards.
ATCGAATCATCCTGCTCCAGCAATTGCCGGAACTGTCCAAAATGACTCGATAGCCTGGTCAATTCCTCATCGATATTGGAACGATCGGCAAAAATTGCCACTTCCATTCCAATTCTTGATTCATCCCAGTGAAAGCTACCATCCTGAAGCTCACTTAGTCGCTGCTTCATCCGAATACGGTGCTCCTCCACCACAGTAGGCGCAAGCTCTCGCATCTCTTGATAAAGCTGTTCTAAATGAGCAAGTCTGCTCGTCAGGTCGAGGACCAGATGCCGACCCTCACGCACCCGCATTTCCACCAGGCCGTTCAGCGCCTCGTCCAATCCCTGCTTCAGCAGCTCCTGCAATTGCTCAGGATCATCTTGCTCGTTGCTACGCTCCTGCATCTTCATGACGCCAGGCAACGCAAGCAGATGACTGACCTCTAATGTGCCTGCCACCTCATATCGTTGCCTTAGCTCTGCGGCTGCCGTAATATAGGCTGCTGCCGTATCATGATCAAGCTGGAGCGATGACGGTTGCCCGTCATCCTGCTCTTTATTTACAAATACATCAATCCGTCCACGCTTCACCTTACTCTGCACGAGCTTGCGCAAGCTGTCTTCCATACTTGCCCATTCGCGCGGCATACGAAGCATGATCTCGCAATAGCGATGGTTGACGGATTTTACTTCAATCTGGATTTTGTAGCCACCGTGTTGAACGGTGGACTGACCGTATCCGGTCATACTGAATGACATCGGCATCACATCCGTTATACTATTGTAATTGATTATTTGCCTTGAAACAAGGGGTTTGGACGTTGCTTTGCTTTTGCCCATACGTATTCGGTCAGGCGAGCACTCATCTCGTACAGCATGAACGGTGTCATAATGTAGATTCCGTTAAAATGCTCCAGCGCCACGTCGATCAATTCCTCAGCGATCGCTACCCCCATCTGGCGTCCTTCTTCACCTTCAAGTCCAGACATCCGTCCGCGAATATGATCCGGTAACTGGATACCTGGCACCTCATTGTGCAGATATTCCGCATTGCGTCCGCTTGCAAGCGGCATAATACCAATAAACACAGGCACTGTTAGATGACTCGTTGCTGCCCGAATATCGGCAATTAGCTTTGCATCATAGACCGGTTGTGTCATCACATAATCGGCTCCAGCAGCAATTTTCTTTTCCAGACGCTGTACAGCCTTATCCAGATGCTTCACATTCGGATTAAACGCTGAGCCGACGACGAAGCGCGCGCGGTGCTTGAGCGTTTTACCTGAAAATGCTACACCTTCGTTGAGCTGCTTGATCATGCGAATCATATCGAATGAGGTCATATCATATACTGAGCTTGCACCAGGAAGATCGCCGAATTTGGAAGGATCGCCTGTAATGGCAAGCACATGGTCGATTCCGAGCGCATTCAATCCCATCATATGCGACTGACTGCCGATCATATTGCGATCCCGGCACGTGATATGCACCAGTGCACGCAAGCCGTATTCTCGCTGCACCAGATGGGCAAGCGCCATATTGCTCATCCGCGTCACCGCCAGCGAGTTATCCGCCATCGTTACCGCATCGGCGCCTGCTTTTTTCAACGCCTCCGCTCCAGTCATAAAGTTGCTAATGTCCAGATCGCGCGGCGGATCGAGCTCAACAATAACCGTCGGGCGCTCGCGCGCCAGATCCACGAGCGTTGGCGGTGCTTCCTCACCAATCGAATCCCAGCCGTGTAAAATATCCTTTTCCATCGTGATGCTTACCTTCGGTGAAGGCACCTTCACATTCGAAAAATCAAGCGCAGGCGCACTATAATCCTCCAGCGCCCGTGCAATCGCAGCGATATGCTTCGGTGTGGTGCCGCAGCATCCGCCTACGACCCGTGCACCCAGCTCAGCCAGCCGTACCGAGCTTTGGCCAAAATACGATGGCTTCGCCTTGTAGCGATACTCTCCATCAATATAGCTCGCCACCCCCGCATCCGGGTATACGGACAATGGCAACGCAACCTTACCACGAATATATTCCAGTGCACGCATCGTTCCATTCGGGCCGACACGGCAATTCAAGCCGACCATATCTGCACCAGCTTCAGCAAGAATCGCAAATGCGTCTGGCAGATCGTACCCATCCTGCGTACGCACTGAATCCTCGACTGTGAGCTGACACATAACCGGAATATCGGTCATTTTACGAACCTGACGCAAAGCAAGCGCCAATTCCTCCAGTTCAAAAAACGTTTCCAGCAAAATGCCATCCACGCCTTCATCTAGGATCGCATGAAGCTGCTGCTTGAAATACTTACGTAGCTCCTGTAGCGGCGTATTCGAGCGTTTGCCTTCTCGAATCGCACCGACCGAGCCGACGACATAGGCTTTATCCGCTGCCGCCTGACGTGCAATCCGCACACCCGCACGGTTAATCTCTTCTACCTTGTGCTCCAGACCAAACTTGGCAAGCCGCTCATAGTTGGCAGAGAATGTATTCGTTTCAATTAATTCTGCACCGGCGTTCACATACTGACGGTGAATATCTTCAATGATCTGCGGATTAAGCAGATTCAGTTCTTCATTTGAAATGCCAACCGGAAAACCGAGCTGGTATAAATAAGTTCCCATCGCACCATCGCCTACGATGACGCCTTCTGTCCATCTTGTCCGCAAATCAGGCTTCATAAAGCTACACCTCGCTGTCATAATGTACGCTTAATGTAACATAAATTGCAGGCAATTAAAGGCAAAATCGACTGATATAGCTAAAAGGTATAACTGCTGGGGTGTCTGCGTTTGTTGGAGCTGAAATGTGGGCATATGGAATGCAGAGTAGCTTACAGTGTATCAAATAGTGAACAGTTTTTATTGAGTGTACTGCCTTGTTCGTTAGCAGAAAAAACGGACTCGCAGACTTGTTTTGTTAGAGCATCATCCACTCCGGTAAGGAATAAGGGAACGGACTCAGGTGGAGCCGCGGGAATCTTTTGGATTAGGTCAAAATGAAGATTCCCGCCCCTCCAAAATCGTCCTTTTCCCTTATTTCCTTCCCTCCGTTCTCTGCTGGTTGCTAACAAGAGACGATATTTCTTGCAAATCCATTTCTTATTCAAAACATACACATACACATACACATACACATACACAAGTGTATTTTATTCCATACATTATTCTTCTAAACATGCATAAATCACTTTTAAAACAATAGCATGATAGTAATTCGCAATTACTGCATAATTTATATAGCTGAATTAGATTCAGCTTGTAAGAATGATTTCAGTCTAATCCTTTTCCTCAAGCTTTTGGAATTCACTCAACCTTTCAAACTCATTCCGTTTCATACGTTTCTAATTATTGCATTATTGCAGTTTTAAAATAGCCCTATTTAAGTCTCATCCATCGTACATCAGTCTATCGTCTGCCCAGTATACACCATTTCAGCAGGGCCGGTCATGTATACGCGGTTTGTTGCTTCGTCCCATTCGATGTACAGGTCTCCGCCTTTAAGGGATACGTAGGCGTTACGGTCGGTATAGCCGTTGAGGACGGATGCGACGAGTGTCGCGCATGCGCCTGTACCGCACGCGAGGGTGGGGCCTGCTCCGCGTTCCCAGACGCGCATGTCGATTCGGTCGCGACTGCGGACTGTGGTGAATTCTACATTGGTTTTACGTGGGAACAGTTCATGCTTTTCGAGTAGAGGGCCCCATTTGTGCAGATCGAAGTCGACAGCATTATCGACATAGATGATGCAGTGTGGATTGCCCATCGATACGGCGGTAAATTCGAACGTTTCTCCACCAGCTTCGATCGGTGCATTTAGCACAGGATTGCTCGCTATGGCTACGGGGATACGCTCGCCTTCAAGAATCGGCTCGCCCATGTCGACACGTACGGTTTGGGCTTTACCGTTCTCGGCTTGGATCGTTACCGTTTGCACGCCTGCACCGATCGTTTCAATACGGATATCGGTATGTGCAACGATCTGACGATCGTACACGTATTTGGCAACACAGCGTACGGCATTGCCGCATTGCTCTGCTTCTGATCCATCTGAATTAATAATGCGCATCATCACATCTGCGCGCGCTGATGGTAATATGTATACCAGTCCATCTGCACCGATCCCGAAGTAGCGGTTGCAGTGGCGAATCGCTAGCTCACCTGCGTTAGCAGGCAACGAGGGCTCGCCATAAACGACGATAAAGTCGTTACCAAGTCCGTTCATTTTTGTAAATTCCATGTTGGCTCTCTCCCTGCTCTGTATACTGGTCAAAATGCAATCTATGGGGTAAGCATAGCATGAGATAGCTGTCAATTGCGAATGGTTTGTGGCATCATAGAAAGGGTGGGCAAGCAACGCATACGCCCACTTTCCGATAAATAGAGGAATAGGAGAATTATACACATGGCACTGGATGGTATTGTAACCCGTGCGATTGTACAGGAGCTTCAGGTTCTTGTAGGATCGCGTATTAATAAAATTCATCAACCTACTGAGAACGATATCGTATTTCAAATACGCGCACAGCGTGATAATCGCAAATTACTTCTGAGCGCGAACCCGACTTATCCACGGGTGCAGTTTACAGAGCAATCGTTTATGAATCCGCAGGAAGCACCGATGTTCTGCATGCTGATGCGTAAGCATTGTGAAAGTGGCATTCTCGAATCGATCGAGCAGGTCGGCATGGAGCGTATCATCCATATGAATGTACGCCAGCGTGACGAGCTGGGCGATGTATCGCTCAAGCGTATCGTGATTGAGCTGATGGGTCGTCATAGTAATATCGTGATTGTTGATCCATCGAGCGGTAATATTTTGGATGGTATTCATCATGTGACACCAGCGATTAGTAGCTATCGCGTGATCATGCCAGGCTTCCAGTATCAAGAGCCTCCACAGCAAAATAAGCTGAACCCACTGGAAACGACTGCTGAGCCATTTGGCGAAGCCTTTGCTACCAATGAGGACACTGCATCGCGCTGGATCGTACAGACTTTTACCGGTATCAGTCCGCTGATTGCTGATGAGATTGTGTATCGTGCAAATGCTCAGGCGGATCATGAGGTTGGTCAGAACAACTCTGCCGAAAAGGAACAGCCTACGGAAGCAAACGAACATGACGATGAATTAACTGCTACAACGCTCTGGCCAGCCTTTTCTGAGCTGATGGAGCAGGTGCGTAGTGGCTCGTTTGCCCCCATGAGCGGAGTAAATGCTAAAGGTAAAATCGTATTTTCCGCTGTTCCCCTCACCAGTCTTATCGAAGAGCAAACGTCATACGATACGATCAGCGAATGTATGGAAGCTTATTATGGCGAAAAAGCACAACGCGATACGGTCAAGCAAAAAACAAGTGACCTGCTCCGTTTTCTACAAAATGAGCGCAGTAAAAATATTAAAAAGCTGGATAAGCTGCATCAGGATCAGTTAGAAGCCGGCGACGCGGAGAAATACCGTATTCAAGGCGAGCTGTTATTTGCCTCCTTGCATCAGATCAACAAAGGTGATCGTGAGATTGAGCTAATCAACTTTTACGATGAAGAGCAGCGTCCAATTAAAATTCAGCTAGATCCGCAGCTCTCCCCTTCGGATAATGCACAGCGGTATTTCAAACGATACAACAAATACAAAAACAGCCTTGCTGTTATTGATGAGCAGCTGATCAAAACACATGAGGAAATCGCGTATCTGGATTCCTTGCTCCAGCAGCTGCAAAGCGCTGCCTTGCAGGATATTGATGAAATTCGTGAGGAACTGGCAGAGCAAGGCTATGTACGTAACCGTAATAAAAAGGCGAAAAAGAAGAAAAAGGACAATCGCCCAACCTTGCATGTGTATACATCAAGTGAAGGGATCGAGATGTATGTAGGTAAAAACAATCTGCAAAATGAATACATCACCAACCGTATGGCAAGCAATAATGACACATGGCTGCATACGAAGGATATTCCCGGTTCTCACGTCGTCATTCGTAGCACGGAGTTTGGCGATGCGACGCTGGCAGAAGCAGCACAGCTGGCGGCTTATTTCAGTCAGGCGAAGGAATCGAGCAGCGTGCCTGTGGATTATACCCTGATTCGTCATGTGCATAAGCCGAATGGAGCGAAGCCGGGGTTTGTTATTTATGATCATCAGACGACGTTGTTTATTACGCCTGATGAAAGGGTGGTTAAAGGGCTGGATAGTACGATTAAAGTTTAATCGTGGGGATGATGGGTGCTTTTGATTGGGTGCTCGGGTGTGAAGTTTATGGTATGAGTGGTATGGGGAAAGTGTAGATGTGGCTAGGTATTTAAAATCTTTATAACTATGTCACTGTATAGCCTTATCACTGTGAATGTCGATTAAAGAGTTGGATTACTTGATTACTTGTAATGGGCTTGACCACTCCGGGAAGGAATAAGGGGACGGACTCAGGTGGAGCCGCGAGAATCTACTGGATTAGGAGTGAATTGTAGATTCCCGCCCCTCCAAAGGAGTCCTTTCCCCTTATTTCCTTCCCTCCGTTCTGTGCTTAGATGTTCCCTCTTTTTTAATATCTAAATTCAAACTACCAATACCTGTTGTTTATGCTACTATCTATGTACTACCTGAACTATAGCTATTCATTTTATATTCGATTGAAACCATCTTTTCTTTCAAATGCTCGCGTACAGCAAAATATTCATGTCTCAGTCAGCTATTCAATTAACAACAAAAGCTTCTTCGTTGAGCACAATAATGCTGCCAACGAAGAAGCTTTTTTAATAAGTATGCTCGTTTTTTTTAATAAATATGCCCATGATAGGGTTGGATTTTTCGTGATTATATGATTCGTATTAGGATATATAAGTTCTAAATTTACAAACTAGTATAGATGAATGAGCTACTATTACTATCGTCCATTGAATGTGAGGGAAGCAAGTAAAGAAGTTAAAAAGCACTGTGTGTAGCTTCACCTTCCTTTCTAGCTCTGCGATAGTTTTACTTTGCTATTTTGCTATATCGATTTTAGATATTTTCATGTGCACGCTATCATACGTCCACCCTGGTTGTCTATTTGTATAGATTGATGTTAATCAAATCAGTTTTACATCGGATAGCTTAGGCTACCTGTTTATAGCGGTACGTCTTTGGCGCGATGCAGGTGGATGAGTGGGTATGGGCGTCCCTGGCTATCTTGGGGAGACGTGCCTGTTACTTTGAAGCCGAGGCGTTGGTAGAAGCCGACGGCTTGTGTGTTTTGTTCGTTGACGTCTGTCGAGATATCGCCCTGTAAATGGACGGCATGGGCGATTAAGGCTTTTCCGATGCCTTTTCCGTGATGGGCGGGGTCGATAAATAGGGCTTCGATATGGTGGCCATCAAGTAACATGAAACCGAGTGCTTGATCGGATTCGTCAACGGCTAACCAAAGTGGGACATTGGGCAGGAAGCTTTGGACTTCGTGTTCTATTTCGCTACGGTGTTCGGGTGTGAGGAAATGATGTGTTGCATCGACCGCATCGCGCCAGATGTCGATTGCACGCTCCGTATCGGTTGTATTGGAATTGCGTATGCGCATAGTAGTCTACTCCTTTGCTGTGTTGGTTGTTGGTTGTTGGTTGTTGGTTGTTGGTTGTTGGTTGTTGGTTGTTGGTTGTTGGTTGTTGGTTGTTGGTTGTTGGTTGTTGGTTGTTGGTTGTTGGTTGTTGGTTGTTGGTTGTTGGTTGTTGGTTGCAAAAGTATAGTTTGGTGACTTCTCATTTCATACTTTATATTTTGGGCAGCTCGATATTCGTCTATGTTATGCAAATACTCATTGAGAAGGCATGGGGCATTAGTGTCTCACATCAGCTTGATCCGATACAGCTTATATAGCTTATGTAGAGGGCGTACGCCGCCCTCACTATTAATTTTGTGCCTATTTTACTTGCTTGCTGCATCGCGAAGCTGCTGTACTACCGTAATTGGAACCTTGCGTCCGCCTAGAGGCCCGTGGAATACTTTGCCCTGGCGTTCGCCGTGGTAGTCGGAGCCGCCCGTTACGATCAGGCTGCGCTGTTCGGCTAGCTTGAGGTAGCTTTGCTCGTCGTCTGGTGTGTGATCGGAATGATACACCTCAATACCAGCGAGTCGACTTTTATCGAAAATGCGTGCGACTAGATCGTCATCTCCGTACAAACCGGGATGCGCCATTACAGGTACGCCTCCTGCTTCCAGAATCCATTCGGTCGCTTCCATAGGTGTAATGCGTGGCGGGGATACGTAGGCAGCAGCTCCCTGCGCGAGATATTTATCAAATGCTTCGTTCATATCGCTAACGTAGCCTTTAGCGACCAGCGTATCTGCCATATGTGGACGTCCAATGCTCTCATCTGGTAAAAGCTCACGTCCCAGCTGAGCGAACACATCGTCCATCGTAATCTGCAAGCCGAGCTCACGCAGCTTACTCAAAATCATTTCATTGCGTTCATCACGAATACGGCGCAAGCCTTCCAAGCGCTGTAACAGCATCGTATCTGTAATATCAAAATAATAGCCAAGAATATGGATATCCTTTCCGTCCTCCATCGTGCTAATCTCCACACCGGGAACGACCATAATACCATGCTGCTCTGCTGCGGCCAGCGCTTCGGCTACACCTGCAATAGTATCGTGATCTGTAATTGCCAGTGCGCCAAGACCAGCTTCCGCAGCCAATCTTACATTTTCGGCTGGCGTATTCATGCCGTCTGAAGCCTGTGTATGGGTATGCAGATCAGCAAATGCCAGCTGTACGTGATTCGGATTGTTCATTTTCCTCACTCCTCTTTCATTAATCTAAAGGCTATATTCACGCCTCTGCTCATTTCCGTACCATTTCCAGTCCGCTGCGCTTATACGTCAACTCACCTAGTCAAGCGAATGCTCCTGTAAAAATTGTAAAAACGCCGTAGCTGGCATTCGTAGCAATGTCGATTTTAGCTGAATCGAATAAAATTGACGCGGAAATGACATGCCTTCGATGGTGAGCACCTTGAGCAGACCGAGTGCAACCTCATGCTTCACCGAGGATGGCGATAGCACGGTAATGCCCAATCCGGCTTCTACCGCCGATTTTACCGCTCCTGTACTGCCCAGCTCCATGACCGTACGAATACGTGACAGATCCACATGATGACGAATCAGCTCTTCCTCCATCACCTGACGGGTACCCGAGCCCTTTTCACGGAGTACAAATGAATGCTCCAGCACATCCTCAAGCGTCACCTGCTCTTGCGCTGCCAGCGGATGCTGTGCCGGTACGATCAGCTTCAATTCATCCTGCATCACTGGTGTAATCGTCATATCCGGATGCTCTACAGGCGCCTCAATCAAGCCAAAATCGAGCTGATTACGACTAATCTCGTCCAAAATTTGCGTTGTATTCATAATTTTCAAGACAACCTTCATCTCTGGATAGCGCTGACCTAACGGCACCAGCAGACGCGGCAGTACGTATTCTCCAATCGTATTACTCGCGCCTAGCAGTAATCGCCCAGCTAGATCGTCGGTAAAACGCGACATCGCCGCATCGGTCTCTCGCATCAGATCGATACCACGACGTGCAAAGGGCATAAGTGCATGCCCTGCCTCAGAAAGCTGAATGCGCTTGGTCGTCCGGTTGAACAAACGCGTGCCAAAATGTTCCTCCAGCGACTGCACCTGCATCGTCACCGCTGGCTGTGTCATATGTAGAGCCTGCGCTGCTGCTGAGAAGCTACCGCGCTCTGCTACGGTATAAAAAATATGCAATTGATGAAAATTAAACGCCACTTCCGCTTCCCTCCTTGACCCTCCCTTTTATTGTAACCGATTTACAGAAACGAGCAAAACGTTGAAGCCGAACATAACAAAAAGAGCCTGCTTCCGCAGACTCCTTTTTTAAACCTATTTTCGTATTGAATCTTATATCCCCTATACATGTGTCGACCTGCATAGAGGTTATTTACTGAAACATTTCATGTTGCAACAAGAACCATTTTTTTGCTTATATGTTAATCGTTGTTTAATACCCGTGTTATTTGAAGTACTTATTTGCGTTTACGGCTATTTTTGATCAGTGTCATGCGACGGGAGTGTCTCAACCAGGAATAATAAGACTTCAGATCACGCAGCTCGATCGTCTCGGACATTTTTCCGAGGAAGGTCACGATGATCATTTTGTGGAGTGGATTGCCAGTTAGATCAAATTCACCAGGCAGCTCAGCAAATTCAGCGACGACAACGATGTCCTCGTCAATCAAGTATACGTCCTCTTCCTTGCGGTAGTACGATACGATTCGATTTTGCTTTAAGCTCTCCCACATGAATCCGGCAATATCCTCAATCGGAGTTTGACCCTTAGCGATGCGATCATTGTAACGGCTGATGGCATGATTAGTAATGACGATGTCTGCTACTTTCTTTTCTCCAAGTACAACATGGAAAGGTTCATACGTACTCCAGCGCTCCATGATTTTGTCTCTCATTAATTATTCACTCCCCATCTTCACAGGTCTTTCATGTAAGTATTTTCCCCTTATTCCTATTTCATATCCATCTAAAGACCTACACAGAGGGGCAATATTACGCTGTATAGTCTACCGACTTTGCAACCGAGCTTAACATCCTCATAGTAAAGTTATTTATTAACTCAATTGACTACTTAATCAGTACTTGAGTCCCATTAAGCATTATATCGACACTTGCCTACTATCTTTTAACCCATATCTACAAAAAGTTAAAAATATCACTTATATATTTTTCAAATTAATTACATATAATTCCTTTTAATTAAAAAGTTCGGCAGAAAATGAAACCTTTTCCCCTTTATATACAAAAAAGCGGCCGGGTGGCCGCTGACTTGTTAACCTTCTCCAGAGCGGCAGGCTGCAATCTTGTGTGTCCGAGTGCTGCCTGCATCTTCGGGAGAATCCTTCATTGCTAAACGAAAGGACCCTTCAAAATGAAACGTCCTGCCATGCTATAAAGCTGGCATACTGCCAGTTGCTTGCTTATATACCAAAAAACTGAGTTGGGTCGGGTACCTTTTTGCTGTACTCGGTTTTGATCTCGTTACGATACGAACGCTCGACTTTACGTACATAAGAGAGACGGGACATATTTTTCACGATATCTTGTTCTCGATCTGCATTGACATACATCACGACGTAGTGCATACGGCGTGAGATGTAATGCACACAGCCGTATTTTTCCAGATTGCGGGCAGCCTTAATATCGCTGACCCAGATAATATAACCGATGCGTTCTGGAAACGTTGCTTCTTCTTTTGTTACTTCTTCTTGTAGCGGATGATTATCCGCATCCACATGAGCCTCCACTGCCACATCCGCCTCCTTTTGGTAAAGGATCATTGCTTGGAACCTTGATCGTCTGGGAAACGGAATGCGCAATCGTCTCCGACATCTCGTACAGCATCCGATCCAGGCTACTCTCCGCTTCAGTAAAACGGCGTACCGCCTCGATCTGCTGCATCTCCTCCTGAACAGCTTCCACTTCTTCACGTGCAGCATGATAGTTCGGGTGGAAATGCCCAAAACGCTGGGTTTCCTCGAACAGCTCCTTCTTGCTGTTCAGCTTGATGATCAAACGCTGGACGTCCGGATGCTGCTGCATCCGTTCTTTCCAATATAAATAATTAGCGACTTCGATAGAATTGTTGATCATATCGCCTAGATCATAGGCGCACAATAAAACTTCGGCCATATCAACCGTTCTCGTCTCGGTAGCGCTCATGAAGTTCATCCCATTCCTCTATAATAATAGACAGCGTATGTTCCAACTGTCCTTATCATCATAGCATAAGAAAAGAACAGATTAGAAGCCCTTTTCCAAAAAACGGGTTACTCATGTGATTGATTCTGCCATCAGCAGGTTAGCCAGCATCCCCGACGTTAGCTGTTCATGACCTGCCCTATGAACCGCTGATCGCTTCTGTTTGCCGAACTGCTTCCGCTAGATAATCCTCTGCCATTGCGACCAGAATACGAGCCGCATTCAGCATCGACGACTCGTCAATATCAAAGCGTGCATGATGATGCGGATAGGTCGCGCCTGTCGCTTCATTCCCTGCTCCTACAAAGATAAAGCAGCCAGGCACTTGTTTAACATAATAAGCAAAATCCTCTGCTGGCATCATCGGTGGCGTCTGCACAACCTGCGATTCACCAAATACCGAACGTCCTACACGGAAAAAGCGCTCCGTCTCTCCTTCATGATTCACAAGGGTTGGGTAGCCCATCATATATTCAATAGAAGCCTTCGCACCATTCAGCGCGCATAGCTGCTCGCTCACCTCGTAGATCCGGCGCTTGATCAGCATACGTGTATCTTCATCAAAAGCGCGTACCGTTCCGGTAATCCGGCTCGTCTCTGCAATGATATTCTGTGCACTACCACTATTAAATGTACCTACGGTCAACACAGCTGGCTGAAGTGGATTCACATTACGGCTTACAATCGACTGTAGCTGCACTACTAGCTGAGCGCCGATGAGCAGGCTATCGACCGCCGCATGCGGCATACCACCATGTCCACCTTTACCGGTGATATCAATGAAAAACTCATCCGTTGAAGCCATCAATGGCCCCGGTGCACTGGCAAGCTGACCGTACGGAATCGGTGTCCACAGATGTACACCATAGATCACGTCTACACCTTCAAGCGCACCTGCCTCGATCATTTTCAGTGCGCCGCCTGGGCATACCTCCTCAGCAGGCTGAAAAATCAACCGAATCTCGCCTTGAAGCTGCTCACGATGCTCGCTAAAGTAACGAGCTACCGCCAGCAAGCCAGCAGTATGACCGTCATGTCCGCACGCATGCATCACACCTGGGACCTGTGATGCGTAATCGCATTGCTTTTCATCCTGAATCGGTAATGCGTCCATATCTGCGCGCAACGCCACTGTTTTGCCAGGCTTGGCGCCACGAATGATTCCGATGACGCCCGTATCCCCAACTCGTTCACGCGTTTCTACGCCAAATGAACGCAGCCGCTGCGCAATAAAGCTCATCGTCCCATGCTCCTCATAGGACAGTTCAGGATGCATATGTAAATGCCGCCTCCACTGTACCATTTCCGGAAACAGGGCGTTCCAATCATAGTTCCCCATCGCACTATTCCTCCCTATATATTCCGGTTTATATGTTTCTTTGTGCCCTGTACTGATTCATCGCTCAGGATCGGGTTAAATAACTCTTTAGGCATTATTCTGACGGAAAAGCAGTAGTTTGTAAAATCATCTTTTACATTCCCCGTTTTCTTTGTTCAATACAGCCCACTATGTAGTAGATATTGAACATTAACCATAGTCTCTACGGGATCGCAGTGAACAAACAGGATTGTATCCATTCTAAATTATCACTTTTCTAATTTGTTATTTTCCAGTAGTGTTCTATTTCTAGTATGGCTTTTATTATGAAGTAAGGCAACTGACTATAACCCAATCATCTGTTACCACGTATCATTAAAGATGAGATCACAGACATGTGAGACAGCTCTACCGTACAAAGCGAAGCGGAATGGCGAAAAACCCTGTCAGAGCTTGCACCTATGCTCAAAACGTACTATCATGAAAAAATGAACTTAACATAATTTTGCAGGCATCTTAAAACAAGGAGGATCTGTACATGGCCTATACACCTTCATACGGTCATCGTGTCCTGTCACTTTTGTACATATCCGTTCCGTTATTGGAGATACATCATGAACAAAATTAGACAACCCGCACCCGGATCAAGCACACAAAGTCTTGCTAATCGGTATCGTAGCGGCGGCAATAAACGTACCAGCAATGTGCGCAATATTCCAAAGCCAGCAGAGCCAAATCGCAAGATTCTCAAGCAGGGCGCACCCGATTTTCAATTGCTCGTATTAACGTTCGTGCTGGTAGGCTTTGGCATATTGATGGTATTTAGTGCCAGCTCAAGCCTTACCTTTACCAGTGAACGATTCAATTATGATTCGATGTATTTCACGAAGCGACATATTGTTTTTGCAGTAGTTGGACTCATCGCGATGTTTTTTGCAATGAAGGCGCATTACAGTAAGTACAAAAAATGGTTTGCTCCCTTCTTTATGGTGACACTCCTATTACTTGTAGCTGTACTGATTATCGGCGGTAAAATTAACGGTGCTCGAAGCTGGATTCAGCTTCCAGCTGGTGCATCGATCCAGCCAGCCGAATTTGCCAAGCTAGCTGTTATTTTGTACTTATCTGCACTCATTGCCAAAAAGGGCGAACGATTGCGCGATCTGCGCACCGGCTATATTCCAGTTATGCTCATCGTTGGCCTTGTCGCTGGTCTGATCATGCTTCAGCCCGATCTGGGCTCCTGTATGATTCTGGTAGCAACCGCAGGATTGATCATTTATGCTGGCGGTGCCAGTGTGAAGCATATTTTCGCTTCTGTCGCCTTACTTCTTCTAGGTGCCGCGCTCGTGTTCGGTGTGAACTCTCTTTTCAGTCATGATAGTGGCGAGAAAGGTGATTCTAACTATCGCATGGGACGGATCGAGACCTTTCTTGATCCATTTGCCGATGAAAAGGGCGCTGGCTACAATATGATTCAATCATTAACTGCAATCGGACAGGGTGGCTTCAGCGGCTCTGGCTTTGGACAAAGTATTCAAAAGCTGCATTATCTGCCTAACCCGTACAATGACTTTATCTTCTCCGTAATCGGTGAGGAATTTGGCTTTGTCGGAACGACGCTATTCCTGCTCGCCTATGCTTACTTTATCGTCAGGGGCATATGGATATCGCTCCGCTGTCCAGACATTTTCGGAACGCTTGTCGGCGTCGGTATTATGGGGATGTTCGCAATTCAGGCATTTATTAATATCGGTGGGGTGACGAATACGATTCCGCTGACCGGTGTACCTTTACCCTTTATTAGTTACGGGGGTACGTCACTCGTCGTGATGATGCTCAGTATGGGCATTATGCTTAGTATCTCACGTGAAACGCATCGTGCACTCGCCGAACAGCAAGCGACAGGTAGCGATAGTGGTACGCGCAGACAATCGATCTCTATGCGCATGAAGTGATGCTAGCGTAAAATTATGACGAATTAGCATTGCTTAGTAGACGATCGGCTCAAGCTAATAGCATTGAACACCATTGTTCACGGTATATGAATCGGTATATAAAAAGGAACGACAGGCTCTGCTCCTGTCGTTCCTTTTTGTTGTCTGTCCATGTATGTGCATGCATGATCGGTTGATCACATTACTTTAAACGGATGGTTGGAGCTTCGGTTCTTGTCTGTCTCGATCAGCTCATCCTTGAAGGCAACACCTTCCACCTTCACGTTCACTTCAACAACTTTCAAGCCCGTTAGCGTTTCTACTGCCTCACGAACATTTTGCTGAAGCATGCGGCATACCTCGTGAATCGGTGTTTCGTACAGCACGATAATGCGCAGGTCAATCGCTGCTTCCAGCTGTCCAACCTCTACGGTAACACCCTTTTGTACATTTTTTCCGCTAAGACGCTTGGCAAAACCTTCCGACAAACCGCCTGACATTGCAGCGATTCCCGGTGTTTCCAGTGCGGCCATGCCCGCCACCTTTGCTACGACGTCATCGGCAATCTTGATTGTGCCCATATCCAATTGTAATGACTCGGTCATGTCCATCCTCCTTTGGACTTGAACCCTTTAAGCAAGAATACTGGTTCAAATCACATAATTCGTACAACTCTATTTTATTGCATCTGACGCGGATATTCAAAATTAATATTTTGTCATCTCGCACTACTTGCTCACTTGCGTTTACTTTCATAGGTATATTGGGTATATTGTTTAAGAATTTACATAGTGAGGTGGCTTTATGAAAAAGCACATATCTACCATTCTACTTGCAATCTTTTTCGTACTTAGTGCTGTAGCGCATTATGCGGGCTTCAATCCGGTGCTACAGTTCATCTTCTCCGCCATCGCTGTTGTACTTGTCGCTGGCTTTTTGGGAAGAGCAACAGAGAGTGTTGCGCATTATGCTGGACAGCGTCTGGGTGGCTTTTTGAATGCTACCTTTGGTAATGCTGCGGAGTTGATCATTGCGATCATGCTGCTACGAGAAGGCCTGTACGATATGGTCAAAGCGAGTCTAACTGGTTCGATTATCGGGAACCTGCTGCTCGTGCTCGGTCTGAGCATTTTCGCAGGTGGACTCAAGCATAAGGTACAGAACTTCAATGTCGCTCTGGCGAACATGAACGGATCATTGATGATCGTGGCGGTAATCGCTTTGTTCGTACCGGCATTGTTCTTGAACACGCATTCGATCACACATCCACAGGTGAACACACTGAGTCTGATCGTTGCAGGATTACTCATTCTTGCCTATATCGCCTGGTTGATCTTCTCCATGGTCACACACAAGCATTATCTGGCTGATGTGAAAACGACCCCTGCTGCTGTTCAGACAGGCGGTCATGGATCAGGGGCAGCGGTAGCCCAGATAAGCATGGACAGTGCTACAGCAGCTAATGCTGGTACAGCGTCTCCTATGACGAGCTCAGCTACAGCGGATGTCCATGAAGAAGAGCAACCGGACTGGTCGAAAAAGCGCTCGATTCTGTATCTGCTTATTGCTACGGTAATGACGGCATTTGTCAGTGAGTGGCTGGTTGGCACACTGGAAACGTTCACGTCCAGCTTTGGCTTTAGCGAACTGTTTGTCGGTGCATTTGTCGTCGCGATTATCGGGAATGCTGCGGAGCATAGCGCAGCAATTTTACTGGCGATGAAAAATAAGATCGGTGCCTCGGTTGAAATTGCTGTCGGAAGTAGTCTACAGATTGCACTATTCGTTGCACCTGTGCTCGTATTCGTCAGCTTCTTCCTCGGCAATACGATGGATATTGTATTCACAACTCTGGAGCTGGTCGCTATTATGGTATCCGTCTTTATCGCCAAGTCGATCATTCAGGATGGCTCTACCAACTGGTATGAAGGCTTGTTATTGATCGTAGTGTATATCATTCTAGGCGTGTCCTTCTATCTCGTATAACGAACAGAATGCTTATGTATTCATACTGCGTCACTCCATAAATAGGAATGGTCTGTGGCATAATCACTTGTCACTTCAACAATCATCCCTTTAACAGAGTGAAATGAACACAAAAAATGCCTGTACCCTCCCAGGAGAGTACAGGCATCTCTATGTGATCCGGTCTGCTATTCAGCAGCCTGCGTCTTATTATTCATCGCTTCATACAATACAGACAGATTACGCTCCAGATTGCTAATGAGCTGCTTCCCTACCGGCTCGGACACCAGACCGGCACGAATTGCAAAGTCAACTTCCTTGGAAAAACCGTAAACCTGTGTATCCAGAACTTCTTCATAGAGCGGACAATAGCGTGTGTCCAAATTCTCCATCTGGATTTCAATCAATTTCTCAATTTTATCTGCATCTCCTTGCAGGAGATTTAATGCTTTTATATTCAACTGTTCTTGCAGATCAGATGAAGTCATGTTTTTCCCCCCTATGTTCGAGAACTCTCGGCCATTACTACTCCTAATATTAGACGAAATTGAAAGGCAATACAAGAACCTGCGGTCAAATCAGAGTGAATTATCTTATATTTAAAATAATAACTTGCTGTATGATTCCCATCCCTGTTCTTGCTTATATTCAAATTAAAAATGCTGTCCCTCCAAGGAAGGACAGCATTTTGCAATCAATCGTTATCAGCAAGCTTAACGTGCAGACCGTGCTTTTCGAAAACGGCAACAACCGCTTCCTTTGCTGCTTCTTCGTCCGGGCCATGAACATGAAGCTCATACTGGTGATTCGTTACCAGCGTAGTGAACAACCCGAGAATACTTTTAACGTCGATGAATTTGGTTTCATATTGCAGTACGATGGACGATGTGAACTGACCTGCAGTTTGTGCGATTTCTACCACTGCTGCATTGTTCGTGTTGCTAGTTGCCATTGAAACCCCTCCTACCCTTCACTTTAGTGTTCATTAACACAGTTTTCCCTACCATCATAAATGAATACGCTTTCTTATGCAACTGCTTTCTTGCGCCTCGATATGAAAAAGAGGCTATAAGCGATAAGCCCCCCAAATACGGCGCCCTATCTATCTTATAACCCCTTTTGCTACTTTATTTAACCCTTTAATCGTATTATATTGCGAAGCTTCTTATTTCAGGTTTTCTGGATTGAGCGGCTCCAGCTCAGGCAGTACAAAATGTCCATCCTTACGTATCAATACATCATCAAAATAAATTTCGCCGCCACTGTATTCTGGACGCTGAATGAACACCAGATCCCAGTGAATCGAGGAGCGGTTACCGTTATCAGTTTCTTCATACGCTTGTCCCGGTGTGAAATGGAAGCTACCTGCGATCTTCTCATCAAACAGGATATCCTTCATCGGATGCAAAATATGTGGGTTGAAGCCAATCGCAAATTCACCGATATAACGCGCACCCTCATCAGAATCGAGAATGTTGTTCAGCTTCTCAGTATCATTGCTAGTCGCTTCAACGATTTTACCATTTTCAAAGCGGAAGCTTACATTTTCAAAGCTTGTGCCATTGTATACGGTTGGTGTGTTGTACGTAATCGTACCGTTAACCGAGTCGCGTACTGGCGCGCTGAATACCTCGCCATCTGGAATATTGCGATGACCGGAGCATTTTTTCGCACCGATATCTTTAATGGAGAAGGACAAATCGGTGTTTTGACCTACAAGGCGAACCTTGTCTGTGCGATCCATCAATGCTTTGAGTGCATCCTGAGCTTTGTCCATTTTCGCATAATCCAGATTACATACGTTAAAGTAGAAATCCTCAAATGCCTCGGTGCTCATGCCTGCCAGCTGTGCCATGCTTGCATTTGGATAACGAAGTACAACCCATTTGGTATGCTTCACACGCTGCTCGCTATGTACAACATGCTGATAGAAGCGGTTATACATTCTCTGCTTGTCATCCGGTACATCAGCCAGGTCGTTAATATTCTCGCCTGCACGAATACCGATGTAGCCCTGCATTTGCTTCATACGCTCCAGATCAAGCGCTGCCCATGTTTTCAGGCTCTCTTCCGTTGCATTCATCAGCATAGCGCGCTGTACTTTACGATCCGTCAATTGGACGAATACATTCCCTCCACGCGCTCCAACTTCATGGATGACAGCGTTCAGCAGATCACGCTCGGTTCCAATCATCTCAACCAGTACGTTTTCACCAGGTTGTACATCGATCGAATATTGTACCAGATTTCTGGCTAATGTTTTCACTCTTGGGTCCTGCATTTACATTCATCCTCTCCTGATTTTTGAACAACGGTTAATTATTCAACGATTAGTGTACCACGCTGGATACCAATTGTCTTTAATTCAAGCCATATTCTCTACAACTATTCTATGGTTACACTGTTGCTACATATTTCAAAACCCGCCAGCATTCCAATAGATTGGATACACTGACGGGCATATTAGATGCTTGTAATATAACGAATAGCTTATGATGTCTCATTGTATAATGCGCATAATGACCAATTATACATTTAAGGACGCACGCTAGCATCCAAGCATACCTGATTCCGTCCACTATGCTTCGCTTGATACAATGCCCGATCCGCTCGGTAAAATAACGATTCTACACTCACGTCCTGATCCTTCCAGTTCCAATCGGCAATACCGCACGATACGGTGACCATCGGATCAGTTTCTTCGGACACGGCAATTCGTATCTCCTCCGCAATCGTCTGTGCACGGCTCTTATCTACCTGAGGGAAATAGACGGCCAGCTCTTCGCCTCCCCAGCGAGCAGCGATGTCTCCCTCGCGAATGAGACGCTGGATCACGCGGCTTACCTGCTTCAGCACCTCGTCACCTACCTGATGACCATAGGTGTCGTTTACCGCTTTGAATTTATCAATGTCGACCATTAGCAATGAGCCACTGTAGGTCGCATTTTGATAATTTTTGATCGATTCATCCAGATAGCGACGCTGGTACAGACCGGTTAACGCATCCTTGCTTGCCATTCGACTCAGCTCTGCATGTAGACTGGCATTCGATACCGCTAATCCGATATGCGTCGTAATGACCTGTAGCAATTTGAAATTATCGTATGAGAAATAATGACGATCTTTATGTCCGAGGAAAATTGCTCCATTCACCTCGCCACCACTCATCATCGGCGAAGCAATCATGGAGCACGCGCCCGTTTCACGCATAAAGATCGACTCCACACTTGGATTGCTACAATAGTCAGACAGGATAATAGGCTCCTTGTCACGGTATAAAATCCCGCTGAGCCCTTCTTCCTTATCTACGGTCACGCCAATCAGATGCTCTACATTCCCATCAATAACTTCAAATACACCCGTCTCCTGATCCAGATACATCGCCACAACAAAGTCAGCTCCAAACACTTGAAGCAACTCATCTGCTGCAAATTTAAAAATTTGCTGTAGATGCAGACTTTGATTCATACGCTGCGAGATATCATTAATAAGACGCAAATCTTCATTCATTAGCTTGGATTGCTCATACAGCTTTGCATTTTCAAAAGTGCGACCCGCAGCATCTGCGATTACAACAAGCAATTCCAGATCTTCCTCTTCCAGCGGTACCTCGGACAACAGATGGAACACACCGTATACACCCTGCTTGCCCATAAGCGGAATAGCTGTCTCCATCTGGTCTGAATGCCCTTCGGAGCGAGAATGCACCTCGATCGCCACTTCACCTGTCGTAAAGGAGCGGACACACATATCCTCCAGCGGATTTTGCAACTGAAGCAACTTAACCCGTGGAATGCTACTCTCATAATCCTGTGCTACCAGCAGCTCGAAACGTACCTGTGGGTACATTTGATCGACGATATCAAACATTTCATGAATCAGCGCATCGATCTCAAACTTATCATACATACGCTGGATGACCTGAAATAGTACGGAACGCCGCTGCGCTTCACGTTCAACCACGGTAGCCGAATAAAGCATATCTGCCACATACGTATATTCAAAGCGCTTATAAAATATCGCTTCATAATACTTGCTCAAAATTTCCAATTCACCCGGTAATAATGGATGCTCTGGCGCTACGATACAGGCAAGCAGAGCAAAGCACTGCTGATGCTTACGTGTATAAAGAGGCACTGCCAGCGCATATGCGGGTGTAATCGCGGCTGCTCCCAGTTCTATTCGCCCCTCAACCGCACCATGCAAACGCAGTGCTTCTCCTGCTAGAGCTTGCATCTGCTCACACAGATGATCGTGGGGCTGGTTTGGAAGCACAAGCGGCTTGAGTTCATCATTGAACAAAAACCAGCTCGCCTTGATGACTCGATCCAGCGCGCGATTTTGCTGTAGCCAGTCGGACAGGCTCTCCTCCAGCAGTGGTTCGATGTGCGGGAAATCGGAGGCTGTGATATCGACGTTTTGCAGCCAGAATGACTCGTCTGCCACAGGCACGACTGGATATGAGGTCTGTTGATCTTCAGTACGCCAGTTCTGTGCAGGCGAGTTCCACGAATTGTTTGACATAAAAGCCTCCCCAATTTCGACGCTGTATATTCCACAAGGCACGCTTCACAGCCGCTGTAATATATACAGTTACATACTTATTGTGCTATTTTAGCATGATGCTTTCTTTAAAAAGAAACAATATGATGAACAATGAACCATATACTTATCTCCAACCCTGTCATTATTTATACTATACCGAAAACGTAAAGAAAGTTTCAGCATTTATGGAGCTAAGTCGTTGTATTATTTATATCGGTCAGTTCGAAAAAAATATCAATAATTATTTACCCGAAAATGATTGACTTTGCTATTTTTCATGCGATATAATTTATTCTTGATGAAGAATGGATAGATTCTGAATTTGGGCGTAACGTTGTTTCACCCTCGCGCTTTTTGTCGCTAATAGGACAGCGGCTGAACTCTCCTATCAGTAGTGTGGTTTTCTATCCGACCCACGACAGACAAAACGCGGCAACATGAATCAAAGACCCAAAGCCCCGATGTTAACCAACTATATTTATTTAAAAAGGAGCTTGCTATAAATGGCACGTTACACTGGTCCAAAATTTAAATTAAGCCGTCGCGTAGGTATTTCCCTGAGCGGCACTGGTAAAGAATTGAAACGCCCTTTCCCTCCGGGACAACATGGTGCTAACCAACGTAGAAAAATGAGTAACTATGGTATGCAGTTGCAAGAAAAACAAAAACTGCGTTTCATGTACGGTCTGGGTGAAAAACAATTCGCAACTCTGTTTGCAAAAGCACAAAAAATGTCCGGTATCGCTGGTGAGAACTTCATGTTCCTGCTGGAAAGCCGTCTGGACAACCTCGTTTACCGCGCTGGTTTCGCTAACAGCCGTCCAGGTGCACGTCAGCTGGTAGCTCACGGTCACGTGACAGTAAACGGTAAAAAAGTAGACATCGCTTCTTACTCCGTAAAACCAGGTGATGTTATTGGTCTGCGTGAAAGAAGTCGTGGTCTGAGCTCCGTTAAAGAAGCTCTGGAAAACCGCACTCATCTGGTAGCTTACGTTGAATTCAACGAAGCAGCAGTTGAAGCAAAATACATTCGTCTGCCTGAGCGCTCTGAGCTGACTCAAGACATCGACGAAAGACAAATCGTTGAGTGGTACAACCGTTAATCTTAACGAAAACGAAGCGCCGGATGATTCCGGCGCTTTTTTGTTTGGTTTTTATTAAGGTTTTCAGTTTGTATAGAGTTAGTTTTGGAGTTGGATTAAAAGCAAAGCTATGGGTGTGAGAGTAATGTTTGGTGCTGGAGAGATGGCTCCACTTCGGGAAGGAATAAGGGGACGGACTCAGTGGAGCCGCGGGAATCTACCGATTAGGAGTGAATGTAGATTCCCGCCCCTCCAAAATCGTCCTTTCCCCTTATTTCCTTCCCTTCGTTCTGTGCGGATCGCAGACTGATTAATTCAAACCTCAAATCTCAAACCTCAAACCTCAAACCTCAAACCTCAAACCTCAAACCTCAAACCTCAAACCTCAAACCTCAAACCTCAAACCTCAAACCTCAAACCTCAAACCTCAAACCTCAAACCTCAAACCTCAAACCTCAAACCTCAAACCTCAAACCTCAAACCTCAAACCTCAAACCTCAAACCTCAAACCTCAAACCTCGGTGATTTTAAATGGGGGGCTTGGATGGGGTCAATACGAATTTTCGATTGAATGTATCTTTTATCTTGGATCGCATACATATAAAAAAGAACCTGATTCGTATATCCATGCGTAGGCAGGCTATATTACTCAGGCTATTGTTTGGTATGAATTTGGATTGGCTTACTGTTAACGGTTCAACGAATTAAAGCTATGGACTCTGAATCATTTGTTATTTTAAGCCTCTACTCTATCTAATGAGATACGAGGATCAACGTAGAGAAGATCGATATAATGAAGTTCAATATGAAATAGATCATTAATATAACGTAATATCATAACTCAATACCATACCGTAATATCCACTATCGTTCTTCTATCTGTTGCAGGGTATAGATTAGCTTTCTGTAATTCGTTTATCTGAAAAGTGAAGTCGATAAGCTATTTACTTTAATGTGATCATTGGAACGTTATGCTCCTCGGCGAGTGTTTTTTGAATGCTCGTCGGGTTGTTGGTCTTCGGATTGTTGATTTGCTAGTTGTTCGCCCTCTTCGTCAGCTGTAGCAATATCATTGGCAGTATCATCATTCATATTGGTTTCATGGGCATCTGCTTCATCTGGTTGTACCGGGTCTATTGTCTCCGTGGTCTCTTCTTCTGTTTTGAATTGAGACACGAGTTCGTTCAGCACATCTGCTACCTGTTGTAGGGAGTGTGCGGAGGTTTCCAGGTTTTCCAGTGATTGGAGTTGACCCTGGGAACGTCCTGTAGCTATGGATGCGCGCTGGGATGTATTTTTGGCGATATCAGCTAGGTTTTCCAGCGATGCATTGATTTGCTCGGAGCCAGCGGACATTTCTTCGGATGCGGAGGAGACTTCTTGAATCTCTGCCGACATGCGTTCGACGCCTTGTTGGATTTGTTCGAACAGGCGGCTTGTTTCTTGGAGTGAAGTCATGCCTTTTGTTACGCGAATTGCTCCGTTGTCCATGCCAGCAAGTACGACGGCAGTTTCTTCTTGCATCGCTTTGATCTGTTCGGTGATCATACGTGTGGACTCTGCGACATGACCGGATAGATTGCTAATTTCGGTTGCGACAACGCCAAAGCCACGTCCTGCTTCACCTGCGCGTGCAGCCTCGATCGATGCATTAAGCGCCAGCAAGGTAGTCTGTTTATTGATGCCGTGGATAATATCGATGATGCCATTGATCTGCAAGGCACGATCATGCAGCATTTCTGCCATTTTTCCAGATTCGTCCATGACGAGCTTAGCGGAGTCCATTTGTTTTACTGCTTTGCGTAGCTGATCGCTACCCTCGCGTGTCTGCTGTTCCATTTGTTGAGCGGCTTCAGCAACTTCCTGTACAGATTCGGCGATTCGCTGTACGCCTGTAGCCATCTCTCCCATTGCCACGGTACTCTCAGCTGTCGCCTGAAGCTGCGTGCTGGAATCCAGCTCCACCTGCTGTAGCTCCTCGGCATTGTCGCGAGCAGCGGCTGCATTTTCAGCAGAACGATGAGCGACTTGAGCGGATGTATCCCGGATAGCATGGGATTGCTGGCTAAGTCTACGCACGATCTGTGCTGTCGCTTCTAAAATTCGGTTAAATTCAGTCGCCATCTGACCAAACTCATCCTTACGATTCACCTGTAAACGACCGGAGTAATCGCCTTCTGCCATTCGGCGGCTCATTTGCATCATACCGCGAATTTGGCGGATCATACCCAGATTGTTCCACAGAATGGCTGCTGTCAGTAAAATAAGGCTGACGATACCAATAATGAGCAGGGTATTCAGCATTTCGCGTGCAGGGCGTTGAATCTCTGCTTCTGATAAAAGCACTGCTGTTTTCCAGCCTGTATCGCTCAGAGTATCAAAATAAAGCGTATAGGCATTACCGTTGAGCGATACGGTTGTCTGACCTTTCGGTTGACCCTTGACCAACGCCAGTGCTTGCTTGTTAATCCCCTCTGCTCCGCTAAAGGGCTGATCCGGCTTCAAGTCTGTTTGACTACTTGCCAGAACTAATCCTGTACGATCCAGCAGCACAGCATGACCTACGTTTCCGATATTCATATTACCTACATAATCCTGAATGCTATTAATATTAAAATCAGCTGTCGCCACACCAATCGCCTGTCCATCACCATTACGAATGGTTTTGCCTGCGGTGATCATGCGAACTTTACTTTTCGTATCCAGTACAGGCTCGGTGTAATAAATTTTATCAAAATTGCCTAATGTACCTGTATACCATGGCTGATTGAGATAATCATAGTCTGCTGCATCATATTGAAACGTCGTGCTGATCCGATCTCCATCCCGGGAAGCATATACCGAATGATATGGCTTGCCGTCGGTGTACACATCCGAAGCTAGATATATCCCGGTGCCATATGTCATCGGGTTCAGCATTGTCCAGCGTTCGCTAAGCTGAGCATATTGATCCATATTCATCGATGGGCCAATCTGTCCAACCGCGTCTGCAAGTGAAGTTGCGATAATCGAGTTACGCGACACCTGCTCGTTAATATTGGAGGTTACGCCCGCTAGCGTACTGGTCGCGGTTCGTCCCATTTCTTCATTCAGCTTTTGCTTGGAAAATTGATAAGCGAGCAAGCTAATTAGCACGATGACAATAAACACGATTGGTAGCAATGTGCTTAATGTGCGCGCCTGAATACTTTTAAATTGCAATCTTTGCAGCATTGTTTTGTCTCCTCTGTTGTATGTAATGATGCGGTCTACACGCCACAATCTATATATATCGGTCAAAACACCTATCTTTTTAGCTTTTTATAGGCAAATGTGCAGATAAAGCTTGCCCGTATTTGTTTCTATTATGCTTGTATACAGGGTAAACGCTCCTTGATCGTAAGTTAAAAGTCGTCCAAGCACTGTAAAGAAGATAGAATGAATGTTCACATTTAATGGCTATAATCAGCATTGATGATACAATTCACTTCTAAACTACTTATAAATCACTTATGAATTAGCTTTAAAGCAATTCAACAGCCATTCAAAAGCTGTTCCCGATCACCTCCAATTCAGCTCCGGTACGTAGCAAAAAACCTCCGCCTAGCATGACGAAGGTTTTGCTGCTTATCTATGATTTGAACGATCCTTTACAACATCCAATTCCATATCAAAGCTCTAAGACTAGCTGCACAATCATCTGGAATCGTAGTGAGACTTTAACGTGTCTCTCGTTCCCTTGTGTCAGACTAAAGTTCTCATACGAAGAATTTCCCACTATTGGTATCAAACTTTTGCATAAGACTTTATTTGCATCTAAAAAGCTTTATTCACAAAAGTTCTACTCACGGATGCGGAACTTGCCGATTACCTCGTTCAGCTTCACTGTCACTTCCTGTAGCGAATCGGTAGACGTATTCAGGTTGTCCAGCGAATGGAGCTGATGACGTGAGCGCTCCAGCGCTTCGATCGAATAACCGGAAGAGGCACGGGCGATATTAGCAAGCTGTGTGAGTGAAGCGCTGATCTGTTCGGAACCTGCTGACATTTCTTCAGATGCAGATGATACTTCCTGTACCTCATCTGCCACTCGTGCAATATCGTCGCGAATCAGGGTGAAGCGTTCCTTGATCTCGTCCAATAATTGCAAGCCCTGTCCTACCTGTAAGCTGCCCTCCTGCATGCCCTGTAAGGCGACGCGTGTCTCATCTTGCATCTCACCAATTTGAGTGGTAATGCGATTCGCAGAAGTCCCTACACTTTCCGCTAGCTTTCCAATCTCAGCAGCTACTACAGCAAAGCCTCGTCCATGCTCTCCTGCACGTGCAGCTTCAATCGAAGCATTAAGGGCAAGCAGCTTCGTCTGACCACTAATTTCATGGATAAAATGGATCACCTCGCCAATCTGCTCCGAACGTTCATTCAAGGAACGAATGACGTTACCAACACTATCCAGCGCTCCTTTGGCTACATGAATCTGACGATTCACATCACCGATTCGTTCGTTACCCTGTTTGGTTTTAGCATCAATCCCATGCGTTGCTTCCGATACCTGCTGCACGGATTCGGCAATACGCTGGATACCGATCGCCATTTCCTCCATCGCGGTTGTGCTTTCCGAAGTGGACACGAGCTGTACCTCTGCTCCCTGACGCAGCTGCTCCATCTGCTCCACATTAAAGCGTGCTTCATCGGCTGCCTGCTGCATACCACTTGACAGACGATCCGCAGAATCATGAATGACATTTGCTTCTTCACGCAGTGTCCCTACAATGCCCGATGTGCCTTCCATAATACGATTGAACTCATCTGACATCTGCCCAAATTCATCCCGGCGTGTGCTATGCAAATGCTGTGAATAATCGCCCTGTGCCATATGTCCACTTAGCTCACGAATCGAACGAATCTCGCGAATCAGATCGCGATTGTTCCACCAGAGTGAAGCGAGAATAATGAGCAATCCAATCGCACCCACTATACTGAGCAGCATGAGCAAATTGTTCATCGGACGTTCTACTTCTGCTGCTGGAAGCAGTACAGCAATCTTCCAGCCAGTCTGCTGAATCGTGCCGTATACGACTTTGTAGCGCTCCGTAGCATTTAATGTGCCTTCGCCTGAGCTGTTTTTGAGCATGTCTGTCGATAGGCTTGCTCCTAAAACAGCAGCAGCTTGATCTCCTTGCTTGGTAAGCTTATTTCCGCTTGCCAGTACCACACCATTTTTATCAAACAGGACAGCACTACCGTTATTGCCTACGTTCAGCTTGCGAACCGTATTTTCAATATTGCTCAAATCCAGATCCGCCGTAGCTACACCGGCAATTTGACCACCATTGGCTTGGTAGAAAGCTTGTCCAGCAGTAATTAATGTTAAATTTAGCGTCTTGTCATAATAAGGCTCGGTATAGACGACTTTGCCATTAGCGGCTGTGCTATCGGTATACCAGGCTTGCCCTAAATAATTATATGTCGGATCATCGTAGGTTTCTGTTGTTTTAATCTGATCACCTTCGCGATATGCATAGATCGAGCGATATTTTACCCCTTGTGCAAAAGCTCCATCTGCGAAAAAGACGCCCGTTCCATAGGTGAATGGTGCAGCTTTCAGATTACGGGTACCAATCTGACCATAGCTTTCAATTGATGTATTGCCTTGCAACGTCTCTGCTGCACTTGTCATTGCAGATACAAAGGCCGCATGATTCATCAGTTGAGCGTCAATATCATTAGTAATCAGTTGAAGCGATTTGATGCTACTTCCATCGATCTGCTCACTCAATGCACTACGTGAGAACAAATACGATACGAGACTGATTAAAATCAAAGTAATGAGCACGATTGGTATAAGTGTAGCGATAGTTCTCGTCTTAATACTGCGGAATCGATATCTCAACATATGTTCTCCTCCTATATAAAAAGCTTTCTTCTCTCTACCGTACATATCGACAAGCTCACATCAAATGATTAACTAAATAACTTCATTTATTCGACAAAAAAAGCGCCTCCTGATATAGAGGCGCTTTTTCAGATCAATCTTCTATTATTCGTGATGACATCAGGACAATTTTAGCTTTGCAAACTTACGTTTACCGACCTGTACGATATCGCCGTCTTTTGGCTCAATGCTTGCATTCACATCATCCAACTTCTGCTCGTTTACTTTGAGAGCGCCCTGCTGAATGCTGCGTCTTGCTTCACTTTTCGATGCAGCGAAGCCCAGTAGACTTACAAGATCAATCACACCGATTGTACCGTTCTCCAGATGTGCTGGCTCAACAACAAATTCTTGAATATCATCTGGTAATGCACGTTGCTGGAAGACAGTGACAAAATGGTTTTTTGCCGCTTCAGCTGCTTCCACACCGTGGTACATACGTACAAATGTGTACGCCAGATTCATTTTCGCATCACGTGGATGAACGCTTCCGTTTTCAAGCCCTTGCTTGAGCGTAGCCAGCTCATCGTTATTGATGTCAGTTGCCAGCTCGTAGTATTTCGCCATCAACTCATCCGGAATGCTCATCGCTTTACCGTAGATTTCATTTGGCTGCTCATCGATACCGATGTAGTTACCGAGACTCTTACTCATTTTTTGCACACCGTCCAGACCTTCGATCAGTGGCAGCATGATCGCCACCTGCTGCTCTTTACCATATTCCTTTTGCAGTGTGCGACCCATCAGCAGGTTGAACTTCTGGTCTGTACCGCCCAGCTCGATATCACTTTCCAGTGCAACCGAGTCCATCCCCTGCATCAGTGGGTAGAAAAATTCGTGGATACTGATCGGCAATCCACCTTGGAAGCGCTTAGTGAAATCATCACGCTCCATCATACGAGCTACCGTTACTTTGGCTGCGAGATTCACTACATCTGCAAAGTTCATCGGGCTTAGCCATTCGGAGTTAAAGTATACGGTCGTCTTCTCTGGATCGAGAATTTTGCCAATTTGCTTCTGGTATGTCTCCGCATTATGCTTCACCTGTTCCTCGGTCAGCTGCTTACGCGTTTCGGATTTACCTGTTGGGTCACCGATCCGTCCAGTGAAGTCACCGATAATCAATTGCACAACATGACCGAGCTCCTGGAACTGACGCAGCTTTTGCAGTACCACTGTATGGCCAACGTGAATATCCGGCGCGGATGGATCCAGACCCAGCTTGACCGTTAACGGTTTACCCGTTAGAAGTGATTTGATAATTTTGTTACGCAGTTCATCCTCAGGTACGATTTCCACCGTACCACGTTTGATCACGCTAAGTTGACGTTCAACCTCAGCTTGCTGCTGTGGCGATAATTCTTCCCATTTTGCCATGAATAAATCCCTCTTTTCATTATGTTAACAATCATTCACAAATGACGCAGGTTAAGCACGGATGACAGACCGATAGATGTCATTTCCTTAGGGGCAGCACATACAAAAAAGACCTGCCGCCCCGACAAGGGACGAGCAGATCTCGCGTTACCACCCTAATTGGAATTGCCGTCTAGCTTGTAGCATGATGATCGCTCTCGAATAGGACAGCTGTACCTTGTCATACAAGGCGCTCCCATACGAGTGAAGAATCATCAGCCAGCTTGTACAGGCTTATTCCCACTTCATTAACATAACGGAATGGATATTCCGATCGAGCAGTGCTGCGATGTATCGATTCCAATGTTAGAATCGACTCCCATACGCATGCCGCTGTCCGACAGCTCAGGACGTGTAATTCGAAGGAAGTCTCTACCGATTTGCACCAACCACCGGCTCTCTGACAAGAGTGCTCTCCGCTTCTACTGGGCGTCTTTCCACGCTTTTCACCTATGAAATTGCTACTCGACTTAAATATACCTACCTTTATAACATGATTGCTCCCAACAAGTCAATGCGAGTATGTTCAGACTTTTGAACTATTCACGAAGTATCCTACATAAGAAACTGATTGCTGGCTAGTATTTTATGCTATAATAGTGGCTGGTAAAAGGGGGAAAACTAATGGCTGAAAAGAAGGACAATCGTCCATCTAAAAAACCTGCCAACTCTTCCCGTGGCCGTACTTGGGGGCATAGAATCTGGCTCACCTTGAAGTGGACTGTGATTTTCTGCGTTACGGTTGCATTATTTGGTGGGGGAATTATGCTGGGCTACGTTTCTTCGATTGTTAAGGACGAGCCAGTACGTTCGCGTGAGGAGATTGTTAAGGCTATTAATGAGAATGCTGTAACTGGCTTTGCTTATTTTAGCGATGGCTCTCCAATTGGACAGCTACGAACGGAAGAAGACAGACGCCTGGTAACGTTTGATCAAATTCCGAAATCCGTTATCAATGCGATTATATCCATAGAAGATAACCGTTTTTATGAACATATGGGTGTGGATATGAATGGTACACTTCGTGCCGTCAAGCAAAAGGTACTGAACGAATCTGTGCAAACAGGCGGCAGTACACTCACCCAGCAGCTCGCAAGACGGGTATTCCTGAGTGCGGATAAAACGGCAGATCGCAAAATTAAAGAAATGCTGCTATCAATGCGAATCGAGCGCTTTTTGACCAAAGACGAAATTTTAACTGCCTATCTGAATAAAATGCCGTTTGGTAAAGGCTCGAATGGCTACAATATTTTCGGAATTAAGGCAGCTGCCAAGGGTATTTTTGGTGTGAATGACCTGGAGAAGCTTAATATTGCAGAAGCTGCCTATATAGCAGGTCTTCCGCAATTGCCGAGCGCTTATTCTGCGTTCAGCAGTGGTGGTAAATTTAACGAAGCTGGCTTCAACCGTGCCGTCCAGCGTCAACAGCTGGTGCTCAAGCGGATGAAGGAACTCGGTAAAATCACGAACAGCGAGTATAGCGATGCGCTTGCCTTTGATATTAAAGGTGCACTGGCGAAATCAACTTCCAAGGCATACTCTACCTATCCGTATCTGATGATGGAGATTGAGCGTCAGGGTGCGCTGCTGATCATGAAGCAGGAAAATCCAAAAACTGACCTCTCCAAGCTCTCCACGGAAGAGTACAACCAGTTATTTGAAGAATCGCGTCAAAAGCTACTGACCGGTGGGTATCGTGTGTATACGACCATCAATAAAACGGTCTACAATACGATGCACGAAGTAGCGGAAGACAGCAGCAACTTCTCCCCGGATAGCAAGACCAAGGGAAAAGAACAAACGGCTGCCATGATGATCAATCACAAAACAGGTGCCATTCTCGGTATGATCGAAGGACGCAGCTTCCAGGAAGAGCAGATGAACTATGCGACGCAAATGACGCGTCAGCCAGGTTCAGCGATGAAGCCGATCGCAGCGTATTTACCAGCTCTTGATAGTGGTGCTGTACAACCGGCAAGCATTCTGGATGATGCACCGATCGTTCTGAAGGATGGTAGCAAGGGCTTCCACATTCCGGGTAATGCGAATGGTCGTTATCAGGGACTTGTTACTGCACGTACTGCACTAAATGAATCGTTGAACCTTCCAGCACTGAAGGTGTTCCTCGATAAGGTCGGTATCGACAAGGCATGGGCTTTTGCTAAAAAGCTCGGTATTACAACGATTCAGGATGCCGATTATTCCGCACAGACTGGTGTTCTGGGTGGTCTGAAATACGGCGTAACGGTTGAAGAACTGACGAATGCATACGGCTCCATCCCGAATCAGGGTGTTTTCAATGATGCATATATGATCAAGCAAATGGATGATCCTTATGGCAAAACAGTTTACAAACATGAGGCTAATCCACAGCGTGTCTATTCCAAGCAAACGGCATATTTGATGACAGACATGCTACGCACCGTAGTGTCCGGTTCCGATGGTACGGCACGCTCTCTGCAAAGTCTATTTAACAAATACGGCAAAATTCCGATTGCTGGTAAAACAGGCACGACGCAAAACTATGCGGATGTCTGGTTTATGGGCTTCACGCCAGATGTGACGCTTGGCGTATGGGCAGGTTATCGTGAGCCAGTGAATACACTGTCTAACGATGGAAAAAAACGCGCTCGAACAATCTGGGCAACGATTATGAATAAGGTTACCGATCGTGATCCAGAGCTGTTCCAAACGGATTCGTTTAGCAAACCAGATGGTATTGTTACGCAAACCGTATCCGGCTTTAGCGGTAAGCTACCAACGAGCGCTACACGCGCATCCGGTAAGCTGGTCACTGATATTTTCAATTCCAAATATGTACCGAAGGACTTCGATGATGGCGTATCGTATGCAAAATACATTACGTATAACGGAGTCAACTATATTCCGCAGGATAGCACACCGGACGATATGGTTAGCCAGCGTACGGTCGTGAAGCGTGAAATGCCGATCTCGCAATTGATCAAGGATCTGCAAAGCGCTCTATCCAAAATGAGAGGCAATCGCTACTCGCTCAGTCACTATCTGCCTGAGGATGCTGGCGCTGACGCACCGACTCAGGTCGATCCACGTCGTGATGATGGTAGTGCGCCAAGCTCACCAAACAATGTACGCATCTCGGTCAATGGCACGAGTGCAAGCATTACCTTTAATGGTAGCGGCTCTGGAGATGTAGTCGGTTATCGTCTGTATCGCTCTAATGGCGATGGCTCTTATCAATATCAAAAATCCGGCAAGTTGGGTACAGGAAGCTTCAGCTCTACAGTAGCTGGTAATGGCAATACTGCCTTCTACGTTACCGCAGTCGATGTGGGCGGACATGAATCTGCACCTAGTGGTTCGGTTAGCTACAGCCCAATTCCAACGCCACCACCGCCAGTAGATGGCGAGGGTGTTCCTGGTGGTAGTGAAATGGGAACGGGATCGGATAACGGAACAGACCCTGCTGGTGCTACGGCTCCAGCGGCGCCTACCTCCGTTAGTGCGCAAAGTAGCGGCTCCGGTGTAGTCGATGTAAGCTGGGCCTCCTCGGCAGAGCCTACGACCGCGTATAAGGTGTATTTTAGCCAGAACAATGGCGGGCCATTCAGTCTGGTCGGAACGGTACGGGATACCGCATTCCAGTACAATGCAGGCTCCGCTAATGGCGGCTGGTTCTACGTTGTCGCTGTAAATGGCGATCAATCGTCTGCTCCATCTGCGCCTGCACAGGCAAGATGACGATGTGTTGATTGTAGCTTGAATACGATGCAGTACACATAAAAAGCGCCCTTCATGTTATACATGAGAGGCGCTTTTTATATACAATGGAATCCAACTATGGAATTGAACGATATCTCACACCATTCTTAAAGTATGATGCTTCTGATAAACAAATATAGCCTGCTTGCAGAGATGCTTCTCCACAGGCAGGCTACTACAGACAACTATCATGTTGCCTATTTGTTATGCATTAACGCTGATTGACAGACAGACGCAGGATTGTTTCATGCGGCAAAATAACGCGTGAGTTGTCCACGTTTTCCTTTTTCATCAGCTTGGTCAGCAGACGCATTGCTACTGCACCGAGATCGTACATCGGTTGAGCTACTGTTGTCAGCTGCGGACGAACCATCGAAGCAAGGCGGATATTATCTACAGAGATGACAGAGAAGTCATCTGGAACTTTCAAGCCTTCATCCTGAATGCTATGAATCGCACCAATCGCCATTTCATCTGTTGCAGCGAAGATCGCCGTTGGACGCTTTTTCAGACCGATGAAGTATTTCATCGCTTCCACGCCAGATTCATAACGGTAGTTACCGATACGCACCCAATCTTCCTTGTACTCGATATTAGCAGCTTCAAGCGCTTTCTTGTAGCCCTGGAAACGAGCGTAGCCATTCGCAGGATCTTGCAATGTACCGCTGATCATAGCAATCTCACGGTGACCGTGGCGGATCAATGTGTTTACAGCGTCAAATGCCGCCTGCTCATGATCGATATCCACGGAAGGAATGATTCCCTCTTCATCGCGTGTTGCGCAGAGCACGATTGGCACTGCTGCCGTTTGAAACGCTTGCAGATGATCCTCGGTTACGGTACCACCCATGAACAATAGACCGTCTACCTGCTTTTCCAGCAGCGTATTCACAACGCGAATTTCTTTTTCTTTTTTCTTATCGGCATTACACAGAATGATGTTGTAATGATACATGTTGGCGATATCCTCGATCCCACGCGCGATTTCCGCAAAGATAGAGTTCGAGATATCAGGAATAACGACACCTACGGTCGTTGTCTTTTTGCTTGCCAGACCACGTGCAACGGCATTTGGACGGTAGCCCAGACGCTCGATCGCTTCGTACACCTTTTTACGGGTTTGCGGTTTGACGTTCGGATTGTTGTTGACTACACGAGATACGGTAGCCATAGAGACGCCGGCTTCGCGTGCTACATCGTAAATAGTTACTGTCACGTTCATTCTCTCCATTACAGGTAAATTTTCGTCTTGTTTTCAACGATTTTCTTAATTTTTCATTTACATTCATAATACGATAAATTGCAGGTTGATGCAATCATGTTAACAATTCTTCAAGAGAGCGCTTCACGCAATGCGTTAGCTGTAATGTTGGAATGAGATGTATCCCATACCGACTTGCCGTCCTTGATCAAAAGCACCTGTGGTGACTGATGCTGTACATCCAGCGCATCCGCAGCAGCAAGCGAAACATCACGATTTTCCACGACATAAATCAGACTATAATCGACATCTTCATTAGGCTCACTGCCCAGATAAGACTGAAATTGTTGGTACGCTCCTGCACTGATTGGACAACGCGTACTGTGTTTAAAAACGAGAAGCGGCTTCTGTGCGGTATGATCAATAGCCTCATTTAGCTGGTCGATCGTTGTCAATTCCGTTACGTTTGCCATTACCCACACATCCCTTTTTTGTTATATTGTAATGTAAGAACGTTTTCATAATCAACTATCATAAGTATCTTATCAAAAAAGGGCTGAAAAATCTATTTTTTTGTCAATGTTAACGCTTTTTTAGCCATTCCTGCGTAATGTAACTTTCATGGTAGTTATCATTTCCATTTCACAAATCCACTAATAATGCGGTTTTTTTGCTTCATTTGCTGTATGGATGGCTCCGTCAAGCGGTTATTGTTACAATAGATGGGTATACTGATTTTGATGAAGAACGATAGAATAGGAGGAAGTGTAAAATGAGATTAGCTGGTAAAAAGGTTATTGCGCTGGTCGATGAAGAATTTGAGGATCTGGAGCTATGGTATCCAGTCTATCGTGTACGCGAGGAAGGTGCCGAGGTACATCTGGCTGGCGCCGAGAAAGACAAAACCTATATCGGTAAATATGGCGTGCCTGCTCAAGCGGAGTACAGCTTTGATGAACTGAGCAGTAGCGATTATGATGGGATTCTTGTTCCCGGTGGCTGGGCGCCAGATAAGCTGCGCCGCTATCCAAAGGTATTGGAGCTGGTACGTGAAATGCACGAAGCACACAAGCCGATCGGTCAGATCTGCCATGCTGGCTGGGTGCTCATTTCCGCTAAGATTCTGGATGGAGTGACAGTTACGTCTACGCCGGGTATTCGTGATGATATGGAAAATGCAGGCGCGATCTGGAAGGATGAAGCCGTTGTTGTCGATGGACACATCATATCGGCTCGCCGCCCGCCAGATTTGCCGCCGTATGGACTGGCATTTTGTGATGCGCTGGCTGATAAGGCTTAAATGATATTCATGATACAGCTGATCTATTTAGATGCAAAAAAGGCTTTCTCGTGAGAGAAAGCCTTTTTTTATTTTATTCATCGCATTCGATTTTATTCATTTCGTTCAATTTTAGTTATCTCATTCGTTTAATTCGCTTTACAAGACGCGAGAGAAGCTAGCTTCTGATCCTGGTTCACGAGCGCATGAAATGCCTTAATATAAATGTCCAGTTCCCGCTCAATCTCGTTGGATGTACGAAGCTTCATCCAATCAGCTGCCATAGCAGCAGCATCACGTGCAGTAGTATGCAGCACCGACTGCTTAATACGTAAGAGCGATTGCGGCGACATGCTCAGACGGTGCACGCCGAGATGTAACCAGAACGGCAAGGAGCGCTCGTCACCTGCCATTTCGCCACAGACGCTAACCGGAATGCCTGCATCATGGGCTGCATTGATCGTGGCACGTAGCATACGTAGCACAGCAGGATGATACGGGTTGTACATATGAGCAATATGCTCATTCATCCGGTCAACTGCAAGTACATATTGAACGAGATCATTGCTACCAATACTAAAGAAGTCACATTCACCTGCGAGTAGATCAGCAATCGCCACCGCAGCAGGCACCTCAATCATAATGCCAACCTCAATACTACGATCATATGCAATGCCTTCTCCATCCAGCTCACGCTTGGCTTCATCCAATACATCGCCAGCGGCACGTAGCTCCTCTAGCGATGAGATCATCGGATACATAATCTTCACTTTGCCATGAGCACTAGCACGCAGGATCGCACGTAGCTGTGTTTTGAACATATCGCGATGGTCGAGACAGATACGAATTGCACGATAGCCGAGGAATGGATTTTCTTCCTCTGGCAATTCAAAATAGTCCAGCTCCTTATCGCCACCAATATCGAGTGTACGAATGACGACCGACTCGCCGCCTGCCTTTTCTGCGACAAGACGATAAATATCAAACTGCTCCTGCTCGGTTGGCAGTGCGTGACGATCCATGTACATGAATTCGGTACGGAATAAGCCTACACCCTCGGCACCATTTTTGAGTGCGATTTCCAGCTCTTTCACCGAACTGATATTAGCGGACAATCGTACACGCACACCATCGCGTGTAACCGAATCGACCTTGCTCAGTAGCTCCAGCTGTTGCTTGCGCTGCTGCTGCTCCGTACGCAGCTTACGGTAATGTGATACGGTATCTCGATCAGGGCTCACATAAATCAGCCCGTTATCACCATCAACGACTACCGTTTCTCCTGTTTGGACGAGTGTGTCCAGCTCGACTTCCAGACCGGATACGAGCGGAATACCGAGCGCACGCGCCATAATAGCGGAATGCGACGTTTTCCCACCCATCAATGTAATGATGCCAAGTACATGCTGTGGATTCAAATGCACTAGCTGAGAAGGTGGAAGCTCCTTCGCTACGAGTACATACGGCTCATTATCGCTAGGCAGCTTGACTTCAGGCGCACCAAGCAGATGCTTGAGCAGACGATTGCCCACATCCTTAATATCGGCAGCACGCTCCTTCATATACTCATCATCCAGCAGATCAAACATCGTAACAAAGTGATCTGTTGCTTCCTGCACCGCCACCTCGGCTGCCTTATACTGACGTTCAATAATTCCACGAATCTCATTCATAAATTCAGGGTCTTCCAAAATAGCGATATGCGCATCAAAGATGCTGGATTCCTCCGGCCCCGCAATTTCCGAAAACTCCGTTTTCATCGATTCAATCTCATGCTTGGACGTGCGAATACCCTCGTACAAGCGTTCAAATTCACGGGTCAGATCGACCGCATCCAGCTTCTGATCCGGTACATCCCATTCCCATGTTGGCAGCACAAATGCTTTGCCAATGGCTACTCCAGCAGCAGCCGCAACTCCTTGAATCATGCTTTTTCCTCCCCACCGTTCTTGTCATACATAACCACCGACATTACCGTTCCTTGCCCCTTTTTCACCTGTTTAAAGGGAGCATAGCTCCATGACTTCACACGGTCTGGATTGGTAATAACCATTGGTGTCGCAAGTGACGGTGCGTTTTTTTGCAAAGTATCCAGGTCGAACTTGATCAACAGCTGCCCGGCTTCCACCACATCACCAGCAGCTACATGGGCTTCAAAACAGCCCTTTTGCTGAGATGTATCAATGCCGATATGCAGCAAAATCTCCAATCCATCCACTGTTCGTATACCGAGTGCGTGCATCGTTGGATACAGGTGGATAATCGTACCTGCGACAGGCGATACCAGCTCGCCACTGTCCGGTACAAAGGCTACCCCTTCACCAACTAGCTTGCCTGCGAAAATCTGATCTGGCACCTCGGACAATGGAATCATTTTCCCTTGTACCGGCGCACAGAACTTCACATGCGACAGATCGCGATCCATCAACTTGCGAATCTCCTCGCGAATTAGCTCCGAATAGGTGCCAAACACGATCTGCACATTTCCTCCACCGAGCTTGATCAGCCCCGCAGAGCCTAGCTCCTTCAATGCTTTACCATCCAGCAGACGGTCATTCACCACCGTCAAACGAAGACGTGTAATACATGCTTCTACCTGTACCACATTCTCCTTACCACCAAGCGCCTGCAAAATAAGTGGAGCCTGATACGGAATATTACCCACCCAGTCTCCAAGTGTCGACGCTTCCTCCCGACCAGGTGTCGGAATACGGAAGGTGCGAATCGCGTAGCGAAACACATTATAATAAATAACGGCATAAACGAGCCCAATTGGAATAAGCAACCAGGCATTTGTTGATAAATGATAGTTGAGTACGTAATCGATCACACCCGCAGAGTATGAAAAGCCATGATGAATATCGAGTGCATACGTGATCCACATCGCCAGACCGGACAGAATAATATGCAAAATGAATAGTCCTGGTGATGCAAATAAAAAGGCGAACTCAATCTGCTCGGATACACCGGTTAAAAAGCAGACCAGCGCCGCCCGCATAAAGGTTTTGCGGACTTTGGGCTTCAGGTCTTCCCTCGCCTCTTGAATAATCGCCAGTGCAGCCGCAGGCAGCGCAAACATCATGACTGGATATAAGCCTGCCATATAAATGCCTGCTGTCGGATCTCCGCTGAAAAAGCGCGGCAAATCGCCCTGTACAATATCTCCGTGCGCCTCAAACGATCCAATCTGGAACCAGACGATATTGTTAAGCAAATGATGCAAGCCAAATGCAGACAATATTCGGTACAATGCCCCGTATAGAAACAAACCAAAGCCGCCCATTGTGGACAGCACCCAGGTTAATCCATTGAGCAGCTCCTGTAGAATCGGAGCGAGCCATAGCATCAGACACGCAAAAACGGACGAAAATAGGCCCATGAACAATAACACGAACCTTGAACCGCCAAAAAACTGAATCGCTTCGGGCAAACGGACATTTTTGAATCTACGATATGCCGCTCCGGCAATCACACCGATGATAATCCCAATCAGTGTGGATGGCTGTAGTAAAGCATCACTAAAATGCTTGACCACATAATCATATAAAGCCATACCCGCAAATGCAGCGAGTCCAGCGGGTCCTTCCTGATTGGCAAGGCCAAGCGCTACACCGATCGCAAATATAAAGGGTAAATAGTGAAATATACTTTGTCCTGCAATCGTAGCGACCTCCGAAACCATGGGCAAGCCCCATGTCCCCCAGGGTAAGCCGCCAACGCTAAGCAGTATGGCTGCAGCCGGAAGCACCATTGTGGGAAGCATAATGGCTCTACCGAACTGTTGCAGGGAACCTAGCCAATTCAACGCGCCTTCCCCCTTCCTATACCTGATGGTACGCTGTCAGCCATCTTTTGTCAAAGCACTTTGCTACGATTATCGAGGATGTCTGAACAAGCTCTTTTCAAGCGTTATGTACAAGCATGCAAGCGCTTGCCGATCATTGAAAATAAAAGCTGCTCCAGTAACCTCATTGCGATTACTGGAGCAGCTACACCGCTCAATTACTCTGTTTATTCCACATACTACATCAACTTTGAGAGTCGATGCTGTTCCTCGTCCCCACCTGAATCTGAACAAGTGTAATGGCCCTGTACAGCTTTATTTTAGCTGCGTACAGGTCGTACGATGGCATCTTCTACTTTAATACAGCGATCCATAATAACGGTGAGTCCAGCATCAGCTGCAATTGCTGCGGCTTCCATATTTACGACACCCAGCTGCATCCATAGGATACGAGCACCTGCCTGTACCGCCTCATGAGCAACCTCGGTGCAGTACTCGCTACGACGGAACACATTGACCATATCGATCGGATCAGGCACATCGGCGAGTGAAGCATAACAGGTCTCACCCAGAATCGTTGCACCTGCTGCCATCGGATTCACTGGAATGATACGATATCCACGATCCTGCATCGCCGCTGCCACCATATAAGAGGTACGATCCGTTTTGTCCGATAGTCCGACCACCGCAATATTACCAGTTTGCTCCAGAATGGTCTTAATTTCTTCCCGTGAAGGATTTTCAAAAGCCATTGCTGACGCCTCCTTTATCATCTTAGAGCATTATCATTCTTCGCATAAAGCTGCTAATGCCAGCGAAGTGTACTATGCTCTTATACCCATTCTACCTTAGCACCAAGCGAACGGATATGATCAAAGTATTGCGGATACGATTTGGCAACATGATGCGCGTCCTGGATACGAATCGGTGCCTTAGCACGCAGACCGACGATAGATAGCGCCATAATTACGCGGTGATCATAATGCGCATCGATCGTTACGCCGCCTTCTACCCCTTCTGGACGACCGTGTACGATAATCTCTGCCTGACGCTCTTCTACATTTGCGCCTGCTTTGCGTAGCTCGTTCAGGTAGTCCGTAATCCGATCACATTCCTTGTAACGAAGGTTCTCTACATTATAGAAACGGGATGTGCCTTCAGCAAATACAGCTGCTGCGACCATTGCCAGCACGGCATCTGTCGCCGCATCGCCGTCAAACTCTATTGCCTTGAGGCGTCCATTGCCCTGTACATGCACGATATCATTTTCGTGTGTAAGCGGAACGTCCATCATTTGCAGTACATCGACTACTGCCTTCTCGCCCTGCTTACTCTGAACAGGCAATCGGTGAATCGTCACATCGGATACCGTAACCGCGGCAGCTGCCAGCACAGCAGCTGAACCCGGATAGTCACCTTGAACGGTATATTCCTGTGCTTTATACTGCTGACGTCCAGGCACACGGTAATGCATCAGGTCTTCGCTCGCTTCGATCACGATGCCCGCCTGCTCCAGCACTTCCAGCGTCTGACCTACCACGACTTTGGATTTCAGATCGTGCAGCACTGTAATTTCGCTATCTTCCTCCAGCAATGGAGTCAGGAACAGCAATGCGCTCAAATACTGCGAGCTCACGCTACCCGAAACGGTAATTTTGCCACCTTTTGGCTTGCCGCCACGAATGGTGATTGGCAGACGTCCTTGCTGATGCTCCACCTCGACACCAAGCTGACCGAGCGATTCGATCAGATCGTCATGCGGACGCTTGCCCAGCGAATCCGGGTATGTATTCACAAAGGTTACTTCCGGGCAAAGCGCTGCGATCGCCATTAAGAAACGCAATACGGCACCCGCATTCCCCACATTCAGCTCCTTTACATCAACCGGCTTGCTGCCAAACCCTTTGATCACGATCTTCTCATCATCTTCCTCAAGCACAGCTCCTAGATCACGAATACAGCGACGCATCGCATCACTATCCTCACTATGTGCCGGAAAATGAATCGTACTCGTTCCATCTGCCAGTGCAGCGACGAGCAAATAACGCGTTGTATAGTTTTTGGAAGAAAGGGCTCCGATCTCTCCTTTCAGCTCTGGAGTAGGGGTAACAATAACATCCATGGTTTTATTCTCCTTCGGGGTTTGGTATGATGAACACAGATTGCCTGATGTATAACAAATTGGCATAGGTGTGAACTATTTTAATGAATAGAGGGATAACGATGTCCAAGCAAACTCAGATTACGACAGACGAGCTA
This sequence comes from Paenibacillus hunanensis, assembly GCF_034055775.1. Classification (NCBI taxonomy): domain Bacteria; kingdom Bacillati; phylum Bacillota; class Bacilli; order Caryophanales; family Paenibacillaceae; genus Paenibacillus; species Paenibacillus hunanensis. Next base: position 2,025,317 of record NZ_CP139194.1, on the reverse strand, counting down.
CGTGAGCGTATGAACGCTGGCGAAAAGCTACAGCTGATCGATGTACGCGAGCATGAGGAAGTCATTCAAGGCATGATCGATGGCGCGCGTCATATTCCAATGGGTGAAATTCCAGGTCGTTTGGACGAAATTGATCCGGACGCACCGACGGTGCTCATCTGCCGCAGCGGCTACCGTAGCGAGCGTGTACGCGAATACTTGAGCCAGCATGGCTATGACAACTGCCTGAACATGGAAGGCGGTATGATTGACTGGGTGGAGGGCGAATAGCCTCCGCCTTTTTTTGTGCTTGTTCTTATGAACTTGCCGATATATTGTAGGCAATGGAAGGGCAAAATAGACAATACGATTAGGAATTTAATCATACATTTAAAGCATTCCTGTCTGCGAATCAGCCACCTATGTTCGCATCATATGGTCCATCCTCTATCGTATTGCTTACATATATAGCGTGCCCCCAGAACAAATCACCATCATCGAACCAGAAAGTAAAGTCCTCTTCGCTGAAGGTGATGGATACTAGTGATAATTGCTTAGCAAAATTCGCTTCGCTCCATTCTTCCTCGTCTTCTTCCAGCCAGCTATCGTTTTTCAGCTCAATCAGCTCCTGCGCAGCAAACACACGGATACTCTCATCCCACTGCGCAGCATGATCCAGCAGGTGAGCTAAGTTATCTAGCTGTGTATGCACCTGCTCACCGTACTCTAAACTGACTCTAACCTTCACACCAAGCCATTCGATGTTACGATTAAATGTGTTGATTCTCCGATCCAGTACGAACGTACCAAGACGTTCATGCTCGATCGTGACCTCACTTGTCTGTTCCTTCAGTATAGGAGCAAGCTGGGGCTCCTGAGCCGGGTCTACGAGCTGATCAAGCTTCAAGAGCAGCAAGCGATTCTGATCGCGGCGAACTTTCATTTTCCAGATCTGGTTGGCTTCCATGGGGTCGAATAGCTGTTCTAGCTTCTTCTCTTCATCTTTATTCACTAAAATGAATGCACCCTGTTGAATGTCCGCATGATCCTGTACATGCCATGCTGTCACAGAGATGGTAGCCATCCATGCCTGTTCGTTGCCCATTCTACTGTAAGAAGCACTATCTGCGCCGGTTAATGCGATAATGTCCAGCTCAGCACCCGCTGGAAATGACTGCTGAAATTGCTGAACCTCTTGCATGATCAATGCTTCATTATTACTCATATGATTACACCTCTACTTTTTCGCCTAAAACCTAAGAAGCTTGAACGCGGTAACGTGTTAAAATATGCGTAACGACTTCATCCGGCGTCAAGAGCGATGTATCTACGGTAACATGAGCAAACCGATACGCATCTTTGCGCTCTTCCATGATAGTCTGTACTCGTTCTCTCGTATCACCTGCCAGTAGAGGACGATTCGTATCGCCAGCTACACGACCGACAATATGATCGACATCTGCGGTCAATGCCACCACCATACCTTTATCAAGCATCACTGCACGGTTCAGCTCACGCAGTACGCAGCCGCCTCCAGTAGAAATTACCTGACCAGTCGACTGTAGCATTTGCTCCAGCACCTGACTTTCCAGGTCGCGGAAATAGGCTTCGCCTTTCGTACGGAAAATCTCCTGTACCGACATTCCCTCTCTCTCAGCAATAATCGTATCCATATCCACGAGCGGATACGATAGCTGCTGTGCCAGCAGCGTGCCGACCGTCGTTTTGCCGGTTCCCATCATACCAACGAGAATGATATTGGAATGCTGAAACTCACTTTCCTGATGCAATGTGCACACCTCTTTCAGCATCTTTTTTGTTGCACACATCATACCATATGGGGGGGAGGTTGGACAATGCTCTGTGGGCGGATGTGAACTCTAATGGGGATGGAAGGGGCAGTCCACTCCGGGAAGGAATAACGGGACGGACTCAGGTGGAGCCGCGGGAATCTTTGGGATTAGGAAGAAATGAAGATTCCCGCCCCTCCAAAGGAGTCCTTTCCCGTTATTTCCTTCCCTTCGTTCCGTGCTCATCCATCAATTGAGATTCATCTCTTGGGGGGTGTAGGCAGGAAGTGATAAGTTTATCCTGATTCAACAACTCTGTATTGTCATGTACTCATTTTGTCTTTTCATTTTTGGCTTCGATGGCTTTGATCCAGTAGGTGAATTCGTTTTGGAGAGTGGTGTCGGATGTGGTTTCTTTTAAGATGTTGAGGTATTGGCATGTGTTATTGTCGCCTATATCCACTACGAATAGGGGGATGGAATCTGCGATGTCGTGTTCGTAGCTGTTGATGGCATCCGGGTACAGGTTGATAAGGTGTTCTAATGTTTCAGTTTGCTTGGTGGGATTGGTTTCGATTGTATCGATAATCTTGTTGTATTGTTGGCGTATGTCTAGTAGATGAGCTGTTATTAATTCCTGGTCAAGCGTTCCACTAACTTGAAGGGAATGTGCTGGCAATAGGTGTTGGTCGTCTAATGAAATAGTAAAGCCGGTATGTGTAATTTCAATTTCGCGGACGGTTAGGTCGCTTGCGAGCTGGGAAATGGTCTGTTTTTCTAAGATGCTTTGTATGTTGTTAAGGTGTAGATTGTCTGGATTTTCTATGTATTGTTTTGCGGCATATTGACGAAAGTGGTTATCCCAATAAGAAGTGTTTGTCTGCAAGGTGGATAGAAGCTGTTGCTGTTGGCTGTTTATCGATTGCTGGTTCGACAGATGAATGCGTACTCGAATAGTATATTTTATCCAGTTTAGATTACCGATCCACTGATCTCGGTGTGACCATTTAGGATGAAGGTTGATGTCTGTCATTTTGCTTCTCCTTTGGATGTGTTGTATGTATAACGATCCATTTGTTAGTGCGTAAGATTTCCAACTAATTTATTTAATTCATTCATCTTTTTCAGTCCACTTCTAGTTCAACTCTTTTTAATCTACTTCTTTTAATATACTTGCCTGGGTCTATATTATGATCTATTCAGTCGCAGAGCTTCATATAAAAAGGAGCGGAAATGATCCGCTCCTTTCATTTAAAACTACCAATAAAACTACCAATGAAGCTTATGCAAAGTTAAATGATCATACTAGATGATGAAGTAACTTTGTCCACTCAGCTTCTGGTACAAATAGATAAAATTACTTCATCCACTCGTAGTGGAATGTTCCTTCTTTGTCCACACGCTTGAACGTGTGAGCGCCGAAGTAGTCGCGTTGTGCTTGCAGCAGGTTAGCTGGCAGGCGCTCTGTGCGGTAGCTGTCGAAGTAAGCCAGTGCGCTGGAGAAACCAGGAACTGGGATACCGTATTTTACAGCTGTTGCAACGACTTCACGCCATGCATCTTGATAGCTCTCAACGATGTTTTTGAAGTAGTCGTCCAGTAGCAGATTTTTCAGGCCGCCGTCTTTGTCGTATGCATCTTTGATGTTTTGCAGGAAGCGGGAACGAATAATGCAACCACCACGGAAGATCATCGCGATGTTGCCGTATTTCAGATCCCAACTATGCTCGTCCGATGCAGCGCGCATTTGTGCGAAGCCCTGAGCATAGGAAACGATTTTGGAAGCGTACAGCGCTTTGCGGATCGCTTCGATAAATTCTGCTCTGTCGCCAGAGAACGCTTCGGTTTTTGGACCGCTCAGAATTTTGCTTGCAGCTACGCGCTCTTCCTTGATTGCAGACAGGAAGCGTGCGAATACAGATTCCGTAATCATGGACAGTGGTACGCCCAGATCGAGCGCGCTCTGGCTTGTCCATTTACCTGTACCTTTTTGACCAGCAGCATCAAGGATTACATCGACCATTGGCTTGCCTGTTTCTTCGTCATATTTCGTAAAGATATCGGTCGTAATTTCGATCAGGTAGCTATCCAGCTCGCCTTTATTCCACTCATCGAAAATGGAATGCAGTTCTTTGGTGTCTGCACCCAGTACGGATGTGAGCAGGTTATAAGCTTCACCGATCAGCTGCATGTCGCCATACTCGATACCGTTGTGAACCATTTTCACATAGTGACCTGCACCGTCCGGTCCGATATATGTACAGCAAGGATCGCCGTTCACATGTGCAGAGATGGAAGTCAGGATAGGCTCAACGAGCTTGTAGGCACTTTCCTGTCCGCCTGGCATGATTGCTGGGCCTTTCAGGGCGCCTTCTTCACCGCCGGATACGCCTGCTCCGATAAAGCGGAAGCCTTTTTCCTCCAGCTCTTTGTTACGACGCTGTGTATCAGGGAAATGGGCGTTACCGCCATCAATAATAATATCGCCTTGATCCAGATGCGGAACCAGCTGCTCAATGGTAGCGTCAGTTGCCGGACCTGCTTGAACCATGATCAGGATTTTGCGAGGTACTTCCAGGGATTGTACGAATTCTTCGATTGAGAATGTACCTACCAGGTTTTTACCCTGTGCTTCTTCCAGCAGATCATGTGTTTTTTGAGGGGAACGGTTAAATACAGATACGCTGAACCCTTTGCTTTCGATGTTAAGAGCCAGGTTCTTACCCATAACGGCAAGACCAACTACACCAATTTGTTGTTTAGACATTTCCGGTTCTCCATCCTTTACATTAAGTATTTGTATTTCCTCATTTTGAATCTTTCATGTGAGCCTTTCAACATTTTACATGTTTTATTCTTATAAAGAAAGTCCAAAGGCGTGATCCCATGAAAATTCATAAAAACGTTGAATTTTTGTGTAAAATTCTAACTATTTTTACGATTCGCATGTATATCACGCCCTATAGTTTACTTTTCCAAACGAATAAGCTCAAAACGCAGATTTTCCAACATTTTCTTACATACATCCACCTGCTCTTGATCGCCTGCCTTTAACGCTTCGTTCAAGCGATCCAGCAGTTCGTCAATCTTATCCTCTGTGGATGCGATGCGCTGCTCGCCCTCCATTGACATATACAGATTTTGCAGCGATTCCCGATTCGGTGTCGATTCCTTCTGGTACAAAATTCGCTGCTCAAAGCCGGAAATCTCTACCATTCGAATCACTTCACCGAATAGAATATTCTCGACGAGAATCTGCTGATCGCGAAAACGCTTGACGATTGCATGACCCTTTGTGTCACCGATCAGCTTTTCCATCCACTCTGCCAGTCGCGCATCATGAATACGGTAATCGCCAATCAGCTTGTATCCTTCCTGACTTTGCTGGAAGCGTAGCTTGGTCATGTGGTTATCCGTACGTATCGATACGATAAAAGAATCATCGGTTTCACGCCAGTATAGAGAGTACCCTTCCTTGATCAGATCGCGGATCAGATTCTGGATATCGCGGCGTGCAAAACGAAGCTCTACATTGCAATATTCCACTTCATAGCTCTTGTTCATGGTATTCCCTCCTTTGTCCCTTATCATTTATACTCATGCGTGTATGATTATCATTATGCGTTGTGTTGTAGTGGTATATAATTGCGGCCATCTGTTTGTATCTAATTCAATCGGTATAGCTTCTGTTTTTACAAAATAGGAACAGTCCTTCATATGCAAAAACATCATTATTCCATAAGCTACAAAATAGACTGCAATATACAGCGGTAGCTTGATTATTTTTACCCGTTTGCCTGTTTGTCTAAGCAGCAAACCGCCTACTCACATGTAATCTTCATGAAAATATAACGACCAAATATGCTATTATAGCTGTGATTGACATGGAACCCTACGGATCGGAAAGAGAGGTACAACAGGATGATGAATTCAACTAAGGAAGCAACATTCTCCGGCTTTACTGCCGAAGATTTTGAAGTATTTGCGATTGATGGGCTGGAGCCGCGTATGGAGGCTCTGATCGCTCGTGTTCGTCCCAAGCTGACTGCACTTGGAGAGCTGATTCAGCCACATCTGGCAACGCTCTGTGGTGAGGAAATGTACGTTCATGTTGCCAAGCATGCACGTCGGACAGTGAATCCGCCCAAGGATACATGGGTAGCCTGGGCTGCAAATAAGCGTGGCTATAAAGCACTGCCTCATTTTGAAGTGGGCATGTTCGGTACTCACGTGTTTGTCGTATTTGCCATTATTTACGAGAGTCCACGGAAGGTGGATTTTGGTCGTGCGATGGCAGCGAAGCTGGATAAGGTGAAACAGATCGTACCAGCCCATTACTACTGGTCGCCAGACCATATGTCTCCGCAGGGAACGCCACAAGCCGAGTTATCGGATGAGCAGCTGCTGGAGATGGCAAACCGTCTGCAAAACGTGAAAAAGTCAGAGATTATCTGCGGACTACGTTTTGATAAAAATGATCCATTGCTACGTGATGGTGATGCCTTTGTACGTCAGGTTGAAGACACCTTCCAGCAACTGCTTCCATTATACCGGATGGCAACGGTCTAACGCTTCGGAAGCAAGTCTCAATTTATGGGCTATAGACCTATTTTTTATTGTTCGTTCGGATCGTTATACAGCTAGCCTAGTTATAGGTACACTGAAATATATGAATAGCTATCACATAGCATAATAAAAGCCGTACCCTTTCAAGCGTCAGCATACTGACGGCGAAAAGGTACGGCTTTTGATGTTAACGGATATTGGGACGCTGCCGAATCATCACCCAGTGAATGATAAAGAGCAACAGCATCGCCGCTGCGCTCACATAAAATGGCGCCTGTGGACTAATATCGTCCCACAGCTTGCCGGACACAATCGGTCCCAGCACCAGCCCTGAGCCTTGTAAAGTGAGAAATAGTCCCCATACGGCACCTTTCTCCTTGGCAGGCACGAGATTCGCTAGCAGTGAATTCCATGCTGGCAGAATCATCGCATAGCTAAAGCCTGCACATAATACAAATACCCAGATCCATGGCAATGCATGTGTTGAGGCTAGCCCCAGCAGCGCGGTAGCTGCCAGCAAAAAGCCTGTACGTAAAAACAGCTTGCTGCCCACCCGGTCAATCAAACGTCCCGCAGGAATGAGTCCCAGCACTGTCACCGCACCACCGCCAATTAGTAATGCATTAAAATAAGCCGGCGTAAGCCCGAGTTCACTCACTACATATAATGTAATAATCGGTGTTAGTACACCGAGCGCAAAGGACTGCATAAATAAGGCTGGATATAGCAATGGATGAATATTCAGCGAACGCATAAGCTGGACATAATAATGTAATCTGCTTTCGCCTGGTTTACGGACATAAGCAGGATCGATGGATGTATCCTCATCAGTCTGGTCTGCTTCTATATTCGCTACCTGGCTTAACGTCGATGGACGCTGCTTGGTTCGCCCTGGTAAAAATAAAGCCACCACAACGACAACGATCATACAGAGCAATAACATGCCAAATGAAAAGGTATAGGAATCGCTACTGAGCCAGTTCATCACGACTGGCCCCAGACCGGCTCCACCAAGTGAGGCAATTTCGATAATTCCCATATGTGTACCATAATTACCGGTTTCGCTGGAAATATCGGTTATTTTGGACATGACGCAAGGCCAGAGTGGAGCGCTGCCGATGCCCATCGTCGCACAGGCAACGATCAGCCAGCCCGGATGCTGGACGGTTGACATGACAATGACCGCTGCCAAAATGAGCAGCATGCCGAGCGTCATCGTCAGGCGAAAGCCCAGCCGTTCAGCCATCCAGCCTGCTGGACTGCGCAATGCGTTATCACCAATATACTGGGAGGCGAATGCTACACCGATTGCAAATGCAGGCAATCCGAGCCGATGCCCCATATAAAGAGGCAGCAGTGTAACGAGCAAGCCTCCCTTTACAAATTCCACGAAAAAAATCAGCAACCATAAATATATGAATAAGATTCGATTATTTCTTGTCGTCTTAGATGTAGCTTCATAACGAATTGAAGACATTGGGTACTCCCTTCAGCGATGCGGATTTCATCGTAACCCCGTTTTATTGTATCACAGACGAACTCGGATTCAGCAAGTTTGCTACTTGTTATTCACCCTGTCGAAAGGATAAATTTTGCCCTGTATCGTGCTATTTTTGACACATCTCCAAAATCTGACACAAGATAACTATTGCATTCGTCACTCTTTTTGCTATACTCATTTTTGTTTGGTTTTTAAATAATAGGTATTTACTCCAATTTCGAAAGGTTGTGACAGCTTAAAATGGATCATACGCAAACCCCGCTTTTTACTGCTCTCAAGCAGCATGCGGCCAGCAATCCCGTTCAATTTCACATTCCGGGACATAAAAAAGGACTCGGCAGTGATCAGGAGTTCAGAGAGTTTATTGGCGACGATGCTCTTTCCATAGATCTGATCAACATCGCGCCACTCGACGATCTTCACCAGCCGATGGGGGTTATAGAGAGGGCTCAGAAGCTCGCAGCCGACGCGTTCGGCTCCGACTATACGTACTTCTCTGTACAAGGCACCAGCAGTGTCATCATGACGATGATCATGGCAATCTGCTCGCCGGGCGATAAAATTATCGTACCGCGTAACGTGCATAAATCGGTTATGGCAGCTATTATTTTTGCGGGTGCCAAGCCTATCTTCGTCTCGCCTGTGCGTGACGAAAACCTCGGAATCGACCACGGTATTACGACAGCGTCTGTACGCCGTGCACTCGATCGCCATCCTGACGCCAAAGGCGTACTGGTTATCAACCCGACCTATTTCGGTGTATGCGCCGATCTAAAGGAAATTGTTGAACTGGCTCATAGCCGTGGGGTACCGGTGCTTGTAGATGAAGCACACGGCGTTCTGATTCATTTTCATGAAAAGCTGCCTGTGTCCGCAATGGCCGCCGGAGCCGATATGGCTGCGACCAGCGTACATAAGCTGGGTGGCTCCATGACACAAAGCTCTGTGCTAAATGTCAATGTGAAAAACGGACACGTGAATCCACAACGCGTTCAAACGATTATCAGTATGCTGACGACAACGTCAACTTCATATATTCTGCTGGCATCTCTTGACACCTCACGCCGTAATCTAGCGATCAATGGTCATGAGATCGCAGAGCGAGCAATTGCGCTGGCACAGGACACACGCCGCCGCATTAACGAGATCGAAGGGCTGTACTGCTTTGGCGAAGAGCTACTTGGCGGCGAAGCGACTTTCAATTACGATCCGACCAAGCTGACGATTCATATTCGTCATCTGGGCATTACAGGCTACGATGCAGAGAACTGGCTACGTGATCACTTCAATCTGGAGATCGAGATGAGCGATATGTACAATATCCTTTGCCTCGTCACCCCGGGTGATACCGAAGATAGCGTGAATACACTGGTGACTGCACTGACTCAAATGTCCGCTGAATTCCACGGTTCCGGTCGCGAGATCAAGGAACTCGTTGTGAAGATTCCTGAGATTCCTCAGCTTGCACTCACACCGCGTGATGCATTCTACGGTGATACTGAGATCATCCCGCTGGCTGATGCCGCCGAGCGGATCATTGCTGAGTTCATTTACGTGTATCCACCCGGCATTCCGATCCTGCTGCCAGGTGAAGTCATTTCGCAGGAAAATATCGACTATATTACCGATCACGTGAAAGTCGGTCTGCCGGTTAAAGGCCCTGAAGATCGTACTGTACGTAATGTGAAGGTGATTGTCGAGGCTGACGCGATCTCTTAATTAGCTTCTATAGGAGCTATTGTAGGACGCGTAATAGACCGATTAGAGATCAACGAGACGAGTCGTAAACGAACGAATCAACAAAAAAGGAGCCTCATCCCTAGGGATGAGGCTCCTTTTGTTCATTACGATGCACTGCTCGTACTCAGCCGTTAAGCTGGAGTGAAGTCGCTTGAAAAGATAAACCCTTTTCCCAGCGATTAGCCTTCTTCGGAATGCGCAACAAGCTCTTCGTAAGCTTGCTCAACAGCTTTCCACTCTGCTTCGTCTTCGATGTTAGCCAGTACCATGCCGTCTTCTTCTTCTTCCAGACGCATGATGTAGCCATCTGCTTCTGGATTGCCACGCTCAAGCAGCAATGCGTACAGTTTCTCGCCTACATCAAATGTTTCAACGAGTACCATTTCAACATCGTTGCCATCTTCGTCGGTCAACGTCAGTGTAAGCTCTTCGTGCTCGTGGTCATCGTGGTTGCAATTCTCATCGTGTACGTGTTTGTCGCTCATGATATAACCTACCTTCATATAGTTTTAGTTTGGATATGATATCTTTACACTTGCGCACATCCCGCATGAATCCAGTTGTGCGATGGAGCGATATGGAGCTATTCTCCTGCCGCCCGGCTCCGCTTCAATTCGGAGCGTCGTCCCTGTCCGAAAGCTAAAAATAACACCTGTGTATCGTACCACTTTACCTACTATAGGTCAATTGAACGAGAGCACATTATTGCGTGATATTTACCGTCTATTCTGCATGAATAGATCACAGATAAGCAGGTCGTATACGTTAGCCTCATATTGCTCGATATCAGGCGCTGTTGCTCAGGTTAGAGTACGCACACGGCTTTGCACCGATAGATGTACAAGCTCAGCAATACGTACCAATGAACGCTGCACGGCATTTTTAATGTTTTATACATACGCCTTATATGCGTCCCCTGATCTTCATCTTAATTGAGCGCTGTAATTACTTTTTGTGAAACGAGTGTGTAATCACTAGCACCGGATTTCTTCATATAAAACCCAACGGTATATTGTCCAGTTGTAGCAAAGTTATACGTAAAGTCGTAGGTGCGGAACCAGAAATTGTCCTTTTGCTGTGAAATGTTCTGACTCTGGATTTCCTTTTGATCACCGGAAGGGTCGGTAATCGCCACTTTGACCGCGGAAATATCGGTCTTTAAATTATCTACCTGGGTGAACACATTGAATTTCACTTTCCCCTTGTTCACATTTCCAAACGCGGTATCTCCTTTGAACAGGAAAATATGTACATTCGGCTTGTATAGCTTAACGGTCTTCGCATCATTATCAAAATCGACCAATCCATCAATCTCGCGCAGTGGAACATAGGTTTTACCGTCGATAATGTACGAGCCACCATCCACCTCACTACCATTAATCCACACCCGTACCTGCTGATAAGCAGCATCCGCGAACAGCACCGAGCTTCCCATTAAAAAGAATGCCAGCGTGAAGGATACCACTATTTTCCATTTTATCATACTGTTCCTCCTTCGACTATATGCCAAGCATGAAAACATGCTGATCTTCTATACATGTATACTCTTACGTAGCCGTTGTGTTGCGGTAAAAAATTTGTAACCTTTTTGGTATACATGCATAGGGATGGTGGCATGAACAATGTATTATGGTATGTAGCTAGCTGATTACTTTTATTGTATCCAGAAGGAGGATTTTCGGCTAGAGCTTTCTGGTGAAGTTTTCGGTATGATGGAACATGGATAACGCGTACTCCTGCTAGTTTACTGCTGTTCTAAAATCACTATAATTTAGCTTAATCGTTAGGAGAGGATCGAATGAATTATGTTAAGCTGTTGGTAGCCATTATGGTATTTGCATTGATCGGTATGCCCCATTCCACTTATGCTCAATCTGCTCTAGAAGTATCTTCGCCACCTATTTTGAAGATTAATCAGTACTATATTTTATTTACATATCCAACATCACCGTACATTGATCAACATAATCGCGTACTCGTTCCGCTACGTTCATTAAGCGATCTATTAGGTGCTAAAGTAGATTATGAGGCGAATAGTAAACAAGCGACCATCGAGCTGAATAAGCATCAGTTGGTGTTAAGCGCCAATTCCAGTATCGCTCTAGTGGATCAGCAGGAGAAGCAAATGGATACGATGCCTGTGCAGAAATATAACGCCTTATTCGTGCCACTCAAAGTGCTGATCGATGATCTAGCCGTGAAGGGTACGTATCATACCGATACGAGGGTAATTGAATTGAATGATCCGAAATATATGAAATATACACCACAGATCACTGAAATCCCACATGATCGGGTGAAGCTGGATGAGGATCAGAATGCTTTTGCTGTTACTTCCTACCAGATTCATTTAAATGCAATAGATAAAAAAGCACATTCTTGGGACGGCTCTGTAACCTATACAGCTAAAAACATAACCGGTCATACCATCGAACAAGGAAAAGAAGATGTACAAGCTTCCATGTTATTAGTAGACGGTGTTTCACAAAATGGTGAAGACTTTAAATACAAGCGAGCTCAACGTAAAGCAGTACCTGCCGGAGGATCGATCACTAAAACAAAAACGTTAATAGGCTTTAACGATCTAGCTTATGTCATCGTTAAACCCTATGCAGTAAAGTAATCGCTCGCTTGATAAGTGCTGCACTCTACTATATCGTAAAATAACTATATCCCATCTCATCAGGAGGTTTATTATGTCCATCCAACTTCAAATGCTAGGCACAGGCAATGCATTTGCCAAAAAATATTACAACAACAACGCGCTTGTTCATGCGGATGATTATACGTTAATGATCGACTGCGGGATTACAGCACCGCTGGCGCTGCATCAGCTTGGGATCGAGCTGGATACGATTGACGCTATTCTGGTGTCGCATATTCATGGTGATCATGTAGGCGGTCTGGAGGAAATTGGCTTTCGGGGCTATTTTGTACACCAGCGCAAGCCCGTGCTATACATTGCCAGCACACTCATCTCACCGCTCTGGGATCATACGCTCAGTGGTGGAATGACGCAGGAGGGGATTTCCTCGATCGACGATATTTTCGACGTGCGTCCGCTTGTACCGGAGCAGCCTGTCGAGCTCGCACCCGGTCTGAAAATTGAACTGATTCAAACGCCGCATATCGACGGAAAGTATAGCTATTCCGTGCTGATTAATGACCATATTTTCTACAGTGCTGATATGAAATTCCAGCCGCAGCTGCTTGAGCATCTGGTGCGCGAGCGTGGTGTGCATACGATTTTGCATGATTGTCAGCTTTACCCACCAGGTATTGTGCATACGACCTTAGAAGAGCTATTGAGCCTGCCAGACGATGTACGTCGTACGGTCAAGCTGATGCATTATAACGATACTAAGGATGACTTTGTTGGTAAAACAGCTGAGATGGAGTTCATCGAGCAGCATAAGATGTATACTTTTCCTGAATAACGTTTAATGAAGAAGAATGGGCAAGAGCTTGCCAGAAGATATCGCTTGCTAAGCTCTTGCCCATTTGTATGTCGAGCTGCTTCGATCCCTTTTTATACTCCTTTGTTGCGATATCCTGCTGCACCTTCATTCTCTACATTCAGCTAATGAGCTATATTACCTGGCACTATACATTCTCAGGCACAGGACGGTGATCGTATGTATCGTAATTTGAATACAGGTGTGATCGAGATCGAAGACAAGCTAACCCGAACTGAGGCTGGGGAGATTGCTCGAATGAGCTCTATACATACGTTGCAATTTGCCTCTGCCCTGCATTGGAGCAGCTATGAGTATATTAACAATACCGTATTGCCGACATGTCCACAGCTACGAGTACGAGCGTACCATTTTCATAATCAGGTGTGTGATCTGGCCTTTGTCGAACAGCTGCCACAGCTACAGAAGCTGGAAATTACATGTGATGGCGAATTCGCTAATTTAGATTCGCTGGCAACATTGGATCAGCTACAAGAGCTTCATTTACGAATGTACAAGCTGGATCATTTTGATATCTTACAGCAGCTTCCCCTGTCACTCACCTCGCTTACACTGGGTAAAACAGTATCGAAAAAGCCATCGCTGCAAGGAATCTCTCGCTTCACCAAGCTACAGGAGTTGACGATTGAAGGACATGTTAAGCATGTGGACGAGCTTGCGAAGCTTCAGCATATAGAGCGGCTAAGTCTGCGTTATATGACACTGCCGAATCTAGACTTTTTGCTAGAGCTCAAGCAGCTATGGTGGCTACAACTCTATCTGGGCGGCACCAGCCAATTGGATGCACTTGCCCAGCTCAAGCAACTGAAATATATCGAGCTCTCGCAAATTCGCGGCTTAGATCGGCTTGACTTCTTGTCTTCCATGACAGGACTACAATTCGTCCGAATCGGTGCGATGCCCCATATCCATGAGCTTCCTTCACTCGATCAGCTACAGGAGCTTCGTAAAATCGAGCTGTATAATATGAAAGGTCTACGGAAGCTGGAACCCTTACAAGCTGCACCTGCCCTAACCGAATTTGTACAACGCGAAGCATGGGAAATGGAAGCTGACGACTATGTTCCACTCCTGCAAAATCCGGCGCTTCAGCGTGCCTATGTGCATCTTCGCAATGAGAAGAAAGCGACTCGATTCCAGCAATTGCTACAGCAATATGGTAAAAAGGATGCTTCCGCTGAGAGAATCGCCAAGCGTGATAGCTGGCTTACCACAGATTTTCCATTTAAATAAACGATTGCTTGCATAGCATACTCAGCAGGATAGCAGGTATAGTAGATTATGGTAGACGAACAACTGCATTAATTGTGTCATCCGAGTAGCTAGATGATAGAATATTTCGATATTCATTTATAAAAAGCCAGATGCCATTCAGAGAATCGTAAGATCGATCTCTTAAATGAAGCATCTGGCTCTTCATGTATCTATTCTGCTCTATATCGGATTCTCGTTAGCTTAACTATCCCCTGTAACGCTTATCGGCATTCCATCCTAGGCAATAATGGTGTTTTCCTACTCCGATCCTCGTTTGTAAAGAAGACGAATAAGCTACCTGAGCTATCGAGCTATCCTCCATTCAATTAATGCCCTGCCTGCTGTAACGCTTCATTCAGCCGCTGTAGGTCCTGCTCTAGCATGTCTTCCGTATATTTACCCTGTCCAAAATTAATCATTGCGCGTAGCGGCATAAAGCGTGTCATAGCCAGCAGCATATCTGGATTATCACCCATCATATCGTTCAAGCCGGAACGTTTGGTGAGCTCCTCGGCGATTGGCTTGGTAGCTGGATTTGCTGCGATATCACCAATCGTCGTATTGCGATGGAAGACCTGCTTTAATTTGACTGTAGACGTTACTTCAATCGTTTGTTTGAGCCTTATATCACGCGAGGATGCGCCAATTCGTAGCTCATACTCGCCTGTTTCTACATGCCAATCATGCAGCTCAGTATGATAGTAAGCAAATGCTCGTTTATCCAGCGTGAAACTTACAGTCTTGCTCTCACCTGGCTCCAGCGCTACCTTCGCAAAGCCTTTCAGCTCCTGCTCCGGACGGATCACGCTACTCTCCGAGTCATGCACATATAGCTGCACAATCTCCTGTCCGCCGCGTGAGCCTGTATTACGTACTGTTACCTGAACGTTCACCGTATCCTGATCGGTCATCGATGTACGATCAACCTGCAGCTCACTATATTCAAATGAAGTATAGCTCAGTCCATAGCCAAACGGGAACAGTGGCTCCAGCTGCTTCGTATCATAATACCGATAACCGACAAAAATACCTTCCCGATATTCCACCCGATCCCCTTCACCCGGGAAATTCAGGAACGACGGATTATCGCTAAGCTGCACTGGAAACGTTTCAGGTAGCTTACCGCTTGGATTCACCTCACCAAACAATAGATCCGCCACCGCGCCACCGCCTGCCTGACCACCAAGATATCCTTCCAGCACTGCGCTCGTCTGATCGAGCCACGGCATCGTTACAGGGGAACCGTTACTCAGTACAACGACCAGATTTGGTTGCACAGCCGCAAGCTCCTTGATCAGCTGCTTATGATTTAGCGGAAGCTCAAGATGAGTACGATCATAGCCCTCCGATTCATAACGATCTGGCAATCCGGTAAATAAAATAACTACATCGGCCTCACCAGCAAGCTTCACAGCCTCCTGCACCAGCTCATCTTTCACATCATCACTATCCAGATCATAGCCAGGTGCATAGGTCACTTCAGCCTCACTACCAACCAGCTTACGAATTTCGTCCAATGCTTGATCCAGCTGGGTTGGATTAATATGCGAGCTGCCGCTTCCCTGATAACGAGGCTGTACTGCAAATTCACCGATAACTGCAACACGTCCTTTTTTGGATAATGGCAGCAGGTTACGGTCGTTTTTGAGCAAGACCATACTTTCAGCCGCTACACGACGTGCAAGCTGATGATGCTCTTCAGGGTCAAATGTAGCATTGGGCTTTTGCAGCTCGGTTGCATTGAATACAAAACGCAGTAGCTGCTCTACTGCTCGATCCAGTATTTTTTCATCAAGCTTGCCGTCCTTTACCGCAGCGACAATTTTGGCATCGCCAATACCGCCATTCGCTGGCATCTCCAGCTCTAGCCCTGCTTTGAGCGCATCCACACGTTCATTCACAGCGCCCCAATCTGATACGACAAAGCCTTCAAATCCCCACTCACGGCGCAAAATATCGGTGAGCAAATATTCATTTTCTCCAGTGTAAGTGCCGTTTAGCTTATTATACGAGCACATCACCGTCCACGGCTTGCCTTGCTTTACCGCTCCTTCAAAGCTCGCCAGATAAATCTCGCGCAGTGTCCGCTCGTCGACAATCGTATCAACTGACATACGTCGCTCTTCCTGATTGTTAGCGGCAAAATGCTTGAGCGATGTACCGACATCCTGACTCTGCACACCCTGTATATGGCTGGCTGCTAGCTCAGACGACAGATACGGATCCTCGGAAAAATATTCAAAATTCCGTCCGCATAACGGGGAACGCTTAATATTGGTGCCTGGCCCAAGCACAATAGCAACCTGCTCAGCTTGTGCTTCTTCACCGATCGCTTCGCCTACCTGATGCAGTAGTTCCCGATTCCATGACGAAGCGAGACCCGCAGCTGTCGGGAAGCAAGTAGCTGGAACGCTATCACCTAAGCCCAGATGATCTCCGCTTCCACCTTGCTTACGCAATCCATGCGGCCCGTCTGTCACCATCACGGCTGGAATATCGAGCCTTTCAATGGGCTGTGTATGCCAAAAGTCCAGACCTGAACAGAGACTTGCCTTCTCCTCCAGCGTCATTTGACTGATCAGCTTATTAATATCCGGTGTGCTTTTCGTGGAGTTGGTAGATGATGGGTCATTCGAATGATGGTTTGACATAGTATGATGTACTCCTCTCCAAATGGCATAACATGCTCCTCCAGCTAACTATACTTCGTACAGAGAAAACATGATGCTCTATGTGTATATTCGTCCAACGATACGACATAGCTTTGTCTGTGTTCTTGTCACCAACAACCCAGCAAGCGATTATTCATGTATTACCCCAAAAGGATGTCCACATAAACGATATTTATTTGCACAAGCCTCATTTACATAGTTGAAAAAGAACATTTGTTCGTATATAATAGAACTAAATACAGGAACAAATGTTCTGATTAGAGGGATGATTATGCTAGCTAACCATATTGGAGAATTGCTTGAAATTGTATATATGGATCAGACAGGCAAGCTGACACAGCGCCGCATCGAGATCAAGCATATTCGTAATGGGCGTGTATATGCCGATTGTCTGCGTTCTGGTGAGCCACGGACATTTAAGCTGGAAAATATTCTAGCGTGGCAGCCTTCCAAAGCGATACGTCCAACGATCTCAGTGAAGCAGCTTGCCGCTATGACAGCGAGTGAATCGGATAAGGCTTCCTCCTCTACAGCAACAGCTGTATCTCCGGTTAAGCCAACGCGTTCATTCCGTGCCTCAAGCTCATCCAACACCTATAAACGAAGCCCTTCGAGCAAGTCTGCTGCTACCACAACTACCACATCGACACGTTCCTATACGACAGGATCGCGAGCCAAGCAGCCTTCCCTGCGCCCATCGGCTGCTAAAGCTAACGTTTCTCACGTTTCATGATCCCATATTAGATAGCAACCCAAACAGCGGCACCCGATATAAGGATGCCGCTGTTAAAGTTATACTACTATCAATCCACATCAATACAAGCCAGTATAGGCTCGAAGCTTGATATACAATGTAGGCAGTGTATACCATCGTGCTTTTGGCAGCATGTCCTGCTGTGCATTCTATATCTGCAATTCTCCATCTCGCAGAAGCCACTCACGTTCTCTCAGGACAGTCTCTCCAGCAAGCGATGATAATCTGCCAGCTCCGCTTCCGACTCCACAGGCTCGCTAGAGCGAACAAATTGAATCTTACCGCTACCACCGCCTAGTTGATCACGTTCCTCCAGCACATGGCGTAGATGCCTTGCTGTTCCGTTACTGCCATCAATAATATCGACCTCCTGCGGGAAATATCGACGTAATTGATCACGGAAAAATGGGAAATGCGTGCAGCCTAGCACCAGCGTACCGTATTCATCCAGCTTATAGCCTGCCAGTGCTTCATCCAGATATTGCATTACATGCTCATCGTCGAATTGACGCTTTTCGGCTAGCTCTACTAAGCCAGGCATAGGCAAGCTTTCCACAATATCATATTTATCGATACTTTTCACAAGGTTATGGAATTTCTCTTCATTTAGCGTCAGGCGGGTCGCCATCACGAGTACCTTTTTATGCTTGATTGTACTGTTTTGTACCGCAGGCTTCACCGCAGGCTCAATACCAAGAATCGGAAATGGATACCGCTGACGCAGCTCATTCACTGCAATACTTGTCGCTGTATTACAGGCGAGCACGATCGCCTTCACCTGCTGCTCCGCCATATATTGCGCTGCATCCAGCACATATTGCTTGACCTCTTCCTTACTCTTTTCACCATAAGGTACATGCCGGGTGTCTGCATAAAATAAGTAATCCTCGTCAGGCAGCAACTTCATCGCTTCGTGCAATACAGTCAGCCCACCGATGCCAGAATCAAATATTGCGATCTTCACTCCGTTCACTCATCCTTCTATCCATTCATTGGCCGCTTGTCCGATGCCTCGGAACGATTCCGGTCTTTTTTCCATGTATGATTATAGCCTGTTCCGCATCAATTGGAAATACAGGCTTCATTTTCTGATTACGATTCATTCATCCAGCTTAGTGCTGACGATAACAATTGTTCGAAATGCACGGGATAATTATGTCCGAGTCCAGGCATCAGATGAAGCTGATGGTCGATGCCCTTGCGCTGTAGCTCATTAGCCAATTCTTCCGTACCTGCCAGACAATCCTCATCATGCTCGCCACAGACCAGATATAGCTTCACCCCATATTGCTGCCAGTATACCAGCGCATCCTGCCATTCGGATGGCTCAGGTAACCAGGGAGATACTAGAATCAATCCACCAATCGCCGCCGGATAGGTTGCTGCCGCTTGTAAGGCTGCACGAGCACCAGAGGAAAATCCAGCCATAATCGGCTTGGTCGTATCACTTGCTTGCTGTGCGACTTGCACGGCTTCCCTATCTTGAGGCTCTGATAATTCGGTTTGAGGCTCTAATGATTCTAGCTGAGTAGAGGAATCTTCCTGCCGAATACGTCCATCTACACGTCCCAGCTCAAGCAGCGCCTGCTCCAGCTCCCGTATATTTTGCTCAGGATCCGACCAATCATACGCACCGGAAAATTGAATTTGCGACGATTGTAGCAGTGCTAGCTTATAGCCCTGATTCAAAGCCGCATGCCAGGTAGGTTCGACAGCTTCATTATTTTCCAGTTCTCCATGTAACACAAGTAAAGTACGATAGTCTTCAGGCGCTCCATCTGCTTCAGGCAACAAAATATTCAGACGTCCGCTGCTCTCGGCAAGCGCTTCTGCCTCTCGCTGTCTGCACAATTGTAATACCTGCTGGAAGTCAGGCTCATCATGCAGTACAGCCAGATCCTCGTCCTCACTCAGATCATCTGCATTGTACCAGTAGCCATGCTGAAGCACAGCTTCTTTGAGTAAAGCAAGCGCTTCATCTTTTCGTCCACACGCAGCTAATAAGGAATAGCGCAAATTATACATTTGTGCCGGATTCGCCTGCCCTTCCTCCAGATGCTCACATATAAAATGATAAGCAGCCGCGCTGCCATGCTCCGCATAAATATCCATCACCCGGTGCATCAAGCCTGTATATGTAAAACGACTCATTCGATCCTCTCCTGTCTGTTCCATAGGCTGTAGTCCAAATTTATTTTTCACCCTTTTATTCTCTATCCCGTCGTGCCGCTGTTGTCTATTACCCCACCAGCCACACGCTACATTACCAATTATCCATCCTACAGCAAAAAGACTGCCGGCTAGTCCCGCTGCAGCCCATCCATTTTGCTACACATGATACAGACGTCGTTCCCTCAGCACTTCCTCCAGATGCTCCACACGGATCACACGATCCAGTGCGACCGCTCCGGTCACACCCTGCAAGCGACGCGTGGGGTTACCGTTTCTTTTCTTCACATCCACAAGCGAGGATTGCAGCTCGAAAATACGCTGCCAGCTCTCTTCCTTGGTGACAACCGAGCGACCTGCACAATAACGTTGCCATTCGCGCTGTGTACGTGCATTAAAGGTATCGTTTAACACCGCATGCCACTCATCAAAATCCGATAGCAGAACCTCATCATGCTTGAGTTCTAGCGTCAGACATACACAGCCTGCACGTCCAGTATAATGATGAAGCTGTAGCATATCCGGCTTTTCCGTCCATACCCATACCGGGTAGCTCCCGTCGTATCCGGGCAGACGCTGCCCCATCTGGCTCATCATCCAGTGGTACGGCTCGATAAACATGGCATGCTCGGGATGACCGTGCAAAAATCCAACCTCCTGCGCGGCTTCCCAGGCTTCTTTGGACTGGATCGTCCAATACCTGGGTACAGCATGGCGGATGCTCATCGCTGCATTCACCTCCTGATCGACATTGACCTTCGTATCATATCAGAAAATACACCCCAGTTTAACCCCTGTTCAGCACAACAGGACGAATCGCTTATACAGCAACACGCGCAGCCCGGTATCGTTATACCGTACTACGCGTGTAAATAGTCGTCCATAGGGACGGATATGATAGGCTTTTCGCTTAATTAGCATCCATATACTGATTCAGCAATTGCGTCACTTTACCACGTACAGCAAGATCGGAATTTTCGCGATTGCTCACGATCTGGCGCAGCTGTGTCATCAGATCAAGCTCCGGTGTAACCATTTCTAATGTGTTTTGATTGTTTGTGTTTTCCATGATGTTATTCCCTCCACATAATTACATGCTATTCATTCATGAGTACCTTGTTGGCTTATGCTTGCTTATCGAATCGGTTTCCAGCTCGATCCGGTCGGAATACCGATAGCAGTATGATATTTTGCTATGCAAAAATCCTTTTTGTTTCACCTCGTGTTAGGAGATCGCTAACACTGTAATAGTACGATATTTTGCTATGCAAAAATCCTTTTCATTTCACCCCGTGTTAGGAGATCGCTAACACTATAGCAGTACGATATTTTGCTATGCAAAAATCCTTTTTGTTTCACCTCGTGTTAGGAGATCGCTAACACTATAGAAGATTTCATAATTGTATATCACCCTTTTCAGGCGCTGGTTAAACAGATTTTTCATACTTTTTTTACCATTCTCACGATAGAGATGGATGGAGATGGATCAGACCATATTCAGACGATATAGAGATAAATGGATGGTCTACTAGATGCTGTTTTCATCTTATTAAGGAAGAAGATTAACCGCGATTACAGTGTTGTTATGTAACAATTGACATTATTATCGGTGCTGATATATTCTACATAGTAAATGTTACGATTTATTCATTAAATGATTGCAAATTCTTTTATTTTAGCAGGGAACTCGCGGACTGTAGTCGAACATACTTTTTAAACAAATCCAAATCGTATTCTGGTTTACGAGACTCAATCCGTATCCGCCGCTTGCCGATGAATATAATAAATAGTCATGCTGCTGTACCCTTCTTACTTCGAAGCCCTGGTTAGTCAGCAGGGATAATGGATATCATCCATTATGTATACCTCCTGCTTCACCACTTCTTAACGTCCAGATCGGAACGAAATTTGTATACAAAGGATGGGCAATCTATTGAAAACATTCATGTCCTTCGCAGCCGTCTTGCTGCTAGCTAGCAGTTTAACTCAGACAGGGTATGCAGCCAAATCGTCAAATGATATCAAAAAGGAACTGGACGCCGTTGATCAGCAAGCACATGATGCTGCCGTCAAGCAAAAGCAAGCAGAAGCCCAAAAGCAACAATCCCAAAAGCTCAAGGATCGCACACAGGCAGATCTCGGTGTCGTGCTTCAAGCGATCAATGAGGTCAGCAGTCAGCTATCCCGTGTATCGAATGATATTGCTCAGACCGAGGCAGGCTTACGACAGGCCGAAATCGATCTAAAAGCGACCAAGCAGCGCATTCTAGCACGCGAGGGCATGATCGATACACGTGTACGAATGATGTATACCGATGGCATGGTATCCTATCTGGATGTGCTAATGTCGTCGAATAACTTCTCTGACTTTCTCGCACGAGCGGATTCATTGCGGATGATCGTCGAGCAGGATCAGGACATCTTGCAGCAGCAGGAGCAGGATAAGCAGGCAGTTATTATCACACAGAAGCAGCTGAATACCGATTATACACGTGCCAAATCACTGTATGCTGAAAAGGCTCAGCGCAAGCAGGAGCTGAACGCAAAGGAAAACGAAAAGCAAGTGCTTATCGCCAAATATAATGCGCAGATCGAAAATGCCGACGATATCAGTACCGAGCAAGAACAGCAGCTCTGGGCATTAGCCGATCAGCGCGCAACGCTATTCAAAGAAAAAACCGCTGTCGAGGCGCGTGAACGCGAGGAACAGGCACAGGCTGAAGCACGTGCTAGAGCCGCCGAAGAAGCTCGCCGTGCAGCGGCTGCCGCAGCAGCTGCGCGCGTAGCCGCCTCCGCTCCAGCCGATACAAGCGCAAGTGATTCGAATAGCGGTAGTGACAGTGGCACCGATGGTGGCGGCGATTCAAGTGGTAACTACCAGCCGAGTGGTTCCGGTATGATGACGATGCCCGTTGTCGGTGCACGCATCTCTTCCCCATTTGGCTATCGCATCCACCCGATCACAGGCGAGTATAAAATGCACACGGGTATCGATCTCGCCGCAGCTCAGGGCACCCCAATCTATGCCGCAGATGGCGGAACGGTAGTAGTCGCAAGCTGGATGAACGGGTATGGCAATGTCGTTATTATCGATCATGGCAATGGCATTCAGACGCTGTATGCGCATATCCGCGATGGTGGAACGGTCGTATCTGTCGGTCAAAGTGTAGGGCGTGGCGATAAGATTGCCGAGGTTGGCTCGACAGGTAACTCCACAGGACCACACTGTCACTTTGAAGTACGGGTTAACGGTACGCCCGTCGATCCAATGGGGTATCTCTAATATGAATACAATGCTTGAGGCACGATTATCTTATGGCACGAAGAAGGGATTATGGCCGGCGAGAACGTATGCGCTGGCCTTTTTACTGGCATTAGTGATGGGTGGCTGGTCTGTACCCGTCGCATCCGCTCATGCTTATAGTGTCGCATTTACAAGAATTAGCTATGCGAAGGGTCAGATTACGATGCAATATGCACTGGATGATCTATCCGTGCTGGAAGCATTACCTGGTGTGGATGCGAACGGTGACTATTATCTGGATGAGTCGGAAATCCAGACTGGACATGATCGGATCATGCAGTGGATTAGCGCCCACCTACAACTAACCGACAATGATCGCCCGATCGATCTCAACAGCGGACAGCTGGTGCTCAACCGAGAATTACCGGATAAAAATAGCTTTCGCTTCAAGGACAGTATGCATTACGGCGATCTGCTGCTGCCTAACGCCAAGCTCGTTACCCTTACCGTTACATTTCCGGCAACAGGGAACATGGATCAGCTTCAACTACATGATACGTTCCATAGTGTGATTCCGAGCGAATATGCTAATTTTATCAATGTGCTTAACAACGGACAGATACAATCTACCTCTGCTCTATTTCAAGCTCCGTGGACGTTTACGGTGAAAATGAATCACGCAGAAGGAACAAGTGAAGTACAGCAGAGTGGCTGGCTTAATTTTATCTGGCTGGGATCACAGCATATTCTCACCGGGACGGATCATCTTTTATTTCTATTAACATTGCTGGCACTACGCATGCGTATCCGCGATTACGTCAAAATCATTACGTCATTTACCGTAGCGCATAGCCTGACGCTTGCTTTATCTGTGCTGCATATCGTTACACTGCCATCCAAATTCGTTGAATCGATGATCGCCGCCAGTATTATGTATGTCGCACTTGAAAATCTATTTTTCCAGCGTAATGCACGCAATCGCTGGTGGCTCACCTTCCTGTTCGGCTTGATTCATGGGCTTGGCTTTGCCGATCTGCTTGTGGAGATGAATCTGCCTAATCGTCAGCTAGTGCCTGCACTGGTAGGCTTTAATCTCGGTATTGAGCTTACACAGCTCACCCTGCTGTTGATTGCTCTGCCACTGCTTACGCTATGGCATCGCTCACGTGCCTATGGACGCACATTGCCGATTCTGAGCATCATTACAGTCTGTATTGCGGCATTCTGGCTATTTCAGCGACTTACAGCATAACGAATGGACAAACCTGGCATAAACAAAAAGCCTGCCACTCAGGCAGGCGAGGTTATGCTCAGACTCGGATTCATACGATGCAGTTCATCCACCGTATTTAAGAAACGATGATGGGCGATGCTACAGCGTTTGGATTTGCGAGTTGGATACGGCTCAAAAAAAGCTTCCTTGCGCACCAGATTGATCCACACGATATTATCCGCATTGATCAGCGTTCCCCGGTCAACCTCAAGAAAACGATAGCCTTCGTCACGCAAATGTATCTCCAAATGCTTGATCGAGCCATTCATATAATAGGTACCGTCCTGTGCATGGATCACGATCCGATCTTTCCGACGATCATACTCCATGAACCAGACAGCGTTAGCAGCAAGCTGTACCGTCTCCACAGTATGCTTATCTAATTCTCTGATTACCTCCAACAACACGATCACTCCTATATTATTTCTTTAAGAGCTCCTCGGGCGCTTCTGGCGAATAGATGAATGCTGCGCTGGAAACATTGACAAATAATAAGCTTAAAATAGAAAGCAATGTTGCCAACCCTGAATATCCGTTTTTGATCAATCGCATCGTATCACCTCCTTCGAATCAGAGTAACTGATTGAGCCAAGGAGGCGAGTGCAAAAGGAACGGATAACACATATAAATTCGTTGCTACCAGCAAGCAACCCGCTATTTTCAGCAAGGAATAATACTTTTTCGGGATACGGGATTGTTTGTGAATATTAGATGGAGCAAAGATCAAAATGAGTAATATACTCATACATGTAAAAATTATACAATACAAATCCGAAAATGTCACCAGTGAGAGAGCAACAAACAACGAAGAAGACACAACAATACAGCTCACACCGGACTGTAAATGGTATCCACCTGTGAGCTGTCTCAATAATGCGAAAACAATCATAATGATCATAGCGTACTGAAATGTTCCTAATAGCGAGGAAAATAAAATAGTCATCAATACAATGCCAAGCGTATTGATGACTATCTGTAAGGCATACTTTAAAACGGCAATACTTGCGGGATGCTCAGGAATAACCTGCTTGATATGCTCAGCAGTGCGTTGCGCCAAATATTCAATCATAAGCAGCCCGCTCCTTTATAATGGAGTAATAGATAAATATTGCTGCAAGTAATGCCAGGAAGAAGATAATATAGTAAAGATTATTGTAGTACATGAGTAATGAAGCTAAAACGAGAGCAATCACAGTTAAGAAAACAATTGCGATATGCTCAAATCTAAAACTAAATTTTTCAAAATCAGCAATAAATCCGAACTTGAAAAATTGGAGTACGTAACAAATTCCGAATGTAATGACAGATGATAGAATTTGGATAATGGTTCCTGTTCCAGAATATTGCATATCCGGAGTAAAAGAACCAAATAGTGTTAGTATAACGAGTGCCTGGATAACGGTATATACAAACATCCCACAAGCTGCCAGAATTGCCGACCATAGCAGTGAAATGCGTACGATTGTAGCATTAATCAAAATATAAGAAATTGTACTTACTGCTGTCATCATAAATGACAAATCTAGCTCCGTTCGAAGCATATAGCTCATCAAACTCATAATCAATACAATAAATGAAACTGTGCCGATATACTCCAACGGCTTGAGCCGAAATATCGACAGCATCAATGCGAAAATCGCCAAATACTCTATGCTGGAAAAGAATACAAATCTGATGGCTTCTAGCAATTTTCTTCCTCCCGATTCAAAAGCATATATAAATTATACGGTAAATATATCCTTTTTCAACAAAAAAAGCGTTGCTTTAAAAAATTCTTAAACTAACTTATCTAAATTGAATACATAAATAGATTTTTTTGTAAATAGAGCATGATTTTAGCTTAAAAAACAAGCAAAAAAAGGCCTGGAAGCGATCACCATCACACGATGATTACCGTCCAGACCTCTTGTTTATCCGTATCTTAATCTTCAGCGATATCAGCGCGCAGAACGCTCGCCACTTCGATCATTTTCGGAATAACGGCTTCATTGGTGCCAGATACATACAGGTCGCCGCCATAATGACGGAAAGGAATAACCGCTGTGCCTGTATGCCATAAAAAGAAGTCGCCCTCGATCGACATGGTCGCTTCGCCCTTTACTGTAAATACGGATGTATATTCCATATCAGGCTGAGTATCAAAATACGCCTTGCATTCCTCAAGCGTAATCGCTTTTTGCTCATTATCAATTTGCTGGTTGTCTCGTGTAATACGATAACGTTGTGCCATCATGCGCCTCCTCTTGTTTTGCTCATTTCCAAAGCTTTATTATACACAAAGCAAAAAGCGCCTGCCAGCGCAAGCTTGTGTACGAGCAGCGAAAGGAAATCAAGTTGGGTTAGAATGAATACAGAGCACTGTATCCTGTTATTCTTTTGCTTATCTGAATTTTTTGGATCATTTGAATTGCAGGTAGCATCGTTCATGCTAATCTGCTTGCTCCGCTCATGATTTACTTCAACGCGTCAATCGCCGCACAAATGTACGATGGAATGCTGCGTTTATTCTTCTCCTTCATTGTCTCCGTATAAACAATTAATGGTTCGCCATCCAGCAATGGATAGCCATATTCATGCGCACCTCTATATTCCACTACACGCCCTCTAGCATGCAGACATGCCGCTTCATAATCAGCGAGCACATGAAATACGTGCAGCACCGATCGATCAATATAAGCATAGGCTGGTTGGGACATACGCTCGCCTCCTTACAAGTACTCATAAAAACAACGCTAGTAACTCCAAACCGGGATACTTGTAGCTGTATCCATTGATGGTTTGGTGCTAGTAGCGTTGCTTTTGAAAATAGAGACTTAACGATTGGTCAGACGCATTTTGCTTGTATGGTATACATGCGCAGCGACTCTAAACAATATAAACAGCAAAACCGCAAATACAATTACAGACATCGGTACATCACGAAGTGCCAGTATTAAGGTCTGTGCCAGTGTAATCAGCGGAAACAAAATGACGCATACAAAGATCAATGGGAACAGAATAAGCGATAGAATCCGTCTCATGAAGGCGCCTCCTTTCGATTTGAATACGCGGCGATAGGATAATAAATACAGCATTATCCTGCACGTTTAAAGCTAGTTATCATTCATGTATTTAAGATCAGGCCAATGCGTCTGGAGTTGAATTTTATACGATTCATGTTTAATTCGCTGTT
The DNA here is from genome assembly GCF_034055775.1 of Paenibacillus hunanensis. Classification (NCBI taxonomy): domain Bacteria; kingdom Bacillati; phylum Bacillota; class Bacilli; order Caryophanales; family Paenibacillaceae; genus Paenibacillus; species Paenibacillus hunanensis. Next base: position 1,997,727 of record NZ_CP139194.1, on the reverse strand, counting down.
TATGTATCTTTTCCTTCTATATGTAAGCAGATAAATTAAATTATTTAGCAATGGTGTACGGAACATATACTTGTAGATACATTAGAATCGAAGCTTGTCCCCAATATGTCCCTTAACGTATATGTTGATTAAATAAGCATCTGTATATAAACAAAAAAGCCCTTGATTTCTCAAGGACTTTTTTCGATAATTTCTGATGACCTGTAGTGGGATCGAACCACTGACCCCTACCCTGTCAAGATAGTGCTCTCCCGCTGAGCTAACAGGTCATATTATAATAACAAAACTTAATATATCAAATCCTGTAAGGTGCGTCAAGTAATAAATAACTCGCTTTTATTGCAGCGACGTAATAGGCGGCTTTTATAAAGCAATCCTCTTCGCTGATCACATGTACCTATTCAATCTTAGCGAAAAGAAGCTGGGATCGCGTTTCAATAAATAATGCTACAATAGCGCAGTAGCCAATATCCGCTTGCTACTTCTATATCATCTAAACCTTTATTACAAAAACCAAAGGATGAACGATTATGTATAGACTTAGAAAAATACGGCTAAAGCATATTTTTATTTTATATCTTATCATCCTATTCGATATCATCTGCTTAAAATTCTTTGGACATGTAGGCGCTATGATTACTACGATCAAAGGTCATTATTATGCCAGGCAAGCTGGGTTTTGGAATGTGAATTTGACTCCTTTTGATGATTTATATACGACCTATCGCTTTTATATACGTGAGGGTGATTATGCAGGCGCTCCTGTCAGAGTGCTGTTTGCGAATATCTATTTATTGATTCCATTAGGCTTTTTATTACCTTTTGTGCGGAGAAATTTTAATTATGTTCAAACGATAGGCATTTGCCTGCTGATTATTACAGGGATAGAAGCATTTCAATTCGTATCGATGCTCGGTATCGCTGATCTCGATGATGTGATGATCAATATGATCGGTTGTCATATTGGATATGCGCTGGCATGTATGTTACAGCTGATTCGGGTCAAGCTGAATTGGGATATACCTTTCTTGCCTGAATTAACTCTGTTCGTCAAAAGAGTTAACCATTAAAAGCGGCAGGGATCGTTCCCTGCCGCTTTTAGCGTCTCATTCAGCTATTACAATTACACCTACTATTCACCAGCACACCCGATCTCGTGCTTACAGCTTACTCACCGAACCAGCCACTGCAACCAGCTGATCCTTTGTCAGCAAACCGTCCAGTGCGCGCAGTGTGAAGTAGTTGCCATCCAGCTCAAATGCTAGCGAAGCTGTCTCTGTTGCTGTAGATGCATAATACGTACCTGCTGCGCCGTTAGCCAGCTGTACCTTGGTACCACCGTTGCCGAAGTCACCGCCGCTATTGTCGCGGGCTGCTGCGGATACGATCATATGCTTGTAGAGCAGGTTGACGCTGTCTGCGCCGTCAGCGGCTGCTACTTTTACGAATTGATCTTGGCTACCGATTTTGGTCGGAGCATATGGGGTTGTAAAGCTTGGTACACCGAAGCCGCTACGCGCTTCTTTCATTTGCTGGATCTGAGCTGCTGTATAAGAAACAGCTTTTACGCTGCTATTCGATGTGTTGCCTGTAGATGTGCTTCCACTGCCAGAAGTCGAGCCTGTGGATGAGCTTCCGTTACCGATCGATACTTTACCCTGAGATGCATTATAGTTGACCGGAACATCCAGTGCATCGGCAAGTGAGCGAACTGGCAGATAGGTGGAACCATTGTATGTGATTGGTGCGAGTTCTGCACCGTTAGCACCTTTTGGTGTATAGGCTTTGCCATCGACTTCAATTTTGATACCGTGATTCATGTACGCTTTGATCGCTTCCAGCTGTGTGCCGGCATATACGCCTGCGGAGCCTGTCATTACCATGCCTACTGTCATTGCTGCTGCTACCCATTTTTTAGTTTTCATTATTAGATCTCCTTTGCGGTGTCATATTCGGCAAGCGATGTGGCTCATCTGCTCACCGTGTGAATCTCTCTTATCTGTAAACAGATTACACCGCAAATGTATCATTCCAGGCTCGCGCTTGTATCCAACTTGTAAACATTTCGAGAAATAAAGACATTCCTATAAAATGCATGCTACTCATTACCTAAAATGCCTTACTTCTAACGCTATGAAGCAATGTCAGCTGATCCATACAACTCCGCAAATGCATGGTATGCTTCTTCACTAATCCATCCCTTCTCAATTAATACTGTGTCCAATAGGAGATACCAGCTGATCCGCTCGTAGCGCGATGACGCGCTGGAAGGCGTTCTCGTCTCTCCCAGCCCTCGATTAGCAAAATGGTATGAGGATTTTCTCTGCGTGCCCACACAATGTATTGTTGGCGCTCTAGCGATAGTAACGTACGAGTTAGGTCTGCCCGATGCTTGCCTGTTATTGCAGTTAGCTCCTGCCATACAGGCATTCGGCGATTTTTGGCAAAAAAGTTAAACAGCACGCGCAATAGCTTCCGTTCGGCATCCTCCAGCATGGCAATCTGCCTCCTTAATGGATGGTACAGTTTGGATTCGACCTGTTTTATTTTGAAAAGAAATACCAGTCATTGTTATGTACATCTCCATATCAATTACAATATTTAAACTAATGGAACATATGTTCCTACAAAGAATATACCAGGTATTGCTTTTTGGCAATAGCATAATCTGGATAAAGTTGCTTTATTGGTCTTTCCTCTAATTCCCATCCACGAAAAAAACCGCCTGCCGCATCCATCTGGATGTTGCAGGCGGTACCTATACAACCTATAGCGAGAATCGCTGTCAGTCACATGGGACACATGTGCTGACTACCGGCAAGCAGTCGATCGGGCAAGCAGTCGATCGTACTGTTTGTCAGACTGAACCGGTAGCTATTCAAAAGGAGTATGATTATTTAGCTGGATCTTTAACCGAAACGCTCAGTGTCGCACGTTTGCCACCATACTCAGCCTTAATGGAGGAGCTGCCTTTGGCTACAGCGTTCACTCGACCAGCAGATACAGTAGCAACCGTTGTTTTCGTGGATGTCCATGCTGCATCCTTTGTTACGTCCACCATATTGCCTGTGTCGTATTCTGCTGTCAGTGTTACGACTGTGGTGGAGCCTGTAGTCAGCTTGAGCGTCTTTTCAGACAGTGTTACTTTTTTGAGCTGTGCGGTTACAGATACTTTCACCGTTGCTGTCAGTCCTTGATACGAACCTGTCAGCGTTGCTGTACCTGGACCTACAGCTTTTACACTTGCACCCTTCACCGTTGCTACAGAAGGATTCGAGGATACCCAGTCCATTTTGCTGGACAGTGTAACTTTTTTGCCATCTGTATACGTACCGACGACTTTGATCGTTTTGCTCTTCTTAATGCCCAGATCTAATGTCTGTGGAGATACATCCAGAGACTGAATTTTGCTTTCCATTTTTACACTTACGCGAACAGAATCATTAAGATACGTGCCTTTCAGTGTGGCAGAACCTTTAACCAGCGCTTTTACATTGCTGCCTTGAACCAGAATCTTATCTGTGCTAGCTGTCCATTTCACATCATCCGTTACATTCACAGTGGTACCGTCTGCAGTGATTGCCGTTACGTTTGGCAGTACAGCGGAAGAGCCCACAACAACACTCAGATTGGTGACAGATGCCGTCAGATTGATCACTTTTGTTTTTACACTAACTGGAATGCTAACCTGCATATTGCCGACTTTACCGACCAGTGTAACATCGCCTGCATCTTCAGCTGTCAGCTTGTTATTGTTAATTGTTGCTACAGAGCTATCGATGCTCCAGTCGATTGCTTTGGACAGATCTACGGTTGTACCATCTACTGCCGTACCTTTTACTTTAGGTACAGCTACCGATTGACCAGTTACAAGCTCAATCGATGTTACACTTGGCTCCAGCTTTTTCATCGTTTTGTACACAGTGACTTTAAAGCTTTTCGCAAAATCTTGATATTGTGCCTTAATTGTAGCTGTTCCTTCTACCCATGGAGTAAGCAGACCGCCAGTAACTGTCGCGTTCATCGCATTGGAAGATGTCCACGTCACATCCGAAGTGACATCCTTGATCGAGCTTGCATCTACGACTTCACCTTTAATTTGCAATGGAGCTTGTCCGATAAACATCACCTGATCTTCTTCAGGTGTCAGGATTAGACCCTGGAACGAAGAACGTACATACAGGGTTGTACTTGCAGTTAAACCTGCATATTTGGCAGTCAGCGCTGTGCTACCTTGAGACAGACCTGTAACCTGTCCTTCTACTACTTTGGCTACCTTACTATCATATGTAGACCATGTAACCGTATCGGTAACGTCTACTGTAGTGCCGTCTGTTTTGGTAGCTGTCGCTGTAAATTCGTAAGGCGTGCCAATCGTTACATTCATAGCTTCTGCTGGAGACAGCGTCAGCTTAGTGTACGGAGAGGTGACCGTTACTTTTTTGGTTGCAGCCAGATCGCCATACTTGGCAGTGATCGTTGCTGTTCCCGCACTTACAGGATCTACGCTTCCTTTATCCACTGTAGCTACAGTAGGTGTACTTGAAGACCATGTTGCTTCATCCGTTACATCTGTCGTGTCGCCATTACCATCTACCGCATACAACGTCAGATCCTTCGTATCATCGTCAAGCGATACTGTCAGTGCATTATCGTCTGAAAACTTCAGCGATACGGCACTTGTATCAGCAGCGAATACTCCGCTTGGAAAAAGCAGTGTACTCATGAGCAGAAGCGACAACATCCATTTTCCTAATTTCACAGTATGTGTCATTCATTTCTCTCCTTGAGTTATAGTTTCGTCTGTGTTCAGTCCTTAAATAATATCGGAGAGAAAGCCAAAAAATTGAAGCTTCTGCTGTAAAAAACCTCGTTTTTTTACCAAAATAAGACTATCGCCCCATATTGGCGACGATAGTCCTCCTTTGCCTTTTGGCTCGCTTCCAACCTATCTTATTGTACTTATTAACATGTGGCTATGTCGTTCATGGCCTAGCAGCCACGGCGCGAGCGAACAACAAATACATGATCCGCCTTCGTAAATATACGCTGATCATCCAGTATGACACGCTCCCGATTATGACGGATCAGTCGAGCGAATGGCTCGATCAGCTGATCTTCCTTCCAGATCATCACCTTGGAGCCGAACAGGATCGCATTATCGAACTGCACAGGTTGCTTCATCACATAACCGACCGAATTCAGCTCCCATGCCGCAGAATTCAAATCCTGTGGCAGCATGTCCAGCTCTTTGATATGCAAAATATCATTCAGCAGGATATGGATGGAGCCGGGTTGCAGGACAAGCCGATTCTTCTCCACATCCCAATGCTGAATGGTGCCGTAGAGCCTGGAATGATATTCATCATCCCGTGTAATAACCACCTTTTTGCCTTCCCACTGTTTCATGATCCCACCTCCACGCCCCATGCTTAATTCAGCTCCGGAATTGTCCAGTCTACTGGCTGCTGACCATGCTCTTGCAAAAATGCATTTGTTCGTGAAAACGGACGGCTACCAAAAAAGCCTTTACGTGCTGCAAATGGACTTGGATGCGCTGAGCGAATAACGAGATGATGCTCCGTATTGATCAGCACCTCCTTCTCTGCTGCATGATTGCCCCACAGCAGAAATACCATCGGTTGCTCGCGTTCATTCAGCAGACGAATGATCATATCGGTAAAACGCTCCCATCCCTTACCGCGATGCGAGGCTGGCTTGCCCTCGCGTACCGTAAGTGCAGTGTTAAGCAGCAATACGCCATGCTTGCCCCAGCTTACAAGCGAGCCATGCGATGGAGTCGGCACGCCCATATCTTCTTTTAATTCTATGTAAATATTACGCAGGGAAGGTGGCACCTTTACTCCGGGCTGCACGGAAAAGCTTAGACCTTCTGCTTGTCCAGCACCATGATATGGGTCCTGTCCCAAAATAACGGCTTTTACTTCATGATATGGCGTTAGACGAAGTGCCTGAAACAGCAGATCACGCGGCGGATAAACGGTATGCTCCTTGTACTCCTCATCCAGCCAGCTCATCAGCTCCTGAAAATACGGCTGTTCCATCTCTTCCTTTAATATATCATCCCAATCGTTTCCAAACATAAGCAACATCCCTTCTTCGTTTCCATCCAGATGATCGATATATGTAGCTGCATAATGCGCTGAGTATCATCTGGTGCTAGTGGTGTGATGCATCAGGCTCCTTTCTGTTATTACCCTCTTTTTATGATAATGTATATTGGGTTTGGTTTCAGCTTTTTTTTGCAGATGGTGGGGGGAGGCACACCGCTCGGGCAAGGAATAAGGGAACGGACTCGGGTGGAGCCGCGGGAATCTACTGGATTAGGAATGAATGTAGATTCCCGCCCCTCCAAAGGAGTCCTTTTCCCTTATTTCCTTGCCCTCGCTCCGTGCGCTTTGCATCATTGCATCTTGCAACATAATTCTGCCTCCAACGGGGAGCAGCAAGTGGTGATGGAGATCACATGTTGTTCAGGATGTATAACTGTGTCGATGATTGGTTTATGGCTGAATTTATTTTGTGATTTGGGGATTTTATGAAATGGAGAATAATGTGTAGTTTATTCTTTAGTGTATTGGCTTTATCGTCTTCAATGTAGCAGTTTGGAATTATAGATTGGTTATTTACTAGGACTATATGTATTTTTTATTTCTTTGAGGAGTGATGTATGGGAAGGAAATGGGGAGTAATATAGGTGAGATTGCATAAAAAACGCTTTGTCTTCTCGAGGGGGATGCTGTGAGAAGGCAAAGCGTTTGGTTATCCTGTCCACACCACAGGACGTGAACTTAGAGGGAACTGTATTTTTTACGCTCTTTCATACGTTGAGGGTGTGCAGGTGGGGAGCTTGAATTGGGCTTATTCACATCCAGCATGTGAATGAGCTTTGGGAAGCTCCTATCTGCGAATTGGGATGCTTGTTTAGCTTACATGCTGATTCTTTTACCTTACCTGCCCTTTGACAAGTCCGGTTGGCAACGAACGGGGTTGCTCGCAGCTTGTTTGCAGGGTCACGTATTGGCCGGAATCGGCGCTGCTATGGAAGGCATCCATAATTTCCAGCACGTGGCTGGTGAGTTCACCGCCTGCGCGTGGGGTGCCGCCGTGCAGGATGCAGTCTGCCATATCGGCAATGCCGATCCCGCGGCTATTTTCTTCATACTGGTGCAGTAACGGAATTTCGCTAAAGGTATCTCCATGTGCTGTACGCAGGCGAATCGGGCCGCCAAATGTATTCGGGTCTGGAACGATCAGCGTGCCCTGTGTTCCATAGATCTCAATACATGGCAATGTGCTGCTCCACACATCGAAGCTGGTAATAAGCGTAGCCACTGCGCCCCCATGGAAACGCACGGTACCAGCGATATGGGTCGGTACTTCGACATCGATCACCTCCCCAAAGCGCGGTTCGCTCGTAATGGTACGCTGTTCAAATGACTTTTTGGTCATACCAGCTACAGTCTGTGCTGGCCCCAGCAAGGAGACGAGTGCGGTGAGGTAATATGGCCCCATATCGTACATTGGGCCGCCGCCCTTTTTATAATAAAACGATGGGTTAGGGTGCCAGCTCTCATGTCCGTGATTGACCATAAAGGCAGTGGCTGCAACAGGTTCGCCGATAAAGCCGTCGTCCATCAGCTTGCGACATGTCTGCAAGCCTGCTCCAAGAAACGTATCCGGCGCTCCGCCTAGCAATACTCCTTTTTCCTTTGCCAGACGTACGAGCTCTCTCCCCTGCTCTGATGAAAGGGAAAGCGGCTTTTCCACGTATACATGCTTGCCTGCTTCCAGCGCCTGACGGCATAATTCAAAATGATCCTTTGGTGTGGTCAGATTGACAACGATTTCGATCTCATCGCTGGTGATAATCTGCTCGGCTGTCCACTGATTCGGAATGCCATATTCGCTTGCCGCTGCCTCCATCTTTTCTGGATTCAGGTCTGCACACGCATACACCTCGGTATTAGCAAAGGTGCGCGTCAGATTCTGCATATAAATGCTGCTAATATTACCGCAGCCGATGATGCCAATTTTTACTTTACGCATAATGAGTTCCGCCTTTCAGGTATAGGTATCCGATGTCGGAGGCTGTGATTCAATTCCGCTTTACAATTGGGTTCGGTTTAGGCTTCAGTAAATGCCTATGTATCCACATCAGCTGTTATGTGGGAGTTATGCGTACTGGCCATAAGCATAAATAGGCTGTAATTATGATCAATCCTTGCATCGCAAATATCGACTGGCTTAACGCGCTGCCCATAGCATGCCACGACGCATGAGTTCTTTTGCCTCTGGAATATCGAAAATATTCGCCTGATGTCCGAGAGAATTGTAGAACACTTTGCCTTCGCCCCAGCGCTTCGTATACACTACAGGCATTACAATCTCGCCATTCGCGGAGTGTGGGCCTTCACTTTTACGAAATGTGGTCGTTGCCAGTACATTGACTACGGGATCAACATGTAAATAATATTGCTCCGAGCTTACCTGAAAATCTGGAATGCCCTCGATCAGCGGACTGGATGAGGTGCGCACCATATTCACTTCATAGTCCACTCCATCATTGAACGGATGCGCGACCCACTGCGATCCGGTCATAAATTGCCAATCGACACTATTACGGAACGAGTCACACATCCCGCCGTGACAGCCTGCCATGCCCACACCGCCTGCAACAGCACGCAGCACTGGCTGTAGCTGTTCATCCTTAATCTCACCCATCGTCCAGATCGGCACGATCAAATTAAGGCTGTTTAGACGTTCTTCATCGAGAAAAGCATCCAGTGTATACGAAATCTCTGCATTAAAGCCTTCCTGGCGCAATACATCTGCGAAAATATCAGCCACTTCCTTCGGTTGGTGTCCATCCCAGCCACCGCTGACGAGCAAAGCTTGTTTTTTCATATAAATACGCTCCCATCTTATTTTGAGATATCTAGCTGCATCATTGCAGGTATAGCCAAATTGTAATGCAAGCGTATACAATTTGCGCGTCAATTTCATTGTCTCAGTGGACATTTTTTGCTAATATCGGATGCAGAACGTTGGATGGGTTCCAAGTGTCTCTTGCTCTATTCCGTCCAGCATTCTCTCTATGCATTCTTAATGAGGTGAATGAATATGCGAGCTTTCCATGAAACGCGTTCCTATAACAAAGGCTGGCCTGTACAAATTGGTACCGTTCATAATATGAGCTTTCTGGCGCACTGGCATCATGATCTGGAATTCATCTATGTACGTCAGGGATCACTGCGTGTCGGCATCAATTCCGAGGTGCAGATGCTACAGGCTGGTGAATTTGCCTTTTGTGGTAGTGGAGATATTCATTATTATGAGCATACTGGCTCGGATTCAGAGCTAATCATGATCATTTTCAATCCACGGCTAATCGGCGCACCTGCGGGATGGCCTACTGAGCAGCGGCAGCATTCTGGCTTTATTTTGCGCTCTGATGCGGCTTCGATAAGCTCTAGTATAGATAATGAACAGATCAGACAGCAGCTTGCAGCGATTATGGAACAGTTGCTGCTGGAGCATGAGCAGCAACAGGCTCATGCGGAGACGGTCATTACCGGACTGCTTCATATGCTGTGCGGTCTATGTCTACGCTGTATGCCAGTACACGGCCCTGCTATTCGTCGCAGAGCAAGCGCTGCTCATCTTACGGTTATGCAGGGCTTGCTCGATTGGCTGGAGCAAAATTGCACGCAGCCGCTCACCTTGCAGGATGGTGCAGATGAGGCAGGGATGAGTGTATTCCACTTTTCTCGATTTTTCAAAAATGTGACCGGGATCGGCTACAATACCTATATCAATGAGCTACGTATTCAGCGCGCCGAGCAGCAAATGGCGATTCGCGAGCGGAAGCTGATCGATATTGCGCTGGACTGTGGATTTGGCAATGTGCGTACCTTTAACCGCGTGTTTCGCCAGCTACGTGGCTGTAGTCCGTCAGAGCGTCGATAGTTAATGGGATGATATTAGTTTAGATGGTATGTGATTCTATCGGTACATCAGACAGCTGTTATTTCCCGGGAAAAGTAGCTGCATGCCTCGTCGCTTGTATAAAGCGTGATCGGAACATTGAAGCTTCGCTATTCCGCGCTACTATATCACGCGAAATACAGGCTCATTTGGAATATATGCAACAGGCAAGCCTTCATATTGCGCTGCAAGTCGAGTCGCCAGCCATTGCATACCCGGCTGCTCACTTTCCGCGTGTCCCAGCATAATCAGACCTTTACTACGTCCCTGTTCGATCGCATCACGTACATATTCGGGTAGCTCCCATTCCGGGCCTTCGCCTGCGATGAGTACGTCTATATCATCGCGTCCTAATAAGGGCAGACCATGCATCGCACCTCCACGATAGCCGACCAGTACAGCGATACGCTGGCAAGTCTGCTCGGATTCACCCGACAAGCGTATATAGGAAACGGCGAGCTGCTGCTTGAGCCACTGGGCTAGCTGTTGGAGCTGTAACGGTTGTTCAAGCTCTACAATAGACCAGACCGCCGTCTCCTCTACTACCTGCTGTCGCCATCCCAATTGACCCAGCAAGCCTTCCATAATCCCATCCGGTCGTTCCAGATGAATGGCATCATGGAGACGAATGATGTGCATACCTGTTTGCTCGATCAGCGTGCGCTTTGCCTGATATACTGGATCGTCATGCAGCCGTTCTCGCTGATCATGATGGCTATAAAATATCCCTTCATGTACTACCAATACGTTTGCACCCTGTGCTGCTGCTTGTTGAATCACTCGCTGACTGGCAGAAAAGGCAGTCACTATTCCCTTTACGATCGTATCGGCTACTCCCGTTTCCAAGCAATCTACAGTTGCGCCTGTTGACTGGCGTTCACTCATCGTATGCTGGTCGGCATGAAATAGATATTCCATCACCTGCTGTACCGTATAGCTGGTTGTTAGAGTATGGCTGTAACGGGAAGGTTCCATCTGCATCGTAGTTTGCTCCTTTCTCTCACTAGGTTACGGACAAGAGCTTCATTTATTATGGTGCAAGATTATGTCACAAGCGCATGATGGAACACGCGCTTGCCTTAGTAATTTTAAATTTTAGTAGTTTATGCATATTAGCGGATTAACAGGGCAGGACGATTCTAGATCGATTGCTCACTCTACTTAATAAATGACCCGACCCTGCACATCTGCAATTCCACTTTTACGATGGAAATAGCTATTAATCACATCTCGCCATTCCTTTGCATGCTCCGCTTGCTCTGCTAATCGTTCTGCTACCTGAGCATACAAGCCTGGAGCCATCCGTCCCTCCAGCGTCTGCCAGCGTGCGATCAATTCCGCTGCCTGCTCCGCTCCCTGAAAATGGGTATCATAAATATGCTGGATCACCGTCTTCCCCGAATGAAGCACATGCATATATGGCACATGATGGAAAAAGAGTAACAGTTCATCCGGACAGCTCTCCAGCGAATCATAACGATCTCGATTGACTGGCGCATATTGAGCGGTATAGCCCGTTCCTGTCGCTATTGTACGATCGACACCAATCCCCGCATGATCGGCATAATGGTACGTGCCCCACGGCGAATATTCATAGCCATCCACATTCGGCCCATAATGATGATTCGGATTCACCATCCAGCCGATGCCAAGCGGTGATGTATAATTTTCATAAATAGATAGGGAATCAAGCAGCATCGTCGTAATCGTCTCAACCACTTCGGTATCCATTCCAAATACAAGTGTCGCCCACTCGCGCGCAATTGTCTCTGCACGGGTATCTGGCTCCCATGCCAGTCGTCCCAATCCATACCAGTTCGCCTGCGCTAATAAATGGCCCGTCCAGTTTCCATCTGCACCGACATTCCCGACTGCTGCGATCCCATTCCATTCACGTTGCCAGATCGAGCCGCTGGCAATCTGTTTTACTGGAGCAAAGCGATCATTTACCGCCGTATCAAAATCGAGAATCTCCTTCCACTGTGGCACCAGATAGCATACATGGCGCTGTTGTCCGGTATATTCCTGCGTGATCTGGAATTCTAGTAGCTGATGCGTCTGCTGCATCGCTCCAAATAGCGGCGATACCGGCTCACGTACTTGAAAATCAAGCGGCCCATTTTTGATCTGTAGCATCACATTATCGGCAAACTTGCCGTCAAGCGGCTGAAAATGATCATATGCCGCACGCGCTCGATCTGTCGTCCGATCACGCCAATCCTGCTTGCAGTTATATACAAAGCAGCGCCAGATCACCTGTCCACCATGGGGCTCCAGTGCCGCCGCCAGCATATTCGCGCCATCTGCATGATCTCGTTCATACGTAAACGGCCCCGGACGATTCTCCGAATCCGCCTTCACGAGAAATCCACCAAAATCAGGCACATAACGATACACATTCGCTGCCGCTTCCTGCCACCAGCGCTGCACCGCTTCATCCAGCGGATCGGCTGTAGATAGCCCTCCTGCCTCCATTGGAGCGGCAAAGTTGACGCTCAAATACAAACGAATCGCATACTTGCGCAATATATTCGCAATCTCAGCTACATCTGGCAAAAAGGCGTCGGTAATGAATAGCGTCTCTGTCGCATGTACATTGACATTATTGATCGACAACGCATTAAAGCCAGCCGAAGCGAGCAGACGCGCATAATCATGCAGTCTATCCCAATCGCGAGTAAAAGCGTTATTTTCATATAAAAAAGATTGTCCTGCATATCCACGTTCAATACTACCGTCTGCATTATCCCAATGGTCGATCATACGTAGACGATTAGCTGGACGACTGATCGCTGTAAGCTGATCTAGCGGCTGTCCGGTGCCCATATGACGAAGTAGATGGAACGCACCGTAAAGCACACCTGCTGTAGAAGGTGCGAGAATGATTATCCTTGTTCCATTGCTGGTCGTGTTGCTGGTGGAACTTAATTTACTGGAGGTACTATTACTGTCATTACTCCTAGTATTATTACTATTTGAATTCGATGTTAATGCAGCAGTCATAGAATGGGGATGAATACCATTACTATTCGTGATACCATCAGTGTCAGCTGGCAATGCGCGCAGAACATAGCTTTCCTGACCCTGTGCCATACATTGCTGTACATCATCATAGGCTTGTGGATACATAGAAGTTAACCACTCTGGAAGCTCGTATGTGTTAGGAGCGTCGGCTGGTGTGACAATGGTATGTAGTGGAATAAGCCAGATTCCTGTCTCCTGCCTATGGGAGTGGGATGGCTCGTGGTTGAATTCACTACTTGTGCATTGGACAGTTTGTCCTAGCATGGAGCTGATGCCGCGAGCTAGCTCCTGTGCGGCAGTTTGTATAACAGGATGCTGCTGCTCGGCGGCTACATGAATGTGACGACAGCAAGCTGCCCAGTCTTCTGCACTCGCTGTAGCTGGGAAGGTCTGGAGAGGTATGTAGGAAAGCCAGGCATCGTAGCCAGTTTCGTAGCGTTGTAGGTCACGTTCGGTATGAATCGTTTGAGATGAATGAGATGGATGCGGCACAGTATCTGAGGGAGAGTTAGTTTGATTTTGCATGATCGTCCTCCTGTGGTATAGTCTGGTCTATTTATCGTACCATTATTGGAGGCGCTTACAATTTATAGATTATAGGTTGTTACCCCTCATTTTTTAGGTGAAATACTTTATTTCCTCTAACAATAAAAAGAAATATTATTATTAAATTACATTTAATTCCTTTTCACAAATTTATTTGTTATACTATCGTAAATCTATCGAAAGAGGTGATACATATGAAGAAATTCATTACTGTTCTAGGATTGAGTGCTATTCTAGCTTTATCGATCGGTGCAATTGCTTCAGCCGCAGAACCTGCTGGTTGTTCTAGTCAATCCAATGCTTTTTGTTGGATGGATTTATAAAGTTCGTCCCCAATTCGTCCCCAACTATGAGAAATAAGCCTAATGAGCCTTCCTGCTGCTCAAGCTTGTATTCATTTTGAGAAAACAAAAAAGCCCTTGTATTCACAAGGGCTTTTCCATGTTAACCTATATGCCGAGGACGGGGGTCGAACCCGTACGGTAGTCACCTACCGCAGGATTTTAAGTCCTGTGCGTCTGCCAATTCCGCCACCCCGGCATGATGTAAAGTGCGATGCTGTCACAGATGTTGCCTTAGTTACCACGATATACTATGTATGCTTGCATTCGATGATATCTGCTGTGATTGCCGAACACCAATATATCATATAACGAATTCAGCAACTTGTAAAGCAATTTTTTTTAATCTATTTACCCATTACCAGCTAACTGTTGATAAACCGCATAAACTGCTGATTTATATTCCATAGAAAAGCAAAAAGGAGCGCCAATTCGCGCTCCTTTTCTGTGTTTATCTGCATATCGTATCTCCGTGCTGAATCAGAACCTCAACCAGATGTTCTTTCCAATCTAACTGCGTTCTCTTTTATAGGCGTATTTCGTTCATTTTTTTCATTTCGTACATTTAATCTAATACATGTCCAGATTGCTTCAAGCTATCCTTTTTAAAAAACCGTACTCCACGCTGCTCCATCCTGCGTCTCACTAATCGTAAACTCATGCGTTTTCAGATTAGCTTCCAGACGTGCAGCCGTACCGCCATTCGTCCACGTGATATGCAACAGATGATCGCCAGCTTCCTCCACCGCAATCTCTCCGTCAAATGCCGCACTCGTATTACGGAAGCGCAGCAGATCGAACAGCTTCTGGACTACCGGACGTTGTACTTCCTGTGCCACTTCTTCCTTACTATAATAATGACGGTTAATATTACGCCCTTCCTTCGTGCGCTCCAGCAGGTCGATATCATTCTCACCAGCTAACAGACCAACATAGTAAATTTGCGGAATCCCTGGTGCGAAGCACTGGATCGCGCGCGCTAGCAGATATGCCTGATCATTGTTACCAAGTGCAGAATAGTACGTACAGTTAATCTGATAAATATCCAGATTGTTGTACGCTTCGCTGCTGTAGATTTTCTTCACATTCGCGCCTTTGCTGTACAGGCTTTCGCGTGTCATTTCAGCTTCCTCGTCGGTCATCAGGTCTTTAACGTCAACTACGCCAATACCGTCATGCGTATCCAACGTGGTGAACTGCTTACGTGGACAGATATTCAACCAGTGTGCAAGGCGATTCGTCTGACCACTATACAGCGCGTGCAGGACGAGCATTGGTAGCGCAAAGTCATAAACATAATAGCCCTGCTCTGCAATTTTGAGCTGAATGCTGTAGTGCTCGTGAATTTCTGGCAGCACTTCAACACCTTTAGCTTCGGTCAGATCAGCAGCGTACTTGAGCATCTCCCAGATATCTGGCTCGACGAAGAAGCAGTTCGTACCGATTTTTTTGTTGGCATAGGCGAATGCGTCCAGACGAATAACAGATGCCCCCTGCTCCGCCAGGAAATTCAAGTTGTCCCGAATGAAGCGACGCGTCGTCTCTGTCGTTACATCCAGATCAATCTGCTGCTCGTCAAAGGTACACCACACTTTTTCCTTTGTGCCATCCTTGAACGTCACCTCAACATACGGAGCGCGCGGCTTACGCTTATAGATCAGATCAACGTCGGCATCGGTTGGCTCGCCACCCGGCCAGAAATCCTTATAACGGATGAACAGGTCTGCATATTCGGACTCGTCCTTCTTTTCCAAAAAGTCTTGAAAATACTCCGATTGCTGTGAAATATGATTAATCATGAAGTCGTACATCATGTAAAATTTTTGGCTGATCCGGCGAACGTCCTCCCAGCTCCCTAGCTCTGGATCCACCTTCGTATAATCCATTGGTGCAAAGCCGCGATCGCCGGAGGAAGGATAGAATGGCAGCAAATGCACACCACTGATTACACCCTCCAGATGCTGATCCAGAATATCTGCCAGCTCGCCCATATGACTGCCCAGGCTGTCGGCATACGTAATGAGCATTGCCTTGTTTTGAATAGACATCGACATGTACGGATTCCCCTTTTTCATGGTCTTGGTACTACACGCTCATTGCAAAATAAGGTCAATTGGCTTGAAGTGTACGATAGATCACAGCTTCAAATGGACGAAGTGTACCGCTTTCATGATCATCCATATTGCCAAGCATCCGTTCGCAACCAATCATCTCAGGCAGCGAAATAGTGCTCTCTGTAAAGTTACACCACACTGCCCAAAATTCCTGCTTGTATATACGCGTATAAGCACCAATTTGTTCAGAATCGGTATGAATTGCCGTATAATCTCCATAAATAAGCGCAGGATGCTGCTTACGCAGGTTAACTAGCTGACGATAGAAATGAAATACCGACTTGTCGTCTTCTAGCTGGGATGCGACATTAATATCGGTATAGTTAGGATTCACCTGTAGCCACGGCTGTCCGATCGTAAAGCCTGCATTTGCAGAGCTATCCCACTGCATCGGCATTCGCCCCTGATCACGGCTACGCTTGTACAGATAATCGAGCAGTTCCTGCTTGGAGCGTCCGCACTCGATCTGCTCATTGTACAGATTGATACTGTCCACATCGCGATAATCCTCAATAGATGTAAAATAATGATTCGTCATACCCAGCTCCTGCCCCTGATAAATGAACGGTGTGCCGCGCATAAGAAAGTAATACGCTGCAAGCATTTTGGCAGACCGCTCACGATAGGTCGTATCATTGGCAAATTTGGATACAGAGCGCACATGATCATGATTTTCCATATACAGGGCCATCCAGCTTCGCTTCGCTGTAGCCGTCTGCCAGTCAGACAGCGCCTGCTTGAAGCGACTGAGCTTCCATGGAGTATAGGTCGCACGCTCGTACATTGACCGATCCAGATCGACATGATCAAAATGGAAAATCATATTGAATGCACCATGCTCTTCATCCACATAATGCTCCATATCGGCAACGGGTACACCTGGTGCTTCGGCGACAGTCAATGCGCCATGAGGCAACAACGCCTCCCGTTTCATTTCCTGCAAAAAATCAGTAATGCCTGGACGGTTCAGACAGACTGAACCAACCGGAACTGTCTCCTGATCGGCATCATACGATGAGGATAAAAGATGCTGATCCTTCTTAATAACTGTGATCGCGTCAACGCGGAATCCGGCAATTCCGAGATCAAGCCACCATTTCATCATGTCATACAATGCGTGACGAACGTCTGGATTTTCCCAGTTCAGGTCTGGCTGCTTGCGAGAGAAACAGTGAAGATAGTATTCGCCTGTTGCCTCATCGTACTGCCATGCAGAACCACCAAAAAAAGATGTCCAGTTATTCGGTGGCTGTCCATCTTCGCCCGGTCGCCAGATATACCAGTCACGCTTATCATTATCGAGAGAACTTCGCGATTCTACGAACCAGGCGTGCTCATCTGACGTATGATTCGCTACTAGATCCATAATAATACGAATGCCATATGCGGCTGCACGCTTGATCAGCTCGCGCATATCATCCATTGTGCCGAATTCTTCATGAATTCGATAATAATCGCGGATATCATAGCCATTATCATCATTGGGTGAATCATATACCGGACAGATCCAGATCACATCGATACCCAGTGCATGAATATAATCGAGCCGCTCCATAATACCGCGCAGATCGCCTATGCCATCGCCATTCGTATCCTGAAAGCTACGCGGATAAATCTGGTAAATGACACTTTCCTTCCACCAACCGGGACGTATGTCCATAGCAATTGATTCAGAATCGGTTCCAGTTTTGATAGTGGATGATACTATTTTCTTTGTTGCCGAGCCAGTATTTTTTATAATAGATTCGTTCATTTCACTTGTACCGTGCATAGTATGAGCAGCTTGAGCGGCTGCGCTGCTATCTTCGATGTGTGCAATATGCTTTGCATTTCCTTGCTGATCCGTTGAATGCAGTTGGTTCTGCTTATTCATAGCTATCCAGCTCCTATCTATATACAGAATTTCGATTGTTCTGTCTGAGGTCATATCTGCTCAGGTGAATATGAAGCTCGCATATGGAAATAACGATCACGTATCCCCTCTACCTGATTCGCAGCATCGATACAAGCAGCGGCTCCATAGCCCTTCTTTGTCTTCTACTATTGGATAGACTTTACTTGATCGCACCCTGACTTACACCGCGAATAATATAACGTTGCCCGAACAGGTACGCGATTAGAATTGGCAAAATGGTCAGTAGCAGTGCAGGAATAAGCAGCTCCCAGTTGTTCATATACGTTCCATTGAATGCCTTCATTTTGATAGGCATCGTAAAATAACGCTCATCCGTCAATACGAGCGACGGCAACAAGTAGTCGTTCCATATCCAGAGCACATTCAAAATACCGATCGTTGCAGATATCGGAGACAACATCGGCAATACAATTTTGAAAAAGGTTTGCGGACGCGTACAGCCGTCCAGCAACGATGCCTCCTCCAGCTCGTAAGGGATTGACTTTACAAAACCGTGATACATGAATACAGATAATGCGCCACCGAAGCCGATATACAATACAATCAAAAAGCCAAGCGGCGATACATCAATCCAGTGCAGCTTCGCACCATAGATGTAAATAAGGGGAATCATAATCGATTGAAAGGGAATAATCATCGACGCGACCATAAGTGCAAACAATCCATTGTTGAATCGACCACCACGCCGTACCATATAATATGCCGTCATAGCTGCCAGCAGGCCGATACAAATGACCGAGCCGACGGTCACGATTACCGTATTGCTAAACGAAGAGAAAAAGTTCATTTTCTCAATTACTTCTGCAAAATTTGTCAGACTCAACCGCGTTGGCAGTGCAAATGGACTTTCCAAAATTTCGCCATTGCTTTTAAACGAGTTAATAATAATCAGCATGAATGGAAATACAAATAGAATGAAAAAGATGACGAGCAGCGCATAGATGAGTGGTAACGCTATTTTTTTGTTCACGATCATTATGCCGACACCTCAAGTCTTTTGCTAAAATACACCTGCAAGCCGGTAATTACTGCTACAATGACGAACAATACAAACGCTTCCGCCTGTCCAACACCATAATTGTTTTCATTAAATGCCTTTTGTACGACCTGCATCGATACCATCGTCGTACTTCCATAAGGCCCGCCCGCAGTAAGCGAGTAGTTCAGATCATATACCATAAATGCATTTTTCAAGGTCAGGAATACAGTGACGACGAATGAAGGCACCATGAGCGGAAGTGTTACCGCACGCAGACGCTGCCAGCCGTTCGCTCCATCAATCGTTGCTGCCTCCAGAACATCTTTGGGCACATTGACCAGTCCTGCTACGAAAATAATCATCATATAGCCGGCAGATTGCCAGATCGATACAAGCACGATTGCCCAAAACGCCATTGTCTCATCACCTAGCCAGCCAAGACGCAACGATTCGATTCCAAGTTTATCCCCCAGCGCAGGCAAGGTTTGAACGAAGATGAACTGCCAGATATAGCCAAGCACCAGACCACCGATCAGATTCGGTGTAAACAGCGCAGTACGGAAAAAGTTTTGTAGTCGTACTCCTGAAGTCACGAGAAAGGCAAGCAGGAACCCTAGCATATTAATCAAGATCACAGTCGCGAGCACAAACTTCACGGTCAGCCATAACGCATCCCAGAAGCGTTCATCTTGAAAGGCTTCACGGTAATTGCTCAGTCCGGCAAATTGCAACGGATCGATTGGAGAGGATACCGTATTAAAGGTCATATACAGTCCATACGCAAACGGCACAAGCACCGCCAGCGCAAAAAAGAAAATGGTCGGGCCAGTAAAGAAGAATTGCATCAACCAGCGCCGGACTGGATTCTTATCTAACATCATCATACCTACCACCTGTCTATAAACGGTTTGAATTCAGAAATACCCATATTAAAGATGAAACTTGCATGCTGCTGTGTTGACAACCTATTTCTGGTTTTTGTAGTACGTTTCAATCGCCTGCGCCAGCTCAGCACGGGTTTCCTTTTTGGCAATATACTTCTGGATGTCCTGTGCCAGAATATTGCCCCAGTCCTCCACCTTTACATAGTTAGAGCTGAATGGCATCGTTTTGTCTTCCTTGATGGCGTCGCTGATCGCTGCGCCAAGCGGATTGCTGACTTTATACGGATTATTTTTGAAAGCAGAGATAATCTGTGCCTGATTTACTAGAAAGTCCTGACCCTTTTTGTTATACACAATCCAATCGAGAAACTTTTTCGCTGCTGCTTGCTGCTCTGGCGTTGCATTTTTGTTAATGACGAGAATATTGGTTGGGCCAACAGCAATTTTGTTATTTAGCGGATTAGACGGATCATTATCGACGGGTACAGGCATAAAGCCGAATGATTCACCGGACACTGCTTTAAGCGAGTCATACGCCCAGTTCCCGTTGAACAGAATGGCAGACTCTCCTTTGCCTACACTTACATGTGCATCATCGTAATACTTGCCAAGCGGACGTTCGCCATATTTGTTATATTCCGGCGAGGTTAGCAGATCCAAAGTATCGTAGTAACCATTCCACACCGGATTGCTTGCTAGATCGAAGGTACCTGCTTTAAGCTGATTCACAATTGTAGTTGGATCAGCCGCTTGATTGAGAAATTGCGTGCTGTAATGATTGGCAACCGACCAGTTTTCCGTTTGATAAGCAACCGGATAGGTGATGCCAGATGCTTTAATTTGATCCAGTAGCTCTTTTAGCTTATCTCGTGTATTAATCGAAAATGGATCGAAGGAGCCACCGATTGCCTTATCAACTACGTTTTTGTTGTACACAAGTCCGAAGCCTTCAATCGAGAAGGGGAAGCCGGCAATTTTACCGTTTGTATCCTTCACACCGTATGGTGTATCTTGATTCCATTTTTCCTGAGATAGATCAATGCCAAAATCTTTGTATTTGTTTGTAATCGAATCAGGGGACATCATCGCCATAGTGACCGTTTTGCCAGATGCGGTGAGCTTATCGAGCAGATTAACCGTATCTCCAACTGCACCGGAGAGCGCTTCGACGTGAATGTCTGGATTTTCTGCCATAAAGTCTTTAGCTGCCTGTGCCCATTGAGTAGCAATCTCACCCTTTCCGTTCGTAATGACAATATTCACTTTGCCATCCGCCGTTGTTGCTGCATCATCCGTTTGAGAGCTTGCCTTGCCACAACCAGCAAGCGTGAAGGCGAGTACGCCAGTCATTGTCCAGAGCATTGTTTTTTTCCAGGTCTTTTTCACAGAAATCCCTCCATAATATGAATACATTGTTTAGCATCTATTTCGATATTGCGATGGATGCGCGTAGTTGGGTTGAAACCGAATGAAGCACTAAAGCGCAAAGCAGACATACCGGATAATGAGTATGGAATAGCAACAGGATTAAAATGATCTATTGATACAAATAAGTAGTAGCTACAGTTCGTTGTTTTAAGATGTATACTTTCGAATGAATAGACTACCCATTTTCAAAATAAAGAATTCCGAATGTAGATCATCTTTTTTGGGAACGATACCAAAAATACATACGTAAAAGCTTTATCATATCAAGCGCTTACAATATAGTCTATCTCTTCTCATCACTCGCCTTTCGATCTCGATCATTCATAAAGTAATCACCTTGAAAATCAGCTACATCACTAATAAAAACATGTTCAGGAAGCTTGAGCAATCATCTAAGCTTATGCTTAAACCCTGCTGACAGTAGATCGATTAGCTTGGTGGAATAAATATATCATCGATTGGTAACGGTTTCAATAACCTTTTTTAATTTTCTTGTATCGTAGCAAATGAAATAGCGAAGATTTCCGTATATCTATTAGCTACAGCTCATTTATGATCATATTTTTCACAATAAAATAACAAAACCAGTGTCTGCAGCTCTAGTTACTTTTACACTCCCAATTGGGAACGTTCCCAAAAATAAGAAAACGAAGCCTTTCCTGTAGACATCAGGTAGACTCGCGTATAACCAGTTCTACAGGAAGCTTGCATAGTAATGCTGATAATGGCTGCTGATCCATTAGCTGAATAAGCATATCGACCGCCTGTTTACCCATTAAGGAGATTGGCTGACGAATGGTCGTGAGCGATGGGCTGAGTACTTCCGCAATAGGCTGATCATCAAAGCCGATAATGGCAAGATCGTTAGGAATATGTAATCCTGCCTTACGCGCCGCCATCATAAGCCCACTGGCAATCTCGTCACTGCCTGTAAACACGGCGGTTGGACGATCACTCATTTCTAGAATTAGCTCCATAACCTTCTTGCCATCCTCAATCGTATGACGATCCACAAGAATCCAGTTTGGATTGATCGTAATCCCTGCTTCCTCCAGCGCTCGCTGATACGCCTGGTTACGATCCTTATCCTTGCCATAATCATTAAATAGCCCACCGGTGCAGTACATGATTTTACGGTGACCACGCTCGATAAGATGGCGAATCGCTGCATACGTACCTTCATGCTGATCAACGCGAATCGTAGGCACATCACTCTGATTGACGTATTCGTTGCATAGCACGATTGGACCAAATGCAGTATAAGGCTCAATATCAGCCCAATCATTTTCAATCGCTGCCATAATAATGCCATCTGCCTGCTTATTTTTGAGCAAATCCAGATAAGCCAGCTCCTTGGACTTGTGTTCATTCGTTTGACAGATCAACGTTTGATAGCCCTGACGATAGCCCTCCTGCTCAATCGCATCTACAAGATAAGCAAAGAAAGGGTTCACAATCTTTGGCACGATAACCGCAATCGTTGTCGTCACCTGCCCGCGTAGCTTACGCGCCGAAGGATTGGGAACGAAACCAAGCTGCTCCATCGCCTCCAATACCTGACGTCGTTTATCTGGTGAAATATGGGGATAATTATTAATGACACGTGATACCGTCGTCTTGGACACCCCCGCTTGACGGGCTACATCAATAATATTAACCATATGTCACACTCCAATATTGTTATTGAAACCAGTTTCAATTATTTTAGCGTATAATTCATAAATGGGAAAGCGCTAACCCTTATACGTATCAGCATCGTATAAAAATAGCGAATTCCATCTGTAACATAGCAGCTATAATGCAAGCACAGTTGCTCTTTGCTATCGTCTTTTATATCTACTCAATAGTCTATACTTAGATTTTTTTATTCCATTCCCATATCATATAAGCGATCTAAAACTAGATAATTATGTAAAAATTAGGTTGTAAATCCTTCTGCCTGCTGATAACATGAGCGATGTTCGGTGAAACGCTTACAACTGCAAACCGAGGTGTATGTGATGTCGATATTGAAAAAGAGTCTTCATGTCGTTTTATTAAGTAGTCTGGTCATTACGCCGCTCATTTCTGTAGCGCCATCCTCTGCCTATGCTGCTAATGAAAAAGCTCAGGTGTGGCTTACAACCGCTGATCCGAATACGGAGCCCAAGGTAGGGCTGAGCACAGATCGACGCCTGACCCGACAGAATGATCTGACATTCAGCAGCACAACAGGTAATGCAGATTACACATTTAACATTAATGAAGGCACGACATACCAGCAGATGGACGGATTTGGCGTCTCTCTTACCGATGCTTCCGCCTGGCTGCTCAATTACAAGCTCAGCAGTACAAAACGCAATGAAGTGATGAGCAATCTGTTCAGCGGCTCCGGTATCTCAATGAGTATGCTGCGCCAGCCGATGGGCGCAAGTGACTTTGCCTGGAGCACCTATACTTATGATGATGTAAATGGAGATACAGCGCTGAATCAGTTCAGTATCGCGCGCGATCAACCCTATATCATCCCGATCGTTAAAGCCGCACTGGCTAAAAATGCCGGGATTAAAATCATCGCCTCCCCGTGGAGCGCACCGGCATGGATGAAGTACACAACGAATGACAAAAATGGTACAGGCAAGCTCAAGGCTGAGAATTATCCAGTGTATGCTAATTATTTTGTCAAATTCATTCAAGCGTATCAGGCGCAGGGGATTCCGATCTATGCGGTCACACCGCAAAATGAGCCATTATTCGAGCCAGGGCGTTATCCAGGTATGCTCATGAACGAGCAGGATCAGATTGGTATGATCGGCGACTATCTTGGCCCGGCGCTGCGTGCTGCGGGTCTGAATACGAAGGTGATCGCTTATGATCATAACTATGATAACTGGACGTTCCCGCGTACTGTTGTACAGGGCTTGAAGGACAATGGCAAATCTCAGTACATCGCTGGTAGTGCCTTCCATCATTATGGCGGCGATTTTACAGCGATGACGAATATGCATAATGCTCATCCAGACAAAGACATCTGGTTCACCGAGGGTGGCTTTGGTGATTGGAACGATCCGGTAAATGGTACCACGCAGGGCTTTGACAATATGATCAATGAGTTTATCGGGATGACTCGCAACTGGTCGAAATCGATTATTTTGTGGAATGCGGCTCTGGATCAGAAGGATGGCCCAAGTGTGATTGGTGATAATAACACTAATAAAGGCATGGTCACGATCCAGAACTCGGATAATAACTCCAGTAATCCAGAGGATAAGGTAACATACACGAAGCAGTATTATCTGCTCGGTCACTTTAGCAAATTTGTCAGTCCGGGTGCTTATCGAATCGACTCCAATACCTTTAATGACATGCAAAGTGTAGCGTTCAAAAACACGGACGGCTCCAAAGCAGTCGTGCTATACAACTCGCAAAATAGTGCACGGACGGTTAAAGTCAATTGGAACAACCAGTCGGTGAACTACACAGTTCCTGCCAAATCGGTTGTGACATTAAAATGGTGATGGGAATGAACGAGTGAACAGACAAGCTACGTTTAAACCAGGTATGAGCATATGTGGCTTAGATCGTATATACACGCTGCTAGATAGGAAGCTATATTCTATATGCGAGCGTAACCAACAGCGCTATATCTGATTGATGTTCATGAGCAAGGCTGTCTTTCACCTGTAGTGTATACTTTCGTTCCATTTTACGCTGTAGAAGCATGGTAGCCGGAGCGTTGCACCGAACAGGCAAGCTATGGACTTTCTACCATGTATTCTGATTGGATTCGTCGCCTTGTATACTTTTTATTTGTCCTAAAAGTTTAAGCGCTTTAACTTATTTGAAAGATCATGATCTTTTCTTGAATAAAGATTCTTTTTATGGCAAGATCAGCTTATACAGGCATGCAGAGCAGGAGCATCGTGATGTAGGAGCGATAGTATACGCACCTGTACATCCGCTAGCTCTGCTCACATGACCTGCTGATCGATCGCCAAAGGAGTCCAGTCCATGAATAATATTCCCGCTTATCGCAAAGTATACAGTCTGCTCAAGCAAGATATTAAAGAAGGTGTCTATCCAGCCGGTACGCTATTACCAACTGAATCCGAGCTGGAGGAACGATTTCATTTTAGCCGCACGACCATTCGGAAAGCGATTGAACAATTACATAGCGAAGGCTTTGTTCGCAAAACGCAGGGCAAAGGCACCGAGGTGCTCGATACCTCTACAACGCAGCGACTAAACCATCTCACCTCCATTACCGAAACGCTCATCGCCAAAGGCTATGATGTGCAAACGCGCGGTATGTCGATTCAATTGATCTCACCGCCGGAATCGATTGCCCACGAGCTCCAACTCCCCGCAGGACAGCAGGTCTACTGGGTTCAGCGGGTGCAATATGCGGATGGACAGCCGATTGCATTGATGAATAATTATTTGCGTGCTAGCAAGGTGCCCGGACTGGAGCAGTATAGTAATACATTTAACAGCCTGTATGCTTTTCTGGAGCAAACGTATCAATTGATTTTGCTACATGCGTCAGAGCGATTATCAGCGGTGGCTGCTGATTTTACAGAATCGCAGATTTTACAGGTGCCGCTTGGCGCTCCGCTATTATGCAGTAAACGGTTAACCTTTATCGAACAAGGACCTTTTGAATACAGCATCACCAAGCTGGTAGCAGACAAATACGAATATAGCGTCTACCTGGAGGGCAGACGCTGATAAGGGAGATGAAAGTAAGCCGTGCTGGAATAGCAGGCTACTGAATCTGATAGGGTTCGTTAAGTGGCTGTGATCTTCATTCCATGATCGATAGGGTGATGACGATATGGCTATAGCTCCACAAGTTGTGCGATATCAATGCTTCATTCAGTCTATCGATTATCCCATCTACTAAAACAATGGCTCCTCTGCTATAACGTCAGATTAGTGGATCGTATAGCCTCCATCTACAACGAGATTCGCGCCTGTCACCATATTGGATGCCTGGCTTGCAAGGAATAAGGCGGCAGCAGCAATCTCGCCTGGCTCAGCAAAACGACCAGCAGGTGTATTGCGAATCGCCTCGTCCTTGATCTCCCCTTCCCAGTAGCCTTCGATTAGTGGTGTATACGTTGCCGTTGGAGAAATGGCATTGACCTGAATGCCGTATTTGCCCCATTCGTAAGCAAGCGATTTGGTAACGGAAATAACGGCTGCCTTGCTGGCACTATAGGCCACATGGCGATCGATGGCTACAATGCCTGCCTGCGAGGCAAGGCTGATGATCTTGCCGCCCTGTTTGGCAGCAATAAGCTCGCGTCCTACCTGCTGTGACATGAAAAATGTACCATTCAGATTCACACGCATCGTCCGATGCCAGTCTTCCTCTGGATAATCCTCTGCCCACTCCACCGGTCCAATCCCTGCACTATTAACGAGAATATCCAAACGTCCAAAATGTTCCTTCGCTGCGCTAACCGCCTGCACAACCGAAGCACGATCCCCCACATCGACTGTGAATGCCGCTGCACGCTCCAGGCTACTCGCCACCTCCTGTGCTTGCTCCAGATTCAGATCGAGTAACGCAACCGAAGCTCCTTTTTCTACAAATAGCTGCGCCACGGCTCGTCCGATACCGGATGCAGCACCAGTAATGATGGCTGTTTTCCCTGCCAGAGAAAAGCTTGTATCTATCGAATTGATCTGCATGCTCATTCCTCCATTCTGCTAGTGATTGGTGATTGTGCCTGATGCTTCCGTGTATGATGATGCATATACTCCCCAAGGGCTGCCACTTGCTCATGAATATGCTGAAATACAGGTAATATGTGTTGATATATTTCACGACTGGACGGTTCAGGCTGGCTTGTATGCTCGACGATATGTACATCCGCAATCCCGCTGTAATCGTTCCACCAGCCTACTGCACGCGCTGCAATCGCAGCCGCTCCCAGGGAAGCCGCATCCTGATCAATATTCGTTTTGACAATGTTCATATCGAACACATCGGCAAACATCTGTCGCCATAACGCACTACGACTTCCTCCACCGCAAAATAACAATTCACCCGTAATCGGTGTGCGCTGACGTAGTAGATCGAGCGACAGCTTGAGATTCATAGCGATTCCTTCCATTGCTGCACGAATCAGGTCATTACGTGTGGTCGCTAGCTGTAAGCCGATATAACTTCCCTGAATATGGACACTTGCATCCTGCGAAGTTCCACCTGCCAGACTCGGATCAAA
Source organism: Paenibacillus hunanensis (assembly GCF_034055775.1). NCBI lineage: Bacteria > Bacillati > Bacillota > Bacilli > Caryophanales > Paenibacillaceae > Paenibacillus > Paenibacillus hunanensis. The sequence goes on along the minus strand of NZ_CP139194.1, from coordinate 1,970,276 downwards.
AAGTACACCATTCGAGCCAGGCGGCGCTGCTGCTGCCAGCTCATTCATCTTATCGTAAGCGCCTGGCTGCTCCGCCAGCTCCGAGCATAGCTGGTCTCGTACCCAGCGCAGAGAACTTCCACCGGCGAAAATAGAATAGGCACTCGTATACATCCCTTCGGCAATATGGGCAAATACATATGGCCTTGTCGCTATATCCAGCACAGGCTCTGATGAGTTCACAGGTATCCAGCTGGATGAGCCAAGAGACACATAGCTACGTCCCTCCTCACTGCCAACAGCCCCCAGCGCCATACACGCATTATCTACACCACCACATGCGACCGGCGTTCCTTCTGCTAAGCCGGTATAGGCCGCTGCCTCCGCTGTGACATGTCCGATTAGCTCATGTGACGGAACGATCGGCGGAAATACATGAGGTGCAATGCCTGCTACATCCAGCCATTCCTCTACTAGTACACCCTGCTTGAGATCATACGCGCCTAGCCCGGATGCATACGATGGATCGGTATAGATCGCTCCAGTTAGCCTGTAGTTGATATAGTCCTTCGAGCCGAGCAGCACATCGGTTCGTGCGAAAATGTCCGGCTGATACTTTTGCATCCACATCAGCTTGAATAACGGATAGCAGGCTGCCGGGAAGCCATTACCTGTGCGCAGGTACCATTGCTGCTCGTCTACTTTTTGGAAAAATAATGCTGCCTCAGCTTCAGCACGCTTGTCTGACCAAATCGGCACCTGCTCCAGCAATGCACCCTCGGTACGGCTAATGGGCACGCTAACCAGACTATGCCCAGATAAACTAATGCAAGCAATCTGTGTAGCATCCACACCAGCGGTCGATAGCAATGAATGAGTCGATTGTGCAATTCCCTGCCACCAATCCGCAGGACGCTGCTGATGATAATTCGGCTGAGGATAATAGGTCGCATATTCGGTAAACGAACGTGCAACGGTTTGCATATGACGATCGTATAGCGAAGCCTTCACTCCACCAGTGCCTAGATCGTAAGAGATTAGATACGACATCGTGCTCCCTCCTTCTATGATTGGCTATCTATCATTAGCTATATATAGAAAAATTGTAGTTAGCTTTAAGCATGAGGTACTTTTGCATAGTGTCTTTGCATTGAATATATTAAAGATAACTATCTTTTGTCAAGCGCTTTCATTCTTGAGCGTTTTGATAGAATATCGATTGAAGTAGAAAAATTATTTATTACACAGTGCTAATTATAGTATTAATCAAAGTATTAATAAGGTTTTTCAGTTCGCTTGTTATAAAGATAGAGCTTGTATTTCAGGATTCCATCCGCTATATTGATCACATAAAAGATAATTATCTTTATTAAAAGGAGATACAATATGGAACATACAGAGTTAGAGCTTGCCAACATTGGGCGCTGGGTCGATGTCAGTGCGGTACGGACAGATGTGACACATGACGAGGTCGATCTATTAATTGGAATTGTAAAGGCCTATCATTGCATCTGTGCTAGTCCAATGCCGTATATGACGGACTATGTGATTCGCGAGCTGAAGCATACACCAGATACTGTGGTGACGGGTGTGGTCGGTTTTCCTTCCGGTGCAGATACGGTATCGATGAAGGTTCATACAGCGCGTGAAATGCTTGGGCTTGGTTGCCTTGAATTAGATATGGTCATTAATGTGGGAGCGCTCAAATCAGGAGATAGGAAGCGTGTAGTACACGATATACAGGCGGTCGTTGATGCTGCTGAGGGTATTCCGGTGAAAGCAATTCTGGAAATTGCTTATTTAACCGATGATGAGATTCGCAGAGGAAGCGAGCTGGTCGTCTCCGCAGGCGCAGCATTTGTGAAGACGGGAACGGGCTGGGGACCGAAGCCAACGACTGTCGAGACGATCAAGCTTATTCGCTCTACGATTGGCGATGCTGCGCAGATCAAAGCCGCAGGCGGTATTCGTGATCTGGAGACCCTGCTGGCGATGCGCGCCGCGGGTTGTGATCGTTTTGGTATCGGTGTGCGTTCCGCATTGACGATTCTGGAGGATGCGTATACGCGCGCCGGGTTAACAATCCCTGAAGTGGATGGAGTAAGCTCACATGGAGCAGTGCATGATCGGTATTAATATTGAATATAAATGCAGTGTTGATACTAATATAGTGTTGGTACTAATGCAGTGCTGGTACTAATGCAGTGCTGGTACTAATGCAATGTTGATGCTAATACATTGTTGGTACTAATACGACATTCATACTGATGCAGTATGAATGTTGAATCGATAGGAATAGACGATCTAATGCGTAGCAAAAGAGTAATTTTAGACTTAGTATGAAGCACAGCCTCTCTGAATGCTGATTCAGTCGATAACGTTATGGTTTATTCGATAGCATAGATGCCGTGACGTTGCTGGCTCTTACCGTGATGGTAGCGGCATATCCGATGATCCCCTATCGGCTATCCTATAACGCATTCAGAAAGGATGAATCCAGATGAATACACCTAACAATGACCACACTCCGGATAACAAGCATAAGCATGATGATGAAGCCTTTGAACAGGGTACAGGTGCTGGCGTCGATCCGATTCCAGAGCCAGATCCCCATGCCAAGCATCGCGCTGCCGATCTGCTAGAGGAAGCAGTGGATGAATCCGTAGAGAAGCTTGAGGATGATTTTACGAGTGATAAGGATAAACACAAAAAGTAATAAGCAATATACGGCAATATTTTGTGATCTCGTATGAACATACCACTTCAAGTATACTACTTCAATCAAGCATACCGTTCCAAAATAAAAAGACGATTCATCCGCACCTTTCGCGAATGAATCGTCTTTTACGTATGGGCCCAGAGGGACTCGAACCCCCGACCAACCGGTTATGAGCCGGTAGCTCTAACCAACTGAGCTATAGGCCCGCATGACCAAAAGAACGTTTTCTTTTAGTGTATCAAGTAAACAGCGACTCAATTAATATACCGCAATTTCCGAGTATTTGTCAATCATTTTTGCAGTGGATTGCTTGTATACAGGCGTTAGCGTCTCTATAACCAACAAATCATTTACTTTAAACGATCTCGCTCAGGAATGCAGGTTTTTGCTCTAATGACATTCAATGATGGATGTAAGGAGCAATTGATATACCATACAACTAAAAATAACGACTACAGATCGTAGACTATGGGTTGTAGGCTATAGATTTTAGATTTTAGATTTTAGATTTTAGATTTTAGATTTTGGATCATAAATGTAAATAAAACGCTGTATGCTCCAATTGGATGATATACAGCGTTTATTATTTTACTATTCTTATCATTTATCAATACAGTTCAGCACATCAGATCGTCCTTCGCACAGGCTACATATCCACCTACGTAAGCAATTGACTACGCTGAACCTACACGACGATATCGGCGTCGTTAATATTATGCACAGCTATACGTTAGCCTATACCATCCAATACTTATTTCCCAAATGCTTCTGGATTTGCGCGCCAGGAATGCAGTAGCTCCAGATCCTCTTCTTTGACTGTACCCAGCTCAACCGCTTTTTCGATCAATGCTGTGTAGTTAGACAGAGTTTGCAGTGGCAGATTAGCATCTTCGAATGCTTGCATAGCTTTATCAAGCTGATAGCTGAAAATGGCCAGTACAACGAGTGGCTCTGCGCCTGCTTCGCGGATCGCTTCTGCTGCCTTGATCGAGCTTCCACCTGTTGAGATCAGGTCTTCAATGACTACAACGCGTTGACCTGGCTTGATTAGTCCTTCGATCTGATTTTGCTTGCCATGTCCTTTGGCTTTGTCGCGCACGTATGCCATTGGCAAATCTAGCTTCTCTGCTACCCATGCCGCATGTGGAATCCCTGCGGTCGCTGTCCCTGCAATCACATCTGCATCTGGATATTGATTACGAATGATCGTTGCGAATCCGTCTGCAATTTGATCGCGAATAAATGGATACGACATCGTCAGACGGTTATCGCAATAGATCGGCGACTTGATACCGGACGTCCATGTGAATGGCTCCTGTGGACGAAGCGCGACGGCTTCGATTTTAAGCAAGGCTGCTGCGATATGTGCTGGAATCTCTTCAATGGTTAACATGTTCGTTCATCTCCTCTATAATCTGCTCGGCTGCCGCTCTCGGATCAGCAGCGGCTGTAATTGGACGTCCGACAACAAGATAATCGTTACCGGCTTCAATGGCGCGCCCCGGTGTCATAATACGTGTCTGATCGGCAACATCGGCACCGGCTGGACGCACGCCTGGTGTTACGGTGACGAAGGAACGTCCACACGCTGCCTTGATCGCTGGGCCTTCCAGCGGCGATGATACTACTCCATCCAGTCCGCATTCATGCGCCAGACTAGCGTAACGCACAACCGTCTCCTCTACACTGCCTGGAATGCCGATATCTTCGTTCATCGTCTGCTGAGAGGTGCTTGTTAATTGTGTGACCGCGATGAGCACCGGACGCTTGAGTGTGGCATCCTCACTGAGCGCCTGCTCCATACCTGCTACGGCTGCCTTCATCATCTCACGACCACCCGCAGCATGCACATTGAACATATCCACGCCAAGTCGGGTGATGCTATGCGCACCGCCTTTGACAGTGTTCGGAATATCATGCATTTTCAGATCCAAAAAAACAGAGTAGCCTTTTTCCTTTAGCTCACGTACAAATTGTGGCCCTGCCGCATAAAATAGCTGCATGCCCACCTTGATGTAGCATGGAATCCCCTGAAGCGTATCGATTAGCTTGCGTGCCTGCGCTACGTCTGGATAGTCCAGCGCCACGATCAGTCGCTGTGCAGCCGCGGTATGTACATATTCGGTCATCGCCTGCCATCTCCTTGTCTATTTCTGATTTTGGTCAAATCGGACTATACTTATTCCGTCATAACAGTTCCATCATAACAGCTTCCCTCAGCACAGCACTTTGCATCTGTTAAATCTAAAACCAGATCATAAATGCGCACACAAATGACGGCGGACACGTGTATGGTCCGCCGCATAGGTGGTTCTATCTACATTTAGCTCAGAATCGTTTCTTGATCCTGTAATTGACCTACAGCTGCTTGTACGACTTTGCTTTCTGGATCAGCTTGCTTTTCTTTACTCAACACGGGCATAGAGTAGGAAGAGAAGTTGATCGTATCGAGCATGGTCAGCAGCGCTTCTACTGTATCAAGCGATGTCATACATACGACGCCGTTCTCTACCGCTTCACGACGGATACGGAAGCCGTCACGCTCTGGTGTTTTGCCCTTCGTCAATGTGTTGACAACGAAGTTCGCCTGTCCACTGCGAATCAGATCAAGAATATTCGGTGTACCTTCGGATAGCTTGTTCACAACCGTCACTGGAATGTTCGCTGCTTTCAGTGCTTCGGCTGTTCCGCCAGTAGCGATGATTTTGTAACCGAGACGGTAGAAGCCTTTGAGCAGGCGTACCGCGTCTTCTTTATCCTTATCCGCTACGGTTGCGATCAGTGCGCCTGTGGATGGAATTTTCATACCTGCACCGATCAGACCTTTGTACAATGCTTTTGCGTACAGCAGGTCGCGTCCCATAACCTCGCCTGTCGATTTCATTTCTGGACCGAGCGTTGGTTCTACGCGGCGCAGTTTTGCGAACGAGAATACTGGTACTTTCACCGATACATGATCGCTTTCTGGCCACAGACCTTCGGTGTAGCCCAGATCAGCTAGCTTGCGTCCGAGAATCGCCTGTGTCGCGATATTCGCCATCGGGATATTCGTTACTTTGCTCAGGAACGGTACGGTACGGGAGGAACGTGGGTTCACCTCGATTACATACACTTCATTTTGGAAAATAACGAACTGGATGTTGACCAGACCGATTGTTTTCAGTTCCTTGGCAATTTTGATCGTGATGTTAACGATCTTCTCCTTGAGCTCTGCGGACAGATGCTGTGGCGGATAGACTGCGATCGAGTCGCCGGAGTGAACGCCTGCACGCTCGATATGCTCCATAATCCCTGGTACGACAACCGTGTCGCCGTCACAGATCGCATCGACCTCAACCTCTTTACCCAGCATGTAGCGGTCAATCAGAACCGGATGCTCTGGATTGATTTTTACCGCTTCTGCCATGTAGCGCAGCAATTCTTCGTCAGAGTATACGATCTCCATCGCGCGTCCACCAAGTACGTAGGATGGACGTACGAGCACCGGATAGCCGAGCTTTTGTGCGGTTTCGACTGCTTCGTCTACCGATTGAACAGTGCTACCCTGTGGCTGAGCAATATTCAGACGGGACAGCAGCGCTTCGAATTTCTTACGATCCTCTGCTTCATCAATGCTGTCGAGGCTTGTACCGATGATATTCACGCCTGCTTTTTGCAGTGGAGCCGCCAGGTTGATCGCTGTTTGTCCACCAAACTGTACGATAACGCCGATTGGTTGCTCCTGCTCGATCACGTTCATAACATCCTCGAAGAACAATGGTTCAAAGTACAGACGATCCGATGTGTTAAAGTCCGTCGATACCGTTTCTGGGTTGTTATTGATAATAACCGCTTCGTAGCCTGCTTCTTGAATTGCCCATACCGCGTGTACAGTAGAGTAGTCAAACTCGATCCCCTGACCAATACGGATTGGACCGGAGCCAAGCACGACAATTTTTTGTTTCGCACTTTGTGTCACTTCATTTTCAGTCTCGTAAGTGGAGTAGTAATAAGGCGTTGTTGCCTCAAACTCAGCTGCACAGGTATCGACCATTTTGTATACCGGTACGAGTCCAAGCTCTTTACGGTACGTACGGATCGACTGCTCATTGCTGAATGTGCCGTTTGGATCATTCGGCTGACGCAGCTCAGCGATAGCGCGATCTGTGAAGCCCAGACGCTTCGCTGTGTACAACGTTTCGTCAGACAGCTTCTCTTCAAAGGCGATAACCGATTCGTAAGCGACAATACGCTCGATTTTATCCAGGAACCACCAGTCGATATTGCTCAGCTCATGGATGTACTCCAGGGTGTAGCCGCGACGGAATGCTTCTGCTACCAGGAACAGACGCTCATCGTCCGCCTTGATCAGTCGCTCGGTCAGCTTCTCATCCGTCAGCTCCACCGCTTCTTTCAAGTACAGGCGATGTACACCGATCTCCAGCGAGCGTACTGCTTTGTGAATCGCTTCTTCAAATGTACGTCCGATTGCCATAACTTCGCCGGTTGCTTTCATCTGCGTACCGAGTTTACGGTTCGCGCTGGTGAATTTGTCAAACGGCCAGCGTGGAATTTTTGCTACGATGTAATCCAGTGTTGGCTCGAAGCAAGCGTAGGTCTGTCCGGTAACCGGGTTCACGATCTCGTCCAGTGTGTAGCCCATTGCAATCTTCGCTGCCATCTTTGCAATCGGATAGCCGGTTGCTTTGGATGCGAGTGCCGAGGAACGGCTGACACGTGGGTTTACCTCGATCACATAGTATTGGTAGCTCTGTGGGTCCAGAGCGAATTGTACGTTACAGCCACCTTCAATATTCAGAGCGCGAATGATTTTGAGCGATGCGGAGCGCAACATTTGGTACTCACGATCGGACAGCGTCTGGCTTGGAGCCACGACGATACTGTCTCCTGTGTGTACGCCAACCGGATCGAAGTTTTCCATATTACATACGACGATACAGTTGTCATTCGCATCACGCATAACCTCGTACTCGACTTCTTTCATACCCGCGATGCTCTTCTCTACCAGACATTGTCCGATTGGGCTATAGCGGATACCTGCTGCTACCGTCTCGCGCAGCTCTTCTTCATTTGCACAGATACCGCCGCCTGTACCACCAAGTGTGTACGCTGGACGCACGATAATCGGATAGCCAATCTCGTTAGCAAATTCCAGTGATTCTTCAAGCGTAGTAACGATAACGCTCTCTGGTACCGGTTGCTCCAGCTCTCTCATCAGCTCGCGGAACAGGTCACGGTCTTCCGCTTTCTCGATCGAGTTCAGCTGTGTACCGAGCAGCTTTACATTTTCGGATTCCAGTACGCCAGCACGTGCCAGCTCAACCGCCATGTTCAGACCGGTTTGTCCGCCCAGTGTTGGCAGCAATCCGTCCGGACGCTCCTGACGGATGATCTGGGTGACGAACTCCAGTGTAATGGGCTCAATATACACCTTATCTGCCATATTCGTATCCGTCATAATCGTTGCCGGGTTGCTGTTGATCAGCACTACCTCAACGCCTTCTTCTTTCAGCGCCTGACACGCCTGGGTGCCAGCGTAGTCGAACTCAGCAGCCTGACCGATAACGATCGGGCCTGAGCCGATAACGAGGATTTTTTTGAGGTCTTTATTGATAGGCATAATTAACGTGCTCCTTTCACAGCGGCGAACATTTCAGCCTGACGTGTTGTTTGAGGCTGGCTTTGCTTATGCTCACGAATCATCGTGAGGAATTGATCGAACAGATAGCTATTATCAAATGGGCCTGGTGCTGCTTCTGGGTGATACTGTACCGAGAACGCCGGATATTTGCTATGCTTCAAGCCTTCGATCGTTTTATCGTTGTTATTAATATGAGTAACTTCCAGTTCTGTACCCTGGATCGATTCTTCTTTTACCGTATAGCCATGATTCTGGGAAGTGATGTAGCAGCGGCCTGTGCTCAGGTCTTTAACCGGATGGTTCCCACCGCGATGACCGAACTTCAGCTTCTCTGTATCTGCTCCACATGCCAGTGCGAACAGCTGGTGTCCGAGGCAGATGCCGAAGATTGGATATTCGCCCAGCAGCTCGCCAATTACGTTAGCTGCGTGCATCACATCTTTCGGGTCCCCAGGGCCGTTAGACAGCTGAATGCCATCTGGATGCAAACGACGAATCTGTTCAGCCGTTGTATCCTGTGGAACAACCACTACATCACAGCCGCGCTGTGTCAGCTCGCGTACGATACCGCTCTTCGCGCCGTAGTCGATCAGCACGATGCGTTCCTTCGCACCCGGGCTGCTGTACACATGCTTGGTAGAGGTGTGGCTCACTTGATTAATTACAGGTGTGGATGCTTGCAGACGCTCCATCAATTCCTCAGGAGCAAGTGCTGCTGTAGTCAAAATCCCGCGCATCGTACCTTGGTGACGGATGCGGCGTGTCAGCATCCGTGTATCGATATCACTAATACCAATGATGCCGTATTCGCGCAGCAGCTCATCGATAGAGTATTGAGCGCGCCAGTTACTTGGAACCGGCTCATGCCGTCGGACGACGAATCCATTGATATACGGACGAACCGATTCAAAGTCATCACGGTTGATCCCGTAGTTTCCGATCAGCGGATAGGTCATCGTTACGATCTGTCCGCAGTACGATGGATCAGACAGTACTTCCTGGTAACCGGTAATCCCCGTGTTGAATACAACCTCTCCCGTTGTTTCACCCTCCGCGCCGAAGCTGCGGCCTGTGAATAATGTTCCGTCTTCCAATAACAATTTTGCCTGCATTCCGTTTCACTCCTCTGTCTTTCCTGAAAGTTATAATGATGGACGATGATGCTTCTGCGTCCTTCGTAATTAAGGTCTGAATAATTATATCACAAGTTGGTATATTTATGCACTAGTGGTTGTAGATTTTTCTGACCACACGATTTGACCGTCTACAATTGTTAGTACGGGCCATCCCTGTAGCTTCCATCCTGTAAATGGCGTATTCTTCCCTTTGGATAAAAATGTATCCGGATCGACTATGCGTTCTTCATTCAAATCGATCAGGGTGAGGTCAGCGATAGCGCCCTGCTCCAGTCTGCCTGTATCCAGACGGAACACTCTTGCCGGATCAGCTGTCATGCGCTGTACAAGCAATTCGAGCGACCAGCGTCCTGTTTTCACAAACTTTGTATATAGCAGTGGGAATGCGGTCTCAAAGCCGGTAATACCAAACGGTGCCAGCTCCATACCTTTTGCCTTTTCCTCTGCACTATGTGGTGCATGATCCGTTACGACCATATCCAGCGTGCCATCCTCCAGTGCAGCGATACATGCCTCTACATCACGTGGTGAGCGCAGTGGCGGGTTCATTTTCCAGTTCGCATCCATACCCGGAATATCCTCATCCGACAAGATCAAATGGTGCGGACATACCTCAGCGGTAACATTGATTCCAATCGATTTTGCCATACGAATGAGGCGAATCGATTGCTCTGTGCTAACATGGCATACATGGTAGTGCACGCCTGTTGCTTCCGCCAGTAAAATATCCCGTCCAACGTGGATCGCTTCCGACTCGTTTGGAATGCCTTTCAGCCCATGCTTGCGGGCAAATTCACCATCCGTTACCGCAGCGCCTACAACGAGCGAGTCATCCTCACAGTGCGCGATGATCGGCATATCCATCGAAGCCGCAAGCTTCATCGCATCTTTCATCATCTGCGCATTTTGCACGCCTACACCATCGTCGGTAAATCCGATTGCGCCTGCTGCTTTCAGTGCTGCAAAGTCCGTCAGTTCGCGGCCTAGCTCATTGTATGTGATCGCTGCATAAGGCAGTACCTTTACACCATTTGCTTCCTCTGCTTTGTCCAGAATCAGCTTCACAACCTCTGCCTTGTCGGTTACTGGCTTTGTGTTGGGCATGCAAGCGATCGTTGTGTAGCCACCCTTCGCTGCTGCCGCTGTACCGGTTGCGATTGTTTCCTTATGCTCAAAGCCCGGCTCACGCAAATGCACGTGCATATCGATCAAGCCCGGAGCAAGTAGCTTCCCTTCACCATCAATCTCGGTCACTTCGTGACCCTTTCCATGCTGACGCAAAATCTCATCTGCTGTCGTCTCTGCTGTATAGATCTCCTTAATGATGCCATCCTCAACCCATACATGGCTCATTTGAAGCTCGCCTTGTCCGTTCAGTACGCTCGCGTTCTTTATGAAAAGTGTCATTATTAACCTCCGAAAGTGTTAACCGCTATACTCGCAGTTATGAATTTTCGGTATCCGCAGCGTTGCATGATGACTGCATACGATACGGATACCTGAATGGTTATTCATTGTTTCGTATCTATATGCTTAATTGCGCAGTGCGCGTTCGATGACTGCCATGCGGATCGGCACGCCATTTTGCATTTGTGTAAAAATTTTCGATTTGGAGCTTTCGACCAGTGCATCGTCAATTTCGACGTTACGATTCACTGGAGCCGGATGCATAATGATTGCATGTTCCTTCATCCGAGCAGCCCGTTCTTCGGTCAATCCGTAGTGTAATCGATAGTCTTCAGCGGACTTGATCATCCCACTCGCATGACGCTCCAGCTGTACGCGCAGCATCATAACCACATCGGATTGCAGCGCTTCTTCCATCGAGACATAGCGCATCTGCGGAATGTCGCCTGCGCGCATATTGTCCGGTGCGCAGAAGCTTACATTTGCGCCCATTGCTTGCAGTGCCCAGAAGTTCGAGCGAGCGACACGGCTGTGCATAATATCGCCGACAATCGTTACATTCAGTCCACGTACCTCACCAAAGTGGCGGCGCATCGTGTACAGATCCAGTAGTGCCTGTGTCGGGTGCTCGTTGTTACCGTCTCCTGCGTTAATGAGCGGCACGTTCACTTTCTCAGCCAGCTCTTGTAGTACACCCGCAGGCTTGAGGCGAATAATACCCGCATCAATGCCCATACTTTCCAGTGTACGTACCGTATCGTAGATCGACTCGCCCTTCTCTACGCTTGATGCCGCAGCGGTGAAGTTCAGTACTTCTGCGCCCAGGCGCTTTTCCGCCATTTCGAAGGAGAAGCGAGTACGTGTGCTATTTTCGAAAAACATATTGGCAACAAATTTGCCTTGTAGTACTGAAACCTGTTTCTCTGTATGCGCATCCCAGTAAGCCGCGCGATCCAGAATCGAAGTCAGCTCCGTCCCGTCCATTCCCTTCAGTCCAAGCAAGCTGCGTTGTTTCAGATTCGTCGTTGTCATGATCATACTGTGACCTCCCGACGTTGCAGGATATTAACCTGATCATTCCCATCTACTTCGCTCAATCGAACCTCGATCTCTTCCAGCTTGGAGGTTGGTACGTTCTTACCGATATAGTCCGGTCGAATCGGCAACTCGCGATGTCCGCGATCCGCCAGTACTGCCAGCTGAATCTGATTCGGACGTCCGCAGTCCATCAGCGCATCCATTGCAGCGCGGATCGTGCGTCCCGTATAAAGTACATCATCACACAGGATAATCTTCTTATCGCGGATACTCAGATTTTCCGGTGTGAGTCGAACCTGCTCGCCCAATGCTGCCTTCGGCTCGTCACTACGGTCATCACGATAGCCTGTAATGTCTAGCTCGCCGTAAGGAACCGGTGTGCCTTCAATTTCCTGAATACGTGCTGCAATCCGTCGTGCCAGATATACACCGCGTGTGCGAATACCGACGATGATGCAATCCTCGATCCCTTTATTCTTTTCCAAAATCTCGTGTGCAATACGGGTCAGTGCCCGGCGAATTGCCGTCTCATCCATGATAATGTTCACATGCATATCCATCGTCATGATTTATAGCCTCCTCAGGTTTATGTTGCTTACACCTAAGGCCCCGTGGTTAACAGGCATACCGTCGTATGGTTATGCTGCATGCTCCTGTGCTGTTATTGCGATACCATTCGAAAACAGGGCATAAAAAAACTCCCTGCCCCGAACGGCAAGGAGTGTGCAGTCATCTACCAGCGGTTATGACTGTCATACTTCGACGCACTGCACCATCACCACTCCAGCGGAGGGTGTACTTGCAGTGAACATCATTCACGTTACCTTGCCAGTCTCACGGGACTGAATTAAAGGTGCTTATTCATCTGAACTGAATTATGACAGAAGCGGGCAGGGTTGTCAACCTTGTAAATGCAGAGGACGATATAGGGTTCTTGTATGAAGATGGATAAGCTAACTTGAATGATGAGGGATCGCATCAATCACTTCGGGAAGGAATAAGGGACAGACTCCCGTCTCGCACAGGAATCTACGAACTGGGAGCAAATGTAGATTCCTGTGCTCAAAAGTCGTCCTTTCCCTTATTTCCTTCCCTTCGTTATGTGCGCTTTTGATACATACGAATTTGCTTCCATGCTCTAGCTAGTCAGATTAGTTACCTAAGCGGCATACATAACTATATAAAAAAAGGACTGAGGGTATATAGAGTAACAACCAGAAAGCTATGAATATAGAACGAGCATCACATCCGTATAGAGAATATTGTATGATTTCATACACAGCGAACACAGCAAAAAAAGACCGACTTCTCTCATTTGAGATCGTCGGTCTTTCCCATTATAGCTATATTAAATTGATCTAATATCAGCGATTACGCAGGGCGAACAATTCCTGTTCCATATCATCTGGCAATGGAGCATGGAATTCCAAATACTCCCCTGTTGTTGGATGCACAAATCCGAGCACCGCTGCATGCAATGCCTGACCTTTGACAAATGAAGCCTTCGCACGCACACGTCCATACATCGGATCACCAACAAGCGGATGATCGATAAACTTCATATGCACACGAATCTGGTGGGTACGTCCAGTCTCCAGACGCAGCTCCACTACAGTAAAATCGCCAAAGCGTTCGTTTACAGCAAAATGAGTAACTGCATGCTTGCCGTTTTTCTCTGTTACGGTAAACATTTTACGGTTTTGCGATGCACGTCCGATCGGCGCATCAATCGTACCGTGATCATGCTCGACATTACCGTGGACCAGCGCGATATATTTACGTGTAACCGAGTGATCTTTCAGCTGAGCAGACAGCGATGCATGGGCTTTATCGTTTTTGGCTGCCATCAGCAGACCGCTCGTATCCTTATCGATACGGTGAACGATACCTGGACGTAGCTCGCCATTAATGCCTGACAGATCGGTGCAATGGTACATCAATGCGTTGACCATTGTACCGGAATAATGACCAGCCGCTGGATGCACGACCATCCCACTCGGCTTGTTGATCACGATCAAGTCGGAATCCTCATAAACGATATCGAGTGGAATATTTTCAGGTTGCAGCTCTGTAGCGGAAGGGCCAGGAACACGCACAACTACCTGCTCACCCTCAGCAAGCTTGCGATTCGCCTTTACGGGTTGTCCATTGACCATCACATGCTGATCGGCGATCCAGCCTTGAATCTGCGAACGGGAAATGCCCTCTGGCATACGATCGGTAATGTATTTATCAATACGCGCCTTCGCATCCTCTGCATCCACTGTCCATTCCAGTGTCTCTAGCTCCGTATCGTCTTCATCGGACAGATCATCTACCAGTGCCGAATCCAGCAGCTGGCTTTCCTGTTCCTCTACGTGCGATGCACGTTCTTGTTCTTTTTCATGATTACTCAATTGTTCTTCTCCTCTTTCCTGCGGGCATACTACTTCTTCTCACGACGCATATCGATGATCGCGTCCAGAATGATTAATGCCACCCCGACCACGATGCATGAATCTGCAACGTTGAAGATCGGGAAGGTGTAGCTGCCAAAATTAAACTGAAAGAAATCAACGACCTCTCCCATACGTGCACGATCTATAAAGTTACCGATCGCTCCACCCAGCACAAGCGATAATGCAACAGGCAGCAGCTTATCCGGCCGAGATTTTACCTTTTGAATGTACCATACGAGCGCAACAACAACTGCAATCGTAATAACAATGAAAAACCAGCGCTGATTTTGCAAAATACCAAAAGCTGCTCCCTGATTCCGGTGCGATGTAATCATAAAAAAGTCGCCAATCACCGGAATTTGCTCTCTCAGCTCCATCCGCGTTGCCACGAAATATTTACTGATCTGGTCGATAATAATAGCCACGAGCGCAATTACATAATAGATCACGTTCATCCTCCACCCTGTTTGTTCAATCCCTGTGCTGGCGGCAGCGGAGCGCACTACATTCTGTCCGATTGCATCGTAAACACAGCTTTTCTTATTGTAGCATAGGGGGCAGAGTGCGTCTATTGAACGAAGCATGTTAAGGATGAACTCCCACTCCCAAAATATATTTCTTACACACTATACCTCATGTATGATGAAGCTTTGTATTATCAGGCAAAGTACACGTATCCAGCTGACAATCTCGAAAATCTACCTCCTGCAAAATCGCTTCCGAAAAATCAACATTGTGCATCCTGTTAGGCTTAGCTCCCACTGTCAAATCACTATTATACTTCCCATGAAATGTAACGTCCTTCAATTTGCCGATAAATTGGCAATGCGCAAACGAGCTGGCTTTAAAGTCAATCTGATTCAGCTTGCACTGTTGAAATCGGCACTCCACAAATTCAGGTCGATAAAAATATCCTTTACGAAAATTACATGTATCAAATATACAGCTTGTGAAGACACCTCCATGCGCACCAATCGTAGCCTCCGTCAGATCGACCCGTTTAAACTGACAATTCGTAAAATCACATCCATACAAACGGGCATCTCCAAAACGAGTCCGATCAAAAATACAATTGATGAAATGCACCGCTGTACAAATCGGCGCATTCAGGTCGATCAGCGTAAAATCCTGTTTTTCGATGGTCAGTCCCTCGATCCTACGCTTTAATTCCCATGTCTCTCGATATGTAATAGCCATGACTATAACCTCCTTATGGAAAATTTATAATGACGCTATTTGGTGAATTTCATTTGTATATCTACCACTATCTCTGTGTCTGTATAGTTCTCTTTCTCTTTCTCTTTCTCTTTCTCTTTCTCTTTCTCTGCAAAATTATGTATAGATCAAATCCTCTTTGTCTTATTATACCCTGTACTTCTACACAAGCTGAATAAGATATATAAAAAACCTGCCGTCATCCAGCATCCATACGACTTGATGGATACAAGGACAACGACAGGCTCAGCAGCAGCTGGCTAATTTATTTCTAAATCATCCAATGGATTACATTAGAAATAACTAGCCACCTCATGGTTTAGCTTGCTTTACTTCATTTTAAATCATTTCATTTTGAATCCCTGCGCTCTATCACTTTCCATATCACTTACTACAATTCAATCAAGAAACGTGAATACCCGCTTTTTGACCTACCAGCTCGACTTGCTCCATACCTTCTACTTCACCGAAGGTCACATCGGTAACGAGTACATTTTCACGCAGAACGCTATCAAATGCCTCGATCGCTGCGCGCAGCTCATCGCTCACATTCAGCGTCAGATGAACGTATTTCTCGATTGGCAGATCCAGCTTTTTACGATAATCCTGTACCGTACGGACAACCTCACGCACCCAGCCCTCTTGCTCCAGCTCTGGTGTGATATCGGTATTCAGCGCTACAGTCAGACCGTAACCGGATGCGGATGCAAAGCCGGATTTCGCCTTTTTCTCCACCAGCAGCTCTTCGCTTGTGACATGCAGTTCTTCACCTTCTGGCGAAGTTACGTTCAGCACGCCTGCTTGTACAACATGGCGTGTCTCTTCCGCTGTCATCTCTTTGAAGAAGTTTTGCAGGAAACCGACATTTTTGCCGTACTTTTTACCCGCTACTTTCAGGTTCAGCTTGAAGCTAAAATCAACAAAGCCCGCATCATCATGCTCAGTACGGATGCCCTTCACATTGATCTCGTCCTTGATGATCTCTTCATAGCTTGCCAGATCAAAGTCTTTATCGAGCGATACGATCAGCTCGGACAGCGGCTGACGGTTTTTGATTCCTGTTTCATTACGTACGTTACGTGCCAGCTCAACGATACGGCGAGCTGTTTCCATATCGCGCTCCAGCTCCGCATCGATCAATGCTTCATTGGCAACTGGATAATCATCCATATGCACGCTCTCACCATTGCTCAGGTTCAGATAGATATCTTCTGCCAGCATTGGTGTAAATGGTGCCAGCAGCTTCGCTGTAGTGAGCAGCACCTCGGTCAGCGTACGATACGCATCCAGCTTGTCTTCCGTCAAGCCTGCACCCCAGAAGCGATCACGGGAACGACGGATATACCAGTTACTCAGCTCATCAACAAATGCTTCGATTGCTTTGGATGAGTTCAGATAATCATTTACCGCAAGTGCCTTGTCAACAACAATGATCAAGCTGTTCAGACGGGAAACGATCCAGCGATCCAGCTTGTGCTCAGATGGCTGGAATGGATGCTCCGCCGGGTCAAAGCCATCGATCGTCGCATACAGCGTCAGGAACGCATGTGTGTTCACGAGTGTATCCACAAGCTTGGACTTCGCTTCACCAACAATCCCTTTGGAGAAACGCTTGCTGTTCCAAGGGGCGCTGTCAGACAGGAGCGCCCAGCGGAATGCATCGGTGCCATACTCTTCGATGACTTCCCACGGATCGATAACATTCCCTTTGGATTTGGACATTTTTTGACCGTTTTCGTCGAGTACGTGTCCGGTTGCCATAACTGCTTTATACGGCGCTTGTCCTGTCAGCAATGTAGATACCGCAAGCAGACTGTAGAACCAGCCACGCGTCTGGTCAATCCCTTCGCAGATCATATCAGCAGGGTATTGCTGCTTGAACACATCTTCATTTTCAAATGGATAGTGCTGTTGAGCGAAAGGCATCGAGCCGCTATCGAACCAGACGTCAATGACCTCTGGTGTACGTTTCATTTCGTACTGTCCGCAGGAGCTACGTACTTTGACTTCATCTACATAAGGCTTGTGCAGCTCCAGATCCTCTGGCACGTCACCAATTGCGCGCTCACGCAGCTCGGCAATGCTATGCGGTGCGAATTGCTCGCCCGTCTCTTCGCATACCCATACGTTAAGCGGTGTACCCCAGTAACGATCACGGCTGATATTCCAGTCGACCAGATCCTCAAGGAATTTACCGAAGCGTCCTTCACGAACATGACCTGGATACCAGGTAACATCGTTGTTGTTGGCAATCAGCTGATCCTTGATTGCTGTAGTCTGGATAAACCAGCTGTCCATTGCATAGTAGAGCAGCGGTGTATCACAACGCCAGCAGAATGGATAGCTGTGCTCATAACGCTCTTTGCTGAACAGTGTGCCATGCTCCGACAGATACTTGATGATGTCTACATCGCAGTCTTTGACAAAGCGTCCAGCAAAATCAGTGACCTGCGGTACGAATTTACCTTCCAGATCAACCAGATTGACGAAACTGATGCCATTCTCACGACATACACGATAGTCATCTTCACCGTGTGCAGGTGCCATGTGAACGATACCTGTACCACTTGCATCGGTAACGAAGCTTGCACCCAGCACGATATTGGTTTTCTCTGCCTGGATATAGTTGAATGGAGCATCATAAGTTTGACCTACCAGCTCAGAACCTGGCAGTGTGCTGAGCACTTCATACTCGGCTTTGATCGGCTCCATTACTTTTTCAACAAGGTTTTTCGCAACGATGTACACTTCGCCATTTTGACGTACACGTGCGTATTCCATGTCCGGGTTCACCGCCAGTGCAACGTGAGACGGCAATGTCCAAGGAGTCGTCGTCCATGCCAGTACGAATTCGCCGCTACTATGCAGCTTGAACTTTGCAGTCGCACTCAGGTCTTTCACGTCTTTGTAGCCCTGTGCAACTTCGTGCGAGCTCAGTGTCGTCTGGCAGGAAGGACAATATGGGCTTACGCGGTGACCGCGATACATGAGCCCTTTATCATGAATCGTTGCGAGGATGTTCCATACACTCTCAATATAGCCATTGTTCAGTGTGATATACGGATGATCCATATCTGTCCAGTAGCCGATTGCTTCTGTCAGATCGCGCCACTGCTGTTCATATTCAAATACACTTGCTTTGCATTCGTTGATGAATTTCTCAACGCCATAATCCTCGATCTCCCATTTGTGCGAGATACCGAGCTTTTTCTGTACACCGAGCTCAACAGGCAGACCGTGTGTATCCCAGCCTGCTTTACGTACAACGCGATAGCCCTTCATCGTGTTATAACGACCGATAAAGTCTTTGATTACACGACCCAGTACGTGACCGATATGCGGCTTTCCGTTCGCTGTTGGCGGGCCTTCATAAAAAACAAAGTTCGGTTTGCCTTCGCGGCTCTCGATGGAGCGCTGGAATGTACGCTCCTCTTTCCATTTGTTCAGCATGCGCAAATCGCGTGCACGTGCTTTCTCTTTCACATCTACTCTTTGCATGTTTCCCCATCCTTTCTCCAATTCGAACCATGATGAATCTGTCCGTGCAGCAGGATCGCTTTCGCCATCCGATTCCCCTTATGCATCAGCTGTCTGATCACTAGCCAAAACGTCAAAAAAACCCCGTCCCTGGAAAGGGACGAGGTTGCTCGCGTTACCACCCTTGTTTCATCACAATAGGTTAAGAATTCCGTTCTGCTACACAGACGTATTCTTCCTATCATAATGACACTTATGCCCGCACGATTCATGCGGCGCCCTGATAACGGCAGGCAATCCGGCTTGGCTTACTGAATAGGTTCAGCCGCGCTTCTCCGGGGAGATTTTCCATAGCTCGTCGTTTATTGGCTTGCACCAACCGCCAACTCTCTACAAACGATCATAGCCTGTACTGGCCCCATCACAGAATGTATGCAACTATACTACGGTGCAGAAGCAAGCTCCTGTTACCGAGTCGTTTCGAAGTGACGCCTTCCAAAAAAACGTCATGGTCATAAAATATTTATATCGCTTCCTCTGCAAAATGTCAACCATTTGCCATAGGGCTGTATAAATAGATTCGCTATCCTTCATCCCTCAGCTCCAACGTGGCATCACCGGATCAGCTACCGTGGAACGAGGTGATCCTGCATCATGTAGCCGCTTAGTAGAGATCGCCACTTACCGAACGATTTTCTTCCGGCTCGCGCTCGTCCTGACGTTCACGATTCCACTGCTCACGGTCGCGCTCATTGCGCTCCTGACGCTCACTGCTTGTACGCTCCAGCTCGCGAGTTTGATTTTCCAATGCGTCCCAGCCGTCCTGACTGAGCAGCTCCAGCTGTGCCTCAACCAGTGTCCGGAAACGAGTACGATAGATCGAAGCCTGCTTTTTAAGCTCTTCCACTTCCATCGACACCTTGCGCGCCTTCGACAGCGACTCATTAATAATACGATCCGCATTTTTCTCGGATTCTTTAATAATGAGCTGCGCTTCCTTCTTGGCGTTGTTCTTCACCTCATCCGCTGCTTCCTGAGCAACGATGATCGTTTTACTCAGTGTCTCCTCCAGATTCGCAAAATGATCCAGACGCTCCTGCACAGCAAGCAGCTGATTTTGCAAATCCTTGTTTTCGCGAATCAGTCCCTCATAATCCTTGATTACCTGATCGAGAAACTCATTCACTTCATCTTCGTCATAACCACGCAGCCGACGCGAAAATTCCTTATTATGTATATCCAGCGGGGTTAATGGCATGGATAGACACCTCCTATGATATTAGGCCGTTGAATTGCCTTTTGTATTGTTATCATACTGTATTTCAGCATCGTTGAACACTAGCTTACTACCGAAATGAATAACATGATAACGATATCGGCAGCATGCCGCCTATTGTGAAGCCCGTATTCCTATATATACCGCCAGACCGTGCCTGAACGACATCGTATCGACCATACGGAATCAGCTGGACGCATGCCGCGATCCTTTTGTATATACACCGATATGTGGTTCCATTGAAACAACACGGGCTCTTTTATATATTCAGCATCGCCTCGTTATATTCCTGCCGACGCTTACACGAATTTCCCGATTTTCACGCGGTAACGGCCTTTTTTTGTAATACCTTCCAGCTCCAGCACCTTGAAGCGTCCCATTCCCTGTACCGATACTACATCGCCTTCTTTGAGCGCATGAGAAGGATCTTCCTCTGGCTTCCAGTTGACCTTACAACGCCCAGCCTTGATCGGTACGAGTATTTTACTGCGACTTAGTCGATACACATCGCTGGCGATACCATCCAGTCGCATCGAAGCGACAGATAGCTCCATCGTTTGCAGCTCCTGCTTAGCGGCACGTAATTGCTCAATCGGTAATAGACTGGTCATCACATGTAGTCTGTGTACCTGATTCATATTCAAATTAAGATACGATGCAATCTCTGTAGCAACGACGGTATGACAGCCATCATCCAGGACATGAATATCGCCAATCTTGTCGCGCTTCATTCCCAGTCCAAGCAGCGAGCCCATATAATCGCCATGCTCCAGCTCGGTAAAACGTTGCCCTTCTGGTGTAATCTCCAGCACCGTCAGCTGCATATCTTCCTGCGATAGATCCGCATAATCCGGTGCAATTAATGCACGTCTACGCTCTGCATGCTCCGATCCACCCTCCAGTCGGATCTGCACATCGGGCTCACGAGCCGCCAGTGTGGACAATATATACGCCTGACGCGGATCAAGAAAATCCGTCAGCTTCTGTTCATGATAATGGGCGGCATTCTCAATCCACTCGGCTGCCCGTTCCACAAATTCTCGCTCGTCTGGATGAAAATGACTAAAAATGGTTTTGTTCATACCTGCTAACTACCTTTCCTCCAGACCGCTGTATAGATGATGTACAATGACCTTTTACGCTGATACTTTTCACTCTGATATCTGGTCTATATCATCTATTCCATTCAGCAGCTGTCTCTTTGATAAAATTAATCATTATATAAAGCTTGAATGACTGAATAGGTGGCCCATGGGTTGAGTGCGAATTAGCCTATCCCTCTTCTGTTGACCCAGCTATCATCTATTCCAAGCAAGGCCCACCCAAAACAAAGCCTATCCAAAGCAAAAAGCCGAAGCATGCAGCAGAGCAACAGTCCCGCTATTGTCTGCTTGGTGCTTCAGCTTTGAATCCTTACACATTCTATACATGTGCAAACGATGAATACCCGATTAGAACAAAATCGTTTGCAGCAGGTAAATCAATCCGCTAAACGCCAGCTGCAATACAAACAGAGCGACGATTGGCGAAATATCCAGTACGCCTCCGATTGGCGGAATAAAGCGACGGAAAGGCGCAAGATAAGGTTCAACCAGACGCGCCAGCAATTGACCAAAAGAGCTCTCACGAGCACTAGGCAGCCAGGACATCAGGATATAGATAATAATCATGTACATGTAGATTCGGTATGCAATACCGAGAATTTCGAAAAATACGCTCAACTTCCGATCACCTCATCTTGTTATAATCAAAATCGTCGCTCATAATCTCAGCGATTGTGCCCTCGATTTCGACTGTATCCGGTGTACACAGGAAAATGTTGCCGCCGATCTTGGAAATGCTACCACCCAGTGCATAGACTGTACCGCTCATAAAATCGATAATACGCAGCGCCTGATCATTACGAACACGCTGCAAATTGACGATCACCGAGCGATGCGAACGCAGATGATCTGCAATGTCCTGAGCTTCATCATAGCTGCGCGGCTCGTTCAAAATGACTTTGACATTTTTCTGTGAATGAATACTGACGACATTATTGGCTCTACTGTTTCTACGTGCATCCGCAGGAGAAGTTTCACGAGAATCGACTTCTTCTTCGATAATCTGCTCGCGTTCTACAACTTCCTCTTCCTCCTGAAGCCCGAGAAAATTCATAAACCGATTCATTACACCCATCGTTAATCCTCCTCTTTGCCAACCAGGATCGAGCCGAGGCGTACAAATGTCGCCCCTTCCTCAACAGCAATCTCAAAATCACCCGACATGCCCATCGACAGATGCTTGATCGGCTCTACCGTTAATCCAAACGTATTAAGCCGATCTCTCAGCTCGCGCAACTCTCTGAATACCGGACGCGTCTGTTCTGGCTCGTCCACCTCAGGCGCCATCGTCATCAGACCAACCACCTTCAGATGCGGCATCTGCTGTAAGGCTTGGAAAAAGTCCTCTACCGCTTCTGGCGCAAGACCATACTTGGATTCCTCACCCGATACATTAATCTGTACAAACACCTTCACGATCAGCTCCAGCTCGGCTGCTTTTTTCTCCAGCTCCTTCGCTAACGATAATCGATCCAACGAATGAATATATTCAAACTTGCCGATAACATCCTTGACCTTGTTTGTCTGCAAATGTCCGATAAAATGCCATACTCCACGTTCATGCAACGCTTCCCATTTATCCTTCGCATTTTGCCAGCGATTTTCGCCCAGATGGATCAGTCCCGCATCCAGCACCTGACCCGTTTTCTCGGTCGATACATATTTCGTTACGGCTACCATCTGTACGTCACTTACCTGGCGTCCACTGCGCTCACAAGCGGCTTGGATGCGCTGCTCTACTTGAGCGATTCGTTCCTGCAATCCCAATCTGTAGTCACTCCGTTTCTATACCAGCCCAGCTTGCCATGCGGCCTGTACGACCACCATCTGCACGATAAGAAAAGAATAGATCATGGCGTTCGTGCGTACACCACTGACTAACTTCGATATGCTGAGGCTGTATTCCTGCAAAAATCATCAATTCACGGTTTAATTGTTTTAAATCAAGCCACGTTTTGCCCGGAGCGCCGGATTTTGCATATGTAGGCAATTGTCCATTACCCTCAAGCCTGCTTGTCCAAACATCGACATGCTCCATGACGCGCTTATCGACTTCATATTGCCCCATCCCGATCGATGGCCCGATCGCTGCACGCAGATCAGCAGCTTGACTGCCATATTGACGCTCCATCGTGCGAATCATCTCACCTGCAATATCAGCGACTGTGCCTTTCCAGCCTGCATGAGCAAGCCCAACAACACGCCGAACAGGGTCTATAAAATATAATGGCACACAATCTGCGTAAAAGGAAGTCAGCAGTATGCCCGGTACATCGGTAATTAAGCCATCTGTATCCTGAAAGGCACTTGCTCGATCTGCCCAGCCCTTGCCTGCATCCTCTGCCGTCACACAGGCAATATGGTTGCTATGTACCTGCTCACCGCACACCCAGCCTTTGGGATCAAAGCCAAGCTGCTGACATAGCAAGCGTCGATTCTCCAGTACATCCTCTGGCTGATCCTCTACATGATAAGCAAGGTTAAAGGAGTCATATGGCGCCTTGCTGATGCCTCCACGCCTTCCGGTAAAGCCAGCACTAATTCCATCGCTCCATTCCTTACCGCTTAGCAGAAACAGCTCTGGACGCTGCTCCGTTACGCCTGTTTGCCAATTACTTTGAAACGGCTCCATCTTACACCTCGCTATCCTGATGATCTATCGTTATGTTCAATGAGCCCGTCCGCTCATCATTCCTTGTTAGTACATCAAAATACAACTAAACCTGGCATTGTCATCATGCGATGACGCTGCGCATCTTTTTTAATAGCTGTATTTATTACTGTAGCATATTCTGCCAGCTTGCACCTATATGTCAAAACAAAAAGGACCTGTTTTCCGCAGAAAACAAGTCCTTTTATCGTAACCTGTAATGCCCTGCGCAGGCAAGGTTCTAGTCGTTTTTATGACGGGAACGATTACGCAGGAAGGTCGGAATGTCCAATTGATCGCCGCTTGGCTGCTGCTGATTGTTGTTGAATTGGCGCGGATTAGGCGCTTTTTCTTCAACAGGCTCGCTGGAGCTTTGTGGCTGCTGGCTTGCTGCTGGACGGCGTGCAGGCTGCAACGGCTGTGCAGGCTTATGCTCAAATCCAGTGGCGATGACGGTTACCTTAATTTCTTCCTTCAGGTTCTCGTCGATAATCGCACCGAAGATCATATTCACTTCTGGATCGGAAGCGCTTGTTACGATCTCAGCCGCTTCATTTACTTCGTACAGGGACAGGTTCGTACCCCCTGTGATGTTCATGATCACACCGCGTGCACCCTCAATCGAGGTTTCAAGCAGTGGGCTCATAATCGCTTTACGTGCTGCTTCAGCTGCACGGTTCTCCCCTGTTGCTTCACCGATACCCATCAATGCAGAGCCACGCTCAGTCATGATTGTTTTTACATCGGCAAAGTCAAGGTTGATTAGTCCCGGTACAGCGATCAGGTCAGAAATACCCTGAACCGCTTGACGCAGTACATTATCCGCTTCACGGAATGCTTCCAGCATCGGCGTCTTTTTGTCGACGATTTCGAGCAAACGATCGTTTGGAATCACGATCAGTGTGTCTACTTTTTCCTTCAATGCTTCGATGCCCTGCTCTGCATGGGAGAAGCGTTTGCGTCCTTCAAAGGTAAATGGACGAGTTACTACGCCCACAGTCAGCGCGCCGCATTCTCTAGCAATCTCAGCAATCACTGGAGCAGCCCCTGTACCTGTACCGCCACCCATACCAGCGGTAACGAATACCATATCTGCACCTTTCAGTGTGTTGCTGATCAGATCGCGAGATTCCTCAGCTGCTTTTTTACCCACTTCAGGATTAGCGCCAGCGCCAAGTCCACGAGTCAGCTTATCACCGATTTGCAGCTTATGCTCGGATTTCGCCAGATGCAGTGCCTGTGCATCTGTATTTACCGTTATAAATTCCACGCCTTGTACACCATTTTCGATCATACGGTTCACGGCATTGCTTCCGCCGCCACCTACGCCGATGACCTTAATCTGGGCCAGGCTTTCCATTTCAAAATCGAATTCCAACATCTATCCCATCTCCCCCTCAATGTCCATGAATGGCTCTTTTCCAGCTAGAATAAACTTCATCAGATAAATTCACTGAACATGTTTTTGAGCCGTTCAATCAAGCCCGGTTTTGCGCTGCTCTCCGGGGTCGATGCGGCCTTGTTGCGTGCAGGTGCTTTTTTGCTTGCACCAGCCGTACTGCCGCCACCGCGAATATTACGGATTACATTATACAAAATGCCTACTCCGCTTGTATAAGCAGGATCGCGTACACCGATATAATCAGGAACTGCTACCCGTACAGAAGCTGCCAGCTCCTCGCGAGCGATCTCAAGCACGCCCGGCATCGAAACTGTACCTCCTGTGAGTATATAACCACCAGGAAGCTCATGGTAACCGAGCCGTACAACTTCCTGACGAATCAGCTCGAAGATTTCCTGTACACGCGGCTCAATAATAGCAGCCAGATCTTGCTGGGTAAACTCCTTATCGACATTACTACCGATACGCTGTACCTTGAAAACGACATCTGCCGCTGCTTCTTCAACGAGTGCACAGCCATATTTCAGCTTCACCTTTTCGGCATTCTCCGTCAGAGTACGAAGTCCGTATGCGATATCATTCGTGACGAACTCGCCGCCAATCGGCAACGTGGATGTTGCTTTAAGCGCTCCTTCCTCGAATACCGCGATTGTGGATGAGCCTGCGCCGATATCTACAAGTACAGCACCCATCGTCTTTTCATCCTTGGATAGAGCCAGCTGACCTGCACCAAGAGAGATTAACACCAGATCCTTAATATGCAGATCTGCTTTTTCCACACAGCGAAGTAAATTGTGAATAGAGGTTTTAGCGCCAGTGATGATGGTAGCTTCTACTTCCAGTCGTACGCCGATCATTCCGCGTGGGTCCTGAATTCCTTCCAGTCCATCCACAACATACTGCTTGGCGACAACATCGATAATTTCACGTTCAGGAGGAAGTGCAATTACTTCTGCCGCCTTCAGCACCCGTTCGATATCCTCTTCGCCAATTTCACGATCTTCGTTGGATACGGCTACAACTCCATGGCTCGTTTGAAGTCCGATATGATTTCCGGAAATACCCACGATTACTTCAGATATTTGAATGCCGACCATACGCTCAGCATGATCAACTGCATTTCGGATGGATTGCACAGTCTGGTCAATATCCACGATTGCACCTTTGCGAATCCCTTCCGAGTCGGCAGATCCAACTCCAATAATATTAAAGGTTCCATTGTTAATTTCCCCGATAATAGCACGAACTTTGGATGTACCGATGTCCAAACTAACAATGATGTCATTGTTGCTCAAGCCCCTGGCACCTCCTGCAAATTCCATAAAATGGCGAATTTCCTTAATTTCGACCTATTTAATCGAACTGGAAATTCAATTTCCGAAAAACATTTTTTAATATTGCTCTCTACAGTAGTATTCAACATGGTCCATACTTTCCCTCTTTTTTCTGCAAACTTTTTAATATCTGTTGTTAACTTTAGATTCCCTATGAAGCTGTAAAAGTTTAAAGAAAAAAGAACGATTGTACCGTTACACATTCACGGCTGAACCATATGGGATTCAAAGTTTACAAAACTTTAATATCTGCCAAACTTATTCTAGCATTTTTCCGGCTACACAGAAAGTGCCGACATCATATCCAGCGCGATTACAGGCAAATTGATGCTTACAAGCAGCATTTACATCACGAACAGAACCGCTATGCCTATCATTGTGTTCCTGTACCGTCTGCTTCGCTTTCCGCGTCCTGTGGCACAAATGGTGTGTATGAATCAGCCTCTAGCATCGTGATAATACCCGGCGGCTGTGTCTCGATGACCTGATTCAAATACTCGACCTTGTCTGCCAGCAGTGAAATGCTCGTAATGACCTCAAACTGAGAACGCGTATAGATCATAATACGATCGGGAAATGATGGGGTTGGCGATGGCATAATTTCTGATATGTCTGATGTTAGCTCATTTGGAATCGTGCCCAGCACCTTGCACAGCGCTACCTTTTCTTTCTGGTAATCCGCCCACTGGGTAAGCACAGGCTTCTCTACAGCGACGCCGCGATCATCTGCACGTACGGAGGAACCGTTCTGCAAAATAGCCGTTAGCTCGCCAGATGTAGCCAGTTCATAGGCAACAACCGGATATTCGGTAATATGAATATCGATTTTGCCCGGAAATTCCTTCGTGATCGTCGCATCCTCAATTGCAGGAATCGTTTTTAATCTGGATTTGATCGTCGCTGCCGAGGTTCCATAAAAGGCATCCCCTTTGGCAAGCCGTGTCACGGATAACAAATCCTCTTTGGAGGTAAAAGCATTGCCGGTAAACGTAATCTGCGATATTTTGCCGATCGGCGAAAACCAGAATACGATACCCAGCGCAACAACAAACAAAATGCTCAGGATGACAATCCACCTGGTGCGGGGGCTAAAGCCTCGTCTACGTTTGGAGGACGGTCCGGTCTGGGCAGAAGGTTCATTTTTCGGTAATACAATCAATTTTTGCTTAGGCATGGCAGTTCTCCAGTAATTCGTATTTCGGTTCACTCGACAGATGTGCAGCCCCTTGCTGCCGTTCATCGGTAAGCACGATCATGCTCCGTAGAGGCTCTGCTCAGTGCTTGTCTGCTTTCTTTTCAGCGATCAGACGCTGCATTTCCTCTAGCAACAGGAATGCAGATTGTGGCGTTCCTAGCGCCGATGAAGCTTCGGACATTCGCTTGCGCTCCTGCTCATTATTCATGATGCGATCTACAATAGTGACGAGCGATTGTCCGCTCAGATCACGCTCCAACAGCATCTCGGCTGCACCGGCTTTTTTCAAAGCTAGCGCATTCGCCTCCTGATGATTGTTGGTTACATTGGGAGATGGAATCAAGATGGACGGTGTGCCCAGCGACGTAATCTCCGCCAGTGATGAGGCACCTGCACGACCGATTAACAGCGATGTCGCTGCTAGCACCTCCGGCATATTAGGAATATAGGGAAGTACGTGCAGATTCGTCGGAATGGTCTCAACCGCTTCCTCAATACGCTCATAGATCTCATCATAATAAATTTCACCGGTCACAAATACGTAATGAACATCCGGCTTTTGCTCTAGCAGTGGTGCAGCCTGTACCATCGCCTCTACGAGCGCTCTGGCACCGCGGCTACCGCCAACCATCAGCACAATCTGTGCATCAGCAGGCAGTCCTAGTGAGGCAAGCCCACGTTCACGGTCAGCATGCTGAACCATCGTGGCACGCGGATTACCGGTAAATAGTACACGCTTGGCGCGCCTGAAGCGAGGCAATGCATCCTCAAAGCTTACCGCTACCGTATTGGCATAACCACTTAAAAATAAATTCGTTAAGCCTGGAATCGCATTTTGCTCATGCACTAGAGTAGGAATGCCTAGCTTGGCTGCCGCATACACGACAGGCCCGCATACATAACCACCTGTACCGATCACAATATCAGGGCGAAATTCGCGGATGAGCTTTTTCGAAATTTTCACACCCTGAATGAAGCGATTAATCGTTCTAATATTTTCAAGCGAAAACAGACTCCTTCGGAATCCGGTAATGTCGATGGATTCAAAACGAATTTTGGCCTCAGGCACAATTTTCGTTTCCAATCCCCGTTTACCGCCGATATACAGAAATTCAGCTTTGATGCCCTGCTCTCTGCATTGCTCAGCAATCGCCAGCGCAGGATAGATATGCCCACCTGTACCGCCTCCGGTTAAAATAATTCGCATAATCGAACCCCCTTTCGAAATGGAATGGTATATCCCTCATCACAACTCTGAAGCTATGGTATATAAGATAAGACGGATCAGGAGAGAAGCTAAGCCGTTTATTACATGCCTATTTGCCCTGATACATCCTGGTCTGCCAATGTGTCTTACAGCTTGTGCACTGCGGCTTTAAACTGGTCACCGCGTACTTCATACGATGTGAACATGTCCCAGCTTGCACATGCTGGAGATAATAGCACAATATCACCCTTACTTGCCATCTTGCTTGCAGCCACGACTGCGGCTTCGATGGCGGCGACTGTGTCTTCAGCTTCATCGATTACTGCAATATCCGCAATGCCAGCGAGCTCGGCAACCTGTGCTAGCTTATGGCGCGTTTGTCCAAGCAGCACGATTCCTTTAACTCCACTCTGGAAGGTAGGCATCAGCTCCATATAATCTGAGCCACGATCCAATCCACCTGCAATCAGGACGATGTCCTGATCCTGAAATGCTGATAGCGCCATTATCGTTGCTCTCGCGTTGGTCGCTTTGGAATTGTTATAGTAATCTACTCCATCATGCTGACGCACATATTCCAGTCGATGCTCAACACCGCGGAATGCGCGTAATGGCTCAGCCAGCGCTTCCGGCTTACAGCCAGCGGCGATTGCCATCGCACAAGCAGCCAGTGCGTTCGCTACATTATAACGTCCAGGAATGCCCAGCTCATGTACAGGGATGATCGCAATTTCCGTTTGTCCATCGGTATACATGATTGTACGCTCTAGCTCATCTTCGACACCTTCGATAAAAGAAGGCGTTACATACAGTGCAGCAGCAGGAGCTTTTGCACTAGCCGATGCGGCAGTGATGCTTGCCCCCAGCTCCTCGTAAATGGAAAACGGAACAATATGCTCGGCTTCCATATATGGAATAATGCTACGGCAATAGCTGTCATCCCAGTTTAAAACGGCTGTATCGCCAGTAGTCTGATTGGCAAAAATTTTGCGTTTGGATTCCACATAATCATCCATCGAGCCATGATAATCAAGATGGGTCTCGGCGACATTTAGCAGACAGGCGATGCGTGGTCTAAAGTCCTGTGTGCCTTTCAGCTGAAAGCTGCTTAGCTCTGCAACAATCGTTGGCTTTACAGCTGGATCAGCTTCGGCAACCGCTTGACAGAGCGGAATACCGATATTCCCACCAACAATCGGATGTAGATTGCTCGCTTCTAGCATTTTGCCAACCCAGGTAGTGGTTGTCGTTTTACCATTCGATCCGGTAATACCGATCATTGGAATGTCGGACAGCTTATACGCAAGCTCGACCTCAGTAATGATTTCCAGTCCAAGCTCCAGCGCCTGCTTGATCGGCGGGGCAGTGTAAGGAATACCTGGATTTTTCACAAGAAGTGCAACGTCCGCATGAATCAATCCATCAGGATGTCCACCACAAATGACCTCAATCCCCAGTTCTTCCAGCTCTGCCGCTTCTGGCGATTGTTCTCTTGGCTTGAGATCATTTACAGTAACAATCGCACCCAGACGGTGAAGTGCCTTCGCTGCTTCCACACCACTACGTGCTAATCCGATTACAACGACCGGCAGACCTTGATATGTTTCAGGAGCATTCATTACGACAACCCCTTGCTAATATAAATTCCGATCACAGCCAGAATCAGGCTTACTGCCCAGAATGTCGTTACAACGCGCCACTCTGACCAGCCGGATAGTTCAAAGTGATGGTGAATCGGCGCCATCTTGAAGACGCGCTTTCCATTACGTGTTTTGTACGATACGACCTGTATCACAACGGATAGCAGCTCGATGACAAATACGAGACCAATGATCAGGAACAACAATTCATTTTTTGTTACGATAGCGATACCGCCAATCGCGCCGCCGATACCAAGCGAACCCATATCCCCCATGAACACCTTTGCTGGATGCGCATTGAACACGAGAAAGCCCAGTACAGCACCGATCATCGCCGCCGCACATACCGCCGCTGCTGGTGAAGACATCTGAATCGCGATTACGGCATACGCTGCAAATGCGATGGCGCTCACACCAGATAGCAGACCATCTACCCCATCGGTAAAGTTAACTGCATTACTGATCGCCAGCAGCATCACCACGATGAATGGATAGTAGAACCAGGGCCCCCAGTCAAAGGTAACATCCATACCTGGAATGCTCAGCGCTGTGCTATGCCCCTTATGAATCAACAGGAAGCAGATAATGGCTGAGAACAGCAATTGTCCCACTAGCTTTTGTCTTGCTGTCAGACCTAGCGAACGCTTAAGTCCAATTTTGATATAATCGTCTAAAAATCCGATCAATCCGAAACCGACCGTTGCTGTAAGCAGCACCCAGAAATTCGTATCTATGACCGAAAATTTGATAAATACAACTGTTGCCGCCAAAATGATGACGATCCCGCCCATCGTTGGCGTTCCCGCTTTTTTCAAATGACTTTGCGGCCCATCATTACGAACCTGCTGTCCAAACTTGATCCGACGCAAGACCGGAATCAGAATCGGCATCGCAATGACGGATAAAATAAATGAGGCGGCTGCCGCTAATAGTAATAATTGAAAATCCATTTTGTTATTCCTCCAGCGCTTCTGCGTTGCTTATTGAATCAGGCATCAGCGCCTGTAAAACTTCTTCCAGTCTCATTCCCCGGGACCCTTTGAACAAAATCACGTCTCCGCTTGCTTTCACTTCCAGCAGATCGTCGATTAATTCCTGTTTGGACTGATAAGAACGAATCCGTTCCTGTGACATTCTCATACTTGCCGCTTTAGCCATTGCCAGACTACGCTGTCCATAAGTGAACAACCAATCGACTTTGCCAGCGATATAGTCACCGATTTGCTGATGATAATGTTCCTCATCCTGTCCAAGCTCCAGCATATCGCCTAATACCGCCAACTTGCGCGAGTAACCTTTCATCTGATCCAGCACATCAATTGCCGCTTTCATAGAAGAAGGACTGGCATTATAAGCATCATTCAGTAGCATCGTTCCGTCGAGTCCGAGTGTCATCTCAATCCGCATACCCGTGAGACGAAGGCCTGAAAATCCATTTTGAATCTGAGATGGCGTGACACCGTAATGCTCTGCTACCAGCATCGCTGCCATCGCATTACTAACATTATGAAGTCCTGGTAATGGCAGTGTCCATACGATGTCAGGATAACGTGGTGTAGTAAATATCGTATGTTGCCCTTGATTCATAATGCCGATTGGATGCAGATCATTACTTTGCTCCAAACCAAATGTTTGAAAAGTCACATCGGATAGATTCAAAAATTCAGGTTCTATCAATATTTGCTGCAGTAGAGGTTCATCTCCCGGATAAATAAACAATCCATTCCGCTTCAGACCCGCTGTAATTTCCAGCTTGGCTCTGGCGATTTCCTCACGGCTGCCCAGCTGTTCGAGATGAGATTCACCGATATTCGTAATCACGACCGTATCCGGCTCGGCAAGCTGAGACAGAAATTCAATTTCACCTCTAGCTCTCATTCCCATTTCCAAAATCAACATTTCCGTATCGGCAGGCATAGATAATATCGTTAATGGCAGTCCGATATGACTGTTAAAGTTACCGGCAGTCCGATGCACCCGGTATGCCTGTCCCAGTAACGCTGCTACCATGTCCTTAGTCGTTGTTTTACCATTGGAGCCCGTAATACCGACTACCTGAGGATGACATTGCTGCAAGTACACTTTAGCTAACTGCTGTAATGCAACTAATGTATTGTCTACAATAATAATATTGCCTGCTGGCGCTTCGCCACGGTCACGCTGCCACAGTGCAGCTGATGCTCCTTTGGACAGCACATCGGCTACAAAATCATGACCATCAACGCGTTCGCCAATAATCGGTATAAATAAGCAATTCTCGTACACCTGACGTGAATCAATCACTACTCCGTGGCAGACCGCTTCGGCAGCTCCGTTCAGCTCTCCGCCGCACATCTCTGCAATGCGCCCAATCGTCATTTTTATCACTTCAAAAGACCCCTTATCGCTTCTTTGGCTACCAGCCTATCATCAAAATCAATCGTTTCTTTTCCGATGACCTGATACGTTTCATGGCCTTTGCCCGCAATCAATAGTACATCGCCTGGCTGCGCCATTTCAACCGCTTTTTGAATTGCGGTACGGCGATCCACAATCAGCTCATAGCGGTCAATCTCAATACGATCTTCTTTGAGTCCTGCTTCAATTTCGGTGAGAATAAATTCAGGATCTTCCGTGCGCGGATTATCGGATGTGATAAATGTATAATCACTGTACTTCGCGGCAACCTTGCCCATCAGTGGACGCTTCGTGCGATCCCGATCGCCACCACACCCAAATACAGTCAGAATGCGCTGCTCAGCAAACTCCTTGATCGTGGATAATACATTGTCCAATCCATCCGGTGTGTGTGCATAGTCTACAATGACAGCAAAGGGCTGTCCTGCATCAACCAGTTCCACTCGTCCGTCTACACCCGGGATATTTTCCAGACTTTGACGGATATGCTCCAACGGTACATTTTCGATCAGAGCTGC
Organism: Paenibacillus hunanensis; assembly: GCF_034055775.1. Lineage (NCBI taxonomy): Bacteria > Bacillati > Bacillota > Bacilli > Caryophanales > Paenibacillaceae > Paenibacillus > Paenibacillus hunanensis. The sequence continues at coordinate 1,936,504 of NZ_CP139194.1, read as the reverse complement.
CGTAATCGCAGCTAGCGCATTGTATACATTGAATGTGCCTACCATCTTCAGCGTGACATCCGTTTCTCCACGGAAGGTGGTCAGATGGAAGCTGGTTCCAGTTGATGTAATGCGAATATGGGTTGCACGTACATCCGCCGGCTGTTCGACTCCATATGTAATAACGTCAGCAGCTGTAATGCGGCGATAATAATCAGAAGCTGGATCATCTATGTTGAGAACAGCATATTTGCGCTGCTCTGGTTCTGCATAGTTGTTGCCAAGTCGGCTAAAAAATAACCCTTTAGCGGCAATATAGTCTGCCATCGTATTATGGTAATCCAGATGATCCTGACTAATATTCGTAAAAATAGCTGTGCGATAATCTGTCCCCTTCACACGTCCTTGCTCCAGCGCATGTGACGATACCTCCATCACGCAGGCTTCTACGCCCGAATCAGCCATTTGCCCCAGCATACGCTGTAATAGCAATGCCTCTGGAGTCGTACGCGGCATAGGCACAGCCTGACCGTTATAGCGCATCTCGATCGTACCGATCAGACCGGTATTCACACCATTGTCATTCATAATACGCTCAATCAGATAAGAAGTTGTGGTCTTACCGTTCGTTCCTGTAATTCCGATCATTCGTAGTCTACGGCTAGGATGCTGATAAAAGGCATCTCCCAGCACAGCCATCGCATGACGACAGCTAGACACAATCAATTGAGGCACTTCAACAGGCAGCTCTCGTTCAACGACGAGTGCACAAGCCCCCTTATCAATCGCCTGTGCTGCAAAATCATGACCATCTACTGTCAACCCGGGCAAGCAAATAAACAAATCACCCGGCTGAACTTCTCGTGAATCCACCTCCATTCCGGAAAATTGTGTTGCCGGATCACCTTGAATCCGGGACGTTATCAACAGCTTGGACGCCTCCGATAACAGCATATTCATTCCTCTTTTCCAAAATTAATAACGATACCCGGCAAAACTCAAGCCATTCAGGAGACATTCCTCCGATGACTGATTCTGCCGGGTTATCATCAATCAAATGTATATGATGCCTTCACACCCTTGTATCGGGCAAAATATCACCTGATCCTGTCTTACCCATACATTAGTTCGTTGGTGCACCTTCCGGCTCCGGAATATTCAAAGCTGGTTTGGAGCCAGAATCTGTATCAGATGAGCTATCGGATGTGGCTTCCGGATCCGACTGGGATTCGTTCTGACTGCTGCCAGATGAACCTTTATCGGTTTTCGTATCCGTCGATTTGGCATTGGACGAATTGTTAGCCTTATTCTGATCGGTCTCATCCTTGGTTGCATCATCTGTCTTCTGATCGGTGGACTGGCTTTCGTCCTCATCGTCTACACCCGTAATGGTAGCCTTTGCTGACTTCAACGTCAATGTAATGGAACGGCGACCTCCTGATTCGGATTCCACCTGAGCCGCCACATAGCCTTCGCCTGTCGTCGTCACTTCTACCTTCATCAGGTTCAAGATTTCAAGCGCATCACGTAGCGACTCACCCTTCAGATCTGGAATCGCCATTTGAGTAGGCTCTTCAGTCATCAAGTAAATGCTTTGTCCGCTTCCCATCGTTGCCCCTGCTGCTGGATATTGCTTCACGACCTTGTTGCCAGAGCCGACCACTTTATACGAAATGCCTTTTGCCAGCAGATTTTTCTTGGCTTGATCCAGCGGCTTGCCTGTTAGTACAGGTGCTGTATAGATCGTCTGTGTCTGCTGTACAGTTGTTTTGGCCTTGCTACTATCATCCTCGCTCACCTTTGGTACACCCATATAAGGCAGAGCCTGGCTAACGATTTGTTTGAAAATTGGCGCTGCTGCGGTACCACCACCAAGCTTGGAGTTCGATGGCTGGTCAACAACAACAATCATGGCAATTTTCGGATCATTGGCTGGCGCAAAGCCGATAAACGATACGACTTGCTTCGTATAGTCATACTGTCCAGAGCCATCCGTTTTAACCTTAACGGCAGTACCGGTTTTACCTGCAACACGGTAGCCCTCAATATAAGCATGGCGACCCGTACCAATCTGCTGGTCAGATACAACCTGCTCCAGATAACCACGTACCTTGGCAGACACTTCTGGCGTAATCGCCTGACGAATCTCATGAACGGGTGTATCGGTTGTGACCCCAGTATTCGGGTCAGTGATAGATTGCACCACATGCGGAGTTAGTAGTTTCCCACCATTCGCAACCGCTGCTACTGCGGAAAGTTGCTGTAATGGCGTAACCTGCACGCGTCCATGACCATACGCGGCTGTTGCTACCTCGGTCTTGATATTCGGACGGAATGTAATCGCACCGGATACTTCACCTGGCAGATCAATTCCTGTTTTCACACCAAACCCAAACGCATCAATATATTTACGCAATCGCTCTGCTCCCAGCATCTCATAGCCGAGTTTAACAAAAGCTACGTTACTGGAGCGCTTCAAGCCTTCCAAGTACGTAATCGGTCCCCAGCCCACACGGTTAATATCATGCAGCGTTGTACTGCCCACACGAATCGTACCGGATTGGTAGGTGGCTTCAGGATTGAACAGATTTTCCTGTACTGCACCTGATAGAGTGACAATTTTGAAGGTTGAACCTGGTTCATAGATTGCCTTGATGCCCAGGTTGGTAAACTCTCCATAGTCCTCTGTTGTTACTTCGTTGTATTTATTCGGATCAAAGGTCGGCAAGTTCGCCATCGCTAGAATATTCATCGTATTCGGATCAGCCGCAATGACCGTAATACTTTTCGGTTGCAGCTGCTTGTACGCTTCTTTCATCGCTTGCTCGGTATAATACTGGATCGTCTCATCAATCGTAAGCTTTAAATTGTCGCCATTTTTGACAGGCGTGTACACATCATTCGAATTTGGCAGCTTATCACCCTGACGATCCTTCTCATACGAGATTTTGCCATTAACCCCTCTTAGCTGCTGATCGTAATACGCTTCGATCCCAGCGACTGCCTTGCCTTCCTTGTCGGTATAACCGAGTACATGGGAAGCAAGCTCGTTTTTCGGATAATATCGCTTGGAATCCTCAGATAGCGATAACCCTACATCATAGCGCTTGCCTGTCTTTTCTTTAAGCTTGGCAATTAATGCATTGACTTCATCCGCTTTATTTTGCGGAATTTGACGTCCACCTTTGTTAAGTTCGCGCCAGATGCGAAGCTGACCTTTATCATCCACAGACGTCGCCTGCTTCTGAAGCTCGCTCTCATCGGTGCCAAGGATCGTATGCAGACCGCTAACGATATCATCCTTTACATTCAGCTCAGCGATAACCTTCGGATTCAACACAACATTATAAGCTGGCGCATCAATCGCCAGCTCATTACCATTCCGGTCTGTGATCGTACCCCGTTTGGCTTTGATCACATTATCGGTTGTCCAATTTTCGACTGCACGCTCATGCCACTCCGAGCCTTGAACGACCTGAAGCCAGAAGACGCGCATCACAAGGACAACAAAAAAGAGGGCGATGCACCCTCCTACGAACAAAGTGCGAAGTCGTATTCTTTTACTCACTGCCATTATCCCTCGCTTTACTTGCTATCCTGAGTGCCGGTTGACGAGGTTGATGTTCCCTTTTGACGGGATACCTGAATTGGATCTGTGTCCACAGGCTGTATGTACCCCAGCGCGGTTGCGCGCTCCACCACTTCATTTTCAAGCAGATGCTTGCGCAGATCGTTTTGCGTAATCTGCTTCTGTAGTGTGGCCGTGGTACTTGCCATATTCTGTATGTTTTTATTGACTTCATAGATGTAAGCATAGCGCCACAACACGATACCAGCGATTACGATGCAAAATAGCACCGTTCCTAAATAAAGCATCTTTTCCTGCACCGGAAGCTGTGCACGACGTACAACAACCTTCGTCGTCTGCCGATACTTTCGGACAACCTTGTCAGCCGGTTTTTCCTGAACGGCCAGATTTCCTCTCGTATAAGCCATAATCCCGTCTCCTTGCCTATTAAATTTGTTGGTTTTTGTCCACCTTTTCCGCGACTCGCAATTTGGCTGATCTTGCGCGCTTGTTTGTTGTGACCTCTTCATCGGACGGAAGCAACGGCTTGCGATTCACAAGCTTTAGCACGCCGCCATTACTCACATAAACGGGAAATCCGGGTGGTGCTACATTCTTTTCCAGATACTCGGCTAATATTTGCTTACACAAACGATCCTCTAACGAGTGAAACGTAATGACAGACACTCGTCCGCCTGGTGCAAGACAACGTACAGATTGATGCAATGCATCTTCAAAGGCTCCCAATTCATCATTGACCGCAATACGCAGTGCCTGGAAGCTACGCTTCGCTGGATGACCGCCCGTTCTACGCGCGGCGGCTGGTATGCCTTCCTTGACTAGCTCTGCCAGCTCCCCGGTCGTTTCGATCGGCGCGATGGCACGCTGCTTGCCAATGACAGAAGCGATGCGCTTCGAGAACTTCTCTTCCCCATATCGATATAAGATGCGGGCGATTTCTTCTTCGGGCCATGTGTTCACAATCGTGCGTGCTGTCAATTCGATGGATTGATCCATCCGCATGTCCAGTTTGGCATCGTGATTGTAACTGAATCCCCTCTCGGCATCGTCAAATTGAGGTGAAGAAACGCCAAGATCAAACAGGATGCCATCGACCTGCGGAACTCCGTCTTCCGTCGGAACCCCCGCTTCCAAAAGCTTCTCCTCTAGATGACGGAAATTGCTTTTAATCAAGGTCACACGGTCCTTATAAGGCGCAAGCACATGTTCAGCATTGCGTAAGGCCGTATCGTCCTGATCAAATGCAATTAGTCTGCCGCCTGCTCCCAGGGCAGCTGCAATAACTGAGCTGTGCCCCGCTCCCCCGAGCGTACAGTCGACATAAATGCCATCAGACTTGATTTCCAGTGCATTTGTCGCTTCTTCTTTTAATACAGTGATGTGATGAAACAAGTTGTTAAACCTCCTAGACGATTACAGATCAAGATCAAAATCAACCAGCTTCTCAGCAATTTCGTTAAATGATTGTTCTGATTCGTTATAATATTGCTCCCAAACGGAGCGGCTCCATATCTCTACCCTGCTTGATACTCCGATGATAATACATTCTTTATCCAGACTGGCATATTGGCGCAGGTTAACGGGCACATTCACCCTACCCTGCTTATCCCATTCGCCTTCTGTTGCACCGGAAAAGAAAAATCGGGTAAACGCGCGGGCATCCGCTTTCATGAGCGGAAGCGATTTGAGCTTTTGTTCCAATAGAGACCACTCCTCCATTGGATAGACGAAAAGACAGTGGTCCAGTCCTCGGGTAATTACGAACGATGAACCGAGCAAATCACGGAATTTAGCCGGGATGATAATCCGACCTTTGTCGTCAATGTTATGCTGAAATTCTCCCATGAACATTGGCGGCTCACTCCTTTTACCCATCGTTCCCCACTTTGCACCACTTTCCACCACCTATCTAGCATAATAGATTCTTCATATAAAATCAAAATCCTTCTCATCCTGCTATTTTTTTTGAAAAAAAGCAATCTTTTTTAATCATTTATGTAATGCAGCATATTGCTTTGCAAAAAAATACGCAAAAAGCCCGAACCCTTTATATCGGAAGGCTCAGGCTTTTTGCTTAGAGTTTGCGTTTTAAAACATGTAAAGAGACGTATTGCCATGGTTGTGGGACGGTTATTGTACGTGTTTAACGCCAACTGCTCAGGTAAATTTACTTTTTATGTATATCGTTAGAATGACATTCAGCCTAACTCAAATAAAATCTTTGATTTAATCGATCGAATGCGTTTTCTATGAGATGAGTAGCAGTATGTAAAGAAGGATGTTTTTTCAATCTAAAGTATAGTGCACTCAAAAAAGTTTTAGTGTTATGCAAAATTACATAATCTTTTGCAGTGTCATTTGTAGATTCAAAATCAGCTAATGACTGAATCCAGCCTTCCAATCTACTTTTATCGATAAACTGATGTATGATCATAGGCATAATGGCGATTAATATTCTTTCCTCTTCTTGATTGGTCAATACCGTATCATCCGATTGCAAGATCGTCTTCAGTCGATCCAATATGCTTGAAGCTTCTAACATTGTCCATCTATGCTCTGATATAGATTCGATTGCGTCCGAAATATGAGCTAATGCATGTGCCCATCCTTTTTCAGGAATATACCCTCTAAAATCCTTCTCTTCATTTAAATATCGTAAAATAGCCTGCTTCATTTCTTGAATCTCGTCTTCTACTAGAAAACACTCGCGATTATTACGCTCTAATACTAGAGGTAGAAGTAAAACTGAAAAGGAACGGGTAAATACAGAGTCAGTGTTTTGTTCTCCTATTTTGTAAAATATCCCCTCATGACTTAAAGCCTTTTTTCTAATCCAATGTAGTTGTTGAATAGTTAATGGTTGATATACGATCATTTCTGAAAATAAGCTATATATGATACTATCTCGAAGTTCTGCATCAGTTGAACCTATTTCAGCAAACATCAATGCTAACATACAATCAATATCAGCATGCTGAATCATAGTGGTATCCTGCTTAAGCTTGTTAAGAGTTTCTTTTGTATTCATGTTATACTCCGATTTTTAAATTAGTTTTATGTAGTTAAATGATTACTATAGAAGGCAGTTGTAGAAGCAGATATATCCCCCTATTAACACATACTATGGTATCTAATCAAATGCGCACCTTTTACGTTATACAAATAACATAAGTAATCATGAAACAAATGTCTGGTAACGTGCGACTTGCGCTGCGTCACCAGACATTTGTAATACCTCGTTCTTTTCAGCTTCAAAGTAATTTCATGATTATCATTTCTCTAACTAAAAAGAAATATTAACTTATACGAAACTTAAGACCAGCTATCCAGATACTTCTTCTGCGCATCGCTCAGCGAATCGATACCGATACCGAGGCTTTCCAGACGATAACGTGCAACCTGCTCGTCTAGCTCGTAAGGGACATTGATTACGCCAGCACCAAGCTGCTCGTAATTTTCGTTCACATAACGCAGTCCGACAGCTTGCAGCGCGAACGTCATGTCCATAATCTCCGCTGGATGACCATCCGCTGCGCCCAGATTGACAAGGCGACCTTCTGCCAGCAGATAGATGCGGCGTCCGTCTTGCATTTTATATTCCTCAATGTTTTTACGTGCCGTACGGATCGATACAGCGCGAGCAGCCAGGTCTGGCTTATTAGCCTCTACATCAAAGTGACCCGCATTACATACGATTGCGCCGTCCTTCATTACATCGTAGTGCTCACCTGTGATCACATCTTTGTTACCTGTAACCGTAATGAAGAAATCACCCTTCTTCGCAGCTTCGCTCATCGGCATCACGTGGAAGCCGTCCATATGCGCTTCAACTGCTTTGATCGCATCGACTTCGGTTACGATTACATTTGCACCGAGACCCTTTGCACGCATCGCTACACCTTTACCACACCAGCCGTAGCCAACAACAACGACCGTTGTACCTGCGATCATCAGATTTGTCGTACGGATAATACCATCGAATACAGACTGACCTGTACCATAGCGGTTATCAAACAGATGCTTACAATAGGCATCGTTGACCGCTACCATCGGCAGTGTCAGCGTACCTTCCTTCTGCAATGCTTTCAGACGAATGATACCTGTTGTCGTCTCCTCGGCTCCACCGCGAATCGTTTCCAGCAGGTCTGGACGCTCTCCATGCATCAGCGTGATCAGATCGCCACCATCATCGATAATCAGGTCAGGCTTTGTTTCCAGCGCATGCAGTACAAGTGATTTGTACTCGACAGGATCTGGATTGTATTTCGCAAATACAGTAATTCCATCTTCAACGAGTGCAGCACACACATCATCCTGTGTGGACAGCGGGTTACTGCCTGTAATCGTTACTTCCGCACCACCGGCTTGTACAACCTTTGCCAGGTAAGCTGTTTTCGCTTCCAGATGCAGACAGATCGTTACTTTTAGTCCTTTAAACGGCAGATCGCGCTCGAATTCTGCGCGAATGCGGTTCAATACAGGCATATGGGCAGAAACCCACTCAATTTTACGGTGTCCCTCTGGAGCCAACGCCATGTCGGCTACAATACTTTTTTCAATGGACGGCAATGTCATCTTTTCGTTCCTCCACTATTCAGATGATCCAGTCATCTTTTATTTAATCAATACTTCCATTTAATCGTTTAATGCATAGAAAAGCAACCGATAATTCATACCGGTTGCTCGATTCGTTTATGATACCTGACTTTCAAATGGATACCCCAGTATGTGTGGATAGCAATCGATATGCAGGAGAATGTTACTTCACCGATCACATGTACAACAGTCGATGCCCACCGTTCAAGTCTGGCTCCAGCGATAGCAACTGATCCAACCAGCGCTCACCATAGCGGCCAATATAATAGTAGCTATTAATCGTCCGCTCCTGTGGCTTGCCGAACGGATACAGCGAATGTGCGATGCGATCGAGTCGGCGCAGGCCAACCTCATGCTGTTTTTCTACAGCGTTGAGACTTTTGCGATGCAAGTAATCAATCTGTGCTTCAATTTTATGCTGATTCGTATCGGCAATATGTGGCAGCGAAGCATCCACCTCTGCCAGTCCTTCTACAAATGGAGCATACAATGCTGCAAATTGACGTTTCAGCTCCGCAAAGCGCTGATCCAGATTATAGTCTTCCTGCGCTTCCAGCCACTCCTGCCGAATGTCGGCAAAGCGTTCACGCACATCATCAAAGGACATCTGAAAGCGAGTCAGCAGCTGTTGAATTTTATCTTCCACAACTGTAAAGGACATCCGCGGTACAATCGGTGGCATTTGCATACCCAGTGTTTGGAATGCCTGACGCGTTAATGCCCAGTAAGCAATCTCACCTGTACCCAGAATCGTACCCAGCACAGGGAACAGGGATTCCTGCATCAATGGACGAGTCAGTACATTATTGCTAAAACGCTCAGGATGCTGCTCTACAAGCTCCAGCAGCTCTTCCTTTGTAAAAGTAACCAGACCTTTGCGATCGGTAAAATGTCCATCACGCTTGAACAGCAGCAAACGTTCTGCCGTATAGACTTCATCTGTATGGATATAAAACAGATTGGCTCCGTCCTCTGCAACCGTTGCCTGTTCATCATAACCAGCCTCACGCACTTCATGAGAAGCCGCAAGATATGCTTCTGTCAAACGGTCATTCTGTTCAATAATGCGGCGAAATACAGGCTTTTCCAATTCACGCAGCTGAGGCGCATCCGAATCCAGAAGAACGAGTCCGAAGCGTCCAAACAGACGACCTAGCTGACGTGCAAATGCACTGCTGAGATTGTCGGACTGCCGCATACATCGTTCCAGCTCAGCGATCCATTCGCCTTTGTGCTCCGTATCCGGAAGCAAGCCTTCAAATTGACGCAGCACTGGAGCGATATGCTCCTCTGTAATCAGTGTGCGACTCACTGGCGAATGTCCACCACGTTCATGCTCCATACGAATCCGCACAGCCTGACCATCCTCGTCTGGCAAATACGTATGGTTGACCTCATCCCAATCATGATCCTCACCAGCAATCCAGAATACAGGTACAACTGGGCGATCCAACTGCTCTGCTGCATGACGCGCGGACAGAATCAATGTAACGACCTTATAAATCACCAGCAAAGGCCCTGTGAACAAGCCACTTTGCTGTCCACCTACCATTGTCAGTGTATTTGGCTGACGCAATAGCTCAAGCGATTGCTGTACAGCCTCATGCTCATTATGTGTAAGGTTGTACTGCGTCAGGCAGTCAACCAACGCTCCACGTTCAATCCGGGAGTGCTCTTGCTGATCCAGCCAGGCGGCACGCTGAATCCAGGTCTGCGGATCAGTTACATTCATATTGTACAAGCTGCTTACCGATGCAAAATCATTCATATACCGCTCTGCTAGCGGTTGATTCGCAGGTAGCCTCTCCGGAACTACATTCATGGGGTAAGGGCCTCCTCATCGTTGTTACTTATTGTAACTTTCTAAACCTTATTTGATTGTACGAAAGTATATCCGTTTAGTCAAAGCCTACCCATTACTTTTTTGCAATTTGGAAGAAACAAAAAAACCGCCATATCGTATGACGGTTTTTGCATATCAGACCTAAACACCTGTACACTGCGGCTCCTTCTGAATTCACGCGTTCAGAACAGAGCCACAGTTATACGGGTTCGCTGATAATATCAATTAAGAAACAGGCTGAGATACCCAGTGTCCTGGAGATACTTCGATCAGCTCGGAATTGTCGAGGTTGAACGGATCTTTTGGAGTACCTGGATTTGCCGATTCTACTGGTGCTTGCTGCTCATCCGGCAACAGAATACGGCGTTTGTTCACTTCTACATCCGGATCAGGGATCGGGATTGCAGACAGCAATGTTTTTGTATATGGATGCAGTGGGTTAGCATACAGTTCTTCACTTTCTGCCAGCTCCACAATTTTACCCATGTACATAACAGCTACACGGTCACTAATATGCTTCACCATCGACAGATCGTGCGCGATGAACAGATACGTCAGACCGAGACGCTGTTGCAGCTCTTCCAGCAATTTAACAACCTGTGCCTGAATCGAAACGTCGAGTGCCGACAATGGCTCATCACAGATAATGAATTTTGGATTAACTGCAAGTGCACGAGCAATACCGATACGTTGTCTTTGACCGCCGGAGAATTCATGCGGATAACGCAGTGCATGGCTCGGGTTCAAACCAACCATATCCAGCAGCTCTTCTACACGCTTTTTACGCTCAGCACGGCTACCAGCCAGACCGTGGATATCTAGCGATTCGCCGATAATATCCATAACGTTAAAGCGCGGGTTAAGCGATGCATACGGATCCTGGAAAATCATCTGCATATCTTTACGCATCGCTTTCATTTTGCGTGGAGACAGGCTGAAAATATCCGTTCCGTTAAATTTCACACTACCACCCGTGGGCTCATACAGACGCAGCATCGTACGACCCGTTGTCGACTTACCGCAACCCGACTCACCAACTACGCCCAGCGTTTCGCCTTCGTAGATTTTGAAGCTGATATCATTAACAGCTTTCAAAATATTGCCTTTACCCAGATTGAAATGCTGGCGCAGGTTGGTTACTTCAACGAGTGGACGTGTTGGATCCAAACCAGCCATGCCGGAAGCCAGTTTTGGCTTTTTCGGCTCATCCAGACGAGGCAATGCATTCAGCAAGCGCTTCGTGTACGGATGCTGAGGATTTTTGAAGATTTCAGAGGTTGTGCCAGTTTCGACAACATCCCCTTCCTTCATAACAACGACACGATCACACATACCCGCTACAACACCAAGGTCATGCGTAATCAGAATGATCGAGGTGCCCAGCTTTTGCTGCATATCCTTCATCAGATCAAGAATCTGTGCCTGGATCGTTACATCAAGCGCTGTAGTCGGCTCATCGGCAATCAGCAGCGATGGACGACAAGCCAGAGCGATCGCGATCATTGCGCGCTGACGCATACCACCGGAAAATTGGTGCGGATAATGATTGAAACGAATTTCAGGATTTTTGATCCCAACCAGCTTCAGCATTTCGAGCGCCGATGCTTTCGCTTCATTCGCATTCATTTTCTGGTGCTTACGAAGAACTTCGGTAATTTGCTTACCTACCTTAATCGTTGGGTTCAGCGATGTCATCGGATCCTGGAAGATCATACCGATATCTTTACCACGGATCGATTCCATTTGCTTATCGGTTTTCTTCAACAGGCTTTCGCCCAAAAATGTGATTTCTCCACTTTTAATAATAGAAGGCGGAGAAGGGATCAACCGCATAATCGTTTGAGCCGTTACACTCTTACCACTACCGGACTCCCCTACAATACCGACCGTTTCCCCTTTTCCAATCTCGAAATTCACATCTTTAACGGCTTTAAATTCACCAGCACGAGTATTGAAGGATACGCTCAAGTTTTTTACTGTTAAGATTTTCTCCACTAAGCCCACCTCCTATGGATATTATTTTTTCAGTTTAGGGTCAAGCGCATCACGCAAGCCATCACCAAGCAGGTTAAACGCCAGCATAGTCAAGCAGATCAGACCAGCAGGGAACCACATACGCCAAGGATACAGGTTCCAGCCTTGAAGCGCATCGTTAATCATTGAACCAAGGGAAGCGATCGGTGCCTGAACACCCAGACCGAGGAAGCTCAAGAATGCTTCCGCAAAGATTGCACTTGGAACAGAAAGTGTTACTGTAACGATAATCGGGCCGAGTGCGTTTGGCAGCAAGTGACGGAACAATTGTCTTGTACCACTTGCACCCATCGAACGTGCAGCCAAAATAAAATCGCGGTTTTTCAATTGAATGATCTCACCGCGTACAATCCATGACATCGTGATCCAGCCTGTTACAGCAAGGGCGAAAATAATCGTTCCCAAGCCTTTTGGCATAACAACCAGAAGCAGGATAACAACGAGCAGGTAAGGAATCGAGTACAAAATTTCAGAAATTTTGTTCATGATCTCGTCTGTACGTCCACCCTTGTACCCCATGATTGCACCATAAATGACACCGATAATCAAGTCAATCAATGCTGCTGAGAAACCAACGATCAGGGAAATACGAGCACCCATCCAGGTACGTACCCACATATCACGTCCAAGGTTATCTGTACCGAACCAGTGTTCAGCCGACATACCTTTATTCGTATTCATTAGATCATTACCATAATAACTATAAGGAAGCATGCCTGGTCCAATAATTGACATCAAAATAATAATAAGCAATACACCCAGACTAACCATCGCTACGGGATTTCTTACGAGACGATACATAGCATCTTGAAACAGAGAAACACTCTTCTGAAACTGAGTTGGATCTATCGTCACATCAGCAGTGTTAGGATTTGGATTTTTCTTCTCGTTCGCTGCCAATGTTTAAGCCCCCTTTTTGCCTGTCAGTTTGATACGAGGATCAACCAGAACATATAGAATATCTGTCACAAAACGAGCCAGCATCAGAATGACACCATAGAAAATTGTTACACCCATAATCATTGTGTAATCACGGTTTGTAATACTTTCTACGAACACTTTACCAATACCGCCGATACCGAAAATTTGCTCGATAACAACGGAACCTGTAATAACGTTTGCGGTCATTGGACCTACATAAGTAACAACAGGCAGTACGCCGTTACGCAATACGTGGCGAGTCATAATCGTAAAGCCGTTCAGACCTTTAGCTTTCGCTGTTTTGATATATTCGGAATTAAGTACTTCCAACATGCTAGAACGAGTCAGACGAGCAATAAATGCAATCGGTTGAACAGACAATGCTGCAACCGGCAGTACAAAGTCACTTGGCTTACTAAAGCCCATAACATCGAACCAGCCGAGCTTGAGTGCAAATACATACTGCATTAACGTCGCAAGCACAAAGCTTGGAACAGCTATACCTATAATAGCGAGTATCATCGCTACGTGGTCAATCAATTTCCGGTGATACAAAGCTGCAATCATACCAAGTACAATTCCGACAACGATCGAAATAATGATTGCAAAGATACCGATTTGCAGGGAAGGCTTGAATGTTTGGGCAATACGGCCACTTACATCCTGGTTCTGGTATTTCATCGAGATACCAAGATCACCTTGAACGATATTACCGAGATAACGTACATACTGTACAGGAATCGGTTGATCCAGACCATACTGCGCCATCAGGCGAGCTTTAATTTGCGGCTGTACCGCTTTCTCGGACATAAAAGGATCGCCCGGAATAATTTTCATCAGAAAAAATGTCAGCGAGATCAGAACGAATAGAGATACCAACATGAAGAAAAACTTGCCGGCAATGTACCTAGCCATTTTTCTGGAGCCCTCCTTTGTTTCATTATTAAATTTTACGCTATACCATGATGCTATTCCTTCTGCAGATATCTACATCTACAGGATAAGTTGCACAAGCATAAGCCTGATCGGCTTATGTGAACAAAGAAGACGCTTGCTTTTTAAAAATAGTAAATCCGATTCAACTGATCTGATTTACCGGAGCAAAAAGAACGCTTGCTCACTATATATAAAAAAGAAACAAGTGTAGCACCTGCAATATTCAACGTTAGAAAAAGCAATATATGGTAAAACGCAAAACACACATAAAAGCGGGATATATATGGCTCTGAATCTCCATATATATCCCGCAGCAATCATCTAACTGCCAAATTTGTTATTGAATTATTGGAAATATGCTCTGGAGAAGTCGATTGCACCACTGAAATCAAGTACAATGCCCTTCAGATTTGGTTTTGTCAGAGATACGCTTGTGTAGTAATAGATTGGCAGGATCGCCATATCGTCTTGAATCAGCAATTTCTCAGCTTGAGACATATCCGTCATACGTTTTGCATTGTCGGAAGATGCTTTTGCATCAGCGATCAGCTTGTCATAAGTTGGGTTGCTGTACTTCGCATCGTTGTTACCACCGTTAGTCAACCACATATCCATGAATGTCATCGGATCATTGTAGTCAGCAGACCAACCAGCACGAGCGATTTGGTAGTTACCGCTTTGACGGTTGTCCAGGAATACGCTCCACTCTTGGTTTTCGGTTTTGATATCTACGCCCAGGTTTTTCTTCCACATATCAGCAATCGCCAGAGCGATTTTTTGGTGAGCTTCACTGGAGTTGTAGATCAGTGTAATCGAAGGCAGTGTTGTGATACCTTCTTCTTTCATACCTTCAGCAAGAAGTTGTTTTGCTTGTGCAACGTCTTCTGTGAAGTAGCTATCTTTAAACTCAGTACGATATTCTTCGTTTTGGCCTTTGATACCTGGAGGTACGAAGCCAAATGCTGGCAATTGTCCACCCAGTGTTACGTTGTCAACGATCGCTTGACGATCGATAGACATTGCAAATGCCTTACGGATTTTCGCGTTATCGAAAGGTTTTTCTTTGTTGTTGAATTCATAGTAGTACGTACTTGCAATACCCTTAGCTTGGAATTGATCAGGGAATTGTTGTTTTGCAGCAGGGATTTGATCCGTTGGAATTTCACCAGTTGGTGCACCAGCGTAGTCAAGCTGTCCGCTTTGGTAACTGGAGTACTCAGTAGCACCGGAGTTAACCAGGGAAGCAGTGATTGTGTTCAGCTTGATGTTATCTTTATCCCAATACTTGTCGTTTTTCGTCCAAGCAAGTTGTTGACCTGTTGTCCATGTAGTCAGAGTGAACGGTCCGTTAGTTACCATAGTGTCTGCTTTTGCAGCCCACTGAGCATTAGCTTCAACGTTCTTCTTGTTTACAGGATAGTAAGTGTAGAAGGATGTCAGACCGAGCCAGTAAGGAGCTGGATCTGCCAGAGTTACTTCCAGTGTCTTGTCGTCAACAACCTTCACGCCAACCTGGGAGAAATCTTTGATTTTACCAGTGTTGAACGCTTCGCCATTTTTCAGGTAGTAAAGCTGGTAAGCATATTCAGATGCTGGAGTTGTTTCAGGGCTCAGTACGCGCTCCCAAGCATAAGCAAAATCTTCTGCTGTTACAGGGTCGCCATTGTTCCAAGTTGCATTTGCACGAAGGTGGAAAGTATATTTCAAACCGTCTTCGGAAACGTCCCATTTCTCAGCGACACCAGGAACCGGGTTACCATCGGCGCCCATACGTGTCAGACCTTCATACATCAGCTTCAGAGCAGTGTTTGTCTGGCTATCTTTTGCCTGAGCTGGATCAAAAGTAGGTGGTTCAGCACTCATGTTAATACGCAGATCCTGCGATGCTGTTGTTCCTTCTCCTGATTCTCCACTTGTACCTGTACTGCTGTTTCCGGAGCTGCCGCAAGCTGCGAGCAATGACCCGAAAGCCAGTACGAGTACCATAAGTACTAACCAACTTTTCTTTTTCATCTAGCAGTTTCCCCCTAAAAAATGTGGTATATGCTTTTAGATTATACAACCAGTGGTCAAAAAAATCTATATCTTAAACTTAAAAAAAACGTTTTTTTTCGTTTTTTTCAACATTTTTGTCACATTATACAGCAAATTATGCTTCATGCTACGGTCGAATACCTGACATGAAGCAAGAATATTCCAATTTTCGACACGATTATCGTGTTATGTATTGCAAAATAGCAATAATTAGCAGCACGATGTAACCTAAGCTCAAAAAGAGAAACGATAATCGCCATACAGCTCGGAATAAACGCTGAAAATCAACTTTTCCTTTTAAACGGTTTTGCGCACTACCAATCAGACCTAACGCCAGCAACAAAATAAGTAAAAAGATATAGAAGCCGAGCGTACTATTAAAAATCGTATTGAATAGCGCAGCGACCGAGATATACAAAAACGGTGTTGTCACATCCATAGCAATGGCAACAGCCTGCTTCTTCGTTTTTTTACGTAGTATCGCGATCAGGTATGCGGCTACAAACGGGATGAATGGCACCAGGCTTAGAAATATAGCACCATTTAGTAACCACCCGAAAAGTCCCCCCATCAGTCGGCCTCCTCTACTGTCAATGATTCAATTAATTTACACATCCATTCATGCGCAGGGACCTCTATCTGGACATGCTGCGCCAAACCAACGATCGCTCCATTGATCCAATCGATCTCCGTGGAACGATTGTTCAATACATCAGCTAGCATAGATGACGTATTGCTTGCTGTTGCACGGCATACCTGTAAGATATCATTCCACCAGGCTTCTGACCATCCTATATCGTTTTTGCCATACACTGCTATGGCTTCGTCAAATAACTGCCGCATGATCGCTATGCGTGCTTCACTTGCGAGAAGCTCTCCATTGGAGACACGCCACAGCGCTGTAAGCGGGTTGATGACCGCATTAATTGTCAGTTTCCGATAGACCTCTATCTCTATATCTTTCAACAAAGTCGCTATAAATCCTGCTTTTGTTAATGATTTTAATAAAAAAGCAATAGTTCCTTCTTCATAACCGTCCATCGTCGTTGCTTGCCCGCATACTGCCGAAGAACCATACAATGTCGCTCCATTGCCTATATACGTTTGTCCATGTCCTGAGTGCACTACAGAGACAGGTGAGAGTTTCTTTGCTCCCTCTGTCGTAACAGCAACATAAACCTGCCATGCGCCTGGCCATATTGAATCGGTTCTTAATCCGTTTTGTATCGTAATAATGAGAGTATCTTTATGCATTCTTTCGGATAACCATTGGATCAATTCTGAATGGATATGCTGCTGCTTCACCGTTAATAAAATGAGGTCAGCCTTCTCGGTGATGATGCTATGATCTGAATTAGCTGTGAGTACGCTTTCCTCTACTGCCGCTACCGAGCAGCCTGGAATAGAATGGGGCACCAGTGAATGTACCAACTGATCCTTCCCCTCTTGAAATGCGATACCTTCCTCGCGAATATGCTCAGCCTGCGCTTTTGTTCTTGTCCATAAATGTAGCTTGTGAGACTGTGCTCCTGAATATTCTGAATCCGTCTGCCACGATAATGCCAGCTTACTAAAAAAAAGAAGCCCCAGTGAGCCTCCACCCACAATATCTATACGCATGTTGTTTCCCTCCCTGCCAATCTTACGCTACAATAAGAATGCTGGATATGTTAATTCGTATCATTAGTTATAATCGGTCAGCAAAAAAAGTGCAGTTAATCATCTATTATACAGGGAGGCGGCGATTCATGAAACCATTTAAACGACAGCTACGCATCGGCTGCCTTCTGCTGACGTGTATTGTTCTGTTTGCCGAAACAGTACAGCCGCTCCATGTGAGCGCAGCGAATAGTAGCCAAGCAGCTTCGTCCAATGCGCCTTCTATTGATCATATTGATGAACAGACGCGTCAATTGCTTGAAAATAGTCTATCTGCTCAGGAGCTGGATCATGAGATTGCACGCGTCGGAGCAAAGGAACAAACAGCCCGCAAGCAGTATAGTCAGCTACAACAGGAGCTCATTGTACAGCAAAAAGAGCTAAACTCTGCTCGTGCACAGTCGGATCGTGTGCTGATCGCCTACTATACAGGCGAACGGGATCAGCTCTGGCTAGCTCTGCTAAATACCGGCAGTTTATCAGGTATGCTTACCTTTTACGAATATTATCGCATGATTATTGACCATGATCATGATATTATGACCAGCTATCAGGATCAATATAACCAGATGCTAAGTAAGCAGCAGGAGCTGACAAGAACATCAAACGAGCTACAGCAGATTGGTGTAAATCTCAAGCAGCAAAAGCAGCGCGTAGCACAGCTCCGCCAGCAGATTGATTCCAGTGTCGCTTCCTCCGCTAATCCGACGATCGTACGTCAACTGATGCAGGAGATGAATAATTACTGGGAAAATATCGGATTGTATGAGGTTCGTGGGTATTTTAACAGTCTGGCTCAATCGATGAATGAGTTTCCAAGCTTTCTCAAATCGGAACCAGATGCTATTCAGATTCGTGGACGCAGCTATACGATTACAATCACTGAACAACAGCTCAATCAATTCCTTCATGATCAGGGTAGATTACCGGACAGCTTTCAGTTTCATTTTACCGATCAGGGGATTACAGTGAATGGTCAGGAGGGTAATTTGAAGCTAGTCATCGATGGAAGATATATTGTAGAGAATGAGCCACAAAATGCTATTCGGTTTCAAGTAGACAAGCTGGTGTTCAATGGGCTTCAGCTACCGGATACAACGGCACAGGAGCTTGAGGATCAGTTCGATCTTGGCTTTTATCCAGGGCAGATTATTTCTTATTTAAAGGCGAAAAGTGTGCAAATGTCGGCTGGACAAATGCAGATTGAGCTAGAATTGTCTTTGTAGCAGGATATTCAGACATGTGGATCAGATATGTGGTTTGATGGGCTTAGTGAGCTTGGTAAGATTAATGAGATTGCTGAATACACTTCAATCAAGATTATAGATTATAATGTCTGTCTATCAAAAAGTCTGTGCATCAAAAAATCTATGTATCAAAAAATCCCACTGTTTCGCTTCATACGAAACAGTGGGATTTTTATTAGGGCGTGTCTAAAAGCTCTACACTATACTTCATTTTGCTATACTTTTTGCTAAAAAAGTTCCATCTTTTTCTTTTTACAAGAATTAAAAGGATAATGCGATTTAAAGGTAGCCTGAATCGAGTTTTCAGACACCACCTAGATTATATTTAAAGAAAAACATACATCTTATACTTCTCCTATAGTAGATCAGCAGCCAGTTGAGCCAACTTGGAGCGCTCGCCTTTTTCCAGTGTAATGTGACCACTGATGCCCTCTTGCTTAAAATGCTCGACCACATGAGTTAAACCATTACTGATCGAATCCAGATACGGATGGTCAATCTGATCAGGGTCACCGACAAGGACGATTTTACTTCCTTCACCGACACGAGAAACGATCGTTTTTACTTCATGACGCGACAGGTTTTGCGCTTCATCGATAATGATGAATTGCCCCGGAATCGAGCGTCCCCGAATATACGTTAACGCTTCGACCTGAATGCTACCCATCCCCATCAGAATTTTATCGATATCGCCTGCTTTTTTCGTGTCAAATAGGTACTCCAAATTATCATAGATTGGCTGCATCCATGGACGAAGCTTTTCATCCTTTTCGCCCGGTAGATAGCCGATATCCTTACCCATTGGCACGACAGGACGAGCGATCAACAGTTTTTTGTATTTTTGTTCGTCTTCTACTTTGGATAGAGAAGCAGCAAGCGCAAGTAATGTTTTACCTGTACCTGCTTTACCTGTGATCGTCACCAGTGGGATATCATCATTCAGTAGTAACTCCAGCGCCATCCGCTGCTGAGCATTACGAGCGGCAATGCCCCAGACGGGCTCATTGCTAAGAAATAGCGGCTCCAGACGATTCGCATCTGCATTTACCTTCAGTAAAGCAGACTTGGCGCTACCCATTTCATCCTTGAGAATGACGAATTCATTAGGATAAAACGAATAGCCCTGTTGAAGCTGCAATGCCTGTACAGATAAATATCGATGATTATAAAAATCATCAATGACCGATGGATGTACCTTTATTGTCGTATATCCGGTGTACATCTCATTCGGTTCAGCTGCACGATCTGATAAATAATCCTCTGTCTGCACGCCCAGCACATCGGCTTTAACTCGAACGAGCACATCCTTACTTACAAGAATAACGCTACGATCACTGTGCTTTTCTTCCTCTTCCAGCTTATAATTCAGCGCAACCGCCAGAATGCGGTTATCGTTTGTAATCTCACCAAACATTTCTTGAACACGGGCAAAGCTACGATGATTCAGCTCCACACGGAGTGTGCCTCCGGTTTCCAGTTGTACACCGTCATGCAGATGGCCAATCGTACGAAGAGCATCGAGTGAACGAGATACGCCGCGAGCGTTACGCCCGATTTCATCAGCGTTGCGTTTTTTGGAGTCGATTTCTTCTAATACAACAGCGGGAATAATAACATCATTTTCCTCAAAAGCGAAAATGGCATTCGGATCGTGAAGAAGCACATTGGTATCCAATACAAAAATCTTTTTCATGGAGAGTCCCCCCTGGGTACGAATTGTTTGTGATCTCTGATGCCTCCAGCTTATGCTTCCCGCTTCCTGAATCGCCAAGCCTCACCCTCCTCTTCATGAACGCCAAAAAGTCTGACCCGCTAACAGGCCAGACTTTTCCTATCGAAAGAAATGATTGCGAACGAGCATGATGAAAACACACTGCCTTTACACAGCTTCATAACTAAACAGTCTGCAATTGTACACAGCATGACCTGCTTCCACATCGTACAGATATGAATTCGATTCCGCATGGTCAGGCCCCCAATCACTGCTTTGCTGTCATTAAAGATAGGTGCACAGATAGTATATCATAAATGCTACACATGTAAAATGAAACCATTACACCCGGAATACATAGCAAAATGGAGGAGCATGAACGATCAGCAAGCCTGTAGCTCGTACCGTTCATACTCCTCCATCCAAGTCATTCCCACATCATTTATCGAATGATGTCTATCTATTTATTGGGCTGATGTCTGACTACTGCTCGTCTCACCTGTTGATGTACCATCAAATTGATCCGCGTGTGTAGCCGTACCATTCAGCTCATCTTGCAAAGCTTGCTTCGCATTCGCTAATTCCGTTTCGTTAATATACACGTACGGACTGCGCCAATCGCCGGTCACCGGCATGTACTTAATATTCGCTTTTGGAATATTCCAGTATGTGGTGAGCAGGTTTGTGAATTGGCTTCCCTCGATATCAGTTTCCATATTATCGTCTACTGATTGGATGATCGAGCTCAGCTTGGTAATTCCATTAAACGACTGGATTTTGTCTACGATCGAATTTAGAACTTCATTTTGACGCTTGTTACGGTCAAAGTCGCTCGATTCCTTCGTACGTGGACTACAGCCGCTACCGGAGTGACGATAACGTACATAACCAAGAGCTTGTTCCCCGTCCAAATGCTGAGGACCTGCTTTGATGTTAATGTTCGTACCATCGGCATTATCGATATAACACATATTCATCGCTGCGTTTACATCAACACCGCCTACTGCATCGACCACATCGCTAAAGCCCTTGAAGTTGATAACGGTCGTATAATCGACATCAACGCCGAGATATTTGCCGAGCATCGTCTGCATTTCCTGCATCGCATTATTCGTACCGTCCTTTTTATCCTTTGCATAAAACTTCGGATAATAGGAGTTCAGCTTGTTCGGAATGTAGCCTTCCAGCTGGAAGTACGTATCACGCGGCAGAGATACAATCGTCGCTGACTTTGTATCAGGATTCAGCGTAGCGACCATAACAACGTCCGTTAGACGTGTACCGGTTTGCTTACGATAATCCGTCCCGAGCAGCATCATCGTAATCGGCTTTTCCTTAGCAGACTTCGGAGGTACTCTTGTATCAACGATACCAGAATTAGGCGTTGCGCCGCCTCCCTTACCGTCAAACATATTTTCCACCTGATAGTACAGATAGCCGGCATACGCCATTACTCCAACAACGCTTAGCAACAATACGATCAGTACGATTTGCATAAAGCGCTTGAAGCCACTCACTTTTTTCTTTTGTTTCTTTTTGGACTTGGGATTGCTGGCTTTTTGAGCCTTATTCCCCGCGCGTGGCGGCAGTCCCCCTGTAGTCGTACTCATTGCTCTCAACACCTGTTCCATCGTATTTATCGTTTGGCTCTTACCACGTGCATCCAAATGTTGCCTGAGCTTGCTATGTACATAAGCTCTGACGATCACAGCGACCACGAAGCAAACGTCTTATCCTTCTAGATAAGGGAAGGTGACTGGATCGCCAGCGCTTCTCATGAAAGCGTTACGATACAGCCACCTAATATAATGAACAATTCAGGTTACAATTGCAACTTAACGGCCAGATTCCGCCATTTTACGGTGTTTCTCTGCACGCTCGCGCTCGCTCTTGTTCAGAATCTTTTTGCGCAGACGAATCGCTTTTGGTGTGATTTCACAATATTCGTCGTCGTTCAGATATTCCAGTGCTTGCTCCAAGGAGAACAGACGTGGAGTTTTCATTTTAACCGTATCGTCCTTCGTCGCCGAACGAACGTTTGTCAATTGCTTTTCTTTACAGATGTTAACGACGATATCGTTATCACGTGTGTGCTCCCCTACGATCATACCTTCATAGATTTCAGCGCCTGGCTCAACAAACAGTGTACCGCGATCCTCAACAGACAGGATACCGTACAGTGTAGAAGAACCATTTTCGCTAGAAACGAGTACACCTTGGTGACGTCCGCCAACCTGACCAGCTACGAGTGGACCATAGCTATCAAATGCGTGGTTCATAATACCATAACCACGAGTCAGTGTCAGGAAGTACGTACGATAACCGATCAGACCACGAGCTGGAATCAAGAATTCCAAACGTACTTGACCCGAACCGTTGTTAATCATGTTAACCATCTCGGCTTTACGTGTTCCGAGACTTTCCATAACCGAACCCATGCTCTCCTCAGGAACGTCGATCATCAGACGCTCGATTGGTTCCATGCGTACGCCGTCGATTTCGCGTACGATAACTTCAGGCTTGGAAACCTGCAGCTCATAGCCTTCACGACGCATATTCTCGATCAGGATACCGAGGTGAAGCTCACCACGACCCGATACAACATAAGCATCCGGGCTTTCTGTTTCGTCTACACGCAAGCTCACGTCTGTTTCCAGCTCTTTGAACAGGCGATCACGCAGACGGCGGGATGTTACCCATTTACCCTCACGTCCAGCAAATGGACTGTTGTTAACGAGGAATGTCATTTGCAGTGTTGGCTCGTCGATTTTCAGAACCGGCAAAGCTTCTGGATTTTGTGGATCAGCGATTGTTTCACCGATGTTGATGTCCTTGATACCTGCGATTGCGATGATATCACCTGCACCCGCTTGCTCAACCTCAACACGCTTCAGACCCTGGAAGCCAAACAGCTTCTCGATACGAGCGGACTTTTTCTGTCCTTCACGTGTGATAACTGTTACAGGTTGACCTTGACGGATAATACCACGGTTAACACGACCGACCGCAATACGTCCCAGGTATTCGTTATAGTCCATCAGGGTTACGAGGAATTGCAGTGGTTGCTCTGTATCTTCTGTTGGTGCTGGAATATTCGTTACAACTGTATCGTAAATAGCTTGCATGTTGTCGTCCTGTTTGGCAGGATCGTCTTCCATGCTGGATGTACCGTTCAATGCAGAAGCATATACAACCGGGAAGTCGAGTTGCTCATCGTTCGCGCCGAGCTCGATGAACAGTTCCAGTACTTCGTCGATTACTTCAGCTGGACGTGCAGCCGGACGGTCGATTTTGTTTACAACAACGATCGGAGTCAGGTTGTGCTCCAGTGCTTTACGCAGAACGAATTTTGTTTGCGGCATGCAACCTTCGTATGCATCAACAACGAGCAATACGCCGTCAACCATTTTCATAATACGCTCTACCTCGCCACCAAAGTCGGCGTGTCCCGGAGTATCCACGATATTGATCAGATATTCTTTATAGGTAATTGCTGTATTTTTAGCCAGAATCGTAATACCGCGTTCGCGCTCCAAATCGTTGGAGTCCATCGCACGCTCCTGCAAAGTTTCGTGGTCACGGAAAATGCCTGACTGCTGAAGCAGCTTGTCAACCAGTGTTGTTTTACCATGGTCAACGTGGGCGATAATAGCGATATTGCGGATATTTTCTCTCAAATGCATAAAATTCTCCAAATCCTCTCCATAAAAGGAGCGTCGGTCAATGAAGCCGACGCTCTACATTTTGTTATGAAATATTAAATGAAATTACTGAAAACCGTCATTCGCAAATTGATTCATTATTTATTATACGTTATAAATCCCATAAATCAAGCAAAATTACTGTTATCTGCGCATTCTACCGGACTTATTTTGTCCCAAAAATAACCAGATTGCAGCAACGATTAGCGCGATCGCAATCACATAAAGTAATGCAGAGCCGAGCAGATTCACCAGCAATAATACAATCGTTAGCGCTCCAAGCAGTAAGGACACCCAGCCAATGCGCCGATCAAGACGAACCGGAGACATCGTATAATATTCATACAGCCCCAGTGCCACACCACCAATAAACAATGGCCATAGCACATCCATCAAGCCCCAGCCCCATGTATTACATAGAAAAAATAACACACCGTATACCGTCAGCATACCAGCCGGTATGAGCCAATACGACGAAATACTGCGACTAAAATAGGCAAGCTGTAAGATGATCCCTGGCAGTAAAATAAGCAGCGGCCAAAAAGCTCGCCCCAAAAATGCAAATACCCCCAGCTTTCCTAGCAAAATAATAATACCTGCACTAATAAGTAGCACAATAAAAAGGCCTTGATTACGATTGTTCATAGTATGTCGCCTCCTTCTGTCCTTTGTTCGATATCTGCGTTTAGCTCTATAAAAGAGCGGGTTATTATTAATTCATATAAGAGCAAGCGTTCTTCTTGCTCGACCTATAAGAGCAAGCGTTTTTCTTGCTCGACCTATAAGAGCAAGCGTTCTTCTTGCTCGACTTTCGACTTATGAAAGCAAGCGTTCTTCTTGCTTACCATACTAACAACAAGCATGTTCCCTGCTCCACCTCTAAAACAAGTAGCCCTTTTGCTCACTCGCTTCATTATACAAACAACAAAACTTCTCGTTGCTCATTATATATGTGCAACCCGACTACTTGCCAATACGTATGCTTTAACATACGACATGTCGGTCAAGGAACATAGTTCATATGCATAATTTCCAGTAGTTGCTTGCCTTTCTATTATCGGTATCTAGCTGGCATTGTATTATGCCTGTTTATGACGATATCCATCTGAATTGCATTCACTACCTCTGTACACAGCTACACTGTAGGATTAATCATTTTCATTTGAATGAAGGAGTGAATGTAATGGATATAACACAGCCTGCATTCTGGCTATCGCTGTTGAATATTATTTTTATCGATCTTATTCTCGCCGGAGACAATGCCATCGTTATCGGCCTTGCCGCACGCAAATTGCCTCAGCAAACGCAGAAAAAAGCAATTTTATACGGAATGGGTGGCGCGGTCATTATTCGTATTGCCGCTACGGTAGCAGTCATCTGGCTGCTGCAAATTCCATGGTTGCTCGCTGTTGGTGGTCTATTACTGATCGCAATCGCGTATAAGCTGCTAACGGATAATGAAGATCACAAGGAAGTCAAAGCTGGCACCTCGCTATGGAGTGCAGTCTGGACGATTATTATTGCCGATGCCGCGATGGGACTAGACAATGTAATTGCAGTTGCAGGTGCTGCTAACCAGCATGTGGTGCTCGTCATTATTGGCTTATGTATTAGTGTACCGATTGTCGTGTGGGGAAGCACCATTTTCATCAAATTAACAAATCGATTCCCATGGATTATCTATGTAGGGAGCGCAGTGCTCGCGTATACCGCATCCCATATGATCACACAGGAAAGTCGATTACAATCCGTCTTTGGCGCTCATCCGCTATGGACGTGGATCTTTATCGCATTTGTTATGATTGGAGTGCTACTAGCAGGGTATTTGAAAAATCGACAGACTACTAGCGAAACCAGTGAATAAAAGCGAAGATAAGACCGATTTGTTCTTTTATTATGTTGTCTATTGTGTTCATCTTTAATTCGATAGCTATAGCAATTAACAGTCATAGCAATGCCCCGATCCTTATCAAGCTAAGGGATCGGGGCATTTTTTATATCACAATTAAATGGTATTAAAACCAATCCGAATCTTTGGACTCGGTTGTTGTCGTAGATAATGCTGAAGGCATACTCGGTGTAATATCGAGCACCTCTGTTTGCTGGACGGCACGCTCGATCATTTCTTCCAGCGGCAGGTTTTCCTCGACCTTTTCCACGACACGGCGGTTCGGGTTTGTTGCGGGTGAACGTGGAACGAACAACGTACAGCAATCCTCATATGGCAAAATCGATAGCTCATACGTTCCGATCTGCTGTGCGGTTTCGATGATCTGGTCTTTGTCCTGCATAACAAGTGGACGCAGCACGGGCAGATCCGTTGCACGCTCGATCACATTCATACTGTTCAGCGTCTGGCTTGCGACCTGGCCCAGACTTTCACCAGTCACGATCGCCAGTGCTTTTTGCTGCTCTGCCAGACGGGTTGTAATCCGTAGCATCGCACGGCGCATCAATGTGATCATCAGATTATCCTGACGTGTAGTTGTGAACGAGGTCTGAATTTCGGTAAAGGGTACAACATGCAGCCGAACCTTACCGCCGTAGCTGGATAGTACACGTGCCAGATCGATGACCTTTTCCCGTGCACGTTCACTGGTGAACGGATAACTATGAAAATGCACACACTCAATCTCCAGACCACGCTTCATCGCATGCCAGCCTGCTACCGGGCTATCGATCCCACCAGACAGCATCAGCATGGCACGACCATTGCTTCCGCGCGGGAAGCCCCCCGCAGCAGGAATGATCTGACTGTAAATATACGCAATCCCTTCACGCACCTCGACACGTAGCTCAATATCTGGCTGGCGTACATCCACCTTGAGTAGCGGATACGCACGCAGCACAGGCGAGCTGATCAGACGGTTCATATCCTGTGAGGAATGTGCAAACTCCTTCCATACACGGCGCGCATTCACTTTAAACGATGTCTCTTGCTGGAGATCGTATTCACCAACCAGCTCAACCGCAGCGGCAATGATCGCTTCCAGCTCCGGCTCGGTATGCTTGATTGGAATAATATCCACGATACCAAATATATTTTTCAAACGTTCAATGAGCTGCTCGGCTGGGACACCACCTGTATCCACATACATTCTACCGTACTCACGCTGGAGCTTTGCCTGCGGATACGGACGAAGCACCTCGCGCACATGCTCAGCGATTGTTTTCTCAAATCGTCCTCTATTTTTACCTTTTAGTGTAATCTCACCTAAACGAAGCATCAGGCGATCGATATGTCCGATCATAGGGCGTTATCTCCTCTCCAACGGTCGCAATGCCTGCACCGTCTGTCGCAAAGCAGCGACCAGTTGTGTAATATCTTCAGCGGTATGCTCATCGCCGAGACTGATGCGAATACCGCTCATCGCTGCTTCTGCATCCATTCCCATTGAACGTAATACACGGCTCGGCTTCGCTCGTCTGGATGCACATGCAGATTGAGTCGATACGAGCATTCCTTGCTGCTCCAGGCTATGCAGCACAACCTCTGCCTTCATGCCCGGATACGTAAAGTGCACAATATGCGGTGCCACTTCCTTCACCTCGGTCAACAGCAAACCGGGAATCGTCTGAATCTGCTGGCGAAGCTCATCTGACAGAAGACGTAAATGCTGCTCCTGCGTCGTTTGCTTCTCCGCGAAAAGGCGTAACGCCTTGGTCATGCCTGCGATAGCAGCTATATTTTCTGTACCTGAGCGATAGCCATTCTCCTGTCCGCCACCAGCTAGCAACGGTAGCAGCTCTGTACCCTGTTTTACATACAATAAGCCGACACCGCGTGGCCCACGCAGCTTATGTGCAGACAAGCTATACAGATCGATACTACCTTCTCCTAGTGGCAAAGGTGCAAGGCGTCCAAAGCCCTGCACACCGTCTACGTGTACAATCGTGCGTGGGTGATACTTCTTGATCCAGCGTGCCACTTCCATTATAGGCTGTACCGCACCTGTTTCATTATTGACATGCATCATGCTAAATAGAATCGTATCCTCGCGAAAGGCTGCCTGAATGCGCTCCAACGATATCGTCCCATTCGGTTCAGCATCGAGATAGCTAACTTCAAATCCAAGCTGCTCGAGCTGACGACATGCCTCATATACAGAAGCATGCTCAATCGCTGTCGTTATAATATGTCCTTGAAGACGTCCACGACGCATCGCCGCCCCCTTCAAAGCAAGATTATTGCTCTCTGTTGCGCCTGATGTCCAGATCAGTTCACCGGGTTGTACACCCAGCACACCTGCACTGACCTCACGTGCGCGACGAAGCAGACGATCTGCCTCTTCACCGTAACGATGCAGGGACGATGGATTACCATAGTGCTGCTGCATCATCTCGCCCATCGCGCGTACAACCTCAGGGTAAGGAGGTGTCGTGGCGGCATAATCAAAATATTTCATCAGACATTCCTCCATCATTATTTATTCACGTATACATACAAAAAGATCAAAAAGGGATTCGCCTGCGCTCCACCTTTTGATCTCTGTCATTGTGTCATTCGTATCAAGCAGATAGCTGGAGCTTCAACAAGCATCTCCAACCGAATGGATATCAGGATCAAACATGCTGCTCATCATTATAGCATAAATTAAGCGCCATCGCGTCTCCTGCTGCTGTTCTTCATCGAAACTTCTATCTTTTAAAATAATGATCGCATCCAGTGAGTTGACTGAGAATTAGCATCATCACGCTTTATACAAAAAGCCGGATAGCACCATGCGATGCATCCGGCTGTATAGAAACAGATCGTGATGAGAAACAGATATCGGCATACAGATTAGCTTGTATGATTCGAGCGTATTAAAGCGCGTACTTCTGCTGAGCCGCTTCAATTTTACCAATATAGCGCTGCGTTTCTTTTGGCAATTGATTGAATTTCGCCATCAACTCCTGATCGTTCGAGATACCAAGACGCTGCAAGCGACCCGGGCCTGCGTTGTATGCTGCCAGGGCTGTTTTGATGTTATTGTCATAGCGCTTGAGCTGGTAGGACAGGTACTTCGTTCCCCCGTCGATATTTTGCGCCGGATCAAAAGAGTTGCTCACACCGAGTCCAGCTGCTGTACCATCCATCAGCTGCATCAGACCTTTCGCGCCCGCCCCTGAGCCTGCATTCGGATTAAAGGACGATTCCACATCAATGACTGCCTTAATCAGTGATTCAGGGATACCGTATTTACTGCTGGCGGTGCTAATGAATTCATTATATGCGGTAGCTTTACTTCCGTGGTCATCAGCGCCTGGCAAACTGGACAATCCACTCGTACCGTCTGCACCACCGATGCTACCAGCGCTAGTCGGTATGCTACCACCATTCATCAGTAGACGCGCTGTTGTTGTGGAGTTAGATGGGTCTACCTCTGGCAATTGGTCAAAATTCGACCACGGATCACCAGCAGAAGTACTTGGTGTACTCGCATCCAATGCGCTTGCACCACCATACGTATTGCCCGTTACAGACATCGCATTGCCATCTGCAAGCAGGCTTGCCATTTTCGTAATGCTAGAGCCGGAGCCACTAGCATCATTGGTTGTACCCATGTTTTGATCCAGCATCATCTGAAACAGCTCATCGGTATCATTCGTATTGACATCCATCCCACCGGTACTGCCTCCGCCCGAGGCGTTCAAATAACGAAGCTCAAGCAGCTGCTTGGCTGTGTTGGCATCAATTTGCATAGACTGTGTATCTCCTGTCCTTAGTTATGAAATGTATTTCGTAAATGTATAATGAAGCCGTCAAGTCCAAAGGCTATTGATTGTATAGCGTTGACTTTAGTGTACTATGTTATGTGCAAAGCGACTATGGGAAGTTTCGGCGATTATTGCAATGGGTGAACCTAGCAACCAACCTGATCTTCCTAGTGAGCTCCATCCTACATTGCTGTTCATTCGAGTCATGCTCAGCATGAGCAACTATTCATCAATTCCCTCACATTCAATTGAAAATGTAATGCTAATGGCTGTCTGAATCGCTCAAGATTTAATCCACATGCGATAGTTCAAGCTAGGTACAAACCCGAGCTTACGTGCTAATCCTGCCGATGCCTCATTAGCTGCGTTACAGTCCCATCTCGGCTGCATCCCTCTGTGTAAGCTTTCTGCAATGAATGCCTGCGCGACTAGAAATGCCAGACCTTTTCGCTGATAGGGTGAAGCGGTATGAATATCAATCTCCGCACAATCCGGATTGGCAGCAATCGAAATGCATTCACATACTGAATTTCCTTCATGCAAAATACAGTATCCAAAGCCATGCTGCACATAATTGTCCATCGTATGCCAAAACCTCTTAATATACTTTTCGTCAAATCCCTCGCTTTTTTGAATAAGAGACGGTGTGATTTTTGCAAGTTCATATCCTTCCGGCAGTAATTGCGCTAACTGACGGGTAATTTCGGCTGCTTGCTCCTCATCAGATGACTTGTAGGTGAAGGCATAACGCTCCATTGGATGAAGGATATCTTTCATTTCAGCTTCGATGACAGCATCCCAGTGCTCATTTTGTGAAAAAATAACAACCGTCTGTGCGCTGTTCATCTGCTGGCGCCAGCCTGAATCAAGCTGGTCTACAAAAAAGGAGCTTGATGCCTCACTCCCTCCCAGGTAAAACCAGTTGTATTCTGAATCTACAGCTATTGCCGAGTGTGGCTTATGTATGTCGTGCTCATTAGAGCTATCGTTAAAATGAACGGATCGAATATTACCTTTTGCGATGCCATGCTGAACAGAATAAACAAATGATGGATACCTCATGAACGACTTCCTTTCATCGTGTTTTCTATGTATACCTATGTAGCAACAAAGAGCTGGTAAAAAGAATCATATGATAACTTTTATATCTATATTGTGTAATATCAATGAAGGTAAATCATACATAAAGCTATACACAATCAGGAAGATTAACTATGGGATCGCATGCTATATATTCTATATGTCGCTATGCTAAATGACCGTTTGTCACATTGCTTGCTAGCTAATATTGTGAATGGTGCTTCAACGTAGTCAGATGTCTTATCCATTTAAGCTCTCACAAGCTCTGCAAAAAAAGGATGCCTGTACAGGCATCCTTTGTCAGATCGATTGCGAATTAAAGTGACTTAGAGCATCCATCTCTTCGCCGTTATTACACTTACGCGTGGCGCTGGTTCATACGGCGCTGTGTCAGGTAATCACTTTCGTAATAAGCCAGATCATCGCGCAGCTCTTCAAATGTTCTGGTCACTTCAAGAATAATGTCTCGTACCGGTTTTACAGGTGTTTGACGGAAACGGATCGCTTCCTGACCGGTATAAGCATAACGTCCATCTTCGGAATAGCACTCATTTTTGGGATAAAAAAAGCTGTTCACGCATTGATGATACGTACTGTATAGCGCTTTTTCCGCAGAATCAACGTCAAAGTTAGCACGACGCAGCACGACTCCAAGCTTTTCATAGGATACTTCGGAAAATACGAGCAAATGGCGAAGGTCCGCCAAAAAGCCTTTGTAAAAAGGCAATGTGTCCTGTCCTTGTTCAGATGCCAGAGCGTTCAAGGAGTATTCGTTCAAAAACTCCTCCAGTTTCTCAATGGCTGGTTTCAACTTCTCCCGTGTGCTTTCACTCAATTTGTGGACATTTGCAGCTGACATATCTGTAGCTCCCCCTTAATTGGTTCCTTAAAAACCGGGTCGTGTTGTCATACAATTTAACCCTGATTTACATTACATCCTACCATAAATGAAGTCAAAGTGGTAACTTTGCTTGCGCAAGCAGCAGGACGGTGTACCCGAAACCACAACTGATTTGACATTTCAAGCATTGGACTGCGCGGCTTATTCATTTTTTAACCAGCGTTTACAATGATGAAAACCTATTGCATCAATATATCAGCTAATGAATGGTTTAATATCATATAGATTACTTTGAATTCTCTTAACAATCAAGATGTATGGCAGGTCTGATTAAAAAGATTAATCGCTCCAATTACCTATGCCAACAAATCAATATCACCTATTTGCCCTGCTCATTCACAAGTCTTAGACTTTACAATAATGAATGCAAAGGAAATAAACTCAGCAAAAAGACGGTGCGCTCTTCATCATGAAGGACGCACCGCCCTGATTCAGCAAATATTGAAGTTACATGTTTTGTGCATGCCAGTCTACTCGGTAAACCTGGCAGCCAAAACAGTATCGCCTTCCAAGCAAACGATATCGCTAGCAAGGTGGCTTCCCTATACATCTCTACTTACGTGGCGTCAGTTGGGAAAGTTTCTCATAAGCCGGGTTCTGTGCCATTTGTGGTTCAGACGGGAACTACCCTCCCACTTTTGGCGACAATCATCTATCTAGGCCAGCCATTGCTGACTGGCTCCAGCGACCAACCTCGATACACCTCGGGCAAAGGCTGCTTTTCCGTGAAGAAAAGCTGTATCTCTTTAGGTCTTGCTCCAGATGGGGTTTACCAGGAACGAAGTCACCAGCGTTCCTCGGGGTCTCTTACACCTCGGTTCCATCCTTGCCTGTGACGGATTGCTCCGTCCATCGGCGGTCCATTTCTGTGGCACTATCCTTCAGTTCGCACTGACTGGACGTTATCCAGCACCCTGCCCTACGGAGCCCGGACTTTCCTCCCGCAGCCTCTCAGCTACCGGCGATTGTCTGTTAAACTTTCCGCAAACGCAACACTCCATATTATATAATCGTTCTCATAACGTGGCAAGTATTTTTTATTATTTGCATCCGAAGCTCAATTTTGAAAATATTTTAAAGGTGTATCATGAAGCGATCAAGCTCGTAATCAGCTTTGCTGCATGCGACTCCACAGCCTAAAATTTTGCGACCGAGTAAACCTTGATACATAAACCTCGATACTATATGGCGGTCTGACTTTCCATGTACAGATCGATAGAGATCATGATGGTAACCAGCCGTACTATAGATGCAGCTCTACTGTGATTTATACCAAACATTTATACGAAACGAAATACCTCGGTATCGATCTCGGAGGCATATACTGGTGTATCATATTTGTCAGCTTCAAGACGAGCACGCAGCACGCCAGCAACGCCCGGTTTCATGATCTTTTCAGTATTGTGACCCGGATCGATAATTGCGATGCCTGCCATAAGCGCATCATGAGCAGTATGATAGTCGATATCGCCTGTCACGATCACATCAGCACCTTTGAACAGAGCGCCATTTACATATCGGCTGCCTGAGCCGCCGAGCACTGCTGCCTTTTTCACAGTACGCTCCAGATCGCCGACCACGCGTACCGTTTTTACATCCAGTCCCTGCTTAACGGTATTCACAAACTCAGCCAGTGTGACCGGTTCATCCAGCTTTCCTACACGTCCCAGTCCATAGGCTTTGCCTGGCAACGCGAGCGGATACAGATCATAGGCTACCTCTTCATACGGATGAGACTTGATCAGCGCCTGTACTGCTTTATTTTTCAAGCTGGATGGAATAATCGTCTCAAAGCGTACCTCGGAGGCATGCTCCAAGCGCCCCTGTTCGCCGCTAAACGGCTGTGTTCCCTCTTCTGGCAAAAAAGTACCCGTACCTGCTGTAGTGAAGCCACAATGGCTATACGCACCGATGTGTCCAGCTCCGGTTGCCCATACAGCCGAACGAACCGCATCCAGATGCGATTGGGGTACAAATGTCACCAGCTTCAAATAATCATCCGAAGACGTCTGCTCAATCGGAACGGTCTGACGCAAGCCAAGTGCATCTGCCATCCAATCATTCACACCGCCTTCAGCGATATCCAGATTCGTATGACTAATATATACGGCAATATCATGCTTGATCAGCTTCTCATACAATTTGCCCATTGGCGTGCTCGTTTGTAGGCTTTTGAGTGGACGGAAAATGATCGCATGATGAGCGATGATCAGATTGGCGCCCTTCGCAATCGCTTCATCGACAACGGCATCGGTAACATCGAGTGCAACGAGTACACCGGTAATCTCCTTTTGCAATGATCCGAGCTGCAAGCCGATTCGGTCATCGGGTACTGCGATTGACTTTGGTGCAAATTGCTCCATATACTGAATTACAGTTTGTCCTTTGGCAAGCATGCTAGTACCTCCTTCACAAGCTTGATCTGCTGCTGCAAGGCGGCTGCCTTGAGTCTGGATTCATCATTGTCTGAGCGCTCTACCGAAGCTTTTACCTTTTCGAGCTTGAGAATCTCCTGCTGCCACTTTTCGCAAAATACCGGGTCAGCTTCGTCTAACAGATACGGTCCAAATTGAACCAGCTCGGTCACCGATAAGCTCACACTCAAGCCCTGCTCGCCTTCCAGCACGCGAGTACGATAGAGCTCTTCATTTTGCTGCTTCGCATTTTCCAGTCGATCGGCCGTCAAAATCTCATATGTACGACCATCCTCCTCCAAAATCTGCTCAGAGGACAAATACCAGCCCTGCTCCAGCAACCAGCGGCGTACGAATTCCTCGCCCACATTCGGCTGCAAAATTAAACGTGATACACCTGCCAGTTTGGCGATGCCCTCGGACAAAATCGTCACGATCAGCGCACCACCCATACCAGCAATCGTAATCACATCCACTTCGCCTGGCTCCAGCACAGCCAGTCCATTTCCCAGGCGCGGCTGAATCACATGACCCAGACCTGCTTCGTCCACCTGACGCTGAGCGGCGTCAAGCGGCCCTTGATTGACTTCTCCAGCAATGGCCTCTGTTACGAGCCCTTGCCGTACTGCGTATACCGGTAGTAAGCCATGGTCAGAACCAATGTCTGCCAATCGACTTCCTGCCGGAATTTGCTCCGCAATTTGCGTTAATCTTGTTGATAATTTCATGCAGTCACCCACACTATCCATTTTTTTCGTAATACAAATAGCAATATACACGCCAGTGCAATTTTCACAATACATAACACTGCGAAAATATCTGGCATATGTCCGCGCAGCAGCGTCTCATCCACCTCTGGCATAAACCAGATCGCTACGCCGCTCGTAAAATATACAGCTGCCAGCTTACGTCCACGATGATGCACGAGCCAGCTGAACCACACAAATAGCATGCTCAGCGGCAACCACAATGCCTGCAGCATGATCCATGACGCATCTGGCTTCACCTGTGCAAAGAAACCGCCATACAGCAGCACAAGTGCACCAAAGCCAATATACAGCAAAATCGGACTTGATATCACATACCCCATTATACACCAGATGATCGCACAGCCAATAACGAGTACGGGAATCCAAAATGTCGGTTCCAATCGATGCTCATGGATAATCATGATTCCAAGTCCAAGCAGCAGAAAGCTACCGATCGCCAGCAGTACAGAGGAAGCGACTGGATTACGCTTTTGTTGACGAATGCCACTAATGTAACATACCGCTGCAAAAATCGGCACAGAGACCAGCTGCATCAAAAACGGGAATGCCGAAAAATACAGAACCACCAGACAAATAAAACACAGCATCAAGAAAATAAACAGCCATGTGCGAAGATTACCCTGCTTGAGCGAGCTCATCGATAACAGCTTCTTATCCCCGCGATCATGCTCATGATCCACATCATACAGATTGGATAGAAAATCACAATAATGCTCCGGCAGCAGCCGATTTTCACGCCAGTATTCAATTTCATCCAAAATCACAGTGCGTCGATCCTGATTCACACCTGTCCCCCACTTCCGCATCGTGTTAGTATGGCGCGTTCCCCCTGAATGCGCCGAACAACCTATCTCTTTATATATCGCTGAAATGGTGTAAAAAGTAAAGGCTTTCTCAGTGCTCGCACATAATAAAATGCCCCCTGCCATGTAGACAGGGGGCATCTTGTATACGATTCAGCTCGTATAACGAACTGAAATCCATTCCATTCTATTCGAGGAAATCTTTCAGACGTTTGCTACGGCTTGGATGGCGCAGCTTGCGCAGAGCTTTGGCTTCGATCTGACGAATACGCTCGCGGGTAACGCCGAACACTTTACCTACTTCTTCGAGTGTACGCGTACGACCATCATCCAGCCCAAAGCGCAGACGCAGTACGTTTTCTTCACGCTCTGTCAGCGTGTCGAGTACGTCTTCCAGTTGCTCCTTGAGCAGCTCATAAGCTGCTGCATCAGCAGGTGCCAGTGCGTCCTGATCCTCGATGAAGTCGCCCAGGTGAGAATCGTCTTCTTCACCGATTGGTGTTTCCAGCGATACGGGCTCCTGTGCGATTTTCATGATTTCGCGTACTTTTTCAACACTCAGTTCCATTTCTGCTGCAATTTCCTCTGGTGACGGCTCGCGTCCCAGCTCTTGCAGAAGTTGACGGGATACACGAATCAGCTTGTTGATCGTTTCGACCATATGAACCGGGATACGGATCGTTCTTGCCTGGTCGGCAATCGCACGGGTGATCGCTTGACGAATCCACCATGTTGCATACGTACTGAACTTGTATCCTTTCGTATGGTCAAACTTCTCAACCGCCTTGATCAGACCCATATTACCTTCCTGAATCAGATCCAGGAATAGCATACCACGACCGACATAGCGCTTCGCGATACTAACTACGAGACGCAGGTTGGCTTCTGCCAGACGGCGTTTTGCTTCCTCATCACCTTGCTCGATGCGTTTAGCCAGCTCTACCTCGCTGTCAGCAGACAGCAGCGGAACGCGACCGATTTCTTTCAGGTACATACGTACCGGGTCATTGATTTTGATACCTGGCGGCAATGCCAGATCATCGTCAAAGCTAAACTCGTTATCACCGTTTTCGTTATCACTGTCGGAATCACGACGAACCTCTTCGTCACCCTCATTGATTACTTCAACGCCGTTATCACCCAATTGCTCGTAAAACTCATCAATTTGCTCGGCATCCTGGTCAAATGCAGCCAGTCTCTCCGTAATATCTTTGTAGTTCAAGGAGCCTCTCTTCTTGCCCACTTCCATGAGCTGCTCCTTAACCTGTTCCAATGTTAATTCGGTTTCCAATTCAGTATGCTGATCGTTCGCCATCTTTCGACTCCCTCCTCCCTGCAACTAGCCGTACCGAACGACTATCCACGTTCCAGGGCGATAATCTCACTTGCAATTTGAGCAGCACGCAGGAAATCACCGGATTTCTCTGCACGCAGCATCTCTTCTCTTTTTTGCTCGATCTGCTTCTGCTTGGGAAATTTCTTGATCTCACGAATGTAATCATCCATTCCCCGAAGACTTGTATCGAGCGGCTCATCCATCATCGAGATGGACGTTGCCGTTTTTTCCAACCGATCGTCTTGAAGCGAGGCGATAAGCCGACTAATATCTGGTGGCTTGCCCTGCGCATAATAAGAATAAATATATGCTGCCAGCGCCGCATGCTCCGGAATATTAAATCTGTCGCCAAGCTGGTCGCTCACATAGGTTGCAGCCTCTCCATCCTGAAGCATGATGGAGAGCAAACGCCGCTCTGCTACATGATAAGCGGGCAACAGTGTTGGCGCTCCAGTCTGCTTGCGCGAGCCGCCTCGGAACGATTTGCCTGACGCATCAGCCCCATTACTGCGGTTACTGTTATTGCTCTGACTCTGTGCCTGCTTACGGCTATACGTTTGACGAGCCAGATTGCAGTCCTGCTTGAGGCTTTCCAGGGATACACCAACCTCGGTGGATAACTCCTTGAGGTAAACTTCTCTTTCGGTCGGTGAACCAAGCTGGGCGATAATCCCGATTGCTTCCTGGGCGTAGGCAGCTTTGCCATCCTCTTCAAGCAGATTATGGTGTTTCTTAACATTGATCAGTCTGAACTTGGTAGTAGATACAGCTCCATGAATGATCTGGTCTACAAAACGTTCCTTGCTGTAGGTTTTGATGTACTCATCTGGATCCAGTCCATTTTGTAACACCGACACCTTTACATGCAGACCCGCTCCCTCCAGAATCGGGATACTTTTCAATGCAGCTGCCTGACCGGCATTGTCGCCATCATAACAAACAACGACTTCCTCGGTCAGCGTACGAATGAGCGCAGCATGATTTTCAGTCAATGCGGTTCCCATCGTCGCCACAGTATGTTGTACCCCTGCATCCCATGCGGCAATCACATCACCAAAGCCTTCCATGAGTACAACCTGCCCTTGCTTGCGAATCGCTCCCTTAGCAAGATTCAAATTGTACAGTGTGCGGCTCTTGTTGAACAGACGACTTTCAGGTGAATTCAAATATTTGGGCTGACCGTCTCCAAGTATTCTTCCCGCAAAGGCAATAACCCTGCCACTGCGGTTCATAATTGGAAACATCACTCGCCCGCGAAAACGATCCACATAGCCGGAGCCATTTTGACGCGATGATAACAGTCCACCCTTTTCCATCTCCTGTAGATCAAAGGAACGTTTTTCAAAAAACTGCACTAATGTATCCCAGCGATCCGGTGCATAGCCAATCTGAAATTGATCAATCAGCTTGTCACCAAACCCGCGGTTACGTAGATAATCCATTGCAGCTTTACCATGCTCCGTATTTTTCAGCAGGTAGTGGAATAGCTTGGCAGCCCATTCATGCGCCTGGAGCAATCGCTCCAGCTCCTTATTTTGCGGAGAGACTGCGGTTCCTTTATTATCATGAAAAGGAACATGCGATTCTTCCGCCATCAATCTGACCGCTTCTGGAAAGGACAGACCCTCAATTTCCATGCGGAATTTGATTGCATTGCCTCCAGCGCCACATCCGTAACAGTAAAAAATCTGGCGTTCAGGTGTTACTGTAAACGAAGGCGTCTTTTCAGAATGAAACGGGCAGAGACCCTTCATATACTTTCCTTGTTTGGTCAGATGAACATACTTGCTTACCGTATCGACAATGTCATTATGCTGTAATACAGCTTCAATGACTTCCTCAGGAATACCACCGCTATGTCCGGTGTTCATCGTTACCACCTTCATCTCTTTTCGCACGATACATAATATTCGCTAGTCAGAACGAAACTCCTGCCTATTTGTTAAAAGTTTTGCTAGCTCTGTTTGGAAATTTTTTCGATCCTCATGGGTAAGCGGACGTGGACCTTTGCCATATTTACCCTGGCGACGTGCCTTTGCCTGCGCATGACGCCGAGCTAACAAAAATTCGATATTGTCCGCATGAAACTCCATACCGCGAAAGGACAGCACAAGGCATCGCCTTGCCAGTGCAATCGTAGCCAGTCCGTAATCCTGTGTGATCACAATATCGCCAGGCTGGATATGATTCACAATATACAAATCAGCGCTCTGGTCGCCGCGATCCACCTGTATAACACGTACACCTTCCTCCGCTTGAATACGGTGGTCAAACGAGGAAACGATCAATACAGGCACCTCGAATGCACGAGCTGTTTCAGCGATTTCCGCTTTGACGGGACAGGCATCGCCGTCAACAACGATCGTCGGACGATCCTTTATTTCAGATGGCAAATGACCTCTCCTTTCTATACACTATGATAGAAGACTTCATCTCTTAACCACGAGCTGACATGATCGGTCACGGAGCATACGTTCGTTCACAAAGCGGAAAATACGGAACGACCGTGTAAAATAGTCGTTCCGTATCCAAGTATGAGTGAGTATGAAATGCATGCTGCTAGAAGCAAGCTACCGCAGTCAGGTTCGCCAGCTGGCAAGCATGACCGCATGCTTCATTAGGCTATGCACTTCTAAATTCAATTGGTGCAACAGGCGCTTATGCTCCTGTATTGTCTATTTAACCAGCTTTGAAAAATCTGCAAACCGCTTCACGTCGCGATCGATCGCCGCGAGCAAAGCAAGACGGTTCTCACGTACAGCCTCATCATCGACCATAACCATAATATGATCAAAGAACGCCGTGATCGCCGGACGAAGTGTTGCCAGTAGTGCCAGTGCTTCACCTGTCTTGTTATTATCCATTAAGCTATTGTAATTGCTAGTGACGGATTCCCATGCTGCATACAGATCGCTTTCGCCTGCTTCACTAAAGAGCGCAGCGTTCACGGTATGTCCTGCAGACTTCGCCGCCAGATTTGATACGCGTTCAAATGACTCGATAGTCAGCTTGAAGTCAGGAACTTCTTGTACAGCCTTCATCAGGTCATTACCGCGCGCTACAACGGAACCAATATGGCTAAAGCCTGCCGAAATGACAGCGTCAACCACGTCATAGCGGAGTGTCTCGGACAGCAGCTTTTTCACACGCAGACCGAAGAACTCATTTAAATCTATACGTATTATATCGGAAGAACGTTTCATATTCCTTAAATTTTCATGAATATTCAAGGTAATGTCAAAGATTTGCTCCAATGTCAGCGGAAGCTCGCTCTCCAGCAGAATCTGTACGATACCTGCTGCCTGACGACGCAATGCATACGGGTCTTGCGAGCCAGTAGGAATAATTCCGATCGAGAAGCAGGCTACGATCGTATCGATCTTCTCAGCGATGCTAATGATCGAGCCTGTCAGCGATGCAGGTGCGCTATCGCCGGAGAATCGAGGCTGATAATGCTCGAAAATAGCACGTGCCACTTCTTCGCTCTCGCCAGCCTTACGTGCATAATCCTCACCCATCACACCTTGCAATTCAGGGAACTCGTACACCATCTGTGTAACCAGATCGAACTTGGCAATATCAGCCGTACGGCTAATCGTTGCGGCTTGCTCTGGAGATACCTGTAGTGCAGCACCCAGCTGATCAGCAATCTGACGTACACGGCGAACCTTCTCACCCAGCGTACCAATTTCCTCATGGAAAACGATATTATCCAGCTTCGCTACAGCGTCTGCAATTTTCAGCTTCTGATCTTCTTCGTAGAAGAACTTCGCATCGGACAGACGTGCGCGTAATACTTTTTCGTTACCTTTTGCAATCACGTCAAGTGCGCGGTCATTACCGTTACGTACCGTTACGAAAAATGGAAGCAATTGCCCTTCGCTATCCAGCACCGGGAAATAGCGCTGATGCTCACGCATCGATGTGATCAGTACATCCTGTGGAATGTTCAGGAATGCTGGATCAAACGTACCGTACAGTACCGTCGGTGTCTCAACGAGGAACAATACTTCCTCCAGCAGATCATCCTTCACATCGATATGCCAGTTTTTCTCAGCTGCCAGATGAGCGATTTGCGCGCTGATCATCGCCTGCCGCTCTTCTACGTCTGCGATAACATGCTGCTCGCGCAGGGCTTCCATATACAGCGTTGGCTCAGCGATCTCAGTGTCTTTACCGAGGAAGCGATGTCCACGCGTTGTGCGACCTGTTTTCACACCAGTAATTTCGAAGTCAATCACTTCATGTCCCCACAGTGCGACCATCCAGCGGATTGGACGTACAAAGCGGAAATCATGATCGCCCCAGCGCATGTTTTTCGGGAACGTCATGGACGTAATGATCTGGTGCAGCGCATCCGCAACAATACTGTCGGTGCTTGCACCGATGCTGCTCTTTTGTGCATAAATGTATTCAACGCCGCCCACTTCGCGGAACGTGAAGTCAGCAGGGTCCACACCCTGACTGCGTGCAAAGCCCAGTGCAGCCTTGCTCCAGTTGCCTGTTTCGTCCTGTGCAATTTTGCGGGAAGGGCCTTTTACTTCTTCGTTGATGTCTTCTTGCTTTTCGGCTACATCTTTTACCCATACTGCCAATCGGCGTGGAGTGGCAAATACTTTGGCATCGCCATGTGCCAGACGTGAATCATCCAGCCATTTTACCGTTTTATCGAGCAGCTGGTTCATTGCCGCGCGCAAAAAGCGAGCAGGCACTTCTTCCAGACCAATTTCAAGCAATAGATCCTTTGCCATGATTATACCTCTCCCTTCTTGAGCATCGGGAAGCCAAGCTTCTCGCGGCTTTCCAGATATGTCGTAGCAATCTGACGCGCCAGATTACGGACACGTGTGATATAACCAGTACGCTCGGTGACACTGATCGCGCCGCGTGCATCCAGCAGGTTGAAG
Organism: Paenibacillus hunanensis; assembly: GCF_034055775.1. Taxonomy (NCBI): domain Bacteria; kingdom Bacillati; phylum Bacillota; class Bacilli; order Caryophanales; family Paenibacillaceae; genus Paenibacillus; species Paenibacillus hunanensis. The sequence goes on along the minus strand of NZ_CP139194.1, from coordinate 1,894,343 downwards.
GTGTGCGAGCATTTCAGTACATAGTCATATGCCGGGAATACGAGATTTAATTCCATAGCACGTTTTGCTTCCTGCTCATAGGTGCTGAACAGGCCTAGCAGCATGGATACATCGGATACCTCAAAAGTATACGTGGAATGCTCGAACTCCGGTTGATGGAATACATCACCATAGGCGATGCCCTCTACCCATTCCAGATCGAATACATTTTCCTTCTCTTGAATATAAGAAGCTAAGCGTTCCATACCGTAGGTAATCTCAACGGATACTGGGCTTGTTTCGATCCCGCCGACTTGCTGGAAATACGTAAACTGCGTAATTTCCATACCGTCCAGCCATACTTCCCAGCCCAGACCGGCACAGCCAAGTGTCGGGTTTTCCCAGTTATCTTCAACAAAACGGATATCGTGATCCAGCGGTTCGATGCCCAGCGCACGCAGGCTATCCAGATACACTTCCTGAATATTGTCTGGAGACGGCTTAATAATCACCTGAAACTGGTGATGCTGGTACAGACGGTTCGGGTTCTCGCCGTAACGACCATCGGAAGGACGGCGGGAAGGCTCAACATAAGCGACGCGCCATGGCTCAGGGCCAATAGAGCGCAGGAAGGTCATCGGGTTCATTGTACCTGCACCCTTTTCAGTGTCATACGGCTGCACAATAATACAGTTGTGCGCAGCCCAGAAGTTTTGCAGCGTCAAAATCATTTGCTGGAAATTCATCGACATTACTCCTTTTCCATTATCTTCGTTATAGGTGCCGGGTTGGCAAATGTGACGCTGAAACGGCATCTTTATCTGCAACGCACGCAAAAAACTCCCGTTCCTACGCCTGGTCACAGACATAGGGACGAGAGGTTCATTTCCCGCGGTTCCACCCTACTTGAAGACATGCTGGGCATGTCATCCACTTTTCCGTATTCAGCTCATATGCTCGCGGATGCCATTCGGCTATCGGTCGTCATCAGGCTCCCACGATCCCTGATTCGCTTGGGACGAATATCGTTAGCTTACTTTTCCGGTCAATGCATCATGTGTGGCACCATTAGCGCCACAATATAGAATTGATCATACCGGAATTGACATCGTTCGTCAATACGGCGGCTGGATGATAGCAGTCTATTGCGCTAACTTGTGTTGGGATGCAGACACCACTTGGGTAAGGAATAAGGGGACGGACTCAGTGGAGCCGCGGGAATCTACTAGATTAGATTGTTAATGTAGATTCCCGCACCTCCAAAATCGTCCTTTCCCCTTATTCCTTCCCTTCGTTCTGTGCTTCTCGCAGCATATAAGTTGCGTATAGAACCTCAGAACCTCAGAACCTCAGAACCTCAGAACCTCAGAACCTCAGAACCTCAGAACCTCAGAACCTCAGAACCTCAGAACCTCAGAACCTCAGAACCTCAGACAAAATTATGGGGCGTTATTGAAAAATTCCAGCATTATTTATAGCATCATATATCCGTATAGGGAAAAATGCGAAGAGATAGGTTCCTTTTTTCTTTAGGCAAATCGCTATCTGAATACCAGTACCTTGATCGGAATTCATTTCAACCTTGAATTCACTTCAACTACTGAATTATGGACGTGCCAGTACATGGACAAAGTTAATCTTTAACCTGGTCTAGGTACTACATCTCGTTACTGCTATTACGTACTGGTCTCATTACGATTACCATGAATTATATGACTACGAATTATATAACTACAATCAACTAGCTTCGCCCGATTACATCTCGAACTTCTCTAATTGTTCCAAAAAGCGTCGTGATTTTAACTTTAAGCCAAGTTGTACTTCCATGAAAGCACTCATGATCTGCTTGATCTCGGCTCTTGTTTCCTCGCGTACGTCGATATTGCCGAGGCGGCGAATGTCGAGTCTGGCAAATAATCGCAGTAGGCGTAGTACGCCTGGAGAAAGTGCGATTGCTGCGGGGTCCTGGCGGCGTTCGCGTTTGGATAGGATGCCGCCCAGACGCACGCTAAGCCAGAAATCACCTTCGGTCTCGTCAGAGAACATGCACGCATCGACCTGTGGGCCGTAGCCTGCGGCTTGTAGCACTTTCATTTCGAACAGGGCGGTGAGGATGACCGGGTCTCGTCCTTCGCTTAGAAAAGATAAATAAGCTTTGAGCTGATCAAACCAGAAGTGTCCGGTTTCGTTATCAAGTAACGCTTTATCGACTAGCTCGCAGCCATAGGCGCCATAAGCGGCAAGAATAATGTCCTCGCGCAATTTGTGGTTGGATTCGATTACTTCGCCTTGATTAAGCGTGCCCATGTTCGTGCCGCTTCGTAAAAAGTTGAATTCGCCATACGTAAAAGGCTGTACCAGCGCAGCATGCCGACTTTTGGCTTTTCTTGCTCCACGAACAAACACGGCAATCTTACCGTGCGTCTCCGTGCATAGTGTAATGATTTTGTTGCCTTCACCATAATCCATGCTGCGGATTACGATTCCTTGCACTCGGTATAGCACACGCTAGCCTCCGATCTCGTTGATCGCTATCGTATGTCGTTCACGCCATCGTGTGAGATCGATTCGTTCTAAAATGAGATGGCTTGCCGTATACGTGAGCGATTGTCTTATTGTTAAAAAAAGAAAATGATGCTGGCTTATCTTAGGTACAGATGAACGAACTACCAATGAAGCGAAAGAAACAGGGCATTTCAATCACATGCCCTGTTTCCCTCCCATCGCATAACATGAACAGCCACTGGCTCTTCCGGTAGCTTCTATGAGAAAAGAAGCTTTTCGTTATGGCAATTTGTTCAATTGTACGTGGTGCGGTAATATCGCAGATCCAGTCTATTTATTACTTTTGACTGCATTCATCCGCTTGTCGTTCTTTATACTATCTGTTCGTTCTTCCTTGCTTACGCGTCTTTATGGAAGCCGAGGTCTTTCAACACACGATCCTGGTTACGCCAATCCTTTTTCACCTTCACCCATAGCTCCAAAAATGTTTTGGAACCGAGCAGATTCTGGATATCCATCCGTGCACGCTTGCCGACTTCTTTTAGCAGGGCACCCTGTTTACCGATAATGATCCCTTTCTGGGAATCACGCTCTACGAAAATAACAGCTGAGATATTCACAACTCCATTTTCCTGCGTGTACATATCTTCGATCGTAACGGCGATGGAGTGTGGAATCTCCTCACGTGTCATTTGCAAAATTTTCTCACGAATCAGCTCTGCACAAACAAATTGCTCTGGATGATCAGTTACCTGATCGTCTGGATAGTATTGTGGACCTGCTGGTAAATATTTACCGAGCTGCTCCAGCAAGGTATTGACGTTATTACCCAGCTTAGCCGAGATTGGGACGATCTCCGCAAACTCGTGCAGGGAACGGTACTTATCGATTAGCGGCAGCAAATCTTCCGGCTTCACCTGATCAATTTTGTTCAATACGAGGAATACTGGTGTTTTGACTTTTTTCAAATGCTCGATAATAAAACGGTCACCGCCGCCCAGACCTTCGGCTGCATCCACCAGAAATAGCGCTGCTTCCACTTCATTCAACGTGTTCAATGCCGTCTGGTTCATGTAATCGCCCAGCTTGGATTGACGCTTATGCACGCCTGGTGTATCTAGGAATACGATTTGCATGTCGTCTGTCGTATAGACGCCATGAATTTTGTTGCGTGTCGTTTGTGGTTTATCGGACATGATCGCGATCTTTTGCCCGATCACCTGATTCATCAGCGTTGACTTGCCTACATTCGGACGGCCGACAATCGCGACAAAACCGGATTTAAAAGATTTTTTTGACATAGTACACTCCGTTCATCGGTATCTGCTATTGCGATAGAGATACCTGTATTAGTATATCGTTCAACCAAAACGATCAAGAAGGTTGGCTTAGATTCCACGGTCCAAATGCATGCGGAAGCAGCTCAGCAATAGTCGTCATGCGTGTATCGCCCTTCATATTGGCGAGCAATACCGGCATATCTGGCTTGCACAGCTCTACCATGACCTGACGGCATACACCGCACGGTGCAATTGGCTCATCGGTATCCCCTACAACCGCCAGCATGCGGAAGGAGCCGGGACGATGTCCCTGTGCGATTGCACTGAATAGCGCTGTACGTTCTGCACAGTTACTTGGAGAATAGCCTGCATTTTCAATATTACATCCGTGATGCACGTTGCCATCCTCATCCAGCAGCGCAGCTCCAACGGAAAAATGGGAATAAGGTACATATGCTTTTGCACGGGCAATAATCGCCTCTTGCAGCAATTGGGATGATTCCATGTTGTTCCTCCAGTACACAATCGAATAGGTGCATGAAGGCGTTCGCTTGATCAGCCGGACGCCAAAAGGGTTTACTTCTATTTTACATCATTTGAGGGGATTCGGACAGGGTTTACGGGAGATTTCGAATTTGAATGAAGCGATTATGAAGATTCTTGCTATAAGAGATAACCACTTTAAGAAAGAATAAGGTGGTAAGCGTATCATCATATCAGCTTATAAAAGCCCCTTGCCTAAGTTTAGTATGTGCTTCCCTAAATGCTTATTCGTTGACCCGAGAGGGTTTCTAATGAGCATTCCAAGAGGTGCACTCTAGACTAGAGCAAGGGGCTTTATAGATGGCACGCGTTGAAGTCGTATTTCATCTATTCGCATACTGTATATCGTAGAATCAATCGCTTATCGATACGCATTGTACCGGTAACTTGCAAGCTGCATAGCAGTTGTCAGCTGGTAGCTACTAACCGAACAGTGTCGCTAGCCATTGCAGGACGGGCTGCCAGAATATGATGATTCCAATGACTGCGGCTGTTAACGATGCGATCAGGACTGCTCCAGCAGCGGCGTCTTTTGCTTTTTTGGCAAATGGATGCCAGTCGGGAGAGACGAGATCGACGGCAGCCTCTACGGCGGTGTTCATCAGCTCCGCACCAAGTACCATTCCGATCGCAAGCGTTAACAGCAGCCAATCAAGCACGCTTACATGGAAAAACCATGCGGCGGCAATGATGGCGAATGTCGCTAGCACATGAACGCGAAAGTTGCGCTCGGTACGGAAGGTTGCAATCACACCTTCAGTTGCGGAATAAAATACGGCTCTCCACGTCCTCTTTTTCATTAGCGAGTCAATCCGATCTGCTGCAATACTTGCTCCTGCTTGCCCATCATTTCTGCTTCGCTCTCCTCGTCCTGATGGTCATAGCCGAGTAAATGCAAAAAGCCATGCACAAACAGAAAGCCCAGCTCACGCTCAACCGAATGTCCGTAATCCTCACTCTGTACAATGGCGCGCGGAATGGAAATGATAATATCACCCAGCATTGTTTCGGGCTCGCCTTCTGCCTCTGGAACGCCTTCTCCATAATGAATCAGCGGCTCATCATCCAGCGATTCATTCATCGCAAAGGACAGCACATCAGTAGGACGGTCGATATTACGATATTCCAGATTCAGCTCATGGATCGCCTCATCGTCTACAAAAGTCAGCGCAACTTCACCTTCAGTTACGCCTTCCTGCTTACCGGCTTCCTGCAAAATTTGCTCCAGCAGACCGATTAGCTTATCTGTAATTTCATATTCTGTTTGCTCATTTTCCCATGCGAGCTGTAAACTCATGCCTTGTTCTCCTTTACATCCGGCTTCTTCACATCTTCCGGATACTCGATACGTGAATGGAAAATCCCCATAACCGCTTCTTTCAGCGTTTGAGCAATCACATCCAGCTCCTTCATCGTCAGATCACAGTCATTGAACTGATGATCATCCAGACGTCCTTTGATAATCTTCTCGATCATCGTTTCGACCTGCTCCACGGTTGGCTGCTTGAGCGAGCGCACAGCCGCTTCAACGCTATCTGCAATACCGACAACAGCCGCTTCCTTCGTCTGCGCCTTCGGCCCGGCATAACGGAAATCCTCTTCGGTGAAGTCTGGCTCTACGCCCTGCTCCTCTGCCTGCTTGAGCGCCTTTTGATAAAAGAAGTACAGGAATGTTGTACCGTGATGCTGCTCAGCAATATCTCGAATCGGCTTCGGTAGCTTATATTCCTTTTGCATTTCCACGCCATCTCGTGCATGGGCAATGATGATCGATTTACTCAGCTTCGGATCGATGCTGTCATGTGGATTTTCCATATGGTTTTGATTTTCAATAAAATAGCCTGGTCGCTTGGTCTTCCCGATATCATGATAATATGAACCGACTCGACACAGCAATCCATTCGCACCAATCGCCTCTGCCGCCGCCTCGGACAAGTTACCCACCATCACGCTATGATGATACGTACCTGGCGTTTCGATCAGTAGCTTGCGCAGTAATGGATGGTTCGGATTGGACAGCTCGATCAGCTTCAGTGCCGACAAAATACCAAAGGTCGTCTCGAAAAATGGCATCAGTCCGAGCACAAGCACCGTTGTTAGCAAGCCACCTACAAAGGTAAAGCCCAGTGCGTACAGTACCGTCATACGCGTCCATTCATTATCATGCAGCAGCACCAGCGTCAGCACGCAAATCGCGCCGAACAAACATGTCATAATACCCGCCTTCAAAATGGTCGAGCGCTGACTTGCACGGTGAATCGAATGAATCGCTGCAAACGATACAACCAGCGTAAACAACCCAAACTGATAGTCAAACATTTCGCCCTGACGCATATTCAAAATCACGCTTGCCAGCACGCTCAAAATGATCGAGCATACATAGGCGAGATGAATATCCAGCAATAGCGTAATCAGCATCGCACCGAGCGCTGCTGGTACAAGATAGCCAAAATAAGGCGAATTGCCAATTTGCAAAATACGTACCAGATGAAAAGCCAGCACAGTAATCACAAAGATCAAAATCAGCATAAGGAGCTGGGCATTATTATATTGCATACCGCGCTGAGCCGATTGACGAATAAATAAATACACGCCCAGTGTAAGCAGAAACGACAGCATGAATAAGCCAAGCTGTGGCCAGTAGTTCACTTCGTTTTTGAGCAAATTGTTCTCATCTAGCAGGGTATACATATCCTGCGTAATGACCTGACCGGCTGGCACGATCACTTCGCCCTGCTGTACATAGACAACAGGTGTATTTTCACGCGCTTCAACCTTTGCTGCCTTGGTCGCTTCTTCATCATAGAACTTATTCGCTGTGAGTACGCCACGAATGAGCTCCTGCGCCACCTCGCGTGCGGTACGGCTTTCTAGCGAGCTTGTATTTACCAATTCGGCTACACGCGCTCGTGCAGATTGGGCATCGGCAATCTGATCACTCATCAGACGCGATACAATCGATGTCGCCACCTGACTGATCTGCTGTACATCTGCATTAGACAGACGTGGGATTTTCAAAAAGGTTTCTTCCGGTATACTATACGTCTGATTGGAAATCGTACGCTGCATTTCATCCAGTAACTGCGAAGAGTAATTGTCACTCTCACGCTGGTTACGTATAAAATTAGCAACCGAATTACGAATCCGATCGGGAATTTCCTGGCTGTAAATTTGCGCTTTATCCGCGCTCGATATCTGGTCATCCTGATTCAGTGACTCGATTCGCTCCAGCATTTGGGCAATCACGGTATCTCGATGCATAGAAACGATCTTATATACCGCTTCAACACGCTCTGCCGCTTCCTCCTGTGCCTGCAAGGTCGCCTTGTTATTCGGAAGCTGCGTTGGAGCAATAATGTCCTTGTCGGTTGCTGCACCGACATGAATATCGAAGCGCTGTGGCAACAAATTAGGCGCTAAGCTGGCATAGAAAATAACCAGCAATAGCGCAAATAGGATATATTTTGTTCCGCGGCCAGTTTTCCATCCTGCCAGCCTGGAATAGAATGAATTGATCTTGGACGGTTCCTTGGATGTCATACTTACAGTCCTCTCACTTCTGAATATTCAAAATGTGCGGTTGCTGCCTTTCCACTGACCATCTGCTATTCCAGATTCTCCGATGCTTTGTCATAAGCAACGATAATTTTTTGTACCAGTGAATGCCGCACAACGTCCTGCTCGGCAAAGGTAACAAAACCGATCTCCGCAATTCCATCCAGCACCAGTCTCGCTTCAACCAGCCCGGATTTTTTGCCGCGTGGCAGGTCAATCTGAGTCACGTCACCCGTGATGACCATTTTGGAACCAAAGCCAAGACGCGTTAGAAACATCTTCATTTGCTCAGGCGTTGTGTTTTGCGCCTCATCCAAAATAATAAATGAATCATCAAGTGTGCGTCCGCGCATATACGCAAGCGGTGCAATCTCGATCAAACCGCGCTCTAATGCCTTCGCTGTCTGCTCCTGCCCCATGACGTCATAAAGCGCATCATACAATGGACGCAGATAAGGGTCTACCTTTTCCTGCAAGTCCCCTGGCAGGAAACCCAGACTTTCACCCGCTTCAACAGCTGGACGTGTCAGGATAATACGCTTCACTTTGCCTTCCTTGAGCGCCGCTACTGCGAGCACAACCGCCAGATACGTTTTACCTGTACCGGCAGGGCCAATACCGAACACGATATCGCGCTTCTGGATCGTGGACACATAATACTTCTGTCCAATCGTCTTAACGCGAATCGGCTTACCACGAAACGTCTGGGTGATCTCTCCTTTATATAAGTCAAGCAGTTGATCCGCTCTCATATCCTTAGCTAGCTCAATTGCATATAAAATATCCCGTTCGGTCAGTACGTAGCCTTTGCGAACCAGCTCAAGCAGCACCTCGAACAGCTGCTGCATCTGGTCTACGACCGCAGCGGGACCCTGGATGGCAATTTCGGCTTCACGACTGCCGATTTTCGCCTCGGTCTCACGTTCAATCATTTTTAGAAACTGATCCTGTGGACCGAACAGGGCCAGTCCTTCTTCCACGTTTTGCAAGGGAATTCTGATGCTTTGCGTTTGCTCTGACAAATAGCCTCAATCTCCTCAGTTGTAGAATAATAGTCGTCGTACCTTCTCATAAACTTTACCATTGTATCGAAGCTCATGCAAAATTTTTTGGCTAATGGATAAAGAAACCGGTCCTTTGCAAGACCGGCTTCAAATCCACACTATATCTATACCCAGCTTAGGGTATATCGCTTAACATTCTTTTATGTTTCTGTAGACTGCCCCTCGCGGCTCGTCTTACGTCCAAAGCTGCCCCCATGGCGAGAACGTGGCGGACTTAAAATCTCTGCCCACAGCACACCCTGTGCTGCCTGACCAGGGTCAAGACGAAGCTCAGTAGAGGAAGAGGTATTGCCTGTAACTTCAATAGATGAAGGTGACGGCGTAGACGATAGATCCATTCGACCCAGACGATCATTCATTCCGCTCGTTAATTGATCCAGACGCTTCTGCATCTCATTACGATACTGATCCGCAGTACGCCCCATTTCGGTCGCCGCAGTAGCTGGCTCCATCCGCGAGCCTTCTGCGCTATCAGACGCTGTATTCGGCCCTTCACTACGATAGGTGCCCTCCTGTGACATCGTATCGCGTGAGCTGCCTTCTTCCAGTCCTCTGCCCATCTGTCCCTGATCAAATTCGCGCTGTGCCTCACGATAACGACGCTGCGCTTCTTCCTCTCGCTCCTGCGTCGTTTGTGTAGAACCCGGAATACGTCTACCTGGCGTATCCGGACCGCCACCAAATGTCGGCATGCCCTGACGAGGATTACGCGACTTATTTTTGCCAGAGCGGCTACTGATCGCTGTAAAAATAGCAAAGGCGATAATGACGATAATGTACAGATTCCTTAATATAAAATCAACCATAGAAACACATCCTTACTTCAGTGGTTGCTGGTCATTCCCACCCTGATTCGGATCATTAGCCTTGCCCAGTGAGCCTCTCATTTGCGTATCGGCTTCAATATTTTTCAGATTCATATAATCCATTACGCCCATCTGTCCATTACGCAACGCTTCCGCCATCGCCAGCGGTACATCGGATTCGGATTCGACGACACGCGCTCTCATTTCAACGACCTTCGCCTTCATCTCCTGCTCCTGCGCTACCGCCATTGCACGACGTTCCTCAGCTTTTGCCTGAGCGATACGCTTGTCGGCTTCTGCCTGCTCGGTTTGCAGCATCGCACCGATGTTTTTACCTACATCTACGTCCGCGATATCGATCGACAGAATTTCGAAAGCTGTACCGGAATCAAGACCTTTTTGCAATACGGTACGGGAGATCAGATCAGGATTTTCCAATACCTGCTTGTGAGAATCACTGGAACCAACCGTTGTAACGATACCTTCACCAACACGGGCGATGATCGTTTCTTCACCCGCACCGCCGACGAGTCGGTCAATGTTGGCACGAACGGTAACACGCGCTTTAACACGAACCTCGATACCATCCTTCGCTACCGCAGCAACGACCGGAGTTTCGATCACTTTCGGGTTAACGCTCATCTGTACCGCCTGCAATACGTCACGACCAGCAAGGTCAATCGCAGCTGCTCGTTCAAATTCAAGCGGAATATTGGCACGCTGTGCCGCGATCAACGCGTTAACAACGCGGTCTACATTACCACCTGCCAGATAGTGACTTTCCAGCTGGTTCAGGTTCAAGCCCAGACCGGCTTTGTGTGCTTTAATCTGCGGATTTACGATTCGAGAAGGTGTAACGCGACGCAGACGCATCGCTACGAGCGTAATGATACCGACTCGGACACCGGAAGCGACTGCGGAAATCCACAGTGCTAGCGGGAAGAAGCTGAAAAACACACTCAGAACGATAATTGCGACGACGACGATAAAAATAATACTTACGATAGGTGATGCCATTAGAGAAATCACGCTCCTATTCGATAAAATGGGTCAAACTGCCGGCTTCAGGGCTGTTATCGACCGTTGTAGTTATGTAAGAGTAGCAGATGAATGGCGTTCTGTGGCAAAGTCAGTGCATGCTTTGCTCCATCTGCTTCTCTCCGGTACATCGCAGCTAGCTGAAAAGATAGTGCCGGATCGTACGACGGGATCGTATTTGCCTGTAAGGCTATACTCTCATCCAAATTCGCTAACACATTAGCTAACAGGCTTGGTTGTACCTGTGTGTACATTTTCCAGTTGCTCTGGTAATTCATCTACAATAATACGACTGCCATCGATACGAATAATACGAATCGGACGATCGCGTTCGATGTATCCACCCTGTGTGACGACATCGATATGACGTCCTTCTATGATGACCGTACCGGATGGGCGAAGTGGCGTTAGGCTTTTACCTTCCAAACCGAGCAGCTGCTCACGTTGCAGGTTCTCCATATAGCTTTCATCAGAGGTGAGCTGATCGTTCAAAATAAAACGGTTCCATACGCCTCGTTTGCGAAGTGCATAAGCGACAAAGCCTACGAAGATCGCAGCTGTGACAAAAGCGATACCGAGTGACAGAATAGCATCCGACGTATCGTAGGCTGCTCGTATCACCGCGGCAATCAAGCTTGCTGCGCCGAGTACACCCAGTATGCCAAAGCTTGGGATAAATACCTCTAGCACAAGTAGCAACAGACCGACCGCGAACAAAATCCATGTCTCGGAACCCGAATATCCCGCAATGTAGCTACCAAAGAAAAACAGTCCAAACGCAATAATCCCAATCGCACCCGGTGCAATAACGCCCGGAATGAGAATTTCAATCGCGATCCCTGCAATACCGATAAACAGTAAAATCGTGGATACAATCGGATTCGTCAGAAAAGCAGCGATCTGTGAAGCCAATCCTGGCTCTGCCGCCGCAGCCTGCGCTGCTGCATGTACCGGAGCCGCAGAAAGTACAAACGAAACAATGACCAGCAGCATGGACAGTATCGATGCCCCAAACGACTGACGACGATGACGTCTTAAGCCGTCGATGATCCTATTCATTCGTTTTTGCTCCCTTCTTTTCAGCCATAATGATGCACCCTATGCACTATCTATCCATGCACAACATGACCGTCCCCGTCGAAACGGTATGGCACAGACAGGGCTTGCTTATACTTATTATACGTGGTTAACCCTCGTTACGTTTCACAAAAATGTAATCATTTGCATATTTGTTCACGTTAGCATCCTCCCATTTAAGTTAACCTGCCCAACTGTTTATATCTTAAAAGGATGTGTGGAGATGTGGATGTTTGGATGTTTGGATGTTTAAGAATGATAAAATAGAGTAAACTGCGGTAGAAAGAAAAAAGCTCCTTCTTTACAAAGTAAAGAAGGAGCTTTTGAATTTGTTTATGGCAGAAGCTGTTGAACCGCTTGGTTCACAACTTTTCCGTCTGCGCGACCTTTGACCTTAGGCATCAAGGCGCTCATTACTTTTCCCATATCGGCTTTTGAAGAAGCACCGGTCTCCAGGATGGTCTGCTGTACAATGACTTTAATTTCTTCTTCAGAAAGCTGGGCAGGCAGATACTGCGAAATGATCTCAATTTCCGCACTAAGGTTGGTTGTCAGGTCGTCACGACCTGCTTTTTCAAATTCTTGGAGGGCATCTTTGCGCTGTTTGATCTCACGGCTAAGAATATCAAGCACTTCCTCATCGTTCAGGTCACGCTTCAAATCAATCACTTGATTTTGAATTGTGGAACGTACCATGCGGATCGTGGACAATTTGAACTTGTCCTTATCCCTCATAGCTTGCTTCATATCCTCGTTCAATCGTTCGCTAAGACTCATAACGGATAAATCCTCCTAAAACTTTCTCTTGCGCGCAGCCTCAGATTTTTTCTTACGCTTTACGCTCGGCTTTTCATAATGTTTGCGTTTTTTCACCTCAGCCAGAACGCCATCTTTAGCGATGGAGCGTTTGAAGCGACGAAGTGCTGCATCAATTGTTTCGTTTTTGCGAACTTTCGTTTCAGACACCAGTTTTCCCTCCCTCCGACCAGACCGTCCGGAAAAATAACACGGCTTATCAACTTTCATTATAGGTGAAAACGGAAGCCAGTGTCAACCAAATCACGGTTTTTCCAGTCATTTTTTTCTGGACGTCCTCATAATACGGCTCTAATGCTGGGTTGGGGTACCTTTTCAATATGTTAGAGTCTGCTGCAACGGGGTACATATTCTGTTCATTTGACTGCAAAATGCCCTCCACATTTCCCAGTTCTTCCCTGCCTCAGCGCTTTCCGTAATTATATTATACCCAGTGTATGACCGATTGACGGTAGGGAAATGAATCGTCTACACTAGGCTGGATAAAATTAAGCGCTACAATAAATCCTATTATGTATATATTGCTGCAAAGCTGCGATACAGTCGGCAACCATTACGGAGGTGTGTACATACGTGTCAACCGTTTCATCAGAGCGAAAACAGGCGATTATTACTTTATTGAAGCAAAACGGCCAGGTAAAAGTGATTGCGCTTGCCGAGCAATTCAAAGTCGCACCGGAAACGATACGCCGGGATTTGCAGGAGCTGGAAAGCAATGGCATGCTACGCCGCGTGTATGGTGGTGCGACAGCCGTATTATTTCAAAATCATGAAGCTCCCTTCGTGCAAAGGCAATCCCATAATCAACGCGAAAAAGCTGCGATTGGCCGCTGTGCTGCTGATTTGATTCAGGATGGCGATACGATCGTGATCGATGTAGGCACCACACCGATCGAGTTGGTCAAGGCGATTCATGGACGCAAGCGGCTGACTATTTTAACGAACGGCCTTTCGGTTGCCTTTGCGCTGATGGAGAAAATCAATTACGGGCATTTTAGCGGCAAAGTGATCGTACTGGGCGGCGAGTTGAATTCAGAGCAGCAATCCATCAGCGGTATTTTGTGTGAGAAAATGATGCGGAACTTTCGGGTGAACAAGGCATTTATCTCGGTTGGCGGTATCTCCTTGACGGACGGCATTAGCGAATATGATCCGGATGAAGCTTCCATGTCACAGACGTTTGCCAAGTCCGCTGAACAGGTAATTGTGATCGCTGACCATTCCAAGCTGGGCGTGCGTGCATTCTCACATATGCTCGCTTTTGACGAGGTCGATACGATTGTCTGTGATACGGATGCTCCGGAGGGCTGGATTGAGCACTTGAAAGAAACGGGTGTACAGTGGTTGACGGCTCATGTAGATGAATGATGGTTAAGAATAGCTAGCAGCCGAACTACAAATAGATGAGATTCTAGAAACGATGCATGGGTATACCATGTGTCGTTTTTTGCGCCTTATAATGACCAATCAAACATTTATTCCAACATAATCAACATAAGCTTTGATGATAGGAAATAGATTCTAACCTTCCTTTATTTTCCCTATTGTTGGAGTTTTGTTAAATAAAATGGCTTATTATAAGCTTGAAAGATTAGCTCAGCATTGATTTGTAATTTTTCAGTTAATGTTTGATCGGTCATATTGTCAAACACGAATTCACTATTTATACTGAACGAGATTTCACATTATTCCAATCGCAAGGGAGGTCAGACACACATGCTAAAGTGGGATGGGCATACACATACACCGTTTTGCAAACATGGCAGCTCTGCTTCGATGATACATTATGTACAGCAGGCGATTCAGCAGCAGTTCCAGCGTTATACATTGACCGAGCACCCTCCACTGCCTCCACATTATATCGCTGATGAGGCTTTGCAGCGCACGTTAGCTATGCCGGAGCAGGAGCTTGGTAGCTATTTTGAACAGGCCCATAGCCTCAAGCAGCATGTAGAGGAACAAATTGAGATTACTGTTGGATTGGAGTTAGACTATTTGCCAGATCGTCTGGAGCATGCCAGTCGATTGCTGGATCAATGGGCTGGACAGATGGAGGATGCGGTTGTGTCGGTACACTTTTTACCCGGTTCAAATGGCAATGAGTGTGTCGATTATACAGCGGATGTGCTATTGGATCGTCTCGTTCCTTATTATGGTTCGCTCGATCAATTGCTGCATGCGTATTACGATCATGTCGAGCAAGCGATCCAATGGGCTGGCACCCTTCCGTTACGCACCAGAATCGGGCATATCAACCTGATTGAAAAATTTCGCATGAGCATGCCTGAGCTGAATCCACTCATTATGCAAAAGCGACTGGAAAATCTACTGCCACTACTTCAGCAAGCCGGGGTTGGAGTTGATGTGAATACAGCAGGTTTGCGCAAGCCGCTGTGTCAGCAAGCGTACGTGCCGCCATGGTTTATCGCCGCCTGTGTCAAGCGTAATATCCCGCTTGTCTACGGCTCCGATGCTCATCATCCCGATGAGGTTGGTGCAGGATGGGACTGGTTTGCTCATCAAATAACTAAAGCAGGTGAAAAGGGCGCATGAGTATATGGCTGAAAAGAATATGGCTGCACCGATCGATGTATTTGTTTCTGTTGCCAGCGATCCTCTTTTTTATCATATTCTCTTATATTCCGATGACCGGGCTTATACTGGCGTTCAAAGAATATCGATTTAATGGCGGTTTATACGGTGGCCCGTGGGTCGGCTGGAAATACTTTGAACGTTTTTTCAATGATTCGTACAGTATGAATTATATTCGCAATACGCTGATTATTAGCTTTTTCAAATTGTTTCTCGCTCTTCCGTTTCCCATTTTATTCGCTTTGCAAATAAACGAAATTCGCAGTTCACGCATGCGCTCCCTGTTTCAGGGAGTCATGTATCTACCTCACTTTCTCTCATGGGCAGTAGTAATCGGCATATTACAACGTGTTCTCGCACCTGATACAGGCTTACTCAATGAATGGATACAAGCATTAGGTGGTAATGGCAGCACCTTTTTCATGATGGACAAGCATTATTTTTATCCGATTATGTTTTGGAGCTATATCTGGAAAGAGATCGGCTGGAACTCCATCATTTATTTCGCTGCCGTTGCCGGAATTAATCCGGCGCTATATGAAGCTGCCCGCATGGATGGTGCCGGACGGTTCCGTCAGATCTGGCATATTACACTGCCTGGTATCCGTCCTACAATTCTGATTCTGTTTATTATGTCGCTTAGTAGCATTTTGTCCGCTGGCTTTGATCAGATCTATCTGCTGCAAAATCCCGCTAATGCTGAGGTGGCGCAAATTTTGGACACGTACATTATTCATGTCGGTATTCAAGATGCACAGTTCGGCTATGCAACCGCTGTTGGCTTGATGCAAGGTGTGATCGGTTTGATTCTCGTCGTTACTGTCAATCAGCTATGTAAAAAATGGTTTTCGGTGTCCCTCTGGTAAAAATTTGACTCAAGGAGCTTGATTCATGAAAAAGTGGACTTCGGTATTGGCAATTCCTGTGCTCGTTACGATGCTGGCGACGGGGTGCTCTTCAACTTCACCAGCAAAGGCAACCGACAGCCAGAGCAGTGAGGCTACTGGCAAGCCGTCAACATGGATTGCCGATCGTGTGATTACAGGCCTGATCTTTGAAGATGCAGGTGATGTATCGACCGAAATGAATCCGGATATCGCCCGGGTGCTGAAGGAGAAAACCGGGATCACGCTAAAAATTCAGGGCGTATCTGGCAATGATTCTACGCAGGCGCTGGCAGCAGGCTTAGCGGCAGGCGATCTGCCTGACTTTGTCGGCTTTTATCTGGACAATAGCGGTCGGCCAGAGATGCCGATCTTGCTTAAGGCGGCACGGGAAGGCATGTTTACCGATGTATCTCCGTATTTGAAGCAGACGAAAATTTACAGCAAATATTTTCAGCCCGGCTATCTGCCGATGGACTCGGAGAAAAATATCGTGTTCCGCCCCGAGTTCAACGGTGCTGCCTATCTTGTCAATATGGACATCTCACGCAACCCGGGTTATGTCGGCAAAAAGTATGTCGGCGGTCCCTATGTGCGCAAAGACATTATGGACAAGCTCGGTATTGATCCAGCATCCATCCAAACATCGCAGCAACTGTATGAGTTAGCGCAAAAGATGAAGGCTGGCAATTTCACTGATGCTAACGGCAAACCGATCACACCGATCGGTCCAACCGTCTGGGGCGGTAAAGATGTGGACACTTTATTCAATGATCTGGTCTGGACAGGGCCAAGTGATGAGAAATTCCTTCGTGATGCCAGCGGTGCGATCAAGTTCGAAAGTCAAACTGATTATCCGCTCAAACGCATCCAGCTTATTCAGAATATGCGTCATCAGCAGCTCATTAGTCCGGAATTTTTCACCATGTCGGAAAATGAAGCACGGGAAGGCGTGCTCAATCACTCCTTCGGTATCGTCGCTGATATGCACAATTATATTCCGCAAAACAGCGATATGACGTATGTACCGCTCGGACCGATTAATTTTGTGGATGGCCCTTACTATAAGCAGCTTGATTACAAATCTTATTCTGCAGGCTGGGCAATCCCAACCACTACCCAGCATCCAGAGGATATCGTAAAGCTGGCTGATTTTCTTGCCAGTCGTGAAGGAAAGCTCCTCTTCAAATATGGTATCGAGGGGCGCGATTATACACTGGATAGCAAAGGGAACCCGGTCGTCAAAAAGTCGGTACTTGAGCTGATGAAAAGCAATCCCGCACAGGCGGAAAAGCTTGGTTTTAGCGGAGTGGGCAATTACTGGGGTGAATATCTCGGCTTGACTGATATTGATGATACAGATGACTTTGGCGAGGCAGTTTACGGTGATGCCAGCGATTCGAATAGTGATTCAACCGCCAAAAAGATATTGCAAATGTGGCACTATGATGAGCGGCGTAAGCAGGCGAAGATCGTAGACGGTTTAACTCCACTCTCTTTTTTAAGTGAGTTTGACCGTGGCGATGAGCTGAATCAAGCGATTAATAACTATAAGGATAGTCTGATCAAAGCTTATTTTAGCGATAATATGGATGAAGCGCGTACCATTATGAACGATGCCAATGCACAGCTAAACAATGGACAATTGCTGGATAGCTTTATCCAATTTTTGAATCAGAAGGAAAGTCAGGATAAGATCACGATTAAATTCTAGCAGCGTGTATGCAATTGTAATGTATTGTCCGAATATCCAATGCCGTGCAAGAGCAGACATGGCCGACTCTGACTGACTATATGCCAATAAAATGTACAAGGAGCACGCGGATGCAAACAAGCAAACGTTCATCGTATATACCGGAGGAGTTATTATTTTCAGTCCTCAATTATGTATTGATTATACTGGCTTGCCTGACGGTGCTATTCCCGCTATTAAATATTACAGCCCTAGCCTTCAATAGCGGGGCAGATGCCCAGCGCGGCGGTATTTATCTATGGCCGCGCGTCTGGTCGCTGCAAAATTTCACCGAGGTATTTACGCAGTCTCATATGGTTAACGGCTTTCTCGTATCGCTGTTTCGTACCGTCGTTGGTACGGCTGCCAGTGTATTCATGACCGCGCTTGCCGCTTATGCATTGACCAGTCGTACATTACCGGCTCGCGGGCCAATCGCGTTTATGATCTTTTTTACGATGCTGTTTAGCGGTGGATTGATTCCGTACTATCTGGTGCTTAAGGATCTGCATTTGACCAATACGATCTGGGTATATATCGTACCGAGCCTGTATAGTGTATGGAATATGATGGTGATGCGCACCTTTTTCCAGCAGGTGCCTGTAGAGCTACAAGAAGCGGCTCGAATGGATGGCTTGAGTGAAACGGGGATTTTTTTCAAACTGATATTGCCGCTCAGCAAGCCTGTACTCGCCAGCATGGCCTTGTTTAATGGGGTATCGCACTGGAATGACTGGTTTACCGGCGCGTTCTTCGTTCGGGAGCAGCAGCTCAAACCGGCGGCAACACTGCTACAGGAGATGCTGATCAGTCAGGAAGCGCTCAGTCAGTCACTGCTGCGTCCAGGTCGTGCGTATGAAATGCTGGATCGGATGCAGGCAACCGGTGAATCGCTGAAAATGGCCATGATTCTGCTCGTTATTTTGCCTATTTTGTTCGTATTTCCATTTGTGCAAAAGCATTTTACCAAAGGGGTATCGGCAGGTGCACTCAAGGAATAATAGGCAAAGTACTTGTTGCAAGGATGTGAACATGTACACGCAGCATGCATAATCGAATGGATGAGCTGTTGCACCCTAGTACAATGTTGATATTCGCTCACATTGTCGTGGCAGGAGGTTCATTTGAATATAAGGTAAAGGTGGCTGAATTACCGTGAACCATCGACTGGCATTTAACGAACAGGGTACATTCAAAATTGTTCAACTGACCGATCTGCATTTACAGGATGTGGAGCACAATCCGCTTGATCTTCGCACGATTGGGCTGGTAGAACGCATCATTGATATCGAGCAGCCGGATCTGATCGTATTTACAGGCGATATCTTATCCAGCCATGATGCCGACGATGCTGTTGCAACGGAACGTGCCTTTCGCCGAGCGCTTCAATGCGCACAGGATGCAGGTATTCCGTTTGCCGTTATTTATGGCAACCACGATTCGGAAAAGCATGTGACACGTCAGCAGCTACAGCACATCGCAGACGAATATACACTGCATCAGGGCGAAGCCGGTCCGACGCATATTCATGGCACTGGTAACTATGTACTCCCGATTCAGCAAGTGCATGGAATGGACGCTGCGGCTCTGCTCTACTTCTGGGATTCGGGTGCAGATGCACCGGAATTCATCGGTGGCTACGCATGGATTCATAGCGATCAGATTCACTGGTATAGAGAGCAGTCCGCACAGTTTAAAAAGCAGGATGGTCAGGCTCTGCCTGCACTTGGCTTCATGCATATTCCTTTGCCTGAATATCGGGAAGCATGGCATAGCGATACAACGGTTGGAGGCAAAGGTGAGGAAGTGTGCTGCGCAGATGTGAACAGCGGCTTATTTGCTGCCCTGCTGGATGGTGAGGATGTGTTCGCTGTCTTCGCCGGACATGATCATGATAACGATTATCGGGGGCAATGGCATGGGATTGAGCTTGTATTCGGCCGAGTGGCTGGTTATAACACTTATGGTAGCTTATCACGCGGAGCACGAGTTATTTTGCTGCATGAAGGCGAACGTCGGCTGGATAGCTGGTTGCGGTTGGAAGACGATACGGTGATGCGGCAGACCTCTCGTATGGATTATGAAGAAGGAGATAACGGTTCGGATTGATTTGAGGAATTAATGTGTAAGGTGCATATAGAGATAGGCATCGCGAAATACATGTACAGGTGTATTTCATGATATACATTGTTGTTTGCTGTAGTGTGAGTTCACTGTAATGTTAGACATCAAAAAGGCTCGCCAAATGGCGAGCCTTTCATCTTGAAGCATATTCATAATCCATAATATTGAGAAAGCCAGCTTCATAACTATTTAGAATTGTTCAGAGTCCGCTTACGTAAACAGTAATCGATAGCGAGCCACAGCCACAATATGAATGACTATGAACAACACATCAATATTACTATTTTGAGCCAACGGCAATCCCCTGTTTATTTATGCATGTGAATCGGAGATGCCTGTCAATGCGCCAAGTTTACCGCCACCGAGCAGATGATAATGCAAATGCTGGACAGCCTGTCCGCTATCTGGACCGCAGTTGTTGATCAGGCGATAGCCGGATTCTGCAACTCCGAGCTGCTTGGCAAGCTCGATCGCTACACGATGAATGTCGCTGATCAGTGGCAAATCCTCCGCAGTTACTTCATTCATCGAATCGATATGCTTTTTCGGAATAATTAATACATGTACAGGTGCGGCTGGAGCGATATCATGGAACGCCAGAATCTGCTCGTCCTCATACACTTTATTGCACGGGATTGTACCTGCAACGATTTTACAAAATAAGCAATCCTCTTTAAACATCGAAATTCCCCTTTCATATAACGGCTTTGTACAGATGAATAGATCATAATTAGTGTAACATGATGAAAGCGAATCGGTTGTGTATGGCTACCTGGCGGTTCAGCTACATTTTCTCCAATACGACTCGGGAGCCTTTGCCTGCTTGCTCTGCTGGTAAAATCACAAGCTTACGCGGCAAGCGCATACGTAGCTCTGGCACGTGACTGATGATGCCGACAGCAAGACGGTCGGTGTGCAGCTTCTCCAGCGACGTAACTACTGTATCCAGAAGTTCGGGGTCCAATGTACCAAATCCTTCATCCAGGAAAAAGAACTGTAGCGGATATTTACCGCGTAGCTGAATTTGTGCAGACAGCGCAAGTGCGAGCGACAATGAGGTAAGGAACGTCTCGCCACCGGATAATGTCGATACAGGACGGCGAATACCACCATTGCCATTATCACAAATGACAAAACCGCCACCGGAATCGACCTCTAGCGAATAACGCTGACGGGTCAGAAAACGAAGACGCTCTGAAGCAGCCAGGCTGACCTGCATCAGCTGCTCTTCCGCAATATATTCGACAAAGGCATTCCCGCGCATACTCGCTTGTAGCTTCGATAAATGTCCTGCCTCGATCGACAACTGCTCACGCTGCCGCTCCAGCTCCAGCCAGCGAATATGGCGCTGCTCCAAATCCTCCACATCGCGTGTAGCACGAGCGCGTAGCTCTAACGCAGCTTCGTCTGCCTGCCTAGCTTCCTGCCAGCTCTGCTGTAGCTGTTGCCAGTCTTCCTCCGATACCTGCTGTCCATCCAGCTTGGCATCCAGCTCACGCAATCGGACAGTTAGCTCACTTTGCTGTTCTCGATGTTGCTCGATTCGCTGACGGCCCTGTGCCTGCTGTTGCTCATCCATGCGTGCCGCAGTCACCTGCTGCTCATCGTCAAAGCGAGAGTCATTCAGTGCTCCCTGCCAGCGCGAACGCGCTTGCTCGGACTGTGTTGCCAGCGATTGCGCAGCTTGTGTTGCTAGCGCATAAGCCTGTGAAGCCTGCTGCTGCTGTTGCTGTGCATCCCGAAGCTTGCCCGCCCATTGAGCAGACTGCTGCCGATAATACTCTAGCTCTGCCTGTGACTGCCGTAGTAGCTCCTCTGCGGATTGCTCACCAATCCATTGCTCCAGACGGCTACGCTTCTCCTGTAATAAACGTTCCTCGCCTTCAAAGCGAGTGCGCTCCTGAATCTGCTGTCGCTCCAGCGTATGAAGCTTCTGCTCGCATTCCTGCAATTGGCGCTTACGTTCCTCGATGTAAGGCACACTCTTTTCCAAGCCAGTACGAATTGCATCTGCCTGCTCATCGCGCTTGGCCAGTTCAGCAAAGCGCTCACGCGCTTCCTGCTCGGATAGTCCTTCAAAGGTCTGCTGCCAGTCATTTAGTGCTGTTTGTACAGCGTGTTGTCCAGCCTCCAGGCGCGCTGTTACTTGCTCCATTAGTCGAAGTGCACTTTGACGCTCAGCCTGTACAGCGGTATGTTGCTGTGTCCATTCACGTTGCTCCTGGCGCCATGCTCGTAGCTGCTGACGGATCTGCTCTAGCTGCTGTTCTAATTGCTGTACAGCTACGCCATATTGCGACAACCATGTCTCTGCGATAGGTAAGCTTGCATCCAGCTCCTGTTGATCCGCCTTGGTTAGAACGAGCGCATCCAGGCTACTGAATTGATCAATAGACGGATCGCCCGGCGTGTTCTGAGACGCAGCCGTTGCAGCGACTGCTTCCTCCCGTCCATGCTGCCATTCCCAATCGGTGACCATACGTTCCAGCTCATAGCCGTGATTACGTACCCGCTCACCGTATTGCATCGCTTGCTGACGTAGTGGGTGAAGCTTACTCAACTGCCCATTCAGATCGGAAGACTCTGATTCCTCTTCCTCAATAGCCACAGCTGGCTGTGGATGATGCACCGATCCGCAGACCGAGCATGGTTGTCCATCCTGCAAATCAGCAGCCAGAATGGCAGCCAGACGATGTGATTCTGCGGCGCGAGATGCCTGCTGGTATTGCTGCTCCAATTGATCCAGTTGCTCACGCGCCCCGATCAGCAAACGGTCTTGCTCCTGCTGTATAATATGCGCATTAACCACCTGACGATACAGCTCCTGCTCTTGTAAGGCGAATTGGGCAGACTGCTGTTGTAAGACTTCCCACTGCTTATTATGACGCTCATGGACAGACTCATAATCGTGGTGTTCCTGCTCTAACTCGGCTTGACGTGTACGCAATCCGTCCAGCGTACTGAGTCGCTGCTGGGCATACTGGAGCTTTTGCCGATCACTGCTGCGCACCTCGCACTCCTTGAGTTGCTGCTCCAGCTCGGCTCGTCGATGCTCTGCCTTGCCTAGCATACGCTGTTCCGTCTCTGCCTGCTGTTGTACCTGTACCAGCTCTGCGGCAATATGCGCTAACCGTTCATTTAGCTGTCGCTGGGATTGCTCCAGCTCGGCACATTGCTGCTGCAATTCCAGCGCTTGCTGAAGCTGCTCCAGACGAAGCACCAGACGCGGCTCATGTGCTGCCAGCTCCAGACGTGCTTTTTCTTCGCCAGCGGCAGCGTCTTTGTAGACCTGCTCTGTTTGCGCTAATTGGAGCTGGAGATGCTGCATACGTTGCTCGGCTTCTACTGATTGTGCCTGAACCTCTTGCCACGCATCTAGTAGTGGCAACAATGTACGTGCTGATTCCGCATCTGCAAGCTCCTGCTCCAGCTGACGAATCGCTGGCTCGTGCTCACGAAGCTGTTCCTGACGTGTATGCAGTAGATCGCGCTCACGCAGTAGCTCGCGTACCTTGCCCAATTGCTCCACCTGCGTATTCATTTCGAGCAGACGCGTACGAACACGCTCTGCTTCTCGTGTGACCTCTGCCAGATGCTCTTTCGCCTGCTTCACCGCATCTGCTGAGGCATCGCCAAGTCCGGTTTGCTCCGAAGCGAAGCGCTCCAGCTGGTGATCTGTTTCCTTCACACGCTGGCTTAGCTTCTGCATCAGTCGATCACCGTACCGCTCCAGATGGAATAGACGTTGCAGCATCTGTCTGCGATCACTGCCCTTGAGCGATAAAAATTCAGCGAATTTCCCCTGTGGCAATACAACTGCACGGGTAAAATCGTCCATTTTCAGTCCGATATATTCCTCTACACAGCGAGTGACATCGCCAAGCTTATCCGCGATCACCTTATCGCCATCCGCCTCACAGCAAATAAAACGACTCATGCTGTTGCTGACCGTATGATCGCCTGTACGTTTAAATCTACGCTCCACCCGATACCTCTGTGGGCCTGCATCGGATAATAGCTCAAATGAGAACGAGACAAATACCGCGTCCTCTGAATGGTTCAATATCCCCTGCGTTCCGTTCTGCGCACGCTCCACCTTGCCATACAGCGCCAGTGTGATCGCGTCCAGAACCGTTGATTTCCCGCTGCCTGTCGGTCCGAAAATACCAAACAGACCCGTTTCACACAGCTCGGTAAAATCAATCTCCTGCTGCTCACGATAGCTTTGCAGGCCGGATAGCTTTAACATTATGGGCTTCATGGCTGCACTTCCTTATCCTTCAAAATCATGATGTACACTCGAATCTGAGGCTGCAATCGTGTCCTCGCCGTCGATCAGTTCTAGAAAAAGCTCAATTAATCGATCCTCGGGCACAGCCCCCCCGGTTTGACGCTCATAAAACTTACGGAACAGCTCGTGTACAGGCAATTGCGCTCGCTCACTAAGCTGCTCCTGTGTTTCCATTTGCGCATATACCGGACGAATATTCACGATGCCACCGCAAGCTTTGCGAAGCGTTTGAATATCGCTCATCGATAACGCCTCAACTAGCGAGATTTCCAGATCGATAAAGGCGTTCGGATCACGCCCCTCTTCCAGCCACTGATATACCTCGGTCAGTCCATTTTTCGCCTTCCAACGGACAAGTGGTCGTCCGCTTGTCAGAAATACCTCTTCCATTTGCGGCGCCTGTCCTGGCGTGATATCCAGCATCGTGACCGACTTCGCCTGTCCTGCTTCGGAAAAGCTATACGCAAGCGGCGAGCCACTGTAGCGGATCATGCCATTTCCTTTGACTGCCTGTGCGCGATGCAAGTGTCCGAGCGCCGTATATTGCGCGCCTGTATCCAGTGCCGACGGGTCAACTGTATACGCTCCACCTACTTGAATCGGTCGCTCCGAATCGGTCTCTACACCACCAAGTACATAAATATGACTCATCGCTAGATTTACAGTGTCCGGACGAAAGCCAGATCCAAGCTGGCGCATCAGACGTCCAACACGCTCGCTATAGGCACGGCGAACGGTATTTTCTTCATTTTCCTCAGTTAGCAATTCATTTAAGCGTGCCTCGGACGGATAGGATAATGGCGCAATGATCGCCGTCTCGTCTGTACGTGGAACATAGATGCTCAGACCTGCCGCTTCCGGCACACCGAGCAAATGAATTCCGCGTCCACGCACGAGCGGAGAAGCGGACGAAATTCGCTCAGGCTGATCATGGTTACCTGCAATAACGATGAGCGGTCTACCCTTTTCCGTTAATCGTGCAGTCGCTTCATAAAAAAGCTGCTCTGCTATCGCCGGAGGATTGACTGAATCATACACATCGCCAGCCATCAAAATGAGATCCGCCTGCTGATCGTCTGCGAGCCGTACCAATTCATCAACAAATGCTGCCTGCTCCTCCATCCGGCTACGCCCTTCCAGCGTTTTTCCAAAATGCCAGTCTGCGGTATGTAAAATACGCACAGAACTCCCCCTTTATCTTTCATATTGCGGTGTATTATTTTCTGTTCTTATTTTGTATAGAGCATATGAGTTATCGTTGTATGGTTTTGCACTAGATCGGGCTTATTGAGTCGCCAATCATAACTAAACAAAACAGAACTAACGATCAGCCGAACCGCATGTAAAAAGTACCTCGATCCACCTGTGCATCGATCTGTGGGAACTCTATACTATTCAGCATTCAGAGAATTAGATTTGTGCGATTCGATGATCGTTAGAATGATAAGCTTCCCGTCTATTTATCCATCTATACGAACCTCATGCTTACCGTCAAAAAAGTACAGCCATAGCTCATCGACCTTCCAGCCAAATGCTTGCTGTACAGCTTGTGCATAAAGCTCCAGCTGGATACGATAACGCTCCTTCAAGGCTTCAAGTCCACCTTCATGCGGAAGAACACGATCTGTTTTGTAATCGACCAGAATGGTGCGCTCCCCTTCGCGGAAAAGACAATCGATAATGCCCTGTGTCAGCATCAGATCACCATGCTCATTAACAGGCAGCGCGTGGCTGAATGCCAGTTCACGTCGAATCCATGAAGCGTTCATCAGGCGCTGACCGAGCTCAGTCTGGAAAAATCCAGCTACTTCATCCGGCTGTACACTATCTGCCTCGGCTTGTCGTAAAATCTGCTGGTCTACCAAACGCTGCTTCGTTTCCTCAACAAGCAAGGTCGTCACCTCACCTGCTTGTATGGGCACACGCTGCATCACCATATGGTAGGCCGTCCCACGCTCGGCGCCGGTTAGACCTTTTTTCTCCATAAAGGAGGGGCGTTCAAGCTTAAGACTATTCCGGTGACGATCAGAAGTATCTGACGATCCATCACTGGACAGATTTTCCTGGGATATTTTCGAAGAAAGCTCCGCTAAAAGCGATGTATTCGTCGCTATGCCTTCGCCAGCAGCTTCATGCTGCTTTTGCCGATCGATATAAGCTTGCAGCTGAGGGTTCAAATCCCAGATTCCTTCCCATAGATCAGCATCCGGTATCTCATCCGATACAAGCTGCTGCTTCAGCTCACTCACCGTCGTTTTAGCAGCAATATGTGCAGCCTGTTCATATGGATATGTCCAGCTGAGACGGGTATCAATCGCCTCAGCGGCTTGCTGTTCCTGTTCATCCAGCCGATGCCAGTCTGCTTCACTAATGTGTACATGCTGGGCAAGCGTCTTCGCATCGATAGCTGTAGTATCGACATCCTTAGTCTGCTCAGAAGCGTTAGTAGGGGTAGCTGTCGGCTCCAGAGACTCAGTTGCTGACGTTATATTATGCTTGGCATGAGAATTTTCGTCAGCCATGTCCGCTATAGCAGCTAATGGCTGATCGCTTTGCTCCTGTTCCAGCGCAGCGACAATAATATCGTGCCATTGCGGAGCTTTTCCTGCCTTCATCGCTTGCCATTTAGGATCATCTTGACGCGGCTCTACAGCCGTCTGCTCATCTGCATCTAACGTGTCTATTAGTTGACGAGTATCCAGAATATGCACCTGCCATGCTGCTGGATCATCAGCTAGCACTGCTGCATAAGGTGCGGTTGCTGCTTCATTACGCTCACGGAATACACGTGCCGCCCGATGGCGCATAAATGCCGGGCCTAACCAATCGATATAACTACGCGCACGAGCAAGTACATAATCAGGTAGCTCTAGCGCTGGATGAGACTGCACCTGACTCCAGGCTGCAATACGCTTATCTAGATCCTTGACCGTTGCCAGCATGATCAGCTTATCGCGTGGACGAGTTAATGCGACATATAGCACACGTAGCTCTTCTGCCAGCAGCTCCTTCATCGCACGACGACGGATCGCCAGATTCGGTAAAGTCGGATAGCTTACCCGTGTATCCTCATCTACAAACTTCGGCCCAAAGCCCAGCTCCTTATGCATTAGAAACGGTGCATTCAGATCCTGCATATTAAACATTTTGGACATACCCGCCAGAAAGACGACCGGGAACTCCAGTCCTTTACTTTTATGAATCGTCATAATCCGAATCGCATTTTCCTCAGCTCCACCTGATACCGAGCCAAGATCGCCGCCCGTATCCTTGAGACGACGAATAAAGCGCAGGAAGCGGAATAACCCCTGTGATGAACCGCTACGTTCGAACTGCAACGCCCGTTCATACAATATACGTAAATGATGCTGGCGCTGCACACCGCCCGGCAATCCACCCAGCCAGTCCATATAGCCTGTCTCGCGATAAATGCGCCAGATCAGGCTTCCCAGCTCGCCTTCGCGCGCTTCGGCACGCCAGCTAAGAAGCTGCTCATGGAAGCGGCGTAGCTTGTCGGTTAAGCTGGCGGCATATTGCCATTCATCCGCTGGCTGCGCACGCTCTGGAGCCATTTCGCCAATATCTGTAGTAGGCTGAACCATTGTATCGGATGCTTCTGATGTTGACGCTGTTGATGTAGCTTCTAGCAGGGTCGTCATCGCCTCGTAGAAGGTCACCTGCTTCCGCGCCAGTCTTACCTGAGC
Source organism: Paenibacillus hunanensis (assembly GCF_034055775.1). Lineage (NCBI taxonomy): Bacteria > Bacillati > Bacillota > Bacilli > Caryophanales > Paenibacillaceae > Paenibacillus > Paenibacillus hunanensis. The sequence continues at coordinate 1,866,353 of NZ_CP139194.1, read as the reverse complement.
AAGTTCATCCTCATTCAAGCCAACAATGGGCGAGCGCAATACAGAGGCAAACGGAATATCCTGCTGTGGATTATCGATAATCTCCAGCAGTGATAGCATCACATCAACCTCAACCGCTTCAAAATACCCCTGCTCCACATCGCTATAGGCTGGAATACCAGCTAACTTCAGCTCATCCAGCATAAGCGGTGCCCATACCGCCGTAGAACGCAGCAAAATAACCATGTCGCGATATTCTGCCGGACGCAGTCCATCGATCGCTTTATCATAAATCATCAGCGGCTTGCCATCTGGAGAGATCATTTCTCTCACGCGCGTAATGATCGCCTGGGCTTCCAGACGTGCAGATTCCAGCTCTGCCTCGTCACCACCCGTTATATTATCGCTATCGATAGCTTCCTCATCTGCGCTTACACCATTGCCGCCACGCTCAAGCAGCCAGAATTCCGGCTCATAATCCGCTTCATAACCGTCTGGATATTGCGCACCTGCTACCAGCTCCGCACGCTCGTCATATACAATCTCGGCAACCTTTTCATTCATCAGCTGGCGAAATAGCATATTCACCGCATCCACAACCTGTGTCCGACTACGAAAGTTTCGTGACAGGTCGATTCGGCGTCCGTCACCGCTCCAATCATCACGATAATGATGATACTTTTGTAAAAATAGTCCTGGCTCGGCAAGGCGGAAGCGATAAATACTTTGCTTCACATCGCCAACCATAAATCGATTGCCCGGCTGCTCACGTGAAATGAGCTGTACCAGTTGCTCCTGTACCGAGTTCGTATCCTGATACTCATCCAGCATCACTTCATCAAAGCGTGACCGATATTCCAGTGCCGCTGCCGAAGGCAAAAGCTGCTCTGGCGTAGAAGATGGATCACGTAGTACCTGTAGCGCATAATGCTCCAGGTCAGAAAAGTCCACCCAGCCGCGTCGCTGCTTCTCCTGCTGATAACGCTCGCTAAAGCGAATCACCAGCTCCGATAGCTCCTCCATCAGCGGTGCCGATTCACGCAGCTCCTGCGCAAACTCATCTGCCGTGCGACCAAAAAATAGATTTCCCAGCTCTGTCAGTGACTTTTTAACCGTGTCGCGAAGCTGCTTGACTGTCTCCTGTAGCTGTACATCCAGCGCATCATCCTTACGCACAGACTTGAGCTTGCCAAATGTAATCTGCTGAAATACCGGATACAGCTCACTCCATGGCTTCAAGGCGACTGCATCCTGTAGATGATGAACAAGCTCCAGATCACCGCGTAGTGTCTCCGCATAAGCGGCAGGGCCACCAGGCTGTAGCGCAGTATCGATCGCCTGTTGCACCAGTGCCTCCAGCCCTTCCAGTGCCATATGCAGATCATTCACAATCTGCTCTACCCAGACGGACTGCTCCAGCTGCTCTGCATCCTGCACTTGAAAGGATTTTGCCGTTTCACGTAGCCAGTGCTCAGGCCACGGATGACTGCGTGCAAAATGATACAGACGCTCTACAAGCTGCATCGCTGCTTCGTCGCTACGCTCGCCACCAAACCAGTTGATCAAGCGATGAAACTGCTTATTATCGCGTTCTTCTTCCTCTGTATATTTATCCTCGAATAATTCCTCCAGCAATTCCTCACGCATCATGGCGCATTCATTTTCATTCGCGATGCGGAAGCCGGGATCAAGCGGAATCATCGCATAATAACGCTGAATGACCTCCATACAAAAGGAATGCAGCGTTGTGATCGATGCTTGACCGAGTAGTGCGAGCTGTCTGCGCAGCCGTTCATCATTCGGTCGATTCAGCACCTCACGGTCAAGCGCTGCCCGTATCCGTTGACGCATCTCGGTCGCTGCCGCCTTCGTAAACGTAGCCACCAGCATCCGATCCACATCCAGTGGATGGTCTGGATCCGTCACCTGACGAATGATGCGCTCAACCAGCACTGCCGTTTTACCTGAACCCGCAGCGGCGGCTACGAGCAGATTGTCACCGCGCAGCGAAACTGCCTTCCATTGATCCTCTGTCCATGTACTATCCTCCGGTCTTGGAATGACCAGCTGTTGTAAGGCATGGGCGCGCTCCTGATGCGCGGACTGGCTGCCAGCATCGCTAAAGCCCGCAGAATCGGCATGATCGCCCTGTCCGCTCTGTAATGGTTGCTGTTCACGATCATGATCGTTCATGTCCGCTCTCTCCCTCCTGCGGGTTTTGCTGACTTTGCAGCAGCTCCCATGTTTCGTTTTTGTTTGGTTTTTTCAGCATATTGTAGGCGTTGCCCTTGATACTCTCATCAAATTGACAGACCGACTTGTACGCACAGAATGTGCATGCCTTCTCCTGATCAATGCGATAAGGCTCAATCTGAGTTACACCGCCTGTAATGCCTTCACCGATCTGCCGTGCCGTTTGTCGCACATTCGTTAGTAGCTCCTGCCATTGCTCTGGTGAAGCGACTGCCGAGCTGCTGTAAAAGCCACCATCTGCCTTCACGGCAACAGGCAATATCGCAGAATGTCCTTTTTCCAGCGTGCTGTCCATTTTACCGATCACATCACGGTCTGCAACAAGTAGACCTTTCATTTTAAAACGCTTGAGCAGCTCCTGACGTGACTGCTCCATGCTCAGACGATTGCCCGATTGCAGCATCGGATTGTGTACATGGAAATACAGAGCGCCTGCTGGATCAGCTTTCTGTCCGAGCTTCTCTTCTGCATGGGTGAGCAGCACATCCAGATACGTGAGCATCTGTAGTGCCAGACCATAATACACCTCATGCAGCTTCAAATCGGTCGAACTGGATTTATAGTCAATAATCCGAATGAGCAGATTGCCTTCACCTTCCGCTACATCCACACGGTCAATGCGCCCAACAATCTCCATCGTGTATCCATTATCTAAAGTAAAGCGCAATGCAGGCCAGTTACAGTCCGGTCCGAATGCCAGCTCCAAAAACAGCGGCTCAAACTGTCCACGTCGTGACTGCTCACCAATGATGACCGAAGCACGGCTCACGATATCGCGTAGCTTGCGTGTAATATAGCCATATCGCCGCGAGCTTAGCAAAATCTCACCCTGTAAGCGCGGCGTATGCTTATCTACTGCCGCTTCGGCTACCTGTACACATTCCTCTGGTGTCAGATCGCCCCAGTTGCGCCCCTGCTCCTTCAAATCCTGCGCCAACGTTGTGAGGGAGGCGTGGAACAGCTGACCGATATCCGGTGCTTTCAGACGGTATTCCTGCCGTTCGCGCAGCTTCAATCCACGCGCTGCAAAATGGGCGAACGGACAGGATACGAATTGCTCCATACCAGACACGCTCGTGCGTAGTACACGACCATACAGACGCTGACTCGTTTCCTCGCTCAGACGATGACCGACATTTTCATAAAATAGTGAGCCGAACAATCGATGCAGCTGCGGCTTCCATGCTTCATTCGCATCATACCAGCGCAGCACATGCCACCATAGGACCGGTATATTCGTGCCACGGCTCCATTCACGCAGCTGTCCAATCAGATGAGGCAGTGTCACGCCTGGACGCCCAATAAGCTGTAATTGCTGTTCGGCTGTCTGACGTACATCAGCCGTTATACTGAGCGATTGCTCACGCAAGCCAGGGAAGAGTGCTTTGACGGTCGTGATCACCTCGGAAGCAATCAAGCCTCGACCTTCCTCATCGCTCATCGCATAGCTGATCCACAGACGATCACTCGCAACCGTCAGTGCATGATAAATAATAAATTGCTCATCCAATTGACGACGTGTAATGCCTGGCGCAAGCTCCAGTCCACTATCTGTTAGATTCAATCGTTCGGCTTCATTCAAAATGCCCTGATCTGGAAATACGGACGGCACAATGCCATCATTGATACCAAGCACAAATGCATATTTAATATCTAGCGGACGAGTACGATCCAGTGAACCGATCAGCACCTGATCGATCGCTGGTGGTACAACCCCCAGCCTTAATCCCGCAAGACCCGTTTCCAGCAATCCAGCAAAGGTTTCCAGCTGAAGCTCATCCTCCGCCATAATATCGACCATTTGCTCCATCAGCTCGATAATGCCGCCATGAATCTGAATATGCTCGCGTGCGCGCAGTGGTTGCCCACTAGCAGCCGCTTCAGCACTCCACTGCTCCAGCTTATCGGCGACCTCCAGCTCTTCCAGCAGCTCATACAGAGCAATACACATCTCAGTCGCATGTCTTGCCTTTTTGAGCTTTTTCTCCAGCCGTTGTAGTGGCGCGGCGACTCTACGGCGTACCTTTTCAATCTGCTGCGCTTGCATCATATCGCGCTCGCTCGGCTGGCCGTTCTCTGTCTCCTCTGCTTCCAGTGACAGACTTGGAATGCCTCTCCATTCGCGTCCATCTGTCCAGCGATATCCATGAATACCGCATGCGAGCACGACATTTTCAAGGCGATCCAGATCATCTGCCGTTACTTCATCATCCAGTGTGACGAGCAATCCCGTCTTGATACAGCGAAATACATCTTCATAGCGCCAGTTATACTGCACCACATCAAGTGCAGCACGCATAAGCTCAGCTAGCGGATGATGCAAAATACCACGTCGTTTATCTAAGAAATAAGGAATATTATAATCTTCCATTAGCGGTGCAATCAGATGCTCATAATCATCCAGATTACGCACAAAGATAGCCATTTCTCGCCATCTTGCTCCCTGCTCACGCGCTAGCTTCACCATTTCACGTAGTGCGCCCTCGATTTCTGTACGACGATCAGGGGCACAATGTACAGATAGCTCATCCGCTGTACCCTGTTGTAGACGACCACCCTTCCACAGACTGCGCGTACGATAGCCCTTTTCCAGATGGGCAAGTAGCGGACTATGCGCAAAGCGGACAGGGACATCCTCATGTGCAGGCGACAGATTCTCTACCGCCTGAGGATCGGCATGACCAAGCGCTTCTGCAAATTGATACAGACGTCGACAAGCAACCGCTTGCTGATAAAACAGCTCCATCTCGGGTGGCTGCTCATCCCAGTACGGACGATCCAGTGTCAGCGACACCGTCACACCATCTACCTTGTCCAGCAGTGCCATGATGACTCTATATTCCTGTGGCGTAAAGCTATGAAAGCCATCAATCCAGACCTCTGCTCCGTTCAGCATCTCTGAGCGCGGAATCGCTTCTGCCAGATCATCAAGCGTATCGTCGCGGTCAATATATAACTGCGACAATCCATATTCGTACTGGCGATAAATATGCTGTAAATCGTGTAGCTTGTCTGTCAGAAGTGGTGAGACGCCTGTTACAGATTGCTGTACATAGCCCTCTAGCTGCTCGGCTGTGAGCGAATAATGCTTAAATTCGCTATACAGCTCGCTCAGCTGACTAATAAAGCCAAACTGCTCACCAGAACGTCCAAATAGCTTAAGTTGCGATTGTTGCTGCTGAAGGAGCTTATACAGCAGCATCTTTTTGCCTTCATCTGCAATCACGATTCGGGCCGAACCGCCGACCTCACGCAGTACAAGCTGTGCCAAACGCCGAAAGCCAAATGCACTTGCACGCATATTGCCACGTACACGCTCGGTTCGAATAAGCGCATGCTCCGTCTGAAAGGATGCCTGTTCTGGCACAATAATAAATAGCGGTGCGCCTGTCGGCTCCGCTGCAATTTTATCGATTACTCGATTAATAATCGTTGTCGTTTTACCGCTGCCCGAGCGGCCGATCATAAACTTGAGAGGCATATGCATATCCCCTTTGGTCTGTAAAATATCTCTCTTCACTTACAATTCTTTAATAGAACAAATGTTCTTATCTTTCCACTTTATCGTACTATGTGTTGGATTTCAATACTACTGCTATGTCGTTATCATTCCGCTGTGCTTATCTTCCTGTATAGTATACCCGTAAACAAGGAAATCCCCACCGCCTCAGGCGTACAATGCGGTACGACAGGCGGAGGGGACTCCTCACCATAACTATAATTATACTATAAGGCTTACTGAATGAATAATGCTTGGGCAGAACACTGCTTTATCTATTAAAACGAAGCGCTACGCACTTCAAAGATCGCAAACTTGAGATAATGCCCTTCGGTTACGCCGAGAATTTGCGGATGATCCTTACCTGCCGCTCTCCACTCTACCAGACGCAGCACCTTGCCTGCATCCTGAGCGGCTTCCTGAATCGTTTCCAGGAATAGCTCGGGCTTCATATGATACGAGCAGCTTGCAGTTACGAGATAGCCGCCTTCATTCACGAGCTTCATACCGTGCAGGTTAATATCCTTGTAGCCACGTACGGCACCAGGAACTGCATTTTTCGTTTTGGCAAATGCAGGTGGATCGAGAATCACAACATCCCAGCTACGTCCACCGCCTGCGGTCATCGGTACAGATGTATCGTGCTTACCGCCTTCGGCGCGGTTGCGGCGCTCTTCCAGTCCCTTGGCATTGCTGCGCAGGTAGTCAAATGCATCGGCTACGACAAATTCTACCCGATCCTCAAACCCGTTCAGACGTACATTTTCTTCAGCGCTTTCGATCGCATGTGCAGAAATATCCAAACAGGTTACCTTTTTCGCACCGTAGTTGCATGCATTGAGCGTGAAGCTACCTGTATGCGAGAAGCATTCTAGCACCGTTGCTCCATCCCAGTATGGGAATTCCACCACATTGCCTTTACGATTCACGGGAGCCTGTACCGTTTCGCCATCCTGTGTGACCGATTGCAATGTAATGCCGCTACGTTCACCCCAGCCGAGCATCAGCGGAGCGATCGAGTCACGATTTTCGCGTTGATCGAAGAAATAACCGGTCTTCTGACCTTGCTCGATATCGACCTTGATCCACAAGCCATTTTCCTGCACGGTCACATGACGTGGACATTCACCATACAGTACGCCTGTCGTTTCCTCCAGCCCTTCCAGCTTACGAACGGATACATCGCTACGCTCATAGATGCCTTTTGGCTGAATAACTTCAACCAGTGCATCGATAATCTGCTGGCGACGCTGATCCATACCAAGCGTGAGCAGCTGGACAACGAGTACATCGTCAAAACGATCCACAATCAAGCCAGGTAAAAAGTCGGCCTCACCATACACTAGACGATAAGCACGCTCCTCAGGCAAAAAGCGCTCCCGATGCTGTACACACCAGCGGAATCGCTCGGCAAAAAACGCCTGATCCATCTCGATCACCGGCTGTCTGGAAATAATACGAACTTTAATTTTCGATGCCGGGTTGTAATAACCTGTAGCGAGGAACTTACGCTGATGATTCATCACCTGTACAACCTCGCCTGCTTGCGGCTCGCCCTCTACTGTAGCAATTTCCCCTTCAAACATCCACGGATGTCCTTGCTCTAATCTTTTCTTACGTTTCTGTTGTAAAATAACCGTTGCCACGATGGCTCACTCCTTTTATACGTACATCCCAATACAATCAAATACCGATCGATCTACTATTCATTGATTCTATCCTGATCAATGCGTACTACATTTCAAGCGATTCATACCAAATACACTTCACGATATACATTTCACGGCAAAACAAAGGATTTCACCTTGCGGCTCCGGCATCTCGCCAGTTATGCAAAATGAAATCCTGCTGAATATTATTATGAAGCTTGATCTATAAACAACTTCTCATTTTAAAAACAGTACGAATGAGTTTATACACCCAATACATCTGAACGCATATCGTTATTCTCACCAAAATGCTTGATTTCCAAATAGCAAAAGCTATTTTCACCAGCACTGTTCTACTATATGTTATCTTTTAAGCATAGCGCCCAATCGCTTTAAGCGAGCTGGCTTGGCTCCTGCTCCAATACGCGTACAAGCTGGCCTTTAGACGTATTCGCACCTGGCTCAACAAGCTTCACACGACATAGCTTACCAACGAGCTCTTCCGAGCCTTCAAAGGCGATTTGCAAATAGTTATCGCTATAACCACCGATCATACCTTCGCCGAATACGCCCTTGTCATTGTTCTCTGGAATGATATCCAGCACATGACCGACAAATTTCTCAGCATAGGACAGCTGCATTTGCTCAGACAGATCGATCAGCTGGTGCACGCGTGCATGCTTCACTTCATCATCCACCTGATCCTCCATACGTGCGGCTGGTGTGCCTGTACGCTTGGAGTATGGGAATACGTGCATTTCAGAGAAGCCGATCGACTTCATCATATTGTAGCCGTTTTGGAACATTTCATCTGTTTCGCCTGGGAAGCCGACGATTACGTCTGTGGTGATGGCAACGTCTGGCATCGATTGACGGATACGGCGAATCTTCTCCGCGTATTCAGCAACGGTATATTTACGGCGCATGCGCTTGAGCACAGTATCATCACCAGCTTGCAGCGGGATATGGAAGTGACGGCACATTTTGGACGAACGGTTCAGTACATCCAGCACTTTGTCTGTAATCTGACTTGCTTCGATAGAGCTGATACGGATGCGCTCCAAACCTTCAACCTTGTCCAGATCCCACAGCAGGTCGGCCAGATCATAATCTTCCAGATCATCGCCATAGCCACCTGTATGAATACCCGTCAGTACGATTTCCTTGTATCCAGCAGCTACGAGCTGATGCGCCTGGGCAATAACACTGCTTGCTGCACGGCTACGGGACAGACCGCGTGACCATGGAATAATGCAGAACGTACAGAAGTTGTTGCAGCCCTCCTGAATTTTCAAAAAGGCACGTGTATGATTGGCAAAGTCCGGTACATCCAATTCCTCGAACTCGCGTGTTTTCATAATATTACGCACCGCATTGATCGGCTGACGCTCGGATTGCAGCGTATGGATATGCTCCATCAGCTTCTCACGATCCTGTGTACCTACAACCAGATCAACGCCCTCGATATCCAGAATCTCAGCTGGCGATGTCTGTGCATAGCAGCCCGTTACCGCGATAATCGCATCCGGGTTACGGCGTACCGCACGGCGGATAATCTGACGGCTCTTTTTGTCGCCTGTGTTCGTCACCGTACAGGTATTGATCACATACACATCAGCTGTTTTTTCTTCAAAATCAACCTGCTCATAGCCTTCATTTTTAAACAGCTGCCACATGGCCTCTGTATCGTAAAAGTTTACTTTGCAGCCCAGAGTATAAAATGCTACAGATGGCATAATTCAAATTCCTCCCATTTCTCCGGTTTCATACATAATACAAGCAAGTGCTGTCATCGCGGCAGTTTCGGTACGCAAAATACGTCGTCCCAGCCCGGTCGATACAGCGCCATGCTGCTCTGCTGTCTCCACTTCCTGCTCGGTAAAGCCGCCTTCCGGTCCGACTACAATAAGTACACGTGCAGGCTGCTCGCTCTGCTGACGCTGAGCCAGACTAGCCGCAAACGGCTGCACTACATCACGAAGCTGACTCCCATCTTCCTTTTCGTAACAAAAACAGATGAGATCATACGCTTCAAGCGAAGCAATTAGCTGCTTCCAGCTCAGCGGATGCTGGATCACTGGAATACGGCTACGATGACTTTGCTCTGCCGCTTCCTTAGCGATCTTGCTCCAGCGCTGCAAGCGCTTCTCTTCTTTACGCGAATCATACTGCACAACCGTGCGTGCCGACAAAAAGGGAACGAACGCAGCTGCGCCCAGCTCGGTGCATTTCTGAATGACCGTCTCCATCTTATCGCCCTTCGGCAAGCTTTGCGCGATCGTCACCTGCACCTTCGCTTCGGACAATTGCTCCAGTCGCTCTAGGATCCGCGCTGTTACAACCCCGTCTGTCATACTTTCAATCGCAGCAAGTACATCAAGCTGTTCTCCGTCACAGGCGATCAGCTCGTCACCTTCCTCCGAACGCATTACCTTTATAATATGCCGGGCATCTTCACCAGTGATCGTTACGCTATGCTCACTAAACTGCGCTGCCGGTACAAAATATCGCTGCATCACTCATCCACTTTCTATGCATAGGATCAACATGCTATTCCTGAATCTGTTTCTACTCCAAGGCTACCAGACCTACGCGTCGCATTCAAATAGCCCGACCGTGTGAACCAGCCGGACTTCCTAAAAATAACGCTACTGATTACCCATTGGAACATGAACCCTGAAACCCTATCATACAACTTTTAGCCAGCGAGGGCTAGAGTTTTGACGCAATTTATAGAGCGATGTATCGATTAAACACTAAAATTAAATTACGATATTCGTACGTATTATCAAACACATAACAGCCTGTACAGGCGTACCTTCTACACTTTATATGTACATTCATCGACCATCATTCAGCCACCTGCAACGATCCATATAAAACAAAGAACCCTTCTCCATCCGATAAACACCAGATAGAAAAGGGCTTCCTTCATCCCCGGTCAAGCACCAGAGACTAAAATATCAAATCAGTTGCGAATCATATAATCAAATGCGCCCAGTGCAGCGGTTGCTCCGGAACCCATCGAAATGATGATTTGCTTGTATGCACTGTCTGTGCAGTCACCAGCGGCGAATACGCCTGGCAGGCTCGTTGCACCATGCTTGTCTGTAACAATCTCACCCATGCGAGTCAGATCGAGCGAATCTTTCAGCCAATCGGTGTTAGGCACCAGACCGATCTGAACGAATACACCTTCCAGCTCTACATGATGCACTTCCAGCGAATCACGATCTACATACGTAATACCATTGACGGTATCTGTACCTGTGATTTCTTTTGTTTGTGCATTTTTGACAACCGTTACGTTAGGCAGGCTGTACAGACGCTCTTGCAATACGGAATCGGCTTTCAGCTCGCTACCGAACTCGATCACCGTCACATGCTTCACGATACCAGCAAGGTCAATGGCAGCCTCAACGCCGGAGTTACCACCACCGATTACCGCTACACGCTTGCCTTCAAAGAGAGGGCCATCACAGTGCGGGCAATAGGCAACACCTTTGTTTTTAAACTCCTCTTCACCTGGTACGCCGATATTCCGCCAGCGTGCACCTGTCGACAGGATAACGGTTTTACTTTTCAGTACTGCGCCATTTTCCAGCTCGACTTCAACGAGATCGTTTTTAGCCAGACGCTTCGCACGTTGGGATGGCATAATGTCTACGCCATATTCCTTCACATGCTCTTCGAGGCTAGCTGCAAGCTTAGGACCCTCTGTATATTTCACGCTGACAAAGTTCTCGATACCAACAGTATCCATAATCTGTCCGCCGAAGCGTTCAGCTACAAGACCTGTACGAATACCTTTACGAGCGGCATAGATCGCTGCGCTGGCACCGGAAGGACCGCCACCAACGACAAGCACATCATACGCTTCCTTGCTAGCGAGTTCATCCGCATTCGGACCTGCACCCAGCTTGCTCAGAATATCTTGCAGGGACATACGACCATTACCGAACGGCTCACCGTTCAGGAACACCGTAGGCACTGCCATGATGTTTTTGCTATCGATCTCATGCTTGAATGCGCCGCCTTCGATCATCGTATGACGGATGTTCGGATTCAGTACACTCAGAATGTTCAGCGCCTGTACCACATCAGGACAGTTGTGGCAGGTCAGGCTGACATACGATTCAAAATTGTATTGGCCTTGAACCGCTTTGGCTTGAGCGATCAGACTGTCATCTACCTTAGGCGCACGGCCGCTTACCTGTAGCAGCGCCATGATAAGCGAAGTGAACTCGTGTCCAAGTGGAACACCGGCAAATACAACACCGGTGTCCTCCTGTCCACGATTTACGCTAAAGCTTGGTGTGCGTTCGAGGGTTGCTTTTTCGACCGTGATGCGCGAGGAAATGGCAGCCAGCTCATCCAGCAGTTCCAGCGTTTCCTGAGATGCTTTGTCATCGCCAGCGCTAACCTTCAGAACGATGTCGCTCTCCAGCAATTGCAGGTATTGCGACAATTGGACTTTCATTTCTGCATCTAATGCCATGGTTCATACTCCTTACACGTAAACGTGAATGACGTTTAGCTTGAATTTATCGTAACGAATCGCTTAGATTTTACCAACCAGATCAAGGCTTGGTTTCAATGTTTCAGCGCCTTCTTTCCATTTTGCAGGGCAAACCTCGCCTGGATTGTTGCGAACGTACTGAGCAGCTTTGATTTTGTCAACCAGTGTGCTTGCGTCGCGACCAATACCGTCAGCGTTAATTTCAACCGTTTGTACGATACCATCTGGATCGATGATGAATGTACCGCGTTGTGCCAGACCTTCTTCTTCGTCCAGAACTTCAAACAGACGAGAGATGCGTTGGGATGGATCGCCGATCATTGTGTATTCGATTTTACCGATTACGTCGGAATGATCATGCCATGCTTTATGCGTGAAGTGAGTGTCTGTCGATACGGAGTATACTTCAGCACCCAGGCTTTTCAGTGTAGCGTATTGATCTTGCAGGTCACCCAGTTCAGTTGGGCATACAAATGTGAAATCCGCTGGATAGAAGCATACTACGCTCCATTTACCTTGGAAGTTTTGTTCAGATACGTCGATGAATTCACCGTTGTGAAATGCTTTTGCGTTAAACGCTTCTACCTTTTTACCGATCAGAGACATAATAAAATTCCTCCCTATATCCAATGATTTTTTAATTACTCTAACGTGTAATTAGAATAATTATAATCTGAGAACCATTATCATACTAGACGATAGTTGCTGTCAAGCGATGCGGCCGACTTCACTTAATCTTCATGGAGAAGCCTTTGTTCTCTTTCCTCATTACCCTGATATCCGACGTTTTTATCCATTTTCTTATAACGTTTATCGTACGAAAAGTTCAATAATTGTTCATATTTGCCCTTTTTAATTTTAAAGCGTTTACATTATGAAAGAAATCGCTCAACTGCAATGGTTCGTCAGCGCTTCATGAACTTCATGAAGAATGAATAAAGCCGATATTCGGCATGAATGCGAATATCGGCTTTGAATCAACAATCAAGATTGTTTGGTATTTTTTGGGATAATACTATAATATCGTTCTCTGCTGTGCGCTTACTCAGCCGCCAAATAGCAGATTGCCGAGACTATAGAAGCTGCCGGATAATGTGCCTGCCAGCTCATATAGTGGCTGAATCGTGTACATTTTCAGTGGTGGCAGGAACACAATTAGCAAGAATAGCAGAAATGCCCACTGCTCAAAACCATGCAGCTTAGCGCTAATACGCGGTGGCAGCAGCTCACTCACAATTCGGTAACCATCCAGCGGTGGTAACGGAATCAGGTTGAAAATGAACAGGAAGCAGTTCATCAGGATCATATACTGCACAAATGTATAAATAGCGATATCGATCCGATTGTTCGCAAAGGAGCCAATCACGCCAAAGTAATTGAGCGCATAGTAGATTACCGCTGTGACGAGCGCGATCAACAGATTGCTGACCGGGCCTGCCGCAGATACAACAATACTCATCAGACGCGGACGATCAAAGTTAGCGCGGTTCACCGGTACAGGACGTGCCCAACCAAAGCCAGCAATAAGCAGCAGAATCATACCGAGAATATCGATATGTGCCGCTGGATTCAGCGTGACTCGACCTAGCATTTTAGCTGTAGGGTCACCGAACTTATTGGCAAAATAAGCATGGGAGAACTCATGCACGGTAAAGCCAATCACAAGCGCCAGCACATAAAATGGCAATACATCAAGTCGAACGAATAAAACCTGATTCAAAAAATCCATACTTACCTCTTTCTCGCCACGAAAGCGATCCAGTCTTCATCGCGATGCGCACCCTCGATCTCGAAGCCAGCAGCCTCCAATGCCTCACGTACTGCATCCTCTTTGTTCTTATAAATACCGGAAGCGATATACACGCCGCCTGGACGAAGTGCATTGTACACATCGTCGATAAATAGCAAAATAATCTCTGCCAAAATATTCGCTACGACTACCTGCACGGGCAGCGTTACATTCAGTTCATTGGAAGCTTCCTGACCATCTGCCTTCAATACAGATAGCAGATCACTTTCATGCACATGGATCAGTTCACTCAAGCCGTTGAGCTTTGTGTTCTCACGTGCGCTGGACACCGCCACCGGATCAAGGTCAAGCGCCAGTACACTTTTCGCACCCAGCTTGATTGCACCGATTGCCAGAATGCCGGAGCCTGTGCCGACATCGATCACTTCCTCGCCGCCATGAATAACCGTTTCCAGTGTACGCAGGCAGAGCGAGGTCGTTGGATGCGTACCTGTACCGAACGCCATTCCCGGATCGAGCTCGATAATCTGCTCCTGCTCGCTCTCCGGTGTGTAGTCCTCCCAGGTTGGCTTAATCGTCAGACGCTCGGATACACGTAGCGGCTTGAAATACTTTTTCCATGCATCTGCCCAATCTTCCTCATCCACTGTGCGAACCGACATCTCAGCCGCACCTGCATCAATGCCAAATTCCTTGAGCTGAGCGATACGACCTGCTACCTCTTCCGATAGTGCCGTCATATCTGTCTCCTCAGCAAAATAGCCCTGAATGACCGCTTCGCCTTCTGGAATATCGTTCAGCGGCAGCTCATACCATTGTCCATAGGAGGTGTCGCGCTCTTTGTTCAGTGTGCCGGATTCTTCAATCGTTACACCACCTGCACCTGCTTCATGCAGGAAATTGGAGATCATCTCCACCGCCTGCTCGGTTGTATGTATCGTTAATTCATGCCATAACATGATTACATTCCCCCTGATCATTGTCGGGCGATAATCAAGCCGCCCGGTTTGCATTACGCCTCATTGTACTACACATACGTATCACAGTTCAAAGCCTTCTATCACTAACGTACTAATGCGTAGCTAACTCCTTCATTCATCTATCGATATACTCCTGCCATAAGATCATGATCATGAGTCTACGAAGCATGATAGCCTCTCAGTTTACGTTTCTATTGATCGTTTCCCATCACAGAGCAAAGCCCGGCTCTATGCCAGAACCGGGCTGCTCCAGTCTTTATGTGAAATGAATGGTTTCTACATTCGCCATCCACTACCGCAAGTCAATTAATCTCCGCGAAATGCGCGCTTTACACGGTCAAAGAACGATTGCTCATTCTCATGCGTATGCTCGCCGCTTAATGAACCGAATTGACGTAGCAGATCTTTCTGATCGTCCGTCAGATTGCTTGGAGTCACGACAACGACCTTGATATGCTGGTCGCCCTGACCTGTACCACGCAGACGCGGAACCCCTTTTCCTTTCAGGCGGAAATACGTACCGGTTTGCGTACCTGCCGGAACTTTAATTTTCACCTTTTCCGTCAGGGTTGGCACTTCGATCTCATCACCAAGCGCTGCCTGAGTAAACGTAAGCGGAATCTCACAGTAAATATCATCGTCCTCACGCTGGAAGAAATCATGATCCTTCACACGGAATACGATGTACAGATCGCCTGGAGGGCCTCCGCGCATACCACCTTCACCTTCGCCGTTTACGCGCATTTGCGAACCATCGTCCACACCTGCTGGAATACGGATATGGATTTTGCGTTGCTTTTTCACGCGACCTGAGCCGCTACAGTTGCCGCATTTTTCCTCAATGATCGTACCTGTACCACCACAGTTGGAACAGCTGCGACGATTCACCATACGGCCAAATGGTGTATTTTGCACCACTTCTTCCTGACCTGAACCGTGACAAACTGTACATGTTTTCGGCTGTGTGCCTGGTTTAGCACCGCTACCGTTACACACATCACAATTTTCCGTACGGTTAATCGTGATATCTGTTTCTTTACCGAAGACCGCTTCCTTGAACTCCAGCGTCATCGTGTACTGTAGATCATTACCGCGCTGCGGTGCATTCGGATTACGTTGTCTGCCGTTACCGCCAAAGAACATATCGAAAATATCACCAAAGCCGCCACCCGAGAATCCACCGCCGCCGAAGCCGCCTTGATTCGGATCAATATGTCCATACTGATCATACTGGGCGCGTTTGGACGAATCGCTGAGTACATCATACGCTTCCTTCACTTCTTTAAACTTGGCTTCCGCATCGTCTGCCTTGTTCACGTCCGGGTGATACTGGCGTGCCAGCTTGCGGTACGCCTTTTTAATCTCATCCTCAGAGGCATCTTTGCCTAAGCCAAGAACCTCATAATAGTCGCGTTTATCTGCCATTGGTCCACCTCCACTCGCTCATTCGCGCTGACGCCTGTACCAAACTTCCGTCAGCATGCTTCATTTTTTGGTTCCGTGCTTCAACGATGCCTGTATGCTCTGCGACACTACGCAGCATGAGCATATCTAGCTCCGATCGTATGACCCACTATGCCGTTATACCATGTGGACATAAAAAATGAAAGTCAAAGCACGGGATGCCCCGGCTTTGACCTTCCCAGTTCTAAAAGTTTACATCATCCAATGATGGATTAGTCTTTTTTGTCTTCGTCTACTACTTCGTATTCAGCGTCTACAACGTTGTCGTTTTTCGGAGCGCCTTGCTCTGCTCCACCTGCTGCCTGACCTTCTGCTGCGGATTGCTCATACAGCTTCACTGCCAGCGCCTGTGCTACGGTGTTCAGCTCTTCTGTAGCTGCTTTGATCGCTTCTACATCTTCGCCTTCCAGTGTAGCTTTCAGCTTGTCTTTTGCAGCATTTGCTTTTTCGACTTCGCCTGCATCTGCTTTTTCGCCCAGATCCTTGATCGTTTTTTCCACTTGATAGATCAGTTGATCCGCACTATTTTTCACTTCAACCGTTTCTTTACGCTTACGGTCTTCCTCTGCGTGCAGCTCAGCGTCCTTCATCATGCGTTCTACTTCTTCATCGCTCAGACCGCTCGAGGAAGTGATCGTGATCTTCTGGCTCTTACCTGTACCTTTATCTGTTGCGGATACGTTAACGATACCGTTCGCATCGATGTCGAAAGTAACTTCGATTTGTGGTACGCCACGTGGTGCAGCAGGGATATCGCCCAGCATGAAGCGACCCAGTGTTTTGTTGCCAGCAGCCATTTCACGCTCACCTTGCAGGACGTGAATTTCTACGCTAGGCTGGTTATCCGCATAAGTGGAGAACACCTGGGATTTGCTTGTAGGGATTGTTGTGTTGCGCTCGATCATTTTTGTGAATACGCCACCTGCTGTCTCGATACCGAGGGACAGTGGAGTTACGTCGAGCAGAACCACGTCTTTAACATCACCAGTCAGTACGCCCGCTTGAACCGCAGCACCCAGTGCTACAACTTCGTCAGGGTTAACGCCTTTATGAGGCTCTTTACCAGTCAGCTTTTTGATCGCTTCCTGTACGGCTGGAATACGAGTGGAACCACCCACCAGAACGATTTTGTCGATCTCGCTTGCACTCAGACCGGAGTCTTGAATAGCACGACGAGTTGGTGCCAGTGTACGCTCTACCAGATCAGCGGACAGCTCTTCGAACTTCGCACGAGTCAGGTTGACCTCAAGGTGCTGAGGTACGCCGTCAACAACAGTGATGAACGGCAGGGAGATTGTTGTTGTCATCACGCCGGACAGTTCTTTTTTCGCTTTTTCAGCTGCGTCTTTCAGACGTTGTACAGCTGCTTTATCTTTGCTCAGGTCTACGCCCTGATCTTTTTTGAATTCACTTACGAGGTAATCGATGATCACCTGGTCAAAGTCGTCACCACCGAGGTGGTTGTCACCGCTAGTTGCTTTAACTTCGAAGAAGCCATCGCCCAGCTCAAGGATCGATACGTCAAATGTACCGCCACCCAGGTCATATACGAGGATCGTTTGATCTTCGGATTTCTCCAGACCGTATGCCAGTGCTGCTGCTGTTGGCTCGTTGACAATACGCAGTACTTCCAGACCTGCGATTTTACCAGCATCTTTTGTTGCTTGACGCTGACTGTCGTTGAAGTAAGCAGGTACCGTAATAACGGCTTGTGTTACTGTTTGACCGAGGTAAGCTTCTGCATCGGATTTCAGCTTTTGCAGGATCATCGCGGAGATTTCCTGTGGGCTGTAGTTTTTATCGTCGATTTGTACTTTGTAGTCTGTACCGATGTGACGCTTGATCGAGCTGATTGTACGATCCGGGTTCGTGATCGATTGACGTTTCGCTGTTTCACCAACGATACGCTCGCCGTCTTTTTTGAAGCCTACAACCGAAGGGGTTGTACGCGCGCCTTCCGGGTTAGGGATAACGACAGCCTCGCCGCCCTCCATTACTGCTACACATGAATTCGTTGTACCTAAGTCGATACCAATTACTCTGCTCATCCTTAAATATCCTCCTCATAATGTAAAGTTATTGATCATTTATAGTCGTCATTCACTTGCTACATGATTGCTATTGTGGATCATTTCGTGCAGACTAGCCGCTAACTTTAACCATAGCTGGACGCAGTACTTTATCTTTCAGCACATAGCCCTTTTGCAGCTCTTCCACAATAATACCTTCTTCATACTCTTCCGACTCTACCTGCATAACTGCTTGATGGAATTCTGGGTTGAATGGCTGACCTACCGTTTCCATCGTTGTCAGACCTGCATTTTTCAGCACATCAGACAGCTGGCGGAAGATCATATCCACGCCTTTGGAAAAGGACTCCAGCTCTGGATGCTCCGGCTTGGTCGCCATCGCACGTTCAAAATTATCGATAACCGGGATCAGCTCGGTGATGAGCTGCGCGGATGCGTATTTCGCCAGGTCTTCTTTTTCCTTCTGTGTACGGCGACGGAAGTTATCAAAGTCTGCCTGCGCACGCAAAAGGCGCTGGGTTTGCTCCTCGGCATGTGCCTGAGCGCGATCCAACTCATCCTTGCTCACGACTTGCTCCGTCGTTGGCTCGGCTGTCTCGCCACCAGCTTCTGTCTGCTCGTTATTGGCTACCGCTTCTGCAGCTTCAGTTTCTTGCACTGGAATCTGCTCCTCGGCGTTATTGTTTTCTTGAAAGGATTGCTCTTTATTCAAGATTGTTCACCTCCTTAAAATAGATGCATCGTCACGTCCACCACTGTACTCCTGCAACCCGTTTACTGGATGGCTATAAAGCACAGTGGGACGCTGTCAAAATAATCATTACCGCAACTACGGGTCGATCCAATCAGCGAATACGGCTACATTTTAGAGAGAACAATGAATTAACGATACCATTGCTTCAGAATACGGGTCATATCATGCGATAGCATATTCAGGATACCCATCACACGTGCATATTCCATTCGCGTCGGTCCTAGTATACCAATAGTACCGAGTGATTCGCCATCCAGCTCATAGGTAGCAGTGATCAAACTACAATTTTCGAATGCTTCATGCGCATTCTCTGCACCGATCCGCACCTGTATTCCCTGCGGAGCTGCTGCCTCCGTCATTAACCGGGTCAAAGTTGGCGTCTCCTCCAGTAGGTCAAGAATACTCTTCACCTTATCCATATCCCGGAATTCTGGCTGAATCAACATATTAGTCGCACCGCTCAGGAAAATCTTCTGTTCCTGCTCCTGACCGAATGCGCCATCTAACGCAGCCATCATCTCTTCATAGTGCTCAAGATGACGCTGCATTTCTTCACTAATTTCAGAGAAAATACGTGTTTTGAGTTTGTATAACGGTACTCCAATCAATCGGCTATTCAGCAGATTAACCGTCTGCTCCAGTTCGGAAGCAGACACATGATCCGGAATACGGATTTTGCGATTCTCCACCTGACCTGTGCTTGTGACCATGATTGCAATCGCGCTCTGATCCTCCAGAGGCAGTAGCTGAAAATGGCGTAACGAGGTATGAAATACCTCGGGGCCTAGCAAAATCGACGTATAATTCGTCACATGGGATAATACCATAGCTGCATGCTGCATCATCTGCTCGGCAGCGCTCAGCTGCTCGGTGAAAAAGCGTTTCAGTTCCTTCACCTCAGCAGGATTCACCGATTGCACCGGAGAAAGATGATCGACATAATAACGATATCCTTTGGTAGAAGGAATACGCCCAGCGGATGTGTGTGGTTGCTCCAGAAAGCCTAGCTCCTCCAGATCAGCCATCTCATTTCGAATCGTTGCCGGGCTATAGTTGACATCGCCACGCTTGGAGATGCTACGGGATCCGACAGGCTCTGCCGAACGAATATAATCATCCACGATTGCATTCAGAATCATTTGTTGACGCTCGGTTAACATGAGGCTCCCTCCCTTTGAGTGCCTTGCAAACAACAATCCTACAGTCTTCTGTTGCGGATCGTCTGTCCGATAAATGCTCGACCTGTATACGGCAGTAGCATTTAAAATAAAACACAACATCTTTTTCGTTAGCACTCGTTCGAGTTGAGTGCTAACGGTTAATACAAAAATACCAAATCGACGTCTTTATTGTCAAGTCGGTTTGGTATTTTTACTGTGTTCGATTTGAAATTCATCTACCTGCTCACATAGTTGTCGTAGACTGTATTTATTCCTGCTTCGGCAGACGCATGCCAAGCGTCGCCAGCAGCGCAGGCAACAGCAGCAATGCATTGCTACCCAATGCCAGCATATGACTGTGCAGCGAGATGAATTGCATCGACAAAAATGGAGCAAATGCCGTCCCAACAAATAGCACAAATGTATACAATGAGACAGCAATACCGCGCCGCTGTAACCCCAGCTGTCCTACGATTGATACAAGTGCAGGTACACTAATCGCGATACCTGCCACAGCGCATACACTGAACAGTACCAGAAGCGGTAAGGCTACCGAGACTGCCATCACAACAAGACTGAGCAGGCTTACCGTCAATCCGAGCAGCAATGTAAAGCGTGAGCTTCTTTTCTGCGAAATGATCCCAGCCAGCGGCGCACAGATCATACCGGCGATACCGGCAATTCGAATCCACAATATCGACTGCTCATCCAGTCCGTAAGCGGCATTTTGCAGCTGATGATTCAATATGGCATACATAACGATAAAAGAAGTCAGCAGTACAAACGCGACCACATAGCTCAGCACTACATTTTTCTGTAAAATAACATGCTTGATTTGCTTCATATACACATACAGATTCAGCTCGGGTTGTCCAGCCACATCCCCCGGCAAAAAGCTCCAGAGCAATAGGGCAGTTACGATATACAGACAGCCAAACAGCAAAAATAAATGATGCCAATCATCATGTGTACCGATATATCCAGCAACGACCTGACCTACAATACCTGCCAGCAAAAATCCGGTACTGACAAAGCCAATCGCTGTTACGCGACGCTGTGAAGGGAACATTGATACAATGTAGGCAAGAACAACTGGAGAAAACGTAGACGCGGTTAGTCCTTGCAGCGCTCGTAATACAATGAATAGCGGAAACTGCTGCATCAGGCTTGCCGCAAGTGTAGATAAAGCCAGACCAAGCATACCGACCAACATCACGCGTTTACGACCGTACTTATCAGCAATCGCTCCATACAGTAGACAACCACAGGCAAAACAAATCGAAAATACACTACTACTCAGAGCAGCCATAGAAGCAGACACGTGGAACTGCGATGCAAATAACGTACTCAGTGGAATCGTCATATACAAGCTGCACATGACAATCAGACCGCTCCAGGCGAGCAGCCATGTTCTCCATCTGTACTGCGTTTCATTGAGAATAACCCCGTCACTAACCATCGACATATCCATTCTCCTCTTCAATTTAGTTAGATAATCTAATCATTCATACAAAAAAATATCGTTTTCATATAAAGACGATTCGAAAATCGGCTACTCATCGACCTGAGCCTAACCGATTTTCGATCTGTTTATTGAATTTGAGCATCAGCTTATGCAGCAGCTGGCGTTCCTGTTCATCCAATCCTTCGACTAATGAAGCGCACGCTTGCCAGAATTCAGGTAACACATTATCCAATAGCTGCTTGCCTGCTGCGGTTAAATGAATATAGCTTTTGCGTCCATCGTGCTGACTTGGCTGGCGGTAAATCCAGCCCTTCTTCTCCAATCCATTTAACAAAATAGTCGCCGATGCCTTGCGTATCCCCAATCGCTGGGCAAGCTCCGATGCTGTCACATCGCGCTGACCTTCATGCAATCGAATCAGCAACAACACATCCAGCTTACTCTCACTAATGTCGTACGGCGCGAGTGCATCATCCATCACATCCAATACATGATCGCTATTCCATAACATCAATAGACCAAGCTGAGCAGCTGAAACCGACGTGTGCGTTGCGGCAGTTTGCTGGCACAGCTCATTATACGGTTCACTGCCAAGTCGCGGCAGCGATGGATCAGATGTCGTGCCATAGTTAATATGCTTGCGAACCATTGAAACTCATCCTTTGTATATATGATTAGATCATCTAACTATATTATAGAGTTTAGATTTTATTTTGCAAGTGTTGATATTACGTCTTATGTGGTTGATGCTGTTTTTAATACACTTCTTGATCCCTGCAAAAGCATTGCTTGATCTCTGTCCCCGCATACAAAAAGTCGATTGCCTCTCTCATAGCAGGCAATCGACTTTATTCTCATCTATAGATGATCTTGTAGAAAAGAGAATTCGTGTACATCCAACAGCTTTACAGCCCATACAGGCAGCTGCTGCATGCTAACTGATTCCCTCCATTCTGCATGATCAGCGCTAACGGATTCGTTTCGAAATTAAATATCCAGCACCTTCAACACAGCGATCTCATCGCAACGATCCTGCTTTGGACAATGACGGCAATCCGCCCATACCTTCTCAGGGAAAATGCTCGTCTCGACCACTTCAAAGCCGTTCTTTTTGAAAAAGGATACTTCGTACGTTAGCGCCATCACTTTACGCAATTTACGCTTCGCTGCATGCTCGATTAATGTATCGACGAGCTTAGAGCCAATTCCCTGCCCTTTATGACCTTCAGAAATACCCAGCGAGCGAATCTCGACCAGTTCTTCTCCAAGCTTGCATAGCGAGCCACAGCCTACCAGCTCACCATCAATCTCTGCCACAACAAAATGCTCTAGCTGCCGATGCAGCGCCTCACGGGAACGCGGCAACATGATACCTCGCTCAGCATAACCTGCGATTAATTGATACAATGCTTCTACATCTTCGGGTACAGCTGCTCTGCAAGTGACTACAGCATACATGAATACGTGCCTCCTCGTTGCGGCGTTGCGGATCAGTCCTAGGGTATGTTCAGGGCTCCGTCTACCTCTTCGTTTATTTGTGCAATGTTAATTTTGTAAACTCCAGATGAATTGAATAACCGACAATGTCATATCACTGTTAAATGAATACGTATAAATATACAACAAGGCAAATGAAAATTCAATAGGGTTTACGGAAAAAAATACGTTAAATTTTCGTTTGATTTTTTTACAGCTGGAACCGCGCGGTGTATGAGGAAAATATAGTTTTTTTATATTCTTTTCGGAAGTGTTTTTTCAGTTGATTTGCAGGTGTAAAGTGCCTAGTTCATGCAGATTAGAGTGTATTTTATACAGCGAGCAATTTGTTAATGGTATGCGTAGATTGTAATCTTAGGGTGGAATGGGTTGAATGATCATGAGAAGGTAGATGGGGAATTAGAATGAATGTGCAATGTGCAATGTGCAATGTGCAATGTGCAATGTGCAATGTGCAAATGAGTATGGGGTGCATCAAGCACTTCGTCAAGGAATAAGGGAACGGACTCAGGTGGAGCCGCGGGAATCTTTTGGAATGGGGAAGGAATGAAGATTCCCGCCCCTCTGAAGCAGTAAGATATTTTGCTTCGCGAAAATCATTCTTCATTGCATCGCGTGTTAGAAGACCACTAACACTATAAATCGTCCTTTTCCCTTATTTCCTTGCCTTCGTTATGTGCTTGTTGCATCATTCGTATTTAAAATAAATACATTTAAAGCTTCATCTTTAGGAGCTTTGTATATTTTGTAGTTTATGAGCTAGTTTATGAGCTAGTTTATGAGTTCTAAGATATTCTTCAGATGATTTGTTTAGTTGAATGAGCTAAAGAATATCTTAAATTTATTTATGAGGTCTCGACATTTTCTTTTATCGGTAGATTGAAAGAAAAATTGTAATTCCACATCTTCCGCATCGCTTTCAGATTGCTCAGATATAATATAATTCTTTCTTCAATAGTAACTATTTATTATGATGCAAACTCTACATGGCTTTGAGTTTGAATTTGAGGTTCGATTATTAATAATTTTTGTACATTTATTTCGAAATATTGTATCCAATGAAGTCCTAGCTATCTATAATGATGCATTGATAAAAATTGAAGCGATTGTGCCGTGTAAGTGATCGAGCGGTATATATCATCTTTACGAAGTAACACGTCTTCCTTCATTGCTTGATAGTATTACCATAATAGATCGTAAGCATTGATGTGAGTGACCACATATAAAAAAGCGTTGCTCCTGTATTAAGGAACAACGCCTGTACATCATTGCCTGCACATATTACTTTGGTGATCTTTTGTAAAATGGTCTTATCTTCAGCAACAACCCATCCCATTGTACAGTAGCATCTATTTCATAATGCTGTATGCTGGCTATACTTATGCAATCAGTCAGTATGACCAGTTCTCTTATCCTCGTACCCTCATCATGACATCCATCCGCTCAAGCGTGCTCCTGCACGAGACTACCTACGAATTCGGCGAATACATCGTTACCGAATAGTAGACCTTTTTCGCTTAGACGGTAGCCGGCTTCAGTTAGTTCCAGCAAGTCGTCACGTAGTAAACGCGTGATTTGCTTGTGGAAAACGTCATCCAGTTGCTGTCCGTCAAATTGCTTAGCAAAGCGTGCTTTGGACACGCCTTCTAGCATACGTAAGCCGACCATCATGAAGTCTTCCATCGCTTCATCGCGATCGATATCGGATGCGTCGAGTCGAGGTAAGCCGTTCGCTGCTGCTTCGTTGTATGGGTTTACGCCTTTGATGTTGATGTGGCGTTTGCCGTCTACATAGCCGTGTGCACCAGCGCCCAGACCGTAATAATCCTCATTGCGCCAGTACGTCATATTGTGACGGCTACCGAAGCCAGGCTTAGCAAAGTTACTAATCTCATATTGCTCGTAACCAGCTGCCTTCATTTTGTCCATCAACAGCAGGTACATGCCCAGCTCTACCTCCTCGTCTGGCAAAGGGAGCTGATTTTTCTGGAATAAGGTGTGGAACAAGGTGTTTTCTTCTACTTTTAAGCTATAGATCGAGTAATGCGGCAGATCTAGCTCTAGCGCGCGATCTACGCTATAAGAAAGCATATCCAGCGTCTGATTAGGCAGTCCAAACATCAGGTCGATCGACAGATTGGTCAAGCCTACCTTACGTGCATTTTCAAGGCTGCGATACACATCGTCGGTATTATGGATACGTCCGATGCCTGTGAGCAGCTCATTTTGAAAGGCTTGTACGCCGAAGCTCACGCGGTTGACACCGCCCGCCTTCATAATGGCTAGCTTATCTGCATCTGTTGTACCCGGATTAGCCTCCATCGTGAACTCGATATCGTCCGCCCAGTTCGGGAAATGACGACGCAAGCTTTGCAGGAAATATTCCATCTCTTCATTTTTCAATACAGTGGGCGTGCCCCCACCTACAAAGATCGTATCAATTACGCCCGGTGGCTTCTGTGCCACCGTATATTCCATCTCACGATCTAACGCCCGCAAATAGTCCATTACTGGCTGATCCTTTAGAACGTAAGAGTTAAAGTCACAGTAAAAGCACTTGTTCGTGCAAAACGGAATGTGTACATATATTGCACGGGGCGCGTCTGTATTTATCAGTTGATTCATGACCGGTGTCCTCCCCGTCAGTCTATTGTGAATCCAGCTTATAGCCAGAGATTATTCGTACTCCAATCTACGCTCGTCTTTCAGGTCTATCCTTTGATTGCTTGCATTCATTTCTTCAGCAAATAGCCCAGCATTCCTATTAAAAGCCTCTATCGTTTATCGTTGTGTACCGTCCAGTCTCATAATCGGCTACTGCACCGTTATCCTCTGCAACATACCAACGATAAATGGACAAAAGGGAAAGCTCTTATCCGAGCCTTCCCCTGCGCCCTCCATCTTAACATCTGATCGCTGGTACATGTCCAACGGATCAGGTATAACCTCATGAATTCTCTGCTCGCGAATGAATCACTAACAGATATCGCTTCCAGCAAATGAATCTTTATCGGATACAACCTGTACCCGGTAAAGATTCAACTGGATGACTCAGATCAAACCGTTATGAGAACATCATGGATCAAGCTATAACGCTCTATTCGTCGATACGCAGTACAGCCATAAATGCTTCCTGCGGAACCTCAACGTTACCAACCTGCTTCATACGCTTTTTACCTTCTTTTTGCTTCTCCAGCAGCTTACGCTTACGGGAGATGTCACCGCCGTAACATTTGGCAAGGACGTTTTTACGCATCGCTTTGACCGTTTCACGGGCAACTACCTTTGTACCTACTGATGCCTGGATCGGAATTTCGAACATTTGACGTGGAATCAGCTCGCGCAGCTTCTCACAGATAATGCGTCCGCGATGATATGCACGATCACGGTGAACGATAAAGGACAATGCATCCACCTGTTCACCATTAAGCAAGATATCCATTTTCGCCAGATTCGAGCGACGATAACCGGATAACTCATAGTCAAATGAAGCATATCCTTTGGTGCTGGATTTGAGTTGATCGAAGAAATCGTAAACGATCTCGGACAATGGAACCTGATACGTGATCGTTACACGCGTTGTATCCAGATACTCCATGTTGATGAACTCACCACGTTTACCCTGACACAGCTCCATTACGGTTCCTACATAGTCGTTCGGTACGATGATCGAAGCCTTCACGTATGGCTCTTCCACATACTCGATACGTCCAACTTCTGGATAGTTTGAAGGATTATCAATAACAACCTTTTCGCCATTGGTCAGTGTAACATGGTAAATAACGCTTGGTGCCGTTGTGATCAGCGGGATATTGAACTCACGCTCAATCCGCTCCTGGATCACGTCCATATGAAGGAGTCCGAGGAATCCGCAACGGAAACCAAATCCGAGTGCACTGGATGATTCTGGCTCAAAGCTGAGCGAAGCATCATTCAACTGTAGCTTTTCCAGTGCTTCACGCAGGTCAATATAATCCGATGATTCGATCGGATACAGACCGCAATACACCATCGGGTTAATTTTGCGATAACCCGGCAGTGGCTCAGCTGTTGGTCTTTTCGCATCTGTGATGGTATCACCGACACGCGTATCGCCAACGGTTTTGATACCGGCAACGATAAAACCAACATCGCCTACATTCAGCTCATCCACGATGGTCATACGCGGCATAAAGGCACCGACCTCGATAACCTCGAATTCTTTGCCTGTTGCCATCATTTTGATTTTGGAGCCTGCTTTGATCTTGCCGTCCACAATTCGGGAGTAGATAATAACACCCTTGTATGGATCATAATGCGAGTCAAAGATCAGCGCTTTCAGTGGATTGGAAGGATCACCTGTTGGTGCAGGTACCTTTTGTACGACCTGCTCCAGAATTTCCTTAATCCCAATCCCTGCTTTGGCAGATGCGAGTACAGCTTCGCTTGCATCCAGACCGATAACATCCTCTACCTCTTGCTTCACCCGTTCAGGATCAGCACTTGGCAGGTCGATTTTGTTGATAACTGGCAAAATCTCCAGATTGTTATCCAGTGCCAGATACACATTAGCCAGTGTCTGTGCTTCAATACCCTGTGCCGCATCGACAACGAGTAATGCACCTTCGCAGGCTGCCAGACTTCGAGAGACTTCATACGTAAAGTCGACGTGTCCCGGTGTATCGATCAGATTGAGCAGATACTCCTCACCATCATCGGCTTTGTATGTCAAACGAACCGCCTGTAGTTTAATTGTAATTCCGCGCTCACGTTCGAGCTCCATCTGATCGAGCACCTGTTCCTGCATCTCACGTGAAGTGAGCGCCCCTGTGTACTCTAGAATGCGGTCAGCCAGTGTAGACTTCCCGTGGTCAATATGCGCAATAATCGAGAAATTGCGGATCTTCTTCTGTCTTGCTGAAATATCAGTCATGCCTTACCCCCAACATAAGCCTGAAATATAATGCTGATGGTCCGGTCCTGTGTGAAAGGTTAACCATTCCCATTAATCAATTCATTATAGCAGTTGGTCGTTGACCCAGCAATCCCATTAGAAGAAGGAAATATAGTCGTTCATACTCTCTATTGCTTCAAAAGCCGAATTACACCTCACGAATCATCCACACATGCTCAATTCCATCCTCCATAAAAGGAACAGAAAAGATGCGATACCCTAGCTTTTCATAAAATGGTGCCGCCTGGGTCTGCCCGTGTAGCTGAAAGTGCCGTAGCCCTTGCTCTACTGCCAGCTGCTCCAGTCCACCAATCAGGAGTCGTCCCAGTCCATATTGGCGAAACTCAGGTAATAGGCAAATACGTTCCAGCTTCGCCGTGCCATCTACCAGACGCCAGCGCCCTGTACCGGCAGGCTGTCCGTTATAATAAACAAGAATATGGGTACAGTCTGCATCCAGATGATCATGAGCATCAAATTCATCCTCCAGCGGTACTCCCTGTTCGTCGACAAACACACGCGTTCGAATATCTTTTATAAGCTCAAGCTGTTCGATCGTAGTCACATGCTTTAGTTCAGTTCCGGTTGTTGGGTTCATCCTATTCTTCCTTTCATATTCATGAGCTATACAATACTGACCTATCATCACAAATATAGAAATCTAGAAATATTGTAAATATAGCAATCTAGAAATAATATTATCTTATGTCAATTTTGTTGCAAATACAACATAAAACACAATCGAATTATATATCCATCTGCGCTACGATGCGCAATTGAAGCCTTTGAAGCTTCTAAGTAGAAACGAACAGCAATTTATATTGCAAAAGTGAATATAACATGATAATATATTTAGAGTTGTGAGTCTTAACGATGATTCGTATATGCTTTACAGGAGGTGAATGTAATGCCTAACATTAAATCCGCGGTAAAACGTGTGAAAACTAGCGAAAAGCGTCGTGCGCTGAACGCAGCTCAAAAGTCCGCTCTGCGTACTAGCGTAAAAGCTGCTGATTCTGCACTCGTGAATAGCGATGTTGATGCTGCTAAAACAGCAGTTGCTGCTGCTTCCAAAAGCCTGGATAAAGCTGTAACTAAAGGTCACATCCACAAAAACGCAGCAGCCCGTAAAAAATCCCGTCTGGCTAAGAAACTGAATGCACTTTCCAGCCAAGCGTAATGCTGCTTTTTCCATAAACCCCTGATCGGCTCTGCCGGTGAGGGGTTTATTTTGTGTATATACATTTGTGCATACATATAGGATATATCGTTTGATAATGGACTGAGGGTGCTAAAGCAGCAGTTGCAGCATTTCAAGCACAGTCACATTTTAATCATTTATTTTCTGCGCCTTACCTTTTCTTGTCCTCTATTTCGAGTATTCGCTGTTTTACCGTCTGGCTAAGAAACTGAATGCACTTTCCAGCCAAATGTAATTAATGTGTTATCATATAATGTTTCATCATCATTTAACGAACAGTCTTATTATTTTATTTCCTAAAAGCAATGAAGCTGGCAAGACGAAGCAAAAAGCCTGCAAAGTAGATAACACCACGATGATCCTACTCGTGCGTCCTCTACGATACAGGCTTTTTTATTTATGCAGAATCTATTGATACCATAACATCATCGACTATGCTAT
The DNA here is from genome assembly GCF_034055775.1 of Paenibacillus hunanensis. Taxonomy (NCBI): domain Bacteria; kingdom Bacillati; phylum Bacillota; class Bacilli; order Caryophanales; family Paenibacillaceae; genus Paenibacillus; species Paenibacillus hunanensis. Next base: position 1,836,779 of record NZ_CP139194.1, on the reverse strand, counting down.
CTAAGCACGTCGCTATCCCTTCTACATATATAACCTTGCATGGTTGTCTAACAGATATATTTATTTATGCGGTATATCGCTATCTGTTTACGCCTCTTATGCTCCAAGACGAAGCAAAAACATTTCCAATCCCAGTACCTTATCGATGGCTCCCGTCTTCATCTGGTAATCCAAGCGTGCCAGATGCGCGAGAATCGAGCGTAGCTTTGTTGCCTCGAATCGGCGTGCTTGCTCGCCGGCAATTTTAACTGCATACGGATGCAGACTTAGCTGTGAAGCGATCTGCTGCTGGGAATAGTTCTGACCTGCCAGCTCCTTCACCTGTAGCATAATACGGAATTGCCTAGCGATGAGCGCTGCAATTTTGATCGGTTCCTCTCGTTGCTTGAGCAGATCGTAAAAGATCGTTAGTGCTTTTTCTAGTCTTACTGCCGCAATCTGTTCGACCAGAATGAATACATTTTGCTCTGTGCTGCGTGCAACGAGCTTTTCAACATCCTGCTCTGTGATTGTACCGCCGCGTCCGGCATGCAGACAGAGCTTATCCATCTCTGCGGATAAAATACCCAGTGTCGTGCCTGCCGCCTGTACAAGTGCCTCTGCTGCCGATTTGGAGCATTCACACTCCTGCTTTTTGGCATGACGAATCAGCCATGTTAACAGCTCATCTGCATTCATCGGCTGGAAAGGAAGTAGACAGGCTTTATTTTTCAGTGCCTTTACAATCTTCTTCCGCTCGTCCAGTTTTTCTGCGTTAACCCAAAACAATAAAATGGAATAATCGACCGGCTCATCCATATAACGTAGCAACGCTTCGGTACGATGCTCGATCTTCCCATTGTCCTTGCCTGCTGCCAGTACAGAGGAATCGCGGATAATGATGACCTTACGTGGCACCATAAACGGAATCTCTTCTGCATCCTCCAGCACTGTCTCCAGCGGCGTCTCCGACAAATCGTAACGCGCAAGGGCAAAGTCGCGATGCTCCGGTTCGATCAGATGTTGAATCGCAAAGTCAACGAATTCATTAATTCTGTATTTTTCTGCGCCATAGCATACATAGATCGACGCGGGATTGTTATTTTGAATGTCCTTACTGGCTGCTTTTAAATCCATACCGTGTTCCTCCTGACTTCAATATATTCATTGTAACGGAAAATAGAGAAGCCGAACAGTAGCGCAACGAACAGCAAAGGACTTCCCAAGTGAATTCACTCAGAAAGTCCTCTGCTTCAGCAATTCGCTGTATTTTGTTGGATGAACCGGATGCCAGAAACACACAGTCACTGGTGCTGCTCTGGCTTCAAACACGTTCATTCGTTTCCATACCGTTACAGGTTCCCTGGAACGTCTAAGCACTGCGAAGCTTAGTTGCCCACTGTAATCTTGTACGTTTTGTTAATGCCATTTTCGTTCACCTGATACGTAAATTCCTTGCCGTCGTCAGACCATTTGCCAGCGATCCACGTTCCCTTTAACGGGATAGAAGATACGACACTACGACCATTAACGTTATCGGCAGCAATACTATCCAGACGAAGTGTGTTGTTCGTTGTCAGAACTACAGTGTAATCCTGAGACGGTGATTTCCATTCCTGCTCTGTCTTCGTCGAGTTCACACTTGCTGAGCCAGCGCCTGTACTATTCGTACCCGTCGAGCCTGGAGTGGATGGTGAATCCGTTGATGGTGTGCCTGTTCCGGAAGCTGGTGGCGTAGTTTCCGGTGCAAGCTGATTCGATTGACCCCCTGGCGGCGCCAGTGTCGAAGAATCGGTAGAGCCAGTCGCTTCACCTGAATTCGTAGCTTCAGGATTGTCTGTACCCGATTCCTGTGTAGTCAACGAGCGTGCTTTGTCTGAACCATCCGTACCCGAGTTGGCAGCAGAAGATCCTTTATCTGTCTGCTTCTCTGGAGTAGTACCCGCTGTATTACCCTTGTCTGTAGTAGACTTGCCGCTATCCGTCGTTGATGGAACACCGCCACGGTTACCCGAAGCTGGTGCTTGCTGCTTAGTATCACTACTGTTCGACTCACTTTGCGGAGGAGTCGTCTTCGTACTGTTCTCCTGCTGCTGATTCGATTTGGTGCTATCAGTGCTAGGAGTATCTGTCGATTTGTTTCCGTCAGAAGGCTCATTGGATGAACTTTCTGCGTCCGTTGCATTGGACGGGTCTTTTTTGGTATCCTGCGACTTGCCGGTAGGGTCCGAAGCTTTAGGTGAAGAACTTTGTTCAGGATTCGTAGTTGGGCTATCTTTTTGACCGATGCTGCCTGTCTCGTTATAACGATAAGGCGAAACTTCCGGCCCTGCGTCAGTAAGCGTCTTAGGCTCATAGCTGGCAATGGAAATACCGAGCACAACACCTGCTGCGACGATCCCCCCGATCGTGCGCACAGGCAATCGATCACGCCAGTTACCACGCTGACGGCGACGTTCAGCCACTTCATCGATCTCAGGCTTCTGCTTTTCCATGATGCCGATCTCAGCTGCACTATCCGTACGGCGCTGAGCATCCAGCTCATCCAGCTGAGGCAAGATGGCATCGACAAGGCTGTATCTCGGCTTCACATCCGGCAGCTTTTCCAGACGCAGCGATAATGCGGTCATGATGCGAAAAGTTTCGGCTGCATCCGGGTGCTCATCCATATAGCGGAACAACTCCTTGGTATCTTCTCCATTCAAGTCCCCGTCCAAATAGCGGCTCATCCATTCTTCCGCTACTTCACGTTTCATCCAATCAATCCTCCTTTCTCATAGTCTGCTAGCAGACTTTGTAGTTGTTGGCGGGCGCGAAATAAATACGATTTGACTGTGTTCAAAGGTAAATCCAGGCAGTCCGCGATTTCATTGTAGGAAAGATCCTGAATATAGCGCAGTACAATCACGGTGCGATGGTGCTCGGGTAGCTGGTTAATAGCCTCCCTTACATCACTGGAGGTATATGCCCGCATAACCTCGTGCTCCACATCATCGTGACCTTCAAACACCATCTCGTGCTCCTCAATCGAAACCGTCGGTTTATTGCGACGGAATTTATCAATACAGATGTTCGTAACGATCCGCTGCACCCAGGTCTTAAATTGAGCTTTTTCTTCGTAGGAACCAATTTTGGTATAGATGCGAATTAACGCTTCCTGAGCCGCATCCAGAGCATCTTGTTCATTGTTCAAAATGTAGTAAGCTGTTTTGTACACATGATGTTCTATCTCTCTTAATAGGGTGATTAGAGCATCCCGGTCTCCCTCTTGGGCGGCCTTGATGAGTCCCTGCTCCACCACGGAGGATCCCCCTCTCCTTACAACCTCTAGACGCAAGACACGTCCCGATTGTTGCAGTGTTTGTTAAATTAATTTCATTTTGTTGCTTAAATTCGGAAAGTGCAGTAAAAAGCTTTACAAACACTTACCCTATGTAGAAATCATACGAATCCGGGATGCTTTTGGACTACTCTGCGGGCGACATCGAGCCGGGTCATATGCGAAAACAAATCATAGCTGTACTTAGGATACCAAAATCCGCGGTATCCGTCATCTTCTGGCTCGCTTGCTTCTAATATACGCACGCGTATACGCACGCGCTATGTGGTTGTTTTGTATATTGTTATCGATTCATATACGATATTGAACTATATTCAGTTCTTATTTTCCATCTCTGTATTCATCTTATATACCATCGATATTGTGTTTTGCTATAGGGATACGTTTATTACGGTAAACACACTTTTATTTCTGTAAAACACACTTTTAGCGCTATAAACACATTTTGTAAAAACGCATTTGAACATGCGCACACAATAAAAAAATACGCACAATCAAATAAAGTGAATCGAAAAATTATTGGGCTGGCATCTTTCCCTCAAGCATAGAGCGCACACTCATATGTCCGGAAGCATCAATACGAATCTGAATCTCGCCTTGCTGATCTGTGCGTGCAATCGTTGAGTGTACAGCAGCTAGACGATCCAGCACTTCCTGCTTGGGGTGACCATAGCGATTATTTACACCTGCTGAGATCACAGATAGCTGTGGCTGCCAATAGGCAAGCCACTCGGCTGAAGTAGAAGTTTTGCTGCCATGATGTCCGACTTTTAATACATCGATCGGCATCGCTAAGGTGGGCAACTGTAATTCATTCAAGATCGATTGCTCCTCAGTTGTATCTGCATCTCCAGTGAATAAAATATGCCTTCCATTTAATGTAAGCATAAATACCAGCGAATACAGATTCTGGTTCTCACGCACAGGTAATGGAGCGGCTAGCATAGCTTGCTGCTGAGTCATAGTAGCCGTTCCATTACCTTTTTTTATCGCTGTAGAGCTCGTCCATGCTGCCGATTGCGAAGATGACGCAGCCGGTGCTAAAAAGTCGAGACGGGTGGCTGAATCTGGCTGCATACTCATCCCTGCTACAGGCGCGTACATCGGAATCTTTTTGTCCAGTAGCAGCCGAATCATCTCATCCCGTTGGTGATTGTCTGGCATCGTTCCATTGAATAAAAATTGACGCACAGGTATCGCCTCGATAATGGCTTGCAGTCCACCTACGTGATCCTGATCCCAGTGCGTGGCGATCACCGCATCAAGCTCGTGTACTCCGCGCTTTTTCAGCAAAGGCACAAGTAGCTTATTGCCCACTTCATACGGTTGCTTACGCTGCCGCCATTCCTGACCCGATTGCCGAAAATTCACTGTCCCACCGCCATCCACCAAAATATGCTTGCCTGCTGGTGTCGTGATCAGAATACTATCACCCTGTCCGATATCTAGAAATTGCACTATTCCGTCTCTACCATAATGCGGCGAATGATACCAGCTCCCGAGTAATAGCACAATCCCCATTAATATCACAGGCAACAATACCAATCGATGCCGCGTCCAACCGATGCGCCAATGCAGTCCACGTCTAACATACAATTTGCAAAATGAGATCGATGGCTGATCCGATTGCTTCTGAGTTATCTGAGCAGTGGTAGAAAAAGGCTGAAATGTAGCAGGACGCAGGCGTCTGGAGGTAGAAGTATACATCGGATCATCCTTATGCTGCTCCAACCATTGCTGTATATCTCGCATCCACCGCAGTGCCGCATATAAAAAACCATAATAGCTGAGCATCAACCAGAGACCGGGCGAGGCCCAGATTGTTAACATGCCTGGTAGTGAATCCAATAGGTCAACCAACCAGAAGCACCATGTATTGAGCCATGACACACAGCTTCCTAGCCATACACCAGCAGGCAGCCACATATAGCTCAGAACAAGTGCTAACGACCCGATGGGTAGAACCAGTAAGCCTGATACCGGCACAAGCAGAAAGTTAGCGAGAAAAGACAGCAAAGAAAACTGATTAAAATAATAAATCGTCAATGGAAACGAAATAAGCTGCGCTACCAGCGTTACCGCAATAGCTGAACGAATACGAGCAGGTAGCTTTACAAGTAATGCACTTAGTAGTGGGACATAAATAATCAGCCCAGCCGTTACAGCAAAGGATAACTGGAAGCTCACATCCAGCAAATAATACGGCTCATACACTAGCATCATCCAGCCCACCAGGCATAAAATATGTAATCCATCCTTTAACAGCCCACGACTTGCTAAATATAATCCAATCATGCCCATTAATCCGGCACGAATAGCAGACGGAGATGCCCCTGTTAACAGGACATAGAATGGCAATACTATCATGACGATTAGACATGCGCTTTCCTTCGTTAGCCCAATTCTTCGCAATAACCATAACAACAACCCGACATAGATCGCAATATGCAAACCAGAGATTGCTAAAATATGAGTCAAGCCAAGTCGTGAAAAGGCGGCAAATGACTCCGGATCAATATCATCGGTATCTCCGATGAGCAGACCCTTCATATAGCCTTGATCTACTGCCCAAAAGATTTGTGCGATCTGCCTGCCTAACTGCTTGCGTACATGATCATTCCAGCGTAGCAGCATTCCTTTTGTCTTCGACCATAGTGACAAGGATAGCTCCTGTGCGCGTAACGAATCGGCTCCACTTGCTTCCAGCATCCAGTGAATATGCTGCTTACGCAAATATTGCGCATAATCGAACGTCCCAAAATTACGCGCTACTCCTGGTTCTTTCCAGCTTCCCTTTACAGCAATCTGATCTCCACGCTGCCATACATACGCACGCTGGAGTTCTTCTTCGTGTGCTAGCTTGAGTTGAATCATAATGGTTTCGCTCTCAGGTAAACTAATGGAGGCTTCGCTATGATCGAGTGAATGGGTCATAGCGTCCTCCGCTACTACCGACTCAAATGGCTGTAATCGATACACCTCTAACGGAAAGCGAACTCGATCTCCATCAATATCGATATCACCTGCAATTACGCCTGTGGCTTCTATTTGCTGCCCGATCAGATCAGCGCTAGACTCATGAAGAATAGTGGGAAGCTGACTGATATTGCGTGCATCGTTCCAATGCCAGTAGGCAGCTGCGAGGATAAAAACCGCCATAACAAGAAGTATAGCGCGCATCTTAATGGCAGGCGTTCCAGTAAAAGAAGCTTTTCGTTGAGTACGCATCGCTAACCATATCATCGTCATACCTAATCCGGTCAAAATGATTAGTCCCCACCAGACCAACCAGAATGTGCTGCTTGGCAATAAAGCTGCACAGGCATTGCCTGCCATCCATGCTATACATAGAACAACAAGTGGACGTGTTTGCATCATCGTCATAATGGTACACTCGCTGAGATGAAGTTATCCTTTTCGTTTCGATATATACTGTGCATTGTGAATGTGTTCCTTTCCATTTGTCCGTATTCAGCGTTGTGATCATGTGGCTTTTCTCGGCATTGCCATTGAGTTATGATTCATTGCGATTCGTTATAATTCGTTGCGAATAAATGGACAGTTCAAATGTTCAAGCTAAACTTCTATTGGACAGGTGCGGTTCCTTTATGATTGAGCCAGAAGGAATAGGCGATATTAGCCTCCAGTTTGGATAGGTATACATATCGGTTTGTTAACAGACAGGCAAGAAAAACACAAAAAAACCGTCATTCCTGCGCAATCGGTGCTTCGTAGCACACGAATAGCATGTTGAAATAACGGTTCTTCCATTATTGATATTGTTCATTTACAAAGTAGCTTTATATCATCTAAGCCTTCATTATGGAATCTCATACGCAACTGTCTCGCGTGGCGGCTCATATGCTTGAAGCTGACGGAAAATGATTCCCTTTTGTCCCATCATCTCATGCACCTTATCCGTATCTTTCAGATAGCTACGATGATAAACGATCTCCACCACACCACTATTGGCAAGCATATTCGCACATGTCCAGCAGGGCTCGTCTGTCACATAGACGGTAGAGCCCTCACGATCAGCACGATCGGTAAACAATAGCAGGTTCTGTTCAGCGTGAATGGTGCGGATACAGCGCTGCTTTTTCACCATTGTTTCTACGCCATCCACACGTACAATCTCCACTGCTTCCGAGATCATACAGCCTGCTTCGGAGCAGTCGGGTACACCCATCGGCGCACCATTATAGGCTGTACCGAGCAGCTTTTTCCCCTGCACCAGTACAGCTCCCACATGCCTTCTTGGGCAACGTGAACGAGTAGATACCATGTGTGCGATATCCATAAAATAAGTGTCCCAATCTTTGCGCAATTTCGCTTCCCCCTTGGTAATTACAGCTTTACATATGGCAGCATTTTGGCAAGCATCTTACTGCCAATCCCCTTTACACGATCCAATTCATTCACATCCTGGAATGGACCATGGGTACGTCGATAATCGATAATTGCCTGTGCCTTTTTCTCACCGATGCCTGGTAGCTCGGTCAGTTCTGCAAGCCCTGCATCATTGATGCTAATCTTGCCATCCTGAACCTGCGAGGCACGAGACTCGCCAGTAATCGTTGTATCGGCCATATCAGCCGACGGATTGGCGGCTGACCTATGTTCATTATGATCTATCATATCACCATTAGCGGCTTGCTGGTTAGTTGAGCTTGGATTACTCGTCAGTTGATCTGTAGCTGATGCAGATGTGGTATTGGGATTGGCTTCTGTTGTTAGTGCTTCAGTGCTTTCCTTTATACCTGATGCAGTACCCGTACCAGATCCCGCTTGTCCTTGTAATGAACTGCCCTGACTATTTTCTATTTGTTTATTTCCCGTGGAGTCTACTACTGTCTGATCTGTAGCTAATTTAGAGGTATCTGTTTGCTTGCTATGTAGATTGTTCTGCATGGCAGCTTTATTTTCCTGCACGGATTCCTGTACCGATAAAGCGGCGCGATCATTCCACGACTGCCACTGTGCTTCCTTCTCTGGTGCACTAACCAGCCCTGCAATGATCAATCCAGCTCCAAGTGCTGCTAATACTGCCATACCTGCTATGATACCTCGTTTCATACTTTAACCTCCTATGTAATTTAGAAATAAATTGTCCTTTCCTTACTAAACATAATGAATGGGCTTCTATGTTTCTATCCTATAGCGATGTGAATGCTCCTCTAGACAAAACAACGCCCCGACCATCATTAGATAGTCGGAGCGTCAAGTGGTGCTTTCACTTTAGCGTGCTTTATTTATGCGATTATGAAGAATCGTAAAAAAGGAATACTTATTATAGTACCTTTGAAATGAAGCTTTATTCCTCTAAATTCACTTCAACCTTTAGTTCGCAACGATGTTTACCAGCTTACCTGGTACGGCAACGACCTTACGAACCGTTTTACCTTCGATTGCTTTTTGTACCGTTTCCAGTGACAATGCAAACTCTTCCAGCGCTTTGGCATCCATATCCTTAGCCACGTTAGCACGCTGTACGATTTTGCCTGTAATTTGAATAACGATCTCGACTTCGGATTCCGTTGTCCATGCTTCGTCATGCGTTGGCCACTCTTGATACGTAATGCCGCCTTCGTGACCGAGACGTGCCCACAGCTCTTCTGCAATATGCGGTGCCAGTGGAGACAACAGCTGAACAAAGTTCTCCATCGCCTGACGCGGCAGCTCTTCTGCCTTGTACGCGTCGTTGGTAAAGATCATCAGCTGGCTGATCGCTGTATTGAAGCGCAATGCGTCCATATCTTCGCTAACTTTTTTGATCGTTTTGTGCCATGTGCGCTTGAACGCATCATCGCCACCGTTATCAACGATTTTCGGATTCAGGCTGCCGTCTTCGCTAATGAACAGACGCCATACACGTCCAAGGAAACGATACATCCCTTCCACGCCATTTTCATTCCATGGCTTGGTCGCCTCCAATGGGCCCATAAACATTTCATACAGACGCAGTGTATCTGCACCATATTCATTGACGATATCATCCGGGTTGATGACGTTACCGCGAGATTTACTCATTTTTTCATTGTTTGTACCGAGGATCATACCCTGGTTAACCAGCTTGTGGAATGGCTCTTTTGTATGCACTACACCGATATCGTACAGTACCTTGTGCCAGAAGCGAGCATACAGCAAGTGAAGCACCGCGTGCTCTGCACCACCGATGTACAGATCGACAGGCAGCCAGTAGTCCAGCTTCTCTTTGGAGCACAGTTCCTGATCGTTCTTCGGATCAATATAGCGCAGGTAATACCAGCAGCTACCTGCCCATTGTGGCATCGTGTTCGTCTCACGACGTGCCTTCATACCGGTTTCTGGATCGATGGTGTTCACCCAGTCCGTTGCGTTAGCCAGTGGTGATTCACCTGTACCGGAAGGCTTAATTTCGTCCAGATCAGGCAGCAACAATGGCAGGCTTTCTTCTGGAACAGGCTTGATTGTGCCGTCTTCCAGATGCAGAATTGGAATCGGCTCGCCCCAGTAACGCTGACGGCTGAACAGCCAATCGCGCAGACGATAGGTCGTTTTGCCTTCGCCTTTACCTTGCTGCTCCAGCCATTCGATAATTGTCGGGATCGCTTGCTCAGTTGTCATGCCATCCAGCATACCGGAGTTCACATGCTTCCCTTCGCCAGTGTAAGCTTCTTTCGTCACATCTCCGCCTTCAACCACTTCGATGATCGGCAGCTCGAACTTCTGTGCAAACTCCCAGTCGCGTGTATCATGACCAGGAACCGCCATAATTGCACCTGTACCGTAGGCAGCCAGTACATAGTCAGCGATCCAGATTGGCAACTTCTCACCATTGACCGGATTGATTGCATAAGAGCCAGTGAATACACCTGTTTTATCCTTGTTCAGGTCAGTACGCTCCAGATCGCTCTTGTGCGAAGCCTTCTCCTGATACGCCTTGATCGCTTCCTGCTGATCTGCTGTTACGATTTTCTCGACCAGTGCATGCTCTGGTGCAAGTACACAGTATGTTGCACCGAACAATGTGTCTGGACGCGTAGTGAACACACGAATCTGCTCGTCACTGCCTTCAATATCAAAGGTTACCTCTGCACCTGTCGATTTGCCGATCCAGTTGCGCTGCATATCCTTGATGCTTTCTGCCCAATCCAATTCTTCCAGATCGTCCAGCAGGCGATCAGCATATTCGGTAATTTTCAGCATCCATTGGCGCATCGGACGACGAATAACCGGGTGTCCACCGCGCTCACTTTTGCCATCGATGACTTCTTCATTTGCCAGCACGGTACCGAGTGCAGGGCACCAGTTGACTGGAATTTCAGCGATGTAAGCCAGACCTTTTTTGTACAATTGCAGGAAAATCCACTGTGTCCATTTGTAATAATCAGGGTCTGTCGTGCTAATCTCACGATCCCAATCATAAGAGAAGCCGAGTGATTTAATTTGACGACGGAAGTTGTCGACATTTTGCTGAGTAAATTCACGCGGGTGACCACCCTTATCAATCGCATACTGCTCGGCTGGCAGACCGAATGCGTCCCAGCCCATTGGATGCAGCACATTGAAGCCCTTCATCCGTTTGTAACGGGAAACGATATCTGTAGCAGTGTACCCCTCTGGGTGACCTACGTGCAGACCTGCTCCTGAAGGATATGGGAACATATCAAGTGCATAAAACTTTGGCTTACTCGTCTCGTCCTCGGTTTTGAATGTTTTGTTCTCATCCCAGTAGCCTTGCCACTTAGGTTCAATCTCCTGTGGGCGATAGCCCTGTGGAGCTGCATGATTATCTGTCGTCATACATGTTCCTCCTTCAAATAATGTAAGTATGGTCGTTACGGCGACCTTGAATCCCGTATGTGCACGGTGCGTAAACCATAAAAAAGCCCCTCATCCCCAGCGTATATAATCGCTAGGGACGAGAGGCTGTTCTCGCGGTACCACCCTAGTTAGCGAACAGGTATGCTTCACCATTCACTCACTTAGTTTGCCTGATAACGGTAGGAAGCCGATGTGGTTCAGATGGACTGCATGTCTGCATAAGTCTACAGAATGCGTATCGTCGTTCTTGCCACATATCTCCAAGGCGAGTTCGTACCCGTATCATATCGGCTTTCACCACCCGCCGACTCTCTACCAATGCTTACCGGTACTACTATTCCTTTTCACTGAGCATTACGTATGTCCAGACATTGCTTGCCCGGTTGTAACAATGTTTTTATTGTAAAAAAGTTAACGGTTAAAGTCAATGGAAGAAATGTGACTAGATTGCTTTCTAACTTATTCGGATACCTCCACGTCCCCGGAGCTTGTATCAATCTTCAAATGGTACTTTGCTTCGCCCTGCCCTTTTGTACCTAGCGTGCTACCATCCGAGCGATCCTGAAGCTGCATACCGTCAATATCGATATCCGGCGTGCCAGAGCTACTATTCGATTCAATCTGTAAGGCGTTAGTATCACCGGTCAGCTTTGCATCCACATCGCCACTGGATGTAGTTAGTTGAACATCAGGCGCTAGCTTACTTTGAACATAACGAATATCGCCAGAGGACGTCTGCATTTGAGCTTGCTGTCCATCCAGCTGCTCCGAGTCGATATCTCCACTTGTCGTTTCCCATGTGGCGTGATTGATCGTGTTCGTACGAGCAGTGATATCGCCGCTGCTTGAGCTTACTGTAGCTTGATCGCTAATCTGTAAACCATTCAGATGTTGATCACCCGAGCTGGATTGTACATCCAGTGTGCGCGCCTTCAGATCGCTCAGTGTAATGTCGCCTGACGATGATTTGACGGTCAATTGATCCCAATCCTTTTGTGGAACGGTAACCTTTAAGGTAGTGCCCTCATCCCACATTTGAAAATTAAACAGGCTACTTGCTCCATTCAGATTAATCCGAGCCGTCTGTCCATCCTGTACAACATCAAATGTATATCCGTTCTTAGAGCCGTCTCCATCCAGCAAAGCCACAATCTGATCTTGATCACCAGGCACAACCTCAATATCGTCTGCTGTCGTCTCGATGTCCAGATTGGTAATTCCTGTAGCGGATAATGTTTTTTGTCCCTCAGCCTGTGCTTCTGCATGACCTGAGCCTGATAAACGATTATAGGCTAATACCGCAATTAACACCATGACCGCAACCATAATCGTGAGTGACGCATATTTGTTGAGCTTCAACGTTAGTCATCCCCTTTTCAGTGTGTGCTCCTCGCACACGATTCGGCAGAACTGTACATCTCATTCACTTGACGGTCATACTTATTCCATTATCGCTACCTGTTCTTTACCTGCTATCCAGATGTGCACGACTGACTTCACAGCATCATTGACAGTTGATAATGCTCCAGAGTAAGGCTTGATTTATTATCAGTGTACATGAGTTGGGATTCATTTTACAGTTTATTCCCATAGCTCGTATAGAGAAGCAGCGAAGTCTCTGCTCTGCGCGATCATGTCCAACAATTTATTAAAATTTATCCCAAGTCCGTTGTGCAATAATGAGGAACAGTCTATCATTATGTAAAAATGCAGGATGGCACGAATGAAAGGAGCGACGTTGATGTCGACATATACAGAACAGCCAGACGGTATTTTTAAAACGGTCTGCTCGCTGGATTGCCCGGATCAGTGTGGTCTGCTGGTTCATAAGGAGCACGGTAAAATTGTCAAAATCGCTGGTGACCCGGAGCATCCGGTGACACGTGGCAATATATGCAATAAGGTTCGCCATATGGCTGAACGTATCTATGATGAGAAAAGATTAACCCATCCGCTCAAGCGTGTTGGCCCTAAAGGCAGTCGCCAGTTCGAGCGGATTAGCTGGGATGAAGCGATCGAAACGATCACAAGCCGCTGGAAAGCGCTCATTGCCGAGCATGGACCGGAAAGTATACTGCCGTATAGTTTCTACGGTAATATGGGCAATATTAACGCAGAGGGCATGGATCGCCGTTTCTTTCATCGTATGGGCTCCAGCCAGCTTGAACGTACGATCTGTACGGCAGCAGGTGGTGCTGGCTTTAAGCATACGGTTGGCGGTAGTATTGGTGCTGATCCAGAGGATACGGTGCATACGAAGCTGTTTATTTTCTGGGGAATTAATGCGGTAAGTACGAATATGCACCAGATTACGCTTGCCCAGCAGGCTCGCAAGCAGGGTGCGAAAATCGTTGTAATCGATGTTCATAAAAATCAGACGGGACGTCTTGCTGACTGGTTTATTCCAGTGCTACCAGGCACAGATACCGCATTGGCACTCGGATTAATGCATATTTTATTTGCAGAGAATCGGGTAGATGAGAACTTTTTACAGCAGCATACGCTCGGTCATGAAGAGCTGCGCCAGCATGTAAAAGCCTATGACCCGGCTACCGTAGCTGCGATTACAGGCGTGCCGGTAGATGATCTGTACAAGCTCGCGCGTATGTATCATGAAACGACACCTGCACTTATTCGCATCGGTAATGGTCTCCAGCATCATGATAATGGCGGCATGAACACGCGTGCGATCACCTGTCTATCGGTGCTAACCGGACAATGGCTCGTTGCTGGTGGAGGCGCGATTCGCTCTAATTCTGCGTATCTGTCCTTTAACAGCGAAGCTCTACAGCGTCCTGATCTGCTTTTTAAACGCAATACTCGCTCATTCAATATGAATCAGCTTGGACGTGTGCTAGCGATGAAGGAGCAACCGGTTCATTCGCTATATGTGTACAGCAGCAATCCAGCAGTCGTAGCGCCAAAGGCAGGTCAAGTACGTGAAGGGCTAGCTCGTGAAGATCTATTTACCGTTGTGCATGATCTGTTCCTGACCGAAACGGCTGCGTACGCAGACATCATATTGCCCGCTACATCGGCATTCGAGAATCATGATTTCTACACCTCCTACTGGCACCTGTACATGCAGATTGCAGAGCCTGTTATTGAGACGTACGGAGAAAGCAAGTCGAATACCGAGGTATTCCGCCTGCTCGCTGCTGCCATGGGCTATGAGGAGCAAGCTCTACAGGATAGTGATGAACAATTGATTCGACAGGCACTCGATCATCCAGCCAATCCGGGCTTGCAAAATATTAGCTACGAAGGCTTATTAGAGCACAAATATATCAAAGCACATCGTCCGTACATCTATCCAGATCGTCTGGATACGCCAAGCGGTAAGGTAGAGCTGTATTCCAGCACACTGGAACAAATAGGGCTACCCCCGCTGCCAACATATGTACCGCTCAAGGAGCAGGATGATGACGGCTATTTATACATCCCTGGCCCAGCTCATAACTATCTGAACTCCACCTTCTCTAATAATGCCAAGCATGCCGGTATGGAAAAGGCACCCCGTCTGCATATGAACACCGTCGATGCAGAGCGCCATGGAATTGTAGATGGAGACTGGGTCATCATTTCCAATCCTAACGGCTCCTGCGAGCTCATGGCAGCGGTTGGAGAAACCGTGTTGCCAGGTGTAGTCGTGAGTCAGGGACTATGGGCAGATACAAGTGATCATCAGCCTACCCATCTGGTCAACGCGCTCACTCCAGATCGCCTGTCCGATATGGGCGGCGGTGCAACTTTCTTTTCCAGTCGCGTGCAGGTACAGAAGCGTCATGATGTAGTGGCAGACACTGCAATCGAAGCCTCCGCTGCGTTGTAAACTATGCTGGAGATCGATGCAGGCAATTGATAAGGAAATAGCGCCAATTGAAAATGGGAGCATTCCATCACTTATGTCACGATACAATCTATAGCTTTATTATGATCAGCATTCATTTTATCTACCCACTTATCTATCGATCAATATAAACCAAAAAGCAGGCATCTTTCTTAACTCATAGAAAGGTGCCTGCTTTTGTAATTATTTACGCTACAACTATAGTCGTTCAAGCTGCAAACAACACACTATATTTTAAACTCAGCTCTACCCTACATCATACCGCCTTCAAATCGGTGGATAAGCAGACTCGATTACGCCCATGCTCCTTGGCATAATAGAGCGCCTTATCCGCCTCATGAAACATCTGATGCGGTACATGCTGCGGATATAAGCTAACGCCGATCGACACGGTTAAATGAATCTGATGCCCACCATCCAGCCGGAATACATGCTGATCAATTCGTTCACGTACCTGCTCAGCCATCTGAAGTGCATCATACTGTGTACTCAGATTCAAAATAGCTGCAAATTCCTCGCCGCCCTTACGTGCACAATACCCGTGCTGTTGCACCGTATCGTTAAGCAATTGTGCAACCTGAACCAGTACAATATCTCCATTCAAATGCCCATACTGATCATTCACATGCTTAAAATGATCAATGTCTACCACCAGCAGCGCAAACGATTCTTCCCGTTCCTCTGCCTGCGCCGTTGTCAGCCGAAACAATCGATCAAACGAACGTGGATTATACAGCTTTGTTAAAAAATCATGATTTGCTGCATCACGCATCACGACCAGATTATCGTCTGCTCTCCGCAAATACCAGAGAATATAATACGCAAACATGCCTGCCATTATGAAAAATAAGCCAAACAGCGCATGTAGTGTATACGCTCGTAACAGCGCTCCAACAATAGTTACCGCGATCAGATAAATCAATAATGCTCCAACCAGTGCGCGCACCCATACCCATAACGAGACGCGCTTCCCATAACGCATCATTGTGGCAGCAAGTATATACGTAAACATAATATTCGCCAGACCAATCCACGAGCTAAATTGAAATGATCCGATAAATAGCCGATACACACCCATAATCGCGGCTGCGATCAAGCCTGCCCAGCCTCCTCCATAATAAACGGAGAACAATATAGCCAGCTGTCTAAAATCAACAATGAGCGAGTTACCACCGCTATGGATATTGATCGAAAAATAAGTCATCATCGCAACTCCGATCAATCCGCTAAATAAACCTCCAGTCAGAGGCGTAGCCCATTTTGTTTTACCAAACTTCCGATCCACCAGCTTTAAAATCAAATTACCAAAAAACAAAGCTGTAGTGAGGAAGGTTAAGTTATTAAATAATGTTTGAATAATCGTATGCATGCATGTCCACCCTATTCGTTATAGTAGAGTGCAATTTCTGAGCGATCCTAAATTGCAGATGAATGACAGTGTATCTTGATGTTGATCTAAATTTATCATCTAAATATAAAGTATGTATACTCTACTATATCGGTTGATCTATTTTAAATTAAAGATTGACGTATGAAAAAGCTTGGCTTTGAGCTTGAAGGTATACTTAATTCATACGATATAGCGGCATAGGATGTACGGTGGCTGGTTATATGTCTGTACTGATTTAAGCAGCGGATTGAGTTTAATTATGGTGATGTAATGTGGCGTCAAAAGTAGGATAACTGAAGGCGTCGGGTGAAAGTGCATCCACTCCAGCCCGGCAACATGCCAAAGACCTCCGGTTAAGCCGGGATACTTTGAACAGGTAAAAGAAGGCGTATCCCAGCTTAAAGGTCGGTCTTGAGGCATCGTTCCCGATCTTGCGCTCTGTGCTTGCTTCTATAAGCTCGCTCTCACAATAAAAATAGCTTATTTTACTGCTACAAAAAACAGGCGTGCAGCTTCCTCTCCCGGTTCATTCCATGTAAAATCAGCATAGCACTTCACATCCCGAAAGCCTGCCTTATACAGCTCGGTACTCAGCCACTCTTGTTCGTACGAGCGCTGCACATGAACCTCTTCAAATCGCTCATACAGCGAGTTTTGCGCATTATCTACACGAGCGAAAATCGTCAGATGGTGCTCAATTTCGGTGCGAACCGCATCATATTCACATGTCCACAAATACGATACCGAGCGATCATCCAGCATGAAGGGCTGCTCCTCGTCATAACGGCGAAGCGTATTCGGATGGTGCACATCAAAAATAAACGTACCGCCCGGCTTTAATCCGCGATGGGTGGCCTGAAATGTGCGAATGACATCCTCCGGCTCGGTAAGATAATTTACACAATCGCAGAAGGAGATCACACTATCGACCTGCTCAGGTAGCTCCCAATCGGTCATATTTTGACAGATCCACTGTACCTGCCCGTCCTGAAATAATCGGTGCCCCTGCGGAGTCGATTCCATTTTATCGCGTGCAATGGATAGCATATCGGAGGATAGATCGATGCCGCTTATACGGAAGCCTGCATTCACCAGCGGAATGGTAATGCTACCTGTTCCGCAGCCCAGCTCAGCAACCTGACGTGGCATACCATACTTGTCCCATACCTCTCGTACAAAGCGTAGCCAATCTGGATACGGCATATCGTCCATTAATTCATCGTATACATAAGCAAACTTGCGATATGACACTGCTTCAACCGTCCTTCCCTATTGCCGTTATGGCGCTGTCGATATTCAATCCATTCTGCATATAAAAACAGAAAGGCAGGAACGCAACCTAAGCCGTTCTTGCCTTTCCGTTTAACTTCAATCTATGACTTCTATCTATTCAATAGGATGACATACTCTGAATAATCAGGCTTGTTCGTCTGTATTCGTTTCGTCCGTTTGTGGCTTTGTATCCGATGCCGTAGCATTGGCGTGTGTTGCAAGGCGTGTCCAGTTTTGATCCTGTACGACTACGCCTTCCTTCATCAGCTTACCAAGCGCACGCTTGAACGCCGCTTTACTGATTCCAAAGCGCTGCTTGATCACATCCGGTTGGGTGCGATCCGAATAAGGCATTGCTTTATCTTCACGCTCGTTGATAAATGCAAGCAGACGCTCCGCATCCTGATCACGACCAACCTCTTTACGTTGCAGCATCGACAGATTCACACGTCCGTCTTCACGTACCTGAGTGACACGTACGCTGACCTTTTCACCCAGACGCAGCATACGGCTACGCTCATTCTGGTGAATCAAACCGATCGCGCCGAATCCAAGCACGCCGCCTTCGATCAGGACAAAGCTACCCATTTGCAGCGGCTTGTACACAAGCGCATCGACCCATTCGTTCATCCAGCTGGACGGCGCGTGGAATACATGCTCAGCCAGCTCTTCTTCGCCTGCCAGCTTTGCCAGTAGACGACCCTGACGATCATGTTGCAGGACAACATATACATCATCACCGATTTGCGGACGTAGCTCTGGCTTTTCAGGTAACTCGCTCATCGGCAGCAATAGCTGGCGACCGAGACCCATTTCCAGAAAAGCACCCAGACGCGGATGCAGATCAGCAATTTTCAGTTTAGCCAGCTCACCCAGTGTGAGCAAAGGCTTTTTCATCGTTGCGGCAAGGCGGTCTTCCGTATCGTGGAAAATAAATGCTTCCACCGTTTCGCCAACCTTGATCTTACCAACGATCTCACTATAGTGCATTAGCACTTCCTGTTCTCCATCCGTCAGGAAGAAGCCATACGGCGATACCTCGCGTCCGATTTTCAGCGGGATAATCGTACCTGCTTCAAAACTCATACGTTTTCCACCACTTTAGCATCAGACCAGAGACGTTCAATATTGTAATATTCACGCTCATCACGATGGAAAATGTGTACAACCACATCTCCAAGGTCGATCAGCACCCAGCGAGCAGCATTCATTCCTTCCAAGCCACGGATATGAACGTTTTCTTCATGAGCGCGCTTGCGTACCTCACTAGCGATCGATTGTACCTGTGTATCGGAATTACCATGGCAGATCACAAAATAATCTGCTACGAGTGAAAGTCCTTTCAGATCAAGTACAACGAGATCGTGTGCTTTTATACTTTCAGCTGCGTCTACAGCCATTTGCATGACTTGTTCTGGGTTTAATGACATTTAGAGTTCCCCCTCTAATTCAAGTTGTTTGACCAGATCATTTCTGGATAATACGGTTAACGGGTAAATGATCTGTCGGCGAGCGACAAGCAGATTGATCGTCGAGTCAAAGCCCGCGACCAGTGCCGCTTCTACACTCGTCTCCGCCAGGCGACGAATATGATCAACACCAGGGAAATCACGTCCTGGTTCGATATAGTCCGCCAGACAAATAATTTTCTCCAGCAGGGTCATGCCGACTCTGCCGGATGTATGGTAACGAATTGCATTCAGTATTTCCTCGTCCTCGATGCCATATTCGGCTTCTGCCACATACGCACCGATCTCGGCATGCCAGAGTGGCTTGTCATAGAGCAGCAGTTCATCATTCAGCCCTTTATCACGCAGTAGCTGCTCCTGGCGCTCACTTGGCCAGTATTTGGCTACATCGTGCAGGATCGCCGCTAGCTCTGCTTTGACCGGATCCGCTCCATAGCGCTTCGCCAGCAGCACCGCCGATTGCATTACACCCTCGGTATGACGCCAACGCTTCTCCGGCATTTGGGCGGATACCGATTGAATCAGTTCATCGCGTGTCAGCTTCATAGATTCCGCTCCCCTTAATATATTCATACACATGATCGTGAACCATATAACGGATCGTTTGACCGTTTTGCAACCGTTCACGAATATCGGTGGATGAGATATCAACCTGAGGCATATTGACGAGCTCCACACGCGGCTGTAAATAGGCAGGCATTTTTGACTTGTCAATAACTGAGCCAGGTCGCCCTACGCCTACAAAGGTTAAACGCTGTGCCAGCTCCTCAATTCCATGCCATTCAGTCAGCGAGTTCACCATATCAGCGCCGATAATGAAAAAGAATTCATGCTCTCCATATCGCTCCTGTAATGCACGGATCGTTTCAATGGTGTAGGATACGCCGCCACGCTCCAGCTCGATATCCAGCGTACGAAACGCAGGATTCGTGCCGATGGCGCGTGCTACCATTTCCAGGCGCTGTTCACCGGAAGCACCAGCAGCGTGCTTATGCGGAGGAATGTGAGATGGCATAAACCATACTTCATCCAGCTTACATCCTTCCAGCGCAGCCTCCGCTGCCAGCATATGACCGATATGCACCGGATCAAAGGTGCCTCCCATAATACCGACTTTCATGAATCCACCACCGCATCATTTGTAATCATATTGCCGCAGGCTAAAGCGATTCATCTGTTGATCTCAGCCTGCGGCATCCGTTGTAAAGCTAGCCAGTACGCTTACGCGCGTGGCAGCTCGATTTGTTTGTGATCCTTCGATTCCTTATACAGTACGATTGTACGTCCGATAACCTGTACCAGCTCTGCACCAGCGCCTTCTGCTAGCTCCTGTGCCAGTTCCTTCGGCTCTTCCAGACAGTTGTTCAGTACCGAGATTTTCATCAGCTCGCGCGTCTCGATCGCATCCACCACATGGCGGATAATGCCTTCGTTCATGCCACCTTTACCGATTTGGAAAATCGGGTCCAGATGGTGTGCCTGACTACGCAGGTAACGTTTTTGTTTTCCAGTTAACATAGGTATCCCCTTACTATTTGTTATTAATGTTATTCATGATTGAATGCTTCCAGCACCGCGCTGTGCATCAATGATACCGGAGCATCGATTCCAGTCCAATATTCAAAAGCGTACGCGCCCTGATAGACGAACATACCCAGACCGCCCACAACCTTACAGCCACGTGCTTTCGCGTCGCGAAGCAGGCGCGTCTCCAGTGGATTATAGATCAGATCACTGACGATAATACCCTCGGGAATGAGCGAAGCTTCCACAGGCGTCGCTTCCACATCCGGGTGCATTCCGACAGAGGTCGTATTAATGAGTATATCGGTTTCAGCCAGGCAGGCTTGAAGCTCATCGAACGTAGCCGACTTCATCGCTGTCTGTCCATTTTGTAAAATGTTCAGTAGCTCGTCTGCCTTACTCACCGTCCGATTCAAAACCGTTACCGACGCGATCCCTTCTTTGAGCAGCGCATAAATGATCCCGCGTGCTGCGCCGCCAGCACCCAGTACGGTAACCCGCTTGCCAGATAGATCGCCTGCTTCTTCCTTGAGCGAGCGCACATAGCCGATTCCATCGGTATTGTAGCCCTTTGTACGTCCATCGCGGATCACGACCGTGTTCACAGCACCACATTGCACAGCGGATTCATCCAGCTCATCCAGCAGCTCCATAATCGCCACCTTATGTGGAATCGTTACATTAAAGCCGCTAAAGCCAAGTGCACGCGCACCGGTAACTGCTTCGGCAAGATGCTCGGGCTTCACATGCAGCGGTACATACATACCTGGTAATGCAGCAGCTTCCAGAGCGATATTGTGCATCGCAGGTGATTTGGAATGAGCAATCGGATCGCCCATAACGCCCAGCAGCAACGGGGCATGAATATGCGGATGATTCGTCATCATCATCGCCTCCTGATCTGTAATAACGATACAGGACCGCTGTATCGGAAAGGAGTAACGGGATGTCGATCATTATCATCACTACAACGATGATCGCATCCCGATATTTTGATTAGATCAGCGATGGACGCAGCATCACCTTAACACCTTTAGGCAGGTGGACAGCGACAAGCGCACCCTGATCACTATTGACCTTAATCCAGCCCAGACCCGAGATGAACACATCCAGCGACTTACCCTTAGGCACGCGCAGCTCATGACGTGTCCATGCTGGCAATTCAGCCAGATTCTCCTTCGTTGGTGGAGCAAGCATTTCGCCGCCATGCTGTTCGAACAATTCATCTGCACGATCCAACTTTGTACGGTGAATATTCAAGCGATTGTTAATATAGCAAGTGAACGACTGGCGTTCGCCTTCAATAAAATCAAATCGTGCCATCGCTCCAAAAAACAGCGTCTGACCCGCATTCAGTTGATATACAGCTGGCTTGAGTGGCTTGTCTGGCATCAATGCAGCCAGATCCTGCTTGTTCACCAGCTCGGTATAACGGGATTCGTACACGATTCCCGGTGTATCGATAATCGAGTGACCATCATCCAGCGGAATGCTAACCGTATCCAGCGTTGTACCTGGATAACGAGAAACGGTCAGTTCTTCCTCCAGATCGCTATAATCCGTAATCAGACGATTAATCAGTGTCGACTTGCCGACATTGGTTGCACCGACCACGTACACGTCACGTTTACCACGCATGAAGCCGACTACCTCTAGCAAACGGTCAAAACCTTGATTTTGCTTGGCACTACATAGAATAATATCTTCTACTTTCAGACCAAGCTCCTTCGCTTCCTTTTGTACCCAGTTGCGAATTTTGTTCCAGTTGGTTACCTTCGGCAGCAGATCGGTTTTGTTGACTACGAGAATAACCGGGTTGTTACCAACAAAACGTTGCAGTCCCGAGATCACACTACCGTGAAAATCGAACAGGTCGACAATATGGATCACCAGCGCATCCTTGTCTCCCACCTGACTCAGCAGGCGTAGGAATTCGCTCTGGTCAACCGTTACTGTCGACGATTCGTTGTAATTCCGTATACGGAAGCAGCGCTGGCAAAGCAGTGGTGTACGCTCCAGCGCCTGCGCCGGAATATAGCCCGGCAGATCTGTTGATTCAGTTTGCAGCACGATACCACAGCCGCTGCATTTGGTTCCAGCGGTCAAGCCGCTTTGTTCAGTCATTTATTGCGTTCCTCCTCGGCCCATAGGCCCTTTTTACGAAGTCTTAGCCTTGCCAGCCGTTCCACCTGACGGTTAAATCGGGTCCGCCAGCCTTCATCATCCAGCGCAATCGGAAGCACAAGCACCGTGAACAGGCCGAGACGGTTGCCACCGTATACATCGGTCAGCAACTGATCGCCCACAACGATCGTCTGATCATCACGACAGTTCATCAGCTTCATCGCCTTACGAAATGGCGCATTGGAAGGCTTGCGTGCAGCATGCACAAACTTGATATCCAGCGGAGTCGCAAACAGGGATACCCTGTTCATATTATTATTGGAAACGATAATCAGCTCGAAGCCATACTTCTTGACTTTGGCGAACCATTCGATTAATTCCGGTGTAGCATCCGGCGCCTTCGCGCCTACCAGTGTGTTATCCAGATCGGTAATAATCCCTCTGTACCCTTCTGCATACAGCTTTTCCAGGTCGATATCGTAGACCGTGTTTACACGCAATTTCGGAATGAGCATTTCAAACAAGCTATATTCACCTCGATTTCATACGACAAACTATACCATAAATTTAACCACTCTGACAAAAAGAAACGCCGCAAAAGCGGCGCTATTTACGAGCTTATGAAGCTTTATTTGCAAACGATTAAAGCTTTATTTTTCCAGTCTGTGCATACCTGAATCATTATACTACTTTGTGGACGTGTTGCGCCACAATTTTCGTAAATCCTGCACATACTGCTTCATCGTTACGTATTCTTCCTCGGTCACTACGTTCGGACTGTACTTCGCCCGTTCGAACAATTGCAGTAACGGCCCGAGTGCAGGTCGTAGCTCTGGCTTGAGCTCCTGCCAGCGATCGACCGATTCTCGGAGCGTCTCATGTGACTCTCGATTCAAGCCGTGTCGCTTCATCCATGCCAGCCAGCGCTTGGCTTCGACCATCATTTTCTGCTGAGGGGTATGGGCTTCGCCGTAACGCATCCGCACATAAGCCGCATGCAGCTTACGACGATAACGGAACGCGATAAACACAACCCAGGCGGCTACGAGCAAGCTTGCTGTCCAGATCACAGCAGGTGGTGCGCCATTCTCTGTTGCTTGTACAGGCGTTTCAGCCTGCTCCTGCTCTGGTTCTTGCTGTTGCTCCTCAGGCTGAGGTGTTTGCTCTGTCTGCGCTGGAGCTTGAACCGCTTCCGTCAGTAGCGGCATATCAAAGCCCGGTGTCGCTTCAATCGGAATCCAGCCGTAGCCTGCAAAATAAATCTCTGCCCATGAGTGCGCATCCGCATTCGTTACCATGTACTCTGTCGCACCTTCTGGGAAATAATCACTTGTCACATAGCCATTTGCCTGTCCAGGCGCATAGCCCTTAACCCAGCGTGCCGGAATATCCAGCGAGCGTGCCATCATAACCATCGCAGTGGAATAGTAATCACAGTAGCCTTCTTTGATCTCAAATAAGAAGCTATCGACAAAGTCGCTACTCTTTTTACGCGACAGATCTGGATTATTCGTATACGTATAATTATTTTTTAAATACGATTGCAGCAGCTCGATCTTGCGATACGGTGTCGTCGCCGAAGCAGTCACCTCGCGCGCCAGATTTTTCACGCGCTGCGGAAAGTCTGTCGGCATTTGCAAATAAGGCTCAAGCGACTTGCCATCATATAGCTCACTGTAGGTCTTCTTCTCCAGCTCGGCAACCGGAACGACCGGTACGCTGGAGATCAGCGAGTACGATTCTGGGAAATTGCGATTTTGTCGTGTCTGACTCCAGTGAACCTCACCGGAATTACTGCGCCAATCGAGCTGGTCTGTATCATTTTTTCCATTTACACTTTCGATGCGTGAGATCGTATACGCACCGAAGAGTACGGGATAATTTGTTCCTTTATCACTCAGCATCTTCACCTGCTGTTTGACTGTACGCGTTTCGATTGTCGATGGCTCTTCATCCATCGACAGCTTCTCATCTGCCTGAATCGGCTCCAGATCACGCCAGCTGCTGCTAGAGCGATCAATCCAGCCTTTACCAGAGTAAGCGAGCCTTGTTTCACCGCGCCAGTAACTACGGCTCGTCGTGCTAACCGACATTACCGGCGTATAGTCAAAGTTAAAGCCGCCGCCCAGATTGGAATCCTCACGACTATAACCGGAGGATGCACCCTGACCATCCATTCCATTCGAGCCATTCACGGTAATGACCGATTCACCATGCCAGTTTTTCCAGGCGGTATACGGGTCTTTTAACGTAGGCTGCACCTCTGGCATATTGATCCCTGCCAGTAAAATGATCGAGAAGATCACAGCGATATTGAACATGATTTTGAGTGGATAGCGGCGTAGATGCTTCCACCCTCGTGGGAAACGCTCCTGAAAATAGCGGAAGTGATTGCTGACGAGCCAGCCCATACCTGCAAAAACAACCCATGCAACCTCTTCCCACAGTGCTGTTTTTGTGAAGGAATCCAAAATCGCCAGCGCCACAATATTCGTACCGACAAACATAATAATCGCTCGTCGTGACGTACCGATTCGCGCAGACACTTCAAGCAGCATCCATGCGGCAACGATAAACCAGATGTACGTGCGCAGTGTACTAATGAACTCCTCCATATTGTCGGATAGCGACTGGGACAGACTCCATGTGAACAAACCATGCGTGTGCATTGCGTAATAGACGACCGCAATGACGGCTACCAGCTTAATGAGTAGCCTGTACCATGCGTTAAAGGGCAAAATGATATCGATCACGGCTACAGCGATCATCGTGCCGAGTACAAACATCGTCGTTTCGCTGTACCAGATCCCATCTGCATATTGAATCCACTGATAGGCGATAATTAACACCCATAGTAGACATAATGAGTAATACCAGGAGCCGCAAATTTCGCTCCACCATTTCTTCATTGGGCTCTCCCCCCTAATACAGTCGGCAGCTGATCAAGCTCACTGAGCGGATAACAGACCGCACCCCGTGCACTGGAATCGAGTGTCCAATGCTGGGAAAGATGCTCCTGCTGCTGATCTTCAATCAACAGCTGAACCGGCAGCATCTGCCGCATCCGTGCAAACTGGAATACTTCCCATGCCTTTTCGCCGCTTAGCGGGCTGATCAACACAAACAGCGAGCCTGAAGGGAAACTGCGTGCCCCTTGCTCCAAGCCTTTTAGCAGTCCATCCTGTCCATCTGCCATAATATCGACCAGATGAAGCTGCATGCGATGCCATTCGCTAGACAGATCAGACGGTACAAAAGCTTCTGTACGCGCCCCAATCGTGAATAGCCCCATGCCCATTCGCTCACGAATACCGTACTCCAGCATCGAGGCTGTGACCGACACGGCTAGCTCAAAATGCTCCATTGATTCGTAATGGGCAGCCGTAGCATCAAGCACAAGAATCGTTTTCGGCAGGGATTCGTGTTCGAATTCCTTTGACTTCCATACACCGGTACGGGCGGTTGCATTCCAGTGAATCCGTGAGATGCGATCACCGTACACATAGTCACGCACACCGTTAATCTGATTCGTTTCTGGACGCGACAGCATCTGAGATGTCTGCTGACCGCCGAGCCTGGAATGACGTGAGCCCATTTCCCAGTACGGAATAAATATCGTACGCGGTAGCACCATGAATTCACCGGGTGCACTGAATGTGCCGCGATTTTCCAGCAGTCCAAAAATATCCTCACTAATACATTCTGTACTATAGAAGCGATACCGTCCACGCTCCAGCGGTGGAGTCTGGAATAACAGCTCTCCACGTCCACGCATGCTCGGCATTAAACTTTCTTCAAAAGACCACGATTCGCCGTTATGTCGCTTCAGCGTCTCCCGTACAATCACATACGGCAGCGGCAAAAAGCCTGGAATCGTGACATTTAGCTTCACCTGCACCTGATCACCAGCATGAATCGCGCTGCCCTCATCGCCTTCAATAGACAGCTTCCGGCTTCCACGCGCACGTCCAACGCCGCGGAAGCCGCCGATGATCAAGTAAATTGCCAGGAGCGTAACCATAGAAAACAGCATGACCGATGTTTTCCCACCCTGAAACAGTACATAGAACAGGCAACCTAACCAGACAATGAGCACGAGCCACAGCTTGGAGGGCTGACGCTGCAACTTCATATTCAGCCGCAAGTACGAAAATAAGGCTCTCATAATGTTATTGTCCTATGGATACCGGCGCGGTAACCTGCTCCAAAATCTGCTGCATGATTCGCTCTGCACTCATGCGCTCCATACGTGCTTCTGGACGTGCCAGTATGCGGTGCGCAATCGTATACGGTGCTAGACGCTTCACATCATCCGGCAACACATAATCACGCTCATGAATGAGCGCGTATGCCTTCACCGCCATCATAAATGACAGCGTAGCACGCGGACTTGCTCCGAGCAGCACCGAGCGATGATCGCGTGTAGCGCGAATAATACTGACCAGATAATCGCTAACCGATTCATCCATATGCACGGAGCGAATCTCCTGCTGAATATCAGCGATGCTTTGCATATCAGTCACCGGGGTTAAGCGTTCTACCGGTTGTCCAGTCGTTCCCTGCTGACGTAGCAGATTCTTCTCCGTCTGCTCGTCTGGATAGCCGATCGTAATCTTCATCATAAAACGATCCAGCTGCGCTTCTGGCAGCATATAGGTGCCTTCAAAATCAATCGGGTTCTGTGTAGCACACAGCATAAATGGATGGGGCAGTGGATGTGTCTCGCCATCGACCGTCACATTGCGCTCCTCCATCACTTCCAGCAATGCCGATTGCGTCTTGGTCGTAGCACGGTTGATCTCGTCTGCAAGCAAGATATTCGTCATTACTGGCCCTGGACGGAAATAAAATTGCTCATCCTTCGGATGAAAGATCGATACACCTGTAATATCACTTGGCAGCAAATCGGGATTACATTGAATCCGGCGATATTGACCGCTCATTGATTTGGCAAGTGCTTTGATCATTTGTGTTTTACCGGTTCCGGGCACATCCTCGATCAGGACATGACCACCCGCGAGCAACGCGGTGAGCAGCAGCTCGATCTCAAAGGATTTTCCAAGAATGCAGGATTCCAGATTGGATCGGATATCTGCGATAATTTGCATGGATTCTTTACGTACTGGCATATATAAAAAACCTCCTACCTCGGGTTCGTCTTTCCATTGTCGTTATGGCCGCTCGTGCGGCTTGCGGTTCGCTACCATCTGGAGGTTCCGCTTGCAAAGCGTGTGCTGATTTTAACACAGGATACGAAGGGTTGCTCCCTTTTGGATCATTCGCTAGCGCATCCTTTGCCTGCTTTGATGTCCTGTCTCACGCTAATTCTTATAGAGCACTGTGCAGCTATACGACGCTGCTTCTATAAAGTCTAGCCGTGGCAGCCGCTTCTGTTATTGTACATGAACCGTACAACAGAGTCACTTTTACATGAAACAGGCACAGTTACATAATAAGCTATGATTTATCGTAGGATGATTGGGCACTCTTTGATCTGAACAGTGGTCAAATAGTGGACTTTTGCGAGCAGTCGGGGCATACTATGATAAGTTATTTTACGATAAAGGAGCATGCTTTCTTATGAATGAACAAACTCTTGAGCTATTTAAGCAATTAACCGAATTTCCTGCTGTATCTGGCTTTGAGCGCGAGCTTCGCGAGCTGGTCAAAGAGAAAATGTCGGCGTATACGAGCGAGTTTGTACAGGATCGGCTCGGAAGCCTGTTTGGTGTGATTCGTGGTGATGAGGCAGGTCCGAAAATCATGGTTGCCGGACACTTTGATGAAGTTGGCTTTATGGTGTCAGGCATTACGGATCAGGGGCTTGTACGCTTTCAGCCACTCGGTGGCTGGTCTAACCAGGTTGTGCTGGCACAGAGGCTCCATATTGTTACCGATCAAGGAACAATTACAGGGGTAGTCGGCTCAACGCCTGTTCATTTGCTGAGTCAGGAAGAACGCAGCAAAGCAGTCGATATTCGTAACATGTACATCGATATCGGTGCTGATGATCGTGCTGAAGCAGAAGCGATGGGCATTCGTCCAGGTCTTCAAATCGTACCGGTGTGCGAATTCACACCGATGGCGAATCCGAAAAAGATTATGGCCAAAGCCTGGGACAATCGCTATGGTGTTGGTCTTGCCATAGAGCTGCTGGAGGCACTGCACAAGCAGCCACTGGGAGGCACCGTCTATTCTGGCGCTACCGTTCAGGAGGAACTGGGCTTGCGTGGAGCACGTACAGCAACACAGCTCATTCAGCCAGATATCTTCTTCGGTCTGGATTGTAGTGCAGCTAACGACATGACAGGTGATCGTAATGCATTCGGTCACATCGGTAAAGGAGCACTATTGCGTATCTATGATCCAACAATGTTCACTCATCGCGGCATGGTTGAATACATTCAGGATACCGCCAGCACCAACAAGATTCCGGTACAATATTACATTTCTCAAGGCGGTACAGATGCCGGCGCCGTACACCTGAGTGGAATCGGAATTCCTTCCAGTGTTATCGGCATTTGCGGCAGATACATCCATACCTCCTCTTCGATCATTCATACGGACGATTATGATGCAGCTAAGGAGCTGCTGATCAAGCTCGTCAAGGGCATGAATGCTTCGACGTATCGCACGCTGATCGAGCGTGCCTGAGTAGCACGACCTGCGGCCTATATCGTTCTCTGTATAGTATACAGCGAGCGGTAAGGTCGCTTTTTTTTATATCCCTCGCTAGCCCAGCTACCAGCATACCCTAATTCATTCCGCTACAAAATGTTACTGATGAGCAGTGTGTTATTAATGTATAACCCGTCAGTTGCCTGCTTCAATCCCGTCATACCGGGGCAAACCGAACATTTTTTTAAAAAATTGTAACCTTTTCTCCATACCTTGCTCGTCTGGTAGCTCTGCTACAGTACAGAGTGGTTCATTTTATCATAACCGATACACAATATCATCTTTACTAATGAATAATATATCGTTCCTGCATGTATCCATAGCCTCACTACATCAACGATTGTAGCAATAGGAAGTACGGGCTATAACATTACCTATTTTTACATTAATTAACTCTAATATTGATATTGCAAATAAGAATTTTTGGCGATTACATCCTGCTTGTGGCTGTACTATACTGAATCATGTCCCCAGAGAAAATAATTCATTAACACTTATGACCAGCAAGCACTGCTCCTTATCTTACCTCCATTATTCCTTCAATCCATGATCTTTCTACTCGGGTGCAGCCACCTCCGCGAGTCGTTATTCATTAACAGCTTGCTCTTGCTTTCTCCGCGTTATTTTCATTTTGCAGCCCTGTCAGTCTTCAGTCTCGCGCTGCCCGTATCCTTTGTGAACGGGCAGTCGTAACTTTTATATACCAGCAGAAGCTCTACTTTCTCCTGCATCATCGATACCATCTATATCTTTATACTCATATATCCGCTATTTGTTCCTCTCTCCTCGATTTTCCTTCTATTCCAGCTAATTATGACTCGTCATTTAGCCGTTCCAGGATTCATTCTTTATACTTTCTTAACTTTTTGTATAAAATCGTGCGAAAATCGTCGTTTTTTGTTTTTAATTACCCATTTTTATCTATAAATATTAATAATTTCATCAAACTATCCGACAAAATAACTAGCACATAAAGACTACTCATTTCAATAGTAAACGGAGATGCATCGAACTAACCCATACAGTGTGTAAGAAATGACCATTAGAAAGGGAGTATTTATAATGTTCGTAAAAAAATCAGTCATGGCGCTTGCCGTGGCAAGCTTGCTCGTGACCGGAGGCATATGGTCACCTGCTCCTGCAAAGGCAGATAAGCTTGCCGATGGCAGTGTCGTAACTACACTTAGCAGCGGTCCTACTACCAATACAGGACTCAACCTGTATGTTGACGGTTCTGTTGCCACGGGCGGCGATGGTTCCAAAGATGCACCTTACAAAACAATGACTCAGGTACGTGATGCCATTCGCGCTAAAAATGGAGCCTTGCCAACAGGCGGAATTACCGTCTGGGTCAAAGGAGGAACGTACAAGTTCCCTTATACTTTTGAGCTGAATGCTTCTGATTCTGGTTCTGCTGGCAAAACGATCGTCTACCGTACGTATCCAGGGGAAAAGGTTATTCTCTCCAACGGTGTCAGTGTTGACCCGTCCCTGTGGCAGCCGCTAAGCGCGGACGCTCAAAAGCGTGTAAATCCTAAAGTCAGTGCTTCCAATCTGGTGGAGCTGGATGCCAAAGCACTCGGCTTGAGCAATATTAACGAATATCCAGGTGGTACTTCCTTTTCAGATAAATGGGGGATTATCGATCTGATCGTCGATCACGAGCGTCAGCCGGTGTCTCAATGGCCGAATGCAGATGAAACAGCTGGTAATAACCGCACTGGCTGGACAACTGCCAACGGCTCGGCGGATGCAAGCTCCTTCTATTATGGTACAGGCGGCATACCCGCTGATGGTGATACAGCAGATGCACTGAATGCAGACGGTACGAATCGTGCTCAGCGCTGGCAGAAAAGCATCGCTGACGGCCATGATCTGTATTTGCAAGGTTTCTGGAGAACCGCCTGGGCACCTGTCATGAGCAAGGTGCAGAGCATCAATACAGGTAGTAACAGCATTACGTTGCTTGATATGCCTTCGGGCGGCATGGGTGACAAGTTCAGCAAGCAGATCATCGGTTCCAATCCGGTTTATCGCGTCGGTAGTGGTAAAGAAGAATGGCGCGCACTGAATATGCTGGACGAGATTGATCAGCCTGGCGAATGGGCACTTGATTTTAAAGACGGTAAAATCTATTACTACCCTAAAAGTGGAAATGGCATGATGGATAAAGATGTCGAGATTGCCGACAAAACAAGTGCTGTTGTGAAATTAACGAATGCTTCGTATATCTCCTTCTTCGGCTTCCAGGTGGAAGACAGTATGGGTAACGGGATCGACATGCAAAATAGTCACCATATTACGATTGCCGGCAATACCGTACTCAATGTAGGAAACGGCGGTATTATCGACACAGGTGGCTACTCTAATATGATCAAAAGTAATGATATTTACGATACAGGCGGCTTCGGTATTAGTATTGGTAATCAAGGCGACCGTAATACACTGACCAGTGCGAATACACGTATTACGAATAACCATATTCATAATATTGGCGAGCATGCCCATCTGGCAGGAATCGTTATTCGTGATTCGGTTGGCGTATGGGTCGATCATAACCTCATTCATGACGTACCGCGCGATGCCATCCGTTATGAACGTAATAACAATCTAACGTTTGAATTTAACGAGGTACACAACACTGCTCTTGAGGAAACGGATACCGGTGCCTTCTATACCGCACAGGACTGGTCTTCCTATGGTAATGATCTACGCTACAACTTCATTCACCATAACCGTCGCTCGAATGGCTTCTATGCTGATGGCAGTGATGCAGGCGATAACTACTACAACAATATTATTCAAGGCTCTGATCGTGCCTTGCAGCTCAACGGACACCATAATATCGCTAAAAATAACGTCGTTGTCGCTTCCAATAGCGTACGGATCGAAAATCGCAGTGACACGAAGGATCAATCGCTCGCTGTTTCCAAAAGCTACGGCGTAGATAGCACCTTTGCCGATACACTTCGCTCCAAAAATCCAACGTCTGGCGCATG
This sequence comes from Paenibacillus hunanensis, assembly GCF_034055775.1. Lineage (NCBI taxonomy): Bacteria > Bacillati > Bacillota > Bacilli > Caryophanales > Paenibacillaceae > Paenibacillus > Paenibacillus hunanensis. The sequence continues at coordinate 1,804,348 of NZ_CP139194.1, read as the reverse complement.
GCTTGCTTATGCAGCCACGCTGAAAGCGAAATACGGCTATACCGATAATCTGTGGTCGGATATTCTTGATGCGAACTGGCGCCCTGAATATTCTAATGGCTCTGCGATTACGAATAATGCACTCGTTCAAGTAGGTACCATTATCAAGCCTAAATACGGTAACTATGATGTTAGCAATAACACGGTGCTGGATAGTGTGACAGCAGCTAGCTTCTACAACTACAACAAAATGGATATGCGTACAAATAACGCTCAGATTCTTGCCAGCTTCCCGAACCTGAATAGCATCTTCCCACAAATCGGCCTACAGCAGGATGCTTATCGTATTCGTGTCGTCACTCGTGCTGAAACTGGCGGCTTGACTAACCACTAATCCATGCTGTAGCAATTGCACCTTCTACGTTGATTTCGGTTACTTTGGTTTTTGACACCTCGATTTTAGATGTATTGATTTTAGGATCGTAGTAACGATGAATCGCTATCTTCGCATGATAGACACACCGCAATGAAGAATATCCACCTTTTCTCCTTTTCACCCCGATTGACGCATCTTTACAGCACTATTCAGGCAATCTCTGCCGGATAGTGCTGTTTTTTTGTTTACCCTTTCTATTCCTTTTCATTTCCATAAAATTGACACTTCTACTTCGTCCTTCCTATACTGGATGTACACAACGATGTAGGGAGGTCAGGCATTAGAGGTGAAAAATATTCGCTATATCCTACTGGCAGCTGGTCTGGTTCTGTTGCTGACATTTCCACTCTGGCGTTTTGGATGGTCGGATAGTCGACTCGGCTCACTCGATAGCGGCCCTGATCCGCAAACGCCAGTCAATGTATACGTGGATGGTGCCGCTACTGCAAATGGGCAAAATGGCAGCAAGCAGCACCCGTTTACGACGATTGAAGCAGCACGTGATTATATTCGTGAGCTACAGCGTCCTCTGCCTCAGGGTGGGATTACGGTCTGGGTCAAAGGTGGCGAATACACTCTTGCCTCTACGCTGGAATGGACAGCAGCAGATTCCGGCACAGCCAGCTCACCCATCATCTATCGCTCGTTTTCAGGGGAAAAGGTCAGTCTGACCAACGGAAAAACGGTCAATCCAGCCGATTGGCAGCCACTCGATGCACAGGCACGCATTCGTGTGAATCCGGCGATTAAGCCGGATCAGCTTGTAGAGCTGGATGTGCGCAAGCTCGGCTTCCGCAATATTAATGGCTTTACTGGCGGTGATTCGTTTACCGAGCAGTGGGGCATTTTACAGCTGATTGTGAACGATACGATGCAGCCGATCTCGCAATGGCCGAATCGTGATGATGCGAGCCAGGGTACACGACCCGGCTGGGCGGTCGCATCTGGCATTTTGAATGCACGTTCCTTCTTCTATGATCCGAAGCAAAGTCAAAACACAGGCGCTGCCAGCCGAATGATGCGCTGGGAACAGGCGATCAAAAGCGGGCATGATGTTTATTTGCAGGGTTTCTGGCGTACCGTATGGAGTCCGGTGACGATTCGTATTCAGCAGATTCAAGCAGCATCGCGCTCGATCGAGCTATCCAAAACACCAAAAGGCGGCATCGGGTCCAAATTCAGTGCCTTTGCTGAAGATGCGACGAACCATAATCCGTATCGTGTTGGAGATGGTAGTGAAGAATGGAGACTACTGAATCTACTGGAGGAGATAGATCAGCCGGGGGAATGGGCGCTCGACTTCAAGGATGACAAGCTGTATTACTACCCTTCTCGCCCATTAAATCAGTCGCAAACCGTGATCGCTGACAATACCGATCCGATCGTGCGAATTAACGGTGCCTCCTACATGAAACTGATTGGCTTTGAATTTAAAAATGGGATGGGCAATGGCATCACCATGCAAAACACCAATCATATTACGCTTGCTGGATTGACGATACGTAATGTGAGTAATGGCGGCATTACCGATATCGGTGGCTCGCAAAATATGATTCAAAGTAATGATATTTATGATACAGGTAGCTTTGGCATCAGTGTAAGTAATGCGGGCAATCGCGCAAAGCTAGAATCATCCAACACCCGGATTACGAATAATCATATCTATAATACAGGCATCCTTGTCCATCTGGAGCCGTTGATCATTCGCGAATCGGTTGGCATGCGGATTGATCATAATCTACTGCATGATGTACCGAAGGATGCCATTCGATATACATTTAGCAATAAGCTGCTGTTTGAATACAATGAAGTGCATAATACCGGGCTGGTCGAAGGAGATACCGGAGCCTTTTATACTGCACAAGATTGGGGCTCATATGGCAATGTACTGCGCTACAATCTGATTCACCACAATCAGCGCTCAAACGGCTTTTACGCCGATGGCGGTAGTAGCGGCAATACGTATCAGAAAAATATTATTCAGGATACGAAGCGCGCTTTTATTATCGAAAATGGGCATCATAATGTGGCCACAGGCAATCTGCTCATTAATATCGGTACGATGGAAATTAACGATCGCTCCAGCTCGCTGAACTACGGGCTAAACAGCGAATACGCTAAGCGTCTACGCGCTCTAAACCCAATGTCCGGTGCATGGAAGACGTATGGAGAGCAGCTTGCCAAGCAATATGGCTTAACCGGCAATCTATGGAGTCATGTGCTAAGTGCTGGCTGGAAGCCACAATACCCTAACGGCAGCAAGCTTAATAATAATGTGATTATCGGACAAGCGACGATCGCTCTACCGAAAAAGGGCGACACGTCTGCTACAGGCAATACGACGATCAAAACGATCCAGGCAGCAGGCTTTTACAATTACAGCAATCTGGATCTGCGTACAAACAATAGCGCGATTCTGAAGAAGTTCCCTTCACTCAATCGCGTTATTACTGAGATCGGTCTGTATAAAGACCCGTATCGTGTAGAGCCACTCAAGCGCAATGAATATGATGCACTTCGCAATCATACGAGTACGAGCAATTAAAGGTCTGTTAGACGATGTATATCTTTAACGTGGCAAAAAAGGGCTATCTACTGCTACCTGCAATGTATATCTTTTGCAGGAGCGAGATAGCCCTTTTTTCACCCAAACTTGACAAACTTTTGCAGGCTATGCTGAAATAGTTACAAAAAAGCAACCAATGGATGAATATTATGAAACATATTTTACAATTATTATTTAATTAAGTTTACTTTTGCTAATTTTTGAAAAATAATTTATGATACGGCATATACTCCTTACCGATGAGTCGGTAAAGCGTATTGAAGGAGCGTTTAGCCTGACAGTGGCTTCAAACAACTGCTTGCTAGATAACTTTGTGGAGGAGGTGAGTTAACGTTTCGCCATATCATGGCATGAGCTTGTAAAATGACCGGTTGAACACATCCGGGCAACTTGCATGTACAGAGAATGGAGGGAAATCATACGTATGAATAAGCTGCAAAAAATGATATCACTGACTACGATCGTAGCACTTGGCACGACACTGATTCAGCCTGCCCCTTATGCGGCTGCCGATCAGGTGAACAACCGTGAAGTGGTCACACTGGATAGCGGAGCCACCGTCAAGACCGGGCTGAATCTGTATGTGGATGCTTCGGCTAGCGATAGTAGTGGTGATGGCAGCAAAAGCAAGCCCTTCGCTACACTAACCGCTGCGCGTGATGCGATTCGTGCGCTGCATGATGACTTACCTGCTGGTGGTGTAACGGTATGGGTAAAAGGCGGCGAATATGAGCTGTCTAACTTCGAGCTAACTGCACAGGATTCAGGCACAGCAGATAAACCGATCATCTATCGTTCGTATTCAGGCGAGCAGGTGACACTGACCAATGGCGTGCATATTAATACATCGGATTGGAAACCGCTGAGTAAGGATGCCGCTGCCCGCGTTCATCCTGATGTGAAGGCGAGCGCTCTATACGAACTGGATGTGCAGAAGCTGGGCTTGCAGCATATTCATCATTTTGCAGGAGGTACATCCTTCACCGAGCAATGGGGCATTATTGATCTGATCGCAGACGGTGTACGTCAGCCGATCTCGCAATGGCCCAATCCAGACGAGTCTGTGAACAAGCACCGTAAAGGCTGGACGACAGCGAATGGCTCTGCCGATGCCAAGTCCTTTTATTACGGCGAAGGTGGGATTCCGGAAAATGGAGATACGACCGATACGCTTGATCTGGATGGTACCAATCGCGCTGAACGCTGGAAAAAGTCCCTGGAATCAGGGCACCCTCTATACCTGAAAGGCTTCTGGCGCACGGTATGGAGTCCGATCACAAGTTCAGTTCAGGATGTGGATACCAAGCATCATGTGATCACACTCAAGGACATTCCTGATGGCGGTATGGGCTCGAAATGGAGTAAAGCGGTCGAGGATTATCGCTCCAGCACGAGCGCAGCCAAGTCAGGACAAACGGATCAATCGTTAACTGCGCAGACGACACCTGCTTCTGAGGACGATGCACTGCATGATAACGATACATCCAGTAAATCCTATCTTGTGTATAAGGATGGCGGTGCTGCACAGACGATGACGCTCAAGGAAGAACAGAGCGATGATTCCCTGCTGGAAACGAAGCCTTCCTCCCCTGAAAAGGATGTCGAGGACAATACGCCCGTCAAATTAACCGATAAAGGCGCAGAGGTGTCTACTACCTCCTCTTCTAAAACCGAAGCTACAAAAGACGCTAGCGAAACTAAATCGGTCACCAAAGATGCATATGGCTCCGTACAGGATGACGTATATAGCTCTACCGGTTCCGTTAGTGATGATGTGTACGATTCCGGCTATCTCGCCAAAATACGTGCACCGTATCGCATCGGTACAGGTACAGAGGAATGGCAGGCGCTCAATTATCTGGACGAGATCGATCAACCGGGCGAATGGGCCCTCGATTTTAAAGATAAAAAGCTGTACTACTATCCAAAGGGCAATCTCAAAGATTTGAACATGATTATCGCAGATAACGAAACTCCAGTCGTTTCCCTTAACAACGTATCGAATGTGCAGCTCCTTGGCTTTACGATCGAGGGCAGCATGGGTAACGGTATCGAGCTGAAGAATACCGACCATGTTACACTCGCTGGTAATACACTGCGCAATCTGGGTAACGGTGGTGTACTCGATGTAGGCGGCAAAAATAATCTGTTCCAGAGCAATGATATTTACGAAACAGGCGGCTTTGGTATTAGTATGAATAGCGCCGGTGATCGTAAAAAGCTAACGCCAGCGAACAGCCGTGTGACCAACAACCATATTCATAATGTGGGCGAGCTTACGCATCTGGAGCCGATTCTGGTGCGTGATTCGGTAGGTATCCTGTTTGATCATAATCTATTGCATGATGTGCCAAAGGACGCGGTACGCTATGTGTACAGCAATAATCTGACCTTTGAATACAATGAAGTGCATAACACCTCCCTAATCGAAGGTGATACCGGGGCGTTCTATACTGCTCAGGATTGGGCATCGTACGGTAATGTACTGCGTTATAACTTTATCCACCATAACAAGCGCTCTAACGGCTTCTATTCCGATGGTGCAGATAGTGGCGACAACTATCACTACAATATTATTCAAGGCTCCACCAAAGGAATTTTGCTAAATGGTCATGATAATATTGCGACCAACAATCTGGTGATCGATTCCAATATGATTCAGGTCGACCAGCGTGGAGATAGCAAAAGTCATGGTGTGAACAGTATTTTCGCAGATCAGCTACGCGAGATGAATCCAACGAGCAATCCGTGGGCAAATTACGGCAAAGTGCTACAGGATACGTATGGCTATGATCATGACCTGTGGGGTAGCATTCTGGACCCAAACTGGCACCCTGAATATCCGAATGGTACGAAAATGACAGACAATATGCTAGTGAATACACCGGATGTCGTTGTACCTAAGGTTGGCGATGTGAAGGTAGCTAATAATGATTCGATTAATAGTGTTAGCGATGCAGGCTTCTACGACTATAGCAAAATGGATCTGCGAACCGACAATGCCAAAATTTTGGCGAAGTTCCCTGATCTGAATGAAGTCTTCCCGAAAATCGGCTTACAAAAGGATGAATTCCGTACGCGTGTACTCACACGCGAAGAAACACGCGGTCTGTCCAATCATTAATAGGACGATCGATGTAACAGCATAGCAGTATGCACTTGCTTGTATGCCATTATACCGTTTATTTCAAATCCCCTGTCTACCTTTGCAGACAGGGGATTTTTGTATGTCATTTTCCGTTTTCTATGCTCACCGAAAGGATCTATAGCAGGTTTCATACATCGTTGTGCAAAATAGCTACCTGGACGAGATCACTAGACTCATATTGCCATTCCTGCCCGGGCAAAGCTTGATTTTATAATATAGAAGACGAATACCACTATACTTTTAACACTAACTATTGCATTTTATAATGACTATGTTATAATTATCTTAAATTAAAGATTTAATACTTCGAAATATTGTATCGATTTTTGAAATATGAATGAACACTATGTATATCCGATGAACGAATAGGAAGCATTTTATTTCCGAAAGGATGATAATGATGGAACTCAAAGGTATTCACCATGTATCGATTATGACTGGCAAAGCAGAGAAAAACTTCGAATTTTATACTAAAGTGCTCGGTATGCGTCTTGTGAAAAAGGGCGTAAATCAGGATGATACCACCTCCTATCACCTGTTCTATGGTGATGCGGTCGCTTCTCCCGGTACAGAGCTGACCTTTTTCGATATTCCGCATATCGGCCCAAGCTATCCGGGCGTATCGAGCATCTCCGCGTCCTCGCTTCGTGTTGCGAGCACAGCAGCACTGCAATACTGGTCGGATCGCTTTGACGAGCTGAATGTGAGCCATGAAGAGATCAAGCAACGCGCTGGTCGCGATACGCTTGCTTTTCAGGATTTTGAAGGTACGCGTATCATTCTTGTTGCAGATAATAATGAACAGGGTGTTGCACCCGGTACAGCCTGGAATGGCTCCGATGTTCCAGTTGAATACGGTATTCTTGGACTGGGCCCTGTCACATTAACAGTCGCAAAGCCAGACGCTACCGTGATGATTCTGACAGAGGTGCTTGGCTTCCGTCGCGTCGGCTCATATCCATCGCTTGCTGGTGAGCAGCATGCCGATATCGAGGTCTATGCGACTGGTAAAGGCGGCGCAGGTGCTGAAGTGCATATCGAGACGCGTCCAGAGCTGCCTGTAGCACGTCTAGGTCGTGGCGGCGTCCACCATGTCGCTTTCCGTGTTCCGAATGAAGCAGAATATGACGTATGGGCGAATCGCCTGACTGGACTCGGTATTCCAAACTCGGGTAAAGTCGATCGTCACTACTTCCGCGCCCTGTACTTCCGTGAGCCGAACGGCATTTTATTCGAGCTATCGACCGATACACCGGGATTCGATGTGGATGAATCGATGGATTCGCTCGGCGAAACCCTGTCTCTGCCACCATTTCTGGAAGGACGCCGTGCAGATATCGAAGCGAAGCTTCGTCCGCTGGTGTTGAACGATTAATTATTTCGATTAACTATGATAGGCTAATCCCCTTCATTCTGCGGAGTGAAGGGGATTTTCGTTTGTTTTAAAGTGTATTCACTGCTTCCATACAAGTTCTACTATTGACTGTCACGTTACGTTATAGCACATAATGAGGCTTGTAACGAACAAGCGACTACAGTTCAATCATAGCAAAGGAGAGATCAGAATGCAGATTACAGCTATACGCTCAGATCAGATTTATCGCACGATGATGACCGCAGCACCAGCAGATAAAACCGATCTATATCGCCAGCAGCTGCTGGGTCCTTTTCGAGAAAAGTGGGATATTCAGCATATTCCTTTTGAAAGTGATGACGGCTTTGATGTGGTTACGATGAGCAATATGATGAATATCGCTCCTCATAATATGGATGATTCTATGAAGGATCAGGTAACCAGGATCGCATCCGAATCATTCTGGCAATCCTGTCAGCAGGCGATCGAGGAAAGTCTGGCGCAATTTACGAATCATGGCATACAATTGCCTGTACTACATTATACGTATACGGTATTACTTGGAGATATGAACCGTCCGCTTATGCGAATCAATGAGGGCTTGTGCGGAGATGGTGGTATTCCCGGCTACATTATCGCCAATATAGTTCCTGATCATGAACGATTAGCACGTCTCCCAGCGGTGCTGGCTCACGAATGTAATCATAATGTGCGATATCAATTTATACGCTGGAATCCGAATGTAACGCTGGCGGAGATGATCGTTAGTGAAGGACTCGCTGAAAACTTTGCTGAAGCGATGTATGGACAGCAGGCGCTTGGCCCTTGGGTAACTCGTACCGATACGGACATGCTCAATCAGAACGTGAAGCCACTCATTCATGATCATCTACAGCTAACCGGACTTCAAGCAATCAGCCCCTATTTATATGGTGACAAGATTGCCTCAATGCAATCGCATGCGACGTCTGCTATTGGAATGCCGTATGCTGGCGGTTATGCATGTGGCTATCATATGGTACACTATTATTTAAAGCAAACAGGCATATCGATTACAGAAGCAACGCTACAATCTGCCGAGACTATTCTGGCAGCAACAGGAGATTTCTGGCATGAAACAACACAGGTTCACCGTACATGATGTCGTTAAAATTACTGGCATTAGCAGACGAACATTGCATTATTATGATAGCATTCATTTACTGAAGCCCACTGAAATTGCAGACAACGGCTATCGTCTATATGACAGCGAAGTCATAGCGCGATTACAGACCATTTTGATTTTAAAAGACTTGCAGGTACCGCTAAAGGATATTGCTGACATTTTGCAATTGCCGCGTGTGGAACAGCAACAGTTGCTCGTTCAGCATCAGAAGGCTCTATTACAGCAGAAGCAACAGCTCGAATTCTCGATTGAGCGAATCGATCAATGGATTCATGGTGCTGGCTGGCATGAGCTGACTATGCCTGATTCGTCCTCACTTATTCCACTTCAACAGCAATACGAGACGGAGGCAGAGCTATTATACGGACATACGGAAGTGTATCAACAATTTCATAGTCAGCTTGATGCAGAAGCCAATCCTTCTATACGACAACAAACACAGAATGATTTTGAAAATGCAATGGAGTCTATTTATCAGCAGCTGGCAGAGCTTATATATGAGCCGATTGAGCTAGAACGTATTGGTCTGCTCATCGCTCAGTGGAAAGCACTACTGGAAACACAAATGCCCTGTGATGCAGAGCTATTGACCTGTATTGCCCAAACGTATGTAGAGGATATACGATTTGTGAACTATTTTGACAGCTATGCAGATGGATTCGCCACATTCCTACATCGTGCCATCATTCTTTTCATTGAAAAATGTAGAGAAGATGAAGAAAAAGCTACACAGAATGGCGTCGATCAGTAAAAGGTATAATTCACCGTTCTTGCATTGTGAAGCTAAGCAGCCTCTGTATATAACAGTACAGGCTGCTTATTTTAGCGGATAGCTTCATCTAATTATATTATTCGAATGGTCTCGTTTCTCATTATCCGTAAGGACGACTGCCTTTGTGTATCGGATTTTTATCCGCCAGATGTGTCGGCAATGGAATATCCGGGTCAAGCGAGTTAGTGTTCATATACGTATTAGGATACGCATCCCGATACTGGCTGGGTGTGAGTCCCTTCTGCTGCTTGAACAGCTTCATAAAGTATTTATCATCCTGAAAATGAAGCATATACGCAATCTGCTTGATGCTCGCATCCGAATGCAGCAGTAGCTCCTTGGCACGCTCGATTTTGACGGTATTCATATAGCGTAATGTGCTCATACCGAGCTTTTTGCGAAATTGACGGGTCAGATGATCTGGCGTACAGCCAAACTGAACAGCCACATCATGCACGCTGGGATTGTGCATAATATGAAGACGAATCCATTCCAGCAATTGTCGAAACCGTCGATCAACGGCATTTTCCTGTGTTTGTTCGGATAGACTACTGATATATTGCCTCGTTAGCTCAATAAGCAGGCTAGTCGTCATGTAATCCGCCGCCAGATGACTATAGTAGTCCGAATGAGCGATATCAAGTAACTGCTGACATTGCACATATACCTTATCCGGCTGAACCAGCTTAAAAAAGGGCGGTAGCAGCACACTATCTGCAAGCGTATGTATTTGGCTTGTATGGGAGTTAGCCCCTAACGCTTCTACTGTTTCTATCGCCCTTGTCGAGTTGCTTATGTTTGCCGGCGTTGTTACATTTATTGCCCTTCGTATCCTCTCGTTCTCGCCTGCCACCAATTCTTTTGTAGCTCCTTGCTGCCGATCCAGTAGCTCAAACACCTCCTGCACCTCCATATTCTCTCCACCATCATAAAAGAAATGCAGCCAGTAAAATGAACTTCCTTCCTCAGAAGGAGCGAATCCATAATGAAGCTGACCGGGCTGATAAAATAATACATCCCCCGGCCCTATCGTATAGCGCTGCTCCTCCACCTGAATATGCAGATAGCCGCGAATGCCGATAATGACCTCATAATCCTGTTCCAATCGTAGCCTTTCATGATACCACTGATCCTCACAGACGAATTGACCGCATTTAAAATACGATACAGGCTGAGATACTTTAGCTCTCCATATGTTCATATCGTTTTTCACCACCAGGATTACGATTTTAACGGTTTTGACAACTATGTAAACGCTTTATACTTTCTCTATATTCATGTCTATTCCTGCTAGATGTATTCGTTTTGTACATTTAAATGATTCCATACCCACACCATTGTCCACTATGCGGCAACTAACAGGAGGCTTATCTATGATCCATGCTGAATCGAACCGTTTAATCTTTGAATATGCGAATGAGTATCTGGTCGTTGAGCCATGGCTACAGGATAGTATTCGTGTGCGCTCTACGATGTATCCTCAGCTACAGGCTGATGCTGGGGCACTGCTGGAGCTGCCCGCAGAGGATGTTTCTACGGCAAGCGTGCGAGTGAAGCCGAGCAGATTTGCCTATTTGACCAATGGCAATATTACGGCGGTGCTTGATCCGAACGGTAAGCTAACCTTTTTGAATCGCGAGGGCGAGATTTTGCTGGAGGAATACAATCGCTCGCATCAGTCGACACCGAAGGAAACGGACGAAGAGACTCATTTTCGCAGTCGTACTCATTTTAACAGTGCGCTACGCATTGCTGCTCGCGAATTCAAGCCGCTCGTTGGCGGCGACTACAGTCTGACGATGCGCTTTGAAGCGGCTGATGATGAACGTATCTATGGGATGGGACAATATCAGCAGGACATTTTAAATGTGAAGCATTGTACGCTGGAGCTAGCTCATCGTAATTCACAGGCAAGCGTACCCTTCGCGCTGTCCAGTCGGGGCTACGGGTTTCTATGGAATAATCCAGCGATCGGCGAAGTAACCTTTGGTAAAAATCGTACGGAATGGCATGCTCTCTCGACCAAGCAATTAGATTACTGGATTACCGCAGGCGATACTCCTGCTGCTATCGTGGAGCGCTATGCCGATGCCACAGGTAAGGTACCGATGATGCCGGATTACGGAATGGGCTTCTGGCAATGTAAGCTCCGTTACCGTACACAGGAGGAACTGCTACATATCGCACGCGAGTACAAACGACGCGAGCTGCCGATCGATGTGATTGTAGTCGACTTTTTCCATTGGACCAAACAAGGCGACTTCCGCTTTGATCCCGAATACTGGCCTGATCCAGAAGGGATGGTACGTGAGCTCAAGAATATGGGCATCGAGCTCATGGTATCAGTATGGCCTACCATTGATAAGACGAGCGAGAACTTTGACGAGATGCGTGAGCAGGGCTTGCTTGTGCGTACCGAGCGTGGTGTCTATGTGACGATGGAATTTTACGGTAGCACTGTTTTCTTTGATGCCACTAATCCGAAGGCGCGTGCCTATGTGTGGGACAAGGTCAAGCAGAACTATTACGATAAAGGCATTCGGATCTTCTGGCTGGATGAGGCGGAGCCCGAGTATACGGTATATGATTTTGATAATTATCGTTATTACGAAGGCAGTAATTTGCAGGTCGGTAACAAGTATCCGGCGATGTATTCCCGAACCTTTTACGATGGGATGAAATCGGAAAATCAAGAGCAGATCATCAACCTCGTGCGCGCAGCATGGGCAGGCAGTCAGCGATACGGCGCACTCGTCTGGTCGGGCGATATCGATTCCAGCTTTGCTTCGATGCGGAATCAGCTGGCGATTGGACTGAATATGGGGATCGCGGGTATTCCGTGGTGGACAACCGATATTGGTGGATTTCATGGCGGCGATCCAGCCAATCCATCCTTCCGTGAATGTCTAATTCGCTGGTTCCAGTTTGGTGTATTTTGTCCGGTATTTCGTTTACACGGTGATCGTCATCCACAGTCTGGGCCGATCGGCCCCAGTGGAGGTGGAATGTGCTTTAGCGGTGCGGATAATGAAGTATGGAGCTTTGGTGAGGAGGCGTATGGTATTTTGAGCCGTTATATGCAGCTACGCGAAGCACTGCGTCCGTATATTACGGAACGGATGCAGGATGCTCATGAGAAGGGGTCACCCGTCATCCGACCGTTATTTTACGACTTCCCACATGATGCGGCTTCATGGATTGTAGAGGATACGTATATGTTCGGGCCGCATCTGCTGGTTGCACCTATACTGGAGCAGGATCAGCGTACACGCTCGGTTTATTTACCGAAAGGGACAGATTGGACAGATGCGTGGAGTGGCACCGTGCATACGGGTGGACAGACGATTACCGCCGAAGCGCCGCTTCACATTACACCCGTCTATATTCGTCAGTCTGAAGCGGCTACATGGCGTCAGGCATTCAGCAATACACTGGCATCGCTACAATCGGCAGGGTATTAAAATAAAAGAAAGCTTACAGCAGTGCGGCTTCATTAATTAATTGATCGATCATAGCTACGATACGGTATATGTGAAAACTCAGCACCACACAAAAAAGGGACTGTCCGCAGACAGTCCCTTTTGCATATCGATATACCGATCCTTTACTTAGCCACCCTGATTCTCACGACGACGGCGAAGCTCCTCCGTGATTTTACGTCCTGTTGGTGTCTGGGCAAGACCACCACGTGCTGTCTCGCGGTGCTCACTTGGCATCGTGCGACCCACCTGTAGCATCACATCAACGACCTCGTCCGATGGAATTGCGCTACGTACTCCTGCCAGCGCCATATCAGCGGCGGCTAGTGCATTCACTGCACCTAATCCGTTACGGACGATACATGGAATCTCTACCAGGCCAGCAACCGGATCACAGATCAGACCCAGTGTGTTTTTGAGTGCAAGACCTACCGCATGCATCGCCTGCTGCGGGGTACCGTCACGCAGCTCAACCACTGCACCTGCCGCCATCCCAATCGCAGAGCCCACCTCCGCCTGACAGCCACCTTCGGCTCCAGAGATTGAGGAATTGTTGGCAATCACGTAGCCGATTGCACCGGCTGCGAACAGACCGAGCACCATCTGCTCATCGCTCCAGCCGAATCGCTCCTGTGTACTTACGAATACACCCGGAATTATCCCACACGAGCCTGCTGTTGGAGTAGCGATAATCCGTCCCATCGACGCATTCACCTCCGACACTGCCAGTGCATACGACATCGCACGTGTAGAATGACTGCCTGCGGCGGTCTCGCCTCCGTTCAGATAGTCATACACACGGCGTGCATCGCCACCCGTCAAGCCGCTGCGTGATACGGTATCTTCATGAATACCGCGATGCACCGCTTCCTTCATCACCTCATAATATGAGGTCATCTGCTCGACAACCTGCTCTCGCGATACACCGGTTTCCTTGACCTGCTCCACGATCATCAGCTCCGCAATCGAGCATTGTCTTTCTTCACATAAACGAACAATATCCTGTAATGTACGAAATTGCATCGTATCCCTCCTTTCTAATCCAGATCAATTACAACGGCGCGTGTCACATGGGATAATGCTTCAATCTGCTTCAGTACCGCCGCAGATGGTATTCCATCCAGCTCGATCAAGGTCATCGCCTCACCGCTGCGCGATTTGCGATCCACGTCCATAAAACCGATATTCAGTTCCCCTTCACTAAGCGTGCGCGTAATATCTGCCAGCACGCCCTTGCTATCCATATGCTCCACGACAAGCGTTGGATACTGACCTGAGCCTTTCACATCAAAGCCATTCAGCTCATGAATCTCAATATTGCCGCCCCCGATCGAAGCGCCAGCTAGCTCCGCCTGCTGTTCACCGCATTTCAGCCGCAGACGTACAAAGTTCGGATGCGGGTAATTACCTGACCCTTTTTCAAACTGAATCGTCATCCCCTGTTCATCCGCAATCTCGGCTGCATCAGGTAAACGCGGATCATCTGTGCTGTAATCCAGCAGACCGCCTACCAGCGCCAGATCGGTTCCATGTCCCCAGTACGTTTCGGCAAAAGAACCATATAAAATAATGTCCGCATGCTCTGGCAGTTCACCAAGCAACTGACGAGCTGCTCTACCTAACCGTGCCGCTCCTGCCGTATGTGAGCTGGATGGGCCAACCATCGATGGACCGATAATATTAAATACATTTTTAAAACGCATACGCTTCCCCTTTTCCGCTGCTGCATAGTATGAGCAGATGCTGCTGTTCTATCCGTAGGCAATGCCTGCCTGAAAGCACGCGCCAAAAAAGGACAGAATACAGCCTGCATGGCCTGTATGCTCTGTCCTCGTTACCTGAGAGTTTGGACGAAAATCAATCTCGTCGATACCCCTTGGGTGGCTATTACGCTCTCTCCAGAGTTGCGTCCCAAAGCGGTTCCTGTTACCTGAGAGATTAACTGACGGCTGGCATCCGGCAGCTTGCTCCTTCGGTGGCGGACCACATTCGTCCGCAGACTCTCCCGCTCTATTCATCCGCGTCGTATGATGCGCGGGAGCATTGCCTTTTCCCGAACATGTTTCCAATCACTCCTAGCTTAATGCAGTGGCTAGAAGCTGTCAATCCTTACTACTGAACGAAGGCTATGGACGAATCGTATCATGCGCTTCCGGTGCTCCCGGCTCTCCTGCCACAGGCAATTCAATCGTAAAGGTAGAGCCCTTTCCAAGCTCAGAAATAAAGCTTAGCCTGCCATGATGTGCATCGATAATTCGCTGGGCAATATACAAGCCGAGACCCGTGCCACTGATCCGCCTTGCCTCCGCCACACCAGAACGGAAGAACTTCTGGAAAATACGCGGTCGATCCTGCTCGGCAATGCCGATTCCATAATCCTCAATCTCAATCAAGACGCGACCCTCCAGCTCCAGCAGACGAATGTCTACTGCCGAGTCACCAGGCGAATACTTCAGTGCATTGCCGATCAGATTACTGATGACCTGAATCATCCGATTATGATCACCAACAATATATAGCTCATGCTCCGGTGTCGTCAGACGCAGACGATCACGCTGCTGAATATCCCACTGGAAGCAAACGACCTGAAGTAGCTCATTCAAACGAATACGCCCCATCATATAATCGACACGTCCAGCATCAATACGCTGACTATCCAGAAAATCATCCAGCAATCTGGACAGCCGCGTCCCTTCAAACTGAATCGTATTCATAAACTCACGCCGCTTATCAGCTGGAATATCCTCATACATCGATAGCATCTCAATATAGCCCATAATCGCAGATAATGGTGTACGCAGCTCATGCGATACGACCGCAATCAGTTCATTTTGCAGCTGCTTCATGCGGCGCTCCTCGGTGCAATCACGGAAGGTGAGCAGAAAGCCCTGACTCACATTCGTTTGTAGATCATCCAGCGGTGTCATCCGAACACTTAATAACAGACCGCTCTTGCTCATAATGATATGATCCTGCTCCCAATCCTCCTGCCCGTCAAAATAACGCTGTAAACGATCATATAATGAAACGGCATCCGGCTCTAGCTGTGACTGCACCTGCTCCAATAGCTCCGATACCGGGCGTTCGGTATAATCCTCTAGCTGAAACAGAATCTGCATCGTCGGATTAATAAATAAGGTGCTGCCCTGCACATCACCGATCACGATGCCCTCCTGCACATTTTGCAGCAGATTCCCGGTGATCTGCTTTTGCTTCTCTACTGCAACCTGCTCCTCTAGCAAACGATCCGTCAATTGCTTCACCTGACGCTCATGCTCGTTATACTTTTTCTGCGCCTGCTCCTGCTCGGTCAGATCATGGACAAAGAACGTATGCATCGCTCGACCCTCATTCAGAATCTCACTGCGCATCAGCTCCGCCCGGAATGTGCTACCATCTGTACGTCTGGCAATCACCGTACTACTCTGTCCACCTGCCGAATGCTCGTCAATCTGAATAAATTGGGATAACGGCATTCCGGTCACCTCGGTCAGCTCACATTGCAGCATCTGCTCTGCTGCCGGATTCATTTCTGTAATCCGCAGCTGACTGTCCGTAGAGATAATGCCATCCACTGCAAGCCGCAAAATCGCCCGCTTCTGCGCCTGACTTTCTGCCAGATCGAAGGTACGCTCGACCACGCGAATTTCCAGTAGCTCTTTATCCTTCTTAATCTGTACAAATTGCGTTTCCAGCGTGTCCACCATGCTCTGGAAATTGTGAATGAGCTGACCGATCTCATAAATATAACTTTGCGGCCAGCGTACACGCTCACTCCCACCCAGACGACTGGAGATATGATCCGAAGCGTCAATGAGTTTTTGCAGCGGACGGGCAAGCGTTCGACTGATCAGCTGCGCCAGCAATGCAGCGATAAAGATAATAATTAGCATTCGGATCATCGTTTCCAGATAGAAGTTATACATTGGATACAAATAATATGAAAAAGGCAATACCATAATTAGCTTGTTGCCATTCTGTAAGGTCGTATGCAGCACAAAGCTAGACTGCTCCCAGCGCTCCAGTAAATACTTCGTTTGCAGCGGATATTGCTCATACACCTTCACACTGGAGTAATCGAGCAATAGGTTCTGCTCGTATCGCGCTCCACCATTTACAAACCGTGCATCTTCACCCTGGCTAAAGGTAGATACAAGCACCTGATCCTGTGGATTCACCAAAATAGAATCTACGCTAAAGTCCTGCTTATACTCCTGCATCAGCTTGCGTGTTTTGACCGTATCCTCATTGATCTCCTGTAACCGATCAATATAGATTCGCGAGGAGCGCTCCAAATTCGTGGAGCCCCAAAAAACGACATCATGAAATTGCTGGCTGCCATTGACGAATAAAACCAGAATCGAGCTCGCCATAATCAGTACTAATAAATATTTAAAAATAACACTTCGTATCGAAATGATATAGGTTGGTCGCTTACCGATCGGTACACGCTTGAGCAAAAAGCCGACAACAGTAGACGCAATCAGTGCATTTACGATACCATTAAGTAGACGGTTAATCAGAAGTAACCAAATTAGGCTAGAATTGACTTCTACATGATACACCAGCTGGTTCATCATATAGTAGATCGGTAGCGCAATCGTGACCCAGAATAAGATATCTAGCTTTAATAGCATGCTATTCCGAAAATATCGTAATCCAATGGCGACAAATATAATTTCAAAAGTATGAACCACAAGGGCTTGTGTATACGAATGATACCATAGTAGGGGCAAATCAATGAGCAGCATGGCAGGCACGGCAAACGAAACACCATACAGTCGTAAAATAATCAGAAGGGTTGCGCTACCAAACAAAAATATAAGTGCAAACGAAAGGTTTAATACCCATCCGTTGAGCATGATTCCTGCGATGATCAGAATGACTGTACCGATCCACGGAGACTGGAACAAATGTAATAATTTGTGTTTCATAACCAACGGCCCTTTCCTTCACGGACAGCAGCTACCCAAAACGATTCGGCATTCATAGCATACTTGATCCCATTTCTTAATAGTACAGACGGCGATAGCGACGGTTTCATTGTGTTGTTAAAAATATTCCATATCCCCCATATCGTCTATCAGTGGTACAATATATGCGTATTTACCAGCAGGCAGGCGTATAGATTCAAAATGACTAAGGAATTAAGATAATACGATAATTTCATTATACCTGCAAATACATGATCCGAGAATCATAAAGAGCTTCCCTCAAGGACATCGAACCATCCACCAGTCTTATGTACATATGCGTGAATAGACGATCATGGTTTGCGAAGCCTGTCTGTATCCTTGCCGCACCAGGCAACGAGGAAAAGCTAAAAACGTACCGACTGCCGCAGACGCAAGAGCATTCTCCTGCGTTGCATGTGAGCCTGTCGCACTTTGACATCCCAAGATTCGCATCCCGGGCGAAAAAAGATTACTTCTATCGTAATTTTAACATCGCAGCGTCATACGATGGCGGTTGGCTGATGCAGCCCTAATTTCCAAACAGGAGAGTGACAGCAATGCCTACGAAAGTGTTATTGATCGAAGATGAGAAAAGCTTAGCCGATATGATCGCCTTTTTCCTCAAGGAAGAAGGCTACGATACCAAACTAATTCATGATGCTGTCGAAGCGCTGGCACTGCTGGATGAATACAACCCTGACATTATCGTGACCGATCTGATGCTGCCTGATCTGAGCGGCAGTGAGCTGGTGCAGGAGATTCGCAAGCAATCGACGGTGCCTGTACTCATGATATCGGCGAATACGATGTTAAATGAACGTCTAAAAGCGCTCGATAACGGTGCAGATGATTTTCTATGCAAGCCATTTAGCTTAAAGGAGCTGGATGCACGGATCAAGGCACTGCTCCGGCGCAGTGAGCTGCATCGGATGAACGGCTATAGTTTATCGGCAAGCAACACTCAGAATCGGATCTCGGTCAATGATTATCGCCATAGCCTGTTTGTCGATGATCAGGAGGTCGAGGTGACGCAGATCGAGTTTGCCATTATGAAAGAGCTTCATAATGCACCGGGTAAAGTATTTACTCGCAATGAGCTAATGGATCGGATCAAAGGCGGCGATCGCGCGTATCTGGATCGTACGATCGATGTACACATCTCCAATCTGCGTAAAAAAATTGAGCGTGATCCGAAAAATCCAGAGCATATTTTAACGGTATGGGGTACTGGATATAAATATGTACAGGTTGCTGAATAAGAAATCTGTCGATGCGCAGGGTGATCACCATGATCACCCTTGTATTATGAATAGCCCAGTCTGACATAGGAGAACAAACGAATGAAATCAACCATCTCTACCCGCGAGCATTGGATTCCGCTGGAAGTCCTCTATGTAATCGGCATTATCGCCATTTCCTTCTCATCTATCTTTATCCGCTGGTCAGATGCTAACGTATCGGTCATTGCGATGTATCGTCTTTACTTTACCGATCTGTTATTGCTGCCGTTAGCACTGCGACATTATCGTGCATTGCTCAATATTCCACCGCGTGTCTGGCTGATGCTAGCCCTGTCGGGACTTATGCTGGCACTGCATTTTCTATTCTGGATGGGCTCATTACGTCTGACGACGGTTGCCAGTTCGACCGTCATTTTGACACTGGAGCCGATTATGGTTGTGATCGGATCGTATTTTTTATTCAAGACACGGACGAATCGTTATATGATCATCGGAATGGCGCTTGCGGTGATTGGTTCGGTCGCGATCGGCTGGGGTGACTTTAGCGTGTCAGGCACTGCTTTTCAAGGCGATATGCTGTCCTTTTTTGGTACGATTGCAGTTGCTGTGCATATGCTGATCAGCAAGCAGGTTCGTTCGCATATGGATGCTCTAGTCTATAACTTCTGGGTGTTTTTCATGGCGGCAACGGTGTTAGCGTTCTACAATATTGCGCAGGGCATTCCATTTACCGGATATGAAGCTCGTGATTGGGGCGTATTCTGGCTACTCGCGCTCGTGCCTACCCTATTCGGACATTATCTGTTCAACTGGCTGCTCAAATATATGAATGCTGGCGCTGTATCGATGGCTGTACTTGGTGAGCCGGTATTCTCATCGCTGCTCGCCTTCTGGCTGCTCGGTGAAGCGCTGACAGGTATACAGCTTGGAGCGGGTACATTGATCCTAATCGGGGTTTGGGTATTTATCCGATTCGGTAATGAAAAGGAAAAAACGCTGGTGCCACCGGATATTATGGCGCCAGAGCATGAAGCTGGCGATGATTCCTCCTCATCCACCTCCACTGCGCGTCTGCACGCACAGGCAGATAAAAAGTAGCGAATGCAGCGTGTTTTCAGAGCGTTTGTTGTATTAAAGAAATTAGCAGATAGCAGATTCTTTCCTACTATTGAAAAACATCCTAATTTAAAACATCATTTCAGTATTTATAGCAAAATAAACATTCACAGCAAAAAGCTTCCCTCTCCGCTGATCCTCGCGGTTGGGAAGCTTTTTGTTGAATGTTAGAGCATAGAGGGTGCAGTCATCAACGAACGATCATTTGAGCGGTCGATGCCAGTTAGAGCGGTACATCAAATACAGGAAGTATGGTGTACCGATCAGCGCGATCAGTAGACCGGAAGGCACTTCAGCAGGTGCCATGACCGTACGTCCAATCGTATCTGCCAGCACAAGCATCAGCGCACCGGTTAATGCAGACAGAAGCATCGACTGACGCAAATGATGCCCGGTCAGCAGGCGCACCATATGCGGTGCAATCAAGCCAATAAAGCCGACCGTTCCTACACACGCAACAGCACCTGCCGCTAGCAAAACACCTATCGTCATCGATAATAGACGTGTACGGCGCACAGACAATCCAAATCCGCCTGCACTCTGATCATCAAATACAAGCAATTCAAAGCGTCTTGCCAGCCACCAGGCAATTGGCAGCAAGATGAATAAGAAGATACCGATCGTCCATACCTGCTCCCATGTACGTGCATACGTACTACCTGTTAGCCAGATATAGCCCATATTGTTCCATAATGCGCCACGTACGATCAGAATCTGAATTCCTGCACCAGCAATCGCTGAGATCGCAATCCCCATCAATATAACAGAGGATGGATTCAGCCCCTTTTTCCATGAGAGCGCAAAGATTAATACCGCAGCTACCGCGGCTCCAATCATCGCAGCAAGCGGCATCCAGTAGACGGGCAACCCCGGCAGCATGATAATAATAAGCATCGCTCCAAAGCCAGCACCTGATGTAACTCCCACGATCGAAGCATCGGCGAGCGGATTACGCACTGCTAATTGAATTAACGTTCCGCTAATCGCCAGTGCCGCTCCTGCTCCAGCAGCTACGAGTGTACGTGGAATGCGTAGCTGGATCAGCGCAGAATACAACCCATCCGAGCCAAACAGTGAAGACAACAGCTCCGCTGGCGGAATACGCATCCCACCAAACATCGTACTACCGATCACCACAAGCAATGTGAGAACGATAAATACGGCTGCTAGCACGGGAAAAGGCACACGACGAAGTGTTCGGCCCGTATGAATTGATGATGTAGCAGCTGCTCCGCTTGCCTTCATACGTGTCATGACAAGCCAGATCAGCCATGGTGCACCAATGATCGCCATCACCGCTCCAGTTTGCAGCTCCATGCTGGAATTGCGCACCATTTTGGCAAGCACATCGGCTCCGGTTAGCAGAGCCGCTCCCCATAAAAAGGTAGCTGGCAGCAACCAGCGATGAGCACGAAGACCGCTCAAGCGCACAAGATGCGGCACAACCAGACCGACAAATCCGATCGGCCCCACAACGCTGACGATCATTGCCGCCAGCAGTACCGCAACCAGCAGACCGCCAGCGCGTGTGAGCGCGACCTTTTGCCCCAATGAGGAGGCTGTCGATTCATCCAGATCCAGCACATCCCATTGCCGCGAAAATAGCAGTGCAATCAATACAATACCCGTGATCCATGGCCACGCATAATGCACACCGCTCCAATCATTCTGTACCAGTGAGCCTGAACCCCACAGGAATAACCCCTGCGTTTCAAAAGCAAAAAAGATATGTAATGCACTCGTAAATGAACCGAGCAGCATCGATACGATCATCCCGGACAACGCTAGTCGAATCGGACTCGATGTCCGTCCACCACCCATTACATAGGCAATCCCTGCCGCCAGCAAGCCGCCCAATGCTGCAAATAGAAAAGGCGATTGATGCAGCAGCGAAGGAAACAGAACCGTCCCAAGCACAACGACAAAATACGCTCCTGCGTTAATACCTAGCGTATCCGATGCCGCCAGCGGATTACGTGTGATCGTTTGCAATAACGCACCTGCTACAGCAAGCGCTCCACCGGATAGGATGCCGATCATCGTACGTGGCATACGCAAGTCCCACACCATACTGTGCTCTAATGTCTGCTCACGCCCGGTTAGCGCTGCAACGACAGTACGCAGTGGAATCTCCGCTTCCCCATAACATAAGCTTACAAAAAAAAGCACGATGAGAGCGGCAATGCCGCCCCCATAAATGCTTAATACACGCCAGTGTTGCTGTGATTGAACTCGTAAAACAGAACTCATTTGGTAACTGCTCCAACGACCTGATCCACAAGGACTTTAGAAGAAATCGGGCCACCAAACGTCCATGTAGAGCCATCCAGTGGATACGTACGTTTTTCCTTAACAAAATTCAGCTGATTCCATACCGAATTATTTTTCATCGGTGCGCCGAATACATCGTCATCGGGCTGTACAATATACAGCAGACTGCTATCCTTAACCTTGGACAGGGATTCAATACCCACAGTCGTAAAGCCATACTTATCCGTTTGATCTGACTTCCAATCATTGACCATACCGATCTTGTCCAGTGTACCGACTACAACCGAATTGTCAGTAAACATGCGCAGACTTGCCGCATTTTGTGAAGTGAAGGCTTGCGTTAGCGCATAGTGCATACCTTCCTTGCCTGCTGCTTTCAATTTTTCCTTCGCTTGATCATAGTGTGTATCCAGATCAGTCAGCACCTGCTTCGCCTGATCCTCCTTACCAACTGCTTTGGCAACCTCATTGAATACCTCTACCATACGGTCGTAGTCATAGCCATTGCCTTTATACATATCGAATTCCAGCGTTGGCGCGATTGCTTTAAGTTGATCATACACTTCCGGGATATTATCCGATGTTTTAATGATCAAATCTGGCTTGAGCGCAGCGATCGCTTCCAGATTCGGCTCGGAGCGTGTACCTACATCCGTTACGCTTCCATCCAATGCCGCTTCAGAGGTTACCCATTGCTTGTAGCCTTCATTGTCCGCATTACCAATCGGCTGTACACCCAGCGCGATCAGATCCTCAGTAAATGTCCACTCCAGTACAATAACACGCTTAGCAGGCTGGTTCAGCTTCACCTCACCATGACTATCCTTTAATGTAATTGGAGATGCTGTATTTTCGGTTGTTGTCGTTGCAGATGAACCATTTTGTGCTGAATTACTCGCTGTACCGCAACCTGCCAGTACTAGCATAAACGCTAGTGGCAGCATAAAATAACCCCATGCTCTCTTCATATGTACGCTCCCCTGTTATGTAAATTTAGTTAGACAATGATAATCATTATCAATAAAGCATTATGAAGTTCATTTGCAACTTTGTCAATCGGAATTGCCAAAAGGAGACTTCGAACAACCTATTTATGTATCAAGTTGATTTTTATTCCAATTTAAGTGTATAAATGAAGGTGCATTTCATTTCGTATTTAATATAGCTCGTATCATCACAGCTAGGTGGCTTCAACTATAAAAAATGGGAGTGGTACAGTATGCTTACTATTTTATTCGTCAGTTTTCCAGCAGAAGGTCATGTCAATCCCACCCTCGGCTTAGTTCAGGCGTATACCGAGCGTGGCGATCAGGTTCACTATATTACGACCGAGCATTACAGGGAACGCGTAGAGGCAGTTGGAGCAACTGTCCACTTGCATACCGATTGGATTCGTATGGCTAAGATCAATGTTGAAGCTATGGAAGGCGTCCAGGAATTTTTAAAGCTACATATGCAGAGCTCGCTCGCTATTCTGGAGATTGTGGAGCAATTGAAGCAAACGATCCAATTCGACGTTATCATTTTTGATAAATTTGGAGCTGGTGAGCTGGTAAGTGAATATCTGAATGTACCCGGGGTCTGCTCCTCTGCCTCCTTCCTCATACCGAATAATGCGATGGCTGAAAAGATTCTTCAAGATAAGGGTGCATCATTTTTTGAGCCGGATCAGCAGATGAAGGATTCACTCGCATTGATGCAGCAAAAGTATAGCGTGTCACCTAAAGAGCAGCTACAATTTATGAATAATATCGCACCGATGACCGTTGCTTATACAAGTAAATATTTTCAGCCGCGCAGCGAGATGTTCGACGATACGAGCATCTTTATCGGCCCAAGCTTTCCAGCGCGCGCAGGTCATTCTGATTTCCCACTGGAGCGCTTAGAAGATCAGCAGGTGCTATATATCTCCATGGGTACAGTGCTACATGAGGTAGAGGATTTTTTCAATACATGTATCGAAGCATTTGCTGATTTTGAAGGAATTGTAGTCATTGCGGCTGGTGAAAAGGCTGATCTGTCCAAGCTCAAGCCAGCGCCAGATCACTTCATAATTGCACCCTATGTGCCACAGTTAAACGTATTACAGCATGCGGCTGTTACGATCACCCATGGCGGCATGAACAGCGTTAACGAAGCGATTCATTTTAATGTGCCGCTAGTCGTTCTACCTCAGGATAAGGATCAGCCCATGGTCGCACAGCGATTGGTCGAGCTGGAAGCAGGGTATCGCATCACCAGAGATCAGATTAATGTACAATCACTCCGAATCGCAGTAGATGAGGTATTGTCGAATCCGATGTATAAAGAAAATGTCCAAAAAATCAATGCCAGCTTCCAACAATCCGGTGGTCCGGCGGAGGCGATCCAGCGCATTGATGAATTTTTGAGCATCCGATCTGTGGAATAGCTCCTTAAACAAAGGACAACGCCTATCAGCCGGCGTTGTCCTTTTTCAAACTAATTCGCTACCCAATTCGCTACGATGAATCGATCACATCTTATGATCGCTACTGCCGCTTATCATCCTGTTGCCACGGCGAAGTGACTAGCTCTGCTTCGCTTTCGATCAGATCCATCGCTTCCTCATATTTGCCTGCTTTGAAGCAGCGAATAATGAATAGCAGATCATCTCGCCCCAGTAGCTTCACTTCATTGACACCTGCAAGGGTGATGCATGAATTGGTAAAGCGTGCTGCTGACGTGAGTACGATACAGCGCTCTGCGTCATAGTAGCGCATAGAGCCGTAAACCTCCTGTACAGCATCCAGTCCGATTGCCTGAGTAGCACCATATCGCTTCGCTTGTAGTACATTGCGTACACCGAGTCGATCCGTAAAAATAAGGTCTGCGCCAAAGTCACTGCTGTCCTTCGTCTTCTCTGCATCGTCATAACCAAGCTCGCTAAATAGTCGGTGCAAATAACGTTCAAATTCAGCACCTTCCATATCGTCGATATCGGAAATGGTCATTTTGCGTGGATCGAGCCGTGCACGCCGTAATCGCATGCGGTAGCGCTTGAATGCTCGAATACCCAGCCATAGTAAAAGTAAAACGAGCAGCGCACCCATGCCCCACGCTGCCCATTGTTGATTCATCCCATCCATCACCTGTGCCATGCTGCCTGTATCCTCTCTGTCTGCCTTGTCCTGTCGATTGGCTAGGAGTCATTATATTTAATAGATATATATGGTCGTCAATCAGTAGCTACTTGAAGAAATATTATCAATTAACCCCTGTTCACACCAGTATTGTAGGGCGAATTCCTCCGCACCCGCTGGTGCTTCTCCTGTCAGCAAATAAGAATTGTATTTGTACAGCAGTTTCACTGCCTTTTGAAATAACGGCACAGCATAATGCAGCTGCACATCGCCGGTATAGCTAACATGGGTACGCGAATCATTGTCCTCGTCTGACTTGTAGCCGATCAGTACACTTTCGCTTCCATCAGCATGGACAGAGATCGAATAGAAATAATTTTCGTGCAATCGATTACCATGCTCATCCTCATATTCACGACCAACTCGAATAAGCGGCATCTGCGGCTCACCGTGGAACAAGGCACCGTGCTGTCTAAATGCGATAAACAGATCGTTCAGCCACAGCCCCTGATGCTCATCATCGTAAAAGTCATCATATGGCTGCACGAGCGGCAATGCCAGCAGCTCACGAATTTCCTTAGGCTCAATCAGTGTACGCGCATACTCATAATTGGAGGTGGCATGCAACAGCCCATTCCAGCCCTTCTGACATAGCTGCACAAAGTTTTGCGGAGCATGTCGATTAAGCGTATGCCACTCCGTATCGTTACCTTCGAGATAGCGGAACTTGATCGAAACCTGCCACAGATATGTAGAATCACCAGATAAAACGCCCGGTAAAATATCACGACTCTGCTCCACCGGCTCACTGCGGATCAGCAGTGCATGACGATCATCGTCTTGAATGTACACGCCCTGAAAACAGCCCTCCTCCTTCTCCTGCCCATAGGCGACCGCTCGAATAAATATCCGATCCATCCAAAATTCATAGCATGGCGCTGTATCTTCGGGATGACGCATGCAGAGCAAGGAAGCATGTGTCGTGCGGCGAATATTGACTGGATTAATCTCTGTATTTTCAAATAGGAATGGAACCTGAGGGATAGCCAGCGGATGCAAATAAGGCTGACGCAGCACAGGCTTCCCATTTAAGATCATGCGCATCATCTGCTTGCGCCATAAAAATGGCTCATCGTCGTCAATAATACATTCCGGATCAAACGCATCAAAGCGATTCACACCCGCCCACGCATCAGGAGAATCCATTCCTACCCAGTGTAGCTGCATACGCTGTTCACCGCGCACCTGTACTTCATATTGATCGGTCTGTAGGAGCAAACCGCCCATTAGCTCTCCGCGTATGATCAGCAAACCATGATTGTAATCGCCCCATAGCAGCTGCTCAGCATGCAGATTCCCTGTTACATACACCTCTTGCCCACCAAGTAACAGATACGGACACGACACATCGCCAAGCACAATCAGCCCGGTCGCTCCGTCCGTCTCCTCATTGGCAATCAGGCGATTCACCTTCAAATCACCTTCCACCACAACGAGCAAAATGGTGTCGATCTCTCTAGCTTCCCCCTCTTCGTCCTCGGTCGACCAGTGATCCTGCAAAGGATTGTCCAGATTCAATACATCCAGCTCCAGATTACCAGCGCAATACAGCACCCATTCATCCCCATATTCCTCCGGTTGACGCTCCAGCCAATCTGCAATAAGACTATCGGCAGGCAATTTATGTTGGATAGCGGCTAATTTTAGCTTTTCGAAATGTTGTGTATTCATCGCAGTTGCCTCCTTATATTGGAACATCGCTGTACAATAAGCTATCATGTAGGCTTTGGATACGGGTGGATCGAGATCAAACGACGTTAGCTCTGAACATGGTGAAGTCTGAGCCTGGTGAAGATCGTTAATAGAATCGTCTACTCCATAAACCTAATACTTGTCTGCACAAGAGGTACACAACGTTCTCGCTGGCGTGAAGAAAATATTAGTTTGGCTTCTATTTCTTATTCAGCTTATCATGCAGTGCTTCATCGTACCTGTAGCCTGCGTCAGGCATGCTTCTTACTCCGCAAGCTATGTCCATATAACTACTTTGCACCTATTGTAATGGAGGACATTGTGAATCACAACGGAACAGAGAACGATTTTCAGAGTGACATAGCCGCCTTTTACACTTCCGTTCTGGATTATTAACAGGATTCGGGTGTAAGATAAAGGACATATACGGTTCTAGCGGATAGAGCCTGTATTCTCCTGGCTGTAGTTTTTGGCTAAAGCTTGGGTTATAGCTGTATGTATTCGTTTGAGATATTTTACGATTGTATCCTACATATTGGAAGGAGCTTCACCTATGCAAAACACGGTATCAATTAAATGGCTGCTCGCTCGTCTGTACGAGCCTGATCTCATCGTCGCAGACTGCCGCTTCTGGCTGGACGCTCCAGAGAAAGGTCGCCAACAATATAACGAGTCTCACATCCCTCGTGCGATCTATATGG
Source organism: Paenibacillus hunanensis (assembly GCF_034055775.1). Lineage (NCBI taxonomy): Bacteria > Bacillati > Bacillota > Bacilli > Caryophanales > Paenibacillaceae > Paenibacillus > Paenibacillus hunanensis. The sequence goes on along the minus strand of NZ_CP139194.1, from coordinate 1,776,312 downwards.
ATCTGAAAGAAGATCTATCTGCACCAGGCAGCACGCACGGTGGACGTCACCCACTACCAGATCCCGAACACATCGCCAAAACCTTCGGTCGCGCTGGCATCAGCCAGGACGATCGGATCGTTATTTACGATGATAACAAAGGCATGTATGCAGCCAGAATGTGGTGGATGCTGACGTACATGGGACATACACAGGTGTACATACTGGAGCAGGATTTCAGCGCCTGGCAGCAAGCAGGCTTCCCTGTTACCGATGAACAGCCTGTTGTTGTACCGAAGACCTTCGAAGCGCGTCCACAGCCGCAAATGGTGGTGGATGTTGATTATGTACGGCAGGTATCGGGGCGTTTGTCGGATAAGCGTGCTTCTGCTACGGACAATGTGGATGGAGCGAATGCAGATGCTCCTAAGACGGTGCTGATCGACTCGCGTGCACATAGTCGGTATCTGGGATTGGAAGAAACGATGGATTCGAAGGCGGGACATATCCCGGGCGCGGTGAATTTCTTCTGGCAGGATGTGTTGACGGAAGCAGGAACGTTGAAGTCGGCAGAGCAGCTGGAAGAGCATTTTGCTGGATTAGATCCTGATGCGGAGATTATTGTGTATTGTGGGTCTGGGGTTTCAGCTTGTCCGAATGTGGTGGCGCTGAAGCAGATCGGGTATGAGAATGTGAAGCTGTATCCGGGGAGCTGGAGTGATTGGATTAGTTATGAGGAGAATCCGATTGCGACTGGTGAGGAAAAATAAAGTGATTAGCAATAGAGAAGCTCATATTTGATACGGGCTTCTTCTTTTCTCTACGCATCACCTATTCTCGCTATCATCTCATTTACTTAATATAGTATCCCTATTTGCTTCCATCCCTTTGATCTTGAAAAATGATAAATCAAACCATACTCTCTTACATCAACAAAAAAGAAGCGACTCCAAGCCAAAACCAACGCTTAGAGCCGCTTCTTTTCCATTTCATTTAACCTCATTCCCAAAGATGCTTCATTTCCCGATACCCAACATCCCATGCTTTCTCGTTTCCTTCTATCTTAATCTTGATCTCGTTGTCTGTGCCTTCTTCAAAATGCCACTCAAATGCCTCCGGTCCATGCCCTTGATATTTTTGAGAGTTGGTTAAAACTCTTCGCCCATCTACGTATAAGCTAATGTTGCCTTGAAAGTCGCCTTGCTCGGGAATGCCATATTGCATATAAAAATAAGCAATTTTGCCATCTAATTTGTAGCTATATGTCTCTGATTTTTTATTATTCGTATCGTATAGGTTGAATTGAGGCGTTACTTGTTGACCATCTACTTGAAAAGGCAGCAATTCTGCCTTTTTCGATGTGACTCCACTGCTGGTTTTCCAATCGTTCAAAGCCACAAATGGTCCTGGAGATGTAGCGAGGGCTTTATCAATGCCAGCGCCAACTCCCCATGTCATGATCAATAGAATAACAATCGAAATACCTATAGACACTACACTTCGCCAAATGTTTTTGGCACGACTTCCTATGCGGTAAGCTGCGAAACCAATTACTGCTCCAGTTGCATTTTTTAACACATCGTCTATATCAAAGCTTCCGCGTAGAGTCAAAGCTTGTATCGTTTCCAGCAAGAGAATGGATACCAGAAACCCTACAATGAATCGCACAAATGTCGTCCGATATAACAATGGAATCAATATGCCAAAAGGGATGAATGCCGCCATATTCCCCAGACTGACCACATCCATTACCGTCGGATGTAACAGTTCCCAGGGATTCGGCAATTTCAAAAAGTTATCAGGTAAAAAAATAAACGTATACTGATCGGATGCAGAATCGCCCCGCCCAAAAGCAAAAAACATAAAATACAAAATCAAAAGCGTATAGATAGTAGCTGCGGTGAAAAGAAGCTTGCGTTGTTTTGACATGATGATCTCCTTTAGTAAAAGCGTTTGAACAGTCTGTATATAGTAAGACGGACTATTTATCCTTTTTATATCTATGTACTGGAATCCAGATAGGAAGTACACTATCCCAAAAGTACAAGCGAATCATCACATAGCAAAAAGGGATTGATCGTATATCTTGACCAATCCCTCCATTATTCATTGTCTCATCATCTATTTTCCGATTGTTCGTTTTGTCGTTATTCGGTTTGTCTCTTCATCCGCATATCGTATCAAATGAGTGTACATACCCTGCCATCTCTTAGTCAGCTACTCCACTGTTTATAGCCCAACACAGCATAGTTCGGATTATTACTTGAAATGAAAATACGGAACTTCTTGTAATCGTTTCGAGGTAATTTCATCGCTTGCTTTTGCACTTTGGAGCTTGGTTGGAACGTAGCTACATATACCGATTCCCAGCCATGCTCTGTTTCGGCTTCCAGACTGAACGCGACGATTTGTTTATTTTGCCCCGGAAATGGGAATGCTGTGAATTGGACATCTGTAATGCCTTCTGCACCAAAGCTGATCGTCGAACGAGGTGTAGATTCAGCATTAAAGCTAGCAAGAACATAATAAGGTAGATTCGGAACAGGATCGCCCGGCTGTGGTGGTTCAGGGATCGTGATCGGCGCGCCCTGTATACTGCTTGTATTCGGCTGTATACCGCTTGCAACACTGTCCGCAAAAGCAGTCGATGCAGTCGAAGCGGATAGCGCTAACGATACACCTACAGTCAGAGCTAGCATAGAGGAGAGCTTCATCAGCGGTTTGAATGATTTCATTATTGTTCCTCACTTTCATTTGTTAGAATTGTTAATGCTTATGTTGCTTGTATGTTCGTCTTACACCTCTCCCCTCATGTATTCCCGTCTTAGGTTTGCTTTTATACATGAATAAATGAATTACGAACACGTTTAATGTAACATTTTTAGGAATAAATGGATATAAAATAAACAGCACTACTATCCCGTATGTGGGTAGTAGTGCTGTTTATTTCTTTCAGCCAAACGCGGTATCATTCTATCTCACATCGCAGCTATTAGCTTTGCAGCTCAATCTCTGTCGTGATCCCAATAAGGGATACCCTCGCTCATAATTAATTTGCGTAATCCATCCTTGGCAAAAGGTATCGATATTCATTTACGTATATCGGTGCTGTCTATTTTAATGTATCCTTTTCTTGCAAGTGGTTATAAATTGCCGCCATATAAGTTGACATCGTAATTTGTGCGCCTCTTCCCTTTTGATTCATGTGTATCCCTAGTTCTTTACTCATTCCACTTTTTATTTCTCCACTGTGTAGTAATTCTGTAATTTCAGAAATTCGATCCTGTAAACCGTACGTATTTAATTCTTTCATGACTTCTGCCGAGAAATTTTCAAACCAATTTTGCTTTTCAACCCAAATAAAAAACGCTTCCGTCGATCGAGTATTTGGTGCTTTATCGTGACAATCTATACACATCAAAAACAAATTAGAAACGTCATCTGACCCTCCAAATTGTTTAGCAATAATATGACAACGCTGCAAAGGAACATGTTCCCAAAGTGCCATCAACTCTTGACGAGTAGCATGTGGCTTTTTTATATCATATTTATCCCACCAAAACTTCCCGCAAGCCCAGCAACACGGTTCTCCCCAGTCCATACCTTTTTCGCTCAACCACTTCATCCAATATTCAAATATTTTTGCTTTTGAAGGCACTGACATGATATCACTCCTTTTCTAATTAGCTCATGATTTTGACATATTGTCGCTTATTTTTTAGCGTGAAATATCTTGATTGATGAATTAATGGAGTATATACGCTGATTAGAATATACACTCCATTATGTTCTGTTGTTCATTTTATGCTCATATTTCCCAAAAATAATTTAACATTTTTTTGTAAATATATTCGTAGCTGTATAGCCAGATTGGTGAGCGTAGAAAAATGGGAGGAATCAGATTTTCAATAATTATTCGAATCCCCTTCTATTGTCTATATATTTCAATCCAACTTATACGTATACACATGAACCGAATGATCGTAGGCAAATTTGTAACGGAACGATAGCGTGCCATTATTGTTTTTAACAAACGTAATGATGGAGCTCTCCGAAGTGTATTCAGAACGGTCAGCGGCAGCTTGGATTAGGAATTGTTTTTCTTTTGCTGGCAGATTCAATACTTCGTGTAAGTAGACAGCTTTGCCAGTTTCCCGATTGTACACAATCAGATGCTGGGTTTCGTACTCACGGACGATCAGGAATGGGGCTTCAGCATGCTCGACCAAATAGCTGTAGTCTGGATTCAGCTTCTGAGCCAGATTGTAGGATGATGTTTGTTTGCCCGTCGGTGTTACGAAATCGGTTTGTTTGCCGTTTGTGAATACATATTCGCCATTGCTGGTATCAATACTGGTATCTATGAAATCGCCGACGATAGGCAGAAATCCTTCTTTGATAATCTTATGATTGGCTGCAATGAGACGGTCTGTAGTACGAATCCGATTGTTGACACCTACTGCTTCGATGGCTTTGATATAAGCGGATGAATCGGACAATTTCTTCACTTCAACATCCGTCGAATAGTACAGATCGATTTTTACTTTGCCGATCATTTTTCCTTTTTGCTGTCCGATGGCTTGGTATATATTTTTGGTGTCGCGGTTGATCCAGTAGGTGAGATTCTGATCCATGCCCATCACATACGAGGAAGGCAGATAAATGCTCCGGTTGGCTGCATCCCATGATACGGTCTGCTTTAACCCGCTGGCAATGAATTTCAAAGGAAGATAGGTTACTCCATTGATAATCTGAGCGGGTACGTCAAGACTGGTTTTCTTGCCGTCTACCATCGCTGTTTTGCTGCCGATGGTCAGTTGGATGGTATGCTCGGCTCCGTATAGAGAGACCTTTTTGTTGGTAGCATTCCAAAATGTACGGAGACTGGCGTTTTGACCGATTTCACGAACAGGCAGCAGCACTCTTCCGTTATTGATATAGACAGGCTTGGTCAGGGTGACGCTGTAACGGTCGCCACCGAGTTCAATGCTTACTTCGTTTATTCGAACCATACTGTTCGCCTTGGCTGAAGAAGGCATTGGGCTATAGATTAGACATAGACTGGTGAGAATCAATACAGCTGTGATCCATTTACGCATATTGGACAACCTCCTAATTTATGTATGTAATGTTGATGACGTTTACATGTGTAAAAATGTTTCAGTACACCAAAAACACTCTTACGATTAGGCAAGAGTGTTTTTGTGTATTACAGACCTTATTTTGTACGATAAAAGAGGTCGTTTACAGTTATAGCGAGATCACTTACAGGTACTGATCAGAAAACAGGTTGTTGTTTTCAGCCTGTTATGCGATGTGAAAATCATATAACGATGCAACGTCACATCGAATATTATCCCTGTTCAACCACAGCAGAGCCATTACGAATATACTCGACATAATCAACAGCACTCTGCTCTACCTGTTCGTCTGTCGCCTGAAAAGAAGCGCCGAAAAAAGCAAAGTGCGGAAGCTCGATAGCACCGACATGATGAAGACTTGCTTTAAAAGGAGCTAGAACCTGCTCTACGGTAAACTGAACCGAGCCACCTGGCAAATAGTTAACTTCGTGATTGCCGATGGACATAGCGACACTAAAATATTTACCTTTCAAACGATCTCCTGTCGATCCATATGCCCAGCCGTAAGCGAATACTTCATCCACCCATTTTTTCAGCAGTGGCGGATAGCTATACCAGTATAGTGGAAATTGTAAAATGATATGGTCGTATTGCTCCAGCAATTGCTGTTCGCGGGCTACGTCGATCTGCCAATCAGGATATTCTTTGTATAATTCATGCAAAGTAATTTCCTGTGGATGCTGCAACAATTCCTGCTGCCAGCAGCGATTGACCCGCGATACTTCCAAATTTGGATGTGCCAGTATAACTAGTGTTTTGCTCATATTCTATTCTCCTTCGCCGTCTCTGTAATGGTCATGGGGTATATATATCTTCCTGCTTTTCGGAATATCCTCATTATGCTACCATCCGTTCAGGATGAAAATACACACAATGAAGTAAGATACTTACCTGAAGGTATGTACTGGACGTTAATCATCGTCTGTGCCAGAATAAAGTTTTAAGGTAATGGAATTATGTACATTGCACAGACGTACAATCAATTGTCCATTCATAACGTCAGAATTATCTTTTCCATACATCCACATGCATGTATCCTTACGACAATATATTGGCAAACTGAAATGAAGAGGAATGAGATTATGAAACAATACAATCTGGGCATTGAAGCTACATTGGAGATTATCGGCGGCAAATGGAAAGCCCTAATTATCTGTCTGCTCATGACCGGTGTCAAACGAACCAGTCAGCTAGAACGCAGTATCACAGGCATTTCGCAAAAGGTACTCATTCAGCAACTACGCGAGCTGGAACGCGATGGTCTGGTGGAGCGCAAAGTATATGAGCAAATGCCGCCACGCGTCGAATACAGTCTGACTCCATATGGCGTCACTGCCATCCAAATTGTGGAGGTTATGTGCGCATGGGGAACGAAAAATATCCATATGCGCCAGCAAGCTGGTGAAGAGATTGAATTGCTGGAAGAGGAGCTAGCCGCGTCTCATGCTCCCACCTCCAAGTAAATCCATCGGCAGTTTGTCGAACCATCCTCTTCTCCCATGATTGACGTTCTCCCTGTCCGGGTAAATGCAGTACGAACAGGAATGAGAATGATCAACGAACAGGAGGATAACGACATGCTAGGGAAAAAGACCATTTTCATCACAGGTGCAGGAACCGGACTCGGAAAAGGCGCTGCCATTGGACTTGCACAAAAGGGACACCACGTTATTGCTACCGTTGAAACGATCTCTCAGGTTCCGCCATTGCAGGACTATGCCAAAGAACAGGGTTTGAATATCGATGTGTTCAAGCTGGATGTGAATAATCCGCTGGATCGCGCTCAGGTAGATAAATATGACATTGATGTATTTGTTGCCAATGCTGCGATTGGACAGGGCGGGCCACTCGCTGAACTACCAGTCGAGAATCTACGTCAAATTTTTGAAACGAATGTATTCAGTTCATTAGAGCTGGTACAGCTCGTTGCCAAACAAATGGTTGCGAAGAAAAAAGGCAAAATCATCTTTATTAGCTCAATCGCCGGTCTGAGCGTAACGCCATATCTCGGACCGTATTGCGCATCCAAGCATGCGGTTGAAGCGATTGCGCAGGCACTCAAAGAGGAGCTCGCTGAATTTAATATACAGGTTGCTACGATCAATCCAGGTCCGTTCAAAACTGGATTCAACGATATGATGTTTGCCGAAAAAGAAAAATGGTACGACGAAAAGACCAATTTCACCAAACGTGCCGATCTGCTAAAAGGCGAAAAAATGCTCGCCCAGCAATTTGATCCACAGGATATGATTGAGAAAATGGTTGAAATTATCGACGCTAAGCACCATCCATTCCGCAATGTGTACCCGGAAGCTTCCGAGCAGCAGGTAAAGGAATATCAAGCGAAGCTGTGGGAAGAAAAGGTGTAACGAACATAGCTGAATGATAACAAGTGAATAAGACGAGTGAGTGAATGAATAGAACAGATTGCATATACACAGTGCCTTTTCGCATATGTCCTTGAATATAAAGGAAATAGCGAAAAGGCACTGTTTTGCTTAATGAGCTTACTTTGCAGGAGCAGCTATTGATTTTGTCTGAGTTGCGTATGATCTAGTCTACTATAGATTTGGCGTAGTAAATTTAAATCATCACCTGTATCCCTTATCTCTGCTCATTTAAACAACAGCATATAAATCCACATGAGCTTATGGTAATGACGAACCATTTTTTCGGAATGTCTTGCTTATGATAAATCACGTAATCGTGGAGGTAGGCGTTTTTATTTTCGCTATCATATAGATAATATGTAGTTTAATTATTCCTTCATCGTCTATATCCGGTTCAACATACCAATAAAATAAGCGATTGGAACGTATCATCTTGCGTTTTTATTTTTTTCTAACTCCCATGCTTCCCCTCCAGCATTAATTTATCTTCTGGCTAGTTGCGTACCAATCTATAATCTCTTTCCATGTTCGTTCTACGTTTCTATTCAATCTTTCTCTGTCTTCTTCTTTAAAATCATGGGGATCATATCCATACCATATAAGACAATGAATCAAAAGATTTCGAATCTCGATCATTGATCCTTGCAAAAGTAAATCTAATATTTCTGTGGTCAAACGATCATGCTCATCATCTGGTGCTCCATGTTCCACTAAATGTACAGGATCAAACCGATTCACGATTTTTCTTAACTCTAAAAACATCTTTGAATCCTTTGCCACATGTATCGCATTATTTTGAGAATTGTTTTCTATTTTCATCTATTCTCTCAATCCTTTCGACCTTGATTATGATACATCACTCCATCTCCAGTTATGAATCCCCGTAACCCATCTTCATAATAAGGCATCAATTGCTCCGCCTGCGCGATATCCAACCAGGCGATCTCTGCGATCTCATCCGCTCTAATTAATTGTTCCAAACCACCGACAATTTCACCTTTAAAGGTAATGAATAGTACATGCTCCTGCTTTTCCACAAAGACGCGTTCTTGGATCGCTACAATTCCATGAACTTGAATATCCAGCCCGGTCTCTTCTTTCGCTTCTCGAATTGCTGCTTGCTCCAGAGACTCATGATCCTCCACCGCTCCACCCGGCAAAGACCAGCGGTCACCAGCAGGGTCTATGTTGCGAACAGCTAAGACTTTAGCTTGGGTTGCATCGGTAATGAAGGAATAAACTACGTTCACTCTGATCATGATTTTGTGCTCCTTTAATTTGTATGTCTTCATATGGTTAAATATAGCTTTCAAATCTTTGATACTGTTTTGAAATTGGGATCTATTGGAGTCATCCTATGCTTCTAAACATAAAAAGATTGACCATATCCCACTATAGAGGCTAGCTCCAGATCAAATTCCTAGCAGCTCTCTATATTTCGCCTCTCTCATTCGTTTCTTTTCTACTTTTTCAAGGTCTGTTAGTTGACTGATCCGCTCATACGAAGTCAAACCTGTTTTCTTTAAAATCTGCACGTCTACTTCCATACACCAATCGTTTATATTCAGATGCTGATCATAGACCTCCCCGGGCTCCTCCTCTGCATTGACGATCACTATTTCTCCATCATCCAGAAAGATAGAATAGTCTAATTCCTGTGTTAATATACCCTTAATTTGACCTAAAATGGGATGAGTAATCTGTAAAATTACAGCTTCAACTTCTTCATCTTCTATCGACAGCGCTCCATTGGCAAAAGAATGTTCTTCCTTTTGTAAATAAAATAGATCCGTGTCACCTACAATGATCGATTGATCCAGCCTATACCAGCACGGGTTCCATTTCATAATCATCAGCAAGCTTTCCCCTCACAATCCAGCAATTTCAGACAATCTCTATTCTTCAATCGTAATTTTGATTTCTTTCCTCATCTACAGAAATCGAATAAAAATTTCACCTTACACGATGTATAAACCCAAGCAAGCTATACTACCAAAACATCGATGGAATCTACAAACCAGCCGCCTTTACTATACTTTCCGTCAACTGATCCACAGCAAACCATGTCAATGCATCGTCTTCTGCCATCCTACTCCATGCCACCACAAAATGAATCTGACATAGCTCTCCAGCAACAATCGTCGTCATCGGAACCTGCAAACCGTACTTGGAGCTCCACACTTTACTATCTGCATTACGTATACCGTGCATATCTTGACCAAACGACAACGGCACACCATCACCCTGATCGCGCCGCAGCATTAACATATCCCGATCCTGTGTACCCAGATGCAGTCGATATACTTCGTTACTATACTGAGCAGCCTCTAAATTTTGCCCTGTATCTGAGCCGTAGTCTGTCCATGTATATCCCTCCTGCCAGTTAGCAGCAAATGTACACTCGGGTATAACTCCGTCCAGCTTTGGCTTTAGTCGAAAGACAGCTGCCCAGCACGCTTCTACACTCATCCCTTCAGGTAATTCAGGCGTAAGCTGACAAAGAAGTAGCTCGCATTCCAGCGTATCCTGCTGGTATACATACAACAGCGTATCGTTCTCTAACGTATAGCTCCGATCAGGATGAAGTGGCTGCTCAGATAACGAGACGGACAGTTGAATGGTGCCTAATGGCGTATGTATTTGAGGTGCCATGCCATGCTGCTCCTGCATTATAGGTTGTTGCACAGGGAATAAATTCATGCTGATTCCTCCCTTTTCTACTCGCTAAAATCGATTATCAAACTTCCATTCTTCATTTACCTTGATGATCGAATACGCCGTTTGATCCGTTTCTCCATTTTCCCACTTTCTTGTTACATAGATATGAACCTCTGTATCACTCACTTCATCGATCTCATCAATCGTGCATGCAACAAGATCCAAAGTATTTTCACTAATGTGTGCGTATATCTTTTTCATTTCGGCGATGCTTTTATTCCCACTGCGATCACCGGAACACCACTCATACACTCGTTTAACAAAGTCATCTGTAGCAAATGTGCTCCATTGATTAATTTCATTAAAAGTTTGAAAATAGCTCGCGATCGTAAGCTCAAGCGCCGAATTTTTGGCGTGTAAGCCATTTACCTGCACATTAGGTTGAGCACTTACCTGACAGGAGCATAGCAGGATCATTATAATCAGCGCTATACCTAGTTTAAAATGATTCATATTAGAGCCCCTTTTCTGTTTCGATCTATCATTCTATGTATAAAAATAGTAATCGAGCTCTACGTTACTGGCAGTGTATGAGACGGACATTAACGACTCCGCTCATTTGTCGTATACGTATTGCGTAGTTCACGCTCGTATTCGTCCCATGTAAAAGTAAATGGCCCCAGCGGAAGAGATCGATCATCTGGCTCGATTCTAAAATCTTGCCAGGTTACTAGATTACCTTCGCGTTCTACCAGTACTGAAATAAAACCACAGTCCTCATCCCCGCACCATGAGCATACCATCAGTGGATAGCGATGATATAAGTAAGGATGCAGTTCATCTAGCAAAAAGTAATCGATATTTTGTTGCTGAAACTGCTGAATCCCCCAGCCAAAGCATGGAATCCGCTCATGCTTTTTTAGCATCTCATGCATCGATCTCCCATCTATGAGCACATCGACAAAAGATTGGCTTTTGTCTCCAAATGGATGATCATTGGAATCAGGGCTTGGATATACACGCTTCGTTTGGAAACGATGAATTTTTTTCATTCTGTTCGTACCTTCTTCCAGATTTTCTTTGTAATATGATCAGAGATTTCGTCGTCCAATGTTAGAATCGGATACCAAAACTCATAGCTATCCAGTGCATCTTTATAATTGCCTCCTGATCTTTCAACTTCATCTTTAATCCAACTTATTTTAAATTCTAACAGCAAATTCGGTACTCGAATTTGATCCGAAAGTTCATAATGATTGCGTATGTACATTCCCAATGAGAAATGCAAACCAATTGTATTATCCATCTCCCTTAGTTTCTCTTTCGTTGCCTCGTCCAAGTCATGCTCCAATATGTAATCGATCAATTCATTCAAAGAATCAATTACAATCTTTTCCTTTTCCATCGTTCACCCACCTTTATCCTATTCAACATACTGACGATGGTTGATCGATTTAGGTTGCTAATCAGCTTGCTTATCGGTATGAACTGCTTTGACATAATCAGGACTAAAAAAGATCACCACTACCGATTTTGGTGTTCCTTCAGACAATACGACTCTGACCAGCTTGTCTTTTAATTTCCAGTTGTACCCTTCAAACTCTTGATCTTTCGTATATATACCTTCACCGTATTGGCTTTTGTATTGTTCATAGACTTGATTCAGATTTTTTAATCGTGTCTGATGATCAACTTCCGCATTGTATTTAAAATCGATAATCGTAGTGATCGCTTGTAGACCGCCGTGATGTTTACCAAATGAATAGTAAATTTGTGCTTTTTCACCGATATCAGTAGGCGCATCATATTTTAGCTCGTTTTGTGTCTTCTCAATCAATTTTAGATGTACAGCCTGTTCTACTTTTTCCATTGGCGTGTTCCAGGCTAATGGTTCAGAATCAGTTGATTCTTTACAGCTACATAATAGTAATAATACTAACAACCATGCTATCGATTTGAGCAAACACTCCACCTACTTTGCTTGAGCTTCTATTCGTTTTACTCGTTCTCTCTTATACCCTAGCGACGTACTACGCACCATTTCCTTTACAAATTCCGTTTGATTTCTGAATGATCAGGTGGATACATATGAATTAAGATGCGTACGATTCTCGTCCCTAAAGATTTGCTTCGATCCGGCTATTTCTTTGTCATAATTCTGTATCCAATCCGCTGGCTAGTAGGATAAACGAATTCTCATGCTAATCCCTCCCTTTTCTACATACAATTTTACTCTATTCACCAGAAGAGTACATGCACAAATTCAACCTCTTTACTTCGTATACTCCTGCATTACTGCTTCGACTTGGTCGCATCGGGTAATTGTAATCAACCCTAGTTAACAACTGTAGCTAACAAGCACTAACCGTAGATAATAACGATTCATTTTATCTTTATTAATCTCATCTACAAAAGCACAATGATGTGCTGAGAGGAGCAACAGCATGAACGTTCACAAAGCACTCATTTCGGGTGCAAGTATTGCCGGGCTCAGCACGGCCTTCTGGCTGAGCAAAGCAGGCTGGCAGGTCACGATCATCGAGCGCGCGAGCACATTTCGAGATGGTGGGCAAAATGTTGATATACGTGGTATTGCACGCGACGTTTTGCAAAAGATGGGATTAGAAGAGCAGGTCCGCAAGCAGACAACAACCGAGGAAGGAACGGCATTTGTTAATGAAAAAGGACAGATTGTGGGTGCTTTTCCAGTAGAGGATTCAGATGGGATGACCGCTGAGCTGGAGATTCTGCGTGGTGATCTGGCACGTATCGTGCTGGAGGCACTTCCATCCCATGTGGATATTCGGTACGGAGAATCGATTGAACAGGTGACAAATCATTGGGATCATGTCGACATTCAACTGCATTCCGGTCAAACGGAAACGTATGACTTGCTCGTCATCGCGGAAGGTATTCGTTCTCGTACACGCGATCACGTATTTGGAGACCGTGTATCGCGCAATGAGCTTGGTCTGAATATTGCGTATGGAACGATTGAACGGGAAGCCGAAGATGACCGCTGGTGGCGCTGGTACACAGCAACAGGTGGTCGCCAGATTTCTCTGCGTCCTGACAATCAGGGAACAATTCGCGCAATGCTTGCCTTCAAGGATGACAAGCATAATCTAGCATCACTGCCTCGTGAACAGGCACTCGCAGAATTACAGGTCATTTTCGCTGGAGCTGGCTGGCAGGATGAGCGTGTTATTCAAGGCTTTGCGACATCGAAGGATGTGTATTTTGATTATTTAACACAAATTAAAATGTCCACGTACTCCGAAGGTAGAGTATGCGTGACTGGCGATGCAGCATGGTGTGTCACACCCATTGGCGGTGGCGGTTCTTCGCTGGCATTGATCGGCGGCTATGTACTGGCAGCCTTCCTATCACAAGCCGAATCCAATGAAGTAGCGAGCATCCAGACCTGTCTCGACAAATACGAGCAATGGATGCGCCCGATGGTCGATAAAGCACAAAGCTTACCACCCGGTACGCCGGATCTCTTTTACCCGCAAACGAAGGTTGGCGTAGGTACGATGCAAACTTTTATCCGCATCGCCAGCTTCGGTCCATTCCGCAAGCTAGCTTCGCGTATCGGTCATGTTGCACGTACAAAGCAGGAGCTACCTGAGATTCGAATGACGCAAACTACGCCGCAGGTATCCTTATAGTGCTAGTCGCATATCTTTACGGTGCTGGTGATATGCTGTATGAGTAGATCGGTTACTCCTATGAACGAAAGCCCCTACAAAGGCAACTAAGAACAGACGCGTCACCGCATGTATTCGAATACGTTTCATTTAAGCCATATACTGCCTGGAGTTATATCGTCCCCTATAGGAGAAAGGAATGCTGTGCTTATTCCGATCTCATGTAGGGGATTGTTGTGTCTGTAGCTATCCATCCAATCAATAGATTGAACATATACACATACACCTATTGCTAATGATCTCGTTATCATTTCGTTAATGTCCCTCCCCAGTTATATCCAACCTCTCATTTTACGAAAATGAATCGATCATCTGCATTCCAGCTATGCAGATCATCGGCGCAATAACCACGCAGCCACAGCTCGCCGTTCATATGCCGTAAATAGAAGCCTTTCGGGAAGATATCATCTTCACTAATCGCCTCCGATGCTACAGTGACTGAGCCAGAAGGCGCTTGATTCTGTCGTGCGTCTTTTTCCACATCTTCCGGCTGATCTGTATACTGCATTCTCAGATAAGGTGCCAGCTCAAGCGGACATAACTTTAAGCCAAGCTGCTGAGCCGTAGCGAAAATCCGCTCGGTTGTTGTTCCATCTGGAAACCCTAGATTGCTAACTGCTAGCTCCACCGTTGATACGCGATATGGAGTAGATGAGATTATGAATCGATTATCTGCAAGCAGCGTCTCCGCATATGTATTCAGGTGAATCGCGTTCTGATGTAATTGCTCAAGTAGTTCGTTTCTGTTCCATCCACCAATCGTGACCATACGCTCGATGACGGGACAATTCGGATAGATATTTTCTTGTAAAACAGACATAAGTCGTGTGCTCCTTTCAGCAAGAAGTATCATTTCAAACAAAAACCATCCTTTCTCAAGCTTTTATCCGTCTCAAAAAAGAATGGTTTTATTATCCAGGCTCTTCGCTCAATACAGCAAAAGCATATCCCTGTTCCTTTATCATCATCTCCGATAATCCGGCTCTGGCAGAGCGATTGGCGTTGGATTCGCCAGCACCCATTTCACAGCCAGCTCGCACAATCTTGCTGGCGCTTCATAATCATTTCCATGCTGAAGATCCTTCGCTAATACCGCTGCTTCTTCAAGCCATTCAGGCTCCAGCGGAACACCCATGCTGAAATAATGCAGAACCGCCTTGAGCATTTTGCGAAATTCTTTATCCCAGTTGCCACCACCATTATTCATAATCTCATACGAGATTTTCCCCGTCACCCGAATGACCTCACCCTGCACCGTCTGTGCAGCACCTTGAGATGGAACCAGCCAGCTCCATAGCTCATCGTGCTGCTCTTGCCATCTTGTTTTCGATACGGTGATCGGCGAGACACCATCATGCATATGGCGCTTTTCGACGGGTGTTACATCGAAGATCTCATATAAACGTCGCAGCGCAGCATCCGTCTCGTCGACAGAATCCTTATTGAAGCCCGCTCGATGAAATTCAAAGTTCGCTCCAATGCGCTCTACATACTCCTGCATATCAGGCGTTCTGACTGCTCCGGCTTCCAATAGCATCTCCGCAATCGGTGCCATCCCTGTAATATTGATATTCGAGCAGCGAGACAATGCTTCTTGTAGCGGTGTTTGACCTGACTTATTCACCGCATTCACCTGTGCACCACGATCCAGCAGCATACGCACCGTATTCGGATGAAATGACGTTGCTGCCCTAAATAGCGGAGTCTCTCTATCGCGATCCAGAGCTTCGATATCTGCACCCAGCTCGATCAGCAGCTCGGCATGTCCACACCAGCTTTGCGCATGGCTGTGCAGCGGTGTTTTGCCATATTCATCTCTTGCTTCAATATCTGCACCATGCTCCACTAGCCAGCGAATCCATTCCGGTGAGATGGAATAGAAGCTCAATGCGGGCTGTTTGCTATAGCCACCATAAGCATTAATGTCACTTTTAGTAAATACGTCTTCTAACACATTCAGATCGCCAGCTTTGACAAGCTCATCAAAATTTTTCGGTAATGTTTTTCTTTTCTTAGCCATATGTATACGCGCTCCTTATACTCAAGTGATATCGTCTTACATTATTTCATCTAACATAAAGTAAACCGCTGATCATATATTGCTTTTCTAACTTATCAATCTACCTGTATTCTGCAAACTCTAAGTCAATCTACATATGTATTCAGATACCATTATCCAATCTATGCTGCACTTCAACAACCCTGCAATCGGCACTATTTTTGTGATCCTACATCCTTGATCGCTCTATCCTTTGCTATGTATGTCTAAGTCTATCTTAAAAAAGGAGTCTTCCAATCAATCTCAACCCCACCAGCAACGAATTACAAATAAAGCGTCAATATCCCAAAAAGGAATACCAACGCTCCACTTTATTTTTCACTTCTTATTTTGCCCATCTCAACCATTAAGCATTAAACGATACCTTCAAAAAATTGTCCACATATCGGTAAAATAATTCCGGCTCACTCAAATGCACATTATGATCCTCGGTCGTCATCTCATAGGGCATCACACAAGATAACAGGCTCTTCATCTTCTCCCACTCGTCATCCGGTAATGATTCACTGTTATGCGCCCGCACAACCAATGTCAAACAAGTAATCTGCTCCAAAATATGATACCAGCTCACATTGTGCAATATATTCGCTGCCATTGCCTGTCGACTGAACAAAAAGGTAACCCCTTCCTCCATCTCCACCAGACTTTTCATAAAATACTGGCAGCTAATCTCTGTATCCTGCGTTGTACGCAAATACTGCTCTGCCGCAGTTCGACTAATAAAAGGCAACGGCCAATCTGCCGTCACCGGATCAGCTTCGGGTAGTTGCTCCAGTGGAATGGATACTCGCTCCTCTGGCCCAAACGCTGCTTTATCCAAAATCGCCAGCGAGATGACTTTGTCTGGATGAGCTGCTGTTAGATAAGCGCCTACCTGCCCACCAAGTGAATGTCCGATCACAATTACGTGTTCTACTCCAAGTGCATCCAGCAGCTGATACGCATCATCAGCCAATTCCTCTGCTGTATAGCGTCCTAAAGGCTTATCACTTAGCCCATGCCCACGATGCTCCGGTGCAATAATCCGGTATTGACCTCCATATCGCTGCATAAAGTCATACCATGTCTCTGCTCTTCCATATCGACCATGTAGGCAGAGAATGACCGGGCCTTCTGTATGCGTGTCGAGATAAAATAATTTCACTTCACGTAGCTGTATCGTATGTCGGTGGATATTGATCATATGTAGGTTCCTCCAGTGATGTGGTGATGCGTGATTATACATATTTACTACTTCGTCCCCAATAAGCCTAGGTATAGTATTTGGGGTGTTCGAGTAGCTCTTTTGAGCGTGTAATCCATGCTTGTGAATCTTGTGAACGGGCATTTTGCTCCAATTGATTTAACTTATTTAATATGAAGTGTGTATATTGATTCTAGACTAGTATAGTATGTTTCTCTATCAAATATCATACAATTCACTTTATCGAACCACTTAACTTTAGTTCCAATATCGATCATGCCTGTATTTTGATTACATTCACTATTATCATATCCTATACGATTCCAAATTATTTTATCATTGGATCTGATTACTTCTGCCACGATAATAGTGCATGATAAGTCACAATCATCTGGGCACATCAAAACAGGGAGTATGCTTGGAGAATCATCTGAATAAAAACGTTCAACAACAAGCTTTGCCTCTTTGCTATCCATCCAATCGACGATCATAGGAATGAGTCCACGTAATAATTGATCAGGATAGAGCTTTTGAAGTAGTTCATCTAATGGCATTCCATCGATGATTATTACGGTATGTTCAGCATCTATGTACATAGTCTTCATCTGGACAACCTCTAATATATTCAGCATTTTACTACCTCCTTGCTTCTATAATCCCTCATTAATCATGCTATATAAATCTGTAATATCCAACAAGTATGAATGAAAGTAGTTTCTCTCAAATACAACATGATCCACTTTAGCGTTTTTGAAATTAGTGGAACATAGAGCGCAATCAAGAAAACGAGAACAACTTAAATCTGCACTTTCAAACACACAAGTTTTCAAATTGCATGCTTTAAAATTAGTTTCTCTAAACACCGATCCTGTAAAGTCCAGCGCTAGATCGCAATATTCAAACGTCATCCCACTTAAATCTAAATACTTCATCTCGCCTGTATCCTGAACTTCAACGTTTATAAAATGATTATAGCCGCTTTGGATATAATGCATGAATTGCTCCAGTGTAATTTCTACATTTGTTAGTTTTTTCATATATTTATAATTTTACTCCTTTCTTTTTTATTGATTCATATCCTTGTGACACATCTCCCTAGCAACTTCAAACTTGATCCGATGCGTTTTACTTAGCCCTTTGATGTAATCATTGGTCGTACAGCTACTATAGTCAACTAACTTCGGACTCCCTTTCTCTTTTACGCTAGAATATTGCTCATACTCAATCTCCATACAAATAATAATTTTGCCATCTACTAATAACGTAAAAAAATCTGTACCGTCATCAGGTATCCAGTACAGTATATACGCAGTAATAAAACGACCCACCACTTGCTCTATACATGTTCTTAGAAGTGTTCCAACTTCAGTGTTAAAAATATAGTCATGATTTCTTTGAAGCTCTGCTCGATAGGCTTGCTCAGTCATGGTTCCTTTGAGTCTCATAGCAAAGCCTCCTTTTTGTATGTACTGGATTGCAATTGACATTTTATATTGCTTTCAAACTATTGTTTATTAATAATTCCATGAACTCTAAAGTATCCAATGGAGCCAGCTCTTCGTAAAAAATGCCACCCACCATTCCATGATAAGTTGCATATAATTCTCTCAAATACTGTTCTGCCATTGAAAACTTCTTTTCAAAATTTATTTTATAATTCCAATACGATCCTATACCATGCCAATCTATCCAGCCAATATCAAGCTCGCCTGCTCAAGTTCCCCTTGTTCATCTAAATAGTTTAACATTTCCTCAATATCCACATCATTCATCGTTCTCAAAATGATCAAATGCTTGATATGTAAACCTGGTGGATCTAAATTAGATTGGCTTAAATGATTTGCTAATTTTTCAGGCGTCGTTAGTAAGCACCATCTTTTTGTTCCATTGCTAAATTTTAATGTCGTCTAGATCAGATCGTAATTTTCTACAGAGTCATCCAAATTCCAGCTTTTCAAAATAGGAATATCTGCCTTGCCCTCAACGAAATAACGTTTATCTATCCATACTTGCTTACTATGATCTCCAATCACTCTAAATTTATCAGTTTTTTCTTCAATGACTTTATAATGTTTCCCTTTTGTAATAGCATGCTTGTAAACGCCTATATGAGTACAGGTCACAACGGTGACATCCATCTCATCACATCCTCACCTTAAATAAATAACACAACTCAATCCCAATCCATATAATAACTTACACCCAGCTTCCCACCTTCACATTCAGGACAACCTAGACAGTCAATCTCCACCTCACGCTGAAACGGCTGCTCCGGCATCTTTGTATGGCAACGTGGACAATCATAATGATTCGTATACGACTGCGTCTGCGACTCGATATGTAGATAGACTTCATTCAGCAAGTATCCGCAATGCTCACAAGCATACACCCCTTTATAACAAACGACACTGGCATCTTCCTCATGCATAAATGCCTTTATCTGTTCACGTCCTTCCTCCGGCTTATACCATTCCAGAATAGATCGCAAATCCAGAAATCGAAATCCGATGCCGAAAAAGACATTTTGACTATACTCACAATTTGTACAGCTTAATGTTGCTGCTACCCCCATATCCCACTCTCCTCTTTGAGAACTTGATGCTATACGCTGTGCAAGTCCTTCCTTATTCAATAGTAAAAAGAGCTTTATACTAACAGTCTAAAGCTCTCTTCACTACTACATGATACTATTTCCCACAACATTCATTATGCTATTTATTCGGCATTCCTCTACCCCAGTACCTTCTTTCTCAACCCCACCACAACCAACAACGTCTGCACCACAAAACACCCTGCCAATGCAGCATACACCGCCGTAACTGTCGGCAACACCAACAACACCACCGCAGCCAAGACTAGCAGCCCAGCCGGCATATAAAATGCAAACACACGCTGACGCTTCGACTTCGCTCGATTATGGAATACAAGCGCAGCCGATAGCGTATACAGCCCAAAGCCTGACAACGCCAACCAGCCAAAGCTTCGTACACTCAGATCGTGGTGAAACCCATAATACACAACACTCGCAATAATTCCGAGCGACATGTACATAAATAGATGTCCATAAATAATGAGCTGTCCTGAATTTTTCTGTTCTTCCTCAGCTGTATGCTCAGATGACTCAAAATAATGCCACCAGATCGCCACTGCCATCACAAAGCCGATCAGTGCAGCCACAACCGTATTCATCATTACCGTTTCCTCACGCAGCCCATTTACAATCACAAGAATCATCTCACCAAGCAAAATGATCGTCGCCAGCCCATACCGTTCTAACAGATGCGGATGATGCACTGGCAGCCTGATCAGAATACGTCGACCAACCAATGGCAACGCAATATCCAGAAAAATACCAAAATAGAGTGCGATAAACTTCCAATCTCCGGGCAACAATACCGAGCTAAAGCTGATTAATGCCCCCACCAGAAAGCTCAAGGTCAAAAAGCGTGCAATCTGCCGAGGCACACTTTGTCCATTTTTCCATACACGGGCATACATAAATACCGTCGATAACCGAATCCCCACATAGCCGATCATAAAATATAAATAATACGCTTCAAAATCAATATTAATACTCGCCGCCATCACGATAACAAATGCCATTTGTACAAAATAGTTCACACGCTGCGCGGTATCATCTTTTCCGAAGCGATTCACATATACGGTAAAGCCCGTCCAGGCCCACCAGAGGGGCACAAAAATCAGTATGTATTTTAAAATAATGGATGCTTCAATCGCACCATGATGAGCATGGGTGAGCACATGTGCAGTGATCGAGATCGCCGCAACATAGATCAGATCGTAGAACAGCTCAAGCCACGTTACTTTTTTATGAGCAATAGGGTGTGTAATCTGAATTCACCTTCCTTGTTTTATTTCCCATTATAGCTAATTTGAAGGGTATTCGTTATAGTTTTTGCTCGGTTTACTGCTGGTGCTATGAAGATGAAAATGCTGTACGTTTTACTTCATGTACTATCACTCTGTTTGACGCAGTTATGCGATGATAATCAATTCTTGTCTGCCTATATTTGTTAATAGTGGGGTTCTATTTGTATACTTGAATGAAGCTATAGCTATAATCATACATACTACCGATATGGAGAGCATCCTATGACCATAAAAAGAAAATTGATTCGCTTCGCTCTGATCATCATTATTCTAGTAGGCATTGTCTCGCAAAGCTCCTATTTACAGGGGAAGGTTGCCTACGCCAGTATATGGATTTACCTTACACTACAACAGGAACATCGAAGTATTGTAGATATCGAGTATGTAGCCGCATTTGGAAATTATATTGCAGTT
This sequence comes from Paenibacillus hunanensis, assembly GCF_034055775.1. Taxonomy (NCBI): domain Bacteria; kingdom Bacillati; phylum Bacillota; class Bacilli; order Caryophanales; family Paenibacillaceae; genus Paenibacillus; species Paenibacillus hunanensis. Next base: position 1,754,887 of record NZ_CP139194.1, on the reverse strand, counting down.
ATTGTGAATGACAATGGTGAAAGAAGTGGCATATCCTTATCCCCTAGCTTCTTCCCCGTTATGATCGATTATGATTCTGCTCATCCACCTGCATAGGAGTAATATAGAGTCGCTTCCAGAATGAACGCGCAAAAAAGCGACGATGTCTTCTCGGTTCATTCGAAAAGAGTCGTCGCTTTACTAGTATGCTTTGGTGTTATATTAAACGATGTTTTACTTTATAGCTAAAGCTTCACTCATGCGTCTATGCTTCTATTTCTTTTTAGTCAATTGAATGACTGCTTTACTATTACCTGTGAAGCTAAAAGCATCATTAACTTCCATGACATAGTTAGAGACTTTTTGTCCTTTAGGCATATCAAATACGATATAACCATCTACCTGGATGCCCGGGTTGATATTATCCAGCAATAAAGAGCTTTTTGAATCCAGATACATTGCTGCTGAAGCATCGGGATCAAAACTCGCACCATCGGATGATACTAATTTGAACATAGCCGATGTAACCATACGTGCTTCTTTATCATCGTTACGAATCGATACAGGAATGATCCAGTATTCGCCATTAGCTTCCTGCTTCAAGTATTGATTACCAACACTTCTTTTAACCTCTGGTGTATGTACCAGTACTGCGAATCTACCAACACCTACAGTATCACCGATATACATTCGGTTATCTTTCTGAGCCTGTTCTTTAGAAGAATTATCTCCTTTTGCTGATGCTGAATTAGTACTGCCTGTACTACTTGGTGTGCTTTCTGAGGAAGACTTATCACTGTCCATGCTTCCTGCCGCTAAAGCTCCGAAAACCATAAATGCGAGTAAAGTTAAAATTGTTTTTTTCATCTCTGTTTATATTCCCCTTTTGAATAGATATAACGTACAAAATGATACCTGCTGCCCCATAAGCGATAACATCATTCAGATCAAAGGTTCCTTGAATCCAGTGTGGAATCTGCAACAATTCGCTAACAACCCCAATCATCGGAATACCTCCAATAATTAGATAGCGAGCAATTATGCTTTCATCCTTCCAAATCTGAAATAATGTATAAGCAAACGCATAACACCATAATCCATCCGGCAACGAATATTGGATAAACGATGTTAAGGGTAAGGTTATCTGATTGCGTAACAGCAAAATAAATGGCGTTAACCCTACCGCATCGATCCACTGAAAAACGAGCAATGTTGGCTTACGGTATAATACATAAATCAAGCTACCTAGCAAAATAGGCAACACAACATGCAAACAAACACGCCGGATCGTGATCTCCTCACCTCCTCTCCAGACGACTATCTTTCATGCTTTTCTATACTTGCTTCTCCAACTTGTATGTAACATTTAATATATTTTAAGTGTCGCCATATCTATGGTTGCTAACTACATCTATGTATATAACGGTCAAAATGGTTAATTTTATAATAGTTCCACCATAATTTAGGTCGACATGTATTATTTATACGTTTATACCTTTAGAATCGATAGCTATATAAATATTACAGCTAACGATGATCTAAAAAACTTATTGATCTGTATGCTTATTTCAACAATTTGATATATGTAGTTATATGAACCACTATAACCCCTGTCGTTCCTTCCACCGCTGAATCTGCCTGGTCACTTCCTTACTAGCAAACACATCTCCAATATGCCGCACCTGCTGCTCTTTAGCTTTATTCTGCTTCAATGCAACCAGTACGATACTTTCGATTGCTATCCACGACGTCTCCTTATAAATGGCGATCGTTTCAGCCAGAACAGCATCCGACCATGGCTGATTGCTCAAGTCATACCATATGATATGCTCCTTCACACCATCGTTAATGGCAAGCTGCTGCCTCTGTTCTCTAATGATCTGCAAAGCATTCCGACTTAAATGACGATGTAGCTCTAGCTGATCCGATAGATCAAGCTTATTGATCCAGTGCTCCAGATCGGCTAGGTGATGGTTTAAAGCTGCGTCTTCAATTTTGATAATAATATCTGAGGTATTGATCTGATTCATCTCCTTAGGGTTTCTTCTACTAACAACATACTCGTTCATTAGATATAAGCTCAGTATACGACAGCTTCGATATGAAGTAGAACTACTATATAAACAACGTAGAAATTGCATAACACAAATGTTGCCTAAGCATAATACCCATCAAACAGACTTACAAAATAAAAGAAGCTTGGTCGTAGCATAGCATGTATATATGCTAGTACGACCAAGCTTCTTTTATGGGCAATATGTATTCAGCTGTTCTTATCACTTTATTCCTAATAGCTTTTTTCTAAATTTCCAGATCGAAAAAATCGATTAGCCGCTTTATTGAATAACATAAGTGAAACAATCACAGTATGGACGATTCTAGGCAACGCATAAACTAACGAATCTGAATACAACACAATAGAAATGATACACCATACTACAATAAGCCAACGACCGGTATTAACTCGTTTTAATGCTAAAATACTACCAGCAATAAACATAATTGCACCTATACCCAGACATAAAATATTAACTAACGATACACCATTACTAATTGTTGTTTCTCGAATAGGCATATGATTTGCTAGCAACACTATGTTAATTGCTGTCCCAATCCCTATAACGACTATGATGAAAATACAAATTACAGTTACAGACCACGGTCTTTTAACCACACATACACTCCTTATCCTAACCCAACTGAGTTCAACCACACATTGCTTGCTATATTGCTAAGCAGCTTGCTTCATCGTAAAGTAATCTCGCTCATAGCGCAACACAAATATTACTATTCGTTCATTTAAATGAATTCATCATACCATCTAACACCCATTTTAAAGTCAATAAAAGAAGGAATTTACAAGAGATATGAACGCTCCATAATGTCATTTGAACGTGTACGAGTTTATCCCAAATATGATTTTACATTGGTACAGCAGTATATATTCATCATCTGCATATTACTAAGTAACTAATTTTTATAAACTATTCACTTTTAGGAATTACGTCCGATATAGGTTTAGTTGATATTGTTACTATGTACCTAATTTTTCAAAAAATGTAGTAAAAATTTTATTCAAACAGGCATTGTATCCAGCTTGAATCTAACAGCACTGACAGAAAGGACAACTCACACATGAACAATCCTAACACCGAGATCATCTGGCAACGCAACAAACTAATCAGCTATATGCTGTGGGCGATCACCGCCATTAGTGCAGGCATTACCTTCCTCATTCCTACGTTATGGATTTCTACACTCGTTTCGATTGTCGTAGCGTTGGTCATCACGGGCTTGAATATCGCTAAAAAAGGCGTGCATATCATTCCATGGTTCGTTACGATTAGCATCATCGCAAGCGGAATCTATGTAAGTCTGGATTCCATTACTACCATGCAAGGACTTCTGGTCGTTGCTCCACTCCTCCTTTATCCAAATAGCAAATACTATAATATTGCGTTTTCCAGTCTGCTGATTTATTTTATTTTGCACATTATTATTGCTCCAGCAGCTACGCCGACGCTGGTCGTTACCGATCTGATCAATCTCAGTATGTTTGTGGTGGCGGGTATTATCTTTATTACGGTATCCAGCGTCAATCGCAAGCTATTTCATGCAAGTGAGATTCGCCGCGTCGAAATCGAGCAATCTCAGTCGCGTATGGAGCTGGTGATGCAGCAGGTGAAGCAATCGGTTATTGGCCTGGCTCGCTTTACTGAACAGCTTAAGCAGAAGGTGAATGAAACAGGCACGATCACGACTGAAGTGACTGCTGGCTTCAATCAGGTAGCACGCAGTGTAGAGCAACAGGCAAGCAATGTATTTGAAATCTCGGAATCCCTGTCTATATCCGATCGTCATATTCAGGATGTCGCTGCGTACTCCTACCAGATGAAGCAGCTATCTGACACGATGACGACCAGCACAGAATCCGGTAGTCAGCGCATGGAACAGCTGAATACTCAGATGGGTCAGCTGCATGACATGACCAATCAGGCGACTCAGGATATGCAAAAGTTCAACGAGGAAAGCCAATCGATGAGCTCGATGCTGAACAGCATCTCTGATATTGCACGCCAAACGAATCTGCTAGCATTGAATGCAGCGATTGAATCAGCGCGTGCTGGTGAGCATGGTAAAGGCTTCGCTGTCGTAGCCGATGAAGTGCGTAAGCTAGCAGAGAGCTCCGGTCAATCGGCAACAAATATTGCTGAAATTCTGAATCGTCTGCAAGCTCGTACACGTGATCTGAACGAGCGCTTCCACAGTATTCAAAGCTCGCTGGAGGAAGGTCGTACCTCTGTACAATCGGCGGCTGACGTATTCCGTGACGTGAATACTAGCTCTCAGCAGGTACTGACTCAAGCTGTAGATATTGAGAGCAGCTCCGCTACAATGAAGGATTCGTCAGCGCGTGTCGTTAACGAAGTAACCGAAATCTCCAGCATGACCCAGCAATCCAGTGCAGCGGCTGAAGAAATTCTAGCAAGTATGGAACAGCAGCAGCATCTGACTCAGCAAATGGTGAATAGCTTCGCTGAGCTTGAAGTTCTGTTCAAAGGCTTGAACGATCTGGTATTGACTGAGGAGCATGGGCAAGCAGCAGCATCTGCTTCTTCCACACCATCCCAAATGAATGCTGGGCAACCAAAGCATAAAAAGGATGTTCCAGCTGCTTCGTCTTCTACAGCAACCGTTGCGTAAAGGCGATAGCTACTACAGTTAGTTGTTACTTCCAGCTATTACGTTTATATAGCATCGAAATATCTACCGTATTAAAGTTGAGAATAAGATCGACCCCTAGCCGCTTCTCTTAGAGGAGCGGCTTTTTTCTTTTGCCATAGCATAACCTTCTACTTCTACTTCTACTTCTACTTCTACTTCTACTTCTACTTCTACTTCTACTTCTACTTCTACTTCTACTTCTACTTCTACTTCTACTTCTACTTCTACTTCTACTTCTACTTCTACTTCTACTTCTACTTCTACTTCTACTCGACCAGTATGTCCTTAGGCTGTCATGCATTCAACCCCTGTTTCCACATCTCGCTCCACAAATTACAGTTCACCTACCAAATTGAGTATAATAATGAAGAATCTTATTCCCATACCACTATTCATCCTAGATAAGAGAGGTCACATCCTATGTTCTTTATTAGAAAAAAAGCTATGCAGCGACTCGCTGAGCCATATCGCGAGCCAGATATGTTCATGTGCTATGCCACACCACAGCATCTACATACGTATTCAACACGCGCTTTATTGCTGGTCAATCAGGACAAGCTGGTCGTGTTGTTTCTCAATCTGTTTTCTACCCGTGTTGTGCATCGCTCTGAATTAGCCATTGCCGATCTACAGGAGCAGAAGTTCAAGTCTGGCGTAGGTCTGGAAGCGGTCTGGTCATTTAAAGTGAACGGAGCCAGCTGGCGATTTCAGATTATGTGGACGATTCTTACACTGGGCTCGATGCAGCGTGATTTTCTTGAATTTCTCCAGTTTCGTATTGTAAATTAAACGGTATTGCTGGAATGCTTACAAAGCTAATTAGAAGTTAATAAAGAGCTTATTATTCAAGCACTAGCCATCGAAGACTTGATGATGCTGAATAACGATCAGAAATCATATTATGTATGCAAAGGGGCGTTTATTCATGAATGAAGCATTAACCGTGTTACTTACGGAATGCTGGAAGCAGCTGGACCAGGTTTGTCAGCGTACGCAGAAGCATCTAGAAGAGATCGATCAACGAAGCAAGCTACAGACAGGGGCGCACGACTACATTCGTTTTGGTTATCGTAAAGGTAAATTCAGTAGTAGTGCAGGGCTGATGTTTGTAGAGATTGAGCATCCTTTTTCATGGAGCGATAGCGCGTATACCTGGGAGTCAGAGGTAGATATAACTGAGCTTACGGATGAACAGCTAGTACACGAATGGTGGCCTGTGCTGGGCGAGCGTGTACGAGAAGCATTTGAGGCTGACCGTTACGGTGGTATATTTTTTGATTATAAATTAGAATTCAAACTACACATTGAGCGTGAGCAAGTGAAGGATGATCTGGAGTTGCAGGAAATATGGATCAACCCCATCAAATTGAAGCAAATTCAAGACGTATTCCAGCAATTCATTGCAGCTAAGATCGCTTCACCTCTGCCCCATTATCCGGCGCAGAAGGATCTATTTTTTTTCGGTAGATTGCTTCTCAATGCAGACGTCCATCCTGTATCGACAGCCGAGCGAATTCAGCTTTGTGAACAAACGGATCAGAAGCTTGCTGCTATACCGAAGCTACTAGAGGAATGGAAACGTTGCTTAAGGCTGACGCTTCAGTTTTGGGCAAATGAGCAATTCTTGACGCCTTATATTGAAAATGGCAACACCTATCGCATATCACTCAAGCCAGCCAACGAACGCCCGGAGCCAGATGAACAGCAGCTTGAGCTATTTATCTATGCAGCACTTCGTATCGGGGATGATGATACAGATACCCGGCAGGATTTTTTGGAAATTGCCGCTCAGCTTGGCTCACAGCAGGCAGCGCAGTTTCTAAAGGAGGGTAGCGGACAGATCGAAAGCAAGCGCAAAACACCACATATGCAAGGACAAGCCAATGATATCTTACAAACGATTCAATTGAAACTCACGGGTGATACCGTCGATAGCTATCGGGATGGGTTGCAATACATATGTGATCTATTACAGCAGGGCTTTCCGGTTGAATATACACTCAAGCTTAGCGGCAGTAAGATCAAAAGCTTCCTTCCTGTGAAGGCACTTGCCAGATCAGCGCTGCATCGATTTTTTGCTAATAGCCTGCAATATCCAGAGTTGCATCCTCTACTGGAGCAATATGCGAAACTGGTGATGAAGGAATTTGCCTTTTATAACGATGTAGAACCCGGTGAGAAATCGGTCATGACAGGCACATACGCGGTGCTGGGACTTGCATTGCAGGATCAAAAGTATTTCCCACTGCTGACGGATTATATGCGGCTTGTCGATACGGAGCATCAGTCTGCGCATGATCGATTCGTGCTAGCCTTTCTGGATACCTATCCGCTCACTACGGAGTTATTACCACTGTTGCTAATTATCCTCGCGGGTAGCGGTCAATCGGCGAAGCCTGTCAGAGGACTGGCTGATCATTTTGAGCAAGCCGAGCTGGCACTGGAGCTAGATCGTCAGTTAGCACAACGTGAAGGCTATGAACGCGAGCAGCTACTGTATTTGATTTTCGGTAGTGATAGCAAACAGAAAAAATATGCAAAATTCGTAGAAAAATTACGCTCCGAGCAACGATAACGATAACGATAACGATCAATTGTCGAAAATCGAATGCAGAATCTCCAATCTCAAATTTCCATAGCATACTATCAAACACAGAATATAGATCACACAATATTTTAGGATGAAGGAGTAATTGCCATGACGAATCAATCGGATCAGCCAACCTTACAAGCTGCGGCTTCTGCATTTGTTCAGCAACATCAGCTATACAATGAGAAGTATGGATTATTTGAAGGAAATGGGATTGTCGCTTTTACAGAACCTACACCGTTTGAGAGCGATGAACGGATTCCACTCTCACCTGAGCTAGAATACTGGTACAGTCATTATGAGATGATCGATCCTAAGAAACCTGGAGAAAATCCTCAAAAAAATGCGGCAGTCTTAATCGGGGACGGTATCCTACTTTTTTTTGCCGCTCCAGAGCATTTATATGATTTACAATTGGGGCGTCGCTGGGTGGGGGTAGGCGATCCGGATCAGCTACAGGAATCGAAAAATTGGCGTGCAGAGCATGTAGTCATCGCCACTTTTAATGATGATCCCGTCATTGCCGATACGTCTGCACCTGGTACTCCCATCTATGTCGCGTATGACACGGGTGAGCCTGCACTGGCAGCAGCATCGCTGGCAGATTTTTTTGCAGCGCTAGCGATTTTGATTGAAGCCGCTACAGAACTAGGCGGTGAGATTCGAGACGAGGATACCGATGAAGTGAAGCCGCAATACTTGGAACAGATCGAATCCAAATTGGATGAGCTACTGGGTGAACAAGCGGCAAATGAGCTACTACTATATTTGTCACTGCGCTGGGAAAGCTGGGAATAACTTTTGGATACAAAGCTTCATGCTATTCCATCCCTTATGAAATGAGGTCAAGCTCATGATCTATGTCGCTCTACTGCGTGGCATTAATGTCGGTGGAAAAAATAAGATCGATATGAAGCAACTTAAGCAAGCATTTGAACAAGCAGGTATGACAGCGGTCGTTACGTACATCAACTCAGGCAATATTATCTTTGCGAGCGAGCTACCACAGCATGAACTATCTCCCCTGCTGGAGCAAAAGATTCGCGAGGTATTTTCACTTGATATCCCGGTGATGATTCGCAATCTTATTGAAATTACAGCGGTAATCGAAGCCTTACCGGAAGATTGGACGAACGATGACGGGATGAAAAGTGATGTGCTATTCCTCTGGAACGAGATTGATGATCCGTCGATCATCGATAAGCTACCACTCAAGCCGAATATGGGCACAGTACACTATATTCCTGGCGCTGTGCTGCTAAGCATTCCGCGTGAAAATGCTGCCCAGAGTGGGATGAATAAGCTGGTTGGCTCCAAGCTGTATCGTTATATGACGATCCGTAATGTGAATACGACAAGAGAAATTTATCGTTTGATGCGTAGTATAGCTGAATAGAAGAATCTACCGTAGAAGACTAGATCCTAGTTTCAAACTGCATTGAACGACGTTCAATGCAGTTTATTTTCGTTAGCCTAAACCATAAATGTGATTCTCATTATTTGTTTGAATTTTGTTGTTGGCTGATATTGCTCTATTCCAGGATTGAATCGGCTTCAAAATCTAATGAATTTCAGTCCAACCACCAGTCCCTTAGCCGAGCTAAATCATAAAATTTGATGATGTATAGTAAGTTTGACATTGTACAATACTTACATTTGAGATTGTACGCCATTAACGAACTTATGGTTTGATGCAGACATTATTTCATAAGGCGGAGTACATTAGACTTTCATTTTGCACTAGTCAAGCTATTAGGGTATTAGCAGTGTATATACAAACTCGTATGAATGCAAGCTGCACGGAACGAAGGGAAGGAAATAAGAGGAAAGGGCGACTTTTGAGCACGGCAATCTACCATGTACTCCTAATCCGTAGATTCCTGTGCGAGACGGGAGCCCGTCCGCTTATTCCTTCCCGCAGTGATGCATCTCCCACCGCATCACTTTGCACACAAAGACAATTCCCCTACTTACAATCCAACAAAATTGACAATTCTCAAAACCATAACGTGTTACTGTATGGTGCAGTTGTGTTTATGTTATACTATAAAGCAATTACTTTATGGAAGGAGGCAACAGACTTGGGAAGGCGTTAGCGATGTCCATTGATTTCTCCATTCCTGTATATTGTCTCCTTCATACGGATGCTGTACAGGATAGGCGATAACAATGCAGAATGATCACTCGTCGGATGGGCTTGAATAAGATTGCATAGTAAATGTAGTAAAACTGTTCTTTGTATAAATCTAAATTTGTGGAGGTGAATCCCTCAATTGAGGGAAATCATTGGACCTAATAACGATCATCAATTTGTTAGTTCTGGTTGTGTTACTGGCGTTAACTGCTTTCTTCGTCGCTTCTGAATTTGCTGTTGTCAAAGTACGGGCATCTCGCCTGGATCAATTGATTCAAGAGGGCAACAAAAAAGCCGTTATCGCTAAAAAGGTAGCTCATGATCTGGACTATTACCTGTCCGCCTGTCAGCTCGGTATTACCGTTACCGCGCTTGGATTGGGTGCGATTGGTAAACCCGCGGTAGAGCTGGTGCTCTATCCGGTCTTTGACCTTTTGAACGTATCGGCGGCTGCCGCTTCTGTAGCCTCGTATGCGATTGCGTTCTTCCTTGTTACCTTCCTGCACGTTGTTGTCGGGGAAATGGCACCGAAGACGCTAGCGATCCAGTTTGCTGAGCGTATGACGCTACTGCTGGCTCCTCCGCTCTTCTGGTTCGGACGCTTCATGTACCCATTAATCTGGGCATTAAATGGTACATCTCGCGTGTTGCTGCGCGCATTTGGCGTAAAGCCTGCTGGTCATGAACAGGTATACTCGGAAGACGAATTGAAAATTATTATGACGCAAAGCTATGAGGGCGGCGAGATTAACGAAACCAAGCTGTCCTATATGGAAAATGTATTCTCGTTCGATGAGCGGGTAGCACGCGATATTATGATTCCACGTACACAGATGGTCGTACTGGATCGAGATATGAATTATGACGAAATTATTGAGATTCTGGATGCTAACTACTATACCCGCTATCCGGTTACGACCGATGATGATAAGGACCAGATTGTCGGTATGGTCAATGCCAAAAAAATGCTTCCTCACATGATCAATCAAACTACACGTAAGCTACAGGACTTCATTCGTCCGCTTCCTTTTATCGCTGAATCATTATCTATTCAGGAAGCGATGCTACAAATGCAGCAAAAGCGCGTGCATATGGCGCTTGTCGTTGATGAATACGGTGGTACAGCCGGCTTGCTGACAATGGAGGATGTGCTGGAGGAGCTGGTCGGTGAGATTCGAGACGAATTCGATGCCGATGAGGTGAACGATATTCGTCAGGTTGGCGAAGGTCAGTACCTGATTAATGGTCGCGTATTGCTGGACGATCTGGAACGCCGCTTTGGTATTACTTTTGATGATCGCCATGATACGGATACGATCGGTGGTTGGATTTTGCACCATAAAGGCACGGAGATTAGCGAAGGCGATACGCTGGAGCAGCCGGAGCATGTATGGACAATTACCGAGAAGGAAGATTTGCAGATCAAATGGGTCGCACTCACATATAGCGAGGTTAGCGAGGCTCTGTAACTTCTGTAGTCATGAGCGAATATGCATCATCCTGTTCCTATGTCATAATGCAACGATTAACGTGCTATACCGACAGATTCAGCAATGCCTGCTGAGCTGTACACTACTCACTATATGGAGGTGAATCCCTCATCTGAGGGAAATCATTGGACGGAACGATTGGATTAAACTTGTTTTTAGTGGCTGTATTTATCGGCCTTACGGCTTTTTTCGTCGGTGCGGAATTTGCAATTTTGAAGGTACGTATGTCACGTCTGGATCAGCTGATTGCAGACGGTAATAAAAAGGCAGTGATGGCAAAAAAGGTCGCTACCGATCTGGACTACTATCTGTCTGCCTGTCAGCTCGGGATTACGATTACGGCGCTCGTACTCGGTGCGCTCGGTGAACCGACGGTTGAGCGTATTTTGCATCCGATCTTTGATCGCTTTGATATCCCCGCAGCGATCTCTACTGTGCTCTCTTATGGTATTGCGCTTGCTGTGATCACATTCTTGCACGTCGTTATCGGTGAGCTTGCACCCAAAACGCTGGCGATCCAGTTTGCTGAGCGTATGACGCTTATGCTTGCTCCTTCGCTCTATCGTTTTGGTCGTCTGATGGCGCCGGTAATTCGTTTGCTGAATGGTTCGGCTACCTTGCTGCTTCGTCTATTTGGTGTAAAGCCAGCTGGACATGATACGGTTCACTCTGAAGAAGAGCTGAAATGGCTCGTCGAGCAGAGCTATGAGAGCGGTCAGATCAACCAGACTGAGCAGACGTATTTACGTAATATTTTCGCGTTTGATGATCGTACATTACGTGAAATTATGATTCCTGCTAGCAAAGTCATTACAATCGCTGCCGATCTGCCACAAGCAGAGCTGGTGTCTCGTTTGAGCCAGTATGAATACACACGTTATCCGGTGACTTCTGCCGCTGACAGCAATAAGCTGATTGGATTTATCCATAGCAAAGAAGTGCTGACTGCCATTGCGGCTGGACGCTCCGGTGACTTATCAGGCTTCCTGCATAAGCTGCCTCGTTTTGTAGAGACAGCGTCGTTACGTGAAGTATTGCTCAGCATGCAGCAGCATCGTGTGCATATCGCGGCAATCAACGGTATCGACGGACGCATGGCAGGTCTGGTTACGATGGAGGATATTTTGGAGGAAATCGTCGGTGATATTCGTGATGAAGCAGACGATATTAAGGCTCCGACGTTGTCATTGTAATGTGCAAGTAGATTAAACCAGAATGAAGCTGGAACGTAAAAAGCCATTCTCTGATTCACCCTATGGTGACAGAGAATGGCTTTTTCATTTAAAAAGTATTCAAATACGTGTAGGCTATAACAACAATTAAGACTAACATCTGGATATTGTGCTCTGCTCATGCGATGTATTGATATGGTTGTAGCAGGCAGGCAATTAGAAACACGATACGCAGACGGGTGGTGGAGCTTCTTTGCAGCTAGTGTGTATAGGAGTAGTTATTCTATGTGTGAGTGTCTGTATGTTGCTGTCGCAGCTGCTCAATATAGGCATGCAGCTGTTTACGATTTTTAATGATAATGACCTGTTGATGTGGTTCAAGCTCTTGTAATTTTCCTATTGTACGAGAACGTGTCCGTGTAGGATAGTTCCAGATCCAGCGTAAAAAAGCCCAATCGATCTTTTCAGGACAACTTTCATTCAGATCCGGGCGTGTTCGACCGTAATACTGAATCCACCGCTTGATCACGCGATACAGACAGACTCGCCTGGGCATATCGAGCCATATGATCAGATCGGCTCGCCGCAGTCGCAAATCAAGCGTTCTGGAATAATTGCCATCGATAATCCATTCTTCCCCTGCCGCGAATTCGGCAACACGCTGATCCCATTCCTCATCCTGTGTCGCCTCCCAGTTTGGCTTCCAAAAATATCGATCCAAATGAATGAGCGGTAGCTTCAATATCGGTTGTAATTGTGTAGATAAGGTTGATTTGCCAGAGCCAGAACAGCCTATAATGAGTACGCGTTGCATTGGTGTATCCCTCCATTTCATATATATATATTGCTTGATAGTTTGCCTGATCCAGTTAAATACCCAGGCACCAGAAAAGGACTGCTCATGTAAGCAGTCCCATTCGGATGATCATTAATCATTTGCTAGCAGATTGAATAAATCGCTCTAACGCAAATGTACTGGTTATATTGTGATTACACGCTTCATTATCCATGCAGACATATTGACCGAGAGAAGCAAAGTTGTCTGGCGAGCTCCCCTTTTTCATTTTAACATTGAAAAAGCCCAGCTCCTGATTACGATGACAGAACATGCAAAAGCCATTTTTGTTCATCGGTGTAATCTGACCTTCCATTCCGATCAGCTTGCCTTCATACGGATAGACGATATACAGTCGGTTCGTCGCAATATCGATCCAGCGTAAATAGGTCGTATGCAGCCAATCGATCGTTTCCAGATTCGGCACCTTGAGCTTCTTGGTCTTAGGAAACAGCTTCTGAATGTGCTGAGGCGATACCGCTGGAAAAGGAACAACATAGCGATCCAGCTGATCGACATACTGCTGTAGCTCATGAGCAGCTTCGAAGCTAGATAGCTGCTCTAACAGCTCGTACTGCTCTGGCGTCAACGCTCCAAAAGCATCGACCACATTGTTCACGGCAGTATCTCGCACGGTAGCGAGTACCTTGCGGTCTGCTACGCTACGCATCGTTTTCAGTAGAAAATTAGCCTGTTTTTGAATATTGTTCAATTGATGATTATGAATAAATGGTTGCAGTATAGATGGTGTTTGCATGACATTCAGCCCCTTATTTGTATTGGATCATTCAATAAGGTGCAAAGCCGCAACAGGTCCAACATATACGTGTGAAGGGCGATCAAGCTTTACAATTTTGACCGCGCCCTACGCAAAAGCTCGCCCCGTTTAGGCTCTGCGTAAGGCGGTTCTAGCTAACGAGCAATCCAGTACGGCTGTTGCCACGGGCATAACCCCCCAGTTCATAGAGTATCCAAAGTATACCAGTAGTCCGGGCGCAGGCGCAACGGCTGGAGAGGATTTGGTGCGGTGCTCGTTTATATGGGTAGTGTATAGATCGAGCAAACAGCAAGAACTGCTTGTTGCTTGTTGCTTGTTGCTTGTTGCTTGTTGCTTGTTGCTTGTTGCTTGTTGCTTGTTGCTTGTTGCTTGTTGCTTGTTGCTTGTTGCTTGTTGCTTGTTGCTTGTTGCTCAAATTATGTATGCCTTCCCTCTACTTGTCCATTTTAAAATGAGCAATAATTCGTGCTGCTGCTTCATCTGGCTCGATCTGAGTCGTATTCAGCCGCATATAATAGGGCTCTGTAATTTCACCGGGTAGAGAGTTCAGTCGATGCTTCTGGTGACTCTCCATGAGCTCATTGTCTGACCATTCGATATTGCGCTTGCTTGGTTTGTGAAGCAGGCGATTCTCTGTCGTATTACGACGCCGACGTTCCTCTACATCTGCTTCCAGCTCGACCCAGCATATCTCTGCTCCACGCTCTCTAAATAGACGACTGATTCCCTCGATATATTCACGTTCACTCGGCAGGTCAAATGCCCATACATAAGTAAAAATCAGTCCACTCAGCCCATTCTCACTCCGCGATGCCTCTTCAAATACCTCACGGCGAATGAGCTCAATCAGGCGCTGACCGGACGGTGAAGCATATTCAAACAAAGCCGTTACCAGCTCGATCGACATATGATTGTGGAACAGCTTCATGCCTGTACGAGCGGCTAGCTGTTGTCCGATTGTCATCTTGCCTACGGCCTGTGGCCCAAATAAAATAACGAATCTCATCGTAAGCCTCTCCCTGCATATGTATATCCCTGAGTCTACGAATCCAGTACACTCAGGGTCATTGCGATCGTATTAGCTACTTGCTGCGGATCATAGTTTGTTTTCGCCATTGTGCGTATGCCTAGCCAGGCATTCATCAAATAATGGGATAGCATGGTCGCATCCAGTGTCGCATTCAATTCACCGCGCTTCTGCCCATATTCAATCAGGTAGCGAAAAAATTCTTCAATCCTCCCATAACCATCTTGCACTAATGATGCACTAAGCGGATCAAGCGTACCTAATTCTACACCAGTATTGACCATAAAACAGCCGATCGGTGTCTCATCATTATTCCTATTCACCTCTAAAGCCTGGCGAATGATTTCTTTCACCGATTGCTCCGCTAGAGCAGGCTTCTTCAAATGCTCGCTTTGACGCTTAATATACAGCTGGAGCGCCTGAATGAATAAGGCATGCTTATCCCCAAAAGTATCATATATACTTTTGCGATGAATGCCCATTGTATCGACTAACTCCTGCATGGATGTTTTCTCATAGCCTTGCTCCCAGAATAGAAGCAAGGCTCGATCCAACACCTCATTAATTTCAAATTCTTTTGGTCTAGCCATTCTTCTCCCCCTATCTGTGCATTGCAGACAGCAGGCTTTGCTTCAGGTTAACCGATTGTAGGATAAATGGGAGCTCTAAGATTAAATTGATACTCCAGATCCACAATGCCAACGACCTCATTGCTATCATAAAGCTGCACCATAAATGCTGCCATTTCCTGAGCTGTATGATGCTTGGGTGAACTGAAATGATAATCATCACCTGGATGGTGCATCGATTTTTGAGCAAATTCTGTGTCTGTAATTGCTGGAGCCAGCACTTTAGCCTGAAGCTTGGCACCGCTCAGCTGAAGCTCCTTCGCTAATCCTTCTGTAAAGGCACTCACATAATATTTGGATGTCGAATAGGCAACCGAACCTATGGCGATAATATAACCGAGCGCGGAGGAGACATTAATTAGCTGTGTGCCTTCTACATTAGCATAATCTTTTACATAGAGTGTGGATAGAATCGTCAGGGCTTCAATGTTAACGCGTAGCATCGTCTCAATCGTATCCAGACGATGTTCTGTTACCAATGCAGTTTCGCCAAGTCCAGCATTATTAATCCACGTCTCAATCTCATACGCCTTCAGCTCATTATATAATGCGTACACCTGCTCCGTCGACGAAAGATCACTCTGTACAGCTTTCACATCCAGCTGCGGATGAGATTGCATAATCTGATGCTGAAGTTGCTCCAGCTTCTCTAAACGTCTGGCAACCAGAATCAGATTCTTTCCTTTTGCGGCAAATGCCAGTGCACTTTCATAACCAATCCCTGAGCTAGCTCCTGTAATTACGGTGTATTTCATTGTTATCTCTCCTTTTTTAGAACGATCATTCTATAATCGATGTAGCTGTACAGATTTGATTTCGCGATCATCATATCATTTATAGAACGATCGGTAAAGAACTATTTTTCTAGCTTCTATTTCAATATAGGAGTCGGCTTTAAAGAGGATAATACAGACTGTCTACAAATAGGATGCTGTGCAGGTCTTTATCTTATTCTATACACGTAATCATAATCTGCATCAAATAAAAAACAAGCACAGCCTTTTCATAGCTGCACTTGCAAGTACGTTATATTGAATAGTGTAAATCGGTGCATTTACATGTGATATGTTTATTTAGGATTCATGTTCCGTATGTGTATAGCGATGCGCCGCCAGACTCGACTCACGCACAATTAAGCGCGGCTCGAATTCGACACGCTCATAAGGTAACGGGTCTGTGGACTGGATACGTTTGAGTAGCAGTTCTGTTGCAAGTCGTCCTACCTCCGCACCCATAATCGATACCGAGCTAATCTGCGGTGTTGTAATCGTCGTCCAGAGGTTATTATCGATCCCCACTACAGCGACATCATCGGGCACCTGTACACCTAGCTCCTTGAATCGATTCACGATCCCGATCGCCACCATATCATTAACGGCATAGATCGCATCCGGCATATGCTTGAGATTATAAAAATAATCGGCTGCCTGTCTGCCCGTTTCAAAGTTAAAGTCCTCACCAAAATAAACGAGTGAGGTATCCACATGCGGCAATGCCTGCTCATAGGCAAGATAACGTTCTTCAATCTTATCCTTTGGCGCTCCAGCATAGGCAATGCGTGTACGACCAATCTGTAGCAAATGCTCCATAACGAGTCTACCCTCCGGTCTTGCCATACCGACAATGTCGGCTTTTAGGTCTGGGCTGAGCTTTTTACTGTAGTTAATGACCGAGATTGGCAGACTGGATTGATTGATCAAATGCTCCAGAGACTTCGGATAAGCAAGTGGCATCATGACCAAGCCATCCACATGTAGCTTTTTCACCTCACGTAGTGTCTCCAGCTCCAGACGTGCATTACCGAGCATATTGATCTGCACAACACGATAGCCATGCTGCTTCGCTGCCTGTTCAACGGACCAGGCAATATCGGGAATAATCGCATTGCGGATATCCGGTACTGCGAGTGCGATCTGGCGCGTTTGACGAATTTTCAAGCTTTGAGCGGACGTGTTTGGGATAAAGCCCATTTGCTCGACAATTTCTAAAATACGCGCTTTTGTTTTCGCGCTGATCCCATCGCTATTGTTCAAGGCACGCGAAACCGTTGCAATACCTACACCGGCTTCACGCGCTACATCCTCGATCGTTACCTTCTTCTTGTCTGCCATTCTGGATGATTCTCCTTCACACCGGAAATGTTTCCGAATCAAGTTGAAATTTTCATACTTTGCTTACATTATAGCATAGAATAGATGTTCGGTAATGGAGAATTGGTTGAGTTAGGGTGATGCTGGCGGTGGAAATTTAATTGCACCAGAAGAGGGGGATCTTCTGCTGATTGGTTACTTTTGCTAGGTGATTAGCGATTGACGATTCGATTCGATTCGCTCCATGGCAAGATGATTAGCAATAACGATCAGGTAAGTGACCAGATATCATTAGCTTCTGCCGAATATCCTATACTGCCCTTATACAACCTATCTTCGATCCATCTCCTACCGTTATATCAGCTTCAATTTTATAAGTATGAAGTAAAATACACGAAGGATATGAAGTGTTTCTTTTACACCGGATATCCGTTTGACATCCACGCAAAAATATGACATGATTTATTTCGGAAACGTTTCCTGTTTTGTTTTATTATTCCGCTGGTTCAAGCATCTTCAGTCGCCGCAGTCGAGCCTTCTGCTTTATCGAGCATACTGTTTTTTTGTTATGAGATAAGGAGGAGCGTATCCACTGTGCCGTAGCTGAACCTGCTCCAGCCATAGATGCAAACTCAATTTATAGCCGTATAGGGAGATGACTTCGATGCAAGCATTACGATGGCATGGTGTAAAGGATTTACGTGTAGAACAGATTGAAGAACCGAATGTACAAAAAGGAAAAGTAAAGATCAAGGTGCAATGGTGTGGTATTTGTGGTAGTGATCTACACGAGTACGCAGCAGGCCCAATTTTCATTCCGCAGGGCGGTAAGCATCCACTCACTGGTGAAGAAGCTCCTGTCGTGATGGGTCATGAATTTTCCGGACAGGTCGTTGAAGTTGGCGAGGGCGTTACTCGTTTCAAGACTGGCGATCGCGTTGTAGTGGAGCCTATTTTTGCGTGCGGTCAGTGTACAGCCTGTAAGCAGGGCAAATACAATCTGTGCGAAAAAATGGGCTTTCTCGGACTTGCCGGCGGTGGCGGTGGCTTCTCTGAATATGTAACTGCCGACGAGCATATGGTTCACCAGATTCCAGATAGCGTATCGTTTGAACAGGGCGCACTTGTGGAGCCTTCCGCGGTAGCACTGTATGCTGTACGTCAAAGCCAGTTCAAAGTTGGCGATCGTGCAGTTGTGTTCGGCGCAGGCCCAATCGGCTTGCTTGTAATTGAAGCACTCAAGGCTTCGGGCGCATCAGATATTTATGCAGTTGAGCTGTCTGAAGAACGCCGCAGCACAGCAGAATCGCTTGGTGCGATTGGCTTGAATCCAGCTGAGGTGGACGTAGTGAAGGAAATTCATCGTTTGACAGATGGTGGAGCCGATGTAGCATTTGAGGTAACCGGTGTACCGGTTGTACTGACACAGGCGATCGAATCAACAAAGCTGAGTGGACAGATTATGATCGTCAGCATTTTTGAAAAAGAAGCACCGATTCATCCGAACCGCATTGTTATGCAGGAGCGCAATATTACCGGTATTATCGGTTATCGCGATGTATTCCCAGCTGTTATTAGCCTGATGAGTCAGGGCTACTTTGCTCCTGAGAAGCTCGTTACGAAGCGTATCGGACTGAGCAGCATTGTAGAGCAGGGCTTTGAAGCACTGCTGAAGGAGAAAAATCAGGTGAAAATTCTCGTTTCGCCAAACGAGTAATACATCACTGTGGATTAGAGCATGGATTGCATGGAAAGGACTATTTCGGTGCATCTGAGCTAACAAACGAGAGTATATGTGAGTAGTGATGAAAGCCACTCATGCCCTCTACGTATCCTATTCTATTAAGGTATATTCATGATGTTATGAATGAATAGCCTGCTTACGATGGCAAACCCACACCCTATTATTCAGTCTGTCATGGACATATGATTCCAGCAGGCATCCGTCTACAATGTCTGCTGGTTAAAGGTGTGATTATGCATAAGCTGTATCTGTTTCTTCATCCTCAGTAGTACCATTCAGCGCGATATATAGCTATGGCTGTATCGATGCGCTGAAAAGCCCGCGAAAGATTCTTCGCGGGCTTCTTTTTTATATCCAGCTTACTGAACGTGCTCAAGCTGATTCGTGCTTTTCGTGCTTTTACTGTCTCTATCCCTCTTCATCATCCAGTAGCATCGTTTGCTCCTGCTCCTTCAGATTCGCCGCAAACTCCTCAAAGCTGTTCGCAATCTGACGTACATTACCCTCTAGCATTTCCTGAACCTGCTCTGGATATTCTGCTTCGGCTTCTGCATCCTCGCGCACGATCGCTTCCTCATGCTCCATCAGCAGTACAGCAGGCTGCTCGGGATGCTGACGATAATCTAGTAAATAATAATTCCCACTGCTCACACTCCAAGCAAATGGAATGATACGCTGTGGATTCGGATTCATCTCATCGACGAGCGCCTCATTGTTCGCAATAAAACGATCATCCAGCTTCGCAAAATGAATACTCCAATCGACATGCCCCTCTGCATCTGCATACTGATATTCCCGCTTCACCGCATCTTGAAGCTGATTCAAATAATCCAGTGGAAAGCAAATACCATAATGCTTCTCAATCCGATCGATATGCTGTTCCAGACTTTGCTGCGCTTGCTCTGCATGAACGGGCGTATCGGCTGGCTCATCCGCATGGGTCTGTGTATCTTCAAATTGCTCCAATACGAAGCTCCAAGCCTCACGTACAGGCACTGGCGATTTATAGCTTGCTATACCGCTACCTTCCTTTGTCCATAACGGCGGATAATACGAGAATACACGCTCAGCACCCAGCTGAGCCGACTCCTGCTGCCAGCCTTCCCAGCGAAATGTCTCATAAAACTGCTGCAAATCCCCTACAGCCAGCCAGTTGATAAAGCCAGAATACGCAAGCTCAGTCGACTCCCATTCCAGTGTATCTGGTGCAAAATAATAAATATGCCCCGTCTGACCAAACCGCCCTGTATCCAGTGCAAAAAAGCCACCCGCCGCATCATATGCAACAGTCAGCATACCCGGCACTTCCGTCAATACAGGCTGATCATGCAATCCATTCCACGAACGCAAGCTACCGTAAATTCCCGGCGCTCCCGAGCCGAGCAGCTTGATCCAGCCATGATCGACGAGTACACCACCCGTTTCGTAGGCGATCGCGCCCAGATAGGAACGAGTACTCATCTGTAGTCGCTCCAGCGTCTGTCTACTCTCTTCTCGATCAACAGGTAAAATCACATATGTATGTATGCCGCCTGTGAACAGCTGCATCAATTCATCCCAGGCATGATGTTCATGGTCAATCAGTTGATCTGCGGATAATGAATGCATAAGTCTAACCCCTTTATCGTTAATGTAATGAGCATTGGCTAATACGGGAAAGAAGCATCGCGTTTGACTATATGGACTATGATTATGTCGATTCGATATCTATAGCATAGAATCCTGCTGGATAAGTCTGGATATTCATCCTACCAGTATACCAAAGGGGATAAATAGGAGCGAATGAACTATACCAATTCCTCACCATGACTGCACAGCTCCACCAACGAATCCGCCGCATGCAGGGCATCCTCGTAATTCAGATTACCCGAATCTGCGAGTAAAATGGGATACTCCCCATTCACAGGAGCCTGACGCATATCAAATACATAATGATAGCCGCCACCATCCATAGCGAATGATAGCGCTCCTGGCATATAATGTGGAAATTCATACACCAAATTCATTTCGCGTAGCTCATCTATACTGAAAAATTGAAATGACCGCTCCCCCGTCTGATATTCTCCACGAGTAGACCAGCGCAACAGATCAAGGTAGCTGTCAGGCAACGGCTTTTGCGGAAAGCTCCAGTGTGTTGCATCTAGCGGTTGATACTGTTCATACAAGGAAGAGGTTGGCGGGAACGGATTCCGTTGCTGATCATGAACCAGCTTAATCTCCTCTTCGCTAAGTGCCCTATTCCAATCCCCAGCCCATTGACGCAATTGCTCCTCTGTTGCACCCTCATTCGTTGTAAATACACGTTCAAATATCGATGCCCAGTTCATATCCGTTCTCCTTATTGGCTATCATCTGTGATTGTTCGCTCGCGTAGCACTACCGCCAGATCTATTCGATCAAAAAATAACCGAATTTACCGCTGTTCTCGCCCCTTGCAGCAAAGCCGCATACAATTCACCAGAGCAACGATCATACTCCGCACCTTTACCATAGTCATGTGCAGAAGCAGGAGGTACATCATTCCATGATCCCATGCCGCCGAATACCCAGCTTTTATAAATAGCATTCAGCAGACGCCAGGAATCATCCGTATATACAGGCGGCAGCTCAAACGCAAATTTACGAGATGGCGTACGATCATCCAGCATTTCAATCGCCGGATCGAAAAAATTCTGCTTCCAAAAGCCTTCCCCAATCTCTTCGGCTAGCTGTCCAATCTGCCAGAGCGCCTTGCCGAGCCGTACAAACATATCACTCATCGAAATAAATTCATGCCCTGCCTGCATCGCTGGCGTATATTCATAGCCCGTATACACAACACGCCAACGTGACTGTGAGCGGTGACGCTCCACCTTCCATTCAGGGCGCCACAATAATGGACGATCGGTACCGAGTGTGGCAATCGCGCTCGGTGCACCGCCTCCCGAAAAGCCGCTTGTCTGCCATTCGGAGCCTTCCATCGCCGCGCTAACCATCATTAACCGCTGATCGCCATTTGCACGGCGCTGCTCAATCCACTCTCGCCAGCTATAGTGCGGCTGATCTCCACCCTCGGTAAAGCTCACTTCCAGTGTACTCGTCTGCTCCAGCTCCTTACTGGACGGCTCAGTGCCACTGATCAAATAACCATTCCCAAGCGCCGTTACCAGTAGCATCTGATGAAATTCTCCATTCATTTTCCTATCCCCCATCTGCCAAAATATGCGGACACTGCATCAATATTATAGCCGTCCTGTCCCTGCCACGTAGCCATCGACACCATATCACTATCATGCCCTCGCCCGATGCGCGGCGCATCCGTTGTTGCTAGCACACCAATATAGCCGAGAATTTCCATGACCACATCACGCTCATTTTTATTGGATGGAAAAATATCCTTCCAGCGCTTCTCCAGCTTCCGAGCACTATCCGCAGGCGCGCAGCATGTAGCTTCCATCAGCATATGCTGGAGCATATTCACATCTTCCTCGGTGCAGCGCACAGGCTGTTCCAGATGAAAAAGCTTCAGATCAAGCCAGCAATACAGCAGCCAGGTCAGCCTTACGCCACCCCACTTGATCCGTTCAAAATTCAATACATTCAAATCCTCTGTAGTATATTGCTGCTGCGGATGCATCCACTCAACCTCTGGTATATGCTGCGCTGCTAGCGGCAACGACCAGCGCTCGCTCCCATCGGTATGCGCCAACAGTCGGCGCGTCAATACCCAGCTGGACAATGCACTTCGTAGATGTACCTTTCGGGTAGATAAGCTATGTAAAAATGCCTCGCTCACCTGTTCCCATGTGATCTCCTCATGTAGCGTGCGTAGCTCACTTAACAACTCATCATATGTAATCGTAATCGGATCAAACATCACACCCTGACTACGCGCATATTCAAAATCAGGCCCAGCAAACACCTTCGGCCCTGATTTCCAGCCACTGCTTTGCCAGAATGTCTTGATTAGAATTTGTTGTGCTTTTTTATCCATGTGTATCCTCCTGCTACTATACTTTATCCTTTCATGCTACAAGCTACATGTCAGGCTTATTCGGATCGAGTAAATATTCAGCAATACGCTCACCCTGTCCAAGCTCTGGACGGTTGTAGTAATATACGGTATCTGTATTGTACTCCAGTTGACGAGCAACGACATAATAGCGAGTTCCTTCAAATGATGATTCCAAACAAAATACACGTCCCATCTGCTCATGTCCATGCATTGATCGATTCAGATCTGCTCGCTCTTCTGCTGTCGCCAGTCGTATCCGTTCCACTGTAAACACCTGAGTAGGTAACATTAGGAACTGTACCTCATGAAAGATCAGCTCTACATTGTGATAATAGCTATAATCTCGGCTACCTGCGATCACCAGCCGACCCCATTCTGTCTGACGCAACACGTAAAAATCCTCAATCTGCTCTTGTATCAGCCAGGGCTGGAGCTGATCGATCGTATACGTACAATGCTGCTCTATCCATTTTCTGAGCTGCCGTGTATCTTCATGCAATTGCCCTTGTAATGAACGGATCACTGTCTTCTCTGTAGCATCAACCATAATAACCAGTCGCTGAATCAACTTCCGAACCTGCTCAATCGCCTGCCTGTTCAGAGTCATATTTAATGATTGTTGGGGATGCTCATCTAGCACCTGATCAGAAATCTTCTCTTCCTTTCCCTCCCTCGAATCCTGACTCTCGATCATGTCGTCTAGCTCCAACAGTAGTGCTTCCAGTCGCGGCAGCGCCCAGACGCAAATGGTATGTGCCATACTATTACGTTCAAGAGAGTCCAGCAATGCTTCCACCTTCACCCAGCTCTCGATCATCATATTCCTCCTTCTAAAATAGCGCTTTCGTGTGTTTACACAAGAATTGACGCCTGTTTAATGTATCGTTAACAATGAAGCACTATGCTGGACATGATATCTTCTCCACTTCATGTAAGCAGATATTGTTATTATTTCATACAACTCACTGTAATCAAAGGATGGTTAGTCTTATGGGAATTCATACCTACTTCCGTTCACTCGACGATCTGGAACGGATCATTCGCTGCCCGGGCAAATTCAAGTTCGAGGAGCATAGCGTCTCTGCCCATTCATGGAAAGTCGTTCAGTACGCTAAAACACTTGCTGATATTGAGGAAATGCACGGCGTATCCATCGATTGGAAAAAGCTATATGAGATCACAAGCAGCCATGACTATGGCGAAATTTTTATCGGTGATATTAAAACTCCGGTTAAGCATTCTTCTCTCGAACTGCGCTCCCTTCTGCAAAAGGTGGAAGAGGGCATGATCGAGCACTTTATTGAAGAAAATATACCCGAGGAATTCAAGCAGATCTTCCGTCATCAGCTACACGAGGGCAAGGACGATTCGACCGAAGGCTTAATTCTTGAAGTCGCTGATAAAATGGATCAGGTCTACGAAGCATTTTCTGAGCTCCAGCGCGGTAATACGGAGAAGGAATTTATCGCGATGTATCGCAACGCCATCGTCAAAATCAAAAATATTCGGCTGCACTGTGTGGACTACTTTCTGGAGCACATTTTGCCGGATATGGTTCACGAGGGCACCTTCTCTACCATCGATATTAAACGTATTACCGAGGAGGCGCTGGCCCAGTAAAAGGAGCGCTTGTGCATGAAAATCGCTATGATTACCGAAACCTTTCTTCCTTCCACAGACGGTATCGTCACACGCCTGACCGCTGTGATTCGCTGGCTCCGCAAGCAGGGACATGATGTGCTGATTATCGCTCCTGAGTCTGACTTGCACGAATTTGAAGGAGCTACCATCGCAGGCATTCCGGCCTATCGCTTCTTCCTCTATCGTTCGAAAAAACTCGCTCTTCCCCTTCCCCGCATCGCCAGATTGCTCCGTCAGTTTGAGCCTGATCTGGTACACGTTGTGAACCCGGCTGTACTTGGTGCTGCCGGTATTTTGTTTGGGAAAAAATGGCCTCTGGTCGCTTCCTATCATACGCATATTCCCCATTATGCGGATCATTATCGCGTCGGCTGGATGAAGCCAGTGCTGTGGTGGTATTTACGTTTACTGCATAATCAGGCACAGCTGAATCTGTGTACCTCGGATACCGTCATGCAGGAGCTGCACAGCCAGCAATTTCATCGGATAAAGCTATGGCAACGCGGCGTAGATACCGAGCGCTTTGATCCTGCTTTCCAGAGTGAGTCGATGCGTGAACGATTAAGCGATGGCGAGCCAGACAAGGTGTTGTTACTCTATGTGGGCCGACTCGCTGCTGAAAAGCAAATCGAGCGGATTCGTGATGTGCTGGAGCACTCAGATCGCTTTCGGCTTGCGATTGTGGGCGATGGGCCTCATCGCGCAGCGTTAGAGCGATATTTTGCTGGGACAGCTACGATATTTACTGGATTTTTGCATGGTGACGAGTTATCCGAGGCGTATGCGTCCAGCGATATTTTTATTTTCCCATCGACAACAGAAACGTTAGGGCTTGTACTGCTAGAAGCTATGGCAGCAGGCTTGCCGATCGTAGCCGCTCAAAGTGGCCCTACACTGGAACAGGTGCAGCATCGAGTAACAGGAATGCTGTATGATCCGAAAGTACCCGAATCCTTTCGTGAGCTTATGCTAGAGCTGGTCGATGAGTCCCTTCGGCATAAGCTTGGCACAGCGGCTAGACAGTCTGCGCTTCAATTAGGCTGGGATGGGCCAAGTCAGCAGCTACTATCCTTTTACGATTCGTTATTACAGCAAGCTGCTGAAAAAGCCATGCCACGCAATAAGACTAGCCGCGACTCCGTCTGAGTATGAGCTTGAGCCTGGGTCTGGATTGTAGATACCCTTCGGACCCAATAGAATATACAAGGGATAGAGTCGCAATGGATTAGGATGGATGAAATATGAAGATAAGTATAACGATAAATTGCGGAGTGATATGCAGGATTTGTGCATATTCACTCCGTTTTGTCATTTTGTAAATATAGTGTTGTAACCTCTGTAATTATTGAAATTTATGCATATTTACATAGCAACACTTCAAATCTTTAGCTGAAATGTCGATAGTAAGTTACATACATAACAAAATATAAACACAATGAACATATCAGTGCATTACGATTCTCACACGGATTGGAGGGGTCTATATGTTACACAATCGCAGAAAATCACCATTTCGATATGTGTTAAAGCAGCCTGTAGCCTTTGAGCTATTTATTCTCAAAATGAATAATCAGCATGTCACATCCAAGCCTATCGAGGCGATGTTACTGGATCTCAGTCGTTCCGGTTGTCGCATCTCACTCCCCGTAGAAATTCCAGCCAGAGATAATGAAGTCCATGTAAGCATCAGCATGCTTTTGCATGAACAGCCACTTCAAATGGAAGGCAAGCTGCAATGGCATCGGGAAGAAGCGGGACGCTTCCACTATGGTGTGCATCTGGATGTATTATCCTTTAGCCGCGATCAGCTCCTGCGTGAGCTACGTTTACTGGCGAGCAAGGATCGGATTATTATTACCTGAATGTGCTAGTATACGTTCACCTTTCGTATAAGATAGACAAGTCGAAGCGATGGATCTGCATCCTACCTCTGCTTCGTTCGGCAATGTGCTTTATCCTTCTGTATTCCACGAAATGATACGAATGAACAAATGGCTGGTCGGCTGTTTGATGAGTTGTTTTGTGAATGAGTCTGTCGGCTTGTCTTGGTAGCTTATGCAGATTGTTTTGACAGCTTGTTTTAGTACGCTGTCTTCATGTAGGGTATGACGATTTTCTCTCTCTCGCCTTTCTGTTCGCCTCGTGTGATCATTTTTCCTCTGTATATAGCTGTACTGGCTAGATTGTACAGTCCATTCTTTCTGAACATTTTTTATAAAAAAGCATTCGTGATAAAAAAAGGTTTTAAGGCTAATCAATAGGTATACATGTTGCCAGTTAATTGTATAGACCTTTCTAATCGATTACATAGATCATCCCCTTTTCAATTCATCTAACAACTTGTTATAAAGTATTTTATAGAAATTATAGAGATATACTCATAATGGGGCTTAGTAATGCAACTAATGTAATTGCATATTTATTTGTATTTTAAGACCATGTCTTTCATAATATACATATCGTTATTTCGTAGTAAGTATGACCTCGCTTATTGTGAATCGAGTCATATAGATCGGTGGATACGATTCATACTCGATGTGCTACGGAAGACTACTCAATTGGATGGATAATTGGAATAGGAGGCTATACATATGGATACAACTCAAAACAAAGTAGCAATCATTACCGGTGGGGCGAGCGGTCTTGGATTAGCGACAGCACTCAAGCTAGCTGAGGCTGGAGTGAACTCAACCATCGTCGATATTTCGGAACAAGCAGGACTTGCCGCAGTCGCTCAGCTGGAAGCCAAAGGCGTGAAGGCGCTATTTGTACAAGCTGATGTGAGCAAGGCTGA
Source organism: Paenibacillus hunanensis (assembly GCF_034055775.1). Taxonomy (NCBI): domain Bacteria; kingdom Bacillati; phylum Bacillota; class Bacilli; order Caryophanales; family Paenibacillaceae; genus Paenibacillus; species Paenibacillus hunanensis. Next base: position 1,727,265 of record NZ_CP139194.1, on the reverse strand, counting down.
AGATGTGAAGCGTTATGTTGATGAGACAGTAGCTACATTTGGCAAAATCGATATGTTTTTCAATAATGCCGGAATTTCTGGCCCTGGTACCAAATTCGCCGATAATACGATCGAACAGATTGAGCAGGTGATCGGTATTAATTTGCTCGGTGGTCTGTACGGTTTGAAATATGTACTGGAGGTTATGCTGCAAAACGGTGGCGGTGCGATCGTGAACACCTCCTCTACAGCAGGTCTAGTCGGTCAAGCTACAGTGGGCTCGTATTCTGCAACCAAGCATGGCTTGATTGGTATCACCAAAACGATTGCAGTCGAATACGCAGCTCAAAATATCCGTATTAACGCAATCGCTCCCGGTACAACCGAAACGCCAATGGTGAAGCAATATCGTCAGGACAATCCAGAAACCTTCCAAGCCGTCGAAGCTGCTATTCCTCAGCGCCGCCTCGGTCAACCCGAAGAGATCGCTGACCTGGTCGCTTTCCTGCTGAGCGAGCGTGCAAGCTATATTAATGGTGTCGTTGTGCCGATTGATGGAGGCTTTACGGCGCAGTAACAATGAGCGTTAGGGTAGCTTGCTAACAGGTTTATTTTGTGAGAAGTATTGGGGCTTGGATGATGGAACAGTGTGTGGGGAATGTTGCATATTGGAATTTCTATATAAAAAGCCTGTAGTGTTGATTGAACAAAAAGCAGCCAGAGAGTTAAGCATCGTTCTGGCTGCTTTTTCTTACGCTCAGTTTTCAATTAGTCGATTCACAGGCTGCAGACCCTGTGTCTTTTTCAAGACCATACGATGTTCGAAATTTTGCATCGAATCTGAGCAGTCAATTTGTTCAAAATTCAAGCGATTTAGTATTTCTTTTTCAATTTTCACAGATAATAATGTTACTTCTTTGCTATGACCAGTAGCTGCATCCATACGCTCATCAATAGCATTAATGTATACATATTTTAAAGGTAAGATCGCAAACATATCTCTTGCAATTCGAAGCGCACAGCTACATATATAGTCCTGTTCCAGATCATAGTAGGCTGTTTTACTCATTGGTTTCACAGACAGTTTCCCTGTGCTGGTTAATGTTTTCTGTTCTTTAGGTACAACATGCTCTCCATGTACCTGAAAATCGATTTCCATAGTATCTTTATCGATTGCAAAAAATTCAAAGCCACTGCCAAATTCACTTAAATCGTCAAGAGGTGCCATTTCCTCAATAACCACAAAAAAAGAATCCTCATCCCCTACTATGATCTTTTTCGCAAGCTGATTGATCTTTTCCCATTCTGCATAATCCTCCTGATCTTGAAGACGTGCAGCTTGCACCTGATCGGCGAGCTTATTTCTTTGCTTCTCTTCTGTTTTAAAAATTTTATTAAACATACTCGGTTTATATTGATTGAGAAGCAGTTGAGCCTGAGATTCATTAGGACCCTCCATGCCTTTTGTAAAAGGAGCTGATGATACAGCAATATCATGCCAATGAATAATCTCATCGCATTCTTTATGTATAGATTTAATAAGTTCGATTTGATTTTCAAACAGAGCTACCTCATAACGCGCCTGCTGCAACTGTTCAACCCGTTGCTGTTCTTTCTGCTTGCGTAATTGCTCTCTGGCTTTATAAGCACTACTGTTATATTTTCGTTTAGAAGATGAGAATGTTACGCCACCTATCGTAGTTCTTGCGCCTGTTCTCGAATTAATGCTATAACGCAAACCTTTGCCCCCAAAACTCAGCCCTGTACTTTTACTACTTACATTTAATCGAATACCCGGAGCAATTTTAAAGCTTTTACGAAATCGTGCTGCCATGTGATAACCCCATTTCTTCATATGATGATATATATTATATGGAATTAAAGTGTAAAATAACCATATATTTTTATTCATGCTATCATCATATGTATATTGCAGTATTAAACAATAAAAGACTTTTATCTCTCCACATTAAATAGAGAAATAAAAGCCTTCTAAAATGATTTACGAAATTGATCTTATTAGATTATAAAATAATCACCTTACTCTAACCTGTTGCTTCGAACGCTCATGATCTTGAAATGCGCGAATGAATCGTGCTGGATCATGCCGAATTGTATATGAAAATACACCTTTGCTCGTATGCAGGTAGAACAATCCTTCTCCAGCACCGAGTCTGCGATAGGACATATCGAAAACGTCCATCAGAGGAAATTCGCGACGATGGGTGATGAGCCGATCCTCATATAGCACCATCTCACGTTCGTCAGTTAAATACTGCTGTCCAGTGCTATTCAGTTTGCGCTCAATTTTGTAGTATGGCTGTACAGCAATCGGCTTCACATACATCCCCGCCCTCTTCAAGAAATCGTATTCGGTCTCTTAAGCTGATATTGGATCATGACATTTACACACCATTGCCGCAACGAATACTATTAATATCGACAAAAGCGCATCATTTATAATGTCTACTTACCCAAAAAGATGCCAAAAATTTCAGATTTCTTGATTCAATTGCAAAAATAATAAATTAGAGGGAATATGAGCCTGTAATCTGCTAGCTACCGATCATGTTGTCTCTCTAGCAATCAGCTCGTATTCCAATCGCTTCGGCTCCATGTGCTCACGTCCAAGCACTTCCCATAATCGATAAAAAGCATGCACTGCCTGATCGCCAATCGGATTACGGATCGTAGTAATGCCCAGCGTGCGTGATAGCTCGCTATCGTCAAATCCTACAATCGCTAGCTGCTCTGGCACACGTAGTCCCTGTCGTCGCGCTTCTGACAGCATGCCAATCGCTACATAATCATTCGCACATAATACAGCCTCTGGTAGCTCTCCCTCAGCCATAAGCTTGTGTACCATCTGCTCTCCATTCGCGCTCGTAAATACCGAATAATGATACCAATCCTGCCTTATCGGCAATCCCTGACTTTCCATAAAGCGCTCATAAGCTTCGCGGCGGCTACGCGTATTCAGACTGTCTGACCGACCAAACATATTAGCAATACGCGTATAGCCGCGTGCTACTAGATGCTCTAACGCAAGCGTATAGCCCATCCCCTGATCCATCGCAATTGATGGAATCTCATCATTGCCCATCCGTTGCCACGATACGATGGGTCCATACTGGCAGTAGGTTTTTAGCATTTTCGGATCGTTCACACAGGTGATAATCACCAGCCCATCCACTCGTTTACTACGTAAATCCTCAAATGCACGCAGCTCACTCGCTTTATCCTCACGTGTCGTATAAATGATCGTCTGAAAGCCATAATCCATCGCAATATCAATAAATCGCTCCAAAAATGCTAGCACGACCTCGCTTGTATTCGCCATTACCATACCGATTTGCTTTGTTTGTCCGGTCGATAATGAGACTGCATTACGGTTCGGAATATAGTTAAGCTGCTCCATAATCGCTGTAATCTTCTCTCTTGCCTCATCGCTCACATGAGGAGAATGATTAATGACGCGTGAGACGGTTGCTCTGGAGTAGCCTGATAATTTTATAATTTGATCAAACTTGGACATTGCTCAATCTCCTTTAATTATTGCTATCACGTATGTTGTGAAATACGTCCACTTGGTGAGGTGTCACAATCTATAGTCATCGCACTCCACAGGTCATTTTTATTTTACCGCAAAATGATACTTGACATGTAACCCGTTACAACGATTACGCTTTTTATGCGGTGCTGCTAATTAGTGTAGCACAAAAAACAGACCATGAATGGAGTGCTGAGCATGAGTAACTCTCACAATAATGTACTGAATTTCCCAGATGGCTTTCTCTGGGGTGGCGCGATTGCAGCCAACCAGGCAGAAGGCGCATTTGATCAATATGGTAAAGGCTGGTCTACCCAGGATGTCGCACCTAAGGGCGTTATGGGGCCAATTACTGAAACTCCAACAGAAGACAATATGAAGCTAGTGGGTATTGATTTTTATCATCGTTACAAAGAAGATGTGAAGCTGTTTGCAGAGATGGGCTTCAAGGTGTTCCGTACTTCGATCGCCTGGTCGCGTATTTTCCCAAAAGGGGATGAAACCGAACCGAATGAAGAAGGCTTACAGTTCTACGATGATCTATTTGATGAGTGTCTGAAATATGGTATTCAGCCGCTTGTTACTCTTTCCCACTATGAGACACCACTGCATCTATCCAAAGAATACGATGGCTGGGTCAATCGTAAGCTGATCGGCTTCTATGCACGCTACGCGGAAACGGTATTCCGTCGCTATAAGGATAAAGTAAAATACTGGCTCACATTCAACGAGATCAACTCGATTTTGGAAGCACCATTTATGAGCGGCGGTATTTACACTCCGAAGGATAAACTGAGCAAGCAGGATCTGTATCAAGCGATTCACCACGAGCTGGTAGCCAGTGCAACAGCAGTGAAGCTGTGTCACGAGATCATTCCAGATGCACAGATTGGTTGTATGATTCTGAGTATGCCAACTTATCCGCTTACACCGAACCCGGATGATGTGATTGCGGCAATGCAGGCAGAGCATAAAAACTATTTCTTCGGCGATGTACATGTACGTGGACGCTACCCTGGCTACATGAAGCGTTACTTCCGTGAGCACGGTATTGAGATCAAAATGGAAGCTGGCGACGAGGAAACGCTGCTGCATACGGTAGACTTTATCTCGTTTAGCTACTATGTCAGCATTTGTGAAACGGCTGATCCTTCCCAAAAAGAAGAAGGACAGGGCAATCTGTTCAGCGGCGTGCCTAACCCTTATCTGCAAGCAAGCGAATGGGGCTGGCAGATCGATCCACAAGGACTGCGTTATGTACTCAATATGTTTTATGATCGCTATCAAAAACCGCTCTTTATCGTTGAAAATGGACTGGGTGCCGTCGATGAGCTGGTAACCGGCCCGGATGGCGAGAAAACAGTCGAAGACGATTATCGTATCCAATATTTGAACGACCATCTGGTGCAGGTTGCTGAAGCGGTAGAAGATGGCGTTGAAGTGATGGGCTTTACATCATGGGGTTGTATCGACGTTGTCAGTGCGTCCTCTGCCCAGCTGAAAAAGCGCTACGGCTACATCTACGTTGATCGCCATGATGATGGATCAGGCACACTGGAACGTTATCGCAAAAAGTCATTCCACTGGTATAAAGAAGTGATCAGCACCAACGGTCGTAGCCTGAAGCGTTAATACGATGTGCTAATACGGTGATCGGAAGCTAATTAGCATGGATTCATTGTGATTGCAGTTAATCAGAGCTACGGATTATCCATACAAATGATCCATCCTAGCGATATCGGTTGAATACGGATCACTGAATACGGATCACAAAAAAGGCCTTTCCTCCATATTTCACATGGACGAAAGGCCTTTTCGTATAACCTCTAAAGCTGAGGCGGAAATCTATTATACAATGCAACAAATTCATTCACATCGTTTAGGTAATACATATAAGTAATACATAATCACTTAGGATAACGCTTATGAATTGAGTTTGAGCAGATCATTCCTGCTACTGCACATTAGATGGTGCTAATGATATCAGTTAGTGAAAATATGTTGTCCCAGCGTAATCACAGCCGGACGGCGCATGCTCCACTCAGAGGTAGCGATACGCGGGTTATAGTAATATAGTGAGCCATTGGTTGGATCAACACCACGAAGCGCCTGTCTTGCAGCATCATAGGCAGCTTTGTTAGGCTTCAAGTAATATTGTCCATCAGCAACAGCTGTGAATTGTCCAGGCTGCATCACAACACCCCAGATCGTATTCGGGAATTCACCGGATTGTACACGGTTCAACACAACCGCTCCAACCGCTACCTGTCCTTCAAAGGACTCCCCACGTGCTTCACCATAAATAATATGGGCCAGAATATCGAGTGAATCCTGATCAGCACGATATGTACCTTTGGAGCCAGAGCTTGCGGATGCACTTGCAGTGACGATGCCGCTACTGCTCTTCGTGCCCAGCTTGGACAATGTTGCAGGGCCAGCCACACCATCTACACTTAATCCATGGTCACGCTGAAATTGTTTTACAGCATTCGAGGTGATGCTGCCATAATAGCCAGTCGTATTGGCATAAAAATAACCATGATTAGCAAGCTGACGTTGCAATTGCACCACATCCGAGCTACGCATTCCCTGCGTCAGCAAAGCGGCATCTGCCGGAGCTGCTAAAAAAGTAATGCCTACTGCACAGGCACAGGATGCAATCAAAGCGGGTAGTTTTCTCATCGTTCGGTATAACCTCCATATTCAGTAATAAATGTGCGGATTGGCTGTGTTCTGGATGTGAAGATACGAAATTCGCCGTTAGCGGAACTTGCCTGCTACAATACATGCAATCGTAATGCCACTAGCTTCACTAATCAATTGGAAATCAAAAATGACGATATTGTAACTTCAAGAACAAATCATGGAGCCAGTAAAGTACTCCTACTGGTAGCAGTATAGCATAGCCCTATACATCTATCTCCCTGCCACAGACCTAACAATTCTTGGTTTATCTATCATTTTCAAGCATTATCCGCAAATTGACAAATTAAACTGGGGCTGTAGTTACATTTTTCAAGGACGTTTGAATAGGTATATGCCCACGTAATAGTTTCAATTTTGTCATTAACATAAAGCAGTATAGCAGATTTTTTTCCAAAAGCAAAATTACAGCATCTCTATGTATCCATCATGTATTAACACGAAAAGAACAAATTGATTCTATTTTCCGTAAAAATAATCAAAATTGAGCAACATCGCTTTGATATGCTGTTCGTAGCAAAGCCGCTCTACATGCAAAGATTCCGCTATAATTTTGCATGCTGATCGTCTAATCAACTGTTAACGTCGATCTGATCACTCGACTCATCACCAGCAGCCTAAGGAGGTGGAGCACATTGAAGCATACCCAACATATTCAGCATAGTATCGAATATATCGAAGCCCATCTGCATGAGCAGCTTAGTCTACAGCATATTGCTGCACAGGTTGGCTTTGCCCCAAATTACTTTCATCATTTGTTCAGTCGGGCGGTAGGCAGAGGCATCGCTGACTATATTCGGCAGCGTCGATTATGTCAGTCGGCACTGCTACTTATCACTACTGAGCAGGGCATTTTGGATATTGCTATGCAATGTGGCTTTGAAAGTCAGGAAGCCTTTACTCGTGCCTTCAAAAAAGAATATGCTCTGCCCCCAGGACGTTATCGCAAGCTATTCCAGCAAGACGCTACTCTCACCTATCGCAAAGGAGAATCGACTATGAACATGACATACACTTCCCCATCTGAATCCCCGATTGAAGGCTGGTTTTTAAGCGGAACCTCTATGCACCATTACGCTATCGAGCTAGATGGAGCGCAGGTTCACACGGGACGCCAATCGGCTCACCTGTACGCGCCTTCTACGGATCAGGCTCTCTCGATGGCAACACAGGAGCAGCAGTTTGGCACATTGATGCAGCAATTTCAAGCCCATACCTATCGTGGGCAGCGTATGCGCTTCTCTGGCTTTGTGAAAACAAGTGCGGTACAGCAAAGCTGTGGGCTATGGATGCGAGTCGATGATCGCTATGAAAATGTACTGCAATTCGATAATATGCATAATCGTCCGATCACAGGTGACTGTGATTGGAATCATTATGCGATTGTACTGGATATTCCACCGGAAAGTACAATTATCGCCTTTGGCGTGATGCTGGTCGGTAAAGGGCATGTATGGATTGACAGCTTACGCTTTGAAGAGGTCGGACTAGATGTGCCACTGACCCATCTTGATCCCGATGCTGACCTACCCGCAGCACCGCAAAATCTGGACTTTGAGCAATAATGCTTGCACAGTTCACAGGTTAGAAACTTGAGATTGGTGGCTATGGCAGCTCGGATGTGATCCACAGGATTCGATATTGTTAGCTGGAAGTCTATCCATTCGTCAGATCTGGACGAGAAGCAACCGTCTGAATCGTCTTCGTTATTTGTTGCTCCCAGTTTAGTATTTTTTGACGTGATGTCTGTACCTGACCAAGCTGCTTATATACTACAGTGAGATGAGCAAGTGCAGTTACTGCATTCCCCTGACGCACAGCTGCATGATAACCTTTGCGTGCAGAGGTACGAATTTTCCATGCGGCAGTGATGGCTTTATTTTCAGAGGTGATTTGCTTCTTCAAGGTTTGAACAGGCTGTAGCAGACTTCGTAATTGCTGCTTGCGAACCGTGCTTGCTTTGCGTGCGGCTGCCAGCTCTATTCGTTTATTTTTCAGCTCGGCGCGGGCTGCTTCGACCTGTGTTTTAATCCCATTGCGTTCTAATAATAGCGATTGTACATGGCGATCATCCTTTTTCTTACGTGCATCTGCAATTCTTTTGCCCAGATCGGCATAGCGCTTGAGTAGCGGTGCATGACGATTTTCTAATTGCTTCAATGCGGTCTGCATCGTAGCCAGACGAGATGTATCCAGCTGACGGATACGCTCCTGTACGCCCTTCAGGCTGGCGTTATTCTGCTGACGTAGCGCACGAATTTGAACATTTTGCAGCTCCAGCACACGCTCAAGGGCGGTAATGCTATCGTACAGCGTATCTATACTGCTCATCGCTGAGCTAGAGCTGGCAGCTTGAACTCCGGAAAGCGGCATACCTGTCAAAAAGAATATGAGGCATAGACTAGCTATAGCTAGCTTATGTATGAAACGACTTTGACTCGTTACTCGTGCTTTAGCTTTGATACTGCTGCTTCTGTTCATTATATGATCACCGGTCATACCTGCGGCTGTAGCTGAATTAGCGGATGGTAGCATTGTGATCTTTTGCTCTTTCTGCGTGTCACATTGGTGAATGCTTACTTCATTCGTGCCCTGCTGCGCCTCCGTCTCCGTAAGCTTCATCGACTTCAAATTCATTTTCATGGTGCTTATTCCTCCTTTAATATCATCCATCATCATGATGAATCTGAGCATATAAACGACAAAAAGCACCTCCAGAATCGGCATTATACCGTTTCTGCGAGGTGCTTCTCCCGCTCAGCATTCAATTTGATTTCACTATAACCGAGCCTTACAACATTGTCAATAAAAATAAGAGCATGTGTTCCCACTCTTTCACTACTCTTTCACTACTCTTTCACTACTCCTTCATTACCCTCGCACTACTCTTTTGCTACTCCCTGTTATTTTATATTATCTTTTGTTATTCGCCAGACACGCTTGTTCCCCCATTCATCTTCACCGATCCTTCATTTCGACGATCACGCAGACATGTTACAATAAGCCAATCGGTCTACATGCAGCTCTGTCTGCATCTAAAATAGGCTCTATAGATTGTATGCATAAGGGAGAAGTTAGATAATGAAGCTCGTATCATGGAATGTAAACGGCCTGCGTGCCGCTGTTAAAAAAGGATTTAACGATTATTTCACCGCAATAGATGCGGATATTTTCTGTCTACAGGAAACGAAGCTGCAAGCTGGACAGATTGAGCTAGATCATGGTGACGCGTATTTTCCTTACTGGAATTATGCCGTGAAAAAGGGCTATTCCGGCACCGCTGTCTTTACGCGTGTGGAACCCCTATCTGTGCGCTACGGGATGGAGGAGGATTATGAGGAAGAAGGACGCATGCTGACACTGGAATTTCAGCATTTTTATCTGATTAATGTGTATACACCTAACGCACGTCGCGATCTGCTGCGTCTACCGTATCGTCTGGAATGGGAGGATCGGTTTCGCCATTATGTGATACAGCTTGATCAGATCAAGCCTGTCATCATTTGCGGCGATCTAAACGTAGCTCATCAGGAAATCGATCTCAAAAATGCACGTTCTAATATTGGCAATTCCGGCTTTACGCATGAAGAACGCGGCAAAATGTCTTTGCTGCTGGAATCTGGATTTATCGATACGTTCCGCTACTTCTACCCCCAACGTAGCGATGTATATAGCTGGTGGTCATATATGGCAAAGGTACGCGAACGCAATATTGGCTGGCGTATCGACTATTTCCTTGCTTCCAAACGGTTAGCGCCTTGTCTGGTTGATGCCCAGATTGATGTTGAAATTATGGGCAGTGATCATTGTCCGGTGCTTTTAGAGCTGGACGAGCAAAAGCTGGCACAGCTTTGAGTTAGCAGCCGATTGTCTACACGGTACATGAAGACTTAGGACTAATCCAATTTATTCCAATGCGTTAAATATTAAAAATAATATCTCATTCAGTGTTAGAAAAACCGATAATCAGGTAAGATAGTATTACTGGATTGATTTAAAGCATTACTATTGTAGCTTGATTAAGGAGGATTTTAGTTTGAAGGCAACCCCGGAAGCATCATTACAAAAACGGCTTCTGCCTCGTCACATTACGTTTATGGCGATGGGTGGAGTCATCGGAACTGGTATTTTTAAAGGTAGTTCCGACACGATTGGTCTCGCAGGGCCCGGCGTTATTTTCACGTATATTTTTGCTGGCTTGCTGCTGCTGGTCGTGATGGGTGCGATTGCCGAGATGGCAACCGTGTACCCGAACCGCAATATGAAAGACTTTATCTCGCTTGCCTTCGGTCAGCGTCTGGCATTTATCGTCGGATGGTTGTACTGCTTTATGTGGCTGGCGGTTTGCGTGATTGAGGTTATCGCTGCCGGGAGCTTTTTGCAGTTCTGGTTTGCCGACACACCACTCTGGGTGCTCAGTCTTGCAAGTGCGATCTTCGTTCTGCTCGTCAATCTGCTGAGTGTAGGACGACTCGGTGAGCTAGAATTCTGGCTTGCCGGTATCAAAATTGCGATGATTATTGTGTTTATTATCCTTGGTGCATGTCTGCTGTTTGGCATTATTCCAAGTAATGATACACCATATTTGAGCAACTTTACGGCACACGGCGGCTTTTTGCCAAATGGCTGGATGGCGATCGTATCGGCGCTTCTAGTCGTTATGTTTTCGTATGGTGGCTCCGAGCTGATTGGTCTCACGCTTAATGAAACACCGGATGCTGCTAAAGTATTGCCTCGCATTGTGAAAAGCTTTATTTTGCGGATCGTGTTGTTCTACACACTGCCGATTCTAATCATCTGTGGATTGATTCCGTGGAATCAGCTGAGCGGACAGGAAAGCCCGTTCGTGCAGGTGCTGACAGCTACAGGCTTGAAGGGTGCAGCTCATATTATGAACTTTATCCTGGTTACAGCCGTATTGTCGGCTGCCAACTCTGGTATCTACGGTGCCACACGGATGCTGCATTCGATGGCAACCAATAATGAAGCGCCTGCTCTGTTAGCTCGTACCAATCGACGCGGCGTACCGATCAACAGTCTTGTGCTATGTGCGATCGTATTGCTAATCGGTGCATGGCTCGCCTATATTGCACAGGATCAGGTATTCAGCATTCTAATCGCTGTACCAGGCTTTGTCGTATTGCTCGTCTGGATCAGCATTTGCCTGTCCCAGCTCAAGCTGCGCCGTAACTATCCAGTTCAGCCGCAGTTCCGCATCTGGGGGTATCCTTACATTTCTGGATTAACCGCTCTGACACTGGCAGTGATTGCAGTGCTGTTCCTGTTCGATGCGAATAACCGGATTAGTATTGGTACATGTATAGCGTTTCTGATCGTGCTATTGATCAGCGCACTGTTCAAATTCCGTAAAAAACAAGCGTAATGATCATTCAACAGCCTGTCCTCTACACGATGTAGGACAGGCTGTTTTTGTAAGTATACTTCGATTTGCTATCCATCGCTAAGAGCATTATTTGTGTATACTACTTACCCGTACAGTACATCCAGCCTTCTCCTCTCCATCACGCTCAGCCTATCCTAAACTTTATTTAGCCTCTATTTGTTGTACAATGATAAGCAGGCCACAGCGTCTCACATGAACAACTTATCAAAGGCGGTGTCTACGCGCTCATGCTCTACATAATCAAATTTCTCTATAGCTTTCTGCTTCCACCCGGTCTATTCGTATTGCTTCTATTAGCACTCTCTGTCTGGCTAGGGATCAAGCGTCAAGCAAGGCAGGCATTCGCCTTGTTGATCATTAACCTGCTACTATATGCCAGTATGACGCCACTTGTATCGGATGCATTTATTGGCAGTCTGGAGCGCCAATATACGCCCCCGACTACTATACAAAGCGATGTGATCGTTGTACTGGGCGGCGGTGCTACCAGTGGTACACCGGATATCGATGGCGAAGGCAATCTGTCAGGTGCAGCAGGCAATCGTCTGATTACAGCGGTACGACTGTATCGACAAACAGGGCTACCGATTATTTTCTCTGGTGGGCAGGTATTTGCGGATAGCGGCAATGAAGCCGATATTGCGCGGCGTCAGCTGATCGGTATGGGTGTTCCTCCACAGGATGTATACGCAGAAAATCGTTCACTGAATACGGCGCAAAATGCCGATAATACAGCGCAGCTATTAAAGCAGCATAGCTGGAGTAAGCCGCTGCTGATCACCTCTGCCTTTCATATGCCACGATCTGTGATGGAATTTGAGCGCGCTGGCATGAAGGTGCAGCCTTATCCGACGGATTACTGGGTGAGTCAGCCTGGTTCAATGTATGCAGGCAAGTTCTCCCCATCTGGAAGTTCCATAAGCTCGACTGGAACAGCCTGCAAAGAGTATGTCGGTATGCTAGTGATCTGGATAAAATCGCTAGTATAGCCTATAGCATCTTTAGCATGATCGGCGCTCTACTCTGTACGGTGACTTTATTGTGTATGATGAGCTGTCCTCGTATTCATTTTTGTAATACATCTACTCGACCTTTTCGATCATTGCCCACTCTTTTCTCAATAGCAAAAACGCCCTGCCTGGCGGCTTGTGCTCCATTTCTGGATATCCAGAAACAGAGCGCAAGCTAGCCATAGCAGGGCGTTTTATTATTCCAAGATGAAGGGGATCAGCTTAGGATCACTTCACTCTTATTTAAATTCAGCAACCATATCCAGTGGCAGACGCATCGAAGGGTAGCCTTCGTTCGCTGCTTTACCCATGCTTAGCAGCATGACAGGCACATAACGGTCTTTGTCCATACCGAATACTTCTGCGATCTGGTCTTTTTCATAACCACCGATTGGGTTTGTATCGTAGCCGTGTGCACGTGCAACGAGCATCATTTGCATCGCAACCAGACCGCTGTCGATCATAGCGATGTCTTTACGAGCTTGCTCAGACAGGTTTTCATAGTAACCCAGTGCAAATGGAAGCTGGCGTTCTTTTACTTCTGCTGGCATATAGCCCAGTTCTACCGCTTTGTCAAAAATGTATTCTGCATTTTGTTCATGCTTCAGATCGCCGAAAATAGCGATAACAGCTGCTGCTGTTTCCACTTGATGGCTGTTGAATTTCGCCAGTGGCAGCAGTTTTGCTTTAGCTTCTTCACTTTCGATGACAAGGAAGCGCCAAGGTTGCAGGTTGATCGAAGATGGTGCACGTGTAGCTTCAGTCAGGATTTCGTTCATTTCCTCACGACTAATTTTTACGGATGGATCGTAGCTCTTAATGGAACGGCGTTCCAGCGCGATTTTGTTAAAATCATTGGTTTTGTTTACAGTATTAGTTGTTGTCATATGAATTCTCTCCTCTATTTATCATTCTGTGGGATGCTGCTTACAGCTTCATCGCTCCGCTAATATTAGCGTTCAAGCGCTGTAGCATATCCAGCAACTGCTCCTGCTCCCCTGCATGAAAGCCATGAAACATGCGCGCAACAAACTGCTCTCGTTCTTCACGAAAAGCGATGATACGCTCGCGACCAAGATCAGTCAGCTGTACGAGTGTGATGCGATTATCGTCTGGATTATTCCGACGTACGACCACCTGCTCAGCCTCCAATTGCTTGAGATGTCGCGTAATCGCGGCATGATCAATACCGACTAGCTTCTGCAACGAGCTTTGGCTAATCTCTTCAGTATGGGATAGCTGACAGAGCAATTGCAGGCGCGAAGCGCTAATGCCCGCGCATTTCTCAAAGGTGCAGGCCAGTTGACGTTGAAGACTCTGTATCTGATTGAAAACCTCATCTGTGGTGGAAGTTGACACAAGTCTCCACTCCTTTCTGGCCAGCCTGATCGATGCAGTCCATATTATGTGACCCATCAATCATTGACATATCAAATAATAACATACCTATGTAAAAATTGCAATTACCTTTATGTAAATTAAATTGCTAAAAATCAAAAATATCAATTTTACACAAATATTCTACACTGAGATTAACCACATAGACAATAAACGGGTAATCCTTTATAGTATAAATCCTCATGATTCAAACGGAATAAACGGAATATAGGAAGGAAACGATTGTTGCTATGAAATACGCTATTGGTATGCGCAATATTAAAACAGCACTTGCGGTGTTTATCTGTCTGTTCATCTCACAGGCACTTCATCTGCAATATCCATTTTATGCGGTAATCGCTACGATCATTGCCATGGAAAATTCAGTGACCAACTCCTACACGGTCGGCAAAAATCGAGTGATGGGTACGATTGTAGGTGCGATCTGCGGCCTTGCCTTTGCGCTGATCGATCCGTACAGTGCCTTCTTCTCGGCGATTGGGATTGTCGTTGTGATTTATATTTGTAATCTGCTGCAATGGAATAAATCAATCTCGATCGCCAGTATCGTCTTTCTCGCAATTATGCTCAATTTGCAGCCCGGTGAAAGTCCATGGTTTTATGGAATGAATCGGGTGATCGATACGCTGATCGGTATCGGTGTGGCAGTGGCGGTGAATTATCTCGTCTTTCCGCCCAAGCATGAGCGTCAAATGGAGCATCGACGCAAAATTCTGCGTCGGCATTTAACTCAGCTTGCACATGAGCTACTCGGTCAGGGTGGTGGTGTTCATATTAGCTCACTGAAAGCGGACATGTCCGAGCTGGAAAAGGTGTATGACACCTATACGTCTGAATTCCATCTGAATAAGAAAAAGCGCACGATGATGGAGCATCTGGAGGAAGAGATCGATATTTATCATAATACGTACTCTCATATGCGTCAGCTCAGGCTGCTAACAGATGAGCCTTCATTAGAGACAGCGAATAAGCTGGATGTGCAGTTTACGTCCTCTCGCCCGCTCACCTCTCATGGTGAAGACCTACTAATGATCTATCGTTATCATGTGCGCTGCATTTTGCAGGAGCTACAGCGACTTGGACTTATGCTGCCACGTAAAATTGCACCGCCGATTAATCTGCATCCTGAGGGCAAGCAGCAGTATAATAACAATAAGCCGTCTGTCTGTCACAATAAAATGTGACAACAGACGGCTTATTGTTCGTCTATTCTATTGTCGATACATAAGATAATATGCTCTAGTAACGGAACGATCTGATATCCTGTACCGATTATTCATTCAAAGCGTATAGCTCAGTCAAAGATAGCGAATCTAAATCATTTATAAAGATGTATTCCATAAAGATGCATCACAGCTTCTTGATCATTTCAGTGCAGCAGCCTTTACACGCAGAATCTGACCAGCTGATTCGGCAAGCGGCTCGGTATCTGTACCAAGACCAAAGTAAAAGTCGCCATTCAGCTCTTCAAGTGATTTGGCATAGGTACTCTGCTTGAATTGCAGCACCGGATACCATTGATTTACATTGCGTGTTTTGTACACACGATTCATATAGCTTCCATCCGCTTGCTTCGTATACGTGAGCACATACAGTACATTATTACGCACGATCATATCGGTTGGAATTGCCTTGGCATCTGGTAGCTCTACACGCTTGCCATTATTCACATCACTAGCTGCGATTAACGCTTCTGGCATCGTTTGTGAATCATTGTATAACTCACCAGCAATATAGACGAGCTTATTGTTCACAACGACCGTTTTACTAATTCGGCTGTATGGCGTTTTACCTGCTTCCTGCACAAAGGTCATGCCAGGCAAGATATTTTTACCATTTACTTTTTCCTGTGTTGCCTTTAGATTTTTATCAATTGCGAGTACATGGGTCTCGTCACCCCAGATTTTGTTGTCTGGCATAATGATCGCGGCGGCGTATAGCTTACCTTTGAATTGGAAGAATTTATACGCACGGCTACCATAACCATCAATACGGGCAAATTGCTCCCATGTCTTGCCGTCATCACCGGACATCATCACGACCGGGCTATCCTCCGTGCCAACAGCAGCGAACATCTTCCCCTGATAGTACGCCATGTCGTAAACGTGCAGGGCATCAGGAATATTTTGATACTCCGTCCAGCTATCCTTGCCTAATTCGTAGAAGTTGCCGTATTTCCAGCCCGGTACGACCGAATCGTTCCCCGGTATGTACAGCTTACCCTTCAAAATTTTAAACGTATCGATCTGCTCATCCGCAGTCAGCTCGCGTGTGACCGACTTGCCTGTCTTGCTGTCTGTCGATACCACTTTTTCGGTTACAAACTTATTGCTGGATGGATCAAAGTAAATAATCGGCACAGGCCCAGCATTAGGCGACGGCCCGGAATTACTGCTGTTCCCACTACCCAGATAGATTTTGCCATCATACACCTGCATATCCCATACATTACGTGCATAAGGACCGCCCTTGAATGGCTGTCCTAATTTCTCCATACTGGAGGTTACATCGACGCCGGAGGATGCCGCGGCACTGGCAACCGGTGCATGACTTGCAGCTGGAAGCCATACGCTTCCACTTAGCAGTGCTGCACTCACGCCAATTCCAATCGTTGATTGTAGCAGGTAACGTTTCATCTTCATTAATATCCTTCCTCTCTGTCCACAATGTACAAGCTCTGTTTCAATGAGTTACTTAGCTATCCCTCCGTTCTGAATGATAGAATACTGCACAGGGCACGTAAAATAAGGCTTGTCGATACGTTTTCGATAAAATGACATGCATGATCTGTGCAAGTAAACGTATACAGCCAGATGCCTACATGCACTATAACATATTTGCCAGTAAGATGCGAAAATGACAGAACCATGTAAAAAAGGCTATTCCATTGAAGGAATAGCCTTTTGACGAGTGCCTGTATAGGATACTTTTATTCACTATAGCTTGCCTGAAAGCAAACTGTATTGGCTAAGCAATACCGTATACATGGCTTAGCAAAATATGATGCTATCGCTAGTCTTAATCCTTATGCAGCAGCTCTTCGCCAGCAATACCCGGCTCGGTCATCTGATACGGATCAAGAATAATGTTCAGTTCTTCCTCGGTCAATACGTTGTACAGCAAGCACAGCTCACGTACTGATTTGCCCGTTTGAATCGCTTCACGCGCAATACGGGATACCACCTCATAGCCCAGATGTGGGTTGAGTGCAGTAATGACACCGACGCTACGCTCCACATACTGACGGCAACGCTCGACATTGGCCTGAATACCATCGATGCAATGCAAGCGGAACACGGTGAAGCCCTGCTTCATAATTTCCAGCGATTGCAACAGATTATACACCAGTACTGGCTCCATAACGTTCAACTCAAGCTGTCCAGCTTCAGATGCAAGGCAGATCGTATTATCGTTACCGATGACCTGGAAGGCAATCTGGTTAATCACTTCACACATCACTGGATTGACTTTACCCGGCATGATCGAGGAGCCTGGCTGACGTGCTGGCAAGTTCAGCTCATTCAAGCCTGCATAGGGGCCGGAAGCCATCAGACGAATATCATTTGCCACTTTGGACATGTTCATCATGCAGATTTTTAGTGCAGCCGATACCTCGGTGTAGGCATCGGTATTTTGCGTAGCATCGACCAGATGATCGGATGCTGCCAGTGGGAAGCCACTAATGTCTGCTAGAATCTCGGCTACACGCACAATATAGCGGCGATCCGCATTCAGACCTGTACCGACTGCGGTTGCGCCCATATTAATATGTAGCAGATTCTCGCGTGTATTCTCTACACGCTGAATGTCACGACCAAGCACGCGTGCATAAGATTGGAACTCCTGACCAAGACGAATCGGCACAGCATCCTGTAAATGCGTACGACCCATTTTAATAACCGTATCAAATTCATCTGCTTTGGTCTGGAACGATTGCTGTAGCTCACGCATCGCTACGAGCAGCTTCTCGATCATAGACAGTGTAGCGATATGAATCGCTGTCGGGAATGCATCATTGGTAGATTGCGCCATATTCACATGGTTATTCGGACTAATATCAACGTATGCGCCTTTTTCCTTACCCATAATCTCAAGCGCACGGTTCGCAATCACTTCATTCGTATTCATATTGATCGATGTTCCAGCACCACCCTGAATCGGATCGACGATAAACTGGTCAATCCAGCGACCTTCCAGAATCTCATCGGCTGCCTGTACAATCGCTTCGCCTTTTGGTCCATACAGACGGGACAGCTCCATATTCGCCAGTGCCGCTCCTTTTTTGACCATTGCCATCGCACGGATCAATTCAGGATGCAGCTTCTGTCCAGTAATCGGAAAGTTCTCTACTGCACGCAGGGTCTGAATGCCATAATACGCCTCATCGGGAACTTCTTTGGTGCCCAGAAAATCTTTCTCTATTCTCACTACTCATTCCTCCGACTGTGCGGGGCAGCGCAGTCTGACGGCACATCATTCATGTCCATTTCAGGCTACCGATCCCCGAACGGTTTTCATTTTGCAACAACAGTCCTATTATACGTCTGCCTTGCATAACGTTCCAGTAAAAAGTCAAATCATTCCTATTCTTATATGGCTTCTGCTCATGCGACTTCTTATCGCTGTCAGGCTATACCATCATTTCTTTATGGAGACTGCCGTAGCCACATGCCCAGCGATGCCGGTGCCGCGTATTCAAATCCGAATTGCGCGTACAGTCGATCTGCAGGTACATCGGCGAACAATGTAGCCATTGCACGCGGTGGCATATGTTGTTGCAAATAATCTCTAATCTCGCCCATGATAGCTTTTCCATAGCCTTTCCCCTGATGATCGGGATGCACAGCAATATCGGTTACATGGAAAAATAAACCGCCATCGCCTACTACACGTCCCATACCAATCGCTTCGCCCTGCTCTTCCAGTACGACTGCAAACAGACTGAGCGGTAGTCCCTTTGCCGCACCTTCCCGGCTCATCTCACTCAAGCCAGCAATCTTGCGCAAATGCAAATACTCGTCGATTGACGGAATACGATGCTGAATTTCCAATGTAATGACCACCTTTGATGTATGAAATGTTGTCGTGTCTATAATAAGACTGTATTTATAGTTTGTTCAGCGCGTGAACAGCACCGTTCACCAGATTTTTTTCTTTTTTCGTAACGGCTTTGTCTAATTGTTGTTCCAGCAATACCAGCGTATGCTGCAACTGAGCCTGCTCTGGAAAAATCGTCTGTACATTTTCTAGCATTGCCAGTGCACTAATGACGACTTGTCGCTGCACCGTACTCCCACCGAGCCATTGCCAGATATCCTCCGCTGACGGTGCAGAACAGGCAAAGAGACGATCCCAGCCATCATAGGGATAGCTGACACGCTGACCAAGGAACATCCACTCAATCACCTTACGACTTGTAAAAGGCTTCAGCCATGCACATGCCGTATATCCATTGAGGCGACTTGTCTGCTCCATCTGCTCTAGCTCGTTGAACACAAGTTTCAAACCTTCAGATTCTGGTAAACATCGTACTGTCAAATACGTCAACACGGACGCATTGATTCGCTCCTCAGCGTGTGATCTCCACAGCGAACGTACCCAATCTGCCGCATGTGTATAACAAATATCACCGATGTACTTCATCAATGTCTCACGTATACCACGATCTGATTCCTCATTAATGCGTTTCTGCCATGCTTGAAGTATAAGTTCCGGTGCAAAATGATGAAACGCTGAGCGCAATGAAACGTCTACTACACCAGACACCTCAGTATAACGAATAAGTCCCTCCAATGTTGCCTGTGCCTTTTCGAGTGTTAGATGCACATAATCATGCATCCAAGCACGCCACTTTAGTGAATGAGGATGATCGACGTTCAAGCCGCTATAATCGATAAACGGTTCATATTGCCATGATTCTGCTCCAATTCCATACATGATTGTCACACGCTCAAAAAATTCACCGAGTGAAGGTGCAAGAAATTGAAAATCGCCTGTCTCATGATTCCAGCTTAACACTGCATGTTGCTTGGATGGTGCGTGCATATCAAGCACAAGACTATCTCCATTGTAGCCAGGGCAAAAAGTAAGATAGCGTGTAGGATTCACGGCTTCCTCCAGTTGCCACACATCCAGCCAGTATATTGCCTGAAACGACCATCCCCAATCTCCATTGGCACCAAATGGCACCAAAGATTCATGTGGCAGCGTCCATCCCATTCTTGCTTCAGATGCCATAGCCAGCATCTGTCTTAGCTCATCAGGTAACTCTATCCCAAGCTGTTGCTCCAGTTCAGCAAGCTGATTATCTTTTACAGGTTCTTCATATATATGGATTACGTCTGCACCTTTATGCTGCAACGTCTCTAACAGATCATTCCATTGTAGTTTCAAGCGTTCCAGTTGATGTTGAAATGTCATTTGTCTCATCCCTTCATGCTCTGCACAAATCCCTATGAATCAGTTTATTTTTTATGCGTTTTACGGCTTCTACATCTACTATGCCTAGTTTTTTGTGAAAACACAATATTATGAAGATGTTCACCCAAACAGAGTTGGAATCGTTATCTGTTATTCATCCATTCTATTTACAAATCAAAAAACCGCAGCCATAGGCTACGGTTTCGGAATACTTATCTTTCGTGATTACAGCTGCAATGTATAAAACGATTCAAGCTGGCGTACAACCTCATCCTTATCATGATCGATCACCGTCTGATGCTGTGGCATATCGAACAGCGCAGCGATCGGTGCAGGGAATTCCTGCTTAATATCACATAGGATGATCGCCTCGTCAAACTTGGCAGGATGCGCCGTTGCCAGTGTTACACACACTTCATCTTCACCATTGTATTGCTCGTATGCCGCAATACCGCAGGCAGTATGTGGATCAAGCAGATAGTCATATTCCTGCTTATATTTACGAATCTCGTCCAGGCATTCTGCATTGGATGCGCCATGTGCGACAAAGTCACGCTGCACCTGCTCCAGATCGGCACCGGACAGTACGATTTGACCTTCACGTTGTAGCTGCTGCATGTACGCCGCTACTTTGGAAGCATCCTCGTTCAGGAAATAGTACAGATAACGCTCAAAGTTACTTGCCACCTGAATGTCCATCGATGGGCTATGCGTGCTACGGAAATCACCAGGCTTATATTCGCCTGTTTTCACGAAGCGCTCCAGAATATTATTTTCATTCGTAGCAATGATCAGCTTGTGGATCGGCAGTCCCATCTTCTGCGCCAGGAAGCCAGAGAAGATGTTACCAAAGTTACCGGATGGCACACAGATATTGATTTTGCGACCTGTCGCTGCTTCCTCCACGCGGAAGTAAGCGTAGAAGTAGTACACCGTCTGTGCCAGAATCCGTACAAAGTTAATGGAGTTGATCGCGCGCAGATGATGCTGCTTTTTGAATGGCAGATCAGCGAACAGATCCTTAATAATTTTCTGGCAATCATCAAAGTTGCCTTTGACCGACAGATTGAGCACGTTTTGATCGTCTACTGTCGTCATTTGCAGCTCCTGTACTTTACTCACCCGATTGTGTGGATGCAGGATACAGATTTTGATGCCTTCTTTACCACGTACACCTTGAATGGCTGCTGCACCGGTATCGCCGGAGGTAGCACCTAGAATGTGAATGACTTCACCGTATTTTTTGGAAATGTAAGAATAAAATTCGCCCATGAATTGGAGCGCTACATCCTTGAACGCAAAGGTAGGGCCATGGAACAGCTCCATAATATGAAGCGAATCGTTAATTTGCCGCACCGGAGCAACCTCTGGATGGCGGAAGTTCGCATAGCTGCGTTCTGCAAGCTGACGTAGATCGTCTGCCGGAATCTCATCCTCTACATATAGAGCAAATATATTCAGGAACAGGTCAATATAGCTTAGCTTGCTCCATGCTTGAAGCGTGCTTTCCGAAACGGTCGGCACCTTCTCTGGCACCATCAAACCGCCATCATCGGCAAGTCCCATCAGTACAGTATCGATAAAGCCCTTTGGCTCAACCTGTCCTCTCGTGCTGATATACTTCATACTCTTCCCCCAGTTAACGATAGTATTCATCCCTATGCATCGCATATGCAGATGTTGCAAAATTGATTAACTCCTATCATACCCTGTCACAGGTCTGCATCCAAGCATTAATTTGATAAAGTTACCCTAAAGCGTCATCGGAAGATTAACTTTTGAATTGTTAGCGTTTACATTGGTGTAGCATCTTAACTAACTGACTTGGATATCCGATATACCCTTTGAAACGTATTTCGAATCAGAGAGGAAATCGCCAGTGTATACAAACAATCATTGGAAAAAAATTAGCGGGCTTATCATTCTAGCCGCAGTTCTGCTTCTTAGTGCCTGCTCGAACAAACAACCTGTCGCTTCGGCAGACACGGGAAGGCTCAAAGTTGGTATCGTGTTATCTGATATCGGACTTGGTGATCAGTCCTTCAGTGACGGTGCTTTTAATGGCCTTATTCGTGCTCGCGATGAAGGCAAGATTCTGTTTGACTACAGAGAGATTTCAGATACCAAAACGTATGACGAAGGCTTTAATCAGCTTCTTGCAAATAACAATGACCTGATTATCGGACTTGGGTATGCTGTAAAGGATAGTCTGGAAACCGCTGCCAAGAGTCATCCAGATCGTCAGTTTATACTTATTGACGAAAAATCAGATTTGCCCAATGTTGCTTCGATTACATTTAAAGAAGAAGAAGGCAGCTTCCTTGCCGGTGCGCTTGCAGCAATGGCTAGTAAAACAGGTAAGCTCGGCTTTATTGGCGGAATCGAAACTCCTCTTCTCCATAAATTCCAAAGTGGCTTTGAACAGGGTGCACTTGCAGTCAATCCATCCTCCAGCGTCGTTGTGAATTACACCGGAGACTTTGGTAAGCCAGAGCTTGGCTCTGCCGCTGCTACCAAAATGATTGATGATGATGGAACCGATGTGATTTATACCGTTGCAGGTCTGACCGGTGTCGGTGGATTAGAAGAAGCTCAGAAAAAAGGCATTTACTCGATCGGTGTAGATAGCGATCAATTCTTCTTAGCTGAAAAATCGGTCATCTCCTCGATGGTCAAAAATATCGATGTCGCACTATATAATGCGACACAAACGTATATTCAAAGCAATAAAACATTCCCGAAAAAAGACATGGTATTCGGTCTGCAAGATGGCGGTGTCGGTCTGGCTCCAATTCATCTCGTTGAGCTATCGGATGACCAGCAAAAGCAGCTGGAGGACCTGAAGCAAAAGCTGATCTCGGGTGATATCAAAATCACGCTGCAAGGCTCGTAATTCGCACGGCCCTTACTTTTTAACTACTGGAGGAAATCCCCCATGAAATTACAAGGAAAACTGGTGCGAAATGCGCTCATCTCGCTACTCGCTTCGCTCATACTGGTCGGTTATATCATCTTCCAGCTATTAAGCATCAACGCACAAACGAGCGATCTGGTGCCTAATATGCTGAATGTACAGCAGCTGGACAGTGATCTGGTGTCCACCGGTCAGGCGCTGAACAACTATTCCTTTTCTATATCGGAAAGTAATCGCGCAATTGTAGAGAAACAGCTGACAAAAGTACAAACAACGTTGGATACGCTACAAGCAGCTGGCTTACCTGAGCCGGCAGAAACACAGCTCTTAGCGCGGGTTCAGAGCAAATTCAAGCAACTCGCTACAGCCAGTACAACCGCGATGCAAAATCAGAATGGTGCCGAGGCCAAACGTGAGAGCATTCGAATCGAAGGTATTCAAAACGATGTCTACCTGCTGAAATTGCAAACCAAAGCAGACTATGAAAATTATACTGCCGAGCTGACATCCAGCATCACGCTAACATGGCAAATCGCACTCATAGGCGCGATCATTCTCGTTATTGCTGTAGGTATTTTCAACACCTATACAGCAAGACAACTGGCACGTCGTACTCAGGTATTAACGGATGCAGCGCAGCGTATCGCAGGCGGCGACCTGACTGTGAAGCTACAGGCAGCCAAAGGACGCGATGAACTGGACGAGCTGAATCGTGCGTTCCACCAGATGATTGCTAATCTGCGCAGTATCGTCAGCTCCATTGGCCAGGCGGGTAACCGTGTAGACGATATGGCGCAGGATATTGACCGTAGTAATGATCGTATGCAGGATATCGTAAGTCAGGTTGCTCAATCGATTGAGGAGCTGGCGGTAGGCAGTCAGAAGATTGCTGAGGATCTGAGTGTAACGGTTGAAGTTGTCGATCAGATGCAGGATAAATTCCGCTCTAATCTGGAAACGACATCCGAATCAGCCGCTTACAGCAATGAAGTATTACGTTCGATTCAGGAAGGCAGCAGTCGTATGCAGCAACAGCTCGCGATCGTAACGAATAACCGTCAAGCGATGAGTGAATTGCAGCAAACCGTACAATCGCTGGAGCAAAACGCCGGACAGATCGCTAGTATGACGCAGCTCGTATCGGATATCGCATCGCAAACGAATCTGTTGTCCCTGAATGCTTCTATTGAAGCAGCTCGCGCTGGCGATGCTGGACGTGGCTTTGCGGTCGTAGCTGGTGAAGTGAAGAAGCTAGCCGATCAATCCGTTGAAGCTGCACGTCAAATTTTTGCAGCGGTTGAAGCGATCACCTCAGCGGTAGGTCAGGTACATGCTTCCGTCACGAACAGCGTAGACCTGTTTGTACAGCAGGAACAGGCAACTGTGCTTACCGATGCCTCCTTTGCCGAGATCAGTCAGCAAATTCAGCAGATTGCTTCGCATATTCATCGCCTGTCTGACGATATGCAAAGCTCGCATGAGCTGAGTAATCAGGTACAGCAAGCGATTGAAAATATTAGTGCCATTACCGAGCAGTCTGCGGCAGGTAGTCAGGAGATTACTGCTTCTACTGTCGAGCAGCGCCATGCCTTCCAGCAATCGAGCGAGCAGGTGAAGCAGCTTCGTCAAATTCGCGGCGAAATGCATCACGAGCTTGATCGCTTCCAGCTGGACGAGCATGCTGCATCTGGTAGTGAGTCCTCTGTAGCATCGGCTTCGGTGTCACCACTTACTCCCGTAGTATCTAACGATGCGGGTAGTAACGAAGAAGCGTCGGACAGCATTCCAACAGATAAGCACGCTGTTTAATCCTTAAAATAACTCGTAATAAACGTAATACATGGTATCTGCAATAGAAAAATCCCCGTTCTCTGAATTTCAGAAACGGGGATTTTTGATTATCTGTTGTGCTTTATTGTGTAGAGAAGCTTGATCCGATCGTCGATCATGTCATCGCTCCCTTTTGATAAAAGGGAATATAATCTAGTGCTTCACTGCACGCGTATTATTCAAGTTAGCGTCTGGAATCGCTCGTGTGGAAGCCGAAGCTGTCGTTGCCGTCGTCTGTTCCGCTGGAGCTGCCGCGCTATCAAACGTATGACGGTAAGCCAGGAAATACGCCAGTCCAACAAAGATCGAACCCCCAACGACATTACCGAGAAATACAGGTACAAAGTTTTCGATATATTGAAGCCATGTAATGTCCGAGCCTGCAAAAATCGCTGCCGGAATGATGAACATGTTAGCTACAACGTGCTGGAAACCAATCGCGACAAACGCCATGATCGGGAACCAGATGCCTGCAAATTTGCCAAACGAATCTTTACTGCCATAAGCAATCCAGACGGCAAGACAAACGAGCCAGTTACAGCCAATCGCTGATATAAAGGATTCCACAAAGCCATCGTGAACTTTGGCATGTGCGATCGACAGTGTTTTCGCGAGAAAATCTCCTTCTACCAGTCCAACCACATGCCCGAAAAAGTAGGCAACTGCAATGGCACCGACAAAGTTAGAAACGAGTACCAGCACCCAGTTTTTCAGCAATTGAGCAATACCGATCTTTTTGGAAAATAGTGCCGCAGCCATTGTCATCATATTACCCGTCAGAAGCTCTGCTCCTGCCAGTACAGTCAGCATCAAGCCAACTGGAAATACAGCTGCTCCGAAAAATCCAGCGATCGAGCCAAGCTCCTTGGGAGCAGTTCCGATTACGCGAATATCCGCGAGAAATCCTAGTGAAATAAAGGCTCCGCCCAGAAAACCAAGAATCAGTACCGTCCATACTGGCAGCTTGGATTTTTTCAAGCCAACCTCAGCGGACATCTTCATAATTTCCTGCGGTGTATAATAAGCCATTGTATATCCTCCATCCATGTCATCTTCGTTGTTAGCATACGGTTGTGTGCAGACAGGGACTCGCTCATTGTGATTACATTTCCGGCGCCAGATTGCAATGCCAAACAGCGAATCATTACAGCACAAAAAACCACCATAACAAGCCCTCATCCTGCTGACATAAGACATGTGTCATAACATACAGAGGAACCGGTAATGCTGGTTAATTCCCTTACATTTTCACGTATAAGGTCATCAATCAACGGTATTGCATTCACGCTTAGAGCCGAGACAATACATGAATCCGCTCCAAGCCAGCTTTAGCTGCTTTCTAAGAGTAATGGACTACCTTTTATTTGTCAATCTTGTGACAAAAAAATAGAAGGCAGTCGCCCTCTATTTTCCATTGCTATCGTATAGCTGTTATTTTCATTACCTGCTGAAGGGCTTGCTTTCCAGATTTATCCGCCAATATGAGACATCTCAACCTTGCTGCCACCCTGACGATCTGGCGCTGCTTCAGTTCCGCGATCAAGTGAATACCGATCATGTCGACCATTCCAGATATCGGATACATGCTGTGCAAGCTCTGAATCAGTCATATCGGAGCGTAGCAGGGCGCGCAGATCATGCCCCTTAGTCGCAAACAAGCATGTATACAGCTTGCCCTCTGCCGACAATCGCGCTCGTGTGCAGGAGCCGCAGAAAGCTTCAGTTACAGAGGAAATAAAGCCAATCTCCCCTTTTCCATCGGTAAAACGATAACGAGTCGCTACCTCTCCAGCATAGTTCGGCGCCATCGCTTCTAGCGGCCAATGCTCGCCAATCCGATCCAGTAGCTCCTGCTTACTGACCACATGCTCGCGATTCCAGCCATTCGTATTCCCTACATCCATATATTCAACCAGGCGCAAAATATGACCGCGCTCCCGGAAATAATTCACCATCGGTACGACGGCATCCTCATTAAAGCCACGCTGAACGACCATATTGACCTTGACCGATAATCCGGCGGCTGCTGCGGCATCAATGCCTTCCAGCACGGGCTTCACGCGGCTACGTCCACCATTCATTTTCAGGAATAGATCGTCCTCTAGACTGTCCAGACTGACCGTAATCCGGTGTAGTCCGGCTGCCTTCAGCTCGGTTGCCTTACGCGCAAGCAGACTGCCATTCGTCGTCAGCGACAAATCCTCTGCCCCGAGTGATGACAATCGCTCAATAATGCTAGCAAGATCCTTACGCAATAGCGGCTCGCCGCCTGTGATGCGCAGCTTTTGCGTGCCGAGTCCAACGAAGATCGCTGCTATACGCCCAATCTCTTCCTCACTTAGCACATGCTCATTGGACAAAAAAGCATAGTCCTTGCCGAAAATCTCCTCCGGCATACAATACCGACAACGGAAATTACAGCGGTCTGTGACGGAGATCCGTAAATCCCGCATGATACGGTTATGCTGATCATAGATAGCCATCGTCTCTCCTCCAATCCTCGCTCCATGCCCGATATATAATAAGGCGCCTACCGCCTGCTTCAGCCAGACGCGTCATTGCGCTGGCGATTCAGGGCGATATCGCCTGAAAGTGATTCCTTTTAGAATAACACAGTGCTTTCCTGCTTGTCCGCATATTCTTTCAAACGCTGGGGATGTGTATACACATTGCAGCTGTCGCCGCGAATAAAACCTACTGTCGTAATGCCAAGATGATCTGCCAGATCAAGCGCCAGCTCAGTAGGTGCCGACTTGGATAAAATAACCTCACAGCCAATCTTCGATACCTTGGTCAAAATTTCCGAGGAAATCCGTCCGCTAAAGGCGATAATTTTCCCCTGTGGATTCATATCATTTTTCAGACACCAGCCGTAAATTTTGTCCAGTGCGTTGTGACGACCGATATCGCTACGAGCCAGTACCACTCCATCTGGATCGCATAATGCCGCCGTGTGTACACCACCGGTCTGCTTGAATAGCTCACTCTGCTGCTGCACCTCATCCATCAGCGCAAAGCATTGCTGAAAAGTAAGCTGTACTTTAACTTCATCCATTCGCTTCGCTGTACGTGCATCGTTGAAAAAAACGAACCCCTGACGGCTTGTTCCACAGCAGGATGTAATATACCGTTTGGTGAATAGCTGCCGATGCTGTGGCTTCCAGCGATCGGTACGCACATGCACAAAGCCTTCCTCTTCCTGCATCCACAGCTCGTTAATATCGCTATATCGCTGAATCACACCTTCTGATGCGAGAAAGCCAATCGTCATATCCTCCACATATTCGGGTGTGCATACAAGTGTGACAAACTCCTCACCATTCACCTTGACGGTAATCGGCTGCTCCGATACGACTAGATCCTGCTTTTCCTCGAATCGTCCGCCTTCATAGCGGATCATTGTGCGTTGCTGCTTAAACTCCGCGTCCATGATATCATCCCTGTTCAATATTTTTTTCAAACACAAACACGGAGATGGCAAAATCATCCTCCACTTTAATATCGGTAAACAGATGTTGAAGCTTTGAACCGCATAGCTCCTCCATTCCGTCCGGTACATGCTGCTCATATAGCTTCTGCACCATTTGAGTACGTGCGCGGTGCACCATCTCCTTGCCCTCTGCCGTCCCGGCAATAAATTTCTCTGTCGGTGTAAAATTGCCCCACATCTTCGTAATAGCCATATTATCAACAAAGGTCGTATGAATGCGCTCCGGCCCTTTGCCAAATGTATCCTTACGCACTTTACGTACAATCTCGTTAAATGCTGCCTCTTTTTTCATCGCCGTTCCTCCCTGCCTGTTGTTGCTCAACAGTACGTTAATGATCATACACCTGATCCTCTGAAATTCAAGTGTTGCTTTATTTTCTGAAGATTTACGACTTGTGTATCACCTATCATGTTAAGTTTGAACAAGTTGTGTCTTGAATTTCTTTACAGGAGGAGTATAATATTTTTAGTCACATGATTGTCAATGATTTTGGGTTGATTGGTTAGTATGTCATTGCTAACGGATTACTCCACTTTAAACTTGCTGCCTGATCCAGGCGTCGACTTTAAGGTGGAGTTTTTTTATGCCGTTTTCACCCCGAACCCGATAATGCACCTGCAAATTGATAACGAAGGAGTCTCCACATGAACGAATCCTCATCCGTCAAACTTATCATTAACGGACAAGACTATGAAGCCCAGCCAGGCATGACTGTCCTGCAAGCGATCAATCTAGCACAGATTCAGCATCCACAGGTCTGCTATGTGCCTGAGGTTGATCCGATTCAGACCTGCGATACGTGTATCGTCGAAATCGATGGCAAGCTAACTCGCGCCTGCTCTACTCCTGTAACCGCAGGCATGAGCGTACAGACCGATTCCCTTTCTGCCAAAGCGGCACAGACGGAAGGCATGGATCGTCTGCTTGAAAACCATATGCTGTATTGCACCGTCTGCGATAACAATAACGGTAATTGTACCTTGCACAATACCGTTGAAGCGATGGGCATCGAGCATCAGAAATACCCTTACAAGCCCAAGGCACCTGCTAATGAAGTCGATATGTCACATCCCTTTTACCGCTATGATCCGAACCAGTGTATCGCCTGCGGTCAATGTGTAGAGGTATGCCAGAACTTGCAGGTAAACGAAACGCTATCCATTGACTGGGAAGCGGATCGCCCTCGCGTCGTCTGGGATGATGGCGTAGCGATCAATGAATCATCCTGTGTAAGCTGCGGACAATGTGTCACGATCTGCCCATGTAATGCACTGATGGAAAAATCCATGCTCGGTCAGGCTGGCTTTATGTCCGGTATCGGTGAAAATATGCTGAACCCGATGATCGATGTGATCAAAGAGGTTGAACCGGGCTATAGCGGCATTTTTGCAATCTCCGAGGTTGAAGCGGCAATGCGTGATACACGCACACGCAAAACCAAAACAGTCTGCACCTTCTGCGGCGTAGGCTGCTCCTTTGAAGTCTGGACCAAAGGTCGCGAAATTCTAAAGGTACAGCCTACCCATGATGCGCCGGTCAATGCCATCTCGACCTGTGTGAAAGGGAAATTCGGCTGGGACTTCGTCAATAGTGATCAGCGTCTGACGACACCACTCATTCGTCAGGGTGCAGAATTCGTGGAAGCGACATGGGATGAAGCATTAACCTATGTAGCTGACCGCCTGAATGCTATTCGCAATGAGCATGGCAGTGATAAAGTCGGCTTTATCTCGTCCTCCAAAATTACAAACGAAGAAAACTACGTGATCCAGAAGCTCGCTCGCCAAATTTTCCAGACGAACAATGTGGATAACTGTTCTCGGTATTGCCAATCTCCAGCTTCCGATGGTCTGATGTCGACAGTTGGCATCGGTGGTGACGCAGGTACAATCAAGGATATCGCTGCGGCAGGTCTGGTTATTCTGATCGGCTGCGCTCCTGCGGATGGTCATCCGGTACTGGCAACTCGCATCAAGCGCGCGCACAAGCTGCACGGACAA
Source organism: Paenibacillus hunanensis (assembly GCF_034055775.1). Taxonomy (NCBI): domain Bacteria; kingdom Bacillati; phylum Bacillota; class Bacilli; order Caryophanales; family Paenibacillaceae; genus Paenibacillus; species Paenibacillus hunanensis. The sequence goes on along the minus strand of NZ_CP139194.1, from coordinate 1,696,566 downwards.
AAGCTGGTTGTTGCCGATTTGCGCAAACATGAGATGGCAGAGCGTTCCGATCTGTTCATCCGTCCAAAGCAGGGCACAGACTTTGTCTGGATTACCGCAATTACGAACTATATGATCCAGCAGGGCTGGCATCAGCCAGACTTTATCCAGCAACATGTGAATCAATATGAGGATTACTTGAAGCTGATCGAGCCGTATACGCTCGCTTATGCAGAAGAAGTGACCGGTATCGCTCAGGCAGAATTGATCAACATTGCAGAAATGATTCGCGATGCCGATGGAACAGCGATCTGCTGGGGCATGGGTGTCACACAAAATATCGCGGGTTCCCATACATCTGCCGCGATCTCCAATCTGCTGCTCGCTACAGGCAACTATATGCGCCCTGGTGCAGGTGCATACCCACTGCGTGGACATAATAATGTACAGGGTGCATGCGATATGGGTACATTGCCACCATGGCTGCCGGGCTACCAACATGTATCGAATGACGAAGCACGTGCCAAGTTTGAGCAGGCTTACGGTGTACCGATCTCACCCGTTCCAGGTAAGGACAATATCGCAATGGTGGATGGTATCGCTCGTGGTGAGATGAAGGCGATGTATCTGGTTGGTGAGGACATGGCATGGATCGATTCCAATGTAAACCATGTGCATGAGATGCTATCCCAGCTTGAATTTTTCGTCGTGCAGGATGTATTCCTGTCTAAAACCGCTCAGTTCGCAGATGTAATCCTGCCTGCGTCTCCATCGCTGGAGAAGGATGGTACATTCTCCAATACGGAGCGTCGTGTACAGCGTCTGTATCAGGTGCTGGAGCCGCTCGGCGATTCCAAGCCAGACTGGTGGATCACGACACAGCTAGCGAAGAAGCTTGGTTTTGACTGGGGCTATACGCATCCATCCGAGATTTTCGCAGAGATGGCGAGTCTAACGCCATTTTTTGCACAATGTGATTATGATGTACTGGAAGGCTGGGGTAGCTTCCACTGGGGCGCGTCCGATGGTGCGAATACGCCGCTTCTGTATACAGACGGCTTCCATTTCCCAGATAAAAAAGCGCGCTTCTCACTGGTGGACTATGTACCGCCCGTTGAATATCCTGCCGAGTTCGATCTAACTCTGAACAATGGTCGCTTGCTGGAGCATTTCCATGAAGGCAATATGACGAACAAGTCACAGGGAATTAACCGCAAGCTGCCCGAGGTATTTGTGGAGGTATCTCCAGAGCTGGCGGCAGAGCGCGGCGTTGAGGATGGCACACTTGTACGTCTTGAATCTCCATATGGAGCCATCAAGCTGCGTGCGGTCGTTACGGATCGTGTGCGTGGACAGGAAATTTATGTACCGATGCACTCGGTTAGCCACGAGACAGCGGTCAATCTGCTGACAGGCTCTGCGGTTGATGTGCGTACTCATACACCTGCATACAAGCAGACCAAGGTACGCATGCAAATTCTGAATGTCAAAGGCCTAAACCCGTTACCGGAAATTAATCCACGCTACAAAAAGCGCCACCCACAACATGGCGTTGAAGTGCAGCGGAAATGGGATCGTCCTGACTACGTATCGCTCGTGGATATGTAACAAAGCGCCCTAACGGGTTGCAAATACGGATGAACGAGGGCATACGCAAACGTGTATACGTGGTCAGCCACCTGGTGGCCATTCCATCCAAACTGTTTGCACGTATGCCTTCGTATCGACTCGCCTCATGATATCAATACGGAATAAAAGGAGCATTGCACATGGCTGCACCCATTACAGCAATTCGCAAGAAGACGCTAACTGAGCAGGAGCAACAGCAACAGACAATTGAACAGTTGCAAAAGGAGCTGGCTGCGTCCAATGCAGCATTGGAGCGCTCGTTGTCCATTTTACGTGAGCTAGAAAGCAGCGGCATGCTGGAAGCCGCTGAATCGATGCTCAAAGCTAAAGCTGAAATTGCCGAAATCGTACTTGGTCAGGTATCACGTAAAGAAATTACGAACTTGATCAATAACGGGATGGCAGCAGCAGGTGCATTAACTGCTGTTGATCCTGCACAGACCGCCCAGCTCATGAACAGTGTACAGTCAGGACTACAGGAAGCCGCTCGTCCACAAACGGAAAAGATCGGCTTAATGACGATGCTCAGTGCACTCAAGGACCCTGACATCCAGCGCGCGCTCGGATTTGGTCTGCGCTTTATGAAGGGGCTTGGCAAAGGCTTGAAAAAGGATACGCCTTCTCAGCATTAAACGATACCAAAAACGGATTGGCATCGATCTGATCTATACTATCAACAACGGAGACCGCTAGATGTAGCGCCTCCGTTGTTTTATTTTGTTTTAATGATAATTGTCGTTCATTGTAATTTCTTTAGATGTACCCGTATAAGCGGTAATTATTCCTATGAGGTATGTACATGTACAGATATAACTTTTTTAGATATTTCTTAGAACTTTTCTTACGTTTTCTTGCACCTGTATCGATACATTTCTAGATATTTTCCTTCCATAAAAATAGTACACTCTTATCGCCCCAATAACCGACTCATATAACATCATGGAAATGCTGATACCTAATCTAGCCTCATGTGAGCCTTGCTATCAGTAATTGACAATGTTTACAAGCCTATGTAAATATAAAGTATCCGACTTACTGCTTTTTACATACACCTAACAACATACTTCCACTATCGCGCAGTATACACTCCCCGATCTCGTTGCGTGTCGCTCTTTTGCACTCTTTCTACATGGTTGCAGTGAAGTCTGAATTCAACTTGTTAAGGAGGAATAATAATGATTAAAAAAGGCACCGCATTACTTATTACGGCTACACTGACGTTGGGGATTGGAACAGGCGCAATCGCGGCAACTAGCCTCCAGCCGATTCGCGCATATCTCAACAGTGCACTTTCTTTTACCGTGAATGGTACATCCGCTCAGCTTACCGATGCGAATGGTAAAAAGGTTCTGCCTATTACGTACAACGGTACAACCTACCTGCCGGTTCGCGCCGTTGGTCAATTGATGGATATTCCGGTCAATTATGATAGCGCTAACTCATCGATCAGCATCGGTAGCGGTAGCACATCAGGTGGCAGTACTGGTGGCGGTTCAACGACAACACCTTCGTCCAGTAAACCAACATTAAGCCAGCTTGGCTCTACTGCAATGGAAAGCTCTTCACTGCGTACCAAAGATCCTGCCAAAACCGTCTACAAAGGTAAAGACTACAAAGAGGTTTATATTAACGATAAGCCGGAATCCTTCCGTGACTTCCAGGTCATGACAGACAACAAATACAGCACGCTCCATCTTGAGATGGCTCTGCTAAGCGGTAATCAGAAAATTACGATCTATGACGGCGATCGCACTGTACTCAAAACTTTATCTCTGACAGCTGATCAAGGCATGACCGGTGTTGATGTTGATGTCAAAGGCGTTAAGGCTGTCTTTGTAGAAAGCACAGAATATGATCCAGGCTCGGTATTATTCGTACCATTGACTACTTCCTATCTGGTTCGTTAAACCAAACCCCAGGGAGTTAGATCAGTTACACGATGAGCTGCTTGTACAAAATCCATTATCGCCTGCATGGAGTGTAGTGGAATGTAATTGTATGACTTGACTCAATTGTACTATTGCAGCTTGGCAACTCCATGCTGCGGAACACCCTATTTATTTAATTTTATACACGCAAAAAAAGCTGACGTTCAGGGGAGGACGTCAGCTTTTTATGTGAACTGCCCGGCTGCATTTGGCAGATGCAGCGGACAAGGGGTTTTTGGCCGATTTCAACATTGAAAAGGGGAACTTTTCATTGAATCATTGCAATTCTGTGATACTCCTGCGCTCCAGAAGAAACAAGGGGATGAGTTCTCCGACACAGGAGTATACACAGAATCTGTACAAACGGTGCTGCATCCAATCAAGGATGTAGCTGGCTTATCGATACAAGTGGGGAATCTTTTATAGATAAGCTTTATGCACTAAATAGTATTTAGTGATCATTGTCTAGCAAAACGTTCTTATTTTTGTGGAACAGTCAGTTGGAATCCAGCAGGCAGCAGGTTGTTGGCAGCAACCAGCTCGTCTACAGTTACACCATATTGAGCAGCAAGATCAGTCAGGCTGGCACCTTGTGGAACAACAACAGTAATTGTTTTGTTTGTTGCATCAGTAGCAGGTGCTTGGGAGTTGGCAGGCTCCTGTGTTGTTGTGCTGCTGTTATCTTCCTGTGTACCAAACAGTGCTTGGAATTGAGCTTCTTGTGCAGCCAGGAATGCTGCGTTATCAGCAATACGCTCTTCTTTGTCTTTACGTTTGTCATGGTTCGATTGATCGTCAGTTGCAGCGTATGCGTGGCTACCTCCGATTGGGGCAATGGCAACTGCACCCAGTGTAGCGGCTAAAGTAGCGGACATCAGGATTTTACTGAATTTTGTGTTCATGAGTAATGGCTCCTCTTCAATTTTTTATATTTTTTAAAACGTAATTAACTTTCCATAGGTAACTTATAACCACTTCGTAACCTTATGAATCTAATATACAACTAATTAAAGAATATTGCAAGCCTATCTAATAATAAATTCATTATATTTTGCAAAATTAATATTTCCGATATATAGTTAACCAACCTATCTACATTTTAAACGCTATTTCTCAATTTTTCAAAATTTGGACATGATCGTGGATCTACATAAAGAATGACCTGCCTCATCCACCCTTCACATCCGCATATATCGTGCCAATTCTTATTCACCAACAGATTCTCCTACCTCCATTCTTCTCCATTTGGTACCAGGTGCTATATGACCGAAAAAATGCTACAATAGGCGAGTATGCATAACAATGACTTTAATATCCCTATATATACGAAAGCGAGGAATTATACTCATGATTATTAAACCGAGAACGCGTGGTTTTATTTGTACGACTGCTCATCCTGCTGGCTGTGCACGTCAGGTACAGGAGCAGATCGAATATGTAAAATCAAAGCCTGCGGTAAAAGGCCCGCGTAATGTGCTCGTGATCGGCGCTTCGACTGGCTACGGACTATCTGCACGTATTGTGGCAGCATTTGGTGCAGGTGCAAACACGATTGGTGTATACCGTGATGGCGGTTCTGTCAAAGGTCGCACGGCTTCGGCTGGCTGGTATAACTCTGCTGCTTTTGAACAGGCTGCACAGGAAGCTGGCTTAAAATCATTTAGCGTGATCGGTGATGCATTTACGAACGAGCTGAAAGCAGATACCGTTGAAGCGATCCGCAAAGAGTTTGGTAAAGTTGATATGGTCATCTACAGTGTAGCTGCACCGCGTCGTACCGATCCAAATACAGGCGAAACGTACACTTCCACACTCAAGCCGATCGGTGAAACATACACGAATAAAACCGTTAACTTCCATACTGGTGAAGTGAGCGAGATCAGCATCGAGCCAGCAACGCCAGAAGAGATCGAAGCAACCGTACGTGTGATGGGCGGCGACGATTGGAAATCGTGGATCGATGCGCTGAGCGCTGGGGATGTGCTGACAGATGATGTTGTAACTGTAGCCTTCTCCTATATTGGCTCGAATATTACACAGGCCATCTACCGTCAAGGCTCAATCGGTCAGGCAAAGGATCATCTGGAAGCAACCGCTCGTCAGATGAACGAAGAGCTGGGCTCCAAAGGCGGCCAAGCGTATGTAGCCGTATGTAAAGCACTGGTAACCCAGTCTAGCTCCGCTATTCCAGTTGTTCCTCTTTACATGTCCGCATTGTATAAGGTAATGAAAGAAAAAGGCATCCATGAAGGCTGTATTGAGCAGATGTACCGTATGTTCGCGGATCGTCTGTACAATGGAGGGGACACTCCAGTTGACGAGAAAGATCGCCTGCGTCTGGATGATTGGGAAATGCGCGATGATGTACAGTCCGAGGTATCTACAATCTGGAATCAACTCACTACTGATAATGTATACGAGCTGACTGATCTGGAAGGCTATCGCAAAGAGTTCTTCCAGCTATTCGGCTTTGAAACCGATGGTGTCGATTACGAAGCGGATCTTGATCCGGATGTGAAGGTGCCTAACGCGAAGTATTAAGAAGATTTTTTAAAGGATGGCTATCAAAGGATAGTCATTGAAAGATAATTATTGAAGACGTAATTATCGGAACATAGTTAATGAAGCAAATGATGCCTCGTGCTTTTTTATGATGTTGACTGTGCGATTACAGTCACGTTATGCATGTCTGCTTATTTTTCTTCGTTAGCATGTCTATTGTTTAACATGCCTGGCGAATTGTATCATAGCCTGCCAGTAGTGAAAACTCATGATCAATATCGTATTTTCAAAAGCCTGATGCTTACGTTGTGAGGTTAGCAACGGAGCATCAGGCTTTTTTATCTTGTTATTTTCAACAAATTCTTATAATGGTTTTATGCTTCGTATCTCGTATCTCGTATCTCGTATCTCGTATCTCGTATCTCGTATCTCGTATCTCGTATCTCGTATCTCGTATCTCGTATCTCGAAAAAGTATACTCGATGCATTACACTACACATACAGGAAATTGAGACACTGCTTAAACCTGTTCAACTAGATCATCACCATTACAGAAGCGACACATTCGATATTTTAATAATGTCATATCTGTTTCATTAAATTCTTTTAACAACCTTATATCACTAAATATAATCGCTTACAGGTTCAAAATATTGTAACTTTAAGCCTACCTATCGGATGTGAATTTACGCTATATTTAAATTATTCAAATTGCAATTAATCTACTATATTCAGCCATCTGTCTCCTGCAAGCCAGACGAGAATGTACGCACTCATATACAATTATTAAACAACTATAGCCAGTTAAAATGTGTACATCAAATCTGTGCTTACTCATACAGATGGAAAAAGGAGTCTCCACATGGGAAATATGCTCAAAACGCTTCGCACGGTTGGTCATGTAGAAGCGATCTCGTATCTGCTTCTCGTGCTAGTTGCAATGCCACTCAAGTATCTGGCTAAGCAGCCGCTAATGGTTACATACGTAGGGATGATTCACGGTATCCTATTTGTCGCTTATGTCGCTGCGATCGCTGTTACACTGATCCTGCGCAAAATCACATTCAAGCAATCTGTTCTAGCGTTTATCGCTTCACTGCTGCCTTTCGGTCCATTTGTATTTGATCGCTACTTACAGCGTCATACTGCACCTGAGCTACCTGCAACCGAAGTACAAAAAGGTTGATTACACTCTCATACTTACAAGCTATGGGTTTAAGCTCGATCGGCTAAATGTCAGATACAAGCATACGAGTGGATCATGGGCTATACTTTTTATGCTGTTCCAGTATTCACTTGCCTGTCATGTTCAGTGTTTATTGATCTGCACTCACCATCGATACCGTCGTTGTAGTCAAAATACACACCGTATGGCTGCTTCTCAACTAAAAGTATCTGTTCTTAATTAGCGCATCCCATTCTATTTAACGCATCATTTGAAATCATTGCTCTGCTCCGACTACGTATTGCACCTGAAGCTCCCTTCACTTTCCTGTGAGAGGAGCTTTTTTTATGTAAGGGATTGTCTGAATCGAACAGTCGGGGTACACTGCATGGAGTACATAATAAGCAGTAACCAGAACTACCTACTATGAGTTTGACCACAGCTTTATTGTTTAGTTGGATATTTAGCTTGAAGTGGAGCTGTAGCTGCGAACAAAACTTCATATGGATCGTTCTATATGGATTGTTCGCTTCTTCCGCTCCATACTCGTTTTTCTCCATCCACCATCCATACTACAACAGGTATCATAAGGAGGTATCATGCAAAACGATAGCTACATCTCTACACCACCTGAAGCTACTGCCAGCTCCGCGCTGGCCAAGCTACTTTCTCCGATTCGTCAATCCAGAGCGTTCACGTATCTGTGGCTAGGTCAATGGATTGCGATGCTGGGCAGCTCGGTTACGATGATTATTTTGCCGATTGTCATTTATAATCTGACGGGTTCGTCCACAATGATGGGATTGGCTATGACGATCTATATGTTGCCCAATGTGCTCATTTTACCTGTATCCGGCTGGATTGTAGATCGTACGGATCGGCTGCGCTTAATCTGGTTAACGAATGCGACTCGTTTTCTGATCATGCTGACCGCTGCGGTGCTAGTGTTTATAGATCAATTGTCCTTGCCCGTCTTGTATGTGGGGCTTGCTCTGTATGGATTAATGGATGGTATTTTCGTTCCAGCTTATTCTGCCCTACGCGCCGAAATCTTCACGCCAGATATTCGAAATGCAGCCAATGCGCTCAGTCAGATGAGCATTCAGGCGGTTCGCTTACTCGGCCCAGCCATAGGTGGACTTATCGTGACGTTCACATCGCCAGGAAGCGGATTTGCACTTGATTCACTCACGTATCTGATCTCCTTAGCCTGTTTTATTGGGCTCGGCAGATTCTACGTTTCCTCTCGTAAGCATACCAAACAGCAGACCCTTACACAGGATAAAATGACAAAAAGCTCGATGATGTCCGATCTGCTGGAAGGGTTTCGCATTTTAAAATCGCATCCGTGGCTATGGATTACGATTGTCATCTTCTCGCTCCTTAATATTTGCTTTCAAGGGATTATCGCCATACTCGTGCCGTGGCTGTTCAAAATTCATTACGGCTTTTCTCCGGTTGTGTACGGATTAGCAATGGCAGGTACAGGAGTTGGTGCCGTGCTGGCTGCATTACTGTTCGGCTCCCGCAGTCACTGGCGTCATCGTGGCTGGCTCGGGTATGGTGGGGCAATATTGAGTGGTGTGGCGCTACTACTTCTCTCGATCGTTTCGTGGGCGCCCGGACTGGTGCTTGTCATGGTGCTGGAGGGATTCGGCATGATGATGTTTGCGCTGATCTGGGAGACGAGTCTACAGGAGCTAGTTCCGATTGAAAGCTTTGGACGTGTATCCAGTCTGGACTTACTCGGCTCGTATGCATTATTGCCACTCGGTTATCTGCTCGTTGGCTGGCTTGCTGATTATAGGGGTGGAATATGGACGATTGCTTTGTTTTCGATTATCGGTATGCTATTGCTCGTTGCAGGGTTATGTACAAAAGGGATTCGTAACTTTGATTAAGCACTGATTCTACACGCACTCATTCTACAGCATAAAAAAGAAGCATCATCTCGTAGGATCTGCTTCTTGTGCTTGAGCTTTTGTAATTTTTCCTGCTTGCCTGGCTTGATGCGTGTATGCTGGGATATCGCTCCATAGGCTTCATTTGTTTTGCGACCAAAATCAGGTGCCAGATTGCCGCTGCGTTGTGCTTTGCGCACGGCTTTTTGTGTTTGTGTACGTGCCATAATGAACATTCTCCTTGTCTGTAGATCAATATTTAGATTATTTTACTTTTTTAAAATAACACAGGATGTGAGCATTAATCAATAGATTATAGATTTTGCAGTTTACTTCTTCCTTTCATTATAAAAATATATAGTCTCGTTCAATTAATAACGAACAATTTGTAAATTAATTTTACATGTTGTTCGTTATTTTTTTGTTTTCAGATTCAATTTTCGCAATATGGATTGTGCATGGGATTAAAAGATATCAAATCTGCTGTTATGCGAACTATGATCATGTTATAAAAAGCTACATAAGGTTTTGACAGAAAGCCAATGTATATAAAACCTAACCTGAGCAGTGAATAAAATAGAAAGGATTCTAAAAATACTGTGGATTGCGTAGAGATTGTAGCCTATAGATCGTGATTTTGATAGCTATGCTGTCATCCTATTCTATTTTATCAGCATCCACAGTCTACCTATATAACCAGGCAACTATAGCAGGCTTTATGTTCATAACTGACATTTACGTATGACCATTATGGAGGAGGTTGATTATGTCATTTTTCAAGTCGTTGTTTTTTCAAATTGTGGTGGCGGTTATTATTGGTATTGGGGTAGGGATCGTCTGGCCTAACTTTGGCGAAATGCTCCAGCCACTCGGAACCGGCTTTATTAAGCTGATCAAAATGCTAATCGCTCCGCTTATCTTCGTTGTTGTAGTCGCTGGTATCGCCAAAGCAGGCGATCTGAAGGCAGTAGGTCGAATCGGGCTTAAAGCGATTCTCTGGTTTGAAATTGCAACGACGGTTGCTCTTGTGCTTGGGTTGGTCGCTGCACGCTGGATGCGTCCGGGTGCAGGTATGGATATTAATGCAGCTACGCTCGATCCTAATGCTATTGCTGCGAAAACAGGTGGGGCGGAATTGCCGCATACCGTAGATTTTATTATGAATATTATCCCAACAAGCGCGGTCGATGCTTTTGCTCAAAATGCTCTGTTGCAGGTGCTTCTCCTTGCCTGTCTGTTCGGTACAGCGCTGGCGGCTAGCGAAGGAGCAGTTAAGCAAAATGTACTGACACTCGTCGATAACATCATGGAGCTTATTTTCAAGGTGATCGGCTATATTATGAAGCTGGCTCCAATCGGTGCATTCGGTGCGATTGCCTATACGGTAGGCGCTTATGGCGCATCAACATTGGCTTCGTATGGAATGCTCATTATCGCGTGCTATGTATCTGCACTCGTCTTCCTCGTCTGTCTTGGACTGGCGGCATGGTGGATTACCGGAATGAATCTGCTGCAATTCGTACGCTATACTCGCTCGGAGATTATGCTAGCGATCGGTACAGCCTCCTCAGAGGTCGTTATGCCGAGAATGATGGACAAGCTAACTCGCGCGGGCTGTAATCGCGCTGTCGTTGGACTTGTTGTACCGACAGGCTATTCCTTCAATCTGGACGGTGCCTCGATCTATCTGTCACTGGCTACCGTATTTCTAGCACAGGCGGTTGGCATCGAGCTTACCCTGATGCAGGAAATTACAATTTTAGCTGTACTGATGCTTAGCTCGAAAGGGATGGCTGGTGTGCCTGGTTCTGCCTTCCTCGCTCTATCCGCGACCGCAGCGGCACTCAATGCATTCCCGGTTGCAGTCGTTGCACTACTGCTCGGAGCCGATCGTTTTATGGATACGATGCGTGTATTTACGAACTTAATGGGTAACTGTGTAGCAACCTTTGTCGTCGCCAAATGGGAAGGCATGCTGGATACCGATCGCATGAAGGCTGTTCTGTCCGGAGCGATGAGTGAGGAAGAGTTATCAGCAGAGGCAGTAGCTACGAGACAGGACAAACTGGAGCCTGCCGATCATAAAGTAGCCAGTCATCGATTGGCTACTGAGGAGTCTGCGAGCACCGTGTACCGTACGCCAGTGATTAATAAGTCTTAAAGGATGACAGCCTCCTGCTGATGTACAGCTATAGTCATATAAAGACACACCTGTGTATTTGCTGACATGTCCATATAAATAGAGCTATGCTCAAGCGTAAAAGCAACTATCTAACACCATAACCAAAACTAACTCCATAACCAAAAGCCGACAGAATTACGCTCCTGTCGGCTTTTTATCGGTATGCGCTGCTGGATTGCTGGCTGAAGATGGAATAAATCATAGAATAGCAGCTTGGATCGGAATCGGATAAATAATATCCTATTCGATTAAGCTTACCTTTCTATCCTCTTCCTCACACCTGCTATCTATACAGCACACTATAGCTACTATCCTATTACAGATCGATCGTACGTCCTTCTTCTTGTGAGCGGAATGCTGCCAGAATAACCTCCAGCGAACGACGACCTTCTTCACCGGAAATGATCGGTGCTACATTGTTCTGGATGCAGCTAATGAATTCGTCCATTACGCCACTTGTTACCTGCTTATCGTTCGTTGCAATTGCACCAACTTGATAACGCTCAATCGAGCCATTGGTGAGTTCCACGATTACCTGATCTACTGGATCTGTACCGATCTTCATCACGCCATTTTCGCACCAGAGCACAGTACCATTATCTTCACCACGATAAGATGTCCAGCTAGCGACGAGCGAGCCGATCGCACCGCTGCCCATACGTAGCAAGCAGATTGCGTTATCATCTACATCTGTATCTTTTTTGTCAAGCGTTCCAATAAATGCGCTTACGCTAACAACTTCATCATCCAGCAGCCAGCGGATCATATCGGACTTATGTACGCCGAGATCGCCCATCGCACCCATAACGGCTTCACCTTTACGGAAGAACCAGCTATTTTTACCATCAATACTCCAGCCTTCTGGACCACTATGACCAAAAGCTGTACGGAATGTGAGTACACGGCCCAGATGACCCTGCTTCAAAATTTCCTTCGCTTTCACATGTGGAGGCATCAGACGCTGATTATGCGCAACCATCAAGAACACATTGTTCTTCTCCGCTGCTGCGATCATCTCCAGTGCTTCTTCATTCGATACCGCCATCGGCTTCTCAACCAGTACATGTGCCCCTGCATTCGCAGCCGCAATCGATACTTCTGCATGCAGCGCGTTCGGTGTGCATACGCTTACAGCATCGAACCCACCAGCCGCAAGCAGCTCTTTATAATCGCTATAGGCTTTCGCATTGTACAATTTCGCATAGCCTTCTGCACGCTCCACAATTGGATCAGCAAAAGCTACCAATTCTACATCTGGATGTGCTGCATATTCAGGAATGTGGCGACGCTCCGAAATACTTCCGCATCCCACTACTGCTACTCTGACTTTACTCATGAATCCCATTCCTCCCACGATTGAAGTTGGTTACAATGATATGTTCCACAGTTATCTTAACGAAAATGCAACCAATTATCCAGCTTTTGTATGCGTAACCATAATAGAAAACGGACAACAGCGAATGAGAACACTTCACTTCTATATGAAATTCAGCCTATATATAGGCAAGCATCGATGCAATTGCCCCATATATAGGCTGAATCAGGTGAAATAAATGGATGATTGATTTCCAATCTATTCAATAAAATTTTTTAGAAAAATAGCATGATCGTATAGCAAAGCAGGCGAAATGGGTAAAAGCGTCTATTAAATATCTTCACCTGCAATACGATTCATAAACTGCTGAGCACGTGGACTCTGCGGATTATTAATGACCTGCTGAGGTGGCCCCTGCTCAATAATGTAACCACCATCCATCAGAATCACATGATCCGCTACGTCTGCCGCGAACTTCATCTCATGCGTTACGATGACCATCGTACGTCCTTCCTGTGCAAGCTGCTTAATGACGCGCAGCACCTCGCCTACAAGCTCTGGATCAAGCGCAGAGGTCGGTTCATCGAACAACAATACATCCGGCTCCATCGCCATCGCACGTGCAATACCGACACGCTGCTGCTGTCCACCGGATAGCTGATGCGGATAATAATCACCGCGATCTGCCAGACCTACTTTAGCCAGCAGCTCCTGTGCATGCTTACGCGCAGCCGTACGGTCTTTTTTCTGGACGATGACCGGGCCTTCCATAATGTTCTCGATTACCGTTTTATGAGGAAATAGATTATATGACTGGAATACCATACCGGTACGCTTACGCAGCTCGGTCACTTCACGAGTCGGCAGCTTGCGCCCGGACTTGAATTCTAGCTTACGGTCACTCAGCTTCATCGATCCTTGATCCGGTAGCTCCAGCAGATTCATACAACGCAGCAGCGTTGTTTTACCTGAACCTGACGGGCCGATGATCACAAGCACCTTACCTTTTTCCAGATCCACATCGATCCCCTTGAGTACTTCAAGTGAGCCGAATGCTTTGTGTAGATTGCGAATTTCAAGCATGATGGAATGTCACTCCCTTATTCAAAGATAACGTGTGAATACAATGCTTTACATATATATGAGATTATTTTCCGAATAGATTTTGATACTTTATATCATGCTTATAATGAGTAGCTACACTTAGCTTCATCAGCTTGCCGAGGAACGAGCCAGCCTTTTCTCCAATATGTTTTGTAGCGCAGACAATACAGTCGTAAAAATCAGGTAAATTACTGCCGCTTCGCTATAAACAAGCAAGTATTCATACGTAGTTGCTACAATCTGCTCTGATGTACGATACAATTCCACATACGTTACTGTTCCAGCAAGAGAAGTATCCTTAACAAGACTAATAAACGAGTTACCCAGCGGCGGCACAGAAACTCTTGCAGCCTGCGGCAAAATAACTCGGCGTAATGCCTGTGCACGTGTCATACCGATCGAATAGGCAGCTTCCCATTGCCCTTTAGGAATAGACTCAATAGCTGCACGTACAATTTCAGAACCGTAAGCACCAACACTAAGTGAGAAACCAATCAAAGCCGCATTAAATGGATCAAATTCGATTCCAATCGATGGCAAACCGTAAAAAATAATAGCGAGCTGTACAAGTAATGGTGTACCACGAATGATCCACACATAGAAACGGGCAACCTGTCTTATAGCAAATACCGATGATAGTCGCGCTAAAGCTGTTAATACAGCCAAAATTAGACCAAGTGCAAACGAGAAAATTGTCAGCGGCATCGTAAATTTGATCCCTGCTTCTAACATCGGCCAAAAAGAATCAATAAGGATTTGTATTTGACGATCTGTCATGACCCAACCTCCAATGTTAAGGCACTATTTTCACAAATAATGTAAGCTTAATTTATACTATATTTCAATTTTCATTCCAGTTCAGCATAAAAACCAATATCCTGATACCAGATGGTCACCAGGATATTGGTTTACAGCTTGTTCGCTTTCGTCATTCTAATTAGCTCTGACGAAATGGTTCTGCTTCATATAGATACGTTTTTAACATTATACGTAGTCTAGTTGATTACTTGGAAACATCCTCACCGAAGTATTTCTCGGAGATTTTCAGATACGTCCCGTCTGCTTTCATGTCACTCAGCGCTTTGTCCACTGCCTTCACAAGATCTTCACTACCTTTGTTGAACATACCGCCACTTTGGGAAGCATTAGCTTCTTCTGCTACGATTTTGATTGGTAGATCCGGTTGTTGCTTTTTCAGATCCAGATAGGACAGATTGTCATTGATCGTTGCATCCGCACGACCGGAGCTTAGCAAGCCAATTGCCTGGTTAAAACCATCAACAGATACCAGCTCAGCACCATTTTGTTGCGCGATTTTACCAAGGTTACTTGTCAGCGATTGAGCAGACTTTTTACCTTTCAGATCAGCAAACGATTTGATGTCTGTATTGCTCTCCGGTACGATCAGTACAGCTTTGGAAGCGATATAAGGATCAGAGAAGAGGTATTTTTGCTGACGCTCTTCTGTAATACCTACTTCATTAAATACCGCATCAAAACGCTTGGAATCCAGACCACCGATCATGCTATCCCATTTCGTTTCAATAAACTCTGGCTCTACGCCAATACGCTTACTCACTTCAGTCGCGATATCCACATCAAAGCCAGTCAGTTTGCCGGATTCATCGTGGTAAGTGAATGGTGCGTACGTACCTTCTGTACCGATACGCAGCTTGCCGCTTGCTTTTACCGATTCCAGTGTCGCTGCACCGGAGGTGGATGTGCTGCTTTCGGATTGAGCTTGCTGCTCTCCACTGCCTGTTGTAGCTGTATTCGCATTATTACCACATGCTGCAATGACGAGCATGGTTAGAATCAGCATTAGTGTTAAAGAACTCCATTTTTTCATCTTTATAAGACTCCCCTCGGTGATATGAATCATTCGTTTATAACCGTCCCTATCCGTTTAATACACATATCAGGAAGTTCACAATCAGATCCAGCCAATTTCACTGCTGCTAGCGCTATCCTGCCATGCTTATTTCTCTTCCGGTATCGGTTATGAAATGCCCTGATTACGACATATTGTATATGCGTTCCAGTAGCAATATAATTTCGTTTTTTTATAAACCAGTTCCATTAAGTGACGTACCCTTTTTAATCTGGTCTCAAAAAATAACGAACTGCAAATTGAATAGTACACCGTCTTCCATGCTACGTCAACTGTTTTTCCGATAAAATTAGTTGGTTTTAATCAAACCTTCATTTCATAGTATTTATCGGCTTCCCATGTAGGCGGTTGCACTTACAGGAAAAGGATAAAAAAAGGAGGACTATGCAATGATATGGATCACATTAGAACATATTCTAAGAGTCATTATTGCCGGTCTGTGCGGAGCGATGATCGGCTATGAGCGTCGAAGTCGTCACAAGGAAGCAGGCATTCGTACTCATTTTATCGTGTCGGTCGGAGCTGCGCTGATGATGGTCATTTCCAAGTACGGCTTTATGGATATGGGCAATTGGGAGAATGTATCGCTTGACCCTTCTCGGATCGCAGCACAGATTGTTAGCGGTGTTGGCTTCCTCGGTGCAGGTACGATCTTTATGAATAAGCAGCGTATCAAGGGGCTGACTACAGCAGCAGGAATCTGGGCTACGGCTGGTGTCGGGATGGCAGTCGGTGCAGGTATGTATGCGGTCGGCATTGGTGTCGCTGCATTAATCCTGCTCATACAATTTGCGATGCACGGGCACTCTTCACCTGCGATGAGCTCTCGTTCGCATAAGCTGACCGTCCATCTGGTAAATCATACCGATCCCGTAGAAAATCTATTAGAAGTACTGGAGGAAAATTCTGTACAGGTGCAAAGTATTCAATCGCGTACCGATGAAGCGACCCAGAGTAACAGCGATATTCACGATCATCAGCTACAATCTCAGATTGAGCTGGTGCTTGAGATTAAATTCCCTGCTGCGATGAAGGTTGCTGATGTGCTATTAATTGTGCAGGCTCAACCGGACGTGCGCCGTGTTCATCTGGAATAGGCATTCGCTTTGCGGCTGTTAGTACTGGTATTTCAAGAAAATAACTCATCAAAAAGGACTGTGCTCGCTTACTCCAATGGGTAAGCAAGCACAGTCTTTCTTGTCATCTATATGAAGGGAGTAGGCTCCTTATTAGTGAATTCAGGCAGTACAACTATAAGATATTGAGCTGTCACAAAAATCATGTTCCATTGAACTCTACCTTAGGAAATCGCTAACACCGTAATTGGATCATCTACAAATAACTACGATCAAGCTGTATCCGTCTATATTATTTAATGCTTCGGACGAGCCACTTTACGTTCCTTGAGCATATGAATCTGGTTCAGGTGATTCAAAATGTACATATATCCTTCGGACTTTTTATCCGCGTTATAGATCAGATCATCCAGATTTCGATTTTGCTGATCGGATAGCTGTACGATATTAGAAATGTTACGAGCGATATTGTTGATACTGGTCAGCTGCGAGGATTTGACGGTATCCAGCTGACGCTTTACCTCTGCCTCCGCATCCATAATGCTATTAAAGCTCTGTGTCGATTGCTGCATCGTATCTGCGGCAGTTCGAACAATTTCCTTACCCTGCTGCGATTCGGAACGAATGGACTCCAGAATATGGCTCATATCTCCGAGCAAATCCAAAATATCCGTCGCACTTTGCTTCGTTGTATCAGACAGCGATTTGATCTCAGAGGCAACCACGGCAAAGCCTTTGCCAGCTTCTCCTGCCCGTGCAGCTTCAATCGATGCATTGAGTGACAGCAGATTCGTCTGAGTTGCAATGCTCGTAATTGTATTGGCAAATTGACTGATTTCTTTATACTTTTCTTCAATTGCATTGAATACCGTTACAAAGTTCTCAAATACGGATGATACTTCATTCATATGATCAGCAGACTGATGCACCAGTGCCTGGGTACCTGTGATCGTCTGCTGCGAGAATTCGATACTGCGTGCGACATCGTTAATAATGACCGCTGTCTCGCTGTCCAGATCATGTAGTACATGCTCAATATGCTTGATTTCAGATGTTGTATCATTGAGAGAGTTTGCTGTTGCACGGAAGCCATGTGTAATATTGCCTTCCTCTTGTAGCAGGCGCTTAATATTTTTCTCAACTTCATCGGTCAGCATATATACATAAGGCAAGGTATCCAGCTCGCGCTCAACGGGAGTCGTTATAGCGGCATCCGCAGATGCTGTGGACACTGCCATATCGGATGACGGTGTAGCTTTACTTTTGAATAATTGTTTTAGCATCGGTGTTCCTCCTATTCAAATGCGATCAGCACCATCGTCTGATTGAAATGCTTATCCTGAAGCTGTTCTCCGTAGCTGATAAAGCCAGCCTGATTCGAGCAGACGCCTAGCAGAGCGTTGTCTAGCAGCTTCCATGTGTTCTCACTTTTGAACTTTAGACTGCGCAAAATGCAGTGCACCGACAACACAAATGATGGACGAAACGCAAGTGAATCGAGCGTCTCCTGAAAGCTTTCCTGTAGCTTCGACGGCTGTAGCACATCCAAAAACGTATTCGGTACCACCTGTGCGTAAAATGTAATCGAGCGATCTGGATTGACCTTCATCGGTGATGTGATATACGTCTGTCCTTTAATCACCTTGCCAAGTGGATTATTCATAAAAGCACGTTCCAGCTCATGCTCCTGGATACCTAGCACTGCCGCATATTCTGTAGCAGCCGGACGGTTATTGAAGGAATGCACGACTCTTGTAAGCGGATCGGCATCCGTTACTAGCAGGCGCTGCCCGGTCGTATAATAAATGTTCTCCTTGAGCACCTGTGTACGCTTATGATAATTGAAAAACAGTGCAGCACCTGCTACACGCCGTTTTCCAATATAGATCGCGGTTTCTTTAAATTGCACATAGTCGCCAGCACTACCGCCGACTACCTTAAAATCGTTATCTGCAAAAAACAGCGTCGTCATTACGCTCTCTTCCTGTCCGGACAAGCCATCATAAAGAATGAACATAAACGCATTTTTGTTATTTTTCACGCGTGTATAGGCAGCCTGAAGCTCGTGTACACTTAGGATTGCAGGCGACTCCACCTCAACGACCTCTACCTGATCAATCGGATACGTAAAGCCACTGATTACGCCCTCCTGAAAGCCTTTCGATGTATATTCACCTGCCGTTGATGATAGCACCACATGCGGCCCGGCAACTGCGCTTAATTCCTGCACCATTTCCACACCTGCAAATAAGACAATGCCACGGTCAGGGTGCTGCTCCATATATGCACGCGCTTGAGCTGTGCTTGTAAAATATAAGGACTCCATACTGGTAACCTCTTTTCTATTCGCTATTTGATCTGCTATAAACTATTCGCTCTTATGGATATCGCTCATCGAATCGTTAAGTAACTAAATTCATTATCGGATAGTATCCAGCATTTCTTTATAACATAAAAACCTATATTTCGACAATTTACGCAATATTTGATAGTTTAATTCATATGTAACGTCTAGTATATACGTGGCTCTTTACTGGTCTGCTTGTTGTAACAGTTAATTGCGGGTTTTCGCACGAAAATGATTTTAATCATCATTGTTCGCTATTGTTATACACTCTCATTATTTACTTATATCCCATAAACAGGAATCATTGATACAATAGTTCCATAAGGAGGTGAACAAACTGCTTATATGTCCGTACTGGTAAGCAGAGCTTTAGTACCTGTACTGGAGCAAACGGGATGATGAGCAAAATGATCTACATATCGTCATTTTCGTTCATTTTAATGTAAGCGCTTTATATTATATGAACAGAGGTGTCTACATGATGAATTCATGGTTAAAAAGCAGTTCAGTTAAACGTATGTTGCGCTATTGCAGTCAGGGACTAATCGCCCTGCTACTCTTGCAGACCATTAGTACACTGGGGCTACCCGGACAGGAGGTATCTGCTGCACCCGTGACGATCACGAACGGTACACAGTTCAAAGACACGAATGGTAATGTGATTCATGCGCATGGCGGTGGGATGATTAAGGTAGCAGGTGCTTACTACTGGTTTGGGGAGAATCGCAATCAGGACGGTACGTTCAAAGCCGTATCGGTCTATCGCTCTACTGATCTGAAAAACTGGGAATTCCGCAATGACGTGCTCACAAGCAGCTCGGCAGCCGAACTGAATATATCGAATATTGAGCGTCCGAAGGTTATTTATAATAGTGCAACCCAGAAGTTCGTCCTCTGGATGCATAAGGAAAATGGCAAGGACTATGGCGAAGCACGCGTAGCTGTAGCAACCTCCAGCACGGTGGATGGCAACTACGATTATAAAGGTAGCTTCCGTCCGCTTGACTACGACTCACGTGATATGACTGTCTACAATGATAACGGCACGGCATATCTGATCTCAGCGACGCGGGTGAATGCAGACCTGAACATTTACAAGCTCACTCCAGATTTTCTCGGTGTAGAATCACTCGTCACTACACTCTGGTCTGGTCAGTATCGTGAAGCCCCTGC
This sequence comes from Paenibacillus hunanensis, assembly GCF_034055775.1. Lineage (NCBI taxonomy): Bacteria > Bacillati > Bacillota > Bacilli > Caryophanales > Paenibacillaceae > Paenibacillus > Paenibacillus hunanensis. The sequence goes on along the minus strand of NZ_CP139194.1, from coordinate 1,676,374 downwards.
TATGTTCAAAAAGGACGGTGTGTACTTCCTTGTCACCTCCGGAGCAACGGGCTGGAATCCGAATCAGGCGAAATACGCTACTGCGACGAGCATTACCGGCACATGGAGCGGACTGAGCAATTTTGCCGATAACACGACGTATGGTTCACAATCTGCCTATGTCGTTCCAGTAGAGGGTACTCAGGGAACGTCCTATCTGTATATGGGGGATCGCTGGGCAGGTGCCTGGAGCGGCCCTGTACAGGACTCTAAATATGTATGGCTCCCTCTCTCCTTCCCAAGTGCAACGAGCCTTGCTATGAACTGGTATGACACAGTGACTATCGATGCGGCGGCAGGTACGATCACCGGCAGCACGAATACGAATAGCTGGGACGCTAACTCTTCCTATCAGCTGATTAGTCGCAAAAGCAACAAGCTATTAAGTGTAGTCGACAACTCCTCTGCTAATGGTGCCGATCTGGAGCAACGAACAGACGGCGGAACAACGACTCAGCAATGGCAGATCGTAAGTGCAGGCAATGGCTATGTGAAAATAATTAATCGTGCTTCCGGCAAGCTGATCGGTGTAGAAAATGGTAGTACGACCGATGGCGCAACGATCGAGCAATGGAGTGATGGCGGCTGGAATAGTCAGCAATGGCAGCCGATTAGTGTAGGCGGAGGCTATTATAAGCTGAAAAATCGCGAAACCGGCAAGCTGCTCGATATTTCGGATCAATCGCTTAATGATGGTGCAAAGGCGATTCAATGGACAGATAATGGCGGCACAAACCAGCATTTTCAGATCGTTAAAGTCAATTAATCCTCTAAATGATCCTTTAAAAAATCTGAACCCCGTTGCTTAATATAAGCTGCGGGGTTCATTGCTGAGTCTCAAGACCGGCTGCTAATACACGTTGCCGATCGTATTCATTTAGCGTCTGGTCTAATTGCTGCGACTTGATAATTACACGGTCATCGGAGAATCCATACAGCTCCACGAGCAGATGCAGCTCTTTACGCTCCTGCTCGATACGCCGCAAGCACCAGAACATATCCAAACGCCATCCCTTCCTTAAATATAAAATTGTAAATTATTCCTTCGTCTACATTATATACCCTGTTTGCTTTCCATTTCACTTCCAAATTAAGGAATTATATAAAAATTTTTATGATGATAACAACCTGTTATCAAAATAAAAGAATGTTGCGGTAAACTGTATGGAACATGACCATGCGATATGTTTGGAAGCTCTTCCATATAAAATTATGTATCGGTTATAACACTTTAAACATACAGAGACTTTAGTTCTATTTATGATAAATATGTAATTAAATCCCATTATTTCTCATCAATCCATTAGCCGATACAGGTAGCATTCCGGCTTGCCAAACAAAAAAATTCCGTGAATCGAAGCCACCGAGCAGGCGACCTTTGATCCACGGAATATCCAGTTGAATATGGATTTAATTACGATGATCCTGTCACAAACCTGTGCTGCTTATCCGACAGGCTATTTCTATGGCTATGATCTGATATTACTCGGTTACTGTACCGTATACGAGTGTTGGTGCATCTGCATGATCTGCGATGCGAATGCTATCATACAGCTTCGCCATAACATCATCTACGTTTTCACGATTTGCATGAATCGTTACGAGTGAATCGCCAGCTTTGACTGTATCGCCTACTTTTTTGTTCAGCATCAGACCGACTGCCAGATCGATCTCAGATTCTTTCGTTGCGCGACCTGCGCCGAGCAGCATCGCAGCTGTACCGATCTCATCTGCTACCAGCTCAGCTACCACACCATCTTGCTTCGCAGGCAGCTCAATGCGGTATTGAGCCTGTGGCAGACGCTCTGGATGATCGACAACGGAAGCATCTCCACCCTGACTTGCCAGGAATTGCTTGAACTTTTCAAGTGCTTTACCATTTTGGATCACTTCTTGCAGCTTCGCTTTCGCATCCTCAAGTGAGTCCGCTTTGCCTGCTAGATAGACCATCTGGCTGCCCAGTGCATAGCACAGCTCTTCCAGATCCTTTGGTCCCTGTCCTTTCAGTGTATCAATCGCTTCTTGAATCTCCAGCGAGTTACCGATCGCCAGACCCAGTGGCTGACTCATATCGGAAATAACCGCCATCGTTTTACGACCTACATTGTTACCGATGCTTACCATCGCATGTGCCAGCTCTTTTGCAGCTTCTGGAGTTTTCATGAATGCGCCTGCACCTGTTTTTACGTCCAGTACGATTGCATCTGCGCCAGCAGCGATCTTTTTACTCATGATTGAGCTGGCGATCAGTGGAATCGAGTTCACTGTTGCTGTTACATCACGCAATGCATACAGCTTTTTATCTGCTGGTGTCAGGTTACCACTTTGACCGATAACCGCGATTTTGTTTTCGTTAACGAGCTTGATGAACTCATCCTTCGTAATTTCAACGTGGAAACCTTCTACCGATTCCAGCTTATCCACAGTACCGCCTGTATGACCAAGACCACGACCGGACATTTTCGCGACTGGAATATCCAGTGCTGCTACGAGTGGAGCCAGTACGAGTGTAGTGGTGTCACCAACGCCGCCTGTGGAGTGCTTGTCAACCTTTACACCCTCGATTGCGGACAGGTCGATCGTTTCACCGGAGTTTACCATTGCCATGGTCAGATCCGCACGCTCGCGATCGGTCATGTCCTTGAAGAAAGTTGCCATTGCAAATGCGCTAACCTGATAATCAGGAATCTCGCCATCTGTATACCCTTTAATAATAAAATTGATTTCCTCTGTGCTCAGTTCTTTGCCATCACGCTTTTTCTCAATCAGGTCTACCATTCTCATATGGATCAGCTCCTATATTAAAAGTTAACACAAACCTAACATATAAATCTGGCATCATGCACATTTGCTTCATTTTTTCACGCCAGTCGGCTTCGTCGGTTGCCTGATCTGGACGGCTAAAAAATGTGCAAAGTATAGATATGCTGCCAAACTGTCAGTTGACAGCATATCCCATTATGCTTGATTTCATACTGCTTATGCTGATTGCATTTTGTCATCGTGTTTTATCATCGTTTGATGATATGCAGTCGTTATCCTTATAGCTTACAGCGAGATTGCTGTATCCAGTGCCACTTCCATCATTTCGTTGAAAGTTGTTTGGCGCTCTTCGGAAGTCGTTTCTTCACCTGTCAACAGGTGGTCACTTACCGTCAGGATCGTCAGTGCATTCACACCGAATTTAGCAGCCAGTGTGTACAATGCGCTGGTTTCCATCTCTACGCCAAGTACGCCGTAGTCCATCATCAGACCTGTGATCGTTTTATCATCACGATAGAACGAATCCGAGCTGAAAATATTACCTACGTGCATATTCAGACCCTTTTCCACACCACGATCATAAGCGGCTTTGAGCAGCGGGAAGCTTGCTACCGGCGCAAATGTATATCCGCCGAAAATATGGTTGTTCATGCTGGAATCAGTGCTTGCTGCTTGTGCCAGAATCACGTCACGTACACGCACATGCTGCTGCATGCCGCCACATGTACCGACGCGAATCAGGTTCTTTACGCCATATTCGCTGATCAGCTCGTTCACGTAGATGCTGATCGAAGGCAGACCCATACCTGTCCCCTGTACCGATACGCGTTGTCCTTTATATGTGCCAGTAAAGCCAAGCATACCGCGCACTTCGTTGTAGCAGGTCACATCCTCCAGATACGTATCTGCGATGTACTTCGCGCGCAGTGGGTCACCTGGCAGTAGGATCGTTTCAGCGATATCGCCGGGTTTTGCTCCGATATGAACACTCATAATATATACCTCCAAATGGAAATTGAGGCGTCAGTAGAGGACGCCTGTTTATGTGTAGTATTCTATCCATTCCGGAATAGCTCTATACAGCTACCGGAATGGATAGAATAGGTTGTAAACTTACATCGAGCGCCGTGGAGATGTGATGTCCACCTCATTTTAACGTTCGATTCCTAAGCGATTAGAAGGTTCCGACGCTCAAATTGCTTTAGCACCCATCACTTCATAGATCACTTTACCAATTACTTCAGATCCGCAAAGAAGCTTGTACCGTACTCTGGCATCTTCACGCCAAAGTTCTCCGCTACCGTTGCAGCGATATCCGCGAATGTCGTACGCAGTGGCAATTCTTTGCCACCGTTAGCAAAACGCTTGGAATATACGAGCAGGGGTACATATTCACGTGTATGATCTGTACCGATATAGGTCGGATCATTACCATGGTCAGCTGTAATGATCAGCAGATCATCATCGTTCATCTGCTCGAACACCTCAGGTAGACGTGCATCATACTCTTCCAGCGCTTCGGCATAGCCTTTTGGATCACGACGATGACCGAACAGGGCATCAAAGTCTACCAGATTGAGGAAGCTCAACCCGTGGAATGGCTTAGCTGCAACCTCTACCAGCTTGTCCATACCGTCCATATTGGACTTCGTACGGATCGATTCGGTTACGCCTTCACCATCATAAATGTCGGAAATTTTACCGATTGCGATCACGTCCAGACCTGCATCCTGCAAAGCATTCATCGTTGTTGGTCCGAATGGCTTCAGTGCATAGTCATGGCGGTTGGATGTACGGGAGAAGTTACCTGGCTCACCGACAAATGGACGTGCAATAATGCGGCCCAGCATGTACGGATCATCCAGTGTAATCTCGCGACAGAACTCACAAATTTCATACAGCTCTTTGAGTGGTACAACTTCTTCATGTGCAGCAATCTGCAATACAGAGTCTGCGGAGGTGTAGATGATGAGAGCGCCTGTCTTCACATGCTCCTCACCAAGCTCATCGATAATTTCCGTACCGCTGGCAGGCTTGTTACCGATCACCTTACGTCCCGTTTTTTGCTCAATGCGCTGAATCAGCTCATCCGGGAAGCCATCTGGAAAGACGCGGAATGGTGTATCGATGTACAGACCCATGATCTCCCAGTGACCTGTCATCGTATCCTTACCACGGGAAGCCTCTTGCATTTTGGTGTAATACGCCAGTGGTTGCTCTGCTACTGGAACGCCCTCGATCTCACGGATGTTGGACAGTCCGAGCTTCGCCATATTCGGCATATTCAAGCCGCCATTTTCGCGGGCGATATGTCCGAATGTATCTACATTTACATCTCCAAATTCTGCCGCATCCGGTGCTTCACCGATACCAACCGAATCCATAACTACCAGGTGTATACGTTTAAATGGTGTCATTGATTTATAGCTCCTTCCGTTATAGCAACTTCATGTGTAGTCGCTCTGCAAAATGATGCAAAAATCTATTTTACAACAAATCCGCAGCGTTGGAAATAAAGCGGCTTACGTATACGGATTACGTACACGTAAGCATCGTGCTTGTAGCTCCCTTTTACAGGAACAGACCTGCTATCGTTGCAGACAATACGCTGACCAGTGTTGCACCATACAGCAAACGCAGACCGAACTTCGCTACTTCATTACCCTTCTTCTCGTTCAGACCCTTCACCGCACCGGAGATAATACCGATTGAGGAGAAGTTAGCGAACGATACAAGGAATACGGATACGATACCGATTGCACGCGCACTCATCTCTGGATGTTTACCCAGCTCCAGCATCGCAACGAATTCATTCGATACGAGCTTGGTTGCCATCAGGCTACCTGCTGTAAACGCATCTGCCCAAGGTACACCCATGATGAATGCAAATGGTGCAAATACATAACCCAGTACATCCTGGAACGTGATGCCGAAGATCAGATCGAACAGGCCATTGATCATCGCGATCAAAGCAACAAAACCGATCAGCATCGCTGCAACGGTAATGGCAACTTTGAAGCCGTCCATGATGTATTCGCCTAGCATTTCGAAAAAGGTTTGTTTTTCTTCTTCCTGTACTTCCAGTATATCCTCTTCCGCTGTTACACGATACGGATTAATAATCGAAGCAATAATAAAACCACCGAACAGATTCAGTACAAGTGCAGTTACCACATAACGTGGCTCCAGCATTTGCATGTATGAGCCAACGATCGACATGGACACGGTCGACATGGCCGATGCACACAATGTGTACAAACGATGCTTAGGTAGCAGACCGATCTGCTTTTTCACCGAAATAAACACCTCGGACTGACCCAGAATCGCCGATGCTACCGCATTGTACGATTCCAGCTTACCCATGCCATTAACTTTACTCAGTATCCAACCAATAATGCGGATAATGAATGGCAACACTTTAATGTATTGCAAAATACCGATCAGTGCGGAGATGAAGACGATTGGCATCAATACGTTGAAGAAGAATGGAATCGAGCCCTCTCCATTGACCAGACCACCAAATACAAAATCCGTTCCGACTTTAGCATAGCTAAGTAAATGCTCAAATATTGCGGAGAAGCCTCCAACTAGCTTTGCACCAATAGGTGTATACAACAATAAGAACGTCAAAATAACCTGTAACACAACCATGATAAGCAGTGGACGATAACGAATATTTTTGCGATCATTGCTGGCGATGTAAGCCAGACCGAATACGATCAGAATACCGATAATAGCGATAATATACTTCATGCGCGTTTAGCTCCTGTTCTGTGATGCCGTCTCGTATGCTTAACCTTCTGGTTTCACATATCGAGACGGCAGTAAAGATAGTCATGAAAATGCTGATTTACAATCATAAAGCGCTTACAATATTTACTTAAGCATAGCGATTTTACCAAAATCATTTTTAAAAACGGAGCCTTGTCTTCATAACACCAACCTGTTATCGGTATCGGTCATCATGATCGCGTCTCCGTCTATCTTTGCTGTAAAGGAGCTCAGTCCTTTTCCATATCCTTCGCCTGGAAGTAGCCTGGCAAAATCTCGGACATGCTCCATTCGCTAACGTCACCTTTCAGATTCGTCAGATAAATGCGTGTATTCTCATCGCTAAATTCGGCGATAACCTGACGACATGCTCCACATGGAGATACAGGGCCTTCTGTGTCGGCTACGATCGCAATCGCTTCAATACGGCGCACACCTTCCGAAGCCGCCTTGAAAATTGCAGTACGCTCTGCACAGTTCGTCAATCCGTAGGATGCATTCTCAATATTGGCTCCACCGTAAATGTTACCGTTATCAGCCAGTAGAGCAGCCCCTACTTGAAAATGGGAATAGGGCACATAGGCATGGTTTCTTGCGTCAATCGCTGCCTGAATCAATTGTTCTTTCATCGTATATTTGGCCTCCCCATTTGTTCATCTTGCTATATCGTTATGACGAAGGTCTGCCCGCTCATGCAGGAATGCAAGGCGATAATCGTCCTTCACTCCTGCACTCGGTCAGATCCAGGCGCTTAGTAAGAGGACGAGGATTGTCCGCCTTCCATAATCTTCACGCCAGAGCTTGCACCGATACGCGTTGCGCCAGCAGCGACCATTGCGTTCAGATCCTCTTCGCTACGTACACCGCCAGATGCTTTTACGCCAACGTCTGGGCCTACTGTTTTACGCATCAGGGCTACATCTTCCGCTGTTGCGCCACCAGTTGAGAAGCCAGTCGATGTTTTCACAAAGTCAGCACCTGCTTGTACGGACAACTGGGATGCACGAACCTTCTCTTCATCTGTCAGCAGACATGTTTCGATGATTACTTTCACCAGTGCTTTACCTTTTGCTGCATCGACGACCGCTTGGATATCGCGCAGCACGAGTGCATCGTCGCCATCCTTCAATGCGCCGATATTGATGACCATATCGACCTCGGTTGCCCCGTTAGCGATTGCATTGGAAGCTTCAAATGCTTTGACTTCCGGTGTATTCGCTCCCAGTGGGAAACCGATAACTGTACATACATCCACGCCTGTACCTTTCAGCTCTTGTGCGCAAAACGGTACCCATGTTGGATTCACACATACGGATGCAAACTCGTACTTCTTCGCTTCTTCTACCAGCTTCGCAACCTCAGCCTTCGTCGCGTCTGCCTTCAGCAGCGTATGATCGATCAGCTTTGCTACATTCATCTATTATCGCTCCTTTTATATACATTCATGCCACACTTTTGTTTTAACCATAAACCTATCATAGCACTCGATTGAACAAATGTAAAATCGTTTTTGAACTTTTGTTCAAGATAGTTCGTACGGACAAAACGGGGCAAACGAATGTATGTTATCACATATCGTGTATAATGTAACGTCCTTATTCTGCACAGGCTGGATGATGATGGAATTTCAGTTCTGTCGGATCCTTCTTCGGCTCGTTTTCATAAGGTACATTGCCGCTGATTTTACTGTATGTGATTCGTTCATCGTATGTTAGTTGCTCATATGAATGCTGGCTTTTCGATCCCAATCATAATTCTAGCCAGATACTCATCTGGATTGTGTAGTGAAATCTCGTCCTGTACATATTCTTCATAGGCATGACCATTAATGATATAGCCCTGCTGCTCGATATAATCGAAAATACGCGGATAAATCTTATCTGTATCTCCGTAATCAGCTCTCGCATACGAAACTAGATAATAGCCTGCTGGCATATGATGCTGCGGCTCCACATGCGTCTGCATCCGGCTGAACATATACGACATCCGATCTCCATTACGGTTCAACAGATCCTCCTGCTCCACAATGACTCCCGCTGGATAGCCACTTGGCGCCTGCTCTCTCTGCAAACGCATTTGAAAATCATCCCATAGCTGCTCCGCAAAATCCTGCTTGGATACACGCATTCGCTCACTTCTTAACAAAGGAATCTCCGGTTGCCAGATCACGTGCATTGTACTCGTATCCACTTGAAAAGAGTGCTCGATATTCTCTGCCTGTATGCTAATCATCTGTAGGGTGCGCTGTAGCTTCATCATCTGCTGCTGAATCAATTGCTCCTGCTTGCGTAACAGCTCCAGCGTGCTCTGAGGGTTGCGGTCGTGCAGATGTTCGCGAATATGCTCAAGCGACATCCCCTGTCCCTTGAGAATACTAATAACTAGAATCGTATCCAATTGATCCAAATGATAGTACCGGTAGCCATTATCGTCGACGCGTGCTGGCTTGAACAGACCGATACGATCATAGTAAATCAGCGTTTGTCGTGTAATTTCTGCCATCTTCGAAAAGGCACTGATCGGTACTAATTCCGCTCGATTCACCCCGTTCATCTCCATTCAAAAATAATGTTGACTGTATAGTTACTATACACTTTATGATAACACCGATTCATGAAGCTGGCTTATGTAAGCAACATGAAAATTCGAGCTAGTCAGTACGACAAGAGGTGAACATCCTATGATAAGAAGATTATTAAACAGCGTGAGGAGCTACCGTAAGCAGGCATGGCTGACGATTCTGTTCCTGCTCGGCGAGGTCGCGATGGAGGTAGCGATTCCCCTATTTATCGCCCGATTGATCGATCAGGGCATCACAGGTGGGCAAATGGATCAGATTACGAAGTATGGTCTGATTCTGGTTATCTATGCACTTGTCGCACTTGTATTTGGTGCACTTGGCGGTAAATACTCCGCGATTGCCATGTCGGGATTTGGCAAGAATCTGCGCTATGATCTATTTCGCCATGTGCAGCGACTATCCTATTCTAATATCGATAAATTTTCCACCTCAGGAATCGTCACCCGGTTGACGACAGATATTACACATGTGCAAAATGCGTTTGCGATGATTTTGCATATCGCTTTTCGTAGTCCGATTATGATGATCTTCGCTACGGTGATGGTATTTCAGATTAGTCCAACGATCGCCTCTTACTTCCTGATTGTTGTGCCTGTTCTTGCGATCGGTGTGCTGTTGATTATGAAGTATTCGTTTCCGATCTTTGAACGTGCCTTTGGTGGCTATGATGAGCTGAACCAGGTCGTACAGGAAAATGTACGCGGCATCCGTGTGGTGAAATCGTATGTGCGTGAGGAGCATGAGATTAGCAAATTTCAGGCGGTATCGCAGAAAATCTTCACCGAAATGGTTAGCGCGGAGCGTCTGCTCTCCTATGAGCTACCACTCATGCAAATGATGATCTATGCAGTCATGCTATTGATCTCGTGGATTGGAGCGAAGCTGGTCGTAGGGGGAACGATGACAACAGGTGAGCTAACGAGTATTTTTGCTTATTCGATGCAAATTTTAATGAGTCTGATGACACTCGGTATCGTGGTCATTATGATCGCTATCGCTCGTGCGTCAGCAGGTCGAATCGACCAGTTGCTGCGAGAACAGCCCACTATTACAAGCCCAGACATTCCAGTAAAGGAACTGCATAGCGGAGATATCGAATTCCGTAATGTATCTTTCCGTTATTCCGAATTGACGGATAAATATGCGTTATCTGGAATCAACATTCATATTCGTGAAGGACAGACGATCGGCATTATTGGTGGAGCCGGAAGTGCCAAGTCCTCCCTGGTGCAGCTCATTCCCAGATTGTATGACGCTAGCGAGGGTGAGGTGCTGGTCGGCGGCATTAATGTGAAGCGCTATGAGCTTCATACCCTACGAAGCCAGGTGGCGATGGTGCTGCAAAAGAACGTGTTATTCGAAGGCACGATTAAAGATAATTTGCGCTGGGGCAATGAAGCAGCGACCGATGAGCAGATCATCCAAGCGTGTAAAGCAGCTCAAGCGCATGACTTTATTATGTCTTTTCCAGACGGATACGATACACCGCTTCATCAGGGAGGCACGAATGTGTCTGGCGGTCAAAAGCAACGGCTCTGTATCGCACGCGCCCTGCTGAAGCAGCCGAAAATTCTGATTCTGGATGACTCCACCAGTGCTGTCGATACACGAACCGACATGCAGATTCGCCAGGCGCTTCGAAGTGAGATTCCGCTAACAACCAAAATTATTATTGCCCAGCGGATTGCTTCAGTAGAAGATGCGGATCAGATTATTGTGCTGGATGACGGCAAGCTTGTCGATATCGGCACCCATGCACAGCTTATGCAACGATGCGTGATTTATCAGGAAGCCTATATTACACAAATGAAAGGACGTGAAGAAGATGCCGAACGACATCAGCTACGGTAAAACTACACTTCGCCTACTTGCTTATTTTAAACCGTTCAAATTCAAGGTGTTGCTCGTGCTGCTACTCGTCCTGATCAGCTCAGCCGTATCTGTCGTCTCCGCTGCCTTTTTACGCTTGCTCATTGATGACTTTATCGTGCCGCTGATCGGCAACCAAAATCCGGTATTTCATGCCTTGCTGCAAGCACTCGTTATTCTCGCTGTCATCTATGTGGCGGGTATCCTCAGTACGTTTGTCTCGAAGCGACTGATGATCACGATCTCGCAGCGCATTATGAAGCATATTCGAGACGAGCTATTCCGCCGTATGCAGAAGCTTCCGCTTCGTTATTTTGACCGTAAAGCACATGGCGATGTGATGAGTCATTATACGAATGATGTGGACACGCTAAATATGATGCTGACGGATAGCCTGCCGCAAATCCTGTCCACTGTTGTTACATTAATCGTTGTGCTGGGAACGATGCTGTATATCGATATTCCACTAACGATCATTGTGTTGCTAGGCGCAGGTGCAATGCTATGGACGACCAAAAAAATAGGCACGCAGGCGACAGACCACTTTTTCCAGCAGCAGGAATCGATTGGTGCAGTAGATGGCTATATTGAAGAAATGATGCACGGACAAAAGGTCGTTCAGGTCTTCGGTCGCGAGGAGCATGTCACCCAGCAATTCGCACGCTTGAATGATGATCTGTTCCAACGCTCCGCGACAGCGAATAAATATGCCAACTTATTAATGCCATTAAATGAAAACTTAGCCACGCTTACGTATGTCGCTGTTGCCATTATCGGTGGCGCAATGGCGATATCGGGCTGGGATCAATCATTGACGCTTGGTAGCATTGCTGCCTTTCTGAGTCTATCTCGCAGTTTCACGATGCCTATCGCTGAAATCTCCTCACAGGTGAGCATGTTCGTCGTGGCACTCGCAGGAGCTAAGCGTATCTTCACCCTGATGGATGAGCAACCGGAAGAGGATCACGGATTAGTCACATTACAAAAGAACGATGCAGATCATCCGTGGTCATGGAAGCTGGAGGATGGCTCCATCGTTCCACTACAGGGCAAGGTCGAGTTCAAGCAGGTGTCGTTCTCCTACAATGGCAAAAAGCAAGTACTGATCGATATGACACTTACCGCTCAGCCGGGACAGAAGCTCGCTTTTGTCGGTGCAACTGGCGCGGGGAAAACGACCGTAACGAATCTGCTTAATCGCTTCTATGAAATTAGCGACGGCGAAATTCTATACGATGGTATCTCGATTCAACGTATACGCAAAGCCGATCTGCGTCGTTCACTCGGCATTGTATTGCAGGATACGCATCTGTTCACAGGCACCGTAGCTGACAATATTCGTTATGGTCATCTGGAAGCGAGCGATGAGCAAGTGATGCAGGCGGCGCGCATGTCTCATGCAGCAAACTTTATTGAGCGTTTACCAGATGGATATCATACACGCTTGGATGGTAGCGGAAACGGACTATCTCAGGGGCAAAGTCAGCTGCTGGCTATCGCTCGCGCCGCCATCTCCAATCCGCCAGTCATGATTCTGGATGAAGCAACCTCTTCAATTGATACGCGAACCGAGGCACTGGTGCAATCCGGTATGGATAATCTGATGCAAGGACGAACCGTATTCGTGATTGCCCATCGCTTGTCTACGGTGCGCAATTCAGATGCCATCCTGGTGATGGAGCAAGGAAGAATTACGGAACGGGGGGATCATGATGAGCTGATCCAGTTGAAGGGCAATTATTATCAGCTATATACGGGGGTGTTTGAATGGCAGTAAAGTGCGCTTCCTCATAAGCAAACCTGGTCGCACTCTACTAACAACATACTATCAAACGTAATAATAACCTATGACTTCGCATTAATACGCATTAATACGCAACATTACACTGTTCCTATTGAATGTCGCGTCATATCAGGTCACTAGCCAGCATGCTTTATTTTCAATAGATGGGCGTACACATCCATCAACAGTAACTGTATAACCAAATCAATAAAGGAGCTAAGAACAATGACCCTACCAGCCCAAACGCAGCTTTCTCCTGTAGCTGTCCGTGATCGCCTTCATTTTTTGGATATTGTACGTGGTTTTGCTATGCTCGGTATTATCATGGTCAACTATTTTCTGATCGCCAGTTCAGGTGCATTTGCGTCATCGTCCGGTGAAACGATAACGCAATCGCTTGTACACTGGTTTGCAGAAGGCAAGTTCTACACCCTGTTCTCCTTTCTATTCGGCATCGGCTTTATCATCTTTATGAACCGGGCAGAAGCCAGATTTGAATCGCCACGTATCGTATTTGTACGCAGACTGGTCGCACTGTTTGGCTTCGGCTTGCTGCATATTGCATTTATCTGGTCAGGCGATATTTTAACTTATTATGCTGTCGCCGGCTTGCTACTACTTCTGTTCTACAAATGTCGTCCTGCCACCCTGCTCATCTGGGCAGCGGTGCTGCTGCTAGCATCCAGCCTGTTTTCATTAAGCTGGATGCTACAGCCTAACTTTCTGGAAGGTACAGACTTTGCCGCAGAAGCGACTAACACATCGTACCTCGTCTCGATTGGTGAACGCTTTTCCGAGGTGACTGGTATGCTAAGCACATCCTATACGATGCTTATTCCTATGCTGATGATGTTCCTTGTTGGTATGTATTTTGTCAAAAAAGGACTCTTCCACCAGATGGAAAGCAAAAAGAAACAGTGGACACGCATCTGGATTGTATTCACCATTTTATTTGTCGCTATACAGGCGTTTACGATATGGAGTACATGGCAAGGCTCCAGTAATGAAATGAGCGGCTTCGGTGCTGCTGATCTGGTCAGTCAGGTTAGTGGGATCGTAGGTAGTCTATTTTACATGAGCTCGCTGGCGATGCTGTTCCTGTATGTGGGCAAGCTACGTCCGTTGTTAATGCTGATCGGTAATGTCGGACGAATGTCGCTCACGTGTTATCTGCTGCACTCTATGATTGGAACATTTCTGTTTTTCGATTATGGATTAGGGTTGGGGAAAATGCTGCCACCTGCTGGCGTTGCTTCTGTAGGATTCGGTGTATTTATATTGCTGATCGTACTTAGCACAGTTTGGATGAAGTATTTTAAATATGGGCCGGTAGAATGGCTATGGCGCAAATTGACCTATGGGAAGATGGATGGCTTGCGAGGTGGGAATGCAAGTGCTAATCGGTCGATGGTTCGTTGATGAGGTAGGATTTGGGGAAAGGGTATAAGGTGAGCTTTGGGGAAAGAGGGCAATGGAGATTGCCCTCTTTTTCTTTTGAGATTACTTGTATTTTTCTAGATCAAAATAAGGATTGGAAATATGCTCGCCAACTTCGACAATCGTCTCGTTGATCTCCTGTAATATGGCTTCATCAATATGTTTATTTTCCTGAATAGACTGCTTGATTCTTTGGAAACATTTGCGTAAACCAAGGTTTACTACAATATAAAGTATGCTATCTACATCTTCATAACAATCGGTATTCCACAGCTCACATAGCAGTTGATCCAATGGATTCCTCGTGTGCATTTCTAGCAATTCATATGTCCTCGCTTGCCGATCTGCCAGCTCAATTAAGATGTCTAAAAACTCCTTTTGTTGGAGTTGCTTGCATTCGAATTCCAATATTGCCTGTTGAAATAAAGTTGCCAATTGTTGTATATCCATAACATCTGGTTGTTTTTCTATATCACTAAGATTCATGTCTCTCCCTCCTATACCTGCAATTGTGGATTACTGCTATCTTCAATCTACAGCTTGAGCGCTCTGCGTATACATATCGATCATGAATGATTCTTCTGGAATACCTAGATCTTCTGTCGTTCGGAGAATGTATTTGCCACTAGAGGCTGTTGATTTCAACTTGATCCAGTGATTTATTTTTCCGACACCCAGTGCCTTAATGTCATTCGTATTCATATCGATTCGAATCGAAGACTGTGTATTAGATTCTATCCTTCTCAAATGCAGCTGTGCATAGCTATTACGTTGAAATAGATTCACTAATTCGATCTGATACTCATACTTCTGATCATCCGTCATTTGAAGTGAATCCGTTTGTGTATATGTATTCGTCCAACCTTCTGTATACAGGCTACCTACCAGAACAACGGCAAATAAAGTATTGATTATGGCTAAAGTATATAATAGTCTGCGTTGTTCTTTATCTCGTGGAGTCCACTTTTTAGCTAGTAAATAGATGAAGATCAGGATGAAGATCAGCATCGGAATAGCCAGACCAGCAAAGTAAGCAGTCGCTATCAGATCCAGTCCTCTTTGAAAATAATGAGTAGCGCCTAATAGAAACCATATCGAAGATACCAGACCTTCGATATGGATGAGTAGGATGATCGCGCGTAGATATAGTTTCATATATTTCCTCGCTTTGCTTATTACATATTAGTTATATAATTTAAATTGTATTGTTGCTTCTATATTGATTTTTCTACCCTTGAAGCTACTTTTCCACCTCAAAATATACCAGTTCATGATCAAGATCAAAATAAAACTTTCCTACATAATTAGCAGGCTTAATATAGCTATCAAACTCCTCACTGGATGACCATAGATGTGTAGCCTTATCATGGTCTAATTGTAGCTTGGGATGGAAGTTCACATTATTCCAATTATATGTATTTGCGAATTTCCGAGCTACATTTTGGTTCAATTTAACATAACCCTGCATAGTGTAAGTAGACGGTCCAAAGCTTTGATCACCAACGGTATTAGAGCTCCAATAGACCTGATCTACTTTTTCCAGTCTAGGAAAACGATCTACAATTGGTTGGATTTCCATACTGTATGAAGTTGTGGAATCCACGTTTATAAAACGAATCAATAGACTTAAAATAACAGCAATCATGCCGAGCGCTAATAAAAAAATAAACGTAATTCTCCTTCTGGTCATATCTCACCTCTAATCTGTATCACTTATTTGTTCAAGCAATATTAACTGATCCTCAATCATCTTTTCGTTCTTCCAATAACCTTGCATCCTCAAGTTTAATCCAGCCATTATCTTCATCGTACCCAGCAATAGTACCGATCAACTGGACGCTCGGATAAATATTTTCAGTTTGAGCATGTTGAGCAAACTTCCAATAATCTACCAAACCTGGATACTGAATCCCGTTCAAATGGATAATGATTCCTTGCGGAAAGATCACCTCAATCTTACCCATCACTGTATTGCCTACTTCGTTTGCTGCTTTGGCTTCTTCCCATTCACTCATATAGTCAGCATTACAACTCAACCATTCTGCTTCAAAATCAGCTTGTGAAATGCCTAGTAGATCATCATCGTGCAGGTCGATTGGATGCTCCAGCATCTCATATAGAGACTGTCTTTGGTTTGAGAGCTTTACAATTTGATCTTGCGCTTTGGATATTTGTCTATATACATTGCCTTCTTGATCTGACTCATAGTACCATTCGCCGTTATATCCTTTATACCTGGAATACATCATGTATCAGTTCATCCTTTCACCCGTGTATGCAGACAGATTCGATTTATATAGCTGCCATAAAAATCACTACACCGATCGGAACTGCAAGCCCGATACAATAATTGATTATATTATTCTGAATCCAGTAGTTACAACGAAAAGCAAAGCTTCCTACGATACAAGTTACTACTATAAATAGCACGATATCGATAGTAGTAAATCGAAACGTCCATATAACAATACCCGCTAAGATCACTCCCACGAAAAAATAAAATACATCTCTCGATACGTTGAGACGACTCTTCTCCAATATAAACGATGTTAAGCCACCTAATATAATAAATGGAACCGAGTAAACAATCACAAAAAACACGCCTCCCGCTAATAGCTGCCCATGATATTCGTGATGCACCAAAAGCTTGAATAAGATAAAGCACAATACGGTCGCTAGCAAAGCCAGATTACATCCAACCCACTTCTTGAGCATAGGCACTCCTCTATTCCTGTTGTTAAAAGATGTCTCTATTGCAGCAGGCTACTTCAATGGTATAGACAGCATCTCGTATCTATTGCAGTACAGATAATAAATCGTAATTTAGCTTAGGAAATTACTACTGGATAAATGGATGAAGATCATTCAAAGTTCGAATGCTTTTTAGTTGTTGCGCGGGAATTTCAATATGTATACTATCATCCTCTGTTTGAAAAAAGAGTGTAGCATTATATTGCTTGTCTTGAGCCCATTGTACAATCTCAAAGATCTGCTGATCCATCTTATCTGGTGAAAACGTAGCTTTTAGGAATATGGTAGTCTGAGTTGAGGATTGATTAGCAATATCTGCGTAGTATAGCGTATTGGAACGTTTCTGAATGACATCGCTACCTTCTATTAAGATATTTACGACTACATCCGCTTGTGATCCAAGGATTGCCTGTACTTTTTCCTCAACAGACTTTGCTATCTCATTCTTCCATTTAGATACCCAATAGTTATCCTTCAGAGCATCGAGATTGTTTCCAAACACTGAAAAGTCAACCTTTCCATCCATGTTTACTCTTGCTCTAAAGTCACCTTCTTTGAAGGAATAGTCAATCGCTTGAACCTTCCAGCTATGATCGCTATATACTTCGGTTAAATATTGCTCTGTCGCATGCTTAAATTCATATCGCTGAATTGGATTACCACTATTAAAATAATAGACACCCGCCCAGATCAATATGACGGCTGCAAGCAGTATGCGTTGACTAATAATTAAGATCACTCCTGTCACATAAAATAGGTATTTACATTGATGCATTCTTATATACAAAATGTAGCATAATCATGCCTTTTATCATATGCCTCGCAAAATATATTTTCCAAACGATACGAAAAAAGCGCCTACCCCTGGTAGACACTTCTCATTCAAACGATATGCAATTGCAGCTACGTGATCTAGTCACGCATTTGATTAATTTCGTATTGATTCTGATGCCATTCTTTCACCATTGTATGGTAAAAGCCATTTTCCTGGCGACTCAATCCGTCCCTGTTGTTTTTGATGATCATCGTTTCAATATTGCGTCGTAAAATCTCATTTTGGCGTTCTAACACTGCTGTTGAATTCAATAGTTTTCCCTCCAAATTGGTATTGATGATCTGTACGTCAGCTACTATCTCACGATCATCTCAATCAAACTAGAGTAAAGTATATCGAATATCGCTACAGATGCAAAATAGTCTCAGCACGCCACAATAGGTCAGATATCGGCTCAGTTAGCATGACTCCTGCTCATCTCGCCTGTCCTTACAATTACATCACGATGCTGCTTTTAACAGCTTCATCCGTTTATAAGACCGTTTAAGTCCATGCCCAGAAAAAGCCATCCCGATCCCAGGCGATCCGGCCGTTATGCTGCTTGCGGAACGCTTTTTTGATCTCTTTGGATAGTGATATATTTCCACTTTCGCTTGTAAATAAATATGCTTCTCCATGCTCTGCGCGTACATAAGCGATCGCATCTTCTTGCTTTAATGTGCCTTGATTTTTGATCTGCTCAATCATCCATTCCGCGATGCGTTGTTCGGTTGTTGTGTCTGTCATTGGTTTTGTCTCCTTTGTTTACGTGAAAACGACTGAATGTTATTTCAGGTAGATCACTATTATTCTTTCTTCTAAGTGATCATTCCTCATTCTATTGTAGCTCTTTCGCACAAGATTCCTATTAATTCAGATTCTGCTGTCACCAAGAACTTAATATTTGCAGCTTCTATACATGACTGTATAGATTTATTAGCTGCTAGCCAAATTATAAATGTATTCTTCTGGTACTCTATCCATACTTCAGCATCCTCACTTGAGACCACTTCCAATATAGGTACGCCATGCTTTTGAGGGACGCCAGATAATTCGAGCGGTTCTTTACTCTCTACCATTATAGGATAAATACATTCAATCTCACCTAATTCTCCTGCTTCACTAATCCATAACATCGTTGCTTGATGTATTGGATAAGGTACACAATCATCCGACATGTAGTTCGTCAAAATGTCATAATTACGTACTTCTTTGATATATTTTGCTTCAAATATAAGTTCAGATTCTTTAATGTCAGTTACTTTTATCAACAGGCTCATCTACCTTTCATTTTATTTATTGATCTTGTAAATTCAAACTTTCAGAACATCACATACACATTTTGTTGTTTTATGATAGCCATTCGTTTTCTAATTTATATGTATATTTTTCTGGATTCATTACATATTCACTACCTGTAATACAATCCTCTGTATCAAATTCCATCGTTGCTTGGCCTGTTGCATACAAAATCAGTTCTTGTTGTCCTCTAGGCCATTCTAAAGTTCCTCCTAAAACATATTCTGCTCCACGATGTTCATTTGTAGTGGATGACCAATTACGATGTAAATGGATTATTTTTTTCCGATGGTCCCGTAGTAATTCGTTTTTGTCTGGATGATATAAAGAAACGGATAAACTACCGGACTGAACTCCTGTAATAGTAAGGTTTGTTTTTCCTATAATAAAAATGCCTTCCTGCATCATTGCAGATCCCAATTCTGCAATGACGAATGGTTTTGTCTTGAAAAGTGGATATTCTTCTTGAATAATATGACAGCCATATATCTCCATGTTCACAGTATGTGGTAAGTGAAAATTAGCATAGAATGCTGTATACGCCACTTCCATATCGATTCTGTCAAATAAAGAACCTGTTACATCTAATGTTACTTTCATTTTTAAAATCAGCCTCCTAGCTTTCCTAATGTTATTTGTTTCATTGCTTCTGGCTGAATAGATGTTCTATTTTCTTTTGCATACCGTGAATTATGAAAAAAACTTATCTTCTTTATCGTCCCACTAGCTAACGGAGGATTATACATACTATAACGTACTTGGCTTTCCCAACTTCAATGCAACAGCCGTGGTTGTCCCGCTTTTGAACCCTTTTTTCTGACTGTATTATTAAGTTTGATCCTAACAGCTGATTCATCATAACCACTACTATTGTTTATTATGATTCCTTTTACTTCTTTTGAATTGATGATATCTCATGGTTCCACGTTCACAACTACTTTCTTACCTCTCCACTCGATACAAATGGAATCTTCCTTATGTGTTATTGTAAAATCCTCAGACACCTCATTCAATTTTTGCTCTAAAACGCTTAAGTCGGGTTGCTTGCGTACATATAGAGTGAGCATTCGAATATATTTATCCATTTTATTTAATCGCATGCTAATTTTTTTAAAAAACCTCGAGGATCTTACTCCTCAAGGTTAGAAGTCAAAACAACTTGTTTATAAAATTTTTGAATGAATCACTAATATAAATAGGTTCCAGCTGGAGTGACTCATTCGGTTTATATACCACTATTGCTGGGGGAGCACCGAAACGATAATCAAAACAAAACAAATAATTATCCGATCCCAATCCAAAAGGAATTAATGATGATGGGATTTTTCTTTTTATTGAATTATAAACTTCAAGAATATCTAAATCATCAAAAGCTAAAAATGTCAACAAACAACAAAACTGTATGGTTTCGTTCTCTGTTATCTTGATATTGCATAAAGATGGTCTACCCCCTTGATATTCAATTACACATTCTACATAATCATTTGGAAATTTTTGAGACAATCGCTCTTCAACAATCTTTATGTTTTCCAAAGGCAATTTATCATACTCCGTATTCCAAACTATCATTTCTCACTCACCTTTTATTTTAATACTTACTTCTTTCATTTAATATTACTTGGTGACCAATAGGTACTCCAATTAGGATCATTAACATCACTAGCTTGTATGATTTCTCCAGTATCATTCCTTCGAGCAACATAACCACCATTTTTATGATAGTAAACTGTTACAGGAGCACTATTCATACCTTTTCTTTGATCAGTCAAATTATATACTGTACCATGTTTGTTCAGTAACTCTATACTTTCAATTTCAATTTTTTTCTCATCATTCTGTACAAGTAAATCTCTAACTTTAAGATCTTTAACAAATACCCCATCCTTATCACTTACATAGAATAGATGGTTAAACGTAACCATTACTGTTTTATAAGATATTTCGCCAGTCTGTTCATTTTTGGAAAGAATCTTATCTCCGACTTTAATATCCTTGATATTCTTCTCTCCTTTATCTGTTTGAACCTTGATTACAGCAGTAAAACATTCGCACTGTGTTATTTTTGCTATATTGCTCTTAAAACCATACTTTTCCATCATTTGTACCTGTCCGGATGGGGTATAGGCATAATTGACATTCGCTGTGGCTGCTGTCGTTCTTGCCTGTGCGCCGTTCGTTTGAATCTGGGTCAAACGAGATTTATCATAGCCGTAGTTTGTCAGGAAGCTGGTTCCATTCAAGGTACTCGTCTGGCTATTGACACGATCCAGTGGATCATAGCTGGCATCCAGACGGGCGGAATAGTCAGTAGCGCTAGAAGACAAACTTGTGATGCGATCCAGCTTATCACTGGTGCTCGTCTGTGTGGCGACTTTGGTATCATTGATGTAGAGCTCGTGGCGATCGGTTAGGATTTTTTTAGCGGATTGATAGTACTTTATATCTTATTAAAAAACCTTGATCAAGCATCCAGGCTTGATCAAGGTAGACTACTAAATCTGCATACTAAATAAATTTCTCCCAAAATTCAAATACAGATAACAATGTTTTTTCTGATTTTCTATCTACATATGAAGTGCACAAATTAGTAACGATTGTAGGCGAGTGGAGTGGTCCATTTTTAAACCCTGCTACTATAGGTTGATTGAAATAAACATGAGACTTAGGTTTCTTCAAGAAGTCCCACTTTAGTGAAGGGTATTTTGTTATGAATACTTGGGCAAAATATATAGATACATCCACTGCTAACGCCATCGTAGAAATGTCCAGTTTCCAGTCTCTAATATCCTCCGCTATCCATGGAGGTAATCCATCCTGTAATTCTTTTTTTTCATCAGGAGAATAAGGTATAGTGTTGATACGTACTTTCAGCCAATCCCAAAGTGGTGTTAAAGATTGAGGCGTCATGTCAAATGGTTCTATTTTTTGAACACCTGACTCTTCTATGGCATTTTTTAAAATTTCTAATCTTGATGGAATTTCGCTTACAAACCATTCAAAGCACTGCTGAGCTTGTTTTTTATTCATTTCTTTAAAGCCCACAACTTCAAATGGTGATGTCATTATTGGATATGGTGAAGTCATTTTTCTCTTCTCTTTCTAATTTAGTTTACTATTCAAATGCAGAGTGAATCCAAAATCAATCCCATTATATAAGATTTTGAATGATAACAATTTCCTCAAATAAGGATGTTGGATCATTCTCATCTAACGCATATTCTACCATTCGGTGCGGAGATCGCTTGAATGTAGGAGTCCCTCCAATATGACTAATATATGGACCACGGTATTCATCGACCTGCTACTGCCCATGAAATTTCTCGATGATATAATCGCCAATAAATCGACATGCGCAAAAAAAGCTCTTTATTTTGATTTACTTATATCCTTCGTGGTTCTCTAGCTAGTATGGCAATCAAACATTCTGAGTGGTTATACCCTAATAAATATTCAGTCTCAGGGTTATTTATATAAAACTCAACATTTAATATTTTCTCTATGAAAGATATAGAGGCTATAACTTTATTAATCACAGCCTCTACTTGAATCAAATTATTTATCACCAGTATTTCTAAATAAACTACTACCTCTCAAAGAAATATAATTCCTTAGAATCTAAATTTTTCACAACAAAGCCGATAAATAAATTTTTCTCATCAAATAAAATATCTAATACATTATTTACTTCTAGCCGTACACTTGCAACTCTTCCTTTTAATAAAACATTTAACATGGAATTGTCCAGATACATACCGATATCCAAAAACTCGTCATAATAGTATTCGTGTTTAGTCCATATTTTTGTATTAAAGCTTGGATAACCCTTTAGTTCATTGGAATACATACAATTACAGTTATAATCACGTATGAGCGTTTTTTTACTTATAAAAACAGTTATTTCTTTAATGAGTCCTGTTTCCGAATCTAATGATAGATCCAATGGCGGAACATTTCCAAAGTCACAACGCCAATGATAAGGTCTCGAGTCAAAATTTAATGTACTTCTCATCTCAATATTAAATAAAATCAAATCTTCACTGACTGCCTCTACACTTTTAATACATGTTGCATTTACATCATACGTTTTCATTAACTGTAAACTCATTTCTTCACCTACTTCATCAAAGCATGATATATAACTCCAGTTTCTCCATTAATACCAATTTCCCAACCACCTACAAAAAGTCGATTATCTCCCTTTTGCAACGTTTCTTTTGATGCTAGATTAGCTGCGTTCATAAAACTTTTCATAATTTCATTCTCTGAGAGAGCTCCTCCTCCCTTTTTGTTAGCAGAATTAATAAATTCACCAATATGTTTGGTCGCGTTTCCACCAACCCATACTTCGTTACCATTTACCTTGAGTCCTGTTATTACAAATGATTTAGGGACATTGGTACCCTCAATCACTGGTTGTGTACCTCTAATCGAGTTCCAATTAAATCTGCCTGTTCCTTTGCCATAACTGTTACCTACACCGCCAAGTGATCCCATAGAAAGTGTAGCAATATATTCTGCCAATTCATAATCTTGATAAGCACTAATTAACTGTGCTATTGCCCAATCGGATTTACCTGCGCTATTTCCATACGTACTTGTACCTGTAGTAAGATCAAATAAATAATTATATCGATTGGGATCTATAAAGTGTTTGTAGGTTTCAATTACGGTAGATTTATATTTAGCATACAAGGGATCAGATTTTGAAGTGATTTGTTCTCGCGCCTGTTGTAATAAATCTCTTAATCCACCATCATTGTACGATTCTTGAATAAGATTTCCTGTAGGATCAGTATACCTAAGTGGATTACCCTGTACATAACCATAAATATTCAAACTAAGCGGATTATCAATCTGCCCTTCCACCGTATCTTCATTGATAAACCGTCCTACATTTGGATCGTAATACCGTGCCTTCAGATAATACAATCCCGTTTCCGCGTCATACGTCTCGCCCGCATACTTGAACTCGTTGGCTACGGTCTCCTTCTGATTCGTCAGATTACCCCACTCATCATACTGGTAGCTGTTCACCAGACTACCATCGGTACCCACCATCTGCACGACGTCCCCGTGTCCGTTGTACAGGTAGTAGTAATCCTTCTGGTTCGTCAGATCCTTTTTCACCAGGACGCGGTCGCCACGAATATAGCTGGAGATCGTGCCATTACTCGTCTGGTCACCAATCACCTGATCGGCTCCATTATAGCTATACTGCGTCACCTTACTGCCGTTTGTTTTCTTCCAACGCAGATCATACGTGTAGTTTTCCTGAATCGGTTGGCTGTAACTGGCTGCGCCATCTTTGTACGCCACGACTTTGATTTTATGCCTATAGCAATGTCAATAAGATAAAGTGACCTCCGTCTACTGGACAGGGGTCACTTTATTCATTCTTATTCTTTAATGTTATAGACAAATACATACTGCATAGGTTTTTACATGCCATCTGTCTGAAGCTAAGGCATTCGATGTACAACAAACGTTCCAGAACATCGCATACATATTTTCAACATTTTGTTGTTTTATGAGAGCAATTCATTTTCTAATTTATGTGTATATTTGTCTGGATTCATTAAATATTCATTAATTGTAATACAATCCTCTGTATCAAATTCCATCGTCGCTTGGCCTGTGGCATACAAAATCAGTTCTTGTTGTCCTCTAGGCCATTCTAAAGTTCCTCCTAGAACATATTCTGCTCCACGATATTCATTTGTAGTGGATGACCAATTACGATGTAAACATACCGATTTTTTTCGATGATCCCGTAGAAATTCGTTTTTGTCTGGATGATATAAATAGACGGATAAACTGCCAGACTGAACCCCTGTAAAAGTGATATCTGTTTTTCCTGCGATAAAAACACCTTCTTTCATCATTGCAGATCCCAATTCTGTAATAACGAATGGTTTTGACTTGAAAAGTAGATATTCTTCTTGAATAATATGACATCCATATATCTCCATATTCATGGTATGTGGTAAGTGAAAATTAGCATGGAATGCTGTATATGCCATTTCCGTAGAAATTCTTTCGTTAAATAAAGAACCTGTTACATCCAATGTTATTCTCATTTTTAAAATCACCCTCCTAGCTTTTCTAATGTTATTTGTTTCATTGCTTCTGGCTTAATAGATGTTCCATCGGATTTAAAATTATTATATTTATAAGCTCCTTGTGCTTCACCCCGATATAATATTTTATAACCTAAAGTTTGTAGCTGCTCTACAGTCGCATCATAGTATTCTTTAAAAAAGGCGTTAGAATATGTTCCTGTAATTGTGAATGTACCACCAGGTTTTAGTGCATCTGTAGTAAACGAATTTATAGGTGCATATTTGTAAGGATTTCTGGCAATCATTGCGTCTACTGATTGACTGGCATAAGGTAATGCTTTGGTAACATCCGCAACAAGATCAACACCTTTACCCGATTTGATATCAATGTTTATAACGCCTTCTATAGGAGAGCTTCCCGAACCTAAATTTAGAATCTTCATCGTTGTTTTTTCAGCAAATACAGCTTTTAATATACCGCTTGCATATTTAAGTCCATATCCCAAAGACTTTAGGGTTACATTCGCTGTCGATCCTGCTGGTCCAAAGGCATTTAAATTATCTATTGAAGTATTGACGTAATCTCCAATAGTCTCAAAAAGTTGATCTGCTCTTGCAATTTGCAATTGTCTATTGAATTCAGCTTTAGCCTGACATGCCTCATCACTTTGAGAACAAACCATCTGTCCCATATTCCCAGTAGGATCGATCATATTAACAGGCTTATTTTCAACATACGTATATAGATTGGAACTCAGCGGATTATTAATTTGCCCTTCCACCGTGTCCTCGTTAACAAACCGCCCCATATTCGGATCATAATACCGTGCCTTCAGATAATATAATCCTGTTTCCGAATCATAGTTCTCACCCGCATACTTGAACTCATTCGCGATCGTTTCTTTCTGCTGCGTCAGATTACCCCACTCATCATACTGATAGCTATTTACCAGACTACCGTCCGTCCCCACCATCTGCACGACATCGCCGTGTCCATTGTACAGGTAGTAGTAATCCTTCTGATTCGTTAGATCCTTTTTCACCAGGACGCGGTCGCCGCGAATATAGCTGGAGATGGTTCCATTGCTCGTCTGGTCACCAATCACCTGATCGGCTCCATTATAGCTATATTGCGTCACCTTACTGCCGTTTGTTTTCTTCCAGCGCAGACCATCTGGCAAGTACTCTAGTACTGTATTCACACTATCTTTTGTCACTGAGATCAGGGTATTTTGCAGATCATAGCGATAATTTGCTGCTTTTTCATCCGGTAAGTCACGTGTATCTTTTTGTGTCAGGCGATTACCGCGCAGGTCGTAGCTATATGCCGTTTCGGTACCATCGGCACGCTTCACACCCGTCAGACGACTGAGCTTATCATAGCTGTATGTCGAGGTTTGCGGTGTGCCGTCCTTGACCTGTTCTGTTACTGAGGTAATATTACCGTTGTTGTCGTACTGGTAGCTATAGACGGACAGCGTACTATCGCCTTTCGTATTACTCACACGTGTCAGGCGATTCATCGGATCGTAAGTCATGTTTTCTTGCAGCGTTGTTCCATCAGACAAGGTAGGGAAGGTAATCTGCTGTACCTGTCCGGATGGGGTATAGGCATAATTGACATTCGCTGTGGCTGCTGTCGTTCTTACCTGTGCGCCGTTCGTTTGAATCTGGGTTAGACGAGATTTATCATAGCCATAGTTTGTCAGGAAGCTGGTTCCATTTAAGGTACTCGTCTGGCTGTTTACACGATCCAGTGGATCATAGCTGGCATCCAGACGTGCGGCATAGTCGGTCGTGCTAGAAGACAAGCTTGTGATGCGATCCAGCTTATCACTGGTGCTCGTCTGTGTCGCCACTTTCGCATCGTTGATATAGAGCTCGTGGCGATCGGTTAGGATGTTGCCACCGGAGCCGTAAATGCTTTTCACCTGCATCGTGCCACTAGCTAACGTATTGGTGCTAGATGCTTTCAAGGTCGCCGTGGTTTGTTGTCCGCGCTCATCGTAGGTGTAGGTTGCACTGGTTCCATTGCGATCTATCGTTTGCTCTGTGAGACCACGAGCATTGTAGTTCATTTGTGTGTGATTGCTGGTGCTATCCGCTTTGTCCGTGAGTAAGCCTTGTTCATTGTAATTTTTGGTGTAGAGCGTCTCGCTCTTACCGCTTGGATTGCTGATGATGACGCTAGATAATCCGCCGCCTCCATCATACGTGTAGCTGCTCGTCTGATCCAGGGCATCCTGTACGCTTGTCAGGCGATTAAGGGCATCGTAGGTGTAGGCTGTCGTTACACCTTTGCTGTTCTGGTTGCCGTTGGGATCGGTATACGTGAGTACGTTACCTGCTAGATCATACGTGTAGCTTTCTTGAATCGGCTGGCTATGACCCGCTGCTCCGTCTTTATAAGCAACTACTTTCAGCTTGTGACCGTAGGCATCAAAGTTTTGCTCCAGCAGATTCAGGCGGATACTGGTGTTATCTGGGTTGGAGCGATAGGTGGCTACGTTCGCTGCGGCGATGGTATAGTGTTGCGTTTGCTGCTTCGTGAGTAGCGGCTTGCTGATATACAAATTGCCTTCTGCATCGGTGAACTCAGATTGCTGATCCCATGCATCATAGGCTGCGGTTTGGGTATTCCCCATTGGATCAATCGCATACACTGCACGTCCTAGATCATCGGGATGGTATTGCGAGCGCGTCCAGCCGTTGGTGTCGTTGTACGTTTCCATGACACGTAGGAAGCCGAATCCGTCATAATATGCGGCTTGACGACTCAAGACCGTAACTGCACCGGTTGCTTTATTCGTGTACTGACGGATGCTATCGACACGCAGCGTGAGTATGCCTGCATTCGTGCTGTCTGCTCCGGTACTGTAGACGCGATTGGTATAAGCATATTGATCTTCAATCGCATAGACGGTGCCGTCCAGATTGGTCATGGAAGGCTGGGTGACTTTGATCGGGCGACCGAGCGCATCATAGGTGGTAGTAGTCGTGTTGCCTTCACTGTCGGTTTGACTTGTGAGTAGACCTGTGCCAGGATCGTACGTCATTGTCTGGCGAACGGTACGTTTGCTTTGATCGGCATTTGTAAATGTACTCGTCTGCTCGGTTGGATAGACATAGCTGTAATCGGCTCCGTAGGTGGTGGTGACGCTGGAGGTGACGCCACTGCGGATCGATTTTTGCTGCGTCATACGCTGAATCTGGTTGGGATTCGCTGGCGATGCATCATAGGTATAGGTCGTTGTTTCACCTAGAGCGTTGATCGCACTTTGCAGGCGTCCGGTGCTAGTGTAGGCGTATTTTTCAGTCAATGCAGTGCCACCATTTTGGTACCATGTTTTGCTGGTGACTTGATGATACGTTGGATCGTACGCATACGTGACGGTATGGCGAGCTTTGGTGTCGGTATTGTTGTAGTCATCCTCAGTTAGAGCATCAGTTTGACTTTGAATACTGCCCCAATCGGTGTAAGCTGCATCTTGAATATATGTCTTTTTTCCATTGGCATCTTGATATTCGATTTTGGTTTGAGTCGGAAACTGGGTGAATATCGGATCATAGGCAACATACGTTGTATTTTTTTGTTCGCCATTGTTGGCGGTGACTTGATTAGATACTTGTTGATGTTTCCCATTAAACCGATTAACTAATTGCTTATTCAGATCGTGAACTGTTGTTGAGAATATAAAATCCGCAGGTAGATCATCTGGATATTCATATTGTGGGTAACCAGAAAAATCATTTTCATAGTCATACGTCGTCGCGAAATACTGACCAATAGGGGTCGATTGTCCATTTTGAAATTGATAAGCCTGGTTATTTCTGGACTTCATACGGAATTCTTCTGCGACACCTTTTGCAAAATTTCGTAGTGTTTTCTCATACGTATAATTCGTTACCAGTCGTGGTTGCTGAATTTGCTTTAATAATAAATATGGTTGTGCAAAAGTATGCATATAATCAAGATCGCGAGATTTGAAATTGAATCCAGTAGACTGGATATCGTAATCGAATGAAGTCTCATCTCCAGTCGAATCCGTAATACTTCGTAAAACAGGAGCATACTTTTGAAGCAAGTAACCTGAAGTCATTTCATATCGTGACTTTGTCAAATAAAGTTTTCGGATCGACTCACCTTGTGGATTATGAAGTGTGATGGTGATTTTCTCACCTGTAAAATCCTGTTCGTTTTGTAGAGTGTCATCATAATCAAAAGAAATGGTTCTGCCCAAGGTATCAATAATTTTGGACAAAATCGGTTGAGTTCTTTTGTCGTAGAGCGTTTTATTTTCATATAAATATTTAATCTCATTACCATATCGATCTTGCTGACCGATAAGGTTGCCATTCACACCAAAGTACTGTTTATGGCCTGCGTCATCGGTTGTATAGTATCGGGACACTTCTTGACCATTCGTGTATTGCTCTCCATTAAAGTCGTCACTAAATTTAAAATCTTTACGAGGATAACCACTCAAACTACTATACTTATCCGGAGAATTTGGTGCAGCTTTTTCATTTCCATTGATTTCATACACACCGCCGTGCCCATCATGATAAAACATAGCACCTGTTTTAAGCCCCATTGGAGTTTGCACAGAAGGGAATTGAAATGACCAGCCCACTCCTAAATTATAGCGAGATACAAAGTAGTTAAACGCCACTACCTGGGCAGGCTTAGCATTATAATATCTCAAATAAGGTGAGGATTGACTCGACACATACATTAAACCTAGATTCAAATCCATTCCATCGCGTCCAGACAGATGCAACAGATTTTTTTTCCAGTTTAAATTGCCTGAAGAAGGATCGATTTGCTCTGCATCGCTATCTTGATCCGAGTATTGTTGTTTATTCGTTTGATTTAAACTTCGCGGAGCTAAAGTGTCATCGAGCACGCTATCAATTTTACTCGACAACGATGATGAGGTCGAAGCGATACTGACTTGTTGATTCGCTTGTAGCATCGCACTCGTAGTTTGAATGGGCGCGCTGTACACATCTTCAGATACAGAGGAAGAGACCTGATTCTGTTTTAGGAAATAGGCTTCAAAATCTCTCCATGATAAAGCATACTCTTTCTTTTGTTTCCATATTTGCAGTGGATTTTGATTCGTTAGGCGGTATAGATACTCTATCCAATAGATATCAACAATATTGGTATCAGATGTCATCAACTCTCGAACTTGATCATCGTTCATTCCATTATTGGATAAAGGCGAATTCTCATCATCATTCACCATGATACGTTGTTCTGAATGTAGAATGAATGTATCAAGTTTATTTTCAATGTATTGGAGTTCCGGATTGATCGGTTCTGGCTGATAAACATCTTTTTGAACGCTAGGAGATTCTTCTGTCCAAGGCGTGTCTATTGAATCATCCGGCGCTGCTTGGCTAGGCGCTGAGATATGTTGAACCGAAGTATTAGTAGCAGCCGCTGAAACATGAACGTAAGGTTCCAACATAGAACTGAACATAGCTAGAAGCAGTATAAAACTGATGATATATTTGCAAAACATTATTCGCATGATAGCTCCTTCTCTTTTATCCAATTAATTTAATGATTTAAGATGATATAATACTCTGAAAAATTTTGTTGATTGTTACGGTTAATGAATACTATTTTAAATTTATGATAAAACTTGCCAGGTACAACTTCTTTTTTATTCTTCTTATTCTTTTTCGTGTATGGTGTTCCACTCGTCTGTATCGTTTGATCAATCTTCATTTGAAAGCCAGATATATGATTGTTATACGAAGGATATGCTTTATATACATCTTCTCGGCTAATTCCCATTACTGCATTGCCCATGAATATGTCATCCACATATACTTGAATACGTTGAATACCCACCGGATCTAGATACCAGCCTGCAATAGTTAAAGGTTCTGTTGGTTCTACACTAGGGCTGTCTACTGTAAATACAATATTCAATCCCTGTGCTGCCGGAGTCGGTACAGGCGGAGGAACCAGCGTTGGATCCGGTGTTGGCTCTGGAGCCGGTGTAGGCGTCGGAGCCGGCGTTGGTTCTGGTGTTGGTGTAGGCGCTGGTGCAGTCGGATTCACCACACTACTATAATCTCCCTGCTCAACCTGCTTACTGACCAGATTGCCATTTTTGTCATAGGAGTAGGTTGTTTTTTGCGTCGCCGTATACATAACCGTCAAGCGTCCATTTTCGTTATATTGATAGACGCGCTGGGTGGCTGCGGCGGCTGAGAATACCGGTATGAGGACAAGCGAGATACATAGCAATAGCATAATTTTTTGCAGCAATGAAGCTTGAATAGGCAAACTTCTGATTTTCATAGAGAATGGACTCCTTTAATTCAAATTCGTAACGACTTAGCAAGCAAACTGTCTACTTCTTCCCTTTTTTTAGATAGGTTTCGCTCATCTTATCCGAATCAACACCTCCGTTGTCGTAAATTTGTTGTCATGAGAATTGAGATCACACTCATATGCTCTTTTTTATACGTTATGTACTTCTCTATCTACATATCCCAACAATCCGATTATAGCTGGTGTTTTCAAAAATGGAAGTTTTTAATTTACGTAACCAAAAATTATTATGTTCTTCAATTTCCTCCTGTTTCTCTAAATCTGCTCTATATTGTATAGATGTGCCGACTTCGACGGTATCACGGACATACAAAAAAGCCTCCAGCTTGGGATCGGCTGAAAGCTTGATGTATTTTACTTGATGCATTTTAAAAGAAATTGAAGTTAGATTTAGATAATATCAGCATACGAAAGCTTACTCTATTAGCTTCTATGATATCGAATCGGATCGTATACGATAGAATCGCAATCAGACAAAGCTACATATCCATAATTACCAGACTCATCTTACATAATGGGGAATACCATATTTTAAAAACCCAGTACTTGCTCAGTTTCAGTAATTCTCACCTTACCAGGTGGTGTCTGAACACTCGGCAGTGACCACCTTCAAATCGCATTATTCTTTTAATTCTGGTAAAAAACAAAATATGGATCTTTTTTAGCGAAAACCACAGCAAACTGGAGTACAGTGTACAGCTTTCAGACACATTCTCTATCACATGTACAAACTATCTTTTCCTATATCCAATCCCTACTCCGCCAACAACGCCTGCGCCGTAAACTGATCCGTCACCAAAATATTCGCATACCGCCCCACGAGCGCAGCGCGGATCGCATCGATTTTACGCTGGCTGCCTGCTACGAGAATCGACTTCTCTTTTTTGCGCAAATCAGGCAGATCGATACCAACCGTCCGCTCATTAATCGCCGGGCTACAAATTTCACCATTCGCATCGAAGAAGCGTGAGCAAATATCGCCTGCGCCTGTACGTTGTAGCAATCGCTGCTCTTCCTCATTAAAATAACCAAGCTGGAACAGCAGCGCATCCTGCTTAACCGTCCCTACCGTAAAGATCGCAATATTCGCCTGTCTACCCAGCTCGATAATACGCTGAATATGGCGATCCTCTTCGACCATACGCTTCACTTCAATACTGTCGAAAATAACAGGCAGGGGTAAGTACCTCGCGCTCGTATGAAATGCTTCGGCAAACAGATTCACCGTCTCCGCCGCATACGTATTAATATGCGAATGGCTCACTCCACCCTTGAGCTGCACGACCTCGACGCCACGCACCTGCTTTTGCTCCAGCTGGCGCGCCACGGAATACATCGTGCGCCCCCAGGTTACACCGATAATATCTGAATCCTGAACGATCTCATACAAATATTCAGCGGCACGCTTGCTAATATGTCGCTGGATTTCTTTATATTCATTAGCAGGTGAATAGCATACCTGCACAGCCTCCAAACGATATTGCTTGCGTAGCTGTTCCCCCAGCGCATCCAGATCCTCCAATGGATCAACGATATCGATGCGCACATAGCCCTTTTCTTTTGCAAGCTGGAGCAGTCTGGATACCGTCGGACGTGACACGCCCAGACGTGTCGCAATCTCCTGCTGGCTATAGTCGGATAAATAGTATAGTCGTGCTGCTTCTACGCTTAATCGTTGCTTGTCATTGTCCATACGTCTCATCCCACATCTCTATATTAAATAATATGCCTGTCGCGTATAAGGAGAGGCTTCAGGAACCGTCGTTCTATCTCTATACCGTTTACATATTATACATGGTTATCGGTACAATTTCGATGAAAATGCTGGCTTATTGCTGTCTTCAGGTGAATCGATCCGCTGCCTTTCGCTATTTCTATACCCCTTCTAATTTTACCGATGCTGCCCTGTTACTAAAGCCTGACTGCATCTACATCATGGTCGATCACTCCTTCTTCATAAATTGGTAAATGATTTTAATTAATGTTTATTAATGTAATTTAAGGGTATTGGTTGTGTAGGTTCGTGTATGAATAGACCGATGCGGTTCCCATACAAAATCTTGCCGCTTGCGGTCCAACTCACCTGCCGATGTCACCTGTCACCTTTGCTGGTATGACCTATCTGAACGACATGGAGGTATTGCTTATGTTTACACGGCTTGACCAGATCATGATCCAAATACCGGATGTAGATCGTCCCGATCCGAATGCAGCCGCTGCGGTGCAGGAGCTACTGGGTGGTAAATTTGGTGAAATGTCGACCCTGAACAACTATCTATACCAGTCCTTTAACTTCCGCAACAAGTCCAAGCTCAAACCGTTTTACGATCTTGTCACCAGCATTACCGCAGAGGAGCTCGGACACGTAGAGCTCGTCGCGCACGGCATTAATAAGATTCAAGCCGGCTCTACCACGTATAAGGAACCGGACGATACACCGCTGGAATCGGTTAAAAACATGCGTCTCAGTTACCCTTATCTTGCTGGCGCACAGGGAGCGATGCCACGCGATTCGATGGGTCGTCCATGGACAGGTGATCATGTATTTAATAGCGGAAACCTGGTCGAGGATCTGCTGCATAACTTCTTTCTTGAATGCGGCGCACGTACGCACAAGATGAAAGTATATGAAATGACAGATCATCCGGCTGCACGTGAGGTTGTTGGATTTTTGCTTGTGCGTGGTGGCGTGCATGTCGTTGCTTATGCAAAAGCACTTGAAATCGCGACCGGTGTCAACATAACGAAGCTCGTGCCTGTTCCTTCTCTCAGCAACAAGGCGTTTAATGAAGCACGCAAATACGAGGAAAAAGGTGTCCATACAAAGCTGTACACACACAGCACGGAAGATTTCAAAGCGATTGACCAGATCTGGAAAGGAACGCACCCGGAGGATGGTAAGCCGCTTGAGGTTATTCATGGCTTCCCAGAGGGCGTACCTGTACCCGAATATCCGGAAGTTGAGGAAGAATTTGCACCTGGTATTTCACAGGAGGAATTCGATGCGATTGCCAAGCGTTTAAAAGAAGGCGCCAATATTAAATAATCTGCTTAGAGCATAGCAGGTTACCGAGCAAGCATTGATATGAAAGGGAAAATCGCTTGTTAGCGATGATGCTAACGTAGCAATATGGAACGCTACAATCCCAGAGCTATCCTGCTAAAAATGCCAGATTCGAAGCGATTTATTTATTAAATTTTTAACATAATGTTTAAATTGGTTATGGTTGGTTAATTAATAATCGAGACAGATTGTTGAGTGAGTTGAGCAGCATATCCAATCCGACAACGATGGCCATCGGGATATGCGGTGAATCCATTCAACGATCGCAACAAAGTTATTGACTTCATTGAGGAGGCGAATGATATGTTAGGATGGTTATGGGCATTAATCGTTGGTGGTATTATTGGTTGGATCGCAGGTATGATCGTCGGTCGCGATATTCCAGGTGGCGTTATCGGTAATATTATCGCCGGCTTCATCGGCGGTTGGTTGGGTGACATGCTGTTGGGATCTTGGGGCCCAGAGCTGGGTGGCTTCCACTTAATCCAGGCAATTATCGGTGCGGTTATCCTTGTATTCGTAGTTAGTCTCGTTATGCATTCGATGCGTCGTACACGTAGCTAACAGAATTACATTTCGTACACAGATACGATCACAGCTAGTTGCTCCTGATTTTACTTCAGTGGAATGATGAGCAATCCGCTGTACAATATGAAGACCTGTTCCGTAATGGAGCAGGTCTTTTTGTATGCAGCTCGATCATCGGCTCTATTTTACATCAGTCGATTGGGATATTACGAAGACACAGGTCGGCTTGAATGGAAATGGGTAATACATAAGAAGAACGTTTTAATAGGAGCGCCGTATGAATAACCTCATATCACCTATAGATAAAGGATGGGATGTATGAATTTTGACTGGCTCATTCA
This sequence comes from Paenibacillus hunanensis, assembly GCF_034055775.1. Lineage (NCBI taxonomy): Bacteria > Bacillati > Bacillota > Bacilli > Caryophanales > Paenibacillaceae > Paenibacillus > Paenibacillus hunanensis. The sequence continues at coordinate 1,640,920 of NZ_CP139194.1, read as the reverse complement.
ATGGTATTACAACATACGCTGGATTGATCTACTTGTATCGATCGGAATTTTGCTGCTGTTTCTCGCCTTTCGTAAGCTGTTCACACGATATTTATTCGCCTTTGTGATCGGTCGCTTTAAGGAGCACCCTGCTCTGATTCGCTGGGCACAGGCATTTGAGAAGCCGCTCCAATACTTTTTTATTTTGATTGGCACGTATCTGGCACTACGCTATTTTATGCATGAGCAATGGAGCTTTGTGATTGATGTGAACAAAATTTATCGTAGCATCAGTATCGCGCTGCTCGGCTGGGGCTTGTACAATGTGTCTGCTGCCTCCTCTATCCTGCTGGAAGGCGCAGGCAAGCGCTTTGGACTGGATGCGTCCAGTATGATTATTCCTTTTCTGTCCAAGGTCGTTCGATTTATTATTATTTTACTTGTGGTGACAATTGTTGGCGCCGAATGGGGATTCAGCATTAACGGTGTCGTCGCTGGAATGGGGCTGGGCAGTCTCGCCATCGCTCTTGCTGCGCAGGAATCGCTAAGTAATGTGATTGCAGGCATTATTATTATTTTGGAAAAGCCCTTTTCAAAAGGAGATTGGATCTCGACGCCGGATATCGAAGGGATCGTAGAGGATATTACCTTTCGCAGCTCGAAAATTCGTACCTTTACCGATGCGCTCGTCATTGTGCCTAACTCCAAGCTGGCTGCCTCAGCGATTACAAACGGTAGTCAGATGGGGAAAAGGAAAATCTTTTTTAATATTAAAGTCTCCCTGCACACGCCTGGTGATCGAATCAAACGTGTGGTAACTCGTCTAACCGAGCATCTGGAGCAGGACGAAGCTGTAGCGCCAGGAACGGTAATGGTGAAATTTAATGAGTTTTACGAAAGCAGTCTTGGGATCATGGTACAGTGCTTTACACGCTCGCCAGGCTGGGGAGACAATCTCGAATATCGTCAGCAGTTGAATCTGTATGTGATGCAGATTCTGGAGGAAGAGAATGTGAAGCTGGCGTATCCAACGCAGCGCGTGCTTGTACAGGAGCCAGAGACGGGATTGGGGCAAGCGTAATAGGTATTGTTATTGTGATGGGTATTGATTGAGGCTTACTTCACTATAATAAAGCCAGAACTCGTATGGTTACATGCGGGCTCTGGCTTTTATTATGCATATTTTGTTATGAATATCATGCGCGCATCCGTAGCCAAACCATTTCGCTTATGCTTAGAGCTTGTCGTTTTTTTGGAAGCGCTTAATAAAATAGTTTCACAAAATAATACTATTAGCATTCAGGTTCACTGGAATCGCTTGCCCGCGGTTTCAATTGGATCGTAGGCATGAAGCGTACACATCATATCTACCTCTTCACCTTATCTACTCATTGTGTACGATCAGAATCCATTTGCAACCGCCTACTACATATTTCAACCATTAAGGATAAGAATGCCAGATAGACAAGCTAGCTCCACTTTTATTTACACACGCTGCTGTTGACGAATTGGCAACCATTCCAGCACATTCTGAATCTTCATATCCCAGTAGCCCCATTCATGCGTGCCTGGCTCTTCCTCATACGTCAGCTCCAGTCCCAGCTTACGTACGTGATCACGGAACTCAATATTACCCTCGTATAGGAAATCCTCTGTACCACAGCACTGATAGAGCTTCGGAATGTCCGCAGACTTGAGCTTCGCCAGCTCGGTTGCTAGATGGAACAGATCGTTGGGTCCTCCCTGCATCTCTTCCAGCGTACCGAACATACGATATACCTCTGCTTTCCAGACGGGATCACCTTGAGCACGTACATTATACATATGCTTGAGATCCGTTGCACCAGACAGGCTCGCTGCGGCTGCATAACGATGTGGCAGGCTCATGCCTAGCTTGAACGCCCCATAGCCCCCCATGGACAAGCCTGCAACAAAACGATCTTCACGAAGCGTGGACAATGGGAAAAAGGATTCTGCCAGACGCGGCAATTCTTCCGTCATAAACGTAAAATATTGTCCGCCTTCCTTCATATCGGTATAAAAGCTCCGATGCGCATTCGGCATCACGATAGCAATACCATAGGCTGCTGCATAACGCTCAATCGATGTACGGCGCAACCAGATCGAATGATCGTCAGATAGCCCGTGCAACAAATACAAGGTTGGATGCTTACCACTGCTGGCTTTTCCCTCCATACCGATCTGGGTTTGTGTTTCCTGCGGTAAAATAACATTCATCGATGTAGATAAACCGAGCACTTCTGAATAAAAGTCGCATTGAATCAACGCCATTATGTAACCTCCCTGAATTTGTATTCTCTTCTATCATAATAAAAAGGACAGCTTACCGCAAAGGTAGCTGTCCATATGTAATCAGACGTATATCGTATTCATGTGTGCATTGTTTTAGCGTTTGCGAGAAGTCGTAATGCCTGTGCTACCAGCCATTTGTGCACTCAGCAATTCTTCAAAGCTTTGACCACCATGTGTGTTTGCCGATTTCGTTTCGACAGATGTTGTCTGCGGTCTGAATTGCTGGTGATTGTATGGTGTCATCTGATGCACGCTCAAGTTGATAATCATATCGTTCACCCTCCTGTTCGCTCATGCGCAGTTTTTATATTCTTCATTTTATTATTGAATGTGTAGGAGCACTTCCTAGGAAGTCCTATCCGGTAGTACCGTATGTCATTTAAGTTACTATAGTTATACCCCCAAATCTTCCTATTGAAAATAGTTTAAATACATATTTTGGATTAATTCCTATAAATGAATCAATAGACCCAACCTACTGGGTCTTAGCACGGATACTTTTCCCATAACCTTCGACATAGTTCGGTAACAGCTCTATGCCAAAGTACCACTTAGTTAGCATTCTTTACATGTGACTATAGACTGATTCGTATTTTTATGATTTATAATTAAAAGTATCGAACGTGTGCAACAATCTGAACGAGCTAAGCGTTAATAGAGTAAGCAGGAAGAATAAGGAATATAATTCGAAAAAAGAGAGGGGAATAACAATGAAATACAAATGGGCTTCACTAGCTGCGGCATCCGTATTAACACTATCGATCGGGGTGAATGCATTGGCAGCCAGTCAATTCAGCGATATCGCAAAGGTGGATGGAAAAGAAAAGATTGAATCGTTGCAGGAACGTGGCTTCATTAGCGGCGTAACCGCTACGCAATTCAAACCAGAGCAAACGTTGAACACGGCACAGGGCGTACAGATGCTCGTGAAGAGCTTCCAGCTGAGTCTGGCAGAATTCCAATTTATCAAAGCACCGCAAGCGAGCGATTCCTATACCAAGGTGAAGGATGGCGTATGGTATTCGGATGCGTTCATTATTGCAACGCTAAATGGCATCGATGTTCCACGTGAAGTCGATCCAGCTGCCAAGCTTACGCGGGAGCAGTTCACCAATTACCTGATGGAAGCGATGCAAAAAGCAGGCAATCTGCCCATGTTCAAAATTGATCCAGTTGCCATTGCCGATGAATCCAAAATTACCGCAGACTATCAAGGTGCAATCCAGCGTTCACTCGCGCTCAAGGTAAACGCGCTGGATAGTAGCGGTAAATTCAATCCAAAAGAGTCGATCACTCGTGCGGAAGCAGCTGTTATGATCTACAATGCCCTCGACTACCTGCAAAAGCACCCGGAGCTGACGAATCAGGCTCAAAATAGCGGTGGAATGTTTGAGCCAAGTGATGGCACAGGGGAAAGCAAATAATACGCGCTATATTGTATGTACTGATATCGGTATGATGCAAGTTGTATAGCTGTATGTGCTAATGTCGGTATAGTATAAGCTATACTATATGTAAAAAGACCGCGTGCCCCATCATCCAGACGGATATCGGGCACGCGGTCTTTTCATTTTGCAGTCAATACAATCATGTACTATTATTGTGCATGATTTATTATGTGTATGTCTTGTACGTATACCGTTATCTTGTAGCGTTTTATTTATGGCATTCGTATATTCGTTATCTATCTTAATATAATAATCCGTTTTATCCATTCTTCTCTGTGAATTGCAAAGCTTGCGGCACTTATGCATCGCAGGCTAATCCTTAGTCCTCATCTGTGACTACCACACTATAACTATTTCTGCTCGGTTTGCTGCTCCCATTCCTCACGCAGCATCCCCATCCGAATCGAATCATAATAGACGCCTTCATACAATCTACATTTACGCAAACGTGCTTCCATCGTCATACCTAGCTTATAGCCAACCTGAATCATACGCTCATTGCCTGACCATGTCGTATAACCAACTCGCACAAGCGGCATCGTCTGTAATAAATGATTGATCCACAACCGAAGTGCACGCGTCCCATAACCGCCACTCCAATAGTCTGGCTGAAAAATCACAATGCCCATCTCCAGCCACAACGATTCCTCATGCTCCCAGTAATAGCTAACCATTCCGATCAGCTCTCCATCCACTTCAATCGCCCAGCGTGCTGGATTATCGATCATTTGTGCCTTTTTCTGTTCGAGAAACTGTTCATAAGTTAGCGCTTGATGAGCATAATAAGGAGCATCCCATTTTTTCCATTGCGGACTTTCCTCTTGAAAAGCTAGCTCCCATATTCGGTGTGTATCTGCTTCTGTCATCTGTCGGATTGCAAGTAGGCCATCCTCGTATCGTTGAATGGTATCCATAATACCTCCTATGCTATGACTGTGTTGTTGGTACCATTGTAATATGAGCACCTATAAAAAAATAGCCATTGCCCCAGGACAATGACTATTTTAGATATATGCGGGGTGATTACTTTATACTTGCCCATTCCGTTGTTTAATCGATGTGTTTAAATGAACACTTTACGAATATTAACCTGTCTTTGCTTCGCTAGATCAATAAACTGCTCACCAATTTGCACAAGTGGACGGAATAGATCGGTTTGATTCGCCAGCACAATTGTACCGTTCTCACCATTATCGAGTTCCACTCGCTTGCCGACTAGATTCGGCGACATATGATAGATCAGTGCCTGTACAGGTTGCTCATGCAGCTTGGAGAAGCCCAGCTCATAAATATTTTGCAAAATACGAATCAAACCCTGCTTGCTACCATCCTCATTCACAACAGCCATATTAATAAATTCATCGGCCACGGATACGATGCGAGTGTACGCATGAATACCATTTTTGTACAATCGCTGCGGATAGCCGCTGCCATCTCCGCGCTCATGATGCTGCAATGCGACCAGTGCGGTCACCTTATCCTTGAGCGAATCCATGATCAGATCGTAGCCGTATTGTGTATGCTTACGATATTCCTTGAGCTCGGACGGATTCATATTCGCCTTGCCGTTACGTAAGATCGAAGGAAGTCTACTTTTGCCGATATCATGTAAATAACCGGCACGACTAATCCGATAGCATTCTTCCTCACTGTGCCCCAGCCAGCCTGCAATATAATAGCTAAGCAAGCCTACTTTGAGAGAATGGCTATAAATATGATCGTCCTCTTCTTCTAGCATTAGCAGTAGGGAAACGACATCCTTTTTGCGATCCACATCAAGCAACAGCGGATCAAGCAAGCGATCCGTCAGATCGGCGCTGAACCGTCCTTTGGTTAGCGATTCTAAAAATAGAGACTGATACGTCTGTAATGACATTTCGATACTTTGTCGCAAAACGTTCGGCATCGCTGACAAGTCTGTCACAGTAGCTGTAGATGCTACACTAACTGCGGTAGCGCTATGATCGATATCTACATAGTCAAGGCGATGGCGCATCAATAATGTAATATCGTCCAGTGATAAAATTGTGCCCTGCTTGAGCAAAGGTACACCGGAACGGTTAAATGCATCGGCAGACAGACGGTCTCCCTGTTTGACTTCATCAATATGTATGAGCAAAATCATCCCTCCGTTATTCATTCGTTATGCTGGATCGGATGCAGCTTCAATCATGCAAAATATACAGATAAAGCGCTAACTATGTAACAATTCGGCATGTTTTGACGCTTGCTAAATAATACTCTTTATCGGATAGAAAGAGGTGGAATGTTATAGAACTTACTGCTCAATCATACAAAGAATGTGTACATGTTTACGCATAGGTTGGTTACCTTTTGCACTAGATTAGGCTCAAACGAACCCATTGATTGGCAATATTGACCACTCCGCTAAGCAACCAGTGAACGAACTCACGGATTTCCTTCTCTCTGTTCTCTACATCTCGCATCGATACAAGTTTATGTATAATTCAAGTACATCATCTATATGCAATATAGATGAGAACCTACCTTCGTCGAAGTCCAAATTCCAGTTTAGCATAATGGGATGAATACTGCGTTATTCGTAGATAAGTATTATACTCATTGCATAAAAAGCTTTGCTCGATTCATTGCATAGCTGAAGATTTCTATGGCGTATTTACTTCAATTCCTACGATATCATTTTTAATTCCTACGGTATTATTCATCTAGCGTATATTCGGATATATAGCAAAAGAGCAGCACCCGTAGGCACTACTCTTTTATACTTGCGAAGTAACGTAAGCAACTTCTGTGAGCATCGGTGTTGTATAACAACTCTACTAGCGCAAGGCATTATCATTCCAAGTTATTTTTTCTTATCAAGCTTTTAAGTGAATAGGCTAATCATACATGTAACTGATCGTTATCTACACGTACTCATCGCTATCTGTGCTTACTCGCCGATCAATGCAAGACGCTTTTCACCGTCCGGGTCGTGGGCAAGTTCGATTTCACGGTTGAAGATCATGGTCGTGCGGTCGTGCTTATTGTAATCCGTCCATGGAATTTCCAATGTGGTTGGTGTTGCCGTATGGGCAAAGGTAATCCATGCTCGCTGCATTTGATTAGCCAGATTAACGGTCTGTTCATCTAGCTTCACGCCGGAGCGTTCTAGCATAGCGACATTATTAAATACGAACGGTATTTCGGTTGCATGAGTGGCTGTGCCGAAAAATTCATGTCCAGGCTGGTTCCAGTCAAAGCGATACATCCATACAGGTGCATGCGTAAGCTGGGCTTCAGCGTATTGGATCGCTGCACGCCAGAAGAATAGATCGGTCAAAATCTGCGCCTGACCTTCTATCGTTTCCGGGTAACGCTCTAGCAGCAGGGCGACGTCCTGACCAGTCATCGCTTCGAGTCGTTGTCCCGCTACTCCTTTATCCATCATATGTTCTGAGCGATTGATGAACATGCGTCCTTCATCCTGATTCGTTCCGATCATTAGCGCAACACCTTTGGCTGCGCCATCCTGAATCGCTCGTACAGGCTCTACAGGTAAAGTCTGTGCATGCAGTACAGGCTGGAATGGCATCGTGAGCAGACCCGCTTCACTCGATTCATGTAAACGCGAAGCGGCTTGCAGCAATTGCTGTGCGGATGCTTGCATCAATACGGAGGCATCACCTGATTGACCGCCGAGCGTGCGAATCATCGCCTCGGTTACGCCGCGCGCTGTGCTTGGCGCCAGCACCTGGGAAGCGCCACTCTGCATAATCGCAGCGCGGAACAAGCCTTTTGCAGCTGGCATGGCCAGTAGTGAAGCCACACTCATCGCTCCAGCTGATTCGCCGAACACTGTAATTCGTTCTGGATCACCGCCGAAGGCAGCAATATTAGAACGTACCCAGTTAAGTGCAGCGATCTGATCCTGTAATCCAAGATTCGCTGAGTCGGGCATACCATACGAAGATAGATCAAGGAAGCCAAGCGGTCCTAGACGATAGTTAATCGTCACCACGACCATATCTCCATTTACCGCAAAGGATGTCCCATCATAAAATGGCAGACTACCTGCGCCCGTGACGAACGCGCCGCCATGAATCCAGACCATGACCGGACGATCCGGTGTGGAGGTATCCGAAGCCCAGATGTTCAGATACAGACAATCCTCTGACTTCACAGGACGAACATGAGCAGGAAAAGCTTGCTCCAGCTCGCTATCCGGCTGTTCACATACCGGGCCAAATTGCGTCGCATCACGCGGCTCCTGCCACGGCTTGGGTGGTTGTGGCGGCTGAAAGCGTAAATCTCCAACAGGGGGTTCAGCATACGGAATGCCTCTCCAAATAACAGCACCATCTTGACGGATCCCTTGAACCTCTCCATACTGCGTGCGAATGAGCGTATTTTCCATGACTGATCTCCATCCTTCCGGTTTATAAGTGCGTATGCCTATATATTCATTTAAACATATAGAGACGAAGCGTCACAAATTCCGCTTATTATGATATAAATAAACGCTGTTAGCTGTCGTCATGACGATTGTCTTTGAAGACTATGACATGGGCTGTGATATAATAAAAAGTGGCATTTGAGCTGGTTCGATAATGCTCAGCTTACATAGAAAAATGATGGTGATCCATGCCACAACAAAGCAGAGGAGGGAATGCAATGCGTAAAGCTACACCTCAGGATGCATCAGCTGTCATTCCGCTGATTAGCTCCGCGATTGGTGAGATTGGTTATGTACTTACTGGCGCTACAGATGAAGCAGAGATGCTGGACGTACTGGAATCCTTTTTCCGTCAAAAGGGGAATCGTTTAAGTCATGATCAGGTAAGTGTGCTGGAACGTGATGGCACAATTGCAGGCTTTGTGCTTGCTTATCACGGAAAAGATATTGAACAGCTGGATGCGCCGATCAAGCAGCGTTTGCAACAGCTTGGCTTGCCAGATGACGGCATCATCCCCGAAGCAAGAGCAGATGAATACTATCTCGATTCAGTTGCAGTACATCCTTCCTTTCAAGGACAGGGACTCGGTACACGGCTTATTCGTGAATTTGAGCAGCAAGCAGTGCAGCTGGGACATCCTAAAGTATTACTGATCGTGGATGTAGAGAATAGCAGAGCCAGAGCCTTGTATGAGCGACTTGGCTATGTGCCAGACGGCTTTATCGAGATCGGCGGTCATGCTTACGAGCGTATGATCAAACAACCGGAGAGCGTATAAGCCTCCGGTTGTTTGATGTGTACTATATACTATAATACTTTGGACATATGGTAATCGGTGATATGATAGCCTACCTTTTGATACACATGCAGCGCACGATCGTTATGCCCGAACACATGCAGATCAATACGCTGCACCTCTTGCTCCTTCATCGCCTGTTCTAGCGCGAGCATCGTCCCTGTACCATAGCCTTTATTTTGATACTGCTCATGAATAAGAATATCGTAAATAAAGGCAATTTTACCCCGTGGTGTCTCATTCACCTGTACCCACAAATAGCCCACATCCTCCTGACTCTGGCTATCGCGCACATTATAAATAAAGGCGCCCTCCGTCTCCAGACCATTCGGCAAATATTTGGCAAAGGATTGGATCGCTTGCTCTAACGCATCACTTTCCTGCCATTCACCCGCAGCAACCTTTTCTGCTGCAAAATCATGCATCGATTGCTCCCGAAATGTCATAAATTGCTCTGTATTCATCGGTACTAATTCGATCATCTGCTCTAGCTCCTCTCGTCTACACATGCTGTAAGGGATATTCAATTGTAGAAAATAACTATGTACCGCCTCGTCGAAATCTGTATAGCTAAGCTGGTATTCCTTTATTCATTGTAGCTTTACCGTCATCATAAATCCAGCGAGCTTGGAAAGTGATATGGCATGGAGGATACACAAATTAGACTTCATATATCGCGCTTCATGATCTCACTCTCGGCTCTGCATTTCATATCTATGATTCTATAAAAGAGCTTGTACACTCTCATCTGAATTATCTTCCTACTAATCTAAAGACGGGCAATCTACAGTCCTTTATCGTCTGTCGATCGCCCGTCTTTATTATTACTTATTCTATTTCTATGCTTACTCAGTTGCCAGCTCATAAGCCAAGTAACCGTTGTTTCATTAGAGCTAATGCCTGCTGTTTACACGGTAGCGACCTCGAAATAACTACCGTAACAACACCCTTTTTCTAGAGAATAGCTGTATAAAAGCGCCCCCGTTTATTTCTCTTACAGATCACTCTTTTCCGGCTCCTTCTCTCCACGCTTCTCCAGCATACGTTGCTGGAATTCACTAATATCCTCATAATCCTCAGCAAATTTACGTGAGATACGAATATAGATCGGCAGCAGCTCGCGGTAGATCGAAGCATGCTCTTTATATGGTCGATGCTCATATGTCGTACCGATCATACTGGATACCGCATCGAGTGATTTGATTCGACCTGTTGCGTACAGACCGAGCACTGCTGCACCCAGACAGGAGCTTTCAATACTTTCTGGTACAATGACGGGCTGATCAAAAATATCCGCCATCATCTGACGCCACAGCTCTGAGCGAGCAAAGCCGCCTGTAGCGTGAATTTTTTTCGGTACTCCGATCTGCTCCTCGATGGCCAGCATAACCGTATACAGATTAAACAGTACGCCCTCCAGTGCTGCACGAATCATATGCTCCTTCTTATGATGCAGTGCCAGTCCGAAGAATGAGCCGCGTGCATCCGGATTCCAGAGCGGCGCACGTTCGCCAGACAGATACGGATGGAACAGTAGCCCGTCTGCACCAGGGTCAACCTTTTCCGCAATTCGGGTCAATACTTCGTACGCACTCAGTCCAAGCCGCTTCGCTGTCTCCACCTCGGACGCCGCAAATTCATCACGAATCCAGCGGAAAATGATCCCACCATTATTGACCGGTCCACCGATGACCCAGCGATCCTCGGTTAATGCATAGCAGAAAAAGCGCCCTTTCGGATCGGTAACCGGCTTATCCGTTACCGTACGAATCGCACCGCTTGTACCAATCGTTACGGCAACAACGCCCGGATCAATCGCGCCGACACCCAGATTAGACAGCACACCATCACTTGCACCGAGTACAAATGGAACGGACGGCGATAATCCCATTTCCGAGGCATAGGTGCCGTGCAGACCATTCATCACCTGCGTTGTCGGCACGAGCTTGGACAGATGATCACGCGTAATGCCTGCTACTTCCAATGCTTCCTCGTCCCAATCCAGCTTTTCCAGATTCATCAATCCAGTCGCCGATGCCATCGAGTGATCAGCAACATATTCACCGAACAATCGCAAAAAGATATATTCCTTGATCGAAATGTATTTGTGAGCCGCCTTCGCGATCTCCTGCTTCTCTGCTGTAATCCACATGATCTTCGTCAGCGGTGACATCGGATGAATCGGTGTACCGGTACGCATGTAGATTTCCTGACCTTTGCCACTTTCTTTAAGCTTACGCCAGTAGGCGGCACTACGATTATCTGCCCAGGTGATCGCCTGTGTAAGCGGCTTTCCCTGATCGTCCACGACGAGCATACTATGCATCGCCGAGCTGAACGATACGAATAAAATATCGTCCGTGTTACGTTCGCTCTTATCCATCACCTGACGCACCGAATTGATTACCGCTCGAAATAGCTGCTCCGGGTCCTGCTCTGCTACAGAAGGAACCGGTGTGTGCAGCGGATACTCCACACTGCCCTGTGCAACAATTTTCCCGCTTTCTTCAAATAAAACAGCTTTCGTGCTCGTTGTGCCGATATCGACACCAATCATATATTTGCCTGTGCTCATTGTCTGCTCCCGCCTCTCCTATACTATGGCTCGTCCTCTAGCTTATACAATACTATTTAAAAGCAAAATCAATACAAATGCTACCAGCGATAGAATCGTCTCCATCACCGTCCATGATTTGAGCGTCTGTGGGACGGACATATTGAAGAATTCCTTGACCATCCAGAAGCCGGCATCATTCACATGAGATAGAATGAGCGAGCCCGCACCCGTTGCCAGTACGACCAGCTCGATATTCGCTCCCGGGGTGAGTGCAAGCACAGGCGCGACAATACCAGCAGCCGTAGTCATTGCGACCGTTGCTGAGCCTGTAGCTACACGGATCAATGCCGCCACGAGGAAGGCAAACACAACCACATTCACATGGGCTGCTGTCGCCACATGCGCAATCGCATCGCCTACACCGCTATCGATCAGCACCTGCTTGAATGCACCACCGCCACCAATGATCAAAATGATCGAAGCCGTCGGTGCCAGGCACTCACTTGCAAACTTGGAAATCTGCTCTTTAGTAAAGCCCTGGGCAAACCCCAATGAGAAAAAGGCAAATACCGTTGCAATAAACATCGCCACCACTTCATTACCGATAAAGCGGAAAAAGACCGCAATGCCACTACCACTATCCGGTGCAACAATCTCTGTAATCGAGCCGGTCAGCATCAGAATAACCGGCATTAGAATCGTCAACAGTGTAAGCCCAAAGCTTGGCAGCTTACGCTCCGGCTGATCCTGCCGACTGGAGGAAAACTGCTCGGACAGTCCAGCAGCTGGCTGTACAACAATCCGATTGCCGATATATGTACCGAACAATGGCCCGGCAATAATCGCAGTCGGAATCCCGACAATGAGTGCATACATAATCGTCGTCCCAATATTCGCCTGAAACGCATTAATCGCGATCATCGGTGCCGGGTGTGGCGGCAATAGACCGTGTACAGTAGAAAGACCTGCCAGCATCGGGATCCCGACCTTGAGCAGTGAAATATTCGTTTTCCGAATAACGGTAAATAGAATCGGAATGAGCAAAATAATGCCCACCTCAAAAAAGACCGGCATTCCGACGATTAAGCCGACTACCAGCATTGCCCACGGCACACGCTTCTCTCCAAAACGATCAATCAGCGTCGTCGCAATCTGCTCTGCTCCACCGGATTCCGCCATCATTTTACCGAGCATCGTACCCAGTCCAATAACGATCGCAATCGAGCCAAGCGTTCCACCTAATCCACTTTGTACGGAATCGACCACATCCAGCGGCTTCATTCCGATGATCAATCCCAGGAATAACGACGCCATTAACAGGACGACAAATGGATTCCATTTATACCGGGCAATCATTACAATCAATATCGCTATTGCCACCAGCGCCCATACAAGCAACGTCCATTCATGGCTTAGTCCAAAAATAGAATACATACGACCATGTCCTCCGTTCCGAATATATAGTGCATGACGTGCTATGTATACAGCATTTTTATAAGCTGTAGTACGTAATACCATGTCATTAAAGGCATATTGCCTTTGCCTTATTACCCTTATTTATTTGGTGTTTAAACGGCTTGTCAGCAGAAGATGTATGGGGTAGGAGTGGGATAGCGCTTGCAAAGTGCTTATGGTGAGGGATTTGTAGATTCGAAGTTTTGAGGTGGAGTGGAGAGGCACCACTCCGGGAAGGAATAAGGGGACGGACTCGGGTGGAGCCGCGGGAATCTTTTAGATTAGGAGTGATTGAAGATTCCCGCACCTCCAAAGTCGTCCTTACCCCTTATTTCCTTCCCTTCGTTCTGTGCTGAGTCCACATCCATGCACATAACTTCAGAATCTGGCCTGAAAGAAATTACACAAATATTTACAAAATCAAATAATTGAACTTGAAATCCTTACAACTAAATTCTGAAATCCTTAGATACCTAAATAGATAAGTATCTACGTATTAAAAAACAACCTAATCTGTTCTTGAACCCGCTATCTCGCTGTTTGTAACTACTTGTTAATGAGCGTACCTCTATCTTTCTTAATGGAAAGATGATCAATAGCAAAATAGCACAAAAAAAGCTTTCCAAAGTCTGAATAGACCTTGAAAAGCTTTTAAGCTTACTTAATGACAACAATCATGCATTCATTGTGCAATGATGGGATGGTTCGGATCCGCACTACTAAATGAACAACCCCAGCAGTAGATCAGGCAAGCGGACAGCCTGATAGGCATTGCATGGATAAGTGTAGATGAGATCGGTAGCTCCATGCTAATTCTTCGCCTAACATTTCCTGCTCGAACGAGAACTACAACAGTCTTAGCGTCCGTTGACCGGGCGTTCGTCGGCTTGTGGAGTCATGTTCATCGTATGATGAGCGAGTCCATCGCTTAAGCCACGCCAGCTTGCTAGTAAAAGATTGCAATCCATGTGATCAAAGACGGTACGCAGGATCATCGTTCCGGCTACGATAATGTCGGCTCGGTCGGCGGCGAGGTCGAATTGGTTGATTCGTTCTTCGACGCTCAGGTTAGCGAGCGCATCCGCGTAGAAACGGATCGTATCCGGTTCGATGGTGTATGGATCGCCTGCGGGCTTGGATTGGTGGCGGCGTTCGCGTTCCATTCGAGCCAGTGCGCGAATTCCTCCGCCTAATCCGATCAGTGGTAAGCCTTTGTGCTCGCCAGTCCACGGGTATTGCTCCAGCATCGTGAGCAGCTTGCGTTCGAGCTGATTGCACGATGTATCTGACCAGCGGTCTCGGCCGCCGTTTTGTATGGTCATGTTCACTGCTCCGCACGGCAATGACGTGCTGTGTAGCAGCTGATCGCCTTTAAAATAAGAGATTTCTGTACTTCCTCCGCCGATATCAACGATAAAGCCCTCCTGCACATGGGCAGGCATCGAGCGGGTTACACCAAGGAAGCCATAATACGCTTCTTCCTCACCGGACAGAATTTGTACATATATACCTGTTTCCTGCTTCCAGGTTGCGGTAATCTGCTCGGTATTGGCAGATTGGCGGACTGCCGCTGTCGCGACAGCGCGAATATCATCCGCTCGGTTAGCCGCACAGATACTTTTGAATTTTTGCAAAATGGGAATAACGGTCTGGATATCCTCTTCGCTCAGATTCCCCTGCTCATCCCTATTCACACCGAGGCGCACGGTTTCCTTTGCCTTGTGCACCATACGGCATGCTCGATCACTACCTGCCTCATAAATAATGAGTCGGATCGAATTTGAGCCGATGTCAATGACTCCAAGCCGGTTACGATGATCGCTCATTGTATCCTCGCCATGAACGCATCCTGTGATTCAAACATCGCCATTAACGAGTTCCTCCTTCATCAAATCATATTCCGGTGAAGCCAAACGCTAATTTGTTTATGATTTTATCAGGAACAGACGGGGATTTCCACCGTGAATGTATTTTTCGCAATCTTTTATGGAAATGTATGGATAAAGATACCAAAAACCGGCTGAGTATACTCAACCGGTTGGTTCGATATCAATTTCTGGATCTCCGCTTTTAATCAGCACTTTCATCGAATCCTGCTTTGTATCAACAAAAATGTACCGATCGGTATCAATATCCTTCGCCTGCCAGTCTTTCAAACGAATAATAAAACCGATATTCGTCTCATCCGGCGCAATCTGGATACGAGCGACCGCGCGACCATTCTCGATGCGATCGAAGTCGACCTGACGGTGACCCAGTACGGATCCCCATACCCACAGGTTCCAGCCGCGATAATCTTGATTCGGACGCTCGTATTCGACCTCAATACAGCGTGGTACATACGGCATTACCTCGATAAACCACTGTGCCGTCGCTTTGCCGCAGGTTACGGTGATTTTCGTTTTTCCTGGATGAATCCCACGCACAACGCCATCACGATTAACGCGCGCTACGCCTTTATCACTGGAGCTCCAGCTCAGCTTCGGACGTGCAATTGGACGTCCATACTGGTCAAGCACATCCGCTTTTAATCTCATGCGCTTGCCTGTGTACACCTGATGCTCGCCTTGCAGATTCACCATATGCGGCACGAGTGTCTCCACATGGAGCAACAGGCAGCTTTCTACATTGCCACAGGATACACAGATCGTGCTATTGCCTTCACGCAGTGCAGTAATGCGTCCATCTGCACGAACCTGTACCGCTTCTTCATTGGACGATTGGAAACGAACACGCTCAGCTGTATAAACGCGTCCACGCTGATCGCGAGGTGTCACACGCAGATGCAGCTTCTCTCCTGGCTCTACAATACTTGGCGTATATTCCCATTCCAGACTTGCAGGAACAGGCTTGTATTGATCCTCTTCATCGAACAATACCATCATCGACAGTGGAGCAACTTTTACCTTGCCACCAAGCACAGAAGCGAGTGGCTTCGTACCTGCAGTGCGTTCGTTAACAACGATCTGCCACTGGCGGCTGAATTGTGGCAAGGTCACACTTTGCTCGGTGGTTGCCGCATTGTAAATGACAATAATATGGCGCCATTTATCTCCATTCGCGTATTCACCCAGCTGGAATGCGACCACCTGATGATCACTGCGCAGCATTTTCAGCTGCTTTTCTACATCCTTGCGCTCACTCATACGGAATGCTGGATGCGCCAGACGCAGGTGAATCAGACCGCTATAGTAATCAAATACATCCCGGAAGCGCTGCTTGTTAATCCAACGGATCATATTGATCTCGTCCGGGCTGCGATAGCTGTTATGATCGCCCATTTTGCTCCGCAACAGCTCATCGCCTGCATGGATAAATGGAATACCCTGACTGGTCAGCACGATCCCATTCGCAAGCAGGGAGCGACGTACCCATTCATGCTCCATCAGCTTACTGGCATCAATCGTGCCGTACGGATCAGCCTTCGCAACAGCAGCTTCCAGATCGCCGCCATTCACCAGCTTACCGTTCTCCATATGCAAGAAGGATAATTGCTGCTCTGCTCCGCTAATACGAACGATTTTATCCCACAGATTTAAGTTATCGTGTGCGGTAACATAGTTCACGCTCTCGGTTGGATTATCGGCAAAATCACCAATTGAGCCGTAAATCCCTTTAACCAGCTCGCCTTCCTTGCCAAATTCTCCAGTAGCAAAGCCCTTTGTATCATCATCACTTCCACCCTTGATCGCACTGCGGAAGTTATCGTTAAAAACGGAAAAGCCTTTGCCACGCTGCGAGCCTTTCAGCGTCTGCTGTGGCAACGGTGACCAACCACCTGTCCACGGCTCACCGTAGATCAGAATGTACGGATCGACCTCACGACGCAGCTCCTGTGTTAATTGGGTCACGGTTTCGGTATCGATCAGACCCATCAGGTCAAAACGGAAGCCATCCAGATGATATTCTGTCGCCCAGTAGCGCAGAGAGTCCTTGATGTATTTGCGTACCATTGGGCGCTCGGTAGCAATCTCGTTGCCTACACCAGAGCCATTGGTCAGCTGCCCACGCTCATCTGTCCGGTAAAAGTAACCCGGAATCAGGCGATCAAATGGGCCATCATCTACCGAAAATGTATGATTGTACACGACGTCCATGATGACGCGCATTCCTTCACCATGCAGCGCCTGCACTAGCTTTTTGAATTCACGAATACGTGAGCCTGGATCAGCCGGATCGGTAGCATATGAGCCCTCTGGCACATTATAATGCTGTGGATCATAGCCCCAGTTAAACTTGACTTGCTCACTGTCTGGATCATCGACTTTCAACTCATTTACGGTCTGAAAGTCAGCAATTGGCAGCAAATGCACATGGGTCACACCCAGCTCACGCAGATGGTCAATACCGATACTGTTACCATACTCATCCTTTAAGCCGGTTTCGGTAAAAGCAAGAAATTTACCTTTGTGCTGAATGGATGTCTCAGGATCGATAGAGAAGTCGCGTACATGCAGTTCATAGATGATTGCATCCGTTAGACTCGACATTGGCGGACGAATATCATTTTCCCAGCCCTCTGGATCGGTTGTACGGAGATCAACAATCGCTGTTCGTTGACCATTCGCCGACACAGCATGTGCATACGGATCAACCGCATACTCCACACTGCCGTCCTTGAACTGGGCACGATACATATAGTATTGTCCAGCCAGATCGCCCTCCTGGCGCACCTGCCATACGCCACCTTCCTCCAAATACATCGGAATTGCTGTACCGTTCGTATGGTCTTTCACTCGTCCATCTTGATCATACGTACCTGGATTGTCATATAGCATCAGATCAACACGCACGGCATCGGGTGTCCACAGCTTGAATATGCTGTGCTCACGTGTGTACTGTAATCCAAGATCATCTATATCGTAAAAATAATCAGTCGCCGCATCAAGCGTTCGCGTCAGGGAATGATTCATTTTATCCAGCATTCTCTTCACCACCATTTTAGCTTAGGCTGTCCGATCGTCGCTTATTTGTATCTAGGCAGTAGATTGGAAGAGCAGCCTTGCGATTTAACCTCTTTTATAAGTTCTCATTTATCATCGTCCATTATTCATTATCCATTTGTTCCGCTATATAGTGTATCAGCACTTGCATAACATTTCATGTGTTGTACTAGAAATATCGGATATTTTGTCGAAATTTTGTAGGTTTTGTAATATATTTTTGTGTATTTTCGAGTAAATTCTGGAAAAAAGGCTGTGATATGGTTGTGCAATCGTTACCATATACGTGTAAATGATTGTATGAATAGTCATACGAATATGGAAATATCCGGATAAAAGCATCCCGATTTATTGACTATTACCTCAAAATTCTTTGTTTGAATACGCTATTATGTACTTCTATTATCGGTCTAAGCTGTCTCTTTTATGAAGGCATAATCCAGTGTCACGGTGCCATGCTGTTAACCGACTTCTACTATTGCAAACGGGGCTAAGTAAGCACAAAAGCAGCCGGCTGTACTATCGGTCGGCTGCTCCTGGTGGGTATTACTGCTCTGTTAAAATGAGTGGGCCATCTGCGGTAATCGCAATCGTATGCTCATACTGTGCAGACAGTCTGCCATCTGCTGTGCGTGCTGTCCAGCCATCCTCATCAATCGTCATTCGATACGTGCCTTCATTAATCATCGGCTCAATGGTAAATACCATACCTTCCTTCAGGCGTTGCCCTTTACCTGGTAGACCGATGTGTGCAAAGCTTGGCTGCTCATGCAGATCGCGCCCAATTCCGTGACCAAGCAGATCGCGTACAACACCGTAGCCATGACTCTCTGCATGCTTCTGAATGACTGAGGTCACATCGCCCAGACGATTGCCGACTACCGCCTGCTCAATACCCTTGTACAGACATTCGCGCGTGACACGCATCAGTTGCTCTGCTGCTGGCGATACCTGACCCACCGCATAGCACCATGCCGAGTCGCCCAGCCAGCCACCATATTCAGCTACAATATCAATCTTGAGCACATCGCCCTCTTGCAGCGGCTGACGGCTAGGAAAACCGTGTGCAATCACATCGTTGACCGAGGCACAGGTTTCATATTGAAAGCCATTGTAGCCATTCGTAAATTGCTTGCCGCCCAGGCGAGTAATATGCTTTTTCACAAATTCATTAATTTCCATGGTCGTAATGCCTGGAGCGATCATCTGTGCTAGATGACGATGACAATCTGCCACAATCTGGCTTGCTGTCTTCATCTGCTCAATCTCTGCGGGTGTTTTTAAAATAATCATCGCTCATAACTTCCTTTCCATACCAGCTGCGAGCAGAATCTAACACCGCAAACGCAATCAGCGTACGGGATCATTCTGCAAGCACTGTCCGACTATCGTTATATTATAGTAACGCCTGTCTACCATTTCAGCAACCTTGCTACCTTCTTTATTAACTTCTCGTATTTTACTTGAAACGCATGTTTATCTGGCTACGTATATTGATAAAATGACATAATCGGCGGGTGAATATGTCATGATGCTTAAACTATACGAAGCAGTAATAAGGAGACGGTATCAATGAAAACCACTGTAATCAAGATCGTCAAATGGATCGTATTCACGCCTATTATTTTACTGGCAGGCTGTCTACAGCTAGAAGACATGGTGCTACTATTCAAGGATATGCGGCGCGATCGTCAGCATGAAGGCGACGAAATGCTCGCTCGTATCGAGGGCATACGTAGCTAACCACCTGTGCCTATAGCTAGACCGCAATCCTCATTGTAGCTGTTACACTTTACTTAATCTGTACATCTAATTCTTAGCCTTAAAGCAATATACGTAGTCCCTTATATACCACTACCCAGATTCAAATTGTCGCCTGTCACGTCTTGTATAAATAAACGATGTACCTTAGCATTTGCATAAAGCATATCGAAGTCCATTCACTTATCGAGTAACAAAGAAATGAGACTTTATCGATATCCTGTACATTTGCCAATTCATTCTGCTATCCTCACCCGCCAACCACCACACTAAAAAACCTGTCTTTACTTAACCGAGCCACCTATATAGGAGGTAAGGTCGTGTAAGGACAGGTTTTTATGTATATCATCATCCAAAAAATAACGAGCAAGCGAACGATCATCGTTCAGATTGGATCATTCACCAATGCGTTTACCGAGAATAGCAAGATGGCGTTCAACACCATCAAGTACAGCGACCCGTGGCAGATGTCCCCACTCCTCAAAGCCAAACTTACTTAACAGCGTGCGGCTTGGATCATTATGAGCAAATACAAAGCCGAGCAGGGTGTGAATATGAAGTGCAGGTGCTTGCTCAATAGCATAGCTTACGAGCTTGCTGCCGATTCCTTTACCCTGAAAGTCGGGATGCACGTAGACGCTCAGCTCGACGGTACCATTGTATGCCGGACGACCGTAAAAGGTTTGCAGGCTTGCCCAGCCAGCGATGCGATCACCTTGCCAGAGTACCCATAATGGTCGACGGGCTGGATCATGCTCGTCAAACCAGGTCTGGCGACTTGCTACGGTTACGGGCTCAGTATCCGCGGTAGCGAGTCTACCGGGAATTGATGAATTATAAATGCTGACAATCTCGTCCAGATCCTGCTGACGAGCAATCTGAATCTCGTACTTTTCGGTTTCTTGCATCGTCTATTCCCCCACATACAGCATAGATTTTTCTACTTATTGTAATAGCTATAGGGGAAGCTGTCTATCTACTTCCTGTAGCCTTACCGTGCGTAAAATCTATGCGTTTAGCGAACGAATGTATTTTTGATTCGTACGGAACGAGAAAAATACAGGTTCCATAGTAGCGTCATAATTGCCGAGATAATCATGCCTGTAACCATACCTGAAGTTGGTGGGACGATGAAAAAGGCAATGACAGTCAACGCCAGATTAATCAGTAAATACGCACGTGCTGTACGTGGGAAAGAACGCTTGCGCGTGTACAACTGTACGAGCATGATTACAAGTAGCACAATCTGAATAACCGCTACGATCATTTCATATACGGAGAGAGCCTGTAGATTCCCATTGTATAGCGCTAGAATCCGATCAATATCCCCTCTCACTTCCGCTGGAAAGACGTCTGGATTGGCAACCAGGAACATCATGAATATGTAGGTTGGAATCGCAAGGAGAGCGACGAGTAGGCTCCAATACATGTAAATCTGAAACACGACCAACCAGCCTCCAAGCCCAACGAGTGGCGGACGCCCCTGTGGTGGTTGTGGTTGACCAAATGGTGGCTGAGGTGGCTGCTCCTGACCATTCGGATTTGGCGGATAATTATTGTTCATTGTTTCCGTTCCTTTCTGTTTCTAAATCTATTTGCGATCTATGCGATCCCATATGAGCAGCCTGTACGAATGTCGGTATGACACTAGAAAAAGGCAATCTCACAAATGATCAGACCGATCGGTACAACGCCTTATTCGTGTAGTTGCCCGCTTTCTCCAGTCTATCACAGCCATTGCCAGAATCCTATTTCAATCATGCAAAAGATGTCGCTTCCTGCTAAACAGGCTACTTCCCTTTACTTTCAATTCGTTTATACATGAAGGGAGGATTCGATTCCCGTTTGCTGCTCACTCCATTCCCATAGCCGCAGCGCCTCTTCACGGTTCATCGCCCGTGGCCGTAGAGAATGCACTTTTTTACGATAATAATAGTGACCGGATTGTCCTTCTACAGATGGATCGGTTGCGAGAAATACCGCGGTTTCTGCGCCCTGTTCAGGTGTTTGAAAAAAGGGCGTATGCGCCAGTGCTGCTAGTAATCGTTTGCCAAAGCCGGTGTCTCGATCGACACCGATGCTTGTCGCTACCGCGCCAGGGTGCAGACAGTTAGCCGTTATATTTGTGCCCTGAAGCTGCTCCGCTAGAATCTGATTAAAATACAGATTCGCCAGCTTGGACTGAGCATAGGATTTGATCACCGTGTAGCCATGCTTCAGATTCGGATCGTCCCAGTGAATTTTGCCAATTTTATACGCGCCAGAGGCTACCGTGACGATGCGTCCAGATCGCGACTGTCGAACCGCATCCAGCAGCAGACGGGTTAGTAAAAAGTGTCCAAGATGATTGACACCTAATGACATCTCAAAGCCATCTTTTGTCTCCTTACGCTTGAGGTTGACCACACCAGCGTTGTTCAATAACACATCGAGCCGATCGTAGTTTTGATAAAATTGCTCGGCAAACTGATGGATGCCGTCGAGTGAACCGAGATCACATTGCATAAGCTTTAGTCGATCAGATCCACTTTGCTCACGAGCCTGCTGCAATGCTTGCTGTCCGCGTTCCTCGTTGCGGCATGCCATGATCACTTCGTGTCCTTGCTTGGCAAGCGCAATGCTGGAGGCAAGTCCCATGCCGGAGTTGGCGCCTGTGATAAGTATGCGTCGGGTGTTCAATGTGGGTGGCTCCTTTCATCATGGATTTAGATTATGCTGGTATAGATGGATATGACTTCAGTAAGGAAAAGGAAGAAGTTCATATATTCGTTGATTTGTAATTATTTTTTGTAGCAAATTTTTTGATCATACTTTTTAGTGATACTTTTTCTGCGATACTTTTTCTGCGATACTTTTTTCTGCGATGCTAATAAAGGCTCTCATTGAATACTTCGTTCGGCTTTAGCAGAGACTTTACTAGAATTGTAAACGTATATTAGGGAATCTACGCATGAAGTGGTCTGAGGTTAATATGCATACATTTTTAGAAAATAGGATTTATTTCATACGCATCGGATCGCGCATTATTGCGAGGTAGTATGATATACTGGAAGCAGGAAAGCGCTTTAAGCTTACTGTTGAAGTTTGGCTTCAATATATCGATTTCTCTCGTTGTTTGTTGCACCGTATCTACTTTTCATTCACTTCCTCTATATCAACTTTTCTGTGTCTCTTATTGTAAAGTTTGCTCCTTTTGACGTTGGGTCGCTTCGATGTGTATGTTCTTTGAATGGGTTTCATCTTTGAATTGATGTTCTCTTTTGATTGATACAGTCTTTTTATGCCTACCCTACTTTCTTTTAAAGCTAGCGTTTATATTTCTCCATAACAAAATCCCCGAACGCCAGGCGCTCGAGGATGATAAGTTAAACATTTCTAATATTACGTTTTTAAGTATTTTGATAATTTGATCATGCCGGGCAACGATATGGTGCTGGAGCTAACAGATTAATCCTGTGCGTGCTCCGCATAAGCAGCGGCATCAAGCAGTGTAGACAGGGCTGTGTCCAGATCACCGTCTACTTTGAGTTCGATCATCCAGCCGCGGCCGTATGGGTCGGAGTTGACGAGCTCTGGTTCGGTTTCGAGATCAGGATTGAGCTTGCTTACCGTTCCGGCTACCGGGCAAAACAATTGAGAAACGGTTTTAACCGATTCGATTGTACCTACTTCTTCATCCTCACTTACAGCGCGTCCATCTTCAGGCAGCTCTACAAACACGATATCTCCCAGTTGATGCTGGGCAAAATCGGTAATACCGATACGTACAGTATCCTCACTAATGCGCTCCACCCACTCGTGCTCTTTACTGTACAGCAATTGATCCTTAATCTCGCTCATCGTTTATGCTCCTCCGATTCTTGTCATGTTAGTATCCTAATGCCACAAGAGTATAGTAAGCGAGTTTGCGCTGTCAAGAGGCTTGACATCGTTTACTCAATCAAGTATTAATATAATAAACATACATTTTTGACCGTTTAGTGATTTAATGTTCGGAAATACATAACATCATATGGAAGCGGATGAATGTGCAGGGAGAGACTGACCACTGGATGGCAGCGCCGAAGGAGTAAGCCGGAAACGGTGAATCTCTCAGGTAAAAGGGACCTGTACGGGACGCGGCTCTGGAGAGCATCCGGCGTAGAACATCTACGCAGCGGATCACCAAAGGGGAAACTTGCTTGATCTGGCTGAAATGTTCATTTCGGCTCCATCAGCGATATGCTGACAGGCAGCAAGGTAACTCTCAGGTATCAAGGACAGGGAGGACAAGGGAATGAGCGGGTTATGTACCCGTTTCTTCCCTGTCCTCCCTGTTTTTTTGTGTTCTGTTGCAGAACGATTGCTCTTTGGTAAGGATCAATGCTCCTTCATCCTCACCTTGAGAAGATGCTATCGCAAAATAAATAAGCCCTGCTCCTGATGATAATCTTAGGCTGGGCGGCATAGTAACCCAGTCTGTAGATCGCTTGACCGTTCATATTATGAATTAGAGGTGAGCCAAAATGACAACAGAGCTGAAAAGAACACCGCTTTATCCGCTATACGCCGAAACGGGTAACCCACGCTGTATCGATTTTGGAGGCTGGGATTTGCCAGTACAATTTTATGGCATTCAAAAAGAACATGAAGCTGTGCGCGAACGTGCTGGATTGTTTGATGTATCCCATATGGGCGAAGTCATGTTCAGTGGCAAAGGCACCGAAGCCTTTTTACAAAAGATGCTGACGAACGATGTGACTCGTCTACAGGATGGGCAAGCCCAGTACACCTTGATGTGCTATCCGAATGGCGGTGTCGTGGACGATCTGCTCGTCTATCGCATTCACGAGAATCTGTACATGCTCGTTCTGAATGCCTCCAATATCGATAAAGACATCGATTGGCTCAAGCAGCATCTGCCAGATGATGTACTACTTAATAATATCTCCGAGCAAACGGCATTGATCGCGCTGCAAGGTCCACTGGCTGCATCGATCATGAGTAAAGCAGCGGGTACGGATGTATTGACTGAGCTATCCAGCTTTACATTTGTTACAGATGTGAAGCTATATGGTGCGGAGGTGATTATCTCCCGTACAGGCTATACCGGCGAAGATGGCTTTGAAATCTATTGTCCAGCAGAGCAGGCTGGAGCAATCTGGAAGGGTCTGCTGGCAGCAGGTGAAGATGATGGTCTGATCGCCTGCGGTCTGGGTGCACGTGATACGCTCCGTTTTGAAGCGAAGCTGCCGCTGTATGGTCAGGAGCTATCTGCTGATATTACGCCGCTGGAAGCAGGGCTCGGCTTTTTCGTCAAGCTGGATAAAGGTGACTTCATCGGGCGTGATATTCTCGCAGAGCAAAAGCAAAATGGGGTTCCACGCAAGCTGGTCGGTATCGAGCTGCTGGATCGCGGTATTCCACGCTCGCACTATACGGTATTCCGCGAGGGTCGTCAGATTGGTGAGGTAACGACAGGGACACAGTCGCCAACATTGAAGCGTAATCTTGGTCTCGCTTTGATCGAGGCAAGCAGCGCTGAGCTGGGTACACCGCTGGAAGTTGAAATTCGAGGCAAGCAGTTGAAGGCTGAAGTCGTGAAAGCTCCATTTTACAAGCGTCAGCCGGTAAAATCGTAAGCTTTTCATCTTATTTAATCGATTGTTGCATATATGTACATTCACTGTTGTATAGATTTATCGTCAATCAAAATATATGGCTAAGAACGATTCGATTGATAATATTCCGGTAGCACGCTACCGAAAGGAGCATAATTTATGAAATCCCATCGCTACATTCCGATGACCCCACAAAATGAAGCCGACATGCTGGCTGTCATCGGTGCTTCCTCTGTTGAGGAATTGTTCAAGGACATCCCTGCTTCCGTTCGTTACGAGGGAACGATGCCGATGTCTGGCATGCTGGACGAATATGCACTGACTCGCCATCTAGCTACTCTTGCTGGACGTAATGCAGATACCGATCGCTATACAAGCTTTCTCGGTGCAGGCATCTACGATCACCATGTACCTTCCGTTATTAATCATGTGATCTCACGCTCCGAATTTTATACAGCCTATACACCGTACCAGCCGGAAATTAGCCAGGGCGAGCTACAGGCGATTTTCGAGTTTCAATCCTATATTTGTGAATTAACAGGCATGGCGGTTGCTAATGCGAGTATGTACGATGGTGCAACCGCGCTTGCCGAAGCTGCCTCCCTTGCGGCATCGGCTACTCGTCGTAGCAAGATCGTCGCTTTCTCTACCATTCACCCGGAATCACGCGCAGTTGTACGCAGCTATGCACGCGGCTTGAATCTGGATGTCGTTGAGGTTGCTTATGGTGATGGCGTGACCGATATTAGCGCACTTGCCGAAGTGCTGGATAACGATACCGCAGCCGTGCTTGTTCAATCGCCTAACTTCTTCGGCGGCATTGAAGGCATCCGTGCCGCTGCCGATCTGGCGCATGAGCATGGCGCACTGCTCGTCGTGAGCACGAATCCGATCTCGCTTGGTCTGCTGGAAGCGCCAGGCAAGCTCGGAGCCGATATCGTAGTCGGTGATGCACAGCCGCTCGGTATCTCCATGTCGCTCGGCGGTCCAACGTGCGGATTCTTCGCCGTTTCTCAAGCACAGATGCGCCGTATGCCAGGTCGTATCGTCGGTCAAACGACAGACCGTAACGGTAAACGCGGCTTCGTGCTGACTTTGCAAACCCGTGAGCAGCATATCCGTCGTGATAAAGCCACATCGAATATTTGCTCCAATCAGGCATTGCTGGCACTATCAGCTTCCGTCTACCTGTCCGTTATGGGCAAGCAGGGCATGGCTGATGTCGCTGGATTAAACGTGCAAAAAGCACATTACGCTGCTACCACGATCGGTGCTGTCAAAGGCTGCACACTGGCATTTGCCGCTCCATTCTTCAATGAATTTGTCGTTCGTCTGCCGGAGGGTACTTCCGCAGCAGCAGTTAATAGCAAGCTGCTCGAAAAAGGCATCATCGGTGGTTATGATCTCGGTCTATCGTATCCAGAATTGTCCGGTCATATGCTGTTCGCCGTAACGGAAAAACGCACCAAAGCGGAAATCGATCAACTGGCAATCGAATTGGAGGCATCGCTATGACAAACGAAACGTTAACTGCAAGCGAAACGCAAGCTGTCGACACGAATCCATTGCAACAAGCTGTGGTCGCAAAGGAAAAGGCATTAATTTTCGAGCTGAGTCAGCCTGGTCGTGTCGGTTACTCCTTACCGGAATGTGATGTACCCGAAGCCGATCTGAGCAGCCTGATTCCGCAGGATATGCTGCGTAGCGAAGCGGCGGCATTGCCGGAAGTTTATGAGGTGGATGTAATCCGTCACTATACCGAGCTGTCCCGTATGAACTTTGGGGTCGACAATGGCTTCTATCCCCTCGGCTCCTGTACGATGAAATATAATCCAAAAGTAAATGAAGACGTAGCTCGCTACGCTGGATTTGCCAAAATCCATCCGTACCAGCCAGAGCAAAGCATTCAAGGTGCGCTGGAGCTGCTGCATACGTTACAAAACGATCTGGCTGTGCTAACTGGTATGGATGCTGTTACCCTGCAACCTGCTGCTGGTGCACACGGCGAGTGGACAGGTCTTATGATGATCCGTGCCTACCATGAAAAACGCGGCGAGCATCGTACAAAGGTCATCGTACCGGATTCCTCGCACGGCACAAACCCGGCGAGTGCAACCGTAGCCGGTTTCCAAACGGTAACGATTCCTTCCAATGAACGCGGACTGGTTGATCTGGATGCACTGCGTGCTGCGGTCGGCCCGGATACTGCGGCCCTTATGCTGACCAACCCGAACACACTAGGCTTGTTCGAGGAACAAATTACTGAGATTGCTCAGGTTGTACACGAAGCAGGCGGTCTGCTCTATTACGATGGTGCTAACTCCAATGCGATTATGGGTATTGCCCGTCCAGGCGACATGGGCTTCGACGTCGTTCACTTGAATCTGCATAAAACGATGAGTACCCCGCACGGCGGCGGCGGCCCAGGTGCTGGCCCAGTCGGTGTGAAAAGCAAGCTGCTGCCATTCCTGCCTGAGCCCGTTGTAGAAAAACAAACAGACGGCACCTACACCCTTCGTTCCGGTTCACCGGATTCGATCGGTCGTGTCAAAGCTTACTACGGTAACTTCGGCATTCTCGTTCGCGCCTATACGTATATCCGCAGCTATGGCCCAGAAGGTCTGCGCCGCGTATCCGAATGTGCCGTACTGAACGCCAACTATATGATGCACCGCCTGAAGGATCATTATGTGATGCCTTATGACAATGTGTGCAAGCACGAATTCGTTATGTCCGGTAAAGGCTTAAAGCAATACGGCGTACGCACACTGGATGTTGCCAAACGATTGCTCGATTTTGGTTACCACCCACCAACCGTATACTTCCCACTGAACGTGGAAGAATGTATCATGATCGAGCCAACCGAAACCGAGAGCAAAGAAACACTCGATGGCTTTATCGATACCATGATTCGCATCGCTAATGAAGCGAAGGAAAATCCAGAGCTGGTGCTGAATGCGCCATATACAACGTATGTGAGTCGTTTGGATGAAGCGACTGCTGCGCGTAAGCCAGTGTTGAACTGCGCTTGTAGTTGATTGATGATTTAGAATCTGATTACAAACCTTATAAAGAAAAGCTCCCAGAGATATGCACATTGCATACTTCTGGGAGCCTTTTTAATTTTCGAGCCTGTAAGCCTTTGATAAGAATGTCTGGTTAGAACAAACGAATATCGGAAGGAAGAAGGGAACATCCTGAAATGAAGCTCAGAAATCTACTGATTGAGAATAAGCTGTAAATTCCAAGCCTTCTCTCTACATTCCTTAACTGTAATTATCTTATTGTGCTGGATACCTAATCATTCATACACGAACCTAGTTATTATACATGGTATTGGATGAGACTTTTTTAAAGTAGTTGCTTTACGAAATTCTTTTGATCTTTTGTATACGTGTAGCCTCGCTTTTCATACAGTCGATGAGCATTGGTACGACTTGGATGGGATAATAGTTTCATTGCTTTAGCTCCTTGCTGTGTTGCCCATTGTTCAAGCTCAGCTAATAATTGGCTACCAACTCCCTGCTGTCGATTAGATTCGCTAACAATAAGACATACCACATGCACCATCAGCTCTGAAAACAATAATTCATACAAGCTACCATGAATAAATCCTATAACTTGCTGATTCTTTTCTGCAATAAGTACAATGTCTCGTTCATTAATCAGCAAAGAACGAATTCGTTGCTGTACCTGCTCTGCTGTAAATTGATAAAACTTCGGATTAAATTCCTGATTTAACACGTAAATCTGTTCAGCATCTTCGATCTGTACAGTTCTAATTGTAAAAGCTTCCATTGTACTCTACCCACTTTCTATAATGAGAAGTATCCAATCTCTAGTTATATATTTTAACGCTAAAGATTATCATAAAATAAAAACACTCCTTCGATCTTCTATCTACAGATCCATTATAGAAAAATCACTCTAACCTTTTATTTTTCTCTTATCCGTCAATGCCCCTATCACACTCTTTTAAAACTGCTTTCATATGTGCAAAAACAGAATATACACGCACCAAGTGGAGCAAAAGGAATTGTCCAAAAGGCCGACCTTTAAGCCTGCAAATGAACCATCTCCAATCACAACATTTGCAGGCTTAACCGGAGGCCGTTGGACAATCCTTTTACGGAGCGCTCTCTAATGCTCCTCCCAGCATTTTAAATGAAAAAAAGCTGATTTCCCGAAACATTCAGGAAATCAGCTTAATGGGATTGTTGGAAAACAATTCAATCGAGTTTGCCCTAAAATCGCAGGCAGTGTACTCCATTGGTTATTACGATAAAGCGAAACATTCTTCCGTATTACGCCTGAATCGCGTTAACCAGCTCAACCACTTCTTCTGCTGTTTGCATATCGAGTGCTTTAGCAGCAAGCTCTTGCATTTCAGCTTTGGACAGCTTCGCGATCTGGCTACGTGCAGGCAGGATCGAGCTTGCGCTCATGCTGAACTCATCGAGTCCCAGACCGAGCAGCAGTGGAATTGCTGTTGCATCCCCTGCCATCTCGCCACACATACCAGCCCATTTGCCTTCTTTGTGTGCTGCATCGATAACCATTTTAACCAGACGCAGAATGGACGGGTTATATGGTTGATACAGATAGGAAACACGCTCGTTCATACGGTCAGCTGCCATCGTGTACTGAATCAGATCGTTTGTACCGATACTGAAGAAGTCCACTTCTTTGGCAAACTGGTCAGCCAGTACCGCTGTCGAAGGAATTTCAACCATGATACCGAGTTGAATGTTGTCGGATACCGCAACACCTTCGGATACCAGCTTGTCTTTCTCTTCCAGCAGAACCGCTTTTGCTTGACGGAATTCGCCCAGTGTTGCGATCATTGGGAACATCACGCGCAGTTCACCGAATACGCTTGCTCTCAGCAGCGCACGCAGTTGAGTACGGAAAATGTCCTGACGATCCAGACAAAGACGGATTGCACGGAAGCCCAGGAACGGGTTCATTTCTTTTGGTAATGTCAGGTAAGGCAGTTCTTTGTCGCCACCGATATCGAGTGTACGAACAACAACTGGCTTGCCTTCCATGCGCTCCAGTACCGTTTTGTACGCGTTGAATTGTACATCTTCCGATGGCAATTCGTCACGACCCATGTACAGGAACTCGGTGCGGTACAGACCTACTGCTTCGCCGCCGTTATCGATAACGCCAGCAACATCGTTTGGTGTACCGATATTGGCTGCCAGCTCAACGTGAACGCCATCTTTGGATACTGTAGCTTCGTCGCGTAGCTTGCGCCATTCTGCTACTTGAGCCTCGTATGCCTCACGTTTTGCACGGTAATCAGCCAGTGTAGCATCGTCCGGGTTCACGATAACGTTACCTTCGAGACCGTCAACGATAACTACATCACCGTTTTGTACGACTTCCATAACTTCCTTCGTACCAACAACCGCTGGAATCTCCAGGGAGCGTGCCATGATTGCGGAGTGGGAAGTACGACCACCGATGTTAGTCGTGAAGCCTTTTACGTAGTTACGATCAAGCTGCGCTGTATCGGAAGGAGTCAGGTCTTCTGCAATGATGACCACTTCTTCACGAATTTCTGCTGGGCTCTGGAAATTCACACCCATTAGATGGTTGATCACGCGTTTTGTAACGTCACGCATGTCAGCTGCACGCTCTTGAAGGTAAGCACTTTTCATATTTTCAAACATCGCTACGAATTGCGAAGCGACTTCATTGAGTGCAAATTCAGCGTTAACCATATCGCTGGTGATCTTGTCTTTGACTGGATCGATCAGCTCAGGGTCGCTCAGGATCAGTAGGTGAGATTGGAAAATCTCCGCCTTCTTTTCCCCCATTTCTTGCAACGTACGTTCTTTGATCGCTTCAAGCTCACCTTTGGAAGTTTCCAAAGCAGCTTGCAGTTTAGCCAATTCTGCATCGGCGTCGCTTACGGAGCGCTTGCTGATTTCGTATTCAGGGTGCTCCAGACGGAATGCTTTGGCAATAGCGATGCCCGAAGACGCCGCGATTCCCAAAATATTAGCCATTGATTTCGCCTAGCCCTTCTTTCACCATTACGTCTGTCAGAGCTTGCAGAGCAGCTGCTTCTTCAGCACCAGTAGTGGACAGAACGATAGTGTCACCTTGCTCCAGACCAAGGGACAGAACGCCCAGGATGGATTTCAGTGTTACTTTTTTACCTTTAGCTTCAGCAAAAGATTCAGTAGAAGCAAATTTGTTAGCAGCAGTTACAAGAGCTGTTGCTGGGCGTGCGTGGATACCATCTTCGTCAACGATTTTGAATGTTTTTTCCATTATAGAGTCACTCGCTTTCTTATAATTTGGGGTTTTGTTAGATAGATGTAAATCATCAAGCCATCCATTCCATTGTACAGCATAATAACGCCGGATGCACCTTCTGTCAGAAAAAAAATCGACTTTTTTCAGCAATACCCAACATTTTACGGTAATTTTTAGGCAAATTCATGAACGAATCAGATAAATACTCACATTCACCGCAAAATGCTTTCATTCCATAATGATAGCAAACTATAGACGAACCCGGTAAAGGGTCGCCTATAGTCTGCGGGAATTGCCTGATGTCGGTCATATCGACCGAGAAGGCTAACAATGATGTCATTATGCATTTGTAAAATGGGATCGATTGCTCTGTTGTGCACCGCTCAAGGAACGGTGTCAGGCTCTGTTGCCTGATTCGATATCGATCATTACTTGATGGAGATAATGTCGCCTTCTCCAGCTTTTACAGTGCCGGATTTTTTCAGCGTTACCGCTGCGCCTTCTGGCAGGTTGGAGAAGATGATCGGTGTGATGATCGATGGAGCATTTGCTTTTACATACTCCAGATCCACTTCAAGGATTGGCTGTCCAGCCATAACATCGTCACCTTCGGCAACGAGTACGTTGAAGCCCTGTCCTTTCAGCTTAACGGTATTCACACCAACGTGTACCAGAATTTCTTTGCCTGCTTCGGACATAATACCGATCGCATGCTTACTTGGGAATACGTTGAATACTTTACCGTTAACTGGAGAAGCGATCGTACCGTTCGATGGCAGGATGGCGAAGCCGTCACCTGTCATCTTTTGCGAGAATACAGGGTCTGGAACTTCGGAAATGTTCAGCAGCTCGCCTTCAGCTGGAGCTACGATCATTTCTTCTGCCAGTACGTTTACCTGTCCCTCAGCAGTCGCCTTCACAGGCTCATTGTCCACACTTGGAGGTGTAGGTCGTGGTGTACGTCCTGCAATGATATCCTGCATCTGCGATTTAATTGTATCGGAACGTGTTCCGAAGATCGCCTGGATATTATTACCCACTTCCAGTACACCGGAAGCGCCCAGTGCTTTCAATTGTGCTTTATCTACTTCTTTTGGTTCTTTTACTTGAATACGCAGACGCGTAATACAAGCATCCAGACTGGAAATGTTTTGCTGACCGCCGAATGCGTCCAGAATTTTACCTGGCAGCTCGTCTTGAGAAGCGGAACCGCCGCCCTCTTGTGTATCATTTGCAGTTACGTCCTCACGGCCCGGTGTCTTCAGGTTGAAGGTACGGATCGCGAAACGGAAACCGAAGTAGTAAATAACAGCCAGAATCAGACCGACGATGATAACGTCCCACCAAGGTGTACGGTTCGGAATTACACCGAACAGGATAAAGTCGATCAGACCACCGGAGAATGTCATACCAATTTTAACGCCCAGCAATTGCATAGTCATGAAAGACAGACCGGCAAAGATAGCGTGAATACCGAACAGAACTGGAGCTACGAACAGGAATGAGAATTCCAGTGGCTCTGTAATACCTGTCAGGAACGAAGTCAGTGCCGCAGAACCCATAATACCAGCAACGTATTTTTTGTGTTCTGGTTT
This sequence comes from Paenibacillus hunanensis, assembly GCF_034055775.1. Lineage (NCBI taxonomy): Bacteria > Bacillati > Bacillota > Bacilli > Caryophanales > Paenibacillaceae > Paenibacillus > Paenibacillus hunanensis. The sequence goes on along the minus strand of NZ_CP139194.1, from coordinate 1,607,785 downwards.
TGCTTCATGATAGATCGCCAGTGCCGCAGCAGGCAGACCGAACATCATGAACGGGAATTTACCAACCATGAATGTACCTGCTGTGAATGGTACACCATCGCGAAGCTGAGCCATAAAGATGTTCTGGTCACCACGTACCAGTTGACCTGCTTTGTTCACATACTCACCGAACTCAAACCAGAATGGAGAGTAGAAGATGTGATGCAGACCGAATGGAATCAGCGAGCGCTCAATCACACCGAAGATAAAGGCGGACAGTGTTGGGTTCGCATCAACCATGTTGTGAGAAACAGTGTTCAGGAATGTCTGAACTGGAGGCCATACAATAATCATAATCAGACCCAGTACGAGAGATCCAACTGCTGTCATAATCGGTACAAAACGTTTACCGGCAAAGAAGCCGAGGTATGAAGGCAATTCGATTTTGAAGAAACGCTTGTACATGGATGCCGCCAGAATACCGACGATGATACCGCCGAATACACCAGTTTGCAGCGTTGGGATACCGAGTACGGAAGCAACGGAGAAATCTTGCTTGCCTACTTGGTCCGCAGTCACGCCCATTGCAGTACCCATCGTTACGTTCATGATCAGGTAACCGATGATCGCTGCCAGACCGGCAACGCCTTCCCCGCCAGCAAGACCGACGGCAACGCCGACAGCAAACAATAAGGACAGGTTACTAAATACGATTTGACCGGAGTTCATCATTACTTGTGCAGTAATTTGAACCCAGTGTGCGTTCAATGCAGGTATATACTGCAAAAAGTCCGGGTTAACGAGCATGTTACCGATACCGAGCAGCAAACCTGCTGCAGGCAGAATTGCGACTGGCAACATCAGTGCTCTACCTACTTTTTGCAAAACGCCAAACAGACGTTTAAACAATACAGCCACTTCCCCTCTTGATAGTAAAATATAGTATGCGACGCTCAACAACACGAATAAGGGAGACCACGCAAAAAAGGCATGAGCAAACAATGCACCTGTAAATTCAAACTGTATGTTGGGATTCAGGATAGACCTGTCCTTGCATATGCAGTCTTGCATTTCAGATACTTTGTAAACTCATGCCTGATCGAATCAGTAACACGTTATATCCGTTATTCATTTGTTGATTACGTTCTGAATTATAACATTGACATTTCCAACTTGCAAGCCTTTTCATTAAAAAAGTTACAAGAACTATTCGTTTTTTTCGACGAAACGCTGTAAATGCATCGTAAGATAGCTAACTTCCGCCGCATAGACCGGGCGCCGTAGACGCTTCTCCATCATTTTGGTCAGCTTCCATGCGAGCGAATACACTTCCGGATATTCCGACTTGAGCATTTCCTCCAGTCGGTGAGTAGCTGCAACCTTCTCTCCGCGCCGAATACGCTCGATCGCAAAGCGAAGATGCGTCAGCAAACGTGAATAGTCCAGACTGTCTCCGGCGATTTTCAGATGCAGCGAATCCTCGACCACCTTGATCATATCGGCAATAAGCCGCGAATGTGACTTGATCTCCGTAATATGCTGATCTGTCAGCGCACTATAAATATGCAGAGCAACAAAGCCGATCTCATCCTCTTCCAGACTGATCCCCAGACGCTTATTAATAATGTCCAGCGCATGCTCAGCCAGTCTATATTCTGCTGGATACATTTCACGTGTCTCATACAGAAATGGATTTTGCACGGTCATCCCCTGCTCAGCACGCTTGATCGCAAATGCAATATGATCGGTTAGTGCGATGTGAATATGCTCGTTCAGCGGTGTCTTGCTTTCTTTATTAATATAATGAATGATCTCATTGATCACTTCGATGATTCGCTCGTCAATCTGTGTCGCCAGCTGCTTATACTGCTCTTGCTCCTGTTGATTGGTCAAAATAAACATTTTCTCGACGACATCCAGCGGAATCTGATCGCTCGCCTTGCGATTAAAACCGATTCCCTTACCGATCACCACGACTTCTTCATACTGGGGATGATCTGCAATAATTACGTTATTATTCAGCACTTTAGCTACCTGTAGGCTGCTCACAGTTGCACCCCTTTTTACTATCGCCTTATCCCGAATAAGTTATCAAAAAATCACTGCTACGTCAATACGAAACGCCCGGTAGTGCGGCAACGCAAAGAGGCGGCAAAGCCTTTTTTCATGCGACTTTACCGCCCTTTTAGGATACGTGAAGCTTTGCAATTTCGTCCATTCAACGAAAGCTAGTGCCATCTCTATTTTATAATGGGAAGAAATTCGATATCGATCCAGCTACTGATTGCGTTTGGTTTTCTTATACTGAACCTATCGATTTCATGCATGTAACGTATGAATTGGATGCATGCATGTCATGCATCGATTGAAGCTTCAATTTCTTATTGTGCATGACTTTTCCCAGCATTAAGCCTTACTTTCTTCACGTTCTTCTATCATATCTTGCTGAGCCACAGGTTGCTGCACGTTGCGCGGAGCTTCGGATGGCGTTACCACCGCAACAGGCTCAATGGTCAAAGCGTCCAGCACATCCGCTGCTGTAGCCGGGCGAGCGTCTACTTTACTTTTATTGCGACTGGCAGCTGGTGTGCTCGGCTCGGTTGGTTGTCCGGTGAAATTTTTGATCATTGATTCCAGATCCAGACCGGAGACACTTTTTAGCATTTCAGGAGCAGTTGCCATCAGCTCGGTCACGTAGCTGCTCACTCGTGCAGCACCGCCGCCTTCACCTTTACCCGTATCGACAACGGTTAGCTTATCAATGCTGCTCAGTGGGCTTGCGATTTTGCCTGCCAGCTCTGGGAGCATCTTGGAGATAATATCGAGAATCGCTGCCTGACCGTAGTTTTCAAATGCTTCAGCCAGCTTTTGCTTCGCTTCGGCTTCGGCAAGACCGCGCAGACGGATCACATCCGCTTCAGCTGTACCCTGTGCACGCTCGACCTCGGCAACCGCCAGACCAGCAAGACGCTGCTGCTCGGCAGATGCCTTTGCTTCGGTTTCGATCGAATATTTGCGCGCTTCAGCTTCACGCATTTTACGCGACTTTTCGGCTTCGGCGGCTTGCTCGACTGCAAAGCGATCCGCTTCGGCTTTCTTTTTTACCTGTGCGTCGTACTGCTTCTCGCTTACGGTAATTTCGCGTTCTTTCAGATCGATCTCACGTTCTTTGCGAACAAGCTCGATCTTCATTTGCTCTTCCATCATAATCTGCTTGGCTTTAGCTTCTTGAATATGATAAGCCTGATCCGCTTCGGCACGAGCGGTATCCTGGTCTTTTTTGAAGGCAGCAATTTTGAGTTCTTTTTCCTTTTCCGCCTCCGCGATATTCGTATCGCGTAGAAGCTCTGCCTTCTGTCCTTCCTGCTCTGCCTGTGCTTTTTGAATACGAGAGTCACGTACCGCTTCCGCTTCGGCAATCTCGGCATCTCGCTTTACCATTGCAATACGCGGTTTACCGAGCGCTTCCAGATATCCATGCTTATCACGTACATCCTTGATCGTAAAGGAGACAATTTGTAAGCCCATTTTTTTGAGGTCACGCGCTGCGACACTCTGTACCTCCTGTGCAAAACGATCCCGATTACGATACACTTCCTCTACCGTCATCGATCCCATAATCGAACGCAGATGACCCTCCAGCACTTCCTGTGCTTCACTTTGCAGCGCTTGGATCGGTTTACCCATAAACTGCTCAGCAGCTGTAGCTACATCTTCAACCGAGCTACCGATTTTGATAATCGCTACCCCGTCTGCCATAACAGGCACACCCTGCTCGGTATACACCTCAGGTGTGGTCACATCGAGCTTGTGCGACAGTAAGGACAGGAACTCTGCCTTTTGAAAGATCGGCCATATAAATGCACCGCCACCACGTACAATCTTAATCTTGCGTCCAGAACCATCGTCAGAAATGTTTTTACTTCCTAAAAATGAACCGGTAACGACCATTGCTTCATCTGTGCTCACCGTTTTGTAGCGCGCCCAGAACGTAATCCCGAGCACCACCAGTACAATAACAACGACTGCTACGATCAGTACAACTTCATTTACAAATGGCATCGCATTCTCCCCTTTTGGCTTATTTGTAGTTCGGCATGCCTGCCGGATATCGCCATACCGCTTACTTTTTTGGGACAAAGACAGACAGGGATTATGAACGGCTATGTATATCATCTTTCTAGTTTAACGTTAAAGCCGTTCTAGTAGCGCCGCTACCTTACGTAGTGACTACAACCTTTCAATCGGCTGGTCATATTAGCGTAGCGAAGAATGGGATAAGGAGGACAATGCATCCTGCTTTTCAAATTCTGCTACTGCCAGTATTCCTTCCTGTTCCTCGATAATGACCACGCGTGAACCCGCAGCAATGGAGCAATGATCAAAGCTAGAAGCAATATGCACGACATTGCCTCCAGATAAACGAACCATCACTTCTCCATAACCAGTCTCTGGAACGGGAATGGTGATTTCTCCAATTTTGCCAACCAGCTCACGGATTGAATAGCCTGTCGATACTTCGCTGTGCTCCATCGGCTTGATATAAGCAAAAAATACGAGCAACGCACCCAGTATTCCCGCTGCAAGCGATAAGACCAGCACAAGCGATGTGGACAATGTCGTGTATTTGTCCAAAATAATGCCTGCCCCGCCAAAAACCGTCACTGTCCCGGCTAACACAATCGGCTTGAGAAAATCTACACCCGGTAGCTCCAAGCCACCCAGCACGTCTCCTAGCCAGTCACCAAAGACAAGACTGAATAACGCATAGACCGCTCCAATAATCAGACACGTCCAATATAGCGTTTCCATAACGGTGTACTCCTTTCTCTCGATTTCTAACGCTGTGGAGAAATGAATAAGTAGCAAGTGGCGCTTCTTCATATCGACCACAGACATAGAAAATGGCGATATACCTATAATTACGTATGCAAAGGATATTGGTTTCATATTTATATAAATTTATCCAAATTTATATAAAATAAGGACGATCATTGGAGAAAATAGAGGGTTAGGATCTGTTTAATCAGGGGAGTTACTTTACAAGAAATGAATCATTATATTGATGAACGAATTTTAAGATTGGATATTGAAAATAAACATATTTTTAAAATACATGACACAAAAAAGCGATCTGCCCCATATTAATCAAAGGACAGATCGCTTCTCATTCTATCTTATTGTTTCCATTGTATAAGTTAAGCCTGTTCAACGGCTCATGCTCTATTGCAAAAGCTACTACGATTCAATCGATATTGAATCGATAACTTACAGAGACATACGGTAGATTTCGCGTACATCGTCCGCTTTCAGCTTCGCAAAGTTACCAAAGGATGGGCCGAATTTGAGTGTTTTTTCGACCATCAGGTCGATCTGGCTATCGTCGATTTCGTAATCTGCAAGGCGGCTCGGCGCGCCGATCGATGTCCAGAAATCGCGCAATGCCTGAATACCTTCTTCGCCTACCTGCTCATCGGATTTGCCTGCTGGGTCAACGTGGAATACGTTTACCGCCAGCTTCGCAAAACGTGCAGGATTTACTTTCAGATTGTATTGCATCCAGTTCGGGAACAGGATCGCCAGACCGCCGCCGTGCGGAATATCATAAACAGCGGATACCGCATGCTCGATATTGTGTGTCGCCCAGTCACCCGTTACGCCCATGCTCAATACGCCGTTCAGCGCCATTGTACCGGAGTACATGATCGTAGAACGCAGCTCAAAGTTTTCCAGATCATTGATCAGACCTGGAGCCGCTTCGATGACAGCGCGCAGCACGGACTCACAGGAACCATCCTGAACCGGTGTATTTTCTTCTGGATGGAAATAAGTTTCCAGTACGTGAGACATCATATCTACGATGCCGTATACCGTCTGGTCTTTTGGCAGGGAATATGTGAATTCTGGGTCCAAAATGGAGAACGATGGGAATGAGTATGCGCTGCCCCAGCCCAATTTTTCCTGTGTGTCCATGTTGGTAATAACGGAACCGGAGTTCATTTCAGAGCCAGTTGCTGCCATGGTCAGCACTACACCCAGTGGCAATGCGCCAGTTGCAGCTGCTTTGCGCTCAATGATCTCCCATACGTCTCCATCATATTTTGCACCGACGATGATCGCTTTAGCGCAGTCAATAACACTACCGCCACCTACAGCAAGTACGAGGTCGATATTGTTGGTTTTGCACAGCTCAACCCCCTTGTGCACAGTAGTCAAACGAGGGTTAGGCTCTACGCCTGCCAGCTCGGTTACTGTTGCGCCCGCTTCATTCAGCTTGGCAATCACTTCATCATACAGACCGGAACGCTTGATGCTTCCGCCGCCGTATACGAGCAGTACGTTTTTGCCGTATTTAGGTACTTCACGTTTTAATGTTTCCAATTGGCCTTTACCAAAGATCAGGCGAGTTGGGTTATAGAATTCAAAAGATTTCATCTTGAAAAAGCCTCCTTGAGCGATAAGTTAGTTACTGTTTCTTAGCCCTTTACAATTATATACTGTAAGCTGGTAAAATCAAAATGTGTTGGGGGGCTGCATCTATCGGGGGTGTGCTGGAAAGATTAGGTGATTGTGCGTATACCACTTCGGAAAGGAATAAGGGAACGGACTCGGGTGGAGCCGCGGGAATCTTTTGAATTTGGATAGAATGAAGATTCCCGCCCCTCGGAAAGGGTAAGATATTTTGCTTTCGCAAAAATCACTCTTCATTGGACCTCGTGTTAGTAAAGCACTAACACGGTAAGCCGTCCTTTTCCCTTATTTCCTTTCCTTCGTTCCGTGATGTTTGCAACATACACGATAATTGTAGCAATCAGGAAAAGATGCAGCGGTATAAGGAGAGAGCAGTAGGAAGAGCGATTAGTAAGAACAGAGATTAGTAAAAATAGTGAAATTAGTTGCTTTATTACTTCTATCTTGTCCGTATCCTTATACCTGTAGCTATTGTAGATGCTTATCACCTGGAACCAACATATATTATGATTTTGAAAATGGGTTGGGTTACAATAAAATAATTTTAGGCAATTATATTTTAATAAACTTATATTCAGATTTCAAATCGGGTTGGTGTGATTTGATGATTTGGGTGGGGATGAATAGCACAAAAAGCCAGGCTGCGGTTATGTTGGGGGACCGTAGTTTGGCTTTTTGTGTTTGTTGCTTGGGTTGGTTCATTTGTTTGGTTGTTTGGTTCGTTGGTTGTGCGATTAGTTGAATGTGTTCATTGATTTTGTTTAATGGTTTTGCTTTGTTGAATGGCTTGGGTAGAACTTATTTATGGTTGAGCTGGTAGCCAGTGCTTTCTAAGAAGCGTTGGAAAGCGGCGCGGCCTGTTTCGTCTTTTTTGTAGACGCCAGCGTGTTCCAGAATTTCGGCGAATTTGCGGCCAACTTCGTCTTGTATGGTCAGGGTAGCTGCTTCCTGCTCCAGCTCTGTACCGTACTGGGTGACCATGTGCTCTGCCCATTCCAGATGATGTGCTAGCTTGTGGTCAGCTGTGTTGCGCAGCTCGTCCAGCAACGCGGTATTGCCTGTCAGAATCGAACCGATCTGATCCAGCTCGTCTTTTAAGCGTCCTGGAAGGATAGCTAGACCCATGACTTCGATCAGACCGATATTTTCGCGCTTAATATGATGCATTTCGCGGTGTGGGTGGAAAATACCATCCGGGTGCTGCTCATTGGTACGATTGTTGCGCAATACCAGATCCATCTCGTATTGCTCACCACGACGGCGTACGATTGGGGTTACGGTATTGTGTCGCACCGGGTTGCCGTCTGCATCTGGTGTAGACGCTAGAATGTCCACTTCGGCATCGCTATACACTTTCCATGCCTCGTAGATATCGTTAGCTGCTTCCAGCAGTAAAGTATCGTTGAAGGCACGCAGACGAATTACGGACATTGGCCAATTGACCAGCTCCAGCGTAATACCTTCGCGTGTCTCGTGACGATACGTCTGCTCTACCGCTGCTTTTTCAATCGGGAATGTATGACGTCCACCCTGGAAATGATCATGTGTCAGGATCGAGCCACCTACGATAGGCAGATCGGCATTCGAACCCAAGAAGTAATGCGGGAATTCGCCGACAAAATCAAGTAAACGACGCAGTGTCTGCTTGGTGAGCTGCATCGGCACGTGGTCATGATGGAACACGATGCAGTGCTCGTTATAGTACACATACGGCGAATATTGCAGGAACCACGCTTCTCCACTCAGCATAAGTGGCACCACGCGAAGATTTTGACGCGCTGGGTGATTGATACGACCAGCATAGCCTACATTTTCGCGGCATAACAGACACTTCGGATACGATGGTGGTGGCAACAGCTTCGCCTGGGCGATTTCAGCTGACGTTTTCTCTGGCTTGGACAGGTTAATCGTCATTTCCAGATCGCCGTAGCTGCTTGGTTGCTTCCAGTATACATTTTTCGCGATACGATCCATACGGATGTAATTGGAATTGATCGACAGCTGATAAAATTGATCGGTTGCCGATTCGATACCTTCACGATCCAATGTATCGAAGAAATCTGCGGTCACTTCGGATGGACGTGCCATCAGTAGACCCATAATCTCAGCATCCATCAGGTCGCGGTACGTATCGGTATTTTCGGGCAGCATGCCGATGCTGTACGCATAATCGAGAATAGTGTCGATCATCGGCTGCGGGGAGTCAGCAGGCTCGCCCTGATCCACACTCGCCAGAAGCGGTACGTTAGCGTCGTATGGCTCATCAAAGCGGAATTTGCTTAGTAGCATATTGCGCGCATAATCGAGGTCTGCAACCTTGATCATCTGCTTATCAAAAGCGAATTTGACAAGTTCATCAATCGCTAGCAGTGTCTGATTTTGTTCGTTCGTACGTTCTGTATTATTCATGGTTACCATATCCTTGTGGTTTGGATTCGTGCCATTGCCATGCGCTGGCGATAATATTTTCAAGACTATCATGCTTTGGTGTCCAGCCCAGTACAGAGCGTGCTTTTGCAGAGGAAGCGATCAGTACAGCCGGGTCGCCGCTACGACGTGGCTCGAATACGGTAGGAATTTCGCGTCCGGTTACTTTTTTCGCAGTTTCGATTACCTGTTTAACCGAGAAGCCCTGTCCGTTACCGAGGTTAAAGGCGCTGCTCTCGCCGCCACCAGCAAGGTACTCTACTGCTTTCAGGTGAGCATCTGCCAGATCGCTAACATGAATGTAGTCGCGTACGCAGGTGCCATCTTCAGTTGGATAGTCATCACCGAAGACGGAGATATGAGCACGCTGCCCAAGTGCCGTTTGCAAGACGAGCGGTACCAGATGGGATTCTGGACGATGATCTTCACCGATTTTGCCGCTTGCATGTGCGCCTGCTGCGTTGAAATAGCGCAGAGCCACATAACGGATACCGTGTGCTTTATCAAACCAGGACATCATGCGCTCCATCACAAGCTTTGTTTCGCCATAAACGTTAGCTGGCTCCGTACGATCCGTTTCTTCAATTGGTACCTTGTCCGGTTCGCCATAGGTTGCTGCTGTGGAGGAGAATACGATGTTTTTCACGCCAGCTTTGTGCATTTCCTCAAGCAGACACATCGCTCCATACACGTTGTTATCATAATATTTGGCAGGGTTCTGCATGCTCTCGCCTACAAGCGAGCTTGCTGCAAAGTGGATCACCGCTGTAATTTTATTTTCTGTGAAAATACGTTCCAGTAGCGCCTTATCGCGCAGATCGCCTTCATAAAAAGTACCGCCCAGTACAGCTTCACGGTGCCCTGTCAGCAGGTTATCAATAACGACAACCTCTTCACCACGATCCAGTAGCTCTGCTACCGTATGTGATCCGATATACCCTGCTCCACCAGTTACCAAAATAGCCATTGTTTATTCCTCCTGATCAATGTGTAGTGTGAAATCGCGTTGTACCATTCTCTGTATTGTATCTGTATATGTTCAGGCATACCGTATATTCAGTATACCTGTAATCCGCTCTGTTCTCTCCTCACATCGGTAATCCAGCCGATGCGCTCCTATGTGTAACCCAGTCTATACCGCTCTATAGAGGAAGCATTACTTCCACTCTGTAACGCCATCCCCAGCCGAGCAGACGTAGAAATCTGCCTTCAAGCCAGTCCGTTCTTCATATGCCGCTCCCACTTCTTGCAGGAATGTCTCTACCGAATCCTCATGTACAAGTGATACGGTACAGCCACCAAAGCCTGCGCCTGTCATACGCGAGCCGATCGTACCGGAAATGCGGCGTGCTTCCTCAACCATCACATCCAGCTCCTCGCAGCTCACTTCGTACAGGTCGCGTAGCGATTCATGTGAAGCATTCATAAGCTCGCCGAAGCGCTGTAGATCATCCTCCTGCAATGCCTTTGTAGACGCCAGCACACGTGCATTTTCCTCCACAACGTGGCGAGCACGATCACGTACAATCGCATCTTCAATCTGTACTTGCAGCAGATCGAACTGCTGAGGTGTTAATTGTGCCAGATAATTCAGATTCTCGACATGTGGCTGTAGTGCGCTTAATGCGGCTTCACACTGGGAACGACGCTCATTGTACTTGGAATCTACAAGGCCGCGACGCTTGTTCGTGTTACCGATCACGATGCGATATTGTCCGGTACGAAAAGGCACATGCTTGTATTCAAGCGTATCGCACATAAGCAGAATCGCATGATCCTTCAAGCCGTTAGCCACTGCAAATTGATCCATAATTCCGCAATTGACACCGACAAATTCATTTTCCGCTTTTTGGGAAAGAACAGCGATTTCAACAGTATCAATGTGACCTTGCTCCATGCTCAGCATCGCGTAGCCCGTAACTACCTCGATGGAAGCCGAGGAGGAAAGACCAGAGCCATTCGGGATGTTACCGAAGAACAGCAAGTCATAGCCACCGCTGAGCAGCGTGCCCTTTTGCTTCAATACGGTCATTACGCCGAGTGGATAATCCATCCATTCTCCAGTGTGATCACTGCCGATGGAATCGACTGCGAATTCGCCTTCCAGCTCTGGAAAATTGACCGAGGCGAGTCGGATCATGCCGTCCGTATTGGCACGAACTGCCAGCGCTGTACCGAATTCTAAAGCGGCAGGCAGCACGTAGCCACCATTATAATCAATATGCTCGCCAATCAGATTAACGCGCCCCGGAGCATGGAATACGCGGATCGCGCTACCTGCACCATATTTATCTGTAAATGCCTGTTTCATCTGTTCCTGATTCATGAGTCAATTCCACCTTATCTATCCAAATTCATCGATTGCACTCTAGCTGTGCTTGTTTCTGATATCAGTATAGCCTGAAACCGCTACCTCGCGTAATGAACAGATGTGCTATTTATATGGATAAATGTGACTTTGGAATTGTATAATGATAACAGGTCTATATGACGAGCGTATGAACAGAGCTAAGCGTCTATGTAAAATCATGAAAAAGGAGACTTCCATAATGCAGGACAAATTTTATCAGGTCGCACCGAATCCTGTTTTTCATGATTCCGGCTCTCTCTACGTGCTGTTCACTGGCGAAAGTCAGACAGCACCAGCTCACCGACTCGGTCCCAAAATCTATGACTACTATCTGTATCATTATGTAACAGAAGGACGTGGGCAGTTCATCACAGAGAATCGCACGTACAAGCTCAGTAGTGGAGACTCCTTCCTCATTCATCCGGGGCAGCTGGTTAGCTATGTATCGGATCAGCAGCAGCCGTGGCATTATCACTGGGTTGCTTTTGCTGGTGAGCAGGCAGCCAAGCTGGTACGTCAGACAGGGTTTCGTGCAGATGCTCCTGTAGCACGCTCCAGTCAGCAGGCTGGCGTTACTAACCAGATCGGCGACCATCTGAGCGCGATGCTGCAAGCCTTTTACACACAAAAGGATAGCTCTGATCTGGGTGCACTCGGTTATCTGCATCTAATTATGGCAGAGGCGAGCGAGCAATTGACTCAGCAAGAAGCGTTACCAGGTGCAGAATCGATTACGCGTCGAACCGTCAAGCAGATGATCCATTACATGTCGAGCCAGTATGCCCATCCTGTCTCCATCGAGGATATGTGCAGTAGCATCGGATATAACCGTGCGTATATGTCGCGCATTTTCAAAAAAGAAACAGGGATGACGCCAGTAACATATTTGCTCAAGCTACGTATCGACAAAGCGCGTCAGCTACTGCGTGAGCGTCCAGAGCTATCCACACAGCAGATCGCTGCTTCGGTGGGATTAACGGATGCCCTGTACTTTTCCAAGCAGTTTCGACGTTTTTATAGTGTGTCACCGAGTCAGTATCGAGCATCGATTCAGCGCCCGGGCTAGTTGCAAAGTCGATCGTTCGCACGATAGTAAAGCTAGGCAGTAAAGCTAGATAGTAAAACTAGAGGAGATCGTCTTACTAGTAACTGAACGGTTTCTGCTCAAGTATAGCCAGAACGTAAGCTTAAAATACACGGTCAAGCGATGCTAATGGATGGGCGATAAAGTCATTCCAGCTTACCAGCGAATGATACTCTTTATGCTCCTCATCATAGCAGCCGATCTTGCGTGAGGCTGGATGCCAGACGATATGTAGCCCACTGTAGTTGTCTATTGTAGCGGATAAACGTAACAAACGTGTACGCCCGAGCCTCATTTCGATCGTATCGGTTAGCGTGAAAAATTCAATGTAACCGATGCCCAGCTCATTTTCTGGTAGCGTTAACGTCAATGGATCACCGCTAAGTCTCTCTAAAAGCGCTGCTGGAAGCTTGTACGCGCGTAACGCATGCAACTTATTACTACGATCATGAAAGGCTGGCGGCTCCAGACTCTGGATATAAGCAGCCAGTTCGGTATGCTTCTCACTAACCGCAATCGTATACGCACGATCTCCATTATCTTCACAGATTGTGATATCGGCGCCCTGTTCAATCAGGTAGCGTGCGATCTTATCGTAGCCATTCCGTACGGCTACCGTTAATGGAGTGGCGCGATAGGGGAAAATGGAGTCCGGCTTATTATAGTTAATGTCCACCCCTTGCTCTACTAAATATTCGATCATTCGCAGATCATGCTGGCTCACCGCTTTGCGCAGGATCGCCCCGGCATGCTGACGAATATCCAGACCAAGCTCATGCAGAAGCGGAATATTCTTTTTGTTCCCGTAATAGGCTTCATCATAAGCATTATTGTTCAAACGACTCATTAATTCCAGCTTAGCTCCTGCTGCATACAGTTTGCGTATATCGGTTTCGTTAGCATAACGCACAGCCGTGAGCATAGCCGGATATTGCGGATCATTCAGTTCAACTTCTCGCTCCAGCAGGGCTTCCACAATGGAGCTTTTCCCCATGATCAATGCAAGTTGCAGTGGAGTGAGCTTGATATTTTTGCTCAAGGACAATGGTTGATTCAGTTCGGTATACCTGCCTGCTGCCCATGCCTCCCGCAGCTTTTGTACCTGTCCCTCATAGATCCATAATGCTAGCTCAGGCAAAGTATGGAATTTGCCTTTATCTTTGATCGTATACATATCCGTTCCCTCCTTCTCGTTTACGCTTTGGCTTCTTTTTATTGTCTTTGTTTTTAGCGAAAAATACAATCTATATGCAAAATAGCCATAGTTGCTGTGCGCCTGATCTGGCGTCACTACAACTATGGCTATTGGATCGCTATTAAAGCGTGTATAGATACCGACGGTATTCGTTAGAATAGAAGCAGAGTATTCCTCTTGAAGCTTCATCCCGGAATGTATTTCTGCTGAATGTGCACATGCCACAGGCATCAAACCAGCCATTCAACATGACTGCCTGTATTTATTTAGAACGTTGAATGTTTAATGCTAGCCAAGCCTGTTCTTATCAAGCAGCTAGCACTCATTATTTACCTGTCTGCTAGTTACGCTTGCTCTGGAGCTGACTTCAAAATCGTCTCAATGCGCTGTAATTCCTCTGCAGAGAATTCCAGATTATCCAGTGCAGCGATATTTTCCTCGATCTGAGATACACGGCTGGCACCGATAAGCGCAGAAGTGACTTTGCCATGACGCAGTACCCATGCCAGCGCCATTTGCGCCAGACTTTGACCACGAGTAGCAGCAACCTGATTCAGTGCACGCACTTTACGTACCGTCTCCGGTGTGATCTGATCCTTACCGAGAAATTGCGATCCGCTCGCAGCACGGGAATCTTCGGGTACGCCATTCAGGTATTTGCTTGTCAGCACGCCCTGCTCCAACGGACAAAATGCGATACTACCTGCACCAACTACGTCCAGCTCATCCTGTAAGCCATTTTCGATCCAGCGATCCAGCATGGAATAACGTGGCTGGTGAATCGTCAGCGGCGTGCCGAGCTCTTTTAGAATACGAGCCGCTTCGCGTGTCTGTTCAGCGGAATAACTGGAAATACCCACATATAGCGCTTTACCGGAGCGCACGATATGATCCAGCGCCATCATCGTTTCCTCCAGCGGTGTATCTGGATCGAAGCGGTGAGAATAGAAAATGTCCACATAATCCAGACCCATACGCTTCAGACTTTGATCAAGGCTGGATACGAGATATTTGCGGGAGCCCCATTCACCATACGGGCCTGGCCACATATAATAACCGGCTTTCGTAGAGATGACCATCTCATCGCGATAAGGTGCAAGATCCTGACGCAGCACTTGTCCAAATGTCTCCTCAGCTGAGCCTGCTGGTGGGCCGTAATTATTCGCCAGATCGAAATGCGTAATACCAAGATCAAAAGCGCGTGTCAGCATATCACGAGAGTTCTCAAGCGTATGTACACCGCCAAAATTATGCCATAAACCGAGTGAAATCGCTGGTAGCTTTAAGCCCGAGCGTCCGGTACGGTTATACTTCATATTGTCATAGCGTTGTTCTGAAGCTACATAGACCACAATGATCCCAACCCTTCTGGTAAATAAAATCGAATAGAACCAATACCCATTTCCACACAAATCATAACGGAAGCGTTATCATTATGCAAATGAATTTGCAGCTGTTGGTGTATAACTATTGTTTGCCGTATTGATGGAAGCATACTTTATCCAATGTAATAATCTCCCTATCCACTGCAACAATCTTTATCCATATTCTTCTATCTGGAATATCTACGCTGGCGGATCTGCTCCATGATCTGTCCCATCGGCTCTGTAATAATCAGATCAGCATGACGATCATGCGCGGTTGCTGAAGCATTCATTAGCACCGTATAATTTCCCCGGAAATATTGAATAAAGCTGGCTGCTGGATAGACGGTCAGCGAGGTTCCACCAATAATAAGCAGATCCGCTTCACCCAATGCAGCAACCGTATTGCCGATCACATCGGAATCGAGCGATTCTCCATATAACACTACATCCGGTCGAATGATGCCATGATCAACCGGGCAGCGCGGAATCCCTTCCTGAGCGAGTACATCGTCCAGAGAATAGGTGCGCCCACAGCTAATGCAATAATTACGATGCACCGAGCCATGTAACTCTAACACATGCCGACTGCCTGCCTTCTGATGAAGACCATCGATATTTTGAGTGATAATCGCACTTAGCTTGCCCTCCTGCTCCAGCTCGGCAAGCAGGTGATGCACCGAATTCGGCTGCGCATCCGGATGAAGCAGACGTGTACGATAAAATTCATAAAACAGCTCTGGCTCACGCTGGAAAAAACGATGACTTAGCATCTCTTCTGGCGAATAGCCACGCTGCCCGCTCTCACTATACAGCCCCTGTGCTGAACGAAAATCAGGAATTCCGCTCTCCGTCGATGTGCCTGCACCGCCAAAAAATACGATGCGCTGTGACTGCTCGATCCATCCAGCCAGTTGATCTACCTTGTCCATTAGCTTCGCCTCCTATAGCTTTATTCTAAAGATGCACAATTGGCATCTATCCTGGTTATTATTACCCTTTTATCGATAAAAAGCAGCGTTCCCTGTGCGCCTGAAATGGCACGAAACGCTGCTTCTATCCAATACTTATTCTACAGGCATATCATTGTTACTTGAATCTTACTTGGACTTTTGCGAAGTTGCTGGAATGTCCTTCATCCAGCTTACGAGTGCATTGACCGTCTGATTGCGCTGCTCCTGCTCGGTAATCTGAGCAGGCTTGTCGCCCTTCTGCTCACCATAGCTACCAAATTGGGCATGATCGCCGCCCTTGATACTATAGTAAACCGTATCGGCTGGCAGCATTGTGCGTGCAGCTTCATATTTATCGCGCTGCAACACACCATCATTGGATGCACTAATCGACATTACAGGCAGTCCGCTATTACCAAGACTTCCTTTAGAATCTGGATAGGAAGCCAGGAAAAATACCCCTGCCATACGATCAATATGCTCTGCCGCATAACGTGCAGCAAACACGCCGCCCAGTGAATGACCACCGATAATAAACTTCTGATCAGGATGATTATCCAGTATCGCCTGTGCCGCATCGGGCTTGAAGAAAGCGAAGTTAAATGGCATTTTCACAATATATACGGGATGACCGGCTTTGGCTAGACTTTGCGCCAGCAAGCTATACGCCTCTGGCTTCACCCGTGCACCCTGATAAAAGATAATCCCCACCTTGGACGACTTCGCTGGAGCAAATTCGATCCATTGATCGGTATTCTTTACAGTTACACCTTCAGCTGGCGTCGTTATCGCCTGCTCTGCTTGTGGTGTTGGGCCATATGGCGTAAGTACGTACCATGCTGCTACACCCGTAGCAATCACGAGTAGAATTAAAATAACTAGCAATATTTTGCCGATGGTACGCGCACGACTCTTACGCCGTGTACCTCCATAGCTTCCAAAACCACTTGTTTTACGTCTAAACATCCTTATCTCCTTCCATCAGCAATCAGGCATGATGTCCGTATAGGATCACATTGTCCACGTGCTGCACCTGATCTGATCAGTGATTGCCTCAACTGACAGACCAAGCACAAAGCCTGACGCTTCCCGTCTATACTTCATGTTGCTGCGGTAATCATTGGTTTACGCTTATTTGATCAACCAGTGCCCAAGCAGACCAACATGGATGCAAAGCAGCCTGTCTCCCTCGCAGGACAACAGGCCGCTGGTATGTCTAGTATAACATTTCCGCTATGTCAGAAGAAACCTTGCATGCCAATCCAGCGGTATAATCCACTTTAAGACAAGCTATACAAGTTTTGCAGACGTTTGCAAAATGAATTTTGTTCATGCTCTACATTATCATTTCTGCCATTTTACAGGATAGTGCCTGTCTTACAAGAAGAATACTTAAAACAGAATTTAGCCTTGCTTGGCTTCATGATATGCCTTCATATATTGCTCGGACTTCTGGCGCACCAGACTGAGATCGCCTGTTTTGATCGCATCGGTGGTTAGATCGGAGCCGATGCCGACAGCGACTGCACCGCCCTTGATCCATTCGCCCAGATTATCGAGTGACACGCCACCAGTGGGCATAAAGTTCGCCTGCGGCATTGGACCTTTGAGCGTTTTGATAATGGATGGCTGATATAGATTGCCCGGGAACAGCTTCACAATATCTACACCGAGCTCCAATGCGTGCTGTACACCCTCCAACGTGGTCACACCTGGTAAGACCGGTACACGGTATAGATTGCAGATTTTAACTGTTTCTGGATTGAGCGAAGGACTCACCACGAATTCAGCACCCGCCATCATTGCTGCACGTGCAGTTTGTGGCTCCAATACGGTACCTGCACCGATAATTGCAAAATTGTCTGATTTATCGGATTTCCAGCTATACATCCGGCTTAGTTTCTCAATCGCATGGAGTGCACCTGGAACAGTTAGTGTAACCTCAATAACTTTAATGCCGCCAGCGATCGCTTGCTCAGCCATCGCGAATACCTGATCCGCGGATTCACCACGCAGAACGGCAACGACACCGTAGTCCATCATTTTTTGCAGGATTTGCAGTTTTTTCATGTCAGTTCTCCTTTAGACTTGAGAATACTTGCCTTACCTTTGCATGAATACGGTGACTGTTCTATGTTGTCTGCTTCACATTTAACGTTCGATGTGTACTTTGTTACCTAGCTTTGCTTCAACCTGGCTATGGGTCGGTAATGCTTCCCAATCGCCTACCGCCTGGATTACCATGGAGCCATTCAGATTCCCCAGTCGCACCGCTTCTTCATTGGAATAGCCACGCAGCAAGCCTGTCAAAAAGCCTGCACAGAAGCCATCTCCAGCACCGACGGTATCCAGCACCTGCTCTGCTTTAAAATACGGTACTTCTAATGTACGATCCTTCTCGACCACATAAGTCAGATCCGGGCCGCCCTTGACGATACTAATCGCCTTCAGCTGACGCAAACGATCGAAAATCTCTGAATCACTGGACGTCTCATACAGCAAAGCCAGCTCATCCAGTCCGGGCAGGAAATAATCGCAGCGCTCCGCGAGATCAAGCAGCACAGGTCGTGCTTCCTCCAGCGTCCACAGCTTCAAGCGCAGATTCGGATCAAATGATACTGTTACACCGGCTTCAGTTGCAATCTCCATCGCACGCTTCACGGTAGCCAATCCAGAGGAGCTGATCGCTGCTGTAATCCCGGTCACATGCAAAATACGTGCGCCCGCGATATAGTCAGCTTCCAGATCTTCCGGCTGCATATGGCTTGCTGCCGAAAAACGGCGGTAATAGTGTACCGATGCTTTGCCAGACACATTTTCACGTAGCATGAGTCCAGTCGGTTCGCCATCCGCCAGAATCGAGCGTGACACATCCACGCCTTCTCCACGGATCGCCTTTTGAATCATATGACCAAGCGGATCATTGCCAAGTCTGCCACACCATCCAACCGAATGACCGAGCCGGGCAATACCGATTGCCAGATTACTCTCTGCACCACCGAACGACTTGCGCAGCTGTGCTGCGTATTCCAGACCACGAGAGTCCTCCGCCGTCAGCAGTCCCATCGATTCCCCAAAGGTCACGACTTCCGGCGAGCCTGTCTGATTGTTCATGTTTCATCCCCCTGATTCAAGCGATTTGTGATACAGGATATGTAACCGCGTACACTCTCCATTTTCGCAACCGCTTTCTTGCTTGTCAATGATTCCGCTCCATCAATATTTGTACATTTTTGTTCAACAATAATGAACTATTTGTGATTAAATTCACAATATTAAAATTCCGTTTGCTTTATTTTTAAACTATCAACTTGCCAAAGGAGTCTGGAATTCATGAATACCGCACATAAGCAGCTGACTGCTCATCATACAGAGGCGATCGAAACGTATTTTATTAATTTGCGCTTTTTGCTTATTGTATGTGTAGTGGCAGGCAATATGCTGGAGCCGCTTGTTCGCCATTCTGCGATGGCAGAAGGTATCTTTTTATGGATTTTCTCGTTTCATATGCCGCTATTTGTGCTGGTGACTGGATTTTTTGCACGTTCTAATTTGCATGGTCGCACAGGGCAACGGGTGCTGCGTACGATCCTGCTACAATATATTGTATTTCAATCGCTATATTCATTACTAGATATGACCTTTTTCCGTGTCGATGGAGTTGTACATTCGTTTTTTGCGCCTTATTTGCTGCTATGGTTTTTGGCAGGGCATGCTTTCTGGCGCTTGCTCGCTATTGCGCTGCATCGCTTGAGCTTACCGTTTCAGCTGACGATTGCAATTTTGCTCGGTCTATTGGCAGGCTGCTTGCCGCTGGATGGCGTGTGGCTGGCTATTTCACGTACATTGATTTATTTTCCCTTTTTCATGATTGGTTATAGTCTGAATGTGTCCAAGCTGTATGCGATGATCATGCAGAAGCGTCGACGGCTTGGAACGATCGGTTCTGTGCTGCTAATGCTTTCCTTTATTATGCTGCATTGGGAGTTACCGCATGGCTGGTTTTATGGAAATCAGACCTTTATGCAGCTCGGCGTCTCCCTAGAGAATGGACTACTTATACGAATCGGCATGTACAGCTTACAGCTAGTTGCTTCTCTTGCCTTTCTCGCCTGGGTGCCGCGGCGGGTAGGTTATCTCACCGGATGGGGTCGGCGCACATTATATGTGTTTCTTTTACACGGACTTGTTGTGCGTACGCTTGTTGCAGCGGGCTTTGTTCATGCACTTGGCTACAGCCCAGCAAGTGTAATATTTCTAATATTATTTTCCATATTAATGGCAGTCGCACTCGCTCAGCCGATCGTACAAAAATGGACGAAACCCTGGATCGAACCTTGCGTTCCGCGTCCAATCACGGTTTTCTGGCACTATATTCAGCATAGTTCTTCAGTTACAAAATAAATGGCAGGTGGATAAATTAGGGAATTTTCGTTTCAGGCAATTTAGACAGGGTAATTAATGAGCAACTAGTTGTATCACAATAATAAGGTTTTTTACCTTTATACTGACAGGAGTGAAATTGTTATGGCAAACACCAAGAGCAATGGCAAAATGACCCGCCAAGAAGCCGGTCGCATGGGCGGTCAAGCCACTTCCCGTAAACATAGCAAAGAATTCTATCAGCAGATTGGCAAAAAAGGCGGACAGGCGACCTCCCGCAACCATGATAAGGATTTCTATCAAGAGATTGGACGTAAGGGTGGCGAAGCCACTTCGGAAACGCATGATCGTGACTTTTACAAAGAAATCGGTCGCAAAGGTGGGAGTCGTTAACCATTCTTCCTATTAAATAGGAGAAACGTATACGATAGCCTAATCATCGAAAGTAGACTCTTTTAACTATGCACAAAAAGAGTCTGCTTTTTTGTTGTCTTTTTCTCTGTAAATTACATAATATAAGCTGGCAAAAAGCTAACACATATGATAGACTCTATTAAAAACTTTTGTGTAATATCAGCCTGTAAGCCTATGTTGACACATATTGGTCCGTATGCCAGAACGCTATTTGCCTTATGTTCATCTGCTAGTTTGCTGTATTATGCAATCCTTTTCCAGCCTTGGACTTTGCTATTCAACCGCGCTAAAGTCACAAAGCTACTATCATATATTTGGGGGGAAACCGACACCATGGCAGCCAACACAAAAAACAAAATGCGCTCGGACATGATCAAAAAAGGTTTCGATCGTGCACCGCACCGCAGCCTGCTGCGTGCAGCTGGCGTTAAGGAAGAAGATTTCGACAAGCCGTTTATCGCTGTATGTAACTCCTACATTGATATCGTTCCGGGGCATGTGCATCTGCAAGAGTTCGGTAAAATCGTCAAAGAAGCGATCCGTGAAGCGGGCGGTGTACCGTTCGAGTTCAACACAATCGGCGTCGATGACGGTATCGCAATGGGCCATATCGGCATGCGCTATTCCCTGCCAAGCCGTGAGATCATCGCTGATTCTCTGGAAACAGTCGTATCCGCTCACTGGTTTGACGGCATGGTTTGTATTCCAAACTGTGACAAAATCACACCAGGTATGCTCATGGGCGCACTGCGTGTGAATATCCCAACTCTGTTTGTCAGCGGCGGCCCAATGAAGGCTGGTAAAGACAGCACAGGACGCTCCATCTCTCTGACATCGGTATTTGAAGGCGTTGGTGCATACCAGGCTGGCAAAATTGATGACAAAACACTGCTGGAGCTGGAACAATTCGGTTGTCCAACCTGTGGTTCTTGTTCGGGTATGTTCACAGCGAACTCCATGAACTGTCTGGCAGAAGCACTCGGTCTAGCTCTACCAGGTAACGGTACGATTCTGGCTGTTGCTCCAGAACGTCGTGACTTTGTTCGCAAATCGGCTACACAGCTGATGGAACTGATCAAGCTTGATCTGAAGCCACGCGACATCGTAACGGAAAAAGCGATCGATAATGCATTTGCACTGGATATGGCAATGGGTGGTTCTACCAATACGGTATTGCACACACTGGCACTGGCACACGAAGCTGGCTTCCAATATCCAATCGAACGCATTAATGAAGTAGCCAACCGTGTACCTCACCTGGCGAAGCTTGCTCCTGCATCGGACTGGCATATCGAGGATGTGCATCTGGCAGGTGGCGTAAGCGCCGTACTGAATGAGCTGCTGAAAAAGCCAGGCGCCCTGCATGAGGATTGCATTACAGTTACAGGTAAAACGATTCGTGAAAATGTAGAGGGTCAGGAAATTCAAAACCATGAAGTTATTCATGCGATTGATAACCCGCACTCCGAACGCGGCGGTCTGGCAGTTCTGTTCGGTAATCTGGCACCGGAAGGCTCGATCATTAAGGTCGGTGCGGTTGATCCGTCGGTTGGCGGCTACCACAAAGGCCCTGCGATCTGCTTCGATTCTCAAGATGATGCCCTGTACGGCATCGCTAACGGTCACGTCAAGGAAGGTCATGTTGTCGTTATCCGTTACGAAGGCCCGAAAGGCGGCCCAGGTATGCCGGAAATGCTCGCTCCAACATCTCAGATCGTTGGTATGGGTCTGGGCGCGAAGGTTGGTCTGATCACAGACGGACGCTTCTCTGGCGCATCTCGCGGTATCAGCATCGGTCACATCTCACCAGAAGCAGCAGAAGGCGGCCCGATCGCATTCGTTCATGATGGCGATATCATTGAGCTGGATCTGAACGAGCGTCATATCACGCTGCATGTGAGCGACGAAGAGCTGGAAGAACGCCGTAAAAACGAGTGGAAAGAATTCGAGCCGAAGGTAAAAACCGGTTATCTGGCTCGTTATTCCAAGCTTGTTACCAATGCTAGTATGGGCGGTATTATGAAAATCTAATCGGTGTATTGGGTTTAATAGAGACGTTCTGGATCGTGTGAGCTGCGATCTGGAGCGTCTTTTTTTGCTGTCAGGATAATCTCTGCTAGCTGGACAACCCTAAATTGGTCCTGTTGCTGTTGCTGTTGCTGTTGCTGTTGCTGTTGCTGTTGCTGTTGCAAGTATACTATCTACACGTCATATGTATATTCCAATCGTGCATCTGTATGACACACTTTAATACCGCCCGTTTCTCAAAGTCATTAATATCAACCTTCTATACATATATTAAAAACAGCCCGAAACAAATGTATGTACAATAGCACTACAGACGGCTTGTTTCGGGCTGTAAGGTATAACATAGTATCTGGGACATAAACGGAAGAATCGAATACTATATTCATTGCTACATGATTACGAAGGCTGAGTTTGTATGTCAGTCGTTGCCAATGTATCTTCTACGGATGTGGATGGTTCTGATGGTACGGCAGTTAGCGCTACGCCGCGTTCGGTGTGTTGTGTAGAAGGATCGACAATGGATGATGTGTCGACACCATAACGTTGCATAAAAGCAGGTGTGGATAGTACCATCGCACGCGGAATCAGATGCTCGGATTGTTCTTTTAGGCGCATGCTACCGGATGGATGGATCATAGTGAGTAACAGCTTGAGATACCAGCGTGTGAGGACAGCGAATAGGCCCTTTGGCAGTTCTCGTATGGCAAAACCGAATTTTTCCGGGCCACGGTTGACCATGCTTACACCATACAGCGCGCGCGCTTGCATAAGCTCTGGCTGCTCCTTCATTTGCAGCGCCAGCTTCGGAAAGTCCTGTCTGGCGGCTTTAATGAACAGGATTGCAAGCTGCATCATCGAGCGTGAGCCTGAGGTCAGGTCGAATAAACGGCGGTTATCAAAATGAAGCTCGATAATCGAGTCTCCACGTTCCAACCATTCTCCGGTTTCTAATTGTAGCGGTCTACCTTGATACGAGCGTAGTCTGTAATGAAATAGTCCGTCCGGGCCTGTCTTTTGCAAATGGAACATCCAGTGGAATAGCTTTTCCCAGCCCAGCCATAGATGAACGAGCAGCTTCTTAAATGGAGACAGGAGCGTGCCGAGTGGTGCACGGCGGGCGTATGTTCCATCCTCTGACTCACGAGTGGCATGATCTTTTCTCTGCTTGGACATATATTTGCTCCCTTCCATCAGAGAGCCGATCGTCACTGCTTCCAGACCACGCTGCTGCGCCTCCTGTAGCACAAGCTCTAGCGCAGCAAGCATTTCGGCAGGAGCATCACGATTCGCTCCCCAGGTGTTGCCGCAATCGTGCAGCAGCATAATCTCGCCACCTCGTAGCTTACGCAGCATACGAGCAGCGAGTTTATCTCTACCTACCCGTTTACGCCAATCACCAAACAGAGACGACCAGAGCACAATATCGTAATGACTGTTACGCGAAAGATCAGACTGGTTTACGATTCCCCACGGTGGGCGATAATATTGGGGCCGCTTGCCTGTAAGATCGTGAATGATTTTTTGAGTCAAATAGATTTGCCGGCGTACTGAGGCTGGCGACATTAACCAGTTAGCGCGATGAATATAATTATGGATACCAATCTGATGTCCTTCCTCATGAATGCGGCGGATGATGTCTGGATTCTGCTCTGCATGAAGTCCTACAACAAAAAAGGTTGCCTTTGCCTCATACTGCTTGAGCAAGTCTAATAACAACGGTGTATAGATCGGATCGGGGCCATCATCAAAGGTCAGTGCGAACGATGTCTTGCTGTCTCCACGTCGAAATACACGATAGCCAAACAGTCGACTAACCAGCCCCGGAATAAAGGCATAAAATGAACATATGTAAAGCAGCCATAAAAACAGATGTTCCATCATTGCTCCTTTCAGCTCCCTATCCAGCGATAATGATGTGTAACATGTCTCTAGTTCATTGCAGGGTTGGAGCAAGCAAATTGCAATTATTGTGATCTTACTGTCGCAGTGCAGAACGATGCACGGAGATGAATTTTAGCTTAATCTGCTATATTGGCTTTTCGGGGTATTGCATCTATACTATTTTATCATACCCTCCTGCTGCTAGAGTAAGAGGGAATTTTAACGATTTGACGGAAAAGGAGTTTTACGTTTCATGCTGCCACTGTACAAAAAGTATTGGCGCACCGCCTTTGACATCGGTGTCGTCGTTCTGACCGTCTATCTGGTATTGCTGTTATCCAGCTGGTTATACCGGATTGCTGCACCTGTATTTTTATCATTGCTTATCTTCGCAATGATCGAGCCATTTGCAATGTTTTTGAATCGACGTGGCTTACCGAAAATGGCTTCCTCCGCGATTGCTGTGCTGGTATTCGTACTTATTATTCTGGGAGCACTGTTTGGTGCAGGGCTTGTGTTTGTCGCTCAGATCAGCCAGGTGACGGATGCCTTGCCGGGCTATGCTTCTATCGTGCAGCATCATTTCTCGCAGTTCACTGGCTTTTTACAGGATCAGCTCAAGGCATTGCCTCCTGGTGTAGCCGAACAGATTAATGAATACTTTGCCACCTTCACTGCTGGACTGGCGGTATGGGGCAAGTCATTGTTTAATGCAGCGCTTGGCTGGCTTGGCACCTTCTCGTCCTTTATCGGTAGCTTTGCCGTTGGGATTGTGCTCGCCTTCTTCCTGAGTGCTGAGATTAATCTTTGGCGCAGAATTGCAACGGAGAAGACACCCAACACGATCAAAAAATCCTTTTACTTTTTAAAGGAGCATGTATTGTTTGCCATCGGTGCGTATATTAAAGCGCAGCTGATGATGGTGTCGCTCACATTTGTGCTTGTGTACATAGGATTACTGATCTTACAGGTCGATCATGCTTTTTCACTAGCGATTCTGAGTGCGGTATTCGACATTTTGCCTTTACTCGGCATACCGGTTATTTTCATACCGTGGATTGTGTATCTGTTCATTGTCGGACAGACCGGGCTCGCGATTGGGCTGACGGTACTGCTTGTGGTCGTTATGCTGACTCGCCAGCTATTGGAGCCCAAAATCACCGGTAATTCGATCGGTATTACGTCTGCCTATCTGATGCTCTCTGCGATGATCATCTCGCTGTCTATTTTCGGCGTGGCAGGTCTGGTGCTGTCGCCTATTCTCATTATTCTGCTCAAAGAATTGTTTGTGCAGGGCTATCTACAACGCTGGATTCGTCTACCCAAGGAAGAATTTGAGCCGATGGATCGTGCAAATGATCCTCCTGCTCCAGCTGCTGCAACGGACTCAGAGCCTTCGACCGACCAGCTGTAATTCCGACGAGATCTAGATCGAAATAAGCAAATGCAAATCGTCGATACTGGATAGCCATGCTACTATTCCTATAGGATGAATAAACTCATAGCTTACCATTCGCTACTACACTGTATCATGACATTCATTATGCAGGGCTTAGCTTATGATACCGTTTGAATATAAAGGCTGTGTATGTTACGTATAAGTAATTTTAACGAAAATTAGCGGCGGTATCCAGTTTGGCGTGATCTACCTTCATCAAGCCGCGTATACAAAAAATGCAAAAAGCTGCAATCTTCGATTATGAAGATTGCAGCTTTTTAGTATCGTTTGGTATTGCTGTATTCAAGAGCTTTCATTCATCACTTTATTATGCAATACCCTTCTATTGCGCAGTAGCCAGAAGGATGCCCTAATACTCTCAGATCTTCCTATGCTGCTAAGCGTTATTTTCTACGCTTCTTTTTCCAAATGCGATACATCCTTCGTTTCTGGTGAATCCGCATTTTCTTCTGCATGAACCGCATCAACAGACTGTAAAGGAACGACGTCAGCCGTCTCCGATGTTGATTCGTTTTCACCTGCTGTAGTAGCTGCATCAGTCGCGTCAGCCTCAGCTATAGCGTCCTCAGGCACCTCTACATCGTCGATCGTGAAGCGTGCAATCGTATCCTTCAAGCCAATCGATACCGTTTCCAGTTGACCGGACAGCGTCACGAGCTGTGTGCTTACATTTTGCTGCTCGCTACTCAGGGAAGCAACCTCCTGCGAAGTGGCAGAGGATTCCTCGGCTACCGCACTCACATTGCTCATCGCCTCACTCATTGATTGCTGCACGCGATTCAGCTCATTAATCGATTGTGTAGCAGAGCCAAGCTTGTGCACGAACTCGGTCATTTGCTGCTGTACCGTTTCAAAAATACCTGTTGTTGCCTGTACCGCTTCGGTTTGTTGACGGAACAGCGGGAAGGCTTCGGTCAGCACACGCACCGTCTCATCCATTTCCTTCTGGATATTAGCGGTAATCTCGCCAACCATCAGGATCGATTGACGGGATTGCTCTGCCAGATTACGAACCTCATCGGCAACGACCATAAAGCCTTTACCCGCAGCGCCTGCACGTGCTGCCTCGATCGTTGCATTCAGGGACAGAATGTTCGTCTGCTTCGTAATATTTTGCATGGCATCGAGTACCTGCTGTACAGACGATGTGCTTTCCTTGAGTGAATCGATCCGTACGCTCAGCGAACGGATCATATCCTCGGTCACTTTCGTTTTGCCCATCAGCTCATCCATATGATGAACCCCTGTTTTACCTGCTTCTTCTACTTTTTCAGCTGATAGCTCCATCTGCTTGTTCGCCTCAACAACGCGACCCATTCGATCATTCATCGTCTCGGTCAGCTCTGTACCGCGTTCAGCCTCCAGTGCCAGACTACCTGCCCCGTTCGCAATTTCCTCGGTAGCTACAGCGATCTCGCGTGCTGAAGTAGCCGTTTGACGAGAAGCCGAGCTAAGCGTAGTTGCAGTGTCCAGTACGTGCTGGGCAGATTCATTCGTCTGCTTCACCAGACCTGTAATATTTTCCATCATCGTATTAAAAGCTACTCCAAGCTGTCCAATCTCGTCCGAGGATTTGTGATTGGTACGTACGCTCAGAATTCCCTGTGAACCTAGATTCATCAGACGCTGTAGCTTACGCAGTGGCGTACCGATGGTGCGAATAATAACCAGACCGATCAGGATCGCTACAACCGCACACACAATCGCCATAATCCATGTCAGCATCAGAATCGGACTTGCACTCGATACAAGTGCTTGTACTGGTACAGTTCCGATCAGCTTCCATGTATCCGCTGTATCAAGTACAGAGTAAGCAACTAGAATGGGCTGCGGGCCTTCATCATTTTGGAAGCGTCCGCTACCGCCCTTGATTTGATCCAGGAATTTGTAAGCTGATGCTTCCGATACGGTTTCTGGCTGTGTGGAAGCAATCACTGTATTATTCGGCCCACCTACCAGATCCACTTTGCCGCCGTCACCCAGATTAAGGTTATCGATCTGATCATTCAGCCATTTGCTATTAATGCTCATAACGAAGACGAAGGATTCCGGACTACTCGACAAACGCATTGCACGTGCATACGTAAAGTTTTTGTTCGTGCCAGCGGCAGACTCCGTTGGAATCCACTGCATGACCCCTTTATCATCCGTCAATGTTTTATACCAATCCTTTTGACGAACCGCAGTCGGATCAGGAATACCTGTACCTGCACCGATAACATTCAGCTTTGTGTCGACAGGGATCAGATAGATCGCCTCGATCGAATCGGTAGAGTTCATTTGATTTTGTAAATTCTGGCTAATCGAATTGATCGTTTGGTATTTATCATATTCCGACAGATTCGGGCTAGTAAGCTTCGTCAGATCATTCTGCATAGTTGGATCAAAAAACACCTGTACAGAAGAGTTCACGATCTGACTGAGCATCACATCCAGCTTTTCCCCGGTCTGAATGATCGTCTGTTCATTACTAATCGCTGCATTTTCCTTAATTACACTTTTCGCGCGTAGATAAGAAAATGAGCCTAGCAAAACAACACATAGCATAATAGCAATGAAAAACATTAAGAATAGCTTTACTCCAACTGATTTGGAAGGATTAAAGCTACGCCAATTTTTAGCAGCAGACAGCGAGGAACGCCCAGCATGCTTGAGCTGCTCACGCGAAATGCGTGGCGCTTTCAAGTTAAACTTACTATTGCCTGGCTTACCTGGTTCGGCTGTTGATGACGCTGCTACAGCGTCTACACCCTGAACAGGCATCTGCTTCGCTCCCCTGCCGCGCTCTTTAAACCACTTATGTAGCGCCCGTTGAGAAGGATTTTTCCCGTTGTTGACTTTCTGTTGCTTCGGCTTTGGAGTTTGATTCTTTAGTTGCTTGGTCTCGCCTGGTTGCTTGAGTAACTTTTTGGATAACTTTGCTGGCTTGCCTTCCGATTTCCCCGGTTTTTGCCATAAACCCATACGATTCACCCACCATCTCAAAATTCAGGACCTGCAATATACCTTTCTCTCCCGGCTTACCTGTTCCCTATTTTATTCAGTCAGAGCTCCTTCTGGAGTCCTAGAGCTATAGTTCTGCTTCCATTATCGGCGATTATCCAGTAAAAATGAACTCTTTTTTTGAAAAAGTAAGGTCTTTTATACTATTATTTATAAAAAACCTAACATTGCGATTTAAATAATACCATAATTTAGGCTATTATCTCTTTTGTAAGCGATATTATTTTTCAGAAAATACATGAATATATCATTATATGTTATGTAAATGATACAAAAAAGGCAGGAAACAGGTCTTTTGGGCTAAGCGAAATTACGCTTTAGCTTATCAAAAAGACTGTTTTCTGCCTTTACAATGTAGAAGGATACGTGTGCCTACCCAATCCTGTTACATCTATATTTTATGATTACTATGCACGTAAACCTTCTCGTACAGCAAGCTTGTCCATTAGACGGTTACCGTTGTCTTTGGAGCAGCTTTTACATTCTTTTTACGCATCATATCAAAATAACGAACCGGCTGATCCACCTTCAAGCGGATCTTTTGCAAGGGGTGGCGAGCGGCATCCAGCTCATTGCCCTCTTCATCCCAGATCGTGCCGACCTGCTGCTTGAAAAATGTACCATTCGGACCGAAGAACTCAATATCCTGACCTGGCTTGAAGTGATTACGCTGCTGCACAGTTGCAATACCTGTCGCTTCATCATAATCTAGCACCAACCCGGCAAAATCATAAGGAACCGCCTTATCTTCTGGCTCATAAATATGATCTTCCTGATCCGGTGTATCGTAGAAGAAGCCTGTATTCAGCGGACGATTGGCTGCTTTGTTTAGCTCTTCCAGCCATTCTGGCTTGAGTTCATAATTGTCAGGATCAGCCATGTAGGAATCGATCGCCTGACGATACGCATTCACCACTGTCGCCACATAGTGGATCGATTTCATCCGACCCTCGATCTTAAAGCTATCGATGCCGACCTCGATCAGATCAGGAATCGCCTCCAGCATACACAGATCCTTGGAGCCCATCGAGAACGGATTATCGCCTTCCTCATACAATGGAAGCTGATTCACACCCAGCTGGAATTGCTCCAGTACACGCTGCTCTGCCGCTTCTTCTTCCGAGATCCATTCTGTCTGTGGACGCGCATCCTCAAACAGATCGTATTTCCACCGGCACGACTGACAGCAGCCACCACGGTTAGAATCACGGTCGGTAAAATGGTTGGACAGCACACAGCGTCCCGAGAAGGAAGAACACATCGCACCGTGAATAAATGCCTCAATCTCTACATCCACATTCTTCTTAATCTCCGCAATTTCTTCCAGGCTAGTTTCGCGCCCCAGTACGACACGCGGCAAGCCTTCTTCTTTCCAGAACTTTACCGCTTGCCAGTTCAATGTCGATTGCTGAGTACTCAAATGCACCTCTAGCTTCGGTGCACAGCGCAGAGCAATTTCGATAATCGTTGGATCGGCTACAATAATCGCCGAGATGCCAGCTTCCTCCAGATTGCGCAGATATTCCTCGATGCCATCAACATCCTCATCATGCGCATAAATGTTAGTCGCGACAAATACTTTAGCACCGTATTGATTCGCGAATTCTACGCCTTCCCGCATTTCTTCAAAGCTGAAGTTATCTGCGTTGGACCGAAGGCCGTATTTTTGTCCACCGATGTATACAGCATCAGCGCCATAATGAATAGCAAATTTCAGCTTTTCCAGATTCCCTGCTGGTGCAAGCAACTCCGGCTTATCCAGACGGTATCTTTTGCCAAAATGAATTGGTTTGGATGTAGTTCCCATTGGAGATCTCCCCCTCGATCTTGTTACGATGATATCTTAATAGACTTGCTCTTTATAAAAGAAACCAAACGACAGCTCACGCTCAGGGTCTTGCAGCTCACGAACTTCTTCCAGCCACGATTCGTCGAACTCGTATTCCTCTGCATGAGCAGCATACGCATCGATCGCGGTACGATAGGCGCGAACGACAGCGACATTGTAAGCAATCGGCTTGAGCATCCCTTCGATTTTGAAGCTATGGATGCCTGCTTCCATTAGTAGATGCAGGTCTTCCAGAATACAAATATCTTCCGAGCTCATAATATGAGTACCGTTACTGTCCTCATAGATCGGGAACTTTTCATCACGACGCTCCGCCTCGATTAGAAACAGTCCACGTGTTAGCCCCAGCTCGCCCTCTACCTGGCGTCCCTGATGCGCCATATAGCTCTGCACAAGGCGACGCTTGGAATGGTAAATATTTGTCATACCATGCACCTGTACCTGTGCTTCCACTTCCAGCTTGTCCGTCATACCAGTAATCTCATCCATATTCAGCTCACGTGCCAGTACGACACGTGTCGCTCCCTTGCGTCCCCAGTAATTTGCAGTAGACGAGTTGGTTGAGGTCATCTCCGCATTCCAGTGTAGACGCAGGTCTGGAGCCAGCTCGCGTACAGTAGTCAACACTGCCGGATCGCCAAATTCAATACCATGTACCCCTGCATCGCGCAGACCTTCGATATAAGCAGGCAGTTCAGCCAGTATATCATTGGTCATCAGATTGTTCACCGCAACATACACACGCTTGCCTTTATCATGACTGTATGCTACCGCCTCAGCGATCTCTGCTAAAGTAAAGTCTCCTGGCAAGCGCATTCCAAAGCGCTCTTCGCCAATTAGAAAAGCGTCTGCTCCCGCTTCCGCTAGTACACGTAGCTCCTCCAACGAAGAAGCTGTGCTTAACAGCTCAGGTTTATTACTCATATCAAGCACCTCCCAGCCTTACGGCTGTTATTTCATCATTGTACGTATTGCTAAGTATGGGTCGATACACATCTTCTATTATCTGACGCTCCACGCATCACAAGGCAGCGAATGGCTCGCTGCCTGTGGATGTGTATTCGTTAACGCATCAATTGGCTTCATCGGAAGTATTACTGCTCTCCGCCTGGCCTGCTGCACTGGTTTCTTTACTCGCAGCGATATTTTTCTGATGCTCTGCATAGGTTTTAGCAAATAGATGTCCACCGGAGCCATCCTTTTTCGTTACATAGTATAGATAATCGGATGTCTTCGGCTCTAATGCTGCCTTAATCGCTTCAATACCAGGATTAGCAATCGGTCCTGGCGGCAGTCCATCGTGCAGATACGTATTATATGGACTGTCAATTTTGAGATCGGAGTACAGCAGACGCTGCTTTTGCTTGCCCAGTGCGTATTGCACAGTCGCATCAATTTGCAAACGCATCCCTTGCTTAATCCGGTTGTTAATAACACCTGACACCTCTGCACGCTCATCTGGAACGACAACTTCTCGCTCGATCAGCGATGCTTCGGTTAATAGCTGATGCAATGTCATACCTCGTGCTTTCAGCTTTTGATCAAAATTATCGATCGTCGCCAGATTCGAACGCGTACCTGCCAGCATATTCGCAATCACATCCTGCGGTGTGCTATCCAGTGGCAAATCGTATGTAGCCGGGAACAGATAGCCTTCTAACGGATGTAAAATGCCATTACCTGTCGGTACCTTCCAATCACGTGCTTGCTTGAACTGAGACGGATCATCTACCAGCTTCAAAAATTCATCCCGATCCACATAGCCCGCACTGCTGAGCTTGTCGGCAATCTGTGTAACGGTGTATCCCTCCGGAATCGTAAACTTCATCGTTTTCGGTACGACAACCTCCGCATTGTTCAGCTTGGTCACAATCTGCTCATACGTCATGCCAGGTGTGAATTCATAGTCACCTGCCTTGAACGCTTTGCCTTCATTGTTCCAGCGCAGATACATTCGAAACGCGAAGTCATTGCGAATGATGCCTTTACTTTCCAGATCGCCCGCAAGCTTAGCTGTTGACGTGCCCTCCGCAAGCGTATAAGCAACAGGCTCAGATGAAGCCGCAGTCGGCTGCATCGCATTCCATCCGTATATCGCTACGCCTGCAATGATAATAATCAGCAAAACAATAACTCCTAAAAGGGTCCTGACCTTTTTACGCAATGGACATAACAACTCCTTTGACAGTCAAAAAGAGCGGAATAGGCTCCGCTCTTCTCAAGACATAACTGTAGCAGTATGGAACTGCCGTATACAAATCCGTGATTAATCTTCAAACGGTAAGGTCAGCTCGTCGTACAATTCAGCTACGTCTTCCCATTCATCGTCGTCGTCAATCGTAATCAGCTCCGGATGTCCATCCGCACCGTCTACAATTTTCAAAATTTCGACTTCGGTATCAGGCAATGCTGTATCCTTTTGCAGGACAGCATAGGCACCTGATTCTGTCTCAAATTCGCTGATCAAACGATAAACGACATTCTCGCCGCTCTCATCGGTTAACTCGATCAGTACCCCGTAAGCCTCAAGCAACTTGGACGATAATTTGACATTACTCGCAGAAAGATCACTCATGGGTTTATTCACCATCCAATTCAGCCACTAATGTATTGAAGGTCTCTTCAACGATCTGCCACTCGTCTTCGTCTTCAATGATGTAGAGCTTCAGATCATCTTCGTCTTCCTCGTACCGGAACGCATATACTTCATCAGTATCGTCCTCTGTGGCTTCCATAGGCACGACCATCATATATTTGGCGTCCGAACCATCAACTTCGAATTTCATGATGACTTCAAATTCCTCTTCATTTCCATCATCATCTGGAATGTAAATAATTTCTGGTTCGTCCTCAAGCAAATTTTGATCCTTCGCCATATTAACCACCCTCACCCTTTACTTTTAGAATCCAAGTAATTTTGCAAAATCAAGCTTGCGGCCATTTTATCAACGACCTGCTTGCGTTTCTTGCGGCTTACGTCAGCCTCAATCAAAGTTCGCTCAGCTGACATCGTTGTAAGCCTTTCATCCCATAGGTGAACAGGCAGATGCACAGATTCCCGAAGATGTTCTGCAAATTCGATACATATTTGACCACGGGGACCGATACTTCCATTCATGTTCTTAGGAAGCCCCACCACGATCTCGCTAATCTCGTGTTCCTGAATGAGTTCAGCAATCCGTTCGTCTACTGCTGTATTACGCTGGCGATCAATGACCTCAACGCCCTGAGCAGTCCAGCCAAACGCATCGCTAACCGCGACACCGATCCGGCGATCTCCGTAATCCAGACCTAATATTTTCATGATGTGTCTACGCTCCGTCTCTACCGATGACTGGCCAGGTAGGAACGGACCAGCTCTTCAATTAATTCATCCCGCTCTTTTTTGCCGATTAGGCTGCGTGCATTATTATGCCGGGGAATATAAGCGGGGTCCCCGGAAATGAGGTAACCTACAATCTGATTAATCGGATTGTATTCTTTTTCCACCAGTGCATCATACACGGTGAGCAGTATTTCCTGTGACGAGCTTTCATGCTCATCACCCTTGACATTAAACTTGACCGTTTTGTCCATGGAGTCCACTCGCTGACACCTCGCTTTTTCGGAATAGTGTATGAACACACACTTCCTCAAAATGGAATCCCCTGATGTTCATGTTGATTCTTTATCATCATAACACATCAAGGGATGTACAAGGAATATTTACGTTCAAACTAATCGAAAAGTTACAGAATTTTAAAGTATTATCACATAAATGCCAAATATTTTGCAGGCGATTGCCGCTATATTGCGTTTGATGCTCCTATAGCTATATAGCCCGCTCACCTGTTGCCTCTATTTAACTCAATTGGTATAGCTTAAACGGAAGCAACATGCTTCTTCGCTGCTTCAAGTGCTTCGCGCAGTTTTGATGCGTCTTTACCGCCAGCTTGCGCCATATCCGGACGTCCACCACCACCGCCGCCGCAGATTGCAGCGACTTCTTTTACAAGCTTACCTGCATGCAGTCCGCGTTCAATGCCGGACTTTGGTACAACGACAACAAAGTTTACTTTGTCTTCAATCGCTGCGCCGAGTACGAGTACCGCTTCTGGTAGCTTCACCTTCAGCTCGTCTGCCAGACCACGGAGTGCATCCATGCTTGGTGCCTGTACTTCTGCTGCAAGTAGTGGTGTGCTACCAACGGTCTCGACTTGATCCGTCAATTGTCCAGCTTCGATCAGGCTCAGCTTGCTTTGCAGCGATTCGTTTTCACGACCCAGATCGCGAACCTGCTGGTTCAGCGCTTCGATACGTTTTGGCACATCATGTACGTTCGATTTGAGCTGTACTGCTGCCTGTTTCAGGATATCAAGCTGGCTATCGAGGAACATATAAGCCAGACGACCTGTTACCGCTTCGATGCGGCGTACACCGGAGCCGATACCACTCTCGGAAACGATTTTGAACAGACCGATACGTGAGGTGTTGTCCACATGACAGCCGCCACACAGCTCGATGCTGTAATCGCCGATTTTCACGACGCGTACGATATCACCATATTTTTCACCGAACAGTGCCATTGCACCCATCGCTTTCGCTTCATCAATAGCAGCATAGCTAATTTCCACGTCAAGACCTTTCCAGATCTCCTGGTTAACGCGACGCTCGATGTCTGCCAGTTCCTCTGGAGTTACACTGCTAAAGTGAGAGAAGTCAAAGCGCAGACGCTCTGCTTCAACGAGTGAACCTGCTTGGTTCGCATGGTTACCCAGCACTTCCTTGAGCGCTTTGTGCATCAAGTGAGTAGCGGTGTGATTTTTGATAATATCGTTGCGGTTAGGTGCATCCACCTGTGCCGTTACAGTATCACCAACATGCAGCTCGCCCGAGCGAATCGTTACGATATGCACGGATTGACCACGTGGTGCTTTGAACAGTGTTTCTACGGATGCTTCCACTTTGTCGCTAGTCAGCAGACCGAGATCGCTCACCTGACCGCCGCTCTCTGCATAGAATGGAGTCACATCAAGAATCACCTGTACAGTCTGACCTTCGCCAGCACTCTGTACAAAAGCGTCATCTGCAACGATAGCTGCTACTGTCGATTGTACAGTCAGCTGCTCATAGCCAACGAATTCACTCTTCGCTTCCAGCTCGGACAGCACGCCGCCCTGTACTTTCATACTACCGCTATCCTGACGTGCAGCACGCGCACGATCACGCTGCTCTTGCATCGCTGCATCGAAGCCTTCGCGATCTACCGTCAGACCATTTTCCAGAGCATAATCTTCTGTCAGGTCAAATGGGAAACCATAAGTGTCATACAGCTTGAACGCATCAGCACCGCTAATTGCTGTTTGTCCATTCGATTTCGCCTGCTGGCTCAGATCAGCCAGAATGTTCAGACCATCAGACAGTGTTTCGTGGAAGCGTTCTTCCTCTGTACGAATAATTTTCTCAATATAATCACGTTGCTCTACTACCGTTGGATAGTACATGCCCATCACATCGCCTACTGTTTTCACCAGGCTGAACAGGAATGGCTTATCCAGACCGATCACTTTTCCGTAACGAACCGCACGACGCAGCAGACGGCGGATAACATAGCCGCGTCCTTCATTAGAAGGCAATACGCCATCACCTACAGCGAATGTTACGGTACGAATATGGTCAGCGATAACCTTCAGCGCTACATCGGTATCGTTGTTTTGCTTGTACGTTACACCTGCGATGCGTGCTGTTTCTTGAATCATCGGCTGGAACAGATCGGTGTCAAAGTTGGAATCCACATCCTGCAAAATGGAAGTGAAGCGCTCCAGACCTGCACCGGTATCGATATTTTTGTTAGGCAGCGGTGTGTAGCTACCATCTTTGTTATGGTTAAATTGGGAGAATACAAGGTTCCATACTTCGAGGAAACGCTCATTTTCACCGCCTGGATACATTTCTGGATCATTTGGATCAAGCGCGCCATAAGCATCGCCACGATCGTAGAAAATCTCAGTACACGGACCGCAAGGGCCTTCACCGATATCCCAGAAGTTATCTTCCAGCTTGATGATGCGTTCCGCTGGCAGACCGATCTTCTCGTTCCACAGCTTGAATGCTTCCTCATCCTCTGGATAGACCGTTACCGACAGACGCTCTGGATCAAAGCCGATCCATTCCTTACCTGTGAGGAACTCCCATGCCCATGTGATCGCTTCTTCTTTGAAGTAATCACCGATAGAGAAGTTGCCCAGCATTTCGAAAAATGTATGGTGACGACGCGTTTTGCCGACATTCTCGATATCATTGGTACGAATACATTTTTGCGAGTTCGTAATACGCGGGTTATCCGGCTGGATACGACCATCAAAATAAGCCTTCAGCGGCGCCATACCGGCATTAATCCATAGCAAAGATGGATCGTTAATCGGCACGAGCGGTGCACTCGGCTCTACTTTATGTCCTTTGCTTTCGAAAAAAGCGAGCCATTTGGAACGAATTTCACTTGCTTTCATAAATAGCGAGCCTCCTTAAGTATAGCGTTTGACCATTCAAACGCAGTTGTTCGGTGTATAACCAGATTCTCGTAGCGACACCAGAGCATGACTCTGAGCCAGCCACATCATACGGGAACCCTGTAAGGCCCGGAATCTAAAAAACGCCCCTGTCGATAGATCAGGGACGGTATTCTTGTATTTCCTGAAGCGGCTTCTCCCTGCACCCTTTTTTGTTATGCCGAGGCTGTGTACAGCAGGCACTGCTGCTGTCATCTGTTGCTACAGAGCACAGTCGCCGTTTGTTATGCCGCTTCCAGCTGTCTGTAAATAGCACCAAAAGGATACCCTAATTATGATACTGCACGATCAGAGAATGCATTGCGAGCGTAGGCAGTTCATTAGACAATGGACGGTAAAAAAGAGGTATGCCCGGATACCTAATTCCGCCAGAATAATCAGCCTTTTAGCGGAAGTTCACGATTTTTCAACAACCTATATCAGTATATCCAGCGTATCGGGCTCTGTCAATCGCACGCATCATAGACAGCCGGGCATGAAAAGCGCTTTCTGACTGCGCTCCAGCGGTCTATCTGTGGGCTTCATATGATCCATCTACATCGTGCAGCTGGCAGCAATAACTGTATAGCCTCAGAATGCAAAAAAACCTGGAGCAGCCGATACGCAGCAATCGCGCGCATCGACCGTCAAGGTCTAAATCGGGTCAATAGCCCGCTGTTATCATGGTATGTATAAGGCGATGATTGCACAGCCGTATTCCCCGATCCTGCTGAATACTAATTGCCTCTGCTCCACGTCTCATCTAGGAGGACAAAGGAAGCTGAGCCGCTACAGCTGGATGCTCCACGAACAAATCGTCCAGCGAGCTAAGTGTACCGTCCTCTTCCACCTGGTACACCGACATTTTACCGTTATTTACGGTCAATTCAATAAAACAGCCCCAGCAATAAAATTGATGCGAGCCGATCTTTCCAATATCCTTGGAACTACAGTTTGGACATTTCATTCCGCACTCACCCTATCCGTCTACAAGTTTGGGCAGCCAGCCTTGCGGCGCAGCGCCTCATTCCCGGCGCTTCCTCCAGCTACAGAATCGATTCAGTCAGCCTACGTCATGCTGCTAAGCATCTGAGGCAGAGCGATTCTGTAAGGTTTCTCCGCTATGCCAGCTACAGTTTACAGGCATTCCTTCAGTCGTTGATCGCTTGCTACCGGCGTCATAATGGCGCTTTCACCAAAGGCGATCTGGTCGCTGATCGGAAGCCATTTTCTTCCGCCAATCAGATCGGAAATAAAACCGTCGCTGATTTCGATCCCGGTAATGCTTTTACCCAGTTCAGGATTAAAGTAAACATCGGATACATATCCGAGCATGGCTCCATCACTGGTAAGAACCGGCAGCTCCTTGAGCTTGCGGTTCCCGATAAGGAATGTATGCTTGATATCGTCAGCCGCCGTTTGGCGCACTGCCTGTTGATTACGAATCATAATGGCATCACTGCCAAAGCTGACCACGTCTTCCCATTTGACCGTGCGAACCTGTAGCGAAAATAGCCCTTTGCCTTCCAGCTCGAAGCCATATACCGACCAGTCCTCATGCACGATAAAATCGTGGATTTTGCCTAGCTGCTTGCCGTCTTCTACGTCAAATACAGCAAGTCCGATCATGCTCTGAATCTTCAACATTTGCAGGACCTCCTCGGCGCACATTTTGCGCGGGGTAAGGCATGGTTCCTTACGCCCGGCCGGTGGCAGTAGCCGACATCTATCCTCCCTTATTCACCAGACAGGGGAGCCCTTCCATCATTTACGCAGCCGTTTTAAAATGGTTGCAATTTTTTGTGCGGTTTGTTCAATTTCCTCTGTAGTATTACCCAGTCCAAAGCTAAAACGAATCGCCGATTGTTGTACATTTTCTGGTAATTTCATCGCCTGTAAAACATGGGACAGCTCCAGTGAACCTGATGTGCATGCGGAGCCGCTAGCAGCAGCAATCTGCTGCATATCCAGATTCATTAGCATCGTCTCACTCGCGATCCCCGGAAAGCTCATATTCAATATATGTGGAAGCGACTGCTCCAGCGGTGTATTAATTACAAAAGCGTCACGTCCCGCCTGCTCTGTCAGTGCCGCGATAAATGCAGCACGTAGCTGATGCAGGCTTGTCGTGCGCTCCTCCAGCTTATCTGTTGCCAGCTCTACCGCCTTGCCAAAGCCAGCGATACCTGCCAGATTCTCGGTGCCTGCACGGCGCTTACGCTCCTGCAAGCCTCCATGCAGCAGTGGCTCCAGCCTTGTTCCCTGACGTACATACAATGCACCGATTCCTTGAGGCCCATTAATTTTATGAGCGGAAAAGCTCATCAGATCGATCGGCAGCTCATGACAGTTGATCTCCACACCACCGAGTGCCTGTACCGCATCGGTATGAAAAAGGATACCTTGCTGGCGTGCCAGCTCGCCAATCTCTCTGATCGGCTGTAGTGTTCCTACTTCATTGTTACCAAACATAATGCTAATCAGAATCGTATCCGAGCGAATAGCGGCACGCAGCTCATCCAGCCCTACCAGTCCCTGTGTATCGACGGGTAGATAGGTCACCTCGTAGCCACGCTTCTCCAGTGCTTCACACGCGTGCAATACGGCATGATGCTCAATGCTGGATGTGATGATATGGCGACCTTTTTCCTTCATCGCTTCTGCCACACCGAACAATGCCATATTGTCGCTCTCTGTACCACCTGCGGTGAACACCAGCTCATTAGGATGACAGCCCAGCTTTGCCGCCATTAGATCGCGTGCACCACTAACGATACGCTTCGCCGCACGACCGAAGCCATGCACACTGGACGCATTCCCATACGTGCCCGTCATTACATTTAACATTTCCTGTGCTACCTCTGGATGCACCGGTGTGGAGGCAGCATGGTCAAGATAGATTGAAGTCATTACAGTTCACCCTGTCTTTCATTAAAATATAGTTTCATTCTGGATTCGTTATAGATAAACGGTTCTATTCATTTCATTACACTGTTTTCTAATGCTCTATATCCCTATCTATTTATCACACAAAATTCAACAAAAAACGGAAGGTTTCCGCGCCTGGGCTACGGTCCTTCCGTTACATACAGCTTGAATGCTTACTGCTCAAATGCCTATAGCACTCAACTATGGGCAATAGCACGCTTTAGTGCGTTCGCAACCAAGCATCATCAGTCTGCATCATTCCACTAAAGATTCATCTATTATGACGATTCACTCACTGTTATGATACAGCTACTTATTAAATGTAGAACATATAATTGTCTTCTGCACCCTCGTCCTGATAGCTGATCAGATCCTTCAGCGTTGTCGAATCGATCACGCTGGCGATTGCATCGCGAATTTGCAGCCACAGATGACGCTTGGCAGCTACATCCTCATCGGTAAAGTCTACGACGGAAATTGGCCCTTCCAGCACACGGATGATCTCACCCGCTGTGATGCCTTCCGGTTCACGGGACAAAATATATCCGCCATACGCACCGCGAATACTTTTGACCAGACCGGCATTACGCAGCGGAGCAATCAATTGCTCCAGATAATGCTCGGAGAGTTGATTTCTTTCGGCAATGCTTTTCAGCGAAGTTGGGCCTTCGCCAAAGCGCGATGCCAGTTCCATCATAATCGTCAGACCATAACGGCCTTTAGTTGAAATTTTCATTATCGCACCTCGTCTCATTTGACCAAAATCATGAACGATTGTTGCCTTATTGCTGTTGCTTTATTTCACTATCACAGTTATAATTAGCAGTTGCACATATGCTATGCATTTTCATCAATTCAGTGTATTCCGATCATTTTTCTATTCTATCGTAACATAAACGAATACCGTTTGGGAAATGGATTTGCTGTATATGTGAAAATTGTAATCATCTATGGTGCAAGGCAGCCAACCAATGCACCGCCGGCACTTCAATCCGGTTCAATTCTAGTGTTAGCGATCTTCTAACACGAGTTGAAATGAAAAAAGGATTTTTGCGAAGCAAAATATCCAAATTGATTAAACGAGGATGTGATATGCAAATGGCAAAAGCAATCTCCGAAACCCGTGTCGTAGTCGGTATGTCCGGCGGCGTGGATTCTTCGGTCACCGCGCTCCTGCTCAAACAGCAGGGCTATGATGTAATCGGTATTTTTATGAAAAACTGGGATGACACCGACGAGTTCGGTAACTGTACCGCTGAGGACGATGCAGAAGATGTCCGCCGCGTGTGCGAACAGATCGGCATTCCTTATTATACGGTCAATTTCGAGAAGGAATATTACGATAAAGTATTCGCGTATTTCCTCGACGAATACAAGCGTGGCCGCACGCCCAATCCAGATGTCATGTGTAACCGCGAAATCAAATTTGGCGAGTTCCTGAACAAAGCACTGGATCTAGGTGCAGACTATGTAGCTACCGGTCACTATGCACGCGTAGTTGAGCAGGACGGACAATTCACCCTGCTACGCGGCATTGATAACAATAAGGATCAAACGTATTTCCTGAATGCGCTGAATCAGCAGCAGCTTTCCCGTGCGATGTTCCCGATTGGACATCTGCCGAAGCCGGAGGTTCGCCGTATTGCAGCAGAAGCGAATCTGTATACAGCGAAGAAAAAGGATAGTACAGGCGTGTGCTTTATCGGCGAGCGTAATTTCCGTGAATTCCTGAGCAACTACCTGCCAGCACGTTCCGGTAATATGGTCGATATCGCGACTGGCGAAGTGAAAGGCAAGCATGATGGATTGATGTATTACACACTTGGACAACGTCAAGGTCTGGGTATTGGTGGTTCGGGTAATGGACAACCGTGGTTTGTTGCCGATAAGGATCTGGAACGCAATATTCTGTATGTCGTTCAGGGTGATGCACATCCAAGTATGTACTCGACTGGGCTGATTGCATCCGGTGTAAACTGGATCGATGGCAGCACACCAGCACCAGGAACAACGCTGCAATGCGCAGCGAAGTTCCGCTATCGTCAGCCAGATCAAGGTGTAACGCTGACATGGCAAGAGGACGGCAATGTACATGTGCAGTTTGATGTACAGCAAAAGGCGATTACACCAGGACAAGCTGTTGTATTTTATGATGGTGAGGTTTGTCTGGGCGGCGGTACGATTGAAGTTGCTGAGAAAGTTCCGTATGAGGCGCTTGTGTAAATTTGCTTGTATAAATATAATGATGCAACTTAAAAAGTCTGCTTTCGATTCCGTCCGATGGATGGTGCGAAAGCAGACTTCTTTGCTGTCTTTGTTGATTTATTAGAGCTTTTAAAAACACAATTCATGGTTCGATTAAGTTATATTCTGCTTTTCGCCTATGTATACTGATCATGAACCAACCGCAATCATCTGCTAACGCTTGTTGTTATAGTTGCCAGTTATTCGTTAGTTGCATCAGGTTCATTCATTATACACATGCTCGTTGCTTTTATAATGGCCCTCTCCTTCTTCCACCGATGGAACGATCCTTTTGTTGCCTATAGGCAAATGGTATAATGAGAGCAAAAAAAGGAGATTGCCGCATGAAAGCCAAACTTGAAGATGTCGCCCGACTCGCCGGTGTCTCTCCGACTACGGTATCACGTACGATGAACAATCGAGGTTATGTGAGCGAAGCAACCCGAATGAAGGTGCAGAGCGCGATGGAAGAACTGAATTATTTTCCAAACGATCTGGCGCGTTCATTGTTTAGCAAGCGTACCCATCTGATCGGGTTGATTTTGCCAACGACTGCGAATCCTTTTTTCGCTGAGCTAACATTTCATATTGAAAATCTATGTGCCGCACAGGGACTCAAAGTGCTGCTATGTAATAGCCTCAACCAGATTGATAAAGAAGAGCAATATGCTGAAATGCTTATTCGCAATCAGGTGGATGGCATTATTGTCGGCACGCATAACCGCGGCATTTCTAATTATAAAAAAGCCAATCTAGCGGTAGTGGCGATTGACCGCTATCTGTCGGGTACCATTCCAGTCGTCAGTTCTGACAATTATGAGGGTGGCAAGCTGGCTACACAGCGGTTAATCGATCGCGGATGTAAGCATATTTTGCATTTTAATGGGCCTGCTGAATTGGAAACGCCTGCGCAATTGCGTCGCAAAGCCTTTGAAGACTTGATGCAAGCGCATGGACTACCCCATCATACATATGAGCTGGAGCTGCCCTTAGATCGCGATCACCAGCTGTCGGTCATCCGACGCGCATTTGATGAACATCCTGAGGTGGATGGCGTATTTGCGAGTAATGATATGATTGCTGCTTCGGTCATTTATGAGGCAGGTGTTCGCCATATGTCGATTCCTGATGATCTGAAAGTGATCGGCTATGATGGAACGACAATCGTCTCTTCACTGATGCCGCAATTAACTACAATCTGCCAGCCGATCGAAGACATTGCGCGTACCGCTATTGAAGTATTATTGCGGGAGATTGAAGGAGAATTTGATGAGATTGCGCATCAAACGATACTACCGGTACACATACGCGATGGTTCTACTGCCTGAGTTATTGAGGTGACTGGATAGGCGGGGAAATGTGTTGCCTGTAGGCAGAAATAGGTGTCTATTCTATTCCGTTATCGTTTCTGCTATTCATGCTATGAACAACAATACACTTAAAAACGATGTTCCTATCGCATTATAAACATCAATCCATATACATGAACGCCTTCATTGCAGAAGGCGTTTTTTGCTGTGCAGATTGCTGTCTGCTGTCTGCTGTCTGCTGTCTGCTGTCTGCTGTCTGCTGTCTGCTGTCTGCTGTCTGCTGTCTGCTGTCTGCTGTCTGCTGTCTGCTGTCTGCTGTCTGCTGTCTGCTGTCTGCTGTCTGCTCAATTGTACTGACAGGCTGAGCTTTTGGAAGTGCTTTTTGATATTTGCATTGCCAAAATAAATATAGTCAAACTTATACAAATGAACTTAGAAGATATATGCAAATGAGTATGGTGCGAACCTCACAGAACGGAGGGAACGAAATAAGGGGAATGGACGACTTTTGAGCACGGGAATCTACAACTCTCTCCTAATCCTTAGATTCCTGTGCGAGACGGAGTCCATCCCCTTATTCCTTCCCGGAGTGGTGTATGCCATAACACAGCCATATCAGGCTTGTGTACTCA
Organism: Paenibacillus hunanensis; assembly: GCF_034055775.1. Lineage (NCBI taxonomy): Bacteria > Bacillati > Bacillota > Bacilli > Caryophanales > Paenibacillaceae > Paenibacillus > Paenibacillus hunanensis. The sequence goes on along the minus strand of NZ_CP139194.1, from coordinate 1,563,304 downwards.
TCCTAATGCAATTAGCTATTTTCGTATACATGAGCTTGTATTCAGGTCTACTAAGCACAACTTCAAACATCATCTTTCTTCTGACCCTTGTATGCAAGCGGTTGACATATGAAAGCGGTTGACATATAATTCGACTCAAAGAAAGCACTTACATGAATGAAGGAGCGAATAATATGTGCGTATCCAAAAGTTTGTACTGGAAGCTCAGCCTTTACTTTTTCTTCTTTTTCGTATGCTGGTCGTCCAGCTATTCATTGTTCTCGATCTGGCTTGGTCAGGAGATGAAGCTGACAGGGACGCAAACCGGGCTTATTTTTTCTGTAAACGCTATATTCGCATTATGTGCGCAACCGCTTTATGGTTACATTTCCGACAAAATCGGGTTAAAGCGCAATATTTTGTTGTTTATTAGCTTATTACTTGTATTTACAGGTCCGTTCTTTGTGTTTGTGTATGGGCCGTTGCTCCAGGTGAATGTATGGCTTGGCGCGATTGTGGGTGGATTGTTTTTGAGCGTGGGCTTTCTTGCCGGAGTTGGAGCGATCGAGACGTATGTAGAAAAAGTAAGTCGCAAGTACGGATTTGAATACGGACGTTCCCGCATGTGGGGTTCGCTTGGCTGGGCTGCTGCTACATTCTTTGCCGGACAATTGTTCAATCTGAATCCGAACATCAATTTCTGGATTTCATCGCTCTCTGCGGTTGTGCTGGTCGGTATTATCCTATCGCTTCGCATTCAGGTGACAGAAAATGAGTTAGAAAAAGCTGCTTCTGTCAAAATCAAAGATATAGGCACACTGTTCACCCTTCGTCCATTCTGGTATTTCATTCTGTATGTAGTCGGTGTCGCTTGCGTCTATGGTGTGTATGATCAGCAATTTCCAATCTATTATTCATCGTTGTTCCCTACCCATGCGCTGGGCAATCAAGTATATGGTTACTTGAATTCATTTCAGGTGTTTTTAGAAGCCGGCATGATGTTTATGGCTCCATTTATCGTGAACAAGCTGGGGGCAAAAAAGTCGCTTATTCTCGCCGGGCTGCTGATGGCGCTGCGCATTATCGGTTCTGGACTTGTATTTGAGCCGATCGGCATTTCTGCTGTCAAGCTGATCCATGCACTGGAGTTGCCAATTATGCTAATCGCTATTTTCAAATACCTGGCAGCGCATTTTGATACACGTCTATCCTCGATCCTATACCTTGTCGGCTTTCAATTCGCTTCTCAGGTCGGGCAGGCGGTATTATCACCGATTGCCGGTTCATTGTACGATGATATGGGCTTCCGTCATACGTATTTGATTATGGGCGCACTGGTGCTGCTATTTACGGTTATCTCCATTTTCACTTTGTTTAATGACAAGCAGAAAGCGTCTAAACTCAATCAACCGCTTGAAACGACACAGCCATTAACGTAAGCGCAATTGTCTGGAGCGTTCAGCAAAGCAATCTCGCATTCGTGCATATCGCGGGGTCATCGTCTGAGATTGTACAACAATAAGATTTTATGACAGAGTTGTCAGGTGGTTCGGTTATGCTATCGTGAATTGTTCCGATCATGAGTGGGTCCGGTCAACCTTTCGCGAGATGATCACATCATGAAGTTATATTGCATATTTTGAAGGAGGAAATTCATTGTCTACTTTACATTCCCTACACCATGCCGCTCAGGCACTTCAGCTTGCTGGAGAGAAAATTAACCCGCAGTATCGCCCTGGTTACCATATTGCTGCTCCTGCCAACTGGATCAACGATCCGAATGGGATGATTCAGTTTAACGGAGAATATCATGTCTTTTATCAGCACCATCCGTATGACGAGCATTGGGGTCCGATGCACTGGGGGCATGTAAAAAGTAAGGATTTGATTCATTGGGAGCACTGTCCGATCGCGCTTGCACCGGGTGATGAATGCGACAGGGACGGCTGCTTTTCCGGTAGTGCTGTCGACGATGACGGCGTGCTGACGCTGGTCTATACGGGTCATCACTATACCGATCGGGAAAAAGACCTATTCACGCAAAATCAAAATATTGCATTCAGCCACGACGGCATTCATTTCCACAAATACGAAGCCAATCCGGTCATCGCAGAGCCGCCAGCAGATAGCGCCCACCATTTCCGTGATCCTAAAGTATGGAAGCATGGCGATACATGGTATATGGTGCTTGGTAATGCGACCAAGGATGGGCATGGACGCGTTATTCGCTATCACTCTTCTGATTTACGACAATGGACGTATGATGGCATTCTTGCTGAAAGCGATGGTACGCTTGGCTTTATGTGGGAATGTCCGGACTTCTTCGAGCTGGACGGTCGGCATGTGCTGCTGATCTCTCCTCAAGGCATCGAGCGCAAGGAGGATCGCTATCTCAATCTGTTCCAAACGGGCTACCTGATCGGTGATTATAATTATGACGCAAATGATTTTCAGCATGGCGAATTCCATGAACTGGATCATGGTCATGATTTTTATGCGGTACAAACGTTGCTGGATGATCAAGGTCGCCGTATTGCAATCGGCTGGATGGATATGTGGGAATCGGATATGCCGACCAAAGCGCATGGATGGGCAGGGGCATTAACATTGCCGCGTGTGCTGAACTTGGATTCCAGTGGACGACTACTGATGAATCCGGTTGAAGAAACGAAGCTTCTTCGTCAGGAACAATTTTCGCTGGGTGAATCCTTTACAGTGACTGATTCTTATAGCACGAATATAACCGAATCATTGCTGGAAATTCGCGCTGTGTTCGATTTGAACAACAGTGACGCGGATAAAGTAAGTTTGACACTGCATAGCGATGCCAGTGATCAAACGGTCATTATGTATGATATTGCAAATGAAAAGCTAATCCTGGATGCTTCGCAATCCGGTAAACCGCAGGATGGCATTCGAACAGCGTCATTGGCAAAGGATGCATTGTTGACATTACGTATTTTTGTCGATCGTTCTTCAATCGAAGTATTTGCAAATGATGGACAAGCAACATTGACGAGCCGTATCTACCCGCAGGGAAATTGCGCCAGTATGGAACTGACTGCAACGGGCGGACAGGCGCGGGTTCAGGAATGGACATGCTGGTCACTACGTGACATCTGGCAAACTGCTACTCCGCATACCGATACTACTATTGCTTAATCAGGGTTAATAAGCCAAAAGCTCTTTTATGATCCGTTATATCTTTTATAGGGGGATAGACGGGTATACATAGAAGAGCTTTTGGTTTTATTTTTATCAGGCATGGCTTACATACGTGATGAGTAAAATAGCTTCTTATAAAATTTTGATATAATGAATTTCCATAGATTACATTTCCATACATTAAATGTGCGTGCAATGATTCTTGTTACTACCCGTACTTTCGTTACATTATTTGATGTGGCACAGCACTAATGAGCTGAGAACTCGATGCAGATCCAGGTTTCATAACCTCAGCAAAATCCGATTTGATATTGGAACGTGTTAACGTATCGCGCTCATCTCATGCCCCAGCCAGAGCCCCACGCCTGCAAGCACGATCCCACCTGCATAAGAAAGGCACAAATAGCCAATCAGTACCTTATGCTGCTGCTTTAAATGTAGCTCTATATTTTCCAGCTTGAAGGTAGAGAAAGTCGTATAGCTACCCATAAAGCCTGTCCCAATTAATAACTGCCACTGACTACCTGCTCCAGAGCCGACAAGCATGCCGAGCAGGAATGATCCGCTCAGGTTAATAAGTAGCGTTGCCAGTGGGAAATCCATTGGCCAGCGCTTTTTCATCCAACGAGAAAATAGAAAGCGCGCCAGCACGCCAAATACAGCGCCGAGTGCAACAAATCCAATATTAACGAGCATTAGCACGTGCCTCCTTTCGAGCTAACAGGCGTTCACTGCATACAAAGCCGAGCCATGTAAAGAGCAGACCACCGATCAGACTTGCTCCGATGTATAGCAAGGCTGTGATATACATTTGGCGTTCGATGAGCTGAATACTTTCCAGACTGAAAGTGGAAAAGGTCGTATATGAGCCGACAAAGCCCGTTCCGATCACAGTAACCATATTAGAGGATACACGCGGCAGACGTGCGAGATAACGCATCACAATTGCCAGTAGAAAGCATCCAGTCAGATTGAGCACCAATGTTGCTAATGGAAATCCGTGACTGGGGATTAGCATTCCAATCAGATAACGACATACAGCACCTACAACACCAGCCAGAGCTACCAGTACATATAGCATAAGTCCACTTCCTCTTCTTCGTTCTCGTTCTCAAATGATACGGATCGATCAGGAATGTACAACTATAAATCCCGATCGTTATCTTCACCTCTAACGCACAAAAAACTCCTACCTGAACAAAACATGGATCGCCCATGCTTACAGGTAGGAGTCATTAGCTGATGTCAGCGGTTTATGGCGAACTCCATCGCCGATTACGTTATTCCTATCATACTTTATCCGGTTCGATGTGTAAATATGTGTACATCAATCCCTCTACTCCTTCACACTCACGATCTATCTCGCTATCTTCATCTATATAGTAGAAAAGGGAAATCGATAGTGGTGCAGATAACTCCGTATGAGTTATGATGTTACTACATTAGCAAGTACAGCAAGGCAAATCTACATATGGAGTGGTGTACAATGAGCGATGATCATGAACAACGCCGCAAAAATCTAAAAGTGATTCAATTTGATAAAGATTCCAACGATCTAGTTGAGCTGGAAAAGCCGGTTATCACATTTGACGATGTGGGCGGTATGGAAGACATTAAAAAGAAAATTCGTATGAACTTTATTTTGCCACTCAAGCAGCCCGAGCTATTCGCTGCCTATGGTAAGCAGGCAGGCGGCTCGATTCTACTTTATGGGCCGCCGGGCTGCGGAAAAACGTTTCTTGCGCGCGCGGTAGCAGGCGAGATTAATGCTAGCTTTTTGCATCTGGAATTACAGGCGATCCTGTCCATGTATGTAGGCGGTAGTGAGCATAATTTGCATGATGTATTTGAAAAGGCTCGCGCAGAATCGCCTTGCGTTCTCTTTATCGATGAGCTGGATGCGCTCGGCGGCAGTCGTCACAATATGCGTCAGCATCATGATCGAATGCTGGTGAACCAGCTGCTGCTGGAATTAGATGGATTAGCGAGCTTTAATGAAAATGTATTTATTATTGGAGCTACGAATACGCCGTGGTATCTGGACTCGGCGCTACGTCGACCAGGACGGTTCAACAATCTGCTGTTCGTCTCACCACCAGAGGAGTCTGAGCGCAGCACGATTCTCGATCTGAAGCTACGCGATAAGCCTGCCGATTCGATCAATTTTAAAAAGCTCGCCGCGAATACTGCGCTCTTTTCCGGAGCTGATCTGGAGCAGCTTGTACGCGATACGATTGAAATTGCACTGGAGCGAGCGATGGAAACAGGAGAGATTCAGCCGTTGACAGATTTGGATTTCAATCGTGCACTCAAAACGCGTCAGCCGTCTACAACCGAATGGTTCGCTACAGCGCGTAACTATGCAACATTTAGCGATACAAACGGGGAATACACTGCCGTGCTCGATTATATTAAAAAGCATAAAATCCGCTAGTCGATGCTGCCGAATCGTTGTTCTACGTATAGGATCAATGATTCGGTAGCTATTTTATGATCAGAGGAGCCGCTTATGAGTAATTATACGAACGAGCCTGATCTGTCTGGCCTTCGGTCGGAACGGATTGATCGTCTTTTGCAATGGGAGCGTTATGACGAGGCGTTGCGCGAAGCGGGCGAATGGCTGCGCGAGGCGCCAGAAGAGCCTGAACCTTATAATGCGCTAGCAACCATATATATGAGTATGGAAGAGCTCGACCAATCGCTGGAAATGACAGCTCAGGCGCTGCGTATGGAGCCGGATAATGAGGATGCGTGGTCGATTCGTGCTTTCGTTTATTATGACCAGCACAATTGGGAGCTGATGCAGCCTGCGGTAGAAGAAGTGCTGCGTATTAATCCTTATCGCGCGCATATGTATTATCTGATGGGCAATATGTACAATACGAAGGGTAAATTTCAAGAGGCAGCTGAGCAGGTCAAGGAAGCGCTACGCATATTGCCAAGTAGCGGACTCTATCTAGCGTTGTATAGCTATGTGTTAGCGAATATGAATCAGAAGCAAGCTTCGCAGGAAGTCGCGATGGAAGCATTACAATATGATCTGGAGCAGCCGCAAACCTTTATGTATCTGGGCTGGGCGGCAGAACGACGCGGCGATGCCAAAACCGCCAAACAGATGATGGAGCAAGCGATTCGGCTAGCGCCAAACAATGAGCAGATTCGTACCGAATATATGGAGGCGCTGCAAAAGAACTACTGGTTTTATCGTATTTTCACGTTACCGTTATTTTTACGCAAGCTAAAACGCTGGCAATTGCTGCTGATCTGGTTCGTTTCATGGCTGCTATTCCGTCCACTGCTCATCGTGATGATCATTCTGTATATTGTGAGTCATTTGCTCAGTAAAGCGTTTGTTCACTTGCAGGTGTATGGCTGGCATCGCGCTCCGAAAAGTAGAAAGAAGACGATAAAAAAGAGGTAGCTAAGAACGAGGTACTTTATTATTCAGCGCGTAGTATAAGCAAAAGCCCGACGTTTCGATGTGAATCGGATTCACGTAGAAGATGTCGGGCTTTTCGGCATGTGTGGAGTTTTTAGATATTTCTGTATATAGATGCTTAGCTAGTACACCATATCGGGTTCATGCCAAGCTTTGCCGCCACCTATAGAAACATAGAATTTGTCATTTGTTTCTATAGAAGCATCTGGTTTATTGTATATTTTTATATCGGGACACTGTATTAAATGGATACTGTTGTGTCTGTTGTGCCTCATGCACCCCACACTATTCCCTTAATTCTTCCCACGTCTCCGCTCCTGATTGAGCTTGATCTTCGATTCATTGCCCTGCTCGGTCGCTTTGTAGAAGACGCGTCCTGATAGGTTTTTGGGTAAGTATTCCTGCTCTACATAATGGTTCGGGAAATTATGCGGGTACTGGTAGCCCTCATGTCCAAGCTGCGCGGAGCCTTTATAATGCGTATCGCGCAGATGTAATGGCACCTCTGCCGACTTGACGTCATCCATCGCCGACATCGCTCTTGAAATAGCGGTATATACCGCATTCGACTTCGGACTTTCGACTGCAAACAGAATCGCTTGCGCGATATTCAGCTTCGCTTCTGGCCAACCATTCGTACGATACGCATCGAGCGCGCCCAGTGCCTGTACCATCGCCTGTGGATTTGCTAGTCCAATATCCTCACTACTCGCCGCGATTAAGCGTCGAATGAATGTCATCGGATCCATGCCCAGCTTCTCCACCGCATACAGGAACCAGAACAATGCAGCATCACTGGAGCCGCGAATACTTTTATGAAAAGCAGATAGCACATCGTACTGAGTTGACTCATCCGCACGTACAATTGGGCGGCGAATCGATTCCTCTGCCACCTCCAGCGTAATATGGATCGTACCATCCTCCTGCGGTGGTGTCGTAAGCGCAGCTAGCTCTAACGCGTTTAGTGCACGCCGAACGTCTCCATTTGCCATCGATGCGATATGCTCCAGCGCAGCATCGTCGGTCTGTAGCTGCATAAAGCCTAGTCCACGCTCCGCATCATCCAGTGCGCGACGCATTGCAATTAACGAATGCTCCCGACCGAGCGAATGCAATTGGAATAAGGTAGAACGACTCATCAAGGCACCATTTACATAATGAAATGGATTCTCTGTTGTTGCACCGATAAAAATAATCGTGCCCTTCTCCACCGCTGGCAGCAATGCGTCCTGCCTGGAGCTATTAAAGCGATGCACCTCATCTAAAAATAAAATCGTCTTCGTACCATATAACGATTTGTTCGTTCCAGCACGCTCAATGACCTCACGCACATCCTTGACTGTCGCATCGACCGCATTCAGACGTACAAACTCTCCCTTCGTATGACGGGAAATAATATGCGCGAGCGTCGTTTTCCCACATCCAGGTGGCCCATATAAAATAATCGAGGATACTTGATCCGCCTCAATCGCTCGGCGTAACAGCTTACCAGGACCAACGATATCCTCCTGCCCGATATACTCATCCAGCGACTGCGGACGCATCCGATCGGCAAGCACGCCCATACCATCCGCAGCCGTATTATTTTGTTCGTTAAAGGAGAACAGGTCCATGGAATCACGTCCTTTTATCATATCCGGCAAGTGCACGGTGTGTATTATCATGTTGCTTCCATAATCGTGAAGGCTTTACAATCTGCCTTTCCTATTTTACCACTCTACGCTTCGATTGAAAAAGAAAGAAGCCTTCTGTCTATATACCGTTATCAGCGTATAGGCTTCATCTGTTTCCATAGGAAGGTCAGACGAAGCACCGTGCTGTTAGAGTATACAGGACAGAAAAGCTTCTTTGCAGAGCTAGTCATATGATCTCATGTACGATCTTGTACTGTAGGTTGATTCGTTATGTTGTCATCGTTATGAGATATATGGCTTTTAAATTACATTTACCATCATGTCGCATGCTATACGTGGTGGCATACCAGCATCACAACGCTTGAAGCATCTATTTGCATCCACTCATTTATCGCATCATTATGCCTCTACTGATTCCAGTTGCGGCTGACGGACATAATCCGGTAACGTCTCTCCACATAGTAACCACAGCTCATGCAGCGCACGCGTGCAGCCAACATACAGTAGTCGCGCATCCCACGGATCATTGTGATAATGAGCTTGATCCACATCCGTCAGAAGCACCGCATCGAACTCCAGCCCTTTTGACAGGTACACTGGTAAAATAGAATGTCCACCCTGATACGTTGCTTTACCACCGTCGATCAGATGCAGATCAAGTCCAACGGCGGTTAGCTGCTCATGTAATTCCCTTGCTTCATGCAGTGTACGTGTCAGAATTGCGCTTGTACGGAACTCCTTCGCTTGTAGCTCCTGCCAGTGCTGGGCGATCATCTCTACTCGCTGCGGAGCAGGGCATTCTAATAAACGCACCGGGTCACCACTACGGAAGACAGGCACCGCTGTAATCCCATTGCGTACGCCATGCTCCAGAATAATATTCGCAAATTCAATAATCTCCATCGTAGAACGATAGCTTCGTGTCAGTGGGAAATAATCCGTCTGCTCGCTATTGAACAGACTGCTCATCTCCTGCCAGTCATGCACACCACGATACGCGTGAATGCCCTGCGACAGATCGCCAAGAATCGTAAATGAGCCTCCACGTACATACTGATTCAGCAAGGCAACATGAAATGGTGAAAAGTCCTGCGCTTCGTCAATCACCACATGGTCAAAGCGATGCTTGCTGTCCATCTCATGCAGAAGCGTATGAATATATACGAGTGCAGGCAGGTCTTCATCGCGAATACGATCTTTTTTCAGCTCAGCCGAGACTGCCTTGAGCATGCCTGCTGGCAATTGCGACCAGATCTCTTCTAGCTGCTCTGCGGTGACAGCGCTTTTGCCTGCTTTGAACAATTGCTTGTACAGTGCGATTGGTTCGTAGCGTGGCCACTTGGCGGCATATGATTTTTCACGCTGTGCTGCCTTTTTGCGGCGTTCCTTACGAATCGCCTCGGATGGTGCTTGCTTCAGCTCCATCTCAATCCAGCGATGCAGCCTTGCAAGCACCCGTTCCTTGCGCCGTGCCAGCGGATACGGACGATACTCGACATTGTACCATTCCAGAATCTGCTCTCTCGTCAGCACCTTGCCATCCCATGGACTAAATTCTTGCTCTGGCACCGAATGCTGCTCCAGCAGGCCGACATATTGCTGTAATAGCTCCATAAATGCCAGCGACCCTTTATACCGCGATGGCGTAGCATCGCTAACGTCCGGGCGTGTGGTCGTCTCGAACCATTCCTCATACGTTTCTGACTGAGGTACAAGACGAATATCGCTTTCCAGTAGCTGCTGCGCCCAATCAGCAAAGGTGCTTTGCTGAATATCGCCCACACCAAGCTCTGGCAATACTTCGGAAATATAATCTAAAAACATATGGTTCGGTGCAAAAATAATCATACGCTCTGCCGATACCTGCTCCTGATACTGATACAGCAGGAAGGCAAGACGATGAAGCGCTACCGTCGTTTTACCACTACCGGCAACGCCCTGAATGATTAGCGCCGTATTTTTGGCTGCACGGATAATACGATCCTGCTCTGCCTGAATCGTGGATACGATATCCCGCAGTTTGTTATCTTTATTTTCGCCTAATCGATATACGAGAAATTCATCGGTCACGACAGGCTCGCTACTTTCACGATCATACGTATCCGCAAGTCGTTCCAGCATTCGTTGTCGAATGACCAAGTTACGCTTGAGGAATACAAGCCCCTGTACGATCCCTTCCGGTGCTTCGTACTCGGCGATCTCTTCCCCACCGGTGAACGAGTAAAATAAGCTCGCTACGGGTGCTCGCCAGTCAACGACGAGTGGTTCTTCATCAATCTCGGTTTTGCCCACACCCACCTTGCCGATATACAGCGGGCGACGTTCGCCCTGCTCGCCTTCCGCAAAGTCGAGTCTGCCAAAGTAAGGCTCTCTTGCACTCTTCGTGAGTGTCTGCCGCTGCTGCTCGCGCCCTGTCTCCAGCACCTGCTCGGTGAAATCATGTCCGGTATAGACCGGAATGTCCGTCAGCCGCTTGAGCTGCGCGTCTACCTCTTCCAGCGTGAGCAGCAGCTTGCTGTGCTCTTCTTGATAGGCACTTTGAAAATCCTTGTCCATTTCAGTTACCTCCTAAGAACATCGTTATGTGTCCTCTGTCCCTCAAATAACGAGCAAAAAGCACACCCAGTCCGCTCCAAGACCATGAAGGTGATGGAGTGTTGAATGTACTTTTCATATGTTTGCGCTTTGTTTATAGTTTGAGCCATAAAGTTATCCGTGCGCATCATCGGTTCGATGCATTTCGGAACAAAGGATGTTTAGTGTAGCATAGTTTGCAGGGGAGCGCTAGTGGGAATTATTGCAGATAAGTGTATCGTTGGTTATGGGTAGGTGTATGGTTTGTTAGAATGAAGTGTATCGCTGTTTTGGCAAAATGACTGCAATTGCGCGCTAAATTTTATTGATTTTTGATCTATATCGTTAAAAAACTTGTGTTCTTCTAAGCTTTGTACCGTTTTGTAGCATTTCAGCTGCTAACTGCTCGCCAAACATAATTCTAGTTTCATCCAGAGCATTGTAGACTGAAAAGTCACCCTTGTCGGTGGCGATATATAGACCACTTAATATCCAGTCCGAATGCTTTATGCCATTTTGTTCTGGACAATCCTTATTATCGATGACTATTGTTTCAAAACCATATTCTTCAATTGCTAATGATTGAATACTCGCTCCTTTAAACTGCTCTGTGAAGCTTGCATAGCTTCTCCACTCATATGTAAATGTTCCATAGTCCTCTATCTCTAATACTTCTAACGCCTGACTGCAATCAATTTCATTAAAGCTAATCGCCATATCATCAAATTTGTAACAAAAAATCTCCAATTGATCCTGTTCCGTTTGCAATAAAAACGGCGCATCTGCATTATGCTCATCATAATATATATCCCACATGATCATTCCTTCGCGGATAATCCCATGCTTGAGCGCCTGTAGGCGTTCCATTAAAGACTGATTCTGTTGAATTTCTTCTACCGTTGTATGCCAGACTGGCCGATAACTTGGAATATTAAACATGCTCTCCCCCTCTTTTCTAAACATAAAGCTGGCTACATCTATTATTGTAATAACGCGTCAACAACAGATATAACCAGCTTATTCGAAACATTAACCCACTACAATACTGCTTTGGAGCAATTGGTCGATACGTCTACAGTGGTTTACAGCTTCCGTATTCGCAGACTTATATGCCAGCTCCTATGGATGTCGCACAATCTGTATTTCCATACAGCAAGCGCTATTCAAAACAATCAACGCCTAATTCAGCGTAAATCCGCTTTTAAAGCTCAATCCCGTTCTTTTCCAGCAGCTCACGCACAACGACACTCACCATAATCAGTCCTGCCACTGGCGGCACGAAGGCATTACTTGCTGGCGGCTGCTTCGCTTTGCGGATTTCCGGTGCATTCTCTGGAACGATCTTTTGCGTGACATCCACACGGGGCTTCATTGGCTCCTCGGTTGAAAATACAACCTTCACCCCTTTACGGATACCTTCCTTACGCAGCTTTGTACGTACGACGCGTGCGATCGGGTCCATATGCGTTTTGGAGATGTCTGCAACCTGGAAGCGAGTCGGGTCCATTTTGTTGGCAGCACCCATACTGGAAATGATCGGGATACCGCGCTCTAGACACTGCTTGATCAGATGGATTTTGTAAATGATCGTATCCGATGCATCGACCACATAATCGAGATCGTACTTGAACAGCTCCTCATACGTTTCCTCGGTATAAAACATATTCAGTGCGATCGCTTCACATTCCGGGTTGATCAGCTTCACACGTTCGACCATCAGGTCTGCTTTTTTCTGACCTACGGTTGATGTGAGCGCATGAATCTGACGGTTAATATTCGTAATATCGACAACATCCTTATCGATCAGGATGATGCGACCTACACCAGTACGCGCCAGCGCTTCAACGGCAATCCCACCTACACCGCCAATACCAAGCACAGCAACCGTACTATTTTTCATCACTTCAATGCCTTCCGGACCAAAGGCAAGCTCGGTACGGGAAAATTGATTCAGCATTTCAGTTCAGCTCCTTTCCATCTACATTTATTGTTGCGTATGACCACTGCGTATTAACACCTACCTGTCGCTAGCTAGTACATACGTCAGTTACAATTGAACTCTAATCCAAGCCCACGTCAAACTAATCGTACACTGTAGCGACTATAGGCGACAAGTTAGTTTTACATTGACTCTATCCACAATAATCCATGATACCACATACCCACAAAACAACTGCTGCAATCGTCCAATGATCGATTGCAGCAGTTGTGGATAGTGCATGTATATATCATTCCGATAAATCAGCTAGAATAATTAGCTTTTGTCGACAACGAGCTTTTTCGGTGCCAGACGGATGTGCAGGTCTTCCAATTGAGACGCTTCTACCGGAGCTGGAGCGTCCATCAGCAGATCCGTTGCATTCGCTGTTTTCGGGAATGCGATCGTTTCACGCAGGTTCGTGCGACCAGCCAGCAGCATAACGAGACGGTCAAGACCGAACGCGATACCACCGTGTGGAGGCGTACCATATTCAAACGCATCCATCAGGAAGCCAAATTGCTCGCGTGCTGCTTCTGGTGTGAAGCCGAGCATTTCGAACATTTTCTCTTGCAGATCACGTTTGTAAATACGCTGGGAACCGCCACCCACTTCATAGCCGTTCAATACGATATCGTACGCTTGCGCACGGATTTTGCCAGGGTCTGTATCGAACAGCTCCAGGTCTTCCTCGTAAGGACGTGTGAATGGATGGTGTTCAGCTACATAACGCTTGGAGTTCTCATCGTAGCCGAGCAGTGGGAAGTCTACAACCCATGCAAATTTATAGCTGTTGTCGTCGATCAGACCGAGGTCACGACCGATTTTCACACGCATTGCGCCAAGTACATCGGCTACAACCTGCTTCTTATCTGCCGAGAATAACAGCAGGTCGCCTTCTTCAGCACCTGTCGTTTCGCGCAGCTGCTGAATTTCGTCTTCGCTCAGGAATTTCACGATAGGGCCGCGGAATTCGCCTTCTTTGACTTGAATCCATGCCAGACCTTTTGCACCGTAACGTTTTGCATATGGCTCCAGGCTGTCGATCTCTTTACGCGTCCATGTGCCGCAGCCTTTAGCGTTCAGCACTTTGACTTCGCCACCGTTTTCGATCACGGATGCGAATACTTTTGCACCGCTGTTTGCAACGATATGGCTTACGTTAACGAGCTCCAGACCAAAGCGCAGGTCAGGCTTATCAGAACCGTATTTGTCCATCGCTTCTGCATGCGTAATGCGCTGGAACGGAGTTGGGATATCCACGTTGATCGTTTCCTTGAACAGACGTACCATCAGCTGCTCCATCATACCGAGCAGCTCATCGCGCTCGATAAACGAAGTCTCGATGTCGACCTGTGTAAATTCTGGCTGACGGTCTGCACGCAGGTCTTCGTCACGGAAGCAACGAGCGATCTGGTAGTAACGCTCCAGTCCACTCACCATCAGCAGCTGCTTGTAAATTTGTGGTGATTGTGGCAGTGCAAAAAATTCGCCTTCATGCACACGACTTGGTACGAGATAGTCACGCGCGCCTTCCGGTGTACTTTTGGTCAGAATCGGCGTTTCGACATCGATAAAGCCCTGCTCATCGAGGAAGTCACGGAAGATTTTTGTTGCTTTTGAACGTAGCATCAGTGTTTTTTGCATTTCTGGACGACGCAGGTCAAGGTAACGATATTTCATACGCAGCGATTCGTCTACCTCTACACCATCTTCGATGAAGAACGGAGGTGTTTTCGCCGCGTTGATCACTTCGATCTCTGTAATACGCACTTCGATATCGCCTGTTGGCAGGTTCGGGTTGATCGTTTCCTCGTCACGACGAACGACTTCACCTTTGACAGCCAGTACATATTCGCTACGTACACGGTCTGCAATTTGCAATGCATCGCCGGAGAACGATGGGTTGAATACGATCTGTACAATACCTGTACGGTCACGCAGATCGATAAACAATACGCCTCCAAGGTCACGACGAGTTTGCACCCAGCCGTTCAGTGTTACCGTTTCGCCAATGCTGGCAGCGGTCAATTGTCCGCAGTTGTGAGTCCTTAACATGTTATACTCTCCTTTTTATCCAATGCTTGATTGTGATGAGAATGTAGTTCAACTTATTTCAAATGGTCAGCAAGCTGAGCCAGTTTTACATTTTGTTGTTCACCCGTGTCCATTGCTTTAAGTGAAATTTCGCCACGCGACAGCTCATCGTCACCGAGAATCGCTGTATAACGTGCCTGAAAACGGTCAGCGGATTTCATTTGTGCTTTGATTTTGCGTCCAAGATAATCACGCTCTGCGGAGAAGCCGAGTGTACGTAGCTTGAATAGCTGCTTTACGGTTTCTTTTTCCGCCGCTTCGCCAATCGCTACCAGATACACGTCAATCGGCTTCACTGCTGGCACTTCGACTTCCTGACTGGCCAGAATGAGCTGTAGACGCTCCATTCCAATACCAAAGCCAATTCCCGGCTGATCCGGGCCGCCAACCTCAGCCACGAGCTTGTTGTAACGTCCGCCGCCACCGATCGTATCGATTGCACCGATGCCCTGCGCTTTGTATTCAAACGCTGTATGCGTGTAATAATCCAATCCACGTACGAGACGCTCATTCACACGATACGGAACCTCCATCGCGGTCAGATGATCCTTTACCTGCTGGAAGTACGCTGTACTCTCTTCATCAAGACTATCCAAAATGGACGGTGCACCGACAAATTTATCCTGATCGACTTTGCAATCGAGCACACGCATCGGGTTACGCTCCATACGATGCTGACAATCCTTGCACAGTGTATCCTTCATCGGACGCAGGAAGCCGAGCAGCGCTTCATTGTAAGCTGCACGTGTCTCAGAAGTACCGACCGAGTTGATCTCAACCGATACATCCTTCAGACCCAGCTCCTTGAAAAATTGCAAGCCCAGTGCGATAACCTCTACATCGATCGCTGGATCGACCGACCCAAACGCCTCAACACCAAACTGGTGAAATTGACGATAACGACCTGCCTGCGGACGCTCATAGCGGAACATCGGTCCCATATAATACAGCTTGCTCACATCTGGCTCACCATACAGCTTGTTCTCCGCATACGCACGAACAACGCCTGCTGTCCCTTCTGGGCGAAGTGTCATACTGCGATGACCTTTATCCTCGAAGGTGTACATTTCCTTCTGTACGACATCTGTTGTTTCGCCGACACCGCGCTGGAATAGCTCGGTTTGCTCAAACATCGGTGTACGAATCTCCCGATAGTTAAAACGTCTGCACAGATCTCTTGCCTTTTCTTCAACATACTGCCATTTCTCCACAGTACCTGGCAGGAAATCCTGCGTGCCTGTTGGTTTTTGAAACGCCATAATTGCTCCTCCTTCTTAACTAAAAACCAGTGACTGGTTAGACGACTTAGATTAGAAAACACAAAAAAGCCCCACGTCACTGTTCGATCATACAAACAGGGACGAGGGACTGGATATACCATTCACCCGTGGTGCCACCCACATTTCGAATGCTGCCGTGTATACGGCTATTGTCTGGCTGATCGATATCATTCATGCAAAACGCACAGAATGAAATCTGCCAAAGCTCCCGGATACAACCCATCCAGATACATTCGCTTCATTAAGCGGTTAACGCCCGCTGACTACGCATGAGGTTACTTGGATTCCAAAAGTAGCATGAAGCACAGCCAACGGCTTGCCCATTTCGCGAAAAGCGTATATCCATTCGCGCTGCATCCTTTTCTATCTTTCACATCATGTTCTCGGGGAGGTCTTTTCGCACCGTCGTACAGGGAACCCTTGCAGCCCAGGGGGATTCCTCTCTTTTCCAAAATGGAACTGTCCGGTCTCGGTGGTACTTTTCCCGTCTATGAATCATTCATACAGTTGTGAGATATTTTGCTTTGCAAAAATCCTCTTTTTCATTGTACCTCGTGTGAGGAAATCACTCACACTAATGTATGGATATTTTGCTCTGCAAAAATCCTTTTTTTATTTCACCCCGTGTGAGGAGATCACTCACACTTGATTTCATAAATTATATTATACCATCTTCTAATTGTTCAAGCACTACTTTCCACCAGGAATTACGTTTCATGGCGATAGCGTCCATTTGGCGAAAAGATTGCTTTAATTGGCGCAAGCCTACTTGAAATTGTTGCTCTAGCTGACGATTCATACGAATCCGTTCTTCCTGCTCCGGTGTTCGCTGAATCGATTGTCCGGTTCGCTGACGTTCTCGCCAGGCTGCTAGCTTCTCTGCTGCTTCCTCAGCGGTATACGTTTGAGCTTCATATTCTGGCAATGGATGCTTGGCTACGAAGACCAGCAGTTGCTCCATAAAGTCCAAAAAGCAAAGCAACGAACGATTCAGGACAGCTATTGCAGGACGACCATTGCCTGTCTCCTCCAGCCGACATACTTCAAAGCTGGCAAGATCAAGCCCAATTAGCAGCCCTTCACTCCACTCTTCTCTAGCAATAATGAACCATTGCCGCTTACCTATCGAATGCATAAATGGCTCGCAAAATTGCACAGGAGCTATCGTATTGTCATTCTTAGTCGGTAGCATTGGCAAACCATACTGCATCAAAAAATCATGTACCTCCAAAGGCAAGGAAGCTTCATTAAGCAAATGATCTGCAACCCTGATCGATCCAGACGCATATAACATCGGATAGGGATGGTGATCAGTCATATGCTCAACTCCTCACTTCAGTACAATTAGACATAGCATGCAGGGCAAGATGTACAGCGCGAGACTATACGATGCTGGGGGCTCATGCTGGTTCCCTGGCAAAGATGGCACTAGAGATAGCTTCATGTTATATTTACCGATTGTAATGAACTACCGCGCTAAAGTCAATGCTCTAAGCACAAAAAAATACCTGCAGCAACGGGCTGCAGGTCAACAAGTATGTTAAAAGGGGGTCATGTGTTCATTATAGGTGCACATTGTTAAGGGAAGATGTTTCCTATATTACAGTTTCGTTACAATAGGTATAACTTATACGATCACTTAGCTGAAATGGGCTCAAAAGTTGCCCTTTTCTTATATATTTCCATTCCAAATAAAAAGTAGCTTTTCCTTCGTTATCCTTGAAGGGAAAGCTACTTTTATCGATTTCGTCTGTGTGTAATCTCATCTATACTACAGGCAACCATGCTCTAATCGAGTACAAATGTGTGGGATTCAGCTACGTTCTACATGCTGGCTTCACGATTGAAGGATAATGAAACGTAGCTATCGCCAAACACTATTTGATAGCGTTTACAATATCGCATGGTTGCTTATTGTTATGCTCTCGTAAAGTGAAGGAAGTTCTATTCAAGAACCTCGACAAATGCGTTGTTTGTACGCAGCTTTTGCACGACGCTTTCTACGTCTGCTTCCATCGCTGTAACGGAAAGGACGTATTTCAGATCGTCATAGTCTTTATCCGTTGCATTCATTGCGCTCCATGCGTCGTGATCATCACGTGCGTCACGGTCGGAATCATTATCACGTACTTCGTTACGATTCCCATCATCACCGATAATCGCTGTCGGTGGAATAATCGTTCCCGGGCCTGTACCTCCGGCTACGCCGCTCGTTGTGCCACCAGTTGTTCCTCCACCAGCATTGACTGGTAGCAACGGCACCAATACACGTCCGCCTTGATTCACCTGGCTTTCAAGGCGTCCCACCTCTAAATTTTTTACGTTCAATGTCTCTAATGAAATACGAGCGCTCTCTGCCTGATCCTCGGTACGAAAGTAAGCCTGAATATGTTGTGTCATCGTCATGACCTCCTCGCTATTGATCAGGCTGTAGCGATCTCCTCCCTACAGCCTGTCTGGTGTGGAGCAAGTAACGTGTGAACTAGAGACTTACAGTACTTTCAGCAGCTCACGTACAAATGCTGGCTCATCATCGGGGATACGGGATGTGATCAGATTGCCATCGACAATCGCTTCGCCGTCCTTAAAGTTTGCACCTGCATTCATCATGTCTACTTTCAGCGGTGGATAGGATGTGATCGTGCGTCCTTTTAGCAGATCCGCACTCGCCAGAATTTGTGGCCCGTGACAGATCGCACCAATCGTTTTATTGGCATTATCAATCTCGGTAACAAAATTCAATACATCCGCATTCAGGCGCAGATTCTCCGGTGAAGAGCCACCTGGAATGACCAGTGCATCATAATCGGAAGCTTGCACCTCAGTGATTGCTTTTTCAATTGTGTATTCCGCTTTGCCATTTTTGCCTGTTACCTTTTGACCCTTTTCCAGTCCGATAATATCAGCCTCATGACCAGCCTTCGTCAGCTCGTCGTAAGGTACCTGCATTTCGGAATCCTCAAATTCATTTGCCAGTAGAAATGCTATTTTACTCATGATGTTATCTCCTCTCCTGGATCGTGAAATGTAATTGATTCGGGTGCCCGGTGCTTGCAGGGCGGCGAATGTCCAATGTGCTCGGCTGGCTCTTGTGCTAGTGTGTATGGAGTTCGATCGATTGAATAGGAAGCACAGGTTATTGCTTTGCCGGGTGCAAGTGGGATGTAGGCTTGGGTTTCGTTAATGTTATTACCCTGTTGTTGAGCGGATATAACATGCTGGGGAAAGGAGTGTACTTGCTGTAGTGGGAGTGCTCGTATTCGAGCATGGTTGGCGACCCCACTCTGAAAAGGAATAAGGGCACGGACTCGGGTGGAGCGCAGGAATCTACGAATGATGAAGCAAATGTAGATTCCCGCCCTCCAAAGTCGTCCTTTGCCCTTATTTCCTTTCCTTCGTTCAGGTGGGGGAGATTATGCGAGTTGGGGATGGTGTCGTTTGTTCATGCAAGTGGGTTGCGTTGTTTTGGGGAGTAGGTGTTTTTAGTAATTTATTGATCAAAGTAGGTGAGTTTTTTAATGTGAAATTTCGTGCAAGGAGTGACCGTGTGTTACCTATTCATTTACGTTCCCCTAAGGATTTCAATCCACACTCCTGTACAAGGAGTGACAAGGCCAAGCGGATCTATTCGAATATTTGTAAAAATTTCAATCCACACTCCTGTACAAGGAGTGACGAGGATGGTTCGGAAGTGGAAGCAAATCCACATATTTCAATCCACACTCCTGTACAAGGAGTGACTTTTATTGTACAACCACGCGGGTATAGACTGTTTGAATTTCAATCCACACTCCTGTACAAGGAGTGACAAGACTAGACTTGATACCTCTCAATCGTTAGGTAATTTCAATCCACACTCCTGTACAAGGAGTGACCTTCTCTTGTTACTGGTATCCTCGGTAAATACGCGGTTACAAATTTCAATCCACACTCCTGTACAAGGAGTGACGTCTGGTGATCAGCTACCTGAATCCGATGGATGTTATTTCAATCCACACTCCTGTACAAGGAGTGACGGCGGTGACGATGCTGATTCCGACGATACAGCATCTATTTCAATCCACACTCCTGTACAAGGAGTGACAGAATTTTTCTCGCGAGGGCGAGGCTTATCCGCAATTTCAATCCACACTCCTGTACAAGGAGTGACTCGCTAAATATTTGGAAATGGGCATAGGCTATAAATTTCAATCCACACTCCTGTACAAGGAGTGACATGAGCGACTTTTCCCGAACTATATCTACATATCCAATTTCAATCCACACTCCTGTACAAGGAGTGACTGTACACCCGATCAGCCCTTATGTATCAACGCCAAAAGTGGCTAAAAGTGCGAACCTCTCTTTTAGCCTACTTCAAACGATACAAAAAAACAACAAAAATCCCCGCAGCCCTTGCTGGGTGCGGGGTGCGGGGATTTTATGTTAGCTTGGGGTTCGCATTTTTAGTAGGGCTATCGATGATGAGCGTAACAGGGCCCCAGTTAGTTAGAGAGACGTCCATGTCGGCACCGAAGATGCCGGTAGCTACGGTTAATCCGTGCTGCTCCAGCGCCTCATTGAAGGCTTCGTAGACAGGGATCGCTTCGTCCGGGCGAGCGGCTTCGATGAAGCTGGGGCGCTTGCCTTTACGGGAATCGCCATACAGGGTGAATTGGGATACAGACAGCACTTCGCCGCCGATATCGCTAATACCGAGATTCATTTTACCTGCTTCATCCTCGAAAATGCGAATACCTGCGACTTTGCCTGCAAGGTATTGTGCGTCTTCTACTGTATCGCCGTGAGTAACGCCGACGAGCACCATCAAGCCTTTTCCAATTTGTCCGACGGTATCGCCGTTTACGGTGACCGCTGCCTGTTTACAGCGCTGGATTACTACTCTCATGGGAATGATTCCTTTCGTTTACGAAATAGGATGTATAGTTCGTGGTATTGATAGATATAACAAAAGAAGCCAATCGCCGCTCATCACAGCGAGATTGGCTTCTTCGTAGAGCGGTTTTGTTGAGCGGATAAGCAGCTATTCACTCACATAGCAACACATTGTACTATGCTTTACGTATTACTAATAGCAGTTACTGGTATTACGAATGCTTACTGCATAATCCGGTGCACGGTATACACATCCTGCACGCGTTTAATTTTATCAACGACCGATTGCAAATGATCGGTGTTGCGGATCATGATCGTCATATGGATCATGGCCATTTTATTTTTATCGGAGCGTCCGGAGACCGCAGAGATGTTAGTCTTGCTCTCGGCAACAGTTTGCAGCACTTCGTTCAGCAAACCACGACGATCGTGACCGGTGATCTCGATATCGACGTTATAGTTCGCTTCCACTGCATCTTCCCACTCGACTTCGATAATACGAGCGGATTCGTTCGGATCATCGACATTCGGTACATTTGTGCAGTCGCTACGGTGAATCGATACACCGCGTCCGCGTGTAACATAGCCGACGATATCGTCGCCAGGTACAGGGTTACAACAGCGTGCAAAGCGTACAAGCAGATTATCGACACCCTTGATGCTTACTCCGTGGGTTGGACGGCGTTTTTGCTCCGGTGCAGCTGTTTTGACTTCCTTCACCTGATTAGACAGCTCGATCATATTCGATTCTTCCTGCTCACGACGCAGCTTCTCTGTCAGTCGTGTGCAGATTTGAGCTGCGGTAATGCCGCCAAATCCGATCGCAGCGAGCATATCCTCCACATCGTGAAAAGCGAACTTTTTACCAACCTCCAGCAGTTTATCATCACTCAGCCATGCCGAAGGCTCCAGGTTCAGACGCTTAATCTCACGCTCCAGCGCTTCGCGTCCCTTTTGCACGTTCTCCTCGCGTTTTTCCTTCTTGTACCACTGCTTAATTTTACTGCGCGCGTGGGAAGATTGTGCAATTTTCAGCCAGTCCTGACTTGGGCCATACGAATGCTTGGAGGTCAGAATCTCAACGATATCGCCCGTCTTGAGACGATGATCGAGCGGCACGATACGTCCGTTGACCTTGGCGCCGATCGTTCGGTTACCGACCTCGGTATGAATGCGATATGCAAAGTCGAGCGGCACCGAGCCATTCGGCAGCTCGATGACTTCGCCTTTTGGCGTAAAGACAAACACCAGATCAGAGAAAAAGTCCATTTTCAGCGATTCTACAAATTCAGAAGCATCCTGTGCTTCATGCTGAAGCTCCAGAATTTCTTTGAAAAATGGTACTTTATTTTCCATATTGCCGCCTGTAGAGCCGCCTTCCTTGTACGCCCAGTGTGCAGCGATACCGAATTCAGCCGTACGGTGCATATCCCATGTACGAATCTGTACCTCTGTCGGCTCGCCATTCGGACCTACTACGGTCGTATGCAGCGACTGATACATATTCGGCTTGGGCATAGCGATATAATCCTTGAATCGTCCTGGCATCGGCTTCCACAGCGTATGGATAATACCGAGTGTTGCGTAACAATCCTTAATATTGTCCACAATAATCCGAATCGCCAGCAGATCATAGATTTCGTTAAATTGCTTGTTTTTGTTCGTCATCTTCTGGTACACGCTATAAATATGCTTTGGTCGACCGGACAGATCCGCATCGATACCCATTTCCTGCAATTTTTCACGAATACGCACGATAACATTATCGATATATTGCTCACGCTCTGCACGCTTTTTGTGCATTAGGTTCGCAATACGATAGTACTGCTGCGGATTCAAGTAGCGAAGCGCAATATCCTCCATCTCCCACTTGATCGCGGAAATACCGAGACGGTGAGCAACCGGGCAGAAGATTTCTAATGTTTCATAAGCGATTCGGCGCTGACTTTCCTCGGACTGATATTTCAGCGTACGCATATTGTGCAGACGGTCAGCCAGCTTGATAACGATAACGCGAATATCCTGTGCCATCGCGATAAACATTTTACGATAGTTCTCGTTTTGCTGCTCTTCTTTGGAACGGAATTTGATGCGCTCCAGCTTGGTCAGTCCATCAACCAGCATAGCGCAGCTATCACCAAACCGAGTACGAATTTCTTCCAGAGGTACAGTCGTGTCTTCGACAACATCATGCAGCAGTGCAGCGATGATCGAGATGGTGTCCATCTCCATGCCCACCACGATATCTGCAACTGCCAGTGGATGCAAAATATAAGGTTCTCCCGACTTACGCACCTGGCCATGGTGAGCCTGATCGGCAAATTCATAGGCCTCCTGGATACGTTCGAGATCCTTTGGTTTTATATAGGCGGACGCCTTTTCAAGTAATCGCTCTATGCCCATGGAATCGTTGTCGTATCCTTTCTATTCATAAATAACGGTTTGTAAACCGACGAATATATACTTTTCATTTCATAAATCTTGAAAATACGTTCAATACAAGGCCTGATAAGCTACCTTACAGCCACAGGCACCAAAAAGGGGTTTCCTCTAATTATGCCTCTTGCACATAGCCGCGTCAACCGTTATACATGAAGGGTTTGTAAAGATTGTCGAAAGGCGGTGATTGAAAATTTTACATGCCTCACGCGAAAAACGATATTGAAAAAAGTGTGTAAAGTCATTACTCTAGTAAAGATGCAAATTTGCGGGGTTCCCGTGGACGGACAACATAATCGATAATTAAGGAGTGAATGCATTGCAACGCGAAATTCAGGTAAATGAAAGATTGCCACTCGGCCCTGGACTGCTGCTCAGTTTACAGCATCTGTTCGCTATGTTTGGCAGTACGGTGCTCGTGCCGAATTTATTTAAAGTCGACCCGGGTATGATTCTACTGATGAACGGTATTGGTACATTAATCTACATATGGATCTGTCGGGGCAAAATCCCTGCCTATCTCGGCTCCAGCTTCGCTTTTATCGCACCGGTTACGCTTGTACTGACCAAGTATGGCTATGGTGATAGCGGCTATTCGCTCGCACTCGGCGCATTTATCGTCACAGGTGTTATTTTTATACTGGTTGCACTGCTTGTAAAATATGCAGGCACCCGCTGGATTGACGTTGTCTTTCCTCCAGCAGCTATGGGCGCCATCGTCGCATTGATCGGTCTGGAGCTCATTCCTGTCGCTGCACAGATGGCTGGCTTTATCGCTCCATCCGGTGCTGACGCAGCAACATGGACGCCAGATGGACGTGTGATCGCTCTATCCCTCATTACACTCGGTGTCACACTGATCGGTGCTGTTACCTTCCGCGGTTTTCCGAAAATCATCCACATTCTGATCGGTATCGTCGTTGGCTATGCCCTTGCTTTCCCGCTCGGTCTTGCCAATACAGACCCGATTACCAACGCTAGCTTTTTGCAATTACCGCATATCACTACACCTTCATTCAATCTGTCGGTTATTTTGACTATTATTCCGGTAGCGCTGGTCGTTATCGTGGAGCATGTCGGTCACCTGCTCGTGACAAGTAATATCGTAGGTAAAACCCTATCCAAAGATCCGGGGCTACATCGCTCGCTGATGGGTAACGGTCTGTCGACGATTCTGTCTGGCTTTGTAGGCTCGACTCCCAATACAACCTATGGTGAAAATATCGGCGTTATGGCGCTTACTCGTGTGTATTCGGTATATGTGATCGGCGGTGCAGCGATTATTGCGATCGTCCTTTCGTTCTCCGGTACATTCACAGGTGCCGTGTCCGCTATTCCAACACCGGTTATGGGCGGCGTATCCCTGCTGTTGTTTGGCGTTATCGCCGCATCAGGTCTGCGTATTCTAGTTGAGCAAAAGGTCGACTACTCCAAAGCGCAAAATATGCTGCTGACTACGGTTGTCCTGATTACCGGTCTGAGTGGTGCGACGGTTACATTAGGCACGGTACAGCTCAAAGGTATGGCCCTGGCTACTATCGTCGGCATTCTGCTCAGTCTCTTCTTCCGCATTTTGCAGGTGACTGGATTGACCAATGATCGTAACGATGAAGCACCACCAGCGAAAATTCCAGATTAAGCTGCATCGATGCTACTTTTATATGCTGTGCTGCTACATCAATAACAATGAAGAATAAACAAATAGCTCCTATCATCCTTTTCGGTGATAGGAGCTATTTTCATTTGAGCTGCGATCAGGATATTGCGGTTATCAGAACCATCCTCAGCAAGTCATTTTCTTATAATACGATCTTGCATGCCTGTATCGTAATCATGATGCGCCGCCGAACCATTATCAAGGTCGGCCAGACGTGTTATAGGAAAATAATTCGCTTTTAATGAGATGCAGTCTTTTCATCCCTTTGCCGTGCAGCATCAGGATTTTTTCGTTTGTTTATTCCATCGGAATACGCGTGCGACACCTTTATAAATAAACTTTGATTCCTTGGTTAGCAGTGGGCCCAGTATCGCTAGAATTAATACATAGATCGCGGCAAATGGCTGTAAAATGCCAGATAACGCACCAGCTGCACCTAGATTCGCCACAATGATAGAAAACTCACCACGCGACATAATCGTCAAGCCGACATTCGAGGATGCCTGCGGAGACAGATTCGCGGTCTTCCCTGCCAGCATACCTGCGCTATAGTTACCAATCATCGTGATGATCACTGCACCGATCGCCAGCCATACGGCATTTCCACCCAGTGACAACGGATCGATCGTTAGTCCGAAGCTAAAGAAGAACAATGCTCCAAAGAAATCACGAAACGGTAAAATAATCTTTTCAATCCGGTGCATATGCGATGTTTCTGCGAGCACGAGACCAACGAGCAATGCGCCAATCGCTTCCGCTACGTGAATCGTCTCCGAGAAGCCTGCGATCAGGAACAACGCTGCAAAGATCACACACATAAAGATTTCATTGGATTGAATATTTAGCACTCGGTTAAGCAATGGAACTGCCTTGCGTCCAATGATGAGAATGAGTAGCATATACCCTAGTGCAATCGCCGCCGACAATAGAATACCGCCAACCGATGTTGCTCCGCTGAGCAGCAAGCCAGACAGTACGGACAGATATACGGCGAGGAACACATCCTCAAACATAATGATACCCAGAATCATTTCCGTTTCTGGATTGGCTGTACGCTTCAAGTCGACCAGTACCTTGGCTACAATCGCGCTGGACGAGATCGTTGTGATTCCGGCAATCACCAGAATTTCTTTGAGATCAAAGCCAGTCAATAAGCCATATAACAGTCCGAGGGTAAAGTTAATACCGATA
Source organism: Paenibacillus hunanensis (assembly GCF_034055775.1). NCBI lineage: Bacteria > Bacillati > Bacillota > Bacilli > Caryophanales > Paenibacillaceae > Paenibacillus > Paenibacillus hunanensis. Next base: position 1,536,996 of record NZ_CP139194.1, on the reverse strand, counting down.
TAGATTGTACCCCCGAGTGCAATCGAGCGCCCTGCCTTCACTAATCGACCTACCGAAAATTCCAGTCCAAGATAGAATAGCAGGAAAATAACCCCGATTTTACCCATAAATTCAATCAGCTCAGCGCTCTGAATAAAGCGAAAATCGACAATTCCGAATACCGGCGCATGAGGCCCTACCGCCATACCTGCCAGAATATAAAAGGGAACGACCGAGAAGCGGAGCTTACTTGCCAGCAAACCTGCAAGGGCAACGAGCAATACCGCAATACCGATCTCAAATACGATGTAATCCATCAGCCGCTCCCCCTTTCGAGCAGCTCTTTGAGCAATTGAATTCCATTTCGCTCGCCGGCAATAACGAGTGTGGTTTCACTTTGTAGCACATAGTCCGGGCCTGGAATAATCTGTTGCTGCTTTGCACTAATTCCAGCGATGATCACCGTACCTGTTTGCTCACGAATCGATAGCTCACCGATCGTTTTGCCAATACAGCCCATACCCGACTTGAGCTTATGCCACTCAATCGTTAATTTGGAAATCGACAATTCTGCTTTTTCCAACGCGCTTGGCTGATAACTCATCCCACCAATAATGCTGGCAAGCTGTCTTGCTTCATGATCGTGCAGCGACATGACCAGCTCATGATCGTCCGGGCTGTCGGATGGTTGATGATACAGCTCACGCTTTCCATCCTCATGCACAATGATTGCTACATGATCCTGTTCCTCGGTTTCCACTACAAATTTCCTTCCAATACCGGGCAAGTCCGTCTCGCGAATGATCGCCATACTTCCCCCTCCTTTTTCTATAAAATTGGCATACTTATTGAACATCCAACTTGAACATCCATGCGCTCATAAGCAGCATGCCTCTCTACTGTATACGGCTTACCCCTAATGAGGTTTCAACAAAAAGTCGATTTTAAGGCAATTTTGTTCAAAAAACGCCAAAAAACCCGATTTTCATCATCATGACAATGAAAATCGGGTTTATTTATAATGCGTTTTTGGCTTTTATTTCCACTTAAAAGTCTCGAAAGACTCGTCCATTAAGCTCTGCTTTATTATAATAAAGAAAAGGCTGATAATGGTAAATATTAGAAAGGATATTGAGTAAGTGTGAATACCTCGATATCTGGCAGTTTTTCGCGTCCGTTCAGGTCTTGCAGCTCGATCATGAATGCTGCGCCAATCACATTACCGCCCACTTGACGGATCAGGTCAACACAGGTTGCAATTGTGCCACCTGTTGCCAGCAGATCGTCAGCGATCAGTACATTTTGTCCTGGCTGAATCGCATCGACGTGCATAGCCAGTACATCCTTACCGTATTCAAGCGCATATTCAGCTTGAATCGTTTTGTATGGCAGCTTGCCTGTTTTACGGATCGGCACAAAGCCTACGCCCAGTGCATACGCCAGCGGTGCGCCGACAACAAAGCCACGTGCTTCCGGTCCAGCGATTACGTCAATTTTCAAATCCTTGAGCAGCTTTCTCAGCTCATCGATCGATTGCTTGTACGCTTCGCCGTTTTGCAGCAGGGTTGTAATATCCTTGAAGCTAATTCCTTCCTGCGGAAAGTCCGGAATGACACGAATATGCTCTTTAAAATCCAAAAAAATCTCCTCCTAAAAGTTAGCGTTTATGATACGCCTTGCATACGGGCAATCATCCATGAAGTCAACTGTGGCAGATCACTTTCACATAACATATATTCCATTTCAGCCAGTTCGCCAAGCTCCCGGTACAGCTGTGAGCTACCGAGCGGACGCTTATCAGGCGCTGTATTCATGCGAATCTGTCCATCCTGACGCACGATGAAGTCCAGCTCCTCAAACACGTCCAGCATCATTTGCACCATACGTACCGAGCTGGATGTTTTTTGACTCAAATACGGGATTAGCTTCTGTTCTTCAGCAATGGTAGCACTGCTTTTGGCGAGCCAGCCGTAGATCAGCTTGAATTGCTCCCGATCGGGAATTTGCAGGCGATCCTGACGGTCTGGACGATCATGCAGCAGAACGATATTTTCCACGCCGGTAAAGCGCTCAAAAATGACGTTCAATTGTTCAATATGCGCTGGTAATGATAACAGACATAATGTGCGTATGGCTTCTGCCCCATACTGTATGGAGACATGATTGCAAGCCGCAATATCAACTTGTCTATCATAACCCCAAAGGGATACATCCGACAATTGGCTTTTTAAAGTTTCCATTCGTTTTTCATCGCCCAGTACACCGAATTGTCCCATTTCGGTTGCCATATAACGCGACCATTTGTGCTGAATGGTCGTTAGCTCGCCTGTCCAATCATCAGCACCACGGCGATCCCAGACCTGTAAGCCCGGTACAGCGATATCCTGCACCATCAATTGCGGCTTACGTACACCGCGCCACTCATTAATGCTGGTCTCTGCCAGCAGATCGATGTGATCGCCTGCACGTAGCAGCGATGCTAGCTCTCCTTTACCAAAGGCGACGCCTTCAAGCACAGCTCCATCCTGCTCGACGACCAGTCGTAGATGATCTGACGTTTTACCGATCGCACGTGCTTCAGATAGAGTAACGCCTCGTAGGACAATTTTAGGTAAAGGATTATTCATCCCAAATGGAGCGAGCCGCTCCAGCTCCTCGACCGCTTCCAGTGTGATCTGATCTACACTGCATTCACAATCGGCTTCTGTCTGTGGAACCAGATCTTCCTCAGTGAGTAGCTGTGCTGCACGTTCATTCAGACGACTGCGGAAGGCATCCAATTGATCCCGATGCAAGCTCATACCCGCTGCGGATGGGTGTCCACCAAAATGATCCAGCACATCCTCACAATCGAGCAATGCACGATAAATGTCATAGCCGGGAATCGAACGTGCTGAGCCTTTACCCATTCCAGTCTCAGGATCGATCCCGAGTACAATCGTTGGACGATAATAACGATCCAGTAGCTTGGAGGCAACGATACCCACTACCCCTGGATTCCAGCCCTCACCAGCAACGACAATAACGTCAGGCACACCGCGTGGATGCTGATCACGCTCCGATTCTAGCATGACGATGGCTTCCTGCACCATCCGGTTGACAAGCTCCTGACGCTCTTTATTTAATTGATCCAGCTCAAAGGCAATTCGATCAGCTAAGCTCATATTCGTTGTCGTTAACAGCTCGACAGCACGTTTAGCATGCTCCATTCGACCACTCGCATTAATACGTGGTGCCATTGCAAATGCGATATGAGTCGCACTCACCTGTGCCGGGTCGATGGCAGCAATATTAAGTAACGCATGTATACCTGGAAAAGCGCTTTGCTTCATTTGCTGCACACCGATGCTCACCATACGCCGATTCTCGTCCTGTAGTGGCATCAGATCGGCTACCGTACCGATCGCTACGATCTCCAGCCAGGAATCCGGCACCTCGCCCAGCAGCGCCTGGGCTAGCTTATAGGCGACCCCTACACCGGCTAGCCCTTTAAACGGATACGGGCAATACGGTAGCTTCGGATTGACGAGTGCTACTGCTGCGGGTAGCTTCTCTGGCGGTTCGTGGTGATCGGTTACTACAACGTCTATGCCAAGCTCACCTGCATACGCAATCTGCTCGACAGCACTGATGCCTGTATCCACCGTCACGATCAGGGTAACACCCTGCTCATGTGCTAGATCGAGCGCATGATTGTGCAGGCCATAGCCTTCCTTGGCACGATGTGGAATATAGATGTCAAAATCCGCTTTTAATACGCGCATCAATTGAATCATCAGTGAGGTGCTGGATACACCGTCTGCATCGTAATCACCATAAATCCAGATTTTCTCGCTACGTTCCAGCGCCAGGCGAATACGCTCAACCGCCTCCGGCATACCTGCCAGCAGAAATGGATCATGACTCGTTCCCGAGCTGCTCTCCAGAAAAGTCTCTGCTGCTGCTGGTGTTGTATACCCTCGCCCGCTTAACAGCGTCGCAGTTAGCGGAGCGATATTCAACTCGCGGCTAAGCTGCTGTGCAGCCGCTATATTGGGGTGTTTTACATTCCAGTGATATTGTGAATGAATCATGGTGCTTAGTTCCTCCTTCAGTGAAGCATTCCATCGCCAGACGAACGATCCGAATGAGTGGCCCAATCATGATTGGACTTATACGGATAGCCGCCTGTATATGGAATCGTATATACCTGTACCCGGCTCACATGATCAAATCGGTGTAACAGCAAATTACGAGCATACTCCGCAATCTCTGCCGCCGCCAGTACCGTAATATTCGGATTAACGGCAAGCACCAGCTCGATATGTACACCGCGATCATGCTCCTGAGCCTGCAATCGCTCGACCGCGATCACGCCGCGTACGCGCTGTACCGTCTCCATATAATCGCTAGCATCCTGCTGCTCCATCGTCTGCACAAGCCGTCCATAGATCGCCTGTCTGGCTAAACGATAGCCCTGACGCCACAAAATAATTGCTACAAGCAATGCTGACACAGGCTGCACATAATACAGTCGATCCTCATTTAGCTCCAGCGCAGCAATGGTACCGAGCATACCTGCCAGTACAATAATCGAGGAATACAGAGAATAGCGATGGGTATCGATCATTTCCTCCAGCGTATTGCTCTTTTGCTTGGACATATACCGATAACGGTAACGAAATACCGCTTCATTGACCGCCATCGCCAAAAAGACGAGCACAATGGCAAATGGCTTAGGCTCTGGCTCCACATGTGCCATCAGATCACGTACAGCAGCAATAGCAATTTCCAGCCCACCGAGCAATAAAACGACAGTAATGATCATCTGTGCAAAGGACGCGCCTACACCCTCGGCAGGACGATGCTCTGAACGCAAAGCCGCACGTCGACGGCTTTTCCAGCTACGACGCAGCAAGCGTTCTGCCAGCGTGCTTGCCGCCGATGAAGCGGTATACAGTGCATCACCGATTAGCGCTTTATTCATCGCGATATAACCAGCAACACCTTTTACAATTGCCAAAACGAAACCTGTCAGCACCGATGTCCATAATCCATGCTCCTGTTGCCGGATCGGCTTGTTATCCATTGATTTCCTCCTAAGACAAACGGAAGCCGCGCCAATAACAGGACGCGGCTTCACCGTTGAAAGCTTGCAAGATTATGCCGTCGTCTTCGACGGTGTTTTTGCTTTTGGCTTTTGTTTGTTTTTCAGTACGAGCCAGAGTGGACTCGCGATAAAGATCGAGGAGTATGCCCCGAATGCCAGACCGATCATCATTGCCAGCGAGAACATACGGATCGACTCACTACCCAGAATGAACAGGAACAGACACGCGATAAACACAGTCAGTACCGTATTCAGGGAACGAGTCATCGTTTGAGAAATACTTTTGTTCACGATTGTTGCCACATCGCCACGGTTTTTCTGTTTGGCAAACCGCATATTTTCACGAATACGGTCAAAGATAACGATCGTATCGTTCAAGGAGTAACCGATGATGGTCAACACCGCTGTAATAAAGGTCAGATCCACTTCCAGACGGAAAATGGAGAAGACCGAGATAACGAGAAACGCATCATGCAGCAACGCGACAACCGAAGCCACCGCAAAGCGCCATTCAAAGCGAATCGTAACATAAATGATAATCCCGAGACTTGCAAGCAGAACTGCATAGATCGCGTTGCGCTCCAGCTCTTTCGCAATCGTCGGATCTACCGTATTCACTTCAAACGAAGCGCCACTATCCAGATCCTTTGTGAAGGCTTGCTTGAGTTGATTTTCCTGTGTATCCGTCAGTACATTTTCAAAACGGATGGACAATCGCTCTGCACTACCGTTACTAATATCTGCGGCTTCACCAAAGTCCAGCTTATCGATCACAGGCTTCACCTGCTGCTCTGTCAGTGGCTTGGTCAGCGTAATATCCACGTTCGAGCCCGAACGGAAGTCAACGCTATAGTTCAATCCGAACACAGCCAGTGAAATAATACCAGCAATCGTGACTACAATGGAGAATGTGTAGAAATACTTGCTTAATTTAACGAAATCATAGTCCCACTTAAAGCGCACTGCGTTCACTCTCCTTTACACCGAAATACTCCGGTTTGTCGATCAGTTTCCCATTGATCAGCAGGGACAACAGATAGCGGGAGAAGAACAGGTTACTTGCGATACTAACCAGAATGTTGAAAATCAGTACCAGTGCAAAACCACGTACTGCACCTGTACCCAGACCAAACATCACGGCTGCCGCAATGATTGTAGTCAAGTTGGCATCGATAACGGTACCGAATGAGCTACGGCTACCCGATTTGAATGCAGACGACATACTTTTACCTGTACGAATCTCATCCTTGATCCGTTCAAAGGTAATAATATTCGCATCGACTGCCATCCCGACCCCGAGTATGAAAGCGGCGATACCTGGCAGAGTTAATGTGAAGTCACCTGCAATAAAGATCATCAGTGTGAGCCAGATGTATACGATAATACAGAAGCCAGAGATTAGACCTGGTACACGATAAACGAAGATCATGAACAGTAAAATAACGATGGACGCTATAATCCCTGCACGCAGTGTATCTTGCAACGACTGTTGTCCAAGCGATGCACCAACACTTTGCGAATAGATCTCGGTCAATTTCAGCGGCAATGCGCCAAGGTTGATCTGATCTTTCAGTTGTTGTGCTTCCTGTACGGTGTAGTTACCAGAGATGCTTGCTGTACCGTCTGTCAGCTCTGCACGAACTGTTGGTGCAGACAGCAGATCATCATTCAGGAAGATCGCCAGTGGCTGATTGATCAGACGTTTTGTGATTTCAGCAAACTTTTTAGCATCTTTAACTTTAATTGTGATTTCAGGCTGGTTCAGCGAGTTATATACAACTGAAGCCCCATTTTCCTTAAAGTCATTACCTGTCATTTCCACTTTACAGTACACTTTCAGTGGATCTTGACTTGCAGCAGCGGCATTCGTATCGGAAGGAACGGATTCCTCACCTGTTGACGGCGTTACCTCTACTCCTTCTGGAGAGCCTACAGTTTGTGCAGACACGGCATTGCTGTCGGAACCGGATTTGGTTTCGGTCGTTCCGCTGGATTTGCTAGTTGTTGTGCTCTTTTCAGCACCTTTGTCTGTAGTGCTTTTCTCTGTGGACGATGTTTGGTCCTTAGAGCTCGATTGGGAAGAATCAACTGGACATCCCGACATACTGCGGAATGTAAGCTCAGCTGGCTCTTTCATGGTTTTACGAACAGTAGCCTCGTCCGTTACACCTGCGATCCGAAGGCGAATTCGGTCGCTTCCCTCTGTAGTGATTTCCGGCTCACTTGTACCGAGTGCATTCGCACGTTGCTCCAAACTTTTTGCAGTCTGAATCAGGGATTCCCTGGTGACTGCTTCCCCCTGTGTCGTTGGCGTAGCCTGATACAAAATCTCAAAACCGCCTTTAAGGTCCAAGCCTAAACGGATGTCCTTAAACAGCGGTGTCGTTAAGCCGATCACACCGGCCACGACGAGTATTACGACTACGAAGCTGATGAGTCTTTTCATCCCGTGTGTGGTTCCCCTTTCATTCTCAATATTCCTATTATAGCGATGCGACAAATGACAGTCAATTTACCGGTGGTCGACAAAACAAACAAGCTGATGCCAGTAAAACACCGGCCCCAGCTTCTCATTGGTCCAATGAATGTCGATCGTTTTGCGAACAAAATGTGACAATTGCAGGCATTTTGTACATGGATATGTGGATAACGGCATCCATATCACGTTCCCCCGGCAATGGAATTACCGTATATCTGCTTCTTTGTACGAGGACATCGTCAGGTAGTGCATTAACTGATTCGGCTTCATTGATAAAATATCATTCACCAGCTCATACAGTCTGGGCATTCCCTGCTTGGAATATTTACTATTCAGGCAATCCCATAGCTCTTCCGAGGTGATTTGCTCATAACCAAGCAATTTAAATTCTTCAATCTTGCTCTGGCATAGCGATTCGATCAGCTCGGTTAGCTCCGCATTGCTCAGTTCATCCATATCCACCAGCTACCTTCCCTTTAACTTCATATCCTGCCTTGTTCACATGACCGCCGCCAGATGATCTGTCCAGCACACAATACACTCTATACCTTTCGCCCTTACCTTCTCAAATTCCTGCTTTTTACATAAACTTTACATATAAAAATGTAGAATTAGCTTACCGATGAAGGCATCAGCACATACATGAGATAGAGTGAAGCCAGCACAAGTGATAGCAAGGTCAGCGGCAAAGCAATTCGTAAAAATTCAATATAGCGTAGCCGCTGTCCCTCTCGCTCTGCCATCGAGGCGGCGATAAGACCAGCTGCTGAGCCTAGCAATGTACCACTACCTCCAATGCCTGCACCAAGCGCAAGCGCCCACCATAATGGATGCAGCAGCCCGGCTGAGCTTGCTTCCATCTGCTGACCTGTTTCCTGAATTAGCGGAATCGCGGCGGCGATCCATGGCATATGATCCATTGTCATCGACAGCAGACCCGTCACCCATAAAAGAATCATTGCGACCAGACCCATATTACCATTCGTCAGCTCGATCAGATAGGTAGCTCCTTCAATAATCCAGCCTGTTTGGATCAGCCCACCAGCTAGAATGAATAGCCCGGCAAAAAACAGCAACGTATCCCACTCTAACTGCTTCAATACACTAGATGGACGAATGCCACTCGTCCATTTACCTGCAATGAGTAATACCACTGCACCACCTGCTGCAATCCAGCCTGACTCCCATCCAAGCTGCGAAGCCCATACCAATAATATAATCACTGCTATATATAATACAGGTACGACAGCGCGCCGTACGATAGAATGCGATGAATTCACTATTTCGGGTACGATGGATGATTGCTCAGGCTGTAGAAGAGATGGCTGGATACGCAGTACTTTACAATAACAGAGCCATACGAGCACGATGTTCAACACAAACAATACTCCCACAATCGGTCCCAGCGCTGTAACAAAGGCTACAAAATCAAGCTCAGTATTATTTGTTCCAATCCATATATTCGCTGGCTGACCGATTAATGTTGCGGTACCTCCAATATTCGTAGCGAGTACAGAACCAATAAGAAACGGCACTGCCGACAATCGAAATGCCTTCGCCACCGCGATCATAATCGGCACCAGGATCAGCATCATCGTTACAGGCTCAAGCAGTGCTGCACCGACTCCTGCAAGCAACATCATATATAGATATAATAATGCTGGGCGCCTTCCACTATAACGAATGAGCACAAGCGCAAACCGATGTATCGAGCCACTACGACCCATCACAGCAGCCATTACCAGAAGCCCTGCCCATAATAGAAGCGTATCCCACTGGATATGAAGCTGAAACGCACTACGCCATTGCACGATACCAAGCAGTAAAAAAAGCACAGCGGCAATTAGCGCAACCAGTGCTCGATTCAACTGCCCTGTCATCCAGATCGCATACGCCACCAGAAAAATCACGAGCGCAACCGTAGGCTGCCAGCTCATCATTTCCGTTATCATTAGCCTTCATTCCCCCTATCCTTGCCTTGTACAACCTTCATATTACCGCAGACTCACTCCCTATGCACGTACTTCCACTGTGCAACATAAACGATAGTTAAAAAGCAAACGGACTACGCAGAAGCGCAGTCCGTTCAACATTCATTGTTAGAATCATACCACCTTGCCTGTCGCCCTATAGCGATACAGCAGGTTAGGCTTTAGCTGCTGGAGCTGTTTCTTTTGCCGATGCATGGCTAATTGCCGAGCGATCAAAAGTCAGCTTTGTTACATCATTTACACGCAGTACAACGATATCGTCTGTCATTTCTACGATTGTACCATGCAGACCACCAATCGTTACGACCTTGTCGCCTTTACCCAGTGCATTCAGCATCTGGTTACGTTGCTTTTGCTTCTTTTGCTGCGGACGAATCAGCAGAAAATAAAATACAACAAACATCAGTACAAACGGCAAAATGGACATCCACATGTTGCCAGAACCCCCTGCAGCAGCTGCTACATTAAACATGGTGTTTCCCCCTTATTAAAATATAAACCGGAAGCCGGTCGCCCGGGCTCCGTTGTGTTTCTATCATTGGTCTTGCGCTCATCAATGGGCTGGATCAAAAGCCCTTGTCATTACCGTGCAGTCCATATTGCGTGAAGAACTCATCACGGAAATCAAGCAGACGATCTTCCATAATTGCCTGACGTACACCGCGCATCAGATTCAGCAGGAAATGCAGGTTATGATACGTCGTCAAACGCAGACCAAATGTCTCGTCTGCCTTGATCAGGTGACGCAAATACGCCTTGGAATAATTGCGGCAGGTGTAGCAATCGCAATTCGGATCCAGCGGGCTAAAATCGCGTGCATATTGTGCATTACGCACAACCACACGTCCCTGACTGGTCATCGTTGTACCGTTACGCGCGATACGTGTTGGCAATACGCAGTCGAACATATCGACACCGCGAATAGAGCCTTCAATCAGCGCATCCGGTGAACCAACACCCATCAGATAACGCGGCTTATTCGTTGGCAAAAATGGCATCGTATACTCCAACGCCTGATACATCAAATGCTTAGGCTCGCCAACGCTCAGTCCACCAATAGCATACCCCGGGAAATCCATCGAAGTCAAATCAAGTGCACTCTGCTTACGCAGGTCCTCATGCATACCACCCTGCACGATCGCGAACAATCCTTGATCATGTGAACGTGCATGACTTTCCAGGCAACGCTCTGCCCAGCGTGTCGTACGCTCCAGTGATTTTTTCACATATTCATACTCGGCTGGATATGGAGGGCACTCGTCAAATGCCATCATAATATCAGAGCCTAGCGCATTTTGAATCTCCATCGCTACTTCCGGCGACAGGAACAGCTTGTCTCCATTCAAATGAGAACGAAAATGTACACCTTCCTCAGTGATTTTACGCATTTCGCTCAAGCTAAATACCTGAAAACCGCCACTATCCGTCAAAATTGGACGATCCCAGTTCATGAATTTGTGCAGGCCGCCTGCTTCCTTGATCAGGTCATGACCCGGACGCAGGAACAGATGATACGTATTACTTAAAATAATATGCGCATCCATCTCTTTCAGCTCTTCTGGGCTCATTGTTTTTACCGTCGCCTGTGTACCGACCGGCATAAAGGCTGGCGTTTCGATGACACCATGCGGTGTGTGCACGCGACCTAGTCTCGCACCGGATTGCTTACAGGTTTTAATATGTTCGTATCGAATTGGTCCAGACATCACATGTATTCTCTTCTTTCTGCATTAAAATATTCGTTCACGTCCCGCTGGACGCTCGTCACCTGGCTTAGCATCTATCGGCAACTGTGTCTGCTTCGACGCAGACACCCTTCTTTATTGTACGTAAACAGTAACCCCTCTATCGCTACCTTCATTTGCATCACAGCCAAAAAAAGGGCAGCACCGACATTTTATTATACCGGAGCCACCCTACTTAGCACAATATATGTTTATATGAATATATTAATAAATGAACATCGCATCGCCAAAGCTAAAGAAGCGGTATTGCTCACGAATCGCTTCCTCATACGCCGCCATAATATGATCGCGTCCAGCCAGTGCGCTCACTAGCATTACCAGCGTTGACTTTGGCAAATGGAAATTCGTGATCATTGCATCCACCAGACCAAATTGATGTCCCGGATAAATGAAGATTTGTGTCCAGCCACTTGTTGCTTCCAATGGCTTACCTGCAAAATCACGTGCTACCGTCTCCAGCGTACGCGCTGATGTTGTGCCCACTGCCACAATGCGTCCACCGCGAGCCTTGGTCGTGTTGATCAGCTCTGCCGTTTCCGCAGGTAGCGAATAATACTCCTCATGCATCACATGATCCTCTACCGTGTCCACGCTCATCGGACGGAATGTACCCAGACCGACATGCAGTGTAACGAAACCAATCGATACCCCTTTAGCACGAATCGCTTCTAACAGCTCTGTCGTAAAATGAAGCCCTGCTGTCGGTGCGGCAGCTGAGCCTTCATGCTTCGCGTATACCGTCTGATAGCGTTCCCGATCATCCAGTGTTTCCTTAATGTAAGGAGGAAGTGGCATTTCACCCAGACGATCCAGAATCTCCTGGAAAATACCTTCATAGCGGAAGGTGAGCACACGCATGCCCATATCGCCTTCTTCCTCGATCACCGCTTCCAGCTCATCGCCAAACTGGATCACTGCACCCGTTTTGATCTTTTTCCCTGGCTTAACGAGCGCTTCCCAGCGATCGCCTTCCAGCTGAGTGAGCAGCAATACTTCTGCTTTGGCGCCTGTATCTTTTTTCGTTCCAAACAGACGTGCTGGAATGACGCGTGTGTCATTCAAAATCAGCGTGTCGCCTTCATTAAAATATTCCAAAATATCACCAAAATGCTGGTGACGAATTTCACCGGTTTGCTTGTTCAATGCCAGCAAACGAGAAGCTGTTCGATCCTTGAGTGGCACCTGTGCAATCAGATGCTCTGGTAATTCAAAATCATACAAATCAACTTTCATGTTCATTTATCCCTTCACAATATCAACGTCATGATAGTAATGTTCTAATATTTCCTTATAATCTGCGCCTTGATCTGCCATACCCTTGGCACCCCATTGCGATAACCCCAGTCCATGCCCATTACCGCGACCGGTAAACAGGAAGCCGCCTGGCTCAGTCACACGTGCATTGCCATCTCCATTCAAGATTACCGTACTCGTACTGCCTGTCCCCTGTCCAGACGCGCCTAGCAATGTCGTACCGCCAGCAGATAATTCATCCTGTGCATTGCCAGAACCGATCACGGTATATTTGTCCGTGCTCACCACATCAAATAGCGTGCTTGGCAGACTATTCAATGCCGAACGGAACATATCGGGATACTTCACCTTTACGACGCTCCCATTGATCTTAATCTCCGTTACACGACCGGACGGGCCGCGCTGACTTACCTGAATCGATGTGATCGTAGAAGGTAAGGTAGACGTCGTTTTTCCTTTTAATGCAGCGAGTAGCTCCGCTGATTTGAAGGGGCCACGAATCCATTGATAGCTGTTCGATTCTGGAACGACCTCCAGTACAACCGCCTCATCGCCCGGGTTCAGCTGCGATACCGACTGCACGCTGTTTTGTACAACTGGAAGCTTACGCACATTCGTATTTTTAGTCGTCACCGTCATTTTATCCAGCCCAGCAGATGTCTTATCGCCAGTCAGCTTTACATTATCCTCGCGTATATAACCAGAGCTTCCATTATCCAGCAGCACATGATACCACTTTTTGAGTGAAGCCTGCGCCGCTTCATCGCCTTTGGAATCAACGGTCACAAACACATCTCCACCGCCGCTATTCCAAACCTCGGATGTGTCTGCGCTAGCGCCACCCGCATTGGCAGAGAAGATCGACTCGATCACTTTGCCATTTTTCATAATGACCTCGCCAGCTGTAGCATCGACTGCGGCAATGATCCGCTTATCCTCTGCACCTACGCCATTATAGGCTTGACTGAGCGTCGTATCAACCACATCAGCAATTTTAAACTTGGAGCCCTGCTCTTGAAAACGAGCATAGCTACGAGCAGCTACCGCCTGCGCCTTGAGCGACTCCGCAGGCCATGATGCCGAAACCTCGCCACCAACGACCGAATACAGATATTGCTCCATCGGAAGCACATTCACCCATGCGAGCTGACCATTATAGTTACTCAGCTCAAAATCACCACGATACGTACGTGCAGAACGCTCCGTCACCTGCGTACCCGATGCATTCCCTTTAATCGTCAGCTTGGCATTCGTACCGCTTAATATATAGTGATTAACCGGCGATGGACTGGTTACGCTCGACGTCACATTTTGACGCATAATTAGGGCAGGCGTGGAGCTGCTCACTGTTGTTAATGGCGCTGTAGGTAAGGCTTCCGCTGCCGTCGCTTTTACCGCTGCAAGCGCCGTAGCATTCGCTTCCTCACCAATCCAGACCTCGTAAGAGCCACTACCAGTCATGACCATATAAGCATCCAGACCTGCTACTTGAGCCGTATTGAGCACGCCCTGCGCCTGTGCTGAGCTTACAAAGCTACCTGCGGACAGATGCATGCCACCCTTCACTGTTGGCGTTTGTCCGCCCAGTAATGAGCGTGCAGTGGAAGCAACACGAGTGGCTGCCGTTTGTGCATTCGCTTCAGAAGCATACATGCCTGTATACAGCTGATACACCGTTTGTCCACCTTTTGAGGTAGAGAATACAATCGGCTTATCGCTAGTTGGCTGAAGTAATTTGATTCCAGCAGCCACTGTATCAAAGCTAGGCGTTTCCAATACTTTAACCCGATATCCATCAATGCCAAAGCTCGCCTGCTGACCGATATCCTGCCACGAATCAAATACGCCGCCCTGTGTCACCCCAACCTGCAAACTAGCAGCAGATTTTACATTAACGACTGGCACGATAGACGTATATGTACTACCGCCATTAAAAAATAGCCCCACCCGCACATCCTCTTCAAACGAAGGTTCACTGGCATGAGATACCGAAGAATGACCGAAGAAACTACAGCTCATCACCACTGCCAAAAGAAAGCTACTTGTTTTACGCATACACACCTCAGAAGATTTATTATAGATTGAACATCCAAAGGATACACTCACGACATGACGATCTACTTTAATTATACTTCATCTTTATGCCTGACGATAATGCTGCCAGACATACGTGTTATAAATATAACACTTTTTTAGGATTTTTGCTGACGCTGGCTATAACGAGAGCATACAAACGATTTCCTCATAGAAAAAAGCCATCCACCACGTCTATGCGACATCGTGAATAGCTTTTTTAGTTAAGTTCAATTTAGCTTTTGTTAAGCAATTGTGTATTTACTGTATATTGACCCTGTTGCTGCTGTACAAGCTGATCCTGAAATGCATCAAATGCAGCAGGCCCATCAATCTGTCCCTTTTTCAATAGCTCATCATACAGCTTACTCATATAGATCGTTTTTCCATATTGCTGCTTGATCTGCTCACTATTCCAAAATTCCTGTTCACTAAGTCCGGTCAATGCGATTCTACTCTTCATAATTTGCTGAATGAGCTGCTGATCGTTACTCTTACTTGCCAGCGCAGGGTCATATAAACGATTCTTTTCAGCCTTCACCATTTGTGCCATTTCTTGCTCCGAGACGGTAATGCCTATTTTTTGTGCATATTGTACAGCCAGTTCTTTTTTCAATAATTGATTCAGTAGTTCAGCATCCGTTCCAATATTTACAGGGCTATCTGTTCCCTGCTGTAGCTGATTGAGCGTTGTCACCATTTCTACATTTGCTTTGTAAAAATCAAATTCCTGTTTGGAAATGTGGATGCCGTCGCCTTCCACAATTAGTGCATCGTTTGGCGAATCTGTAGATCCTCCAAATATAGAGCCCTTCTGACCATCCTTCGACTGCAACTGATCAAACGTCGTTTGCATAACTGCCTGCCGCTGTGCAGCCACTTGTTCCTTTGACGGCTGTGCTCCTCCATACCTCCCAACAGCTACTCCAGCCGCAGTTACGACTACAAAACCTAATGCCATCACGATAACTTTCTTCTTCATCCCAATCAACCTCCTGTTTGCCAGAACATCGTATGTAATTGATGTTGCTTATTTTGTTCGTTGCTCTCAATTAAAACGAATCAACAGCTTTTCACTACCCAGCAACTTTTTACTACTGACTATTCATCTTTTCATAAGTCCCTATTCATCCATTACTATTTACAGGTGAATTCTAATGTGGTCGACTTCTCTAGCTTACATCCATCTAACTATTGGCAGGCTACGATTTCCAGAAAAATGTATTTTATTGAATTATTTCATAGCCCGGTATCGAAGTAAACTGATTCCAGTTAAATTGTGAGCTACAGCCTATGGAATGTATTACTTTGTACTTAGATGCATTTTATGATGTATCGTGCTTAAAAATGGAATCGTTCGTGCCCGTTCCTGTGTGAGCCTATCAAAACCAAATAAGCGTACAAAAAAAGCTACAGATATATACCTTCATGTATCTGTAGCTTTCTCCTATACTAGGCTATAACCTTACTTCCCCTTCAAATCCTCCGGCATCGGAATGCCCAGATGACTATACGCCTTTGGTGTTACCACACGTCCACGCGGCGTACGCTGCAAAAAGCCCAGTTGAAGCAAATAAGGCTCGTATACATCCTCAATCGTCTGCCCTTCCTCGCCGATCGTCGCTGCGATCGTGTCCAGACCTACCGGACCGCCGCGGAAGCTATGAATCATCGCCTCCAGCATCTTATGATCGATCTGATCCAGACCACAAGGGTCGACCTGTAGCATGTTGAGCGATTCCTTTGCAATCTCCGGTGTAATAATCCCGTCACCACGAACCTGCGCATAGTCACGCACACGCTTGAGCAAACGATTCGCAATACGCGGTGTACCACGTCCACGAAGCGCAATCTCCTCAGCAGCATCCCCCAGAATTTCAATACCGAGAATATCTGCACCACGACTTACAATAAACGTCAGCTCATCCACTGTATAAAACTCCAATCGGCTGACTACACCAAAACGATCGCGTAATGGCGCCGATAACAGCCCCGCTCTAGTTGTCGCTCCGATCAGGGTGAATGGCGGCAAATCCAGACGTACCGAGCGTGCACTTGGTCCTTTACCGATCATAATATCAAGTGCCGAATCCTCCATCGCAGGATACAGTACCTCCTCCACCGAACGATTCAAACGGTGAATTTCATCGATAAATAGCACATCTCCGTCCTGTAGATTCGTTAACAATGCAGCCAGATCCCCTGGACGCTCAATCGCTGGCCCTGATGTCGTACGCAGGTTTACCCCTAGCTCATTGGCGATAATATTCGCCAGCGTTGTTTTACCCAGTCCTGGCGGGCCATATAGTAATACATGATCCAATGCTTCGCCGCGCATCTTGGCAGCCTCGATATAGATTTTCAGGTTTTCCTTTACACGACTCTGTCCGATATATTCCGCAAGGTAACGGGGACGCAGACTGAGTTCCACCGCTTGGTCTTCCATCATCAAATTTGCCGATATAATGCGGTCATCCGTCATCTTAATCGCTCCCCTCTTCTTGCCTGCGGCAAGTTTGTTTCATCATCGATACGTTATTCATACGTTGATAAGATAATATATGGATACGATGTACACTCCTATTCATCGTTCATATTGCTTGTTTTATCTTATTTTATAGTTGGTTGATATAATTGCTTTATATTATTGTTTGATATTGATCATACGATTTTATATAGTACAAAAGATTTTATAATACAAGAGTGTAATTTGATATTAGCATGTTGTATCTCAGTCGTTATTTACGGATGTAAGCAGCGCTACAACTGCTTATTAACAAGCACACAAGTGCAAATACAAAATTGCTCCTGTCACTTATCTTATTTACCACGCTTGTGCTGCTTGTGCTGCTTGTGCTGCTTGTGCTGCTTGTGCTGCTTGTGCTGCTTGTGCTGCTTGTGCTGCTTGTGCTTAACCAGTATACAGCATCTTCAAAGCCCGTTTCATAACAGAATCCACCGTATCCTCTGGAAATACCTCATGTTTGAGCGTCTGCCATACCCGATCCAGTTCAGTATCAGTATAACCAAGAGCTTTCAAAGCTTCACGCACTTCTGACCATACATCGCCACCAGCTACAGCCGGTGCTGTCGCCGTCGCTGCAAACAGTCCAGTCGCCATAATCGAGTCACCGATACCATCCAGCTTATCCTTCAGATCGAGGATCATACGCTGTGCCGTCTTCTTCCCAATACCAGGAAGCTTGGTCAGGAACGTAATATTCTCCTGATAGATCGCCGTAATTACACCCTCTGGACTACCACCACTCAAAATTCCAAGCGCCACCCGAGGCCCAATGCCCGACACTTCAATCAGCTTACGAAATAGCTTCTGCTCATCCCGAGTCGGAAAACCAAACAGCTGAATGGCATCCTCACGTACATGATGATGAATATACACAATCGTTTCCCCTTCTGCCTTTGCAATTGCAAATGGATTCGGGCAAAATACACGATAACCTACGCCATGCACATCCATCACTACATATTCATTTTCCAGATGAACTACAGGCCCACGCAAAAAATCGATCATTTTTTCAATACCTCATTTAACTTGGAATTTAATACATAGGAGTGAGCATGGCAGACAGCTACAGCGAGCGCATCCGCTACATCATCTGGTTTTGGCACTTTTTGCAAATTCAAAAACATCCGTACCATCTCCTGCACCTGACGCTTCTCTGCCTTACCATAGCCGACAATAGCCTGCTTCACCTGCATTGGTGTATATTCAGCGATTGGTAATCCCTTTTGCGCTGCTGCTAAAATAGCTACACCTCGCGCCTGACTAACCGACATCGCCGTAGTTACGTTACGATTAAAAAACAGCTTCTCAAATGCAATCATCTGCGGCTCATACTTTTCGATCAGCTGCACCATACCTTCATACACATGGAGTAGACGTTCCTCCTCCGGTGTATGCGCCTCGGTCTGAATACAGCCATATTGCACCGGCGTCAGCTTACTACCATTTTTATCGATAAACCCGAAACCAACAATCGCAATCCCGGGGTCAATTCCCATAATACGCAAATCCATCTCTCCCTTACGTAACCCGCCGTTCAGACCATACTCCAACGTCTTTGTTGAAAAATGGCTTCCTCTCTATAATAAGCGAAACAGGCGAACATATGTATCATTTTTTTATTATACCAGAAAATTTCTATGGCGGCCGCGGCGAATTGTTATGCATACTTGGTGAATTGATATACCTGCTTAACCAGGTTTTTCTATCGTATTTAGTTTAAAACACGTCCTAACTTTATTTACTCCATTGGTATCTTAGTCTTTCATATGTACCTTAGCCTTCTATATGTATCTTATAGATGTCTTCTATATCTTTGTTGCACCTCTTAATGTATACCTGCATTTTCTTCGTCGTTTAATTTTGCTGCATACTATCTAGCTTCATTCCTATCGCCTAAGGATAAAGATGCAGTATCTCTCCTATGAGTAATTGAAGGATCTGTTATATTAACCAAGCTATCGTCCATAAGCCCCCTTCTCTATTAAATAGACATCTGATCAACACTATTATTCAAACATTTCGCACGGTTTATTACATTGTCATCCATTCCATTTCACGTTAGCTTGATAGTAAGGAAATCTTGATCCACAAGAGCCTCTCTCATTCTTACATCTACCTGTTTAAATCAATTCCAGCGCAGTCATAATTCTTTTTATATAATTAGCAATCGAAACTCAACAATCGAACCAACTTCATGACTACCGAATTCAAATAGCTATGAATACGCACATAAGATGATTATATCTTTTCTAAATTTCTGTCTTTTCTATTTCATTGTTCATTTCTCATTCTCCATTTTTATCTTTTATTTTTTCTAACCATATGCGCTATCTTCTCTATACCTATCCTGCTACTACGCACTTATCGCTGACACAGTTATCTATAGAGAAAGCATCACTAGCTATATAACAAAATGTAGTTCATTTCATTCACAAAGGAGTGCCTATTCCCTTGATCATACCGAACCATCTACCTCAGCGTCTTACTATTACAATGTGGGATTTTTCCTGGTATACAATGACCATGCCCGGAGAGCCTTATCATGACTTGCAGGCACGTTTTACAGAAGCTGTAGAGCGCGGCTACAATACGATTCGGATTTGTGCAATGCCTTTTCTATTATTTACATCGCAAGGGCCACGTTCAGGAAAGCTGCGATTCAGTAATTTGGGACAGCTTGGTCAGCGGAGTCGCTGGTACAATTGTGCGGGTGGCGCCGAGCTAGACGGGCATCAGCATATACTAGAGCTGTTTCAGCAAGCCCGGCTTCATAATTGCTACATTATCCTATCATCCTGGGAATATCAGCAAAGCCCCAGCTTTCTTGAATCGCCCGAGCTGTGGCAAGAACTAAGACAGATACCACCAGCCGAGCGTTTCCTCACAATTGCACATTCGATGAACAGCTTGCTCGACTTTCTAAAACAAGCTGGCTTTCAGCAGCAGATCGCTTACACTGAGCTACATAACGAGATCGAATTTGGACAACTCACTGCCCTTGCCGATGAAGCAGGTATTCCTGCACATCCAATCGGTGAACAGATTCGTCACCTTACCCCTTATGTAGAAGAAGCCGTTCAGTTACTGCGTGATCGTCATCCAGATATACTGATGACAGGCTGCTATACTGCCAATGAGCCCTATGATAAAAAGATTCTACCTCGTAACTTTCAGGTCGCTCATTTCCATCTCTATTTGAAAGGTGTGCTTCAACAGTTAATGGATGCCATGGATCTGGATGAACAGCATGCTCCTTTTCCTAATCCATTCGTACAAAGTCTATTACGTGAAAATGCTCCTTCGATTCAACAATGGCAGCTACCATCAGAGCAAGCGTGGAGATTAGACGGTAATCCTGTAGGTGCCAAAATGCTATACGTACATGATTGGGCTGATCCCGATCGCTGGGATGTATACTTATACGATCACTATGGAGAACATAAACAAGCGATGCTAAACAAAGCAGAAGAACGTCTAACGGAGATTCACGCATGGGCAGAGGAGCAGCATATCCCTGTCGTTGTAGGCGAAGGCTATATCGGTTATACACCACTATATGCAAGCTTTGAAGAAGGTCCTGTAGGAAAGTTTATCGCCGAATATGCTATTCAGCTTGGTATGAAAATGAACTTCTGGGGCATGACACTATGCTCTAATTGTGCACCTCATCACCCATTCTGGCAAGACATCCACTGGCAACAAAAATGGAACCAGTACATTTTAACAAGTTAAATCAATACTTTGATGTATATATGCAGCGATGCATATGCACAACTTAAAATTTTCATGTAATTTCTATGCAAAATGGGCTTCTATATAAGCATGCTCGCTTTTATATAAGTACGCTCAATAATTATCAAGTATATTCGCTCAGTATACGTATTCTACCTATATACGTATCTTTCTCATATAAGAAGTACCTATGTCCATGATACGTACAAACCAATCAAATACATATACATTTTATATAGTGTATATTCAACAATGTACATTCAAAAACTAACCAACCCATTCTCTTATATACAAATAAACTCTTATATAAAATAAAAAGCCATCATTCATTAAGAATGATGGCTTTTCTGTATCGGGATGACACGATTTGAACATGCGACCCCCTGGTCCCAAACCAGGTGCTCTACCAAGCTGAGCTACATCCCGATATAAGTGCCGGTGAAGGGACTCGAACCCCCACGGTTTCCCTCACGATTTTGAGTCGCGCGCGTCTGCCAATTCCGCCACACCGGCAAGTGTGAAAAACTTAAAAATAAATGGCGCGCCCTAAGAGATTCGAACTCCTGACCTTTTGATTCGTAGTCAAACGCTCTATCCAGCTGAGCTAAGGGCGCGTATGGAGCGGACGACGGGAATCGAACCCGCGACCCTCGCCTTGGCAAGGCGATGCTCTACCGCTGAGCCACGTCCGCATACTGCATGTGTTTCTTTGTAATCCTCATTATAACTAAAACTTCTAAATTATAAATGGCGGAACCGACGGGATTTGAACCCGCGATCTCCTGCGTGACAGGCAGGCATGTTAACCCCTACACCACGGTTCCACTTTAATTGCGGGGACAGGATTTGAACCTGTGACCTTCGGGTTATGAGCCCGACGAGCTACCGGACTGCTCCACCCCGCGTCGTCAAATAAAGTCTATATGGTGGAGACTGACGGGATCGAACCGCCGACCCTCTGCTTGTAAGGCAGATGCTCTCCCAGCTGAGCTAAGTCTCCATATTATGACCCGTAGGGGATTCGAACCCCTGTTACCTCCGTGAAAGGGAGGTGTCTTAACCCCTTGACCAACGGGCCTTACTCAAAACAACCTTTATTATCTTAACACAATTCTTACATAATTGCAAGCCTTATTTTACATTTCATTAGTTAATCACTAACGGGCTTCTGGCGGAGAGAGAGGGATTCGAACCCTCGAGACGCTTGTGACGCCTACACGATTTCCAATCGTGCTCCTTCGGCCAACTCGGACACCTCTCCATATGGCTCCCCGAACAGGACTCGAACCTGTGACAACTCGATTAACAGTCGAGTGCTCTACCAACTGAGCTATCAGGGAATATTGTCCGCTCTACAGAGCGGAAGGTCTTACTCTTCGCTTGGCGACGTCCTACTCTCCCAGGACCCTGCGGTCCAAGTACCATTGGCGCTGGAGGGCTTAACGGTCGTGTTCGGGATGGGTACGTGTGGAACCCCTCCGCCATCATCACCAAACGTTCTTGCTACAGGTTGATCACCTGAAAACTGAATCCGAAACGAATCATCGCGTATTTAGAAAGATAGGATAAGCCCTCGACCGATTAGTATTGGTCAGCTCCATGCATTGCTGCACTTCCACCTCCAACCTATCTACCTCGTCGTCTTCAAGGGGTCTTACTAATTGGGAAATCTCATCTTGAGGGGGGCTTCACGCTTAGATGCTTTCAGCGCTTATCCCTTCCGCACGTAGCTACCCAGCGATGCTCCTGGCGGAACAACTGGTACACCAGCGGTGCGTCCATCCCGGTCCTCTCGTACTAAGGACAGCTCCTCTCAAATTTCCTACGCCCACGACAGATAGGGACCGAACTGTCTCACGACGTTCTGAACCCAGCTCGCGTACCGCTTTAATGGGCGAACAGCCCAACCCTTGGGACCTACTTCAGCCCCAGGATGCGATGAGCCGACATCGAGGTGCCAAACCTCCCCGTCGATGTGGACTCTTGGGGGAGATAAGCCTGTTATCCCCAGGGTAGCTTTTATCCGTTGAGCGATGGCCCTTCCATGCGGTACCACCGGATCACTAAGCCCGACTTTCGTCCCTGCTCGACTTGTAGGTCTCGCAGTCAAGCTCCCTTTTGCCTTTGCACTCTTCGAATGATTTCCAACCATTCTGAGGGAACCTTAGGGCGCCTCCGTTACATTTTAGGAGGCGACCGCCCCAGTCAAACTGCCCACCTGACACGGTCCCCGTACCGGATCACGGTACTAGGTTAGAACTCAGATGCGATCAGGGTGGTATCCCAACGGCGCCTCCAAGGAAGCTTGCGCTCCCTCTTCGTAGGCTCCCACCTATCCTGTACAAATCGCACCCCAGTTCAATATCAAGCTGCAGTAAAGCTCCATGGGGTCTTTCCGTCTTGTCGCGGGTAACCTGCATCTTCACAGGTATTAAAATTTCACCGGATCTCTCGTTGAGACAGCGCCCAAATCGTTACGCCATTCGTGCGGGTCAGAATTTACCTGACAAGGAATTTCGCTACCTTAGGACCGTTATAGTTACGGCCGCCGTTTACTGGGGCTTCGGTTCATAGCTTCGCTTGCGCTAACCACTCCCCTTAACCTTCCAGCACCGGGCAGGCGTCAGCCCGTATACTTCGCCTTGCGGCTTCGCACAGACCTGTGTTTTTGCTAAACAGTCGCTTGGGCCTTTTCACTGCGGCCCCCTCGTGCTATTCACACTACCGGGGCACCCCTTCTCCCGAAGTTACGGGGTCATTTTGCCGAGTTCCTTAACGAGAGTTCTTCCGCGCGCCTTAGAATTCTCTTCTCACCTACCTGTGTCGGTTTACGGTACGGGCACCTGCTTCCTGGCTAGAGGCTTTTCTTGGCAGTGTGAGATCATGACCTTCGCTACTGTAATTTTCGCTCCCCATCACAGCCTGACCTTAAAGTGTGCGGATTTACCTACACACAAGTCTCACTGCTTAGACAGGCATCCATCAGCCTGCGTCACTACCCTCCTGCGTCACCCCGTTGCTCATAGCGGCTCTCGGTGGTACAGGAATTTCAACCTGTTGTCCGTCGACTACGCCTTTCGGCCTCGCCTTAGGTCCCGACTTACCCTGAGAGGACGAGCCTTCCTCAGGAACCCTTAGGTTTTCGGCGGATCAGATTCTCACTGATCTTTTCGTTACTCATACCGGCATTCTCACTTGAATTGTGTCCAGCACTCCTTACGGTATACCTTCAACCTCAATTCAACGCTCCCCTACCCCTGATGCAAGCATCAAGCCATAGCTTCGGTGGTGTGTTTAGCCCCGTTACATTTTCGGCGCAAAGTCACTCGACCAGTGAGCTATTACGCACTCTTTAAATGGTGGCTGCTTCTAAGCCAACATCCTGGTTGTCTGTGCAACTTCACATCCTTTCCCACTTAACACACACTTGGGGACCTTAGCTGATGGTCTGGGCTGTTTCCCTTTTGACAATGGACCTTAGCACCCACTGTCTGACTCCCGGAATAAAGTCTGCGGCATTCGGAGTTTGACTGAGCTTGGTAACCCTTGCGGGCCCCGCACCCAATCAGTGCTCTACCTCCGCGACTCATCTTCCGAGGCTAGCCCTAAAGCTATTTCGGGGAGAAC
>NZ_CP139194.1:962500-1510000 GCF_034055775.1 Paenibacillus hunanensis | reverse complement strand
TTCCGGTAGTTATCCCAGGCTAAAGGGCAGGTTGCCTACGTGTTACTCACCCGTCCGCCGCTAAGTCTCAAGAAAGCAAGCTTCCTATCGACTCCGCTCGACTTGCATGTATTAGGCACGCCGCCAGCGTTCGTCCTGAGCCAGGATCAAACTCTCCAATAAAGTGTTTGACTTGCTCATTTTGTTGCTGGCGAGAACATTGCTGTTCTCTATTTGTTGAAGAACCGAAGTTCTTCACTCACTCGTTGTTCAGTTTTCAAAGATCAAGCTCTTTCGTTGCCACTCATTGTCTCTTGCAGCAACTCTTATATCTTATCATTTTCTTTCTTTTCTGTCAACAACTTTTTTTGAAGTTTTTTTCAACCGTTTGTTGGTTGTAAACTTAAAAGTTGTTGAGTCAGAAGCTTTATTTCGTTCTTTTATATTACCTAAGAAACAAAACCAGCTTTTTTCTCTTTATTATCACTCGTTCGTGACAACTTTTATAATATATCATGCCCTCAGATATTTGGCAAGCACTTTTTTATAATTAATTTTCGAATGTGTATTTACCCAAATCAATCATCAAAAACCCACTCATCCAGGTGCTGATTATTCGGTACTGCTCTCGTTATATTTTTAGTAATATCATGCCTACCCTTTTAACATGATAGCTGCAATACAAAGGAGTCACAGAAGGACATGACATGATTAACTGTTCTATCATGGATTGTAGGTAGGATCATATATTAGGCCGCTTTGTAAAAATAAAGACAGTAGCTATAGAAACGAACCCACAGCATCATGCTATGCTGGTTCTGATCTAAGCTCTGTCTTTATATAATTCAATCCAATATATGGTCAATCTTAGCTCTTAGCTCTTAGCTCTTAGCTCTTAGCTCTTAGCTCTTAGCTCTTAGCTCTTAGCTCTTAGCTCTTAGCTCTTAGCTCTTAGCTCTTAGCTCTTAGCTCTTAGCTCTTAGCTCTTGCCAAATTGTACTCATAGCATGGGTAAGAGCCAAGAACTCTTACCTGACAGCCGAGTGCTTGAATTTCTTCCATTGCTGCCTTGATCAGTACGGAATCCTGTGAGGCCAGTACATCGATATAGAAATAGTAATTACCCAGCTTCTTCTTAGTTGGACGTGATTCAATACGAGAGAGATTGAGCTTGCGCCATGAGAAGGCAGCCAGCACCTGATGGAGTGCACCGGCAAAGTTCTCAGACAGCGTAATTAGCATACTCGTCTTCATATGATCGGCTTCTTTTTTGACGGTGATGGGGCGATTACCGATCAGAACAAACCGAGTATGGTTATTGTCGTGATCTGTAATACGGTCAGCGAGTATATCCAGGCCGTATTTTTGTGCGCCCAATGAAGTACCAATCGCTGCGAGTCCTTGACCTGGGTTCTGGCTAACCATCTGCACCGCTTCAGCCGTACTACCGACATGCTCCAGCTCTGCTTCTGGCAATGTACTTCGAATAAATTGATGACATTGCGCCATCGCTACGGGGTGAGACAACACTTTACGAATGCGGCTATAGTCCAGATCGCTTTCTGGACTCACAAGAGACGGATCTTCTCCATCAGCAATCAATTCACTGCGTCTGCCGATCAGATTTTGAATCGATGGATACACCCACTCCAATTGCATCGGAATATCCACTTCATGTACAAGCCAATCCATATGCAGGGTTACAGAGCCTTCAATCGTGTTTTCGATTGGAATCACGCTATAATCTGTCTTTCCTTGAGCTGTAGACAGAAAGACATCGGCAATCATTTTATGATGTACAATCTCGATCGGTTGATCGCCCAGGATATGGAGTAGTGCTTCATGAGATACGGAGCCAGACGGTAAGGCAGCAATACGAATCATAAACGAACTTCTCCTTTGACAATATCCATAAATGAATAGGTTTCGGTATCGTAGTAGTATACAACGCCCTCAGTTACAGGTTCAAGCCATAATGTGCTAGCTGTAATCCCTTGCGCCTTCATTGTATCAATCAAATACCCTTCCAGTTGGTCCTTCTTCGCCGAATGACGATCTACAAATGCGATCATTGTAGGGCCTGCACCACTAAGTGCAATGCCCAGTGCGCCATGATCAGTCGCCTGCCCTAAAATCTGCTCCATTCCCGGTACAAGAGTCGCACGATACGGCTGATGCAGACGATCCTGCATCGCTTCACGAATCAGATTCAGCTTGCCTGAGAATAATGCCGCGACCAGCAGAGAGCTACGACTAATATTATAGATCGCATCGGCCATGGATAGCTGGGCTGGTAATACTTCGCGTGCTTTGGTAGTAGACAATTGGAAATCAGGAATAATCACCAGCGCTTGTAGCTCCGTTGGCGGTGTAATTCGCAGACAGTTTGCCTGCTGCCCATCCCATGTGGCTACTACAATTCCACCATAGAGAGATGCACCCACATTATCAGGATGCTTTTCAAAGGCTGTCGCCATATTCAGCAGCTCTTCATCAGGAAGCGCATGTCCTGTTAAGGCATTTGCTGCGGCTAAGGCACCGATGAGTGCTGATGCGCTACTACCTAATCCCCGAGTGAGCGGAATGTCCGAATACATGGTAATTTCGAGTTCCGGCATCGATACGTTTGCTTTACGGAAAACAGCCTGGGCCATTTTATAAATTAGATTCGTTTTATCCGTAGGGATACCATATAGCTGGTCACCTAGCAATGTGATACGAGTCTGCTCCGCTTCCTTCATCTCAATCCAGGAGTACAAGCCGAGTGCCATACCTAGCGTATCAAAGCCCGGCCCTAGATTCGCAGTACTCGCTGGAACAGCAACACGAACTGCTTTACGAGGTGTATATACTTTTTGAAAACCTTCATTCGTCATCATCACTACACTGCTCCTTTAAATATCTTCGACCCGATAGATACTCTTGATGCGCTGAATCACATCGAGATTCTCGAAATGCTGCAATACCCGGTCAAAGCTGGCTTTGCTCGCACGGTGGGTAATGATCACAATCTCTGCATCCGGGTTAGTTGCATTGGGCTGCTGAACAACGGATGCTAAGCTTACATTATACTCGGCAAATACCTGAGTGATCTGAGCAAGTACCCCTGCTTTATCATCGACGTGCAGCAGGATAAAGTTTTTGTACATAACCTGATCGTCAGATTGAAGCTTCTTCGTCTTATAGGGCACGATCGCCTTTAGTCCATTGACACCTAGCTTGAGATTTTTGATCACAGCGATCAGATCAGCTACAACCGATGTCGCTGTCGGCAATTCACCTGCACCTGCTCCGTAGAACATCGTCTCTCCTACCGATTCACCATGCACGTATACGGCATTGAACACACCGTTGACCGAAGCGAGTGGGTGATTTTTCCGGATCATGGTTGGCTGCACGCTGATTGTAATATGATCATTTTGACTTGTAGCGATACCGAGCAGCTTCATTTCATAGCCTAGATTTTTGGCATAGTTAATGTCTTCCTTCGTAATAGAAGAGATCCCCTGTACCGTTACATCGGACAGCTCCACGTTCGTACGGAAGCCCAGCGTACCGAGAATTGCCATTTTACGTGCTGCATCCAGACCTTCCACATCACTTGTCGGATCGGACTCCGCATAGCCAAGCTCCTGTGCTTCCTTCAGCACATCGGCGTACGAGGCACCTTCCTGACTCATTTTACTCAAAATATAGTTGGTCGTACCGTTGACGATCCCCATAATCTTCACAATGCGGTCAGAGGAAAAGCCTTCAATCAACGTACGAATGATCGGAATACCACCCGCAACACTTGCTTCATAAAATACATCACACTGCTTTTCCTGCGCCTTCGCCAGAATGGCACTACCATGCAGTGCCATCAGATCTTTATTCGCCGTAACGACATGCTTACCGCGCTCTAATGCTTCTAGAATATATTCACGTGTCGAATCAATACCGCCCATTACCTCAACGATCACGTCAATGTCTGGATCGCGGATCACTTCCCACGGATCGGTTGTCAAACAAGCTGGATCAATATCAATGTTACGCGCCTTATCGATGCTACGTACAGCAATCTTCTCAATCGTAATCGGTGAACCTACCTGACTGCTCAGGTCTTCCTGGTTTCCCTGTACGATGCGTACTACGCCCGTTCCTACTGTACCTAATCCTAATAAGCCTACTTTTACTGGTTTCATCTTGCCCTTCCCCTCCTGAGACGATTTCTGCTCATTTGTTGTCTGCTCTGTTATATACGGGATATCGTGCTTCCATCCATTGTATAGTAGTCCGCGACAGTCTGCATCAGCCTTGACCAATAATATGAATATGCCGTACACCAGCTACATTTTGCATCGCTTCTACCATCGTATCCAGATCCTCAGTCAAACGCGTCGTCTCTACGGACAGAACAACGTTCGCTCTTCCCTGCAAAGGGATACTCTGATGAATAGTCAGTACGTTTCCTCCATATTCAGCCATCAAGCCCAGCACATGAGACAAAATACCAGAACGGTGATCCAGATCAAAGGAGACGGTAATGATTCGATCCTTTTCCAAACGGTTAAGCGGATGAATCCCGTCCTTGTATTTATAAAAAGCACTACGGCTGAGACCGATCTTTTCGACTGCTTCATTGATCGTGCGTGTATCGCCCGAAGCTAAAAGCTCCTTCACGCGCATCGTCTTCAGCACTGCCTCAGGTAAAATATCTTCACGTACAAGATAGTATTTTTCTTTCACAGCGTCCTCTCCTCAAAGACTCATGTTTTCGTATAGTGGACATTATAAAGTAACTGTCCATGTCAGGCAACCACTTTTTCCTTGATAAGGCTTACATTGGGGCTGAAATAAGGCAAGCGGCATATCTGGCGGTATATAAAATAAAAAGCACGATCTCTGCGTTACAGTGTGAAGAAGGTTTATTCTTCAACCTGTTATTACAGAATATCGTGCTTTTGAGTAATATAATTCACTATAGCTAATCAAACGACTATATATTTAATCTATCGTGCATCGTCAAGTTGACCGCTAACATAACGGGTCACAGCAAGTCAGCCACACCTTACTTATGATCTTAGAAATACATGCTGATCGACTTAGAAATAACTGCTTCCTTCAACGAACTCAAATTCCAGCTCGCCAATTCGAACGACTGTGCCGTCTTTGGCACCGCGTTTACGCAGCTCGTTGTCGACGCCCATATGACGCATCGTACGACCCAGCTTCATAATCGCATCCTCGGAGTTCAGCTGCATGCGTTTCATGAGGTTTTCGATCTTCTTGCTCTCCACCACGAAGATTTCGTTCTCGCGGTAGATTTTGAAGCCCTCGTCTTCTTCTTTTTCCAAACGATATACTTTACGCTCAGCAACCTGCTGAACCTCTTCAACAGCAACAGCTTCAGGCATTTGATCCAGTTGATCCGCCGCTTTGTAGAGCAGCTCCTGAATACCCTGACGTGTTAATGAAGAAATCGGAATGATCTGGATATCCGGTCTTACTTCAAGCACCTGGCGAGTGAACTCCTCCAGATTCTGCTGTGCTTCTTCCATATCCATCTTGTTAGCCGCTACAATTTGAGGACGCTTTTCCAGCTCCGCACTGTACAGCTTCAGCTCTTCATTGATTTTCACCCAATCCTCAAATGGATCGCGTCCTTCCGAGCCAGATACATCTACCACGTGAATGATAACGCGTGTACGCTCAACGTGACGCAAAAACTCATGACCCAGACCGATGCCTTCATGAGCACCCTCAATCAGACCTGGCAGATCCGCCATAACAAAGCTGCGATCATCACCTACAGCAACTACACCCAGGTTTGGCGTAATCGTTGTAAAATGATATGCACCGATCTTTGGTTCTGCTGCGGATACAACAGACAGAAGTGTCGATTTGCCGACGCTCGGGAATCCAACCAGACCTACATCCGCCATGACTTTCAGTTCAAGCACAATGTTACGCTCCTGGCCTTCTTCACCATTTTCAGCCAGATAAGGTGCCGGGTTCGCAGGGGTAGAGAAACGAGTATTCCCGCGTCCTCCACGTCCACCTTTTGCAACGATAATCTCCTGATTGTGGCGCGTTAGGTCAGCCAGCACTTCGCCGCTATCCTCATCAATAATAACTGTACCTGGTGGGATACGAACGATTGTGTCGTCTGCACCTGCACCATGCTGGTTTTTCGTACGTCCTTTTTCACCGCGTTGTCCTTTGAAGTGACGCTGATAACGGAAATCCATCAGCGTACGCAGACCTTCATCTACACGGAAAATGACATCGCCGCCGCGACCACCGTCACCACCTGCTGGTCCTCCGTTTGGAACGTATTTCTCACGACGAAATGAAATCGTTCCGTTACCTCCGTCGCCACCTTTTACAAAAATCTTCGCTTTATCTACAAACATAATTGCACCTCTATTTTCAAAATACTTTCCCTATTCGCTAAGGGAACCCTGCTATTCTATATGCAGTGTAATCGATGACGGATCTTCCTCTAATCGAGAAGCCCGAATATCTGTCGACTGCACATAACGATTCACTTCAAGCCATAGTGTCTCCGCATCAGGATACTCACCCTCTGGCTCGAAAATCACTTCCATGCCATCGTCGCTACTACGAATCATAATAAACAGTGTGGGGCATTCACCCCAGGACGATCCTCCATATTGCTCATAAGCGGAGATCGTCTGCTGCATCACTCGGGTCAACGCCTCACTCTGTTCCGGCGTAAGCCGTGCGGCGAGCGTCATTCCATCCTCGATCTCCAATTCTAGCTTAATGTTACGATTAACGGCTGTAAATGTCTGCAAATAAAATACGAGCTGTGGAATTCCCAAGCGAGAAACACGACTATCCGCATTCATTTGCTCCTTGATACGTTCGATATTTTCAACGAGTCGTTCACGATTACCTAGCTGAACATAGCCATATAACAGCTGTAAATCATTCATCCAATCATGACGATGATGACTGAATGCTTCAATGGCTGTCTCATAAAGCTGCTCCAGATCAGCAGATGATTCTGCTGGTGTAGCCATAGAAAGAGATGCCGTTTGAGCTTCCTCATCCTTGATCCGAGCTGCTAATCGTTCTAACCGATGCTGCTCTGCTAGTTCACCATGTACCATTTTCAAACCAAGCCAGTAGACGAGTGCGATCCATAATCCCAGCAAAATAAAAGCAGGGAGCGTATTCCAGCGATATGCTGCTGCTAATGGTAAAATAATCGTTCCGGCAAGCACAGCCGGACGCCAGCCAAAATGCTTCATCGTTTCGCTCCAATCGTTAAGTGCTTATTCTCAACACTAAGTATAACACAACCCACGATTTGTCAAACGAGGAAAACGAAGGAGATTACTACGAATCTCGTCTCCACCCTACACTAGATAGAGCTTCCATAAATACAACAAGCCTCCGGCACTGACACGTACCGGAGGCTTGCTCATCCTATCCGAAGAAAGGATTATTGTTCGATTGCTGCTGCTACTGGAGCAACGTCAACCGGGTAGACGCTCACTTTTTTGCGGTCACGGCCCCAACGTTCGAATTTCACGACGCCGTCAACTTTTGCAAACAATGTGTCGTCTTTGCCGATGCCCACGTTTGTTCCTGGGTGGATTTTAGTACCGCGTTGACGGTACAGGATGTTGCCACCAAGTACGAATTGACCATCTGCACGTTTTGCTCCCAGACGTTTGGAGTGGGAATCACGACCGTTCTTCGTGGAACCTACACCCTTCTTCGAAGCGAACAATTGCAAATTAAGCTTCAACATGTTGTCTACCTCCTTTTTTCCGTTAATGTAACTTGCTTTATTTTGATATACTCACCGTAAGACTCTTCGATAGTTACAAGCATAACCTGCATTGATTCCAGTAACAATTGAATCTTCTCATGCGGCGCATCCTCTGAAAGATTCCGCAATCGCGCACTTAAAAATCCATCCTTCATCTTCGACTTCATCACTACACCAGTCAGAGATTCAATCGAGTTCACCGCTCCAACCGTAATGGCAGAAACAGCTGCACATACAATATCTTCTCCAGGATCAGCATAGCCTGCATGTCCGCGTGATGAAAAACCTTGAATTGTACCATCCTCAAGCCGTTCTATACGCACGATAATCAATTACCGCACCTTCTTACGCCTGGATTTTCTCGATAGTCACTTTAGTATAAGGTTGACGATGACCTTGTTTTTTGTGGTAGTTTTTCTTAGGCTTGTATTTGTAAACTACAATTTTGTGCCCTTTACCGTGTTTTTCAACTTTCGCTGTTACGGTTGCGCCTTCTACCAGTGGCAGACCTGTTACCAGACCGTCCTCTTTGGATACCGCCAGAACGCGGTCAAAAGTTACGCTTTCGCCGTCAGTAGCTTCCAGTTTCTCGATGAACAATACGTCGCCTTCTTGCACTTTGTATTGTTTACCACCTGTTTCGATAATTGCGTACATTCTCTTGCACCTCCTCATGTCTCAGACTCGCCTAATGCAGGTGTCTGTTATGTAAACATAACAAAACTTATAACCCGATCGGAGCGGTTACAGCATGTGAGGGAGTTATATCCGACACATACCAAATGATTGTAGCACAGCCATCTCAATAAATCAATCCCTAATCCATGATGCAATTTTCCCGGTGCCATGACAGACGGAACAGGTCTGATAGGCAAAGCTAGCTGTTTCTTCACGAGCCTTTTTTCGTGTCATTTCCAGTAGTCCAAGCCTTGTCCAGCCTACGATATGAGCTTTGGTGCGATCCTGTACAAGCACCTTCTCCAGCGCTTCAATAACAAGTCTGCGATTACTGTCCTGATCCATATCGATAAAATCAATAATAATGATACCGCCTGTATCGCGTAACCGTAGCAGGCGAGCAATCTCCTGAGCAGCCGCTATATTCGTCTGTGTAACCGTCTCCTCTAGTGTAGCCCCACCTGTGAACTTACCGGTGTTCACATCCACTACCGTTAATGCTTCGGTCTGATCCCATACGATATAGCTGCCACCCTCCAGCCAAATACGGCGCTGAAAATCATGATACAGCTTCTCTTCTACACCAAAGCGTTGCAAAATCGGCTCGGAATCACGGTATAGCTCAACCTTTGCTGCTTCCCCAGCAGAGGTAATGCCTGCTAAAAACTGCTTTACACGCTCCATACACGCAGTATCATCGGTAATAAATTGATCTTCCTCCGGATGAAACACATCGCGCAGCATTCGCTCTACTAGTCCGAGATCGCGATGTAGCTCTGCTGGTGGGCGCTGACGCTCGGCTCGAACAAGAATTTGCTTCCATAGACCACGCAGCATCAGCAAATCACTGGCTATGGCGTCGTCATGCTCCCCTTCAGCAACCGTCCGCAAAATCAGCCCTTCTTCTTCCTGACGCAGCTTCTCACCAAGATGTCGCAATCGCGTCCGCTCCTGATCGGTGCTTACTTTTTTCGATACTGCAATATAATCCGCATAGGGCATATAAACGAGCCAGCGACCTGGCAAGGAATAATGCGTGGTTAGCTTGGCGCCTTTACTACCAGATGGCTCTTTAGTTACCTGTACGATCAGTTCCTGACCCGGATGAATCAGCTCTGCGATATTCGGCTTCACGCTGGGCTGCTTATCCATATGCGGGTGCAGCACATCATCAATGTATAAAAAGCCATTTTTCTTCTGTCCAATATCTACAAATGCCGCCTGAATACCAGGCAGTACATTCATTACTTTTCCTTTATAAAAATTACCGGCGATTCCTTTGCCAGATGAACGCTCCGAAGCGAATTCTACCAGTTCACCTTTATCCAGTAATGCCATCCGTGTTTCGTTGGGATCACAGCTCACGATCATTTGCTTCATCAGGATAGTTCACCTCTATCTTCTCAGGCTGTGTTCACATGCCAGGTTAGCCAATATTAAGCAAGAATCGGAAGGATACACGGCGCGTGCTCAAATAACAATGTCATCGATCTGTCTTCTTACAGACGACAGTTGTCTCCTTTTACAATAGACGAATAGCGTGTATAAAAGGTTTCAATGAAAACAAGGCTAACACGTGCAGCTACCGGTTCACAGATGCACAATTATTATATAAATGTATAAAAAAACAGCCGGCTTGGCAGCCGACTGTTCAGTTATCTTTTTGCGTAACGCTATATCGTTGCTATAGCACAGCTTGCACCGCGCTATTATGCATTTGTATACACGCTACTCTACTTCATACTTTTCCTGATAAATCTTAATGCTGAGCACTAGCCCGATACTGAACATATTCAGCAACAACGATGTACCACCGTAGCTGATGAACGGAAGTGTAATCCCCGTGATCGGCATCAGACCAATCATCATCCCCACATTCTCAAAAATCTGGAACACGAACATGCTGACGATCCCGACGATGATATACGAGCCTCGTCGATCATAACATTGCAGTGCTATCAGAATCATCCGATAAATGAGCAGGAAGTATAGCATTAATAAGATCGATGCACCAACAAAGCCAAACTCTTCCCCGATTACGACAAAGATAGAATCGGAATACGGGTAAGGGACGAATTTATTGTTTTTCAACTGTCCTTGCATGTAGCCATCACCGAACAGGCCACCTGAGCCTACAGCGATCTTTGCATAACTGGACTGGTGCTTCGCATCATCCGATGCCTGACTTGGATCAACAAAGGTATTGATCCGCTCGTACCAGTGATACTTGTTATGCGAATAGAGATAGTCATGAATTTGCTGATTAAAGCTTGTAAACAGTACCATGATGAGCACTAATGCACCAATAACCGCGCCAAGCCCGATAATAACATGCGTATATTTCGTATTACCGATCCAGAGCATACCGACGAGAATGATCAGGTAGATGATTGCATTCCCAAGGTCAGGCTGAATGAGTACGAGGAAAAACGGTATAAATACGACAAGGCCGGTTGGCAGCAAATCCGAGCGAAACCGTAGCGGGTCACCGTCACGTTTACCAAGCAGATAGGCTGTTGATAAAATGACGACGATCTTCACCATTTCAGCAGGCTGGAATTGAAAGCCCGGGAAATTGTACCAGGACTTCGCACCATTAATCTCTGCTCCAAGTGGATACAGCAGCAGCAAGGATAGCAAGCCTACTCCATACCAGTACCAGTGCTTACGCAGCAAAAGACGATAATCAAAAATGCTCGTTGCAAACAATACGACAAAACCAACAATGTAAAAGATTAACGTACGTCCATCATAACCCGCAAACTTTGGATCAGGTGCAATCGCACTGCGTACAAGCAGTGTACTAAATACCATGAACACACCGAGCAGGGCAATAATTCCCCAATCCAGCTTTTTAAACTTGTTAAGCAAAATCCATCAACCCATTCCAAAAAACTTCTTAAAGCGAGAAAAGGCACTTTTCTTCTGATCCATGGGCATGAGTGGAACCGTGTCGCCCAAAATACGACGAGCGATATTACGGTACGCAATGGCAGCTTTGGAGTCAGGGTTCATTACGGTCGGCTCTCCAGAATTGGCAGCCTTAATGACCAGTTCATCATCAGGTACGACGCCAAGCAGGTCGATATTCAGCACCTGCAATACTTCATCAATGTCGAGCATATCTCCCGACTTCACCATGCTATGGCGAATACGATTCACGATTAGCTTGGGTGAGGTAATATGGGAGCTTTCCAGCAAACCAATCACGCGGTCAGCATCACGCACCGAAGCATTCTCCGGTGTTGTCATAACGATCGCCTGATCAGCTCCAGCAATTGCATTTTTGAAGCCCTGCTCGATCCCAGCAGGACAATCAATTAAAATATATTCAAAATCTTTCTTTAATTCTTCGATAATTTCTTTGACCTGCTCTGGTGAAACGGCATTTTTATCTTTGGTCTGTGCAGCAGGCAGCATATACAGCTCATCAAAGCGTTTGTCTTTAACAAGTGCTTGATTGAGCCGGCAACGGCCATCGGCAACGTCACACAGATCATAGATGATCCGGTTTTCCAGGCCCATCACGACATCGAGATTACGCAGGCCGATATCGGTATCAACCAGGCACACCTTTTTGCCGAGCAGCGCGAGCGCGGTACCTATATTTGCGGAAGTGGTTGTCTTTCCGACTCCGCCTTTGCCTGAAGTGACGACAATAGCCTCTCCCATGTACTACACCCCTTTAAACACATTAAAATCCCGACCTAGCCGAGCGATATTTGCCATTTTATCAATCTTCATCACACCGTCCTGTAAATACGCAAATTCCATATGGGATTCACGATTCTCGCCTTCATCCGGCGGACGGCTGATCAGATCGGCAATACGCAGCTGTGTCGGTGAAAAGAATGAAGCAGCGATAACCGCATCCTCATTGCCGTTAATACCGGCATGCGCCATTCCACGCAGAGCTCCGAGGATGTAAATGTCATCTGTGCTCGTAATTGTACCTCCTGCATTCACATCACCCAGGAATAATACAGGCCCTTCATGCTGAAGCACCTGACCGGATCGCACCATGCCCGTTACGATTTGAACGCGATTACGATCATAAATCTCAGGCTCTGGCTCCGCTGGTGCAGGCTCTTCAAAGGAGCGAACCAGCAAATTACCCTTCTGACTTAAAATGTCGAGCAAAATATCCTTCTGCTCTTCCGTCAATTCTCGTTCACCTGTACGAATATCCACATGCACAAGTGGCCCGGTCAAAATGTTCTGATGTGTATGCTCCAGCTTGAAGCGAAGATCGGTGACCAGGTCTTCAAAATCACATGTATCATCAAATTGGAATGTTAATCCATCTTTTATCCCTTTAATCGTTACAAAGCGTGAAGCTCTTACAGCCATTCATCGCTCACCCCCACCTACTATCAGTTCGTGCTGACGGCGGGAAATCCTGCCTGAACCAATAATTAAGACCGCGACCTTATAGGCCACGGCCGCTACGCACGCGCCTATTCCTCTTCGGCAGCGCGTCTGCGCAGCTTTGCAACCTCTTCGAGCTGACGGCGCACAGGCACACAAATGATAAGCGCAAATACAAAATGCAGCAGCAGATTCGGGAACATGTAATGTCCGAGTGCCCACGCATAAGGTTCACGCGTCAATCCGAATACGAGATAGATACCGTACAGCAAATGATCCAGCAGCAGGCTGCCGATCAGAACGACTGTCATCATCAGCGGATACGGGGCTTTGGTGGATTGAAAGAGTAGTCCAAGCACATAAGCCGACAACCCCATCGCAAATGCATAAGCCCCGATCATATCACCGTAAAAGACTACATCGTGCAGCAAGCCGAAGATTAAGCCGAGTACAAGTGCAGTATGACGATGATAATAGATCGAAACAAACAAAATCAAAATGTACGCCAGATGTGGAATCAGACGTCCATGCATCGCATCTGGAATAAGCCAGGGCACGATCGTGCCCTCCCAGATAAAGACGAAGAATAACAGCAGCAGCAACACAATACGGCGCACCATTATTCCTGCGCCTCCTTCGTATAAACGACAAACACTTCTTTCCAATCCTTAAAGTCTGCCGAAGGATCAATCGTAGCTGTGTTAGTTAGACCGAAGTCACCCACCTGACGGCTGACGACCTTACCGATGATCATGCCGCGTGGGAATAAGCCCCCACTACCGGAGGATACGATCGTATCGCCAACGGCGAGCGGATCATTTTCCTTGATCTGCGTCATTGTGAGCATACCTGTCGCCTTGTCATAGCTCTCTACCATACCGAACGATTCGTTCTCTTTGCCGACTGCGGTTGCAGCAATCGCCTTGGAGTTCGGATCGAGTGGATCCAGTGTAGTTAGTAGCTTAACCGTCGCATGGTAATTGCTCGTCTGACTTACGATACCGACCATACCTTGCAGCGAGATGACCGGCATATCTTTACGCACGCCATCCTTGCTGCCCAGATCGATCACAATCGTACCGGTATCTTCATCATTGTCCACACTAGTTACATTAGCAATGTGTAGATCAAATTTGTTTTGAGCGAGCTGACTTTGTGTAAACTTCAGCTGCTCCTTATAGCGTTCATTCTCCTGCACCAGACGGCTATAGTTGGCTTGCTGCATCATGTATTGTGCAGCCGTCAGCTTTAATTGCTGATTCTCCTCATATACTCCGCTCAGGTCGCTGATATCTTCAAAGAAGCCCGCTATGTAAGAAGCGGGCTTGTAAAATACACCTTGCACAAAACCGACGGTATCCCGGGTGAATTTCTCCGGCCAGGATATCGAGCCGCGGTTGGTCAACGTATATCCCATTAACGCGATGAATAAAATCAGTCCTACCAGCAGGATAAACAGTTTCTTGTTACCCAGCAGCTTAAACAGTTTCAACACCCTCTTAATTAACGGTTATTCTTCCCTGGTAGGGGTTGACCATAATGGCCGTAAATTATCGTTTGGAACGGACGGCCGAGCTGCTGCGAGCTTTCAACATGTCGATATTTTCAAGCGCCTTACCTGTACCGATCGCTACGCAATCCAGCGGATTTTCAGCGACGATAACCGGCATGCCTGTTTCACCTGCAAGCAGCTTGTCCAGGTTACGCAGCAATGCGCCGCCACCTGTCAATACAATACCACGATCCATAATGTCGGCTGCCAGTTCTGGCGGACATTTTTCCAGTGTAACTTTGACCGCTTCTACAATTGCAGTAACCGTATCAGACAGCGCTTCTGCAATTTCGTCAGAGGTAATGGTCAGTGTTTTTGGCAGACCTGTTACGAGGTCACGACCGCGAATCTCAAGTGTTTCCACTTTTTCAAATGGAGTGGCAGAGCCAATGTCCATTTTGAGTTGCTCGGCTGTACGCTCACCGATCATCAGATTGTACTGACGCTTGATGTACTGGATAATCGCTTCATCCATCTCATCACCAGCTACACGCACAGAGCGGCTTGTTACGATACCGCCAAGGGAGATTACCGCAACTTCGGTTGTACCGCCACCGATGTCAACGACCATGCTACCTGTCGGTTCCCATACTGGCAGGTCTGCACCAATTGCTGCTGCAAACGGCTCTTCGATCGTGTACGCTTCACGCGCACCAGCTTGCTTGGTTGCATCCTCAACAGCACGTTGTTCAACAGCTGTAATGCCGGAAGGCACACAAACCATCACGTATGGATGTTGCGGGAACATCGAACGCTGCTTTTGAGCTTGACGAATGAAATATTTGATCATCGTCGCTGTTGTATCGAAGTCAGCGATAACGCCATCCTTCATCGGACGAATCGCACGAATGTTACCCGGTGTACGACCGATCATTTTTTTAGCAGACTCACCAACAGCTTCAATCGTATTCGTATCGGTACGAATGGCTACAACCGAAGGCTCCCTAACAATAATTCCTTTTCCTTTTGCATATACGAGTGTATTCGCGGTTCCGAGGTCAATCCCCAGATATTTTGTAAAGCTCCCAAACATAACTTTTAACTCCCTTTCCTCTGAATCTCGACTATTATATTACATTAGGCCCTGTTCCTTCAAACTTACGAATCTTGTGTCCCCGATTACGAGATGATCTAGCACTTCAATACCGATCAATTGTCCCGCTTCCACGAGTCTACGAGTCAGTGCAACATCCTCCGGGCTTGGCGTTGGATCACCACTTGGATGATTGTGCGCACAAATCACGGACGCGCTGCTGCATTTGATCGCAGCACGAAATACTTCACGTGGATGAACAATCGACGCATTCAGGCTGCCCATCGATAACGTTTCCTGGGAAATAATATGATTCTTCGTGTTTAGAAATAGGCATACAAAATGTTCTTTTTGCAAATAACGCATCTGTTCCATTAGAAAATCTGCCGCATCCTTCGGCGAGCGTACAATACGTGCTTCCTCGCGTCCAGTACGGGCAATCCGTCTTCCCAGCTCAATACCAGCCTTGATCTGAATCGCTTTGGCAGTACCGATGCCACGTATGGCGGTCAGCTCCTCAATGCTCATATCGACCAATTGACGTATACTACCGACCTGCTGCAAAATGCGCGCAGCGAGATGAACAGCAGACTCGTCCCTCGTACCGGTTCGAAGCAAAATCGCCAGCAGCTCGGCGTGACTTAGCGATTCCTCCCCATAGCTCATCATACGCTCACGCGGACGATCTTCAAGGGGAATATCGCGCAAAAGATATTGTGGCGACTCCATGCGCGGTCCTCTTCTCTTTAAGGAATCAAGCTTCAAGTACAGATACGCCAAATTCCTCCAGCATATCGCTTAATACAGGTACAGGCAATCCGACCACAGTGAAATAACAGCCTTCAATCCGCTCAACTAGGGTAGAACCTAATCCTTGAATAGCATACGATCCCGCTTTGTCGGCAGGCTCCCCACTACGCACGTAAGCGTTGATTCGCTCAGGCGTAAGAGACTTCATATGTACGGCGGTACGACTGTATTCAGTACGTGTATGTCCAGTTGCTGCGTCTACACAGGCAATGCCTGTATACACATGATGCGTCCGACCTTGAAGCGTCTTCAGCATATCTTCGGAATCGGCTTCATTCACTGGCTTACCAAAAATTCGCCCATCCAGCACGACAATCGTATCGCTACCGATAATCAGCGCATCCGGCCAGCGTTCAAGCGCCTGTTGCCGAACGGCTTCTGCCTTACGTACAGCAAGCTCTGTCACCACCTGCTGGGGCGACCACTCGGATGGAACGGATTCGTCCGCATCGCTGGGCAATACCTCAAACTCCAATTGCAAAGAGGCCATCAATTCCTTTCTCCTTGGAGACGCGGACGCCAGTACAATCGTGCGACGTGAAGGTTGTCTGCTCATAAGAAAGGCCCTCTCCTTTTACCATGTCAGTAAGTTATTCAAGCATTCATGCTTCATCTGTCATCAGAGCTTACGATACAGCCAGATCGAGACGATAACGCCAATCAGACTGAGCAGGCTCATTTTCAAATGAAGATCGATATTGTAACGAATAATGTTCAAATTCGCACTGGGAGACCAATCGATTGTCGTCGATTTGGTCAAAAAAGATAACATCGTTACGGGTTCCAGCAATGTAGACACCCACGTGCCTAGCAGCCAGCCAAGCAATAAAAATAAAATCAGCGTTCCTGCATTCTTTTTCATACGAGGATTCCCCTGCCTTTAATTTGACACCACATTATTATACGTTGATTCCAGCGGCAATACAAACAAAAAAGAAAGCTGGCACTTATAAGCGAATACGCAGTGAAAAAGACTGCCAGACGACAGTCTTTTTCGCATATCCGTTCCTATTGTGCACATATTAGCTTATGAATAGCTGCTTGATCCGTTACGAATCAATCGATCGTTTCTGTAGATTGCAGCTGATCAGCGAGTGATTTGGCTACTTTCCAGATGTCACCTGCGCCCATCGTAATGATCAGATCGCCCGATGTCATGCGGGTAGACAGATCATCGATCACGGTCTGCTTATCCGCCACATAGACGGCATTTTCATTGCTATGCTTGCGGATCAAATCGACCAGCACCGATGAATGCACACCCTCGATCTGCTTTTCACCTGCTGGCGCGTAAATATCCGTAATGATGACTTCATCCGCTTCGCTAAAGGCACGGCTGAATTCATCGAGTAAGAAATACGTACGTGAATAGCGCTGTGGCTGGAAAATCGCAATAATGCGCTTGCCGGTCGCACGTGCTGCCTGCAAGGTCACTTCAATCTCTGTCGGATGGTGAGCATAATCGTCCACGATCAAAATATCGCGTGCCTCGCCCATCACCTGAAAGCGGCGCTTCGCACCTTGAAAGCGTACAATCGCTGCCGCTGCCTCGGTAAAGGAAAGTCCAGTTTGCAGACAAGCGATAATCGTTGCCATCGCATTGTACACATTGTGAATACCAGGTACAGATAGATGTACTGTACCAAGCTGCTCTCCCCCATGATGCATGACAAATGAAATGCGACGATCGCCAGGCTCGATATCAGTTGCTGTATAATCCGCATTCTCGTCTATACCGAATGTGATCGTATCCCCTTCGATATTCGGTAGCAGCTCACGAATATTTTCGTCATCTGCATTGACGATCGCTTTACCACCTGGCTGCAATTGACTCAAAAATTGCACATAGGCTGCCTTGATATTAGCAAAATCACCATCATAGTTTTCTAGATGATCCGCTTCAATATTCGTTACAACGGCAATCGCTGGATGATATTGCAGGAATGTACCGTCACTCTCATCCGCTTCGGCAACAACATAGTCGCTTTTACCTGCCTTGGCATTGGTGCCCAGATTGACGATCTCACCGCCGATAATATAGGTCGGATCGGTTGCACATTCTTCCAGTACGAGTGCAATCATCGAAGATGTTGTTGTTTTACCATGTGCGCCTGCAACAGCGACACCCTTACGTTCATTAAGCAGACGTGCTAGCATTTCCGAGCGATGCAGCACGGGAATGTTCAGCTTGCGCGCTTCAACGAGCTCTACATCATCCTGCGCTACAGCAGAGGAATAGACGAGCAGGTCTGCACCATGCACCATTTCCGGCGAATGCCCAATATGCACCTCTGCCCCTTGTTGCTGTAGCTTTTGCGCCAGTGCGCTCATCGCTACATCGGAACCGGTAACTTTATATCCCATTTCCAGCAGCACCTTGGCGATCGCGCTCATGCCGTATCCACCAATACCGATAAAATGTATATGTTGTGTTTTATTCATCGTGTCTCACCAGCCCTTTTCAGAATCGGTTTGATGCAAAAGAGTCGCTCTTACATCTGAAATTAAATACAGTGTTCCGGTAACGACCCCTAGATCTTCCCGTTCTGTCTGCGACTGTAGCAGCTTGATTGCCTGCTTCCAGTCGGGTTCTACTGTAATTTGTACGTGTGTTCTGCCCATGTCTGCTGCCAGACGGCGCACTAGCACCGCCAGCTCCTCAGCCGACATTTTACGGCGGAAATCCGGCTCCGTCAAAATAATACTATCTGCAATGGATAGCAGCTGGCGGAATACCGGCTCATGCTGTTTATTTTCAAGCATTCCGGCAAGGAAATGCAATTTGTTATAGGTATAGGTCTGCGGAATGCTCTTCACGAGCGATGCAGCACCCTCGGGATTATGCGCACCGTCCAGCACGATATGCGGCTCGATACGCACCGTTTCCAGTCGCCCTGCCCAGAAGGTATGACGAAAGCCTTGCTGTAGCGGTTCATCATCCAGCACAAACGCCATATACTGACGCAGCACCTCCAATGTCATCATCGCCAGTCCAGCATTGGCACATTGATGCTCACCCTGCATACCAATCTCCAGCTCCATTTCACGAAACGGGCCTTCAAAATGGAAACGCTGGCTGTGCTCATCACCGGATACGCGAGTCGCACGATAATCACGATTTGCCAAATACATACGGCTACGGCATTGGTCTGCGCGCCCAGCCATAACCTCGATGACTTCAGGTTGATCTACACTGGTAACGACAGGAACACCTGGCTTAATAATGCCCGCCTTTTCGAACGCAATCTTCTCCAGTGTATCGCCAAGAATGTCAGTATGATCGTAGCCTACATTCGTAATCACCGATACGACGGGATGCACAATGTTGGTCACATCCATACGTCCACCAAGACCGGTTTCCCAGACGACCACATCGGGATAGCATACTTCTGCATAATACAGAATTGCCAGTGCGGTTGCCACCTCGAACATCGTTGGTGAACCAAGCTCGGTTGCGGCAATCTCTTCGACTAGCGGCTTCAAGCGGTTGGATAGCTGAAGCAACGTCTCCTCCTCGATATCCTGCCCATTGTACTGAAACCGATTCGTAAACTTCGTAATATACGGTGAAGTGAATGTGCCTACATCATATCCGCAAGAGAGTAACGCACTTGTCAGAAAAGCGCAAGTACTGCCTTTACCATTCGTACCTGCGACATGGACAAACTTCAGTCTGCGGTGCGGATGACCGAGCAGCTCCATCAGCCGCTCGATCCGCTCCAATCCCGGTCTAATACCAAATGGAATCAGTCCATTAATCCATTCTACTGCCTCATCATACGTATGTAGAGGGGCAAGCTGCCCCTCCGCAGAATCATATGTCATCGTAATCACCCTTAACCTTTCAGTTCGGCAATACGGGCAAGAACCTTGTCACGCTTGTCGGAATAGTCAGCCTGCTTGGCGCGTTCTTCCTCGATGACTTTAGCTGGTGCTTTGGATACGAAGCCTTGATTGGACAGCTTCTTCTCCACGCGCTCCACTTCGCTGTTCAGCGTCGCCACTTCTTTTTCCAGACGAGCGATTTCCTGACTAATATCGAGCAGACCTGCCAGTGGCAAGTACAGCTCTACACCTGTAACAACCGCAGACATCGCTTT
The DNA here is from genome assembly GCF_034055775.1 of Paenibacillus hunanensis. NCBI lineage: Bacteria > Bacillati > Bacillota > Bacilli > Caryophanales > Paenibacillaceae > Paenibacillus > Paenibacillus hunanensis. The sequence continues at coordinate 1,489,694 of NZ_CP139194.1, read as the reverse complement.
ATCCGGTGCTGCGATATCGAGTCCTGCTGCATATTCAGATGTGTTACAGAAGCGACGGATATAGTGCTCGTTCGACGAGATGATATCCAGAATACGCTGATCGCCTGCTTTTACAAGTAATTCGATCTTTTTGCTCATCGGTACGTTCACTTCAGCACGGATGTTACGAACCGAGCGAATGATCTCGATCAGCAGTGTCATTTCTTCTTCTGCTGCTTTATTTTCCAGTGCTGGATCGAAGGTTGGCCATGCTGCCAGTGTAATGGTATTACCTTCGTGCGGCAGATGCTGCCAGATTTCCTCCGAAATAAACGGCATAAATGGATGGATCATGCGCATCGTGCGATCCAGTACATAGGCGAGTACGGATTGCGTCGTTTTCTTCGCTGCTGCATCTTCTCCGTATAGAGACAGCTTGGCAATCTCGATATACCAGTCACACAGATCATCCCAGATGAAGTTATACAGCAAACGTCCGGTTTCGCCAAATTCATAGGAATCGATCAGACGCGTAATATCGCGTGCTGTTTCATTCAAGCGATGCAAAATCCAGCGATCCGCAGTGCTCAAGTTGCCGGACAGATCGATATCTTCAAAGGTGAAGCCTTCCATGTTCATCAATGCAAAACGGGAGGCATTCCAAATTTTATTCGCAAAGTTACGGGATTGCTCTACACGCTCCCAGCGGAAACGAAGATCCTGACCTGGCGTGCTGCCCGTCGAAATCATATACCGCATTGCATCCGCGCCATATTGCTCGATCACGTCGAGCGGATCCACACCGTTGCCCAGCGACTTGGACATCTTCTGACCGTCAGCTGCACGAACGAGACCATGCATGAGTACATCCTTAAACGGAATCTGATCGGTAAACTCCAATCCGGTAAAGATCATACGCGCAACCCAGAAATAGATAATGTCATAGCCGGTTACGAGCAGATCGGTCGGATAGTAGCGTTTCAGGTCTTCCGTTTGATCTGGCCAGCCCAGTGTGGAAAATGGCCATAGCGCAGAGCTGAACCATGTATCCAGTACATCATCATCCTGGCGCAGCGTTTTGCCTGCATGCTCTGGCAAGCCTGTTGGGTCTTCAGCCGAAACGATAATTTCGCCAGTTTCCTCACAGTACCATGCCGGGATACGATGTCCCCACCAGAGCTGACGGGAAATACACCAGTCGCGTACATTTTCGATCCAGTTCAGATACGTTTTCTCAAAACGATCCGGTACGAAGTTCGTGCCATTGCCACTGCGTTGTGCTTCGATCGCTTTATCTGCCAGTGGTTTCATTTTAACGAACCATTGTGTGGACAGATACGGCTCAACTACAGCGCCTGTACGCTCGCTATGACCTACCTGATGCAGGTGATCTTCGATTTTGATCAATACGCCAGCTTCTTGCAGGTCTTTGACGAGCTGCTTACGTGCATCACTGCGATCCATGCCCTGATATTTATCCGCATTTTCGTTCATGATGCCGCCTTCGTCCATCACAACGATCTGTTGCAGATCATGACGCTGACCCATTTCAAAGTCGTTTGGATCGTGAGCTGGTGTGATCTTGACTGCACCACTACCAAATTCACGGTCTACATAATCGTCAGCAATAATCGGAATCTCGCGGCCCGTAATTGGCAGTACGAGCATTTTGCCGATCATGTCGCTATAACGCTCATCCTTCGGATGAACAGCAACCGCTGCATCGCCCAGCATCGTTTCTGGACGAGTCGTTGCTACAACAATGGAGCCACTGCCGTCTTGGAGCGGATACTCCAGATGGTACAGATGACCGTTCACTTCTTTGTATTCAACCTCAATATCCGACAGGGCAGTACGCGCCTGCGGATCCCAGTTGATGATGCGTTTGCCACGGTAGATCAGCCCTTTTTCATATAGGGTTACGAATACGTGGCGAACCGCTTTGGACAGACCTTCATCCAGTGTAAAACGCTCACGGGAATAGTCCAGCGAGAAGCCCATTTTCGCCCATTGCTCATGGATCGTCTCGGCGTATTTATCCTTCCATTCCCATACCTTCTCCAAAAACTTCTCGCGTCCCAGATCATGACGTGTGATGCCTTCGGCACGCAGATTTTGCTCAACCTTAGTCTGTGTCGCAATCCCTGCATGGTCAGAGCCTGGCAGCCAGAGTGCGTCATAGCCCTGCATACGCTTCGTACGAATCATAATATCTTGCAGTGTAAAATCAAGCGCATGACCAATATGCAGCATACCGGTTACGTTTGGCGGTGGAATTACGATCGTATATGGTGTAGCATCCGGGCGCTGACCCGCTTTGAAAAACTCATTTTCCATCCAGTAATCGTACCATTTGCGTTCGGCCGCTTTCGGGTCGTACGTCGTTGGCATCGAGGTTGTTGCTGTGTTGTTCGTCTCTGTCATGCAGATCCCTCCATCAAGTTTCGATCATTAGTATTGGACAAGCGTGTATTCATACCCTTTCGGCGCATAAAATAAAAAAAGCCCTTCGTCTCAAAGGACGAAAGGCATTGCTCTCGTGGTACCACCTTTGTTTCGTTACCTGCTGAAGGGCAGTGCAATTATAGCCTGACCCATATGGATCGCTATACGCGTGGTAACGACACTCGAAGGCAGATAACGGCTGCTACCGGTCTATTCTAGCTCCGTCTGTCGCCAGCCATTTGACTATGCAGGAACAAGGACGGGATTCAAATAAACGACTTCCGGGCGACTTCGACGTCTCGTATCCTGCAGAACCTTTCAGCGCAGCAGTTCCGCTCTCTAGAGGCCGATAACATCTACTATTCCCGTTCATAGTCTGTATGATTGATCAAGCTATATGGTGCAATAATTTCACTCAACATCATAACTTGGTAACCGTGGAAAGTCAATATAAAGCTAACATGAATACGGATGCTTGTGTCCTTCTCGCAGTGAAGTGCAGCTCTTATGAATAGATATATCAATGAAAGAAGTTCCTATACCTATTTCTTGAGCTACCTTTACAGCAATTTCAATCCCCTTGCCGCTTGTTCCAGATCAGCAGGCCACGGGTCGTTGATGCTCAACGGCTCGCCTGTCCATGGATGGGTGAAGCCAAGCTGTTCGCCGTGCAGTGCCTGACGTGGGAGCAGGTCAGGTTTGCCGCCGTACAGTGTGTCGCCGATTAGAGGGTGACCCACATAGCTCATATGCACTCGGATCTGGTGTGTGCGGCCGGTTTCAAGCTCGAGTTGAACAAGACTGGCTTTAGGAGTTGTACGTAAGCATTGGACATGTGTGATCGCTGCCTGTCCGCCAGGTGAGACGCGGCGGCGTTGCTTGTGATGACGGTCTTTGCCGATCAATTCATCAATCACGTTTAAGCGTTCATTTACTTTGCCATGCACCAGTGCGACATAGCGACGATGGATGGATTTGCTGCGCATTTGTTCATCGAGCAGGTAGAGTGCAAGCTCGTTTTTGGCATATAGGACGGGGCCTGTTGTATCCTCATCTAGTCGATGTACATGACGAACGGCACAGGATTGACCTGTTTGTTCGTAGTAGGCTGCAACTGCGTGGGCGAGCGTAATCGTTGCGTCATTGGCATCGGATGGATGCACATTCATACCGGCTGGCTTGTGGACAACGAGTACATAATCATCCTCGTATAGCACTTCAAGATTATAGCTATAATCCGGCTGGAAACCGTACGGAGTATTAGGAAATACGCGCAAGCGGATATGATCACCCTGTAGCTGAATTTCACCACGTGATTGCAGCAATCCAACAATTTTAGCTGGAAATGCTTCGCTTTTAAGCCATTCCATCATCCGTACATGTCGACCCTCTGGCCGTTCGAGATCAAGGCTACGATCTGGTATGATCTCCAGCCACTCTCCGCGGCGAACCGCATGCTCAGTCGGTAGCCATTGCTTAGGACGATGTGTAGCGACAGGCTTTATTTGATCCGAACGCTGGAAAGAGGCAGTGGGTGTCACTGCCTCTTCCTGTGGTGGATGTCCAGCTACGGATGATACTGCTTCTTTCGCAGGTTTATTTTGATCTGCATCCGTCATTTTCATCGTCCTCCATTAGAGCGACTTCATCACTTCACGATGAGCCGCGATTGTTGCATCAATATCCTCGTCACTGTGTACAGCCGAGATGAACATGCCTTCAAATGGAGATGGAGCAACACTAATGCCGTGGTTCAGCATGCCGCCAAAGTAGCTCTTAAAGCGCTCCATATCACTCAGCTTGGCTGTATCGTAGTTCGTTACCGGCCCTTCAGTCAGGAATGGGCACACCATCGAGCCTACACGATTGATCGTGAGCGGAATTCCTGCTTCTTTTGCATTTTGTTCAAAACCAGCTTGCAGCCGTGCCGCAGCCGTTTCCAGACGATCATATACTTCCGGTGTGAGCAGGCTCAGTGTCGTAAAACCAGCAACCATGGCCAGCGGATTCCCGCTCAGTGTACCTGCCTGGTAAATTGGGCCTGTTGGCGCGATCTGCTCCATAATTTCACGTTTACCGCCATACGCTCCTACAGGCAAGCCACCGCCGATTACTTTACCCAGACAGGTCAAATCTGGTGTTACACCGTAACGTCCCTGTGCACAGTTCATGTGTACACGGAAGCCAGTCATAACCTCATCGAAAATGAGCAAAGCGCCGTATTGTGTAGTCACATCACGCAGTCCCTGCAAAAAGCCATCCTGTGGTGGAACAACGCCCATATTACCAGCAACGGGTTCAACGATCACACAGGAAATGTCTTCACCGAATCGTTCAAATGCGAGCTTGACCGCTTCCAGATCGTTGTAAGGAACGGTAATTGTATTCGATGCGATCGATTCCGGTACACCGGGGCTGTCTGGCAATCCCAGTGTTGCAACGCCAGAGCCTGCTTTGATCAGCAAGCTATCGCCATGCCCATGATAGGAGCCTTCAAATTTTAAAATTTTATTACGCTTGGTGTAACCACGAGCAAGGCGAATCGCGCTCATCGTTGCTTCTGTACCCGAATTGACCATGCGTACAATATCAATCGATGGTACACGCTCTACGACGAGCTTGGCCATCTCCGTTTCGATCTTAGTCGGTGCACCAAAGCTTGTTCCGCGTGCTGCTGTTTCTTGCAACGCCTGAACGACCTTCGGATGCGCATGACCCATAATGAGTGGTCCCCATGAACCGACATAATCGATAAACGAATTACCATCAATATCGTATAGACGCGAGCCTTCGCCACGTTCAGCATAGACAGGCGTCAGCCCTACCGTTTTAAATGCACGTACCGGACTATTTACACCACCGGGAATATAATGTTTTGCTTCCTCAAACGCTTCGCGTGAAAGTTCATCACGGCGTACAGATTTCATTTGATTCATTGCACAAGCACCTCCAGAACATAGTTATCATTGCCAGTCATTATAGTTTCATAAGTAAATCGAATGTGAAGTCAAATCGGGGTTAAAGCATGCCGCTTGTCTGCAAAGCACACAGACGGTAGCCAGCTATTCCAACGCCAATCGCAGCTGGCAATCTGCGCTCATCTTTACCTTTACCCGATTCCTGACACTTCTGCACAATGGATTAGTACAGAAGCTGATTAGCAGCTACGCGAATCTAATGCGAATCGGCTCAAGTGGTATGTAATGCGGCGCCTTTACCTCATAAAGGCACCGCTTTTTCTCGTTTGCATCATGGGTGAAAATTAGCTGATAAAACCAGCCGAGCGCTATCGATCATTTGCTATCGATCAATATGCTTCTAGCTTAATTGTTGGATATCACAGCTAGAACTTACACCCATTCCTCACGCAGCCAACGTACAACATCCTTGGAGAAATACGTGATAATCATGTCAGCACCGGCACGTTTCAGACCGAGCATCATTTCAGTTACAATGCCGCGCTCATTGATCCAGCCTTGCTGTGCAGCTGCTTTGACCATCGCGTATTCACCGCTCACATTATACGCCACGAGTGGCAGATCGAAGTTGTCACGCACTACACGCAGAACATCCATATACGCCAGTGCTGGCTTTACCATCAGCATATCTGCACCCTGCTGTACATCACTCTCAGCTTCGCGCAGAGCTTCACGCACATTGGCCGGGTCCATTTGATAGGATTTGCGATCGCCAAATTGTGGTGCCGATTGTGCAGCTTCACGGAATGGACCGTAGAAAGCAGACGCATATTTCACTGCATACGACATAATTGGCACGTCTTCAAAGCCTGCTTCATCTAGCGCTTCACGGATCACCTGAACGAATCCGTCCATCATATTGGAGGGTGCAATAATGTCAGCACCTGCTTGGGCCTGTGATACGGCTGTCTGCGCGAGCAGGACGAGCGATTCATCATTGTCCACATCCGCATGAATATGACCATCATGCTCATGCGTGTGCACCACACCACAGTGTCCATGATCGGTAAATTCGCACAGACAGGTATCTGCAATCACAACCAGCTCTGGATAGTTTTCTTTGATCATCCGAATCGCTTGCTGCACGATTCCTTGATCGGAATAAGCACCTGTTCCCAGGCTGTCCTTCGCTTCGGTTTCTGGTACACCAAATACCATCACGGATGGGATACCCAAACTTACGATCTCATCAATTTCTTCGCCCAGACGATCCAGTGAGAAATTGAATACGCCCGGCATTGAGGAAATTTCCAGCTTCACGTCTGTTCCGTACGTTACGAATACAGGCTGAATAAAATCGTTTTTGTGTAATTGTGTTTCTCTAACCATGCCGCGAATAGCAGGGGTTTTACGTAGACGACGGTGTCTTGCAAAAGATTGACTCATAACTTTATTCCTCCATGTTCATTCTATTTTTAGATGATCGATCACGAAAAAGAAGGCCGACCTGCTTATCGCTCTGGTCGGCATACGAGGATGTCGATCATCAACATCGTTCCTGTTGGTTATAGCGTATCACTCAACTTTTTTCAAAGCTGATCATACTAATCGCAATTCTTAGTATATCGATGGCAAGCTATCTTTATTCCAGCGGCATAGCACATCGATCAAGCCGTCAATCGTAGAAGATTCAGCTAGCAGGTCTACCTTGAGTCCCTGCTCCTCAGCCGTTCGTGCCGTCTGAGGGCCGATGCATGCAATCGTGCTATGAGCAAGTGCAGCCACTGGATCCTCAAAGCCCAGCTTGCGTAGCGCTGTAATCAGATTGGTCACTGTAGATGAGCTGGTAAAGGTTACAGCATGAATCGCCTTTTCCTCTAGCAGCTTTTTCAGCTCCATGTCCTCTTCACCTACAAGCACGGTTTCGTACGTATCAATCTCGGTAACATCTAAACCCATCTTCGCTAGCTCCTGTGGTAACCAGACACGCGCTAGATCGCCACGAGGGAGCAGCACCTTTTGCCCGGCAGATAATTCACCTTGCAGATGCTCAAGCAAGCCCTCAGCATGAAACTTTTGCGGTAAGGCGGTAGCCACAATGCCGTGGCTGCGCAGTGCATCTCTTGTTGCCGGGCCAACAGCTGCGATTCGAGCACGATGTAGCGCACGAATATCTTGACCTTGCTGCTCCAGATGACGGAAGAAGTACTCGACTCCATTAACGCTTGTGAAAAAGACCCAATCATATTGCTCCAGCTCATTCAACGCCTGCTGAATCTGTACGAGCTTTTCCGAAGAAGTCGGCATGACCGTTTCGATAACTGGATATTCGTAAGGCTCTCCGCCTAGCTCATCAATTCGATCTACCAGCTCGCTCGCCTGACTGCGAGCACGGGTAACGAGAATTCGTTTACCGAATAAAGGCAATTGCTCTGCCCAGTGCAGTCGCTCACGCAGGTTCACCACCTCGCCAACAACAATGACCGCAGGTGGTTTAAAGTTCGCCGCTTCAACCTTGGCAGCAATATCCTTGAGCGTGCCGACAAGTGTCTCCTGTTCGGCACGTGTCCCCCAGCGTACAAGCGCGACTGGCGTATCCTCTGGACGGCCGTAGCGAATCAACTGCTCGCTAATATAACCGATCTTTGCCACACCCATCATAAATACGAGTGTGCCTGTCGCATGCGTAACCTTGTCCCAATGAATACTGTGATCCAGCTTATCCGGGCTTTCATGTCCGGTAATAATGGACACGGATGAAGCCCAGTCCCGATGCGTAACGGGAATACCCGCATACGCAGGCACAGCAATCGAAGATGTGATGCCAGGGACGATCTCATAAGGAATATCGTGCTGTCGCAAAAGCTCCGCTTCTTCAGCTACGCGCCCGAAAATGGTCGGGTCGCCGCCCTTCAGCCGGACAACCACCTTACCTTGCAGCGCCAGATCGACCAGCAGCTGATTAATCTCCTCCTGCTTCATCGTATGACGATCAGGCAGCTTACCGACATAAATCTTCTCCGCCCCCGGCTTCGCCTGCTTGAGCAAACGAGGACTTGCCAGTCGATCATATACGATCGCATCTGCCAATGCGATACATTCCCAGCCACGCAGTGTAATCAGCTTCAAAGCTCCTGGACCTGCGCCTACCAGATACACCTTGCCGGTCATTCCTTCATCCCCTAACTTCTGCCAGAATCTGATCCGCCCCGCGACGCTTCAGCTCATCAGCTACAGCTATACCAAGCTGTACAGGATCATGTCCTTGTAATGTCTCCTTGAGCATCGTTATTCCATCAGGTGAGGCTACCATTCCCGTTAATTGTATAACGTTTTCGTCCTGACCGGAATGGGAAGGATGCAGACGTACTGCATAGGCTCCGATTGGAACCTGACAGCCACCGTTTAACTCCGCCAAAAAGGTACGTTCCGCGATAACCGTTGTTGCTGTAAGATCATCATTATACAGTGACAACAACCCGAGCAACTCCAGATCATCACCGCGGCATTCAATACCGAGCGCGCCCTGACCGACCGCTGGCAAACAAATATCGGCTGGCAAATACGCACTAATACGATCGGTCCAGCCCATCCGCTCTAAGCCTGCCGCAGCAAGCATAATAGCGTCAAAGCCTTCCGTTTCCAGCTTACGCAAACGCGAGTCGATATTACCACGAATCGATTGAATATCGAAATCCGGACGATAGGCCTTGAGCTGGCTCGCACGTCTCAAGCTGCTGGTGCCGATCTTAGCTCCCTGCGGCAAGTCGTCCAAGCCTTTATCTCCACGTGTAATAATACAATCACGTGGGTCTACACGCTTTGGAATTGCACCATTCACCAGACCTTCTGGCAATTCAGATGGCATGTCCTTCATGCTGTGTACAGCCATATCGATCTCGCCATCGATCAGCGCCTGCTCAATCTCCTTCACGAACAGACCTTTACCACCGACCTTGGACAAGGTTACATCCAGAATGCGGTCGCCCTTGGTGACGATCTTTTTAACTTCAAATTCGACCTCCAGCCCCTGACTAGCAGCAATCTGCTGTAGCGCATCAATTACATGCCCTGTCTGGGTCAGTGCAAGAGCACTCTGTCGACTTCCTACGATAATTTTGCGCATGACGTTATCTCCCCCGATATTGTATGATCCATTGCTCGATCTGTTCTTCATCCCACCATACAAATTGCTTATGTCGGATTTGAGCCAGCACATCAAGTGTCGCCGCCTGTTCAAGTAAGCGTCTGCGCTCCTGCGGATCATGCACCACCTGTTTAATATGGTGACGCAGATGATACATGAACTCCATATACAGCTCATAATCCTCGTCAAAATAGTTTTCCAACTCGCTCACAATCCGGCGACTAATCGCAGGCCCTGCACCCGAAGTCGATACCGAAGCAACCAATCGTCCACGCCGAATGACAGCCGGGTTAATAAATGTGCCCAGCTCATGGCGATCGGCTACATTGACCGGAATTCCACAGCGCTGCGCCTCTTCGGCTATGCGTTGGTTCACATCTGGTCGTGAAGTAGCGGCATACACAAGCAGATACCGCTGCAGTCGATTCGATGAGTCCGTGACTGTCTGGGATGGCTCTGCTGTGGTGAAATCTGTATCTGTATTTGAATGGGTAACTGTGTTTGAATTTCTATCTATTCCACTGCTATGCACCGCACTCAAGCTAGCGCTCAAATCACCTGCTATATACGTACGCTGCAACCAGTGCAATTTGCCTCTTTCAGCGAGTTCCTTCACCACAGCAGTCACTTCCGGGCTGATGACGATGACGATCGCCTTCGCCTCAAGCATATGGATAATTTTGCGTTCGGCTACCCTGCCCCCGCCAATGACCAGTATAGGTCGGGCGCGGCAATCCAGCATAATCGGCAAATATGGTACATATTCACTCATGAGCCCACCCACTGATGAAACGCTGACCACGAATTGGCGACAAAGTTTAAAATAAATACGATATAGCCTGCAATTGCCCAGCGTGCCATAATGACAGGCGAGTAACTACGCAATCGGCGTGTTGCAAAATAGGCAATATACACACACAATGCCAGCAGTGTAAATACAACCTTCAAATCAAGCAGCAAAATATACCGCCCTTCCGAGAAAATAGACATTAACGCCACGATCAGTGATACGATCAACAGCGGTGTACCGATCAGCATCGAGGTGTAGGTGTACTTTTCCATACTTTCCAGGCTTGGCAATCTGCGTACGGTATTATCCCACTTTTTCCGCTTGAGCTTGCGATGTAAAAATAAATACATTGCCGCAAACACCGCAGACACTGTATAAAAGGCAAAGCTCAAATTCGCCAGTACAACATGCAAAATGAGCAAGCCGTGCACCGTATCCCAGCCGGACGGCAATGCGCCTTCACCAGGAGAGTGCAGTCGGTTTTGCACCATCGCACAAAAGCCGATCACATTTAGTAATAACACCGCATATTCGGTCTTGAGCACCTTTTCGATAAAAAAGGAGATCAGAATCAAAATAAACGTTAAGAAAAAGAAAAAGTCATACGTTGAAAATAGCGGCAATGTCCGTTCATCTATCGTGCGAATCGTAATACTGATCGCTTGAATCGCACTTACCATAATAAGAAACCCTGTGCCGATCCGCTTCGCCCTCGGATTGCGACGAATGCAATCCGAGAAATAAAACAGAAGGCTCAGGGCGTATAGGTAGATAATCACATCATATAACAGGTTGAACAGTGTCAACACGAATCACCTGCCTACAGGGTTGCGGAAGCAAAGTAAGCCAGGCTTCCTTCAACAACCGGTGGATGGGAAGAAATCGGTGCACGTTTTGGCACTGCCTTAAGCTCCGTAGCTGGCTCGGATGCAGTCTCTACCTCATCCTCAAGCGCAAACATACGGGTGAAAAGTTCAAGGGTATCGGCGCCGTTTTTCTCGGCTGCCATCTCTTTGATCCGGTTAATCGGATCGTGATTCATCTGGTTCACGATGCTCTTGGTCAGACGGCTGATCACCTTACGCTGACGCTCGTCCAGCTCAGGCAGCTTGTTAAACAAGCTTTCCAGTGTATCCTCGTGAATACGTGCTCCACGCTCCTGCAAGGCACGAATGACCGGCTTCACACCGAGTGTTTTCAACCATTGCTGGAACACCTCGATCTCTTCACGGATCATACGTTCAATCTTGATCGCTTCTGCACGACGCATCGCCATATTGCTCTCCACGATGCCTTCCAGATCATCGATATCATACAGGAATACATTGGATACTTCAGCTACCGATGGATGAATATCACGTGGTACAGCAATATCAATCATAAACAGCGGACGCGATTTGCGCTGCTTCATACTGCTGGAGATCACATTCTGCCCCAGTACATAGCCCTGCGCTCCCGTCGAGCTGATCAAAATATCTACTTCGTGCAGACGCTGCAAGCCTTCCTCGATCGTACATGCTGTACCATCGAACTTGTGCGCCAGCTCCTGTGCGCGACCAATTGTACGATTCGCCACAATAACCTCTGCCGCACCGTTTGCATACAGATGCTTCACGGTCAGCTCGCTCATTTTGCCTGCGCCCAGAATCATAATCGTTTTATTATGAAAAGCACCAAAAATCCGCTTGCCCAGCTCGACAGCTGCATAGCTAATCGATACTGCGCTCTCGCCAATCATCGTCTCCGCATGAGCACGTTTGCCCAGCGTCACCGCTTGCTTGAACAGCATATTGAACCATGTTCCAGTCGCCTTATTCTCTTGCGCGAGCTGGAATGCACGCTTCACCTGACCCAGAATCTGAGTCTCGCCGATCACCATAGAGTCCAGTCCACAGGTCACACGGAACAAATGTTCAATCGCCTGCTCATCTTCATATATATACAAATGCTGGGTAAATTCCTCACGGGAAATACCGAACCATTGCTCCATGAAATTACGGATATAATGACCGCACATATGCAAACGATCCAGAACAACATAGATTTCTGTACGATTGCACGTTGCGACGATGGTGCCTTCCAATACACTTTGCGTGCTTTTCAGCTGCCGGAGAGCTTCCGGTAAATCCTCATCCGCAATGGCAAACCGTTCTCGTACCTCAATCGGTGCTGTGCGGTAGTTGAGTCCGACAACAACAATGTGCATTGCAAGTTCACCTGCCTAGTCTAAAAGTTGTAACTACATCTTCTCACGTTTTAACAATACGTTAATTATATCACATTGATTTGCCCAATTTCGGCGTTTTTATGAAATGTTTATGAAATCCAGATGCAGATTTATAAAATGCCATCAGTTCGTCACACCCATTCTATACGTACCCGAATATGACTTATTTGCTACTTATATCGGCACGTAGAGATGAATAGAACAGAGGGACTGCCGAAAAAAAAGCATCCATTCGTCGATTAATGACGCGATCAGATGCTTTTTTCTTATTTTAACATATTCAATTTGAAGGTAAACCATTTGAGGGAAAACTTCACTGGATATTCAGAATCATATAGGGGGCAAGATTGAGCGTTGGGGCAACCTAACTGTAATCGTACCACTTCACATTCATATTTTATATGTAGAGGGTGTGATGACCACTTAGATGCTGAGGCAACCACCACTTACGGTAAGGAATAAGGGAACGTCCTCAGGTGGAGCAGAGAAATCTACGAATTAGAAGTTAGTGTAGATTCCTCTGCTCCAAAGAGGTAAGATATTTTGCTTCGCAAAAATCACTTTTTATTGAACTTCGTGTTAGAAGATCACTAACACTGTAAGTCGTCCTTTTCCCTTATTTCCTTTCCTCCGTTCTGTGCGGGTTGCAACATACTTATTCTTGGATAGTTGAATTAGCAACATTATTTCTAAATCATCTTTTTCTTTATCTATTTCACAAAATCAGCTGCTAACTCACCTTAAAATTTAAATCAACATATCTTAGTTTTACAGCATTTATTTTATGATTATGTTATTACGAATATTTAAAACTCCAACTTGATCAATACCTTAAAAATAAGCGGTCGAGGGAATAGTACCCTGACCGCTTATTTTTAATAATCATAACACGTAGTGAACGCTTAACTGTACAATATGACTCGCTTATTGATCGGCAGATTTCTCTGCTTTATCATTCAGCTCATCTTCACCATCAGCGATGTCTTCACCTTCAACTGACTCTTCGTCCAACTGGGCATCCTGATCGTCTTCATATTCCTCTTCATCGTTGCCAAACGCGTGGCGTTCGATGATTGCCCACAGCTCGTCTTTGCCCAAGCCTGTTTCTGAGGAGAACATCACGAAGTCGTCTTCAGGGACGAAGCCGAGTGCTTGTTTGACGATTTTGACGTGCTTTGCCCATTTGCTGCGTGGGATTTTGTCGGCTTTGGTAGCTACGACGCAAATATTGCAATCGTAGTGCTTGAGCCAGTCGTACATGAGGATGTCGTCCTTGGACGGCTCGTGGCGCAGATCGATGACGAGCAGAACGAGCTTGAGCGGTTCGCGCTCGAGCAGGTAGCGTTCGATCATTTTGCCCCATGCTTCGCGTTGGGACTTGGACACTTTGGCGTAGCCATAGCCCGGGAAGTCGACGAAATACATCATCTCATTGATTTTATAGTAGTTCAAATGCTGTGTTTTACCCGGTGTTGAACTGGTACGCGCCAGATTTTTGCGATTGATCATCCGATTCGTTAGCGAGGACTTACCTACATTGGATCGTCCCGCCAGTGCTACTTCCGGCAAGCCGTCTTCTGGATATTGATCCGGTCTGACGGCACTAATAATAAATTCTGCTTGATTAACTTTCATTCGATTCATTTCCTTCCTATTCTACGTGGCGCGTTCCCAGCTAACAGCCGGGCTTCCACTAATGCAGTCCGCTTTTCTGAACCAGCGCGTGCTCCAGCACCTGATCCATATGAGCTACCGGCACAAGGGTCAGTTCATCCTTGATGCTTGCCGGAATATCCTTCAAATCACGTTCGTTATCCTGCGGTAGCAGAATCTTTTTGTAGCCTGCACGGTGCGCTGCAAGCGTCTTTTCCTTCAAGCCGCCAATCGGCAGCACGCGTCCACGCAACGTAATCTCACCTGTCATCGCTACTTCTTTGGATACGTGACGACCCGTTAAGGCAGAGATCAATGCTGTTGCAATCGTAATTCCTGCTGATGGCCCATCCTTAGGGATCGCGCCTTCAGGAATATGGATATGAATATCATTTTTCTCATGGAAATCAGTTGCAATACCTAGCTCTGCGGCTTTGGAACGTGTGTAGCTGAATGCCGCCTGTGCGGACTCCTTCATCACATCGCCCAGCTTACCCGTCAGCATTAGCTTGCCGCTCCCCGGTACGACGGTCACTTCAATAGTCAGCGTCTCACCGCCAACCTCTGTCCATGCCAGCCCGGTTACACTACCGATCTGATTTTCCTTTTCGATCAGACCATAACGGAATTTTGGCGTGCCGAGGAAATCCTTCACATCGTCTGGAGTGATCACGACTTTGTCCTTCTCTTCTCCAACGATTGCACGGGCAGCCTTACGGCAGAGCGCCGCAATCTGTTGCTCCAGATTACGCACACCAGATTCACGCGTATATTCACGGATTACCTTGAGCAGTGTATCTTCGCCTACTTCAAGCTGTTCCTCAGTCAAGCCATGCTCTTCTGTCTGCTTTGGCAGTAAATACTGCTTACCAATCTGTAGCTTCTCCAGCTCCGTGTAGCCCGGAATGTACAGCATTTCCATCCGATCGAGTAGCGGTCTTGGAATACTCTGTACGCTATTCGCTGTCGTTACAAACATCACATTAGACAGATCGAACGGCACTTCGACAAAATGATCGCTAAATGTATTGTTTTGCTCTGGATCAAGCACTTCAAGCAATGCCGCAGATGGATCGCCGCGGAAGTCAGACGCCATTTTATCGATCTCATCGAGCAGGAAGACCGGGTTCATACTGCCCGCATTCCGCATACCTTGAATGATACGCCCTGGCATCGCACCTACATACGTGCGACGGTGACCGCGAATTTCCGCTTCATCCCGTACGCCGCCCAGTGAGATACGAACAAATTCACGTCCCAGTGACTTAGCAATCGAGCGCGCCAGCGACGTTTTACCGACACCCGGAGGGCCAACGAGACAGAGAATCGGGCCTTTCAGCTTCTTAACCAGCTTTTGTACTGCCAGATATTCAAGCACGCGCTCCTTGGGCTTATCCAGACCATAATGATCCGCATTCAAAATATCCTCTGCATGCTTCAAATCCAGATCATCCGTTGTGCGCTGATCCCATGGCAGACTAAGCAGCCAATCCAGATAGTTGCGAATAATCCCGCCCTCCGCAGAATTGGCAGGCGTTTTTTCTAGACGATCGATTTCTTTCTCGATCTTCTCCAGCACCTTATCCGGTACGGTCAGCTCAGCTAACTGCGCACGCAGCTCCTCCGCTTCGCCAGCACGCCCTTCCTTCTCGCCAAGCTCCTTCTGGATCGCTTTCATCTGCTCACGCAGATAATACTCACGCTGCGTCTTTTCCATTTGCTTTTTCACGCGCTGGCTAATTTTGCGTTCCAGCTCCAGCACTTCGCGCTCACTATGCAAAATGTCCAGCAGACGTTCCAATCGAGTACGTACCTCAATCGCTTCTAAAATATGCTGCTTATCCTTGATCTTGATCACCAGATGACTTGTGATCACATCCGCAAGGCGTCCAGGCTCCTCGATATCAGACACAGCAGCCATCGTCTCTGGCGTTACCTTTTTCGACAGATTGATATAATGCTCAAACTCATTCAATACGGTGCGCATCAGGGCAAAGACCTCAGGGTCGTTCGTCTCTACCTCGGACAGCTCACGCGCCTGAACCTCGTAAAACTCATCATTCTCTGTATATTCCAGAATCTCAGCACGCTCCAAGCCTTCAACCAGCACTCGAATCGTACCGTTAGGCAGCTTGAGCATCTGTCTGACTTTAGCTATCGTACCGATTCTGAAAATCTCATCCTCACTCGGTTCCTCAATATTCACTTCAGACTGAGAGCAGAGCAGAATCAGATTATCATCCACCATCGCCTTTTCTAGAGCCTTTACGGATTTATCTCGCCCGACATCCAGATGAAGCACCATGCTTGGATAGACGAGCAGTCCTCTTAAAGGCAGCAAAGGAAAACGACGCGCCTTATTTTTATGTGGTCCCATCGCTTTCTTACCTCCTGTAATGTGCGTATCGTACTTGCTTGTATGTTTAGCGTATATGCAGCTAGATGCGATAGAGCTTCAAGCACTCGTTCAGGAATGAGGGAACAGTCTTTGTTCCTACTTACTCGCAGCATACGTATGTGCGCACGCAGACAGCAATATGCTCTTCAAATGATCTGAGTATAATGAAGGTTTCATCAGACCATTTCATGAGTTTGCGTATAAGCCCTAGTTTATCAAATATCCCATCGAAACACCAATCATTGAGGAAAAAGCAAACGCGGATCCGCTTCTCTTATTCGCCATCCAGTTACACTCGTACAGTATCGCTTGCGTTATGAACTCGATACGCTTGCTACTTTAAACTTGTCCATATAAAAAGGATACTGATGAACAAGTATTCATCAGTATCCTTTGATGACGCATTAAATAGAAATTTATACGATATTTTGCTTTGCAAAAATCATTTTTCATTGAACCTCGTGTTAGGAGATCACTAACACTAGATCGGTACGATATTTTGCTTTGCAAAAATCACTTTTCATTGAACCTCGTGTTAGGAGATCGCTAACACTAGATCGGTACGATATTTTGCTTTGCAAAAATCACTTTTCATTGTACCCCGTGTTAGGAGATCGCTAACACTAGATCGGTAAGATATTTTGCTTTGCAAAAATCACTTTTCATTGTACCCTGTGTTAGAAGATCGCTAACACTAGATCGGTAAGATATTTTGCTTCGCAAAAATCATTCTTCATTGAACCTCGTGTTAGGAGATCACTAACACTGGAGCAGTAAGATATTTTGCTAGGCAAAAATCACTTTTTATTTCACCCCGTGTTAGAAGATCGCTAACACTTGATACAACCAATTTAAGTAATCCAATTTTGATCTTTTAATTAGGATTGCACAGCGGGTTGATGACGTTCTTCGCGACCTGGAATTTTACCGGTTGCTTCAAATGCCTCAACGATCGCGTCGATTTCCTTTTTCAGCTCCTGTACCATGTCCGCCTCCGGTACTTTACGGATCATTTTACCGTAACGGAACAGCAAGCCTTCACCACGTGCACCGGCGATACCGATGTCCGCTTCTTTTGCTTCGCCTGGACCGTTAACCGCACAGCCGAGTACAGATACTTTGATCGGTACTTTCAGCTTGGAGATATACTCCTCGACTTCATTTGCAATCGAGAACAGATCGATATCCAAACGTCCGCAGGTTGGGCAGGAGACGAGTGTAGCTGCGTTAGAGATCAGACCGAAGGTTTTCAGCAACTCACGCGCTACCTTCACTTCTTCTACCGGATCGGCACTCAGCGAGATACGAACGGTTGAACCGATACCCATAGATAGCAGTGCACCGATACCCGCAGCGCTCTTGATTGTACCGGAATGCAGTGTACCTGCTTCGGTAATACCAAGATGCAGTGGGTACTTGATCACTTCGGCTGCTTTGCTGTAGGCAGCAATCGCCATTGGTACATCAGATGCTTTCAACGATACGATAATATCGTGGAAGTCCAGCTCTTCCAGAATACCGATATGATACAGCGCACTTTCAACCATTGCTTCTGGTGTTGGATAGCCGTATTTCTCCAGCAAATGGTTTTCGAGCGAACCTGCATTCACACCGATACGAATCGGAATATTTTTCTCTTTACATGCACGCACAACCGCTTCGACCTTTTCACGTTTACCAATATTACCCGGGTTAATCCGAACTTTATCGATACCGTTTTCGATCGCCATCAATGCCAGCTTGTAGTTGAAATGAATATCCGCTACGAGTGGAATATGAATGCGCTTCTTAATTTCCTTGATTGCAGCAGCAGCTTCTTCATTGTTGACCGTTACGCGGACAACCTGACAGCCTGCTTCTTCCAAACGCAAAATTTCGGCTACAGTTGCCTCGACATCTGCCGTTTTGGTCGTACACATACTCTGGATGATAACTTCATTGTTGCCACCAATCGTCAGGTCGCCAACTTTGACAGGTCTCGTGTTTTCTCTCAAAAACATGGTTTCTTCTCCCTTGCATGTGGGCTTAATTGCAAACCAGCCTTTATCCTGCAAAAGGAAAAAGGCCGGCGCAATGTTGTATACGTCTATACATACAGAAGAGCCGCACAAAGCGGCGGCATCATGAGTCCGTTCATACCGTTATGAACACTATATCCCACGATGCCGTATATGCTTAGGCGCTTTCTTCTTGTTTTTTATCTTTGCCGGTCTGGAGCTCAGGTACAACCTTGCTCTCCACAACCTGCTCTGTGATCACACAGCGAGTTACATCGTCACGGGATGGCACTTCGTACATCACGTCCAGCATAATGCCTTCAATGATCGCACGCAGACCACGCGCACCTGTGTTACGCTTGATTGCTTCGCGAGCGATCGCTTGCAGCGCACCTGGTTCGAATACGAGCTCTACATTGTCCATTTCCAGCATTTTGGAATACTGTTTGGTCAGCGCATTTTTCGGCTCGGACAGGATACGTACCAGCGTTTCTTCATCCAGTGGCTCCAGAGCGGAGATCACTGGCAGACGACCTACGAACTCCGGAATCAGACCGAATTTCAGCAAATCTTCTGGCAGTACCATGCTCAGGTACTCACCTGGTTTCAGGTCTTTTTGACCCTGGTTATCCGAGCTAAAGCCGATAACTTTTTTACCGATACGACGTTTGATGTACTGCTCCAGTCCGTCAAACGCACCGCCAACGATGAACAGAATATTAGTTGTATCGATCTGAATAAATTCTTGATGCGGGTGCTTACGTCCACCTTGTGGCGGAACAGAAGCAACTGTACCTTCCAGAATTTTCAGCAGGGCTTGCTGTACGCCTTCACCGGATACGTCACGTGTAATGGACGGATTCTCGGATTTGCGTGCAACTTTATCAATTTCATCAATATAAATAATGCCGCGTTCTGCTTTTTCCACATCATAGTCAGCAGCTTGAATGAGCTTGAGCAGGATGTTTTCCACGTCTTCACCGACATAGCCGGCTTCTGTCAGGGAAGTTGCATCTGCAATTGCAAACGGAACATTCAAAATGCGAGCCATTGTTTGTGCAAGCAGCGTTTTACCGGAACCTGTCGGTCCTACGAGCATAATGTTACTTTTTTGCAGCTCAACATCTTCGATCTTGCTCTGTGTGTTCACACGTTTGTAGTGGTTGTATACCGCTACGGACAAGGATTTTTTCGCTTGATCCTGACCGATAACGTACTGGTCAAGAATGGAGCGAATTTCCTGTGGCTTCGGAATATCCTTCAGATCGAGCTCTTCTTCGTGACCGAGCTCCTCCTCTACGATCTCTGTGCACAGTTCAATACACTCATCGCATATATATACACCAGGACCTGCTACCAGTTTGCGGACTTGATCCTGAGATTTGCCGCAAAAGGAACATTTCAACTGTCCTTTTTCATCGTTGAATTTAAACATGTTTACACCCCTTTTTAGCTTGTGAGCGGACGGGTAATCACCTGATCGATCAAGCCGTATGCTTTTGCATCCTCTGCATCAAGGAAGTAGTCGCGATCGGTATCACGTTCGATTTTGTCCAGCGACTGGCCTGTGCGCTCCACGTAAATCTGGTTCAGCTTCTGACGCGTCTTGATGATCCATTCTGCATGAATCTTCATGTCGGACGCCTGTCCACTGATGCCGCCAAGCGGCTGGTGAATCATAACTTCGCTGTTAGGCAACGCAAAACGCTTGCCTGGTGCACCTGCTGTGAGCAGGAGCGAGCCCATACTTGCAGCCATCCCCATGCAAATCGTGGAGACATCTGGCTTCACAAATTGCATTGTATCGTAAATACCCATCCCTGCCGTAACAGAACCACCCGGCGAGTTGATATACAAATGAATATCCTTCTCCGGATCTTCGGCAGCGAGAAATAGTAATTGTGCAATAACAAGATTGGCTACATGATCATCGATTGCCGTATTCAGGAAAATAATACGGTCCTTGAGTAATCTTGAGTAAATATCGTAAGATCGTTCACCTCTACTGGTTTGTTCAACAACCATAGGTACCAGACTCATACAACCAACCTCTTTCTTATCCAGGAATATGACGACAGATAGTACTTTAAAATACGATGCAGTTCCTATTTTAACATGTACACTGTCCCATGTCATTTTTTCAAAGGTAAAGATTTGGAAAATATTAATGAATAAATGAAGGAACGCGATGAAGATACGGATTATGCGCTACGTTTTATGTCCGTATATAGGTAAAAATAAGGCACGCAAGTAATACGTGCCTTATTCCAAATGGTAGCAAAAGACGCTACCGGATTATGAAGTTTGAAATTACTCAGCTTTTTCAGCCACTGCTTCAACTTCTTTGCTGTTATCAACCAGCAGATCGATTGTTTTACGCAGTTTGATTTCTTCGGACAGGCTTGCAAGGGAACCGTTCGCTGCCAGAATGCTGCGAACTTCCTCTGCACTGCGCTGGAATTGGGAAGCCATTTTCTCCAGCTCTGCACTTACTTCGTCTTCAGAAACTTCGATGTTTTCTTCTTTTGCGATTTGCTCCAGAACGAGGTTGTTACGTACACGTTTTGCAGCTTCTTCTTTCATTTGCTCTTTCAGGTCATCTGTTGTTTGACCGGAGAAGCTAGTGTACATTTCCAGGTTCATACCTTGTTGACGCAGACGGTTGTCGAAGTCACGAACCATGTTTTCGGTTTCGGAGTTCACCATTGCATCTGGAATTTCGATTTCTGCATTTTCAGCCGCTTTTTCTACAGCAGCAGCTTCTTTTGCAGCTTTTACTTCGTTTTCTTTACGGGAAGCGATTTGTTGTTTCAGGTCTGCTTTGAATTCGTCCAGTGTGTCGAATTCGCTAACATCCTTCGCAAACTCATCGTCCAGTGCTGGCAGATTTTTGCGTTTGATTTCGTGCAGTTTTACTTTGAATACTGCTTCTTTACCAGCCAGTTCAGTTGCATGGTATGTTTCTGGGAATGTTACCGTTACGTCTTTGAAGTCGCCAGTGGCCATGCCAACTACTTGATCTTCAAAACCTGGGATGAAGGAGTTAGAGCCCAGCTCCAGGGAGTAACGCTCTGCTTGTCCACCTTCAAATGCTTCGCCATCAACAAAGCCTTCGAAATCGATCGATACTGTGTCGCCGTTTTCAGCAGCACCCTCTTCGATTACGGACAGCTCAGCGTGACGCTGTTGCAGACGCTCCAGCTCGCTGTTGATGTCTTCTTCAGAAACTTCAACCGCGGATACAGGAACCTCTACGCCTTTGTATTCACCCAGTTTAACTTCTGGTTTTACAGTTACTTTTGCTTTGAATTTGAATGGTTGACCTTTTTCGAATTGCTCGATTTCGATCTCAGGACGATCAACCGGGAAGATGTCAGTCTCATCGATTGCTTCGGAGTATGCTTCCGGCAGCAGGATGTCGATTGCATCATTGTACAGGCTTTCGATACCGAAGCGTGCTTCGAAGATCGAACGAGGTACTTTACCTTTACGGAAGCCTGGTACGTTCAATGTTTTTGCTACTTTGTTGAATGCTTTATCAAGCGCTGCGCTTACACGCTCTGCAGCTACTTCTACTTCAAGAACGCCAAGGTTCTTTTCTGTTTTTTCCCATTTTGCTGTCATTTCGAGAATTCCCCTCCAAAAAATATTAACATGAATGATTTCGATGAAGTTGTATCGTTTTCACGTGCAGAATAACCACTATAGTATATACAACTATTCGCTTTTTATCAAGTTCGTTTCTTTATCTGCTACGTACAACGAAAATAGCTACCAGATCAAGCGAGAAATGAAGCAAACAAGCGACTGTCGTTCGTTGCTTTATTCCGCATTATGGTAACCCTCTTGCCTTAATAAAAGGTAAACACAGCTTCTTTGATCGCCGCAATGCTACTGGGCAGAATTAGCGTGGCATCTGTCCAGAAACGAACTGCTGCAACGCGCGATGCGCCTGCTCATAGCGAAAACGAATGCTGTCGGTCACACCGTACAATCCGCGTATCTCTTCTTCATCTGCTGTGCCCTCCAGCGTCATGGCAACAGTCTGGTGCAGCGCTGCTGCCCAGATATCGATCTCCGCATCATCACCGCGGGAGATCCAGAGATAATTTTGCGTACCATAGATGCTCATGATGAACTGCGACCACAGCTCCTGGGCAAAGTAGAATAGATTCGGCGCAGTCACCTCTGCCTTATCTGCCACACGCTCCAGAATCTGAATAAATGGAATCGGAAATTCAGTCGGATCAAGCGGTACCGTTTCTACTTCTACATCAATACGCTCCTGCTGGTGCATATAATGTACATTTCCACGATATCCACGTCGACGTAACGTCTGTAAAATTCGGAACTGAATCAGCGGATGAAGCTCTGTGTCCGTTTGGAGCCATTCGATGATCTGCTCATCGATCTCAGGCTGCTCCAAATACGCAAGTTGCTCTAATGCAAGCAATGTACGCTCCGATACGGGGCGCTCCATCGCTGTGCGTAGTAGCTTCTCCTCGTAGTCGCGATCCTCGGCTTGCTTCAAGCGCACCTTATCACGCATCATATGCTCCTGCGTGTGAGTCGGTTCGTCCAGCTCTACCTCGTCGCCTAGCTCAGCAGCCTCGCGGTCATTGTACGCTGCTTCTGGAAACGTCGTTCGCAGCCAGCCGAGCAATGATTGCCACTCTTCAAGCTGGCGCTCATCCTGCCCCTGGCATTGCAGTAAAAATTCAAGCAATTCGATCGCTTCATGATAGCGTTCGGTCTCTAGCATACGCGTTAGCTCAATCTGATAAAAGTCGAGCGTCTTGGGAAACAGAACAACATTGCGGTTCTGCCCTGTATGTGAATGGGTTGAATCAGCGATAACGGCACCTCCTAATTCATCACTTCTTGCGCGTGACTTCATGATTATAGCACAGCTGTTCGTTGCTGACAGCCATTGGGGAATGTTCGTGCGGTATGGTTTTATTTACCTTTTAATTAACACGCGCATTGGCGTTGAAACGTGAAGCTGGATGGATGCATAGAGATGATGGATGAAGATGGTCATTTTCAAATCAGAATCGATAGAATACACAGCCAAGTAATAGCTATTGAAGATTAAAAACCGTATCTTCGCATGCGTAGTTATGCGCAGTATGAGTATATAAGTTTATACATGTTGTAGCGTATACAAGCACTACAAAAATTTCAAAGCCATCATCTCGGTAAGATAACCTCTTTTAATCCGTCGCACTCTACCTGAATCGGTCGTGTCACTTACGTCATTTTGGCGTTATCTCTACTATGTTGTTTAGCATCATGGTAGATGTTTAAGAATGACAAAAGCTGATTTGGGCAAAAAGAGCTTGCTTTCTTTTTGCGTACATGCTAAAATATTTTTGTTGCGCTCGAAATGGTAATTTTAATTTGTCCCAGTAGCTCAGCAGGATAGAGCAACGGCCTTCTAAGCCGTCGGTCGGGGGTTCGAATCCCTCCTGGGACGTCACACAAAAAAGCATTTCCACCTGGTGGAGATGCTTTTTTTCTTTTTCTTGCCTCTTCTATTTTTATACTGCTTATCTTTTATTAATTCGTATCTTCGTAATTCTTCTTCGACTACCTTATTTACTTGAGCTTTACTTGAGCTTGTAGGTCATATGTTTTGATCTTACACGTATAGATAAATTTAGATACATATGGCTTGTCGGGCACAAGAAATGTCCTCGTTTGTAATTACTATTTTCTAATAACAGACTTGAGAAGTAGTGCCGATTGCGCGCTATCATCAGTACAGCACACGCCATAAATAGAAGGTTGCGTACGACTCCCAGTTGCTCCAGCCTGCGGCAAGCTTTAATAATTCTTCTCGAGTAGGCTTGGCTGTTGAGCCGGTCAGGTGGCGGATTACATTGTGCAGACCTACGTCATCGATGGGAAATGCTGTCGGGATGCGTAAGCAGCGCATGAGTACATAGTTAGCTGTCCATGGGCCGATGCCGCGAATACGGGTAAGCATCTTTTCGGCTTCTTTGTAGCCACCTGCGGCAAGCAGCTTTTCTTTGCTCAGCTCGCCACTGGCAACTAATCGGGCGGCGTCGAGGATGTATTCGCATTTTTTTACGGTCATATGCATCAATTCCAGATCCGACATCGTCAGGGCTGCAATGCGTTCGGCTGTTGGAAATATCCAATAGCGCTCTCCTTCATAATCGACGTACTCGCCAAATGCTTCGGTCAATCGGCATTTGAGCGTATGCGCATAACCTAGGTTAATCTGCTGACCCAATATGCCCCAGCATAAGGTTTCAAACAAATCCGGTATGCCCATATTGCGTAAGCCATAAAAGGACTCTACCGCATGTCCAAGCAAGGCATCACTGCTGGCTAGCTTGTAAAAGGGCAATAGATCAATCCCCAGATCAAACCAGTCACTCACATAAGCCGCTACTGCGACACGCTCTAGATCATTCTCTGGTGCACTATCGCCGAGAAATTCCACCTCGATCTTACTAGGCTCCTTCTGTGTAATACGCAATAGTGGACGGGAATGACCGACTGCTAGCGCCTTGTATATTTCCTGCTTGTGTACGACAAATAGGCATTCATTAGGTGAGCTTCGTAAAAAGTCCACATTCATCGCAAAGCTGAATTCGGCAGGTACAGGAAGTAGCAATCGATCCCCTTCATCCTGCCACTTGCCTTGCTGTTGAAATTGCTGGATTTCGCTTAAAGATAAGCCAGCATAATAGGGAGTTTCCGATTCTTGTACGCTTTCTAGATGCTCAGCTTTCGATGTCACTTTCCCATTCTCCGCTAGCTCTGAATTGGAAGAGACGTTTGCTGATGATGTGATGCTATGTGGATGGAGCGTAGACTGCTCCTGTTCGTTTGAGCCACTGGAAATAGGATCTGCTTGTGATCGCGAATGATGCTCGGTCATGGATGAGTGCCTCCTATGTGATCGGACTAGGGAACAATCGCTGTAGGTGTTGGATGACGAGCAGGTCAGGTCACGGAATAATGGCGTAGTACAGGGTGTTTTATAATCAGACTAGTGATCGCACTGTACATTATTATTCACCCTGTTTTTGCATTTTTTTATGCTATATTTCTATTCGTGCTCCATCCTGATCGTGCTTCATCGATGTCTGCCGATGCTAATTACAGTGTGTATTTATGCCGGTACGTATTTCAACATTTATATGCATCGCCCAGCGCATCGACATTAGATGATCGTTTCCAACCTATCCGATACAGCCATGCTCCTGTTCTTCCTATATACCCGATTGTCAGCTTCATTCAGCAGACATTCATCTTCACATCATTTTCAGAGTTCTATTCCTATAGTTCAGTCCTTTGCCACTGTGCAATTCCTTAATCATCCAATTCTTTAATGCCTCATTTAATGTATGGCTTTTAATATCTCACTTACATCCTCCTGTCCTGTCACTTACCTCTATTATAAAAATGCACCAGCTGATCCACCTTCACTGGCAATCCTGTGCGAATCGACTGATTGGCAGCAATCCCTGTTAAAATTGAACGTGCTCCATCCGTATGATCGGCTGCACGATGAAAGGGGTCTTCTTCTGGCTCTCCGAACAGATCATTCAGCAGCACCGGATCACCACCGCCATGACCGCCTTCACGTTCCTCCACCTGGACTTCATACGGTTTGCCGAACATCGGGTAGACGGTAATCCGTTTCCCCTCAAGCGCGCCTTCATCTGCCTTTTCGCCACCCGCATTCACATAAGACTTCTCCACAATCTCCATTTCAATCCGTCCAGCTGTGCCGTTAAAAGCAATCCGATATCCTTCCCACGGCATATATGCATTGAGCGAATAAGTGAGCATCGCTTTATTTTTGTAGCGCACTACGACACTCATCGTATCCTCAATGCTAATTCCGTCGCCAAATACACTTTGATCGCGCTGGTAACCATCCTCATGCTCGGCATCGAGATACATCGCCTTTAGATTCGGATTGCGATCCAGATGCAGGGCAAACGGATCATGCTGTGCATTCGCATTTCCAGTTGCACGATTGTAAAAGTCGGTCTGTCCACGCTGCTCAGCATTTTCTCGTCCATAAAAGAGCAGATCGCCAAACGCAAATACCGTATCCGGCTGCGAATCGATCCAAAAATTAACCAGATCAAAATGGTGGGTTGATTTGTGTACGAGCAGTCCACCGCTATTGCGTTTATCCCGATGCCAGCGACGGAAGTAGTCTGCACCATGCTCCGTATTGAGCAGCCATTCAAAATGTACGGACGTCACCTTACCAATCGCACCGTCACGAATCAGTTCCCGTGCCTTCGTATGATGGGGCGCATAGCGATAATTAAAGGTCACACGTACCTTCTGCCCCGTATGCTCCACAGCATCCAGAATCTGCTGACATTTCTCTTCATCCACGGTCATCGGCTTTTCGGTAATCACATCACAGCCAAGCTCCAGCGCGCGAATAATATAATGATGATGCGTACGATCCACACTGGTCACGATGACGGTATCTGGCTGCTTGTCGTTAATCATCTGCTCAAAGTCGGACGCCTTGTACAGATCAACAGCTGTACCGCCATACTTTTCCTCTATTAAGCGATTCGCATACCACGCGCGCGTTTCATTCAGATCGCAAAAGGCGACCAGCTCTGCCGTTGCTCCAAAATCTCGTACCATCGCTCCATAAAAAAATTCTGCACGTCCACCTGTACCGACTAACACATACCGTTTGCGTTCCATATGTCTGCTCCCTCCGCTTCGTCTCATTCTTTTTCAGCATAATAAAAAAAGCGGGATCATTCGCCGCTATTCTTGCTTTCTTTTATTAACCCCGCTTATTTTGTCATGATATACTGAATAAAAGATAACGCTTACAGAAAAGGAGCTGCTGCGATGTCATCCGATCGTTCTGTTATTGATTCTGTAACCTTCTTTAGTACGGACATACGTATAGCGGCTATGGAGACTAAGCATACGCCAAGTAATCTAACGGATCAACGGATGCCAGATAAACTGATCGCTGAGCATACATCGCGCAGCGATTATTTTGCAATGCCGAGCGATCATCTGCATCCTCACTATGAGCTGTATATATTGTTGTCTGGAGAACGCAGCTATTTTGTACGAGATCGGGTATATGAAATGCATGCCGGTGATATTGTGTTTATCGGCAAGCATGAGCTGCATCGTACCTTACCCGGCAAGCTACCCGAGCATGAACGAATTGTGCTTTATTTTGGTGATGGGTTTGCGGAGCGCCAATTCGGTCAGCATCGCGACTGGCTACTCGCTTTGTTCAGCCAGACTTATCCGGTATTACATACTAGCAGTAAGGATAGCAAGGATTCGATCATCTCCAGCATCATTCAACAGCTTGTTCGTGAGCTTACTCTACAACCTGAGGGCTATATGCTGATGGTAGAGCAGCTTGCCGTTACATTGCTGCTTCACTGCGCACGTTTGCCAGGTCGTACGGCGACTCCAGTCTCTACGTTGCAGCACGCCGCACAGGAGCAGATTACTGAAGCGGCTCGTTATATTAAGGAGCATTATCCTACCGATCTATCGCTGCCCAAGCTGGCAGCCCATGTGCATCTTAGTTCAGCGCATCTTAGCCGTACATTCAAGCGCACCACTGGGTTTCATTTGACCGAGTATGTGAACACGGTACGGGTGCAGGCTGCCCAGCAGCTATTACGAGATACCGATATGAAAATTATCGACGTGGCAGCAGCTACTGGCTTCGGTAACTTTTCTCATTTTGGCAAAATATTCAAGCAGCTTTGTCATGTGAGTCCGCGTGAATATCGGCAGTCTGCAAAAGAACGCAAATAAAGGCGCGCAGCTGTTCAATGAATAAGCTGTGTGATGATCAAGCTTTACTATGATTCATGAGTAGATAAAGCGGTCACGCGGCATATCATAACAAAAGCGACCGGGTGCCTAAGCCCAGCCGCTTTTCGTTCGTATCACTAATTTGGAATCACCGATGTTCTGTATGATTTTTCATGATGTTCTCTATGATCTTTCATGTCATTATGCTCCTAAAAGCTTCTACGATTGCATGCACTATACATCATGATCGCCAGTGACAGATCATTTTCCAGTCCACTCGCCGATTATTGCAGAGACTTCAACATCAAGGAAGCACTGCCATCTGGCTGACGTACCAGCACCCAGTTCATTGCCATCGCATCCGCAATGCGCTGGAATTGCACTTCGTCCAGCTGCAAGCCATCCATCCGACCTTCCTCCGGGACCGTATAATGCTGCCCTTCCCCTAAGCCCAGTGCAAAGCGCAGCCAGTTGCCTGCTCCTGGCACCGTAGTAAATGTCATACGGTATCCCGCTCGTATCGCATCGGCAAGCTGCTCTCCATGCTCAGCCGCATAGTCAATCCATTCATCTAGATTAATTCCCGCAGCCGTTGCTGAGCCTGCCAGTGGTTCGGTACTGCGTTCCTGTATCGCTTGTAGGAGCTGTTCATTTGTCATACCTTCACCGCGCAGGCGTTCAATTAGCATCGCGCTACGCTGTGAAATTTTAACGTTAGATGGTGTCATTTTGCTGCCTCCGTCTTCGTAAATAAATGAATAAAATCCTCTTCATGCTTATTTGATCCTGTTTACCTTTAATCATGATCTCGCGTTGGACGCGAATTCGCCAGAAATAAAGCACCAAGCAAAATCAAAATCGACAGCGACCACATAACCGTATTCGTCGCATTATCATAATCGACAATAATAAGCCGAATAATCGCGGTAATACCAATGTAGATAAAATAACGTAAAGGGAAATGAAATCCACTTTTGAAATATTTAATGATGAGGGCAATAAACTCAAAATACAGAAAAAATACAAGCAAGCGCGCAGCCAGCTCATAAGCCGTTACATCCGACTCCTCCAGAAAGATGAAGCTGAAAATGTGCCATGTTTCTTTAAGGAGAAAAAAGCATAGTGTCAGTGCAACTAGAGCGAGCGTCACATTGAGGATTGCTTGCAGGAAGGTTGGAATTTTGTACACATAGCGCATCCACGGATTCATGTCGTCGGTTTCCCCTTTTCATAGCGTTTAGATATGGAAATAATTGAAGTGACTAAAGTATACATTTTACTAAAAAATGCTGCAATGAAATGCTGTTTTTGACCGCAAGAAATAGGCGAGTGCATTATTGTTATACTGTATGATCTGCGAGCACTATTTAATAGAAGATAGTGGTAGAATGAAAAATTTCCATTTATTCGTTTATGGTTGCTTTGTACCTAATTATGGATATGAGATTGGGGTGACTATTTACCCAACTAAAAATGTTATATATTGTAATTTATAGTTTTATTTTCTTATATATACTTATTATTCTATCTGGATTAAACTGGGCGTGTAAGCAAATATAAATCAAGGAGTGATTGGTCAATGTCCCAACGTGAAGTTCATATTTCTGTCATTAATGTAACGGATAGTGAAATGGTACTGGAGAGCAAAACAAATCTTGCTCATGGAGAATGGGTAGTTTCCCCAACGAATGTTCCGAACAATGCCAAACCTGCTACATTCCAAGCAGATTCAGATGGCTTTGCAACGGGTGCAGAAGGAACCATCTATTACAAGCTCCCACAGGGCGAAGTCAGCCTGTACTTTGATAATCCATTTGTTGGCTCTGACGGATTCTCCGCGCAAAGTAGCTCCCCTGCCTACAATATTCAGGTAATCGGCGGCAGTGGTAATGTATGCAATGTCACATATCTGATTTCCAACAGCTAATTGGACAGCCAGAGCTTTATTCATCCATAAGATCCCTATAGCCGCAAGGCACAGCACACACAAAAAACACCTTCATATGATATGAAGGTGTTTTGCTTTGACGTCCCAGGAGGGATTCGAACCCCCGACCGACGGCTTAGAAGGCCGTTGCTCTATCCTGCTGAGCTACTGGGACATATTCCTGAAGACGTGCGATACATATGTAAAAACAAGCTTAGAACAACAAAAGATATTATACATCAACTCATTCATTTTTCAAATAGGATTTTATTTTACGAATCAGGCTAAAAGACCTAGAAATATCTGGACATCCATCTTGCAAACGGTTACGATAACAGAGCACATAAAACTATTTTACTAAGCTTTCTAAAAAAATTAGTGTTTTCCATCCAAATATAAGTTTAAAATGGGAAAATGTGTATTATATTATTCCTATATCCATTTAACTAATTTACATAGTCCGCTTGATTGGTTTTGGCCTACATCATTGTAAGCGTGCCCACCATAAAAAGTCGAAGCGATTCAGGCAAGCCGAACCATTTCACTTTACTACAACCTACAGTAAAATATAGAAAATCCTATGCTCGTTTTAACAAATTTATCAAAAAATGATACCAATTGGAGGGATACGCAATGTCTAGGCCCATCTCCGACGAGGAATTGGGACGCATGATTCAAAACGCTGACGTCAATGACATCGATAGCCAACGACGACAACCAAATGAGCAATCATTCGTAGATGGCAAAGATGGCTGGATCAAAATAAAGGACAATAAGATTCATGTATTCTCTCCTAAATCGGGAGGTAGAATGGCTTCTATTCACGCCCTACCTCCCGTCTCACTGATCGTAAACCAGAATATTATTTCCGGTAAGGCCAATGTGAGTGAAGAGGATACGGTTTCGTGGGAGCTTGAGCATACACCGATGTTCGAAATCAGTGTATCCCCAGATCAGATGGAAGCCTATTTGATCTTACACACACGTGAGCGGTTTGAATGGAATCTAGTCGATGCTCCGGCATCCTCTACGATGACTGTACGCGCTGTGCCTAATCGCGATCGTGTAGTAGATACAGTGCAATTCAAGCATGTGATCAATGCGCTGGAACACCGTGGTATTTACAAAAATATTGATAAGGCTGCGATTCTGAATGAGCTGGAATCCCCTACGCATCAGCCGATCGTGATTGCGCGTGGTCAGGCATCGGTGCCGGGTACGGATGCACGCTTGGAGCTATTTTTCCCGGAACAGATTGAGACGATATTTCATGAAGCTGGCGGCGTGGTCGATTATCGGAGCCATCGCCGTATTCCTTCTGTTCATGAAGGAGAAGTTATTGCTACAAAGCATGAGCCTGTGGAAGGCATCCCGGGCTTTGATGTATTCGGTAATGAACTGTTACCTCGTGTAGCACAGGATTTAGAGGTGACAGCTGGTGAATTTACAGAGATGAATCCACTCGGTCAAATTGTGGCACTTCGTCCTGGTCGACCTCGGATGACGGGTAAAGGGAATCGGCGTCAGATTGACATTTCCAATGCATTTATCGTGGATGGCAATGTTGATCTGCGTACAGGCAATATCGTCTTCGCGGGTGATGTAATTGTGAATGGTGATGTGCAGGAGCATATGATTATCGAATCGCTTGGTAATGTATATGTGCATGGTAATGTATACAATGCTACGATTACCGCGACTGGCAGCATCTCGATCGACGGTACGATCATTAGTGGTAAAATCTATTCTGGTTATTTTGGCGTGATGTTCAACCGGATGTATGCAGCCTCCAAGCAGCTGAGCCATGAGATTCGTCAACTGGATATGGCAGCGTACAAGCTTGCCGAGGAAGTGGCTGCCCGGCAGCAAACGGTTCGTTACAGTCAGATGATTATGCTGCTGATCGAGCGTAAATTCCGTAATGTGCCTGAGCTGGCTCGTGAATTACTACAGGTGTTCGCCAGCATCCAGCATGTAGAGAGCCGAGAATCGGAGCAATTGAAGGAGCTACTGCATCATTTTCTGAATTCGACTACAATCTTAGAGCGGCTGGATGAAGAAAAGCTGTCCGCAGCTCGCACCTTACTGGAAGGGCTGTATGCCAGCGTATGCAGCATGCAGGAGGTTGAGGTTCATGTCGAGCTTGCCCGCTGTCAATCCAGCGAGATCAAGTCAAACGGTGATATTATGATCACACGCGAAGGGGTTGTGCAAAGTGATCTGTACTCCGCAGGTAGTATTGCCTTCCTGCTGGAAAACTCGGTATGCCGTGGCTCGCGCTTGCAAGCCGAAGATCGCATTGTAGCGGGTATGGTAGGTAGTGATGCTAATGCTCGCTGTGTACTGGAAGCGAAGCAGCATGTGTATGTACGTAAGCTATATAATGGATACATTATTATCGGCGACCATCGCCATCATGTGTTTGAGACGATGAAGGATCAGCTATTCGATGCTGAATTTATGAAGAGCCGACAGGCATTACATCCATCCGTAAGTGGTCGAGCTTGATCCTTGTGAGCAGGGTGCGACTGTAGGATGAGATGAAAACCATCAACTGAGTAGACGTATATAGTAGATGTTTATATTACCCGTCGTTTCGGCTGGTCATCATGATAATAAAAGCCTGTATGATAGCGATTGTCGCTGACATACAGGCTTTTTGATTTGGCTTTTTGTTTTAGCTTGTTGCTCATGCTGGTTGATTGAGCGTATTGATTATAATTTTGATCAGGAATGTTAACGAGGCTCCAAAGTAAACCTGAGCTCCATTACACAGCGTTACCTCTCCTTGTCGATGGATACATTCTAATTGATCCATCGACTTGCTACACGTCTATACCCCGAAAAAACTCCGCTGCTCATACGTTTGATATTGTAGCGGAATACGCTCCAGCAACCGATCACCATACTGATGAGCAAATGGCTGGTCGGGCATATGAATATAGCCGATATAGCACCCACACTGCTTCATGCCGCAGGGACGCTCGGCAGCAATGTCTTCAAGCTGGTGTCGATAAATATTACCGATCACTCGTTTATCCTGATAACAGCGCTTGACCATCCCATTGCCCTGCACATAAAAGACCGACTCTCCTGCCAGACAGGATTGCCCAAGGCTTGCATAATCGGTCAAATTATAACGAAAATACGGATCAATCGTCTCTAACTCATTAACCTCGTCCGGTGTATAATACGCTGGTCGATCCTTAAACGCATTAATCCATACGTACACATCCTCCGGCAGCTGCTCCCGTAATGAACGAATCGCTGCAAACGATTCTCGCAATCCGACTGTACCCGCGCTAAAATGTATTCCTCGTTCATATAATGTCCTACACTGGCTGACAAACTGCGCTTCACTTGTCTGCCCGGGATGATACGTCGCCCAGAAGGCAACCTTGTCTCGGTTCAGCTCTGCCGTCCAATCCAGCTTGACCGATAGATTGGTCTGCACTGCGACCTTATCTACATGGGGCAAATGAGACAGCTCCACCATCGCACGTCGATACCAGCCATGCACAAGCGCTTCTCCATACGGATTGAAGAAAATCGACAGTCGATAGGGCTTATCCGCTTGCTCACGTACCCAGCCCATAAAGCGATCCAGCTGCTGACGATCTCGCTCCAGCGTTTCGCGGCTATCTACTGTTTTGCTAAATGGACAATACGGACAGGCATAGTTACACGAGGATAGACTGCCTCGATAGTATAGCGATACCTTTGCTGGCATATTTATGTTCATACGCCCTGATATCCTTCCATCAGCGTATACACCTCTGGCGAGATCAACCAATCCCCGATACTATCGGATAATGCGAATCCGCGAGCTGTCAGACGAAGTACATCGGTAGCCCGAGTTTCATCAGAAAGGTTTGGTTCATAAATAGATGGTTCTACCCTTTCATCATCAGGTACAAGTGTAGCCATACCTGTCCAGATCAGCTGCTTGAGCTGTGGCAGATCAGCTAGCGGATGCGTGCCGAATCGCTCGACATAGGCTGACTGCTCCAGCCCTTCTCGGTGCAGCAGTGCCTTGAGCACGAATCGACGACGGCTTTCCTGCTCATTTAATACAAATCCATAATCCGCTAGATCATGACGCTCGGCACTCACATAATCGGCGATGATACTACGTGTAGCTGCTGCGCTGACGCCATAGCGTGAGGCATAATGCACATTCCGTGTATACGAGCGTGCCCCACAGCCGAGTCCGACCATCCCTTCCTCCTGACAGCTATACGGCAGAAGTGATTTGTCCGAATGGAATGGCTTGGCAAAACGACGCATCGAATACTGTATATAGCCTGCTTCTACTAATCGATCGCGAGCTGCTTCGTATAGCTCCATACGAATATCATGCTCCAGTCCAGTTTTACCGGGCTTGAGGATCGTATTTTCACGTACATACAGTGGATAAATGAAAATTTCGCCCGGATCGTATGCCAGTGCCTCCTGCAAGGAATACAGCCATGAATTGACCGTTTGCCCGGGTAATCCGTAGATCAGATCGACATTAAGCAGAGGAAAATCGTACTGCTTGAGCAGCTCCAGCGCTTGCCGCGCCAGATCCGGATTTTGCGGACGATAGATCGCCTTGCTTTCCGCTTCGATAAAGCTCTGAATGCCCATACTCACTCGATCCACACCATGTGCTTTTAAAATGTCCAATCGATCATGTGTTACAGTATCCGGTGACGTCTCTACTGAGATCGAGGTCTGATCCAGCTTCGCCCCCATCACGCGCTCCGCAATCGTGAATAAGCGCTCCAATTGATCCGGTGCTAGCAGTGTCGGTGTACCACCACCGATGGCAAATCTCGAAAATGGCGTATCCTGCATAAATGGTGCCCACTGCTCTGCCTGACGCTCCAGTGCGTCTACGTATTCTTTATGTACATCTAATCTTTTATCCGGTAACGTAAACAAATTACAAAATCCACAGCGCGCCGCACAAAACGGAATATGCATATAGAGAAAATAGCTTTCCAGCTGCTCCTGCGCCCATAATGATTCTAATGGAAGTGGAGGATTCAGCTCACGATACGCGGTCTTGTGCGGATACGAATAGAGATAAGAGCGATACGGCGCTGCCGTTAGCTCCTGCTCCCATGTCCGCAGCTCGGGTGTCCATTCTTCTGGTGGTAGCGCGTGTAGCGGCAAATGTGCCTGCTTTTGCATCATGAGTGCTCACTCCTTCATTTCAATATCGTATACCTCATTGTGTAACTGCTCATTATCATAATGGTGGGATCCCTATCAGCTTACATTTCAGCTCCCCATCCTATTTATAAGAAAAATTCCCGATACGGCACATTCCAAACGACCTCATGAGCAAGACGATGCCCCTCATAGCCATCCTCACCATACGCGGTGCCATGATCTGAAAACACAAGGCAAAACACCGGACGCTCTCGCTGCCGCAACGCTTCAAATAAACGTCCCAGTTCCCCATCCACATAGCGTAATGCCGCTCGCTGACTATCCACCGAATCACGATGATTACCCGGAATAAAATAATGATTCGGCCCATGAATCGCCGATACATTCATAAATAAAAACAATCGCTCCTGCTCCTCGATCTCATCCAGTAACCGCAATGCATGATTAACCTGATTCGCAGTCGAATTCGGATTCGTTACGCCAAAGTTCATCCGCCAGTAGCTCTGCTGAAAATAACCGGGTAGAACGCGAGACAGCTTATTTTTCTTCGTAAAAAAGATGACACCACCGATGCAAATCGTCCGGTAGCCCTCCTGTGCAAGTCCGGTAACTATATCTGGTGCATCAAACAACCATGTATGCGGATGGGTACGCAGTCCACTATGCTTACCATGGAACAGACGCACATGAGAGGACTTATCCGTATTTGCAGGTGTCGGCAGGAATCCGCCAAAAAAGGCATGATGCGCCGCATAGGTAAAGCTGCCTGGTGTATGGCGCTTCTCCCAGGAGCCAGTGCCGCATAGATTCGGACAATTCGCTTCCTCCAGCACGGCAGCATCATAGCGCAGTGTATCCAGCGTAATCATCACGATATCATGACTGCCTACCACTTCATTCATATTAATCGACATCCGTCATTTCCTTTCTCCATTGCTCCAGCCAGCGCGATAGCTCCCACTCATACGTGCCAAGCCCTTCATGCTGGACATGATACAGCAAATCTCCAAATGGATTCACATCCATAATGAGAGGTTCTTTTCCACTTCGAGGCACCAGCACATCCAATCCCGCGCAAAAGGAATCGGGAAAAGCTTCCAGTGCATGCTGTGACGTACTACGGATCGAGGCACATACAGCTTGGGATAATCCAGCTTCTGCTAGTAGCAAACGCTTATTACGCAAATGCAAATTCGTGATCGGTGTGCGACTCAGGCGCAGCACGGCATGACCTGCCTGCTCGCGGCAGACAAGCTGGCGCACATCATATGCCTGTCCATCCAGCGATGCCTTACTCACCCAGCGCTCCACATGCATTCCTTCACCAGCCACCCAGTCTACAAGCTGCTCAATATCCGCAGTCTCTGTATAGCGAATAAGCCGACCTGAATTGTAAAAGATCGTCTCGCCGCCAATCTGCTCCTTACCGATCGTCGTCATCGCAATCTCTGCCCCGGTACGAGGCTGATACTGATACGCGATCACACCCGAAGCTGCCGAACCGCAAAATAACTTTACAAAGACACGATGCACCCGCTGCGCCTCCATCTGCTTTCGTAGCTCCGCATAACTACGGATTGGCGTATACGTAGCTGCCGTTTGCGATAAGGTCGCTGGAACAGCAATGCCCGCTGCATGTAGATGCAGCGAGCAAGCTCTTTTATCAAACATCAGCGCAATCTCTGCTGGAGCATTCATCCACTGCGCCTGCGGCAAATATTGCTCGACCTGTGCATGAAGCCATGATAACAGACGACAGTACCCACGAAACCATTGTGCTGGATACAAAATGCGACCATATTGTCCTTCCAAACGACGCGCCGCTGTATACGTTAGATCACCCTGATTCGTATAAGCAGCCAGCGGTAGCAGCGAATCGTCATGCGCGTTCACTGCATCGACTGCACCGAGTGCGATTAAGCCTCGCTCGACTGCTGCATTCTCACCAGGCGCATCCAGCCTCAGCAGAACAGGCTGGCTAGCTATCCATTTGTAGCCGGATAATAGATCTGGTACTGCTACACTACTTCGCCGTATAGCTGTAATGTCTACTGCTTCAAGCGACTGCTGATGCTGACTCCGTCTGTACATGCTATCCAGCACCTCGGGCAATTGTTCTCCCGCGCGAATCGCATGTAGCAGACGAGCGTACGACAGCTCCAGTGCACTCCGCTGTCCCTGTGACCGCAATGCCTGTTGCCAACCCAATGTACGTTTATTGCCCGGGTTACCGATCAGAATCGATGTGATCGTAGCTGAGTGCGAATCGATCACTGTTATTACTCAGTCACTGATGGATAGCGCCATTCTTCTTCCAGATCCTGCTGCTCATCCATCGTGATCGTAATGCCCGTTTCCTGCGAGAACTGACGTAGCTTATTCATCATGTCATCCGACATATAATGATAATTCAAATTCAAACGCTTGAGCTTACGCACGCCTTCACTATTCAGTAGCGCCTCTGCTCCGGTATCCGATAAGGTTCCTTCAGACAAATCCAGCTCTTCCAGCTGTGCTAGTACCGGAGCTTTCGCTGCTGCCACCGCAATCTCATCCTGAAGGTCGCTATCCTTTAAGCCGAGTGCCACGAGCTTAGGGAACGGATTATTGTACAAAAACGGCAAAATATCATCTTCCAGATTGCCATCAAATCCATAATCGTCTACACCTATATACAGCTCTAAGTGGCGCAGATTGGGCAACTTTGCCTTTTGAATCGATTGCAATAGAACAGAGGATAAGCCACCACTGATGATAATAAGCTCCTGTAAATTCTCATGCTCCAATGGCTCCAGCTCCAGATCGACCCCGCCTTTAATATAAAACGATTCAATCTGCGGATAAGCGGATAGTAGCGGCCCTAGATTGGTTTGTCTAATCCACGATATTTCACATTGCTCCGAGTCCATATCGCCGATAAATATATGGCGCAAATTCGGAAATTTCGGTGCCGCAGCGATCAAAACAGGCAAAAATTCATCCGGTGTATCTTCATACGCACCGCCCCAATCTCCAATGATGAGGCTGGTCAGCGCCTGACTTTTCTCTTCGTCTGCCACAAGCTGCTCAATTAATGGTGTTAACGTCTTTCCATCCTCGTGTTCCTCATAGCCAATCTCAAGTCTTACTTCTGTCATTATGTATACCTCCCTGTTACCCGACATCGCGGGCAGTTATGGTTACTCTATGTATATTTTACAACACGTCTATAGCCCAAAGCAAAAGCCTATAGACCGATTACACTGCGTTTTTATGCCCTTTTTCTTATGTACTCGACAGGGCTTACAAACTTTACATCAATAGTGACATAACAGCCAAATTAACAGCAAAAAAGCCATACGATCTGTGACACTATCGATGGGTTGATCCGTCTGCTCGCTATACAGCTTACAGCAGTGATATCCATCAACAGCTACACAGGATCGTATGACCTCTGTACGCTATAGATCATGCTTCTATATCGACCACTCATGATGCTTGTCTTGTCCAACTCGTCATCTTATCTTATAGGATTAGTGACGATGGTATGATGCTATTGGCTAATACTGTGAAGACAAGCTGTTCCGTATTCTGTACCGATTCAGCCTGCTTGCAGGGAAGCGATCAGCTTGCGCAGTGCTTCGCCACGATGACTAATTGCCTGCTTTTGCTCAATGGTCAGATTCGCCATCGTCTGCTGTTCATTCGGCAAATAAAATAGTGGATCATATCCAAAGCCACCTGCACCGGAAGGTGTAGCAGTAATCCAGCCTTCTACTGCACCTTCTGCTGTCCAGATATGCTCAGTAGCTGGATCATACAGAGCCAGACTGCATACAAAGCGTGCTGTACTGAGCAGCGGCTGTTCGGTATCCTCGCCCAGCTGTAGCTCACTTAGCTCGCGTAGCAGCTTAGCGTTATTGTCCGCATCCGTAGCGCCTTCTCCAGCATAACGCGCCGAATAGACACCTGGTGCGCCATCCAGTCGATCCACGCATAGACCGGAGTCATCAGCGAGTACGGGTACGCCAAGCGCGTCGGCTACCGTTTTCGCTTTTTTAAATGCATTCTCGGCAAAGGTGGTTCCATCCTCCACAATATCCGGTAGCTCCGGATAATCGAACATGCTACGAACCTCAAGACCAAGTGCGGCGAACGCGTGCGCGAACTCCTTCACCTTGCCTTTATTTTTGGTCGCCACGATCACGATATTGCCGGTCAGTACACTCATACCTGTGCTCCGGCCTGTCCGCTAGCAATTTTCAGTGCGATCGGTCCGAGCACTTCCTTTTGCAGCTCAATCATGCGCAGTACGCCCTGTTCGCCCAGCTCCAGCATTTCATCCAGCTCCTTGCGGTTGAATGGACGCTCTTCACCGGTGCCTTGCAGCTCGACAAATTCACCTTTGCCCGTCATGACGATATTCATATCGACCTTTGCCTTGGAATCCTCTTCATAGTTCAGATCCAGTACAGCACGGTCACCTACGACCCCGACGCTGACAGATGCCAGATAATCCGTAATTGGGAAACGAGCCAGCTTATGCTGTAACGCAATCTTATCCATTGCAATCGCCAGTGCGACAAATGAACCGGTAATCGATGTGGTACGTGTACCACCATCCGCTTGAATCACATCACAATCGACGGTAATCGTACGCTCGCCCAGTGCTTGCAGATCGACAACTGAGCGCAGTGCGCGTCCGATCAGACGCTGAATTTCCATCGTGCGTCCGCCCAGCTTACCTTTTGCTGCTTCACGCTGATTACGCGTTTGAGTGGCGCGTGGCAACATGGAATATTCGGCTGTTACCCAGCCTTTACCCTGTCCTTTCATAAAATGCGGCACGCGTTCTTCGACCGATACCGTACACATAACCTTCGTGTCACCGACCTCGATATAGACAGAACCTTCTGCGTATTTATTCACATTTGGGGTTATTTTCAAGGGGCGCAGCTCATTCGTCTGCCGTCCGTTGATTCTCATGGTTGTATGCCTCCTGCTTCGTATTCGCATTCTTATTCTAACAAACCTCCCTTGCAAAAGCACCCTAAACCGCAAATTGGCTTCCTACTGCTTGATAACCTGGACGGTTGTCGGGTTAAATAAGAGTACGGCTCGTTCTAGCCGCTTTACCCAGCATTAGCAGTTTATCCGAAAAAGAGGTGTTCAAGCATGGAGCATAATCAACCGGAAAAAGTGCCGTACAGTCTGAGCAGTCTGAACGTAGAGCAAGCTACCCGCGAATGGCTTGAAAAGCGTGGTGTCACCATTCGAGAAATCGCAGAGCTGGTGCTATTTCTACAGCAAAGCTATTTTCCAAATCTGACGATTGAGGAATGCGAAGCCAGCGTGGAAAAGGTGCTGATGAAGCGCGAGGTACAAAACGCATTGCTGACCGGTGTGCAGCTGGATATTCTTGCCGAGCAGCGCCAACTCATCTCTCCCCTTCAGGAAATGATCGAAAATGATGAAGGTCTATACGGGGTCGATGAAATTCTTGCATTTGCCATCGTTAATGTGTACGGCAGCATTGGATTTACGAACTATGGATATGTCGATAAATTAAAGCCCGGTGTACTTGGTCGATTAAATGATAAAAGTTTAGGTCCTATTCATACGTTTTTTGACGATATTGTCGGTGCGATCGCCGCGGCAGCAAGTAGCCGCATCGCTCATGGACGCAGACTGGATCAGGAGCAGCAGGCAGATAGCTCGGATATGGAATTGCCTGAGGATGATGAAGCTAAGTAAGGCATAGCTGTTAAGTCGTTATACCTTGCTATACTGTCTGCATGGAGTCTCAATGGAGCTACGCTACTCAACATTACATTGTTAAAGGATCACGCTACACCGTTATCGTTATGCGGAATACTCGCTAACTATTCGCTGTTCATTTCATTAGAAATTGTATTAGCGGCTCGATCATGCGCTGCACGATGTACAGATGTGTGACGATGGTACGCGAATCATTATAAAACCAACTGAAAAAGCCCAATTCTCCTCGCTTCCTATAGCGATAGAATCGGGCTTTTTTCATCATAAAAATAAAGAAGATATCGACAATATAGCGATACCTTCTTCATACTCTACGTACTAATTATACGTTCAATAAACCTATCCACATATGCAATCAGCGTGGCAACGGACGCGATTCTTCCTCATGCGTCTCATGCTCTTCATTTTCACGACCGGTCAGTCGGATATCTGGACTACGCAGATTGAAGCGACTGCGTTGACGCTCCTGCTCTGTATCATCACTTGCCAGCCAGCGCAGCACGGTCAGCCAGACCAGACACACACCTGTAAATACATAGATAAGCAGTAGCGGCAACAGACCCTCATAGCTGCGAGTCAGCAAGCCGGACAGGAGCAGCAGCGCCAGTGTTGGAATTAGCAACGCCGATAAAAAGCGCGGCGACAAGCCTGCACGATTACGACTAAATAATAATGTCGGCACGATATACGCAAGCGTGGTATAAAAAGCAATCAGGGCAAAGCCATTACTCAGCCTTCCTGCATAGGTAGTGAACGGAATTAACGCCGCCGACCACCCCTGATAATAGGCAATATTAAGTACACTAACAATCCCCTGCAGTACAGTAAGCATCACACCACAATACACAAGAAGTGTACGTGTTCGATACCACAATGGACGCCGGTTTTCTTGCAGCATCGCCAGACCGCCAAACAAACCAATAATGGCACTGATCAGGAGCGACAGGTACGCGATTAGACGGACGCCTTGTATGGTAATATCGATCCATGTGCTGTCTGCATTGTTCATGATGAAGGCCCCTTTCATCCTCGGGCTAAAATAAAACAAACGTCGGCTACGAATTAACCTTATTATAAAACCATTAGCTTAATCTCTGATGAAATTGGTGTTAATTCCAGTTAAATCCCGTTCCACTTGTCCCAACATCCATTCGTAAAACAAGCACTGTTTGCAGTCTATCATTCAGTACAATGAAATTCAACTTGCCACTATTGCGCTTCACAGCGGCAACATCAGCCTAGACCCGTAATCAGTGGATAGCTTCATTAATGCTTCGCAGACTCATAATAAATAATGCCATCACGCTCTATAGCAATAGCGCGCCCGGTTTGCTCTAGCTCGACCAGATGTGCCAGTGTCTCCGACATCGCAAAACGAAGCTGATGCAGCGTCAGCTTGCTACTAAATATACTCATGCAAATGTCATAGCCTGTACGCGGCTGCTCTTCCAATCTGCCCAGCATTGCATTCAAACGCTCCTCATGATGCTCAAGCAGCTTGATCGTGCGTTCACGGAAACCACCAAATGGACGACGATGACCAGGCAATGCTTGCTCCACCTCATAGCTTCCCAATTGGCGTAACCCTTCCAAATACGAGGCAAGCGGCTTGGGATCACTTTCAGGTACAAGGCTAATATTGGGTGAGATTTGCGGGAGAACCGCGTCTCCACACAGCATCAGCTTATGCTGTGGATCATATAACGACACATGCCCTGCCGCATGACCGGACGTTTCAATCGCCTGCCAGCTTCGTCCACCCATCATTACAGCTTGTCCAGGCAGGATAAAGGAAGGTACGGGCGGTGGTGTCACCTGCGACAAAAAGCTATCCAGATGCGCAGGTAATAGATCAGTAATATCCTGTGGCATTCCATTATTCCCGAACATCTCTACCAGATCAGCCGATGCGGTATTGCCAGCTCCCCATGAACGCAAAAATTCACTCCATGCTACCTTAGATATCCAGACAGGAATGCCCGTACGTTCCTGAAACCAGCCCGATAAGCCAGCATGATCCGGGTGATGATGCGTAAGTACAATCGATTCCAGCGCAGACCAGGGAATGTTCAGCTCCTGTAGCACCTGCTCCCAGGCTAGCTCATTTTCTGGATTACGCGGCCCCGGATCAACAATCGTCCATCCGGTTGTACCACCGATCAGGTAGCTGTTCACCCAGCGCAGTGGATAGGACATCGCGATTTTCACCTGAATGATATCGTCATCCAGCTTTGTAATTTCAGGTAATTGCATTGTAGGTAGCCTCCATACGATCAAGTTGATTATGTATATCGCTCGTGTATTCCAAACGGCGTGTTCCATATTTGCATCTATGCCGTATGTTACACAAAAACCCCTCCGTTGCACAGTCTACAGATGCAGACTGCCGCAGCGAAAGGGTTCGTTATAGCTCAGGTAACGATCAATCAATAGCTTTCTTCCCAAGGATTGAACATTTCGTGCTTGAAGTACGTTGTATCTGCGGACTTGTCTTCCCAGCTCCACATTTTTTGGCTTGCTTTCTCCATCTCTTCGCTTTTGATTTCACGAATTTGATCGAGGATAGTGTATTCCTTACCCATCTCTTTTTGGTGCTCCCAGATCACAAACATGATGCCGTCAAGGTTTTCACCGTAGCCAACCAGAGATACACGGCCAGCAGGATCGTTCAGACCTACATTCAGAAAATCATTCGTTACGATATATTTGTCATTCTCTTTGTGGTAGATAGCAGCCCATTGCTCTTGCTCGTTTTGACCTTTCG
Organism: Paenibacillus hunanensis; assembly: GCF_034055775.1. Classification (NCBI taxonomy): domain Bacteria; kingdom Bacillati; phylum Bacillota; class Bacilli; order Caryophanales; family Paenibacillaceae; genus Paenibacillus; species Paenibacillus hunanensis. The sequence goes on along the minus strand of NZ_CP139194.1, from coordinate 1,445,716 downwards.
TTGTTTCAGTGCTTTCTACAAAGCGGAACCAACCACCAGAAACCGGTTTTGCTTTCTCCATAATTTTCACGTCAGTCAATTGATTATAATTCATAAGGTTAGCCCCCTTGATTGGCATCATTTTATATTGTTGATAGTCAGGTGTCAGATCATCACTTTACTTGTCTCGTCATGTGCTTGTTACTATACTTTATCGGAAAATATTAGATATTCTTTATAGCTTCTTCCTCTTTTTCGTCTTTTTCCGACAATTTATTTGGCGAATCGTGTTTTTGTTTGTGACTTAAGTATGCCTCTGGAACCATAGTTTCTACAATAGGAAATGGTTCTTAATACTTAATAGTAATCAAGCTGCCTTATCCTACCTTTTTCCTTCGCAGCGCGTTTGCGTTATTACTATATTTATAACCAGCATGAGTGAAATCAATCGATTTCAGCGCTTTTCAGGCAAGGAACAGGCTTATTTTACGTACGACCGTACTGTGAAATTAGCCAATTATAAGGGAATTTATTCATATTTTCGTAATTTTTTTAATTTAGGTTCACTTTTAGCGGCAGAATAATGTCGATTATTTTCTTCAATTTAGAGCTGTGGGGGTACTACTCACTTTCTCTCTTTTTCGACATTTCGCAAAAACGTTATTATTTTTATGCAAATGACGGGTAATCGCCATCTGGATTTTTTGCTAAAAAGGTGGATTTTGCTGCTCATACACGGAGGTTTAGGGATGAAATCGGCGCTCCTGGTTCATTCTGCAGAGAAATGTAGGAGATTCATCGACTATAGAGAGTTCGAGTAGGAAATAAACGGACTCATTCGCCGTAATTAGTAGATTACAGCATCTAATATAGGTCCTAGTGCTTGAATGAGGTGGGAGGTGATCATGGACTATATATGATCAAGAGCAGATTAGAGAACGGTATATACTGAGAAATATCCGGAAATGCCGCGGAATGAGTGGCTTTATCGAGATAATGCTTAATCTTACGGCAGTTTCCTATACCAGATCGATGATTTCCTATATTGAAATATACATATAGGTCATATCCTACCTATAATGAGCATGTAACGCCCTGTACGCCTAGAAGATGATAATCTTTGCCATTTACCAAATAACGTTTACAATAATAGCGGACAGCATTACTTATTCGATATCGTCACTTTGACCATAGGAGAATCAACAGATGATCAAATCGCAACGTATTAATCAGATCAAGGAATATGTATTCGAGCATGAGTCCGTTTCGCTGGAAGAGCTGGTAGAGCATTTTGGTGTATCGAAAAACACGATTCGCCGTGATGTGCGGACGCTCGTCGAATCAGGCATTTTAAATAAAGTATATGGCGGCGTATCCGTCAATCATTCGACTCTGGTCGGCTTCAACGAGCGCAAGGATCGCAATCTGACCAAAAAGCAGGAGATCGGACAGCTGGCTGCACGCTTTGTCGAGGATGGCGATGTGATTTTCGTCGATTCTGGTACGACTACGCTGGAGCTGTTACCGTATATTCGTGAGCGTCAGGTGACCATCGTGACTAACAATTTTGACTTTATTCACGGTGCAAAGCCGTATCCGAATCTGACGATCTTTTCGACAGGTGGGATGTTTGAGCGTCGTACCGATTCGTTTGTGGGATTTCAGAGTGTGGAGCTGCTGAGTAAGTATAATATCAACAAGGCATTTCTCGCTTCAACTGGCATCTCGATTATGAATGGAGTGACCAACTCATCGCCGCTGGAAACGGATATTAAAAGTACAGTCGTGAAAAAGAGCTCCAATGTGCTGCTCATGATCGATGATAGCAAATTCGACAAATACGCACTCACGACGTATTGTGCGCTGAGTGATATTGATTATTTGATCACGAATAGTGAGCCGAGCGAGGAGTATAGGCAGTATGCAGGGCAGCATGGAATTGTGATTGTCACCCCGTAAAGCAGTAGAGTGTAATTAACAGTTCTATTCGTAGTTCTATTCGTAGTTCTATTCGTAGTTCTATTCGTAGTTTTATTTCTACTTTTACTCTCAGCTTTATTTTCATTTTTAGTTTTAATTCTACTATGAATGCTTACACGGAATAGTTACATTCCGGGATCAAGGAAGCTCCAATATGGGCTAACTTGAAGAAGGATACGAGGCTAGAAGCGCATAAAGCTACGATAATCTACCCCGATTTTGGATACGGTAGATTATCGTAGCTTTATTCATAGTGCCATTGTATGTGGAAATGGTGGTCTAGCCTCCAACCGCTGGGGTTAGACCTATCTTTTACAACACATCGTTTAAAACATCCATTCATATTGCTCCGGCTTGTCGGTCACTTCAGACTGTAGATCCAGTAGTAAAATTCATTCCAAACTCGGGACTCGCCCTCCTGCACGTATTCCAGTCGAATCGTTAACTGCTCCTTGCCTGCTGTATAGGCAATCGGAATGTCAAACTCATCATCTAACCAGCGTTTATACGGATTGCGATCCGCGACATACCAGCTACGCTCCTGCACCAGCTGATCGTCTACATATACCATCGCTCGTTGTCGCCCGGTGATCTGGTCAGAGCGTCGGCGTAGCCGTACACCGGAATGGTCTGGCGATACGGATACTGTAAATTGACTCCAGCCTTCGGTCTCATGCCCTTTATCTGTAATCAGCACATCATCCGCATCGCCTTCGTAGCTTGACTCCAGCGTATAATATCCTCGACTGCCCTGCGTATGATACGTATGGATGCCTTCGGATGCCGAATTCCCCACATCCAGCTCATCGGTGAGCACCATGCCCTCTTCATCCTGACCGTAATAAAACAAAATGCCCGAATGTCGCAAGTATTGATTGTTGTATTCTCCTGCTTCGATGCCAAATATCAATTCCTTGCGAAACGGATAACAATCACCACTGCATAGCCGTACCATTGACCACGGATTATCAGGCAAGCCATCATAGGCAGTAGCTGGATTCATCTCTGGTGGTGTCGGAAAGCCCCAGCCATAATTCACCCAGCTCTCTGAGCCATCGCTCTCTACCTGCGGTGTAGCATTATCATCAATATAGACGCGCACATCCCCTTCACAGCTAATGATGCCCGGTGTACGTGCGAATGCAGTCACCTGCCCGGCGACCAGATGTCCACGCCCCGTAATACGCCCGATGATACTGTCTGCCCCATGTGTCGCTTGCAATGGATAATACGTAGACGTACGGAAATATCCAGTATCATGCTGTGGATACAACGATTCATTTAATGTAGTGTAGCGAATCTCCCACTGTGCAAACTCCACCGCATTAGCTCCCCGATTTTCCAGCCGAATATGTGCTGCGCTCCAATATGGCATCGGTAAATAGTGATACCACTGTCCATCCTGACGCTGTCCATGCGATAGAATTCCGATCCGATTATAGCCGAGTTCATTACCGAAAAAAGCCCCCAGCGGACATTCCACATCTGGCTGCTCATGACTATCCCAATGCGCCACAATCCAGATGTCGTGCAGCAAAGAGCGCGGAATCTCCAGTGTCGAATCATGATGCCAGCGTGCTTTGATCGATACGATACTGCCCGGTTCACTCTGCTGGAGCAGTGTCGTACTTTGTCCAGCTTCTAGCTGTAGCTGTTCTAGCGCTACGATCTTCCCTTCCACCTCTGGCTTCGGATCATCCTCTACAGCTCTCCACTGATTCAGCAGCTCGCTATAATCTTCCTGTCCGGTAAAAGTATGAATGCCGATTGCACTGGTATACGTATGGTACATCACATGTCCCCAGCCACCGTCTCCCTTGGCAGCCCCCTTCAAACGAATATCCGTCGTAATCCGACACGACCGCGCAAATGGCATCGGTACAAAGCTACGCACGACTCGAATCGGGCCCCTGCCATGATCATCCGGTCCCATATACTGATCAGCCAGCGGCGCGATCAACGGAGCCTTCTGTCCAAACTCCGAATGCCGAATCTGAAAACGAGGCTGTTCCTCTCCATCAAAATAGAAGAAAAAGGTCGGCTCCTCACTGTCTGGATATCGATGCTGCACCAGATTGTAAATACAGCCTGGCCCATCCACGTCAAAGATCACCCATTCCTTGCCTTCCTTATATAGCCACCAATCCCAATCCGCATTAAAGCCCTGCTTATCAATACTGCCTTCATAACGCACCTGCACATCATTACGCAGGCGTGGGAGCAGCTCCATGCGTAATAAGCTATCGATGCCCGGGGTCACGGTTGGACGTTCGGGTATCGCTTTTGTTAGATGAGCGGTCGCTTCATCTGTTACTGCATGTAGCTGAGATGGTTGCTCATGTATCGTTTCCTTCATCATTCATCACCGCGTTTCTTCATATAAATGCAGCATCGCCACAGAGCACATCCACAGCCATTGGATGGGCGGTGAATCGCTCTGCGGCGACGGCTTTACGGCTCATTATATAGAAGGAAGTGGCGAACGAGATTGAAGGATTTTCAGATTAAATTGAAAATTCTGCTGGTTTTGCGTCCCATGTCTACTATAGATATAGTCAGGTGAACTTCATCCATTATCCAATGGGATGTATAAGCATCATTCGTTCGTTTCATTCACTCCACAAGCTGAGTGGATATGGCGGCTTTACCGCTGGAGCGGAACTCGCGAATTTTGGCGCGAACGCTATCCTCGATCGCTTGACGCGCTGGAGTAAGAATCGTGCGTGGTTCGGTCGTATCGGGATGGTCTACCAGTGTTTGTCGTAGTTGTAGTGACCAGGCAGTGACACTTTCGGTATTGATATTCACCTTGGCATGACCAAGCTCGATTGCACGCGTGAGCTGATGTAGCGGGATACCGGATGCGCCATGCAGCACGAGCGGGATACCAATAGCCTGCGAAATGGCTTCCATTTCGGTAAAGCCGAGCTTCGGTTCGCCGATATATTTACCGTGAACTGAGCCAAGTGCAGCGGCAAGTGCATCGATACCTGTTTCCTCAACGATTCGTACGCATTCGTGCAGATTGGCATATTGGATGCCACCAATCAATCCGTCCTCTACACCACCTACGGTGCCAACCTCCGCTTCGACAGAGATTCCATGCGGTGCAGCATATTCAACGACCTGACGGGTCTGCTTGATATTTTCATCAATCGGGCCATGTGAGCCGTCGAACATGACCGAGGTGAAGCCAGCATCGATCGCGCGCAGGCAGCTTTCGACCGATTTGCCATGATCCAGATGTAAGGCAACCGGTACAGTTACCCCCTTTTCCTCCACCAGTACACGAACAAGTGTGGCAATCGTGCGATAACCGCCAAGAAAGTCGATCAGGCGATCCGATGCCGCTACAATGACTGGCGCCTGTTCTGCCTGTGCCGCATCCAATATCGCATGTACCCACGACAATCCGTTGACATTAAATTGACCAACTGCATACTGGTGCTCGCGTGCCTGTTGCAGCATTTCCTTCATGGATACCAGCGTCATGCGTGAGCCTCCTCTTTATAGAACAGGCGCAGGTAAGAATTACCGTGCGCCTGTCTCGTTTGCTTATTTGTTTATTTAAAATGAATTTGTCGCTTGCCTTCATTACAATCGCTAGAACAACAATAGCTGGAATACTGGAACTAGCTATAACACTCCTAATATCTGGTATGCATGTGTTATTCGCTTGATACTATTTAGTACTGCTTCGCCTTCTCCAGCATTTGCTGCTTGCTGGCATGCGCTGCTTGAATACTTTCACGCTCAGACACGGCGGCTACACCGACATGCCACCAGCTCTCGTAGCCATCGGTCATCGTTTTCGGCAGAACCTTCATTTCGATCAGCGTACAGCCATCATGACCTTTCGCATCCTCAATCGCAGCACGAATCTCGTCTGGCGTATTGGCACGATAGACTTTCGCTCCATACCCCTCCGCCACTTTGGCATAATCGATATTCATAATGCGATTGCTCGTATCGCGGAATTCGCAATAGAAGCTGCCGCCACCGTTATCCATCTGCAAGTTGTTAATACAGCCGAAGCCTGAATTATCGAATAGTACAATGTTAATTTTGTAATTGTACTGCATCGCTGTAATTAGCTCGGTATGCAGCATCAGGAAGCTACCATCCCCAACGAGTGCATATACTTCACGATCGGGATGAGCGATCTTGGCACCGAGTGCGCCAGCAATCTCATAGCCCATACATGAATAGCCATACTCCAAATGATACGTATTCGGCGAATCTGCCTGCCACATTCGCTGCATATCGCCAGGCAACGAGCCTGCTGCTGCGATCACAATGCTATCGCTATCAACCGCTTCGTTGACCATCGCAAGTGCGGTCGTCTGTGCGAGCTCCGTTTGTAAGGCATCTGCATATTCGTTCAAGCGCTCCTGTGTAAAATGCCCCTTGATCTCTGGATCAAATCCTTCGCGCTGGAAGCGAATCTCTGCTAGACGCTGGCGCTCTGACGCCCATTCCTGACGCCACTGTCCAATCTGTCCACCCCATTCACTGCGATATCCAGCCAGACGCTCCTGCAAGCGCTGAATCGCTTGCTTGGCATCCGCAACGACGGTCACCGCATCCAGCTTGTACGCCTGCACACGGCTTACGTTAATGTTTAGAAAACGAGTGTTTTCAGGATCGAATGCTGTTTTGGAGGAGGTTGCAAAGTCTGTATAACGCGTACCCACTCCAATGATCAAATCCGCTTCACGTGCTGCTTTGTTGGCAGATAGTGTACCTGTCACACCCAGACCACCCAGATTGTGCGGGAAGCTGTATTCTACTGTCGACTTTCCAGCCTGTGTCTCGACGAGTGGAATACCGTACGTCTCCGAAATGTGAATCAGCTCTTCGCGGGCACCGGAATACTTCGCGCCGCCACCTACGACGATCAGCGGCTTTTTACTGCTGCGAATTAATTGCTCTGCTGCGGTCAGCTCACGCTCATTCGGCTCTGCACGATCCAGATAATGAACACGCTTCTGGAAAAAGGCTTCATCATAATCATAGGCTTCACCTTCGGTATCCTGACAGATGCACAGTGTGACCGGGCCGCCCTTTGCTGGATCAGTCAGCACCTCAAAGGCGCGGATTAAGCTGCTCATCAGCTGCTCTGGACGGGTGATCCGATCCCAGTAACGCGATACTGGCTTGAGCGCATCATTGGTCGTTACAGCTGGACTGTAATCCTGCTCGATCTGCTGTAGCACCGGATCCGGTTGGCGGCTGGCAAAGGTATCCGCAGGTAGTAGCAGCACAGGAATGTTATTAGCCAACGCTGTACCGGCAGCCGTCACCAGATTGGCGGAGCCAGGGCCCGAGGATGAGGTCACCGCGAAAATTTTACGGCGTAGCATTTCCTTGCTATAGGCAATTGCGGCATGCGCCATCCCCTGCTCGTTTTTCCCCTGAAAAACTTTCAAATGTCCGGCGTCCTGCTCCAGCGCTTGCCCGATCCCAAGCACATTACCATGGCCGAATACGCTGAAAATTCCTTCTACAAAAGGCGTTTCTACACCATCCACTTCGATATACTGCTGATTCAAAAAGCGGATCAGCGCCTGCGCGGTTGTCAGTCTGATTTTATTTCCCATTAGGAGTCTCCACCTTCGGTTAGAATATAGGGGCTGCTCAGGACGGAATCACCGGTTGCTGTCCGATCAGCGTCTCAATCTCATCTACAGTTGGCATAGCATCCGAGGAGCTATGCTTGCTCACAACGATCGAAGCGGCAGCGCTTCCATATTGCAGTGCCGTACCGATATCCTTGCCACGAATCGTGGCATACAGGAATGCCGCTGCATAGGAATCACCTGCACCAAATGTTTTCAGCACTTTCGTTCGGTAGGCATGTCCACGATACGTTTCCCCTGTATGAGTATACGCATAGGAACCTTCTACACCATGCTTGATCACAACCAGACTGGCACCGGCTGCGAACAGGGTAGCTGTCGTTTCTTCATTCGAGCCGTTCATTCGATTCTCCATCACATCGTATTCATCACGTGTACCGATCACGATATCGCATTGTGCTGCTACGAGCGAATAATATACAGATGTCTCCGCAGGAGATGTCCATGTGTACGGACGATAGTCCAGCTCGAACGCGATCTTCACACCGTTACGGCGCGCATAGTGAATCGCCTGTAATGCCGCTTCACGAGATGGACTTTGCGCAAGTGCCGTACCGGAAATGAGCAGTAGCCCTGCATCACGAATATAGCTTTCTTCGATCTCCTCCGGGCGTAAGTATAGATCAGCCACATCATCACGATACATCAAAATGCTGCATTCCTCTGGACTTTTGATCTCGGTAAATGCAAGGCCTGTCTTATGTCCTTCCGTATCCACGATAAAATGACCTGCGTCCACACCTGCACGCTCCATATAGCTACGAATAAAGCGTCCATGCTGGTCATCTGCAATTTTACCGATGAAGCCAGTCGTCAATCCGAGTCGTGCTGCACCAATCGCAATATTGGCAGGTGATCCACCTACATATTTGGAAAAGGTCATCGTTTCTTCCATCGGTCGGTTGTACTCTACTGCGTTCAGATCAATACAAGCACGTCCGAGAGTCACGAGTTCAAAACGCGGTGTGCTGCTGGGTGTATCCATCATTTGCTTCAACGCTCCTTTATCGATTGGCAGTCTGGCAGGCGAATAGCGGTGCCGCGGCTACACTGAGCCACTATAGCACCGCTTGTTCCTACGGCTCAGTCGCGATTCAAAATCCACTCGTGATCCGGCTCATTATAAAATTTCCATATACGCTTCGGTCCAGCCATTACGTTCAGGTAGTACGATGTATAGCCGTCTGGCACACCTACCGGATGATAGCCAGCAGGCACAATCACGACATTGCGATGCTCAACTGCCATCGTCTCATCAATGCTACGATCATCCGTATACACGCGCTGGAACACAAAGCCCTGCTTTGGTGCTAGTTCATGATAATACGTTTCCTCCAGCAGTGATTCCTCAGGTAGCAGATCACGATCATGCTTGTGCGGCGGATAACTAGAGAAATTGCCACCTTCTGTATACACCTCGACCACAAGCAAACTACTTGCAGACGGATCACTATCCGGCAAAATGTCATGTACCATGCGCTGGTTATTGTATTTACCGCGATGCACCACTCCTACGCCCGAAGCTGGCAATAGCTTGGTCGGTCTAGACTCGACAGCTGGAGAATAGCATAACGCTACTGTTGCAGTCGTTACGGCTTCAACGGTAAAGCTAGCACCACCGGATACAAAGACGCTGTCCGTCGGCTTTTTCTCAAATACACTTTCCCGTGTACCGATGCCTTCAAAGCGATGCTCGCCCTCGGCCACGGTGATCTTGCCCGTTAATGCGACAATACAGCATTCATCCTGCTCCAATGTCTGTTCATATACAGCACCGACAGCAAGGTCGATCAGCTTGAAGCCTACATATTCTAGCGGCGAATCGGAGGTTAACACCTCCTGAACTAAGGTGATGCCTTCGCCGATCGGTTGAGATTGGGGTTTGCGCAGCAGATGACTGGTCACTTGGGTTCCTCCTGTATCGTTCCCGTAGGATGATGGTCTATCGGATTATTGAAAGTCAGGTTCTGGGTAACGTGCGGTTACCACCTTTTTGCGCGTGTAGAAGTCAACGCTATCCTTGCCGTTCGCATGCAGCGTGCCATAAAAGGACGATTTCCAGCCTGAGAATGGGAAGAATGCCATCGGTGCAGGGACACCTAGATTGATGCCGAGCATACCTGCATCGATATTTTCACGGAAATAACGGATCGCATTCGCGTTAGAGGTGAACAGGCAGGCTCCATTCGCAAATTCGGACTGGTTCGCAATCTCGATCGCTTCCTTCAGGTTCTTCACTCGAATAACCGACAATACTGGCGCGAAAATCTCATCCTTCCAGATCGTCATATCCGGTGTAACATCTTCAAAGATCGTTGGGCCGATAAAGTAGCCATCATCCGTCATCCGTTCACGTCCATCGAGCAGCAGGCTTGCCCCTTCCTCGATGCCCTTTTCAATATAGCTTACGGTACGCTTCTTATTATCTTCACGAATGACCGGGCCAAGGAAGACACCATCATCCAGACCGTTACCGATCTGCACCTGTACAGCCTTTTCCTTCAGACGAGCGATAAACTCATCTGCAATGCCCTCTTCTACCGTCACCACTGCACATGCCATACAGCGTTCACCAGCCGAACCAAAGGCTGCAGATACGACATTCGTCAGTGTATCCTCCATATGGGCATCGTTCAGTACGATCGTATGGTTCTTTGCACCCGTCAGTGCTTGGACGCGCTTGAGGTTTTCACTGCCTTTTTTGAATACATATTCTCCGACTGGCTTGGAGCCGACAAACGAAATCGCTTTGATCTCAGGATGCTCCAGAATGCCATTTACTACATCATGGGCGCCATATACCATATTGAACACGCCGTCTGGCAAGCCTGCTTCCGAGAATAGCTCTGCCAGCTTCTCGGTCAATAGCGGTGTACGCTCAGATGGCTTGAGGATAAATGTATTACCAAGTGCAATCGCCATCGGGAACATCCAGCATGGCACCATCATCGGGAAGTTAAATGGCGCGATGCCGCCTACAACGCCAATTGGATAGCGATAATTCGCCGCTTCCACATCCGTTGCGATCGATGCGAGCGAATCGCCCATCATCAATGTGGGCGCGCCGGCTGCGAACTCGACATTTTCAATGCCGCGTCCAACCTCGCCCAGTGCTTCGGTTAAGTTTTTACCGTTTTCAATCGTGATTAGACGTGCCAGCTCTTCACGATGCTGACTGAGCAATTGCTGAAAATTGAACAGGATGCGTGCGCGTCTTGGCACAGCGACTTGCTTCCATTTCTCAAAAGCTGCCTTGGCTACCTCAGCGGCATGCTCAATGTCCTCGCGGGTCGAGATCGGTACCTGACAAATCAATTCCTTTGTTGCCGGATTGTAAACGTCTTCATATACAGTAGTATTGCTCTCTACCCATTTGCCGCCGATATAGTTCTTCAGCTTTCTCGCCGTGCCTGTCAGTGTACTCATACTTCCTGGCTCCTCTCAACATTGCAAATTTGAAATGTTGCTGTGCATCGCTGCATCAGCTTCACGAATCATCATTTGGTTATATTTTGGTTATATTCGTATGATATATAATAAACATTTTAACGTCAACCCTGTTATAGATGTAAAACAAGCCCTTTCGTTAGTTTTCTCATGAAAATCGCTGAAAAACATTGATGTATAAGCAAATAAATGAAGTTTGCTGTAGCAAAATTAGCGTTATTTTTCATATTTTCATGGATTCAGAGCTGAATACTTAACCATTCTATTCAATTTTTTAATCATATATTGATTATATTTTGGTTATATTTTATATTAGATGCATCATAAGTTATAGGAGAATGTGTATGAAGGCGAGACGGCTACAGGATATCGAGGCGTACATCCATGCTCGGAAAAATGTCACACTGGATGAGCTGTGTGACTATTTTGATGTATCCAAAAATACAATTCGTCGCGATATTAATCAGATCGTTGGCAAAGGCTCCATTGAAAAGGTATACGGTGGTGTGACCTCCACCAACGAGCTGGTACCCTTTGAAAATCGTACCACCCGTAATCAGACAAAAAAGAACGATATCGCTCGTCTAGCTGCTGCCTGTATCGATGAGGATGATCTGGTATATATCGATTCCGGTACGACTACACGTACGATCGCCGAGCATCTGAATCCCGAGCTACGGCTGACCATTTTGACCAATAGTCTGGATGTGATCAATTCGGTCGCCGATATGCCGCATGTGAGTCTGCTTGTGATCGGCAATACGTACAAGGCGAATACGCGCTCCTTTGTCGGCATGGATAATCCGCTCTCGTTGCAAAAATACAATGTGACCAAGGCGTTTATGGCAGCGACCGGGGTGAGTATTAGTCATGGCTTGACCAACTCGGATCTGCTGGAATACGAGATCAAAAAGTCGATTGCGAGCAAAGCGCAGAAGCTGATTGCGCTGGCGGACAGTAGTAAATTTGGCAAATCGACGCTGCTGACTTATGCGCCGCTGGAGGATGTGGATATTTTGATCTCGTCTGAATCGCCGGATGAGCAGTATGCGGAGTTTTGCTCGAGGCATGGAATTGAGCTACGTTACCCTTAAAGGGGGGCTCGCAAACTTTTTTTGCTGGGCAGTAAGCCGCTGCGGGAAGGAATAAGGGGACGGACTCGGGTGGAGCCGCGGGAATCTACTGGATTAGGAATTAAATGTAGATTCCCGCCCCTCCAAAGCGGTAAGATATTTTGCTGCGCAAAAATCACTTTTCATTGAACCGTGTGTTAGGAAATCACTAACACTGTAAGTCGTCTTTTCCCCTTATTTCCTTCCCTTCGCTCCGTGCGTACTGATCGCAATAGCAGTATTGACGCGCCTAAGGGCGCGTAGCGGCAGGAAAAGCTTTGGGTACTTGGAGTTCAGTTGATGCTTATATTCAATTATTAGTTTGCATTCCATCATTACTTTGCATTTAATTATTAGTTTGAATAGAATGATTACTTTGATTGTGGGTTGTTTTGAGTTTAATTTTGACTGTGGTTGTTTATAATTTTTCTTTTTGTAGTTAAATAAAAACAGCCTGTTGGAGTTAAGGGAAGTGATCCCTGCTCAACAGGCTGTTTTTTTGTTATTCTTCTGTTTTCTTCTTTTTCTTTTTTATTCTTCATTCTTGTTTTTGTTCTTCTGTTATTCATTAGTATTATTTTATCGTTTTTTAAAATGACAATTGAATTTAGTTTATATACCAAGCATCACGATCTACTAGATGCTGTCTTGGTTCATGTATAATGCCTGTTGTTTTACTGCGTAGTATGTGGGGTTTGGAATGCGTAATTTCCCTATTTTACACACTACGTAGTGCGACACCACCGTAAAATTCTGGTTTTTCGTCTAGCTCGATCGCTTCCTCTTGGCCGGATTCCTGGGCGCGTACACAGGCGTCGGCGGTAACGGCTGCGACGTAGCCGTCCCATGAGGTTGGGCCTTGTAGGTCGCGGTTCTGGTTGATGCAGTCGATGAAGTCTTGCAGTTCACGGTCGTAGGAATCGATAAAGCGGTCTTTCCAGTCCATGAGCAGGTTCATGCCGAGCTGGGCATCTTTGCGGTAGGTGATGCCTGCCACCTCGGGCAGGCGTACGATGCCTTCTTCGCCGATGATCTCGCATTGGATATCGTAGCCGTATTTACAGTTGACGAAGATTTCGGTTGTGATCAGGATGCCGCCGCGTGTTTCCAGTGTGATCACCTGTGGGTCGCGCAGATGGGGTAGCGCGTTGCGGGTCTTTTTCGGGAAAGCGACGCGTGCGGATACATAGTCGTCGTTGACGAGCCAGTGTAGCACATCGATCTCATGGATAAAGGTATCGGTCACTGCCATATCAGTTGTGTACAAGTCTGCTGAGGAAGGGTTGCGATGGGCGCAGCGAATCATTAGCGGTTCGCCGATAAAGCCGGATTCGACCGCCTGCTTGAGCTGAATATAGCCGCTATCGTAACGGCGCATAAAGCCGACCTGAACGAGCTTTTTGCCATGCTTGATCTCTGCTTCGACAATCTCGCGACAGCCGGCTGCTGTCGTTGCGAGCGGCTTTTCACAAAATACGTATTTGCCTGCCGCAATACCTGCCAGTACGCTCTGCTGGTGAGCCGGTCCCCAGCTTGCTACGAGGATCGCGTCTACCTCGGGTGCAGCGATAAGTGACAGATCATCTGGATAAATTTTCGCGTCGGTTAAGCCATAGCTTTCGATCGCCAGCGCGGCTGCGTCTGCATTCACATCGGTTACTGCGACAATCTCCGCTCCGCTCAAATTGCATGTAATCCGGCGGATATGATCCCGTCCAATCGCGCCTGTTCCGATAACTCCAATACGTAATGTCATTTTGCTTGCCTCCTGAATAAAATTGGCCTGGGGTGTACAACTTTGTGTCTGCCGAAGCAGCTCCATCTTGCTACAGGCTATCTGTCGCTTATTAAATGTATGCTTTTTATACGCTCCATTCGTTCTGTATCCTACAGGCATACTTTCGATATCATTGTATTCTGTCTGTATTCATATCGAACGACTCTGGTCCATAATAACCACGATTAGTGCTGCATGATCCTCAATGAGGTGCTGCTGAGCGTAACAATTGCTCATCAATATACCGCCGCGCGATCAGCGCATACTCCAGCGGATGTGCTACATCCGGGTCCTGCTCCGCTTCAATCACGATCCAGCCGCTATACCCATGCTCTATTAAAAAGTCATAGGCTTCACTAAAATCAATACAGCCATCTCCAGGCACGGTGAACATGCCACTTAAAAAGCAATCGCGGAACGATCTGCCCTGCTCCCGACAATCCGACAGCACCTGCAACCGTGCATCTTTAAAATGCACATGACGCACACGATCAATATGCTTGCGCAGAACAGACATATATTCGCCATCCGATACATAAATATGCCCGGTATCATATAACAAATGCACATGCGCCGCATCCGTACCTGCCATCAGACGATCGATCTCCTGTGCGGTCTGCACACCGGTACCCATATGATGATGATATACAAGCTTCAGTCCATATTCCTCGGCTACCTTGCCCAGCTCATTCAGACCGCTGCACAGCACATCCCATTCCTCATCGTTAAAATAGGGCTTTTGCGCGAATACATCCCGATCCAGTCCTTGCACGCTGTATGTCTGCTCGGAAATGACAATTACACTCGCTTCCACATCCTGCAAATACAGGCATTGCGCACGAAATGCAGGCAGCACCTGCTCCAATCCATCACGGATCAGATAACTGCTAAACCATTGCCCGGCGATACGAAGCTTACGCAGCTTCAGCTCACGCTTTAACACCTCTGCCGATGGGAAGAAGCCGCCTACCTCTGTTCCTTCAAAGCCAGCTACGACAATATCGCTCAATAGATGCGACAATGTGTTCCCTGCCCCGATCTCAGGTACATCATCATTACGCCAGCCAATCGGCGCAATCCCCCAGTGAATGCTTTGTGCTGTCATATCCGTCCCCCTTGCCCTCGATAAATGAGTATATTGGTAAAATAATGATTAACTTTTGATTATAATATGATTAAATACTATTACTAAAAGCGCTTACAGTCAATTGCATTTTATATTTTTTCCGCATGTCTCTACAAGCGCTATTCAGGTATAGCAAAAAGACCGCTCTGTACATATGCCAGAGCGGTCTTCCTATAAAACAATGAATTTTATATCACATTTATTTACCCTAATTGCTCACCTGTTAAGAACAGATAACCGATCAGGAACAGATTTAGTGCAACGATCACACCCGTCGCTGTCCATGCCAGCCATTTGGTAGCGCGTGAGTTCGCAAAGCTACCCATTTTCCCCTTATCACTGGTAAAGCGTACGAGTGGAATAATCGCAAATGGAAGCTGCAAGCTCAGTACGACCTGACTCCAGAGCAACAGATTCCCTGTACCGCTCGAACCATACAGCCACGTAACGATGAAGGCTGGTACAACCGCCAGCAGACGTGTGATTACACGACGCAGTACAGGCGATATGCGCAGTCGTACAAAGCCCTCCATCACGATCTGTCCTGCCAGTGTACCCGTAATGGTTGAGTTCTGACCCGAAGCGAGCAGGGCAACAGCGAACAATGTGCTGGCAATGCCGACACCGACCGTTGGACTGAGCAGCTGGTACGCCGCTTCAATCTCAGTAACCTGCAATCCACTACCATAAAAAGCAGCGGCTCCAAGAATCAAAATAGCCGAGTTGATCAGAAATGCCACTGTAAGTGAGGCAACTGAATCGAGTCTGGCAAATTTGACAGCTTCCTTCTTTCCTTCCAGTGTGCGTTTATATTGACGCGATTGGATGATCGAGGAATGTAGATACAGATTGTGCGGCATCACCGTTGCACCGAGAATACCCAGCGCTACGAATAGCATCGACGAGTTGGTCACAACCTCAAGCTTGGGAATATATCCGCCAAACAGCGCTGCTACATCAGGACGTGCAGCGATCATTTCAAAGCCAAAGATCACAAAGATCGTAGCCATCAGTACGATAACGATCGATTCAATAATCCGAAAGCCTTTTTTCTGCAATAACAGCAGCAGCAATACATCAAAGGTGGTAATCAGAATGCCCCATAATAGCGGAATACCGAATAACAGATTCAGTGCAATCGCTGAACCGATCACTTCCGCTAGATCGGTGGCAATAATCGCAAGCTCGGTCAAAATCCACAGAAATACAGCGGTCTTAGGGCCAGTTGCATCCCGTGTAGCCTGTGCTAGATCCTTCCCTGTAACGATCCCGAGCTTGGCAGCGAGTGTTTGCAGTAGCATCGCTACCAGGCTGGAGATGAGCACGACCGATAGCAGTGTATAGCCAAATCGTGAACCACCAGCAATCGAGGTTGCCCAGTTCCCCGGATCGACGTAGCCAACCGCTACGAGCGCGCCAGGGCCAGCAAAGGCAAAAAATTTGCGCCAGAATCCAGCATTTTGCGGAATTTTGACTGTATTATTCACTTCCTCCAGACTGATCGATGAGCTGCTACGTAGCCAGCTATTCTTTTTGATACCGGAGGTAGGTTCCAGCTCTACTTCAGAATTCATGTTCTCTCCCTCATTTCTGTCTCTATGTTTCTATAATGGTGTCATTGCGTCTATGTTGTTCGTATGTCGATTCATCATCACGATTTGCATCAAAATATACATAAAATTGTTTCTGCCCATATTTTGCCTCAGGGAAACTTATTTGTCAACGGGTAATTTTTATGGTGTTTGGCAAGTTATAGAGGGTGGAGATCGATCCTCTTTTTGATTAACCGTTATTACAGATTTTGTATATATCATTTTATATTTATGATGATGAAATGAGAAAAAGACGCTTCCCGCTTAACAATGGGAAACGTCCTTTAATCAGATCACAGCATGTATAAAGAAGCATGTATACGGATATTCAGATTCTGAGCTGAATAAGGTGGATGAAATGCACAATACAGTCATCAACCAAGTGCCTTCGCTACCGTATACTCCTCCACCGGAAGCTCTGGCTGCTCGCCAAGTACAAGCTGAGCGAGTAAGTATCCAATATAAGGCCCCATCGTCAATCCAGAAGCGCCTAATCCATTCGCTATGAATAAGCCGCTCCAATCTGGCATCGCGCCAAATACGGGCAAGAAGTCTGCTGTAAACGGACGGAAGCCTACTCGCATCTCAGTAAATGTGCTATTGGCAAGCTGTGGCGCTAGCTCCAGTCCCTTATTCAGCACCTCCTGCATTCCACCCGGTGTCACCCGTGTATCATAGCCAGTCACATCATTCTCATGTGTAGCCCCAATGACGATTCGTTGCTGCTCAAAGGCAAGTAAATATTGATCGGTCGGCGGCATGACAACAGGCCAGCTACCTGTGTCGTCGTCCGTTTCCAGCTTCACATGCATAATCTGTGCCTTCTGATAATGCATCTGAAATGTAATGCCAATACCAGCGAGCAGCTCGGCTGCCCATGCGCCAGCACAGATGACCACCTCATCAGCTATATATCGCTGTCCGTCAACTTTCACACCAACAACGCGTTGCTCCTCCTGCTCCAGCACGGCTTCTCCATGTAGTAGGGTCGCTCCATTGCGCACTGCGGCACGCAGTAGCGCATCACGTAGCAAGCGTCCATCGATTCGCGCCGCACCACTCACATGCACCGCTTCATAGCCTTCATCCAGTAAAGGGAATCGTTCGTGCACCTCATCTTCATTGAGCAAGGTAATCTCACCGATCTCGGGTGCTGCTTCGAGCCGCTTGAGTGCGCGTTTTTGCATAGCGAGTATTTTATCATGATCACGGTGCAGGCTAAGCGCACCTACACGTGCATAACCTGTATTATGCTCGCCATGCTGCGCCAGCTCAGCGATTAATTCAGGATAAAAGCGCGCCCCTCCACTTGCCAGTCGATACCAGGTCTGATTGCGACGCTGCGATAACCACGGGCAAATAATCCCTGCCGCTGCATCTGTCGCCTGACCTGCATGCTGCCGATCGATCACAATCACATCGATATCCTGTTTACTTAATTGATACGCAGTCGAAGCGCCTAGAATGCCGCCACCGACTACAATGACTGTTTTACGCATACCTGCATTCCTTTCTTCCCTGCGCCTTACGAGCGAATGACCATCGATTCACTGGCAGGACAGATTGCTTCCCTTCATTATACAACATGAGCAATCCAGCCGCCGTTTAGCAGTAATAGAGCAGCCACCCGATTCTCTCCATGCCCCCGTAGCAAGAAAACAAATGCAAGGACACACGAGCGACAAATCGCTAAGCTACACTAACCGTATTCACCAGTAAGCCACCGAGAGGATCACACTGGAATGATCTTGCTGCATCGGCTAACAATTGCGTTTCCGCGTGAGCTTCAAGCTTATCGATGCTAACTGTTTGACTGAAGAATGCAGGGCTATACTGGAACCATTTTTAACAGTGAAGAGGGATTACAATGACAATTAAAGACCTATCCACTAAATTGCGTATGCACCATGTACCGATTGTTTTGCAAATGGTACTGAATGTATGTCTGGTCGGAATGGCACTTGTGCTAAGTGTATTGCTTATCTATGAGACATGGTCGATATTTTCGCTTATTTTTCTAACGAATGATACGACGGTTAGCTATTATCAATTTACCGATGAATTACTGGTGTTCTTTTTATACTTTGAGTTTTTGGCATTGATTATCAAATACTTTGAAGCCAAGTTCCATTTTCCATTACGTTATTTTATTTACATCGGTATTACCGCGATCATCCGACTCATTATCGTCGACCATGATGATGCCATGCATACGCTCGGCTGGTCACTCGCCATTCTAGTGCTGATCGGTGCATTGTTCTTATCGAATCTGAGACAAACGAAGGAAGTCCACTGATCAATATTCGTCCACCTCGATGCCCGATAAAGGAGACGACTAGCGCGTTTGTGAACATGCCACACCATACGGCTATCGAGCCTGCAAACGAACTTTATTACGGACAGTCTCTAACAAGGGCTGTCCTTTTTCATCCAAAATCGAGCATCCCACCGTCTCCCCATCACGGATGACGACTGCCCCCGGCGTTCCAGTCATAATGATGTCACCGGGTAGCAGCGTCATCACCTGCGATAGAAACGACACGATATACCAAGGACGAAACTTCATATAATAGGTGCGACTATGATGTACCAGCTCGTCATTATGATGTGTCTGTACCGTCAGTTCCAATATATCTGGTACTTCATCCAGCGTAATCAGCTGTGAACCTAATCCGAAAAAAGTATCAAAGCTTTTCGCTCGTGCTAAAAAACGTGGATGCCGTGCGTGAATATCGGCTGCGGTCACATCCAGTGTGGCGGTTAAGCCTGCCACATAAGCAGGTACATCCTGCTCCGTTACGTAACGGCAGGTTTTACCAATAATGATAGCAAGCTCGCCCTCGGCGGTCACCTTTTCCGATTGCGGTGGTAGCTCGATATGATCCTCCGGCCCGATGATCGTCGTATCCGGCTTCATAAAGCTCACAGGTTCTTCATCTGGATCAGACGCATGTAGCTCGGCTTCATCTGCTACATAGTTCATGCCAATGCCCCAGATTTTGCGTGGATGACGATACAATGGAGCATGCACAATCTCTGCCGCAGGTATAGCGGTTAACTGGTCTAGCTGCTCCGAGCTGGCTGTAGCCAGACGCTGTGCCAGCGATTCTAGCTGTGATCTGTTGATCAAGTCGAACATCTCTGTTGCCCACTGCTCTCCCCAGACATGGTTGATCTGCTCCAGCAATATGTATTCCCCTTCCAGTACGACGGCTACTTGCTCCTTACCCTGAGCGTTAATCGTTGCCAGCTTCATCGAATAGCCTCCTGTTCGTTGGTCATCATCGGTAGGATGACCGTATAAATTGCAACCATTATAGTACAGCGCATACACACAAATATAGCTTGCAAATCGATTCCTGCTACTCAGCATGATTACAGCTTCATTATTCATGCACCGTGACAGTGAGCTACATCTGTGCGTATTTAAATATATTTTCGAGCACTTATATTCCACTGGCGAAGATCGGGGAATTAACAGGCGTTAACTACAAATGGAACAGTTCTGATAAACAGGTCGAGATCACTACCAAATAAATCCACCTCTACGCAATTAGCAACACACCCGATATTCACTAAAATAGCGGCTTCTCTATACAGGGAGGTCGCTATTTTGTGTTCTTATTTTCGTCCAGTGGTTAAAAGGTGTACAATGGAATCCATAACGTTGCAAGCGATACTTATCGTCTTGTATGGATCATTGCCATGATCAGTTGAGGAGGAATTCAAACATGACTAATTATGCTACATATTTTCAGGAGAACCGCGAGCAGCAGCTCGCCGAGCTGAAGGAATGGTTGTCCATTCCGAGTATTTCCGCGCTGTCTGAGCACAAGCCGGATATGCAGCGTGCAGCTGAATGGCTTGCAGACAAGCTGACTGCGGCTGGACTTGAAAATGTAAAAATCAATCCAACGAACGGTCATCCGATCGTTACTGCGGATCATCTACATGCACCAGGCAAACCAACGATTCTCGTGTACGGTCACTACGATGTACAGCCGGTTGATCCGCTGCATCTGTGGCAGTCGCCACCTTTTGAACCGGAAGTACGTGGGGACAAGCTATTTGCCCGTGGCGCAACTGATGATAAAGGCCAGGTGTTCCTGCATGTGAAGGCGGTTGAAGCGATCCTCAAGCAGGAAGGCAAGCTGCCTGTTAACATCAAGTTCTGCATCGAGGGTGAAGAGGAGATTTCCAGTGCTCACCTTCCAGCATTCCTGGAAGCGAATCGTGAGCAGCTCGCTGCGGACGCGGTACTCGTGTCTGACACCTCGCTATTAGAGCGCGGCAAGCCAGCGATCAGCACAGGTTTGCGCGGTCTGTGCTCACTTGAGGTTGCGATCCATACAGCTAATACCGATCTGCACTCCGGTTCCTTTGGTGGCGGCGTACCGAATGCGCTGCATGCAATGGTGGAGCTACTGGCAACACTGCATGATCGTGATGGTAAGGTGCTCGTCGAAGGCTTCTATGACGATGTATTGCCACTATCCGATGAGATGCGCGCGGAGTTCGAAAAGCAAGGCTTTAACGAGCAAAAGCTGCAACAGGATCTCGATTTGACTGCACTGCACGGCGAGGAAGGCTATTCCTTCGTGGAGCGTATCGGTGCTCGTCCAACACTGGAGCTGAACGGCGTATACGGCGGCTTCCAGGGCGAAGGCAGCAAAACCGTTATTCCAAAAGAAGCTCATGCCAAAATCACCTGCCGCCTTGTTGCTGACCAGAATCCACAGGATGTAATGGATAAAATTATCACCCATCTGGAAGCTGTGAAGCCAAACGGTGCCAAGCTGACCATTACACCAGGCGAGAAAGCACGTGCTTTCAATATCGATCCGTCCGAAAATGAACTGTTGCAAAAAGCAGCAGATGCGTACACTTCTGTTTACGGTACACGCGCATTGTTCACCAAGGATGGCGGCTCGATCCCAATCGTGGAGGAATTCTCCCGTGTGATCGCTCCAACCGTTGTCCTGATGGGCTTCGGCTTGCCAGACGAAAACCTGCACGCACCGAACGAGCATTTCAATCTGGAGAACTTTGATAAAGGTCTGCTAACGATCGTGGAATTCCTGAATAGCGTGGAGTAAGTATCTATCGCTGTTGTTATACTGTTCCAATGTATAAAAAGCATGCCAGTGTGAGCACATATCATTCTCACACTGGCATGCTTTTTGCTGTTTCCTTACACCTAAGTGCCCTTCATTCTAATATACGAAACGAAGGGCACTTTTTCATGTTTAATAACATTGAATATGAACGTAATATCAAGGTCTTTTACATATACAGAGCAGATTGGAATAGTGAAAATTGAAGAGGTAGCTGCTCAGGGTTCACGGTATCTATCATAGCGTTTAAGCTGGATACGGCTATAATCGCACCATGCTCTATTCGACTATCTTTTCGCCGCTTCTCCAAGCTACCTTTAACGTATCCTTAATCTATCCGCAATCGACTTAATTATTCGACGATGCCTCTACCAGCTCACCATTTTCATGCTGACGACGCTTCGCGATGGCATTATGAATCCGATTCATCGCTTCTTCCAGCAGCTGACGCGAGCAAGCTACATTCATACGCAGGAAGCCTTCTCCCGTTGTGCCAAAGGCACGACCATCGTTGAGTGCTACCTTGGCTTCGTGCAGCATGAAGTGCACCAGATCGGTTTGCTCCATACCGAGACGACCGAAGTCGAGCCAGAGCAGATACGTCGCTTCTGGCATCCACACCTTCACCTCTGGCAAATGCTCCGCAATATACTGCTGAACATATTCCATATTGCTGCGTGTATAGGCAAGACACTGGTCGAGCCATTCTTTGCCGCCATTGTAGGCTGCCTGTGTGGCCACTACACCAAACTGGCTAATATGACCGGTACCGAATTTGTTCACCTGCAAGGCAAAGGCGTTGCGTAGCTCTTCATTCGGAATAATAATATTCGACGTATTCAACCCGGCAATGTTAAATGTTTTACTTGGAGCGGTGCAGATGATGCTACGATTGCGTGCACGCTCGGACAGCATCGCAAACGGAATATGTGGCTCTTCACCGTATACAAGATCACCATGAATCTCATCAGAAACGACAAGAATATCATGCTTCGCGCACAGCTCCTCCAGACGTTCCAGCTCTTCGCGAGTCCATACACGTCCGATCGGATTGTGGGGACTACACAGAATGAACATTTTGATGCTGCGATCCAGCGTACGCTCCAGATGCTCGAAATCCATCGTATAACGTCCAGCCTCATCGCGTTGCAGTGGATTCTCTACCACTTCGCGTCCATGACCTGTAATAACACTATAAAATGGTGGATATACTGGCGTCTGAATCATTACACGGTCGCCCGGCTCGGTAAAGGTATGCACAGCAAAATTAAGCGAAGCGACAACCCCCGGTGTGAACACGACCCAATCCTTTTGAATCTCCCAGCCGTGCTTACTACGCATCCAACTCTGTAAAGCTTCGTAGTAGGCATCCGATTGGAAAGAATAGCCGATTACGCCATGTTCGGCGCTTTGCTTGAGTGCATCCTGTACCGGCTGAGGTACAGCAAAGTCCATATCCGCTACCCACAGTGGCAAAGCCTCTTCCGTGCCAAATAGATGCTGTAGCTTATCCCATTTCTCCGAGTTCGTGCCTGTCCGCTGTGGCGGATGATCAAATTGTTCTGTATAGTCCATTGTGTTGCCTCCACTTCTGTGCGCAGGTGACGTTGATTGGATAGTCTACTGCCCTACGCATCGTTATATCGTTTGTTTTGGTGCATTTCATCGTTATGCAGTGAGATTTCATCTGGCAAGCGATAGGTTGAGTAGGTCGAAGTCTAAGCTGAATACGATACTGCTTAATCCCAAAATGAAATCAAGAATATATCCATCATAACATGTTTGCCAGAGGGGGCAAGTGGCTTAATTCCGGTAGGAATAGTCAATTGCGCGGAGATATTCTTTTGTAGGAGCGATTATGTTTTAGACTGATATAGCGGATATAGCGGAAAATGATTCTAGTGAAATAACACCGCTCCAGCAAGGAATAAAGCAACGGACTCAGAGGGTGCGCGACGAATCGACGTAAAGGGGACAAATCATAGATTTTTAACGCTCCAAAAAGGACACGACAAAAAAGCCCTTCTCCATCGTATGGAATCAGTCCCATAGGTGACAGAAGGGCTTTATAAAGAATAGTCTGCATAGAATACGCAACAGCTAAAATTACCTTAGATCAAATCCAGAATCTCATCCACGCGCTCCAGACGATAGTCTGCATCCTGTGAATGCAGACCCGCATCGCCAACAGCGGCTACGTTCATACCACCTGCGATAGCGGCTTGAACGCCGGCTTCGGCATCTTCGACAACGAGGCATTCTTCGGGCTTAATGTCCAGTCTCGATGCGGCTAGCAGGAATACCTCAGGATCTGGCTTGCTGTGAGTAATATCGTTGCCATCGGCAATCGCGTCGAAGGCGTCCGCCAATCCGATTTGTTTTAAAATGGTAGGTGTATTTTTACTGGAGGAGCCGATAGCGATTTTGACTTTACGTCGTTTCAGCTCGTCGATCGTATCTTTGGCACCCGGAAGCAGATCATCCGGGGTCAGGTTGACGAGTGATTTCTTGTAATACTCATTTTTGCGCTCGGCGAGCTCCTGCTTTTCCTCCGGGCTGTACTCGCGCTCGGCACGCTCCAGAATGATATTCAGACTTTCCATACGGCTAACACCGCGTAGTCGATTGTTAATCGTGTGGTTAAAAGGAATGCCTTCTTCATCGCTAATCTTTTTCCATGCCTCATAGTGAAACTCATCTGTCGATACAATAACGCCATCCAGATCGAAAATTACTGCTTTGATTGCCATCATTGCTTCCTCCTCTGTATCGGTTATCACGAAAGTGACCACTCGTTCCTTGAGCCGCATCGCTGCGGATCGGGGCATCACCTGCATCAGGCAAACCGGAAGTCTCTCAGCTATTTATAAACCGAAACGGCAGCCTCTGCATCCGGTAATTTGAAAAAGTCCTGTCTATTTTTGCAGATTTACGGATGTACAAGCGCTTAGCTATGCTATCTCAAGCCCTATCATAGGACGTGAAAATACACTCCATCCTGCCTTTCTCGCACCTCGACCCTAAGTGGGCAAACGCTTGGAAGCTATACGCCTATGCTTCACGCTTGGGGCAGACAGAGCAATATCCAGCATCCTCACCAGATAAATAATACAGACAGCAGGTTTTGCGAATCCGCTTGGGCTGATCCGAGCCTGCGGATAGACGCTTCGGTGTGTTGAAACGCGCCAGTGGATTCCATTTTTCACCGAATAGTGAAGCAGGTGCTTCTTGAGTCAAATAAGCAAAATCAGCTTCGATTCGCTCGCGATACGCATCATGACTCGGATCAGCAAGCAATGTCTCATACACATAATAGACATAGATCGCCGCATTTTCCCATAGAATAGCACGCGATACTCCTGCCGCTCGCGCCAGACTGCTCCATACTGGCTGCAAATGTCCAGCAAAAATCGTCGCCAGATACTGCTCTCGTCGGCGCTGAGCGGCATCAGCATCTACACATCCACAGTCCTGCTCGGACAGCACTTGCCCAGCTTCTGGCTCCAAGTGTAGCGCCATCGGCTCAGGCTTGTCCAGTCTCACATGCGGCAACCAGATATCGCCTTTAAAATGGGATTCCAATGTACAGTGCTCTGGCGTCACATCGATCCCTTTACCAAATACCGTCATTGCATATAGCGCAGGTGCTACGATCATATAGCTGTAGCGCTTTGCCAGCATGGAGGTGATAAATGGTAGGTCTTCACTTTCATAAATATCTCCTAGTTGCTGCACATAACGCAGTGCTCCTTCTTCATCTAATAGCTGCGCTACAGACACACTATGCTGCGGATCGTCCGATGGTGTAGTCGTCAAGCGTAGCTGTTCTGTTAACACCTTCCACTGCTCTGCTGTCCAGCCAGCAGGCAGCGATTGATAATGCTGATCATTCATAGAATACTCCTCCCTCATTCCCTGCAAACGCATACTTGTGAGCAAGTATAGCGGCTATCCATTCAACTGTCTAATTTGCAGGCTCATATGAACAGCATGATACAGTCTCTTTTTACATAAAATAATGATTGACGCCGTGCAGGTTCGCCCGTATTATATATACATTATTGAGAACGATTATCATTATTAAGGAGTGTCTCTATTCATGAAAGCACGCTACACTTTACCTGCAACAATCTTGCTATCCTCCGTTCTGTTCGCTGCATGCGGTAACCAGCAGCCAGCAGCAACAGCTACCAGTGGAGCAGCAACTTCAGAAGCAACCGCTTCTGACTCCTCTACCGCTTCAACCAATGACACGACATCATCGAACGAGGCTGCTTCTACCACGACAAAAGCGGATTTCTCCGCCGAGGTGGAACAGTATCGTACGTATGCGATATCTGAAATTGATGCCTTTGTTACGCAGACAGAGAAGTTCACGGATGCGGTCAAAGCAGGCAAGCTCGATGAAGCGAAAAAGCTATATGCACCTGCACGGATGCATTATGAGCGCATCGAACCGATCGCCGAAGCGCTGGGTACACTCGACCCGGATATCGATGCACGTCAGGGCGATGTAGCCGAGGCCGATTGGCGCGGTTTCCACCGGATCGAGCAAGGTCTGTGGGAAAAGAAATCGACAGACGGAATGGGCGAATATGCAGATCGTCTGCTACAGGATGCCAAGCTGCTGCGTGCTAAGGTCGAAACGGTGGATATTGATGCCAGCCTGCTCGTTACGGGTGCAGTTGAGTTGCTGAATGAAGTATCCTCCTCCAAGGTGACAGGTGAAGAAGAGCGTTATTCTCACACTGATCTATATGACTTTGTAGCCAACGTGGAAGGCGCTCAGAAAATCTATGAAATTTTGAAGCCAAGTCTGGCAGCTAAAGATCCATCACTGGAAAAGCAAATCGGCGAGAAATTCGATGCGCTGAACAAGGAACTGGCTCCATTTGCAACCAAGGATGGCGGATACGTAACGTATGACAAGCTGTCCAAAGAGGATGTGCGCACACTGAGTCAGAACCTCGATGCGCTCGCCGAGCCGCTGTCGCAAATGGGAACCATTCTGGGAGTGTGAGACGATGAGCAAGGATAAATTAACTCCACCTTCTTCAGAGCAAACGCCAGCAGAACAGCTTCCTACAGAGACATCTCATTCCGAGCCATCTCCATCTGTATTTACAAAACCTGTAAGCCGTCGCGATATGCTGCGGCTTGCTGGTGCGTCTGGCGTTGGATTACTGCTGGGCGGTACAGGTGCATTCGGTCTGATGGCAGCGACAGGAGCTTCGTTACAGCCTGCGTATGACAAGCCAGGGAGCGATGCGAACGTAACGACTGGCGCTGAAGGCTCTGCGAACGATCGATATGACTTTTATGGCGAACATCAGGCTGGCATTGTGACACCGAACCAGAACTTTATGTGCTTCGCTTCCTTTGATGTGACCGCTACAGATGCTAGTAGTCTGAAACGTATGCTACAGGCATGGACAGTAGCGGCGGCAACTCTTACCTCGGGACAATTGCTGGATGGACAAAATGAAAATACACATTTGCCACCTGCCGATACGGGTGAAGCAGCAGGCTTATCGCCTTCGCGCATGACAATCACCTTTGGTGCAGGCCCGAGCTTGTTTGACAGTCGCTTTGGACTGGCGGATAAACGCCCGGCTGGCTTTACCGATCTGCCTCCATTCAACGGCGACAATCTACAGCCCGAATGGTGCGGTGGTGATCTAGCTGTACAGGTCTGTGCAGACGATATGCAGGTCGCTTTTCATGCGATGCGTAATCTGATTCGCATTGCTCGTGGAACGGCAGTGCTGCGCTGGAGTCAGGAAGGCTTCCAGCGTAGTACTGCCGCTGATCCGAACAATGCGACACCGCGCAATCTGATGGGCTTCAAGGATGGCACAGCCAATCCGAGCGTCAAGGATGCCGCGATGATGAATGAAGTCGTCTGGGTACAGCCTCAGGATGGAGCGGGCTGGATGACCGGCGGTAGCTATATGGCAGTACGCCGCATTCGGATGCGGATCGAGGTATGGGATCGCTCCAGTCTGGGCGATCAGGAAAATACGTTTGGACGTTATCGGGTGAGTGGTGCGCCGCTTGGATCACAGCATGAATTTGACCGTGGTGATATGGAAGCAAAGGACGCATCAGGCAAGCCCGTCATTCCGATGAATGCGCATATGCGGGTCGCTCGTGGCGATGGCAAAATGCAAATTTTACGCCGTCCGTATTCGTATTCCAGCGGCATGGATAAGGTGACGGGACAACTGGATGCTGGACTCTTTTTCATCAGCTATCAGCGTAGTCTGCAAAATCAGTTCATCCCGATGCAAAAACGTCTTGCTGAGATGGATGCATTAAATGAATACACCCAACATATTGGAAGTGCTGTATTCGCCTGCTTCCCTGGTGTGCGTCAGGGTGGATATATTGGAGATACGCTGCTGTAAGTTCGACCGTTAATCGTTATTTGGGGATACAGCGTTTATCCTGTTTTGAGCCATTCTGCTATATCAGGAGAAACAGTGTTCTGTATAGGATAACGCAAGTATGACATGCGTTAGGTTACTTTCAGAAGGAATTGCGTAGCTTCGGTGTAGCCGGTATGTGAATGAATGCTATTTATTGAGTGAAATGAGGAATGCGGGTCATGTGGAACCATCTCCTGAATATACGTACAGTATGCCGCACGGTTAGTGTGGTCGTTATGGGCGGCACATTGCTGCTAGGTGGATTAGGCTCATATGGAGGTACGGCAGCTGATCGAGGGAGCGATTCATCCGCTAACAAGGGGACTGTAGCTGCTAGCTCCTCCTCGATGCCTTGGTCGACTGCCATCGCATCTGCTGCTGCTCAGCCGGATGTGAACCAGCTACTAACGATTGTAGGTAGCGCACTGGTCGATGCTGGTCAAAAGAAATGGTCGGATGCGAATGCAGAGCTGAATCAATTCGCCAGCGGCTGGTCACAGCTTGATACCTCTGCGTTGCCACAGCAGGCAGCCGATGTGAATGCAGCACTGGCGAGTGCACAGCAAGCGCTCCAGACCGCTGAATCACAGCCTGATGCAGTAACGAGTGCACTCGGCAAGCTGGCGCGTGCAGTCAATACGTATGCAGAGGCACAGCAAAAGGGTACTGGCACGTCAGCTTCATCCAGTGCGAGTACGGAGGGCGCTCCCTCTGCGGAAGGTCAAAAGGCAGTCCAAACCATCTTGCCCCTTGCTCAGACTACCCTGCAAAAGATCAATGCAGCAGATTGGGCAGGTGCTCAGAGCAGCTATAAACAGATCGTTGCCGCATGGCCAAATGTTGAAAATGCGATTCGTGCAGATAATTTCACCGTGTACAGCCAGCTCGAAACGACGATGAGTATGATCCGAGTTGCTTTACAGGCAGAGCCACCGCGTGCAGATCAGGCCAAGCAGCAAACGCAAAAGCTGATCGATCTGTTCCATGAATATACGTCCGGGCAAATCGCTAATAGCGCCCCTGCGCAGGGCAATGTGCATTTGAGCGATGCGGTTTCGTTGCTCCAGCAGACACAGTCCTCGATCGGACAACAGCAAGCCGAGCAGGCAAGCACGCAAATGCAGCAATTCATCACCATGTGGCCACTGGTAGAGGGCGAAGTGCAAATTTCCTCCTCCTCTACCTATACAGCTGTAGAAAATGAAATGGCGGAAGCGCAGGGCTATCTAGTATCTACGCCGCCGAATTGGAATGCAGCCAGTACAACGGTACAGACGATGCTGGATCAGCTGACACCGATCACTGCTAAAACGTCGTATACCTTCTGGGATGCGGCTGTTATTTTGCTCCGTGAAGGTCTGGAAGCAATTCTCGTGCTGGCTGCACTGCTCGCTTATGCGAAGCGCAGTGGTAGCCGTCAGGCAGGTGCGTGGATCTGGGGCGGTGCGTTTGCAGGTCTGGCACTGAGCGGTATGATCGCTTCCATTTTTGTATATGCTTTTGCGCAGATGGCGACAAGCGGCAGTACACGCGAATTGATCGAGGGTATTACGGGACTCGTCGCTGTCGTGCTTATGCTCAGTGTCGGGAACTGGCTACATCAGAAGGCTAATTTGCAAAATTGGAATCAATATATTGAAGGTCAGATTAGTGGTGCACTGGCACGCGGTAGTTTATTTTCACTGGCTGCGGTGTCGGGGTTAGCGATTTTGCGTGAAGGTGCGGAGACAGCGATCTTCTACGTGGGGATGGCGCCAGCGATTGCGTTATCTCAGCTTCTGCTGGGGATCGGTCTGGCACTCGTCATTCTGATCGTGATCGCGGTACTCATTATCCGGTTCAGTGTGAAGCTGCCGGTGCGTCCGTTCTTCCTGACAGCGACCGTGCTGATCTATTATCTCGTCTTCCGTTTCCTCGGCGAAAGTATTCATGCGCTTCAGGTGTCTGCTTATCTGCCAGCGCATACGATTTCGGGAATGCCATCGGTAAGCTGGCTCGGCGTCTATCCGACCTGGGAGACACTGATTCCACAGATGATTGTACTTGTCTTTTTACTGTGGAGACTGGTGTTACCGCAGTATCAAAGCAAGCGTAAAGCAACGGCTTCATCACGATAAGATTAAGGCACTCTGCGATGGCAGGGTGTCTTTTTGTGTGTCGGTATAGTGTGTGTATACTGGTCGTTTTATCTGCGTGTAGGTGGACAGTGACCGGGTTGTGAATGAGGAATGATGTGATTGGAGGATGAATACAGTGATGTATTTCGATGTATGACATGATCACCAGATGAACTGATGAACTGATGAACTGATGAACTGATGAACTGATGAACTGATGAACTGATGAATGATACTCGGTATTGAACATGATGTCTATTTTGTTTTGTGATGAGTAGATGGTTATCTTATGGATTTTACACCATCATACCTGGCTTGTTGGCTTCACCATCAATACATTTGTTAAACTCCTTTACAAAATTTTCGCTTTTTGTCGAAATGCTATTGCAATTACATACACCGTGAATTAGTATATTCTCAAGAAAAAAATTTTCTTTCATTTGAAAGAAGAAAAGGTTTATTTCCGCTTCTCTATTCCTTTGTAAATATGCGGTAAAGTAGCCTATTAATTATTTTATCTCCTTTAAATTCTGCAATAGCGAGATGTTTATTATCGAGTATTCTCATAAACAATCGATATAATTATGAAATTAATTTTCATTGTTATTCGCTTTAATTTTCATACTTATTCGCTCTATATTGTTAATTGTTATAGATCATCATGACTCTCAGTCGAACTCGAAAGGAGTGAATATCATTGTCCCCGATTCTTCATGTGCTGGAGCAAGGACTTGGTAAGCTATCTCCACAGGAACGCAGACTTGCTAATTATATTTTACAGCAGCCCTCCTCCATTAGCCGAATGGGAATTACACAGTTAGCTACACAATGCGGAATTAGCCCGGCTACGGTCACACGCTTTTGCAAAACTTTTCATTTTGAAGGTTTTCCTGATTTTAAAATGAAGCTGGCAGCCGAGCTTGCCCAGCAATCGATTCCCGGCTCGTATCAGGATATTATCGCGGGTAATCCACTGTCAGAGATCGTGAAGGCGATTGAATCGAATCATGTGAGCTCAATCAACGACACGACCCGGCTACTGAGTCTGCCACGCTTAGAGCAAGCGATCGGTTACTTGATCCGCGCGCGCCGCATCGATCTGTACGGCATCGCCACGTCCTCGATTGTGGCGCAGGACTTCTACCAGAAGCTGATTCGCATCGGCAAAAATTGCACCGCCTTTGCCGACTCTCATATGCAGATCACCTCCGCCTCCACTCTATCGTCAGAGGATGTCGCCATCGCCATCTCCTATTCAGGTGAAACGAAGGAAACGATCGATGCGCTTACCTGTGCAAAGGAAAATGGCGCTACAACGCTATCGCTCACCCAGTACAGCTCCAATCCGCTGGCAGATATCGCGGATATCGCCCTCTTTTCCTCATCGCTTGAAAAAGGGATTCGCCGCGGCGATATGGCATCTCGCATCGCTCAGCTTCATATTATCGATATTTTATTCACTGGTATGATCAGCGCTCAGTTCAATGATTCTGTCAAAAAGCTGGAGCTGTCTTATAAAAATGTGCGGCGTTACCGCAAAGACTCAGGAGGGTTATGATTCATGGTTAATTTGGTCAAGGTAGGAAATGAGAAAGATTTTGGCAAGGTTGCCGCGTACATTGTGTCCAGTCTGGTGCAGACCTCTCCACGCTGTGTGCTCGGACTCGCCACAGGCGGAACACCGGTCGGTTTGTATAAAGAACTGATCGAGATTTACAATCAGGGCGTGATCACCTTTGAAAAGGTAAAAACGTACAATCTGGATGAATATGTTGGATTGCCAAGCGATCATCCGGCTTCGTATCGCACCTTTATGAATCAGCATCTGTTTAACCATATCGACATTTTGCCAGAAAATACACATGTACCAAACGGACAGGCCGACGATCTCGATCAGGAGTGCAAGCGATATGATGAAATGCTGTCTGAGGCCGTAATCGACTTGCAGGTACTTGGCATCGGGCATAACGGACATATCGGCTTTAACGAGCCCGACGATCAGCTCACACCGGGCACTCATGTTGTGGAGCTGTTGCCACAGACTCGCGAAGCGAATGCACGCTATTTTAACTCCATCGACGAAGTACCACAGCGCGCGATCACAATGGGCGTGGGTACGATTATGAAGGCGCGCCAGATTCTGCTTATGGTACGCGGCGCAGACAAAGCAGAGATCATTCATCGTGCACTAACCGGCCCGATCACCACGCTCTGCCCTGCATCGCTGCTACAATTGCATCCAAACGTAACCGTGCTGATGGACGCGGAGGCTGGGAGGTTATTTCAGCAATGACACATCCAACAGAAGGTACACCTACGTCATTTCGCATTGTGAATGGACGCATCGTGACACCAGAAGGAATCGTAGAGCAAGGTACATTAATTGTAGAGCATGGCGTGATTCAGTATATCGGTTCGGATCATGGCGCTGTTGTTGCTCATACTGGCAATTGGACTGTTCATTCCATGGACAATGAAAAAGCTGGCGATTCTGCTACTATTTCTGCCGATAATGACGATGCTAGCCACTCCAGTCTCGAATACGACAATGCAGCTCATGCAACTATTGCGAATAAGCCAAATCCAGCGTCCTCCACAGGGAACGCCGTCCAGCCTGCCTTTCGCCAGAATATTGTACAATACGATGCCAGAGGTGGACTCGTCCTGCCCGGCTTTATCGACATCCATGTGCATGGCGGGATGGGACAGGACTTTATGGATGCAAGCACTGAGGTACTGGATACGATCACTCGTTTTCATGCGAGTCAGGGAACTACGTCCATTCTTGCTACGACGATGACTGCACCGCGTGTGGCTATCGATCATGTGCTGGAGCAGGTACATGCCTATATGGAGAAAGGCGACATGCCTGGCGCACAGGTCGTCGGTGTGCATCTGGAAGGCCCATTTATCAGCCCGAAATGGCCTGGCGCGCAAAATCCGGGACATATTGTGCTACCCAATGTGCAATGGCTGGAAGAATGGCATGCTGCTTATCCGGGGCTAATCAAGCAGCTCACACTGGCACCGGAACGTGAAGGTGCACTGGAAGTCATTCGCTGGCTGCGTGCGCATGATATTACCGCTGCGGCTGGTCATACAGATGCGACCTATGAACAGATCATGGAAGCGGTCGAAGCGGGACTGAACCATGCGGTGCATACATTTAATGCGATGACCCCGCTGCATCATCGGAAGCCGGGAACGGCTGGTGCAGTGCTGGGTACGCCTGCAATCTGTGCAGAGATTATTGCGGATGGTATTCATGTGCATCCTGCCGCGGTTGCGCTGCTTGCGCAGCTCAAGCAGCAGCATAACCTGATTCTGATCACGGATGCAATGTCCGCTGCTGGACTGGGGGATGGGGATTATATGCTGGGCGATCAGCCGGTGAAGGTCATCAACGGTGTAGCCACATTGCCAGAGGATAGCGGTACACTGGCAGGTAGTAGATTGACGATGATTGAAGGGTTCCGCTTCTTGATCGAGAAGGCTGGATTGTCGGTACAACGTGCTTCGGAAGCTGCCAGCGGCAATCCGGCGCGTCAGCTTGGATTGTATGAGCGGACTGGGAGCTTGGAGGTTGGGAAGCAGGCGGATGTGCTGGTGTTGGATGGGGATATGGGGTTGAAGGAAATTTTTGTTAGAGGGGTAAGGTTGGAAGGCTTTACTGCCTCATAATCAGCTTAGATGGATACGGTATGTAACAGCTACAGCTTTTGCTATATTTATACTTTAATTAAAATGCCCTTTGAAAGATTTTAAGTCTTTCAAGGGGCATTTTAATGAGTCATTATATTTTCTGGTACATACTGGTTAAAGACAACTGCTTTAATGAAACTGCGGAGATCGTCTTAATACGAAGTAAGTTCTTCACAATTTTCGCAACCAGTAAGTTACTGTTATGGTTTTTCTGGATAATAGTTTAGCACAACATCAATACAGCACTTATGCAACAATAAAGACTACTCATTGCTTTTCGCTTTTATCCACTTATTCGTATGATATCTATTAGGGTTGCTAGCCATTTCGTTTCGATAATCTATCATACTTCCTTTATTAATAGATCTGTAAGCATATGGATCTATAGTTCCATCATCTTCCCATGTGCAATAAGGGCAAATATCATAGCCTGTTCCAGCGTCTTTATTATAACGCTCGGTTAATGTTTTGAAGCCACAGCAAGGACATGGAAATAAATTCTCTACTTCACCAATAACTTCAACTTTGCGTCCCGTCATAGTATAAATAACTTCTGACAGAAATCCGTTGCTAACACCTTTAAAAACGTCTTTATCCATTCCCAAATTCACTTCTGGCAAGTCTTCAATATGCGTTAATATATTCATTTCTTTCTCAATCAGATTACGCAATGAGCTTATAAATTGCACAGCATGTTCTCTGGATATATTGTTCATACCATAGCTCCGTTCCTCATCAACGAATTTTATTTTTTATTATATTAATATAGCTGCGATACGTCCTTTTCTGTTCATCACACATCCAAATATTTGCTGAATGGATTAATTGATTCTGTTCAATATGGTGAATCATTTTATTCAATTTATCCTGATATATTGACAATAAATCTGAACGAACAGATGATAATTTTTCTATTAATTCGATGGAATCCATATCAGCATAGAATGGTGGGCCGTGCTGTTCTATTAATCATATACACTACTCCAAGTTATTTTCTGGCAGTTCTTCTTCTAAAGGTTCTCTCACTAAATGTTTGTGCTGTGGTTTGCTTACGCCAAATTGTTTATAGTTCTCAATGGCTTGATTCAATGAAATTTTGTTTGCTCCTATGTTTCTATCCGGTTTCATGTGAGCTAACAGATCAAATTGCCAAAAACACACATCGCAAATATCTACAATTACTTCGTCCTCCTATTCATCTTCAACGACTGGGACAAATGGTGATAAAAATATATCTTCTTTTTGTGTTATCTTTCCACGAGCAAGAACGAATACTTTGAATCTATTGTCATACCCTTCTGTATCTTCATCATCAAAAGTATATAGCAATCCATATGAACCAGGAGCTTGATCTGCAATAAATTGATATAGCTCCATGATCTCAGTTGCTTCGGCAGTTTTCCGATTTAAAAATCCGCCCAGACTAAGGTAATAATTACCGTTAGCAGGATATAGCTTTAAAAGACCATTACTCCAATTTAAGTTAGAAATAAAATGTTGTATATTTTCAACGATTATATTCAAATGGTCTTCATCAATTTCATTAACTGTTTCGCGAATAGCAGCCCATCCATGGAATTCATACATTGATATCACCTATTTCATATGTAATGATTGCATCAAACATAAATGATTGATCAACCTGTTTATAATTTAAAATCTAACTATATTCAATCCAAACGTTCTGATTCATTATTTTTGCCTGATGAAGTAGTTCACACAGGTTATGATAGACGAGCAATGCAGTATGATCCAATTTAGCGTTGTCTGCATGTTGAATATTGTGTAATGCCTCATCTAGATCAGGTATTTTCCACGGACTCTCTTCAACCCATCCAGTGTCTGTGTGATAGTACCGAGAAAGCCCATTCCACCCATTTGGGGTCGGCTCTATAGCCACCATGATAGCATCAAAATGCCCTATCCAGACTTTAAGCTGAACATGTTTGTCTTCTGCATTTTCAAAATAGAATATGATTTCCGGCTCACCTTCGTAACCTGTATAGAAGTCTATTATTTTATCCATGAGAACACCTTCTTGTCTTACGGAGTAAATGACCTTTTTGCACCACTAGTATATCTTTGTGATGTAGCTATCTTCCTTTAGATAATATTCTAATTGAGAGTAGGGATAACGTATTTTTAGTCGACTGTTGCATTTTGGAACCAGTCCTACTTGATAACGACGTATGCCTTTTCCATCTTCAACAAAGGCTTATTCACCAAGATGCTTTTTGACTGCGGATCGAACTTCAAACGGGATATCGTCAACAATGGATTCCGTTAATTGAAGTCTAATGAGATTTGCACCAAATTCATGTACTTTGTAACATGGAGCTGATAGCAATCGATCTCGCCCGAATAGTTCAATATACGGCTTTCCAAATAATGAAATCCATTTCAGTTCAGGATAGCTAACCCTTAAATCAATAAGTTCATTTTTCTTACTATGATTGTGTTCAATACCAATTGCACCATAGACGGGTATACAGGCAATTAAAGTTTAACTATCAGCTGTCCGCCGATTATAATAACGAGTTAGTTATTTCGTTACGTATATTAGAAATTAATTCATCTTCCTCCATTGTTATATGATATAAATCTCCATCTTCAAAAAGATTCTTGTTAGCTTCATCATAACTATCGGCATATTCAATAACATATGACTTTAACATATGAATAAAAGTCAGCTTTAGATACTTTCCTTCACGTTCATACACAACAGAATCATTGATTATTTCTCGTTTGAAATTTAGCTCCTCAAATAGCAAAATAATTTTATTTTCAATTGTATCCATGCTTCACCTCGATTTTTATTCCAATCAATTTCCGTCCATATCAAATCTCTGCGTTCCTGTATTGTCTGAATATATTTTATAGTATGATAGCTCCCCATAATAACTAATTTTCAGATACAATTCTGTCATCACCTCAATTAATCCCCATCTTTTTCAAAAAATACTCCTGCGAAGAAACCCCAAAGGAAAAACCCTTCGGGGTAAATCGAGCAAGTATCATCAATTGCAGATTCATAATCTGAACTTACAGACTTCACATCATAATATTGCATAAATGAAGAGAAATAATTTATTAATTTTAAATGTTTTTCTTTGTTAAGAACACTGTCTTCAAGTCAAACATCCCATCCATATGTAATACTTACTTAGGCTACTCTTCCTTAATCCTGTTTGTACAATTAAGTAATGAGGGATATAAACCAAAACTAACATGCATTAAATTGACATAGGCATTACAAATTGGAGAAGAATAATAAGCTTTGAGATTAGGTATAGTTCGTCTGGTAACAAACAATCCAAAACTTTCAACATCCTCATTATTCTTTTCATATTTGGTTACTGCTGAATGAGTATCATCGTTACCTGCAATAAAATCAATTGGATAGGAAAGTCTTTTTAAAATTTCTTCAGCGGTATGAAGCAACTGAAGGCAAACCTATCTTTTTCGTTTAAGAATCTGTGGCTCTACTATCGGTTTGGATGGATCAAATAGAACCTCAGAAAAATCAAATTGGGGAACCAAACCTACTTGATGACGACGTATGCCTTTTCCCTCTTCAACAAAGGCTTCTTCACCAAGATGCTTTTTGACTGCGGATCGAACTTCAAACGGGATATCATCAACAATAGATTCCGTTAATTGAAGCCCAATGAGATTTGCACCAAATTCATGTACTTTGTAACATGGAGCCGATAGCAATTGATCTCGCCCGAATAATTCAATATACGGCTTTCCAAATAATGAAATCCATTTCAGTTCTGGATATCTGACTCTTAAATCAATAGGATCATTTTTCTTACTATGATTGTGTTCAATACCAATTGCACCATAGACGGATTCCACTTCATTCATAAAATTCTCACAGACCAACATAACTTGATCAAACAGTTCTTGTTCTATTATCTCTTCTGCATGCCATCTGATGGACAAAAGATTAAAGTTAACCTGCTGATTTTTTATCCATGATGCAAAATAAGAAATTGTACATTTCTTCTTCCGTCTAGCCTTCTTCCCTCTAGCAATAAAATGGCCAGAAGCATAATTTTGATCATGCGACCGCTCATTCATCTCGGTGTTCATCCAAGTATCGACCATTTCATCTATATTTTCTATATTAAATAGTTCCTTCAATGGTGTAACAGAATCATAAAGTGTAGGTATAAAATATGGATGTTGATTCATCATACTAATTATTTTTTTAGCGAATTGCCGATCCTGAAAGTTCCTTGTTGATAACAAAAACATGTTAATAGAGGATTCCGTTTCCATCGATCTCACCTCAACTTGAAGTATCCATCAAATTTCTTATTAAAAGTGATATTTTTTCATTTTATGAAAAGACATCATGGCAATTAGGATTTGAATGCATGCTAGCCGCTAGTTACCAGGTAAATGAGAATTATAAGTTATTCACAAGGTCTTTCATTTGAGTCATACCTTCTTTAAGCTCAATCAAGCAAGTATCATCATCAGTTGCAGGTTCATAACCAAATCTCACAGACTTTAACTCATAACGCTTCATGAATGACGAGAAATATTCTATTAACTGCAAACCTTTTTCTTTGTTAAAAATCTTGTCTTCAATTAATTCTGATTCTGGAAAGCTAATGTCAATCGTACCTGACTCTCCATCAAATGAGAATAAAATGAATACTTCTTCCATGATCATGCCCAAACAAATTTCTTTTACGACAATTGTACCTGTTCCTTGTTTTGCGAAGAAATTAGAGAAGCTAGTTATTTCATGAAATTCTATATCTATTTCTTTATCCGTGTCGTAGAAGTGCGAAGATTTAATATGATCAGGTTTAAGTTTAAACTCATGAAAAAGTAATTCATCTAAATATTTCGTTTTGAAGTCAAATACAATTTCAAGAAATTCCATCCCTATTCCTCCTACAAATGATAAAGCTTTAGATCTGTTTCATGACTTCTTCTAATTTGGATATCATTGTTTCCAAATCCCTAAAATAATCCTGCTTTTCTTCTTCTAGTTCCCATTCAAAATGAATAAGCAAAGGATGGTTTTTAAGATTTTTGAGAAACGCATATGATTCTTTAGTGAATATTACATTTTGAATCCAAAATGTACGTTTTATAGAGTTGAATGAGTTCATCAACTCACCCACATAAATTCCCCCAGCTGTGGGCGATTGATTTAACCTTTGGATTGCCTCTGGGATAGCAAATTCTAAGATAAGATTTTGCCTAATTAATTTGGCTATATTTCCATCATCCAGATCTACGAGTCTTATATCTTGAATTCTTGCATACCAAACAGATAGGGGAGCAATGTCGTCTGAAACAACCTCGGCAATGTCTCCTTGTAGTTGTCTTAGTTTTCTAACAGTTAGATTGTTTTTAGCATAGTCCAATGATTTGCCTCCTACTTTGCATTCTTCTCCTATAACGACTATTCATACAGCGTATCCAAATTCGTTGTACTATCCGCTGCTTAAATTACAATATTGTATTACAAAACATTGTAGCGATTCGTAATTTTTTTGTTAAATTCCAATCTCAAGAGATTAATCCTTAACATCGAGAGTCAAACGAAAACCACAACGATTTGCTAAACTCTTATGTGGTTTCGTTTGACTTGAATGTTACATTTCAGCAATCTAATTTTTTATAACTGTATTAACAGCAAATTATGAACTCTCTCACATCATTTGTTGATTCTGAAATTCTGAATGAGAACGTGTTGTTCCACATTTACACAAAACTTAGCAGTAACATCATCCTCTTATCTAAAATCCTCTTTATTCTCTTATTTTTGACTGAATTATTTTTAGTATGGTATTATCCCATCCACAAAATAGTATCTTCTGTTTTAAATGCTGATGGTAGCTCTTTAATTAGTAAATCAATTCTGGAAAACATATAATCCAAATCATTATGTTGTAAATGAAGCTTTGCCCAATGTCTTAATTGTTCTAACTCATCAAGAATAGATTGCAAATCTTCTTTCTTTAATTCTATACCATTTCTTAGTCGCTTGATTTTCAATTCCTCGATTGCAGTTTGCCAAAATTCTATAAAAAATTCTTCTCGTGCCACCGGTATTTCAAACCCTGATTCAAATAGATCATCTGCTTTATTCATTCTAAATATGCTAACTGACATTAAGAACCTCCGAATCGAGCTGAAAAGTTATAACTCGGATATTTAATCTAAAGTTGATTAGTCTGATTTTGAACCGCCGTTCTTAAAGCTGGATTATCCGCACTTATCCTGAATACATAATTATTTATACTCTGAACATCACTAACAGTAGGAAGATTGTTGCTGCTATTTGTTGTAAATCTTATTGTAGTAGCATTTTGAATAGTATCAGGAGCACTTCTTAATTTCTCTTTTGAATCTCTGATCGCATCATTTATTTCTTCTTCAGAAATCTTCCATTTGAAGAACTAAATCAAACATTTTATAGTTGATTTAATATTGGGAGAGATTGATCGAACTTAGTAATTTTAGGCAAAATACATGTATTAAAATCTTCTATCGATTTCGCAGCAATACATAGCACTTTTGAATCGATGGTTTCAATAACATAAAAAACATATTTTGCATTCTCAATTGAATCCCCATTTTCCAATACAACACTTCTAAACAGATGATCTAAACTGACTACTTTTTGGATAAATTTAGTAGTGTCAGTTCTATACCACAGTATTTTTTTAAATTCTAAAAAGCTGGGCTTTAAATGAGGGAATATCCAATCATCCCCCATATAATACTTTAAAGAACACAAATATCTACTTGTCTCTTCTGATTCATATTTAAGGTTTTCCTCAAGTATAGCGAATAGTAATATATCATTTTCTTTTTTAAATAAGGACAATAACTGTGAAAGTTCAGCATCATTCAGCCTATCAATATCTTTTAAATAGTATATGGCTTCATAATTCATCAATTCATCTACGCTCCTATGATTGGATAGATATGTTCATTCTAAAGCTATTTTGAGCATCTGATGCTCTTCCTTACTTATATCGATTAAATCTATACCTAACAATGTATTGTCCTTTCCAAGGCGAAATAACACTCTATCGCTTCTCAATACCATCTCTACGTGATCTTGATTCATACAACAGGTATACGTTGCAATTATTCCATTACGATCCACCGCTTGCTTTGTAAGATCACACGCATTATAGTTCATTTGCGTCTGATTATTGTTGCTGTCGGCTTGGTAAGTAAGCAATATTTTTATGATCTTTGTATACAGCTTTTTAATATTGCTGAGTAAAATAATAAAAATAACCTTGAGAGGCTCCATACCAATCATGGTTATTTAACTCGTACTATAAATTGTTTTCAGGTAATTCTTCTTGCAATGGAGCCCTAACTAAATGTTTACGTTGTAGTTTACTAACACCAAATTTTTTATAATTCTCGATGGCTTGATTCAATGATATTTTATTAGCTCCACTCTCTTCGTCAGGTTTCAAATGAGCTGTATAATCAAACTGCCAAAAACATACATCGCAAATGTCTACAATAACTTCATCATCACTTTCAATTGTGAAATATTGACAACAAGGACATTGAATTCTTTTCATATTGGACTTCATTAGTTAATTTCTCTCCAATCCACATGGTTTGAAACAATGCTCACTTTACCAATATCATCAACACCTGTTAGAATAAATTCTAAATTTTTAGTTTCATTATTAAGTCTAATCTCCAGAATTTCATTACTATCTATTTGAAAGGAAGCAGGTTCAATCTTGAATAATTCTACCTGTGTAAAAAATAATATTCCTTCTTGCCGTTCAGGTTGAGATTCATCATAATCGGCTTGCTTCCACTGACATAGTTCAATTCTAATTAAAACTTCGTTTTTATCTGTTACATACTTGATATCTTCTATACTACTGTCATGCAAATTATAAGTTGCTAATAGCTCATTAGGTTTAATTTCATTCCCCTCCTATGGTTATGGAACCTTTTGCAACAGGCTTACCATAACTGTATGTTAATGTCTAAGGTGAGTAGGTACTATTATCGTAAAGAATACCGATACCATCTTCACACCCATTTATACAGATAATAATATAAAGTATTACTATCAGGCGGCTTCTTTCTTTAACAAAAACCGATCGCTACGGACAAATATATACGGCATAGATTTTCACATACCATCTGTCTAAAAATACGGCATTTGATATACAATAAACGTTTCAGAACATCACATACGCACGTTCAATTTCAATATTTTTTATTTTATGATAGCCATTCGTTTTCTAATTTATATGTATATTTTTCTGGATTCATTACATATTCACTACCTTTAATACAATCCTCTGTATCAAATTCCATCGTTGCTTGGCCTGTTGCATACAAAATCAGTTCTTGTTGTCCTCTATGCCATTCTAAAGTTCCTCCTAAAACATATTCTGCTCCACGATGTTCATTTGTAGTGGATGACCAATTACGATTTAAACGTACTGATTTTTTTCGATGATCCATTAGAAATTCATTTTTGTCTGGATAATATAAATAGACGGATAAATTACCAGACTGAACTCCTGTAATGGTAAGGTTTGTTTTTCCTATAATAAAAATGTCTTCTCGCATCATTGTAGGTCCCAATTCTGCAATGACGAATGGTTTTGTCTTGAAAAGTGGATATTCTTCTTGAATAATATGACATCCATATATCTCCATATGCACAGTATGGGGTAAGTGAAAATTAGCATAGAATGCTGTATACGCCACTTCCATAGAAATTCTGCCAAATAAAGAACCTGTTACATCTAATGTTATTCTCATTTTTAAAATCACCCTCCTAGCTTTCCTAATGTTATTTGTTTCATTGCTTCTGGCTGAATAGATGTTCCATTTCCGCTTGCATACCATGAATTATGGAAAAAACTTATCTTCATTTATCGTTTTACATACATAAAACAGAATGTACACAACTAATTATTTCACCTATATATAATTTTTTGTTTTAAAATCCTACTTTACTCATCCAATTTACATATATTTGCTTTGAACTTGTTTGAAATTAAACTATAAAAGCAACAAAAGTCTTTTAAGCCCCTTTGTCGCTTTTATAGTTCTCATTATCGTACTATTGACTTTTTAACACATTGTAACGTATTAAACTTTCATAATTACTGTAAGGCTAAATTTAAATTTTCAATAGCTTTTTTTATAGATTTTGCTAAATCAGCTTGATCTAAATCATCAAATCTTTCAGTATGATATGGAATATCGAGTTTAAAACTCTGTAATTTCATAAGAAATTCTTCCAAAAGCAATTTCAATTCTTTACAAAATTTTTGTCCTTCTGATTTCCATATATCTACACTAACCATACTAAATGATTCTAGAATTTCTCCA
The DNA here is from genome assembly GCF_034055775.1 of Paenibacillus hunanensis. Taxonomy (NCBI): domain Bacteria; kingdom Bacillati; phylum Bacillota; class Bacilli; order Caryophanales; family Paenibacillaceae; genus Paenibacillus; species Paenibacillus hunanensis. The sequence continues at coordinate 1,402,331 of NZ_CP139194.1, read as the reverse complement.
TCTCCTAGAGAACCAGCCAAGGGATTTTTTTCTATTCTGTTTATAGCTTCTGGTACGATATAATCTAAAAAAATCTCCTGACGAATCAACTTGGCAATGTCACCATCTGTTAGTTCTTTTATTTTATAATCTTTAATATTGTCAATCCATATTGAAAGGGGGATTCTCTCATCTGGTTCATCATCAGGAATGCCCATCAATGAAGAAATTTTAGACAAACTTAAATCGCTATAATTAGTGTCCATATTCATTACTCCATTCATAATTTAAGAAGCGGAATTTTTTATGCGGTTGACTTTATCAACAAATTTTTGTCCTTGATCTATAGCATTTTGTACAGCTTTTTTAGTCACTTCTGAAGCTTATTTTTGAAAAGTAGGGCTTTTGAGAGCATTCTTTAGGTTGTATATAGAGTTATTCTGTATAACTTTGCATTAATTAAGATTAACGACTAAAGAATTTCCAATCTATGTAGTCATATTGGCTCGATTAACAACCTTTAATGTAACCCCATGTACAAATTCTCCAGGTACGACTTCACGCTTACCTTTTTTATTTTTCTTCGTGTATGGTGTGCCATCTGTTGTGATGTTGATATTATTCACGTAAAATCCGGACACATGATTGTTATAGTCGGGGTAAACTTTGTATACATCTTCACGAGATGCTCCCATATAGGCACGACCATGAAAGACTCCGTCAATATACACATCAATACGCTGGATACCAACTGGATCAAGATACCAACCCCAAAAGTAAGACCCCTTTGGCAGAAGAAACCGAGCTTTATGTCGTGGAGTCCAAGGTATACATAATCCTCACCCCCGCTTTTGCTGGTGTAGAAACTGGTGGGGAGATTGATGTCGGGTCTGTTACTGGCTCTGGAGCCGGTGTAGGCGCTGGCAGATTCACGACACTGCTATAATTTCCCTGCTCAACCTGCTTACTGACCAGATTGCCATTTTTGCCATAGGAATATGTCGTTTTTTGCGTCGCAGTATACATGACTGGTTTGACTATATTGGTTTCTGTTTCTCATTAATATGCAAGCTCATCTAATCAAACTCATAACAACCTAGCAAGCAATAGACATAGTCATTTTTAATATATATGTATTGTTAAGCCTTCGTACCTCATACTTGATGTTATTAATTCATTGTTGTACGAACTAAAAACGCGATTATATGGCTATCCTTATTTATTCAATATTATTATATAGACGCATTATCGACACTATGATTATAACGACTATTTTCAAAAATGGAAGTTTTTAATTTCCATAACCAAAATTTATTTTTCACTCCAATTACTTCTGTTAGTTAGGATAGAAAAAATCCCCTCTAGCTTGCAGCATCAAGTTACCATTCACAAATGATATCTTGTTCACTAACAACCCTAGAGGGGATTTATCTATTTAAAAACAGCTTAAAAAATCCTCGCCTTTGGAGCTATTTCCACTCAATCACTCTTCCCACTCAGCACATCCGCCGCTGTCTTCGCTGCCCTACTGATACTATCTGCTGGCAAGCGATATGCCCATTTACCTGTTGGTTCTACAATCCAGATATGGGTCGCATCATCTGCTGCTTGCCAGCCTGTATATTGTGATTGGCTGGAAGTCGCATCTGAGCCTGTATTGTCGTCACCATTTGTAGCCATCAGCTGCATCTCCAGTGTCAGCACGTGCTTATAGCTCTTGACCTTATCTGCTGCTACGGGTAGCTCGTCTGTAGGGATGTTTTTGATCGCATCGGTGATCGAGCCTGCCTCGGATGGGGTGATGGAGTGGTCGTTCAGGCTCCATTTATCCTGATTCGGATCGCCACCGCTGGATAGCTGGTGAGTCAGTGTCCATGTAGTCGTTGGCGCATTGCCCTTCCAGACCAGCTTGCTGAGCTGCTGATCATCCCAGCCGAATGGAGTCGTATCGATAAAATGGAACGCAGTCGCGCCCGCTAGATCATTGATCGTCTGTCCTGCCACCTGAATGATCGGGCCATCGTTCACTCTTGCATAATAATATTCACGCTCTGGTGTCTCGCTGCCAAACGATATTTCGAGCTTTTGCCCGTCCTTTGTCGTTAATACGATGCCCGGCTGTCCCTGTTCCATCCCGTATCTGGATACATCCTGTGGGGACTGCTCGACTGTACCATGTACAGTCGCTGATTCTAGCGTGCTTAGCCAGTCCTCGATCATATACGTATTCGCAGGATACGCTCCCGGCTGTGCAATCGTCCACTGATTATTATCATGCACTAGGGTTACATCCGCGGTGCTATTCGCCTTATCCGATGTACCACTGGTGCTTGCTTCTGCGTTACTATTCGCTGTGTCGTCCCCTGTACCAAGCGCAGACGGATGAATGACAATCTGCTGTAGCTCATTTGTACTCACGGTCAGTAGCTTCGTTTCCGCAGATGTAGTCTCGTCTTTCTTTTGAAAAAAGTGCTGCGAATACGCATAGCCCACGCCTGCTACCAGCACTAGCAACAGGATGATAGAAGGCAGTAGCTTTTTAACCATTCGGCTCTCCCCTTTCAAACGATCCGTATGCGTAAAGCACAGGGTTTATCCACTGTATCCAACCTTTACGCACGACGACGTCTCCACCACAGGAATACACCTGCCGCTACAAACAGCAGCGGGAAGACGATTACGGTTGAGATGAGGATTGCCCGTGCCTGTGGCAGCGTTAGTGTCGCTGTCTGATATTGATCCTGTGTCTTCGGACGGATCGTCACCTGGCTGTCGTTGCCCACCAGATAATTAATGCTGTTCACTGCAAAGTCGAGATTCCCCTGCTGCTGAATCGATTGATCCATCATAAAGGTGGAACCGCCAAGTACGACTGCCTTCGGCTTACCATCTGAGCTTCCTACCGCAAAGCCTAGATCAAATGGTCCTGCCAGATCGTTATTGTCACGCTCGGTCTTCGATTCGAGCAAGCCACTCAGATTCGTTTCACCATAGCTATTAGAGGTGGTCGTTAATAGCGGCGTGACGGTCAGACCCTGCTTGGCCTCCTGCTTGAGTGCAATCGAGAGTGACATGATCGTATACAGATTGCTGGATGCCAGCTTATCTGTAATCTCGTGGTTGCCGTACTCCGGTACAATCGTCAGTGGATCATATAGCGATTGACCCTTTGGTTCGACCGCTACGGCATGCGTATCGGTGATTCCATAGTCGTTCATTAACGAATCGATATTTTTCCAATCGGTTTTCGCCTTTTCGTTAAAGCCCAGCGACAGGAATAACTTGCCGCCTTTATTCATATATTCACGAATGACCTTTGTCTCTGCATCGCTCAGATCGGTCTGCGGAGCAACGATCATCAGCACGCTCGAATCTGTCGGAACCGCGCCCTCCTGTGCAAGAGATAACTCGGACATATTAATATTTTCTTCGCTTAATTGCTGTGCCAGTAAGCTGAGTGTAGCGGTATCGAATTCATTATGGCCGTTGAGCAGGTAGGCTTTGTACGTCTTGCTAGATGTAAGTGATAGTAAGCCAGACGTTAGCTTTTGCTCACCGGTAAACTGATATGAGCTTGCTTCGGATGAAGCGTCCTGTCCATCCTGCTGATCCGGGCTGGTGAACATATTGTAGATCTGAATCGCTTTGGTGCGTTCGCCTTGCTTGAGCACAACCGTGCTTTCAGCGACGCCATATTGACGTGCCAGCTCTGGATTTTGCAGCAGATCGTATTGCTTGACCTTCAGCTTGTTGTTGATTTTATGATATTCCTGTAGCAGGTCGGTCACTTCGCGTGTATATACCTGTGCATCCTGTGGATTGATGAATACCATCGCTTCCACTGGCTCGTTAATTGCTTTTAATGTACTGATCGTCTGATCGGACAATGTATTTTGCCTATTTTGGGTCAGGTCCACCTGAAAGGTGCCCAGCGAATTTAGAAATAAGGTTAATACGATAAAAATGCCAATCGCCGCAATAGAAATGACGGTTGCGTTTGTACGAGAAATCCATTTGCCCATTTTCATTACCTCCACCGCTTCCGTTCCACAATCTGGATGCTCAGTACAAGGAATAACGCAGCCAGTGTGATGTAATACAATAGATCAGGGCCATGCAGCACGCCTTTGATCATATTGTTCAGGCGACCGGATAATGAAAATGGAGCCAGCCATTGCTGTAAGCTGGAGCCTGTCGCGCCGGAGGCGAACGAATCCATCAGCCATAATGTCAGCAAAATAACAAAGCCGATCACTGCCGAGACCATCTGATGCTGTGACAGACTCGATGCGAACAGACCAATCGCCATCATCGCTGCACCGAGCAGGAAGACACCTAGCACGGATAAGAGCAGCAATGTAATATCCAGCTTGCCGAAAAAGGACATCGTGAGCGGATAGACCATATTACACAGGATAAGCACGATCAGCAGTCCGAGTGAGGCGAGATACTTGCCCAGCACAATCTCGGTTGCTGTCACAGGCGAGGTCAATAGTAGCTCATCGGTCCCCTGCCGAAACTCCTCCGACATAAGTCGCATCGTGAGCAGTGGGATGACAATCAGCAGCATGAATATCGTATCACCTAATATAAGACGATAATCGATGATGCTCGGCTGATACACGACAAAGCTCACATAAAACATAATGCTGGATAGCAGCACATAGACGGCTATCGCAAAATAGGAGGTCGGATTAAAAAAGTATAGCTGTAGCTCTTTGGAGCAAATCGCCCACATTCGTTTCATCAGGCGCGATCCTCCTTGTTATTCATTTTATTAGACGCTTTGTTAGAAGCTTTGGTGAGTGGAGTGAGTTCATCCTTCGCGGGTGTTGCTTCCGTCGCTGAGGATTCCGCAGCAGGCGAGTCACTGGATGACAATAGCTCGACTGTAGCCGACTCTGGCGTTGATTCGCTTGTTAGCTTCAGGAACACATCCTCCAGACTCATGCTTTCTCGGCGCAGCTCCAGAATCGGAATACGTGCTTCGCCCAGCGCCAGCGATAGGCGCTCACGGAAGTCGGTTCCGTCTTCACCTTGCAGACGGACACGAATAAGCTGCTCCTGCTGCTCATCGGGATCGGTTAGTACATAATCCGTCTCTGACCAGCCCCATCCATCCAGCAAGGTATGCAATGCGGCAGGACGTGATTTTACTTCTAGGGCAACCTGGAACTTATCGTTCAAGCTACTGTCTAGCTGATTCGATGGGCCATCTGCTACGAGCTTTCCTTCATTAATAATGAGCACACGACTGCACAGTGTACTCACCTCCTGCAAAATATGTGTACTTAGCAATACAGTATGCTGTTCGCCTAGCTCACGAATCAATTGCCGAATCTCCACGATCTGACTTGGATCGAGTCCAGAGGTCGGCTCGTCCAGTACGAGCAGATCGGGCTTGTGAATAATCGCCTGTGCCAGACCGAGACGTTGTTTATACCCTTTGGACAGGGAGCGTACAACTTGTCGCTCGCGTCCTTCCAGACCGAGTCGGTCGATCATTTCGCTAATGCGTAGCTTCTGCTGACGTGCAGGCACATCACGCAAATCTGCCACAAAACGCAAATAAGACATGACGGTCATGTCTGGATATAGAGGCGGCGTTTCCGGTAAATAGCCAATTTTGCCACGCGCCTTGCGGGATGGCTCATGCATCGGCAATCCGTCGAGCCAGATTTGTCCTGAGGTTGGTGTTAAATAGCCTGTAATCATGCGCATCGTCGTCGTTTTGCCCGCACCATTCGGACCGAGAAAACCAACGATCTCACCGCGTTCCATCTCAAAATCAATTCCGTCCACACTGCGTCGCCGATCAAAATGTTTGCTGACTTGCTGGACTTGAAGCATCGTTATTTCCCCTCCTGCCAATTCCTGCCCGGATCGCTTCTACCTAACCGTTCGTACACCGGGCATGGATAGGTTCCAAAAACCTATTTTACTATATCCGACAAACTATAAAAACAGCTTAAAATACAATAAAGGAAAGCTTAAAAGGTCTGTTCTCGTAAAAGATAGCGAATGGAAGCGATATTTAGGAAGCAATACGAGCCTTTTGTATGGCAAATTGGGCGTTATAACAGAGGTTATGAAAGACTTTACGACAGACGCTATGCACGTAACATCATAGTCCGACTAGCACCGCACAATAACACAAACAGCCCCCAGGGGAGAGAGCCTGTGAGCTGTTATCCTTTCATATCTAACTGGATGTATAGAGTGTGCAGTTCCATATACTTGCGTACATCTGTCGGTCTGTTGTTGTATTTCTACACCTGGCAGTCACCATTCTACCAGCGGATCACAATCGGTGTCTTGGTGCTCACATCAATCGGAATATCCTTGGAGCCGATGCCTGCGGCCGAAGCAGCCATAATATTTTCCTCCAGACCGATGCTGTCCAGACTGAGCGTGCGTGCAGCGGTTAGCTTGAACTTGGGCTCACGCTCTACTGGAAAGGTCATGCTTCCCTCTGACGTGTCGCCTCCGTTAGCATCAATCGCTCCACTTGCTGCTGCTGAGATTTGACCGGAATATTGTACGATGCGCTCGTAGAGCAGATCGCCATTTTTACTGGCGGTGAATTCCTCTGCAAAATGTGGCTCTTTGACTACGAGCGGCCAATCCTTTTCCGAATCGTAATCATCGTCCAGCAATACCTTTTCTAGCTCCGGTGTCTCGATATCCTTTTTGATCAGATCATCCAGCGCACCACCTGCTTCGGCACCAGCTTGCTCCTTCGCATCCTTCAAATACTCCTCCAGCGTCTCATCAGCACGCTCCTCCAGCCCAAGCTCGTATTGCTTCTTCACTTCCTGAATGGCGGTGAGTGAAGCGGCATCGGCAATATTTTGCGCCTGTCTTTTCTCGATGAATACGGTGAAATAATAAAACATGAACGCACTACCTAGAATGACAAAAGCAAGCGTGGCAATCGTCAAAATCGACATACTGCCTCGCTCATTGTGCATCCGTTCACGGCAAATGGTGATCCATTTGTTCATACATATCCTCTCCATTGTTCGTCATCCGGCACAAGGTTAGTTCAGCAGCCCGTCAGTAAACGAACAACCGCTCATTGGCCTGTACTGCGGTGACAGATCGACTGCTACTACCGACGTGTTTACTTACATGTTTATGACTCCGTATATTCGACCAGCCACTGTGCTGCTTCCGCGCGCGATACTGCTGCCTGTGGTTTCAGTAGCGTCGTGAAGCCGAACACATTGCGATAGGTTGGCTCTCCATATGCAAAGGTCGCCACCGCACGAATATACGGCTCCTTATTACTATAGGATGCACCAATCTCCTTCGCATCGCTAATCGTAAACAGTGAATCCTGCACGGTGGATAGTGCAAGCACAGGCTCACGAACGCTGTCCATCTGCTGATACCATGCCCACAATACCGTAAGCTGCTCACGAGTGAGCGGCTGATCAAGCTTCAATTCATTGTTATCTACAGCAGGTAGCAAGTCAGCCTGTCTCAGCTTATCTACCAGCGCATAATCTGGATCGGTATTCTGCACATCGGTAAAGGCTGGCGGTGGCTGATCCGCTGGTGTTAACTCCTTCGGATCATACTGATACATCCAGCGGATAAAATCACGCCGTGTAATCGACGTATACGGCTGAAAATGACCCTGCCCATCCAGAACAGGGATACCGGAGCTGATCAAGCGCGTGATCTGCCATTGTACCGGACTGGTGGCAATATCATTGACGGTCACGGTCTGTGTCGCCTGCTGTGCTGCCATCGCTTCTGTGGCTTCAGTTTGCAACTCTTTGGTCACTTCATTCTGCTCCTGCTGCTGTTCCGCCATAACTGTATTTTCTACGATCCAGCGCGCTGCCTGAGCACGTGTAACCGCCTGCTGTGGCTCCAGCTTATTCGTCACGCCAAATACTTGCTCCAGTGGATGCTTATCCTGATTGGCATAAAAACCAACTGCCGCTACATACGTATCCGAGATTTGCGTTCCATCCTTGTACTTCTTGAGTGCAAACTGTGTCACTGACGAATCGACAATCGGATTCGTCACACCGCGTTCGCGCTCATACCAGCCCCACAGCAGGGTCAGCTCCTGACGGGTTAACTCCTTATCCAGTTGCATCGTACCATCTGGGAATCCGGTAATCACACCAGCAGCCTGCAAGCCTTCAATCAATGCATAATCCGGATTACTTGAATCCACATCGCTAAAGCTTGGCTGACTCGCCAGCTTCGGCTTGATATGCTTATTATCATAGCCATACATCCAGCGAATGAATTCAGAGCGAGTGATCGGCTGATTCGGTTCAAAGCTAGCTGGATTGTCCAGCTTCACCGCGCCGGATTGCAGTAACTTCGTGATCTGTTGCTTTTCCGGTACGCTACCAATATCATCAGGCAGCTGGGATGCAGGAGAAGAATCACTGGAGGAGGCTCCTTCCACGACAACCTTAACCGGAGTTGGAGCAGCCAGCGGATCAGCTGTAGTCGTACCTTGCTCCTCTGTACCTGTTGCTTCTTGTCCTGTAACCGTTTCACTCGTACTGGTTGCTGGTGGTGCAGCCTTATCTGTACAGCCCGCAAGTAAAGCGACGACCAGTAGTAGTCCTAGAGATAATTTTTTGTTCATCATACTCACTTCCTGCCGTGTCATGGATGTAGCTAATCATCATACTTAAGTATGAATCGTTGATACAGTATATACAAGCTCCATCAATATCCATAATAGATTAGAGCAAGCAATACAAGCGCCAGACCCGCAGACAAATATGCGACCTTCCGACTGCCCGACTTTCGCTTGGCTTCATCTACAAGTACAGTACCTCCGCATTTGCTACAGGTGATCTCCTTGCGATGAATAGCTCGGCTTGAACGATCTCCGCAAGACTCACATCGGTATTCCATTCGTTCACTCCCTATCTTCGCTTGGCTTACTCAGGTTATATCTGAAAACTCGCCCTATTGGGATAGCCGCCAGATCAGAACAATGGTATAAAAAACCGCTGCCAGAATGAGCTGAATACGATAACGCTGTTTATCATGCGAATCTGCCTGAATGTAGATGCCGATACTGACGAGCAGATTAGGCACGTAAGCAAGCCCTAATAGTATGATTCCCGTTGAAAAGCTAACCAGCTTTAAATCCCCGCCAATATAACTAATCACAAGTAAACCCAGAACAAACAAGATCAGGGTTGCGATCTGCCATCTGTCCATCGTTTTCCTATCTATATTCTTAATCGACTGAATCATCATTCATCACCTCATTTAGCCGAAGGCTTGGATGCACCTTTGTTCTGAATATCCCCTCCATTTTGCGGAGTCTGGGAGGCTCTGTCCAGTATTTGATTTACTTCATTGTTCGTTGCAAAATTCGCAATCTTTTTCACCGCGTCCAGCGTTTGCGTTAATGTCTGAACAGGTAAATCATTTTGACGCAACAAAGCTTCCTGGCTTGGCGTAATCCGCATTAAGCCTTGTTGATTTTTAATCTTCTGTTCATTATTCCATAGCGTGATAAGTCCTTGATTTGTTACACTTCTCTGACTTGATGAGAACGGACGCGTAACGACATCCACTTTGGATTTTTCCAGGTCGAAGTGTGACGTACCGATGTTAAACTTTATTCTGAATTTCTTTAAAGCTGAACTAAAAGCTGGCGTAAACATAAGACTTGAAATAAAGGTACCTTGAACTTGCTCTCCCAACGATTTATCTTTGTTCGTTTTCGGATCAATCTGATGCTTGGCAAACGTTGTAATCACGGATTCTACGAGTCCAGATGTAAAGGCAGATACGTTTTTACCAAGTGTGCTTTTGACGCCCACTTTTAGCAAGTCACCCACTTTTGAAAAGAGCAGCGAGCTTGCCAAGCTTTGTCCGATAATGACACCCGCATCAGATAACGTTGGTAACCTTGGATTAGCCATAAAAAAAGTAGCCGTGTTAAAGCTCAAGTTGATCCCAAATGTCCAACGGAATGCTCTACCTTTGATCGTCGTAAGAAGAGATTTGACTGGTGAACGTAAACCCTGCATAAAGCTACTACCGAGTCCTCGAAAATACGTAAGAGCTCTCGTTCCCGCTGTGCGAAGCGCTCCTTTGATACCTTGCTGCGTGACTAGCTTCCATGCTCCTCTAAAAGCAGCCCCGACCCCGGACGTTCCAATCGCAAGTGTAGCTGCGGCTGCAAAACCGCCGATTTTGAAAGCATCCCAAAATTCAAAATTGTTACCCGCTACAAGGGCATAGATACCTCCGGCCACAGCGCCCACGACCAGCGCAGCGATTAGCACAGGAACGGATATCGGTGCACTCAGTACAAATGCCGCGACAAGAGCAACTGCCCCTACCACAACGACAGCACCGAGTAATCCAGCCCCTGCTCCTTTGAAGAAGTTACCTACACTTCCCCATGGATCGGCCTGGATGTTAGAGATGGCCTGGTTAAATCCATCTGTGATCTTGTCCCACCAGGAACGATTGTCCTGATTCGCACCCTCTTGATTGGCACCATCCTGATTATTGCCAGATTGATCGTTATTCGGTGTAGTTACTGCATTTGAATCATTGCCTGGCGTCTGTATGCCATTCGGATTCGTACCCGATCCGCCGGTTCCATTTCCAGCAGGGGGTGTGATGACACTCGTTCCTGGCGTTGTTACGCCTGTTGAGCTATTACCACCAGACTGTCCATTTCCACCTGTATTGCCTGTATTCGGATTCGCGGGCAATGTGCCTGTTCCAGAAGAATCGGAGTTACCATTTTGCCCATTTCCATTACCTGGTTGACCGTTGCCACTGCCTCCATTTCCAGCTCCATCCTGACCGGATGGCTGCTGAGACGGCGGCGGTGGGATCGCCACATCGGTCGACGTATCCTGCGGCGTCTGGTTCCGATCCTCGATCTTCATTTCGCTCAAATGCGAATTGATCGGCGACTCGGCTGGAGCAGCCATGACGAACCCTGGCATCAACATCAAGACGAATAGCACAGCTAACGCTGCCGCTCCTATTCGGGATGTGAAGCTTCGGATAATAACCACTTCCTTTCCGCCTGTCTTATGATGGAATCAGCATTATTCATTATCATCGGGTAATTCTTCTTTTCGTACCGTTGCACTGGACGAGATTGGAATCGACAGCCCGGATGTATCGAACAGATTGCTCGATAGCATCGGCGATTCCAGTGTGACCTTGACGGTGACGTATGTATCGCCGCCAGAGGAGTATTCGGACTTGCTCATCTCGGCAATCTTATAATTCCCTGCAAAATTACGCACAGCTGTCTGGTAGCCAGATTCACCAGATTGCTCAACCATCGCGGCGCGTGCGCCCTCCATAACTGCCTGCTTCACGGTGACGGCGGTAATTGCTGCCGAGGCGAATTGAAAGACGATCAATACCATTAAAAAGAACAACGGTAGCACACCGACGAACTCAATCGCCTGCGCGCCCCGTTCATTGCCCAGATGTTGCCGGACGATCTGTACGCCATGTTGGATCTTTGTTTTGATTCTCATTTGGAATCAGCCACCAATTTTAATTTTGTCGATTGCCTCTTTTACTTTATCTACCAGCGTGGAAGCAATACCTCCGCTTTCTTTACCAAACAGACTCATCAGTGCAATGATCAGCACGACAACAACCGCTGCAACGCCAACGTACTCAATCGCTTGTGCACCTTTTTCGTTACGTGTGTATTGACCGATTGTCGAAGCTTTTGCATACAGGTAGGAGCATACTTTGTTCATCATTTGGGTTCACCCCCTTTCAAATGGTTGGTTGTGGCGGCATAGCAGAGACCACTTCGGGGAGGAATAAGGGAACGGACTCGGGTGGAGCCGCGGGAATCTTTTGGATGAGGTGTAAATGAAGATTCCCGCCCCTCCAAAGTCGTCCTTTTCCCTTATTTCCTCCCCTTCGTTCTGTGCTGGCGCCACATTGTGGTGGGTTAGCAGTGAAGGGATTAAGGCAAGTGCTTTAAACATTTACTTCAAATATTTAAGTTACTTCATAGGAATTCAATTACTATTTACTTGAAATGCTTCTTTATAGTGCCGTATATAGACCACTGTTTTGCAACCATATTCTTATGCACTTTTATGGCAATGTATTAGTATTACATCTCTATCCTTACTGCAACGCGTCCCAGGAGATGCCGATGCCTTCTGGGTTGTAGATGAAGTTGAGGACGAGCAGGCCGACGATGCAGAGTAGGACGGCGGGTAGGATTAAGAAGCTGGTGATCAGGGTGACTTTTGGGCCGGCTTTGGCTGCTCGTTCTTTCATGGAGCCGATTCGTGTCTCACGCATGTCGGTGGATAGGAGCTGGAATGTTTGTGAGATCGGTACGCCGAGTCGGCTTCCCTGGACTAAGGAAGTGACGAGTGTTTCTAGCTCGCGGCTCTGGTTGCGGTTCATCAGACGGACGTAGGCGTCGTCTCTTGCTACGCCGATATCTAGCTCCTGCTGGAAACGAACCAGTTCTTCCTTGAGTGGACCTTCCATATGGGAGATGATCTGGCGCATTGCTGGTTCCATCGGAACACCGGCTTGTAGCGATACGCTCATCGCATCCATAAAGTCTGGCAAGTCCAATCCGAGTCGTTCCTGACGTTCCTTTGCAGCTCCGCTTAGCCAGAGGGATGGGAAGACCAGCCCTGCTAGAATGAACAGGATGAGCACCAATCCGTTGCCGAAGCCGAGCCAGACAAGCAGTGTTCCGAATAATAGGCCAGCAAACACACACAGAAAGCGAAAGCCATAAAAGGAATCCAGTCGCAAGCCGCCGGGATGTCCGGCGAGCTCGATCTGTCGCTCAATCCGTGTAGGATTGGTGAACAAGCGGAATCGTAGACCGAGCGGAATGAGCTTTTCTGACCAGGAGAAAATTCTTTTTTTGAAGCGCTCGCTCAGGGTGACCTTTTCTTTCTTTTCCTGAACCATGCCGAGCTTTTTGCGCAGGTTCAGCCGTTTTAATTGATAGCGCCAGTAGAAAAAGACGGCAGCTCCCCACGATAGCAGCGCTGTATACAAAAATGTATTCATCCATATCATGATGTATTCACGCCTTTATATTGGTTACTCTGCGAATCGCCAGGAAGCCGATCAGCATCAGGATGACAACGACGACGAGCAGGATCAGACCGGGAATCGTAAATAATGGTGTAATAAAGCCTTTGAACACGATATTAAAAGCAACGACGAGAAAGACAGGCATCAGCGCGAGTGTGAGCGCGATATAACGCGATTCTGCGGTCTGGTTGCTCAGCTCCTTGTTCATACGCTCGCGTTCTTCCAGCGTGCGAGCCAGCTGATCCATCGCTTTCGCCAGATTACCACCCGCCTGTCGCTGAATAGTGACGGTCTGGATGAGTAGACGGATATCTCGACTTTGCAATCGTTCGCCTAGCTCGCTCAGTACGGTGTCGATATTGCTACCGAGCTTGAGCTGACGCGACATCTCCTGAAAGAGCGGGCCAGCCGGTGCTTTCAGCTCACTGGCTACCATGCCAATCGCCTGCTGGATACTCATGCCGGCGCGAATGGAGCTGCCGAGCATACGGCATACTTCTGGCAGCTGACGATCAATCTGAGCGGCGAATTTACGCCGTCTTGCCTTGAGCCAGCGCGAGGAACCGATCGTGACAACAAAATAGGCAACGATCATATCCATCGGAAAACGCAAGCCCAGCAGTACATTGAGCAGATACGTGATCACGAATAAGAGTACACATTGCAGCAATACATAATTGAAGCCCGACATGCGTACATCGGCACCCATGAGCTTCTGCTCCCATTCCTTCCCATAGTCAGAGCCATGAAAGCGAGTTGCCAGACGCAGGTACATATTTTTGCGGCTTTTCACTTCATCGGTGTGCAGCTCCGCTAAGCGTTTGCCGAGCTGCTTGCTCTTTTTGCGTACACCGGATAATTCAAATACAGCCAGTGCACCTGCAACTACAGTTAGAAACAGTACGATTAGAAAACCTGTCTCAACCGTCATGAGTAACCGCCTCCTCTGCTGGAGCGAAAAAGTCTTCTCCTAGCTCGTAGCCGAATACAGATAGCTTCTCCGCACAACGCGGTACATAGCCTGTCGTGACAAAGCCACCCCGGATACGTCCATTCGTATCTGTCGATAGACGGCGGAATCGGAAAATGTCGTGCAGCTGAATTTCGTCATTCTCGCTGACCGCTTCAGCAATCGACACGACCTTCCGCGTACCATCCGATAAGCGAAGCGTCTGAATGACAAGCTGAATCGCAGACGAGATAAACGGACGAACGACCTCGGCAGTCATTGAAGCATTGTTCATCAGAATCATCGCTTCCAGCCGGGACATCGCATCCTGTGCACTGTTAGCGTGAATCGTCGTTAGAGAGCCTTCATGACCGGTATTCATCGCCTGTAGCATATCCAGCGCTTCACCGCCGCGCACCTCACCGACAATGATGCGGTCAGGACGCATACGCAGTGCATTTTTCACGAGCTGACGAATGGTGATTTCACCAGCCCCCTCCATATTGGCAGGGCGCGCTTCCAGCGATACGACATTTTTCCGATTCAAGCGTAGCTCTGCCATATCCTCAATCGTGATGATACGCTCACCGATTGGAATGGCTGCGGATACGACGTTGAGCAATGTCGTCTTACCACTACCTGTACCACCGGAGATGATAATGTTCATTTTGGAACCAACCGCGGCTTCGATAAAATCAGACATCTTCGATGTTAAGGTACGAAAGCCCATTAGATGATCGATCGTGTACGGATCTTTTTTAAATTTACGAATTGTAATGACCGGGCCATGCAGGGCAATCGGTGGAATAGCGGCATTGACACGACTGCCATCCTCCAGACGTCCATCGACAAGTGGTGAGCTTTCGTCGATCCGGCGTCCAATCGGTGCGACGATCCGATCGATAATATTACGGATATGCTCATCATTTTTGAAATTGATCTCGGATAAGGTGATCTGTCCCTGACGCTCGATATATACTTCGTTCGGGCCGTTGACCATAATCTCGGTAATATCATCATCATGCAGCAGCGGCTCTAACGGGCCGAAGCCGACGGAATCATCGAGAATCATATCGAGCAGGCGCGTTTTGTCCATCTGGGTAATGATGACCTTTTCCTGATCCATCATCTCGGTGATCAGCTTCTCAATCGCACGCCGCTTCTGATAATTGGGCAGCTTGATCAGCTGATCGAGATTCGTTTCCTTGAGTAGCCGCCCCTTGTAATGATTGAACAGATAGTCAATATAATCGAGCGGCTTCTGCTCCTCGACCTGCTGTTCATCAAGCCTGCTGCTGAGCTTGCGGAAGATCGACACGGCGTTCGCCTCCTTCCCGTCCGGTCAGCGCTGATTGCAGTTCAATGAACTGCTTGATGGGACCTTTCAGGCTTTTTAGCTTTTCCTGACGCTCCATAATGAGAGGAAGCCCCAGATTCGCACTGGTCTGTAGCTGTCCCTTCAGATCCTCGGAGATCGAGCCGAGCACAGGCAGATTAATAATCTTCTCCAGATCGTCGCGTGTCACATCGGAGCGACGACTATGCTTGTTAAGGATCAGCGCGATCTGACTAGTATCAATCAGATGATAGCGATCCAGAATATTCAGTACACTTTTCAGACTCAGGATCGACGCACGATCCAGATTCAGCACGTAGGCAAGCTGATCGGTTTGACTAATCGCACTAATCGACACTTCATTCATCTCATGCGGCAAATCCAGAATGATATAGTCAAAATTCTGACGACAGACGCTGAATAGTAGCTCCATATCGTCACTCGTGAAATTCTCTGCTTCCTGCGGGTGAGCAGGCGATAGCAGCAAGTTCAGATTGGACGAATCGACCCGATATAGCACACTACTGAGCTGGCTAAAGGTAAGCTCGTGCAGTACGGACTTCAAATCTCCTAGATTCCGTTCAAACGCAATGTCTAAATAATGCTGAATGCCACCAAATTGTAAATTCAGGTCAACCAACAGCACGCGTGCATCTTGATTTTGCAATGCCATTGCCTGGGCGACGTTTACCGCAATCGTCGTCGCTCCAGATCCGCCTTTACTACTGTAGACCGAAATGATTTTGCCACCTGTGGCTCCCTGCTGTGCATGTGGACGCTGATCGGCTCCGCGTAGAGCAAGCTGCGCCGCCTTGGTCAGTACCTGCTCCAATTGCTCCAGCTCATCAGGAATGCGCAGGATGTCCGCCGCTCCTGCACGATACATTTCCCGAATACGTTCAAAATCTCCAGTGCGACTGAGGAAAATGACTGGCGCGCCTGCATTCACCTTTTTGAGCTGCATCACAATCGGTGCCAGCTCCATCGTCTCTTCTGGCTCCGCGAATAAAATAATGCGCGGTTCACGCGGATGAATATGCATATAGGCTTCTCGCGGCTTCTCAATTACCTCACCCGTCTGCATGTTGTAAAAATGAATACTTTGCACAAGCTGCTGGGTGAGACGCTCATTACTCGAAATGATCGTGACCTTTACCGTAGACAAGTGAGTCCCTCCTTTGATTCCGTAATGCTTGATCTGCTATGCGTATGGATGTGTGCTTCCTAACTCCTAACATCAGTTGGAGCAATATTCGATCCTGAACCGGACAAGGTGGTGCTAGCGTTAGACTATTTGCTGCCAGATGCCGCTGGCGCCTGCGAGCCATTCGCATTCTGCTCTTGATTCGACTTGGCTGCATTGGCACTGGATGGATTCGTTGTCGAGCCCTGGCTTGCTGGGGCTTTATCTTTGGCTGCGTCTGTACTGCCCATATTACCTGCAGCGCTGCCTGTGCTACTCGTAGCAGAATCGGTGGCTGCGCCATCTCCAGTCGTAGCTGCGCTGTCGCTACCAACATCCTTGCTGCTGCCGCTCTTGAGTAAACGAACCTCTTTGGCATAATTCAGCGCCCAGATCACCGATTTGGAATCGCTTAGCTTAACGAGTACTCCGATGGCAGTAATATCATTGCCCGTCTTCTGTACGCTGTTAACGGTGACATTTTTGAGTAGCACATCGGTTACGCGCTTATCACCCTTATTCCCTTTGGAATCATTGGCATTAGAATCATAAGAATATAAAATGTCCACTTTATCGTATGCATCAATCTGTTCATCAAATACAGCCATCGGCGCTCTCAGCATGACCTGTCTGTAGTCGCCTTTTACAAACGTATTATTTCGCAGTACCGATGTCGTAATGACGGAACCTTTCGTAATCGGAACAACCGAAATTTTATTCTCCAGCTGCTGTGGAGAGGTGATCAGGGAGTCCAGTATGTACTTACGTGGAACCTCCTGATCCGTCAATAGTGACGGTTGAATGACCGTACCAGCAGGAATGTCCTCCGCCGCAACCTGCACGGTAACAAACTCACCCAGACTGGCACGCGTTTCCTGCATATAGGTCGAAAACAGGATCACAGCTACCGCTCCCAGCACGATTGCCAGCAGCATAAATACAAATGCTCGTTTTTTCGATTCAAACATGAGTCTCGGCCACCTTCTGTAATAATGCTATAAGTAGTATGGTGCTTGTTGCTATAAACGGTGCCAGTGGAAGCTCCTCTGGCAGCTTAATCGTTGGCGGTGCTATTTTCTTCATCAGTAGTACCGGGCAGGCGATTAAGGCTGCGATCGGAAAGGTAAAGAGCAATGCCCAGATACCTGCCGACCAGCCCAGATAGGCGCCTACCATAGCAAATAGCTTAATATCGCCACCCCCAAGCTTTCCCCTACTAATGATGGCAAGCAGTAAAGCGATAGCGCCTAATCCAATCGCTCCCACCAGCGGCTGCCACCATGCAAGTGTGCCTGTGATCGCATGAACGATGATAAAATAAAGCGTTCCGGGCAAGGTGATCGCATCTGGAATGATACGTTTCCAGCAATCCATCACGATACAGATCAATAGTAGAATCCAAAAGGGCAGCTCGATCGCATATTCAATTGTCACTATAGATCCCCCCGCTTCAGGCTGGATTCGCCTGTACTGCATGCTCAGATGTCAGCGTCTGCTTGCTTTTCATTCAATCTACGTTCTGCCTTTCTGCGTTCTTAACGTTCTGTGTTCTGATGTACCCTTTTATTCAAAAGGAAATGGTATGACTATAGAGCGATGAAGCTATACATGTATTTCGTATGATTCTTAAATTACTGATTGGTCGATAAGTTATGCTTTTCGTATACAATTGTGTCTGATTGATGGCAGGGGGTAAATAGAGCCGTCTTCCTAATAAAAGGAAAATATAGATAGTTACTTATAGTACATCTTACGTAATATGAAGTTTTTTTACCAATAAAAGGATATTCAGCATTCATTCCTGGTGCAATTGAAGTGATTTCGACAAATTTCGTTAAATTGACTGAAAACGGTTAAGGCTATGGTTTGAAATGAGAAAGGTTCGATCAACCTAGTCGTATAGTATGAAAAAACGATAATTTTTATTGTTTCAATTGCAAATAAGAGGATTCAAACTAATTTTTATATGTAAATATTTGTTTATTGGAGAGGATAGAATTTAATCATATAGTCTCTTTCTTTTCACAGGGCTGATTCGTTGACAGGGTGATTCTCATGTTTTTATTACGTGTTTATATGTATCGAAAGTGAAGAGCTGGTGGATGGGACTGTTTATCTATAGTGGTGGATTAATAGTACGCCATTTTGCTTCGGCAAAACCCTTTTCTTGAAGCCTTATATGTAGAAGTTTACTATTATCACAATTCGTATATCGCAATTTGTAAACTAACTCCTATATCAATAAGCAATTGTATTTTTAGGAAAAGCATGATAAATTGTGTTTTGTTTTAGATGTCTGTTCTTCTGATATTAGGGAGTAGGGGCGACTGAAGTACATACGAAGATAAGATTGAAGGAGACATGTTATGGAGCACAGCATCAAGAAGGATCCGAATTTATACAGGCTTTTGGTAGGCAATATTACTTCTGCGATCGGAGTGGGTATTACAGGGATTGCAATTCCATGGACGTTGATTAAGAATTATGATCAGGGTGAGCAGATACTAGGCTATACGATGATTTTTACAACGTTGTTTTTGTTTTTGATGTCTCCGTTTATTGGGGTGTGGATTGATAAGTTTTCGCGTAAGCGGTTTTTGATCGCTATTGAGGTGATTGGATTAGTATTAACTGGAATCTGCTGTATTTATGGATTTTTCCATCATACCTTGTTAATCTGGCAGATTATCCTGCTACAATTTTTAGGTTCCTTGTATTATGCTACGCATATTCCTGCTCGAATTGCTTTTGTACAGGAGCTGTTCGATGGTTCACAATTTAAGTATTTAAACAGCATTTTGGAAACACAGAGTCAGGTTGCCTCTATGCTTAGTGCAGCTTTAGCAAGCTTTTTAATAGAACGTGTATCGCTAAATACGATTTTGATCATAGACTTTTTTACATATTTGATTTGTATTGCTTCGCTTGCTTTGATCCCTTATTCATTCGTTGCTCGTTCGCATACAAAAGAGATTACCTTTTTGGCAGATTTATACGAAGGCTTCCAGTATATTACGAAAAATAAAATCATCATTTTGTTTTTCCTCTTCTCGACCATGCCGTTCATTTCAGTACTTGTAGGCAATTATATCAATCCGATTTACGTGGCTTCGGTGCTACAGGAAAACGCAGAAGTACTTGGCTTTTCCAATATTATGTATACCATTGGTGCGATTGTTATTGGAGTAACCGTTTCATTTATGATGAATAAAATAGGTTCCTACAAAACTGTCATTTTGACTTCATTTATTTATTTGATTGGAACGATTCTTACTCTTGTATTTCCAGTTACTGCGATCTTTCTCTGGGCACAGATTCTGCGCGGTGCTGGTAATTCAGGCACAAAGGTCGCAAGCAATACCATTATGATGCAGCTCGTTCCCAAATCGCATATAGGTAGAGTGAATAGCTTTTTCAGCAGTATTAGCCTGCTCATACGTTTATGTTTATTAAGCTTATTCACACCATTAATTGCATCGATCGGCGCATCGTATGCGATCGCCATTATTACACTTCTATTAATAGTAGCATTTTTCGGACTGTTCCTCTGTCGCTCTGTGTCTTCTAATAAATTACACAGTGAGTCGAAATTGAATGCCTCTTAACGGATAGCCATTACCTGTTCCTATTTTTCTATAAAAGTAAGCTAAATGAAGCAATACTACCTTATATGCTAAATTAAAAATATGCCCGCTATGTCCACAGCTCTCATCTAACAAAAGAGCTATGGATGCAGCGGGCATATTATTTTGTTTTGATTTTACTTGTTCATGCTAGATTTTGGTTTCTATATCTATGTTTACGTTCATGTGCAGGTTTATCTTCATTATACATATGCATGGACATATCCATGTCTATGTCTATGTCTATGTCCATGTCCATGACTATTGACGCCTTCTACTTACGAGCGGCAATTCGTCTGTACAGGCGCACCTGAATTAGCGACTACTATGCGATCTTCTCGCTCTTGCATCTGCACATGACTCTGCTGTTTCCGCTTCTTATTCACCAGCCCAATTCCAATTGCAATCATAATCAAGCCAGCAAACAGCGTCATTGTGACCATCTCACCCAGCATGAAAATACTAAATATATTCGACAGCACGGGAATCGCAAAGGTGTACGAACCGACGGTACTTGCTTCGCCGCTATTCAGCAGTTTGAAGTACACCAGCCAGCCGCCAGCGATAACGAACACGGAGATGAACATCAGTATTTCCACAAATGATACACTCCAGTGGATATCTGACCAGCTTTCCGTTCCACTTCCTAGTGCCAGCAATACGATGCCACCGAGCAGCAATTGCACGGTTAATGCCCAGAGCGAATCGATGCGATGACTATGCTTTTTCATACAAATGGTACCGATTGCCCAGCATAGTGCGGAGGCGATCGCGAGGATAATGCCCAGTGGGGACAGATGCCCTTCCAGACCGCCAGAGCTAATCACTGCCACACCAGCAAAGCCGAATAACAAGCCCGCCGCCTTCATTACCGTCATGCTTTCTCCAAGCCACAGCCATGAGAACAAGCCCAACAATACCGGCTGTAAAAATACAATCGTTGAAAATAATCCAGCAGGCAAATAACCGATTCCGACCGTTTGCAAGCCGTAGTACCCGATAATGTTGAAAATCGCTAGTATTACATATACACGCCAGTTGCGCTTCCACTGTAGAGCAGAGCGACTACGCCAGGCAATCGCAAGTAACAGCAGCCCCCCAATGAAGGTGCGCAAGCCCGAAAATAAAATAGGTGGCACAGATGGCAGTGCCAGCTTGGTTAGCGGCCAGTTGATTCCCCAGATCGTCACGAGAAACAGTACCAGTAGTAAAGTAGTTAGGGGAGTAAGTTTAGCTTGTTTAGCTTGTTTGCTTTGATTCATCGTCTGTCTAGCTTGATAATGGTGCTTTTTCCCCTGCTCTTGCTGGTGCTCCACCTCTGTTGCAGCTACAGCTGGTATCGTTTGTACTGGTTCTGTGTGACCCTGCCATGTATGCGGTGACGCTTCATCTAATCCAGCATGTATATTATCATTCCGATGGTTACCGGATCGATATAGTTTCATGATCATCTCTCCTATCTATATGTTCATTTTGATCTATTGGATAGCTCTAGCGTATCTCTTCTGCTATCATAAATAAAATGAATCTTTTGCATAAAGGAGATAACATTTCTGTTATGACAATCACACAGATTATGATTTTCGTACGTGTTGCCGAGACGTTGAATTTTACACAGGCTGCACAGGAACTGCATATGACACAACCTGCGGTCAGCCATGCGATTGCCAGTATCGAAAATGAGCTAGATGTGAAGCTATTGCTGCGTGATCGGAAAAAGGGCGTACTGCTCACCGATATCGGGCAGCGTGTCGTACGTGAATTTCGAAGTATATTGCAGAGCATGAATCGTGTAGAACAGCATGTCGCTGCTGAAAAGGGGCTAGACATTGGAACGATCACAGTCGGTGCCTTCCCCTCCGCCTCTGCTTATTTTCTACCACCGATCATTCATCGTATTCAGCAGCAGTATCCGAATCTTGTGTTCGATCTGCATGAAGGCTCGACGAACGAAGTGAAAGAATGGGTACACAGCAGACGAATTGATTCCGGACTGATCCTGCTACCTGATCCACTGGTCGAAACGATTCCGTTATATAGCGATCAGATGGTATTACTGCTGCCAGAGCAGCATCCTTTCCAACAGCTGGAGCAGATTACGATTCGACATTTGCACGGTCAGGATATGATTTTATGTAAAGGCGGTCATGAGGTAGCGATTCTGGACGCATTTGAACGGGAAAAGAGTCAGCTTCACATCCGCTTCACCACGCATAATGTGAGTACGCTGGTGCAGATGGTTCGTCAGGGGCTCGGCATCGGGATCGTATCGGATCTTGCCCTATCGATGTTCCCGCATGAGCTGACGTTGAAGCCCGTCTATCCGATCATTCATCGCCAGATCGGTATTGCGACCCTTTCGATGGAGCAGGCATCACTGGCAACGAGATTGTTCATCCGCACAGCACAGGAGCTATTTTTACCTGAGCCTGTTGAACAATAGCTCGCATCGCTACAGACCTGCTACTCTCGAACACATCTGTAACTAATAGCTCGAGGGTAGCAGATCTATTCGATTTCATTATCTATGTAAACGCAATCAAAAAATCTTGGCATCCATCTACTCCGTCAGGTATACTTGAATAAACAAACCTCAACACTTATTCAACACTTTAGCAAAACTTACTCTTCTGTGCTCATGATCTACCACAGACCAACACCGTGAATCTATACCTCCATCCGTATGACACAGACTCCATTTCAGATTGTGAAAGGAAAGTGAAGCCCCTTGGTAACCCGTCATTTTGATGAACCACAAAGTATGCATTATCGTTTTGGTGAAGATCAATCCCAGGTGCTGAAAGTACTGGCTGAACGTTATATTGGAGCAAATGCGCAGGCGGATTTTGTATATCGTGCTTTTCAGCGTTCCGGTATTCTCCAGAATGCAGAAGGCTTATATGAATTTGATTTTGGTAAGCGCTTTCCAGAAGCGACAAAGGGCGACTATGTGTGGGCTGCTGGATTGGTCTGGGGTGATGAGCAGCGGAATCTCGATCTGCTGGCACGCTGTCAGGGCCCGGTACGGCTTTATTTTAACGGTGAATTGATCTATCGCTCGACCGTGATCGATGAGCTGGCTCAGCATGCCGAGGTGAAGCTGCCGATCGATATTCAGCCGGGCTGGAATACGATGCTGCTGGAATGCCGATACACACCCGCAGGCTTCGGCTGTCAGCTTGGGGCGGATGAAGGAAAAGTACGGATTCTGAATGTGCTAGCGCCATTCGGTGAGCGCGAGGGTCAGGCTGGCTGGGTATATTCACCACTGCTGCATCGGGATACAACGAGTAAAGGACTCGGATTAGCCGCTCAAGCTTCACCCGCTTCTGTAAGCGGTAACATCATTGCGAGCAATACCAATGTAGCTGGAAGTACCAACACCACAGGTGAACAGCTAACGATGGCTACTGCGTCTGCTGGCCATGCTTCAGCTCAGCAGTCACACACCGAGCGACCGGACCGTATTGAGCAGCTTCATGCCGCACTGCTTGGCAGCGAACAGCAAAGCGGACTGACATGGCTGCCAGCACCAGCTTGGTCGTCTGATCAGCAGACATTGCCGTCATTGGAAAGAATGTATGGCAAGCTTGCCGGTCACAGTGCGTATGCCTGGACACGTATCCAGCAGGAGGACACGCAGCAATCGACCATTCGCTTGAGTGGGCATAGTCAAGGGCCACTGCGTATCTGGTTGCAGCAGCAGCTTGTCGTATCGCTCACAGAAGCAGGCAACTATAACGTCGATGTCGAAGCCGATTTTGGCCCCAATGATCTGCTCGTATACAGCGAATGCACAGCAGATGGCGCAGCATGGGATTATTCGGTACAGGCAACCTGCGGTGAACGCATGCTGGCTCAGGAGCTACCATGGCGCATTCGTGGTGCATATGATCAGAGCTGGATGTATGCAGGCCCGTTTCCTAAAGGAAATGCTCCCGACCCTGCGGATATGTACACGATGAATCGACTCTACCCTACTGAAGCAAGCGCTAGTTCAAGTGCACCGAATCAATCTTCATCGGGACAAGCCTCAGCTCCACCCACTGCTCATACGTACTGGCGGCTTGATCGCCCGGAGACTTGGATTCGTCCGTATTATGAAAATGCGATGCTCAGCAACAAGTGGACGGTTGGACAGGTAACCAACTATGGGCGCTGGGACTATCCGCTCGGTGTGACAGTATATGGTCTGCTCAAAACAGGACGCTATCTACAGCGCCCAGATATTACACAATATGCGGCTGAGCATGTACAAGCGTGTACGACGATGTATCGATATTCGCTCTGGGATCGCGAGCAGTATGGCTTCCCTTCCATTAATCAGCAGCTCGTGATGCTGAAAATGCTGGACAACTGTGGCTCCTTTGGCTCTGCGATGCTGGAAGCGTATGAAGAATGCCATGAACCGACCTTTCTAGAGATCGCCGATCGAATCGCTGACTTTATGCTGAATCGTCTGGAACGTCAGCCAGACGGTGCCTTTTACCGTACGTGTGAGGGCGAGTATGCGGCGAACACGATGTGGGCAGATGATCTGTATATGAGTACACCGTTCCTCGTACGCTATGCCAGAATACGTAATCATCCTGCCGCATTAGACGAAGCCGCACGCCAATTCCTGCTGTTCCGTAACTATCTGTTCATTCCGGAATACCAGATCATGTCGCATGTGTATGATTTCAAATACGGTCAGGCCACTCAAATTCCGTGGGGACGCGGCAATGGCTGGACATTATTCTCGCTGTCCGAGGTGCTGGAAGCGTTACCCGAGCAGCATGAGCATCGCGCCGCCCTGGTCGACTTTTTTAATGAGCTGTGCGAAGGCTATGCCACCCTGCAAAGCAATAGCGGACTATGGCATCAGGTGCTGAATGAGCCAGGTACCTACGAGGAAGCGTCCTGCACCGCCATGTTCGCCTACGGCTTCGCCCGCGGTGTGCGCATGGGCTGGCTACGACAACCGGATCGCTATGCTGCCGCCGCTCGCAAGGCATGGAACGCACTCACCCGACTTGCGATTGATCGTCAGGGTAATGTACACGGCGTGTGCAGTGGCTCTCGCTACGCCTTCACCGCCGAATATTATGATCAAGACCTGCGCACAGTAACGAACGACAACCATGGGATCGGCATTATGATGCTAGCTGGCACCGAGGTCGCACGCATGAAGCAACACCTCGGTCAAAAAATCGCCGTATCGGACGGCGTTTTATCTTAATCCTCAACCTTTCTTTGTCGTAGTCATCCCTTTACTGTAACGATCCATTGTACATGCTAATCTCCTTTCATATGAACAGGATAAAAGAGGTTGCCGCCAAGCGTGCAACCTCTCCTGCTTCAATGCCTATGTGCTTTTATCCTTATGTGCTTGTGTACCTATGTGATTAATGTACTTCTATGCTCGTGTACTGTTCTGTTGTGCTTATGTACAATTATGCTTGCCTACAGCGTCTCAAACAGAGAAGACTTTCTTTATTGTTATCAGAATACATGCGCTCACTCGCAAGCCAATCCAATAACATCCAAAAAAAGCATCTACAAGCAAATGCTTACTTTTTTAAAAGGATAGCTTACTTTTGTTTATGTCATCACCGCGCTCCACCCTATACAATATTATTTGTAAGCGATTACAAAATGGTTGGGGAGGGTTTTATTGATGATGCAAGGGACGATGAAAAAGTGGGGCGTACTACTAACACTAACCCTGTTATTGTTCACAACCGCCTGTGGTGGCGGCACTTCCAATACGGCTTCTTCCGGCAGTGGCAATAGTGAGGCCGATGCTTCTGGCAAAATTGAGCTGCGTATGACATGGTGGGGCTCACAGACACGGCATGATCTAACGACCAAGGTCATCAAGCTATTCGAAGAAAAGCATCCTAACATCACGATCAAACCTGAATACTCCGGCTGGGACGGTTATATGGATAAGCTAACGACTCAGGTCGCTGGCTCCAACGCACCCGATCTGCTGCAAATGGACTATGCGTTTCTGAGCGACTTCGCTCGTCGCGGTGCACTGCTGGATCTCACCCCTTATACACAGAGCAGCGAGCTGGATATTTCCAAGCATGATAAAAGCATGATCGATGCAGGCTCCATTGATGGCAAGCTCTACGCGATCACACTGGGTGTGAATGCACCGGGCGTGATCTACGATGCAACACTACTACAACAGCTGGGCATCGAAGCGCCACAGGAAAGCTGGACATGGAAAGACTTTAGCGAGATGTCTGCTAAGATTGCAGCCGCTAAAGGTCAGGGCTTCTACGGCTCCGCTGATATTTCTGGTATGACCAATATGTTTGAAGTGTTTTTACGCCAGAGCGGGATCGGCTTATTCGAAAATGGTAAATTGGCAGCTACGAACGAGCAGCTACAGCAATGGTTTGATATGTGGGCAGCCTTACGGGCAAATGGCGGCGTAACGCCAGCCGAGGTCACTGCCTCGACAACGAATGCAATCGAAACCAGACCGATCTCACTCGGTACGGCAGCAATGGACTTTGCTTGGTCGAATCAGCTGCTGACATTCCAGCAGGTGAACAAAAATCAGGATCACAAGCTTGCCATTCAAGTCATTCCACACGGAGTCGACGAGAAGAAAAGCGGCGAATACCTGAAACCAGGACAATTCATGTCCGGCTATTCCAAAACAAAGCATCCAAAGGAAGTCGCGATGTTTATCGACTTTATGGTCAATGACCCGGAAGCAACAGCGATTCTCGGCTCTGAGCGCGGTGTACCTGTGAACTCCAGCGTCCGTGAGCAGATGCAGAGCAAGCTGCCCGATTCAGAGAAAGCGATCTTCCAATTTATCGATGTGGTTGCCAAGCATTCCAGCCCGATCAATCCACCTTACCCACAAGGATATTCAGAAGTCGATACCAGCTTTAAGACCGCTAGTGAGCAAATCGCCTTCGGTCAGGGCAGCCCTGCTGATGTGATTCAGCAATTTATCGATAATGCGAATGCTGCGTTAGCAAGTGGACAGTAGCATTGACGTTTATCGAGCTGTAGCGTTTGCTGCATCATGTGACTGGCATCTATAGCGCTCGGTTCACTATGCACACTGAAATGGTCACGACGACTGACTTTGATCCAAACGGGAGGTTGCTACTGTGAAAATGATAACGACAACGCTCAGCCGCACCCGCACCGGGCAGAAGGCTGCACGCACCGTCAAACGGCGGTATGCGCATAATCGTATCGCACTGCTATTTCTAGCACCATGGTTAGTGGGACTGGTGCTGCTCACACTCGGCCCGATGCTGACGTCGCTCTACATTTCATTTACGAATTATACAATTCTGAACCCACCGGTATGGGTCGGCTTGCAGAACTATATTACGATGTTTACTGGTGATCCATTATTTATCAAATCATTAAAAGTTACATTCACGTATGTGGGCGTCTCGGTTCCGGTCAAGCTGATCTTCGCCCTGCTCGTGGCGATGCTGCTTAACCGCGGTATTCGAGGGCTGGGCATTTACCGGACGATCTATTATATTCCTACCCTGCTCGGTGGCAGTGTGGCAATTGCGATGCTCTGGCGTAAAATGCTCGGTGGTGACGGACTGCTGAACGGTCTGCTCGCCATGATCGGTATTAAGGCACCGGATTGGGTGGCGAATCCTAACTATGCGCTCTACTCAATCGTGCTGCTATCCGTATGGCAATTCGGCTCGTCGATGATCATCTTCCTTGCCGGGCTAAAGCAGATTCCACCGGAATACGATGAAGCGGCTGCGGTAGATGGCGCTGGTGCGGTGCGACGCTTTTTCCACATTACCCTGCCGATTCTGTCACCGGTTATTTTCTTCAATCTGGTCATGCAGCTGATCACGTCATTTCAGTCGTTCACCCAGGCATTCATCATTAGTAACGGCTCCGGCGGGCCCGTCAATTCCACGCTGATGTACTCACTCTATCTATACAAAAAAGGCTTTGCCTTTTTCCAGATGGGCTATGCGTCAGCGATGGCATGGATACTCGTCATTCTGATCGGACTGTTCACACTACTTGTATTCCGTAGCAGTAAGCTGTGGGTGCATTATGAGGATGGTGGTAAATGATGATCGGACAACGTAGCTCGACCGCATGGATTGTGATGAAGCATCTGGTGATCTCTGGGATTGCGTTTGTGATGCTGTATCCGGTGCTCTGGATGTTCGGTAGCTCGTTCAAGCCGGGACATCTAATCTTCTCGGAAATTTGGTTCTGGCCGAGCGAATGGAACTGGGGCAATTACCGCAGTGGCTGGGAAGGGATTCAGGGCAACCCATTTGCACGCTTTTTGCTCAACTCGATTGTGCTATCGCTGGGCGCGGTGCTCGGTAATGTGATCTCATGCTCGATGGCAGCGTATGCGTTCGCACGGCTCGATTTTCGCTTTAAAGCCTTTGGCTTTGCATTAATGCTGATGACGATTATGCTACCGCATCATGTGACACTAATTCCGCAGTATATTTTGTTTAATCATCTGGAATGGATTAACACGTACTTACCCTTAATCGTGCCGAAATGGCTGGCAACGGACGCCTTCTTTATCTTTTTGATGGTGCAGTTTTTCCGTGGCTTACCGAAGGAGCTGGATGAAGCAGCAACGATTGATGGCTGTGGTCCGGTGCGCATTTACTTAAAAATTATTGTGCCGCTCGCCTTTCCAGCACTTGTCACGACGATGATCTTCACCTTTCTGTGGACATGGGATGACTTTTTCAGCCAGCTCATTTATTTGAGCGATGTGAGCAAGTACACGGTTCCACTCGGCTTGCGTCTGTTCCTCGATTCCAGCTCACAATCGGATTGGGGACCGATGTTCGCGATGTCGGTGCTGTCGCTCATTCCATGCTTTATCATTTTCATCGTCTGTCAAAAATACTTTGTCGAGGGCATCGCTACATCGGGTTTGAAAGGATAATCGACGATTGAATCCGAACATCTCATGATAAAGTGAGTGATGACGTATGACGAAAGCAAGTCTTTCCATCCGCATCCGACATAAGCTGCAACAAAGCAAGCTCACCACATTGATGGTGACTTGCTTTATTGCGTTTAATCTACTGCTTGTGTCGGCGATTGTATGGCTCGCCTATCAGTCGTTCTCTGCGGTCACCTTTGCGGAGATTAGCAAGGCAAGGCTCGCGCTGCTCAACGAAAGCACCCGTCGCGGCTTCGACTTTATTACTGGAGTATCTGGCACTGCCTATTCGCTTGCCAGCAACCGCGAGCTAGCCACACTGCTACATACTAGTAACGCACGTCCCCTTG
Source organism: Paenibacillus hunanensis (assembly GCF_034055775.1). Lineage (NCBI taxonomy): Bacteria > Bacillati > Bacillota > Bacilli > Caryophanales > Paenibacillaceae > Paenibacillus > Paenibacillus hunanensis. The sequence continues at coordinate 1,372,917 of NZ_CP139194.1, read as the reverse complement.
CTCAGATTCATCAGCGCCGTGAGGTGTCACGTATGATTGAGCATACGCTCGTGGTGAATGACCGGATCAGCTCGATTGAGCTGTATACGAATGCGTTTGATGCTGTACCGGTGACGATTGCCGATCATATCTATCCGGTACAGCAAATTACAGATGAGAACTGGTTTCAGACGCTACGGCAGGCAGATGCTGCCTGGGTTCCTCTACAGGAGCAGTCGTCCGGTCATTCGCTGATCGGCTATGCACAGCGTATTTTTGACAGTCATGGTGAAACGGTCGCTTATGTGCTTATTCGCTTGAGTCGTGACGATATCGTACAGCGCTTTGCCGATCTGCCCCTGCTTCAGGATGGTCAGGTGCTGCTGATCGATACAGCCGGGCATACGATTATGCGAATTGGTAGCAAGGGTACAGCGATTGCTGAGCAGGATAGCAATCCGAATGCTGCTAGCCTACGATCACGAGCAGCAGCTACAGAGGGAATGACGATTGACCCGGAATGGATGGAACAGCACACGCGGCTAGGCGAAGATGGCTATGAAGTCGTAACCGATGCCAGTGGCAATAAACAGCTCGTCCTCTACTCGCGTCCAGGCACGTTGCAATGGCGATTGGTGCAGACGATTCCAGTTCATACGCTACTCGCTCCAGTACAGACAGCCGGCTGGCAGATTATCGGGGTTGCTGTGCTTGGATTGCTCTGCTCGGTGCTGCTGGCCTACTGGTTTGTACGGCGCATTGTACGTCCGTTACAGCAGCTCATTCAGCATATGAAGCGACTGGAGGAAGGGCAATTTGATACGAGAATTACGCTATCCTTTACAGAGGAATATGCAAGGTTGGCTTACGGCTTTAACCATATGGCTTCGCGTCTGACGGAGCTGATGGATCGTGTACGTGAGGAGAGCCGCGCCAAGCGTGAAGCGCAGACGGGATTACTCGAAGCACAGATCAAGCCCCATTTTTTATACAATACACTGGATATGATTCACTGGCGTGCACTTGATTATGAAGCGCGTGATATTAGCCGAATGATCGTGCAGCTGAGTAAGCTATTACGCATTGGCTTGAGTGGTGGTCGATTATTCATCTGCGTGCGCGATGAGCTGGAACATGCGCGCTGTTATGTGAGCATTCAGGCAGAGCGTTTGCCCTTTGCCATCGCTTATGAGGAACATGTGCATCCTCTACTACGCGGCTCGTATATTCCGAAAATCATTTTACAACCATTTATCGAAAATGCCGTTATGCACGCCTGTCCCGAAGATGGTGTGCTACGCGTTGGAGTCGATATCCAGCCACTTCATGAACCAGGTCTTATATCATCAGCCCCGGCTCAAGCGCTCGATCAGCCAGCAGGTATCGTCATTCGCATTACTGATAACGGACAGGGACTACCGGATGATTGGCGCGAGGATCAATGCTCTGGCATCGGCATTCATAATGTACAGCAGCGTATTCGGCTCTATTGTGGCAATCAATATGGCGTACAACTTACCAATAGCGCACATGGTGGAACGATTGTGACGATTACATTACCGCGAATCGATAATGAGGAGCAGCTCCAATTCTGGCTAGGAGGCGAAAGCGCATGAAAAGTATTCTACTCGTCGATGATGATCCGCATATTATTCGTGCACTAAGCGAGCATATTAACTGGGCAGCCCTTGATCTGCATGTAGCTGGAACAGCGGCTAGCGGTACAGAGGCACTGGAGCTGTTCTATAATCTACAGCCCGATCTATTGATGACCGATGTATATTTGCCCGGTATGAATGGATTGGAGCTAACCCGTAAGCTACGTGGTGACTATCCGAATCTACCGATTATTATTTTGAGCGGTTACGATGAATTCGAGAATGCGCGTGCGGCGATGCGCTGGGGAGTGAGCCATTTTCTGCTGAAGCCGGCTGAGGTCGACGAGATCACCAGTGTGCTACAGGAGGTCATGCTGGAATACGATGTCAGAGAGCGGCATGAGCAGTTAGAGCTATCGTATCGACAGGAGGTCGGTCGTGTACTTCCTTATCTACGCAAGCAGTTTATGAAGGAGCTGCTCACGACACGCTATCGTCCCGAGCAATTGTCTCGTGAGCGGATGGATTATATCGGTATCCAGCATCGGGATCAGGTGCGAGCTGTTAGCCTACAGCTGAATCGTCCCAAATTTGTCACCCGGATGAAGGAGCGCGATTGGCAATTGCTACGCTACGGGGCAGCCGATATTATTCAGGAAAATGCTGCGCTCTATGCCCAGCAGCATGGACAGGGACAGGCGGAGCTGGTCGATTATTCAGATCGTGTATTTGTCCTTGTCGTGCTGGAACAGCATAGTGCGCTGGATACGTTGCATGTATTATTAGAGCGTATCATTCAGCAAATTTTCACATACTTGAAAATTGAGGTCAGTGCTGGCATCGGCTTGTGCAAATCGGATCTGTGTGAGCTGATGGACTCGTATCTGGAAAGCTGTGAAGCGCTAGAAAACGCAGAGTTTCAAGGAGGCAGTCGTATCTATTGCTATGAACACGATACGCTGAAGCAGTCGCCTGTGCCGGATCATTCGGCTGCGCTACGGCAATGGAATGATGCGTGGAATGATATGCGTACCGACGCGGCACTGGATATCTGGCATACGCTACGAAGCCAACTGGAAAGCGGGCATTGCTTGCTACAGGATGTACAGGTCGTCGCGGTTAGTCTGTTCGACACGCTTATTCATAGCTGGAATCGGCGATATCCACGACTGGAGCCGCCCTTATCGATGAGCGAATTTTTACGAGATATTCAATCCAAGTATGCACTAACAGAGCTAACAGGCTGGATGGATGAGCTGATCCATCACTGGCTGGAGCATATTCAGCGCGAGCAAGCGGAGAAAAAGAGCAATCGTCTCGTCGCTCAGGTGAGGCAGTATGTAGAGCAGCATTATGCGGAGGAGATTAGCTTTGAGGCGATTGCCCGGTCGCTGTATGTGCATCCGAAGTATTTGAGTCAGCTTTTTAAGCGGATGACGGGTGAGAATTTTGTGAGTTATTTGAATCAGTATCGGATTGAACGGGCGCTGGCGTTATTGGAGTCGGGTCAGTATATGGTGTATGAGGTGAGTGAGATGACGGGGTTTCGTAATGCGACTTATTTTAGTCAGGTGTTTAAGATGGTTACGGGGAAGAGTCCATCTGAAGTGGTGAGGTGAGAGGGGTTGGTTTTAAGCGCCTTGTGCGTACTGGAGGGCTTGGGCATACACCACTTCGGGAAGGAATAAGGGGACGGACTCCGGTATCGCACAGGAATCTACGGAGTAGGATCAAATTGTAGATTCCCGCCCCTCGGAAAGGGTAAGATATTTTGCTTTGCAAAAATCACTCTCTCATTGAACCCCGTGTTAGAAAAGAACTAACACTGTAAGTCGTCCTTTCCCCTTATTTCCTTCCCTTCGTTCTGTGCTTGTGGCAACCTTTTTGTATAGCTAATAGCATCAAACCAACTACTCTCAAGGGAGGGAGAGGCAGTTTTAGTGAAAATGATAGGGATCAGGTTATTGCTACTCAGATCATTTTGAAGCTGGTCTTAGTTTTATTGATTAATGCGTTAAATGTGTTAAATAATGAATGGTTGAATGAAATTTTTAAATGTGTGTGATAGATACAATTGAAAAAAAGGTCATCCTATGGACTGGGATGACCTCTTCACCATGTGGGCAATAGATTGGATAGTAGGGTGTTTTGTGGATGTCTACTGAATATGCTGGGTGTATATTTGATAATGGATGTAGCGAATGCATGATATAGGGGCAGAAGTGTTTTCTGCCATCATCGATCTACAGACATTGATTGATTTATAGACATTGATCTATAGATATCGATTGACGGTTATCGATAGTGATGATTCATTCATATCATAGTTGCTCCATCATTGGGCTGTTACGGGTTCAGGCATTTCGCCTGCGCCGGATGAGCCGGAATGGATGTGGACTTGCAGGTCGCCTTCGTTTGCGGTGACTTCTACGGTGGAGCCTGGGGTTGCTTCGCCGGCGATTAGGGCTCGGGCGACTTTGGTTTCCAGGGCGCGTTGGATGAATCGCTTCAATGGGCGTGCGCCGTAGGCAGGGTCGAAGCCCTCGTCGGCAATCAGGCGGGCTGCATCGTCGCTGATGTTTAAGCTGATTTGGCGGTCGGCAAGACGTGTGCGTAAGCCGTCAGCTAGCTTGAGTACGATTTGTTGAATTTCGTTCAGGCTTAGTGGCTTGAAGATGACGATATCGTCGACACGATTTAGGAATTCAGGACGGAAATGGCTGTTCAGCTCGCGCATGACCGTTTGACGTACTGATTCGTTAATCTCACCATCGCGCTCCATCGCTTGCAGTAGATGCACGGAGCCGATATTCGAGGTCATGATGACGATTGTATTTTTAAAATCAACATTCCGTCCCTGTGAATCGGTCAGGCGTCCATCGTCCAACAATTGCAGGAGCAGGTTGAATACGTCTGGATGTGCCTTCTCGACTTCATCCAGCAAAATAACGGAATATGGCTGGCGGCGTACCGCTTCGGTGAGCTGTCCACCTTCTTCATAGCCGATATAGCCTGGAGGTGCACCGACAAGGCGAGATACGCTATGCTTTTCCATATATTCGGACATGTCGATCCGAATCATATTTTCCTCACGGTCAAATAAAGAGGCAGCAATCGCCTTCGCTAGCTCGGTCTTACCTACTCCAGTCGGGCCGAGGAACAGGAATGAACCGATCGGACGATTCGGGTCCTTGATACCTGCGCGTGAGCGAATGACCGCATCCGCAACAAGCTGTACCGCCTCATCCTGTCCTACAACACGTTCATGCAGCACCTCTTCGAGACGCAGTAGCTTCTCACGCTCGCCTTCGACAAGGCGACTGACCGGAATACCTGTCCAGCGTGAGACGATATCTGCGATCTCCTCCTCTGTCACCGCTTCACGCAGCAATCTTCCCTCATGATCCTGCTGTGCTTCCTCCTCCGCTTGCTTGAGCTGACGCTCCAGATCGGGAATGATGCCATAGCTCAGCTCGGCAGAACGATTCAGATCGTATTCCTCCTGCGCATTTTCCAGATCGACACGCGCTTGCTCCAGTCGCTTTTTCAGCTCGTTGACACGCTCGATGCCTTCTTTTTCCTTATCCCAGCGTGCCTTCATCTCTAATTGCTTTTCCTTGAGATCGGCAAGCTCGCGTTGCAAGGCTTCCAGACGTGAGCGGCTCAGGTCATCGGTTTCCTTTTTCAGAGCAGCCTCTTCGATCTCCAGCTTCATGATGCGGCGTGTGACCTCATCCATCTCGCCTGGCATCGAGTCGATCTCGGTACGGATCATCGCACATGCTTCATCGATCAGATCGATCGCTTTATCTGGTAAAAAGCGATCGGAAATATAGCGATCCGACAGAACGCCAGCCGCTACAATCGCATTATCGTGAATTTTCACCCCGTGGTGAACTTCAAACCGTTCCTTTAAACCACGCAAAATGGAGATGGTATCCTCTACATCTGGCTCACTTACGAGCACCTGCTGGAAGCGGCGTTCCAATGCAGGGTCTTTTTCAATATAGGTTCGGTATTCATCGAGTGTCGTAGCACCGATACAATGCAGCTCACCGCGTGCAAGCATCGGCTTGAGCATATTCCCTGCGTCCATCGCACCCTCGGTCTTGCCCGCGCCGACAATCGTATGCAGCTCGTCGATAAACAATATAATCTGCCCGTTGCTCTCCTTCACCTCACGCAGCACCGCTTGCAGACGCTCCTCGAACTCACCGCGGTATTTCGCACCTGCGACAAGCGCACTCATATCGAGTGAAAAGATCATTTTATCCTTGAGTCCTTCCGGTACGTCCTTACGCACAATCCGATGAGCCAGCCCTTCGACAATGGCCGTTTTACCAACGCCCGGTTCACCAATAAGCACTGGATTGTTTTTCGTTTTCCGCGACAGAATGCGGATCACGCGGCGAATCTCATCATCTCGACCGATCACCGGATCGACTTTGCCTGCGCGTACCTCAGCGACCAGATCACGTCCGTACTTTTCCAATACTTCATATGTCGCTTCCGGGTCTTTGCTCGTAATACGCTGATGTCCGCGAATCTCGGTCAACGCCTCCAGCACGGTATCTCGCTTCATCCCGTGCTGATTAAGCAGCTGACGTACCTCCCGATTGCCCGGCTCATCGCTCGATAAGAGTGCCAGCAAGGCATGCTCAACAGCGACGAATTCGTCCTTCATCTCCGCCGCTTCCTTCTCCGCTTGATTCAGCACCTGTAGCAGACCTGCCGATGCATACCGACTGACCGCTGATGAGCCGCTAATGCTCGCCTTGCGCCGCAGCAGCTCTTCATTCTGACGTGCAATCACATCTGGAGAAATATTCATTTTTTGCAGTAAACGGGGCAATAAGCCTGCATCCTGCTCCAATAGCGCTTTAAGCAAATGAGACGTTGTCACTTCCTGATGTCCCATTCCAGTCGCCAGCGATTGTGCTGAGGCGACTGCCTGCTGTAGCTTATTCGTTAATTTAGTATAATCCATGCTTCTCTCCCTCCTGAACGATCCAAATAAATAATGGATAGAGTCCAATGGTGTCTATTTCGGCTTCATTATTTATAGGTTAAGACTTTCGCTTCATTCGCGCGCGATAGCCGTTCGTACGAGACAACTCGCGGTATAGCTCACGCTCGCGGTCACTCAATATCTCTGGCACGATCACTTCGATCTCCAGCATCAGATCACCATAGCCGTGATCATCATCCTTCATTCCTTTGCCGGGAATCCGTAGCTGTTGTCCAGCCTGTATCCCCTCTGGCACCTTGACCTTCACTCGGGATAGATCAGGAAGTTGAATCTGTGACTGTGTTCCAAATACCGCTTCCCACGGAGCAATTTGCAAGGTACCATGCAGATGCTTTCCATCCAAACGGAACATGGCATGAGGGAGAATATGCAGCGTAATGAGCAGCTCCTCATTAGCACGAATGCCATTGCTGCCTGTTCCACGAATACGAATCGTACGATCGGTCTGAATGCGTTCTGGGATTTTTACATGAATATTGGAATCGCCTAGCTTAATCGGCAATTGATCACCACGATAAGCCTGCTCCAGCGTAATATTCATCGTCGCTCTGGTCGTGCGTGCGCCAGTATCGGTTCCCATATATGAATTGGTAAATGCACCTGCCGAATCGCCGAAAAAGTCAAATCCATTCATTCGTTCACCAAAAAACATATCGAATAGATCCTCGTCGCTATAGCTTGTATTCGTACGGTACTCATAGCGTGTACCACCGCCCGCAGAAGAGCGAGAGCCTGACGACGATGCGGCACCACCATTTTCATAAGCACGCCTTGCTTGCTCGTGCTTGAGCAGCTCATCATATTGTCCACGACGGCGCTCGTTGCCAAGCGTCTCATACGCTTCAGCAACCTCCTTAAAGCGCGACTCGGCCTCCTCCGCCTTGTTTACGTCTGGATGCCACTGCTTGGCAAGCTTCTGGTATGCCTTTTTAATCTCCTGTGCGGAGGCTGTAGCTGGAACACCCAGCACATCATAATAGTTACGGGGCATATTCTCCCTCCTTTCACATCGATGGTATTCCATATCACTTCATCACTTTGCGCTACATATATAACAAAGGTGCATTATAGCCTTCATATCTACAATGCACCTCAGATGGTCTGTTAGAACCGTGTATGATCGCTTTGCCATATCATTTCTCTGCAAAACGAATCGGATGTATAGTTATACGTGTTGCACTACAGAACTGTTTCATGGAAAAGGAGGGCTGTCCCTCCTGCGCTCATTGCTGCCATTCTAATTATCCGAATGGTACATATCCTCCACATCCGAATTGCCTAGCATATCAATCCTTATTTTACTTATTTTTAAGCCAATTGACTAGCCGTTCAAACAATCGACTCGGCTTATTCTCCGGATTGAATCTCAATACGCCGACCTTCTGGACGCTGACGTTTTGGAATTTCAAGTTTTAGCAGACCGTCCTTGAGCGAAGCGTCGATCGCATCGGCATCAATATCTTCGACATAGAAGCGACGCACATATTCACCATAACGACGTTCTTTACGGACAAAGTGTCCTTTTTCTGTATCCTCGGTATTATTTTCCTCCTGATGAACAGCTTTGATCGTCAAATAAGGAGCGGCATAGTCAATATTGATATTTTCCTTCGTAAAGCCCGGCAGCTCGGCTTCCACATGATACGCCTGTTCGGTTTCCCGAATATCGGTTTTGAACGACAGGGTGCTCGATTTGAGCGGAGCGAAGAAATCATCATTAAACGCATCACTGAAGGACTTCATCAACTGACCAAATGCATCCTCACGACGTTTACCAAATGGAACCAGATCAAACATAAAGCATCCTCCTTTAGTGATTAATAATTAGTAGCGATCAGTGTCCGGTCAATGTAGACACGCAGTCATTTGCAATCCATCCTGAACAGTGAATCGATCTGACCATGCAAAGCACCTTTGATTGATGATTGCTTATGTCTGGCGCTTGTTTGACCTTCACTGACCTTGTGACTTTATTATAGTTCTGACCTCCTCATTCAACAAAATCGATTTTCGCTCATTTATAGCGATTAGAGGCGATAAAAGGCGATTTTCATAAAATATTTTATACTTTCTTATTATTTGACCTTTTTTGACCTTTAATCAAAAAATCCACCAATCCGCCCTTGAAAAGAACGGATCGGTGGATAGATAGTCTACATGTGGATTCTACTTTTTATTCGCTGAAATGATTCACTAAATGATAGATCTGCTGCTTCACCACTATCGATCTATACATACCCGTACACTTTCCCCTACAGGTTTACATGCTATTCATCCAAAATGCTGCTGCAAAAACTCCATCGTCCGGCGCGTATGATACGGCCCTACATAATGTCCATCAAACGGATACACAGCAATCTGCTTATCCGCACGAATCCGATTGTACGCTGCAAAAATCGTTTCCGGCAGACATACCATATCCTTCAATCCACAGGAAGCGAGAAGCGGAATCCGAATGCGATCCCCCAGATTCATGATGTCAAAATAGCTAAGCGTCTGGAGCACCTGCTGCAAATGCTGTGGATAACGACTCACAAACTGTGCCGCTTCCTTGAGCGAGCTTTCCGAATTCAGAATGCCAAAGTCCATATGACACATATTCGGAATATTCGCGACTGCTACCGCTGGAATATCACTTAATGCCGCTGTAATCAGCGCCAGACCACCACCCTGACTGGCTCCATACACGGCAATACGCTGAGTATCCACATCCTCACGCTCTGCTACCCATTGAACCGCTTTCAAAGCATCGATTGTAATCGCTAAATAATAGAACTTTTCCTTATCCAGAATATTCTGTGACAGCCAGCCTGCACTCATACCAAATTCAGACGCTAGATGATTGCCTGTCTCTCCACCCTGTCCACGCACATCCATGGCAAATACAGCATAGCCCAGTGCGGTCCATTGCGCATATTCCTCTGGATAACCCTTGCTGCCCGTGTAGCCGTGATACATCACGATACAGGGCAAGCGCTCTCCCTGCACATTCGCAGGACGAATATACCAGCCTGACAATGGCGTATCATCAAAGCCTTCATAGGTTACCCTGTGCACCTCAACGGTACGCATTGGTGTCGTCTCCGGCTCAATGGTACTATGCAATGGCTTATCTTTAAAACGCTCCAGCGTACGGCTCCAGAACTCATCCAGATCGGACGGTGCAGTCAACATTGGAGCATACTGCTCCAGATCACGCATTCGGCGTGCAATCGCATTACTAATCATCATTATCCAGACTCCTTTGTTATTTTGCCACAGGTGAACGGTATCACGACTACAGGCAAAATCAGGTTCTTTGATCAACGCGCTTCAGGTCGATTGTGACATAACGAGATTATGTAAGGAAGGGCGAGTAGCCTGTATGTTGCACAAGCTATCCCGCCCTTTATTCCCCTTGCCGCCTATCTAATATCGGGCGACGGTTACTTGTTCAGCTTGACGATCCAGCCCGTAATCATACGGAAGCAGAAGCTAAAAATAGCCGATGGCACGATCGCGACGACCAATGTCAACAATATACTTCCTACGCCGACTGTACCCGGGTTATTGCGAAACTCCAGCACGACAAGCAGCACGGCCATAATCACATACCAGCCTACAAAATCGGACACTCTGAAGTTCGATTTGATCCAATTCATCGTATTCCCTCTTTACTCCAAAATAAACCCTCACAGCCGCAACATACCGGAGCGAAAGCTCAATATCCCCATGCTATCAGTAAAATCAGTAGATGACAAGCCAACATTAAAGCATGGACTGCATCCTTTTCCATATACTGTTTCACAATGAAGAGCTTCTGTCTGCTTCTACCGATTCCTCCCTTTTTTTCAGAAAAAATAAAGAGAGCTTATAGACAAAAATGGATGCGGATGGAAAATAAGCGTAACGGATCGGCATAACCTTCGTACTACCTCTATACCATCATCCCATGTCACACACGCTATACTTCATCCTGATCGTTCGATTAGCACCATCCAATAGGCTCGACTTATGAAATGGAGGAATACATATGAATAGACCCGTTACACGATTACAGATCATTGATGCAATGCGCGGCTTTTCCCTGCTGGGCATCATTCTAGCAAATATGCTCATTTTTCAATACGGAAGCTGGGGATTGATCGATATTCAGGCGAAATCTTTTTCAAGCGCCGATCATATCGTAAATGGACTGCTGGAAGTGCTCGTTGTGGGCAGCTTTATGCCGATCTTTGCGCTGTTGTTTGGATTTGGGATGATGAAAATGAAGGAGAGTCTGGAGCGAAGGCAACTGTCACCCTATACACATCTGAGCAGACGATTTGCCCTGCTGATGCTGATCGGGATGATTCATGCCTTTTTCATCTGGGACGGTGATATTTTAACGTATTACGGCGCATTCGGCTTTGGCTTGCTGCTGTATATGCGTTGTCGTCCGAATACGCTGCTTGTCTGGACAGCGCTGGGCTTTGGAGTATTGCTGCTTATTGGGCTAGCAAGCCTGTTTATTCCTGATTCGGGAGATGGCTCAGCAGACCCATCCTATCTGATGAATATGCTAACGGTATACAGTCAGGGCAGTTATCTGGATATTTTGTTGCATCGTAATATGGAAACGCCTTTTGGCTCCTTTGCCTTTAGCTTTGTGCTTATGTTCTTGCTGCTTCTTACGACATCGATGCTGTATATTCCTCTGTTCTGGCTGGGCATGTATTTGGCGAAAAAGGGCACGTTCGAGCAAGCCCATACGAAGCGCGCGCTCTATATGCGAGGTACGCTCATATTCGTTCCGTTTGGACTTGCGCTCAAGCTCACTCCACTGCTCCTACCGATACTGGAATGGGAAACGCTAGCCGTTCTTTTTGGAGGCCCCGTGTTAGCGATTGGATATGTGTTTGCCTTTGCATGGGTGTATGTGAGCGTGGGCGAGCGGCGCTGGATGACTCGCTTTGCAGCAGTGGGGAAACTGTCTTTAACTAACTATTTGCTACAGAGCATTATCGCAACAACGCTATTTTATGGCTACGGGTTTGGCTGGTTCGGTCAGCTCGGTGTAGCGATGGGAGCGGTTATTGCACTGGGGATTTATGTATTACAATGGCTGCTCAGTCCAATCTATCTGCGTCATTACTCGTATGGCCCGGTGGAAAAGCTGCTGCGTATGGGAACGAATGCATCACGCAGTGGTCAGCCTCGATCCATAGCGCCAAAAGATGCGGCTTCCTCATAAGAGGAGCGGCTTAACGTATTCAATTTATTCTCATCAAAAATGATGTGTAGTACCAATGTACATTTATTCATATCGCAATGATCCATGTACCTACAAAGGGCGGTTAACGTGCAACCATTCTACACGTTAACCGCCCTTTATTTATAGTTGAATCAAACTATTGCAGCAGCTTCACAAAGCCAGTCGATGTACCTGTAAAGCCGAGATGACGATAGAACGCATGCGCCCCTGTTCGTTCCTCACGATTGCCGCTATTTAGCGCTAACGCATGAGCGCCAACCGTACCTGCCCAGCCCTCGGCAGCAAGCAGCAGCGCGCGTCCAATACCGCTTCCACGATAACGATCATCGACAACTAGCGATCCTACGCGCACATGTATCCCATCACGCTCAAATCGCATCTCCTTAATCAAACCGATCATGCCAACGACTTCTCCATCAGACTCAGCTACATAGGTCTGATAATCGGAGTGCTCCTGTATAGGTGCAAAGCGCGTACGGAAATCCTCCTCTGTTACGGGATAACCCAGCTGATCCATTAACACGACCAGTCTCGGAATATCCTCTTGCTTCGCTTCACGCATAACGAGTGTATGCTGTTCCATTGTTGTTGCTCCTCTCCTGCATTGCTTGGATGTCAAAATTCATGTTTACGATAGCCGTGTTCATTATGTATGTATTACCCACTCACTATAGCATGCCCGTCTGATGCAAACTATTATAGCTTTATGATTCTTTTATCAGAAAAGACCCCGCTCAGACAATATACAGCATACGAAAAGTGATCAGCGTATAGATAGCATACTTCAACAGTTACACAGCTACACATAGCAGCCGGGTGAAAACATCCAAAATTTGTATATTCGATTCTAAAACGGTATAATAGAGTTCATATATGTAAATAAATATATATAAGCTATCTAAGCTGAATGGAAGCAACCTATGTTTTGAGATGACAATTCAATCCGTCAAGGAGGATATGTATGAATCAGACAACCAAGTATGCTAACTATATCCCAATGCGTGAGCTAAATACGGTGGACAAACAGCTGTATCCGTTTGATGCCTATAACGAGCTTTTGGAGCAGACCCCGGTTCGGTATGACGAAAATCGCAAATGTTGGGATGTATTCCGTTATGAAGATGTGCAATATGTATTGAAAAATCCAAAGCTGTTCTCGTCGCAGCGCAATCGCAGTAACCAGAGCCTTCTCTATATGGACCCGCCGAAGCACAAGCAATTGCGCGATCTGGTTAACCAGGCATTTACACCGAAAAAGATTGAACAGCTCGCTCCCCATATTCGTGAAATTGCGGAGGATCTGCTAGGCCCCCATCTGGCAAATGGACGCATCGATCTGGTGCATGAGCTGGCAGGCCCACTACCTGTTATCGTGATCGCTGAGTTAATCGGCGTACCGACAACCGATCGTCATACATTCAAGCATCTGTCCGACCTGCTCGTTAAAGGGGCACGCGATGATAGCGAGGAAGCTTTTCAGGAGCTGATGGATGAAAAGGCGCAGGCGCATGAGGAGCTAGAGCAGTATTTTACGAATATCGTGAATGAGCGTCGCCAGGCATTGCAGGATGATCTTGTTTCCTTGCTGATCGAAGCTGAGATTGAAGGACAGAAGCTGAGTGATCTGGAAATTGTACGCTTCTGCATTCTACTTCTGGTAGCTGGGAATGAGACAACGACCAATCTGATCACCAACGCGGTACGCATTCTGTGTGAGCAGCCCGAGCTTCAGCAGCGGATTGCTGAGCAGCCGACATTAATTCCAACGACAGTCGAGGAGACATTGCGCTACTATCCCCCTATCGTGGCAATTGGACGGGTAGCGAGTGAGGATGTAGTGCTGCAAGGCCAGACCATTCAGGCTGGACAGCAGGTGATCTCCTGGGTTGGTGCAGCGAATCGAGATGAGCGCAAATTCGCACAATCAGAACAGTTTGTACCGGATCGTAAGCCGAATCAGCATATGGGCTTTGGGTTTGGTATTCACTTTTGTCTCGGTGCGCCGCTGGCTCGCCTGGAGGGGCGAATTGTGCTGGAGACATTGCTCGCGAAGATGCGGAACATGAAGCTGGAAGCTGGGGCGGAATTGCAGCCGATTCAGAGTGCGTTTGTGTTTGGGGTGCGTGAGTATCCTTTGGGGTTTGACGCTATTCGTTAGAAAACAGCGCAGGTGGGGGTTTTGAGCTTGCTTGTGGGAACACTCCGGGAAGGAATAAGGGGACGGACTCGGGTGGAGCCGCGGGAATCTTTTGGAATAGGATAGAATGAAGATTCCCGCCCCTCCAAAGTCGTCCTTTCCCCTTATTTCCTTCCCTCCGTTTCGTGCGGATGCAATTTAAAAGATCTGGCGTGGGATGTACTGTGGTTTTCTAATGAATAGAGTCTGTGGGGGAGTGGGCAGTTTTTTGATAGAGGTGGAGGGTTCTGCTTTACACTTCTACACTTCTACACTTCTACACTTCTACACTTCTACACTTCTACACTTCTACACTTCTACACTTCTACACTTCTACACTTCTACACTTCTACACTTCTGTATAAAGTGTAATGACGCAAATGCGTTTTATCAACTATAAATTTGAGCCGCTCCGTGTATGGTGGAGCGGCTTTTATATGAGCATGTATTGGTTATGGGTTTTGGTGAAATAAGTCTAAATACTCACTTTTCGTTAGCTGAGGTGTGACTTGTTTCGTAATGAGATAGAGGCTTGGATGAAGATTGCATGAAATAGGGGGGCTTCTGCCTTATTTTTGTGGAGTATGGGAGGTTTAGGGCTGTAATTGTGTATTGAGAATGCCTGTTTAGACTGGTTAAAAGCTTGCTTCTGCATGTTTTCATACAGGTGTAGCAAGGGATATTTCGGTAAAGTTGAAACTCTTAATGTTACAGGTTACAATCGTTGTATTCGAGCAGTGCGTGCTGCTTGCACATCATTAGAGGAGTGATATTATGCCGAAAAAAAGCTATGCTTTATTGTCCATGACCCTTGCTTCTGCACTTGCCCTATCTACAGCTGGAGTTGCAGGCGCTGCTGCTTCTGAATGCGGCACCTCCACTACGTCTACTGCTTCTGTCAAAGCTAAAACTGCAAAGGCTGCGACAACGACTGCATCCTCGCAGCAAAGCGCGGAGAAAGCCAATCAGAAGAAGCTCGCTGAGAACAAGCAATTTGTGCTGAATATGTTTAAGGATATTTTCACCGATCATAAGCTGGACACAGCAAGCAAGTATATCGCTGATGACTATATCCAGCATAATCCGCTTGCAGGTAACGGACGTGAGGCATTTGTGAATTTCTTCGCTCCATTTGTGAAGCAGAATCCACAATACAATGTAGAGGTGAAGCGCATTATCGCTCAAGGCGATCTGGTGCTGGTGCATAGCCTTGCTAAGACGAACAAATCAGATCGTGGCATGGCGGTTGTCGATATTTTCCGTCTGGAGCGTGTGAACGGCAAGCCGATCATCAAGGAGCACTGGGATATCGCTCAGCAAGTACCGGAAAAGTCTGCTAACAGCAATACGATGTTCCCACTGCCAGGCACTCCGGTTCAGGTGACACCAGCTAGTTCTAAGCAGGTAGCTGCCAATGTGAAGCTTGTAACGACCTTCTATAACGACTTCTTTAACAAAAAAGATGGCGATGCTCTGAAAAAATACGTAGATGAAAACTATATCCAGCATAATCCGAGTGTTCCAACAGGACGTAAACCATTGGAATCGTTTATCCCAATGCTAAAAAGCAACCCGGATAGCCGCAACAACATCGTACGCGTTATCGCCGAAGGTGATATCGTTGCCCTGCATGTACACGGTCAAAATAACAAGGACGACCGCGGTGCAGCTGTAATGGACATGTTCCGTGTGAAAACGATCAACGGCAAGCTGAAAATCGTAGAGCACTGGGATGTCGTACAGGAAGTACCGGAAAAATCGGCGAACAATAATACGATGTTCTGATTGCAGCATCGGGGTTAGAACGGATAGAGTTGGAATTGGAGTATGGTACGTATCAGTGTAAACGGCGATATTGCAGCTTTATCCATGAGTTCTATCCATACATGATCAAAACAACAAAGCTGATTGTGAAGTAGCTGTGATGGGCTGCCATCCTAATTTTAGGAGATTGCTAATAACAGTCATTAGGCACAACCGAATAGGAATAACGCACAGCACCTTTCCACTACCTGGCTATACACGGGTAGAAGGAGAGGTGTTGTTGGTGGTTGATTACAATTAGAAGCAAAATTCCGCAGCAATCCTACAGCAAAATAACAAGCATAGATCCATTTTTAATATACACCTGTATATGCTTTTCCGCTCCTTTACACTCCTCTTTTATAACCAAAATCAATAAGATAATATTATATAAATAGTTTTTATCTATAAGTGAATAGGAATCAAATATTGGATTGTCTGCCACCATCATAGTAAAGTGAACAGCATCTTCAACTCGTGCACTCCTTCGTCTACATAGGTAGGGTTGCCCCAAACAGAAAGGATGAACGTGATGCTGCTTCAATTGCTGTCTACAATGTACCAGATTTTTCTGCCTATTTCGCTGCCTGTAATTGGTGGTGTGTTGCTGCGACGTTTTCGTGGTCTGGATACGCGTCCGATTGCGACGGTATCGCTATATATTCTCACACCTTCGATCGTATTTCATACATTACTCCATGCGGAATTATCGATGTCTGATGTGAGTGTAACGATCATCTTTTCACTCATCAGCCTTGTGGTAATGTGGCTACTGGCGGTTGGGCTTGGACGTCTGCTACGACTTCCTCAGCAAGAACAGGCAGGGTTAACGCTCATCTCCATGTTCACCAACTGTGTGAACTATGGCTTGCCGCTTGTATTACTGGCATTCGGGCAGCTCGGACTGGATAAAGCGTCCGTCTTTGTCATCGGGCAAATGATTATCGTGAACACGGTCGGTGTATTTTTCGCAGCACGCTCGCATTTTTCGATCAAACAGGCTTTTTATGCGGTATTCCGTTTGCCTGCCGTATACGCCGCTATATTAGCTTCGATCCTGCGTCTGTCTGGCTTGTCCTTACCTACTGCACTTGATGATGGCTTTGCGATGCTGGCTGCTGCCTATTCGCCACTGGCGCTTGCTGTGCTCGGCGCGCAGATGATTAATGTAGGCTCCAGCTCATCCACCTCAGATGATGCAGCATCACCACGCGCTTTCTGGGCAGGGATGGGGCTACGGATGGTCGCTGCTCCACTGGTATCGTGGGTATTACTTGTACTGCTTGGAGTAGAAGGTACGCTGTTCAGCGTGTTACTCGTTCTCACTTCGATGCCGACGGCTGTCAATGCGGTCATTCTCGCACAACAATTTGGCGCAGCGCCGCGGCTCGTATCTCGCTGTATCCTGTGGACGACGCTGGGCTCGATTGTTACATTGCCCGCCTTATTGCTAGGGTTACAGTAGTGGCTTATGGTACAGAATCGGAACGTTTAGGAGGATGTAAGAAGCTAGAGGATCGTATTGAGGGATGAAGGTCTTTATTTCTAGTCGGTAAATTGGATGAGGCGAATATGGTGTTTATGGTGTTTATATCCATACCTAATATACATACACGCCAGCCTCCTCCTAACCACTTGTCGATTCACAAACAAAAAATTGCCATAAAAACAACCGCTCTTTCTCACTGAGAATAGAGCGGTTAACAGCATGTAAAAGTAACTCAAACAGATCCATATCGAGTGATATACTTCTATCCATCTAATCGCAAAATACCGGCAATTGTGGATCGCGCATATGTTGAAATAACGTCTGAATCTGCTGCTCGGTATTGCGCTCTACCGATAGTGGCGGCAGCTCGTCCTCAGCGAAAAAGCCAACCTCGGTCGTCTCCGTTGTATCCGTGCTTGCTTCTCCACCGATCAACTCACACAGGATAAACATTTTGTACACATGCCATGGAGAAGGTGGATGGGCATGGAACTTCTTGTCCACTACGCCAATTAATCGCATCGGCTCTACGATATAGCCGGACTCCTCGCGTACCTCTTTGACCGCAATTTCCTTCGGAGATAATCCGATATCTGCCCAGCCACCCGGCAATGACCAGTGACCGTCGATCTTCTCCTTGACCATCAGGATGCGTCCATCCCGGAACACGACTCCACGCACGTCGACCTTGGGCGTAGCATAGCCTGTCTCCGCGGCAAATAGCTCGCGAATCTGCTCGGCTTCCACATCGGTATATTGCTGCATAATCTCAATGCTCAGCTCACGCAATTGCTGAAACCGATCGATATCATACACATCCCGCGAATATTCCAGACCTGCCTGGCTAATCGCCTGAATTTGCTTTGCCCATTCCAACCATTTTAATTGCACACCCTCCACCCTTTCCCTGGTCGCTTACGGCAATTATTCTGCCTTGTTCGCCTCATATGGTAGCAGATGGTTCGTACAATTGTACAATGCGCAATCCCATTCACGGTCAGCATCGCATTCCACGACCGTAATGGACATATTATCAAGGGAATGCCACTTAGGCGGCTCCTGCTGCAAAATTACATTCAACACATGATTCAGTAGCACGCCATGACTTACAATTAAAATATGCTCATCTGGATAATGCGCTGCCAGCTCCTGCAAGCAGGCTAAGCCTCGCTTGGCACCTGATTCGGGGGTTTCCAGACCGAGGTCTTGCTCCTTCCAATCCTCACCCCAGCGCTCGATCCGCTCCGCCTGTGTCGTACCTTCGATCAGACCACCGTCCAATTCGCGCAAACGTGCATCCAGCGTAATCGTCAAGCCGCTCGCTTCAGCAATCGCCTGTGCGGTTTGCTGAGCACGCTTGAGATCGCTTGCATAAATGCGATCCCACTGCTCACCAGCAATACGCTCGCCGAGTAGACGTGCCTGCTGCCAGCCATTTTCATTTAATGGGATATCGGAGCTGCCCTGAGCACGGCCTTCCTTGTTCCATATCGTGCTTCCATGCCGGATTAAGCCGAAAGTCGTCATGTTATTGCCTCCATTCCCTTCATTTCGTCGTTTTATACGTTAGATTATACAGTGACTTTTATGTGCAAACGGTATACAATTATGCTTTATGAACAGGCAGGATACCCGCTAATTCTCTTTATTTTACCATGTTTTTGGATATCAGTCGCCTGATTACGCATTCGTCTTTGACCGGCTCGATGGTTTTGTCGCTTGCGTATATGCCTCAGTTGTGTCAATATAACGAAGCAAACGAGTGTACGTACTATTTTTCCTTATTTTGGAAAGGAGATCACCTGGATCATGGCCAACACGATGTTTCGCCTGCTCACCGAGCTATCCTCTCGCAAATGGGTATCCCGGCTTACAGGCAGCTTTGCCAAATCACGGGCCAGCCGCGCGTTAATCCCGAAGTTCATTCAGGCTTATCGCATCCCGGCAGAAGAAGCAGAAAAACCGTTACAGGATTATCATACATTGAACGATTTTTTCACGCGTCGTCTTCAGCCTAGCGCACGCCCGGTTGATGCTGACCCGATGTCATTGATCAGTCCGGTAGATGCACTGATTACTGCGATGGGACCGCTCGATGACCAATTAATTCCGAATGTAAAAGGACAGGACTATACGCTGGACGAGCTGCTCAATCACTCTCCGCGTCTGGAATCGTATCGAGACGGGTATATGTTCGTGCTCTATCTCAGCCCACGCGATTATCACCGCATTCATGCGCCCGTTACGGGTAGACAAACCGAGCGCGAGTATATCCCTGGCAAGGTTTATCCGGTTAACGACCGCAGCATGGTGAATATGCGTTCCGTACTGAGCCGCAATGAGCGTCAGATCACGTATATTTCTCACCATTATGGTGAGGTCGCTATAGCCAAGGTCGGCGCGCTGAATGTGAGCAGTATTCGCTATGCTGATGATGCACGCACATCCTGGAATAAGGGCGATGAGCTCGCTTATTTTGAATTTGGTTCTACGGTGGTGCTGCTCATGCAGAAGCACACCTTTGAGCCGGATGCGCAGCTTGCCGTCGGCAGCCGTGTGAAAATGGGCGAAAAGCTCGGCACATTGCTCGATCTGGAAGCGACACGCCCGTATCAGCGCATCAAGGATGCTGACCTCTAAATTAGCGAAAAGCCCGGACAGGAGTTAGCTCCAATGTCCGGGCTTCTTTATATTGTGCTTGGTTACTTTGCGCTTGGCTTTTATATGCTCACTTGTCTGCGTGTCTGTGTGAACAAGGATGTGTTTCGTGTTTCTCGTTTCCATTCCGCAATCCGCTAAAAGCTCCTTCCCCTAGCGAATCTCGGATGGACTTTTCCCTGTATACTGCTTGAATTGACGACTGAAAAAGAAAATATCGCGATAGCCCAGTGCATCCGCCACCTCGGTCACATTCATTCCCGTATACACCAGCAGATGCTCGGCACGCTCAATTCGCATCCGAATAATATACGACTGCACGGATGCGCCGATTAGCTCCTTGAATTTGATCGAGAAGTAGCGCGGCGATAAGCCTGCTCTTGCAGCTAGATCCTCTACCCGGTGCGCCAGACTGGGATGCTGACGAATATAGTTGGCAACCTCCTGAATCGTCTCATTCAGCTGATTGCTCACTTTGCGCGGCACCGGCTTGCGCTGTTCCTCGCGCAACAGATGAATCATAAGCTGCTTCAAGATCAGGCGTGCTTCATCCTCTGCTGCAAAGGCATGCTCCAGCAGTAGTCTTACGTAGCGCACCAGCATATATTCAAAATCAATCGTCTCATCCAGCATGCGATACCGAATCGGTACACGGCTCACCGGCTCGTCTACATCAAAATGGATATAAGTGAGCACGAGCGGCTTTTGCGGATTATGCGTGGCAGTCGTCTCATCCCCTGGACGGAACAGAAAGCAGCTTCCTTTACTGATCGGATAAGGCTCGCCATTCAAAATCAGCTCTCCCTCTCCGCTCCATACATAAAACAGATCATAGTTGGGCATCGGTTTTTCACGCTTTGGCCAGCGCCACTCCGGTTCACAGAAGATTTTGGCAAAAGCCGGTTTAAGTACAAATGAAGATGGCGATACTTCAAGCATCGGATTCCCCCCTTTTTCTATATACAACACCAATAGGCTCCTCGGTATCCTTTTCTATCCATCACAGCAAGCCTTATAACGTTCCAAGCTACACATGCGATTTAAGATACATGCCTAACATCTAAAATTCAAAATATTATTTTATAGCTTTCCCACTACTGTTGAGATGAAGGACGATGACTCACCAACATCGCACCATGATAAAAAGCTTCTATGGGCTTATATTGCGCAAAAAGTAACCATTCGTCAATGCCCGACATGCAATTTGCATATCAGTTACCTGTTCTGCGTTCAGGCTTGAGCATCCGAATCCGCAGCTGGCTTCGGCATCTGCTGCAAGCGTGCATGCTCCTGCAGCTCATCCTCGATAAAGGCAGCAATCATCGCACGATACACCTGCTCTGCCACGAGTGGATTCAGCTCATTCGCGCTCGCTAGCTCACGTACCTTCGTAATAACCGCTTCGACTCGTGCAGGTGCCTTCACTGCATCGGTATCCTGTTTAAAAGTGGCCGCCTGTTTCACATACTGGCTGCGCTCACTTAGTAATCCAATAATCTGCTGATCCAAACGATCGATATGTCCACGAACCTCATCCAGACTGTTACACGTCTCCATGTCACTTCGCTCCTTTATCGCTTCACGATGATTAGTATACTTGCGTGTCATCCTATCTATTCCAGCGTGCGCCGCCATGCTATCTCCAGACGCTTCATTCCCTGCTGCATCTGCTGCTCATCTGTATGGGCAAAGCTAAAACATACCGCTGGTGCTCCAGCAGCGATCTGATACAGCGAAGCATCCTTCCATTGTACACCGAGCTCCAGCGCTTGCTTACGAAACCGCTCATATTGTGAGTGCTCCAGCCGCCAGCTTCCATAAATATGTAAACCAGAGTCGGTATCGATCCAATCAAATAGCTCTGATAAACGTCCATTTAATAAGCGATGTAGCTCCTGAAAGCGTGGACGATATAACCGGGTCATTCTGCGCAGATGCCGCATGTAATCTCCGCGCTGCATAAAGCGTGCCAGTGCACGTTGCTCCAGCGGCGATGAGGGCAAGGGCGCGTAAAGACTTTTCGCAGCGATTAGCGGTGCAATAAGCGCTGGTGGTACGATCGCATAGCCAATACGTAGGGCAGAGAACATACTTTTGGAAAAGGAACCGACATAGATCACCTGCTCAGAATGATCAAGTGCCTTGAGCGGCTCTAATGGGCGCCCGCCCCAGCGAAACTCACTATCATAATCATCCTCTACAATCCATGCGTTCTGTCGATCTGCCCATTGTAGCAGCTGCTGCCTACGCGCTAACGGCAAGACCGCACCGGTCGGAAATTGGCGACCCGGTGTAACGAACAACAATCGTGCCGACCAATCGGCTGGAATGATGCCCTGTCGATCCAGCGGTGCGCCAATGAGCTTGCCTCCTGCTGCGCCAACTGCTTTTTGAATTCCGGTATAACAGGGGTCTTCCACTACGACAGGCTCCTGCTCATTGATGAGCAATTGACAGAGCAGCACAAGCGCCTCCTGTGAACCACTGTATAACATAACCTGCTCTGGACGCGCGCGAATCCCTCGTGTACGTCCCACATGCGTACAGATTGCTTCCCGCAGCCGCATATCTCCAATCGTACTCATCTCCTCTGTAAAAGCAGCAGATTGCATGTCCTGCGACGCGCCAGTCAGTGCTGTTTTCCAATCGGCTAGCGAATTGCCTTGCAGCACCAGATCCTGCGGACAAAAGGAGATCGGTGCGTAAGCTGGAAAAGAGTTGAGCTGTGACTCTAGCTGTACCTTCTCTTGCTCCAAAGCCCGTCTATTCGGCGGCCCTACAGACTGCCTCGCATCCAATTGCACAATGCGCTGTCCCCAGCGAGATAGGGTAGGCGTAGAGCGATCATTACTCTGTTGGTCTATGCTAGCTTTTCCTTTTGCTTCGCCGTCCGTTTTATAAGCTTGCTTATCGTTTCGATGCGAGTGCTCTACGACTACCTGCTCCGATACATAGGTTCCTTTACCGACCGTAGCCTCTACATACCCTTCGGCGAGCAGAAGGTCATAGGCTTCCGCCACAATGCCTCGCGATACTCCATACATCTCTGCCATACTCCGCGTGGAAGGCAAACGGCTACGTGCAGGCAGTGTACCATTCAGGATGCCCTCACGCAGAGCATGATACAGGGCTACATATTTATATCCATGCTGCTCCAGTAGTCGCTGATAAGCAATCGTAATCTCCTGCATCTCGCTTCCTCTTTTCTACTAGATTGATCGGGCGGTAGTTATTTTCTAACTGACTGTAGTTATTGTCTGAGCTGCTCTATGTATGCTTTGTTGGATGTTCAATACGATGCGGATGCTACAAATTGGACTAATCATTTTAGTCGATATTGGCTCTTTTAACCTGTCAATATTCAGCATAAGCTGGAATAACCGAGCGGTCAAGCGAAGGAATGGATCAATTAATCACGGTGAATTGGAGATACGCTGATGCGCGTAAGCATCCTGTCTACGATCTTGAGCCGCTAATTCAGGCCTATAACGAAAAGCATGGAATGGGAGAGAAACGATATGCGTAGAAAAGAATTTTCGATTGCAGAAGAGCAGGAAATGGCGGAGTTTTTGGAGGAAGTGACCTTTGGCTTTCTCGGTCTGGCGAGCGAGGATGGCTGGCCGCGGGTGGTGCCACTGAATTTTGCTTATGGAAATGGTGTCTTTTATGTACACGGTAGCCGGGCTGGCGAGAAGATGAAGCTGCTCAAAAAGAATACCCGTGTCACCTTCTCAGCAGCACGCGAGTATGCACTATTACCATCCTACTTTACAGATGATCATATGGCATGTCCGGCAACCGCTTATTTTAAAAGTATAACCGTACGTGGTCATGCAGAGATGATCAAGGATCTGGATGAGAAAGCTGAAGGCTTTAGCCTGTTTATGCGGAAGCTCCAGCCAGAAGGTGGCTATGATCCGATCACCACAGAAGATCCTCGCTATGTCTCCCAGCTGAAGGCGGTTGCGCTCATTAAGATCGTACCCGAGGAATGGAGTGCCAAGTTCAAGTTTGGACAAAATGTACGTGAGCCAGAGCGCCAGCGTATTATGGAAGGATTGGAACAGCGCGCATTGCCAGATGATCTGGAAACACAGCGTCTGATGGAAAAGTATTGTCCGTATCATCGCGGAGCAGAATGATGACGAGCGAGATAATGTATGCGGTATGAAGATATGACAGTCCGGACTGCATCAATATTGACCCCGTACCGAGCAGCATAATCCATCGACTGACCGCTAACCGTCACGTCAATCGTATTGTTCTCGTCTGCGTCCGATTGAAGTAGATTGCGAATGAATAACGCAGCTTCTACAGTTACAACATAATGATATACATCGATAGCAGTGGTAAGAAGAGCATAGTCTTTCTTTTGTTTACGATTCGTTCACATCTATGCTCGTAAAATTCACCAGTCGCACCGTGACACCTTGCCCCCAACAATGCTATACTATGATGCAGCGAAATCAGGCGGAAACTCCCAATCCAACCTTCAAGCTACTCGCCTGGTTATCATTTAAACAGACTCGGAAGGATGAACAAGATGAACCCACTGGCAGGACAATTGAATGATTCCCTCAAAGCGGACAGCCCATTTATTTATGACATGCTGTCTACACTCGGCAAGGAACTGTATTTTCCAAAGGAAGGCATATTGAGCCAATCGGCAGAAGCATCGAGCCAGGCGAAGAAGTATAACGCGACGATTGGAATTGCAACCGAAAATGGAAAGCCGATGCATCTGAAGGTCATTCAGGACTCCTTATCCGCATTTCAGCCAAAAGACCTGTATCCTTATGCACCACCAGCAGGTAAGCCGGAGCTGCGTAAAGCATGGCGGGAGAAGATGATCAAGGATAACCCGTCGATGGCTGACAAGACTTTTGGTAATCCGATCGCAACGAACGCGCTGACGCATGGACTGAGTATCGTTGCCGATCTGTTCGCGGAAGCTGGTGACGTGGTCATTTATCCGGACAAAAACTGGGAAAACTACGAGCTGACCTTTGGCGTACGCCGCGGTGCAGAGATCGTGAACTATCCCCTGTTCACAAGTGATATGAAATTCAATAGTGACGGTCTGCGCGAGGCGCTGCTGGCACAAAAAGATAAAGGCAAAGCAATTGTCGTATTGAACTTCCCGAACAATCCGACAGGCTATACACCGAATGTGGAAGACGGACACCGCATTGTTGCAGCGATTAATGAAGCGGCAGTAGCAGGTATCAATGTTGTGGTCGTGACGGATGACGCATACTTTGGACTCTTCTTCGAGGATTCGATGCATGAATCCCTGTTCGGTGAGCTAGCTGGTCTGCATCCACGCATTCTGCCGATCAAGGTCGATGGCGCAACGAAGGAAGAATATGTATGGGGCTTCCGCGTCGGCTTTATTACGTATGGCGCAGACAGCAATACCGCATTGAATGTGCTGGAGCAAAAGACACTCGGTATTATTCGCTCGACAATTTCCAGCGGTGCACATCCATCCCAGACATTCGTCCTGAACGCCCTGCAATCGCCAGAATTTGATGCGCAAAAAGCAGAGAAATTCCAGATCATGAAGGGTCGTGCCAACAAGGTAAAAGACCTGCTCGATAGTGGCAAATACGGCGATGTATGGGAATACTATCCGTTCAACTCCGGCTACTTCATGTGCCTCAAGCTGAATGATGTATCGGCAGAAGCTGTTCGTCAGCACCTGCTGAATGAATATGAAGTCGGTACGATCGCACTGGGCGAGCACGATCTGCGTGTGGCATTCTCCTGCATCGAGGAAGCCTATCTGGAGGATCTGTATGATCTGATTCACCGGGCTGTGCTGGAAGTAAAGCAGGGTTAAGCTCTTTTGATCAATGATTGAGCATAGCTTGTTAGTACAAACAGAAGAGATAGAATGCTAATGTGAATTTCTACTATAAAATTCTAACTACAACGTTCTCTTTCATTTTTAATTTTCAAAAAGGATGTGCCTGATGATGCAGGCGCATCCTTTTTTCGTTGCATATCTATGCGAATATCCCCTGCTATATTACAAGCCAGACTACCGCTTACGATTCCCTCTATACCCACCTCCTACCAGTAAAGGAAAATACATTTCCAAACCCCATTCTGTGTAGTATGATGAATCTATATACCTACATAGCTTCCCCTATAGTTCTAGATAGAAAGATCATTATAGGTCATAAGCTGTACATCTGGATGGCTTCATTTATATCAATTCACTGGGGGACTCATAGGAATGTTCAAATTAAAAAAACAGACATGGACTGCGCTGGTACTGAGCGCTTCTTTGGTGCTGCCTCTCGCAGGGCTGACACAACCAACAGCGGTGCACGCCGCATCAGACACACAGAATCACTGGGCACGTAATGTGCTAAATGAATGGCAAACAAAAGGCTTTATCAACGGCTTTGCTGACGGAAGTCTCAAGCCTGATCAAAGTGTAACGCGTTCGCAGCTCGCTGTACTGATCAACAAAGCATATGGCTTTACACGTCCAACATCGATTCATTATACCGATGTGCAGACATCGGACTGGTATTATAACGACGTCGCGATCGCAAGAGCAGAAGGATATATGGAAGGCTACAAGGATTCCACCTTCCAGCCGAACAAGCAGGTCAGCCGTCAGGAGCTGGCTGTTATTTTAACAACGCTCAAAAAGCTCAAGTCTTCTAGCTCTGCTAATAATATGTTCGATACTCAAAATAGTCCGCAATGGAGTAAAGGCTCAATCGGTGCCGTACTGGACAGCGGTCTGATGAAAGGTGACGAAAAGGGCTTTCGTCCACGAGACATTACAACCCGTGCCGAAGCCGTAACGGTGCTGGATCGCTCGATGCAAGGTGCCTCTGCCGCATCAACCGTGTATAATTCGGCTGGTGTATATGGCCCGGAAAGTGGTTCCCAGCCCCTGCATGGCAATGTATATCTGAATGCCGCTGGAAGTACGCTGCGCAATGTCGCCATCGATGGGGATCTGATCCTCGGCGCAGGCATTGGTGAAGGTGATGTACTGCTGAGCGGAATTACTGTTAAAGGAACAACCATCGTCAATGGTGGCGGTAGTCATAGCGTTCATATTAAGGATTCTTCACTGGCAAATATGCTCGTAAATAAACCCAATGGTACCGTTCGCATCGTGTCCTCTGGTTCGACCAGCATCCAGCAGACGACGTTACAAACGGCTGCCATTCTGGAAGAAGAACAACCAACCGCTGCCGGCTTCCATAATGTATTGCTAACGTCCCAGCTTCCATCCGGTGCATCGGTTAGCATGAAAGGCAATTATGATGCTGTTGATGTGAGCTCATCCAGTGCCATGCTGAGTCTGACTACAGGCTCCATTGATCAATTCGCTGTTGCCGCAGGCGCAACCAATAACCGAATCACCTTGAATCCTGCATCATCGATCAATGTGTTCACAGCGAATGCACCAACAACCGTTAACGGAGATGGCACGATCAATCGAGCGATTATCCAATCGTCCGATGTGACGATCACACCACGCGTGACACAGACAACGGTAAGCTCGGGGATTACAGCTAGAATCGAGGGTCGTACGATTGGTGCACCACAGACGGAGACGAATGTGAAGAAGGATGATAAAAAAGATAATTCTTCAGCAGGCACGACGCAGCCAGTTACACCTGGCATCCCTAACCCATCCCAAACTACTTATCTTCTAGGCATCAACAACGGACAGGCAATTTTGCCTGATCATGCTAATTATGCCGGACTTAATATGAGTGATATGAAGATTACCGTAACATTAGATGGTCAGCCTGCTCCTCATTTGTTAAGCTCACTACGTTTTAATAGTGAAACGCGAGCGATTGAGTTCACTCCGTTGTATGTTAAACCTTCGAATTACGGGAAGACAATCCAGATGACGGTTGAACCATCCAGCGCTTCTTCTTTGCTTAAAGATCGCTTTGTCGGTAGCTTCCAAATGACTGGAGCTTATGGACAAATCACAGATGCTCAGGGCAATCCAGTATCCGATATGCAAATTTCATTCCGTCGTGGAACCGATGTAAAAACAGGTCCGATTGTGCTCACTACTTCAACTGATGTGGACGGTTATTACTATACTAATTTACCACCTGGCTCCTATACGGGTGAATTACAAAAAGACGGCTATCTGATCACCTACTTGAACGCGCCTGTATTAGCAAGCGAATATATTCAAACAGATTCAACAGCTATCGCTACAGCTAAACAGGATCAGATTCGAATTGTGCTCACCTGGTCAGCGCTTCCCGAGGATCTGGACGCTCATTTGTATGGGCCGACAGTGAACGGCTATGGCTTTCATATCTTACCTTATCGTAATGAGAGTTATTCGTATCGCAATGAAGTATATGCCTCAATCGATAAAGATGCTATGAATGGCTTTGGCCCTGAGATTGTTACGATTAACAAACGTCTGAACGGAACTTATATGTATTATGTCAAAAATTATCATGCTAACAATCTTGGATCATTAGGTAAGTCGGCTGCTACAGTGCAGGTATACATTGGTGATGCAAGTGCTCCGGTCAAATCGTACACGTTGCCACCAAGTAGCGGTAATGAACTTTTTTGGCGTGTATTTGATCTAAATGTTATCGATGGTAAACTTCAATTTTTAGATTATAACAATTTGTGGGCAACGGAACCTCCATATCAGTATTTCGGAAACGTAGATGACGAAGCCGAGTTAGAAGGACGTTTACAGGATCAAGTAGACCGTTTACCAGCGGATCTATACTTGCCGTACACGACCAGCCTGAATAATGGACTTGATCTTATGCCCAACGAATCAAGTGATCCTGGCGTTAAGCAAATGGTAAGCGCAATTGAAGCCGCCCCTGCCAGTTCAGGAACAACGGTGACTGCCGATGCTTATCTGCAACCAACCGCGCAATCTGAAACGATCAAGCTGCTACGTTATAATGATAGTGCAGATGAATTAACCTTTAAGGTAAAAGTTAATTTTGAACTGGATCATTTGAAAGCCAATGGCGATATGCTCGTGCATGTGCCTACGCTGGATGAATGGCTTAGCGATGCAGCGGCTGACGCAGAGGATACCATTGCAGCAGAAAGCAATCCGAATACGGCGACACTACAGGATACGACTGCACTAAAAGCCGCACTTGCTCATCAGCAAGCCCTACCTGCCGGCGCAGCAACAAGTGAAAAGATAGCTGTTTTGGAGGAATTGAAAACAGCTCTTGCTCCGTGGTGGTATCAGCTTTCATAAACTCCGTACCTGTCACTATAGCTTACAAATGCCATTTATAAAATCAAGCAGCCTCTTAAATAAGAAGGCTGCTTGATTTATTTTTATCATCCGTTTAAAGAAGCATCCCTATACCCATTTAGCTTACAAGTCTTCTAGATAATCACTCGAGAACGTGTATCCCGGAATGGTAGAAGAGCTGGAATACTGCTCTTTACTGGAATCTACCCATACTTTTACATAATTCACTCCACTATGCGAGCCTTGCGTCATATTTGTAATTCCAGCATTCGTATAATATCTACCTACGACTGCACCAAAATCGGGAGACCCTTCACAAATTACGATCGAGCCTGTAGGACTGCCATAGTATCCCCACTGGTTTTGATTTAATAGCTTGCCTGTTTTGGAATCTATCACTTGCAAAGCTACGCCTTGAACAGTCATATTTTGATTTTCAGTTGCTTGCATCGTCGATGCCTGAGCCTGTACCGGAGTTGCGGCAGCTGCAATTCCAAAGGAACAGGCAACGGACATTACAGATAGTGCGATTTTTTTAGTAATCATAATTATTCCTCCTAATGGAATTATTTTGTAAATCGGTACCATTGTATACATGATTCAAAAGTAAGATCAAACAGGCGAGCAACCACTTTCTATGTAATAGCTGACGTACAAAATCTTGGCATCAGCATCATGATAGGCTTTAATCCAGCTAGCTACTACATTCAGATTTTTTTACTTTTTTTATAAAATTAGAACATTTCCAGTATGAATGAAGAGCATACTATACTAATAAAATAAAGAGTGCCTGGCTCTGCTAGACAGAATTAGGCACTCTTTATCGGGTTGAGGTTTATTTATAGTTTACTTTTAGAATCTAAAGAAAAACTCACTAAAACTAAAGGCCGTGAATAGCCTGATTCCAGCTGTATACCACATCAACCAGACAACTTAAATTCAATACAATCTAAGCCAGATACGCTTCCTTCACCTGATCATTCCGCAGCAACTCCGCCGCTGCATCCTGTAGCGTAATCTCGCCCGTCTGAATCACATACCCGCGATGAGCAATTTGTAGTGCCTGATATGCGTTCTGCTCGACCAGCAAAATGGTCATGCCCGTCTCATTCAGCTCCTGAATAATCTCGAAAATCTGATCCACAATAACCGGTGCCAGTCCCATCGAGGGCTCATCCAGCAGCAAAATCTTGGGTCCCATCATCAGTCCGCGTGCAATCGCGAGCATCTGCTGTTCGCCGCCGCTCATCGTACCGCCTACCTGATGATAACGTTCCTTCAATCTTGGAAAATAAGCAAATGCTTTTTCCGTACGCTCCTTGATGACCGCCTTACTTTTCACTGAAAAGGCACCCATCTCCAAATTCTCCTTTACGGTCAAACGTGGGAAAATACGGCGTCCTTCCGGCACATGGGCAATACCGCCGAGCGCGGTCAGATGAGGCGGCTGTGCGGTAATATTCATACCATTAAACCAGATTTCTCCTTTCATCTTCACCTGTCCACAGATCGACTTGAGCGTTGTCGATTTGCCTGCACCATTGGAGCCGATCAAGGTGACGATCTCGCCTTCGTTTACTTCGATATCCACACCACGCAGTGCCTGAATCGCGCCATAGTAGGCTTCGACCTGCTTGAGCTGCAATAGACTCATTCTGCCATCACTCCCTCTTCGACCGCACTTTTACCAAGATAAGCCTCGATCACCTTCGGATTGGAGCGAATATCGGCTGGCTCGCCCTCTGCGATCTTCACACCATGATCCAGTACAAGAATATGATGCGATAACTCCATGACGAGCTTCATATCGTGCTCGATCAGAATAATTGAAATATCCAGCTCCTGTTGAATGCGTCGAATCAGTCCAGTCAGGTCGACCGTCTCACGCGGATTCATCCCTGCTGCTGGCTCATCCAATAGCAGCACCTTTGGCTTGGCTGCCAGTGCACGCGCGATCTCCAGACGCCGCTGCGCACCATATGACAGACTACTCGCTTCGGCATTGTACCATTCCGCCAGACCTACATATTCCAGTAAGCGATATGCTTCGCGCTGGGAATGATGCTCCTCATGCCGTACGCGTGGCAGATTGAGCAGCGTACCGACCACCCCTGTTTTTAGATGAATATGCATACCGACCTGTACATTTTCCAGTACAGTCATGCTGCCGAACAGACGGATATTTTGAAATGTTCGTGCAATGCCTTTGCCCGTAATACGATCCGGCTTCACATTGACGATCGATTCACCATCCAACTCAATCTTGCCTTCATCCGGCACATAAATACCGGTAATCATATTAAAAAAGGTCGTTTTGCCCGCCCCGTTCGGCCCGATCACAGCGGAAATCTGCCCACGCGGAAATTCGAAATCCACGCCGCTCACCGCGGTCAGTCCACCAAAGCGCTTAGTCAGCTGGCTCACCTTTAGAATGCTCATCGCTTTATCCTCCTTATGCAGTAAGCCTTTAACGAGATGCTCTGGTGTCCCGTGCTTCCGGGACAGGCACGATCACATCCGGTGTGTAGCGTGCGATAATTGTTCCCGTCAGATGCACATAGCCGGATTTCCAGAGCTGTTTATTCCGAACGGACTTTACGAAGAGCAGAAGTAGTGGTTTTAGAATTGGAGCTTTCATCACCTGTAACAACCTCCTTCGGTATTTTGCGATTTTTAGCGGCAATCAGTCCATTCGGACGGAAGATCGCAACGAGAATCAGGATCATGCCGAAAATAAAGCGCTGCATCTTGGATGGCGATAATGCGGTTGGTACATTGATTATGCCCTGCATAGAGAGCTGATTCAGCCAGTTTGTCACTTCAGTAAGCACCTGTAGATTCAGGATGGTCACAAGACTTGCACCCAGAATAACGCCCGGTACACTGCCCATCCCTCCCAGTACGACCATGACCAGAATCGTTGTCGACTCAATCAGCGTAAAGCTGGTCGGATCGATAAAGGTCTGCTTGGCTGCGAACACGACACCCATCATCCCGGAAAAGGATGCCCCAATCGCAAAAGCGATCAGCTTGGTACGAATAAGCGGGATGCCCATCGACTGTGCGGCGATCTCATTTTCACGTACCGCCTTCCACGAACGTCCAAGTCGTGAATGCTCCAGTCGGCGAACGGCGAAGATCACGATAAGCAAAATACCAATGACGATAAAGTAAAACTGATGCGGAAATGTAAAATCGTACCCGAACAGGTCAGGCGGCTGAATCGAGGACAGCCCCATCGCGCCGTTCGTAATATTGACCGGCTTCTCCAGATTGTTGAAAATAATTCGAATGATCTCCCCGAAGCCCAGCGTGACGATCGCTAGATAATCGCCCTTGACCCGCAATACAGGCAAGCCGAGCAAAATGCCGAAAATTCCTGCCATAAAGCCGCCCAGCAAAATGAAAATCCAGAATGTCCCACCGGATAACGGAAACAGATCACCGGAGATAAAATTGTTCGCCTGTCCGGTAGCAAAAATACCGTATGTGTACGCCCCGACCGCGAAGAAAGCAACAAAGCCCATATCGAGCAGGCCTGCAAAGCCGACCACAATATTCAAACCGAGCGCCATCGCGACATAGATGCCGCACTGTGTTGCCACCTCCATATACGATTCATACGATGAGCCGCCGGAGGTCGCAAACGGAATGACGATGATGAGCAGCACCAGTGCAATGATCCATTTGATCCCATTCGTAAATGACGTGTAGTAGAGCAGCAATAGCGATGCGAGCAGCAGCAAAAAGGCAGTAACCGAGCGATCCATCAGGTAGACCGCACCTGCGGTGACGAGTGTAAAGGCGATAAGCAAAATGCCCTGTGCGAGTTTGCTCCCTTGCAGTGAAGCCCTTAGATTAGCCAGTTTTCCCATTCCATTCACCTACACTTTCTCTTTGACGGCTTTACCGAACAAGCCCTCTGGTTTGAAAATGAGAACAACGATTAGAATCGCAAAGGCAAATACATCCTTATACTCCGCTCCAAAGTTGCCTCCGGTCATCAGACCGAGATTGGCCGAAGCGAACATTTCCAGTACGCCGATGACCACGCCGCCAAACATCGCCCCGCGGATATTACCGATCCCGCCGAGTACAGCAGCTGTGAATGCCTTCAAGCCTAGAATAAATCCAATATACGGATCAATCGTTCCGTACTGCTGGGCAAACAATACGCCTGTAGAGCCACCCAGTGCAGAGCCGATAAAGAACGTTAGCAAAATAACCTTGTTGACGTTAATCGACATCAGTGAAGCCGTCTCCCGATCCTGTGCAACCGCACGCATCGCGCCGCCCCATTTGGTCCGGTTGACGAAAATGTCCAATCCAACCATCAAAACGATCGCCACGATAAAAATAAATACCGTGTTCGTTTTCACCGTTGCATTGCCGAGCGCTGCTGACATGGAGGAGAAGCTCAGACTAAAGCGTCCTTCAAACAGCTGCGGTACGCTGACGATATAATTACCTGTTTTCAGCTCCGCGATAAAGCGAACCAGATCCTGTAATACGAACGATACACCAAAGGCCGAGATTAAGGAGATCAGCTTGGGTGCCTTGCGCAGTGGACGATAGGCAACTCGTTCAATACCGACCCCTAGCGCCCCCGTGACCATCATCGCGACAAACAAAATCAGTACGTAAGATATCCATGGCGGCAGCCCACCGGTCAAGCCCATCCCTTGAAATAAAAACAGCACGGCTGTCCCTACAAAAGCACCTGTCATAAAAATCTCGCCGTGCGCAAAGTTGATCAGTTCCAAAATGCCGTATACCATCGTGTAGCCCAGTGCGACTACCGCATAAATGGCACCCAGTGCCAGACCGTCGATCAGCACCTGTGGCAACGTTTGTAAAATAGTTGCGAACATGAACGTACCCCTTTCATAAGGAATAAAACAAGAGCCAAAAGGTATGGCGTCAACCTGCACATACCCTTTGGCCGCATGCTAACTTCCCGTCATTATTGGCTCACTTCGGATACCAGCTCACCTGGATACGTGTCGCCCTTAAATTCGTAAATGTAGACTTTGGCAAAAGAGTTGTCGCCTTTATCATCAAACGTCACCTCGGTTGCAATACCTTTAAAATCCTTCGTTGCGCGGACAGCATCGCGTACCGCTTCACGTGTCGGCATTTCACCCTTATTGCTTTCAACGGTCTTTTTGATCGCATCCAGCATGATCGTCATGGAATCATACGCATAAGCAGAATAGCCTTCTGGCGCTTTACCAAATGCCTTCTGATAACGCGCTCCCCATTCTGGGCCGCCCTCCATCTTGGCAATCTCGCCTGCAACGGAGCTGTACAGTGCGCCCTTCACATCCGGGCCTGCTACTTCGACAAGACCGGAGGAATCCAGTGCGTCACCACCCATGATCGGAGCGGTAATGCCTTTATCACGAGCCTGCTTGATAATCAGACCACCTTCTGCATACAGACCACCGAAGAAGATAAAGTCTGGATTTTGCGTAGCGGCGATATTGAGAACACCATTGAAATCCTTCTCGCCGACCGTAATCCCTTCATAACCGACGATCGTTGCGCCCAGCTTCTGCGCTTCATCGCGGAATGCCTCAGCCAAACCTTGACCGTATGCTGTTTTATCCTGAATAACGAAAATTTTCTTGGCACCGACCGTTTTCACTGCATAGTTGGCAGCTGCTGGGCCCTGGAAGTCATCCCGTGCTACGACACGGTTAGCAACCTTCAGCTTGCGATCTGTAAATTCAGTCGCTGTACTCGCCGGGGAGATCATTGGAATATTGTATTTTTCATATACGACTGAGGAAGGAATGGATACGCCGGAGTTCAAGTGACCGATAACGCCGAGCACTGCCTGATCGGCACCGATCTGCTCTGCGTTGGCAACGCCTTTTTTCGGATCACCCTGATCATCGTAAGGCACGAGCTCAAGAGAATAGCCCAGCTTGGTAAACTCTTCTTTGTGATCCTCCAGCGACATTTGAGCGCCGAGACGAATCGCTTCACCTTGAATGGAGCTACCACCGGATAATGGAGACTGCGTAGCGATTTTAATTACTTTTCCGCTACTGCTACCTCCACTACCTGATGCACCCGTTGTTGATGTACCACCATTACCACAACCAGCAAGTAGTCCCATGATCAGCGTTGCTGCCACCAAACCGTTCCATTTCCATTTCATACGTATAAATCCCCCTTTTAATGTTAACTTATGTAACACAAATTGATACAATATCTAGTTCAAAGTATACATACAAAATATACATACGGCAACGCTAAATTTTAAATCTTATTTTCATATATTGGAATATATTATGAATTAATATTTCAAAAATCCGAATATTTAGCTTGATTATTGACTTTAAAATTCGTTTTCATCGTAATTTATGTGTATAAAGTAAATATTTATGCATTTTATAAAGAATTGATCGTTAGGTAGTTGTAGGTTTCTGTAGTTTTTTATAGGTTTTAGATTAGAATTTAAATCGCTTTTAATGTTATATTAGTTAACATATATATTTTGATATTTTTATCACGGTCATAAATAATATTTATCATATTGTTCAATACGCACTTTCTTGTTTCTTTTTATACTTATCGTTGTAGCCATCTCTATGAAATCATCCTATTCATCGTTTCATTCATCCTATCCAGACAACGCAAATAGACCGACAGCAGTGAAGTGTCGGTCTATTACTCTTACAGTCTTGTACTGTAGTACAGTTGATCGCTTATTAATAATGAATTCGTTTAAGCTTGTATTCCTTTATTGTATTCAATTCATTTAATGCATTCAATTCATCCCGCTATGAATCTATGTTTCTATGCATCTATACATCGAAAACCAATCAACTGCGCTTTTAACGCCGCCCATCATCTATAAGAGAACTACCTATACATAGAAGGCGGTACATAAAGCTGCGTAAGCCAATCGATCATCATCCTTTAGCGGATCATGTCGATCGACTTGCGCAGCTTTGTTTTACCAACTCGTCCTTAGCTCATCGCTGCAAAAGTACGCTCCAATGCTTGCTCTACTGGCACATGAGTATAGCCTAGATCGCGTGCTACGGCGGCGTAAGTCATCGTACCTGCTGCTGTATTCACACCCAGCTTGAGTGCATCGCTTCGTTCCAGCGCGGCACGCAGACCCAGATTGGCAATCAAGGACACGTATGGCATCGTTGCATTCGTTAATGCCATCGTTGACGTTTTCGGTACAGCACCTGGCATATTCGCTACAGCATAATGAACAACGCCATGCTTTTCGTAGGTTGGATCATTATGGGTAGTAATGCGATCGATCGTTTCTACGATTCCACCCTGATCGATAGCAACGTCTACGATTACTGAGTGAGCTTCCATACTTTTCACCATATCTTCGGTAACTAGCTTCGGTGCTTTTGCACCTGGAATCAGCACTGCCCCGACAACCAGATCAGAGGATGCTACCGCTTCAGCAATATTGTACGGATTGGACATGAGTGTTTGCACAGAGGAACCGAAGATGTCATCCAGCTGACGCAGGCGATCTGGACTCAGATCGATGATCGTGACATCCGCACCCATACCTGCGGCAACCTTCGCTGCATTCGTGCCGACGACGCCACCGCCAATAACAGTTACTTTGCCTCGTTTGACACCCGGTACACCACTTAATAAAATCCCCTTGCCACCATGTGGTCGCTCCAAAAATTGAGCACCGATCTGTACTGCCATTCGTCCAGCAACCTCGCTCATCGGTGTGAGCAGTGGCAAGGTATGATTTACTTCTACAGTTTCGTATGCAATTCCGATTACCTTTTTCTCCAGCAATGCCGCCGCAAGCTCTGGTGCCGCAGCCAGATGAAGGTACGTAAACAGAATCAAGCCTTCACGGAAATAACCATATTCGGACGGAAGCGGCTCTTTTACCTTCAGGATCATGTCCGCAGTTGCCCATACATCTGCCGCCGCTGCCAGAATATTCGCCCCTGTAGCTGCATAAGATTCATCACTAAACCCGCTGCCTGTACCTGCTCCGCTCTCTACATACACCTCATGGCCAGCAGCTGTGAGTGTAGCCACACCAGCCGGGGTGATCGCTACACGGTTTTCGTTGTTTTTAATCTCTTTTGGGACTCCAATTCTCATGTTATTTCCTCCTTCAATAGGCGAATCTGATTTGTACACTTATTATAGGATAGTGAAAATATCATGTAATCGTTTGATTTTCCAAATTTGAATAAAATGAATTGTTGAAATACACAAAAGGCTGAATTTTATGGTAGGTTATTTAACATAATTAGAGTGATAATTAGATATAGGAGTAAATAAGACTGCGAGGTAGTGTGAATTATAATTGCATTTATCGTGTTATTACCCGCAAATGATGGGAAGGGATCAGCAAGTTAGACGTCATAAGTATCACACGGCTTACTTTAAACCTCATTTAAAAACCTTTGATAAAGTTCTCTTCGTTGACCAAGTAAACTCTTGATCCGTAGGCAGTTATGTATTGCAGGTGTGCACATAAGAAAATAGCCTTATATCATGAGCGCTCCCATATAGACAATGTGCCTGTTGTATCTGCCCGATAACGACATACACATTGTCTATATGGATTATTCATGATAAAGGCTATTTGCTTCATATCTGTACACTTGGTGCTATACCGGTATGAATGATATCTTTTGTCTTTGAGGTAAAGAGATTCGTTCATTTTTATTGAAATCCGTCTGTATTAACCACTGCTATCGAACCATAATAGCTTGAGCTCAAGATAGAGTGTTACTTTTTCAGACATGCTGGTTAGGTCGATGCCGCCTACCTCGGTGATTCGTTTGAGACGGTAGTTGAGTGTGTTGCTGTGTACGTGCAGCTGGGTGGCAGCGCGTTTGGTATCGCTATCCAGGTCGAGGAATACGGCAAGCGTCTGTAGCAGATTGCTATTATGCTCCTGGTCATAGGCTGCCAGTCGATCCAATGGTCCCCAGGTGACTGGGAATTGCTCGGCTTCGCGGTGCATCGCGGGTAGATAGCGATAAAAGCCAGCCTCTGGATAATAGTGAATCGTTCTCGTTTCTGGTAATTGACGGTGTAGCAGCACCAATTCACGCGCCTGACGGTAACTACGCTGAATATGCAGGGCAGAGCCGACCTGCTCGCCAGCAGCCATATATAGCTCTTCATGCTGAGGCAATAGCTCGCGTGCTCTTGTGATCATGGAACGGATCAGAGCAACAGGGTCGGAGTTGGCATTCCGAGCTTGAATAGCCGCTATTCCGAAGCCACATAGCAGTACGATTCGGCTGGGCTCCTGCATATGCAGGGTAACACGAATGGCGAACTCATTGGCGGCCTGAACGATTCGCTCTGACCAGCCGCTCATATCGGGTTGATGATCATGCTCCAGCAATAATACATAATGATGGGCAGGAAGCTCCACCCCACTTTCGCGTGCTTGCTGGGCTGCCTCCTGCTCCGATTGAAATCGTCCACTCAGCAGACGACGTAGCAGATCGATATGCTGCTGACGGCGTTGCTGCTGCATAATTTGTCCAGCAGCGATGCGTGCGCCCTGACGGAATTGCTCCAGCTGCTCGTCTGTATACGAGCCGTCGTATTCCAGTAGCCAGATATAGCCGACAATCTCATCATAATGACGCACAGAAATCGCCATCCGACGGCTTAATCCGACCTCGCTTAATTGCTCAATATGCTGGGGCTCCGCGCTATCCTGTAGTCGCTGCATCGCTCCCGATTCGTACAGCGCACGCTGCACATGCTCAGGTACACGTCGTCCAATAATCGTAGCGATGCGTGCAGGGTCAGTATTTGGATCGTGCATACTATAGGCGAGCAAGCGATGGGCTTCGTCCTCGATCGTAACTGGACTGCCCATCACCTCGCTAATAAGCTCCGCCAGCGTTTGCAGACTATCGACTTCACTTTCATTGATTTTACTCATGCTTCATCCCTCGCTCACCGACTGTGTAGCTGTGCCGTACCGATTATTCGAATTCCTCTTCCAGTTGAAGCTCGCGTAGCCATTTACGATTGAGAGATGCACGCTGAATCCAGACGATCAGCAATCCAGCGATGAGCGCACCTACCAGCCAGGCGATATTGCCTGTGATTGCAATCGGTATCCATAGCACAATCGCGACGACAAGCTGAACAATGGTAATAAGACGAATCGTTTCCAGCCTACGTGCAGCAGGTGGAAGCGGATAGATCGATAACCACAGCGTATCCGTATGTTGCTTGCGTAGCATGGTGAGCTGCATACCCGCCAGAATAATAAATAGCAGATACACGGCAATGCCAAACCACGATTCACGCGCCAGCACGATCAGAATGATGCCAAACACGACAAAGCGACTTAATGTCGGTAATAGCTCGGTTCGAATAAACGTACGAGTCAGCAAAAAGCGAAACGCTTGCTCCTGCTTCCACGGCAATCGTTTACCGATAAAGGACAGCCAGCGTCGATGATTCACCTTGCGCTCGCCTGTCGGTACATCGACAAACCAGCCCAGCATCCGCATCACCGAAGCCGCATGATTTTTCTCCGCAGCAATTAATCGTTCCCACGGCACAGCGACCTTACCCGGTAATCGCAGGCAAATCACATAAACGACAATACCCGCAGCAAGTGTAATTATCGCCATGGTAAGCGGCAGCCAGAGTACAGCACCAAGCAATCCGATAATCGCGATATAGCGCAGTACACGATACCCTACCCGTGCGCGCTGTCCTTCCATCCGCATTTCCTGCCAGCTGCCATAATTACTAACACCCTTGAGTAGCAAAATACATAGGAGCAATACGAGCAGCGGCTTCGGTTCGATCGCGGCACGTACATAAAATGGCCATGCTACAATCGCCAGTAAAATTAACCAGAACGACTTGCCGATCATTCCCCCGCGCCATGCCGATGCAAAATAAGCCTTCATCTGTGTCTCCACAGGTAGCATAAATACTACATCTGCTGGACGCATATACGTACGCACAGAACCGTATACGGTGAGCGGCGTTAACAATACGAGCATAATCCAGTATACGGGCAAGCCTGCCGGTATATTCTGAACAAAGGTCGTATACCAGGCGGCAAAGGCAATGAGCAGAAAGAAGGTCAATACCGCCACACCACTCTGAATAATATACTGCGTATACGGCAAAATCTGTGCCCAAAATTCACCACGGCGCTTCTGCCGCAGCTCTGGCAAATTAATCATTGCTCACCGTCCAGGTGGAGTCCTGAACCAGATCATAGAAAATCTGCTCCAGTGGTGTGCCCTGCTGACCCGTCTGCTCACGAATCTGCTCCAGTGTGCCCTGCACAATAATCCGTCCACGATGCAGCACGATAAAACGATCGCAATAATTCTCAATCGTCGATAAAATATGCGAGCTGAGCAGGATCGATGATCCACCCTGCTTCGTTTCAACCATAAAATCAAGCAATGATCGAATACCGAGCGGATCCAGACCGAGAAACGGCTCATCAATAATGTAGAGAGGTGGCGCCGCAACAAAGGCACACATAATCATAACCTTCTGCTTCATCCCTTTGGACAGATGCATCGACAGGCTATCTTCTTTTTCCTTCATATTAAAAAGATCGATCAAGCGCGCAGCGCGGCGCTCATAATCCGCTGGCTCCACACCGTATGCACGAGCGGTAAATTCCAGATGCTCGCGTACCGTCATTTCTTCATATAGCTGAGGTGCCTCGGGTACAAATGCGAGTGAGGAACGATATTGCTCGGGAGCCTTACGTAGCGTTGTTCCCTGAATATGCACCTCACCACCCTGCGGTGTCATCAGACCAAGAATATGCTTCATCGTCGTACTCTTGCCCGCTCCGTTCAGACCGATCAAGCCGATCATCTCGCCCTTGCCCACCTGAAAACTAATATCGTGCAGGACAGGCTTGCCAAGACTGTAGCCGCCGGTCAGACGGTCCACCTGAAGTACAGGTACCTGTTCCATCCTCATTCCCTCACTTTTCATCCGGGGAGCCAGCACGTTTGGCTTTCAGCCACTTCGGCGCTCCCTTGCTTTTTTTGTCTACATGACGTGCTTTTGGCTTGTTATCACGCTTACCATTCGAAGCTGGCTTGCTGCTAGCAGGCTTACGTACTACAGGCTCAGTTGAAGCTACTGCTTGCTGGTCATCGTTTGCTGTCGAGTTAGACTCAGCTGGTGAGGATGCCGTCGTCTTCGGCTTGCTATCAGTACGCTCTGTACGACGAGCCGATGCGCGCTTACCAGCCGGTGCACTTACCGTCTCACCGCCACGCAGTACCATTTCCTGCAAACGGATATGCAGTGTATCCGAGAATTTACGCATAATAAAACGCTCGCGCTCTGTAATGATCGAAGCGGCTACACCCTTTTTACCCATACGTCCAGTACGACCACTACGGTGTACATAGAATTCCGCATCAAATGCCGGATCTAAGCTCACGACCAGATTCAAGTCCTCGATATCGAGACCGCGTGCGGCTACATCGGTAGCAACGAGCACTTCCAGCTTACCGGAACGGAATTGGGACAGCACGGTGCTACGGGTTACCTTGTCCGCATCTCCATAAATGGCACGTGCTTTGAAGCCCATATACTCAAGCTTCGATTCAACCTCGGCAATCTGCTCAGTTTGATTCACAAACACGATGGCACGGGTTGCTTTGTAATGACGTAGCACACGGCGCAGCATGTCCAGCTTATCGCGCTCTTCTGCTACAAAGTACACATGCTCAATTGCAGACGCTGTATGTTGACCTGGTTCAATACCGACAATCGCATGATCCTTCATTTCACGGTTGGCGATCTGGTGAATCTCTTCATTAATTGTTGCGGACAGGAACACAAGCTGACGATCACGGCGTGCGCTTTTAATAATACGCTGTACATCGGTACCGCCGCCCAGTCCAAGCACCTGATCAACCTCGTCGACTACAATTACGTTGGTCTGATGCATTTTCAGCTTACGCAGACCGATCAGCTCATTGATGCGTCCCGGTGTACCCACCGCGATATGCGGGTGACGGCGCAGCTTTTCGATCTGACGCTTGATTGCTGCGCCTCCGATCAATCCAAGTGAAGTAACTCCGCATTCTTCGCCATAACGCTCGCATTCACGTACGATCTGCATCGCCAGCTCCTGCGTAGGCGCGAGGATCAGCGCTTGCAGCTCCTTTTGCTCGGGATCAATCTTTTGCAAAATTGGCAACAGATAAGCGAGCGTTTTGCCGCTACCTGTCTGCGATTGTGCCAGTACATCGCGTCCTTCCAGCATCAGCGGAATCGTCTCTGCCTGTACAGGGGAAGGTGTTGTAATACCATAACGGGACAGTGCATCATTCAAGCTCTCATCCATGCCAAGCCCAATAAAATTCGTATTTGTTTCCATTGTATTCATCCTTTATATATCCATAGTATGGCGTCATCGTCACAATTGCTCGCACCTGCTCGGGTGCGATAGGTCTGTGTCATTGCAGCATGTATCATTATATCAGTATTCGCTTGGTCTGCGCACGTGCTGGCGCTAATCTTGCATTTTTAGAGCGCTTAGGCAGACTTGTGTGCTTGGGTATACACCACTGCGGGAAGGAATAAGGGGACGGACTCGGGTATCGCACAGGAATCTACGAATGTAGAGTAAATGTAGATTCCCGTGCTCAAAGGTCGTCCTTTCCCCTTATTTCCTTCCCTCCGTTCCGTATTTCTCGCATCATATACGTTTGCTTACACGCCTAGCAAATACTTTCCGTTTTACTTCTGCACTTCTGTACTTCTGTACTTCTGTACTTCTTAATGGCTTTATTTCTTAACAGCTTCACTTCTTAATTCCGATCAAATTCACTTCTTACTTTGCTTCTTTAGTTGCCTACTTCCGATCAAAAAACGAATACGTTAGACGGTCGATCAGGCGTGGGAATAAGTTGTACAGGCGCATGGCAATGCCTGCGTACCGTGGTAGATCGATTTCCTCACGGCGTTTTTCCATCATGCGGACGAGCTCGCGGCATACTTTGTCGGTCGATAGCATGAAGCCGCTCACGTTGCTAACGTATGCGCCGGTGGGGTCGGCTCGTTCGAAGAAGGCGGTGTTGATTGGGCCGGGATTCATGGCAGATACGGTGATGCCGGTACCGCGTAGCTCCTGGCGCAGGGAGTTGGTGAAGCCGAGTACGGCGAATTTGGTTGCTGTGTAGGATGTGGATTTGGCGGTGGCGAACTTGCCTGCGATCGAAGCGACGTTCAAAATCTGGCCTCCTCCAGCTTGTAGCATATGAGGCAGCACAGCGCGGGTGCAGCGTACGGTGCCCATATAATTTACATCCATCATCTGCTCGTATTCGGTTAGCTCGGTATCCAGAATAGCAGTAAATTGTCCGTACCCTGCATTGTTGAGCAAAATATCGATGCGTCCGTATTCGTCAATGATTCTGGCAACGACATGCTCAATGTCCTGCTGCTGCTGGACATCCATAACAAAGACGCGGTGCTCTCCATGTAACTGCTGCGAAAGCTGTTCTAGCTTTGACTTGGAGCGTGCGGTCAGGATGGGAATAGCTCCTTTTTCTGCAAGAAGTTCAGCCGTCCGTGCGCCCAGTCCACTGGATGCACCGGTGATGAGTATGATTTTATTGGCAAGTGTCACAATAAGCCCCCCTAGTCTAGTTTCATTTTAGGGGATGCTCGGTCTGATATCCAGCATTATTGGTATCCTGTTTGCTGAATCGAAATACAAAAAAAGCTGTCTCTCCCTTTTACAGGGGAAACAGCTTCTGTTCGTTCTCAAACGGTTCATAGGGTCAAGGCCATTTACGGAGGTCTGACTTGCCACCGTTATCGGTACGAGTCAGCAAATATTGCCGTATTCGGTCCGGAAATCAGGAAACCATCACCTGAATGTCCAATTCGCCAATTCCATCCATGATCAGTGGAATCGTCAATGCTTTTGCAGACATGAAGCCTGTAACTGAGCTTGTTTTCATCACCTTTGGAGGTGTAATATCCACCGTTACGCCTTGATTGGATAAAATGGTACTTGCATTACCACTAATCATATTCCCCAGC
This sequence comes from Paenibacillus hunanensis, assembly GCF_034055775.1. Classification (NCBI taxonomy): domain Bacteria; kingdom Bacillati; phylum Bacillota; class Bacilli; order Caryophanales; family Paenibacillaceae; genus Paenibacillus; species Paenibacillus hunanensis. The sequence continues at coordinate 1,328,645 of NZ_CP139194.1, read as the reverse complement.
TCGGAAATGGCACTTTGACCCATTTCGTCCATCTCAGTTAATACAAAACCGCCCATCATTGCCGATACCATACGCAGCGCTACACTTTCGTGAATACCGAAAATGATATCGCCACTCATTTGTCCGGTCATACCAATTTGAATCCAAATATGATCATCCACCAGTTCGATATCCTTGATACCGAGACTTCCGGTGGAAGGAGAGACCTGCACAACCTGTCCGATTACTAGTCTCGCTGCTTCCAAAAAAGGATTAATTACTTCCGCCTTCATACTTTAATACTCCCCTCCGCTAATGGGTTGATATTTTAAATGAAACTTATGACCTATAAATAGTAGATTCATTATACCTTATAACCTAGTACAATTCATCCAGAAACCTACCCATATCCCAAAATATTTAATTTTTTTTTGGAGTATGTTGCTGGAATGAATATTCCGCATCTTTTTTAGGTATAAAGATGCTGATTTCGTCGGTTTTTCTAGGTCTATTCGACGACTTTTTACTATTATCGGATAATGTAGCGATTTTATGTATACTATTGTTCACTAAATTGCTCAAAATGAGTTGGTTTTTTTGTAAAATTTCTTCAATCGCTCTTCCATAAAGTTGCGAAAGCGTACGAAATTGCAGAAATGTATTTTCAGCCGCATTGCTGGTTTTTCGGCAATCCACTATAATTTATTAACAGGTGTACATAAGGAGGAACTCATGAATATCAGTCAACTGGAAACATTATTGACCATTTCGCGCACCATGAGCTTCCGTAAGGCAGGTGAACTGCTGAATCTCACCCAGCCTGCGGTATCCGCCCAGATCAAAAGCCTGGAGGATGAATTCAAGACGGTGCTTGTTAACCGGAATCAGCCGGTAACGCTGACTGACCAGGGAAGGGTATTTCTGGAGCATGCAGAGCAGATTTTATCGGTTGTTGAACAATTAAAGCAGCGCCTCGCTGATCTGGACGAAACGCCACAAGGGCGGATTCTACTTGGAACGACGACCTCGATCGCGATTCAGATTTTACCCAGAGTGCTGGCGTATTTTCAAAATCAATTTCCACTGATTAAAACGATGATTCATTCGATGCCTTCCTCTCAAATCTATAATAGTGTTGAACATGGTCTGGTCGATGTTGGAATCGGTTACCTGATTGAACGGAACCCGAATCTGGAAACGTCCATTCTGTACTATGATATGTTTGAGCTGGTCGTCTCGCCCCAGCATCCGCTGGCACGTACACGCAAGGCGACGATTCAGGATTTGCAGCATCTACCACTTATTATGCTTTCTCCAGATACGGTCGGACGCCGTTTTGTCGATGAGGTTTTCAAGCAGCATGGCGTTGTGCCGGAGATTATTATGGAGCTATCCAGTAGTGAGGAAGTAAAACGGATGGTTGAGATCGATCTGGGTGCTGCGATTATTTCGCGCCAGTCGATCAGTAGCGAGCTACGCCATGGCACACTCGTTATGATCCCGATGCCTGAGTTCGAGGTGAGCCATCCAGTCGGCTTGATTTACAAATCCGGTCGCTATCTGAACTCGGCGATGCGGCAATTTCTCGATGATCTGAAAGGGATGCCTGCCGACCATTTTCTTAGCCCAGAATAATACGTACTTGATCCGGTTTAGATTGTCCTAGCAGGTTCTATGATGCCAGAACAGGTCTACGATTCAGACGATTCAAGTTATAGACGCCAGATAAGACCCATCACGACCAGAAGAAGCAAAGGAGCGAGCCCATGAAATTTGATCTTCATACTCACCATTATCGCTGTGGACACGCGGATGGGAATATCCGTGATTATATTGAAGCAGGTATTAGCGCCGGTTTGCAAGTGATCGGTATTTCCGATCATACCCCTTATTTTGGCTTTGAGGAGGATCAGGCGTTTCCGAATACAGCAATGGGCAAAAGCCAGCTTGCTGATTACGTTCAGGAAGTTCTTGATCTGAAAAAGGAATATGCGGGCAAAATTGATGTATTGCTCGGAATCGAATCCGACTATTTTCCACATCATGCCCATTTATACAAAGCAGCACTGGATTCGTATCCATTTGATTATATTATCGGCTCCGTTCATTTTAGCGGCGGCTATAGCATCTTTGACCCGACACGCTGGGATGGACTCAGCGAGCAGGAAAAGGTCGCGACCAAGTCGGAATATTTCCGTATGATCGGGGAATCCGCTAAAAGTGGCATGTTCCACATCCTTGGTCACATTGATGCGATGAAAAGCAGGTATCCAGAATTCAGCGATATTGAAGCACCGGAAGCGCTGGACGATATGCTACGCACAATCGCTGATTCCGGCGTAGCCATCGAAGTGAACACGTCCGGCAAAATTAAACTGTGCGGACTATGGCATCCGATCGATTCGATGCTGGAACGCGCCTTCCATTTTGGCGTAGAAATTTCCTTTGGTTCCGACTCTCATGTACCGGAGCGTGTAGGCGATGACTTCGAGCTCGTAGCGAATAAGCTGCGTGAGATTGGCTATACGGAATGGGTGTATTACAAGCAAAAGCAGCGCCAGGTCGTTGCGCTGTAATACAAGGCTTGCTAAGAAGCTCTATCATAGACAAGTGATCAGCGATATAGAATTGGAATGTCCGTAAGACAGAGGTAATCCATATTATGATTCACAAATAAACACCGTTCCATCTGCTATATGTGGTAGAGCTGGAACGGTGTTTATTTTATCGTTTCACACATTAACTATGTCGTTTGCGGAATTTTCTGATGCCATAACCAATGCCGTAGCCACAAGCCACGATAGCAACACAGGCTAGACAGACAAGCACAATTTGCCATGTGATTTTTCTTTCTAGCAAATAAAACACCAATAAACCGGTAATAAAAGAGGATATGAGATTAAGCAGCATCTTTTTCATCAATTCGCCCCCTACATCCTGAATTGGTCATTCATACTGGTAAAGTTTGGATATACCAACTATATCATGCCAAGGGCTCTACGTTATAGTTTTTTCGTTACATCCACACTGTCCTTCTATCCAAAAAGAAGACCTGCCCACAGGGGACAGGTCCTTTTGCATGTATCAAAAAGGGGGTCTTGCTATGTATCATAAAGCAAGCTTGTTAGGATTGCATTGCAGCTATGTTGCAGTTGTATAACAATCACTACCAAATCCTGTACGATCTCTAGATCAAAGCGACTGACGAGTGAATCAAGCCTGTTTACGAACAGGCTTATTACTACCACTAGCCACCTGTCCTGCACGTCGTCCACGATTTACAAGCACAATGCTTGCGGTAACAAGTACCAGCGCAACCAGCGACCAGATCGAAGCGCGTTCGCCAAGCCAGACGGCAGAGAGTATCACACCAAAAGGTGGGGTCAAAAAGAGATACATCGATACACGACCCACCTCATTATATTTCATCACGGTATTCCAGAGCGCAAAGGCACCTGCCGACAGCAACGCCAGGTACAGTAGCATAAGCAGCCCTACACCATCCCATGCAAATGGAAACGGATGACCTGACGCGCAACCGATCATCACCAAGCCCAATCCACCCCAGAACATTTGCCTTCCGGTTAGACTAATGACTGGCTCGATCGCTGCCTCGCGGCGTGCCAGCACATTACCGACTCCACCGGATAACGCGGATAATAGCATCAGTAGCTCTGCTATGCCAAATGTAACATGCAATTGATTGCCAGATGCCATGCCCATCACCGCAATACCGCCAAAGCCGAGCAGTAGCCCCATCCATTTACGCAGGGAGAGCTGCTCCGTCTTCATCATCCAGCGCACGGCTAACAGCTGAAAGAGCGATACAGAGCCTGCGATGATCGACATCGTCATGCCAGAGCCCTGTCCGAGTGCTGCATATACAAACACATATTGCAGAAAGGTTTGCAGCAGTGCAAGCACGAGAAGAGAAGATGCCCTGACCCGATTCGGCTTCGTCCCCTTCCGCTGTAGCAGGCGAGCCAGTACCATCAGAAGTAGCCCTGCTAGCACAAAGCGATAGCCTGCGAACAGCCACTGAGCAAACAAGTCATTGGGGGCAATACCCAGATGATGATAGCTCAGCTTGATAAAGGGCAGCGCACTGCCCCATAGGATCGTTGCAGCTACTGAGCTTACGATAATACCGGTGGTACTGGTGAACCAGCGTTCAGTCGTCATGAGGAAAAGGACTCTCCGCTATGATCTAATAGCTGTGCATGCATCGCCGCCCGCTCCTTACGCAGCGCGAACTCACTGTTCGCAACCGAATATACAACGATGCCCATCTCCTGCCAGTAGCTACGAATGCCGGAATTGGATGGCGGCTGCTGGCGCATGCCGTTTTTCTCCAGTACGCGAATAGACAGATCATTTTTAATATGGCAGCGTCCAACGATATGAGACAGATCCATGTCCTGAAATCCGAATTCGACCAGTCGACCTACCGCTTCGGTCGCATAGCCCTTGCCCCAGAACCGTTTACTGAGCGCAAAGCCGATCTCTGCGCGAGCAGCGCGCTCATCCCAGCGCTGGAAGGAGCATACGCCATACATCTGATCGCCTGCCGCAGACATAATCGCAAAATGAATCGAGCTCATGCTGCGAAAGGCTTCCTCTACACGTCGCCCCAGCCGATCCGGTTGCAGTACCTGATACTCCTTCATCTCCGGTGTACCGTATAAATAGGTGATCACCTGCGGATCGCTAGCACAGTCCCACCAGCGTTCAATATACTCGGCAGTCAACCGACGAAGCGATAGACGCTCGGTATACAGATCAGGTACTCCTTTTTTCAAATCCTCTTTATTCAGCATGGTCGCTCCTCCAGTCGCTTACGTCTGCAATCCCCGGTAAATACCGGTGCGCAGTTCTTTAATATAAAAATCAAGCGCCGGAATACCGGCATCCTGTGCATCCTGAACCGCCTGCTCCACGTCATAAGGAATACGCATAAATTGTATCGAATACGGAACCAGCTCTGTCGCGTCTGCTTCTCCTTCCAGAATAACATAGGAAGCGCCCTTCCCGTCGAGCGGATTGCCAATACTACCTACATTAAATAACACATGTCCATCCAGATGCTGCATATAGGCATTGTGAATGTCCCCATAACCGACAATATCGGGCAGACGTGAATAGAAGGGACTGCTTTCTACTGCAAATGGACTCCCTACTTCAACCGCCGTGAACATACCTAATCGTGCCTCCATCGCATCCCATGGCTGTACGCGCTGAAATACACTTTCCGGTGAAGCATGAACGAGCGAGATCAAACGTCCACTCAGTGTAAAATCATACCGCAGTGGCAGGGAATCGAGATAAGCCAGCCGCTCTGCACCAAGACGTCTCGCATGCCAGCCGAATAGCTCATCCTTCTCGCTCATTCGTACAATGAGCTCTTCCCAGTTGCCGCGCAGTACAACCTCGCAGCGCTCCTGTACACTATCGGTAATCCGAATCGAATCCGGCCCTTTGCCGACCAGATCACCAAGGCAAAAGATGCGCTTGATTCCGCGGCTGTTGATATCGTCCAGCACAGCCTGCCATGCTGGATAATTGCCATGAATATCAGATACAAGTGCAATGCGTTCCATGAAAAATCCCCCATCTTGACCGTTTGCCGGTATTCATCATCTTTTGCTGAATATTGCTTGCTGTTGCTCATCTATTTTAACTTGCACGTTCATATTTCATCGCCAGCTACATGCGTTATTCATGATTGCTCTTTTCGATAAAATGTAAAAATCGTCAGCTCCGGTCGGCACATAAATCGTATCGGCAGCTGTGACATCCCAATACCGCGATTGACGTACAATGGCAAATGCCCGCCTTTCCCTGCACGATAACCGCCCATAATGTATTTGCGCGAGCCCTTTGGTGTAATGATCGCACCGAATAGCGGTAATCGAATCTGTCCGCCATGACTGTGACCGGATAGCTGCAAGCGGAACTGGAGCTCTTCAGGCACTCGATCGGCATAATCTGGCTCGTGCATGAGCAGTAGACGACAGGCTTGCTCTGGAATGCCACGCGCTGCCTTTTGCACATCAGGATTGCCGAGCAGCTGATCATCCAGGCCTGCTATCGCCAGAATGCCGTCCGGACGACGAACGAGACGATGCTCATTGATCAGCACGTCAAAGTCGCCCTGCTGGAGTAGCCTCGTAACCGCCACCACATCGTCCAGATAATCATGGTTACCCAATACGGCATACTTGCCCAGCGGCGCCTGTAGACGCTGTAGCGCCGCTACACCAGCGGCTAGCTCCTGGGCATACTCATCCACGATATCGCCTGTAAAACAGATCATATCCGGCTTTTCCTTATTGATCACGTCAACGAGCTGCTCCAGATCGTTTGTGTTTTTGCCCATACCGAGATGCATATCACTGAACTGAACGAGCCGCATTCCATTCAAGCTTGCAGGCAGATCAGGTAGCTCCAATCGAATATAAATTTTCTCCAGCCAGTTCGGTTCGCCGAACCATGTATATCCTAAGCCGCCTGTACCCAGTGCGACGCCAACCGCTGCACTACCTTTTAGAAATTGTCTGCGCGTGATACCGCGCTTGCTGCGCTTAGCTGCGGATGTAGCTGGCTTGGTTGGATCAGACGATAACGCTGGATCTGGATTCGGTTCATCGCCTAACGTGAACATGGCTGGATGATTCGTATGCCTATTGCTAATTATGTTTAGACCCGTAAGGAGCGGTTGCCGGAAGTGGAGTCGATGCAGACCTATCCATGCTGGCGCCGCTCCTTTATCTGTATAGGTTACTTGCTTGCGATACTTCAGGTACGTTCCCTCCGTTTCCTGACCGAATCCACGTGATCCAGTCGGGGGCACACCGGCATACCGTTCAGGCTCCGGCTGCGATATATTTATTGACTATTTTGGCGCAATACGATTACTGTCGTCAAATATACCGCAGATATGCAAGAGGATTGCTGTGCTGTACGATTATTTTTAACATAGATGATACGACTGGCAGTATATTGCTGCGAGTCGATAAACAGTTCCGATAGGCCATATACCTTATGATAAGTCCTACCGCTTCTTCAAGAACAATTTTTTGAAGAAACATATTAAGCGGTCATACTGGTCATACTGCCAGGTTAATGTCTTCACTCTATATACGCCCTATGGCTACACTGCATCATTCTAGCGATCTCTTTTTCTGTATTCCGTTCAACAGAATGTCCTTGTTGCTCTGTTATTACTGGTCTGGTTCTGGGTACCAGGCTCTCTTGCTCAAGCCTGCGGCTGCTTGCCCTTGAACACGATACGCTGGAGACACTCCTCTGAAGCCTCATACGCCTCTGCTAGCCCCTGTTCAGCGATCGACGACTTAGACACCTCACGGTATACAATTGTCACTTCCACAGGCTGCTGGAACGGGAAGGGGTCAAGCTCCACATAACGCTCGTCCAGCCATCTTGGCATGATCGTCTCATAGTTAGCAGCCTCCATCTTCTTCCCTACATCGAAGCCGTCCTTCCACCAGTCCAGCTCATGCGCCTTATCCACGCCTGGCTCATTCAGACACGCATACAGGGATAGATCGTCACATAGCTCTAATACAGCGCGATGGAAGCGTAGCTCGTCTTCTCCAGGGGACGTGAGCGCCTTGATGCGCTCCTGACGCTCCTGCTCTTCCTCCAGAAATGCCCGGCAAAATGGATCTTCTGCGCCATAATGACTGATCAGCGCACAATAATGCAGGCTTGCTAGCATCGCAGCATACGGACTCATTTCCTCCATTTGATCAATGCCATAGCGATAAAATACCAGCTTCGCTGGCTCAGGAAAGTCCAGAAACGAAAATGGACGCTGCTTCGCATCATTCCAGATCGGAATCCGATCTAGTGGAATCCAGCCGCGATCATGCTGCTCACAGCCAAGCAATACCTCGTCCCAGCGCTTCTCATCGCGAGTCGGCCCGGCATGCAGACTTCGGGAAAATTCACCGGACACACGCGCATGGTCATGCTGACGAATCATAATAAACGAATGCTCTCTTTCTCTCCAGATCATAAGGAAATGCCTCCTTTGGCGAATAAAAGTAGAATGATGCTGTAATGAATAGATGAGGATGGCGATAGCCAATCGGCATCGTGCCTATCATACACCGACCTATGTAGAACACATCACAGACCGTAGCGCTAGCTAAAATTATGACTCCAGCGCACGCGTCTGTTTCTATTTATATAGCCTTAGCGATTCGTTTCCAACCAGCCTGCTGCATAATCGACCAGTGCTGGCTGTGAGATCAAGCGTGCTCTGGCATTGCCAACGGTACCGCTGACAACGAGATGTGGACAATCCGCTTCCAGATTCGCACCAATATCATCAAAATCATCCGAATTAAAATTCAAATCGCGAAAACGAACCCATTGCTTGCCTTTATCCGTCATCACAGGCGCATCCATCATAATCGTTTTTTTATCATTCCATTCCGCATGATATTCTGCCAGATGGATGGATGTGTTGGTCACATATTCGGTGCCTAGCATGAGTACATAGCCTTTAGCATCATACAGATGCTGGAGCGGTGAACCGTTGCCAAGTCCGTAATCCAGCTCATGCTTTTCCGTCCATGCCTGCGCATGCTTGCCCCATACCGCAAAGGATACATGCGGATGCAGACTACGTAACACACCACGCTGCTTGCGGAACGTTTCTGCGATAATGCCCATGCCGCTTGTGACTGTAAAATCTGGATCATATGGTGGCATACTTTCTCGAATCAGGTCCCACCAGCGCGGATCAGCAGGTGGATAACGCCACAGCTTCGGATCGGTCAACTGCGACGTCTGCGTTGGCATCATTAATGTGCCCTCTGAACCAAGCACATCCTCTAAGGCGAGAATGACCGTTTCCGCTCCGCCGGGAATCCAGCCGCCTATACTTTTAAGTGAAGAATGTAGAAGAATACTCATACCCGGCTGTACTCCGAGTGCGGCAAATTCTGTTTTGAGCTGCGTAAAGCTAATTGGTTTTTCCGTGATCATATAACTTCCTCCATGGTGTGCTGCGACTTTGATGTGAAAAGCTCCTACAAAATAATAAAAAGCGGGTCGCACTGGATATGCGCAACCCGCCTTTGCCGAAATGGTTCCCTCACTACTACTCGGACCGAACCATACTCGATTCACTATATTGCCGGTTGATACTGATTATACACTCAACCAACGTTTAAACATACGCTTATTCGTTTCCTTATTCAGGTCAGCAATAGACGTTGTGAGCGGGATGCCCTTCGGACATGAACGCACACAGTTTTGCGAGTTACCGCAAGCCTCAATACCGCCTTCGCCCATAATCGCATCCAGACGCTCTTCTTTGTTCATTTCACCTGTAGGGTGAGCATTGAACAGACGCACCTGAGACAGAGGAGCAGGACCGATAAAGTCCGTTTTCTCGTTTACGTTCGGGCAAGCTTCCAGACATACGCCACATGTCATACATTTGGACAGCTCATACGCCCATTGGCGTTTCGTCTCTGCCATACGTGGGCCTGGGCCCAGATCGTACGTACCGTCGATCGGAATCCATGCTTTAACCTTTTTCAAGGCGCTGAACATACGGCTGCGATCGATAACGAGGTCACGCACAACCGGGAATGTTTTCATTGGTGCTACGGTGATCGGCTGCTCCAGCTTGTCGACGAGAGATGAACAAGCCTGACGCGGCTTACCGTTGATCACCATCGAGCAGGCACCACAGACTTCCTCCAGACAGTTCGATTCCCAGCATACTGGCGCAGTGTCTTTGCCGCTGCTGTTTCTCGGATTGCGCTGAATCTCCATCAATGCGCTGATCACGTTCATACCCGGACGATACGGAATTTCAAATTCCTCTGTATAGGATGGGCCTTCTGGCTTGTCCTGACGGGTGATGACGAACTTCACTTTCTTGGCTGTCTGCTGTACGGCCGGATTTCCGGTTGAAACTGCTTCCGCCATGGTAATGCCCCCTTCATTTCATAGGCTAAATGCTTACTTGACTACCAACCGAGTGAAAAGTCAGGCTATCTCCAAGCGATAACCCGACCTGTACGTCTGTTTCTTTGTAAAACCTTTTTGTTGAGCCTTGTATTCATATCGGCACATACCGTGCCTGACTATAAGTGTGAAAAGAAATTCCTATCCCGCGGCTTAATCAGCTTTTGGAATAGTCACGAATACGAGGTGGGATCAGCGATACATCAACTTCGTCATACGAAATCTTAGGACCGTCTGCTGTCCACGACGCAATCGTCGTTTTCAGGAACTCTTCATCGTTACGCTCTGGGAAGTCTGGCTTGTAATGCGCACCACGACTCTCGTTACGCATCAGCGCGCCCAGCGTCATCGCTTCGGCAAGCTCCAGCATATTCCACAATTGACGAGTGAAGGCTACACCCTGGTTGTTCCAGCGAGAAGCATCATTCACATCAATTTTAGTGTAACGCTGCTTCAATTCCTTGATTTTGTTGATCGTTGCTTGCAGCTTGTCGTTGTAACGAACAACCGTCATGTTGTCGGTCATCCATTCGCCCAGCTCACGGTGGATGACATAAGCATTTTCGCTACCATCCATACCAAGCAGACGCTCGTATTTTTCTTCATGCTGCTTACGCGATTGGTCGAACAACGATTGCGGCAGATCCGCAGCCGATTTTTTCAGACCTTTCACATATTCTACTGCCTTCGGACCGGCTACCATACCACCGTAGATAGCTGACAGCAAAGAGTTCGCGCCCAGACGGTTTGCACCGTGATACTGGTACTCACATTCACCGGCTGCGAACAGCCCCGGAATATTCGTCATCTGATTATAATCAACCCACATGCCGCCCATTGAATAGTGAACCGCAGGGAAGATTTTCATCGGAATTTTGCGCGGGTCGTCACCCATGAATTTTTCATAGATTTCGATAATACCGCCCAGCTTCACGTCCAGCTCTTTCGGATCCTTGTGGGACAGATCGAGGTAGACCATGTTTTCGGCATTCACACCCAGCTTCTGGTTAACACATACATCGAAGATTTCGCGAGTTGCGATATCACGAGGTACGAGGTTACCGTACGCTGGATATTTTTCCTCAAGGAAGTACCAAGGCTTACCATCTTTGTACGTCCAGATTCTTCCACCTTCACCACGCGCCGACTCGGACATCAGACGCAGCTTATCATCGCCTGGAATCGCTGTCGGGTGAATCTGAATGAACTCACCGTTCGCATAGTTTACGCCCTGCTGATATACCGCACTGGCTGCTGTACCCGTATTGATAACAGAGTTAGTCGTTTTACCGAAAATGATACCCGGGCCACCACTCGCCAGAATAACAGCATCAGCAGCAAAGCTGGAAATTTCCATCGAACGCAGGTTTTGCGCGTTAACACCACGACAAACGCCCTCGTCATCAACAATTGCACCGAGGAATTCCCAGTTCTCGTATTTGGTTACGAGGCCCGCGGTTTCCCAGCGACGCGCTTGCTCATCAAGTGCATACAGCAATTGTTGTCCAGTTGTTGCACCGGCAAATGCTGTACGGTGATGCTTCGTACCGCCGAAACGGCGGAAGTCGAGCAGACCCTCAGGAGTACGGTTGAACATAACGCCCATCCGGTCCATCAAGTGAATGATACCTGGTGCGGCATCACACATCGCCTTAACAGGCGGCTGATTCGCCAGGAAGTCACCACCATAGACTGTATCGTCAAAATGCAGCCAAGGCGAGTCACCTTCCCCTTTTGTATTAACCGCACCGTTAATGCCGCCCTGCGCACATACGGAGTGCGAGCGCTTCACGGGTACGAGTGAGAATAGATGCACGTGTACGCCAGCCTCTGCTGCCTTGACCGTAGCCATCAGACCAGCCAGACCGCCGCCCACGATAATAATATTGGATGTTGCCATAAGAAATTACCCTCCCCTTTAACCTGCTTGCTCCGGGGACAACTTTAGATCCGCTAAACGAATCCTAAAGACTGCCACACCGCGAATTTATGCTACCAGCGCACGAATACTTTCCAATGCAACAGTCGGGTCCTGGAACTCCACATTACGGAAGGCTACCATGGACAGAATAAACATTACGGCTACGACCACGAAGATCGTCATACAGATGTAGCTGGACACACGCTGCGCGCGCGGACCAACGGTGATTCCCCATGTAACGAGGAAGGACCAGAGTCCATTGGAAAAGTGGAAACATGCCGAGACAACACCAATCGCGTATAGCACAAAAGTCACCGGATTGGTCATAATATTGTGCATGATGCCGCCCAGCTGTTCGTGTGTAACATTACCTAGTGCAACCTGGAAACGAGTATCATATACGTGCCATGCAACATAGATAAACGTGAGCACACCCGTTACACGCTGTAGCGTATAACGCCAGTTGCGCTCATTGCCAAAGTGATTGTTGTTCGGCTTGGCCTGGTATGCGATATACAGACCGTAGATGCCATGGTACAGTAACGGCAAGAAGATAAATACAATCTCCAGAAACAGCACCAGTGGCAGACCGTTCAAAAAGGCAACGCCCTGGTCAAATGATTCCTTTCCTCCTTCATAAGCGGAAAAGTTGGTGATCATGTGCTCGATAAAAAACAGACCCAATGGAATGATCCCGAGCAACGAGTGCAGCCTTCTGGCGTAGAAGCCTTTCATGAATGACGTTCCCCTTTCATAATAAGAGCGTTTTCATTGTGACAAGCATAGATAATGCTGCCTAAACTTGAATGAACAGAACATTCGGACCTCCGCTCACTCTTGCATAGGAAGTTCCCCATCTTCCGTAGCATTGCAACCTGTTCATGACTGCGTGGAATCCCAGTATGTTGCGTATTGTGCGCACTTCGTTTGAAGGATCGTCACAGAACATAGAGTGTGAACAAGTTGTGTCATATTTTATGTTACTCTAAATTGTCTTATAATGGAATTGCAATATAATTATTAATTGTTATAACTTTTTTGCATAAGAGAGGAGCATTTCATCTGATGATCGAAGATCTCGATGTGTTTGCTGTCGTTGTGGAGCAGTCTAGCTTGAATCAAGCCTCGCGTTTGCTTAACTTATCGCAGCCTGCCTTATCTCGTAAAATTGCCAAGCTGGAGGAGCAGCTAGGTGTTGCACTCTTTAACCGCAACGGTAAGCGGCTGGAGCTGACTGCGATCGGCAGGCTTACGTATACCTTTGCATTAGAACAGCGCCAGCAGCAGCTACGCTTTTTGCAAAGTTTGAACCGTTATAAGTCTGAGGAGCAGACGACCGTAACGTTTGGCGCCAGTCTGACGACACTGCAAACGACGATGCCGCCGCTCGTACGTAGCTTTACCGAAAAGCATCCGTATGCCGAAGTGAAGCTCATTACAGGTAAGACGCACGAGATTGTCAATGACATTCGTGACAAAAAAGCCGATATCGGTATTGTCGCTTCATCGATTCATGAGTCTGGTCTGGTGTGCGTTCCATTATTTGATGATCATCTGGAGCTAGTTGTCCCCAAGGCACATCCATTAGCGGAGAAAAAGCAGCCCGGCATGCAGCAGCTGCAAGGCTTGCCGATGATCATGTTCTCCAAGGGCACCTGGTATCGTAAGCTGATCGATGATGTGTTCCATCGTTATATGGTCATGCCTGATCTGCGGATGGAGATCGATTCCTTTGAAGCGATTGTGCGACTGCTGCCGATCTGTATGGCGGCTGCATTGCTACCACGTTCGTATATCGGTGAGCAGCTATTGTCGAGCAATGAGCTAGTATCGCTACACATTCCAGAGCTGGAGCAGACACGCCGGACTACCTGCCTCATTTATAACGAAGCAGCCGATCTGGGCACAGCGGCAAGACAATGGATTGCCGATACGACCGCTGGCTTTAAAAGCCGCAAACCGATGATACGAGATGCCAATATCCGTGTCGAGGACAATCCGCCTGTACTGGAAAATGAACAATGGCCGTCTGAACGCGATAATAGCTTTAAGATTGATTAGCCACCTGTAGTAATCGTTTAATGGAGAGTACACACTGGCAGGTTGCTCTCTTTGTCCCATCAAGACAGGCATAACATTCAGTACAATGGCATGAGCGACAGATGAAGGCAAACCTTGCCTTTGCTAACAGCCTGCTGTCTTTTGCAAACCCTGTGTGATTACGTTACACTTGCAATATCTCTGTCTGGCTCGTGCCAGTACATCATTATTAATAGAAGATAGGGAGGAAGCCATGAATCCTGTAGGCCAACCTGTACACATCAAACCGAATTATAAATGGCTCGGTATACTCGCCGTCATTGCACTGCTCGTATTCCTGTTCACGCAGGTCTTTCCGATCACTGCCTCTGATACGCTAGAAGCTCAACAAACGGCATCCATTACAGAGCAGCAAGCAATTGAAAGTGCCAACACATTCAAAGCCAATCTGCCGATTGATGCCAGTGATCGAACAGCACTGAATAATCCCACAATTACCTATGTGACCGATCCAGAGCTAAGTGGCTATATTGCACGTGAAAAGCTAAGTACCGAATATACACGTAACATCGAGAAATGGGCGCCTTATGATGTGTTCCGTGTTCATTACCAGAGCTATAAATACGCCGTAGATGTTGATGTACATATGAATAGTGGGAATGTACTTGGATTTCATCTTCGTCCCACAGAGTCTGTTAGCTCGATCAGTGCGCAGTCGGATGATGGCTCACTTATTTTAGATGAAAAAGAGAAGCTCGCCATTCCGCTGCTGCAAAAGCTCGGCTATGATACATCCAAGCTCAAGCTACAAACAACCGATATTGAAACTGGACTGGATTACCTGGTTCCTGACGCTAAGCTGGGCGAGTCGACGCTGCATATTGAAATCATTTTCGAAAATGATCAGGTGGCAGCCATCACACCAACATTAACACCACCAGCTAGCTACACCAGCTACATCAAATCTCAGACAAGTCTTGCCACATGGCTTACCTTCCTTGGCTACGGCTTGTTCACACTCGTACTGGGTGTACTGGCAATCGTATTCGCTTCGTTGAAGCGTAAGCATACCTCGTTTAAAAGAGGAATCGTGCTTACCTGTGTGTACACTGCCGTTTCCATGATCAGTGTATTCAATATGTGGCCTTATCTTGAACGGGAATATGGACAAACGGGCTGGACAGGACAGCTTACCCTGCTGTTCCTTGTTATTTTACAGCTTGTACTAAATGTGATGATGGCTGTACTGCTGTACTTCTCGCTTGTTGGCGGGGATGGCCTATGGCGTGAACGTGGTCTGAATATGTGGCCTCGCTCCCGTGAGATTGGTTATGGCAAATATGTACTGCATAGCGCAGCCGTTGGTTATTTGTACGCAATCATTTTGCTTGGTGTACAATCGATCATCTATCTGATCATGGAACCGGCATTCGGCGTCTTTTCGTCCACCGATGATTCTAGTTCGCCTTACAATATGGTCGTGCCTGCACTGTTCCCCCTGCTAGCATGGATGGCAGGGATCGGCGAAGAAGGCGTATATCGCCTGTTCGGTATCGTAATGCTGAAAAAGCTGCTGCGTAATACATTTGCAGCCGCTGCGATCACATCGATCATCTGGGCGCTCGGTCATACCTTGTATCCGATCTATCCGGTTTACTCGCGTCCGATCGAGCTGCTCATTATCGGCTTACTGTTCAGCCTTGTCTTTATCCGTTATGGCTTTATCGCAGCTGTATTTGCACACGTCATGTTCGATACCATTCTCATGTCGCTAAGTCTGATGTCGCTGGGCGGCTGGGGAAATATTACGCTCGGTATCGTATATATCATCCTGCCAGCTGTTATTGCTTATATCATTTATCGTTATACACGGAACAAAGGTGTGGAGAATGCTTATCCGCCTTATGTACCGCCTGCACCGCAGCAACCGTATATGCAGCCAGGTGGATATGGGACGCCGCCGTTTCCGGGCTATTACCCAACATCACAGCAACCGTCCGCACCTCCGGTACAGCCACCTTATCCGGGGCAAGCGCCTAATGAAATTCCTAATGATCCACGCCGCTTCCATATGTATAACGATCCGGCGCAGCGACCTGCTCAAGGTACAGATCGATCCGAGCCTACAGGTACTGCTCCATCGTTCGATTCATATGGAAATCCTGTGCAGCCATCAACTGAACAGCAGGCTGGACAGCAGCCATCGTCCATATCGTTGCATAAGGCATCCAATCAGGAGACGACAGCGCTCAAGCATGAGGTGGACACCAATCCTACTTCATCGTCTCAAGCTGTAAGTCAGGACAAAGGCTCTGCCGTGAATCTAAACAAGACATCAGCTCCACAGGAGAATGAAACGCCGATTATACCGAATGATAGCTCCTTCGGTCATAACGGATACGAGACGACTCCCTCACCGTCTACATCGGAAGCCGCTCAGCATCCTTCCGATGAATCGACAGTAGCAGGAGAGCATAAGCAATCACATAGCGACACAATAGAGCAATCTCAATCCGATGAAAAGCAAGCAACACCTTCATCTGAGAATGAATTGAATACAAAGAAGGATCCTCAAGATTAATCTTTATCCTCTTTTTCGTTGATCGAATAGGGATCAAATCTGCATACCAAAAAAGCGAAGCCGCTAAAACTCAGGGCTTCGCTTTTTTATATCCATACGATTTGATATCTATACGCTTATTGGTTTGATACATGACCTTTTATACATGTTCTTTTAATAGAGATAGCTAGCTACTAGATGAAGCTATAGGGACGATACTTCGTTGCTAGCGCATCATCTTCGTCTTAGCAACTTCTTAAACTGGCATTCTCCGCCACTCTATTCCTCGCGCAATGCCTCTAAAATGGTCTGCGCCAGCTTATCCCCAATCGACAATGGACGGAAATCCTCGACACTTGCCTCACGTATTTTCTTCACGGAGCCAAAATGCTTGAGTAGCTGCTTGCGACGTTTCTCACCGATTCCTGGAATGCTATCCAATTGAGATACGATCATCGACTTGGCACGCTGTTCACGGTGGAAGGTAATTGCGAAGCGGTGGACTTCATCCTGAATTCGTTGTAGCAAGTAAAACTCCTGACTATCGCGTGCTAGGCGCACTGCTTCTGGCGGATCACCGATCATGAGCTGTGCGGTACGGTGCTTCGCATCCTTGACCAGACCGCAGACAGGAATATACAGCCCGAGTTCATTTTCTAGCACATCGACTGCCGCTGAAATCTGCCCCTTCCCACCATCGACTACGATCAGATCAGGCATTTCCAGATTTTCCTTGAGCACACGCTCATAGCGACGACGAATGACCTCGCGCATTGTACCATAATCATCGGCACCTTCAACGGTACGGACTTTGTACTTGCGATATTCTTTGCGAGCAGGCTTGCCATCGACAAACACAACCATCGCCGATACCGGATTCGTACCTTGAATGTTCGAGTTATCAAATGCTTCAACGCGATGGAGATTTTGCAGACCGATCGCCTGACCGAGATTTTCGGCAGCCTTCGATGTGCGTTCTTCATCACGCTCGATCAAACGGAATTTCTCATCCAGCGACACACGCGCATTATCCTGTGCCATCGTAACGAGCTGACGCTTCAAGCCGCGACGTGGGATATGCACCTTCACACTGAGCCATTGCTGCAATAAAGCTGCACTGCTAACAGCGTCCAGCGTTTCCTTCGTCTCTTTCGCTTCCTTCCGATCAGCACTCGCTGAGCCTGCCACCTCAGTAGGGTCAGCCGATTGTGAGTCATCTTCATCATCTTGATCAGCAGCAGCGAGCTGTTCTGCGTTCACACGCTGCAAGCGAATCCGTGCTGCAATATCAAGAGACGCATCGGCAGAATCGGGCAAAGCCTCATACGTTGCGGACGCTTCCGCTACTCTACCTACCATCTCAGCCGCTTCGTCTGCACCAGCAGACTGGTCATTCCCATCCACATCTGGACGATCCAGCCCTTCCTGCTCAGCAGCCGCTAATGATTCCTCATCAGCGCTATCCAGCTCGACGATGATTTCCTCCGCAGGCAGCATGATCTCCTGTGGCATCGCTGGATTCTCGCTATAATACTGCGTCACATAGGACATAAAGTCATTGTAAGGCTCTCCGTAAAATGGAAAGACCGAGGCGTGACGCTCGATCATTTTACCCTGGCGCACATACAGAATCTGCACGCACATCCAGCCCTTATCTACTGCAAAGCCGAAAATATCGCGGTCTTTGGCATCTGCCATCGTAATTTTCTGCTTTTCCATCAGTGCATCAATATGGCGAATCTGGTCACGTAGCTCCTTAGCACGCTCAAAATACAAATCCTCTGCCGCTTCTTCCATTTTCCGCTGTAAATCCTTTTTGATCTCCTCATGTCCACCGCTTAGAAAACGTGTAATCTCCTGCCGAATATCCTCATATGATTTCTCTGGCACCTCGTATTCACATGGCGCCAGACACTGCCCCATATGGTAATACAGGCAGACCTCCTTCGGCATCACTTTACATTTACGCAGCGGATACATACGATCCAGCAGCTTTTTCGTCTGCTGTGCTGCAAATGCATTCGGATATGGACCAAAATACTTCGCCTTATCTTTGAGCACACGCCGTGTCACTTCCAGACGTGGATGCTCCTCATTCGTAATTTTGATATATGGAAAGGTCTTATCATCCTTGAGCAGTACATTGTACTTTGGCTGATGCGTCTTGATCAGGTTACACTCCAAAATGAGAGCTTCCATATTACTTCCCGTTACAATATATTCAAAATCGCGGATATCCGCGACCAATCGCTGGGTTTTGCCATCATGACTGCCTGAAAAGTAAGAACGCACGCGGTTTTTGAGTATTTTTGCTTTACCGACATAAATAATTGTGCCTTCTCGGTTTTTCATCAGATAGCAGCCGGGCAGATCGGGCAGCAGTGCGAGCTTATTGCGAATATTGTCCATCGCCTGCTCCTGCTCCCGGATCGTTTCGATATGCGAGTCCATGGCGCTCTCCTTTCGATGTCGTCGCCCTACATTTGTAAAAGGCAACATATGTTCTATTATAAAACAAAATCCCCCTTCGAATCCATTACCCTGCCGCAATCATAACAAAAACCTCCGGCAAGCTGCCGGAGGTTTCGATGATCTGTCACATTCCTTTTTGCAAGGTGTGCTCTAGATCGTATGTCATACAATTATTGATGTTTTGCCAGGATGGATTTCAGGGAATCTTTAGAGTTCAGACCCACTACTTTATCCACTGGTTGACCGTCTTTGAAGAAGATCATTGTAGGGATACTCATTACGCCGAAACGGGAAGCCGATTCAGGGTTTTCGTCTACATTGACTTTAGCGATTTTCACGCTGTCGCCAACTTCAGTTGCCAGCTCGTCCAGGATTGGAGCAAGCATTTTACAAGGGCCACACCAAGGTGCCCAGAAGTCTACCAGTACTGTGCCTTGCTCTTCTACTTCATTTGCGAACGTTTGATCAGATACATTAACGATTGCCATGGAAATAGCCTCCTCAGATACATTTATTTGAATTATTCATTATTTAAACAACGAATGAGGTTCATACAACCTTATTATAACACAGAAGAGCGAATTCCGAAACAGCAAATACGAATTTTTAATATCTAACTTTAATTTAGTAAGTATTTTCCGTTTTGGAATCAACCTCATCTGTTTCTATTATAATCATTTCTTTTGAAAATGGAATATTCTTCATCAGAAACTCATTAATTGGTGTTGGTGCGTCAGAGCTTACTATTACTCTTGGTAAGAGGCAGACACCACTTCGGAAAGGAATAAGGGAACGTCCTTAGGTGGAGCCCAGGAATCTACTGGATTAGGAGAGAATGTAGATTCCCGGGCTCCAAAGCAGTAAGATATTTTGCTTCGCAAAAATCACTCTTTATTGAACATCGTGTTAGGAAGTCGCTAACACTGTAAGGCGTCCTTTTCCCTTATTTCCTTTTCTACGTTCTGTGCAATTGCAACATGTATTGCATGTAATTGCAACATTTATTGAATTAGAACCTTAATCACGTTCTCAAGTCAGATTATATATTTACTTGGATGCCATGTCGTCCATGCCACCGCGTTTATTTTCTCCGCTTACACTGACCACATCGACAAATGGAGCAATCCGATTGAGCAGGCGCTCGCCTTTATAGCGTTCCTCGCCATCCTTGTTTGTGAAGCTTAGATGCTGGAGCAGAGCATCCATCGAATAATTGGACGTGTAAAAGGTAGGCTTACGCTCCATTCGATAATTTAGAATCGCGCCGAGTACATGATCGCGTACCCATGGATTAAGATTCTCTGCACCGATGTCATCAAAGACGAGTAAGTCGGTATTTTTCATCATTTCAATCGTCTGTTTGAGACGGTTGTTGTCTTGAAGCATGGATTTTAGATCCTCAACAAACTCTGGCATGTACACAATAACGCCAGTATAGCCTACCTTGGCAAGCTCGTGCAGCATGTATGACATGAGGAACGTTTTTCCGGTGCCAAAATGTCCAACCAGATACAGCCCCTTGGCAGTGAGTCCATTTTGCTTCACCTGATTGATATAATGGAAAATCTGCTTAACTGCCGGTACGCGCTCCATATCCTTTGAAACGATCTCGACTGCATTATAGCCTTCATTCAGCGCACGATCATCCACATAAAAGCTCTGTATACGCTCGCGTACCTGTAGCTCATGCTGCCTTACAAGCTGCTTTTGACAGGGCGTTTTGCGTTCGTGCAGTCGTGTTCCTTCCTCGGATGGCTGTACGACCAGATTCGTATAATGTCCTTGAAAATCATTCGGACAGCGATCCAGACCCGGACAATTATCGCAATGGCGGCGATCGCCAATATATTGATAAAGCTTACTCAGATTGGTCATTAGCTCCCGATCGGTTAGCTCGGGATGCTTGCTACGCAGTTCCAGCACCAGCGGATCACTTAGAAGCTGTGCGGCAAGCTTATTCGATTGTTCCCGAAAGCGGGAATTTTTCATCTGCCGCAGCAGATCACCAATGGATTCCATGGTGGTTGACCCCTTCCCACGATTAACATACCGTATCGTAATCGACTGTATACGATATGGTTTGATCTTCTATCTTCTATACATAATAGGTATAGCTTGTATATCCTCTACGTTAATACACAACTATAAGCCTTGCTTGCCCGATTGAAGCTGCTCTGCCAGACGCATAACCTCTGCCAGCTCATCCTCCGAAATGCCTGATGCTTTGCCTTTTGTATTTTCGACGATCGGAATTTCTGGTTTTGGACGAGCATTACGATTGTACGTACGAGCTCCGCGCTTACCACCTGCACCTGCTGCCGCACGTCCCTGTGCCGGATCACTTAGCTGTTGATCCAGCTTCTGCTGCTCACGTACATAACGTACAGCCTTTTCATACGTCGTCACCTGCTGATTGAGCATATTCGTCACGATCCAGTCGACGAATTTGCTGCTCAGGCGCTCACCTGGCTGGGACATCTTCACCGCCAGCAAGTAGTGAATCAGTACATTCATTACTTCCTCAGGCAGCTTATAATTAATATCGATATGCTCGAAAATATCATGAATACTATTGGGCACACTGCCCGGGTAGAACATCTCCAGCACCCGTGTATACGGCTGATTACGCAGCATCATATTGTACTGACTTGTATCGCATTTGCCAGTAAACTGACGTGGTACATCCAGGAAAAATTCCATCTCAACCGCATGCTCCACTGGTGTATCTGATGAATCCTCTGCCTGTGTCTCCGGTGCCTCTGCTGCTCGGTGCTCTGCTTCCTGCTGCTTGCGTAAGGACACGACCTTGGCCTCATAAATTTGCCGTTCCTCGGTACGCTTCTTGCCCTGACGGAACTGCAAATTCGCACGACGCTGAATCTCTTCCTCCGCTAGCTCACCATTCGCAGTGAACACACCATCCTCATCCAGCATACGGCAAATATCCTGAATGTCCAGCTTATACTTGTACGCAATATAGCTCAGTATATTCATCTGTTCTGGCTGAAAGCGCAGCTTCTCGACAAATGGACGATTGCGTGAGCCACGCGGGAAATAGCGAATAATATCCGCGTAGTTAATCAGATCTTCTTCGCTCACCTTAGGCTGACGAGCACGCGGCTGTGCACTCACCTCTGTCAGTGCCTGCTCTAGCTCATAGTCAATCACATGCGTATTCAGCTCGAAAATATCATAAAACGGCTGCGAAATATTTTCCCGCTGTACGGATGGATGCTCCCATTCCTCTGGCTGTGGGGCAAAAAATTGCTCACGCAGTGACAGCACAGCGAACTTCCCTACTTTATCACGTAGCAGCAGCGTCAAATGCTGTGTTCGGAAAAACTCACCCGGCGACAGCGGTGGCTGTAGCTCATATTCATATATATAATCATCCTGCTCCGGGAAATACACACGACTCGTCTGGAGTAGTCCAACCGCTTCAAGCAGTGATGCCTGCTCCATCAGCTGCTTGCGTCCACGCTCCCCTGGCTCAAGACCGAGTGTAAGGAACAAGCCACGTTGCTGCTCGACAGCAGAATAACCTACACGGCGTGCATCCACTTGCTCACACAGCAACCGATATAGACTGATCGCAAACGCTCCGGTCAGCGGCTGGTATACCAGACTCAGCATCCGTTCATCCAGATGACCGAGACCAAACTCGCGGTACACGCAGTAGCGATGATTTTCTGTAAAATGAAGCAAATTTTTGATGCGCATAATCCGCCCCCTTTTTTGTTTGCGCCCAATATGCGGAATTCTATTCTACCACAAATTCAGCTCGTTCAAGCGAGAAAAGAAGTCCAAATTCCCGTCACAATCTGCACCTCACTTGCTGAGCATCGGTCGTTTGCCGCCTTACGCCAGATCGCCCGTTTTTTTATTTTACAGATGCTGATTGAACGCATCGATGATCCGGTTTTGTCTGCCGATCTCTTCATATATTGCGATCTATTCTATGAAGCAACCATGAACAGAGTGTGAAGTCAATTGCTCTGCCCATGTGCTTGCGGTACAATAAAACAGTCAGAATGAGCACGATCGGTCTGATGCTCATCAGTTATTTTGGCTAGTATGATCGCGTAATGATGATCACTGACACAGACCTTTTCGATTAAATACACGCAGGACTCCGGCTTGCCGGATATCTATATTACGTACAGGAGTGATCCCTAATTATGAACGAAGCTGTAGCTACACTGGAGGGCTGGTATGCCCTGCATGACTTCCGTACAATTGACTGGACGGCCTGGAAAGCAGCCGATGATGAAGAACGAGCAGGTGCGCTAGAAGACCTGAACGCACTACTGGATGAATGGAACAGCGTGAGTGAAGCTGGGACAGGCAGTACGGCTACCTATACCATTGTCGGACAAAAAGCCGACTTTGTGATGATGCATTTCCGCGAGACGCTGGAAGACCTGAACGCGATCGAAGTGGAATTTAACAAAACAACCTTTGCCCGTTTCACGCAAAAAGCGTATTCTTATGTGAGCGTTGTCGAGCTAAGCAGCTATATGGCTGGCAATAGCGACGAAGATCCGATGCAAAATCCGCATGTCGTTGCACGTCTGAAGCCTGCTTTGCCAGGCTCCCGTTATGTGTGCTTCTACCCGATGAACAAAACACGTAATCTGTCGGACAACTGGTACATGTTGCCGATGGAGGAGCGCCGCGAAATGATTCGCAGCCACGGTCTGATCGGACGCAGCTATGCAGGCAAAGTAAAACAGATTATTACCGGCTCGGTCGGTCTGGATGATTGGGAATGGGGCGTTACCCTGTTCTCCGATGATGCTTTGCAATTTAAAAAGCTCGTCTACGAAATGCGCTTCGATGAAGCGAGCGCACGCTTTGGCGAATTTGGCGCCTTCTACGTGGGTAGCCTGCTGAATAGCGAGAAGATCGACGAGATGCTGAAGCTGTAACGAGATTAGTACGAATAAAACTATCTGATATCAAATAAAAGTAAGTAATGGCAAGCATAATATCATCAGCGATGTCTTAACAAAAGCATCGATTCATTGGTGCTCAAATGAAAAGGATTTGTCCGTATAGGGCAAGTCCTTTTTTGTTATGAATGGAAGCTCTACACTCTAAAAAACAATCTTTTTATAACCGATGATATCCCTACCCTATAGCTAAATTCAGATAATAACTCATTGACCTTCGTTTTTGTTTAGGAGTCTTCATTGTGCTTTTTTTTATATAAATTGTAAAGAAATCATAAACTGTACATTTTGTTCATAATATTGTCGAAAATACTAATATTTTAGCGATTACTGACGATAATAAAATCAAGCTGAAATCGACCTCTCATACACAGACCTGATCAGCAACTTAGCCGATGATAGAAAGTAGGGAATCATGATGTCATTAAAAATCAAATTGATTTTACTTGTAGTCTGTGCAGTGATTCTAATTGCCGTACCTGTAGGCGGAATCGCTCTATACGCGATTAAAGGTGAAGCTACGCAATCGGTCAACAATGAGCTTAAAAATACCGTCCAAACCGCCGTCAGCCAAACACAGGGCTGGATCAATACGAACCAGAAAGTCATCGAAACGATGGGAGCTTATATTCAGGATAATATTCCCCTGGATCAAGTGACGACCAAGCAGCTTTCGGTCTACAAAAGCGACTACAATGGCGGCAACATTTCCGATCTGTATATGGGTCTGGAAAAAGGAAAGCGTCTCATCGATGGCAGTGGCTGGGTGCCTTATGCGGGCTATGATCTGTTCCAGCGTCCGTGGTACATTAGCGGCAAAGCAGCGAATAAGCTAACCATTAATGATCCTTATCTTGATCCAAGCACGAATCAATACTCCGTTCCAATCACCATGCCAATGAAGGATGAGAATGGTAACTTTGCTGGTATTCTCGGAGAAGATATTCATCTGTCCACCATCACCAAATATATTAATCAAATCAAAACACCGGGCGGCTTTAGCTTTTTGCTTGATAATAAAGGAACGATTCTCGCCCATGCGAATACGAAGCTGGTCAACAAGCCTATTGGCGAGCAAAAGGATTACAGCAGCATTGCATCCAATATGCTTGCCAATGATTCCGGTCAATTGACATACACGTACAACGGTGATCCACAAATACTCTATTTCCAAAAGCTTCCTAACAGTGGCTGGACAATTGCCACCTCCATTTCTGAAAAATATGCTTTCGCTGATTATGTATCCCTGCGTAACAATATCGCATTGATTATTATTGCCCTTACCGTAATCTGTATCGTCATTGCTACCATTATCGCTTCCCGTATCGTCAAACCACTCATCCAGCTCAAGCAAAATGCACAACTGCTCGCTGAAGGCGATTTGACCGTACAAGCTAACGTACGCGGCAAAGACGAGATTGCTCAATTGGGTACAGCCTTTAATAAAATGTCTGCTTCCTTACGCAACCTGATTCTCACCGTCTCCGATTCGGCGGTAAACGTGAACGATGCTTCTCGTGAAATGTACAAGCATGCTGCCAATTCCGGCGATATCGCTCGTCAGATTTCTACCGTGATCGAAGAAATTGCCCGTGGTGCTAACGAGCAAGCTGAGTCGATTCAAGGCGGTGCAGAGCTAGTATCGGATATGACATCTTCCCTGGAGCAGGTTTCCCGTCGTGCAGGCGAAGCGTCCGGCATGATTGATCAGGTGAACGAAGCAATGACTCGTGGTACCGATGCGATCTCCCGTCAGAATGGACTGGCAGAATCCAGTCAGCAGGCGACTCACCGAGTCGAATCCTCCAACACCCTGCTCATTCAGAAGCTGGATGAGATCGCTGTAATTACCAAAGCCATTCGTGATATTAGCAGTCAAACGAACCTGCTGTCTCTGAACGCTTCGATCGAAGCGGCGCGTGCAGGTGAGCATGGACGTGGATTCGCCGTGGTAGCAAGCGAAGTACAAAAGCTCGCCGATCAATCCGCTCGCTCTGCCGAAGATATCAATCGTCTGCTGATCGAGCTACAGGAAGCTGGTAAACAAAGCTCCGAGGTATTATCCTCCTTCCGCGAAACGAACCAGCATCAGCAAGCTTCTATGCAGGATACCCGTCACTCTTTTGAAGAGATTCGTGAGTCGGTCGACGGCATTATCTCCCGTATCTCGCTCGTACTATCCGGTATTGATGATGTACAAACCGGAGCTGCGCGTGTATCGGATGTGATCACTGGACTGGCTGCTGTCGCCGAAGAAAGTGCAGCGGCAACCGAGCAGGCAGCATCCTCGACGATGGAGCAATCCGGGTCGATTGTAAGCATTTCCGATTCATCCAAAAATCTGACGGTTAGCGCTGATGCACTCCTGCAAGAAATTGGTCAATTTAAAGTAGACGGCCCTGCTACACAGACAACGGACACAGCTACACCTGATGCTTCCACTACTGCCCCTTCCGATCCATCTCATCCTAAATCAAAATCAACTCGTCGTTCCGCATAATCCCGCTTCCTCCATGAACCAATACGACTGATCCCATTCAGCCGTATTGGTTCTATGTTGATTAAGCAACGTTCATTTTTGATCACACCTCGTCCAATTATCTGTCCGATATTATAAATAAAAAACGAGTTAAAATTGGTAAATACTTATTTACATTCCATCAAAACAGTTAACAATTTAGCACATTTAGACGATATAAAATTAAAGCTGATACTACATACCCGCACAACCAGACATGATCAGTAATTTAGCCAATGATAGAAAGCAGGGGATCATGATGTCGTTAAAAATTAAACTTATTTTGCTGGTAGTATGTGCGGTCATATTGATTGCAGTACCCGTTGGGGGAATCGCGCTGTATGCGATCAAGGGGGAAGCTACGCAGTCGGTGAATAATGAGTTAAAGAATACGGTAGAAAAAGCCGTCAATCAGACTCAAGGTTGGATCAATACGAATAAAAAAGTAATCGAAACGATGGGAAGCTTCATTCAAGACAATATTCCAATCGATGAAGTGACTGCTAAACAATTGTCCGTATACAAAAATGAATATAATGGTGGTAACATTTCTGACCTCTATCTTGGATTGAAAAACAATAAAATGGTCGATGGTAGCGGCTGGATTCCTGATGCCGGTTATGATCTGCGTGTTCGTCCATGGTACACAAGTGGTAAAGAGGCGAACAAATTAAGTGTGAACGAGCCTTACTTTGACCTCACGAGTAAAAAGTATTCAGTTCCTATCACGATGCCAATGAAAGACGCAAATGGTGATTTTGCTGGTATTCTGGCAGAAGATATCTACTTATCTACCATTACAGACTATATTGATAAAATCAAAACACCAGGTGGTTTCACGCTATTACTTGATAAAAAAGGAACCATACTTGCTCACCCCGATACAGCTATCGTAAACAAACTACTAGGCGAGCAATCGGCTTATAGCAGTGTTGCACCTACCATGTTAGCCAATGATTCCGGTATCGTTAGCTATACGTACAAAGGCGATCCACAATTAATGTACTATCAAAAGCTTCCCGATACTGGTTGGACAATCGCCACTTCCATTTCGGAAAAGTCTGCTTTCGCTGACTATGTGACACTTCGCAACAATATCGCTCTAATTATTATTGCGCTCACCATTATTTGTATCGTTGTTGCAGCAATTATTGCTTCTCGTATTGTAAAACCGTTAGTTCAACTGAAAGAAAATGCACAGCGCCTGGCTGAAGGTGATCTGACTGTTCATGCGAAAGTTCGCGGCAAAGATGAAATTGCGCAACTTGCAACCGCATTTAACAAAATGTCTGCCTCCCTGCGCAATCTGATCGTTACTGTCTCTAATTCGGCAGTGAATGTGAATGATGCCTCCCGTAATATGTATAAAAACGCGTCTAACTCTGGCGATATTGCACATCAGATCTCAACCGTCATCGAGGAGATTGCCCGCGGTGCCAACGAGCAAGCCGAGTCGATTCAAGGCGGTGCAGAGCTTGTGTCGGACATGACCTCTTCACTGGAGCAAGTGTCCAGTCGTGCTGGTGAAGCTTCCGGTATGATTGAACAGGTAAATGATGCGATGACTCGTGGTACAGATGCGATCTCCCGTCAAAGTGGACTGGCAGAATCCAGTCAACAAGCAACACATCGCGTCGAAGCATCCAATACACTGCTGATTCAAAAGCTGGATGAGATTGCAACGATTACGAAAGCGATCCGCGATATTAGTAGCCAGACGAATCTACTGTCTCTAAATGCTTCGATTGAAGCAGCTCGTGCAGGGGAACATGGACGTGGTTTCGCGGTTGTCGCCAGTGAAGTACAGAAGCTGGCAGAGCAGTCTTCTCGTTCCGCAGAAGATATTAATCGCTTGCTGGTAGAGCTACAAGAAGCAGGCAAACAAAGTGCTGAAGTGCTTACCTCATTCCGTGAAACAAATCAGCATCAACAAGCTTCCATGCAGGATACGCGCCATTCCTTTGAAGAAATTCGCGAATCGGTGGATGGCATTATTTCTCGCATCTCACTTGTTCTGTCTGGCATTGGCAATGTACAGCATAGTGCAGCACGTGTGTCTGACGTGATTACAGGACTTGCTGCCGTATCGGAAGAAAGTGCTGCTGCAACGCAGCAAGCTGCATCTTCAACGATGGAGCAGACGGAAGCGATTAGTAGCATTTCCGATTCGTCCAAAAACCTGACCGTAAGTGCAGATGTATTGCTACAAGAGATCAGTCAGTTTAAAGTAGACGGTGCGGAAACACCTGCTACAGATGAAGTCGCTACAGTAACACCGATTACACCTGAAGCTGCATCAGCAGCACCGCTTAAAAATAAAAAGAAACGCCGCTCTGCATAATATTCGGATGATCGGCTCTTGCCCTATCCGCTTAGAAGAGTAGCTTTCCTTGTCTTCTAAAATGGTAAAACGATCTGTTATATATCATCACTATCTCTTCCTATCTATTCCTATCGAATATAGGTTCTACACAAAAAGGCGCTCCGAATATACATTCGGAGCGCCTTTCTATTAAGAACGATACAGCTTCAATCAAATGGAAGCTGTATCTATTCCTTTCAATTCTGTTCGTACATAACTCCCTGTAGAGCTTGCATTTTCTGACCGACTACCTTACTCGGCAGAAGGTAAAGAATCGTCCTGCTCGCGGGAAGCGAGGAATTCCTGCTCTTCCCGATCGCGTGTGCGGCTTTTATCCTTGAGCCGCTCAATAGCAGGCAGGATTAGAATGTCTACTTCCTTCTGAACGGTATAGGCGAGATCATAACGACCCGCATCCTCCAGAAATCCGCCAACCTCCATCAAGCCATTATAACGATCTAGCTCATCACGTGTGAGCAGACCGCGCACCTGAACGCTGCAATGTCTCATCTTACAGGAATTTACCTTTTTTCAGTGCCAGCGATACGCCGCCGATGATGAACAGCCAGCGAATATCGATTACTTTTTTCAGTTGAGCAGCTACAAAGCCTTTCAGCTTACGATCGCCAACGATACCTACTGCTTCACCTTTACCAAGGGATGCAACTGTACCTTTGTTGTGGAAGACGAATTTCTTCGGCTGTTGACCACGGATCGAAGCCAGAATGTTTTGTGCTACAACTGGACCCTGCTGCATAGCGATCTGTGCAGTTGGAGGGTATGGACGACCTTCTGGGTTGAACATCAGAGCGCTATCGCCAATGATGTAGATATCTTCGTGACCTGGTGCACGCAGGAACTCGTCGATTTTAACGCGACCGCGCATGTTTTCGAAGCCAGCTTCTTCCACCAGACGGTTACCACGGATACCACCTGTCCATACCACTGTATTCGCAGGGATTTTTTCCAGGTCTTCGCCAACGATAACGCCGTCAGCCTGACATTCTTTAATAGCGATACCGATTTTGAACGTAACGCCTTTATTTTTCAGTACGTTCATTGCATACTCAACCAGCTCAGGATCGAAGCCTGGCAGTGCAGTTGGAGCTGCTTCAACGTTGTAGATTTTTACGAGGGAACGATCGATACCGTGCTTGCGGCACAGCTCAGGAATACGATCCGCCAGCTCAGCTACGAACTCGATACCTGTGAAGCCCGCGCCACCTACAACAAAGCTCAGACGCTCAGGCTTCTGATCTTGTTTGTACGCTGCAAATTGACCTTCGATATGCTCGCGAATTTTGCGAACCGAGTTAATGCTGCGAATCATCATTGCATTTTCCATCATACCCGGGATGCCGAATGTTTCTGGCTCGCCGCCGAGGGAGATTACAAGATAATCGTAGGACAGTGTGCCGTCCTCCAGGATTACTTTCTTCTCTTCTGGTACGATTTTTTGGATGTTGGATTTTACGAGGTCGATTTTGAATTCATCAACCAGTTTGGAGATGGATACTTGTGCATTATCCAGTGCATCTGTACCTGCTGCTGGCATATGCAGGTGAGTTGTGAAGTAATGATAGTCGTGACGGTTAACCAGTGTTACGTCAGCCTCATTATAGTTCAGTTCTTTTTGAAGACGTTGTGCTGTCATAATGCCGCCGTAGCCGGCGCCCAGAATGACGATTTTTGGAATGCTACTCATGTCGGTTTTCCCCTTCCAGTTTTGTTCAATTAAGCATTTAGAAATGCTGAATCTACTATTGATGACGCATAAAATGACACACGCTCACCGGCAACGGCACGTCGCCGTCAAGCGCAAGGCAAAGTATATCTAATCCTTATTAACCATACTTCCGATACCGGCTTGCAAAAACTCCGGAAATCAGCGAAGTACAGGCTGTATTCCGGTTCATCAGGCGCCTCTTCTTATTGTGAAAATATACACAACAAGGGACAAAGATATGCGCGCCAACAAAGATTCTATGTTATATCTCACATAACATTGTAACCTTTATTGCTGATTTTTTCAAAAAAATTTTGTTTTTTTTCAAGAAAATGTTCGTTTTCTGTCACAAACCAATATCGACACATCTGAAATGATAGCGATAATTATCTAAAAGATCAAGGGGTAAAACAACTTTAATTGGTGTTGTGAGCGGAAAATAGCGATGTTTTTTGTGGGAAGCGCTTACGGGGTGGAAATGTGATCTGGTGTTCGAATGCTTCATGACTTTGGTGGGAGTGTATAGTGTGCGTTGCGGATCATGCGTGGATCGTAATGGTGGGGATGGGGCTTGGATGTGTGTAGGTTGGGGATGACATTTTTGGAGGGTGGTGAGGTACACCACTTCGGGAAGGAATAAGGGGACGGACTCGGGTGGAGCCGCGGGAATCTTTTGGAATTTGAAATACTTGAAGATTCCCGCACCTCCAAAGTCGTCCTTTCCCCTTATTTCCCTCCCTGCGTTCTGTGCTTATTGCTAATAATGTGCACGGAGTAGTGACAAGCTTTGCCAAAGCATCGATTACGCGTCTGGCTATTTCAATCCACACTCTCTCATGGAGAGTGACATCCGTGTCTTTGGAGCGTCAACGGAACTATACGATTTCAATCCACACTCTAGCATGGAGAGTGACCCGTGATACGCTCGGCACCTTGTCGGGCAGCCTATTTCAATCCACACTCTCGCATGGAGAGTGACGTTCCTCACGACTACGGCATTAATCTCTTGCAAGAATTTCAATCCACACTCTCGCACGGAGAGATGACTGTACCTACTTTCAGCCCTGATGTAGTAAGGGGAAAATGCCACAAAATCGCGAACCTCTTTTTTAGACTACTGAAAATAGTGAGAAAAGACAATAAAATTCCTATAAGCCCTTATGTAGCAAGGGGTGCGAACCTGCTGGGGATTTGATGGGGGCTTGGGGTTCGCACTTTTATATGAGTTTAGAAGATACTCTTTATTGGATTGGAATGTTTTAGTTGGAGAATGTGGGTATGGAAGATAGATATTTAGATGAACGTATAATCTACATCATAATCGTTAAGGTAGCTCCTGTTTTGAATTATGGATAAATATGTCATCACATAATGTTCGTTTTTAATGATTTTTCTATATTTATGATGTAGTTATGGTGAATTGTTTCGTTTTTTCTCCAAATTTTCTTACTTTGAAAATATAATTAGCTACACGTATAATGAATACTGACTGGTGCCACACTCGTAACGCAATGCAATGGATCTAGTTATATTCAAAAAAAGACAATACAGCATGTTCGCGATTACGCTGCTTGCATATTGCAACCATCACACTTTGGAGGTGTACCACGGTGACATCTACAACCACCGGAGAACGTACGGATATTATTATTATTGGCGGAGGACCTGCGGGCATGTTTGCTGCTTTTTATGGCGGTATGCGTCAGGCGTCCGTGAAATTGATTGAGAGCATGCCGCAGCTTGGCGGACAGCTTGCTGCGCTGTATCCTGAAAAATACATTTATGATGTAGCCGGCTTCCCGAAAGTTACTGCTCAGGAGCTGGTGAACAATCTGCATCAGCAGATGAACCATTTTGATACCGATATTCTGCTGGAAGAGAAGGTACTCAATGTAGAGAAAAAAGGCGATCGTCATTTTGTCGTGACGACGGACAAAGGCGTACATGAAGGCAAAGCGGTGATCATTACGGCTGGTGTAGGCGCATTTGAGCCGCGTCGTCTGGAGCTGGAAAATGCTGCTCAATATGAGAAGCAGAACCTGCACTACTTTGTGAACGACCTGAGCCGTTTTGCTGATCGTAAGGTATTGATCAGTGGCGGTGGCGATTCTGCGGTCGACTGGGCATTGATGCTGGAGCCGATTGCCAAAGAAGTAACCCTGATTCACCGCCGCGATAAATTCCGCGCGCATGAGCACAGTGTAGAAAATCTGATGGCTTCCAATGTAAAAATCATTACGCCAACAGAGATCACCGAGCTGCATGGTGGTGAGCAGATTGAACGCGTGACACTGAGCGATGTGAAAACGAAGGAAACGCAGGAGATCGAAGTAGACGATGTGATCGTAAACTTTGGCTTCCTCTCCTCCCTCGGCCCAATCGCAGAATGGGGCATTAACATCGAGAAGAACTCCATCATCGTCGACTCTCGCATGGAGACGAATGTGGAAGGAATCTTCGCAGCTGGCGACATCACAACCTACCCGGGCAAGCTGAAGCTGATTGCGGTTGGCTTTGGTGAAGCACCAACAGCGATCAACAATGCGAAAGTATATGTGGATCCAGACGCCAAGCTGTCCCCAGGACATAGCAGTAACTTGAAAATGTAATCTCACTTCCCTGTTGGGAAAGGAGCGGCAAGCCATCATTCTGAATGGATGAATGCAGCCGCCCTTCTGATCGACCCGATGCATCTGAGCTGTATGATCCCATGTGACCAGCAGCTCGGGTGCTTTTTTTATGCGGTACATTTTATACGTTATCTTTTATGCGATATCAGGCCTGTCCCTTCTTTCTGCTTGAGGTGATTGGTGTACGATGGTAGAGGGTTATGTATAACGCGATATATGCGCCGCCGAAGTTGCCAAATTGTTCAACTTTTATGCGTTAAAGAAGGATATTTTTATCGTATAGTAAAAAGAAGTGAGCTAAATGATCTCATTTAGCTATTACAAACATCACTTTTCATATGGACTTCATCCGAACCATTTTAGTGCTGGCGGCATAATCTGTTGCTAATCCTAATAAATGGATCGTTTATTTCAAAAGGAGGTTACCCCCTTGAGTATTGGCTTTTATTTTGCAATCCGCCTGATTATTTCGCTCATTCTGATGGTGATCGGTGCGATGATGGTCGTACTGGGCAGAAAATTTTTCAAAGAAGCGAGAAAAGGCGCTGCAATTGGCTTTATTATTTTCGGCTTGCTCGTCATCTCGCTGGCCATTCGCGGGATTCTGCTTAACTTTAGCTGAATGAGTCTACTGGAGGTGCAGCCCATTGCAATGGCTTGCTATGATCACGATGCTGATCGATCATCTCGGATATGCCTTTTTTAGTGATGAACGCTATTTGCGTGTCATTGGACGCATCGCTTTTCCGATCTACTGCTACTTGCTAGTCGTCGGCTATCAGCGTACTCGCAATGTGCAGAAGTATACGGTGCGGCTACTATTGATTGCAGTGCTGTCGCAATTTCCGTTTATGTATGCGTTCAACATTTCGAATCTTAATGTGGTATTCACGTTGTTGTTTGGGCTGCTGCTCATGATTGCGATGGATCGTATACCACGCCAATGGATGATCCTTTCTATTCTGCTTGCCGTTGCGGTTGCGCTGGGTGCCGAGGTGCTACATACGGATTATGGTGCATACGGCATTGCGCTAATTCTCATTTTCCGTTATGCACCGGGCTATTGGGCGGTACTGCTTCATCTGGTGCTGAATATCTTGTTCCAGCTAGGCGGACTGAATAGCTCGCTTCAGGGCTTTAGCATTGTCGCTACACTGCTGATCGCGATTCAGCAATCGGCTCCAGAAACGATGCGCTTGCCACGGGCACCATCCTGGCTATGGAGAGCCTTTTACCCGGCACATTTAGCGATTATTGCCTTGATTGTACAGGGAATACGGTACGGTTATCTATAATTAGGTTGCGATGATAACGGCTTCAATTGGAATGAAGATGAACATTTGTCTACTTTTTCGTTTTTTTGTTTAAAAAGCTATCGCCAGATAGATACGCATGGAGTATAATCTTTACCGGAACAATTCCGCCGGGCGAAGGCGGTTTTAAATATAGGAAGGGGCTCCTCCATGAAATCGAACAAAAAACACACGCTCACTGAAGACATTCATTTTTTTACTGCCGGGTTGTCGGGTAATCTTATTACAGTCTGGCAGGAAGATCCTGCTGGCGTCTATTGTGAAATCGGGCGTGGCTACGTAGAAGCCTACACAAACAAGTATGTACGTGTGCGTAATCTGCAATCCGGAACGAAAAGCCTGTACAGTCGCGATGTAACGATGTTTCAAACAGATTGATTTTTTCCATTCACATGGCTGTTAGCTATCAGGTCAGCAGCATAAGCAGTAAACTATTTTGCTTCGCAAAAATCACTTTTTATTGCACATCGTGTTAGGAGAGCACTAACACTGAATCGGATAAAAGCTAGCCCTCAGTGAGCTGCAAACATTGCAGTCCGTCTGAGGGCTTTTTGCTGTCTTCTAAAGGTAACTTGCTTTATTCACAGAGAGTTCATGTAGCGCTACTATACTGTAACTCGTAGGGCCCCTACCATTAGCTAAACACTACCCATTTCAGGAGGAATTTGATAATGAAAACTTTCAAAATCGTAACAGGTATCGCTCTTTCCGCCGCTTTGCTGACAGGCTCGCTTACCGCCTCATTCGCTACCGCACAGGCGGCTACAGCGAAAACAACAACGACGAAGACTGCAACAGCCACTGGCAAAACCGCTGCAAACAATACGAATGTGATCATCGGCAAAATCAAATCGGTCGGTAGTGGCAAGCTGGTGATCTACAAATCTAGCACCCAGCCAGATATCCCGGCTGGCGCAGAAGGCTCAACCGTTCCCAAAGCAGGCGAAGCACCGCCGACCGGACAGGCACCTACTCCTCCTGCGGATGGTACAGCTAAGACCAATGCAGGTGGACAGCCTCCAACGATGAGCTTCAGCTCATCTGCAACGACATTGACCACAACAAGCGCGACGACGGTTGTAAGTGTTACCCATGCTGCTGGTTCAACGAAAGCGACTGAAACGAAGAAATCCCTAGCTTCGCTGAAGGCGGGCGATATTGTATTTGTTACACTCGCTTCCGGCAGTACTTCTCAGATTAGCCGAATTGAGCTTATGGCAGCACAGCCCACAGCCAAAGCAGCGACTGCCAGCAAATAATATAAAATTGAACATGATAAAGAGCTACCGAACGCTTCACATCGGTAGCTCTTTATTTCATTTTATTCAAAATTTTTTTTATTTTTTAATTTCTTTGAATACCGCACAACGACGCGGATTACAGCAGATAAAAAGGGATTAACGCGCGTCAAAATTTAAGTTTTTTAATAATTTGTTCATATAGAGTTCATATTAGATGTCTAAACTCGCAATCGAACAGACAAACAGGAACTGTTCAGCAAAGGTACGTATTAAAGGAGGAATGTTTTTTATGAAAAACACTTGGAAAGTGCTCTCTAGCACTGCATTCTCAGCTGTATTGTTGGCGGGTACGATCACAGCATCAACGCATGTATTCGCAGACGCAGCAAGTGACGAGACGACAAACGGACGCACCACACAGCAAGGTACAACGACATTGAGCCCGAATGGACAATCGAATCAGGGAACTGCTAACGGTACAGTAGCCCAGCCTCCAGCTCCTCCAGCAGGTGGACCAGGAGCAGGCGAACGCCCTGCACCGCCAGCACCTCCTACCCCACCGCAAGATGGCTATGATCATGCACATGGCAAAATCACAGCGATCAGCGGTAACACGATTACAATCGAGAAGCCACCAGCACCAGGTGAAGGCCCAGGCCCGGACGGTGTGAAAGGTAAAAAAACAAGCAAACGTGGTACAGTCGAGGGTGACACTTATTCCAACAGCCAGGCTAGCACCTCTGTTGCTCAAAATACGTATGGTCAAACGGTGAGTTTTACAATCAGTAGCTCAACAAAAATCGTAAAGGTTAGCCATAGCCCGGAAACAGGCAGAACTGAAAAGACGCTCTCCCTGTCCGATTTACAGGTAGGCGATGATATCGGTATCAATCTGGAGCAAAATACGCAAAATGTAGTGGAGATCGAAGTGCATACGCCACCTACACCTCCAGCTGATGGACAAACACCACCGGCACCTCCAGCACCAGGTGAAGCTCCACCAGCGCCACCAACAGGCACAGATGCGCCACCAGCACCTCCGACTCCACCAGCTGATTCTTCCAATTCCTCGTCTTCTAGCACAGGAACATCGGGAGCATCCAGCTCTTCGGAATCGTCTGGCTCTTAATTAGCGATTGAATAACATAGAAGTGTAATCTCTGTACAGCTATAGCACAAATGAGTTCTGCTATCAGTTGATTTCAGATCGTATAGGCACTTCCAGCATTTCAATAAACAGCAGAACCAGCCGCTCGCATATCACGCGAGCGGCTGGTTTTTTTACGCTGTTTTATGAGGCTTTATTATAAGACATTATAAAGTACGCTGCTCTGGATCAGCTCCATTTATCATCTGGCGCGCCATCTCTATCCAGCGGTGTGTCATTACTTCACGATCAGGTGTATAAATAAATCATACCCAGTTCGGATGAACAAAGCATGAACACTTTCTGCGAAAAATGAAGCAAAAGTTGTG
Organism: Paenibacillus hunanensis; assembly: GCF_034055775.1. Lineage (NCBI taxonomy): Bacteria > Bacillati > Bacillota > Bacilli > Caryophanales > Paenibacillaceae > Paenibacillus > Paenibacillus hunanensis. The sequence goes on along the minus strand of NZ_CP139194.1, from coordinate 1,291,447 downwards.
ATATGATAGACAGAACACACTATGTACTCTAACTGTTCACGTTGAAGGAGGAATCTTCCATGAAAAGACGCACTCTGGCTATTAGCGATATTCACGGCGAGGTCGATTTGCTGAATCGGCTGCTGGATGAAACGGGCTATACGCCTGAGCACGATCAGCTTGTGCTGCTGGGGGATTATGTAGATCGTGGACAGGATGCAAGAGAAACGCTGGAGCGAGTCATTGGGCTTGTTCATGAAGGTGCGGTGGCATTGCTTGGCAATCATGAGGATCTGATGCTAACGGCGCTTACAAGCGGTCGTGAGTCGGACTGGAACCGCTGGCTCAAGGTCAATGGCGGTCTTGCTACGCTGCAAAGCTATGGTTTTACGTCCGAGCAGCTTATTACGCTGTCCGGGGAGGATTTTGAATTGCCTGATCTGCACTGCGAGACGCTGGATCGGCATCTGGACTTTATTCGCAGCCTGAAGCTGTATTATGAGACAGAGGACTATCTCTTTGTCCATGCAGGTGTAGAGCCGGGCAAGCCTGTCTCCGAATGCTCCAGAAGACAATTGATCTGGATTCGTGAAGCGTTTCATAACGACTATGATGGCGAGAAGCTCGTTGTGTTCGGTCATACACCAACCTTTTACCTGCACAAGGATAATACGCGCTTTGACATCTATTATGGCATTAATCGTATCATCGGTATTGATGGTGGTGCTGTATATGGTGGTCAGTTGAATGCGCTCGATGTAACGAATGGAATTGCCTATTCGGTACGTCCAGCCTGAATGATTTCTGTATGGAAGCTATGAAGCTATACTGCTTTTTGAATACATTCAAGCTCCATCACCATAGGGCAATACTAGTCTGCTGTAATGTAGATTTGTAATTGAAGCTCCTTTTGCTTTAAAATAGTAAGTAATGAGTCACCGTTTAATACGATATACCGTCAAGGAGGCACACATGAACGGAAGTACAGAACGAAAATTAACGACCAATGTCCATTTCTTCGCAGCCGCGCTGTTTCAAACACGTGTGTATGCCTGGCAGCCTGGCTTTAGTGTAGAGCATGGCGTTATCGAGCGTATTGGTCACGACTACATAGCCCTTCGCAATGAAACAGGAGATCTGACCTTCTACCAGCGAGAGCAAACGATATTTGTAAATAAATAAGCAGACTGTAAATAGACCATTCAGTTTAATTTGGTTTAGTATGATTTATTTTAATTCAGCCCAGTTCAATTCAACACCATATAAAAAACAAAGCGCAGACCTCGGCAATTCGCCACCATGTTCTGCGCTTTGTTTTTACTCATGATTGTAATTATAATTTATAAGATTTAATAATTTACACAAGAAAAACCTCTACAATTTAAAATATAGAGGTTTTTCTTGTGTATTTTCAAAATATTAATAAAATCAAAACTTACACTCAATCCTCACAAGGCTGTGCCAGTGCTTCATCTTCCTCACGTGTACGGAAGGACGCGCCACAACCGCAGGTTACGAGTGCATTCGGGTTGAAGATGGTGAAGCCGCCAGACAGACCGGATTCCTCATAATCGATCTCAACGCCATTCAGATATTTCATATCATCCTTGGCCATTACAACCTTCATATCTTGAATTGTCATATATACATCCTGATCGGTTTCCTCACTGTCAAAGCCCATTGCATATGAAAATCCGCTGCATCCGCCAGCATTCACACCGACGCGGACAAACAGACCGGGAATATCCTGCGCAGCCATAATATCCTTCATTCGTTCAGCTGCTGACTCGCTAATTGTAATCATTTCGATTCCCTCCTTTTCCCTTCTCATTATACTCCTATCATGAAAGCTGCTCAAGGCTCTAAACGAACCGAAAATGCCCCATTTTTTAAGCAATTGTGTTGCCCGTGTCTCAGTAGAGGTTTATAATGGGTAAGTGAACAATGACATGAAATGTCGAATTTCTGTCATAAACAATTACTATTTTAGCCTTATTTATCGTTGTAACTTTTTTCACATTTTATTGCTGATATGGATGACTTCTTATGTATATTGTTGTATATTGGATAATGGACGTTATTTCAAATTTATGTAACTGTGTCGAAAACTGTAACGAATCACAGATCAATCGATGCCCTATATAGCCGTTCTATTATTCAATTTGCTCAAATTGGTGTAAGACAGGACAAGAGTGTCTTCTACGATTGAAATACCACATACAGAAGAATACCACATACAGAAGTAAGATAGAGGCGTCAAGGAGAACAGGAGGAATCTAGCATGTCCACCATTATTACACCGCATACAGACACACGTATGGCAGAAATTATTCATAAGGTGCGTTCCGGTGAACGTTTGTCACTTGAAGACGGCGTTTATTTATATGAAAGTGAAGATATTTTGACCATTGGCCAGCTTGCCAATGAAGCGAATCTTCGCAAAAATGGCAAAAAAGTTTATTTTATCGAAAATATGAGCCTGTACTTTACGAATGTATGTGAAGCACATTGCGCATTCTGTAACTTCCGTAAGGATGAGGGCGAAGAAGGTTCTTACACGCTAAGCGGCCCGGAAATGGTCGAATACGTGAAGCAGCATATTCATCCAGGTGTACGCGAGTTCCATATCGTCGGCGGACATAACAACCATGTACCGTTCCAATACTATGTAGATTCACTCAAAGCATTGAATGAAGCCTTCCCAGAAGTAACGCTCAAGGCCTACACAGCCGCAGAGATCGACTTCTTCACTCGTATTAGCGGAATGAATGTTAGAGAGGTACTGATGAAGCTGCGTGAAGCAGGTTTGCAATCTCTAACAGGCGGCGGTGCAGAAATTCTGTCTGACGAATACCGCAAAAAAATGCGTGTAAATAAAGCCAATGTTGACCGCTATCTGGAGGTTCACCGCACTGCACATGAGCTGGGTATGCGCACGCATACGACTATGCTGTACGGCTCGATTGAAACGTATGAGGACCGTGTAAACCATATGATCCAGATTCGCGAGCTACAGGATGAAACGAATGGCTTCCAGGTATTCATTCCACTGTCCATGCAGCCGAAAAGTAAAAATGCTAGCATTATGCGTCGTAACTCGGCTTACGAAGACCTCAAGACGATTGCGATTAGTCGCCTGATGCTTGACAATATTGATCATATCAAAGCTTACTTCATTAACATCGGTACCCAGCTGACTCAGATGGCTCTGACTTTTGGCGCTTCAGACGTGCATGGCACGATTCTGAAGGAGAAGATTAGTCACGCTGCGGGAGCACTCACACCGGAAGGCTTGACCCGTAAAGAGCTTGTATGGCTCGTGAAGGGCGCTGGCCGCATTCCGGTTGAACGGGATACCTTCTATAACGAAATCAAAGTATACGAATAAGCAGACCGGCGACAGTTCTTGCGACTGCCGCCGTTCCCCTGCGCCCGTGCTGCTTTGCTTTTGCCCTATACCGGGCTTTACTTCATAGATGAGACCATGTGAATCTGCGCTCTCCTTGAGTAAAGCCCGTTTATCCGCCTGCCTTTTGATGCGGTACATACTGTTGCCGTTGTAAGCTCCAGGCCGATCCGGCTTCACCCGGTCCTCTGCCAGTTTCCTCTGTACCGGATGATGCCTGTACACATATAATCGTTTCCACCTATGTTATTGCTACTCAGGAATGGTTCTGGCATTCCTTGTTACCTACACTGCATATAAGGGAGAAGATATTATGAAAAACTTTGTCATTCTGGGCGGAGGTTACGGCGGGATTACGCTGCTACACGAGCTGCTTGATCAAAAAATTCCAGCCGATACTCAAATCACCCTCATTGATCGTATGCCATTTCAAGGACTAAAAACGGAGTATTATGCACTCGCAGCAGGTACATCTTCCGATGTAGAGCTGCGCGTCAAATATCCAGCGCATTCCAAGCTGACTATTCGTCATGGTGAAGTGACGAACGTGAAGCTGGATGAGAAAATGATCGAATTCGCAGACGAAAGTACACTGGAATATGATCAGCTCGTTATCGCTCTGGGCTGCACCGATAACTTCCACGGTGTACCAGGTGCAGAGGAGCATACGTGCACCATTCAGACATTCGAAGCGACACGCGAGACCTACCGCCGCGTGAATAACCTGCCACCAGGCTCCACGATCAACGTTGTAGGCGGCGGACTGAGCGGTATTGAGATTGCTGCCGAGATTCGTGAAAGCCGTGAGGATCTGAATGTACGCATTCTAGACCGTGGTGAGCGTCTACTCTCCTCCTCACCTGCTCGTCTCTCCAAGTATGTAGAGGCATGGTTCCGCGAACACAATGTAGAGCTGCGTAATAAGATTAACATTAGCCGTGTAGAGCCAGATTGTGTATATAACGGGCCTGAGGAGCGCATCTCCGCTGATATTACAATCTGGACCGCAGGGATTCGTCCAGTACCGCTGATCGATGAGCTGAACGTGAATCAGGATAACTCCGGTCGCGTCATTTTGGATGAGCTGTATCGCATCCCGGGTCGTCCAGAGGTATTCGTGTGTGGTGACTGCGCATCCCTTCCTTTCGCAGCAAGTGCACAGGCGGCTCAAGCACAGGCAGAGCAGATCGCCAATGTCGTCGTAGCTGGCTGGAAAAATGAAACACCAAAAGTACAGCCGCTCAAGCTGAAAGGTACACTCGGCTCGCTCGGTAAGCACGATGGCTTCGGCTCTGGATTCAGCTTTGGCTTTGGCGCGAAAGGCAAAAGCTCCGTTACCGGACGTGTACCGCGCTTGCTGAAAAGTGGCGTGCTCTGGATGTCCAAGCACCATTTTGGCTAATGGCTGAATGAGATATTGGGGATATACTAAACTAAGTGCTTGCGCTATAGACTGCCGTCGCATGCGCATACTGTACATTGCAATATAGATGTAATAAGGTATACGATCGCATGGAGCAGATCATCGCTTCTGCTTCGACTTCACAGGAAGTAGACTTTACCGTATACAATATAGTCCGTCATAGGAGCGCTGATACGAGCGATCCTACAGCCGATCTATAATGATAAAAAAGCCTTCTGTTCTGCTACAAGCTATGCTTGCGTACAGCAACAGAAGGCTTTTTATGTTGAGTTTGCGCATATCAGAAGGCATTGGGCTTTGTATACTACAAGCTGCATCTATTCCGAGTAACAGCTCTGGTAAGTGATATGCCATACTGGCTATCGTTTATCCTGCACATCCGCTTACCTGCGAATGGGGATCATGATCATGGTACTCAATCGAGATCCAGATTCGCCCATGCGTCAGCTTCGTCGATCTTTTCCTGAATGAGCTTGCGCAGCTCGTCCACATCGTCAGCAGCGATAATTTCGCCGTTTACCATCGCATAAGGCATCGCATAACACTGTCCGCAATTGCCCAGACAGCCATATTCAATCACATCATAATCGGGATTGCTCTCCAGCTCCTTCAGGATGCGACCGGTGCCATGATGCATATTGCTCTGGCAAAATTCGATGATCGGTCTCATCATAGATAACACTCCAATCTGTATATGTTCCGGTGTTCCAGTAGGTGTCAATCATGCGCCTGTATGTCCATTTTCAAAATTAATTTGAAATGAGTATAAAAATCAGTGGCGCAATTGCTGAAATTGGTTTACTTTTATATTATAATATACTTACGAAAGGAGTTGAACAATATGAGTGAGAGTGTACAAACACAAATGTACGATGAAGTACTTGAAGTGCTGGATAAACTGCGTCCATTCCTGCAACGCGATGGCGGTGACGTGGAACTGGTAGACGTTGAAGATGGTATCGTTAAGCTGAAGCTGATGGGTGCATGCGGTAGCTGCCCAAGCTCTACCATCACACTGAAAGCCGGTATTGAACGCGCCCTTTTCGAAGAAGTTGAAGGTGTGGAAGAGGTTGTACAGGTATTCTAATCTGTCCCTTATCATGCGTTAATTCATAGGCAAGTAGCCAAAATAAAGAGGATGTCCGCTTCCCTTCTGGGAGGAGCGGCATCCTCTTTTTGGTTAGAATTTATTTTACATACGGGCGGATCGGGTCTAATCCGCCGGAGATATCCATAATATTACCGGTAATAAAGTCTGAATCCTCCTCGCAAAGATACGCGATTACGCGTGCAATATCTTCGCCGCTACCCGGACGTCCGCGCGGTGTCTCTCCGTCGCTCATGCCCAGCACTTCCTCAATCCGCTTCTCCTTATTATCCCCACGGATATCGCCCGGACAGATCATATTGACCGTAATGCCACTGGAAGCTTCCTCGACCGCAAGCGTTTTCGTAAACGAAACGAGACCGACCTTTGCCGCTGCATATACGGCACGATGCGGCCATGCTCGTGATTCCGCAGCATGTCCAAAGCCGAAATGAATGATTCGACCCCACTTTCGCTCACGCATCCCTGCTAGTACACGATGATCAAGTAACATCGTACCGATCAGATTGCCCTGAAGCATCTCCATAATCTCTTCACGCTCATAGTCGATAAATAAACGGCGCTCCCGTATAAAGGGGCCTGCATTGTTTACAAGAATATCTACCGTCCCAAGACGCTGCTCTACCTCATCAATCAGGCGATCGATCTCGGATGCTTGTGATACATTGGCCTGTACAGCGATACACTGCACACCCATCGCCTCGATTTGCTGTTGCAGCTCTGCGGCTTCGTGCTTGCTATTCACATAGTTTAAAGCAATATGATGACCTTGACTGGCAAGTGTGAGTGCTGTCATTTTGCCCAGGCCTTTGGCACTTCCGGTAATGAGGGCTATTTTTCGTTCCAAAGATGTGCCTCCTTATCATAAATATGGCTCCACGCTATTCAAGTGTACTGATGTGGATGCCTTGATGTCAAAATAATGGCAGTGAAGATGAATGAGGTTAAGATATGGTTGGGCTAATAACACGCCCTATTGCCTTAATTAGATTAAAGAATGATCTTACATATGATGCTACGCTGGATGTGTTAAATGACTGTTTTCAGATGGATAGCGTACAGTTTATTGCTTCAATTTTAATTGTATTCAAACAGGTTAGCTACCAAAATATGTACCCGATCTGGAATCTGTTTGAAACTTTTTTACATTTGAAGTACATTAAGAAAAGTAATTAATAGAGGGATAATGGTTAGTTTTACTGCATATCGGGTGGATAGCTCTAATCAAATAAAGGGTGCCTCTTGTCCTGGATAATAGATAGGCTGCGATCTATATTTTAGTCTATACGCACAGAAAGGAAGCTATAGTATGAGTTCAGCTAAAACCAATGCGATGCGCATTTTGGATAAAGAGCATATCGCTTATGTCGTACATGAATATGATCCTGAGGATGGACAGGTGCATGGTACAGCGGTAGCTGAGAAGATTGGAAAGCCTGCTCCGATTGTACATAAAACGCTGGTGACACGTGGTAAAAATGGGCTGCATATATTTGTTATTCCGGTAGCGGAGGAATTGGATTTGAAAAAGGCGGCGCGTGCAGCTCAGGAAAAGAAGCTGGATATGTTGCCGGTGAAGGAATTGCTTGCGCATACCGGCTATATTCGTGGTGGCTGCTCGCCAGTAGGGATGAAAAAGCTCTATCCCACTTTTATCGATCATCGTGCGGAGGTACTGGAACAGATGGTGGTTAGTGCAGGCAAGATTGGCATGCAAATGGAGCTTGCGCCTGACGAACTGGCCGCTGTAGTGAAAGCACAGTTTGCTGAGGTTTGTGTGTGAGTTTGATGATGATAATACAAAAGCATCCTGCCTGTAAAAGGTCAGGATGCTTTTTCTATTGAGCTACTTTATTGATTTTAGCCATTGTAGCTTGCGAAGCTAGTTGCAAAGGTTCATCGGGTTGGTTTCTCAACTAACTGAACGCTGCTAGCTAGCGCTACAATGCATATTGCCATTAATTATATCTAGCTTAGAATGCTGGGATGACAGCGCCTTTGTACTGTTCTTCGATGAATTTTTTGGTATCATCGGAAGTCAGTGCTTTAGCCAGCTTTTGGATCGCTTCGGAATCTTTGTTGTCTTCGCGAGCTACCAGGTAGTTGGCATATGGTGCGCTGCTATCTTCTACAACCAGTGCGGATTTTGGATCGATTTTTGCTTCCAGCACATAGTTCATGTTGATCATCGCCATGTCTACTTGATCTAGCTGACGAGTCAGCATCGCTGCATCCATTTCTTTAAATTGCAGGTTTTTCGGATTGGAGGTGATGTCTTTCGTTGTAGAAGTGATATTTGTTTTGTCTTTCAGCTCGATCAGGCCGTTGTTAGCGAGCAGAATCAGTGCGCGTGCGCCGTTGGATACTTCATTTGGAATCGCGATTGTTGCGCCTTCAGGCAGCTGATCCAGTGAAGTGTACTTTTTGGAATAACCACCGAATGGCTCGATGTGTACGCCCTGTACGATAACCAGATTCATGCCACGGGATTTATTTTGCTCATCCAGGTAAGGCTTCGTTTGGAAGTAGTTCGCATCCAGCTTTTTGTCGTTCAGCTGTACGTTCGGCTGAATGTAGTCTGTGAACTCAACAACATCCAGGTTTACGCCTTCTTTTGCCAGCTCAGGCTTCAGGTGGTTCAGGATTTCTGCATGCGGTACAGCTGTAGCGCCAACGCGCAGTGTTACCGCTCCATTACTGTCTGTACCAGAAGCAGCATTGGAATTATCCGCTTTGTTTCCGCAAGCAGCGACAACCGCTACGAGCATAATGCTAACGAGTGCAAGCAACCATTTTTTCATTGTAAGTTCCCCTTTTCGCTTCTATTTTATATATGATAATAATTCCATAAACACATTATTCCTACCCGATAACTGGATTATCGGCGTGAAAAATGAATAACAAGACGATCACCCAGCATTTGCAGCGCCTGTACGATAATGACCATCAGCACGACTGCTACCAGCATAACGCCCATATCGTAGCGATAATAACCGTAGTTAATTGCCAGCGTACCTAAGCCGCCAGCCCCTATCATACCTGCCATTGCGGTATTCGACACAAGCGCAACAACGGTTACCGTCAAGCCTGCCAGCAGACCCGGCATCGCTTCGCGTAGCAGTACGCGACCAATGACCTGTCCGGTGGATGCTCCCATCGCATACGCCGCCTCGATCACACCACGATCAACTTCACGCAATGCAGTCTCAACCAGTCGTGCAAAGAACGGCGCAGCGGCAATAACAAGCGGCGGAATGGTTCCTAATACACCAATCGTTGTACCGACGAGCAGATCCGTCAGCGGCAGCAAGGCTACGATCAGGATGATGAAGGGCACCGAGCGCAGGATGTTCACAATGACTGAGATCACGGAGTACACACCTTTGAGCACCGGCGAAGTCGAGCGCGATGTCATAAATAGCATGATACCGAGTGGCAATCCGATCAGTAGGGTAAACAATCCAGAGGCACCGATCATTTGTAGTGTTTCAATCGTTGCCGTACCAAATTCATTCCAGTCAATCTGGGAAAAATCCAGTTCACCAAAATTACTCATGATTCCATCACCTCCACATTCAGACCTTTTGCCGTCAACTTGTCCAGCGTCTGCTGGATGGCAGCTGGTGCTCCGTCAAAGCGTACGATCAATTGACCGTATGGCACACTTTTGAGTGTGGATATCGTTCCCTGCAAGATGGCAAAGTCTACGCCAGTCTCACGTACGGTACGTGACATGATGGATTCATACGTCTTATCGCCGAGGAAGGAAATCTTCACAGCCAGCGATGATTCACTGTGTGGCCCAGCAAGCACAGCATCTAGCAGCTCACTATGGCTGGATTCACGAGTGATAAAATCACGTGTGATCGGATGCTGCGGCTTCAAAAACACCTCAGCGACAGGTCCCTGCTCTACAATGCCACCCTGATGAATAACCGCGACACGATCACAAATGCTTTGAATAACATTCATCTCGTGTGTGATCAGTACAATCGTCAGGTTGAAGCGCTGATTAATATCAAGCAGCAGCTTCAAGATGGAATCCGTAGTCTGTGGATCAAGCGCAGATGTCGCTTCATCACAGAGCAGTACATCCGGGTCACTCGATAGTGCGCGAGCGATACCGACACGCTGCTTTTGTCCACCAGACAGCTGGGCTGGATATTTCTGTGCATGTGCTTCCAGTCCAACGAGCTTCAATAATTCATCAACCCGAGTACGAATGTTCTTTTCTGGTGTCTTAGCCAGACGAAGTGGGAAAGCAATGTTATCGTAGACCGTTGCCGATGATAGCAGATTAAAATGCTGAAAGATCATGCCGATCTTGCGGCGGCGCGTCTGCAATGCTCCCTTGCCCAGCTTAGTCAAATCTACACCATCGATCCAGATATGACCTGATGTTGGACGTTCTAGCAGATTAATACAGCGAATTAGTGTACTTTTACCTGCTCCTGAATGTCCGATCACTCCGAAAATCTCACCTTTTTCAATGGATAGATCCAGATCGCTCAGTGCGGGCGTTGTATTTTTACCTTTACCATAAACTTTGGTTACATGTTCAAGACGAATCAAGCTTGAGGTCCTCCTCCCGGTTGTCGGTCTGCATGCGATTTCGTTCAATCTATTTTCAGCCGGTTCTTTTTTATACACAAAAAGAGCCCATTTTCTGCAGAAAAGGGCTCTCTATCCGTAAGATATTGCCTTCTCATCTGCCAAAATCACAGACTGTTCCATTGCTGTACAGCCGTCATTTTGTAGGATTTAGCACCATGTCATTTTGAAAAGGCAAGCTGCCATTCTCAAAATCGGTTGCCGGGCTTCATCGGGCCAGTCCCTCCACCACTCTCGATAAGAAAATATGAAAACATCGAATGAAAATCTTTACTCAGTATATTGAACTTCACAATCTTTGTAAAGTGGAAAATGGGGATTTTTCATTAATTTCTGCAAATGTTCATTTTGGGATTAAGCTGGGGGGAGTAGACGGAGGGGGCATGTGGTTGTTTGGCAGCAACCACTTCGGGAAGGAATAAGGGGACGGACTCAGTGGAGCCGCGGGAATCTACGGATTAGGAATTTACTGTAGATTCCCGCCCCTCCAAAATCGTCCTTTCCCCTTATTTCCTTCCCTTCGTTCTGTGCGTGTGCGGGTAGAGCTCATGCAATAGCGGTAGGGTGGTGTACAAACCAGCTTTATAAGAGGGGAGTGGGTAAGTAGGTAGTTTGTTAAGTTACTAGGTTGCTAGATTGTAAAATCGTCTATGGGGATAGATTGAGTATGGAGATGTTGAGTTGTAAAAAAGCTGTACTTCGGCGCATGAGAACGTCGAAGCACAGCTTTGGAGAAGGCTTATTATATTGGCTCGTTTACATTTATACTCTTTTAAATTAACGAGTTACAGGGACGCCGGGGTTGTTGGGTTTTTGTTGGTGTACGTTGGATTCGGCGTATGATTTGCGGCTTAGTTGCCAGGTTCGGAGGCTCATGTAGCAGAGGATACCGAACAGGAACTGGATGAGCAGAGTGTGTGCCATCGTTGCGAAGAAGTAGACTTCTGGCACGTCCATGGTGAAGATGTTAACTGCGCCGCTTACGAATTGCAGTAGGATGAATACGACAGCAACGATACCCATTTTACGGATACTCGGGTTATTTGGGTGGTGACGATAGGCGTAGTGACCGAGAATGGCGATCACGATGACCAGTGCAAGTGCTGCTGCGCGGTGCAGGAAGGCTACGCCAACGCCGCCGGATAGCTCAGGGATAACGGCACCGTTACAGAGCGGGAAGCCGGAGCAGCCGCCTCGTGAATCGGTGTGCGTTACGAATGCACCTGTGTATACGACGATATACGTAAAGATGGTTGAGAACCATGTCAGGTTACGGAAGCCTTTGCTAACAGGTGGCTGGTTCTCGTAGGTATGTGTACGCTGATATTTATGCAATCTGCGTGCTGTGAACGCCATCAGCATGGAGCTGGAGAAAGCGATCATGGAGAAGCCGAAGTGCAATGCCATGATTGCTGAGGACTGAGAAAATACTACAGCCAATGCGCCCATAATCGCTTGCAATACGACAAAGATTAGAGTTAGTACCGCATAAAGACGTAATTCTTTATTTTTGTTAAAAAAGATAAAACCGATGAATGAAAATAGTGCTGTCAAACCTGCAAAACCACTAACCATTCGGTGCGTATACTCAATCAAGGATGAGATCGTATATGCAGGGATGAATTGACCATGACAAAGCGGCCATTCGCGCCCACAGCCCAGTCCTGATCCAGTCTTGGTCACGACCAGACCGCCCATTGTTGCGAGAAACATAGCCAAACAGGTTATATAGCTTAACCATTTCAAATGCTGAATCGTTATCAGTGGCTTACGTGCCATAATTAAAATCACCCGCTATTAAATTAGTAGTGACGTTCATGTGAAGTCACTATTCATTATAGCGAATCTAGCGTCATTACTACCATCGGGTTTGTGACAAATCGTTGATCTATTTATAACCATTTTGAGGCGTTGTAGCGATTGTATAACGTTCCCAATTACAGCCTGTATATATTGTAGTTAATGAGACGAGATACACAGGGATAAATATAGAAAGTAGATAATCTTGCAGCATAATATCTGGCGTTAGAAGCGTAGTCGCAGTGGAGCTGGACGTTCGGCTTCCCATTACCTTCTAAATGAAAAAAGAATGATCTCCGATTTGCTCAGAGACCATTCTTTTCATTGTTCTACATCGTATTGTTATTGCACACTTTACTCTGCCGCTTGTGCATTCAACGCCCCATACACCTCAACCGCACGATCCAGGAACTGTTCAATCTCCTGGCGCGATTTGCGGGCTTTGTTTACGAAACGGATCAGTTCCTTACCATTCGCATAAGCGACAAAGCTTGGAATGCCCAGAATATTTTGTTCCTGACTCACATCGCCGACACCGTCCACATCCACTTCAACGAGACGCAGGCGGTTGCTGTATTGCTGCTCCACCTCTGGCATGAATGGATCAATAAATTTACAATCGACACACCAGTCGGCTTTGAATACCGCAATCGTCAGCTCAGGTGAAGCAATGGTTGTATGGAAGCTTTCGCTTGTATTAATAGTTTGCATATCTTTTCCTCCTCATAAGAAATATGAATGAATCGCTAAGGGACAGTGGTCATTCACAGATATTCGTTTTACAAATACCAATGCCCTATTTCAAACGTTCTATCTGCCTTTTGTTGTATTACGCTATATCCATATCGACAGACATCCCAACCATTCGATCCCTTTGATCAAGATATTCAGCCACGCTGGAGTCGCATTAACGGCGCCAGTACTCTACGCAGTGGACGTGGATAGGAGGACAGCTCCTCCGAGCGTACTACACGCAGCAGAACGAGCAAGACTGGATAGATAACCAGTGTCGCTACTCCTACCATACAACAACCGATGAAAAATGCAACCCTGTGGTTCATCCATGCAGTCAGCGCGATGCCTGCTTCGTTACACAACAAGCCTGCTACAGTCAGCACCGCAATCGTCACAAGGAAGCCGATCCAGCGATTGCCAAGTACGGAGAACGCAACGACCTGACGCAGTGAACGCAGATTAAGTATCGTGATCAGCAGGAAACAGAGACCTGTTGCAGTGATGATACCGTAGATACCGAGCAGTGGCGCCAGCAGTACGCTTAGTAGCAGCTTCACAGCAATCCCACATAGTACATGTACCATCGACAGATTGACTTTATTAATCCCGATCAGCATCGAGTTCGTCGTCATCATCGTAATCTGGAAAATCGTGCCGAGCGTCAGCAATGCGATAATGCCTGCGCCCTCTGTGTTACTAAACAACAGACCGTTAATCGAATACGCCGCTGTCGTGAGCATGAGCACGATCGGAATACCTGTCAGCACCGAAATGCGCAGTGCGAGTGAAATCTGGCGTTTCAGATTATCCTCTTCCTTCCGTGCATATGCTGCGGAAATGACCGGAATGAGCGATGTACTGAGTGCAATCGCTAGAATTGGCGGAATACCTGCAATACTTTGTGCGCGCGTACCGAGAATACCGAGTGCGGCTGTTGCGGCTGCATCGCCTACATTGCCGATCAATAAAGGCTTGATAAGCGTTCCGTCGATAAAATTGACCGCTGGAATCGTCAGAGACGAGATCACGATCGGAATCGATAATTTGAAAATATCGCCGTAAATTTGACGAAGCGGGATAATCGTTTCAGAGCCTGTACGTTCTATCCCCATGCGGTTCGCCGCATCCTGCTTGCGCAGCTTCAATGTGTAATAGACCATCACGAGAAATGCCCCTACACTACCAAGTACGCTACCAAACGACGCGCCTGCCGCCACCTCTGTATCGCCATATCCAATACGTAATAGCACATAAGCGAGCACAATCGCTGTAAATACACGTGCAAATTGCTCGATAATCTGCGAAATACCACCAGCGGACATCATATTACGTCCCTGGAAATATCCACGCATCATCGCAATCGCCGGGAACAGTAGCAGGGATGGCGCAATTGCCTGAAGTGACAATGCTGCAGTAGGCTCTTTGGCCAGTGCTGCATAATACGGCGCACCAATATACATCAGCAATGTCATTACAATCCCTGCTCCACCGGCAAATAACAGCGCCGCATAGTAAATGCGCTGCGCTTCATGTGGACGTCCCAGTGCATAGCGCTCGGACACCATTTTACTCAATGTGCTCGGTATTCCCGCAGTCGCTACCGCCAGTAGCATCAGATAAACGTTGTTGGCAAGTGTAAACGAAGCGTCCCCAGAGAAGCCGAGCATATGCTCCAGCGGCACCCGCTGGACAAGGCCAAGCACACGCGCTACCAGCGCAGCGGCTGCCAGAATAATCGTACCTTTAATGAATGATTCGCCTTTAGACAAAATAATTCCCCTTCTCTCACACTTCATGGATCATCAAACGAAGATGATCATAACTTCGCATGGTACAGCCAGATGAATCCGTATGTACAGCCCACTGTGACCAGCGGATCATGCCAAAAAACCGGAAGGCTGATTGGCCTTCCGGTCGTGTTGTTACGTCAGCATTTCTATTATAGACATGGATTGGTATGCTTCGCAATGCGACATATGAAAAGGACTCGCTTAGCTATTATTGAATCCCGATCCAAGTAATCCAGAAAATCCAGATCCCGATCATCGCGATCTGTAAAATGATTTTAACAACTGCACTGGCGAACAAGCCTAGCACCGTTCCCCAGCCTACACGCAGTGCACTGTTCACATCACGCCCTTGAATCAGCTCAGCAGCTACCGCACCGATCAATGGGCCGAGAATTAGACCAAATGCGGGGATTACCCACGGCCCTACAATCAGACCAACAACGGATAAAATAATCGCCAAGCGCGAGCCACCGAATTTCTTCGTTCCGTAGGCACCGACCAGATAATCAGCTACTACCAGCACAACTACAATGAGCGTCTGAATAATCCAGAACCATACATCATAACGATCAAACGTGAAAAACCACCCATATACGAAAAAGGCAAAATAGATCGCGACCACCGAGGGCAGCACCGGATATACGGTACCGATCATCCCGATAATAAACAGGGCAATGACCAGCGTCCAACCTACAATTTCAAGCACCATGAATTGTCTCTCCTTGTATAGGTACAGCAAAATGCACCTGACGAATGTTCATCTTAGAAGCAAGATGTAATCTTTGTATACCTATATACTGCTCAGGTGACACATTCGTTTCAAAAACATGGTTTGTACGAATATAGATACGTTAACGATGATGTCGGCTCGTTTCATTTAACCTGTCTGCGATGGCGATCGCCGATCTGATCTATGGTGAGTGTTATTAGCAATCAATGCGATTTATGGTGAGTACGATCGGCAATCGATGTGATCTATGGTGCCTGGATCGATCGTACCCATCTACTGCACACTCTCGATCATTTTCGATCAAACCAGAATATGATCGCGAATCACTTCGACGATTCCATCCTCATTGTTGCTGGCTACTACGAGGTCAGCCTCCTGCTTTACCGTATCCTGCGCATTGCCCATCGCCACGCCCAGACCTACCGCTTGAATGACTGCCAGATCGTTCAGGCTATCGCCAACGGCCACGACCTCAGACATATCAATATCGAGCAGCTTGCACACTTCAGCGATACCTGTCGCTTTGTTAATGCCGAGTGGATTGATCTCCAGATTATCAGGTGAGGAGTTGGATACCTCCAGACCGCCCATCTGCTGTAACTCCATCAGAATATCATGACGAAGCTCATGATCCTTTGTATTATAGCCAAATTTCAGCCATTCGATATCTTCAAATGCCTGCTCCTCCTGCAACCATTGATCCCGATTGTACAGACGCTCCACAGAGTATGCCCAGAACCAGACTTCCTTTTCGACAGCCAGCTCGTGCATACGACGCACAGCAGCAGGATCAAGCAATGTACGGCGATACAGCTCACGGGGAGATTTCCACACTTCGCTACCGTTTACTGTCACCATCGGTGTTTCCAGTCCAAGCTCCTGTCCGTAAGGCAGTGCACTGCTGGCAGCGCGTCCAGTCGACAGGCAGACATGAATACCTTCGTCCATCGCTTTATGAATCCATTTGCTTGTCTCTAGCGAGATTTCATGATCATCATTGAGTAGTGTTCCATCCATATCCAGTGCAAGTAATTTGTATTTACGAGTTGTCATTGTCGTGCTTCTCCTCCATCCATTCGGGTCGATCTCGCCCGATGCTTTGTCTCTACCTGTGGCTTATGCATAGCTTGCCTGGCTCCTTCCTTCTGTAACCCGTTCCAGCTTGTACATATACAAAAAAGAGTCGCTAAGCATATTCATCCATATGAGCATAAGTGTAGCATACTATTCTTTAGCCTCTCAAAAGTTTTTGTAAACTGTAGATGAAGTTTTGAGGCTTTCATTCAATCCGCATGACACCAACCACACCCTTACTGAAATTAAGCTGCCAGACGACGCTGACGCCATTTGCGAAGCAACAGACCATGCCGTGGAGACAATAGAAATGTCAGTACAAACAGTACACCTGCTGTCGTAACGATGCTACCACCAATCGAGGCGTTCCATACATAAGCAGCTCCATACCCAAGCACCGAGCTTGCGATTCCTGCGACAACACTATACAGAAGCATCATGCCCAGTCGATCTGTCCATAAATAAGCTGTCGCTGCTGGAATAATCAGCATCCCTACAACTAGAATCGCACCGACACTTTCAAACGAAGCAACCGATGTCATCGATACGAGCCCCATCAGCATATAGTGAAATAGCATCACCGGAATGCCACATGCCGCCGCCAGCGCTGGATCGAAGGCGGTAAGCTTAAATTGCTTATAAAATAGCATCAGTAATGCCACTACCGCTACCAGTGCAAAGCCAAGCATCCACACCGAGCGCGGCCCCATATCTGTCCCGTTCCATGTCCATGTATCCCACTGCACATAAGCAATTTCTCCAAATAATACACAGTCCAGATCCAGATCGATATTCCGTGCATTCAAACTAACGATAATCACGCCAACCGCAAACAGGGCTGTGAAAATAATCCCGATCGACGCATCCGATTGTACACCTGAGCTGCGAAGCCACTGAATCAGAAATACAGACAGCAAGCCCAGCAGTGTCGCACCGATCATCATCGCGACTGAATCACGTCCACCGCTAAATAAAAAGGCAATTGCGATACCCGGCAAAACGGCATGGCTAATCGCATCACCGATCAATGCCATTTTACGCAAAATCAAAAAGCAGCCTAACAAACCACAGCTAGCTGACATTAAGATCGCTGTGAGTAAAATCCAAAAGTCACTACTCATGAGCTGTACCTCCCTGCTGCCATTGCTGACGCGCACGCCGCTGACGCAGACTTTTCCCTACCCAGCCGCGCTGCGGTGCCAGCAATGCGGAGACAGCGAACACGATCGTGGCAGACAACACCGTCACTGGCCCGGTAGGTAGTCCAGTCACCATACTGCTCCAGAAGGTGCCACTGAATCCGCTACATGCACCAAATATACCAGCAAGCAGCAGCATGACAGATAGCTTATCTGTCCAGTAACGCGCCGCCACCGCCGGGGTGATCAGTAGCGCGGACATGAGCACCACGCCCACCGCCTGAATACCTGCAACAACGACAAGCACCGTCAATAGCAGCATCAATTGCTCCAATCGAGCGACAGGCCAGCCGAGTCCACGAGCAAAGCCCGGATCGAAGCTAATCAGCTTAAATGGCTTATACAGCAACAGGCATAATAGAAGCAGCAGACTGCTAATACCTGCAAGCATATACACATCCTCACGCATCATCGATGCCGCCTGACCGAACAGGAACTTATCCAGCCCACTTTGACCGCCATCTCCACTATGCTGAATACGTGTTAGCAGCATGACTCCGATCCCAAAAAATAACGATAGTACGATGCCCATCGCTGCATCCTGCTTAATACGCGAATGGGCGGCAATCCAGCGAATACCGAAGGTTGCGATCGAACCAGCGATTAGCGCGCCGAGCAGAAAACCAACCGTAGATTTGACACCAGTGAGCATAAACGCAATACAAATTCCCGGTAATGCAGCATGTGCCAGCGCATCGCCGATCAGGCTGCGCTTTTGCAGCAGCATATAGCTACCGATCAGCCCACTACTCAGACCAAGCAACATACAGCCAGCAACGATCCAGCGCATATTCGGGTCTGTCCATATCATCCATAGTGCATCCATCGCCAGTCCTCCTGTTTCGTGATATGAATGTAGCTATTGCTACACGGTATCGTTATTTTCCAGCCAGTAAGATGCCCTGCTGATCATTTCCTTGCAAAAATGCCATTTTGCCACCATACGTCTGCTGTAACAGCTCAGGTGTAAATGTCTGCTCTACCGCCCCTGCCGCAATCAGCTGGCGATTGAGCAGCAGCACATCATCGAAGTATGCTTGCACAGTGGATAGATCATGATGCACGACGAGCACTGTTTTCCCCTGCTGCTTCATTTGTTCTAATAAGGTGATGATCGCTTTCTCTGTTAGGGCATCCACGCCAGCGAACGGCTCATCCATCAAATACAGATCCGCCTGCTGGGCAAGCGCGCGTGCTAGAAATACACGCTGCTGCTGTCCGCCAGATAGCTGACTGATCTGTCGGCCTGCATAATCGGCCATACCTACCTGATCCAAACAATGCAATGCGGTCTGGCGTTCGTTTTTGCCGGGGCGACGGAACAGACCCAGTCGTCCGTAAGTACCCATCAGTACGACATCAAGCGCATCGGTTGGAAAATCCCAATCGACCGACTCACGTTGCGGCACATAACCGATGCGACGACGCTGGCTCTCATACGGCTTACCGAATACCTTTACCTGTCCAGAAAGCGATGGGATCAAGCCAAGAATAGCTTTCAACAATGTGGATTTCCCTGCTCCGTTGGGTCCGAGTAAGCCGATCAAGCGCCCTTCTGCCAGCGAAAAGGATACCTGCTGCACGACGGGCTGATGCTGGTACGTAACAGTTAAGTCCTGCACATGTAAAGGGCTATCCTCTATATTCGTAGACAGTTTATGATGCTGTTGTAATTTATTTTGGGGCTGCTTCCCGTTGTCTAACGATTGTGGTGCAGACATGGGATCGCTGGAATGAGTAGTAGTGAATGATTTCATCAATAATTCCTCCTTTGGTCATTCTGCTTGTCGTATTCCGTTTGGGTGCCCTATTGCCTGTAGCTGTCCACGTATTCGCTGATCTAGCAAAAGATCCGGTTAACGAAGCGCTTCGACAATCGTATTCGTGTTATGCCGTACCATATTGATATAGGTGCCTGCCTCGCCGTCCGGTGCGCCCAGTGCATCAGAATACAGTTCACCGCCAAGCTTAACCGTATGACCTTGCCCCGCAGCTCCGGCAATCACAGCTTCCATAGCACGTGCCGGAATGCTACTTTCAGCGAATACGGCTTTGATCTGACGCTCTACTAGCATATTACGTAGCTCCGCCACATCGCGTGAGCCATATTCCGAAGCGGTACTTAGCCCCTGTAGACCACGAACTTCCAGACCATACGCCTCTCCATAATAGCCAAATGCATCATGCGCTGTGATTAGCACTCGACCTGACGCTGGTATCGTAGCAATCTGCTGTTGCACCTCGCGATGCAGTGCATCCAGCTGTTTTAAATATGTCTCTGCATTGCTGCGATATACCGCTTCATGCTCCGAGTCTGCCTCGATGATCGCATCGCGCGTACGCTCTACCGCCTGACTCCACAGACTCACATCAAACCAGATGTGGGGATCATGCTCATTGGCATATTCATCACTTTGCCGCAGTAGGGCAGGATCGATCCGTTCCGTGACAGCAACGACATGCCTGGAACGACTCATTTTATCCAGTATCTTGGTCATACTTCCTTCCAGATGTAGACCGTTGTATAGCACCAGATCCGCATCATCCAGCTTGCGAATATCACCCTGAGAAGCCTTGTACATATGAGGGTCGACACCAGGCCCCATAAGACCGGTTATCTGAACGTGGGAGCCACCAATCTGCTTCGCTGCATCGGCGATCATACCTGTTGTGGCTGTGATGTGTAGTCGCTCATCGTTCGCTTGACCGGATGCATGTTCACCTGTGCAGCCAGGTAGAATGAGTAATAACAGTAAAATGCCAGCGATTGTGCTATATGTTTGCCAGCGTGAGAGACGATTGACATGCTGCTTCTTATATTGTGTACATGAGAGACTTCGCTTGATCTTCATTAATGGGTATGTCCTCCTCTGGTTAGATTCTGAATGTGTCGAACGAGCATTGTATTAGGCTGCGTTAGATTGCATTACACTGTTCTACACTGGGTTACATTTCGTTCCACTTAACCTTTTGATCTTTATTTCTAAAGTTTCGTCATCGACGTTTTTTTAGCAAAGGCTATATTTGTTTCCTTGGTGCAAATTTTAAGGTGCAGGGAAAGAAAAAACAAGAATGTAATTTTCAACATAGTGTGGGCTTTTTTATGGCTTAGACTTTTTGAAATGGGAGGATAGAGAGTATGTAGTGTCGTGTTGTGGCTTAAAGGCAAATATAGAATAAAGGATGGTTATAGGAATGGCGGCGTATGGAGTTGGAGGTATACAGCATAGATTCCAAGAGAAAAAAGTAATGAAGGGAACGAGCAGTAGGTATTCTTATCCTGCTATGTTTTGACATACAATATACCGCTCTTACCGCTCTTACTGCTCTTACCGCTCTATCCAGCACACAGCTCGACCAGACTTTTATCGAACACAAAAAAAGCCCTTCGCTTGAGATCGCTAGAGTGGCTAGCATCTGATCTTTAAGCGAAAGGCTCTGGTATTTAGGTTAAAGCTACAGATTGATTGTATATATTGTTTCTACATATTGAGACTAGCTTGTAACTCTCAATAGCTCACCTCATCCAGTCTCTAATGATCCAGTCCCCATTATTGCTCAGTTTCGGCGTTGCCTGTATCTGTCTGAGACTGCTGTTTCTTTGGTACACCATCCAGACCGTATTCCTGATCGTAGGCATCCAGGATTTTCACTGCAACGGGTGCCGCACTACGCGAACCGAAGCCGCCCTCTGGAATGACAACTGCCACCGCCAGCTTAGGATTCTGACGTGGTGCAAAAGCGATGAATACCCCGTTATCGACGATTTTGCCGTATACGGATTGCTGAGATGTACCTGTTTTACGAGCCACATCATAGCGATATCCTTCCAGTACAGCCACCTTACTACGCATCCCGTTAATCACGACGTTCCAATCCTCTGCCGGGAAATCGATCGTATTGATGACTTCACGCTTAAATGTTTTAACCGTATTGCCTTGAGCATCTGTAATCTTGCTCACAAACTGCGGCTTCAACCGTTCACCACGATTGGCAATCGTTGTAACATACTGGGCAAGCTGTAGTGTCGTATAGCGACCCTGCTGTCCGAACGAAGCGTACGCCATTGCTGCCTGCGCACTACCTGCTGCCTTGATGTTCGTATACTCGCCGCGACCTTCATTTTCGTACGGCAAACCGCTCTTGGTCGATACGCCAAGCCCGAACTCCTTCATGTACTTATCCCACACATTCACCGCTTCATTACCATACTTGCTGTATAGCGGCTTACCGATCATATCGATCATGAATGCGTTGGACGATTTTTGAATAGCGGTAGACGGGCTTAGCGAGCCAAGCACTTCTCCGAGTGCATTTCGAACTCTTGTCTCATAGCCTGCACGACCGAACTGGGCATAACCGCGGTCATAGTAGCCTGCATAGGGGCCGAACAAGCCTTCCTTCATCCCGATCAGCACGGTAAGTGGTTTAATAACCGAGCCCATCAGTACGAGTGAAGACGCCCGTTTACCATTATAAATCTCACGGATCGTACCGTTCGGATAATACGACTCGATCGCTTTGAGCTGTTCACTTGTTGGCGACTGCGACCAGATATTCGGATCATAATCCGGCATACTTGCCATCGCTACGACATTCCCTGTATCCACTTCCATCGCCACTGCATAGCCGGTTAGTGCATTGCGTGCATACGCGTTGCCACTACGATAAGAACGCAGAAAAGCAATCTGATCCGTAATCGCCTGCTGTGCAGCCAGCTGTACATTTTTATCGATCGTCATCCAAAGATTATAACCCTTTTGCGGTGGAGTCAGCTCGGAACGTCCGTCGACACGATTCAGTGCATTGATTGGCGTGCTACGTACGCCATTTTTACCGCGCAACTCATCCTGGAAGGTATACTCCAGACCATCGACACCGACCAGCTCATTATCGATATACCGTTCAGCCGATCCTGTCAGGCGAGCACGATTTTTGTATTTATTCATCGTTGTGCTCACGCCGGAAAAGCCTTTTAGATAGCCAACCGCCTGAACCGCCACATGATCCGGGCTGTATTCGCGCACACTTTCCTCGCGCACTTCAATGCCTTGATATTGATCCTTATGCTCCAGGAAATAAGCAATCTCCTTGTTGCTCAGGTCACGCTTGATGCGACGTGGGGTGTAGCCATAGTTCTTTTTATATTCGATGTCCATCGCTTCAATGATCTGATCGGCCGTCATCTTCTTATTCGGATCACCGTACGTATTGAATACCTGCTTCAGATCGCCGACAATCTTTAGAAACTCTGCTTGATTGTCCTCACGACGATAGTCCTTATTCAGTGTAAAATAAAGCGATTGCGTGGACAGTGAGTAAGCAATCCTGCTACCCGATGCATCAAGAATCATCCCACGACTCGGTAAAATCGGTGTTTCGTTATTCACAATGCTCGATTCTGCTTCCGTTAGCGTTGGTCCTTCCACAAACTGCAAAATTGCCAATCGGACAACCAGCACACTAAAAATAAAAAATGTAGCAAAGAAAAAAATATTCAACCGGATCGAAAACTGACGTCGGTTACTCTCTTCAAACTCTTCCGTTTCGGTCGAATTCCATTTTTTCATCGACTGGACAACCCCCCTGAATATTGTTGTACTCTTGCTGCAAGCCCAGCGCAGCCGCTCGTGAATGAATCATTCGTCCCATGAATGCTTGCTATCTATTCCAAAATATGTAGTCGTTTCTTCATTTTAGCATACAGTCGAAGTGGAACAAAACAGGACTGCTGACCCTGATACCATATTACCCTACGCCTCTTCACTCGCCACAAGCTAAATGTGAAGGATTACGGAAAAAGGTACAAAAAAAGAAGCAGGCTGGGTTGCCTGCTTCTTTTATCTTTATAAGACGACTACAAAGTAGTTCAAAACTATTACTAATCGATCACTGATTCGTCGATGTGCTATCTGTTCCGTCTGTGCTCGCACTTGAATCTGCTGGCTTCTTCGGAACACCATCCAGACCAAACTCCTGATCATACGCATCGAAAATTTTACGTGCGACTGGCGCCGCGCTCTGTGCACCGAATCCACCTTCTGGAATAACGACCGCTACCGCCAGCTTTGGATTATCTCGTGGCGCGAAAGCGATGAATACCCCGTTATCTACAGTATGTCCGTAGATCGATTGCTCAGATGTACCTGTTTTGCGGGCAATCGGGTACGGGAAATCTTTAAATGCCGGTACATCAGTTCTCATACCTTTAATTACAGTATCCCAGTATTGCTCTGGGAAATTGATCGTGTTCACGACCTGTGGCTTGAATTGCTTCACTACGTTCCCTTCTGAGTCAGTAATTTTGCTTACAAGCTGTGGCTTGAGACGCTTACCTTTATTCGCAATTGTCGTTACATATTGAGCGAGCTGCAGAGTCGTATATTTACCCTGCTGACCGAACGATGCAAACGCCATTGCTGCCTGCGTACTACCTGCGGCTTTAGTGTTCAGATACTCACCAGAGCCTGCGCTTTCGCCAGGTAGACCGCTCTTCGTAGATACACCTAGACCGAATTCCTTCATATATTTATCCCACACATTGACGGAATCTGCTCCATACTTACGATAAAGTGGTAAGCCAACTTTATCGATCATAAAGGTATTCGAGGAATGGTGAATAGCTTCTTCTGGTGTAAGGTCTCCATAAGGGTGACTGCCAGAGTTTCGAATTCTGGTTTCATGACCTTCCTTACCAAATTCGGCATAACCGATATCCTGATAATGACTATACGGCGTAATTACGCCTTCATTCAAGCCAATTAGTACGGTTAAAGGTTTAATAACCGAGCCAAGCAGTACCATTGATGAAGCATGACCTTCACGGTATACTTCCTTGATTGTACCGTTAGCAATGTGATTCTGAATTTCCTTGTATTTATCAGCTGTCATATTCTCCCAGACATTTGTATCATAGTCTGGCATACTTGCCATCGCTATGACACCGCCGGTCTGTA
This sequence comes from Paenibacillus hunanensis, assembly GCF_034055775.1. NCBI lineage: Bacteria > Bacillati > Bacillota > Bacilli > Caryophanales > Paenibacillaceae > Paenibacillus > Paenibacillus hunanensis. The sequence continues at coordinate 1,266,636 of NZ_CP139194.1, read as the reverse complement.
CATCCATCGCTACGGCATAGCCAGTTTGCGCATTACGTGCATAGGCTTTACCACTGCGATAGGATTGCAGATAAGAGAGCTGATCGGTAATCGCTTTTTGAGTAACCATCTGCATATTTTTGTCGATAGTCAGCCAGACGTTATTTCCTTTTTTCGGAGCGGTTAATTCCGAGCGACCAATCGGACGGTTCAGTGCGTTAACCGGTGTTGTTTTCAGTCCGTTCTTTCCGCGCAGATCATCCTGATACGCGTACTCAATACCGTCTACACCAACATACTCGGTTGACAAATATTTCTCGCCTGCTTCCGTCACTCGTGACTTGTTAATATAATGATCCATCGTTGTGCTTACACCACTGAATTGACGTAGGTATCCGACCGTCTGGGTCGCTACCTGATCAGGATCGTAGTGACGAACACTTTCCTCTACAACTTCAATGCCTTTAAACTGATCCTTATGCTCCAAAAAGTGAGCAATCTCGGCATTGGTCAGATTCTTTTTGATGCGGCGCGGCGTATAACCGAATTGAACCTTCGATTCGATGTCCATCGCTTTAATAATCTGATCGGCCGTCATTTTCTCGTTCGGATCGCCGTACTTATTAAATACATTTTTCAGCTTACCAACGATTTCGTACAGCTCTGCTTTGTTTTGTGGCAACGTGTAGTTTTTAGTCATAGTGAAGTAGAGCGACTGTGAAGACGTGGAGTACGCGATACGTGCCTTACCGGAAGCATCCAAAATATTCCCGCGAATCGGCGGAATTGGCGTGCTTTTCGTAGAAATACTCGCTTCCTTCTCACGTAGCGTCGGCCCCTCGACGAACTGCAAAATCGCCAGCCGGACAATCAGTACAGTGAAGACCATAAACGTAGCAAAAAAGAAGACATTCAGACGGATAGAGAATTGACGCTGATTTCTGAGTTCGCGCTTGGACGACTCATCAATACCCGATTTTTTCATTGCTTGACCTATTCCCTTCTCTTGCGGCATTGCATGATGATGCCTGAATCGTTCAATATGTGTTTGCTTGTGGCAGATCAGCACGATCTACCTTTACTTTTGGACAGGACAACGCCAACAGAACTATATTATCACACGATGAAGTGTGTTGAGAAATTTCGCGAAAAGGTCCGGCGCGCTTCTCCACCGGACCGTCAGCTATTCACATCATACAGCACAAACAATCTTCGCTTACTTACAGTACACTTTGCTCGATATGCGTCTCAGCGAATTTTGGTGGATTAAACCAGTTACCTGCCGAAGCCCATGTTGGATCAAGTGGAATCCATTCCTTGGCTTCCGGTAGATACACCTGATTCCATGCATGTGCACCATAGCCACCCTGTCCATTATAACCAAGACCCGTGACAACTCGCACATCAATCCCCTGCGAGCGTGCCATCACTGCATACAAGCGCGCATAATCGATACATACACCTAACCGCGTTTTAAACGTATCCTCTGGCGTTTGCTCATGCCATACGCCGCGCTGCTCATAATCGTCTACCTTGCCATAATCATAACTAATTCTTGAGCCTACCCAGTCATATAACAGACGCGCCTTTTCTTCCGTATTGGTCGTTTTGCCAACAATCTCAGCTGCTGCCTGTTCAATATTAGCAGGGATACTGCGATCCACCACATCGTATTTACGCTGGAAAATCCCGGTCAGTTCCTGTAGCGCCGCGCTGGTAAAGACGGGTAAGCGATCCTTAATAAAGGAACCGGTTAAGGGTTGTACTACCGACTTGACTGCGCCATTATACAAAGAGGAGGCTTCCACATACGAGGACAGCTTATTGTTCGGATATAGGCTAACGACGATGAATAGCACCAGAATAATCACTGCACTACGCAGCAATCCATTCAGCAGTCCTACCAGACCGCCGACCATCCGGCTCAGCCAGGAGGAGCGACGCTGCTCTGTAGAGACATATCCGGCACGCCATTTTTCCGGTACTAATAATGCAGCCAGTAGCGAAAACGCCATACTCGCCACAACATAGCTAAGCATAAATACAACGGCAAAACGTAGCAGTGAAAACTCCGAGATCAGATATACAGCGGAGTAATACATTTCCTTCCACCACTGTAGATCACCCTCGGGAACCGAGGTGGATACCTTTTCCGCCCATGACTTGACATACGGAGAAGCAAACATGGCAAACGGCCCAGCCAACGCCAATGCTAGAATCGTCATCAACGTGCGACCTGCCCACGAAAACAGACGACCTGCTGAGCGACTAGCTCCACTTCGTACACCTTGCAATACCGAAATCAGTACAATTACATATAACAAACAGGACACCAGACTACTATCAAACCAGGCTGCGATATCCTTAACTTCCATTCACGTCCTCCTTCGTATCCATCACGACTCTTGAACGGATCAAGAACCAGAGCCTCCCGCAGCCGTATTCTGCTTTGCCTGTGTGATAACAGACTGAATGGTGTCATTCACATCCCATTCTCCGAGCGGTACACCACGGAACGTCACGCTCACCTTGCCTGCACCGGGCTTACCGTTCAGCTCGATATTGTCAGACTTGATCGTATACGTCCCGTCGGCATTTTGAATAAAGCGAGCATCCTTTGCCTCATCCTTCATCACATTCAGTGCCTGATCACGAACCGCACCGACCGTCTGATCGGTCACACTCGTTACCGTCTGCTTGATCTGGTCAAGCGATATGCCGCTATAAATAAATACGGCGAGAATAATAACGATCACAATCAGCCAACGGATGACCGTTTTGACCAGATTGATCACGAGAAATAATATAATCAGGGCGATCAGAATGATTAGCCAGTTTTGCCTGAAAAACTCACTCCATACCTGCCAATCCATCTGTCTCACCTCCATACTTCGTTCTATAGGATAATGACCTGGGTTCGTAGATGACGTGTGTGCGTGTAGTCATTATCATTTGATAGGCGTACTTTGTTTCAAGCTTGCTCATTGTGTTCAATACATCGATATAGACAATAGCTTTCACAGGGGCTATACAGGCTTTCTACACGCCTGATCTAGCAAGCCAGTCTATATTATAACCGAATTATACTCGAAGTATAGCGATTATGTCAGCATTCGCCTGACCGGTGTCTTTTGCATCGACTATGCCCTTCCATTACAATACACATACAGAGGTGATGACCGTGCTTCATATTATTGTAGAAGGTAAAAATGATCGTAGTAAGCTACGTCGGCTATTACAGCCAGAAGTTGAAATTCTATGCACCTTTGGCACGCTTAATTCGCAAAAGCTTGAGAAGCTGCGCAAGCAGGTTGGGCGTGATGAGGTGTATCTGTTTATGGATAACGATTCCTCCGGTCGCAAAATACGTGCGGTTCTAAGTGATGCTTTTCCAGATGCTACGCATATGTACACACGTCGTGGCTATGCAGGGGTTGAGGGTACGCCGGATGAATATGTGACGTTGCAGCTGGAGAAGGCGGGGCTGGAGGAGTACATCATCTATCCTCCGCCTCCATTTGAATAATGGGCGTGGGGGTGTTGCGCTGGGGATTACACCACTGCGGGAAGGAATAAGGGGACGGACTCGGGTCTCGCACAGGAATCTACGGAGTAGGAGAGAATTGTAGATTCCCGTGCTCAAAAGCAGTAAGATATTTTGCTGCGCAAAAATCACTTTTCATTGAACCCCGTGTTAGGAGATCGCTAACACGGTAAGTCGTCCTTTCCCCTTATTTCCTTCCCTCCGTTCCGTAATTGGCGCAAACATCTCTCCGCCTGGGAGGTAGTAGGGAAAACCTATGGGAAAATCAAAACAAAAGCTTAGAAGAGTGGATATAGAAAATTAGGGTTTTTGAATTAAATTTTGCGACATTATCAACCTTATTTTGATCTTAAATGAACTAAAAGGCGTAGTTACTTGTAGTTATTTTAAGCATAAATGTGAATTGGTTGTATGAATGTTCGTTTAGTTATTTGTGCATATGTCGTAGTATCGAGGTTGGTTAGCAATGCGTTTGTACTTTTAATTTATACAACAACTGCCGCAAGGAAATTTCCTGCGGCAGTTGTTGTCATGAATGTTCCGTTTATGATTAGCGGTGAACGGTGTCGATGATCATTAGGATGAAGCTTAGTGTTAGGTAATTGATGGAGAAGATGAATGCGGTTTTTGCCCATTTGTCGGTGTCTTGTTTTTTGAAACCGGCAATCGCCATTCCTAGCCAGACGACGGACAGCAGGACGGATGCGATGGTATAGATTAGTCCGGTGTAGCCGTAGGTATACATGAGGATCGGTACTGGGATGAGCAGGGCGATGTATGGGAGCATTTGATATTTGGTACGTTGAATGCCTTTAACCACAGGTAGTAGTGGGTAGCCTGCTGCGCGGTATTCTTCGACGCGACGAATGCCGAGTGCCCAGAAATGAGGCGGTTGCCACAGGAATAGCATAGCGAACAGCAGCCATGCGCCCAGATCGATCTGCTGGCTGACTGCCACGTAGCCGATGACTGGCGGCATCGCCCCAGAAATACCACCGATGGAGGTGCTCCAGGTTGAATGGCGCTTGAGCCACAGTGTATAGATGATCACATACACGAACATACCGAGCGCACCAAGTGCAGCGGCAAGCATACCAGAAAAGACAGCCAGTACGCCAAGACCAAGCACGCCCAGTGCAATCGCATACCACAGCACAACATTCGGTGACAGGCGACGTGTAGCTAGCACGCGTTCGCGCGTACGAATCATTTTTGTATCCAGATCCCGATCAAAATAATTATTGAACACACATGAGGATGCCATGACGAGCATCGTGCCTAGCAGTGTCCACAGCATAGGCAGCCAGGCAATATGCCAGCCCGATGCGAGCCAGAAGCCGCCAAAAGTTGCAATCAGATTCGATCTTAAAATACCGGGCTTCGTGAGGGCGACAAAATCCTTCAAGGTCACTCCGCTCTCCTGTGGAGAAGAACCTGAATAAGGCGAAGAATCCGCCGAAGCCGGATAACCAAGTTGTTTATCCACGTGAACAACGTTCCTCCTTCATATTTGGCAACAGAAAGCCGATGAGTAAATCAGGGACACCTGATCATAAAAAAATTCACTTCTCGCCAGTTGCTCGGACATCACCGACCTACTGAAAAAGTGAAAAATACCGTACCACGAAACAAAATCGCTCTATAAACTTTATCATAACTATACCTGAAAGTCTTTGCGATTAGGGGCGCCAGCGATTGTGATTATGACAATTTTTTGACAAGCTACAAATTTAATACCCGTTTCACGTTTTAGTTAGCTGGTTATGGTAAACTACATGCAATAGTTGTGTGCGTCTATGCCGTAGATCATGTCAAAACAACATCATCTACCCCTACAATGGACACAACGTATCACCAATGAATACAGGAACCTGGAGTATCATATCATCGATGCCCCCTGCTTCTAAGTCATTCAAGCACCATGGATACACTGCATGCTTATTTTTGAATGAAGTAAGGAGAGAATAGTCAATGGATACTGCTACCCATTTTGCCATGGGGTTTGGACTTGCTGGACTTGCATACGTCGATCCTGTTGTTGCTTCTGACCCCGGGCTAGCGATCGCCGTTATGGTCGCAACGATTCTTGGATCGCAGGCACCGGATTTTGATACCGTTTTACGTTTAAAGGATAATGCTACTTATGTACGAAACCACCGCGGTATTACGCACTCCCTGCCTTTTATGGCGCTTTGGATTGCATTGATCGGTGGCGGCACATCGCTGCTGCTTCATCGCGAAGGCTTCTGGCATATTTTACTGTGGACAGCGATTGCGGTTGTGCTGCATGTGTTTACCGATTTGTTTAATACGTATGGTACACAGGCGGTACGTCCATTCAGTGAAAAATGGATTTCGTGGAATATCATTAATATTTTTGACCCGTTTATTTTTGGTACGCATATTGCCGCGCTATTGCTGTGGATGACAGGGCTGGTGCCTACTGCACCGATCTTTATCACCCTGTACAGTATGATCGGCGTGTACTATATATGGCGCACACTGACACACTGGTATTTAACCCGCAAGGTAGAGCGTATGGATATTGAAGACGGTCGCTCGCCTGCACCGGATGGTCATTATGTACTCATTCCGACCATTTCGCTGCGTCGCTGGCATGTAGTGCACGCGAAAAAAGATGGCGGCTATCGTATCGGCTGGTACAGCCCGGATAAGCTGATCTGGATTGACTCCGTCCACTCGATGGAGCATCCAGCGATTGAAGCTTCACGTAAGCATCGCGATATTCGCGCATTGCTGTACTTCTCCTCCTATACGATCTCCGAGGTGGAGCAGACATCGACCGGTTATATTGTACGCTGGGCAGATGTACGCTATCGTCATCGTCGTCAGTATCCGTTCGTCGCTGTAGTGGTGATGGATCGCCAGTTTAACACCATCGACTCGTATGTCGGCTGGCTAAGCCCAGATAAAATGAATGAACGAATTAGTCTGCATATGAGCTAGACTCTGTACAACGGTACATGAGCTGTATCATGCAGCTAGCTACACCTGCACACCAAAAAGACTGACTTCCAGCCTGCTTCAAGCAGCGGAGAGTCAGTCTTTTTTATGCCATATAGTTACAGCCTACTGTTTCGATGGACGGTTACGATCTGGCGATGAGCCCATCCTTACTTCCTCATATAGCAATCTATTATAGAAAGCATTTATTTATTTGGAAAATAGCTGCTGTGCATCATCCAGCGCCATGCTGTGACCGAGGGAAGAATAATCCAGCCACTTCTGACCATCCAGCACGTAGACATGCTTCGCTTTTACAGCCTTCAAATTCGTCCAGACTGGATTTTGCTCCAGCTCGTCAAAGGTTGCTTTAGCCTGCTTGCCCTTGCTGATAATCACGAAGATCGCATCAGCATCGTAATCGGGCAACACTTCTTTGGAAATAACCGCAAATGGCTCTGTTGCCGGGATTTGCTTCACACCTTCTGGCGCTTGCAGCTTCAGATCATTGTACAGAATGGGACCAAGTGGACGACCTGTACTCATCACACGCAGTTCTTTTGCCGTAGCACGGATTGCCATGACTTTAGCATTATCGCCTAGCTTCTTATGAATAAGCTGGCTTACTTCGTCAGCTTTCGCTGTATATTGCTTAATAAATTCATCTGCTTTGCTCTCCAGACCGACATGGCTCGCAACCTGCTGGAGCTGCTCCTGCCATGTGCCCTCATCCATATCGATCACAATCGTTGGTGCAATCGCTTCGAATTTGGCGAGGTCTTTGCCAGACTGCGATTTATCGATATAGATCACATCAGGCTGTAGTGCAAGCAGTGCTTCCATATCTGGATCAGTTACTGCACCCAGCTTGGTCGTGCCTTGCAAACGATCTGCTACATGCGGCAGGAAGTCCTTCACATCGCCGCCAATGACCGAGCCTGCTGGCTGAATGCCCAGCGCGAGCAGGTTGTTCGTAATATGAATGGACATAGACGCGATACGAGCGTCTGATGTATGCGTGATCGTACCATTTTCTACTTTAACCTTAGTACTGGTCTGACCTTCCGCAGCAGTTGTACCTGCTCCACCTGATTGACCGCAAGCAGCCAGCAGCACAACTAGCAGCCCCAGTATAATGACTGTATTCCATCGTTTAAACATCGTTCTACTCCTTCTCAAGCACACTATCCAGTGTTGCTTCTATATTATCTAGTGTTCATGATTAACATGTTAATCATTAGGATTACAGTGTTCACATCGCCATCATGGATCAATTAGACCCCATTATTAGCGGCTCAAATTCATCTCTACGGTGTATTAGGCATGATGACGTTGTATTAGGCATGATGACGTTGTATTATGCGCGATGCTCTTCATTCAAAAACGGCTTTTCAGCAGCAAATACAAAAAGTATGGCCCACCAATCGCCGAAACTACGACCCCGGCTGGAATAAAGTTGGGCTGAAAAATCGAGCGTCCAATCGTATCTGCACCGAGTAAAATAACTAGCCCTAATAGCGCTGCTGCTGGTAAAAAATACTGATGCTTCGCACCCGTCAAACGGCGAGCGATATGTGGTGCTGCCAGCCCAATAAATCCGATCGAGCCGACCATCGCGACACTGGCGCAGGATAACGCAACAGCCAGCAGCATGAGCTCGATGCGACTCCGATTCACATACCCACCTACACCAAGCGCCAGCTCATCGCCAAGCGCGAAAAGATCAAGCTTGGGCGAACGCCAGTAGACCCATGGGACGAGCAGTACGATCCACGGCAACAACGCCCACACATGCAGCCAATCTCTCGCCCATACACTTCCTGCCAGCCAGGTTGCGGTAAAGGTGTACGTGTCCTCATCCAATCGTAGCGAGAGCAGCAGTGTGATCGCGCTGATTCCTGCCGCAATGGCGATCCCGACTAGAATAAGCCGAATCGGCAGCAAGCCTCGTCGACGATCATAGGCGAGCAGGAAAATGATCGTTGCTGTCACGACTCCACCGACAAAGGTAAACACAGGAATCCAGATCGCAGAAGAGCCCTCTAATGTACGAAAAAACGAAACGTACACGATTAGCCCCAAGCCAGCTCCTGCATGGATACCAAGCACACCCGGATCAGCCAGCGAATTGCGTGAGGTTCCCTGTAGCACTGCTCCTGCCACACCAATCCCGATCCCTGCCAGCATTGTGATCAAAATACGCGGTAACCGATAATCGAACAGGATAAGCTGCTCCTGCCTTGTCCCCATGCCAAACAGTGTATACAGTACGCGCAGCGGTGATAACCGAATCGTGCCGGTATTCAAGCTAATCAGCATTACGATCACCGCGACGACAAGGAGCAACAGACTGACGAGCCAGGCGCGACGAATTTTTCCCGCCTGCACACGATGAATATCCATCATAGCTCCCTCCCTTCACGGCGTGCGAGCACCAGGAAAAACGGCACGCCCACAATCGCTACCATCGCTCCAATAGCAAATTCACGCGGCGGCTGCACCATGCGTGAAGCTAAATCTGCCCAGACGAGCAATATCGCTCCAAGCAGCGCGGAAAAGGGAATAACGACGCGGTAATCCACGCCAACCAGACGCCTTGCCATATGCGGCACAACAAGTCCGATAAAGCTGATCGCCCCTGCCGCTGACACCGATACGCCTGCTAAAATCACGACAGCTGTCATCGCCAGCACCTTAATCAGACGCACGCGCACACCCAGATTCACCGCTGACTCTTCTCCAAGTGATAAAAAGGTGATCGGTCTACCCAGCGTAATCGTCCACAGAATCGTTAGGAGAATAATCGGTGCCAGCAGCTTGAGCTGATTCCAACCAATTCCGCCAACTCCACCTGCATACCAGAACGCGAGATCCTGACTCAAATCATAGTAAAGCGCCACGCCTGTACTGAGTGAATGCAGCATTGCCGCAATAATCGCTCCGGCTACCGTTAGCTTCATCGAGCTAAGACCACCTGGCGTTGCAGCACCCAGCACTACGATGAGTAATGTGGCTAGCGCTGCACCGACAAACGACAATGTCATCAAACCGGTATACGACAGTGCTGGCAAAAAGGCAAAGCTTAATGCTACCACGAGCGATGAGCCTGCATTGATGCCTAGAATACCGGTATCTGCCATCGGGTTGCGTGTCACGCCCTGCATGATCGCGCCAGCTACAGCAAATGCCATCCCTGTTAGTACCGCTCCGAGCACACGAGGCAAGCGCAGATTATAGATGATCTGATCCGCTGTTGAGGCTGCATCATAATGAAATACCGCCGACCAGACTGCCGGCAATGTCAATTCCTTCGCTCCATACGAAACAGCAAAAAAGACAGACAGCAGCAGTCCGGCAGTCGCGGCGACAAACCAGCCTGTTAACTTTAGTGTTCGATTGTATCTATGCACCAAATGCTGCCGCTTCCTTTCTGCTTATGATTGATAATCATTATCATTGCAATGTAGTCATTATACTTCATTTGATGGGTTTGTATACAGTGTGATTGTAGGGTGCTGGGAGCAGGGTCCACTCCGGCAAGGAATAAGGGGACGGACTCGGGTGGAGCCGCGGGAATCTTTTGGAATGGGAAGGAATGAAGATTCCCGCCCCTCCAAAGGAGTCCTTTCCCCTTATTTCCTTGCCTGCGTTCCGTGCTGCTTGCAGCAAAAGTTAAATACACACGTAGCCAACTGGGGTGGTATTAAAGGTATTAAAGGTATTAAAGGCATGAAGTGCATTAAAAGCATTCAGTGCCTTCAGTGCTTTGAGTGCATTAATAGTACCAAAATGCTAATGACGTCAAAATGCCAGCTGTGCTTATGTATTGATTACTTTCACTTATACAACTGCTTACTTTAAAAACTCAACGAATATAGCCTATACATTCATACTCTCGGCTTGACCGTCTAAACGATGTCGGGCACAATAGAAATAGGAGTGATGTTTTACGCTTACATCGCTCCTGTGGTGAATCTTTGTCATTCATATAGTAGGAAAAAGAAGTGCATGATGCTAGTCCACTATATTCGTGCATGATTTTGCTTAATGAACGTTTTGTTAATGAATCTATCCATTCTAAACGATACGAACAGTGGCAGGGCGGGTAAGGCTTGCCCTGCTGGCTGTTTCGATTCAGGAGGTCCCGATTTCGATGAGTAAAATGCTGTCCGCCTGGTTTGCTGTTTCATCTATTGTATTGTTGCTGTTGTGTGCGATCGCGATCTCGTATTCTGCATGGCTCGCTATTTTGCTTGGTGTGCTAGGTGTAGCGAATATTGGCTGGGGCTTTGTAATCAAGGCTCGCCAGAATCGTCGTCAAGGCAACACCGTCTAACTCTACTTTTTTGCCAGGGAAATCAGCTTGCTTCAAAATTACTTTGCTTAAAATGAAGCAGGCAGGAAGCCCATACGTTGTTTGACCTCCGCCAGTATGTTCTCCGCTTTGGCTTGTGCGTTTTGTGCGCCCTGGCGGAGGATGTCGCGGACTTCACCGGATTTGCGAATATCGTGGTAACGCTGTTGCATTGGCTCCAGACCAGCGACAACGACTTCTGCCAGCTCCTTTTTGAATCCTCCGTACATCTGACCTTCGAATTTGCTTGCCACCTCGGCGAGCGTCATTCCTGAGAATTGTGAATAGATCGTCATCAGGTTGCTCACTTCCGGCTTGTTCGCTGGATCGTATTGTACTTCACGACCGGAATCGGTTGTCGCACGGCTGATTTTTTTGCGAATCACATCCGGTGGGTCGAGCAGTGCGATATAGCTGCCTGTGTTCGGATTACTTTTGCTCATTTTTTTCGTGCCATCATCCAGCGACATAATACGTGCGCCCACTTCAGGGATAAATGGATCCGGCTGTGTAAAATAGTCGCCAAAACGGTGATTAAAGCGGGCTGCCAGATCGCGTGTCAGCTCCAGATGCTGCTTCTGATCATCGCCTACCGGCACGAGATCGGCATTGTAGAGCAGGATGTCTGCTGCCATCAGCGCAGGATACACGAACAGACCGGCACCAACATTTTCTTTACCTGCGGATTTATCCTTGAACTGTGTCATACGCTCCAGCTCGCCCATCGATGCGAGTGTCGTCATAATCCATCCCAGCTCTGCGTGCTGTGGTACATGGGATTGCAGGAAAATGTTCGCCTTGCTTGGATCAAGACCCGCAGCAAGATACAGAGCAGCGACCGATTCAGACGCTTCACGCAACGCTTCTGGCTCCTGTGCTACCGTGATCGCGTGCAGATCGACCACCATAAAGTAGCAGTTGTATTCGTTTTGCAGCTGGACAAAGTTTTTGATCGCTCCGATGTAGTTGCCAATTGTGAGCAAGCCACTCGGTTGAATGCCAGATAGTACGGTTTTCATCGTGTTTTCCTCCTGATTTAGATACTAAAATTGAACGCAAAAAAGGCCACACCCTAAAAGGGACGTGTGACCGTGGTACCACCCTTATTCATTAGACCACTGGCGCTTACGCTACCTCGTTCCACTGCCTTCATGCCCTCTCTTCTCTGTGTGAACCTACAGAACAGCCTGATCTCTACAAGCTACCCTGTCCTCTAACAGATCGATAAGCATCAGTCAGCCATTCTACTACTAGCTTCACACCGTATAGCTATAAGGCTACATGGCGGTATACGCCGCAATAGACCGGACGATTCGTCTAATCTCTGGTTCCCGTTAACGGCGGGTTGCCGGCCTGCATACTATGGACATTTTCTACCAAATATCCGTTTCTGCTCAGCACTCCAGAGTCCATTCAGCACAGCGTCTTCACCGGTTCGCATCAACCACCGGCTTTCTGTAAAAGGCTGTCCATGCCTACTACTCTCTGTCATCGTGTTAAGATATACTTTCGCTTCAAACTTGAGCCTATCTTAATGCCAAACCAGATGAATGTCAAATGCGAAATCGCCATTTTCAGTGAATATCTGGTATGATAAATATTAATATATTGTACTGCATTTGTGCTGGATAATCAGGAAGGAGCAACGCAATGACAGTTAGCAAAGGAACCTGGAATGGATATGAAACCTATATTTTGAAAAGCAAGCAGCTCGAAGTCACACTGCTACCAAAGCTGGGCAATAACGTAATCGGGATTCGGGATTTGCAGGAAAATCGCGATATCCTGCGCCGCCCGGAAGAGAGCGACAAGGACTTCTATATGCAAAAGCCATACCACTTCGGTATGCCGATGTTGATGCCGCCAGGACGTATCCGGCGTGGTCATTTTGAATATGATGGTGTCGAATACCAGTTTGACCAAAATACGGCTAACGACAACCATATTCACGGCTTACACCGCAACCAGTCATGGCGTGTCGCCGATATTGATGAAAATGAAACGGGCTGCCAGATTGTAACCGAGCTGCTGACAGCAGATGATGCGAACTGGATGCGTCAGTATCCTACACCGCTCAAGCTCGAAATGAGCTTACAGCTTCAAGGCACTTCACTGATGCAACGTCTAAAAATCACCAATCTGGGCGAGCATGCTGCACCGTTTGGCTTTGGCCTACATACGTGGTTCCTGCTCGATGGCGAGCCTTCGCGCTGGACATTGAAGATTCCAGTCAGTGATCAGCTCGTGCAGGACGAGGAGCAGATTCCGACAGGCGAGGTCATCCCTCTTCATGAATGGGAAGAGCTGAATACCGGTATGAACATGGCTCATCGGAATTGGGATAATCTGCTGCGTATCGGTGACAAGCGCCCTGTTAGCGCTGAGCTGCGACGCGATGATGGCTACGGTCTGCGTTATTCCGCTGATCCAGATTATTTTAAATACTGGGTGCTCTATACAAAGGGTGAGAGTGACCAATTCCTGTGCATCGAGCCGTATACCTGCTTGCCAGATGCACCTAACTCGACGCATCCACGCGAATTTACCGGCTTGATTGAGCTGGAGCCAGGTGTTCCGGTAGAGCTGAGCTTACAGCTTGATGTGATTGAAAAGTACACTATGCTGTAAAACTTTAATCACAACTGTTGAAGTGAACGATATTCTTATACAAGTGAACGATATGCTGAATCAAAGGATTTGAGCTACAGGATGTTCCACTAAAATAATAGTATATTGCACCACATATTCATATGATTTATCTACATGATTAAAGCTGGATCACTCGAACTTACATGCTTTATGATTCTATGCTTTACGATCTGTTGCGTTAAAATGAACATTTGATCTTGCCCTCCTTCGTTATCTTAAAAGGGGGGCTTTGTTGTATAGGTAGACCGCTCGACATCCTCCGAGCAAGCACTATATCATCACTGTCATATGCAAGATATAGACACACAGTTATCATTGACAGCGTTATCATTTTTGTTTAAGGTAAAGCTATACATAACAGGATTGTAACGGCGAAAGCGGGCAAAACCTGACATATGGTTCTTTTACGAAGCGCTTTGCGATGCAAAGTGTGCTGCGTGAAGCTTGACCATTTGTTAGGAGGAAGCCCGCTTTTTTGTCGTTCTTTCCCGAGAAGGAGGCTGTAATCGATATGAATTGGGCGAAAAAAGGAATGATTGCTGTTATAACCACAGCACTGGGAGCTAGCAGCTCGGCGTATTCCGCAGCTGCTGCCGACGATACTTTAGGAGTTCGCATTACCGGACAAGCCTATGTAGGCGACGCAGGAACGATGGTAAAATCGTTCGATATTGAGGTGAGCGATCCTGCGCGTTATGCGGATTTGAAAGCTGGCGATTTTGATATTACAGGCAATTATGATGGCTATCCACTTAATGCGAAGGGTGAGGTTGTACAGGACAATTACGCCAATGATGAATTAAATGTATCGATGCAGGGACAGTCCATTCATCTAGATTTTAAACCGTTTCTTTATAAAGGTGGCTCGATCGAAAAGTTTGCTGTGACAAATCATAAATTTCCAGAGTTGTCCTTTGCAGCGGATAGGGTGAGCCAGCTATCCATACGAACAGTAGATGATTTTAAACCTGGTGTGCTCACCACTAGTGATGGTGAATCATTACCGTATCGCTTAAAGCTTAGCTCCTCCGATGGCCCTCGTCCACTCGTCGTATGGCTCCATGGCGGTGGCGAGGTAGGCGCAGACAATATCAAGCAGCTGACCGAGAATCGCGGTGCGACCACATGGACAGAGTCCGGCAAGGATACCTCTGTACTGGCTGTACATTATCCACAAAACTATGACTGGGCCATCTATGACAAACCGGATCAGCTAGCTAAAATGCAGCAGTATTTTACGATGCAGGAGCAATTCATCCAGCAGCTTGTCGCCGAAGGTAAGGTCGATCCGAATCGCATCTATGTTGCTGGCGTGTCCAGCGGTGGCGGCGGTGCCTTCCGCTTCCTGATGCAATATCCTGATCTATTCGCTGGCGCAATCGTGATCGCTGCGAAGGATACCGTTGCTGATTATAAAGGCTCGGTGGATGCTTTCAAGACTGCGCTTCAATCACTTGTGCATACACCAATCTGGATCGTACACGCCGAAAATGATCCAATCACCGATAGTCGTACAAGCAAGCTGGCGTATCAGGCACTAAAAGAGCTTGGATCGACACAGGTGAAGGAAACACTGTACAGCGATGCCTTTATGGATAGCCAGCGCTTCTATGGGGCGATGAAGCACTGGTCGTGGGTGCCTGCCTTTAACGATCAGAGCATGATCGATTGGTTATTTGCTCAACACAAAACAGGCGGCACCACACCAGTCGGCTCCAGCAATACACCTGCTGGCGATTCATCCTCTACACCAATAAACAGTACACCAATCACTAGAGCAGAGCTTGCGGCTCTAATCTATATAGCCATGGGAGATACGACTCCAGCTTCTGCATCTGCACGCTATACGGATATTGCCAACATCCCACAGAAGGAGGCTATCCAGGCTGTAACTGCGGCTGGCTTGATGCGTGGTGTAGGCAAAGAGCAGTTTGCCCCTGATGCAGCCGTGACACGAGCACAGCTAGCCGTTATCGCAGCAGCTTGGCTCAAGCAGACAGAACCCGGTCAACAACCTGCTAGCACAATCGCAGGATACACGGATGTACCCTCACAGCACTGGGCGTATACAGCGACACTTGCTGTAAAGTCACTGAATATACTACCAGGTACGTCAGACAAGCTAGAGCCTGCTAAAACGGTATCTACAGCCGAAGCCACTCAGCTTATTGCAGCGCTCACTGCCTATGCTACTAACATCGGTAAGCAATAATCGGGTGACACTTCGTACGATCACTGTGTAACAGACTATTCTCACTATGCTACACTTTAAGTCTCTTTTATTCATTTGTATCGGCTCGTATTGTCTTTTAGTTATTCGTTTATACTTTTTTAGCTCTCGTTATCTCTAATTAACTCTGATTCGCTTGTAATTGTTCCGCTTTACACTTCCAGCCAAAGCGTCTTAAAGACCAGCTCATACAAAAAAGCGACTACCAGATAGGTAGTCGCTTTTTCACTCCATGTGTCCGTTTCAGTACATCGGGTATATGGCTTGATAACAAGCCGAAATAATAAAATGATAAAAGAATAAAATAAAATGGCATGAAACATAATGTCTGTTCGGTTGGAGTGTTGGATAGAGTATTGCTGCAAAAGTGCTCGTTCCGCTATCTACTAAATTAATTCTACTTAGCTGACTTGCTCCTTTATTCGCTTGCTCAGTTGCTGATTGCCTTGCTTTTTACTCACTCGCTTACCTGCTCGACCCTATTTTTTAGACAGGTCTACAGGATCGTTTATTCTAGCATGTACTCTTATTCTGCGCTCACTTCGCTGTATGTAGCTCTTGGATATCGAATCATGTGGTTAGCCATGTTATAGTTGGATTCAATGACCGTGTCAACCATAATCAAGCCTTTGCGAACAGCAAACTCATAGCTGATCTCGCCGTGTGTCCAGTGGTTTTTGAATTTTAGCGATTCAATTGCCATTTGGCGGAACGATTTGATCTGCATTGCAGTCAGCCCTTCCTCTACACCTGCCCATTCTCCATTGCGCCCGCTAATCGGGTTGTGACGGATTCCGAATTTGCCAATCATGTTATTACGTATTTGCACAAATACGGTACCTGAATCGAGATGAGCCAGCTCCTTTTCTAATTCCTTAAAGACGATATCAAGCTGCCTGGATAAAGATAGCAAATCGTTTTTAGGCATTTGTTCCCCTTCCTTTCTCTGTAAATCATGTAAAATCAGGACTTCGGACTCATTATATGGTGATTGTAAACTTCTAGCAATACTATTCATCATAAATAGGTAATAATACCTAATATTCGACAATATTCTTCGCTTATTTGTACTGAAAAATCTAATTTTCAGTGCAGTTACTAAGCTAATTCAGCGATTTATTATTTGCATAAATGCGCAAATAGTCTTATTTTACAAGTCGAATTTATGCAGTTTTTGCTTTTCTCTGAATATGGATTACAATTATAAATTCGCCTGTAGATGTCCTTTCTATCTGTTTCAAAGGTTCTACTTCTGTCCATTCGAGGTGGTTATATTAACTTTTTTACGTCTTTTCCGAACTAAAAAGGAAGACGCTCACGCGCCTTCCTCTCTGCTGTACTATTCATTTTGATCTGTATACCACACCGCTTGGATGATTCGTTATTGTTCATTCATGGTTGGTTGCTGATCATATGAGTTATCCTATGGCCGTACACGAATATGAATCAAGAACTCCGCCTATACGGAGAATGAACTGCTACAGCCTCTTTCTTCTTTTCTCTTTTCAGAAAAACGACCGTTTAAGAACGAGCGTGCTCCTCTGTCATTTCCAGGAACAGCTTCACATCGGCAATGCTCACATCGACAGCGCCCTGCCAGAACTCTGGCTGTGTCAGATCAACACCCAGATGCTTCTGCGCCAGCTCCTCCACTGTCATGCGACCAGTATCCTGTAGCAGTGCATCGTAACGTGCTGCAAAGCTAGCCCCTTCCTGCTGAGCCAGCGCATAGATGCCTGTACTGAACAGATAGCCGAATGTATACGGGAAGTTATAAAAAGGCACACCTGTTTTATAGAAATGCAGCTTGGATGCCCAGAAATGCGGATGATAGGAGGACAGCGTATCACAGAAGGCTTCGCGCTGTGCCTGCTCCATCAGCTCATTCAATTGCTCACTGCCTACCATACCGGAACGACGCTGCTCATAGAAGCGTGTTTCGAACAGGAAGCGTGCGTGAATATTCATAAAGAAGGCGATGCTACGCTGAATTTTATCCTCCAGCAGAGATAGCTTCTCCTCTGCATTGGAAGCACCCTTCACGAGCGAATCTGCTACGATCATCTCTGCAAATGTAGATGCTGTCTCCGCTACGTTCATCGCATATTGCTGGCTGAACGCAGGCAGATCATTCATCACATGCTGATGATAGCCATGTCCCAGCTCATGCGCCAGCGTAGATACATTGGATGCTGTACCGCTATAAGTCATAAAAATACGCGTTTCCTTGCTACGTGGCAGCGATGTACAGAAGCCGCCTGGACGCTTGCCAGCACGATCCTCTGCCTCGATCCAGCGCTGCTCGAAGGCTTTGACAGCGAAGTCTGCCATCTCTGGATTAAACTTACGGAACTGCTCTACGATCAGATCCGCTGCATCATCATAGCTCACCTGACTATCTACTGTACCGAGCGGAGCATCCACATCGTTCCAGCTCAAGCGGTCTACACCAAGCACCTGTGCCTTACGCTCCAGATACGATACGAATACCGGCTTATTCTTCACGATCACATCCCACATCGTTTGCAGCGTCTGCTCTGACATGCGGTTAATCGCAAGCGGCTCCTTGAGCACACTATCCCAGCCACGGCTGTCATACAGCTTAATACGGAAGCCAGCAATATGGTTCAGTGTATCGGCACAGAAGTCCTCTACGCCTGTCCACGCATCTTCCCATTTCTGGAACATCTGCTCGCGTAGCTCGCGATTCGTATCACTCATTTTATTGGCAGCCTGTCCTGCTGACAACATGATTGTTTCTCCATCTTGCTCATATGGAATACGCACATGACTGACGATTGTATCGTAAAAATCACTCCAGCCATGATAGCCGTCGACAGCCAGTCCAAGTGCGAGGCTTTCCAGCTCAGGCGACATTTTCTCACCAGCCAATGCACGAATCTCACTCAGATAAAAGGAGACAGGTGCTACCTCAGGACGCTGCATCCAGCCTTGAAATACATCGTCATTCGTATGCAGCAGCAGGCTTTGAAACTGAACAAACAGCCCCTGTAGCTTCGCGGACAAATCGGATAGCGAAGCGGATAGACGCACCGCCTGCTTATCACTCTGATCCTGTGCGGTTAGACATCCGGCAAAAGCACCTGCTTCGCGTAGACGAATACGCACATCCTGTAAGCTTTCCAATAGCTCGTCAAAGCCAGTCGTTTCTTCTACCGTAGCTGGTGCGGATAATTGACCGAGCCGCTCGACCAGAGCAGCGATATCCTTCGTTACATGTTGCAGGTACGTATGTAGCTCCTCCGAAGTCGAGCCACCAGCAAAGATCGGTTCCAGATTCCAGGTTTGATTCAGCGGATGATTCATGATGATGAGCAACACCTTTCTGGGTAAATGTAGAAGGCTACTAATGATCTAGCAGCCCTGTTTGTGACACAATGTATGTAGCTGCAAATTCAAGCCAGACCGAAGGATAAATGATCCTTCACGCCAGATGAGTCGCCTGCGAAGATCATGCATCGCCAAGCGTTTATAACTATAGTATACTCTAATTCAAGACTATTTTGGTAATAAGGAGGGAGTCTGACATGCGCCCACTGCAAATCTCGGCCGATACAGCTCTCAAGCTCGCCGAAAAATTAAATGTTCCGCTGGAGCAGCTTATGCATATGCCTCAGCACATTTTGATGCAAAAGCTCGCTGAACTGGCAAAAGAAGAATCCAAGGACGGCGCGTCCGAATGATTCCGTTTAACCAGGCTTGGCCTTACGATATTGTAATGAATGATGTATATGTACAGGAATGTCCATTTTGCGGGACAGGCAATGTATTGCTGCCGATTCGTCCCAAGGAGCTGGCAACCATCCACAGTGGCAAAAAGAAGCTGCTCGTCTTTCCTTGCTGTAGCAATCGGGTCACGCTGCTGGATAGCGATAGCGATTATCTGCTTACAGATGCGGTATTGCGATAATGAAAAAATAGGCTGGGACACGTTACTGACGTGTACCCAGCCTGTTTTATTTTGATAGATACATGAATGGTCTTATATCCCTATCACACCTGGAAGCGCTGGATGACCTGATTCAGCTCAAGTGCCAGACTGCGCAGCTCTTGAGACAGACTGGACACCTCTTCCATCAATGCAAGCTGCTCCTCTGATGAAGAACGCGCCTTGCCAGCATTGGCTGATGAATTGGAAGCGACCGAGCTCAGCTGGGTAAGTGAAGCGGCAATCTGATCACTGCTAGCCGACATTTGCTCGGAGGCTGCGGACACTTCATACACTTGACCGGATACCTTTTGGATCGAGGCTACGATCTGACGGAAGGTTGAAGCGGCAACGTCGGATGTTGCTGCGCCCTTTTTCGCTACATCTACCGATTCCTCAATAGATAGCACCGCCTGCTCCGTATGGGTGAGAATGCCTTTCAGGATCAAATCAATCTGGTCGGAAGAGTCCTTGGAACGACCTGCCAGCTTGTGAATTTCCTGTGCAACGACGGCAAAGCCTTTACCAGCATCACCTGCTCTGGCTGCCTCGATTGAAGCATTCAGCGCCAATAGGTTCGTTTGCTCCGCAATTTCACGAATAAATGACATGATGCCCTGAATGCTCGTATTTAACTTTTGCAGCTCATGCAGCACGGTAACAGTACCGGACATATTCACTTCAATTTTCTGCATTTGCTCGACCATCGTTACAATCTCGACCTCGCCTACACTTGCACGCGATGTCGTATCGGAAGCAAGCTCAGCGACGACCTGCGTCGATTCTGCGATGCGCCGAATACCAATAACCATCTCATTAATGGAGGTCTGACACTCCAGCGTTGCTTTTTTCTGCATCTCTGCACCGGAGGATACTTCTAGCATGGACTCTGTGATTTCCTGTGAAGCTTCGGTCGTTTTCTCTGCGCTGATTTGCAGATCGGAAGCAGAACGCGTCACATTGGCGGACGTGGACTGAATACCCTTGATTAGCTGTTGTAGGCTACTAATCATATGATTAAATGCTTGAGCCGTGTGCCCAATCTCATTTTTACTTTTCACTGTCAGGTTGACCGTCAGATCGCCATCTGCCGCTAGTTTGGATACGGAAGCGAGCTTTTGCAGTGGCTGGAGTACGATACGTGCCAGAATGATCAAGGCGCCGATCAACACCGCTGCAATAATAAATCCAATCCCAAGGCTATATAACAGCATATTTCTCTGATCCTGTTGTACTTTGGCAGCATCCAGATCCAGGCCGAAGATAGCGAGCGGACGACCGTTATCGTCCTTAATCATATGCAAATACGTTACCCATGTGCCTGCACTATCCTTATAAGGCTCTGTTAATGCCGTTCCTTGTTGAAACAACTGTGCATACGCGCCTTGCACAATGGACGGGATTTCATACTCTACACCGGGTACCATTTCCATATCATGCAGTGCCTGATTCGCTTGCAGTTCTTTTAAATACTGCTTGCCATCACGCTCTGTAATATCTGTCGGAAACATATACGCATTCGCAATGGATGCCGTTCCCACCATCGCATCTAGCTGTTGTTTCAGATTGTTCAGCTCCTGTGAGGTCGGGCGATCACTGGCTTGAAGCTGTTGCAGAGACTGCTGAATCTCACTGTGACTTAATTGAAGCTGGCTCGAAAGTGCCTGTCCAACCTGCTGAATCTCTTCATAGTACGCCTTCTGGCTTTGTTTAAAATTAAGAATACTCATACCCACAATCAAAGCAAGCAAAATAATAGCAATTAAGGCTGAACTCGTGAAAACCAGACTTCGATTACGCAGATATCTTGGCATAGGGTATTCTCCTTTGTCTTTTACCTCATATATTGAAGTATATCGGCAGGGCGAGAACATTCATTTATACTACAAATTAAAGATAATAAATATTTATATAGCAATCATTTCCATACGATTCAGGTCTATGATTATCGCGGATTAGTCGACATTCTGACCTGTCTGGAAAAGGCTTCAACATACTATGATTTATGTAGAGATGCTTATAAAAATAACCGTATCTGGAACGGCGAATAAGCCGAACAGATACGGTTATATAGGATTGGGAGATGATCATCGATAGGATGCTTGCTGTCGTTTTATTCGGCAATGCTCCATAAAATGACAGGCTTAATTATTTCTCTTCCTTCATCTCATCCGGCAGCTCATGATTTTTGGCAAGCATCTGCTCACGAAGTACGACCCATTGTTCACGCGAAGCACGAATCATCGCTGAATCGGTAATACGTTGATCGTTGATGACACGCGAGAACCATTTGACCGCATTATTGAATTCGCCCAGACGACGATGCAGTTCGCCGATCAGGAACATCAGACGTGCATCGCTACCGCCCACACTTTCTAGCTCGTATACACGAATATAGGATTCCAGGCAGTAGCGTAGAAACCGCTGTTCCTGCTCATTTTCACCATTATAGCGATACAGCCAGGCAATATGATGCAGAAAGCTAGCGACGATACGTTCACGATCACCGATCGTTTGCGCACACATCAGGGCAAGCTTATACGTCTCTAATGCCTGCTCCCGGCTGCGATGCCCGCCCATATCGCGTTTCGCTACACGGCGACCAATCTCGCTCATATATTTTTGCTTATGTGCCGGACTGAGCTTTGCCATCGAATTCTCAGTCGATGCAAATCCACAGTGCGGACATACACGAACGACATAAAAGTCAGGATTTTCATGCTGGTAATACGCACAAAAGTCCGAATCTCGACGAGACACACGCTTAAGACTCTGCCGGACACGACTTGTCTGAAAATCCTCTTCGCATTGCGGACAGTTTACTTTAATTTGATACAGCGGCTCTAACTGTATAGAATCTTCCATCTGGCATTCTTCCCCCACTATAAATTTATCCTAGCCGGACGAGCCGGCATTTCATTTAATCGGTATTCACAAAGTGATGAGCCGGACCAGACAGACGCTCAATAACAAACAATCGGAGTTCATCCTCCACACCGACCTCGATTAATGCTTCATTCATACAAGCAAGCCACGCATCTGCCTTCTCATGCGTAATAGGAAATGGCATATGTCTGGCACGCATCATCGGATGACCATGCTGATCGGAGAAGAGTGATGGCCCACCAAAAAATTGCGATAAAAACATATACTGCTTTTCCATAACCGGCTCAATATTGTCCGGAAATAACGGCCCGATCAACGGGTCCTTTTGTACTTTAGGATAAAACGCCTCTACTAAACGACGGATTCCTTCGTCACCGCCGAGCAATTCATACAGGGATGCACGATAATTCAACTGAAATCGCCAACTTTCCTTACGTCATTGCCAAAAGTATACCATAGTTGAACCGGTTATGCCTCGCCAGTTGCTTAATTTTGGATAGCTGTATAGCTTCATCTCATAGGGGTAGGTTGGTCATCCATCCCGGCAAATTATCGAACAAAAAAGACTGCTTCCACAGTCCAGATTCGGACTATAGAAACAGCCTCTCCTACGATTAGCCTCATGCTACATAGCAAATATGCTGTATTCGTTCTATAAAATCAACTTCGTATCAACGTAAGAAAATGCGACTTGTTTTGGATTAGACTTGCTGTTGTTAGCGCAGCAGTACGGATATCGATCCGTATGAGCATGTGTGACGCTTAGTACATGCTGCCGTCTTCTTCCCCCGGTTGTGCAAAAGAGGATCGGATGACATATACAAAACCACACACAAGAAGTCCAGAAATAATACTAATACCCATCATGATCACTCCAATTCTCAAATGTGTTATTGACTTTGTTTTTTGACTTCCGACGATTACTTCTGTCTTTATTTTATCATATTATATCGGAAATAAAACCATTTTTGTAAGCGTTTACTTTAACAATTAGATTACAGGCTCTTTACAAAACCTCATTTTATTGCGTTTATGTTTCGTAGACATAACTCTGGACGTTTCTGATCTATCATGGGATGTAAGAAGTGGATTGCTTAGCAATTACAGGCAAAAAGATTGTGTTCGCTCACAGAATTGATTATCATCAAAAGGGAGCAGGTTAACGATTCTGGATAAAGGAGCTTTCCTAACTTGAGATACTATGTACTGGATCGCGGAGATCAATTATCGATCGAACTGAGTGAACGGTTTCATAAGCTGGCCGCCGGTTATGGCTTCGAGCTGGATGCACAATCACCGGAGATCGTCGTATCCATCGGTGGAGACGGCACGATGCTACACGCTTTTCATACGTTTATCGACCATATCCCTGATCTTGCCTTTGTCGGTATTCATACCGGTCATCTGGGCTTTTATGCAGACTGGAAAGCAGATGAGCTGGAGGAACTGGTCAAGTTCATGGCAGGCGAGATTGATGACAGTGACGATAACAATCCGAAAATTGTCAAATATCCGCTGGTCGATCTGGAGATTCAAGCGAAAAGCGGTGTGTCCCGTTATACCGCATTGAACGAATTTACACTAAAAGGTCTGGATGGCACGACCATTGTCGCGCAGGTGGACATTAATGATGAGATTTTCGAGATGTTCCGTGGTGACGGGATTTGTATCTCGACTCCATCAGGTAGCACCGCCTACAACAAGGCGCTTGGTGGCGCAATGGTTCACCCTACGATTGAAGCACTGCAAATTGCTGAGATTGCTTCGATTAATAACCGTGTCTATCGCACACTTGGCTCATCACTGATGCTGCCCAAGCATCATCATTGCGATATTCATTCACGCAAGCAACAGCGGTTGCAATTAACGATCGATCATCTGAACATTCCGATTGATGATCTGATCTCGATTCGCTGCCAGGTGTCTAATGTGCGTGTAAGCTTTGCACGCTATCGTCCATATCCATTCTGGAACCGTGTGCGTCAGTCCTTTCTTGGCTGATTGAATACCTTTGAATAACGTTTAAGCAGATAGGTAGTAGAAGCAAAGAATAAGAACTGTGCAAGGCTGGCAACTACGTATGTAGTTACCGTATAAGCGATAACAAAAAGCCCTCATCGTATGCCTAACAGGCGGATGAGGGCTTTTTGTTATCGTGTTATCGTCTACTATCGCTTTATGAATGGGACGAATCTTTCGTTTCGCCCGATTCCGTTTTCGGAGAATCCACTTTAGCCGGTTGCGCTTTGGGTGGTGCTTCCGATTTAGGGGATTCTACTTTAGGTGCTTCCGACTTAGGAGCATCCACTTTAGGGACTTCCGGTTTCGGCGTGTCCATTTTAGCAGCTTCGACCTTGACCGTTTCTACTTTTGGAGCATTTTCAGCTTTGGGAGCTTCAACTGCCGGGTTGGATGCTTTTGGATTTGGCGAAGCAGAAGATGCTTGCTGCTTCGCTCGGGCTGGGGCAGCGGATTCTGTCGCACCAGCAGATGCATTGCCGTTTGCTTGCGCGTTAGCCTGCTGCTTGCCCTGCTTATTGCCGCCATTACCCTTGTCCTGACGATCACGTTTGTTGTGATTGCGGCTGGAGCGTTGCGGCTTTTCGCGAGGTTCGCGTGGCTCACGCGGTTCGCTAGCTTCGCTGTTTTTTGGTTCAGCCGGGCCATCCTTTGTCTTTTGCAGCACAAAGTAGGCACAGCCGAAATTGCAATATTCATTAATATATTCGGTCATGCTGGACAGTGAGCTATCCTTTGCCGCTTTGGGGTGACCGTCCCGGTAAAAGCCTTTGAGACGAAGCTGGTTATAGCCCCAGTCTCCAAGAATATAATCATACCGATCCAGTACCTCGCTAAAGCGTTCACGGAAAATCTCCTGATTCCAGCCATTCCGGTGTTCTTTGATCAGTTCATAGGTTTTGCCGCCAATATGAATCAAGGTCTTCCCGCCTTTCAGCAATTAAACGGTCGAAGTCTCCTTCGACTTGGATGCGGATTTCACCTGTTCATGCGCATGGTAGGAGCTGCGAACGAGCGGGCCGGATTCGACGTGGCTGAATCCGCGCTTCAATCCTTCTTCCTTCAGAATTGCAAACTCTTCCGGTGTGTAATATTTAGCTACGTTCAGATGCTTCGGACTTGGCTGCAAATATTGCCCCAGCGTCAGAATATCGCAATCCACGGCACGCAGGTCATCCATTGCCTGTAAAATTTCATCCCATTCTTCGCCTACACCCAGCATAATACTGGACTTGGTTGGAATGTTCGGTTGCAGCGTTTTGGAATTGCGCAGCAGTTCCATTGAACGCGGATACTTCGCTCTCGCTCTTACGCGATCGGACATGCGTTCAACAGTTTCAATGTTATGGTTTAAAATATCCGGCTTGGCATCCATAACGATTTTGAGCGATTCGATATCACCCATAAAGTCAGGGATGAGTACTTCCACACTGCACAGTGGCAGGCGGCGACGCATCGCACGAATTGTCTCGGCAAAGATCGTTGCTCCGCCATCCTTCAAATCGTCACGGGCTACGCTTGTAATAACACAATGATTCAGGCCCATCTGTTCAGCTGCTTCCGCCACCCGTTCTGGCTCCTGCAAATCAAGCTCCGTTGGCATCCCCGTATTGACCGCACAGAAACGACATGCACGCGTACAGATGTCGCCCAGTATCATAAAGGTTGCAGTACGGTTCGCCCAGCACTCATAGATGTTCGGGCAGCGCGCTTCCTCACATACGGTATGCAATGTTTTGGAGCGCATCATGCTTTTGATTTCCTGATAGTTTTCGTTGTTGGTCATCTTGATTTTGATCCATTCGGGCTTCGGTTGCTTAGCTTTTGTAGACAAGATGCTTGACCTACCTTCCTCAATAGATAGTATGGATATTTTGCTACGCAAAAATCCTTTTTCATTGAACCTCGTGTTAGGAGTTCGCTAACACTGTGATAGTATGGATATTTTGCTGCGCAAAAATCCTTTTTCATTGAACCTCGTGTTAGGAAATCACTAACACTTGAGCAGTACGATATTTTGCCCTGCAAAAATCCTTTTTTCATTGAACCTCGTGTTAGGAGATCGCTAACACTTGAGCAGTACGATATTTTGCCCTGCAAAAATCCTTTTTCATTGAACCTCGTGTTAGGAAATCGCTAACACTTGGATATATAAATCATTGGGATTTATTATAGCATGAAATGAATAGCGCTGAAATCTTTGCTTTATCGGTTTTGTATAATCGTTTACACTAAATCATGTGTAAAAATGACCTGTATGGCTGTATAGCACCGCAGGATAACGGAAAGGAAATTGCCAGCTATGTCCAATAAGCTTCAATCCAAGGGCACATTGTCCGCGTCCTCGATGACTCGCTCGCGCCGTCTTGGCATCGCGCTCATCCTTGGCTCGCTCTCTGCTTTTGCGCCGCTATCGATTGATATGTATCTGCCTGCGCTTCCCACGCTTGCAGATCATCTGCATACGAATGCCTCTCTTGCTCAGCTCAGTCTGACTGCCTGTCTGCTCGGCTTAGCGTTCGGGCAGCTTGTTGTAGGGCCGCTCAGCGATGTGAAGGGGCGCCGAATGCCGCTGCTCATTTCGCTAGTATTGTACGCTATTTCTTCATTATTATGCGCTTTGACAGGCAACATCTGGGTATTGATCCTGCTTCGTTTTATTCAGGGGGTTACGGGAGCAGCAGGTATCGTTATCTCGCGTGCCATTGTACGTGATCTGTATTCTGGCACCGAATTAACTCGATTCTTCTCGCTACTCATGCTCATTAATGGAGTCGCACCGATCGCCGCGCCGGTTGTCGGCGGCTTACTGCTCAAGGTTGTACCGTGGCAGGGGATATTCGTCGTTCTAGCTGCGATTGGAGCGATCATGCTCTTCTCCGTTTTATTCGGCCTACCCGAAACGTTAACAGCTGATCGTAAAGCGGCAGGTGGACTCGGAACGACATTACGTACCTTTGCACGATTGATTCGAGATCGTAGCTTTATCGGCTTTGCTCTATCTCAGGCGTTTGTCATGGCAGCGATGTTTTCATACATTGCAGGCTCACCGTTTGTCATTCAGAACATTTTCGGTGTATCGGCGCAAGGGTTTAGTATCTTTTTTGCGATTAATGGAGTAGGAATTATTATTTTCTCACAGCTAGCTGGACGATTGTCTGGACGCTTTGGCGAATATCGTCTGCTCAAGCTCAGTCTTGGGATCGCATTTACCGCATCGCTGTTGTTGCTGCTTATTTCCCTTGCTGGGGGTGGATTATTCGCTATCGCAAGCATGCTGTTCCTGATCGTGGCTTGTGTCGGTTCGGTAGGTGCTACCTCTGTGTCACTCGCGATGCAAAGTCAGAGCCACTCCGCTGGAAGCGCATCTGCGCTGCTCGGCCTACTGCCACTAACGCTAGGCGCACTCGCTTCGCCGCTTGTTAGTCTGGGAGGCGGTACGACCACAGTATCGATGAGTGTTGTAATTTTCGGAGCTGAGCTGCTGGCGGTATTGTTCTTCCTGGTGCTTGTTCGTGGGCAACAGAAGAAGATGGCTGGACAGAGCTAATATTGACGTTGCATATCATGTGACGTGGTATAAAGATTTCTGCGAACGTTTGCTTGTTTTGATATCGATATAGACACGTTGACGCTCGCAGTTAAGGATTGTTTATATAATGCTGGTAGTACCTTCATGCTTTCGTTGGCGTTGGCGTTGGCGTTGGCGTTGGCGTTGGCGTTGGCGTTGAAAATTATACTAGAAATCATACAAAGCACATCTCTCCCGTGTTGGAAAGATGTGCTTTTTTTGTATTGATCTTCATCTTTATGCATTTCATCCGATATTAATGGTAAACAGGCGAAGCCGCATCATGAACGTGAACTATACTATTTTATATAAGGTGGATGAATACATGCTTCAATGGATTGACCGTTATTATACAAAGCTAGCTGGTATTATTATTTTTCTGATGATTGTGAATTTCCTCTGTCTGCATACGGGCTGGAATGTATTGCTTGGTGCGCTGTATCTGTCTCTCGCCACGGTGCATTATCGTTCTCGTCTCTGGAAGAAGCAGGCTAACTCCACACTGTGAGCAGACGCTCATTTCTGCATAGTATAGTGCCTCTACTTCATCCTAGCCAACCATCTCCACATGCATTACAAATCCCCCAAATCCATTACATGCCGTGCAATTCTTCTAAAATACAGTGTAACTCGCTTCATTTCCCGCGGAAGGCATGCGATCTTATTCCCATACACTATTCAGTCGATTAACCTTCAAGGATACGACCTCTACATTACCACCCTCCGTATAAAGACTCATCCGACGACTGGCGGCATCGGGAAATACGATGCTGCTGAATACCGTCTGTCCATGATCGGCAAACACCTCTACTGTCGAGCGATCTACCAGAATCCGCAGTCGGATGATGCCGTCTGTCCCGTTTGGCTGCTGCAATGTCGTTTGCTGGAGCGTGCGAAATAGCGGTGAGAAGTCCGTCATACCGGATTGCGAACGGTCGATAAACAGCTGGTGGTCTGCAACCGTATAGCCAACCTTGGTAAACTGCGTGCCTGCATCGTTTTCAAGCAAACGGAAGCCGAATGAATGCGCAGGCTGCTGCTCTGGCAAGCGTAGCTTTGCCTCAATCTCGTAGCTCGCTTCCGACAGACCGGCTAGCAGATTGGGGCTGCTCGGCTGTAGCTCTGTAGCTTCCGTGTGCAGCATAGGACTGCGTAATGCGTTCAACTGCTGTAATGGCTGCTGGGATAGACGCCATCCGTCTGGTGTCGATACGAGCGACAGCTGGCGCGGAATGGTGAGCACGCCCTTCCAATCTCCGGTTGGCTGCTCGAACGCATAATCCCAGTTGGTCATCCATGCCATGACGATGCGCTGCTGCTGTGGTAGTCCGGCAAATGACATTGAAGCATAGAATTCTTTGCCCCAGTCTGTCTTCAGCACTTTGCCTGCGGGATTATCATTCATAAATTTGCCCTCCGGGCTAAGCTGACCGATAAAATATTCTGCATCCGAGCCTTCGGTATTCGGATTCGCACCTGTACTGATCATCAGCACCCATTTCACCTTACCGTCTGCTGCCTGTAAGGGAAATAGATCAGGACATTCCCACACGCCGCCGCGAATATAATTGGCATAGCCAAAATTGTCAGTCAATGTCCAATCGAGCAGATTGGTTGATACGAACAGACGCACATGATCTCCACCGGATACGACCATCACCCAGCGATGATTGGCTTCGTCGCGAACGACCTTGGGATCGCGGAAATCCCATCCACCCGGATCGGTAGCGCTTTTGCCGGGATTATCGATGACGATCGGGCGATCTGCCGGGTAACGCCAGGTGCGACCACGATCTGAACTGTAAGCGATTCCAATTTTCTGATTGCCATTATGCGATGACGGTGTATACGACGTATAATAGGCGATCAAGCCACCATTAGCATCGTCAAATAGACCGGATACATTATGCTCATCGGCAATTGCCGAGCCAGACCAGATGTGTCCAAGCTGATTCCATTCCAACGCAAAGGGTAGGTTTCTCCAGTGGAGTAGATCAGTGCTCACTGCATGCGCCCATCGTCCACCATCCTGATGGAATAGATGATATTCCCCTTGATCATAGATCAATCCATTCGGATCGCTTGCCCACCCACGTAGAGCAGAATAATGATACGCTGGACGATAATCTTCGCCGTAAAATTGCGCTGGCGTCATCCGGTACGTATCTTGAAACGAAGCGGAGCCGCTTAATACCACAATGCCTGCCAGCCCCGCATCCGCGCCTGCTGTTAGCTGCTGTGTATCCAGCGCTGGCTGTGCATAGCCATCGACATACAGCTGCAAATGGCTCCCCTTCACATGCAGCTCCAGTCGATGCTTCACACCGGATTCGCTCGGATAGCTCTGCTGTGATTGCTGGATTACTGTTCCATCTGGCTGCTGCAAGCGTGCAGTGACGCGGTTAGCATTACGAATAAGAAGCACTTGATAACCCTGTTGTCCTTGCTCATCAGTACGAAGCATTACGCCTGCCTGCATAGGTGTGGGATCGTCCACCGGTATCAGATCCGTCATCAGCACCATATCTTGCCCGGTCGGCTGGGCGTATAATCGCATACCGCCCATACCTCCCGTTGATACTGTACCTCTCATTCCACGTCGATCCAATGCCCATGTGGCATCGCCTACCGTATATTCACCTGTTAAATTATAATTCCATGTCGCCGTTTCACCCTCGGGAGCCATAGCTGCCGCTAATGTCGACGAATGCGTAGGTGTCATGGTGTTCGCTCCTGACTGCGGTAAGTCCGCCGCATCTGCTGTAGCCATCATGCCACTATACAAACCGATGGCGAATAGCAATGTCCACAATTTGCGTATAGCGATGCTGCTCTTCTTAGATGAGATGTTTTTATTTGCTAATAAGACACCGGTACGGGGTTGCGTTCTGCCATTGGCATCGTTCCTGCTAGCATGACCTATCTTGCGCTGTTCGCTATCCAAGTTTCCGCCTCCCTGAAGCATGGTCTACGTTCATGGACTTGTATATCATCGTAAGTCTACGTGAAGCAGTAGTGTGATGCTTGCTGTTATTTTGTCGGGTTGTGCTGCCGCTACCTATCTATCGACAAATCATAGACGGCAACCGACATCCAGGCAGGCGGATTCGGTTCATTGGTGGCACGCATTAAACCCAAGCGGTCTGCACCAGCAGGTGGGAATACGAGATCCGTCAGTACGGTGCGCCCTCCATCAGCGAATACCTCCACTGAGCCACGATCTACAAAGATACGTAGCTCACGGACATCCTCTGTAGTCGACAAAGCGGCTTCATGTCGTCCAGCAAAATGCTCATGAAAAGTCCCATCACCGGACATGGTACGATCGATAAATACTATACCTCTGTCTGCATCCACACCGATCACAGTGCGATGTTGCCCATCCGACAATACCTCCCATTGTGCTGAGCTGATAGCCGGTAAGATGATATGCAGTTCATAGCTGCGTAAATGTAAGGAGGTTAGTGCTGCCTCTACCTCTTCCAGTCTGGCGTGATCGAATTGTAATAATGGCTGGCGACAGGCTTCCAATTCGGTCACAGGACGCTGAAGTAGCTGCAATTGTCCATCCTTTGTATATTCCAGCAATAATTCACGCGTGATCGTCATCGCTCCGCGCCAATCGCCTGTTGGAGTCATATTGGCATAGCGCCAGTTGCTCATCCAGCCAATATATAGCCGCCGTCCATCCTCCGCTGGAATGTCCGACCAGTTCACACCTGCATAGTTATCCCGTCCATAATCCAGCCAGCGCACCTGCTGTGAAGCTTTATCCGGTATAAAGGATGTACCATCAAACTGCCCGGTAAAATACTGTGTGCGCGAGCCTTCTGGATGGATGCCATCATCGCCGATACTCACAAGCATCACCCAGCTTTGTTCTCCTTCTGCACCATTTTGCACGGGCAACGGAAATAAGTCCGGACATTCCCATACCCCATCATGACAGCCAATCCCTTCACCAAATTCACTACTTTCTGTCCATTGCAGCATATCCGGTGAACGATACAAAGATACCGTCTGTCCGCAGGCTAAAATCATTACCCAGCAGTGATCTGGCTCATACCAGAATACTTTAGGATCGCGAAAATCCGGTCTGCTCTCATGCGTTAGCACGGGATTGCCTGGATACTTATGCCATGTTCTTCCGCGATCATGACTGTAAGCGAGGCTCTGACTCTGGCATACCGATTGTCCGGGCAATTCACTATGATGGGTGAAGATCGCTACCAGACCCGGCTCCTCTGGAAAGAACCCGGTCGTATTCTTCCAATCGACAACCGCACTACCGGAAAAGATCGTCCCCAGCTCATCTGGCTCCAGCGCCACCGGAAGCTCCTGCCAGTGCACCAGATTGCGCGATACGGCATGTCCCCAGTGCATCGGTCCCCATGTTTTACCAAATGGATGATATTGAAAAAATAAATGATATTCGCCGTCCCAGTACACCATGCCATTCGGATCATTCATCCAGCCGCGAGCAGGTGAGAAATGATACGCACCCCGGTAATCATTTTGTAGCTGCAAAGACATATAATCACTCTCCATTCTGTTGTAGACTGCGGTTGTATCCGTCCTGTCTAATTTTGAGCCACTCCTGTAATCCTAAACGATCCAGCTCCTGAGTATACTCGTTCCATTCCTGATCTGCCTTACCGTTCTGATACCATTCTGTCCGTTTGCGTAGCATATACGGGAACAGATCAGCTTCAATAGTAGATAGACGATCCAGCTCATCGATACTGAAAAACACATTAGGATACGTATAATCTGCCTTCATATGAGGCACCAGCACTTTTTTCATCAGATCCATCCGCCATTTGGCATCGTCTGGCATCGTTGTATATTTGCCAAAATAATTACTCAATATCGCCAGCGGGCCACCGATACTTGTCTTCTGGCGCACCTCTACTGGTGCCGAGCCTTCTAGCGGAAGATGCTTCAGCATCTGCTTTTGCTCATCCAGCTGGAAAATATTTTGCTGGGTCGTATCGCCATACGTTCCCCAGTTATCCTGTACGGATTGGAGCGGCTCGTACAGCTGATCCACCCATTTGGCGGTTTGCTCGAGCTGCTGGTTACTGCTGGTCACGACCATGCTGCCACGGAAAAAGCCCAGTGCATTGTTGCGCGTTACATTCACATTGCCATCTGGCCCTGCAAGCGGCGGCATCAGATCGTATTTATCATTCATTCCAGTGATATTTGCCTTGTCCCATGTAAAATACAAGCCGTACCGATCATCCTTGCCTTTGGCAAGATACGTATTCCAATCCTGCTGGAACGATTCAATATCGATCAAGCCACTCTTGTACAGATCATGAATATAATTGATCGCCTGTCGGTAGCCGTCCTGATTACCAGTGAACAGCACTTTATGATCATTGGTCACAACGGTATGATCGGGATTGTCACCCAGTCCGAAGGAAGCGAACAGAAAGGTCAGATTCTCGCCGCCCGGCTTGTCGATAAACGAAAGTGGAATCTCATCTGCCTTGCCATTGCCGTTCGGGTCCTGCGTTTTGAAGGCAGTCAGCACTTGCTTCAATTCGTCTGTTGTCGTAGGCATCTTCAAATTCAGCTTGTTTAGCCATTCCTTGTTGATCCACGGCATATCATCCACCGATTGGATGCGCTCCTTATCCTTACCTAGCTCCTCGATCCACGGGAACGAATAAATATGTCCATCCGGCGCAGTGATCATTGTCCGATATTCCGGTCGCTCTGCGAGTACCTTTTTAAAATTAGGCATATACTGATCGATCAAATCCTCGAGCGGTACAATGGCACCGTCCTTTGCCAGCTTGAGCAGATCATAATCGCTATATTCTGCTGCAAAGATCGCATCGGGCAGATCACCGCTCGCAATCATCAGATTGCGCTTTTCGGCAAATACGTCGCTTGTATAGCTCGTCCACTCCACATGCACGCCTGTCTTCTTTTCCAGACGCTGCACGACCAGCTTATCGTTCGGATCAGCAGGTGCCAGTGGAGAACTGGACGTGAGAATATGCAAAATCGGCTTGCCGTCCGCTGTCTTCTGCGGCTGAGCTGCTTCCCCTCCGCAACCCGTAACGAGTAATGCCAGTGCAAGAACGGGAATACCGATAGCGCTGTAGATTCGTTTGCTGGATGTGACTCTTTTCATGGATCGTAGCCTCCTCCGGTCATACCGGCATATTATGAAGTGCCTATTTTGTATGGTTTAGACCAACGCTTATTTGAGCGAGCCGACCATCACGCCTTTTTCAAAATACTTCTGAAAGAATGGATACATCACGATGAGCGGTAAGCTTGAAATAACAATCGATGAGTATTTGATCATTTCAGATAGACGTTTGAGCTCAGCCATCGCCTGCTGATCGCCGATCATGCCCGGTGCTGCCTGATTCTGGATCAGAATCGAGCGTAGCACGAGCTGGAGTGGAAACAGCCTGGAATCCTCCAGATAGATCATTGCGTCAAAGTACGAATTCCACTGCCCAACAAAGGCATACAGCGCCAGCACGAACATAATCGGCTTGGACAGCGGCAGTACGATTCTGGTGAAAATAATCCGGTCAGACGCACCATCCACATTCGCCGCTTCCTTTAGCTCACGTGAGATGCCTTTGAAAAAGGTACGTGCGAGAATGATATTCCACACATTGACCGCCCCCGGAATGAGTAGCGCCCACGGTGTATTGAGCATTCCCAGTTCGCGGATCAGCAGGTACGTAGGAATCAAGCCACCCCCGAAAAAGAGCGTAATGATCAGCAGTGTCATGACGGTACGACGCCCAACGAGTGAGTCGTCTGCCAGCGCATAGCCTGCACCGATCGATACGAGTACCGTAATGATCGAGAATGCCGCGGCATACCAGACCGAATTGAAAAATCCGCGAATCATCGCTTCATTGCTCAAAATTTTACGATATCCCTCCAGACTCCAATCGCCTGGATGAAATGACAGCCCACGATTCAGCAGCACCGTCGGATCCATAAACGAAGCGACGATAATATAGCCAAATGGAACAACGACCACCAGCACCGCGAGTAGCAGAAACAGCTTCATGCATACCAGCATAAACCGATCAAACGGCGAATTTTGAATGAGCATACGCATTCCTTCCCTTCATGAATAAATCCGGCTGCAATTAATACAGCCCCTGATTGTCATTCAGCTTCTTCACGATCATATTCACGCCGATCAGCAGCACGACATTAATTAGCGAGTTGAACAGCCCAACCGCGGCAGAATACGCATAATCGCCAGATTGTAGACCGATCTTGTACACATATGTTGCAATGATCTCCGATGCAGGCAGGTTCATCGACGTTTGTAGCAGATATGCCTTTTCAAAGCCGATCGACATAATGCCACCCGCTGCTAAGATGAACACGATTGCCATGATGGGCTTGATGGTAGGCAAGTCGATATGCCAGATACGTCGCAACAGGCTAGCTCCATCCAGACTGGCGGCATTGTGCAGCTCTGGATCCACATTGGCAAGGGCAGCTACATAGATGATCGATGCCCAGCCAGCCGTTGCCCAGATATCCGATAAAATGTACACCCAGCGAAAATATTCCGGATCGGTCATAAACATCATCGGCGATCCGGTAATCCAGCTCACCACCTGATTAATCGGACCTGTGGGCGATAGGAAAATGAAGAGCATTCCGGCAATGACGATGACCGATACAAAATTAGGTGCATACAGAAACAGCTGAATATTCTTCTTGATGCCGCGGCGGCGAATCTGATTGAGCATCAGCGCTAGCAAAATCGGAATCGGAAAGCCGCAGATGAGCCCGTAAGCACTCAATTTAAGCGTATTCATAAAAATCGTCTCAAAGTTGGGTGAAGTAAGAAATTTCTCGAAGTGTTTGAACCCGACCCATTCGCTATTCCAAATTCCCCGAATCGGGCTAAAATCCTTAAATGCGATAACCGCCCCGTACATTGGGCCGTATTTAAAAATCAGTGTTAGCAGGAGTGCAGGCGTAAGAAGCAAATACAGAAATCGATTTTTCTTCAGCTGTGCCCACACTCCCCTACTAGTGCGACGCTCATGTAGTAGTGTCTGCCCGGTATGCCGTTTCCCTACTTTGGCGGAGCTTTCCATTCATGTTCCCCCATTTCATTGTGATGAATGACGCGATGCGTGCCAATGTCGTCAAAGTAGCCTTGCCTACGAATTAAAGTAATCGCTTACATAATTGCTTCAGCAATAGCCCATGCTACAGCAAACGGCTACC
This sequence comes from Paenibacillus hunanensis, assembly GCF_034055775.1. Lineage (NCBI taxonomy): Bacteria > Bacillati > Bacillota > Bacilli > Caryophanales > Paenibacillaceae > Paenibacillus > Paenibacillus hunanensis. Next base: position 1,230,250 of record NZ_CP139194.1, on the reverse strand, counting down.
TTTACAATAGTCAGCATTCATTTGTCGCTTTTTTCATTTACAATTTAACAAATTAATTGTTCATATGTCAATATAAAATGTAAAAATAAAGAGACGAAAATACAACTTATAAGTGTGCATTTGTATAAATTAAGTTTACATTTGTGCATCTATAATTGCTTTTGTGTGTAAACTGCTTTATATTCAAACTATGCAATGAGATGAGCGGAATAGCCTGATCCCTGCTTGCCCATCCCAACAATACAAAGGTGGATACGGACGATGACTCGAGAAAAAACAACCATTCAGCATATTGCCGATGCACTGGGCATTTCGCGCAATACCGCCTCCAAGGCACTCAATGACCATCCCTCAATTCCTGCTGACACCCGGCAAAAGGTGATTCAAAAAGCAATCGAGCTGAAATACAAGCAATTCGCTTATATGGAAACAGACAATCTACTTCCTCGGCAGACAGGAAATATTGCGCTGTTAACCACTAATATGCCCAACACCTCCCATTTTGGCTCCGCGCTGATCAGCGGACTGGAGAAACGAATTAGCTCCGAAGGCTATAATCTATCCATTCATATCGTGCGCGACGATGAGCGCGATGCAGGCAAGCTGCCTAACAACTTTGACAGCACCGCTGTGGATGGAATCGTATGTATCGAGCTTTTTGATGCCGCTTACAGTGAGATGATCACCAGACTCGGCATTCCAGCGATCTTTATCGATTGCGCTGCTACTACCGATTATTCCAGCTTCCAGGCCGATGTTCTTTTGATGGAAAATGAACATAGCATTTACCGACTGACCAAGCAGCTATTAGATAACGGCTACCAGCGTATCGGCTTTGTCGGCGATCGCTATCATTGCAAAAGCTTCTACGAGCGCTGGCTCGGTTATCGCCGGGCGCTGCTCGAACAGGAGATTGAGTTTGATCCAGCGCTATGTATTCTGGATGATGATCGCTATTTTATTTTCGAAACTGATTGGATGGAACACCGATTGGAACAGCTGGAGCAATGGCCGCAGGCATTTGTATGTGCCAACGACTTTATCGCTGTACGGCTGATGAAGGCGCTCAAGGCACGCGGATTATCACTACCACGCGATATTGGTATTACCGGCTTCGATGATGCCACTGAATCGCGCATCGTTGAGCCGCATCTGACCACAGTGCATATTTATAGCAGTGATATGGGCGTGCGTGCAGCGGAAATGCTGCTCTCCCGCATTCGTCATCCGCAGCAGCCCTATTACACAGCTCATATGCAGACGCATGTGCTCATTCGCGATTCTGCTCCAGCACTGACCAGGTCAGCAGGCCTGATATCTCCTTCATCATAGAAAAGGTGCTTATACGAGGTGTACGCTACCTTCGAATCTCCTGAAGCCTATGTAAACCATAGACGAGTAGCGCTCGCAAGCTACACACATGCTATATACATGCCAATCAGCCCCGCGCTATACTGCTTCGAGTCGGATACGATCCGTCTACGAGCAGCATAATGTGGGGCTTCTTTGGATTTTAGCATTAGTTCAGTTTTGCGCTGGTTGTTCCAGTTTTACTTTTAGCATTACTCTCTCTTCACTTTCATCGAGAGTTGTTCAAACAAGTAATACATTTCCAATCATTTGCGTTTGCTTTCATTATATGGTACGTTCTGCTACACACACCGTATTGACTACTCTTTTCATCCAATTTATAGTAGTTCCTTATGTATCTGAATAGAGCAGTAGGTGAGATATTTAAAAACTATACTACTACCCAGCTCTGTTCGCGTGATAAAATAGAATACAGCCCTTTTTGTCATTGGCGTCATACGTATCGATGTGAAGACGGTTTAATTGAAATGAACAACCCTGATCAGTAAAGGATGGATAAACCATGAGCACCGATATTTTGGAGCGTCTGCGTGTAGATACCGCGGATTCCCATCAACAGATTGAAAATAACAGCTATGCTCGCTCCATGATGGACAAGAGCATGACGTTGCCACAGTATACACAATATTTACAGTTGTTTTATGGCTTTTTGAAGCCGCTGGAGCAACGTGCAATTCATTCTGGATTGCCAACCGAGCTTGGACTGGATATGGATATTCGCGGCAAAACCGCGTTGCTAGAAAGTGATCTGCTGCATCTCGGTCTAACCTCAGCGCAGCTATCCGAGCTTCCTCTATGTACTAATCTGCCTGACATCTCAACAGCAGAGCGATTGATCGGCTCTTTCTATGTGATCGAGGGCTCTACACTTGGCGGCCAGATTATTACGAAGCAATTGATGAAGTTCCTGCCAGTAGAGCCGGAAGCGGGCATCTCTTATTTTAATGGCTATGGTCAGCAGACACGAGATCAATGGCTGAGCTTCCGCGAGCTTATTTTAAAATACGGTCAATCGGATGCTAGTCGACATGAGATTGTTCATTCTGCACGCGAGACATTCGATCTGCTCCAGCAATGGATTAATGCCTAATGTAACGCATAACATGAGAATGGAGGCCCATCTTATATGTCTGATGCAAGTAATAACAACCAGCGTCTTAATCGTACACTGCTGACAGATGGAAACTTCATTACAAGCGAACCAATCGATCTGACGAATTGCGATAAAGAACCGATTCATATTCCCGGACGTATTCAGCCACATGGCGTATTGCTTGCCGTTACTCGAGATAGCGAGCATAAGATCGTTCAGTGTAGCACGAATACCGATCAGCTGCTCGGTCGCCCTTCTAACGAGCTACTCGGACAACCGCTAGAATCGGTCATTGGTGAAGAGCAATTATTTTCGCTAATGAGCGGTGATCTGACAGCAGAAGCGACGTCTGATCTTCAATATATTGAAATCAATGTGGAAGTGAATGGTGAGATGGTTGAGTTCTATGCGGTACTGCATGAGAGCGAAGGCTTGATCATTATTGAAATGGAATGCCCGGCTGAGGACGAATCGATGATCAGCAATGAATTTGAATGGATTCAGACGTTCTTCGGTCGTGTGAAGCAAACGACAAGTCGTGCGGAAGCGAGCCAGGCTGCCGCCGATCAGATTCGTGACATGCTCGGCTATGATCGGGTCATGGTCTATGAATTCGATAGTCAATGGAATGGTAAAGTTATCGCTGAAGCGAAGCAGGCAGGGCTGGAGCCATTTCTCGGACATCACTATCCGGCATCTGACATTCCGAAGCAAGCGCGTGAGCTATATTTGCGGAACTGGCTACGTCTGATCGTCGATGTGAACTATACGCCGGTAGAGGTTGTTCCAACAACACAGCCGCTGACTGGCAAGCCGCTGAACCTGAGTTTATCGGTTCTGCGTAGCGTCTCCCCACTGCATATTGAGTATTTGCACAATATGGGTGTGGGCGCAACGATGACCATTTCGCTTATTCATAACAATCAGCTATGGGGACTCATTACATGTCACCATTATTCACCTAAATATATTTCGCATCGTAAACGCAATCTGTGCAACTTCCTCGGTGCCTTCTTCTCGAACGAGCTGTATCAGCGACAGCAGCTCGACGATTATGAATCCGAGCGTCAGCTTCGTAAAACGGCTCTGCGTATTGCCAGCATCTTCACCGGCAGTATGAACTCGATCCGTGTTGCCGAGCAGCTGCATGATGAGGAACATAGCCTGCTTGCGCTGATGAGCGCCTCCGGTGCGGCTGTGAGCTATCAGGATAAGCTACTGCTATATGGAGTAACGCCAGAGCCTGGACAGGTACGTGAGCTAGCAGGCTGGATGGGCAGTCGTTCACGCGACTACATCTATTCGTCCTCCAGACTCAGTCTGGAATATGAACCCGCCAAAGCCTATAAGGCAAAAGCATCCGGGGCGCTCTATCTTGCTATCTCGCCAGGACTTCACAATTATATCATCTGGTTCCGTCCCGAAGTGCTACAAATTGTAGAATGGGCAGGCGATCCAGCCAAAGCCGTCATTCAGGAAAACGATGGGTTCCGTCTGTCTCCACGCAAATCATTTGAAAAGTGGCGTCAGGTTGTGCAGTCCACGTCATTGCCATGGCAGCCGAAGGAACTGAATATTTTGCCAGAGCTAAAAGCAATCGTGCATCGTCAAACGGAAAATCAGTTGCGCGAAATGGAGGAGCAGGCGCTACAGGATGCTCGCACCCTACGCCGCAATGAACAGCGTTATATTCAGCTGATGGAAATGTCACCGGTAGCCTTTTTCACCCTAACGCATCGCAATATCATCTATTGCAATCATGAGGCAGCGGTATTGCTGGGCATGGAATCCAGTGAGCAGCTCACCGGGCTTGATTTCCTGCAATTCGTGCAGGATGAGTTCAAGGACGATATGATCCACTACCTGAATCAGCTGGAGCAAAATCTGATTCATATGATCTCCAACAATTCCTGCTTCAAAAACACATCCGGCGACTCGCTCAAGCTGGAGATTACGCTGGCAGCAATCAGCTACGGCGGTAAGCCTTCCGTGATGATCATTGCACGTGAATCGACGCAGGATATCGGCGTCTCCGAAGCCTATACCGTGATGAGTGATCAGCTCCAAAGCTATATGGCAACCGATCCGCTGACCGATATGCCGAACCGGATGGCATTCGAGAAAATATTGATGGATAACTGGTATACCGCGATCCAGGAAGAACAGCTGGTGTCCCTACTGCTCATCGATATTGACGATCTGCGTGAATATAATGCGATCCACGGACTCAATGGTGGCGATCTATGCGTGCAATGGGTAGCAGACGTACTGAATGTGACCAGTTCACGCTGTGACGCAGAGATTGCTCGCTTCAGTGGCGGTACATTCATGCTACAGGTTCGTGGGAAAGATAAAGATAGTGTCGTCCAGCTCGCAGAGGATATTCGCAGCAGTGTGGTGGAATTACAAATTCCTACCGGAAGCTCGTCGAACAGCGGATTTATCACGGTCAGTGTAGGTGGCGTGATGATGATGCCAGATCCACTGGTGCATCCGACGGACCTGATCCTGCGCGGTGAGGAAGCATTAATGCAAGCGAAGGCACTTGGGAAAAATCAGGTTGCTTTTTTATAGATGACATATTGTGCAGCATGGGCTGTAGATCATCGTCATACCTATATGGAATGAATGTATGGGTATCAATGAATTATAACGAAAAGGTGCATAAGATCGCTTATACTCGGCGATCTTATGCACCTTTTTTAGTTATAGGATCTAGCTTCCTTACACGATGCATGATGCGATCCCTACCGAGCTATTCATTTGAAGATAATAGATCGTCGATAGAACAGCTATTCACGATAATAGCTCCCTACCATATGAAGCTGCCTGGACTTGACGATCTGAAAGGGATACAGGTAACCATGACGTAATTTGCGCTTCCCTTTCCCCCAGATATCCGTCCCGGATGTGAACCGATAGGCTTGGTCGATAAATTTGGAGCAATAATTATGCTCGATATCGTCCATTCCGGTATTCAAACGATAGGCGGTTACTGTGTGCACATGCTGCTCTGCCCATGCCGCTGCCTCCGCTCCAACACCCTCATCCTGTGCACGAAACACAATAAAACGATCACCTGCATAAAATCGCTTCACATACCATTCCACCGTATCCGAGAATACCGGGCCAAATGGATGCACATGATATACACGTCCATCCGTTCCGAGGATTCCCATATGACCTGCATAATACGTCGATTCCGAGCTTGGCGTGTAAATGATATCGCCTGCGAGCAACGGAATTTCGCGAATACGGGATACAGGCAGATCCTCCTTCTGTTGTCGTACAGCAGCACGTCTACGGGGCACTTCGACTAGCGCACGGTGAAACACACCTGCAACCGCCAGATATACCTCTGCCCACTGAATACGTCCATCCTGATCACGGTCGAATACCTTTTGCAAAAATGACCGTATACGTCCCTTTTTCTTTTCCATCGTACACCTCAATCGTATGGCAGCCTGCCGCTAGAAATATAGACATTTCCAGCAGACAGACATTGCTTTTAAAATAGCTTGAAATAACTTACCTGCTGTATGATTACCCACTACTCGCCTGTACTTTATCTATCGAGTGGCGTATGATGTAAAGTAATTTTAGTGTGGTACCTACATAAGATGCAAATTCATAACGAAAGGAGCAATGATGATGCATATTTTCGATCTTCATTGTGATGCTCTATACAAAATCGTGGAGTCCAGAGGTACGCTTAGCTATAGCGATGCACCGGAGCTGGATACGAACTATGCACGGCTACAGGAAGGTGAGGTACGGATGCAGGGCTTTGCAATTTTCGTTGACCCGGAGCTACCTGATCCGCTTCGCTTCCAAAATGCGCTCGATCAGGTGCATTATTTCTATGACGAAGTGCTAGACAAGCATCCGAATATGGTACATATTACCAAGTGGTCTGATATTGCCGCGCTACAGCCGGGACAGATCGGTGCCCTGTTAACATTAGAAGGGGTTGACCCGATCGGTAATGATCTGAAAAAGATGAATATTCTGTATCGACTCGGAGTACGCTCGGTTGGTCTGACATGGAACTTTGCCAATCTAGCGGCAGATGGGGCGCTTGAGGAGCGTGGAGCCGGGCTGACTGCATTTGGGCGCGAGCTGGTGACCATGTTCAACCGCAATCAGATACTGACCGATGTGAGCCATCTATGCGAGCGTGCCTTCTGGGATGTGCTGGAGGTAGCGAAGTATCCTTTTGCCTCCCATTCCAATGCACGTGCGATTCTGGATCATCCGCGTAATCTCACGGATACACAGGCACAGGCGATGTTCCAGCGTGACGCGATGATTCATGTGGTGTACTGTCCATATTTCATTAGTGAGCAGGAGTCTGTAAGTATCACTGATCTGCTGCGGCATATTGATCACTTTTGTTCGCTAGGTGGAGTAAAGCATATCGGTCTAGGCTCAGACTTTGACGGCATTGCTTACCATGTTCAGGATCTGGAGCACGCTGGACAATCGCAGCGTGTGATCGATGAGTTGCTCAAGCATTATAGTGAGGAACAGGTACGTGGATTCGCGCATGAGAATTTTCTAAGGCATCTGCCACGCTAAAAGGCTAAATCAGCATCTAGCTGAGTATATCGCTGTGTATGCGGCTATATGCTGCTATAGGTTACTATATGTGGCTGTGTATTTGGCTATGTATATGTACTCATTCAAACCAAAAAACCTGCATTCGTTTGCTACTCAACGGATACAGGTTTTTTGATTATTTACTATAAAATAGAGCGATGTTATTTGCTTACCCCTTCCCAATGCTTAAACTGTCCTCCTTTTTGGATCACATCCTCATTCGGGAAAATTTGAGTCCACTGCCCCACGCCGCGATCCGTGTAGGTGTAGGTTCGGTCAGGTTCATCCTTAAACGTTACATACATCGGAAATGTCGGTAGCTTGCCTATTTTCGTATCTATACTTAAAATGTTGGACGCTTCTACGTTTTGCTGCTGAATTAAATAGTTGGTTAAGTCTTCTTTTAAGTGGTTGATTTTCAGCTGTATGCCTGCAAAAGAAATCATCACTACTATTAGAACTACAATCATGATCCACCAGCGCTTTTTCATAAAACTCCCTTCAAAAACAGCCTTGCTAACTCCAATCGAATTAGCAAGGCTGTTTAGATCATCTATTCTGTGATGCTACCCTTCCAGCTCAAGCTCCAAACTGTGCCGCATGTAATCGTGCATACGCGCCGCCTGCGCTGATCAGCTCATCGTGTGCGCCTTGCTCCGCAATGCCTTCCGGTGTCACGACGATAATGCGGTCGGCGTTCTTAATCGTAGCCAGACGATGCGCGATGATTAACGTGGTGCGCCCAACAGCCAGCTCGTTCAGCGACTGCTGGATCGCTGCTTCGGTTTCCGTATCGAGCGCTGAAGTGGCTTCATCCAGAATGAGAATCGGCGGATTTTTCAGGAACATACGTGCAATCGACAGACGCTGCTTCTGTCCACCCGACAGCTTCACACCACGCTCACCGATGATCGTATCCAGCCCTTCTGGATACGATTGGATCAAGGTTTCTAGCTGTGCACGGCGTGCTGCCTGCCAGACCTCCTCCTCGGTCGCATTCAGCTTACCATACGAGATATTTTCCCGAATCGTGCCGTCAAACAGGAACACATCCTGCTGTACGATACCAATCTGCGTCCGTAGTGAGGATAAGGTCATCTGCCGCACATCCATACCGTCGATGCTAATCTCTCCGCTCTGAATATCATAGAAGCGTGGTAATAGACTGCATAACGTCGTTTTCCCCGCACCGGATGGCCCCACCAGCGCGACCGTTTCACCTGCAATAATATCCAGATTAATATTGTTTAAAATAGGCTCCTTGCCTTCATAGCCGAAGGTCACGCCACGATAGCGAATCGCTCCCTTGAGCGGAGGAGCAGGCACAGCACCCGGCAGATCATGAATCTCAGTATCTGTATTAAGCAGCTCCTCATAGCGACGGAAGCCAGCAATCCCTTTCGGATATGTCTCAATGACCGAGTTCAATTGCTTGATAGGTGTCAAAAATACATTCGACAGCAATACAAACGCGATAAAGTCACCATACGTCATACCACGCTCCAGCACGAACCATGTCCCACATACGAGCGAGAATAACGATACAAACTTGATCAAAATATAGCTGATCGACGAGTTCCACGCCATAATCCGATAGGCAAGCAGCTTCGTGCGACGGAAGCTTCCGTTATCTGTAGCGAACTGAGCAATCTCATGCTCCTCATTAGCGAAAGCCTGCACGACACGCATACCGCTCACATTGTTCTCTACACGAGCGTTAAAGTTAGCGATATCGCCGAATAGTTTGTTAAAGGCACGCGACATTTTACTACCGAAAAAGATCGATAGATAGATCATAAATGGAATGACGATAAATGTGAGAATCGCCAGCTCCAGATTCAGATTGGCCATCAAAATAAAGGCACCGATCAGCGTCATAATCGCAATAAACAGATCCTCTGGCCCGTGATGCGCAATCTCCCCGATATCCATCAGATCACTCGTCATACGCGAGACAAGATGCCCGGTCTTGGCATTATCGAAGAAGCGAAATGGCAGACGCTGAATATGATCAAACAGCTTCTTGCGCATATCCGTCTCAATATTAATTCCCAGCTTATGCCCCCAGTACGTCACGATATATTGCAAAATCGAGCTAACTAAAAAAATACCGAACAAGCCTGCACACGCCCACAAAATAATCGACCAGTCTCCACCAGGCAGCAGATCATCGATCACTCGCTGTACGGCAATCGGAAAAGCTAGCTCCAGTAGCGCCGCCACGACTGCGCAGCCAAAATCCAGTATAAACAGTCCTCTATACGGCCTGTAATAAGCAAAAAAACGACGTAGCATATGTATGATTCCCCCTCTTCTACCGCTGTATTACTCCAGCTTGAATACGAGCGGTTAAACGGCTTGAGCCGACTCGGTAATCAGGCTCAGACACACAGCAGCGCTGAATGAACAGTCGATTATAGCATGGACTGTTTATTCAGCGCCGCTTCTGTACGGGAATAGTATAGCATCTTTATTTTAAAATGAGAACGATTATCAATTAAAAAAATCCCATTATTTGTGGATCGCTTACATAAATGCACGAATAAAATAAATGATCGGCACGGCCACTACATAAAACATCGTAAACGAAATACGCTGTGGGCGTGGCAAGGTCAACAGTCCGATCACAATCCCAGCCATCAATAGCGCCATGCCTGACAGTACTGCTCCCCTCGTCTGAAACAGAACGTACACCGCAATTGCCGCCATTACGAGCAGCCAGCTAATCCATTTGTACATGTTATTGTTCACTAATGTCATGTTGATACACCTCACTCTGAATAATCGATTGTCGTCTACTGAATGGAATGATTGCTCTGGCACCTTCTGGCAAGCTGAACGATACCTGTTACATGCTCGCTGGAGATGCCATGGTAAAATGCCTGAGTTTGTAAATTTAGGTTAGAGCAATGTTAAGCCATACAGAGTCTACTATGTATATCAACCGATTTAGAGAGGGTGTATCAAAAAATGTACATATTCTGTTGGATTTTTTTGTAGTGAAAATATGAAGAAGGGCAGTGAATGGTCTGGGATGCTGCAACCGCTCAGGCAAGGAATAAGGGAACGGACTCGGGTGGAGCCGCGGGAATCTACTGGATTAGGAAGGAATGTAGATTCCCGTCCCTCTGAAGAGGTAAGATATTTTGCTTCGCAAAAATCACTTTTCATTGAACCTCGTGTTAGGAAATCGCTAACACGGTAAGGAGTCCTTTTCCCTTATTGCCTTGCCTTCGCTCTGTGCTAATGCCGACTTTTTTTCATGCATGAGGTTATTTATATTTCTCACCTGCATATTGTTGTGGCGTGCATTTTTATGTCTACGAAAAAGCAGCCTGCTAATGGCAGGCTGCTTGGTATAGTTCTATGTTATTCCCATGAGTATTTGAAGCCCCACTGAGCGCGCACCTCGTCGAGGATACGCATAATCGCCAGCGATTCATCAAGTGGCATGACGTCGCTTTCGAGCTTGCCCTCCAGAATAAGGCGACCGGCTTCTTCGGCTTCGAAGGCATAGCCCTCGCATTCACGGTCGTCGGTGAATGTTTCGACTTCTTCGCCTTCTACATATAGCGAAGCTTCACGGCTGAACAGGAATTGCGGGATATGAATATATCCCTCGGTGCCGTGAATATACGCTTCATTCGGTAATAGGATACGGATCGAGCCGTTTAATGTCGCCGTACGTCCACCGGAATAGCCAAGGATGATCGAGAATTGCTCGTCTACACCCGTTTCTCCCATATGCGCGGTACTAACAATTTTTTCGGGCTGCGCGCCGAAGATCATCGATGCGAACGATACCGGATAGATACCGGTATCGAGTAATGCACCGCCGCCCAGTTCAGGATTTAGCAGGCGATGCTCCGGTTCCCATGGCATGCGGAAGCCAAACTCTGCCTTAGTGAGCAGCACCTCGCCGATTCGTCCATCACGAATCCATTCGCGTACCTTGCGCAGTGGCGGCAGGAAGCGTGTCCACATGCCTTCCATCAGGAACAGCTTCTTTTCACGAGCAAGGGCGATCATTTCTTCCAGTTCACCGGCATTAATCGTAAATGGCTTTTCGCACAGTACATGTTTACCTGCATGCAGCGCTTTGAGCACATTTTCTTTATGTAACGGATGCGGAGTCCCCACATAGACAGCATCTAGCTCCGGGTCTTCCAGCATTTTGTCGTAATCATCATACGCGCGGGTCATATTGTATTTTTGTACAAAGGCTTCCGCACTTTCCATACTACGAGAGCTGGCTGCATAAGCAACACCATTGCTCGTAAAAGGTAAATCCGCGATAAATTTGTTAGAGATGCCGCCGGTTCCGACCACACCCCATTTTAGCTTGCGTTCATTCGGTTGAGACATATTGCATAACCTCCTGTCGAAATTCATCTTGTACGGGCTGAATCGAGAACAAATCTAACATCAGGGTAGAACGCTTACAGCTGAATGAAACCGAGCTGTATCCCATCATTATACCCTAATCTGACCGATCTGCTCTAGGATTGCCACTACTCTATCTATTTCACCATTCTACCTACTTATCAAGCGTAACGATTCTAGCCGCAGGTGTATAGCATTATTCTGATCGGTTATATCATATATTTGCGCTGCATTATAAATAGGCGCATCCTCCACTCACAATGGAGCGATTGATGCACCTATTTAGAGATGATAGTTACCTTTTCTACTCTTGCTGTCTTAGAGGAAATAGATGGTTCGCATTGAACATCCATTATGGAGGGGATAGAAATAACGCCCCATCGAAAGGCTGTAGGTAGTATCCCGATGAATTGTCGTTCATGCGATAACCTCACCGACCGCTCTCGTTTGGGGCTGCTTGAAACTATCTTCTTTCATATGATACTTCATTTGAATTTCATTCTGACTATATGCATGAATGATGAACCTTCTTAAAAACCTTCTCACGTTTTAATGCTGAATCTTCTCGCGTTCTTTCCCTTTATCTGCCTCACCTGCATTACGGTTAGCTGCTTCGCGATCCTGCTGCATTTCCTCAACGGTTTTGACCTGTAGACGTGTATTACCTGTATATTCACGAGTAGTCAGCAATGGGCCTTCCTGTAGACGCTGTTTGGCTGCTGCAATCGCATCGGTATATTGTGGCAGCCATGCTTCACCAGCTACCAGCATCTCGTCCACCATTTGCCAGATTTCCGGTGGATTGCATACCGCGCCCACGAGTGGATCCATCATAAATGCCTGACGCAGCAGCTGGTCGTCTCCATGCACCGCTGCTTCTACAGCCAGACGCTGAACCGAGATGCTCACATTGCACACTGCTGCCGGGCCGAGCGGCAGTGCGCCTACAACAGGCATGGAGATGCCGTTTCGATCCACATAGCCCGGCGCTTCGATGATGGCATCGTCAGGCAGGTTACTAATAATACCGCGATTGACCGTATTAAAATGTCCACGATAGACACGCCCTGTTTCTAAGGCTTCGATAATATACGAGCCATGCTCCTCACTGCGCTCCTCTGCGACAAAGCGCTTCGGCTCCTCCTTCATCCAGTTCGGGAAATCCGTCTCAAACCAGTTCCGTCCCTCCGTGCATACACGCAGATAGCCACCCGTCTCACCGTTGATCCAGCTATTCATATCGATCCAATCAACAATTTCCTCTGGACGCTTACGATACCACGATACATATTCACTCAGATGACCATTCGACTCTGTGCTGTAATAACCAAAACGACGTAGCATATCAATACGTACCTTCTCAGTACGACTGTATTCGGGATGCTGTTCAAAGGCTTCCAGCAATCCTGCTGTGAGATCGCGACCTTCGTGAGACGCCTGGATATACCAGGTCTGATGGTTAATGCCTGCACAGATAATATCGACATCCTTTTTATCCAGACCATATACCTCAGCAATCTGATGATGACCATGCTGTACGCCATGACAGAGCCCTATCGTACGCACGCCTCCATAGGTATTGCACGCCCAGGTGAGCATCGCCATCGGATTCGAATAGTTGAGCAGGAGTACATCCGGTGCAGCCACCTCGCGAATATCACGGCATACATTCAGTATCTCAGCAATGCCGCGCTGACCATACATAATTCCACCCGCAGATAACGTATCACCGACACATTGATCGACACCGTACTTGAGCGGAATATCGATATCCGTTGCAAATGCCTCCAGACCTCCTACGCGAAATGTACAGATAACATATTTCGCATCCCGCAGAGCTTCGCGGCGATCTGTGGTCGATTGAATTGTGATATCTAGCCCATTTTCCACAATATCGCGCTGACATAGCTGGGTGACCATATCGAGATTGTGCGGAGCAATATCTGTAAATGCGATTTCAATATGAGCAAATTCGGGCACAGCGAGTAGATCGCGTAACAGACCGCGTGTAAAACCGATACTTCCTGCACCGACAAAAGCTACTTTAAATGACATCTTGTGTCCCCTCCATTATGGGTTATCATTTTGATCCAGCGTGTAATATGCTCAACCCTATGCCGTACTGATCCATTCTCGTTCGTCGAGACAATGCTGTGTGAATCGCTGGGCATCCACATTTTTCAATACACTGAGTGGAGCGGATATCGCTTGCTATCCAGCATATGCAGCTAGCATGGGATTGCTTTTATTGTAATAGCGATCAAAAGTAAAGCGTTATCAATATCATCACCAGTTGCTAGCATAGCTGTCCAAAATCCTAACCTTGATTCAAAAGTGCCTCGTAAATTTTATACTCTAGCAGCCACAAGCAACAAAAAAGCACCACTGCATGCGTCATGCCTGCTCGGTGCTTTTTCGGTATAAATTCAATATTTTCAAGCTTTAGCCCATGTCTGCTCAATGCTCTATGTCATACAGCCTACATATCTGGAGCTGGGAGCAGGACTAGCTATACAAAAGCTATACTTCCGGTTGCTCCTGCGACACCATATTCCATCTCGTGCGCTCCATATGGGTGCGGTAATCCGCAGGTGTCTGACCCGTATGCTTTTTGAACAGCAGGTGAAAATATTGCCGACTCGATACGCCCACATAATCGGCGATTTCGGCAATCGGAATATCGGTGCTACCGAGTAGCATCATAGCCTTCTCCATACGAAGCGTATTCAAATAATCGGTCGGTGTTGTACCGGTGTGCTTGCGAAATACGCGATGCAGATAGCCTGGATGCACGTTAACGGCGGCGGCAATCTGCTCCATTCGGATGCTACGATCATAATTTTGTCGCATGAATTCGATGCTTTGACGCACATAGCGCTCTCCTTGCGATAGACGGCTTTGCTCATGCTCACGCCATAGTCTGGCGATACGTACAAGCAGCTGTGCAAAGAGTAGCTCGCTGAGCATAGAGGTCATACTGCGCTGATCCAGCTCCAGTACAAGTGCCTTGAGCGTGTAATAGACCTCTTCAGGATCCGATAATACGCTGTGCTGCTGTGGCTGACCGATCCATGCTGCAAGCTCCTCCTCCTGACGAACGAGCTGCTGCAAAATAGTCGTGTCCGATGGCGATTGTGAGGACGGTTGTATAGCTTGCAGCCGCAATCCAAATTCCAGATTTAGCATTCGGCAGGCCTGCTCGCCTACGATCAATCGATGCGGCACATCCGCATCAATTACGATAAATTGACCACGCTGTAGCTCTACCACCTCGGGTTGTGCAGTATCCTGCGCCTTTAACTCAGCATCCGCTGGTAATAACTCGATTCGGCAGGTGCCAGAAATCATATACATAATCTCTGTCGAGTGATGCCGATGATAGTCCATTTCATAATGTTGCCACTGCTTATAGTAATACGCGTAAAATTGCGGACGATAGCCGCTATCTGCTAGCTGGCTTCCATATACGCTAGCGATGATTGTGGACGGTTCTGTTTCTGTTTTTAACGTATTAGAATAATGCTGTCTATTGGCTTGTGAAGTGTATAGGGAAGGGATGGAACGCTGGCTTGCAGAGGGCTCACCAGGTGCTTGTGCTTCCAGCCTTGCATGAATATCAGCTGGCTCTGGTCGTCGGATAGTCATGATAGTGTCCTCCCTTCATTCTTCCATATTTTGCAACTTTTTAAATATTCTTTCGTCCATAATAAAGCAGGCTGTACTAGAAATATAGATATATTCATAAGAATTGTAGAAAAGAGGTCGAGTGTATTGGTATATAAAAAATCCTGCGCTTCCTTCCTGTTAGCATCAGCGCTATTCGTCTCACCGCTTGCCATACATGGAGTCCATGCCGCTCCTACAAGCGATTATCATTACGAGATTCATGTAGCAGGTCAACCATCAACGTATTTTCAACAAGACAGTGTGTATATGAAAAATGGCACCCTTTATGTACAGCTCAATTCTCTAGCAGACAGTTACTGGATTCAAGCCAGCTTCGACTCTACGGGCAAGCGCGCTGGCTTTAATGGCTGGTTAAAGAAAATAGGAATACGTGATGGCAGTAAAAAAGCAATTGTCGACGGTAAAGTCGTAATGATGGCCAAACCCGCTTATTTCAAAAAAGAAAAAGATAGCAAGCAGCCTGGCGTCTATGTTCCATTTCAATTTGCAATCGAAGCCTTAGGTGGTACATATACAGGCTACAATGCCAAAACAAAAGCAGTAACAGCCAAAAATTTGCAGGAACCTCATTTCATCTATACTACGCATCATGGCATCATGTACGGCGCCGATAAAAACGATGGTGCTGTATACAAATGGGATGGCAAGAACAAACCCGTCCAGATTCTCTCTTTACATACTAATCTGGATGCATCGGGCATCGATGTGGAGACAACACCAGGCGGATTATTATTGATCACGATCGGTAACTCCTACGGTGAGCCCCATCTCAATAGTGAAGTCTATCAGTTCCTTTACAAAAATGGAGCGCTCATTCGTCAAAACCATGCAGACTATAGTCCGGGCAATACCGATGTTATGGACAGGTATAAAGGCAAGATCATGATGAACGATAGTCACATCCTACGTTTCATTGAGGATGGTAGTGGCGATGTAGTACAAACGATCGATCTGACCAAGCTTGGTAACAAAGGTGCAGATCAGCAATATAGTATCGAAGCGATGGATGACGATATGCTGCTAATCCGTAACGCACATGATTTTGAGCTTAGTATAGCGAATATTCATACCGAGCATAGCGCTCTCTTGTACAAGCAAGTGTTATCCGCAAACGAACAGAAAGTCGTCGAAGAGTCGCTTCCCGATGCCCTTCAATTTATGAGTGCTGACCGTTTAACATTCAAAAAACGCGTAGGCCACACGCTTTATTTTACCTTTGCTTCACCAAATGGCGATCCGCCACGAACCGTCACGTATGATCTTAACCAACTAAAGTAACCACTCGATTTCAGTGCATACGATACTATTTTACAAGAAAGGATCTGATTCTAATGATGAACAAAAAATCTTACACAGCTCTTCTACTCTCCGCTACATTGTTGTTTTCTCCACTGGCAGCACCTCAAGCTCAAGCAGCAGCAGGTAGCAGCTACCAATTCAAGATCATTACAAAAACAGATCAATATTCAAGTGTATATCAAGATTCTGCCTATATGCGCAATGGCACATTATATGTACAGCTCAACTATCTTGCCAGTAATTATGGACTGGAATCTAATTTTGATGCTACGGGCAAGCGCGCTGGCTTCAATGGCTGGTTGAAGAAAATAGGCGTACGCGATGGCAGTAAAACAGCAGTAGTCGACGGCAAAATCGTAACGATGAGCCAGTCTGCTTATTTTAAAAAAGAAAAGGATAGTAAAGAACCTGGCGTCTATGTTCCATTCAAATTCGCTGTAGAAGCACTGGGCGGTACGTATGTCGGTTACAATGCCAAAACGAAAGTGGTTACAGCAAAAAATCTAAAAAAATACGATGTTGTCTCTACCTCCTACGATGGTATGACCTATGCGATTGAAAAAGGCGGCGGTAATGTATTTTCCTGGGATGGCAAAGGCAAGCCTGTTAAAATCGCCTCGCTTCAAGGCGATCTGGACTGGGTGGATTTTAAAATTCGTTCGACACCCAAAGGGCTGGTGCTGTTCAGTATAAGTAATTCCTATGGCGAGCCACATATTAATAGTGAGACGTATCAGTTACTGTTCAAGGAGGGTAAGCTCATTCGTCAGAATCATGCTGATTTCGGTTGGGGGAGATCCGACCTGATTGATACGTACAATGGTCAGATTCTAATGAATGATGGCAAAAAGCTACGCTTGATTGAGGATGGTACAGGCAATGTCGCGGAGACGCTCGATCTGACCAAGCTAGGTAACAAAGGCGCGGATCAGCAATATAGTATCGAAGCGATGGACGATGATATGATGCTCATCCGTAACAGTCATGACTATCAGTTGGCTGCCGTTGATCGCAGTAGCGGTCGAAGTGTTGTACTGTATAAGGAAGTGCTATCATCCGCAGAGCAGCAAAACGTCGACATCGATTCTGGTGGTGGCCCGATGGGTAGCGGCGACGGACTAACCTACGAAAAGCGTGTTGGGAACACGCTATATTTCACATATAATCCACTATTCGATTCAGGTAAACGTACTGTGACGTACGATTTGAGCAAGCTAATTAACAAATAAGTATAGCTCATTCGGCTTCCATTCAAATACGTATACCTGCTCTTATAGAATTCATTACAATATCAATCCGCTTGGTGAGTATGACCATGTCACTGCTTCTGCTTGCCGATCCAATCAGCTTTACTCTACCCAAAACAATAGCCGCTACCTGCTGTATAACAACAGATAGCGGCTATTTCTTTTATCCTCTATGATCACTACTTGTGATCCATACTTACCTGCGCTAAATAGAGAATGCGATTAACGGAACTCTGGCGGTGTACGACGGGCTACGCCTGTTTTAATCGCAGCTTCGATGACGCCTTTTCTTACTTCCTGTACGACCTGCTCGTTAAACACACCTGGAATGATGTACAGCTCATTCAGCTCATCTTCCTTAACGACCGATGCAATCGCGCGTGCAGCAGCAACCTTCATTTCTTCATTGATCGTCGATGCGCGGCAATCCAGCGCACCGCGGAAAATGCCAGGGAAGCACAGTACATTGTTAATCTGGTTCGGATAATCACTGCGTCCGGTTGCCAGTACACGTACATGTGGCTCTGCCAGCTCTGGATCGATCTCAGGATCAGGATTCGCCATCGCGAATACGATACGATCATCTGCCATCGTATGCAGATGATCGACGGTCAGCAGACCTGGACGGGATACGCCCACGAATACGTCTGCATCGCGGATCACATCGCTCAGACTACCACGTTCCTGTTGCGGATTACTATTGGCTGCAATCCAGTTCCACATCTCGTGTGCATATTCTTCATCGCGTACAAGCGCGCCTTCTTTGTCAACGGCGATCAAGTTTTTCGCGCCTGCTGACAGCAGCATTCGCACGCAAGCTGCACCGGCTGCACCGATACCAAGTACGACAATTTTTGCTGTCTCTAGCTCTTTACCAACGATACGCAGTGCATTCAGCAAACCTGCCAGCACTACAACAGCCGTTCCGTGCTGATCATCGTGGAATACAGGAATGTCCAGCTCCTCGCTCAATCTGCGCTCAATCTCAAAGCAGCGTGGTGAGCTAATATCCTCCAGGTTGATGCCGCCAAAGGCAGGCGCCAGCCATTTTACCGCTTGAATAATCTCTTCCGTATCCTTCGTGTTCAGGCAGATCGGGAAAGCATCCACTTCACCAAATTGCTTGAACAGCATCGCTTTACCTTCCATAACAGGCATTGCTGCTTCAGGGCCGATATCGCCCAGTCCAAGCACCGCTGTACCATCGGATACGACCGCTACCATATTACGTTTAACGGTCAATGAAAATGCCTTTTGCCGATCCTCATGAATCGCCATGCACACCTTCGCTACGCCCGGTGTATACACATGGGACAGATCCTCCCGGTTTTTGACGGGAGACTTCGGCTGAACCTCGATCTTACCGCCCAGATGCGCTAGAAACGTCCGATCTGATACGTTGACGACCTTGACTCCTGGCAGCGCTCCAACTGCCTGTAGCATGCTTTCGCGTACATTTTCCGGTAAATTAATTGTCAGGTCGCGTGTTGTGCTCTCTGGACTGGCATGGATCACGTCAATAGCAACCACATCGCCGCCGTTTTGACCAATCGCACCTGCCACTTCACCAAAGCTCACCTGTGTTTTGTCCATTTGTAAACGCATAATCATGCTTGTTCCAAGAGCCATCGTTATACCTCCTGCAAAATACGTTTTTGATCAACAGATCACCTGCATAACCGATAATATGTACCCTGATGCCAATAGCAGGTCATCGTTACATACCTTTTTTAAAATAACGCTTACATTGGAAGTCGGACTCCATTATAACATAGTTTATGACCAAATAAACGCAGTCGAACGGTCGGAAATGGAGTTTATCATGAACGTGATAATCTAACATTACTATGTAACATCGTCATCAAGCCCATTGTTCATATGTGCCCATGCGAGCCTACACTGAAATACACGCTACATGAAATACGCCGAGCTATGCTCGTTACAACATAGCTCAGCTCGCTCGTAACCATCGTACCCTCAACCATTACGATTCATTCATTTCGGCTTTCTTTGTCTGTACTCTGTACCCAGTCCTCTACATACTGCAAAAAGCGCCGGGTCGCCGGAGATGCCTTGGACATCGACTGTACCGCCAGACCCAGCGAGCGAAAAGCTGGCTGCTCCAGCTCCAGCATCCCGGCGTTGTGGTCACGCCCCTGTAATACGAGCTCCGGTAAAATGCTAATGCCGAGTCCATTTTCGACCATAGCAATAATCGCATAATCATCACCCAGCACAAAATGTACATCAGGCGTGATGCCGGTATGCTCCAGTACACGCCTCACATCATAATCCGAGCCTTCGCGTGGCATAATGAACGCTTCTTCTCCAATACGCTCTAATGGAAAGTGTGCAGCTTGCCGCAGCGGATGATCCGGTGGCACGATGACCAGCATCCGATCCTGTCGCAACGGTACAATCTCAAAGCTCCCTCTAGCTGGCAATGTCATAAATCCGCAATCGATCTCTCCAGCAGCGAGCCAATCCTCAATCTCCTCATAGTCACCCTCTACAAGTCGAAAGCTAATGCCCGGATAATCGCGCTGAAAATCCTTGATCATGCCTGGCAACCAGTGTACAGACACACTTGTAAATGTACCGATGCGAATCACACCGGACGTTAATCCATGAATCGAGGATACCACCTGCTTGAGCTGCTCATTCCAGTTCACCGTTTCGCGCATCGGTGGCAGCACCCGTTCTCCATTGGTCGTCAGGCGAACACCGGAGCGATCTCGCAGCAATAAGGGAAAGCCGAATTCACGCTCCAGCCCGTGAATAATATGGCTAACCCCGGACTGAGTGAATCCAAGCTCCTCTGCGGCTCGTGTTAGGCTGCCCAGCTCGACCACTTTGAGCAATACTTCATATTTATGAATACTCAACCGTTGCACTCTCCTCAGTATGCTTTCAATCTTGCCGTACAGCCTTTGCCTCACAGCTCCAATCGCATATTGTACTTTTCTAATTAACACTGTATTTCCTTATCTCACTTCTAATCGCTCACTCTTATCGTAGCTCACTCTCATGATGGTTCATTTGCATTACATTTCCTCATGTATTCCATTACAAACATTCAATATTCTTGTATCTATATTGTACTATACTGATTTCATGATCTTGATACCAGTATGAATCCGGAGCATACAGGTATCTTGAATAGGATGCGATCGTAAAGGATGGATTCAACATGAAGCAATCACGAGCCGACCTACTGATTTTCACGGTCACGCTCTGCTGGGGCTCCTCGTATTTATTTATGAAAATGGGGATGGACTCGCTCAGCCCATACAATCTGATCGCGCTGCGCTTTGGATTGGCATTTATTTTAACGGCTCTAATCTTCTTTCGTCAGCTACGGCATTTGGACTGGCGCACGACTGGATATGGCGCGCTGCTTGGACTATGCCTGTTTGGTGTGTTTGCGTTTATTATGTTCGGTCTGCAAACGACCTCAACTTCAAACGCGGGCTTTCTCGTTAGCCTGACCGTGATTTTTGTGCCAATTTTGTACTGGCTACTCTTTCGCCGTGCACTGGCTGGCAAGCAGATTGTCGGTGTGCTGTTTGCCGTAGTGGGTATTGGACTGTTAACGCTGAACGGACAGCTTGCGATTCATCCCGGCGATGCGCTCTGTATTCTGGCGGCGCTTTGCTATGCGGGCTATATTTTGATCACTGGCGCAGCGGCGAGATTGACGAGAAGCACGCTGAATCTGGGCATTATGCAGCTTGGCTTTGCTGGATTGTACGGCTTGATCTTCTCTCTGATCTTCGAGACCCCTACCTTGCCCCATACAGGTGACGGGTGGCTGGCAGTGCTGGCTTTAAGCGTCGTATGCAGCGCATTTGGCTTTGTCGTACAGCCGATCGCTCAGAAATACACAACACCAACCCGGACAGGGCTCATCTTCTCCCTGGAGCCGGTATTTGCCGCGTTATTTGCTTACTGGTTCGAGCATGAGATGCTGTCAGTCAAAGGATATATTGGAGCCGGTCTGGTGCTGGCTGGTGTGGTCGTATCGGAGTGGAAGCTTGGCGGTGGTAATAAGCGGAAGCGCCGCAGGCGGAGGGCTATTGTATCGGTGCAAGAGGCACAGAATGCTTCGCCGCTATAGCAGGAATTATGCCAAATAAAAATAGATCTATTATGCAATCAAGCCGCTATGTCCTCTCCTATATGGGTAAGGGACATAGCGGCTTTTATAATGTAGTGACTGCTGTGGTGTAGAGAT
Source organism: Paenibacillus hunanensis (assembly GCF_034055775.1). NCBI lineage: Bacteria > Bacillati > Bacillota > Bacilli > Caryophanales > Paenibacillaceae > Paenibacillus > Paenibacillus hunanensis. The sequence continues at coordinate 1,208,337 of NZ_CP139194.1, read as the reverse complement.
TGTTGTAGTGTAGTTATTTTTATAATATAGAGATTTTTATAGTACAGACGCTTTTATATTGCAGTGACTATTATAGTACAGAGATTTTTTATAATACTATTGCAGTTAGGACGTTTTATTTACATTCATCATTATGCAACGATGTGAGTGGTGAATGATAACACTTCACTATCCACCCCTTATATCCATCAGCGATCCATGTCATCCCTGCTCGATCAGTATTAATATAGCTTGCCGACCGCCTCTGCCTGAAATGGCTTGAGCTCATCTAATCGACCATCGTGTATTTTGGCTGCCCATTCTGGATCAGCGAGCAAGGCGCGACCCACAGCGACCAGATCGAATTCGTGGCTTTGCAATCGTTCTGTCAGCACACTCATACTCCCCTGTTGGTCCGCACTGGCACCAGCCGCGAAGAATTCGGTAAAATCCTGCTTCAAGCCGACCGAACCGACGGTAATAACCGCTTTGCCTGTGATATGTTTGGCCCAGCCTGCCAGACTGAGCGGTGATCCTTCAAAGGCTGGCTCCCAGAAGCGACGTGTGGAAGCATGGAAAATGTCCACACCTGCCGCTGCCAACGGTTGCAGCACTTCTGCCAGCTGTTCTGCATCATATGCCAGCTTCGCCGTATACACCGGGTACTTCCATTGCGAGAATCGGAATACGATCGGGAAGTCTGGACCGACTGCACGGCGACACGCTTCCACGATCTCCACTGCAAAACGAACACGATTGGCGATACTTCCACCATACTCGTCCGTCCGCTGATTGGTCGTTTCCCATAGGAACTGGTCAATCAGATAACCGTGTGCCCCGTGCAGCTCGATACCATCGAAGCCAAGCTGCTGCGCCTGTAGCGCTGCATCGGCAAACGCCTGCACCACTTCACGAATCTGCTGGAGCGTCATCGGCTCCCCTTTTACCTCACCATACACATCCAGACCGGATGGGCTGATCGATGGCGCTGCACCTGCGGGCTGCGGAACATTCTCTCTAGCGATCCCTGCATGAATGAGCTGAGGTATAATTTTACCGCCAACCCGATGCACCTCATCCACGACATGCTTCCAGCCTGCCCGTGCAGCTTCACTATTAAAGTCGGGGCTGTTTGCCGGGTCCTGATTGGCGGTAGGATGCGGAATCGAGACATTTTCTGTAATGATCAGACCTACATATTGCTCCGCACGACGACGATAATAATCCGCCACCTCCGGGCCGGGTACACCATCTGGCGAGAATCCGCGCGCCATCGGTGACATCACAATTCGGCTGGATAGCTCCAGCTTGCCTAGCTTGAGCGATTGGAACAATGGTGCTACATCTTGCTTTGGTTGGGATTGCATATTATTTTCAGTGAAATTCATATTTATCGTAACCTCCAATGATGTTTTCGGTTATACTATATTCATTATCTTTAGGAAATAAATATATAAAAGTAAGTTATGAGATAAAACAATTCCTTCCCCGGTGCATGCTACCGGGTGAGGTATATGCCTGATTGTACAGGCGTGAACTTATGGATACAACCAACAAAATCTCCAATGTGTCGTTTAAGTCTCATATTCTAGAATCTGTCGTTTATCGCTTGGTTCTGCCATTTTAGTTCATACAGGAGGTATGTAGGATGTCCCTTTCTGCTAAACCCAATCCGCACGATCCGCGTGTAAGGCGTACTCGCCAATTGATTCATCAGGCTTTTGTGGAATTGCTTCAAACCAAAGAATTTCATGAGATTACGGTGAGTGATATTACACGTCACGCGACGATCAATCGGGTTACCTTTTACACGCACTACACCGACAAATACGAGCTGCTGGATTATATGATATCTACCCATCTCATCCAGCTACTTTATAAAGGCATCGACCCGCAAAATGCACTGACTTCGGAAGCGCTGACTTCGGAAGCGCTGACGACGCTGATCTGCGCACTATGTCAATTTCACGAGTATTCTGGTACCAAATGTCCGAAAAATATTGCTTCCCTTCGTTCGCTAGTCGAAACGAATATGAAGCTTCAAATTCAGCAATACATGTTGGAACAATTAACAGCTCATCTGCCAGAACAGGATGCTGCACAACAAGTCACATTGTCTACTATGATCAGCTGGTCACTGTATGGTGCAACCTTGCAATGGAGCAGCGAGCCAAAAGAATCACGTGAAACGCCGCTTCAACTCGCAGCGCGCATGACTCCGTTGCTGCGAAGCTGGATACCTGCTTGATAAACGCCCGTTCCATTTGCGTCAACGGCCACAGCTTCATAAGAACAATTCAACGGGGATGTAGCGAATACGTGAGTAGTGCACGTGAATAGTGCACAAGAGTAATACATGAGTCGCAACAAAGCGGCTGTACAGTAGGCACAGCCGCTCTCATAAACAACATATTCTCGTAGTCTGTTCTCGTAGCGATAGCAGTAGTCAACGTGGAGTTGTGAAGCGTACTCGATCTTTAGGCAATCCCAGGTAGATCTATTATTCCACAAAATCGTGCACAGCAAAGATCGCTGGAAAATCGTTCATATGCCGATGCATTTGATACACTAGCTGATCGACCTCCAGCACGATATCCAGCTTGATGCTGCGATTGATCTCAGCCATCGTCTCGTACAGTAGATCAATCTCCGATGACTGTAAGCCGTCCAGCCGGAAGTAGCATAGCGATACATGTGGCGAATACATGCTCCGCTCCGGTGATAACTCACGGATGCGCTCGTACAGATCAATCAGCAGTGCATAATCGTCAGCAGCCTCGGGTGCATATTTGATACTCACTACATCGCGTGTATTCGTACTTACACCCAGCGCGCGCATCGCAATATGGCGACCAGCATAACGCTCCGCGATCTCACGAAATGTCTGCTCGATCTGTGGTTGATCCCTGTTCATACGCTGCCGTACGAGCTCTACGCCTCCGCTCGTATTTCGTTCATTGCTCAGCGCATGAATCGTTAGATGAAATGTCTCTGGCAACAGCGCTACGAATCGATCAGGTAGCCGTTCAAGCAAAATCTGCTGTGCCTGCTCACAACGCTGCCGATCTGAAGCACTGAGTGGAATAACGGTGGTATATCCGTAAAAGTCATTCATCGTTCCATCCTCTTTAATTTTGGCAGCTAGCCCCTCTGATACTTTCCACTGCTGCGGCTTGTTGTTCATCTGCTCCTGCCACTGACGCTCCAGCTGACTAACGAAGTGCATATAATGAATGTGCATATCGTTCATCGTCGATTCCCATCCTTTCTGTATGATGCTTGGTTTTATCGCTTTAGCTTAACGAATCAGCACAAACTCTCTTCAAATTCCAATCACGATTTGTGTAAAAATACAGAAGGATAGCGCGAGATAGGCATCAGCATGGCGTAGAACATAACGCAGAGCATACCAAAAAAACCTGCCGTTCCCTATGAGGGTCAGACAGGTTTTTTGAGGTTGAGTTTTCAATAGAGTGCTACCTGACGGATCAGGCGTACAGGAACAATTTTAAAAAGCAGGTACAGCAATATCGGCATAGTTATCCTGCAAGAACTTCTTCACTTCTGGGCCTGCGAGATGCTGCTTTAGCTTTTGAATAGGCTCAGCATCCTTATTATCTTCACGCGCCACCAGTGTGATCGCAAAGGTCGAATCCGCTTTTTCAGTAACGAGTGCATCCTTAACTGGAGTCAGATTAAGCGGCTTCGCATACGCAGGTGTCATCGCTACCAGATCCGCTTCATCGTACATACGTGCCAGCATGAGCAGATCGACTTCCTTGAAGCTGTAGTTTTTCGGATTGGAGGTAATATCGGCTTGAGTCGCATTCATGCCCACGCCGTCTTTGAGCTTGATCATGCCTGCCTGTGCCAGCATTTGCAGGGAACGACCGATGTTGGATGGATCGTTCGCAATAGCGATTACCGCACCTTCTGGCAGCTCGTCAATGCTCTTATACTTTTTGGAATAGGCGCCATAGATTGCATCGTATACAGGCTGAATCGCAACTAGATTCGCACCTTTACTCTGGTTGTACTGGTTCATATACGGTACGTGCTGGAAGAAGTTCGCATCGACCTCTTTATTCGCCAGCGCATCGTTAGGCTGTACATTATCCGACAACACGACAACTTCCAGATTGATGCCGTCTTTTTTCAGTAATGGTTTTACAATATCGAGCATATCGGTCATCGGCGGGATCAGACTTGCCACCTTGAGCGTAGTTTCCGTTGTACCTGTTGCTTCGCTAGAGCTTGCAGCCTCATTCGTAGTAGAGCTAGATTGACCGCCACATGCGGCTAATAATAGCATCATCGCGATGAGCACCATCCATAGTGCCTGTTTGTTTTTCATGTTGTTCCTCCGTTAGTTGAGATTAGTCACCAGTGAGTAGATCCAGAAGGTGACACTGTTATCATTAAAATCAAAAAGCTTGTTATTCGTTACGTCGAATCTAATAGGCCGCGTATCCATGCATCAACGCTTATCCAATACACGTGCTAACAGGCTACCGATAAACTGAACGCCCTGCACGAGAATGATCATCAGTATAATCATGTAGACCATTACATCCGTTTCAAAGCGCTGGTAGCCGTAACGAATCGCAAAATCACCAATGCCGCCGCCACCCACGATACCAACAACCGTTGAATACGAGATAAAGCTGATCGCCGATGTCGTTAGTCCAAGCACCAGACCAGAACGTGCTTCCACATATAGAAATTTAAAAACAATCTGTAGTGGTGACGCTCCCATCGCTCGCGCCGATTCGACAATCCCGCGCGGCACATCCAGTAGAGCCTGCTCTACCAGACGAGAATAGTACGCAATCGCAATAATAGACAACGGCACAGATGCCGCTTCTGTACCGATCGACGTACCGACGACAAGCCGGGTAAACGGAATCAAAAAGACAACGAGCAATAAAAATGGAAACGAGCGCACCACATTAACAAAGGTGTTCAGCACACCTGCCAGTACAGGTTGCTCATACAGCTGTCCTTTTTTGGTCAGATACAGCAGTGTGCCAAGTGGCAAACCGATCAATATCGCCGCGGCAAGCGAAATGCCGACCATCGTAAACGTTTCCCCGATTGCACGCCAGATTTCATGCTGATACCGTTCCAGCATTTCTCCAAGTGTTCGTGATCCACTCATGTTGGTTCACCGCCCTGCTCGGTAGACTCCGATTGACCGAGTAGCTGTTCGCGATATGACAATGTATAGTCAGGTGCAGGTGCAAAGCCATGCTGTGCACGCGAATAGCTCTCCGTAATGCGTCCGTGCTCCATGACGGACACCGTGTGGCAGATACTTTTGACCACATCCATCTCATGTGTAACGATCACAATCGTAACGCCCAGCTCCTCATTGATCTGCTTTAACAGCTGCAAAATGCCTGCTGTTGTCGCTGGATCGAGTGCGGAGGTAGGCTCATCGCATAGCAGTACCTGCGGACGATTCGCAATCGCACGAGCAATCGCTACCCGCTGACGTTGCCCACCACTCAGCTGCGCTGGATACGCATTCAGCCGATCTTGCAAGCCTACCTGCTCCAGACATTCATGAACACGGAGCTTACGCTCGATTCCCTTCATACCAGCAAGCTCTAACGGCGCGGCTACATTGCCGCTAACATTGCGATTATGCACCAGATTGAATTGCTGAAAAATCATACCGATCCCTTGCCGTACTTCCCGTAGCTTCCGCTCTGATAATGCCGTCAGCTCTTGACCAGCGACGATAACGCGTCCTGCATCTGGTCGCTCCAGCATATTGATCATGCGCAGCAGCGTCGACTTCCCGGCACCACTACTGCCTACAATGCCATGAATGCCGCCAGCCTCGATATGCAGATCGATCTCCTGCACCGCTGCCTGCCCTACACCAACCGAACCAAAATATTTACTCACGCCTTCCAGCGTAATCATTCGCTCTCCCTCCTCTGCCTCAACCCGGACCGATGAGGTGCTATTCCTGCCGTCCATTGCTACTGTATATCAAATGATGTGGCATCCCGTCAAAGTGTATTACTATTTTATCATATCTGTTATAGCCTACACTCCTGCTACATTATAAGCAAAGTGATCTGCTGTGTCACTAATTTTCGGTGGTTTAGTTGGTGAAGGGATGATGAAGATTGTCCGAGGTACTGCTGAGGAGAATCGTTCGGAGGGATGATGTGAAAATTTTTAGCGAGGGCTTGGCTTGATCAGAGAACTGGATCAGAGAAATAGAAAAGACGCAGGCTGCTATGTCCCTGAGGGATAAAGCAGCTTGCGTCCGGGTTATTGTGTTACTTGTTCTTTTGTTTATTAACTATGGTGCGTTGGCATACATCACTTCCGGGAAGGAATAAGGGGACGGACTCTGGTCTCGCACAGAAATCTACGGAGTAGGAGTAAAATGTAGATTCCTGAGCTCCAAAAGCGGTAAGATATTTTGCTTTGCAAAACTCACTTTTTCATTGAATCCTGTGTTAGGAAGTCGCTAACACGGTAAGTCGTCCTTTCCCCTTATTTCCTCCCCTCCGTTCAGTGCTTTTCGCATCGAGAAGTTGTAAAACTAGCAGTAAACATTAGTTTTTTTAGCTTCAGTTACATTTGTTATAAGATTGCTATAACTAAACATGCTATTCGAATCTTATAAAATAACTGTTACTCACTCTATGCGCTGACACTAAAAAAATGAAGTAACTAACCACAATCAGCAATCGATCCTTGCACAGAACGGAAGGCAGAGAACGATGTCAAAAGACCGACCTTTAAGCCGGGATGCCTAGTGTTAGTGATCTTCTAACACGGGGTTCCATGAAAAGGGATTTTTGCAAAGCAAAATATCTTACCGTTTCATCTGCTTTCTTCCTATTCGGAGTATCCCGGCTTAACCGGAGGTCGTTGGCATGTTCTCTGCCTGGAGTGGTTGCTGCGACGAACATTTTAATACGTGTACCTATTCATCCAACCTTACAATCCAATCCAAACCATTCCTTGCTCAACCTTGACCGGAAACGTCCGAACTTGTCCCTCATCAGGCGCCTGTACCATTCCAGTACTCAGATCAATTTGCCAATCATATAGCGGATCGTACAGAATGTGACCGGATACGATACCTTCGGCGATAGGGCCACCTTTCGGATGAGGGTTACGATTTTCGAGTGCAAAGACATGATCATCAGAGGTGCGGAATACAGCGATTTCCCGTCCTTCCAGAATGATTACGCGTCCGATTCGACTCAGGAATTCATCCAGTGTGCCTGCTTGATAAAATGTTTGGGTCATGTTCATAGTGTTCAGCCTCCTTTTGCGTTATACGTTTGTTTTCGTTCCAAATAGCGCTGTCCGTGTTGGTTCATCATGCAGCACTTTTTGCCATGGGTCTTCAAGCTGAGCCAATGCGATATTGACGCGTTCGATTAATTGTTGACGGTTATCCGTATCATCCAGAATAGCAGCCTTGATCTGATCCAGTCCCATACGTTCGACCCATTCCGAGGTGCGTTCGAGGTATTTACCAGTTTCGCGGTAGTATTGAATGATCGCGCCGCACAGATCGATCAGCTCTTCATCAGTTTTAACCTTGCAGAACGAATCAGCCAGACGTGCTTTGATCCCACCGTTACCACCGATAAAGATCTCCCAGCCGCCATCGTTACCAACGATACCGATATCCTTGGTGCACGATTCAGCGCAGTTACGTGGACAGCCGTTGACTGCCATTTTGAATTTGGCAGGGAAGTCGAGACGTTCAAATCGCTGTTCCAGCGATGCGCCCATGCCCATCGAATCCTGTGTACCGAAGCGGCAGAACTGCGAACCAACGCAGGTTTTAACGGTACGTAGCGATTTGGCATATGCATAGCCTGATGGCATATCCAGCTCTGCCCAGACGAGCGGCAGGTCTTCTTTTTGCACACCGATCAGGTCGATCCGCTGTCCGCCTGTCATTTTCACAGCTTTCACATTATATTTGACCGATACATCGGCGATCTTTTTCAAGTCTTCCGGTGTCGTTACGCCACCATACATCCGTGGAACAACGGTATACGTACCGTCCTTCTGGATATTGGCGTTCATACGCTCGTTTACGAAGCGCGATTCCTTTTCATCCTGATATTCTACCGGATGGATCATACCGAGGTAGTAGTTAATAGCTGGACGGCATTTCGAGCAGCCCTCTGGATTTTTCCATTCCATCACATTCATGACTTCTTTGATCGTTTTTAAGCCCTTGTCGCGAATGGCAGCAACGATCTCGTCGCGACTATGAGTTGTGCACCCGCAGATGCCCTGACTTGAAGCTACAGTTGCACCGTCACCAAGTACGAATTGCAGAATCTGCTCTACCACTGGTTTACAGCCACCACATGAGCGAGTCGCACCCGTACATGCTTTAATCTCGTCTACGCTCGTTAGCCCTTTATCCTGAATTGCACTGACGATATCTAGCTTGGTGACACCGTTACAGCCGCAGACAATTTCATCATCTGCCATCGTTTCGACCGATGCTTTTTTCTTACCATGACTGCAACCACCTGTGCCCATTAGCTCCGCATATAGCTCGTCTGTCATCGGCGCACCATCACGAATTAACTTTTGCAGCTGTGCCGAATCGTTAATATCGCCAAACAATACTGCGCCGACGATGATGTTATCCTGTAAAATAATTTTTTTGTACGTCTTCTTCCAATCATCGCGAGCGGTAATAACCGATTGCTGTTCATTTTCAATAAACACACCTGCCGAGAACACATCAACACCGGAGATTTTCAGCTTGGTCGATACAGTCGAGCCTTCATACGGCTGTGTATCCAATCCGCAAATATGCTTTGCCAGCACCATGCCCTGTTCAAACAATGGAGCAACCAACCCGTAGCAATTGCCGCGATGCTGTACACATTCGCCGACAGCATAGACGTTAGGCATCGATGTTTGCAAATAGTCGTTCACGAGAATGCCGCGCTCCGTTTCGATTCCACTATTGCGCGCTACTGCCGTATTCGGACGAATCCCTGCTGCCATCACGACAAAGTCCGCTTCCAGTGTAGTACCATCGTTGAACAGCAGACGCTCTACGCGCTCGCCACCTTGTAGCTCAGCAGTCTGTGCACCCATTTTGAATTGGATGCCCTGTGATTCCAGTTCCTTTTTCAGCATCACAGCAGCGACCGAATCCAGCTGGCGCTCCATCAGATCATTCATCAGGTGCACAACCGTAACATCCATACCCAGACTGACCAGACCTTTTGCAGCTTCCAGACCGAGCAATCCGCCACCGATCACTGCGGCTTTCGGATAAGTCGCAGCGGCTTCCATCATCTGATGACAATCTGCAATATCACGGAATCCGACTACGCCCTGTTTATCATGACCCGGAATAGGTAGAATCAGCGAGCTAGAACCGGTAGCGATAATGACTTTGTCATATGGAATTGGGTCACCTTTATCCGTGATGATGCAGTGATTGTCCGCATCGATCGCAGTCACGGTGACACCAGTATGCAGGGTAATGCCATTCTCTGCATACCATTCGCGGCTATTCAGTACGATATCATCAATCGTCTGGCTGCCTTCCAGTACATAAGACAACATGATCCGGTTATAGTTTGGATGCGGCTCACTACCGATAATGGTAATCTCGTAGTTGCCTCCCAGCTTGATGATCTGTTCCAGTGTCGCTACCCCTGCCATACCATTACCGATCAGGACGAGTCGTTCGCGTGTTGCTGTCATTGCAATTCCCCCATTGCGTTTATAGTGGTGTTGTAATTGATCTACATTGTGGCTTGTTCTATAATGTGGTTCATTCTGTGTTCAAAGCGTCGAAGCATCTATAAATATCCCACAACTACGTTATATATTTCACAATCTTTAATATCTAAAATTGGAGCTTTTTATATGTTTAGTATACTGCTGCACAATGGGAGGTGATGTGATCTAGATCACCTTACTTTTCCACTTTTAGTTATGTTTTTACCTTTAAAATTCATATAACAACGAAAATAAAAGACAGAGTCTATTTCGACCTCTGTCCCTGTTTATTTTAAAATTGAACAAATCGTGACTATTGATAGGAGGCGGTACAGACGCGCAATAGTTCACTCGTTTGTGTTAGCTTCCAGCTAAAAGCGTCGGCTCCAAAGCAAGCTCACCTTCATCCAGCACACGTATGCCATGGCGACGAAATAGTGCTGCTGTTAAACCCGCTCCATCGATCTTATTTCCGCTAAAGGTACCATCGTACACCATCCGACTGCCACAGGAAGGACTATTCGCTTTCAGCACAGCTACAGTTACACCCGCTTGCTGTGCTTGTTCCAGTGCGATATAGGCGCCTTGCTTGAATGCTTCGGTCACCTCGACACCAGTAGTCGTCACAACGCGTGCTATTCCTGCCCATACATCGTCTGCGGTTCCGCCTACGATCTCAGCTGGCTCGCGTGGTGTGGACAGACCGCCAAGCACCTCCGGGCAAAAGACGACAGCCTGTCCGGTAGATAGCAATTCTTCCAGCGCCTGAACTAGATTGCTGCCTCCATCATATCGACAAGGTGTACCGATCAGACATGCACTAATTCCGATCATTTCTATTCCTCCTTGCTCACCATCTCATCGGTAAAGCCTTCCACACTATATTCAGCATTTTGCTCCGGCTCATCAAATTGCTCCTCCATTCGCTGCTCGTCCGCAAGGCTTTGAATATCCTCAGAGCTGATACTAATATAGCGGTATCCATTTTCCTGCTGTCTGCGTAGTGCCTCCTGCTTGAAGAAGCGCGGACTTCCTTCCCCTGCATCCTCATCGTATACCAGAATAAGACCATCGGTTTTACGAAATAATAGCTCGTCCCGTGCTTTGAATTGCCAGATGCCTTCATAGGGGCGATTACTCACCACACCATGAAAATCAATCTGCTTCAAAATGCCCTCATAATATTCCTTCTTATCATCGCTCCAGCGTTCCTCTGGACTGGCAAATGCAGATAGGATCGAAATCCGTAATTGCGGATAGTCTTTTTTCAGCTCGATCGCTTCCTCACATGCCCACAGATCGACACCGTATTGTCCCGGCGTGATCACCCATTCCAGGCCTTCCTCCAGCAGCGGAACGAGCTTGCTTCGAATCGCCTGCCGGATATATGGGATACCTTCATGCTTCTGGTTGAAAATATTCAGCTCATGCGCCCGGTAGCCCGTAACCAGTATATTTTTCATACGCTAGCGTCCCCTGCTTTCGTGTTCATTGTGTAGGTGTAGCCACTCGTATCATCATACCATGATGACCTCGCTATATAGATAAAATCACCTTTTCGCCATGGCAAACATAACAAACATAACAGTCATGACAAAACAGGTAAACAGATAAAAAGACCCTTTCGGCTCCAGTGAGCGCTGCAAAGGGTCTTTGTGTACTGCCTTATGTGTACAGCTTATCCGAATACGATATTCGGCAAACGCAAAATGGAATGAGCAATTACGTCCCCATCTTTTTGCGTTGATTGTTTACTTTTTTGGTCATCTGGCTGGTCATCTTTTTCGTACCTGTTGATTGTAGACCACCTGCACCTTTACCCTGGTTTTGCTTCTTTTGTGCCAGCAGACGCTTGGCTGCTTCAGCCTGACTCAGCTTCTTGGACTGACTTGCTTCCTCAGTGGACGATGGTTGATTTTGTTCTGTCGTCAATGCACTCACCTCAGCATCATCATAGCATAATCATGAAGGCAACTCTATCCTTTGTTCATGCTTTTATTGCAACAGATAGACATGCTGGCGTTCGGTATCAAGTGCAGCTACTACCGCACCCTGACTGCTATCCATAAAATGAAACCGTTCCGCTCCACCTACAATCATCGACGCTTCCAGCTCATAGCGATTACGCTCCACTGTAGTCAAACCAGCCAGTACCGAGCTGCCCAGCTGCTGTGCCTCCAGATGATCTAAAAGCCAGCGCTCTGAGCGAAGTCCGAAGCTAGCTGGTCGCTGACCGGTTAGCTCATCCATATGCCGAAATTGCCCTGTCCGCTGGTAATGAATACGTGTGTACATGTAGCTGTATACGCTATGCGCATAGGCATGAGCATCAAAGTTCGCAATACTCGCAAGCGCGGTCTGCGCACCTGTGACATAATCATCTGCACTCATCCGCTCATGCATATAATATTCACAGTTGCGGTCAAAGTCCTGTAATAGCCACGCATAGACTTCAGGCACATTCATACCACCAAATACGGCGGTATCGCCGAGCCAGCGATATTTGCCATCATTATAGGCAAAGCCCCATACATGCGGCTCACCATACCGATCGGGTGCAACACACGGTAATCCTTCTATACCGAATAGGTGAATCCGGTACATCTGCCCATTTTGCAGATGCTCATAATCAAAGGAGACGAGCGGTAGAAAATAGCAGGAGAGCGCTGGATTGTCCAGTACCTCCTCTGGGTCGGGATACCAGTGAATCGATGGCTGCTCCTGCGCTGTACTCTTATCCTGCACATCGACTTCATGCTTCATGATGATCGCACCTCCGATTTAGCCGTTTCCGCCCTGGAAGGAAGGATACTTCGTCATACCGCCATCCGCGAACAATGTAATCCCGGTCACATAGCTTGCTTCGGAGGATGCCAGCCATACAGCGACAGCAGCGATTTCTTCCGGTTCACCAATATAGCCCATTGGAATCAGCTTGGTCACCGCTTCCTTTTTCTCCGGATCTTTGAACTTCTCCGCATTGATAGGGGTATTGATCGCGCCTGGTGCGATACCGTTCACTCGTATGCCATGCGGTGCATATTCCATCGCCAGCGTTTGCGTCATCATTTTCACACCGCCCTTACTGGCAGTGTAGTGCACAAAGTGCGGCCACGGAATAATCTCATGCACACTCGACATATTGATAATGCTGCCCTTAATCTGATGCTTCAGCATATACCGAAGCGCTTCACGACTACCGAGAAAAGCACCGGTCAGATTCACATTGATAACCTTGTTCCAATCGTCCACGGACAGCTCATGGGAAGGCACTTCATTTTCCATCCCTGCATTATTGATCATAATATCCATGCTGCCAAAGGTATCATGTGCCGTCTGAACGATGCGCTGTGCATCCTCTTCATTCGACATATCTCCCTGCACATCGATCGCCTGACCGCCAGCTTCCTTAATCTTGGCAATCGTCTCCTCTACACCATCATGGTTACTATGATAATTAATGACCACATTTGCTTTTTCCTGTCCAAAACGAAGCGCAATCGCCTGACCGATACCAGTTGCTGCGCCTGTAATGACTACTGTTTTGCCTGCCAGATCCGGGTACATAATGCTGCCTCCTTCATCGTTTCCAAAGTGTAGTTTCATGCTGTGCTTTGCCGGGAACCGATCATTCCTCGAAAAGCAGCTCTACCCATTGGTTACACGATTTGGAGCATTCGTAAACAAAAGGAGCTTAGCTGTCCAGCTTCACGCCAAGACGCTGCACGAGTTCCGACAGGTTCTGATTTTTGAGCGCCCCCTCTACTAGCGCGGGTAAAAGATTCGGCGTGCAGGCAAAGCTTGGCGTGCCATCACGGGTAAAACGCTTCGCTATATTTGCATCGTAAAAGGGCTTTCCATCATCCGATAGCGCCAGCAGACAGAGCGTTTTCACACCGGATTCGCGCATTTCGCGCATCCGCCGCACAAGCCGACTCTGATTGCCACCTTCGTACAGATCGGAGATCAGAATAAACAATGTTTTCTTCGGTTCTTCAATGAATTGCTGGCAATAGGAAACGGATTTGTCGATATCTGTACCACCGCCTAGCTGAATACCAAACAGCATATCGACTGGATCATTATTGCATTGCTCCGTCAGATCGACGACCGATGTATCAAAGGCAACGACCCGCGTATCCAGTGATGGCAGGCTGGCAAAGATCGCCGCGACGACCGATGCCCAGATGATCGAATCCGCCATCGAGCCACTCTGATCAATATCGATAATGACCTTCCACTCGTTACTACGCTGCGCACGGTCAAAATAATAAAACTTTTCAGGAATGATCCGCTTATGCTCTACATCATAATGCTTGAGATTACGCTGGATTGTGCGTTTCCAGTCAATCCCACTCAGCGAAGGTAAAGGAGAATGCTGGCGACGATTCAGCGCACCCGTCACGGCACGTCGCAGATTACTCTCCATCCGTTTTTTCAAATCCTCTACGACCGCACCGATCAGCTGACGTGCCGTTTCCTTCGTTCGCTCCGGAATTTTGCCCTTGAGCGCCATCAGTGTACCGACCATTGCAATATCAGGCTTCACATGCGCAAGCACCTCAGGCTCAAACAAAAGCTGCTTCCAGCCTTTACGCTCCATCGCATCCTGCTGAATAATCGATACGACATCGTCCGGGAAAAATGTCCGCACATCGCCAAGCCAGCGTGATAATACTGGAGCCGAAGCACCACTACCTGCTCCTCTGGACGTCGTATGCGAGCTATTGGACTGCCCAGCTGCAACTGTGCCGCCTGTCTCATCATAAATAGCCGCCAGTGCTGCATCCATCACACGTTCATCACCAGATAATAAGGGGTTATCCGGCGATACACATTGCCGTAATGTATTCAACTCCTCTTCAGCCGCTGTGCCTAGAATCAAGCGCCAGCGAGCCAATCGTTTTGTGGCTGCTTCAGTTGGAGCCATATTGGAGTACTGCGATGACCCTGATTGCGTGGATACAGCAGAATCCTGAGATGACTCTGATGGGAGTGATACAGGGGAATCCGGTGATGAGCTAGATTCGGTTGATGCGGACGATGCCTGTGTAGATATACGCTCGCCTGATGACCCAGCAACTGTTCCATCATCCTCCGATAATCGAGGCTGGATCAATTGACTCTCTACAGCTGCTGTATAACCGATTCGTTTCACGATGTGTTCAACTCCTTTCCGTTTAGCATTCGTAAGCAGTTATGCTTTAGGCGGATAAGCTTAGGCGTGCATCTATTCATAGCATTCACAATATATATTTACAAATGAGAACTCGTTGTGTTCATCTCACTTAAAAATCATCAAAATCAAACTCATTCAGATCATCCAGCATCTGCTCTTCTTTTTCCTCCAGCTCACCAGTCAATAGCTCTGCTACCTGTTCAGCATGAATGCCCCATACCTCACCAAGTAGCTCTGCCACCTGCGACTTTTCCGCAGCCGAGAATGTACTGAACGCACGACGCAAAAATACGAGCGCACGCATAAAGTGCTCATCTTCCAGTCCATCCATATAGTCGCTCAGCTGCTGCCATAAGCTCAGACGCGACAATAGCATATAGCGATTACGTCCGGACAGACCCTCAAACCAGCCCGCTCCCAGCTCTGCTGGTACACCCGGTGACAAACGACGTGCCATTTCCGAAGCGATATCCTGCTGATCAATCGCTGACCGCTCCATAAGCACCGCACACGCAAAGCCTGACAGACGCGCGTTGAGATCATCACGCCGCATCAGCTCGCCCAGCTCCTGTAGCCAGAGCGCTCCATCTACCTCTTCGTCATGCTCCTGACTGATCACATTTAGCTCATGAATCGCTCCCATCATCGATGTAGCAACCTCATCCTTACAATTGCAATTATCGGTCAAGAATAGACAGCCACGGAAAAAGAGCTGTTCCAGCAGCGGCACTAGCGGAGACGTATCCACACGCCGCACATCGCCATATCGGATCATACGGGATAACTCGCCTGCGGCGGCTGCGATCTGCAATACATCTCGATTATCAACAGCGAGCCGCTGTAGCACACGTCTTGCCGGCTCAAGCTGAGCGATCATACCGCATTGAATCGCAATCGCGATCAGCTTGGAGGCTTCTTCTAATGTGCTACATTCATCCAATCGCTGTTGAAAACGATAGCCTGCGGCAACCTCTACCGTCTCACCGAGCAGCGTTGATTCAATAACCTGAATTTCAACCTCCGGCGACCACTGTAATACCCATTGCTCTGCCCATGTCGCCTGCTCCTGACGTGTGACTGCTTTTTTAGCAAAGTCGATACCTAACAGACGCAAGCGATGCAGTAAAAAGGAACGGCGCAGATCAAGAAATGCAGACGCTTCCGAGCTAGCACGGCGATTTTCACGCAGATCAAGCGCAAGCTCTGCTGCGACCGCTGTTTTGTAGCGTGTAAGCTTTAATTGCTTGAGCAGCCGATTGAGGTCATCCTGAATCGGCGTTTGGCTCACTCCCTCTGCAAGCTGTCCGATCGATGTGCCTACATTCAGCCTCGCTAGCGGCTCAGCCACAACAGATAATTCACCCTGACCCAGCAATGTACGTGCAGCATCCTGTAGATCGCCCAGCACGGGCTGTGCTCCACCACGTAGCGATGCTAGCGATTGCGCCATACGTACAGCTTCGATGACCTCGGCAGTCGAGCGATAGGTGCCCATCTCGCGTAACTCACGAGCTACACCAGATAGATAATAATGCGGAAGCTCATGCAGTGCTTCCTTTTGCATCATGTTCCACATCAGCTCATAATAATGCGGGGCGTGATTCCCTGCACCATAACCAGATAATGAGGACAGGCGATAATAGGAATAGGGCATGAGCGTGAGACGAGTTGAGCGCTGGGGTAGCCGTTTCAGCTCATCATCACTCATCGGTGGTAGCTGTTCGCTAATTTGCAGCGCAGACGCATGATACGAGCCGCATACGACAACGATACGTGTAGGATCATGCCCTGCCTCTATCGTTTCCATAATCCGTCGCCGCATATACGCTTCTCTGACCGCATGATAAGCAAAGGCACGTTTGGCAAAGGGACGCTCATCCTCTTCTGACCATTGACGAAGCTCTGTTGAAAACAGCTCAATCGAGCTCGCATACGAATCCGCACCTAGCTGGTGCTCATAATAACGCTCCCAGTAGGAATCATAATCAGGCTCGCCAGACAGCTCGGCAATGCGTTCGTACATCGCATCCAGTGGATGCTCCGTATTATCACCTTGTACTTTATCGAGTCCTCCGTCCGGTTCTTCGGATCGATGCTGCTCTGTCTCGGTTGGCAACTTAGAAGGCTCGGTTTGCTCTCGATCGGCTGGATTCGTCAATTCTGCATCTGCTGTCACAGCATCAGCATCAGCATCAGCATCAGCATCAGCATCAGCATCAGCATCAGCATCCAAATTATCGGGATTTCCCAAGCTATTGTCACGTCGATCTCCATGCTCATATTGTTCATCCATAGCGATCATAATCGAGGAGGGTAGATCGATAAATTCCGCTTCAGCGCCATTTTTTGCTGCCCATTGCATAGCTTGATATTCTGGTGAATACGACGCGAGTGGCCACATTGCCGTGCGAACCGGTAGCTCATCGGTAAATGCGAGAATCGCTACCGGTGGCTTGGTGCCTTTTGCGACCAGATGCCGAATTTCGGAGGTCGCATCTGCTGGCCCTTCAATCAATACAGCCGTTGGACGTATACGATCTAGCGTTTGTAGTAGATGGTAAGCACCGCCCGGGGACAGATGGCGCACACCAAATACATGCACATCCGCTACCGTCGTCGTACTCACCCGTTCAGCTCCTTGCAGGCTTGATATAGCCCGCGCCATTCTGCACCGCGCTTTTTCATTACATGATCCAGATATTCCTGCCATACGACCCGATCCTTATCATCGTCCTTGACGATTGCCCCCTGTAGACCGGCTGCCAGATCCTCATCCGTCATCTCTCCACCGCCAAAGCTCGCTGCGAGCGACATACTGTTGGTCAGAAGCGAGATCGCCTCTGCCGTAGAAATCACACCTGCTGGCGATTTAACTTTATCCTTGCGATCCAGCGTCATACCCTGACGTAGCTCTCTGAAAATCGTAACGACTTTATGTAACGCATCATCTGTCGGCACCGCTGCCTGTAGCTCATAAGCAGAAGCAATCTCAGCGACCCGCTTCTTCACAATCTCCACCTCAGTATCCAGACTATCCGGTGCAGGCAATACGATAATGTTAAAACGACGCTTGAGTGCCGCCGACATCTCATTCACACCACGGTCACGCGTATTTGCGGTCGCAATGATGGAGAAGCCTTTACGTGCCTGCATTTCCTGACCAAGCTCCGGCACGGAGATCGTCTTTTCGGACAAAATCGAGATTAACGCATCCTGCACCTCTGACGCACAGCGCGAAATTTCTTCAAAGCGAGCGATGCCACCAGCTTCCATCGCACGCATAATTGGACTTTGCACGAGCGCCTGCTGGGTTGGGCCATTAGCCAGCAGCATTGCGTAGTTCCATGAATACCGCACATGCTCCTCACTTGTTCCCGCAGTTCCCTGCACGACCAGTCCAGAATGTCCATAGATCGCAGCCGTTAGATTTTCGGATAACCATGACTTGGCTGTACCCGGCTCGCCGATAAGTAATAGCGCACGATCCGTTACCAATGTCGCAATCGCCATTTCCACCAAACGGCGGTTCCCGATATATTTCGGTGTAATATCGACCTTGCCCGCTTTTCCTCCGGTAATAAAGGTGAGTACGGATTGGGGCGACATGCTCCAGCCGGGTGGCACATGTCCTTTATCTGCTTTTTTCAATGCCTCTAGCTCGTGTGCATATAGCTGCTCTGCCGGTTGTCTTAGTACCTGATTCCAAGCCTCCGTGTTGCTCATGCCTTCATCTCCTTCATTTGTTGAATGACTGCGCGTAGCTGTGAAGCTGCTGTATAACGGAATTTGCCTCTAATTTTCTCATCGCTATCTGGAATGAGCTGTTCCAAACGCTCAATATCTTCCGCTGGGAATTGACTGATCAGACGCATAATAAATGGATCGACCGTGTTACTTGCACTACCCTTTTTACTTTCCATCACATCCCAGAAAAGCTTCCGCAGTTCATTAGTGGACATGCCTAAACGATGCAATGCACGAAAATATAAACTTGCATCGCGATGAGTTAAATCACCACGTTCAATCAGTGCTGCCTTGAGCAGCTCCTCTACCTCTTGTACGCCCGGTCTTGCGAACGCTGCGACAAGCACCGTCTGATGATGAGCTAGCATAATATCTAACCAGCGCGGATCCCACTTTGCTTCCATTTCTTCCAGCGGTAAAAATGTATGAAACCACAGATCATAACGATGCGTCTCGCCATCACTGTATAGTAGTTCGACCTCGCTATCCTCGTGCTTCACCAATTGCTCTTCCATCCATTCAAAGATACGCGCGCTATTAGGCGTCGCATGTCTTCCTCCACGGTGACTAGCAGCACCAAGCCCCTGACTAAAATGCTCATAAAATTCCTGTGGTGAACGATGACGATGTACAGCGTTAGCTACACGGAGAATATAATGCGGATATACCTTTTCCAGTTGATAAAGCAACTCTACATCATCATTATTTCCACTATGTGCAAGCGTAGCAGCAGCCTCATCAAGCAAGGTGGTTTTATGATAACTATCCGCTCTCACCATACTTTGGAACGGCTTAGGATGCTTTACCATAAACCGATACATTTCCAGCAGTGCTTCTTGATCATGATGATTCCAGACGCGAAAATGCGCCGCTAATTCATTATTGTAATGCTGTACCGCTTCATCTTTCGGTGGGTGCGATGCTACTGCCTCCAGCGCTTCCCATGCCGCAGCATGTAGACGTTTTGCCAGTTCGGGCTGCATGTTTACGAGTAACGCATCTACGACTAGATCCAGATCACGACTTGCGTCGGAGAAATTAGTAAATAGTACCTCCTGTGCCTCAGGCGCACTGATCTGAGCGAGCGCAGTATACGCTACAGCACGCACTTCCTTCTTCTTATCCTTACTCCATTCCAGCAGATGAGGCAAATATTGCTCCAGTCCTGCCAATCCAGCAATCGCGGTAGCTTTCATATCGCCTTTGGTCGTTTCAGCCGTTTGAAAATAAAAGTCTGCATACTCCGCACCTGCAATCGCCTGAATCGCCTTCATTTTACGTACTTCCAGCTTGCCGCCCTGCGGGTCAAAGCCATCCATCAAATACGGCAAAACAGGCTTCCCATAACCCGGCAATATGCTGTTCATTGCTAACTCAGCAATATCCGAATACGGATCAGCCAGTGCGTCAACAGCAAGCGGTAGTAGGCGCACATCCTCAAAATATCTTTCCTTCCACGCATGCTTCACAATCTCATAGCGACCGCCACCTGTTGTCGTCAATGCCTGCTGCACGGGAGCAAGCTGACGATACGTCAATCGAGTGCGCAGTGTAATGTCCTCACTTGATAGAGGCTCTGCCTGCTCCGATGTACTCGCTGCACTGCCCTGTGTACGCAGTACAGATAACACGAGCAGGGTAAGGCGCTGTAATTGCGTCGCGGAGTCCTCACCTTCTGACGTAGAGGAGCCTGCCAGTAATGTCGCCACTCCATCACCGATTCGCTTAAATACAGGTGAACGTTCACCCAACTGCTGTAATCTAGGCAGCAGCCGATTCAATCTAAAATCATCCTTTGCTAGATCGCTGCCTGCTATATATAAACGTCGAGTCTCCTGATACACCTCTTGAAGTAATGCTGTACTCATAGCCTTTCCTCCTTGTGCATTCCGTATCCTTAGTATCGTACTCATCTATTGGTATTCAACATGTCGATCAATGAACAGCCTGATCAAATTTGAAATGGAAGGGTCATGCGGTCATGCATGCTCTAGCCTAATCCTGTTGATTCTCCTACTCACAATCGATTATGGGAAAATCAGCTTCACAACCGCTCAAGCCAAATGGTTCAGTACAGCAGGCGAATGACCTCCTGCTCGCCAATCATCGATAAGGGCTGAAAGAGTAGCTGTCCCGTATCCACATGATGCTGGAATACACCTAGCCAAACGGCATCGTGCAATCCATCCTGCGCGATATAAGGTAAGAGCGCGGTGGTGCCTGGTATCGGAAAGCTATGATCCTGCACATTCCCAAGCAGTAATTGCTGATCCTGCTCATCTGTAATATATAGCTCGCCATTGTTTCCCTTATACGTTGACTTCACATGCAGCAGCATGGCAGGATGTGCATCGGCGAGTGGATTCTTCAATTGATTCTTCACCGTTTTGATGGCATCGGCATAGCTACGCTTGGCCTGCTGACGAACGCGTGCAAGCAGGTCTGCATGTAGACTATTCGGAATTTCACCTTCCCAGCGAATACGCGGATTCAGATCACCTGGATAACGATACCATTCGTTCACTTGCACACTACCGGTGTAGCTGTCCTCTTCACGCAAATGCTTCACTGCACGATAAGGACGATAATTGAACGTACGCCAGATCGTATCCTTATCCGGCTCCATCCAGTAGCCCAGATCAACAAATTCCTGTCGTCCAGCATCGTCATAACTTACAAAAGCAAGCTGTACCAGCTCCGCAGCTTCCTGCTTCAAGCCGTACTGCTCCAGCTCAGCTAGCTGCCATGTATGTCCGAGCCATTCCTCGATAGGTGAATCGGTATCGAGCGCTAGCTCCGGGTCTTCCAAACGTGCTTGCAAATGAGCACGCCCCTTTTGCACAAGGGCTTGAATACGACTCAGCTGTTCTACTTCAGCCGTATAGCGCTGTTCTGGATCGGATTTATCTGCTAGCAGTAGAGATAGACGACGAAGTTCATTTTGCGCACCAGACAAATAATAGTTGCCCATCTGCTTTACATGATCATTAATATTTTTGATGACCTGCTTATCTGCTGTACCCAGACCGCTTCGTACAAGCGATAACGTTAACTTTTCCAATAAATCGAGTCCGTCCAGCTGCGCTTGAATTTTCTTTTTCAGCGCATTTTTACTGGCGGTTTTTTTACGTGCTGATTCGGCTGGTGTGGATGCCGATTGCTCGCGTTCTTCCTTTTTCTCTTCACGCTTTTCTAACTTTTCACGCTTACTCGCGATATCCTCAGGAATTGGCGCCTCATTAAAGGTCTCTCCTGCCGCATACGCATACATAATCGCCAGCGCGTGCTTACATGGAAACTGGCGACTTGGACAGGTGCAACGAGATACAGGCTTATCCTGCTGAATAAAATCGACGGAGCATTGATAATTACTTTTTCCGCTACCCGCACATTCGCCAAAAATTAACGTATCATCGGCTGTACGATAGAGCGCTACCAATTTCTTTTTTTGTAATAAGCCTCGACCATTTTTCGCCGCTGCTGCATTAGGAGCAAGACTGTCTATGTATTGATCATCAATCGTAATTGCCATCAGATGAAGCCTCCTTTGTGTATATACAGATGAGGCTGCGGACGAATTAATCATACATCAGGCTAAGTATAGGTTCGTGCTGTTCATTAGGTCTAAAGCCAGAATATGATCATCCGACTACAGCATGTGTAACAGGGTCTACAGGACACATACGGCATATCCAGCATAAGATGTATAGGACAGATGGAAAGCAAACGACGCAGAAGGAAGCAAAACGATAAGATGACCTCCTTCTCATTCGTGTATCTGCTCATTCACAACGTAATATACATTCATTATAGAACATTTGTTCTTATTTTTAAAGTCTAATTATTCGATTCCTGCGGCATGGAGCTGCTGACGAAGTTGATCTAGGAATGTACCGTTTGCTGCATCAACTGGAGATGGCTCGTAAAATAAGGCAACTTCATTTCCATGCGCATAGTTAAAGCGAACATAACCCTCTAGCGCTCGATAAAATAATTTGCCCGTATACGGCGTCTGGATGTTCAAGTCAGGCACATACTGCTCAGCAAGCTTCGCTGCAATCTTGCGCAAATAGGCCTGCTTGCCTTCTAGCGTATTGGCAAATTCAATCGCAGATGCATCCTGCTCCATGACATGCTCACTACGTAGCATCAAAAATTCATGCTGCTGTCGTCCATTCCACGGCTCAAAATAGGCTTTATGAGCAGCTGAATCATAAGCGTCTCCATATAACCGCCGTAGCTCCTGCTTCATAAAATCCTCCCACGGCAACTGCTGCCACGATACAGCCGTAATCTGCTCGGAGTGACGCGGTAGCCAGAACCCTCCTTCCACATCACGATGTAGTGCCAGCATGTCCCCGTCAATTGTGCTGCCGATGACGATACATTCAGTCAGCTGACTTGCTGTAATCGGACTCTCCTGCTCATACTCCCATAGCCCATATTCCGCAAATTCTTTTAACCGTTCGGCATCAGGCATCTCTATATGCCATAGATTAGTATACGTTCCCTGACCATATCCCAATAAAAATTCACGATACGACTGCGGCAACTTCACATTATACTGCTGCTCCCATGCGTCTAGCTCTTCTACTATACACACCTGCTTGTACGAAGACACAATATACATGATTCACCTTCCTTTCTCAGCTGGAACCATTGAATGACACTTGTTGAATGATAAGAGCAATCTCATCTCCTTATGACGTTAATTCAAGACATTCAGATGTTAATTTGAGGCGTTCCAACGTTAATTTTAAACTTTGATTCGAGATTTTAACTTGAGGTTTTAATTCAAAGCGTGACTTGAAACTTTGACTTGAGACCTTCATTTGAGCTAGAGTCGTGCTGGTTTATTTGTATTATACATGCCGAAATAAGGAAAATCCTCCACAGTATAGGTGTGGAGGATATAAGACATGTATAGTATGGAGGATACGAGGCATGATATTACAGGAAAGCTATGACGATTCTGATTCCTGTTGTGAGGGCTTTGATTGGTACATATGACTATCCATAGCCTTGTTACATCACAGCTGATTATGCAATAAATTCAGCACATTGCGTAGCTCGGATACCGGGATTTGACCGGGAGCGGATGCGCGCTTTGCTGCCCCAAATGTAAGGGCGGAACCGAACAATTCACCAGCCAATCGGCTGATTACGCCCTGCCCTGCCATCGACATCGTAATCAGCGGACGTTTCGCGTACTGCTCCTTCATCGTATAGGTCGCATCCATCAGAGCGAGTACATCCGCAGGCGATTGAGGCATCGCAGCTAGCTTTAACAGATCGCCACCCAGCTCCTGTGCTTGGCGTAAACGTGCAATAATCTCCTCTTTAGGTGGTGTAGCTACAAAATCATGATTTGAAATAATTACCGGTACGTGATGCTGATGTGCTTTGTCTACAATGGCGCGCACATGCTCATCGCCGATGAAGAGCTCCACATCAATCATATCCACCTGACCGGAAGCAGCCAGCGATTGATTGAGCTGCACATATTCATCTATCGCCATATCCGTTTCGCCGCCTTCCTGCTTCGTACGGAAGGTGAAAATCAACGGCACAGATGGCAAATAGGCACGAATCTCCAGTAATGCTGCACGCACACGCTCAATATGATGAACATGCTCAAAAAAGTCAACGCGCCATTCCACTACATCCAGATCAGCCGTTTGTAAAAAGCGTGCTTCCTCCTGCAATTGCTCGGTCGTCCGGCCAACCAGCGGTACACACACTTTAGGCGCGCCTTCGCCGATGACAACGTGTTTTACGATAACAGGCTTGAATTCGTTCGTCATGGGACAAGCTCCTTTTCAACAATGATTTGCAAATGAGTTCAGGCAGACCTGATCGGCTGCTTGCTTCAACAACGAATAGGACGGAGCGAGCAAGACGTTACCCTATGCTTGCGCATGATGAATACATAGCGCAGCTAGTCGCATGTAATAATGCGAATAGTAAGGAGACAGACAATCAACTATGTAAAGGAAAAGCAGGTGTCGCCTATACTTGTTCACTGGACAGGGGCCTGGCTCATGCTTGTTGAACCTAGTATACCCGTTATTCAGCTGGTTGAGAATGGCAACACCTGCGAGTCATATACAAAATCCCCACATCCCTTTACTAATTCAGAGCCACAATCTCCCATATCTAATATGGAAGATTGCGTTTCTCAGGATCAGCAAGGAATCGGGGATCGCTTTAGAAGCCTTATTATGTGTATGACTGCATAACGGTCATATGCAATGTATTGAAAATATATCTCTTATGCGTTTATTTCTATTTGCTTATTGTATAGGAGCTGATTTTTTACGCATATTCAGCGTATTCATACCTCGTTGTTTATTACATAATCATAGCGTTAGTTCTATTTCCGTCTAGAAATAACGATTTAGGAACGGCTATGAAGCAATCCATTCATCGAACGATATAGCATCAATGCCGCTTCTGCACGATTGAGCGACTTACGTGGCTGGAATGTGCCTGTCGGATAGCCTTGCAGTAAATGTGCCGCTGTAAGCTGCTGAACCGGAATCATTGCCCAATCCGCAATATGCTCGCTATCTGTATAATCATCGGCTACTGTCGTAGCTAGTAGAACGGATGAGGCAGCAGACTCTACTTCACCAGATGCTCCTACCGTTTGCAACGCATGTGCCAGGATTTTGGCAGCCTGTTCGCGAGTGATAATCTGATCCGGGGCGAATTGAGTCTTACTCACTCCGCT
Organism: Paenibacillus hunanensis; assembly: GCF_034055775.1. Classification (NCBI taxonomy): domain Bacteria; kingdom Bacillati; phylum Bacillota; class Bacilli; order Caryophanales; family Paenibacillaceae; genus Paenibacillus; species Paenibacillus hunanensis. Next base: position 1,182,952 of record NZ_CP139194.1, on the reverse strand, counting down.
AATCCAGCCATTCGCATAAGCAATAGCTAGCTCTGGTACATACCAGTCCTGAGCATGTACATCACGGAAAGGTAGCGATGCCACTTCATTATGAGCTTCGGCTTTCATTTGATCAGCAGAATAAACTAACCGCACGAGCATCGACATGAACTCTGACCGTGTAACACCCAGCTCCGGTGCGAAGGTCGTTGATGTTTTCCCTTTTAAAATACCGAGCGCTGCCAATTGATCAATTTCAAATTGAGCAAAATGGTTACGCGTATCCGTAAAATCGCTACGAACGGGTGAAGCCTCTGCAAAATCAATCGTTCCTGTCGTTTCCGCTGGCTCGGTATCCACATTTTGCTTATACATATCGACTACAACATCTGCCTTGTTGTCTAAATTACTATGATCTGAAGTTAATGAGCCAGCGTTATGTGGAGATACAAGTCCAAGCTGTCCGGGAATCTGTCCATCCCGACTGGTGTGTATGCGAACCGGAACAGGCGCCGAGCGATCACCAGCTTCATTTTCGCTCCATACAAGGAATGTATAATTCGTATCTGCACGAAGTGATTGAATCTCCCATTGTCTCTGCTTGCCCTTGAACAATAGCTTACCTGTGGCTGACGATATCGCATACTGCTCTGCGCCATCCTTCGCTGTCAGTGTGATCGTCGCACGATGCCGACTATCCGATGTTGAAAGGGTAAAGCTCGGATCAGGGCGAGTGACGAATACGGGCACGGGATAGCTACGACTTTCGCCGCCGTTATTGGCAGCTCGAAGCGTATAGTTGGTATACCGAGTTGCACTATCTAAACCAGTCAACAGCGCATATGTGCTGCCGCTTACTGTAGCTACCTTCCCCCCATCCGGTGCATACAGATGATATTCATCAGCACCAGGAATTGTATCCCAGTGAATCAATACATCCTCTACACCGCGCTGTCCAATCTGCACAAGCTGCTCGGGGAGGATATCTCCTGCGTCCGGTATTGCACGATAATCCACTGTGATAGCTTGACCACGTCCACTATCATTTACAGGTGTGATCGTCGTGCGTGCCCATTCACCCGGCTGTAGCTTTACATGATAGCCTGGCTGACTAACGATGCCCTGAAGCTTACCTGTCATATCACTGATCTCATAATAGCTCGCACCCTGAACAGGCTGCCAATCGAGTACAATTTGACCAGCTTCGTTAGACTTCACACGGGCACCCTCTACAGCAGGTGGTAAGGTGATGGTTTGTAACGATACCGCTTTAGAATAACCAGCATCATTGCCTGCCTGTACATGGAATCTATATGCATTGCCTGCCTGCAAGCCTGTAATCGCAAATGTTCCGTTGGAACTATGATACGTCTGCTGATTGAGCTGCAAACGGTAGCTATTCGCACCGCGGACAGGCTCCATATGCACATTGAAGCCGTGTTCCGTCTGATCTGTGATACGAATTCCGTCTGGTATAGCAGGTCGTGTAGTAGCTGTGAGTATCGCCGCCGTACCTGTACCACTAGCATTGATTGCCTCGACTGTGTAGGTATATACTTTGCCAGGATCAAGCTCGCGATACGTATACGTTGTGTCTGTTACGGTATCGCTATAGCGTCCATCTACATATAATCGATATCCAGTTGCACCGCGTGTAGGTTGCCATTGTAGCGTTTGGCTTGTATCCGATGCTTCGCTGGAATGGAGTGCTTCGACGCGACCCGGTAACGTCCATACGCCTGGTAAATACGTAAAATAGCCAAATCCCGTCGTATTCGCCAGTGCTAGCTCATAGTTGAATAAGGTGCCAGAAGGCAGCTCTATATCTCGATATTGCTCCAGCTCACCTGACAGATACGTATTGTTGCTGACCGATTGTCCATTGCGCTGCAAGTCTGCATATACCGCTCCAGTCACCGTTGTCCATTTTAATTCAATCTCATGTTCATAAGCGGCTACTCTATCGAATCCAAATGGCGCCGCTGGCAAGGATAGGTAGCTTGCATGCTTCGCCATGCCTTCTCCACCTGCATTCACAGCCGTTACCGCCACATCATAGAGCGTGTTTGGCGCGAGAGGCCCTACACTGGCATAAGTAGTACCCGTTACCGTCTGTTGTGCGGTAATTGTCCCCGTCGTCCTATCTGTAAATGTAATATGATATGCATCCGCAGATGCTACCGACTGAATATTCACCTGCGCGCGTGTAAAGTCTTTTCCTTGCAGACTGACACTGACCTGCTCCGGTAAATCTGGACGTGTATACAATACGGTCGGCTCTGACCAGTCGCTTGTCCCTGTATGGTTGAGCGCACGAATACGATAGCTTTGCCTTGTGCCTGGTGTTAATTCGGACTCGATATAGCTAGCTGTTGGATATTCCAGCTCCTGTCGCTGACCTGTCGTTTCATTGACCAGCTCATATCGAAGTCCATCTGTCCAGCCCATAGCTGGTTGTTGCCACTCCAGCTCGATCTGCTTGCTGCTAAGAGTGCGTCCGTTTAATAGTGGCGTAGTCGGCATTTGCTGCAAACGTATATGATCGGTACTCATCGTCACGTTATTGCCCATTCGATCCGATGCCTGCACGGTCAAATACCATTCGCCCTCCTCTGTAATCGGGACGGTAAATGAGCTTGACGATGACGTATGCCATTCTCGCTCCTCATCGTCGATATTCTTATTTTGACTCCACGAATATCGAATGCGATCCGGATCAATACCTGACTGCGTATCGCTTATATTCACCTTTACCTCAGCAGGCTCTGCCGACCACTCTCTCCTGCCCGGTGTAAACAAAATCTCCGGCGCTTGCCGATCAATATTACTCACCGTGTAGGTCGTTTGCGTAGAATTACCAAATGAATCCTCCGCAGAAAAGGTGTAGCTACCATTCGTTGTAGCTGTAAAAGAAGCGGCTGAACCGGACACGATGCGATCCGGTGTGCTCACCTGACGAACCCATGTTGTCGCATCATCCGCCACTGCACGCAGCTCCACATTGCCTGTCGTCCAGCCAGATACAGAAGGCGTGACCGTTAATACAGGCTGATCTTCATCTACAATCGGAAGATGGACAGCAGGCGATACATTTCCTTGCTGATCCACAGCGGCAATATGAACATAAGAGCGTATAGACGGCATCGCGGTTGACCAACGATTTGCTGTCGTTGTGACTTGACCTGAGGGCTGTGTCGTTGGATTCGTATCGACAACTACCGAATAGCCTTTGATGCCAGAAGTAACGGTAATCGTCTGTGCTGTAGACAGTACTGTAGCACTTTCATTGCGAGGATAGCCTTTCAGTTGATAGCTATACGTGGTGCCGATATCAGACACCATATTCCATGACAGCTCCAGCTGGCGAGTCTGCTTATTGGGTGTGGCAGCTATATGCTCCGGTACTTGCGGTGCAGCCCGGTCTACAGCTCCAGTATCCTCATAATCGGACAAATATCCTTTATACAGCGATTGACCATCTCGATACAATTCAACTAGCTGTGCATAGCCAAATTTAAACTCATCCAGATATACCGTGCCTGGTGCGACTGTATCAAAGATCGCATCCATTCCCCGTGTCTCATACTCCATGTCGGTATCGGTCGAGACGATAACGTTCGTACTGTACGTTTTCCAGCCTTCGTTAGCAATCAGCGAGCGCCCGATAAAGGCATTATCCTCCCAGTACATCGATACAACATCATCTCCTGCGGCAAAGCTGGAACGAAACGGTAGATTCGGGTATAAATATACTCGTTTGTTCGCAACATCCACCCGCTGAATGTAGGTCGCTCCAATGCCATAATTCGTCGAGGAGCGATCTGCCAGCGTCATTAATGAATTTTGAGACTGCCGTCTAAGAAACTCTTTATTCAGCTCGTCAATACGATCCACCGTAAACGACGTATCTCCTGCTCGTACAGGTGCAGTAAAGTGAATCGGTGTTTTGATATCGGGATAATACTGTGGAAAATGATTCAATGGATAGGTACTTTTACCCGGGCCGCCTGCCATAAAGGGTTGAATCCATCCATTCGTCCCCAGCGCCTTCGCCTTAAAGGTGATTGATAGCGGTGTTCCGCGCGGAATGCCGTATTTTCTTCCCAGATACACACGCGAGCTATCTGCCGAGGTAGAAGGATACCAGTAGGCATTTCCTTTGCCCAGCGTATCCGCTACCTTGAGCGAATAGTTGCCGCTGAATTTATCCTCACTCGTCTGACTTTGCCCGCCTGCTGTACCACTCCCACCAGCCTTCACGTCAAATTCATTCTGATTCTCAAATCCAGACTGTGTGATCACATCGGCATCTGCCATCGTTGCTGACCATTCCAGCTTCACATGATCGCCTGTACGATACGTTGCTGTGAATTGGGGTGCAGTTGATGCCAGTGCGGATGATAAGGGCAGTAGGCCGGATATCATACTTATGCTAAGCGTCGTCGCTATCATTTTATTGATCATATGCTTCAATCGTTCTCCTCCTTATTCCTCAACCTGCTCACTCCCCGACTGTAGTGGAACGCAAAAAAGCACCCCGCAAAAAAGACATATCGTCCTTTTGCGAGGTGCTTCCTCACGAAGTATTGATTTCCTAAAGTATACTTGCTTCAACGTTATTCGTAAATAGCTAAAATAATAAAATTGCTCTTACTCGATGTTTCTGATCTGATATTATTGCAGCTCATTCGCGTAATTTACCTTAATTCTCAAATGGGTCGCATCATCGCAAAGCACGAATAGCTTCGCCTCTGCTGGAATCGGCCGATCCAGCTTGCGGTTAATCGTCATATCGTTACGGTCACTAATGAGCGTAGCTCCTTCCGCCAGTAGCGCATGAAAGGCATCTCCATACGTATGCCACTGCGGACGCACCTCCACCTGAAACAGATCCTCTCCATAGCGACGATTCAGTAGCTGATTAATAATATCATTGTTGCCCTCATGCAGAGCTGATCGTACGGCGAGCCGTGAGATCGCATCATGGGATAACACAAATTCATTAATATGCACATGGCGGAAGTTTTGAATATGATTTTCCAGCATGATTTCAACGGTTGTATGTACTTGTGGAGCGGTGCGTTCAATGCTGGAAGCAACAAGCAGCGATTTTCCATCTACAAGTGAAGCATCATCAATCCGTGAATCTGCGAAAATAATCGCCGACTGTGCGGTGGCAATGCTTGCCTGAAGCAATGTTTCTTCTCTGGTCGGATCGCCCTTCACATAATGCACCTGTGGATGATCATACGGATGCTTCTCCAGCTGATCGATAATCAAAATATCCAGCTTTGGATTACTGGAAAATAGCTCATCGATCGCATAATGTGCTTTTTTGCTCCAGTTAATGATAATGATATGCCCCTGACCACTATAACTCAATTTGCCCGCATCCCTTCTGCGATTATATTCACCCATCGAATCGATAATTTTACCGATAATCAAGCTCAGTAAGCCAATTCCGAAAATATACAGAAAAATGGTAAATAGCTTCCCCGGTATACTTTCCATAAAATAATCGCCATAGCCCACAGTAGCCATCGTCGTTAGCACCCAGTAGAGCGCATTGAACCAGTGTCCAAATGTATTCGGCTCTAATGCATAAGCAATACCAGAGCTAAGCATAATGAATAGCAACGCTGTAAAGGCAAGCACAGACTTGCGCATCCTTATTAGCCGACGCGACAACTGAATAATAATATGCATGTTCAATCATTCCTTTTGTATATTGTCCATTGCCTGTTGCTGTTATCGCAGTCCAACCGTCCCTCACTCAAATTGCCTCAAGTTCGCCCATTCTCTATCGTCTCGGCAAACGTCAAATCAGCTATAATAAGAGCAATTGTACACGATATCCCCCTATGGCAGAAGCCAGAATGCTGAATGAAGGAGTACAGAAAAGAATGGAGCTTTCAATATCGGAATGGCTATCTTATATTAACGAGGACAATTTAAAACGGTGGATGAATGATTATCGGTCACTCGGGCCGCTGATTAGTATATTGATTCCGTTTCTTAAATCATTTATTCCCCCGATGCCTACTATTGTAGTGCTCGGTGTGAATGCTGCTGTATATGGGCTATGGTTAGGCTTTTTGTATTCGTACATCGGCATTATTACAGGTTCTCTGGTCGCTTTTCTGATCATACGCAAGCTATCCGAGCATCATCTGCTTCAACGCATTGTGAATAAGCCGCGAGTCGAGCGCACTCGCCATTGGATCAGAGAGCATGGATTTACGTACGTATTTCTGCTCAGTCTGTTTCCAGTCGGGCCATTTACGATGCTCAATATAGCGGCTGGGCTGAGTGGCATTCGGTTCCGCTCGTTTTTGATCGCGATATTGTTCGGACGCGGCTTGATGGTGTTCGCTGTTTCATTTATCGGTGCCGATCTGGAGCTATACTGGGAAAAGCCGTGGTATATCGCATTAGTGGTACTCTTTATCGTCGTTTGCCTGATCATTAGCCGCAAAATCGAAGCCTTTTTCAGTGAAAAGGAGCAGACTCTATGAGCTGCTCCTTTTCATTTGGTTAGCATCATCACAGCTTATGCTAGTCATCTCTTTTATTTCGATGCTTCCTTCTGCTATCGTGTTCGTCCTGAACGGGTAATAGGGCTATATATTATGAAAAGGAGAACGCCGCAATGGATATGAACCTACTCGCAACGTTAACACCGACAGCAGAGATCAACATGGCAGACTGGGTGGAGCAATATCGTTCCTTCGGGCCGCTTATCAGTATTGCCATGGCATTTCTATTGTCATTCATTCCACCATTGCCCACCCTTGCCGTCATCGGTGTGAATGCCGCTGCCAACGGGCTATGGTACGGCTTCATCTTTTCCTGGATCGGTGTCATGCTCGGCATTGTAACCGTATTTGTGCTTGTACGTAAGCTATCGCACTGGTCATTCATTCAGCGTATTGCTGAACGTAAAAGTATGCGTAAAAGTCTGGGGTGGATCGAAAAGAATGGCTTCTGGTACTTATTTTTATTCAGTCTGCTGCCGTTTGGTCCCTTCACCGTGATGCATGCTGCCGCTGGCTTGAGCGGAATCTCGCTACGTTCGTTTCTCATCGCTTCCGCAACCGGACGCGCGGTGATGATCTTTGCCGTTTCGTATATCGGCTCGGATCTGGACAGCTATATCGAGCATCCATGGCTTCTATTACCGGTTGTCTGCTTCCTTGGTGCTGGACTATGGCTGGCCAAACAGCTGGATAGCTGGATGAGCAAGCATGGAGAAGGCGCTACGTCCTGACTGTGCTTGCTTTGAGCTTGGTTTGTACTGAATCATACAGAAGCCTTTATAAATTTCGTGACTAGAAAATAGTAATCCTTCCTCGATTTCCATCGAAGCTGTTCTTATTTAAACGGATCAACATGTATGAAAATTAGCGTATTCTCTATCCTATTCCTATACAGCTCTCCTGCTACCATGCAGCGATAGCGCCATCTGTACGTGATTCGGTGCCGCCAATCAACACGCCATTTTGTTCATCCCGTATAATGATCTGTCCACGTCCGAATCCACCCGAGTTATTGGCGCGTCGAATGATATGACCTTTACGCATCAAGCTTTGAGCGAGATGGTCGGGGAAGGATGGCTCTACCTCGATCGTCTTGCCCTCCAGCCATTGCCAGCGCGGCGCATCCAGTGCCGCCTGCGGATTCAATCCAAAATCGATCATATTCATCACAACCTGCACATGTCCCTGTGGCTGCATAAAGCCACCCATGACGCCAAAGGGACCGACGGCGCGACTGTGTCGAGTCAAAAAGCCTGGAATAATCGTATGGTATGTCTTCTTGCCCGGCTCCAGTCGATTATCATGTGCCGCATCCAGCGAGAAGGAATGTCCTCGATTTTGCATACTGATACCTGTACCTGGAATTACGATCCCGGAACCAAAGCCCATATAGTTGCTCTGAATGTACGACACCATATTGCCTTCATTATCCGCTGTTGCCAGATAGACTGTGCCACCGGCAGACGGCTTGCCTGGCTCTGGCTGTAGTGCTTCTTCACCGATCAGCGAGCGCCGCTCTTGCGCATACGACTCGGATAGCAGATCGGCGGCAAGCACGGTCATTTTATCCTCCTGCGTGATGTATTTCAGTCCATCGGTAAAAGCGAGTTTCATCGCTTCCCATTGCCGATGATGCGTCTGCACCGTATCCCGCTCGGCGAACGAATAGCCTTTTAATATATTCAGCGCCATCAGTGCGATCAAGCCTTGCCCTGCTGGTGGAATCTCCCAGACCTCATAGCCTTTATACTCAACCGAGATCGGCTTTACCCATTCAGGTTGAAAGGCAGCCAGGTCTTCTTTTCGTAAATAGCCCCCATATTGTCGGGAATGAGCATCGATCTGCTCTGCCAGCTCGCCCGTATAAAAAGAAGCCGCCCCACTCTCGGCAATACTTCGCAGCGTCGCAGCATGTCCAGGCGAACGCCATAATTCTCCAATATGCGGTGCTCGTCCATCTGGAGCAAAGGTATCAAACCAGCCCTGATAAGCTTCATCCTGCAACGTCTCCTTGAATCGCTTGAATGTCAGCTCCCAATAATAGCCCAGCGTTGGCGAGATCGGAAAGCCATGCTCTGCATAATGAATCGCAGGCGCCAGCACCTCTGTCAGCGGCAAACGTCCGAATCGACGGGATAGCTCGTTCCAGGCGGCTGGCGTACCGGGTACAGTCACAGGTGTCCAGCCATACGTAGGCATCTGCTGATGACCTGCTGCCTGAACAGCTTCAACGGAGATCGATTGTGGAGCTGGCCCATTCGCATTCAGACCGTGCAGCTCATCCTTCATCCATACCAGTGCGAACGCATCACCGCCAATGCCATTGGACGTTGGTTCTACGACCGTTAGACATGCAGCCGTAGCAATCGCTGCATCGACAGCATTGCCACCTTTTTTCAAAATATCAAGACCTGCCTGCGCCGCCAGCGGTTGCGAAGTCGCTACCATACCATGCTTTGCGTATACCGCATTGCGTTGAGAAGGATAAGGATAATACAGGGGATCAAAAATTGTCATATCGTCGCCTCCAGTTGCGATTATTGTGAGCTATTCTTCTCTATAATTTATACCTGTATCTACGTTGTTATCCATCTGGCAATTAAGGCGCTATGCGGCTGTAGCCATTCATTGTCCTGCACCAGCTCCTGCGCTCGCTTGCGTGCGGCAGGCAGCTTCGGGGTATGGCCTTTCTCATACTGCATAAGCCAGCGTAAAAAGGCTAACGCTGTAAAAGCATCCAGTTGATCCTCCGCCTGTGGGCGCACTTCCAGATAAGCCTGACGAAACACACGCTCATAGCGTGCTGAAACATATAATCTCAACATGAGCAGCGTCCATGCGAGATCCAGACGTGCATCCAGTAGCTGGATATTCGTCCAATCGATAATCGTATACCGCTCACCATCATATACGAGATTGCCGGGATGATAATCAGCATGAATGATCGATGGCTCTCGCCACTCAATATGCTGAATCAGCGTATGAAGTAGAGCGGATAACTCGGAATGCTTATCTATTCCACTATAAAAATAACTGTTCTGCCCGTATGTTGGGATAGCTACGCCTTGCATCGCATCGATACGAATTTCATGCAAATGGGCAAGCTCACGCGCCAGCAGTGACAGATGAGGGGTCGTTATTTTACGAATCGGTTCTCCATCATAGCTTGTAAGTAGTACAGCCTGATTATGATATGTACCATACCCGTATACACAGGATACAGCTAGCTTATGCTGGTATAACATCGATAGTACATCGTATTGCCGCTTAATATCTGGATTAGACTGCTCGTTCCACAGCTTGAGCACATAATGCTGCCCCTGCACAGATAGCTTAAATACCTGCGCTTCAAAGCCAGGTACCAGCGTTTCCACTACACAAGCCTGCGGGTCTACTAATACAGCTTGTAGCTCTGGCGAGCATACTTGCCAGCAAATATCAGCTAAATTCTCCATACGTGTCCTCCATTCGATATACGATGCAAGTGTAAAATACATAATGAATGTTTATTCTTTCCTAGATCAATCGATGCAGAATAGTGCTCCATTTATTCCTTCGTACGGTGATCATTGTATTCTATAGCCACCGTATACGCTTTTCAAGGGAAGAATGTACTGGATGGATGACGCTTTCAATATTGAAACGCTATCGCTTGTTAACACGACTTAACTCCAGCTTTTCGATTGTTAAATGGGAACATAAACAAAAACCACAGTACAGTCTCTATATGAAGAGACGATACTGTGGTTGAATTGACGTACCTTTTGATTCCAGCTATTTTATTCAAGCCCGTTATTCAAAGCATTTGAATTCTAGATGCTCGTGTTAACCATTCATACGGTCGTTACGATCATTGCGCTCATGCTCTGTAGCATCTTTATGCAAATTGACCGTCGGCGAAGTATTGTTGTTGTTTCCTCCATTATCCGAAGGGCTATTGCCCGGATCGGAAGAATGATAAGGCGAGTCCTGCTTGCGTTCACGTGAACGCGTAAACAGACGCTTTACCCAACCGAAAGCAGCTACAACTAGAGCTGCAATCACATACCAGAATTTTTTCAACAAAAGCAGCAGACCTAATTTTTTAGCAGCAACCAGTCCGGCGCCACCTACAATCAATCCGGTCAATCCCATTTCAGATACGTGATCAATCGACTGATCAAAGTCTGTATATGTATTGCCACTTTTTATAGTTAGCTTGGGCAAAATTTGCTGTTCCAGAATCTGACGATCCGCAGCCATATTACCCGGGTCAGTAACTAGAATCACGGAAATGTACCCGGTACGTGTCAGAATACGAGAATTATAGTTAATAATAGGCTGATTCTGATAATTCTGTAGCTTCAGTGACCAGGTCAGATTACGTGTAGCCTCATCATATTTTGGTGCTTGATCCCAACCAATGACCTGGAGCTGATTTTCTGCTGGCACTTGTTTATTGTTTTCTTCCGTGCCGCGACGATAGCTATCCAGCAGATCATCAGCATCAATATCATTTTTCTCATCGTCGGCGATATGACCGGAATCGTTGTACTCAAACAGTACCCACCAGCTCTGACTATCATTCGCTGGAAATACACTACCGATCTCCTGACCGCTCGGAACATCATTAGAATCGATCGTCATCTTCTTAGTATCATCACCATTTAAAAAGTAAAACTCCTTACTCAAATCCAGCGAAGCAATATCATCCATTTCTACTTTCTTTGGACCTGCTACCCAGTTGTATGTACTCTCGGTCTGTGTACTGCTACTGTCGGATGCATAGGCAGATGTTATGCCGATCATCATCCAGACTACTGCCCCTGCGAGGGCAAACTTTTTGGCAAATTTCAATGGATACCTTCCTTCCTAGTACCGTGTGTACGGTACTACCCCTATTCTATTTCCTCGTTGGTCTTACAACAGCTCGTCCTATGATACTGGGTTCACAAGCCGTTTAGACCTCTGCATCCTATCATTTGCTTGCTATATAAATCAATACATAAATATTACATATATAAATATTCATGACTTTGGAACTATACACTAAATTGGATAAATCTATAATAAGCGGTAAATTAGTCTTGTTATTTCATTTTTATGTACAATAAAAATAGACCATTGCAGCGCTGTACGCTACTAATGGTCTATACCTTAATCGTTTATTCACTTCATCGCTTATCGGCTCACTCAGCCTGTCACATGCAGCTTCTTCTCCGCACGCACATCTGCAATCACAACGCTGATCTGGCGCAGAATCTCATCCATCGAAGCAGGATCATTCACATCATATTCGTCAATATTCAGACGCAGAATCGGACAAGCAGTAAATTCATTGATCCATTTTGCATAACGTCCATGCATCTGCTCCCAGTAGGAGCGATCAGTATCAATTTCCATCTGACGTCCACGCAGCTGAATGCGGTTCAGAATGGACGGCAAGCTACCTTCCAGATACACCAGCACATCAGGATGCGGGAAGTATGGGGTCATCACCATCGCCTCGAACAGGCTCGTGTACGTCTCATAGTCGGTAACCGACATCGTACCTTTGTCCGCGTGCATTTTGGCAAAAATACCAGTGTCCTCATAGATCGACCGATCCTGTACAAAGCCGCCGCCTGCTTCAAAAATCTGCTTTTGCTCCTTGAAGCGCTCAGCTAGAAAATAAATTTGCAGGTGAAAGCTCCAACGCTCAAAATCATGATAAAACTTCTCCAGATATGGATTATGATCGACCTTTTCTAGCGATGTTTTAAAATTCAGGCGTTCTGCCAGCGCTGACGTGAGTGTCGATTTGCCGACGCCTACCGTACCAGCAATCGTGATCAGCGCATTTTCAGGTATGTTGTATTCGTTCATGTATAAGCTCCTTTAAGCGGGTAGCAATCTCATCGAATTGCTCCCTGTTTTCCACAAAATCAATCGTGTCGCCATCGATCGTAATAATCGTCGTATCTGGCTCACGCTCGGCAATGGCGGCCATCGCCTCATCATAATCAAGGATCAATTGCTCCAAATAAGCGGTATCCATGCCTTGCTCAAATGAGCGCTGACGCTTGGCAATCCGTCGTAGCAATGTATCCAGACTCGCACGGATATAGACGATCACATCCGGCTTCGGCAGATCATCGGTTAACAGATGGTAGATTTGGCGATACTTTTCGCGTTTGACACCTTTTAATGTACGCTGGGCAAAAATCATATTTTTATAGATATGATAATCGGAAATGACCGGCTGATTGTTGGCAATATACTGGATGCCTGTATCTTCGAGCTGCTTGTAACGATTACACAGGAAAAACATCTCAAGCTGAAAGCTCCATTCGTCGATATTTTCATAAAACTTACCGAGAAACGGATTTTCCTCTACGATTTCCTTGAGAATCGGCAGTCCAAGCTCCTGCGATAGCATCGTGGACAGCGTTGTTTTACCCGCACCAATCGGGCCTTCAACGGCAATAAACGGGGGTTGATTCATAGGTTGTACGATCCTTCCTGATTCACATGGTCGTGCATAGACTTTAAGTATTGTATCACGAAAATAGGCTTTGACCAGCGTTAATTACAAACGAAAATGCAAGCATTTGACTTCGCTAGGAATCAGTCGTGGTAGCTGGATGTCTTCCGTACTAGAACAGCCTCAAAATCCGTGGCTGCCTTACTTTTCTATGCAAATACGATGTAGGACCAAATAACTGATTTTATTTGTATACCAGATTTATTGTAAATAAAAGTAATATCAACCTAAATAAACATTCACTTTACTGGATTTGTATGGTATAAATGTAGTGCTTTAATTAAATACATATATTGTAGGAGGAACAGTAAGTGAACTGGTATCTAAAGGTTTTGAAGGATTATGTGAATTTCCAAGGAAGAGCAAGACGTAAGGAATACTGGATGTATGTGTTGATTTCGATTCCAATCATCCTGGTGCTGTATTTGCTGGAATCTCTGATGGGTATCAACGGCGTACTGTCCGGTCTGTACTCTCTGGCTGTATTGCTGCCAGGTCTGGGCGTTGTCGTTCGTCGCTTGCATGATACGGATCGCAGTGGCTGGTGGATTCTGATTGCGCTCGTTCCATTTGTTGGCTCGATTATTTTGCTTATCTTCCTGTGTCTGGAAGGCACTCCAGGAGACAACCGTTTTGGCTCCAATCCGAAGCAATTTGCTTAATAGGTCGTTTGCATAACAAGTAGCTTGATCTAGCAACTATAGAATGACAACAAAAAGGCGGTGTGGAACAATCCACGCCGCCTTTTGCTATATATAGGATGGCTCGATCAACCAATCTACGGCTGATCGATGCTCCATGCGCTCCTGCTGATACCATCCTTTATTCGAAAATGTATAAAATAATACCATCGTCTCTGCCAAAATCCCAATCCAGATAAAGCTCATATTGCGATCTACCGATATGCTTCTGAGTGTCTACATGCTGTGCAATCAATCGCTTTTCCAATCGACGCTTGGCTGTTTTGAGCAGATCCAAATGACCTAGCTCGATCAGCTCCAGCTCAATCAGCTTTGTGATTCCACGGCGATACACACATAGAGTCGAAGCATCAACCCACCAGGAATCCATATGCTCTGGACGCTTTTGGATTTCTTCCAGAATATCCGATAACGATCGCTCTAAGGCTTCCTTTCCATCATAATTGGGAGCCTTATCGCTTGAATCAACCTCCAGTAGTCCTACAATCATACCCGAAGCATTATGTACGCCCCAATCGTAGTACATATCGCTAATCGGCAGCCCAAGCTCCTGTTGCAGAAATGTCTGCAAGTCTTCCAGTACCGCATTCATAACGAGCTCACGTGTATAACGAAAGGTTTCCTCCTCATTGTGCACAAGTAGAAAATCTTCCACCGGACTAATAAAATTACGAAGCTGAAACACGATGCAGCGCTCTGACAATACAATCTTCACGGACTGTGGTCCTTTTCCAAAGCGACTACGAAGCAACTTGGTTACATAAGACGTCGACTGACTGATCATTTCCCTAGTTTTCAAAACGAGTACACCACCATTTATAATATCGTATACATTCTGTGTGTCTCATGCTGAAATTAAGGATGCGCATGGAATCATGTATTATAGCCAATATACCCTACTAACAGTCAATTGACGATATTGGAACTCGGAATCAGGCAAAATGTTGCATTCGTACCCCTTAGCTGTCTCTTGATCTACAACCATAGTCGTATATCAGTGGCAGGTAATGATCGTTATCCTTCCTGCCTTACAGGCTCTGCTGTCATATGGTCTTCAAATAAATAAATGATCATACTGTGATCCTTCTCAAAATTCCAATCCACATACAGATCAGCGATTTTTTTGCCGACAATCTGCTCGATATTGGTTTGCTTTTCCAGCAGCCTTTTCTCCAGCTTGTCCTTCGTCACGCGCAGCATCTGCTCATACCCGAGGGCGATAAATTCCTTTTCCAGCAAAATCGTCGTTCCACGCCGGAAAATAAACAGCATACGCGTATTCACCCACCAGGAATCGATATATTCCGGCGGCTTCTGTAAGGCGTTTGTCGTCTGGATGATCTGCTGGTGGATGATCTGCTTGTGCTTGTAGTCTGTAGCTGGTGAAGTTTCTGGACCTAGCAGCGCTACAATAACACCGGAGGCATGATGCAGCCCCCAGTCATAGTACCAATCGATCACATCCATATGAAGCTGGTGCTGGAGAAAACTTCGTAGTTCAGGCAGTAGTGATTTCATGATCAGGTCACGCGTATAGCGAAAAGCCTGCTCCTCCTCCTGACTAATTAGAAACTTTTCCACCGGGCTAATAAAATTTTTCAAATGAAAGACTACGCAATTTTTGCACAGATGAATCGATACCGATTCCGGTCCCTTGCCAAAACGATTGCGTAATAGCTTTGTAGTATAGCTGGTCGCTTGTGTGATTATACTTTTTGCATTCAATGATTTATACACTCCACATTTTAAAGAGTCGGAATACGTAACGGATTGCTTCGAGACCAACCTTACATGAGCAGGAGCAGACATGGATAAGAGAATCACGATATCGCCTGCGACATGTATCGATTGTAAAGATCATCCGTCCAGTTCTCGGCGCAGATGATGAGTAAAGCTAAGCAGGTGAAGAGGTTTTGTAAAATATCGGTCAAACCCTGATCGATACGCACGGATAATATCCTGCTCCATCACACAACCACTTACTGCCCAGATTGGAGTAGATTCATGATCAGCCTGTTGTTTTAGCTTATCTGGAATGGTGTATTCCTCCGTGATCGGAAGCTGAATATCAACCAGCACCAGTGCAGGTGAATCCTCCCCTAGCTTCGACATCGCTTCATCACTGCTGCCTACCTGAATCAGCTTAATATGGGGGAATTTTTTACTGAGCAGGTAACGAACCAGTTGGAGATTGATTGGATCCTGGCCAATATATAACATCGATTTGGATTCCATCTCGTCGACCTCCTTTGTAAAAAAAATAGACCGAAGCCGGGCTTAGTCATGCCCAGGCTTCGGCCTAATCTCAGCGCATACACGATGTCTGAATTATTACCGAATACAATATACTTTTATAATGAAATGATCGCTATCCACATAGCCGATCTGTCTTACTCCATCTAACATTCATTCACGAACAGTATGGTGTCTGATCGTGATGATCGATAGGTACATACCAGGATGCAGATGTAGCAGTATTCTAATCATGTTCTTCATCTGTCCATATATTCCCCGGCATAACGGCTCTTTTTCCAGAAGTACGGTTATACCCTTTCGAAAGACAGCACAGATTCCGGGTTGCATTGATGATAGGTTTCGGGTCAAGCTTTATTTCCGTTTGTCCTTACGATCTGCTTTCCGAAAGATAGGGACCACATCTATACTTTCATAATCAGCGGATCGTCTTGGTATCAAATAGTAGCATGGATCGACATCATGCCCGAACACCAGTGTACCCTAATCCTAATATAACCGATATGTCTCTAAATTTAAATGCCTACAATCCGATTCCTTCTGGTGGCTAGCTTTCCACCAGTTTACATACTTTTAACACTTCATAAGTGTACTCGATTTCAGAACTATTTTGTATGCAAAAAAATCAAATTGGTTCGTATAGATACAAAGTGAGGTCAAAAGATGTGTATCGCCTCTGATTCTTTTCTCCTCCATTTCTCATAAAAATATCAATTATGACATAATTATCAGGATTTGTATAATTCCTCTTGGTGCTCGTTCTGGTAAACTAAAGACAGTAACATGGAAGAGAATTGCTCTATTCTTTATTATCCCATATCAACAGGAGGTTTATGATGAAAAAATGGTTACTCACTGCGTCGCTCGCTTGTATCCTTGGTGCAGGTTCGTTTACGTTGCCTGCTGCCTCCTTGCCTGCCGCAGAAGCGGCTACACCCGCTACGAACATTATGTTAGACGGCTATCCATTACCTTTTCCTACAGCGCCCGTTATTAAAAATGGAGCGACACTCGTTCCATTCCGCGCCATCTCAGAAGCACTTGGTGTAAAGGTAAGCTGGAATCAGGCAGCTAAAACGATTACCGCTACAGCAACAAATCAGAATAAGACCAAGAACATTATACTTACGATGAATAGCAAAACCGCAGTTGTCGATGGCGCGAACGTATCACTTGCTGTCGCTCCGCAAACGATTAGTAATACAACGATGATCCCTCTTAGCTTTTTTAGTCAACAATTCGGAGCCAGCGTAAACTGGAACGCCTCCACACGAACCGTAGCCATCACTTCACCGATCAAGAATATGTATACAATGGGCTTCTATGCGATCTCGTCCTACGATGAGCGTGCGTTCGTGCCCGATTTCAATGCGGTCGCGTATGGCTGGAGCCGGATTACAACCGATGGCGAATTCTCTACTACAAGCACCGAATACAAATGGCCTCAGGCTGCTGGAGCCGATACACCAGAATCGATCATTCAAAATACCGCTGCTAACGGTACCACTCCGTATCTGATGGTATACGCCGTTGACGGCCACGGCGAGCTGACTCGTAATCTGGAAA
This sequence comes from Paenibacillus hunanensis, assembly GCF_034055775.1. Classification (NCBI taxonomy): domain Bacteria; kingdom Bacillati; phylum Bacillota; class Bacilli; order Caryophanales; family Paenibacillaceae; genus Paenibacillus; species Paenibacillus hunanensis. The sequence continues at coordinate 1,165,415 of NZ_CP139194.1, read as the reverse complement.
ATCAGGAGCTCCAAAATCGTACGATTCAAGCGATGATCGATACGGCGAGCTCAAAAGGATTCAAAGGTATTCTGCTCGATTTTGAAGGATTGGGCTGGAGTGGAGACAAGGCAAAAGCACGCAGTGACTATAACGCCTTTATTAAAAATCTATCGACCAAAGCGCATCAAGCAGGATTGAAGCTTACACTTGCCCTGCATCCGCTCAACAGCTCGTATACAGGCTATGATTACAAGCAGCTGGGCGCAATGGCGGATGACCTGATTATTATGGCGTACGACTATACCGATAAGAAAAGTCCAGAGCCGATGGATAAAGTGAATGATGCGATCCTGATGGCATTGCAAAATACAGACGCATCGAAGCTGATGCTCGGCATCTCCCTGAGTAGTGAGGATGCTAGCAGCGTTAATGCTAAGATTGGACTTGCTAAACGCTATCAATTAAAAGGGGTCGCCCTGTGGCGCCTGGGGATTATTGGACAGAATGCATGGGATGCGATGCATCAATCGATTACGTTTAAATAATCTCGCAGCTGATGTCCAAAGATCAGACTGCTTGCGTAATGCGTAATGCGTAATGCGTAATGCGTAATGCGTAATGCGTAATGCGTAATGCGTAATGCGTAATGCGTAATGCGTAATGCGTAATGCGTAATGCGTAATAAATTATGCACTGCGGAGATCGTACGAGGCAAATCAGATCCGGTAGAATTCCAATATAGCCATAAAAAGCAAGGATACTCGATATGCACAGATGACAATAGCTATACAATAACAACATGACAGCGAACGCTAGCTTACTGAACTGTAAGGTGTTTTTAAGCTGATTCGATGGGAAGCAACCTCCGTATTCGATATGCTGAGCTCATGAAACAGAACTACTCCGGCGTTGGGAGTTCTAATGATCTGAGTTTAGTTATTTATCGAATATGGAGGTTTTTCTATGTCTACATTAACGGCTTTAACGGGTTCGACTTTTCGTCTGAGCAGCTTTCAGCTCAAGCTTATCGGTATACTGCTGATGGTATTCGATCACATTCATCAATTTTTCCCGAATGATGTTCCCATCTGGTTTACATGGATCGGACGTATTGTAGCGCCGATCTTCCTGTTTGCAAGTGCAGAGGGATATTATTACACACGCAGTAAATGGAAGTACATGCTGCATTTATATATTGGCTATGTGCTAATGGGCATCATGAGTATGATTATTCAGCGTCAACTTCCATCTGAACATGTGCTGATTAACAACATCTTTGGTACGCTATTTTTAGCTGTACTCTATATGTTCGTGATCGATTGGTTCATTAATTCGATCAAGGCACGTAAATATGCTCAAATGGGTGCAGCGATTATCGCATTTATCCTTCCTATCGTTCTGAGTCAGGCTGCTATGCAGTTCATTACTTCATCAGCTATTGGCAATCCCGTGTTTTTCAATCTGTTCATGTATGGCAATCTGTTGATCCCCGTACCAACACTGGTTGAAGGTGGATATGTATTTATTATTTTAGGCGTTCTATTCCATTTGCTACGTTATAAACGCTCGTGGCAAGTGCTTGCACTCGTTGCTGTATCCGTATTTATCGCATGGATGAGCCATTTTGAGCTGCTTGCCGAATTTCAATGGATGATGGTTTTCGCCGCAATTCCAATTGCATTATATAATGGTACCAAGGGTCGTAATATGAAATATTTATTCTATGTATTTTATCCTGCTCATATTTATTTCTTGTATGTGCTGGCGTACTGGCTGGGGAAGTAAGTGAAATATAATTAGGGAAGTATGCAGTAGTATGTACAGGTGCGGTACAGGTGCAGGTAAGGTATATAGGGTTGAAATATGTACAGTGAATAGATTTATAGTTGAGGGACATAGGCGTGATAGGTAGCACGATTTAGGATAGGTGACGAATAAGTAGTTGTTTTGTTTTTTGATATAAAACAGGCACTTTCTTGGGATTAGCCCTAAGAAAGTGCCTGTTTTGGCGTATAAGGTGATAGGTGCTTTTAGTGCTTTTAGTGCTTTTAGTGCTTTTAGTGCTTTTAGTGCTTTTAGTGCTTTTAGTGCTTTTAGTGCTTTTAGTGCTTTTAGTGCTTTTAGTGCTTTTAGTGCTTTTAGTGCTTTTAGTTCTGTTGATGCTCTTAGTCCTTTAATACTTTTAATATTCTTGATGCTGTTAATCTGCTTAGTCTCATCCATGCTTAATACGGCTTTGCATTCTATTAATGAGTACCACGGCTTGTGTAATCATCATATGTGCTACGATCCGTATCATAAAATAATACATCGCCATCTGCTACTTCATACGATACGCCATATGGATCGGTCATCAGATGATCCCGTTTCCCTTCGGTGCCGTCATACCCTTCCAGCTGCCACCACTGGTTGCTCAGTGGCGCATGGATGTATTGTAGGTGCGGACGTGTCGTATCACCATTTACAATCGACTCGATATCCAAATTGACCACAATAAAGCCCTGCTTCAAAAAGATCGGTGATTTCTCATCCAGTACATGACTACGTCCATACGCGGCTAAATCGGTTCCCTTCGGGACAGCATATACACGTGCAGGCAGGCTGTATTCCCCGTACCACTGCTGCACACTCGCATTCACGCGTGCAGGTGTCGCCGAAGCGTTCGCTGGGCGCGCTGGTGACTGGATAAATGTGCGTAGCGGAGACGGCAGAATCTGAATATCATAACCCCCAGTGTAGGTGGGTTGACCCGCTCGTTTTAAGAATTGAGCCAGATACTGCTCCTTCGAGATCATCCAGCCGCTCGTTAGTTCATAGATCGATGTCGCGGTTTGCTTGAGGTCAGCCATCGGTACATTGCGCAGCCGTTGATTCAGCGTCACCTGTCTGCGCTCGACATCAGCGGCAGAGCCAATGCGGATAAACGATTGCTTGTCCGAATGGTAATACAGATCGACAGGAATACGCTCCGGTGCCGTCGCTGCCGACCGATCCTGGTAGTAAAAGCTCGGCGTGAGCTGGATCGCATCCCGATCCCCAAACATATTTCCCATCGTTTTCAGATCGAATTTGAAATGGTAGCCCGTTTTGACGGTGACGTTTTTCGAGCCGGGCTGCGGATGACTGCCGCGCAGGATCGGCAGGACATACGGACGCGTATTGCCACGTGGCTCGCCATCGATACCGTTTGGCCCAACCCAGTAGGAGCGTCCGGTTGATACTGGACTACCGACCGCCTGGCGGAATACCGTTTCCCAGGCAAAGTCCGCAATATCGGTCACATGAAAATCGTACAATCGTCCGATCACCTCGACATCGACCGTATCTTTGGCGACATGGTGAGTCAGATCGGTATTGGCATCCTGCTGCGCAGTGAAGCTGGTCGGTGCATTTTCAGCGATAGTGCGAAACGCGATTGTGTAGTTGCCTTCATCGATCCAGACGGGGAGCTGGAATACCGTATCGAGCTGCTGGACAGGAATATCGATCCACGTTTGCTTGGGATAGAATGTTTTGTGATCCGCACTGTACACATCGAACGGAAACCAGACCTGTTTCGTTTTGAAATACTTAGCATAGTCTCGTTTGCCGTAGCCTGGATACGCATTGACATCCAGATGCTGTCCAGTGGTAGGAATGCGCACAGTAAACGGACGATTCAGAATGAGCGCCATGCGATCCGCGCTTGGGACAGTTTTCTGGTTATGCGTCTTGTCATCTGAAACGGAGGCATAGTCGACGACAGGGGTATGTACGGTCACGCTATTGATGCCATTGATGGTGTAGTTCTGGTCGCCTTCGCCATTGACATTGCTCTCTAGCATGGTATAGAAAATCGTTCCGCTCGATGGCGTATTCGCTTTATTCACGAGACGCTTATTAATGAGCTGGGAACCTTTGTACAATACTTGTTCACCCCCATCTTTGTAAGAGCGAATCTTCGTTGGTGCAGGAATCTCCTTAGGTGCAACTGTGGTTGCTTTCACCCAATCCCCATTCATGACTTCAGTATCTTTGTTCTTATAGCTAAACTGAATCGCATCATTACGAACTTGAGGCTGGTCTGTTTTGCCTTCAGCCATACTTTTGAGCTTACTACGATCATTAGGTACGGATGGGCGACCGTTTCGTCCTCCATCGATTGTACCAGGGCTATAACTAACATCACCCGTCTTTGCCGGGCGAACATGATCCTTCGTTTCGGTACTGGCTTCTGTGGTCAAAGCAGGTGGTGTATAATTGGCTACTTGTAGTGTGACAGAGCCACCTGGCAAAGCATAGTTATTTAGCTTCGCAGAATCAATGCCCAAAACTTGTAGTTGATTGATCTGCCAGTACGAATAATCTCGGGTAAAGTCAAATGTATATGTTTTAGATTCGCTTGCGGTTTTCGTCTTCCACTGGTCTTTACTATTTTTCTCTTTCCATTTCAGACTATAACGTACTTTCACTTCACAATCGTACTTAATCTTTCCTTGCATTTCACCGAATTTGTGCTGGAATAAGTAATCATAGCCCCATGCATTAGCGTATAGGTTCTCACTTGTTGGAATGCCTTTCGTTGCATCAAAATGACGCCCATTCGCGCGATCGTCACCTAAAATATGACCGGCAGCTTCTGGATTCATCAGTCCTTTAGTTACTTCCTGTGATTGCGTTGGTGGTAGGATGGTGTACTCACAAGCCCCCATTCCACCTGAGCCATCCGAGGGCAAGTCCGGGTCATCACAGTTTTCGTTGTCTGCATTCGTTTGGCCGGGCTGACAGGGTTGTCCAACCTCGTAATATTGATAGATCCGGTATTGCTCGAAATTTCCTTTGTAGGGTTCTAGCTTGGGTGGATTGCCTTCTGAAATGTCTTTAAACTTCGATGGATCACTACCGTCTGTTGTTTTTTTATAGCCTACATATGTATAGCCTTCATGTGTTGGTGGCTCAAATGTATATGGCTTACCTGGCTTCATTTCTTCGATGCGTGGTGGGAAAATGTCATTGAGTGACTTGCCATCCACCGTTTTGTAGTAGACGCTGAGGTCAGCGGCTAGTTCGATTTTGAAGAGAACGGCGGCGTAGATGCGGTGACCTTTTACACCATTGTTACAGCGATCACCGCAAGTATAAGTAATATCTTGTTCTGTTCCTGATTTGGTATCTAGACCAATCTTTAGTTTAATAGGAACTTTAGCTGTATCTGTACCAATACCGGAGATACTAGGTTGAAAACTGATGGCATTATCTGACGTGGTATTACTAATATATGATCTATAATCCTTCCAATCATCTGATCGAGATCCTTCGAAAAATCCCAATAATAAACTTTTCTGATCTACATTATCTGGCAACAACGCTAATTGATCTTTATTATCAGGGTCTTCAGGATTAAAGACTACCGCTTGTATACTCTTTACAGTGCGATTCGGAAAATTGAATGCATAATTTTGTTCAGCTTCTCCTACATCCCCCCGTTGTGGCGCTAGCCCATTATCCCAAGTCGTTCCTTTCCACATATCGAAGTACATCATACCAACAAAATATCTGTAGTTCGCTTCTGTGGTATCGGGATCTTTGTCTTTATAATATTTTAAAGGTGTAACCGATTGAGATTCTTCAGCAGCATTTAACAGGAAATTTGAAGGAGTAAGAAGATTACATATAATGCATAGGATCATACCGACAGAAACATAACTTTTATAACGTTGTATCCAACGTGTAAAATATTTCATCTTATTGTTTCCATGGATTCTCAAGAAGAACCATTGAATCATTATTTGCATATTGGATTAAGAAATAATCAAAATCTTTAGGTGCTAGAGGTTGCTGGTCAACAATTCCGAGATAAGAATCATACCAAGATTCAATTTTAAAATAATTAAATCGTGTACCGTCTGCGTTCTTAGTCTTTAATTGATCAATTGCAGAACGATTACGATAGTCTTGCTTTTTTGTTAAATAGCCCATATGAAAGTTTGACTCATCAGAACGATTTCGTATAGTCGGAACCCCATCTACTTCTACACGCTGTACATCAAATAAAGTTCCATCAACGAGTTTGACTGGTAAATCTGATTGCTTCAAAATGACCACATTTTTGTAAGGATCTCCGAGTATGTTATCCAAAAAATAACCATCATTACGCTGATCAAAATACTTCGTCACCATCGACATCGGATTCTTCTTCAAATTGAGTTCCTCCAGCGTCGGCACATCCTTACTTCCAATCCACACCCATTTACCCGCCTGATCCCAATCCACCGACTGCCCCAACCCTTCACTCACTAACCGCAAAGGCACATACGTCCGCTGCTGCTTCACAATGATTTTGCTGTCATACGTCTTGCTCTCTCCATCAACGACAGCCGTTGAAGAACCGACAGTCAACGTCACGCTATGCTTATCCGTCTTCAGCGTAACCGTCTGCTTGCCTTTACTTTGTTGATATCCGACCTTCGCCCCCAGCTTCTCCGAGATAAAGCGGATCGGCACCATCACAGCGCTATTCTCGTCCTGAAATGGCTTCGCATCTGGGAAAGCCATTTTACGAGCATTCAGCAATACCTCCACCTGCTGCGTTGGAACTGTAATATTGTAGGTAGCATGAGCTTCATGATAGACAGGCAAAACGCCAAACATAAACGAACTTGCCACCACAGACAGCATTGTTTTTTTCAGTACATTCAATTTCATTGTAAATCCCCCTGTTAATAGTAGTTTTCATTCCGATGCGTTATTTGTTTTATGTATTTACCATAGGCAAATAATAAATAATGCGCTAATTTCTAGGCATCTTACTTTATATCGGAAGAATCAAGTTAATTACCAATAGTACAATTCAGAGGAAAATATCCATTCGCTGCGGCTTCTTTGGCTGACGTGAATACTTCCTCGGTCGCATACGATGATTGGCAGGAGCGCGCTGGAAAATAATATTTACGCCCGTCCGCAACAACACCATTAAACGTATCGGTCTTCACGATCTTTGCCCCTCCGAGCGCATAATTATTGTAATATTGACTACCTAGCGGAATGCCCTGTACAAAGGCAAGTACCCCTGCATCGTTAATCGTATTATTCCAATCCTCCTGCGAAATATATGGAACGGTAAAGGTATAGGATATCCCATAACGCTTCGCATCGGTATTGTAGCGATTAATCGTATGCTCCAGATCATCTTGAAGTGCATTCACAATCGTTGTACGACGCATCGCATCAAAGGTAGCAGGATCCTCAAGCAGCTTCACATTGGTCTGCTCCTGTAGCTCACTGCGAAAACCATGTAGCCACTTTCCATCTGCTGCACGGTGCATCGTAACATAGTCGTCCAGTGTGAACGCATAGGTATTATTTTGCTCGTCCTTGTACGCATACGGCTTTTTGGGACTCCATACATGGCGAAACTCCGTCTGTCCTTCCGCATTTTGATACTTTTCAAATTGATATACATAGTAGCCATCGTACCCAACTACCATCAGGGCGGGAATATAACCGTTTAACACCTGCTGACCATTCGGATCAGTTGCCACATTAAAATTCAAATACATCGTATGAAAAAATGTATCTGCCGCCGCTTCCTTATTGATCCGTACCTGCTTGGTAGACTGATACTGACTCTCCGCAAGCTGGCTCGCATTGGTAATAAGCGCATGAGCTGCATCCTGTGTTGCTGTATCGATTGCCTTGTTATACCGAAGCTGTAGCTGTAGATTATTGCGATTGTCCTCCTGATCCAGATTATTCTTCACAAATACAAATAATAGGATCAGCACGAAGATCACTGCTAGATTAGTAATCTTCATTTAAGATCATCCCTCCATACGGAATTACGATCTTCTCATTCGGTGCATTTCCCCCACCAAATAGCATATCTCCCATCAGGGTAGCCATTGTGCGATTCGTATTTTTCACAGTCACACTGAAAAAATCTCCCTGACTCAGCTTGTACACTCGTACTGGATCATCTGGATTATCGTTACCAGCCGGGAACAACTTCGCTTCAATCTGGCTGTTATAGTAGCCTTCATAATGCACCTGATATGTATTTTTAAAATTAGCATCATCGTCATACACTGGATCGTAGCGCTTATGCTGATGCTCCATCTGAATATCGTAGGTATTGCCTGTTAAAAATAACTGGTCTTTAAACTGCTGCATCATCGTCGGCGTAATATAGCCTTTATCGCGCACGCTATCCACGAATCGAGTCACTGCATTCAGCGCCACGATCTGCGAGCTGTTATCCTGAGAGCTGTATGCCGTATAAATCGGCCATATGCCCATCAGCAGCAGTGCTAGCAAAGCGGCAAAAATTTTCATAATTGCATTACTCATGCTCGGTTCCTCCCTCAGCTTGCGTCATAGGTAAGCAGCGTTAATCGCCCCTGCGTGTCCCGTACATAGGTCGGGTGATACGTACGATTCACATCTATATGAGATACATCCATTTCATCCGGGTCCATACTGCTGTCGAATCGCTGTCCATTCACTAGAACAGTCGCATTTAGCTCTTGAATTTGATAGAGCGTCTGAACAACCTCAGCTCCGGTGCAGGTGTAGTCACTTTCCATTTTTAATGTAGCTTGCTGGTTTTTATCGGTTGTGTTGATTAATGTATACACTTTGGCATTAATACCGGTTGTTGTCTGAAATAGGCGTGAGCCTGCGGACAGACAGATGATAAATAATAACATGCCTGCTCCAAGCCACAATGCGGTCTTCGCATGCTCTCCAATTCCCATAGCGCCATCATTTCCTTTAACTAGATTATGCGGACGGTAGCGTATGCTACTGCCCGCATGGTATACATCGAGATTGTGTTAGCCTGCTTCATTCGTATCATCTCATCTAGTGCTACTGTTTGCTTAGATCACTTGCTACTCCTACGTTCAGTTCTGACTGAATACTAGCGCACGAACGACATTACTGCGATCGCGAATAATTTCGCTTTTGAATGTTCCGGTTGGGTTAATGTAGTTACCCGACGCTTGATCCATTGCATCTGACAGACTACCGGATGGCTTGGTCTTATTCACCGAACCGTAATCCACACTATCGACAGAAGAAGTCGTATTCACTTCATTAAAATACCAATTCCCATTCGGGTTTTTACCTGTTTTCACCATGATGCCGAATCCACCTTGATCTTTAAACTTACGTAGCGAGGACACGACCTGGCTACCTGAAATATTCGTATTGTCGTACACCGCATATTGAGTTTGATCCAGCTCTTTTTGAATGCCAGAAAAATTATTCTGTGCGGTCTTGGTTGCTTCCTGCGCGCTAATAAACAGCACAACGACGATTGTGATCAAAGCGATGGTAAGGAAAAGTCCTGCTGCTACTTTTAAAGCTGCTGATGCATTATTCATGGTTTGGCTCCTTTAATATGTTGAATTGGAATTGCTGGGCAGCTGCGTATGCTATACCGCCCTATGATTGGTTATTTCTACAATTGATTTAACTGCTGATAATAGGCACCCATCTGCTCAAAGCTCATATAAATGAACGGTAAGACGAGATAAATAAATGTGAGTGCCGCCATCGGAGCAAAGCCGATGATGCGACCCCATTCTGATTTCGTTTCGATCATGCGCTCATAATCCTGCTTACGCTTCTCAAAATTGTAATTGCGCTCATGCTCCAGATCGTCGAAGGCTTCTCGAATCGGAATGCGCTCCACCGATAAAATAAGCTTGTCGATCGTGCGAGCTAATGGCACAAACGGTGCATTCTGCTTGAGCGCTTCCAGCGCTTGCTCAGCTCCACTCTCAAAATCGAGCACCGCCCGATGTAGCGGCTCTCTGAAAATCGTCGAGAATCGCTCCATCCACTCCAGTATGATATCAACGGACATTCGATCAATCTGACACAGCATCGTGATAATCGTATGAAACTGCTCCACTTCATTTTGCATATCAATATAACGAATCTTTTTCTGAAATAGTAAAATCCAGAATGGAATCAGATAGCCGATATAGCCCATTCCCAATGCCAGCACCAGCTCATACCATTTAAAATATTCCGATTGCAGCACACGCATTTTACCTTCGATACGATCTACTGCTGTCAGAAATTGCGAGCTATTGCCAGCCTGCGGATTATCCGTATACACCTCCTGCATAATTCGTTCCGGTAGTTGCTCAGGATCAATGCCCTCCAGCCGATGAATAATCCGGGTATCAAAATCGGTCAGCTCTTTCGCCTTAGCCAGCTCATCGGCAGAAAGCTGTCCGAACATCGTTTCATTTTGCGTCGGTGCGGTCAGAATATTGCGAATCGTAATCGAATGCATCGTATGAAACGATGACAGCATAATCGCAAATAGACTTGTTGCCAGCACCATCCGATGGAGATAATGCCATTCCAGCGGTGTCCCTGCATTCGCATCCTTGAGCAGTGTACGAATCCGAAAATGAGCTGTCGTTCGCTTGGCTGGCATGATACGCAGCACCAGCCACTCGATTGGACGAAGCTGAAGCAGCTTTTGCTCCCATAATATTTTGCGTACCTTGGCCTGATAGATGCCCTCCTGCTGATCCTGTAGCTTTTTGAGCAGAATATACGACAGTAAAATGACCGCAAAAATTACGATTTTGAAAAAGAAGCCAAATTTGCTGTCGTAAAATTGCTCCATGATCGGGAAATTATTTTTCGCCCATAGCTCAATCGGCTTCGTGAACAAAATAGGAGCAATGGCAATCGCTGTTAAGCCTTTTAGCAAATAGCTCAGCTTGGTACGCTTGAGTAGCTCCAGATTAATCTCACCTGTCAGCTTGCTCATATTGCTTAAATACAGCGAGCCATCCTCTACCGTCTTATCGCCAAACTCCTTGACCAGATAAGAAATTCCGGCAAATGCTTTTAAAAATCGGTTTGGTGCCGCCTGATAGTAGCTTTGTAGCTGCTTTTCCGGCTCTGCGGCTACGAGAATCTCATATACCTTTTTCGCATGGAGCGAGGCTTCATGGGTGGAGGCTTCAGACGCATCATGCAGTGCCTCCTCGATCATGCCATGCTGCTGATAGCTGTGACGCACATCGTCCATGACCGACTTGAGCTGCACGAGTAGCCGATTTTCCACCCGATTCACAAAGGCATCGATCAGCATGCCATTCATCACCAGCGCCGTCAGTGCAATCATGAACATAAAGGTAAGATCCTTATTCATAAACAGCAGCGTCAGGATAAATAGAGATACAATCGCCAGTGTGACGAACACAATCTTCATCGTTTCACGGCGCATAGAAAATTCATCATACGAATGAATCGATTGCAGACGCTTACGAACTCGAATAATGTAGGCACGCAGCAGCGGTACTCGCATATAGGCCTGGTAGGATTGCTGTAAAAAATGATTGTATTGGCGAATTCGCTTGGAGCGTCCTGATCCTACATAATCGAGATACGTTTTATACATTTCGGCATGGCCGTTCTGCCGATTTTTGCGCTGTACATATTGGAAGGCAGCCAGCAGCACGACAAAGCCAAATGCAGAACCGATTAACACATACGTTAATACATTAAGAAGCGTCAACGGCTATGCCACCCCAGTTCTCAGCGATAAATTGCTTGAATCGAAGCTGATCGGCAGGCTCCATCATCTCCAGCATTTGCTGTCGGTTCAGCTCGGAGATCGGATGCACCGCGACATACTGACCATCCCGATACTCGATAATATTGCGCCCTTCACCGACTTTACGTCCGGTGGAGCGCTGGAAGTAGGTTGTCATACTCTCCATCATCGCTGTAAATCGTTCATCCGAGCGTCTTGCCTCGCGAAAGCTGGTCGGATATTCCTCTTCATCCAGCACGACGCATTCGGTAATACGCTCGATATAACGCGTTCCATCTGGATCTCTACGCAAATGCACATCAAAGTTGAGTACCCGCACAACCTGTTCCTCTGCCGTCTTCTCATTGCTGAAAATACCCTGTTTGAGTAACGAGTTACGAAGCGAATACACCAGATCCTTAAACGTCTTCGCATGATGCGTGAAAATCGTAAACAAGCTGGCGACCTGTGCCATCTGAATCATCCAGGCTGCCACCTCATCGGTTGCGACCTCACCCAGAATGTTAACCGTTCCGTCCGTTTTCTTTTGCACATCCAGCCCGGATTGTCCGGTTACCGTCTCAGTTTCGCGGAACGTCAGAATATTACGCTTGTTGTAGATTTTGCGCAGATGTAGCTCGAATGACATCTCCTGAATACGCAATGTGAACGTTTCGTTAATGTAGGCAACGAGCGCCATCAAGAGCGTCGTTTTACCCGAACCCTGTGCTCCGGTAACCGCTACGATGCGCCCACCCTTCATCAGATAGATCAGCAGTGATTTGACCAGATCATGATTCGGAATGCGATCCGTAATGAGCTGATCCAGTGTCGCAGAAGCCGGATCGAATTTCCGTACGAAAAATGCCCAGGATTCAGCAAAGCTCGGACGTACAACGACAATTCGGCTCCCATCCTTCATTTCATTGACCTTAAAGCCATTCGCCTCGGACAGTTGCCCCGGATTATTATACCGATAGATGTTCTGACATACTCGCTTCAATTCAGCTTCTGTGCCAAAGGTAAGAAACTCCAGATGTACCGATTTACCACGATAAAAAATCCACACACTATCATGGCTAAATGGAATCGATTGCTCATTGATCGCCGATGTAAAATCGTAAAAGTCATCATCATATTCCACCTGACTGACCGGCACACCGGATACCCCACCGCTCACGCCATCAATCTTCATATCGCGAATTTCATCAATTACACTGAATCCTTTGAATGTCTGATAGACGCGTTGTACGATAATGTGTAGCTTATCCTCAAAATGCAGCACACTGCGGAACTGATCATATGCTTCGTCAATTTCGGCTGCTGTGATCACGTACGAGCCTGAGCCGCCTCCATCCGGTCGATGCTTGAGCTCAGCTAATCGATGCTCTTCTAGCAGACGCGATAATCCCTGTAGTCCGTACATCGCTTTATACTGATATAGCATAATATCGAACTTTTCCTGACTGGTCAGCGCAAGCGGATGATGAAAAGGAATCACCCCGTTCATATTGTCCTCGGTAAAATCATACGTCTTGAGCAACAGATCAAAGATCGTGCTTTTCACAAAGGTCTTCGCATTCAGATCACCGTGCGTACAGTCCTTGAGCGACTTGATTAATGTGGCTCGCTGATTCAGTCTGCGATTATATTCTTCCTCAGACAGACCGAGATCATCCAGCGAAGCAGAGGTCATTTCATTTAGTGCCGCTTTGACATAGCCGATAATCTCAGGCAATGTATATTTATTGTTGGACTTATCCTTTCGCTCGCGATCTTCACCTTTATAGCTCAGCTTAAAATAAACGAGTACAAATAGGATCAGTACGATAAGCCCGATGCAGGCTCGGTTGATCAACAAGCTCAGATCGATACTACTCACCTATCATCAAGCCTCCTTCGCATACATATTCGAATCTACCTCAAGCGCTTCGAACAAGCCCTTATTCAGTTTGCGAATATATTGCATAAACGTATAATCCGGCTGATCCCGCTGCACATGCTTACGTTTCAGGAAAAACTCAACCACCTTCTGTTCATTGCAAGCATCCATGTACGTGGTGCAATGCGGCAAAGCAAACAGAGGTGCCTTTGGCTTGAACAATCGCCGAATATTGTTAATCGTTAGCTGGGAAGCAGGATCATATTGCCCGATAACCAACACATACGGCTTGTCTGCCAGATGCTCGGGCGTCTGCTCGAAAAACTCGCGCAGCAGGCTTATGTTTTGACTAAGTGAGACGACCACCAGATCCGCATGGGCGATTACTGCCTTATTCAGCGCATGACCAGTGCCACTACCCGCATCCAGCAGTGTCAGATCATAAGCGCTACGTGCCGCCTGACAGATCGGAGCAGCCACCTCATGCATACGTATAAACAGGTCGGCATCCGGCTTATTCGTGCCAGGCAGTAGATCGAGCGAGCCGCTAAATACAGGAAGGGTGTAATCCTTCATCGTACTGCCTGTCAATTGACCGGAGCGTGCCAGCCGTTCAAGCGAATCGATACCGCTCGATGAATAAGCAATCGACATCGCATCCAGTGTACGCTGTTGTCTGCGAAAAGCATCCTCCACAAGTGAACCGCCATACTGGGTATGTCCAGCAAGCACGATGCTCACATAGTCGAGCGCCAGCATCGCCGCCGATGCAACCAGATTCGAGGAATTCCCTGTCTGCCCTGGACGCGCTCCCCAGAACGCAATTACATTCCCCATACCGGTTGACTCCTCCGCGATAATTTTTTCGTATAGCTTTTGAGCTCCTGATTGTCCAGCTCGCTCACATTCCCTGCCATCTGCTGAATAGCGGTGCGCAGTGGACGAGAGATGCGCTTAATGCTGACCGTATTGCTATTTTGATTCACAATCTTCTGCATATAATCCGCTTCATCAAACGGAATCGTAAATGAGCTTTCTTCAAATACGATCGGCAGACAGCCCAGCAGTTGCTCCATATAATCCTCTGCCAATCCACTATCCACCTGCTGAACAAACAAGCGGCAAAATGGCACTCGCGGCTGTGTCGCATCGCGCTTAGCCAAAATCAAGCTCATTAACTCCATCGCCCTTTCAAGCGAACGGCGCTCTGGCGACATCACGACAAATCGTTGTTTGAAGCTTTCCAGATCATCCATACGAATAAAATCAGGCTGCGAGCATAACACAAGCACATGATCGTATTGCTGCTCCCGATCCAGCTGATGCTTCATCTCAGCAAAGGTGGTGAACGCATAGCCGATATCAAATTCATCATATTCAGATACCCCCTCGCCATTGGCAACGATCGGTGTATTGTAACGAATAAAGCCTTCTGTGCTGGCATCGACCAGCAGTACCCGGCGACCTGCCGTTTGCAGGAATTTGCTCAAATAGATAAGCAAATCACTAATATCAGCAGAGCCAAGAAACAATGAGTATTTCATAGTAATCCTCCTTCAGCATTGGATAATGTACAGGCGCTTTCACGCTTGTACGCTATATCGTGATTTTCCTTCTGTACCTTATCAGCGATCGGCTGGATCGTGGATGTTACCTGTTTTATTTGACTAATGGCTGTTCAAATACATCCTGTGCCTTCTGATCCGTATGACTGCCGCTGGAGCTTGTAGCTGAGCTACTTGAAGCCGGCGTTGCCTTGGGCTCGATCGGCGTTACAATATCAACTGATGGCTTGGATTCATCCGTGCCCTGCGCCGCTGGGTCTGTAACGGGACTGGTCGACGAAGCTGACGGTGAGGATTGCAGGGCTGGCGTTTCAGACACGACCGAATCCTGCGTGTACGTACCACTATTTCCATTGCTTATACGACTTGCAGCATCTGCTGCGGATTCGCTAGAGGTCTGCGATACCGCTGCTCCACTGACCTTTGCCTTGTCTGCTTCACTCATCCGACCCAGGTTCATATCCAGTGTAGACCGTGCTTCCTTGCTCAGCTGTAGTGTCGCCTTTTCAAGTACATTCGGATCGGATTGGATCAGGTTGATCACATCGATATTGGCAGGATAATTCGGAATAGCTTTCTCCTGCATGTACGGATCAGCATAGGAAATGGCATACAATCGTGCACCCTGCAAATACGCATCCACGATCGCACTGCTCATCGCCAGTAGCTCGGATTCATTGATGTTGTACCATACGGTTGTACCGGATAGGTCTTCGACCTTTTTCTTCGATAGCACGATATAATCACTACCATTTGGGAAACCGATGCGCACATCGACAAAGTCACCCTTTTTCAGCTTACCTGGTAGCTCCATAACGCTATACTCGCGGCTCCTCAAATCCTTTGGTGTAGCGCCTTCCGCGTATACCATCGCTGGCGTAAGTGCGGTGCCCTTGCCTGCATCAATTTTGATAACTTTGCCGATCAGCTGCTTGGGATCAGCGATGGCATTGGTCGGTGCGCCCTGACGAGATACAAATGCAGTCGTTAGCTGCTTGCTACTAATGATATCGCCTGCCTTCAGGTCGCCGATCGTCACTACAATTTTGCTGGAAATCGCTTGCTGCTCCTGCAATGCCTGCTGCGCGCTCGTAAGCTCTACCTCATATTCTGCCTTGATCATTTTGAGCTGCTTGGATTGATAATTGATCAGAAATATGTATCCGAGCGATGATAAGATCGCTACGATCAAGCCGCCGATCAAACCAGCGTAAATCTTATTTTTCATCCGAAAACGAATAATGGACACGTTGCTAACACTCCTTAACTAAAGCTCAATTCACTTGCGATATAGCTAGATGATCCTATAAGTTCTTGCTAACATCATTCGACTACGGGTATACGATTAAAGTTCTGATTACACTCATTTCAGGCGCCATTACGTTCCATTCGTTTCGGTTACATTCTGCGACGTTCAAGCGAATGGCTTACGGTTCTACTTCACGACTGACAGATCAACAGCTGCTCATTCCCCAGCAGCTAGTGCCCAGATCGGTGTATTGAGTACCTGCTGAATGAGTAGCTTTTCCTCTTCGGTTGGCTTACTCTGAGCATTTTCCAGTCGGCTAATACGCGTCTGATACGAGCCGATCTGTCTGGCAAGCTCACCCTGTGACAGCTTTCTACGCTTGCGAGCAAAGATCAGTCGTTCCGCTTCATTTAGCATCATCTCCACCCCTTTTTGCTCCTTTCGATAGACATGAACAACAAAAAAAGCACGCAAAATGCCCTAAGGACATTAAGCGTGCTTCGCTTGTAATTAGTCGTTGTTTATTTATACAGCCATATTATATGATGCCCCTACACCATGTCAATCGCTTTTTATAAAGGGATATCAATTACTCGTTATTGCTATGGTACATTTTGTTGAGCAATTGCCATAATTGCTCCTTTTCCTCAGCGCTTAGGCTGCTCGTTAATCGCTCATTGGCATCCTGTAGTGTCTGATACAATATCGGCTCAAATGCCCTGGCACGCTCGGTCGGATAGAGCAAATAGGCACGCCGATCATTCGGATCAACACGCCGCTCAATATACCCTTCCTGCTCCAATTGTCGGACGGAGCGCGCCGTCGTAGCCTTGTCGAATTTGAGATCATTGGTTAGCTGATCCTGATTCACACCGGGACGCTGCAAAATCGCTTTTAAATAGCTATGATGCCCACCGCTACCGATGCCATGCGGTTTAAAGCTACGCGCGAGCTGCTTCTGATTAAGTCGATTAATATACGAGATCAGCTTGCCGATCGAATCCCTTTTCATGCGTGTACACCTTCTCTACCGGACGATATCACCGGGGTAATATGCAGCTATCGTTCAGAGTCTGGTCGCCGCTATCATTATACATTCAAAGTCAGATGATTGATCGCGGCAACTCTGGATATATGAACTATAAGCTTATCTAGTATTGTATCAAAAAATATACATCAAATTAGTTGCAGACGCAACCATTTCGCTTTATACTCAATTTATCAACATGGTTGCGCACGCAACTATTTATAAATGAGGTGGTTTACCGATGGAGGAAGCGGCAAAACGACGTACGTATCAGGATAATCCAGACATTCAGCGCAGACGCTGGATTATTCTAATTGTAATGAATTTATTTACCTTTATGTCCACACTGGACGGCAGCATCGTGAATATTGCGCTACCGACAATCTCAGAGTCATTGAAGCTACCTATAGCACAGACCGAATGGGTAACGACGAGCTATTTGATGGCGATCTGTGCAGCGATTTTATTTTTTGGAAAGCTCGGAGATAGCATCGGCAAAATTCGAATTTTCAAGCTAGGCATGATGATCTTTTTACTCGGATCGTTATTATGTGGCTTTAGCACGAGCCTTACCTTCCTACTCGTCTCGCGTGTTATTCAGGCGATTGGTGCCTCGATGACGATGGCGAATAGTCAGGGGATTGTAACCGATATTTTCCCACCGACCGAACGCGGTAAGGCACTGGGGTTAGTCGGTACCTTTGTCTCCCTTGGTAGTATTGCGGGACCAAGTCTGGGTGGTGTGATGCTGTCTACACTCGGCTGGCAATCGATCTTCTGGGTGAATGTACCGATTGGCTTAATTGCGATTGCGTTTGGCTGGAAGCTGCTTCCGGCTGATATGGTGAAAACAGGTGCACGGATCGATAAGGCAGGGACGGGGCTGTTTACAGGCTTTATTTTATTTCTGTTCGCAGGGTTATTGCTGGGGCAGCAGCTTGGTTATGGCGATGGGCGTATTATCGGCTCGCTTATCGTGGCAGCGCTATTGCTTGGTGTGTTTTTGTGGGTAGAGGCGCGAAAGCAGGAGCCTTTATTACAGCTGGGTCTGTTCCGTAATCCGCTCTTTTCGCTCGGTATTCTGTGCGGGTTTCTCGTATTTGTATCAAATTTTTGTTTTAATATTATCGCTCCCTTTTATACGCAAAGCATTTTGCAGCTGTCGCCGTTTCAGGCTGGATTTTTGCTGATGCTGTTTCCGATTATGATGGTGATTATCGCCCCATTGAGCGGCGCGCTATCGGATCGTATCGGCTCAGAGATTTTGACATTTGCAGGTTTGATCGTGATGGTGGTTGCTCAATTCGGACTGGCGCGCCTGCATCAAGGCAGCCCGATTCCGATCGTCGGTACATGGGTGGCGATGCTCGGGATCGGTACGGGGATGTTTCAATCGCCGAACAATTCGCTCATTATGTCGCGTATTGCCAAAACACAGCTCGGCATTGCAGGCAGTGTGAATTCGCTTATTCGTAATGTTGGTATGGTCGTTGGGATTACCGTAGCAACGAGTACGCTATTCGGCGTAATGAGCGGTCAGGCTGGCTACCGTGTGACTGGATTGATTCCGGATCGACCGGACATTTTCCTGACGGGAATGCACGTTGTTTTTGTTGTTTCGGCAAGCATTTGTTTGGTGGCGGCACTGTTGACGGGATGGAGAATGCTTCGTTCGCGCCGTGCTGAGGCTGGTAGTAATCAAGCTAAAGGGCAGATGGCGGAAAGCAGAGCTACCGGGAAATAAGCGGTTTATTACTGTAGAGCCGATTTGCTTCTCTTTAAGGTATTGGAGCTTATAATGACGTTTCTGTGATATATGATTAATTAAACTTGTTGGAGTTGCATAACAAAGAGCCGTGTTGTTTCCAGATGGGATCACACGGCTCTTTGAGTGTTGTCAGCTGTATATGGATTAATTCATAGCTTTAACGATGGTGGAAACTATGGTAGGGGATATGGTTTAGTTATTTGCTCGTAATGCGGATGACAGAAATGATTTTATTCTGGCTATCGTAAATTGCTAGTTGCTGCTTGCTAAGCCATGTTACTGGTTGTCTATCCAGCCAATTGATTGCAGATTCATCATTACTATAGGTGATTTCAGCTAACCAGTTCAAATTTTTAAGATCAGCGATTCGTATATGATGATCTTCACCAATGAATTGCACTTGTTTATTGCTAGTTACCATCCACGTATTTGCATCATTTTTATTTATTAATTGTTTAATTACTTTGCCCTTATTACTTAATAGAACTATTTTCTTTTGATATTCAAAAATTCCCACTAGCTGATTTTCGCTCACAAAAGAAGAAAATGACTCATCCAGTATTTTATCATCCCACTGCTGTATTCCTTTGGCATTATACTGGGTCAGATGGTATAGATTTCGTCCATTCTTTGTTCCTTGATTTTCTAATACTACTGATGAATCAGGCAACAAATAGACATGCGAGAAATAACCGATACTTTGTATTAAGTGATTAAATACATCATGCCCATGATGATCCTGTACACGCAAAGTGTAATGATCTGACGATCCATCAGTGACTACGATACGGTTTTGATTCGCATCACGAGCTATCCCTTTAATGATGCGTGTTTTAATTAATACACCATTAGCATCAAAATAACGAAGTGTTGACTGATTATTCGCAGCGTATGATACCAGTAGCTGATTATTTCCAACTAGCCAGTATTTCCAGCGCATAGCAGAGTCTTTCAAGGCAGTAGCCTGCGTTATAACTCTAGTAATATGTCCCGTCTTTTCATCAATTGCGTGCAAGTAAATCCCTTTATCATCTCTAGTTGATAGCAGAATTTCTCCATTCGCTTCAACTTGGCTTATAGGATTCCATAACGGTTTATCATCTATCAAGGCATCCCATATTTTTTTACCGTCCTTTATCTGAATGGATGCCATTTTGAGCATTCCATCTAGTGGTACTCCATCTTCAAACGATGTGATATCTGTTAGATATGTAATAATCATATGCTCGCCAGAACGGTCAGGAAATATGGATTCAATGTAAGGGAAATCCTCAGAATTTTTCACAAACTGCACCTGATAACTACCCGTACTCCATTTGCCCTTACCATCTGCAACCTTTACCGATGTGATCGCTTGCTCCAACTTCGTTTGAGGGGTTGCTGGGCTTGGCGTCACGTTTGCTCCTTCGCCGTAAATTAATGGCGTGTTAGTTGTGAATACCATACTCAATACAAGTGTGCTGCATAACAGTCTTCCTATCCATTTCACCATAACTTTGCTCCCTTACCTGATTATGCATAGCTTCATCTATCATCGTTTATATAAGCCTATCTATACAGACATTTTATGTAAAAAACCACATCATCCATTGCAGAATGACGTGGTCTGAGATTATACATATGAATTCTACTTTAAACCATTACTGAATAGCTACTGCGAATATAGCTATGCTACTTCGCTGACTACTGGATACTAGGCTGTAGCATTATTATCGGTTCTATGCACGAATACTCATTTCCATCAATACCCGATCTTAATACTATCTCCTTCTACCCCTACGCCTTTAGAGCGTTCGAGTGGTAGCTTGTGCTCTGCCGAATAGCCCAGCGTTTCGCCGTCTTGTAGCACTACATTGCTGCCCACCACATAGGTGGTGATGTTGAGCATCAGCTCGAACACATCGCCCAGCTCTTCCTTAGAATTGATGATCTCCATCTCATCCTTACCAAAATTTTTCAAGCCGACGGTGTACGCGCAGCTACCTGTTCTGTCTTCATTGGTATACAGACCGAGGAACACCCAGAGCTGTACAGGAAGCTCCTGATCTTTCAGCATCTGTGCTCCTTCGAGATAGGATTCTGCCGACATGACCATCGGTGGTGCATAATACGCGATCGCCTGATCCAGCTTCAACACACTGGCAGTAAGTTGCGTAAACAGGGCATGACCGATAAGCGGATCTGTGATTCCCATAACGGTTACAATTACATTCGCTTGATGCGTGGATACTACCTGTTCACCCTCAGGCCACAGTACATTATATTTGCACGTTTCCTCAACCTCACGATCTGGAATCGGGCCTGGCATATAAGCAATCGCAATCTGCATATCGGCTAACTGGAACACCATATTATCATCTGGCTCCAGCCCTTCGATCTGAATACCCCAATCTTCACGCATATTCGTGATCACTTGCTCAGCATTAAACTCTGCACGATCAAGCAATACGAAGCCAAGCAGCATGCTTGCAGGCTCTGGCAGATTGCTCTGCTCTACAGCTACAGCCGGCTCGGGCGCATTGGCAGCAGAATATCCATAAGCGCTTGGCTGGTTAGTTGTCGCTGATGCATCTGCAAGCTTATGCCCATTCTCCTGCTCGGTGTTCTGTGATGATGTTGGTTCGGTAGACTGCTTTTTACGACGGAATTTATCAAAAAAACCCATAATTTACAGCTCCTTTAGTATGTAGTGGTCAAGTCATTTCTTCAGTAACAACCGCTTCTGTGTATGCCCCTCCTTCGGTACGATACGCTAGACTGGCATCCTATTTGCTCTGTTTTAGTGTAACAGGTATTCCATGAATTTCCTATCCCTGACCCTGATATGCAAAAGAGTCTGTCTACCCGCATGCCACATCAGGCATATGAGCAGACAGACTCTCGATTAGCATTGCAGCAAAACTGTTTTAGATTCGGTTCGCCTTACTTTATTACATTATTGCATCATTCAACTACACAGGTAGCAGCATCAGAATAATCGACGACAGGCTCAGGCATAGACTGATCAGGCACAGTACGAGCAATACCTGCTGCTGATTCAGCCCACTCGACAGCAGACGATAATGAATCTGTGTCGCATCGGCTTCATAGATCGGTTGCCCTCTCAGCATACGACGAATGACTACAAAAATATTATCAAAAATCGGCACGCCCAACGCTAGAATCGGTACAAACAATGACAGCAAGGTCGCCTGCTTGAACGCACCATCCAGCGCAATAATCGCCAGAATGAAGCCGAGGAAAGTCGCACCCGAATCCCCCATATACACCCTTGCTGGCGGCTTATTATAACGCAAATATCCAATGCCTACACCGACCAGACTGATCGCCATAATAGCTGAATCGGATTGTCCCTGCGCCATGGCTACGATGAACAGCGTCACTGCGGAGATCGTTGCCAGACTTCCTGCCAGACCATCCATTCCATCTGTAAAATTAATAACTGTAGTCACTCCAAAAATCCATAGCAGTGTTAGCACAAGCTGCAACCAGTCCGGTAGCAAAATATACTGATCATTAAATGGATTGGAAAAGCCGGAGAAACGAATGCCTGCCATATACACGATCAGTGCTGCGGCAAGCTGTACAAGCATTTTCGGCAATGCGGGGAATTCGCGACGACTGACCTTGTACCAGTCATCTAACAGCCCAATTCCCAGTACAAGTACTGCACCAATCAATACAGCTGCCATTTTCCATGTGCCTGCATTCATAAAGGATATGTATGAGATCGCAAAGCCTCCAAACAAGGCAATGCCCGCCATCAGCGGTACAGGTTCTTTATGAAGCTTACGCTCATTATCTGGACGAGGCTTATCTACAAAATCAATACGAATCGCCCACTTGCGTACCATTGGAATACTGATCAGCACAAATACAAACGATAGGATAAATGCAGCTACATATTGCATAGTTCCTCCTTATAGTTTGAACGACGTTTTGATTCGATTCATCGACTCCATGCATTGTGACTATATCTGTTGCGAAAACGATAAGTGTAACCCGTTTATTGCATAAATAGATCGTATACACTGGCTGTTCATCGGTCGCTTCGTTACCTCTTGAAAACACATCCAACTTAGATATACAGCGAAATTGCTAGACAAGCAATACGCGAAAACTGATATTTTTATCATTATTGATCGTTACATGTTATCAGAGTTTCGTGGAGGAATACTGTTTTGAGCGCACACAAATAGCCTGACCGCATATACGATCAGGCTATTTTCTGATGTTATCCTTCTATTCATACGTTATCGCCAATCATGCTATGTGATAACCGTATACGTATTGCATAGTAGATCAATCACCAGACTCAGCGTTCAAAGGCGGATTCATTGTTTCTACCTGAACAACCATGATGACATGGCGATTATGCTTCTTCGAAAATGCGCTCTACCTGTGGCATAATATCATCCCAGCTTGCATCTGGCAGCTTGCTCACGGTTACGAAGTCACGCATACCGAAAATATTGTCTACACCATCGATTTGCACAAGCGCTTGAGCAATAGCGTGCTCTGTTGTGTCGCCTGCTTTAACGGATGTACTGCCTGTACCTTCAAAGATCGTACGATCTGCATTGATTTTTACTGCGTTTGGATTGGGAGTGGATTGCACTTGAATGTGAATAGCCATAATAGTCTCCTTTTCGCCTGGAATATAGTTAGTAGTGTCCATCATATTGCGATTATTTCCGCTTTTGACGCTTTGGTGCAGCGGCTTTGCCACCTGCGCGTGGAGCCGATTTTGGTCGGTCACGCTTAGGGTTTACCGTTAGATCGAGCGATTCCCAGCGACCACGCAGCCAGTTATCGAACTCGTCACCCTTTTCGCCTTCATACGCATCATAGATGTCTGCACGCATGCGACTAAATTTACCTTTGAAATCCTCATACGTGTGATCCGCAGGCAGACTCTTTTTGATACGGATCAGTGTTTTGGTCATATGGTTGAACAGCTCCGTGCTCGGACGCTCTGGCATCTCAACCTCTACGCCCAGCTCACGCAGCTGTGTATATGCTTCCTCGCGTACAGCTGTAACCGGGTCCTGCTGAAGCATATGCTGGAGCAGATCAATTACAGGGGGTTGCGAATATTGTCCCAATTCACGTGCTGCTTGCAGACGACGTTTCCAGTCTGCCTGGCGATGTGCATCCTTTTTCAGCTGGCTGTAGTTTTCAGGCAATTCATAGCCACCTGTAACAGGTACAGCGACTTCATCCACGCTGTCATGCTCCGGGGAGGTATGCAGTTGTTGCTCTTCGTTCTGGTCGTGCATTTCGTTACTCAATGTGTTCAGTTCCTCTCTGTCGCCCGTCAGGGCTCGTGTGTTTCTGCCCTAATACTAACACAATCGATTGCGAACGCCTAATCTTTTGCAGGATTTTCGTGTATACGATGATGAAATAAGTCTACGTGCTTATTTGACATACCATACCAGGATTGGATACCTGGTCTGCACATCTTACGGTGACCGCTGGAGTCACTCGTTTAAACTATGTTACGATAGACAGGTATGGCGTTTATGTAATAAATAGATAAATACATTTTTCTGTGCTCAATCCAGTAGCAGGAGGTACGACGTGAAGAAATCGTTAGTCCTATTTACATTAATCTTTTTTATTCCAGCTATCATTCTCAGCTTTTCCGTCTGGTCTGATTTTAGTAAAATGTATGACCCGGATGCCACAGGTAATGGGGTGTCGGATGTCAAACAGGTGCTATATTCAAATGACGGTACAAAGGTGCTCACCGTGATGGATGATTCGTCTGATGATGACATGCTCGTACATATCTATAATGGCGAGGGTACAGCATATTACGGCGT
Organism: Paenibacillus hunanensis; assembly: GCF_034055775.1. NCBI lineage: Bacteria > Bacillati > Bacillota > Bacilli > Caryophanales > Paenibacillaceae > Paenibacillus > Paenibacillus hunanensis. The sequence goes on along the minus strand of NZ_CP139194.1, from coordinate 1,140,569 downwards.
AGCCCGATTAGACTCAGATATGTTTCGTCAAACGGTCATCGCTTACCAGCAAGGAAAGACGATTATAGCAGTTAAAGATTTGCAGGATCATATTCTTGCTTATCAATTCAACCCGGATTCTACATACTCTAACATTATAAACAAGTCTATAGTAGAGAGTGGTTTTCTAACCAGCAGTGCTATAAGTTGGCGTGGACAGATTCTCCTCGCTTCTGCTGACGCTTCGAATTCGAATGGTAGCACGCCACCTGCAATTGCGATGATTCGAGGGGGCCAATATGTGCATGCCTCACTTGATCAGCTTGCCAGTCTACAGAACAAACGTGTGACTGGATTAGATATCATTCAGAGCACATTGGATCGTTCTGGTGCGATGGTACCGATGTATAAAGCAACACTCGCGGATAGTACAACTGCTTATATCAGCGGCGTTCTGACCGATAAGGGTGCTCTACTCGTTTATTACAAGCCGAACAGTGACCAGGCGAGCTTTGACTTAGAGGATGAGGCAGAGCAATATTTCCAAAAACAACTCGGTCGTAGCGGACGCTCTGCCGTTGTGATTAGTGGCGATTATCCAAAGCAACCCTATCTTCAATCAGCAGATGGTCAGTCGCAAAAATTACTGTCTCTCCCTAAACCGCTGTATCAAGCGAATGGATTTTTATTAAATGAAGACGAGGTACTAATCACAGGCTCTACTGCCAAAAATCCAGATGAAGGACGTATCAGTGCTTATGTGTACAATGAGGTCACCGGGAAAGCCTCAGATGTATCCGCGCTTATACGTAATTTGAGCCTTGAAGATATCACCAGTGGGCAAATGCAATTTTATAAAGAAGCCAATAGCGCTGCGGTCTATTATTCGTATACGGGCAAGTCTGGCGGCTGGATGAATATTCAGACCGGGCAATCCAAACAGCTTAGCAATGTAGACGCCAAAGCATGGCAGCTGAACGGGCATAGCGGAGCTACAGACAGCCACACGCCAACATTACGCGGCTTCTGGGATTATGTTCGTCAGGGCGGCCCGCTCGTGATCAACTGGATTGTCTGGTTGTTTGTTCCGTTTCTGACGCTAGCTTTACCTTTTGTCATTATCAAAATCGCCTCCAGTACACATAAACGCCGATTAAAACGCGGTATTGTATACGATGCGACCATTCTGCGTATGAAGGAGACAGGTACACGCATTAATGAACAGCCGCTTGTACAGTTTACTGTTGAATTTCAACACGAGGGTCGACTGCGTACACTTGATGTGACCAAGGTCGTCTCCTATCTGAACGCACCATCGGTTGGTGACGTGGTGATGATTAGCTATGATCCGAAGCGTGATAAAGCAATTTTCGTTACGGAGAATGATCAGGTTCCCGGCATGAACGCAGGCAATCGTGAAGCGGAGCCACAAATTATTCGACAGGCTACCCTGCAACGAATCGAACGCCAGGGCATGATACGCCGTGCAGATGTGCTGATTCTGCATGTGGAGGCTGAAGGTCGAGTCCATCGTATTCCAGTTGTACAGGCGCCTGGCTTCACCTATGAGCCGTACACGCCAGTGCTGTTAGTTCGCATCGGTGATGTTGTACGCCTGTATCGATACGGCAGCAGCGTGAATAATCACGACGAACAGGATCAGATTACACTGGATGCCAGTCTGGTTAGCTTTGAGCGTATGAATATACGTGCGGACAACCGTGAGCTGATGCTGATGAATGTATCGATCCATGCAGGCGATCGTAATGTATCACGAGTAAATAGCCTGTTCGTGCCAGATCAGACGGTATCCGTCATGCGCAATGGTATGCGAATACCAGTCAGTGTGAATCGACATGAATTTGCACGCGAATTGCGTTTGCTCAAAGGTAAGCAGGGCAGTGTAAAAGTACAGCGTGTGATCTATAACGGTACGACAGGCGAGCGTCCACTTGCCAGCATTATCGCTGAGCGTGATGGACAGCAGTACCGGATTGAGCAATCGATTGAGCCATTGTACGGTGTTCAGCCGGGCGATGAATTATGGGTATCTTATGATGAAGACACGCGTGAAGCGGTCATCGTACAGTATGCTTCGATGTAATATTTCATTTTGAATGAATGAGTATACATGCTTGATCAGTGTGCATGATATTTTCCATGCCATTTCTACATGCTGGAGTAAATGAAAGCCCTCGCGCGATGCGTATCATTTCTGCATCGAACGAGGGCTTTTTTCATTATCTTCTCGTTTTATCTTTTCATTATAAGATGGGTGTCTTGATCGTATACGGTTTCTTGATCGTATACAGTATACTGCTAGTTGCGAATCATGGTGATTACGAATCAAGTACCTTATTCATCACTCCGAATTCATCACTCCGACTCTGGCTGTTACTAGCTATCAAGCAAATGGAGATAGTTTGAACAATCCAAGCTCCGCTTCAATCTCACGAATCGCTTGAATCTGAGCTTCTGCCTCCTGTGCAGCCCGTTCGGCAGAATAGGCTTTCGAGCCGCCTAGCAATTCGATTTTACATAGATTTTTCAGCAGGATCAGTCGTCGTGCAGCTTCACCTGCACGATCCCCTTCGTCTATACTGCGCTGAATACTATCCGTATCTAACGTATCTCCATTTAGAAAACGCTTATGCACATCCTTCTTTACCTCCACGATATCCTTGTCACCTGTACGTACGGCCTGCTCAATCGCATGAATAGCGTGCTGCCTTGCCGCTTCCTTCTCTTCTTCTGGTGCAGTTAGAGCGAGCAGCACATTGGCATGCTCCAGCCATGTCCAGCGATTATAATTACCGTCAAATGCAACCTGTGCCAGCGGCTTGGCAATCTGAAAGGCAGCATCATGCTCTCCCTTTGCATATAATAACCAGCCCAGCTCACTCAACGTCTGGAGCTTGTCCTTGTCACTACGCATATCGCGTGCAGGCAAGTGCTTAACATAATCCGTTAATGCCTGCGCCTCCATGACCTGCGCAACCGCCTGCTTCAACGTTAGCTTTTCATCCATTCTGCATTCTCCTTCCTCCAACTTATGTACGACAAACGTATACGATATGCCATTATACTACAACTTACACTCCGATGAGCTGGAGTACACAGCTTAACAACATAAAGGGTAACACGGCGTATACGATCTATGCCTGTGCTACCCTGTATGACATGCTGAATGACTACTTATTTACATTTTCCGATCATATTTCTTATCATCCAATAGGTATAAAACAAGTAGAGTGGAACGAATAAAACATATCGCTGTACTTATTTTTGCTTATTAGCATGTTACAAATAAAATCTTAAACTAAATTAAACTAGACCGGGCTATACTTATCGCTTCGTTCTAATCAAGTTATTCTGATGGAGCTACCCGATCACCTGTGATCAAGGTAAACTTCAAACCCGCTTCGGTAGCCATTTACTATACTGACGCCGGACACGATGAAGCTGCTCGCTATGTCGTAGCGCACGCTGCTCCTGCGATTTGCCAACAGCGACGATAAGCGATTCCAGCAGTATTAATGGTGCTGCCATAGAATGGAATTCCCATACTTCGCCACGGGCGCTGTATAGCGTAATATCCGCCTTTTGCCGCATATCACTTACAGCCAGATCGGTGATGAGTAGTGTACGACAGCCGCACTGTGGGGCATAATCGAACAGCGTAGCCAGCTCAGGCGACTCGGCAACAAAGCCAAACAGCACCAACGTATCCCCGTTACGCATATGAATAAGCGATTCCAGCAGCTCATGTCCGCCATGCTCGATCATACGTATCCGATTACCAAATCGGGTCAACCGAAATTCCAGTAAGGTAGCCAGTGAGCGTGCTGAGCCCGGCGCATACACATGAATCGTGCCAGCTTCTACGAGTGCTCGCACCGCTTTATCAAATTCATGCTGATCGAGCCGCTCTGCTGTCTGCTGTACATAGTGCAGGGTATCGAGCATTTGCGCTGCCGCACTCCCCTGCTCCTCCATCCGCTCAAAGGCAACCTGCAATTTAAGCGATGGCGACACCAGCCCTTCCTTTTTCACCCGATGCTTGAATTCCTTCAGGTTCCGGCAATCGATCTCTGCCCAGAAACGGGAGACGGTCGATACGCTCACCTCACATGCGGAAGCGATATCCTCCTCGACCATAAACGGAATGCCTTCGATATTTTTTAAAATATAATCCGCTACTCGCTGATGACTGCGAGATAGCTTCACATGATCAAACGTCAAGCCCATACGATGCCCCTCCCTGCTACAGCATGAAAAACGTTTATACCGGACATCTTCTGTTTCTACCTCTGCCTATTCCTGATTATACTGCTAACTTACTTCTATACCTCTATCCTACTTCGCTTACACCTGCTCATGCAGGGAAGCGACAACCTCGACTTTCTTTTTGAGCAGCTTCTTCACCGCATTCGCTGCACGAACCTGTAAATGTAGCGATGGGGCGATATGGCGCGTGCATTTGCCAGCGCGAATCGCTTCACGAATCTCGGCAACCGTTTCATAGCTACCCGGAAGCTCATTCCATACGCAGCCCACCTGAAACATCTGGTGCGCATCGCTGCCTGCCACAACAGGCACATCATGCTGCTCGCCAAGCGTTAGCACTTTGGCGATATTTTCCTGAATACCGATCTCATGCAGATCCTTACCGTTCAGATCGAACGCATCAAAGCGTCGAAGCAGCTGAGGTGCTACATGATATAGATGATTAGATGAACGGAACGGATGCCCCCCAATGACCATTAACCCGGCAGGATGGCACAGATTGAACAGCTCTTCCAGTGAAATAAAACGCTCTGGCGACGTATGCCCTTCCAGCGAGCGACGAACTTGCAATAGCGCATCCTTCGCACCGCTAATGAGTATATGCCCTCCCTCAGCAACATCGACCTCCATCCCTGTAAAAATGCGAAAGCCTTCGCGCTCATAATAATGTCCATTACATGGCAAATGACGATCCAGCGTTCCATATACCTCTTCAAAGCGATGCGTATTAAAATGCTCGGTCAAAATGATCGCATCCAGACCATGCGTTAACGCTTCATCCAGAATCGTGTTAAAATGCTCCATCGAAAAGTCGGTCTTTTTAGATAATTTGGCATGAATATGAAAGTCGATTTTCATCGTGTAGGTACCTCCGCAAGTAAATGATTTTGATCGTATGATATAGAATTCGAAACGTGATCGGTGACAGATAAGCTGGCTGGTCTTACTCCATCCAGTAGCTCGCCTGTATCGCCATGATACAGATTCAGATGCTCCTCTCGTAGCAAAAGATAGGCAGTATCGCCCCTGTCGTAGTCGGCATCCCCGAGTAAACGTACCGTAAGCAGGCGTCCACCAGCAAGCACGGTTACTGTCGTTTCAGAGCCTGCTGGAAATACCGTATCCACCTCACAGGCAATCGCACCAGGTACAAAATGACGCTGCAAACGGATATGCTCCGGCTTGATCGTCATCGTTACCGCCATCCCTTCGTCGGGTAAAGCGTTCAGTCGTCCTTCAAGCGCAAAGGAGCATACGGGTGAGGACAGATACAGGCTACGATCTCCAGCGAACAGGATGCGTCCGTCCACATGATTCATCTCCATCCCACCACTACCGAAAAAGTCGGCGATCCGCAGTGTCGCTGGACGACGGTACAGCGCCTGTGGACGATCTACCTGTACAATCTTGCCTTCAAAAAAGACAGCAATTCGTGAAGATAAGGTCAGCGCCTCCTGCTGGTCATGTGTTACATAAATAATCGTCGCTCCCAGCTCCCGATGCAGTCGCTTGAGCTCGGCTCGCATCTCTACCCGTAAGCGTGCATCTAGATTAGACAGTGGCTCATCCAGTAGCAGTAGCTCTGGCTCGGTCACAATGGCGCGCGCAATCGCTACACGTTGCTGTTGACCACCAGATAGCTCGCCCGGATAACGTGCTTCTAGCTCACTGATTCGCACCTTATCGAGTGCCGCCATGACTTTCTGACGAATCTCGCTTTTACTTTGACGACGAATACGCAGCCCGAAGGCAACATTATCGAATACCGTCATATGTGGCCATAGCGCATAACTTTGAAATACCAGATTCAAGCCGCGCTTGGAGGAATCCAGATGATACGCAGTCTCTCCATTGGCAACCTCTCTGCCACTCAGTACGATCGTACCACCATCTGCCTGCTGTAGCCCGGCAATCGTGCGTAATAATGTAGTTTTTCCACAGCCAGAAGGGCCGAGAAAGGTCATAAACTCACCCTTTTCCACTTGCAGATCAATGCCGCGCAGTACCTGCTTGCTGCCGATATTCACGGTAACGTTACGCAGTTCAATAGCGCTCATATTATTGTCCTCCAATTCCTGTAGTCAGGTCAGCCTTGCCATAGCGTGTTGCCAGCGCATAGACCAGAATTACGATACTAATCATGATCATCAGCACCACATTAGTAAGCTGCGTATATCCCTTTTCTACATAGGCAAAGGTGAGCGTAGTCAGCGTCTCTGTACGTGGAGTGACAAGCATAATAATCAGCTCCGTCTCCTTCATCGCTCCGATAAATACGATTAGAAAAGCAGATAGCAGACTTTTACGATTGAGCGGTAATACAATGCGTTTAAACCTTGTCCACCATGAGGCTCCGTTCATCTGAGCCGCTTCCTCCAGTTCACCACCTACCTGCATAACCGCAGCGCCGCCTGCCTTTACGGTAAAGGGCAATTCCTTTACGACCGTAATCAAAATGATCAGCCAGACCGTTCCGTACAGCGCTGGGATAATCCAGTGTGGACGTGCAAACATCGTAATATAGATCGCAGATAGTGAAATACCCGGCATCAGGTACGGTAAAAAGGATACCTGATCCACTGTGCGTCCAATCCATGTCTGTCGCCCACGAGCAACAGTATAGCCAAGCAGCAAGCCCAGTATCGCTGCGAACACAGCTGAAAATGCTGCGATAAGCAGTGAATTACGTAGTGCCAGCAGGAAGATCGGATTTTGTAGCACGCCCTTTTCCCCCGAATTAATATCGCTAATCGAGCCGCCTATCCAGTAATGCAGGGTCAGGTTATCCCAGCTATAGACCCCTTCCCGTAGCATAAAGGTCTGTACGAGCAAAATAAGCAGCGGCACAACGGATACAAGGATCATACTGCCAATTGTGAGAAGGGCTGTCGGCTTACGCCAGCGGCCGAGGGATTGCACGGTACGCGGATTATCTTTACCTGTAATCGTAACGAAGCTGCGCTGTCGTCCGACGACTCGACTGTTCCAGTAGATCATCAGCATGGAAATCAGCATAAGCATCAGACTGAGCACATGTGCCTCGGTGGTTAATCGGGCTCGCATACTGGAATACAGCATCGTCGAAATCATATAAAAATCTACAGGCGTACCGAGAATCGCAGGTACCCCATACGAGCTAATGGCACGCGTAAATGTCAGGATAAAGCCAGATAGGATCGCAGGCAGCATCAGCGGAAATACAATCTGACGGATAATCGTCCATCTGCCTGCTCCATTCATACTCGCTGCTTCCTCTAGCTGCGTATTCATCGAGCTCAGCGCGGCTCCCACGAGCAGAAAAAAGTACACACTATCATGAATCGATAGCGAGATGACGATCGGCACAAACCCATATGCCAGTGTGTCCGGTGTTTGCATATGGGTGAGCGATTGCCAGATTCCCGGCGTACCGCCAATTTTGTCATTTTTGAAAAAGGTCAACCATGCCTGTGCAATTACCCAGGATGGCAATAAATAAGGAATGACCGCCAGAAAGGCAATTGCTTTTTTAAATGGAAGGTCGGTACGGGTTACGAGCCATGCCAGTCCACAGCCGAGCAGCATGGATAGTATCGAGACGACGAAAGCAACGGCACCTGCATGCAGGACGGGCTTATAAAAGAGAGACAGGCTCATATCGCTCGCCAGCACACGTTGCCAGTGATACAGGGTGAAATGCCCCGGGTTCGCTTCGGCAGTAATGCGCATATCCTGCGTTTTCCAGACAAAGGTGGTGAGCAAAATGTTGATCACGGGCCAGATAATCGTATACGCGAGAAATAATAGCCCGACCAGCCCGATCACGTGAACCGGACTACGTAGCCAGCCATACAGCCGATTCCATTGCTTGATGCGGCGGGGCTTGGTTTGGGAGAGGGTGATGATTGGCTTGTCGGACATGGGGGCCTCCTTTTAAATATAGTGGGTAGCAGTAAATCATATCGATGTAATGATATGATATGGTCATTCTGAACATTTTAATTCTAGAGTTCGTATTGTTCTTTATAGATACCTGTTTGCTGGAGATATACAGCACTCCAGCAAGGAATAAGGGGACGGACTCAGTGGAGGGGCAGGAATCTTTTGGATTAACAAGGAATGAAGATTCCTGTCCCTCCAAAATCGTCCTTTCCCCTTATTTCCTTGCCTCCGTTCCGTGCTATTCGCAACATTCATTTTTTGCGCTTAAATGACATACTTCTTTATTGAATTATTAATAAAACTTAAGATAGTTCATACATTCGCGTGAATTTGAACCAATAATTCAAGGCTAACGAGTTGCTTAATCTTACAAGAGTGAAGTCATTTAACCCTTATGAGCAACAATCCATCATCTAGTATCTGTCGTTGCACCTTACATCAAAGATGACTTCATTTAACGCTTGGAATCACTTATAGAACTAAAGCAGTTTGGATTTCATTTCTAAAACTCACTTTTCATCACATTTCTGTGCTGCATTACTGTACCCTAATAGTTAACAATAGCTAACGCCAAAGGTACTGTTAATCGTGTGATCATGTAGCCATATCCTCGTGTATCATTGCATATCAGAGTTTCGCCATTCTCAACGGCTTGCTTCTATTTTGCTTGTACTGCTACTTCTTTGATTCTCACTATATTTCCCTTACGCTATTTCTGTTTGATCCAGAAATCGCGGACTTTGGGGGAGGTCATGTAGAGGGTGTCGGCGTCGAAGTTCCAGAGGTTGAGCTTTTCGAAGTCTACCGGGTTTTGGGTTGTGACGTTGGAGCGTGGGACCCAGGAGCCGACTTCGTTGAATGGTTCCATGCCTGCGCCTTTGCCGTCTTCTTCGCCCATCATCCAGCGGATGAATAGTTTGCCGGCGGCTTCGTGTGGAGCTTGCTTGGCGAGATACAGGTAGCCTGCGTCGGGTACGGATGTTTTGGGCTTGATGTCGTAGATTGGTTGGACATGCCAGCCTTTTTCTTCAACTTTGGATACGTCGCCAGAGACGGCGATACCTACAGCGTCGCTGGATGTTTTACCGATTGCGTCGAGCACATCGTCACTGCCCTTGAGTACGGTTAGACCGTTAGCGAATAGCTGATGGATAAAGGCATAGCCTGCATTTTCCTCGCCTTGCAGATCGATATCCTTACCGAACTTTTCTTTGTAGGCAGCTGCCATGTCGTCGCTATGGATGACCATCGTGGTGAACAGATCCATAAATGCTGGAGAGCTAAGTGGGTCGGCGACGTAGACTTTATTTTTGAAGGCAGGTGTGGTCAGATCCCACCAGTTGGTGACAGGGATTTGCTTGTAATGATCGGTATTGTAAAAGATCGTACGGAACTCGACATAGTTGGCATAGCCTGGTGCCTGTGTGCGGTAAGGCTCGTCGACAGTTGGAGCGATATCGTCTGGTAAGTATTTGACGTATCTGCCTTGCTCGACCATTTCTTTGCCAACCGCGCCGCTCACTTCCTTGGTGATGATCACATCGGGATTGAATTGTCCGGCGTCCTGCTCATTGGTCACCTTGTCCATCATCTGATCGGATTTGACCTTGCTCACCTCGACCTTCACACCTGGATACTTTTTCATAAAGGTTTCGGCTGCATCATTGGCGCGACCGGAGGTGGAATACACGACAACTTTGCCTTCTTGCTTGGCCTGTGCGTAGAGTGCATCGACCGAATCGTTCGTGCTCGTCTGTGCTGGAGCTGCCTGTCCATTCGCAACAGGGGAGTCAGTGCTGTTACCACATGCGGATAATAACAATGCAGGGACGAGGAGTAGCGAGAGCAAGCCGCTCGCTCCAACTTTACCAACTGAAGATGTCCTTTGAAGTGAAGATTTCCCTTTGAATGTTCTGTTCATAAATTCCTCCTGCAATAATGATAATTAACTTCGGAATGAACAACACGTGATTGCCTTTGCAGTTAACAGACAGCCATAGAAGTGGAAACTGAATGCGGGTTGAGATTATGTATGGTTTGTAAATACGTTGTCGCTACCTGCATGTCCAATACTACGGGTGAAGTGTCAAAATGATATTAAGCCATATGTTGATTTTGGTAAAAAATTATCATCGTCTTTAAATTTGGTATTTTATTATCAAAAAAATCGAATCGTCACAAAAAAAGCTTACTCTCCTCGTTGTGAGGAAAATAAGCTTTGGAAGATTGGTGATTGTATTCATGCGTATCGTGTATCTGATCGATGATTGTTCATCTCATCCATGACAGTGAATACTCAAGAGCTATAGTATTGTTTGGTAAATGGCTCTGCCAGTCGGGATGGATAAATCGTCGTGCCTGTCGTAAAAAACTCGCAAAAATTCATAATAAGCGGATGCCAGCGCTCGGCGACAATGCGCTGCCGATCGTTTAGCAAGGCTTCCTCGATATGAATGCGATTGATTTTCAGCTCAGCAGCGCATAGATGTCCGCCACTTTTTGCATCAAATACATACGACTGCTCCAGCAAAGCTTCCATTTGCACCGGGCATTCCTGAATACAAGGCGGCTGAACCGTCTGCGATGCCACCGGTGTCAAAGCAGCATGCTTGAACTTATCCGGTACGTATACATATCCCATGTCTTGCTTATATTCAGGTACAGGAGACAAGCCTGTCGTCAACTCCAATCGGTCGATGGCATGAACCAAATCGGCGGACGCTAGATTGATCGTGCATTGTTGTTCCCTTTTGAGATTGGCAATCGTTTGCGAACGACTCGACATGCCAATCATACACGATTGATTCATCCACCAGATGGATGAAATCGGTGCGATATTCGGCGTACCGTCCGGGTTGATTGTACTGATGATTACGACAGGTGTACCAAAATATAAAATTTGCGGCTGAATCGTCTGATGCATGAAGATGCCCCTCTCTGTGATCCATGATATGAACATAGTATAGATCACGGCGAGATGCGCTTCTTTTGTTATCTTGCGGCTTCATTCTGTACCGAAGTCAGATGCTGCTGACGATAAGCGGTGGGTGTGAAGCCGGTCTTTTGTTTGAATAATGTGGCAAAATAGGACGGATTGTCGAGTCCCACCTGCATACCGATTTGCGATACGCTCTGTGCTGTCGTCAACAATAGCTTTTCCGCTTCACGTATCCGCACAGTCTGCACATATTGCGCTGGCGTGTAGCCTTTCATATGGCGAAAGGAGCGTTGCAGATGAAACGGGCTTCCACTCGCCAGCCGGGACAGCTCCTCCAGCTTCAGATCGTCCCAGAAGTATTGGTCGATCAACTGCACAATCTCTTCGACCCACTGCTCCTGCGGAGATTGTAGTTGATCGGGAAAGCATCGCTTACACGCCTGAAAGCCCGCTTGCATGGCGTGTTGAACGGTAGTAAATAGACAGACATTTTTGCGATTCGGTATCCGCGATTTGCAGGACGGACGGCAGAAGATGTTCGTCGTTTTGACACTGTAAAAAAACTCTCCATCATACCGCTCATCATTTTGAACGATCGCTTGCCAGTACGAATCAGTCAGTACAAGAGAAGCGTTTGTCGTTGTGGGTAGCATCACGTCCATGTGGATCACACTCCTGCATGTATTGTGCGATGACTTTATTTCATATGTTCTGTTAGGATGTCTGTTCATACCTATTCGTCTACAGGATAGCGGTCTTTTCGATTAGTTCGATTTAACAAATAATCGGTACTTGTATCATGGAAATCAGCGATTTTGATTAAAATATGCGTTGGAATATCTACTTCTCCACGTTCGTAATTGCTATAAATGCGCTGGCTGCATTGAAGATACTGTGCCATTTGCGTCTGAGTTAGGTCTTTATCTTCGCGTAGATGGCGGATTCGTATGTACATGAACTACACCTTCGACGCCAACTTGTTGAGTCGTGAGCAATCAACTGACAGAAGAGAAATTAGAAAATGCATTAATAAAATAAAAACTCGCTAGCACCGCTAACGAGTTGATAAATAATTTAGATTATATCTTTCAATTGCTTGATCATCATACAGTAACCATTTTCGGACTCATAATCTTCAATTTGATTAAAACCATTAGCTTTATAAAAGTTAAGTATTTTTTCTACATTCTCACATTCTAAATATAAAATACGTCCACCAACAATACGATGAGCTTCAGCAACTTTTTTATAAGCGATTTGAAGAAGATCATTGCCATTACAACAGTTTGCTAATATTGCTTCGTTGCTAAAGTTTTTTCCAAGCTGTCCTAATAAGTACCCCTTTACTACATAAGAACTTTGTTCAGTCTTAAAACCTACTCCTAATAATTTTTTCTTTAAATTATTTGATAATTTTCGAAATTGTCTATTTGGAATAGTAAGTGGCTTATTAGAGATAGAAAAATAGCCGACTAATATCGGTTTGGATTTATAAGTAGACATTACTAAATACGTCCTTGCCAAATCCATTTTTTCAAATTGAATAGACTTATTATGCAAAAAGTACTCCACATCATCGGCTCCAGCACTATCTTGAGAACCTAACGTTTTGAAAGAAAAAAGTAATGTTTTAATATCATCTTCTGTTGGAATTGATTTCAATAAATCATAAAGAGATATAACATTCAAAGCCATTACTTTTTAATATCTCCCAAGAAACTATCCATTATCTTTTGTATGCTGTCTGTTCGAGTAACTTCATTAACCGTTTGCTTAATCTCATAATCCACTCTTTTGGACTTATCAATTGCACTGGCAAGTTTCGAACTAGCTCTTTGATTAAATTTGAACTCCGAAGTAAAGCTTTTGGTAGCCATTTAAATTGCCACCTTTCTAGTATTTATATTTCGATCAATTCCAATACTTATATATTACCCCATAAAAGAATATCGGCATAGATGTAACAGGAAAATTATTACTTTTGAAATGATTATATTAATCGATGTAATCCATAGAAATTTTCAATCGTATTTTATTGATAGTTATTTTTATATTATAAGATTACTTAAATCACTTCAAGTTTTGTTAATCTTGAAAAATTAGTTTCTCTTATCATAACTATTGACAAGGAATATAGTTGATTCTTTAAAACGATAACAATAGATCTATGGGTTTATAATAATACATATCGATACTGTCAACGAAGAAAAAATGTACGATTTTAGGACGAATAAAATCGATTTTAATACAATTAAAGAATGGTTTTTGGTTGAAGTCTTTCTTTATAATATATTTTAGCGTAGAAAATCAAATTTCTTCTAAGTCATTCAATTTAATAAATATTCAATACTTATATCGTACAAATTGTCGATTTTAATTACACTTTTGTAACTTCCTATAAAATAAATGAGATAGATCATAAGATGGCAAACCAGATACTTGACCGTCGCCTACTTCAATAATAATCCATTCATTGTTAATAGTCCGTGCAATATCCATAGTAAAAAACGAACTTGGAATATCCTTCGCAACCTTATTAAAAAAAGAGAGCGGAATTTGATCTTGCTCATACTGTATTTCTTCCCAATAATTTTCGGTCAATACAGGTTGTTGGTTAAAGTAAAAGATTCTAAATTCTCTGGATAATGGCATTCCACTTTTCTCATGGATTCCGATAGATTCAAGCTCAATGAATTGCCGAAACATGATTCCACCATTCAGGGCTTCGCCTTGCAGACGAATAACATTTCGTACCGTATGTAAAACCTTTTCTGTATCTTCGGCATTAGGAACATAACAAGCTGTATCCCATTCATGTTTTCTTGATTTCACATAATCCTTAACAATCATAGCTGAATCTCCAAAAATAGCCGTTTGCTTCAGCACAAGTGCTTCGTCATGGATATGCTCTTTGCTGATCCAAGTAGTTAGCGGAGTATACTGCTTGATATGTGAATATGCGTTAGGAAAATAATGAATATTTGCATACTCGGTTGGGCTTGTTAGGAGATGTATATTGTTCTCTTTTAACTTCTCATATAGCAATGTATATTGTTCAATTGTTACCATCCAACCTCGATACATAGCCTTTTGAGGCTCCATATTTATTTGAGGATATATCTTCATTTCGTTATGTTCGATCAGTTCTTCAAACGAAAATAACAAAGGTGTAAATCCATATTGTCTGCATGCTTCAAATTCACTTTGATATTCATCATCCACTTGCTTCGGATACAAAGGATGAGAACAAAATACAATATACATAATCTTACCGCCTTTTTTTAGTTCATAGTACTCCTAAAACATATAAGAGAAAAAGCTTCTTTTATCAAATCGTTTTGATAAAAGAAGCTTTCTTGTATAACAATATAATGACAGATGAACCCATTGTCCGTTGTTAACGTGTAATAAAAGTCAATTTACACCATCACTTTACAAATATCATTCGTAAACTCAACCGGATCTTGCAGTGGCAGTCCTTCGATCAATAGCGCCTGGTTGTACAGCAGGTTGGTGTACAGCCCCAGCTTCTCGCTATCGCTCTCATGTGCCTTTTTCAGCGATTGGAATACATCGTGGTTAATGTTAATTTCCAGCACTTTTTCCGCTTTCACATCCTGGCTGTTTGGCATCATTTGCAGGATTTTCTCCATTTCGATCGACAGTTCGCCTTCCGAAGTGAGGCAGACTGGATGCGATTTGAGGCGTTTGGATGCGCGTACGTCTTTGACTTTACCGCCCAGTACGTCCTTCATCGCTGTGAACAGCTCTTGGCTTTCGTTCTGTTCCGCTTCTGCCGCTTCGTCCTTCTCGTCTGGCTCAATGCCCAGATCGCCACTGGATACGGACTTGAATTCTTTTTCTTTGTACGCACTGATGATTTTGATCGCGAACTCATCGATATCATCGGTCAGATACAGAATTTCATAGCCTTTATCGGCAACCATTTCGGTTTGTGGCAGCTTCTCGATGCGCTCGATCGAATCACCAGCTGCATAGTAGATATACTTCTGCTCTTCTGGCATACGAGCTACATACTCCGCCAGTGTAACAAGCTTTTTCTCCTTGGAGGAATAGAACATGATCAGATCCTGTAGATCGTCCTTGTGCATACCGTAGTCATTGTACACACCGAACTTCAATTGACGACCGAAGGATTGGTAGAACTTCTCGTAGCTGTCGCGCTCGTCCTTGATCATGCTTTGTAGCTGGGACTTGATTTTGTTTTTGATATTTTTAGCGATCAGCTTGAGCTGACGGTCATGCTGTAGCAGCTCACGCGAGATGTTCAGAGACAGATCCTCGGAATCGACCATCCCTTTGACAAAGCTAAAGTAATCCGGCAGCAGATCACCGCATTTGTCCATGATCAGCACGCCGTTGGAATACAGCTCCAGCCCTTTTTCATATTCCTTGGTGTAGTAATCAAACGGTGTATTTTCTGGAATAAACAGAATCGCGTTGTAGACAACTGCGCCGTCTGCGCTAATATGCAGATGCTTGAGCGGCTTATCGAAGCCATAGCGCTTCTCTTGATAGAAGTTGTTATAGTCCTCGTCGGTCAGCTCGCTTTTATTTTTGCGCCAGATTGGGATCATGCTGTTGATGGTCTGTTCTTCGGTATATTCTACATATTCCGGCTGCGCGTCTTCTGCTGCGTCCTCAGCCTTCTCGGCTGGACGGCTACTCGTCACATCCATCTTGATCGGATAGCGGATAAAGTCAGAATATTTCTTCACAATATTGCGCAGACGGTACTCATCCAGATACTCGTCGTACTGGTCATCTTCGGTATTTTCCTTGATGCTGAGGATGATGTCCGTACCTACAGTTTCTTTGTCAGTCGGCTCGATGGTGTAGCCATCTGCACCTTCGGAATGCCATTTGTATGCCTGGTCACTGCCCAGTGCACGCGTGATGACGGTTACTTCATCTGCAACCATAAAGGCAGCGTAGAAGCCGACACCGAATTGACCGATGATATTGTGACCGTCCTGCGCCTGATTTTCCTTTTTAAAGGCAAGGGAGCCACTCTTTGCGATAATACCAAGATTGTTTTCCAGTTCCTCAGCCGTCATACCAATCCCTGTATCGGAAATGGTCAGGGTACGTGTTTCTTTGTTTGGCTTGATTTTGACGTAGTAATCTTCCTTGTGGAAGGTGAGACTGTCGTCGGTTAGTGTTTTGTAATAGATTTTGTCAATTGCGTCGCTGGCATTGGAGATAAGCTCACGCAGAAAGATTTCACGATGGGTGTAAATGGAGTTAATCATCATTTCCAGCAGGCGCTTGGATTCAGCCTGAAATTGCTTTTTGGTCATGGTCGTATTATTCCCCTCTCCATTAGTAAATGAACGTATGTGTGCCTTGCCTTCGTGCATATCTATCGGCTCCCTGTTCTACAGGCTACTACCATCTGCACGTATATAGACTTCCTTCATATTAGCACTCTTCACTATCGAGTGCTAAACCTATCTTTTATATAACATATTCCCAATTTCCATGTCAATGTTCAAACCGAGTCATTCATCTGTACTTCAACCGTGATACAGCTGGATGATATGTATATTATTTACATGGAGAACGTGCTTTTCTCACTAACTGAACTATTATATACTGTTCTTAATGGTCGAACTTACAATTATCCAGCCGCTAACCAGCATATCGCTGGCTCGGTATATCGAAGGAGTGAAAGGTCATGCCCCAATCCCATCGAATTCCGCTCCAACCACTTCAGGGCTTCGATTGGTCGAGTCTGACCGGCAATGTGGCAAGCGCTGCTGCGTATTTTAGCAGCGATTATATGTATGCTTTTGCCGATGCATGGACATTTTCCTGCTTCACAGAGCATGGAAGCAAGGCGATTCCATCGCTCGGTCAGGAATCCGTATTGTACAATACCTCCTATGACCAGATTTTGAAATGGACGCGTCTGGATTACCGGATGGAACGGTATTTGCCTGCGGAAGAAGCGTTAGCGATGATTCGTATCGAGCTTGCTCAAGGGCATCCGGTACTGGTGAAGGGTGATACCTACCGTTGTCCATGGTTCCCTGCTGATTATGGTAGACTGCACAGACCTCATTTTTACCTGATTACAGGTTATGATGATCTGACGAACCATCTTTTCTGCACCGATGTAGCGTATATGACGTATCATCAGGCGCAGACGGTAAGTGATTTTAGTCTTGGCTTTGCTGGTGATCTGCTAACACTGCGTCCCAATCACGACCAGTACAGCCAGCCTGCACAGCTACCTACTCTGTACGAGGTGCTTACACGCCGTGCTACTGCCAATCTAGGGCTTGGCGATGAAGCGTATTCAGCATTTGATTCGATGCGAAATATGGCAGACGGCTGGATCGAGCTGGATCGTCTCGCTGCTGAGCAACAGCTACACAGTGCTGCTGATATGAATCCGCTTAATCTGGAGCTCCTGTACATCGTGCAGGCTAGAATGCAGTTCTTACAGCTGCTTGAACAGAAGCGTGATGCAAAGGATTCCTTTATGGAACAGATTACAACTGCCTTTAACGAGACTGTCCGTAGCTGGACGCTTATTCGCAAGAGCTATTTACACAGCTTTGAGCCGCGGGTGCAGCGAGAGCCGCTACTGAGTCTTATTGCTGAACGCATTCGAGCTACAGCTGCGCTAGAGCAGTCGCTAGCAGAGAGTATTTTGCATAGCAATCGACTGAAAGAGATTATGAACAGCTATCAGCAGCAGGCTGGTCGAGCTGCCAAGCGTGAGCTATAGATAACGATCAATGTCGATATTCGCATCAGTCGCTATAACGCCTGCCGATTCATGCCATCGTGCGTATCTTCTTATTACGTTTACTGGGGCAGCGCTTGGTGATGAGATCGAAGTGTCAACCTTAGCGCTCCTGCTGGAATGATGATCAGCCTATGTACCCTGATAAATAGTGCCTATAACAAGCCTGTATGCTATTCATTCGTACATCTGAGCTGCATCCGCAGGCAATCGATACACATGCAGCATATGAGCACGAACACGCTGCGCCTCCCCATCATCGTACATATAACCCAGACGCTCTGCCATCAGGCGCACACGCTCGTCGAATAGCTCCATCATGATAAACACAGACTGCCAGATCGCTTCGCTATCCGCTTGAGGATACGTAGCGAGCAGTCTTACCAACGTAGATTGATCCAGATAGTGCGGCAAGTATTTGCCGCTTTTACCTATATTGATCTGAAACTGATGCTCACTACCAGCCTGCCAGCATAGCATCTGCTCCAGCATCGGGCGCACATAGCGATTGAGCTGATCGAGCGCATAGAGCAGCTCCTGCCTCCATAATCCTTTGGCAATATAGGTGGATACCCACCAGAATTCATTACAGCATCTAGCAAAATCCTCCGCAGTCGGACGCTTCACCCAATACTCTCGCTCATCTGGCACGTCAAGCTGTGGCAGTACGCCATCCTTATCTAGCAAAATTACTGTCAGACGATCCTCATCTACATACTCGCGCCAGTGGTCGATTCGCTGTAGTCGCAGATCAATCCGATTCCCATCCGCTAGCTGCATCAAATACATGTATTTGACGATGCCTTCATGCAGAGGCAGCTCACTTTGATCCGGCATCTGCATAATGATCTGCTCGCCAAACCTCTCAACCCAGCGATGATCGCTAACAAATGGCTCTAACGTATCAACCAGATACACAATATCATAATCCTGAAAAATATCCTTCGGCGCAGCTGGATTGACTCTTGATCCGTTCATTGCTACAGCTCGAATATGAGGGTTGCGTTCAGCTGTTTCGATAATAAGCTCCATCATCTGCTGCTCACTTCGCATGATCTCGTCTCCTTTGGTATTGAACGTGGTTGGATCAAACGCTAGCTCTCGTGTTTGACTATGTACAATACTGTCTGCTTATTTCAATATAGATGTTCTCAGGATAACCAATCTGTTCTATTCACAGCACAACCATACGGGTAAACGATTAACACCATGCTATACTCATCGTATTCCTATTTGCAAGGAGGCGATCACTGTGAAGGTACTACGCAAATTCATTCTGGCATTTTTACTGTCTAATGTTATCGGTAACTGGAGCTTTAAGCAGATTGCCTTTTTGCAATATAATCTCACAGAAGGCTGGTTCAGTACGGGCAATATCCTTCGCTATCTTGTTAATCTTGCCTGTTATATCGCGGTGGCAGTATGGATTTATTTTATACTGGAACGCCTGGAAAAATGGAATGAACAGCGAAAGCAGCAATCTCGCTGAATAGCTAGTTGTTCTGCGTGCTTTCCATATCACACGTAAAGCACTCAACATATTAAGATACACTCGCTATGATGCCTCACTTTCAGGTATCTGCAAATTTATTTTAATTTTTAATGTAGATTGTGATTTTTGTCACATATTAAATTTTAGTTTTATTTTAAACTAAAGCCATGGAAGAGATGATCATCCCCCAACCAAAGAGATAGCAGCAGCTGATCCCTACAAGATCAAGCATTTAACCGATACACAGCCAACGGGAAGCTGACTGCAACCATACTGTTCCATATGAACAGCCGCCTGCACGAGCAGGCACCTAATACATTATTCAAGGAGTGTATCAATCATGAATACATGGCTCAGACAAAACAAAGTTGCAATGTGGTTATTAACCGTTCTCCGTTTCTATGTCGGCTTTCAATGGATCCATGGCGGCTGGGGCAAGCTAACAGGAGGCTTCGATGCTACAGGCTTCCTTACCAATGCCATCACGCTCAGCACAGGTGACAAGCCCGTCGTGAAAGCGGCATGGGCAGGCTTCCTACAGCACTTTGCTCTTCCTAATGTAGAGCTGTTCAATATCCTGGTTCCAGTCGGTGAATTCCTGGTCGGTCTGGGCTTGATCCTCGGTACCTTTACTACAGTTGCTGCATTGATGGGTATGGTGATGAACTTCGCCTTCCTGTTCTCGGGTACGATCAGCACCAACCCGTACCTGATCCTGCTCGAAATCTTCATCGTCGTTGCTGGTGCTAATGCTGGTCGCATCGGTCTGGATCGCTGGGTACTGCCTTACTTGAAAGCACATGTGTTCAAACGTCACCCGAAACATGACGGCGGCACACCTACCGCACCTGCACCGGATCACAGAGCTGCTTAAACCTACAACCAATTAGCCAATTCCTAATCAACACGATAGAACTCATAGCTTGTTCTGGTTTACTAGATCATTTGCAATAATTAAGCTACCTTCCGCCCCTCCATTTCAACTACTCTTTTACTACTCCCTTACCACTTATCCACCTTCTGAGCGCTTCGGTTGAAGTGTTCGGAAGGTGGTTTTTTTATAGTATTACATGATCGATACAGGCTTGAACATATTGATCCGTACAGCCTTTGCTGATCCAAAACATCTTTTGTTGTACCTTGAGCCTGTTGATTTCTTGGATTGTTGGATACTCGTGATTCCATTGTGAGATTAACGAAGTCAGTCACTCGCTTATATCTTCCTTTTCTCAAATGTCAAATTTGACATATAAAATTCATCATGATAGTTTTAAAGTGAATTTCCTTTGTAAATTCTGGAATTTATTTTATCATTAGAGCATGAAACCTATATAACAGGAGGATGCATATGAGAACTCAGTGGATAGACGAATTGAACGTACTTGAACAGGATATTGTCGGATGGCGCAGACATATGCACCAGTATCCTGAGCTGTCATTTCAGGAAGTGAAAACCTCGCAATTTATTGCCGATACGTTAACTGGATTCGGTTATGAGGTGAGAACGGGCGTTGGTGAAGGCGGTGTGATTGCCGATTTGAAAGGGGCACAGCCGGGGCCAACGATTGCGTTTCGAGCAGACTTTGATGCTTTGCCTATTCATGAAGAAAACGATGTTCCTTATCGTTCACAAAATGATGGCGTGATGCACGCCTGCGGACATGATGGACATACGGCGTCTCTACTCGGTGTCGCGCATGTGCTCAGTCGTCATACCGATCAGTTGAAAGGGAATGTACGCTTTATTTTCCAGCATGCCGAGGAGAAAATTCCAGGCGGTGCCAAAGCGATGATCGAAGATGGCGCACTGGACGGTGTCGACGAAGTGTACGGTGCCCATCTGGCGAGCTATCTGCCCTATGGTCGCATCGCTATCGTCGCTGGGCCTGCGATGGCAGCAGCCGATGGCTTCTCAATCGTCATTCAAGGTAAAGGC
Organism: Paenibacillus hunanensis; assembly: GCF_034055775.1. Lineage (NCBI taxonomy): Bacteria > Bacillati > Bacillota > Bacilli > Caryophanales > Paenibacillaceae > Paenibacillus > Paenibacillus hunanensis. The sequence goes on along the minus strand of NZ_CP139194.1, from coordinate 1,119,241 downwards.
GGACACGGTGCTCGTCCAGACCAAACGGTCGATTCGATCGTAGTAGGAAGTCAGGTCGTAGGCGCACTACAAAATATCGTGGCACGTCATGTGAATCCACTCAAATCCGCTGTCGTTACAGTCGGTGTATTCCAGGCAGGGTCTGCGTTTAACATTATTGCGGATACTGCCAAAATTGAAGGCACGGTGCGTACATTCGATCCTGAGGTACGCAAGCAGATTGAAGAAGATATTCGTACCACACTGGCAGGAATTACTGCGGCTTCACGCGCAACTTTCTCGCTGGAATATACGAATGGCTATCCCGCAGTAGTGAATCCACCGGAACAGGCTGATCAGGTGCGTGCAATCGTGACTGATGTGCTTGGCGAAGAAGCTTTATTTGAAATTGAACCAGCGATGGGTGCAGAAGACTTTGCCTATTTCTTAGAGGAACGTCCGGGTAACTTCTTCTATGTCGGCTCACAAAAAGATGAAGCAACGGCATTTGCCCATCACCACCCACGCTTCGATATCGACGAGCGTGCGCTGCTGAACACCGGACGTATCTTCCTCGGTATCGTAGCTGAAAAGCTGCTAAGTCCGTCTCCTGTTACAGCAGGCTAATCATCGTACAAGCAAGCGTGGAGTCAGAGGTGCTGCGCTATTCGTACCCTTGCTTTCCTATCGAGTAGAACGATTGTTCATACTAATAAAATGAAGTGCATGATAGGCGTGTACCTGTTCAATATCGTTTAGCACAACTGCTACGATGTTCATAAGCATCGCAATAGTACTAACAAAAAGCTCCCTGTCACCTGCTGGTGATAAGGAGCTTTTTGCTATGTGATCCTGTTGTTCCTGTATCCTAGCTATTCTGCACCGTAGCTACTCTACATCCTAGCAGCACTTTACCCTGATCGCTTAATCTGCTCTACTGGAGCTTTAATCTACTATGGTGGAAGTGATCAGAGGTACAATCGCTTTTGTGAAAATAATCTCCATAGCCGCATCCTCCTGCATGAGTGCGCCTGCATCCTTATAGCCAAGCTGACGATAAAAATGCTGCGCTTCCTCATCAGATTGGGTTGAGGTCATCACAGTAAAACAGCCCTGTGCTGCCATCTGCTGCTCCCATAGGTGCACAGCCTGTTTACCTATCCCCTGACGGCGATAAGACTCAGACAGCCATAGCAAATTCATAAACGGCGTATGATCCCAAAACCAGCCATAGCGCAGCCAGCCGATCAGTGTCCCATCACCCTCAGCGCTCGTGTCATCTTCCGCTTCGTTCGTATTTGCTGGCAGTAAACGAATCATATACACTTCACTCGCATTAATCTTTGCCAGTAAACGATGCTGTGGCAGATGTACATCATGCTGAGCAAGATAGTCATAATCCTTCATTGTTGCGTGTTCCATATCGATATTCATAGGAAGCCCCCTATTTAGGATGAAGATTCAACGGCTTGTCGTCTGAGGCCAAGATGATAGTTGCGTCCCTCATGCTGTGTTCGGTATGCTAAGTATATCGCTTATTATCTACGATAGCTGTACAGTAACTGAAATGCACCACGTATCTCAAGCTCAGACTAGGATCTTATCGTTAGAAATACAGATGTGATCGAACGTGTCCATCCCCTTTCATGATGTCGATCTCTGCCATCATTGTACATTTTATGCATACAGACACGCGAATGCGTAGGCGCAGCAGCGAATCGTGGGTAATACCATATAGATAGCACGCTAGACATGGATGACAATCCTAATCTTTTATCGAACGGAGATGATCATGATGGAACAGAAAAATCTAGTATTTGGGATTATCGCAGGCGCACTGGTAGGTGCAGGTGCAGCACTTTTATTTGCGCCTAAATCTGGCGAGGATATGCGTTATACGCTCAAATCGGGCGCAAGCAGCTCCGCTAGCAGTCTGACGGAGACGCTCAAATCTAAAGGGCGTGAGATGAAGTCCAGCACTGAAGAGCTGGTCGAGCTGGCTAAGGAGATTACACCAGTTGTGAAAGAAGCGATTGGTGTCGTGCAGGAATGGAAAGGTATGCTGACGGATGCGAAGGTTGAGCTGACTGGTGAGGTCAACAAGCTCAAAGGTAGCTCCTCTGATTCCTCACTGACAAAAGGCCCGACTGTGATGTAAGCTCTTCTTTACGTAGAAGCAAACCCATTGCTGCTACAAGCCATTCATAGGATGAACCAAACAGCCTGTTACGGTCATGACCGGAAAGGCTGTTTTTTATTATCTGACGCCAGATCAGCGATGAGATTAAAAAGGCGATCTATAATTATACCGAAATGATCTCCGCTTGTATGGATGTACATATCGCCTGCATTTTTTGATATATCATCATTAACATATTGATCTTCTCCTAACAGCGAAGCCAGCTTCGACCATGTCAAATAATTAGGCTGACGACCTTAAATTCCATATTTTTCTACACAATTCTATAAACTGATATCTTTTGCGACAATATTAGTGCTTTTGATCTATGTAAGCGCTTTAATTAACATGATAGCTTGTACATGTGACATGCAATACCTTTTATTACCTATTCAACTTGTTATCATCCATCGACAATTAAAGGAGAGATCAAGCATGAAAAAAAAGGTACTTCAAAAAGGAACCGTTCTACTGCTAAGCGGAGCGATGATGTGGGGCGGATTATCCATCGCCGGACCATCAGCATCCGCGTCATCCCCATCTTCTATTTCACATTTTGCAAACGTTAACATTTTTGCCTCTATGCTCGATTCGACCGCACAGGCGATGCCCTCTGACACGGCAATCAGCAATAACGGTAGCGCTCTCGCTCCTGCTGATGGCACCGAGCAGCTTGCCAGCGCACAGGCAGCAGGTACATACAGCGCTTATAATTTAACCGGATTCTCAGCAGGCAATACGGGCGGCGGCACAATCGCTGAGACCGATGCGCGCTACAAAAAGGTCTATACGGCTACCGATCTAGCCCAGGCACTCAAAAAAGGCTCCGGGGTCAAAGTAATTGAAGTGATGAACGACCTGAATCTGGGCTGGAACAAGCTACCGTCTGCTGCGCAGACCTCTCCTTTTGCTGAGCATAACAAGCCGCTCACTCATCCGGTACTCAAGCAAACAGGCGTTAGTAAGCTGACGATCGACGGCTTTGACGGGTTAACGATATTCTCGAACAATGGTTCCAAAATCAAGCATGTCGGCATCACCGTTAAACGCAGCTCCAATCTAGTCATTCGCAATCTGGAATTTGACGAGCTATGGGAATGGGATGAAGCGACCAAGGGTGACTACGATAAAAATGATTGGGATTACCTGACACTGGAGCAGACGAGCAAGGTCTGGATTGACCATTGCACATTTAACAAAGCCTATGACGGCGTTGTCGATGTGAAAAAGGGCAGTAATGGTGTGACCATCTCCTGGTCTTCCTTCCGCAGTGATGATGGCAGCTCTAATAGCTGGGTCAGCCAGCAGGTTAAAGTAATGGAAGCCAACAAATCAGCTTATCCAATGTATAACTATTTGCGCAGTAGTGCGGTAGGTCTGAGTCAGCAGGACATTATCGCCATCGCTGGCGGACAAAAGAAAACACATCTGGTTGGTGCTACGGAGTTCGCATCAGACAATCCTGATCTGGAAATCACGCTCCATCATAACTACTATCAGGACTCTCAGGATCGGATGCCTCGTCTGCGGGGCGGAAATGCACACGTTTACAATATCGTAATGGACGCTTCTGGACTGGTTGCTGCCAAGGCAAAGCTAACACCTGCCATGGATACAGCGATTAGCTCGAAGGGCTACCATTTCACCGTAACGAGTAATGGTGCGATCTCCACCGAGGGCGGTGCCGTACTGGTGGAAAAATCGCAAATTATTGGTGTCGGCTCTCCGATTCGTAATAACCAGACTGATCCAAGCAATAGCAAATATACAGGCAAAATTCGCGCAGTCGACACGATCTACACCGCGAATGGTACAACCTTCCGTGGGAATAGCGATACAGCAGGCAGCCCGCTCGCTCCGTATCCAGCCGCTGCATTAGCCTTCTCATGGAATGGCTTTAGCAGCCTGCCTTACAGCTATCAGACCGATGATCCTACCACACTCGTTAGTCGCCTGAAGGCATCAGATGGCGCAGGCTCTGGCAAGCTAAGCTGGAGCAAAACGAACTGGCTCATCACTCAATATTAATCGAATAGAATCGATAGCTAATCGGTGCTTCATATCGGTAAATCAACCAAGACCCTTGCCTTTATTCGTACAGGTAAGGGTCTTTATCACTCATTTGCGATACATTTATTAGTTTACAATTGTTTAGAAATCAAATGATTTACAGATTGAAGCACTTAACAGCGATTACATAAGGCTAGCTTGTGGTTAATACTTATCATACTTTTCTATTTTATTGCTGCAAAGGAGCATTTGCCGTGTCCCAAACCGCTAATCTGGAAGCTGTCATTCAACAAATCGGTCTGCTGGGTCAAAGTCAGTTCGGCAAATCCCCGGAATCAGTCACTATTCGTACCAACGAGCACAGTGTCATTATTTTTCTGAATGAGCTGATTGATCCGGACGATGAGCGTCTGCCGGATGACCCGGATGAGCGATATACCCATGTCTACATTTTACTTGATCAATTTGTCTTTCCTGCGATTCGTAAAAAGGTTGAAGCAGCGGCTGGACAGCAGATTATTCACCATTTTATCGATTGGAAGGAAGACGTGAATCGTGCCTGTATCGCGATCATGTTTGAGCTAGAGCCAGATCGTAAAAAGGAAGATCTATACTCTGGTAAAGCCGAGCTGCATATCCGAGTAAGTCAAATTACAGAGGATGTACAAAAATCACCTGCTGATATCGAATCGTACTGGGTTGATCCAGATACACTGGTCATCATTCGCAAAGGATTATTGATCAGCCTGGAAAAGCGAATTATCAAAAAAGGCTTTAATAACGCCCTACGTGTATCCAAGCGTGAGCTGGAGCTGGATCGCTTTGTAGATGGCCTGCCTGTACGTACCATTCTCGGCAAAACGCTTGATCAAGCGTTTCTAGATTGGGATTTTGACAAAGATATCAGTCTGATGGTGCTTACCTTCCTAAACGATCATTGAGGAGACAACCGAATTGATATGATTGTGCATGTAAAAAAGCCTGTCCATCGAGCCCGATGCATCATGCAGCGGATGGTAGACAGGCTTTTTGCGTTGAGATGGACTTAAGATAGCATTTGTAGCTCCTCCAGTATCTTCTTCAGTGTATCCTCAGAGACACGCGTCATCTGGTTATCGGTAATCTGACGAAGAGACGATTGGCTTACAATGCTCGTCAATGCTCCACTAAGTAGCTGCGGAGCATGCTGGTTCACTATGCTGATCGCCTGCTCATCCAGCTGTAGTTCCGATAAGCGCGTATACTCGGTATAAGAACGCTGAAATAACCCTTTCGCTGGATAACGGAAGCAATAGCTGCCCGAGCCAAGCTCTAGTTGAACCAACTCCACCTCCTGCTGCACGTTGCGAATACCCGAGGCAGGAATGGACGGTATCGCATCGCCATTTTCCGTTAGCTGCTCTAAGATTGCTCCCCGCAAGCGAAGCGTTGCTGCTGTATTTACCGGAATCGTTACCTGTACAATAACATGCTCTCCATCCAGCTCCCAGCCACATTCAATGCGTCCATACATCGATTCATGTGTAGCCTTCGCATACGTAAGCTGCCGCCCACCGAATTGCGGCTCCAGATGAATATGACGATAAGCTGGCTCTTCCATCCCCATATCCAGACCAGCGATACGGCGATACATCCAATCACCGACTGCACCATAGGAATAATGGTTAAATGAATTCATATCATCGCTCCAAAAGGAACCGTCCTGCTTGATGCTATCCCAGTGCTCCCAGATCGTCGTTGCGCCCTGAGATACCGAATAGAGCCAGCCCGGATAAGAGCTTTGCAATAGCAAGCGTACTGCCGTTTCATGATAGCCATTATCCGACAGGGCAAAGCATAGATACGGTGTACCAACAAAGCCTGTCGTTAGATGATAGCCATTACTCACAACCAGATCGTTCAGATCACGCGCTACTCGCGCTCGCAGAGCAGGCTCCAATAGATCAAATACCAGTGCAAGTACATGCGCCGTCTGTGTCGGTGCCGCCATCCGCCCACGTCCCGTTACAAACTCAGCTTGAAATGCCTGAACGACCTGCTGATGAAGCTGCTGATACCGCTCAGCCTCGTCTGTTTTACCCAGTACAGCCGCCGCTTCCGCCACCAATCGTGACGAGTACGCATAATAGGCGGTCGCGATCAGATCGGTTGGCGTAGCACCGATGTAGCTGTCTTCCTTCGCATCCAACGCAAGCCAATCGCCAAAATGAAAGCCCGTATTCCACAGCGCTTCTTCCTCACCCTGCGCGCGAATGTATTCTACCCACTGCTTCATACTGTCATACTGCTCTGCCAGCAAGCGTGTATCGCCATAATAACGATACGTTGTCCACGGACAGATCACCGCTGCATCACCCCATGCTGCCGAGTTCGCACCACCCACAACATCCGGTACGACAAAAGGTATCCCACCGTCCACATGCTGCTCTGCCTTCACATCATGTAACCATTTGCTAAAAAAGGGAGCCCCCTGATAATTGAACAGTGCAGTCGAGATGAATACCTGCGCATCTCCCGTCCAACCCAGTCGCTCATCGCGCTGCGGACAGTCAGTAGGCACATCAAGGAAGTTCCCACGTTGTCCCCAGCGTATATTTTGCTGAAGCTTATTGATTCGCTCATCCGAGCATTCGAATGATCCGGTCGATGGCATATCCGAATGTAGCACCTCGCCTTCAAATGCATCCAACGGCAGTCCATTTTGTTTCTGCCCTGGATAGCCTTCTACTTGTACATAACGGAAGCCTTGAAAGGTAAAATAAGGCGCATACGTTTCCCCGCTTGGCGTGCCTGCTGTGCGATATGTAACAGTCTGCCGGGCAGGACGTAGATTGCCAAAGTAAATATTTCCATCCTTATCCAGTACCTCGGCATGACGTAGCGTAATTTCTGTGCCTGCCTGAGTCTCCGGTATATGTAGCCGAATGCGACCGACCATATTTTGCCCCATATCCAGCACATGATCACCAGCAGGCGTGACAAAGGTAGCGATCGGACGAATCGTCTCTGTGACACGAGTCGGCCAATTTTCCTGTGCGATCAGCGTGTCATATCCAAGTGGCAACACCTCAACACCGTTCCAGTGACGATCGTCAAAGCCCGGCTCACTCCAGCCTTGCTGCTCGGCTGTCGCATCATAGATTTCACCATGATACATATTCGAGTACAGCACAGGTCCGGTAGCAGCACGCCAGTCCGTATTGCTCGTAATGATCTGTTCTCGTCCATCGGTATATCGAATATGCAGCTCCAGCAGCAAGGCGCGATGGTCGCCGTACGTATATTGCTTATCATCAAAGCCGAGCTTGCCGCGATACCAGCCATCTGCCAGCCATGCGCCGACTGTATTATTTCCCCGCTGTAGAAGTGACGTCACATCATACGTCTGATATTGCAGTCGATGATGATAGCTAGTCCAGCCCGGCGCAAGGACGTCATCCGATACCGTTTGCCCGTTCATGTATAGCTCATACACACCTGCTGCTGTAGAATAGATACGCGCTGAAGCGATCTCTCCATTCAGCTCAAAGGTATGGCGTAGCTGAAAATTCGCCTCGGACTCTCGCTCGATCTCACGCGTATCGGGTGTAATCCACTGCGCCTGCCACTGTGCCGACTGCATCATGCCAGTTTCCAATTGTCCTGGCTCGCTCCATTCACTTTCTTCGCCTGCTGATGACCATATCTTGACGCGAAAAAGATACGCCGTGCGCGCCTGTAGTGCAGGCCCAGCATACTGCACCTGAATCGACTGCGAGCTATTCACCTGCTCTGAATCCCATATAACCTGCTCAAAATGCGAATCATCTGCATGTGTCACCTGTAGCCGATAGGAAGACTGCTGTACATCACGCTGCGGACTGCTACATTTCCAGCTGAATCTCGGCTTAGCAATATCGGTACCGAGCAGTCGGTTACGATACTCACATTGCACATCTGTAATTTGAAATGAATCCATCTTTTGATCACTCCTTCAACCTGTGTTGGGGATGAGATGCGAACTTGCAGCGAACGGTATCGCTTTCTAACAATGGACAATAGGATACGAGATTTTTAATGTAAGCGTTATCTTTATTGTTGATATTCTATCTCTATTCCATTACGTTGAATAGGGCTTCGATCTCAACCTTTGACAGAGCCAGCGGTCATTCCTGCTACAATTCGTTTGTTGAAAAATAAAAATAATACTAACGGCGGAATCGTGATCAGCAAAATATTCATAAACAGTAGGTTCCACTGCGTAATATACTGACTTTTAAAATTATAAAGCGTCGTCTGTACCGTCACATTGTTGGAGCCTGGCAGGAAATATAACGGATTCGCAAAATCATTAAAAATCGTAACCGAGCAAAGTACAATAACCGTAGCCGATACCGGCTGTAACAGCGGCAAAATCATACTAAAAAACATACGTAGCCCACTACAGCCATCAATGACCGCTGCCTCATCAATCTCACGCGGAATCGTTGCCATAAAGCCCTTGTACAGTAGCACACAAAATGGAAAGTTTAGCGCAACCTCTACTAGAATGAGTCCTGACATCGTTTTGAACAGATGCAGACCATTCAGCACCCAGATCGTAGGCACAATCGCTGGTGGAATAATCAAGCCGACGAGTACGAGCAGATCAAGCAGCGGGGTAGCCTTACCTCGGCGCCGCTGCATTACATACCCTGCCATACCGCATAATACGACCAGCGCCAGCACGGATACAACTGTCAGTAGCGTACTATTCCAGAACGCCCGCAACAGCATATAATCCCGTGCTTGTATGACCGTTACGATATTGTCCCATAGATGCAAGGAGCTGGGCAGACTCAGACTGAGTGAAGCTGATTCCTGTGTGCTTTTCAGTGCATTCACAATAATGAAGTAAAAGGGAATCCAGAAGATGACCACTGTAAATACAATGCCCAGCACTTCCAACGACCATCGCCCCAGACGGCGTGTACGACCTGATGGCGAAGTATGGATACGAGCTACTGAATCAGAGGATGTTTTGATTGTACTCATAGATCCACCTCCCTTTTATTCAAATAACGATACAGTGGAAAAGCCAGCACTGTCACAATAATAAACAGAATCACATTGCCTGCCGTAGCCAGCCCATAAAATCCACCCTGATACTGCTTGTAAATAATCGAAGCAATCACATCGGTCGTAAAGCCCGGCCCTCCCTGTGTCATCGCCCACACCAGATCAAAGGAACGCAGCCCACCGATAAACGATAAAATAATGACCGAGTTTGTTGCCGGGCGGCTCAGCGGAACGATAATATTCCAGAACCGATGCCATAGCCCTCCACCGTCGATTTGCAATGCTTCATAATATTCCGTTGGAATCGCAAGAATGCCTGCAATATAGATAACCGTTGCTACTCCAACACCTTTCCATACATCCACCATCGCAATCGATAGCAACGCAAACCGCGTATCACCAAGCCAATCCGGACCACTGATTCCGATCCAGCCAAGTGCCGCATTAATGATGCCCTCGGTCGGATGCATCATCACGCTAAAAGCGATACCTACTGCAATCGTACTGATCAAGGTCGGGAAAAAAATCACCGAGCGCAAATAATTGCGTGTACGCAGCTTGGACGTTAGCAATACGCCGAGCACCAGCCCAAGCACTACCTTGAGTCCGCACGTCACGACCGCATAGATCAGCGTATTTTGAAAGCCAATACGTAGCGACTGCTCCTGAAAAAACATAATAAAATTGTCCAGCCCGATAAACTCCCAATCCGTCAGCGTCCAGCGAGTGAAGCTGAAAAAGAACGACATCGCCGTGGGCAGCAAAAACATGACGGTATAGATAATAGCAGCCGGAAGCAAAAACCAGTATGAATACGTCTGCCGAAAAATTCGATTCATGCCGACTCCTCCCTTGCTATGCACACCGATGACAGAATTCGCAATCGCCCTTCATTTCTACCGACTGCGAATTCACATCAATAGTAGGCATTCATATTGGATAACATCGCTAGATAGTGATAGATAAGCTGAATTACCAGCCTTCCAGACCAAGCTGCTTCGCCTGCTTCTCTACATCCTGATCATAAGCAGCTGCACCTTCTGTCGCCTTTTTGATACCTGCTCCCACCTCAACCGAGATTTGCGGTAAGCTAGGCCCTTTGATCGGTGATACAAATTCCAACGCTGGTGCTGTTTTACCAGAATCAAAATACGGCAGCATATCCTTGACAGCACCTGGTACATTATCAGGTAGCTTGGCGTCTTTGAGCGGATACGGGCCAGTTGGGGTCGATACCTTCGCCATCGCTGCAATGCCATCTGCGGATACGATAAAGTCTACGAATTTCTTCGCTTCGTCGACATGATTACCATTTTTGTAGACATAGGCGGCAGACGGCATCCATACGGTCAAGCCATTCTTGTCTGCGCTGTCGCCCGGCTGGGCAAAATAACCGATATTGTCCATCTGATCCGGGTAATTTTGCTTCAAGATCGGTAGAGCAAAGGATAGCATCGGATATTGCGCTCCTTTGCCTTCGCCGAGCATTTTAATGCCATTGTCATAAGTTGCGGCTAGAAAGTCGGTATTGTAAAAGCCCCCATCAAATATGCTCTGTAGCTTGTCAAAGCTGCGCAAGGCAGCTGGCGTGCCTGCAAATGTCGCCTGGTGCGCCGTGAACTGCTTTGGGAAGTCTGGTGCAGTCTGTACAACATTGTACTCGTCTGCAAGAATAATCACCTGTGCTGTCCAGCTATCCTTCATTGTCCCGATTACAGGTGTGATGCCGGCTTCCTTGATCTTTTTGCTGTTCGCAATTAGCTCATCCCATGTTTTCGGAACGGATAAGCCAAGATCAGCATAGATTTTTTTGTTATAAAACCAACCGCCGCCAATCGTAGAGCCGATCGGAGCGCCATACACTTTACCATTCATTTTGACTGTGTTTTTAAAATCATCCAGTACATTCGCTTGAAATGCTTCATTCGTCAGATCCTCCAGATTCGCTTCAGGCGATAAGGCTGTCATTAAAGAACCAGAGTTATAAAAAAGAACATCTGTCATATCCCCAGTTGCCAGCCTCGTCTTCACCAGATTATCGCCCTCACTGCCGCCCGGGCGTGTCTCCACTTCAATCGTAATATTTGGATGCTTGGCTTCATACGCTTCCTTGAGCGCATTCGCCACATTCACCGAATCCTGTGAATTGTCGACGAGTAAGGATAGGCTTGTACTGCCTCCTTCACTGCCCGAGCTTTGCCCGGAACCTGAATTACCACACGCTGCGAGAAGTGCGGCAATGATCATAATGCTGGTTAATGCGGTAACGACGTTCCATTTACGTTTGTTCATTCGATAACCCCCGGTTTTGAGAATGTAAGAATGGATGGCGAATGGGCTGTCTGCTCCTGATGTTCGACTTGTTGGTTTAATTGTAGTGGGGATGGCCTTTTATTGTAAGCGCTTTATTTTTAAGGTTTTGTCCGATTTTTTCACTTTGATGGGGCAATTAATCTTCATGCAAGCGTGTCGGTTGTAATGTATACTTTGCATTCGGCGTATACATAATCTATAGGTTCGCCTTACTCGCTTATTTGGGGAGCGAATCAATATCTAAATACTATTCGCGTTCAAGCCAAAAAGACTTCTTCTACAAGAAGCCTTTTTACTATATGCTCTATTCCACGGCTATGCTCCATGCTGACAATGATAACCTAATTCTTCCAACTGCTTATTAATCTCCAGCAGCTACTTGTTTCCTTTTCAATCTTGTTCCTGCGCTTACTCCACCTTAGGTCTGAAACGCAGCGTTACCCTCGTGCCCTTCCCTGGCTCACTTTCCACTTCTAACGTACTCTGCTCCCCATACGCAAGCTTCATTCGTTCCAGCACATTCCTCAATCCATAGCCTTCCATCACGCTTGCTGGGTCAGACATCCCCACACCGTCATCCTCCACCGTGAAGATCAGTTGCTGATCATCATAGATGCCTGTAAGCGAAACTGTACCTGGCCCTACCTTCGGCTCCAGACCATGATAGATTGCATTTTCTACAAGTGGTTGTAGAAGCAACTTCATAATCTCCATCCCTTTGACACCTTCATCCACCTGCTCGATATACGTAAAGCGATTGTTAAAGCGGATATTTTGGATGTTCAAATAATGCCCGATATGCTGAAGCTCGCGATAGACGGTAATGCTCTCGCGACCTTTGTTCAAACTCAGCTTGAAGCTTTCTGACAGACTGACCGCCATCCGTGCCACCTCATGATTGTTTTGCAGCGTCGCCATCCAGTAGATCGAATCCAATGTATTGTATAAAAAATGAGGCTTGATCTGTGCCTGTAATGCCCGTAGCTCAGCTTCTTTTTCTTTCATCTCAGTGGCGATTAGACGCTGATTCAACTCTTCATTTTCGCCCACAATGCGCTTAAATGTCTCACCGATTGTACCGACCTCATCTCGACCAAAATAATCGGGAAGCTTGAGCTTTCCCTGCGTCCAGTCGAGCATTAGCTTTTTGAGCTGTAATAACGGACGAGTAATCGTGCCGGAGATAAAATAAGACAGTACTACTGCTAGCAAACCCATCAATGCAGCCACACCCAGTGTCGCATAGGCAATCTGATTGGATTGACGAAGCAGCGCACTTCGCTGAACGAGATGCAGAAAGCTCCAGCCTGTTGTGGAATTCGTATAACGGCTGATCAGGTAGCCATCTTCTTCATACGCAGCTATGCGCTCGTTCATCGTATTCGCAGTCGAAGTGATAGGAGCATTGCTAAATACCGTCTGTACCTGATTCACCTTGTTATTATCCAGCACCACAAAGCCTTCATAATCCTCACGGCTTGGGAACACCTTGCTGAACAATTGACGATCAATATTGACTACAAGCAAGCCGATTGGCATACCTGGCACAGCCATATCGTCGCGTACCAGTTTTACAGTGGAGAATACATTAGCTGATTCGCCCAGTACATCATTTGGAAAATAAACGACCTTGCCCTGAGCGCTATACACCTGCTTATACCAATCGGTATGGGCAATCGCTCCTTGTCCAGCTTGCTCGTATTGCCCGACATCATCGGAGCGCCCGATACACGACACGCGAAAATTCAAGTCAAACAAGCAGATCGATCGCACAAATCGAGTATCGATAATCCGCTCACCTAGAATTTGTTGAAGTCGATTCGTCGCCTCATCGCCCAACTTATTACTACGACCCGTGACCTGCTCGGTGCGTTCATTGCTACGACGTAGCGTTTCATTCACCGTATCATTCGTAACAATCGACAGATGCAGATTTTGTACATTGCGAAACAGCAGATCCGCTACCTCACTGGACGTGCGCAAATGATTCTGGTTATTTTCGCTGTTAATGCTGGTAATCATACTTTTGGCAATATTCGATGAAATAAAGCCCAGCAACATTAACGCAGGAACGACAAGAATAATCATCGCGAGCAAAAAGCGCACACGAATCCGTTTAAACCGAAACAGTGGAATTAGCCGATCCAGCATATGGCGCAGGCGACTCATCAGCTCTGCTCCCGAAAGTCGCTACGTAACGAGGCTGACGATTGATCCCGGTATTGCCCGGGTGTAAGACCGAATGTTTTTTTGAATACTTCATTAAAATGGCGATGATTGTAATAGCCGACCTGTTCGCCCGCTTCATTTACCTTGAGACCCTCCTGAAGCAATCTGCATGCATGCTCCATCCGTACACGGGTGACGTATTTGATATACGAAATATTCATTTGCTCCTTGAATAATAGACTAAAATAATTCGCATTCATCCCCACATAATCTGCCACCTGCTGTAGCGAAAGGCTTTCGCCATAATGTTGCTCAATATAGGCAAGCGACTTTTGCACAGCATTATGCTTACAAGGACTGCGTAGCTCTTCCATTCCCTCTGCCAGACGCATAATCATTCTCCGACACCAATCGAACATGCGCTCACGGGTATCCAGCACACCAAGCTCCCGATAGATTGTGCGAGTAGACGGTAATAATCGGCTCACATCTTCCCCACTTTCACGTAGTACATCGCCACCCAGAAATATGAGCTTTATAATCTCCTGTTCCGTCTGCTCTGGTGTAAGCCGAGCGGTTGCTGCCCAGTCCTCCAGACGCTGCTGTGCCTGCTCTAGCCCACTTCGATCACAGGCTCGTAGTGAAAATACGAATGCTTCTTCCCACTCAGACAGCTCCGAGCGGACTGGCTCATCTCCTGCTGTATCTTCAAACCGTACCCAGCCATTTTCCTCCAAAAAAATACCATAGCGTAACGCCTGCCTTGCATCGCGCCAGCTTTTATTCGCATCCTCCAGTGCAGCATAACATCGTCCAGAAGCGAAAACGTCATTTCCACACTGAACATGCAGCAGCTGTAGTTGCTCTTCCGGTAGCTTACCTGCATCCTCCAGCAACAATAGAGCAAGACGCTCCTGCTCCACAGTTACCTCCACTACATGATAGCCGCTATACTGGGGCAATGGATGATGCGTATGAGCAAAAGCGAGCACCATCACCCCATCAATAGATGCTCGTTCGATCCTCATTTCCCGACACAGCTTTTCAGCCGCACCAGCATTCCCTTGAAAAAGAAGATCCAACGCCGCCTTTTCCGCCAGCTCGGCACGACTGGCTTCATATTGGATTTTCATCGCGCCAAATTGCTGCTCGCGCGCAATTCGATCCAGTGTTTTCTGAATCGTCTCCTGCATACTATCGATCGTAATCGGCTTCTCCAGATAGTCGATCACACCAAGTCCAATCGCACGCCGTACATATTCAAACTCATTGAACCCACTAAATACAATACAAAGTGTATCTGGCTGCTCATTCATAATCGCTTCAATTAACTGTAATCCATCCAATCCTGGCATCCGAATATCAGTGAAAATGATATCTGGCTGCTTCGCCCGTACCAGCTCCAGCGCAGATAAGCCATCCTCTGCTGTGCCAATCAGTTCAATTCCATAATGCTGCCAATCCA
Organism: Paenibacillus hunanensis; assembly: GCF_034055775.1. Taxonomy (NCBI): domain Bacteria; kingdom Bacillati; phylum Bacillota; class Bacilli; order Caryophanales; family Paenibacillaceae; genus Paenibacillus; species Paenibacillus hunanensis. The sequence continues at coordinate 1,104,089 of NZ_CP139194.1, read as the reverse complement.
ACATCTGCTTGAGTCCTTGCAGAACAATATATTCATCATCAAATATCGCAGCTTTAAGCATTGGTGAACCTCCTTTGACTATGCTCTGTTAGCCATACACTTGGTTATGAATACTCTACATTATGAATAAGGATAGGCGCAGTTTATCTACCGCCTACCATCGTATCGGGTCGCTTTTGATGCTTGCCTAGCATCATTTATTATTGATTGTCTCCTAACATACCTATGCGCGGAATATTTGAGTAATGTTAGATGTTCATTTGTAAGCGATTGCAAATTTATCGTCCCTTCTCACTTATTGAAATGTTGAGCAGTATAATGTACAGCTTCAACACGTTGGATATCCAGTACATCCTATACCGGATACGTCATCCTACATGAAGTACATTTCAGTAAGACGATACATCATAAAGCGTTAAGAGGTAAGGAATCGCCTTCATCATCGTACTTATTTCAAATCCTCTCAAATTATTATTCCTATTATAGTTGATCACTACTCAGAATGGCGGACTTGATTTTTACGTTGATTTCGTTTAAAAACATCGTATTCTGTGCAGGCTTCTTTATCTCCAAGATCGCAGTACACAAAAATAGCATGATCGCCATCGCCTCAGCATTTCTTTTGCTTGAGGTGACCATCGATCATGCTATTTTTATAAAAGATCCGCTGTATTTGCTCGTCTACCATATGAATACCATAGCGATCTACTGAACGTACATCAGCACACCCACATGGATATATCAATAAGTGCTTCAAGAGTATTCCCACAGATCACTTATCCAAATACGATGCTCTTCCTGTTACCCGACTCACCAGAAAAACCGCACCACTGCCATACACACAACCCCAACCACAACTGTCAACGACAAGCTTTTTGTCTTCAACGCGACCAGTAACGTCGGCACCAGCACAATTACCGCCGGCCATTCAATATGCAGCGTACCACTTTGCTTGTCCAGCATACTCTCCACCACAAGCGCTGTAAAAATACATACTGGAATATACGATAGCCATTTCATAACTGCCTGCGGCAGCACCATATTACGTACTACAAAAAATGGAGCTACTCGCGGAATCATCGTCACAAGCGCACAGCCTACAATAATCATAAATACCGTCCAATTCACTGTCATCGCTCTGTCACCACCCCGATCGTTGCTACAATAACCGTTGCCAGAATAATGGCCAATTGTGTAGACACAACCAGTGACAATACGACCATCGCAATCACCATATACGCCATGAGCTTCAAGTAATGCTTGAGCTTCTCCGGTACGACATTACCCAGCTGTAATACTAGCAGTGCAATGAACATCGCTGTCAGCGCGTAATCCAGTCCGAACATCTGTGGATCAGCGATCCAGTTGCCGAACAGCGTACCGAGTGTACAGGAGATTACCCATACGATATAGGCAGTCAGATTGAGCCCGTGCATCCAGCGATTGCTGAGCGGCTTACCCGATGCAAGCCGTGTCGCTGCCACACCGAACGATTCATCTGTAACAAGTAAGCCTGTTCCGATATTATTCAATAATGAATATTTGCCAAAATGCGGTGCCAATGTCGCACTCAATAGGAAATTACGCAGGTTGACGATAAAGGTCGTCAGCACAATGGCCGATATCGGCGTATGCACGGCTAGCAGAGCACAAATAATGAATTGTGCTGCTCCGGCATATACGAGTAGCGACATCAATGCCATTTCCATCACACTCAAGCCCGAGGCTGCACCTACAACACCAGCAGCCAGACCGATACTAATATAACCGAGCAGTGTCGGTATACAATCCCGTACGCCCTCCCAAAAAGTTGGCGAGCTTGAAGCGGGTACTTCTGTGGTGCATTCCATCTGATGGGTCAACATCTAATTTCCTCCTTTGATTTACCATTTGTCTGCGCTATTTATGCCTTTGTATGAAAGGCAAGCGATCTGACAGCTGGAAGCACTGCATGCACCTATACTGAACGTAGCGAAATGGAACAATTTGCATCCACATAACGGGAACAGATATGCTACAATGAATATAATTTTAATATAGTATACAAATATTCTTCATAACATACAATAGTCTGTTATATTAAATTTTTGGATAAAGGAGTCTGTGCATGGAACCTATTCAACAAATCATTGCCCGTAATCTGCTCAAATTGCGTAAAAGTCGCAATCTCACCCTGGAACAAACGTCCGAGCTAACCGGCGTGAGTAAAGCGATGCTTGCCCAGATCGAAAATGAAAAGTCCAATCCAACCGTGACCACCTTATGGAAAATTGCCAAAGGCTTTCAGGTCTCGTTTAGCATGTTTTTAAAGGAAGAAGAGCAGCCGATCCAGCAGGTGAATATTCGCGAGCTTGATCCTGTCGTGGACAGCGATGATCTGTACAAAGTATATAGCTTTTTCCCGTATCACCCGGAGAACAGATTCGAGCTGTACGTCGTTGATCTATTGCCCGGCTGCGAGCACCTTCCCAAAACGCATCCAGGCGAAGAATATTTGTTTGTCAAAGAAGGCTCGATGATCGTGGAGATCAATGGCAAGCCGTATCATGTATCAGATGGCGACGCACTTCATTTTTCCGGTACGATTCCGCATGGCTACTTCAATCCATCCTCTGAGAAAGCCAGCTATTTTATGATGATGTATTATCCAGAGGAAGGAAACGATGTGAACGTATAGCTGTTCGGATGAAGAAACACCCGATACGGAATCGCAACGATAGCAAGCATAAAAAAACCAGCGGTAAATGCACATTCTTTCCCTGTGCATCTACCGCTGGTTTGCATGTTAATCTATATGCTATAAACGATAGCCTTGCATTTTCAATCTTCCCATCAGCACCAACCATCCGAATGAGCAGAACCACAGTACAGTAACAGCTTTGTTCAAAAAATCGATACCAGCTCCTGTGTATACGCATGTCGCTCCTGCTCGAACAGTTCATGTCGTAGACAACGATCTACAATCTGTCCCTCCTTCATGACCATGATCCGATCACTTAGCTGACAGACCGCCGCCAGATCATGTGAAATGAACAAATACGACAGTCCCAGCTCCTGCTTGAGCTGAGTCAGTAGCTGTAAAATCGCTGCCTGTGAGATTACATCCAGACTCGCGGTCGGTTCATCCAGCACAACGAGCTTGGGCTCAATACTGATCGTGCGTGCAATCGTGACGCGCTGACGCTGACCGCCACTTAACTGATGCGGATATCGATCCAGCAGAGCCGTAGGCAGCTCAACCGCCTCCATTAGCTGACGGGCAAAGCGATCCTCTCGATCAGCACGAAAATGATTCAGATCGAGCTGATGGCGATACTGCCGATATGGATCAAGTAAAGACTTGCGAATCGTCAGCTTCGGATTCAGCGCAGCTGTCGGATTTTGAAAGACGATCTGTATATGTCTGCGCTGCTGTCGTAGCTGGTGCTCGGATTGAGATTGTCCACCGAGCTCCTCACCTGCCAGCACGATGCGCCCTCGATCGGCTGACTCGATGCCAAGCAGACAACGAGCCAGCGTGCTTTTACCGCTACCACTTTCGCCAACCAGTCCCAGACATTCGCCCTGCTGTAGCTGGAACGATATATCGTCTAACGCCGTCACCCCTGTTCGTTCGGACGAATGCTTAAACCATCTTCCCAGCCAACCGAATCGTGCCCTTTCAACAGACGTAGCTTTTTTTCCATTTCGCCATCCAATATGACCAGGATGAGAATGATACGTTTTATACAAATGCTCTACCTGAAGTACACTCATTGCGATTGTTCCTCCAATCGATGGAGCGGCTCTAGACCCGAACGCAATGTCGGTTCCGGTCGCTCCAGCATCGGTGCAGCAGCGATCAATTGTCTGGTATACGGATGACGTGGATGATCCAGCACACGATGACGGTTGCCACTCTCCACTATCTTCCCCTCCTTCATCACCGCAATTCGATCCGCATACCGACGCACATGCCGCCAATCATGCGTAATGAACAGAATCGCACAGCCTGTCTCCTGCTGCTTCTGACGGAGCAGCTCCAGAATGCGATGACCCGATACACTATCCAGCGCAGTAGTCGCTTCATCAGCAATAAGCAGACGCGGTGATAACAGCAACGCTAACGCAATCGCAGCACGTTGTAGCTGTCCTCCACTTAATTGAAATGGATACCGATTCAGTAGCTCTGCCGATAAGCCCATCGATTCCAGCGCCTGCTGGCTTCGCTCCCTCCGTTGCTGACGATTCTTCTCTCCATGCACCTGCTGATATTCATCCATATGCTGAGCAATCGTGCGAAAAGGGGTGAACGCTCCCTGATAATCCTGAAAAATATACGCAATCTCCTTCCCACGCAGCTTCCGTAGCTGACGGGCAGGTAGCGTCATTAGCTCCTGATCATTCCATCGGATACTGCCACTTGCCCCTAATCCTGTAGGTAATAGTCCACCAATCGATTGGGATAACAGACTTTTTCCACTACCACTTTCCCCGACCAGTGCCATCCATTCTCCAGCACCTACCGATAGAGATACTTCGTCCACTAGCACACGCTCCCGACTACGCACGGTCAGCTTATCTAGCTCTAGCATCAGGACGGCACCTCCTTGCTCCACTCGTCTCTTTTCACATCAAAGCGATCGCGCAGCATATCGCCAATCATATTCGCTAGCAATACCGTCATCACGATAGCGATACCCGGGAATAACATCAGCTCTGGACGAGATTGAAAATAAGGCCGTGCATCATTCAGCATCGCTCCCCATTCTGGTAAAGGCGGCTGTGTGCCCAATCCAATATACGAGAATGAGGAAATGAGCAAAATAATTTTGCCCAGATCAAGGCTTGCCATTACCAGTACATGTCCAATCACATGTGGCAGTAGATGACGACGCATAATCGTACCGCTCTGTAACCCATTGGTACGTGCGATGCGAATATAATCTTTTTCAGCTTCGCCGAGCACAATGCTGCGCACAAGTCTTGCATAATTGACCCATTTGACTATAACGATCGCCATTACCAGATTGCCAATGCCTGCACCGAGTAACCCACTCAGCACAATCGCCACAATCGTATCTGGAAATGCTAGAAATCCATTCGATATCCGTACAAAGATACGATCCACCCAGCCACGACGATACCCTGCCAGTAATCCAAACGGGATACCGAGCAGCAATGCCGCACCAAGTGCCAGCAAGCTATACCCCAGCGTCTGCTGCCCACCGAGCAATAGACGAGTAAAAGTATCTCTGCCCAGATGATCCGTACCAAGCGGATGCTGCCAGCTCACACCTTGCAGCCGTTGACCTAGATCGGTTAATAACGGATCATGCTTTAAATAGAAAAACGCGTATCCACATGCGCATAGCACTACTGCCAGCACAGCTACCAATATGATCGGTTGCAGACGGCGCATGGATAGCGCTAAGCGATGATGCTTCTTTACGATGTCCATTTCTTATCCACCTGCCTTCTGTTCCTTCAACCGCAGCTCTGGATTGAGGAAGCGGTAGGATAGATCAACCGTCGTATTGACGACGAATACGATCACCGCCATCAGCAAAATATAGCCCTGAATGACCGGATAATCCCGCTGCCTGATCGAATCAACGATCAGCTTACCGATACCCGGATACGCAAATAGCACCTCGATCACGATCACGCCACCGATCAGACTGCCCAGACTCACACCGAACACTGTAATGACAGGCGGCAGGCTATGCCGAAACACATGTACACGGAAAATACGCCACTCGCTATATCCCCTCGCTCGCGCTGCCCGTACAAATTCCTGACTCAGTGAATCAAGCAGACTGGAGCGCAGCAGACGTACATATACCCCTGAGATTGCCAGACCAAGCGTTAAAGAGGGCAGTACCAGCGTAATCCAGCCATCTCGACCCATCGTCGGTAACCATGCCCAGCGTACCCCAAACCAATCGATGAGCAGCAGTCCCAGCCAGAAGCTAGGTACAGCCGCACCGATAATCGCGAACCCCCGACTCACATGATCGATCCAGCGATCCCGATAGAGCGCAGATAAGGAACCGAGCGGCAAGGCGATCAACAGCATCACTAGCAATCCACCACCAGCCAGCTCTAGCGTAGCTGGAAGACCAGAGGTGATCATCTCCACTACAGGCTGACCGGTGACAAAGGACTGTCCAAAGTCTAATCGCACCAGATCCCACAGCCACATCGCATATTGCAGCAATAACGGCTGGTTAAAGCCTAACTCCTCACGCAGCGCCTCCACCTGCTCACGACTAACAGACAGCTCATCCACGTTCAGAATCGTTAGCACCGGATCGCCCGGTGCCAGACGTATAAATAAAAAGCTAATCAGCGTGATGAACAGCACAAAGCCTGCTGTCTCCACCAGCTTACGAATAATAATACGAAGCATTACATCACATCCAGCTTATTCGTGATCATGTAGTATTCACTACGAGTCGTCACCCAGTTTTTCACCTTGTTTTCGTTATACGCTACGATCGTAGACGGAAATAACACAAAGGCATTAATCACATTGTCATGCACATAATCCGCAGCCTGCTTCGCCAGCACTGCACGTTGCTTCGGTTCAACTGTACGATTCAGCTTGTCGATGATCGCAGTCAGCTGATCATCATGCACACCGCTAAAGTTCAGCGCGCCCTTCGGATGATACGTAGCATTCAGGTAATATCCTGCATCGCCGCGTGGTGCGGTCAGATTACTGTATGTCGCCAGATCCCAATCCCGATTAGACGCCATATATTCCTCTGGCGTATCAATCTGACGAATCTCTACACCAATCCCAATTCTTCCTGCATCCGATTGGAATACTTGCGCGATGAGCGGCAGGTCTGCACGTGCTGAGTAAGTGAGCAGTGTCAGCTTGAGCGGCTGTCCACCCTTCTGCATCGTGCCATTGAGAAGTGTATAGCCTGCTTTTTGCAAATATTGCTTGGCAACGTCTGCCCCACCCGTCTGCTGCTCATAGACCGGAGCAAACGGTAGCGATGGCAGAAACGGCCCTGTAGCCGGCTCGCCATAGCCAAGTAAAATGCTGTCTACAATCTCTTTGCGATCAATTAATGCATCGACTGCCTTGCGCACATTCACATCCTGTAACGCCGGACGCTGCATATTCATCGTCATCTGATGCACCCGGAATGTCGATGTCGCATCCACACGAATACCGTCCTGAGCATCCAGTGACTCCAGACTTTCAACCTCTGGACGATACACCACATCAACCTGACCTGACTTCAATGCCAGTGAGCGCGCATTGGCATCCTCGTTAAAGGAAAACGTCACTCCATCCAGCGGAGATGCTCCATCCCAGTAACCGTCATAACGTTTAAGCTCCAGACGACTTCCCGGCGTAAACGAGCTTAAAGCAAAAGGCCCTGTCCCTACCGGCTTGTTCACGATATCGTTCTCACTCACATCAATAATCGACGTATTCGGATTGACCAGCTCGGATACGAATTCCGGAAATGGCTCGGTCGTCGTCATATGTAGCGTCTGTCCATCTGCTTCAATCGTCTTGATTTTCAGTGCATTTTGTACGCCTGCGTTTTCCTTGAGCACACGTTCCAACGAAGCTTTGACAGCATCACCCGTCAAGGGCTTGCCATTTTGAAAGGTAATACCATCACGCAGATGAATCGTCCAGTGCTCACCATCGTCGCCCTCCCAGCTTTTCGCCAGCCATGGTTCTACAGATAGCTTGTCTTCATCTAGTCTCACCAGTGTCTCAGTGATACCAGCACGTAACGGTACATAACTAGAATCGGTATGCGGATCAAGCGAACGTGTGGAGAAATTGTACAGAAAATGCACATGCTTCCCTTGCTGTGCATCAGCTGATGACTGAGACGCAGGTGAGCAAGCACCGAGCAGCATAACTAGAGCGAGCATCGCAGCTGCGACCGTCCACGTATAGCGGCGTTTGCTGGGAATCGCTCCTATGGATTGTACGGTCTGGATGGAGCGTGTGGAACCACTCGTTATGTGTACGCCATCCTTTCCTACCAGTGATTGTGCGGTGCGATCCAGCATCGCTAGAATCCTATGTATGGTAGCTATAGCTTTATTCTTTTTCAGACGATTCATTTCAGCATCTCTCCCCTATTTATTTGAAATCTATCTCTCTGATATTTCGTAACAATTACGATCTACATATTATCGTAAACATTACGATTTGACAACAAAAAAAGCAGTGTTCTGCTGAATATAACAGAGCACTGCCGCTTTTTATGTTCGTATAGATATATCGAATATTCTCTTTTTGTTGTATGAGCTGAGAACGGGAATGATTAGCGTTTTACACTTAATACGGATATTCCTTCGGTACAAACAGGGCTGCGATCAGATAGATCAGCAGGCTTGTTCCACTTGTCAGAAATACACTGATGACAAACAGAATACGGAGCAGACTTGCGTCCCAGCCCATCATTTCTGCCAGACCACCGATTAATCCCGTCATCACCTTATCACGACTTGAACGATGCCATTTTCTCATGTTATGTCTCTCCTTTAATATAGTAGTATGTGCGGTATAACTGGTATTTCATTTGAATACGATTCATTTGAATATTTCTCTATGGATGAATAAAAAGTACGCGAATGATCTCATTTGCATCTGTAGCTTCACATCATCTGTTGCGCGTATATGATATGCTTCATGCTCGTTTGGCTCTTCACTCCTGCACGTTCTCATGTGTGACTTGCTTATATATGTATCTTACAAAATCAAGCGCTCCACTCCAACCGTCGTTGGACGGTTTTGTAGCTTAGACTTTGGTCGGGGAAACCTGCTAGACCTCACTCGCAGTAAGCTTTTCAAGGCTGTAGCAAGCCTGCAACCGATGCAATTGAGAAGCGTACTATAAAATACGTTTACCATCCGTATCAGATTGGTAAATAGATAGTGTCCGATATTATACGAATGGAGTGACAACGATGCTCTATATTTTAGCGATTTTCCTGCCACCTGTTGCGGTATTGCTGTGCGGCAAGCCAGGTAAAGCCATTCTCAATCTCATCCTAACGTTAATCGTCTGGTTACCAGGTGTTGTTCATGCTTTTATCGTGATCAGTCAGACGGAGAACGAGAAGCGTAATCGTAAAATGCTAGAAGACGCCGGACGTTATCGCTAATTTATATCACGGTTAGCGGCAGATACAGCTATCGAAATGACTAACACGAGCAATAATGCTCCCGTGCAAAAGAGAGTGATCCGTCTCTGTACTAGACGAATCACTCTCTTATTTGGTGTGCTCCTTATGACTGCGACATAAGAAGCACGATTTACATTACCATACTGTTACATTCGAGCTACCACTGCTCTGATAGCCTTCTGTTGCCATGACCTGATACGACCATTTGCTACCCAGATTCATGCCATGGCTTGCCCATGCTTTGACGTGGTTGCTAAATGTAATAGTGGAGTTGGTGCCGATTGGACGCTTCGTCTGACGAACACTCCAGTATTGAACGAATGTCGAGCTATTGCCCTCGATCGATGGTGCATTGTAGCGCATCGTTGTATAGATATCGTAGGTGCCACCATCGCTCGTTACCGTCCCTTTGTATGTACCTGTTGGACGGTACGTACCCCAGCTATCGACAACGTAATACTCGATCAGCGAATTTTGCGTCCATCCGTACAATGTCAGATAGCCATTGCCCTGCGGTGCGAATTGGCCTGCATTGTAATTAATAACACGGTTTGGCGAACCCACTGTCCAGCCTTTACCTACAACAAAGTTACCTGTATTTTGCCAGTTTACACTGTAGTTACCGCCAGAACCGTTCACGGCGTTAACGATCCCGCCGCCATCTGTCCAGTTTTGCCAGTAATCGGTTGCTGCACTGGAAGTAGCTGCGAACAGACTGGAGCCCATCGTTACGGCGAGTAATGTTGTCATCAATTTCTTTTTAAATTTGAACATCGTATACCTCCTGGAATGGGATGATGATGAATAAACATCTAAAGCCATACTCATGCTGCATCACGACTGCGATCCGTTTCATACCCCGGTTATCCTTGTATTCAGTGAGAACTTCAGCGACATCAAGCTGTAAGCGCATATCTGTGCTGAGTGATTCCTTTTATCGTATCTGTAAATTTACGATACTCATAATTGGAAAATAATTCCTCACCTCCATTTCAAATTATAATGTGCAAATAAAGGAAGCACAATTTATAAATTAAAGGTGTTTACCTTCCATTTCCCAGTTTTTTGTATACGCTTACATTACTGAAAAGGCTTGATTTTACTGGTTTTTCAGCAATAAAAAATACACCTGCTCAGCAGATGTATTTCCCGTGCAATAATAACGATGTGAGTCGGAAGAAATCTTAATTAAGGCGTTGAAGTCATGTAATCAGTAGATCATTAGTAGATAACGTGTTTCGCAGATGCCTGAGCTGACTCCTTGTTCAATTGGATTATACTTTCGTATAGGATTCTGGTACATGCTTTCGCGCAAACGATCGAGCAATGAATGAATACGTTAGCAGATTCACTTCAAACAATAGCCTCGATGGTATTATCCAGCCCATTTTTTGAGCATTTGAACATTCGATGTAGTTATAAGCATTATCTTCTACTTCATCTACTCCACCCTTACTACCATTCAACACTTCCATACTCCTCATCTGATATCAAAGACTCCACCATATAGCTTGCCTTCTCACTAGAAAGGTTCTCGACCGCGTCAGCAAGTTATCCTTTATGAATCGTCAAGCTTTTACTCTCGTTATCCCAGCTTAGCGTTCCATGAAAGCTCGCTACAAGCGGAGCTGCCTGCACATACGTTATGTTGTTGACGAGCCGTCCATCCTGTATAGGTTGTCCGTTCACCGTCGCTGTCTTGGTCGCAGCATCGAATCCTACAATAAATCCAAATACAGATTGCAGCTCGCGTAAAGGAATATAATTTTTATTATCGATAAGCAGCCCTGTAGCCTTCACGGTCTGTGTACCTCTAACATAAGTAACAGCTGTCGGTATCGGAGCTGGAACGACGGGTTCAGGCACTTCGGTCGATGCAGAGCTTACAGAAGATACTGCATCAGCCTGAACGACTCCAGTGGAAGAGGACTTCTGCTGTGGCAACGACTTTGAAGCTATAACATCAGATGATCGGGATGAAGCTTTACTTTGCTGAATATAACGCTGTAGCAGCTCAATGCTACCCTGAAACTGATTCAGATCGACAGGCCCCTTAATGCCATCCACTTGCCCGGCATCACTATATTGCCAGAATGTCCACTGTTTCCAAGCAGCTGTATCCTTAGGTGCGATGCCGCTGCTACTATACCGGGCAATCCATAGATCGTATATACCCAATGTCGCATTAAAATTTTGTCCAAACGAATTCCCTGTATAGACGATCGGTCGATGCCCACTCAAGCGTTCCACCTCTTGTAAAAAGGTAAGCGCAACAGTGTTGATCTGCTGGGTGGTCAAGCTATTGGGATTATTCTCATAGTCCATGACAGGTGGCAAATCCATCGCTCCCACCGATTGCATTACCGTCACAAAATGGGCTGCTTCTGCCTGCGCGGTCACTGAAGACGTGGCTGTTAGAAAATGATACGCACCCACGAATAAGCCCGCTGCTCTTGCTCCCTGAATATTGCTCGTAAACGTAGAATCTCGATAAGTAGCTCCCTGGCTCGCTTTAGCAAAAACAAACGTTTTGCCCGCCGCCTTCACGCGCTTCCAGTCAATCGTCCCCTGATATCGACTTACATCAATCCCTTGCGCATTGCCAGATTGTCCTGCCTGCATGGAGAATGGCCCCCTTCGGTGGGTGGAATGTGGAACGGTGATGGCATCGATTCACAATGGAAGTGAATTCGTAATCAGCACCACCATACAATAAATTCTCCAGCATACATAATTTACCTTTAAAACAAAAATATTTAAATCTTCGGTGTAGGAAACTAGACTATTGTTGTAAATAGAGCATGCTAGAAAAGCCTCATTTCCACACACGAATAGACAGAGATTACGATCTGGATAAGTTGATCGGTTCTCTGTCTATGTTTTCTTTATCGATATTCTGTCTGTCTATGTCTTTTTTGTCCACGCCTTATATCGATAAAGACTCTTTATGCTTCAACCATTCCCATTTTAAAAGTGCATACATATACGTGTTCTCGTACTTCGGCGTACCATCTGGATGCTTCGTAAATGTGACAAACTCCATCATGCAGCCTTCCTGCCGCATGCCCAGCTTCTCACATAGCTTTTGCGAGCGAAAATTATCGTCCTCCACATAGGCGTATAATCTACGGGCATCCTTTCGCATATATAGATATTCCAGCAACGCCTCTGCACTTTCACGCGCTAGCCCCTTGCCTTCATACCGAGCGTTAAAATTCCACCCGATATTAAACGTGTCTGAATCGCGTTCTTCCTGCATTAAAAATAGCTCGCCGATCAGCTCATCCGTCTCCTTCAAGCTAACTGCGATGTGTGAATCATTGTTTATTCGCTTCTGTACTTCGGCTGCGGCTTCCCCCAGCGTATTCATTTTCCCGTCTAAAAAGCAGTTTACTCGCGGGTTGGATGTATATTCTAGTAGTCCTGCTGCGTCGGTGGCTTTGAAATTACGTAGGATTAAACGATCAGTATGAATAGGTTGCATAATAAGCTCCTTTCTTGATTATTTAGCTCTATTGAAGCTTTGGATTGAATTCAGAGCTTGATACTCTCTGTGCTAATTTATTTTTATATCAACCAATTTTCGCATCATTTTACTACACGATCAAGATTGGTACAGGTAATCTCATGGAAATTGATAAGGTAATTGAGCTTATCTTAATTGGATTAAGATTTTAAAGTTCTCGCTATCACTAATTTATATTTACGATAGGAATGATTGCATAATAAAAGCTCCATCATTAAAAACCGATGGAGCCTCACGAAATTAGTTTTAGTATTCGCTCACTTCAAATGTCAGGATACGATCAAACAGCACGTAATCCTTTCGACTTTTAAATGGGCCTTTATTATTATCATGTTTATCAATAGCGTAAGAAGCTTTACCAGTACCTGCTTGTTTCGCTTCATACCAATTAATAAAGCTGTTTACCTCTGTCATACTCAAATCAAATTCTTTTTCCAGTCCTGTAGTCATTGTCACCACCAGAATTGCGCGATCTGAGGATGGTTGTTCTGCTGCTGGAGGCTCCTCCGTCACAGGCGGTTGTTCCACTGGTGGCTGTTCTACTCGCTCATCTGCGGTTAGTTCCCCCTGAATATCAACCCGATACAAGCGATAGTCATTACCTAAAGTTACTGTCGATTTTTCCACTGTCCAAATTTCCACTTCATGGACTTCTGATGCTAGACCTGTCTTCTCATATTTTAAAATATTATATTTGTAATCTTTCACTGCATCGTCCCCAGGAGAAAAATACTCTACATTTCCATCAATACTTACAGCTACCTTCTTGGAGTACGAGTAATTTACTGCTGTAATAAGGCGCAATCCTGTTCCTTTAAAATTAAACTTTAACGATCCATTTCCCTTAGCAGAGGTTAATGTACCTGCAAACGGAATACCAGCTTTCTCATCACTATCTAAGAAATTCCAACTATCATCGTAACGTAGCAATGGAAGCTTCTTGGCGGTATAGCTTGTCCATCCTGTTTCAGCTTTAGGTAGTGATTGACCCACGGTAGCCGCAAAGATTGTAGATGGTGAAAAAACTATGTACATAACTAATGCAAGCGAAAAAACTAAACTACCTTTAAGAAACTTATTCATATTTTCCTCCTAAAAGTTATTTACTACAAACTTAACAATAAACAAATCTTACAAAATCAGCCAAACATTATATTCCTGATATACTAATATCCTCTATATTCGAGAACTTTTCTGCTATACCAATAAGTTCTCAGTTACTCGAAACTCAAAGTTTTTCTTTTACGAACTCTATTCACATATAAAAACAGGAATGCTCTTTGCAACCTACACAAAGTAACACTCCCGCTTTTCATACTCTTAATATTCCTCTACAGCCTGACCCGCTTTCGCCTTAAACACATCCAGCATCGCCCGTACCTCATCCGTCGAACGTGCACTCATCAGCTCATTACGCAGCTCACTCGCTCCACGGAATCCACGTACATAAATTTTGAAAAATCTCGGCAACGGCTTGAACGATCTCGGCTCAATCGCTGAGTACTTATCATGCAAATCCATATGCAGACGCAGCAGATCAAGCAATTCTTCGCTTGTATGCTCCCTCGGCTCCTGTTCAAACGCAAAAGGATTACTGAAAATTCCGCGTCCAATCATGATGCCATCTACGCCATATTTCTCCACCAGCTCCAGCCCTGCCGCACGATCCATAATATCTCCGTTAATCGTCAACAGCGTCTGTGGTGCAATCTCATCACGCAACTTTTTAATTTCAGGAATAAGCTCCCAGTGTGCAGGCACTTTACTCATCTCATCACGCGTGCGCAGATGAATCGACAGGTTGGCAATATCCTGCTGCAAAATATGGGTTAGCCAGTCGCGCCATTCGTCTACTTCACTAAAGCCAAGTCTTGTCTTCACGCTCACCGGCAGACCGCCAGCCTTCGCTGCCTGTACGATCTCACCTGCCAGCTGAGGACGGCAGATCAGCCCGCTGCCCTTGCCATTTTCTGCAACATTAGGCACCGGGCAGCCCATATTGATATCGATCCCTTTAAAGCCCTGCTCCGCCATCCCAATACTCATCTGACGGAAATATTCCGGCTTATCGCCCCAGATATGTGCTACCATCGGCTGCTCATCCTCGGTGAACATTAAGCGACCACGTACACTATGATTGCCCTCTGGATGACAATAGCTCTCCGTATTCGCAAACTCGGTAAAAAATACATCCGGTCTAGCCGCCGCACTCACCACATGACGAAATACAACATCCGTCACATCCTCCATCGGAGCCAGTATAAAAAACGGTTTCGGTAAATCATGCCAAAAATTGTCTGTCATTTTCAAAAATCCTTTCACTCTATATCCACGTTCATTATTGAACCATGTATGTCGATTTGCTGCATGCTCGTGTTTTAAGATAATTCTTCATGATCACGAAGATCACACTCCGCGATCCCAACAGGTGAAGTACACCCAGCTCGTATATTCAACGACACCAACGCTACATTCCAGCACAATTGATATGCTCAATTGTGTCCTTAAACATCTTTAATCAAACCCCTGCAAATGTCAACAATTTAAGCGATTAAAATGAAAATACTATAGCATTGGCTCCCTCCATGAATCGTGATTTCAGCCTATTCTCTATATAAACATAAAGATAGGCAATCCTTTTACTTTAACTAATGACGGATAGCAATATGCATACATCAACATATTATGCTAAAATAATAATGAAACATAGTTTCATTTGATGAAACTTATTTGAAACAAGTATCGTTCATGTATTGACCCATTACATCGACAGGAGGATTATCATCATGCCAATCAACTTCCACGATGAACAAAACAGAGGTACCTATGCTACGCGAAAAGCAGATCAATCTTGGATCGACGCGATCAGCGAACATGTAGAGGTCGCTCACAAACGCATTGCAGATATCGGCTGCGGCGGTGGCATTTATACCAGAGCATTAATCGAGATGGGTGCTGAACAGGTTACAGGTGTCGACTTTTCCGATGAAATGCTAAAAGCGGCTGCACACAATTGTAGACAATTACCCGCTACTCATTTTCAAAAAGGAACTGCCGATCAAACCCATCTGCCCGGACAGGCGGTAGACATCGTGTTGGAGCGTGCGCTGATTCATCACCTCGACGATCTCCATTCCTGCTTCAAGGAAGCCGCCCGTATTTTACAGCAGCAGGGCATACTGATCATTCAAGATCGTACTCCCGAGGATTGTCTCTTACCTGGAGACCCGAATCATATTAGAGGCTATTTTTTTGAAATGTTCCCTCGTCTAAAGGATCGTGAAACGACTTCTCGATACGATTCCGCTCAAGTCGAACAGGCGCTGATATCCAACGGAATGCGATTGCTGCATACCGTATCCCTCTGGGAAACGAGACGAGTGTATGCGAATATGGAGGAATTAGAGCAAGACCTGTTACAACGAACCGGCCGCTCTATTTTACATGAATTAACGGATGAGGAGTTGCGAGTGTTAGTTGATCATATTATGGACAAGCGAAGTGGTCATCCGCTGCCAATTGTAGAACAGGATCGCTGGACGATTTGGTTTGCGGTTAGAGAAGGATAAGAGGGATAACTACATTGGGGGTTGTTCATCCATCGCTTTATCTCATGCACTAGCTGTTACTATCGTGTACTAGTTACTATGATTGGTTACTATGATGTACGAATTTATTTTAAGCTTAGTAGCCAGAAGCGATATATCACATACCGACAAAATAAAAAGGTCGCTCAACGGGTCACAAATTACATTTATGAGATATTACCTTAATAAGATACGTTGCAGGCTCTACATCTCAGCATACTATCCGCACAGACTAAACTGTATTTCACATTTGCATACAAAAAGGCTCTGTTCCTCTACACAGAGCCTTTTACCTATCTATTTAAGAAGCTTTGCTTGGAAGCCCCTTTTGCTTATGGCGTTCATATGCCCATGCTAGCAGCCATGCAGCGACGACTGCGGACAATGCTGCCCAGAATGTACCGTCCGCATGAATGGCGATCACAATCAAGGTAAATGCGGCAAGCAGTGTATGAAGTAAACGAATGAACGGTTTGGGCGCACGTTGCAGCAATAATCCGTATACGGCAAGTGTAGCTAACGGAATAAACGCGGCTAGACCCGTTTTCACATTAGGATCGCTTAGCTTGGTCACTAGAAAAAATGTCGCATGCACCGCAATCAGTCCCACTGCAATCCAACCTGCCCAGTGATGCCAGCGAAATGTATACTTGGAGGCTTTTTTAATAACTTTGGTCTTCTTTTTCAGACGTTTGAATCCATACCAGGACACACTAAAAGCGACCAGCCATACCGCGAACGTTCCCAACCATTTAAACGATTCCCCTATACCTTCCTCTGGACGAAATCCACCTTCCCCCTCCATCGGTCTGGGCATCCGATTAACGTCAGGTGGAGAAGAAGTGAACAAACTGTACACTAAAATTCCTATACTGATACATAGAATAAGAATAAACGGAATCATGATTGGTAGCTTTGTTTTCAAGCTTCTTCCTCCCTTGTATATCCTGATATGATACATGTACAAAATGAATTGGCTTTACTATACATTAGATTGGCTTATTATATAAATATATCGGAGGGAGATTTTTTATTTTTATTATTTTCCATATTTATACTTTAATTAGGATTATTCATCTTATTTTAGCCACTAATTTGAAAAGAGAGGTGATGGCTTGAAACAGTTTATGATTGGTCAATATGGAGGCTTTGATCGTAAGAAGTATACGAGAGATTTTAGAGCAGACTTTTATGGTATAGAAGCTTGCTTGTTCGCTACAACTCAGGATGCTATCGATCTTATTCGCGAAGCAAGACAGACTGGATTGGCTATTGGTATTCATTATCCATTCTACGCCTCTCCATCCTTATCAAGAGATGCTCTGTTTATGTCTCCAGATCAAACGGTTAGAGAACATGCTTTTTATTCGATCCAACAGGAATTAGAGGTTGTAAAAGCAATGCAGCCTGATTATGTATTATTTCATTATCCGAAACCAGTCATATTAGATGATCGGGTGAATTGGAATGCATGGCGCTTTGCCGATCACTCCGAGTATATATTGGAAAGCGAATTTTCCTTTGACGATTTTGTTGATCGAAGTGAAGGTTTATTCCAGTGGCTTACTGAGAAAAGTAATGAGTATGATTTCATTCCTGTGCTTGAATTCGATGCGTTGACTACATATATCTACGATAATGACTTTTTAGAGAAGCTGCTAGCCAGATATCCCAAAATTAAACTATGTCTGGATACAGGCAGATTATTTTTGCAAGAATCGATCGACCCTAACTTTGATGCACGTAAAGTCATGAGAACCTTTGCAAAATACTCATACCTCGTGCACTTATGGACTTTTCAAATGAAAGACACGATCCAACATCTGCGCCATCCTGTATTGCCTGAACTACGCCAGACAGATGGATGGGCTCCGATTGAAGAATATCTGAATATCATTCGCGAAGAAAATCAGTATGTGAAAATCATGTTTGAGCATAATTCGCAGCTTGTAAGTGATAAACAGCTCGATCAATGCTATGCGTGGGTGAAGGAACTATTGGCTGGAGTAGCCGATAACGATGAAAAGAATAGTGGATTGAGTAATTAGCATCCAATATTTCATCAAATCTGTTTAATGCTCCGACGCTCAGTATGCTTGCTTACAATTCCTTCTCAAACTACAATGAGAATAATCTTTCAAACGAGGTGAATTGGATGTCTTTCCGTATCGTTCGAGGTATGTAGCATTCGGGCTGGAAAAAACGCGTACCAGCTATCAAGGGACACGTCTGTCCTTTTGATCTCATGCAGTGACTCGAACGAATGATACGAAATACCATTATCTCCTTATTGGAAGGCGGAACGATCTATGAATTCATTTGAATATAAACACTTTTATGACCAAGTTGGTAAAACGAACGGTTGGGATTTTAGCAAGGTGAAATGTGTATCGGAAGGGACACATCCGGACTTGTATGCTGAAGTCACCCATATTTGCAAAAGCTCCGACCTATTGCTTGATATCGGTACAGGTGGCGGCGAAGCGATCTTATCGATCGCCGAATCGGCGTTGCTGTTGATCGGGATTGATCAATCCACTGGCATGCTGGAGACTGCGACTCGAAATGGTGCTGAATCAGGTATAGTTAATGTGCGGTTTCTCCAGATGGAAGCAGAGCAGCTGCATTTCCCCAATGACTTTTTTAATATCGTATCGTGTCGGCATTCGGAATTTGTTGCTGATGAGGTGGCACGAGTTTTGGTGAGCGGTGGAGCGTTTCTTACGCAGCAAGTCAGTGAAGACGATAAATCCAATATAAAAGAAGCATTCGGTAGAGGACAAGCATTGGGAACCGAAGCAGGTACATTACAACAGCGATACATGAACGATTTACGCCAAGCGGGCTTTAATGGTATTCGCGCGGTAGCATTCAATGTTGCGGAGTATTATGAAACGGTGGAGGATCTAATTTTTCTGCTAAAGCATACGCCTATTATTCCTAACTTTGGACAGAGTGATGCGGATTTTGAGATTCTGCAACAGTTTGTGAAGGATAATCAGACGGAGAAAGGCATTCGGACTAATGCGGGGCGGTTTGTTATTACTGCAACGTTGTAGGGGAAGCTAAAGACCACATTGTAATGGATGATAGCATAATGGATATAGGATGCAGTAAGGGTAATTTAGAGTGCATGTAGAGTGCATGTAGAGTGCATTTACAGTTCGTTTAGAACGCATTTAAAGTTCATATAGAGTAAATATAGAAAAGGATACTCAGTGGTGAGTATCCTTTTTCGTTTTAACTTTTATTTAGCTCTCATCGCAAATCATTTTCTGTCATGGACATCTCTATAAAGGATTTAGCTTCAGCGCCAACCATTACTCATCAAATGTCAGACGCATCAATGCTTTATTCTCCAAACCTCTAATCATAGGCGTCCACGACTCGGTTTCAGCGGTATTCGCCAGTGCATCCTCCACCATCTGTAGCTTCGCATCCATCGCATCAATATAGTGCAAGGCGACTGCTTCAGGCAATTGCGGCTGTACCGGGCTGCCCCATTCGCCCAGATTATGGTGAGACAGAACCATATGCTGCAAAGCGACTATCTGCTTGGAGTCGAGCGGAATCTGATGCGACATCGCTGCTTCCACGATCCAATTGGAAGCCATCACGATATGCCCGATCAGTTTGCCGTGATCGCTGTAGTCTGTCACAATGCCGAGCTGAGCATTCATTTCTTCCGGTTTGGCAATATCATGGAGAATGATGCCTGCTTTGATCAGATCGACGTTTAAAAAAGGACGCTGTTTGCAAATAAAATCGCCGAGCTCCAGCATACGAACAATATGATACGCCAGTCCTGCAAAGTAGGCGTGATGATGGAACTTGGCAGCTGGATATTCCATCAGTTTGTCTTCGACTTTGACGAGGCAGTAGGCTACTATAGTTTTGATGTGTTGATCCTGAATTTCGTTCATGGTCTTTTTGATCGTGTTGATCAGATCATTCGGACTGATCGGCGCGGCTTTGATAAAATCAGTTAGTGAAATGTTATCTTCTTCTACGGCTTTACGGATTCGGCTGATTTTCACCTGGAGCTTGTCCCGATAGGTTTGCACACTACCTTGTACTTTGACTAGCTCCATCGCGGCGAAGGCTTCTTTTTCGTCCGCAGTTACGTCCCAGTATTTAGCGGACACTTCTCCGGTGGCATCCATGAGGATGATGTCGAAATAGTCTTTGGCTGGTGTGGTGTTGGTTTGTTTGGTTTCGAGCATTTTGAGTAGGTAGAAGCCGATGAATTCTTCACCTACTTTGAGTTGGTTGATAAGAATGGTGTTCGACCGCCTTTGTTAAAATAGTTTGGAATATGTGGAGTGTTATATGTTCAATGTTGTTGCTTACTTTTATTGTTTCGTTTATATGATTGAGACTTTGCTTGAAAATCATATATGCTGTCTTGTTTGAGGTAATACTGAACCGATTATTTTCACATCTAATCATACGTGATAATTCCCTTGTTTTCTATATGAGGCGTTTTAGAGAAATGTAATGAATGATATAAAAAAAGAAAAGCCAAACAATCAAACTATGCTTGGCTTCTTTATATGCAGTTTATTGTAATGAATAAGCTGTAATTGATTAGAAATAGTCACTTATACGATTATTCAGATGGTTGCCATTGAAGAACCGCCACCGACTCCACATGCACCGTATGCGGGAACATATCCACCGGCTGCACCTCAACCGTCCGATATCCGCCTTCCTCCAGCACCTGCAAATCTCGTGCCAGCGTAGATGGATTACACGACACATACACAACCTTCTCCGGCTGCATCTGTACAATCGTCTCCAGTAATCTCGGATCACATCCCTTACGTGGTGGATCGACAACGATCACATCCGGCGTAATCCCCTGCTCTTTCCAGCGTGGAATCACATCCTCGGATGCACCTACCTCAAATTCCACATTCGTCATTCCGTTCAGTTCGGCATTTTTACGCGCGTCCTCAATCGCTTCCTTCACGATCTCCACGCCGTATACACGCTTCGCATGCTGTGCGAGGAATAGAGAGATTGTACCGATTCCACAGTACGCATCGATCACCGTCTCGTTACCCGTCAAGCCAGCATACTGTACAGCTTTCTCATACAGCACTTCCGTCTGCACGGGATTCACCTGATAGAATGAACGTGCAGAGATGGCGAACTTTACATCGCCGATATAATCATGGATGACATCACGTCCCCACAGGGTACGCGTTTCGTCGCCGAAAATAACGTTCGTTTGCTTCGTGTTGATGTTCTGGCAAATGCTCACGACCTGTGGCATTTCAGCGCGGATGCGTTCGATCCATTCGGGCTTGCGTGGCAGGCGTTCGCCGTTGGTGACGAGTACGATCATCATTTCATTTGTAGCGAAGCCGACTTTGACGACGACATGGCGTAGAATACCTTCCCCTGTTTCTTCGTTATAAGGCTGGATATGCAGCTCCTGACCGATCGCTTTCACCTTGTTGACGAGTTCATCGTTACGACTGTCCTGGATCAGGCAGCTTTGCATGTCGACAATACGGTGGCTACCACGTGCATAGAAGCCACCTACCAGTTGTCCATCCTGTTGACCGATCGGTACCTGTGCTTTGTTGCGATAGCGCCACGGCTCTGACATACCGAGCGTTGGTAGGACACGGATCGCATGGGATGCGGATACTATAGGTTTCGTGGACGTAGACGCGTCCGCTGGATGCTGGACATCTGGTACATGTGATCCGACTTCGGAAGAATGCATATTCTGATCTACACTCGATTTTACGGTCGTATCTTCTGCTGATGCACCTCGTATCGGTGTATTTCCGGTTACTGTACCTTCTACCAACTGGCTGTCCGCATCATCTGACCTTGCCTGCTTCTGCACAGTCAGTTTACCGATTCGCTCCAGATTGTCGATAACATGCTGACGTTTCCACTCTAGCTGTCCAGCGTAGCTCATATGCTGGAGCTGACAGCCGCCACATTGGGTGTAGATCGGGCAAGGGGCTTGTACGCGATCTGGGCTTTCGTTTAATACCTTTAATAGCTTGGCATAGCCATATTGTTTTTTGGTTTTGAGTACACGGGCTTTCACACGTTCGCCGGGTAGTGCGCCAGATACGAATAACGTATAGCCGTCTGCGCGACCGACACCTTCGCCTTCATGAGTTAAGCCGATCATTTCCAGCTCGATTTCATCATTTTTGGCTACCGGCAGATTAGCGATTGCTGCGGATACGGCTGCCGGTTTACGTCGATTGGATTTTGATTTATGTGAGTGACCGCCTTTGCGGTTGTTATTCATGGTCATTGCTCCATTTTCCATCTTAATTTGAGTTACGCCCAGATGGGCAACTACTAAATTGTATAGAAAACTGCACGACGTTACAATACATATCGCTACTTTCACGATGGATTATTGAATTTGTTTGATGAGTGAAGGTGCGGAATAGGATTTAGCATGAATGATATAGGTGGATGATGGGTACATATCGTTTAGTGATAGCATGGCTATATTCGCATACTGTATAGGTTGAGGGGATGTAATGAAGGAGTAGCAGGCTAGCTACATAAGCAGTCGTAGCCTGCTACTTCGTTCTGATTTGTATATTACTTCTACATATATCACTTCATATATTACTTCTATTACTTCGATGCTCCTATGCCTTCTGCTTACCATATTAAAAGAAATATTATATAGATCAACCTGCTTATTTCAGCTTTAACGATGCGCACAATTAGCTAGAATAAATCGAGCAAAATGTACGATCAAATCGACCTGCGAGCAGGTCTTCTTTACGAATGAAAAATTGCAGATAGCCTGCATCCCACCAGAGGAAGCCAATTTCCTGATCGCTGTCTACCTCAAGCAGCATATACACATTTTCCAGCTCTTCTTGCAAACGCGCTTCATCGCCGTCAAAATGCTTGAGCAGTCGCTTACGATCATCGTCCGGACGGTATGTATATTTACCGTTGTACAGATAAGAAGTCGCAACTAGCTCGCCATCTCCATGTTGTCCTTCCGCATAGCCGAATAGCTGTCCCATTTTATTCTCAGGCTTCCAATCCATCTCTTCTGTGATCAGCATGTACGCTTCTTCCGATTCATCTGTCAACGTATCCTGATCTACTAAATGTATCGTGCTGTAGCCGTAGTTCGGGAACTCCACGTCCGCATGGGCATGAACTTCATAGGCTTCGAATTTGATCTCGTCTTCTTCCTCCCAGGTCGTAAACTCTTCGCACTCCTGATATTGTAGCTGGGACACATCCGTTCCAGGCCAGTAGATTACCCGATGCTCGATATCATTCGCAGTTTCGCCTTCACCGAGGAAGAAATAGAGCATTCCCTGCTTTGGTAAAAGTGAGCTATGCACACCCTGATACTCTTCATCGTGTATTTCTGCTTGCAGCTGAGCGAGATTGAGTTGAGCGATTAGAGTCATTTTTTCACCGTTTTTCGATTGTGGCCATTCCAGCTGTTCCGGTAGATCCGGCGATCCGCCAAAGCGTGAATGACCGATACGCTCGTGTCCTTTATCACCACGGATTAATTTGACAAGTGGACGCTGGTGATCGCGCAAATACTGCTCTAGTTCAGGCGCTTCATGCCTTTCCAGCAATTGCTTTAGCTTCGTCTCAGGCAGCAGGTTGGGATAATTCGAATATGTACTCATAATCGGTTGCTCCTTTCAAATGTACACCGTGTGGAATAAATGATGTAGGATTCTTCTTACTTTTCTGGCATCACTAGAAGCAGGCAAATGGAACTGTGCTAGAATTGTTGGTGTTGGCCATAGTTGTTATTTTTTTAGATCTTTATTTCTATGCAGCTTCTATTGCTTTGATATAGCTAACATTTGCCTAGAGTTCACCTGTATATAGTGTACTAGCAACAGCCTGCCTGCTCAAGTTAAGAGATAGCATGGGGACTCGGAATATAAGATAAAATATGGTTGGAAGGATGCGGAATAGGGCACAAAGAATATGGAAGACAAAATATTATTATTTTACTATCCAGTCAAACTATACGTACAAAATCATCTATGCAAACATACATACAAAAAAAGCTTCCGCAACTCATTCGTCCTTCTTTCTTCTCAGAAATTCAGACCGGGAGTTACGAAAGCCTTATTTTATAAGCCGCTATGCTTTAAACTGGACGCTGATCCGCAGCAAAAATCCGCAGCTTATGCTTGAGCACCTCAAAATGCCCGGGCAAGCTACCACCCAGCTCGCCATCCAGATTCAGCAGCACCTGTGATGCCTGAGGTGCTTCGATATGCATGCTACTCGTACGGAAATATAACACTTTCGGATCATCGAGATGCTCGCCGCGTAGCGCCATCGTTACGAGACGAATGAACTCGGCGAGATTGCAATTTTTCACAGCGATCACGTCGAACATACCATCGTCGATACGTGCATCTGGTGCTAGCTTCTCAAAGCCGCCGACCGAGTTGCTGTTCGCCACGAGGAAGATCATAAACTGATCATGGATCGTATCCATGCCTTCCGGGCGAATGATCAGCTCAGTTGGTGCCAGATTGACCATTTTCTCGATGCCCTTCATATAATAGGCCATCTGACCAATCATCGTCTTGAGCTTGCTAGGGACTTCGTACGTTAGCTCCGTAAACGATCCGCCACCTGCAATATTGATAAAATAACGATCATTCACACGCCCGATATCGATCGGACGGGTCTGCTGTCGAATCACCAGATCACAGTACGTTTCCCAGTTACGCGAAATGCCAAGCGCACGGGATAGATCATTCGTCGTTCCGAGTGGGAAAATGCCCAGCGGCGGTGGATTATCGTATGCCGCCATGCCGTTAATCACTTCATAGATCGTACCGTCTCCACCAGCGGCAATGATCATATCGTAGCCGCCGCGTTCAATCGCATCGCGTGCCGCTTCGGTTGCATCATTCTCGCCTGTTGTAGCGTGACAGCTTGCTTCGATACCACCTTGATCCAGACGCTGTAAAATGTCCGCCAGTCGACGACGCATTTCCTCACGACCGGAGGTTGGATTATATATTAATCTCGCTCTTTTCATTCCTGTATGCCACCTATTGTTGATATGATAAGCCTGTTGAAGGACGCAAACAAAACTGCCTGACACCATACAGGCAAATCAACAGACCTGGCTATGTTTTATTTGGTTACGGTCATCTGCTCCAGCAGTACATCCACCTGACGCTGAATCCAGTGCGACAGCCGTGGATGTGGCAATAATGCTTCACCTACATAATGATGACTTAACCCTTCCAGACGGCGAGGAATCACCGTGTTCAGGAAATACCCCCGGCTCAAAAAGATCGGAGCAATCAACACCCGATAACCGCGCTTCGTCCACTTTCTTGTTTTGAGGATTAGACTATCTGGATTCAGCAGTGCGTAATCTGCATAGGCCGTACCGCTAATCGCACCTACTCTTCTGGATAATGAGGCAATGCCTTTTACCCAGCGATGCAGAAAGCCCCCATGAATGCTGCCATGACCAACGATCAGTACAACCTCACGCGTAGGGTCTTCGGATAAATGCTTTACTTTATCCCATAGCATATGGGCAATATCCTCATCATCATCGACCGGATAACCAAAATGAACCCTCGCTGTTATACGAAAAGGTTCAAGATCCGTTTCCTTGTCTGGCGCTTCCTTCACGCCGAGCGCATACGATATCTCATCGATATGCGTACTGCCTGAAGATACAAACAGGGGGATAACCAAAAGATCGGTTACCCCTTGTCGCTCTAGCTCATCAATTCCATCCTGTATGAGTCGACCTGGTACATTATCCAGATAGCTACTGTACACAGGCATGTCTGCCGGAAAGGTAGTCTGCTCGACAGCTTCGTCAATCCAGCGCATCCACTCCGACTCCGGCGATCCATGACTAATAATCAATATCCCCGGTTTATGCATACATTATCTCCCCAGACGCTCCAGCGTCATTTTGTAGCCGTCATTGCCATAGTTCAGGCAGCGCTTGACGCGCGAGATGGTTGCTGTACTTGCACCCGTCTCCGCCTCAATCTGATTGTACGTCGCTCCCTTACCCAGCATGCGTGCAACCTCCAGACGCTGAGACAGTGATTGAATTTCATTTACAGTGCACAGATCGTCGAAAAATATATAGCATTCTTCCAGATTCTTCAATGTGAGAATCGCTTCGAATAATTGGTCAACGCTTTTATCATCAAGCTTTTTAAGTTGCACGATTAGATCATCCCCTACTACGGTTAATGTAATTTCATTGTATAGATTACCATTCGTTTTTTCAAGCGTTAACGATGTACAGTATTGCAGAATGACAACGCTCTGACGCTCCGGTGTCACTGCGTTAAAGCTGCGGTGAAAATGAAAATAGAATCCGGAGCGTTTTCAAAGGATGTCTGTGGAGCATGGACAGCAAATGGAAATGATATATTGATGTCATATTCGGCTAATAGCGAAACAACTACTAATTCGCTAATCAACTCGTTACCAATTGTGTTCTACATGGTGTGGACAACGTTATGGGCTTGATGTCAGTTTGGCAAAATGATGTCTGTGGAAACAATGGTGAAAAGTTTGCAATGGTTGGAGCGAGTTTATGCTTATTCACTCGTGAAAGTTGCTGTGTTGCTGAGCGTTTACAGAGGTTGCGTTGTAACAAAATATTCGATTTTGATTGGTAATTGTAATGATTTTAAATTCATGTGCTGAGTGCATTATTATTTAATATTAAATCTAGTTATGATATGAACTTATGCTTATGGTAGGTTCAACCGCTCCGGCAAGGAATAAGGTGACGTCCTCAGGTGGAGCCCAGGAATCTACGAAGTAGTATAAAATGTAGATTCCCAGGCTCGGAAGAGGCAAGATATTTTGCTTCCGCAAAAATCACTTCTTATTGAACCCCGTGTTAGGAAAGCACTAACACGGTAAGTCGTCCTTTCACCTTATTTCCTTGCCCTCGCTCTGTGCTAATGCTACATACGTAATTTTTAAACATGCAGATATTAGCATCTTGCATAAGCTAGTCATTAACCATCTTGATGCATATATATCTTTCTACCACTGTCTGTTAATCTGATGAGGTCAATTAAGCATATTAGTCTATGGACGTTATATTGCTTACATAATGCCTTGAAATTGACCTTTGATTTGACAAATGCATCGCCTAGTTGGTGTCTTCAAACTGTCAAACTTATCATTTTGTCTTCTCTATCGGTTAAAGAGATGCGCTCCTAGTGAATGAAGCCGCCCCAAGTCTTCACTAGAGTCAAACGAGCACAATATAAGACTGATACATTAAAGAGTTAAAGGTAGATAATAGAGTATGTGTACAAACTGGTATGAAGCAAGCCATACAGAACGAAGGGAAGGAAATAAGGGGAAAGGGCGACCTTTGAGCACGGGAATCTACATTCTCTCTCCATTCGTAGATTCCTGTGCGAGACCGGAGTCCGTCCCCTTATTCCTTCCCGGAGTGGTATCTATCCAACAACATAAGTCTGCGTGTACACCCTTCTGTTCAAAGCTTCTCCCCGCGATTACTTGCTTAATCCTCCAATGAGCAAAACCCAATGAATGTAAGCTCAAGTTACTTAAACCAACCACGCTTAGTAAATAAGAGCATCATACCCGCACCGAGCACGACCATTAGACCAAGTACCGCAAAATAGCCATATTTCCAATGCAATTCAGGCATATTTTCAAAGTTCATACCGTAGATGCCTGCGATCAGGGTGAGGGGCATGAAGACGGTGGTGATAACGGTTAGTGTTTTCATGATGCCATTCATGCGGTTGGAATTGAGTGAAATGTAGCTGTCACGCAGATCGGATGTCATTTCGCGATCGGACTCGATCATATCGGATAGCTTGAGCAGATGATCATAGATATCGCCAAAATAGGAATGATGCTCGTCGATCTGCTGGATATGCTGCGAATTGATGACGCGGTACATCAGGTCTCGCATCGGAATGATCGTCCGGCGCAGCTTGAGCAGACGTGAACGCAGGGCGAATACCTGATTGAGCAGCTCATCAACTGCTTCGTTGGGACCCAGCTTTTCCAATGTGTCCAGCTCATCCTCAATATCGAAGACACAGGGGAAGTATTCATCGACGATCTTATCGATGATCAGGTAAGCGGCTGCGATTGGGCCTCGCATCCAGACAGGGCGCTTGGTTGTGCGATAGCTGAGTACACGTTCCCATGCATTATCCACCTCACGCTGCTGCTGGGAATGGTAGGAGACCAGCAGGCGATCATTGACGAACAGATCGACCTCTTCGGCGTTCAGCGTGTCTCGCTTCACCGTATGTAATACGAGAAACTGGGTATCGCCATAGTAATCCATTTTGGGACGTTGCAATAGATGCATACAATCCTCGATCGCTAGAGGATGAAAATGAAAAAAGCTACTGAGCAGCTCGTCTTCCTTCGCCGTAGGCTGATTAAAATCGACCCAGCACCAGCTATATTGATCCGAATGGACAGCTTCCAGGGGTACATTTTCTACAATTTCATGTTCTACTGTGATGCCGAGTATACGTATCAACGGCTTCGCCCTCTTTTCCGTAAGATGTTGCTTGATGAATCTGTCGCGAGTATATCATACATGAACAAGCCGAATCGAATTCGGAGTAGGATAAAAAAGACATAAAAAACCGCCGTCATGCTGCAACGGCGGAAACGAGCTTATTGGAGTTCGGAGTGTAGGAGCGAGCTTATTTTAGTCGATGACTGTTAAGTTAAACAGAAATGAAAGAGCGGCTTTCGCTCCTTTCCGTTTCGATCCCACGGGTCATGTCGTACAGGCATGCTCATACGCTTACGTTTACTATGGATTGTTTAATCTTAGAACAGATCGAACAGTAATTTATAAATGATACCTGACAGCAATGCCGCAACTGGGATCGTAATTACCCATGCGATAACGATTCGTCCAGCCAGTCCCCATTTTACTTCGCGGAAACGTTTAGCTGCGCCGACACCGAGAATCGCCGAAGTGACAGCGTGCGTTGTACTTACAGGCAGGTGTGTCAGTGTTGCCGTAAAAATAACCGTTGCTGACGTTGCATCAGCTGCGAAGCCGTTAATCGGCTCGATTTTGAAAATTTTCGTACCCATCGTCTTGATGATCTTCCAGCCGCCGACCGATGTACCGAGTGCCATCGCAGTTGCAGCGGAGATTTTTACCCATAGCGGAACATCCAGATTATCCTGTACACCCGCAGCGACGAGTGCGAAGGTAATAATCCCCATCGCCTTTTGTGCATCGTTCGTACCGTGGGAGAACGACTGCAATGCCGCAGTCAGAATCTGCATCGTACGGAAGCCTTTGTTGACGCTATGCGGACTACGCTTCGCAAAAATCCATTTCAAAATATGCATGACGATAAAACCGACAACAAATGCAATCAATGGTGACAGCAACAGACCTTCGACGATTTTACCAAAGCCGCTCCAGTTCACAGAGCCAGAGCCTGCGCCGACAAGTACCGCACCTGCGAGTGCACCAATCAGTGCGTGCGAGGACGAGGACGGAATGCCGAACCACCAGGTTGCCAGGTTCCAAATAATAGCTGCAATCAATGTAGCGATAACGATCTCGATCCCGTTATCCAGCTTGGCTGGATCGGCAACGCTTCCCCCGATCGTCTTCGCAACACCAGTAAATGTGATCGCACCAACAAAGTTCATAATGGCTGCCATCAGAATTGCGGTACGCGGTGGCAAGGCTCGAGTCGATACGGATGTGGCAATCGCATTCGCTGTATCATGGAAACCATTGATAAAGTCAAATGCCAGCGCCAGAAATACGACGATACCGAGCACCAGTAATGAGGTTTCTACCATAATCATTCATCATCCGGTGATTCCTCCACTCCTGCAGGCCCGGATGACACTACCTCCTTAATATCGTGAGACTTTGCATGCTGCAAAATCATCAGCTTCTGTTAATGATAAATTAGGTACTATTGGCTAAACTGCAACAATCATTCGCATAGTTAGCGCATCGCAATCATCGAATGACGTTCTGACGGTAAAAGAAAAACGAACCAGCCTTGCACATGTCGGTTCGGTTTTCTATCCATAATCAGGAGTTGCTCATGATGATGGATTCTAGCATATTAGCTACGTCTTCGCAGGCATCCGTTGTGGATTCCAGACGTTCGTAGATTTCTTTACGTTTGATCAGCTCGATCGGGTCTTTCACAGTAGCGAACAGCTCTCTAATGCAGTCGCGCATCAGGTCGTCGCCTTGATTTTCCAGATCGTTCAGACGAATCGTGTGCTCACGGATCGCCAGCAGCTTTTTCTGGGATAGCAGGTGAATCGCTTTATGAATTTCAAAAGCACATTCGCGCAGGATCGAAGCAAATTTGATAATGTGCTTGTCCGGTGTGCTCAGGTGGTACATATCAAAACGAGAAGCACAAGCTTCCATACCATCCATTACATCATCCATTGTTGTGGTCAGATCCATAATATCATCGCGTTCCAGCGGTGTGATGAACGTTTTATTCAATTCAGTGATGATCGTATGCGTGTACGAATCACACTTATTTTCATAGTCTTTCATCGTTTTGGTGAATTGTGGAATATCTTGCAGGCTCGCAATTTGTTCAGCGAAGTAATCTGCGGCCTGTACGATCGTATCCGCCATATTCTCCAGCGTCTCAAAAAAGATATCCTTCTTTTTAATACGCATTTCTCTAACCCCTTTTCACAATTGTGCCGAATATTGTCGACAAAATGCATTTTAAACACAAATCTGGCGTTGATAACAACCCTTGTTATCTTATCAATCAGGGTACTAGTTTGTAAAGAATAGCTTATTAAATGATTCACATTTCTCACACAAAATTCATACAAACCCGGTCTCTATGCTACCTATTACACCAGAAAATGGTTTTCATACCCAAATTAGTCCCATTTTTCTCCGTCAATCGTCAGGTGATCGTTAAAGGAAGGTGCGTTCGGTACGATGTTATAGTAGGTCGTTCCGGCTACCAGCGGTACCTCCTTACCCTCACTATAAAAGCGGATTGCATCATCCTTGCTATGCTTCCATTCACCGCGAACCACCCTGCCCTGCTGGAACAATACTGCCTCGCCACCAGCATTCAGATTCAGACTGAGTCGTCCGATATCATCCAGCACGCGGTAGTTGCCTTCTAGCACGATCACATTGGCAGCGGTGAGCGGCTTCTTATTGTTCAGATCGATATGATCCTTCCCGTTTATCTGACGGGTGTATAGATCTGTCGTAGCATTGTAGATATAACCGACCTTGTAGCTTTGCAGTAAAAAACGAAGCTCGATCTTATTCGCCTTTTCCAATGATGTCTCTGATTCTGCTGGTTCTGAAGCGGACGAAGATGAGTTGCTCGATTCGGTTGCCGATGTAGAGGCATGATCAGTCGAAGTAGAAGCTGTCGTTGTTGCAGTCGTGTTAGCTGATGAAGTCTGTGAAGAAGCTTTATGTCCACTTATAGTTGCCGCTGCTTCTGTTGCATCCGTTGTCACAGTTCCGCTCGTTTCGCGGGTCGCTGGAGCATCTGCGCTTTCGCTATTAGAGCCTGTCGCCCGGTTATCTTCTGATGATGCAGCTAGAAAAGGAAAGGCAGGAATCGTAACCGTCTCCTCGTAGCCTTTTTTCGCAGCCGCTTCACGCAGCTTCGCCTCGTTCGTATATAGATTATGAGGAGCTTTACGGCTGGAATCGCGCCAGAATGGTGCGCTCGCATTCGTAATCTCATCCAGATGCTCTCGTCCGCCACCCTGTAGAATCGCATACGCATCTGTGCTACCACCTGCATGGACTAGGAGCGCATGCAAGGAATCTCCAATCCCAATCAAATAAGGACGAATGCTGCGCACAGGCCCGATCGTTACATCTCCATGATAGCTCTGATACACCGCGACCAGACGCGTAATTCCGCCTTCGGCTAGCACCTCATACACCATATCTGCCTGCGACAAACCAGATTGTGGACGAGCGGCAGGTGCATTGTTGATCATTACTGCAATTGGGCGTGAAATATCTGGCTGCTTCACTTCAAGTCCGGTCAATGGTGCCGTGTAAGCAGGCTGCTGCACTGTTTCCTTGGGTACATTTTCTGGCTGTGGCGTTGATTCGGGTACAGATACAGAAGGTGGAGCAGGTACAGCAGCTTCATCAGACTGACAAGCAGTAAGTGTAGTGGCGATCAGAATGGGCATACACCAGTGGAACTTTTTTGAGATCGACGACAAGTTGATGGATTCCTCCTTGAATAACAGAACTGAGATGCCTGTATTCGCTCCGCTCTCACCTATCCTTAGATGATATCAAGTCGCCCATACGATTCGTGTGGCACGGTCTATCCAGCGTAGCAAAGCCAGATGAACAACGCATGAATAGAGATCATGGACAGAATGGAGTGAATATGCATTTCAATTCTGAATCTAATGTGACATAACAAGCTTAAATGAATCTGTAACCGATAAGATTGAATTACGGTTGTATCTCATGTATAGACTGCATGTTATCGACAATAGAGATACGGCTTGGGCTACAATTGCTTCGCACTTCTACTATGGGCAGACTCGGCGCATCTATTTACTTTATATAGAGACTTGGTGTCATTTTCTATTATGTAAGTATCCATAGGTAGCTAGTAGTTATGGTATAAGTCGATAAGGCATCGTTTTGAAAATCGAACAAGCCAGAAGGATCGAACGTCATCTGGCCGATCATGCTACCTACAATAAGCCCATTATATACATAGCCGATCTACCAGCGGAACCATATTTAGCATATTTCTAGCAAGAATATGTAAAATATTACGCCTTCAAACGACTTAACATAAAAATATTAAAAAATAAGCATGATTGTGATTTTTATTACATATTAAATTTTAGTCATGTTTTAAACTAAAGTCATGAAAGAGATGATCATCACAAATAAATAAGGGGTGTATGAATCATGAACGCATGGCTCAGACAAAATAAAATTGCAATGTGGTTATTAACCGTTCTTCGTTTCTATGTGGGGTTCCAATGGATTCATGGGGGCTGGGGCAAGCTGACAGGGGGATTCGATGCTACAGGCTTCCTCACCAATGCCATCTCGCTCAGCACAGGTGAAAAGCCTGTCGTAAAAGCGGCCTGGGCAGGCTTCCTTGAACACTTTGCTCTTCCTAATGTAGGATTGTTCAATATTCTGGTTCCTGTTGGTGAGTTCCTTGTTGGTTTGGGCTTGATCCTTGGTACCTTTACTACCGTTGCTGCCCTGATGGGTATGGTAATGAACTTTGCCTTCCTGTTCTCGGGTACGATCAGCACGAACCCGTATCTGCTTCTAATGGAAATCTTCATCGTCGTTGCTGGTGCCAATGCTGGTCAAATTGGTCTGGATCGCTGGGTGCTGCCTTACTTGAGAGCCCATATTTTCAAACGTCAGGCTAAGCATGGCGGGGGTACACCGAGTGCACCTAAGCACAGTGCGGCATAAATAATATAGACGAGTTATAAAGTAATATTCATAGCCATAGCCATAGCCATAGCCATAGCCATAGCCAGCCTCATTCTAACGGAAGCTCCGTTCAGATCAGGCTGGCTATTTGTTGTATATATGATTTTAAGATAAATAATTTTACTTGTATTCCTAAGGTGATCGGTCAAAGCAGGGGGTATAGCACACAGCGAGCGGAAGTAGAACGATAGCTCATATCCCATACTCAGTCTGTCGTTCCACCAAACGCACGCTGGATATCCTGCTCACCTGTTTGCAGCATGAGAGCAACATCATTCGGATATTTGTCCGAATACATGACACGAATAATATGACCCTGCTGGATCTGAGGCAGGCTACTTTCAAACACATCTTTTTTCGTTTGGATCGTGCGCGTCTCTCCTGTTGCTGTGGTAACGCCCAAGGTCATTTGTAAAGGAAGCTTGCCTTGATGGCTGGTACCGAGTGGCACAACTTCTAGCACTTTGGCATAGAGTTGTTCGCCATGCTGAGCGATCTCCATCATTTCTGGAGCTACCCCCTGACGAATCATCTGCTCGTTCAGCAAGGATTGCACCTGCTCCTGCGATACTTGTCCATTGCGATCCAGTCCGACCTTGGATGGATGTTTAGCGGATACAAGCAATGGAATTACGCTACCTGGTTGGAATTGTGGGATTGCCGTTTGTGGGATAATCGCTTGAAAAGAGGCTGGATACGGTTGCTGTCCTTGACGCGTCACCATCACTTCAATATTCAACTGTGGCTGCTCGTTGACATAAGTGCCCGTTTGCTGAACTCGACGGATTAAGCCAACTGCTGCTTCACCAGATTTGATCGTACGTAAGCTGAATACGGTGCCTAGAAGAGATGGGAGAAACACCAGCGCGGCGCCAGTATACATCAGTGGTCTATACCAGGATGCATCGGTAATAGAAGTCACACCGTTGCCAGTATAATTAGCATATAACGGAAGGATCGCCACTGCCAGGATACATAGTATACCCGTTGTTGTAAGAAATTTAATCATTATGCATTCCTCATTTCATATAAATTTGCTTCGTGCTTCGTGCTTCGTGCTTCGTGCTTCGTGCTTCGTGCTTCGTGCTTCGTTGCAATGGTTAAGACTATGCCCCTACTCAGCCAAGTGGCCCCATATAAATAAATGAAGATGGATGCGCTGGATGGGTGCCCAGTCCGATCACATCGCCAGGGCGTGGGATTTGCATTTTCGGAACGAGCGTCTCCATTGTGTGCGAATAGCGAGAGCCGCTATTTTCGACTACATCCATCGTCAACAATACAATCGGGTCGAAATTAACCAGCTTGCCCGTATCCTTGACTGATACGATCGTTCCCATTGCTGTGATCGCTACACTTCCAGAAGCTGCGGCTTGCATCTGCTTGGCTGCTTCCAATCCGTCACTCATTTGCTGTCGTTGTTCCTTGGGAACCAGCCCCTTGATCAGCATACCGCTTAATCCTTTATTCAATGCAGCATCGGCTTGCTGTAATCGGTCAGTTGGCTCGGATTTCTTTTTGAAAAATTTCATCATTGGTGACACGCTCCTCTAAATTTGTATGGTACTTCGTTACAATATGAAATCGATCGTATACGGTAGGATCGATGAATCGGTGTTGCTTAGTTTTATTATAGAAACAGCGCTGGACAGCCACAATAGATTTGGACACATACAAAAAAGCAGGCAAAATGCCTGCTTGAGTGCGAGGAAATCGATCTTTTTTTATTATAAAAAGGGGCTTGCGGCAAATAAATCTGGAGATACATCCGCTTAAAGCTTTTAGGATTGGCTGTTTATTGTGCGTTTAGGCTCAAATAGGGAAAATTCTCTAAACAAAAATGTCAGATTGGGACGATTTTGCATTGGATTCAGATGCAATTGGAGGTTACGTATTCGCTAATTGATCGATGGTATGTAGCTATAATCGATTAATTGCAGCTACACTTGCACGAAATGATAATCTTTCACACCTTATACTTGTACTTGTATCTATCCTGATCTGAACTCACGTTCACCTTCACATTTACTTTTAATTCTACTTTTACTTCTCTTGTACCTTCGTTCCTAATCGCCAATGTATTTCCGACTCTCTTCCGTGTCCACGCAACTATGCGTGACGCAGCAAATACACCAGCTTGCGATAATACAGCGCCGCATCCTTATAACGTCGCTGCTCCTCTGCCACTGTGGCCAATCCTTCATACAGCACACCTATCCGATCCTGCTGACGAATCCCTTCAAAATAAGGCAAGCATTGCAGTGCCTGCTCGACAAACGAATCATGCTGCCCCGAAGATAGCGATAGCTGACTTTCATAAAAAAAGAGCGCCATCTGCTGATCGGTCGCCAGTGTGCAGACTCGTAGCTTGTCCAGCAACGGTATAAGCGCTCCCCAGTCTTTACGCGCCAGAGCCATTTCGCAATGATATACCAGTAATATCGGTTCCCATTGCTGCTGCGTCTCTTCTGGCTGCATCCGTATGATCTGCCGAAAGCGATCAAGCTCCTGCTGTGCCTGCTCCAGCTCACCGCTCCG
Source organism: Paenibacillus hunanensis (assembly GCF_034055775.1). Lineage (NCBI taxonomy): Bacteria > Bacillati > Bacillota > Bacilli > Caryophanales > Paenibacillaceae > Paenibacillus > Paenibacillus hunanensis. The sequence continues at coordinate 1,067,776 of NZ_CP139194.1, read as the reverse complement.
CGTAAGCATAATGATGCGGTTATTCATAATCGCACTTAATGTATCGCTCTGATGCTGAGCGTGAACGAGATGCGCTTCAGCCATTGCCAGCGCGGTTAATGCCTCCTGCGTCCATTCCATCGAAAAGCAATAGCCGCTGTACAGCACATACAGACCGGAGAGCCGATGGAACAGGCGTTGCTCATAAATATGGGTGGTGATCTTTTCAAAAGACGACTTGGCTTGTTCAAATTGTCGAGTATGTACGTACGCTTCCAATCGAATCTGCTGCGCCGTCAGCCATGTCTCACTGCCTTGATCCAGCAAAGGCAGCCACAATTCCAGCTGATACAACACATCATAATACTGGCCCAGCGAACGAAAATGCTGGATTTTATAAAACAATAACGCTTTATGCAGAGGCACAGGCAATTGAAGCTGATCCGGTCGTCCAAAATGCTCCAGATAAAAGTTCAAATACGATTGATGCACATACTGATAAGCATCGGTATCGTTCAGCTGCTGGTAATAGGTCGCTTTCATCAGAGCAGTTGTTAATTCAACCGTCAGTGCAGGGTGACGATCCGGCAGCTCGTTCACCTGCTGCTCAGGAATCGACGATGCCTGTGCCGATAGCATGTCGAAAATACGCTCTGCTTCCTGCAATGTAGATGTATCCGTAAGATCAGTTTGAGCAATATAGTTCGTATCCACGCCGAGTCGCTGCGCCATCGCTTCCGCCAGATCCTCCGGCAGCGCGTAACGACCAGCAAGAATATTGGAAAAGTGAGCCTGCGTTACCAGCCCGTCGGTTAATTCTTTGCGGGATAATTGCTTTTTGTCGCACAAATATTGAATTCGTTCTTTTAGCATACCTATGACTCCTTTCGGCATTGCTCGTGTACATTCTCCTGTGTGGGTATGTTGTGTACTATGGATCAATCGGCTTCGATATCCCAATTGAGATCACCAGCTTCACGAGCTACAGATGACAATAATTTGCAAAGGGATATAGCACAGATTGATACAGGAGATTGGCAAGTCCAATTATAGGGAAATGTACATAGCAACTCAAATGAAGCGCTAATGAGTAACCATTTCAATTCCGAAAGGAGCCTGTACAAGTAAAGAGCAACCTTCAACCGAGTATTGTAAGGGTGCTTTTCAGAAGTGCAACTACAATCGCTGGGCAATTACTTTTTTTAAATGCTTTGCCGCCTCCGTAGGTGCAGCTGCCGCTGTAATAGCCGAGATGACTGCTACGCCGTCTGCACCATCTTGTATTACCGGGGCAGCATTATGCTCATGGATTCCCCCAATGCCCACCAGCGGAATCGTCAGACCCGAGCGGCGCACCTGTTGGATCACTTCGGTACCACGTACAGGCTCGGCATCGTCCTTGGAGCTTGTCGGGTAAATAGGCCCGATACCGAGATAATCCGCACCAGCGGCGATAGCACGGCTCGCTTCTTTGAGCGAATGGGCAGAGACACCGACAATTTTGTTAGGGCCAAGACGCTGGCGTATCCATTCTGCGGGCTGATCATTTTGTCCGACATGTACTCCGTCCGCATCCAACTCCAGCGCCAGCTCCAGATCATCATTAACGATAAAAGGAATCTGATACTTGCGGCAAATATCCTGCAAGCGACGTGCCAGCTCCACATACTCCTGACCGCGCAATGCTTGCTTCCCCTTTTCCCGATATTGAAATAGGGTAATGCCGCCAGCGATTGCCTGCTCCAGCACCTGCTCGGGGGCTTGGCGGCAATTCACACTGCCCATCACAAGATACAGCGGCATGCGCGCGCGAATCCAATCGATGCGCGCCGCTGTGTCAGTAGCAGGCAGTAGCGAACCTGTAGCTTTATGATCGTGAGCCGAATCGCCGCTAGCCAGATCGATGCGATCCGCCTGTGTTTTTGACTGTATATCTGACTGCACATCAGGACGGTCAGCATCAGTCGCACGCTGCTCATTGTCATGGGTGGATGAACGATAGCGATTAGCTCCATCGAAAAATAGGGACGAGTTCATCGCACAGCCCTCCTTTGTCGATATGCAAAATGATTCGTTGGCCCATGCACCGAGCCAATCCCAAGTCCGTCCTCAATCGCTGCATGCACGAATGCTTTGGCAGTTTGTACAGCTTGCAATAATCCGTTGCCTTTCGCCAGCTCAGCGGTCATCGCTGCCGAATAGGTACAGCCCGTCCCATGCGTGTGTGGCGTATCTACACGCGGATATTCTACATAATGAAACTGCTTGCCATCGAACAGCACATCCACAGCCTGTGGTGTAGATGTATCGTGCCCCCCTTTGATTACAGCGGCGCGTGCGCCCATTTGCACCAGCTGGCGTGCCGCTTGCTCGCGTTCCTTCAGCGTGTGGATCGTACTCCCTGTTAATAGCTCGGCTTCTGGCACATTAGGCGTAATGACTGCCGCTAGCGGTAGTAACTCTCGAATTAATACCTGGATCGCCTGCTGTTGTAGCAGCACAGAGCCACCTTTCGCTACCATAACGGGATCAATGACTAATGTGTTCCATTGATACTGCCGCACTGCGACAGCGACTTCATGAATAATATCTGCGCTGAACAGCATGCCTGTTTTGATCGCGGCAGGTTGAAGATCGTCGCCAATCGAATGTAGCTGGGTCACGACACCTTCTAGCTCGATCGGATAGACGCCCTGTACACCGGCCGTATTTTGTGCGGTAATTGCTGTAATGACCGACATGCCGTACACGCCCAGCTCCTGAAATGTTTTTAAATCGGCTTGAATCCCTGCTCCGCCGCCACTATCTGAACCGGCAATCGTTAATGCTTGTGGAATATGCATTCTTTTCTGCTCCTTTGCTATCGTGGATGGATTGGAGACGTTCCCCGGTATAGCCATTCAATGCTTCGTTTCATGTGCTGGATAGATATGACGCTGAATACGACAATGCTCGTTCACCTGCTCCGGTGTAATCGTGGATAAACGGTTCAAAAATGCAGTTTGAAAGCTACCTGTTCCCTGTCCACCCGCATCAACCGCGGCTAGTTCGGCGGCCAGTCCATAACATGCTACAGCCTCAGTAACTGCTTCCAGACGCCGCTCGGCACCCTGTACAACCGCAGCAAATGCAGCGACGACCGAGCTGAGTAGACAGCCCGTTCCAGTCACACGGGTCAGCAGTACATGACCATTCGTTACCGTGTTCAGCTGCGTGCCATCGGTAATGATATCCTGTTCGCCTGTGATGATAACGATACAGCCCAGCTTACGCGCCGCGCGCAGGGCAAGCTCCTTCCGATCACCCGCTCCGCCGCCAGCATCCACGCCCTTGATCTGCCAATTCTCGCCGATCACATGAGCAACTTCCGCTACATTGCCTCGTATGATATCGACCTTCACCTCAGCCACAATCTCCAGCGCCGTAGCGGTACGATACGCCGTTGCTCCCGCACCGACTGGATCGAAGACAACAGGCACTCCAGCACGATTCGCCGCCTGCCCTGCCAGCTTGATCGATTGCACGGTATACGGATCAAGTGTGCCGATATTCAGCATAACTGCTCCCGCCATCGCCGCCACATCTGCCACCTCTTCATGCGCATACGCCATAAAAGGGGATGCTCCCAGCGCCAGCAATCCATTCGCTGTAAAGTTCGTCACCACCACATTCGTAATATTGTGAACGAGTGGATTCCTATTCCGTACCTGTTGTAAAATGGACATTCCTTTCGCCTCCCGATGTCATTTCTAGCCTTGTATGATGCTTCGATGCACAACAAAAAACCCACCGATCTCCCAAAAGAGAAAGGTGGGTCGTATTCGTCCATTTATCTATAAAACAGCACTCATCATGATGAGTCTGCTCCATATGTTTGAATGAATAGTCGTCTTCCACTTCCCTCCGCTGGTATGATCCAGATCAGGTTCCAAGGGTCCGAATATCGCATTCGTCTCAGCCATCAAGGCTCCCCTAGTGAAATTGCTACCGTACAATGCCACTTGTAAGCTTATCCTGCATTGTCGGTTCAAGATGAGTATTTAATTTCAAGTTATATTACAGTATAACTCTGCACACAGCTGTATTGTATATAGATGGAATATACATGTAGCACAGATGTATGCATTACAGAGGCAACCACCAATCGATATCGATCGATGCTGCCGCCCTGTTTTCTTACCATACCACGGCTATCGCGCTTTGGCAAAGTCCTTGCTGCTGGATTGCCTCTGCGATTAATTTATAAATACTAGATCATCCAGTGCTGCCACTGCGTCTGTGCAGCCGAGCGCTCCGATAGCCATGTGCATGTATGCTCCAGCAGCTCGCGGCGATGCGGGCCTGACGAATACGTATGATCCGCCTGGAAAATAATTTCTTTATCACAGCGACCCTCGCTACGTGTCCATAGCTCCTTTTGATACAAAAAGGCATAGTCGACCGGAATCACATCATCGCCTGTTCCATGAATGACGAGCACATCGCCCTGAAAGCGGCGCACCTCCTGAAATGGCTGAAAATGACCAAGCGATTCGAAATACTCTGGCGCAAAGCCATATCCCAGATAATCAGCCTCGCCCTCCAATACCGCCTGATCATACGTTTCTCTACCGACAATTTTGACGATATCATTAAATGGATGACCAACCGGCGACCACAGCACCAGATGATTCACACGGCGATCACGTACCGCCGTCAAAATAGCCACCGCACCGCCCAGACTATGCCCCAGCAGCGTCACACGAGTCGGATCAATATCATTGCAGTTCATCACATAATCCAAAATCGTACGCGTCTGCTCGACCATCGATTCCAGTCCCTGTTGACCGTATTCGCCTGTGCTCTCTCCACAGCCTGCATAATCGAAGCGTACGACCATATAGCCTTCGTTAGCGAGCTTACGTGCACTTTTGACAAATAGGCGATCTGTACCGATCCGGTTGCCAACAAATCCATGACAGATGACAATCAGTGGAGTTCGACCCTTTCCTTTGCCTTCCGGCTTATGGTCTGCAACCGGATAATGTATGCTCGCAGCCAGATCAACCTCATGATGACGAATCGTAATATTGCGTTCCATAATGAACTCCTCCTTAAAAGGCATGATTTTTGTACAATGTATATCCTGTATTCCCGTGTTAAGCGATGCCGATGTGTTGCCAGCTATTCTGGGACTTTGCTCCTGCATGCTAACGATGTATGATGGAGCATAATAACGTATATAAACGACATGTCTATTTAAATTTAAATAATTCCGATAAGTTTAGTGAGTATTATAATAAACTTATAGTATCACTGCCTCCGAGCAATTGTCAATCTGATGAAAGTGTGTCAAAATAGGAATTTCCGATAGATGTGCAGTAGAGTCTATTTCTCGTGCTATTGTCCTGCTTACTCTGCCCGAGTTAGCTGGCTATCCAAGTGCAGCAGAGCTGGGTAATAAGCAAGTAGATATACTTTAATGACCGGATTACGAGTATGTTGCCTGGCACGTATGTCTTCATACCGACACCAATGCGAAAGGGGAAATGACGATGAGTACAGTACGTCATCTGGTACGGGATATTAATGTAATCCGTGACCAGCTTAATCAAGAAAATCTGAGCTATTATGACGATGTGATCGTGCATGTGCGCGATGCTCGTATCGAGCGTCAATCTGGCGAGGAGCTACTGCTGGAGATGGGGCAGCATCTGCTGGACGCTCAACAGCGCGGCCAGTCGGCTGAGCAATTATTTGCCAAGGATTCGGACTCGTATGCTGGACAGCTCATCGAGAATTTGCCAGAACGCAGACAGCTTAGCAAGCCGATGTATTATCTGATGATCGTCTGGGTGGCGCTCACCTGGGTGTTTTTATTGCAAGCGCTAGCAGGCTTTTTCAAAATTAGTATTAGCGGTACAGGTGTCGTAGGCGAGATTAGCCTGTCCACCCTGGTGCTTGTTGCTGTAGGAGCGATTGTACTCGTTGAACTCGTCATGCGTGTAGCCAATCAGCCTGTCGAGAAAAGCGATCTGGATCGTCCGCGAATGCAGATTAATATGCGGTCGGTGATTACGTATTTGATCATTCTGGTCGCTATTATTGTAGTGGGCAACTACTTACGTCGTATTATGCCTGTCGTCATCATCTCCCCGTGGATCAGTCTGGGGCTATGTGCGATTGGTATTCTGGGACAAAAATTCATCTTCATGCGCCGCTGAATCGATACCCCTGTGAGTGGATTCAAACGAAAACAGTCATTGACCGATGTGCTACATCTCTAGCCGCGGACGATGACTGTTTTTTGTTGGCGTTGGCGTTGGCGTTGGCGTTGGCGTTGGCGTTGGCGTTGGCGTTGTAGATGATACCTAATGCTGAACGAGTTCAACAGCATTTTTTACGTGCTCGCTTACCCTTTTCATCTTGCAACCTCTGCCCTGACCTAATCGTCTTTATAGATAAGAGCGCATAGTACATGACAACCACGGATTAGAGTTAGTCCGCGTTCCATGGTGACGATATGACAGCCTTGTCGCCACTTGATGACAGAGAACCACTTGACATTGATTGCCCAATCAGAAACGGGCTGACCGTCGCTATACGGTGTGCATTCACGATTGTACAATATGGTTATATAACCGAAAGAAGGTGAAGCTCCACTGCTAACAGGCAAACAATGAATGCCGCCGTATTTCAAACTATCGTATCCAAAGGAGCATGCTTATGATGAAAAAATACAGTCTTTTACTTGCAAGTCTGATGCTAATGACCGTTCTCTCTGCCTGCACAGGTAATTCCAGTCAACCTCCAGCTACAACCACACCGGACACCACGGAAAACTCAGGCAATACTGCACCGGGTGGCGAGACAACCACGCCAGCGCAAGGCACACCAACGGCTGAGGAAGCCAAAATTACTGCCAATAAACAGCTTGTACTCGGCCTATATAATGATGTTCTCAATGGACATCAGCTGGATAAAGTCAATCAATATGTAGCAGAAAACTATACCGAGCATAATCCGTACATGCAGAGTGGCAGAGAACAATTCTCTACGTTTTATGAAGATATTTTCAAGCGTTACCCGGATTATAAGGCGAATATCACAGGTATGATCGGACAGGGTGATCTGGTAGCTGTGTTTAGCAATGTTCCAGTTGACGCCACTCCTACCAAGCCATCTGATTCTACAAGTGCTGAAGCTAGCAGCGAAGCAAGTACCGATGCTGCCAGCACCACTACAACAAGTTCAACCAGCTCTAATGCGAAAACAGCACTCTACGTCGATATTTATCGTATTAGCGATAACCAGATTGCCGAGCACTGGAATGTACAGCAAAGTACAGATGATCCAGCAAAAGTATTCACACCAGACAAGCTGCCAACGCTGTCTGCCAAAGCCGAGCTGGCAGCTACAGATCGTGCAACCGTTGCTGCTAATGCAAGCTTTGTAGATAATTTCTTCAATACATTCTTTGTGCAGCATAATACGGATATTGCCAATGAAGCGGTTAATGAGAATGTGGAGCAATACGGTTCAGGTATTCAAAATGGACGTAGCGCGCTGGTGAGTCACTATTTGACCGAGTTCCGCGCCAATACGGACAGTAAGGCAACGCTGGTAAACACCATTGCTGAAGGCAATCTGGTGCTGGTACACAGTCATATGCAAAACAACACCAATGATCGTGGACAGGCGGTTATCCAGCTATTCCGAGTCGATAATGGGCAGATCGCTGCGATGTGGACATTGAGTCAGCCTGTACCAGAATCGTGGTATAAAGATACCGTGATGTTCTAATCGATTGGTAGCTCATCTGATCGTTGAATTACTCCATCACGGACTGAATAGATAGCGTATAGCTGTATAGCTACCCAGACAAGTATGAATTCAGAATGATACCGTGGTCTTGTCTACTCTGACTATAGCTGATCATTCTCTCGCCGAGTCCAATAGCGCTCTTCTCGGCAGATACGATCTTCAACGACACGATTGTAATCTATAAGGAAGATTACTCTATCCAAAAATAGCACACGAAAGTCAGCCTGCACTGCTAAACTCCCTTCCCATCGGTAGACTATACCGAATACGAATGGAGATGCAATTCATGCCTGTGCAGGCTGGCTTTTTGTATGTTCCGGTATCAGGAACACAGCCCTATGCAGTCATATGATTCTTTAGTAACATAATATTTTGGTCAAAAGTGTCCGATGTTATACATAAGTCAATTGGTTTACCGTGAAGAATTACCATCATGATGGAATAACACATGTATTCCATTCCTTCGATCTCAACCTGTATGTAAAGGAGCCTATGAAGATATGCAGCTAAGACGCATCCGTAATATGATTATCATCATGCTCTATATCGCGATCGCCTTTGTTATTACCTTTTATATATTGAGTATGAAATATCCGCATGCCTCTGCCTTCTCCTATGAGACATGCCGAGCTACCTACGATATGACCGACGATCTGTTCAAAACATTAAACGGTGAAGTGCCCGAGGATGCTTCTAATGTCGCTGCGGCTTCTGCCTCTACCCCACGTGTAAAAACAGCGCCCCCTGGCAAAGCGAGTCATGTTGCCGTGCTAATGTACCATTATGTGGTACCGGAAAAATACAATGTCGAGCCGAACAATGCACGCATTAATCTGGAAGCCTTTGAGCAGGGGATGAAATTCCTGCATGACGAGGGTTACCATACCGCAACGTTGAAGGAGCTGGAGCAGTACGTGAAGGGCGAGATTCAATTGCCTGAAAAGACCGTCGTGCTCACCTTTGACGATGGCTACCAGAACAATGTCGTGTACGCGTATCCTGTGCTGAAAAAGTATGGCTTTAAAGCGAATATTTTCATCGTTGGTACCAAGCTGAGCGATCAGAAGCAAAAGTTCATTCCAACAGCGAAAACAACCATTTCACGTCAGGAAATGAAAGCGACCAGCGATGTGTTTGCTTACCATAGTCACACCTACAATTTGCATTACAAACGGCTTGTACAGTGTGCCGAGTATTATGCAGCAGGTAAAGATAGTAAGCGATTCACCCATGATATCGATCTGATGAAAAGTAAAACGGGAATCAATACGCCATACTTCGCTTATCCTTATGGCGAATACGATCCACAAATGGTGTATGATCTGAAGCGCAACGGCTATCGGATGGCATTTACTGTACGACCGGGCTTTGTTCATCCAGGTGATGATCCGATGTATCTGCCGAGGATGAATGTAACCTCAACGACAACGGTCAGACATTTACTGAATTTGCCGGATGAATAATGGTTTGAATCGTATTGCTTCAAATAAGCGGAGTAGGTAGTGCAAGCTCTGCTGTGTATGTACGATACAAAATGTAGCTACGTCTCGAAGCTAGTTATAATCTAAAAGTGCCCTTACGATGAGCCAGAATCAGGTGAGTCGTGGGGGCTTTTTGTATACGTTGATCTGGTCAGGTATTCGGTATATCGATGTGGCTAATGCATCGGCTTTCTCTCATTGTTAGATTGGTTCGCCGATCGATTAGATAGCGCAATATCCTCTTACTCTGTTCTATCCTGTTCTTTTCCGCTATGTGATTTGCTGCTCCGTTCTTGTACTCTCTACTCATGCTGTTCTAAGCCGCTCCACCTTATATCCACTTCGTAAATAGCTACTTCCTTTCAGCCCATTTCATCATTTCCCTCACTCTTAATTGTGCTTTCAACTGGCTCCCTTAATGGATGATTTTGCTTTGCAATTTTCTATTTAATCGCTCAAAATATATACAGGCGGGTAATGATAAGTTACACGCTACTTCCACTTATTTTGCGTATGATGGCTCTTTCTATAGCCGTAATCATGACGACACTATCGTCGTATCGCATATTGTAGCGATCCTTTACATGGAAGGGGTATGACCATGACTCTTGGTGAATGCCTGAATATGCTACACAAGGATATAATCTTAATCGATATGCACCGCCCCGGCTATCCAGCGTATACAGTTCAGAAATGGAAGAAGATGCTTCCACTGGAAGAGGAAGGTTATGAGCTGCGTACTCGGAGCTTTAACTTTGGCAGAACCCAAAAGCGATCGATTGCTAAAATGGATGGAACACAGTTATGGAACGAAAGTTGACGCATTTTTTTTACACAGCGTTAACAAAAGATGGGTATACTGGCTATATACGATACATTTTTGCATCATTCGACACGGTTGCTGGCGGGGTATAGGAAAATGTATCTGTTCGAGCAAACGTGGAGTAAAAGCTTAAATAAGGTAAGATATTTTGCTTCGCAAAAATCACTTTTTATTGAACCCCGTGTTAGGAGATCGCTAACACTAGCTAGGTAAGATATTTTGCTTCGCAAAAATCACTTTTTTATTGAATCTCGTGTTAGGAGATCGCTAACACTAGCTAGGTAAGATATTTTGCTTCGCAAAAATCACTTTTTTATTGAATCTCGTGTTAGGAGATCGCTAACACTAGCTAGGTAAGATATTTTGCTTCGCAAAAATCACTTTTTTATTGAATCTCGTGTTAGGAGGACGCTAACACTAAATAAGTAAGATATTTTGCTTTGCAAAAATCACTTTTCATTGAATCTCGTGTTAGGAGATCGCTAACACTAGGACCGGAGGCATTATGGAAACTAAACAGGGACACCATCAAGCTCAAGCAACGTATATTAACCGGGATCTTAGCTGGATTGAATTCAATACCCGGGTTATGGAGGAAGCACAGGCATCGGATACGCCACTACTGGAACGCATCAAGTTCCTCGGTATCGTTTCTCGCAACCTCGATGAATTTATGAGCGTAAGGGTTGCTGGTATCCGTAATCAGATCAAAGCGGGCTACAACAAAAAGGATTTTACCGGCTATACACCAGCCGGCTTATACAAGCGCCTGACAAAACGCGTAGAAAAGATGGTCTCGCATCAATACCGTACATATCGGGAGCTCTCTCGTTTACTCGGTAAGCAGGGCATCACCCTGACTCATTATGATGACCTGAGTGTTACCCAGCAGAAGGCTGCGGACACGTACTATCACGATGTCATTTATCCAGTATTGACACCGATGGCAGTCGACCAGAGCCGTCCGTTTCCGCTCGTGCATGGTCTGAGTGTCTATCTATCCGTCGTACTGGAGCATCCGAATCTCAAAGCAACAGAGCAGGAAGATGGCGAAGCGTATTATTTTGCAATCGTACAGATTCCTTCCAATCTGCCGCGTGCAGTTGCACTTCCGCATCGTCAAAATAGTAAAAAGCAGCAATACATTTTAATCGAGGATCTGATCTGTCAGCATATTCAGACCTTATTTGGCGGATATACACCGATTGCGGTAAATGCCTTCCGTCTGACTCGTAATGCCGATCTCGACATTAATGAGGAAGATGCAGAAGATCTGATGGAAGAGATCGAGAACCAGCTTCGTAAGCGTAGACGCAGTGCGCCTGTGCGTCTGGAGATTCAAAAGGACTTTCATCCGTATGCACTCGCTCAATTGCTAGAGGAATTCGATGTAAGTGAAGCCGTCTACGAGATTGACGGGCCGCTGGATCTGGGCTTCCTGTTAGGCTTCTCCGATTCGGTTACTGGACGCGATTCACTGCGCTATCCACCTGAAATTCAGCGCTATGCTCCAGAGTTCCCGGAAGGCAGTGATACGGACTTTTTCAGCGTCATTCGCGAGCGTGATGTGCTGCTGTATCATCCGTATGAATCGTTTGACGCGATTAGCGACTTTATCGAGCAAGCAGCAGATGATCCCGATGTCATGGCAATCAAAATGACGCTGTACCGTGTGAGCGGCAAGTCCTCCCTGATCCACTCGCTCGCACGTGCTGCCGAATCAGGCAAGCAGGTAACGGTAGTCGTGGAGCTAAAAGCACGCTTTGATGAAGAACGTAATATCGTCTGGGCGAAAATGCTGGAAAAAGCAGGTTGCCACGTTGTCTATGGTCTGGTCGGACTTAAAACGCACGCTAAGGTTATTCTCGTCGTGCGCCGTGAAGGTAATACGCTTCGCCGCTATATCCATATGGGCACAGGTAACTACAATGCCTCCACTGCAAGGCTGTACACCGATGTCGGCTTGCTGACAGTGAATCCGCAGATCGGTGAGGATGCATCCGAGGTGTTCAATCATATTACAGGCTATACGGAAAGTCATGATTGGCAGGCGGTCGCAGTTGCGCCAAGCACGATGATGAACAAGTTCATCTCGCTCATTCGCCGCGAGGCTGATCATGCACGCAATGGCAAGCCGGCACGGATTATTGCCAAAATGAACTCGCTCTCCAACCAGCAGATTATCGATGAGCTGTATGTCGCTTCTCAGGCTGGCGTGAAGATTGATCTGATCGTGCGCGGTGTGTGCTGTCTGCGCCCGGGTGTACCTGGACTGAGTGAAAATGTTCGCGTGCGTAGTATCGTTGACCGTTATCTGGAGCATTCCCGTATCTTCGCCTTTGATAATGGCGGCGAGCAAGAGGTATGGCTTGCCAGCGCGGACTGGATGACCCGCAATCTAACGCGCCGGGTCGAGCTAATGTGTCCACTGTTCGATAAAAACACAAAAACCGCTGTGCTCAATATCCTGAACCTGATCCTTGCGGACAATGTGAAGGCCAGAATATTGTTGCCAAGCGGTAATTATGAATTATTCAAAAATGGGGAACCGCCGCTGCGCAGTCAGTTCCATGCGTGGAATATTAGCTCGTGGAAACCGTATGTACCACCAGCCGCACTCGGACATCCCACTCCTTCTCCAAATCTTTAACAGCTTCCGTAATTTCAGCAACTTCCATAGAGGCTTCGGTGCGACAGTGAATCGTCAGCTCGAAGTCTCTTCCTTTGCGTACGGCTAGCAGCGACTCCACAGGCTGCGTCTCGCTCGTATCCATAGCAGCAGCCAGCTGTAGCAATGCACCGAGGCGACGAATGCGCTCCTCATCCTTCGGATGCAGAATATCCGCGTACTCCACCGAAATGCGTCTTTTCTTAATTTTCCCTTTACTGCCGAAGATCGCGATAAAGGCAACAAGCACCGTTTCCCGATGATTCAAGCCTGCCAGCGCACGCGTGGTGAGCAGATACCGTGTATGCTCCTCATAATCATGATAGCCTACCTTCATCCCGATCTGATGCAGCATCGCAGCGGTACGCAGCAGCTTCACATTCCAGCGGTCGTCCATACCTTCGCCCAGACTTTCGTAGAGCTGCACAGACAGCTGTGCGACCTGACGCAAATGTCGCTGACGCGGCAATGGCTCCAGCTCCAGCACCGATTCCAGCTCGTATTCCAGCACATCGTCCAGCACCGCATGCTCGCGTCCGCGCTCCCATTCAAAGAACAGCCCATCCCGCAAGCCTGTACCACTGATCAGATAATGATCGCATTGCATATAACCAAACAATGTACGCAAAATGATCATCCCGGGTATGATAATATCCGTCCGATTTTTGCTCAAGCCAGCTACACGCTTGCGCTCTTCATTGGTCATCGAAGGCAATTGCTGGTAGTAATAATCTGCATCCTCGGATTGCAGGGTGTACTGATGAATCTGCTCCATCGAATATTTGCGTTTACGCTGATGCATTTTACCAACAGCGCGAATCGTACCGCCTAACCCGACAAGGGGTAGACCCGGATTACGGCTAATCCAGTCATGCTTTTCCGCTGCCTTGAGTACAAGTTGCTCCAGCTCTGTTACCGCCTTCTCGTCCCAGCGCCCATCCTCCTGCTTGCCAAAACGCACGTTCATATTCACTGCACCAAATGGGAATGATACACTGGAAATGCGTGTCCGATCGCGAAATAGTGTAATCTCGGTACTACCACCACCGATATCAATAATATAGCCGTCACGAATATCGATTCGATTCACGACACCGATAAATCCATAATGACCTTCCATCTCACCTGGCAGTAGCTCAATATCCAGCCCCGTCTGTTCATTCAAATATTGAATAACGTCTTCACCATTCGTCGCATTCCGAATCGCTGCGGTAGCTACTGCACGAATCTCACTCACTTCATACGCTCGGCTTACCTCAGCAAACTGACGCAGCACAGGTACGATAAAACGCAACGATTCCAGCGGCATTTCTCCTTCTGGCGTTACAATCGCACTCAAGCGCGCCGATTCCCGACATTCCTTGAGCACCTTGTAGCCCATTCCGCCCCCATTCTCATAAATGACCAGCCGAATGGAGTTCGAGCCAATATCCATAATACCTACACGGCTATGCTGTGATGTATTCCCCATAATATCCTCCTTGTCTATGCAAATGGTGCCAGCGATGCTGGCTGCATCGTATGCTTCATTTCCGTACTCTGCATGGAATGAGGGGCAAGCTCTCCTTCCCGTTCATCCTGTGCAATCACGTTTACAGTCTATCTCAATTCACGTACGTCTACAACCGATCCAGTAAAGCTAATGGCTGTAGCTGGAAATCTAGTTGCGTTATTTGAAATTTTATATGAATTTCCAGTAAGCTAGAATAAAGCCGTAGCGCTAGATTAAAGTAAGTATACTTCAAAACTGTCACATGAATCACTATCTATTCCCATACTGGAATGAGACAGAAAGAAAGCGGGAGAGTCTATTGATTAATCTGATATTTGATATGGATGATACATTGTACGATCAGATGGACCCATTTGGTCAGGCGTATAACGAAGTGTTTGGCACTTCGAAGGAGTATGACGTTCCGGTCGAAAAGCTGTTTGTCCGTAGTCGGCTGCATAGTGATGTCGTATTTGATCAGGTGCAAAATGGGCAAATGAGCGATGAGGACATGCATGTGTATCGGATCACACATGCTTTTGCTGATTTTGATATCACTATTTCTGAACAGCAGGCGGTAGATTTTCAGAATCGTTATGCCTTTCATCAGCAGCATATCGAAGTGCATCCGTTCATGAAGGAGCTGCTCGATTATGGTAAAGAGCAGGGCTGGCGAATGGGCATCATTACGAATGGCCCTGCGGAGCATCAGGCGAGTAAGGTGAAGCAGCTACGTATGGATCGCTGGATTGCTCCAGAGGATACGTTTATTTCAGGGAAGCTGGGTATATCCAAGCCGGATACTGCTATTTTCCGTCATGTCGAGCAGCAGATGAATATTGCCGCTACGGATACTTGCTATCTCGGTGACTCTTATCTGAATGATGTGGTAGGTGCCAAAAAAGCAGGCTGGTGCTGCATCTGGATCAACCGCCGTCAAATTGTGCTACCGGATAATGTGGAATATGTACCGGATGCGAATCTGGATAAAACGCAGCATCCGCTGGATGCGGTGAAGCAGCTGATTGCGAATAAGGCAGTATAATGTAGAATTAAACCTATGGAATTCAATCTTATACAAGGAGTGAACCCATTGACCGTTGATCTACATCAAGCTTTTCTGGATAGAAAGTTGCCTTTATCGTATTCATTAGCAGACGTGGACGAAGTACTGAACCATACATTTCAGGCAAATGAAGAAGACCCGATCTACGTCGCCGACCTTGCTCACGATCCCTATGCTGGATTTGAGCATTTTTATAAATGTTATACCATCACAGAGCCGACGATTTTAGAATCGTTGTTCACATTAGAGGAGAAGGAAATTCAGGCTTCGATGTATCAAGCCGATAATGTGGTTCCTGAAGACAAATTTCAGCGAGCATGGGTCGATATTCAGCAAGGTCGGATGCTTCGCATCGCGATCATGTCCAGTGATGGACAGACGATGACTTCATTCACGCAGCAAGGTATAAGTGAACAGTTACTGTATACGCTTGTTGCATTAAAAGGGATTGATCCTGCTCAGGCACAGCCAGGCAATCCTGTCTATGCACATTATTTGCAAGCACTACAAAAGGCAGGATATTTATAATGAACAGATAGCGTATTGTACTACCTTCTATCATGGATGTACTGCAATATTCATTGCTTTGATTAACAATGCTTATTAAAGCTTGTAACTCATGTATAAACGAAGACCTCTATCCTGTATCCGGGACAGAGGTCTTCGTTGTCCTATATTCATTCAGACACGTACAGATGCATGAGTTAATATCATCTTCTACACGCTCTGCTATATCATTGCTTATTGAGCTGTGTAGCCACCATCGACCATCAGGCTAGAGCCTGTGACAAAGCTGGAATCGTCAGATGCCAGGAACACAACGGCTTTACCGACTTCTTCTGGCTTACCTAAGCGTCCGAAAGCATGCAGGGATGCCAGATAGTTTTGCGTTTCTTCATCCAGCGTTGCATTGAGCAGTGGCGTTTCAATATAACCCGGGCATACGGCATTCACGCGGATATTATCCGGGCCATACTCCAGTGCCAGTGACTTAGTCAGGTTCACGATGCCGCCTTTGGATGCGGTGTATGCCGCAGTTGCTGCACGTCCTACATGACCGAGCATCGATGCCATATTGATCACCGAGCCACCCTGAGCGCCATTTTTCTTCATCTCTTGAATCGCATACTTGGCACACAGGAAAACGCCGTCCAGATTCACACTCATCAGCTTACGCCACGATTCAAATGTCAGATCATCCGTGCTGTCTGTATTGCCAATGCCAGCGTTGCTTATAATGGTATCCAGACGACCGAATTCGTCGATCGCACGCTGAATCAATGCTTTTACATCCTCTTCCTTCGACACATCAGAATGCTGGTAACGCACTTCTCCACCATTCGCGTTCAGCTCCTGCTCCAGCTTCTGCCCTAGCTCATCATTCAGATCAGAAAATATAACTCTGGCACCAGCAGCAACCATTTCCTTTACGCAGGCTTCACCGATTCCATTGGCACCACCTGTAACAATGGCTACTTTTCCTGTTAATGAAGACATTTTCTAATTCCTCCATTCGTGGTTTAGAGTGTGTACGTAAACTTTGTTGTTGGGGCAGCAACCACTCCGGAAAGGAATAAGGGGACGGACTCCCGTCTCGCACAGGAATCTACGGAGTAGGATCAAATTGTAGATTCCCGTGCTCAAAAGTCGTCCTTTCCCCTTATTTCCTTCCCTCCGTTCCGTGCTTTTACACGTATAAGAGTTTGCATACATACCACTAAAGAGTTGCAGTTACTTAGCCACCAACTTACACTGCCTTTATATTACCTCTAAATTAAGCTACTGAAAACTAAGCTATTCAAGTATAGACCTGTAGATATTCCAACAATGAGCATAATCTCAACCTGCCGAATAGATGATTTCACATCAAAAATATCTTATCTACGTGTCTTGTATCCCATAGAACTCACTACTTCATCGCACCAAATAGCAGAAGACCTGCACATGTTAATGTACAGGGCTTCTTAGCTGTATAAAGCGACAATCCATCTACTTATGCAGCTTCTTATCAGACTAGCTTTTAATAAGCAATAAGCTACAATAAGCCTTCCAATCCGTATATGCTACGCAGATCATAATTTAGTTCTTCTGGTTCGCCATCCATTCCATCAGAGATACCGCTTTACCCTTAATTTTGACAGGCTTGCCATTGTAGTCTTTGGAAATATTGTTGTTCAATACTGGAATCCATGACCAGTGTCCGTTGTACTCATAGGCTGCCGAATCTCCATTGCCTTTTTTGTACAGACCACTCATATCAAGCACTTTATCAAAATAGGAATAATGAACATTTTTCGCGCCTGCGGCAATGAGTCGTTTATACGTTGCTGTCGATGCTTTGGATGTGTCTACTGTCTTATCCGCTCCCGCGGCTGTGAACCAGATCGGAGTATCCTTCAGTTTATTGATGTCTTGCTTCGTCAGCCAGGAATCGGTATAAGCCTCAGCGGATGGATAGGCAGCGGCAAAATAATCCGGGTTAGCAAGCAGCATGTTCAAGGTCATAAATCCACCGTTCGAGCAGCCTCCGATGTAGATGCGATCGGTATCTATGGCTGCGGCATGGTCTTTGACATACTGTTTAATTAGCGCAGTCAGCGCTGAGGTATACATACTTTTCCCCGTTTTCGTATATTGACCGGTGCCGTCGTTCATCCAAAATGTTGGCGTTTGAGGCACCAATACGGCAGCCTCGCCGAAATATTTCTGAATGGACGCTCCGGCTAATGACGTTACTTTATTGCCCAGCAATGCAATTCTCGGATCGGTTCCACCCTCACCTGCACCATGCAGCCAGATGATTAACGGCTTTTTCTTGTCGTTGGCTGGCATGTAGGACGCATAGGTAAGATGGATCTGCCCGTATTTGGCATCCTTGTAATTAAACTTGCCTGTAGTATCGAACTTGTCGACCCCTTGCTCGATCATCGTATGTGGGGTATCTGGTCGGGTAGTCAGATTATCGACGGTATTCCCCTGCGTGTCTTGAAGCGACTTCTGTTGAACGAGCGTGTATTGAAGATCAACATATTTATTCGTGAATGTACTGAGGTCGAATGTAAAAGGACTGGCTGAGACCGAATCAGGATGCACCTTCATCTCCAACGTAATGTATTGACCGGAAGGCTGCTCGGAGGCGTTCCCCTTCTCATCGGACAGATACACTCGATCAATGGTTCGGCTGGCGCTATCTGCTCCGGTATACTTTTGCTTCGTCTGCATGTTAACCATCGGATAACTGCGCTCGGCTAGGACTTTGAATGTGTCGTTGGTGAGTGTGTCTGCTTGAATATCCACACCGGTATGTAAAATAACCTTGTACACGGCTGGGCCCCAATCATAGCCGCGAGTTACGAGTGAATACGAGAATGGAGCTGGCGCTTCGGTTGAATTGTTTGCGCTTACATTTGTGGAAATAAAAAGAGAAGAGGTTACAGCTAGAGCTAGAAAGCCAGAAAGCAGTCCTTTTTTCATATTCATCAGTAACATACCTCCAAATTCATAATGGGAAAGATTGCTTTATTGTAGCATTGGAATCGAGATATGGGAAATGATGTATCAAAAAGAACCGAAACGTATAGTTCCGATTCTTTTTGCCTGGCAAAAAATACTCATTTTAGTTGCGTTTCATTCATCTCTGATGCGATATGGTTGCTCTATCATAATGGAGTTGATGCTTTACGTCTCCATTAGAATCCACTTCTCCAGATCCTGCACAAAGCTACGCATCTTCCGTGCATATTGACGGTCGATCTCGCCGCTCTCGTACAGCTCCTGCACCGTATCGCGCTGGTTTTGTACCGCGCTGGTGATCAGATTGAGCTTGTTTTCATCCAGTGTAATATCCGGTGCAATTTTCTCATTGAAATATTGAATCGAGTTCATAATTTTGCGATAACGGGAAATGACCTTTTCAGCAGCCTCCTCATTATGATCATTCATACGGCTGCGAATCGCATCGATCGCGGCTGGACAGGATTGCAGCTTCAGATGCTTGAGCATACGGATTTTATCAAGCTTGCTCATCGCGGCTGGCTCGTCTGCATCTCCATCCGATTCGGCATCCTTCGTCAGGTTCACAGGAGCGGGCAGATGCATCGGCAGCATGCCCTTCCATTTGTCCACACACTCGGCAATCCCGGTATCCATACGATCGGTCAGCACATTCTCAATCCGATCCAGACGATATTCAAACTCCATCGCCAGCTCCGGTGTAATCTCTCCATTATCCCGTAGCTTCCGAGCGACCTTACGCTCTGCATGAATCGCAGCCAGGTACAGCTTGACCTCTTCCTGATCTGGATTCGGATCATGCAAAATCGACGGCTGCATCCCATTTTTTTGGAACATGTATTGCGTAATATCTGAAATGAGCGTCTTCGCCGCTTCACGGTTCGCATCATTCGTGCTGGATTCGACCGATTGCACCGCTGCGGACAGCACCTTCATCCGAATCCGATCCTCTACAAATTGACGCTGTAGCATTCCTTGCCCTGCTTCGGATGCACTCGTCACCTCTGCCTGTGGCTTAGGCGATAACAGCGGTAATAACAGACTTGCTAGAATGAGCGACAGCAAAATCACACCTGCCGCGATAAATAGAATCAGCTCTCGCTGCGGAAAGGCAGAGCCATCGTTCAGCACATACGGAATCGAGAATGCCGCCGCCAGTGTCAGCGCACCGCGTACACCGGATAATGACGTGAGCAAAATGCCTCGTACATCCGGGCGATTATCATCCATCTGGCGACTCATAACATAGCGAACCTCCCAGTAGCAGTAGATCCAGATAAAGCGCAGAATATACAGCAGTAATGTGATGAGCGCGACATAACCAAGCACCAGCCCATTATTAAACTCAGGATTGGTGAAAATACTGCCCATCACCTCTGGAATTTGCAAGCCGAGCATCATGAACACCAGACCATTCAGCGTATACACAATGACCGACCATGTGCTTGTTGAGACAATTTGCATTTTGAGCTGTACCGACTCGGCGCGATCCTTTTCCATCGCATAGACGATACCGCCTGCCACAACTGCAAGGATACCCGATACACCAATCTCCTCCGCCAGCAAATAGATCACGAACGGGGTCAGAATCTGCCACAGTACATGTACCGTGATATCCTCCATCCCCCATTTACGCACCAGCACCTGACAGCGAATAAGCAGGAATGAGGCAAGCGTACCAATCGCCAATCCCCCCAGCGCGACTAATAGGAAGTTCAGCGACGCTTCCCAGAGCGAGAACGTACCTGTCACCATCGCCGCCACAGCGAATTTGAATGCGACCAGTCCGGACGCATCATTCAGGAGCGATTCACCCTCCAGCAGACGATGAATCGAGCCTGGTAAATGAATCCTTTTCGCCAGCGAGCCTACGGCTACCGCATCCGTCGGAGACAGAATTGCCGCCAGCGCGAATGCAGCAGGTAATGGAATACTTGGAATCAGATAATTAATCCCATAGCCCGCTACGATCACAGTCACAAATACGAGCCCAAACGCTAACAAAATAATCGGTACCCGCAAATTCCACAGCTCACCGCGTGGCGTTTGACGAGCATCATTATATAGCAGTGGTGCGATAAACAGCACCAGAAACAGCTCTGGATCGAGCTCTACCTTTAACCCGAACAGGGCAACACCGATCCCGAGCACAATCTGAAATAGCGGCACTGGCACAAAGGGAACCAGCCTGTTCAGAACATTGGAAATCCCGATGAAAAACAGAATAACAAGTACAGCAATAAAATGCTCCATGGCCATCCCCTTTCGATTGTAGCCGATCCTCGTAATAGTCGTACCAACCTCCAACAACAACATACCCACCACGCCTGTCTTACAAACGAACGACTGGCAATTCCAGTCCAACGTTTAGTTAACCATAGCGTACAGGTTCATGATCAGGATACCTGTACAGCAGCGATAGGTAGGAGGTCTATGTTTATTTTACCATGCTATGCAATAGGAACACTCGGTACATTCCGGTACGTCGTCCATCATGCAGCTAGCCTGCACTTTATTTTTTGTATAATATAGTTAGATAGTCGTCGAAATGTTAAATACACATGCCTCTATATTCGTAGCATGTGCATCTTCATTCACAACATTGGTATCTTCATCTATATGTCTTCAACTATATGTATCTACAAAGGAGCCACATTCATGACACTACATTCAAATATATCCAATATCGCTTCCCTGCTAGGCGAGCCTTCGCGTGCTAATATGCTGACAGCACTGCTGGATGGTCGCTTCCATACGGCGGGTGAGCTTGCTCACGCAGCATCCATTACACCGCAAACCGCCAGCTTTCATCTGGCACGACTCACCGAGCAGGGCTGGATCAGCACGGAAAAGCATGGACGTTATCGTTATTATCGATTGGCTGGAAATGAGACGGCGCAGAAGCTGGAGCAGTTCTTAGCGATCTGTCCGGTGCCTGAGGTTCGTTCATTAAAGCAATCCCAGCAGATGGATCAGCTGCGCTATGGACGCACCTGTTACGATCATCTGGCTGGGCAGGTAGGCGTTTTACTGACGGAGTCATTGGTTCAGCATGGGCACTTGATTGTGAAGGATGGAGCATTTGAGGTGAGTGAAACGGGAGTGGAACGATTCACCGCTATCGGTCTGGATATCGCCCAGCTACGCCGCAAGCGCCGTGCCTTTGCCCATGCCTGTTTGGATTGGAGTGAACGCAAGCATCATCTGGGCGGCGCATTGGGACAGGGTTTATTACAGCTATGTCTGGATCGAGGCTGGATCGAGCGTATGTCAGGCATTCGGGCGATTCAGGTTACGGCGAACGGGAAGCAGGCGTTTCGCGACCATTTTAGCGTGGAGCTTGAACCTGCCGATTCACCAGATAAATTCCGACTAGAATACACAGCCCACCTGTAATCAGCGACGGATACAGCCGCTCTCCTAGCAGAACCCACCCTGTTAATACTCCAAAGAATGGCGCGAGAAATAGAAATGCACTTGTTTTACCGGGATCGCTATTTTGCAGTACATAGTACCAGCCTGCAAACTGCACGATCGACGATAACAGACTGAGCCAGAGCAGAATCATAATCGAAGCGCCATTCCATGCAAATGAAGGCTGCTCCAGTACTACACTGCCAAGTAGCAGCAAAATTCCACCGGCAAGCATTTGATATGCAGACAGCACCCACGTATTCAGCCCTCCACCCCAGCGCTTAACGAGTAGCGTTGCCGTTGCCCATGATACAGCCGAAGCAAGTCCGAATACGAGCCCAATCTTCCATTGCAGCCCGGCGCCAACGGTAACGCTAACGCCGATCAGCCCGAGCAGCACGCCGATCCATTGATACCAGCGATATCGCATCCCTGCAAAGCAGGTACCAAATACGACCACCAGTAGTGGATTCGTAAAGGTTAAGATCGATGATTCACCTGCTGTGATCGTACGCAAACTAATGAACACACAGCCCATTACCCCTGCGGTCTGAAAGGCGCCGATGAGCACCATTTTACCCCAATCCCTCCAGTCTGATGGATGAGGCTGACGCAGAAGACGAACAAGTACCGCCATAATAATCCCTGCGAGTAGAAAACGCAGTCCGGCTAATAATAATGGGGAGGCGTAGACTAATCCCATTTTGCCAATCGCAAAGGATGAACCCATGAGAAAGGTCGTCAGTACAATAAGGAACAGCATAGAAATTCGATTCATGGTTTCTCTCCTTTTACAGCTGCTTCGGTCATGTGTCTTTGCAGTCGTTTTAGTCGACCTGCATCATGTTGAGCACTGTTATCTATTACCCTGTTCACAGCTCTTATCGTCTGTGCCCTCGGGCTAAAATGAGTATATAATGGATTGAATGCAGTGCTCATCGAAATGTGGAATACATGATACAAGAGATGTAGCATATAAGATTTTGGTAGTTCAATATAGAGGGAGCGCATCATGACAGGATCGCCTTATGGATGGAAATTGAAGAGGCTTCGCTTCCATTGATATGTATAATTTGCTCAATACTGGTTCGGTTAACATTAGCTTACTGATATTTTCAGATTTTCATTTCCACTTCTTCTATATAAAGTATGTTGGATTTGTTTTACCATTTTAAATTCAGAGATAACATATTGTATTTGCTCTCCGGATGTGCCAACATGGGAAGTGGAAGTTCGCTTGTCCCCGAATGGCGACATCACGAAAACAACATCTGCCTGTCATCATCGATTACATTGCTGGCGATCATCCAGCATACAGGCTTGCTCACCGGTTGACCTGCGGAAATTCACCAACGATCAAGGAGTGAAGGTATGTTTTTAACAGAGCAGAAGCTGAAGTCCCGACTCAATGAACTGGATAGCTATCGTTACCGTGAGGCCATCGTCCTGTCTTCGTTTCAAACGCATGAAGATGATGGTAAGCGTATTCATTCTGCCCCGCTACAGCCAGATAACACCTGGACTGAGATGAAGCTGGGCGACACCTGGACTGGACGTGACCGCTACTTATGGCTCAATGTGAGCGCCGAGGTACCCGCAGCATGGAGTGGCAAGACGATTCTGGGCAGATTTGATTTTGGTAAGACAGGCGGCGGTACAAATTCTGGTTTTGAATCGCTGTTGTATTTGAATGGACAGCCTTATCAAGGGGTCGACTCCAATCATATGGAGGTATTCCTGCCTGCCGATGCGGCTGGACAACAGCAGCAGCTGACCTTCCGTCTATGGACAGGTCTGGAAGGCGGCGGCAAGCGCATTATGCAAAAGCATGAGCTGCAAACAGCAGAGCTATGCTGGCTGGATGAGCCGACAGACAATCTGTACTATACCGGCGTGACTGTACTGGAAACGGTTGAAGTGCTGAGTGAGCACTCACCTGAGCGTGCTGACCTGCTGCGTGCGATTGATCGTGCATTCCGTTTGATCGACTGGGCTGTACCTGGCTCGGAAAGCTTCTATGCAAGTATTCAGCAAGCCGAACAGCTGCTGGATGAGCTTGTTGGTGAGATCAGCAAGCATTCCTCTGTTCAATTAACTGCCATCGGGCATACTCATATTGACGTCGCGTGGCTATGGCGACTCAAGCATACACGGGAAAAAGCGATTCGCTCCTTCTCCACTGTTATGCGTTTAATGGAAAAGTTCCCAGACTACGTGTTCCTGCAAACTCAGCCACAGCTGTATGACTATGTGAAGCAGGACGCACCCGAGCTATACGAGCAGATCAAAGCGCGTATTGCCGAAGGACGTTGGGAAGCTGGCGGTGCGATGTGGCTGGAGGCAGACTGTAACCTGACCAGCGGAGAATCGCTGACTCGTCAGCTGCTGCTCGGCACACGCTTTTTCAAAGAAGAATTTGGTGTTGAATCGGATTATCTGTGGTTGCCTGATGTATTCGGCTATAGCTGGGCGCTTCCACAGATTTTGAAAAAGTCTGGTATCGATACCTTCATGACAACGAAGATCAGCTGGAACCAGTTCAACCGGATGCCGCATGATACGTTCCACTGGCGTGGGATCGATGGAACCGAGGTACTGACACACTTTATCACGACAACGGAACCGGATTCGGAGCCAGGCTCGTGGTTCTACACGTATAACGGTCAGCTCGTACCGAAAACAGCTCAAGGCAGCTGGGAAGCTTATCGGGACAAGGAAATGAATCGTGAATTGCTCGTATCGTACGGCTACGGCGATGGCGGTGGCGGTGTTAACCGGACGATGCTGGAAATGCGTCGCCGTATCGACCGTATGCCAGGCTTGCCACATATGCGTACCGGATTGGCAGGCGACTATTTCCGCCGCTTGCAGGAGACGGTAGCGAATACGGACAGCTATGTACACACATGGGATGGCGAGCTATATCTGGAATACCACCGCGGTACCTACACCAGTCAGGCGTACAATAAGCGTATGAATCGCAAGCTGGAGCTGCTATACCGTGAAGCCGAATGGCTGAATGCGTGGCAAAGTGCGCTCGGCGGCAACTGGAGCGCTTATCCACAAGAACAGCTTCATGATGGCTGGAAAATTATTTTACGCAACCAGTTCCATGATATTATCCCTGGCTCTTCGATCCGTGAGGTCTACGAGGACAGCCGCGAGGAATATGCAGAAGCCTGGCAGATCGGCTCTGACGTATGGAAGCAGGCAGAGCAGCTCATCGCTGGTAAGTCGGATGATCATACTCGCACCGTATGGAACTCGGCACCATGGACAACCAGCGGTGTGCTGACGATCGCTGCGAATGATTCACTGCAAAGCGGTAGCTGGAAAGCTGCCAATGGCGCTATTTTACAAGGTGAGCTGCACGATGGCGAATGGATTGTACACGTGCCCAAGGTGCCTGCACTTGGATACACGACTATTTCCTTTGAGCCGACTATGGAAGCTCCAGCGGCAAGCTCTCCATTCACAGTGGAAGCACAGCGCTTGAGCACGCCATTTTACGAGCTGGAATGGAATGAGCAGGGTCAGTTAACACGACTGTATGATCGAGCAGCAGACCGTGAGGTGCTGGCTGCTGGCGAGCGTGGGAATGTACTGCAATTGTTCGAGGATAAGCCACTGAACTTTGATGCGTGGGATATCGATATTTATTATCAGGAGAAAATGAAGGAAGTGCAGGAGCTGACCGTATCGGAAGTCGTGGAAACGGGTCTGCTGCGCACGGTCGTTCGTTTTGAATGGAAAATTGGTGAGTCGACGATCCGTCAGCAGATGATCGTGTACGCAGACGATCGCCGCATCGACTTTGTCACCGAGGCAGACTGGCATGAGCGTCAGCAGCTGCTCAAGGTCGCCTTCCCGGTGAATGTACGCTCTACCGAGGCTACGTATGATATTCAGTATGGCAATGTGAAGCGTCCAACACACTGGAATACAAGCTGGGATAGCGCACGCTTCGAGTCTGTCGGCCATCAGTGGGCAGACCTGTCCGATCGTGGCTATGGTGTCAGCCTGCTGAACGATTGCAAATACGGCTATGATATCAAAAACAATGTGATGCGTCTGTCGCTGATCAAATGCGCCATCCATCCCGACTTTGAAGCCGACCAGGGGCATCATGAATTCACCTACTCCCTGCTTCCACACGAAGGCGACTGGCTGCAAGGCGGTACGGTTCCAGCAGCATGGGCATTGAACAGCCCGCTGCGTGTAACTACAGGTGGCTCGGATACACCAGAACGCTCCCTGTTCACCCTATCCGGTCAAACCGCTATGATCGATGCGGTGAAAAAGGCAGAGGACAGCGACCGAATCATCGTGCGCGTGCATGACTTCTCAGGCAGTCGTCAGCGCCTGACACTGACCAGCGAGCTAGGCATTACCAGCTACCGCGAATGCAATCTGATGGAACAGCCAGAAGGCGAGGATACTGCTGGCGATACGATCGCATTTGTACTGGAGCCATACGAGATTAAAACATTCGAGATTGCGCTGTAAAGCTTAATCTACATTCGCTAAGCTCCATATAACAAGCGCCTGTTACTCTATGTTGTCCAAGAGTGACAGGCGCTTATTTATACAGATTATTTGCTATTATCGCCTATAGAAATGAATGAGCAATCTATCCATCATTCAAATTAGCGGTACAGCCTAGCTTCTGTATCTATACATAGAGAAATTACTACTGCTATTGCGTAAACGACAGAATTAGCTCAATATTCACCTATTCATTCCAACTACTACTTCACCTCCTGCTATCCTCGCACTACGAAGCTATAAAATCTGTACTCACACAGTTTTCATACATTTATCTGATATAACTAATACTACGGATTTACGAATGGATTTCTCTGTTTTAATAGAAAGCAAGTCGGCAGTATAGGTAAAAGTCAACCACGCGACTGTTACTATTCTTCAGCCGGAATGTAACTTTTTGTCGACAACTTTCGTTTACTATAAACAAAGGAATAAGCTTGTACGGAGTTTGCTGACGTGTTCGATTGGTTCAGCAACGGCATCTAACATCTGTCCATTCATACAGACCGTCTCGTTATAGTTTCTGTAGCGACGAGCGGTGCTGTGCATTTCCGTCTATTTTTACATCAAAGGAGACATACCTAAAGCATGCGTAAGCCCTGGAAAAAGTATATGTTCGCCCTGCTGGCGATGCTGCTCGTCGTCTATGTCCTCGGGGTGAACTTCCCGAAGTCTTCCATTCTGGCCCATAAAATATGCAGTTCCTGGGTCGCTGCTCAAAATGAAGTGTTTTATCTGCAACACCGGGATGAGTTGAATCAGCGTAATGTAGCACTTGCCGCTGATTATGTTGTACCGAAAGGCACTGCGGATAAGGTCGCTGTGCTCATGTATCACTATATCGTGCCTGCGAAGTACAATACCGAGCCGAAAAACAACTCGATCATCAACCTCGAAGCCTTCGAGAAGGATATGAAGTATCTGTACGACAACCATTACCACACAGCAACCTTGCAGGAGCTGGAGAAGTTCGTAAACGAGCAGGCTCCACTACCGGAAAATACCGTTGTGATCAGCTTTGATGATGGCTATCAGAACAATATGATCTACGCCTACCCGATTATGAAAAAGTACGGCTTCCACGCTACCATGTTCGTGATCGGCTCCAAAATTCAAGCGAAAACGCAAGCCTTCGATCCAACCAAAACAAGCTATGTATCGCGTGAGGAAATGAAGGCAACGACCGATGTGTTTGAATTTAACAGCCATACCTACAACCTGCATTTCAAAGAGCCACTGCATTGCGGCGATGATTATGCAGCAGGTATGGACCCGGATCGTTTTGTAAAAGATGATCATATTATGCGTACCGAAGCTGGCATTAATACGCCATACTTTGCGTATCCATTTGGCGATTTCCGTATGCAGATGATCTATGCACTCAAGCAGTCCGGCTACCGGATGGCATTCACGGTGCACCAGGGCTTTATTCGACCGGGCGATGATCCGCTCCAATTGAAGCGTCTGACCGTGATCTCTACGACTAATCTAGGTGAACTGCTGCATATGGATCATGATCCAGACGGATCGGCACCTGTTGCCTTTTAACATTATATTTTCATAAAACTACCTTTATTGAGATGAGACTATTCAGTCGCAACGTAATAAAGCCCCTTTCCCACTGAACCGGATGTTCATCCTACAGATGACATTCCGCTTCCTACAGGGAAAGGGGCTTTTTGTATACTTATTAGATGTTACCTAACCATGGGTACATGTTCTAGGAGCATTACACTTGCTCGTGTAGAGCATAAACGAGTCACTTCATAACATGTGTAATGGATATCGATAACGAGCAATAACGAAACGATTAACGGTCAGCAACTGCTGGAAGATCGGCGACATTCGATGCTTCCTGTGGACGATCCAGTAGACCACCTGCGCCATAATCGACGAAGTTTTTAATAAATTGCAGTGCTTCGGCGCGTGTCAGCGATTGCTTACCCTTGAAAGAAGCGATCGTCGCTTGACCCGCATTACTGCCATTAGCTAAGCCGAAGGCGAGCAAGTAACGAATCGCATTGTCACCGCTAAAGTTGACTCCATCCGCAGCGGATACGAGCTCTGCTACTTGTGCGCGGCTGATCACAGCATTACGAGTCGACAGATTAGTGTAGCTTTGTACGGGATAATTTAACGCTTTGGCGCGAGTATAATATGGAGCTGCCCAGTTGCCTTTGCTGCTTGCGGTCACAGATGGCTCGTAGGAGCGAATCAGCATCGCCAAAAATTCAGCTTCCGTTACTGTTTTGCCTGGCTTGAAGCTACCATCTGCATAGCCCTTCACTAAGCCAGATTGTACGCCCCATGCAATCGTATCATGTGCCCAGTAGCTTGCAGACACATCGGAAAAGAGCTTTCCATCTGCTGCCTGTGCCTGCTGAGGCATGCTGGAAACCAGCATGGTCAGCAATAAGCCAAGCGTCAGGAGCAGACGTGGTAATGTTCGTTTATTCATCGCTGTTCACCTTTTCTTGAGTCGCACTCATTTATAATAGAGACCACATTATCGCGTCGTAAATTGTAGGACAAGCGGATTACTCAGTGCTGTGGATTGATCCGAATTCGCTGACGATTGACCCTTGATTCCTTTTTCCAGTACAACGGTATACGTCTGACCGGAGCTAAAGCCACCTGCCGTCGGCGTAATAAAGATACGGTTAAACTTCATAGCAATCTGTACATTACCAGCGATATTGCCATTGCCATCCAGTACGGTGACATTGTCTGTATTGATTGTAGATGGATCCAGGTATTTGTACTGACTGCTCTTCGTTACGACTTGCAGACTGATGCGTACAGGTACAGTGCTTGGCAGGCTGGTTCGAGCGGGCACATCCTGAATGCCCAGACTTTGCTTGAGATCAGCCAGTTGCTTGCTAAAGCTCGCGTTGTTCAATCCACGTCCACTAAAGCTTGCTTTGATATAATCAGATGCTTTGCCAGAAGACTTAGCTGTGTTCAGCTGCTGCTGTGCCTTTTGCGCTGGTGTAGGCGCTGCGGCTGGTGTCTGTGCTACTGGTGCTGGTGTAACGGTTGGACGCGGTGCCGCTGGTGCACCACCGCCACCTCCGCCTCCACCACCACCGCCGCCAAATGCAGGGACGAGCGCTCCTCCACCTACTGGTGGCGGTGTCGTTACAACAGGTACGGCAACGACTGGTGTTGGCGTTACAACTGGAACAGGTGTGATTACCGGTGTTGGTGTAACGGTTGGTGCTGGTGTGTTCGATGGTGTCGGTGTGAACGAAGGCGATGGCTGATTATCGCTCGATGGTGTAGACGAATCACTACCTGAGCCTGATGTAGGCTGAACAGCATTGGTTTTAGCTGTTACCGTTTTACCGATCGATTCATTGCCCGTTTGATCAAACGTTTTGACTGTAAACGTATAGCTCGTATCGGGCACCAGTCCCTGAGCGGTATACACATTTGTTTGTACCGTTTGCTTCGCTGGATCATGATCGTTATATACATGCACGCCTGCTAAGTCGGTATCGGTTGGATTTTGCCAGGTTAATGTCATCGAATCGGTTCCGATCTGACTCGCTTGGAGTCCACTTACCTCAGCTGGTGCGGTTGTATCTGCCTTCGGCTTGAATGTCACAAAGCCATATCCATATTCAGCATCCCGTCCGCTTGCACCGAGATCTACCGCATAATCCTGTAGCTTGCTGCGTAGTGCGGAAGCAGATAGGGATGGATTTTCCTGTTTTAAAATCGCTGCCATTGCTGCCACATGCGGTGCAGCCTGTGATGTACCGCTTGCGATAGCAAAGCCATTATTGAGATACGTGGATACGATCGATACGCCAGGTGCCGCTAGCTCTACCTTTGGCCCTGTCGATGAAAAGCTTCCACGCTTGAGATCCTTGTCTACAGCGGCAACAGCGATAACACTGCTGTACTGAGCAGGATAATTGACCGTATCGGTGCCTGCGCCGCTATTACCAGCAGATGCCACAACGACAATCCCTGCTTGATACGCCTGATCAAGCATATTGTGCAGAAGCTGTGAATCATAGGACGTACCGAGCGACAGGTTGATCACATCCATATGGTTCTGAATCGCCCAATCTACGCCTTCCAGTACATCTTGCAGATTGCCCTGACCGTTGGAGCCCATCGCCTTTACAGCATAGAGCTGTACGCCCGGTGCCATACCGGTTACAGACCCATCATTGTTGTGCGCGGCAATAATACCAGCCACATGTGTGCCGTGACCGTTATCATCGGTATAAGAGGTTGTATAATCGACGGTGGATACACCACCAGCAATTGTTAATTCAGGGTGAGCCGCGATACCAGAATCGATCACAGCGACCTTAATGCCAGAGCCATTATAGCCTTTTGCCCATTCTAGATCAGGCTGCTCTGCTTGATAATTCCACTGCGCTTGCTCATTCTTATTGACTGGAGACACATTACCAAGTGGCGTCACATCATCATCTGTAAGCTGAAACGGAACATTGCGCTCGATATAAGCAATATCCGGATTCTGTACCAGACTATTCAGATCGGCCTGTGTGACAGTAGCGGAAACGGCAGGAACCGTTTCAAACTCATGCTGCACATCTACACTCTGATCGAGTACGGCTTCTTTGCCGTCCTCATTTTTATATACGACAATGACATCCTGCTCCGCACCTGCGGCGAATGCCTGGTCATGCCCATATGTCGAAGTCGCGCCTACAAGGCTGGACACCGTAAACAAAGAGGCAATCCATATCTTTGCTGTCTTTTTCATGCTAGTCATTTCCCTCCGACTCCGGCATTCAAATGAGATCCTTCTCACCGGTATAATGATAGTCGGCATGTCTCTGCTCTAAAAAGTGACCTGATGCTTCAAAGGCTGCTACGTATAATCGACAATAAAATCTACCAATTCCGATTTCTTTCGAGAATTTTCGACAAGCTAACTTAGTGAGATATATCGGAGCTAGTTCCGTAATTATGTATAGTTAAAATAAAAAATCTCCCTTTATTTCAAAGGGAGATTCGCTATGCATCTATATTCAACATACACAGTATTCTGCTAGTGTTCAAAGCACGGTATTAGCCGCGTTTGATCTCAGTTCCTTCGAATACCTTCGCATCCAGTGGAGCTGCTGCAAATTGCTGCATATCCTGTACGAACTTTTGGAAATGTGGAGTTGCGTTGTGCAGCTGCATTGCTTCTGCATCCTTCCACTCTTCCACCATCGTGAACAGGTTATCCTGCTTCACATCGCGTTTCAATACATACGTGATATTGCCTTCTTCAGCCTGGGAAGCCGCCACCAGTGTATCGATCTCTTTCAGAAATTCATCAACCTTTTCAGGTTTGATTAACATATTAACATGAATGATAAACATATGTGTACATCCTCCTTGGTAGTTATCAACTGTAATAAACTTACTTTAATAGTATAGACTACTTTGACCAAAAAACCAAGTTTGTGCTGAATGCAAGATAGGATGATCCATCTGTACATACCCTCATCGTGGCTGAACAAATCAATACCCGGCTTCTCCATTTGAGAAATGCCGGGTATTGGATAGAAAGCAATGAATGCTATACAAGCGATATAGGATCAGATTAACAGGTTAAACAGATTCGGATCGCGATTCAGCTCTACATATTGAATATTGTGATCTTCCATACGCTGAATGAGAGCGCCGTAATCATCCGGCGAGCTGAGCTCAATCCCAACAAGTGCCGGACCGTTCTCCTTGTTGCTCTTTTTCGTATATTCAAAACGGGCGATATCGTCATTCGGACCGAGTACCTTTTCCAGGAACTCACGCAGAGCGCCTGCACGCTGCGGGAAGTTGATGGTAAAGTAGTATTTCAGCCCTTCATAGATCAGGGAGCGCTCCTTGATCTCCTGCATACGGTCAATATCATTGTTACCACCGCTAATGATACATACAATCGTCTTGCCCTTGATATGCTCCCGATACATATCCAGCGCTGCAATCGGTAACGCACCAGCTGGCTCGGCTACGATCGCATTCTCATTGTACAGATCGAGGATCGCAGAGCACGCTTTGCCTTCTGGTACACGGATCACATCATCCAGTGTCTCGCGGCAAATCTCATATGTCAGCTGTCCGACACGCTTCACGGCTGCACCATCGATAAACTTATCGATCTCCTCCAGCGTGACCACCTGATTACGGCTAATCGCCTCGCTCATCGATGCAGCGCCCAGTGGCTCGAC
This sequence comes from Paenibacillus hunanensis, assembly GCF_034055775.1. Lineage (NCBI taxonomy): Bacteria > Bacillati > Bacillota > Bacilli > Caryophanales > Paenibacillaceae > Paenibacillus > Paenibacillus hunanensis. The sequence goes on along the minus strand of NZ_CP139194.1, from coordinate 1,034,789 downwards.
TCCGATCAATCGAGTGGATGGACTAATAGTACGCATATATTGACCTACACCGGCAGCCAGACCGCCGCCGCCAATCGTGATAAACACATAATCTGCCGGACGATCCAGACTTTCCATGATCTCCATACCGACTGTACCATTACCTGCAATAATATAAGGATCGTCAAACGGGTGAATAAAGCTCATATTGTACTCTTCACACGTCTTCATCGCTTCTGCATACGCATCATCAAATGTATCGCCAACGAGAATGACTTCCACATTCGCGCCACCGAACTTTTTCACCATCTTCACCTTTTGATTCGGTGTGGTGCTTGGCATGTAGACCTTCCCGCGAATATTCAGCTGTCGGCACGAAAAAGCAAAGCCCTGTGCATGGTTGCCCGCACTGGCACACACGATGCCATTTGCCAGCTCGTCACTGGACAGATTGCGAATGCGGTTATACGCACCGCGAATTTTAAATGAGCGTACGACCTGCATATCCTCTCGCTTCAGATACACCTCGCACTCATATTTTTCAGACAGGGTTGCATCCCGCTGTAGCGGTGTACGCACGATAACGTCGCGCAGTACGTGATGCGCCCGTACGATATCCTCCATACTTACCGTTTGCGAATTGTTATCCTCCGTTGCTCTCATTGCTTGTCTCCTCACTCCAGACGCCCATCCCGTCATTATTCGTTTTGGTTCAGCATCCTGTATGGTTCTGAATCGGCAGATGTAGCGTTGCGTTGTTCTTACACTTATAAAATCCAACTCGCTTCCACCAATTCAGTCTGTCGTCTCCACCCGAACGGGTATCGCTGCTAGCTAGCACGATGCTATTGTTCTACCGTACCGCCAACTGGAACGATTTTCAAGCCTATTGGTACAAATTCTACACATATCGCATATGATAGCGTTAACAAAAGGAATCTCTACATAACAAAAAGCCGCCCTGTGTCTACAGTGCGGCTAGTACAAGCTGGTTCGATTAATCCACAACGATGACCTCAACACCCATTTCCTCCAATTCATGAATCGCCTCTTCAGGCAATTGATCGTCGGTAATAAAGCGGTTCAGGTCCTCCATGCCGAGGAAGCGTACCAGTGATTTGCGACGGAACTTGGAGCTGTCTGTTAGCAGAATCAGTTCATCGGAAATCTCGATAATTTTCTTTTTGAGTTGTACATGTGCTTCAGATGGCTCGGTCAGTCCACGCGTCAGATCAAAGCCGTGACAGGAAAATAGGAACTTGTCCACATGGTAGCTCTCGACCATCTTCTCCGCATGAATACCGGTATTCGCCATCGAATCTCGATCCAGATACCCACCGATCAGAATCACATTGATCTCGGTCTTCGGCACAAGCTCGTTCGCGATTGCCAGCGAATACGTTAGTACCGTTAGCGGTCGGTTCGGCAATTGCTTAACCAGATGCAGACAGGTCGTGCTTGCGTCCAGCGCAATCACATCGCCCGGCTGAATCAGTGAGAGCGCATGCTCCACGATTGCCTTTTTCTCTTCAATATTTTGCGTTTCCCGCTGTACAGCAGGAGATTCGTATTGCTCACGGTTACGGTTAAACACCGCGCCACCGTGCGTACGCACAACGATACCTTCAAGCTCCAAACGCTCCAGATCGCGCCGAATCGTTTCTTCTGTCACATTGAAGCGACGACTTAATCCGGATACGCGGACTGTGCCTTCGGCTTCAAGAATGCGCAGGGTCTCGAGTTTACGTTGTGCTGCAGATAATGCGTCTTGTCGCCTCGGATTTTTGCTGCTCATTGAGTACACCTGGCCTTACTATATAAATTATCAATCTAATCGATCTGCAAGCTATGAATCCATGCTGGATGCTACGTCAAACAGGAAGCAGTATACATGATGTACATTGTCGAAATCAGCTCATAATTTCAGTATATTGCGTGCATTATCCGCTCCTGCATGCAGAGGGAGAATGTTGCATAGGGACAGTATGTAAACGCTTATTGTTTTGAAGTGTAAACAAGTGTCCATGTGCAATGTGTTCATCTACTTCAATATACCGTATTTAGACATCTGTCACAATAAAAAAGGGCTTATTCGCTTATTTCGAAGATGAAAATCTTGATTTTATGCTATTTATTACATTAAATGGATAATCAGAGTACAAACAAGCAGCTGTGTTGTGGTGCTTGCACTTGCACTTGCACTTGCACTTGCACTTGCACTTGCACTTGCACTTGCACTTGCACTTGCACTTGCACTTGCACTTGCACTTGCACTTGCACTTGCACTTGCACTTGCACTTGCACAATTAGGATATTCTAGCTCTGCCACTTTTCATAGACCTTATTTCTGAAAAAACCGTACCTGTATATTCCAAGGTACGGTTAATTTTCATATATGGTTCAGTATGAGGTTTCATTTTAAAATGAATTGGGTTGAGGCTGCTATCAAAGTTGGCGGTTATACTGACATGTACCACATCATCTATTGTCCATGACAGCACAACCACTCTTATCTAACAGCCCTCCCTAACAACGAGCATTATACGATTCGACTCAGGAAATGGCTTACGAAGCGGTCAGCATCTACATCCAACGCTACGTCGATGTGTGGTGCCTGGCTGGCGTGTACGCCGGTCGTTTTGCCCAGGGAGTCCTGGTCTGTGCATTCGACGTGTACGGCGTAGGATTCGGTGCGTACGAAGGTGGGATCGATCGCTACACCGACAGCTAATGGGTCGTGTAGGGCGCAGCCGCGTCCGCTAGTAATGACGCCCTTGTAGGCTTCCATGTAGAAATCGGTCATGTCTGCAAGGAAGGTGGCAAGGTTGGTGTTCAGGCTACGCCATTGTTCCAGATGGGCAGCAGTGAGCAGCGTCTGCATCGTCACATCCAGACCAACGAGTGTCACTGGCATACCGGAGCTAAATACTAGCGCCGCGGCATCAGGATCGGAGTAGGTGTTCGCTTCGGCATATGGTGTCACGTTGCCCGGTACGGTGACTGCGCCATTCATGACGATCAGGCGAGCGATATGCTGGGCGATGTTTGGCTCCAGCTGTAGGGCACGAGCGATGTTCGTCAGTGGTCCAACCGCGATGACCGTGATCTCGCCGGGATTCGCCATAATTTGCTGGACGATAAACTCAGGGCCGGACAGAGATTCTGCCTGTCTTGTCGATGGCTCACGATATTGATTGCCGATTCCATCTGCTCCGTGAATATGCCGGGCAAATGGCTTGGTGTAGTCGCGTTGCAGCGGCTTGGCTTCCCCCGGATATACAGGCAGTGGGCGCTCCAATTGATCCAGTACGACCAGTGTGTTGCGTGTTGCTTCTTCAACCGTGATATTGCCAAATACAGTGGTAATGCCTAGCACGTCTAGCTCTGGGGAATGGACTGCATAAGCAATTGCCATCGAATCATCGATGCCAGTGTCTACGTCTAAAATGACAGATTTCATAATAAACTCCTTTGATGATTAATAACATTTATTTTAAAACAGATAATAATGAAATAAAATGCCTTTAATATTTTCAAAATATATAATTACCCATCATTTTGAAATAAATTACTTTTAATGGTATAATGTAAACTTACTTTTTTGAGAAAGGAGGATCGAACTCCAAAAACACAATAAATATTATAGAAAGTGAGTGTTAAATAATGAAAACAAAAATACTTATTTCTTCTACAATAGCTGCTTTACTAGCAACAAGTGCAGTCTTACCAAATGTCCCTATTGCTCAAGCTCAAAACTTAATGAACGAAGAAAGTTTAGATAAAATGGATTCACAAGAGCTTTTCAACTATGTTTATTCTAACTCTCAAGCAAAAACTGAACAAATCAAAACAGATGATGGAGAAACACTTACTTCAATTAATTTAGAAATGGATTCTGATGACATAAAGTCTAGTGATCTCTCTCAAGACAATAAAAGAATGCTAGAAAACTCTTTAGCTCCTTCTATCGACGGTGAAGAGAAAGCGCTAAAATCAAAAACAATAGTTTCCGTTCTGACTGCTCAAGACGAAGTAACTGTTGAACAAAACAGAAAAGAACTTCTTTCAAATACTAGCTCTTCTTTAGCTTCAGCTGCTGCGACAGGTGGAGGTAGTGTATACGACCAAGCATCAAAAGAAGGGTACGGCACTGTAGTAGGTACTCTAAATTATGTATCAACCACTAAACAAAATGTCGATTATTTCGGCATTAAAAGCATTTCAGGTAAATTCTTTCCCATTGGAGATACTATTATTGTTAGTCGCACTATGATAGCAGGACAAGTAGGTCCTGGAGTAAATAAAGTTCAATATTACTATCCTTCTCAGAATTCAAAAACAACATACACGCTAAATTGGACAAGTGACAGCATGCTAGCACCTAGAGGTGCAAGTGTTGTTGGGATGAATATTAAAATGGATGTCAAAAAAGGAGCAAATGGTAAAGTCTTCACGGTTCAAAAACCAGTCAATATAATAAATTATTGATGATATTTGATTTTCAGCCTAATTCAACCTTTAAACTATGAACTATATACAGAAAAGCAGCTATTTTCTTAATTTAAGAGAATAGCTGCTTTTCTTAAATCATTTCTTCTTATATAACTGAGTTGATTCAACTACTCTATTGCTGGAGATACATATTGTGATATGGATTTTCAATCAACTAATATAGTAAAATTTTTTCTGTCTTCATATTGAAGTGAATATACTTTTTCTTTTGTGAAATAATAGAATTTATTTAAAGAAAGAAATCCAGAAAATTAATTATTAAAATGAGTACCAAATTAAAATTCTATGCATTTCAGCTTCACAGCGCTATAGTCAACAAGGATATTTTTTTGTAGAATAAGAAGACGTGTGATGTGAGACATGAAATGTTACATAGAATGTGAAGGCAGCTTTATTCCTAACGGGCTTGCTACAGCATTGTCGACGACCATCACAAACTCGTAATCTTGGAGTATATGAAATGGAGGATATTATGAAGAAATCTAGGCTGATGTGGCTATCTATTGCGTTCCTTCTTTTCTTCGGAGTGTGTACCGCAAGCTGGAGTCCAAGCGCGGTCGCTCAATCGGAAGAAGGCAAGACGTATCAAATCGGTACGGACGTTACGTTTGCGCCGTTTGAATTTCAACGAGATGGCAAATATGTAGGGATTGACCTCGATTTGCTAGCAGCTATTGCAAAAGACCAAAATTTTAAATATGAACTCAAACCACTTGGTTTTAATGCTGCACTACAAGGTGTGCAATCGAATCAATTGGATGGCATGATCGCTGGTATGAGTATTACGGATACGAGAAAACAAACATTTGATTTCTCTGATCCCTACTACGAATCCGGTGTTGTTATGGCGATCGGTCAAGATGACAATACGATCAAAAGTTATGAAGACCTGCGTGGTAAACGTGTAGCGGTTAAAACGGGTACAGAAGGCTACAATTTTGCTAATTCAATCAAAGATAAATATGGTTTCACTCTTGTACCTTTTGACGATTCTGCACAAATGTACGAAGAAGTAGTTATCGGTAACTCTGCTGCCTGCTTCGAGGATTTCCCAGTTATCGCATTCGGTATTCAACAAGGTATGAAGCTGAAAGTGGTAACTGAGAAAGAGAAAGGTTCTCCTTATGGCTTTGCCGTGAACAAAGGACAAAATCAGGAATTGTTACAAAAATTCAATGCTGGACTGAAAAATATCAAAGCCAGCGGCGAATATGATCAGATCGTCTCTAACTACTTGGGCAACACGAAGCCAGGTCAGGAATCAACGGATGCACCTCCACCTTTGAGCAAAATGGAAATTATTATGGCTGCTCTTCCTATTCTGTTTAAAGGATTAGGAATGACACTGATGTATACGTTCATCTCCTTGTTCTTTGCATTTATTTTCGGTCTGATCTTCGGATTTATGAAAGTAAGTCCAAGTAAAACCGCTCAATGGATTGCGACCGGGTTTGTCGATATTTTCCGCGGTATTCCACTACTTGTACTTGGCTTGTTCATTTATTTTGGTATTCCAGGCGCACTCGGTATTAAAATTCCATTGATCGTTGCCGCTGTACTGGCGCTCAGCTTAAATGCTGGAGCGTATGTAACTGAAATTATTCGTGGTGGTATTCAGTCGATTGATAAAGGTCAACTTGAAGCTGCACGTTCACTTGGTCTGTCGTATCGGACAGCGATGATCAAAGTTATCATTCCACAAGCAATCAAGGTTATGGTTCCATCGTTCATCAACCAGCTTGTTATCACACTCAAAGATACGTCGATCATGTCCGCTATTGGTCTGGTCGAGTTGACGCAATCCGGTAAGCTGATTGTAGCGAATAACCTCCAATCCACTTTGATCTATGGAATGGTCGCGATCATGTACCTGGTTGTTATTACCATCCTGACTAAACTGGCAGACAGTGTCGAAAGGAGAACACGCCGTGGGTAAAATTAAAATCGCTAACCTCAAAAAGAGCTATGGCTCTAACGAAGTATTGAAGGACATTAACATGCAGATCGAAGAAGGCGAAGTAGTCTGTGTCATCGGCCCTTCCGGTTCTGGTAAAAGTACCCTTCTGCGCTGCGTGAATAAGCTGGAAGAAGTGACAGCTGGCGAGGTCATCGTCGATGATTACAACATTAGCGACAATCGTACCGATATCAACAAAGTTCGTGAAAATATCGGCATGGTGTTCCAGCATTTCAATCTGTTTCCGCATATGAGCGTGCTCAAAAACATCACCTTCGCTCCGGTGGAGCTGAAAAAGCAATCTGAAGCAGAAGCACGCAAAACGGCGCTACAGCTGCTGGAACGCGTTGGTCTGTCTGACAAAGCAGATGCTTTCCCAGGTAGCCTGTCCGGCGGTCAGAAGCAGCGTGTAGCGATTGCACGCGCACTGGCAATGAACCCAGATATTATGCTGTTTGATGAGCCAACCTCTGCACTCGATCCAGAAATGGTCGGTGAGGTACTTGGCGTTATGAAGGATCTGGCGAGCGAAGGCATGACGATGATGATCGTTACCCACGAAATGGGCTTCGCACGCGAGGTTGCTGACCGTGTTATCTTCATGGATGGCGGTTATATCGTAGAAGAGGGCGCGCCAGAGCAAGTATTTGGCAGTCCGAAGCATGAGCGTACGATTAGCTTCCTGGAGAAGGTTTTGTAAGTTAAGCAGGTTCTGAATGTCTTTTGCAGATTAAGTTAAAATGCTTGGTTTGGCGTTTCTTTTACCATGTACGCCAAACCGTAAGATAGCATTTTACACAACACTACTGAAATAAAAACCGCCGTATGCAGCATAGTAGTCTGCATACGGCGGTTTTTTGGCTATGAGCAAGTAACAACAAATGACAAGTAATAACAAAGGATCAGATACTGCTAGCGGTGGTGAAAATGCTGAAAAAGATTAGAGCTTTGATGCTTATTGTATAGCATAAGCTTTACCATATCGTTCAAAGACGTACTGTATGGAATGATGTGGAATCCTCTTCCCTTTTACATCGCCTTACGCTTCTGTGCTCCGTATAATCCACCCTATTCCTCCAGCTCTGCAGCTTCCTTCAACCATATTTCCAGCGCTGCTGGCGGATTCAATCGCTTGGCGATCGTCGTATTAAGCGGCACAGGTGGCATTAATTCGACTAGCACACAGACCTGCTCTCGTGGCTGATTTTGCGAAAATAATCCTTCCTCATCCAACTGTCGCATCGCCTGCTCCATCGCTTCTAAACGCATCACTAGCTCCAGTTCCCAATCCTCAGACGATATTTCATCTATACGTGGTCGCGTATCCAGCAAGTGCTGTACAGGTTCAAAATAGGCTTCTCCCAGGATACTATACGGCGAATCAGCATATGACCATTTCACATCATAGTCTGGATGTTGCGCCGTCTCCCGCTCTAATGCCTCTACTGACCATGCCGATGCAAATGGGGCATAGCCTTCTGCAATCGTAATTAGACTACAGTAATAGTAATGCTCGCCATTCGCAAACAGCTCGCGAAATGTCTGCCTCGCTGCATCTGCGATCGCCGTCATCAATTGTGTGCTAAATGAGTCCATAAGATCATTCACTCTCCACCAAGTATAATCGGGCGATACGCTAACGCTGCATCCACAATTTGCTCTGCTGTCCAATCTTCCTCATTCCAGAAAATCAGATTACTCACTTCTGGATGCGGCACCTGACGGGTTAATAATTCTAGCCATTCATCCTGCTGTTGCTCGCTGCCTTCGCCGTCTTGAATACGCTGGACGAGTTGGATCAGTTCAGCACGGGATAGGGATGGTTGCATCGGTGTCACTCTCCTTTGGGTGAGGTATACGAATGAAATGTTACTTTAATTATTAGCGCTTCTTGAGCTAAGATCAAATTCGCTGCGTGAAATCCTTCTTGCCTATCTAAAGGAAACCTCTCTACTCATTGACTAGAAAAGTAATCTTTCCCATGTACAATCCAATATCGTTCCTGTGGCGGTACTTGATCCATAAAGCTTTCATACTTCCCGATCCAGTCCTCTGGTATATAATGCTCAAACGACGCGGGCTCTGGAAAATAGGAGATGAATCGCTTCTCATCAAAATTAACTAATAAAGATGGAGTATATTCTGTAATCGAATCGGGTTGAGACAAATAATCGTCCTTTAGCTTCAATAATAACTCTCTTAATTCCACCACACTTACTCGATATTCGCTTATGTTATGTAGAAAGTCTGCTGCTGAATGTTCATTGACTACTGCAATGTCAAAGCGTTCTGAATAGTCACCAGCAGTGGGCAATTCATAGCCTTTATCTACATAGGCTTGCTCTAATTTGGTTAAATCTAAATACCAGTACTCCTTGTCGGTAACATACCAGCTCCATGTCTGATTGTAGATCACAGCAACGATGATATTTTCGCCGTACTGTATCGGTATCTTCATTCGTATCACCTCTTTGGATTTAACGCTTATTTTGATACACGCAAATATTCACAGGGCTCTTCATCAAAACCATTCCAAAATACCCACAGTCTTTCACAACGATCACATTTAAAAAACATACGCATCTCTTAATACAATTGTTCTGATGGTTGAAGCAAGCTATTCATCCATTTCCCAACGGAAATATCGAGAAAGATTATAATTGGCTTTAGTAATATCACTATGAGAACATTTGGACACAATGCGATTCAATGTCTCCTCAAGCTTTTTCCCATTAAAGTCTCCTGTTATGATACATCCGCGTCCTATAATAATATCGCCTTCATGCGTCATCCGTTGTAACCTTTTTGGACTAATTAATTCAAACGAAAACAAGTCAGATGCGCCATGTATTTCTTCGGGACCAATATCAATATGATAATAGATATAAAAATCATCTCCATCATCGCTCCAATCTTCCAACATTTTCGTCAGTGCTTTTATTATCAGCATTTGAGCCTTCTCCTTAATTCAGTATATCGATAGTGGCCTTTCTGATTTGCTTTCACGTCTATGCTTTGTCCGAAACTTGTTCTTATCATATTCTTATTGTTCAAGTTAAATCCTGAAGGTTCTCATTTCATTTGAACGTGAAAAGATAATAGTTAAAAACATCTTACTAAATAATTAGTAAAGCATCTTTCACAGCATTTGAGTTTCCAAACTATACAACTATGACTTTCAATCAAAATCTTCGATCTCTAAAAAGTCGAACTTCGCAGTCAGCTACATAATCTTTTAAATTTCTTCTTGTAGCGCGCTCAGCAATATTACATATAGCTTCAAATGAGAAGTGTTGATTATCAGTTTTGTTCATGGTGAGCTTCCTTTAGTAAGATTATTATTTTCGTTTAAGCTTTTGATCAAATTGTAAATACTAAATTGCATTAATTTGTTTATACTCCATCATAATCCTAAAATAATTATTTGGGCAAAAACGCTCGGATGCTTTCCGCCACCTAATTGGTTTACTTGGAGTAGTTCTCTATACTTCGAACAATGTGCTTGCTCTCCATCCACCCACTTCGCACATCAGTTATTTGACGTTATTCTAAAAAAGAAATCTTGAAAAGCATAAGAGCCCCTCAAGATTAAAATACAGTTTCAATATTAAATTAGATATACGTTTATAGTTGAAAATATATCGTGAGACTTAACTTTTGATCACGATTAATTATTCATTTTTTTAAAAAGTTTTTAGACATTCGTTATATTACATACATAGCTAAATATTTATAAAATGCTATGTAGCTATCCTAATAATTTAACTACATAGCATTTCAAATTTTAATTGACCTATTTTGCAGTAAACATTTTGTACTCTTCCTCGGTCACCCTATACTCTTTACCTCCATATAGCTCTTCCCATATCCATAAGAAAAAGTCTCTCGGTGGATTAGGGGGATCAAACGGAGGTAATATCGATTCAAATACGCCTTCAAAATCAATTGTAGGATGACTCAGATAATAGCGAAGTGCTAAATTAGCTAATTTTCTCTTTTTCTCTTCTTTTTGATAAAAAGGTTCCTTTAACCGCTCGTTTATAATTTTTCTGTAGTCTTCTTCTGTTTGAGGCGGCACACTCATATAGTAAACTGATTCAACTTCATCTTCAGCGAGACCAGCTAAGGGTTCTAAAAACATCGTCAACATATCTGGTTTAATAATAAACAATGATCAATTCTCCTTTATGAATCTTTTAATTTAAGTTGGGATACATAGTATATAGTTGACCATTCCGAAAAATAGCCACAACTTTTGAAGATTCTACATACGTTTGTCCACCTCTTTTGTAGCCTTCTCCTATAATGTCATCCATCGAAAAATCAATTTTATTTGCCCCTGTTTGTCTATAAATAGTTTCAGCTCTTTGAGCAGAATTTAATTGAGCTTGATTACTTGAAAATCTCGAAGAATTTACAGGACGTAAATGATATCCATCAGATATTACACCTGTTGTTGCTCGCAAATATTGCTCAGCCAGAGTCGTCTGAGATCCATGCCTGGAATAGAAATGGGCATTGGGAGTTGCACTTTCCATTTTCGATAATTGTAGCGCTGCATTGTCTTCGATTTTTTGTGCTAATGAAGATCCATTACCAGCAAACAACTGCAAATCCAGCTTCAATCGCAAACTTTGCTTCTCGGCAACCTCTATCTCATTAACTTGTGTTTTCCCAATCTTTCCGAGCTTCCCTATCAACCAGGTACCGCCTTCAACCGTACCCTTCACCGCCTACTTCCCAGCTACCTTACCACCCGGCAGCCAGCTCAGCAGCGTTCCTCCACCTGCCGCTACCCGATCTGTCACCGACAATTGCTGTCCTGTGATCAGATCCACGCCAGTGAACACTTCCTGTATACCCTTCGCCGTACCGACAAACGGAATCGCGTCCGCTACAAAGCTTCCGCCCTGCTTCAGCCACTCCGCTCCATCTGCACTCCGTCCAAATGGATCAATATACGATACCGGATTCCCATTCACATACGCATATCGGTTCATCGTCAAGCCATTTCCAATACTCCCCGTCACCACATCTCGGTTCACAAAGCGCTTGATCTCTAGTTTATAGTAGCGTGCGCATATCTATTGCCGTAAGTTCGAATTAATGAAACGATATTAAACTTTTCGAGATCCTTATATAAAAAAGAAAAATGAAGTTTATTAAAATAATTTTTAACATTCAAAACTAAAGACACCTTACCAACTAATTTAGTAAGGTGCCTTTAGTTTTTTTATACTTTTCAAACCATACAATTATGACCTTTGAATCAAAGTCTCAGTTTTTAAGAGTAATATACAATTTTAATTAATTCTATACTCAATAAGAATTTCAAAATCTCCATTTGGACAAAATATACCCGGATGTTTACCACTATTTTTATCTAGAAAAATCAGGCGCTCACCACATTTAGGACAACTTACATTATCTCCGTTCATTACTCTTTTTCTTATTGTTTGCATCATCTCAATTTCTTTCAATACTTCCTCATGACTTCTTCTTTCCATATTATGCTCCTTTCTCAACGATAGGGCAATTCAGGATAATTATTTTTGACCATATTGATAATTTCTTTTATTTCGCTGATTGCCAAATTATTTTTATTGTGTTTAGTACCTCTCATAAATGAAATAATTTCTGCACGTTGGCTTCCTTTTATATTTAATCCAGCATGAGTTACTTCATGAATAATAATCTGGGAGGTAAGATTTAAGGACTGTGTATTTCTGACATATGCAATAGCCGTTTTCCCAAAAGCTTCTCCCAAAATATTTTCCTCTGGATCCATATAAGATAAATTCACTTCTATTTTTTTATCTTTAATTATTTTTAAAGTTTCTCTTCCAATTTCAGATTTTTTTAGATCTCTATAAAGGTTTTTAGGTTTTATATTTTGACCCATAATACCACCCGAACCATTTATAAACAACTCGGATGGTTTGGCATATGCTTTTTTTGTTTTTCCAAGCTTTCCAACCACCCAGCTAACAACTTCAACCGTACCCTTCACTGCCCACTTCCCAGCCACCTTACCACCAGGCAGCCAGCTCAGCAGCGTTTCTCCACCTGCCGCTACCCGATCTGTCACCGACAATTGCTGTCCTGTGATCAGATCTACGTCAGTGAGCACTTCCTGTATGCCCTTCGCCGTACCGACAAACGGAATCGCATCCGCTACAAAGCTTCCACCCTGCTTCAGCCACTCCGCTCCATCTGCACTCCGTCCAAATGGATCAATATACGATACTGGATTCCCATTCACATACGCATAGTGGTTCATCGTTGATTTGCTATTAATTCTTAACTAAATAAGATAAAAACCTTAGGAAGAAAAATAATTCCTAAGGTTTTTATCTTAAATTTGTTTTGATACTGGTAAATATTCTAGCGGCTCTTCATCAAATCCATTCCAAAAAAACCACAATCGACCACATTTATCACATTCAACAAAAATTTTCATCTCTTGATACAATTCTTCTGCATTAATATTGTCATGATATTTATCATAATCTACATCAGAAATAAAATTGTATTGTACTTTGCAAGGAATGTCCTGAAGATTTAATATGTTGTTGCAAGTACATAAAAGTTTTGGCATATTCTTCTAGCCCCTTAAGGTAAAATAATAATGTCATTAATATTGGGAGTTTTTCCTCCTTTATTAATAATACCATGTACTCGTCCAATGACATTACCTAATTGTTCCGATGTTACTGGTGTTTTTGATAAATCTAAAATAACACCTTCAGCTTGAGAATTCTTCTTTGCAATGCCTCCAATTATACGAGAGGCATCTTTAGTTTCAGGAGTATATACATCATATCTTTTTCCATTAACCAACAAATCTGAAGTGCCACCATCTAATCTCGTTCCTACTGGATGGCGTAATATTACCTGATTACCTTGCTCATACATGTAATTAGCTACTCTCAGTTCACTTTCAGAAAAGCTAACTTTCAGATTAGAAGAATGTTCTATGACTAGCGAACTTCCAGATGGAGCATTACCTATTGGCAATGCTAAAGGTTGATTTCTGTTTCCTCTTAACATAACTCCCATATTATCTCCAGCCATTTTACGACCAACTGTGGGAGCAACTTCATCAGCAGAAGACCTTACAACCTTCTTAAACAACCAGGTACCGCCTTCAACCGTACCCTTCACCGCCCACTTCCCAGCTACCTTACCACCAGGCAGCCAGCTCAGCAACGTTCCTCCACCTGCCGCGACCCGATCTGTCACCGACAGTTGCTGTCCTGTGATCAGATCCACGCCAGTAAACACTTCCTGTATGCCTTTCGCCGTACCGACAAACGGAATTGCATCCGCTACAAAGCTTCCGCCCTGCTTTAGCCACTCCGCTCCATCTGCACTCAATCCAAATGGATCGATATACGACACCGGATTCCCATTCACATACGCATATCGGTTCATCGTCAAGCCATTCCCAATACTCCCCGTCACCACATCTCGGTTCACAAAGCGCTTGATCTCCGGGTTGTAATAACGTGCACGCATCTGGTATAGACCATTCGGATCGGTCTGTACGCCGTCGCGTCCGTTGTACTGGAAAGGTTGTTGACTATCGCCGATATGCTCCAGCTGTTCGCCGTACGTGTCATACGTGTACGTATCGGTAATTTGACCATTTGCATCGGTCAAGGCGATGGTGCTACCGCGCATATCATAATGATACGTCTGTTCGTTACCGGCTGCGTCTTCACGGCTGATCAGTCCTAATTCGTATAAATTTTATAACAACTTACTATTCTAAAAAGAAACCTTGAATGGTATGAAGCCATTCAAGGTTTCTTTAAAAGTTAATCACTTACCCATATTGAATGTCTTGGTAAGACATGACTACAAACAGGACAATTTACTAATGGTATTTCATTAGCTTCTTTTAAAAATCCCCATCTATTGGCACAACCATAATACAACTCTGGAATAGTAGGATTCGCAATAATGCCTGTCCAATTACAAATGCTACAGTTCACACGTTCCATCTGTACTCTTTGTAGTTTATCAGTATTATTCATAAATAAACAAAACATCCAAATATTTCAATCTCTTAGAGGGTAGAAAGCAAGAGAAAATCTATTATATTTTTTGGGAAACTGCATCATATACGATACCTGACCTACAGCATGTATAGGCTTACCTTCGATCACCGGATCATTGAATCAAAAGCTTTAGTATCTAATATATATATATGCTTTGACCATCAATCTCATATTGTTGAATGAGTGAATTATTCAGATTCAATGTAGTGTAAAACCTCCTATACCAAATTTGATTAAAAATTCACTTTCTGTCGATCTCGGGAATGTTTGTAGTATAAGCTGAAACTTGGGTATTTTTGCCTCGTACACAGTTCCACCATTTTCAAAATATTTTGCAATATTTTTGTCAGTAGTTACAGACATCAATGTTCTATCCATTTTAAAAGCTTTTGGTAAATCAGTGACAAATGCACCATGAGCCTGTACATAATCATCTAAGTTATTGTACCTGATAATGGGATTTCGATTCTAACTTTATTGAAACAATTGGATTGAATACGATGTTAAAACACGCTAGGGTAACTTGAGAACTCAAAAAGCCATAGAGAACCTAACTCTCTATGGCTTAGCAAATTATATCTGTATATTAACAAAGCTACTTTCTCTTTTTTCTGTAGTAGAATTCCAATAGAACAGCTGACCTGTTTGTCCATCAGAATTTTCCACCATGGTAGTCAACTCACATACAAGTGAAAGGTAACGAGCCAACCAAAGTGAAATATCAAACATACGGTTATTAAAAATTTCTTGAAAGGAATCAGTAGTAGTTATGGACATTGAATATTTATAATTAGGCCATTTATTATTAGGCTTTAATTCAATTTCAAAGCCCAAAACCTCAGCGTATCCCACCTCATCATACGGTTCTTCTTCCATATTTTCAAATCTTAAAGTTGTTATATTGACTCCTTTTTCAATTGCTAAACCTAAATCCTGAAAAGACCCTTCATATTGAATAAACACATTTGCGTGTGCACCATGTACTTTGTCCAACATCTCCATTTTAACCCCCTAATTAATTGTTTGATGGTTTGAATTTTATCGAGAAGCCTGCCTTATTTGGTTTTAATCCTTCAAAGCCTGGTGTCTTAGAAAGAATTTTTCTAAACTCAGGATTGGCTTTTAAACTATTTCCAAATTGCTCATATAAAATATCACTTTCTATAAAATAATCAATATCATATTTGCTTAAATTAATAGGTTGACCATAAGTTGGTTTATTAGGATTACCTACTGTACCAGTTTTAAATGACCCTGTATAACCAGCTGTAAGATTAGGATCTATTTCTCTAAATTGAGGCAGAAGATATTTTTCAGCAAGATCATCTAGCTTTGTATGAAGTTCAACAATTTCAGGACTAACACTCCCTGTCTTCTTAGCAAACAACTGCAAATCCAGCTTCAATCGCAAACTTTGCTTCTCGGCAACCTCTATCTCATTAACTTGTGTTTTTCCAATCTTTCCGAGCTTTCCAATCAACCAGGTACCGCCTTCAACCGTACCCTTCACTGCCCACTTCCCAGCTACCTTACCACCCGGCAGCCAGCTCAGCAACGTTCCTCCACCTGCCGCGACCCGATCTGTCACTGACAATTGCTGTCCTGTGATCAGATCCACGCCAGTGAACACTTCCTGTATGCCCTTCGCCGTACCGACAAACGGAATCGCGTCCGCTACAAAGCTTCCGCCCTGCTTCAGCCACTCCGCTCCATCTGCACTCAATCCAAATGGATCAATATACGACACTGGATTGCCATTCACATACGCATATCGGTTCATCGTCAGTCCATTCCCAATACTACCCGTCACCACATCTCGGTTCACAAAGCGCTTGATCTCCGGGTTGTAATAACGTGCACGCATCTGGTATAGACCATTCGGATCGGTCTGTACGCCGTCGCGTCCGTTGTACTGGAAAGGTTGTTGACTATCGCCGATATGCTCCAGCTGTTCGCCATACGTGTCATACGTGTACGTATCGGTGATTTGACCATTTGCATCGGTCAAGGCGATGGTGCTACCGCGCAGATCATAATGATACGTCTGTTCGTTACCAGCTGCGTCTTCGCGGCTGATCAGTCCAAGTCCGTAGACATACCAGGCTTGCGGCGATCCCTGTGCATCGGTTTCCATGAGCACCTGAGACAGGTTCGCATGTGGATTGATCACGAAGCGGGTCGTTTTGCCATCTACCGTCATCGCATTACGGTTATTTTCATTATCGTATCCGTAGCTGACACCACCAGCCTGGATCAGGCGGTTGCGCGCATCGTAGCGATAGTCCTGCATGGAGCCGTTCAGTGGTCCGTGCAGCATATTGCCTTCTGCGTCATAACGTACAGGCTGACCGTTCACGGTCGCCAGTCGGTTATCTGCGGTGTAGGTCATTTGCAGATCGCCGTATAGACCATACGTGTCTTCGGTGACGGTGGTAGATGATGTGGCTGCATTAGCATTTGCAGCATCTGTGCGATCTGCTTCCGCAACCGAGTGATTTGCTTCAGACGGATTGTATACGTCCTGTTGCACGCTGCTGCTATCTCCCGACATCTCTGTCGCTGCGCCAGCGATACCGCTCTGGATCATAACATCGTTCAGATCAGGTGACAGTCCTGGACCATATACATCGTAGGTCACACTGTTCAGTGGATTTTGAACCTCACCGCCATCTTCTTGAATCACATTGCCTGCGGCATCGTACGTGTAGTTCGTTTCTGCCATCGTACTACCGTCTGGATTCAATAGCGTGAGCGTAGTCAGCTGTCCTGCTACATTGTATGAACGATTTTCTTTTGTACCGTTCGCATGACTGATAGAAGTTAGACGTCCGTTTGCATCATAGCTATAGCTCGTTTTGTGACCATTCCAATCGGTAACAGTCGACATCCGACCTACGCTATCATACGTGTAATGAACCTTTTTGCCATCTGGATAGGTAAGTGTGATTAGCTGTCCAGCCGCATCGTAGCTGTAGCCGATTGTATGGCCATCGCCATCGGTATACGTTTCAACTCGATTCAGCGCGTCAAACGTACGGCGTAACACCTTACCGTCACTACCTGTAACAGATAAAATATTGCCATTCTCATCATACTTGTACGATACATTGCCTGCTTCATCTGCAAAGCGCATTACGTTACCAGCGGCATCGTACGTATAGTCGGTATTGCGTCCGTTTTTATCGGTTTCCTGGCTAAGCAGTCCAATCTTGTTATATTGGTACGTATGGCTGCTGCCTGTTGCGTCTTTTTCTTGAATCAGACGACCGAGCGCATCATATTCATACCCTGTCGCGTTGCCATTCGCATCCAGCATCTTCGTAATCTGACCAAATGCATCCAGTGCTTGCGAGGTATGACCCTCGATCGCATCGCTCACATTGGTCAGCTGTCCCAGCTTATCATAGCTATAGCTGGTTTTACGCTGTAATGGATCGGTGAATTGGGTGAGCTGATTGAGCTGGTTATACGTGCTTGTGTACGTATGACCAAGTGCATCCGTCATTTTGACCGGGTTGCCAGCGGTATCGTATTCCACCGTATAGATTTTGTTGCTCAGTGCATCCCTTGCTTCGATCGGACGACCAAGTGCATCGTACGCATAGCGAATGCTAGCGCCCTGTGCATTTGTCTCGCTCAGCAAACGACCTGCTTTATCGTACACAAAGCTTGTTTTGCGTCCCAACGGATCGCTAACACCGATCATGCGACCTTCTGCATCGTACTGGATACCGATTTTGCCACCCAGTGCATCGGTCATTCCAGTTAATTGACCATTAGCATCGTAAGCGTAGCGAGTTACATTGCCTTTCGCATCGGTCACACTGGTCAGCTGGTCATGACCATCGTATGTGTAGCTAATTTTATGATTCAGCTCATCGACGACTGCTGCTAGCTGATCATCATCATTGTATACAAGACTGGCTGTATTGCCGTCTGCATCTGTCTGACTGGTCATGCGACCTGCTTCATCATAACCGATCAATGTCACTTCGCCTGTTGGCTGTGTCACTTTATTCAAGCGTGAGTTGGCATATCCGTACTGGATATTACCACCACGCGGATCGGTTGCCGATATGAGCATACCTTGCTCATTGTACGTATAGGCGATCTTTTGTCCTTCGCCATTCGTTGTAGACAGCAAGCGTCCCTGATTATCATACGTGCTGGTCATGCTGCTATCATCTGGCCCGGTTGCTTTGAGCAGATTGCCCAGACCATCGTAGGTCATAGTCAACGATTGACCCGATGGATCGGTTACCTTAACGACATTTCCTTTTGTATCATACTCAAAACGAGCCGTTTGGTTCAGCGCATTGGTAATGCTGGTTCGATTACCCTTTTCATCATAGGTGTAGGTTGTTTTACCATCAAGCGCATCCTGTACGCCGATGAGCTGATAATTGGCATCATGAATACGTTTCTGTACATTACCGTTGCGATCCGTAATCGTTGTTGTCAACGTACCTTCGCCCTGGCTATATGCTAGCTTGGTCTCATGACCTGCTATACCGTCGCTCTGTTTTAAAATACGTCCTTTGCTATCGTAGCTATTGGTGAATACCTGTGTACCGTCCAATTTGCCTGTTATAATCTGATGATTGTTATTGTACGTGTACTCATCCTTGACTCCATTCGGACGTGTGAGTGTAATCAAGCGTCCGGTTGCGTCATAGTCAAAATGAGCAGTACGTCCGGCTTGATCACTTACCGCATTGATTCGACCTGAGGAATCATAGTTCAATACAAGTTTCGCACCGGTAGATGGCTCGATGATACCGGACAATTTACCACTGGTATTGTACTGTGCATTGAGCGTAATTCCACCCGAATTGCCAATCGATTGCAGCTTACCATCTGCTGCAAATTGCAGATTCGTGCGATCATAGCGGCTCAGTGTATAGCTACCGTCACTATTCACGCGAAGCTGATCATTACGTACAGACTTCTGACTGGATGCGTACGTTCCATCTGCTTGACGGGTGAAGGTGTTATGTCGGAAATCATTCCAGTAGATATCGACACTTCCGTCTTTAGCATTCTTTTGCAAGCGCATCGCATAGTTATGGCTCCAGCCTTTGCCCATTGCTCCACTACCTTGCAACAACGAGTAGTACTGTGCCTGGAATGGAATATCTACACTTCCGTGTGCCGACAGCATCGTTTTGTTGATGATCTGTGCACCGGTCGAGGTATCAATCGGGTCCGCATAAAATGTCTGCGGATCATAGCTAGATGGGTCAAGCGAGCTTACTGGCTGTCCAGATGGTGGTGTGGGTGCCGGAATGACCGGATCCGTTGTTTCTTCCCAGCGGAACAAGCCATATGGGCTGTAAACTTCTATTGTTTTGCCACTTGTGTTACGAATGATGGCTGTATTGCCACCGCCGATCGCAACAGGGCCATTGCCATTCTGTTCAGCTGCTTGCTCAATCCAGTAGCTAAAGCTACCGCCTGGCGTTAGCGTATGACTTTGATTGGTAACATTTTGCGCCTTGAGCATCTTGTCTGCACCAAGACTGTAGATCGATAGTGCTTCATGCTCGGCATCGGTAAAGAAGAAATGCTCCTTATCAGCACGTATAGTTGTAGCGACGCTCTGGCGACCTGTCAGGATCGCGTAGCCACCTGCTGGAATCGCTACCGTTGTGTCTGTACTGAGTCGTGCGTAGGTTGTTGTGGCTTCATGTGAAGCATCGTAAACCGTGACATCGTATTTGCCATTGATGGTAAGACGAGCAATACCACCAGAAGTGTTCATAGCTTTCATGCTCTGTCCATTAGATAACGACTTGTTCAGCAGATCGTTACCCTGCGTAACACGAATTGCCTCTGCTGGTGCCCATACAGTTGCTGGCTTGGTATCTACATTGGTAATGACAATACGTGATCCAGACAATAGTGTATGCGCACTCCAGGTATTATTATCACCGCTAGAGGTTAGTGTGCCATTTTCATTATAGATCTGGTAGGCATGTGTACCTTCTACTTTTAGATTGAAGCTACTCGGTGAGATATTACGAACAGAATAGCTCTCGCCAGGCTCTAGCATTTTGGTTGTGACAGGACGTCCCTGTACCGTTGTTGCGTTAAACGCATCATAGGAACCGGATACGGTTACCTGTTGATTTGGCGCAGCAGAAATGACATAGCGATCTGTTTTAGAGAGATACGTAGCGCGAGTCGTTTCGTTTACTGCATAATCTTCAGGATTACCATCGGTCTTGTAACGTGCATAGTCATACGTTCCCTCTGTATATAGTGTTGCTGGATTGAGAATCGTTTGCTGATACGCTATTGTTTGGTCAGATGACAGTACCGTTTTGAACGTTACAGGATGCTGACGGTTCTGTAGCTTGAACGACTCAAACGGCGCATAGACGATAATGTCGCTCTCATCGCTATTTTGAATACCGATTCGTCCACCGGATGGAAGCTCCTGCTTGCTTGCGCTCGTCGCATGGTAAGTATAATTCGTCAGTGTGCCGTCATTTCCATAACGAGCATAGCCGTAATATCCTTTAATGCGAACGATCGAATCAACAGCTTCAATATTAACCGCATCCACATATTCATCAGCCTTCAATGTACGCTTGATCAGGGCTGGATTCGTTCTCGCCTGAATATCAAAGGCATCATAAGGCCCTTCTATGATCGAAGGCTCTGCTCCTGAACCGGTCACGGCAAGCTTATAGCCGGCAGTTATAGCATTAATCTTGTCATCATGCATTAATTCTAATTCGTTTACTTCACCACCTGGCTTACGCTCGACATAGTCGTACACGTCGCCAACTGAATAGAGATTAAACAGCTTATCTGCTGTATTGGTCATGTTCAGACTTTGGCCGTTATTTAATACTTTATGGAAGGTGACAGGATGTTCACGACCCGCTCCTGTAAACAACTCAAAGGCAGCATAGGCTTCAATCGGTTGTTCATCAGTATTCATCACACCTAACCTCTGACCTGCATCGGTCGCGCGATAGGTAGTCGTCGTATGATACAGATAGTTATCAGGCGCACCCGCCGCTGTGTAATCCATCAGATCGTGACGACCTGTAAAATAGACCGTTTCACTCGTTTGTGCCCGATTAATAAAGTCCATACTCTGATTAATAGCGAGCTGCTTGATCAGCAATGCAGGATTCGCGCTGGCTTGTACAGTTGTCACATCATATGGAGTCAACAGCACAAACTGCGTACTTGCCGAATTGGTGATCGTTGTGCGCTCTCCAGTATACAAAGGAAGGCTGGTTTGCGTACGATTATGATCCAGTGAACGCAGCGATTGATCCACCTTGTAGCTCGCTTGATCATAGGTTCCTTCGGTATACAGGTTAAAGTTAGCAGAGCTAGTGTTAGATAGCTTCAGACTTTGTCCTGCGTTCAGATAGCCTTTATACAGGGCAGGCTCTGTACGATTACTCCAATCAAAAGCATCCGCAGGGCCTGTAACGGTAAGCGGTGTATTGTAGCTATTCGTAATAATCGCCTTTTGATCCTTGGTGACTGTATGATTCTCTGCCTTGATCGGATTACCATAGCTCGCCACACGATTATCCGCTTGATCATACACTACATAATGATGCTGTCCATTGGTTAGGACAGGGAAGCTATAGCGCGATATATTGAGCGCTTTGATCGTTTGCCCGGGTTCGAGTGTACGTGTGAATGTAATCGGCTGCGAACGGAAGGAGAAGCGGAATGCTTCATACGGCGCATAGATCGTATCTGTCGTCACACCTACATTCGTAAAGGCAACACGTTGACCATTTTGTAAAAGGAAGCTGCTATTGGACACATACGTGCCATATTTCATAATGCCCAGACTATCGTAGAACGCATAGTCATAACGTCCATTCGTCTGAATCGTTGCATTATTGTGCGTCAGATTGTTCGCTTCCAGTGATCCGCCCGGAGGCAGGTTATAGCGGTAGAGTGCTGGATTAGCAGAATCGGAAATCTGAGATTGTTCCTTTGGAATTTTTACTGTAACTGGATTAGGACTACTAGTATTGGTGAAAACCACTGTATGTCCGATCGGCAACAAATAATTCGATAATGTGCTGCCACTGCGATAGTCTGCCACATCGCCGGAAGCATCATACTCGGCATAATCATAGGTGCCGTTCATGAGTAGCTTGATCTGTTCAGCAGAGCTGTTATGCACCTTGATACTTGCCCCAGCGCCTAATGTCTTGGTCACTGTTGGTGGCTCGACCTGATCGGAAGCTGCAAAAATATGATACGGGCCGCTTACTACCAGGTTGGAAGTATTGGGATTGGTAATAACGATGCGTTGACCCGCTTTAACGAACTTTGTTACCGATGTTGTTTTACCTGAAGAGGCGATCGAGTCATCTTCATCGTAGAGTACAAATTCGTAGGAGCCGCCCTCAATATAAACATAGCCACTTTGGTCAGATTTATTAATAGCTTGAACGGCTTGTTTCGGTTGTACATTGTACAAAAAGTTAGCTGGTACAGATGAGCTATTAATTCCGATTACTCGGGCAGCTCCATAAATATCATAAGAAGATGTATCTCGATTTGTAATAATAACCGAGCCACCTTTAACTAGAGTCTCTGTTCCACCAGATTTTTTAGATGTAAATGTACTATATTGTCCTGACGCATTAATATTCACATTGGCATTAACTCCGCCAACCTGAATTGTTTGGCTATTATTATCATCGTAATTAGACACCAATACGCTGCCACCTGGAGAGACAGTATAGTGTTGCAGCGCAACTAAACCAGATGCACTATCAGCAACATTAAGAACTTTAGCCTTTGAATCGACAATCATTGTTGTACTGGAGCTATTAGCTACAACCAGTGTATTGCTTGGAGCAAGATTAATTGACCTGCGAGCAGAATACATGCCATAACTAGACACATCACGATTCGATTTATAAATAGCATACTCATAAGAATTACCTTCTAAGAATACAGTTACCCCACTTGAATAATAGTGTTGAAAAGTAATAGTTTGTCCTGGCGCAATACTATATGTATTGGATACTGCCGCTTTGGCTACATGCGTTGTCAATCCATATCCAACCACAACCAGTACAGCGACCAGCATACTCCAGCGCAAAAACATAGCGAATCGCCTCACTGTGCGCCACCTGCCTTTTCAAACGTGCGGTCGGCAAAGCCTGCCTTGGCATGTCCGTTAGCCTTAAGCAGTACAATCTGTAAATGAACTCTAGCCTTGACCGCTCCGGCTGGGGCGACCAGTCTAGCATTATAGCTTTTCCAATCTGTATTTTGCTTGAGATTCAGTAGATTATCGTAACGAATTAGACGCTTATTGTTATCGTAGTAGTTAACGATTACTTGCACGACCGCATCTTTCATTTCGTCCGATTTGACCCAACCTTCATATGTATAAAGGGTGCCACCTTGTACAGGAATATCTCGGTAAATATTAGCGCCGCCGGTTCGTTTTGCATCCAGTGTAATCCATTGTGCGGTTAGCGTGGGCTCTGGTGAGCTGTACACTTCCTCCGTTACCGTTACGGGTCTGTTATCGCTATACACATCATTCGCTACAGAAGAGGTAAAATAGTGAACAGGCGCATCGTTATTGCTATATACATTGGCCGTTGCAGTTTCGTAGTGTGACTTCATTCCTCTGGTCATATAAGCGGTCCAGCCTTGAATAATATTGCTCTTTTGTACAGCTGGCGTGCTCGTTGAGGTTACGCTGAGCAGGTTCCCCCCGTGATCATACGTATAGGTCGTTGTTTGATCGCCTCGCTGTGCAGAGGTTACGCGATCCAGTCCATCATACTGATAATCTGCTGCTTTCGTTATAGCTACATGACTAAACATCGCAGTACATAGTAGAACAGCTGCGACGGTTCTAGCGGTAAATCTATTCATTACATTCGCTCCCTTATCCTTTTCTTGCTAATGTAAAACTACATCGCTTCGACTTCCTTATTCCCAAAAACTACACCTTGCTTTATCCATTTTAAGCTATTGCAGATCCCTCCTTATTTTGAAGCTTTCGTTATTTTTATAGATTATTGGAAGAACGTTCTGTTTATATCGGATAACAAGCTTTAAATTTTGGTAGCTGGACAGGCAAATGAACCATAAGGGCTATAAATGTAGTGCATGTCACCTGCATTTATGTTAACAATTTGTAGACTTACTTAGTAAATTCGAGCTAGTTTTTTATTGCATGTAGAACATTCCATATGGTTATATGAGCGATAAACAACGCAAAAAATCCTACACATTTGATCAGATCTATCCTCTGGTAAATGGTAGTTGAATACTACGTATATCCAGACAGAAGCACTGCTCAACGTATAGGAAAATATATGCAAATATTATTTTTATCCAATTCAATTACCAGAAAACGATCATAGCTCACCTGTGTTGAATGATTCAATATATTCATCGCTGCTATTGTAGCCAGTCTATTTATGTATCAATTGAATAGATGAGCAATCTCTCTCATAAATGGTGTTACCGCATAAACATTGCTCATATCCTCTTCATCCAGCATCGCCCAATACAGAATCGTGTGTTTATGAATGCGGTGATCCTGCAAAAGATGATGCCTGATCAAGTTGCTCCAATTGTTCTCAGCGCTCCCTTCCAATATGGCATCATCAAAGGACGAAATAATAATAATCATTAGAGCAAATTTTTCATCTGTAGTTAGCTCTACATTTTCATAAGCATATAGAAACTCACTTACTCTTGCAGCATCCGATACTTCGTACTCCCAATCCTGTGAGAATTCATCAGGGGCAGGTAGATCGATTTTTTGTATAAGACCTTTCATTGCTGTTTGCGTAACATATTTAGGATATTTATCTGCCATAGCTAATCCCTCCTTTTCAGTTTTTGATGGTTTCGAATTATTACATGATTCAACATTATGCAGCAATGAATGATCAATCCTGGCTACGAGATCCATGCTGTGAGAGAGCTCATAATCTTTATTCAGCATTTGCAATCTATTCCCAGATAGCGCTTCCAAAAGTTCACTAATACAGGATCTTTTTTACGATGGCGAACATATCAATTCAATTAAAATATGGAGAGTATCCAATTCTAAGTGATTACCTCTAATACTTTTATTAGTCTAACTTTATAATTTAATACCTTGTTCTTTCGCCTGGATATAATACACTTCTTCATGCTCCGACTTATAATAGGCAACATCAAATTTATAAAGATCGATTAAATCTTTATAAGTATTAGGTATATTACAATGCCAATCCAAATCGTTCATCTTATGCGGGAAGTAGTCATTATTGGGGTTTGATGTATGAATATATACTGCATCTGACATTGGGTCATTTTCATGAATGCAAATCCATGATTGATAAGGTTTTTTAAATTCTTCAAGTTGCTTTAGCAACCTATCATATAACGCTATATGCGCTTTAATATGCTCTCTCCTTATCTTCAAACTACTTTCACCAACTCCAATAAAATCAAGGTGATTATGCCAAAAATCAAAGTATGCTTCGTTATTAATTTTTAAGTCATACGTATTAACTTCTTCCCACAAATTACGAAAATATCTTTTCTTTCCGCGAATTTTTTTCAAAATATACCTCCTGCTAAAGTTATCTGAAGAACCGTTAAATGCTGAATCTTAATAAACGCAAACTATATTTCAAATACGAATAATGATAATGGAAACTCTTTAATATTGTAGTTACTAAACTCTTTACTCAATCCTGCTACCTTCAAATATGTTTATTCTTTATTAATGATATCAACATTGTCCTTTAACAAAGCCTTTGATCAAACTCAAAAAATCCCCCATACTACTGTTCAGCCTCAATACAGAGTAAAAGCAATATAACATGCTTTTACTCCATACTTTATCTTATCAGAGTATAGAGGATTCAATATGGTTCGTATTACTTTATTTATTTAAATTCATTTATAACCAATAGGCTAAGCAGCTCGCCCAATTTCACCCACGAACCAGCGCCTTCGCCGCAATATCACTCCGCTGATGCTTGCCTTCAAACGTAATCTTCTTCGCTTCTGCATAAGCTGCTGTACGGGCAGAAGCAATGTCTGCGCCCAGACCGACTACACCGAGCACGCGACCACCGTTAGTTACCAGTTCGCCTGTCGCGCTCGTGCCTGTGCCTGCGTGGAATACGAGTGCCTTAGAGCGATCTACAGCATCCACACCATGAATCGGTACTCCCTTTGGATACGAAGCCGGATAACCGCCGGAAGCCAGAATCACGCAGACAGCCGCTTCATCTGACCATTCGATCTCCAGCTCAGCCAGTGTGCCGTTTACGCTGGCAAGGAAAATGTCCAGCAGATCCGTTTTGAGACGTGGTAAGACAACCTGCGTTTCTGGATCGCCAAAACGGGCGTTAAACTCGACCGTTTTCGGCTTGCCATCCGGTGTGATCATCAGACCAGCGAATAGTACACCGCGGAAAGGACGACCTTCTGCTACCATCGCCTTGGCGGTTGGAATGACGATCGTCTCCATTGCTTCGTCGATGATCGCTTCATCGATATGCGGAAGCGGAGAATACGTCCCCATGCCGCCTGTATTCGGGCCTTCATCATTATCGTATACTGGCTTATGATCCTGTGCAGCTGGCATCGCCCGTACCGTTTCACCATCGACAAAGGCAAGAATGGACATTTCCTGTCCTTCCATGAACTCCTCGATAATCACGCGGCTACCTGCCTCGCCAAACACTTTATCCTGCATAATCGCCTGCAACGCATCGATTGCTTCATCCATACTACGCGCTACGGTGACCCCTTTACCAGCGGCAAGTCCATCCGCCTTGATTACGACTGGAATCGGCTGCTGTTGCAGGTAATCCAGCGCTGCTTCGTACGTATCGAATTTAGCATAGGCGGCTGTTGGGATATTGTATTTGTGCAGCAGGTCTTTCATAAATGTTTTGCTGCCTTCAATGATTGCAGCATTTTTGCGCGGGCCGTATACAGGAATGTTGCGCGCTTCAAATACATCCACAATGCCCTCTGCCAGTGGATCGTCCGGGCCAACCATGACCAGACCGACCTTGCGCTCAGCGGCAAAGTCTGCCAGCTTTTCAAATTCATGTACGGCGATTGGCACACATTCGGCAATCTGTCCGATGCCTGCATTGCCAGGTGCACAGTAGATGCGGTCGGCTTGTGGACTTTTTGCTAGCGCCCAGATGATCGCGTGCTCGCGTCCGCCACTGCCGATAACGAGAATATCCATAGGTCACTCTCCGTTCATTTAAATGGAATACAACCTGCAACAGAAGCGCTGTATCCGATACAGCATCTGTGCAGGTTGAAGGTTTATACATGTTTTTAGTGCTTGAAGTGACGCACTCCGGTAAATACCATTGCGATACCATGCTCGTTGGCTGCCTTGATTGATTCCTCGTCTTTGACCGAGCCACCCGGCTGAATGATCGCCGTAATGCCTGCTTTGGCAGCGGCTTCGACGGTATCGCCCATTGGGAAAAAGGCATCGGAGGCGAGAATCGCACCTTTGGCTTTGTCTGCTGCTTGCTCGATCGCAATTTTGGCTGCACCTACACGGTTCATTTGTCCAGCGCCTACGCCAACGGTCATATCGTCTGCGGCAAGTACAATCGCATTCGATTTGACATGCTTCACCACTTTCCATCCGAACAGAAGCTGCTTCATTTCTTCGGCAGACGGTGCACGATCGGTAACGATTTTTAGATCGGCTTCGGTGATCACATGTACATCGCTATCCTGTACGACCATGCCACCTTCAACCATCGTTACGATTGGCTGTGCTTTACGCTCACCAGTCGGAGCTAGCTCGCCCATTTTCAGCAGACGGATATTTTTCTTTTTCGTTAAAATGTCCAGTGCTTCCGGTGTGAAGTCTGGTGCCAGAATGATCTCCAGGAAAATCTCGCTCAGCGGCTGCGCTGTGTCCGCATCGATCACACGGTTAGCCGCCACGATACCGCCGAAGATCGATGTTGGATCTGCGGTATATGCCTTGTTGTACGCTTCGGCGATCGTTGCCCCTACGCCTACACCGCAAGGATTCATATGCTTCACCGCTACAACGGCTGGCTCTGTAAATTCCTTCACGATCTGTAGCGCAGCGTTCGCATCATTGATGTTGTTATACGACAGCTCTTTGCCGTGCAGCTGCTCAGCCGTAGTCAGCGTGCCTGCTGGCGCCAGCGGCTTACGATAAAAGGCTGCGGTCTGGTGCGGATTTTCTCCGTAGCGCAGGTCTTGAATTTTCTCATAGGTTACAGTGTAACGCTCTGGATATGGTGTTTCCAGTACGCCTGCCAGATAGTCAGAGATGAGGGAGTCGTAAGCTGCTGTATGACGGAATACTTTGGCAGCCAGTCCTTTACGTGTTGCCAGTGTCGTATCGCCACCTGCGCGCACTTCGTCCAGTACGTTCGCATAATCGGCTGCATCCACAACAACAGTCACAAAAGCATGATTTTTCGCCGCACTGCGCAGCATCGTTGGGCCACCGATATCGATATTTTCAATCGCATCCTCGTATGCCACATTCGGTTTTGCTACCGTTTCCTGGAATGGGTACAGGTTAACGACAACCAGGTCGATATAGCCAAGTCCAAGCTCGTCCATCTGCTTCTGATGCTCTTCACTATCTCGAATCGCCAGCAGACCGCTATGTACAGCAGGATGCAATGTTTTTACACGTCCATCCAGAATTTCTGGAAAGCCCGTCACGTCGGAAATACCGATAACCGGTACACCTGCATCTGCCAGTAGATTTTTCGTTCCTCCGGTCGAAATGATCTCTACGCCTAGCTCGGATAGCTCGCGACAGAAATCGACGACACCTGTTTTATCGGATACGCTGACGAGCGCTCGTTTGATACTCATAATTAGGGATTCCTCCTTCAAATGGGTACAGCTTGAATAGATCCATGTAACGTAATCGGTAACACAGCATGGCATTCACGAATACCATCAATACCCGTAGCAACATCGGTACTCTACGCTATCTACTACGATATTGACCGAGTGTAACTTTAAATCCTGAGCTATAAATACACCAGTGCACAATCAAATCTACAATTTAACTTGATCAAGGTACTCCTTTACTCAATCAAACCGAAAGATTTAATGTGCCTACACCTGTTCACATATAAGGTGATCATGAACTGCACCTATCACTAATTCATATAAGACCACACTTTTATAAACGTAACTATAATACAACGTCCCTGTTACTGCTCCACAATCACATGCCGTCCATCGTCTGCCAGACGAATCTTGCCCGCAGCAAGCTGGGAGACAACACGCGGATACAGCGTTTGTTCAATATGATGAATACGTTCAGCCAGCGTGTCGGCGGTATCATCAGGATGAATCGGCGCAGGCTGCTGTGCGATAATCGCCCCGGTATCCATGCCATTATCGACAAAATGAACCGTTACTCCGGTCAACTTCACACCATAGTCCAGTGCCTGACCAATCGCATCCTTACCCGGAAATGCAGGCAGCAGGGAAGGATGAATATTGATCATCCGTCCCATGTAAGGATTGACCATCGTTGGTGTGAGTAGCCGCATATAGCCTGCCAGCACCACATAGTCGATGCTTCGCTGCTGTAGCTTGTTCACAATCTCCATTTCGTATTGCTCACGGCTGCTATATTCTTTCGGTTGGAACACAAATGTTTCTACACCTGCACGCTGCGCCCGTTCAATCACCGGCGCATTCGGCTTATCGCACACAAGCAGCTTAACCTCAGCCAGACCGAGCAGCCCGCTACGCTGCGCATCGACCATCGCCTGAAAGTTACTACCCTGTCCAGATGCAAATACGGCAATGGCTACAGGCTTCATTATACATCCGCTCCGGTAAAGGTAACGATACGCTCGCCTTCTGTAACCGTACCGATGCGATATGCCTGCTCGCCATGCTGCTCCAATACAGCAAGTGCTTGCTCTGCTTGCTCCGCAGGTACGACGATCACCATACCGATACCCATATTAAATGTTGTAAACATATCACGATTGCTGATCGCACCTTTTGCTTGCATCAGCTGGAAAATCGGCAGAATCGGCCAGCTACCATATTCGATATCGACGTTCACATTTTCTGGCAGCATACGTGGAATATTTTCAATAAAGCCGCCACCTGTAATATGCGCCATGCCCTTCACCTGTATCGCCTCTTGCAGTGCCAGCGAGGACTTGACATAAATACGTGTTGGCTCCAGCAGTACATCACCCAGTACGGCGTTATCCAGCTCAGCAACCTGCGCTGTCAGCTCATAGCCGCCATCCTCCAGCAGTAGCTTGCGCACAAGAGAGAATCCGTTACTGTGCACGCCGCTAGAAGCCAGACCAATCACCGCGTCACCCGCCGCAATCTCGCTACCTGTGATCACCTTGGGCTTATCTACAATCCCAACGGTAAAGCCAGCGATATCATATTCACCCTCCGAATACATGCCCGGCATTTCCGCCGTCTCGCCACCAATCAACGCACAGCCTGCCTGACGACAGCCATCCGCGATACCGGATACGATCGCTTCAATCTTTTCAGGAATAACACGGTCACAAGCTAGATAATCGAGGAAAAATAGGGGCTCTGCGCCCTGTACTACAATATCGTTCACACACATCGCTACCGCATCGATCCCGATCGTATCATGCTTATCCATCGCAAAAGCCAGCTTCAGCTTCGTTCCTACACCGTCCGTACCGGATACGAGTACAGGCTCCTCGTATTTATCCTTATTCAGACCGAACAACGCACCAAAACCACCCAGATCCGTCATCACCTCTGGACGAAATGTAGTTTTCACATGCTTCTTCATTCGCTCGACCGCTTCATTACCTGCCGCGATATCGACTCCGGCCTTTTTATACGCTTCTGACACTGCCATCGCACCTCTTTCAAATGTTAAAATGTTTGGCGGAGAGATGGGAAGTGGAGCGGGGGGGTGCTTTGACTGCTACGGGCGCTGCGGGGATGGATCGGTCGGGCTTCGCCGTTGTAGCTGGCTTTTTTGAACGACCGCTTAGCGGTCAAAAGCCAGCTACAAATGCTGCGCCCGATCGATTCCATCCCCTCCGCTTGGTGCAATAAGCTCCTACGCTCCAAAACCATTCCCGCCTCATTAGGGGGAGTAGCAGGATAAACACTGTAACTGCTACATTGTCGGGTTGTTAGGGTGAATCTTGTGTTGATTGCTGGGAGATGTTTTGAGTTGTTTGTTGTATTGTATCGTTGTTCGTATTGATTGTTGTACGTAGTCTGTCGCTGTATATAGTGTGTCGTATTGTTTTCTTTTTTGCATTGTTTTAATTTGCTTTGTTTTATTTTTAGATTGAGTGTCTCATGCATTCAATCTCTATACACCTTCATTGCCCTTGCCTTGTCTTTACTCCAATCACATCGTACATGTACGATGTCACCGCTCTTAACCCACATTAATATTTCCCAAAGAACATAAACCTACCTACTCCAAAGTTCAGAGCTATAACGACCTAAGTCTTATCTCAAAAGTCAAAGTCTCAAAGCCCTAATACTCGAAGGCTTGAGGTTTGAAGATCTAATGTTTAAAGGTCTAATCCTTCCCTGCTACTACCCACGAGAAGGGCTTTTCTCCGTTGGAAAATGGATGGAGAGTGTGCGGAGCGGAGGGCGAGGAGATAGGTCAAAGATCGCCTTTGAACTCGGGTGCCGACCTCTACAAGAGGTTATCCAATCCAAGGCACCCGAGTTCAACCCGCGATCGGCGACCTATTCCTCGCCCGGAGCGTTCCCCGCACCACTCCACATCCTCTTTTCCACCACCCAGAAAACCATTTCTCAACACCCACATCCGAATTGTTCTTCGCCACCGAAGTCTACCTGCGTCGGATAGTCGTTGTCGAAGCACGCCATGCACATGCCGCCTTTGTAGTCATGCTTGTTATCCCCAGCGACCGCTTCCACCAGCCCAGTATGACTCAGAAACGCCAGCGAATCAGCGTTGATCTCCTCGCGGATTTCTTCGACCGACTTGGACGAAGCGATCAGGTCACGACGATCTGGTGTATCGATGCCGTAGAAGCATGGATTTTTAAAAGGGGGTGATGTGATGCGTACATGCACTTCTGTTGCACCCGCATCACGTAGCATGTTTACGATTCGGCGTGAGGTTGTACCGCGTACGATGGAGTCGTCGATCATGACGACGCGTTTACCCTCAACTACACGGCGTACAGCACTGAGCTTCATTTTCACACCCTGCTCACGCAGCTCCTGACTCGGCTGGATGAAGGTACGTCCGGTGTATTTGTTTTTGATCATACCGAGCTCGTAAGGGATACCGGTCTGCTCAGCGTAACCGATCGCTGCTGAGATACTGGAATCCGGTACGCCAGTGACGAGATCGGCATCGACGAACGCTTCGCGCGCCATGACCGAGCCCATCCGTTTACGTGCTGAATGCAGATTAGAGCCATTCATATCGCTATCCGGGCGGGCAAAATAAATATATTCCATCGAGCATAGCGCCTTGCGCTGCGGCTCATCTACATACGAATCTTCATGCAACCCATTCTCATCCAGTACGAGCAGCTCGCCTGGCTTCACATCACGAATCGCTTCCGCACCGATCGTTTCCAGCGCACAGGTTTCTGATGTGAAGATGTACGCATCGCCAAGGCGTCCCATCGTAAGCGGACGCAAACCGTTCGGATCACTGGCTACGATGAGTTGCTCGTTCGTCATTACGAGAAAGGCAAACCCACCGACAATACGGCGGAACGCATCCTTCACCGCTTCCACCAGCGGCTTGGAGGAGCGTGCGATCAGATGCGCGACAACCTCTGTATCACTGGTCGTCTGGAAAATCGAACCTGCTTCCTCCAGCTCACGCCGAATTTGCGGTGCATTAACGATGTTGCCATTGGTCGCTAGCGCCAGCTCGCCTGCGCGATAGCGGAATACGAGCGGCTGTGCATTACCGAGATGACTGCTACCGCTCGTCGAATAGCGTACATGCCCTACCGAGATATCGCCGTTAAGTGTGCTCATAATATCCTTATCGAATACTTCCTTCACCAGTCCCATCCCACGATGATAGTTGAACTGGTTGCGATCACTCACACAAATTCCGCAGCTTTCCTCACCGCGATGCTGAAGGGCATGCAGCCCGTAATAAGACAGGGAAGCGGCCCCCGAGTGTCCGTAGACACCGAAAACGCCGCATTCCTCCTTTAACGTATCGAAAATATCATTCGGTCCGGTTCCCTGATTGTAATAGTCACCAGTCCAAAGCTGTAATCCATTTAATTCATCAGACATGGAATCGCATCCTCCCAGACCTGGCGAAGTGCGTCTACCTCTTCTGCCAGGACTTGCTTGCCGTCCACTTGAATAGTAAGATTTTTTGTTGCTGCTACCTGTCCGATTCGTGTTACTGGTACGCCTGCTGCTTCCAGCTTGCTCACGAGTGCATCGGCATTGTCTGCTGTTGCCGATAATAGAATACGCGATTGCGATTCGCTGAACAGCAGCAGATCATTACGCAGACCATTCGATGCTAGCTCAACATCTGCGCCAAGCTTGCCGCTAATGCAGGATTCTGCCAGCGCCACCGCCAGACCGCCTTCGGACAGATCATGTGCAGATTGTACCAGACCGCCTTGAATCGCTCCTAGCACGCCATCCAGCAATTGCTTTTCAACAACGAGATCCAGTGCAGGCGGACGTCCTTCGGTTTTGCCGTGTACGATATATTGGAATTCGCTACCGCCCAGTTCGGCTTTCGTTTCGCCCAACAGGAACAGTACATCGCCAGCTTGCTTGAATGCCTGTGTCGTAATGTGATCCGTATCGTGAACGAGGCCCACCATACCGACAACTGGTGTCGGATAGATCGAACCGCGTGCATTTTCATTGTAAAGGCTGACGTTACCGCCGATAACCGGTGTTTCCAGTGCACGGCAAGCTGTTGCCATACCGTCAACCGATTTTTCCATTTGCCAGAAAATTTCTGGCTTTTCCGGGCTACCGAAGTTCAGGTTATCCGTAATCGCCAGTGGCTCTGCACCGGAGCATACGATGTTGCGTGCTGCTTCGCTAACTGCAATTTTGCCGCCCACTTCTGGATCAAGATAGACGAAGCGTGAGTTACAATCGGTCGTCATTGCAAGCGCCTTACGTGTACCTGGCACGGTAACGACCGCTGCATCTGAGCCCGGGCGAACCGCTGTGCTCGTACGTACCATGTAATCGTACTGATCGTATACCCATGCCTTGCTCGCTACCGTCGGAGAAGCGAGTACGGATTTGAGAGCGCCAGACAGATCGGTCACTTCGTTATATCCAATTGTATCTACGCCTTCCATTTGCTCATAATAAGCAGGCACTGCGGATGGCTTGTTGTATACCGGACACTCATCAACGAGAGCATGTACCGGCATATCGCCAACCAGCTCGCCGTGATGGAACAGCTTCAGACGACCATCGTCTGTTACTTTACCCACCTTTGCACAGATAACGCCCCAGCGCTCAAAAATCTCCATCGCCTGTGCTTCATCCTTCGGCTCGACCACGAACAGCATACGCTCCTGCGATTCGGACAACATCATTTCATAAGGGGTCATGCCAGATTCACGCTGTGGCACCTGATCCAAATACAGCTCCAGACCATTGCCTGCTTTACTTGCCATCTCTGAGCTAGAGCAGGTCAGACCGGCTGCGCCCATATCCTGAATCCCGAGCACGATGCCGCTATCGATCAGTTCCAGACACGATTCCATAACGAGCTTCTCCATAAACGGATCGCCCACCTGTACCGCCGTTTTGCGCGCTTCCGATTCCTCTGTTAGCTCCTCCGATGCGAAGGTAGCACCGTGGATACCATCGCGTCCGGTTGGAGGTCCCACATAAAATACCGGATTCCCTACACCTTTCGCCACACCACGCTGAATTTTATCGTGATCGATCAGACCGACACACATCGCATTGACGAGTGGATTGCCTTCATAGCTCTCATCAAACATCACTTCGCCGCCAACTGTCGGGATACCGATACAGTTGCCGTAGCCTGCAATACCCGCAACCACATGCTCAAACAAATACTTCACGCGCTCGCTCTCCAGCTTACCGAAGCGCAGAGAGTTCAGCGATGCGATTGGACGTGCGCCCATCGAAAAAATGTCACGAATGATGCCGCCCACACCGGTAGCTGCGCCTTGATACGGCTCAACCGCAGATGGATGGTTATGACTTTCAATTTTGAATACAACTGCCTGGTTGTCGCCGATATCCACGATACCAGCGCCTTCACCCGGGCCCATCAATACGCGCGGGCCATCCGTCGGGAAGCGTCTCAGCAATGGTTTAGAGTTTTTGTAGGCACAGTGCTCCGACCACATTACGCTGAATACGCCAATTTCCGTGTAGTTTGGTTTACGTCCGAGGAAACCGCAGATCAGGTCGAATTCGGTATCCGATACGCCCATTTGCTGATACAACTTCTGTTCTGCGACTTGCTCCGCCGTCGGTTCCTTAACGGATGTTTGCTGCGTCATGTTGATCCCTCCAGGCTTTCAAAATAGATGTGAACATTTTCTTGCCGTCTGTGCTGCCGAGCAGCTCATTCACCGCACGCTCAGGGTGTGGCATCATGCCAACTACATTACCGCGCTCATTACAGATGCCTGCAATATCGTGCAGCGAGCCATTCGGATTATCACCATATTGGAACACGATCTGGTTATTCGCCTTCAGCTGCTCCAGTGTCGCTTCATCACAATAGTAATTGCCTTCGCCGTGTGCAATCGGAATGATGATCTCTTCATCCTTTGCATAATCCAGTGTGAATGGCGTCTCATTATTCGTTACGGTGAGTACCGTATCATGACAACGGAACTTCATCGATTCGTTACGCAGCAAGGCTCCAGGCAGCAGACGCGCTTCGGTCAGAATCTGGAATCCATTGCAAATGCCAAGCACATATTTGCCTTGCTCTGCTGCTTTGACAACCTCATTCATTACAGGTGCGAAGCGGGAAATCGCGCCACAGCGCAGGTAGTCACCATAGGAGAAGCCACCAGGTACAAGAATACAATCATAAGCCGACAGGTCGGTTGCCGTGTGCCATACATAATCAACCGGCTCGCCCAGTGT
Organism: Paenibacillus hunanensis; assembly: GCF_034055775.1. Lineage (NCBI taxonomy): Bacteria > Bacillati > Bacillota > Bacilli > Caryophanales > Paenibacillaceae > Paenibacillus > Paenibacillus hunanensis. The sequence continues at coordinate 998,141 of NZ_CP139194.1, read as the reverse complement.
TTCCTCTACTGCCTTGAAGCAGTCGATATCACAGTTGGAGCCAGGAAATACGAGTACTGCAAATTTCATGGAATTAACCCTCCAGTTCGAATCGATAGTCTTCAACCACTGTATTAGCCAGTAGCTTCTCACACATTACTTTCAGGCGCTGCTCCGCTTCCTCACGGTTGTCGGTATCCAGCTCAATCTCCATAAATTTGCCGATGCGCAGACTCTCTACTTCATTGAATCCGAGAGAATGCAGTGCTCCTTGTACAGTTGCTCCTTGTGGGTCAAGTACGCTTTCTTTAATGGTCACATGGACAGTCGCTTTGATCATGGGTTCATTGTTCCTCCTTGGAATGGTGAATAGCTTGCATTTCATATCGTATAGCACCTGCAAAATCATTCGTATTACCTAACCAATCAATGAAACGAGTCGATAGCTAGCGGTAGCATTACGAAAGTTTGGAACCGGTAAGCTTTTCGTAAATCGCCAGATAACGCTCTGCTGTCGCCTGTACAACCTCAGCTGGAAGAGGATTGGGCTGACTGTTTTTATCCCAATCGGTGCCTGCCAGATACGTACGCACGGGCTCCTTATCCATACTGTCAATCTCAATATCGAGTGCATAATTCGATTTGGCCCAGAAACGCGAGGAATCCGGGGTGAAGATCTCATCGATCAGAATCAGCTTGCCATCGATCAGTCCAAATTCAAATTTGCAATCCGCTAAAATAATATCGTGCTGCAAGCACTGTTTGCGTGCGAACTCATACAGCTCAATGCTTTTGTCGCGCAACTGAACCGCGAGTTCCTCGCCAACCTGCTGCTTCATTTGCTCAAATGAAATATCCTCATCATGTCCGACATCATTTTTCGCTGCCGGTGTAAAAATAGGTTGAGGGAACTCGCCATTTTTGCGCAAGCCCTGCGGCAAGGCGATACCATTGACCTCGCCTGTCTGCTCATATTGACGCCAGCCGCCACCGGTAATATAGCCGCGTACGACACATTCCATATCGATCCGCTCCGCCTTGCGTGTCACCATGATCCGGTTACGCAGCGCTTCACGATCACGCACGATATCACCAAGCTGATCCACATCGATATGCACCACATGATTGTCGATCAGATGCTTGGTCTCGCCAAACCAGTAGGCGCTCAGACGATTCAGCACCTCACCCTTATGTGGTACAGGCGGATCAAGCACATAGTCGAATGCCGAGATACGATCCGTCACAACAATCAAGAAATGCTCGCCCAGATCGTACAGCTCTCGTACTTTACCTTTATAAATGAGCGGCGCATCGATCAGATCCGCTGCCGTAGCTAATGCCTGTGCTGCCATATTGCGTTCCCTCTCCCTCAGGTTGGTATATACATGTATGCCTTCTGGTTGATCTGATCTTCCGTTATCTCAGTCCAGACCGAGCTTTTTGAAAATCGTATCTACATGCTTGAGATGCCATGCTGGATTGAATGCATCTTCGATCTCTTCGCTGCTCAACTGTGATGTGATCTCCGGTGTCTCGGAAATGATATCTTTAAACGAACGCTGTTCTTCCCACGCCTGCATTGCACGCGGCTGTACTGTATCGTACGCTTGCTCACGGCTCATGCCTTTGTCGATCAGCTTGGTCATCACACGACCGGAGAACGGTACGCCATACGTACGCTGGATGTTACGCTGCATATTTTCCGGGAATACGGTCAGGTTTTTCACGATATTGCCAAAACGGTTCAGCATGTAGTTCAGCAGCATTGTCGCATCTGGCAAAATGATACGCTCTACAGATGAGTGCGAGATATCGCGCTCATGCCACAGCGTTACATTTTCATACGCGGACACCATATGACCACGGATCACACGCGATAGACCGGAAATGTTCTCCGAGCCGATCGGGTTACGCTTGTGTGGCATCGCGGACGAGCCTTTTTGACCCTTAGCAAATGCTTCTTCCACCTCGCGGAATTCGCTCTTTTGCAGGGCGCGAATCTCGGTTGCAAATTTGTCGAGCGATGTTGCTACCAGCGCCAGTGTTGCCATGTACTCGGCATGACGATCACGCTGCAAGGTTTGCGTGGAGATCGGTGCTGCCTTTGTGCCCAGCTTGTTACATACAAATTCTTCTACCGCTGGATCGATGTTGGCATATGTACCGACCGCACCGGAAATTTTACCGTACTGCACATTGTCAGCCGCATGACGGAAACGCTCCAGATTACGCTTCATTTCCTCATGCCACAGCGCCATTTTCAGACCGAATGTCGTTGGCTCCGCGTGTACGCCATGAGTACGTCCCATCATCGGCGTATTTTTATAAGCCAGTGCTTTTTCCTTCAAAATTTCGATAAAATTGATAATATCGCGTTCCAAAATTTCATTCGCCTGACGCAGCAGGTAACCGAGTGCAGTATCCACCACGTCGGTAGAAGTCAGACCATAATGCACCCATTTACGTTCCTCGCCCAGACTTTCGGATACGGCACGTGTAAAGGCGATCACATCATGACGTGTCTCCTGCTCAATCTCATAAATGCGGTCAATATCAAAGCTTGCATTCGCACGCAGCTTCTCCACATCTTCCTTCGGAATCACACCCAGGTCTGCCCATGCTTCACACGCGCAAATTTCCACTTCAAGCCATGCCTTGAATTTGTTTTCCTCACTCCAGATGTTGCGCATCTCCGGTCTGCTATAACGTTCAATCATGATAGGTTCTCGTCCTCCATATGTTGGTTTGCTCTATCCAATTCAGAGCGTCTTCACTATTATGACACAGCACATTGATATGTCCCATCTTACGTTTGTGTTTGGCCTCTTCTTTACCATATAAATGGTACTTCGGTATGACATTCAATCGCTCTGCTTCCGTATCTGCCACCAGCATACGCTGCTGTACCTCCGGCACATGCTCGCCAAGAATGTTCACCATCACGACGGGCATATGCAGCTTTGTACTACCAAGTGGCAAGCCGCAGATCGCTCGTACATGCTGCTCAAACTGTGAGGTCGCGCAGGCTTCCATCGTATAATGTCCAGAATTATGCGGTCTTGGTGCTAGCTCGTTCACATACAGCTCGCCATCCGCTGTGCAAAACAGCTCTACTGCCAGCAAGCCGACCGCATCCATCGATTCGGCAATCGCTGCTGCCATCTGCTCCGCACGGCGCTGTACCTCATCCGCTACGCGTGCAGGCACAATCGACAGATGTAAAATATTATCGATATGAATATTTTCCGCGACCGGGAAGGTCTTGATCTCCCCATTGCTGCTACGAGCAGCGACAACAGACAGCTCGCATGCGAAGTCGATAAATTGCTCTACGACAAGATCAGTACCTGCTGCGCTAAGCTCCTCGTATGCCTGTGCAGCCTGCTCCTCGCTACGAATCACGAATTGCCCTTTGCCATCATAGCCGCCGGTTGCTGTCTTCATCACACACGGTGTACCAAAACGGCGTACCGCCTCCAGCGTCTGTTCTGCACTCTTCACCTCAGCATACGGGGCAACGGTTGCGCCTGCTGCCTCAATCGCTCGTTTCTCACGTAAACGATGCTGTGTGGTGTAGAGTAGCTTACTGCCCTGCGGCACGTAGGACTGCTCTTCCAGCAATGCGGCAACGCCAGCATCCACATTTTCAAATTCGTACGTGATCACATCCGCTTGCTCTGCAAGCTGCTGGGCCGCTTCTACATCATCATAATGCGCAACGATCTGGCTGCTCACCTGTCCGCACGGTGCGTTGTCTGCCGGATCCAGTGTAACGAAACGGTAGCCAAGCGGCGCACCCTGTAGCACCATCATCCGTCCAAGCTGTCCACCGCCAAGTATCCCAATCGTCGAGCCCGGCTCAATGATACGACCCTTGCGTCCTTGTACAGATGGGTTCATCATTCATCAGCTCCCAGTGTCTCGCTGGATTCTAGCACTTCCTGCTTAATGCGCTCACGACGCTCGTTCAGGCGCTCCAGAATGGAACGGTCAAATGCACCGATCATCTGACCTGCCAGCAGTCCAGCGTTAATCGCGCCCGCTTTACCAATCGCTACAGTAGCAACCGGAATGCCGCCTGGCATTTGTACGATCGACAGCAGGGAATCGAGTCCGTTCAGCGCAGCCGATTTGACCGGTACGCCAATAACGGGAAGCAATGTTTTGGAAGCGATCATTCCTGGCAGATGTGCTGCGCCTCCAGCACCAGCGATAATTACCTTAATGCCGCGATCCTGCGCTTCTTCAGCAAAACGGAACATCAAATCCGGTGTGCGATGTGCAGACACAACCTGCTTTTCATAAGGGATGCTCAGCTCATCCAGCACCTGACAGGCATGCTGCATCGTTTCCCAATCTGACTTGCTGCCCATCACGACAGCGATCTGTACTGACATGACATTACCTACTTTCTGTGAAAGGATAAAGGTTCAATAGCCTAGCTGCTCTATCTATCAAGCATAGCATTCGCTTGTTCGCGCAATGTTAGCGACTGGAAATGAATGACTATTTATCGACGTTTCGATTTCCAGTCAGAAAAAAATCCGCAAACCCATGAGAAAACAGTTGTTTTCCAGGATTTCCGGACTACCGAGCACCGAACGGATGAAATGCGGGTGCCTGACACGCCGGCTTCCTCGCTTGCACGGAGGATCGTACCGGATGTAGCAACAGCATGTAGACAGCCTGATGGCCGTGCTACCTGTTCATTCCCTGCTCTCGTAGTCCGAAAATTTACGGTTTTCGGGTAGATACTTCCGGGCCTTATTCCCAGCGTTATACGAGTCAAATCACAATTCACGTTATTTATAAGCTTCGTTACACAGTGTACCAATGAGTTCCATGGTATGTCAACTTAAAAGGCGAACGTTACAAAGTTCACATTTTTAATTGTTCGTATTTTGATGATTTATTTCACTACATAACTGCTGTAAAGCTTGAAAACAGCAAAAAAGACGCATCGTTATCGCCTTAGCTCCTTTGGATGACAGGGAGTCTAGTGATAACGGTGCGTCCTGGTTTAGAAAAAGGGATTACCTGTAGCCGAATCCCTACTGCTTTATCCACTTGCTGAAGAAATCAGCAGATATCCTTTGGCATTGGGAGAACACAGGAATCTACGATGAGCTGGATGGTGCTTAACTGACCACTGCACAGTATTTATTGTTCAGCATCTCCGTAATCGTACGAATCGAGGATAGATTCGCTACGGTCAGGTCTTGATCCTGAATACGAATACCGAGCCGTTCTTCGAGACCGACAATCAGATCAATCGTGGTGATCGAGTCGAGCCCTGCTTGATTCAGGTCTTCATCTGGCTCCAGGTTTACTTCTCTCTGGAAAATATCGTGCAATACGTGTATGATGGCTTGCTCTGCGTCCTCGCTACAGCTTCTATGTGCGACAGGAGTAGCAGCTACGGCTAACATCTGCTCTTGCTTCAGCGCTTGAATCGTAAAGGTCGGCCACTGACTCTGATCACGGCCATAGCGCTCCAGAAAGGCTTCCTTCCAGCGATCCATACCAAATGCAACACAGCCTGAGTACATCCCATTGCCGTCCTCATCGCGAATATCGTATTTGCCGCACAATACATCCTCACAATAGTTAAACGATGCAATCGAGCTTTCCTGTCCATTATTGCGCACGGCTGCCAGCTCATACTTTGCATTGCTGACCATTTGATAGGCGCCCTTTGTTTTCACATCCTGACTGAAAAAGAACGGGTCTGTCGCTGTTTCGATTTTGCCCGTTAAGCCAAGCCCCGTAAACAGCTCCCACACCTCATCCATAATCGCATTGCGTGTATCCATAACCCACTGCTGATCACCGACGAATACAATCTCGCGCATCATGAATTCAGTGCGACGGAATTCATCCTTGCGCCAGGCGATCTCGTTACGGAAGCATTTCCCTTTCGCTGTCATAATGCGACGACTGCCTGAACGACTACCTTGCTGCTCCTCATAGCAATGATAGCAAATACAAGGCTGCAAAATTTCACCTGTTGGAACAAGTGATTGATGATGCGAATGCGAAGCTGCTTGCTCACGAAAACGATTGATCGTTTTGAATTGATGCGGCACAGTTGCCACACCGACAATATTTTGCGGAAAATTAATATGATACTGGTTGCGTGCCATATTGGCTTTAGTAAATGTAGAAGGATACTCACGAAGAACAGCGCCATGATGTCGCGCAATCTCGATAAAGGAACGATCCAGCTGCTCCAGTAACGTAATATCCGTTTCATCCAGATAGGGAGCAGATACCGGCGCTTCACTGGATACCGATGCAGATGAGATCACTGACCGATCCGAGTCCGATTGATTACTACGCACGACGGTTTTACTAATGACACGGGTCTGCATCAGGCTATCACACAGAGCAGCATAGTCTTCGTGCAGCTCCTCTGCTTCCGCAATCTCCTCTGTATCCAGAGCGACTACAACCATGCGAGCCGTTTCCACATAGGTAACGCCTGTAATCGTTTCAGCTAGATAGGGAATGCGCTCCATGAGCAGGTCGAGCTTGCCTAACATCGATTCAGATACTTGCAGCTGTATTTCCATCTATTATTGCTCCCTTCTCTGTTGCATCATCTCATTGTTATCAGAGCCATACTGTCAGACTTGAAAATAAATGATGAGCTCACTTGTCGTTCCGTACATCTTAGTTATTAACCTGTTTAACGAATAATTAATGCCTTTGGATCAAACTCCATCTGTGCATAAATACGAACATCACGCACAAGCTATAGATGTTATCGGCTGTTTCTTCTATTTTATTTGTAGTAATTTGGTATTATTATACAAAAATAGCCAGTACACTTCCTAGGAAGCGTACTGGCTATCCGACTGCTTGATGCTATTGTAGTAGGTTGCTTTATTTTACGATCAATACCGGGATACGAGCGTGCTGCACCACATTATGGCTCACACTACCAAGTACAAATTCACGAATGCTGCCCAGTCCACGGCTACCGATGATGATCACATCAGAGTTGTGGCTGTCAGCGAATTCAAGAATGCTCTGTGCAGCAGAGCCTTGAATCATTTCGACATCATATTTGTTTGTAATACCTGACTCATCCAGGCGGCGCTTGGCTTCCTTCGCGGTCTGCATCGCCATCTCGTACAGCTCTTCATTCGACGTCGTTGGCACGGGTACAATGCCCTCGCCCATAAAGTAACGTGGAAAATCAAACACATGGATCGCGTCGATATGTGCCTCTGGATTCGCCTGAGCTAGCTCAATAGCACGATTCAGTGCCTTATTAGAAGCCTTAGAACCATCGTAAGCAAGCAAAATGTTAGAAAACAGCATGTTTGTTCCCCTCTCTTCTCAGCGTAATGCTGACTTCAAAATGATAGCCGCTGCCCGATTGTTCGTGCCGCAGACGGTTATGTACAGGTTCGGGCAATTCTCTGGCACATCCCTATTATATCACTGTTAACATATGAACAGCATCTAGCGATAGACCAAGCCCTTTTTCTACTCAAGCAATAAGCAGCTACAAATGCTATTTGATGCCTGTACAATGAATTACCCGCAACACTTTCCTACTGAAACGAGAGAGGCATGTGTAACTACTCAGCGAGCAGATTCTGGCGTGCGCATATTATGACTGCGTGCAATCTGTCCTAGATAATGTCCGCTCGCCTTCACCGTACGCTCCTGAGTCGAGCGATCTACCCCGATCATACCGAAGGTCATCGCATATCCCGAATTCCATTCAAAATTATCAAATGCAGACCAGTACATATACCCACGCACATCAATGCCATCAGCAAGACAGGACTGTACGCCTTGCAGACCACGACGGATATACTCCACACGTCGTGTATCATCCTCTGTCGCTACACCATGTTCGGTGATGATAATAGGTAGCTTTAGCTCATCTGCTACACGTCGGATTACCTTTTCTAATGCCTCCGGGTAAAATTCATACTTCATCTGTGTTAGCTCTGCGTCTTCCTCAGGGGCTACCAGACCATCGGATCCGTACACCTGGCGTGTGTAATTTTGCAGCCCAAAGTAGTCATCTCCCTCTGCCAGATCGGCATACGTACGGAAATAAGCAGCCCATTTCTGTTCAGCAATCGCTTCGCCGCCGGGAATATACTGCACATCTGATAGTGCCATCGAGAAGCCGACCTTAGTCTCCGGTCGAAGCTGGCGAATGATCGCACGCGCACGACGATGTGTTTGTTTGAGCAGATCGATGCTACGCTCATCCGAGATCATATGAAAGGTAAAATAACGCTCTACCGTCGTGCCACATAGACGTGCTGCCGATTCACGCCATGCCGGTGCTGACCATGCTGCCGCATCAATACCTACTGGCGGAATCACACCAATAGTAGAAAATACCTCACGCAGCATAATCGGTAAATTCACTTCATTAAAGGTCATCACATACGGAATCAGATCACCCAGCTCACGCATAACCCATTCGGTATACGCTGCAAAGCATGCTACCACTTCAACGCTCGCCCAGCCACCCAGCTTCATCAGCCATTGTGGCGAAGAGAAATGATGCAGCGTTACGAGCGGTGTCAATCCATGCTCATGGCAGGCTTGTAGCATATCGCGATAATGCTCGGTCGCTTCGCGTGAAAACTGTCCGCGCTCCGGTTCAATCCGTGCCCATTCAATCGAAAAGCGATACGTATTCAGACCGAGACCTGCCATCAGCTGAATATCTTCTCGATACAAATGATAATGATCAATTGCAGCACCGGATTTGTCGCGATAAGGCGAGCCTTCTGCATGCTCCTCTGCCCAGAAGTCGCTGTATCGATTATTTCCTTCTACCTGATAAGCCGCTGTAGCGGTGCCCCACATAAAGGATGCTGGAAACATTGCTTGATTCATCGTCATCACTCCTATAGTTGAAGTTCGTATTTAAGATTGGGGATTAGTCATTGCTTTTAGTTCAGCAATGATAACTGGATAACGTTTATCTAGCTGATACATCGTCATCAGTACAATTTGCAATATCGCCAGCACAATCGGCACGTATAAGAACAATGTCGTAATCGCCTGAAGTGCCGAAGCGGATTGGAACTGCACGCCACCTACATAGCCACCCCACGCCAGAGCCCAACCGACACACGCGCCGCCAAGTCCTGTGCCAATTTTGGAAGACAATCCGCTACCGCTATAGATTAAGCCTTCGATCCGTGCCCCTGTTTTCCACTCGCCGTATTCAACCGTGTCTGCCAGCATCGCGGCACCTGTAGCTACAGCAGGTGCCGTGCCTAACGTTTTCAGTACTGTACTTAACAGCACAATTTCCAGACTGGACGGCTGAATAAGCACGAGTAATGCACCAGCGAGTGAGATGCACATCCCCAGCAAAACGGTATTGCGTTTACCCAGACGCTTGATTAATGGAGCAGAGACCAGCATCCCGATCACAATCGGCAACAGCCCTGCTAGCGCCAGTACACCAACTAATCCTGAATCATGCAAAATATACTGTGCATAATAGATATTCAGCGCCGAACTGATGCCACTGCTCAAAAATACCAGTGTTGTAAAAGCGACCACGAGCAGCCAGTATTTATTGCGTATGAGCGAGCGCAGAGCAATCCGCAGTGGAATCTGTTTTTGCACGACCACTGGCTTCACACGCTCACGGGTTGTTTTATACGTGATCATGAGTAGTAGCGGAGAGAGAAGACCGATGATCACGAATGTCAGTGACCAGCCCATTTTCCCACCACCCAGTGTATTGACCAGCGGTAGCGCCATCACGCTAATAAGTACACCACCACACATGCTTAGCACGCCGCGTGTAATATTGAGCATCGAACGTTGGTACGGCTCCTGCGTAATAAGCGAGTTCAGCGCAGCATAAGGAATATTAATCGAAGAATAGATGACCGTGACGATAAAATAAGTAATCGCAGCATAGAAGATCGAACCCGTTGCACCGAGATCAGGCGCTGTGAACAGTAGCATTACGGATAGTCCAAACGGCAAGCTCATCCATTTGAGCCACGGACGTGCCTTGCCATGCTTACTGCGTGTGCGATCAACGAGCACGCCAATGCCGATATCAACTACACCATCCAGCAAGCGTGTCGCGAGCAATACCGTTCCAATCACACCCGCTGATAGATGTGCAATGTCTGTGTAGAAAAAGGTCAAATAGGTCGTAATAGCGACCCAGATTAGATTCGTAGAAAAGTCACCGATTCCGTAACCAAGTCGCTCCTTCCATCGAATGCTTGCATATTGCCCTGCTTGCTCCGGCTGTACCATGCTGGTGTGCTCCGAATGATGTGGTGCTTGTAGCTCCATTGCATAAGCCTCCTTCAATATCGTGATTCATATAGAGCCGCGAACCCGCCGGATTGGTCCGTAAAGGGAGGAATGCTCTATCGCTGACACCATCATAGCAAGCGCTTACAAAATGAATAAGAGCATATTCCAAGCAAAATCCTGCTCGATTCCAATATGTTTAATAATTTAGCGGTTGTTCATTTTCTCTTCATGAACGAGTTGTATAATAGCCTTACAGCACTACTTTGACACGTAGGAGTTCTTGATTGTAACAACTCCTGTGCCTATATAAATAAGGATGAAAGGAGCACGCCGATGAATCAGAATCAGCTGGATACCTTTCTGCTCGAAAACAATCAGCGTCCTAAGCCAGACTGGCAACAAATCATCGAGGATTATCAGCCTCCATCTGTGATCGTACAGGGACAGCAGGTCTATCTGTTCGATCTTAGTCTGAATATGACCTATGTGCCGATTGAAGATAGCATTGCGATCTCACAGCAGCTGCCTGGCGCATACATTCCATTTCATATGCATCAATATATCGAGCTGATCTATGTCTATCGTGGACAATGTACGATCTCGCTACTGAATCAACAGATCGTGATGAACGAGGGCGATATCATTTTGATTGATAAGCAGACACCACATACGGTGAACGAGACGGGGAACGAGGATATTATTATCGATGTGAAGCTCAAGCGGGACTATCTGTCTTCCAGCTTTTTAAGCCGCTTTGCCAGTATGAACACGACGAGCCAGTTTCTCATCCACTCGCTGCTCGACAGTCGCCGGATGAATAGCTATCTGTATTTTGAAGCTAAGCCAGCGATGACGATTCACGATACACTTGTGCGCATGATGTGCGAATACTTTGATCGAGATTTTTGCTCGGCAGAGCTGATCGATTCGTACTGCTTTATTCTATTTACCGAGCTTGTACGTCACAGCAGCACAGGCAGCCAGCAGGAACAGCATGAGCCTCGTGATCGGATGGTGCTGGAGATGCTGCGTTATGTACGTGAGCATTATCGTGATTGCAATCTGGTCGAGCTTGCTGAGCAATTCGGCTATCATCCGAACTATGTCTCTGCCTTTTTGAAAAAGGAAACCGGACACTCCTTCATGGATTTACTGCAAATGGAACGTCTGAACAAAGCAGCCTTATTCTTGACCAACTCCGAGATGCCTATTCCCGCGATTGCTGAGGAGGTTGGCTATTCCAGTCCATCCTTTTTTCATAAAAAATTCAAGGAATATTTTGGTTCAACACCGAGCAGCTATCGTCAGCATATGCGTAGTTAATATACGGGTAAGCCGCCATTTCGCTTAGGTGCAAGCAGCATGCCAGCTGGATAACTCGTATCATTACAATAACAGCCCTTCACCTTCTACCCCTATCAAATACAAATACCAAAATAAACTGAACAACAGCAAAGAACCGGAAGAACGCACATGATGAGCGTTCTTCCGGTTCTTTGCTGTGCATGCTATCGGTGCCATATCTATAACGATTATAACGATAGCGTTGCTCCTATTTTAATTTCATCCCATCCGTAAACGGTAGAAAATATACCCGTATACGAGTACATTTAGTACCAGCAGCGCAGGCACGCCAAGCACAAAGGAACGATGCTTTGTTTTGTGACGGCGGCTGATCATCGCCAGCCAAACACCCGCCGCACCGCCGATAGCGGCTAACGTAAATAATGTCTTTTCAGGAATACGTTGACGACTGCGTCCACGTACAGCCCGACTTTTATCCAATGCCATCGTGCCATAAGCAATCACATTAATGATTATCAGCCAGATGCCGAGAATCAGCTCGATCATAATTAATCCCTCATTCCAGCACATATACTCGTCCTTACTATCGAATGCCCTCACCAGTTAACCAGTACAGGCAACAGAACTATGAACAGTATACCTTGCAAAAGATGACACGACAAACAAAGAGAACGCCTGTGGTGGCGTTCTCTTTGTTGATGTTCTTTTAACGATAAGATCGGTTTTAGGATGGATCATAGTCTGCACTTCGATAAGCGCTCCTGTGATTCATTGCTACGTGCGATCCATCGTTTATGTTCATCATAGCTATCTGTCATGCCAACCTCAATTACTCTGCACGAAACGAAAACAGTGTGCTCTGGAAGTCACCATAGCGTTCTGGCAATGCAATGCCATGATACATCAGTTCATCGCCATAATACAGCCCTTCAGTAACCCCATTGATGCTCATCCGATATTGGCGCTCTGGATCAAGTCCTTGCAGCTTCAATCTGCGTAGCGGCGGGTTCGGCTCAGCCAGCACTTTGAAATAACCAGCAAATGCTTCACTGCGATCACCCGATACAAACATCCATGCCGTCTGATCACCTTCAAATGGACTGAGCAGACGATAGAAATCACCAAACTGAATCAGCTCGCGCAGCTCCTTATACTGCTTAACCTGATCGCGAACCTCCTGCTTCTCCTCATCGGTCAGACGAGTCAAATCCAGCTCATAACCAAAGTTGCCCGACATCGCTACATGACCGCGTGTGGCAATCGAGGTGATACGTCCCACCTGATGGTTCGGCACTGCCGATACGTGCGAGCCCATTGCACTCGCTGGATAAACGACACTTGTGCCGTATTGGATTTTCAGGCGTTCGATCGCATCAGTATCATCACTTGTCCACGTTTGTGGCATGTAGTAGAGCATACCGGGATCAAAGCGTCCACCGCCACCAGAGCAGCTTTCAAACAGTACATGCGGGAAGGCAGTCGTGATGCGCTCCAGCACATTGTACAGACCGAGCATATAACGGTGTGCCGTTTCACGCTGGCGCTCCGCAGGCAGCAAGGCTGAGCCGATCTCTGTCATATTGCGGTTCATATCCCATTTTACATAGGTGATCGGTGCAGAAGACAGTACCTTGCTTACCGAATCCACGATGTAATCGCACACATCCTCGCGCGACAGATCGAGAATGAGCTGCTCACGTCCCATCGTACGGCTGCGATCCGGTACATGCAGACACCAGTCTGGATGCGCACGATACAGATCGCTATCTGGCGAGATCATTTCTGGCTCGAACCAGAGTCCGAACTGCATTCCCGTATCTACGATATCCTGTGCTAGCTTGCCCAGACCTTCTGGCAGCTTGCGACGATCCTCTACCCAGTCGCCAAGTGAAGAACGGTCGTTATCCCGATGACCGAACCAGCCATCATCCAGTACGAATAGCTCAATGCCCAGCTCTTTGCCTGCTGCGGCAATATTTTTAATCTTAGGCGCGTCAAAATCAAAATAGGTCGCTTCCCAGTTGTTGATCAGAATTGGCCGTACACGATCGCGATGCTCACCACGACTCAGACGTGTACGATACAGCCGGTGATACGTACGAGACAATTCACCCAGACCGTTATGCGAATACACGAGCACAGCCTCTGGTGTCTGGAACGATGTGCCCGGCTCCAGATTCCAGTTAAAATCAAATGGCGACATCCCGATCTGCATCCGGGTTGTACCGAATTGCTCCACCTCCACCTGTGCAACAAAGTTACCGCTATACACAAGGCTCATACCGTACACACCGCCATGCTCCTCATTCGCTCCTTTTTCAAGCAACGCAATAAATGGATTATGCTGGTGGCTACTGGAGCCGCGCTTACTTTCGACACGCTGTAATCCGGGTGCCAGCTTGCGGTAATGCATATGACGCTCACGTACCCATGCACCGGACAGATGCAGCATCTCGAATTGATCGCCGCCAAAGTCTACGCTACTGCTCAGTGCACGCTCGATCGATACCGCTGCTGTACCCTGATTCGTGAAACGCACTGCACGCGTAATCGCATTCAGCTCGTTAAAGACCGAATACTGCATGACCGCTTCCATGCCAGTCAGCTCATCCTTGAGTACGATCTCCAGTGTATCGGCTTCTGCATCCTGCTCCACATAGGTCGCTGGCAGACCTTCCAGCTTCGGCTTACCTGTCGTAATTCGGTGGCTCACATAATGCAGATCGTTAATCGTCGATCCGTTAGGCTGGGCAATTTCAAAGGCTGGCTCGCGATAATCACCGCGTCCATAGCCTGGATATTCTTGAGGCAATGTATCAAAAGCAAATGTCCGATCCTCTGCATGGTAGTTCGGGCTGAACGAGCAACGCTCTACCTGGTACAGCAGACTACTAACCGAAGACTGACGCAAACGCGGGCCCCAGTATAGATGTGCAGGATGACGGTCATGAACAAGCTGAATCACATAGCTCGTCGCATTCGTTTGCAAATGGAAAAGCTGTTGTTGTTTATCGAATAAAATTGGCATGTTTCTCTTCCTCCCAAATCATGACCGGTACAGTATGCCGCCTTCATAGGATTATGCAGGAATGCTATTCATCACCACTTCCAGAAGCCTGGCATGCATATTGAATGGTGCCATATGGCAGCTCTATATCTGCTACAATGACATCAGGGCGATACTGTCCGATTTCTACTATAACGCTTACATTCTAATTGTAGGACGATTGCCATCAAAAAAAAATGGCATGATCCATGATTTTCATGGTTCCTTGCGTTCATTCATGTCCGTATAATGTTACATACAGAGAAAGCAAAAGGAGGAAAGACCATGGCTCTCAGTGTGCTAGACGAGCTCCAGTTGAAATACCAGCAACTGTCCGCCAAGGAAAAGGAAATCGCCGATTATGTGATCCGTCATCGAAGCTCGATTCAAAATATCAATATTCGCGATCTGTCCACCTTAACGCAGGCATCCATGTCGACGATTACGCGCTTTTGCCGGAAGGTTGGCTTTTCCAGCTTTGTAGATTTTAAAATCAATCTGAACCGCGAAGCAGCTCAGCCACGCGATAATATGAATGTGTTTGCCCAGACACAGCATATTTATAATGAAATGATTAGCGCTACTGCCGAGATGATCCAGCCTGAGCTGGTACAGCAGGTCGTAAGGCAGATCATGAAGGCACGGCGTGTATATGTATACGGTATTGGCAGCTCCGGGCTGTCTGCACTGGAATTCAAATATCGGCTGATGCGCATGAATATTACGATTGATGCGATCAGTGACTCGCATATGATGCTGATGAATGCATCGCTAACAGATGAGCAGGATGTCGTGATCGGATTATCCAATTCCGGGCATACCGATGAAGTGACGACAGCGCTGACAACCGCTCGCAGCCGCGGTGCGTATATTATCGGGATTACGAACTTTGACCATACTCCTTTTACAGAGACGACCGATCTGTGCCTGTTCACACCGGGATTACAGCGAGTCGGTGATGTGCAGTTTGTGAATAGCCAGCTGGCGATTATTTATGTGCTGGATATGATCTCGATGCTGCTGCTGGAGGATGAGGGGATGAAGGCGGCGCGTCAGCAGACGTTGGATGCGTTGTATCGGATGGAGCAGGAATAATAAATAGAAATAAAACTGACACTGCTATTCAGCTAAGTGTCAGTTTTATTTCTACACATATGCTACTTTTTCCCATTTGTGTTTTAAACAGAACCGTTCTATTTTGGATATAAGCTTTTAATTTTAGTTTTTCAGCAATTCCCCAAAAATTTATTAAGCCTTCTACTCCTTTCTCATCACCGAAGCCGACTGCACCCCACTCATCTGCTCTACGAACCGCCCTGTAATCTGCTGCGGACGCGTAATCGCCCCACCTACAACGACACTATACACGCCAATTTCCAGACAGCGCGCCGCCATCTCCGGCGTCAGAATATTGCCCTCTGCCACGATCGGTGTACGAATCTGCCGAACCATTTCTTTTAAAATAGCAAAATCATCTGCATATACCTTCTGTCCCTGCGTATATTCGGTATACCCGACCAGTGTAGCAGACACCAGATCAAAGCCTAGCCGCTGCGCCTCGACTCCTTCCTCCACCGTCGATACATCTGCCATCAATAGCAACTGCGGGTAACGTAGCCGAATTTGCCGTACCAGCTCCGCCAGCTCCATGCCATCTGGACGTGGGCGACTCGTCGCATCCAGCGCCACAATCTCACAGCCTGTCGTCGACAGCTCATCGATCTCTCGCAGCGTCGGTGTGATAAATACCGGATGCTCACCATAATTCCGCTTAATGATACCGATCACTGGCAGCTCGACCTGCTTGCGAATCTCCATAATATCATCGACCGAATTGGCACGAATGCCTGCTGCGCCGCCTTGCTTGGCAGCCAGAGCCATTTTCCCCATAATCCATGAGCTGTGCAGGGGTTCGTCCGGAAGCGCCTGACAGGATACGATCAGTTTGTGTTGTAGTCCGAGGGAATCCAGCTCCATTCGTCAATCACTCACCTTCCATATATTCTTCGATTTCGTTTTTAATCACGCTCACCTGTGGCCCATAGATGACCTGTACGCCATTGCCATTCACGAGTACGCCTTTCGCGCCAGTTGCCGGGAAAGCCTCCTTGTTTACCTGACCGGGATCATACACCGATACACGCAGCCTTGTCGCACAGCAATCCAGATCTTTAATATTGTTCGTTCCACCAAGGGCATGCAGAATGATCTCCGAGCGCGATGCCTGTGAAGCAGGTGCTGTGGACGTGGACATCGTTGTCGCTGCTATACCATCCTCGCCATCTGAGCTTTTCACTGCGCCAGTTGCACCATCTGCGGCTACTCCACCCTCATCCTCACGTCCCGGCGTTTTGAAGTTAAACTTCACGATCAGGAAGCGGAAGGTAAAGTAGTACAGACAGAACCACACGGCTCCGATGATCGGCACGATCACCCAGTTCGTTTTCGCATTCCCCTGCAAAATACCGAACAGGATAAAGTCGATCAGACCACCGGAAAAGGTCTGTCCAATCGTAATCTGAAACATATGCGCCAGCATAAATGCCAACCCGTCAAATGCCGCATGAATCACATACAACAGTGGGGCTACGAACAGAAACGAGAACTCCAGCGGCTCAGTAATGCCTGTCAGGAATGATGTTAATGCCGCGGACAGCATCAGACCGCCAACGATCTTTTTCCGCTCTGGACGCGCTGTATGATAGATAGCCAGCGCTGCACCGAGCAGCCCGAACATCATCGTAATGAAGCGACCGGACATAAAGCGCGATGTGCCAATAAAGAACTTTTGCGTACTCGGATCACCCAGCTGAGCAAAGAAAATATTTTGTGTACCTTCATATATCTTACCAGATACTTCCAACGTTCCGCCAAGCCCGGTTTGCCAGAATGGTAAATAAAAAATATGATGCAGTCCCAGCGGACCCAGCATCCGCAGGAAAAATCCATAAAACAGTGTTCCTACATATCCAGTGGCATCCACAATACCGCCCAGCTTCGTGATACCTAGTTGAATCGTCGGCCATACTAGAAAGAGCAGCAGTCCGACGAAGATCGCAGCAAAGGAGGAGATGATGGGAATAAAACGCGACCCTCCGAAAAAGCCCAGAAACTGGGGCAATTCGATCTTATTGTAGCGATTATGCAGCGCCGCTGTAACCAGACCAATAATAATCCCGCCCAGTACACCCGTTTGCAGCGACTGAATACCAAGAATCATCCCCTGCCCTACCGCTGCCGGATTATCCTCAGCTAGCTTGTCTGCGTTAATTAGCATCGCATTCATGGACGCGTTCATGACGAGATACGCCAGCGCCGCCGCCAGACCTGCGGTTCCTTTATCCGAACGCGCCAGCCCTACAGCCACACCAATCGCAAAGATCAACGCTAGATTGTCAAAGGCAATACTGCCCGCACTACTCATCACCTTGAAAATATGCTGTAGCCATTCAATTTGCAGTAACGGATACGTACTTACCGTGTTTGGATTGGATAATGCCCCACCAATACCGAGTAACAACCCTGCCGCTGGCAATACAGCAATCGGTAACATAAACGATTTGCCAAATCGCTGTGCCTTTTCGAAAAACGTTTTCATCTGTGCCCACCACCTGAAAATATTTTCTTTTAAACATATATTAAGAAAACCATTTTCGTCAATGGATATGGTATATATTCTTATTTTCTTTTTTATAAAATTCAATTTCAGGATTACAGCAGTCATGTTATCAATTGTGCAACCTGACACCAATTCCCCTGCTATCTCTATTGCGTTAATTATCTCGATGCTATGATAGCCATAATCTCATCATGCTGAATGGATTAGGATATAGCAGAAAATCAAACCCACAGTTACCCATCCATTCTCTTTCCCGAATCATGCGCTATCCGTTGTATCTATCTTTTTAATCTATGTATTTCCAAAGGAGCTACCCTAATGAATATCAACCAACCTACCATGAAGATCGGCGTGATCGGTACAGGCAGTATTGTTGAAGCTTTTTTATCTGCATTATCTGAGGTTGAGCATGCAGCGTGTATTGCGATCTTTTCACGACAAGAAGCGACGGCTCGTCCACTTGCAGATATGTACCGTATTCCGCACATCTATACAGAGCTGAATGCGCTCGTCTCCAGTTCAGCTGTAGACTGCGTGTATATCGCATCACCGAATAGTCTGCATTTTGATTATGCATGTCTAGCATTAGAGCAGGGCAAGCATGTTATTTGTGAAAAGCCATTCGCCTCCAATGCACACGAGCTACAGCAACTAATCCAGCTAGCAAAGCAAAATAATCGCTTCCTGTTCGAAGCGATTACGAATATCCATTTACCGAATTATCGCTGGATCAAGGACAATGTGCATCGCCTCGGTCAACTGCGTATGATTCAGTGCAATTACAGCCAGTATTCACGCAAATATGATCAGCTACTCGCCGGAGAGACGCCGAACGTATTCAATCCGCAATTTTCCGGTGGTGCACTGATGGATATTAATGTATACAATGTGCATTTTATTATGAACCTAGTAGGTGCACCGCAGCAGATCCGCTA
Organism: Paenibacillus hunanensis; assembly: GCF_034055775.1. NCBI lineage: Bacteria > Bacillati > Bacillota > Bacilli > Caryophanales > Paenibacillaceae > Paenibacillus > Paenibacillus hunanensis. The sequence continues at coordinate 978,982 of NZ_CP139194.1, read as the reverse complement.
TACCGCTAACAAGCATGCCAACGGGATCGATACATCAGGCGTACTCGTTATGCAGTACGATGGCTTTACCGCGACCGCTGTAGGCTGCAAAGACACCGCAGGCATGAATTTCGTTCTTATTCAAGGGGAGAAAGGCTATATTCATGTAGAAAATGGAGCTAATGGCTGTCGTACAGTTCATTTGCAGGTCGGTGATACGACCGAGCAGTATAATGCGCAGACGACGAATAATCCGCTTTACTACGAGCTGGTCGACTTTGTGAAGATGTATCATCGGGGAGATTATGAGCAGTGCTATGAATTGCTGGAATATAGCTACGGTGTGATGCAGACGCTGGATCAGGCGCGTCAGGATGCAGGCATCGTATTTGCAGCGGATACTCGCTCGATAATGGCTCCATAACAGGGTGCTATAACAAGTGATGTCGTCATGATAAGATAGGCTACTCATTACTTTCCAGCTTTTAGCTTTTTAGCTTTTTAGCTTATCTCATCACTCCATTCATCATTGTCTGTCGCATCCCCTACACTAGCCTTCTAACTCTGTCCGATCTGCTATCGTTCCAGCATACAGCACATCAAATAGATACTGTGCTGACATCATCGAATACATTTTGCCCAGCATACCCGGACGCTGTGCATATGTGTACAATGTATCATCGCATAGCTCGGATAATGGCGAGCCTTCTACGGTCAATGCTACTACACGGCGGTTATTCCTTTTCAGTGTACGCGCAATGTCCAGCATACTGCGATTACGTCCAGTATGCGAGATGACAAATGATAAAGTAGACGAATCCATATGCGGACTGGATAAATAATGATGATTCGCATTATTTTGCGCAATGGCGGTTAGTCCAATCTCGTTCCAGCGCGCACAGGCAAGCTCAGCCGTATAATAATTGCTATCACTTCCATACACATCGATCCGCCTTGCTTCGCCGATCCATCGAATCACGCGCTCCAGCACCGCTGGCACACACATCCGCTGCGTCTCGATCAGCGCTTCATCGTATACACCCGAGATCGTTTGCAAATGTCGCTCTGCACTTCTCTGATCCTGTGAAGGCTCCAGCGATTGCCGCTGCTCTGGTGATAATTCCAATGCCAGCTTTAATTGAAAATCAGGATAGCCGCTCAAGCCTAGCTTTTTGCATAGACGTACAATCGTTGAGGCACTGGTCAGTGTCAGACGTGCTAGCTGCTGTGCATTATGATCAAATACCGCCTGCGGCTGCTGGACAATATAATCGACTATATGCTGCTCCTGTGTCGTTAGATGCTGTGCGTATTTCAACTGCTTCCATAATGTCATTGTATCCGCTCCTGCTGGATCATCACTTCTACCCTGGTTCATTCGTCTATGTATGCTGCGAGTGATCCCGATTCCATATCGTAGTTTGTATGCCTACTATAGCAAAAATTCACATCAAAAAGCAGGTAGCCCTCAATTCCACGGCTACCTGCTTTTTCGATCCACGATTATACATCATTCGTGATTATACGATTCATGATCACCCGATATTGCACTACATTAGCTTTACCCATACGGCATAGCGTAGAACTACTATATAGCCATACCCATCATATACTGCATTATTCCAGTACTGCATCATTCCAGCCATGCTTTACAAGAAATAGAACGCTATCCTCTATAGCTAAACGAAAACTCTTATTTACCCGAGATTTTCATATCGTTCAGCATTTTATCACTGAACCCGAACAACCAGGTCAGTACAAAACCAACTGCAATCGCTACACCATTACACAAAATGTACATCGGCAGCTGCGAATTCAGATACAGCAACGTACCTGGCAACACCGTAATCGCCATGCCTGTACCCGCAAGATGGAACAGCGAAGCCAGGAATCCCCCTGCCGCTCCACCGATCAGTCCCATCACAAATGGCTTCATATAGCGCAGGTTTACACCGAAAATCGCTGGTTCAGTAATACCGAGGAATGCAGACAGTGACGATGGCAGTGCGAGTGCTTTGAGCTTTTTGTCTTTTGTTTTCAGACCTACTGCCAGACAAGCAGCAGCTTGAGCAGCCATCGCACAGGTGATAATCGCGTTAAACGGATTAGCTCCAGTGCGCTCCAATAGCTGAATTTCCAGCAGATTGAAGATATGATGCACGCCGGTAACCACGACGATCTGATGCAGACCGCCGATCACGATCCCCGCAATACCGTATGGCAGATTCAGTACAGCCGTTGTTGCATTCAACACAACCTCTTCCAGCGAGTGGAAGATCGGGCCAATCGCAAACAGACCCAGTGTGATCATAATAAGTAGCGTTAGAAACGGCGTCAAAATCAGATCAAGCGCTTCCGGAATGCGCTTACGTAAAAAGCGTTCTAGCTTCGCACCGAGCAGACCCACAACGAATGCGGGAATAACCGAACCCTGATAACCAACAACCGGAATAAAATCAAAGAAACGAAGTGCTTGCGCTGAGCCGTCTGCCACAGAATAGGCATTCGGTAGCGCCGGGTTAACCAGCATCAAACCGAGAATAATCCCGAGCACCGGACTACCGCCAAATACGCGGAACGCCGACCATGCCACCAGTGCTGGCAGGAAAGCAAAGGCTGTATCTGTCAATACCTGCGTATACAGCAGGAAGTTCGGCGAGATCGTCTCCTTTGTCATACCGAACAGCGCCAGAATTTCAGGTTGTGTCAGCAAGCCGCGCAGACCCATGAACAAACCTGTTGCTACGAGCACCGGAATAATCGGTACAAACACATCGCCAAATGTACGAATCGCACGCTGGAAGCTTCCTCCCTGCTTTTTCGCCTGGTTTTTCACTTCCTCCTTGGTAGAGCCGTCCAGACCCATCTTTTCCATTTCCTCATAGATCTGATTCACCGTGCCTGTGCCGAAGATGATCTGATATTGTCCGGAGTTGAAAAATGCTCCTTTGACCTTCTCTATATTTTCGACCTTGTTCTGATCGATTTTTTCCTTGTCATTGACCATAATACGAAGTCGGGTAGCACAATGCGCGAAGGAAGCGATATTCTCCCTTCCTCCTACAGCCTCCAGTACTTCATTGGCAATTTCATGATTTTGCGCCATCTTGATTCATCCTCTCATATCCATATCTGCCATTACGGCACATGTATTACTGCTGCCTGGAGGGATACTCCCATTTTTCAGTATGAAGCTTCACCTGTCCAGCCTCTGCGAAAAATACAATGCCCCGACTCTCTGGCTCTGGGAAAATCCGGCTCGTAAATACAGCCTCTCCATCATTTGCAAAAATCTCTACCGATGATACATCTACGAAAATCTGCAATCGCTCCAGCGGACGCTCCAGCTCATAGCTACGTGTCGTACCATAATTCTCAGCGAGCGGCTGTCCTGCTTCGGAACGATCCAGTATGAGGCGACGATGCTCTGCTTCATAGCGAATGATCGTACGCTGCTGCTCTCCTACTCGCAGCTCGATGCCAAAGGCTTTCGCCGCTGCGCCCATCTCATTGGAAGCCCGGTCAAAGCGACAATCCAGCTCGTACGCTACACCGTCGAAGCCGACATAGCTGCTGCGTCCTTCGTGTAGGATACCTGCAAACATTGCCTTTTCCCCGCGCCGTAATGCTAGCTCCTGTACCGGTCGTTGCAATAGCACGCCATCCTCGCGCAGCTCAAGCTCCCGCGGTAAGGTCAGGCAATGCGCCCATCCATGACTGTCGGTTGGATACACCGTATCGGGTAAGCCCATCCAGCCTACCAGAATGCGTCTACCCTTCGGGCCGATCGCAGTCTGCGGAGCATAGAAGTCAAATCCATGATCCAATTCGCGAAATGTGCCATGCTCCAGCTTTAGCTCAGGCAATTGAAGTGGTGCAGCACTGATATAGCCAGACTGGTAAATATTGCGATACTGTTCTCCCTCAGCAGCAACTCCCTGGGGACAGAACAACAGCACCGCCTGCCCGTTCATTTCAAAATAATCCGGGCATTCCCACATGTATCCAAACTGCGGAAGCGCTGTCTGCAATTCGCCCAGTAACTCCCAGTCCAGCATATTGTGTGAACGATACATCACGATCGCGCCAGTCAGATCATCTCGCTGTGCGCCGATCACACAGTAGAACCAGTCGCCATCCTTCCATACCTTTGGATCACGGAAATGCTCTGTATAGCCAGCAGGTACGCTAGCAATAACCGGCTCCTCCAGCTTATGGATATGCCCCTCCTCCTCCATGATCGCCATGCACTGATAAGGATGTCGCTGCCATTCACTATCCCGTGTATTGCCCGTATACATCAGATATAGCTTGCCCTCATGCTCTATGCCGCTACCGGAATATGCCCCATGAGAATCAAACCAATCTCCCGGCTTCACACCGATTCCACAATCGATCCAATTCACCAGATCGGTTGATTTCAGGTGATACCAGTATTTCATGCCATGATCCGTGCCGAGTGGGAACCATTGATAAAATAAATGGTAATACCCGTCATAATAAGCAAATCCATTCGGATCATTGAGCAGCCCCATCGCGGGCTGAATATGATACTGCTGACGCCACGGAGAAGCTTCACTCTGCTGTAGCAGCTGCTCGATCTCCTGTGGTGAAACGTTCTCTAGTAGTCGATATTTCTGTTCTCTCGTCATTTTCATTAGTATTCTCCATATCAAAGGAACCGGTTCCAATTTGATTAAAAAAATAATACATGTCAGTTTAGATACAGCCTGATCTATTATCTCGTCTGCTATACTTCATACTTCAATCTATGTTCCAGACTGATATACAATTTCGTCCTCTGCAATTCAATTTATACTTTAAATTGAACTATATTACGTGTAAAATGCCAGCATCTAATCCTATTAAAATTCAGCCGTTCTTTCTGTTCTTTCCACACTATGCTTCAATCACGATTACACGGGAAAGCACATCAGGTATACATTCTATTTAGGAACCGGTTCCAAATTGTTTGAAATAACAACTGATTCCTATTGGAGATCAGTTGTTGATCATCATGTATGTGTAACATATTCAAAAGCATTTATTAAACATTCCTAGAATAGCTTCCAACTCTGCTGATCGCATACATCCTCAAATCCGATTTTGTATCCGGTTGCAGTTTTTTTGGAACCGATTCCAAAGTTATTATAAAACCGCTATCAGCATTTGTCAACGCTTTCTCGCTGTAATAATTCGTAGTCCATCACGGTAACCATTTGCACATGCTGACGATGCACCAGCTTCACGATGTCCTGAGCAGCAATTTTACCAGCTTCTTGATAGGGATATCGAATCGTCGTTAAGGCTGGATGAACGACCTCAGTCACATCATAGCCACCGAATCCAGTTATCGATAACTGCGCAGGGATATCGATCCCAAGCTCATGCGCCGCCTTCATCACTCCAAGCGCAATATTGTCGGTTGCACATACGATAATTGTAGCATCTAACGGCTCCTGTAATAGCTTTAGCGCATACTGACGTGCATCTGACATCCGAAAGCTTGTTTCATAATAAGCTACAGTGCATTCTCCCGTTTCCTTTACTGCCCGTGCAAAGCCCTGCTTCCGGCGTACTCCTACCGCAATATCCTGCTCGGTTACACCCAGATATGCAAGACGACGATGCCCACGATCCAGTACATAGCGCCCTAGCTCATAGCCTGCATCATAATCATTGTGGATCAGGCTGTGAATCTGCTCATGCTGCTGCCCGACAAGCAATACCGGAATATCCGTAGTCTGAATCGCCTCCAGATGCGCCTCTGTAATACGCGCAGCTAATAAAATAATACCGGATATTTTCTGACGAGCCAGCTCATAGATCGCTTCAATTTCCCGGTTCATATCCTGACTCGTATTTGTAATGAGCATACGGCAACCCTGATTACGCAGCTGATCATCAATTCCCATTAAGGTATGCGAGGTCGCAAATGAATCCAGACGAGGAACGATCGTGCCGATAATATTGGCTGTTTTAGCTTTCAGGCTCTGGGCAAACGTATTCGGTACATAGCCTGTTTCCTTGATTACCTGCTCAATTTTATTCCGTGTGGCGACACTGACCGAGCCACCGTTCAAATAGCGCGATACGGTGCTTTTCGCCACACCGGCAATTCGGGCAATATCTGCAATTGTCTTGCTCATGTTAACCTCCATAAGGACGCTCCATGTGAAGCGCCCGTGTGATCGGCTATTCGCCTGTTATGAATCATCCAGAAATTAGAATTCCATCTTCCAATTATTTTAAATTAATGCTTCTGAGCTATAGGAATTAATGCTTCTAATTACGGGCATTGCCATTGTATTCAAACTAAAACTTATCTCAGAGAAGTAGCCCTTCATCTATAGGATATCCAGTACCCTGTCCCCTCCAATGAATTTCCATTTCCCTGATGCTTATATATACGACTTTTATCGTCAAATCCCTGCCTGAATCGAAGCTTCTGCTTGCCTATGCAAGCAATACTAGCTATAAATTAACATTTTTCTGTATATTATGCTTCATCCGACTTGTTTTGCAGTGCCGCTTTGAGCAGATCTCCCAGATTTGAGCCAAATTCCTCCTTCTGTTCAAACTGCTTCACCAGCTTTTGCTGCTCCCGTTTCTTCACCGGACGTGCTCCATTCTTGTTCAATACCTCGGTAATCCCGCAGCTGAGACATTGCACATACTTACCCGCCTTGCCATCCTTCATCTCCATCTTTTTATGGCATTGGGGACAACGACGATTAGCCAGCTGTTTTTCTGCGGAACGCCGATATCCACAGTCCTCTGACGGACAGATCAGGAACTTGCCACGCTTGGACTTTTTCTCTAGCATACGTGCGCCACAATCTGGACAATGACTATGCGACAGATTATGCGGCTTATACTCCACTTCGCTCGCTTTTACTCCACTTACCAGCGAAGCAGCCATTTCGCGAATCCCCTTTAAAAATGGCTCCGGTTTTCCCTGACCTCGCGCAATCCGCTCTAGCTCAGCCTCCCAGCGTGCGGTCAGCTCCGGTGTGCGTAGCTGAGGCGATACTAGCTCGATCAGCTGTGTTCCTTTTCCGGTAGGATGAAGCGAATTACCCTTGCGCTCAATCGTATCGGAGGATACGAGCTTTTCAATAATATCTGCACGTGTTGCAGGTGTACCCAGTCCATGCTTTTCCATCCGTGATAGCAGCGCTGCCTCTGTATAACGCTTCGGTGGCAGCGTACGTCCATTGCGTACCAGTGTACGCTGAATCATATGAGATTCGCCCTGCTTTAGCTCCGGCAAAGACTGAACCGCATCAACTCGCTCCCTATGATCCGATGACGATTCCTGTTCCTCGTCCTCATCATCCTGCCACTGCTCCCCATAGACAATCTTCCAGCCCTGCTCCTTCACAGTAACGCCTTTTGCATGGAATACCTCGCCTGCCGCTTCAATCGTTACCTGGACGATATCATAACGCGCAGCTGGATAAAATAAACTAATAAAGCGCCGTGCAATCAGATCGTACAGCTTGCGCTCATCCGCCGTCAGACGATTCAAAAGTACCGTTTCCTCAGTCGGAATAATCGCATGGTGATCACTCACCTTACTGTCATCGACAATACGACGTGTAACATTCAATGCACCACGCAGCAATGGACGCGCAAGCGGTGCATACGGACCAACCGCCACACTCGTCAGACGCTCCTTCAGCGTATCCGTCATATCCGAGGACAAATAACGCGAATCCGTACGTGGATAGGTGACAAGCTTATGCTGCTCATATAGCTTTTGCAACACATTGGATGTATGCTTGGCTGAAAACCCATACCGACGATTCGCATCACGCTGTAGCTCGGTCAGATCATACGCCAGTGGATGTGGCTCCTGACGCTCGCTCCTTTTCAGCTCGCGAATGGAAGCCTGCTTCCCTTCTAGCTTCTGTTGAAGCTGCTGCACCTGTGGTGCTTCGAACAGTCTGCCGTCTCCTTGTTTGCCACGCCACTGTGCCTGGAATGCTCCCAGATCAATCTGCAAAGTATAATAATCCTGCGAACGGAAGCTGCGAATTTCCTGCTCACGCTGCATAATCATCCCCAGTGTTGGCGTCTGCACACGTCCTGCGGATAGCTGTGCATCGAATTTACATGTCAGCGCACGTGTGACATTAAGACCAATCATCCAATCCGCCTCTGCCCGGCAACGTGCTGACTCATACAAACGATCAAATTCCTTTCCCGGTCGTAGCTTGCTAAAGCCTTCACGAATCGCACGATCCGTCTGCGATGATATCCATAAGCGCTGAAATGACTTTTTCCAGCCAGCCATATGTATAATCCAACGAGCCAGCAATTCCCCTTCACGCGCGGCATCCGTAGCCACGATAAGCGCGCCGACATCACTGCGCTTCATGAGATGCTGGACTGTTTTGTATTGATGCGCACTTTCCCGTAGCACCTTCAACCGCATCCGATCCGGCAAAATCGGTAAATCGTCCAAATTCCATTTCTGATACTGCTTATCATAATCCTCTGGCTCAGCCAGACCAACCAGATGTCCCAGCGCCCATGTCACAATATAAGCCGGCCCTTCCAAATAGCCCTTATGCTGCTGCTGACTTCCCATCACCCGCGCAATCTCCTTCGCCACCGAAGGCTTTTCTGCCAGTACAAGCGTTTTACTCATGTTGTTTTCCCTTTCCTCGTGCTTGATTGTTGATTCCTTGTGTTTGTTCTTGGTTTTTTGTTCTTGGTTTTTTGTTGTTGATTCTTGGTTCTTAATGCTTGATTTTCTGATCTTACTTATTTCTACTTCTATTTCTCATTTCATATCTAGTACATTCCAATTCGAATCTAGAGCTTCATCTATTCAAGCTTTATACACACAGGATCGATTCATCCACAGTTCAGCTTTACTCACTCTTGCTCTTTAAACATCCAGTCATCCAGTCAAAGTACCCATCGATGCACAATTTTTTTCTATTCGCACGGATCGCCTACTCTCTTACGCATACCACATACCACATACCACATACCACATACCACATACCACATACCACATACCACATACCACATACCACATACCACATACCACATACCACATACCACATACCACATACCGTCGCAAAATGTACCACAACCGCTAGCTAAACATCAAATATAAATGTACCATAATTCCCCCTACTATGCAGACGATTCCGTAACATCCTCTCTATCTCTCTGAGCCTAAATCCCCCTTCCCCTATACATATCCATCACTCAGATCATCTCCTTCATATACTAAAGTCCACTCGACATCTCTACTAACTCCTCTCTAAACCTCTGCAATCCAAAAAGGCCTTTTCACCACAACAACACATCGCTCACCATCAATAATCGGCTCCAAAAAGTCACCTCATATTCATGAACAAGCCCATGTATTCTGGCAAAAAGACCTTTTATATTAACCATAAAGCCTAGTTCATCTACTCCTCTACACCGAATATCTACATACCAGATATCCAGCATATTCAGACTAGATCACATCAGACTGAAACAACCTCAATCTCTATCTTAGAAAAAGTCCATCAAATGCGTTTCGCGATTCGGAATCAGCTTCTCCAGCAATTGGATCGCCTGCTCATCAGCCTGTAATTGCTCCCAGCGAGCCAGCTCAGTCGGACGCTTGTAACCCATCAGCATCGCTGTCCATACGCGAATATCTGCCTTCACCTGCACATCATATGCGGATGGCTTGGAATCTTCAGCAGCAGCTACCTGCTCCACAGTCGCCTTTCCATCAGTATCCCATACCATTCGCCATACGCCTTCATTCCAATCGGCTACACGATCACTCACTTCAATCGTCAGCTCACCAGCGATTTCTTTTTCAAAAGCATACTGCTCCAAAAATACTTTCATATCTACAATCCGCGCCATAAAATAAGGTACGCGCTGCTGCTCAATCCGCGGGTCCTGTAACAGGTACGGAAGCCCATCATCCAGCGGTGCTCTCAGCTTCACATGCTCTACCATCGAATCATGATTGGAAATGTACGTCCATAATCCGCGGCGTGCCTCTTGCGTCGTATACGCAATTTCGCTAATATTCATTTCTTTATTTAAAACGCTATACAGGATATAGCCCTGAGCCTGTCCATCTGCCGCGTAATACACAGCTGTACGCGTATCATCCGAACGAAATATAGCATGTTGCCACCACTCGGTATCACGAACGAGCGTACCATTGTACTGGCTTGCATACTGGCTGTAAAGTGAGTGCAATAGCTCGATATCACGCACACCACGCTTGATGTAACCATCCGTTTGCACCTTCGCAGGTAATAAGCCGGTTGGAATCGTATATTGCATATACTCTGCATATAGCTCCCAGCCATATTTACGATAAAATGGGAAATAAAATGGATGTAAAAAGGATACTGATTGTCCCTGCTCCTTCATCAGCTGCAAAGCATGACGAAGCAACTGATCGACGAGCCCCTGACGACGATTTTCTGGCCATGTGGCTACACCAGCAATCCCGCCCATGTCGATGCTTTGTTGCTGTATGTACGTTTGGAATGGATATAGCTTCAACTGAGCATGAAGTATGCCATCCTCAAAAGCTCCCCATACACGCTCCGGTTTAAAAAACTGCCGTGATCGCTCTGTCTCTTCCTCATTTAGCTTATATTGAAAAGCATACATCGATAACTCCAGATGCTGTTCAAATTCATCTTCCTTCAATTGTCTGATTTCCATTCCATTCTCCTCCATTCCATAAATAGCCTATCGATAGCTCATTGTCACACCCCAACATCATAACAGACTTTTCTCACGCCACCAACAGAAACGAGGCTTCACGCTACGATTGATTTCCTATTAAATTTATATTGATTCCATGTTGTATATACGCTACGTTGTTACATGTCATTTTGCTAATCTATGTCACGCCGGACGATATTTGATTCCCTACTATAGGTACACAATGTACTCTATATGCAAGATGACTTTACTTCATACAACTTTATTTTAATCCAACACTTAGTTCCATGTGTTGCTTTGATACTTACAATCCGATTTTGATACATACAATACGATAATGTACAAACAAACTGTATTTATGTGAGCCTTCAATATATACAGACAATATGTGCGCCTTCGATATATACAAACAAATATATATAGACAAACACCACCCCTGTATAAAACACTAATCTACATATCCGTGGAATGAAAACTATTGCTTGCTCTAACTCTACTAGTCTTTTGTATTTTCTTTTGTATTTACTTTGATATAACTATTTGCTAAAATTAGTACCAAGTACTAATACTAGATACTACTTAAATTTCTTAGCTCGCCTCTATCTATCTATCTATCTATCTATCTATCTTTCTTTCTTTCTTTCTTTCTTTCTTTCTTTCTTTCTTTCTTTCTACTGCGTTATACGTACAATCTCAACTAAACGCAACACCTTATAATCTTTCTGCTACACGGAGCGCCTTTTATCGCTAAGCCCGAAGCCAACAATTTTTATATGTTAAAAATAGTTAAATTCCTACTTACAATCATTTAATTTTAAATTAATGCTTCCATCTAACCTATCTGTACACGTATCATAAAATGAAGGTACTTTCGCTCTATCGCTATACAAGCAAGCTGCAATAACAGACTATATAACTACAAAATGAGGTGACCCGGATGATTTCATCAAAAGCTCGTATTACGGCTCTTGGCACTTACGTACCAGAAAAACGACTGACCAATGCAGATTTAGAGCAATTGGTCGATACCTCTGATGAATGGATTGTCCAGCGCACCGGTATGCGAGAGCGTAGAGTCGCTGCTCCAGACCAATTTAGTTCTTCTCTTGGGATCGAGGCTGTACAGCATATGCTCAGTCACCATCCCGTTAGCATCGATGATGTCGAATTGATTATCGTAGCGACAACAACCGCTGATTATGTATTTCCAAGTGTAGCTGCGCAGATTCAAGCTCATTTTGGTATTACCAAAGCAGGTGTATTTGATCTGAATGCCACATGTGCTGGTTTTGTATATGCCCTACATATGGCAAATAGCCTCGTCACATCCGGTATGCATCGTAAAATTCTCGTCATTGCCAGTGAGACCATGACCAAAACGCTGGATTACACCGATCGCAGCACCTGTATTTTGTTTGGTGATGGTGCTGGAGCTGCTCTCATAGAATATGATGCAGATCAACCAAGCTTTATCGATGTGATTATGGATAGTGACGGTAATGGGGGACAGCATGTATACCGTAGTAATCTCTCTGCGCAGATTAACGATACACCAATGGAAGGAAACGGGAACATTTATCAAAATGGCCGTGAAGTCTATAAATGGGCAGTGCGCACCGTTCCACAAGGATTACGTCAGCTGCTGGAACGAAACCAGCTCGTAACCGACCAGGTGGACTGGTTTGTTCCACACAGCGCGAACCTGAAAATGATCGATTCGATCTGTGAAAAATCAGGCATTTCCTTCACCCGTACATTAACGAGTGCAGAATGGTTCGGCAATACATCCTCTGCCTCTATCCCGCTCGCACTTCAGCAGGGCATAGAAGATGGCAAAGTAACAACAGGAAATACCTTACTCCTATATGGCTTCGGTGCAGGTCTCACCCAGATGGGTATGCTCCTTCATTGGAACCCTAAAACGAACGAATCCTAATAAAGATATATTAAAATTCAAACATACATTAAAAATCAAACCTTAGCCGACAAATCTTAAACGAACACTTCCAAAACAATCACATTTCAAATAACTATGTCTTAAATGAATGAGCTTATATGGCCAGAACCCTGAACTATCAGGTATTCGCCCTATTCTCAAGCTCTCGTTTCTATTTTCGATCACTCATCCCTATTTTAAGCTCTCAGATACAGACTGTTCAGTAAATGCTTTTGAAAAATCAATACTATTGCATAAAGCACTAATGCATCAAGCTATTTACCTGTAATCCAATCATCCACTATAATCGCACAATAAACCATTAACCTATACAGAAAGAGGCTGCTCTCAACGTCATACATGACATGAGAACAGCCTCTTTTTATTAAGCGGGTGATGGGATTCGAACCCAAGCTCCAGTTACATAACCATAGGTCATGTAAAATAGAAGTTCTACCATAGAACGACACTCGCGGATCAGGAAGTCAAGGTTTAAAGCAATGTGAATTCAGGGTAATGATGCAATTCGTACAACATCATCTATTCCACCCACAAGCAACAATCCAAGCCTTAAACCCAAAACAAAAGCGCCTTCGATCGGGAATATAGGAAGTATTAAACCGTTCCTTTTATGCCCATTCTGGCACCTACTAAGAATCTATATGGAGCGGACGACGGGAATCGAACCCGCGACCCTCGCCTTGGCAAGGCGATGCTCTACCGCTGAGCCACGTCCGCATAATATGGTGCGGTCGAGAGGACTCGAACCTCCACGGGGGTAAGCCCACACGGACCTGAACCGTGCGCGTCTGCCAATTCCGCCACGACCGCATATTACAACGTAAAACTATTCACACATTTGTAGAAAACAAATGGTGAGCCATGAAGGACTCGAACCTTCGACACCCTGATTAAAAGTCAGGTGCTCTACCAACTGAGCTAATGGCTCATATATAAAATGAAAATGGCAGGGGGTATAGGATTTGAACCTATGCGTGACGGAGTCAAAGTCCGTTGCCTTACCGCTTGGCTAACCCCCTACAATAGTAGAAAGAAAATAAAGGGCGATCGACGGGAATTGAACCCGCGAATGTCGGAGTCACAGTCCGATGCGTTAACCCCTTCGCCACGACCGCCACAATAACCATCTTTTATTCTCTTTAAAAGAAAATGGTGCCGGCGAGAGGATTTGAACCCCCGACCTACTGATTACAAGTCAGTTGCTCTACCAACTGAGCTACACCGGCATAAAGTAAGGCTTCCAAGTATTTCATTGAAAACCTTAAGGTACAACATAGTCTTGCTTGTTCGCTTGGCGACGTCCTACTCTCCCAGGACCCTGCGGTCCAAGTACCATTGGCGCTGGAGGGCTTAACGGTCGTGTTCGGGATGGGTACGTGTGGAACCCCTCCGCCATCATCACCAAACGTTCTTGCTACAGGTTAATCACCTGAAAACTGAATCCGAAACGAATCATCGCGATTTTAGAAGATAGGATAAGCCCTCGACCGATTAGTATTGGTCAGCTCCATGCATTGCTGCACTTCCACCTCCAACCTATCTACCTCGTCGTCTTCAAGGGGTCTTACATACTGGGAAATCTCATCTTGAGGGGGGCTTCACGCTTAGATGCTTTCAGCGCTTATCCCTTCCGCACGTAGCTACCCAGCGATGCTCCTGGCGGAACAACTGGTACACCAGCGGTGCGTCCATCCCGGTCCTCTCGTACTAAGGACAGCTCCTCTCAAATTTCCTACGCCCACGACAGATAGGGACCGAACTGTCTCACGACGTTCTGAACCCAGCTCGCGTACCGCTTTAATGGGCGAACAGCCCAACCCTTGGGACCTACTTCAGCCCCAGGATGCGATGAGCCGACATCGAGGTGCCAAACCTCCCCGTCGATGTGGACTCTTGGGGGAGATAAGCCTGTTATCCCCAGGGTAGCTTTTATCCGTTGAGCGATGGCCCTTCCATGCGGTACCACCGGATCACTAAGCCCGACTTTCGTCCCTGCTCGACTTGTAGGTCTCGCAGTCAAGCTCCCTTTTGCCTTTGCACTCTTCGAATGATTTCCAACCATTCTGAGGGAACCTTAGGGCGCCTCCGTTACATTTTAGGAGGCGACCGCCCCAGTCAAACTGCCCACCTGACACGGTCCCCGTACCGGATCACGGTACCAGGTTAGAACTCAGATGCGATCAGGGTGGTATCCCAACGGCGCCTCCAAGGAAGCTTGCGCTCCCTCTTCGTAGGCTCCCACCTATCCTGTACAAATCGCACCCCAGTTCAATATCAAGCTGCAGTAAAGCTCCATGGGGTCTTTCCGTCTTGTCGCGGGTAACCTGCATCTTCACAGGTATTAAAATTTCACCGGATCTCTCGTTGAGACAGCGCCCAAATCGTTACGCCATTCGTGCGGGTCAGAATTTACCTGACAAGGAATTTCGCTACCTTAGGACCGTTATAGTTACGGCCGCCGTTTACTGGGGCTTCGGTTCATAGCTTCGCTTGCGCTAACCACTCCCCTTAACCTTCCAGCACCGGGCAGGCGTCAGCCCGTATACTTCGCCTTGCGGCTTCGCACAGACCTGTGTTTTTGCTAAACAGTCGCTTGGGCCTTTTCACTGCGGCCCCCTCGTGCTATTCACACTACCGGGGCACCCCTTCTCCCGAAGTTACGGGGTCATTTTGCCGAGTTCCTTAACGAGAGTTCTTCCGCGCGCCTTAGAATTCTCTTCTCACCTACCTGTGTCGGTTTACGGTACGGGCACCTGCTTCCTGGCTAGAGGCTTTTCTTGGCAGTGTGAGATCATGACCTTCGCTACTGTAATTTTCGCTCCCCATCACAGCCTGACCTTAGAGCATGCGGATTTACCTACATGCAAGTCTCACTGCTTAGACAGGCATCCATCAGCCTGCGTCACTACCCTCCTGCGTCACCCCGTTGCTCATAGCGGCTCTCGGTGGTACAGGAATTTCAACCTGTTGTCCGTCGACTACGCCTTTCGGCCTCGCCTTAGGTCCCGACTTACCCTGAGAGGACGAGCCTTCCTCAGGAACCCTTAGGTTTTCGGCGGATCAGATTCTCACTGATCTTTTCGTTACTCATACCGGCATTCTCACTTGAATTGTGTCCAGCACTCCTTACGGTATACCTTCAACCTCAATTCAACGCTCCCCTACCCCTGATGCAAAGCATCAAGCCATAGCTTCGGTGGTGTGTTTAGCCCCGTTACATTTTCGGCGCAAAGTCACTCGACCAGTGAGCTATTACGCACTCTTTAAATGGTGGCTGCTTCTAAGCCAACATCCTGGTTGTCTGTGCAACTTCACATCCTTTCCCACTTAACACACACTTGGGGACCTTAGCTGATGGTCTGGGCTGTTTCCCTTTTGACAATGGACCTTAGCACCCACTGTCTGACTCCCGGAATAAAGTCTGCGGCATTCGGAGTTTGACTGAGCTTGGTAACCCTTGCGGGCCCCGCACCCAATCAGTGCTCTACCTCCGCGACTCATCTTCCGAGGCTAGCCCTAAAGCTATTTCGGGGAGAACCAGCTATCTCCGAGTTCGATTGGAATTTCTCCGCTACCCCCACCTCATCCCCGCACTTTTCAACGTGCGTGGGTTCGGACCTCCAGTACGTGTTACCGTACCTTCATCCTGGACAGGGGTAGATCACCCGGTTTCGGGTCTACGTCCACGTACTAAGTCGCCCTATTCAGACTCGCTTTCGCTGCGGCTCCGGCTTCTCACCTTAACCTTGCACGGGAACGTAACTCGCCGGTTCATTCTACAAAAGGCACGCCATCACCCATTAATCGGGCTCTGACTTTTTGTAAGCACACGG
>NZ_CP139194.1:135000-957500 GCF_034055775.1 Paenibacillus hunanensis | reverse complement strand
GCTTGCTGCCTGCTTTTTCGCCAGCGATAACGATATCGGTCTTTTTGGATACACTGCCGGTTACTTTGGCACCGAGCTGTTCCAGGCGTAATGCTGCCTCATCGCGCGTCATCGTCTGCAATGTGCCGGTTAGCACTACGGTTTTGCCATTAAAATAGGAATCTTCACTCACGATAACGGCAAGTGCTTCTGGAACTTGCGGCTGTACGCCAAGGTTTAGCATTTTATCAATGCCAGCCAGCATAAATGGATCAGCGAAAAACTCAACAATACTCTCCGCTACAATCGAGCCTACATCCGGTAGCTCAACTAGCTCCTCTACAGTAGCTGTACGGATTTTATCCAGATCACGATAATGCTCTGCCAGCATCCGTGTTGTCGTTTTACCTGTATTCGGAATTCCCAATGCATACAGGAACGAAGCGAGATCACGGGTTTTGCTATCTTCGATCGCTTGTAATAAATTATTGGCCTTGCGCTCGCCAAAGCGCTCCAGCTTGGATAGATCGTCAAATTGCAACGTGTACAGATCGGCTGGCTCACGCACATTCAGCTCATTATGCAGCTGCGTTGCTGTCTTAATACTAAAGGTCTCGATATCCATTGCATCTCGTGAAGCGAAATGCGTAATCCGAGCTACAATTTGCGGTTCACAGCCAAAGCGATTGTTACAGAACAGATGAGCACCACGCTGCTCCAACGGGAAGCCGCAGGATGGACATTGTTCTGGGAAGATAATCTCTTCTCCGTCATTTTCCTCTGACACTTTACCCAGAATCTCTGGGATTACATCGTTGGAGCGTCGAATATAGACTCTTGTGCCAAGAGCAAATTTTAGATTTTTACGTTCAATATCGCCGATATTATTGAGTGTACAGTTCTGAACCGTTACCCCTGCCAGCTCGACTGCCTCCACACGTGCTAACGGTGTGATTTTCCCTGTACGTCCAACATTCCAGGATACCGACTCCAAAATGGTACTCGTTTCTTCAGCTTCGAATTTATACGCGATCGCCCAGCGAGGGAACTTATCTGTATACCCCAGTACCTCACGAGTACGCATATCAGTCAGCTTTACCACAGCTCCGTCGATCAGATAATCCAAACCGCTACGCTCCTGCTGAATCTCTTCCAAGCGAGCAATCACATCATCAAAATTATCGAAATAGGATACAGCCGGATTCACACGGAAATGATTATCCCGTAAAAATTGCATCATCTCCTGCTGATTTTCAAAACGAACTCCTTCTGTATAGCCGATGTTATAAAAATAAGCATTCAGCTTCCGCTTGGCTGTCGTACGCGGATCCAGATTGCGTAGTGCCCCAGCGGCAGCATTACGCGCATTTTTGAGCTTATCTTTTTCAGTTGCAGCAGCATTATAAGCTTCAAGTACAGACAGGTGCATGATCCCCTCTCCCTG
This sequence comes from Paenibacillus hunanensis, assembly GCF_034055775.1. NCBI lineage: Bacteria > Bacillati > Bacillota > Bacilli > Caryophanales > Paenibacillaceae > Paenibacillus > Paenibacillus hunanensis. The sequence continues at coordinate 956,077 of NZ_CP139194.1, read as the reverse complement.
CACCTCAAGCTTGCCTTCTGTAAATGGAATCGATAGTGGTACAGAGCGAATCGTCTTCACCTGCTCTAAAATCCCTTCGCCAACGACACCATTTCCGCGTGTGGATGCCTGTACGAGTCGACCATTTTCATAAGTTAGATTAAGGGTGAGTCCATCAAACTTCAATTCTACCGCATAGGAAGGCTCGGGTAGCGGCTGATCCGGATTCTTTTCGTTATAATCACCGATTAGCTTGCGAGCACGCGTATGCCAGCTGGATAGCTTTTCGAGATTTTGCGCTTTATCCAGGCTCCACAGTGGCGCCAGATGACGATGCGGGGTGAATCCCTTGAGCAGCTCACCGCCAACACGCTGAGTAGGCGAATCAGGTAATACCATCCCACTTTCCTGCTCCAGCTGTAGCAAACGATCGTATTGAGCATCATAGTCTTTGTCCTCAACTAACGGCTCGTCCAGTGTGTAGTAATGATAATTGTAATTATTCAGATCAGCGACTAGCTTCTCCATTTCCTTCATCGGATCCATGCGCATCTCTCCCGTTCATGGTATGTAAGGCGGCTGTATCATCAGCCGCCTATAGTATTTATTCATATAAACGAAGCTCGTTTATCCGGCAAACTCGCCAGACTATCTAGCTTCATGTATTCATGTTGCTACGCATCATTACTCCACCTTGGTGATCGGTGCAAAGCCTGCTAGTAGACGCTTCAAGCCTACAGGTGCAGGGAAGGCAATTTGCAGCTCCATGTCATTTCCTGTGCCTTTGACAGCTACAATGGTGCCGATTCCCCATTTACCATGTGAAACCTTGTCGCCTGCCTGATAGCTGCCATCTCCACTTGCAGCTGGAGTTGGTGTTCCTTTGCCTGTAGTCACCGTAACGCCAGACGAAGCTGGTGTGCTACGAGGTACAGCGCGCGCAGAGGAACCACTACCAAACGCTGCCGACGATTCGCGACGATTGCCAAAGTTACTACCACCGCCACCAAAACCGCGTGAACCATTACCATAGCTATTGCCAGAAGCGCCACGTCTAAAGTTATTCGTTGCTACACGTGTGTCTTCTTTATATTCATCTGGAATTTCTTCCAGGAAACGTGACGGTGGGTTCGCTGTTGTACGACCAAACAGTGTACGCATCTGCGCACAGGACAGGAATAGCTGCTTCTCTGCCCGCGTAATCCCTACATAAGCAAGGCGACGTTCCTCCTCCAGCTCATCATTATCCATGAATGCACGGCTATGCGGGAAGACACCTTCCTCCATACCGATAATGAATACGGTTGGGAACTCCAATCCTTTGGCACTGTGCATCGTCATCAATACGACCGCATCCTCTTGCTCCTCAGGCTTGTCGCCCATCGTATCGATATCTGCAATCAGCGCTAGATCGGTCAGGAAGGCAATTAGCGATTTGTCTTCATTATTTTTCTCAAATTCCATCGTTACCGATTGGAACTCCTCGATATTCTCCACACGCGCTTTGGATTCGAGTGTATTCTCACGTTGCAGCTCTACGCGGTATTCAGACATTTCCAGAATCTTTTCCGTCAGCTCGGTAACAGAGAGATAGTCTACCATCTGATGCAATGCAGCGATCATATCGTAAAACTCCACCATCGCATTGCGTGTACGTCCAGCAAAACCCAGATCATCCACGATCTCCAGTACTTTGAAAATTGAAATTCCACGTTCACCCGCTGCCGCAGCAAGCTTCGCTACACTCGTATCACCGATACCACGTTTTGGCACATTGATAATACGCGTGAGGCTAATATCATCGTCTGGATTGGATAGCAGACGCAGATAGGCGAGCAGGTCCTTGATCTCTTTACGATCATAGAACTTGATGCCGCCGACAATCTGGTAAGGGATGTCTGATTTGATCAGCACTTCCTCTATAACCCGTGACTGTGCATTCGTACGATACAAAATGGCATGATCCTGATAAGGACGTCCTGTTTTCACACTTTTATGAATTTCGGAGCTTACAAAATAAGCTTCATCATGCTCCGAATCCGCACGATAGACTTTAATCTTGGCGCCGCCTTCTTTGTCTGTCCACAGCTTCTTCGGCTTACGACCGCTATTGTTGCCGATAACTTCATTGGCAGCACTCAAAATATTCGAGGTGGAACGATAGTTTTGCTCCAGCAGAATTGTTTTCGCTTCGGGATAGTCCTCTTCAAAATTAAGAATATTCGTAATATCCGCTCCACGCCAGCGATAGATCGACTGATCACTATCACCGACAACGCAAATATTATGATGAGCATCCGCCAGCATTTTACAAAGCATATATTGTGCACGGTTTGTATCCTGATACTCATCGACATGAATATAGCGGAATTTCTTCTGATAAAATTCCAGTACTTCTGGTACTTCTTTGAACAGCTGAATCGTCGTCATGATCAGATCATCAAAGTCGAGCGAGTTATTTGCACGCAGACGACGCTGGTACATCGTATATACTTTAGCGGCAATACCTTCAAAATAATCTCCGATTTTGCGCTCGTATTGCTCAGGAGTGACCAGTTCATTTTTGGCTGCGCTGATCATCGATTGTACGGTCTTCGGTTCAAACTTTTTCGTATCCATATTCAGATCCTTCATGCAGGAACGAATGACAGATAGCTGATCCCCGGAATCAAGAATCGAAAAGCTAGACGTAAAGCCAATGCGCTCGATATCACGACGCAAAATGCGCACGCACATCGAGTGAAATGTGGATACCCAGATCTCGCGTCCCTCTGGACCAACCAGCTGAGATACACGCTCCTGCATCTCACGCGCCGCTTTGTTCGTAAATGTAATCGCCAAAATGCCCCATGGTGCTGACTTGCGAGCATCGATAATATGAGCAATGCGGTGTGTAAGCACGCGTGTCTTCCCACTACCTGCACCAGCCATAATCAGGAGGGGGCCGTCTGTTGCCAGTGCCGCCTCTTTCTGTCTTGGATTTAGACGGTTAATCGCGTCCTTGATGTTAATCATCGTCATTGTGTTGTATTGCTCCTTTCAAATCAAACCCATAAATTCGGTAAAGTCGATCAGTCTTATGCAGGAAAAGTCAGACTAGCACACAGGCATCAGCTAGGTACATGTCTGTCTGGAATGGATCATAGTAGAATGATGAATAGAGTAATTAAATTAGAATGGATACATATCCTGAAAATAGTTCGAGCGTTGAAGATATTGCTAATTTGCAAAAAGAATAATCGGATTCATCTGTAGACGCTTATTCAGCCTTTCACAGCAGCCACTGTTGTAAGAGCTTGCTTCAGATCGCTATACAGGCTGTTGCCTACGATAATCGTATCGCAATGGCTTGCCGCTAGACGTGCAGTCTCGGCATCTGTAATTCCGCCGCCATAAAAAACACGCGCTTCACGAGTCACTCTACGAATATCAGCAACCAGCTCCATATCGCCAAAGCGACCGCTATATTCAATATATACAATTGGCAAACGCAATAAATGCTCTGCCGCCTGCGCATAGGCAGCAGCTCGATCAGCTTCTAGCTCAGTAAGTGCCCCAGTTAACCGTGCTACGGTAGAATCCGCATGTAACACAATATACCCTTCTGGCACGATCAATTCCCATGGAATCAGGTGGCTATACTGCTCGATCGCCTGTACATGTTGCCCAATCATCCAGCGACTATCCTCTGTATTCAATACGAGTGGAATCATATACAGATCAAAGCCGGGTACCACCGCCTCCAGATCAGATACCTCTAGCACGCACGGAAGCTCATAGCGACGTACGCGTGACATCAAGTCTACAGTATTATCATAGGTCACACCAGATGATCCACCGATCATAATCGCATCGGTTCCAGACATACAAATCTGGTCTAAATCCTCATCTGATATGAACCGATCCGGGTCAAGCTTGAATACGTGGCGCCACGCTATTATTTCGTCTCTCAATGGTATTCCTCCGTCTTTTCTACAACCTTCAAATTAAGTCTATGATAGGCAGTGTAGAGTGTCAATGTTCTGTTCGTATATTATGCGAACAAATAAAAATGCCCTACTTGAGCAAGCAGGACATTTTTATTATGTTGAGCAATCAATATGCGTTTTTATTAACGAAACCGTTGCGGATCGTTTTGAAAATAATTTTGATATCGAATAATAGCGACCAGTTCTCAATATAGAAAATATCATGATTGATTCGATCCTCGATGGAGGTGTCACCACGTAAGCCATTGCTTTGCGCCCAACCGGTAATACCTGGGCGTACATGGTGCTTGACCATATATTTAGGAATTTCTTCACGAAATTGCTCTACATAATATGGACGCTCCGGGCGTGGCCCAACGACGCTCATATCGCCAATCAGTACATTGAAAAACTGTGGCAGTTCATCCAAACTCGTACGCCGAATGAAGGAGCCGAAGGCCGTTTTACGTGGATCATTGGCGGTTGTCCAGCCTGTGTCGATCTGTCCCTCAGGAATAACACGCATCGAGCGGAACTTGAACATCATAAAATTTCGACGATTAAGTCCGACTCGCTCCTGCTTGAAAATGATAGGTCCTGGCGAGGTTAGCTTTACACCGATCGCGACTACCAGCATGATCGGAGACGTAATCGCAATCGCGACTAAAGAGAAGGCAATATCAAAGGCACGCTTGAAAATGCGATTCGCTGCAATATCCAGTGGAATATCGCGTACATTAATCATTGGCATGCCGGCAAAATTATCGAAGTACGGACGTGCTGGCAAATAATCGAAAAAGTCAGGGATGATCAGCGTACGCACACCTGCTTTTTCACACTCGGCAATAATCCATGGATACTTATCATGTGCATCTAAGGGGAGTGCAAGAATGACCTCATCAATCATCATCGATTGTAGTTTTTGTCCCAGCTCGTCAATCTTCCCCAGCACAGGCTTATATTTGCGCAGCTCAATATTATCGAATTTCCGATAGTCATCGAGAAAGCCGACAATTTCATAGCCCATTTCAGGATACTGCATCAGATTGTCGTAGAACCGTTTACCCAGTGAACCAGCGCCCAGGATGAGCACAAACTGCTTGTTGAAGCCCTTCTGACGTGCACGCTTCAATCCAAGCTTAATCACATAACGATAGGCCATAATGAACAACAGATTCAAAATCATAAACGTTAACAGATAGTAACGCGAAATATTAACTTCTTTTACGAAGAATAACGCACCAAGCAGTACAAAGATGCTGACGGCATGCGTCTGTGTAATTTTGAGCAGCTCATCTGCAAAGCGCTTTTTACGCTTAGGTGAATATAAGCTACTCATCGTCCCAATCAATACCGCGATAACAGCATAGATTAAGCTCCACATCCAGTACGTTTCAATCGGCAGTGCGCCGTATCCTTCCGGTGAATTATCATACGGGAAAATATCGAATTGAAACTTGAGCAACCAGGCTGCCAAAAAGGAAATCTGAATCACCGAGAAATCCGCCAAAATGTATAAACGGGTCAAAAATCGCTGATTTTTGCGGATCACGAATGAACTCTCCTTTCTGTTTCGGCTGCCGGCGCTTTGGCCGGGCGTAATAGTTTATTTTGAATAAGCGATAAGGTTAGCTTCACGCCAATCCCTGCATAGACAGCGCCATTGGTAATAAATGAATACCGTTTGCGATAATGCTTACGGTGGAATAGCCACATCGCCCGATGAAACTCATAGATGATTTTAAACGGCTTGCGGCGACTACTTGCCCCTTTATAATGCACGATGAAGGTATCTCCGCGGTAATGAATCTCCCAGCCCGCTTCCTTAATGCGGTAGCACCAGTCAATATCCTCACCATACATGAAAAATTCTTCATCCAGCCCACCGATCTGCTCGATGACCTCCCGACGCACCAGCATGAATGCACCGACCAGCGAGTCGACCTGGTAGCACTCATCCGGGCTCAGGTAGCCCAGCTGATACCCGTTGAACTTCGGATTGTCTGGAAACAGCTTCGATAATCCGAAGGCATAGTAAAAGGAGGCCGATGGCGTCGGGAATCCACGCTTGCACGCCTTATCCAGCGAACCGTCCGGCAAAATAATTTTGCATCCAGCTGCACCTGCACGCGGATGGCTGTCCATAAAAGACACCATCGTCTCCAGTGTGTCCGGTTCTACGATGGTGTCGGAATTAAGCAGCAATGTATATCGTCCCTGCGCCAGCTTCATACCAATGTTATTACCCTTGGCAAATCCACCATTATCGGGATTCGCAATAAAGACAACATTGGGATAAGTCGCTGGAATACGTACGGTGGAATCGTCGGTAGAATGATTATCTACAACGATAATCTCGTAAGCATACTTTGTTGCTGAACGATATACCGAGGCGATGCAGTCCAGTGTAAGCTGACATGTATTATAGTTAAGAATTAAAACACTAACATCCATTAGTAACGCTCCTGCCTTGAAATACGCATATAATATTTAATCGTAATTTGGTCTTCTTTAGCCCGTAAGAAAAAGCGAAATAACGACGTTTACGGAATTCACTTCATTCTACACGCATTATAGCATAGATAGAGGTTAAAAGTTAATTTCAAGATAATGTAAGAAGAAAATTTCTGAATGTTACAGATAGCATCTACATACTGTACGATGTGTATGTTTCTCACAAGTAGCCATCATTAAAAATCCATCTCATATTCAAATTAAATGTATCCATTCATAATTAAAAAACGAAATAGCAAGTTTTCTGGTAAAGATTGACGATACAATCGACAAATTCTCAAATAGCGAAAACGCTCGATCCAACTACGTCTAGGCGCAATAAATGCATCTAATTGCACGAGCATATCCATATTAATTATACAATCACCATATATGCGCTTAAACTCCATAGCTTGTTTAACTAGTAGCTTCTGGTTCTTATGCTTGCGATAGCTCCTCCATTTTTTCCTCATTTTCTCCGCAATGGTAGCCTCGCCGCCAACTGCATTATTGCTATGTTGTCTGTAAAAGATTGAGGGAGATGGATCGAAGTATACATTACCTAAAGCAGACACGATCAAATATATCCACCAATCGTGCATCTGTACGTGATTCAGTTCGATATCTATTCCGTTATCTAAAACCAACTCTAGGGTTCGACGATTGAAACACATCGTAGCACCGACTGCAATATTCTGAATAAGTGCATTATAAAAAGAAGGCTCTTTAGCCAGGGGACCAGGCCATATCGCTGTAGGCTCTAATTGTTCATTAGTCAATTGTGTGGCTGTACAGATCATAACGGGCACTTGTTCAGAGCCTTGCTTACTCCATTCCAATTCGCTCATTTTTTGAATAGCTCTACTCGTTTTATCTTGTATCCACACATCATCTTGATCACAAAAACAAAAATAGCCAACTTTACGATCAGCATGCTGCATTAATATCCAAAAGCTTCGAACAACACCTACATTATCTCCTTCAATCAGCTCGATGTGTTCTGGATATTGAATCATGTATTGACGCACAATCGCAACCGTATTATCTTTCGATCCATCATCACGTATTAGCACCTTAATCGCAGCATGACTTTGCTCAAAAATACTATTCAATTGTTCCTCTATGTATACTTCTCCATTATAGGTAGACATTAGCACCTGTAACGTGTTATTAGGCATTGTATGACTCCATTCCATTCAGTTGTCCATGTTAGTAAACTTTCATTGATACGTTTATTTTAACAGAAACACCTTCTTGCTAATAGCTTGATCCTATTCACATGTTAAACTAACACTTTTCCATTGAAGTCCAATAAAAAACACCCTCTACGATCGTAGAAGGTGCTGCATCATTGATTCAGGATGTAACTGAATCCCTATCATTTTGAGCATAATCATAAATACATGTTTAACTATTATGCGTTCAAATGCTGATTATATTCTTGTAAAAAAGCACTCAACCCTTCACGCCAATGCCGAATATCTTGAAATCCATTCGTACGAATCGACATATGCTCCATCACCGAATTAGCTGGACGTGGCGCCGGACGCGGAAAATCTGCTGTCGTACAAGGCTCCAGACTCGCCTGTATCTGTGCATCAAGAATCTGCTTCGCCTGTGCAAAAATCTCCTGCGTAAACTCATACCATGTGCAAGCTCCACTATTGGAAGCATGGTAAATGCCATACTTCTCTGTCAGCATCAATTCCGATAGGAACTCTGCAAGATCCACAGTATACGTGGGAGAACCCTTCTGATCATGAACGACTTTCAGTTCAGGCTTTTCTTGACCCAGCTTGAGCATCGTCTTCACAAAGTTATTGCCATGCAAGCCATACACCCATGAAGTACGCACGATAAAATAGCGACTCGATAAGGTTTGTGTAAGTATCTCACCTGCACGCTTTGACTTACCGTAGATTCCCTGCGGATCTGTATTATCGTATTCATAGTAAGGATGTTCGCCCTGACCATCAAATACATAATCCGTACTGATGTAAATGATCTTTGCGCCCACTGCTTCAGCGGCAACGGCCATATTACGGCTACCTATAGCATTGACCAGATATGCGCCATCCACATCACTTTCCGCTGCATCTACCGCCGTATAAGCTGCACAGTGAATAATCACATCCGGAGCAAATTCGCCAATAACCTGCTGACATTGCTCCAGATTCGTAATATCCAGCTGCTTGCGATTACAGCCCATAACATGGTGGTCTTTACGCTGTAGCACAGCAACCATATCCATACCAAGCTGACCGGATGCGCCGGTAACAAGTACCTTCATTACTTTTCACCCAGACGGCTACCGTATTGCTGCTGATAATATTCCTGATATTGACCCGAAGCAATACGCGTCCACCAGTCTTTATTATCCAGATACCATTGAATCGTTGCTTTGATGCCGGATTCAAAGTTATGTTTTGGCTTCCAGCCCAGCTCGTTCATTGTTTTCGTTGGATCGATACCGTAACGACGGTCGTGACCTGGACGGTCTTCTACGTATTTGATCAGTGATTCTGGTTTACCCAGCTGCTCCAGAATCGTTTTTACGATATGGATATTCGTACGTTCGTTGTTGCCACCGATGTTGTACACTTCACCGTTTTTACCTTCATGGATAACCAGATCAATCGCGCTACAATGATCTTCTACATACAGCCAGTCACGAATGTTCAGACCGTCACCATATACCGGCAATGCCTCATCCGCCAGTGCACGAGAGATGATGAGTGGAATCAGCTTCTCCGGGAACTGGAATGGACCGTAGTTATTCGAGCAACGTGTAATGTTCACTGGCAAGCCAAATGTTTCGTGATACGCACGCACGAGCAGGTCGCCGCCTGCTTTACTTGCGGAATACGGGCTATTTGGTGTCAGAGGCGTTTCCTCTGTAAACAAGCCAGTTTCACCCAGTGTACCGTATACTTCGTCTGTAGATACCTGTACAAATTTGGTGATATTATGCTTTTTCGCTACATCCAGCAGTACTTGAGTACCCAGTACGTTTGTTTTTACAAATACGTCTGGCTCCAAAATGCTGCGATCCACGTGAGACTCAGCTGCAAAGTTAACGATAATGTCTACGCCTTGCGCCACCAGTTCATCCATTTTGGCACTGTCGCCGATATCTGCTTTCACAAAGGTATGGTTCGGATTGCCTTCAATCGCTTTAAGGTTTTCTAGATTACCTGCGTATGTTAATGCATCTACATTGATGATCTGGTATTCTGGATGCTCACGCAGCATGTACAAAACAAAGTTACTACCGATAAAGCCGGCACCACCGGTAACGAGTAATTTCATAAATGTTCCTCCTATTATCAGTGAATAAGATTCAGCAGAGTTGCTGAATCTTATTCATCATTTTATTTAAAATTCATCTTGAACTTAAAAATTCAATTCGGCATCCTTCAGTAAAGGATGCTTTTTATCCTTCTCTGACAAAATAGGATCAGAGATCGGCCAATCAATACCAAGCTCAGGGTCATTCCAGAGAATTCCGCGATCATGCTCTGGCGAATAATATTGATCCACTTTATAAATGACCTGAGTATTAGCTACCAGTGTACAGAAGCCGTGTGCGAAGCCTTGAGGAACAAGCAACTGACGCTTATTATCTTCACTCAGTATAAAGCCCATCCATTGTCCAAATGTATCTGAATCCTTACGCACATCGACAATTACATCATAAATCGCTCCAGCGATGACATGAATGATTTTCGTTTGAGCTTTGGGATTCAATTGGTAATGAAGACCTCTCAGCACTCCAGATTCTACAGATAATGAATGATTATCTTGAATAAACCGATAATTGATTCCCAGCTCATTCATCACTTGCTCATTGTAGCTTTCCATAAAAAATCCCCGGTTATCGCCATGAATAATCGGTTCAAGCAATGTTGCACCTTCTAGTTTAAGAGCAGTCGCTTTCATGATTTCCTCCTTACAGTTTGAGCTTGCCAAACTCTTCGCCAAAGACGATATCTTGTGCCAGCTCATTGGCTCTTGCTAGAGATGCGTGAGTTCCTGCATCTGTCCACCAGCCTTGCAAAATATCAAACGACAATTCACCGCTAGCGATATAGGCATTATTTACATCTGTAATTTCAAGCTCACCACGATCGGATGGCTTCAATGTTTTAACAATATCGAATACACGGCTATCAAACATGTAGATGCCTGTTACCGCATAGTCACTTTTCGGATTTTTCGGTTTTTCTTCGATTGAAACGATACGCTCTCCCTCAAGCTCAGCTACACCAAAACGTTGCGGATCTTGTACTTGCTGTAACAGCAGCTTGGCGCCATTTTTCTGCTCGCGGAAATTTTGCACGAATGGAGAGATATCATCTGCAAATACATTATCGCCAAGGATAACTACCATTTGATCGCCATTAACAAACTGCTCAGCCAGATCAAGCGCTTGAGCAATCCCGCCTGCTTCATCCTGAACCTTGTATGTAAATGTGACGCCCATTTCACGACCACTACCCAGAAGGTTAACCACATCGCCCATATGATCCTTACCTGTTACGATCAAAATATCCTGAATACCCGACTGCTTGAGCTTTTGCACCGAGTGAAAAATCATTGGATATTTACCAACAGGAAGAAGATGTTTATTCGTTACTTTTGTTAGTGGATACAGTCTTGTACCTGTTCCACCCGCCAAAATAATACCTTTCATATTAAAAAGCCTCCGTTCATTTTCCTTTAATAATAAATTTGGTTAATACAAACGTGATAGGGATCGTAACCACGATCGCTATAATAGGTACAATTTTCGAGGATAAGCCCGCATACTCAATAAGTATATTAAGCAACAATAGATTAATCAAATACTGCACTACATATACGATAGGGTACTTGATGAATTTACGTAGCGAGATTTTCTCTTGAAATACAAATACTGAATTCAAGTAATAGGACAATAAAATACCTGCCACATACGAAATCGAGTAGGAGAAATTATAATTCATCACATTGAGCAACAATAAGTACAGCAGATACGTCACTAGCGTATTAAAGCCGCCACTGAGCAGATATTTAACAAATGGTTTATTCATAGACTTCATCTACAATGAACGAAGGTCGATTACGACTTTCATCCAGTATTCTCCATAAATATTCTCCGATAATACCGAGCATCACCATAATAATACCTAGCAAAAAGGTAATGAGCGCAATAATGGTTGTCCAGCCCTGAATTGGAATCCATCCAGATAGTGCACCAACGACAACGTAAACACCATATAAAAAGCTAAGTAATGCTGTAATGACTCCTAATGCAGACATGAATCGAATCGGCATATACGAAAAGCTAACAAAAGAGTCGATAAACAACTTAATTTTCTTGGACATCGTCCAGCGTGATTTACCTAATTTTCTTTCTTCACGTACATAGGGGAAATATTCACGATCATGACCTAGCCAGTAGATCAAGCTCATGACATTGGTGTTCTTTTCACCGATATCAATTACTTCCTGAGCAACCTGCTTGTCAACCAGCAGGAAGTCAAATCCGCCTTTCGGATAATCCTTGAGCGCGAACTTCTCCAGGAGATAATAATAGGAATTCGAGAACATTTTTTGAGAAAGCGATTCTTCACGATCAGAACGTGTAGCCAGAACTACTTTCTTACCATTACGCCATTCCTTGATCATATCGACAAACAGCTCTGGTGGATCCTGTAAATCGGCAGCGATTACGCCAATGCAATCTCCACTAGCATATTGCAAACCAGCTTGAATCGCAGACATGGAACCAAAGTTACGGCTTAGCTTGATGACTTTGATACGCTCATCCTGCTGCTTCGCTTCTAGCAATAGCTGAAACGAATTATCTTTGGAGCCATCATCCACAAATACAAACTCAAGCTCACAATCAGGTAATAATTCCTGTAGCTTTTGTAATCTGGGTACAGTATGTGGAATATTGAGCGCATTAAAATAAATCGGTACTACAATCGAAAACTTAATTTTTCCCGTATTCATTAATGACTTCCACCACTTTCATAACTTCTTCCTTCGGCATGACCGGGCTAATCGGAATACTCACCACATGATTATGAATATTCTCCGAAATCGGATACGATTGATCCTTCCATTCTGCATACGCTTGCTGGTGATGTGGCGGAATTGGATAGTGGATGATCGTTTGCACTTGATTTTCTGTCATATACTGCATAAAGGCAGCACGATCTTCAACTTGAATGACAAATACATGCCATACATGAGATTCTGGAGCATTTTCTACAACAGGAAGCGTAATCAGCGGATTCTGAATATGCTCCAGGTAGTAATCTGCAATCTCACGACGATAGGCATTATCAGCATCCAAATATTTGAGCTTTTCTTTTAAAATAGGCGCCTGAAACTCGTCTAAACGGCTATTGTAGCCCTTGTAAAGATTCTCATACTTTTTATGAGAGCCATAATTACGCAGCGCATACAATTTTGTATATAATTCTTCATCGTTCGTTGTGATCGCACCCGCATCACCAAGCGCACCTAGATTTTTGCCTGGATAGAAGCTGAACGCGGCAGCATCGCCAAGATTACCAGCACGCTTTCCTTCATATATCGCACCATGGGACTGTGCACAATCCTCAATCACCTTCAGATTATGCTTGTCTGCCAGCTCACGAATAGGAGCCATGTTGCAGGATTGTCCATACAAATGCACAACCATAATTGCTTTTGTATTAGCTGTAATCTTCTCTTCAATCTTGGCAGGATCAATATTGTACGTTTGCGGATCAGGTTCAACCAGTACTGGCGTTGCTCCATTTGCAGAAATGGAAAGAATCGATGCGATATACGTATTGGATGGAACGATCACTTCGTCTCCAGGACCAATCCCATAAGCGTGAATAATAAGCTCGAGTGCATCCAGACCATTAGCAACACCAAGGCAGTAACGAGTACCGCAGTAGTCTGCAAACTCAGCTTCAAAGCTTTTCACCTGTTCACCAAGTATGTACCAGCCCGAATGAAGCACTCCGGTAACACTATCCTGAATAGCCTTCTCATGTCTTAAATTGATTTTTTTCAAGTCCAAAAATTGTATCATCTCTGCACCTTGTTTCCTTGTAGATTATTTGCCTGTTCAATTACACCATCGACTAATGTGTATGCTGTACCACACTTCGAGCATGTAAGCTCCTCATTAAGTTGCTCACCACAATTACAAATGTAAGCGCGAAACTGAGCTGGATTCCCAAACCATAGCGTATTGTTGGGAATATCCTTCGTCACAACCGATCCTGCACCAATCATCGCATATTTACCAATGGTATGACCGGCTATAATAGTTGCATTAGCTCCAATCGAAGCCCATTCCTCAATTTTCGTTTTTAAAAAGGCATCTGGATATTGCTTGGAGCGCGGCTTTAAATCATTGGTAAATGTTACATTAGGGCCAATAAACACATTGTCTTCAACCGTAATACCATCCCAAATATAGACGCCTGACTTAACTGTTACATTATCCCCTAGCACTACATCATTTTCAATAAAGGTGTGGTCATTAATATTGCAATTCTCCCCGATCACTGCACCAGGTAAAATATGAGCAAATGCCCATACACGCGTATCTTTACCGATGTGCTCTGTCTCTACAAGAGCATGCGAATGTACGAAATAATTACTCATGAACCATACACCTCAATAAATTGATCGTAATCTCGAATGTAATCCTCTGCTTGATACAATTCAGAAGCTAGCACCAGCAGCACACAATCTGGTGAGAAATCATACATTTCATGCCAATCATTAGGCTCAAGCAATAAAGCCTTGGTTGGGTGATCAAGTAGTACTTCTTTTTTACGTTTTGTATTATCTAAATGAACTTTGCAGTTCCCTGATACGCTGATCAAAACCTGTCTTGTTTTATGATGCGCATGAAAGCCTCTTCGAATACCTTCTGCTGTACCATAAATGTAAAAGACACGTTTAACATCAAACGGAATATTTTTCATCGACTCTACTACAGCCAGTGCACCTCTGCTGTCACCAAGCTCCTGAATATCAAACAAAGCACTCTCATTTTTCAAAAAGGCATTATTATTCATTGGTCCCCCACAGGTAGTAAATTATTTAAATATCATCCCACTGTTAAAATTAATATAAATAGATTACTACACAAACTATAAATTTGATACCGTTGATGCAAATGTAACAGGTTGCCCTAATCAATTGATCAATCAATTCAACTTGATGATAAATACCCCATTCTCATTTTTGATCGATGTCTGATCTGGCCAGCCCTTCATACCTTCTAGTAATTGATTAGCTTTTTCTATATCTTCTGGCGTTGGTTGCTGAAAACTGTATCCTGTGACTTCATTAAACAAAAACACTTTAGAAAACTGCTGTGATGCAGGTACATTATAATCTCCAAATGTCGTATAAGATATCGAATTTAAATTAGCAGTTCCAGAAATGACTAGACGTGAATTAGGTGTAAAGTCTTTATTAGCTTCCATACGCTCTACAATTCGAGTAACAAGACTATTTTCCATACTATTCAGTCTATGTTGATCAAGTGCACTCCTTCCAATCCTTCCAATATTTCCAACAAGAATAATAATGATCATAGCCGAAACCAATATTTTACGATACCTTGGCTTCATCTTAAGGATAGTAACAATACTATAAACAGTTAGGAGCAATACTGCTTGATAAAGTCCGAATGCTGTAAATGATCTAGAGGAAATCTCTTCTGGTCGCAGTAAAGAGAATCCTAAACAAGCTACTAATCCAATAAAAGCTAATATAAATAAACGAATAGATACATTTAATAATCTAGTAAGCGAGATTTTTGCAAGCATACCATTGAACGTAACATAAGCTGCTAAAATCGTAAAGAAAATACCCCATAATAAAAAATTAATAAGCTGAGAATTAAATGGATTATTTTCAAGTAAAAAACGATTAATATTACCAAAAATACTAATCCAGTAAGGCATATGAGTAAAGTTATATAATAATTGCCCTATATTGTTTCCAGAGTAGGCGAGTTGTGGTGGCCAAAAGAAAAATACAATTTTGAGTAATATGGAATATATTACAAAAGCAGCACCGTACATTAAGATTGGGATTAATTTTTCTAATATAGGCTCTTCTTCTACATACATATCAGCATTTTTACGTTTCGAAATATGCAATGTTGATGGCATGATAAGATTGTATAGAAATACAATAAATACGATCGGGTAAAAAATCTGATATGTCGTAAGAGAGATGATATAAAAGACGATTGATAAAAATCCAAAAATAAATCTTTTGTTATTTTTATATTTATGTCCAAATGCCACACCACCTGCCAGAGCCAAAACAGCAAAAGCGCTGTAAGCAGGAACAATACTATAGTGAAAAATTTCACCGAAAAACGGATTCGTTACAAGCAATAGAACTATACTTAGTGACAAAATAAATGAGTTTATTTTCAGAAGGCGAGTTAAGCAAATTCCTAATAATGACAGAGCCGCAATGAATAATAACGGTCCTAATGGCTTAGTCAATGGCTGGATATTCATATAATAAAATAGTTGTGCTAAAATGGCCTGTGTATATCTTCCTGTAGAATGAAAATTATAACCTAATGTGTCAATGTTGATGTTATATAACTGATCAAGATAGTAATCATCTATGGAGTAAAGCGTATTTGTAATATAAGGAAGATAATATAAAACGCCAATAATAAAGCTCCAGATGAACAATTTATATTCCTGTCGATAGACTGACCAGGAAAAAAGCGATTCTGTTACAGATATAGTAGAATCAGAACGAACCGAACGATGGATACTATATAAAATAGCTATATACACAATAAACATAATTAAGAAAAAGATCCAAAATAGCGTTATTTTAGGATCAAGTACAAATTGAGCAGAGTCTACTTGCAAGGAGACGCCTGTCTGATTTGTTAAGTCTAGACGTAGGCTTTTGATGGAAGGATGATCAGAAAAAGAAATTTCATTCATCCCATTTCTTAATGTATATTCAACATATTTACCTTCGGAAAAATCATTTTCTTTGTTTGAATAATAGATTTGTGCAAAAGAACTATCTACGCTCAAATTAGATATGCTTATTTGTATTTTTTCGGGATGTAAGGTTTGATTGAAATTTATTTCAATCCATGGATCATTCGAGGTTGCAGTCAACACATTATTATTATCTTTAAAGTCTTTAAGTGTAGACTTCAAATCACTCTGTGTTATTGCCAATTCGTTGGAAAAACGGGGGGCTTCCATTACAATTCTACCGCATAATATTAATGATAAAAAAACATATAGTAATAATGTACCTATAATGCCAAATATGATTGTACGTGCAACATTTTTTTGAGTCGCCATTCTTTTTGCAATCCTCCCAGTCAGGGTTCCAGATTAATATATTATTGCCGATAAAGCTTATCGAAAGGATAGCCCTTTATTTCAATTATACCGTGCTGATTATACTATAATCTTTGCTCGGATATTGAAAGATAAAGGGCTGTCTATAGTCATACCATCCTGTATTAACTTAGAATTTCTATTCGTTGATATATCTAAAAAGAGATTCTCGCAACTCCTGATTATCTAAAAACTGCAGTTCGGGCTCTATTTCTCCTTTTTTCTTGGCCGCATTTAGATAAGAACGCAACAACCATAGTAACTTATCATTATTTTGTAAATTCATTGATTCTGCCATACTCTGCAAATCCTCAATCGGGTTACCGTTAAAAATAGCTGTTCCTTCAAAACGATCTAAATGTGCAGCATAAATCCAGCAGATTTCAAACAACATATGTTTTCTGTTTGTACTGATCGTATTCGTTCCGTGAATCCGATAACCCATAAGCGGTTCTTCAATTATAGCGCATTTTCCATATTCTGCTGCTCTTAACGCAAAATCCCAATCATGAGCAAAACGGAGATTACGCATACCACCAATGGACTCATACAGTTTACGTGTGAATACCATATTGCTTGTAGTAGAAATAAAATTGGACATGAGCAAGTTTTTCAAGAAATCGTTTGTAGATGCAAAAGAAAGGTGACGATTAGGAACCGCCCAAGGCTCCATATTCTTCCAGCCTTGCTTAATACCAAGCTTCTTACTCTTATCATCAATGACTTTAATGTATGAACAAACCAGATGAACATCCTGATGTTCTCTTAAAAACTGAATACATTTTTCTAATCTATTTTTTTCATAGTAATCATCTGAGTTCAAAACAGTAAGATATTTTCCAGAGGCTATATCCAGTCCACGATTAATTGTATTATGTGCCCCTCTATTTTCCTGAGTAATAATTGTAATTCTTGAATCATTGAATTTGCGAGCAACCTGTACAGAATTATCTTTAGAGCCATCATCGATAATAATCAATTCTAGATTACTGTAGGTTTGTTTCAATACGCTATCGATCGCTTCTTCAATATATTTTTCATGATTATACAATGGAATCACAACTGAAATTTTCTCATGCTGCTCAATGGAGGGCTTTTTTTTAAAAAACATAATATTTTAAACTCCCTTTTATTGAATTGGACAGAATTTTATATCTTTAGGAACTAAATATCCTCTACCTTCTTGATACGGTTGCGGATCTTTAACTACAATAACTAGCGCATCATTAATCCACTGTATCTGTTCATGAGCCTGATAAGTTCCAGTGGCTAGTGCAATATCTAAAGAATATTTACCGCTTCTTAAATGAGGAAATACCATTTGAAATTGATAGTGATAGGTATTGCCCTCAATCAATGGAGAAATATGGACTTTCTCAAAATGCGTATTGGATACAATAACTGCATTTCCTAATGCATCTTTAAGTGTAAAACCAAAAATAGGCATGTCTACAGTTTTATTGATATTAATTTTAAAATCGATTGAAATAGGATCCCCGCCAGCTACAACAGTAGACTCTTTACCCGTATCAGAATGAATCAACCGAACCATCTCAAAGTTTCCATCACCATTACCAAATGCTTTAGCTCTGGTAACACCTGATAACAAATCATGAGTTTCCTCTTCTTGTCCTTCCACTGTTACATTACTATATGTTGTAACCGACTGCATTTCTTTGATGTCATAGCTCATAAAAGCCTGATATTCATCAAGAATTTTGTCTGGACGACCTTCTTTAAAAATTTTCCCCTCATCCATCCAGATGATGCGATCACAGAAGCTTGCCAGTGCTCCTGTATCATGACTAACAAACAAGACAGTACCTGTCTTTTTCACTTCACGGATTTTGCGATAGCATTTTTGTTGGAAACGCATGTCACCTACACTTAAAGCCTCATCAACAATAAGAACTTCCGGATTAATATTTATAGCAATTGCAAATGCAAGTCGAACAAACATACCACTTGAATATGTTTTTACAGGTTGATAAATAAAATCGCCAATATCTGCAAATTCAAGAATAGCTTTTATACTTTTGTCCACATAATCTTTGCTATATCCAAGCAATGTACCATTCAAATAGATATTTTCTAAGCCAGAAAGATCTCCGTTGAATCCCGCTCCTAATTCCAATAAAGCAGAAACGTTACCATTGACCTCTACTTTTCCTTCAGTGGGTGATAGCACGCCAGCAATCATTTTTAAAAGTGTTGATTTTCCAGAACCATTTTTACCGATGATTCCTACCGTTTCTCCTCGTTTTACACTTAAGGAAACTTTATCAACTGCATAAAAGTTTTTATGATACTTTTTTTGAGTTAAGCTAAGTACCTCTTTCACGCGATCCATAGGTTGTTTATATAATTTATATATTTTCGTAACATCCTGGATATCAATAAGACATTCTTCCAAGACCAAAACCTCCTGCTCCATGTACTGCTCTTAGCTTGAATGTATTATTTTATAATACATCTGCAAAATGAGACTTCATTCTCTTATAAAAGAAAAAGGATATAATACCAATAACTGCCGTCACACCCCAGAAATAGAGGGTTTGTAATGGGTGCTCAAAAAACCATACTCTATTGATTAGTGCATCCCTATAACCATTAATAATGTAATAGATAGGATTTAACTTAACAATCCATCGAAAGCTTTCAGGAATAACTGATTCTTGCCACATGATGGGTGTCAACCAGATACCAAACTGTAAAAAGATACCTACGATTTGTGTTGTATCTCTAAAAAAAACATTCAGTGTAGATAAAAAATAAGCCAACACAGTAATTAATGCAGTCAAACAAATATTAAAGTATATGATACTGAGTAAATGAATACCTGGAAAGTCACCATATAAACTATAAATTAAAATCAAAAGTAAATTAAATGCAATATTTAAAAAGAACGAAGCCAATACCTTGACTAATGGCAATAATGCAATTTTAAAAACGAGCTTCTTAACAACAAAAGAATAATTAGTAAATGCGCCTGTTGCGTTAATGATTGCATCCGTAAAAAAGTTCCACGGTATGATGGCTGCGCATAGCCATAAAATAAATGGTACATTTGAAATCGGTTGGGCTCTAAATCCAACCTGAAAGACGAACCAGAAAATCAAAATGGTCATTAGCGGTTGAATGATCGCCCATATAACCCCAAAATAAGAACCTGAGTATCTGTTCTTAAAGTCACTTTTAGACATATTCATTAAGAGATGTCTATAATTCCATACCTCTCGAATCATATTCAATGCAAACTCTCCTTTAATAAATGCCGGTTACCGATACTTTTGTAAAGCCTTTTTGAAAGAGTCATTCATAAGTCTTGCTGCTCTAGCCGATGAGAAGAACTCAATATTATCTTGAGTATGCATCATCGAATTTTGCTTATACATTTTAAGATTAGCATAAAACACATCAATTGCTTTTGTAAGGCTGTTAACATCATCTTGACGTGAAATCAATCCGGACTGTTGCTCTTCAACGAAAAGTGCAATATCTCCTACATCAGTTGCAAAAATAGGTGTTCCTACACACATAGCTTCAATCGTAACAATTGGCAATCCCTCATAAATAGATGCGATAAAGAGTGCATCTATTGATTTAACAAATTGAAATACATCTGCGATGTATTTAATTCGATGAACTCTTCCTGTTAATTTATATTCTTTCACAAAATGGTCCACCTCTGTTGAAAGCTCACCATCTCCAACCATTACAAAATCGATATTATCATAGTTTTCAACAATATATTTAGCTAATTTCAACATTTTAAGAGGCTGCTTTTGCTCTGTAAATCGACCAATAAATGCAAAATGCATACGTTCTGGATTAAGACCAAACTTTTTTAATACATCTTCTCTTGAATAAAGTTCCTCATTCATATTTTTCACTTTATCTGTATCCGCAGCTGGGTAAACTAGATCAATATCTGCAGCAGAGATACCGTACGTATCAATAAATTTGTCTTCAATCTTTTTATTAATTGCAATAAAGCGGTCATATGCATGGATAGCAGGCTGATCATAATATTCAATCCAACCGTATTTATAATCATATACGTCTTGCATAACAATAGGAATGTCATTAAACGTTTTGCGCAATGATGTGTTGTTATCCATTGTCCACGGCGAACTGTTGCACATCCATACTAAAGAAGGTTGATACATCTTTTTTAAACTTTCGAGCAAATATAAATAATTATCAAATCCAGAAATTTCAGCAAAATCATAATAATCAATTCCTAAGCGGGCAACTTGATAAAATAAGCTTCCCTGTTCTTTCCGGTGCCGTTCAAAAGTAATTACTACAAAATCATATTCTGATTTGAGCCTTTCCATCACTTCAATGGTATTTCGTTCTACTCCACCCACTGCCATAAATATAGGCAACACAAAAATAACCGGTTTAGGGTGGGTAGTAGGTTCAAGATGCAAATTTTGACTAACTGTAATTGTTTTTTGATTTTTTGTAAAAAGCAAATTATTATTTATACACTTTAAAGACGGGATATATGTGGAAAGATCCTTAGTCTCATTTAAAGTTGTTTCACCTGGAAGTCGGATTAAATTTCCCGTCACTTCAACTTCTCCATTGATTAAAGACTCATACGAATAGTTAGAAGATAGAATAACTGCACTTTTTAATGTTTTCGCATGAATTAATGGAAATTCACTTAATCCATTTGACAATAAAACAAAGTCATAGTTATATTCCAGCAAACATAATACCACATTCAAAAACTGACTTCTGTCCATTGCTTCTTCAATCTGTTCCAAAGCATATACATATTGCTCATAATGATTTGAAGAACAATAATCCAATTCAATCCGTATATCTGGAAAAGCCTCTACGATTTGCTGATACTTTGAAACCAACGACTCAGCAGCTGTCTGATCAGGAAGACTAATTGTAATCCATAATTTTCTTTTACTCTCGTTTTTTTCAGCAACTATCATTTGAGGTTGATGAACATGGTTAGATTGACGATTCATAATTTTTTTTATAGCTTTTTTCAGCAATCTGCCCGCTTGTTTTGATTTCAGTAGGACTCTTTTACCCAACAGATAATTCATTTGATACTTTATGGAAACCGACTTAGTATTTTCAGGTAAGACATCACTAATAATCACTGGATCGATTTGATCGATAAAATTATATTGATTGCCAGTATGCTTCGTCGCATTAGTATATTCAAAATAGATTGGTGTCTCTTGTCCATTTTCAGCAATAGCGACCGCTTTTAAAATCTTCACTTTACAAAAACTATCTAATGCATCAAAGCGAATTTTTCCAAGTTCCGTTTTAGGAATATCTACATGCAGATCAATAACTTTGGCTCCTGCCGTCCGAAATACTACACTATTATGCTCGTTAAACCTATTTTTACGATCAAAAAACAATTGCGCTTTTCCAAAAAACAAATAATTAAATGTAAATCTCTTCGCTTGAATAGGTGTAGCATAATCTTGAGCATCAGAACCCATTACAAGTCCAAGATACATATAATAACTAAATATAATTGAATAAAATTTAGAACATACTTTTTTTAGAAAGGCAGAAGATCTCTTTTTGAGTATTTTTTCAATAATTTTTGTACCCTGAATCATTAAGTAGATTAGCATTCTGCCTATATCAGCTGTAACATCGAACTTTTTATCCGCAGTAATATAATTCGTATATCTTTGATGAACTTCGTCGATATTTACTTTAATTTCATCAAAGCTCAGCTTCGGATGTAATCGTTTAAATGTATTTAATTCTTCACCAGCAGATAGCTGTCGGTTACAAAATTTCATAACATCATTATAGACATGATCATGATAAGCTAAAGCGTTTGGATTGTAGATGATTTGTAGACCATTTTTATAAAGGCGATATCCTAAATCAATGTCTTCAAATCCGTATTTTTTAAATTCGAGACTAAATAAACCATCTAATTGTTCTAACTTCTCACGTGCTACACTAATGTTAGAGGTATAAAAATGTCGGAAGTCCACAATTTCAAAAGGTCTCATCCCAACAAATCCAAACTGTTCACAGCCAATATCAGTAATATGCTTCATTAAATGATTCATTTCGATACCTTCGCGCCATTCAATGCAGCCTAAGGTAGCAAAGTCACTTCCATTCTTTAAATATGCCTCATAATGTTCATTTACAAAATTCAAAGTAGGAAAAATATCATCGCCTGTGAAAATAACGATTTCTCCCTTGGCATATTGATAAGCATGATTTCGGGCGCGCGAAGCACCTCCATGCTTATTCTCCAGCACACGCATTGGAAGTCCTGTACATGCTTTAAGTATATCAACCGAGTGATCGCTTGATTCATCATCGCTAAATATAAGCTCATATTGATACTTAGTATGTGCATCTACTTTTTTCCACTGTTCAAGTAAATCCGGTAAAAGTGAAGCTCGATTATACACTGCAATTATTATACTTACTTGCATCTAGACACCACCAAATAATCATTATATTAATGTACTCCAAAACCAGTATTCCGCATATCAATTTAAAATCCTGCCCTAGTATATGTACTTCTATACTAAGGCAGGATATTCATAAGTTTTAATCATGTTGTATTTTACATAAATCAAGCCTAAATATTATCATTCGCAGCCTTTTCTGTAGCTTCGATCATCTTTTGATAGAAATAATCAACAAATTCACTGATTTCGGACTGACTTAAAATCTTAAAATAGCCCTGTATTGTTATATAAGTTGCGTTTGAAAAATCTCCAGCGATCTCAAATTGAGGATCAATATTCATAAACAAGAAACCCTGCTTATGATATTTTAATGCATTTAAAGGAGCAGTAGACTCTAGCTTGCCATCAGTCAAAATCTCTTCGATATTACAAATACAAAAATTGTCTTCAACTGGATCAAATCTAAACTTCGAAATTTGACTATATGCAGACAGATCAAAAGTGATCGAAAACTTATTATCTGCATGGTTGAGTAATACGGCAGTTTCTTTTTGACTCTGTGAATAATCATTATTTTCAGTGCCTACGTATAAGCTAGAAAAATGAATACCACCGGGATTATCAAACTTATATACCGAATCCAGTTTAATTGATGGGATTATTTTATTCGTGTTAGAACATAAAGCAATCATATATTTTCCAGAAGAATCTAACGAAGAATGCTGAAACATTTTAACATTATCATTCTTTTTGATATCCCCGTAAATACTTGAAACAGTATATAAAGATTGACTGTATAACTTCGTAACAGCAAATTCTTGGCTTAAAAATTGTTTGAATTCATCTTCATAAAATTCATGGATATGGAAAGGATTATGATATCCGCTTTTATCTGTGTAGATCAGCTTATTAGGTGTAGAAATAATCAAAACACCATTCTTTTTTAATACTCTTCTCGCTTCTCTTAGAAATGCACGCTGAATATTTGAATCAACATGTTCAATAACTTCAAAACTGACAACACAATCGAATTCTTCACTATCAAAAGGGATAGCTTCTAAAGACCCTTGTGTAAACTCCAAATTTTTTTGCGAAGCATAATTTTTATTACACCAATCAACAGCTTCTTGTGAAATATCTATACCAATTACTTTTTTTGCAAATTGTGATATTAGAAATGAACCATATCCGGTTCCACAGCCAGCATCTAATACTCTCATGCCTTTTAAACTTTCAGCAATGCTGTTATAACGATGCATATGTTCAGCTTCTATTTCTAAACCATCATTATTAGGTATAAATCGTTCACCTGTATAATCCATAATTGTAATAAGGCCTCCTGAGACGAATCAAAATACTAAAGCAAATCTTTTACATACAAGAATGCAAACTACTTTAGTAAAAACAAGCAAAACTAATCCAATGATATCACTAAGTATAACAGCCACGCAAGCACGGGCCTGTGCAGCTTGGTTGAACTTATATAATGAAAGAATTTGTAAAGTTATACACGCTTATTTAATACATGCCAATTTCAAAAACTGCTTTAACACTAAAACTAGATGTACATCTTAACGTATGATAAAATTCATTAGAAAAGTTTCATATTGTAGATGAAAAGGAGTTTAAAACATTGGCTAATCCAGTATACGGCAAACAGTTTAAAGCGTCCACCGAGGACGGAAAACGAAATGGCATGTTCTGGGTCGTTAACATCTGTCTTATTTTATTTCTGTTGTGGACCCCATTTCAAATTGCATTATTTAATGGTTTGAGCTTTACGTTTGAAAAAGTGATTTTCTGGGCGGTGCTGCTGTCCGGTGTGCTTGTCATTCTAGGAATGATTTATTTTTACAAGCAGGTAAAATTGGACGACCAGCGCGATATGATCTCACTATTGATCATTTTGCTGCCCATCTCGTACATGATTTCCATGTTTGGTGCCGCCTCTTGGCATTATGCCGTAAATATGTTGCTAATTCAATGGATGTACGCATTTATTTTCATCCTGGGCGCCTATATGCTACGAGATCGTCTGTCTAACCGAATCATTCAAATGACGATTATGGGCTCTGCCTACCTTATTATTATGTTTGGCTTTATCAACTGGTTCGGACAGGCTCCACTGGGTGGCAAGCTTGTAGGCTGGTTCGCAAGCGGCGTACAAAACGGCATCTATACCGACGCTGTGATGAGCGACTCCAACGGCTGGCGTCTAACCTCAGTATTCCAGTATGCGAATACATATGCAGCTTTCTTGATGGCAATGCTGTTTGCGGGCTTATTCAATGTGAGCCGTCTGAAAAAGTGGTATGACCACCTGCTGCATGGCTTTATGCTAGTACCGATCATTCTGTCACTGATTTTGACATTGTCTCGTGGTGGTCTGGTTGTACTTCCGTTCGTGCTGCTTGTACTGCTGCTCATGCTGCGTCCGGCGCAGCAAATTTTGTGGATCATCTATATGGTGATTGCAGGTGCGGCGACGGCGATCATTTTGAATCCAGTTACGAATATTGGTTTGCAGATGATTGCCAAGTATGATGGTGTGACAGCGGCTAAAGGCTGGGCGTATGTACTGCTCACTTCGCTGATCGTCGGTCTGCTGGCGATGGCGATCGGACGCTTCGTCGCTCCGAAGCTTGAAGACAAAACCGAAGGCTGGGGCGCACGTCGCTTTGCGAGTGTATGGTTACCGATTGGCTCGGCTGTATTGGGCGGCGTTATTTTAATCCTGCTGATTGCAACGAACCTGCGTAATCTGCTGCCAGCTAACATCCGTGTGCGTTTTGAAAATATTAACTTCCAGCAAAGTAGTGTATTGGAGCGTTTCACGTTCTACCGTGATGCTCTGAAGCTGTTCCGTGATTATCCGTTCTTTGGCGGTGGCGGTGGCGCATGGGGTGCTTCGTTTGAAGCGTATCAAAACAACCCTTATGTCAGCCGTCAGGTCCACAACTTCTTCTTCCAGTACCTGGTTGAGGTTGGTGCGATCGGCTTTATTATTTTCATTCTGTTTATCGGGTTTATTTTCTACAAATATATTTGTGGCTATATCAAATCAGAACGTGAAGCGCGTGAAGGACATTTCCTGTACTTCATCATTGCAGTTTCGATTCTGATGCACAGCTTGCTCGACTTCAACTTGAGTTATGCATATATGGGCATTCTGGTTTTCCTTGGTCTCGGCGGTATGACCGCTGCGATGGATGCACAGCCGCTCAAATATTTGAAGCTTCAAGAAGGTCTGATGCGTGGTATTTATATAACATTGATTGGTCTGGCTGCATTGATCATCTCCTTCACATCCTTGCGCTTTTCACAGGCAGCGGGGGATGTTGTGAAGGTTGCAGAGCTAGCAAGTAGCAAGAATGCTACTTACGAACAATATCGTACGTTGCTGGATGATGTGCTATCGATTCGTAGTACGTATCCAGAGGCTGTCGTATACTTGAGTTCACTGCTAACACAAGGATATCAGCAAACGAAAAATGAGCAATTTTACAATGAAGATCTTGCTTTGCTAAATAAAGCGCATGATCGTGAGCCTTTCAATAAAGACATTGTTAAGCAAATGATCACACTGTATCAGGTTCATGGTGAAAGCGATAAAGCATTCGCTCTACTCGTGGATAGTACTCCGAAATACAAATGGGATATTAGCTGGTATGAAGGTGTCATTGCACAGGCGTATGTTCTGGGTAACCAGGCTTACCAGAGCAAGGATACTGCGGCAGAACAGAAGTATTTCCAAGCAGGTCTGAATGCGTATCAGCAGGTGCTGGACGGTATTCAGTATCTGACCACATTGCCAGAAGGTCAGTTGCAAGGTCGTGAATTCGACGTCACTCCTAAAATTGCACTCGGCGTAGGTGAAATCTACCTGATGCAAGGTGAAACTGCTCAAGCTGTAGATGTACTGAAAAAAGGTGTACGTGACGACCTGAGCGATGCAACGAACAAACAGGCAGCGATCTACTATCTGGCTGCACTGAAACAAGAAGGTCAGGCTGACAAGGCTGTCTATGACAAAGTGATTGCAGCTGATCCTAAAGCAAAAGAACAGATCGACGCGATTGCTAGCCAGAAGTATACGGCAACGAAGTAATCGATAATCAAGCTGGTTATGGATGTTTATCTGAATGTAGGATAAGTGATCTGTTCGATACACTAATACATGAGTAACGAATGATCTAAAGTGGATAATTCAGAATGTAGTGTTCAATGTAATAAGTAATAAAAAGCCGTGCGCTTCCTTAGAAATCAGGGAACGCACGGCTTTTTTAATTAATATCTACATATCGAGCTCTTCTACAGAGTCTTGTTTATTTCTTATCCTCTTCCGCTAGCACTTCGCGCAGATACGTTAGCGTCGAATCACGTAGCTCTGGATGCTTGAGCGCATAATGTACTGTCGTTTGAATAAACCCGCTCTTCTCGCCCACATCATGACGCAGTCCTTCAAACTGATACGCCAGAATGTCCTGAGATTCGCCCAGCTTGGAGATCGCATCGGTCAGCTGGATTTCGCCACCTGCTCCTGCATCCTGGCTACCCAGAATATCGAAGATTTCTGGCGTGAGGATGTAGCGTCCCATGATCGCCAGATTGGACGGTGCTTCTTCGCGTGGTGGCTTCTCGACCAATCCCGTTGCTTTGTACAGACGATCTGAATCTGGCATCGATTCCGCCGCGACCAGACCGTAACGGGATACGTGTTCCCATGGTACTTCTTTCACACCGACTACAGATGCTTCATGTTCTTCATACACATCCATCATCTGCTTCAGACAAGGCACATCCGATTCGACGATATCATCACCGAGCAGTACTGCAAATGGCTCGTCACCGATGAATTTACGTGCGCACCAGATCGCATGCCCCAGACCTTTCGGTTCTTTTTGACGGATATAGTGAATGTCTGCCATTTCGGATGGCTGACGTACCGCATCCAGCAGCTTCCACTTTTCCTTTTCAGTTAAGTTATGCTCTAACTCGAACGAGTAATCAAAATGATCCTCAATCGCGCGTTTGCCTT
Organism: Paenibacillus hunanensis; assembly: GCF_034055775.1. NCBI lineage: Bacteria > Bacillati > Bacillota > Bacilli > Caryophanales > Paenibacillaceae > Paenibacillus > Paenibacillus hunanensis. The sequence continues at coordinate 927,759 of NZ_CP139194.1, read as the reverse complement.
TACCTGTAACAATGATGATATCTTCAATACCCGATGCTACAGCCTCTTCAATTATGTATTGAATGGTTGGCTTATCCACAATCGGTAGCATTTCTTTTGGCATCGCTTTGGTTGCTGGTAGGAAGCGGGTTCCGAGTCCAGCGGCGGGAATAATCGCTTTACGTATTTTCATAAGTATCCTTTCTACAAATCGTTAATATTCATATAATGCATTAAATATACTATATTTTTTGTTGATTCTGCATCTTTATATGTGTAAATAACTAACTCCTACGTAAAATGCTTAATATAGTCAGTGATCATTTATATATAAAAAATGAAAAGCATGTCTATAGAGGCGAAACATATGCCCCTATAGACATGCTTTTTTTATAAATTAAACTCATTGAAATCGAATATAGTTGTGTACATAATAAAGGTATTTAAATTGTAGATATCATTCAGTATTACTTCTATCATCCATATCCTAAATGATATCTCTACTACAATGTTGCGCTGTTTATTTCTTATCCTCTTCCGCCAACACTTCACGCAGATATTCCAGCGTCGAATCACGCAGCTCTGGGTGCTTCAGCGCATAATGTACTGTCGTTTGAATAAACCCGCTCTTCTCGCCCACATCATGACGCAGTCCTTCAAACTGATACGCCAGAATGTCCTGAGATTCGCCCAGCTTGGAGATCGCATCGGTCAGCTGGATTTCGCCACCTGCTCCTGCATCCTGGCTACCCAGAATATCGAAGATTTCTGGCGTGAGGATGTAGCGTCCCATGATCGCCAGATTGGACGGTGCTTCTTCGCGTGGTGGCTTCTCGACCAATCCGGTTGCTTTGTACAGACGATCCGAATCCGGCATCGATTCCGCCGCGACCAGACCATAACGGGATACATGTTCCCATGGTACTTCTTTGACCCCGACTACAGATGCTTCATGTTCTTCATACACATCCATCATCTGCTTCAGACAAGGCACATCCGATTCGACGATATCATCACCGAGCAGTACTGCAAATGGCTCATCACCGATGAATTTACGCGCGCACCAGATCGCATGTCCCAGACCTTTCGGTTCTTTTTGACGGATATAGTGAATGTCTGCCATTTCAGATGGCTGACGTACCGCATCCAGTAGCTTCCACTTTTCTTTTTCCTCCAGATTTTGCTCCAGCTCAAACGAATAGTCAAAGTGATCCTCAATCGCACGTTTGCCTTTACCTGTAACGATGATGATATCCTCGATACCGGATGAAACGGCTTCTTCGATAATATATTGAATGGTTGGCTTATCTACAATCGGTAGCATTTCTTTCGGCATCGCTTTAGTTGCTGGCAGGAAGCGGGTTCCGAGTCCAGCGGCGGGAATAATCGCTTTACGTATTTTCATGGCATTGATTCCTCCATTTTCTAATATGAATACGTGTATTGTGTTGTACGTGATGGGGCTGTCTCATGGTCATATGTATAACCGGGCATGAGGCAGTGTTCCATTAGCCTGCATACGGCCACGATATATTTTAACCAATAATGAATCAATTTACCCAGCAAAACGATGTCAGATTTTAGGAAAGCGAATACATCTCTAATTAGATGAAGTAACGTGAATATGTACATAGCGTGACATGACCTTTCCTAATTAGCTGCACGGTGTAAACCTAAACTCGTATATACAGTAGTTGAAGCATCATAGCCTAAGTTTAAGTCTCACCCCAATACATATAAAAAAATCCCTTCCAGTAGCGCGCGTATGAGGACGATATACACTATCCTCATTTGTCACGTTGCACCGGAAGGGACCCTGTAGGGGAATATTAAAAAAAGCTTGTATCATTCTTTGCGTATAGTGTAGATGATCATGAGCTAACGTTAACGTCGTTCGCTCAGAGTTCAGGATTATACCGTTTTCTAAACTGCCACTGCCAATATCGAGCAGCATGAAAGTTTCTATACATCTAGCCCATGATCAGAGCATTATCTAAACCGTGCTTTATATCCAGTCATGTCGTTAGACGTTGCAAGATAGTCATTACAAGCTCCAGTCTTACTTCACCAATTGACCGCGAGTAACGCCAAGCTGATTCGTTGCTTTGAGTGTTTTCCAGACCTGTGTACCGCTGATCTCGCCGTGCAGTGCCTGACTGTACAGCTCGATAACTTCACGTACCTGCTCTGGCGTTTCTTCCAGGAACTCAATGCGATAGCTTGGAACGCCCAGCTCTAGGAAGTTGTTCAGGTATTCCGCACCGGATTGCTCGATCGCGTTATACACCGTGTTACGGCAGCCTTCATCGACACGTACCGGGTGAGACATACCGATGCGGTCTTGCAGAGAAACACGGCTGTCTTCACATGGACGACCACAGTTGGTGTAATCTGTACCTTCGCTCAGGAATGTGCAGTATACACAGTGCTCGGTATGGAACATGGGCATATGCTGATGAATCACGACTTCGAGCTTGTCGGTGCGACTGCTGCCAAGCAGATCAACCATTTGCTGAATGTTCAGGTCATATGATGGTGTAACCATATCCAGACCCGCTTCCAGGAACAAATCGACGGTCTTGTGATTCGCTACGTTCAGGGAGAAGTCACCAATCAGCTCAGGATGCGTCTCGTTCGGATGACTTTGACGACGTGCCAGATAGTAGTACAGTGCACCGGTATTACGTACGAGCACTGCATCTGGTTGTAGACGTAAAATGTTCGCATGATAGCCATTTTCGCCTGGCATATGAATGCGTGGTGTTGCCAGTGCGATCTTTTTGCCTGCTGCACGAACGGCTTCAACCGCTGCTGGGAATTGCTTGATGAATTCGAAGTCAGCATAGATCATGTCCACATTGGCTTCCAGCGCAGCATGTACCTGATCCAGATTACGGCATAGTACCGTCAGCATCGCTTCGCTACCTTTTACCGATGGCGCAGCAGAAGCGATATCGTTCATCACCGAAATATCACGCTTGATATACACCGGTGGCTTCGGACGCTCACCTTCCAGTTGCTCAACAGCCTGACGGCGAATCGCATTCAGTTCACGCATTGGGATAATGATATCGCCATGTAGTTGTGCATCCAGCTCATCCAGTTGGAAGATGGTACCGCCCAGACGACCAAATTGCTCTTGCAGCAGCTCGGCATTCATTGGACGCTTCGCTGCGATTTCCAGCTCCATCTCCGAATCTACACGGATTGTCACACCCTTTTGCACGTCCGTCCAGTAGGTTACGAGCGGCTGGCCTGCATGACCGATCGCTTTGACATGAACCGGGAATACACGGTACGGCTTGTCTGTTTCATACGTTTGACGCATACGTTTATCCAGTGCAGGGTCATTCGTTTTCCAGATTTTATCGCCAACATGCACACGCTTCAGGTTCACATCGTTACGTCCAGCTACGATATCTACGATCCAGGTCTCATCGGCTTCGCCTTCGAGCTTTACACCTTGACGGCGCAGATCGTATACACGACCGCCTTCTTCTTTTTGCGTTGGGTCGCCAGCATCGAATACGATACCGTCACCACGCTTGAGTGGAGCTTCCAGTCGGCAAACGACACCGTCACGCAAAATCTTCTCTACGCGTCCCAGGTATACTCCACGGCTTTTCGGGAAAGTTCCATCTACGAGTTGCTTATTGTTCGTACCTTCCAGGAAGCCATGTGTGAAGCCGCGTGAGAAGCTTTGTTGCAGCTCACGAATATCTTCATTGCTAATCGGTGTTGCATCACCGTCAAAATAACGATCGATCGCTTTGCGGTATTTGCTAACCACATTCGCTACATAGGTCGGCGATTTGAGACGACCCTCGATTTTGAAGGAAGTTACGCCTGCTTCGATCAGCTGTGGCATAATATCGATCGCTGCCAGGTCTTTTGGAGACAGCAGGTATGTCACATCACCCATAATTTTCTGTTCACCGTCTACGATCAGATCGTATGGCAAACGGCATGCCTGCGCGCATTCACCACGGTTAGCAGAGCGTCCGCCCCACATCTCCGAAGTCAAGCATTGTCCGGAGTATGATACACACAATGCACCGTGAACAAATACTTCCATCGGCAAACGTGCTTGCTCACCAATCTTTTGAATTTGCTTCAAATTGTTCTCGCGTCCCAGTACGACACGCTCCATATTAAATGGCTTCGTAAATTCTACCGCTTCCGGCGAAGTAATCGTCATTTGCGTCGAACCATGGATTGGGAAATCCGGCGAAATTTCGCGGATCATTTTCACCAGACCAAGATCCTGTACAATGACCGCATCCACGCCTGCATCCACGCAAGCATCGATCAGCTCACGCGCATCTTCCAATTCATTTTCAAATACGAGAATGTTAAACGTCAAAAAGCCCTTTACCCCATAGCTATGCAAAAATGCCATAATCTCTGGCAATTCATCCATCCGAAAGTTATTCGCACGTGCACGTGCATTAAATTTTTCCACGCCAAAAAAGACTGCGTCCGCCCCATTCGCTACCGCCGCCCGCATGCAGTCCCAGTCGCCGGCTGGCGCTAGAAGCTCCACGTCCTGTCTTTGTAATGCTGTATCCGTCATGTAGGTTAATTTCCTCCCGAATTGTCCCTGTTAAGGGCACTGCTATATTCACGGCCCATCGCCCGTTTTCATAATAAAATGGAATACCTGCGCAAAGGCAGCACATACGTCACACACTTTATAATGATTCTAATCCAGTGTACCAGACCTGTATGCTTGTATCTACCGTATCCTTTAAATTTGTATGAAAATTTACAGGCAATTTGCAGGTTAAAGGCAGAGTGCGATAAGATCGATTTGGAAATCATCTCGTTTGATATGTAAAACGGTTATGCCTTGATAGTGAGGAATAAGTGGTTAGCAACTTTGCGATCTTACTTCAGCGAGCCGATAAAATGTATTGGATAGGGCTATTGCCTGTATGGTGAATATGATATTACATAGTAATAGTCGCATTTTAATCTATAATCTGGCAGGTGGATGTACAATATGACCTATTCTTTAGCGAGGATTGAGCAGTACGGACGTCAGCAAGGCTGGTGGTATGATGAACCTTACGAATCCTATATGATCGCATTAAGTGACCTTGGTATTGCAGAGGATTCTGATTTCTTTCGTTTTTTTGTATATGCTGAGGATGGGCCTACTTTTTGTAGTCGTAATCACGAGCTTGCGCATATCGGATGGTTTATGACGAACTCCAGTGATCTCAAGCTAGGCATGACTAATTTGCAAGCTATGGGCTTATCTGATGCTTATGTGCCACTGGATACATTTGCTGGTGAAGGCGGATATGTGTACAACAAGCAGACGGATCAGGTGATGTATATCGAGGCTGGAGCTTTAATGCAGCAAGCATTAGCTGGAACACTAGAACCACAGTGGGCATCGTTTGCTGAATTTTTGCACTGGTATTTTGAACTTGATTCGATCATATGAAAAAAGCTGACGATATAGAAGGAATCACTTCTATATCGTCAGCTTTTTAACTTTTAGCTTGGATCATATGGTTAGACATGCTTAGACTAGGATGAATCTTTAGCGCCGCAACTTATACATATGCATTAGTACTATATGGCTCGTACTATATAGCCCAGCATCATGCAGTCGCTCTAATTATTATTGACCGATCCATTGAAACGAAGACAGCACCTTCGCTATTTCTGTCTGATGCGTACTCGTGTTGTTCGCATCGTTCACTTCATTGGTCAAAATAAAAGTACGTTTGCCTTTAGTGAAAATAGTATAGCTGCCTGTGTACGGCGTTTCGCTATCCGCATACGTAGCGGTGAAGGTATACGCCGGTACCCCTGCGATCGTAGTTGCCTGTCCTTCAGACAAAACAGGCTTCACGCTACTGCTGGCAGATTGCAGTGTCGCCTTCGCATCGGCTACTGCTTTTTCTAGCGAGCTTGTATTTCGGATATCCACATTGAAGCTACCACCTGTGTAGTAGAACGATACGCTAGACGATGTGTAATCATTGCCATTATCTGTCCAGTAACGCGGCACTTGCAAGCTGTAATTATAGGTTGGCGATGTACGCGTGATGGTCTTCGTACGATCGGTTGAATAATAATCTGCTGGCAGATGACCAAAATTGCTGGATAGCGTCTCAAAATCAACCTTCATGGAGTTAACAATCTGTTCAAATTGAGATTGAACCAGTGGATCATCGGAATGACCGCTGTATTCAAAGTAATAGCGATAGTCGTCCTTTTGCAGTAATACTTCATACTCGGTATACCACTGGTCATCATTATAGCGATATTGCATCTCGTTCACGAGCGCTGCTTGACCATCAATCTGACGCTCCGTTGTGCTCACATAACGATAATGATCGGCAGCAAAACTATCGCCAAACCAGGTACGGATATCCTTCGCCCAATCTTGCAACGATTGTCCTGCCGGTACCCCGTATGCTCCGAACTTGGCATAAGCGCCGTCTTTGCTGGAAGCTTCGTTGGAATCATCGCTGATCGTCCAATCCGATGGCAGGTTGACCGAAATGCCGTAATCAGCATTTTCAAATGCCTGTCCTTCCTCCTCTGACTCGCTGCCCTCTGTCAGGTCTTCTGACTTGCTATCATTTGTATTAAAGGACATCTGGAACGAATCCAATAACGCATGATTATCTTTAAAATCTTTGTACGTAAACGCTTCGGAATCGGCATACAGCACATAATACAGATTGCCATTACCTGCATATAAACGTGTCTCAGACAGATAACCCTCATCTGTTTTGCTGACTACACGAGCATACGTACCGTTTGCACCATTCACGATCTGTTGATCCAGCACGGTATCACCGAGTACCTGTATATGGTTAAGCAGCTCATTCAGCAGATCATCGGGGTCTGGTTGCGTATAGACCGAGCTTGTAACCGTATCTGGCTGTACAACAACCTGTAGCAAATACGTACTTTCTTTGTTCATAAAGTTCGATATCGTTGCGTCCGAGCTACCAAGATAGACGAGATCGTCTGGATATTTTACCGACCATTGGTACTTGCTGCTACCGACACGTGTTTTATCCGCATGCTCGCTTGCAGTATCGCCGCTACCAGCTTGTGTTTCCGCAGAGGATAGTGTGATCACAATCTGCCCGGATACGACCTTCATTTTACCACCGATCCCTTCCACGAGCGGACGAAGTGGAACCATCAGCGTGCCACCGCGCATAACTGGTGCCGCAGGCAGAGCAATCTTCTTGCCGTTCACTGTTGCCGATTTGCTACCGATTGTCATCGCAATCGTATGCTTGCCGGAGATTAATTGAACAGTATTGTTCTCGTGCAGCTCAACTGTAGCGCCAAAAGCACGCGAGAATAGCCCAAGCTGAACCATCGTTGCACCCGCCGCTTCATAGGGCTTAATGATCGTCTGCTTGTCGCCGTTGATCGTAGCCGCCGTACTGCCTTTTTTAATTTTCAGCTCCAGCATCTCAGCTGCCGAAGCAAAGCCTGCTCCAGCATAAGCTGTTGTGGCGGTCATTACCGCAGTCAGCATCCCTGTCGCAGTAATACGCATCCATTTATTCATTTCAGTTCCTCATTTCTATAGTCAAAAGTGGATGTTGCGGAATGGAAGTGAAACGCTGATGATTATTCTCCGCCAGCTTCTTCGTCAGTGGATACGACCGCATCCGTTGTCTGGGATTGGGTAAGCTGAACGGTACGTGTCACAATATCACCCGCCGATTGCATCATAAGCTTTACCTTGTCACCCGGCTTGTAGGAACGGAATAGCTCATTCAGATCTACTACAGTGTGTACCCGCGTGCCGTTCACGCTATACAGAATATCGCCTTCCTTAATGCCTGCCTTTTTCGCACCTGCGGAATGAACAGCAGCGACAGTCAGTGCATCATTCGTTGGTAGCCCGATCAGTGCATCATCGCTTTCTTTGAGCTCCAGTCCGATCGATGCGCGGCGGACTTCACCATAAGCGAATAATTGTTTGATAATATATTGTACGGTATCTGCCGGAATCGTAAATCCAAGATTATCGACACCTACCGCTTCGTATTTCATCGTGTTGATGCCTACTACTTTTCCGTCCATATTGATCAGCGGTCCACCACTGTTACCTGGATTGATCGCCGCATCGGTTTGTAGCAGGTAGTAGGACGCATCTACAGCACGATTCACACCGCTAATAATGCCTGATGTAGCTGTATTACGCAGCGACAGAGACAGCGGAGTACCGATCGCGATTACCTGCTCACCCACCTCAGGCTTTTGAGACGAGGATACGAAAGAGGCTGTTTTCAAGCCTGTAGCATTGATTTTAACGAGCGCCAGATCGCTGACGGTATCGCTGTAAAATTCCTGCACGATATACGTCTTGTTATGTCCGCTTGCATCGGATGTGATTACCTTTGCTCCATCCTCCATGTTAGCGATAACATGAGCATTGGTTACAATCCAGCCATCCTTGGAAATGATCACGCCTGAGCCAAAAGCAATACCTGGATCATCCGGATTGTACTGCGAATCATCGCCACTTGCAGCGCTTTCTGCCATATAAGCTTCTTTTGTAGGTACACCAACAATCCCTACAACCGAAGGTGAGATGCGGGCAATGACTTTCGTGTAGCCGGCACTAGTTGAGGACGCACGCAAATGCGGTGCGGTATATGTATAGCCGGATGCTGCTGCCGAAGCAAAGGTAGCTAGAGGTACAGAGCCAATTAAAGTGACGCCGGCGATAACAAGTGCGGTTACGGGGATATGGAGTTTTTTCAAATTCATCCAGCCTTTCTGTAGTTGCTTGCTTATCTATTATTCATCCTGAATCAGGATACAAACCGATGTAGACGTAAAACTGCACACTGACGCGATTCTGTAAAAACTTGTATTTCAAATGTAACATATATGCTAGATCGCTAACAATCTGCTGGATGTACCCAAATGGATACAGTTTTGACACTATTGGTAGCTCTTACATTGGTAATTATTCATTATGTAAACCCGAAGTGATCCCTTTGACGCGATCGATCACTTCGGGCACTGATTTAATTGCTATCGGATCTCGTATAGACGATTATACCTGACTACTTTCAAGCTCACGACTACGCACGGTATCGCGCTCCAATACCGGCTTCAAATAACGACCAGTGTAGGAATTCTCCACACCTGCGATATGCTCTGGTGAGCCGGATGCTAGAATCGTTCCACCGCCGCTACCGCCTTCTGGCCCAAGGTCGATCAGATAGTCGGCTGTTTTGATCACATCGAGATTGTGCTCGATGACGAGAACCGATTCACCGGAATCAACCAGACGCTGCAACACTTGTAGCAGACGCGCAATATCATCCACATGCAAGCCAGTTGTTGGCTCATCCAAAATGTACATCGTCTTCCCTGTACTGCGACGATGCAGTTCAGAAGCCAGCTTCACACGCTGCGCCTCCCCCCCGGACAGTGTTGTTGCCGGTTGACCAAGCTTCACATAGCCAAGACCTACATCAAGCAACGTTTGCAGCTTGCGATGAATACGAGGCATGTTTTGGAAAAATTCAACTGCATCCTCAATCGTCATATCGAGTACATCAGCGATCGTACGATTTTTATATTTTACTTCCAGTGTCTCACGGTTATAGCGTTGTCCTTTACAGATTTCGCAAGGTACATACACGTCCGGTAAGAAGTGCATCTCGATCTTGATAATACCGTCACCACGGCAGGCTTCACAGCGTCCACCCTTGATGTTGAAGCTGAAGCGACCTTTTTTGTAGCCGCGTACTTTGGCTTCATTCGTCTGAGCGAACAAATCACGGATATCATCGAATACACCGGTATAGGTTGCCGGGTTGGAACGTGGTGTACGCCCGATGGGCGATTGGTCGATATCGATCACCTTGTCGATATGCTCCAGACCACGAATTTCACGGTATTGCCCTGGAATCACGCGTGCTTTATTCAGATCACGAGCCAGCGTTTTGTATAAAATTTCATTCACCAGCGTCGACTTACCGGAGCCGGATACACCTGTTACAGCTGTGAATAGACCGATTGGAATCTTCACATTCACGTTTTTGAGGTTATTTTCCTTCGCGCCGCGTATTTCGAGCCAGCGCTCGCCAGGTTGACGACGCTCCAGCGGTACCGGAATGAACTTACGTCCGCTCAAATATTGTCCGGTCAATGAATCCGGATGATCCATCACTTCAGCTGGTGTACCGGCTGCAATGACCTGTCCACCATGGATCCCCGCACCTGGGCCAATATCGATAATATGATCCGCAGCCATCATCGTATCCTCGTCATGCTCTACGACGATCAATGTATTGCCCAGATCACGCATATGCTCCAGCGTCTTGATCAGACGATCATTGTCACGCTGATGCAGACCGATACTCGGTTCATCCAAAATGTACAATACGCCTGTCAGACTGGAACCGATCTGTGTTGCCAGACGAATACGCTGTGCCTCACCACCGGACAATGTACCTGCTGCACGCGCCATCGTTAGATAATCCAAACCGACATTGACAAGGAAGCCGAGACGACTGACGATCTCTTTGAGGATCAGACGAGCAATGCTGAATTCCTTTTCGCTCAATTGGATATTTTGGAAGAAATGAAGCGCATCATGAATCGGCAGCTCTGTCGTATCGGAAATATTTTTACCATCGACGCTTACTGCCAGAATTTCGCGTTTCAGACGCTTGCCTTTACATACCGGGCATGGCTTCGCACTCATATAGCCTTCGATATATTCGCGCATACTGTCTGATGACGTATCCTTGTAACGACGCTCCAGGTTAGGAATAATTCCTTCGAATACAACCTGAGCTTCTTTAGTTCGTCCGAAGTCACTTTCATAGCGGAAACGAATCTTTTGTCCATCAGAGCCATTCAGGATCAAATTCATCTGATCGGCTGTCAATTCGGATACAGGAATATCCATCGGAATTTTATAATGCTCGCAGACGGATTTGAGGAATTGTGGATAGTAATTCGATAGACCACCGCTCCACGCCTGAAAAGCACCTTCTTCAATCGTTTTACTTTTGTCAGGAATGAGCAGATCCGGGTCAACTACCATTCGAATCCCGAGACCATCACATTCCGGACAAGCACCGAATGGACTGTTAAATGAGAACATACGTGGCGACAGCTCTTCAATGCTGAATCCACAGATCGGGCAGGCAAAATTCGAGCTAAAGCGTAGCTCCTCCTGACCGATAATATCGACCAGCAATTGACCACCCGACATCTTCAGTGCCATCTCAATCGAATCGGCAAGACGTGCTGTAACATCTTCCTTGATCACGATCCGGTCAACGACAACCTCGATCGTATGCTTTTTATTTTTCTCCAGCTGAATATCCTCAGACAGATCGCGCAGTTCACCATCGACGCGAACCCGTACAAAGCCCTGCTTGGAAATCTCGGCAAATACACTTTTGTGCTCGCCTTTACGACCGGAAATGATAGGCGCAAGAATCTGTAGACGGGTACGCTCTGGATATTCCATAATCCGATCGACCATCTGCTCTACGGTCTGAGACGTAATTTCAACGCCATGATCCGGACAATGTGGATGTCCTACACGTGCAAATAGGAGACGCAGGTAATCATAAATTTCCGTTACCGTACCGACAGTAGAACGCGGGTTACGGCTTGTTGTTTTCTGGTCAATTGAAATCGCTGGCGATAGTCCATCAATCGAATCCACATCCGGCTTGTCCATTTGACCGAGGAACTGCCGTGCGTAGGCAGACAGCGATTCTACGTAACGGCGCTGCCCTTCCGCATAGATCGTGTCAAACGCGAGCGAGGACTTGCCCGATCCGCTCAAACCGGTTAATACGACAAAGCTGTCGCGCGGAATCTGAATATCGATATTTTTAAGATTGTGCGCGCGGGCACCCTTGATTTCAATAAATTTGTTCAGCAAAGCTCCAACCTCCAACTCCGGTGCTTCCGGAAGAATCAATATGCGAATCTACATGCCTGATGAACAGGTATGACGAAATGCTCCGCATAAGCTATTTAGTAACAGATAAGATACATATTAAAATGCATCTAGTATTCGTCATTTATTCTTTATGGTTTATCTATGATAAAGGTTGTCAGGAATCCTTCCTAAATAACAGGAAGGATTGTCCGACAACCTTTGATGTAAGTCTGTTCATGTTGAGTGTGTCTAGCTCATCTCTGCGCGTAGTTCAAGCACCGCATCGCGCAGCTCAGCTGCACGTTCAAACTGCAAGTCCTTCGCAGCTGCCTTCATCTCGCCTTCTAAACGCTCGATGAGAGCAACGCGTTCGCGCTTGGACATTTTCGCCTTGGATGCTTCTGCCATATAATCGGCTTTGCCCTCGGCAACCTTGGTCGCTTCGATCACATCGCGTACCTTTTTGCGAATCGTCTGTGGTGTAATGCCATGCTTCTCATTGTAAGCCACCTGAACGCTACGGCGGCGCTCGGTTTCCTGCATCGCCCTCGCCATGGAATCCGTAATCTTATCGCCATACATGATAACGCGACCTTCGGAGTTACGTGCCGCACGACCGATCGTCTGAATCAATGAACGTTCAGAACGCAGGAATCCTTCTTTATCGGCATCCAGAATGGTCACCAGCGATACTTCAGGCAAGTCCAGACCTTCCCGAAGTAAGTTGATCCCGACGAGTACATGGAACGTACCCAGACGAAGATCCCGTAAAATCGCCATCCGCTCCAGCGTCTTGATATCAGAGTGCATGTACCTGACTTTAATACCGACTTCTTTTAAATAGTCGGTGAGGTCTTCCGCCATCTTCTTCGTGAGTGTCGTCACAAGCACACGCTCGTCCCGCTCAATCCGCTGTCTGATCTCACCGATCATATCATCGATCTGACCTTTCGTTGGTCGTACCTCGATGATCGGATCAAGCAAACCAGTCGGACGGATAATCTGCTGCGCCATCGTATCGCAATGTTCTAGCTCATACGGCCCTGGGGTCGCGGAAACGAAAATCATCTGACCAACCTTTTGCTCAAATTCTTCAAACTTGAGCGGACGGTTATCCAGTGCAGATGGTAAACGGAAACCGTGATCGACCAGTACATTTTTACGCGCCTGGTCACCATTGTACATGGCACGAATCTGTGGCAAGGTCACGTGCGACTCGTCAATCACGACAAGCATATCGTCTGGAAAATAATCAAGCAGCGTATACGGCGTTTCGCCGCGCTCGCGGAAGGTGAGTGGTCCCGAGTAGTTCTCGATACCGGAACAGAAACCAATCTCCTTCATCATCTCCAGATCATAACGTGTACGTTGTTCCAAACGCTGCGCTTCCAGCAGCTTGCCTTGCTCACGGAACAGAGCCAATTGCTGCTCCAGCTCACGCTCGATATTGCCAATCGCTACACGCATCGTCTCTTCTTTGGTAACAAAGTGAGAGGCTGGGAAAATCGCAATATGATCACGTTCACCCACCAGCTCACCAGTCAGTACATCGATCTCGGTAATACGTTCGATCTCGTCACCAAACAGCTCCACACGAACCGCCTGTTCACCGCGTGAAGCCGGGAAAATCTCAATCACATCACCGCGTACACGGAATGTACCCCGTACAAAGTTAATATCATTACGCTGATACTGAATATCAACCAGTCGCGACAAAATTTCGTTACGCGACTTTTCCATGCCTACTCGTAACGATAGTAGCAAACCACCGTAATCTTGCGGAGAACCGAGGCCATAAATACACGATACACTGGCTACGATAATCACGTCGCGACGTTCAAACAGCGAACTGGTCGCCGAGTGGCGCAGTTTATCGATTTCTTCGTTAATACTGGAGTCTTTTTCGATATACGTGTCTGAGGATGGAATATACGCCTCAGGCTGATAATAATCATAATAGCTGACAAAATAATCGACCGAGTTATTCGGGAAAAATTCTTTGAACTCGCTCGCCAGCTGCGCAGCCAGTGTCTTATTGTGTGCAATGACCAAGGTTGGTCGCTGTAAACGTTCGATCGTCTGCGCGATTGTAAAAGTCTTACCTGTACCGGTCGCACCGAGCAGCGTTTGAAACTTTCTGCCCTCGTGTACGCCTTCGACTAATTCCTCAATCGCTCTGGGCTGATCGCCCTGCGGGGAAAATTCCGACTGTATCTCAAATTTTTTGGAGCTGACAACAATATCGTTCATTGCCCTGCATCACCCTATCGTCTAAAATATAAATTACGTGTGCCCGATAATAACAAAAGAGACCGTACATGGGAATGCCCGGTACAGTATACTTTACCCAGCGTTCGCTGAAGCGGCACATCCCGAATGAACGAATCTCGTTAATGGTACATATTCACCATGCCATCCGTCCCTTGAAGCGCACTGCATGAATCATTTGACATATGCAGTACATGAATCAACATATCCGCGCAAAGATTTGCAAAATGATGGATATTGCCAAACGCTCCAAATGGTTAAATAATGATATAGCAACGTTCTGTCCCGACCGTGTCGTAGCCCTGAAAATCCTCTCAGGATTTAACAGTACGAGCACCGGAATAGGAATGTTTGTTCCCTTCTATTATACTCTTCGAAACCTATTTATGCAATTGAAACAGCGTCTGTAAACAACACTTTTTTCAATTATTTTCATATGGATGAGATGAAGATACAGCATATACACCACTGTCCCTTCATCGATACTCACGTTCCAGTACAGACTTCGCTTCCCGCATGCAGAACAGGAGATGGATACATGGATTTGACAACAATTATTGGAATTATTGCAGGTATTGCTGCATTGATCGGGGGGTTTTTATGGGAAGGCGGCGACGCTGGTGGCTTGATTCAAGGCGCTGCCGCATTAATCGTATTCGGGGGAACTGCGGCAGCTGTGGTGATCAGCTTTCCGGCATCTCGTCTTAAAAAGGTTCCGCAGGCCATCATGACGGTATTCATTCCAGCGCGCACAGATAATGAGCAATTGATCGAGGATGTGGTCAATATGTCGATGCACGCGCGCCGTGCTGGTGTACTGGCACTAGAGCCACAGGCGGTTTCACATGAGAATGCTTTCTTACGTGAAGGCTTGCAGCAAGTCGTAGACGGAACCGATCGTGATGTGATTCGCCAGATTTTGGAGCTGGAGATGGGCAAGACGGAACAGGAATACGAGCAGTATGCCAAAATCTTTGACTCTGCGGGTGGATATGCACCTACGATGGGGATCATCGGTACCGTTATGGGTCTAATTCAGGTACTCAGCAGTCTAAATGAACCGACAGGGCTGGGCGCTTCGATTGCAGTCGCATTTACAGCAACACTTTACGGGGTAGCCAGCGCCAATCTGATCTTCCTGCCGCTCGCCTCCAAAATTCGCGCACGTGCCGAATTGGAGATTCAAACGATGGAAATGCTGCTAGAAGGTATTCTCTCTATTCAAAATGGTGAAAATCCACAGCTTGTTCGTCGTAAACTGGAGACGTTTGTGACCGGACAAGATAACGGGTATGATAACAGCCCGGCATCCATGAAGGAGGAATAACGATGGGACGTTATTCTCGCCGCCAATCCAAGTCAACCGGACATGATCATAAGGATCGCTGGTTGATCACGTACGCCGATCTGATCACCCTGCTGCTGATCTTCTTTGTCGTTATGTATTCGGTTAGTCAGATTGACTCAGACAAATATAAAGTGCTGACCGAATCGCTACAGCTTACTTTTCAGAGTCAAAACTCGATTCTCGATGGTGGCAAAGGCGTAACGGGAACTGCTGGACAAAGTGTTAATAATGGCGGTAAAGGCAATCAACAAGGGCAAAACGGACAAACTCCCCAAGGACAGCAAAATAGCTCTGGACAGGAGACACTCACCAATCGCGAGCAAGCGTTTCGTGAACAGGAGCGCGAGCTCGCTAACCTGATGCAAGTCATTCAAAACTATGTACAAACGAACAATCTGCAAGGGCAGGTGTCTGTCGTGGACAAGCCGCAGGGCATCTCGATTACACTGAGCGATCAGTTTTTATTTGATGAAGGGAAAGCTGATCTGAAGTCAGGCTCGCTCGGAACGCTTGCTCGATTAGCCAGTCTGTTCCAATCGATTAACACCACGATCAGTATTGAGGGGCATACGGATAATTTGCCGATTGTGTATGCGTCTCGCTACAAGGATAACTGGGAGCTGTCAGGTGCACGGGCGCTATCCGTGCTGCGCTATTTTATCGATGTGAAGAAGCTGGATCAATCGAAGTTTCAATATGCCGGCTATGGAGCCACACGTCCAACCGCAGATAACTCTACACCAGCCGGACGGCAAAAAAATCGGCGGGTAGAGATTATTGTACTGCGTCAGCTACAAGAATAGATTGGTCATAACAAAAGGGAAGGCACTCACTAATGAGTGCCTTCCCTTTTGATTTGGGATCAATGATCCCTTTTACGACTACGTTTGGGTAAGCCGACCCATCCATCAGCAGCCGCTGTTGGCTCTGTAGAGGATCGTGGCTGTGTAGCTTCTGGCAATACAGATTCCGATTCTGTATCAGACGGCGCTGCTGATCTGTTAGCATCGTCTGGATTGGATGTAGACACCGTCTTTGTTAAAGATACGGGTGCCTTCTCTTCTACATGCTGTGTCACGTCCTCAGACTGCGTCTGCTCCGCTTGCTTGCTAGTACTCTTCCTCGTCTGTATACGCTTCGAATTGCGGTTAGAATCAACTACAGCCTGTCTGGATGGAGTAGTCAGACTCTCATCGCCTGCTGTAAGCATCATCGGACTTCGTGCTCCGCCTTTACTCACGACAGGCTTACGAAGCAAATGAAAGGCATTTAAGCGCTGGACTTCCCTTGTTACTACAGCATCATCTTCCGGTACGAAGATCATACCTAGCTGATGATGCTCGCCAGCATAGATTGCACGTTGTAAAAACTTACTCTCTCCATCCCGATTCAGTACCTCCAGCTTACAAAAAGCTGGATTCATCCGTAGTGCTTCATGCAGCGATTGTGGGCTGTGCACTTGAACCCCATTCGCCTTAAACATCGTCTCGGCTGATTGGATACCTAACTCATCGGCAGGGCTGCCTGGAATGACAGCCAGTATGCGCAGACCACGCAGGGAATGAGTATACATCGGCATCCGCTCTGCCTCCTGACGGCGGCTACTGTAAGCGATATATTCGCGCCAGATCACACCGATCCAGATACCCAGCAGTGCCAGCGGCTGCCACCAGTAAGCAGCAACAGCCAGAATAATCAGCACCGCACTACTCTGCCAGAGCTGCTTGGAAATGATACGTGCTTTGGTCTGTGGCAAATCACTCTGTGTCAGCACACTCGTACCGATCATGACAGGCAATACGGCCAGCGTTACACCAGCACTCCATGCTTCGCCGCCATGCAGCGGCTGCCATGGCAACAACCAGCCGCCAGCCGCTGGAACGAGCAGCCAGACAGGAACCGGCCAGAACGCATCCAGTGTATATCCGCCTACAGGCTTGCCACGCTTTCCTTCAACCGCTACTGGCGAAGACAGTCCGGATGCCTGAATACGAAACAGCACGGCTTCTGCAATATGTAGCAATACAGCCAGCGCGAATAATACCATCCAATCCGTTTGACGAATAGCGTCAATCATAGTTCCGAGCCATCCAGCTGCTGGCGTGTCCGGTATGAACCACAGCACCATATACACGATACTGAGCAATGCCAGTGCATCCAGCAGATGAGCAAGACGCAGACGGAACAACGATAAGATCACGATCAGCCCAGCAATGACCCATAATAGCTGTGGCTGTGTATGTATACCTACACCGGTCATTAGCAGTGAAGCCAATATGCCAACGAGCAAGCCTGCTCCTACCGTGCGTAGCACGCGCCCGGCGTAAATATGCACGCGAATGTTAAACAATCGCCTTTCCAATAGTCCCTGCCGCCGATAATGCAGCAGTACAGCCAGTAAAAATATATAATAAAATGGTTGCGTAAGTAGCGATACGATGATTTCCAGTACAATGTGCAGCGTCTTGCCCAGTATCTCCACTACGGCTCACTCCCCTTTGTGTTCCCATTCCAGTCATCGATATGCATCGTGTCAAGTAATCGGCGTGATGATTCAATCCATTCTATTGTATCGAAATGTATCCAAAAAAAGAAGGCTGCGAACAGCCTTCTCTGGAATCATTTGTATTAACGTGAATAGAACTCAAAAGTTGCGCTTACTTGGCTGCGCTAACCTGCTTTTCCACACCTGCAATCGCTTTGTTCAGTTGAACATCATATTGCGGATCTTGAATATGCTTGATCAGTGCTGCTTCTAATGCCGCGGCTGTTTTCGCGTCGATCTTGCCTGTTTGCTCCAGCTTTTGCTCTGCCTGGAATGCACGAACCTCCGTTTCGGTACTCCGGTCAAAGTAGCCGTCTTTACGATCGACCTTGTAGCCAAGACCTGCTAACATGATCTGTGCATTTTTTACATTGTCATTGTTCATGTCGTAGGCAAGCACGGTATCGGTATTGATTGGTGTCACCGTATAGTAATCCGGTGGTGCTACCGCGACGTCAGGCTTGATGCCTTTTTTGTGAATCCAGTCGCCGTTTGGTGTGAGCCATTTGGCGATGGTGATTTTGATCAGGCTACCATCATTGAACAGATTGTCCATGCTCGTCTGTACGGTTCCTTTACCATACGTCGTTTCGCCATACAATGTCGCACCTGCGGACTGCTTGAGTGCTCCGGCAAGAATCTCCGACGCACTGGCACTGCCACCATTGGTTACGACTGCAATTGGATAATCCACGCTCTGACCGCTAGAATTCGCAACCTGACGCTGTCCTTTGCGGTCTTCGATCTGAACGATCGGCTTGCCCTTGGCGATTAATTGAGATGCCATATCTTCCACAACAGACAATACGCCGCCTGGATTGTTACGCACGTCGATCACAAGACCCTTCATCCCCTGCGATTGCAGCTTGGTCAGCTCTTGTTTGAAGCGCTCGGCTGTATTGAGCGAGAACTGCGTAATCTCGATAACGCCGATCTTATCGCCTGTCATGCGCGCATAGACGGTTTCCATTGCGATATCGTCGCGTGTAATTTTAAAAGTCATCGTTTCCTTGCTGCCGGCACGCTGAACCTCCAGCTGAGCGACCGAACCTTTTTCGCCGCGAATTTTAGCTACTGCGGCATTCAGATCGCTACCGGACAGCTTCTCGCCATTCACAGAAACGATAATATCCTTCGCACGCAGACCTGCTTTTTCCGCAGGGGAGCCCTTAATCGGTGCCACGATAACGACATTTCCGTTATCCTGCGATACCTCCGCGCCGATGCCCGTAAATGAACCTGCGATCGATTCGCTGAACTGGCTCGCTGTATCGGTATCCATATAGCTAGAATACGGATCACCCAGCGCTTCCATCATGCCGTTGATCGCACCATCGACCAGCTTGCTTTCATCCACATTCTGATAATAATTGCTCTCGATCAGGCTAGCGACTGTACTTAGCTTACTTTTCTCCTGATCGTTCAGACCACCACCGCTGAGTGCGCCCAGTACGCCCTGACCCATCGAGGCTCTCTGCACAAAGGATGGTAAATTCACTACAGCCAGCGTCAGCACGCTACTGAGTACCATCATGGCAACCACAAGCAGAGCTACCGTGCGTTTTCTCATCATGTAAGACCGCCTTTCTAAGCTAAAACCGGCTTGTCCATCATCCTCCACCTAAAGGGAAGGACGATGAACAGCCGGAATCGCAATCGTATTACAGGTATCCCATTGGATCTACAGGCGATCCATTTACACGTACTTCAAAGTGACAGTGAGGACCGGTTGAATTCCCTGTGGAACCGACCTCAGCAATCTTTTGTCCGCGGCTGACGCTTTGTCCAACCTGTACCATCACACCGCCATTGCGAATATGACCGTACAGCGTCTGGATGCCATTACCGTGATCGATAATCACTGCATTCCCATAGCCGCTCATCGCACCAGCAACCACGACCGTACCGCCATCTGCTGCGGTAATGTCTGTTCCTTGCGGAGCCGCAAAGTCGACACCTGCATGTAGCTTATAAATACCAGTTACTGGATTTGTACGATAGCCGAATGGTGAAGACAAGCGTGCGCCAGATACTGGCACGCTCAGCGTACCGCTTCCGCTACCTTGATAACCACCGCCGCCTCCGCCACCGGAGGAGCTACCGCCACCACCGCTAGCTGCGCTGCGCGCTGCTGCTTCAGCCGCCGCACGTGCTTCCGCTGCGGCACGCTCCTGTGCTTCGATTGAAGTTTTCTCGCGATATAGAGCGGCACGTTTGTCTGCCAGATCCCACAACGCTTGCTCTTGCTCTGCTGTCGTATCTTCGGCATTTTGAATTTGTAGATCGTATTTAGCGATCAGGCGTTGCTTTTCGTTTTCTTTTGCATTCAGCTCGCCCTTACGCTTCGCTTTTTCTGCATATAATCCTTTTGCCAGCGCATAGTCTGCTTTTAATTTATTTTGCGTCACAATGACGAATTGTTTATCTTTTTCGTGCTGTGCCAGAATGTCCTGATCCTGATCCACGATCATACGCAGGGAATCTGCACGCTCAACAAAGTCGGAAAAGCTGTTCGCAGACATCAACACATCCAGATACGAAACCATACCGTCGGTGTACATCATACGTACTCTTGTATCAATCATGCCTTCTCTTGCCTTGATCCGCTCTTGAGCTTCAGTCAGATCCTTTTTCGCCTGTCTCAACCCTGTTTCGGTTTTCGTGATGTCATTGGACACGCGAGCAATCTGGCTATTTACTTCGTTGATGGCGTTCAGCACAATACCCAGATCATGCTTGGCAGCTTTTCGCAATGCAGAAGACTTCTCGCGCTGTGCCTCAGCAGCTTTCTGTTGCTGTTTCGCTTCTCGTGCCTGTTTCTCGACAGCTTTCAATTCCTGCTGAATGTCACTCGATGATTTGGCTGCGGATGCCTGTGCAGGCGGAAGTAATGCAGCGGCCAATAAGATAGCGGCCATAATTGATGCGGCTTTTTTCAACTTTTATTCCCATCCTTTATATCCAGTAGGTTATTTTAAATAGTCGTTTCCGGCACTCAGCAATTACGTCATTTTCATTTATCGGCAACTTTAAGTGATCTGTTATAGGTCTACAGTCCTTTTTGGTAAAAATTAGGACTATTTTTGAAAATTAAACTTTCAGGAAGCGACGAATCGATACCGTACTTCCCCAGATGCCAATCAAGACGCCCAGAACGAGCAGTAATCCGCCTAGCCATAGCCATACCTTCTGTAATGGCACCAGCGTAATGAGCGTTCCGAGACTGAGTGAAGACTGTGCTGCATGAACCAGCTGCTGATATCCGACGAACAGAATCGCAATCGTAACGAGTGCTCCAATTCCACCCAGCAGTGCACCTTCAATGAAGAATGGCCAGCGGATAAATTGATTGGTCGCCCCAACCAGCTTCATAATACTAATCTCACGACGACGTGCCAGAATCGTAACCCGAATCGTGTTAGCAATGAGGAACATCGCCATCAATGCCAGTGCAGCAACCAGTACCAGACCGATATTGCGGATCAGATCAGTTACCTTAAACAGGGTCTCAATCGTCTCACCGCCATAGCGTACTTTGAGGATCGGCTTCTCAACATGCTCATTGTTGAGCGCTTCAATCTTCTGTGCGACAAATGGCACCGTGCTCGCTTCGACAACCTGTACACGCAGTGCATCAGGTAACGGGTTGTTATTTTCGGCATAGCCTTCCAGGAAGTTTTCGCCGCCTTCGCCAAGGTTTTGACGCAGCTCCTTCAAGCCTTCATTTTTCGGAATGTAGGTGATGTTGCTAACCTCTGGCATTTTGCTGATCTCGCTTTGCAGCTGCTCACGCAACGACTGGCTGACATTCAGCTCTAAAAACACATTGATCTCGACCTGGCTGTCTGCCTTATCGGTCAACTGATTCACATTGTAGACGAGTAAAATGAACACGCCCAAAATTAATAAAGACACAATAATGGAGGTAATGGATGCCACCGACATCCATCCGTTGCGGAACACGCTTCGAAAACCTTCCCGCAAGTGTCGCAAGAAGGTACTAAAATTCATAACCGTACTCCCCTCTGATCTGATCTCGTACAATCTGTCCATTCTCGATCGCGAGCACGCGGCGACGCATCGAGTTAACGATATCCTTGTTATGTGTTGCCATAATAATGGTCGTACCGCGGAAATTAATCTCATCCAGCAATTGCATAATGCCAAACGATGTCTCCGGGTCCAGGTTACCTGTCGGCTCATCGGCAATAATGACGGACGGGTTGTTCACGATCGCGCGTGCAATCGCAATCCGCTGCTGCTCACCGCCAGACAGATGATCGGGATAGCGATTCGCTTTGCTTTGCAAGCCTACCAGCTCCAGCACTTCCATCACGCGCTTCTTCATCTGCTTGCGCGGCGCTTCAATAACTTCCATAGCAAAAGCGATATTTTCATAAGCCGTTAGCTTCGGCAACAGACGGAAATCCTGAAACACCACACCGATGTTACGGCGCAGCAAAGGAATCTTGCGCTGCTTGAGCTTGCCAAGATTGAATCCATTGACGGAAATCTGTCCCTTGGTCGGCTTTTCCTCCCGATACATCAGCTTCATAAATGTCGATTTCCCTGCTCCAGAGGGACCGACTACATATACAAATTCATTACGGTCAATTTTGACGGAAACGCCTTGTAGCGCATGTGCGCCATTCGCATACGTTTTCCATACGTCCTGCATCTCGATCAATTCATCACTTCCTAATTACAGGTTCAGGGCCAATGTGCAAGGCCAGGTGATCAGGCTTTGTAGCTGGCCTATGTATCGCCCAATTTCGGCAGGCATGACACAATTCCACAATCTCTATTGTAACAAATTCGTTACCTGCTGGGTACTATAATAACCTGAAAATATCCGTAGAATCAAAAAACGATCGATTTCATTTTTGTCATGAAATCGATCGTTCCTGTCATAGTGCGGCTTGCCGCTTGTTGATACAACTTATGAAGATGTCTGTTCTCCAGCAGCTCGCTTGCCGCTTTGACGAGAGCTGGTTACCGCTCGCGCACTTCCCATGAGCGAAACGGCAACAAGCGCACAGACCGCAGGTACGATTGCCCAGCCAAATGTACCCGCTACCGAATGAGTCAATGCCTGCCGAATCACATCCAGCACACCGGCCGGAATCTGTGACTGCATCTGCTCCGATAATAGCGCACGCGGATCCACCTGTGACAGATCCATGCCTGCTGGCAGCGCACCTCCACCAAGCTGTTGCTGCAATTGTCCGTTTAGCAGACTACGCTGAATCAGACCGAAAATAGTCACTCCGACCGACATCCCCAGCGAGCGGACAAAGGATAGTGTGGAGTTCGCCGCACCACGCTGGCGAACATCGAACTCCTGAATTCCGCTAATCCCCAGCACAGAGAACGAGAAGCCGATCCCAAAGCCCGTAATGACCAGATCCAGCACCAGCAACCAGTTTGGCGTATCGGCCTTCAGCTGACTTAGCAGCACCATTCCGATAATAAAGACGATGGCCGAGAACATCATAATGCGGCGGAAGGTCATTTTATTAACCAGAATCCCACCGACCATCGCTGCAATCACTGAGCCAATCGTCATCGGCATCAGCGTCAGACCTGAATTGACCGCCGTACCTCCGGTCACCCCCTGCACGTAGATCGGAATATACAGAGTGACCGTAATAAATGCCGCACCATAGAAAAATCCAGCAGCGACACTACCTGCAAACAAACGCTGACGGAACATCGGAAAAGATACAATCGGCTCGGCCGCTTTCCGCTCCGCAAACACAAAGCCAATCGACAGCACGACAAAGCATGCCAGCAAGCCTACTATGAACGGCGAGCTCCAAGCATATGTGCCGCCACCTAGCTCCAGTGCAAACATAAGCGATACGACCGCACCTACAAGCAATGTCGCACCTGTCCAATCAATCCGCTGACGTGAACGCTCCAGCGATTCACGATAAAAGATCGCGATTAGCAGCAACGACAAAATGCCCAGCGGTACATTAATGTAAAAGACCCAGCGCCAGCTAGCATATTCGGTAATATACGCACCCAGCAGCGGCCCAAATAAGCTGGACATGCCAAATACCGCTCCAAGCAATCCCGTCATCTTACCACGCTTTTCCGGTGGAAAGGAATCAAATACGATCGTAAACGCAATCGGTACCAGCGCACCACCGCCAATCCCTTGAATAGCTCGATACAGACTAAGCTGCACAATCGACTGTGCCGTACCGCACAGAATCGAACCGAGCATAAACATAATCAGACCGAATATAAAAAATCGTTTACGTCCATACATATCGGACAGCTTACCAAAGATCGGTGTGCCTGCCAGTGAAGCGACCAGATACGCCGACGTTACCCATACAAACTGATCAAATCCACCCAGATCGCCAACAATGGTCGCAATCGAGGTTGCGACGATCGTATTATCGATCGAAGCGATAAATATACCCAGCAGCAGCCCAGCTATGATCCAGCCTGTTGCATTTTTCTTCCCGGCCTGCGCCGCCATTCCATTCATGATGGTCACTCCCTGCTCTAAATTCATGCTCCGCAAAATGCGTCATACGTTACTATTAACACATTAGCACGTGAATGACCCATTGGTCATTATAGAATTGTGAATTATTTTTGAGCAGTGGATTGGAGTATTCAATTGGAGCAGTGAATATGAAATGAAGAGCCTATCCCCATCTCTTACAGTTCCACGTCTTCTTCTTTAAAAAGTAACTCGCTCACAGCCTACTGCTACCAGTGCGGAAACGCGAACGACGCTACCAGAATACGCATCATAAAAAAGCCAGCCCGGCATGAAGAGCGTTCCCTCGATCAATACGATCCGAAGAGACACATATTTCATTCCGAACTGACTATAACTCATTGACTATACGCAAATAGTGATGAATGACTGGAATACACGAGCAGTGAGGGTTTTGGAAGAACTCATTTTGAAGAAGCGTTTTGAACATGCTCAATGAGAAACAGAAATTCATTTCTCCGCATATCACCCTTTCGAGTTTTCCAACTGCAATGTGATCTTTTCAAAGGATGCTTCTATCACTAGCACACCACGCTAACCATCAATCCTAAGCTTACTTTACTCTGAACGCTCTGCCACTGAACGACGCTCAACCAGCTCCGTTCCGAGGAAGATCAATTCCTCGCCAGCACATTGCTCGCTAATACGCTCCAAAATCTTCGTCGCACCATGCGCACTAATTTGCTCAATCGGACGCTTCACGGTTGTTAACGCTGGGTTGGTATACATCGAAAAGTTAATATCATCGAATCCAACAATCGATAGCTCCTCTGGCACCTTGATTCCCATCTCAAATGCAGCATTCATCGCGCCAATCGCCATATCATCATTCGAACAAAAGACGGCTGTTGGCGGTGAATCGAGCTGTAGCAATGCCTCCATCGCCTGATAGCCACTTTCCGTGCTATAGCGACCGGGTACAATATAGCTCGCTGGAATCGTAATCCCTGCTGTTTTCATTGCATCCAAAAAGCCGGTACGACGCTGCTCCGCAGACTTGAAGCCCTTCATTCCTTCAATGAGTGCAATACGGCGGTGTCCCTGCTGAATCAGGTATTCTCCCGCATACTGCGCTCCCTCACGGTCATTCGATACAATATTCACAAAGCTACCATCAGGAATAAGACGGTTCAGCACCACCAGTGGAATCTCCTGACTAACAACGTGCTCAATAAACGCATTATCATCATCGCTCTGACTCATTAAAATAATGCCATCAAATCGCTTCGGATGAATCGTGCTGTAATCCTCATAATCATCAATCCCACGCACGAACAGATTATACTCAATTCCGATCACCGAATTCACACCCCGAATCGTAGCCGCAAAAAAGCTGCTACTCGTTCCATGCGATAGACTGGTGAAAAACAGTCCAATCGTATGCGAACGCTGCAATACAAGACTTTTCGCATTATAGTTGGGCGTATAATTCAGCTGACGTGCAATTTCAACAATTTTGCGCTTGGTGACTTCCTTGATTAATGGGCTATTGTTGAGCGCTCTGGATACGGTCGTATGCGACACATTAGCCAGCCTGGCAATATCTTTAATGGTAGATGCCATATGCATACCTTCCTTTTATCGTCACTTGTACTGGAGATGTTCGACCTGCATCGTTCCCAAGCATCATTAATCGAAAAACTCCATATGTGTTTTTTCCTGCTTATAGTATTCGAGGCGATCCTGCAAGGTGCCTGTATGAAATTCAAATTTATGACCATCCGGGTCTGTAAAATAGCAAGTAATTAATACCTTTGATCGACAATCGTTTCACCTCAATATGGTTAACCTGCTAATCTACACCTAACCATACCATATTATTTCTGCCGCATGTTAGCGCTATTGTTATGGTTCCATGCTTCAATTCTATTCGTCTATGCAAATATGCAAAAAGAGTCTTCCCTGCCGCTTCTGCATCATACACGGCAACAGGAAGACTCTGTATACACTGGCGCTTAAACTGCGCTTGAAATTAGGAATATAGTTCGATCATTCATGATTGCTTATCAAACTCATCCATTTGCAGGTAGTTACTAATGACTAATTAGGACACCGGTACAACCGCTGGAAAACCAAAATACTGCTCTGCATTGTGATAGCAAATATTAGCGACCATCTCACGCAGCAGCTCATCGTCATCCGGTGCTTCGCCTCGTTCGACCCAGCTTCCGAGCAGATCACAGAGTAGACGACGGAAGTACTCATGCCGTGTATACGACAGGAAGCTACGCGAATCGGTCAGCATACCGACAAAGCGTGCCAGCACACCATAGTTTGCCAGAATACGCATCTGCTCCATCATGCCATCCCGATGATCATTGAACCACCATGCTGTACCGAACTGAATTTTACCCGCGATACCGCCGCCCTGGAAGCTACCTGCTACGCTGGCAAGCACCTGGTAATCGTTCGGATTGAGAGAGTAGAGAATCGTTTTCGGCAAGCCACCTGCGGTCTCCATCCCGTCCAGCAGCCCTCTCAGCGGAGCAGCGATTGCACCATCGTTGACGGCATCATAGCCAGTATCCGGGCCAAGGCGGCGGAACATCGGCGTATTGTTGTTACGCAGCGCATGAATATGAAGCTGCATCGCCCAGTCTAGCTCGCGATACAATCCTGCCAGAAATATAAGCGTGTACGATTTGTGCTTGGCTTCTTCCTCGGCAGTTACACTACCCTCCTGTAATGCTTTGGCAAAAATACGACTTGCTTCCTCACGCGTCGTATCTGCATATACCAGCACATCAAGCGCATGATCCGATACTCGTCCACCAGCAGCATGGAAAAAGCGCACGCGTTGCTCCAACGCCTGTAAAAATTCATCATAGCTATTCACTTCACGTCCATATACCTCACTAAGCTGATCCAGCCACGGACGGAACGTATCCCGATTGATTTCCAGCGCTTTGTCGGGACGAAAGCTTGGCAGCACAAGTGTATGAAAATCGCTTAATTCCCGGATCGCCGTATGATGCTCCAAGGAATCAACGGGATCATCGGTCGTACACACTACCGTTACCTTAGATTTGGTGATCAGATCACGTGCGCCAAAGCCTTCGCCCTGTAGCTGCTTGTTTACCTTTTCCCAGATTGCAGGCGCAGTCTGCTCGTTCAACAGCTCGTCTACGCCGAAAAAGCGTTGCAGCTCCAGATGCGTCCAGTGATGAAGCGGATTACCGATTAATTGCGGCACCGTACGCGCCCAGGCAAGAAATTTATCATAATCATCGGCATCGCCTGTGATGTATCGCTCGTCTACGCCGTTGGCGCGCATCACTCTCCATTTGTAGTGATCACCATAGAGCCATGCCTCGGTGATGTTTTTAAATGTTTTGTTATCGCGAATCTCCTGTGGGCTAAGGTGACAATGGTAGTCAATAATCGGCATATCCTTGGCGGTTTCATGATACAGGCGGATCGCGGTTTCACTATTCAGCAAAAAGTTCTCATCCAGAAACTTACGGGCCATACCTCTTCATTCCTTTCGCATCGGGCTGATGATGGATTTTGTTAACGTGAACATTTTTATAGTTTTATTGTATACGTTTTCAGATATTACGCAAGGGGGAATTGATTTGGGAGATGAGATTGAGCTTAAAGTGTAGTTAGTAGAGCTTTTAGAGCTTTTAGAGCTTTTAGAGCTTTTAGAGCTTTTAGAGCTTTTAGAGCTTTTAGAGCTTTTAGAGCTTTTTAAAAATTTAAAGCGGATGCTTTTTTAGACTATGGTGCTGAGGCATCCATCACTTGCGGTAAGGAATAAGGGAACGGACTCGGGTGGAGCCGCGGGAATCTTTTGGAATGGGGTGAGAATGAAGATTCCCGCCCCTCCAAAGCTGTAAGATATTTTGCTCCGCAAAAATCACTTTTTATTGAATCCCGTGTTAGGAAATCTCTAACACTGCAAGTCGTCCTTTTCCCTTATTTCCTTCCCTCCGTTCCGTAATTATCGCAGTCTACGAAGTAGCAAAAAACATAAACATAGTAGCGGTTAATAGGTTCTTTTAGTTCTTTTAGTTCTTTTAGTTCTTTTAGTTCTTTTAGTTCTTTTAGTTCTTTTAGTTCTCTTAGTTCTCTTAGTTCTCTTAGTTCTCTTAGTTCTCTTAGTTCTCTTAGTTCTCTTAGTTCTCTTAGTTCTCTTAGTTCTCTTAGTTCTCCTAGTTCTCTTAGTTCTCCTAGTCTCAAGTGTACGCTGTAATTGCTATATTCGTTCACTCCATAATATGTAGAACTTAATAGAGTTTTTAATCGAATGGAGATAATAATATGTCACTTAAACATGTCGGATTCACCTACATAATCTTCAATCTTTGAGCGTACTTTAAGTACAGCACTTCAAGCCTTGATACAACTGCTATGATGAGAAAGCTCGCTTTTAATGGTGAACGACCGCAATAATTAACCTTTTCATCTTTGAGTACAGTAATCTTTTATTCATTAATTCAACAATAATGAACTACAGCAACACTAATGAAGATTACTCATACTTGAAAGGCGGTAAGCATAGCAAAAAAGCTCATGCGCACTTGTCTTGCGAAAAGTGAGGCATGAGCTTTTTAACTTTTAATTTATGGTCGGTTTTGATAGCAGCTGTTGGGTATGGGCTGTGTAGCAAATGTATTGGCTTTGCAGATACATCCTGCAACTATGCGACATACCTGGCTTAGAAATTAAGCGTGTTGCTCCAACCATGCTGTAGTGTGCTGAAGCTTGCTGCCTGCGCGTTCGATGGCTTGTTCGACCTGTACGGTTGCTGTACCGCCGTAGACGTTACGGGCGTTAACGACGGTTTCCGGTTGCAGGACGTGGTAGATGGTGTCGTCGAACAGTGGAGAGAATTGTTGGAATTCTTCCAGGCTCAGGTCGAGCAGGTATTTACCTTCCTGAATGCAGTACAGGACAGTTTTACCGATCACTTCATGCGCCTGACGGAAAGGCAAGCCTTTTCCAACGAGGAAGTCGGCGATGTCGGTTGCGTTGGAGAAGTCTTTGTTTACGGCTTCGCGCATGCGTCCGGTATTGACCTTCATCGTTGCGATCATCGGTGCGAACAGCTGTAATGCGCCTTCCAGAGTAGCCACGGTATCGAACATGCCCTCTTTGTCTTCCTGCATATCTTTGTTGTATGCCAGTGGAAGCGACTTGAGTACAGTCAGCAGACCAATTAGGTTGCCGTACACGCGACCGGTTTTACCGCGTACGAGTTCGGCTACGTCCGGGTTTTTCTTTTGTGGCATGATGCTGCTGCCTGTGCAGAAAGCATCGTCCAGCTCGATAAAATTAAACTCGGTGCTGCTCCACAATACCAGCTCTTCGCTCAGACGAGACAGGTGTGTCATGATCAGCGAAGCACCTGCAAGGAACTCGACGATAAAGTCGCGATCACTTACAGCATCCAGACTATTTTCGTATACACCATCAAAGCCAAGCTGCTCAGCTACAAAATGGCGATCGATTGGGAATGTCGTTCCTGCCAGCGCGCCTGCGCCCAGTGGCAGTACATTAATGCGCTTGTAGCTATCCTTCAAGCGATCAATATCGCGCTCGAACATCGATACATACGCCATCAGATGATGCGCGAACAGGATCGGCTGGGCACGCTGTAGATGTGTGTAGCCTGGAATGATCGTATCCAGATTATTTTTCGCCTGATTGATCAGGGATTCCTGCAATGCATGCAGCAGACCAACTAGCTCTACCGCACGATTACGTAAGTATAGGTGCATATCGGTAGCCACCTGATCGTTCCGGCTACGTCCGGTGTGTAGCTTACCACCCACCGCGCCGACCTCTTCGATCAGATGCTTTTCAATATTCATATGAATGTCTTCATCGGAAACGGAGAACTCGACCTGACCTGCACGGATTTTGTCCAGTACCTTGTTCAGACCGGCTTTGATCGTCTCCACATCTTCAGCGGGTACGATGCCGCATTTGCCCAGCATCGTTACATGCGCCAGACTCCCTTGAATATCTTCTTCTGCTAATGCTTTATCAAAATGGATCGAGGCGGTATATTCCTCGACCAGATGATTTGTTTGTTTGGTAAACCGTCCACCCCAAAGTTTGCTCATGCTGCCGGTCACACTCCTTGCTTCGCTTGGCTTGCTGCTTGCTGTACACCTGCATTAACTTTCAGACGCAGTGCGTTCAGCTGGATAAAGCCGGCTGCATCGCCTTGATCGTAAGCATTTGTTGGATCAGCTTCCATTGTCGCGATATCCGGGTTGTACAGACTGTATGGGCTGCTCAGTCCAGCTGCGATTACATTGCCTTTGTACAGCTTCACACGTACGGTACCGGTTACGTTTTTCTGACTTTCGGTTACGAGTGCTTGCAAGGCAAGACGCTCCGGAGCGAACCAGAAACCGTTGTACACCAGATTCGCATAACGTGTAATCAGCGAGTCACGCAGGCTCATTACTTCGCGATCCATCGTGAGGGATTCCATCTTGCGGTGTGCAGTGAACAGAATGGTTCCACCTGGTGTCTCATACACGCCACGGCTCTTCATACCGACAAAACGGTTTTCAACCATATCGACACGACCGATACCATGCTTGCCGCCCAGCTCATTCAGCTTCTCCATCGCTTCCAGTGGAGTTAGCTTTTGACCGTTCAATGCAACACAGTTACCTTTTTCAAATTCCAGCTCCAGCATTTCCGGTTGATCCGGTGCATCCTCTGGCGATACGCTCAGCAGGAACATATCTTTGTTGTCTTCTGCACTTGCGTCAAAGTTCGGATCTTCCAGCACGCCGCTCTCGTAGCTAATATGCAGCAGGTTACGGTCAGTCGAATAAGGCTTCGCTGCCGATGCGGTTACGGGAATGTCGTGAGATTCTGCATAAGCGATCATCTCAGCGCGACCCGGGAAGTCAGCGCGGAATTGCTCCAGACGCCATGGTGCGATAACTTTAATTTCCGGTGCCAGTGCAGCTGCGTTCAGCTCAAAACGAACCTGGTCATTCCCTTTACCTGTTGCACCGTGAGCAATGGCAATTGCGCCTTCTGCGCGAGCAATCTCGACCATACGCTTCGCGATCAGTGGACGTGCAATACTCGTACCAAGCAGGTATTGTCCTTCATACAATGCGCCAGCCTGGAACATTGGATAAATGAAGTCCTCTGCAAATTCAGCACGCAGATCATCGATGTATACTTTGGATGCGCCCGTAGCGAGTGCTTTTTCTTCCAGACCATCCAGCTCGTCAGCCTGTCCGATATCTGCTGTGAATGTGATAATCTCAGCATCGTATGTTTCTTTCAGCCATTTCAGAATGATGGATGTATCCAATCCACCGGAGTATGCTAGAACGATTTTGTCTTTTGCCATTGCTAATATGCCCTCCAATATAAAACCTTTTGACACCGTGCGGTGAAGCTGGAATGTAGCATTCCAGGCAGGCTTCATCCGCATACGGTCAAAAGGTTTTGGTCTGATGTAGTCATTATACACGATTCAGCCGCCACACAGGCGACTCGTTCGCCGTCCATCCATTTAGCCGATCAATGCCGCCATAATCGCTTTCTGCGCATGCAGACGATTTTCCGCTTCATCAAAAATAACGCTGTTGCCACCATCAATCACGCCTGCGCTTACTTCCTCACCGCGGTGTGCTGGTAGACAATGCAGGAAAATATAATCCGACTTCGCGTGACTGACGAGCTGCTCGTTTACCTGATAATCGGCAAAGGCTTGCTCGCGTACCTTTTGCTCCTCTTCAAAGCCCATGCTTGCCCATACATCGGTATAGATCACATCTGCATTCTCTACCGCTTCCTTCGGATCACGCACGACCTTGATCGTCGCACCGCTCTCTGCCGCCAGCTCCTGACATTGCTTCAATACCTCGGCATCTGGCTCATAGCCTTCTGGACTCGCCACATACACATCCAGCCCTACACGTGCGCCGCCGATCATGAGCGAATGCGCCATATTGTTACCATCACCGACATAAGCGAGCTTCAAGCCTTTCAGCTTACCTTTATGCTCAACAATCGTTTGGAAATCCGCCAGTACCTGACATGGATGTCCCAGATCGCTCAGTCCGTTAATTACCGGGATGTCTGCATATTTGGCTAGCTCGGTTACATTTTCATGTCCGAATGTACGGATCATGATGCCATCCAGATAACGCGACATGACCTGTGCGGTATCGGCAATCGTTTCACCGCGTCCCATCTGGATATCATTTTTGCTCAGGAACAGTGCATGTCCACCAAGCTGATACGTACCTACCTCGAACGATACCCGTGTCCGTGTGGATGATTTTTCAAAAATAAGTCCGACCGTCTTACCTTCCAGCGGACGATACGCTTCGCCTGCTTTCTGTTTACGCTTGAGTTCGATAGCAAAGTCGATCAGAAATTCAATCTCCTCCGCTGTAAAATCACTCAGCTCGATAAAGTCTTTGCCTTTAAAATGGCTCAGTTCCAGCTTGCCTGTCTGTGCTGTATCTGCCAATGGTATTCCTCCCTTGTGGATAGCTATTCTGTTCTATGTGTAGTACGGAATCCCTTATGAGGCATTCCGTAGCTAGGATTGGTGTTCGCCTGGTTTATCGTTTGTAATAGCAGCCTATACTTGCATTCGCGGATAAAGAACACGATGCTCGATTTCTTGGCTGCTAGCTGGTCTGATCACGCTCCGCTGTTCAGTTACTATTAGCTCCAGCCGTTCCAACAACCGGCGCATGCTCCTGAATAAGCTCGCTCAGAATCGTTACCGCATGATCGATCTCTTCCTTCGTAATGAGCAGGTTCGGCAGCAGACGAATGACGTTAGGCCCCGCGCTTACGAACAGCAGTCCCTTTTTCTGTCCAGCAAGAATCAACTCATTAATTGGAGCCGTACATTCGATTCCGATCATCAGACCTTTACCACGAATCTCGATGACAAATGGATGGCTGCTCAGCTTGTCTTCCAGCTGCTGCATCAGATAGTCGCCCATCTCTGCTGCGTGCTGAACGACGTTTTGCTCCTGCATCGTTTCTAGTGTAGCTATCACTGCTGCTGTCGCAAGTGGTGTACCGCCAAATGTAGAGCCATGACTGCCTGCGGTAAAGGCATCTTTCAAATACGCTTTACCTACCATCGCGCCAACCGGGAAGCCGCTAGCCAGACCTTTTGCCAGTGTGAAAATATCCGGTTCAATACCATAATGCTCGGATGCGAGCAGCTTACCTGTACGTCCCATGCCTGTTTGAATCTCATCAATGATCAGCAACACGCCATGCTGCTTGCACAGCTCGGCTACGGCCTGCACATAAGCTACTTCTGCTGGATAGACGCCACCCTCAGCTTGAATCATTTCCAGCATAATAGCGGCAGTATGAGGACCGATCACCTTTTGCAATGCATCCAGATCATTCAGCGGCACTGTGATAAAGCCAGCTGGCAACGGATGGAAGCCTTCTTTTACCTTGTCCTGCCCTGTCGCTGTCAGTGTTGCGAGCGTCCGTCCATGGAACGATTGGGTAAAGGTAATAATTTCGTAGCGCTCTTCGCCCTTAATCTTCTGCTGATATTTACGTGCCAGCTTGATCGCTGCTTCATTCGCTTCCGCTCCACTATTACAGAAAAACACCGCATCACCAGAGGTGATTGACGTCAGCATCTGAGCTGCCTTTTCCTGATTCGGAATCTGGAATAGATTCGATGTGTGCCATAGCTGATCCAGTTGCTCTTTTAGCTTAGCAGCCACAGGCTCAGGAGCATGCCCCAGATTCGTAACCGCCAGACCGCACATGAAATCGAGATACTTGTTTCCTTCGGCATCCCACAGATAACTGCCTTTTCCTTTTACAAATGCAAGCGGATAGCGCGCATAAGAAGGAAATAATGCACTTTCATTTGTTGCTGATGGCTCATTGCTCATCGGATTCGTCATGCTGGTCACGCTCCTTGAATAGTTGATTTTAAAATACAGCTCGTGTAAGCCTCTACTCGCCTCTACCTTGACTAACGACATCCATCTACTCTATTTATCGTTACGATACTGCTACAGCACCGTCTGGCGTACAATACGTGTTCCAACTGCGTCTCCGTTCAGCACGCGGCTGAGAATACCCGGCTCGCTTCCGTCGACAATAATAACCTCCTGTACGTCTCCCTGAATGCAAGCAACTGCCGCCTTCACTTTCGGGATCATACCTCCATAAATTTCGCCCGTCTCGATCATATGCTGCGTATCCTCAATTGTGACCTGAGGTAATACAACCTTCTCACCCTCGACTGTTCGCATAATACCGGGCACATCCGTTACTACGATCATACGTGGTACGCCCAGATGCGAAGCAACCGCACCTGCTGCCGTATCGGCATTAATATTGTACCGTTGCCCTGTAGCATCCACCCCAACAGGAGCGATGACTGGCATATAGCCCAGATTCGTAATCGCTCGTATAATTGTGGCTTCTACATACGTAACATCCCCGACCAGTCCAACCTCCGCAGAATTGGCAACCGGTTTGGCCTGGATCAGACCGCCGTCGACACCAGAGATGCCGATCGCTTTTGCCCGGCTGCCCTGAATTCGTCGGACGATCTGCTTGTTGATGCTGCCCGAAAGCACCATCTCCACTACATCCAACACCTCTTCGGTCGTCTTACGTAAGCCGCTCACAAATTCCGTCTCAATCCCCAGCTTCGCCAGATTGTCCGAAATCGCCGGGCCACCACCATGTACAATTACCGGCTGAACGCCGGATTCCTGAATCTGCTGCAAATCTTCAAAAAACGAGTCCGGCAACGCAGCCAACGTGCTGCCTCCGCATTTCATGACAAAGGTCTGCCCCGCTTGTCCAGTCATCGCTTCCCCTCCGTTTCTAGCGTTAGTGCATTTCTAACGCGAGGTTCAATAAAAACATGATTTTTGCGACAGCAAAATATCTTACATTTCTAGCGTTAGCGCATTCCTAACGCGAGGTTCAATAAAAAGTGATTTTTGCGACAGCAAAACATCTTACATTTAGCGTTAGCGCATTCCTAACGCGATATCCCATAAAATACAACTGAACTTCACAACATATCCTAATCTATCGTGCACCAACATTTTTCTAACCAAGCTACAGCACTATCACTACATCTAATCCAACTATCCATCTCACCGCTTCATTTATGTACGGTAAGCAGCATTAATACGCACATAATCATACGTGAGGTCACAGCCCCATGCGATGGCCTGACCTTCACCATAGTGCAAATCTACCGTAATACGCACCGTATCTCCTTTTAGATACTCTAGCGCTGCTTCTTCATCAAAAGGCACCGGACGTGATGCTGTCAGCACAACAATATCGCCCAAACGAATATCGACCGTATTCACGTCAACCGGCTCACCCGCACGTCCTACCGCAGCAATGACGCGTCCCCAGTTCGCATCTGCACCAAACATCGCCGATTTCACCAGACTGGAGCCAATCACCGTCTTCGCAATCGCTCGTGCAGACAGGTCGCTTACTGCTCCGGTCACTTCCACCTCAACCAGCTTGGTTGCTCCTTCTCCATCGCGTGCAATCGCCTGTGCTAGATGCTCACACACATGACGGAATGCTGCGGCAAAAGCTGTCCAATCCTCATGCTCTGGTGTCAGCTCCAGATTGCCTGCATGTCCACTCGCCATCACGACGAGCATATCATTTGTACTTGTATCACCATCAACCGTAATCATATTAAATGTACGATCTGTCGTATCGCGTAGCAGCAGCTGTAGCGCATCGGCTGGAATAACAGCATCGGTTGTCATAAATGCCAGCATCGTCGCCATATTCGGATGAATCATACCCGAGCCTTTGGCTGCACCAGCGATATGCACTTCAATACCATTCACTTCCACCTGCACGCAAATTTCCTTTTTTACCAGATCGGTCGTCAAGATCGACTGGCAAAAGGCTTCCGCATGGTTCGGCTCATAACCAAGCTGCTCCGGCAACCGTTCGATTCCAGCAATCACACGATCCATTTTCAACAATTCGCCGATTACACCTGTAGAGGCTACTGCCACGTCCTGTTCATCCAGACCCAGCTGACGCGCGGTTTCCGCACGCATCGCATACGCATCCTGCTCCCCTTGCTGCCCTGTGCAGGCATTTGCATTACCGCTATTCACGACAACCGCACGCAGTGTGCCATTGGATAGGCTATCGCGTGTCACCTGTAGCGGTGCCGCTTGAAACAGATTTGTTGTATACACAGCAGCCGCTGTTGCTGGAACATCACATACAATAACGCCCAGATCATTACGCTCTGTTTTTTTCAGTCCGCAATGCAGACCTGCTGCTTGGAATCCTGACGGTGTAGTTACAGAGCCACCTTGAATCGGTTTGAACAATTGATCTGACATGATATCTCCTCTCACTTCCTGGTCGACGATGTGGATATACTTTGTAGATAGATGGAATGACATATTTCTTTTACAGACAGTTTTTATACTTTAGAAAGCTTTACATCTTGGATCGTTCTACAATAAAACGAGCTGCTTACGGGTACACTGGAACCATATTCAGACCGAGGTTTTCCTCCCAGCCCATCATTAGATTCAGGTTTTGGATCGCCTGACCGGCTGCCCCTTTAACCAGATTATCGATGACCGAGATAACCGTCATCCGTCCTGTACGCTCATCCAGTGCAAATCCGATATCGCAATAGTTTGAGCCTGTGACTTCTTTGGTCGCTGGCCATTGTCCTGCGGAACGTACACGTACAAACGGGCGCTCTTTATAATAATTACGGTACAAATCAATCCATTCCTGCTCGGAATGACCACCGTCTGTTTTCATATACATCGTGCTCATAATTCCACGTGTCATTGGCACCAGATGCGTGGTGAAGGTCACCTGTACCGGTTTATTCGCCACCTCACTGAGCACCTGCTCAATTTCAGGAATATGCTGATGCTTGTTAACCTTGTAGGCTTTGAAGTTTTCGTTCATTTCCGCATAGTGGGACGTCAGGCTTGTACCACGACCTGCACCCGATACGCCAGACTTGGCATCGATAATAATCGTATCGGTGTTGACCCAACCTGCTTCTACAGCGGGCAACAAACCGAGCAGCGATGCAGTCGAATAGCAGCCTGGATTCGAAATCAGTCGCACATCACGTACATCGTTATCCTTTAGCTCGCACAATCCGTATACTGCCTCAGCGAGTACATCCGCTGGTGCTGGCTTATGCTTATACCATTTTTCATATTGATTCGTATCCTTTAAGCGGTAGTCACCCGATAGATCGATCACTTTCAGCCCCGCTTCCAGATACTGCGGCACGAGTTCATTGCTCACACCAGATGGCGTAGCGAGAAAGACCAGATCCGCCTTACTTGCCGTTTCCTGTGGATCGACACCATCCAGCACCATATCCAGCATACCGTTCAGATGCGGGAATTGCTCTGAGATCGGCTTGCCACTACTGGAAGCCGAAATAACGGATGTAATCGTTACATTCGGATGATGCTGTAAAAAACGAATCAGTTCCACCCCGCCGTAGCCAGTGGAACCTACGATAGCAACTTTTAGTTGATGTGAACTCACGTGCATTTCCCCCTGTTCAGTACTCTGGCAACAGCATCTGTTGTGATTATATCCTTCTCCTGTATTGGGAGGATAAAGGTGATGGTCTGCTGCGATACATTGTTTTGTCCGATGAATAATCTGTGTATTATTATACATCCGATGTAATATAAATACAACCTTGAATGCAAACATTATTTTAAGCGCCTTGAAGCTACATACTGAGCTGCCATGCGGCTCGGTGTAACTCGAATGATAGGATGATGTTATGTTAAGATAAATGATAGTTCATTCCGCTATCATGAGTATTCATCCGATTTTATGCTATCTGTATTCAGTCTTTTCCTTGGAAAATTGGCTTCCGCACTATCATCCGTTACACTACTTTCACTGTAACCTGTGATCACTTTATTCGTATCATCCTATTCATACTGGAGGAATCATCGCATGCAGGCTTCATTTTCATTTACAACCGATACAGCAGCCTTATCGATCTTTGATCTACAGGCCATTGGACGATACTCCCGACTGGTGGACGCTTGAAGAGGATGAGCTAGAGGAGATCAATAACGGTCACATCGCTCTACTACATGTAGAAGACGATGATACATATGATGTGCATATTATGAAGGCAATCGAGCAACCGCAAGTGCAATGTCTACTCTATGCTCCTTCTGGTCAGCTATTTATCGGTGCAGCAGAGGACACCACAGGTGGTGATCTAGAACCAGATGATTCTGGCGCGGTCTCCGGTCAACTGTGGACGGTAGAGCAAGGTGTATATGCACTACAGGTGTCACGGCAACAACAGACGATCCAGCTTGCCCTGCAATGGCTGGCAGCGACTCCAATAGAATGGCAGCAATCTCACTCTGAGCAACATATAGCTGATGCCTCCGAGCAGGGCGCAGTTCAGTTGAATTCATTCGAGCAACGATTGCGCCTGTAGTTTATTTCATTAGTGTGGTTAATCGATGCTTATATTGATCTCTGTTTATGATGTATGACTATGATGCGTTCACTCCATGTAACATCTGGCATAGGAACAGCTGGTAGACCTTCACCCTACGTATTTCGACTACTGTCAGTTTAACGCTTCTGGATTCGCTGGGAATACATGAAAATATCGCAGCTGTATATAAAAAGAGCACCGTACCTCGTAGTTCGCCCTAAATGCTCATTCGTACATCCAAGGGATGTTCTAATGTTCATTTGTACAGGCACTCCATATCGAAGTATAGTGCTCTCTTTGCAATTTACTTTTGTTTTTTTAGGGTTATACTATCCTTTTAGCATTACGATGCGCGTTGGGGTCACAATTTTCTTTTTAGAACTCCAGCATTACCCTATGCCAAGCGAACAGCATACATAGCCCATTTTATAAAAGGAACTACACAGCCGATGATAGGTATCTCATCTTCATAATAACCTTTTATCGTGCATCTCCATCCGCACACATTTCACAGCCTATAGCTGCTCGATTATCCCGGCAGCTTAAACCCTTTCCCCAATACCTCATGCGCATTACTGATCACGACAAAGGCTTCCGGATCGACCGATCGGACAATCGTCTTGAGTCGACTCGCTTCATTTTGCCCAACGACAACCATAAATACCGTCCGCTCGTCTCCAGTATAGCCGCCTTCTGCATTCAGCTTGGTCAGTCCACGATCCATATCATTCAAAATCGCCTGCCGCATCGGCTCAATCTCCTCAGAGATAATGTAAGCCACCTTAGAATTACTAAATCCAAGCTCAACCGCATCGATCATTTTGCTCGTGACAAATAACCCAATCAGCGCATATAGCGCCTGCTCTGGCTTGAGCAAAATACCTGCCAGCAAAATTACCGTACCATCGGTCAAGCTCACACAGACCGACATACTAAACCCGGTCAGCTTATGAATAATCTGCGCCAGAATTGCGAGTCCACCCGTCGAACCACGTCCGCGAAAGACAATGCCGAGTCCTAGCCCTACGCCAATCCCGCCATATAATGCACCCAGCAGTGGATTGGTCGTTGGTGCAGGAATATCACGCGTAATATAAATGAACAACGGCAGCACAATCGTCCCTAACAAAGAACGTATACTCGATTGCCGACCCAGCAGCAAATATCCCGCGATAAACAATGGAATATTCAGCACCCACTGTGTATATGCCGGTTCAATGCCAAGCACCTGCGCCGCAATAATCGAAATCCCAGCTACACCGCCTGACGCAATATGATTGGGCAGCAAAAATAAATTAAACGCCAGCGCCATCACAAACGCTCCCGTCACAATCAGCGCCATATCCCATACATTACGAATCGGCCCGGTTAGCGGAATCATCGGCGGCTTCCGCCTGCGTCCTGCCGTCATTGAAGAACCTACCATTACTACATCACCCATACCCTTCATATTCACACTTCATTTCGTCACATAGCGATGATGTACGTCTACTGCGAATGAGATTCGTATGTACAGCTATAACTATATTTGTATCTAGAGCTTCACGGATAGGTATAGCCTAGCTAGAACGTATAGCATCCCTGCACTACTTATCGTAGATCCATCATTCTGTGTGACATCGCGGCTTTTATTGTAGTGTAAAATGGCTATTCGCGAAAGAACACGCGGCAAACGGGTGACACTTTAACCCGGGAGAGGACCACAGCGGCAAATTTATGGTTGAATACAAACCAATCAGGCTTGTACATATAACTCCGTGCAGTCTGCTATAACCGGGCGTTTAATTAGCTACAGTAATTATCGATAATAAATCAAGAAAAAGCTTTAATTCGCAAAGTATCAGTATGACCTCTGCAAACTAAAGCTTCAAACCTTCTATGCACTTATCTATTTTCTCCAACTATAAAAATCATAAACATCATTCTCCTACCCTCACAGCAACGTAGACTTCCCCAGCACCTCACTGGATCGTCCGGTCAACTCCCCATAATAACGTCCCAAACGATGAATCCCCTCTTCCAACTGCTCCAGCTTGCCTGCAAAACAAATCCGCACACTATACAAGCCTGCTGGCCCAAAGCCTTCACCTGGCGCAACAATGACCTGATGTCGATGCAGCAGCTCCAACGCAAAAGGCTCTGATGTTCTGCCTGTCGCCGAAACATCTGCCATAATATAAAAAGCACCCTGTGGACGCGAATGAGGGATGCCATACTGCGTCAGTAGCGTGCAGGCACGATCTCGCTTATGCTTATAACGCAGGCGCTCCTCTTCGATATGAGTCTGATCCCCGGTCAATGCAGCAATGCCTGCTTTTTGCGTAAACTCTGCCGCACAGGTCGTTGTCGGCTCCAGTAGCTTCCAGGTCAGCTCAATCAACTGCTCTGGTACGATCATATAACCGAGACGCCAGCCGGTCATGGCATAGCCTTTGGAAAATCCATTCACACTTACAATTCGATGTGCCAGATCAGGTCTCACCTGTAACGGGCAACAGACCTCGCCTTCATATACAAGCTCATCATAAATTTCATCCGAAATGACAAACAGATCATGCCGTTCTGCCAATTGCAGCAATTCCTCCCACACCTTCCATGCATATACCGCGCCGGTTGGATTACACGGTGAATTGACGATGATCGCTTTAGTCGCTGGCGTAATTTTGGATTCGATATCCTGCATATCCGGTATATACTGCCGCTCTGCATCCGTTTTGTAATATACCGACTCCGCATGCTGTATGATGAGCATGCCTTCATAGTTTGGGTAACCAGGATCAGGAATTAATACCTCTTCCCCGCTATCGATCAGAGCGAGCAAAATCGTATGTAATGCACTCACTGCTCCCGATGTGACCACGATGCGTGCAGGAGATATATCGATATCATATTTACGCTTCATGCGCCCGGCGATCGCCTCTCTTAATTCAGGCAGACCTGCATTCGACGTATAATGAGTGTAGCCTTGCGCCATCGCCAGTTGCCCGGCAGCAACAATATGTGCAGCCGTATCTACTTCCGGCTCACCAATTTGCAATGAGATGACATCTTCATATTGCGTTGCCTCCACCATGATTTTACGAATACTGTTTGGTCGCATTTTTTGTCTATGTAATGATGGTTTTCCTCTCATATGCTTGCACTCCTATCTCTATAAAATTAGAATCATTATCCGCCCCTATGCTCTGAATTGCAACGTAACATCACCGCGATACCATTGTTATTCCTATCCTCAGGTTCTACCTGTTATGAAAGCAACCAACCATAATACCGCATCATTTGCAATATCCACATAACAAAGAACCCTGAGCCCTACTTCATAGAAGAAGCAAGTCTCAGGGTTCCTACACGATAGAACAGTCGCTTATACAGCGCCTGCTCTTATGGATCCATGGTTGATGCCTATTCGGCTCATAACATGATCCATACCGTTTATTTCAATTGTGCCATCGTATGATGCACAACATGTATTTCAAACGAGCCACCTATACTATAAGCTCATCATTTATTATTCCACTTCAATCTTCAACTGGCTACGCAGATAACCATCGATAAA
Organism: Paenibacillus hunanensis; assembly: GCF_034055775.1. NCBI lineage: Bacteria > Bacillati > Bacillota > Bacilli > Caryophanales > Paenibacillaceae > Paenibacillus > Paenibacillus hunanensis. Next base: position 885,159 of record NZ_CP139194.1, on the reverse strand, counting down.
CGAATCCAGATCGCCATCCATCACCGCGCCAATATTCCCCGTTTCTACCTGTGTACGATGGTCTTTCACCATGCTGTACGGATGGAATACGTAAGAACGAATCTGGCTACCCCATGCGATATCCGATTGCTCACCACGAATCTCTTCTAGTTGCTTGCGCTCCTCTTCAATCTTCCGCTCATACAGCTTGGAACGAAGCATCGTCATCGCACGCTCACGGTTTTTGATCTGGGAGCGCTCGGTCTGACAGCTTACAACCACGCCACTTGGAATATGCGTAATCCGAACCGCGGAATCCGTTGTATTGATGTGCTGACCACCCGCACCACTCGCGCGGTACGTATCGACCTTCAGATCCTCTGTACGGATCTCGATCTCAGCATCATTCGTAATCTCTGGAACAACGTCACAGGATACGAACGACGTATGACGACGACCGGACGAGTCAAATGGTGAAATACGCACCAGACGGTGTACGCCCTTTTCCGCCTTCAAGTAACCGTAGGCGTTATAGCCCTTGATCAACAGTGTTACGCTCTTCACACCAGCCTCATCGCCTGGCAGATAGTCCATAACCTCAACCTTGAAGCCACTTTTCTCCGCCCAGCGTGTATACATACGCAGCAGCATCGATGCCCAGTCCTGGGACTCTGTACCACCTGCACCTGGATGAAGCTCCAAAATCGCGTTCAGTTTATCATACGGCTCATTCAGCAGCAATTGCAGCTCGAACTCCTCGATCTTCTTCACCAGTGCTTCTACACCTGCGGTCACTTCCTGTGCCAGATCAGCGTCCTGCTCCTCATCGGCCAGCTCCGCCATCAGGCTCACATCATCATACTCCTGCTGGAGCTTATTATACTGATCTACAGATCCTTTGACTGCATTCATCTCAGCGATGACCGCCTGTGCAGCTTCATTGTCGTCCCAGAAATCCGGTGCGGACATTTTCACCTCAAAGTTCTCGATCATCTCATTTTTGAGATCTAAGTCAAAGAGACCCCCTAAGATTTGATAGTTTCTGCGCCATTTCGCGCAGATCGTGCTTTACATTTGGTTCGATCATGAACGTCACCTCATTTAAAATATACAGCTCCAGCCGATAGCCGAGCCATTTGCTTATTATACTTTACCATAACCGTTACCAACAGTGGAGAACCGTTATCCGCGAAAAGACACCCACAGGGACGCTTGTCGTCTGTGAGTGTCTTGCTTGGATTACTATATAACATATTAGTGAATGCCTGCTCGTTCGCACTACGTTATTCGCTATACATGACCTTCCTGGCAATGTGTTCGCCCTGGATAACATATCATTAAGGCAAGTTCTATCGTGTACATACCTTACAAGCGAATGAGGATCATTACAGGTAAACGATCCTCATTGGATACCATATAACATATAGCATCCTAACAGCAGGCATCCAACCTCACTCCACTGTACTTATTTCCGTCTGCGACGACGCTCTTCACGGGAAGGACGCTTCTCAGCCGTTTCGGAGCTGTTGGTGCTCACTTTGCTTGTATCTACAACAGCTTGACGCTCCTGTTGGCTCTCACTTTGAATTTGTGCTCTCATCACATAGCCAGCAACTTCTTCTTGAATGTCGGCAACCATCTGATTGAACATTTCAAAGCCTTCGAATTGATACTCGCGCAGTGGGTCAGTACCGCCGTAAGCGCGCAGGTGGATACCTTGACGCAGCTGCTCCATCGCATCGATATGATCCATCCATTTGCGGTCAACCGCACGAAGCACAACGACTTTTTCAAACTCACGGATCGTAACTTCGCCGATTTCTTTTTCGCGTTGCAGATAGTACAACTCAACGCGCTCAAACAGATAGTTGATCATCTCTTCTTTTTCTTTCTCTTCCAGCTCTTGCTTGGATACATGCTTCGCTTCGACCAGGAAGTTGTTGTTCACGTAATCAGCAACCTCTTGCAGCTCCCAGTTCTCAGGGATATCGTCGCCACAGTGAACCTCAACGACACGCTCGATACAAGGCTTGATCATTTGCAGGACAACTTCACGAATGTTGTCGGACTCCAGTACCTCACGGCGCTGCTTGTAAATGATCTCACGCTGCTTATTCATAACATCGTCATATTGCAGGACGATTTTACGCATATCAAAGTTACTACCTTCGACACGGCGCTGTGCAGATTCTACAGCACGTGTGATCATACGGCTTTCGATCGGCTGATCTTCTTCAAAGCCCAGCTTCTCCATCATGTTCATCACGTTATCCGCACCAAAGCGCTTCATCAGCTCATCGCCCAATGACAGGTAAAATTGCGTAGAACCTGGGTCACCCTGACGACCAGCACGACCGCGAAGCTGGTTATCGATCCGGCGAGATTCGTGACGTTCTGTACCAATAATGTGCAGACCGCCCACTTCAGCTACGCCTTCACCCAGGATAATATCGGTACCGCGCCCCGCCATGTTCGTAGCGATCGTTACCGTACCCGGTTGACCCGCACGTGCGATAATTTCCGCTTCTTCGGCATGGTATTTCGCGTTCAGAACCTGGTGCTTGATGCCTTTGCGCTTCAGCATTTCGGACAGCAACTCGGAGTTCTCGATCGATACCGTACCAACGAGCACCGGCTGGTTGTTCGCATGGCGCTCTTCGATTTCCTTCACTACCGCACGGAATTTGCTCTGTACGCTCTTATACACAACGTCAGGTGCATCTTGACGTTGATTTACACGGTTTGTTGGAATTTGTAATACTTCCAGACCGTAGATCTTTTTGAATTCTTCTTCCTCGGTTTTCGCTGTACCGGTCATACCCGCCAGCTTGCGATACATACGGAAGTAGTTCTGGAACGTGATCGTTGCCAGCGTCATACTTTCGTTTTGTACCTTGAGGTCTTCTTTTGCTTCGATCGCCTGGTGCAGACCATCGCTATAACGACGACCGGACATCAGACGTCCAGTGAATTCGTCGACAATCAGTACTTCGCCTTCGGATACCACATAATCAACGTCACGGTGCATGATCACATTCGCTTTGAGCGCCTGTACCACGTGGTGGTTGATCGTTACATTTTTATTATCATACAGGTTTTCAAGGCCAAAGAAGTTCTCTGCCTTTTCCACACCAGCTTCAGTCAGTGCTACGGATTTTACTTTGATATCGACGCTATAATCATCTTCTGCCTTCAAACTCTTCACAAAACGATCAGCTGCAAAATACAGCTCCGTCGATTTTTGAGCCTGACCGGAAATGATCAGCGGTGTACGCGCTTCGTCAATCAGAATCGAGTCCACCTCGTCAATGATACAGAAGTGCAGTGGACGCTGTACCATTTGTTCCTTGTACAGCACCATATTGTCGCGCAGATAGTCAAAGCCAAATTCATTATTCGTACCGTATGTGATATCACAAGCATAAGCTGCTTGCTTCTCCTCGTGCTGCATACCGCTCAGGTTGATGCCGACCGTCATACCGAGGTAGTTATAAATACGGCTCATTTGCAAGCTATCACGCTGTGCCAGATAGTCATTGACGGTAACAACGTGCGCGCCTTTACCTTCAAGAGCGTTCAGGTATACCGGCAGTGTACCTACCAGCGTTTTACCTTCACCGGTTCTCATCTCTGCGATTTTACCCTCGTGCAGAGCGATACCACCGATCATCTGAACGTCAAAATGACGCATGCCCAGTTGGCGTTTGGATGCTTCGCGCACAGTGGCAAAGGCTTCCGGCAGCAACTGCTCAAGCGTCTCACCTTTCTCAAGACGTTCGCGGAACTCGGCTGTCTTCCCTTGAAGCTCATCGTGGGACAAAGCCTCAAATTCCGCTTCCATATTATTGATGATGTCCACGGTTTTCATGATCCGTTTGACATCACGGTCATTTGAATCACCAAAAATTTTCTTAACGAGTCCTAGCATGGTTAACCCCTTTCGCGCAATTAAAGAGATAGATTATTGAATAATGGAATTCACACGACGCTTCCGGGGGATTATTCAATAATCTCAGTTGCAATAAATTGTACCAGTTTCGCAGAAGCCCCGCAACAAAGCGGCTCTAAGCTCAAGCTTCTGTAGCTGGTCGTAATCAGCTCGATACAGCCCAGGAAAATCAGTTCCCGTGCTTTCATTTATACTTATGAAGTTGGTTACAACGATCCCTCTCCATTACAGGAGATCAGCCGTGTAAACCAGCATACATCCAATTATAAATAAGCTACTCTGGTATACATACGTATAACCTGACCGATATGTTTCTACAAATTCCAAATTCATTACCGAATAGAGTTCAGATCAATAGCAAAAGTAGGCAGCCGACTTCATTGTCTCAGGACATGTGGCAACCTGCTGTAGAGGCTTGTTATAAAGGTAATTAACGCAGTAAACAGACGTATGTAGCACTCTAAACAGTATACTCTACTTTACATAGGAATGCACTCGTTTGTTAAAGCTTCTTCCATTTTCTAGGATTCACCGTAGCAATACAGAATATGTATGTAATGACACTTTTAAAATTAGCGATGGAATACCATTTTTGCTACAGCTTATGATCAAAAAAGCCCTACCCGCCATGACGGATAGGGCTCACCTTACATTGTCCAATTCAATCATTCATCTCAGTATCGTTGATTCACACACTCCATGTAGAAACGAACGATGTTCAAAATGCTTAATCTACTGACCATCACAGCATATTGCCGAGTGGAATGATGCGAATCATTATTCCTGCTCGATCAGACCGTATTTACCGTCATCACGGCGATATACGACATTGACCTGCTGTGTGTTCACATTGGAGAATACGAAGAACGTATGCCCAATTAGATTCATTTGTAAAATAGCTTCTTCGACGTCCATCGGCTTCAGGAGGAAGCGTTTGTTACGGACGATTTCGTATTCGTCATTTTCCACTTCTACATCCGCATCTTCATCTACAGCAAGCGCTGCACTGATTGGATCTTCCACGAAAAATGCTTTCAAATTCTCGTCGTTTTGACGGAATTTGCGGTTCAGCTTGGTTTTATGCTTGCGGATCTGGCGCTCGAGCTTATCGACCACAGAGTCGATGGAAGCATACATATCTTCACTGCGATCCTCTGCGCGCAGCAACAATCCTGGGAGTGGAATGGTTACCTCTACGGTAAAGCGTCCACGATTGGAACTAAGTGTCACCATACCGTCAGAAACGGGCGGTGCATCAAAATATCTTTCCAGTCTGCTTAGCTTTTTATCCACATAATCTTTAATTGCATCTGTTACTTCAAAGTGCTGACCTCGAGTGGCAAAATTCATGTGGCATTCCTCCTTTATGGAATTATAACATAGGTGTCAGGTATAAGTAAAAGGACTGTTAACGGATTACCACAAATGTTTAAAGCGCAATCATTGTAAGTCGATAAATAGTCACAATTGAAAAGTGATTGTAAAATAACACTAAATTGCTACAAGCGATTTAGCGCTCGATCACGCCTTACAAAAAAGCAGTCCGTTATCCGATACCAACAGCCGATTACTTGTCTCAACATGAATTTTAACCAGAAAAAGACCCCGGAAAACATTCCGGAGTCTTAGCTAATTATTCAAATGTAACCATCAGATTACCTATGTAAGGCCGGCAATAGCCAAGGGATGATTATAATTTGATAACGTTAGCTGCTTGAGGTCCACGCGCGCCTTCGACGATGTCGAATTCTACGGATTGGCCTTCTTCAAGCGTCTTGAAGCCTTCAGACTGAATTGCGGAGAAGTGTACAAAAACGTCGCCGCCTTCTTCAGTTTCGATGAAGCCGTAACCTTTTTCTGCGTTAAACCATTTCACTTTACCTTGCATGCAATAACATTCCCTTCGTTATCAAATAAAGTAAGACATTGCCTACATTTCTGAATATACCATCTCTGGATTGAAATTGTCAATTGGAAAAGTAAAGGTTTTCCTGTAATTATATTACATAAAAGAAAAAGTAATTAATCCTTCCTTTTCACTCTATCTTTTCAGCTATTATCCCAGAGCTAGTCAGCAAATATCGCTACTTTTTTAACCACTGTTATCCAATTCGAATCATAATTATACACCTAGTGATTTTAGCATAATCAAGTCTGACTTATGGTGTGAAATGAGCAAAAAGAAAAGGATCATCGATGACACTTCTCGGTCTCGATGACCCTCCTCTAAATATGTCTATCTACGCTTATCCATCTGTCATTTATAAAATAGCAATCTCTCTGGAAAAGTAGGTGAACAGATCATATCCATCCCATACCGATCCAAAATCAAGCGCCTGACCAACGGGAACGATTCGATCAATTCCACGGTTGGGAATCTGCATCGCCCATGCTGCAAGCTGCTGACGTTCAAAGCCAAAATAGCTCAGCGTCTGGTCACGTTCATGAATATGCTGGTGAAGCTGCTGTAGCTCAGGCAGGCTATATTCCAGAAACAATCCGCCCCCGCAATGCATATCACGCAATTGGAAATCTGCTTCCTTCACTTCTACACGTACTGGTGCAGATGCATAACCGGCCGAGACCTGTCCCGTTTGCTCCTGAGCTGCATAATAATCCGAGGTTGTCAGACGCAACATATTCAGCGCAGGCTCATTTTTATAGTGCTCCTTATGCAGCACTTGCTTCAGACTATTCCAGAAGCGTTCTTTAGCCGTAGCAATCGACTCTAAAGTGCCTACCCAAAATAGCTCGCGCGGAGAGGAGCATGCCAGTTGTCCATACCACAAAGCGTCATTGTAAAACTGCTTGCCGAGCACTGCCATAGCTTGCTCATCCGCTTGTATAACAGCATCAGCCGACAAAACCGATTTGGAATAGCGATTAGGAAATACAAGCTCTACTGCATTGGGTGCGAGTGGAATCGCCCGAATCGATCTCACCGATTGATCGCCACCCCATAGTACTCTAACATCACAATGCTCCGATAAATAAGCGGTATATTCCTGCTCATATCCATAGCGGACGAGCAAGGTACGTGATGCTATAGCTGTAAACTCAGGACGAGTGATCACATCATTGATCTTACGCATCAATATATCGGTCTGCTCATTCGTGCGGCGAGATAGACGAATAATATTTTTGTTTCCCGCCAGCATCGACAAAATCCATGAATAGATAAACACAGAATCCACATTAGCAGGCGCAAAATGAATAATCGTCCCACGTGGTAGCACATATCTGTCGCTCGTACGCTGCTCATATTCTCTTTTCAATTCAAAAATATGTGCTTTACGTAGCCAATGCGCCATCGCCATCAGCTCCGGATATGCTCGCATGGAGCGATCCAGCAAAATATGCTTGGACAGTGCCTCCAGAAATTGAATGGCTGTATCCTGGAAGGGATGAAGACTAGACTGATCCACCACATGGTCAATAGCCGTTTTCCAATCTATCGTCTCCACTCTTAGATCAGGAGCAATAATCTGCATGATTCACCCACCTTACTCCACCTGTTATCGACCCTATCGATAGGGATTACTTTACAGAATCCATATTAATTCCATAACTCGGAACGTACAAAAATAGCTGTTCCGATTGTTTTTGCCACCAGCTTGTATTCTTTGTTAACGATATAGTGGGCGATCTCATTTTCTGTATCGAACATTTCAATAGCGATAATAGAAGGCTTCGTTTGCTCCCAATTGATCGAGCTTAAAACCTCCATTTCACTTCCCTCCACATCGATCGTTAGTAGGTCCACCTGTTTACCTTCCGGTACATATTGCGAAATGATCTGATTCATCGGTTGAAATTGAATAATAAGCTCTTCGCGTGGAGATAGATTCAGCTCGTGTTTTCTCTCATCTACTAATTCTTTGGTCACTGTGTTATAAGCATTCTCATCATAAATATAAAATGTTTTCTCAGTATAGGAATTGGAGATCCCAATGGATAGGTTAATATCTCGCGGACGGAAAATTTCAAATAATTGAGCCTTATGAGGAGTTGGCTCGACATTAATCCCGTTCCAGCCCTTTTTATAGAACAAGTACGTATTAGAAAATTTATAAGGATGATATGCTCCAATGTCGATAAAGAAGCCCGTCTTATCTTTATCGATTTGATACATCACGCTTTCGATCAGAATATCTTCGCCGTATTGTGAATATACGGTATGAGCATGAAAATCATCAATAAAGGAGTCACCCTGACAGTAATCTTTATATTCAGAAAGACCATGTTCGGCTAATGTCCGTGCTATTTCAGCATAGTAGCTTGAGGCGATAATAATATAACGATGCTCAAAATGAGCTAACACCTGCTGTAGCGGAATAACTTCCTTACCCTCAAACTCTTTTATGTTTGGATTGGAATCGATGTAACCTGCAATGGTCATTTCTCTCTTTTCCATTAATGTAGTTAGTTTTTGTGCAAAAGACCCTGTCCCATAAATAAACCACTGTTTATTTTCCATCCATACTTGTCCCCTTCGCCATCATATTACCTGCTACGCAACGATTCGATACAGTCACTGTTCAGTTCAAGACCAATCTAGTTATAGTATCGGTCGCTTCCAGCTCAAACTTAACGAAGTGCTCTGTTCAGACCATTCACTATCCCAGCGCTATCCTAAATTAAGTTTGTAGCGTAAAGGTATCGCTACAGCCACGCAGCTCTGCTTTAGGCAATCGTCCCTCAATCGTAAAGTATTTGCCTTTGCGACCACAGCGGCAATCATCCTCCCCTACGATAGTTCCCATATCCTCTGTGAGCAAGCTATGTCCAGGATAGCTACGCGGTAATATGCTCAGAACCTGAATTAGACCCTTCTGTCCATATGGAACGACGTCCAGCGTATCTGGATCACGAACAAGCACATCAGCAAAATCAGGCGTATGCAAATGTCCTTGCTCGCATTGCATATAAATCGACCCGACTTGCTCTACCATTCCGTAATAGTTGTACACTTCTGTAAGTCCGAATTGCTCTTTTAATAGGCGACGGAATTCCGCATCTGATACAGATTGCTCCTGTAGCTTTTTCCAGCCTCCGCCATGAATTAACTTGCTTCCTGACAGATCCAGCTTACGGTTTCGTGCGCGATAATATTGAAGCAGATACTCCCATAGAATAAAAGTAAAACCAAATAAGAAAATCGGCTGGCCATTATAACGCTCTAAAAATGCTTCCAACTCCTGTTCCTGCACTTTCATCTCATCATCTAACAGATACAAATGATGATGACCAAATTGAGAAAAGCCAATCGTCCCTGCCGATCTTGCGCTAAATTGAAGACGATTTTTGAGAAAGTTATTATCTACAATAATCATCGGCAATCTAGATTTGCCAAGGAAGCTACGTACAATCGTATTCAAAGCCTTTGTCTGTAAAACCGAAGTAGTGCGATCAATGTGAATTCGTGACACCTGCTGACCTGTAGTACCACTAGAATTCAACGTTTTGAAATGCTCTGAGGGTGGCATCGAGAATAGATCCAGCATTTTAAAGAGCTGCACAGGCAAGTAAGGAATATCCTCTAGCCGTGCAGCTTGTTTGGACATATCCGTTTTATCGATAATGCGTTGATATGGCATGCAATGCTGATAATGAAACGAAGTCAGCTCATTCAATTGCTCTAGCAACATAGATTGCTTTTCTAGTCGAGACTGCTGATACGGATTTTCGCTGGACAATAACTCTTCAATCATTGCTCCACCTCATTTGCTAATCGAATATAGTCCATTTTGCCACTACTTAGTCTAGGCAATTCGTCCATAAACCGAATCCGAAGACTTGTATGATGAATACCATATCGAAGCTTTAACTGCTGACGGATCGTTTGAAGGATTGTATCATCATGCGATGCTTCAAGCGCAACTAGAAGCTGCTCATCCTGACCACTACATGCCACTGACAACTCCAAAGACTGCTCCAGGAAACGTTCCAGATCATCCAGATTCATTCTCAAACCGTACAGCTTAATAAATCTCTTCATACGTCCCAGAATCCAGAAATATCCGTCCTCATCCTGTCTGGCAAGATCCCCTGTTTTTAACACGCCGTGTTGCTGATCACCAAGTGCCAGGTCAGCTCTCGTTTCGGCATAGCTGAGCATCACATTGGGACCACGATACACCAGTTCCTCTGTAGCTGGATCAATTGCCAGCTCTCCGTCTGGAATAGCAATACCGATGCTACCTTGCTTGGCTTCGAGTTGATCTGGTGGTACATAGCTAATTCGTGCGGTTGCTTCAGTCTGACCATACATCACAACAAAAGGAATATGATGTGTTTTAGCAAATTCACTAAAATAAGCCGTTAATGACTGAGATAATCGTCCACCTGCCTGAGTGAAATAACGAAGCGAAGGTAGCTCCATACTGGCAAAACGGAGACGATGCAGCATCTGATACATGTAAGGGACACCTGCAAACGAAGTCGCTTCATACTGTTTAAAGGCCTTCCAGAATGCACCGCTAATTACCGATTCATCGGTGAGTAGGATCGTTGCTCCCTGTAATAAATGGCTGTTTAGTACAGACAGTCCATAAGAATAGGCAGGCGAAAGTGTTGTAATAGGACGTTCAGCCGCAGTTATATTTAAATAACGGGCAATTGAGGAAGCATTGGATTGTATATTTTGATAGGAAAGCTGGACGAGCTTGGGATTACCCGTCGAGCCGGAGGTAGATAACAACACTGCGAGTTGTTCATGACAGGGAGTCTGCGACTCCTGCCCCATATCTAGCCATTCATCATCGAAAATCCAATCCGGCTTATAATGCTGAGCAAATTGCTGCTTGAGTGGCTCAGATAAGCCCGCATCCAGCAGCAACACAGCATCTTGCTTCTGTAAAGCGCCGAGGTAGGCAATCATACAGGAGATTGAATTACGCATATAGATAATACCGAATCGCTTTTGTTCTGAATGCGATAGCAGAAGATTAGCGAACGCGCTCACCTCGGCGGAAAGCTCACGATAGGTGAGTGTACGTTGTGATTGAAGCTCAATCAGAGCAGGAGCATCACCATGCTGAAGTTGCCAGAACATTAGATGACCATCCCCCCATCAACTCCAATAATTTGTCCGGTTATATATGTGGATAGCTCTGAGCACAAAAATAGAATCGTACCAGCTACATCTTCTGGTTCACCAATGCGTCCCATTTTGATACTATCCAGACGTTCATTATATTTTTCTTCCGATAAACCAGTAGCCAAATCTGTGCGAATAAAGCCCGGTGCAATCGCATTGACACGTATACCATATGGAGCGAGTTCTTTGGAGGCTGAGCGTGTAGCACCAATAATGCCTGCTTTGCTTGCACTGTATAATACCTGTCCCTCGCTACCGTGTGTACCCATGATCGAAGACAGATTAACAATACTTCCACTGCGCTGTGGCTTCATTAAGCGTGCAGCATATTGTAGATGAATGATGGAAGCAGCGAGATTCACAGATAATGTCTGTTGAATCGAAGAATCGTCAATCATACCTAGCAGTCGGCTTTCCAGTATACCTGCATTGTTCACAAGTCCATCTAGACGTCCAAATTGCTTTTTAATCTGACGAAAGGCTTCCTTTGTCGCCTGTTCATCCTGTATATCGTAAGCAAGCGTCAGCACATGCGAGCCGTATGTCGCTTCGATATGCTGCTGCAAGCTAGTGAGTGCTTCCTGATCGCGTGCAGCCAGAGCCAGATCGGCGCCGGCTGCTGCCAGCATAATCGCAGCCTGACGTCCGATTCCTCTCGACGCTCCTGTTACGAAAATGCATTTGCCTTTCAGCGATATCATACAAACTCAACCTCGTATTTGCTCAATACTTCTTTTGCCTTTTCAAAAGAGCTGATGTCGATAATATCATCTGTATCTAGCATGATATCAAATTGATCATCCAGTTGTGCGACGAGCGCCATATGCGCGATCGAATCCCATTCTGGAATACTGTTATAGGTTAATGCTTCCACATTGGTGCTTTCGTTCAGGCCCAATGCTTCAATAAATGCTGCTTTTAGCTTTTGTTCGTTATTCATTATTGTCCCTCCGCATCCTTAGCGATTTATTCGATTTTGCTCGTAAACAAAACGTACAATATTGCAAACATCTTTTACATCTTCATCTGTCATTTTCGGGAACAGTGGTAATGTGATACAGGTATCATAGTAATGCTCGGCTACGGGACACAGCCCCTGGCGGTACCCTTTTTCCTGATAATAAGGCTGCAAATAAACAGGAATATAATGCACATTCACTCCGATATTCATAGCTCTGAATTGTTCAAACAACTCTCGACGTGATACGGAGAAGTATTCCGGCTCCCAGCGAATTACATACAGATGCCAGCTGGAATGAGCTTCCGGTGCCTGATAAGGAAGTACAACCCCCTCCAACCCTGCCAGCTCATGGTTGTATTGCTCCACAATTGCACGGCGACGTTCAATAAATGAATCCAGCTTATCCATCTGCGAAGCACCCAGTGCCGCTTGCAAATCAGTCATACGGTAATTATAGCCTAGAGATTGCATTTCATAATACCATGGGCCATCATTACGCTGTAATTCAGCCGGATCTCGGGTCATTCCATGATTACGGAAGTGCAGCAATTTGCGATAATAGTGCTCGTCATCTGTAACAATGATCCCACCCTCACCGCTAGTCACATGCTTAACCGGATGAAAGCTGAACATCGTCATATGTGCCCATTTCCCAATCTTAATCCCTTTATATTCTGCTCCCAGTGAGTGCGCAGCATCTTCAATAAAGACCAGATTATGTGTGTCGGCAAGCTGCTTGATACGATCTGCCTGAACAGGCTGTCCTGTAAAATCGACGCCAATAATAGCTCGCGTCTTCTCATTAATATGCTGCTCGATGTGATCAGGATCAATATTGTATGTGTGTGGATCAACATCCACAAATACTGGCGTTCCTCCCTGATATAAGACACAATTGCTGCTTGCAATAAACGTAAGCGGAGTAGTGATTACTTCATCGCCCGGCCCGATGTTGGCTGCAAAACATGCTCCATGCAAAGCAGCTGTACCATTAGTAAATGCTACAGCATAGGTGGTGCCAGCATAATCAGCCACCTTCTGTTCAAATGCAAGAATCGATGGACCCTGAGTAATAAAGTCACCTCGCAGTACATTTACAACCGCTTCAATATCCGCATCATCCAGCCATTGCTGGCCATAGGGCAGCATAGCCTCTCTTTTTAAAGATGCTGGAGCATCATGACTATGATCCATATCGACCCGTCCCTTCTGCTTACGAGTTAGTGTTTAATCCACCCTGGCGAATCCATTCTCTTGTACGAGCAATTCCCTCTTCCAGCGATACCTCTGGCTTCCAGCCCAGTAAACGCTCAGCTTTGCTAGAATCACACAGTAGCTTTGGAATTTCACTTTGTGGATGAATATGCTCTACATGCTTGATGCGAGCAGCATCGCCTGTAATTTTCAATGCAAGATCGTTGATCGTGATGTCTCTACCAAGCCCAGCATTCACAATCTCACCATTTACTTCATCACTGAAGCCCGCTGCCACGACAAAGCGCGCACAGTCCTCTACATATAGCAGATCACGCGTTTGTGTACCGTCACCATAAATATTCAGTACATTTCCATCCAGATCATTCTTTAAGAAAATAGCAACTACGCCACCTTCACCGCCGGTTTTCTGAAAAGGTCCGTAGGTATTGAACGGACGAATAACGACCGTTGGCAATTCATACGCATAATAGTAAGACAGTACCATATTTTCAGCTGCCACCTTGGCGCCAGCATATGGAGAAGCTGGCTTCGTCGGATGGCTTTCATGAATACCTGTCGCATCATTACAGCGATCATAGACCATACAGGTGCTCATAAACACAACCTTTGTTCCATATTGACGACACTGCTCCAAAATATAGAAAGTTCCCAGCGTGTCATTATTGAATGTTGTTCTTGGATCATCAATCGAATCCTGCACATTGATAGATGCTCCCAGATGATAACAGATCGTAAACCGATGCTTTTCAAAAAGATCAGCCAACAATTTCTCGTCCAAAATCGTTCCTTTAATAAACTGCTGAAAATTCGGATGCTCCATATGCTCTTGAATATTCGACTCTCGACCATTCGATAGATCATCCAGTATCCATACCTGATGCCCTTGATCAAGTAGACTTTTCGCTACCCAGCGCCCGATAAAACCTGCTCCACCCGTTAAAAGAATACGTGCCTGTTCCAATTATATAACCTCCCATGTCAAAGGTGTTCCTTTGGCAATATCACCTGTTACGGTACGACCAAGCAATTGATCCAGATATTTCGTCGGCAAACCCAGACCTGGTCTGATGGCTTTAACATTATCACGCGTCAGTACATCGCCTGCTTTGAGATCCTGCGAAATATATAATGACCGACGATGCTTGAGCGAAGCTTGCTCGCGCTCTGTTGCTCCGTAGCGAATCTGCCCAAGTGCCTGCCAGGCTCGCTCTGTTTCCACAACCAGCGACTTCATTTCTTCTGGCTCCATCGAGAATGTAGCATCGACTCCACCATCTGCACGCCGCAGGGTGAAGTGCTTCTCGATTACAGTAGCACCCAGCGCTATACTTGCAACGGATACACCGACGCCCATCGTATGATCTGACATGCCCACTGGACATCCAAATAGCTGCTCCATATGGGGAAGTGTCAAAATATTTGTATTCTCCGGTGTTGCTGGATAAGTGCTCGTACACTTCAACAGCACGAGCTCCTTGCAGCCATGCTGACGTGCCTCGCGTACCGTTTCATCCAGCTCTGCTATCGATGCCATTCCAGTAGAAATAATCATAGGCTTACCCGTTGCTGCTACTTTACGAATGAGCTGAATATCTGTATTTTCAAATGAAGCAATTTTGTAAGCTGGAACATTCAGGCTTTCCAGAAAATCAACCGCTGTTTCATCAAAAGGCGTGCTAAATGCAAGAATTCCCAGCTCAGCACAGCGCTTAAAGATCGTTTCGTGCCACTCCCAGGGTGTGTATGCCTCCTGATATAGGTTGTATAGAGAGCTTCCCTTCCACAGATTGTTCGCATCCTCGATGAAAAAGTCCCCTTCGTGAATATCGAGTGTCATCGTATCTGCTGTGTAGGTTTGCAGCTTCAATGCATCCACACCAGATGCAGCAGCAGCCTCTACAATTTGAAGTGCACGCTCTAACGATTGATTATGATTACCGGACATTTCAGCTATAATAAATGGTTTATGATTTTTTCCGATCCATCGTTCCCCGATTTGAAATTCCATTACAGTTCCCCCTTGATATATTCGACTATAGGATGCAGACCCTGCTTACGATCAGGAATAAAATTCATACAATGCTGTTGTTGCTGTTGAAGCATCTCAACATGATGTATAGCTTCAGTCAAAAAGCGAATTAATCGCTCTTCATCCACTTCATTGCTTTTACCAAGATTCCAAATCAGCTCAAGACGCTCTGCTTCCTGCACAGATTCGATTTGATTATCTGCCACAATAATAACGGCTGAAGGTACTCCCATAAAGCAACGCTCCCACATCGTAATTCCTCCAGCTCCAATGGCCAGATCGGTATGTACGAGTAGTTCAGCCATATTGGCTTGATCATAATATATAATTTGCGGCATATTGGAGCAAAGCTGCTTGACCTGCTCTCTACGTGCATTAGCTGGACCTGCAACGATATGAAAAGTAGGCATAGCACCTTCAAAAGACAAGCGTCGTAATAATTGCACCAGTCTTTCCGTTTCATGAGTTGGGTCACTACCACCAAAATTAATTAAAATATGCCGGCAATGCTCCACGCTTTGTCGCTGCTCACGATATTTTACAAATTCTGGTCTTAATAAAATATAGGCTGGCCCTATAAATAGGCGACAATCAGGCTTCACAAGTGCTTCATAGCGACTATACATAGATGGATGCAGATTTTGATCCAGCAATGCATCGCAATCATGAACACGATTAGCTAGATCATCAATCACTAGAATATGACCTGTATATGGGCGAAGCTCCCGCTCCCAATGCTGATCCAACTGATAGTGATCTACAATCAGCCAATCTATGGACTGTTCACTCAAGCAAGCGATCGTTTGCTCAGCATCCTGCTCCCAGCTGTAAACTGATTCATCTTTAGGAACAGCTATGCGGCGTAGATGGTAACCGTACTGCTGAATCATTTCAGCCATTTCAGCAGGCAGATCATCATTGCATACAAAAGTAATTGAAGTATCTAATACTTGTACCAGCATACGAGTTAACGTGATACAACGCATCACATGACCAATGCCAAGCTGAACGGATGCATCCACTCTTACAGCAATTGTGGACATGTGCTCCCTCTTTTCTCTATTTATGCTGCGAATCCGATGCAACAGTGTGTACAATTTCGGTACGCAAAGGTCTTACTGTTAATTGTAACGTGCCGTTAGCTTCTCCTTGCAAAATACGCAAATTGTTTAGAGCATCCATATAGTCTTCTCGAACCTGCAGCGCCTGTTGTATCCATTGCATTGCTTGATCAGACGGATACCCGAGCTGATGACTAATAACGCCAATATTATTTAGTACAGCCGCGTTCGGCATCTGCTGCTGCTTGCGAATGTGCTCAAATGTAGCCAGACTATCGTTATAATTCCCCGTTTGAGCATAGGCCATAGCCAGAGTAAAAAAACTTTCCATATGATACGGCTGGTGCTGAAGGATACGTACAACCTGCTCTGGCTCTTCACGCCATGCATATACTGAAGCCATCACTCGCATTGTCGTAGATGAATCGTAACGATCAGATAGCTGCTTATATACATGTTGTACATCTAAATTTTTAAATATATCTCGTGTCACCTGTAGTGATAAATTTCCATTAGAAGATAAATTATTACCATGAATTCTATAATATGTTAAAACATCCTGACAAATAACAAAACGCTTCTGTTCTAAAGCCATTCGCAAAAACAATTCATAGTCTTCAGATGTAGGAATATTTTTATCAAAATAAATAGACGACGTTTTACGTAGCATCGCTAAACTCATCCAAAAATAATTGCGCTCCAGCAGCTTGGCGAGCACCGTATCTGTATTCAAATCGCTAGGGTAGCCTTTATACCGCCCAAGAGAATAGCCCTGATCATCAATCATTTCACAATCATTGAAAATAATATCTGCAGACGTGCTCAATAGCTTTTCATACATTATTCGCATACGCGTAGAATGCTGAATATCATCGCTGTCTGCCATCATCAATATATCATACTGGCTATGCTGTATCGCCGTATTTCTAGCCTGTGCTACACCTGTATTTGTCTCATGACGAATCCATATGATACGTCCTGGATATTTCTCGGTCAGCTCTTTAATGATGAGCGGTGTTTGATCCTGACTGCAATCATCTACGATGATTAGTTCAAACTGCTCGTAATCCTGCTTCATCACACTTTCCACTGCTGCCTCGATATATTGCTCCCGGTTATAGACCGGCATAATTACAGATATGCCTGACATTAAGTCCCTCCCATATTTAAAAGTGTACCATGATGGTCAGCCTATTGATTCCAATCCAGCACTTCTTTCCATGAAATCAATAAAGGTAGTGGAGATATGTTCATATCGGACAGCTGCTTTTTGATCGCTTCATCATGATTGCCTTCAAACGCAAAAATAATCGCATCTACGTTTTCATTATTCGCCCGAAGCCATTCTGGTGAATGAATCGCTACTCCATTCAACAGTGAAGTATGTGTAGCTGAGTTATTATCTAAAAAAGCATACAGGGCAATACCGCTCTTTTGCAGATCCTGCTGCATATAGGCTGCTAGATCGCCACTACCAAATAGTGCAACATGCTGAATACCGCGATGCTTCAATACAGCAGAAGCACAGCCTTCTGGCTGAAACAACAGCAGCTCAATCCATTTTTTAAAATATTCCCGATTCACATCTGTAGGTGCCAGACTAGCTTGTACCTGCTGTGTTTCATTATATTTTGCAATGACAGCTCTAAACTCTGTATTCATTAACAGCCTGCCACGAACCGTGTTCGAAATTCCTTCCATTTTATAAATGGCAATCGTTTCGTTCACATACATTGTATACTGCTCGTAGTCCTTGAAAACCTTGGCAAAAAAGTCGAAATCTCCTGCAATCCTAAAGGTATCATCAAAGTAATCATACTTTTTGAATAATGCTGTCTTTACAAATAAGCCCTGATGAGGGATCATATTTCCCTGTCTTAATCTGTCCCAGGTTAGCTCATGTCCTGCTACACGCCTTGTGCCTGTACGTTGATTCACTTGAAGAACATTACCATATACAGCAACCTGCTGTGGATTTTGTTCAAATACAGCTGTGATTCTCTCCAGAACATGATCATCATAAAAATGATCATCTGAATTTAATATATATATAACATCACCGGTAGCCAAACGGGCACCTTTATTATAAGCATCATAAATACCGTGATCCTTTTCAGAAATCACCTGATCGATGGATGAAGCATACTGTTGAATGATCGATAATGTCGCATCTGTAGAGCCACCATCTACAATAATATATTCCAGGCTACAATTTTGCTGCCGAATTACACTTTGTATCGTTTGCTCAATATCCTGCTCACTATTCAAACATGCCGTAATAACAGAAATTTTCATTAATAATCCTCCAGCATTCGCGACAGACACTTCTCATCATCTGCATATTTATATTGCATAACCTCGTAGTAGGCGAAATCGATGCTTCAATTTTTACATTCATGGGTATCGCTTATGCTAACTATCATAAATTCTAATTCGGTTAATGCCTTTATAAAGTTTATAGAACTATAGTCCAATTCAACCGTTATGCCTGTATGAAGTGATTCACTATGCTGCTCTGCTACCAGTGTACCCTGTCCAGATAAAATCGTTAGACGCATCGTTGTATGTCCCTGCTTAAAAATTGAGTATAAATAAGAAGTAGGCAGCTGATGATCCTTAAAAATTTTAAATTTACTAATGGTGTATTCCTGATCTTCTCGTACAGTATGATCAATCACTTTATAATGCCCCCATGATTTCTCCTCATACATTGGACGCTGATGAAAATCACCGAGCAGCTCCTTCAGGCGTGGACTGGATACTTTATCCGTCACAATAATTCCTTCTGGACTTGCTGCCACTACGGCATCGGAAATACCCAGCACATAGATAGGCACACCAAGCTCATTAATAACATGAGTGTTACTACAATCTGCACTCATCTTACCTTTACCGATAAAACTGTCCGCAATCTCTTCGGTTAGTGTATTCCATGTTCCTAGATCCTTCCAATAACCTTTATACGTAGCAGTAATGATATGATCCGCTTTTTCCAATATTTCATAATCAAAGCTTTGCGCCTGCAACTGAGCATAGTCATCGAAAAATGAATGATATTGCGTAGTCATCCCTCGCTCCTGCATCTTCTCCAGCAAGTAAGAGCACTGAAAGGCAAAAATTCCGCAGTTCCATAGTGCGCCTTCTCCAATAAGTTTCTCTGCTTTTTGCTCACTTGGCTTTTCTACAAAATGAGTAACTTTTCGGTACGACTGATTCTCTGATGAGGATTCTGGAATGATATAGCCATATTTGGCAGAAGGATAAGTAGGCTCGACACCAATCAAGGCGATATCTGCTTTGGCTTTACGAAGCGATTGCTCTAGCTCTGCTAGCTTTAAAAATAGAGCTTCATTTACGTACGAATCTACCGGTAATACAATAACAACCTCATCTGATGAGACAAGCTGCTGTTCATTTAAATATAAAACCGATAAACAGATCGCAGGCAAAGTGTCCTTACGTTCGGGTTCTACAATAAATTGAACCTGATCCCCTAACTGTTGCTGCAATATTTCGATTTGTCCAGCACTGGCTGTAATGAACACATTATCCTTCAAGCCAACTGTATGAAGCTGGCGCAGAATACGTTGCACCATAGACTCATATTGCTCTGCCGCCTCACCCGGCAATATTTTAAGGAACTGCTTAGAACGCGAATCACTGGACAAAGGCCATAATCGTTTTCCAGAGCCGCCTGATAACAATACAATTTTCATATGCGTATAGCTCCTGCTTGTTCACTTTGCTGCTCATACCAGCGGACTGTACGAGCAATACCTTCAGTTAATGAAGTTTGTGCTTCCCAGCCTAGCTTTTTCATACGCTCTACATCTAACCTTTTTCGACTAACACCATCTGGCTTGCTGTCATTGTATACAAAGCGACCGGTATACCCAACCGCCTGTGCAATAATATCTGCCAGATCAGCGATTGCAATATCCTCACCAGTACCAACATTAACAAACTCTCCGATATCCTGGTTCGAATACTTTTGCATTAAATATATACATGCATCTGCTAAATCGTCAGAGAATAGAAACTCCCGTCTCGGTTTGCCTGTTCCCCACAGCTCAACCGTCTCCGTATTGCTTTGTTTAGCTTCTATAATTTTGCGAATCAATGCAGGAAGCACATGCGCGCTTTCCAGATTGAAATTATCCTGAATACCATAGATATTTGTTGGCATAACTGAAATAAAATCAGTCCCATACTGTCGGTTATACGCCTCACACATTTTAATACCAGCAATTTTTGCGATAGCATACGGCTCATTCGTAGGCTCCAGCTTACCATCAAGCAAATATTCTTCTCGAATCGGCTGCTCACTATGCTTCGGATAAATGCAGGAGCTTCCCAAAAATAATAGCTTGGTCACCTGATATCGATGAGCAGCCTGAATGATATTCAGCTGAATTGACAGATTATCCGTAATAAACTCTACAGGATAGCGATAATTTGCATAAATGCCCCCAACCTTTGCTGCTGCCATAAAGACATACTCTGGTTGATTGTTCTCAAAAAAGTGATTCACGGCTTCAGACTGACGCAGATCCAGCTCTTTACTCGATTTCACAATCACATTAGTATAGCCTGAAGACTGCAATTGACGATAAATAGCTGACCCTACCAATCCGGTATGACCAGCCACAAAAATTCGCGAATCCTTTAACATCAGCATTCCTCTTTTCCTTCTATACGTACAGAGCCTTATTCAAAACGTTCGAATGTTTGTATGCCTTGCTGCTTCTGCATTAGCTCCAGCTCAGCCTTTTTATGATCTGCATCCATCATCATTTCGATCAATGAACGAAATGTTGTACGTGGCTGCCAGCCTAACCGTTGCTTTGCTTTGGTAGGATCGCCCAGCAACAGGTCGACCTCAGTCGGTCGAAAATACTGTGGATCAATATCCACAATCACCTTGCCGCTCTCAGCATCAACGCCGACCTCGTTCACACCTTCACCCTGCCATTGAATCGTAATGCCTACAGCTTGGAAAGATAGCTCTAAAAATTCGCGAACAGTATGCGTTTCTCCAGTAGCAATCACAAAATCCTCTGGTTCTTGCTGCTGTAGCATCAGCCACATTGCTTCTGCATAGTCGCCTGCATAGCCCCAGTCACGTTTGGAATCAAGATTGCCCATAGATAGCTTTTCCTGTAAGCCATGCTTAATACGTGCAGCTGCACGCGTTATTTTACGAGTAACAAATGTTTCGCCGCGAACGGGCGATTCATGATTAAACAGAATTCCATTACATGCGTATACACCATACGCTTCTCTATAGTTGATTGTAATCCAATATGCATAGATTTTAGCTGCTGCATAGGGACTTCTTGGATAGAACGGAGTATTTTCATTTTGAGGAGTTTCCTGTACTTTACCATATAGCTCGCTAGTCGATGCCTGGTAAAAACGCACCTTCAACTCCATACCTAGAATGCGAATAGCCTCCAGCAATCGAAGTGTACCTACAGCATCTGAATTCGCTGTGTATTCTGGAGTATCGAAGGATACCTTCACATGACTCTGCGCAGCCAGATTATAAATTTCGTCCGGCTGTACCATCTGCAAAATACGAATAAGACTCGTCGAATCTGTCATATCGCCATAGTGCAGCTGCAATCTATGATCTGGAGGTAAGGAATAGTCATGCAGATTATCAATACGATCTGTATTAAAGGAAGACGCCCGACGGCGAAGTCCATGCACCTCGTAGCCCTTATCGAGTAAAAATCTGGCCAAATATGAACCATCCTGACCTGTTATCCCTGTAATTAGCGCTTTTTTAACAGTCAAATTGATCAGCGACTCCTTTACAAACATCATAATAAATATCTTGACCTGAATGCATAATGGCTAGCTAGGATAGCTGAGTTTAGCTCCTGATTATGACTATTAATTGATGGATAATGGCGGTCTTCCAATTGGATAATAGAGAATACCGAGTTGACGGATTTGGTCAATATCCAATACATTACGCCCATCAATCACAACCGAATGCTTCATCGTCTGCTGTAGCTTCTGTAAATCGGCCTGCTTGAATATTTCCCATTCCGTCAATAGACACAGGGCATCACTATCAGCGGCTGCATCCCATTCGCTATGAGCATAATAAATGCGCTCATGCTCAATGTCTGGCAAATCACGAAACTTACTCATTGCCACTGGGTCATATACTTTTAGCTTCGCCCCCTGCTGCAATAGCCGGATAGCAATATCGATAGCTGGCGATTCTCTGACATCGTCAGTATTAGGCTTAAAAGCAAGTCCCCATAGCGCAATTGTCTTCCCGCTCAAGTCGCCTGCTAATGCCTGCTCTAGTTTTGTGATGACAGCTTGCCGCTGCATCTGATTCACTTCAACCACCGATTTTAGTAATTTAAAATCATATTCAGCATTACCAGCAATTTGAATAAGTGCCTTGGTATCCTTAGGAAAACAGGAACCCCCATAGCCGATACCTGCTTTCAGAAATTGAGGGCCGATCCTGCCGTCCATTCCCATACCTCTAGCTACTTCTTCAACCTGCGCCCCAACCTTTTCGCATATATTAGCAATCTCATTAATAAAAGATATCTTTGTAGCTAAAAATGCATTGGAAGCATATTTAATCATCTCAGCACTATGAAGGTCTGTGATCATAACCGGTGCATTAAACGGCTCGTGCAGACGAGCCACAATAGTCGCTGCCTTGTCATTATCGGCACCGATAATAATTCGATCAGGCTTCATCGTATCACTCAAAGCAGAGCCCTCTCGTAAAAACTCCGGTACAGATACCACATCAAATGGCTGTTTTGTTTCTCCAGAAATTTTGCGCTTGATCGCATTATTTGTACCTACGGGAACCGTACTTTTAACAATAATGATCGTATATTTTTCGATCGCTCTGGCAATTTCAGACACGGCGGCATCAATTGCTCTCATGTCCACGCCTCCACTTGGTAACGAAGGAGTGCCTACAGCAAGAATCACAATATCTGCTTCCTTCACGGATTCACCTAATCGATCAGTGAAGGATAAGCGTTGTTGCTCCACATTGCGCACCATGACTTCCTGTAGTCCCGGTTCAAAAATAGGGATGGTGCCCTGATTGAGCAATTGAATTTTTTCAAGCTCTTTGTCTACACAGATGACGGTATTCCCAATTTCGGCAAAACAAACACCAGAAACCAAACCAACATAGCCTGTTCCTACTACTGTAATTTTCATTTTGCCTCCTGCTATCATTAATGGGTTAAGAGAGAGCAAAAATAAGATCCTCCAATGATAAAAACTTCTTTTCCAGATCTGTATGTTTAAAATGAGCGATAAAAATATTGATCGTATCATATACAGGCGTAACGATAATCGCATCTACATCATGCAGTATTTCCTTTTCCGCCAGCGATACTTTAGGAATTCCATGTATATCTCCATGAGCATTCGCATTGTCGATAAAGCAAACAATCTCAATATCCGATTGCTGCAATTCTGCCAGCAAATTCTCACCAAGCTTACCAGCTCCATAAATCGCAATTTTTTGAATATGTTGCTGTTGAAAATATTGCTGAATATATCGCTGCTGATGCAGATTTTTGATCCATTGATCCTGCATTAAATAATACTGATTATATCGCCCAGCCGGATCCGCCTTCGAATAATGACGCTGAATGATCGCATCGTCCGCATAGGCCTTTAGACGTTGCTCCTGCTCTTCCAGCGCTTCAATATAAGGTGCATAGATTAGATTCATCACATGCATAGAAATACGGTACATAGTCGACACACTGAAGCGATCAGGTCCGATCCATTTGAAGCCATGGTAGTGATAGAATACTAGCTGCTGACCATCGACCTTCATATCCTCAGTCAATTGATAACGTTGAACATTCCATGGAGCAGCAGTACCAATATGCTCTAACACATGAACACCCTCAAATTGCTCAGGCCAATGATCAAGATATTTTTGATCGCCGAACTTTCCGTCCTCTAGACGATCATAACACCATTCTAGACACCGCTGTTGCCACCATTCCAGCACATGCGTACCCTTTTGATCTGCTCTAAATGTGATAAATTCAACACAATAAATACCTGACGTACGCGATTGATCGTATTCAGGCACATATTTATGGCTATTGATTAAAACAGAACTATTGGACACTCTGAACTCTTCCAGTAAAATGGAAGGCTTATGGAAAAATAGTAGGTCTGCATCAACATAAGTCACTTCATCGACCTCGTAATGCTTTAATACATGACCAATTACAAAAGGGGTACATGTCCAGCAGTACTCTGCTACATTGCGCTCGCCTTTTACACGTAGCAACTCTTCTGTTTCAAACTGCTGGAGTGATATCGCAACTAGATGCTCTATATTCATCTCTGTGATAATGCGGTACGAGGATTCATCGAAACAGAACACGTATAACGTAAAGCTTTCTCCTGTTTTCTTGAGAGACTCATACATAGCCAATCCTCTGGACATATAGTGAGAGTCAAATAGTGTACAATAATGGTTCATCGTATCTCCCCAATCGTAATTACATATTCTCTACAATGATGAATTCCAGGCCTCTACGCATCCATAGCTGTAGCCTTTAAAAGCATTCCCTGACCAATCACTTTATGCTTGTTGTCCAGATATACCTCATCCTCAGGAATAGTCCAGCGCAGCAGCATATGATGTTCTTGCTGCATTAATTTAAGCCATTTATGCTCTGCCAAAAACCAGGCTGGATACGAAGCATCGTAAATCGTTGGCTCTACATATTGAATGGATAAAATATCGGCTTCCTTATCAATTAAGGGCAATCGATTCATTAATACATATGGAGCATTAAAGCGCTTAATGATATCCCAGTATGCTTCAGGCTCTTCGGTATGCTGAATAAAGCTGCTCGCAATAATAAAATCAAAATTCCCCTGTGCAATATACTGCTCCAGCTCTGATTTGGTTATAAAGTCAAGCTCTTCATTAGCAAAGTGCTTCTTACCTGCTACACTCATTGGTGGAGTTTCAAATACAAACCATTTGAATCGAAGGGTTGGGGGTAAATGGGCTTTAAAGGTATGATAATGCGCGCCAAGAGCACCACCAAAATCAAGCACACGATATTCACTCTTAGGCAGCGCAGCTTGAATATGAGCAAAGCTCGCCAAAAGCTGCTGGCTACGAGAATCCAAATCAGGCTTTGGATTCCTAATAAGAGCCTCAGTAGAGTGAGTAATCTTCTCAACGATAGCTGGATTCTCATACCCTGTACATTGCTCTAGCGCTTCCTCATAAGAAGAATAATTGCCAAAAAATCCATATCGTCCATCTGGAGTCAGATTGGAGAAATGAATAAAGTCACTAAAATCCTCTGTTTCCTCTAGACCATACGCTTGTAGCTGTGCAGAAATTTCACGATAATACGTACTCGCAAGCAATACGTATATCCGTCCATGAAGCTGCTCCAGAATAGCGGGTGACTTCACATCTAACTCTAATGATTCGTTAAATTGCTGGCTATGCTCATTGTTATCGACAGCGTAATCGATCCTGATTCCACAATGATCACAGAACGCTTTGACCTTTTGTGCACCGCTTCCAGTACCGAATATAACAATAGAGCGATGCTGAGCTTTAGCTTTGACCAGTTCAATAGCCTGCTGAATTTTGATAATCATTGGTTCTCCTTCATATTTGAAATGTAGGTGAGTGTTTATTTATTTTGAAATAAGCTTTTCCATGAGAATACTGTTAATTCACGCTCAGCAAACTTATTCTGTAAACGCTCTACAACCTGGGTATCATGATCACCTTCAACCGAGACGATGATGGCATCAATCTGTAAATCTGCATTCAGTATCCAATCCTCCGAATAAACCGGTACTTCAAATTGCTCTTTTCTTTTATCCGACCATTTATTATCGATAAAGGCTACAACGTGCAGCTGCTCCAGCTTCATATCTTCCAATAAATACTTACCAATCGTCCCTGTCCCAAAAATGCACACCTTCTGAATATTTCTACTTTTCAAAGGGGAGGTAATTCCCTGCTTTTCTAATAGCAGACGCTGTAGCCATTGTTCTTTATAATAGCCATTTAATTTTTCCGTCATTAGTTGCTGCGTAGTTTTGACGTTGTACTGATAGTAGTCGAGGCGATGATCAAGCTCCGTATGCTGAAGCACCTCTGTAGGATGCGTCAGTGGAAATCTTATCTCCTCTACTGGAATATTCGCAAGATGGTCTACCTCGGTCGTATGTGTTGCCTGCTCGCCATACCCGACATTAGAGATCATATTAACACCTGGAATGATGAACAGACCGCGATGCACCCAGCAGGAAAGTAGCCATGGATAGGCCCAAGAGTCAATTTTACCTTCATAGGTTTCTCCAAACATACGCTCCCAATATTTGACCATATCGATATCATTTAAAATCGGCAACAGTCCGTTGTGAGCGCGCATGGCTGGCCATGCCTGCATATCCTTATCAAATAGCTTCCAAGCTCGACGCCATGTCGCCCATCCCCAAATGTAGGCATATCTTGAAAAGTAGTAGCTATTCTCTGTACCAATGGCATCTGGTAATGCTTTCGTTCCCGATATCCCCATAATACGCGCATCATCGTAATACTCATGTAATAATTGCTGAGAGTATTCAAAAAATGAAGCATTCGGTAAACAATCATCCTCCAGAATAATTGCTGTTTCTACCTGTTCAAATACCCAGTCCAGGCCTGAGGCTATGCGTTGCTTACAGCCTAGATTAGTATCAGAAAAATCAGTGTATACCTCGCATTGCCAATCGATATCCTCGATAATTTTACGCGTTTGAGCGCATCGCTCTGCTTCTCCCGTACGGTCAGCACGTGGTCCATCAGCTATCACAAATAATTGCTGTGGCTGTGCTCGCTTGATCGCATCGAATACGACTTGTGTTGTATCTGGCCGATTAAAAATAATCAATACAACTGGCGTTTCAAGTTGCTTCGTAGACATCTTATTTCCCCTTCATCATCAGCCATGAGAGCATAATATATCAAATAGGCTGTGTTCATCGCGCAACACAGCCTTTTTATTATTGAACAGGCTTTTGCTGAATATGCGCATTGATGCTAGCTACTTCTGGATGCTGAAGCAGGTAATCAATGTAAGCCTCAGACGGTGCATTTTTACTATCCTCAATACGATTAGCCAAAATTCTGCAAAGCTCGTAGTCCTCCATTGTATCAACTGTCATTCTTAGTTGTGGATGTAATAATATTGCTGGAGGTATGATCGTCGTACTTGTAAATTGCTCTGAATACTCATACGCATAATAGGTAACATGCTCACGATGTCTTAGCTCTGATGACTGCTGATATATTTTTTCAAGTGCAGTATAAGAGATCATTTCCACCGATAAGCCTCTCGTTAATTGCTCCTGTCCATCATTTATAACAATATCAGACGGCTGTGTCTTCATTGCTTGAATGGTTTGCTCTGCCAGCTTATAGTCTACAAAGGGACAATCCGAGGTGACTCTGATGACATATTCAGGCTGATATGCTTGAGCACATCGGTAATATCGTTCTAGAACATCCAGCTGTGAGCCTCTAAAAACATCCACTTCATGCTCCTGACACCAGTGTGCAATCTGATCATCCTCTGTCAAATCCGAGGTAGCTACAATAACATGCGACACACCTTGAATCTTACGACATCTGGATACGACGTAATCCAGTACTGTACTATCGCCTAAGGGCAGCAATACCTTGCCTGGAAGACGTGTTGATCCCATTCGTGCTTGAATGATAACGATGGTATTCATGATTTTAAATCTCCCCCGTTACTCGAATCGTGCATGCTTGCGGGCAAATCTGCCTTTATGCTGCTGCCACTGCTCGTTCAGCATTTCATACACATACACATCATGAAATACTCCATATTTAAAAATATGCTGACGCTGACAGCCTGCTTCCGTACAGCCATAGCTCACATGCATTTTTCGAACCTTATCATTTCCCTCCATTACTTCTCCAGTTATCTTATGAAAACCGAGTTCTTCAAACACATAATGATACACATAAGGCGCTAGCATCATACCGATCATTGAAGCACTCTCATCTCCAATATAAAAAGCCCAGCTACAACGTCGATGTACCCTGTTTATATCATTCAATGAGAGCAAGCCAACCGGCTTATCCTTCACCATAATGATCCAATAGCACTGTGTATCATCCTTAGAAACTGCTTCAAACCACTGTTTTTGCCTGTCCATATCTGCCTGAATATCACTGAACATATATTTTGTTACATGTGGTTGCATTCTCCAATGCATAACCAGCTCCAAATGCGTTTCACGCAACCTGATAAATTCCAATGATATTCACTCACCTATCACAATTTTTAGACCAAGCTTTCCTCTACCAACCATTGCTTGATTGTTTCCTTACTTACAGGCTTCATCTCCAGATCAATAAGAGGTTTACTTTCCTCAGCATTTCGGAATTTGAAGATGGATGGGATGATGTACATATTCTCTTTTTCAAGTACAATCGTCTGTTCATCCAATGTCATGAGCTCCTCAAATTGCTTTTCACCAGGTCGTAAACCAATATATTCGATGTTGGAACAAACACGACCGCCGCTCTTCTCATTCATTAGCTCGATCATGCCTTCTGCCAGATCACCTACACGGATAACAGGCATTTTAAGTACAAATACCTCGCCACCCTTCGCGATTTCATTTGCTTCCAAAATCAATTCGATCGCCTGTGTTGGCGTCATCATATAGCGTAGCATTTTCGGATCGGTAATCGTAATATTCTGTCCTTCATTGATTTGCTTATGAAATAACGGAATAACTGAGCCTCTAGACCCCATTACATTACCGAAGCGTACAGCGGAAAAGGTAGTCTTTTTTGAGCCTTTTTGATATTCAGCAGCCAGTATCAGACGCTCTCCTGTAAGCTTGGTTGCACCATACGTATTCGTCGGAGAAATCGCCTTATCTGTGCTTGTGAACAACACCTTCTCAACATTGTTCATAATCGCTGCCTGAATGACATTCTGCGTTCCAATCACATTTGTTTGCACAGCCTCAAAGGGATTGTATTCGCAAAAAGGGACATGCTTCATCGCAGCTAGATGAAACACGTAATCAATATCCTCCATTGCTCGGATCAGTCGACTCTGATCTCTTACATCACCGATCAAAAATCGTAATTTTGAGGAATGCTCCTTGAATTGCAACCCCATTTCATATTGCTTATACTCATCCCGGCTAAAAACGCGTATCACCTGAGGATTATCTTTGAGCAGATGCTTGATCAAATGATTACCGATCGTTCCTGTACCGCCAGTAACAAGTATTTTTTTATTGTGATATATCCCCATTAAGGATTGGCCTCCCGTCCGTATCAAGCTATGCTTATTTTTTCAAGACGCTCAATTGACACATAGAAAATATCCTCGATCTCAGTTAGCATATTTAAAATGCGATCCGCCAATTCACCTAGATGAACATAGATCAATCTAGTTTTAGTCACGATATTTTTCTCAGTTACGATGACTGGCAATTGCTTATCAAACTGGGATAGCTCAATTGGAATCATACAATCAGCTACAGGCTCAAACCAGCTCCGATTTACAATCTTCGTCCAGGCAAGTTCAATTTGTTCTGTGACCTGCTGTGCCTTTAACGGTTTGGAGCGGCTTAGATCCTGTGCTTTAGCCAGCAGCTTCTTAAGCGCCTGCAATTCTTGCTTCACGACACCAAAATCCTTTACTGTATCGGTAATCCGTTCTCGTATCTCTACGATGTTTTGTGACTGAACAGATACTTTTTGGTTGTTTATCAAATTGCGAATAGCGGCTTCTTCCATACTCTCATTTTCAAGCAGCGGCCATACATCTTCTGTAGGCATAAAAATCGAGCCTGCGATTTTAGCACCATTACGTGTCGAATTGATAAATTGTACATTAGGGCAGCTGGCGATCAATTCTTCCAGACCCTCTTTCATAAACATAAAGCTTGCTGTGGTTGTATTCAATGAGCCATGTACATTCTCGACCCTTAGCTGATTGGACACAGCCTCATCTACCTTCATTTGCAAATAAGGTAAATATGCATGATTGACACCTTCCGCATAGAACTGGTTATTAGGGAAAGATAAATCCTGTCCCATCATAATGATACGTTTCGCTCCAAGCGCGATGGCAGCCTGCATAGCAGTACCTGTTACAGTCGAAGTAGGCTCAATCAAAAAGGCTTCCTTCGGCTTGTCTATACAATATTGAGATACAAAATCATTACGTAATACGCTATAAATGGTCTGACCTTCATGCTGCGGGTTAATACCATGATAAGCTGTCGAAGTGATCAAAAGTGGTGCTACCAATGTCTCTGGATTATTGAAGATTGTCGTATTGATTTCCCCGCCATCCATCACTACTGTTAAATGCGGCTCAATGCCATGCTTAGCTAATACCTGAATACTGGAGCCTGCCGCAATAATCAAAGCATGTGGCTTCATACGCTGTAACCATTCGATATCCTGTTGCAGAGAAGGACCCGAGCCTACAACGACAGCTGTAGAGCCAGGAAGTGATCCTGCCAGATTTTCAATAGATGGAGAAGTCAATACATTTGCTAGCTGATACATGCTATTCTGCATCCATTGCACACGAAAATGATTCATTGTTTGTTGGTTGACTTCAAAAGTCTGATTATATTTCAAAAATTCCTCTTTCAACTCATATAGCTGATTGCTATCCTGCTCCAGATAATGTCGATGTGCAACAAATGCCAAATCCGATTCCATATAATTAAGAATCGAGGAAAATAGCATTTTCAAGTGCTCTTCGCCAACAGCTAGTCCTTTAAATCCAGGATGCTGAAACAACTCGACAAAATTAAATTTTTCAATCGTATCATAAAAGGTTGCTACATTAGGCTCATATACAAAAATCCAGCGATCAGGATACTTTTCTAATAAATCGATCAAAGCCAGCCCCTGCCCAAATCCGTACATAAAAATAAGCTTGAAGCTTCCAACTGATCCTTCTACAGCCTCTAACCATGCTTCGTCTTTCTCCACACGTTCTGTATAGACGCTAGATTCATCAGCCTTCATATTTGTAATTGATTGAACAACATGAGGGAATTTTTTATTTAAGAAATTTATATTCGCTTGTAACGTAGACACAATTACACCACCCTTTGGTTAGTCCAGTTTCCTATTATCTCTTCTATCAGTATATCGGATTTCTGGTAACTTCTATGAATGTTTTGTAAAAAAACCAGTCTTTTTGCCTAGTTTACAGCAAAAAGCGCGTATTCCAGCAAATTACCGGTCATACGCG
The DNA here is from genome assembly GCF_034055775.1 of Paenibacillus hunanensis. Taxonomy (NCBI): domain Bacteria; kingdom Bacillati; phylum Bacillota; class Bacilli; order Caryophanales; family Paenibacillaceae; genus Paenibacillus; species Paenibacillus hunanensis. The sequence continues at coordinate 853,540 of NZ_CP139194.1, read as the reverse complement.
CTTTCTATTTTTTACCACTTAGCGAGAATTATATTTTACTTCCAATTCGTCTATAATCCAAGACAATTCTGCTCTCTATAAAAGATACTTGAGCAGGAGGCCTGATTCATAAAAGCTGTTGCACCTTTAAAATCAAGTCGTTTGAATCCTTTATCGATGAGATATTCATAACCTTGATTGTAATCTTCTCGGTCTGTATTATCCCAGATGATTACACCTGCTTCATTTAAGCGTTCTACTGCTTGCTTCGCACAATTTATACGATCTCTACCATCAATAAAGACGATATCGATATCATCTAAGCGATTCACCATTTTGGAATAGGCACCATCATACTCCAATTCCTGATAAATTAACTCGGTGTTATCCTTATCTATTTTGCTAAGGATATATTCATACCATTCCTTATTATGCTCCACGGTCATCAACCGCTTTGCATGTGTGCTCCACCATAATGTACTATGTCCTGCTCCATATTCGAACACAACCAGATTATATGGAATTCTGTTTCTCAAAAAATGCATCATTCCATAGTTAACCCACGGAATCGCATTCCCCTCTTGATCAACAGATTGGCCTTCATCTGCACTACGGTAATAGCCTTCCTCTTCAAGATATACCATCGGCGATTGTGTCTTTTTAAATAGCTTATATAATGAGGCATAAGGTGCTTCATGCACCGTTTGGATAGTACAGCTTAATTCCTCAGCGAGCTCCAGCTTTTTTTGCTGTGCAGACTGCTCGTCTCCCAGTGCGATCAGCATCAGATCGATACTTTGCTTTAAATGCTCTGGAACCGAATCAATATCCTTAAAAATAGGAAGCTGATCACTAATCTGAGCATGCTTATTTTCAGGCTGTCGGTCTAGAATAAAAATCACATTATGATCTTGTAATTTTGCTGCTTCAATAGCATAATATCCCGAAAAATTTGCACCGTACAAAGCTACGTTCAATGTTATATCCCCCTAGTATATAGACAAGACTGGTATTTCTTATACACAATATATCGGATTTACCAAAGCTTCTATAAGTATTTTGTAAAAAACTAGTCTATTTACCTACTTCATAAAAAAAGCATGTGACCCAATTTAGGATCACATGCTTTTTTATTTACGATGATCTACGAAAAAGCTATCTGTCACATGATGCTGATGATAAGCATGATGCTGGTTACGGATCGTTCCTTGTCGTTCCAGCCATTGGCCTGCTTCCTGCTTGATCTGATCCATTCTGTTCAAAATGATCGGATCCATATTCATCAGTTCAGCAATTTGCGCTTTATGCTGTTCTGTAAGCTCTGAGCGATATAGCTCCATCTTCTCAAGAATCATACCGCGCTCGTCAATAAAGGTGAATAACTCTTCATCACTTATGATATTCAAGCGCTCTATTATGCTGATCGTTAACGCATACAGCTGCGTTAGCAGGGAGGACATGCTTTCTTCATTTGGATGCGTCATACGCTTGTTGCCACGTCAGGAAGCTTGCTCGCTTCTATCCAGGTTTCGCGCAGATCACTCAGATGAACTAGAACTTCTTCAGCCAGCTCGCGGTTCTTTTTCACATTGGATTCGATCAGACAATGCAGCATATATTCATAGATCATGAGCAGGTCGCCTGCAATCGCAAAATCAAAGTTCAAAGCCGAAATCAATTCGTGTACAATCGCTTGTGCTTTGCACAGATTGTTGTTGGCTTTTTCATAATTACGTTCTTCAATTCCCTCTATGCCGGCTTTTACGAAACGAATGGCACCATCATATAACATGATAAGCAGTTTTGGTTTAGAAGCAGTTTGCGCCTGTGCCTGTTGATATTTTTGGTAAGGTGATTGAATCACTTTATTGCCCCCTTATTTCTAGCTGAAACTTGCAAGTGCTGACGCTTGACTATTATATCGGTTCATGGCGGTTTCCATTGCAGTAAATTTCTTATAATAATTCGTCTCTTTGTCGTTGAGTCGGCTGTTCATATCACTAATCTGGCGATCCAGCGTAGTTAACTGGCCTCCAAGCAAGCTGTTAACCAGGAATGAAGCATTGGTATCGCTGCTGACCTTTGATGTACCGGCTGTACTCGCCATACTTTCTAGAGAAGAGCGAGTTATCTTTTTCATTTTGGCGAGAATGCCATCATTTTCGGTATACTTATTGTCCAGCGTACTTTTTGAGTTGTTCGTACCAAAGAAGTTATTAACGATATTCGGATCTTGCTCCAGAGCGCTTTTAAGCTTATTCGTATCCAGAATGAGCTTACCTTTTGTTTCATACGTGCCTGTGCTAATTCCTAATTGTGCGAAGTTGATCGTTGTTCCATTATCCATCTTCACACCCTGAACCATTGCTGTACGCATATTGGAAATGGTTTGCTCGAGAATACTATCTCCCTTGAGCATCCCGCTTTTTGCTTTAGAATTCCAAAGCTTCACCTCGTCGTCACTCATATCCTTTTTCTGATCATCTGTTAGTGGCTGGTATTTGGAGTAACGCTCTTCGCCTATTTTACCATTCATCAGGGAGAGAACACTGTTGTATGCATCGACAAAGCTTTGTACTGAGCTAACGAGTTTATCGGTATCCGAAGTAATATTAATCTGGGAAGATTGACCAGCAGGAGTTACAGCGTTAAGTGATAATTGAACACCATTAACTGTAAACTGGTTCGATGATTGGGTCATATCCAGACCGTTGATATTTACTTTAGCGTCTTTACCAAGAACACTATTCGCTGAATCGCTAGCGGTAGAGCTTGCGATATTAAAGTTACCAAATGCTGCACCGGATAAGTTGATGGCACTACTACCTGTAGCGTTACTTGTGATTGACATTTTGCCTGAGCCGGAGTCATAGATCGCTGTAACCCCTGCTTTGCTGGTATTAATTTTTTGCACGAAATCATTGATCGAATCAGTCGCACTGTAGTTGACTGTAACCGCTGAACCATTTCCAAGCTTAATCGATACAGATCCATCACTGCTACTGCCTGTTACGTCTGACATTTTGAGCAAGGATCCATCCTTACCACCATTTGCATCGGTAGCAGAAACACCTGCACTGGAAGTGACGCGTGTAGCTGTTGCCAGCTGCGATACCGTCACATTCATACTTGAACCACCGGATGCTCCGGTTGCAGTAGCCGATACAGAGTTTGTATCACCGCTGACCGTTGCCTTTTGAGCATTGATTGCACTACTCAAGCTCAGATTAGCAAGCTTGTCATTCAGAAATGTAACGAGCTGGGAGCTGACATCACGATACCCTTCTTGCTTCCAGGATACCAGCTGTCGCTGTTGATTCAGCTTATCTAGCGGTGCCTTCTCAGCAGTCATTAATTTTTTGACTGTTGCATCGATATCCAATCCACTTGCTAAACCTGAGATTCTTGTAACTGCCATTTCTTCATCCCCTTATACCTTTTTATCGACAATTAGACCGGTAATTTCCATAAGTTTTGCTAAAGCATCTAAAACTTTTTCTGGAGGTGCTTCACGAATTAATTCACCGGTATCTTTATTTTTTACTTTGATCATGATCGAATGTGTTTCTTTATGCATCGAAATTTCCAACGACTTTGCCGGGCCTTGAATTGCATTCACTGTTTTTTGGAATTCTTGTAAAACAGCTTGAGAATCGGCCATTTTTTGAGGACCTGTATTCGCAGCAGCAATAAGCTCGGCAGGAGTATCTGTATTTTTGGGAGTGTTATCTTTGAGAACATTGGAGTATGAATTCGTAGCCGCAATACTGCTCGTATTGTTAATAGGATTCATTTCATAACCTCCTTCAATCTTGATGTATGAGTATGGATGGTATACGTGAAATTCACGCTGGTATTCAACTATGTACTATTATTATCGGTTAGCTGTACGCTTTCTTTAACTTCTATCGCCTAAAATAAGCAAAAAGACCCTGATAAAATCAGGGTCTTTCGCGAAAATACATAGCTTACGATTAACGCAGCAGGGAAAGTACGCCTTGTGGCGCAGAGTTTGCTTGGGACAGCATCGATTGGGAAGCCTGTACGAGGATGTTGTTCTTGGACAGAGCAACCATTTCCTTCGCCATGTCAGTATCACGAATACGGGACTCGGATGCTGTCAGGTTTTCTACAGTTGTACCCAGGTTGTTCGAAGTGTATTCCAAACGGTTTTGTACCGCACCAAGGTTCGCACGTTGTGTTGCTACTTTCTCGATTGCTGTACTGATGCTGGACAGGCTGCTCGTAGAAGTCAAGCCGCTGAAACCAGCTGTGCTTACACCGGATACAGTGATTTGGAATTTGGAATCATCTGCTTGTACAGTTACAGAAGAAGTGATTTTGATACCGTTGAACGTTGTGTTACTCATGATCGAATCGATCTGTTTACCCAGTTGGTTCAACTCGGCATTGATGTTCGATTTGTCGCCAGCACTGTACGTACCGTTTTCTTTCTGTACGTTCAGTTCTTTCATACGTCCCAGCATGGAGCTGACTTCGTTCATTGCACCCTCTGCTGTTTGTGCGAAAGAGATACCGTCTTGAACGTTACGTTGTGCTTGCTCCAGACCACGAATCTGACCACGCATTTTTTCGGAGATCGACAGTCCCGCTGCATCGTCCGCTGCACGGTTGATACGCAGACCCGAAGACAATTTCTCCATGTTTTTACTTGCTGCTGCACTGTTCAGATTCAAGTTACGTTGAGTGTTCAGTGCTGGAATGTTGTGATTGATAATCATTGGTGTTTCCTCCCTGAAATTGTTTATTCCACATCCATGTGGTTAGTGTACGGATTAAGAATTCAAAGCCGGCCGCGCTTTGAATTTCTTTTCCTAAATAATATATCGTCTGTATCCTCGTGATTATGTATAGTTAATTCTAAATATTGATAAATATATATTCTACAATATTGAACATAGTATATATTGATCCATTATCTATTTATGCAAAATAAAAAGGACCCTGATTGGATCAGGGTCCTTTTTGAGATTTCCAGGCTTACGATTAACGCAGCAGGGAAAGTACGCCTTGTGGCGCAGAGTTTGCTTGGGACAGCATCGATTGGGAAGCCTGTACGAGGATGTTGTTCTTGGACAGAGCAACCATTTCCTTCGCCATGTCAGTATCACGAATACGGGACTCGGATGCTGTCAGGTTTTCTACAGTTGTACCCAGGTTGTTCGAAGTGTATTCCAAACGGTTTTGTACCGCACCAAGGTTCGCACGTTGTGTTGCTACCTTCTCGATTGCTGTACTGATGCTGGACAGGCTGCTCGAAGAATCAAGTGCACTGAAACCAGATGTACTTACACCGGATACAGTGATCTGGAATTTAGAATCATCTGCTTGTACAGTTACAGAAGAAGTGATTTTGATACCGTTGAACGTTGTGTTACTCATGATCGAATCGATCTGTTTACCCAGTTGGTTCAACTCGGCATTGATGTTCGATTTGTCGCCAGCACTGTACGTACCGTTTTCTTTCTGTACGTTCAGTTCTTTCATACGTCCCAGCATGGAGCTGACTTCGTTCATTGCACCCTCTGCTGTTTGTGCGAAAGAGATACCGTCTTGAACGTTACGTTGTGCTTGCTCCAGACCACGAATCTGACCACGCATTTTTTCGGAGATCGACAGTCCCGCTGCATCGTCCGCTGCACGGTTGATACGCAGACCCGAAGACAATTTCTCCATGTTTTTACTTGCTGCTGCACTGTTCAGATTCAAGTTACGTTGAGTGTTCAGTGCTGGAATGTTGTGATTGATAATCATTGGTGTTTCCTCCCTGAAATTGTTTATTCCACATCCATGTGGTTTTTTTGAGCGATTAACAAGTATTTATACTAGAAGTAATTACCTGCTCTTGCTCTAAAATATATATCGACCATATGATTGGTTTACTTTATAGCATTTTGATATTTTTTCTAAAATAAATAACAAAATTTAGGATGATAAAACCAATCTGCTTATTGATCCTACTCTTGCTTCTCGTTCAGGAAATCCTGAATATCCGCTACATTCACAGCAGCGCTTTGATTACTCAATTGAATGGCATGATAGATCTCTTTACGGTAAATGTCTATATTTTTCGGGGCACTAATGCCGATTTTGATTGTATCTGCATCCGTTGATAGAATCGTAACTTCAATATGATCGTCAATGATAATCGATTCGCCTTTTTTGCGTGATAAAACGAGCATTAGCCTTCATCCCCTTCCGATTTTGCTGGTTGTAGTGGATGACGAATCGTATAATCTGTATTTTGTAGAATAATTTGCTTTGCTCGCATCGTATCCAGATTAAAAATAATCGGTGCTACTAGATTCACAGTACGATGCTGCGGTACTTTATTCCACGACACAATATTACGGACGACCACCTTTTCTTCGTTCGTGATTCCAAGCTCGTCAATAACATCCTCTGGAATCTCAACCTCATATTGCTGAAAATACGAAAAAGGATCTAGCAGGATAAAGCTAATATCAGATTGCTCCACTGACTGTAAAATGCTGAATGGGGAAATCTGTTGAACATACGTATAGCTTGTTATTTCAGAGAACCCGGGAATACCTTTAGCGAATGTAAATACTTTTTCATCATGCTCAGAGACGATAGATGGATTGGGCTGTGAATCGGACATGGTACATATTCCTCCCTATTTTCAGCAAAAGGCTACGGACAGAGGTAGTCCATAGCCTTTTAAATTTATTATGATTCCTTTATATTTCCATTTTAACTCAAAAAGTTAACGAGGGACAGCTTCATTGTGGAAGCTGATGTTTGTAAAGCAGCTTGATAGATGGTTTGCGCTGTTGTTGCCTTGATCATAACCTCAGAAATGTCAGCATCCTCAACCTTGGATTGCAGGTCACTTACATTGAGCTCACGATCACCTAACCGACTGTTTACCAATTCAACACGGTTCGTTTTGGCACCAACTTCCGCACGTGCTGCTCCCATCGTACTCATACGAGACTCGATATTACCCAGCTCACCACTAATTGCGGAATAATTGCCATCCTTTGCAGCAATCGCTCCATCAATCGCACTCGTCAAGCGATCCAAAATTTTAAATGCATTATCATTATCTGATGGCTTACCAAAAAATTCGTTACCATCTGTACTTACGCCAATCGAAACCTTTTCACTGATTCCATAAGTGACTTTTCCAGTATCAGTCACCACATCACCATAGCTTGTTGTTGTAGCATTAAGCTCGTAAGGTCGCTCATCGAATTTCTCGCCGTTAAAAATATAACGACCTGTCAGCTGGCTATTTCCGATATCGGCCATTTGACTTTTCAATTCACCAAGCTCATCTTTGATCGCTTCCAGACCGCTACCATCAGTTGTACCTGTACCTGCCTGAATAACAAGCTCTTTGACGCGCTTCATAATATCGGTTGACTGCCCCATAACCGTATCTGAATAATCCAGCCAACTCTGCGCTGCATCGGTATTTGTTTTGTATTGATCCGTAGCAGCCAGCTCCGCACGGTAGCGGAGCGCATACGTTGTTCCTACTGGATCATCCGATGCTTTATTGATTTTGCGACCTGTAGAGGATTGCATGCTCAGGTCACTCATCGTGTTTCTGTTTTTGTTCAGATTGCTAAGTGTCTGATTGGACACCATATTTGAAGTAATACGAATTGCCATTATTATCTACTCCTCATTTATCAGAGTCCAACACGACCTGTGCTGTTAATCAAACGTTCGAGCAACTGATCCATCGTAGTCATGAAACGGGAAGATGCAGTATAGGCGTGCTGAAACTTGATAAGATCAGACATCTCTTCATCAAGGGATACGCCGCTTACCGACTGACGGTTCGCTTCCACTTGATCTGTAAGTGTCTGCGAGTTATCTGTTTGACGACTCGCTTCCTGTGAGCTTACACCAAGCTGACCAACAATACCGTTAAAATAATCCTGAACTGTCGTTGGCGTTACGCCACCAAAGTCCATTTTTGTACCCTTCAATTCAGACATGATCAGAGCAAGTCCGCCGTTACCAGCTACGACCTTTTCACCACTGCCTGTACCGGAAGTACGCAAAGAGAATGCAATTTTACTTGGATCATCCTGTAACGATTTGTTCAGCGTAATATTGCCGGCTGTAATCGTGCCACTATTATCCGAGGTACCAAAGAAATCTCCACCCTGCTGGCTGGAGCTATTGTAGCCCAGCTTGTGCAGACCATTAATCCCTTTAACGGTTGTGGTCAGATCGGACGTTAACGTACGATTACCAGCGGCATCCGAGTAGGTTACACCGTTTAACACGGTTCCTTCTGGAATAACTGAGCCGGCTGGCAATGTGACATTGAATTCGCCGTTAGCGAGTGTATTCGCCAGCTGATCGAGCTGTGCTTTTTGACCTGCAACATGAACATCACGGGAATACATAAGACCATACATTTCTCCGCTGTTCAACGTTCCACCCTCAAATGCTGTCTGTACGCCAGCAGCTGTAAGAGGAGTAACGGTACCGCCAGTAATGACCTGTTGACCGCCAAAGTTCACTTGATAGCCTGTATTCAGCTCAGTCACAGTGACATTACCATATTTAGAAATCTGATCGATCGCATAATCGCGCTGATCGCGAAGGTCATTCGCATCATTGCCCTGCGCTTCGATCTTCATAATATTCTGATTTAAGGTGCCTACTGTACTTAACAAGGAGTTTACTGTGGATACATCCAACGAAACACTGGAGGTCAGATCCGTGCTCAATGCATCCAGTTGCTGGCTGGTCTGATTCATTGCATCAGTTAATGCCAGTGTCGTTTCTTTCAAGACCTTCTGGTTAGTCGTGCTCTGAGGGTCTTTACTCAGGTTTGACCATGCACTCCAGAACTTATTCATTACGGTCTGCATCCCTGTATCGGAAGGCTCGTTAATTACCTTCTCCAGCTTGCCCAGGGTGTCTGAGCGTACGGTCCAGCTTCCAAGTGAAGAATTCTCACCGCGATATTGTGTATCCAAAAACATCGAACGCACACGTTTGATCGAAGTCGCCTCGACGCCTGTACCCAGTTGTCCGGAGTTTGTCGAATTACGAAAAGCCACGGCTTCCAATGGATTCGTGGCACTGGTATGTACCACTTGGCGCGAGTATCCTGCTGTATTGGCATTAGCGATATTGTGAGAGACAGTGCTCAGTGACGTTGTATTTGTAGCCAGACTCCGGCGAGCCGTTTCAATGGAATGAAATGTTGATGTCATAGGAACCTCCTAAATATTAGCCTCTTGTATCAAACAATCCGGAACGAGTAAAACCGTAAGCTTTCTCAGCCGGATGTTGATAGGTCGCTTCCTGTTCTGGAACAAGCGCCATCATTTCCAATGAAAAGTCTACGTATTCCAAAGCCTGTTGAATCAACTGTTTGTTCAGGTCATTAAGTTGCTGGAACCGTTGCAGTGTATCGAACAGAGTAGAGCGAGCGTCAAGCAACTGCTGTTTCTCATCGGGATCAAACACCAGCCGCGCCAGCTCAGTCAGATTAAGCCGCAGCTTGGACTTGATGCCCCGTTCCAGCAGGAATTCGTAAACGAGCTGCTCGCGCTCATTTTCCAATTGCTCGACCAGTTTGGCCAGCTTGGATTCCTGATTCATGACGGCAATCAATTCATTGATTTGATTGTCAATAACGGCTCGCTTTTTGCTTTCGCCCAGTTCGATTAATTGCAGATGGCTATCATTCAGTTCATTTAGCTTAGCCACCAGCGGCTGCACAGTTCCATTCATTTATTAATTCCCCGTTCCTTTTAGGAAAGGCAGGAGCTTGTCAGCCAGCGCACCAGCGTCGACTTTGTATGTGCCTGCAGCTACCTGCTCTTTCAGACTTTGAATTTTTTGAGCGCGCTCTGCATCAGCAGTTGCTTGTGCAGTGTTCGCTTGCAGCATTTCCATAGCTTCTGGAGAGATGGACACTTCGTCCTTACGACTTGTTTTCTTTTCGCCAGTTACGGCCTTTGCTTCGTTTGTACGTTGGTATGGGTTAACAGCGCCTACACGTTGTGTATCGTTAATTTTCATGGTTTTTTACACACTCCTTAGTAAATTTGAGAAAGAGTTCCTACTCCTTAGAGTCATTTGCTTCGGGAAGATAGATCGTCTTTTCAAAATTAGGAAGTCCTTTTTGAGATAACAGGAATGTTGGGTGATATTCGGAATATTGCATTTCCTGGTATCATTAAGGCAACCGAATTGTTGTTACTAAGATTATCGACCACTTTTTCCTTATTTTTTATAGTCTTAAAGTGGTTAATTGTGTAGTAATTTTTTTCGTTCCTTAAGTCCCAAACCTGCACAGCTATGCAAGTTTTAACACTCAAAATGTACTAGGAATTGTCGTTATTTGACTAGGAATAGGAAGTGTTCCTAGTTATCCCGGAATTTGTCGACAATTCTATAGGCCCCCTGCGTCTTCTCCGCTTGATTACTTTTGCCAGCATCCCCATCGTTATATGCGTTACGAATATCTTTTGTTAAACGCGCACGACAGGAATCACACATATTGCCGTCCCGAATAAGCGTTCCGCACACCTCGCATGCATATCCCATATTTGGTGCATTCGCGATGGAGATTCGTCCTTCTCGAATGAAGGTCGTAATCTGCTTGATCGATACTCCTGTTACTTCGGACAATTCCGTAATTGTAGTTCCTCTGTTCTCTTTTAAATAGTGATTACAGTCTTCATATTGTCTTTCAATATCCCTGATACAATCGCTGCACATGCCTTTTAGATTAAGTACATACAGTTTCCCGCATTGAGGACAATTTCCTAAATTCATAAACTGCTCGCCTCCTGTAAGTGTTATCCCATCTATGTTGTCCAAGCTCTAAGGTTATTTAAATGAAGATGTCTTTATTTATATCGTAAACAAACACGCATTTTGTTAGCATTACTTAATAAATTAAGCGTTTTGTTAACAATTTGCTTATGATTTGGTCATATTCACGGGCAATCCGGCTTTACCTTAAGCGTATTTAGTATATAGATCGTTGGTTCAGCGATATGAGAATTAGGAGCGTGCACAGGTAAGCGAGATCACCTGAAATTTTACACAACATTGAGCGCCTAATTCATGTAAGGCTAATGCACAGTTATGAATGGTACTTCCCGTTGTATAAATGTCATCAATTAACAGGATCGGAATCACCCGATTAGCGTCTCGTTCATCCTCCAGCTGAACAGGTACTCGAAGCGACTGGTTAGTTTGTAGCGATGGTGCCTGCATAGGAACAGCTGGAGAGGCTATATAGGAAGATATCCTATTTATATATCCATACGGTTCATGATGTCGTTGTAGCACATCCTGCACCAGGGAGCCAGCCATAGTCGAATAGGAAAAAACTCCTGCCATACTACGAATGCGCTCCTGTCTTCCTTGCTCGCTCTGCTTCATCGTTTGCCGGGTACGTTCTAATAAGGGGAGATACGGCAATTTTATATCCGCTGCCAGCCACCGAGCCATCTGCTCTGCCTGATCAAAGCCGCGTTCCTGTAATCGATTCGTGCTTGCTGGCACAGATGTAATCCAGGCAGGAGACCATTCAAACCCGAAATGAGTACTTAGCTCTGCTTGTAGACGATAGTAGCCTTCCACCATTAGCTGCCCAAATACACCTTCATACCGCTCATTGCCCCTATATTTATATGCTGCTAGCCAGCTACGAATATCAGTATTGTAACGAACAGCACTACGATTAAGCAAAAAACTACGGCGTTGCATCGCCTGACGCTGACAATCCTCACAATAAATGCTTCGTCCACATACCTTGCACTGCGGCTTCATAATCCATGGAATACGGCTAGCGCATGCATGGCAAAGCCCATCATAGACGGATGAGGCTATAATCGAATGGGCACAGCTGATACACTGCTGATGGTGAGGGTACAGATATCGCCATAGCTTGCTCCAACTGGGTGCATGAAGAAAGTGACTCATCGATTCACTTCCTTTCCACAGACGATACAATATAGTTCTGTTTACGTGCAATGCGGTTCATTAAACGAATCTGTCCAATCGCCTGCTTCTGGCTACGACCGTATTCAGATGCGGTAAAGACAACTTTTCCCGCCGGGTCTTGCTTGGATCTACCCGCTCGACCTGCCATCTGAATAAGCGCAGACGCATGATATACATGGTCATGCGCATCAATAATGTACACATCGCTCCCTGGAACTGTCACGCCACGCTCTAATATCGTAGTCGTTACGAGAATACGAATCCGTCGTTCGCGAAATTGTAATACTTTCTGAGCACGCTGTTCATCCTCGGAAGAAGTACCGGCAATATGAAGCATGGGAAAATGCTCTTTTAACAATGTCACCATCGGCTCAATCCAGGCGATACGTGGCATAAACCAAAATAGCTGTGCGCCTCGTTCAATCGAATGCTGTACCTGCTGTAGTAGCTCCGTAGGAAGCTTGCCGCTACCATACCAGCTTACAAAGGATGGCGTCTTGATGCGCTTAGGAACAGGTAAAGGATGCCCATGAAAGCGTACAGGTACCTTTGCATGCGCCAGTCGTCCTTGACGAATCGCCCGTTGTAGCGCGTCTGAGGGAGTAGCGGATAAATAGACAAACTTCCCGTCTGGACGACAGGCTGTATAGGCTCCATAGGCTAGCATTGGATTTCCATCATACGGGAATGCATCAATCTCATCAATAATTACGAGATCAAATGCAGCATGATACCGTAGTAGCTGGTGTGTTGTAGCAATCGTAATCGCTCCTTGTGTCCATTGCTCGTCACTCCCACCATATAAAGCAACGACCTGCTCATTTGGAAATGCCTGTCGTAGTCGCGGAGCCAGCTCCAGCACCACATCGCGCCTTGGTGTTGCGATTAAAACCTGTTGCTTTTTTTGAAGCATATAATCGATCAATGGGAAAATCATTTCTGTTTTCCCGGCTCCGGTCACCGCCCACAGTAAAAATCGACGTGAGCGTGGAAGCTTGTCCATTTGTATAAGACCATCTTGAATAGCTGGTGAATCAACATCTTCTATAGAATAGGAATGGGAAATAGAGTATGCAGACTGATCATTTATAATATGTTCTTGATACATTTCCGTTGTACTCGCTCTCGTTCTCTGCGTAGAATCATCTGAACCCAGCTGTAAATGACCCTTTGTTTCTATTAAAGTCGCTTTGCATCTGTGCCAGTAGGCTTTGCTTATCTGCCATAGTAATGATGGAGTAAATTGCGAAGATACAAACTCCACCTTTGTCTGTAAAAATGAAAGAGCCTGCAAAGCTGCGGCTGTCTGTGCATTACTCAATCCCCAACGCGCCTGTATATCCTTTTTTCCTTCTGTACATGCTAGAGAACTCTGCTGTTTTCCCTGCAAACCTGCACTAGCCGATTGCGCAGCAAATGGCGCCACCACAAAAAGTGTATGTGCCGTTCGCGATGGCTGTGCTACATTGGGCTGGCTGATCCTTTTCTGCTCTGTTTGCTCCGCTATTCGGCTAGCAATAGGTGGACGGACAGATTGCAATAATAGACCGCATTCACGACTTCTGCCCATCATTAAGCATTCCTCGCAATATCCACAGGCAGACGAGCCGCAGCCTGCACATGAGGTATAACGAATGCTTGTACTTCCGCAGCGACGACAAGCTGTATGCTGATAGGAAGATAATCCGATACTATGTTTAACTGCATTCACGAAAGACCAGCTGCTATCCGATTGTTGATCCTCTGTTGAGGCTTCACTGCTAACATACACACTATCCAGCAAACGAATATGCTTTTGCAGATAGGCTAGCTGTAGATAGCTTCTCCAGCCTGCTGCATATGGTGATTGCTGTTCATCCATCAAATGATGCAGCTCTGGTAATAATAACGAACGACCATTTAATAAGCCTGTAAGCGCGATCGCTCCACAGGTGAGCTGCTTTTTACGATCGATCTGCTGCATATCGCCTTGAAGCTGGCCTGCTCCCTGATTCGATAGCACATATTGACCGCTGCCCGTCCAGCCTCGTTCTCGCGTCCATAATGTACATGGAAAGACGAGCTGTAATTGCGTGCTTGTCGGCGCAGACTTGGAAGAGGCAAACGGGCCAACTGAAGACGTTATAAAAGAATGACCTCTACTGTAGAATTTGTTAGCAATGGACTGTCTTGCTGTTATGTATTCACTCAACCACTGTCTGATCTGCTCGATCATCGCAGAAGCATTTACAATAGTAGCTTCTGCTGCGCTGGTATAATGTCTTTTATTATTCTGCTCAAAGGATGTGGCTGGATGAGTTGCTTCTTTTTGATGCTGTAAGCGACCATTAAAATGGCGTACGCAGGCAAATGCCCAGCCCACTGGCAAGTCACTAACGATATGCCATAAGCTTCGACATGAATAGCCTCTTTTATTTGTAGCTGTCCACCATAAGCTATCAATACGCATATCCAGCGATACATGTAGTCTCCAGCCCTGTTCATGCTCTGTCGCATATAAATCTACCTTCACTCTATTTCCTCCAATCTATACTATGAATGTAATGGTTGGTCGGTCTACTCTCGTTATCATATATGTTTGTTTTACGCTATATGCTCCTGACTTTAAAAAGCTCTACGTATAAAGCTAGATACGTTCAGTCATAATAAAGTACGCAAAACAAAAAAGCACACTTATCCGTTTGAGGGAAAGTGTGCTTCACTTTGACTTTACTATTGTAGTATATCACTCACGTCTAGTTCAGATCAAAATTCGAGTTACAGTGTAACCCAGCCATGCTTGATCGAGTTGATAACCGCTTGTGTACGATCATCAACCTCCATTTTTTGCAAAATGCTACTCACGTGGTTTTTAACCGTTTTCTCACTAATGAACAGGTATTCACCAATCATTTTGTTGCTCTTGCCCTCTGCCATCAGACGCAGCACTTCAGCCTCGCGTCGTGTCAGTGGATTATCATCACCGGCTACAAATTTCACACCAGTGTCGCCGTTATTATTGTTATCAGCCAGCGTGCCTGTTTCGTTTACATACGTCATCCGGCGAAGCTGCTGAATGAGCTTCCCTGTTACTTTTGGATGGATGTAAGCATGCCCTTCCACTACAGAGCGGATCGCATTAACAAGAGACTCTGCCTCCATGTCTTTGAGCAGATAGCCCGAAGCGCCTTTGCGCAGTGTCTCAAACACATAGCTTTCATCATCATGAATCGACAGAATGATAACCTTAATGTCAGGGAAAAGCTCGCGTAGCTTCTCAGTCGCTTCTACCCCGTTCTCAACTGGCATATTGATATCCATCAATACAACTTCCGGTGGAGTATGATTGCAGAACTCCAGTACCTGAATACCATCTCCACATTCGCCAATGACCTCCAGATCATCCTCCATATTGAGGATGCGCTTTAGCCCTTCGCGGAACAGTTGATGATCATCGGCCAGCAGTATTTTAATTTTTTTAGAGCCGTAATCATGGTTTTCCATCCTGTTACTCCTTTCACTTTTCCACATTCGTTGGAATATGAATGACAATTTTTGTCCCCTGATTTTCAGCAGATTCAATTTCCATTCTGCCGTCAAGCAATTCGACTCGTTCGCGCATGCCAATCAGACCGAAGTTATTATGGTCTTTGGTACGCTGATCTACCTTTTCCAGATTAAAGCCTTTGCCGTTGTCTTCTACGGTCAGCTTCACAATCTGAGCCTGAAACGTAATGATGACAGTGACATACGTCGGTTCGGCATGTTTTGCTGCGTTGGTCAGTGCCTCCTGTACCAGGCGGTAGATGGCAGCCTCCATCGCGGAACTGAGCCGGTATTCCTTGCCTCTGGTTTCAAAAATAGAACGGATTCGAGTTTTTTCCTCATAATCCTGCACATACTTCCGCAGAGTTGGAATAAGCCCCAGATCATCGAGGGCCATAGGTCTTAAATTGAAAATGACTTTTCTCATTTCTTCCAGGCTGGAACGCACCTGTCCCTTCAAATCTATTATTTCGTCCCGTACCATCGCATAATCCTGCTTTGCGATCATTCTTTCTACAATTTCGGTCCTAAGAACTAGATTTGCCAGTAATTGTGCAGGGCCATCATGAATTTCACGGGAAATGCGCTTGCGTTCATCCTCTTGCGCCAAAATAATTTTAAGGCCGATCAGCTGACGATTTTTAGCAGATTCAATAATACGGGTGACCTGATTCAGCTCACCCGATAAATATTCGAGCACAACTCCCATTTGCGAGCCGATCGTTTCAGCTCGCTCAATGGAGTTTTCTACGTTCTTCACTCGCTTCTGCAAATCGTCACGGCGTGCCTTCAAATACATTTCCTTTTCCCGATATATCATCAGATCAAGCTGTAGCTGAGTCGCCTTCTCGTAGGCTTGTTTGATATCTTCTTCATTATACCGCACAAAGTCACGACTTACTTCAGTGAGTCTGATTCGGGAACTGCGATAACCGACCTCAAGCTTGTCTACCTTCTCGATCGTCTCCGCTGTCTCACGCAATACCAGTTCAAGCTCAGTATTCAGGGACAACAGCTCACGCCGCGAAGTGTCCAAAATCTCGAAGATCTGATATTTGCTGTTTTCCATTACATTTGTTGCGTTCTTAATGACGTGATCTATCGCATCAGCGTGGAACTCCACTTGATCTTCTCCATTTCTGTAAGTCATTTATATGATACTTTTATATCATATTATAACTTATCATGATTGGATAGTAATCGTCTTGGTTGTTTGATCCCATTTTACATTCAATCCAAGCTGCTCAGATACGAGTCTTAGAGGGACTAAAGTCCTACCAGAAACGATAACTGGTGCAACCGATGAACTCTGCAAACGACCATTTTGTACATAATTTTTTTGTCCAACCGTCAAATCGATCAATTGTCCTGCACGCAAAATCGTCACTCGTTGATTCGATTGATCCCAGTTTGCCTGTCCACCAAAAGCATCTACGATGTATTTTACCGGAATATACGTGGCACTGTCTTTGAGCATTGGTGCTGCATCAATTGACTGTGCTTGACCATTCAAAGTCGCCGTCTTTTTGCCGACTGTCATCGCCAGTGAACCGGTTGGATTCGCAAAGCTTGGCGCCTGTGTTGCACCGGTCAGCTTGATATTATCAATCTGGATCATGCCTGTCGCTGCACGCTCATCCTGACCTTCTTCTACATTCACCACATACAGACGTTTCAGCTTGGCTGGATACGCAATATTCAGTCCGGACAGATCCACATTCAGTGTCTTCCAGCCCTTCCAGTTCAGACTCTTGGCAATATCAATGTATACAGTTTTGCCATTTGCATCCGTAACCTCGCCACGCAGCCAGTTATAGCTCTGATCGCTGTATACATCGAGAGACATCGATGACGAGCCTGCTGTCAATGCTTTACCAGAGGTTCCGTTGAATTGCGCATAGGCATACTTCTTCGCTGTTCCAGCTGTCATATCATAGCTTAGCTGCAATACTTTGGAGCTTGCATGATCATCTGCGCCCTGTACAATACTAGCCGAGCCTGTAACATTGCTTGGATTGCCTAGGAAGCTAATATTATAGCCTGTATTTTCGAAATCTTCCCATGTGCTTGCCTGTGCGCCACCTGTGCCCAGTACGATCATCGTACTAAAGCCATCATAGCGAGCAATCGCATAGCCCACTTTAGCATCCTTGTCGACCGAGTTAATCGTCAATTGATCACCTTTAACTGTACCTTTAAAGCCGACGAACTGCCAGTTTAGCATTTCGGGTGCAATCGTCAGACTGGAGCCATTTTTCAATGTCGCAGTTACCGGTACAGAAATCGTTGTTCCTGCTTGTAATGAAGCGGTTTTGCTGGCTGGTGTCAGACTTTGAATCGCTTCTGCGCCTACAACCTCTACATTCATACTTGTGCTGATACCATTGCTTGTCGCTGTGACCTTGGCAGTACCTGATTTTACAGCCTGGAACTGGTCACCTGTCCATTTAATATTGCTATTGCCTGCTTTCCAGGTTGGCTTGATCGCATCGTTTTTGATCGGGTTATAGTACGTGTCATAGCCCTTCGCCGAATAGGTTGCCGTTTGACCTAGTAATAGCTGCTTTGGCCCGCTAATACTAAAGCCCTTCACACTGCCTTGAGGCGCTGTTGTGTATACACCGAGTCCATTTACTACGCTACGCTGTGTTGTACCGCCATATTCCGTCTCAAACGCTAGTGTAGCCTTATCTTCGCCAAGCGGACGGCTTACGAGCGTCGTTGAACCACCGCCATCGAGATTTAGACCCTTCCATACACCGATCGATGTCATAAAGTCTTGCAGCTCGGACAGCGACATACCTGCACTATTGTCATTATCCTCCACAGCAATGACATACGCATAGCGTCCATCCTGAGAATAACCGACCGATGTACGTGCACGGTTACCCCCGATGGAGCTTACACTACGAGAAAACGAGGATGGCTTGCCACCATCAACCAGAATGGTATGACCACCGATCATCATTTTCAGATCGGACGGGTCTACCGTTTTACCAGTTGATTTGACCCGTAGGGAATAATCGGTTGTCACCTTTTGCCCGACTGCCATATGCTGCTGAATGTATTTCGCAGCTGTTCCATGCGCACGCAAAATATATGCACCTGTAGGCACTGCTTCCTGAATCGTTTTATTCGCAGAGATCTGTGTAATCACGCCGTTCTCTACCAACACCTCTGTTGGCGTGGTTGAGCTATTTGCTGGACGTTCTGTCGCTTTCCAGGCATCAGTATAAATATACATTTTATTCATGTGACTGTAGGTTTTATCCGGCTCTGTCATATAGGAGGCCTGATTGATACCAGCCAGGTCAAAGGTAGAGCCATCCTGAGCCGTAACCTTACCTTCAAATGTAAATTGCTCGATCATCGGCGTTCCACTCTTTGTCACGCCAAATGCATACATTCCTGTTAACTGCGAAGGACTCGACATCAGCACACCGTCAGATACCTGCGCTCCCATCGGTACGCCCTCTGCACTTGTATTGAAGTAGTCACCATTCACGCCGGCAACTGCTTTTGTCTCCTGCGCCATGCCTTCAACCGATTGACGGGTCGTAAATTTACCACCCTTGCCTGTCATCACATCGAGATTCACATAAGGATTTTGCAAATCCACTCGAACGACATCCGCTAGAACATTAATGCTTCTGCCAGAACGTGTTGTCTTATATCGATATTGCAGCAATTTGGCACCGGATGTAATGTAGCTTTCATCCAGCTTGGTGGTCGATGCTGCCGCTGCTGTTTGCGTTGCCAACAATGAGCTTGCTGGAAGACCCAACTCCACTACAGGCTGAATCCAAAGTGTACCTGCGAGAGTGAATACAATCCATCTGCGCATTGTTTTTGTTTTGCCAGTCATTAATAAAACGCCCCTGTCCTTAAAATTCCTCGAGCAGGCTGGTTCACTCCAGCTGCCTGTGTGGTGCTTGTTTGTATATGCGACTAACCTACGTATTCATCAATGAAAATACCTTATACAATTAGACTACTCTTTAGCATAAAAGTTACGGTTAGCATATGTTTTTATACATTTCGTTTTGCATGATCATACACTGTTTTTCATCCTTATAGTATACGCTTTATACTATACTCATACCAATCATAGTATCTTGCACAAAAAGCCGCTCTGCATATTGCAGGCGGCTAGTGTGTAGGAATGAGGTATAACATGGATCATGCCATGATTCGTCTCGCTAACTATTTAATTGTATCGCTTCGATATAGTAATTGTAGATTTGTATGCGATACGTTCTCCGTACAAACGTATACACACTATTTTATACCAATCAAGCTTATACAAGACTAACGTTTAGTCTCACAGCATGATGTCGTAACATAGAATTCAAATGTATAATCCCATATTACGCACTCAAGCTAAAACATGGTAACCTTCTGCCTTAACGCTAGTTTACAGACCTGCTTCAGTTCTCAGCAGCTCTGCTTTATCAGTGTTCTCCCATGGTACATCCAGATCGGTACGACCAAAATGACCATAAGCTGCTGTCTGACGATAAATTGGACGACGCAGATCCAGCATACGAATAATACCCGCAGGACGCAAGTCAAAATGCTTGCGGATTAGTTCTACCAGTTTATCCTCACTTACCTTACCTGTGCCATACGTATCCACATTGATCGATACCGGCGTAGCTACACCAATCGCGTAAGCAAGCTGAATCTCACATTTATCAGCAAGACCCGCAGCAACGATATTTTTCGCTACATAACGAGCAGCATAGGCTGCGGAACGGTCTACTTTTGTAGGATCTTTGCCTGAGAAAGCACCGCCGCCATGACGAGCATAACCACCATATGTATCTACGATGATTTTACGACCTGTCAGACCTGCATCCCCCTGAGGACCACCAATAACAAAGCGTCCAGTTGGGTTGATAAAGTATTTTGTTTCTGCATCCAACAGATCCGCTGGCACTACAGGAGCAATAACATGCTCACGAATATCCTTTTGAATCTGCTCCAGCGTAATTTCTTCTGCGTGCTGAGTAGATACGACGATCGCATCGATACGTACAGGCTTATTATCCTGATACTCTACCGTCACCTGTGTTTTACCGTCTGGACGAAGATAATCAAGCGTACCATCTTTACGTACTTCGGACAAACGACGCGCGATACGGTGAGACATCGCGATAGGCAATGGCATTAATTCTGGCGTTTCATTCGTTGCAAAGCCAAACATCAAGCCCTGGTCGCCTGCACCAATATTTTCAGTTTCAAGCTTCAATTGCTCTGGATCACGAGTTTCCAGAGCTGAGTTTACACCCTGTGCAATATCAGCAGATTGCTCATTCAAGGAACTCAGAACAGCACATGTATTGTAATCAAAACCGTATTTTGCACGTGTATAACCTATTTCCTTAATTGTATTACGTACAATTGAAGGAATATCAACGTATTCCGATTTCGTACTAATTTCACCAATAACGAGTACCATACCTGTTGCTACTGCTACCTCGCACGCTACACGCGCATTAGGGTCATTAGCCAAAAACGCATCAAGAACTGCATCAGAAATTTGATCACAAATTTTATCGGGATGTCCTTCAGTTACAGACTCTGATGTAAATAAATGCTTTTTAATTGTCGACACAAACTCAACCTCCCATATGGATAGTAAGACCAATGCGTATTGCATTACAGCCTTTCAAAGTGCTCCCACACAAAAAATGAACCCTTCCCATATGGAAAAGGTCGCTTTACAAGCCTTACAGGTCATGATAAACCATTTAGCTAGAGGTGTCAAACCATCATAACCAATTAATCCTGTCGGTATTGTTTATTTAATATTAATTCCATTATATATCCTGCATAATCACATAAAGAATACAATCCATTAAAAACACTTCAAGTAAACGAACTACCAAAAAATTACAATATATTGCGTATGAGATTATGCCTTCATTAAAGGAAATATTTTTATATTTATTGCATTCTATGCATGAAATTCATTCACTTATGTAGGATACCTTTACTGTACAGAGAAGCTCAACTAAGAAAGGTACCCGTAAATCAAATTGTATTATTGTACATCATAGCTTCCAATAACCATCAGTGTTGCATTAGATGTCTGGTTAGCAGTCACCATCACACCACGACCATCACGGGGAAATAGCAATAAGTGATTATTAGCAATGGCCTGATTACCACCCAAATCCGTTCCATCCGTTACATCGACAATACCATTGGTCCCATCGCTATATACAGTAGCATTACCATGTCTCACAATGATCTGTGTACCTGCTTTTGCAATTAATGTTTTGCCAGGTCGTAGCTCAACAATATCAATTTTGGCGGTAGCTGAGGTCGAAGCTGAATTACTAGAGCTTCCTATAGCGGCTCCAGTATTCGAATTTGACGTATTGGAGCTAGAAGATGAATTGTTGGAGGAAGAGCTCGAATTATTTTTTGTTCCACTGGATGTGTTGGAGTTATTATTTGCCGAGCTGCCTGAAGAACTATTCGAAGTTCCAGAATTCAAGTTACCACCCAGTGCTTTCTGAATTTGTTGATCGACATAGCTTTTAGTTACCACCGGATCATCAGCTGAACCTAGTTGACTGCTCGCATTACTAACCGTTGTGAACGAACTTCCTACCCATACCCCAATGCCAATGGTTGCTACTGCGAGCATCCATGTTGATCTTTTCCCCATAACATGTACCTCCAAGATTAAGTTCTATTATAAATTGGTATTATTTTCGATAAATAAATGGCCATTGTATATATGACAATCTCTCATACTTCCTCATTGCTTGTAATACGAAACCTTTTACTTTTCATTCATCCTTGAATAGCATGTTTTCTCTCACTATATCATACTAACGAATCAGACTTATAAGCAAATTAGAAAATAAAAAATACCCCGGAGCAGTTGCCTACTCCGAGGTATCTCAGTGAAGGTATGACTACCTTCTATGGTTTAGCTTGTAATATCAGAGATATTACTTGCTGTTTACTGTTACAGTTTTAGCTGCAGCATCGTATTGGATTACTGCATCCAGAGCTTTACCAACCCATGCGATTGGCAGTACTGTACGGTTAGCTTTAGTTACTGCTTTAACGTCCATGTTGATTGTGGAACCGTTAATTGTCAGTTGGTTAGTGTTCAGTTTCAGCTGAACTACGCGATCACCTTTGATCATTGTAACAACAGAAGTTGCTTTGTCGAACAGGATGTTCGCTTGGGATACGCCCAGAGCTTCTGCTACATAACGAACTGGCAGGTAAGTGCGGCCGTTTTCAACGTAAGGAGCAACTTCAGCAGTACGAGTTTGACCGTTTACAGTGTAAGCAGTGCTACCGATTGTGTAGATAGCAGTTACAGCGTTGTCAGTCTCACCAGCTGGTGCAGTACCGATTGTAGCGATAGCTGCTTGAGCTGCGTATTTGTAGCTGGAGTTCCAAACGTCTGCTACATCACCAAAGCCATGGTATGCAGTGTAAGCTGCGCCGTCGCCTTGTACTTTAGCAACGATGTCGCCTTGTGGTACAGTACGGTCGATACGCAGGTTAACGCCGCTAACTGTGATTGTGCTTGCAGTTGTGCTCTCGCTATCTACGTAGAAACGCAGAACGCCTTGAGTACCGCTGTTGTTGTAAGTGTCAACGGATACGTTACGGATGCGCAGGTCGCCACCAGTTACGGATACAGTTGGAGTCGAACCGAAAGTTACGCCTGCTGGCAGAAGAACTTCAACCAGACCAGTACCATCGTCAGTCAGTGCACCAGCAGCGCCTTCTTTGATCATCAGATCGCCGATAGAAGCATTGTCAGTACCGATTGCAATGTTGTAAGTTGCGTTAGTTGCAGTCAGGGATACGCCAGATACTGCTGTTGCCAGTTTAACTGTACCAGTCAGACCTTGGCTACCTGCTACTGTAGCGTTCAGATCACCAGTGAAACCTGGTTGAACTGCTACTTCAACGTCTTTCAAAGTGATAGAACCAGCTTTGTTAGAAGTGTTAACAGCGCCAGTACCGTTCCAAGTCAGACGCAGTGTACGTCCGTCTGTACCAGTGTAGCTGATTTGATCTGGTGTACGCAGACCGTTAGCAGTGTCGATAGAACCAGTTGTACCAGTTGTACCTTCGCCACCAGTGTAAACAGACTGCCAACGAGCACCCTCCGGCAGTTGCAGTGTTACTGTACGGCCACCGATGAAGGAACCTGCTACAGCTTCTTTAACTACAACATTACCGATTTTTTGCTCATCTTGACCAGCTACTACAGTAGTTGGGGAAGCAACTGTTACACCACCACCGTATTGACCGTAAGTACCAACTACCAGAGAAGATACGTTGATAGAAGAGTTACCGCTAACTGTAGCAGTTACGTCGCCATCTTTTGCTTTGTCTTCGTCTTGAACTGTGAAGTTCAGAGCCAGATCAAATGCAGAAGCAGCAGAACGGGAAGCACCGTTAGATGCGATAGTCAAAGTGTCGCCATTAACTGTTGCTGTTACATTGTTGGAAGACAGTGTGCCGTACAGTGGAGTTACTGCACCAGCTGCAGACCATTCAAAACCACTAGGCAGTTTCAGTTTTACTGCGTTACCGGATTTCAGGGAGTTAGCTACGGACTCAGTAACACGCAGGTTGAAAGTAAAGTTGTCGCTGCTGGATTGTACATCGCGTGCTTCCAGAGCTACTTGACCAGAAGATACTACTGTAGCAACTTTTACGTTACCAGTTGGCAGGCCGCTTGTAGGGTCTGCGGAGAAAGTAACGTTAACGTCGCCGCTGCTAGGACCAGTAGATACGATACCGTTCAGGATCAGACCCAGAGTGATATCATCACCTTGGTTAGAACCAGTGATAGCAAGACGTGCGCTAGTTGCGTTGATGCGAGTAGCTGTTACGCCAGCTGGTTGGGAAGTACCATCAACGATAGAAACGGAAGTAGGAGCACCTGTTGCAAATGCGTTAGATGCAAACTCAAAACCGGAAGGCAGAGTAACTGTCAGGTAAGTTGCATCAGTTGCGCTGTTGTTCAGTGTGTAGCGATCGATGTTGATGTTTACGCGGCCCAGATCAACTGCAGTACCGCTAGTGGAAGAACTCAGAGTTGGAACGCTGATAACATCGAAAGAACCGGATGCATGTGCTGCTGTTGGAGCCAGTACACCTGCAACTGGAGCGATACCAGCCAGCAGAGCTGCGCTTGCTGCTACGTTAATAACTTTTTTAGTAGACTTTTTCATAACCTTTTTTTCTCCTCCTTGAATATCATAAACATTATTTTTGTTTGTTTGTTTGTTATGGATTTTATTACTCATGTTGTTACACCCCCTTCCCGAGTATAAGCAAATCCCATTGTATGATGATATCTGTGAAAATCACAGAAAATCGTAACCGGAACATTCGCCAATCAGAAGACCGCAGTGTCCAATGGTATTATACACTTGCGCCAATGATGCCGTAAAGACATTTTTTCACATCGGGATTGTTGAATATTCCATTAGGGTTCATTGTCATTCAACAACCTGTTAGCATGTTTTTTGCCGTCATTTCATCAGGTTCGTATATATAGACGCAGGGTTTCTTTAAAAGTTGCAGTGCCTTCAAAAAAATTTTTAGCACAACCTTATTAATCTTACTATACTTTTAAAGAGATTACCAACTTCGCCCACTCACCTGTAACTGCAAGCTACTTTTTAATAACTCTAAGTAGTACCTAAACAGGTTTGTTGTTCTTTAAACACTTGGGCTCAGGAGAACTTTTAGTGCTGCTCTCGCTGTTTCCAAACTTATAGACGCGGGGTGTTGCAAAAAGGTTGCAGCGTTTTTAAAGTTTTTTTGATTTTTTATAAATTTAGTGATTATAAAAATCTAAAAAATGCCCAAAACCCTTGATATAACAGCGTTTTTTCATTTCTCGCCTTTATCAAAATATATTCCCGAAATCTTCTGAAACAATAAAAAGAGCGTTCACCTTTATAGATGAACGCTCTTTTATTTAACTCCATCACTTGATCGAAGTTATATCTTATCCTTTACATCTTCGGCAGCTTTTTATCGCTGATCATGACTTTAGCTAAAATTACAGCTGTATCAGAGCGCAGCATTTTGGCTGTCGGAGTAAAGTTGAAGCCTTTTGTCGAATCGCCATCAATCGCGGATCCGTTGATGAAGCCTTTTTTCGCTACAGCTAGAACAGAAGCTCTTGCATAGCGATCAACTGTGCTAGCATCTTTGAAGATCTTTTGCAGACCTGCATCGATTTTGGTCTGATCGGTTTCCAGCTTGAGGTTCAATGCTTTGGCAATAATAACTGCCGCATCCTGACGGCTGATATTTTCACCTGGGCTGAACACCTGTGGCTGTGTACCACGAACAAAGCCGGCACGGGCTGCTGTTTCAATATAACGATAATCATATAATGCATCAGGGAGAATCTGTGAATCATTACTACTCACATCAATAAAGTGCTTAGGTCCCTGGAAGTCAAACGGCATTTCTTTCGCTCTTACAATTGCACGAGTGAACTCACCACGTGTTACATATTGGTCTGCACCAAAGGAGCTATCTGGATCTGTCGCCTTCATAATGCCTTTAGCAAACAGAGCTTCCATATAGTCACGCGCATAGCTGTGCTGAACAATATCTG
Organism: Paenibacillus hunanensis; assembly: GCF_034055775.1. Taxonomy (NCBI): domain Bacteria; kingdom Bacillati; phylum Bacillota; class Bacilli; order Caryophanales; family Paenibacillaceae; genus Paenibacillus; species Paenibacillus hunanensis. The sequence continues at coordinate 827,421 of NZ_CP139194.1, read as the reverse complement.
CATAAGAATAGCTGAGCTTAGCAACTACATAGTAACCGAAACGATCAAACGGCACAGTTACAGTATGACTCTTCGCGTTTACTACGCCACCGATATCTTCCCATTGACCAGAGCTGTTACCCAGCGAGCGGTCGAAGAAGAATACGGTGATCAGTTTACCCGCGTCTTCAGCCACGTTATCGGAGTAAGACAGTGTCAGTGTTCCGCGTTTGGATGGAACAAGCTCGTTACGCGGATCACGCTCATAAAAGCTAGGGATACTGGAATTAGATGATTGATAAGGATCTTGACCCATTGTAACCGGATCATATGCGCTAGTATCCAGATTATCTGCCAGACCTGGATCGATCCAGTATACCGGGCTACTTTTCACAAAGTGATTGTTAAATTGGCTTACGAAAATTTGTTGTCCAACTTTGAATTTTTGGTCCATGTTCGTAGGGATTTGTTCAAAGTTATAGCGATTGATAACACCATCCTGGCTGTTACCAATTCCGAACAGCAGTGTATTGCCAGAGAATACTTCATTTTTACGCTGATCGTCTGCTGATGTACCAATATCACGACGGATCAAGTTTGTTCCCGATGGGAATTTGAGGTTAAGATCTCCTTCAAATACTTTTGCAGAATTCTTCATATCCTGCATGTATTCTGCACCCGGGATATTAGTTGGTACATATTTAACGATAACCTGGTCTTTGATCTGTTGACCAGCGATTGTAACCACGATCGGAATTTTAGTTTCTTTATTTGGTTTCAGATCGCGAACAGTTACCGTATATGCATCTGGGTATTCAGGGTCTTTACCATTAATTTTACCGTTAGGATCCGTATAAAAAGGTGCCTTTGTAGCTGTTTCTTTGTTGATCACAACGGATGTAGCATTTTTAGAGTTAATAACAACATCAATGAAGTTGCTGTTTGTCAATTTTTGAGCTTCAAGTGGACGAACAATCGTATACGTGTCCGTCTGTTTGTTGATCTCCATTCGTGCGGAAGAACTTGGGCCACCTGTACCTGTGTTATACACTACAAAGTTATAAACGACAGGTGTGCTATCGTCAGGTACTTGCTGACCTCTTACAATAAAGGCAAATGACTGCTTGCTGTAATCATAAAATACACTTAGCGTATCGCCTGCACTGGAACCTGCATTGAAAATATCACCATTCGTCGAAGTAAAGCGATTGTTCAACGTCCATGTTCCAACTGTGCTTCCATCTGACTTCGTCACCTGGAGAATATAATTGGCTTTGTTCAGAGAACTATCTGCCAGTGCACTATTGACACTTGCCTGATTCGTTCCCAAATCTACAAAGTCAAATGTACCGTAAATGTTAAAGTTCTTTTCTTTTGTAGTATAAGCTGTACCGTTGAGTGGGAATGCTGCATCCTTAGCTGTAGGGATGGCATCACTACCACCACTATAGGAGAATGGGAAAATGCCCAGCGTTGTATCTACAGGAATGACAGGTACGTCTGTAGGTACCAGATTGATTTTCACAGACAATTCATACGATGTTTTATCTGTTTTGAATACCAGCTTGATCGTGTTCTCACCAGAGAACAATGCATTATACGCTTTGTTGATGTCCTGAATTTGGAAATTAGGATCATTAGCGTTCGAGCTTGCTGGTACCAGCGGTACGAGCGTATTGTTCACATAGAAGAATACAGTTTGCTTATTACTTCCATTATCTGCATAGCGGATATCGGATTGAGTAGTGACATTTTGCAATTTACCAGAGAAGTTATCCAGTGTATCCGTCACAATACGAGTTGCTGCACCGGATACGTTTTGGCTGTTCTTGATAACCATACCATCGTAAGCTTTGTTGAAGCTTGCATAAGGTCCAAACAAAACGTTAATAGTTGCAGACACTTCAGGAGTTGTTACTGCTCCTTTAGATGCTGTAAAGGTAAGTGTCTGTGTACCATTTACAGGTACTTTGGTTAATTTGTAAATTAAGCGTTGCATACGTTGCGAGCTACCATTAATCGTTTGAACAACAGATTCAGAACTGATTTGTGTGTAGGTTGGTGCATCTGTTGCTGTTTTACCTGTTCCATCTACAACTTTAGTGATATTCAGCGTTGTGCTGCTGTCACCATTTACTACAAATACTTCAAGTGCTGCTGGCAAGGAGAAGATATTCGCTCCATCCAATGTTGTTCCTGTCATCGCTTGTGCTGCGGATGCAGTTGTATTTTCTGTATACCCAGACAGGTAGTTCACTTTGTAAATGTAAGCTGCTGCGCTATTACGAAGTGTTAAACCTAGACCTTTGCTGGAATCATTTTTTGCTGTAATGGAAAGGTTGATACCTTGATCATAATCAAATGTGCGTGTTGCACTTTCAGGAATATTGTATTGCAAAGTAATATATGCTGCTGTACTTTCAGCTTCAACAATCGTTGGCGTTACACTGCCGCTATAGTTAGCTGATACTGCTCCATCTGGTAAACCTGCTCCACTAAATGTGTAGCTGATATAGTTGGTCAGATCAGTTGGACGCTTACCATCTGTCAGAGGAACAACGACTTTACCTGTTACTCCAAATGTGTTTTTGGAAACGGTGAAGTCAGGGAATGATGACAAGTCCGCAGAAGTGTTGGAATCGCTCTGAGCATACGTATCATAGAACGTAGTCAGACCATTATAGAACGTAACTTCACGTGTTGTTTCCAACACTTGCGTTCCGTTACTAGCCTGAATCGTCAATGTGTTTTTACCAAGCTTCAATGCGATTGGGGCAACTGTAAATTGATAATTATTCGCGCTTGAAACAATCGCTGTACGGCTATTACCACCGTTTACGAGTACAGTCACTTTTGTCGCGTTTGGTGCAGAACCGCTAAGCGACATATTGGCTGTTTGTTGTCCGTCATTAATTCCACCTTTGGCTGCTGTCAGTACAACTGGCGTATTTTCTTTCAGCGCAACGGTATCGTTATCCAGTACGCCTGTTAAGTTATAAATAGTAGGTCCATCACGGTACTCTACATAAATGGACTCTGCAACTTGAGAAGAAACGCCTTGCGTTGCTTTAAACGTAATACGGTTCAAACCTGCAAACAGAGGAATATCGGAGATCGTCAGGCTTGATCCGCCGGAGGTGCTTGCAGTGATATTACCACTCAATCCTTTATTGGAGTTGATAACAGTGACCGTACTTCCATTTTTAGAAATCTGCTCGACATCATACGAAATCGAGTTTGCGTTAATGTTACTGTAGCTACCTGTCACAGTAAGACGATCGCTGTTGGCGATACGCGGTGTAGAGATATCATACTGTTCATTCGGAAAAATGAAAAAGTTGCCTGTTGCTGCCTGTGCCACATTACCGCCAATTCCTTGAGGCAAAAGGCCAGCCAACAAGACTACCGCCAATAGCATCGATAGTAATTTCTTCAAAATAATGTTCCTCCTCTTGTTCCGCTCACAGCTTTGGTTCTGTATGGCGGGCTTAACCTGTCTACCCTTTTTATCGGCAAGGATAGTATAGATTTTAATAAAATTAGGAAATTCCAAGAAAAAACATCGTATTCGAATCGCGCAATCGTTAAGATATGGACAAAATTTTACACTTGCTTTTTTTGCATACTTGCGCAAGCCTAGTCGTAGCGCGGATTGATGATAATGATCGCCTTTCATTCAATTTGAAGCAAAAGAGATAAGCGAATACCTATATAATAGAAGAAACTCGTTTTATTTTGTTTTCCCCTTCTCTGTTGACACCAAAAAAGCCTCCGCATCGGCGCTATACGCATCGATGTGGAGGCTTTCCATATCAAGACTTGGTGTTTAGTTTGAAATGGTTGATTGGCAATTTACATTAAGGCTTACTACCACGTGTTGGATCAGGCTTTACGCGGAGGCGAGCAATAAGATCTAGCAAGGGCCGCTTCGTTTGACCGACAAGACCGATCAGTTCAGCACCGATCTGCATTACGAACATCATCACACAGATGACGGCAAAGGTAACCCAGTTGGCGTCATTCAAAGCTGCCGAAGACTGGATGATTGCCAGTACACCGAAAAATGCTGCAATTCCGTAGATCAGCAATACCGTTTGGCGATGGCTGAGTCCAAGCTCACGCAAGCAATGATGCAGGTGACCTTTATCAGGTGCAAAAATCGGCTTCTTATGTACCCAGCGACGAATAATAGCAAAGAACGTATCCGACAAAGGTACGCCGATAATAATCAGCGGTGTAATAAACGAGACGACTGCGATCTGTTTGAACCCTAGCAGGGACAGCATCGCAAGACTGAAGCCAAGGAACAAGGAGCCCGTATCACCCATGAAAATTTTGGCTGGGTGGAAGTTGAAATACAGGAATCCGACAATCGCGCCTAGCAGCAGTACACAAAGCAGTGCAACTGGGTAGTTGCCCATAATCAATGACATCGTAAAAATACTACCGATCGCAATAGCGGAAACACCAGCTGCCAGTCCATCCAGACCGTCAATCAGGTTAATGGCATTCGTTACACCGACAATCCAGAAGATCGTAAGCGGAATCGAAATCCAGTTTTCCAGAGCGAAATAATTATCCTGAAAAGGAATATCTACAAAATCAACACGAATACCGTATCCAAATACAACTGTGCACGCAGCGACGAGTTGTCCGATCAGTTTCACTTTGGCTGACAGCTCGAAGCGGTCATCCAATACACCGATCAGTACAATGATAGAGCCTGCAGTAAAGAAGGCTTTCATGAAATTGGCATCACGGGCAGGAAGATCAAAAGGTAAGAACGGCAACACAACCAGAAATGCAATGACTAGAGCCAGGAAAATTCCTAGACCACCCATACGTGGCATAATACGTGTGTGCACCTTGCGAGCATTCGGAACATCAACTGCTCCAATTCGAATCGCAAACCTTTTGACGAGTGGTGTAAGAACAAGCGCCAAAGCGAGCGCCAGCACAAACCCAAGAATACAAACGATTAACATTTGGCTTTTCGACCCCCAATTTATCTCACGGAGCCAATTATACTCCGTTCGAATCTAAACACCAAGCTTTTTTTGACGATTTTCCAGCTAATTTTGCAAAAAAAATGATGGTTTACTGCACTTTTGTTACACTTTCCTTATCTTTGAGCACTTTTACAGCAAATTTGGGCAGCACAAGCATTCGCTTATAACGGTGTGGCTCCTTTAATAGACGGTAAAACCATTCCATTCGCATCTTCTGAAATAACACCGGCGCGCGTTTGGATCTGCCGGAGATAATATCGAAGCTGCCGCCAACTCCCATCATAATCGGTACACCCAGCTCTTGCTTGTATTTGCCAATCCATGGCTCCTGCGTATCCAGACCGCGTGCCACAAACAGTATGTCTGGATTGGCCTCACGAATTGCTGTGATCACCTCAGCATCCTGATCCGGTCCAAAGAAACCATCGCGATAGCCTGCAATCACAGTACCCGGATATAAACTTTGTAACCGAGCCGCTGTATCCTGAATCACGTCCGGCGAGGAGCCGAGCAGATAAACCTTCCAGCCGCGCTGCTGTCCAAGATCCATCAAGCGATGCAGTAGGTCAAATCCAGCTACACGCTCTGCTACCGGTTGTCCACATGTCGAAGCTGCCCATACTAGACCTGCTCCATCAGGAACGAGTAGCTCTGCGTTTTTCATCACATGCATGTATTGAGGCTGCTCAAGGGCAGTCATAATCATAATCGGATTAGCAGTAATAATCTGATTCGGTTGCCGCTGTTCAATAAGATGTTCAACATGGCGTACCGTATCATCCATATTTAGTTTGGAAACATTCAGACCGTAGATCGGTACAGTCGGAATGGTAGACGATTCATTCATGTACGGATCACCTTTGTCCTAAAAAATAATGAGCGATAAATTGCGCTGGCTGTGCAGCATCCTGCTTAAGCGCTGCAATATATGGAGCTTTTGCCTGCTTCCACTCTGCTGTTGTATCCAGCACATGCAGCATATCCTTCAATAAACGTTCCGACTGCACGGCTTCGCTCGTACCGGACGGCTCAATCGCAAGTCGATTTAAAAACTGATCGATCTTTGGATCATAGGAAATACCTAGCAGCGGTACATGCTGAGACGCCGCATAAATAAGACTGTGCAGACGCATGCCCAGCACCAGATCACAGCGACTGACCTCTGCCAGCATTTGCTGTGGATCTACTACCTGTTCGGCGGTGCTAATCGTACTCCCCGATGCATGAACATCACCGATTCGTTCCATAACATAAGCAGAAGCCTGCTCATCCTCTGGTAAATGAAATGGCAGAAACCGTAAATGCACGGGACGCTGACTTGCCAGCTGCTTGAGTGCATCAGCAATGCCATTCAGCTCACGACGCTGCTTATCCCAGAAACGAAGTGAGATTCCAATGAGTGGTACAGGGTTAGCACCAGATTCGCTATTTTCGTTCGAACCCACTGTATTGCTGTCCACAGCTAAAGGTATCATATCATTTTCGGTAGCATGATGACCAGTTTCTGTGACTTTAGCCGTGTTCATTTGATTCTCTCCGACTGGCTGTGAAGCTGTAGAGACTATATTTCCAGGCAAAGGCAAGCCCATAACTGGATCAGCTACTACTGTAATACGACTCGGGTCCAATCCCATTTTGCCCAGTAAGGCAGCTGATTCCTGATCGCGTACTGAAACATACGCACTCTTGCGGAATACATTCCGAATCCATTTGAAAAAGAAACCTTTTTCGACGGGTCCTACACCCTGTGCGTAGATGAACACGGGCTTACGTGCCCACTGTGCGATATGGATAATACCAAGGTAATAAGGAATGGTCAGCGGGCCGGTTGCATCCTGAAGCAGGCTTCCCCCACCGCTAATCATGCCATCGCTTTCCTTCATTAATGCGCGAATCTCACCCAGCTTCATCCGGTGCACCGAGCGCACACCGTACATACGCGCTGTCCATTCCGGATCATTAGACAGTACAACAGGGACGATTGTAATCCCTGCTGCCTGCCCTTGCTCGGCAAGAGAGTTCAGAATAGATTTGAGTACAGCTTCATCCCCGCTATTTCGAAATCCATAATAGCCGGAAATTACGATTTGAACAGAGACGGAGCCCATTTACGCCAACACCTTTCGATAATTTGCCAGATCACAATCGCCACGAGTCCAAGCACCAGACCCAGCGCCATACCGAGCAAACCGCGAGTTAGCGAGATCAGTACAGGTGAGTGGATATGGGCAAATGTATCGACCATCGACAATTGTCCAATCGAAGCAATGATCAGCAGATAAATCGCCTGACGGTATTTTGCAGCGATAAAGATACCTACAATAAAGATCGGATGTGCCATCAAAAATTCCTTGTTACGTGGACGAACATTAAATAGTCCTTCCAGCGCGTTACGGAAATGCATTTCAAGCGGTGATACCGTTCCTGCATTACCTGTACGGGACAGATAATACATGCCCACTACACCGACAATGCCGAGTACGATAACCCAGGTTAATGTGATCGGACGTGTAAGCAGCTTACGGATACCTGCGAAGCCAAAGCTTTCTTTACCACGATAAAAAGCAATATATAGTGCAGTCAGTGCGATTGGTGCAAAGTGCAGCAGGCTAACTCCACGGAATTGATTAATAACGAGCTGATACGTAATATCATCCAGCAAGCCGATGATAAATAATGCTCCTGTCAGCGACCATAGTGAGGTACGCAGGAAGAGCAGTATGGACTGACCGACTCGCTTACCTACGGTTAGACTGCTTCTCGACTCATACATACGGTCTACAGCCTTCACAGCATAGATCATGGCAATTGTCGGAATACTGATCGCTGCCAGTAAGGCTACACCCTGCTCCAATAGCAAGGATTTGTGAATCGCGATCAAGCCGGCACTACCGATCAAGCCGAGTACAAATACAGCCAGTGTGAGTTTACGTACAAAGTAGTACGCCAGCAGCGCGATGGCTGCAATAGCACCGATCAGTACGATCAGTTTCACATAGCGCTCCATCGGGAAAGTGTGCACATCACGAGCAACAGCAGGTCCCAATGTAAAGCCGTTCTTTTGAATATCCTGAATCGCATGCCCTTTCTCTTGCAAACTCAAAATTACGTTGTCGATCGAATTCGTCATCGCTGCCTTCGTGGTATCACGAGAAACAGCCAGATTGATATACATCATACGAATATTACGGTCTTTACTTGCCAGTACAAAGCGGTCAGCTACCGTAATCGGATCCAGCTGTGAATCCGCCTGACTCAGTGAGTACAAGCGTACCACATTATAATTATTCAAATAAGCCAGCTTGCTAAAGCCATCCTGCGGCTTTTTCAAGTTCTCGATCGCAGCAATGGCAAGATTATGCTTTTTCAGCAGCGATGCAAAGGCTGTGATCGTATGCTTTTCGATATCGTCATTAAAGCCGGTTACGCTAGCCCCATCAAACAGAATGGTTTTGACGCCATAGGTCGTAAACTCATCCAGCATTTGCGACATCACATTTTGATTGTAAGGTAGCGCATCATTCAAACGCGGCACAATCTGGAAACCCATATCATGCAGCATTTTCATTGCTACAGGGTCAGGATCAAGCGGCTTCAAGCCTGCATCATCTGTTGAGGTTTGGATCACCAGACCAGGCAGATTCTGATACGTCCACGAGGAAACTGGAATTGCCAGTGAGTTAAATACGCGCTCCAATACAGGGCGAAGCATTTCTTCATTCTCTTTGCTCGTAAATTGAACATACGTAAAATTATCATTGAGTGGAATCACCTGATTTTGGCGATTAGCCACATCCGCAGAACTATACACATGCAGTCGACCAGAGGATTGCAGCTCAGGCAGATTACTCTGATACAAGGCTACAGAGCCGACTCCGGCATTTTTAAGCAATTGCAGCTGCTCCCTGATATAATCCTGGGGATGAGGCTGATACGACGCAATAGAAATCAGATCACGATAGTTGAATACAAACTCTACATTTTGAGACGTGTGCTCTGTCTGGATACGGCTGTACGCCACCGGTAAGGATGCAACCATCCCAATAATAACCAGTATCCATAGCCATTTTGCAGAACGATTGTTCCAATGTTGCCATTTCTGAACCACTCAAGTACCTCCTTAATAATTCCGTCACCCCCATCTGACAAAAGGACTCTTCTGACGCTGGGCATAACGAATGGTTCCGTCATCAGAGTACGCGTCTGACAACGGAACCTCTTCATTCATCTGCTTTATTATATACTGTTTGTTCGCTTAAAGCCTACACTCAATTCCACTTCTATCAAAATAAAAATCAACCGTCAACGCGACTCATTACCGCTTGCTTGAGTCCATTCATGCGTGCTTCGGAATCGCTCAAGGAATCTCCACGTACCGCAAAGTATACTTTGATCTTGGGCTCGGTGCCAGATGGACGCAGGCAGAACCATGAACCATCCTCCAGCATAAATTTCAGCACATTTTCCTTTGGCAATCCATTCAGTCCTTTAGAGTAATCGAGCGCTTCCGTTACCTTCACGCCTCCGATTTCGGCTGGACTATTGCTACGCCAGTCTTCCATAATCGCTTGAATCTGTGCTACGCCGTCTTTTCCTTTTAGCGTACGGGATTCGAGACTTTCCTGGAAATAACCAAACTGCGTGTACAGCTCTTGCAGCACGTCATACAATGTTTTGCCCTGTTGCTTATAGTAAGCCGCTGCTTCACTGATCAGCAGTGCAGCTACAACTGCATCCTTATCACGTGCATAGTTGCCAGCCAGGTAGCCATAGCTTTCCTCATAGCCGAACAGGAATGTATGCTCACCTGTTTGCTCGAACTGGTTCATTTTCTCGCCGATATATTTGAAGCCTGTCAACGTATTGTATACCGTAGCGTTATAATGCTCTGCAATCGCAGCACCCATCTCGCTCGTTACGATCGTTTTCACGACTGCACCATTCGCTGGCAGCTTGCCTTGCTCCTGCAATTGACCCAGATAATAATGGATCATGATCGCACCGGATTGGTTACCTGTCAGAACAAAGTACTTGCCATTATTGTCCTTCACGACTGCTCCCATACGGTCACTATCTGGATCGGTACCGATCAGGATGTCTGCTCCGATCTTCTCACCCAGCTCAATGGCGAGTGTGAACGCCTCGCGCTCTTCCGGGTTTGGCGATTTTACTGTGCTAAAATTACCATCTGGCTCCTGCTGCTGCTCAACGATCGTTACGTTAGTGAAGCCCAGACGCTTCAATCCTTCTTTGACCGGACGATAGCCTGTACCATGCAGCGGTGTATAGATAATGTTCAGGTTTTGACCTGCTTCACCAGCAAGTAGCTCACGATTCACACTGATCGAAGTGACCGTATCCAGGAACGCCTGATCTTCATCGTCACCGAGCCATACGAGCAATCCTTGCTGCTCCGCTGCTTCGCGCTCTACACGCTTGATGTTCGCAAATGAAGACACCTGACGAATCTGCTCGATTACTTGCTCCGCTTCATGCGGTACGAGCTGTCCACCACTCGCGTTGTATACTTTGTAGCCGTTATACTCCGGTGGGTTGTGACTTGCTGTAATCACAATACCGCCCGTTGCTTTCAGATGACGAACAGCAAAGGAAAGCTCTGGTGTAGAGCGCAGCGATGGGAATAGCTTTGCAACGATACCGTTACCTGCGAGTACCAGTGCAGCTTCCAGTGCAAACTCAGGCGAAAAGTGACGAGAGTCATGCGCGATGACAACCGATGGCTTGTCCGCTCCCGTATGTACCGATAAAACATACTCAGCCAGACCCTGTGTAGCCCGGCCAACTGTATAGCTGTTCATCCGGTTGCTGCCTGCTCCGATTACGCCGCGCAGACCTCCTGTACCAAATTCCAGATCTCTATAAAAACGGTCTTCCAGTTCGGATACCTGTCCATCCAGGCTTTGCAGTTCTTGTTTAGTCTGCTCGTCAATCGACGGATCGCCCAGCCATTGATCCAGGTTATGCTTTGCTTGTTCGCTAAGTGTTGTCATTATATCCATCCCTTCTCTACCCGTTAGTATGGTACAACCTATCCAATATGTGTTTCTCTTACCGATCAGGCTTTTTCCGGATCCGTAAGGGCAAACATAATTTCGCCTTCAACAACGACCTTGCCGTCTACTGTAGCGACAGCACGACCTTTACCGATCGATGCTTTCATACGTGTAATTTCCACTTCAAGACGCAATGTATCACCTGGTACAACCTGTCCACGGAAACGGACACCGTCAATACCAGCAAACATTGCCAGCTTGCTGCGGTTTGCTTCTACTTTCAGAATAGCAGCGGCGCCAACCTGTGCCAGTGCCTCCACAATCAGCACACCCGGCATGACCGGATAGCCTGGGAAATGACCCGTGAAAAACGGTTCATTCATCGTCACATTTTTAATACCAACTGCCCGTTTGCCTTCTTCCAGCTCCAGCAGTCGATCCACCAGCAGAAATGGCGGACGGTGTGGAATGATTTCTTGAATTTGCTGTATATCGTACATGCAGATAAAACTCCTCTCATCCAGCGTCCATCGAAGACGCGGAATCCATAGTAGGGAATACGCTTCAAGCGCTTGCTCAGCCTGAAACGAACTATTACGCCTGGTCAGGCATTCCACATCATTATAACGGTTTCGGCATAAAAAATAAAACTCCTGCAAAAGCAGGAGTTTTGAATAAGATGCTTTATTTATGGTGCGTAAACAAGCTGGAAAACATGAGCCCATGTTTCGGGATATAATACGTCAGCAATGCTATGATGTCCAAGCACGGAATAGCCTACAGTCATTCCGATTACCAGAGCAGCCGCGAACCCGACCAACACGAGCATAAATTGCAGAGTTTTCATCCCTGCAGAGCGGGCAGTAGCTGCTGGCTTTTTCTCCTGCTCACGCTCTTTCGATTCGGAAGCTTCCGGTCTGCGTGTTAGCTTCCGATTCGGTGCAGCCTTTTGCGTTTTAGCTGCTTCCTGAATGGTTGAACGACGACTAGGCACGGAGCGAATTCGTGATGTTCATCATTTGATCGCTGGATGACAGCGCACGTGCCGCCAGCTGATACGCACGTTGTACATTAATCATGTCTGTCATCTCATTGCTCAGGTCAACGTTCGAGCCTTCCAGATAGCCCTGACGAATCTGGGTATCTGCGGACATCACGCCAGCAACCTGATTACGTTGCATATTGGCTGGCAATGTGAAGAAATTGCCGTCCATTTGGTACAGACCTTCTGGATGAATAATGCGATCCACACCGATACGCATTGGACGCTGTACATCCTGGCCGTTTACCGTTACGGTCTTGGTTGCGATTTTCACACGGCCTTGAGCATCAGTTGAACGGATAACGCCTTGATCATCAATATCAATTTTCGTTTTAGCAGGAACCTTGACTGGCTGTCCATCCTGATCAAGTAACAGATAGCCCTGATCTGTAGCCATATACGCATTGTTCGGTTCATTGGCTACAGGCACATAGTGAAAGGAGCCTTCACGAGTCCAGCCTTCTTTACCATCTGCGCTTACGCGGAACATCGCATCCCCTTGAATCGCAAGGTCAGTAGGACTGTCTGTCTGATGGAGTTCACCCTGAGACATATTGCGAGTCACTTCACCCATACGCGCACCAAAGCCGATATTGTAGCCACTCGCTGTGATACGACCTGGTAATTGCGAAGCTGCTCCAGGCTGTTGCTTCACAACAGTGAATACATCCTCAAATGTAGCATCTTTGCTTTTGTAACCTACCGTATCCGAGTTGGCAATATTATCCGACACAACGCCCAGCTTTTGTTGAATACCGCTCATCGCCACCATGGCGCTGATCATGGAGTTGTTCATTATTGACCTCCTTTGATTGACAGTTGCTTCATCCTATTATACACGACCGACTTCGTTAACGGCTTTATCCAAGCTTTTATCGTAAAATTGAATCACTTTTTGGTTCGATTCATACGCACGCAGCGCAGCATTCAATTCAACCATCGATGCTGCTGCATCTACTGTAGAGCCTTCCAGATAGCCCTGACGAAGCTCTACATTGTCTCCTGCTTGCAACTGTCTAACACCGGCTGTAGCCGGATTATTCACAGTGAACAGTCCATCACCAGTACGCGTCATCAGACCCGGCTGATTCACTACCGTAATACCGATTCGTCCAACTTCACCGCCTGTAGCCTTCGCTGTAATGATACCGCGTGAGTCTACATTGTAATCCTCCATCGAGCCTTGCAGCGTGATTGGATTACCATTCGTGCCCAGTACCGGATTACCTGTTGTGGTCAACAGATTACCCGCACCATTCAGGTGAAAATTACCATCACGAGTATAACCTGTATTGCCATCTTTACCTGTAACCGTAAAAAAGGCTTGTGGACGATACGTTACCGCACCGTTCGGTGCTACATATTTGCCAGAAGCGTCGAAAGGAATATTTTGTCCGGTTGCTGGGTCAGCCAGATTGATTTCCGATACGATTGCAAAATCATCTGCCGAATCTGTAGCATGTACATCACCCTGTACGTTCATCGATACGCTCTCTTCAGCCAGTACACCGGTGTTGATGCGACCGATCTGCCGATTCGTCATGCCCTCATCGCCATTACTCAGCGACAGCAGCATGTCTGGAAAGGCACGCTCGATGCTATCCACCTGCTTGTAGCCTGGCGTATTGATGTTTGCAATATTTTGTGTGACCGTATCATGACGACGTTGCTGAGTAATCATTCCCGACGCGGCAGTATAAAGACCTCTTAGCATGTACCGGATACTCCTCTCAACTTTAAAAATTCCGTTCCGACGCTTATCTATATTATCCATCCATCATATCCGACAATTGACGGCCATCACCCGACCACGCGGGATGTGCCTGTTACGTATTATATCGGTTGGCTTAGAACTTTTTTTTAGAGACTTTATCCAGATTATTCAACATTAATCCAGTTCCTTTAACGACACAATGCATTGGGTCCTCAGCTACAAGGACAGGAACATGAAGCTCTTGTGAGAGCAGCTCTTCCAGACCATCTAACAATGCACCGCCGCCTGTCAAAATAACACCGCGATCAATAATATCTGCCGACAGCTCAGGTGGAGTCTGCTCCAGTACGAGCTTCGCCGAGCTAACGATCGAAGAAATGGTATCTGCCAGTGCATTTTGCACTTCGTTTGCCGTAATGGTTACTGTTTTTGGTAGACCGGATACCATATCACGACCACGAATATCCATCTCACGCTGAATACCATTTGGACGAACCGTTGCGATATTGATTTTGATATCCTCGGATGTACGCTCACCGATCATCAGCTTGTATTCATTTTTGATATAACGCATGATTGCTTCATCAAAGCGATCACCCGCTACTTTCAACGAGGAAGAAGTTACGATATCGCCCATCGACAATACCGCAATATCTGTCGTACCACCACCGATATCGATTACCATATTACCGCTCGGCTCGAAAATATTCATGCCTGCACCGATTGCAGCAGCCTTCGGCTCAGCTTCCAAAAATACTTCCTTTGCACCGCTACGTTCTGCTGCTTCACGAATCGCTTTTTGCTCCACAGAAGTAATATTAGTCGGTGCACAAATTAAAATGCGCGGATGACTGTACCAGTTTCGCGCGCCTACTTTGTTAATAAAATATTTCAGCATCGTTTCCGTCACTTCAAAATCAGCAATGACGCCATCGCGCAGTGGACGAATCGCCACGATATTCCCTGGCGTTCTACCGATCATACGGCGTGCTTCCTCGCCTACTGCAAGTACACGCTTGGTGTCCGTCTCCAGTGTCACAACGGAAGGTTCATCCAGAACTACACCTCTGCCTTTCACATGAATGAGCACATTCGCTGTACCCAGATCAATTCCGATATCCTTGCTAAACATGTCAAGAGCCTCCAAAAGTCGTATTTCCGGTAAAAGAGTCTCTTATCACCACACCGTCAGGGCGAATTCACCAACATAGCTGTCTGAATCAGTGGCGGATGCCATTTATCTCAGAATTCGCATTTCGTCCAAATGCTCAGATCGTCAAACTCTAATCACGGTCAATCTTTATTAAAATTAGCATACTTGATACACGTATTCAACGCTATTATATGACAAATCGCTGTAGAAGAGGGCGAATGTTCGGAAATCAGCATATTTCTACATAAAAAGACCGGACACAAGGTCCGGCCTGTTCGTTTAACTATGAAAATCGACTGTACGATGCAACTGCATAGCAGCAAGGTGTCTAATCAGCAAAGCGTTCAGTGCGCATTACCAAATCGCTTACGAGTCACCCGCATTGTTGGCGATTAAACGCCAGTTGGCTGTACGTTCAGTACAGGAGTACCTGTGACCTTAGGCTGGCTGGCTACTTCTTCCGAAGCAGCAGGAGCTGCTACAGCTGGCTTCGCTTCTTCGTCTTCCAGACGCCAAATGTTCGCGCCCAGACCGGAGAGCTTTTCTGCCAGATGCACATATCCACGATCGATATGATGCGTACCGCCAACCTCAGTTGTGCCTTCTGAAATCAGACCTGCACAAATGAGAGCTGCGCCCGCACGTAGATCGGTCGCACATACTTTTGCACCTACAAGAGCTGCACCGCCCGTTACGATCGAAGTTCTGCCTTCGATACGAATACCAGCATTCATCAGGTTAAATTCATCGACATGCATAAAGCGGTTTTCGAAGACGGTTTCTGTAATAATAGAAGTTCCTTCGGAAGCCAGCATCAGCGCCATCATTTGCGCCTGCATATCGGTTGGGAAACCTGGATAAGGCAATGTTTTCACGTCCACAGCACGCAGTGGATGATTAGCAACGACACGCACACCATTTTCGTCTGGTGTGATCTCAACGCCCATTTCTTCCATTTTCGCAATAACAGGGCCGAGGTGATCGGCAATCGCGCCTTCTACGTATACATCTCCACCTGTGATTGCAGCAGCAACCATGTACGTGCCTGCTTCGATACGGTCGGGAATAACCGTATGCTCGGTTCCATGGAGCTTCTCCACACCCTCGATACGGATTACACCTGTACCAGCACCGCGTACCTTGGCACCCATGCCGTTCAAGAAATTAGCCAGGTCTACAATTTCAGGTTCCTTGGCTGCATTCTCAATCGTTGTGATGCCTTCAGCCAGTGTCGCAGCCATCATAATATTCTCGGTTGCGCCTACGCTTGCTACATCCAGATAGATTTTCGTTCCACGCAGTCTACCGTCACATTTGGCTTCGATGTATCCTTGTCCCAGATTAATCTGAGCGCCCATCGCTTCAAAGCCTTTCAGATGCTGATCAATCGGACGAGTTCCGATCGCACAACCACCTGGCAGCGAGATACGAGTTTGACCAAGACGAGTCAGAAGCGGACCCATGACCAGGAACGAAGCACGCATCTTACTTACCCATTCATATGGTGCTTCACAGGAAGTTAGCTCCTGTGCATCCACATGGATCGTCTCGTTCTGGTATGTAACCACAGCTCCCAGCGATTCCAATACTTTGTTGATTGTCATTACATCGTCTAGGGAAGGTGCTTCATGAATAATACTTGCACCTTTTTCTCCCAGTAAAGAGGCAGCAATAATCGGGAGAACTGAATTCTTAGCTCCGCTTACCTTGACATTCCCTGTCAATCGCTTGCCACCGCGGACGATAAATTTGCTCATTAGGTTTCCCTCCGCGCGTCATTTTGCTTGTACGGCATAATAAGTGGTTGTGAATAGTAAGGTGAACATGGCGGTGGCGGTGATCCTGCTGACTGACTATGAAGTGCCTGCCTGTGTATTATGCTATTCGGTTCCGTTTTAAGATGCCTATTGCATGTAAATGTTAATAGTTGATGTTGTGATTAGTGTTCCAGTGACAGTTCAATACAATCGTTAAAAGCAATAATGAACATAATTAAAAAGCATGTTTTGCATTGCAGTGGCTATTCCGCAGTACGCTAAATAAGCCTAAAACAGTTATAACCGTTATCACCGTGTTCAAAACATGAAACGGAGCGCTTGCGTCCACTGAAGATAATCCAGTAAAAACGCAGATACGAAATGCCCAAGCACAATCGCTAGTAGTAGATGAAGCATCTTACCAGCAGCGCTCTTGGGATGACGAACCAGCAGGTCAAACTTGAAATTTTGCAATGCCCACCATGAAAGACCTATGCAAAGCAGCGAGATGATAATCGATAGCAAACCGTTTGTGCCAACAGCGGCTCCCGCATCTACTGTATTCATCAGCTCACAGCCTCCTTACAGAAATTACTTAGCAATCAGCCTTTAACACGGACTATTCTATAATACTTGCCCTTTCGCAAAGAATCCAGTCCCAAATTTACAAATTTCGCCGTATTCTTGTCATATTTATTCATTTGCTGAAAATATTCATAGATTATGCGTCTTTTTCGCGCGTAATTGCGGTTTTTTCTGGATTGCGCTGTCTGTATGATACACTTCTTCGCAATCCGCTTCTACCCTATTATGGGTCTAAACACCTAGCAAGCACCCGCTTAAAATATAAACAGCCGGACCGCATAAGACGGACCGGCTTGTTTGTATTATCGGTTTTCACCCGAAGAAGATACTTTGATACGGTTCATGGCACGCTGTAGCGCAAGCTCAGCACGACGGAAGTCGGTATGATCCTGGCTGGAACGGTTGTTCAGACGGCGTTCGGCACGCTCTTTGGCAGCGCGTGCGCGCTCCACATCGATATCGTTCGCTCGTTCAGCACTTTCTGCAAGTACGACCACTTTGTCTGGACGTACTTCGAGAAATCCACCTTGAATCGCAAAGGTTGTTCTTTTGTTGCCAGCCTGAAATACCAGCGGAGCCACTTTAAGCGGCGTTACCGTTGGAATATGACCGGCGAGAACTCCCATTTCACCGTCTACACCTGTCGCAATCAAACGATCTACCTGTTCGGAGAAGACCATGCGCTCCGGTGTAACGATCTCCAGTAAAAACGTGCTCACTTTCATCCCTCCTCACGTTTTGCAGGCATTCTCTTACAGTGTTTTCGCTTTCTCCACTGCTTCCTCGATTGTGCCTACAAAGAGGAATGCTGCTTCTGGAAGCTCATCATGTTTACCATCCAGAATCTCTTTGAAGCTACGTACTGTTTCTTTAACAGGCACGTAGCAGCCTTTGATACCGGTAAACTGCTCGGCAACGTGGAAAGGCTGGGACAGGAAACGCTGAATTTTACGCGCGCGCGCAACAGTCAGCTTATCTTCCTCACTCAGCTCGTCCATACCGAGGATCGCGATGATATCCTGCAATTCACGATAACGAGCCAGAATGCGCTGTACGCCCTGAGCTACGTTATAGTGCTCTTCGCCGACAACCTCAGGTGTCAGGATACGAGAGCTGGATGCCAGTGGGTCAACCGCAGGGAAGATACCCATCTCGGAAATTTTACGCTCCAGGTTCGTCGTTGCATCCAAGTGAGCAAACGTTGTTGCTGGAGCCGGGTCAGTATAGTCATCCGCAGGCACGTAGATCGCCTGGATGGATGTAACCGAACCTTTTTTAGTGGAAGTGATACGCTCTTGCAGCTGACCCATCTCCGTAGCGAGGGTTGGCTGGTAACCTACCGCAGACGGCATACGTCCGAGCAGTGCGGATACTTCAGAACCCGCTTGTGTAAAGCGGAAGATATTATCGATGAACAGAAGTACGTCTTTACCTTCTTGATCACGGAAATACTCAGCCATTGTCAAACCAGTCAGGGCAACGCGCAGACGCGCACCTGGAGGCTCGTTCATTTGACCGAATACCATTGCTGTTTTGCTAATAACGCCAGAGTCTTTCATCTCGTGGTACAGGTCATTACCTTCACGAGTACGCTCACCAACACCGGAGAATACGGAGATACCACCGTGCTCTTGGGCGATGTTGTTGATCAGCTCTTGAATCGTTACCGTTTTACCTACGCCGGCACCACCGAACAGACCGATTTTACCGCCTTTTGCATAAGGTGCAAGCAGGTCGATAACTTTGATCCCTGTTTCGAGCATTTCTGCCTGAGTGGACAGCTCATCGAATTTTGGTGCTTCACGGTGAATTGGGTTGTGAACCTCAGCTACCACGTCACCCGCTTCATCGATTGGCTGACCGAGTACGTTAAATACACGGCCCAGTGTTACGTTACCTACTGGTACGGAGATTGGTCCGCCCAGATCCTGTACTTCCAGACCACGTACAAGACCGTCAGTGGAAGACATGGCAATACAACGCACCATGTTATCACCCTGGTGGTTGGATACTTCAAGCGTCAGGTCGATTTTGTTACCGTTATCCAGTGTCGCATCGACTTTGAGCGCGTTCAGAATTTCCGGCAATTGTCCACGTTCGAATTCAACGTCAACGACCGGACCCTGAATACTTACAACGCGTCCTTTGTTCATTATCGTTTTCCCTCCTACTGACTTACTGTATACAACAAATATGGGTTAAGCGAGCCTGCGCCATTTCGTCCTGCGCAGCGGATCGCCTTTAAGCTGTTATGCTGTGCACCAGTGTGCAGACAATTGTTAGCTTTGAGCGTTCGCGCCCGCAACAATCTCCGTTATTTCCTGGGTAATTGCTGCCTGACGTGCACGGTTGTAAACGAGTGACAGATCATTGATCATCTGGGAAGCATTCTTCGTTGCGCTGCCCATTGCTGTCATACGCGCGCCCTGCTCACTTGCCTTGCCTTCCAGCAATGCTTCGTAGATCAGTGTTTGTGCGTATTTTGGGAGCAGCTCAGCAAGTACCTCTTCCGCAGATGGCTCGTATTCATAGCTTGCCGCAAGCGTACTTTTCTCCATGCTGCCTGTATCCATCGGAAGCAGCAGCGCAGAGGTTGGTGTCTGTGTCAATGCGTTTACAAATCGGTTATAACATACGTAGAGCTCATCATAACGACCTTCTTCGTAGCCCTGGATCGCTGCCTGAGCAAGCGCCTTAATATCAGCATACGTAGGGAAGTCTGTCAGCTCAGTTACCGTATCCGTAACCGACATGCTGCGACGACGGAAGTAATCGCGTCCTTTACGTCCGATAACGAACAGTTCGCATTCGCGACCTTCATTCTGGTGCTGGCGAATTTCGTTGCTCACGTGACGCAAAATGTTGGCATTATAACCACCAGCCAGACCACGGTCAGATGTTACGACCAGATAAGCAACACGCTTAACCGGACGCTTATCCAGCATTGGATGCTTGATCCCTTTTGTACCCGCAGCAATGCTTGTGACCACTTCACGCAGCTTTTCCGAATAGGGACGTGCAGATTCTGCTTTCTCCTGTGCTTTACGCAGCTTGGAGGCAGCTACCATCTCCATCGCCTTCGTGATTTGCTTCGTGTTCTGGACACTTTTGATTTGCCTTTTAATCTCACGCATACCTTTAGCCATATGTTTCACCACCTTAACCTTTGAATCCCGTTCAAAGTCATGCGGTCAGCTGCCGCATAGCCTGTGGCCGGGCTCGGGAGTCCCTTGTCTGACCAAAAACAGTGACTTCTGCAAACATGCCGCAGGTCAGTTGGCATAGCTAGCCATCCTGACCTGTAGATGCCTGTCTGACAGGAATACGAGCAGAAGCAAGCTTCTACTTTGTAATCCCTGTTATATCGTTGTAGCGTTAAGGCGTCGCCTTATTCGCTGATTGGAAAATGGTTAGCTAGATTTCATCAGATGAAATCAGCTTGTTGCAAAGCCTTTTTTGAACGCTTGGATCGCTTCAACCAGCGCAGCTTCGTTATCTGCTGTCAGATCCTTTGTATCGCGGATCGACTTCAGTACGTGATCATGCTGGCTTGTCATGAAGGACAGGAACTCGGACTCAAAGCGACGTACATCAGCCACAGGAATATCATCCAGATGACCTTTAACCGCTGTGTACAGACTCACAACCTGTTGTTCAACAAGCAGTGGCTGGTTAACGCCCTGTTTCAGAATTTCCATCATGCGCGCACCACGGTTCAGACGCGACAGTGTCGACTTATCCAGATCGGAACCGAACTGTGCGAAAGCTTGTAGCTCACGATATTGTGCGAGATCCAGACGCAGTGTACCGGCAACTTTTTTCATTGCCTTGATCTGTGCGGAACCACCAACACGGGATACCGAGATACCAACGTTGATCGCTGGACGTTGACCTGCATAGAACAAGTCGGCTTCCAGGAAGATCTGTCCATCCGTGATGGAGATTACGTTAGTTGGGATATAAGCGGATACGTCGGAAGCCTGTGTTTCGATAAATGGCAGTGCCGTCAGGGAACCGCCACCACGCTCATCACTCAGCTTCGCTGCACGTTCCAGCAAACGGGAATGCAGGTAGAAAACGTCACCCGGGAATGCTTCGCGACCCGGTGGACGACGGAGCAGCAAGGACAGCTCACGGTATGCAGCAGCTTGCTTGGACAGATCATCATAGATGATCAGTGCATGCTCGCCCTTATACATGAAGTACTCGCCCATTGCGCAACCTGCGTATGGAGCTATGTACAGCATTGGAGAAGGATCGGAAGCCGATGCAGTCACGATGATAGTGTATTCCAATGCACCGTGACGGCGCAGTGTTTCCACTACCTGTGCTACTGTGGATTGCTTTTGACCAATAGCAACGTAAATACATTTTACGCCCTGGCCTTTTTGGTTAATGATCGCATCGATCGCAACCGAGGTTTTACCTGTTTGACGGTCACCGATGATCAACTCACGCTGACCACGACCGATTGGAACCATAGCGTCAATCGCTTTGATACCTGTTTGCATTGGCTCATGAACCGATTTACGGTCGATAACGCCAGGTGCCTGTCCTTCAACCGGACGAGTTTCGGTAGCGTTGATTGGGCCTTTGCCATCAACAGGCTCACCGAGGGAGTTTACAACACGGCCCAGCAGTGCTTCACCAACTGGAACTTCCATGATGCGTCCAGTACGTTTAACCTGGTCGCCTTCACGAATATCTGTATAAGTGCCGAGGATAACGACACCGACGTTGTTCGCTTCAAGGTTCAAAGCCATACCCATTACGCCGTTGGAAAACTCAAGCAATTCGCCTGCCATTGCATTTTGCAGACCATATACGCGGGCAATACCATCGCTTACCTGGATAACGGTACCGACTTCTACAACTTCAATATCGCTCTTGTATTGCTCGATTTGACTTTTAATCAATGTACTGATTTCTTCAGGTCTGATACTCAAGTCAGTCCCTCCTGTCTCTTATGCTTGTCTCCGAAAAGACTTTTCCAGACGCTCCAGTTTACCGGAAACGCTGCCGTCATACAGCTTATCGCCGATGACTACTTTGAGTCCGCCGATCAATGACTCATCAATTACATTTTGTATACGAAGACGCTTGCCCGATAATTGACCAAAAGTTGCTGCAACCTCTGCTTGCTCCTGCTCTGTCAGTGGGAATGGCGTGTATACACGTGCATCCGCAATGTTGAGCGTAGCGCTCACAATGTTATTGTAGCTGCTCAGCAGTTCCGGAAACACCTCATACCGGCCGCGCTCGATCAGCAACAGCAGTGTGCGAAGCAGTGCATCGGAAATTTTGCCTGAGAAGACATTTTCCAGCACCTTTTCCTTATCGGCGAGCGATATATTCGGTGTCGCGATAAAATTACGGAAATCATGATCCGCCGTAAGCGCATCAACAACGGCTTTTAGCTCCTGACCTGTCTCTTCAACACGTCCACTATCGGACGCCGCTTCAAAAAGTGCCTTTGCATAGCGCGATGATACTACAGTATCCCGGCTCATTGTCTAATCCCTACATCTTTCAGGTAGTTATCAACGAGTTGCTCCTGCGCTTTCGGATCAACTTCTTTTTGCAATACTTTAGAAGCAATTTGTACGGAGACAGCACCGATTTCGCTGCGCAGTGCAGCCACGGCTTTGTTTTTCTCAGTTTCGATATCGCGTGCAGCCTCATTTTTAAGACGCAGCGACTCTTCTTTTGCCTGGTTGATCAGTTGCTCAGCCTGGCTGTTGCTCGTTTGACGAGCTTGCTCAATGATATCCTGAGCATCTTTGCGTGCTTGCTGCAACGCTGCTTTTTGTTCTTCTACAAATTGAGTTGCCTGATTGCGCGTCTGAGCTGCTTCGTCCATTTGTTGCTTGATCAGTTCACGGCGCTTTTCCATCACCGAAAACAGCGGACCAAATGCATAACGGTTCAAGAGCCAGTAAAGGATCAGAAACGCGACGATCACGATCACAAGGTTAGTCCATTCAAAATGCAAATCAGTTCACTCCTTCCCCGAAACTTCCAAATCGAAATAACATGATATTTAATGAAGAAACTAGCCGAATCTTATATCTTCACGCACACATACGCTAAAAAGAAGGCGCGGATGGCTGTGGCCTTCCCCGCCAGTTCGTTTGTCCTTTGTTTATGCAGCAGCGTAGAAAATGAACGCCAGTACTACACCGATGATTGGCAGTGCCTCTACCAGACCTACACCGATAAACATTACTGTTTGCAGTGTGGATTTTGCTTCTGGTTGACGAGCGATACCTTCTACTGTTTTACTTACGATCAGACCGTTACCAATACCTGCGCCCAATGCGCCCAGACCTACGGCGATAGCTGCCGCCAGAAATGCTAATGCTCCCATTGAAAAAATCCTCCTTAGAGTGTGTGAATTATTATTTATGTTGAGCCCGGTATGAAGGGATATCCAACTTCCGAACTGTGAAACCAGTTACAAAAAACCATCAGACCACGCTATTCAAAATGCATTCTCAAAAGTCGATAATGAGTTTAATGATCCTCATCCGTCTCCAGCGATTGCGATATGTATACCATAGCCAGAATGGTAAAGACAAAGGCCTGGATTGTACCAACAAAGATACTGAATCCTTGCCATACGATCAAGCCGAGTACAGAGGCAACTGCCCCTACCCCAAACCACAGTGTCGACATTTTGAGCAATACGGAAATCAGAACCTCACCGGCAAAAATATTACCGAATAGACGCATTCCGTGTGTCAACAGTTTGGAGAACTGCTCGATCAGGTTAATTGGGAAGAAGAAGAAGAACGGTTTGAAGTAGTGACCGAAATAGTGCTTCGGATTCTTCACAATACCCAGGAAGTGAACCAGAACGAATACGATCAGTGCTAATCCCATTGCGGACGCAGCGTCAGCGGTTGGTGATTTCCACCAGCCTACTTCCACATACTCCTTGCCTGAATTCAGGCCATCAAGAACCGTTGTGAGCGGCAATCCGAAGAAATTAGCTGCTGCTGGGTCTGTATACTTGAATGGAACGACAAGCGGTAGACCGAGCATGTTACTGACAAAAATGAACATAATTAATGTCAGACCGAGCGATAAGAACGGTGCTCCCTTTTTGTAGTCCATTGTACTGGAGATCAAACCCTGTACAAACTCAACTACCCATTCCATAAAGTTTTGCAGCTTACCTGGATTCTCTACCGATAGATTGCGAGTAGCAAGCTTCGCCAGTGCGAATACAATGATACCACTTACAATTACGGTTAGAATCAGTGCGAGGTCAAACTTCAAGCCTGCAATCTGAACTATCGGTGCTTCATGCATTTTTCTCACCCCTTTCGTTGTCGGAGTCTAGCTTCTTTTCGCGACGAGAAAGGATAAAGCCGATAACGACAAGCGCAAACGGTGCAAATACCAGACTGCCCGCAAGGGCATGAATCTCAAATACCTGCGGAAATTCGACAGCCAAAATCACAGCCCCAATCGAAAAAGCCGCCCGTTGCGCAAAGCCCAAGCCTTTGAATCTTTTCCCAGTGCCGCTTGCTGCTTCATCGGTCATCTTTTGAACCTTACGCGCCAGATACTTTGTATTCACAAAGCTGACGGCAGAACCCACAATCAGACCAAAAGCAATCGAACGATAGTCCGGAAGAATAGCGACAGATAAAAAGCAAAGGGCAAGAAAACCAAAGGTGGTCCGGGTCAGCCAATAAATGTAACTTGGTATTTCATTCATTCGGGTCCCCCACTATTTTCTTAATAATGACAATGATGCCTACGATTCCTATAGCCAATCCTGTAAGCACGCCTACGGCGATTCCAATTCCGGAACCATTCCATAGGCGGTCCAGCCAGGAGCCGAACCAGAATCCGGCGAGTGTACATACAGTCAGATCGATGCCAATTGCACTTACCAGTCCAACCGCCTTCCATGGCGATGAACCATCCGGTTTGCGCTGCTGTTGTTCTGTCATTACACACTCCACCCTCGGAATCCCAGTTCATTGTACTGAATCGTTCAAGTCTTTGTCAAACCATTCTGCTTTAGCACTTTAACGCAAAGTCTTCACGAATCATTACTTGATACTGCGCGATTAACCGCACGTACCCTACAGTATCACTGTATACTGCAATCCGCTTTTTCACAAGACGGCTTCAGAGCCTTTTTTGAACGTTGTGTGAAATTCTTCAGGACGTTCTTCCAAAATACCGTAATGGTGCAAAATCGCATTGACAATTCGTTTGGAGGCTTGCCCATCACCGTATGGATTGGCTGCTTCGCTCATTGAAGCATACTGCTCTCCATCGGTGAGCAGCGCATGTGTACGCTCGTAAATCTTCGCTTCATCTGTACCCACCAGTTCAAGTGTACCTGCGTCAATTCCTTCTGGACGTTCTGTTGTATCACGCAGTACGAGTACCGGCACACCAAATGAAGGAGCTTCCTCTTGCAAACCGCCAGAGTCCGTCAAAATCAAATGGGTATGCGGATAGAAGTTATGCAGATCAACAACATCCAGTGGATCGATCAGCTTGATACGCGGATGGTTGCCCAGAATTTCATAGGCTGGCTCCTTCACCGCAGGGCTTGGATGAACTGGATATACAATCGCTACATCCTCAAACTCATCAGCAATACGTTTTACAGCACGGAAAATATTGCGATGCGGCTCGCCCTGTGATTCGCGGCGGTGAGCGGTCATCAGGATCAGGCGCTTGCCTTCTGCCCATTGCAATACAGGGTGTGTGTAATCAGCTTGTACAGTATATTGAAACACATCCGTTACCGTGTTGCCTGTGATATACACGCTTGACGCAAGCTTATTCTCCTTATGAAGATTACCTGCGGACACAGAGGTCGGCGAGAAATGAAGATCGGCAAGCACACCTGTCAGCTGACGGTTCATCTCTTCCGGGTACGGCGACATTTTGTTCCATGTACGCAGTCCGGCTTCAACATGACCTACGCTGATCTGCTGCATGAATGAAGCATAGCTCGCGAGAAACGTTGTCAGTGTATCGCCATGTACAAGCACGATATCCGGCTTCGCTTCACGTAGCACAGGCTCCAAACCTTGCAGCACACGGATGGAAATTTCATTCAATGTTTGGCGATCCTTCATTACATCCAGATCATAATCCGGTGTAATGTTGAACACTTCCAGCACTTGATCTAACATTTGACGATGCTGTGCTGTTACGCACACAATCGATTCAATATGCTCAGGATGCTTTTGAAGCTCAAGAATTAGTGGTGCCATCTTGATCGCTTCGGGACGAACGCCAAAAATCGTCATTACTTTAATTTTCTTCATGATAATGGTTATACCTCGCTTTATTTAGTTCCGTAGAGACGGTCGCCAGCATCGCCCAGACCCGGTACGATGTAGCCATGATCATCCAGACGCTCATCCAGTGCCGCTACATAAATGTCCACATCAGGGTGGGCATCCTGTACCGCTTTGACACCTTCAGGCGCAGCAATCAGGTTCATCATCTTGATCTGTGTACAGCCACGCTTCTTGAGTACATCGATCGCAGCAATCGCAGAACCACCGGTTGCCAGCATTGGATCGATCACAATCAATTCACGCTCTTGCACGTCTGTTGGCAATTTTACGTAATATTCCACAGGCTGTAGCGTTTGCGGATCGCGGAACAATCCCACATGTCCTACCTTTGCCGCAGGCAGCAGCTTCAGTACGCCATCAACCATGCCCAGTCCAGCACGTAGAATAGGAACGAGGCCGAGCATCCGTCCAGAAATCACTTTACCTTCTGTTCTTACAACCGGTGTTTCAACCGGAATTGACTCGAGTGGAATATCGCGCGTAATCTCGTACGCCATCAAGGTAGCCACTTCATCGACAAGCTCGCGGAACTCCTTCGTGTTGGTGTTCACATCACGAATGAATGTGAGCTTGTGTTGAATTAAAGGGTGATCGCATATCACCAGTTTTGCCATGATTTGTCCCTCCGGTATATGTTCAATAATAACAATGGTAAGTCCCTCTGTTTTGCATATGTAATCACAGACATACTGCACACGATTAAGGACCGGGGAACACGCTTCCCCCCGTAAATCTTGTCTATTATATCATTACCGCAGGTCAATTTCATCAGCAACTCCACTGAATTCATGCAATTCTCGAATCTGATAGTATAACGCTTACAATTTCCAAATCATAGCGCAATCCTACTGAATTCGCCCAGTCTTTACTATTATAATAGTAAATGGCTTGAATGGGGTAAATTATTTTAATTTTTTCAAAAAAATTTATTGGAAAAAGTAGCCTGCTTTTAGCACATAGGTTTGCCTCGTCTAAATCCGCTTTTTATCGAAAAAACGGCTTATTTACTACCAATATAGAAAGATTTCCAATATCCTTTTTTTGTCATATTATACATGAAAATAACGGATACGGACAGCAAATAATATGGATCGCTCCAGAATAGCGCGAAAAGCCAAGCTGAGCAAAGAGCCCGCGATCACAACAAGGGAATCCTGTTGGTTGATCGCGGGCTGGTTGGGTTAACGGATTAGTATTTCACTTGCTCGTACAGCGGGAAACGGGAAGTCAGCGCTGCTACATCTTTGCGAGCCTGTGCAAGTACAGTTTCGTCCTTTGGTGCTTTCAGTGTTGCAGCGATAATTTTACCGATCTGCTCCATTGCAGGCTCATCCATACCACGCGAGGTTGCCGCTGGTGTACCCAGACGGATACCGCTTGTGATGAATGGGCTGGTTGGATCAAATGGAATCGCGTTTTTGTTTGTAGTGATACCGATCGAGTCGAGTACATGCTCAGCTTCTTTACCTGTGATGTTCACGCTGCGTGTATCTACCAGCATCAGGTGATTGTCTGTACCGCCAGATACGATCGTCAAGCCTTCTGCGATCAGTGTATCTGCCAGAACCTTCGCATTTTTCACAACTTGCTGTGCATACGTTTTGAACGATGGTTGCAGAGCTTCACCAAAAGCAACTGCTTTGGAAGCAATCACATGCATCAGTGGGCCACCCTGTGTACCCGGGAATACCGCCTTGTCGATCGCAGCTGCCCATGGCTGACGGCACATGATCAGACCACCACGTGGTCCGCGCAGTGTTTTATGTGTTGTAGTCGTTACGAAGTGAGCATGTGGCACCGGGCTTGGATGCTCACCAGCTGCAACCAGACCTGCGATATGCGCCATGTCGACCATGAACAATGCGCCTACATCATTAGCAATCGATGCCAGTGCTTCGAAGTCAATCGTACGTGGGTATGCACTTGCACCTGCTACGATCAGACGAGGACGATGCTTGAAGGCTGCTTTGCGAACATCATCATAATCGATCAGGAAGTTGTCTTCGCGTACACCGTAAGCGACAAAGTTGTACAGCAAGCCGGATGCGTTAACCGGGCTACCGTGTGTAAGGTGGCCACCGTGCGCCAGGTTCATACCAAGAACGGTGTCACCTGGTTTGAGTGCAGCGAGATAAACAGCCATATTGGCCTGTGCACCGGAGTGAGGCTGTACGTTCACGTGCTCAGCACCGAACAATTCTTTAGCACGATCGCGTGCGATATCTTCGACGATATCCACATGCTCACAGCCGCCATAGTAACGTTTGCCCGGATAGCCTTCTGCGTATTTGTTCGTCAGTACAGAGCCCATTGCTTCCATAACCGCTTCGCTTACGATATTTTCGGAAGCGATCAGCTCGATGTTGTCACGCTGACGTTTCAGTTCCAGTCCCATTGCTTCCAGTACGGCAGGATCGCTATTTCTCAATTGCTCCATCATTGTTCATTTCCCCCTGATCATTATTCATAAATTAAAATAATAAGCGGTCATGCGTAGGAACACGCCGCATCAATCACAAGTTCCTTCTACCGTTGGCATCGGTGCGTAGACTGCGCGCTCGCCGCCAATCAGCTTCGGTCGTGTGCGTGCTGCCGTAACTCTCGCTTCGCCAAGATAACGTAGCTCGGTACGATACGGTACAGCGACTCGTTTTAAATGCATTCCGATGAGCGTCTCACCGATATCAATCCCGGCATGTGCTTCAATCGTTTCGGCCAGACATGGCTCAGCCATCGTGCGATACGCATAAGCAGCCATCGAACCGCCTGCTTTGGGCACCGGCACAGCCGCAACCTCATCCAGTCGATAACGATCCAGCGTTTCACGCTCAACAACTAGCGCACGATTCAGATGCTCACAGCATTGAAAAGCAAGCTGAAAGCCCAATTCCTGCTGAACCTCACGTATACCTTCAACCAGCTCCTGAGCAATATCCAGCGTACCGGATGTGCCAATATGCTGTCCAGCAATCTCACTTGTACTTGCACCGATAACTAGAATCTGATTCGGTCCAAGCTTCGCAGCCTCGGCTACCTCACGAGCAATACGTGCAGCATCGCTTCGGATCGTACCGATTTTCTCATGATCCTTCATCATATGAGCCTCCTTGTGCAGCGTCCAGATGAACGGTGTGCAGTCGGCAGACTCGTTAGAGCCTGTCGCTTCCCTCTATCATTATAGCGCGGACATGAGACAACGGCGACAGTCGTTTGTAAAATATGCAAAAGAACAAAAAAGAGCAGGATGCACATCATCAGTGTGCATCTGCTCTTTGCCCAGGCGACCGGCCGTATGTTCCGATGCTCCATCGTGGTTAAGCTCCACTCTTGTCGCCAGTTACATCGGATCTGTCCTTGTGCTTTCATCATAAGGCATGTTTTTTGTAAAATCAACATGGTTGTTGAAATTTTATTCCTGTTGTTTGCAAGAGTATGGGTGGAAGGCAACCATCACTTCCGGGAAGGAATAAGGGAACGAACTCCGGTCTCGCACAGGAATCTACGGATTAGGAGTACATTGTAGATTCCCGTGCTCAAAAGTCGTCCTTTTCCTTTATTTCCTTCCCTCCGTTCCGTGCGTGTCGCATCCGTAGACTTATGCATACAAGTGAACATGTCTTAAATTCTAACAGGTTTATTTAGCAGTGAGATCATACCAACCGATCAACGTGGGCGGTATGCCTCGAGTTTGTCGAGTAGCTTTTCGAGGGCGGAGCGGATGTCTGCGGCGGCGATTTCGTAGTCGTCGCGGGTGCCGCCGAAAGGGTCGACGATGTCGAAGCTCGGCATGCGTTGCTGCATTTCGATCAGGCGCTCGTAGTCATTGGAATCGATGGATTCGCCGAGAGAGCGTCTAATTTCGATCGATGCGTACAGGCGATCCAGCTCTTCAAGGTCGCTGAGGATGTGTTCATCGGTTTCGGCGTATTCCTTGAGTGTATATACTTTACCTGCGGCTGAAGGAAAGCGAGCAAGTACGTTTTGTTTATGGCTTCCGGTCAGGGTCAGTACGAGATCTGCCCATTCCAGTACATCAGCAGATAGTGACGAGGACGTAATATGATCTTGAATCTGATGATCGCGCAGCACAGCTTCGGCGTGTCTGGACATGGACATGCCGTCCATTGCGGCTACGCCAGCGGAACGAACCTCGACAGGAATGCCGCGTTCTTTTGCCAGCTTACGCATAAAGCCTTCTGCCATCGGACTCCGGCAGGTATTGCCGGTACATACGAACAAAATATGGTGCATGCTCCTGCCTCCCGTTCCTTTGTCATTCGGAGCCGCCTGCGATGAGGCGTTGATCCGTGAATGTATTATATCAAACTCTGTACATGTGCACTACGGCTGTAGGTGTAGTGAATTTGCTTTTAGAAATAGGGTATGCATGTTCCTCGTAGTTTCTACTATACTCGTATTTTCTACTATAGAGGATACATATGATATCGCTTGTATAGTTACTCGTATATGGTTGTCGGCTGGGGCTTTCTGCTCGTTATACATTACTTGTATAGTTTATTTGCTGTACTAAACGCGAATAAACTGACCGCCAGCAGCTTTGTACAAACGATTCATCACAGCCAATCCAACACCCTGCTCGGCGCAGCCCTGTGCCAGAATAAAGGTAATCTCCGCTTCATCGAACTCACGCAGTTGACCATAAAGGCGACTGGCAGCTTCCTCCGGGCGTGACAGGCTTCCCAGTGTTAGACGTAACGAGCCCTCGTATACGGTATTGTCCTCATCGAAAACCAATACACCTGTCCGTTCGCCACGTGTCTGTGCTGCGATTAGCTGCTCCTGCATAAAAGCAGCTACTTTGTTCATATGCTCACCCGTTATAATACTCATACTGCCTTTAGGCGCATAATGTGTATATTTCATACCGGGTGCACGTGGTGCCGTTTCTGCTGCTACACCGGATAAAGCAGGATCAAGCTCTACTCGATCCGCTACCGTTAATAGCTGCTCACGTGTAATACCGCCTGGACGCAGGATCAGAATACGACCATCCTCCTCCACCTGAATAACGGTCGATTCTACACCTACACCTGCGCTACCACCATCTACGATACCATTGATACGTCCGGCAAGATCATCTGCCACATGCGCTGCTGTGGTTGGACTTGGGCGTCCCGAACGGTTGGCACTGGGTGCTGCGAGCGGACAATCTGCCGCAGTGATCAACTCCAGCGCTACGGGATGATCTGGCATACGCACTCCCACCGTATCCAGCCCTGCTGTTACACGTGGAGATAGCGCTCCCTCAATCACTGGCATAACGAGTGTAAGTGGGCCGGGCCAGAATGTGTTCATCAATTGCTGTTCCAGCGGTAATACTCGCTGTACGATGGAATCAAGCTGATTTTGCTTGGAAATGTGTACGATCAGCGGATTATCAGATGGTCTGCCTTTAGCGGCAAATACAGCCTCAACTGCCGCCGTATTACGTGCATCTGCTCCAAGTCCGTATACCGTCTCCGTTGGAAAAGCAACGATACCACCTGATGCCAGTACGGCTCCTGCTTCTTGTAGCGCGGCGCCTGCTGTATTGGGCTCGATAGCAGACCACCGCTGCATGGATGAACCCGCTACAGATGAATCGCCAGCTATCGCTGAATCCATAGATTGCTTAGATGGATGTTCCATCGGTATCCTCCTCCCTTCGATTTATGTTCTCACATCTATATTCATCATTTGAATGCTATTCATTCTCCAAAGCGAAAAGGAGAGCCACAGGCTACGCCGGGTTCTCCTTTTTCCGTCCTGCTTGCGTTAGAATACGTTATCTCATCTTATTGTGCAGTACTTCTCGTATAGCGGCCTGGTCTCTCGACCGTCAGCTCATCCGTCTCCACCTGACTGTGCACACGAATACTCATGACCAGTCCCATACACGCCATATTCATTAGCAGCGATGTACCACCAAAGCTAATAAACGGCAGTGTAATCCCCGTCAGTGGCATTAAGCCGATAAACATACCGATATTTTCAAAAATCTGATAGAGCAGCATCGCTACAATACCGATAATCAAATACGGTCCTGCACGCTCACGGCATTCCAGCGACACCAGCACAAGGCGGTGAATCAGTGTAAAGTAAAGCAGCAATAGCACCGCTGCACCGACAAAGCCAAACTCCTCCGCCACCACGACAAAGATCGAATCTGAATAGGTCAGTGGCACACGCTCTGCCTGCACCGAGCTACCCTGCATATAGCCTTCTCCACTCAATCCACCTGACGCGATTGCAAGCTTGGCATTTCGTGTATGATAAATCGCCTTTTCCGTCGCTTCATCTGGCATGAGCCACGGATCAATCCGCTCCATCCAATGCTCACGATTCAGATTTTTCAGATACGTCTCGATATTATCATGATACGCGACATAGCTGCGAATCCCAACGACTACCATCGTAATCGCCAGCAAGGTAATCAGCGCTGCCTGCGTATATTTCATATTACCGATCCAGAACAGTGCCATCATAATGATGAGATAGCTGAGTGCATTACCCAGGTCATTTTGCACCATAACGAGTCCAAATGGAATCAACGTAATACCGAGCAGCGGCGTAATATCGCGCCAGAAGCCTAGCTTGAGCTTTCGCTTGCCTGCTAGTAGCACCGATAAGAACATAATCAGCACCATTTTGAATAGCTCTGCTGGCTGTAAGCTAATACCACCCAGATTGAGCCAGCCCTGCGCATTGTTGAGCGTTTTACCAATTACCATAACGAGCAGCAATAGCGCCAGACCGACAATATAAATATATAATGAATATTTCAGCCAGAAGCGGTAATCCACAAAAGCCATAACGAAAAATACAACAAACCCCAGCACATAATACATCGCCATCTTGCTGGTAGAATCACCAAACTTCGCACTCGAATGGGTCGCACTATAGATCACGACCAGGCTTGTCGCCATCAATATCAAAAGAATCGTAAAAAGTGTCCAATCGATCCGCTTCAGCTTTGTGATCATCTCTGTCCCCTTTTCAGTGTAGCCCTGCGACACTACGACTCCAGCATCCCGATCACATGCCGCTCAATGCCTGCAAGGTCCTTTATGATATGAATTTTCGGGTATCCTGTTTCACGGACCATCTGTGCTACGTCCTGTGCCTGTCCCATCCCAAGCTCAAAGGCAACCATACGTGGCTGCCTGGCGAGCAGGGACAACTGCGACATCATGATACGATATGGCCCTAATCCATCCGGTCCACCTGCCAGTGCAGTCAGCGGCTCATGCTCGCGCACCTCTGGCTGTAGCTCAGCGATATCCGCATCGGGAATATAGGGCGGATTCGACACAACGATATCAACAGCACAGCCAGCAAACGGCTCTAACAGATTACCCTGCTTCCAGCCGATCGATAGCCCCTGACGCTCGCTATTTTGCTGCGCAATCTGTAGCGCATCCGGTGAAATATCGCTTGCCCATATTTCCCACTGTGGACACAGCCGTGCAAGTGTGAGCGCAATCGCTCCGCTACCCGTTCCGATATCGACACATACGTAGCGAGGCGCACTATGTTCCACGCGACCTGATCCATCTGCTGTCTGAGCTGCTTCCTCGATAGAATGGACTGCATCTGACATAGAAGCAGATTCGCTACGATGGGGCAAACGTTCCCCGTGGAACAATTGATCCTGCTTTACAATAGACGAAGTCTGTGCCTCATTTGTATCAGAATGAGGGGAGCCTAATTGGGACGACAGCTCGACGACAGCTTCAACCAGCAGCTCGGTTTCAGGGCGCGGAATCAGCACGGCAGGTGTCACCTTGAACACCTCGCCGTAAAATTCCTGTTCACCGATGATGTACTGCGCAGGCTCACCTGCCACTTTGCGCTGAACTGCCTCTTCCCATGCTGCCTGGTGCTCCATTGGAAATGGATCAGGTAATGCCATATAATAACTTGCGCCTGACAAGCCAAGCACCCATTCCAGCAGCAATTTTGCATTGGACTCCGGCTCCATCACATCATGCTGTCTGAAAAAAGAAGAAGCCTCAACATAGGCTTCTCTTATGCTTTGTTGCGGCTTCATCGTAAAAGATATCAAGGTCAATACTTACGCCTCTTTTGCCATCAGATCAGCCTGTTCAGCCAATGTCAGCGCGGAGACAATTTCTTCGATCTCACCATTCATCACTTGATCCAGCTTGTGCAGCGTCAAGCCGATGCGGTGATCGGTTACACGGCTTTGCGGGAAGTTGTACGTACGGATACGCTCACTGCGGTCACCTGTACCGACTTTACTTTTACGCTCACCAGCGTATTTTGCTTCTTCTTCCTGACGCATCATATCCGAGATACGCGCGCGCAGAACCTGAAGTGCTTTTTCTTTGTTAGAGTTTTGCGATTTGCCATCCTGACAGGTTGCCATAATACCAGTCGGCATATGTGTTACACGTACAGCCGATTTGGTCGTATTAACAGACTGACCGCCTGCACCACTGGAGCAGAACGTATCGACACGAATATCGCGGTCATGAATCTCAATATCCACTTCTTCCGCTTCCGGCATCACCGCTACAGTAGAAGTAGACGTATGAATGCGTCCACCGGATTCAGTCGTTGGAATACGCTGTACACGATGTGCGCCGCTCTCGAATTTGAGCTTGCTGTACGCACCACGTCCATTGATCAGGAATGTCACTTCCTTGAAGCCGCCCAGATCGCTGACGTTCGTATCGAGTACTTCCACTTTCCAGCCCTGTGTATCAGCGAAGCGTGTGTACATACGATACAGATCCGCTGCGAACAATGCCGCCTCGTCTCCACCAGCTGCGCCGCGAATCTCCACGATAACGTTTTTATCATCATTTGGATCTTTGGGCAGCAGTAACACATGGATCAGTTCCTCAAGCTCTGTTTTGCGTGTGGACAGCTCATCAATCTCGAACTTGACCATCTCACGCATCTCATCGTCGAGCTTCTCACCTTGCAGCTGCTTGGCTGCATCCAGCTCTTCTGTTACTTTACGGTACTCAATATATGCCTCATAGGTCGGCTGCAAATCCGACTGTTCCTTGGAATAATCACGCAGACGCTTGGAATCACTTGCCACGTCCGGATCACACAACAGCTCACTTAATTTATCATAACGGTCTGCTAAAGCCTGTAAACGATCTAACACGGGTAACCACCTCTTTAATTGTTCATTTGCTTGGAATACATGTAGCCGAAACGGCTTATCTGAAAAAATGTCCACTTCCGCTATCGATATCATAGAGCAGAAAATAGGTTCAACCATTTGTATAAAAAGAAAAACCCTGCTTCTGACAGCATTCTGCCGATTCATGACTCCAATGACGAATGCACAAAAATACAAGGTTACGACTCTTGATTATAGCATATAGCATCGCATTTTCCTATCCTTAAATCAACGAAAATAGAAGAATTTTCTCTTGATCTACTTCATTTTATCTAGATATCAACTTCTATATAGGATGGGTACTTTCACTCTATCCTTCTCGCTCCTGCTTGGTGTCTCTACTACAGCCTAATTGATAACTCCCTTCATACACCTCACTCCTATAAATGAATTTACTTATCTGTTATGTTCAAATATGAATTTATCGATGTGGCGTATCGGTAGGTTTGCTTCTGTGATTGCTGGTTATCTATACTAAGACTGTTGGGCAGCTATGAATCTGTCTGACAATAGCTATCCGTTTACTTTGTCTGTGCTTCATCGCATCACATATTCATAGATTATGAGGAGGTTGTACAAGTGGAAAAGGTGGC
This sequence comes from Paenibacillus hunanensis, assembly GCF_034055775.1. Classification (NCBI taxonomy): domain Bacteria; kingdom Bacillati; phylum Bacillota; class Bacilli; order Caryophanales; family Paenibacillaceae; genus Paenibacillus; species Paenibacillus hunanensis. The sequence goes on along the minus strand of NZ_CP139194.1, from coordinate 791,074 downwards.
ATTAGGTCAACAAGGATTACTTGTGTCTCGTCTCGGACTTGGTTGTATGGGCATGTCGGAATTTTATGGCGATCGCGATGAACAGGAATCGCTTCGCACGCTGGACGCTGCACTGGATAGCGGCATTACCTTTTTCGATACGGCAGATATGTACGGTAATGGGGAAAATGAGCAATTTATTAGTCCATTTATTCGCCAGCATCGAAATGACGTCGTCATCGCGACAAAATTTGGTAATGTGCGCGGGGAGGACGGCTCTTATCTGGGCATTAGTGGCAAGCCAGAATACGTGCGCGAAGCATGTGAGAAAAGTCTAAAACGGCTTGGTGTCGATACGATCGATCTGTATTACCAGCATCGCGTCGATCCAAATGTGCCGATTGAGGAAACGATCGGTGCAATGGGTGAGCTGGTGCGTGAGGGCAAGGTGCGTTATCTCGGTATGTCCGAAGCCGCCCCGGAAACGATTCGTCGTGCGCATGCAGTATTCCCGATCACGGCATTGCAAACGGAATATTCGTTATGGAGCCGTGATGTGGAGGATGAGATTTTGCCGATATGTCGTGAGCTTGGGATTGGATTTGTCCCATACAGTCCGCTTGGACGTGGCTTCCTGACCGGACAGATTCGCTCGTTCGACGATCTGGCTGAGGATGACTTCCGCCGCTTCTCCCCACGCTTCCAGGGTGAGAACTTCCAGAAGAATCTCGATCTGGTCGATCGTATTCGCGAAATTGCGTCAGAGAAAAACTGTGCGCCTTCCCAGCTCGCTCTTGCCTGGTTACTTGCTCAGGGTGAAGATATTGTGCCGATTCCAGGTACCAAAAAGACCAAGTATCTGCTGGAAAATGTCGGTGCAGTCAATGTTAAATTGACGAAGGAAGAGCTACAGCGTATCGATGCCGCAGCACCCAAAGGAAGTGCGGCGGGCGAGCGTTATGAGCAAAACGGGATGAAGACACTGAATCATTGATGGATAAGGATACAAAAAGGTAGATTGTGAGAATACAATAATCTGTTGAGCATTATCATGCCTGTGTATGCAGGTATCATCTCTAATCCATTCTATCTAGATACGTACCGCATCTAACTTTTACTATAGATTGATCCAGGCGGCGAGCGAAGTATTCCATTACGCTCGCCGCCTTTTGTATACCTATATCTACCTTTATCCCCAGCATATATCATACATCGCCCTCCCTCGACCGATAATGGAAATAGACTCCATACATAAAGAATTTGAGCAATCCGGCAACAATCGTTCGGCTATACAGAGGGAATCACAATGAACAGACAATCGCCCATTTGAAAAGGAGAGTTCTCTATGCACACATTTCGTCAAATTCGGCTCGGGGAATGGTATGGTTATTTGATTGCTTCGTTAGGCGTGCTCGTGATGGCAAGCTTAATCGTAGCGGTAGGGTATTACAATGGATGGGGCTTTCTGTTGGTAGTCGCAATCGTCGGCTTCGTGATGTATACGGTTTTTGCATACTTTGCACTCCTAAAAAATGCACGCACATATGACTATGAGCCGCATCAAGGGTTTGCCTATTATCGGATGCCCGAAAAAACGAAAATGGTACTGAGCTGGACTGGTTTTGCTTGCTCGGTGATTTTGCTTTTTGTATATTGCTTTGACGCTAGCTTTGATCGGTGGACATTCTTATATGGGATCGTCATAGCCTTTCTTTTCCCCGGCGTCTACTACTGGCTGAAGGAAAAAACGTATCATGATATCCGCACGCAAATAGCCTGTGCCGAAATATTGTATGCCTACGGGGTATTGACACCAGACGAACGCATTTATGCAGCATATGGCAACATCTCCACTGAGGCCTGGCTCGCATTAGCGAACGATCAGCCACAAAGCATCGACTGGATCGATTATGAACCGAATGAAGTGCAGACGCCCCTCCATCTATTGGTCGTGACGGATGAAGAATTAATTATGTGCACACAGCATCCTGATGAGGAATTTATGTTTTCGACTATACCTTTAGCTTATATTCAGCAATTGTATGTATCCAGTGCCTCCTACAAAAAGGTTGGGGGCGAGTCAGGGCCTAAAATGAATAAGCAAATGATCGTGATTGGTGATGGTGAGGATCACCAGTATCATTTTCAATTTTCAAGCAGGCTGTATAGCGGGTTGTCTTTATTTGTATCGGAGCTGCTTGCTTGTATGGACGATGCTCATCTGCGTGAATTCGATGAGGATGAGCTACCCGAGCGGGATCATCCCGACTACGTTCCGTTAGAGGATTTCCCGATGCTGTCGAGTACTGAGGAGGAGTTTTTACCCTTTAGCGTACAGCCTTCGTCCGTATAATTTTGTATCTATAATGATGCATGATTGGATCGGATTTTTATCGTGGAAGTGGTGCATTGTCGTTTTGTTGATGCATGGCTGTGATCATGATCCGATCCGTACATAACAGCAGGAGGAGCACATTTTATGAAACGATTCCGCCAGATTCAGCGTGGCGAGTGGAAAGCCTATATATTTAATTCTGTGGCATGGTTTGCGCTAGCACTGTTTGCTTTCATCGCATGGTCTACTTCAGGCTTCGGGCTTATATTCTTCTTTGCCATTGCTTTATTGATCGCTTTTGCACCAACCTACATCCATAGCCTGACCATCAATCCCCGTACAGAGAATTACAGGGCAGGTAAAGGATTCAGCTACTATCGTATTTCAGAAGCTGCCAAATTAAAGTGGATGTATTTTTCCCTCAGCATCTATTTAATTGGTATGGTTTTATTTTGCCTCAGTGATGCATTCAATTGGTGGGTTCTACTATTTGGATTGATGGGTGCAGCCTTTCTCCTTCTCACACGTATCCGATTGAAGGCAGACAAGATTGAGATGGAACAAAGTATTCGTTTAGCAAAGCGCCTGTATTCGATCGGTGTACTACATCCTGATGAAGTTATTCATGCTGCGCATAGTAATGTAAGTGAACCCCAATGGAAAAAGTTCACTCAGCAAAACTTCTCAGATACGATCGATTTGACCGAACGGGAAAAAGAAGCGGATTATGAACCACTTCATCTGCTGGTAGTCACAGATCAGGAATTAGTCATGGGCACTAAAAAGCCAAATCAACCCTTCGTGTTCTCAACGATGGCTTTGACTGACATTCGACAACTTTACGTCTCAGCTTCTTCCTACAAAGAAATTATGACCTCAAGCCCTGGTGTGAAATATAATCAAATGCTGGTCATTGGTAATGGACATTACCGACAATATCATTTTGAATTATTAAATCTATACGGAAATAACATGCTTTCATTTGTAAGACAGCTATTGTTCTATATGGATGAGGCGCATCGACGTGTACAGCTTCATTCTTCACTTGAGCGTCAGCATCCAGCTTATGTGCCATTTGAAGATATCCCTATGCTGTCGAGTACAGACGAAGTGTATTTACCATTTATGGAACCGTCTCGTTAAGTAAGATTAAGTAGCCCTGCGATACTGCTACTCTACCTATGTGCGCAAGCTCGTCTTACCTTATGACTTATGCTTGCGATGCTCCTTCTATCACCTATCATTCACGATATACAACAAAAAAGCCTGATCGGTTAGCAACGGATGTAATTCTACATCTCGTATGCTGTGCCGATCAGGCTTTTATTTATGCACGAACTCTTATACAGAGTGCGATTCGATATTACACGTTGAAACGGAAGTGCATAACGTCGCCGTCTTTCACGACATAGTCTTTACCTTCCAGACGCAATTGACCGCGTTCCTTCGCACCGTTCATGGAACCTGCGTTCACAAGGTCTTCATAGCCCACTACCTCTGCACGGATGAAGCCGCGTTCGAAGTCACTATGAATAACGCCTGCTGCGCCAGGAGCTTTGGTTCCTTTGCGGATCGTCCATGCGCGTACTTCCTGTACGCCTGCTGTAAAGTACGTGTACAGACCAAGCAGACGATACGCCGCCTTGATCAGACGATTCAGACCGGATTCTTGCAGACCCAGCTCTTCGAGGAACATGGCACGATCCTCATCTTCCAGCTCAGAGATATCTGCTTCTACCTTCGCACTGATCGGAACGACCTCTGCATTTTCAGCAGCGGCAAATTCTTTTACTTTGAGTACGAAAGGATTCGTGTCTGCCTCCGTTACGCCATCTTCGCTTACGTTTGCCGCATACAATACCGGCTTCATCGTCAGCAGATGCAGGTCGCGGATGATCAGACGCTCGTCTTCGGTCAGCTCGATGCTGCGTGCAGGCATATCGTTGTACAACGTTTCCTTCACGCGTTCCAGAATCTCGATTTCTTGAGCGTACTGCTTGTTGCCGCCCTTCATGTTCTTCTTCGCGCGATCAATACGCTTCTCGACGCTGTCCAGGTCAGCCAGTACCAGCTCCAGATTGATCGTCTGGATGTCGCTGATCGGATCGATTTTGCCATCTACGTGTGTGATGTTCTCATCTTCAAAACAACGAACAACGTGTACAATCGCATCGACTTCACGAATGTGAGCCAGGAATTTGTTACCCAGACCCTCGCCTTTACTTGCGCCACGCACCAGACCGGCAATATCAACAAATTCGAATGCCGTTGGAACGGTTTTTTTCGGTTCAACAAGCTCAGTCAATTTGTCCAGACGCTCGTCCGGTACTTCAACGATACCGACGTTTGGATCAATTGTACAAAACGGATAGTTAGCGGATTCTGCGCCCGCCTGTGTGATTGCATTAAAAAGTGTGGATTTACCGACGTTTGGCAATCCAACGATACCAGCTTTCAAAGCCATTTATGCTGACAACTCCTATATTTGAATTGGTGACAGACTCTTCATGAATTTCCACACTATTATATATGACAACCACAGGCGTGGCAAACGATTAAACGATAAATTGTTCCGCTTGTTTTTTCAAATCTACAGCAAGGCGGTTCAAATTACCGGAAATGTCCGACAATTCAGCTACCGATTGCTGCTGCTCTGTAGCGCTCGCAGACACCTCTTCGGTCATCGCGGAGGTTTCTTCTGTTGTCGCTGCGATGTGGGTCAGATGCTCTTCTACCTCACGGCGGATATGCTGCATGCGCTCGGTATTGTCTGACAGATCATGCGCCAGACGCTGTACATCCTCCGATACACGGCTCACCTGCTCAAACGAATCCATACACTCTGTAATGCGATTTTCCTGCTGCTCGGCAGCCGTTAGACTTTGCTCAAACTCGTTATGAATGAGGCGAATTTGCTCTACAAAGTGTCCCATAATCCGATCAATCTCGCGAATCGACTCTCCAGACTGCTGTGCAAGCTGTCCCATTTCGTGGGCAACGACAGCAAAACCTCGCCCTGCTTCACCTGCACGAGATGCTTCAATCGAAGCATTTAATGCCAGAATTTGCGTCTGCTTCACGATATCCTGCACCTGTCCACTAATGCCAGCCGCCTCACGCGATTGCTCTGCCAGTGTGCTGGATAGCTGCTGAAGCTGTTGTACGCTGGCTACACTTTCCTTGCCCTGCTGTAAAAGTAGCTCGTGCTCACGCAGTACCGTATTGCGCACGGTGGTAAGCTGCTCTGCGGTCGCGCCAAATTGATCTACATACGTGCCAATCTCATCGATAATACCGCCCAGACGTGCCGATTGATCGACAGAATGCTCCGTTTGCTCTGCTTGCTGTCCTGCTCCACTGGCAATTTCTTGAATCGCTCGCGATAGCTCTTCCGTCTGACGCAGTGTGCTACCAGCAACTTCCTGAATATAGCCAGAGGACTGCTGAAGTGTTGTAGAGCTATGCTGAATACTGGCGATCATCCCGGTAATATGCTGGATCATCGCATTGTTCAGATCACTGATCTCACCTAGCTGATCGCCTGTGATGCGCTGGGATGGAACCGTCAGATCACCTGCGGTAACCTTTTCCATACTATGCTTGATTTCGCTCACCTGCTTTAGCATACGACGAATGAACATCATTGCCGCTACCACTGCCAGAATGAACACACCTGCAAAAATCGGAATAACAAGCTTATACGCTTCCTTGATCGTTACCGAGTAAACCGAATTGACCGTATTCGCTGAAATATCGATCCCGAGATAACCGATCACCTTACCGGCCTCATCGCGAATCGGCATAAAGGTGGAAAATAACTCGCCCCACTCCGGATCGTTTGATACATTCGTAGTGATCGCCTGTCCTGCCAGCAATGCGGATGTACGATCGGCGCCGAGTGTAAGTTCGGTATCGTATGGACTGTAATCTTTATCATCCCATGCAGCACCATCGACAGTGTAAAGCCAGCGGTCATCCACCCGTTTGAACATATACACGTATAGCGCACCTGTCTCCAGACGCACATTGTTTAGCCGCTGACGAAGCTCTTTGTATTGCGCGCTCTGCTCAGGATTGGTACTGGTGTACATTTGCTGAATCGCATTTTTATCCAGCTGAGCGATCGTATTGGTCGTCAGCATTTGATTGTTTTGCTGCAATGTGGATAGCGATGACTTTTGGATGAGCAGCTGCGTCGTCCACATCGTGAGTCCACAAATTAACAATAACGGTATTAAAATAATTAAGTATAATTTGGGACGCAGTCCCAATCTCATAAATGAATGCTTCTTCACTTGTTGTCCTCCTTATGATGTATATACCTGTGACATATAGACTAATAGTTCAAAGTACCCACTTATTATCGACGTTAAGCAGCTTATTTTGTATAGCAATTAAACCATTTTGTTGTTTTTTGTCGTAAATTTTCAGAAAATTTCGGTTAAGCTTCATTTAGTGCAATAATTCCAGACTAGAACAGAAGGGAAATAAATTAAAATATTTTTAGGACAGTGGGGAATTTATTGTATAAACGGAAGGTTTAATCGGAGCAAAGGCATTATTTTCATCCATCTATATAGATATATAGAACGCGTGTAGGAGTAAAACTTCATATTATGGAATACAGATGGTATGAACAGAAGTACAATCGCTTAGACGATATCAACAGTACCTTTGAGCTTAATGATGCAGACAAAAAAAGATCCGGCACGTAGCCGAATCTTTGCTGCAATATAGATAATTTCTTACGATATGCTAAAAGAAGTCGGGATGATCCAATACTCATCCTCATCATTCATTGACGATCTTCTGTACATTGATGTATTACACACCATCTACATACATACTATGCCTCTAATTCATACGATATAATCGCTCTGTTTGTTGAAGCTGTTCCACCGAAGCTGCTCCTACGCCGAACATCGCTGCGGACAGCTCAAGCTCTACGCGCTCCAATACCTGCTCCAGTGCTTCTTCCGATTCTACTGCCGCACCGAGCAAGGAGCGTCCAAACCCGACCATATCTGCACCAAGCGCAATCGCCTTCGCGGCATCTACACCGTTGTACAGACCTCCACTACCGATCAGTGGCATATTGGGCAAATGGCTACGCACATCACGGATACAATCTGCGGTCGGATAGCCCCAGCCTGCAAAGGCTTCGGCGGCTGCACGTCGCACCGGATCATGGCTACGGAATTTCTCTACCTGACTCCATGATGTACCGCCAGCACCAGCTACATCGATAAATGCCATACCTGCACTGGCAAGACGCTGCGCTGTCTCGCCATCAATGCCCCAGCCTACTTCTTTGACACCGACAGGCACATCCAGCGCTGTCGCAACCTCTTCCATTCGCTGCAACAACCCTGCAAAATTCACATTGCCTTCGGGCTGAAATACCTCCTGCAAGCTGTTCAGGTGCAGTACGAGCGCACTAGCCTCTGCCAGCTCTACTGCACGTCGGCATTGTTCCACACCAAAGCCGTAGTTCAGCTGTACCGCTCCCAGATTCGCAATGATCGGGATATCAGGTGCATCGCTACGCACATTAAACGTTGCTGCCAGCTCGTCATGCTCAATCGCTGCACGCACCGAGCCAAGTCCCATCGCCCAGCCGCGCCGCTGTGCTACGCGTGCGAGTCTGCGATTGATCTCGCCAGTCGCTGCACTGCCGCCGGTCATGGAGCTGATCAGCAGTGGAGCCTTTAGCGCGATGCCAAATAACGAGGTCGTCAGATCAATCGCTGCAAAATCCAGCTCGGGTAGCGCCTGATGGCGAAACCGATATTGTTCAAAGCCCGAGGTGATACCTTCACCGGCTACATTTTCTTCAAGGCACAATCGGACATGTGCGCTTTTGCGATCTGAAATATGTCCTTCTTGAGATGGATGAGTCATATCCGCTTCCTTTCTTTAGATGATTTGTGGCGTTCGTTATATCAACTATAGCAGTAAATGGAGGAAAGCCACAGGTGGAGTGGGAAAAGAATTACTCGTAGGTGGATGATCGCTTGCTGAATGCGGTGCTGCTGCGTCAACCACTTCGGGAAGGAATAAGGGAACGGACTCGGGTGGAGCCGCGGGAATCTTTTGGAATGGGGTGTAAATGAAGATTCCCGCCCCTCCAAAGTGGTAAGATATTTTGCTTCGCAAAAATCACTTTTCATTGTACCCCGTGTTAGAAATTCGCTAACACTTCTTTTCCCTTATTTCCTTCCCTTCGTTCCGTGCTTGTCGCAGCCTATATGATGAAGTATGAGCAGAAGAGAGATCATTTTAGCTATTTAAAATTAACAATCGCTTAGCCAACTCATATACAGCTTTTAAATATTAAAATAGTTAGTTATAGACGACGCAAAAACTAGTCACTTTGATCCTTACGAAGTCTGTGCAATTGATACATTTGCATCTATCCATGATGAACCCTGTCCACTCCCACTTTATCTGGCAATTTCATCCCTGTCACAATCCTTTATCCTTTATTCTTTAGCACCTAACGCTGGCTCGCAATATGCTTGGCTACCAGTTGACCGGATAAGGTAACGATAGGGGTTCCACCGCCAGGGTGGGTCGTGCCGCCGACGTACCATAGGCCTTTTACATCGGGGCTACGGTTGCCGGGGCGGAAGAAGGTTTGCTTGGCACCGTTGGATGAGATGCCGTAGATCGCTCCGCGATGGGCGTAGGTGTCGCGCTGGATGTCTTCTGGTGTGTAATGCTGCCAGACAGGGCCGCTGCGGATACCGGTTAAGCCGTAGCCTTCTAGCATGGTCGCGATGCGTTCGCCGTAGGCTTGCTGTTGTGTTTGCCAGTTCCATTGCTTGGAGGTATAAGGCGCATTGGCAAGGATGAACAGGTTACTACCGCCATCGGGTGCCATGCCCGCTTCGGAATGACCGGAGTGGCAGATGTATAGCGTTGGATCAGATGGTGCTGTTTTTTGGGTGAAAATGGATTGAAACTCTGGTTCATACTGCTCCGGGAAAAAGACCGTATGGTGTAGAAGCTGATCATAGCGCTTGGGCACGCCCGCAAGTGTAACGAAGCCGGATAATGATGGCTCGTACGATGCAATACGATGATCCGGAAGTGAAGGACGCTCCTTCTCGGATAGCAGCATACGGCTGGCACTGAGTACATCGCCATTTACGATAACAAGAGATGCTTCATAATCGCCGCTATTCGTTTCTACACCGCTGACGGCTCCAGCATGTACACGAATGCGCGTGACCTCGGTATTCGGATGGATTGTGACACCTAGCTCTACAGCAAGGCGAGCCATACCGCGGACAATATTACTTGTCCCTCCATACACGCCATACACACCATCCACCGCTTCCACATGTGCCAGCATCGCGAAGATCGCTGGTGCCTGGTATGGAGATGCGCCCACATACGTTGCGTAACGTCCTAATAGCATCAAAGTATTCGGATGGCGAAAGTAGCGTCCGAGCAACGCTTGTAATGTTGTAAACGGACGCACGCGTAACAGACTACGTCCCATCGATGGCTTTAATTTATCACGCCAGGAGAGCAATAATGTGTTTAGAAATTGTTGATCCGCTTCATGATACATCGCGCTTGCCTCTTTTAAAAAGCGACTATAATTGCGCGCATCCTCCGGGCTATAGGCAGCAATCTGCTCGGCGGTATATTCTGCATGACGACTAAGATCAACGGTATGACCATCTGCAAACACATTACGTGTACGCGGCTCCAGCTCATACAGTTGCACATAATCGTCCATCTGACGCCCGGCACGTTCAAATACACTACGAAACACATGTGGCATCGTAATGGTGCTTGGTCCGCGGTCAAAATGGTAGCCGTCCAGCTCCAGCGATTGTAGCTTACCACCGATCGTGGGCTGCTTTTCCAGTATGGTGACCTCATAGCCTTCCGAGGCTAGCCCAATCGCGCACGATAAGCCGCCAAATCCAGCGCCAATAATAATGGCCCGGCGTGAACCGGGCTGTCCGTAACTATTCATCCATACGTCCTGCCTTTCCAGCGGTATCCTTTTCCATTCAGACTGGCAATCCACGAATCAAGTAGAATCAGGATTAGACATGCCGCACTGATCGGCATTAACAAGCCCAGCCAAAAGGATTTGCCACTAAATCGATCGATAATTCCCTTCGTGACCATTCCTATTACGACAGCAGCTCCTGACCAGGCAGCAAGTACAGGCTGCCCTGTTGCTATACTCCAGAGAAGCATCACAAGCGGGAATATAAATAATAACGAGTAAAAAATCGTCACGCCGAATACAAGTAGCGGATTACGCCCTGTACCCGCGAAAATATTTTTCTTATATCCTTCCCATACCTCAGCCGCATTACGATACATGCGTGCGGACGTATAACGATGCACATCTGCCAGTGTAACCGGATCACCTGCCTGCTTCACCGCACGTGCCAGCTCCATATCCTCCACGATATGATTATAAATATGAGCATGCCCACCACTGCGAGTGTAGCTATCCCGATGGATCATAAGCCACGCACCCGTCACAGCGAGAAAGACCGGACGCGGACTACGCCGAATCATCATAATCGGCAAATGATAACCAATAATAAACGCCATCATCGGCACTACAATATGCTCCAGCCACGTCCCTGTCTCCATTCGCGGAAAGCCGCTGATCAAGCCTGTACGCTGCGAACGCGCCGTGACCATCGCTGCTTCCAGCGCTTCCGACTGGAGCCGTACATCTGCATCGACGAATAGCCACCATTCTCCGCGTGCATGCAGGGATAGCTGGTGGCAAGCATACGATTTGCCCAGCCAGCCCTCGGGCAATGTCGTACCATGAAAAAGACGAATGCGATCATCCTGCGCCATTACTTTACGAATCTCCGACTCGGTGTCATCCTCCGAATGATCATTGATCACCAGAATTTCCAGCTCGATCGAATCCGTGCGACAGGCAGTGATCGATTCCAGACACTCACGAATATTGCGTTCTTCATTACGCGCAGGAATCAGCACAGACAGTAGCGGTTTGCTTCCATGTTGATGATGTACATTTGGAAAATTATACTCCTGCTCCCACTTCTGACGCTGTACCGGCTTGCCCAGCTTCGGCATTCGGCTTAAATTCCAGACCGTAAATGCAAGCTGAAGCAGTAGCCAGCAGGTAATGACGAATAACAGCAGTTCCATCGGCTCACCTTTTTCTCCATTTGCGGTATTGGTCATACTTGTCGTCGGTAGAGCGGCGATGCGGAATCAGATCGCGTCCTTGTAGCAATTCACCTTGCGCGGCGATCATCTCCGCACGATGCTGATCCAATTGAGTCGTTAAGCGTTGCTCCAGCAATTCGCCGCAAGTAGCCGCAGATAAAGCACGCCAGTCCTCCAGCAGCGGCTGTCCAACCATTAGACTAGCTTGCAGCCTTGAATGCTGAAATAGCCCGTAATACAGCGTCACCGGAATTACCGGTATATGTAGATTGGACTGGCGCAGTAGTAAGCTAATGCCTGCACGAAAATCAAGTGGACGCGTCTCCAGATGACGAATCTCTCCCTGTGGAAAAATCCATACCCGTTGCCCCTGCTCCAGCAATTGTCCTGCATAACGCATCGATTGCCGAATATCAGACGGACTATCTTTGTTGATCGAAAACGCACCAATTTTCCCAAAAAAGCGATACCGCTCTAATTGTCTTTGCTCCATCATCATATAATGCTCAGCAGACGATGTGCGCTTGAGCGCATGATACACCAGCAATCCATCCCACCACGAGCTATGATTCATCATATAGACCGCCGGCTGTCCAGCAGGAACCGTATCCAGCTCACCGCTAATCATAAATGAATGAAACTGACGCCGTAGCAGATACCATTCATTATACAAACGAAATACCTGTTCAAATGCGGCTGACTTGTTGGCGGCGATCATACCGATAACTCCCTTCTGCCAGTGCAATGCCAATCACACCCGCAATCACCGAACCGATCAATCCCTGTTGCCATGCTAACAGCCCGAACATGAACAGAATTCCCTGATACAGAAATACCGATTGACGAGCAACCGACGGATCAAGTCGGATGATCGGAATCGTTAATGACAGCACCCCGCCCACGATAAACCAGGCGATAAAATTGCTCCACGGTACGCCATAAAATCCGCTATCTCCGCCCCACGTCCAGAATCCGCGCGCATCAGCAACCGGATCAAGCACCAGATCAAGAATAATAATCCATACCCCAACCTGTACAGCACGTAACAGACGCGCACGCATCGAATCGGTTACCGCTCGTCCGCTCGCCAGCAGGATACCGCTGGATACGACTGCGATCCATGCAAAACCAAGCGTCCACGGTACGCCCAATACCAGACCACCTAAAATGCTACTATATTCGTATTCACCAAATGGCCAGCCTGTATGTACACCCATCCATTCCAGCGCCATGCCGCCAAGCCACATCAGCACCGCAGCCATCAGCAGACGGGAGAACGTGATCGACTCCCGTTTGCTGACTGACCAGTCGGACATATTGTATTGGGGTTGACTGCGCCGTATGAGAGATAACGCATACAGCGCATAGAAGACAAGAAATAACCCATTTGAGAAATCAAGCATCTTCGGAACACCAATCGTTAACAGGAGTACGGCTCCAATTCCATACCATATCCAAAAAATCCAGCCCATCCTACGATACCGCCGGACGACTTAACATGTCCTTGCTCACACCATGCCGTTCCGCAATGCCCATCAGCATATACAGCTTACGCTCATCGCTAACGATGGCACGCTGTGTGAACACATCATATTCATTCTCACGAATGACATCCATAATGCCCGCATAAAAGGTCGCTGCCAGCTCTACTGTAAAGGCACTGCGCTCTGGATATTCGTCCAGATCACCCAGTCCGGTGGCAAACCACTGCTCGGCTAACAGACGCAGCTCCTCCATCATCGCGATAAAGCGCTCATTAATGATACCGTTCTCTAGCTCCTGCTCGGTATAACTATGACGTTTCATCAGCTCCAGTGGGATATAGCGACGACCACGGCGACTGTCTTCACCGATGTCACGCATAATGTTGACGATCTGCATGCCTTTACCCAGTGCAATACCGGAATGACGAATAAGCTCACTATGCTCACCCTTTAATACAGGCAGCAGCATTTCGCCCACCGTACCAGCAACCAGATAGCAATAATGCTCCAGCTCGCGCATCGTAGAATAACGCGTAAAGGTCAAATCATACGTCTGCCCATCCATCTGACGCTTGAACGGCTCCTTCGACAGGCTTGGAAACTCATGAAACAGCCAGCGCAGCGCAGGCCAGATAAAATGACCTTCCGCTTGCTCCAAATTCGTAAACAACGCTTGCAGCTGCTGAATTGTATACGGTGAGCGCTCTGGCTCATCCACACTATCGTCAATCATACGACAAAAGGCATAAATGACATGAACCGCTTCCTTTTGCGGACTGGATAACCAGCTAAATGCGTAATAAAAGGACGATGAACCATGTCGGATCATCTCTTCACAGCTTTTCAGGTCCATTTCGGTCGCGTATTTCAAAGTCCCAACTCCTTTAACATTTGCTGTGCGGCCATTCGTGCTCCCTGCATAACGATCGGTACACCGCCGCCGGGATGAACAGAGGCTCCTGCCGCATATAGACGGCGAATCGACGGAAACGGACGGGGCTGTGGACGATAAGCACCGGATTGGCGAATAATCGGCGCGATTCCGAAGCTACCTCCACCATACAATCCGCTACGCTTGGCATCTGCCGGTGTGCGAACCCTTTTCCAGGTAATCGACGAGCGTAAGCCTTCCCAACCACGTGCCTCTACCATGGATAATACGCGTTCCACCAGCTCATCTGTATCCTGCTCCCACGCGATTCCTTGCTCATCGGTTACCGGGATCAGAAAGTATAATGCACTTTGTCCATGGGGTGCAGCCTCTGGATCAAGTGCTACCGGATTGAATACATAAACAGATGGCTGACTCGGCAATTTGCGTTCACCAAAGGTGTGACGAAGACTTGCATTCAGATCCTCTGGCAGGAAGAACTGATGCGCGAGTCGATCAGACCAGCGACGATTCGTACCTGCGTAGATTAATACACAGCCACTGGATGGCTGATATGGACGACGTTGCGGCTTCAAGGCTGGCTGCGAATCAGTTAACAGATCATGAATCAATGGGAAATCGCCATTGTATAATACCGCATCAAATGGCATTTTCTCACCATCGGTCTGAATACCAAGACACACACCATTGCGCACCTCGATATGATTCACGCTACTTCCGAGGCGAATATCCACACCACGATGTTGCAGCTCTTCGCCGATAATACGTGGCAATGCGGCATATCCTCCCTTGAGCATCCAGACACCAAAGGCATGCTCTGCATACGGTAGCATCGTGTAGAGTCCCGGTGTTTTCTCTGGAATACCACCGATGTATAGACTTTGCAGTGAATATGCTTCTCGCAATTGCTGCTGGCGGAAATAAATCCCTGCTGCACTGCTCAGATTGCGATACGCACGCAAGCTGCGCATGAGCGCCAGATTGCTACGCGAGAAAAAAGTACTGGCATTCGGAAAATCGCGTTCCAAAAATGAAGCCTGTCCGCGTGCAAATAACGGACTCATATCGTGCATAAAACGGCGAAATCCTGCACCGGAGCCGGGAAATAGACGTTCAATCTCCTCTGCCTGCGGCTCTGTGCCACGATGCTTGGTCATTACACGACCATCCGCATAATGAATCCGGTATAACGGGTCACATTCGATTAATGGCAGCCGATCCCGTGAAATGCCGCCCTCCTCCATAATGCTATGCAGCATCTCTGGCAACAGCACAATCGTCGGGCCCTGATCGATTGCGATCCCATCCTGCTCTTCAAAGGCGATTCGTCCACCAAGACGATCACTTTTCTCAAAAATGGTCACTTCCACGTCGCGCTGGCTCAGCAGTAATGCAGCAGTCAAGCCGCCGATTCCACCGCCGACGATGGCGATTCGTTTGCGTCTCATGATGGCTCCGCTCATGCTAGCACCGTACCTGCATCTGCGGAATGAGTATGCGATACCCCATCCTGCTTGAAGATCAACGCTGTGCTAATACGCGCCGATTCGAAGATCGTCGGCAAGCCACTGCCTGGATGCGTGCCCCCACCAACGAGCCATACATTGTCGACTTCCTCAAATTGATTATGTGGACGGAATGCCATCATTTGTCCAAGGTTGTGTGTCAGATTGAACACTGCCCCCTGGTACACATCCAGCTGACGCTCCCAATCGAGCGGTGTGAAAAATTGCATTTCCTCGATCCGATCACGCAGCCCACGAAGCTGCGGAATTTGCTCGGCACGATTCAGCATTTGCTCCTTCACCGCTTCACGCTTCGCTTCCCAATCCGTCTCACCTGTCAGATTCGGTGTCGGCATGAGCAAATACAGAGCCGATTTGCCTGCTGGTGCCATCGTCTTATCGAGTCTTGACGGGTTGTGTACGTAGAGGGACGGATCATCCGACAATGTTTTGAAGCGTGTTACCTCATCAACATAACGATGATAATCCTCGGAAAAGTGAACCGAATGGTGATCCAGATCAATCTCGCCATCTACGCCGAGATAGAGCATGGCAGCTGAGCATGAATACGTCTTCGCTGCGATACGCTCCGGTGCATATTTACGCAATACACCCGGTTCAAACAATCGGTTCATCGCCGTAGCAAAATCGGCATTAATGACCACCCGGTCAGCCAAAAGGTGCTCGCCATCCTCAAGCACTACGCCAGTAGCCTTTCCGTTCTCTGTCAGTATCCGCTGTACGCCTCTGGAAGTATGTACGCGTCCACCGTGCTCAGAGATCACTTTTGCCATCGCTTCGAATACAGCATGTATGCCGCCTGTAGGATGGAACAGACCATAGCGGTGCTCAAGGTAAGATAAAATCGTAAAGGTGCCCGGGCAATCCCATGCTGACATACCCAGATATTTAGATTGAAACGTAAATGCCTGCTTCAATCGCTCATCATTAAAATATTTGGATAAACGCCCATACACCGTATCGTTTAGATGGAGCTTCGGCAGTGCGCGTATGACATCAGAACGTACATAATCAAGCAGATTGGAAAATGGACGACGCAGTAGCGGCATCACTTTATCCAGCTTCACGTCCTCTTCTTCCAGATAGCGATAGTATCCCGCTTCATTGCCTGGAAACAGTCGTGCAATCTGCTCTGCCGTATCCTCACGGTTACGTGACGGCTTGAAAACTGTATCTCCAAAATGCAGGCTGTACAGTGGTGTAAGCTCCTTCATCTCCACATAATCGTGCAGTGAACGCCCTGAGAGGGCAAACAGCTCTTCGATCAGATGCGGCATCATTAAAAATGTTGCGCCCCGATCAAAGCGATATTTTCCGACTTCCAAACGACCGGAACGGCCGCCGACAACCGGCTGTTTTTCGAACACATCCACCTTGTACCCGTGGCTCGCTAGCAGCATAGCCGCCGCCAGTCCACCAGGTCCTGCTCCAACGATAACTGCTTTGCGGGCAGATTGAGTCGCTTTCATAACATTCCCCTTTTTTGAACTGAAATTAGTGCCGGGATGTTGTTGTTCCCGCGCGTGCTACACATGTAACCAATACCCATAAAGTATATATAAACAAATAACAACCGATTTGCACCGTCACCAGACCCATTTTACAAAATTAAATTTGGTTAATTTTGAACAAAATTTGAACAAATGAAAGCAAACGATCACTTCGCTTTGCGTCAAAAATAAAGCTTTGTTGGTATATGGTTAGAGAGGTCCAGATTGCAAGCTAGCAGCTCGTGCCTGCTGTCCAAGGGTATACCCTTCTGGATCGAATGGAAAGGAGCTACCGCTCATGAAAGCATTCCCCGAAAATTCCGCACCTATTCATACATCACGCTCCAGCAAGCATAAGCGTAAAAAGGGCTGGCGGTTGCCTGTTATCCGTATTATGCTCGGACTGCTCGTTGTCTGGCTGATCGCCGTTATGCTGTATCAAACGCATAAGCCGCTTCCAGCAGGTGTCTCGTATGAAAGTCCGCTTTATACGGTTGATCATGTAAATTTTTATTATGATCTGACGTATCCAGCACCCGGTTCAGGCGATCGATTTACCCAAAAAAGGCATATTTATGACCGGATCTTGCAAATGGTCGATGAAGCCGACCGCTTTATCGTAATCGACATGTTTTTGTTCAATAACTATGTACATAAAGGTCAGGAGTATCCGAAGCTTAGCGAGGGGCTGGCTGACCATCTCATTAAGCGCAAGCAACAGCAGCCGGATATGCAAATTGTGTTCATTACAGATGAGGTGAATACGAACTATAATTCTGGCCCTAATCCACTGCTGGAGAAAATGCGTCAGGCGGGAATCAGCATCATCATGACCGATGTTGATCCATTGCGGGATTCCACTCCTGTCTATTCAGCGGTATGGCGTACCTTTTTCCAATGGTTCGGTCAGGCTGGAGAAGGTACGATTCCGAATGCAATGGCAACAGGCGGCCCGGATGTGACATTCCGCTCCTACTTGAAGCTGATCAATGTAAAAGCGAATCATCGCAAAGCGGTCATTACCGATCATAGTGCGCTTGTATCTACTGGTAATGTACATGATGCGAGTGCCTATCATTCCAATGTTGCCTTTGAAGTACAGGGGAAAATCATTGGCGATCTGCTCAAGGCAGAGCAGGCGGTAGTCGATCTATCCGGTTATCCGGTGAAGCTGCCGACGTATACACCGCCCACCAAAGCGATTGATACGACATCCGGTACAGGTCAGGTCACCGCGTCCTCGGATACGAAGGAAGCCAAGGCATCATCCAATTCGTCTAACGCAAATGGCAATACAACTGTAAATGGAAACGAAGCTAATATGGATCGCTCTACATCAGCTGCTTCCTCTGCGTCAGCTACATCGGGAACCCAGTCTTCCCGTACAACGAGTAATAATAACGATGCCACAACCACGGATGGGACGAATAGCAACACAGATGTGTCTACTTCCGATCCGATTCAGCTTCGTTATATTACCGAAGGCAAGGTATACAGCCGTTTGCTAGAAGCGATCAATGATACGAAAAAGGGCGATACGCTATGGATGGGCATGTTCTATCTAGCCGACCCAGAAGTGACCAAGGAGCTACTCGCAGCTGATCAGCGCGGTGTGACGATCAAGCTTATTCTGGACCCCAACCAGAATGCCTTTGGACAGGATAAGATCGGTATTCCTAATCGCCCTGTCGCCGCCGAGCTAAACGAGAAGTCTGGTGGACGAATCGGCATTCGCTGGTATAACACCACGGATGAGCAGTATCATACGAAGCTGATGTACATCCATAAGCCTGATGGCAAAGACCTGATTATCGGTGGTTCTTCCAACTTCACCCCACGCAATCTGAAGGATTATAATCTGGAAAATGACCTGTGGATCAGCGCATCAAATCAAAATCCACTCATGCTTGAGGTGAATAGCTACTTCAATATGCTGTGGAACAATGATGGGGAGCAATATACCTTACCGCTAAGCATGTATCAGGAGCAGACCACATGGCTCAAGGACATCGCATATCGCTTACAGCTGATTCTTGGATTTACTACGTTTTAAAGTTGACGTAGTCATCCTTCATCGTTTTTGCCCTATTACAACTATCCTTCATCAGCAGAGAGGTCGCTCCAATGACCTCTCTATTTTCATGTTAAACGAAAGTAGGGTGCGTCTTCATCCACCGCTGTGTGTAGATTAGGCACTACTCTCTCATACACAATCTCTCATACACAACTTTCTGCTATAGAGCGGCTCACAAATAATATAGCCACTTATATAGCTCCCCTGTTATTCTTTATACTTTTCATTAAAAACCATTCAAAAGCACAGGGTTGACTTTAAAATTCGATTGCTTTAATATTTACCTAACGACCGTTAGGTAGGTGTAAATAATGAATGTAAAACAGCAGCTGCTACAGATTGGACTTTCCCATTTTGCTCGTGATGGTTATGAAGGAGCTTCACTCGCCAAGATCGCAGCCGAAGCAGGCATCAAAAAGCCATCGATCTATGCGCATTTTAATAGCAAAGCAGACCTGTTCATGAAGGTGCTTCATCGTGCGTCGCGTGTGCAGCAGCATTCGCTCAAGCGTTATATGCTGGCACATCATCACCATACGCTGGAGTACAAGCTACATGGATTGCTGGAGCATATGCAGAAGCTATATCGCTCTGATGATACGATCAAGTTCGTGATGCGCATGTCCTTCTTCCCACCCAAGGAGCTAGAGCATGAAGTGATGCCGCTCATCTATCACATGCTGGATACGATGGAAAATCAACTGGTGCGACTATTTGAACATAATCTGCATAAGGAAAATTTAAATTGCTCCGTATCGGCTATGCAGGCGGCGCGAGCTTATCTAACCTGTGCGGATGGCATTTTGCTGGAGGTTTTGTATGGTCAGGAGCAACGCTCGATCCAGCGACTGGATGCGACCTGGCCGATCTATTGGAATGGAATTATTGGAAAGGGGTAACACCGTATGAATCGCAATTGGCTTTATGTATTTATTGGCGGACTGATCGAGGTTGTGTGGGTATCCGGGCTGAAGCATGCCGCTACAGCTGGGGAATGGACATTGACCGCGATAGGTATCGCGCTTAGCTTTTATCTGATTATTCAGGCATCGCGTCGTCTGCCTGTTGGCACGGTCTATGCCGTGTTTACTGGACTGGGTACAGGAGGTACGGTGGCGGCAGAGATGATTATTTTCGGCGAGCCGATTCAGTGGACGAAGATTGCACTTATTTTACTACTGCTCGCTGGCGTGATCGGCTTGAAGCTTGTTACGGATAAGGATCACAAAACAGCAGAAGCACAGACAAAAGCAAACACAAAGGCAGGTGAAGCATCATGTACTGGCTGAGTCTGGTCATCGCTGGCGCATTTGAAGTATTCGGCGTTATCTCGATGAATCGAATCATTCGGCAGCGCTCGATCCTCAATCTGATGATGATGGTGATCGCGTTTGTCGGTAGCTTCTCCTTTTTGACGATTGCCATGAATGGCATTTCGATGGGAACCGCTTATGCGGTATGGACAGGAATCGGAACAGTCGGTGGCGCATTGGTAGGCATGCTCATGTATAATGAAGCAAGAAGCGGATTGCGCATCCTGTTCATCGCGATGATTATTACGTCCGCAGTAGGCTTGAAGCTTATTGCGTGACGATCCGTCTGCCGTTTACTTATACAAACGGCAGCATAGATGAAGTAAACGCCAATCCAGCAATGACTTTCGCAGGTTGAAGGAGTAGTTGGCATGATTACGACAGTAACATTGAATACGGCACTTGATGTTATTTATCAGGTGCCTTCCCTGCGTCCAAATACCGTTCATCGTATTGAGGATGCGATTACACTACCTGGCGGCAAAGGCGTCAACGCCGCACGCATCATCCAGCAATTGGGCGAACCGGTTACGGCTACTGGGCTGATCGCCGGGCATAATGGACGCAAGCTGGTGTCGTTATTGCGACAGGAGCAGGTCGGTTGCCGATTTACCGAAGCAGAGGGCGAGACGAGGCTCGCAATTACCGTTCTCGATCAAAGCCGCCGTACACAAACCGAGCTGATCGAGCAAGCTCCAACCGTTACGGCTGAACAACTGGATCTGCTGGAGCAAACCGTGGCGGAGCTGGCAGCCTGCTCTAGCTGGGTGCTCTTCTCCGGTAGTCTGCCCCAGCATTGTCCATCTGATGTGTATGTACGACTGATCGAAATTGCACGTCGCAATGGAGCGGGCACCGCGCTCGATAGTAGCGGTGAAGCATTGATGCACGGTATGAAAGCAGCACCGTATATGGTGAAGCCGAATGAGCAGGAGGCCTGTGAATGGGCAGGTATCGCACAGGATAGCAGTAATCGGCAGGAACGTCTGCATCAGGCGCTAACCGCGATGATGGATCATGGTATCGAGCTACCGGTGATCTCGCTTGGCGCGGAAGGTGCGATTGCAGCGGAACGCTCCACCGGCTCCTTTTACCAGATTCGTGTGCCGCGTCTATCTATTCGCAGTGCGCTCGGTAGTGGAGATGCGATGATGGCAGGCATGATCGTCTCTGCCAGTCGTGGGGGTTCGACCCGTGCGATGCTACGACTAGGTACGGCATGTGGTAGCGCCTGTGCCTTGCAACCTGCCGCTGGCTGGATCGATACAGATGATGTGATGCAAATCGGTAATGATATTCAGATCGAACAATCCCCTGTAGCCTGAGGCTCAGGGGATTGTTGTTGTGGTTCGTGCTGCAAAGCGTACATCCATAAAAATCTCACCGGTTTGCTGATCGCTAACGACAAAATTAATCTCTTGCGGGACCAGTTCCTTTAGCGCATACTGTCTTGCCCAATCGAGCGAAGGGAATTCCCTCGTCCGATCACATGATCTGACGATGATCTTTGGCAGTATCTCCCTGTAGTGGCTCAAGGTGCAAACCTCCTTTATTACTCCATTAGACTATTTATGCTTATTTGAATCCGCTTACAAATAATTTTGTGACGATTTGCAGAATTATTTATATTCATACCGTAAATTGTTATGTTTGAGATCATTATAAGCTTAAAACGAGGAGACGCATGAAGTCCTCTTATTCGCTGGCTAACCAAGTTGCTCATACATAAGAAGCGCTCGATGACTATCTTCATGATCGAGCGCTTCTTTATCATCGTATAGCTTGTTTATATTGGTTGGAAAATCGAAGGCACGAACAGGATCGATTGGTGCTCTTGTACGTGCCAGGATCATAATTGAATATGAAAATTCATGTACTCATCCATATCTGCTGGAAGCCTACTCTCACGCATGCTCATGCAGCTGAACAGCATACTGCCGCAGATCGTTCATATCCTGTCGCAAATAATCGTACAGCATCGTGCCCCATTGCTCATATAGTGAACCCGGTGCAGTCTCAGCAAGCCATGCTCCCATCTTATCTGTCCAGACGAGCAGATAATGCTCGATAAAATCAAGCTGCGCCTGAATGACCGCCGCCTGCTCTAATGGACGCTTCTCACTCTCTGCCAGACGCTCTGCTAGCAGAGACATGAATTCCAGCTCAATTCCAATATGGTCATCCGACTCATGCTCCATCTTTTTAAAGGCAATACCTGCGCGTGCATAGACCGAGTTCAAGATCGCCTCGTATCCACAGCGTTCCTGCCCACCACATACATAATGCGCAGCACGCAGATGCTCTTCCCTCTGATCGGCGCTCAGCAGCCGTTCATATGCTGTCGCATGCTCTGTCGCCGACTGAATAATTGTAGCGAGTGGTGTCTGTTCCAGTTCAGACAGCAGGGAATACGAGCGAGCAGACAGCTGCTGAATGCGTCCGGCATCCCGGCGCCATTCGATCAGCTTGGACAGGGTTGGCTTGCGCTGTAGCATTTCACTTAACAAACGATACGTGATTACCCGACTGTACAACCAATCGATGCTCATTTTCACTTCCGTATTCACTGCCATCTGAAATACACTCCTTGTGATTTTATTCACTACCATAATGATGGATGTGCGTTATGATAGTAATCAGCTTGATAAATAATACTTATCATACTGCCATATCCAACTGTATTGCGTAGTTATGTTTTGGCTTACTTATATTGTAACCGATATCACAAGCGATATGGGCATTTTGCTTATACGTTCATAAAATGGTCATAATGCCCGGCAGATCGCTTAATTGCCGGGCATTTCTTTTAAAATATGCATCCGTCTTGCTTGCTCATAGGCTTCTGGATCATTCATATTGTAGAGGCACCATGGCGTTATATCGCAGGATTCTAGGAATCCATCCTGACTATCAGGCAATTGCCCTTCTAGTGGTATTTCTCCCAGATTATGCTGCTCCACCCAATCCATCACTTTAAGCTGTTTGTGCTCCAATGCCTTCTTGAGTGCTGGCATTACGGTGCGATGATAGACCGCATATAACGGATGCATACGATCCTGATACGTAGGTACTACAGCCTGACTGATCGGAATACCCTCTCTATCTCCATGCATGTCAATCGCTATTTCCAACATATTGTGCATTAAATCCACACTGCTAAATGGCATATCACAAGCTGCGACGAGATACCACTCTGCTTTGATATGCTTCATTCCGGCATAGATGCCTGCTAAAGGTCCATATCCTGGGTACTCATCAGCGGCTACTGGCAAATTCAAAAATCGATAATCGCCTTCATTCGCTACCGCCAGACAGACATCAGGTGTGCATTGCAGTAATGTATCTGCTACACGCTGAATGACCGGCTTGCCCCCGATATCTAGCATCGCCTTATCCCTGCCCATGCGGCTAGATTGCCCACCAGCCAGTAGAATGCCTGCTACCTTCTGCTTCATATGCCTTCCTCCTATCGAGATAGGATGCTTCCATCATCTCGGTTATGTTGTATGTATACTTATCTATCTCATACTTTATCTAATACTTTGATCTTGAATACATTCCCTGTATGCATTGGTATGTCTGTTTCTACTTCTAGCCCCTCACCTGTTCATTATACATACAGCGCAATCCTATAGTCCAAAAATGAAGGACGAAAATGCACACGCTCACAGTTGCTATTTCTTTTGTCACTTCTCCAATCCATAGTTAGGTGAAATTGGCTGGAAATGGTTTGTATCCCCTTTCAACAAATGATAAAGTGAACTAAATGTCGCCTTGAAAGGATTGTCGTCTCTTGAGCTCTATACCTTCTAAATCGCCTTTTCTCACCCTTCGCTGGTATACGTTCTTCATTTATGGAACGATGGTGATCTTCACCAGCTTCTTTCAGCTTTATTTGCAAGATATCGGCATGAGCCAGAGTGAGATTGGTGCATTGATGGCGATTGGACCTTTTGTATCGCTATTTGCGAATCCATTCTGGGGCTATCTCGGTGACCGGATGCAAAATGTACGCTTTGTGCTGCTTACGATGATGATCGGTACACTTGTGCTTGTACAGATCGTCTTTAATGTGGAAAATTATACGCTTATTTATATTGTGATGACCTGCTTTTTCTTTTTTCAAACACCGATGTTCGCGCAATCGAGTACATTGATTCTGAACTATATCGATGGAACGCCGTATAAATTCGGCGGCTTCCGATTGTATGGCTCGCTCGGATGGGCGCTGACAGCCGTCGTTGCCGGGCCTGTCATTGATCAGCTGGGCGTGCCTCGCATCGGGATTGTGTTTACCGCGCTCCTGCTGGTGGCCATTCTGCTCATGCTCGTATTACCACCGCAGGAGCGTTTATCCGGTGGTGCTGCTCCGATCAACTGGAAAACGTTAAAGCAGATCGGTAGCAATCTGTATTTTATCGGCTTTATTATACTGGGCGTGCTGGTCGCAATTCCCAATATGATGAACAGCACCTTCCTATCGCTGTATGTAATCGAGCTGGGTGGGTCGAAAAGTATGGTCGGATGGGCGGTATTCGCTTCGTCTATTTTTGAAGCCGTACTATTCCTGCTATTCGATCGCTTTCTACGTAAAAAGGTATCGTTTATGATCGGCTGGCTGGCGATTGTGAGCCTATTGTTCACGTTCCGCTGGCTGCTAATGGCAGAAGCAGTGAGTCCGATGCAGGTTATTTTTATCCAATTGCTGCATGCCGTTACGTTTGGCGGCTATTTCTATGTCGGAACACAGCTAACGATGATGTTCGTGCCGAACGCGTTCCGCAGTACGGGTCAGGCGCTGTATACGATGACATGGAGCGGCGTATCAGGCGTCATCGCTGGCTTTCTCGGTGGATGGCTGTTCCAGAACTTTGGGTCAGAGCAGATGTATCTGGCTGGCGTGGCGTTGTCGCTGGTAGGGTCGATTGGTTTTGCATTGATGTGGCTGAATGTACGACGAACGGGGTATCAGCTGCCTGATGAAGAAGAATAAATGTAAATAAAAGGCGCTATCCCCTCAGAGGATAACGCCTTTTTGTTTATCATCATGAGCGTGAAAACATCATGCTCACTCCGTTATGCATAGCGATTAATGTTGGATACTTTATGCCTTCGGCAATTTGAACGAGCTCTTCATCGATACAACCAGATTGAAGACAGGGTCTCCTGGCATGGTATATTTTGGATCAGCACTGAAATAGCCGTGGCGGAAAAATTGGTAACGATCAAATGCAGCGGTATCCTTCAATCCTGGCTCGACGAAGCCGTGTACGATTTCGAGCGAGTTGGGATTGATCGAATCTAGGAATGTTTTTTCTGGAATCTCATCTGTACCGCCAGCGGTTTCTTCAACTAGCTCTTCGTCTTCTGCTTTGATCAGTGGCTCATACAGACGGAATTCAGCTGGAACGGCTTGAGAAGCTTCAACCCAGTGAATCGTGCCTTTTACTTTACGAGCGTTAAAGTCACTACCACTCTTCGTTTCGATATCATATGTGCAATGAATTTCGACGATATTACCGTCTTCATCCTTGATAAAGTCATTACATTTAATGAAGTACGCATGCTTGAGGCGAACCTCATTGCCTGGATACAGACGATGATACTTCGGTGGTGGCACTTCCATAAAGTCGTCCTGCTCGATGTAGATTTCACGTGAGAACGGAATTTGGCGAACGCCCATTTCTTCATTCTCCGGGTTGTTCTCAGCATCCAGCATTTCCACCTGTCCTTCTGGATAGTTGGTAATGACAACTTTCAGCGGACGCAATACACCCATCGTACGTGGAACCTTCAGCTTCAGATCCTCACGAACGAAGTGATCCAGCATTTGCAGATCGATAATACCCTGACTTTTCGAAATACCTGTCTCATATACAAAGGAGCGCAGGGCTTCTGGTGTATAGCCGCGACGTCTTAGACCGGAGATCGTTGGCATGCGTGGATCATCCCAGCCATCAACGATATTTTCATCCACGAGCAACTTGAGCTTACGTTTACTTGTAAGTGTCTGTGCGACATTCAGGCGACCGTATTCATATTGATGCGGCTCCGCATCGACTTCACACTCACGGATCACCCAGTCATAAAATGGACGTTGATCCTCGAATTCCACGGTACAGAGAGAGTGTGTAATCTTCTCATACGCATCCTCCAATGGATGAGCGTACGTATACATCGGATAGATGCACCATTTATCACCTGTATTGTGATGCTCCAGATGAGCAATACGATAAATAACCGGATCACGCATATTGATGTTCGGCGAGCCCATATCCACCTTGGCACGCAGTACCTTTTCTCCGTTACCGAATTTGCCGTCACGCATCTGGCGGAACAGCTCCATATTTTCCTCAACACTGCGATCACGATACGGGCTGTTTGTGCCCGGCTCCGTCAGTGTACCGCGTGTTTCACGGATTTGATCCGCGGTTTGGTCATCTACATAGGCAAGACCTTTGTTGATCAGCAGCTCTGCTTTTTCGTACATAAAATCAAAATAGTCGGATGCAAAATATTTGCCTTCCCACTCATAACCGAGCCATTTCACATCTTCTTCAATGGCACGTACATATTCATCGTCTTCCTTCGCTGGGTTCGTATCGTCAAAACGCAGATGCGTCTTACCGCCAAACTCGTCTGCCAGCGCGAAGTTCACCCAGATTGCTTTGGCATGACCGATATGAAGATAGCCGTTCGGCTCCGGTGGGAAACGGGTCACCACTTTGTTGACCTTACCGGACTTCAGGTCGTCGGTAATGATTGTTTTAATAAAATTAGAAGGAGTCAAATTCGAGTTCTCCACACCTATCAACCTTTCATCGTTCAGTTTCTGTTGCGAATATATCTATTATAACGGTTATACAGGCATAGGCAAGGCAGTTCGCCTCTTCCACCCGATATGATACCGTATACAAGCCGATCAGGACGGGACTTGCGACTTTTGACGACTGATCTCGAATACGATAGCATAGACAATAAAATGCAAATCTATGCAGGAAGGAGCGTGCTCGATGAAGCCGATGAAGCTATCGCGTGAGACACGTGAAACAATGATTGCGAACATTCAGCAGTTTTTTGAAATGGAGCGTGGCGAGACGATTGGCGAGCTGGCTGCCGATCAGGTGCTGGACTTTATGATGACGACGATTGGGCCACATGTATACAATCAGGCACTGGCAGATTGCCGTACGCTGGTGAATGAACGAATGGCAGGAATGGAAGAAGATATTTATGCATTGGAGCAGCGTCCTCCTATGCGACCTCGTTAATGCTCGCCTGTGCATACGGATGTGGAGCGCTCCTCGCTATCATCATGTCGGCACAGACATATACCTTCACAGAAAGAGAGGACATGCTGCATGTTCACCTACATATTGGATGAAGAAACCGAGCTGCGCCCGCTGGAGCCAGCGCATGCACGACATATTTACCAGCTGATTGATCAATCGCGTGCCCATCTGCGCCAGTGGCTGCCCTGGGTCGACTCGACCACCTCACTGAATGCAAGTGAAGACTTTGTACGTGCCAGCCTGACGCAGGCGATGGAAAATGGCGGATGGAATGCGGGCATCTGGTACAAAGGACAATTTGCCGGAATTATCGGCTTTCACGAGATTAATTGGAACCATCGCTCAGTCGGCGTTGGCTACTGGCTGGGCGAGCGATTTCAGGGCAATGGATTGATTACGTCTGCCCTGCGTGCGATGCTAGATTATGCGCTCATTGAGCTGAATTTGCATCGGGTAGAGATTCGCTGTGCGACAGGCAACAAGCGCAGTCGGGCGGTGCCAGAGCGACTTGGTTTTATTTTGGAAGGGATTATTCGGGAGGCCGAGCTGCTGCCAGCAGGTTATGTGGATCATGCGGTGTATGGCATGCTGCAACAGGAATGGAAGCTGAAGCGGTAGGTAGGTTGTGCTTCATATTGCTGTTTGTAGCTTATGTGCTTTCGCTTTATTTACTCGTGCTTCTTCATTCTATCTATACTTCTTCATTCTATCTATAATGAAAACACCACGTTCAGGCGATGAGTCGCTGGAACGTGGTGTTTTTGCACTAGCAAAGCTTTAGAACTGAATATGATTAAAATAAATACTAATTATTCGTTAGGAATATCCAGACTTTTAGCGACTTTTAAGAGAACTTTCTCATTCTGATCAAAAAAGCTTTGTGGTACGTTAGCGTAAAAATGATACTCTACGTCGTCTTTGGACACATATACCATATCATATAAAATCTTGTTATCTTCTTTACCGATCACAAGTGTACCCTCTTTGCCATTATTAAAAGCAACGCGTTGTCGCTGCACATGGTTATCGTCATTATGATATGGATCGGACACGTCCTCCATATAGTTGGAAGCATAGACGCGAATATCGATGTCCGGATTGCCAACATACAGTATCTTCCCATCCCCATTGTCTGCCTCCTCGCCGGCTGTCCATGTCGCAGGATAAGCAATGGAATAGCCATAACGACTATTTACATAATGATAAACGGCTGATTCCTGACCATCTGTCGCTGGAACTGCTTCCTTTTTGGTTGAGGTAGAATCGGTAGATTCCGTGGGTGCTGTTGACGCTGCTTTATCAGAGGTAGCCATGTCTGGCGTATTTGACATCTCCTCTGCCAGATCAGAGCTCGACTCTTCACCATTCTCTGGAGTATTGCTGTTTGTATCAGCGCTGTCTGCTGTAACCGATTCTGCTGCCGATGTATTTATGTTCGACTTGTCTACAGGTTCCGTATTGGAGCAGGCGGCACAGAGCGCGATTATAGAGAGAACCGCACAGGCTAATCCTATCTTATTCATGATGTTTCTCCTCTCAATTATGTACGATATGTTGTGCACCCTCTTTTGCAGTATAGCCTCAGCTGATCTTGTATCTTTTAGCATAAAAATGGAGTACTGCCAGCTCAAAGATGGAATGCTTCTATAGTATATGTAATAAACGACATTTTTGCATGTCTGGAATACTTGGCTTGACTTCAAGTTAACTTCAAGTAGTAGCGTAAGGAGTGTAACCCACCCTAACGCAAAGGAGCTTTTCAATGTCACAAAATAAAGTATGGTTGATCACAGGCTGTTCTACCGGGTTTGGTCGTGTGCTTGCAGAGCAAGCTATTCAGGCAGGTTATCGGGTCGTAGTGACTGCACGCCAGTTGGAGGCTATTGCTGACCTGGCGAAAGATCGAGAGGATCGTGTACTCGCTTTACCTCTGGATGTCACTCAACCAGAGCAAATTCAAGCTGCTGTACAGCATACATTGACTCACTTTGGCTCGATCGATGTACTTGTCAACAATGCAGGTATCGGCTATTTTAGTTCGGTAGAGGAAAGCGTGGAGGAAGAAACACGTAAAATGTTTGAGATCAACTTCTGGGGCTTGATGCATATGACCAATGCGGTCTTACCACATATGCGCAACCAGCGTTCTGGACATATCATCAATTTTTCCTCGATTGGTGGTCTGGCATCGTTCCCGACGCTTGGATACTATCATGCAACTAAATATGCTGTAGAAGGCATTTCCGAGAGTCTGGCTCAAGAGGTGGCACCGTTTAACATCCATGTATCCTTAATCGAGCCTAGCAGCTTCCGTACCGATTGGGCAGGTCGATCATCGGTTAAAACGTCCTCGTCCATTGCAGAATATCAATCATTTATGGACATGATCGTTACGCCGGATGCGGCTGGAAAAGAGCCCGGTGATCCGCAAAAGGCAGCCGAAGCGGTGCTACAGATCGTCGAAAGCGACAAGCCTCCACTGCGTCTACTGCTGGGCAACGCTGCCTATGCCGCTGCTACACATAAGTTGAATACCTTGCTTCAATCCATTGAAGAATGGAAGGAAGTTACGCAAAACGCTGATTTCAAGGAATAATATAAACAGCGATGTTCTATCTATTCTCCTAGCTGACCTAAAGTAGTCTGTTATTAACATACTAGACATCCGCAATCTAGCGAATCGAACGGGCGATCTATGCTAGCATTATTTCTACGCAGAGCTATCTTGTATAGATAGCTCTGTTTACCTATTAGATACGCATAATGTATTCATATCTTCAAGCTGGCGTGAGACTTATTATTTATAGTATTCAATAAAAGCCAGTTACATGATTAATCATTGCTATACACTCAGCACCCAATCGCATACACTGAAGCTGTAAGATATTTTGCTTCGCAAAAATCACTTTTCATTAAACATCGTGTTAGGAGAACGCTAACACTGAAGTTAAAGTTAACTTTAAGAGGTGAGAATATTGACGTACTCGATCAGCGAAGTGGAAACTATAGTCGGACTGAATGCTTCTACGCTACGGTATTATGAAAAAGAAGGCTTGCTGCCTGCGGTTTCTCGTAATGAAAGTGGACGACGCGTGTATTCAGATGAACAAATGAACTGGCTCAAATTCGTTATTGCACTCAAAAGCACAGGCATGACACTAGATGAGATCAAAACGTATGTAGATATGATCTTTCAAGGCGATGAAACCTTACTCGATCGCCGTAACTTCCTTGAACAGCACAAAAAGCGAATCGAACTTCAAATGACCGAAACGCTCTCCCATATGCAGCGTATCATTCAGAAAATCACCTACTATGATACCGTGATGCTCAAAACGGATTACCTTGATCTAGATTAATTACTTCACTGCTCACGATAGGGATCTTATACTTTTTTCTCCTTTTACTTCTCACACTGACAACACCAAACTTTTATCTCCCCTTTACGTCAATTTAAGTTTGATTTAAGCCAGCTCGGTTATGATAGCTATGCAACAACTCATTATGAATGCATAGCAAAGAGAGGTATCCATATGAAACGCACGACCATTAATCACCATGCTCGCAAGGGCAAAAGGATGATCAGTACACTGCTGCTTGGCATCGCAATCAGCAGTCTGTTGCTCGGAGAGCAAGCCAACGCACAGGCAGCCGTTAAAACGTCCACTGGCTCTTCTGTTGTCCGGCAACAGCAGGACCCGTTCTTGAGTACAGTTGGCGCCGATTCAGATGAGGATGTCTATGATGACCTGTACGAGGGTGGTAGCCTGGCAGACACTGCCCGCCGCAACAACAAAAACCCGCAGGCGGTTATCGACCTGCAGGTTGCACAAATGAACGAGCTGCTTACGCAGCGACTGATTGACGGAAGTATCACGCCTGATACATACCGGGCGCAAAAGGAAGAGCTGACCGAGCTGATCACCAAAAGCGTATACGGACAGCATCCTTATAACCTGTAGGCTACAGCCAGTACGTCATTAAAATGTCATCCACATATCGTCCATGAATATAAAATTGTTCCTGAAGCCGTCCATTTTCGACGAATCCGTATTTGTCGTAAAAGTGGACGGCTTCTGTATTGGTCGACAGCACCCGTAGCGTTAGCTTACGAATATGTCGTGTACGCGCATGCTCACATAATGCATCCAGCAGCCGTCTGGCAATGCCCTGACGACGATAATCCGGATGCACCGCGATATGAATATCATACACATGCTGGCTAACGGTAAACGATTGCGGATAACCAAAGCCAACATATCCACATACCTGATCTCCATGCACAGCCAGGAGCTGACTGCCAGGCGGACAAGCCTGCAAATATTGACGGCGAGATGAGCAGTAAAAGACCGACGGTGTATTCAAATGATTCCACACAAGCTGATCCAGCTGCATCAGCTGACGAGCATCCTTCATTGTAGAGGGGCGAATGATCGTTTCAGAAGTCAATGGGATCGACATGACAGGACTCCTTTCGGAAAAAGCAGCGGTCTGGGCTATGCCCATCCAATCAGGCAATGGTCAAGCATATAGACGCTGGCATGAAATGTACATCACCAACGTCTTAGCGCTATTGTTCGCCTGTATGGCTTATTATAGCACTGCTCACTCCATACTTAACATCGAGGAGTCAAAGTTTTACACTGCACCGCGTCCGTTTTACAAAATCTCCGGCTATCCTCCCTTATTCGCTTCACTACCGTCAGTAAGCCTATGTTCCCTGCTATAGTTTAACGATTTATCAACCTACTATCCTACTGCCATACTTCTCTGCTGCCTCTACCCTTAATTAATCTTACTGCCGTTGCTGTAGCTGCGCCCCATGCCGCTGCGCTGCACTGTGTACCATATAAAACAGCAACGACAGAATGGCAGCCGCGACTGCCACCCATGTCACTGGCATCAATCCACCCCGATCATAAAACACACCCATTACATATGGCCCGATGACACGACCGACTGCACCAATCCCACCTGCAACACCGAGATAAAATGGCGCATACGCACCTGTGCGTTCCGATACAAAGGACGGAATCGCTGGCGAGATGAGCATTTCACCAAACGTTGTCAGCACCATCGCAATAACAAAGGCTGGATACCCCGGATACGTTAAAATGACAATGTACCCGAGCAAATAAAAGACAGCACTTGCTGTCATCTGCGCCTGTGCGGTGCGCGCAAATAGTCGCCGTACCAGATTCACAAATGGCTGTCCGGCAAAGATCAGTACACCATTTAGCGTCCAGAGCAGACTGTAATAGCTAATCAGCAGACCAGAGCTGACGATATGCGGCGATACGCCTGTATTCCAGATCGAATTGCCCAGCCATAGAAACATTGTTGCAATCCCCATAAACAAGTACACACGCACCTGCCGTAGCAGCCAGCCTGTTCGTTCGCCCGGCGCAGACTTGGGGCGTCCCGGATTATTATCATCGATTTGAGACGGATCGGCTGTCCCGATCTTACCCAGGTACACAAAGAAAAAGATCGCAAATCCAACGCAGCTGATCCCATTAATGACAAATGATAAATAATACGAAATATCCGCCAGCACGCCACACAATGCCGTCCCCAGCGCAACCCCGATATTATTCGCTACATACACGATATTAAATAGCTCTCCCCGCCGATCCGCAAACCGGAAGCCGATAAACGCCTGAATCGCTGGCATCGACATAGAGTTGAACAATCCGATAAACACCATTGCCCCCATGAATAATGGAAAATGGCTGCTAACGGCTGGTAATGTGAACAAGAATGCCCCATTTAACAGCAGCGAGCCTACGATCAGACGCCGTACACCCAATCGATGATAGAGCGCGCCACCTAATAGCTGCCCAATAATACCACCAAGTGATTGTAAGAGCACCACCAGCCCGGCATCCTGCATCGGACGCCCTAGCTCCTGATAAACGAATAATGTGACGAGTGGCCACATCAAAGACCCGCCTGCTGCGTTGAGCAGACTGGCGAGTAGAAAGACTTGAATTTCCCGTGGATATGTTTTGAGCCAGCGCATGATGAATTCCTTTCCCTAGGTAGACCTGCTAATCGCAAGCATGCCTCTATGCTGTATAATCAACTGCAAGTGCTGCCATTAACCCGGCAGACATATGTATTCATGTTCAAAATGATCGATCAAACACATAGCTTCTAGTATGCTTCATGGCAGTTATAATGGGCAAGCATATCCTTTGCCGCTTTACACGGATAAGGAGCTGAATAGGCAAGGTACACCGTATCCTTTTTCGAGCTGGAATAACGATGTATGTGGTTAAGTGCAGACTCCTGCCAAATCGCGAAATCATATAACAATGTGGAAGACAATAGTAAGCGATCCGTTGCCCTATTTCACCATTAAAAACGCACCTGTTTATGCTGGAATCGAAGATGGAAGAATCTACTGCAAATTTTTTAGTTATTTTAAATTCAGTTATGTTTCAATCGGTCGGCGCCCGTTTAACAATAAGTAACGGCATTTGGCGAGAGTGATGTCCCCTTCATTCTCACCCTCTGTCATATCATGGACCACTCCCGGAATCCGCCATATCACGGTTTCGTTCCCCCGAACCGCGACATGGCGGATTTCATTTTGTCTATTTTCAGCTTAATTCCTGTCGCTATCGTATACATAATTCAATCCATCATATAGATAAACAAATGACCCGCCAGCAGGCAGGTCATTTTTAGTCTATTTTGTACAAATAGCTCATGTGTATATTCGGATCATTCGTGTACGTTAGGATCATAAGATGTCCATATCTTTTAACGATGTCCTTGCTGTAGCGCCAGAATGCTATTGAGCAAATGAATTTTACGGATTGGCTTCGTGATCACCGTCTCGAAGGTATCGCGGAATTCGCCCTCGACCTTTTCACCCAGCGGAGCAAGCAGGAATAGCTGCTGCTTCTGAATCTTCGTCCGCTCGCGTATCCAGCGCTCGCGATCCAGCATATCCAGATCGACCAGCACCAGATCATAATCATGATGATACAGCTCATCAAAGAAACGCTCATCCATATCATCTGCAATCGTTACATGCGCGCCCCATTCCACCAGCATGTCATGAATCAATCCACGACAGATCGCATTGTGCTCCAGCAACAAAATTCGCAAATCATGCAGCACATTGTCCTTAAATGGAATCGATGGTAGATCGGTATACCGTTCAAATTCCAGCGTAATACTAACCGAGGTACCCACACCATCCAGACTTTCCGCTTGAATCGTGCCACCCATCAGCTCAGTGAGCTGCTTACAGATCGCCAGTCCAAGCCCGGTGCCCTGGTGCATATGCTCGCTCTGCTCATGCATTTGCTCATACATTTTGAAAATATCGTTCAGACGCTCCGGTGGAATACCGATGCCTGTATCTTCTACAGATACCTTTACCGTTAATCGGTCGAGATCATCATTCGGCAACATAAATAGCGATACACTAATATCGCCTTTTTCCGTAAATTTGATCGCATTTTGCAGCAGATTCATAATGATCTGACGCACCTTGAGCGCATCGCCGATCACGAATAGCGGAATATCTGAATGTACATTCAAATGCACCTGCACACCTTTTTCAAAGGCGCGTGGTGCCAGCGCATACGTCAAATCCTCCATCGTGTTGATCAGATCAAACGGGTCGCGTGCAAGCTTCATTTTCCCTGCTTCAATCTTGCCAATATCGAGCAAATTGTTCACAAGTGCCATCAGCGATTCACTGCTCGTATGCAGCACATGAAGATAGCCCTGCTGCTCCTCATCCAGACTCGTATTGCGTAGCAGCTCGCTCATGGACAAAATTCCATTCATCGGTGTACGAATCTCATGGCTCAGCATGGCGATGAAGCGCGACTTATTCTCAGCAGACTGCTCCGCCTGCTGGCGTGCCTGCTGTTCGCTGGCAAGCTGCTGCTGAAGCTGCCGTAGCTCCTGCTCCATCTCGTTTTGTTTTTGGATCATTTCATTCCACTTATATTCATTCAACTTTTCCATACTGCACCTCTTGATTCGTTCTGCGACACATCAATCCATTTATTACCCGATCATCATATTTTGAAACGAGACTGAATACTGGGAGGTGGCTGTCTGGTTTCGTCTATTTTACAAGCTATTGCTTCTGCTTCTGCTTCTGCTTCTGCTTCTGCTTCTGCTTCTGCTTCTAAGTGTAGATTTAGATATGATCACATAGCAATGCTTATGATATGTAATCCGTGCTACAACTAGTATTCCCCAATTTAGCTACAAAAAAAGCACCTTGCGCTGAATATTAGTAGATGTGAGTCGTCTAATATCTCAGTAGAAGGTGCTTTGGTATTTAGTATTTAGTATTCAGCATTTGGTACCCAGCATTTAGTGTTCAGTGTTTACTATGTGGTACTCAGTACATTCAACATGTAGATGATACGATTCCAACCTACAGCACCTTCCCTAGTCCTGCACATGCTCCCTTCCATTTATGAAAGAGGAGTTATGGAAGAGGAACTATAGTTTTCGCTCACACATGCGCCTGCTCGCTATGCTGAAGCGGCAGTGCTACAGCAGCGCCTGTTCCTGGCTGTACAGCAGGTTCTGGCTGCGTTGTATGATTCGTGTGATCTGCTGGTGAAGCTGGAGCCGTTCCTGCTCTCATAGGACGAATATACGCTGTAAAATAAGCACAGGCGACGAACAATGCACCACCTGTCAGATTACCAAGCCATACCGGAACAAAGTTCATCGCGTACTGTCCCCATGAATAGTATCCAGCGAAGATCGCAGCCGGGATCAGGAACATATTCGCTACAACGTGCTGGAATCCGATAGCGACGAACGCCATCGTTGGGAACCAGATGCCTAGCACTTTGCCGCTAATATTGTCCGCACTGTAGGATAACCAGACTGCCAGCGCTACAAGCCAGTTACAGCCAATACCGGATATAAACATTTGCAGAAAGCTTCCCTCCAGCTTATGCCCTGCCATCTCGACCGTCTTCGCAAGATAAGGCCCCGTCTCTGTCATTCCAACCACATGTCCAAAGAAATAAGCAACGAATAACGCGCCCAGTAGGTTCGCGATCGTGATCGCAAACAGATTACGTACCACCTCCAGCGTACGAATACGCCCCGCCATGCGCGCCAGCGGCACTGCCATCATATTGCCCGTTAGTAGCTCTCCCCCAGCAACAAGCACGAGAATCAGACCTACCGGGAATAACGAAGCGCCCACAAAATTAGCAAAGCTCCCCCATTCCTCCGGCATACTAGCAATCACCCGAATATCCAGCAAGAAACCAAGCGCAATAAATGCACCTGCCAAAAAACCCAGCACCAGCATCTGCGTCCAGCTAGAGCGCGCCTTGGTCACACCTGTATCAATGGTGTTGAGCGCGATCTGCTGCGGTTTGTAATAAGCCATAATGAAGGTTCTCTCCTTTGAGGAATTCATTGCTGGATGAAGGAGACCTAGACAGAAGCATGCTTGTCTTCGATATCTATCGATACAGCAGGAATTCACTTTATTTTCGCCTGTAATCAGCGGTTATTTGCATATTTCAATTTTAATAGATTGACTTTGTGAAAAAAGTAACAAATATCACGTTGAGAGGGTGAAGGAGGGAATTATTTT
Organism: Paenibacillus hunanensis; assembly: GCF_034055775.1. Classification (NCBI taxonomy): domain Bacteria; kingdom Bacillati; phylum Bacillota; class Bacilli; order Caryophanales; family Paenibacillaceae; genus Paenibacillus; species Paenibacillus hunanensis. Next base: position 753,896 of record NZ_CP139194.1, on the reverse strand, counting down.
AAATATTTGAATTTTCATTTTTAATATTCGGATGTGAAGTGTGGTTATAGCTGTGGGAAAATGAAATTATTATATTTCTAGAAATTAAAGACTAACTTTGCAAAAAATATGATCATTTAATGCTCAACTTCTGATGATAGACATCAAAAATTCGAATAATGGAGGTACTATCCTATGGCTGTTTCAGCAATTATTTTAGATCCACAGAATGAATTTGAACAACTGTTCACGATTCCAGTCGCTGGACAGCGTTCATTCGAAACGTATTGGCTTCCTGCTATTGAATCTATACATACAGAGTGGATTATTAACATTCAATACGGAATTGATCTGACAAAAACAGAGGCTGATTGCTTCATCCATGAGTTAGATGTATTACTAAGCTGGGTGGATGAACATATAAAAGATGATGTACGAGAACAAATGCTATCGAGAATCCATCTTCTACAAACCAATCTACCAAAGGCATTTCAACGCGAAGATGCTATTGTATTTATTGGTTAACTTCCTTTCTGCTCAGCTAATAAAGTATAGTAGGACACATTTCTTTATTTCACCAAAAAAGACACATGAGCTCCAAAAAAATAAAAAGCCTACTTGCATCCAAACCGCAAGTAGGCTTTCGTTTATATCAAACATTCTGAACACATATGTCTATCTTCATCCAGCATGTGTAACGTGGATTCAAGTACAGCAACTTCGTCATCGCAACCTGATCTAGTTCTTTCACTTCTATTTCCTGTACAGCAATTGCCATCTTTAAAACTCCAATTCATCTACCTCAAAACTCATCTACACCCGAACGTTACGTCCCTTACGCGTTCACAGGCTCCTTCACAGCCACTGGAGGCAATGCTTGCAGACCTACGCTATTCAGGTAGTTCCACGGTTTGTTATAGTGCGGCTGGAAGAAGAAGTCGACAAAGGCGAGCTGATCGACGGTCATGCCAGCTTGAATGAATACCGAGATCGTATTGATCGACTGGGTCAGGTCAGCGTGCGACATGATCTGGGCTCCCAGAATGCGGCGGCTTGTTTTCTCGTAGACGACCTTCAAGGTTACTTTCTCATGCGTAGGCATAAACTCTGGACGATAGTTATCCTCGATTGTCGATGCTTCTACATCCAGTCCAGCCAGACGCGCAGCAGTTTCGGTCATACCGGTTGCCGCGATATTGTCTTCGTAGATTTTGATACCGGATGTGCCCTGTGTGCCCATATATTCAGTAGTTGGCTGCACCAGATTGCGTGCGACCAGTGTACCCATACGAACTGCATTCGTTGCGAGTGGGATATAGGCGTGCTGACCTGTTGGGTTGTAGTAGATCGCGCAGCTATCGCCCGCAGCGTATACGTCCTTCTTGCTTGTTTGCATGTATTTATCGACGATGATCGCACCGTTCGGCAGCATGTCGACCTGTCCGGCAAGCAGCTCGGTTTGTGGACGGAAGCCGATGCACAGAATAACCATATCCGCAGTATGCTCACCACGGTCGGTAACAACGGTCGTCACATTGCCATTCTCACCTTCAAAGCGTACAACCTTCTCGTTCAGCGCCAGTTGAATTCCTTGCTCGGTCAATGTTTGCTCGGTACGTGCAGTGAATTCTGGATCGAGATATTTGCTCAAAATGCGATCCTCTGCGTCGATCAGAGTCACCTGTTTACCATTCATCTGGAACGCTTCGACCAGCTCGACACCGATATAGCCTGCGCCGACAACGACGATGTTGCGTGCGGTTTTCGCTTTTTCGATGATCGTATTGGAGTGATTGAAGTTTTTCGACAGGACGATATTGTTTAGCTCGATGCCTTCGAACTTCGGAATGATTGGCCACGATCCAGTCGTTACGATTAATTTGTCAAATGTATCGGTCAGCACTTCACCTGTGTTCAGATTGCGTGCGGTTAATGTTTTGGCATCGGTATCGACGGAGGTCACTTCATGCAGCATTTTGGTCGTTACACCTAGCTCGGCCAGTTGCTGTGGCGACGAATAGAACAGTCCCTGTGCATCCTCGACGACTCCACCTACATACAGTGCAATACCGCAAGATAAGAACGAAATATTATCGTTACGCTCGTAAACGGTAATCTCAGCATCCGGGTACAGCTTAGCGGTGTTGACGATGGCGGCGGTTCCTGCGTGTGTACATCCAATAACAGCTACTTTCATGATTTCTTCCTCCTGTGTGGTTCTATATTTGTGTAAAGCCTGTTATCCATTCCGACATGTGCAGCAGTTCATTGCTCCATCACGCATCGTTGCGGAATGGGCAGACAACTTAGTGAATACATTCACATTCGTAATAATGCGAAACGACTACGGTTGATGCTTGAAGCGACTCGTCTACTTCTGTGAATCGGATCTGGTCTACAGGGTCTACATTTACCTGGAGCCAGTTGATCCCTTCTTACTGCTGCTTCTACTTGAGCATCCTTCAATGCTGTCGTTTGCTACCTTATCGTTCGGCTCATTAGCAAGAACGATTCTGTCTGTATGATTGGCAATGGCTACGTCATCTACATCGAAGCATATGAGGATGATTCTGCTGGATGACGATAAGCGTTACCGATTGGGGTATGGTGGAAACGATTGGTTTGTGAATGTTTTCACCTTATGTGATTATTATATTGTGATTTTTGTCACAATGCAATAGGTTATATGGATGTTCATACTTTGTTCATATTTTCACAACTGTAATATGAGAAAGTGCATAGCCTGAAATGAGGATGCGTGGAATCTGATCTATCCGCCATTAAAATACACCTTTGTTGCTGCTATTGTTCTATATATAGCTCTCACCTCAAACAAAAAACATAGCAAAAGAGCCACAATCGTATCGACTGTGGCTCTTTACATAACGTTGTATTTATATATCGTTCTAATAGAAGCGAAACATACAATAGTAATAAATATTCAGCAATAGACTTCGCCTTGCTACTTGAGTATTGATACTTCCGTATTGATGCTTTTGCAATCAACTGATCCTTGCTGTTCTGCTTGCGATCAGTTACGAACGGCTTGCAGAATCGGTGCTTGCTGGCGAACCTGCTGTACCTTCTGCTCTGCCTGTACGGCTTCATGTGTATGACCTTCGAGCGCATATGGTAGGCACAATGGTACGCCACTACGTGGATCGACGATAATATCTGCTTCGATGCCGAATACATCACGTAGCACATCACATGTCATAACTTCAGTTGGTGAGCCTTCTGCGATTGCTTTGCCCTTCTTGATCGCGATCATATGATGCGCGTAGCGAGACGCATGGTTCAGATCATGTACAACCATGATGATCGTACGACCGGACGTTGCATTCAGCTTCTCTAGCAATTGCAATACTTCCAGCTGATGCGCCATATCCAGATACGTTGTTGGCTCATCCAGGAACAGAATATCTGTATCCTGTGCCAGTGACATGGCAATCCATGCACGCTGGCGCTGACCACCAGATAGTTGATCGATCGGACGATCATGGAAATCGATCATGCCTGTTGCTTCCATCGCCCAGGCGATCTTTTCCTTATCCTCTGCCTTCATCGAGCCAAAGCCCTTCTGATATGGGAAACGACCATACGATACGAGCTCGGTTACGGTCAAGCCTTCCGGTGCGGTTGGCGTTTGCGGTAAAATAGCGAGCTGTTTGGCAACCTCGCGTGTCGATTGCTTGTGAATCGATTTACCGTCCAGCAGCACAGAACCATTTTTCGGCTGCATAATACGTGCCATCGTTTTCAAAATCGTTGATTTACCAGAGCCATTCGCACCCACAAGTGCTGTAATACGTCCCTGTGGAATCTGAATGTTCAGATCCTCTACAATCAAACGATCCTCATAAGCAATATCCAGTTTGGAAGTCATCAAACGCACCATATTTACCCATCCCTTTCAGGCAGCCCATCCGTATCGGTATAGCTGCATATCATAATTAGCGGCGTGATTCGCCAGACTCACCATCATTGTTATTGTTTTGCTTACGACGTGTTTCGAGTTTAGCTTGCGATGTGTAGCATGAATTGTATGAGTTCATTCCGTAGCGTTAGCTACGGTAGTTATTTTCAACGTAAATATCGTTCCATCATGTGTACCAGCCGACTAGGTGCGCGAACGAGCGAGCAGGTACAGGAAGTACGGCCCACCGATGATCGCAACCATAACGCCTGCTGGAATTTCCGAGTTGTCCATCAACGTACGCCCGATCAGATCGGCTACCAGCAACAGTACGCCGCCGATCAATGCACTGACCGGAATCACATGCTCATATCGTGGTCCAACCAGTCGCCGAGCGATATGCGGCCCCAGCAGTCCAACAAAGCCGATGCCTCCACTGACTGCAACACAGGCTGCACTTAGTGCTACCGCAATCACCAGCAGCAGTAGGCGCTGACGATTCAGATACGAACCAAGTCCAGTCGCTGTATCATCTCCAAGGGAGAAGACGTTCATTTGCCTTGCCTTCCATAGTGCCGCGGGTAGCAATACGATGATCCACGGCAGTAAGGCAACGACAAACTTCCAGTTACTTCCCCAGATGCTTCCTGCCTGCCAGGTTGCAATGAAGTTGAATTCATTGGGGTCCAGCTGTAGCGTGAGCACAATCATCAGTGCATTGATCCCGGTTGCCATCGCAATACCGGATAGCACCAAACGTGAGGACGAGATGCCCTTGTTCTTTTTATAAGCCATCAGGTAAATGCCTGCGGCAGCAGCAAAGGCACCGACCAAGGCTAGTACGGGTAGCAGCATCGGGGATGCGGACTCGCGCATCGGATTCGTTACTACGAACAATACGACCGCAAGGCCAGCACCAGAGTTAATACCGAGAATACCGGGATCTGCCAGTGCATTACGCGATACACCTTGCAGGATTGCCCCTGCTACCGCTAAGCCCATACCGACCAGCAGTGCAATCACAATACGCGGCAAGCGGAACTGGAATAGCACCAGCTCGTCGCGAGGTGTTCCGCCGCCAAATAATGTACGTAAGACCTCAAGTGGCGACATTTTCGTAAAGCCTGTATTCATACTGATCAGCAGCACTGCAAAGGCGGTCAATACCAGTATGATCAATGTAATCAGCGTGCGCAGTGTCCGTTTACGGTGAAATACAGCTTCATTCACAGATTATCCCCCACTTTCTTCCGAATGACGTAGAAGAAGTAAGGAACCCCGATCAGGGCAATGAGCGCACTAACCGGCTGCTCATGCGGTGGATTCAGCAATCTGCCAAATGTATCGGCAAAGACGAGCAGCAGCGCACCAAGAATCGCCGATGTCGGAATAATCCATTTATAATCGACACCGACCAGTGCACGCGCCGCATGTGGAACCATCAAGCCAACAAAGCCAATCGCTCCTACTGTAGACACCGAGGCACCTGCCAGCACCATCACGACAAGCACAGCGCCAAGTCGGATAAGCGCGGTACGCTGTCCTAATCCAGCAGCTACATCATCGCCCAGACTGAGAATCGTTATCGATCGAGATAACAATAATGCCCCGATTAGAGCTGCAACAATCCATGGCCATAAAATATCCACCTGATTCCACGTCACACCTGCTACACCACCTGCATACCAGAATGCGAGATCCTGTGAAATGCGGAAGTACAGCGCTATACCTTCCGACAGCGCGACCAGCATCGCAGCTACAGCCGCACCAGCTAATGCCAATCTGACCGGAGTTAGACCTCCACGTGCGAGTGAGCCAATCCCATATACCAGCGCAACACTAATCGCAGCGCCGATAAAGGAAAATAAAATCAGCTGGTTAAAGGCTAGCCCTGGAAAAAAGGCAAAGCACAGCGCGAGCACAAAGCCTGCACCAGCATTGATCCCGAGTAGACCCGGATCAGCCAGCGGATTACGCGTCATCCCTTGCATCAGCGCCCCGGCGACAGCGAACGAAGCACCGACAAGCGCCCCTGCAATTGCACGCGGCAGGCGCAGCTCCCAGATAATCTGATGCAGTTGATTGTTCGCATCAAAATGCGTTAGTGCCTGCCAGACGACATGCAGTGGAATCTCACGACTACCTTTTGCTACTGAAAATGCCAGTCCAAATGCAAGTAAAACCAATCCGCCAATAATAATGAGAAGCGCTGCGTAAGGCCGTGACCAGATTTCTTCTTTGGGTGAGGTCTGTCGACCTTTCACAAACGTCTTGCGAGTCATAACCAAGCCTCTTTCCACATGGGTTGATCAGTCATCCCTATATGAATCTCACAGCGTAGCGCAGTTGAGCCTGTCTTACGCTGATGAATCGAATACTGATCTATACTGCTGTATCGAGAACATTATCTTGATTTACGATATTCATCATAACTTCATATTTGTTGCATATCATTTAAGATACTGATAATCATTATCACTTGTCAACCGTAATCACAAAAAAGCCATCAGAATGTAAGGAATTTGTCCCTACTCTGATGGCTTTGTTTGATAATTTGATGTCATATGCTATTCGGTGCTCTTGAATTGTGATTCAGGCAGCGAGACTACATCGTCTAAAACAGACTCCAGTCAAACTCCTTCGACAGACGCTCCAGTAAATGAACACCGGCGATGCTGTTACCTTTACTATTCAGCGAAGGACCAACGATACCGATTCCATACTGTCCCGGTACAAGTGCCATAATACCGCCGGACACACCACTTTTCGCAGGTAGACCTACATCAATCGCAAATTCACCGGATGCATTATACATACCACAGGTAACCATAAAAGTCTTGGCGATCTGGATATAGCGGCGCGGAATCAGCTTCTCTCCACTCTGCGGATCGACCCCATCAAAGGCAAGCACAAGCGCCATACGCGACAGATCGGAGCAATCCACCTCAATCGAGCAATGGCGGAAATAAACAGACAGCACATCCTCCACCGGGTCTTTTAGCACACCATTTTGCTTGAGAAAATAAGCCAGTGAGCGATTCAGATCACCTGTCTCCAGCTCAGAATGATACACATCCATATTGTAATCAAGTCGATCATTACCAGCGAGCTTACGGAAAAATTGCAAAATCCGCTCCGACTTCTCCTCCGGGCTATCGCCAGCAATGAGCGACGATACGGTAATCGCCCCTGCATTAATTAACGGATTAAATGGAATCCCCGGCTCCACCAGCTCCAGCTTGATCATCGAATTAAAATCATCGCCCGTTGGCTCCTTGCCTACATTATAAAAGACCGCTTCCTCGCCATGATCCATGAGCGCCAGAATCAGCGTGAACACTTTGGAAATGCTCTGCATCGTAAACGGCATACCGCAATCTCCAGCCGATACCGTCTGTCCCTGTGAATCAGCAATATGAATGCCCAGCGTATCACGTGATGCTTTCGCCAGCTCTGGAATATAGGCGGCTACATCGCCTTGACCTGTACGCAGACGGCTCGTTTCCAGCCATTCCGGCAGCTTCTTTTTTAGCTTTTGCATTTGTTCCATACTCATGTATGCACCACTCCTATTTTATCTAGTTTGTTATGCTTGATCTATTTGGTCCTATATGACAAGGCATTACGCTGGAGAGGGAAGTACGGTGAACCTGCTATCTGGACAATGTTGTTCGGAATAGATAGCGTGCTAACTACACATATCGATAACATACATGGATAGCGAGCCATACATCGTAAACCTCACCGCTTCACGTAAAAGACCCTGATCGTATCTGAGCTTACGCTAACGTCATATGCTATTCTTTTGTAGCTATAACTATGTTCTACTATAGCAGAGAAGGCAATTCGGTTGGTATGTCGAATGTATAACTTGAGCGTAAAATGAGCTTTTTGCGTAAAACACGGTATAATGTCCATAACGGCGTACACGCTTCAGGCATTGGTTTTGTACCCGTACTCCATTTAACAGAAAGTGGTGATCCGATGAACGGCAAATTCAGAGCAGCAATCGCGACGGTTCCGATTGAACAGTATGCATTTCAGGGACAGCTCCCCCTCTGTCTGGCTGGTAGCGCAATTCCTGCGCTCGATGCACTCAAGCCGCAGGCGGATGAAGTATGGGGCGACGGGCAACACGAGGTGTTAACCTTCCATTATGCCGGACATGCGGTCAATATGACGTTCCGATGCTTGGATGGTACGTATCTGTTTGATAGTGTGGATGTATGGGCAGATTGCTCCGACTGCGGTGAGATTGGGATTCGCACACCTGAAGGATTATTTCTGCATGCGACTGGCGCTGGCGTGAAGCTGGAGCCGTTTGATCTGACGGATGAACTGGTGTATCTGCTGCCGAATGCGGTCACGATCCATTATCATAAGCATGATGAGCAATGGATGCTGACGAAGATTGGGGGAGCGTTTCTGAATTACGAGAATACGCGTGCCAGTCTACAGACAATTATGAATGGAATCTCAAGCTAAGCTGCTCAGTGCTCAGGTAGATGGCAGCTGGTTCGGATTGCCTTATGGTCAGGGTGTCTGATTCTTTACTTTTATAATGACAGTCTGATGTAATACGATACATGTGATAAAGTATGGGGATGCCATCTTGCTGCTTCCTAGCATGACCACAGGAATGTCAGCCTGTGTAATGGCATCACACTGAGATGATCCGCTTGCTTTCTAAAAATAGCTTTAAATAACTTACAATACGAAAAAGGCAGACGGCTCATATCGACCGTCTGCCTTTTCTTTATATAGTATGATCTGAAGCTATAAGTCTAAAGCATTCTATGCCTGACGCCTGCCGACGATTATTGTCCTAGCGTGTGTGACGTGGAAGGCTTTTTGCTGCGTGCAGCTTTACCAACCCAGCGATCACCGAATTTGTAGACGATAATACCGGCAATAATGACGAGTACGCCGATAATTTTCCCCGGTGTGAGCGGGATCTTCTGCGCAACCAGCCAGCCTGTTGTATCAAATAATAGCGCTGTACTGAGCTGTGCAATAAGCACGATCGATGTAGCAAAAGTCGGACCCAGACGCTTAATCCCCTGCACCAGACAAAAAACCACGCCTACGCCGATCGCACCGCTAATCCAATACCACGGCTTCATATTTTGCAGTGAAAATGTCGCGCTACCCTCAAAGATCAGGCTGGCGATAAATGAAGCAATAAAGCCCATCCCGAGCACCAGTGTTGTGGTCGCCCATGAACCGGCTCTCGCATTCACCTGATTGTTAAAAATCGTCTGCAAGCTGACCAATGCGCCAGCTACAATAGCGAGCAATATGCCCATAACCATATCTCGTTCCTCCTACAGCTTCAAAATCAGTACGCCCGCAATCATCAGCATCACACCGATACATTGTGGCACTGTAACTTTTCGACGCAGTACACCAAACCAGCCTCGACTATCAATCACAAACGTCATACAGAGCTGCGCAATGAGCAGCATCGCAATTGTAAAGGTAACGCCAATATATTGAATCGCCGTCACTTCACTGAAAATAATGACCGAAGCAAAGGCTCCGCCAAACCAGTACAGTGCCGGCACCTGACGCATATCCTTCCAGCTACCATCCCTTACAAACACCAGCACCAGAGCTGCTAAAATAAAGCCGGTGAGCTGGGTAATCGTTGCCGCCTGCCATGTACCGATATCATAGCTGATGCGATTGTTCGCTACGCCTTGCAGTGTAATACAGGCACCGCCCAGCAGTGCGAACAGAATTCCTTTCAGCACTTCGTGTTCCTCCCTTTTCCTATCTGTGTTCCTGTTGTTTCCATTAAAAAGTATATTACCATCCGCGAAAAGGACATATGTCCCATTGGTGGTCAATATGGCGGGCTAGTTCTGTACTTTGAGCTAGCGTCTGTCTCTTTTATCGTTAACAAAAAAGATAGCTTGAGTACCCAGCTACAGCGTCTACATACAATTGGACGATACATCCAAAGCCACACTCCAACCGCACTACAGACAAAAAGGATGCTCCATAGGAGCACCCTTTTCTAGCTATTCTGCGATCTAATCGCTCAATTTACATGATAAGCCTGATACTGGTGTGCCGTCATTTTGTTCTGGCAAGTTACTCATGCTATTGAATCCTACACCATGCTTTTACTTTTACCGAGCAACGGTAGGCTTGCTTTCATCTACAGGCACCCTACAATAGATTAACGACGTCCGCGGCGATTGCCACCATCGGAGCCACCGCGTGTGGAACGGCTGCTGCTCTGGCGACTGCCTGGTCCGTATTCGCGGCTACGTCCATTGCCACTACCATTACCGGATTTGCTTCCGTTTCCTTTGGACGAATCACGACGGAAGTTGCCCTGCTCATCTGTACGGCGAGACATCGCTGTACCGTTACCACCAGAACGCGCTGGCTTGCCGCTGCGCTGATCAGAGCCTGTACGCTGGCTAGAACCTGTACGCGATTGACCGGAGCCTGTACGCTTCGGTGCATCTGCATCGTAGCTGGATACTGCATTTTGCTCGCTTGCACGTGCAGATTTGGCTGGGCGTTTGTTTTTACCTGTACGCTTTGGAGCATCGGAGCCGTATGCTGATGCGCCTCCACGCTCGCCGCCAGCACCACGTGCTGAACGTCTACCGCCGGAGCGACCGCCGCTGCTCTGTGCGCGCTCGGAACGACCGGATTCGCTGCGTTTGCCTCTGCTGCTACCGTTGCTAGTTTTGGAACCTGTACGTGGCTTAGGCGAACGAACATTGGATAACAGCTCGCCAGAATCCTCGGATTGTGCCGACGTATTCGAAATTTCACGCGGCAGATTTTGCCCGGTTTCACGCTCGATCTGCTCTAACTCACGACGATCATGTGGCGTAACGAATGTGATCGCACGACCTTTACCGCCTGCACGACCGGTACGACCGATACGGTGGATATAATATTCAACATCCTGCGGGATATCATAGTTAAATACATGAGTTACACCTTCAACGTCGATACCGCGTGCTGCCACATCGGTAGCAACGAGTAATTGCAGCTTCGCATCACGAAATGCCTTCATGACCTGCTCGCGCTTGTTCTGAGACAGATCACCATGCAGCTCATCCGATGCATAGCCCATTTCCTGTAGCTCTTCATTCAGCTTCGCTGCACGGCGCTTCGTACGGCAGAAAATAACAGCCAGATACGGACGTTCACGTTCAATATATTCGTTTAACGCAGCCAGCTTGCCGCGTGGTGTACATTCTACAACAAGCTGACGGATCAGATTCAGCGGAACGGTTTCTTCTGTACCGACACGAATATCATGCGGCTTACGCATGTATTGAGCCGACAGACGGCGAATCCCATCAGGAATCGTTGCGGAGAACAGCATCGTTTGACGGGAAGGTGACGTTGCCAGAATGATCTGCTCTACTTCCTTCAGGAAGCCCATATGCAGCATCTGATCCGCTTCATCCAGTACGAGCGTACGGATCTTCGTCATATCGAGCGTGCCACGACCCATATGGTCAAGCAGGCGTCCCGGTGTACCTACAACGAGGTGACAGCCGCCTTCTAGCTTACGCAGCTGACGCTCAACGTCCTGACCGCCATAGGCTGCCAGAATGCGTACACCTTCATATGCATCCGCAAGCTTGCGTGCTTCAGTAGCGATCTGTAGTGCCAACTCGCGCGTTGGAGCGACGATCAGTGCCTGTGGAGCACCCGTTACATTCAGGTTTAACTTTTCAAAAATCGGGAGCAAAAACGCCAGCGTCTTACCTGTACCGGTCTTCGCCTGTACGATCGCATCGTCACCCTTTAGCAATACAGGGATCGAGGCTTGCTGCACTTCAGTCGGCTGGGCAATGCCGTTCGCTGCCAGCAGTTCTACCGCAGCAGACGAAATGTCAAAGGAATTAAAGTTGGTTGTCAATGAATTCACCTATTCTCATAAAATTTGGGCAGCCCGTCCGCACATTGCTGTGCAGCCGTACAAGGGTACGACTCAGGCCAGTTGGAGCGCAATCGCTGCTCGTAAAAAGAAGCATCGGTTCATCCCGATGCTTCAGCGTCTATATCGTCAGATACACTATGCTCATTCGAAAATAAAACATGCTATTGCGGTTCCATTTTGCTCGTTATAGCACAATGCCAGAACAAGCGAAGACTGTGCAAATGGCATAATCTCCTAGGGTCAATATAACGTGTATTCGGCTTCCCGTCAATGCCCGGATGAAATCGTTCCATGATTCAGTCGGTCATACAGCTCACGGCTTTCCTCGTTTAGACCGCGAATATGAATCGTTTTGCCAGCTGCGGTATATTTATCACGCAGCTTGCTAATCCCAATCACTGCCGAATGATCCCAGATATGCGAACGAGCAAAATCAATTGTCACCTCATCCGAATCATCCTGTGGCTTGAAATAATCGATAAACTGACTCATCGTTCCGAAAAACATCTGTCCGCGCACCTGATAGACACGATGCTCGCTGGACGAATCCTGTGCTTCTGTAATATGAAGCTGCGACATTTTCCAGCCAAAGCGCAGTGCACTCATGACCACACCAACGCCCACACCAATCGATAGATTGTCTGTCAGCACGACGATCACTACGACCGTTACCATAATCACGGCTTCTGCCAGCGGCACTTTATGAATCGTGCGTAGCGAATTCCAGCTAAATGTTCCGATCGATACCATAATCATGACGCCGACGAGCGCCGCCATCGGCACTTCGCGTACCACTGTACCGAGTACGACAAGCAGCACGAGCAGGAATGCGCCTGCGATAAATGTAGACAGGCGTCCGCGCCCACCTGATTTCACGTTAATGACCGACTGCCCGATCATCGCGCACCCAGCCATACCGCCGAACAGACCGCTCACGATGTTCGCAAGTCCCTGTCCTTTGGCTTCACGGTTTTTATCACTTTTCGTATCGGTCATCTCATCCACAATCGTCGCGGTGAGCAACGATTCCAGCAGACCAACAAATGCGATCGAGATCGAATACGGCAAAATCGTCACGAACAGATCCCAGCCGATCGGCACAACAGGCAAATGGAAAAACGGCAGTTTATTACTCAAATCTCCCATATCGCCTACCGTCTTCACATCCAGATGCAGGAAGAACGTCAGTAGCGACACAATAATAATCGCTACCAGTGGGGCAGGTACTGCCTTTGTAAACAGCGGTAACACATAGATAATAAGAAGCGTCAGACCCACCAGCGCGTACATCAACCAGCTCGCGCCTACAAACTGCGGCAATTGCGCGGAAAAGATAACGATCGCCAGCGCATTCACAAATCCGGTCAAAACCGATTGCGGAATAAATGTAATAAAGCGTCCAATTCGTAGCCAGCCCAGTATAATCTGAAACACACCTGCCAGAATCGTCGCTGCAAACAGATACTCTACGCCATGCTGCGCAACCAATGTGCCGACCAGCACAGCAATCGCACCTGTTGCTGCCGAGATCATCCCTGGACGTCCACCTGCCAATGAGATCACAATCGCGATACAGATCGAAGCGTACAGACCAACCATCGGATCTACTCCTGCAATAATCGAAAACCCGATCGCTTCCGGGATCAGGGCAAGCGCTACCGTTATCCCTGCCAGTACATCAGCACGGATATTACCAAACCATTGTTGTTTATAGGTCATAATCCTCCTCTTTCGGGCATAACGCAGCGATCCGATTGCATAGGTGTAGTTGCCGGACAGGACTGATCGAATGAAGCATTATGCCATGCTTGTTTGCAAAATAAATGGGTGTCCTCTCGCAGGACAACCGGGGCCGTGGATGAACATAGGACTTCATTATACTCAATTTGATTATGTACGGCTAGATGTTTTGTGGATGTAAGCGTTATCGTAAAGGAATTTCTTCTATGGCTGATTTCGATGTTGATGCATCAATCACTTCCGGCAAGGAATAAGGGAACGTCCTCAGGTGGATCGAGAGAATCTACTGATTTAGGAGAGAATGTAGATTCTCCCGATCCAAAGCTGTAAGATATTTTGCTTCGCAAAAATCACTTTTTATTGAACCTCGTGTTAGAAAATCACTAACACTGTAAGTCGTCCTTTTCCCTTATTTCCTTGCCTCCGTTCTGTGCTTGTCGCATCAAGATAGGTGCATTTACAAACAGCTGAATTTTGGGTTTATCATCAAGTTTTTACATCAATACATATTTCTATACTTTAATCGAAAACTATAATTAAAAGTTTATTTCAGAGTAGAATTGCATTACTTTAAAGACAATCAAAACTTTAAGTCTATATTGAGAATATCTCCTCTGTCTATCTTAGAAGTTATGTACGCATACCTTAACCAGGATACAAAAAAGAACGGGCAGGAAGCCCGTCCTTTAATAAAATTATATTATTATCTTTCAACATATATTCCGTATACTGAACGCAATTAATCAGTATTATACATACACTTAGACTGATATCTAACTGATTGAGATATCGGTACACACCAGCTCAAAACCGTCCCGACTTAAAGATCGCAAACAGCAGCCAGAGCACCATCAGCGTTGCGATGCTGAAGCCGATCTCGACGACAGGAAGTCCCCATAGGATGGGACTCTGATCGCGTAGCGATGAGCCGATGATTAAGCCGACCATGATGATGCAGAAGGCGAGCAATACGATACTGAATGCCAGGCGGTTGACGATCTGATCCATTTTGTGGAGTAGCTCGCCCAGCTCGGGGACGTTGACTTCGACCTTTAGCTTGCCTGAGCGGATTACGCGTGACAGCTCCGATGTCTGACGTGGCAGGTCGGTGAGTACCTCGATAGCCTGTAGTGCGCCATCGGTGATGCGTTCGCGCAGACGTTTGGGGCTGTAGCGTTCACCGAGCAGGCGGCGACCGAAGGGCTCTGCCATTTTCACAATGCTCAGATTCGGGTCCAATCTTCCAATCACGCCTTCAAGTGTGATCAGTGCTTTGCCTAGCAGGGCGAGATCGGACGGGATATCGATACGGAACGTACGGATGATGGCGAACATTTCATTGAGTGCTTCGCCCAGATTGATCTGGGAGAAAGGCACTTCATAATATTGATCACGCAGCCGTTCCAGCTCACCGCGCATCGCAGCGATATCGATATCATCCGGCACAAAGCCCAGTCTGAGAATAGCACGTACCATACTGTCGGTATTTTTACGCAGCATGGCGATCACAAAGCTTGCCAGACCATTTTTCGTATCGCTATTCAGCCGACCCATCATCCCAAAATCGAGATACGCTACGCGTCCGTCACGCAGCGCCAACAGATTACCTGGATGTGGATCAGCATGGAAAAAGCCATCGATAAAAATCTGCTGGAGCATCGAATCGACCAGACGCTGTGCTACATCAGGCAATTGCAGCCCCTGCTGCACGATCTCGTCCGGCTTACCCATATGAATCCCATCGACAAACTCCATCGTCAGCACCCGTGCGGAGGTGTAATTCCAGAACGTTTTCGGAATATGGATACGCCGATCATTGGCAAAATTCTGCCCCAATCGCTCCATATTGCGCCCTTCCACGTTATAGTCCAGCTCCGCACGCATCGATTTGGAAAACTCATCAATAATCTCACTAATATTGTACTGCGAAACCCAATCCATATGACGCTTGGCAATACCGATCAGATCCTGCAAAATCTCCAAATCACGCTGTACGATGCGCGCCACACCCGGACGCTGTACCTTGATCGCTACCAGCTCGCCCGAATGCAGCTTGCCCAGATGCACCTGACCGATCGAAGCCGCCGCCACAGGCTCCTCCTGAAAGCTTTCCAGCATATCCTCAATCGACAAGCCTAGCTCCAGCTCGATGATCTGCCGTGCTTCCTCACCGGCAAATGGCGGCACCTGATCCTGTAGCTTCACCAGCTCCTCGATAATATTTTCCGGTAACAGATCCGAGCGCGTACTCGCGAGCTGACCAAGCTTAATAAACGTCGGACCCAGCTCCTCCAGTACGAGCCGGATTCGCTCGCCTACTGTACGAATGCCGTGCACATCTCGACGTGCGAGCTTGAGCGGGATTGACAGCATGCGGTTCAAACCCATTTCTTCGACCATATAACCAAAGCCATGACGCATCAGCGCCATGGCGATTTCTCTATACCTCCCGGCATGCCGGATATGAAGAGACATCTCAGGCTAGTGGCGGCTGCGGCTGATCTTGTTCCTTTTCAGCCAGTCGCTGTTCCAGAACTGTAATCCGTTGCTGCAATTGGTCGATGGTCGCTCGTGTCGGCACATCCAGCTCGGTCAGGGCCTTTTGCACTTGTTGACGAACCCAATCTTTAATCTGGCCTTGCTCCTCTGCACCACGATCCATCAGACGATCCACCAGTGCACGGGATTCAGATGGAGCCAGTTCACCGCGCTTCACCATATCGTTGACTGCTTTTTCCACCTTTTCCTTACTCACTACCGTTACGCCAAGTCCAAGAGACAATGCTTTTTTGAACAAATCGCTCATTTCCGTTCCTCCTGACATCATTTGAGTACAGTCATGTGTTTCGTCTACTTCCATTTTGCATATTGGCATACTCCGATCCATCTTATTGCAATATGATCGGTTCATGCCAATATGACCATGCGTCATCTATCTGTTCTTAGTATAACGGTTCTCCGTCCATATGCCTAATCCTGCCTGCATGCCAGCTTTCATTTGAATAAAGCATCAATTACCCGTTATTAAGTGCGGTGAAGCGAGCGTACAACCTCATAGGAGATACGCTCGACAGAATCGATCATCGTTGCACACCTATACCTTTGACAGGAATGGGATAGCAACATGCTTGCGTCTGCTGTTGGTACCATTCGTATATCATTCCTTCTCTTTACTCCCCTGCTGCCCAGATCATGCTTTGTGCGATCAGACGAAGCAGCTCCGGTTGTTCAAAAGAAGGCGCATGATGACCCGGCATCACATACACCGTACGTCCCAGCGCATATTCCGAGCACCACGCCGCAGGC
This sequence comes from Paenibacillus hunanensis, assembly GCF_034055775.1. Classification (NCBI taxonomy): domain Bacteria; kingdom Bacillati; phylum Bacillota; class Bacilli; order Caryophanales; family Paenibacillaceae; genus Paenibacillus; species Paenibacillus hunanensis. The sequence goes on along the minus strand of NZ_CP139194.1, from coordinate 737,034 downwards.
CACATTTCGTCATCCATCACATATTCCATCAAAATCGTTCGCTCTGCGCCGGGTAATAGAGTGAACTCATAGGGCTCCTCCTCCATCACAAAACTGGATATGCCTTGCATGATTGGATGTACATGAGAGGATACGTGCATCTCGAGTGCGCGGTAATCGGTATGTCCGCGGTACTGTGCTCCCATCAGTTGCTTTAACTCGTAGCGTGTTTCCTGTAATGAGACGCCGCAATGAAGGATCAGCAAGCCGCCTCCATTAGCAACATATGTAATAATACCGGCGGCGTGTCTTGAACTGATCTTCTTGTTGAATGCGTCGGTGTACACGATGCACAGATCATAGGCCTCCAGGCGCTCCATTTCAAACATGTCGTAATCTTCACTCACATGCAGCTCCCAGTCCTCTGGCATGAGCTTATCAATATGACCCTGAATCTGGTCTAGCGGATGGTACGGTGCGTCATCTCCGTAATCTCCAATCAACAATGCCTGCTTAATATGTGGTTTGGAATTGGAGGTTGTACTCATATATCATCGATTCTCCTTTCTGAATTGGGAAAGTTAGCTTACTTCACTTGCATAGGAAAGGCGCGCTGGTAGCGTTTATCTGACTTCAACTCTGACTCAGCACGATTTTGGTTTTTGCATTTTCAAAGAAAGATAGATAGCCTGATCAGCATGCAAAATAACGCAGGCTTGCTGAGGATGATCCTTTGCTCTACAGGCTTCATTATGTCCTTACCCGTATTTCAGTTTTATTTGACATATAATTCAAATTTTATATGTTCGGGCGGAGAGATAGAGATAGGCTACGAAGCAAGCTAGCAAGCATTGGGTAGTCGACACTTGGGTATGGGCGTCGTTGATTGGAGGTTTATTGACGTTCATTCTATGTTTGTTGCTGCTGTGCTGGTACTGGTCGTTCTCTGCTTTTGTTTATATGTTTCTGGATGCTGTCCATCTACAGGAATACTAATTATGTAGCGATCAGGCTTTATAAAATTAAAACAGCATAATTGCTTTCGTTGCCCTGAAAGCATCATGCTGTTCATCGTGCGGATGTTAACTGCTTTTTTTGACTGCCTTTTTACGGGTGCTCTTCTTCGCCTGAGCTTGCTCTTCTGCGAGACGAACTGCTTCTTCTTCAGCTTCGCGCTTTTCAATCACCTGTTGCTCAGCTTGCTGTTTGAGCTTCGCTTCGTATGCTTTGTTTAGTGTATCCTGAATATCCGCTTTGCTTATTTTCAAATGGCTACTGAACACATCTGGAAAAACGAAGCTTTTGCGGCCTACATTTTGATCAAACATGACGGTAATACGCTCGTTGTCATTTTCCACTACTTGTCCTACACCAAATGTTTCGTGAATGACCTGTTCGTTAGTTAAGTTCATCATTTGACCTCCTGTGGCTGTTAGCGCCGATTGGGCGTATAAACCATCGTATTGTCGGTTCTAGTATGTCTTTGTCCACTAACAAAAAATGCAGTAAACCCTGTTAAAGATCAGAATTGATGTTAACGAGTCCACTGCATTTTCTTAAAGTTTGTATGTTAAGTATAGCATAGAATGGGGATTGACTATAATAATAAGATTTATTTGATGATTACTTTAATATTCATAACCAACTAATTTCATGTTTTTCGTATAGTTCTAATGCAGCTTGCATTGCATCTTCTAATGAATCATGAACAGTATCGCCAAGTACATTATATTTTTCATCACATGCAAATAAATAGCATTCCTCTTTATTTTCGTAATGACATATAGCTAAAATAGTTATTTCTTTTTCAATACCATCTTGCCATTCAACATATCCAAAATTATCTATTGGGGTGTATTTTATCACTTTCGCTCCATCAATTTCTTTGATCATAGAAAATCACTCCTTTTATTTTTTATTTTTTTTTGTTGGATTAATTTTTACCGATTGATCTGGTTTGATAAATTCCCCATCTTTACTCCATGTCTCTAAATGATAATGCTGATTGTTTGGCGATTTAGTTTCATGGTCACCCATCCGCCACGAACGTACTGTACCATCATGTTGTCTGACAAAAATTCGATCATGGTCCTCCTTAAGAGTAAATGGATTTATAGAGGTTTGTTCTCCTGGCCCAAGAAATTTCTCAACATAATCCATTGCCTTATTTTCATTAACATTAAGATGTATATGTTTCTTTTTCGAGTAATCTTTAGCTGCACCCGCTGAATTTGAATATGTTCTAAAGCTATTAGTATATAAGCTACGTATAAAAGGACTTACATACTTCAAAAATTTATTTAATTGTATAACTCCCGTTTTTCCATTTAACTTTGCTTGAATTATTTTACCACCTTTTTGCTTATACTTGCTTGCAGCCAAATCTACCTGCCGCTGCGTCACCCCTTCACTCAGTGCACGCGCCCCCATATCCGTCGCTTCCTGCTCCAACCCCGCATCATCATTAATTGACACGCCACTTTCCAGCTGCATTGTCGGCTGTACACGTCCCTGACGTTGTTGTACTACATGCCAGGCTTCATGCGGCAAATGCTGATCCTGACCTGGGGCGAGATGAATATCGCTTCCCTGTGCGTACGCATGAGCATTCACTTTATCCGGCTCGCGTGAATTGTAATGCACACGCACATCGGACATATCCATCCCGGACATGCTCTCGATCCCACTCTTGAGCGCATCAGGCATGCCCGTCTGATTCAAGGCTGCTGCGCTACCATGTGATTCAGCAGATGAAGGAGCGGCTTCAACGGCTCGCTGCACAGGCATATCATCCGATGTTGTTCCTTCCTCCACTTCCTGAGCTTGCAACAATGCTTCCAGCTCGTCTGCTTCTGGCGCATCTTCAGCTTCCATCCGTTGTACAGGTATTGCACCGGACGGCGCTTCTGCTGCTCCCTCCATTTCCTGCGACTGCATCATCGCTTTCAGCTCGTCCATTTCGCCAGCTTCCTCTTCAGCGGCACATTGGATTAACGCATTGGCCTGTTGCTCTGCGCGTACTCGCTGCATTGTACCTCTATTTCCGAATACCTTTTGCAGTGCCATTAACTGAGCAGTTCCTGTCCCACTGGCAAACATTTCTTTATCCGGGCTAAACGATTCTGTCTGCGGTGATCGTATGGCTTCTTCTCGTTGGACAGGCACATGTTGGGGTGAAGCATTGTTCTTCCGGGGTGGTTCGGATTGATACATACGACTTCCTCCTATTCCTCTGTGTGAACTGTATCGACTTGTGCTTCATCCATATCCACTTGCACCTGCTCCACAGCATCCATGACACTGTATACCCAGCGTCCCATCACGAAATCTTCAACTGCCCCTTCCAATCCTCATCCGCACCACGCGTATAATACTCATCGCTGAGGTAAAAATACATCCGTGCCGCCTGATCGCTACCATTTTGCCGGACGATCTGTAAAAACAGCCCTCTTGCCTCCAAAAAGCGTCCGTCTCGGAATAATTGAATGCCCTGCTCAAATGTAGCTGTCGTGCGTTGCTTCAACATTCGCTGTTGCTCCGGGTCACCATCGTACAGCTCATACAAATGCATCACATGATCATCGTCTGGCCCAGACTGAATATGCCCCAGATCGCGGATGCCGTGCTGCTCAGGATGCTCTAAGGCACGATACACCTCAGCCGTTAGCAAAATATTGATCCCTAGCTGCTCGCTAATATGCTCCAGCTCGAATACGACATTTACATCCTCTGAGATCACGGCATTGGACATTCGCTCTTCTTCCCCGACCACACCGAGCAGCAGACTGCCGCGATGAATAACGACGCCCACATCGAGTAGGCGCTGCCCGCGCTCCGCATAGTCGATATTGACCTCATTCACTCGCTGACGAATCGATAGCGCTGCCTCCAGCGCATCCTCTGTCCAGCGTGGAAACAGGCTGAACAGGCTCGCATCCGCATAATCGTTGACGATACCACCAGCATGTCGGATGCGTGGCCCTGCGCTACCAAGAAACAGATTGATCAGATTGAAAATTTGCGAAGGATCCATTCCTTTGGTATAGCGATAAAAGGAACGAATACTACAGATCATCATACTCATTTCCTTTTGTACCTGATTGCCCAGATGCACCTCGGTCAGATCCTTTTTATCGAGAAAGTCTAGAAAGGATCGTGGTACAAAGCGATAATACGACTGGCTAAGCAGCTGCATACTACTAATATGCTGTTCAATCTGCGCTGCCATCGTGTTAAATTGCTCGCCCAGCTCGCTCACCTCGTCGCGAATCCCGCCGATATGCACGCGTGTTCCCCAGTTGCCAGACGCCATCTCGATCGCACCATCGCGCAGCTTGCGAATCGACGAAAGGATCAAGAACGTTAGCACGGAGAATAGAATTGCCGTAACCGGGGCGCTGGTCGCAATAATGAGAAACATACGATTGTATAACAGATCCTTTTCCTTATTCAGGTATTCCTCCGACATGCCCACCTCGTGCAAGCCAATCACACGTCCGGCACTATCATAGATGGGTCCAACTGAAGCAAGCCATGAGCCCTGGGAGTCAGTGTTATCATTGCGAACCGTCTCCCCCTGGAGTGCTCTGCGTAAGCTGTCATTCAGTGGCTGCGGAAAATAAGGCCCTACCGGGCTACCATAATCCGTTAATACGTACAATCGATTATCCTTGTATATATAAATCTCGCTATACATCGCCTTCATGCCCATACTTTCATCACTGGGCAATAGCTTGCGGTTCATTTCGGCCAGTCGACGAAAGGCGCTTTGCTGATAATCCTCCGGGGACTTGACCGCAGTAAGCAAATCCCCTGAAATACGTCCCATACTTACATACACCGCACTCTGTAGCCGTTCTTCAATCTGACGTTTCAGCTGTGTGACCGATTGATGCATAATAATCTGCGCGAAAATCGTCAGCAAACAGGTCAGCACCAGCAAAAAGGCGACCAGCTGCTTGATCATAATCGAGACACGGCGCCGCATGACATACACGTACACATAACGAAGAGCCAGAATGAAGATTACCCAGATCAGAATCGTACATGCCCAGACCATCCATAGCTTGAAGGTAAGCCACGGAGACATGCTTGGAGCGCTTAATACGAATAATGATTCCAGATTGGGCCCGGCTTGAACAATCGTATCCGCAGCACCTATCGTAATGCGATGATCCGAACCAATCGCCATTGCGCTAATATCGTCCAGTGCTAGCGTATAGCCTCGCTGCTGCAAACGCTGAGGATCTAGCCAGATGTCTGGCTTGAGCTCATCGGCTGCTCCACTGGATGCTCCTTTATAGCGTACGATACGCTGACTGCCAATATCCGCAACATAAAGGCTATCATCCGGCGACAGAAAGACACGATAGCTATAGTTAATGTCTCCCGGTACGGTCAGTAGCGGAAGCTCCTCCAAATGATCGGTTTCCGTTGCTTTGTCCCCTTTTACCCCGGCACGATACAGCAAGCCATTTTTCCCGGTGAAAAAGATATCTCCACTTTGCCAGCCTGTAATATTTTGTACGCCAATGGTAGGCGGCACGGTAACATGCAATACTTCACGATGCTGGCGATTAGCTAAATTGACCTCATGCATCACCATGCCGTCATCTGTGATTGTAAAAAATAGCAACTGTTCATCGGTGATCATTAGCGAGGTGACACGACCAGATGCATTAGCGAGTGGCTGTTCGTACGTATAGCTGTATAATGGCTCGCGATCAGGTACTCCGTCGGGCGAATAGCGTACGATTTCCTCTTTGCGTAGCTCGGTTCGATCACGGGAATAATAGCTGCGTGCGATGTACATATTGCCTGTATCATCGACTTTGATTTTGCTCAATTGAACGAATTGCTCGGTATTCCGTGGTAAAATATTACGTTCGAGCCAGTTCACATCGGCATCCACGATCAGAGTGACCTTCCCGCTACGATTCAGCTTGATCACGCGCTGCTGCTTATCCAGCACATACGTATTGCCTTCCCCATCTGTGGCTGCACTGTTCACATCAGAGAGCTTCACATGTCTTGCGGTGAGCGATTCCTCCAGCAGATGAATGTTGCGGTAGCTGAATCCGATGCTTACGCAAAGAATAAAGATCAGAAGCGCCAGTATCCCCCAGCCGCGGATCATTTTCATATCGGTGTACTCCCCCTATCTGCATCCAAATTGAGCATCTAGCTTAGATAGCAAGCAACTTATCATTGCCGTTTCCAAGCGGCATATAGTACCATAGAAAAAGGTAAAATTTACACAATTAACAATACTCAACCTGTATAGATGAACTTCATTTCAACTTCACCTTCCGCCTTCTATTCTGGCGCTGGAATCCACTATCCGTAAGGAGGATACGACACTTGGGCTTTCAAGTATGTCAGGGAGCCGGATTGCAATGCAGCTTCGGCGCTGCTCCCTCTGTTTTGAATGTACTCCCCGTCAATCGTGTACTGGTTGGAGGCGTTCCTGCCGCCAACATTATGGATCACCAGCCTTTTGTGAATGTCGCACCATTCGGCACCTGCATATCACTCGCTAATCCACTCGTTGCTGCTGCTACAGCTGCGGCACTTGGGGTACTTACACCTCAGCCCTGCATACCGGTCACGGCTTCTCCCTGGATACCCGGTACACCTACTGTACTCGTTGCCAACATGCCTGCCTTAAACAACGACTCCAAATGCTTATGCAACTGGGGCGGTGTCATCTCAATCATTCAACCCGGACAAATGAATACTATGATTCCGTGAACAGGAGGAACTCCGTTGGAAAGCGCATGGAAACCGCTCAAAAAGCTCTCCAAGCAAGCAGCAGGCAAAACGAGTGAATGGCTCAAGGAATCCCTCACTGCCCAGCCGCGTAGCCTGAAGCAATACGTACGAATCGGCAATTATTTTGTCAGTAAAAAGTGGTTATGGATCATTTCGATCGTGCTGGTGCTGCTTATTGTGCTCGCTATCTTTTTCCCGTATCACTGGTTTGGACGCTGGACGACCCTGTACGAGGGGACGAGTAAAGCGCAAACGTATACCGGACAAGCGATGCTGTATGATTCTCCGCAGAGCAAGCAGCTCGTCTATAAAGGCGACTTTAAGGATGGTCAGTATGACGGTAGCGGCCAGCTCTACGGAGAAGGAGGTCTGCGCTATGAAGGTGGCTTTGCTGGAGGACGCATGCAGGGTGACGGAACAGCCTACAATGCGACCGGACAGCGCGTGTATAGCGGCCAGTTCGCAGACGGTACGTACAATGGCGAAGGCACGCAATATCAGTCAGATGGTACGATCCAGTATCAGGGTAGCTTTGCCAGTGGGCTTCGTAGCGGAACAGGCAAGCTCTACAACGCTCGTTCCCAGCTCCTGTATGAAGGCGGCTTCGCACTGGATAAATATGATGGCGAAGGCACGCTATATCGTGATGACGGTACACTTCGCTATAAGGGCAGCTTTCAAAATGGTTTATTCAGCGGACAGGGAACGACGTTTGATCCTCAGGGACAGCCGCTGTATGTCGGTAGCTTTGTCGCTGGACAGCGTCAGGGACAGGGTGTGCTTAGCACCGCCAGCGGTATCAAGCAATATGAGGGTGAATTCCTCGCTGGCAAATACGATGGTCAGGGCAAGGTATACGATACCAGCGGTAATGCGCTGTACGAAGGACAGCTTCGCAGCGGCGCGTACGATGGGATCGGTATGCTATACGGTGCAGATAAGCTAATCCGGTATAAAGGCTTTTTTAGCAAAGGAACGATTGATCCAGCCCGCTTCCTCGGTTTATCCCGTAAGGAAGTACAAAATATACTCGGTGATCCTGCAACTGTACGTCCGATGACAGCCGCCGCTGGTACAGCAGGAGCAACGGCAGGAGCAAGTACGACTTCGACTGCAAGTTCAGCAGGTGTAGCGGCTGTCTCAGCGACAGGTAGTTCAGCAAGCAGCACAGCGACGACAGGCACAAGTGCCGCCACAGGTGGAGCAAGTGCAGGCGGTAGTAGCGCTTCTACAGGTGCCGCAGCCAGCGGTACGCCAGCTACGAGTGGAGCAACTGGAACAGCAGTACCTTTAACGACAGCCCCAGCTCAACCGACCGTACCGGAGGGCTTGCAGCCTGCTTATCTGGATTATCCCGACCTGCATCTTATTTTCGAGATTACGATCAAAGGAACGAATGCACTCGTCTCGCGTGTGACGGTGACGGATGCTGGACTGGCTGGAGAGCTCTACGATGCCCAGGTCAGTGATGAGAATCAGAAGAAGACCGATGAAGAACGCACTGCCAATCCGGGTAAAAATAAATATTTCTTCATCGACAATGATGTGATCTACGGCTTCGAATTTGGACGTAAGGAAAAGGAGCAAACCGGTCTGCAATCCGTTGACGTGATCGATGTGGCAGATCAGATGAAGCAGCCATAAAGTGAAGCAAATAGAAGCACGTTTGTAGAGAAGCCTGAAGGGAGCATGATCCATGCTCGTCTCAGGCTTTTTCTTTTATTCGTCTGCGCCTTCATTGTCTGCACGTGTTGCCCACCAGCGTACATGCAGAGTCGAAGGCCCGGACGAAGAAAATACTCGTGCACCGATACGGAATGTGCCCTTGTCTGGATATTGCACCGTGCCCAGCTTCACCTGTGGCAAGCTCGATTCATATGGCGTATGGTCAAATACATCCTGATTGCCACCGAAAATGCGTGAATCTTCCTGCTCGCACAATCCAAGCGTTAGATGCACGGTACCCTCACCAAACCCATGCTGAATTTCCTCGGAGACGATATTTTCCCCTTTGGCAAACAAACCATTGTGTCCGCGTCCACCCGATAGCGATAATGCAATCGTACCTGTACGCACACCGCTGACAGGCTGTGGTGCAGGTGCGACCTCCTCTGTCTGCTCTTCCTTTTCCAGTAAGCCTAGCATCCAGTCCGATTCCAGTGGAGCCGCTTGCGCCTCGACTGTGCGGAGCTGCTGCTGTCCGGTCATCGTGCCGTTAAACAGTCCCAGACGCTGTAGCTCGGACAGATTGCGTACATAGTCTCCGAATGGTACGCGCTGTACCTCTTCGATCGCATAGGTGGAGCGAATCCTCGTCAGGCTGATGCGTGCCAGACAGACGGAGGACGGACGTTCCGATAATGCCTCATCCAGCGGACGTTCTACATAATCCTGCCAGATACGTTCCTGCGGATCAGCCGTAATTTCCAGTGGGAAGACGATCTCCTCTCGTACCGGAATGGTTCGCCCATCCACACGCACGGTTGCTGTAACGATGCGAATGACCGCTTTGCCATCCTTGTCTCCTGCCACAAAATGACTATCGATCCGATATTCCGAGAGCGCTTCTTCGCCGGAATCGTTATACGTTACACGATGCTCACCCCCGCTCAGCTCCACGGCCTCACTTTCCAGTGTACAGTCCAGAATGACCTGTGCTTCCCGCCTTGCCTTGACCACATGCATATGCAGAGCAAATTCTTCGCCCGGTGCTACATAACGTGGCCCTTTGATCAACAGTCGGACCGAATCGTCCTTGTAAAAAGATACAGTGCGCTCCTTGAGACTCATAATGCCGTATTGATCCAGTTCATCCGAATATTCGCGCAGTACCAGCTTATACGTCTCCTGCACCCGATTATGCTCGCTCAGGTCATCTGTAGACGCCTGCTCCTGCCCACGCTCCAGCGCATGTACAGGCTCGCGTCCGCGCTCGTTATACACGATACACAGATACAGATCACGAATATATTCATTGGTGCCAAAGCCTTCGATCAGCGATAGCTTGGTTGTGATCGGGGAGGGCACGATAATCTCACGTCCCAGACTATCCAGTGCTGCACCTGACTGAATCGACAGTGTCTTATCATCGACCATTACGACGGTCAGACCGGTAATAATACCGGGCCCGAATAGGAGTCGATTTAACAGCCGTCTCTTATTTACCGTATATTGCTGTTCAGCTTCAAAATCTCTGACCGTTAACAGCTTGCCGTAAAAATAACGGTTACGCTCAAACGGATAATAGCGAGAATTGCTCATACCCTGGACTCCTTTTATATGGTCATATCAGTGCCTGCGTTATATTGCATTTCCCATGCTCTAATGCTCCAGCTTGATCGCTTCATCCAGACGGAAGGGGAACGTAGCTGCTGCCGTCTCACCGCCATCTGTGAGCACCGTATCGTAGGAGACGACGGATTGCTCATCGATCGACATACGCGACGGACGCGACAGCACTGAATTAATCTCCAGATACGTATGTCCGCCAAGACGCATACGCGGCTCTAGCACTACAAGCTCTGCCTCCGTCATGACCGGCTTCTCCTCATGCAGTATGCGCTGAAGCATCTCCTTCTGGCGCTCAGAATAGACGGTATCCGGCGGCACAAGCACGAGAAAGCTATACGGCATATCGTTGTACAGCGGCTTGAGCGCCTCGCTCCAATCGGGATCATACAGCAGATGCTTGTATTGAAAATGCTCCAGCACATACGGCCTTTTGCCTGTGATCAGCTCCATCGTCAGCACCATCGCCTCACGTGTACCGCGAATTCGATACAGTCGCGGCATCATATGCAGATAGCGTCGCAGTAAGGCATCATCCCAGCTTTCATCAGCAGCGATACCGACCCAGCCTGCCAGCCAGCGCAAAAACTCCCCTTCATTCAGCTCCGGATCAAGTCGATATGGCATCTCATCAATCTGCTGATGCAATTCACGGAAAAAGTGTCCAAATAGCGCCAAAAATCGTCCTAGAAAAGATTGCTCCCCCTGCTCCTGATACAGCTCTGGCAAATAATGCAGCAGTGAGGTACGCGGATAAAATAGCTCTAGCTCACGTACAATCGGCGCCTGTGTCCAGCTTCCCGACAGCTCTATCGCAATCCACAGATAGCGTCCATGTGCTTCAGGAAAAAGAGCATTCAGCGGATTGAGCGGGAGCGACTGCCAGTGCTCATGAATATACTGGAGTCGCTGCCTGTCACCGATCTCCGGTGCATGTACCCACTCATCCAGCGTATACACTCGATTACGCCACTGAATCTGCGTATGATCAGCAGCATAATAATGCACAATCAGCCTTGTTTCCGGTGGCACCTCCGCATCAATTCGCAAGTTGTGCCACATATTGCCCTCTGTGCCACTATCTGCTGATGGCAATAATAAATGACCACGCGGCAAGCTGTCCGTTTCCAGCGGTGAGCGAATCATACGGTTACGCCGGAAAATAGTCATGGCAGCAGCGGACGCATCATGTACAAGTAATTGCTCTCCACTACGCAGCAGCTCATCCACACGTCCAGTGTAGCCTGGCACACGCTCCCACTCTCGATCCGACCGAATCGCAATCAGATAGGCAGCCGCTTCGCTATCATTACGCAGATCGTATACACCTGCATAGATCGCCCCGTCTGCTGCCCCGATCATATCGCCTTCCAGCCGACATCCAGGCAAGGAGAAGCCGCTTAGCTCTCCCGTCTCCTTCCAGCACCAGACCGTGCTGCTGTGTGGCGCCGCGATGTAAAAGTCGCTGCCAGAAACCGTCATTTTCCAGCGATCATGATCGTGAAGGGAATGCGCGATATTCTCCCGATCACCAGCGATTACATCGGGTAATGAGTGAGCACGAATGAAGCGCCCGCTCCAGTCATAGCTGTGTAGCTCATAGCTCCATACGGTCTGTGGCTCATGCGCTGGCTCGCTATCGTCTACTGTTAAAATGGACTTCCTGCGTTGTAAGATATGTAGCTGTTCTCCAGCATGCTCGGCAGCGAGCGTCTCCACCTGCTCAGCGTCCGTTGTAATCAGGTTATGCTGCCAGAGACATTGCCCGTTCACCGCTGCATACACACTAATCGTCGCCAGCGTCGGTTGGTATGGAAGGATAGCAAAGCGTCCTGCCGTGCCAAGCAATAGCGAATCGGACGCATCGTGATGGTAGGATGCAGACAGCAGCAGCTCCGGTGCTGGGTAGGACGGATCGAGTAGATATACCGCTCCGTTCATATCCAGCACATAGAGCTTGCCCGTCTGATCCGTCGCTATAGCGCTAATCGGTGCACCTGGTGCAATGATCGGGAAACGACCGGAAGCACTGTATTTAAGCTCGCGTCGCAGCGTGACGCCTTGCTCGCTAATATCCAGATTGATCGCACGTCCTGCTGCCCAATCCGAAGGCTTGTTAAAGGCAATGCCGGGGATTCTCATTGTACGCTTCTCCTTTCCGATCAGATGGATACACAGCTGGGCACTCGGTGGGGTACCGGGCAATTGCTTATATGTCATTTTGATAAACGATCAGCGTACCTCGGATACTGTAAATAATTGAACCTCGTGATTCCCAGCATAGGTTAGCGCATGAGGTGGAATGCGAATATTACCGCTCTCATCGCGTACAGCTCCACTGCCCTCGGCTGTAATCCACAGATCGGATACATACAGTACACCCGGAATGCGTGCCAGCCAGTTATGCAGGTTGCCACTACGAATCGTTTTACCGAATTCGCGCTCCCGACCAAGTGGATCAAAGTATTCGTCCAGCGCGTTCAGAAAGACCGATTCTCTTCCCTTTAGATGAGGCTCGACCACAATATGTGCCTGTACATTCGCTTGTATATATTGTGGGCCGATTACATGCAGCTCAGTGCCCAGCATTCGATAGCGATCCACGTAACGCCGTACAGCCTGCAAGAAGAGTGGAGATGGCTCTGGCTTGCGATGCTCGGTGTATGGCACAACGACCAGCGTCATCTGTCCAGGCGCTTTACGTTGCGGGTATCCTGCTAATCCGCTCACATATAACGGAAGTGCCTTGACCCGTCCGACACGTAATCCCGGAGTACGCATAGCAATCGTTTCATAATCATCCACTGTGATGGCACGCTCGACCTCATGCAGACTATCTGCTAATCTGCGTTTGGCGGACAATAGCGTCTCTGCGCCCTGACCACCATGACCATGAGTATAATTCGATGCGCGTAACAGATGAGTGGAGTCATATGACTGTGTATCATCCAATTGAAGTACACCGCTACGTATATTACCTCGTTCTCCACCACCCAGTGTACGTGCGATCATCACGATATTCGGATAAGCTGCACGCTCTGGCGCGCGGCCATGACGATTATCGCCAAACACAATCTCACCTGTACGCTCGTCATAGCGAAAATGGCGATCCTCTGGCCCGGAGCTATCAAAATTAGCTACGCGTGTCCATTCATGCCAGTGGAGCAGCTTCCCCTTTGTATCCGAGCTAGCGGTCTGAATACGTAGCAGACAGAGCGATTCCTCCGGTGAAGCGACTGAATAGCGCTGATCTGGCATCCCTGTGCCCGTCCCTGCATAACGGCGATGCTTCCAGCTATCCTCCCATGCGATAAGTACAATATTGCCGTGACCAGCAGGTAGACGGCGGCCATGCGTTCCATCGCCAAAGTACACATATAGGCGTGAGCTGTCCGCATCCTCAGTTAGTACACAGCAGCGATCCTCCGACCCGCATAATTGCAGATCATCAACCGTTTGCCATATATGCCAGCCATCATGCTCATGCACACGTACCTCCACATTACCGGGACGAGCTAGCTGATGTGACCAAACCAGCACTGGACGACCGCTACCATCCCAGCCCGTTTGCTGGCAGACGATAGTACCTCTACCTTCACGCGCATGCACTGTATTAATGAGTACATGTCGCAGCACAGGCGGCGTTTCGTAGCCTGATTTCATCAGCGTGCAGCGAAGCCAATAGCGCGGACGATCCGTTGCCGGATACAGCGCATAGGGCGTCATCATACCCGGTAAGGTCATATGTAGATCACCGTCAAATGTCAGTTCAAACGTTGTATCGTCTCTTAGCTCAATTGGCTGCCATTGTCCGTCTCCATAAAATTCCCACCGCAGTACAGCAAGCGGAGAAGGCTGGATCGTCGTGTCGATCGGATTCCGTGGGACACGGCGATTGCTAGCCAGATCAAATGTCAGATGTAGCGGCTGATTCACCGGAAGCGGCGCATCCAGTCCGATGCAAAAGCTACTACCTGACTTGCCCTCTGTACCAAACAGCGCAAATTCTGGTGAACGCAATCCCTCCCACGCATGCATGACCGCTGTATCATTATGCTGTACAACGATACGCTCGATATGATGAGGCAGCAGCCACAGCGGAGACTCCGTTTCAAATACAATCGTATCTGCGCGTAGCCTTGTTCCAGCAGGAAGGAGGCGCTCCTCCTTCACCCCGGTAAACTGCACCTCCGTTTTCGCCGATACGGCTTCCTGTGGCTCCATCCCTAGCAGTTGTAAAAATTTTAATTCATTGCGCGCGGTCACACGGTTGATGTAATATTGCTGGGCTTCGGTAAGCCAGGAGAACATTTCCAGCAAGGTCATGCCGGGATCATGTGCATTTTCATCTGTCCATTCCGGGCTATGTCGGTGAATCGCCTGTCTGGCGCGCTCCATAATCTGCGCATACGTACGATCATCCAGATTCAGATTAGGCAGCATGGCTGTTCTCTCCTTTCATGAAGTCAATGTCATCAAGTATTGGGCTTAATCCCAATCCGTGCGTACCTGAAGCGACTGCTTTCCCTCGCTCACCATACCATGCGGAAGACGGGCTGCTTGCTCTGGTGTGAGTTCACGTCGCCCACTTTGTTCGATTTGAAAAATCTCCATCGTAAGCTTCTGGATATAACGCACACCGGGTACAGATTGCAGCAGAGGATAAAACATTTCTGCTAATGGCTGCTCCCCAATCTGCCAGCCCTGACCGTCTGCCTTACCCGTCACGGGATCGAGAAAACGGCTTAACCGCGCCTGACATTGCTCCTCTACTAGCACCAGATCTTCCAGTGCCCGAACGATAATCGTAGCTGCAATATCCACCTCCAGCCGTACTGGCTCAATCACATATAGCTGCTCCGGGAAAATCATACCGGACATCCGTGGATGCAAGTACTGACGGATACGTAGCGATAGCTCTGGAAAATATCGCTTGCCTGCCCCCTCATCTCGCGCCATCACAACCAGCGTCACACTGCCTGCTTCGCGCTCCATCTGACCGTTATAGCCAGAGAAGCAGCGCACGCGAGCAACATGCGCATCCGCAGCACGCGCTAAATGCTCATAATCCTCAGCCGTTACAGCTCGCTCACGGTGACGAAGCTGTCTTGGACCACGCACCGCAGCCTCGGCTTCCGTCTCCCGATCATGCCCACCAACTGCAGGCACCGGATTGAATACCTCCTGAATAAATGCCCGTGCATAGCGTGGCTGCGTAATGCTATATTCATCCACATTGCCCTGCTCGCCCTCGGACAAGCGGTAATCGACCCGTACACGCCCGATTCCGGTCGCTGAAGGAATACGTCCATGACGACCATCGCCGAAACGAACGATTCCCTGCTGACGATCAATCTGATAATAGTAATCATCGGGATCAGCATGATCCAGATTGGTAATCGGCTCCCATCTTCTCCATAATCGCTCTACACCAGTCGGTAATGTCTCACGGCGTAGACGATCCGGGTTCTGCTGCTGCTCGGTTAACCATTTGACCGGATCAGCGTTATCCGTTTCGTCCACCCAGACCTGCTCCTCCTGAACAGGGGTACGCAGTAGCCGAAAATATAATCCCTGCCGATCACGCAATACATCGGGCTTTTCCTCCCGTACGCTTTGCTGCTGTACAGCAGGCACCGTATTCCAATGCAGCTTGCGTACGAGTGGATATGGCAAGCCGTCCCTGCCAAAGCGCCGATGGCGATCCACCAGACGAATCCAGTACGCCTCCCGCCCGAATCGGCTTACTCGTCCAAAGTCAGGTGGCCCTGCCCACTGCACATGACCACTCACCGTCATACTTTCCGTAAAATCGTACACCTCCAGCGCCGTCCAGCTGCCCCCATTATGATCATCACGCCAGTATTCCCAATCAATGCGTGCAGGATCGGCAAGCCCACTCAGCGGCTGATGTTCCAGCTCTGCATACATGTATAGCGGCCCACCGATCGGCGGCTGATCAAATGCCAGATAACAGGCGGTCCCTCCATCCTCCAGTGGAATAAATGGCGATTGTGCTTGTCGTCCATACCTGGAGCCGTAGCCGCTATATTCGCCATTATTCAGTGCTATCCAGCCACTGGTAGCGATAGGCTGTCGATATTCGTATGCCAGTGTTACATCCTCCAGCCATGGCGAGCGATAGATCACATACGGTGCATACGCATTATCCAGCTCGATAATACGCGCCCGAATCCAGTGCCCGTCCATCCCGTTGACTGGATAAGCCTCCAGATCCTCCGGACAGTAAAAGCTCCACGTCTGCGTCTGTCCCTCCGTCTCGGTTAGGCGCGTCTCACTCATTGTCCCATTCACCACTGTCGCCGAACGATTCATCGCTGCCAGCTCTGTAGGCGAAGGTACAAACTGCATCGTACCGGGATCAACGGAAACGAGTCTAACCCATGCCTGTCCATTCCAGTATTCCCAGCTCACCTGACGGATATAGGCATAATCCTGACGCTTCGGATCAAATTCAGACGCACGCATTACCGGACGCCAGCGCGGTTCATTTTCAGGGCCGGCCACGAGCTGATGCTCACTATAGCCCATTTGACAGCTCAGCGTAATCACACTTCCCTTGCGACTGAATACCTCCGACGAGTTCACATAAAAGCAGCCATACGTATAAAAAACCGTTCCAAACGGATACTGTCGCCCCGATTCCAGCTCCAGATCATCCTGTAGCATACGGTCTGGCGCCATGCCTGCACCTGTTTTCAAAATCTTTAATACCGATGAGGTAGCATCGATTGCCGCATGATCACTCGGTGGCGCCGAGATCGCAGGCAAAATCGCTACATGACTTAATCGTACTGTAGATAGCGTCTCCATTAGCTTTTTTTGATCATGATCCGATTCGTCTGACGTCAACGGAAGCGACAGCACACATCGCAGCCATATTCCTTCCTGTCCATTCACGATGGAAGATTCCGGTATCAAGCCCGCTCCCTTGAACAAATATAAGCGCCGCGTTCCTGCACGAACATAGTCGAACTCCAGCCATTTGCCATCGACCTGATACGACCAGCGGGCATATTGTGGATGGCTTAGCAGACGAATCCACGCCTGAGCGAGTTGGGTAGGCTCCAGCTCAGGTATCCATTCCAGCCGCACCTCACCCTTCAGATATGCCAGCTCCGGGCAGTTCGTATACAGCACATGCTGTTGAAATGAGGCTCGCTGCCCTGTATCGAATAAGCGATTATGCTGGGAGGGACGAACATCTGCTATAGACGATGAATCGATCCCAACAGTCGCCTGCTCCGCGTCTAACATAGCGGCACTCGTCGTATTCAGTTCACTGGAATGACCATCAACCAGCCGAATCAAGCGATCGGTGCGTCCATCCGCGATATACATATCGATCATTCGGGCAGGTGTGACGAGCAGCGCGCTTGTCGTTTCGAACACTACCTCGCCAGTTTCTGTCGCTGCTGACACCGGTGTACCTGCTGGAATGAGCACCGAACGTATCGCACCTTCACTCAGTCGAAAAGTGAGCGCCGTTGTCGCCGCACGCGCAGGCATTGGCTCAACACCGATCAGATTGAGAAATGATAAATAGTTGTTAAGGGGGGCTTGATTGAGCCGACGCCAATTTTCCAGTAGCATATCTGCCACGATATAAAATAAAGCCGTTCCTGCATCCGGGTCCTCCGGGGTGAAGCGCCATTCTGGCGTGTAATAGGGCACGAGCGCTGACATTTCCTGCACCATGTCCCCTAGCTGACGCGTATCCAGCGGTGGAGAAGCAAGGCGGGCAATCTGCTCCCAATTCAGCGGGGTCATCGTTCATTCTCCTCTCTGCTTCCTCATCCCTGTACCTGCTTGCTTAGCCGCCATACAGATAGAACGGATACACCTGATTCGATACATGATTCGTTGCGCGCTCCCGATACTGTACCTCAATGCGTACCGTGCCCTGCTCCGGGTCATCCTGATGCACACGCACCTCCACCTCGGTCACTCGCGGCTCCCAGCGTGCGATCGCCTCACGTACACTTTTGGCCATCAGATTCATCGTTGTCACATCCAGCGTATCGAATTGGTACTGCCGAATCCGGCAACCGAATTCTGGATTCATCACACGCTCACCAGGCATCGTGCCGATCAGAATCCGAATCGCTTCGCGAATATCTTCTCCATACTCTGACATGCCGATACGTCCTGTTGCAGGATCAACCTGTACCGGAAAGCTCCAGCCTCTACCTAGAAATGAACGCTGCGCCATTGTGCTCGTCCTCCTTCATGATGTAGCTATCCAGGATCAGCTTACATTCTGGTCTGCTCATATATGGAATACAGTGCAGTCCACCTTCTTGCCTGCTGTCGTCTCTGCCTGCTTCCCCCTGCTGGCACAAACGGCAGACGCGAGTCGCTTCTGCTCTGCACATTAATTGATTTTGACCATCGTTCCCTTGAGCGTGACAATTGCATCCGATTGGATAGACAATGGGCCGCTTGATTTAAGATCGAGTGTTCCCTGCGCTTTGAGCGCGATTTGCGTGGATTCGATGGAGACGGATTTGTTGCTCGTCAGCGTGATATCGCCTTGATCATTCAATACGATCTTCGTATCGCCACTCGTTATCGTGACCGAGCCGGAGCCGCCTCCTGTCAGCAGTACACTATGCGTGCCGCCGGAGTCCTTAAATTCCACCTTGTCACCGCCATCATCCATCGTGAGTGAGTGCCCCTTGGCGCTTTGAAAGGTCATTTTGGCTGCATTATCCGTCTCATCAAAAATAATCTGGTGCCCTGCGGTCGTTTTCATCTTTTTGAGCGTATTTTTTTCCGTAGGTGGCTCGGGCTTCGCTCCATTACTCCACAGCAGACCGATCACATACGGACGCGTAATATCGCCCAGATGAAAGGCGACCAGCACCTCATCATCCACCTCTGGCACGAACAGGCTCCCACGCGCGCTACCTGCCATCGATGAAGCGACTCGCACCCAATCGGTCTCATACTCCCCCTGCTGCATTTGCAGCATCAGCTTTACACGCGCCAGATTATCCGGGTCCTGATTACTCGTCACCTTACCAATCGCTACACCTGAGATGCGTGTGTCAGGACGTCGGCGTGCATCATAATACGAATCCGGCAGCATCATATTGCATTCCCCTTTACTTCAAATTGGATCGTGTAGCCTTGTTCATCCAGCACATGGATCGCTCCGGTCAAATAGCATGTGCGCCCAACCGGTGTACCCAGCCCGGTAAACGCAACATACACGCCTGCACGAAGCCCCGGTATGCCCACACATTCGCCACTACCAGTAACCAGCTCCATCGAGCGCGCCTGCATAAGCGAATCAGCAGCATTTTGCACATCCTGTACGGTTTCTCCATCCAGATCGTGATAGGCCTCATACGTGCCGAGCGCTCCGATAAGCGCGCTGCCTGTCTGCGTGCCATCACCGATTTTGACCACGGTAGGTGTAGAGGACGATAACAGCTCGCGATTGAGCGGGTCCCAGCTCTGCACCTTAATCCCGCTCCACTGCGAAGCGATATTATGCTCCAGTCGTAAGGCGATCAACCCTGCGCCCCAGCCTAGCTTGAGATAGGGCGTTGTCGAAGCGGCTACCTTACGAAAATAGACCGATTTGCCAACGACCAGCAGCTCTCGATTACTGCGAAACGCCAGCTCCTGCAAAAAGTGATAATCATCCTGCCGATACTGCGCGATATTTTCGATCGTCTCGCTTGTCGCATCGACAGTCAGGCTACCTGCATAGGAGGAAGCAATTTCGCGAGCAACATCGCTATATTTCTTTTTCTGCCATGCCTTCTCGCCATATGTTTTCATCATGAGCACGGTCATATCCATACAGCCAATTGTCACATAGGCGGCTTCATCCTCACGAGCCTCATAGCCAATCGATGTGATATAACCGGTAAATACTGCCTTCAGCTCGGTTCCATAGCCCAGCTCGATATCAATGGTGCCGCCAAGCGTCATGCCATCCGGTACGATAAACTCCTTCGTCTGCGGATCGAATGCCTCCTGAATCTGAAACGAAGCATATTCCGCCAGTGGCTCAACTGTGGTATGGACAGTCAATTGCCGAAGTGACAGCGTAGCCGGGGTATAGGATTGACCACTACAGCTAATTTTGAATACCGGAGCGGCAAAATCATTGTACGTGCTGCTCAGACTCGTATAGTCCACGCTGGAGGTTGGTAATGAAATATCTGCCATCGCTGCCTCAGCCCTTCCCCGGTACGGTCAGCATCGATACAGGCCCCGGATTGAGCGGATCATCAATGCCACTGGCATCGGCAATTTGTCGCCATTTGGAAGCATCGCCATAGAACTTTTGCGCCGTTTCGGGTAAGGATTCGCCCTGCTGCGAAGTCACCTGGCGATCGCTATCGCTTAATGTTTGCGCCGTTACGGTCTGATCCAGTGACTTTTCGCGATATAGTGTAATATTCATGCGCAGTCGCAGGGGCACGCCATTTTCCATAAAGAGCGTGTACTTCTGCTCCTTGATCTCCATGCGTCCTTCATACTCAAACGTTCCCCAGGCAAAGGTATACGTGCGCGGCTTGGCGCTGCTCATATCCTCCTGCACCATCGACAGTAGCTTGCCCGCGTATTCACGCACATCAGTCCCCTGCATTGATGTATCGAAAAATAAGCTTAGACTGAGACTCCCCGATACATTGCCAGCCGTTTGAAGCGGCTTGGACTCGTTGCTACCTGCATTCCAGTTGCCCTGCTGCACGACCGTATATTCGGATGGATTGAACATCACGGTAAAAATATCGCCAGTATTGCTTTTCGTTTTCCCCTGCGGAATGATCAATGCCTTGCTCGTTGTCAATCGTTATTCCCCCTTTACGCCAGTACAGCCTTGCGTTCCTTCTTACATGCCACGTCGCTGATAATCGGACTTCAAGCGTCGCTGTAGCTCGCGATACACGCGCTGCACGATCTGCTCCATCTCGTTTGGTCCGAGACGAACCGGCTGTCTTGCGGACGGCGATGCATTCGGATCAGACGGCACCGTGTTCAGGCTACCTGTCATCGTTCCAGCCGAGCTAATGCCAGCGTTGCCGTTCGTCTCTGCTTCAATCGATGCGGGTGCCACAGCAGGTCGAGTGCGTCGCCATTCTGGAACAAAGGGCTCCTGCTGCGAGCCATTGGTAGCAGCAGCCAGCTCCGTATGCCCCTGCTCCCCTGTCAGCATCTGCTGTGGTAACTGTTGGATGCGGCGGCGTAGTAACTCCAGCATGGCAGGCTCGGCTGGCGCATTTAGCGGTAGCCCCATTCCTGCCATTAACGGCGTTCCTATTGTACTCGTGCCTCTATTGTCGATGGCATAGGCAGAAGCATTGTCTAAACTGGATTCTGTGCCTGCATGGGAATTACTGCGTCGGAAGGCGAGCAGTAGACGCTCGGGTAAGCGTCCGCTCTCTACTTGAGGCGGCATTGCACTGCTGAGCGGATCAGCTTGAACTGCTCTCATCAGCCAGCGACTTGCTTCAAGCTGTGCATCGCCTGCTTCGTTACGTCGTTCCGTTGTCATCGGGGTCTGTTGGATCAGACGTGTAGTTAGCTCACTGCCAAAGGAGCGTGTGCGCAGCAGCTCTCTCGATAGCTCGCGTCCCGTCATACGCTGCACCAGTGTGCTGATGATGGAGCCTGCACCACCACTACTGCTATGGCGAGATATTCCTGACATCGTCGCTGGGATCGACAACAGCGGTGGCATTGTAGCGTTGCCCCATACTAGCTGCTGCGCTGTACGTTCACGAGCGAACTGACGTAACGATGTTCTTTGGGACTGACCGGGTAAAGCAGCTGCCAGTGGCAACAGCATCATGAAGCGCTCAGGTGATAATCGTAGCGTCTCGCGCTCAATGTAGCGACCAAGCGTCTCATAAATATTGCCCTGTAGCCAGCGCGAATCGATATCCGCGCCTGATCCAGCTGCTTCGTCCTCGTTCAAATAGCGACGAAGTAGCAGCGGATGATACAACTCCCTGCGTAACGCATCATCACCGCTATCCGGCTGTAGCCAGGGCAAGTTAAGCCACGGCCACCACTCTCGAAGTCGCTGACTTGCCTGTCTCCACTGCATTCCGCCTGCCAGTGCAGACTGATTCCACAGCCAGCGATTGCCCTGCCGACGAATCAACTGCTCTGGCATCCCCGCTACTGGCGCTCCAGCTGGACTTTGCCGTCGCCATTCCTGACGTACAGCCGTCATTACCATCCGGCTCCATCGACCTGCCTGCTGGTGAAAAGATCGCTCTGCCGCACGCTGATACAGACGACGAATATTATGCTCAATAACCGCCCGCCGCTCATGCGGGTTAAACAATCGTACAATATGATACAGCCAGTCTTCGGGATCACGAGTCGGCTCTTGCCGTAGCGGTTGCCAGGACGGATAGGGCAGTGCAGCTGCTGTCTGCTCCGGTGACGGCAACACGTTCATCAGCTGCACGGTATAGGTGCCACCCAGCACGCGATCCAGTTCACTCAAGCGTGACACGTGGAACAAATCAGACAGCCGACGAATATTACGCTCACCGTCCGGACGCGAATCACTGGATAGTCGACGTACCGGAATCGTTAGTCGTACAGGGGGCAACCATCGCAATTGGGGGGCGTGAATACCAGCCCTTTCTGACAACATGCCGGAACGGATGGACGCACCATGCGAGCCACTTCGTTCGATCAGCGGAACAAGGCGGGACAGCTCTCGCACCTTGCGACTGCTCCATGAGCTGGAGGCAGCTCCCTGCTCAAGCGCACTTGTATCCAGCGTCCATTCATACGGCTGGATCATCGCAGTATCTCTAGCTTGTCCACTCGTTAGCATCCCACCCAGACTACCAGACAGCTGCCGGAAAATAAGCTGCGGCAGACTTCCCAGCATTCGTAGGGATAGCGGTACGACCTGCTCGCCTGCACCCTCCTGCTCCACATGCGCTTCCAGCCAGATCGATGGTGGCAAACGCCCCGTGTCGCCCGACATCAGCATTCGTAGCAATGCTGGATGTGGATGGCCAGCATTGCCACTTATAGCAGGATAAGTATCACCATTCGCCATGCTCGGCAAGCTGTGCTCCGACTCACTCCACGGTAGTGTAGGTGGCTGACCTCGCCCTTCCATCGTAAGCAGCCGCCAGAAGTAATAATTCCGAATGAGTAAAGGCTGCGTAATCGATACGCTCGTCAGTGGCTTCCATTCGATCCGCTGATGATGGTGATGATGAATCTCCTGCTGAGGCACTGCTTCTCGTGCAGCAGGACGGCGGTGGATTAGCGATGCAGCAGAGATCCCCGATATCGCTCCCCGCGGCTGATGCCTGTCCGCTAACTGACGAGCAAATGCTGTCGCCGCTGGAATGGCGGCAACCGGAGTAAACGGACGACGCAAAAGCCAGTATTTCATTGTTGAATCGCCCCTTTACTCATGCTTGTCCTTCCTGTTGTTAGCGGCTCGTATTGCTACGACGGCTAAGTGACAGCCCTTGATGCACCAGCTCTAGCGACTCCACCGCCAGACTGCCCTGTCCAGCATTCAGCTGCGGCCCGATCCATTTGACCGGGTATGCCTGAATGAAGTTCCAGATGAGCAGCTGACTATAATCATCGCTCGCCATCATAATGGAGCCGTCTCGCGGCGTCATTTTGCCCACTGTAAAGCTGTTGTACCAGTCCCACAGTCCCAGCGACAGCAGTACACCACGCTTGAGCACGAGCGGCGGATATTCACGCCGCGTTGGAAAACGGTGCACAAAGCCATTTTGCCCGCCTTCCTCGTACGTCTCGTACTTGGTTTCTGCCTGTAAACCACTAATCTCGGAGAAGCCGCCGACTTGAAGCTGATCGATCTGCACGAGAAAACGGAACCCTCCGAGCGGATCGATACTGTTGATATTTTTGTTGCTTGAAGAAGCTGCCAGCCTGCTCACCCCTTTCCAAATACATCAAACAGATTCTCAGGCTGCTCTGAGCCATCGTCATTGAGACGCCGATTGATTCGATTGATCTCCTCGCACCAGCGCTGACGCTCCCGATGCTCCATCTGCATCAGCGCCTCATGCGACCAGTGGAAATAGTACGCGATAAAGCCCATTTCCTCGTACAGCTTGTCCACCGGATATTGCAGACTCAGACCAGACTCTGATCCAAAAAATTCATCGTCACCTCATGCTCATGTCCGCAGCGTGGACATACGGTCGGAATCGTTGTGAGCTGCATCTCGTTAATGCTGCGGTAAAATTCCTGCAAATACGCTAGATCCGCTGTAAATAGCCCTTCAATCGTATGCGTATCGATCATCGGCAGATCGCCCAGCTTCGTAATCACACGAGCGAGCAAAATAATCGTCAAATAGCTCGGATTCTGCTGCACACGTGGATCACGCATCGGCAAAATCTCATCGCTCGCTGTTGCCAGACGCATCACACCACGGCGATGCAGATTCCCCTCTCGATCGATATAACCTCGCGGCAATTCAAATGCGTGTTCTGTTGTTAACATCTGCTGTTCCCCCGTTCCGGCACGTTGCCGCCGGATAAACAGATAGGCGCGCTGTAATACTAATACCAGGCCTGTCCGTTCATCCGGCTGACATCAAGCCGATGTGTAGTTAAACTGTGTATTTGAAAATAGACGATGTCGTTCCCGTATGTTCGTAAGCGGATAGAGAAATCGAGTATCCATCCCGTCTCACTTTTATCCGTTTCTACTGATGAGCAGAGCATCCCTTGCCATCTTATCCTTACTTCGTCCGCTTCATGCCCTCATGTGCCAGCTCAATCGTCTCAATAGCAACCTCTTTACCCGAGCCGTTAAAGCTTGGCGCAGTATACTTGGTCGGCCATGCCTGCATAATCTGCCACGCCGCCTTGTCTGCTCCCGTCTCATCGATAGCAGTGATCGTTACATTCTGGCGAGTAATCGTACCGTTCGTGCAATCCTCCAGCCATTTGTACAGATCCGTCGAGTCGGTTACGCCCCACTTGAGCGTAATGTTTCCGTATTTGGTCAGTCCCGGTAGCTTGCGGGGTGTGGTCGCCTCATTGCCTTCGCGATACTCTACGACCTCTACGGTTGCATCATAGCCGGACACCTCGGTAAAACCGGCTTGCGTAATATTGCCGACCTCCATCTTGAACCTAAAATTACGGTATGGGTCCTTACGGTCACTCATACATGTATCCCCTCTCCCGAAATGAAATCATATTCGCCGTCCATGCTACTTACGATTCCGGTTACTCGGTTGCCGTCTTCTGCGTGATGCGGAAGATGACAAACTCTGCTGGCTTCACCGCTGCAATCCCGATCACACAGATCAAGCGCCCATTATCGATATCATCCTGCGTCATCGTGTTCGGGCCAATATCCACATAGAATGCCTCGCCGGGGCTAGAGCCTTGCAGGGCACCATCACGCCATACTGTAGTCAGGAATGAATCAATCGTGCGCTGTACACGCGCCCACAACGGTGCATCATTTGGCTCAAATACGACCCAGTTCGTATTGCGACGAATCGATTCCTCGACAAAGATGAACAGGCGCCGTACGTTGATGTATTTCCATAATCCATTGGAGGAGCAGGTACGTGCACCCCAGACGCGAATGCCCTGTCCGGTAAACTGGCGAATCAGGTTAATCCCTCGCGGGTTCAGAATATCCTGCTCACCTGTGTTGTACTGGCAATACAGTCCCGTTACACCACGCACCACTTCATTCGCTGGCGCCTTGTGCACACCACGCGTATTGTCAGAGCGTGCATAAATCCCTGCCATCGAGCCGGAAGGTGGAATCGCTACACTGCGCTTTTCAAAGGGATCAAATACGAGCAGCCACGGGGAATACAATGCTGCATACGAGGTATCAAAATAGTTCCGATGCGCCGTAATGTCCGGCACCTTCGTGCTATCACGCGGTGCGTCCAGAATCGCAAATCGGTTCGTCGCATTTTCACAATGTGCCACCAGCGCGAGCTGTACATTCGGGTCAGTGATGCCCGGCACAGCCATCAGACTCACCTCGTCGTTATCGATAAAGGCTTGGATGCCCGTCCGTTTACCTGGTCCTAAGTCCTTGCCCATAAAATCAGCCGGTGTGATGCTGTCCACACTGCCGTCACTGCCACCGGATAAAGTTAGCTGATAACGCCCAGTATCCTCTGCCGCACCGCTAATCGTCTCAAATGGCGACAATGCCTTGTCTGCCGTTGCTGCATCGGGCTCGCCTTCATTCCAGCTTACATTGATCAGCGCTGAGCGGGAGGCTACGATGCCGATATAGTTAGGTGCAGCCGCATTAAGGGACGCATTTTCGAACAGCTCTGCTTCACTGCCATACGCGACCTCAAGATTGAATTCGCGTGTCGATAGCGTTTTGGTTGGAACGAGATTCGTGTCCTCGACATCGCCAGGAATAGCATCGGCTAGCTCCAATACATTATCGAGTGAAGAGACCACGCGATGATATGAGCGCTTCGGTTCCTCCTCCGCATTCGACTCATCGGTAAATGCAATCACATCGCCTGCACGGAAGCCTGCTGTACTTTTCACCCGATATTTATTATTGTCGAGCGCTTCTAGAATCTGCGTCTTCGCCTTGCTCGCTGGACGCAATGTCACGATGATCCGATTGCCCCATTGTCCCGGATTGCGCGCCACAATACGCAGTCCCGGCTTCTTCTCATCCGCTTCATCTGGCTGCACATTCGCAGCAGGCAGAGCGCCTTCTGGAGCCACACGCATCACATAGCAGCGCGAGCCGCCATTCACAAAGAAATGCTCTACTGCATATGCCAGATAGCGATAGACGCCAAATGCATTGTCAGACAAATATCCACCAAAGTTACGCTGGAAATCTGCCATGCCGGTAATCAGTACAGGCAAGCCCTCTACAGGCCCGCGTTCCGCCAATCCGAGAAAGCCGGCGGTGCTGGTGCTTACCCCTTGCATGGGCACAGGGCCGCTGTCAAACTCCTCCACATATACTCCGGGAGATAAATATTCAGGCATGGTGCTTTTCCCCTCTCATCATTGAACTTGGACGTTCTCCATCAGCCGAATCCGGCAAACGGCTTACTGCATATGCGGCGATCCATGCGACAATAACTACCTGTTACGAATGCGAGCCTGTCCACTTGCTATATTCAGCTCCACCCGCAGCGCCTCACCTTCTTTCAAAGTTAACTGAGCTTGCACTGCCGCGTCCCCTTCACCTGTCGACAACCGATAATCAGTCACACCACCCGGCATGACAGGCAATACGAGTAATGCTTCTCCTCGTGCATCACTTTGCCCCTGAATAAGCGACAACAGTGAAGCGCCTGCCCTATAGCTATGCTGTAGGGGCTCAGCCAGCTGCCAGCAGCGCTCCCCTGACACCTCCAGCCGAACCTCATCGTCATCCTCTCTGGTCGCTATACCGATTCGTTCCAGTAGAGCCGAAGCTACCGAATCGTCATCTGTACTTGATTCCGGTAACAGCATGAATGACTCCCCAGCGACAGGTGATACTCCAGTCGCTCGTACATACAGCTCGGTTGCTCCTGCTTCGGCGGCACGCCGTAATCTGGCACGTGCAGCCGCAGGCTGTATACCATGTAGTAATAGCTCTATTCCGGCAACAGGCTGTTCCTGCTCATCCACACAACGACAGCGAATCTGTGTTAAGCGTTCCGCATATGGATAATTGGGCGAGGGTAGCAAGCGTAATTCCGCTTGAAATGGTATGGAGCTCTGTGGCTCCAGTGTCCACTGTAGCTGGGCTCTCACATAATTCGGTGAGTCCACGGTCAGTACATAATGTCCTGGCTCCAGCGCACTAGCCGCGTAGTAGCCGCCTCCCTTGTGCTGTAAGCCTCTGCCATGTAGCGGTGGTAACGAACGCGCGGAAGTTGCTTGGTTCAGCTCATCAAGTAAACCAAGGCTAAGCTTGAGCCCACTTACCGAAGGCGCTCCACCGGTAACCGAATCGATCAGACGCAGTGCAACCGAGCAGCGATGACGAATCGAGCCAGATGAACTCATAGCCCTTCTCCATTTCGATGCTCTGCTGATAGACTCGCATCCAGTACACGAGCCACCTTTTTCGTCCGCTGTGATTCCAGCATGATCGGCCCTGCACGACAGGCAATCGACAACCGATACGGCTTCTGGGAAAATATCTGACTCAAACGCTCCGATGGCAGATCCTCCAGTATCAGTCGCAACTCCTCATTATTATCCTTGAGTGTACCGACCAGCTCAGCCACACCCACACTTCCATAATCATGTAGCGTCTGAAGCACACCACCCATCATGCGATTACTATCCAGCGCACGCACAGGCAGATCGGCACGCGAATGAATCGTAATCAGGTAATAGAGCTCCAGACAAAGCGGTGGATACCGCAGCGTACCGCGATTGTGCACAATCATTTCATGAGTCTGATAATCCCGGCTTTGCCGAATATCGTACAGGTACACACTCACCGCTAGCTCGCCTTCTTCGAGCGGTGAAGCCATCCCAATACTTTCTGGATGGGCTACCGTATCCGGCACGAGCTGCTGGCGTAGCAAGCCAACAATAGTTAGCCCTGTATCTGCGATCACATTTGCATTTCCGATCGTTCCTTCCCCCTTTCCAGCACCATCCTATGTACAGCGATGATTACGCTATGCGATGCCGCCGATTCACTCACCATAGATCGGCATACATGCCCAGCGCATCAGATGATACGAGCAGACCGCCCTTTTCCAGCTCTAAACGAATAGCGGTTAACAGCATGTCCATCGACATTGGCTGCTCCTGTGCTGCCGCGATGAAGGCGGCGGCAACAACGATATTTTTGATCTGACCGCCAGATATTTCGAATGTCCGTGCGAGAAAATCGAGATCAAGCCCTGGCTCCAGTGGAAGCTGCTCCGGCATCATCGACCGCCAGATTTGCTTCCGACTAACCGCATCGGGAAATGGAAACCGAATAATAAAGCTAATCCGTCTCATAAACGCATCGTCCAGATTCTGGCGGTAATTGGTTGCCAGTACGGTAATGCCTTCATACGACTCCATCTGCTGTAGCAAAAAGGACGTTTCCATATTGGCAAAGCGATCATGCGAATCACTCACCTCTGACCGTTTACCAAATAGCGCATCCGCTTCATCGAAAAATAAAATGCTGCTGCTGTAACGCGCCTCGTCAAACACTTCCTGAAGATGCTTCTCGGTCTCACCAATATACTTACTGACCACCTGCGACAGATTAATCTGATACAGCTCCATCTGTAGCTCGGCAGCGATAATACGCGCAGACATCGTTTTCCCTGTCCCCGGTGGGCCTGTGAACAATAGACTCAGCCCTTTACCATACGGTAGCCGCTCGCCTAATCCCCATTCGTCATATACCTTGCTGCGATGCTTCACCTGATCACAGGCATAGCGTAGCTGACGCTTTTGTGCTTCTGGCAAAATTAACTGATGCCATGTCCACCCTCCTGTGATTCGGGTAGCCTTATCCTCCAGCCGTGTATGAATCTGCCGATAGCATGCCTGATGTAGCAAATCACGTAGCCGCTCAGTCTGCGGTGGCTCACTAAGCTCCTTACATGCAGTAGCCAGCCATGCCAGCGCCTGCCGAATCTGTCCGGGCGTCATCTGAAATGTGGCAGCCAGATTGCCATCATCCAGCTCGATCGACACAGGT
Source organism: Paenibacillus hunanensis (assembly GCF_034055775.1). Taxonomy (NCBI): domain Bacteria; kingdom Bacillati; phylum Bacillota; class Bacilli; order Caryophanales; family Paenibacillaceae; genus Paenibacillus; species Paenibacillus hunanensis. The sequence continues at coordinate 707,313 of NZ_CP139194.1, read as the reverse complement.
AATAGTTGCTCCGCGTAATACTGCCAGAGCTGCCTCGCTTGTTCACGGTCAGGTAACGGAATCGTCACCTCATCGTGCAGCGGCCATAGCTCACGATTCGACATATCGGCTCGCCCAGCACCATCCTCGCCATGTAGCCAGATGATTCCGGTAAAGTCACGCAATCCACCGCGGATAAGCTGAAGCTCGCGTTCACGCTGCACCGCCCAGCTTCCCCAGCCATGCAGCACCAGATCGGCATCGCGGAGCCTTGCTTCGCGTACGGCTGTATCGATCGAGTCCTCCAATCCGTTGGCATCCATACGATTCAGATCCGCGATGACCAGCTCTCGATCAAGACGTCCATACAACGCATAGAGCTGATGTCTGCGGCCACTGCCTGTGCGCCCATTCAGCGCATAATAGCGCGCTTCTCGTTCATCTCGTTTGGATTCGATGATGCGACGTAGCTGCTCCTGTATGTCCTGCTGGACAATAGGCGGCTCCGGTGCACCTTCTGGACGCTGAATGTCCAGCCAGCCCTGCATCGGAGGATAGCGCTCTGTATCGCCGAGAAGAAACCGAATCACCTGCGGCTCCAATAGTAACGGTCGACTGAGAAAATGCTGCTGGTCATTGACCGCGCCGCGCTTTAACAGCAAGCGGCTCACTGTTGCTCCCGGGTGAAGCGCCTGTAGTAGCTTCATTTCCGATTCGGCATCCGTTGCCGCCAGCTTGAGCATCAGATCGGGTGTCACATATTTGCATGTAATATCGTCCTGCAAATAGGCGTATAGCTTCTCATATCGTCGCTCCAGCTCAATCGCCAGCAGTACAATTACGCATATGTATTCCTCGCGCTCCAGCTGTAGTCGTTCACGTAGTAGTGCAAGTGGTAGCTGCCGAATATCGCTACTCTTCACACGCTCGTCTAGCTCCTGCTCCAATGCAGCCTGCTCGGCATATAGCTGCTCTAGCCGGGCGTGATCCTCGGGTGGTCTGTGCTCTGCTAGCAGCAGCTCCACCTCCTCGTCGCTAATGAACAGCCCTTTATACTGCTCAATCTCGGCGGCAAGCTGTGGCGGATAACGTAGCATCGCTGCACGCACAAGCAGCTCTGCATGTCTTAGCTCCTGACCGATATGCTCTAATCCGGTACGAAAGCCTGCACTGGCATTGGTGTCTGACGTTATGGACGAATTCTGCTCGTCATCCGTTATGTGCATAGGCACCACTGGCCTCCTGTTCATCAATCTATCCAGACACGAGACTGCCTGTTTTGTATACCCCAAGCAAGCTAGCAAGCATTACGTCACCATGACAACATCATTCGCTGTCTTACATTCAGTATTGCCAGATCATAGGACTGTAAAATACACGTATGCACGTTACTGATCTATCATCAATAGCGCTCTAATCGACAGCAAATACATTGAGAGACTCCGCTGTTGTACTGGTCATTTAGACCTGTATATTGATTATTCGATGGTGAGCATTCGATGTAGCCGTACAGATTCCGTTTTCATTTAAAAAAGTCGTATTGTTATTGAAGAAGGTGAATATCCCATATTCAGAGTGGTGGAGCATTATGTAAAATGCCTTGATGTGGAAAGCATTTGCCAGATCATCTGGCGAAAGTAGCGCAAAGACTGCTATAAAGCCATTCTTTGTCGCCCATGCAGCCAGTTGGATTGCGCTACATGGAAATGGGATTAATAAGATGGGGAGATCAAGTAAATTAGGGATCTTATGAAGTGTAATTACAAATTATGTTAATACAACTGCTCTTAATTTTCAACAACAAAAAGCCAGTCACCTAGGGTAACTGGCCTATTTTTACATTCTATTCCTAGACGAAACGACTAAAGCTACACTTACGCCCAGTAGTCGGTTGGCAAATAGCGAATTTGCGAATCTGCCTCAATCGTCAAACGTCCCTGCTCAGCATCAAACTGTACTCGTTCCGGGTTCACATAATACCAGTGCTTAATCTGTGGCTCATTGTCCGGAAGCTCAAAGCGGAACATATTCAATTCCTGCCGAAAACGCAAAATATCCTGCGCCAGCTCTGGCTCGATCCCAGCAAACTCCAGCCGATAGCGTCCCTCCGGCAACTCGGAAAACTGATAATCCAGCGCTTGCCGATTATTATTCAAAAACTCGCGACCTGTTACCGCATGCTTCACCATTACCGTTTCCTTCATATTCATCCCCCTTGTGCTCAAGGCAAATCAATCAGCATCCAGAATACCGGTTGCTCCGCCGTCAGCTCCAGACGGCTTTCCTGCTCGATTCGTGCCGCATCACGTGCAGACAATACCTGTCCATCGCCAAGACGCAGTGCACCATTAATCACGAATACATACATGCGGCGATTCGGCTGCTGCACAAACTCGATCTGCTCGCCCTTTTCCAGACGGCTTAAATAGATGGTAAGATCCTGATGGATCGTCGCTTGATTCTCTCCACCCTGACGGCTCACGACCGGAACCAGCTTCCCATTTAATGATGCTGGATTAAATGAGGATGTCATATACGATGGCGTCAATCCGCGTACCTCCGGCTCAAACCAGAGCTGCAACAGATTACAATCGTTTTCCTTAGACGCATTATGCTCCGTATGAATAACACCGGTGCCTGCTGACATACGCTGAATACCACCAAAGGAGCTTACTGCCACATTACCAATATTGTCCTCATGTCGAAGCTGTCCCTGTAAAATAATCGATACAATCTCCATATCGCTATGCGGATGTGCACCAAAGCCATACGATGGCGCAATCGTATCATCGTTAAAAACACGCAGCGGCCCAAAGCTCATATTGTTCGGGTCCTGATATTCACCAAAGGAGAAGCTGTGACTGCCACGCAGCCACTCACGGTCAAAATGAAACCGTTCACCTGCAGGATACACCTGAATCATAGACGGATTGCCTCCTCAAAATTGAAATAGTCTGCCTGATCTGTTTGCATGCAAGCGGCGCCTACATGCACAAAGCTGGATTCGATAGAGTTTACACTCATTTCACTGAATAATTGTAACAAACTAACGAATATAATGTATTATACCTGCTAGCTGACGACAGTTGCAAACGTCTTCTGTCCTCATTAGCATAATCTTCGACCTGTCATCCGACAACTATCATTTGCGGAAGATGGTCGCGTGCATACGATAAAATATTCAAACGCATATACCAGTTCCTTGATGCCTTATTTCCACAAAAAAACCGCTGCCCCATTCTATATATGGAGCAGCGGCTGAACAATCAAACAAGCCTGAGCATATTTCGTTATATGATTTCCTTATATTTGATCAAGTTTTACAGCGATATGCTATGAAAATGAACCAGCGTCATCGTTAGATCCAATCCACGTACACGGCTAGACATCATCCATGCACTTGCCTGCATTGATCCAACATACACGGAATACTTTATCGTCTTTACGTGTAAGAAATGAATTCTGACTATCGCCCGTTTCTTTTACAGACGGAAGCGCGCTACCAGCTCTTGCAGCTGCTCTGCCAGACGTGTCAGATCGGTTGCTGCACTGGATACTTCCTGCATGGAAGCAAGCTGTTCCTCGGCTGCGGCGGAGATTGTTTCTGTATTGCCTGCTGCCTGATCCGAGATGCTAGCGATATTTTCAATCTCAGCAACAACCGCTTCGGCATCACCAGTCAGCTGTCCGGTTACGCCTGTCATATCGTCCATTTTACGAGCAACCGCTTTGATCGAGCGGTTAATTTTCGAGAACGAACGACCCGACGTATCTACCGCCATAATACCGCCCTCAACATTTTGCTTCGCCTGATCCATAACCTCCAGCGATTGTGTAACCACACCCTGCATACCAACGATCAGATCACCAATACGCTGTGCCGAATCTGACGACTCGGAAGCAAGCTTACGTACTTCCTCTGCTACTACAGCGAAGCCTTTACCATGCTCGCCTGCACGTGCTGCCTCGATTGAAGCATTCAGTGCCAGCAGGTTCGTTTGCTTGGCGATATTGCGGATCAGCACCACGATACCATCGATTTCGGAGGAATGCTCACTCATCTGATTAATCACCGTGCTCAGATGCTCGACCGTTGTCTGGATATCATAGATTTTTTGTACTACATCGATAACCGAATCATTACCACGAGCAGCAGCTTTGGAGGCTTCACCCAGTGTCGTGGTTACCTCGTTTACATGCGTAGACATCTCGGTTACACGCTCCGACATACGATGAATCGCTGTCGCTCCCTCATTCACACTATTTACCTGACGCTCACTGCCTGTTGCGACTTCCTGAATCGCCATCGTTACATGCTCCACCGAACGACTTGTTTCTTCCGCTCCAGCAGATAGCTCCTCCGAGGCAGCCGATACATTATCGGTCGTATCCCGAACACGCTCGATCATATCACGCAGATTGCCAACCATGACCGCAAAGTCGCGTGCCAGATCACCAATCTCGTTATTTTTACTCTGATCAATCTTAACGCTAAGATCGCCCTGACTGATCTGCTGTGTCGTCTGACGAAGCGCACGAATCGGCTTCATAATCATACGGATGCTGAAGATCATAATCCCAGCGGCGATAACCAGTGCAATCGCTACGATGATCATTGCCGTATGACGAATCGGTGCTACAGCATTATCAATCTCACTTGTATACATTGTGCCAGCAATTTTCCAGCCAGTCAGCTTATCGGTCTGGAACACCATTTTTTTGGCACGATTCTCGAATACATAATCGATTTGTCCGCTATCTTTCGCATACATTTGCTCCAGATAATTACCTGTCGCTACATCGCCTGGTGTACCATTACGGCTAACGATATATTTGCGATCCTGATCCAGCACGATTACGTAGCCCTCATGTCCAACCGGAATATCGACCAGCTTGGCGATATTTTGCAGGTTAAGCGATACGCCCAGTACACCTGAATTATCTGGCAATGTACGTGCAATAACGACAACCGGCAGATTGCTGGAGTTGATCACAACGCTTGTCATGATCGTTGTACCTGGCGCTGCGATCGCCATTTTGTACCAATCACGTTCACGTGGATCATAACCGTTCTCATTTTCCTTAGGAATGGCACGGATCATCGTGCCATCTGTTGTCCCTACAAAAGTATCCACGACTTCTGGATGCAAGCCCTTATACTGTGCCAGCTTCGGTACAATTTCTGGACTTAAGCGTCCATCCAGCATCGAAGCATTGAACAGCTTGGACAAATACTCTGCATCGTAAAATTTCGCTTCTAATGAGCTTTTCACAAAATTATTTGCCGTACTCACACTTTGACCTGCACTGGTAACCAGCTGCGACTGTACCTGATCTCTAGCTTTATCATATAGCGTTAAACTAATGCCAAGACTCGGACCTAGCAAAATAACGATAAAAGCGGCAATCAGCTGATTGCGAATCGTCCAGCGAAAATGCTTGCTTTTCTCCTTCTTTATTTTCGGTGCTTTTGGTACCTTTGGTGCCTTCACCGCTTTCTTCACATTGACCACACTCTTTTCCCCTTTAGACATACAATAATTAATAAGACACGGGTATGAAATTATACCTAATATTGTATATATCGCCCTTATGAACCCATTTATTTATACATATCTAACATGGAATGCGAAATTTGCAGAAATGTGAATTTTTTTGCACGTTTTTAAACGTTTGACACAATGATAAACGTTCAAAATACACTCGTTTATTTTCATTTCGATATATTTCACCTATTTTTAAACGATAAAATTTCCTGTGTTTTCAAGGACTCACCGTTCACGACTTCTCCACTCCATGCTGCAACTCGTGTCATTTTTCATAGCGTTCATATTCCTTCAGCATTGGGCTTTGATCTTTTAGGACATACAAAAAAAGCGGGATTTCTGGCTACTGCGCCATATCCCGCTTTTTTATACAAAGGCTTTTCGATAAGAAGCATAATCGTTGAGCTATAAAATAATGCCGTTAGACTAGTTCCCTACCTGCTAAACGCTGTACGCCATGCAGCAGCTGAACGAATAACGAGGATCAGTTCTCCGCCAGACGTCTATTCTCACCGCGTGCCTTTTTGCCGAAAATTACACTATCGAGTGACAGCAGCGCACTACCTGCCAGTGCCATTTGCAAGCTAGTGAACAGCACCAGATAATCGAACTCGGTTCCCATCATAAACGGCTGCCCCATCTTCGCTGTCAGCAAGGCACCTACGATAATGACTGCTAGCACGACACCCGCAATACGCGTGAACAGACCGAGGATCAGTGCAATACCACCGACAATCTCCAGACCACCGACGATTGGAGCGAGGAAGGTTGGAATCCCTACGCTCTGGAAAAAGCCCTGCGTGCCTGCAATACCACCCTGGAATTTGGAGATACCATGCACCAGGAAAATAATACCCGTCAGCACACGCACGATCAGCAGACCTACCTCCACATTTCTTTTAAGCAAATTCATTATAAATGCCTCCTTTGTCGTTACACTACAGTTTGTAGTTTTATTTTATGAAAAGCCGCCCTGTATCGTTATACGAGCGACCATAACACCAATACGCTAAGTACGATTAAAATAGGCAATGAAATGACGACCGACCATAAAGCAAGACGTGGTGAATGACCACTATCAGGCTCGATAATCCGGTGAATGCGGTAGTTGAGCGATGTCTCCGCGAATGAAGAATAAATCATTCGCGATGGAAGCTGCATACGCGCTCGTGAGCTTTTCACCAGCTTGAGCAGTGCGCCTCCAATACCTGCGGGGGTGCCTAATTGCTGAATCGCAGCATGATCGGCAAGCACCTCGCGTGAGATTTTGTAATGATTTGCTACATTGCGCAGCATAGGTAGAAACCACAGTGCAAATGCAGCCTGCGTGAGCAAAAAGGTTCGCAGCGGATCACGCTGTTCATAATGAAACAGCTCATGATACACAACCGCCTCCAGCTCCTCTTCATCTAGCAGATGTAGTAGTCCCTCAGACAGGATAATACGTCGATGTAGTATCCCCATCGTCAGAGCCAGCGGTTCAGGATGACGCACAATCATAAAGATCGGCTCATCATGTGGACGATAGCGCTGATTGAAGCACTCCGATAATGCACGATTTTCCAGCTTACGGCAACGTCGTGCTGCACGATAGGAGCCATAGCACTGATCCATCGCATAGCCTGTAAATAGCACGAATGTACAGATCACCAGCCCTGCCAGCAGATGACTCACCGAAAACCAGCCATGCTCCTGCATCCACATATTGCAAATACGCAGCACGTCAAACGGAATATTCCAGCCAAACAGCATATGCATGGCATACATACTCATCAGTACAAACGTAAAACCAGCCATGCCCATCCCTGTGCCTAGCAGACGATCAGAGCGACGTTTCCACCATTCTACCCGTTGTTTTTCCATTGTCTGATTTTGTCCTCCAAGGCTTGAATAAGTTTGGGGTCAACCTCCTCCAGCACATCGACCATATGGTTGACAGCAAGCGAGCCAAATTCCTCCATCAGTTCATGGGTTAATTCTCTGGATTGATGATCCAGAAAGTCCTCACGGCTTTCCAGTGGCACATAGTGGAAGCTTTTGCCTTCCATTTGCTTCTGTAGCGCCCCTTTTTCCACCAGTCGATTCATGACCGTCATGACCGTGTTAAAGCTAAGCGACTTTTCATGATCCAGCGACTGCTGAACCTCCTTGATCGTTAGCGGATGCTCCGCATCCCAGAGCACATTCATAATTTTAGCTTCCAGTGGGCCAAAGAAACGATCCAATCCCGTCGTACCTACATTAAACTTTTTAATTTTCATTCTGCTCGCCACCTCACACTACTTATTGTAGTGCTGACCTTTAGAGCAAGTCAAACTCATATAGTTAATTGTATATTAACACATTTTGCGTATCAGTCTATACTTTTTGATAGCTTCTGAGTTATTTTTTTGGAAATAAATGTTTTTTGGTGGGGATGAGAAGACTTGGGGGGATGGGCATGGGGCCACTCCGGCAAGGAATAAGGGGACGGACTCCGGTCTCGCACAGGAATCTACGGAGTAGGGAGGAAATGTAGATTCCCGTGCTCAAAGGTCGTCCTTTCCCCTTATTTCCTTGCCTGCGTTCCGTGCATGTGGCATCCCTACGCGCTTGCTTATATGCCACGGGTGGTGTGGCAGGGTAGGGATGGAGCAATTGCTAAACTTTACAGCTTGATTTCATCATTTCTCAATGCTGTATTTGTTTTTTCATTCCTGCCTTTATTTCTTCATTTTTTTATTTTGATTTCCTTGTTTCTTGTTTCTTGTTTCTTGTTTCTTGTTTCTTGTTTCTTGTTTCTTGTTTCTTGTTTCTTGTTTCTTGTTTCTTGTTTCTTTGGCAAAGTATACTTCGGGAATTGATATGTTGTTCGATAGTTTAGTGTCTATTTTATGTAGAGATGTCTGTTTGTAGAGATGTCTGGTTTATATAGCTCTGTGTACATTTATACATCTGTATATAGGCTTGTTATGGATGTAGATGTGGGCTTCTTTGAGCGTTGGTTTTATAGGGACAAATTGACGAATGGTGTGCATCTGTACATCATTGTAGGCATTCGTAAACGCTATTCTATCCGAACGCCGTTTTGTTACATGGAGTTTGTAACAGGTGGGCGTTCGGTAGGATAACGTAAGGGGTTAGAATTTTGGACAATGTAGGTTTTGTTGCGTTACATTGTTCATTTATTTTATCTATGCTACTACAACCTATCATTACCGGGCATCGTTCCAGATTAAGGTCATCTGTACTTCTCCGTTGGTCGCGCTAGGATCGACGGGGTTAGCTATTAAAATCCAGCTTTCGCCGGTCTGTGCATTATCGCCTTGAATGAGTAGGCCTTCCTCGCTGATCTTCTTGATGGCATCTGGCATATCTACGCTGCGGAAATATTCACTATATGTTTTGGCAAGTAGCTCCATACTCAGCATTGTACGTAGCGTCAAACGAACAAAGTGCTCCTGATTGTTATCACTGCGTGCAGCGGTAACCACGGTGGCATCATCTGGAATGGGGAAATCGGATGGCAAGCCTCCGTTTTGGGTACGTTCTACCACTCGCTGTGCAGCCAGGCTTGCCGCGTCTATCCTCGCAGGCTGAACAGCAACTGAACCGATGAGACATACAGCCGCTAGCACACTAACCATACTCCGAACTGTCCATTTGTTCATGGGCGATCTCTCCTCTACTGTTCCATCGTGAATCAAAAGCCTGCATTCTTGTAAAGCTGAATCGGCATTGAACGACTAACAGACCCTGCGGTGAGAGAAACAAACAGGGAGAAGCGCAAACTCATTATGCAACGCTTCCCCCTGCCAGTACATCTATATGATGGCCATATGGCCTTGTCCGCTGCGGCTTACGGGCTCAGGCGGCAGCTGAATGATAGCGATACATCATCCGACTTCATTCATGCTCCGCAGTACCCGGCTTCATGCGCCGCAGACAGCTTTGCTGTGGGCTTGTCGAACAGCTCCGTATCCTCTGCTTCTATTTAGGCTGCACATACTTACCAGGAGCGATTCAACAGGCTGTATATAAAAGCATCCGACTTTAACCGTTTAAAGGCTACCCCTTGCATGGTCGATAAGCCGGACACTGGATCACACCAATCCGCGTTATGCGGACCTTACCGGAAGAAGACCGAGCCTGTATACACTGGAGCTTGACCTCCTACCCTCATATACGCAGGGTGCGAATCAATGGTTCACTGATCAGGAGTGTAGCTGGGACATAAATTCGCTAATATCCACGCCGAGTCCCTGAGCGAGACGCATGCCGTATTCACGGTCAGCACGGATAAAGTTGCAAATCGCTCGCAGCTGAATATCCTTTTTCACTCCCTGTAAATCATTAACCAGATTGGACAGTAAATTATCCTTCTCCGACGAATTATATGAACGATATTGTTCACCCGCCTGGGCAAAATCGTCCGTCTTTTCAATTTTCTGACGTGTTACGTGACCTTGCAGCTCGACTTCGGTTTCCGGATAGGCTGGATCTTCAACAGGTCCCTCTGTATAGCTGTTCGGCTCGTAGTTGTAACGGCTCGTATCCTGGTTCACATTCATAAAGCCATCGCGCTGGTGATTGCGTACCGGAGCATACGGGCAGTTCACTGGAATTTGTAAATAGTTCGGTCCCAGACGATGGCGCTGTGTGTCTGGATAGGAGAACAGACGACCCTGTAGCAGCTTATCCTCAGACGGTTCAATGCCTGGTACGAGTGCACTTGGTGAAAATGCGGACTGCTCCACCTCAGCAAAGAAGTTATCTGGATTTTTATTCAATGTCATCGTGCCTACAACATGGAATGGGAATTGCTCTTCCGGCCATACCTTGGTTGGATCGAGCGGATCGAACGAATAGTTGTCGATGTCAGCTGGCTGAATAAATTGTACTTTGAGCTGCCACTGCGGGAACTCGCCCTTTTCGATATGGTCAAATAGATCACGAGTCGCATGGTTAAAGTCTTTGCCTTGCTGCTTCTCTGCTTCACCAGCAGAGAAGCTACGTACACCCTGTAGTGATTCCCATTTGTATTTTACATAGGTCACTTTACCTTCAGCATTCACCCATTTGAAGGCATGGACGCTAAAGCCGTCCATTTCACGGTAATTGGCCGGTGTTCCATGATCAGAGAACAACCAGGTTAGCATATGTGTCGATTCTGGCGTGAGTGTCATAAAGTCCCAGTAACGCCCAGGATTCTGGATATTCGTCTGTGGATCAGGCTTGAGCGAGTGCACCATATCCGGGAATTTGATCGCATCACGGATAAAGAATACAGGCAGATGGTTACCTACCAGATCATAGTTACCTTCCTGCGTATAAAACTTGGTTGCAAAGCCGCGCGGATCGCGTGCTGTCTCTGGTGAGCCTACCCCATGAATAACAGTGGAAAAACGTACAAAGACTGGCGTTTCTGCGCCTACCTCTTGCAGGAAAGCAGCCCGGGTGTATTCCTTCATGCTGTTCTCTACACGGAATACGCCATGTGCACCTGCACCTCTTGCGTGTACAACACGCTCTGGAATACGTTCACGGTCAAAATGAGCAATCTTTTCGAGCAGATGGTAATCCTCCAGCAGCGTCGGTCCTCGGCGTCCAGCAGTACGGGAATTCTGGTTATCTCCTACCGGAGCTCCCTGGTTAGTCGTCAAACGGTTATCCATCGTTATCATCCTTTCGAAGCGGAAATCATGATCGGCTCGGTCTAATGAACAGCCGAGTATTTTACGGTTTGATGATGTGAAATGCGTCTGAATCGTGCGATCGCATAGTAGAGTAAAATACTGGGTAGTCATTAGACTTGCATTTAGACTGATTTCAAAATTTGAATGTAGTGTTATTTTAGCATTGGTGGTGGGAGCGTTCATGAGCGAAGGATGAGTGTTGGGTGATGCTTTTGTGAGGCTTGGATGAAGAAGGGGTGAAGGTGATCAAATGATTTATTTTGAGTTCTTGAAGCCTTTAAAGTCTTTTAAGTCTTTTAAGTTCTTTAGTTCGTTAATTTCTTTAAGTTCTTTAAGTTCTTTAGTTCTTTCGCTTGCTAAGTTGGTGGGGTGGTTGGTGCATCCATCACTTGCGGGAAGGAATAAGGGAACGGACTCGGGTGGAGCCTGGGAATCTTTTAATTTTAGGAGTAAATGAAGATTCCCAGGCTCCAAAATCGTCCTTTTCCCTTATTTCCTTCCCTCCGTTCTGTGCTGCTCGCAACATGTTGACCTGATTACACATCTAAATTACACATTTAAAATCGTTTTATAGCATTTTTTAATAACGTTTAGCGATATGAGGCGTGATGATTGAATGATCTGAAGTGTAAGTATACTTTATGAAATGCTAGCTTCCCCTTTATTTGCAATCACTTATACTTACCTATACTTGTCTTTAATCACCTGTAATTAAAGGTATTCGCCTTTATTCACTGGCATTTACTGGCATTCATTTGTACTACTTGTTGTAATTACTTACATTTACAATCAACTACGCATTCAATAATACTTATACTTGTTGCAGCTTTGCCTTTGAAAAGTAGCCTTTGTTTTAAAATAGAGCATTTTATCAAATTAAATTTTTTCATATTTAAGTCATGTTATTCAATGTAATTGCAAACCTCCTGATATAGATCATAGATCATAGATCATAGATCATAGATCATTTAAGATGATGCGATTGGCATCGTTATTTTGAAACTTTTCATCTCGTTCTTGTGCAAAGCTGTCAAAAAGAAAATGAGCAACCGTAGCTGCTCATCCTTGTTAGGTGAAGCTTGTATATTGGAATTTTGCTATTTACTCATTCAATGCTCTCACTAGTGCCTGTATGTAGGCGTTGCGGAAGCGGTGGCTGGGGGTGGCAGTGGGGGCGACGTTTTCGAAGCCGTGGTAGGCGCCGGGTTGGACGTGTAGTTCGGTGGCGATGCTGGATTGAGCTAAGCGGGTGGCGTACTGGATCGTTTCGTCGCGGAAAGGGTCGAGCTGGCCGACGCACAGGTAGGCTGGGGGTAAGCCCGTCAGATCAGGTGCAAGGCTCGGTGATTCATAGTAGGTGATCGATTCTGCATGATTTGCTGGGTCGTGACCCAGATAGAGCTTCCAGGCGATCAAGTTATATTCACGGTTCCAGACGAGTGGGTGATGAATCTCGTGGCTGGATGCGGTATCGTTGCGGTAGTCGATCATCGGATATAGCAGGAGCTGGAAGCAGAGCTTAGGGCCTCTACGGTCGCGGGCTAATAGAGCAAGTGCGGCTGCGAGTCCTCCGCCAGCGCTGGCTCCGCCGACAGCAAGTCGATCAGCACGAATTGGTAGTGGACAGGCAGGATCAACCATCCAGCATAGTGCTGCATAAGCATCCTCTAATCCGGCTGGATAAGGGTGCTCTGGTGCAAGGCGATAATCGGGCGAGACGATAATGCAGCCTGCGGTGTCTGCCATGTCCACACATAGCCGATCTTCGCCTTCGAGGGTACCGAGTATATAGCCACCACCATGTGTCCATAGCAGTCCAGGTAACGTCGTTTCGGAATCTGTGCTATGAACAGGCACATATACACGAATGCGTAGAGACTGCTGACTTCCTCCGACAATATAGTATTCCTGAATGGTGACCCGTTCATTCGTCTCCATTGCGGGTGGTCTGAGCTGACGCGCCTGCTCTAGCTGCTCCGGTAGCTGTAACGGCTGTAACAAACCAAGACTTGCCTTCAATTCAGGGTGAAGCGCATGTTCGAACTGTTCATTATTCATCGTATTCCATCCTCTACTACGAGATTATCTATGTTAACCGGATAACACCGAACGTGGAAAAGCAGACTCGCTTTTCCGCTATCCAACCTGCTCCGGTACAGATCAAGTCGTTTCGCGTTCGATCAGGTATACAGGCAGCATCGTTTCATGTGGAACAATCTCACCTGCAATATGCTGCACCAGCAATTCAATCATGTGTGTTGCCATCTCACGGATCGGCTGGCGGATCGTACTCAGGCGAGGCGTGATCAGTGAAGCCATTTTCACATCGTCATATCCGATCACACACAGATCGTCCGGCACACTTTTCCCACATTGATAACAAGCTTGAATGACCTCGGCAGCAATCACATCACTGCTGGCGAAGATTCCATCCACCTCAGGATGCTCTTGCAAAAATTGCACCAGCTCCCCATTAACGATCTGCTCCTGCGGCTCTGTCGCGGTAAGCTGCACATGCAGCGATTGTACATCCGCTGCGGTTAGCACAGCGCCATAGCCCTGCACACGTCCGCTTGCTAGCATCGCTTCATGATGCGGGCCGCCAAGACCACGATACACATAGGCAGGATGCTTGCACCCCTTATCCAGCAGATGCTGCGCCGCAAGCTGTCCACCCAGCACATTATCTGAGGTGACCACAGGAATGTCCTTGGATAGCTGTCGATCCAGTGATACGATCGGTAACTCCAGATTCAGGTAGTGATCGATCTCCAGCACCGAGCTGCCCATAATGATGCCATCTGCCTGATTCTTTTTCAGCATATCGATGTACTGCTTTTCCTTTGCTACATCGCGATTGGAGTTACACAGCATCAGCTTGTACCCGTACTGGTCGGCTACATACTCCAGATGATACGTCAGCTCACTGAAAAAGGGATGCGACACGTCTGGAACGATCAAGCCGATCATATTCGACTTTCTTCTGAACAATGCACGCGCCATTTCATTGGGCTGATAATTCAGCTCCTTCATCGCTCGGTGTACATTATCCCGCGTCTTCTGGCTAATATAGCCGCGATCATTCAGAACGCGGGACACCGTTGTTACCGATACGCCTGCATGTCTTGCTACATCTTCGATTTTGGGCATCTGCTTCAGACCACCTTGCTGTTTACCTTCATTATAAACGGTTATTGCCACTTATACAGTATAACGACCGATGCTTTACTTGAGCGCCCCCTCCGTAATCCCTTTAATGATCTGCTTTTGCAGGAACAGATACATCACCAGCACCGGAATGATCGTCATAATCAAGCCTGCCATCAATGGGGAAAAGTCTACTGAGTAGGAGGAGAAGAAATTATAGGTGGATAGTGGCAGTGTTCGATAATCCGGTGACAGCAGCACCAGACTCGGCAGCAAATAATCGTTCCAAATCCATAATACATCCAGCACGATCAGCGTGACAAACACAGGTTTGAGCAACGGCAGCACAATTCGGAAAAAGGTATGCACTCTGGAGCTGCCCTCCATAAATGCTGATTCCTCCAGTTCATACGGAATCCCTTTAATAAAGCCATGAAAGGTGAACACTCCGAACGGCACCCCAAATCCCGCATACATAAAAATTAAGATCGCCTTCGAATCCAGCAGTCCCAGATTCCCATACAGCATGACCAGCGGAATCATCAGCACCTGAAACGGCAAAGCCAGTGACGCCAGCATTGCAAAAAAGAGCCAGCCATTTACCCGCCACTTAAAACGCACAAACAAATAACCAGTCATCGACGAAAATAACAAAATAACCAGCACCGACAGCACCGTAATCGTCAGCGAGTTCATAAATCCGTCCCAAAAATTCATACTATCCCAGGCGCTCGTATAATTATCCAGCGTCAGCCCCTGCGGTAAAGACAATGGATTATCAACGAATTGCTCTGTCGTCTTGAATGAATTCATAATAATGACCAGAAATGGAGTCAAAAACACTAGCAGCAATACGTATAACACGATCGTTTTCAGCGAAACTAGCCAGCGCTGCGCAGTCATTATGACTCCACCTCCAATCGCTTCAATAGATACGATTGTGTCAATGCCACGATAGCAACGACTGCAAATAAGACAACCGCTTCTGCCTGACCGACTCCATATTCATTCGACAGGAATGCCTTTTGTACAATATGATACGTAGCCAGCTCGGTTGAGTTGAATGGCCCGCCCTTGGTCAATGCCAGATTGATATCATACGTAAGAAATGAACGCGATAACGAGACAAAGATACAGATCACGATCGCAGGCACGGTAAGCGGCAACATAATTTTTCGAATAATCGCCATCCGGCTCGCTCCATCCATATTGGCTGCCTCCAATATATCACCAGGCACACCGGCAAAGCCTGCGATGTAAATAATCATCAGATAGCCGATCAGCTGCCATGCGGTGACGATCACCAGCGCCCAGAATGCCTTGTCTGTATCTGTCAGCCAAGATGTAGCAAACAGTGACCAGCCATACTTTTCCCCGAGATACGGCAGCACCTGCGAGAACAGCGTCTGCCATAAATAACCGAGCACGATCCCCCCGATCAGATTAGGCGTGAAAAATCCAGTGCGGAGCCACTGCTCTCCCCGTCTGCCACCTGTTAATGCCAGCGCGATAAAAAAAGCCGCCACATTGGCGAGTACAACCGTGCAAAATACATAGCGTAGCGTGAACCAGAGCTGCTGCCAGAATACCGTATCCAGCCAGACCTGCTTATAATTAGCGAGCCCCACCAGGGAGCTATCCCCGGTATTCACATCCCAATTCGTAAAGGTCAAATACAGACCTACCACAAATGGAATCACGACGACCGCCATAAACGCAATCACAGAAGGGCCGCCAAATAGAAGAAATATGCCCGTATTGCGCATCCATTGTTTTCTAGTCATGTGGACCTCTCTTTCAGCCGTCATCCTACCGCTGGTTCGCTCACAGGCACATCGTAAATTGTACCTATTCCAGTCCACTTCTACCTGTGAGCGAGCGCACGGCGTTATTTACCTG
This sequence comes from Paenibacillus hunanensis, assembly GCF_034055775.1. Lineage (NCBI taxonomy): Bacteria > Bacillati > Bacillota > Bacilli > Caryophanales > Paenibacillaceae > Paenibacillus > Paenibacillus hunanensis. The sequence continues at coordinate 691,067 of NZ_CP139194.1, read as the reverse complement.
CTTGCGACTTCCAGTATGCCTGCACCTCATCGATCAAGCCCTGACGGTCGATCACATTAGCCAGATATTTCTGCATCGATGCCCCTGTTTTTGCCCAGTAATCCTGCGGCAAATAGTTGATCACACCAATATTGATCGTTTTCCCTTGATCGACGTATTCGTTCACCGCATTAGAGATCACATTCGTGCTTTTCACCTTCACATCCTTGTACGGTAGCGCCAGCCCCATGTCGGACACAATCGCCTTCTGCCCTTCATCGCTCGTCACCAGCCACTCGATAAACTTCTTCGCCGCTTCCTGCTGTGCTGGAGAAGAACCGGAATTATCGATCGCCAGTAGCTTTGGCTCACTATAGGCAATCTGCGTATTGCCATAATCAGCTGGATTGTTGCTGATCGGCACAGGAATCACACCAAAGTCCTGATCGCGTCCTTGCAGGGAGCCAATGACCGCCCATGTCCAGTCGCCCATAAAATAAAACGCCGCATTGCCTTTCGCAAAATCAGAGCTATCCTTGTTGTAATCCGCAGTGAGTGGGTCTTTGCTACGGGCATTATATTTTTTCAATACATCAAATGTATCCATCAAGCCATTAAAAGCAGCGTTATTCGCCAGCGACTGCGTACCGTCCTCCAGCCCTTTGACAAACTTCAGATTCGTATTCACATCCTTCGACTGTAGAGAATACGTCAGCCCAAGATAATGCGCACCGAGCGACCAATCTGCACCGTGAAGCATAACGGGCGCCTTACCTGCTGCCTGTATCTTTTGAAAAAGTGCTTCCAGATCATCGCGCGTCTTGATCGATGCCGGGTCAAATGTACCGCCGATCGCTTCCTCTACAGCACGTTTATTGTACAGCAGACCATAGCCCTGAGCTGTCCACGGAATACCGAGGAACTTGCCGTCTAATAGTGCATTTTCTACTGCGCCTGCCTTCGTCAATCCTTCATACTTCGACTTTTCCGAATCGAGATCAAGGAACTTATCCTTGTATTGCAAAATCGTCCCTGGATCAAGGTTGGAGATGGTTGGTGGGTTGTTTGAAGCGAGGAGGGATTGAAACTTTTCTAGCTGCGCCCCACCGATCGGTGTCGGAATCAATTCAATCGTTACCTTTGGATTCTGCTCATGATAAGTTTCAAACAGCTTCTCAAATACACTGTTCACCTCAGCAGACGTATTGAAAAATGTCAGCTTGACCTCACCATTCGCATCGGATGACGCTCCAGATTTCCCTTTTCCCTGTGAACAAGCAGCCAAGAGCGACAGGATCAGCAGCAGAGCCAGCCATGGCGCAACTTTTTTAAGCATGTAGCAACCCCCTCCATTAATGAATGCGTTTACATTTTAAATTCAGCTTTATAATAACGGCTGACCAGGGTATATGTCAATCGATTGACATATGAAAATAAAAATAAAATCGCTCTGCCTCAGAAGCGTCATTTCTGCTTCCGACAGAGCGATATCGTATATGTGTATGCTTGTTATATCAAGCAAATGAACAAATATTATCTTAACAGGTGGTTCAGGACATATCAGGCGCCCTCGATATCGACGTGCCTGGATTATCCGTCTATTCCATCATTAATCTGCCAAACGGTATCCTACACCACGCACAGTCGCAATGTATTGCGGTGCGGACGCATTATCTCCGATCTTTTTACGCAAGCTTTTGACGTGCACATCTACCACATTGCTACCGCCGAAAAACTGCGTGCCCCAGATTTCGCTCATCAATTGCTCACGTGACAGGACGCCACCCTCGCTCTCCACTAGCATTTGCAGCAGATCGTACTCTGTTTTGGTCAGATCGATACGGCGTTGACCACGGTAAACGGTCATCTTTTTACGATCGATCCACAGATCCTTGAACACAATACGATGCTGTGCATCATCAGCAGCCGGAGCTACCGGACGGCTAGCACTTGAACGAATAACACGCTCCACATGATACAGCCCTTCCTGTGGACGCATTGGCCAGATGAGCAATTCTTCTTCTGTCCATTCCTTCATCCCCAGCGCAAGCATCTCTTCACGAACGAGGAAGATTGCAGGCACATGAGAATTATTCTCATTTATGCGTGACTTTGCCTGTTCAATGTCGGTACTGCCTGCCGATGAGATCATATCGAAGATGTACAGGTCTGCACTGATCGCACCGGAGCCACTATTTTCCCAGCGATGGAATACCATCACATCAAAGCAGCTATCGGATAATGTGCGTGTCAGCTCGTGCACACGGCTCGGAGTTGGACTAATAATTACGACGCGGCGTGTCACTGGACAAGCAAGCCCCATCGTATCGGCATCAACTTCATCGGTCACTGTTCCCCAGTTCAGTGCTGAATGGGAACCAGAAAGATAATCATTCTCAATTACTTTTTCGATTTGTTTTTGCATTCAGTACACACTCCTTTAAATACAACATGTGCATGATGAACATCGTACCCGGTCTCCTCCGCTACATCTGCATACCATTGAAGCGGTGCACCTGTCATAACCTCGTCTACTCGACCACAGGATTCGCATACAATATGCTGGTGATCATCCATTTTACCGTCGTAACGGCTGGCAGCCTCACCAAGCTTGAGCTCGCGGATCAATCCATTGTCAGTTAGGTAGCGAAGCGAATTATATACCGTTCCATAAGCGAAATTATGACCACGCTCTACCAACCGATTCATGACGTCAGCGGCAGTCGGGTGATCATCAGCATGATAGACGATATCATATACAGCTTTACGCTGTGTCGTCAGATTGATGGTTTTCACATGGATCATTCCCTTAATTTGATTTTAGAATAAGTATAAATCCATTTTAAATTCGGGTCAATAGCTTTAGAAATTAAAGTGATAATGGTTATCGGTGGGGATGGAAAAAATTTTACTGGGGTGGTATTTAGCAGATTGTGTGGGGGAGCATCATCCACTTCCGGTAAGGAATAAGGGAACGTCCTTCGGTGGAGCCCAGAAATCTACGGATTAGGAGTGAAGGTAGATTCCTGGGCTCCAAAGGCGTCCTTTTCCCTTATTTCCTTCCCTCCGTTCTGTGCTGTTGCCATCATAGAAGTGTGCTTTCGCAGCAAGCGTAATATTGTTTTCATCTTTAGGGTGTGTGGCAGTTAAGGTCTTTGTATTTAAGTTCTTCGCAGTTAAGGTCTTTATCATGTAAAATGTTCAGCATTTTTTAATAGTGTTTACTATCTTTTTAAAATAAAAGGAGTGCTGGATGCACTCCTTTTTGGGGTTTGTATTTACTTTTATTTACCCTGTAGTGAGGTGGGTTGAATAAGGGTTTGAGAAGAGAAAGAGCTTGAAAAAAGCCAGGTGCGATTCTCTTGGTTTGGTGTTTGGTTTAGTGTGGAAGCTGGGCGATCTGCTAGCTGTTTTCTAAGGAATTAAGATAGAGCGACTTGACTTGTTTTATTCGTGCTTTGCTTTGTTTATGGTCTGGCTTGTTGCTGTTTATCCAGCTTTATTCATGGTCGTTCTATCCTATTGCTGTCGTTCACTTTCAGTTATGATCTGGCTTTAGTGCGCGCGTTGTCATATATCATCGGTACGATGACGTTGCTACACTACATGCGCTTCAATATGGTAGGGATGATTATGAGTGATAGGTCTTGTTATGGGCATGTCGTTACTGTGAATTGATCACCTAGTCATCCTTTACGTCATACAGTACTCTTGCGAGCAGGTTTTGGCCGTAGTTGCCGAAGTTTTTGCCGAAGATTGTGAGGCCGCGTTTGTTGGCGGGGCCGTCGGTTACGGCGATTCGGAAATGGATGTTGCTTTTGTAGTCCAGGTCGATGTCGCTCAGGGTGACGTCGGAGATGCGGCAGCCATCGATGTAGCTGCCGTCCTGGGTGATTCGGATGAGCTTGAGCATACCGTACTGGTTAAGGTGTGGTGGCCACCAGTCGGGATTGAACGTGCCGCGAGTATCGCCAAAATCACCGGGACTTGTCCAGCAGCCGATTTGTTTTCCATTAATGTAAAAGAAAATATCAGACGGGTAGTTATCGCAGAAGCCAGGCGCTTCAGAGCCTAGCTCCATGGATAGCTGGATTTCATTAAACGTCTGGTTAGGCTTTAAATAATTGGGGATGCGGTATTCCAGATAGCCATCGTTTAGCCAGATCATCTCGGCATCGATGCGTAGTGGATCGGCAAAGTAGCGTGGGTCATCGAATTCACCGATGATGCTATCGCGCGTTGCCAGACCGCAGGTTGGCGCTGCCTGATAATCGCTGTAGTGACCGACCTGAATCTCAACCTCATAGCGATTATGAATTTCTTTGGAGCGCAGGTCGACCATGAGCTTTTCCTCGTTGAGGTAGCATATTTTTTGTATGCCATGCTTGCCTACAGCCGTATTGATCTCGATCAGGCCGCTTTCTTCTAGCTTTTTGATGTGCATGGTGATGGCACCGTTGCTCAGTCCGAGCTTGGTTGCCAGATCATTCAGGTTGAGACTCTGATTTTGTGCAAGCAGCTCGATAATTTGAATACGAATCTCCGAACTAAGCGCCTTGAAAATATTAACGCCTGACATCAGGTCCTTAATATAAATCATAGATGGATGTCCTTTCTCCGTTCTGAGCAAAGCCTATCATTTTAGACTATGCACATTTATGTTTTATTTCAGATAATTATAAAGCATTACAAACAGGAAAGAAAGATAAAGCAAAAAAGCTTAAAATCCTTATAAAACGGCTACTTTTTGCAATTTCATCCCTTTTTCGATTTGTAAACCATCAATATATCAATCTAAACTGATTAATATATATTTAAAATATACCATTGAAATATCATGTAACCGCTTTTATAATGTGATTATATCTAAATTGATTCAGCATTTACTAAACCAAATCATGATCATCCCCAGAGAGGTGGCGTTCCATTTGGAAAAAATCCGCAAGACGAAAGGATTTAAGGTTGTACGCTTAGCTTTGCCGCTATTCCTTGTTGTCGTTATGATGCTAACCGGTCAGTCGCGGGCAATTGCAGCATTCTGGAGTTTGTCGGGTGATATCGCAGTCCATGATCCTTCGATCATCAAGGAAGGCAATTCGTGGTATACGTTCTCTACTGGACCTGGTCTACAGGTGCTGAAGTCAGACAATGGCACCTCGTGGTATCGCGTACCACAGATTTTCCTGAGCGAGCCAGCGTGGTGGAAAACAGCCGTGCCTAATCATAAACAAATGGATGTATGGGCACCGGATATCCAGCAGTATAACGGTAAAGTATGGCTGTACTACTCCATCTCCGCCTTTGGCGAAAATCGTTCAGCGATCGGTCTGGCAAGTGCAAGCAGTATCGGTGCAGGACAGTGGAAGGACGAGGGTATCGTTCTTCAATCGACAAGTGCTAACAATTACAATGCGATCGATCCGAATCTGGTGATTGATGCAGCAGGCAACCCATGGATGGCATTTGGTTCATTCTGGAGCGGCCTGAAGATTGTGAAGCTGGATAAGAATACGATGAAGCCAACAGGCAGCATCAGCTCGATCGCTGCACGTCCGAACAATAACGGGGCGATTGAAGCACCAAGTATCATTTACCGTGGTGGCTACTATTATTTATTCGCTTCGATCGATTCCTGCTGCAAAGGCGTGAATAGCACCTACAAAATGGTGTATGGACGCTCCACCAGCATCACCGGCCCTTATGTCGACAAAAATGGTGTCAACATGCTGAACGGTGGCGGCACAATCTTTGATACAGGGAATGATCGCTGGAAAGGCCCGGGTGGTCAGGACGTTTACAATGGCAACATTATTGCACGTCATGCCTACGATGCGACCGACAATGGTAATCCAAAGCTATTGATCAGTGATCTATTATGGGATTCCAGTGGCTGGCCTACCTACTAAATGAATAAGGGATCAGCATTGGACGATGGCTCTGCGGACAACCAGCTTACGTCATTGCGGAATGAGATAATGTTATATTTAATCTTTTAACAACTTATTATCACAACCCATTTCGACTCACATCGCCACAGAACCAGACTATACTATGTAGCTATCGGCTGATGTTGATCCCTGTACGCTCAAAAGCAGGCATCTGTTGTTCCTCAATCTTTTACTATTTTGTATACGGTTACATATACGGATCAGGAGGTATCGTTATGTTTACGAAAAAATTCTGGGTGACGAGTATGCTACTTATGCTCGTAAGCGCCCTTGTACTGGCAGGCTGTGGTGGCAATAGCGGCTCCAGCAGTGGCAAAAAAGAGCTAACCTTTATGTTCCGCGGTGGAACAGATGAGCAAAAGGCCTATCAAGCCGTTGTGAAAAAGTTCGAAGAAAAGCACCCTGATGTGAAGGTCAAAATCATCGTAACCGCTGCTGACCAGTATGCAACTAAAATCAGAGCAGCGATCACTGGTAACAGTATGCCTGACGTATTTTATTTTGGACCAGGGGATCTGAAGGCATATGTGAACAGCAATGTGCTGATGAATCTGACTCCATATGTAGAGAATAATAAGGACGTCGACCTCAAGAATATCTGGAAATATGGTGTCGATCTGTACCGCTACGATGGTCAGATGGCAGGTAAAGGCGACATTTACGGCATGCCAAAGGATCTGGGGCCATTCGCACTTGGCTACAACAAAACACTGCTTGAAAAAGCAGGCATTCCGTTACCAGACCCGAAAAAGCCATACACCTGGGAAGAGTTCGTGAAAGTAAACCAGCAGGTAACGAAGGATACGAACGGAGACGGTAAACCGGATGTATTCGGTACAGGCTTTAACGTACAGTGGGCACTGCAAGCCTTTGTCTGGAGTAATGGTGCAGACTGGCTTGATGCTAGCAAAACAAAAGTAACGATCGACGATCCGAAGTTCGCCGAAGCGCTGCAATTTTTTGCTGATATGCAGAACAAGTACAAAATCACACCTTCGATTGAAGAAGCACAAACACTGGATACGTATCAGCGCTGGATGAAGGGTGAGATGGCGTTCTTCCCTGTTGGCCCGTGGGATATGAGTACATTTGAAAAGCTGCCATTCGACTATGACCTGATTCCATATCCGGTAGGCTCCACTGGCAAACCAGCAACCTGGATCGGTTCACTTGGCATCGGTGTATCTGCCAAAACCAAATATCCAAAAGAAGCAGCAGAACTGGTCAACTACCTGACTGCTTCCAAAGAAGGTATGCAACAGCTGGTAGATGCAAAGGTACAAATTCCAAACCTGCTCGATATGGCGAAAACATGGGCAAGCGACAAGTCCACCAAGCCAGCTAATAAGCAAGAATTCATCAATATTATCGACGATTATGGCCGCGCACTTCCAGCCAACTACACGTACAACTCCGAGTGGTACGATCTATTCTTTACTGATATCCAGCCTGTACTGGACGGTAAAATGACAGCGGCAGACTATGTGAAGCAGCAACAGCCGAAGATGCAAAAGCTGCTCGATAAAGCAGTAGAACAGGAAAATCGTTCGAAAAAGTAGTTTTACGTAGCAAGAGCACATGAACAAGTAGCACGAAAGGTAATGCCAGCAGCCTGGACATGTGCTGCTGGCACCTATTTTGCCATCGTCCACACGAGCATTGGAAAGTTCCATACATCCCACCTGCTCATACTAGAAACAGGGGTGACCGTCATGAATATCAAATCCAGTTTGTATCGTAAGGAAATGATTTATGGATATTTGTTTATTTTACCTCCGTTGATCGGCTTTCTGATCTTTGTCCTGTTCCCGTTCCTCTACTCTCTCTACGGCTCGTTTACCGATTGGGATGGACTCGGTCAGATGAACTTTATCGGCCTGGACAACTATAAGGATCTGCTGACTGACGATCTGTTTTACAAAGCGATGTTTAACACCTTTTTCCTGATGCTTGGCATCCCGATCGGCTTGCTGCTCGCACTGCTACTGGCACTTGGTCTGAATCGGAAAATTCCGGGTACGACGACATTTCGCGTTATTTACTACATACCGGTCATCTCCTCGCTTGCTGCCGTATCCATCATGTGGAACTGGGCATATAACGGAGACTACGGACTGGTCAATCAGTTTCTAGCATTGTTTGGCATTGAAGGCCCGAACTGGCTTGCGAATAAAGACACCGTTAAGCCTGCGCTGATCATCATGACCGTCTGGAAAGGTCTGGGCTATACGATGCTGCTCTATCTGGCAGCACTGCAAAGCATCTCGCGCACTTATTATGAAGCGGCGGAGCTGGACGGTGCGAATGGCTGGCAGATTTTCCGCAATATCACCTGGCCGATGGTACAGCCGGTTACGTTCTTCCTCGTCGTCACGAACATTATTGGCGGCTCTCAGATTTTTACCGAGATGAACATTATGACACCTACGGGCGGTCCCGAGTATTCTTCGGCATCGATTGTCTTCTATATCTGGCAAAAGGCATTTGGTAACCTGCAAATGGGCTATGCCTCCGCAATGGCGATGATTCTTGGTATCTTCATCTTTATCATTACTCTGGTGCAATTCAAAATGAATGAACGTTCGGCCTACGATGGAGATTGATGAACCAGGAAAGGAGCAAACCCAGCATGTCTTACAGTCAAAAACGAAAATTAACAAATTCAATCATATTTATCGTGCTTTTGATCGGCGCGGTGGCGATGATCGCACCGCTCCTCTGGATGCTATCCACCTCTCTCAAGGAGAAGCAGGATGTATTCGCTCTACCGCCTATCTGGATTCCTGAAGTATTTCAATTTAGCAATTATGCAGCAATCTGGGAAGCCGGGCCTCTGCTGAGCGGTATTCAGAACAGTCTGATCGTAGCGGTCAGTGTTACGGTTATTGGTACATTCACATCCAGTATCGCTGCCTTTGCTTTTGCAAAGCTCAGATTCCCACACAAGGGCAAGCTCTTTCTCGCTTTGCTCACGTCGATCATGATTCCGTATCCAACACTAATGATTCCACAATTCATGATGTTCTCGAAGCTGGGCTGGGTGGATACGCTGTTACCGCTGATCATACCGGGTCTGTTCGGTAATGTGTTCATGATCTTCTTCCTGCGTCAGTATCTGCTGAGCGTACCGGATGCGATCATCGAAGCCGCCAAAATCGACGGTAGCTCCTACTTCCGTCTGTATTCCAGCATCACCTTCCCACTGATCAAGCCTGCGGTAGCGGCGCAATTGATCCTCTGGTTCATGGGGATCTGGAACGATTATCTGGCACCGATCATTTATCTGAACTCGCCGGAAAATCAGACGCTACAGCTCGTGATAGCCAACTTTAACGCGACCTATGCAATCCAAACGGACTATCCGCTCATTATGGCGGCATCAATCGTCGCACTATTGCCGGTACTGATCGTGTTCCTTATTTTCCAAAAGCAAATTATTGAGTCGGTTGCGATCTCTGGCGTAAAAGGATAACGGGAAAGGAAGATGGGTGTGAAATCATACAAAAGCATGGCGGCATTGATGCTGTTATTCGTGGTCGGTGCGACAGGCTGTGGTGGAGAAGAGGAATCAACGCCACCGCCTACATTTCCCGAAGCACCTAAGGATACAAAGCTATACGACACGTCCATCCTGAACGACGAATCGGAATGGACAGTGAACAATGCCCATGATCCAGCGATTATCAAAACCGATCAGGGCTACTACGTCTATTCCACCGATGTGCGTGTTGCTGGCGAACCGAAGCCTGGCGTCATGGTACGCAAATCGCCTGACCTGATCAACTGGACATGGGTCGGTCAGGCGCTACCAGGCATTCCGCAGGAAGCACTCGAATGGACAGGTGCCACCAATCTCTGGGCACCGGATGTGATCAAGGTTGGCGATACATATCGAATGTATTATTCCGCTTCCAGCTTTGGCAGTACACAGTCGGCCATCGGCTTACAGACGTCCACCTCACCCGAAGGCCCATGGATAGATGAAGGCATCGTCGTCAAAACCGCAGCTCAAGAAAAAGATCGTCTCAATGCGATCGATGCCAATCCAATCGTCGATGCAGACGGGAAGATGTGGATGGTATATGGCTCATTCTTCGATGGAATCTATATTGCCGAGCTTGATCCAGACACAGGCAAGTTCAAGGAAGACGGCTACGGTACACGTATTGCCGCTAGAGATCGCGCCAGCGCAGATGGTGCAGTAGAAGGCCCTTATATCGTTTATAATCCGACCTTTAAAAAGTATTACCTGTTCGTCTCCTATGATTCACTATTTGAGGATTACAATGTGCGCGTCGGGCGTTCAGATTCTATTACAGGTCCATACACCGATGCCAATGGCAGAGATCTACTTGATACCGAGCATTTGCCACAATATGAGGTCGGTACGAAGCTACTCGGTGGCTATCGCTTCTCCGAGGGAGAAGGCTGGGTTGCGCCAGGTCATAATTCTGTGCTGGAGGATGGCGAAGACTATTACATCGTTCACCATGCTCGCGGTGAAACCGACAAGCACTGGCCGTATCTGCATGTACGCAAAATGCTCTGGACGAGTGGCGGCTGGCCGGTCGTTTCACCTGAACGCTATGCTGGGGAACAGGAGCAAAACATCCCTGCATCCATGCTAGCCGGTACATGGGAAGGCATGGCGATCGACCCGTCTGTCGATGGACAGGTACAGGCGCTACCGTACACGCTCACCGACAAAGGCAAGCTCGAAGCCGAGCAAGGCGCTGGCACCTGGACATTTGACGGTAAGCAGACGATGACACTGACATGGACAGAAAGTCCGTGGGGCGGTGCATCCACCGAGGAAATGAAGCTGTTACCTGCCTGGGATTGGGAGCGCAATCAGCCAGCGCTGGTGATGACAGGCATGAACGACCACGGTATTGCGGTGTGGGGCAAACAAATTCAGGCTGCCCGTAAGTAAGACTGCAAATAGGCAATATTCGCAATTCCTCATGCTTGTGGTGCTGTTCCTATGGAATAGTTCTCACAATGAAAAACCTGGTAAAACGGTATACAGAAACAACTATAATTCATCCACTTTGAAAGGGGACTACTCTCATGACCAACGCAACTTCCATTACCTTCAATAACCCTATTCTGGAGCAACGCGCAGATCCGTGGGTATACCGTCATACGGATGGCTACTACTACTTCTCTGCTTCCGTTCCCGAATTCGACCTGATCGAAATTCGCCGTGCCCAAACACTGGAAGAGCTACGCGAGGCTACACCTGTAGTCGCATGGAGAAAGCCAGCTAATCGCGCCAACATCTGGGCACCCGAAATTCACTATATCGATGGGAAATGGTACATCCATTATGCTGCTGCACGTACAGCCGAGACAAATGACGGCCTGTTCGATCATCGTATGTATGTATTAGAAAATGAATCTGCCAATCCATTGGAAGGCACATGGGTAGAAAAAGGACAGATTCGCACAAAATGGGAAACGTTCGCACTGGATGCTACCACCTTCGAGCACAAAGGTATCCGCTACCTCGTCTGGGCGCAAAAAGACCCGGATATCGTAGGCAATTCTAATCTGTATATCGCCGAAATGGAAAATCCTTGGACACTGCGCGGCGAACAGGTCATGATCTCGACACCAGAATACGATTGGGAGATTATCGGCTTCAAGGTAAACGAAGGCCCTGCTGTACTGCATCGCAACGGTCGCTTATTTATCAGCTACTCTGCCAGTGCAACAGACTATAATTATTGCATGGGTCTGCTGACTGCGGATGAGAATGCCGATCTGCTTGATCCAGCAAGCTGGACAAAGTCGGAAAAGCCCGTATTCCAGACGAATGAAGAGAATGGACAATATGGGCCGGGACATAACAGCTTTACCGTATCGCCCGATGGCGAGACGGATATTATCGTATACCATGCCCGGAATTATAAGGAGATTGTAGGCGATCCGCTGTATGATCCAAACCGTCATGCGCGTGCGCAGGTAGTGAATTGGAAGGCAGATGGAACGCCGGAGTTTGGGGTGCCGTTGCCGGATGGACGTGCTGATGTAGAAGTGAAAGGGTAAGGCAAAAAAAGATTATCAAAGCCTGCGTAAATGATTAGAATCATTCACACAGGCTTTGATTTGTTGTTTTCCAGACATTATGGCTTTTCCCCTTCAAGTCAAAATCCCCTGTAATTCTAGGCTGTACTTTATTGAAAAATTCCTCCTTATTCGTAAATCCTAGATAATAATCATAATCATCTTCCTCATCGATCAAAGGATGATATTCCTCATGGAACAGGACATTAGAATACTGATCAAATTCCTTTCCCCTTTCAAGGATTACACATTTGAATAGATTATCAATTTCGATTGCCTTTACTATGTCCTCTATATTAGTTATAGCAAACCAAATGATGTTAGGTCTTGTATGTCCCTCATCCCAGTACGGTATCGTTTCTTCCCACGGTAAAACCCAGTTTGAATTAACAAATAAACATCTGTCTAAGATGAATTTCTGTATGTCTACATCATATAGATGAAGATTTCTTTCATAAAAAGAGAACAACAAGCTTGTATGATCTGCTACGAATAAATGCACTAATCGAGCAAGCTGCTCATTTGTTTCATTATGCTTAATTACACCATAAGATGGTTTAAGGCTGATTTTCAATATGATCACCTGACTTAATTAAATACAATATCTCTTCTATAATTTATTTTATTTTGGCTACGTAAGCTGTATATATTTCTTAATCAATTTTCGTAACGTCTCGTGCTCATAATACTTCTTATGAAATTCAGGATAACTCGCCAATCGAGATTCCAAAAATATGTATTCTGGAAAACGTTCAAAAAAGTCTTTTTCTAGCAGTTCTAATTGCCTGACAGGAATATGCTCACTACGTTCGTTCACGATATAACTAGCTGTTCCTACAATTAACATACCATAATTATTAAAATCAGCACTAATCAGAGCGTTCTCTAAAGCTATAAATTGTTCGCTGAAATCGACCTGTATCGCTCTTATATTATTGTACGGGAACGGAGCCTCTCTCAGCGTCATGTACATTTCCATTATTCTTGCTTTTAACATATCAAGATTCATTCAAACACCTCCATTACTCCTACTCATTGCATAATCTTTAAATAAAAAGGGCTACAATTAGCAAGCAAACAGCTAATTGTAGCTCTTTTAGCATGATAGCATATCGTATACATATCTTTTTCTATTATTAAAATCGATCAACCATCCCTTACATAACAATGATCAATCTGTTAGATCATCTTGCAAAAATCAAGCCTGTTCCCCACTCAACACCTTCTCCACCGCATCCACCACATCACTACTCAGCTTAATCCCTGACGCCCCGGCATTCTGCTCCACCTGCTCTGGACGGCTCGCGCCAACGAGCGCACTGGATACATTATCCTGACGCAAAATCCATGCCAGAGCTAGGTGTGTCAGTGAGATGCCTGCTTCATCGGCAATCGATTGCAGCTGGCGTACCTGCTCCAACCGTGCTTCCGTAATGCGCTTATCATCCCAGCCCAGCTTAGCGGCGCGGCTATCGGCTGGGATATCCGTAGTGGATGTATATTTACCTGTCAACAACCCCTGCGCCAGTGGCGAATACACAACCTGACCGATACCGTATTTCTCACCTAGCGGGATCACTTCTTCTTCAATATAACGGTTGAACATATTATAGACGGGCTGGTTCACGACGATGCGATCCAGCAGGTAGCGATCGGCGACACCGACGGCTGCTTGCATCTGCGCCGCTGTCCACTGGCTTACGCCTACATACAGCACCTTGCCCTGACGGACGAGATCATCCAGCGCGCGTAGCGTTTCTTCGATGGGGCTTTCCGGGGAGAAGCGATGGCAATAATACAGATCGATATAATCATGTCCAAGACGCTTCAGACTGGCATCGCACTGCTCCATAATATGCTTGCGGGACAGACCGTGGTCGTTAGGGCCATCGCCCATATTGCCGAATACTTTGGTAGCAAGCACATACGATTCACGCGGATATTCATTCAGCGTAGCACCGACGACCTTTTCCGCTTCGCCACGCTCGTATACATTGGCTGTATCGAAAAAGTTGATGCCCAGCTCATACGCACGGCGAATCGATTGCACTGCATTTTCACGCTCGACATAGCCTCCGTATGTAAGCCAGCTGCCCAGACTGATCTCACTTACCTTCAGTCCACTTCCACCTAATCTTCTGTAGTTCATTGTCATTGCTTTTCCCTCCCATATATGTAATCCAGTTAGTTGCAGATGTATGCGTCCGTCTGATCCTGGCAATTTTAACTCCGTGAATCGTTGATCCAGCAGCAGGTATACGCTTACAGCAACTCTACACCCCCATTGTAGTGCTGTCGATGGCGATTAGGCAAGCAATGCTTGTGTTTATAAGTATATAAGCCTATGGTGCTGAAGTAGCAGACACGTGATATTGGAAGCTTTGTAGATTCTGATGAATCGTTCTGCAAGTGAGCTGCGTAATATAACAGATAACTGCCGCAGCTTGCCTATGATTCCATATGTTCCGCCTGCAAATACGGCATATGGCAGCATACATATAGCGATATGATCTTAGATGTACACCTCAATATCACTACCACTCCACACTACTCAATTCGATTCAAGGGGGAATACCTGCATGCTGCAAAACCGCTTTTTCCGCCTCGGTGCGGGCGTTGCGCTCATTTTGCTCATTATTTATCTGGGTACGTTAGTTGATTTTATTTTCGTACCGATCCGTTCACTGATTAGTCTGACCATTGTACCGCTGTTGATTACCGCATTTCTATACTATCCACTGCGTCCGCTCGTGAATTATTTAGAAAAGAAAAAGCTGAAGCGCTCGTGGTCTATTTTATTACTCTATCTGCTGGTGATTGTAATTCTGGTGGTATTCAGCATTATTGGCTGGCCAACGCTTCGCGACCAGGTGAAAAGCTTTATTACAAGCGCGCCTGACTTCACACGCAGTATTATCGCGCAGGTACAAGTTCTGGAAAAACAACCATTTGTACAGCAGTTTATGCCTGCGGGTAGTAGTGCCAATAGCTCGGAAATGCTGCAAAAGCTAACCGAGTACCTGAACACAGTATTTGATTGGCTGTCTGTGCATATTTCCGGCATGTTCTCATTTGTATCGAACTTCGTACTCGTCGTCGCAACTGTGCCGATCATGCTCTATTATTTGCTCAAGGACGACCGCAAGCTGGCGACTCGCTTGCAGCAGTTGTTTCCAGGCAAATACCGTAAGGATGGCAAAACGATGCTAAATGAAATCGACGATGCGCTGAGCAGCTTTATCGCGGGTCGTGTACTCGTGAACTTCGCGCTCTGTGTACTGCTGTATATCGGGTTTCTGATCATTGATCTGCCGTACTCGTTGCTGCTCGTCTTTCTCGCCTTTTTCCTGAACTTCATTCCGTACATCGGGGCGATTCTGTCGGCAGTTCCCGTAGCGATCGTCGGTCTGATCGAGTCACCGATGATGGGAGTATGGTCGATCGTCATTGTTATTGTCGCTCAATTGATTCAGAACAATCTGCTGGAGCCGATCATTTTCGGGAATCAGCTGGATATTCATCCATTTACGATCATCGTGCTATTGCTCGTTGGGGGCGATATGGGTGGTATCCTCGGAATGTTGCTCGTTATTCCAATCTATATGGCAGCCAAAATTAGCATCGTACATCTGTACCGCATGTATCTTAAACAGAAGGTTAGCAGTGAATTAGAATGAATACAGACCGGAGTGAACGAGCTTACTTGCTCTCACTCCGGTCTTTTTTGTTTGATTCGGCTAAAGCAGAGCTAACAACATTCCATTCCATAAATGCAATTTTATGGTCAAATATTCGGTTATCTCGGAAATGATATGGTTAATAGGGTTATGCGATGGCCATCGTGACCAGTCTTTCCATGGAAGGCGTTATTGTTAGTGTCTGGCAGTAGCGGTTATACGTTATAGCCGATTCGGTAGAGCAGCTCATCGATATCCAATTGTGCTGCCGTGCCGTGGTAGCTGTCCCGACACCTAGCAGACTTTAAGTGAAATCACCATACAAGTACAAATCCTGAACCACTTCAAGCGATAACAACCAAGTATAAGGAGGCGTTACATTATGTTCTTTCACATTAAAGAATTACAATACACAGCCAAGCCGGATAAGCCAGATCCCGTCTATGCACGCAAGCTACAAGAGGTGCTAGGTGGACAGTATGGCGAGATGTCGGTCATGATGCAATACCTGTTCCAGGGCTGGAATACGCGTGCAGATAGTAAATACCGCGATATGCTGCTCGATATCGGTACCGAGGAGATCGGTCACGTGGAAATGCTTGCAACGATGATTGCCCAGCTACTCGATGACGCACCGCTCGATCAGGTCGAAGCTGCTGCCAAAGACCCTGCCATTGGAGCCATACTGGGCGGTATGAATCCACAACATGCGATCGTATCCAGTCTGGGCGCCCTTCCATCGGATAGCGTAGGGTACCCATGGAACTCTCGCTATATCGTAGCGAGCGGCGATCTGCTGTCCGATTTCCGTGCCAATCTGAATGCGGAATCTCAGGGTCGTTTACAGGTCATCCGTCTGTATGAACAAACGACCGACCCGGGCGTACGCGATCTGCTCTCCTTTATGATCGCACGCGATACAATGCACCAGAATCAGTGGCTGGCCGCTATTTCCGAGATCGAAGCCAAACAGGGCACGATCACGCCTGCATCCTTCCCACTAGAACTGGAAAAACGCGAAGTCGCTCACCAGTTCATGAACTTCTCGCAGGGTGAGGAAAGTGCAGCCGGACGGTGGGCAAGCGGCCCATCGATGGACGGTACAGGCACATTTGAATACGTACAACAACCTAAAGCCTATGGCCAGGCGCCAATTCTCAAACCAGCGCCTGATATTATGCATTCCCGTCCAGAGCAGGCACCGAGCATTATCAATGTCGGTACGTTGAGTAAATAGTACAACTGATTCCCCGGAGCATGCAGTGAAGCAGAACGGCATGATTCCGGGGAATTCCTTATTCCAATCATGTCATTTGTCGTTATACTATACCAGTTGCAAAGGAGAATGAATAATGGACTCTCAAACAACCAAAACGATTGCTATCGGAGCTGTAACAGGTGCGCTCGTCGGAGCTGGAGTTGCTGTACTCGTCGCTCCGCAGCAAGGACAGAAGGTACGCGAGAAGCTCGCTGAAGTATCCGAGCTGGTAAAGGAAAAGGGGCCATTGATTAACGAAAAAGGTCATGAAATCGCTGAGAAAGGGCAGGAAGTGGTCGGTGCGATCAAGGAATCACTGCATACCGCTCAAGATTTCAAATCCGAAGCAGGCGCTGCGATTAGCGAAGTGAAGTCAGAGGTAAAAGACTTCAAGCAAAACAATCAGCAACATAAAACCGATAGCTCCTCTAACGTACGCAACATCCAAAGCTGAATTTCGTTATCATCATTATTAACACAATGGATTACGTATGGATCGTTACACAACAGCGCTCATGATTAATTATGGAGCAATAGCTACCATCAAGAAACCGTTCTATGATTGTATAGAGCGGTTTTTCTATTTTAATATCGTCATCAGCAAGGCTGTTGAACCTAAATGGTAAAAAGGAATCAGCCTCATGTGTTGCGAACACCGCAATGGATCTGTGAAGCGTTGATTACATTAATCGAGCAAGCTGATTTTGCGGCATTACATGGCTTGCCACATCAGTACAATCTGCCACTTCTATCATAGCCTGCATCGCATGACGGATCAGCCCCACATGGATAGTAGCAGAGTCGCAATAACGACAGTAAGCGCCCCGCCAATTCGAGTGGAAATCTGTGCAAAAGGCATCAGCTCCATTCGACCGGAAGCGGATAAAATCGCTACATCGCCCGTTCCACCCAGACCACCTCGACAGCCGGTAACAATCGCCGCTTCCACCGGATACATCCGTACCCACTTCCCGACAACATAACCACTCACGATCATCGCTAGAATGACCGACGCACAGACGAGAATGTACGAAATCGATAGAATCGCTGCCACATCACCCAGTGGAATGTACAAAATCCCCAGTCCCACCATGATCGGCCACGTCAACGTACCGGAAACGAATTTATATAGCTGGTAGGCACCCTGTTCGATTTTTGTCGGCAGCAGATTGCTCACCTTGAGCAGTGCCGCACCAAAAATCATCAAAATCGGCCCCGGAATGCCAACAAACGGAGACAGCAAGTGCCCGGTAATGAACAATCCACACGCAAACAGTAATCCCGCTCCCATCAGGGTAAAATCTGGCTTTAAGCCATCATATACACTACCACTCATCGTTGTACCATTCTTCTCTTTGACCAATACGCCATTGCCCGTAATGGCGCTATTATGATCCGCCATTTTTTTCAATACGCCTGCGCCGATAATCGCGAATACATTTCCGATCACAGCGGCTGGAATCATTTGAGCAACATAGCTTGCCGATTCACCACCGAGAATTTGCGAGAAGGCAATCGATAGCGGCAGAATGCCTTCGCCTACTCCACCTGCAATGATCGGTACGATAATATAGAAAAAGGCATGATACGCACTGTAGCCGAACAGCATTGCTACCGCCAGACCAACCGCGACCGCTGCCAGTGTACCTGCAATCATCGGAATAAAGATGCGAATAAAGCCATGAATTAATGTTTTACGGTTCATGCCAGTAATACTACCTGCCACCAGACACGATATATATAAGTACAAAAAGTTGGATGTCTTCATCAGCGTCTGCACCGAGTCAATCACTGGTGGATTCAATACATGCCAGAAGACGAGGAACGAAGGAACCATCAGCGATAGAATCGCTGGCCCGCCGATATGCTTGAGCAACGGTAGCTTGAAGCCCAGCTCACTGAGCAGCACACCCATCACCATAATGACAGCCAGACCGCCGATCATATCGTTAGGCAACTCCCCTAGCGCAGCCGCAGCAAAAACGATCACTGCCAGCAGCACATATAACAGTAGCGGAATCGCTCCGATTCGGATGTGTCCAAGCTGCTTGAGCGGAGCGGGAAGCTTGAGCTTGCCTTCGTTAGCCGGGACATGTCGCTCTTCTACATGATTATGAATCGGATGCTGAATTGACTTTTCCATCTTTGGTTTACCTCCTTTGTCGGGCAAGCGTTCTGTTTATGTGATGGTGCTTGCTCGTTACAAGATCATAGTAAACTTTTTGAAAGCGCTTTAATATTTTTATAAGTATCGATATCTTTTTTAAACTTTTTAAAGTGGATGTTAGTTATGACATATAGAATAGATATATATTTCTGTTCTCACTTATCTATGTACCGAAGTTCATCCGGAATCACATACAAAAAGAACTGCATACAGTCTGTAGCAGTTCCACTCCATGCGTATCCATAATTTTTTTTCACTTCAGCGGCTCTGCTACTAGCATTCTTTCAAGTTCGCTTATCCACTCACTCTATCGCTCTTCAAATATATTTACCAATAATCGCATCGGCACCGGATGTAGTGCGATAGCGTTTGACAGGTCGGCCGATCGTGCCATAGGTGGTTTCCAGCTCCAGAATCCCTAGCTCCTCCATCGCGGTCAGGTATTTGCCAACAGATACGCGGGATAGTCCGGTTTGTCCGGCGATTTCCTCGCTGGAGAAGATGGGAGCGGCGTGTGCGCTGATCGTGTCCCAGATGAGCTTGAGTGTGACGCGGGCGAGCCCTTTGCCCAGCTCTGTTTTTTCCGGTGCCTGCCCAGGCTGAGTGAGTAAATCGAGCTCTGCCTGAGCAAGGCTACTGCTGTTATATAACAGAGAATGGCGCTCACGGTAGGCGGATAGTGCGGCTCGCAGGCGCTCAAATTCAAAGGGCTTGATCAGATAGTCGACAGCGCCGTTTTGCAGGGCATACCGAATACTTGTCTTGTCGCTGGCTGCTGAGATGATGATCACATCCACCTCGATATTCGCGTGTCGGATATCGGCAAGCAGGTCTAGTCCGCTATGCTCTTTCATGTAAATATCGAGTAGCACTAGATCGATACTATGCTCTGGCTGTTGTAATATCTCCAATGCCTGTTCAGTAGAGCCTGCCCAGCCTGCACAGTGAAAGCCATCTACCTGACCGAGGTAGAATTTATTCATTTCGGCTACCATTGGATCGTCTTCTACAATCAGTACGTTAATCATCTAATCACCACGCTTGATAGAATAAGGAATCGTGAATTCAAAGGTCGTGCCCTGATGCTCATCACTGATCACACGAATATCGCCGCCCAGCTTATCGACACTACGGCGTACGAGATATAAGCCAACGCCGCGATTTGGCCCTTTGGTAGAAAAGCCCTGCTCATACATCTGCTCTAGTAGCTCGTCCGGTATGCCGATCCCGTTATCGCGTACTGTAACAGCCAGCTCCTCGTCATCATAATCGAAGCCCAGCTCGATCTTTGGCTCTGCGGATTGATGCGATGCCTCCATCGCATTTTCGAGCAGATTGCCGACGATGGTTACAAGCTCATACGCTACTTGTGGCTCTGCCGACTCTGGTAATAGCGCATCTTCCTTTAACGTCATGCGTACATGCAGCTCGCGTGCACGGCTCAGCTTACCGATCAGAAAGCCTGCGACGACCGGGTCCTTGATCTGCTGTCTAACGGTACCTGCTTCCATTTGCAAGCTTGGCACGATACCGCGTACGTATTCCTCTAACCGCTCATATTGCTTCATATGCAGCAGTCCCATCATAATATGGAGCTTATTCATAAATTCATGCGTCTGTGCGCGCAGCGTATCGGCATACATCGAAATCCCCGATAAACGCTCCATCAACCTGCTAATCTCCGTCATATCCCGGAAGGTCGCAATCGCTCCCTCGGTCTGTCCGTTCACCTGAAGGGGCTCCACATTGACCAGCAGTCGATGCCCATTAGCGGCAATCTCCACATCCTTGAGCGGTTCACCTGCCAGTGCTCGTTCCATCTGTAACAACCGCAAAAATTCGCGAAAGCGCCGCTCGTCCCCTTCACGATCGCCAGCCGCTCCAATCAATCGACTTGCTTCCGCATTGGCAAGCGTAATTTGAAATCGCTGATCGACCGATAAAATGCCTTCTTTTGCCGATTGTAGCATCGCACTACGTTCCTCCAGCAGACGTGCAATCTGCTCCGGTTCCATGCCAAACATGAGTCGCTTGAACTTGCGTGCCAGCAGTACAGCGCCGATCGTACCGAGCAATGCGCCCAACGCGATTCCCCAGTACAGTATCCATTTGTTATCACTAATCGCTGTCATCAGCGTTCCGATCGACATCCCCACCGCGACGGCACCAACCTGCTTGCCATTCGCATTATAGATCGGTTCGAAAGCTCGAATCGATCGCCCGAGCGAGCCATCTGCAATCGATACCGTCTCCTGTCCGTGAAGCGCAGATACCTCATCTCCACCGCGAAAATGCTTGCCGATCTGCGCCGGATCTGGATGGGATAGGCGAATACCTCGCATATTCATGACCACAACAAATTCAACCCCGTTAATATGCCGCACATGCTCCGCGTACGTCTGTACCTCTCGGGGATCAGTTTCTCCATCGAGCGCTTCATATACAAGCGGTGTATACGCCGCTGTACGCGCAATCGCGACGGCGCGCTGCTCCAGCCCTTCACGCGTCTGCCCGGATACCTCGATGCTGTACAAAATATACACGCAAAGCAGCACCAGCGCGACGACCAGACAGACGAGCAATGTGATCGTCGTTTGTAAGCGTAAGCGAATTCCTTTTCTCACCGACCTCACCTCAGCCTGTTTTTTGCATCACATACAGATCAATTCTATCTCTACGATGACAATTTCTATAAAGAAGAAACACAATCTTCATCTTACATTTCGTATACATTTTCGCAAAATTTTAATACAGAGTTTACAAAACTACGACTTAAAGCTAACACTGGACTCCTAAAATATGTTTTGTGATCAACAAAAACATACAAGTATTGCGCCTTTAATTAGGGGGAGGAGACTTTACAAATGTTTAAGAAACTGCCAATTATGCTTTTCACGCTGACGATGATTCTGGTGCTTGCTGCCTGCGGATCTGGGAACAGCGGCTCAACAACTACAGGCTCGACTACAACAGGTACTGATGCTTCTGGAGAAGCAGCTGCAACCAGTACAGATAGCGGCTCGATTCTCGCTGTAGGTTCCACTGCACTGCAACCACTGGTTGACCAGGTCGCACAGAAATTCATGGCAGACTCCAAATATGCAAACATCTCTGTACAGGTACAGGGTGGCGGTAGTGGTACTGGTCTGACTCAAGTGTCCGAAGGTCAAGCTACAATCGGTAACTCCGACGTGTTCGCTGCTGAAAAGCTGGATGCTGACAAAGCAGCTGAACTGGTTGACCATCAAGTAGCCGTTGTTGCTATGGCAGCAGTTGCTAACAAAGATGCTAACGTAAAAGGTCTGACGAAACAACAACTCGTTGATATCTTCACTGGTAAAGTAACGAACTGGAAAGATGTTGGTGGTGCTGACCAGAAGATCGTAATCATCAACCGTCCAAGCAGCTCCGGTACTCGTGCAACATTTGAGAAATATGCACTGGGTCAAAAAACAGAAGATCCAGCTGGTTCGATCCAACAGGATTCCTCGGGTACAGTTAAAAAGCTGATCGCTGAAACACCTGGCGCTATCGGTTACCTGGCACTGTCCTACCTGGATGACAGCGTAGCTGAACTGAGCTATGACGGCGTAGAGCCAACAGTAGAAAACGTTGAAGCTGGTAAATACCCAGTATGGGCTTACGAGCATATGTATACAAAAGGCGAACCAGATGCTTCTACAAAAGCATTCCTCGACTACATGCTGAGCGATGACGTTCAAAAGAGCGATGTAACGCAACTGGGCTACATTCCAATCTCCGGCATGCAAGTACAACGTGATGCAGAAGGTAAAGTAACTCAAAAATAAGCCTTACTTCCAATAGAACGAGTGAAAAGATTCGGCTGTCGGTCAACCGCAGCGAAAAGAGGCGGATACTCCGCCTCTCTTTTCACGTTAGCACCACATACCTCCTGTGCAAGAGGTCTATTCTCCCTGTTCCTACACATATAGACATAGACTGGGCAATGACAAGAAAACGGATTTTAAACGCTTTGTAGAAAAGAGGTTTTTTATTTATGGAGCATTCCAAGGTTACTCCAAGAGAAGCGCAGCGTCGCAGACTGCCACTCGAAAAACATCGGATTGAGGACTGGATCGGTCGTATTTATACTTCGGTCTGTGTTGCCTTTCTGATTGCGACCATCGTATCGATCGTTTACTTTGTTACATCGAAGGGTGTAGCGACCTTTGCTGTGAATGGTGTTGGCATCATGGACTTCCTGTTTGGCACACGCTGGGCACCTGATGCATCACCGCCAGCCTTTGGTGCGATGCCAGCGATTGCGGGTTCATTCCTCGTCACGCTGCTAGCCGCATTGATCGCAAGTCCGCTGAGTATTGCCGCTGCATTGTTCATGACTGAGATCGTACCGACATTCGGTAAACGTATCCTGCAACCAGCGATTGAGCTGTTGTCGGGTATTCCGTCTGTTGTATACGGCTTTATCGGTTTAACACTGATCGTGCCTTTCCTGCGTGACCATGTAGGCGGTCAGGGTATCGGTGTAGGTGCGGGTGCGCTCGTACTGTCGATCATGATCCTGCCGACGATTACAAGCGTCGCGGCTGACGCACTGGCGAATCTGCAACGCGGTCAACGCGAAGCTTCCTATGCACTGGGTGCTACACGCTGGCAAACGATCTACCGCGTGGTACTTCCGACCGTGCTGCCTGCGCTTTTGACAGGTATCGTACTCGGTATGGCACGTGCCTTCGGTGAAGCACTGGCGGTACAGATGGTTATTGGTAATGCTCCATTTATCCCGACATCCCTGCTAGAATCTGCGTCCACACTAACGAGTATCATTACGCTTGGTATGGGTAACACAGCAATGAATTCCATTCAAAATAACGCATTGTGGAGTATGGCGCTTGTCCTCATGCTGATGACGTTTGTCTTCATCATGATCATCCGTCTGCTTGAAAGGAGAAACCGGATATGACAACCCAGACCCAAATCCTACGTAGCAAAGCACGCAAACGGGCCAAAACCGCTGATAAAGTCGCCACGGTTGTCATTATCGTGTTTGCTCTGTCGATCGTCGCTATTTTGCTTGGCTTGATTGGATTTATTATGTTCCGTGGACTTGGCCATATTAGCTGGCACTTCCTAACCTCGAATCCGCAAACGATTCGTGAGGGCGGCGGTATTGGCCCACCACTGTTTAACTCGCTCTACCTGCTCGTACTGACGATGATCATCACGATTCCACTTGGACTTGGTGGCGGTATCTATATGTCGGAGTACGCAAAGCCTGGTAAAATCACTAGTTTTATCCGACTGGTTGTTGAAGTATTGTCTTCCTTCCCGTCGATCGTTATCGGTTTGTTCGGCTTGCTCGTATTTGTAAACACCTTTGAGCTGGGCTTCTCCCTGCTGGCTGGTGCACTGGCACTGACCATTTTCAACCTGCCACTGATGGTTCGGATTACGGAACAGGCATTTGCTGGTGTTCCACGTGAACAAAAAGAAGCAGGTCTGGCACTCGGTTTGTCCAAATGGAAGATCATCACATCAATCATGCTTCCTGTAGCGATTCCGTCACTTGTAACAGGTACGATTCTGGCTGCTGGTCGTGTATTCGGTGAAGCGGCAGCATTGCTGTTTACATCCGGTATGACGACGCCACCGCTGAACTTCTCAGATTGGAACCCACTGCATCCGCGTTCGCCGCTGAATCCGCTGCGTCCTGCTGAGACACTGGCCACGCACATCTGGAAAGTAAACAGTGAAGGTCTGGCACCGGATGCGATTCAGATCGCGGCTGGCGCTTCCGCTGTACTCGTGATCATGGTATTGCTGTTCAACCTGTTCGCACGCTGGGGTGGACGTACACTATACCGTTACATGACTGCATCCAAACGGATGAACTGATCTGGCACAACGCTATCGCCCGTAAGCTCATACATCCATGATCTTACGGGTCAGGCAACCACTCAAGGAGGAACTTTCAATTATGGTCATGCCAATGCCCTTCAGTACTGAAGATTTAAGTATCTATTATGGTGAGTTTCAAGCCATTAAAAATATCAGCATGGGTTTCCCTGCTGCAAGTGTAACTGCACTTATCGGCCCTTCTGGCTGCGGTAAATCGACGTTCCTGCGCTCTCTTAATCGTATGAACGATGAGATCGCTGGCTCTCGCTCCACCGGACATATCTGGATGGACGGAATCGACCTCACCGCGTCAGGCACCGACGTGATTAAGCTGCGTCAACGGATCGGTATGGTATGGCAGCGTCCGAATCCTTTTTACAAATCAATCTATGAAAATATCGCCTTTGGCCCACGCTACTATGGTATCAAAAACCGTAAGCAGCTAGACGAGATTGTAGAAACGAGTCTGCGTCGTGCGGCATTATGGGACGAGGTTAAGGATCGTTTGAAGGAATCAGCACTGGCACTATCCGGTGGTCAGCAGCAGCGTCTCTGTATCGCGCGTGCGCTGTCGGTTAATCCACAGATTCTACTGCTGGATGAGCCAGCTTCGGCGCTTGATCCAGTATCTACAGGGAAAATCGAGGAGCTGATCACGGAGCTGAAAAAGGATCTGCGTATCGTTATCGTAACGCACAATATGCAGCAGGCGGCACGTGTATCCGACTACACAGCTTACTTCTATCTGGGGACGCTTGTTGAGCATGGAGAGACGGATCAGATTTTCACGAATCCTGAGAAGAATTCGACGCAGGAATATATTATGGGGCGCTTCGGTTGAAGCGTCTTTTTTATGCTGTGGTGGGGTGCTTGAGCGTACACCACTCCGGGAAGGAATAAGGGGACGGACTCAGGTGGAGCCGCAGGAATCTTTTTGATTAGGAGTACATGAAGATTCCCGCCCCTCCAAAGCTGTAAGATATTTTGCTTCGCAAAAATCACTCTTCATTGAACCACGTGTTAGAAACTCACTAACACTATAAGTCGTCCTTACCCCTTATTTCCTTCCCTTCGTTCTGTGCGTCTTGCAGCAAATTGGTGAATTTGAACCTCAAACCTCAAACCTCAAACCTCAAACCTCAAACCTCAAACCTCAAACCTCAAACCTCAAACCTCAAACCTCAAACCTCAAACCTCAAACCTCAAACCTCAAACCTCAAACCTCAAACCTTTCAAATGATATTTATTGTTTTATACACTGGCAAATATATTTTCATGCTCTGATATGATTTAAGCTGGCATTCGTCTTCTCAAAGCAATTACAGCTTGGCTGGATTGAATCGGAACTCGCTAATCCGTGTACCTTGAGTTGGGACGAGGTATACGGCTTGGATGCTGTATAGGCTTGGATTTTTTATATCTGCGGTTACCTCTTGCCAGTTTTTATTTGTACTGTTTGCAGCATTGACTGTGCTTGTTGACTCCTCTGTAACAGGAACTGATAGGCTAGCGATAGGCTCAGAATCGATGTTGTCGATATAGACCTTAATCTCAGGTGTATTTGTTTGACTGCTAAGACATGCGGTTAGGCTGGATACGCTGGAATTGAAGTTCATATCGGTATAGAGTAGCCATGCGTTGTCGTTGATGGCTTCTGTTGCTGCACCTCCGTCGTTAGCTTCGATCAGATGGATAGCCTGATAGTTATCGTAATTTTCTGCTCGTATGGTCTGGTATGGATCGCGTGGCGGGATGGTTTCGCCTTCGATCTGTATGCTTTGCTCTAAACGAATATCGCTGGAGGAACGTCCGATAAGTACGTCATAGGCTCCTGTTTCAACTACATACTTGCTGCGTGTCACGTCCCAGAAAGCAAGCTCCTGTATCGGGAGCTGTAGATGTACCTGGATGGATTGTCCTGCTTGGATATGCACACGCTGGAATGCGCGTAGTGTTTTGAGCGGTTGCTTGACTCGCGATTGTGTATTACGGGTGTAAAGCTGTACGACTTCATCGCTGTCCAATCCGCCTTCGTTTTGGATCGTTACCTGTACGGTTAGCAGTGCATCGGCTTGTAGCGTATCGGCGGACAGCTTGAGCTCGCTATAGCTCATCGGTGAATAGGTCAATCCGTGACCGAATGGATAGAGCACCTCTCCCTCAAAATACTGATACGTACGACCGGAGCGAATGATATCATAGTCCAGCAGATTCCCTAGCTGCTCGGCAGAACGATACCACGTCATATTCAGTCGACCTGCTGGCGCATAATCGCCATACATTACATCTGCAATGGCATTGCCCAGCTCTGGCCCGGCATGGGTGGTGTAGACAATCGCTGGAATATGCTGCTGAATCCAATCCATCGTAAATGGATAGCTACCGACCACGACGACTACCGTATTCGGGTTAGCGGCATAGACCTGCTGCACCATACGAAGCTGTGAAGCTGCCAGCTCCAGTCCCGGACGATCTACCTCCTCTTTGCCGTTGATGAGCGGATGGTTGCCGACAAATACAATCGCGGTTTCGGCTTCGGTTGCCAGTTGTACAGCGCGTTCGATGCCATTTTCCAGCACTTCTTTGCTAAAATGAAAGGCTTCTGTGGAGCCTATCGTTTGTGCCGAAGCGGGTTCTGGAATGATCGATGAAGGAGCAACCTCTTCTATAGACACGATTGCTTCTACATCGCCCAGCGCAGCGCGTGCAGCAGCTGGAATTTGCCATTCTGCCTGCACGGGTGGATAGCGATGCTCACCCTCGGCAATACGAACGTTACCCTCCGTCTGATCCCAGTACAGCTCACGGCTATTCCAGGTACGAATGCCGATATGACCATCTGGCTGCTCGATCAGTCGTAGCACCTCCTTGGCAAACCAGCCGTACACTTCATCCGTGGCTGTAGCTAATCGCTGCTGCTCATCGTCTGCCGCTAGATATGTTCCTGTCGCTTCCGAGCGCAGGCAATAGCTGTCATAGCCCCAGTCGGATAAAATAAAGCGGTCTGCTGTAGACGAATACGACGCTATAGCAGGCTCGCTAGCACCAGCATCCTGATTGCTATCAGTAGCACCTTTTTCCGTTTGCGTACCGACACTTCCATCTACTCGCACGTTCAGCAACTCACCATTTGCCGTACGTAGACGGATACGATCATTTCCATCCGTATAATGAACAGCTCCAGCCACTTTATTCCGAATCGCTTCTACAGCTGTAACTGTATAAGGCAGTGTACCCGAATACCAGTCCCGATAGACGACCCCACCCAGCTCACCGATGATCGCTACGCTCCCAGTCGAGGTCGCCGATAATGGTAGCTTATGATCATCATTTTTGAGCAGCACAACTGATTTTCGAGTAGCTTCAGCGGCAGTTGCCCGTGCTGTCTCTGTCATCATCGACTCTTCACCGATGGCAGCATACGGATTCAGCTCCTCTGGATCGAACTCCCCTAGCATAAATCGCACACGAAACGTATTGCGTAGCGCCGTATCGATATCGTTCCAATCGAGCAACCCTTGCTCCAATGCTTCGCGTAGCGCCGCCTTGGACAGGTCGGCATCATCTGTAATGCTATCAATGCCTGCTTTGATCGAGGCAGCGACACCCGGGGTGTGAGAATCATAATATCCATGATCACGCATAATGCCCATCACATCGCCTGCATCGCTGACGATAAAGCCATCCATATTCCATTCATTCTTCACAACCTCATGCACGAGCGGATGCATCAGCGCTGGCGTTCCATTAATCGAATTGTAGGCAGTCATCATCGACTTCGCCTGTCCCTCTACAAATGGTCGCTCGAATGCCTTTAAGTAATACTCACGCATATTACGCGGGTCAATACTCGACGAGCCAGAGCCGCGATCCACTTCATTATTGTTACCGAGAAAATGCTTGAGTGTTGCCACTGCTTTTTTATAAACAGGATGATCACCCTGAATGCCCTGCACCAGCTTGCTCGTCAATTCGCCCGTGAGATATGGGTCTTCACCATATGCTTCTTCATTGCGACCCCAGCGTGGATCACGCTCCATATCCACCGTTGGTGCCCACAGTGTTAAGCCATGCACTTCTGGATTGCGCTTATACATCACTCGGGCTTCATCTGAGATCACGTTACCAATACGCTGCATCAGCTCTGCATCCCACGTGCAGGCAAGCCCAACAGGCTGCGGAAAATACGTTGCTTCTCCCAGCCATGCGATTCCGTGCGCCGCTTCGGTTCCATGCTTATAAGCCTTCACCCCAAGTCGCTCGACGGCTGGCTGATATTGCAGCATCGCTTCAATCTTCTCCTCTGCGGTTAGACGTGAAACGAGATCCTCTACTCGTTGATCTAGAGCGAGCGTATGATCCTGAAACGGATACGGTGTTGTTTTTGCCATCTATCATCGTCTCCTTTATGTATAAGATTGATTGTAATGTAGTAAAAACAAGCGTTAATTAGCGACATCGTTTTGCTGAAGCGCGAGCCCGTCTACCTGGGATAAGCTGTGCTATTCAAGCGCCTATTTTGTAAGCTTTATCCATAATGGTAAAGTAATCACCCTGCAAAAGAAAGCCCTTTCAAAGCTGTTCCTCAGGTCATAATTAGCGTAATAATTAGTGATCACCATGAGCATGATTTCAGGCAAATTGTAATTGTAGGATAACCTTTGCTGCTTATTGTCGTCTGTGTATATAGAGAGACTATGGATCAAGAGAGGGATATGATGCTAAACGATGAAGACATTGTGCAGCTATACTGGGATCGGCGCGAATCTGCGATTGAGGAATCGTCCCATCGGTATGGACGCTACTGCTACTCCATTTCGTACAATATTTTGCATGACTCAGAGGATGCGGAGGAATGTGTTAACGATACATGGCTACGCACATGGAATACGATTCCGCCGCAGCGACCGAATAAGCTATCCTTTTTTGTCGGACGCATTACTCGCAATCTGTCACTGGATAAATACAAAGCCAAAAAAGCGAAGAAACGGGGTGGCGATATGCCGTCCTTGCTGGAAGAACTAACCGAGTGTATTCCTGACAGCGCCAATGTTGAACAGACGCTACTGGATCAGGATTTGAACCGGACGATTAATCAGTTTATGCACACCTTGCCAGAGCGTGAGTGCAATCTATTTTTGGCGAGATACTGGTACGGCATGTCGCTGTCTGAGATGGCTGAGCGGTTCAAGGTGAAGGAAAACAATATTAAAGCCAGCCTGTTCCGCAGTCGCGGCAAGCTAAAAAGCTATCTGATTCAGGAGGGGATTGAGCTATGACGACATCGCTTACGCGTGAGGAACGATTGTTTCAGGCGATCGGTCAGGTCGATGATGTACTGCTGGAGCGATTGGAGCAGCAGCTACAGCTCATCGAGCATGCCCCTACAACCGTGGATGCGCCTGATAGCGATGTGATGAATACCCGTCGCCGTCGCTGGCATCGCACAGGCATCGCTTCCGCTCTGGCAGCAGTTGCGGTTGCCGCCTGTTTATTGATATTCAGCCCATTGTGGCAAAATCAGCCTGCGATGTACACCGCATCCGAGCCTGTTGTGAACAGCTACGTGTCCAATCAGAAGCTACCTGGTGGTGATGTATCACCGTCCATGCAGATGCCTGCAAATGGCACCTTCTTTTACAGCCATGAGGTGAAGCAAGCGCTACAAGCTAATCAGGGCAAGCAGGTCGTTTTCCTCGTTGCCATTGATCTATTCCACAATCATACGCCTGTCGCTCCAGATAGTGAACAAACGCGTGCAGAATTGAAGCGTCTACAGCAGCTACAGTATCAAGTTGGCTATACACGCTACTGGACATACAGTGACGAGATGCAGCAGACAGCAGGCACGATGGTTGCTGGTTATTTAACCGCCGCACAGCTGGAGCAATTTGCAGCAAGTCCTGATTACGGCTATTCGATTCATTTTGCTACAAATGGGGATGGCTCGCCGCTATCGGCTGAGCAGGGAATTTTCACCGATCCGAATAATCCGGCTTTGAAGTAACCTGTTCGTTTCATCGTGTTTGTTTAATACGGTGGTTTAGATGATTAGTTGGATGTATACGAATAGGCATTGGTTGGGATCGTAACGATTAATGTTTAGAAATTGATGTTTAGATATATCTGTTCAGAAATAGATATTCCGAGATTTATTCTCACAAATGTATATGGAGTGACATAACCATTCCTACGAATTGTCGTCTTTTAAGATAGAACGTTCCATTGTTATGGATGGATAAACCTATTTTCAAGGAGGAATATACAATGAACAGAAGCACAAGCAGGAAAAAAAGTAACGTAGCAGCAGGTAAGGCGGCTCCGGCAAATAAACGAAATCGCAAGCTCGGACAACGCCTGGCTATCTCAACACTGGCATTCTCGTTATTATACGGTGGCATTGCCACTAGCTCCTTCGCCGCTAGCTTTGACGATCTGAATGGGGTACCTGGCAAGGACAAAATTACAGCTCTAGCCTCTCAACAGGTCATTAACGGGATGAGCGATACTTCCTTTGCTCCAGGCAAATCGTTAACTCAAGCACAAGCACTGCATATGATGGTCAAAGCCTTCAAGCTTGATACCGTTACACGACCTGTATCAGACCCGTTGTCTGGCGATGAGAATCAAGCACAGCAGCAGGCCATCCCTGAGTTTAGCAAGGTGAAGTCTTCAGCATGGTATGCAGATACCTTCACTACAGCGGCGCGCGCAGGCCTGGATATTCCTACAACTATTAATCCAGATGCTCCCATCACGCGCGAGCAATACGTCGACTATGTGATGAGCGCGATGCAGCTTACTGGCAAAATGCCTGTATTCCGCATCATTCCACCAGATATTAAGGATGAATCCAAGATCGATATCAGTCATGTGGGCTCCATCCAGCTCGCTATCGTTTTGAAAATTGTAAGTCTGGATGCGAACGGTAACTTTAATCCGAAGCAAAATATTACGCGTGCCGATGCCGCGATCATGTTGTATGATGGCATGAACTATTTGAACCGCTTCAAGCCAGAGACCACGCCACCAGCCGACAATTCGGAAGCAACGGGCGATCTTCCTCTGATCGAGGATGCGCCTGCTGGCGAATCGTATGCAGTCACTAACAATGGCGACGTGATGCTGATGCAGGATGTTAAGCAGGCAATCGCTCAGCACGCTAGCGATAAGGATGCCCTATACTTCGTCGCGATTGACCTGACTCAGAACGGTAAGCCTGTCGACCCAGATAGCACGGAAGCAAAAACCGAGCTGCAACGTCTACAAGGTGCTGGCTATGATGTAGCGATGAATACAGGCTGGACGTATCAAGGACAGTTGGAAAAGTCCGAATTCCGCTACTTATCCAGTTATTTTACAGCAGATCAACTGAACAATCTGAAGCCCGATGCACAGTACGGCTATACAGTACACTTTTCATATAATGGCGATGGCTCGCTTGCACAGGCAAAGGACGGCGCAATTAACCACTGATCTTCTTCTCTGTCCTCCTATTATCATTTCAATACAAAAAGACCGCTTCTGTCATCGCAGATAGCGGTCTTTTGTATTGATTTCGATCTCGGGTTCAACGTCTACTTCAACCTCAATCTCTACGTTCATGTCAGCATCAGTATGCACATGTATATCAACTTCCACTTCGACCTCGACATCTACCTCTACGTGTATAGAAGTATGTTCATCCTGATAGCTCTCACTATACCGATGGCGGTGTCTCTCACGATGCTTAACGGAGTAAGTCTGCCAGCGGGTCGCGTGTGGACTCGATGCTGCGCGACGAGGGTGAGGGCGTATTCGCCTCTGCTTTTTCCAGACCGAGACGACGTGTCATCTGATCGTTGATGGTGGACAGCTTCGCTGTGTAATCCTGACAGCTAGCGATAATCTCACGGTTGGAGCGCTCCGATGTATCCAGTGCTGACATCAGATCGGCAATCGCCTGATTGACCGATTCCAGCGACATGGTCGGCTTTTTCAGTAGCTCTGCTGAACGCTCGCTGTTCGTCTTCAGCATCTGTGCATTTTGACGGAATTGATCCTCGATCGTCTGATTGACGCTCTCTACCGCATTGGCTACACGATCCTGATCCTCAATTGCCAGCGCGATCATGGCAGAGATTTTAATCAGATTAGCCGCTTTGTAAACGGAGTCGTTAACCGAGTCGATCAGCTTATCATTCGTATCATTCACGATATCCGTCGCGGCAATCGCCTGATTGAACAGCATAATATTTTCGGTCATCGATTGAACGCGAGTGACGACCTTACGCAGCCCGCGCTCCAGATACACTTTGCGGTGCTCATTTTCCGGCTTTTGGATCTCCGCCTCGAACAGCTTTTTGAGCTCATTCCCCATGGCGATCTTGTATTGCAAATTGTAGATTTCCTCCAGCGAGTTACGCTTGAGGGTACGCATGCTAACCATGTTTTCTTCCAGTGTGTCTTTACCATCGCGCAGACCCTGTACGATCGCATCGACGTTTTTGCTAACCGACTGGTATTTGTACACATAGTTTTTGATTGGGGACTTACGTAGTAGCTTGGCGAACAAGCCTACATTTTTACTTTGCTGGAGCGCTTCACATTCATCGCGCAGCGCTAGAATCAGATTCGATACCTGCTTGGACTTACCCGACATCAGATCGTTAACCGGACGATCCAGCATTTGTAGCGTCTGAGTAGCACGCTCCTGCGTTTGCATCCCCAGCTTGCCTACCTCATCCATCAGTCCATCCAGATTCAGATTATCCGCTCGAGATACCTGTTGCAAAATAACGCTAGCTTCCTGGGTTACCTTTTGCTCATCTTCTTTTTTTAACGAAATTGCAGGTGTTGCCATAAGATCATCTCCTTCAAGGCTGGTATACAGCCAGGATCGATATGACGTAGCAATGAAGTGCTATCACATCGTTATTGCTCTATGTTGTACTGCATCATTCATCATTTTAGGGCTGGATGCTACCACGATGCTGTTCATACATGGCGCATATATTCTACTGAGACTCTACGATTCCTATTATTGCATGACGAGTATCGCTCTGTGCTGTCACTCAAACTACCGATCAAGAATACCGATGATGTAATAGCTCCGCTCTGGACTGAAGCTCCATCAGGTCCTTATGCTCAATCGTCTTCACGATCTGGGTCACGCGATTGTTCACGTCCTTTAATCCATCCAGTAGAATACGACGATTTTTCGTTTTTGCTTCACCACTTAATCGTAGAAATGGATTGATCACACTATTCAGATCATTCATAACTAGACGCTTGATCGTATGGTTGATATCATCATTATTTAATTCAGACAGAATCGGAATAAGACGTTGCAATCGTAAAAATAAGGAGCAGGACTTCTCCACAATCTCGTTATCCAGATTATGCTTCTGACCCTCGGAAATGATCATTTCCTCCAGTACGCCGAGATATTCCAGCACGGGATGGAAGATAGGTAACACGTCTATATTGCCCTTATTCGCCGACTCTGCGGCAGCCTGCTGTGCGCTAGATGCCTGCACACGTGCAGTATTCGCTGAGCGTGCCGCCTCTTCCTGCTCGCTATGACGCTGCTGATCCGCAGCCCGTTGACGAGCCGCCTGCTCATATTGCTCCTGCAACGAAGGACGACCGGACGGACTTGCACCAGGCGCTTGATTCGGTCGCGCCTGTGGCTGGGACAGAGGGGGCTGTGTCGGTGCCGGTGGTAACGCAGCATCACGCTGCGAACGCCCTGCCCACACTACGCCATAGATGGAGCCAGCGAGCGGGAATAACAGCGTCACGTAATCGGGTGTCCATATACCGACCAGACAGCCGGCAAGATATCCAATAGCGCCACCAAGCACTGTTTTGCCAACGATTTTGCCTGTACTCATCTGAAAAACACCTGCCTCTGCAAATTTCTCATGTACTATGCTACGTACACACATGTCCGTCGGTTGCGTCATCCGCGCAAACAATATAAAAAATACTACATATCTTCAA
Organism: Paenibacillus hunanensis; assembly: GCF_034055775.1. Taxonomy (NCBI): domain Bacteria; kingdom Bacillati; phylum Bacillota; class Bacilli; order Caryophanales; family Paenibacillaceae; genus Paenibacillus; species Paenibacillus hunanensis. Next base: position 656,105 of record NZ_CP139194.1, on the reverse strand, counting down.
CGGAACCGATCAGGCTTGTGGCTGCTCGGTATGCTCGCGCTGCATCACAAGTGGCTGCTCTACATATGTCGTTAATAGCCCGTATTCCGGCTGCTGAACCTCTACCGGATAACCAAGCGCCATTTTCACAGCCAGATAAGGGAAATTAATTCCCGTTAAGCAAGACATGTGCAGCCCACCGGACATGCGTGGATTGATCTCTAATGCTTTTGGAGTGTCCCCCTGATAAATGAGCTGTAGATTATAATTATAAGGAATTCGATAGAAGCTTGCTACCCGCGCCGCAATCGCCAGCAATTCCTCGTTGTGCTCCAGCAATCTTGATCTGCCGCCATTTTTGCGTCTTGGAATTGCAGCGAGCAGCTCGCCCTCTGGCGAAGCCAGACAATCGATACTATATTCCGGCCCTTCCAGCAGCTCCATCACCATTAGCTCTGGGAATGTCTCTACGCTGGACAATGTGCGATACACATGGTCAAATGTAACGCGCGCACTAACTGTAGAAAATAGATCCTCCAGCGGATCAGATTCATTATTGATCACGCGAAAGCCTACACCGCCCTCCATCCGTGTCGGCTTGAAGCATACGTGTAATCCCTTCGCTTCAATTCGTTCATAAGCAGCCTTGAACTGCTCGGCCGTATGTACAACCTCATATTCCGGTACAACCATCAATTGCTGTTCATCCGCAGACCGGAAGAAATTCCCCTTATCCTCGATCTCATCCAGCAATTGCACATCTGTACAGCACACCAGCTTCACGCCCATTTGCGCAAATTGCTCGGCTGCTGCAACGACATAACGCATTCCCCAGCGCGGGACAAACACCTCAATCTCATGCCGACGGCAAAAATCAAGACAGTACTCTGCGTACTCGTCTCCTGTCAGCACTGGCTCCACTTCCGTATAATCACAGGACAGCAAGGACACATGCTCTGGATCGCGATGAGAACCATAAATTTCAAATTGCAGGCCATCCTCATTGTTACGTACCGCTTGAATATAATGATAGCCTACCGCAAAGCTGCGGTTAAACCAGATTCGGATCTTTTTATCGGTACTCATTAGCATAGCTTCCTTCCCTGTCCATAATATCCACTACAAATTGCAAAATATCCTCTGCTGCTACAATGCCAGAGCGTGCGGTGAAGCCAAACGGCAGTTCCTTCAGCGTTCCCGTTCCATATGCACGATATAATTCTCCATGAGCAGGCGCAATCGCTTCATCTGCCGCTTGTAGCAAGCCAAGATCAAGTAACGAATCACCAGAAGCAATCACATGCGTTGCACCACATAAGGTCTTCACATGCGCTATCGCACGATTTTTGCTCACTGGAAGAGGAACCAGATACACCTTACGTCCCTGAATCGATAGCCCCCAGCCCAGTTGCTCCAGCTCAGGCGCAAGCGCCATAACCTGCTCATACGGCATATCCTCCCGTTTCACAAGCACGGAGAAAAAGGTATCCTCCCAATAGCTCTCTCTTACGACCCATTCTGGCTGCGCAATCCGGTGGAACACCGCGATCGCCTCATCCGCAGGTGCAGACAGCTTATGCACATCCTCCATGATGTAGGCGTGCCACTCCTTATCGATCTGTCCACTTTTCAAAATATGCGCGCCATTGCTGGTGATCGCATAGGCAGGCACGACGTGATCACGAAACAGATGAATGCGATCATACAGCTCAATCACCCTTGTCGTCACCGGTACAAATGGAATCTGATCGGCAATGCGCTGAAGTCGCTCCAGCGCTAATTTGGAAATATGGGACGTTATTCGTCCGTCTACCATCTCAGCAGGCAGCATCGTATTCGGATCAAGCTCCATTCCACGCGAACGCTCCGAATAGATCAGCGTCTGATCCAGATCACTTGCATATAACAGCATTAGCCGTCACCATCTCTCGGTTTAATTATTCCACAACAGGCGTAGGTCATATCCGGCTTGATCTCGATATCGGCTCCACGCTCACGCGCCAGATGTAAGATATGCTGCAAGTGCGGATTGTCTTCGCGATCGATCAATATTTTCCACGGTACACGGCGTAGCAGCACGCGTGTCGTCTCCCCTACACCGGGCTTGATCAGATTAATATCATTCAGTCCAAATTGCTCCTGAATCGAGCGAATATCCTCCATCCCCTGCCAATCGCCCGGTTCAGGCTGCTCTAGCAATGCAGTCGCACGCTCTACGGCCTCCTGCTGCACAGCCGCGAAGCAAGCGCTAATCCGATCGACGAACAGATTCGATAGATCCTGCTCCAGCCAGTGACGATAGAACTTGGAACCATGAAAATCATGCTCCCCGATCAAGTCCGAGCGTAGCACTGTCCGACTCATCAAGCCCGATACCGTAGAGTTCAGACAAGCGCTTGGAATTAGAAAATCCTCACGCGTGCCATACGTATCCGAGCAGCGACCCGGATCGGCAAGCACTGCCAGATCATCGCTGAGCTGCACACCGTAGCGCTCCTGAAATTGACGACATGCCTGCATCAGCACGCGGCGAATGGCCCCTTTGCCTGTCCAGCCATCGACAAATTGAAGCTGCACATCTGTACCATGCTGCTGCAAAATATATTTGAGCGCATTCTCGTCAATGCCCTTACCACGAATAATCGAGATACTATAATGCGGCACATCCAGTCCGTACACCTGCTGCATATAACGTTTAATCAAAATACCAACCGGCGTTCCTGCTCGTGCCAGCGAGACGAGGACAAGCTGTCGCCCACGCTTGCGCATCATACATTCACTCACAACACCTGCTGCGAGCGCTACCTGCGTTGCCGAATGCTCCAATGCCTTATGGAACAGCCCGACATATTCCTCGGTTGGCTGATACTCCTCTGGCAGCATCTCCGAATAATGCGTCCCCGTCTGAATCGCTTCCTCGCGTTCTTCCGTTCCACGCTCCAGCTGTACATCACTCAGATCCTTGAGCAAAAAGACAACATCGTCGGCACGGTAGCTACCGAGCGGTACAGGTGCCGCTAATGCTGGTTCTGCCCAGTTAGACTGTGTCTGCGCCTGCTGTGCTATAGGCTCACTCATCGCCATTCTCTCCTTCATCCTGCGAATCACGGTGCGAACCACAGATGACTACATTCACCTGCTTGAAGCCGCGTGAGCGCAATACATTCAGCAGTCCATCCAGATGCCCATCCGGTACACTCCGTTCCAGAAAAACAAACACATCATCATATCCGCCAAACGGAATATTGTATACGTAATTGTTTACACTGGAATCCTCTGGCGATGGGAAAATATCGCCGCTGTAGATCGCATAATCCGTTGCCTTTGTGCGATAGACCGGACTGCGTGTTGTGGAATGATACTTCACACCCTCACCCATCTCAGCAGCAATGCGCATCGGAATGTACATGAATTCCTCCGTGCCAAGACAGAGTGTATTCGTTCCCTTTCGCAGGGCACATAACTGACGAGCTGCCTGACGCATACCCTGCTCCAGTACAGCATTCTTTTCAGATGTCAGACCGAATCGACCTGTCCAGCGAACGAATGGAGCATGATGCTGAATACCAGCGCCATCTACCGACGGGTAGCCGCTTAATTGCTGGAATACACCGTCCAGCTCGGTATAGGTAACCGGAACGCTCTCATCCAGCTCAATCGGTGCAAATGGTGGATGCACAAGCTGTGCCTGACCATCCACCGTGATCCGTCCTTTGACTAGCGATAACGGTACGATCGTGATGTCTAACTCCTGCTCCAGCTCAGCATAGCGCTGCACATGCTGCTCACTACGCCAATCGAGCAGCGAAGCAATATAATAAGTCGGGCGCGGATAACGCTCATGTAGCGCACGAATAATATTCAGTGTCGTTTTGCCTGTCGTCACCTCATCATCGACGAGTACAATCGGCTGTTGACCTGCAATCATATCCTTATCCAGCGCATAACAGCGATGTGATACTGCATGAGAATGTTCCTCTTCAAAGGTAATGACTGGCGTTAAGCCGGCTACATCATGACGCGTGGTGTGTACATAAGAGGCTTGCCCACGGAATGGTGCATACATGCTGTGCCCTAATGCCGTTGCAGTCTCAGCAAAGCCGATAAATGATACAGGCTTCGTCAATACCAGCCCGGTCTCCATCAGACGCTCATAGGCTTCCCTGGCACCTTCTCCTGTCATTAATGCCTTCAATATATCAGGCAACAGCGTAGATAGTGGATCAGACGTTTCTTCGTTGTCATTTGCATCCGTCTGCTCCAACTCACGATACAGCAGCAGTGATAAGGCGGCTCCGCTAAGCAGCGATACATACGGATCAACCGCCAGATGCTTGCCGAGTACGCGACTAACAAATAGAAAAGAGCGCTTCGGATTAATGCGCGCTGCCATCTGAAATAGACGCTCCAGCGGCAATCCAAACGGATTGCTCTCCACTTCCACCTTTACCTGTAATTGCTCCAAAATATTATACGTATACACTTCGTTCCTGCTCGGAGAGGAGGGAGATAAAATGTTGTTGTTCATGCAGCACCCCATATATTTTTGATCTAGCAAGTACCTTTTTAGCCCAATTCAAATGCGGCTTGATTTCATTCATCTTGTTGGAATAGCCGCTTTTGAATACGCCCAGCTCTCCATTGTTACGCTCAATGATGCCGATCGCATCATCATATTCCTCGCGTGTGACCGTGTACATTGACTGCACCAGTCGGATATGTGATGGATGAATGATCGTCTTGCCTACGATGCCATTTTCCTTATCCATCATCACCTCGCGAATCAATCCGTCCACATGACGATTAATATATTCGTTACGCAGGCGACGTCCATCCGGCCCCAACGCTTCTTCAAACGGAGACTGCCGAATCTGCGGCTTGAGTACACGCTCTCCACTGGCAAAATACTCCCAGACTGGCCCCGAGATCACATACGGCGCATCCATCCGTCCAAATAGATTAATAATATCCGAAATACAGTCCCGAATCGGCGCAATCTCATAGATCGTCACATCTGGATTACGACGTAATCCAAACAGACTGGAGAAATCAGTTGCGCCAATACGCACATTCAGTACATAAGACCGATACTGATCCAGCACACGCTTGATCGCCAGCAGTGCATCCAGCCGACTTTCCCGATAGATCACCTCAGCGGTTTCCAGAATCGGTAATCCGTACAGCACCGGCGCACAGCTATCCTTGCTCTGATTATGCTGCGCAATCGTCTGAAAATAACGCTCACCCTGCTCTGCGCCAAACTTCGGCAGCATCACCCCGGTAATCATCTCCATTAACGGCCCCATCCGCTCCAGCACACGCTGAAGCTGCTCCACGCTGCGAACGCGGATGAACATTAGCGGTACACGATTATACAGCGCAGGGTCCTGCTCCAGCGACATACGCAGACGATGCATCTGCACCGTCAAGGACATCTCCGCAGCTTCCACCTGCTGATCGCCAATCGCATCCTCCAGATCGAACACCCATGAGGTCAAGCCCAGATGCTTGCCAGACAGTACATCCGTAGCAATCGTTGGACGTGTAGCCGGGCAATACAGCGCAGCACCGACCGCATACGCCAGTAACTCCTGCTCCGATGTATTGTTATAGTCTACAGGTAAAGAATAAAATAACTCCTGTTCTTCCGCTTGCGATAAATAATTAAAATAACGCATATTACCCCTCCCGGTATACACCAGCTCATATAAATCTACTCCGTAAGGCTATCTCTCAATACAGCCCAATTTCCATGATGTCTGTCACGATGCGGCTTGTTCAGACAACCGAACACGAAAACCCTCCTATTTGTGCAAACAGGAGGGACGCTTGTCATCCGGCACGTTCTGGTGCCGGGAAGGATACCACTTGCTTAATCCATACCGTATAGCTTTTCATGCAGTTCGTATCGTTGCGCTGAATAACAGGCAAACGACGATCTGCACCCTTGATCAAGCAAAGACGTTTGTCCGTACCATGCTGAGCGTTCACTCCTCATGATACAGGCAAGGTAGAGAGCGTTTTGTAGCCTGCTCGATCTCTATTATTTGCGTCCTGCTGTCCAGCGCATATTCCAGTTGAAGGCAAGGTCCATCTCCCTGTGACCACTAAAATACTGTACAACCTTCTCAATGCTAAACGTATCACCAACATTTTGAATCATCGCCACGGCACACATCGTCCGGCGATTATCCGGTTCATCCAGACGAACGATAATGTCTGGCCCACCCTGCTGCTGAATCGTCACTACACCATCTGCCTCCGTCCAGCGACTAATCCCTTCATAAATAAAGGAGAATACCAGCACACGCTTAATCTCGGATAAACGATTCCCATTGATGCGCATATTCTCACCATTCGAACGTTCACCCGTGCGATCATCCGCATCCAGCGAAATGTACGGTTCCATTGTCAAACTACCAAAACGATTCCCGAGCGCCTGCACGACACCCTTGCTGCCATCCTGTAGCTCGTACAGACAGCCCAGATCCAGATCGGCGCCCTGCGTACTGGAACCACCAAAGCCAAAGAATCCACCGCTTTTCCCCTGCTTCCGATTCCAGTTCAGATTAATCAGCAGCTCACCAAGCGCTCCGCCCGGCTTCTTCTGTAGATTAATCACATCGCCCTTTTTCTTCAGCTCAATCTTCGATAGATTCAGTGGAGCGGGCGGCGGCGAAGGAGCAGCAGGTGGTGCGGATGGCGGTACAGAAGGTGGAGTCTGCTGCACTGGCGGAGCAGGTGGCGGTGGTGGAGACGTACTCTGCGGCTCCGCTGGTGCTTCAACCTCCACACCGTAGCTACCACATAGCTCCTGTAATCCACCAAAATATCCTGCCCCTACAGCCGCAAACTTCCATTCTCCCTGATACCGATACAGTTCCCCAATGACAATCGCCGTTTCATTGGAAAAGCCAGCTTCCAGATTGTATCGAAACACCTCGGTCTGTCCCGAATCGACTACACCTCGTATGTACATCTGCTGCATGCGGCTAAATGTATGACCGGGTATCTCCGCATTATAAATCGTCAATGTTATCGCAATTTTATCGATCTGCTGTGGAATTGAAGAAAGTTGAATATCGAAGCGGCGACGATCGGTTCCGCTTCCCTGCTCAATGTATCGAATAAAGCCATTGCCAGCATTACCGTAAAAGATCAGATCATCATCACTAGCTACACGCCCATTCGCCTGTAGCAAAAAAGCCGATGTATCCAGCTCCATCGCATCCGGTGCCTGCCAGCCTAACAACAGGCTAAACTGTGACAGCCCCGGTCGATTTTTCGTTACATCTGTTTTTTGTCCTCTGACGATCGTACTACTCATGCTTCCACCTCCTGCAACGATATCGCCTGATGTTAAAATGACATACAGGGACGTACCCTGTATGTCATTGGTTATTCTGTAACGATGGCGAGCGGTTAGGCTGAACAATCGCTACATATTCATATCTGTTATTATCCGATTATACTCCTATCGCATGACGATATCGTAGGGATAACCCCCTCGCCATGCCAATGGAATGGTAATTACGCTTGCAGACCGTAGTCGCGTACCAGACCAGCCAGACCGTCGCGATAGCCGCTACCGATTGCGCTGAATTTCCACTCTGCGCCGTGACGGTACAGCTCGCCTACAACTACGCCTGTCTCGATCGAGAAGTCTTCACCCAGATCGAAGCGGATCAGCTCTTCATTGGTTGCATCATTTACGATACGTACATAAGCGTTAGATACTTGACCGAAGTTCTGGTTGCGAGTATCTGCTTCATAGATCGTGATGGTAAAAGCAATCTTCTCTGTTGTTGCTGGTACGCTTTGCAGGTCTACCTTGATCTGCTCATCATCGCCATCACCAGCACCTGTACGATTGTCGCCGCTGTGAATAACAGAGCCGTTCTCGTTTTGTGGGTTATTGAAGAAAATGAAGTCCTTGTCGCTTGCTACTTTACCTGCACCGTTTGTGCAGAATACAGATACGTCGAGGTCAAACTCGCCGCCGCCATCATATTTATTCGTATCCCAGCCCAGACCTACTGTGATTTTGGAAAGTCCTGGATTTGTTTTCGTCAGATCGATTTTTTGGCCTTTGCTCAAGTTGATTGGCATAATAAGTTCCCTCTTTTCTCAATATATAAGTATAGGTGATTCCGTTTGCTGTTATTGCTAATGTACACTAGAGGTTTTGCCTTGTTTCCTAAACCTATTGCGGATATCGCAGAATACGAGCCTTGTTACTTACACGTATTCACGAGCAAGGATATCTACATGAGCCGCATGCTTACCCTGACCGATGGCATTGAACTTCCACTCTGAGCCGCTGCGATAAATTTCGCCCGTCACGAGAGCGGTCATACCCGCATAATTATCTGTCAGATTGTAACGCGCCAGCTCTTCACCCGTTTGCTCATTGGCTACGCGGATATAAGCCGATGCGATCATACCGAAGTCCTGACGACGCTGCTCTGCCTGGTAGATGTTCACCACAACAAGAATCTTGTGCACATCTGCCGGCACCTTGGAAAGGTCGATAGAGATTTGCTCATCGTCACCTGCACCCTCGCCTGTCAGATTATCGCCACTATGTTTTACAGAACCGCAAGCGCTGGTCAGATTGTAAAAGCAGACCAGATTTTCCTTGCGCAGCAGTTTGTCGTCTTCACTAAGCATCAGCGCCGATGCATCACAGTCGATATTAGGCGTAGACTTTTTGAAGCCGAACAATCCACGGGATTTTTCTTCGGCAGGGTCCCAGCCGAGTCCAACCAGCAGCTTTGTCAGATCACTGCGGCCTTTGGTCAGGTCAATCTTTTGTCCCTTAACGAGATTGATTGTCATGAATGAGATAGGCCTCCTTTTTGCACGTAATGGTACATAATACTGTGCAGGTCGAGCAATCGTTTCATTTTTTTCAAATCAGGCAGAACAGACCCGGCTAATCCAGGGCTAGCCTGCCGCCGATGACGGCTCCTGTCCTGCGGGAAAATGATCGCTCGTACAAGCATCGATCATCGCCCTATCTCCATCTTAGCAGAGCAACAGGGGCAAAGGAAAATTTCGCCATACAGAGCTTCCATCATCGTGGAATATTCAGGTAATATGTATCATTAATGGCAGTCAATCCATCTTTATTTTCTCACACGTTAGTAAAAAAACAAGCCGTCCCTTTTAGATAACGGCAAGCATCAACAGCATGTAAACCCAGGCGGGTCAGTATGTAAAGCTGATCTCCCCAGTATGTAAAAAGCGCCCGATTACAGGAATCAGACGCTTCATTGTGAAGATGTTCAGGGATCTATAAGCTTCGATAGCTAGAATTAGTAGAAATGAATATAGACATAATCGTTAGAATGAGAGTGTAGCAGCAATCGCTAGCAGACGTTGTGCTGTTATCGAGAGCTGTACAGAGCTACGATGGTCAGCAGCCTTATTTATCGGGCATGCTTCTTATGGTTAACCGCATTGCCTTTGAAAAAATAAAGTGCGATCATATCCCCCAGCGACAGCAGTACAAATGCCACAATGGCTGTACCGAGCGCTTCACCGGCACTATTTTGCAGACCGTATAGCCAGAACAAATAGATAATAACGGCGGGAATGATGTTACCAATCAGCCGCTGCTGGACAAACATAACAAAGGCTACTAAAAGCCTGTTCATGGTGGACCCTCCAAAAGATGTAATAGACTTCCGAGTTTCATATACCCATAGCCGGAAGTGCATAAACGGTAAAACTCAGGACAGCCTGTGAATGTGCATATCTTCGCTCACAGAACCCCATTATTATACATTTACTGCACCGCGAACAGTGTATAATTGACTAATTAAGTCATTACATTTTTGTCGAAAATTATCAATGAGCAAACAGACCATCATCATGGCCACGACAAAGAGACAAACCTGCACCAGAAGCTGGGGCGCTTCCACGGGTAGAGCAGATTTTTTCTCCATGTATAGCATCACTACACATTTCTCAGTATGACAGCAGTTTACAAAAAATATACGACAGAACTTTCATAAACAATGACTTCATTTTAAGATATTCATGTAAAAAAAAGCCCAACCAATTCGGTACTGGGCCACTCTCGTTCGCCTGTGCCTGGCTCAGGCGTTCTTGCTCATAAAGCTAGGTGTTACAGCGTGTATGCGCTGTAATCTTACCATCATGCATGGTACATGATGTGTTGCTACGCGTACTCCATTAAGCGTACGCTATGGGGTAAAGCTATGTAGCCATATGGCTACCGGAATTGCTACAGGTATTCTATGATATAAAAAACACGTACTTATGATATAGGTAAAGCTACTGTTCCCAGACTGGATCGGGACGCTGCCAGTACAGCCACAAATGCATCTTCTCTATCGCTGCATGTGTTAGTCTGTTACTTCCCCACCGCGTGTGATCCGTCCTTATTCATGCTTTGGTGAAACGTTACGACCAGGCAATAGAATGTGCAAGTCAACAAGTACCGACCTGCATGTCTTACAATTTCTATTATTACAGCAGTTTGCGAAAATCGGACTTATTTTTTTTGTAATCACATCCTTTTTTTTGAATCAATGTGAATTGACTGGAATTCGAAAGATCCTATATAACAAGTTACCAAAAACGTACATTAGAGATTTTGGGTAACCTATATAATAATAAAAATTATCATTTTTTGGCAAAATAAATCGCGTCTTGTATTCGAGCACTATCGTTTCTTTTAGAGTACAGGGTCGATATAAAGATATGGCAATCCAAATGTGTTAAACGGAAATGTTGACGTATGGGTTATGTACCTTTGATTATAAAAATTTTACAAAATTGTGAAACGTGCAGGCTATATTGCTACGTAGTAGATGAGTAAGTCGACAACGTATTGCACCGGTGCTTCATCCGCATGAAGTTTATGCATGACCATAAAGAGGTGATTCACTTGCAAAAATATTTCACCACACTGCGCCACGAGCTAGAAGCCGAAATCGCGCGTCAGGGCTATTCCCTGAGTAGCTTTAGCAAGGCATCTGGTATTAATCGGGGCATCCTTAGCTCCACCCTGAACGGCTCTCCACCCAAACCGATGTCCATTAACCAATTGGATAAAATGGTACAAACACTGAATAAACCCGAAGGCTGGCTGTATGAAAAGTTCGCCCAGGAATGCTTCAACGAGTCCGGCAAAACGAACTGGCGCCGCGTTCGCCCTTTACTACTGCGCTGTATCGAGCTGGATCGAAACGATTTGATCAGCCGTACACTGGGGCTGCTGATGGAGGACCCGAACCATATTAGTCATGTGTTTGAATTAGCGGAGGAGCTCTCAGCTGCGGGACAGGATAGCTCTGCGATCGTGCTGTATCGCTGTGTTATTGAGAATGAACGGAATTATCATTCTGAGCGACTTGCTGTTAGTCAATATCGTATATTTTCTAACTCGCTCAGCCATAATATTGAGAATAATCTTAAAGCTGCTATTGCTTTTGAGCCTTTTCGTAATCAATTGCCTGTGCCTCTAAAACTAGAAGCTTTATTAAAGCTTGGCAATGTATTTTATACAGTTCAGGATTGGGAAGCGACCTATCAATATGGAACCGAGCTATACACCTTTGCCAAACAAATTTACGATTACCGACAATCCTCAATAAAGAAAGGCTATACACCAAGGTCACTTCTACTCGAACATCCGCTGGTGTATTACTATGGACAAGGATTGACAATACAATTTAGTTCGTTTGAATACACTGAAAGATATGATGAGGCTAAACCTTTATTGAATCAGTTAGAAAATCTAGACTGGTTTGAAGATGATCATCCACAGAATCAAATGCAAATTGAACGCTTTCGTTTCTTTACTTCACTGAATCGCTTTAGCATCGAGCTACTATCTGGAAATATAGAAGTTTTAGCTGACTATTCTGCTCTGTTGCGTGCCCATCCTGAAGAAGCACTAACTGGTCTGCATACCATTTTAGAAGCCGCAAATAAGCATCATTGGAATGTAGATTTTGTGTTAGCAGATCATGAAGGTCTACTTTATCCTGCCGAAATTGTTGGTGATCTCGATACTGATCTGACTCATACAGCTATTTTTCAAGGCTTCAGAGACGAATCGATCATCATTAGTCGTTATGTAAGTATGTATTATGAGTTAGCAATCTATTATTGCAATCATAAAGTTTATGACAATCGATTAGAAAACATATTGATTGCTCTGGAAACTACAATTGTAAAATACAATCGTGGTCGTATACTCGATTGCTTGCAATTATTCAAAAAATTACGTGAATTGAGCGAACCAATGAAACTGCATAAAGTAAAGAAAGACAATCAAAATAGTACTGAATAATATTGGAGTATTGGAGCGTGTAGTCGCATGACGAATCAGCAAAGTGTGAGTTATAAACTAAAAATGGAGCTGGTTCGCCAGGGCTACACTTTAAGTAGCTTTAGTAAGTTATCTGGCATTAATCGTGGGGTACTCAGTTCAACGTTAAATGATCCACCCACCAGGTCGTTATCTATGAATCAGATTAATCAAATGAATCAAGCTCTTAATTTCCCTGTAGGCTGGCTCTATGAAGAATATGCGCAAGAACTTATTGCTGATATAGAGACTGTCAGCTGGCGAAAAATCAAAGATTTGCTAACTCACTGTGTACAAATCAAAAAAATGAATCTGATTCAAACAGTTCTTGATGCACTGAAAGACACAGCGACATACATGAACTACATTTTCGACTTGGCCGAGGAACTCATAGAACAGGAACTCATAGAACAAGGTGAGGATACCCAATTAAGTATGTTTTATCAATACATTCTAGATCACGAATCCAATTTACATGCAGAACGATTCGCGATAAGTCAGTATCGTTTATTTCGAATCAGTCTGGGTTTAGACGTGCATAAAATTTTAAAGTGGAAGATTCAATTCGCTCCCCAAAGACATGCCTTGCCATTTCATCTGAAACTTGATGCTTTGGCACAATTAAGTAACGTAGCATTTGCATTCAAAGAATGGGATGAATTAAGACAATATGGTGAAGAACTTGTTGCTACTACTATGATGATATACAATTCACCGCCAGAATATAAGTATTCTTGCATCAAGAAAGCAGAGCGTTCTTTGCTAGTTTATTATGGAAAAGGTCATATTGCTCAAGCTGCTGGCTGGGAATACAGCGGTAACTACGAGGAAGCACAAAAGATGATCTCTTATTACGAAGACTTAAGTTGGTTTGAGTTCACAGATCCTACTGATAAAATTCAGTTAGAAAAATTCTATATTATCGCTAAATGTAATCGATATAATACGGAACTTTATCTAGGGAATAACAGCGTGCTTAAATCGTATATAGATTATTTGGAGTTCTTTCCAGAAGAGCAACCTGCTAGCATAGAGGTGATTATAAAAACCAGTATTATGTACGGTTGGGATATTGATGATATCTTAGAAAAATATCATGATGTGATTTACCCTCCTGATATTTCCCAGTACCTTCAGACAACAACGTATTATTCTATATTTATCGAACTCAACCGCTACACTACTATCTATCATGACCTGGCTTTATATTACTTTGAACGCAAAGGAAGTACAGAACAACTAGAACACGTACTATCAACTCTCAAATCACATATTGAGAAATATGATCGAATTCATACTTTTGATAGTACAGAATTATTTGAAAAGCTGTATAAGTTCTACTTTTAAGCTGTAGGGAACACTCGCTAACTGCATAAATTATTAAAGGAGCGTAGTTCCATGACAAATCCACGAAGTGTGCGATATGAATTGAAAACGGAGCTGGTTCGCCAAGGATATACATTAAGTAGTTTCAGCAAAATATCGGGTGTAAATCGTGGCGTACTAAGTTCCACGTTAAGTGATCCTCCTACCAAATCATTATCTATGAATCAGCTTAATCAGATGAGCGAAGCACTTCATCTTCCCGTGGGATGGTTGTATAAGCAATATGCAGAAGAGTTGATAAAAGATATTGAGCATGTGAGTTGGCGGAAAGTGAAAGATTTGCTGACTCATTGTCTCATATTGAATAAAGTTAGTTTGATTAAAATGATGTTGGACGCATTGGAGGATAAAACAGCATATGTAAATTATATTTTTGAGTTAGCAGAAGAAGTTATAGAGCAGGGATCTCAAGCTGACTTGCAAATGTTTTATCAATATGTACTAGATTATGAATCTAATCCGCATACAGAGCGATTTGCAGTAAGTCAATATCGTTTATTTCGTGCGAATTTGGGATTAGATTTACAACAAAATTTTAAAGCCATGATTCAGTTTGCCCCTTATCGCCACACATTGCCTCTGTATTTGAAGTTAGACGCGCTGGCGCAATTAATACATGTATCGTATGCTCTTAAAGATTGGGAAGTCTTAAACGAGTATGGAAAAGAACTCGTGAACACTGCAAATCTAGCTTATAAAGAAAAGTCGAAACAATCACATATAAGCACAAAAAAACATGAGCGTCCTTTGATCGTTTATTTTGGAAAGGGTTATACTGCTCAATTTATAAAATGGGAACATAGTGGCAATTATGAAGAAGCAAAAAAATTAATTCCTTATTATGAGGACTTAAGTTGGGTAACTAAAGTAGATCCCTTAGATACTGAGAGTAGGATCTCTGTAGAAAAACATGCTATCTATGCCAAATGTAATCGGTACAATCTGGAACTCTTACAAGGAAATTATAGTGCCCTCAAGCCTTATGTAGACTATCTTGAGTTTTTTCCTGAAGAACATCCAGCTAGTTTGACAATTATAATAAAGGCAAGCAATATGCATAAATGGGATATAGATGAAATTTTAGAAAAGTACCATCATATCATCTATCCTTCTAATATTTTAGATTATTTACAAAGGATAACAAGCTACTCTATGATTGTAGAAATAAATAGGTATATTAATATTTATTACGAATTAGCTTTATATTATTTTGAACGTAAAAAAAATAAGGATGATTTAGAGCATATATTATCTGTATTAAAGTCTAATATTGAAAAATATAATCGCCTCTATTCATTTGATAGTACTCAATTATTTGAGAAGATTTCCAAGTTCTATTTAGCTTAAAGCGATAGATTTGAATATGTTTGACATATTATTAATTACTTAAAATAAGAATTACTACTTCGGTGGTGATTCTTATTTTTGCATAGAATCATATTTTTATCTGGCAATTTATATACTTACCTTTATCGAAAAGCTGTATATGATGTTTCCTATTTTCGATACCTATTTTCCGTTTTTACAATTAAAAGTAATTGACCATGGTTCAAGCTCTAATATATAATGTAATAAATTTGAAATCATGGGTTAACTGGGGCGCTATACACGGGAAACTTTTACCTTAAAGGGGTGTGTTCGGTTATGATTACCAACACCACAACCATACGTTTGGAGATTGAAAAGGGAATACGTCAACGAGGACACTCCCTCAGCAGTTTCGGCAAGCTTGCCGGGATCAATCGCGGGATTATTAGCGGTATTTTAAATGGTAATCCGCCAAAATCCATTTCCATCCGCCAGCTCGATCTGATGGCTGAAGCACTCGGTCATGAAGAAGGCTGGATGTATGAATATTATGTGGATGAATGTTTTATTAACGAAAAAGCAGATTGGCGTCGGATTAAAGCGTTCTTACTGCGATGTACAGAGATTGGGCGTTATGACTGCATTCAGGCGGTTCTTGATCGTTTGATGGAGGATTTGTCGAATACGATTTCTGTATTTGGATTGGCAGAAGAGTTATATGAAGAAGGAAAAGTGAAGGAAGCTATTCCTTTTTATGAATGCGTTATCGAAAATGAGAAGCATCAGCATTCGGAGAGGCTCGCTATTGCGCATTATCGAGTATTTCGGGCTTCGATTGGCGAAAATACAGAAGAGAACTTTAGAGCAACGATTAGATTTGAACCTTTTAGAGATAGACTTCCTGAAAGATTCATGTTAGATGGATTATTAAGACTTGCTAGTGTCTATTACACAATGGAAAATTGGTATTACCTAGAAAGATGTGGCGACGAACTAATTCGCTTGAGTCATGCTGTTTATAATGAACAAAAAAAGTATAAGCAAGAAACTGGTAACTATCCCGAACTCAATACAGAGCGTAGGTTAGTAGTATATTATGGACAAGGTTATCTCATTAAAGCATTGGCATTAGAATATTTAAAAAGATACGACGAAGCAAAAAAATTAATTTCTTCATACTCAGACCTAAGTTGGTTTGAGATTCTTGATGAAACAGGCATAAAAGAAGTTGAGAAGTTTAAACTTTTTGCAACAGCTAATATGCACAACTTAAACTTACTTTCTGGAGACTTCTCTTATTTAAATGAGTACGTTGATTTTCTTCATGCCAATCCCTTGGAAATTCTTCCAAGTTTAAGCATAATACTGCAATCCGCTAATGAACATAATATTGAAATTGATAATGTAGTAAATAAGCTACTAGAAAACCTTCTAACTTATGATCATTCTGATAAAAATTATTATTCCCAGACTAATTCAATAAATCGCTATGTAGATCTTTATTATCAATTAGCAGTATACGAATTTAGACGAGAGAATTATACTAAAGGCATAAATCATTTACTCGAAAGTTTAAGTATCTCCTTCAATATTTCGAATAGAACTAAAACACTGGAACGTGTATTACTCTTTGAACAGTTTAGACATGTAGCCAATTCAGACCAATTAGAGTTATTTAATCAAATTATAAAGGAGGCTAACCAATATGAAAAAGCTAGTTTATACGTTAGTACTAGTAGTAGGTTTGATTAGTCTAATTCCTTCTGGAAATATTCATCAAAGTCCAGTTATTACTACTCAAAGTAATGGACTTGGTGCATAATTCTCATTTATACCTGACAAAAGCCTGATCACTTAATTAAGTGATCAGGCTTTTGTCATTTAAACCAACTCATGTTCTTTATAATCCTCATAATTCCCAATCGTCACCTTCAACTTCCCATCCTGCAAATTCCACACCTGCTCCGCAATCCGATTAATGAAATACCGATCATGCGATACAGCAAGAATCGTACCTGGGAACTCCTCCAGCGCTTCTTCCAGCGCCTCGCGTGCAGAAATGTCCAGATGGTTTGTTGGTTCGTCCAGAATTAGTAGATTCGGGCGCTGGTGCATTAGGATCGCCAATCGTAGACGGCTCCATTCGCCGCCGGATAGGCCGGAAACTTTTTTGAATACGTCGGCACCGTAGAATAGGAATTTGGCAAGTTGTCCGCGGGCGGCGCCTTCTTCCATGCGGGCGTGTACTTTGAACCATTCCAGCACGGTTTCACCTGCATCGGGTGGTGCTGCCTCCTGTGCTAGATAGCCGACATCGGCGCGGGAGCCGATTCGGATCGTACCGGCATCGGTTTGATCCTCGCCGAGAATCATGCGCAGCAGTGTCGTTTTCCCTGCTCCGTTTCCGCCGATAATCGTGGCGTGCTCGCCATAGCGCAGCAGTGCGCTCGCTTCCTGAAGCAGCATACGCTCGCCGTGACTTTTCCATACTTGCTCCAGTACGAGTACACGTTCACCTGAACGTCCCTTTTGACGCCATTCCAGATCCATACGAGCCTGATCCATGACCGGGCGCTTGACCTTTTCCATCCGATCCAATGCTTTTTGCATCGATGCAGCACGGCGGTGGAAGCCGGGGTTCGGTGGATTGGAGCGATTGCCCCAATCGATCAGGCGCTTGATCGATTCCTTAATGCGCTTGATTTCCTTTTGCTGCTCCTGATAATCCTCGAATTGGCGCACGAGTCGGCGCTGCTTTTCATCTCGATAAGCTGAATAGTTCATCGGGTAGGCGGTCGCTTCTCCATCCTCCAGCTCGATAATTTCCTGTACGATGCGATCGAGGAAATAGCGGTCGTGTGAGATCACGACGACGGTTGCACTGGAATGCGCGATAAAGTTCTCCAGCCAGACGACAGCTTCCATATCCAGATGGTTGGTCGGTTCGTCCAGTAGTAAAATATCCGGGTTGGTCAGCAGCATGGCAGCTAATGCCACTCTTGTCTTTTCGCCACCGGACAGCTTATCGACAGGCTCATCGTAATATTTAGCTGGAATGCCCAGACCGTTGGCAATGCTATCGATACGGGCGGACATTTCGTAGCCGCCTGCTTGCTCGAAGCGCTCCAGGGCATCGCCATAATCGCGAATTGCTTTGTCCAGCGCTTGTTCGCTCTGGTCTGCATCGCTCATACGCAGCGCAAGCTGCTCCATCCGCTCCTGTAGTGCCAGCAGATCGCTGAAGCTGCTACGCAGAATCGACATGACGGTCGTGCCTGCGGCATAGTCTGGCACCTGTGCTAGATAGCCGACCTTGGCACCCTTTTGAATGTGTACATTGCCCTGGTAGGGACGTTCCTGACCGGATAGCAGGCGAAATAGCGTTGTTTTCCCTGCTCCGTTCATTCCGATTAGACCAACCTTGCGGCCGCTGTGAATTTCTAATGTAACGCTGGAGAGCACCTGCTGTGCTCCGTAATATTGTTGTACCTGATGACAGGCGATCATAATAGACATGTATATTCTCCTCATCGGGCAGCATACCGCCATCTCGATGTGCTTTTTGCAAAGGAATCGTTAGATGGGCAGAAATGTGCCAATTATTTGTAATGGTGGATGATGGAGAAATGCATGCTACTGCCTGTCAGCCGATAGGCATAGGCTTGCTGTGATTGCCGGATATGCTTGCTTGATCCTCGACTCTGCATCGTAACGATATCAGATCGCTTCTCGAAAAGGACAGCGAGCGGATAATCTTACTCTAGCGACGTCTATGATCCAAGACTAGCGTCAGCATCGGCAAACATATAAAAAAGCCACAGGTAATCATACCTGCGGCTTAAATCATAGCAATTCGGTGGTTGTCTGTAACACAGACGAACAGCGATCATCAATCTGTAATAGTGGTGTACAACAAAGGTACAGCAAACTATCGCAGTGCGACACACTCGCGGTGTATCCCGATTACGCTGAACAGTTACTCAAATAACCCGACCGAGGCTGAAGGCAGGAGCGGCATTTCGCCATTTTTGTAGTATTCATTTTTGGACAGACTTCTCCCGTCTTCATAAAATGTGTTTGAAATACTAAAAACGCCTTGCACTCTGCAATCTAGCGTCATAGAAAATGGGAAATTCAACATCCTGCCTCACCTCCTTGGTATAACGTCTGATCCAGCACCCCATGTTCCTTCCCGGGAACGATGGACTGATTCACACGTCGTTGTTATTACTTTTTTACCACGACTGGAAGCCATCTGGCAAGCCTTTTTTTACCAAAGGTGGTCTGGCAAAGTAATCGCAGCAGCTCCCAGCCAATCATAGCACCGATAAAATTAAAGATCACATCGTTGATATCTACCGTACGATACGTGTAGCCTAGCACCAGATTAAGCAGTCCCTGTAGCACTTCGATCGTCACCCCAATGCCAAGCGCATAGAGCAGCATCCGCTTGCGATGCATCGGTATTAAAAGTGGTAACAGGATGCCATATGGAACGGTCATCACAATGTTCAAATAATTGGACTTATCCTGAAAGATCGAGCTGTAATACTGAGAATGAAAAGGAATCAGGTTGAGTCGCACCATCCCGTGCTCCCCCATCGCTGTACGCATCAGCTCGATCAATTGCGAATGAATCGGAAAAGGGAAAAACGTGTATCGAATTACATTAAGCATATATATACCGAATAATCCGGCGACAAGTAGCCATGATACTGGCTTGCGGTAGACCGATTGCGCAATTAGCAAGCCCGCTGCGACGATCATCAAGCCAATTACCCAGATAAAAGCATTAAATGTGAGCATCCTCTCTCTCCTGTTCTGTACATCTGTACTTTATGTTCTATATATTGACCCTCGGGTGAGTAGCTCAGTTGAAGCTGTACAGGTGTATTCGTTATATGATCCGTTATATTGTGAAGCATGGACTCTTAACGGTTACATGAAATGGACTACAATTGGCAAGCTGGTTTATAAACACATAGGCAATACTCACGAAGATGATCTAACGATAACCGAATAAGTAGCCCCGAACCCAATGAACAACTCTGAGCTTATGAATGGCTCTAAGCTTATGAGCTATTGTAAAGGCTGGCGCTCCCATGTGCAAAATGTCGTTGCTCCCTGTACGATAGCTATGTATCGTGTACATAGTGTAATGGGGCATGCATATAGCGGAGGTAACATAGTGTAATAGAACAATATAGCGGATCGGCTGAGTAACCATAGCAGAGCAGCTGAATAATCGCCCTTCCTCTCCCCTTGATCACCATACTCTATACGATTCAATATTTTGCAAGATTCTATAAGATCACGTTATACAACGTACAAAAATAGAGGCTACAGCACTGGAGGTTACGAAGATGAATGATCAGACGATCCATACCGATTCACAGCAGCCCCCTGCTTCACTACCAACAACGCTACAATCGCTCTGGAATGGGCAGGAGCTGGAGCATAAGCAGCATCTAGCTATGCCGCTGCTTACGATTAGCGAGGATGGCTATCCGCATCAGGCGATGGTTAGTGCAGGTGAGGTGCTAGCGATAGATGAGCAGACCCTGCGTATTGCACTGTGGAGGGGCACGAATACGACAGCTAATCTGCGGCGAGATGGCAAGGCATTGCTGACAGTAGTCGTGGATGGCGTGTCCTACGCCTTACGTTTACAGGTAGAAGCATTGCCTGAGCTACCGGATGCAGCCTATCCACGCGCACGATTCCAGGCGAGAATCCAGCATATACGTGAGGATGTAGCGAAATATGCTGAGCTATTAACTGGCGTAACGTATCGTTTGCATGAGCCAGAGCAGGTGCTCGAACGCTGGCGGCTGACGCTGGAAGAGCTGCGGCGATAAGGGGAAATGGGTTGGGGTTGGGGTTGGGGTTGGGGTTGGGGTTGGGGTTGGGGTTGGGGTTGGGGTTGGGGTTGGGGTTGGGGTTGGGGTTGGGGTTGGGGTTGGGGTTGGGGTTGGGCTAGCACGTTCTGCTACCCATGCGTGCACGATCGCTCGTTATTTTGAATGTTGCATCACTAAAAAAGCCGTCATTTTCGAGCAGCTAGCTGGCTACTGGAGAATGACGGCTTTTAGTGTTTTTATTGCGCTGTCTTCCATTCCTTACACTACGATGCGCTGGCTTATTTCCGACTATTGCCGCGCTTTTGCATCGTACGGCGAATGAACTTTTGAATCAGAATCGGCAGTACAAAAGTGAGCACAGCGACAACCATCAGTGCATAAGCATAGATCCGATCCGGGCTGGAAGGATTACGCAAAATAATCGAAAAGGCAATCACGATGATAGCAAGGCAGGTGATGCCTCGTATAATTAGCATCGTTCTCATGTTCATAGGGAAATAGCTCCTGTTCTATAGTCTTCTGATTTTCACCGATATCGGCTCGCTGTCGCAGCTCAAGCTAGAGAACAGCGCATCGGTGACTATGTGCTTTTATTATACATGTTCTAGCCTCCTCCTACATGCTGCTACGTTATATAGATGTGTTGGATATATGAACGATATCATCTCATTCAACAACGGGCTGACCGTGTACAAAGCTTTATCTGGTTAGACTTCTTCCTGAAAGTGGTAATGAGAGGTAGCGAAAACGACCTATCATCCACAATAAGGAGGACTTTTATGAAATACGATTCGAATCGCGATCTCACACGCAAGACAGCAGAAACAGAGCTGCCTGAGAAGCCTTATTCCTTCTGGCGAGCAACAACCGAGTTCCCTGCTTTTCCCACGCTGGAACAGGAGCTGGATACTGAGATTGCTGTCGTGGGAGCAGGCATTACCGGGATTACGGCGGCCTATTTGCTTGTTTTGGAAGGACGTAAGGTTGTGCTGGTGGAGGGAGACCGAGTGCTCAATGGTACGACAGGTCATACCACTGCGAAAGTCACCTCGCAGCATGGACTGATCTATGATCATCTGCGTAGCCATTTTAGCGATGAGCAGGCACGGCTCTATTATGAAGGCGCAGAAGAAGCGAAGGCATTTATGCAGCAGCTTGTTCAGGATAACGGCATCGACTGCGATTGGCAGGAGGAAACAGCCTATATATATGCCGAGAATGAGGATGGCGGATTAAAACAGCTCAAAAAAGAAATGGACGCCTATCGTGAGTTAGGTTTGCCAGGTGAATGGGTGGAGTCTCTGCCGATCCCACTGTCGATCGAAGGCGCGATTGCTTTACCGGGACAGGCACGTTTTCATCCGCTACAGTATTTGAAATTTCTGCTGCTGGAGTTTTTGCGTCTCGGTGGCACAATCTATGAAAATACGATGATCAGCGAGGTCGAGAATGAGGAGCGTCCGCGCTTACTCGTGCAGGATCGTGACTTTGGTATACGCTGTGATACGGTGATTTCTGGCTCGCATTATCCGGTAACTGACCAGAATGGCTTTTATTTTGCCCGCTTACAGCCAGAGCGTTCGTACACGCTGGCGATTCGTGCGGAAACGCCATTTGAAGGCGGCATGTATATTAGCGCGGACGAGCCAAAGCATTCACTGCGTTCGGCGACCTTTGACGACCAGCAGTATATTATTGTCGGTGGTAAAGGTCACCGCACCGGGCAGGAAGGCGATACGATTATGCATTATGCAGATCTGGAGATGTTCGCAGGGAATCTGTTCGGGTTGCATGATATTCCATATCGCTGGTCGTCTCAAGACCTGTATTCTCTGGATAAGCTACCGTGTATTGGACAGCTCACCTCGGATACGCCTAACATTCTTGTCGGCACCGCTTATGCTAAATGGGGCATGACTACAGGGACGCTCGCTGCGATCATGCTCACCGATCAGGTGATGGGGCGTGACAATCGGTATGCAGAGCTATTCGATCCTGCTCGTAAAACTCCGTTTCTGAAACGAATGCAAACAGCAGTCGAGCACAATATGACGGTAGCAAAGGAACTGGTTACCGGCAAGCTCGATTTTAATCGGCATAAGGCAGAGGATCTCAAGCCTGATCAGGGTGCGGTAGTCTGGCAGCGTGGTAAACGTACCGGAGCTTACCGCGATCCCGAGGGCAATCTGCATCTGGTGGATACGACCTGTACGCATATGGGCTGTGAGGTACAGTGGAATGAGGCTGAGCGCTCATGGGACTGCCCCTGTCATGGTGGACGATTTGATTATAAAGGCGAGGTGCTGGAAGGGCCGCCTACGGAACCGCTGAAAAAGCGCTGATTGAGCAGAAATTCTATTCGATGAATCGTAGGTAGCTCTACGTAAAGTAGGTTACCCTGCTTACCTACTTTCTCGCCTGCCTATACGTGCATTGTATGAGCTTGAGCTCCTGCATGGAAAGCATCATGCACAGCGTCTGTAGAACATAGCATTCGCTTGTGATAGGTACTATTGCTAGATCATTATGTACAATAACCATCCTGATCTCGCCAAACTGCGAAATGCAGGGCGGCTTGCTACAGAGCCTAGCGCAAACGAAAAGCTCGGACATGTATGATGCATGTGTCCGAGCTTTTTGTGCTATGTTGCCAGGCTATTTGTATACTTACCATCGAATGCATTTTGTCTCTGCATTTAGCTACTCGCCTTCGAAGGGCGTACCACCATCTCGTTCACATCGACACCCTCAGGCTGGGCAATCGCATAGGCAATAGCTTCGGCGATCGCTTGAGAAGGCAAGGCGATACGGCGATATTCTCGCATCGCTGCACGAGCATGCTCATCTGAGATCGTATCTGCCAGCTCAGATTCCGTTACACCTGGCGAGATGAGGGTTACGCGAATCTCACGTTCGGTTTCCAAACGTAATCCCTCGGAGATCGCTCGTACTGCGTATTTGGTTGCACAGTATACAGAGGCAGTTGGTGTCACCTCATATGCACCGATAGAAGCGACATTAATGAATTGTCCGCCTCCCTGACTGCGCATCACAGGCAGACCTGCTGCGATTCCGTGTAGCACACCGCGAATATTCACATCGATCATCCGATTCCATTCATTGATCTTGCGCTCCTCCAGATTGGATAATGGCATCACACCTGCATTATTCACGATCACATCGACGCGCCCTAGCTTCTCTACTGCCGTCTGTACAAAAGCTTCCATCTGATCGCAATTCGTTACATCCAGCGCAAGATATTCGGCTGTTCCGCCCTCCTCACGAATCTGCGCGGTTAGTGCCTCCAGCCGTTCCACCCGTCTTGCGCCAAGCATAACCTTTGCTCCGCGTGCTGCTAACAAACGTGCAGTTGCTTCTCCGATCCCGCTGCTTGCTCCTGTAATCAAGACCACTTTTCCTTCCGTTCCATGCATAGGTTGTTGTGTATTCATACTTGCTCCTCCTCTAAAGGTTTAGTTATCAACAAAGCCTGAATTATTTTTGTCGGTAAAAAATCATGCCGCCGTGGTATAACACATCGCCCTGAAATTCCCCATCTGCGGTAAAGCCTGTATCATCCACATAATCAATATGATTGCCCTTAATGCTATAGCTTCCTGTATACGCACTGGCACGATGGCCACGGGCTTCATCATAACGTCCATTGGGCAGCAGCTCCTGCCTTATGACGCCATCTGCGGTCACCCACATCCCTACATAGTCGTGTGCTGCTTCAAGTCCACTCGGCTTCTGTCCTGCATTCATGCTGATTCCTCCTCTTGTTCGGGTTCTTATTCAGTATGACCCCTATGCCGTATAAGGAGGTAGAACGATCGACGCAAAAAATTGCCTATTTCGCGCAAGTCTATTCGCAGCGACACATAAGGGATATATAATAAGGGAAACGTGGAATGCGATCTACTAAAGGAGGATTCCTGTGAAATCAACAGCTACAGCGGATAAACGGACGATGGAGCAGCTGGATGAGCTTGCTAGGTTGATTGCCCAATTCTGTACAAGTGATGGTACGTACTCAACCGACTTCGCCCCATTATCACTCATTCGCAATGCAGAGGTTGCCGTTCCCGTCTATACCGTCTATGAACCGTCCATCTGTCTTGTTGCCCAGGGCAGCAAGCTTGTGATGCTAGGCGATGAGGCTTATCGTTATGGGCCTTCTCAATATTTTGCCGTATCAGTGGATCTGCCGATCTCGGGTCAGGTGAGCGAGGCGTTAGAGGAGCATCCTTATCTTGCTGTTCGGCTACAGATCGACCCTCAGCAGGTGGTGGAGTTCATTCAGAACAAGGAGCATGAGCGTACAGCTCGAGGAACAGCGGCACGCGGCTTATATGTGAGTCAGGCAACACCGGGCATGCTGGATGCGTTTCTGCGCCTTGTACGCCTGCTGGACACGCCAGAGGATATAGACGTATTAGCTCCGATGGCAGCACGCGAGATTCTATATCGTGCCCTACAGGATGGTCAGAGCGCTGTGCTGAGGCAGATGGCACCGGGTGCAGGGCATGCCGCTTCGATCGCTGAGGTGATTCGCCGCATACGCGAAAGCTATAATGAACCGCTACGGATCGAGGAGCTGGCAAGCGAAGCAGGCATGAGCTCTTCCTCCTTGCATCGTCACTTCCGTGAGGTCACAGCGATGAGCCCGCTACAATTTCAAAAGCAAATCCGGTTGCAGGAGGCGCGCCAGATGCTACTCAGCGAGCCGGTTCAGGCAGCGGAAGCTGCGTTTCGTGTCGGATATGAGAGCCCGTCGCAATTCAATCGGGAATATGCACGTTTATTCGGACGTCCGCCACTGAGCGATATCCGTCAATTACGCACACGAGCCGAAGCTCAAGTAGCCGTGGAAAATTAAAGAAACTGACGCCGATAGAGTACCGACGCCAGTTTACTGGATAGAGCTTTTTTAACTGTCCAAAAATAGGGGCTTTACTACCTGCGTTTCCAGTCTTTATTTATTCTACATGTAGTGTGATGGCTATATCACTTCGTTCCGAGCTGTATGATGTGACATGTCACTTCAAATTCACACTTTCCGAGGATTCATTTTGAATCCATTCGATATGAATTTTGCGTACTAAGCGAATGATCGCCCTAAATAACGTATTGGCATTACCGATAATAAACATGATCGTTCCCGTTTCCGTTTGCTTATGAAAAAAGAAATAACTACCGATCAGAAAACAGATCGTCGTAATGATATCGTTTAGCACACTCACCATCTCATAGCGGTTACTTGCTACGATCCGGCGACGCTTGAATTCGATGGCTAGCTTATAGGAATCTGGACGACGAATACAGATTTTTCGTTTCTTTTCTGGAGTTGGTTTCACTTCTGGTTGTTGTTTATTCATGATGCAACCCTCCCTTTGTGGCACTTACCCGCTATAAGAGAAGCTATAACAGCATTTGTCAAATTAGTAATAACTGTTTAATCTATAAATATACTATTTATTCCATAAAATGAAAAAGGATGAAACTATGCGATCTCGAAAACAAGCCCATCGACGCTCTCGTGTCCCCCTTATTGTTACCATTATCATTGCTGTTGTTGTAGTCGCTGTCGGTTCGTTTTTGCTAGTACGCGCAGGGATAGGAGGATGGTTCTCATCAGCAGATAAGCCAGGCGGCTCCGCTACAGAAGCGCCTGCGTATACGCTGCCGATTGTAGAAAAGGACGGCATCAAGCGCACGTCCACCGTCGTAGGTGAACAGCTGGCAACGTATGACGGCAAAAGCTGGCAGCCATCCTTCTGGGCAGGCATGAACCTGGGCGCTACCACACCCGGACATTATCCAGGTGAGCTGAGTCCAACTAAGGAGGATTATTTACGCTGGTTTCCTGAGATGAAGGCGATGAATATTCGTGTGCTGCGTATTTATACGATTTTGCCGCCTTATTTCTATGAAGCTTTACAGGAGTTTAATGCGACGCAAAAAGAGCCATTGTACCTCATGCAGGGTGTGTGGTCGCCAGAGGAAGAACTCATCGGTGAGGATGGCAAAGGACGCGATGCGTACACGCCTGAGATCACCGAGGCATTCAAGCAAGAGATTCAGGATGCTGTCGGCGCAATCCATGGCAAAGTGACCATTGCGGAAAAGCAAGGCCATGCACATGGTACATTTACAGCCGACGTCTCTCCCTATGTACTGGGCTGGGTAGTCGGAACGGAGTGGTATCCATTTGCTGTTGATGTGACGGACAAGGCGCATCCGAATCAGCCTCCGTATAAGGGGAAATATTTTAGTGCAGCATCGGACGCTACCGCATTTGAAAGCTGGGTTGCCAGTATGCTGGACGTAGCTGCTGAGGCCGATATGAAATACGGATGGCAGCATCCGATGTCCTTTACAAACTGGGTGACAACCGATCCGCTCTCTCATCCTAATGAACCGCTGGAGCAAGAGGATCTGGTATCCGTTGATCCGATGAATATTCAGCCAGTTAAGGATAGCTGGACAGCCGGGTATTTCTCTTCATATCATATTTATCCGTATTATCCGGATCTACTACGTCAGCAGCCGGAATACAAAACATTCAAAAAAGCCGATGGTACAAGCAGTGCCTATGCAGGCTATCTGAATGCGATGCGCAAGCATCATAAAGGGATACCGCTGATCGTTGCCGAGTACGGGATGCCAAGCTCGCGCGGGATGGCGCATTATGGCCCGAACGGACGTAATCAGGGCATGCATACGGAGCAGGAGCAAGGCACGCTGGATGCTGGACTGCTCAAAGACATTTATGACGAAGGTCTGGATGGCGCGCTATTATTCGAGTGGCAGGATGAATGGTTCAAATTCACCTGGAATACGATCGATATGGAGCCTGCCGACCGCCGCGCAATGTGGCGTAATCGTCTGACAAATGAGGAGCACTTCGGTGTGATTGCGGTCGAGCCTGACGCCAGTGTAGACGATATGATTCATCTGGATGGCAAAACCGAGGATTGGGCAAAGCGCCCGGATGTAGCAACGACCGATTATCCAGATATGACGATGCAAATGTCTCACGATGCCGCGAATCTTTACGTGAAGCTGGAAAAGAAAAACGGCAATTGGGATCTGGATAAGGATCAATTGTATGTCGGCTTCCAGACAACTGGGGATGGTAGTGTGACTGCGGACAAAGCACCAGCCATCACCTTCCCTGGTCCAATCGGATTCCTGCTAAGTATTGGAGAAGCCTCAGATAAGGGCGGTCATATCTACATCAATAGTGCCTACGATCAGCATACGTACCTGTATGGATATAGCCGCAAGGAGATTCCGTACGATGCAAAATATGCAGATGGCACCAAAGGCTACTTCCTTCCGTGGAAACTGGCGCTCAATCGCCAATTATATCTGCCACAAACGAAAGTAACGATGCCGTTCGAGGAGCTTGAAGTGGGCAAGCTGCATTACGGCATCAACGATCCGAATAGTCCGGACTTTAACAATCTGTCCGACTTTTATGTCAAAGACAATGTGATCGAAATGGCAATTCCGTGGATGCTGCTCGGCTTTATGGATCCAAGCAGTCATATGGCATGGGAGAATCCATACAAAGCTAAGGGCATCGCGCCACAGACCGTCGATGCCGTCAAAGCTAGCCCAGTTGTAGTCGCCAAATCCAGCTCCGCCACTGCCCAAGCCCCACAATTCGGCAGCTACACCTGGCAATCCTGGAACGAGCCTGTAACCCATGAACGCAAAAAGAAAAGCTACGACATCCTACAAAAAGCATTCGCTGAATACGCAGAGCCTGCAAAGAAAAATGATTAAAACCATCCATTCGCTACACAATTAGCAACCCAGAATGTACTCATCTATATCATTCAACTCTCCATACGCAGCCGGTTTATAAACATACCGGCTGCGTATTTATTTTGTATATTTATTTTATACATTCGCCTTATGCATCTATCTTACATATTCCCATTACTTCTTCCCCCAACACTTTTATATCCAAAGCATATACACCACTTATGTATATCAGCAGCACGGAACGAAGGGAAGGAAATAAGGGGAAAGGACGACTTTGGAGGGGCGGGAATCTTCATTCCTTCCTATTCCAAAAGATTCCCGCGGCTCCACCCGAGTCCGTCCCCTTATTCCTTCCCGGAGTGGTGCCTACTCCATACCATAAATCTGCGCATACACCCTGGATATAGAAGCTCCCCCCAACCATTTGGATTTTCTATCAGTTATAGAATATTCCACAAATCCCAATTTAGTTATTGAATAGTCGATTCGCTCGTGCGAGAATAGTTTCAATTCAACCGCTGACACCACATGACAGCATCACCATATAACCGGTTGGATCATGTCATACATGGCGCTATGATTTTGACCCATACAAAGGAGAATGACGATGACTGAACCTAACCCTTATTTACTGGAAACGCTCGCAATTCATGCTGGACAGGAGATTGATCCGACAACCTTTTCTCGTGCTGTACCGTTGTATCAGACGTCCTCTTACGGCTTTCGAGATAGTGAGCATGCAGCGAATCTGTTTGCACTGAAGGAATTTGGCAATATTTATACGCGTCTGATGAATCCGACGACAGACGTACTGGAAAAACGTCTTGCTGCACTGGAAGGTGGCGTAGGCGCACTGGCAACGGCATCTGGTCAGGCAGCGATTACGTTTTCCATCCTCAACATTGCAGGCGCAGGCGATCATATCGTATCGGCATCGAGCCTGTATGGTGGTACATATAATTTATTTGCGAATACATTACCCAAGCTAGGCATTGAAGTCGCCTTCGTCAATTCAGATCAACCTGAGAATTTCCGTGCAGCGATTAATGAGCGCACCAAAGCATTATATGCGGAAACCGTAGGCAATCCGGGCGGTAATGTGCTGGATATCGAAGCGGTTGCTGCTATCGCGCATGAGCATGGTATTCCGCTGATCGTCGACAACACGTTCCCAAGCCCATACTTGCTGCGTCCGATTGAGCATGGCGCAGATATCGTCGTACATTCAGCCACCAAATTCATCGGTGGTCATGGCACATCGATCGGTGGCATTATCGTCGATGGCGGTACATTTGACTGGACACAAAATGATAAATTCCCCGGCCTGACGCAGCCTGATCCAAGCTATCATGGTCTGGTGTACACAGATGCACTTGGGCCACTGGCGTATATTATCAAAGCGCGTGTACAGCTCATGCGCGATCTGGGCGCACCGATCTCTCCATTCAACGCGTGGCTATTGCTGCAAGGTCTGGAAACACTGCATCTGCGTATGGAGCGTCATAGTGAAAATGCTTTGCAGGTGGCGCAATATTTGGAGCAGCATGCCGATGTGGAGTGGGTGAGCTATCCGGGGCTGAGCAGTCATGCATCACATGAGCTGGCACAAAAGTATCTGCCTAAGGGGACAGGTGCCATTTTAACATTTGGTATTCGTGGCGGTGCTGAGGCTGGACGTAAGCTGATCGGTAATGTGAAGCTGTTCTCTCACCTTGCCAATGTCGGAGATTCCAAGTCGCTAATTATCCATCCTGCCAGCACGACACATCAACAGCTGACGGAAGAACAGCAGCTGACCGCTGGCGTGAATCCAGAGCTAATTCGTTTGTCGGTAGGCACGGAGAATATTCGTGATCTGCTTGGCGATCTGGAGCAGGCGATTGCTGCGAGTCAGCATGGGTGAATTGCTGAATAGCTTGATGCTCTGATTCGAGCCTGTACTTTTCAGACATGATAGCGATGGAATATTTTCTGGAAGATGGAGTACTTGCTGGAAATGAAGATAAGGCGCTGATGTGATATCAGCGCCTTTTTATGTTGAGATTATCTATGCAAGGCTGGGCTTGATAAAAAAGCAGCTTTGCTGTGATCTTTCTGCTATCAAACATCGAACCTATTCATTATCAACGATACACACCACGTCGCCCTGCTACAAAATCAGCCAGCATATCGACATTTTGCTGATTAAATAAGGGCGGTGCATCTTCCGGTGCGAAGAAACGCAGCTCCTTTGTCTCCTCGTTCGCAGTCAGCGGTTCGCCACCGACGATCTGGCAGACAAAGGCGGTCAGCATCGTCTGTGCTTCATCGCCATTGGGATATGTATAGTCATAGCGAGTGTAGACGCCCTGCAAATAATCAACCTCGACGATGTAGCCTGTTTCCTCCAGCACCTCGCGCAGTACAGTTTGCTCAGCGGATTCGCCTAGCTCCATAGCGCCGCCGGGGAAGCCCCATTGTCCGTTATCCTGACGCTTTTGCAATAAAAGCTGTCCCTGCTCATTTACAATAAGGGCACCGGCAAAATTCGTGAAAATTTTGGCGGTGCCTGTTTTGGAACGTATCCATCCGATATAGTTAGCCATCCGTACCTCCCGTTCGTTATACGAGTCATCATACGGTCATTGTAGGCGATTCAAGCAATCACTTCAAGCTCGCCACTGGCGGTTGTTGCTGCTTGGATTCGTTCATGGTAGGCTTCGAGCGAGCATTCTACAATTTTCTCAAATACAAAGCGATCGACCTCAGGAATTAGCTCGGACGCATAATCCCAGGCATTTTGTTCAATTCGCAGAGCGAGCCGTGCCGCTGCTAGTGGCTCTTCACAGCCATCCAGCTCATCCGATAGCTCTTCAAGCAACGGATCATGTGCATGACCCATCTCGTGCGCCAAAATAATCATCACATAGTCATCTACCGAGCGAAGTGAGCCGAAAATCTGAAAGCATTGCTCTTCGATCTCTTGCAAGTACAGGGTAATCATCCGGCTGCCCATTGAAAATTTGCCGCCGACTGAACGCGAACCGGGAAATTTCTTTCTGGTGCGAACCCGAACATCACTGCTGGCACGATGAAGCAAGGTCTCAATGGTGGTTTTAACATGACGCTGGTTCACGGGCATCCCTACACTTTCCTGAAATTTGGTTCTGCGTTATTCGTGTTTGTAACACTTCTCAACAGAACAACATTCAAACCATTATACAGGAATATGTCGGATTATGTAACCTAATAGTTTACCCTTTTGTTCGGAAAACGAAACCATTTTTTTGCAATCCGGATAAGTAGTATAATAATCAGGCGCGGGCATGACCCGTTTGCGAACTTATATATTCAGGAGGCATTTATCATATGGAACTGACAAACAAGACCGCAATTATCACAGGTGCAGGTAAAGGAATCGGTAAAGCAACCGCAGAAGCACTCGCTGCTGAGGGCGTACAGCTCGGTCTACTCGCTCGTACGGCGAGCGATCTGGAGCAGCTCCAGCAGGATCTGAGCAGTCGCTATGGCGTTAAGGTATTTACGGCTACAGCTGATGTCGCTAATTCCACAGAGGTTCGTGCTGCTGTCTCCTCGCTAGCAAGCTCACTCGGACGCGTAGACATTCTGATCAATAACGCCGGTACAGGCGCATTTGCCAAAATGGTCGACATGGACCCTGAACAATGGGAGCAAATCATCCGCGTCAACCTGATGGGCGCGTATTATGTTACTCACGAGCTGCTGCCAGGTATGCTGGAGCAACAAAGCGGTGATATCGTGAATATCGCTTCAACCGCCGGCGAACGCGGCTTTGCCACAGGCTCCGCTTACTGCGCATCCAAATTCGCCCTGCTCGGCATGACCGAAGCCCTCATGCAAGAAGTACGCAAATCCAACATCCGCGTAACTGCCCTAACACCAAGCACCGTCAACACCCCACTGGCAGTCAACGCAGGTCTACCGATCGGCGATGAAGACCGCATGATGCAAGCCGAAGACGTAGCCCAGCTCGTACTCGCAGGCTTAAAGCTCCCTTCCCGCGTCGTCTTAAAATCTGCCGGCATCTGGACAAACAACCCGCAGTAAGAAAAATCAAAAAAACTGTAAGATTGTTACTTAACGGCTACTTCCCCTCAAAAGTTTAAAGTTTTGCGCTCGTGGCACATGAGCTACCGAATGAGATTGATCCTGAATTAATCCGATGTATTTTCGCTCTAGCTGAGCGTTTGCGAAAGCAAAAACTCAGCTAGAGCTTACATATAACAGAATTATTTAAATAGCTAAGTAGATCAATTTAATAGCTAAATTGATTAAAAAAAGAAGTCATTACTAAAAAGACACTATACTTGAGCAGTAAGATATTTTGTCCCATAAAAATCACTTTCCATTGACCCCCGTGTTATGTATTAATTATTAATGAACATGATGCAAGCGCCACAGAACGGAGGCAAGGAAATAAGGGAAAAGGACTCCTTTGGAGGGGCGAGAATCTTCATTTACACCCCATTCCAAAAGATTCCCGCGGCTCCACCCGAGTCCGTTCCCTTATTCCTTGCCGGAGTGGTGCCCCCATTTCACATTAAAATCATTCAAGAAACATACTATATCCTTTTGACATTTTCATCTCTTTTATATGCTTATGTCTTTGTATTTCAGCCTCTGTCTCTATACTTCTAAACACCCCCACAAAACATTGCACAACACCATTCCGTCCCTCCCCCCACCCAGCAAAAATTCAAAATTTTCACAATTCATCACTTCCAAGCTACCTCTCCAAACACAATTCAGGTATAGTAGAAGTTACTGTAATTTATTTCCTGATGAGGAGTGTACAGCATGAGATCAATCTGCGTATTCGCCGGTTCCGGCACAGGACATCATCCCGACTATATGGAGCAGGCTGCACGTCTGGGCAGTCATATCGCTGGACTTGGCTATCAGCTGATCTATGGTGGATCACGCTTAGGTCTGATGGGTGCAGTAGCCGATGCGGCGCTCGCTTCTGGCGGTAAGGTAATAGGTATTATGCCAGAGGGTCTGTTGCATGGCGAGCGTGCGCATCAAGGGCTAACCGAGCTCATTCGTGTAGGCAGCATGCATGAACGTAAAGCGATGATGCAGCAAACCGCAGACGCGTTTATCTCGTTACCCGGTGGTCTGGGCACATTAGAAGAGCTGTTCGAGGTACTGTGCTGGTCACAAATTGGCATTCATAATAAGCCGCTTGGCCTGTACAATATTCGCGGGTATTATGAGCCACTGCTCCAGATGCTTCAGCATAGTGTGCAGGAGGGCTTTACCGGTGCCAGCTGCATGCAGCGTTTATTCATATCGACCGATCCGAAGGAGCTAATTCAGGCGGTTAGTCACGAGCTGCCACCTACTGCCGATCTGCGCTGGAAAGCAGCGGACGATCAAGCCGATCAGCTAGAATAGCCCAATCGGCGGTAGGTTGTACCTTGATGCCGATTGGGCACTACATCCGTTTGAAAAATAAAGCGGGCTTCCCCATCTCATATGATGAGGAAGCCCGCTTTTTCGCTATGCTATGATCCCTCTATGCTGAATCATCTGTTACTATCCTATATCTATTGTTGTCCTATCGTTGTTCCTACATATCATGTGCTTTGAGTGCGTTTCGATATCATTTCCTCGCCATTCACAGCAACTGATCATCATTGATGGTCAACAGTCATGATTGATCTCCAGCATTAATGCGAAGATCGATTACGTCAGCACACGAGACACGGCATGCTGTAGCTGTGACGACATCGCATCCAGCTCCTCCGAGCCTGCTGCCAGATTTTCCAACTCTCCAGCAGCTGTCTCCGATACCTCCAGCACCTGACGCGAAGCACATAACGTAT
This sequence comes from Paenibacillus hunanensis, assembly GCF_034055775.1. Taxonomy (NCBI): domain Bacteria; kingdom Bacillati; phylum Bacillota; class Bacilli; order Caryophanales; family Paenibacillaceae; genus Paenibacillus; species Paenibacillus hunanensis. The sequence goes on along the minus strand of NZ_CP139194.1, from coordinate 621,600 downwards.
GCTCCATTGTGCTTTCTAGCTGACTCAGCATCTGCTTCACCTCGCGCGCATGCTCGACCTTCTGCTTGGCGATTACCGATACCTCCTGAATACTCGCGGATGTCGTACCAATCGCCCCCCAGATCGCTTCCAGTGCTTCCTCTGACGATTTGGCAGCAATTCTACCTTCTTCTAGCTGAGTACGGCCATTATTCAGCATATCGATGGCCTGTGTGAGGGAATCACTGATTTTGCTCGTAAAATCCTCTACGGCGCCTGCACCCTCACTCGCTTGCTCAGCCAGTATACGTACCTCGGAAGCTACGACGGCAAAGCCGCGGCCTGCCTCACCTGCACGAGCTGCCTCGATCGAGGCATTAAGCGCAAGCAGATTGGTCGAGCGGGCAATACCGGAGATCGTCGCCGCAATCTGGCGAATCTCCTGAGAGTACTCCTGTAGCTTGCCTACGATCTGTGCATTTTGATGCGATGTCTGAGCGAAGGTTTCCAGTGCCTGAATCGTCTGCTCCATCGTTTCTTTACCACGTAGCGCCGTTTCCTGCGTATATTGCGAATCCTGCACAGCACCATCTACTCGCTGTGCTGCCTGTGAGATCAGATTAGACAGTGAATTTACCGTATGAACGGATTGCTGGACGACCGTATGACCGGTACGCGCATTGTCGTTCATTTCCTTATTACTCAGCACGACCTGACTGTAGGAGCTGCTCATCTCCTCAAGCGAGCGTGAGAATTGTTCCGAAGACGCGCTAATACTATTGGCAGTCGTGTACATATTTTGACGGATATCCTGCATAAGTGAACCCAGATTTTCCATCATCCCCTGAATGGCAGTAGACAGACGTCCGATCTCATCCCGACTCTGTACTTTGGGCAGTTCTACCTGCAAGCTACCGCTTGCAACCTGCTCTGCTGCACGGGTGATCATAACGAGCGGACGCAGCAGGCGACGGGTCAGCAGCCAGATCACCAGAATGGCAGCAATCACCTCAATCGCAATGAACACCATAATGTTATTACGGAAGTGTGCAGTTGCCTGCTCATACGGTGCATTAGGCACGCCAACATACCAGATCCCAATGATCTGGCCGGATGCATCTTTGAGTGGAACATAGGCTGCTTGATTCGTATGACCGACTACTTCAGCTACGCCCATATACGATTGCCCTTGCTTCAATACGATGTTACCGACCTTTTCGGAAATTTGCGTTCCGACTGCACGGCTGCCATCTTCCTTCACTACATTGGTCGCGATGCGTGTATCATTTTGGAATAGCGTGGCGGTATCACCTGTCTTTTGACCGAATGTATCCAGCCATTCCATATTGTTATTCATTACGGTTGTGCCTTTATACAGCTTTTCTCCCTGAATCGACCATTCCCCGGGATACAAGGCATCCAATAGCAGCAATCCGGTATCCAGATCGCCTTGCAGCTTTTTCTGCGCTGCCTGTTGTAGCTGTGTACTTGCCTGTTGCACAGCATAATAGCCCAGCAATCCACTTCCTAGCAGGATCACCAGACAGACTGATAATATAATCTTAGCCTTAAAACTCATCTTTCCCATCTCTTCGATAACTCTCCTGTCTTATTGATGCTACATCATGATTCCATGCCGCAGAAGAACGATAACACACTTTGCGGACCGATCAGATCGCCTCAGTCATCATGTATGCCTGAATAAGTTCGTAAAAGTGACTGACTGTTCATTTATCGGACGAGAGTGGTCGCTAAGTTAATATATTTAGTTAAAATTTTGATTTTTTCATGAAATAATTTATTTATTTTCAGCAAATTCTCCCTCTTCGTATCCAGTATGTCCATTCTCTTGCTCTATGTACAATTACATACATAAAAAAGCCCGAACCTCCGATCACTCGGCGTTCAGGCTGGTTCATCACATAATTGCATTTCTTTACGCTATTTAGAAATTCTTGCTTTAGAAATTCGTGCTTTGTACATCTTGGTATTCCATTGAAAACTTCATGCTTCAAGCTCCATGGAAATTCGACCTATTGATCCTAGTACACACGATCCATATTACATACGACCACTGTCGTGTCTTTACTGTTGTTCGTATAATCGCTTAAAGCTAGGCAACCCTTCTCCAATGATCAATCCGGGCTCTCTAGCAAATAATAATAGATCAGACACAGATGACATACAAACTGCTCATGCGCATCATTCAGATCAAAGCCCGCAATCTCGCGAATACGCTCCAGCCGATATTTGACCGAATTGCGATGAATGAATAGCTGTGCCGCTGTATCCATCAGACTGCCACGACTCTCTAAATAAAAGAATAGCGTGCGCAGCAGATCACTATTATGCTCCTCATCGTATTGCTTGAGCTTACCGAGCTTACGATCAAATAGCTCACCAAAGCCACGCTCATCCACCGTTGCACGCAGCAAATGATAAATCTCAATATCCTTGTATGCTGTCATCGCACCACCGCCACTCAAGCGGCTGGAAATAGATAGCGAGTGTCGTGCCTCACTGTAGCTCTCGTGAATATCCCACAGCCAGGTCGGACGTCCAATGCCCGCGCGATATCCAGTGAGCATCCCCTGACGATCCTCTAGCCAGCCACCCACAATCGTTGTCCACGGAATAATCTCCTGCTTACGCCGTGCCTCATGCTCATCGGCAGCAGCAGGCGTGGGGAGGAACAGAATCGCACGATTACTGCGAAACTCCACATGCGGACGGACTCCATAGCGAGCTGCTTCTGGCTCTAGCAGTTGACTGATCCACTCTTCTTCTGGTGCAGTCTGTCCCTCGATCACGGCAACCTCCCATAGCTGAGATGGGTCCATACCAAGCTGACGACCACGCTGTTCGACCTCATGACGCGGCGGTGTGGGTGGTGTCATCAGCTCGTCGATAAAGTTGCCCCGCAGCCGATGCCCGGTGTCCATAATAATTCGGTTACGCATCAGCTCCAGTGCCAGTACAAGCCGTGCCTGCTCGATGCCCGTTTCCTCCAGCGTATCGAGTGTTTCCTTATCTACGATTAAGGTGGCTACATTCCGACGATCCACCTGAATCGTTCGGCGTAGCGGATGGATCGCATGACGATAATCCCAGCCAGCTGGAGAAGCAACAATCGTTGCGCCACTATTATCAATCACTGCAACCGGGGCTTTCAGCAAGCCGGACACATGATCATTTACCGCCTGAATACCGATATTTTCAAGCACCATGGCGGTCAGCTTACGGTAGACATCATCCGAATGCTGCTCTGCCACCGCCTGTCGGCTCGCAATACGTGCTGACACCGCTTGAATAATCGCCGCATAATTCGTGCCATCCGGTAACTCCAGCACAGGTAAGCCATACTGCTCACTCGCCTGAACCGCCTCCATCGGCAGCACGGGTAAATAGCCATCCGGCTTAATCGCCAGACCTGCCGCTCCAAGTCCAGCCAGTGTTCGGATCATATGTGCGAGCCATGAAGGCTGATCACGTAAGCTATATCCGCTCGTCATAAGTAGCATGCCCGGCTTCACGCCCTGCTCCGGTTCGGGCAGCTCTAATATATCGATTTCCTGTACAGCGCGCTTCAGCCCCTGTGCACCGCTAATCACGGATGCACCCTGCATAATCGGCAGCTGTAGCAATTCACGTACGGTCATTTCTATTGTTGTCATTTCGATTCACCGCCATTACATCCATTCATTACAGCCTGCGCTATCCAGCATACGATGCAGACTTATTTTCCTTCAATCAATTCTCCAGCGCGCATGATCAGACGGTCATCCAGATACACATCCGGTTGCTTCACAACAATATCAATATGTACGCCTGCGGCAATCGTTCCGCCAAACGTATTATTGCTGCCAAAGGCAACATGGATCGTACCATACACCTTCTCATCCTCCAGCACCACGCCGGTAATACGCGCTTTATCATTCGTACCGATACCAAACTCACCCAGCATCCGTCCCTGCTCATCACCTAGCATATTCAGCAGCTCGGTACCGAGTCCACCCTCCGCAGCGACCAGTCTTCCATGCTCTACTGTCAGCAGCAGCGGCTGTTCCAGCGCGCCCAGACCTGCTACAGAGCCATCTGCCAGCAATTGACCGGAGGCTGTTCCTTCCAGCGGTGCAATATAGGCTTCACCTGAAGGCAGATTCCCCGATTCGCCAGGATTCAAATACAGACCTGTGCTTGGTACACCTTCCCGATTTTCAATAGAAAAGGTAAACTGGTAGCCGCCCTTCTCGATCCGCACCGTGGAAGCTTCTGTAAGTAAGCCTGTTACCCGCTCTGTCAGCCTTTTCACTTCCGCATAATCTGCCGTAATCGCACCATGAGTGAACATATCCTCGGTAATTCCCGGCATCGTTGCTACCCGTGCACCTGCCGCTGCTGCCTGCTTACGGGCTGCGGTATGGGTTAAGGAATAGCGCGTCACGCACACGACGACCGAAGCGTTCATCATTGCGACAGCAACGGATGCTGGTGGCTCTTCACCGGAGCGACTACGTTCCTGCATTACAACCAGCATCGATTCTGCGCCCAGACGCTTGCCGCCCTCATACAGCGCCTCTGCCAGCTCCTTACGACTATCATCAGTTACCACGACAAGCGATTCGCCCGCCTGCAAGCCCAGACAATCAATCAGCACATTTTTACTGATCTCAATTCGTTGTTCGTTCATCGTTCTCCATCCTTTACATTCAGGTTAGGTCATTTCTTAAGTGTATCATAACCGTCCATGCTTCGCTGTCCAGCAGTTTCCAACACTAGATCAACGTAAACTTTACTGACGTAAATTTCCGATACGAGTATCTTTATACAATCTCTTTTCATTTAAATACAACAATTAAAGTTAAATAATATAACATAAAGTATAAATATACATTGTAGTTCCTATCATTTGCTGTTAAAATTACGACTATAAAAATCCAGTAAATGGGGGAACCACTTTGAAAAAGCCACTCATGTTATTATTGTTCACACTGATCTTCGCGGTGCTAGCTGGCTGTGGAGCACCACCGCCACAGGATACACCAGCCGCAGCAACCAGCGGAGAAAGCAGCAGTACAGAAACAGCAACAACAGATGATACACCGATCAAGTTTGCTACGGATGCTTCGTATGCACCGATGGAGTTCATGGATCTGGATCAGGTGAAGGGCTTTGATATTGATTTCCTGGATGCCGTTATGAAGCAGGCGGGTATGAAATATGAAGTAACCAATACGGGCTGGGATACGATGCTGGAAAGTGTTCGTCAGGGCACAGAGTACAAAGCTGGCATTTCCTCTGTATCGATTACTGCCGATCGTAAAGAAAGCTACTCCTTCTCCCTGCCTTATTTTGAATCGACCAATGTGATTATGGTCAAAGAAGGTAGCGATATCAAATCCGCACTCGATCTGAAAAATAAAAAGGTCGCTGTACAAAACGGAACGACCGCAGATATTCTCATGTCCGGTATTATGGGCAAGGACAACAGCAATCTGAGCCGTTTTGAGAGCAATGCACTGGCTCTGCTGGAGCTGGATAATGGTGGGGCAGACGCCGTAGTTGCCGACATCGCAATTGTTAACGAATATATTAAAAACAACCCGGATAAGAAGCTGGTCAGCATCAGCGATTCCAAGAACTTCAATTCTGAATACTATGGCATTCTATATCCAAAAGACAGCGAGCTGAAAGCTAAGCTTGATCCAGCGATTCAGACGATTATCGACAATGGCACCTACGCTGAAATCTACAAAAAATGGTTTGGCACTGAGCCGGATCTGACGAATCTGAAAGCAGAGATGGCTAAAGGCTAAAAGGAGCAGGAACGATGAGCGATTTTCGGATTGATATTATTCTGTACTATATACCGCTCCTGCTCAAAGGCACATTGCTGACAATTGGCGTGTCCATTGTCAGCATTTTGCTAGGCTCGGTGCTTGGACTAATCGTTGGCTTTGGGCGCATGTCGAGGCATGCGTATCTGCGGTTGCCAGCGGCTTGTTATATTAACTTTTTCCGTGGTACACCGCTGCTTGTACAGATTTTGCTCGTTCACTTTGGCGTTGTTCCGTTGCTGATTGATCGGACAGACGTGCTCGTGGCAGCGATTCTTTCACTAACCCTCAACTCTGCCGGGTACAGCGCCGAGATTTTCCGTGCGGGTATTCAATCGGTGGAAAAAGGGCAGACCGAAGCCGCGCTATCGCTCGGTATGAATCGCCGTCAGACGATGCGCTATATCATTTTGCCTCAAGCGATTAAGCGTATGATTCCAGCATTCGGTAATGAGTTTATCGTGCTGATCAAGGACTCCTCTCTGCTAACGATCATTGCCGCCAAGGAGCTGATGTATTATGCCAACCTGATGCGCGGGCAATATCTACGCATCTGGGAGCCGTATCTGACCGCCGCGCTTATTTACCTGATTCTCACCTATTCACTCAGCAAGCTGCTGGGCTGGTGGGAGCGGCGAATGAATCAATCGGAGCAGCATTGAGTGGGATGGATTAGATAGAGTTCAAGTATCGTGTACGTTCCATTGTAGATGCATTGTGATGATGGGCGATGAGCTTTAGACGGGCTTTAGATAAGCTTTAGATCAGCTCCAGAATAGTCATTATAAAAAAGCTCCAACACATTCGTTTTGCGGCATGTTCCTGTGCCTGCAACGATGGGTTGGAGCTTTTGATTTTATTCCTTCTATATAAAAATCAGTGAACAAATTAGCTTTTAGCACTTAAAGCATAATGCTTATCTTTTACCATCAGCTTTGCTATTCAGCTCTTAATACTCCACTTTGGAGCGTTATTGTTTACGTTTGATCATTATTTAGGAGACGATCAGATCTATTACACGATCTCATCAACCAATCAATACCTTCTCCTCTGGATAGCTGTACTTGGTCGGCTTATTATTACGCGCCAGTGCAAACGCGAGTGCCAGCGGCCCCAGACGTCCAATATACATTGTAATAACCACGACGATCTTACCTTCTGGCGACAGATGTGGTGTCAGTCCCATCGAGGAACCTACCGTACCGAAAGCCGATACCGCCTCATAAAAGACCTCTAGAAATGTCGCGCTGGAGCCCTGTTCTGTGATCGTCAGCATGATCGTTAACACGACGACGATCCCAAGCGAGATCATAATGATCGCCAGCGCTCGAAATGCCGTATCAAAGCTAATTTTCCGGCGAAACGCATGAATCTCCGAGCGTCCACGCACCACGCTATACAGACAGAGCAACAAAATCGCAAATGTATTAATCTTGATGCCGCCACCAGTCGATCCGCTCGCTGCCCCGATGAACATCAGCATAATAAACACAAACTGTGTCGCTGCCATCAGCCCGCCAATATCGACCGTATTATAGCCTGCCGACCGCGGCATGACGCCCTGAAATAGGGCAGCCCAGATTTTGTCGCCCAGGCTGAGCGGTGCCAGTGTGGCTGGATTGTTCCATTCTACAATCATTACAAACATAAAGCCGAATACCGTCGCAATAAGCGAGGAGACGAGTACAAGCTTCGTATTCAAGGAAAATTTATGCCAGCGCCGCTTACGCAAAATATCTGTCACCACGATAAATCCAAGACCACCGATAACAAACAGCGTAATGACAACTGTATTTACAATCGGATCGCCTACATGCTCGGATAAGCTATCTGGCTTCAAGGCAAAGCCAGCATTATTAAACGAGGAAATCGCATAAAATGCTCCATAATACCACGCCTTTTTCCAGCCAAGCTCCGGTGTCCAGTGGAGTGCCAGCGTAATCATCGCGACCGATTCCAATACAAAAGCGATCGAGAAAATATTCAGTGACAGCTTAACCAGCCCCTGCGTGGATACCGCATTGGTCGCCTGCTGAATGAGCAGACGCTGCTTCAAGCCAATCTGCTTGCCCAGCAAAACGGCAAACAAAATCCCGAAGGTCATAAAGCCCAGACCCCCGATCTGAATCAATACCATAATCACAACCTGTCCAAAAACCGAAAACGCCGTACCGGTATCGATGACCGCCAGCCCGGTCACACATACCGCCGATGTTGCCGTGAACAATGCGTTCAGCCAGCCGACCGAATGTCCATGTGCACCTGAGATGGGAAGCATCAGCAGCACCGTGCCGATTGCAATCAGAATGGCAAAGCCCATTGGAATGAGCCTTGTCGGATGGACAAAGCTCTGCATTTGCCGGTTCATCCGGCGCACGGCTGCGTTTCTACCAATGCCTAGCATGTTTTACATTTCATCCTCTCAATGGAACGGGCATTTCCCACCGCCCATTTGTTTACTTTGATCGACTTCGCTCTGATCATGCTGATCGTCATGCGTATAGGAATCCATGTCCACCGTGCTCTGCTCGTACAACCGCTCCTGATAAAAGAAGTTCGGTGTGACGATTCGATTCGGATACGGACGATGGAAAATATGTGTTGTCGCTGGAGACATGGGCGGAATCAGCCATGTCCAGTTGCCGCTCACCTCACGCCCTGCCGCTTCCTCTCGTTCCTCGAATTTGCGGAACTGAGTAGCCGCGGTATGGTGATCGACAATGCTAACACCCGCTTTTTTGTAGGAGTATAACACAGCCGCATTTAGCTCGACCAGTGCGCGATCTTGCCATAGTGTGGACTTACTGGACGTATCCAGCCCCATAAGACGCGCCATATCCGGTAGCAGATTATACCGATCCTCATCTGCAAAGTTGCGCGCTCCAATTTCAGTACCCATGTACCAGCCATTGAATGGCGCCGCCGTATACTGAATCCCACCGATATTCAGCCGCATTTCTGACACAATGGGAACAGCATACCATTTCAATTCCAGCTCTGTAAATGCCGGATAATCCGCATGCTCCATCGGCACCTCCAGCACATCCTCTGCCGGAATATCGTATAGCTGTGGCTTGCCTCCATATTCACTGATTACCAGCGGCAACACGTCAAAGGAACCCTGACCGCCCGTCCAGCCAAGCTCCTGACATTGCTTCGTAAACGCAAGCGATGCGGGATCGCCCACGATGCCATTTTCCGTCTCATATCCAGCATATCGGATCAGCTGATGGTTCCAGATGCGCACTTCATTGCCCTGCGGATCACGCGGACGGAAGATCGTAATCGTCGGGCGAATCTTACCATCATTGGTCGCATAGCGAATATGCTCCAGTAGCTCCTCTGCGATCGCGTCCGTTCCATGCACATGACGTGCATCGCGCACGTCCAGCTTATCCCAGAATAGACGCCCAATGCAGCGATTGCTGTTGCGCCACGCCATCTTAGCGCCATGCTCTAGCTCTTCGATCGTGTGCGTATAGGTTCCTGTGGTTTGAATCGCTTCGTTAATCTCCATCAGTCGCTGCTCCGTCTCGTCTGCGCGTTTGCCCAGCTCCTCGTAGCACTGGCGGATGAATGGTTCTGCCTTTTGCAGCAGCGGATAGGTTACCGCCATTACGTCCACTTCCTTCATACAATATAGATAACTTTAACCCTATTAACACTTCTACATCCTCATTATGACTTCTACATTCTCTTTGAACTCACATTATTAGCTATGAGCAAAGCATATAGCTATTGAAAACAGTCTATATGTACCATATAAATCAATTTCTTATATTATTTTACTTTTTCCTAAAATTACGCGATGATAATAGGAGCGTCCCTAGGCTTCTACGATACATATCGCTTCTCCTCCTGTGTGATGACCACCTGATCAATCAGGAATGGTCGCGCAATCCATTATGAACGACTACATCATGATATGAATGTATCATGAAGAAAGGTAGGCTTAAAATGAATAAAATACATGTCTATATCGCTGTATCTCTGTTGCTAAGTATCGGTATCTACGTTGCCAGCTCTCAGACCGCTACTGCACCAGTCTGGATTAATGATGAAGATGTGCAAGCTCTCGTTAAAGCTGAAAAGCTACATCTTATCACTCACACGATTGCCAACGATCTGCCTGAGCCGTTCGCTATTATTTTATATGAATCGAGCGATAAGATGGGAACAGGAATCGTTACAACTAAAGATGATAAGCTACAATTTCAAAAAGAAATAGAAACCAATCGTGACAAAAAATCTACAGTTAAGCATTTAGGCAGAACGACAGGCTACCCATACACAGCCGTTGTAGTCAATGATCGAAGCTTGCTCCAGCCATCTAACATACTATCGGTACAATTGGCGAATGGTTATACAGAAAAAATTTCCTTAGCTCATACCAACGCTCATGTGTTTATAGATAAAGAGCATCCAAACTCTTATACGGCTCTAACTCAGGTACAGATTAAAAATAGCTCTGGCAAATCGCTATACGCATACAATGATTAAGCATATGTACCCAAAAAGCACCGATCCGTCTTACATCAAGACGGATCGGTGCTTTTTTTATCGTGCTATATTCATTTGAGTATGATGAATTAACGTCCCAGGTATGCGTTCAGCATCCAAGCCGCTTTTTCAACGTCTGCGCGGATTCCTGTCAGCAGATCAGCAGTTGGATGGTCGCTCAGCTGCTCAGCCAGACCGATCGCTTCGCTCATTTCGCCGGACAGTGTTGCATAGTCTTCTACGATTGCACTTACCATTGCACTTGCAGATTCGCTACCTGTTGCTTCGAGCAGTGTAGCGGTTTCCAGTTGTTCTTTCAGTGTTGCCACTGGACGGCCACCGATTGCCAGCAGGCGCTCTGCTACATCATCCATATGCAATGTTGCTGCATCGTACAGCTCTTCGAATTTGGCATGCAGGGTGTAGAAGTTCTCGCCTTTTACATACCAGTGGAAGTTGTGCAGCTTCGTGTAAAGAACAGACCAGTTCGCAATTTGTACGTTCAGGGCGTTATAGAGGGCTTCCAGTTGTGTAGTCTCAGATGTATGGGATTGGTTATTTACTGTTGTCATGTTAGGTTCCTCTTTTCTTTATTTTAAATTTAGACTTATTCTAATTCCTGATTTAATCATAGCAGATGGGATTGAATTTGAAAAGTCTAATTTTAAAAAAGTTTAGCTGTACGATGCCAGCGGAGAGAGCCATACGGTTCCTGTGCCGCGATACACATTCACAAGCCCTTCACCAGAAGCAGCAGAGCCAATTTTCGTCTTACCGGACTTCTCCACGGTAAATTTGAGTGTGTTCGACCACATCATCGCAAAGTTGCCGTCTACCTTCAGCTCGTCATTTTCAAGCTCGACCACGACCGTTTCCTCTGCCGGTACAGGTGCTTCGAGTGCCAGTACGCCCTTCCCTTTGGCCGTCATATTGAACAGACCCTCGCCCCCCAGTGCGGCGGAGGAGAAATTGCTACGTGCGGTTACGCCGATATTGAGCGAGGTGTCACAAGCAAGAAATAGTCCATCTTCGATTACAACCTCATCATTGTCCACATCGATCAGCCAGATGTAGTTATACGTTGGCTCCAGCATAATCGTGCCTGTACCGCGATAATGTGGTTTAACAGTACCTGTGCCGCTCGCTGCTGATTTGAACATGCCACTTACCAGGCCGCCCAGACCATTAATCCCTGTTGTCATCTCCATCCGTCCAACTGTATATTGCATCGCGCCTGCCTTCATCATAATCTCGCTGTTGTTCAGCTCGATCATCAGCTGCTTGCGTCGCATATTGCTCTGAGACATATAATATTGAGCGGTTGCATCCATAACCGATGTACAGCTCAGATCCTTTATGTATTCTAGTACGGTAAAGCCACCCAGCTTTTCACGAACCACCGTGTTACTGTTGTCTGTTAAATTATTGATTCTAAACCCCATTTGAAAGCCTCCCTTATAGTAGTAAAATAATTTGCTTCGCAAAAATCACCTTTCATTTCACCCCGTGTTAGAAGATCGCTAACACTAGAGCACTTACTGTATTGAATCATAGAAGATGGTATGTCGGTTGAACCGACATGGCAACTATCCTTATCTTAACCAAACTTTCGGATCAGGAAAATATACATTTTTAGCCCTAATTACATCGACAGCGTTCGACCGTTAGATGTGTATCCGAATGGTGTTTCTTCTATTGAAAGCGATTACTTTATACAGGGGTAGGTTTTTGTCTAGCGCTTTCGATTCAGAACCTTGCCATTAGCCCTAAAAGCGACGCCGTTCCGTGCAAAAAGCGTAAATTGACGAGCATCTATCTTTTCTCATACTATATAGAAGCGAGTTCATCTTGGACGAAGCAGCATGTATAGGATGGTTACTCATTCGATCATTATCAATTCAGTCCAATCGTGTTTGCCTATTCGCAGACACACATCCAAAGGAGGTCCATTCGTGGATATTATTTCAGCCATTATTATGGGTATTATTGAGGGGCTTACCGAGTTCCTGCCGGTATCCAGTACAGGGCATATGATCCTGACTGCTTATCTGCTCGGGCTTAACGAGAACTCCGAACAGGTCAAAACCTTCGAAATTGTCGTTCAGCTCGGTGCCGTACTCGCCGTTGTTGTACTCTACTGGCGCAAGTTTATCGATATTCTGATGACGATTCCAGACGTGTTTCGGGGAAGGGTCAAGCAAGGCAATGGTATTGCAGCACCCCGCCGCCTGAATATTTTACATATTGCTCTTGCGATGCTGCCAGCAGTCGTTGTCGGTTTGCTGCTGCACGATGTGATCAAAAAGTATCTGTTCGGCCCACAAACGGTTGTATACAGCCTTGTTGTCGGCGGCTTGCTGATGATCTATGCGGAATGGCGTAAAGGTCGTAGCGCTGGCGAAATGACGGTCGACGATATTACGTATAAGCAGGCATTTGGTATCGGTCTATTCCAGTGTCTCGCGCTATGGCCGGGCTTCTCGCGTTCTGGCTCGACGATCTCCGGTGGTATCCTGCTCGGCGTATCGCATACCGCAGCAGCGGAATTTACATTCCTTGTGTCTGTACCGGTTATGTTCGGCGCAACGGGCTTGGATCTGTACAAAAGTGCACAGTACTTGAGCATGGACGACTTTGGCTTCTTTGCAGCTGGCTTTATCGCTGCCTTTATCGTGGCTATGGTTGCGATTAAGACATTCCTGAGCTTGCTGAAACGTCTGTCACTGACTGTATTTGCAGTGTATCGCTTCGTACTGGCGATCGTTTTCTTTATTTTGCTTGCTTCGTAATGACAAAGTGCAGGGGAATGGTCGATGCTTACCGCTGTATCGGTTAGAAGCTAGCTGATTATCATGTCATTAGCATGTCTAACTCTATATTAAATACAAAGAAATGCCTGCCCTCTGTGGTGGGCTTTTTTTTGCGTCTTTGCATTTTGATCATCTTCATTACCACCTACTCCATCGTATAATCATTCATATGCCAACATGAATATAAAAAAATTGATGTGCTTTTGAAACCTGCTGCGTTACAATACGTATACACGATTAGCTGCGCATTCGGCGTTGACCGATGCGTGTTTTCCGACAGAGATGGACGTTTGGAACGTTTATTTTTGTCGGTTCTTCATTTGTCGGCTCTTTCAAGCACGGACAGATGGATAATCGCTGTACAGCTTGTCTGCGATCATGACTAACGAATCGGCAGACAGGACTATCAAAGGACGGACATACCGTCATTTAAATGGGAGATGCTCATTGGACAATTTACCTTCACGAAGGCGGCAGATGAGTGCGTTTGCCTTCGGTCTAATCATGTTTTTGTTTTGTGTGCCGTTTCAGTCGGCAGACGAAACAGACTATGATTTTGCTGTAACGAACGGAATCGCTCCAGGCTCCTTGCTATCCGGGCATGCACGCTTTGTGCACGATGGTGGGGATACGCCGGAACCGAGCGGCGGGATCTCGCTTAGCGTGATATTCAGCCTCGTTCTGTTATCTGCATTAGATCGCACTCATCTGCTTTCCTGTATACCTCTCTTGCTCAAGCGTCTGCTGCTGGCAGCGCTCAAGTACCGGTCGAATTATATGGAGGCTCCACAGATGATACACACCTGATGTCTTACTCTGTTGAAACGCTTATGACACCTGCTAGTGTTGCATTATCCATATAATGAATCGGTGCGTACAGCCGTATCTGTTCCTTGCTTCACCGTAAGGACAATCGATACTTGGACTGTGCGCGGAGGGAGAGAATTTTTTTGACGGACAGTGGTATTAATATAGGCTTGAATTTAACATTATTTATTATTTTGATTATTATGACGGCATTTTTCGTTGTGGTGGAATTTGCGATTGTAAAGGTACGTAGTAGTCGCATCGATCAGCTGATCGCCGAAGGCAACAAAAATGCTCGTTATGCCAAGCAGGTAATCTCTAATCTAGATGGTTATCTGTCTACGTGTCAGCTCGGAATTACGATTACCGCGCTCGGTCTTGGTATGCTCGGGGAACCGACGGTTGAAGCAGCGCTGGAGCCGTTGTTCCACGATATGAATGTGCCGGCTGCACTGTCTCATGTGCTATCCTATGCGATTGCCTTGATTCTGGTAACGTATTTCCACGTCGTTGTTGGTGAATTGACACCGAAGACAATTGCACTGCGTAAAGCAGAAATGGTCACGCTGTACACCGCGCGTCCGATCATTCTATTTAACCGTGTAATGTATCCGTTTATCTGGATATTGAACGGTTCTGCCAACCTGCTGCTCAAGCTGATCGGTTTGCGTCCAGCAAGCGAGGGTGACGAAGCACATAGTGAGGAAGAGCTGCATATTCTGCTGAATGAAAGCTATGAGAGCGGTAAAATCAACCAGAGTGAATATGGCTACGTTAGCCGTATCTTCGCCTTTGATGAGATGATCGCGAAGGAGCTGATGGTGCCACGTACCGATATGGTCTGCCTGTTTACCGATAAGACACCGGAGGAAAACCGCGAAATTATTCGCCGTGAGCAATATACACGCTTCCCGGTTGCCGAGGGCAGCAAGGATAATATCGTAGGTATGGTGAATACGAAGCAATTCTTCCTTGCCGCTGAGGAAAAGAAGGATCTGCATGTCGCTTCCCTCATTCACCCGGTGATGTCAGTATCGGAGACGATTCCAGTCAAAGACCTGCTCAAACGGATGCAGCGTGAAGGTACACATATCGCGATTCTGGTCGATGAATATGGCGGTACATCCGGTCTGGTCACGATTGAGGACATTCTGGAGGAGATCGTCGGTGAGATTCGCGATGAGTTCGATGCGGACGAAGAGGATGAGATTCAGCGTGTAGAGGAAAATCGTCTGATCGTCGATGGTAAAGTATTCATCAATCGCGTGAACGATATTTTGAATATCGAGCTGAATGATGATGAGCTGGATACGATTGGTGGCTGGTTGTATGGACAGCGTCCAGACCTTCCGGTTGGTGCTGTATACGAGTTTGAGAATCTGACGATTCGTGTCCTTCGCCGTGGTGTACGTCGTTATCGCAAGCTGGAAATCACACGTCATTCCGTAGACAATGAACAAGCAGATGGCGAGAATACACAGGATTAATTTGTATCCTATACTGTAAGTGGAACAGCCCGTGTCTCTTTGAGAACACGGGTTTTTTGTTATATTTTCCCATGTACACAGCGGTTTTACACGTTATTATGTCTCCAAAATAATCTGCTACATTTTGTTAGCAGATATTATTTTTCTTGTTTATGGTGAAAATTCACTTTTTCGCAAAAAAGTAATTAAGCACCTTAAAAAATAGGTAAAAAGACCGATATAAATAGAGTGACATCAAAACGATACGGAAAGGACGGTTAATTGGGGTTCGTTTTCAAACGAATGGGTTCATGGTGACACCAAATTATGAATGACGGTGAGGTTTAGAATGAATTTATCAAGACTTCTGCTACGCAATGCTAGCTTGCTTGTTTGTCTGGCATTAACCGTAAGCAGTACAGGCATCGCAACTGCATTTGCAGACAGCTCGACGGACAATACGTCCACTAGCTCCACTACGCAGCAAACAAGCACAACCGATACATCAACACAATCGACCAACACTACATCGACAGTAACAACGCAGACTTACCTATCACCTGAGATTGATCCACACTTCTCACCTACGTTCACTACGATCAAAGAAGGCTCGACGATAGGCGATAGTGGCACAGCCGTTGCCGATCTAGTTGGCAACAGTATTACCTTGAATCGAAGCAATAGTCATCCGGATATTGCCGTTATCGGTACGACTGGATCAGGCACCTGGGAAGTACAATACAGTGCCGGTGGTACATGGTGGAATATTAGCCCGGGTGGTAATGAAGCAAGCAATACGAACGCTACCATGATTAGAACAGGGGAAAAGATCCGTTTCCGTCCGGCAGTAAACTGGAATGGAACGGCGACGATCACCTACCGCGCATGGGACGGTGCCAATGATCCCGGAGCCAATCAATCCGCTCGTACGATACTGGACGTATCCACGAATGGAGCGGACACCAACTACAGTGCGCAAACCCAAACCGCCTCTATCGCGGTTACACCTGTCAATACCCCACCAGATATACTGTTCCCCATTACACCGAAAACGTTGACCTTTGATGGTTCAACCAAGTACGTGAACATGCCTACAGTTAATCTGCCGTCAAACTTTACGTTTGAGACGTGGGTAAAAAGTACAAATCCGTATTCGACGTGGAGCCGGATTTTTGACTTTGGTAATGGAACCAATAGCTCTAACGTTTATCTAGGCTATGAGAGCAATAGCGGTAAAATGCAATTGATGAGCTATCGCGGCTCATCAGGCAAGGCAATCACGACAAGCAATGTATTTCCGACCAACACCTGGGTGCATGTTGCCATCACCATCGACAATCAAGGCAATGCGTCCATTTATTGGAACGGTGTATTGCAGACGTCAGGCAATATCGGGATTACCGAGCAAATTACGCGTACGAAAAACTTCGTCGGTCGCAGTAACTGGGCTCAGGATGCTTATTTCCAGGGACAGCTACGTGATATACGGATGTGGAGCGTAGTGCGTACCGCTCAACAGATTAATGATTCCTACAAATCCTTACTTTCCGGTAAAGAAGCGAATCTGTTCACGTATTTGCCAGCGATTGAAGGTCAGGGCACCACGCTGAGCGATACGAGTGGACATTTCAACTCTGCCACAATTGTAGGCGCGCAATGGGTCAATGACCCGACTGTACCTCCAACCTCAACGATGCTACAAAATACAAACAGCAGTACCGATCTGAACGGTACAACCGTCACAGACGTTGATTTTAATGAAACGCCAAATGCCAGCATGACGGTTACACTGGATACGTATAACGGTGTGCTCCATCTGGATACAAGCACTTCGGGAGTAACTGTGCTGCAAGGTGGCAACAATCAGTCGAGCATTACACTGAGCGGTAGCATGACGCAGATCAATCAGGCGCTTGCTCCTTTACAGTATGTACCGAATCACAATTTCAACGGTATTGATAAGCTGAATTTCACCGCAAATGATCAAGGTAATACCGGTGAAGGCGGTTCACTAACGGCGTTTAAAACGGTGTATCTGAACGTTATCCCGGTTGATCAGAAGCCGACGATCTCTTCGGTAGCGGATCAGCATCTATTCGTCAATCAAAGCACCACAGCGTTACCATTTACCGTAGAGGACTTTGAAACCGATGCGAATGCATTGACTGTAACTGCAACGTCTAGCAATCTACAGTTTGTGCCGGTAAGTGGTATTACACTGAGCGGTTCCAGCACGGCACGTACAGTGAAGATTACACCAGCGCTTGCCGCTACAGGCAGCACCACGATCACACTTACGGTAAGCGACGGCAAAAACACAACGTCCACTACATTCGTGGTGTCAGCAAGCGTTGATCTGGACGGATCACTCGGAATCCTTCCAACGTCAGGGCCATTAACCAAATCGCCGGGCGATGTGCTGGCAATGGATGCGATCAGCTCCATCCAGACGGATCGCGTCGTTGCTCTTGTGGATGGACAACAGGTGGAATTAACACTTGCTAATCCAACGACCTATGCACAGGACGGCTTCAAGGAATGGAAAAACACAACCTACATCCTTCCAGATACGATCTCATCGGGTCTGCAAAGCGTTGTCTTCCAGGGCCTATCAACAAATGGAACGATTATAGAGACAGAAAAGAACACATTGCTACAAAACAATACGTTCCTGTTACTGAAAATACCTGTTGCCAGTACAGAGCAAGCTAGCGCTGTAAGCACGAGTGGCGCAGCATTGGAAGGTACGGTTACAGAGGATGGCGGCACGCCGATCATCGAACGAGGCTTTGTATATGCTACAACTAATCAACCTGTGATAACGCAGGATACAAAGCTTGTTGCAGCACTCGGTAACGGTACAGGTACGTATGATCTGTCCGTAAGCAGCCTGAATGCGAATGAGACATATTATGCTCGTGCGTATATCATCACTTCACAGGGTGTATTTTACGGAAATACGGTTTCTTTTACGACGCTGAATCTGCCTGCTGCGAGCACCGCTCCTGCAAGCAATATCAGCACAAGCGGTAGCACACTAACAGGTGTGGCTATCGCAGATGGCGGCTCTTCTATTACGGAGCGTGGATTTGTATATGCTACGAACAACCAGCCTGTGATAGGACAGGATGCTAAAATTGCTGCCGTTCTTGGCAATGGTACAGGTAGCTTTAGCGCTCCAGTAACAAGCTTGAATGCGAATACGACCTATTATGCACGTGCGTATATCGTTAATTCGCAGGGTGTGTTTTACGGAAATACGATCTCCTTCACGACTTTACCTCAACCGGTAACGAGCGGCGGAGGCGGTAGCTCCAAATCAACCACGGTCGCTGCACCAACTACGATTACTCCCAAAGTAATCGATCCAGTAACCGGCAAAACAGAAGCAAGCACCACGCTGATGCAAGTCATTGGAACAGATTTGAAGGCTAGTGGGCAGTTAATGGATGCCAGCGGTAAAGTGATCAATGCCAATATTGCACTGAACACAGACGGTAGCTTTGTTGTACCGACACTCCCTGCTGGTTCGTACAGCATGATCGTTCAGATCGCTGCACCGAATGGACAGATGCTAGCAGGTACGAGTGCCAAGCTCACTGTGAACAGCCAGGGCGGTGCAACGATGACCTACGATCTGGTTGACCCGTATGGAACGATTAAGGACGAAGTCACCGGACAACCGATCAGTGGCATCAAGCTGCAAATCTACTGGGCAGATACGGAGCTTAATCGCTCCAAAGGTAGAACACCTAATACACTGGTTGATCTGCCAGAGCTACCTAAATTCATGCCCAACCAGAACCATGTCCCACAATGGTCAAATGTTAATGGCGAATATGGCTGGATGGTGTTCAGCAATGGAGACTATTACATCCTCGCCCAGCGTGATGGCTATGCACCGTATGATAGCCGTCAGGATACACGCTCTGAGCAACATGGCGCCGATAGCTATGTGAAGGATGGCATTATTCATGTAGGCTCCGAGATTGTGAACTATAACTTCAACTTGAAGCCAAATGTCGCTTCTGTTGTACGTGAGCCTTATATGCGCGGCTATCCAGATGGCAAGTTCTATCCGGAGCGCGGCTTGAGCCGTGCCGAGCTAGCTGCCATTCTGACCCGTGTCCTTGCGCAAAATTCGCCTTCACAGTCAGATATTGCTTTTAAAGATATCGCCTCAACCAAGTGGGCAAATAAATCGATTCATACATCGACTGAGCAAGGCTGGCTGAAAGGCTATCCAGGCAACAAGTTCCAGCCTGCACGCCCTGTAACCCGTGCAGAATTTGCACAGGTGCTGGCGAATATCAGTCAATGGAATATGGACGATAATGCAACGATCACATTCAAGGATGTGAAAAAGCACTGGGCTTCCGATGCAATCGCCAAAGCGGTTAATCATCAAATGCTCAGCGGCATGGAAGACGGACTCTTCCATCCAAACGATCCGATTACTCGCTCGGATGCCATTACGGCATTCAATCTGCTGTTTAATCGCCAGCCTGCCGCTCAAGCAGTCGCACCGGTATGGCCAGACGTGCCAACCAGCTATCCAAACTATGCGAATATTATGGAAGCCTCGGTACGTCAAACGATTGAGCAAGCTCAGTAATACGCAGTATACGATATTCAGCATCGGATATTCATTTTCTATACGATGTGATCATTACGAGATGCGAGTCGGTATTCAACCTGTAGGGCAAACTTCATCGTCTGTAGGATCGAATAAATAACATGTAAAAGGCTTCCTTCAATAATCGTTGAAGGAAGCCTTTTTTCTACTTTTTGATATCCTTATAAAGGTATCGGCTATACTCTGTATGGCAGTTGTTGCTTCTATCTGCTTACCATCAGCATTATATATTTCTCTAGCGTACACTTCCAGTCGGCAGCACATTCGGCTGCTCTCCTCGCATCAGACTTCCCCATTTTACGTACAATCGATACGCAGCCCCGCTATCCAGCAATGCCTTCGCATCATATACGCCTTCTTCAATCGAGCCAGAACGCCCTGCCAGATATAAACGATAGGCGCTATTCAGCAGCACCTGATTATAAAAGGCTCTGTCCGCCTGCCCTGACAGTACCTGCTCGGTCACACGAATCTGCGTCTCTGCTGTCCACTCCATCTCTGGTACAGACATATCAAGGTAATATGCTTCGGGATCAATAATTTCCAGTCGCGCCTCACCATGCTCTACCGCATACGTACGTGTCGGACGATCAATAAACAAATCCTCTGATCCTTCCGGCCCCTGTACGATAAAAGCACGCTCATAATCAAGCCGCAATAACAGACGAGACATGCGCTCGAAAAATGTATTATGAAATACGCCATATACGAGATACGGCGAATAGCTATAATTCATTAGCTTCTCTGCGGTATTTAACACGGTACGCACACCGATCTGCTCTCGCAGCTCTCGTAACTCGCCCAGTGACGGACACCATTGCTCGGCAGCAACGAATAGCAGTCCCGTTTCGTTGCCAGCATGTAATGCCTGCTCGCGTGTGAGTGAAGCGGTATCTACTCCCATCTGGCGCAGCAGTACAGGAAGTGTCACTCCCCATTTTGGTGGTAATGGCTCGCTCCCATGCAGGGTTACCGGAACGCCTGCTGCTGCCAGTACAAACGAGGTCGCAAAGCCAGCGATAAAGGATTTGAGTCGACCATCATAGGGGCCAGCGCAGTCTATACCGCCCTTTTTAAACGAGCTACGCAGCGCCATCTGTCGACATACGTCCACAAATGCCTGCATCTCGTCTACATTTTCCATTTTCATACGCTCTGCCATAAAAAAGGCACCGATCTGCACATCGGTCGCTTCGCGATTCATGATCATGCTCGCCACATGAAGTGACTCTTCATAGGTCAGGTCTCGTGAACCGCGCTTGCCGCGTCCAACTTCCTTCAGTATCTCGGTCATGTTCATGTCTGGTTTCTTCCTCCCTGCTCTACGATTGCAGTAGCTGATGTGCTTTGACGATGGCGGTAGCGACATCGACCATGCGTTTACGTTCGTTCATCGCCTTTTTGCGTAAGAGATCATACGCCTCCGCTTCGGAAATCTGCTTCATATCGGCTAAAATACCCTTCGCCATATCGATCCATTTACGCTCCTCCAGCCTGGACTGCAATTGCTTGCGCTCACTTATCCACTGCTGGCGCTCTATACATTGACGTGCAGCGAAATGCAGCGCCCAGTGCAGCTCCCGATCACGCATCGTTGGCGTCAAAATGCCATCGATCGCAATCTCTGTCTCACATGCCTCTACGGATTCAGATGCCGTGTCCGGGCTGCACCACCATAGCATCGGGATCGGTCTCGATTGAGACAATAGCTTCTCCCAATCTGGAATATCTTCAATCGGCAGATCCAAAATTGCAGCATCCGCTTCACTCAGCATTTTCAAGACAGCCGTCGAGCTGTCGTCTCCATCGGCGACCAGCACCTGATAACCGTTGTTGCCCAGCAGCAGCTCAGGGTATATCATGCCTGACGCAATCTGATCCGGATCGTAGATGTTCTTTTCCATTCGGATAATGAGTAACGAACGCATTATGCAGATGCTCCCTCCTGTCATCTCTATCCCAAGCATGTGATATCGTCTCTAAATTTGCGTGTTTGCGCGATGTCTATCTTTATACCATACAGTTTGGATGTCTAGTATTCAGACAGGCATTTTAGTAACTGAATCGCTTTTTATGATATATAATCTAACATATATACTCCAATTATACGATAACATTTTGCGAATAGAAAAGATGGAAATAACGAACATTCACTTCTAGTTGTTTCTATAATGTATAGAAAACCTTAATATAAAGCTATTCTCCTACTCGAATATTCCGATATTTTTCATGTAAACATAATTAACCTGCAATTTCAAATAAAATTTTTATGTTATTTATATTGACATGTAAATCAACTTCTTTTATAGTTAAGCCCATATTCAAGCAACGACAAAGGATACAATGATGTATCCATACTGGACGGCAATGAAGCCTGTTCCGTGCTTGCTCGCGACATGTGTACGTATGTGCACGCCTGTCTGCGAACAAGTGCGGGACAGGCTTTTTTTATTGATCATACCGAATGATTGCCAGAGCATTCCATAGAGTAATCATCGTAACGGATAGGCTGCTTATTACGCGGAGGGAGAGATACAGATGGAGAATCGAAAAAAGCTGGTGCTGGTAGGTAATGGAATGGCGGGTGTGTGGATGCTCGAGCATTTGCTCAAGCTGGCGCCACAGAAGTACGACATTACGATCTTCGGAGCAGAGCCACATCCCAACTATAACCGGATTCTATTATCATCCGTACTCGCTGGTGGTGCAGGCATGAACGATATTATCATCAACGATCTGGACTGGTATCGCGAGCATGGTATCGAGCTGTATACAGGCGATGCCGTGACTGCCATCGATACTCAGCAGAAGCAGGTACACTCTACCTCCGGTAAGCAGGTTGCCTACGATGAGTTAATTCTTGCTACAGGCTCCAGCGCCTTCATCCTGCCAGTTGCAGGAGCAGATAAAGATGGGGTCATCGGCTTCCGTGATATTAAGGATTGCGAGACGATGATGGATACCGCCAAGCAGTACAAAAAAGCTGCCGTCATCGGTGGCGGTCTGCTTGGACTGGAAGCGGCACGAGGCCTACTTAATCTGGGCATGGACGTCACGGTCATTCATATTAACGAGCATCTGATGGATCGTCAGCTCGACCGTCCAGCCGGACTCATGCTTCAGCAGGAGCTAGAGCAACAGGGCATGAATTTTCTACTCGGTAAACGCACGGTGGAGCTGACAGGGAAACGCCGCGTTACTGGCGTACGCTTCACCGATGGCACAGCGATCGATGCGGATCTAGTCGTCATGGCGGTCGGGATTCGTCCGAATGTAGAGCTTGCCGCAACTTCGGGACTGCGAGTGAATCGCGGGATCGTAGTAGATGATTATATGCGTACGAATGTACCTGGCATCTCCGCTGTAGGCGAATGCGCAGAGCACCGCGGCATCGGCTACGGACTTGTTGCTCCACTGTATGAACAGGGAACTGTTCTTGCCAAGCGTCTTGCTGGTATTGATACTCCACCCTACGAAGGGTCTGTCACATCAACTAAGCTGAAGGTATCCGGTGTCGACGTATTTTCCGCAGGTGAATTTCAAGATAGCGCGGATACGCGAGCACTGCGCATGCAGGATGATATCGATGGCATTTACAAAAAGCTGGTCATCCGCGACGGTCGCCTGATCGGTGCGGTATTGTTCGGCGATACTAGCGATGGTGCGCCACTCTTTTCCCTCATTAAGAGCGGCGAATCGGTACAGGGTCGCGAAAAGGAACTGCTCACCGGACAGCCTGCGGGTGGCAGTGCGACTGCCTCGCCTCTACAACGCCTTGAAGCGATGGCAGACGATGAGATCGTCTGTGGTTGTAATGGCGTCAGCAAGGGCGCGATCGGCGAAGCTGTCATTGGCAAAGGCTGCAATACGATGAAGTCGCTCAAAGCATGCACCAAGGCATCTGCATCGTGTGGTGGCTGTGCACCTGTCGTGGAAGGATTACTTCAATTCTATGCGGGCGATAATGCAGGCGTAGCCGTCAAGGAAGGCATCTGCGGCTGTACCTCACTGGATCGTGACGAGATCGTCTCAGAGATCAAGCGTATGGGGCTCAAAACAGTCAAAGAAACGATGAATGTACTCGGCTGGTCGGAACCCGAAGGCTGCTCCAAATGCCGTCCAGCGCTCAACTACTATCTCGGCATGCTGTGGCCAGGAGAGTACGAGGACGAGAAGGAATCGCGCTTCACGAATGAACGCTATCATGCCAACATCCAGAAGGATGGCACTTACTCGGTTGTACCGCGCATTTATGGTGGCGTAACATCACCTACCGATCTGAAAAAAATCGCCGATGTGGCGGAGAAATATAACGTCCCTCTCGTCAAATTCACTGGTGGACAGCGCCTTGATCTGCTCGGTGTTCGTAAAGAAGACCTGCCGCATATCTGGGAGGAGCTGGACATGCCATCTGGTCATGCGTACGGCAAAACCCTTCGCACGGTCAAAACCTGCGTAGGCGATACGTTCTGCCGCTTCGGTACAAAGGATGCGATGGGCATGGGCATTCAGCTCGAAAAAGCCTTTGAACGTATGGACGCTCCAGCGAAGGTGAAGCTCGCTGTATCTGGCTGTCCGCGTAACTGTGCGGAATCTGGCATCAAGGATGTTGGCATTGTAGCGCTGGATGGCGCATGGGAGCTATATGTAGGCGGTAATGGAGGCGTGAAGATCCGCGCCGGCGAATTGCTCTGTACCGTCAAAACCGATGAAGAAGTAATGGAATGGACATCCGCCTTCCTGCAATATTATCGTGAGCAAGCACGCTGGAATGAACGCACTGCCGCATGGATCGAGCGTGTCGGTCTGGCACATGTACAGGAAGTGCTCGCCGATAGCGATACACGTGCAGCACTGGTAGCACGTTTACAAAACACACTTAGCTACACCAGCGACCCATGGCAGAACATTATCCAGAACGACGAGCTGCGTAAAAACTTTACCGATCTAAACGACTCTGCGGCACTCGCTGGCACATCGCCATCTGCACCATAATAAGGGAGGAATCCGACATGAACCGTTATCAGGTTGCACATATTTCAGATATCGATGTGAAAGGCGCACGCCGTTTTACACTAGGTGAACTGGAGATCGCCCTCTTCCGACTGAGCGACGGATCGATTCAAGCCGTGGAAAATCGCTGTCCACACAAAGGCGGCAAGCTCTCCGAAGGCATGGTATGCGGCTCTAATATCCATTGTCCACTGCATGATTGGAAAATCGACCTGCGCAGCGGAAAGGTACAAGACCCGGACGATGGGTGCGTGCAGACATTCGCTGTAGAGGTAGACGAACATAACGGTAGTGTTTATGTGATGATGCCTGCTACGCAGCAGCTCGCCTGAGCAAGCGTACGTTGGCATGTAGACACTTTACTAGCTAGTCCACGCAGGCGGAGTTCAGGAGTTCAGGAGTTCAGGAGTTCAGGAGTTCAGGAGTTCAGATAAAATTGTATTGTATCATTCAAATTATCCCATCCAGCTATGTTATCTAAAATGAATACAGTTGGTAAGCATAGGAATGAATATAATCTGGTAATGAACAAGCTAACCCCAACCAAGCAATAAAAGGAGGACACGCGGATGAGCAAAGTACAGGGAATGGTCAGTATTGTTGGTGCAGGCCCCGGTGATCCAGAACTGATTACCGTCAAAGCACTCAAACGCATACAGCAGGCGGACGTGATCGTGTATGACCGTCTGGTAAGCGAGGAATTGTTACTGGAAGCACGTCCAGATGCACGTCGCATCTATTGTGGCAAAGCGCCTGGCTTGCATCATATGAGCCAGCAAGCCATTCATCGTACATTGCTCCAGCAAGCCTCACTCGGTCTGCATGTCGTCCGCTTGAAGGGCGGCGATCCCCTCGTATTCGGACGCGGCGGTGAAGAGGCTCTGTTTCTGGAGCAGCACGGCATCCGTTATGAGATCATTCCTGGCGTTACCGCTTCGATCGGTGCAGCCGCTGGAGCCGATATTCCGCTCACCCATCGCGGCATCGCTACCTCCTTCGCCTGCATAACCGCGAGCCAGTCTGCGGACAATCCGAACCCGATTCGCTGGGATCTGCTTGCTAGTAGTGTCGATACACTGGCGATCTATATGGGTGTGAGCCAGCTGGATTCCATTTGCCGTGAGCTAGTACAGCATGGTCGTCCTGCGATCACTCCTGTTGCTCTGATCGAGAACGGCACAACGACAGCTCAGCGCGTGTTAACGGGGACACTGACGGATATTGCTGCGATTGCTGTACAGGAAGAACTGCGTAATCCTGCACTGATTATCGTCGGTGAGGTAGTACGCGTACGCGAGCAGCTGATGGCGATGCGAGAGCAAGCAGAGATGCAGATGGGATTGCAGGAACGGATTGGATGATCTTGCTGTAGATCTGAAATAGAATTTGATGAGAAATCAATAATGAAAGTAGCCCTATTCATCATAAATAAAAAGGTATATCTTCATATGAAGATATACCTTTTTATTTTCATAGATGTAGTTCGTATTGTATTAGAGACTGTTTTAAATGATCTGCTTGCTCTTGATCTGATCTACTTATTTCTTCAAATCCTATTTTTTTAAGCATCTTTTGAGATCGGATATTACTCCTATCCGTTTCTGCATAGAAATGAATTATTTTTAATTGCTTGGATGCGTATTGTATGATGCACATCGCTGCACGACAACCGAGCCCTTTCCCCCACAGTCTACTATCACCAATTGCAATTCCTAGTTCAGCAGCTTCCCCTTGAATGCTTGCCAGATCAGCATATCCGATAAGAGTATCGTCATACACAATCCCCAGTCTCACAAAATTCTCAGCTTCATTATGTATACATCGCAACCACCAATTGTATAATTCGTCTGAACTTCTGTATGATCCCCATCCATTAGCCAAGCAAAAAAAAGTGATCTTCACTCCACTTGAGCACAGTCGAAAAATCATGGATTGTTAAATGTCTCAACTGCATATTCTCTGAACAATGCCAGCAATGTTTATTCATTTCCTTGTTCTTCAATGTGTTCACATCACCCTATCGTAAAGATTGCTAAACCTTGCAATGATTATACAATAACTCTATATTTTGATTAAGGAGTTGAATCTATGGCTATTTTACAAGATGACATACAGCCGAATACATATGTGGAATGCAGAATAATAGATCACCGTGTAGACGAGTTGGAAGGCAGCCAGCTTTTTTGGCGATATGTTCATCTAGGGAAGGTTATCCATGAACTCCATTTCGGCTGGACGAACCGAACTGTTCACGCCTGTATACATATGCTTCAGCATTTCCCGCTTCCACAATATGAAGGCTACTTCTCTCATTTTGAAAAGCATCTTGAGATCAAATGGGATACTGACGAGGCTAATGATAGCTACATCCTACAGTTTATAGATCAGGGCACAATCATGACCATTCAAGCAAAAAAAGAACAATTGATCATCTTCGGACATCAGCTAGAGAAGGAATGGCATCAATCTCCTGTGGTGGAATGATCATGTGTTCCAACAGTGATCATGCGATCCAATCGACTATTTGGGAACGATGCTAATCTGCCCTTCACTCTAAAACACAAAAAAGCACCTTCAACAGCCGCTCCATTTTAAAATCAAAATAGAGTTCCCAGCTGTTAAAGATGCTCCTATCTCATTTAAATATACCTTTATCCCGGTTAAAGATAATGTTGTCGGTTCCATATACTTCGATACAATAACCTATTACATAATCTACACTGCGTCTATGCTACGATATCAATTGCGATCACGCGCCTAACCGAACGCTACTCAGTACCGTGCAGGTGCCGCCTTTTTCGCCAGCTCAATCATATAATCTGCAAAAGCTTCTGGGTCGGTATCATACACCAGATTCACCGGACGACCATCTGCCTGCTCGACTGTTCTACCTTGAGACTTGCCGTCAGGAATTACAACGCAGTTAATCGTCTTTTTGCTCACCAGCTCTGGCTTACCAATCGACAGCGTCGTCAGCACATCCCAGAAATAATAAGTCGAGTTGTTCTCCATATGCACGAGCGGTGGACAGCAAGCGTAGCAGTTACCGAGGAAATCTACACCTTCATAACGGCGCTCGTTTGCCCAGCGTTTACGGATTTTCAGATCCAGCGGTACTTTGATTGTGCTTTCAAGAGCAACCAGGTCAATCTCGATGCCGCTTTGCCATACGCGATATGCCGCTTCCGGGTCCCAGAATACATTCCATTCTGCTGTGCCATCATGCTCTGGCTCGTCCACATTACCGCGCTCAAAGCCGCCACCCATCCAGACAAGCTTTTCGATCTTGTCTTCAATCTCTGGCGCTTCATCTAATGCACGGGCGAGGTCTGTCAATGGCCCGGTAAATAGCAGCGTTGTTTTGCCTTCATTCGCCAGTAGCTGACGAATCATATGACGATGAGCAGGCAGATCAGACAACGGTGCTTCCATCGTACCGGATTCATTCAGAATCGGCAGTGCGTCCACATAGAACGTATGCATACGCCATGCTGGCGGGAATGGATTTTTACCACGCGAGTTCGATTTTGCCGTTTCCGGTGCCTGATTACCATGACCAAAACGGTCGATAATTTTACGGCTCGCATCTGCACCCGGCTCCAAATAACCGTCTGCTGGAATGACCGAGACACCTGTCAGCTCCACATTATCCATTTGCAATAGCATAAACAGCGATACCAGATCATCGACACCGGCATCATGATTAAAATATACGGATTTCATCTGTGACATATTGCTCGATTCCCCCAATATATATGCTTTATCTAACTGTGACTATGATTGATACGGATCATCTACGCAAATAGACACCCTGCTGCATCGATCAGCACAGCCCGTGCATTTCCATCTTCTATTATGAGGGAACATGAAGCGATGTTCCACAGTCATTTACTGGAAAACGAAATCGCGCGACCTATCATCCGTCTATGTTTTCAAGAATTTGTTCATCTATCCATGATCTCCTGCGCTGAAAATTTAATTCAATCACGAAAAAATCCGTCCATTCATCCAGCGCATCCACGCCCAATCGGCAATTACTCTCCAGCCGAATCACCGATCAAAAAGGTCAGCTTACCCGGCAACACGCCGAGCTGCGCTGGTGTTTGCAAATAAATCTCTCCATCCGTATCCGCTGGCATCGGCTGATCTGTCCGAAGCTCCAGACGGGATGTGCGAATGTATTCGATATTGCTATTTTCCGGTCTCCAGTTTTCCGGCGACTTACGACTGAGCAGCTCACGCAGCAGCGGCAGGCCGGCTTCACGGATAATCAGCACATCGAGCAAGCCGTCCTGTAGCGCTTCCTGTGGAAATGGGAGCGGATTCGTTCCTAGAAAACGTCCATTTGCCGCATAGATCATGACCGCTTCACCAGACAGTGTTCCTTCATCATGCTCTAGCTCAAACGTGAATGGCTGCGCTGTGCGTACCGTTTGCAATGTGCTTAGAAAATAGCCCAGCTTTCCAAATGCACCTTTAATATCCGCATTAATATTTTGCGATGTTTCTGAGATCAGACCAATACCATAGAAGTTGGTGAAAAAATGTCCGTTGGCTGTCCCGATATCCAGCGTGCGTGTCTGCCGCTCATTCAGCACCTCCGCTGCTCGTGCTAGCTGCTGCGGCATCGCTAGCGCACGAGAGAAGTCGTTGCAGGTGCCGCCAGGTAGCACACCAATCACAGGCGGGCGTTTCAGGTCAGCAAGTCCATTAATACATTCATGCACCGTACCATCTCCGCCTAAAATGTACATTACATCTACCTGCTCTCCGTACTCGCGGCAGAGCTTTTTTGCTTCACCCGGCTCACTTGTGCGCCTTACGATAAGCTCGGGTAGCTCCACTGATAGAATGCCGAGCACTGTACCCAGCTGTGTCGTATCGACCGATCCAGCATTTCCGTTATAGATAAGCATTCCCTTTTTATACATCTTAACCCCTCCGTATATAGCATAGAATGAACCAACTAGCTCTGATGAAAATCAAATTTTTTTGTGATTTTACGATATTGGCGTATATTTCAGTTGCCTTGTTGCGATATACTATTAATTGCTCGGGAAATTTGGCTTTTTTGCAAAAAATCGAAACAATTTTGATCTTTTCTGGGTTTGCGTGCTGTTTTTATGCTATAATTTATATAGGTAGATTATCATTATTAATTTAAGATAAAAGTTTGTTGAATAGTTCGATATAGCCGCTTACCGGTTCAGCATGTTCATAGAAAAAGCACGTCGTCCCACTGATTATCCGGTACGTTTGCTGACTATAATGCTCTTCGTCATACCGGTCCGTACTCCCGCTTTGTTCCTCTGTCACATGGTTGCACGACCATTTATAACACGTCTCCATGTCCAATCCGGCAACAGGGAGCCGGAGCTTGATGCAGCGCTTATGGAATTAATCAACAATCCTACCCAAACTATTTTGGAAAAGAGGATTGTGCATGCCAAGAAAACACCGAAAAATGAGCTTAAGCCAGTTGCTCGCGAAGTTTATCTTCATCACGACCGGCGCCGTCTTGATGGCGGTCGCACTGGAAATCTTTCTAATCCCCAACAGCGTGATCGATGGCGGTATCACCGGTATCTCGATCATCCTGTCCGAGCTAAGCACCATTCAGCTTGGTATCTTCATCTTTGTGATCAACGTACCGTTCCTGATTATAGGCTATAAGCAAATCGGGAAAACTTTTGCCATATCGACCCTGTACGGAATCGCTGTCATGTCTTCGATGACCGCTTACCTGCACCATGTACCTGCACTAACCGATGATAAAATGCTCGCCAGTATGTTCGGCGGCGTGATTCTCGGCTTCGGGATTGGTCTGGTTATCCGTTTTGGCGGCTCGCTGGATGGTACAGAGATTGTCGCCATTTTGCTAGCGAAGAAGTTCCATATGCCTGTAGGTCAGATCGTTATGATCATCAACGTGTTCATCTTTACCGCTGCCGGATTCGTATTCGGCTGGGATTCCGCGATGTTCTCTATTTTCACCTACTATATTGCGGCAAAAGTAATGGACATTGTCGTGGAAGGTCTGGAGGAATCCAAGTCAGTCACGATCATCTCGCAGGAATATGATGAAATCTCGCAGGCGATCATGGATCGTCTCGGTCGCAGTACGACCTTCATGTACGCCAA
Organism: Paenibacillus hunanensis; assembly: GCF_034055775.1. NCBI lineage: Bacteria > Bacillati > Bacillota > Bacilli > Caryophanales > Paenibacillaceae > Paenibacillus > Paenibacillus hunanensis. The sequence continues at coordinate 590,411 of NZ_CP139194.1, read as the reverse complement.
AGGCGGCTATTCTGGCGAAGATACGCAAATGATCTACTGCGTCGTCAGCCGTCTGGAGCTTGCCAAGCTGCGTACGATTGTGAACGATATTGACCCGACCGCCTTCCTCGCAGTAGAGCATGTGAGCGAAGTCATTGGCGGTAATTTCGAGAAAAAGAATATTCACTAAGCCAGCTAAGCAAGGCCGAGTGAGCTGTATAAGGTATATCTATTACACATAACCCAATAAAGGGTTCATCTGATTCACGATAAAGAAGCTTTTTCTCCTGAGGGGGAGGGGCTTCTTTTGTTATAGTGTTGGATTGGTTGATGTGGTTAGCTGGATTATGCTGGTGGGCAGCAATCACTGCGGGAAGGAATAAGGGGACGGACTCGGGTGGAGCCGCGGGAATCTTTTGGAATTGGGTGCAAATGAAGATTCCCGCCCCTCCAAAGGAGTCCTTTCCCCTCATGCCCTTCCCTCCGTTCTGTGCTGCTTGCAGCATACGCTTAACACATTTAACCCAACAGGCACATTTGTCAATTTAAAGATTTTCAAGACTTTTCAAGACTTAATGAAGCTAATAGTATGGCATAATCGGTATGTACATATCATCAAAATAGGGGGACATATGATGTCGAATTTAGATTCCAATTCTTTTTCGCGACCGACTCATTTGCGGTTGGCTTTAGATAGCGAGAATATGCGTGCATTGGCTGAGGGTGATCCGGTCTTAGGGAGATTGATGGAGCAGATTGGGCCGCTTGAAATTCCGCTTCGTAGTGATCCGTTTATTTCGCTGGTGTCGTCGATTATTTCGCAGCAGTTGTCAGTGAAGGCGGCAGCTACGATCTGGAAGCGGGTAGTGGAGCTATGTGGGGAGGATATGAGTCCTGAGACGATCGGGAAGTATACGGATGACGAGCTACGTGCAGTTGGCGTATCGATGTTCAAAATTCGCTATATTCGCGATCTATGTCATCATGTGCAGGAGGGTCTATTACCGTTAGATCATTTGGATGAACTGTCGGATGATGAAGTGCTGCAAGCGCTTGTGGCTGTCAAAGGAATTGGACGCTGGACGGCGGAAATGTTTCTGATTTTTAGCCTGGGACGCACGGGCATTTTATCCCATGGCGATGCAGGCTTGCAGCGCGCCGCACGCTGGTTGCATCAGATGGAAGAACGTGAGGACGGCAAATATACACAGCAGCACGAGTTGAACTGGAGCGCCTATCCAACTGCTGCATCGATCTATCTATGGGAAGCGATCAATATTGGCTGGGTCGATTCGGGAAAAACGTTTGCTGAATTTTCTAATGATGATCAAGCTGCGGATACGGATACACCTATACCTACACAGGAACCATATGATCCGCAATGACGAATCGTATGGAATACGTATAAGCTTCGATCCCAATCACTTCATAAGGTGCCACCTACGCATAACGAGGTAAACCAACGATTTACCTCGTTAAATAATCCAGTGGCAAAGGAGAATATACCAGCGTCTCTCCATCCTCTTCCAGTTTTAAAATAATCGCAACATCCGCTCCACCGCTCACATCTCCACGCGGTAAAGCCATAATCATCGGCGGACAACGCAGCAGCGCAGAATTACTACTCTCTATCCCTGCATCTGCGAGCGCCAGAGCAAGCAGTCCATCGATCTCTCTATACAATACATCCAGCTCGCCAATGATATGCTTATACCGCTCTTCAAAACGATCATATTTACGCTTCAGCTTCTCCTTATACTCCTCCACCTCATCAAAACACAATTCCCAATCTAGCGGATACAGTGAATGCCCTAACGAATACACATATATACTCCGCTGTCCGTATGCAATCTTGCTGCTAGATGGCTCTTGTTTGTTCATGAGTCTGATCTCCTTTACTTTTACATGCTTTTGAATGCTTGGCTGGTTTTTGATCACCAGGGTGGTGATTCGACATCCGCTCCAGGCAGAGAACATGCCAACGACCTCCGGTTAAGCCGGGATACTTTGAATGGGGGAAAAGATGGCGTATCCCGGCTTAAAGGTCGGTCTTTTGGCATCGTTCTCTGCCTTCCGCTTCGTGCTTGCATGAGCATGCGGATACTTTATTAACAGAGCTAATTCGTCTATATTGCATAACTGCATAGCATATGTAACGTAGTGAGAAATAACTGTGCTAACTAGCTTAGAATGAACAATTAACGCCGTGTGGCTTTGATACATGTTGTAACATATTGCGCAATTAACTTGCTGTATATAGGCATCTGTCTAGAAAAGAAATTTGTATTATCATTTTCTGCTGACGCAGATAGTGGCTTTTGCTTTTTCAACTCGAAATTTATATCTTACTACAAAATTAAATCAATAAAGGAACCATACTATAACAGTATAAACACATATACACTAGTATGAGCTTTTAATTATGTAGAATATCAAAAATGATAGTAAGAACAATATAAAATCTTACTTGTGTATTCATACTCATGATGCAAGCCGCACATAACGAAGGCAAGGAAATAAGGGGAAAGGACGACTTATAGTGTTAGTGCCTTTTCTAACACGAGGTTAAATAAAAAGTGATTTTTGCGAAGCAAAATATCTTACCTCTTTGGAGGGGCGGGAATCTACATTAACATTCTAATCCAGTAGATTCCCGCGGCTCCACCTGAGTCCGTCCCCTTATTCCTTGCCGGAGTGATTGTTGCACAACATCAATATGTGATAGACCTGCTCACTAACAAAGTTAACCCAAACAACTATAATGCCTTCCATAGCCTAGCACTTTTTCAAATCGAACTTTCTCACTGAAATTTTCATCTTACTATAGCATTGGATAGCTCTGCTCACCCAGCCGCTTCATCAGCAAACTGACTATTATACAAATCAGCATAAAAACCGTTCTGCTCCAGCAGCTGCTCATGCGTTCCTTGCTCGATCACCTCACCATGATTCATGACTAGAATCAGATCAGCACCACGAATCGTAGACAAGCGGTGAGCAATGACGAAGCTCGTGCGGTCGCGCATCAGTTCATTCATCGCCTGCTGGATCAGAACCTCGGTACGTGTATCGACACTACTGGTCGCTTCGTCCAAAATGAGGATCGACGGGTCAGCGAGAATGGCGCGGGCGATCGTGAGCAATTGCTTTTGCCCCTGTGAAATGTTAGATGCTTCTTCATTCAGCACCGTATCATAGCCCTCTGGCAATGTACGGATAAAATGATCCGCACGTGCCGCTTCCGCAGCCTGCACGATCTGCTCCTCAGTCGCACCCTCGCGCCCATAGGCAATATTATCGCGAATCGTACCGCCAAATAGCCATGTATCCTGTAGCACCATCCCGAATAGACTACGTAGATCGCCCCGCGGCATCTCGGTAATATCGCGTCCATCGATACGAATGACGCCACCGTTTAACTCATAGAAGCGCATAAGCAGATTGATCAGCGTTGTTTTCCCTGCTCCTGTTGGGCCGACAATAGCAACCGTCTGACCGGCATGTACCTCAATGTTCATATCGCCAATGAGCAGTTGATCTGGCTTATAACCGAATTGGACATGCTCAAAGGTCACATCTCCACGTACACGAGCTGGAGTAGAAGAAGTGCCCTCCTTCGTCATACTCACGCCTTCACTCAGCGCAGGGCGCTCTTCTTCCCGTTCATCCAGTACTTCGAATACACGCTCCGCCGAAGCAATCGCTGACTGGATAATATTCGAGATATTGGCGAGCTGGGTAATCGGCTGTGAGAATTGACGGGCATACTGGATAAATGCCTGAATACCACCGATTCCGATACTGCCGCGTGTGACCATAATCCCGCCGACCACACAGATCAGCACATAACCAATATTACTCACAAAGTTCATCAGCGGCATGATCGTTCCTGAAATGAACTGCGCACGCCATCCCGAGTTATACAGCTTCTCATTCAATCCATCGAAGGTCTGTAGCGCTTCTTCCTCGCGTCCAAATGCCTTCACAATCTGATGTCCGGTATACATTTCCTCGACATGACCGTTCAATTGACCCAGTGCTGCCTGCTGTCCGGCAAAATGCTTTTGCGAGCGACGTGCCACGAAGATCGTCACGATCAGACTAAGTGGAATGGTCAGTACAGTGATCAGGGTCAGTAGCGGACTCAGCGTTAGCATCATAACAATTACACCAACAAGTGTTACGGCAGACGTAATCATCTGCGTCAGACTTTGCTGGAGGGTCGTACTAATATTGTCCACATCATTTGTGACGCGACTCAGCACCTCACCATGACTGTGGCGATCATAATAGCTAAGTGGTAAACGGGTCAGCTTTTGCTTAATCTCACGACGCATCTCGTACACCGTATTTTGCGTGACCGATGCCATCCAATATTGCTGAATATACGAGAAAAGCGCGCTAAATATATACAACCCACCCAATATACCAAGCAGCTCGAAAATATAATCAAATCGGATCGCTCGACCACCGCTCACACTGTTAAATAGCTCATCTGTCGCCATACCGAGCACACGCGGTGAAAAGATAGAAAATAATGTACTTAGTAATGCCGCGATCAATACACCAAGCAAGTGTAGCCGATATGGACGCAGATAGCGTACCAATCGTTTCAGCGTAGCCTTAAAATTTTTCGGCTTCTCACCTGGCAATCTCATGCCCATGCCTGGAGGGCCACCCATCGGGCCACCACCGGGAGGACGTCCGGAGGGTCTGCGATTGTTATCGTTACTCATGCGCTCTCCTCCTCCGACAATTGCGACGATACAATCTCACGATATACCTCGCTATGCTGCATTAATTCATGGTGTGTACCGATTCCAGCAATCTCGCCTTCGTCCAGTACGATAATCTGGTCTGCATCCCGAACGGTGCTTACACGCTGGGCAACCATGAGCACGGTCGCATTGACCGTTTCCTGCTTTAAGGCTGCACGCAGCTTGGCATCCGTTTTGAAGTCCAGTGCCGAGAAGCTATCATCGAAAATATACAGCTCTGGCTGACGCACCAGCGCACGCGCAATCGATAAGCGCTGCTTTTGACCGCCCGATACGTTAGAGCCACCTTGCGCAATTTCAGAATTATACCCTTCTGGCATACGCGAAATGAACTCATCCGCCTGTGCAATCTGAGCAGCATGCACCAGCTGCTCCTGCGTCGCATCCGGCTTACCATAGCGTATATTGTCCGCTACGGTTCCGGTAAATAATAGCGCCTTCTGCGGCACATACCCGACACCCTCGCGCAATCGCTCCTGCGTTAGCTCACGCACATCATGTCCATTCAATCGAATCGCACCAGCGCTTACATCGTAAAAGCGTGGAATCAGATTCACCAGCGTTGATTTCCCTGATCCGGTACCCCCGATAATCGCGGTCACCTCACCACGGCGCGCTTGAAATGAAATATGTTTCAGCGCAGGCTGTTCGGCACCCGGATAATAAAACTCGACGCCGTCGAACTCCAGCACCACATCACGAGCAGCACGATTATTCGCCTGATCAGCAGGCTGAGCGCGTGTGTTCAGGTCTGCTGCTACAGCAGATGCAGTGCCACTAGCCGCTTGAGTTGCTACCGGATCAACGATATCCGGCTGCATATCCAGCACCTCATTCACACGTGCCGCCGATGCCGAAGCACGCGGAATCATAATAAAGATCATCGACAACATCAAAAAGGAAAATAGAATCTGGGTCGCATACTGTACAAATGCCATCAGATCACCGACCTGCATATTGCCATAGCTAATCTGAAAGCTACCAAAACCAACGATACAAATGATCGATATGTCCAAAATTAGCATCATCATCGGCATCATGAGCGCCATCAGCTTATTCACACGAATCGCCGTATCTGCCAGATCGCGACTCGCCCCGTCAAAGCGTACATTTTCATAACGATCACGGTTAAAGGCACGAATGACACGAATCCCGGTCAGATTCTCACGAATGACCATATTGAGTCGATCCAGCTTTTTCTGCTGTGCTTTGAATAGCGGGAATCCACGCCGTCCGATCAGCCAGATCGTCAGCCCCAGCACTGGAATGACCACAATAAAGATCAGCGATAGCTGCGCCTGCTTGGATACCGCCATAATAATACCGCCCAGCATCATTAGCGGTGCCATAAGCATCATGCGTAGCAGCATGGTTAGCACCTGCTGCAATTGCGTAATATCATTGGTCGTGCGTGTAATAAGCGAGGCTGTACCAATCCGATCAAACTCCTGCAACGAAAAATGCTCCACATGCGAAAACACACGACTACGCAGATCGCGCCCAAATCCAAGCGCAACACGCGCCGAGAAATAGCTAGCGGTAATGGAACACACCATGCCAAGCGCAGCAAAAAGAAGCATATATGAGCCGATACGCCAGATGTACGGGATATTCCCATGCGCAATCCCCGTATCCACAATATCAGCCATTAATGTAGGTAAAAATAGCTCTGACATCGTTTGCAAAAAGGTCAGCAATAGAATAAAAACTGCGGCCCCATAATAAGGCCGCAGTTGACGGAGCATCCTAGTCATGTTGACCATCCCCTTTGTGGGTGGGCTCCAGCGGTTCAAATACTCGTTCTTCAAAATACTCATATACACGTCCAAGCAGCTGTGCCAGCTTGCGACTCTCTTCTTCTCCCAAATAATCAACTAGCCCCTCAAAGGAGCTTTTGAACACGGACAGCGATTGATCCATGATGGATTCGCCCTTATCGGTTAGCGTAACACGAACAGCACGGCGATCGCTTGGGTCCATATTGCGTTCAACCAGGCCGTCATTTTCCATGCCTTTAATCAATTGCGTTACAGTGGGAGACGTCACGCGAAGCATACGGCTAAGCTCGGAAACCTGAATGCCACAGCTTTTGCAATCTTCCTGATTGCCAATACAGATTAATGCCATGATTTCACTTGGCTTATGGCCAGCTACAGGCTTTTGCCGCCAATCCGCTTTTCGAAATAAGCGGAACGCTCGCAGCAGCTCCTCGCCCATCGGCGAGATTCCTTCAAATTTTACATCTTCCACATTATTCACCCCGGGATTCGATCACATTTTGTGTAAGCAAACTATTATTTAGCATGACTATTTATTAGGTTATCTAATTTTATAACTTGAAGTAATTCTTTGTCAATCATTATCTATTATAATACCACTAGTTTCGCGTATTTTAAGCCTATTCTTATAAATTAAGACGTTTCATTTCGTATATTTTTTGATGCAATTCATTTTAATTTACCACTGGATATTAAAATTGTTAAATTTTTGTTAAGAAATATTCTTTTTTACGTTTTTGAGTATTTTTTTACCATAAAAATGTTAAAAAATTCTTCAGAATTACGATAAGTATATAGAGAGGATTTGCAGCAGCTTGCAAAGCTCGTACAGATCAAAGGAGGTTAATCAAATATGAAAACAAGCAGCCTGCGTTCGCCATGGCGTCTATCTGCCAAAACTAGCGTATGCGGCTGGCTCGCCATCATGCTATTGCTCCCCTCTGCTCCAATCCATGCGGCAGAAATCACTGCACGTCATGAACAGGTTGGCCAGGATACGTATCTTGGTGGACAGTATATGGAGCTAGGCATTGCAGAAAGTGGCACACTGGGTACATCAACCGCAAGCCCGGGCGGCTTCCACCCCGGTTCATTGCGTAAAAGTATTGGCCTGAACACCGACAGTGATGGTTATGATAACGGTAAGGACATGAGCAGTGGCGATTACATCCTGCCAGGCAGTCCGTCAGAAGGCTTCATCGTCGGCTACAAGCAAACCCCGTCAGACGCCAGCCCCAAAAGCTTCATCAATGAACAGCAAAACGGCAATATCGATATCCCCGGAACTACGCAAAACATCTCCACTGATGATCTACTTGCTGCCCGCACAGTGGGCACTACACGCGATCAAGCCCTCGGAGTTAATCAAACGATCTCATTCAAACCAGGCGATTCCTTCTATAAAACAACCATTACTCTTACCAATCCCAGCGTGACTAACTCCGTCTACGATGTTCATTATATGCGTTTCCTCGATCCGGATATGGATGCTGACTTGAATAACGATAACAGCACCATCAACTGGGTTCCCTCCAATCCACCTTCTGATTCCGATGCGATCGCGATCGCTATGGGTAGTGCCAGCGATAATGTGTTTATGTATGTAGCCAGCGATCCTCGTGCACAGGCTTCTGTAGGCTATAGCCGTGATCCGTATAGCGCACCAGCCTTTAAGGCAGATGGAGCAGAGCGTATGGATGCAAAGCTTGCCGATGAATGGCTGACATTAACCTTTAATGCAGGTAATCTGAAACCGGGCGAATCGACCGAGCTGGTCTTTTACAGCAGTGTGAACCCGAATATGAATGCTGCTCTTGCTGCTATTCATGCTGATTATCAGACCGCTCCAGAGGATATTCCAACTGATCTGACGCTGTCTGGCGATGATCTGACCTGGGATATGAAGCCAGGTGCGAGTGCAGGATTGCTGACAGCAACCAGTGCTAATCCAGACGATAGCTTTATTTTCAGTCTGGTCTCGGGTGAAGGCAGCGAAGGCAACAGCTACTTCGACATTGAGAACAACCGACTCGTAACCGCCTCTTCACTCGTACGCGGTGTATCCAGTTATCCGGTACGTATCCGTGTAACCGGGCCACAGGGCGGCACATTGGAGAAAACATTCACTGTTCGCGCACATGCACCGGAGAGCAGCACAGAGCTGACGTCCCTATCGCTACAAAATGGTACGCTACAGCCGGGCTTCAAGCCAGATGTAACGATGTACCATGCGAATATGAATGCAGACGCAAGCGCCATTACCGTACAGGCTAGCGTATATGATCCGGATGCGACACTGTCCGTAGACGGCGTCACTGTGACGGATCAAGTATATGGCACACACAGCTTCATCTATACGGCTCCATTGACCGATGATCTGACTGATCTAGCATTAAAAGTCACCTCACCGAGTGGTCAGAGCAAAACGTATACCATTCAGGTCATTCCAGCGAGCCTACAGGCTGAGCCAGAACAGACCGTAGCTGCGCCACAGACCGATGCAGCCGATCCGACTCCGACTACACCAACCGATTCGGAACAACCAACTGCTGGCAATAACGAAGATGGCAACAACGGCGTAGAGGCTCCTCCTGTAACAGCAACTACACCAGCTACGCCAACCGACAACACGTATGTACCACTGGAAGCACCGCTGCTTACGATCACCTTCCCCTTCCTGCCAGAGCTGCCTGTCGATCCAACGACAAGCATTCCGATTCTGATCAGTGGTGGTAGTGGAAGCAATGGCGCAGGGGCTTCGCGACTGGATGATATCGTTGCAGACAATGCTACAGCACCCGCTCCCGTATCGGCACCTGCTGCAACAGCAGCTCCTGCTACCAAAACAGGCAAAGCAGCGACTGCACCGACAGTAGCGACAGGTACGAAAGACAATCACAAGGGCTATATTCAGGGCTATCAGGACGGCACCTTCCGTCCAGAGCAAAAGGTTACCCGTGCCGAGCTTGCCGTGATGCTGGATCGCCTGATCGGCGACCAAGGTAGTGCAGGCAAGCTGGAATTCAAGGATATTCCCGCCTCCTACTGGGCAGCCTCCGGTATCGGACTCGTGCAGCAAAATGGCTGGATGAAAGGTTATCCAGATGGCACATTCCAACCAGGACAAGCAGTAACACGCGCTGAGCTTGCCTCGCTGATCGCACGCTGGAAGGAGCTGGACAGCTCTAACACATCCTCGCCGAGCACCAGCGATGTATCCGGCAACTGGGCAGCTTCGGATATTAACAAAGTCGTAGCTGCTGGCTTAATGAAAGGCTTCCCGGATGGCAAATTTTATCCGAACCAGCCGGTTACTCGTGCTGAGATTGTAACTGTGTTGAACCGTATTCAGTCAAATTCAGCAACTGAAACAGGAAAAGGTTCGAGCAACTGGTCTGATGTCACACCTCAGCACTGGGCGTACGATGCGATTAATAAGGCTTCGAACGGACAATAATTCTGAAATAAAATAACTCTGAAATGACAATAATACCGTCCTACAAGTACGATCTAGCATCATGACAAGGCAACACTTAAAACCAACGCATGTGCAGTTTATAGGTTGAACCCACACACAGTAAAAGGCGAGCTTATCTCCATCGATAAGCTCGCCTTTTTATATACTATTGTTTATGTGATGATACGGATTGAGACGATACAGTACAGAACGACACAACTGCTATCCGACGACAATGGGCTGGGTGTTCTTTTGGCTACTAATCAGCAAGTGAACGGCTATGTATCGGATAAAAACAGGTTATATTGCATTCGTTTGAAGGTTGCTGACTACTTTGCAGCTAGTGCTACTCCCATTGCTCATACTTTGTTTTAACATTATTTACCGACACAAATCCCTTTTGCAGTAATGGATTCGGTACGCTGATATTATACTTTTTAATCTGGCTGTTCAGCTCATCGATTTGCGCTTCCCATTGGCTTGTCGATGAGTCGTTTAGATGGTGATCCATTTGCTCGATCAGCTCCTTCATCCCGATGCGAATTTGCTTTTGCAGCTCTAACCAGGGTGGCAGGTAGTTGGCGGTTTTGAGTACGGAGTTTAATACATCGCCATCGGGCGCATCAAGCGGCTTACCTGCTCCTTTGAGATTGTCCATGCCACCTTTAGATACATAATCATTAAAAATATCGTCCAGATGATTAGCTGATCCTAGTTTCTTAGGTGTGAGCGGTTCGCTCGGCTTATCGTTAGGGTTCATGCGGTAATTCCACCTTTCGTATGGGTTAAGGTCATAGAGCGACGGTATGTAAAATGAAGGGTATATAGTATGCTTCGGATTCGAGGGATGGAAACCCTTTTAAAATTTGATTTTTCTTGAAATTATGTATTAAATTTGATCTTTTTGTGAAAAGATGCTTACCATATTTTAAAATCTAACAATTCTCATAAACTACAACTACAACTACAACTACAACTACAACTACAACTACAACTACAACTACAACTACAACTACAACTACAACTACAACTACAACTACAAAAAATGTTAGCACTTTACATCGATACCACAAGCTTAAAAAGACGGACAATAGCTACACACAGCATCGTCCGTCTTGATTGTTCTATTAATAAAATCGGTATCTATACACTATTGCCATATTCAATGGATCATGGGTCGCGCGCTCTTTGCTTTTCTTCTATATAATCTCCATTCTTCTACTCTGTTCCCTTAATCCTTCCACTCCGGCGGCAATAGCTGCGCATATGGATTTTGTAAAAAGCGATCATCGACCAGCATGAGCAGACCGTGATCCTGCTCGGTACGAATCAATCGTCCACCTGCTTGCAGCACCTTATTCATACCTGGGTAGACGTAGGCATAGTTATAACCGCTATGTCCTCCTCGGCTAAAATGCTCACGAATCAGCTCACGTTCAGGGCCAATCTGGGGCAAGCCGACACCGACGATGATCACGCCCGTCAGGCGGTCGCCTGCTAGATCGACACCCTCGCTAAAAATGCCGCCCATGACAGCGAATCCGGTTAAGGTGCGCTCGTTGTAAGGTTGGAAGGCTTCGAGGAATCGATCTCGCTCTTCCTCTGCCATACTGGATTGCTGTACTAATATATCTGTATCCGGCTCCAGCGCTTCAAATGCTTCCAACACATCACGCATATACTGATAGGACGGGAAGAAGGCAAGATAATTGCCCTGTCGCTCATTGACCAGCTGGGCGAGCAGCTCTGCCAGCTCCTGCCGAGTACGTTCCCGGTCGCGATAGCGTGTGGACAGAGGCACGATGCGTACTTCGAGCTGTTCCTTAGAAAAGGGCGATGGAATCGAAATATTGTAATCATCCTCTGCCGCGCCCAGCATATCGCGGTAATACCGAATAGGCGATAAGGTCGCTGAGAAATGAATGACCGAGCGATATCCCTTGGCCGTCTGACGAAGCTGTAGCGATGGATCGATACAGAACATACGAAGTATGACCTCGCTGCCGTCCTGCTCTACATACGTAATATGGCTCTCCATATCGTACAATCGTCCAATGCGTAAAAAAGCCTGTGCTGCAAAATACGTCTCCAGCAACTGCTCGGTCTCACCGCTATCTCCCTGCTCTAGCAAGGTCGTCTCCGCACGAATCGTGAATTCTTCCAGTAGCTTGAAAATATCCTCCGGTGCTTCACTGCGGCTGATCATCTGCTCTCCATCCATTTGCTTACGCAGGCGGATAAAATAGGCATTGATCGCGCCAGCGATTTTGGACAATGGCTCTGAACGCTGCTGGTAGTCTCGTTTTAGATCGAGAAATGCAGCCTTATTCAGCTGAGCGGAAAACATATTCCGTCCACGATCGACCAGATTATGTGCCTCATCGACTAATAGCACCGTACTTTTGCGCTGGTCATCCGTCATACGCTTGAGCGATACACGCGGATCAAACACATAGTTATAGTCGCAAATGACCGCATCCGACGCATACGAGGCATCCAGTGACAGCTCGAAGGGACAGACGGTATGCTTTTGCGCATAACGCTCGATCACATCGCGGTTCATGAGTGTTTCGTTCGTGAGCATATCGAGAATCGCTTCATTAATACGGTCATAATAACCATTCGTGTACGCGCAATCCTCCCGTCCACTTCCGCCCTCGGCGGTGCAAAAGCAGACCTTATCCTTCGCCGTAATCGTCACACCATGCAGATGCAGACCATTTTGCTGCATGCGCTGGAGTGCATCCTCGGCGTTAGCGCGAGTGACCGTTTTGGCGGTAATGTACATCAGTCGCTCCGCACGTTCATTGCCGATACTTTTAATCGCGGGAAATAACGTCGAGATCGTCTTGCCTGTTCCGGTAGGTGCTTCGGCGAACAGATTCACCTGCTCGCCAATCGTCTTATACACCGCTCCAGCAAATTGCCGCTGACCTGAACGATACCCGGCAAATGGAAACGGCAAGCCCTCGATGCTAGCATTACGTCGCCGGCGATGCTCGGCTAGCATCTCCGCATAGGGCGCATATTGCTCCAATGTATCCATTGCAAAGTTTTGTAGCTCCTGACGAGTGCGAATGCGCTCCAGCTTGGTTTCTTTGCCACTGCTTTTGTGTACATAGGTGAGCTGAATACGTACCTGCTCCAGCTCACGCTGTTCAGCCAAAATATGCCCGTACATTTGCGCCTGCGCCCAATGCACCTCACGCCCGTCTCCGATATCCTCTGCTGTGATCGAAGTGGATTTGATCTCATCGACCGTGAGCAAGCCGGACTCGTCTATCCATAATCCATCGCAGCGTCCTTCGATGCGAAATAGCAGATCACGTAAAGGAATTTCGATCCGTAGATGAACCTCCTTCTCGCCTTCTTCTCCGTAGCCTTCCTGCACCTGCTTATGAATACGTGTGCCTTCTTGCATCGTCTGTGCTACGCGAAAGCCTGATTCAATACTGCCGCTCCGATACACATATTCCACCAGTGGACGTACCGGAATATCAATAATGGTCGTCATGATCTTCACCTGCTTTCTCTCTGTGTCTAGCTGTCTCTATTTATGCATGTGGGTTTATTGTGGTTATCCTATTCCTATCAAGTGTGATAAAAGGAATTCTAGTGATTAATGATATGTGAGCCAATGTAGGTGGTAGGATGTACACCACTCCGGGAAAGAATAAGGGAACGTCCTCCCGTCTCGCACAGGAATCTACGCAATAGGAGATCATTGTAGATTCCCGTGCTCAAAAGTCGTCCGTTTCCCTTATTTCCTTCCCTACGTTCCGTAAGTTTCCTACATGTGCGATCGTACAAGCTTTTATAACTCATTTCATAATCTATAACCTATACACGAACTATATATCTTAATGTATCTTGGATAGCTAAACTACGCACTTCTATCTCTACCTGATATGAAGCATTTTATCAAAAGGGAAAGCTATGAAAAAAGATCTCATTGGGCATCCTATTATGAACAAGTTATAAACAAGCTCGTTAGAGGTCTATTTTTCGCCCATTTATTCATGCCATTACTCGCTATATTGATATGGCGATCCATCCTATTCGATTGGATAATATTGCTATACATAGCATCCTATCGATACAGGAGGAATACATATGAAGTATACCGTATCCAAATGGTTATTATCTGGCGCACTTGCAATGACAGCCTGTTCTGCTATTTTACCCGTTCCGTCCAGTCATGCCGCGGTGATTAATCATGATCAGGTAGTTGGTTTTAGCGAGGTGACACCGACCAATGATTCGCAGCGCGCTGCCAAGACCTTTCAGCCCTTTCTCAAAGTATACAATGGCAGTGTGCCGTTCCCTGCTGTCGATGCACAGGGGAATACAAGTGGTGGGCTGAAGCCAACAGGCTCACCGGAAGGACAGAGCAGCAAAAGCATCGGTCAGGTGTATGCGCGCTCGGCATGGTACAACGGTGCGTGGGCGATTATGTATTCGTGGTACTTTCCGAAGGATGAAGCCTCTCCATCGCTCGGTCATCGTCATGATTGGGAATGTGCCGTCATCTGGATCGACGATCCGACAGCTGCTAATCCAAAGGTATTGTCCATCTCGTACTCCCAGCACGGCGGCTTCCAAAATGCTGCGCCAACAGGCAACAATATGAGCGGCTCCCATGCACTCATCGGCTACCGTAGCATCTGGCCACTGAATCATTCTCTCTTTAGTGTAACCGATGTGGGCGGCACCCAACCGCTAATCAATTGGGAACAGCTCACACCAGCCGCACGGGATGCGCTGAATACGACAGACTTTGGCGATGCTAACGTACCGTTCAAGGATTCGAACTTTACAAGCAATCTGCAAAAAGCGTGGTTTAAATAAAGCTCACTGCTGCATAGGAATTCATGCGAAAAGCCGTTATCTCTCGAATGAGGAGATAGCGGCTTTTGTATCGTAAACTACACCGTATTTTGTTTATACTATAAGGGATAGAGCTTCCATTTACAGATTACAGGCTACATAGTATATAAACTTTTATAGTATAGAATTTCTAGAGTATAAAGCTTCTATCTATTGCCTCATCGCTTCTGCATCTGCTCACGCGTAAATCGCAGCCACTCCCGCGCCGCAAAGGATAAATACCGCTCACGATGCCAGATCATCCCGAGCTGCCACGGAATCGCTGGCTGTACATCCGGTACGATATGCAGCTTCTCCTGATTGATCTGCCTACAAATCGTCTCCGGTAATAATGCAATCCCCAGCCCTGCGCTCACCATCTCACTAATCAGATCCCATTGCGAGCTCTCATAAATAATCTTCGGCTGAAAGCCTGCTCGAATACACGAATCGATAATTCGTCCATGCAGCGTAAAATCCTCGCGGAAAATAATAAACGAATCCTCCGCTAACTCGATCAGCTCTGCCTGCTCCCGACCTGCCAGCGGATGCGTCACCGGAACGAGCAGATTCAGCTTTTCCTCTCGAAATGAGAAATATTCCAGCACCTGATCCGACACCGGCAATACAGCAACCCCGATATCCAGCGCACCGCTGACCACATCATTTTCCACCTTCTTACCGCCATCCTCAAACAGCTGAATCGTCACATTCGGATACAATTGATGAAACTGTCCAATAATCCTTGGAAAAAACCGCGACCCAATCATCGGCGGCAGCCCAATCCGCAGGTGCCCACTCTTCAAATTCCGCAAATCATCCAGCTGCGAGGACAGACTCTCAAACGACTTCACAATATTCTGCGCCTGTTGCTCAATCACTCTCCCCGCATCCGTCAACTCAATCGACCGCCCCACCCGATTAAACAAAGCCGCCCCCAATTCCTCCTCCAACGCCCGAATCGTCTTACTAATCGTCGGCTGCGTAATAAACAACGCCTCCGCCGCCCGCGTAAAACTCCCCAACCGCACAACCTCCATAAAATACTGCAAATGCCGAATATCCATCCCAACGCCTCCTCGATGTAACGTATTCCTATGTCTATTTATCTATTCATCTATTTGCCTATGTGCTTACATCTATTTATGTGTTTTTTATATACTTATGCGTTCGTTTATCTATTGTTCTACCCATCCCTACACCTTCTCCCCATGCTCCCTGTTACCGCCTTATCACCTCAACAAATCATTTCCTCTTCACCTTACGATCTGTTACTACTATCTACTATCCACCCACTCCACTGCCCTATATAAAGCATACAAAGTCTCATACACACACCTCATTAAACAAAATGCCCCCTCACCATAGCGTGTATGCAAACACCCCTGTCCCTCCTAGCACAGAACGAAGGGAAGGAAATAAGGGAAACGGACGGACTTTTGAGCACGGGAATCTACATTTCACTCCTACTTCGTAGATTCCTGTGCGAGACGGAAGTCCATTCCCTTATTCCTTCCCGAAGTGGTGCATACAAGACAGCACCAGTGTTTCACACCCGCCCTCCCAACCCATAGCCAAACGGAATACATTTCATGCCATATATGAATTTTACTCATGAAAGAAACAGATGTAAACTTTTCATATCAGCTAGAACACTCTTCATTTCCTTACAACTGTCATTTACACATCGAATATTAAGAGAGAAGGATTTACCTCATGAAAAATATAGGGAAAGGCATTATCCAAGTCGCTGCGCTGATGGGTTTCTCCGAGCTACTGAATCTGCTGGTGAGCTGGCTACATCTGCCTGTTCCCGGCAGTATTATCGGCATTGCGATTTTATTCATTTTGCTACAATCTCGCGTTATCAAGCTGGAATGGGTCGATATCGGAGCAAGCTGGCTACTGGCGGAGCTGCTACTTTTCTTCATTCCATCTGCTGTCGGGGTGATGAACTACATTCCGATGCTGGAGCAGGATGGCGTACGCATTATGGCCATTGTTATTTTCAGCACGATTCTCGTTATGGCTAGCTCCGGTCTACTGGCTGCCATCATGTCCAAACGAAAGGAGCGTCATTCCTCATGAATTCGATTATTTTCCTACTGGCAACATTGATCATCTATGCAGGAGCGAAGAAGCTGTACAAGCGCTTCCCGCGTGTATACTTGTCGCCTTTGCTGACGACTCCACTCGTTCTGGTCATCGTGCTGCTCATCATGAAGATTCCATACACGAATTACAATGAAGGCGGTCATCTGCTGTCCCTGCTGCTACAGCCAGCAACGATTGCATTTGCGATACCACTGTACAAAAACTTGCCCACACTCAAAAAGCACGCCAGCGCGATTATCGCGAGTGTGCTTTGCGGATCGCTCGTTGCAGTGAGCACATCGGCATTGTTTGCCAAGCTGCTGCATCTGGATCATAATCTGATGAGTAGCATTATCCCACGCTCGATCACTACACCGATTGCGATGAATGTATCCCAAGCGATTGGCGGCGTGCCTACGATTACTGCTGTGTTCGTGATCATCACCGGTCTGATTGGCAGTATGATCGGCCCGTATATGGTAAAATGGTTCCGAATTGAAAGTGAGATTGCCCGAGGCATTCTATTCGGTACAGCGGCTCACGGTACAGGTACATCGAAGGCATTTGAGCTCAGCTCATTGACTGGAACGATCGCCAGTATCTCGATGATTCTGTCGGCTTTATTTACACTGGCGACCACGCCTATTCTTGCACTTATGATGCTGCCCTGAACGGGCAGCTTTTTTTGTGTCTGTATAAATAAACTATTACATACATAGTTGCATAAATAACTTCCCTTTGATACCCATCATTTAAATATAATTTTATACGTATAAGTGAATAATTATTAGTTTAATTAAATTTTTTATTATATTAATTGCAGGTTATTTAATTGTGTTTTCTATTAATAAATTATTTGAGTTGTTGCAACAACTATATGAAACTCGCTGTTAAATCCATTATTATCCATGTATTATTAACGTATATATTCGGACAATTTCCAAAATTTTTATCCAGTCCCAATTGCAAAAGATGAATTTTATACCGATATTGTTGTATATTTATATAAGAGCAGCCTGATGATTGGAGCCAACAGGCAGACGAATTTTGATCAATCGATAATGTGATAATCTAAACTGACCAAAGCGGAGGACCTTAATCATGAAAAAAACAGGTATGGTACGTCAATTGGACAGTCTCGGCAGAATCGTTATTCCGAAAGAGATTCGGGATACGATGGAGATTGGCATTAGTGATCCGATGGAATTTTTTATTACTGAAAAAGAAATCATCTTCCGCAAGCACAAGGGCATTCAATGCATTTTCTGCGGTAGCTTTGACGATCTGATGTACTACAAGGATCAATTCATTTGTGGAGTATGTGCGGAGCAGATGGGTGACGAATCCCAGCATATTCCGATGGAGCAAATGACCGAAGCACCTGCATTTAGCCGCAATTTGCAGTCTTCTCTACGTAAGTCCAGAAGCAAACGCGGTGAGATGCTGACCAAGGTGGAAACAGCGATGCAGGAGAACCCTGGCGCGACACAAAATGAGCTGGCTCGCATACTTGGCATCTCACAAAGCCGTGTTTGCCAGATTCAAAAGGAATTGCGTGCATCCAGTTCTACTTACGAGCGCTAAGGATCAGCGATGAGCAGGATGTAGCACCGATCACTGGCTTTGCTTGATTTATGATCGTCTGACGAGCAGTATAACGAACCATTTATCATTTTCTAGTCGAAGACATGATCGATACGAACGACGGAAACAGCTCTAAATGCAGCTGTGCTCCAAGCGCCTGTTCATGCTGGTATCGATTCCATTATGTAATGTATCGCTACCGATGGTTAGAGATGCACTGGATGAGGGCTATCGCCTGGCTTTGAGCTATAGATGATGATGGTGATGGTAGGGTTGTTATCCTTATCTCGCTTAGGATGGTCTGAATATAGGCATGCTTGTGAAGAAGTCTATTCTTTTGCTCCTAACATTGAATTTTATACGATTACAAATGAACCCCCACTGCATTCCATCATGGATGGATTCAACGTGGGGGTTTTACTATCGCTGTAGATTGGATATACCTGTAGTTTTGATATCGCCACAGGTTGTGATATGACTACTGGCTTGAATATGATCATGAACAGTAACTATTTCTTCACCCAATACGCACTACCATCCTCATGACGATCCATAAAGCCGTATTCGATCATATATCGGCGCAGCGTAACATAATCGGCAAATGCAGCAGATAGCACCTCATTCACCTGTTTTTCTGTATACTGACGATTGCTATCAAAACGCTTCACCAGATGACGCAAAATAATAATTTTTCGTTTCTCTTTGCGTGGGAATTCAGACAATGGCCCATCCAATCCCTCTTTAAAATACTGCTTCAGGAGCAATGCACTTTCCTGCTCTGTAATATTATACCGTTCGTCCACCATCGTCGCCGTGCGATGAATCTCGATAAATGGTGCAGGGTCATTACTCTGTTGCTCCAGCAGCTCCATAATCGCCAATAACACTCGTGCCTGCTTGGCTTTCTCCCGCAACGCAAACCGATGGTTGCGAATGGTCGATTTACTGCTCCCATGCTCGGCTACCAGCTCCGCATCACTTTTCCCTTCATAAAAGGATTGCAGTAAATTGCATTGCAGCTCCGTTAAGCCGGTCAGCTTTTTGTTCAGTGTGAGCAAATAGTGGAACATAGAAACGTAGTTTAAGCGAATATGCTGCTGAACGAAGCGCTCCGCCTCAAAATACAGCCCATCCTGCTCATAGATTCTCCCCTTTTCAAATACCTGCCCATCGATCAGACATACAAACCCACCAAATGGCCCTGCATGTGCATCCTCCATATATCCCTGCTTCAACTCTTCCAGTGAAGCCTGCCAAAAACGATCGGCTTGCTGCTTGCTGGTTATTTCACTCATCGTGATTGCTCCTTTACTTGGATAGAATAGATTAAATAGTCGACTTTTTATATTTATATATTAATGTCTATCAAATAAATAGTCAAATTTATATTTTGTCTATTAAAAATACAAACAAATTCATGTTTTTCGGATTATATTTCGTTCGTATTCGGTTTGAGTCGGATTATACTCTGAATATTACATAAAAATAACCAGCCCGCCTTCAGTTCATGACCGAAGAGGAGCTGGTTATTTACAATGTACAATATAACAAGTATAGCCAATACAGCAGATACAGCTAGCCATCAGTCGAACGTCCAATTAGCATCCAATCAGCATTAATCTTCTCATTTCAATCTAGCTCACTTTAATTCAACTCTTTTTGCAAATAGTCTGTGACCGCACTAATTTTAGTTTTCATCTGCTTCAGATCAAGTGGCTTTGTTTTAGAAATTCTCGTGATTTGAACAAGAATATTATTATACGCGATTAAACAAGTATCGTATTGATCTAGTATTGGCTCATTTTGCTCCTGCTTTAGCGTATTGCTGGGTCAGGAGATCATGTCTTTGCCAAGCGAATGCTGGAGGTAGATCACATCAACTACCGTAAACGCATCGCCTTGATTATCCTTATAGATTAATTGTTTTTGCGTCGTCTCATTGGATTGCTCTCCATTCTTCGTCAAAAAAGAGCGTGTGTTGAAGGAGTCAGCCGGGTCAATCGCTACCAGATTCGTGTCTGTCGTATGCTTTACGATATGGGCGTCTGGAATTACTAGATTGGTGGAGCTTTGATCGAATAGCTTTTCGTATTGTTGGTAGCTATATATGGTATCCGAGCTTGAGGTGGTTGAAGCTACAGGAGCGGCTTGCTTTGGGGTGCTAGCGGTCTCTTGCTTGTCACAGGCAGCGCACAGAATGGAAACAGCAATCCATAGCATGAGGAGTTGCTTCATTTGGCTTCACTCTTTTCTATGTAAGTTGTTGAATGGCATCGCTATATTATGACTTTACTCTATACACCCATCTAACGTATACCGGGGTAGATTGGCTACTATATTTTTATTTTTATTTCAATTCCGATTTCTATTGCTATTTCTGTTTCTGTGTCTATTTCTATTCCTGTTTCTCCTTCTGTTCTGCTGCAAAATAAAACCGAGCACTCTTTTCATTAAGAGTACTCGGTCTTTTTCTCATTCACTATTTATAGTAGCAAAATATTTCGTTTCCGATCCATCACTTACGACGAATGCACAGCCTGCTTGCTCACACGTCGAGCTGCTATAGCCGGACGGGACAGCGAGTACAGCGCGCACAGGAAGGACAGTACGACAATCGCTGCGCCAACCCATGAATTCATGTTTACTGTACCGGTATTTTTAACCACGATTCCACCGAGAGCGGAACCGATGGCGATACCGACCTGGAGTGCGGAGAAGTTGAAGCTTTGCTGAATATCGGATGTTTCCGGTGCATTTTCGATCAGGTAGCTTTGCTGTGCTGGCGACAGTGCCCAGCTCAGTGCGCCCCAGACGAACAGTACGATCGGGAAGATCCAGATCGATTTGACAGCCAGTGGTAGAACAGCCATCGTCAGGGCGAATACACCGATCACGATCAGAATACTACGGCGGCTACCCAGACGGTCAGACATCATCCCACCGATCATGCCACCACTTACAGCAGCAATACCGAATACGAAGTATACAATACTAATCCAGTATGCATTCAATCCCATCGTATTTTCCAGAAACGGTGTCAAATACGCGTACATTGTATAGTGACCTGCCAGCAGCAGCATCGTTACGAGATGCGCGCTGAAGATTTTAGTATTTTTCAGAGAAGCGAGCTGTGCACGCAGTGGCATGGATTCTTCAACCGGAATACGCTCCATGAACAAGGCAACGATCAGCATAGCAACGAGGGTGAGCAGCGCAATCGCCAGGAACAGCACGCGCCAGCCAAGTGCTTCTTGAATCAGAACGCCGATCGGTACGCCGAGTACGATCGATGAGCTAATTCCCATCGAGATAATACCGATAACGCGAGCACGAAATTGTGGGGCTACGACTTTTACTGCAATGGTTAGTGACAGGGTAACGATCAGCGATCCGCTCGCTGCTGTCAGCATACGTGAAGCGAACAATACTTCGTAGTTCGGGCTCCAAAATGCAAGCATGCTACCCGCTGTAAAGATCAGCATCGACCACAGATACAGCGACTTCCGTTCTACACGGGAAGTGAGCGCCAGTAACGTTGGACCAGCAATCGCATAGACTAATGCATAAATGGTGATAAGCTGTCCTGCCGTACCGATCGATACGTTCAGATCACGGGAAATCTCAGGCAGTACACCACCGATAATCAATTCAATCAAGCCGACCGTGAAGGTCGCAATGGTCAAAATCAGTACCTTGAAATTCAAGCCTTCTCTCTCCTTTGTTTTAAACGATTCATTTTTAACATGCATGCAGACGGATCGACAGGATCCGCTGCTTATGTTCAAAACGGGAGTGCCGGAATGCTGCAAAATCCATAAAAAAATCCTGATTACAACAGGATGCATAGACGATGCACCATCTGTAGTAATCAGGATTGTTCGGTTCCTGGTAGAGACCCTCAAACCATATTATTGAGGTTATACACGATGTATGATAAATTCCTTCACTCATTCAGTTGTAGGTTAAACATTGATGGGACGTCACATCAACATTACATACCTTACCAGATGAGAAATGGAATTTCAACAGTTATTTTTTATTCATTTAGAATTTCCTAAAAGTGCTTTATCCTCAACTGAAGTTATCTATTTAACTTCATTAATTCAATTGAGCAATTATAGTGTTATAATTTTCCAAGTATCATTTTAATTAAAATCTAAACTATATGTTTGAAGATTATATTCCCAAATCTCTTTACATATTTCCTTAAACTTGGCGTCTTGACGCTTCGAAGCATAAAATTGATAAATTCCATATAAACTAATTGTCTTATATACACCCTCTTGATTTTTAGATTTAACCGAATCTTCCAAACTTGACAGTAATTTAGATATACCTTTCGAGTATTCTTGTTTTCTAAAGAAATATATAGCATATTGAAGATTGAGTTTAGAATAATTCAAAAAATGGACTTCCTTCTTGTACTGTCCTTCAATACTAATAAACTCTGCTTTATCATCTAAGTATAATTTAAATTTCTTCAATTCGCTTTCAAAAAAATAGTTGTACTTGTTAGAAGCTTCTAAAAGCAGAGTTATTCCTTTTAAAATTTCATTCTCATTTTGCTCTAAAATTTTCAAATATTCTGAAATATATTCTTTATTACCTTGTTGTATATCAAGTGATAGCATTTTAGACTGAGCAAAAATATTTAACTTTTCTAACTCCTTCATATTTTTCTCATCTAGTCTTTCATCCCATTTCAGCTCCTGATATGCTTTAATCCAAACCTTCGCCTGATCATAATCTCCTTCTAATTCGAAACAAACAGCTTTAAGAAAATAACTTCCTCCATAATAATATGTAAAGGGTCGCTCTGTTTTAAAATACTTATTCTTCCATGTTTTTATCTTGTAAATATTATGAGTAAGTTCATATAATTCATCCGCATATTTTCTGACCTCTTCTAATTCTTCACGAAGAGCAAAAAAGTTAGCCAGCTTTAGTAGAGCATCTAAAGCTAAATAATGGGGAATTTGATTTCGATACGGTATAAATTGTAAGGCTGCTTTATTTTTCATTCTCTCATCCGTTTTGTAAATCTGAAATAGTCGATAATAGGAAATACCCAAGCGTTCAGATTGATGTGATTTCTCGGCTTCGACTACTTTTTTATATAATATACTTGCTGCTTCGTAAGCCTCCTCTTCGAACATTTCTTCAGCAACTTCAAATATAAAAGGAATTTGTTTTAAATCTTCAAGAAGATATTTCAATGCTTTACATATACAGTCTAAACGACCAATATGACTACATTTGAAAAAAAATGGTTTTATTCTTCGCCAGTGAATTCCTTCTCTAAAACATTCATCTACATAGAGTGAATAATAATGCCCTTCAGGTAAACTCATTTGCTTTGTTATCCGATCCAGCATTTTGAGAGACATTATTCTAGGCGGAGTACCATTAAGAATAGAACTCAGAATACCTTTATTAATATTGGTCATATTTGAAAATTTAGTTAAATTTAGATTTTCAGAAGTAAGGAAACGTTTCACTTCTTGCTGTATATTATTTAACTCACTCACCGCTAAAACCTCCTACGCATACAAATACATATAACTCTACAAGTATTTTAATATGTAAATATTACGATATTAATCAAATTTTAAAAATAGCAGCTTAAATCCAATCTATTGGATAAAGCCACTATTTTTCGGCCATTATATTCACCTTAAATTAAATGGAAATATTTTTAAAAACCAGTAATAAAATAATAATTACGATAGTGGGAGTA
Organism: Paenibacillus hunanensis; assembly: GCF_034055775.1. Classification (NCBI taxonomy): domain Bacteria; kingdom Bacillati; phylum Bacillota; class Bacilli; order Caryophanales; family Paenibacillaceae; genus Paenibacillus; species Paenibacillus hunanensis. The sequence goes on along the minus strand of NZ_CP139194.1, from coordinate 566,138 downwards.
CTTATGTGAAAGGAGGATGTAACAACTCTCTATCATTTATCATTGATTTTTGCTTTTTAAGTATTTTATTAAAAGAAATCCCCCATATATCAAAAAAGCAAACAAAACTATAAAAATTAAAAACAAAATCCAAGGTAACACTGAAGTGAACATTCAATCTCCCCCCTTTCGTATTGGATAATATTACAATAACATAATTATAACTGGAGGAAAAATAATGAAAAAAATCTCATTTTCTGTATTTTGCTTCATACTACTTTTATCAACCTATAGTTCTTTGGCCACAGCAGCAGATGAAACCCTATCAAATGAATCTAATAAACAGTACACAGTAAAAGACATAGTCAGCCCTGAGTATTTAGAAAAATACAAAGGTAAATATAGTTCTTACGAAGAAGTTCAAGAAGCTGCGGGATTCGAGAATAGCCTGGCACCTATAGAAGAAAATCAAAAAGAGGAGTTTGAAAGTCGTCCTTTTTTAAAAATTAATTCTGTAGATGAATATGCAGCATACTTATTTTATGCTAAAGATCAAAACAATCAGAATGAAATTAATTATGTGAGCGAGGATGATATTAAACCGAAATATAGCGCTATGGAGAATTGGAGTACTATAATTCATGATGGTGGGATACCTTACAAAATTGTTGGCTATGCAGATGTATTAGTAAACAAATGTACAATTACGAATGTAAGTGCTTATTCAAAAATTGTAGGATTTGTGCCTCTAACACAGTGGCTTCCTGATACACCTTCTATTTCTAGACCTAATAACTATACAGCAACTATACGATATTCCGGTACTCAAGTTACTGGTGTAAATGTAGGCGGAAACGAAATGGTTCAAAGAACTCCAGTAGCTAAAACGTATACAAATTATGCAATTTGTCACGTTAACTAGAACAGAAAATTATTTTCAAGATGAAAATCATCAAATCGTATTGACGACCTTGTTCATCCGTTATATGCTACGTATGAAACCGCAACCAAATTATATACAGCGACCGTACATCGGCGTGTTACCAGCAATGGGCATGAGCCAAGCAACGGACGATACGAATATCCTTTCCGGGTATCTTTGTGTCTCCCTTGTCTTGGCTCTTTTTGGCGTTTCTGGGCTTGGATGGATACATGTCAGGTATAAATTGCAAAATTGACGGCTGCAGCGTCATTCTTGCTTTTCGCCAGCGCCTTACCGTGTTATCCTGCAAGCAAGAGGTGATTATCGGAATGAGCATAGACAATCGATTGCTGCGTGTAGATCGCGTAGTCGGCAACAATATCGTGATGGCATCGTATGAGCCAACCGGTGTTGAATATGTGCTGCTGGGCAAAGGACTCGGCTTTGCCGCCAAAAATATGCAGGAGCTGAACACGTCGGATGAACGCATCGAAAAGCGGTTTCGACTGGAAGACCGGGAACAGCTGATGAACCATCCGACCTTTTTCGAGGATATGGATGCGCCGGTGCTGGAGGTTTCGGATCGAATTATCCAGCGAATCGAGCAGACCTTTCCTGAACGGTTGAACGATAAGATCTATCTGGCTCTGCCAAGCCACATCCAGTTTACCGTTTATCGGATGCGTCATGGGATCGAGATCGTGAATCCTTTTTTGCAAGAAACACAGCTTTGTTTTCCACAGGAATATGAGGTGGCGCTGGATGCTCTGCACATGATACGCGAGTCATTTGAGCTGGATATCCCGGAGGATGAAGCGGGCTTTCTAACGTATCATATCCACTCTGCGGTCACGCATGTACCTGTCGGACAGCTCGTTAAAATGTCTTCCCTACTCGGAAAGCTACAACAAATGATCGAGCAGGAGCATAATATGACTTTCCGCCAGGGCAGTATGAATCAGGTACGCCTGATGATCCATCTGCGCTTTGCACTAGAACGGATCGTCCAGGGCTCGCTTGTCGATAATCCGCTGATCCATCATATTCGCGAGCAATATGCTGCGGAGTATGCACTGGCAGTACGGATGAAGGACGTGATGGAGCAAGAGCTCAAGCTAAGCGTGCCGGAGGATGAGGTTTGTTTTCTCGCGATGCATTTGTATCGGTTATTCCGTACGTACAATAAGGAAGGCTGATCGCACGCATCGCAGCTTATAAATACGATTATATGGGTGCTTGGTGCTTGGTGCTTGGTGCTTGGTGCTTGGTGCTTGGTGCTTGGTGCTTGGTGCTTGGTGCTTGGTGCTTGGTGCTTGGTGCTTGGTGCTTGGTGCTTGGTGCTTGGTGCTTGGTGCTTGGTGCTGACTAATGGTGAGCCACGGCTTCCAACCTTACAACAAGAATGATGTGAATTGTGCTTCTATTCATCCGCTAATCGTGTTGTTATCCTCATTCATCGGATGGGATAGCGACAGAGTTAGCGGATGAATGTACAGCCCATTTCGTATATTCTGCAATGAAAATATTTTTCATAGGATTCCGTATTTTGTAATACGCTATACCGCATCATCCCATTTCAAAAGAAAACAGTATACGGGTAGGTCAAAATGATGTACTCCCTATCACTGTAAGGAGGTCTATGCCTATGCTTCAATTTTTACAAAAGATCGGTCGCTCGCTGATGCTTCCGGTCGCTACACTACCTGCCGCAGCCATTTTACAAGGATTTGGTCTGCTGAACTATGAGAAGGATATTCCACTTGGCTCTACGGTGGGGGGATTTTTGAATCAATATATCGCTCCGCTGCTTACCGCTGGTGCTGGTGCGATCTTCGGTAATCTCGCGCTCATCTTCGCTGTCGGTATTGCCATCGGTATGGCACGCGATGCTGTAGCTGCGCTGTCGGCGGTTATGGGTTATATGATTCTGACTGCGATTCTCGACATTATTCCGGGCATGATGAGCTATATTCCGGATGACGTGAAGCTGAATATGGGCGTACTGGGTGGTATTCTGGTCGGTCTATGGGCAGCGTATATGTATAATCGCTTTCACAATATTAAAATGCCGGATTGGCTCGGCTTCTTCTCCGGTAAACGCTTTGTGCCAATGATTACGGCTGCAACGACTATCGTACTGGCTACCTTGATCGGTATGATCTGGAGTCCGATTCAGGATGCCATCTCCGCATTCGGGATGTGGGTTGTCGGTCTGGGCGGTTTTGGTGCCTTTGTATTCGGTGCAGCGAACCGTTTGCTCGTTCCAATTGGTCTACACCACGTATTGAACTCGATCGCCTGGTTCCAGATCGGCGATTATACCGATGCTGCGGGTAAAGTCGTGCACGGTGACCTGACTCGCTTCTTCGCTGGTGACAAATCGGCAGGGATGTTCATGTCCGGCTTCTTCCCGATCATGATGTTCGCTCTACCAGGTGCAGCACTCGCCTTTATCCATACAGCACGTCCAGAGAAACGCAAAGCGGTAGCTGCCATCTTTATCAGTGCTGCGATCGCTTCGTTCCTCACAGGTATTACGGAGCCACTGGAATTCGCGTTTATGTTCACTGCACCATTATTGTATGTTGTACATGCCTTGCTGACGGGTCTGTCTGGCTTGATCATGTATATGCTGAACGTCAAGCTCGGCTTTGGCTTCTCGGCAGGTCTAATTGACTACCTTGTAAATCTGAAGCTTGCCACCAACCCGCTGCTGATGATTCCAGTTGGTCTAGGCTTCGGTGTCGTGTACTATGTACTGTTCCGCTTCCTGATCGTGAAGTTCAATCTGAAGACACCGGGTCGCGAGGATGATGATCTGGCAGTAACTGCTGTTCCTGCTACAGGCACGCCAACAGCTCAACCGAAGGCTGCTATCTCAGCTTCTGGTGCAACGAGTAGTGACAGCAAAGCCACTCAAGTCCTGAACCATCTTGGTGGTGCACAAAATATCGATAGCATCGACGCATGTATCACGCGTCTGCGTCTCGTTGTTAAAGATGACCGTCAGGTTGAGGATGCAGAGCTGCGCAAGCTAGGTGCAGCTGGCATTATGCGACTCGGTCAGGGTGCCGTACAGGTTATTTTCGGTACACAATCCGAAGCACTCAAGGATGAGATTAAAGATATTATCGACAAGTAATACATGGATATCCCCCTACAATACCTGAATCGTATACTACTGTAATGAAAACTCAGATTACAACTAAAAGCATCGCTCGCAGTGATTCTCTCACTGCTGGCGATGCTTTTTATACTTTTCCAATCATGAGTTGCGAGATTACCGGTAGCGATTATACGCTCTCTATCTACTACGCTCCATTGTTAAAACTCGTTTGTTTTTGAAATGCAGTTCAGGCAGCTACGGATGCGACTGTACTCTTTTACAATAGCTCCACGTATCCAGCCCCACCATGCAGGCGAATCCGCTGCCCATCTCGAATACGTGTGGTCGCCTGATCGACGCCGACAATCGCAGGCAATCCATACTCACGTGCAATGACCGCACCGTGCGTCATCACTCCACCCACCTCGGTAATTAACCCTTTTATCGTGACGAATACTGGTGTCCAGCCTGGATCGGTAAATGGGGTTACCAGAATATCCCCTTCCTCCAGCGTAGCCTCCTGCATCGAATGTAGCACACGCGCTCTACCTTCGACGACTCCAGCCGATACAGGTGTTCCTGGTAATGCTCCTTCTGGCAATGAATCTTGCCTGTACTGTCCACTGATCGTTTCGCCCTCCGAAGTAATCACACGTGGTGGCGCCAGACGGCTGTACTGCTCATCATCACGGCGACGCTGCTCGATTAGCTCCAGATCGGCTTGTCTGGTACGCACAACCTCATTCAACTCTTCCAGCGTTAATTCGTATACGTCTTCCTTATGCCGGATTACGCCCGTTTGTACCAGGTGTTCTGCCTCCCGCATAATCGCCTGTTTATATATAAAATAGCGTCGAATCATGCCATACTTCGGATACTCACGGTATCCGCTCAGTTCACGCAGCATACGCACATAATGCTGAAAGGCACGTAGCTTCTGCTCACCCTCGGGTAGCTGTACGATTCGTTCACTCAGCTCTGCTTCCTTAGCTGCGGCACGCTGCTCTCCTAAATGAAACCGTTGCTTGCCAGCATCGGACGCATTACTTTTAATAGAACTCAACAGGAGCGGAATTAGTGCAGCGGGATGCTCACTCCATCGCGTCCGCGTCAGATCGATCTCACCTGGACAACGCATCCCATAGCGCTGCAAATACGCATCCATCGCTTCACGAACAATACTGCCACCCTCCACATCTCGAAGCTGCTCCAGAAATTCATCATCCTCTGTCCGTTCTAGTAGCGCGATCACCTCGGGAAAAGGACGAATGGTATCCGCCAGCTCCATTAGAGCCAGTCCCATCTCAGAGGTTACATTACCAGGAATCGACTGGGACAACATATCTGCCGCATGCTCTTCACCAAGCCAATCATAGACCTGACGATTAATCCAATTAAAAGCGTCCATCGCTCCCTTGATCGCCACCATACTATCTGGTTCGAATAAAATGCTGCGCAGCTCATGCAAATCCTCATCAATATAATCCATCGCTTCTGTTCCTGACCGATTGGGCAGCTCGTTTTGGAGCTTTTTTAAAGATGTCTCCGTTCGTTCAACAAGTCGATTAACGATGGAACGATCGATGACTGGCAGCTCCGCCTCCACACTCGCTTCATGAGCAGGAGTCGACACCCGTTTTGCTGGAGAAGACTTTAATGCTGATTCAGCTTCTTGCCCGCTCAACGGAGTCTGCGCTACAGGTTCATCCAGCAAAGGAATAAAGCCACGATCGATCACCGTTTGTAGGGCATCACTGACGAGCGGATCCGACTGTGCGAAGCCTTCGATCAGCATCTTACGCGTAGCGTTACGCTGTAACAAAGCGGTCGCATCGACGAATAAACGCCCTCCTGCTACACGCATCAGTGCTCTTGTCGTTCTTAGAAAAAAGGACAGCCCCAGCGGTCGCATCACATCCGTCATCATCTGCTGATGACCTACCGACAGATACACCCGATTCCCAGGCTCCGTCGCTTCGGGAATGGGATACAGGGTCGTGATCGGACGACTCTGCACAATATAAAACTGATTATTCGCCAGGCACCATTCGATATCCTGAGGCTGACCAAAATAACCTTCAATCTGCCGTCCAAGCTGCGCCAGCTGTACAATTTGCGAGTCGTTTAATACCTGTTGATGCTGGCGGCTAGCTTCAATCGTCTGCGTTACCGTTCCTCCCTGCGGCATTGGATATATCGCTGTCGTTTTCACCGCTATGCGGCGCTCTGTCATTCGCCCATCGCGCACAGCATAATGGTCTGCCGAAGCAATGCCAGACACTAGCGCTTCCCCCAGTCCCCACCCTGCATCAATAGCTAGCTGATGACGATTGGAGGTGAGCGGATCAGCAGTAAACAAAATACCGGAAGCTTCTGGGAACACCATCTTCTGCACAATTACACAGAGGGAGAGCTGGCGATGATCGAAGCCATTGTGAATACGGTACATAACAGCACGCTCGGTAAATAGCGACGCCCAGCAGGCTCGAATATGCTGCATTAATGAGTGCTGACCGATCACATTCAAATAGCTATCCTGCTGTCCAGCAAAGGACGCATGGGGCAAATCCTCTGCGGTTGCACTGGAACGGACGGCATACGGCTCATCCGCACCCAGTCGTGTTAGGTGCCCTGTGACCTCTTCTGCTAATTCAGCAGGCAGCTCGGCTTCAAGTATCCATTGCCGTATTTGCAGCGCGAGCTCTCGAATGGATTCATTTTCATCTATAGACAATATCGCTAATTGCTGGAGCCATTCATTATACTGTGCACGATGCTGCACGAATTGCTTGTAAGCATCGGTGGTGATGCAAAATCCATCCGGTACAGCAACACCCTCCATTGCATGCAGCTGCCCCAAATGAAATGCCTTTCCACCTACCAGCTCTAGCGAATGCTCGGTAGTTAACTCCTGCAAATCCACTACATATTTCGTCATCCCCATCGCTCCCGTCCGCTTGCCGAATTTGATGTTTGACAAGATTTCGTCCCTATGATATCATTAAATTATAAGATGACCATACTATATTTAAATAATAAAAAATACGCGATTCTATTATAGCATCGCGTATTTTTATATGCAATACGTCACCCTCTACCTTTTGCTTTATGCAGAAGTAGAGGGTTTTATTATGTTTATTTGAGCTATATTTAGCGGTTTTAACGATGTTCTTTTCACCTTACTTCTACTTCTACTTCTACTTCTACTTCTACTTCTACTTCTACTTCTACTTCTACTTCTACTTCTACTTCTACTTCTACTTCTACTTCTACACCTCATTGTGCCACACAGTCCTTTCCTGTAAACGAATACTTCTCCCTCTAAACGGGTAAATGACAGGAAACAGACCAATCGAGGTGACCACAATGCCTGACAAATTCGACTACGATCTCGACTATCCCAATCTCGATCTGCGCGAGCATCCTGAGCTATATCGTGTAGGCAAGGGTGAGCAAGGCGTACTTATGGTAGAGCCGTACAAAGGCGAAATCCTTCCACACTGGCGCTTCAAAACGCCCGATATCGCTAAGGAATCCTCTGAGAAGATCTATGCAATGTTTCTAGAATACAAGGAGCAAAACGACTTTGTCGGTATGGATATGGCACGTAAATTCCTGCAAATGGGCTATACGCGTGCACGCCGCTATACGAACCACAAGGGCGGACGTAAATACGATGAGGACGGCACTATTTTGCCCTATACTAGCGATCCGATCAAAGCAGAATCCGCACGCATTTTCAAAGTAAAATGGGATGAAGCGAAGACGGACGCCGATTATATACGCATGAAAAAAGAGCATCAGCAGCGCTATGGCGGCTGATGCTCTTTTTTGCTCGTATTGTGCCTTATGATATACAGTTGATGAGCAGCAGACATTTTATGATCATCGTCGTTTTTGGTTTATACATAGGGAATATAATGATGCCGATATATGTGTACCTTTTACTATCAAATTACTATCAAATTACTATCAAACTAGATTATCCAGTTCTAAATACTGAACGAATTTCTCAGCAAATGCATCTCCATATACTTTCCGCATATAGGCAATATTAAATATATATTGCGAGTTATTGTCCAGCTTCTTTACATAACGCAGCAGTATTTTCCCATCGTCGCTGGATGGGTCTTCATTTTGCTGTATCCGTATTAATGCCTTTTTTACCCGTAGAGATAGATCGTCTACATAAATATGGTTTTTCAGCTTAGGTGGAACTACCAGCGACAAATCACAACCCTGAAACACTACACCATCAAGCATACAATTAGCAAAATTAGCCTGTAGCCCTTGCTTTCCGTTCCCTTCAAATGTAATATCGACCAGCTTCCCAGCAAATGTACAATTCACAATACGAGAAGCTTGCAGCACCCGATCCTGTAGCTTGCATTTGGTAAATGTACAGTTGACGAATGTCGCATTCTCCATCGTCATCCCTCTCATATCACAGGAGGTAAATTCGCAATTCACGAATACAGCTTCCTCCTGCCCGATCCCCACTGCACGCAGATCACAGCGGATAAACGTACACGTATCCATCGTACAATGGGCAAACAATCTCGTATTACTCAAATCGCAGGTATCGAACGTCATCTCTCGCAGCATACAGCCAAAAAAGATCGGCGCACCGATATTCGAGTTCGTAATCGTCATATTATGTAAAGATTCGTTTTCGTACCGCACGATATCTAGGAAGGATTCCTGGTTGATGATCATATCGGATTCAAGCTTACGCATGGGTATGATCCCTTCCTTTCTGAATGGCTATGATCGCATACCGCCGCCCGCATCATATGAACTATAGGTGAATTAGCTTTTAGTTACAATAAATATACGGGCATCTTCATCTGTTTTGACCCATTGTACACTAGCTTTCATCGTCTCAGAGATAAATCGCAAATTCACATTAAACGTGTGCTCGGTCGGATCAATAAACGGCGGAGCAACCAGAGGAACCATTTGTCCATTAACGATGGCATTGCTGCTATTATTAGTCAGCCTGATTAATTTTAATAGCCAACCTTTCATTTTACGATCCTCATCCTCTTCTATTCATATCATGTGCTATCTATATTATGCCAAATGCTGTCATTACAAATCCACATCCTCTATATTGAGATTAGAACTTTTATAGGTATCGAGGATATATCGTGATAAACAAATTTTAGATGTTCACAGGTAGGTGATACGATGAAAATCAATGAGCTCGCACGCAAGCTGGGAATATCGACGCGCACGATCCGCTTTTATGAGCAAAATGGGTTGTTGCCTGGTGTGATTCGCGAAGATAATCGCTATCGTGTGTTTAGCGATGAGGATGTGTGGCGATTGCAGACGATTATTGCACTACGGGAAGCAGGTATGACGGTAAAGGATATTCGCGAGGTATTGGAATCAGAGTCTGCGCACCATGCTGTTACAGATCGCGAACGACTGCGGTATTATTTGGAGCTACAGCAGGCGCTACTGGCTGGACAATGGCTGGAGATGCGGCGGATGGCAGAGACGACCTCGCAAATGCTGGAGTTATTACAAAAGGAACAGGAGTTACCGTTGCAGGAGTTTTTCGAGTTAGCGCAGCAGGCACGGCAGCTGCGTGAGCTACGGCACAATTGGCGGGATCACTGGAATTTTGATCAGCGAGCCGAAGAACATGATCGGCATGTACATACAGATCATACGGCGTATCCCGGCTATGACGAGGTACTCACTCATACTGCTGCTAGTGTGCGTGCAGCTCAAGGCGAGCGAGGGCTGGATCTGGGTACAGGAACAGGGAATCTTGCAGGGCGATTGCTGGCGCAAGGGGCAAATATGGCAGGTATTGATCAATCCCGCGAAATGCTCAAGCAATGTCGGAGCAAATTCCCTGCCATGGATGTACGAATCGGTAATCTGCTGTCGATTCCTTATGATGATCGAAGCTTTGATTTTGTCGTGTCCAGCTTTGCTTTTCGCTATCTGGCAGAGCAGGAGCTGCCGCTCGCCCTGGCAGAGCTACAGCGCGTATTGAAACCACATGGACGGATATGTATTACCGATACGATCCCAGAAAACACAGAAAATTCTACACTTGCCCGACTACTACAGGATTGGCTCGAGCAGCACGATTATATGCTACAACGTACCTCACCTTACACGGGTGTGTTCACGCTGCTGGCGGTACCCATTCGCGTATGGTCATAGATTAGAGCGCAGAAAAAGACCGCTTTTTCGGATTGATCGTGATGTCAGAGAAGAAATCCGAAAAAGCGGCCTATGAGTATGTTTATCGTTGTATTGATTATGTTGAGGAAAGTCATATTGCGGAGCCTTGGTGGGGATGAAGGTAATGCATTTATTTGATAATAATGATGACACCACGATCCAGATGCTTGGACATGGACTTGCCTCCTTTGAAAAGCGGATAGTGTGGGTAAGTTCAGAAAGGGACGATTACTTAATGATGATGATCACGCTACGCTCGTTTGTCATGGATGGGTTCTCCTTTCATTGGATATTGACTTATAGTGTGGTGAGTAGTGAGAAATAAAGATTACTTCGTTACGATGATAATGACGCCGCGTACAGGTGTTTTTTGCATGTTGTTGCCTCCTTTGTCGTTGGTTTTGTTGTGAAAATGGGTTGAGTGTGATGGGAGATTACGCTGTTTGTGTGATAATGATAATGACGTTCAGGATGGAGCTTGTATGCATATCGATCCCTCCTCTCGGAACATGTATGTATAAGATGGGAATGTGATCACTGGCTGGGTGACGGGTGAATTATTTCGTTACGATAATGATCACGTTACGCTCGTTGTTCATGGATGTGTCCTCCTTTCACTCGATCAATGAACCCGCTACTCCAGCGAATTACTTCGTTACAATGATGATCACGCTACGCTCGTTGTTCATGAATATGCCCTCCCTCCACTTGATAGATGAACCAACTGCTCCAGCGAATTACTTCGTTACGATGATAATCACATTACGTTCATTGTTCATGGATGTATCCTCCTTTCACTCGATAGATGAACCAACTACTCCAACAAATTACTTCGTTACGATAATGATCACGTTACGTTCGTTGTTCATGGATATGTCCTCCTTTCACTCGATAGATGAACCAACTGCTCCAACAAATTACTTCGTTACGATAATGATCACGTTACGTTCGTTGTTCATGGATATGTCCTCCTTTCACTCGATAGATGAACCAACTGCTCCAACAAATTACTTCGTTACGATAATGATCACGTTACGTTCGTTGTTCATGGATATGTCCTCCTTTCACTCGATAGATGAACCAACTGCTCCAACAAATTACTTCGTTACGATAATGATCACGTTACGTTCGTTGTTCATGGATATGTCCTCCTTTCACTCGATAGATGAACCAACTGCTCCAACAAATTACTTCGTTACGATAATGATCACGTTACGTTCGTTGTTCATGGATATGTCCTCCTTTCACTCGATAGATGAACCAACTGCTCCGACGAATTACTTCGTTACGATAATGATCACGCCACGCTCGTTGTTCATGGATGTGTCCTCCTTTCACTCGATAACTGAACCAACTGCTCCAACGAATTACTTCGTTACGATGATGATCACATTACGCTCGTTGTTCATGGATGTGTCCTCCTTTCACTCGATAAATGAACCCGCTGCTCCAACGAATTACTTCGTCACGATAATGATCACGTTACGCTCGTTGTTCATGGATATGTGCTCCTTTCACTCGATAACTGAACCCGGCTCCAACAAATTACTTCGTTACGATAATGATCACACCACGTGTTTGCATCCTACTCACCTCCCCAAAGGAATCTTACTCACCTGACCTCCGCGCTAACGCCAGCCCTTAGCGAGCTACTGCATACGGCTTCATCTGAGATGGATACACGACGGCTGATTTTAAAATGCTGTACATGTACATATCCCGATGTTCGCCTTCGCGGTACACATGATCTCGTAAAATGCCTTCCTGCTCAAAGCCAAATGCGTGGATCAGCTTGAGTGCGCCTTCGTTATGCAGATGCACTTCACCGGAGATTTTACGTAGATTCAGGTAATTGAAGCAGTATTGCAGAATCAGCTCGGTAACGTAGGTACCTACCTTTTTGCCTACATAGTCCGGCGTCAGCACGAGGCCGTATTTGCAGCGCTGATGAATATACGAGGTTTCGTACAGCATGGCCATACCGGCACGCTCGCCATTCACTTTGACGATAAACATCTTGTTATCGCCGGATTGGAAGAAGCCGACCGTTTTGTCGATACTACCAGCTGAGATCGGATACTCTGACGGCTCTAGTGCATTCATAATCACCGTCGGACTATTGTACAGCTGTAACAAAAACGCTTTATCCGCTTCCTCTACGCCCACCAACACGATCCCTTGCTCTGCATTCATCAACATTTGAACCCCTCCATCTTTGTATTAGATTGATCGATACATTCCGCAATACTGCCTAGCTTATTTCGTGTAGAGCTTCTATTTAATCTCTTCAAGCTGTATGACAGCAGACGCTGCGGCATGTTCAGGGTGCAGTTTCAAGGATGCCATGACCTGGGGCGCTGCAAAATAACTGAGGATGTGTACTGGCTGGATATACGAGATACAACAGATTTGACGTGATGCGTAGCAGACTACTGCGAATATAGTCTGCGTGACTTCTACCTGCTTGCTATACCTGGAAAAGGCTCGTTCGCCTTTTACTCGGCCATGCCTAGTACAGCAGGGGTCATATCCTTCGCTGGTGGCATTGCACGAGTGTGCTTATTCAGCAGCCAGTAAGCGGAATTGAGTATGACGATCACGCCACAGGAGATGATGAGTACACTATTTCCTGCCCAGGCTCCAAGCGCCCCACCGAGAATCGCTCCAACCGGGGCAATCGCGGCGGATAATCCGAGTACAGCTGCCATCACACGGCCGATCAATTGTGGTGGGACGACCGACTGAATCATGACCTGCGATAAGACGTTGATCATGCCTGCTGGAATCCAGCCGATGGCGAACAGTGCAATCGCCATCCATGCGGCAGGCACCACACCGGTCAGCATCCAGCATACGCCGCAGATGAAGATGAGCAGGCAGTAGAGTAAGCCCATTTTGAAGCGATGAAGCTTGAGTAGCGAAGCGGCATACGAGCCAGTAATAATCCCCACACCCGCAGCAGCCATGAAGAATCCGTAGTATTGCGCGCCGCCCCAGCTCTCTGCAAAGGCAGGAAGTACGGCATAGATGGAGATGCCTGCTAGATTGACGAAGATGATACCGAGCAGCATCCGTGTGAAGATCGGTTTTTTCAGTACATCTAATCCCTCACGCAGATCGCTATTATACTGACGAATGACGCTTTTTAAGGTTGGACGCTTGGCCTGCTCCAGCGGCGCATCTGCCGCTTGTACTCTGGCAGCATCTTGTTCCTGCTTCACTTGTGGTAACCGTAGAAGGGTGAATAATAGCGCGGTGAGCACGAAGGTCATACTATTCAGATAGAAGACCGATACAGCGCCGACCATGGCGATCACAATCCCTGCAAGTGAATTAAATGCTGCGTCACTTCCTTGATAGGCGATGGCAAACAATGAATTCCCTCGCGTTAGCTGTTCCTTCGGTAGCACCTTTGGCAGCAAGCTTAGCTGCGTCGGGTAGATGAATTGATTGAGCAGTGAGATGACCGGCATCAGTACCAGCACGATCGTGATCGTCAGCATCCCGTAGGCATATAATGTTGGAATGATCAGCAGCAGTACGGACTGCGTAATCTGCGTGAAGATCATAAGCCGTTTAGCCGGAAAGCGATCGATCAGCGGCCCCATCACGATCTGAGCCAGCGCCGGGAGTGAAGTTAAGAATAACGCCAGTCCCGTGTATAGCGTCGAGCCTCCCAGCTGATAGACCATCCACATTGCGGCAATGGCGTAGAAGCTATCACCCATATTCGCTAGAAAACGTCCACTTAACAGCAGTGTGAAATTCCAGTTACGTAATATTGAACTCATGTGATTTTCTCCTTTCGTGTTCTTTTAATTATTCGGTCATATTTTTTTGACCGTTTCGGTAAAATAAAAACCTACCCTTTTTACAAGTAATAGGTTCCTATCCAGCGAAGGAAATCGATACACCAGCCTATAATAAGCTGCCTGTATCCTTCGCCTGTTAATCTGCCGCTTTTACCGTGCTACGCTCTGCCCACTGAATCTTCACTTCGTAGCTTGCCTTGTCACCATCGGCACCCTGTCCATTCAGCTCCTCGTAGAGACGATCGATGCCTTCCAGAAAACGCTGGAGCGATTCGGCATTGCCTTCGAAATGATAATCCTTTTTCGTTAGCTGCGGTGCCCCGCTAAAGCTTAGTAAATCTTCACTTGGAATGATCGCCTTGGCGATCGGGCTATAGAACTTTTGCAAAATCCCATTTTTCTCTTCCCGGCGGACGACTTCGATAATTCCGTTCTTCTCCAGCTCCTGTAGATGATAATGGATTTTGGAACGGGATAGATCCATCTTTTCGGCAAGCTGTTGTCCGGTCATCGGCTCTCTGCCCAGATGATACAGCAGCTGAACACGAAACGGATCACTTACGGCACGAAGCTGGTTTAACTCATCAATAATCAGAACATCTTTCATTTGCAACTCACTCCTACTTTTTTAAAACCGTCAGTTTTGTTTGACCGTGTTGTTTGATTGTATTGTATGATGCCAGAGCTGGGATTGTCAACGGTTTTTTGGAAGTTTTTTCAAATGAATATTGGATATTTCTATGCCTGAAATTGCGCTTCTACTTAATGCGTAGAAATCAATCACCCATCAGCGTACATATTTTGTACATCCATTCCTCATTTTCGTGCTGTGTTCGCTATACTTGCGCCATGTTCTTGCCTGTATACGCCTGCTATAATCACCCTATAACTAGCGAAGATCATCGTTGATCGACTATGAAGGAGGATTCCATGATGTCTGATGTGAAAATAACGTTACTACCATTTGCCGATCTATCTGGCTATACGGAGGGCTTTACTATCGTCTCTGCGCAATGGGGACATGATGGTCTGGCGTATGTGTTACTTATGAACGAAGTACCGGCACGAAAACAAGGCATGTTCGTCCAAACGGCGCTTGAACAACGATATACGTATAAAGTGCTGGTGGCATCGGAGGATTATATTGAGGAGATTGTCATTCCAGAGCAGCAATACTTTTACCATTATGTACAGCCCCTGCATGATGATCTGCTACTGGTCGGAGCACGAGCTGCATATTATGGACGAGAGCAATACGATCGCAATGCCCGTGTTTGGAGCCGCGAGGGCGTGGAGATTCGTGATTTTCTGCTGGGCGATGGTATCCAGAATGTACAGGTGAGCCGAAAAGGAACGATCTGGGTCAGTTATTTTGATGAGGGTGTATATGGTAATTATGGCTGGTCTGATCCGGTTGGTGCCAGCGGCTTGATCGCCTGGGATTCGAAGGGGAATATTCGCTATAAAAACACAGCTGCCCTGATCGATGACTGCTATGCGCTTAATGTCGTCAACGAAAAGGAGATATGGTTTTATTATTATTCTGATTTTCAGCTTGGACATATTACCAATGGCGTGCATACTGAATCATCACAGGTAGCCTTCATTCATCCGGGTATATCTGGCTCCAGTGGCTTCTGTACAGACGGTAGAAATTTCTTATTCGAGGCGGGCTATGATAAGCATGGAACATCCTTTCAATTTAAAACGCTGGATACATCTGGACAACTAAGTACCGGCAAAGTAATCGAGTTCGTAAATGAAGAGCATGGCTCGCTTCAGTATGTACAACAGGATTGCAGAAAGGATCGTCTTCTACTATGCACCGAGCAGGCATTATATGTGGTAACGCTAGAAGAGGTTCAAGCAATGCTGGAATAGACAACATTGTACCCATGCACCCATGGCTTGCAGAAGTCTGGTAGATCGATAAAGCAAGTCCTGCCTGATGATCCGGTCATATCATGTAGTCACATCTGCTAACACGGTTCTGCATCTCATCGGGACAATTCGTTTGCTCCTGCTAACCTTCTGCCAGAATGGTTGCTTTACGTAATACAATACAGCTACAATAGGCTGGATGAGGCACGTAGCATCTGCTTGAAAAGGAACAGCCTGATGCTCCAGCTGCTAACGAACCATCCATATCCATACCAGCTAGCCATTTCACCCTTCATCATCCGCTGAGCACCATCTACCTCCAATAGAAAAGGAGCTTAAAACCATGAGTAATGATCAGTATAACCGCCCTGTGTGGAATACGCTGGATCAGCAGCAACGACGAAGCCTGCTGGAGCAATTGAAGCCTCAGCTACCCGAAGGCTTTGAGCTGGATCGAATAGAAACCTTCAGCCGATATGGAGCAACAACAGAGACCGGTGTATTTACATATAAGGGCAGTGAATTTGTATTTGTGCCGGGTGATACAGTAACACTCGGACTCCAGCAATGGCCAGATGAAGAGGACGAAGCGACCTGGACAGAGCTCCGGTCTATACTCACCGATATTGGACTCCCACCAGAAAGTGCAGATTCATTAATGGATAATCAGCTCTCTCCCGTACGTGAAGCTATCATTCGCCCGTTACTCGCCGAGCGTAAGGTGCATTCTGTAAGCTGGGAAGAAACATCGCTCGACGAGCTAGATCCCGAAGAAGATCAGGACATCTTCGAACAAATCGAAGTCTTCAAGCAAGCTCAGTACAATTCTTACGAGCTCGATCAATCCTACCGACTTGAGCGTGATGGCGATACGATCCGCGTCTGGTTATTTTACACGACGGAGGATGCAGCCGAATGGGCAGAGATCGAACTGGATTCACCCTTTCAGGTGCCCACGGAGGATGAATGGGAGTATCTAAATGGCGGTGGCGTCCGCACGATGTTCCCATGGGGCAATCAATGGGACTATACGATGAAGCTTCGCTATTTTGAAAAGGATAAAGCAGCCACTGCTTCACCTGACATCGAACGTCCATACGATCTAGAGTTAGCTAATGGCTTCGGTCTGTACTTCCTCGGCGATCCTTACCAGGTCGAGCTTACGTTATCACCTGACGGACAAACCATCGACAAAGGCGGCGATGGCGGTATGTCGCTATGCGGCGGCGGTGGCATGCTACTCGGCTATCTCCCGGTCGGCATTTATTACCGCTCGGCGTATCAAGATGAGCTGGATTGGACCGATCGTATTGGAAATATGCACTATCGTCGTGTTATTCGGCTTTGAATGAGGAACCACTCCGGCAAGGAATAAGGGGACGGACTCAGGTGGAGCCGCGGGAATCTACTGGATTAGGAATTACATGTAGATTCCCGCCCCTCCAAAGCTGTAAGATATTTTGCTTCGCAAAAATCACTTTCCATTGAACCTCGTGTTAGAAGATCACTAACACTATAAGTCGTCCTTTCCCCTTATTTCCTTTCCTCCGTTCCGTGCATTCTGCAACAAGAATAAAAGTACATCGTAGCATGGGAGTTGGCAGTGGGTTCACGGACAGGACAAGGACAAACAGACTGTATACTCAAATGATTTAAGGTTTACTTATCTATGTTCGTACAAATCCATACGCACATAACGGAAGGTAGAGAACAATACCAAAAGACCGACCTTTAAGCCGGGATACGCCTGCTCTATTACAATCAAAGTATCCCGGCTTAACCGGAGGTCGTTGGTATGTTCTCTATCTGGAGTGGTTGCTGCAAACACGCCAACATAAAAAATCCCATTCACCTTAACAGTGAACGGGATTTTGCATATCTAGCGTATATTCAGTTTACGATCATACCGGAGCCGCCACAGGTAGCTTTTCAGCTGGTTCAGGCTCATCGTGCTGGACAAGTGCGTGTTTTTCCCATGCTCTGCTCTTCCAGCGGAAGTACATGATCACGGCGCGTGTCCATTCATCGGCGGCGATTGCTAGCCAGATGCCAGCTAGACCCAGATTCATTTTGAAAACGAACAGGTAGCCGAGCGGCAAGCTCATGCACACCATTGAGATCAAGCCCATATAGACCGGGAATTTGGCATCACCAGAGGCACGGAGCGAGTTGATAATAACGATATTACAGGTTCGTCCCGTTTCCAGCAGGAAGCTCAGCAGGATGACCTGTGAAGCCATGCGGATAATCTCTGGATTGCTTGTGAACATGCCGATCAGTGGCTCGCGCAGCAGGATGATGATCACGTCCATGACCAGCGTTGCTGCCATCGCCCATTTTACACTTTTCCATACGCGGTGGTACGCTTCTTCCTTGCGCTTTGCACCAACGAGGCGACCGACGATGATCGCTGTTCCCATACCGATTGCGATACTGAACAGATAGATAAAGGTCGAGATATTGTTCGCATACTGGCGGGAAGCCATCGCTTCGCTACCCAGATAGGTGACGTAAAAGACGAATACGAGCTGACACAGCTGATACGTAATTTGCTCAACTGCGGACGGAACACCGATTTTCAGAATTTTCATAATATACTCTTTGGACATTCTGAAGTAATCGGCAACCATGATCCGTACTTCCATTACACGATACATCAGCCAGAAGAAGATCAGCATACATACAAGACGGCTGATGATCGTCGAGATCGCTGCACCCTGTACGCCCATTTGAGGCAAGCCCCAGTGACCGAAGATGAGCAGATAGTTCAGACCGATATGCAGTAAGTTCATAAATACCGATACAAACATCGTTTCTTTCGTAAAACCATAGGTACGAATAACAGCAGCTAAAATATTAATCAGTGCCTGTAAGAAAATTGCACCACCGACGATCGCGATATAGCTCTCTGCCAGTGCTAGAATATCGCCTTGCAAGTGCATGGATTCCATAATATGTCCACCAAACAGCAGGAAGGTTCCACTCAGGAGCACGCCTACAGACAGGTTCAGCGTAATCGCCAGTGCCGTAATTCGGCTTGCTTCCAGCAGCTTGCGTGAGCCAATATACTGGGCTACAACGATTGCCGCCCCGTTGCCGATTACCTCCAGAATCAGTATAGCGATGGAAATAACCTGGTTGGATGTACCAACCGCCGCAACCGCGTTGTCAGACACGTCACTCAGCATCAGGGTATCGACGATTCCCATTAACATAAACAGGAATACCTCAAGGAAAATCGGCCAGGTTAATTTAAACAGATTAAATTGTGTTTCAACAGGGGCTTTACCTTGTGCAGGGTTCATAGCGCTCATGATGTCACCTTCCTTTTGTTTGTTTCTTTTTACTACAATCCGTTATGGCAGTCTTGGCTGCAAAAAACCTCCAGGCAAATCATTCATTTGCGTGAAGGTCACATGGCATTTCCGACGGGCATCTCTTAAAACTCTACGTATCTTAGCACATCCATTTTCCAATTGCACTACCTAAATTGAAAATTTCTGAAAGAATTTCAAATTTTCCGATTCAAACGTTTTATAGACGGGTATTATGCTGCTTTTGCAGAAAGAATGCGGTACGAAATATGGGTTTCCCACACGTTTACATAAGCAAACAACATAGCAAAAAAAGCATTTCGCTCTTCTATGTCATGAAGAGCGAAATGCCTTTTGTATCAAGGTTTTATGCGATAAAATGGTAATATACACCAGTCATCATTCCTACACCCGATGGACTTACAGAATATCATAACCACTTACACTTTCCATAATATTTCAATTTGAAAATCATTGTGAAAAAAGTCTCGTATTTTTGAAAATAATTGCTCGCTTAATCGCTTACAACGGTCTTCAGCTAAGAACCCATTTTCATAAATTGATTGACCTATGCCTTATTGCTCAGCCAGAATCACCGATACGCTATTGTAGCCTGGACGCAGTGACATTGGGTTTCCCTGAATCGATACACCGAACGCATCATTCACGATCCCGACGATGCTAATGCCTGAGCTAGCGACACGCTTGGCGCCAAATTCCATATTGTAGCCAGTGTAGTAATCAACATAGGCATTTCCGACCGTCTGTAGATCGGCTTGCGTGCGGTACACGAGCGAGAGCTGCTTTTTACCACCTGCGACCTGCTCAACCAGGCTTACACGCTCGGCATCTGCTGGAAATGGAAAGTCCGCTGACAGGTACGAGCTCTGAATAATCCCTGTCGTCATCGATACATTGTATACTGGCGGAGCAGGCTCGGTTAAGGTGTCGATCGGTCCCGGAGTTGGTGTGATAGGAGCGCTCTGCCCCTGTGCTGCATCACTTGTATTCGGGCTTGTCGCGGCTGGAGCGGTTGTCGTTGTGGCATCCTTTGTAGCCGCAGAGCTGGCATTGCTGCTTGTGCCAGTTGCTGTTGAAGGAGCTACGGCTGTATTGGCCGCTGCATTTTTATTCGTCGTATCCTGAGTTGTTGCGGTTGCAGCAGGTGTAGCGGCTGCACCAGACTTACCGATCAGCACCTTATTGTTCACCGCATCATACAGCACCGATGTATTCATCGTTTCACCAATCGCACGAATCGGCAAATACGTACTACCCTGATACGTAATAGGTGTGAGCGGCTGCCCGTCTACATTAACGGGTGTATAGGTTTGTCCATTTAATTCGATACTAATGCCATGATTTTTGAAAGCCTCGATCTTCTCCAGCTTTACACCAGCATATACGCCAGTGGAGCCAGCGAGCATCATACCTGCTAGCATCATGGGAAACAGCCATTTTGTCTTTTTCATATGTGGTCCTCCTGTTCGCCAGATGATTTGCCGTTAGCGCAGGGATAAGAGTGTGTACCCGGCAATTCATTTTGTTATTAATATCGGCGAAAGGAGCACGTCTCATTATATAGTACAAATGTAATATTTTAGATTATGATCTTAGCTTGCTCAATCTTCGCGTTCATGACGGTAACGCTCGGCTTCCTCGTGCATACGTCGTTCATAGCTATTCCGATGCAGCCATACATTGTTGTTCAGATTCGCTACCTGCCCCATCGCAAATAACACCGCCAGAATGATAAAGATAAGGAAATACGCCTGCATAAAGTAGCCCAGATAAAAGCAGGTCACGATAGCAGCTAAGATCAGCAATGTCGCTACCAGCAATACTCGGAGCATGATTTTCTTCATATTCATTCTCTCCTGTCTTCGGCTATTCTTCTTCATGCAATATAGCCGCAAAAGTCTGCCGGCTTCTGTCTTGCGAGCAGTTCTATCGAGCTATATTTGCTAAAGAATCACCTATCGTGTCATTTTAACAAATTTCCACAAAATTTAGCATGACTTTTTGCGCGTGAGGAGTATAATGAAATACGCCTGTTCAGTCTAGCCGCCATGCAAGCTGCACAGCCGGTAGGTAAGGATATGTGCATATGCTTCGATCCACCAAGCCGGTATGATGTTGCTTTCTGCTGTGCGGTCTGTTTTAATGTCTGCATACCGTGGATAGACTGAGCAAATTGCGTTGATACAAGAAAAAGGGTGTATATAAATCGTAACGTATTTTATATGTATCCATGGTGGCTTTGTACACGTATAATCATTATGTTATTTGTAACATCAATTATCAAATTTACACAACGAAGGGGTACAAAAAGATGCTAGGCAAGTTAAAGCGTATCTTGATCGGAAGACCGATGAAATCCGCAGAACTCGAAGCGGAAAAGCTAGGCAAACTGAAAGCACTCGCCATTTTGTCTTCCGATGCGCTATCTTCGGTTGCGTACGGAACCGAACAGATTTTAATTGTATTGATGGTAGCCGGTTTTGCTGCACTATGGTATTCCGTTCCCATCTCGCTGGCTGTACTGGGATTGCTGGTTATTCTAGTTATCTCGTATCGTCAGACGATCTTTGCCTATCCGACCGGTGGCGGTGCCTATATTGTCGCCAAGGATAATCTCGGACAGATTCCGAGTCTGATTGCCGGTGGTTCATTGCTGGTCGACTATGTACTAACGGTAGCTGTTAGTTCGTCCGCAGGTACAGACGCGATCACATCGGCGTTTCCTGTATTGCATGATCATCGGGTATTAATTGCATTGATTATGATTGTATTTTTAACGATTATGAACCTGCGCGGGGTGACCGAATCTGCATCCGTGCTCGCTATTCCGATCTATCTGTTTGTCGTAGCGATTTTCTTCCTGATTATTAGCGGTGTCATCAAATACATGACGGGCGGCATTGAAGCGGCGGCTCCGGAATTTGGCGCTACCGTGTCCAATGTCAGTCTGTTCTTATTGCTCAAGGCGTTCAGCTCCGGTTGTTCGGCACTGACAGGGGTTGAAGCGGTATCGAATGCGATTCCGAACTTCCGCCAGCCTGCTGAGCGTAATGCAGCTGCCACACTGCTTATGATGGGGATCATTCTGGGTAGTATGTTTATCGGGATTACACTGCTTGCCTACTGGTACGGTGTGAGCCCACGTCCAACCGAGACGATCATTTCACAGATTGCTCGGATGACCTTTGGCAGTGGCGTAATCTATTTTATTATTCAAGGTGTAACGGCACTGATTCTGTTCCTTGCTGCCAATACGGCGTACTCTGCGTTTCCACTGTTGTCGTTCATGCTGGCAAAGGATAAATACATGCCGCATATGTTCATGGTACGTGGTGATCGCCTGGGCTTCTCGAACGGGATTATCTTCCTGAGCCTAGCTTCCGCATTACTGGTCATCGTGTTCCACGGAGAGACGGACAATCTGATTCCACTGTATGCGGTCGGTGTATTCATTCCGTTCACACTGTCCCAGCTGGGGATGATGATTCGCTGGATCAAGCTTCGTCCA
Organism: Paenibacillus hunanensis; assembly: GCF_034055775.1. NCBI lineage: Bacteria > Bacillati > Bacillota > Bacilli > Caryophanales > Paenibacillaceae > Paenibacillus > Paenibacillus hunanensis. The sequence goes on along the minus strand of NZ_CP139194.1, from coordinate 543,388 downwards.
GCCAACTGGGGAATCAAGCTGCTGATCAATACGATCGGTATGCTGACCACGCTGTCGATTACGCTGATCTTTATTTTCACCAAGTTCTCGCAAATCTGGATCATCTTCATCTTCCTGCCCATCGTCGTGTACCTGTTCCACAAAATCTATGTGCACTATCAAAATACAGCTGAACAGCTGCGCATCGACCTGGATCAGGATAAGCCACAGCCGAAGGGCAATACGATTATCATTCCGGTAGCTGGAATTACGCGGGTCGTAATGAACACGATCAGCTATGCACAAACGCTATCACCGAATGTCGTCGCTGTGTATGTTGGCTTTGACGAAGAAGCGATTGAGAAAATGGAGAAAAAATGGGAGCAATGGAATCCAGGTGTACGCCTGATCATTCTGCGCTCACGTTACCGTAGTATTCTGGGTCCACTGCGTCGATTCATCGATACGGTTGAATGGAAAAACGGGGAGACCGATCATATTACGATTCTGATTCCGCAGTTCGTCACCAAGCACTGGTGGGAAAGTATATTGCATAATCAGACCAGTCTGCTCATGCGTGCGTATCTGATCAACTACAAGGATGTTGTTGTAGCGACCGTACCGTTCCATTTGAAAAACTAACGAATTCTTTTACAGTCTGTTGTAAGCGATCCTGCTTGCAGCAGGCTTTTTTACTTGCTTTGCGACTGGGAAATATTAGATAATACATACATCATACGGCGCTGCGATGATGCCGATTAGGGTATACACTCTGGAAGTTATTGGTCAATAACACTCCAAATCGGGTACAAACGAGTAAAGGCATGTATACAAGAGGATTCAGTAGCAATGGAATGGAGTTTGGGCTACGCCACATCCTTTTCTCATCGCACCTCTCGTTTATAGTGCCACATGCTAGACACGATACTATCAACATAGGAGGATGAATCATGACGAACAAGCGCGCGATTCCACTTATTGCGGTGATGGCTATGGCATTAGCGACACCAGCTTATGCGGCCAACGATCTGACGGTGCCAGCTGTGAAGGAAGCGACCGTGGCAACACCATCTGCTCCTCAAATGCCAAGCACACCATCGACTCCATCGGTCTCTTCCAGCTCTAGCAGCTCGAGTTCAGGATCAAGCTCCAGCAGTAGCTCAAGCTCTAATAGTAACAACGGTAGCAGCTCCTCTAGCTCTTCCACTCAGGCTAATCTGAATAATCGTCTGGTGAATGTAGCTGGCTTCGACTCTGCCAAGCAGTTTACCGGGTATTTCACCAATCTCAAGCGAGCGGTGGCTAATGGTAATCGCGATGCAGTTGCCAAGCGTGTATCGTATCCGCTGGCAGTCAATCAAGCGGATGGTAAACGACGTAGCATTTTGAACGAAAAGCAATTTTTGAATGAATATAACTCGATCATGACGTCAAAGGTACGTAATGCACTGGCGAATCAAAATGTGAATGATGTATTTATCAACTATCGTGGTGTGATGGTTGGAAACGGTGAGCTATGGATCGGCGTTGTGGGTGGGAAGCCGGGGATTTATGCGGTGAACCAGTAAATGGATCGGATCAGTATGGTGTTGGATTAGATTAGACTCCATCAGCTGGATTCGGCTGGGCTTCATTGAGGGCTTCGTTACGTATAGCGTGATGTACACTGCGTAATGGGTTATCTATTGCGATTGTGCAGGTTGGTATTGTTTATGTATTTGGTTGTGAAATATCAGGCAGGATAGGAAGCTACTGTGGCTTTCTATCCTGCCTTTTTTGCATGGACTTTTGGAGGTGATGGTTATTCGATGGTGGGACTAGAGCTAGACTGTGGTGTGAGTAGTCACGTAGTATTGATTAGAACTACTATTTATTAGAACTACGATTTGAATGATTATCAATATAGCGATTGGACAAATTTCTGTAATTGTTCAGTACTTTTTCTGTACCTGTTGGTGCCGAGGTGCCGTTATTATTAATGTTCGATTTACATGGTGATCATTGATATTCGGGCGGTCATTGATCTTAATCTCCATTTTAGAATCTACTTGCCCTGGAACATCAGCTGGACTTGCTCCATCGTAAGCACTCTTTTATGGAACGCTGGGTATTCCTTGCTTGTCGGGTCATAGACGCTATCCTGTGGAAGATTGATTGCGTAGATGTAGTTGCCATTCGCAGCAATGCGGTAGCCATATGGAACTTCATCAGGAAGCTGAGCATTCCATTCGGCGCGTGGAACTGCCATTAAGTTAAGCAGGGAATTGCCATTATAGGTAAAATCAACAACCTCAGACGTATCCATGCCGGGTGGATGGTAGACTTCGACTTTGATGCCTGTCTTCCATGCTGGTGGATAGTAGAAACGGAAGTGCTTGCCTTCGTATACCTGTGTCTGCGTTTGAATGACGGTATTCACAGTTGGATCGGCGAGTGCCGTATTGGATGTGCTGGATGGGGCTGAATTCGCTGCTGCATTGACGGTTTGGAGAGCTGACTGTGTTGATGCGTGTGATGACGCTCCAGCTGCGATGGCATAGGAGCTGGTGAACACCAGTCCACCTGTACTAGCAAGCAATACGCCGAGACTGAGCAATAATGCACGTATAGGCTTAATCGATGGCTGATGGAATGATGAGGGGGATTGCTGATGTAAAGGTAATAGCGATTCGTTGATGGCGCGATCTGAGGTGTGACTATAGCTGCTCGATGTACTGAAAGTAGCTGTTTTGTAGGTTTTATGAATTTGATGGTTATGTTTGCCTTTGTTGAATATCACGATGTAGATCCCTCCGTTTTCGGTAATGGCGGATTTGATTTAGCTACTTACCTAATTCGGAATGGAGGGGATAATTTCCTGCTGGTGGATTGAAGTATGGGATTGTTTTGCGATGAGGGTTACCTGTACGGTTTGGCTTTTGGATTTTGTTCACTTTTGTTATCAACTAGTGTTACTAGCTTTGGCTAGTTACTTTTACTAGTTATTTCTACGAGTCACTTTAACAGTCACTTTACGACTCGCTTCTGCTATTGGCATCTCTTATCGACAGCTCGAAATTTTGCACGTCTTGAACCCTTGCACGTATCGTATGCGGCAGAGGAGCAGGTGGATACACTTGAGCCCGGTAAATAGACCTGGTTTGCGCCTACTCCTCTATCGCATGGTGGTTACACTGTAGTACAAATAACACTGATTATGAACCTATATACGCAGCTATATACATAGCACTAGAAATCACTACATGCTGATCATCGTTCCTCGCTGTGATGATCGCTTGCTATACTATCACCAGTCTTCCTTACTCAACAACAGCTACAGACCCAACACCATCCAGCACGACCTAGCGAGACTTGACCGGTAATGGTTGCTCCAGGTCCAAGCGCCGCTCTAGCTCCAGAGAACGTCTGGTAGCTGCTTTACTTCGTTTGCCCTTCCAGAGCGTCTGTAGCAATTCCAAATTGGTCAGGATCACACCGCATAATACGATGCCTGCTCCAACTGCAACCATCCAGCTGAGTGGCTCGCTGTATACTGCCCAGCCGATCAGTAATGCAAGCACAGGCGAAATGTATAGCCATGTCGATGGAAATACCGGATTCGTACGCGCTACGAGCCAGTAAAAGAGCGTATGTCCACCCATGGATCCGACCACGATCAGATAGAGCAGTGAGCCTAACGCTTCCGGCTCCAGCATCGCATCCATATGAATCTGTCCACGCTCGGTAAGCAGAGATAATACGAGTAGCATCCAGCCTCCATGCATCAGCTGTGCTGCATTTTGCGCGATTGGTGATACGTCCTTCATTTTCGACGATACCTGTTTGGAATAGACTGCACCACTCGCATAGCCGATTTCACCGATAATGACGACCGCACAGGCGAGAACCCACAAGCCATGCACCGTACCCGATAAGCCTGGCAACATGAGCAGCCCCACTCCACCGAGTCCGATAAAAGCACCGATAAAGGCGATCCGTGGTACATTCATCTTGAGCACCAGCGCACGGATCAGCAATACCATCGCTGGCCCGGTTGCTGATAGCAATGCACCCACACCCGAGGTTACATATTGCTCTGCCCAATACAATGCGGCAAATGTTACAAAGGTCATACTCGCACCAATCCACAGCGTCTCCTTACGTAGCAGAACAGAAAAACTGATCTTTCCACATAGACGCATCACGATCATCAGAATCAGCCCAGCTAGAAAGAAGCGCACACCTGCACTCCAAAACGGGGGCATTCCTGCGTCCACTCCAATTTTAATAGCCAGAAAGGTTGTGCTGAAAATCAAGCACATCATTGCATAGCCGAGCATAATCATCTGTCACTCCTCCTCTTTGTTCTGTTATTGTAAAGGAAGGACAATAGAACAGATGAAGTCAAGCAGAACAGATGCATCGGTACACAGGGTAGAACACGTTATGATGAACAGAAGCAAACAGCAGGCTGGGTATAGGGCTGGTATTACTACTCTTGTGCCTGTTATATACCTGGCCGTATACCGTCTACTATGAATCTGTATCTACCTACATGTATGTATGTCTGTCTCTACGTACATTTTTATAAAACCTTGCCTGAAAAGGAGTGTTGATCATGACATTTTCCCGCGATACGATTTCTTCCAAGCATATCGATGCTCCAACAGCCACACCGCAGGCAGCGAGCAGCTTTTTATCACCCACTACACAACGATCGGTTGAGCTACCGGACACTTCAGCCCGTGTGTCTTATCGTCAGATCAGCTCGTATATTGAGGCGCGTATTCAGCGCGGCGACTGGCAAGCGCATGAGCGTCTACCGTCTGTACGGCAGCTTTCACGCGATAGTGGAATGCATCGTCTGACCGTATTCAAGGCATACCAGCATCTGAAAACGCAGGGCACCATCTATGCACGTAGCAAGTCCGGCTATTATGTCGCACCACCTGCGGTACACACGCTAACGAATGAGAATGAGCTGGAACCTGCGCTGTTCGAAGGCACGATGAATGAGCTGCATCGTCTGCCTGCCCGCTATCAGTTCTCACAGGCGCTGATTGATCCGAATCTACTGCCCAATCATTATTTTACGGAATATACGAAAAAGATATTCGATCTGTATCCGAAGCTACTCGGCACCTATGCCCATGTACAGGGCGATCTGGAACTGCGCGAGCTACTGGCACGTTATTTTAGCCAGCATTCACGCTTCTATCTGGAGCCAGAGGAACTATTGATCACCAGTGGTGCACAGCAGGCGATTTTCCTCATTGCTGAGGCATGGATTCGTCCGGGCGATTATGTGCTCGTCGAATCGCCAACGTATGCGACGGCACTGGATGTGTTTCGGCAAAAGGGCGCACGCTTTCTGGAGGTCAGTACCGATGCGGATGGCTACAATATGGAGCAAATCGAGCAGCTCATGCGGCAATATCGTCCACGTCTGTTCTATGTGAATCCGACCTTTCACAATCCGACGGGACTGTGTATTCCGGCAGAGCAACGCAAGCAGCTGGTCGATCTTGCAGCCCAGCATCAGTGCTTGCTGATCGAGGACGATACATGCAGCGATATGTACTTTGGCGCTGCACCGCCTCCACCCTTATTTGCTTACGATACTGAGGGTTACACCGTGTATATTCGTAGCTTTAGCAAATACATTTCTCCCGGTCTGCGCATCGCCTGTATCGCTGCCCGACAACCATGGATGCAGATGCTGATCTCCTGCAAATCATTGACTGACGGAGGAACACCACTGCTGAATCAAAAGGTATTCTTGCATTATTTTATGTCGGATCGGCTACATCGCCACTTGGATACGCTACGTATTGCGTTACGCATCCGTATGGAAACGATGCAGACCGAGCTACAGCAGACAAACTGGCACTATATCGAGCCACAGGGCGGCTTGAATCTATGGGTTGAGCTACCGCCAGAGCTATCGGTTTCCCGCTTGCTCAGCCATGCTTTAACCGAGGGCATCAGCTTCGTGCCCGGCTCCCTATTCGACTATGGCAAACGTCCAAGCCAGCATATCCGTCTTAGCTTTTCCTTTGCCAATGAAACACTGATTCAACAGGGAATGCGCGAGTTGATCCGCATTGCCGATGAGCTGTAGCGACTTTACAAGTATGACTCCGCTATACTTTTACGGCTAATTTATACTTTCAAACCACACCTATACCGAGCGCTAGACTGTGATTCTAGCGCTTATTGTCATTGTAAAATACCATTTTACGAGCCGAATACTTACGAAGTCACAGACTGTCCGTGACTGTACAATGATAGATTATTGCTCCAGATTCAGCTTGGCTGGCACCAGACGCAATACACCATTGTCATACTGATACGTAGCATCCAGTTCGCCGATAAATCCGTTCATGCCTACCTGTAGCGAATAGATCGCAGTCAATTTGTTATTGTCTACCTTGAATTGCTGTACCGCCCCTCCGAATACTGGCGGTTTATTGGAAGCAGGCTGCTCGGGCAGCCCTTTTAACGGAAGTGAATGTGTGACTCCATTCAGCTGGAGCTGGAGCTGATCGCCATTCACGCTGGAGCTGAACTGGCGTGCCATGCCAGTTTGCAGCGATTCCACCGGAATATTTTCACCATTCTGGCTGAACACCTGTATGGTATTCAGCTCCATGCCTGTACCATAGCCAGAAGTCAGATTGACGATAATCTCCTTCTCGCCATCCCCGTTCAGATCCGCCTCAGCCACCCACGGTGCGTAGGTCGGATTCTGTACCTGTTCTCCTGGCAGACTGCATTGGAAGACTGGAGTGCGTAGCGTCAGACTGTTGTACATGCCATCTGCATTCAGTTCGCCCTCAATCATCATTCCGAGCGCGCCATCAGCAAATACGGTTTCACGATTGCCTGTTCCTTCATCCGCAGCAGACACCGTCGGAATAGCAGAATTATCAACCGTAACCGCGTTCACGCGAATCGGTGTAGCACTTGCATTTGCAAGCGTTTGACACGAATGTAAACGAGTCGCAGAGATCGTTTCAACACATACTGCACTTAAAATCAACGCCAAAAACAGCCATTTTTTCATATTCTTTTTTATATTCAAAGGATTGCCTCCTGAAAAATTATGCTTAAATCAGTAAAATTCAGCTCCGCTTCGGAAAATCAGACAAAGCGGAGCCTGTTGCCTGACTGGATTATTCGGTTTCTTCCTCTATGCTAAGCCTTATTAACCATAATTACCAGAAAAAATTGAAAATTTCCGAACAACAATCAATAATAGAGTGATCGATATAAAAATACCGAACATGTGTAGCTATTTTCGTACCTTAACAGGAATGAAATGGGTACAAAAACGATATGCAAATGTAGGAATCCTGATAAAATCCCCTATGCAAAGGAGCCATGATTCTGTGATTACTATTCGCGAAATGACCATGGACGATTATGACGCAATGTATCAGCTATGGAGCCATACCGAAGGCATGGGCTTGAGCGAAGCGGATGCGCCAGAACAGATCGACCGCTATCTTAAACGCAATCCAGGCTGCTGTTATGTTGCAGTCGATACACAATTTTCTATCCGAAATGGTATCGTTGGCACGCTACTCGCTGGACATGATGGACGCCGCGGATACTTATATCATATGGCTGTAGCAGCTGCAAATCGCGGACAGGGTATCGCCAGACAACTGATCACGCACAGTATGCAGGCACTGGAGCAGCAAGGAATTGATAAGGCGCATTTATTTGTCATGAATACGAACGAAGAGGGCAAAGCCTTTTGGACAGCAAGTGGCTGGGAGCAACGCTTGGGACTGGACGTCTTTTCCCGGGAAATAAATTCTGAATCCTAGTCTATGTAATGGAATACGCTATCCTGAATTGATACTTATGTAAGCACAGTTTAGGGATAGAATACATTTGCATGAGGACAATAACAATCTGGCTCGCTATAAGTCGACTGGATTCTTGATCATCCAATAGCTTATAACGAGCACAGACACGAAGCTGTATTCACTGTGTGGAGGAAGAATCCTGAGGCTGCTTAATAATATGACGACTAAAAAGTGCTAATGTACAAATGATCAGCAACCAGTACACTACGCCTGAAGCGATAAAGTAATCGTACATGCTATACACATCAAACCATGAAGCACTTGTCCACCCATGCATAATGAGCCAGACCACCAGCAATACAGGAATCACCATCACGCTCAAAAACGTATTCCAACCGCGCCGAAATACATACTTCAGATCGTTGAAGCTATAGATCACTCCAAAACAGACCGATATGAATGCCAGCATGATCACATCTCGACCATGAATACCCAGCACGAAGCTGCTCACGATAAAAGCCAGTGCATACATTCCGAGATAGGCGGCCAGCCGTTGTAGATTATCCGTTATGCCGTCTTCCTTTTCGTACGTAAGCCAGTGAATTCCCTTGATCACAAGACTGGTATATAAAATAAAGACAAGAAATAGATTGAATGTACCGCCACCATTCGTCAGCCCATTAAGCCACCATTTCGAAATAGCTGCCAGGCCTATAGCCGCTACGATTACCATCACGCTGAATCTCCATGACATTTGCTGTTTGATCCACTGTATCATATGTCATCCCCCTTACATTCATCACTTGCCAATAATCATCATTATTGGAAACACCTACAACTTTATTATACATTTATTTTTATAAGATGTGAAAACTCGTCGCATGTTGCTACGTATTATGATTCAGCTAACGATTCACTGAGCAGATGTCGATAGCGCTGCGATAATACGACAGTCAGCCTTATGGGCGTAAGCTCATGAATAGGGTCAGGTCATTCTTTTCCAGCTACATCGTTTACGCTATCATAAGGCTAAACGTTACATAATACACAGGGGGACTGTATATGAACGCAACCATTAATGAACATGTTATTCGCACACGCAACAAGCTACGCCGAGATACGCTCATTTCGGTACTGGATGAATTTGATGGAACGATCATGAAGCTCGACGAAGCCAAGCGAGCGGAGAAATATCACAAAATGGCACAGACTGCGTTTTCCTTTTTTCGTGGGAGTGCGTATTTATTTTATTTTGATGCGACCCGACATTATTTTCCGTATCATACGCCGGATGATCGTCCAACCTGGATTCAAGGCGATCTGCACTTTGAGAACTTTGGTGCGTTCCGTAATGAATCTGGTGATATCGTCTATGATGTGAATGATTTTGATGAAGGCTATGTAGGCTCGTATCTGTATGATGTGCTGCGCATGTCAGTGAGCATCGCGCTGGTCGGTCGACAGCTTGGCTATGATCGTGAGCAGCAGTTAGCTGTACTAGAGCAATATGCGCGTACATACTACAAGCAGATTCGCCGCTTTGCTTCAGGTAAGGATAATCCTGCCACCTTCCGAATGGATGAGGAGCACGCTAACGGTGCTATTCGTAAGCTGCTGCGCAAGCTGGAGAAGCGTCGGCAGGGTCATTTCCTCGAAAAAGTAACGGCGGTGATGCAGACCGATCGAGTTTTCCTTGAAAATAGTGAGCTGGTCGTCCCTTCCACACAGGAGCAACAGCTATTAGAGCAAGCCTGGGGAGATTACCAGCAGTCCCTGCTCTGCTGTGAAGATGATGTATCGCATTATAAAATCAAGGATATCGCTATCAAGCACGGCTCGGGCACCGCATCGATCGGACTGGATCGTTATTATGTGCTAATCGAGGGCGGTACCCTCCAGCAAGGACAGGATGATATCGTACTGGAGGTCAAAGAGGTTCGCGCACCTGTGCCTGCTTATTTCCTCCCGTATAGCGAATCGTTCTGGCAAACCTTCGCTCATCAGGGCAAGCGTGTGACGACGACTCAGCAAGCGATGCATCATAAGGCAGACCCGTATCTTGGCTATGTAACGCTCGAAGAACGCGATTTCTATGTTCGTGAACGATCCCCTTATAAAAAACGGCTCAAGCTGGAAAATATCACGAGCCTCAGCGATATGCAAAAAATCGTAGCCAGCATGGCAAGTCTGACCGCCAAAATGCATGCTCGCGCCGATTCTGACGTGAGTAGTGGCTTGCTGGACTATCATAGTGAGCGTGAAATCGCCCGTGCGATGGGCGATGAGCCAGATTCATTTGCACATCATATCTCACGCTGGGCTTACGGCTACGCCGATCAGGTGGAACGAGATTATGCACTATTCTATGAATGGACTGCGCCGTTACGTGCGACAGTGAACGCAGCTACAGTGAATGAATCTGCTGAGGTGAGTGAGTTGGTCGAGCAGCAGTCAGAGACAGAAGTGGAGTAAATATGACATCGATCTGTTCACAATGACTTTCAGATTTATCATTCATACAAAAACAACTCCCGCTTCGTATGTGACGGGAGTTGTTTTTGCTATGTTAACCGTAGCCTCGGTGTATCTACTGGCATATGTTTTATTGATATGGCCTACTGTGTTTTCCTCGTGTCAAATTGGAATCAGGAATACACCACACGATCCGCATCTGTAAATGTATATTGCTCAGCCAGGTACTCACGGCTTTGTAGCGCTAGCTTACGCACACGCTCCAGATCAACGCCTACGAGTTGACCATTACGCTTCACGGCACGTCCAGCAACGAATACATTTTCTACATTCGACGGTTGCGCAAACTGCACGACCGCGCCGATCGGATCAATCACAGGCAGCACATTCAGATCGGAGGTACGAATCATGATCAAGTCTGCTTCATACCCCGGCTTCAATTGACCGATACGATGATCCAGCTTGAGCGCTCTTGCTCCAGCCGTTGTCGCCATCTCCAATGCCTGTGCTGCCTGCACATTCAGCTCACCGGGCATATTACCCGAAGCAATAATCTCCTCGTTCACACGTGCACGCTCTGCTTGTAGGGCAAACTTCATCTGCGTAAACATTTCTCCCGCAGTTGAGGTTACCACGTCTACGCCAAGGGCTGGCATCCCGCCCTGCTCCATAAAGAAGCCTGTCGCCGGATAACCGTGTCCCATCATCATCTCCACCTCAGGTGTTACCGATAACGAGGCTCCAGCATCTGCCAGCATACGGTATTCATCGGCAGACATTTTGTTGCCGTGCACCATATTCAGATCCGAGCCAAGCAAGCCTGCTTCATACAATCGCGTCACCGAATGATCCGCGGCTCCCCAGTTACCAAAGCCAATATGCATCGAACAGACTGCATCCAGCTCGCGTGCGATACCAATCTCCTTGACCGTTGTATCCCAGTGACTGAATTCTGGTCCCCGAATCGCCAGTCCCAGTGTCAGCAGCTGATCGTTGGATGCAAAATACTGCTTTTTCACCCGATACACATCGTCGGATAGCACCAGTCGACTTTCTCGATTCCAATACTCGGTCTCTCCGTTTACCCCGAGCGCAAATACCGCTCGCATCCCCGATTCCTGTAAGCCGCGAATCAGCTCATCCGTATGCTCGGGTGAATAGGGCATACTCCAATCGAGCAATGTGGTTACTCCAGAATCAAGCGCTTCCAATGCACCTAACAGATTAGCAATATAGCTATCCTCCGGACGCAACCGACTCCCCAGTCCCCCATAATATAGATTTTGCAAATAAACAGGTAACGACCAGTTCGTCCCTGCTGTACGCACAAGTGATTCCCATACATGACGATGCGTATCCACCAGCCCCGGCAGTATGATCATCCCTGTCGCATCGATCGTCTCATAGTCATGCTCTGATACGTGCAGATTCGGACCGATCTGCTCAATGCGCGAGCCATCCATCAGCACATCGGCTTGCCGATAGCTGCCCAGCACGCTGTCCATCGTTAATACCGTTCCATTTTTCAGAAGATAGCCTTTAGTTCCCATAAGATTTTCCTCCTTCATCATGTCAGAAATGTACGATATGTTGCTTCCCCAAAATCACTTGCTCATTGAACCGCGTGTTAGAAGAGCACTAACACTATAAATGGTATTTTTGGGATTTTCATGCTATATGATACATTATGTAAAAGTTATTTACAATCAAAAAGTTAGTTAAAAGCAATACTAGTAGGCAGTCTTATTTACTTTCGCTTGGGAGCTAACGCTACTTCTGGTAAGGAATTAGGGAGTGTCCTCAGGTGGAGTCTGGGGATCTTTTAAAAGGATAAAAATGAAGATTCCTCTGCTCTGTGCTTCTTCCAACATGATAGTGATTGCAAACCAATAAAGTACGGATCAACTGTATCGAATGGCTTACAGAGCAGTTTGAAGACATGCCTCAGCGGCTTGAACGTGTTAGATACAAAGTTGGATCGTATAGAGGAAATATAATATTTGGAATGAATTAAAATAGCCTCTTCGATGCAAACTGTACGTTGCATGGAAGAGGCTTGTGTTTGTTAGTGGATTAGTGGAGAAACAACGATATAGAGAAAAATGGAGCGAAATGTTTATTTTACCGATCCACGAGTGACTCCACTGATGATCCACTTTTGGGCAAAGAGATAGATGATGATCATCGGCAACATCGCCAGCAGGTAAGAAGCGAAGGCGAGATTGTAATCTGTGTTGAATTGTCCCTGGAAAATGTACTGTACGAGCGGCAGTGTGTACATGTTCTGATCGCTAATGATGATAAGCGGCAGCAAAAAGTCATTGTACGTCGACAGGCAAACCAGAATCCCTACGGTTGCATTGATCGGTGCCATCAATGGGAAAATGATACGCCAGAATGTTCCCCATGTGCTCGCCCCATCGACTGTTACGGCTTCCTCCAGCGCGACGGGAATGGAACGGATATAACCGACATAGACGAATACGTTAAAGGCAAGCGCATATACGGTATGCAAAATGGTCAAGCCGATCAGGTTGGTCATATGCAGGGCTGCGGTCAGCTTAACGATGGGCAACATAATGATTGGAAAAGGAATGAACATCGCGCTGACAAAGTAGAAATACAACCCTTTGAAAAATTTACTGCGCTGCATATTGCGTCCAATCGCGTAGGCGACCATTGAGTTGGTCAGTAGCGTGAGAACCACTGTACCTGTTGTGACCAATACGCTATTGCGGAATGCTTGAAAGAAGTTGGTCACTTCAATCGCATTAGCGAAGTTATCGAAGCGCCAGTTCGTTGGCAATCCGAACAACGATTGTGCCATCTGCTGCGGATCCTTGAGTGCAATGGTAAGCGCCATATAGAGCGGGAATAGAATGACGATCGTGCCGAGAGCAACGAGGATGTTGATCGGCCAATTGGTTTTCCGTGTATCCTGCATTACATATCCATCTCCCTTCTCTGGAGGAAACGAATTTGAACAATGGAAATAACGGCGATAACGATAAAGTAGATGACCGAGTTTGCCGACTGATACGCGAACTCGCCGCCCTCAAAGCCGCCCGTATAGATCAGGAACGAGATCGATTGGGTTGCACGACCGGGGCCTCCGTTGGTCAGGGCAACGATCTGATCAAACACCATGAGCGCATTTTTCATCGCCAGTACCATATTGATCGTGAAGAACGGGGCGATCAGCGGGAACGTAATGCTCCAGAATTCGCGCCATTTGCTAGCACCGTCGAGGCTGGAGGCTTCATACACATCGCTCGGAATCGTTTGCAAACCTGCCAGATACAGAATCGTATTCAGAGCAATACCCTGCCAGACAGCAACGATCACGACACCGACCCATGCCAGACTTTCATTACCGAGAATGTTAGTCGACAGCGATTGAATGCCCAGCGTCTGTCCCCAGACGGTAAACACGTTGGAGAACAGGTAGTTGAATATGTAACCAACGATCAATACGCTCAAAATATTCGGCAGAAAATAAATACCACGGAAAAAGTTACGGAGTCGAATGCTGGCATTCAGCCCGAGTGCGATCAGTAGACTGAAAATATTGACCAGAATCGTTACTACGACAGCAAACTTGATCGTAAACCAGTAGGCATCGCCGACCACATTGTCGGTAAACAGGTTCACATAGTTGCGCAAGCCGATAAAATCGTACGTTTTACCAAAGCCGTTGTAATTGGTGAAGGAGTAATACACACCTTGAATGGCTGGCAGTGTTAGAAATAAGAAAAACAGCAGTACGGCGGGAATGGTCATCCAGTAGAAGGTGTACATGCGTTTGGACATCGGGATGGCTCCTTTCTTACTGTGAGTGGAAGCTTAATTTTTTACAGGTGCGTGGGAAGGGACTTTTCTTAAACATGATTGCTTGTGCTTGCAGGCATGGTGTGCTGAGAGTGGCACCACTTCGGCAAGGAATAAGGGAACGGACTCGGGTGGAGCCGCGGGAATCTTTTGGAATAGGAAGGAATGAAGATTCCCGCTCCTCCAAAGTCGTCCTTTTCCCTTATTTCCTTGCCTCCGTTCTGTGCGGGTTGCAGCATGTTTGCTTGGACGGTTCAAAAGCAATGATTTTTTGAAGCAATAATTTTAAAAGGCAGGTACTTAGTGAACGATGGCTTGCGTGCATCATTTGTAAAAGAAGTTAAGGTTCTTGGTGGGGTGTGGCATTTAAAAAGAGAAAGAAAATGATCAATAAGCGACATGTGTATTATTTTGTAGTTCATTTTGTAGATTGGATAAGTTTAGGATTAGGGTGAGTTGATATGAGCTTGGTGATTTTTTGACTTGAACAAATGGATGTGCTCAGGCGTATCGGATTGGAATTGATCAATGTGTGGCTCTACTGTTGAAGCTTATAGTTCATTCGTCATCTCGCCCTTAACTGGCTCGGCGGGCGGCTACTTTGTCCCATTCTTTGTCGAGGGTGCTTAGGAAGCCGTTAATGTCTTTGTTTTGTAAAAAGGCTTGGACGGTTGGGTTGAGTTGGACGGCGCTTGGGATGTAGTGGTCGACGAAGTCTACGATTTTGCCCTGTTCGAAATAGGGCAATAAGCCGGATACGCTGTCATCTTTTTGTTGTACGCCATCGACGGCGGAGAACAGGTTTTGTTGGTCGATGTATTGCTGGCTATTTTCGGGCTCCAGCAGGAAGGATAGAAATTGCTTGGCTTCCTCTGGATGCTCGGTTTGAGCGGAGATTGCGAGCAAGGTATCGACGCCGGCGGTGAGCTTGGTTTGGGATTCGTCATTGCTTGCTGGCAATGGGAAGAAGCCTAGCTTGATATCCGGGTTAACTTTACGAATCTCGGAGATTGCCCAGCTGCCTTGAATGTACATCGCTGCTTGTCCGTTACCGAATGCGCGATTACCGTCGGAATAGCCTTTACCAAAGTTATCGCTATGTCCGTAGTTGAGCAGCTCCAGCTGCTTTTTGGCGACCTCCTGATAGGCTGCCTGGAAGGTCGTTTTGTTCTCGCGGCGCTCTTTGTAAAAGTCGATGCCAACGAGTGAGCCGCCCATATCGTTAAATGGCAGATTGCTTTGCCAGTCGTCTTTGTACGTAAAATAGAAGGGGATCACGCCCGCGTCTTTAGCTTTTTGTGCGGTGGCGATCAGCTCATCCCATGTCTTCGGAACGGACAGATTGAGCTTTTCAAAGATCGCCTTGTTATAAATGATACCGCTTGCATTAAGCGCAAATGGAACACCTGTGACCTCCTGCATGCCTGTCACATCATTTAGCATCTGCACGTATTGCGGATTCACCTTTTTCAATAATGGATCATTGGTCAGATTGAGGAAAATTCCACTCTGTGCCAGCAAGGAATATGTATCTGTTGCGCCCATACCGATGATGTCTGGCACGGCATTTTTAACGACACGCGTCTTGAGCACGGTCTCTGCATCCGGCGGATTCACCTGACTGACCCGAATATTCGGATGCTCCTTGTTGAACTTGGCAATCAATTCATCGAAGCTTGCCTTCGCTTCCGGCTTGTTCTGGAAAAATTCAAGCTGTACCACATTGCTGCCATTGGTGCTGCCGCCTGTGCATGCTGTCAAAATCAGGACAAGCAGTACGGTCACCATACCTGCACTTCCCCATTTTCTCATGCGATCATCCCTTTCAAGATTAATGGATGGAGCGATGCAAACGAATGTGTCAGGGCTGTACCCTACATTTGCCATTCGTCTCACTCGATGCTTGGTCATAAGCTGAGCAGGCTCGGAATTACAGCTGCTCTTATTTACAGTGGCGATTGAATATTACGATAAACCTCTTGTGAAGCGCTTACAATAAGCATGAAGTCGGAAAAAGCTGGATGAATCGGATGATTTTATTACTTTTTTTGCATTTTAAGCAGTTCTCTTTTCCCATACATCCATTACCCTATCGGATGCTATCTAAACTGCTTTATACCCTGTTTTTTTGGGAGTTTTGCCAACCCTCACTTAGCCGCAGAGGGGATTCCATTTTTCAATATCCTCTGATTCGATGCGCCTATTTATCCTTTTTTTAATCGAATGCGATTTAATTGTGGAGCTTATACGAAGCTCACAGGAAGTTTATTACGCGCTGAGTGAAGCTGGCTGTTGCGCTTGCCGAATCAAGCTAGAAGCACCGGAATAACGAGCGTCTGAGACTGACTTCTGCTATATTCCTCTGCTTGCCACGTAACGGTGTTGCGGTAACGAGATCAGGTGGTAAGATGAACAGGAGACAGATTGATCGAAAGGGGGATTCGATATGCTACACCCGATTCATCCGCTTGTGTATGCTGGACTAAGCGCTGGCTTAGTCCTGTATTTACTGGGGCTATTGCTCGCCTATTTTTTTGCTAGACCACGCTTTTTGCGGTTTTTGCCGGGGCTGCTTGGTCTGGTTGCCAGCCTGGTGCTGCTTTATATGGATGTGTATACCAAGCAAGGGGTATGGCAGGGCATTGCAGCCTTTTCGCTGGCATTGATCGCAATGTGCCTGATTGGACTGGTATTGCTGATGTTCCAGCTTTTTTACCAGCTATCTAGTGAACGTAGCGGCGGCCATTGATGATCACAGCGTCATGCGCCAGGGAATCGTTCCGATGATAGGAATAGATGTTAACGAACATCGATGGTGCAGATCGATGAGAGAAAAGATAGACCGAGGAGGTATAGGTATGGGATTGCTTGGCATTGGTGGTGCGACGGGCATTGTACTGCTACTGGTTAGTATCGTACTCACGCGGCGTAATCGAGACTCGCGTACGATTCAGTTTATCCCTGGATTGATCGGTGTTCTGCTAGGGGCACTGATGATGATCTATAGTCTGTTTCAAGCCGGCTGGACGGGTCTGGGTTATTTGATCGTATCGATTGTTATTATTCTGGGCGCGCTGGCTGTCTTGTTCATTATGCTCGTGGTTGGGCCACGGATTGCAGGACAGCGGCGTTAATCAAGGATGTTCTGCGTATAGGGTGAATATCCTGTTACCGATATAGCATCAAAAAAAGCCTGTCCTTTTCGCGTGATGCGAATGAGGACAGGCTTTTTGATACGACTATGAATGAGCTGCTGATTGCATCAGATGAACTCGGCATCTCGCCATACCGAGCCCTATAACGAAGATACCGATGCCTGTTCCTCATAAAAGGTCATTCGATTCTTCCCTGCACGCTTGGATTGATATAATGCCTGATCTGCCATCCGCATGAGCTCAATCGGGTTACCGCTGTCGAGCGGATACACAGCGGCACCGATGCTACAGCCGATTACCACCTTTTCGTATTCCAATACAAAGGGGCGATTCAGATTGGTAATAATGCTCTCGCCATAGGCGTTTGCCTGAGCGATAAGCTGCTCGCGCTGGGTGCGTAGCACGACGAGAAATTCGTCACCACCTAGACGTACGGTAATATCGCCCTCACTACCGATCTCGTTCAATCGTTGAGCGACCTTTTGTAGCAGATGATCGCCTGCCTGATGACCGAGTGTATCATTTACTTTTTTGAAGCCATCCAGATCGATATAGAGGAAAGCTAACTGCTGCTGCTGTTCATCGACAGATACGATGGTCTGCTCCAGATAGTTCTCTAGCGCTGTACGATTCGGCAAGCCTGTCAAATGATCATAATGCGCGATCGTCTGCATCTGATCCAGCTCTACCTCCTTTTGCACAAGCGAGCGAACCATCCGATTCAGTGAACGCGACAGTATCCGAATCTCCTCGAAGCCAACCTTTTCTGGCAATGTAACATCTTCGCCAGCGGCGAGTCGATCTGCACGCTTGGTCAGACGGCGGATCGGCTTCGCAATCTGCCCTGCAACAAACCAACCCAGGATAGCAAATACGATAGCAGCGCAAATCGCAGCAATCACACTAAAACGGTTCAGCTCGGTGACGGAAGCCAGTGCTGTCGCCTCAGGCTGCCTGACAAGCACCGTCCAACCAAGCCCTTTATAATCCATGTAGCCTTTGCCATACGCATAACCGGTCAGATATGTTTTACCATCTGGCCATTGCTCCAGCTCCCAGCCATTTCGACCTGTCTGTGCTTCGCGGATACTGTTCAGATCGAGCGGCTTACCGACCATATTATCCGGTCCCAGCAATACCGTCTGATCGTTACGACTGATGATGAACAGATCGACATTGTTATCGTCACGACGCAGAGAGGACAGCATGGAGCGCTTCACCTCACGTGCCCACTCCCAGCTCATATGAGCGGCTAGCACGCCGATCGTTTGACCGGAACGATTCGTTACCGGAAGGCTAATATCGACGAATTGTAACGGTTCTCCGCTTGGGTTCGGTAACAGCTTTGCAAGCAATACAGCATCATGCACATCTCCGATAAACTTTTGTTGAATCCCTTCCTTGTATACCGGACGCTGGGATAGATCCTTTCCTAACAAAATATTATCAGTCGATGCAACCACCTTACCCCTCGTATCCATATAACCGATCCATGAGAAGGAAGGAAAGCTCGTTTGAAGCTGCTCCAGCATCATATGAATATCTTCCTTGTCAGTCGAATTGATCAGCATAGGCAAACGAGCCAGCATGTCCATTTCTCCTGAACGCGTCCACATAAAATTATCCAGCTTATCTGCCGTATCGTAGGCAGTGCTGGATAGCGATTCTCCAATCTCCTCCTTCACACTGTGCGCCGAGTATCGGTTTAATACCAGACCGAGCACAATCGACAAGACCAGTGAGAGCAGAATGAAGATGAGTACCAATCCGGTACGCAGCTTGAAGCTCATACAATTTCCTCCGTATCTCTATGTATACTTCATTGTTACCTGTACATCGTTCGTGATGCTCACTCTCTTGCTGTTATAAACTGTATCGGTAAAAGTGATAGTTTTTTGAAGGAGAAATTGTATCCTTTTGTAGTAAAAACGCGCTATATGTCGAACAGATCAGGTCAAGCGTACGCTCTCATCGCTCAAGCTTATTTCAGCCTTGCTAAATGGCTAATCGCTGTGCCTACAGCTTGAATCGTATACCAGTTAACCGCAATAAGAAATTCTACCTGTTCATTGGATAGAAAATACTCCATTCCAAATGCATTCTCCATCAGCTTGCCAACGAGACGTGCATCCTGGATTACCGCCACCTGCTGACGATCCGCCCCTTCCTGATCAAAAAACATATATACCGATTCCTGCTCTAGCATTTCGGAGTAGGTAAATTCATGCTGCTCTAACGGAAGCGTGAGTGCCCCATCTCCAATCGATAGATGGCTCGATGTCTGATCGGGCTTGTATCTAGCCAGTACACGCTCGATATAATGCTGAGCTTGCTGCTGATCCAGTGTAGTGACGTGGATGCCCAGCTGCTGACCAACTTGTAGCAATTCCTGTATGTTCTGTCCCATCGTTATACCTCATCTCCTTCTCGCTTCATGATGACCACCATCTTCACTCTATAGGGATGGCGAGGTTCTGCGCTATAATGCTTTGTTAAGCATACAATGACTGTGAGGATGTGCGACAGATGCTTATAGACTATTCCGATGAAGCGCAGAAGAATGCTCAAGAATGGCGGATACACCAGCAGCATCATGATGGCAACAGAAGAATTGAAACGAGACGTCAATACAAAAATCCGATTCCCGTCACAATGAACGGAAATCGGATTCTATTTTACGATATACTCGCTATGGAGATGAATGAGGATAGGAGCTAGATCGGGTAAACGATCCCGTAGAAGCGGTGTCACTTATCGGCTCATTCTGCTCCCTTCTCCGTACCTCGACTCCGTTCTCTTCACTTCTTCTCCAGCGTAATATTTAATGCTTCTCCAGCCTTGCCGCCGAATACAATCTTCCCGCCCTTTGGCAGTACAGCCGTATTCGAACCTGTTACAAAGGAGAAGCTCACCGGAGTCTGATCTTTATCATATACAATAAATCCTGCATCCTTAGGCAGCTTGACTGTCATTTTCTTACCTGCTGCGCTATCTGGAATGTTAAACCAGCGTACATTGCCCGATGCTGGAATCGTGACGACAGAATGCTTGCTATGATTCAGCTTGCCAATCGCTTTCTCACTCACATAGGTACGACCATCTGCTTGCAAATATTCGACTCCATGTTGACGGGAAAAGTCCAGATCGAACGTATCACGACCGTTCATGACTGGAATCTCGACGGTATTGACGGCATGATCGCTATCGACGATTTTTGTACCATTCGCATAGCCACCTGAAGCATCCAGCTTGATCGTTTTGGTCAGAATCGAAGGCGAGATATAGAAGAAGGAATTGATTTTCTCATCTACTGCATAATACGACTTGCCTTCACGTTGCTTCCAGGCTGCTGATACGGACGCGTCTACTGGATTTTTATCCAGCTTTTGCAGCTCATAGAATGCCATACGTGCATGTCCAATGCCTGGGAATACAAGGTCGCTACGAATACGGACATACGTATGTCCATTGGTCTGCTTGTCAAAGGCAAGAATCGTGCGTCCATCCTCACTCGTAAACTGCTGATCCCCTGTATACACGTAAGCTTGAGCTGGGATCAGATCACTCATCATTGCAGGCATCTCGATCTTGCCGTCCTTGATCGCAATCGTGCGTGTCTCGCCTACCGTAGCATATAAGCCCTCATATTGCTTCAAGGCTTCGGGCATCTTTTGCTGGACTGGCTTTTCAAATGTAGGCTCAGGGGCAATGGTTGTGATGATGTCATTCTGCTTCAAATATTGCAGCAAAATATTCGTAGCTGCTGTTGTGTTAAATACCGATGAACCCCCGGCTGTTACAAGTGCGATCGAGATATCATGATCTGGCAAGCTAATCAATGCCGAATGATACATGATCGTATCGCCACCCTTGGTCGCTGCGCGGATACCATAGTCGCCGAATGGCTCCAGATCGACGGAATCCCAGCCCAATCCATAGCCAAAGGCATTTTTCGTTTCCGGTACCCACACTCCATTGCGATATTCTGGCTGAAGCATCGCGTCGGTGGACGCCTTCGATAGCAGCTCTGGATGCTTACCGATCAATACCTCGGAGAATGAAGTCAGCTCCTCAGCTGTTGAATAGACGCCACCTGTGCCGAGAATATTGGCATTTTCAGAGGGAAGCTTATTGAACAGACCTGGCAGACGGACTGGCTCTAGCTGACCGCGATCAAAGGTATCCAGCGGTGTCTTAGTCGCGTTCAGCCCGAGCGGCTTGCTCATACGCTCCTGCAAAAACTCGCTATAGCTCATGCCGCTCACTCGCTCCACGAGTAGCTCTAGTAGCTGGAAGCCATCGTTCGCATAAACGGAATACTCGCCAGGATCAGACTTGAGATGCTCTTTGCTCAGATTACTCAGCAATTGATCGACATTTTGTGTATCGTTATCGTTCATTAGAATCGTATTTTTGTAGTGCGAGCCATATAAACCAGAGGAATGGTTCATCAGCATACGCACGGTGATTTGCTTGTAGCGCTCATCCGCCATTTTAAAATCAGGCAGGTACGTGGTCAGCGGCTGATCGATATCGACCTTGCCCTCATCGACAAGCATCATCGCCGCAGCGGTCACATACATTTTGCTGACCGAACCAATGCCGAACATGCTGCCTGCGTCGATCTTTTGCTTCTTGCCACTATCGTCCAGTGTCGTGCCGCCGGATAGAACCAGCTTACCGCCATCACGAATTGCATACTGTGCACCGGTCACGCCATAGCTTTCCATGAGCGCGTTGACCATTTCTTGTGCCTTCGCTTGCGTGAGATTGCTCTGTGCGGTTGCTGATGATGGCATAGTATAGGTTGCTGTAGAAGGGGTCACAGGTGCAGCGAAGCTCTGTCCTTCTGCGATGGGTAACGTTAGCATTAAGGCAACAAGCGCTGCTGTGCCTGTCTTTTTCCAAATAATTGTAGATCGTGTCATCTGTTTATTCATCCTCTCGTCTATGTTTTCGGTTCTGCTGTGTATGAACCGAGCATAACGGATAACGAGTATTCGTACGGAAAATTGCCCTGAACAGCACAAAAAGACCCCCGAACGACATGTTCGAGCGTCTTTTCACACTGCTATCAATTCACTCTGAAAAAGGCAGCATCACCATATTATCAAACGTACGAGCTTCCGTTTCAATCGTCATATGACCACCATATTTCTCGCAAATGCGCTGGATATTCGTCAATCCAAAGCCGTGATCATCTGGCATTGCTTTACGGGTACGCAGCTCATTCACCTGCCGCTCGGTTCGATTACGCACTCGGATCAATAGCGCCGATTCGCTGGAATGAATCTCAATTCGAATCAAGCGATCCTCGGCTTGCCGTACCTCCTTGGAGGCTTCGATCGCATTATCCAGCATATTGCCCAGCACAATCGACAGATCATAGCGCTCGATCGGCAGCTCTGGCTGCCGCAAGCGTAGCTCGGTGTCGATACGAATCCCGTTGGCACGTCCAACATTGAGCGCATTGGTTAGCAGCGCATCGATAACCAGATTGCCTGTGTTCACCCGTAAATACGCATGGTCGATATGATTCATTGAGGTGCGAATATGCTCAATCGCTTCTTCGCTACGTCCGCGCTCTATATATTCGGCGACGACGAGCATATGCTTATTCGTATCATGAATGATACGCTTGATCTCCTTAAAGCTATGGACGGTTTTCTCATAATTTGCATCCTGGTAATCCATCTGCCGCTGCAATCGATCATTTTGCAGATTGAGATGAAAGCGAGCGATCAGCGTATCGAGCATGTACACAACAAGCACATTCAATACGATAAAGCCGAAGATCGAGATAAAGTAGTGTATATTTTTCTGACTATAAATCGTAAATACGTTCACCAGATAGATGCTAATAATCGGCACACTGAGAAACAGGAGCGAGTATCTTGATTCCAGTGGAAAACGTCGACGCTTCACAAATAGCCGAATCACCAGCGTAATGGCAAACATCACCGTACAGCTCACCAGCAGTGTAATCGATAGCCAGATACGTAGCGGCATATCATTCATTAGAACGGCATTCAGTTGAATGGATGGAATAAACAAGTACATCAGCATCAGATTGATGAGCGTTAGCAGCACAACGAACAAAATGGTGAACATGATTCTAAGCTTCTGCGATACCTCATATCCCTGCGCCATGAGAAAAATAATGCCGACCGCCATAAGCGAGGAAAATAGATCCGGCAAGTCCAGCATTAAATAGGCATAGGTCAGTGGAATAAAAGCGATGATCCAGTATTTTTTGCTCGGTTTACTTTGCTCACTACCAAATACCGTATTAAAAAAGAAGTGCAGCTGTACCGTCATCATGAGCGCCGTTCCCAGATTTAGTAGCCATAACAGAATGGTACTCTGCATCATTCCATCCTCAGCACCATAAAGCGTGTGCAAGCATCCTTTACTTCCTTGAGCTTGGAGCGCCCGATCGGCAGCTCCATCCCGTTCGACATAACCACCCGATTCCCGGCAAACTTATAAACATGAGACAGATTAACCAGCACAGAGCGATGAATTTGCAGGAAGCGACCTTCCTTTAATGCATCTGCATAGCTAGAAATTAAACCGCGTCCATCATGTATATCACGCGTGGTGGTGATTTTCAGCTTATGCTTTACGGTCAGGCTATTCGCGGCTTCAATCGCGATAATATCATCATGATGCAGCACCAGCTCGCCGTCGGCAGACTTGACGATCAGAATCTCCTGCTCCTTCTCCTCAAAGTAGCGGCATAGCTTGAGCATCTTCTCCGCAAACACCTCTGGATCGACTGGCTTGAGCAGATATTGAAACGTCATCACATCAAAGCTCTCCAGCATATATTCTGCATAGCTCGTCAGGAAGATAATCTGCTCACTCAGTCGCTTCATCTCTCGCAGCTTACGTGCTGTCTCGATACCCGTTAAGCCGTCCATTTCGATATCAAGCACCCAGATATGAAAAGGCTCACCGCCATCGCTGTAATGCGACAGCAGCGATTCGCCTGAAGAAAATTGTTCTGTTGCAAAATCGATACCCGACTTCACCGACAGCTCCAGTAGCATACGCTGTACGTCTTCCCTGCGCTGCTGCTCATCGTCACAAATCGCGATACGATACATGAGGGACGCTCCTTTCGTGAGGTTTTGTTTAACTACCTGCATCGTGATCATGTACTCATTGAGCATACATATAGCTCTATTTTATAAGAGATAATTCGTTTGGACTGACAGGAAAGCCTACTTTCGTTTGGGAAGGGTCGGTTTGGCTAATTTCCGTTTCCTTTCCATTCATATCGATAACGCCGTAACGCAAATCCGAGATCGCTCCTCTGAATACATAATAAGCCATCGGTGTCGTCATCGTTGGTCGTTTACCTACTTCTTTGGTAATTGTATAAGGGAAGAACGGTAAGCCTTCATTTTTAGCAGGTACATCCATTTTATAATTAGCTGTCCACAATTCATAACGCTTATTATTTTCCACCTTATAATAGCTAATCAAATCATCTGTAGAATCGAAATATACATCGGATCGACCTACTGGAAAGTATTGAATGATCGTTTGTATTCCGATCGTCGGTAATTTTGCTCCTAACGTAACCGATTCTAGCTCTGTATTTACGGTTCTTGCGGTTTGCAGAGCTTGAATGATCGCCGCTTGTTGGGTTGTGGAACTAACATCGCCAATAGTAACCATTCTATTTTGAGCATCCCAGCGTACCTTTTCGCCAATCGATTCACCGATGAAGCGTAGAGGAATCATTACCCTGCCATCTTTTAAAATTGCCGCCTGTGACAATGCAATCGGCTGTCCATTTTGCATGGCATGGCTTTGATTGATCTGTAGTAGTGTTTGCTTGCCAGTTGAAGTCACAGTTACCGTTTTGGTGGTATTGTCCCATGTAACTAGAGTATCCTTTTTCGCGAGTTTGTTGATGACATGGATTGGAACTAGCGTCACTCCATGAAGAACATAAGGTGCTATATCTGAAGAAATGATGCCGTTCTCGCTTACGATTTGGATCGGGTTCGGTGTGGCGTATGTATAGTTGCCCAGCGGCGAGGTGATTAGACCTCCAGCGAAGATAGCTCCAAGTATAGTGGATGCAATAGGCTTTGTATGGATCATTTCAATTCTCCTCCACTTCATATCATCATTTATTTACTCAAAATGACAGCAGCTTGATCCGAAATTGAAGCAATGGCTACTCCTTCATGGAAGGGGTAGGCTTTTTTGTATTTTAAAGCAGTAAGCAATGTCCCTCTAGTATCGATGTATCCGAAGGAACGACTTGTTTTGGTCTCGATTCCCACTACAGCTACACCCTCATTGAAAGAAGAAACTTTATTATATTGGCTATAGTCGATTACAACTTTTCCCTGTTTGTTAATATAGCCGACTTTTCCCTGCTTATTGTATACAGCGGCAAGACCTTCACTAAAGCTTGCTGCGGAGGCATATTGAAAAGGAATCGCTATTTTCCCCTTCGTATCCATATAGCCCCATACGCCTTTGCTATTTTGTACTGCCGCTAGTCCTTCACTGAAATCTCCTGCTGCCTGGTATTGAAGTGGAATCATCACTTTTCCTTGACGATTAATGAATCCGTATTTCCCTGTAGGGTCTTGAACGACTGCTGCACCCTCTGAGAATGTACGAGCATAATCATAGGTATACGGAATAACGATACGCCCGCCTGTGTTCAAATAGCCTGCCTTGCCATTATCAGCTGAATAGGCTACCGCTAATCCATCCGAAAATTGAAAATCCGAGTCATATGTACGCTCTAACGTGGTTACTTGCTTTCCACTTGTGTTGATCAGTGATCCATGTTCATCTTTATTTTTCTTAACAACGGCTACACCGTCCGAAAATGAACTGGCTTCGACATAATGACAGGGGACGACTAATTTACCCTTCGTGTTGATGTAGCCATATAAATGAGTGGCTGTATCCTTCACCAACGCCCGTTGATCGTGAAAATCTGCTACAGGGAAAAGGTTTTTCGCTAACGTAAAGGCGACCTTTCCCTTTTGATCATAAAAGTTCATGTCGCCTGAGCTAGCAGCGGTAAGAATCCGCCCATCGTGGAACGATCCATCGCTTTGTGTAGGTACAGTCGTATATGGGATCGTAGCGTTGTTCACGTTTAAGCTAATTGTTGCTTTACGCTCTATACTGGATACTTGTACGATCTTGCTAGTGGATGAAGCATATATGGACGTTGAAGAACTACCTAATGTTAACGCAATGGTTATAAGCACAGCCGCAGGTATACTCGCCTTTTTGAGATTCATCGTTCTTCGGCTCCTTTATGTAAAATAAAACTCACTTTTATACATGCTCACTGTAGCTTCGCCAACTGTGCGACTTCACTTCGAGTAAGACTTTGAAGCAATTTTACCTTTTTAGTATGTAATGTATAACGATAGAGTCTGTAATGATCCGAAGGGTACTCACTTACAAAATCAACACCAGACCCTTTAGCATTCCATAATACAGCAGCAGTCGAAATCGTATTCGTTTCTCTAGGTACATAGGTGAACATTCCTGTACTTACATTGTATAGGGCTACTCGGCTGAGAGAAGTATTACCATACGCAAAAGCCAGCGTGTTGCCTACAGGTGACCACTGATATGCCCACACCGTCTCAACAGAGGCAGCATTTTTCACGATTTGATTCATGATTTTATACGTCTGTTCATTCAAATCCACTACAAGTAATTCAGATCCAGCTTCCTTTTCGACCTGAATCGCTACATACGATTGGTCAGACGATACAGCAATAGACTGGATCGTAGCTGCACGTTCTTTTAGCTCCACGGCAAAGCCAGCACTGCCACGATCGATGTGAATAGATTGAATAGATGTGGACATGCCTGGTTCAGTTTCAGCTTGCTTAGTAGCACTGATCGTTAATTGCCCCTGTTGGAACATGATTTTATTGTTAGATTCTTGCTTATACATTTGTACATTGGACGTAAAATAGGATGAGGCCGATGTAGCTTGTGCCGCTACGGTTACATTTCCTGATAAAACGGTGGTAGCGAGTAGTACAGAAGCACAAGTAACAACAATAGACTTTTTCATAACCAAGCTCCTTATTGATTCAGAGTAGTTAAACGATATACAGCTCAACTAAAGCAAATGCAGAAACGATCTTTCTTAAACATGCTCTAAAAGACCGTTTCTGCATCATGCTTGTTGCCTATATTAAGCTTCAGCAGAATGATATAGATTCTACTGATATATACGAACCTTCTTTGGCATTCGTGGACTTATTTAATCGCCATCAACACATCCAGCAGCATCTGCTTGAACAATGGACGATCGATATTTTCACACACACGTACATTCGGCTGTTGACCGAGGCGCCTGTTAATGTCGACGACGCTATACCCGCGTGTCCATTCGCCCTTCGTTTCCACATCGACGAAGTACTCATGCGATTCGGTCATAACGGCTTCATTGGCAGCCACTGCCATCAATAGCGTATCCGGGTGCGTGGTACCATTCAGTCGATGAACCTGCTTGTTAAACTGCATCACTACACGATTCACATCGATGAAAAATTGACCGCCTGATGTACCCAGCGCGGCAATTTCCGCATGATCATTATCATCCATCAGCGAGTGACGGGTACACATCTCCCAGCCCACCATCGTCGTTGGAATACCGGAGCGCAGCACGATATGCGCCGCCTCAGGATCAACGTAGAAGTTGTACTCTGCGGCTGGTGTGATATTGCCGAGTGCATTGTTCGTACCGCCCATCACGTATAGATGTGGGATTTTCGGTACGATGGTCGGGTCCTTTTGAATCGCCATCGCGATATTCGTCAGCGGTGCAATCGCCAGTAGATGAATCTCACCCGGATACCGATGCACTGTTTCGATTAGAAAATCGACCGCGTGTCCATCTGCTGGACGCTGGATCGCCTTCGGGAAGTTGGAGCCACCCATCCCATCGCTACCATGTACATCCTCTACTGTACGATGATGCTCAGCATTCCAGGTGGTCATGAGTGGACGCTCACAGCCTTTGTAGACAGGAATTTGTCCGTTCTCGCCGCCCTTGCCAGCGACCTGAATCGTGTATAACGCATTCTCCACTTCCTGATCGAATTGTACATTACCGCCCGTCATCATAATGCCCTGTACATCAAAATGATGCAGTGCAGTTAAGATGGCGATCGTATCATCACCAGCAGTATCGGTATCAATAATGGCTTTACGTAGGGTAGTCATATCTCGTTCTCTCCTGTTCTAATATCTATTCTAGTATGGATACATTGCTGTATACGTATGATTGAGATGGGCAAAGGTTGGTAACCATGTTCAACGTTCACTATGAACAACCATATCCTGATCTACAAAATCTGCTCTGGATCTCTGCCACTTATGGATCGTATAGATTCAAAAACGTATCAAACTCGCAGTGCTCGTCCAGTCCGAAGTGCATGCGCCCAGTCGTGTCTTCCATTCTCAGATGCTTGCTGTGCTGCATGTTCCCAATCGTACACCAGCGAGTGATGAGTGACATGCCAGTGTCCATTTGTATAGTCCAGTACAACATAACGAGCATGTGGAGCACGTGATTCCATTACATGATCGTAAGGAAGATCGTCATGGTAGGCGGGCAAGCCGACGCTGCCGGGATTGATCACAATACGTCCGTCTGGAAGGTATTTCAGATTCGGTACATGCGTATGCGCGCATAGAATGATCGGCTGTTCGATTCCATGTAGTAGTTGATTCAACTCTTCATCCGAACGCCACTGTGCACCGCTCGGTTCAATCTTTTCCAGTAATGGTACATCGTCCACGGTGGGCTGGGCATGGAACATATACAAGTCTTCGGTCATCCGTATGAGCGGCAATGCCAACAGCCACTGGATCTGTTCCACGCTGAGCTGCTCGAGCATGTAATCAAAGGTAGCGTTAGGC
This sequence comes from Paenibacillus hunanensis, assembly GCF_034055775.1. Lineage (NCBI taxonomy): Bacteria > Bacillati > Bacillota > Bacilli > Caryophanales > Paenibacillaceae > Paenibacillus > Paenibacillus hunanensis. The sequence continues at coordinate 514,221 of NZ_CP139194.1, read as the reverse complement.
GGATTCATAGGCTCCGTACGTTTGTGCAAGTGATCGGGTTGTCCCTCAACACCTGTGATTCCATTTTCCAGCTCCCGATCCTGATTACCCCGAACCGAAGGGATGCCTCTGGCGATCAGTCGTTCCGCTGTTTCTCTCGGTTGCAAGGGGCCATATACGCTGTCGCCTAGATTGTAAATATCCGTAATGCCCTGTTGATCGATATCATGCAATACAGCATCGAGTGCAGCGATATTACCATGAATATCCGCGATGATGGCGATCTTCTGCCCTTCTTTTGCCATGAGATACTCCTCCGTTCTATGGGTGAATCCCTAACGTAAAACGAAATAAAAAACGGGGTTAGCAAAGTACACCAGCCATATGACGCTATACTTCTACTCTTGTAACCTGCATGTACCTCTTCCTATTTGAACGGTGACTTACGATTGCAGCCAATCCGAATAGAAATTCCGGTAGCCTTCCTTCATGATCCGACTGGCAAAGGTAGCAAAGGCATAATCGCGATTATCCTGCGAATACCGTCGTGGAGAAGAAGCCGCCATATTCACAAGCTCAAACCAGTTCTGCTCATTCCCGGCAAACGAATGCGTCGAGCTAATATGGTCATAGCACGGATGCTCGGGCTTGACGACGATCTTGCCCATCGCGAGCGCCTCGGTTAGTGGCATCGCAAACGTATCGAATTTGGAGCAGCTCCAGTACACCTTTGCACTGTTCATAAGCTGGAAAATCTCATCCTGCGACAGGGCGAATTGTAGCTTAATATTGGACGGAATATCGTATTTCTTCATACTCTCACGATAGCGTTCACCGCCAAATACCATATATACTTCCTTATCCGGGTTACGACGCGCATATTCCAGCACCAGATCCGGGCGGCGGTTCTCCTCATCCCGACCAATCCATAAAATCCGATTATCCACGACCAGATCCGGATTATAATGCCGCTCTGCCAGCTCCTCACTAAAGCCGATCGGAATCACATCCACATCGGTAATGCCAAACTGTGCCGCCATCTGACGTTTTAGAAATGGGGTCTGTACGACTGCTTTATTGACGATCGTATAAAAGGGCTTCATCATCTCATAGCCCGTGAGTGCAGGATCAGGGAAGCTATGCGGAAATAGTACACTTTTCGGCAAAAACATATTTAAAAAGGTAAAGCCTGATACCGTGTACAGCACATGCTCAATGCCATGCTGATGAATCTGATCCAGCACAATATCATAATTGACCAGATCGCCCTTCTCATGCTCATAGCCAGGCAACCAGTCATACCCACTCACATGCCGCTCCGGGGAAATAAACACAACCTCCACCCCAAGCTCCGCACTCAGCGCCTTGAGTCGCTCCGCAAACACTCGCGGCCCCTGATTCTCGGCAAACTGGATTTTACGCATTACAAGTCCGATTTTTGTCACGATGTATTTCTTCCTCCCGTCTTGCTGCCATATTCATTACAACTATAGCGATTTTGCTTTCATATGCCAACTGTGGGAGGATAGCGTGACAGCTGAAAAGCCCTGCTGGATACGATGAATAGTATCTGACAGAGCTTTGTCATAACGACGTATTAGATTGTTATATCATGAATAATTGGCATAGTGATGAGCAAGTGCCATGCGCATAATTTGGTTATGATGGATAAGCATGTACAGGTACGTGATATACATGTATACCTACACCGCACCATTCTCCATTTCCTCTATACATTACATTAACGTGTAACTCCATCCGCATCATCGACAGGCGACTGAAGCAGCTTATAATACAAATTCGTCGAATGCAGCACTCCTGTATCGGACATCGCAAAATGCGGAATCTGTCCTGCCTGAATATAGCCAAGTGAGCGGTACAATGTATTGGAAGGGTCGCCATCTCGCGTATCGAGCACGAGCAATATACGATTAGCGTCCGCTGCATACTGCTCGGCCTTCTCCATCAGTAGACGCGCGATGCCGCGGCGACGGAATTGGAGATGTACCATGAGCTTAGCGATGTCAGCGCGATGCATGCCATTCGGTTTACTGCATAGATGAATTTGTACAGTGCCTGCGAGTTGTCCATCGACCTCAGCGATCAGTACGATCACGTCCGAACCTGGCACATTTCGCCAGTACTGCTCCGCTTCAGCTACCGACACAGGTGGCAGAAAGCCAATCGATGCGCCATCATGCACCACTTCAATGAGCATCTCCGCAAAGGCAGACAATCGACTGTCCAGCTCCTCCAGTCGTTCGATACGAATCTCTTTTTCCATATGGTTTCCCCCTATTATGCGATTACGCTTCAACGTGATCTGGCTTCTGGTTCGTGTTTATCTTGATCTATTGCACGAATCCGAACCGTTCGACTCGGTTCATGCATAGATGACGATAAGCGACCGAAGCATTTGATCTAAAGTATAGGGTGATCTAGCGGCAGGAAAAAGGGTAAACGATTCAAGATCGTTTCCTCTTTTAGCAGTATGTATCGCTAATCGTGTGTAGTCTCTGCTTCACAGTATCCCGTTTTAGCTTGGGTTTTCATCCTCGTTCCCCATCCTATTGGATTCGGCCGGCTCCTCCGTAGCGACTACATATAATCGGCTAAAGTCGACCCAGCCTCGCTCATTCATATGGACTCCGCGTAAAAATGAAGGCACGACGATTCCTGCGGATCGCTCCGCTAAAAATACAGCGCTATATGTACCCTGCAATAGCGCATGAATACTGCCCAGCCATGTGCTAGCGGATAACGAAGTGACTTCTTGCTCTTCCCGATCCAGCTGACCTTGCCTGTTCCCCTCTACTGCTGGCAAACTTCTCAACAGTTGATGAGTTAACGGCTGTACCTCGGTCAACAGCTCCTGCGGCAGCATACGGCGGATCAAACTTCGATTAGAGTGCATATATTCGAGCTGACGATGAAGTTCTCCACCTATTACAGCTTCGAATAATATAATATCGGCTTGTGCCAGTATAGCCTCGCTCATCATATCCGACCAGGATACAATATGTACGGCTATACAAATACCGATGCGACGATAGGCTTCACGTAGCCAGTATGCTGCTTGCTCATGACGCTGAAAGGTGTAGAGCTGGAGCTCGTTGCCAGCATATGCAGATTGCTGGAGCTGCTGAATGGCACGCTGTGGATCATATTCCATGCATGGCGTGGAAGAATGCTCGCTGGACGGATGAGAACACGCCGCATGATGTGTATTCAACTTGGCTTCATCGACCGGAGGCGTATTTGCTATACCTTGAGGTGACTCATTCAAAGTTATGTCTGGAGCTATCCAGCGCATAGGGTTAGCTTTCAACGTCTCATTCATCAGTATCAATCCACGCGCTGGAGCGGTATATGTATCCCCCATCGCGGCAACTAGAGCCTCACGATCTACGCCGTAATAGAGCGCCTGTCGCAGCGCTTCATCCTTTGCCAATATGCCCTGTCTACGATTGAGTATGAGCATCGATACACCTGTCTGCACATTCTGACGTGGCAAATGATCAAAGGCAGTCGTATCCCATTCACCTGTTAAGATCGTCAGCATCCCGTGTCCATTACCAAGCGCGACCGCAGCTTCCTGCTCCGGTACGATCAGAATTTCGATCCGATCGATCAATGCTCCTGTACCGTAATAGCGATCAAAGCGCTCCAGTACACATCGCCCCACCGTTCGCTCTATTAAGCGATAAGCACCTGTACCGATCGGCAATGCGTGTTCTTTTTGACTATGCTGTCCGATATCCTGAGGTACAATCGAAGCCCCGCTATGCGAAAGCAGCAAGGGCAGCCAGTAATTCGGCTCCCGTAGCGTGATCACAACGGTATATGGATGGATGGCATGAATAGCGGTGACTTTGTCCAGTAGCCAGCTATGAGCGAATTGCCCTGTCTGTAATCGTTGCAAGCTTGCCACAACATCCTCTGCGGTGAGCAGGCGATCATCGTGAAAACGTATATGCTTGTATAAGTAAAAGCTCCATTGTGTTCCGTTCGCATTACATTCCCAGTCATGAGCAAGACCCGGCAGCAGTGTGCGATCCTCTGCACGGTATTCCACCAATCGACTATACAGCTGATCTACCAGCTGTGTATCAAAGGCAAACACCGCATCCGCCGGGTCGAGACAGACAACTGGACGATAAATGGGAAGCCGTAGCGTTTCAGACTGTTCTGCCTGCGGAGAATGCCCCGTAGTATAACCAAAATACTCACCCAACCAGCTCATAAACGTCGTTTCGACCTGCTCTGGCATATGGGGCTGACGAATCCACGCTAACGCCGCAGCGACATCCCCCCGTTGTACTCGCTCCTGCGCTTCATCCAGCGCCACCTGTGTCCACGATTGGCAAAAGGTCAGCACAGACGTATTCCCGCGTCCTCGCCCGGATACGAATACAATCCAGCCTGCCTCAACCAGACGTGCTGTAATGAGACGGGCATTGCGTGTCGTACAACATAAAGCAGCAGCTAACTCTGCGATCGTTACATGAAAAGCTTGCTGTTCGCCTTGCTCATACCAGTGGCTTCGTAAACGCACATATTCCTCCGCAAGTCGCATATGGCTCCTCCTTTCACTGCTTTAGCGTAATTCTTCTGACTGAGCCGTCCACCATGCCTTCAGACATTGCTGCAAATGCTGCTTTGTCTCATATTGCTGCGCCAGCAACAGTGCATGCGGCCAGATCGGCGGCTGTTGCTGGAGATCGCTTTGAATTAGTAACAGCATCCAGATCGAATAGATCATCGCATAGAGCAGATAATCGTATTCAAATGCCGACAGATCCCTGTAATCAGCCAGCGCTGCGCGCCGATGCGGCGAATGTGCTGGCGCGGTTGTCACCTCGCTGCCCGCATTCCAGTACCGCTCCACTAGCTGATGACGAAGCTTGTCCGTCATCTCCCTCGGAAATAGCGGATGCGACAGATCAATCAAATGATACAGATCCCAGAATAGTGACCCGGCATGACTGTGCTCCCAATCTAAAATAATCAGCTTCCCCTGCGGATTCAGTCCATAATTACCAGCATGCAGATCACCATGCAGCAAAACCGCTGGCTGTGCCGATATGCGCTTCATGACATGCTGAATATCGTTCTGCAATGCGGAAAGTAGCGGCTTCGCTAGCTCTGACCAGGGTAGCGCAGTCGAATCCGAATGCTGCGATGAAGCCAATGAAGCCTCAGTATCCTCCATTGAGGTAAGAAGCGTCTGTACGATCGTCTCTACCTGCTCCCAGCGTTCCAGCAGTGACGATGCCGCCTGAGATAGCGGCGGCTTTTGTCCTGTTTGTGGTAGTGAGGTGAGATGCTGTTCCTCTACTCGATGCCAGCCTGCCATCTGATTGACCATCTGCTCCAATACAGCTGGCGAATGCTGATGCTCCACCACTCCGATATCCTCAACGATCATCCAGCATACCGGATGGATAAGCGGCTCTGTCGGCTCTAGCCTTCCCCCATTTGATAAAGATTGCTGTAATCGTTCTAGCTCATCGGCTGGTACAGCATAGGCGATTAATGAAGGGTAGACGGGAGGCGGAGCAAGCTTCGTTAGCAGTGGCATCACCTGTAAGTACGCCCTAATCTCGCGAAATCGCTCCTCTCCTGGCGGCAGTGGTTTATAAATATAACTACGACCATCCTCCAGCCAGAAACGCTGTACCGATAATCCATGCAATCCGGTATATAGAATTTCAACATGCTGTGCCAGCTGGCGATTCAATTGACCGTCTGACTGCACGATCTGAGTCCAGTCCCTGTTTATCGATTCCATGTGCAGTCCTCCTTTGCCGATGATAGGTAGACGCGCTTGTTGACTTCTTTATGTATCGACTCGTTAAATAGAAAAGTAACCCTCGCTCCTAGCGCATTCCAGCAAGAGATGTATCTATATATGATGCAGCAACTGGCTCATAAACGCAAAAGCATGTGATCTACTGATAAATATGCATAGGATCAAGGTAGAGCGCAGACACCTGCTTTTTAGCATACGGGTTACTATACATGAAGCTGTGAGTGCAGCCTGATCTGAAATGGATCAAATTCGACAGTGCAGTATGTTTCAGATTAGTATACTTCAGTTCAACGAAAAGCTTCTATCGCACGTATCCCACACTCAGCACATATAAATATAAATAAAGCCCGCAGAGCTAGATGTACATCATCTAACTCCACGGGCTGATACGATTGTAACGGTATCCTATTACAGCATACTCGCTATGATTAGTCTTTACGCAGCGGACGACCTGCACGAATATCGTCGGTCATGCCTGGATAAGGAGCAACCGAGATCACTTCTTGATTGTCTACGCCTGCATTTTCGATAAAGGTAATGTCGGCAAATTCAGGTACGACATATTTTGGATACGTTTCGTATTTGAGACGCGATTCTTCCATCAGCGCGATATGATCATTTTGGAAGCATACGGTAATATCTGGACGCTCATGCACCCATTTTGGGAAGAAAATAATACCATGCATGCGTTTTTCTTCGGGCATAAAGTTCAGGGATACGTCTGTGCCTGTTGGCTCTGTCCATGATACTTTGTATACGCCCTTGGTCAGTTTCACCAGATCGACCTCCTGATCGCGAACCCAGCGGCCTGCAACCATACCGGAGTGAATACGGTAATCGATGGTGTGGTCATTTTTAATATAAATCTCATACTCCCAGCCATTCTCATACGTATAGATCATATGACTGCCTACAAAGTTTTCCATTGTTAAGCACCAGCTTTCCGTTATGATGATGGGTGTAGCAGTGAACATGACTTACATCAAGCATGCTCGGTGAACGATGTCGATCAACAGCGGAAAGTATGAGCATCTCGTTCACCAAACATGTAAATATCAACATGTTTATTTTACCATGATCATATGCTATGGTCAAATGTACATATAAATTACTAATTGAAGGAGATATTACCTGTGCGAGTATTAAAATATGCCATTCTCGGTCTGCTATATCGTCAAGAATATAGCGGTTACGATATCACCAGTCAGTTTAAGCAGGAAATCGGTCAATTTTGGAGTGCAAAGCATAGTCAGATCTATCCAGAGCTGCGCAAGCTGGTCGATGAAGGTCTGGTGGAATTTCGAACACAGATTCAAGGGGAAAAGCTGGAAAAGAAAATGTACACCATCACCGAGCAAGGTCGACAGGAGCTGCTAGCATGGGCTGCCCAGCCTGAATCCTTGCCGGAAACGGAAAAAGATGAGTTTATGCTGAAAATGTACTTTATCCATACCCTTTCGCCGGAGCAAGCGCGGGCACTGTTCGAGGATCAATTGCAGCAGCGGCGGGCAAAGCTGGCTTATTTGCAGCAGCGGTACGAGAACCTTATGCCTATATTTGTCAGGGAAGAGGATCGGGAGACGCATACACAAGATCTAAATGGAGACACAGCTAGTGAAACCGCACCGCTTGCATTTCACAATCCGCATCTGGGGCATTATCTTGTGCTTACCAAGGCACTGGCGCGTGAGCAGAGCTATGTCGACTGGCTGGAACGCCATATGAAGCTATTCGTATAAACCTGTACAGCTAGCCTGTCTTATAAGTGATGTCCTCCGCTGTAATAGGCTGAAACGAATTGGGGCATCAGCAGAATATCCCACCCTGAAGGAGTGTAGGAGAATGCGTAAGCATATCATTCGTACGATTATGATTAGTGAATCCAATGCAGCCGTATTTCACGGAAAGCTAACTGAAGTCATTAATGATGCGCAAAACTATGAGCTAGAGGTCGATGTGCAGTATAGCGCAGCCATGTTACCACCCCTCCAGTCTATGAATCCGAACCACAATCATTCATTGAGAAACCAGGTCGTGTTATCCGACTCTATTATGCATACCGCGCTAGTTCTAGTTTATGACTATGTATAAGGATTTTTTAATTATAAGTAAAGCATACGCTTAACAGAGTAAAATACGGAATGCTACAGGCACCTCATTCCAAGCAGCAAGATGATCAATTGCCCTTTAGCATATAAAAAAGACTGTTGATCACTTGTATCAACAGTCTCAATCGCCATGAGCAGCATAACGTTATGGTAGAGGTCAAAGAAATTTTTTATGAAAAGTCAGGAGCTTATCGACCGCCTGGTTCACTGGTTCCGGCTGGTCATATCGATCATAATGACTCGCTCCTTCTACTATATAACTTACTACGGCTACAATAACCTACTACAACTATATTCGTCGTCATCAAAACTCTTCGTATTCCGCTGGGTCTTGATCCCACAGACGTTTATTGTCCTTACTAAACGCGGAAATAACGCTCATCTGCTCGGCGGTTAGCTCAAAGTCAAAAATGCTCAGGTTTTCCTTCTGATGCGCTAGCGAACCAGCCTTCGGAATCGGCACAGCGCCGAGCTGGGTATGCCAGCGTAAAATAATCTGAGTCGGCGTTTTGCCATAGGCTTCGGCGATCGCTCGAATACCTTCGTCCTCCAGCACACCCTCTCCGCGTCCACGACCAAGCGGGCTCCATGATTCGGTAACGATGTTATGCTTCTCATGGAACTTGCGCTGCTCCTCCTGTTCAAAGTACGGATGCAGCTCGATCTGGTTCAAGCAAGGCACCACACCCGTTTCCTGAGTGATCCGCTCCAGATGCTCTGGCAAAAAGTTACTCACACCGATCGAGCGCACATAGCCGCGCTTTCTCGCTTCGATCATCGCCTGCCATGCTTCGACGTATTTATCGGTTTTCGGATTCGGCCAGTGGATGATATACAGGTCAAAATAGTCCAGCCCTGTGCGCAGCAGCGATTCTTCAATCGTCACCAGCGCCTGATCATACGCATGACGGCGTCCCGGCAGCTTGGAACAAATATGTAGCTGATCGCGCGGCACCGAGCTATCCTGTATCGCCTTACCTACTGCTCCTTCATTCTCATAATTGAACGCCGAGTCGATCAGACGGTAGCCTGTATCGATCCCCTGGCGAATCGCGTCGGCACCTTCATAGCCGTTGAGTGAGTATGTGCCTAATCCAATCGCGGGGATCTTGTGTCCATCGTTCATCGTGATCATCGGTACATTGCTTGTCATGTTGATCATCCTCCTTCGATTTTATCTAGCCTCTACTAATGGCATAGACGGCATTAGTCCTACCCTAGCACTTTAAACATACAGTAGCAGCAAAGAAACCCATCTTTTTACATTGGTGATGGGTTTCTTTGCTAGAAATAAAGCTGGATGCGGTTATATGGGATTTGACGATGTTTTATAGTGTTACTATATATGGGTTGATGATGCTCATCGTAAATTCAACTTTTCATATAAAGAAATGGCATAATTTTTACTTAAGTAAGCAATATCCGGGCATGAACGGAAAAAGACGAGATTAGTCTGCCCCGATGCTTCAATTTTGCGGATGTGATTCAGATTAATAATATAGCTACGATGTGTACGAATAAACATGCCCGAATCGATACGTTGCTCAATAGATTTGAGCGACTCGCCGACAACAAATGCTTTTTTGGCACTTGTGCCTACGATTAATCTGGATGAGCGTCCATCAGCATTAATATAGGCGATTTCTTTCTGATTAAGTAAATGAATACCGTTATCCATCTTGATCGACAATAAAGGAGCGGTTGTATGTACGGCATCTTTGTTACGCTGTTGCAAGTATACATATATTTTTTGAATACAACTTCGGAAGCGCTCCTCGCTGCATGGATCAACTAAATAATCGATCGCATTTAGCTCAAACGCTCGAAACGCAAAGCATGGACATGTAGCGAGAAAAACGATTCCAAGAAATGGATGCTGAAGACGAAGGCGCTCTACAACAAGCCGTATATCCGGTTCATTCAGATCCGCATTAAAAAATACAATATCAATACAATGTTCGCTCAGACGGCGATTGATTTGCTCGGTACAGGCAATGCTATGAGACAGACTCACGTTCAAACAGCGAAGCATATTCAGCATGTAATCGGAATGCGACTTGGATGAACCAACAATTAGCGCATGTAGCATGATTATCACCTGTCTTGTTTGTTTATTCTTGTTGCTTATGCTGTATAAAAATCTTAAAGGACGGGCTTATTCAAATCTCATAGACTATTACATCAAATACATAAACGAGGACAAAGGATTGTTTTTAAGTGAAACCTGGGAATTTACGTTCTACAGATATGGTTGGTAGATTCCCAGGTTTGAAAGCTACAAGTTATATGACTAGAGCCAAAATAAATCGTATGCATGTTAATAGAACATAGAAGTAACATTTACGTGAAAGATACCCATAATACAGAAGATCACAGCGGCGATTGCAAATATGATAAACGTTTTACGGTTGTTAAGTACTTGTTGTACGGTAATGAAGCTTAGCGATAACGCAATGGAATATACAATGATGCTGGAGTAATTTTCCTGATTCCATATGCTCCAAACGATATAATAGACAGCAAGTAACAGAAACAAGCCTGCAAATATGTTAAGGACAAGCGCTATCCAGCGGATCATGTCCTGGCCTTGCTTTTGCTGGTGTTTTTCTTGTTCCATTTCACTCACACTTCCTTTCTGTACGTTAGCAAGTCGAGCCCACGTGGACAATCACAGTAGATTGAGATTATACTTTCAGGTCACTTTTGCCAAAGCGAGTAGATATTAGCGTAACCAGTACGCCGAATATGATCACGATACTGGTGATGAATAAAGGCATCGATTCGACCGGGCTTTCCTGCGGTGCAGCAATAGCAAAGGCAGGCTGAGCCCAAGGGTATAACATTCCCCATTTGGAAGCAAAAGCTGCGAATACCATTAGTGCAAGCACAATATTGATGCTGAGCGGGATACCAAAGCTTTTGATTCGATAGGACAACCAGAGCTGAATCGCACATAATGAAAATGTGCCAAACCAGCTTAACAGAATGGCGCCGAGCATAAAGCCAATAGGAATCGCGTCATCAATGCCAGCAAGCTTTCCGGCAATCAGGCAGCAGACCAGCAAGATGAGCTGCATGATTAGGACAAGCGTCAAAATGACAATCAGTTTCGCCCAGTAAATGATAGAACGCGCTATAGGCAAGGCAAATTGTAGCTTCCAACCACCATTCAAATGATCGGTTCGACACACCAGTGCCGCAAATATTCCTGACGATACAGGCAGAAATAAAATGCCATAAAAGAGCGTAATTTGTGTCCACATTTCTAGCCATGCATTATCACCCGGCTGATCCATCAGTACATCGTAGTTACCGAAAAAGTTTCCGATGCCGAGCAGGACACTGACGAGTGGCACAATGATAAGCAGCAAGCTCACTTTTTGTCTTTTAAGCTTAAACCATTCAAATCCAACGTATGTTTTGAGCATAATCTAACCTCCTAATCCGTTTCCTGCAGTCTGAACTGGCGCAAGCCTAGCAGCATGAACAACAATCCGAATATGATGCTAAGCACCATGTAGATTGCGATATCTGGATTCGGTACGATACCTGCCAGCTCGTTATTCTCAATAACCTGGACAAGCGGTGTCATTCGTGCAGGATAAGCCCAGAACAGATAGGAAGTGATCGTATTCATTTGTAAAAAGAACATACAGATCGCGCCGAAAATACCAATCGTGATTGCAAATGCCTGGTTTTTAAACTTCATAGACAGCCAGAGCTGAAAGGTAATAATCGGTAGCGCACCAATATAAGGATAGACTGCCTCTTTAAGAAGCACACTATACGGCGGTGACTCTGCAAATCCTAACAGATTGCCAATCACAATAAAACCAATGAACAAAAAGATTGCAGATACGGCGCATACTCTTAATACATAAAAGAGCTTGCTAAAGTATAGACTGGATCGTTTCACCGGTAAGGCAAATAATAGCTTCCATGCATTCGTCTGGTGCTCCACATTGATCAGATTAGACACAATAATGGTAAGCTTGATCGGCACGACAAACATAATCAGAAAATGGATTACAGCGACCATCGTATACCACATATTGCTGCCCTGCTCCATTAGCTTTTGCTGCTGTGCAGCCATAATAATGAGAGCAGCCGCAATAATAAACAGGGGATATACGTACGACAATGGAGTGATAAACGAACGCTTTAATTTAATCCGATCGGCTGCAATAGCTGGATTCATGAAATAACTCCCCTTTGAGGGCCGGTAAATTCAAGAAAGATATCTTCCAGCGACCGTTTCTGTTCCTCAATCCGATAAATCTCCATATTTTTGCGTACGAGCTTATCTGCAATATAGGCGATTTTCTGATCATCGGTCTCATGGATTTCTAGCTGTCCATTAGGCTGTACGGCAACACTCCAGCCTTCCTGCTGTAGTAGCATACGTGCATGATCCGAATCATTGAGCCTCATTGTGATACGTGGATTGCTCTTTTTGCGTAATTCTTCAATACTATTTTGAAAAATCAATTTTCCCTCATGGATGATACCTACCTTGCTCGCCATTTGATCGACTTCATTCAATAAATGACTGGAGATTAGGATCGTAATTCCGTATAGAGCAGGTAATGTCTTGATTAGCTCACGGATTTCCTGAATACCTGCCGGATCAAGTCCATTGGTTGGCTCATCTAGTATAAGCAACTTGGGCATACCGAGCAGCGCAATGCCGATACCAAGACGCTGCTTCATACCAAGAGAGTAATTTTTAACCAGCTTATCCTTCGCATCCATCAATCCAACCGTTTTCAAAATATCCAGATTGCGCTTCTTGTCTCTTACCTTCAGCAGGCGACGAATCGCCTCCAGATTTTCCTGACCAGTCAGATTACCGTAATAGGATGGATATTCCACAAGTGAGCCAATGCCGCGCAAAATCTCCATTCGATGATCAGCGAGTGACTTGCCGAAAATGCGGATATCGCCTGCACTAGGCTGAATCAATCCCAACAGCATGCGGATAGTGGTTGTTTTTCCTGCACCGTTAGGCCCAAGAAATCCATAAATATCTCCCGCTTCCACTGCTAGATCAATGTCATTCACTACAGCCGTACCTTTATAGTCTTTTCTCAATTGACGGGTCTCAATAATGTGGACCATCTTCATCACCTCGAAGCTAGTATAAGAGACCAATCTAAACACGTAATACGTATTACCTTAACTTGACCTAAACTTTTCAAATGATACGGCTGGATTAGAAAATGATGCTGGAAATGTACATCCTAATAGGGCAATGTGATTTTGACGACGGTGCCTTTGCCTTCCTCGCTTTCTACCTCAATGGTACCGTTATGAGCTTCGACCAGTTGCTTGACGATGCTCATGCCGAGACCGGAGCTTTTGCGAGCAGATTGCTGACGTCCATTATAATACCGCTCAAAAAGATGCGCGGCCGTGTCCGGACTCATTCCATTACCGTCATCCTCAATCTGTATGGTTAAGCGATCATACATACGTTGCACGTGAACCTTGATTGTTGTTTGCGGCGGGTTATGTTGTATGGCATTACCAAGAATGTTCACAAAAGCACGTTGCAGAAATGGCCCATTGAACGCATACATCATCTTTTCCTCAGGATCATTCAATAGCTGAATCTGGTGATCCGCTAAAGTATGATTATTCGTATAATCGATAAGCAGTTCTCGTATACTTGCCAGTATATCCTGCTTCTGCTTGACGATCGTAAAGCCCGGCGCTTCAAAGCGAAACGTATCATTCAAATCAAGCAACAGATGCTCCATATATTCTGCCTGCTCTTCGATCTTGGATATAAATTTACGTTGATCCGTCTCATGCCACTGCCCTTGCTCCAGCAACATGGAGGAATATCCTTTTACATACGACAATGGGGTCTTTAAGTCATGAGCAATATCTGCCACCCATTCGCGCTTCATCGTTTCCAACTCTTCCCGTGCTTTTTTATTCTGTTCTAATGTATAGCTCAGGTGATGAAGATGATCGATCACACCTTTGTACAGTACAAACGTATACTTAATTTTTCCTCTACGCCTCGAGATGCTGCGTGGAATACCCTTTTTATCTATCGGCTCATCGTATTGTCCGTTCGCCAGCAGATGAATCCATTCTAAAATATGTAAAATCGGACTAATCAGAATCCAGCTATACGACAGTACAACAAGCAGAAAAATGATCACAGTATGGTATTCAGCAATCGTACGTCCAATACGATCGGCAACAGTCACTTCCCCACTCAAGCGAGATAGCAAATCTAAACTCACCGAATTCAGAAGGGCAAAGCCGAGATAGATCACATTCACTACGATGAACAAATGAATTAAAAATAATAAAATCAGCTTGAGTCGTAGCTTCATGCTTCCTCATCCTTTGGCGGAATAAATTTGTAACCAAGTCCCCGTATATTCACCAGAATTTTGGGCGAGTTCGGATCAACTTCAATCTTTTTGCGCAGGCGGTTAATATGTACCATAACGGTATTCGTATTCCCGGCGCTATCCATGCCCCAGATTCGCTCGTATAACTGTTGCAAGCTAAAAATATAGTTTGGATGTTGTGCCAGAAAAGCTAGCAACTGAAATTCTCGTGCTGTGCATACCACCTCTTCACCATGCACGAACAATTGTGCCGTTCCCGTATGAATTTTAATAAAGCCGTACTCATATACCGCATGCTCAGCCGTATCGTTCGTATCACGGTATACACGCTCACGACGAATCTTCGCTTTGATACGGGCAACAACTTCTAGTGGTTTGAAGGGCTTGGTAATATAATCATCCCCACCCACATTGAGCCCGGTCAGCATATCCAAATCGGTAGAGCGCGCCGTCAAAAACAAAATCGGACAACGTGTGACCTCTCTAATTTTCCCACACAAAATATAACCATCTGTATCGGGTAGCATAACGTCCAGTACAATGACATCGTATGATCGGCTAGCTACATATTCCAGCGCTTGCTTCCCATTTGTCGCTGTATCAATATGCTGAAACCCTTCCATTTTCAGAGCGGCACTGAGCATATCGAGTAATCCTTCTTCATCATCCACAAGTAATAAACGTTGCATTACAATCCCTCATTTCACGTAGTATTCTATCTTATTTTTTCATATTTTAATAAAAAAAGGAAACTTTCTCGAATTTATCCTTTCAGTATCGTTAGCTATCTGTTCATGTCGTTATATAATCCGTTCATTAACAATCTATGGAAATAAATTTATTATTTAATAAAATATGGATATACATAAGGAAAGGAGATGAGTTCATTGAACAAAGTTGAATTGGAAGCTTTGAAAGCGATTAACGAACTGTCCGACGAAGAATTGGAAAATATCGCTGGCGGCGGCGATGGCGTTGTAAAAACAGCGACTTCGGAGTGCTACCTTGGTACAGTCGCATTTATCTGTTGTCTGGGTAGAGGCTAAGAGAAAGCTTTGCAATCAAAGGAAGCAAATCAAGAATAGAGGCGCCCTGCCTTTATTCTTGATTTTTTTTACCAGCTGTTTTGAAATTGTTTCTATTCGTAATTGTACTGATGGATGGGTTACTTATTATAGTTTTGAACAATGAGGAGGTTGCTCGATGGCAATGCAAATGAATCGTACAATGAACCTCGCCTCGCTACTTCAAAGTAGCGTCTGGCTGGATGCCCTTTACTCTTACGAGCTTGTGCCTGCTGAAAATATGGAGACGCTCCCCTGGTTTCGCACATTAAGCACGATTTTTACAGATACTGCGCCAACGCAAAATCATGCATTCACTACAATATTGAATACATTAGATGTGCAGTCCGTTCCTTTTCATGAGTGTGCACTGCCATTTTTGAATTATACATATCATACAGTGTCCCAGGCCTTAACAGAACAGAAGATCGACATGGATGGTCAACAAGCCATTTTGAGAGCCAGTTTATTGCAAACGTTGCAATCAACCATACAAATTGCGGGCAAAACTCTTATTTTCGAACTAAATAAAAGTCGCCTATCCGGTCATCTTCAAGGAGAAACTACTGAAGCACGTTATCATTATTTTGTAGAGCAGCACTTTCACTCTAAAGGTGCGATACTGGAATGGCTATCTCATTATCCAGTGCTGGGAAGATTGTTATGCGAGAAAACTACGGCAATTATTAATGCTATTTTGCAGCCCGTAGCACGCTTGCTTCAGGATGCTCACGTGCTGTTCTCCGCTCCTATGCCGTCGATTCCACTGATTACCGACATTGCGTTTCTCGGCGACTTGCATAATGGAGGCCAAAGTGTACTGTTATTCCATTTTAGAGATCATACTTCAATCGTCTACAAACCGCATTCGCTCGCTGTAGATCAGCAGTTCCAGAACCTATTGCAATGGTTCAATGATAAACCGATCCCTGCGCCATTCCGTACAATCGCTGTCACCAATCGCGACGATTATGGCTGGGTTGAATTTGTCTATCATCAACCATGCGAGAAGATGACGGATGTGACTGAATTTTATATACGTCAAGGTCAGTATCTTGCTTTGCTATACATACTGAATGCTACAGATATGCATTATGAGAATATTATCGCTTCCGGAAAAGATCCGGTACTCATCGATCTAGAAGCACTATTCCATAACAATACACTGTATGCGAAAACGGATACAGCTACCAATCGTGCACTAAGCAAGTTGAATGAATCGGTACTTCGCACAAGTCTGCTGCCTATCTCTATACGTAACACCACTGATATCCGATTGGACATTAGTGGATTAGGATCTCAGCAAGCACAGCAAATGGTCGCCTATCAATTTGCTGAGCCATTTACGGATCAAATGCGAATTGCCAAATCATTCATTCCAGTCAAAATTCAACATAATCATCCTATTTATGAACAGGAACTATTCGATGACGCAGGACATTTTATAACTGAGATCAAGCACGGTTTTACAGCCATGTATGAAGTTATTATGCAACACAGAGAAGTATTTCTCAGCGAAAACGGTCTGTTAGCGCCTTTTAAGTACGTGCCTATTCGTAATATCGTCAGAGAAACTCAAGTGTATAGTACAATTCTGGATGCGAGCAGGCATCCCAAATATTTAAAAAATGGTCAGGCACGCGAGCAGCTATGCTCCATTGTACAGAAGGGTGCTGATCGCTTTCCGATTCTTGCCAAAGTCGTACAATCGGAAATAATGGATCTGCTCCAAGATGATGTGCCTTATTTCTGGTCACTTCCATGCTCTCCAGTCGTCTATGACCAGAGGGCAACTCGCATTAATGGATTTTATCAGCAGGGTAGTTATACGAGAGTCATGCGCACAGTCGAGAAGCTGACTACGTTAGATCTGGCAGAGCAGCTTCAACATATCGAGTATGCACTAAGCACGGTACGTGTTATTCATCAATTAACGGATGATAATCAGCATCAGCTTACACCTCAGCCTCTTGATGATAATCGTCGTTATCAATATGAAACCAAACGCTATGTGCAAGAAGCGATTCAAATTGGAGAGCGCCTGCTGGAAGAAGCGATCTGGGGTAAGAATGATCAGGATGTAACATGGATATCATTAGGTATTAACCCTTTTGAGCAGGTAGAATATAAAGCAATGGAGTTGGGCATTTATGATGGTCTGATGGGCATCGGTATTTTCTACGCTTATCTGGCTAAAGAAAGTGGACAAGCTCGCTTTGAACAGGCTGCCTGGGCCTGTCTTGAAGGTGTATGGAAAGAGTATACCGATACGACTTATCCTAAAGCTAGTGCTTCCGCGTTCACTGGCTATGCTTCAATATTGTATGCTATTCATCATTATTATCATCTATTTCCACAAACAGAATTACTAGCTAGAGGAAGACATATTGTTGATCGCATTGCTGCTCAGCCATCCCAGGATTCGATGTATGACTTTCTGGGTGGAGCAGCAGGAATTATTCCAGTTTTGCTCGACTTTTATGAGTTATCTGGTTATGAAAACAGTCTGCAGACCGCTAAAGTCTATGGAGAGAGATTAATCGAACAAGCCATTCCACTGCATGGAGGACTTGCTTGGCTACAAAGCAACCGTAGTCACGGCAAACCGCTTGCGGGGTTAGCCCATGGTAGCTCAGGTATCGCTTTTGCACTATATCGCCTGCACCACGCCACAGGTGAGATGAGTTATTTGCAAGCAGCACAGGGAGCAGTTCGCTACGATAATTCGCTATTCAATGAACAACAGCAAAACTGGACTGACCTGCGCAATGTTGAGGTGACTAATGAGCCATTATTCCCTGTGTACTGGTGCAATGGAGCCGTTGGTGTAGGATTGAGTCGACTGTTTGCTAGCGATTATGCCGTGGATGAAATACTGGAGCAAGATATGCAGACAGCAATTTATAAAACCATTCGAGCTGGATTTGATAAAACAAGCCATTCCCTTTGTCATGGCAATATGGGTAATCTCGATTTTCTGCTATCCGCTGCTATTAAGCGTAAGGAGGATTCCTTGCTCCATGTAGTATATACACGCATGAATATGATGCTGAATGAGCTGGATACGAAGGCAGAAGATTGGCGCTGTGGAATTCCAGGCAGTGAACAGCCTACCCCTAATCTGTTCACCGGACTTGCTGGAATCGGTTATGTACTTCTTCGTTTACATAATCATTCGATTCCATCAGTACTTATTTTGGAGTCTCCTGTTCCAACAAAAGTCTAATGATGTATATGTAAGGAACAGAAGGAGGATATACGATGTTGACTGCATTCATATCCAGGCGACAGCGGAAAGTGCCATTTATTGAACAAATGCAACAATCGGAGTGCGGTTTATGTTGTCTGGCAATGATTCTTCGCTATCACGGTTATTATATTGATCTGCCAGAGCTTCGTCGTCATACTGATGATGCTAGACAGGGCACTACACTGCTCACACTTAAAAAGCTTGCCGCTTGTTACCATCTGGAGGCAAGCGGGCAACGAATGCCACCAGAATCGCTTTCACATATGATGTTGCCGGCGATTCTATTCTGGGATCGTAAACATTATGTTGTACTAGAGCAAATTAATGATCAAGAAGCGATTATCATTGATCCTGAAACTGGAAGAAGCAAGTGGAAGTTAGCCGACTTCCAAAAGCATTATTCTGGTGTGGCCATGTCATTTATTCCTAATTCTAGCTTCACGCCAAAATCGATGTCCTCTAAAAAGCGATATGCATTTTTTCAGCTTTTCTGGCAGCAAAAGAAGCTGTTATATTCGATTTTACTCTGGTCATTGCTAATTCAAGGTATTGCGATTAGCATTCCAATATTGCTGAAATATATTGTGGATCATGTATTGAGTACTACTTCACTGCAATGGGTTCATTTGATTGGCATTTCCGGTCTAGTCATGATGGTATTATATTTTGCTTTTAACTGGATTCATGGACAATTGCTGATTCGTCTACAAAATCGATTGGATCAGTCATTAATGCATCGATTTATTGGACATTTGTTTTCATTGCCCTACTCTTTCTTTCAACTACGTTCCAGTGGAGATCTGATTATGCGAGCGAGCAGCAATGTTGCAATCAGGCAGATTATCTCTAATCAATTGATTTCTAGCGTAATCAATATACTGCTTATTGTAGTACTTACGATTTATATGTTTACTCAATCGTTTCCACTCGCCAGTACAATTCTAGGTATTGCATTGATTCAGACGATAATTGTATTTGTAACACGCTCACGCCTGCGCTATCTGACTCAAACAGAAATTACCGCTCAAACGCAAACAAGTGGCTACTTGACTGAAGCCGTACAAGGTATCTCTGTGATTAAGTCACTCGGCGCAGAAGAGGGAACTTATCGTGGATGGGATCAGCTTTTCAGCCAGCAATTAGAATCGACACGACGTAAGCTTTCTTTTCAAAATGAACTACAGTCCTTACAGTCATCCTTCCTATTTATTGCTCCGCTACTGGTGAGCTGGATTGGAGCTATACTGGTGTTTCAGCAGCAGATTACGCTTGGTACATTATTTGCGTTCCAAGCGTTAGTCATTACGTTTTTAACGCCGTTTCATTCGCTTGCAACTTCATTTGGCGAAGTAATTCGCATCGATACGCTACTAGATCGAATTCGCGACATTTTAGATACTTCGTCTGAACATACTGCTGATGATAAAATAGTGCCACAGCTACAAGGCAATGTGATAGTTCAACAGGTTAGCTTTAGTTATAGTTCCAGACAGCCGTTATTAAATAACATCAATCTAACGATCAAGTCTGGACAAAAGGTAGCCATTGTGGGGCAATCCGGTTCAGGAAAAAGCACACTAGCTGCATTGCTAGCAGGATTATACTCCCCTATCACCGGTGCCATTTATTATGATCAGCTTCCGCTTGCTGAACTGAATAAATCGAGTCTGCGTCAGCATATTGGTATGGTACTACAAGAAGACTTATTGTTTAACCGAAGCATTCTTGAAAATATTCGAATGTATAATGAGCATATATCTCACCATGACATTGTATATGCTTGTCAGCTCGCACATATTCATGAAGATATTATCAAAATGCCGATGGGTTATGAAACAATGGTATCTGAAATGGGAGCCAACCTTTCTGGAGGACAGAAGCAGCGAATCATTATGGCACGCGCTTTAGCACGACGCCCCGCTGTACTCATTATGGATGAAGCCACCAGTGCACTCGATACGATTACCGAAAATATCATCAGCAATAACCTTGATCAGCTACGCTGTACACGTATCGTAGTTGCCCATCGAATGAGTACGATTATGAGTGCTGATCAGATCATTTTATTGCAAAATGGCGAAATTGCTGCGCGAGGTACACATTCTCAGCTACTGCAATCTTCTACGAAATATCAAGCATTTTATAAGCAAAAAGAGCAGGAACAAATTCCAGTAGCGAGCTATGAAAAAAAAGGCACATGACGTTAATTAAAAGCAGTTCTATCAACTAATATCCGTTTAATTGACAAAAAACCGCTATTACATCCAAATGATGTAGTAGCGGTTTTTTCAGTTTCCTATCAGAATAACACCAGCAAGTCATACTATATGATCGCTCAAGCTTGCACAATCGCCTACCGCTTGATCGCCTTCGTCCAGAATCCTCCATGGAATTCACGCGGTTCAACCATGATCACAAATGCTTTTGGATCAATCTCTAAAATGTTTTTATACAGGTTCTCCCTGTTTTTACGCTTCGCCAAAATCTCCATCATAATCCGTTCACCGTCACGACCGTGACCGATCCAGGCGGTAACGCCATAGCCCTTATCACGTAGCACCTCAGCAAGCTTGTAGTTTGGTGCATCGCTGATTACTTTAACCGTAATATAACCGAGCGCGATCTTCTCCTCGATCCATGAGCCAAGCAGAATGCCCATGCCATACCCGACAGCATACACGATCAGACTCACGATCTGATCCAGGTAGCTGAGCACCATATTCAAACCAACGACATAAATGACAACCTCAATCGTCCCGATACTAGCGGCGATATATTTCTGACCTTTGAGTGTCAAAATCGTGCGTAGCGTATACGCGGTTACATACACGATCTGAATCGCAAAAATAAACAGTAAAATCGTAAACATTCCCCAAAACACCTTTCCGGGTCATTCCCTCAGCTTCCTCGCGTGCCTATCTTCTGCACGCTGCATAACCTACCGTCAGAGCAGCAAGGTTCCGCCAAAAATCGTCTTTTTTTTAGCTATGGAACCGATCGAACTCCTGCGCTGTGGAACACTTTCAAGAGTAAAATAAGAACATAAGTTCCCTACATTATACATTATTTCCATCATTCGATCATAAAGGAGCTGAATCGTATGTCAGTCATTTTACCGTTAAGCGAACAATACAGGCAGCGGCTACGGCAAGCATCCTGGCGGATGCAATACCGCGCCAAGACCCGATTATATCACGAAAATTTAAGTTTAAATGAGCAAATTGACCCTTTTTCCGTAAAATCCGATGAAATGAATACCATTATTGTACAGCAATGGATCGATAGCCTTCCATGGGAAAAGGCACGTACAATTATGACGTGCCTGTATATAGAAGGACAGGGCGAGCAAGAATTGGCAGCAAAGCTGCACATCAGTCAACAGGCGGTGAATCGATGGAAACGCAAAAGCATTCAGTACCTCTCCCAGACCTACAATTCATAAGCCTGCTGGAACAGGCACGTCGCCCGGATGGACAGCAAGCGATGCTGGAGCTGCTGGACTATTATGAGCCAGAAATGCGCCAGCTTAGCCGCTATATGCCGATGTCGCGCGAGGATGCCATGCAGGCGCTTCGTTTGGAGCTGATTGAGCTGCTCAAAGTCGAGCAGCTCTAATCCGGCTCGTCAGTTGATTGTATTCGCCACTTGCTACGATGATCCATTGTAGTTCATATCTTCATAATTTATAGCTGTAGAGTTTGTGTACACCCAGTTCATATATCTATAGTTCGTTTATCTACAATTCATGTAGCAATCGTTACTATAGTTTCCTACCTTTCGCTGCGATAATCCCATCAAGACGTTGGCGGCTGGAGCACTTCCTCTTCCACTTCCTCCGGCCAATGAAGCTGAACGCCGCGGTTCTCCAGTAGCTCCTGATAACGACTCACATGCTCAGTTGAAGCATATACCTCCTGCGGTGTCAGTTCATTCGCGATCGCATACGCCGCTAGATAGCCTGCGGCTTCACCGATATTCCACTCGACCGGATGCAGGCGATAGCATCCACCAGCAATCTGGGTCATGCTAATATTTTTACAGGCTGGCAGCAGGTTCGTCATCCGTACGGGGATGAGCGAGCCCAGCGGAATCTCAAACGGATAGTTCGGAATGTAGAATGTCCGATGGGTTACGACCGTTGGATGCAGATCGAGTGAATAGCTACCGATACCGACACTATCCTCATACCGCTTAATCCCTTGCTCTCCGCGTAGCTCCTTGCTCACATCATGCTCAGTGATCGTATACATGCCCTTGATGCGGCGCGATTCACGAATGTATGGCGCCTTCGCCAACCCATCCTCTGTACCGAGAATATCACCACGTAGACGAATTCCTGGATAGCCTTTACCACCATCTAATCGTGGGGCTTCCGTTTGTAGCCAGTAGACGAGCGATAGGGTTAATTGACGTGCACTTTCCAGATTGGGCAGTCGTTCTTGTAGGGGTACTCCAGTCACTGGAGACGCATAGTAATCATTCATCGCCCAGTTGAGTAGCGATACTTCTGCGCTTAGCTTTTCTGTCCAAATTGCTGGGTCGACGATACGGCGATAATCCCACAGCGACGTTACGCCCTGCTCATTTGGGAATAGGGTGAATTCTTTAAGCTTGCTCGTATCATTGGCATCTGTAGCGTACCAGCTCAGAATCGGATACTCGGAAAAGGACGGCTTGTACGCCTTCCAGTAATCGTATTCTGCTGGACGCTCGATCGTAAAGTCGCCACCCTCGATATAATCAACTGCGGCTACATGCGTGATCGACTGCATATCAAGCGGCTCAGCTTCCTCCAGCGCATGCGGCTCATCTGTATCCGAACGTGCTTCCGCACCGCTCACATACTCGGTTCCGCTCAGCTCTAGCAGATCGCCTTCATCTGTCCCATCCAGATAGTAGCTACCAAATAGTGTCGTATAGCTAGCTACGCCAGCCGGGGCATGGTCGTTCTTTTGCACAGTGACGGATACGATTCGATCCTGCTCGGTCACTGCCTCTACAGGCACAGTGCCATACAGAATGCGAATTCGTCCAGTATTCACATAAACGGATAGCATGTCCTCCAGCACCTGAAGTGCAATTTTCGGCTCATGGGCAAGTCGACTGACCCAGCCATTGCCGGGATTTAGGATTGGATTTTCCAACGCTTCCTCGGTTAATGGATAATTCAATCGATAAAATTCACGCACGCGCTCGCGGAATTCGATAAATGTACCTGGTGCGCCAATCCCTTTTTCAATCCAGCGATGCTCATCTGGGGGAACCGCCTGCGAGGTGAGCTGTCCGCCGATCCAATCGGTAGGCTCGGTTAAAATGACATGCAAGCCCTGCTTGGCTGCTGCCAGTGCTGCCAGTGTTCCACCCAGGCTGGCTCCGATGACGATCACATCGGCTTGTAGGGTTTCGTGGTTGGACTGCTTGTGCGCAGGGGAATTCGATTGTTGTTCGGTCATAGGTATGATCTCCTTTCGATTATAAAAAATCATTGGCTATACTTGCTGGATTTAATGGGATGCTGGGGCTTACACCACTCCGGTAAGGAATAAGGGGACGGACTCGGGTGGAGCCGCGGGAATCTACTGGAGTAGGATAGAATGTAGATTCCCGCCCCTCCAAAATCGTCCTTTCCCCTTATTTCCTTTCCTCCGTTCCGCTATGCTCGTAGTATAAACATTTAAATCATACAAGTACGTGAGCCTGAGCCGTAAAAATGTACGACTTACTATTCATGTAAATAAAAGGGGGATTTATACAATCAAATGAATGATTAAATGTACTTCTTATTTCATAATGTACATTTCACCTATGTTGATCAGCCAGCTCGTAAGATGCATACAGATAACATTACTTACATTTGTTATTCATTCACTATGGTTGTTACTCATTATGAATGGAACGATAGGGTGTCCAGCCCATCCATTAC
The DNA here is from genome assembly GCF_034055775.1 of Paenibacillus hunanensis. Taxonomy (NCBI): domain Bacteria; kingdom Bacillati; phylum Bacillota; class Bacilli; order Caryophanales; family Paenibacillaceae; genus Paenibacillus; species Paenibacillus hunanensis. Next base: position 489,714 of record NZ_CP139194.1, on the reverse strand, counting down.
TTACCCTTTACTTATTGTTCCTGTCTCGCCTTTACGGATAAGCCGACCTCGAACATTCGATTCCATGGCATGTAGCAGTCCAGAATGTCGATGGTATAGCCTTCCTGTGTTAGATATTGAGCGATGAATTGTTCCAGTCCTTCTTTGACCATGACGGATACGTGTCCGCGTGGGCCGTCGAGGTTGAATTTGTCGAGTCCGAGTTCCTGAATCGGGCCGTTGCTCAGGGCTTTGCGGACGATGGAATCGTAGCCGAAGTCTTCGACATAGCGCAGTGCCAGGAAGTTCATCTGGCGCTGCGAATGTCCGTATTGGGCGAACAGCATCGATTGGGCGATGACGGTGCCGAGTGTGTTGGAGCTTGTATTCCAGCCAGCATAGCCTCCTAGCTCGTATAAGATGCCTTGTTGACGCAATAGGTCAAGCAGCTCCAGATCGCCGCCGTTGGCGTAGGCGATATCCGCTACAGCAACAACAGGATGATGGGATCTCGATGATCGCCATCCTTTGTCATCTGAATGGGCTGGCGCTTCTGTCTCATCTGCGATGCTAGTAGCTGCTCGCTGCTGACGCATTAAGTAGGCGGCGTATTCGACCAGCTCGACAATGCCACGCTCGGTGTCATAGTTCGGTGACGGTGTGCCCTGATTGACTGCCTCTCCCATTCGTTCGCCCGGTGTATTGAGCAGCAGCACAACATCTGCTTCCTGCTGACTCGATACCATCATGCCACCAGCGGCAATGATCTGGTACTTGAGTGTTTCCAGTAATGGACGATCCTCGTATGCAGGGACAATCTGCGGGCCGCGTACAGAGCCGAAGCGTGGGTATACACGCGGTGTGTAGCCATTAAACGTATTTAGCATTCGAGCGATCAGCGTGCAGCCGACCTCATCCGCGCCAGGGTACATGTATACCTTCGTTCCAAGCTGACGCTCGCGAATGCCAGCGCGTACTCGCTGCTGATCACGTGCAGTATAGCCATACGGTGCGGAATCATCCTGTGGGAAAATTAGAAAATCAATCGTTCCGTCTGCTACATATTCCAGCGCCAGCCGATTCGCTTCGCGGTTTACGGCGCGGCGACCGAGATAATCGTCCAGCACCTCCTGCGGCAGTCGGCTATTAATATCGTCCAGCTCACTTTGCTCTGCTGCCGTCAGCTCCTGATGCTCGGATAGATGCTCCAGATAGCCTTTGCGGAAAATCTCTCTGCCCCAATCGGCATAATAATCCGGTTCTTCATCTGAGGACGAATATTGCGGACAGCGCATAATGAGTTGAAAGGCATAGATGATCAGCTCCGGGTGATTCGCCTTTAGCTCACGCAAACGTGATAGTCTTCCGGCAATCGTAGCTGTGCTCAGCTCATGCAAGCGTGATGGCACAATGCCGCCATATAGTAGCGTATCCAGTGATAATACGGCTCCAGCAGCTCCCTGGCTCTCCATATCCGTCCATGTCCATAGTCGATCTGTATCGGCAGGCTCCTTTTTACGTCCCATCCATTCTAGAGGTGGACGTACTGGCTCCACATCGGTTGTGCGAACGAGTCGATAGGGGAAATGGTAGTTACATGGCCGCTCATCCAGCGGCATGATGATCATTTTTGCGGTATGCTCTGTGTTATTACCGATACTCATGTCGTTACAGCTCCTCTCGCATAATCACACCACCAGCCTGCTCGGCTGCACAGAATCTGGCACATCTGCCACTCTGGCCCGATACAGGCTGGCTCCATTCATCCTACAATTTAAAATATAGATTCCATGCTAGCGATTAACGCTCTGTCAACGTGCGAAAATGAACTTATGCCTCCACCCTACATGTTTGTTCTAACTCGGAAGCTCATGCAATATCATCACTTTCAACAGATAACAGAGCTGATACTCTTTACCTTCTATCTGTTCAACCCATTGCTCGCTATAGCATCAGCCCTTCACCGCACCCGCCAGACCTTCCATATAATAGCGCTGGGTAAACAGGAATACGACGATAATCGGAATAACCGAGATGATCGTACCTGCTGCAATCCAGCCAAAATTATACGAAAACTGTCCATTAAGATACGTGAGTGCAGCCGCCAGCGGATACTTTTCCGGGTCATCCAGTACGACGATCGGCCACAGGAAGTTATTCCAGAACGCCATCACTTCCAGCAGCAGAATCACGGCGATCCCCGGCTTCACGAGTGGCAAAACCAGCTGCCACCAGATGCGTAGCTCTGACGCGCCATCCATTTTACCGGAGTCCCGAATCTCAGATGGAATACTGAGAAAGGTCTGTCGCATCAGGAAAATATTAAATACCGATACGGCCGCCGGTAGCACAACGCCAAGATACGTATTCCCCAGATGCAGCCACTGAATCGTCAAATAATGCACGATCATCGCGGTCGCAGATGGAATGATCATCGTTGCGATCAGAATTGCAAATACCGTATCTCGCCCTTTGAATCGGAACAATGCGAGCGGATAGGCAGTCATACAGGACAGAATAATATTGGCTACTACGCCCATCGCGGTAATCATGACCGTGTTCATAATGTAGCGCGGGAAATTCATATAATTCCATACCTGCGCATAGTTCGCAAAATCAATAAATGTCGGCAGAATCGCTGGCGGATTGGAAAATACATTTCGCCCCGGCATTAGTGATACGCTGAGTAGCCATAGGAATGGGCCGGTCATTAGCAGCGCAATCAGAATCAGTAGCGCATAAATGAGCGTGTAACGAATAATCTTTTTCACTATACGCAGAGTAGCAGCGGACGACAGGGTATGCTCACGAGAATGCTCCATCGCTTTGTTCATGAGTAAGTCTGTACACCGCCTTTCCGGTTCAGACGGAACACGACGATGCTCAGCGCACCGATAATCACGCTAACGATCAATCCCAGTGCAGACGCATAACCGAAATTAAACTGCTCCAGACCCTTCTGGTAAATGTACAGGCTGGAGGTTAAGGTCGCGTTACCGGGGCCGCCCTTCGTCAGCACGAACATTTCGTCAAAGACGCGAATCGCACCCATAAGCGAGATTAGCGTACAGAACAGAATATGCGGACGTAGCAGCGGAATTGTAATCCGCAAAATCATCTGCCCGCGATTCGCGCCATCGATCATCGCTGCTTCATACAGCTCGGACGGAATCGATTGTAATCCAGCAAGGTACAGCACCATATAGTAGCCGAGACCTTTCCAGAGTGTAATAAACATGAGCGCGTACAGTGCTGTACTGCTCGTGGAGAGCCAGCCGACCTGCTCCTGAATAATGCCAAGCTGCATCAGAATATAGTTGACCACACCGTTGCTACTGAACAGCCAGCTCCACATCAGGGCGACAGCGACCATCGAGGTTACGACCGGCACATAATAAGCGGCGCGAAACGCTTTGATCAGCGGCAAGCGTGTATTGACCAGAATCGCCATCAGAATCGAGATAATCTGAATACACGGTACAATTAGCACGTACACGAGCGAGTTCCACAGCGAGGTGAGGAAGCTGCGATCGTGCACGGCAGTTACATAATTTTCAAAGCCTACATAATGCGTTTCCCCGATTACCGAATAGTCGGTCAGGGATAGCGGAATGCCGTAAAGAATCGGCCACAATACGAATACGGCGACAATCAGCAAACCGGGAGCCATAAAAGCCCACGCGGCAAACGTCTCTGTTCTCATCCATCTTGTCATGCTCGTCCACCGCCTTTTCAGGGTCAGTCCGTTCTCATTTCCAGATGATATGAATCATGATGATCTGCTATTTGCGTTAAATGTTGCCCGGGTACACATGCCTTCTATTACTGCTTGAGAATCTGATTCACTTCCTGCTCTGCCATGCTAAGACCCTGCTTAGGATCCTTGCCGTTCAGGAAAATCTCCTGTAGCTGCACGGCAATCGCAGAGTTGATATCGCCAGCATTCGGCACGCCGACCATATAATCAACAGCCTTATCCAGACTTTCCGCCGAAGCGACTTTTGCCTGCGCTTCGAGTGAATTGTTATTTTCGGTAAAATACGCATCCTTGATCGATGCCTTCGTGCTCGGCAATGTATTCGCTGCCTTCGCAAACGAGGTCTGATTTGTTGCATCGGTGATGAATTTGGCAAACTCTGATGCCTGCTCCAGATTGGCTGACTTAGCAGGTACAACCAGATTCATCGTGTTGGACAGACGCACATCGGCTTTACCCGTTGGTAGCGGTACGGCAATCGTATTCTGGTACACATCCGGTGCGGCTGTTTTAATAAAGTTAATAAAGGTAGGGCCTGCAATCTCAAAGGCAGTTTGCTCGCTGGAATAGTATTGAATTTGCTTATCAAAATTAGCATCCTCACCAACCAGTACGCCCTGTTGAATGAGCTGCTGCATATTTTGGATCATTTGCAGCGCTTGAGGTGTGTTGAAGGCGGCAGCCGTTTTATCGTCGTTCAGGATTGAAATGCCTTCTACCGGGAACAATCGTGCAGCAAAGGTTAACGCGTAGCCGCTCGCTCCGGTTTTCGCCTTGATCTCGCGTGCCCATTCATTTAGCTCATCACGCGTTTTCGGCGGATTGGATGGGTCGAGACCTGCCTGCTTCACGAGCCTTGTGTTCATGTACAATACCTCGGTGCCGGTATACCATGGCAGGGCATATGGCTTGCCACCAAGCACGGTGGAGTTAAAGATGCCATCAAAATACGATTGCTTCTCCTCATCGCTCAAATATGGCGTGAGATCCGCCAGTGCTCCCTTGGAAGCCATCTGATTGGCAAATTCCGTGTTTAAATTGACCACATCCGGTACGTTACCACTCGCAATTCCGGTTAATAGTTTATTGGAGATGGCATCGTATGGATAATCACTCCATTCGACCGTGACGCCGGGGTGGTTTTTTTGGTATTCTGAGATTAGATTATTAAAATAATCGTTAAACGTCGGTTGCAGCGCAATCGTCCAAAACTTAATCGTTACACGTCCATCTTCTTCCTTACTACTTCCGGCATCCGATCCGCACGAACTGAGCAAAGAAGCGAACAGGACAGCCAGCAGACTAAATAGGGTTAACCGTCTCATTTTCTTGTTCACAGGCTTCATTCCTTTCATAGTTTCAATCAGCTTCTCCTGCTCTACCATTTCCGTACTCTAAACATATGTAGCTTGCATGGGAAAATTGTTTTCCATCTTCTTCCCTGCCCTTGTCACGCATTATATCAAATTAAAATGTAACAAAAAAGGGATGAGCAGGAATTAAAAGGGAATCAAGCACACAGTACAGCGTACCATGGCTTAATTATCAGCGAGGAAGGTGAATTAGATGCAGCCTGCATGGATTTTACTGGCAGTCGGAATTGCCGCAATATTGTTGGTCGCCGTCTGGATCATCCTGATGCTGTTTTCCCAGCCGCGTAAATGGATCAACCATCATACACCACGGCCAGATGATTCGCTTCCGCCCGTACCAGTGGAACGGGATACGACACCACGCAATGTGGTCGATCTTGCCGACTTTCGCCAGCGCCGCAGCACACCAGGTAAGGAGAGCAAGCGTGCAAACCAATTACCAGAACAATTGCTCAAACGCGATCAAGTACACGAGCATAAAAAGGCAGTCCCTGCGACCGTCAGACCGCTTCCTTTATCCAAGTCAGGTGAGCTACCTAAGCTACGCCTGCAAAAATGCTCATATTGCAAAAAAGAAGTTCATCGACTAACCTTTTACGCTACAGATAATGGCGGTCTGGTCGGCGTATGTAAAGATTGCGAGCCTATCGCCAAACGTCAGGATCTGCTGCCGCTATAGAGGCAACATGGCAGTACATGGAACAGGATAATTTACAGAAAACAGGTGAGAACGATGCAGCATATTTATCCGGAATCAGCAGCAGCCGCTGCCGGTGAAGTCGACCCGGCTCAGGAGCACGATGCACACGCGGCAGAACAAGCCTCAGGTAAGGTCTGTTCTCGCTGCGGCCAGATGCATCCGCTCTCCCATTACTTGAAGCGCACCGGACGCAAGTCTGGACGAGCAAGACGGCGCGGCACCTGTCGGAACTGCCGCAAACAATTAAAAGCCGCCAAAATCGACGGTTCCAGTTCTATCACGCCACCACAGGCAGAAATTACACGCGCCGAAGCGCATCTTGCAGCCACTTATACGAATGCTTCCCAGCATCCAGCTCATCCAGCGGTAGATCATACTGATAATCCTTCTACCCCTGCCATCGGTCATGAGAGCGGTTCATCGATCGTCACCGCTCGCCCTGTTCGCAGCCTGCCCTCGATCGAAGCCAGCGATATTCGTGGTCATGGTCTGGATCTTTCGATTCTGCGTCCAACTCGCCGTGGGATTGTACACATGCGTGGACGCACGGACAAAGGTCGCCGCTGGCATCAGGAAACCGATATGGAGACGGCGATTACACTCGTGAAGGAATATGCCGCTGTCGTCGTCAATCGCCATACGATTCGCCGACTATACAGCAACCGTTCTTTTCGAAAATATATTTTGGAGCGAGATCACTACACCTGCTACTTCTGCGGTGGGCCTGGTGATACGATCGACCATTTGCTACCACGTGCCAGAGGTGGACACACCACACCGCTCAATTGTGTGTGCGCCTGCAATCTGTGCAATCAAGCCAAAGCCGATCATGATCTGCACCATTTTATCCAGCCTGCTGATGCGGAAGCATAATATGAATAGTGTGCTGCATTCCATCGGTTCCCATTTTTAGTATTGAAGCCGCTTTCGTAATGCATTATGATAAAACCATCATACGCAGAGCGTTGGAGGTCAGGATGAACAAATATCAATTCATCTGGTGTGAGGGAGTATGCGGCTATGGCGGCGTCACCTCACTTGGAGTCATGGCGATGCATTATATGGATCATACCTTTACACTGACGCTGGACGGCATTTTAGGTGAAATTTCGCGTACCGTACCCCTCTTTTTGTTATGCGGTTATTTGCTAGGTGAGCTCATCTGGCGCTGGAAATCCGTCCGCTCTCAACCCGATAAATAAACTTTTATTCGCTGCAATAGATAGGATGTATCCATAGGAGCTTGAACAAGACTCAAGCTCTACACAATCGAAAGCCCTGCTTCAACGAGTCTGACCGTTTAGATTAGCGGCCTAACTTGTTGAAGCAGGGCTTCGCTTTTATGATCGCTGCATAGACTGGTGCTGACGGAGGCATGCGCTTCATACTTGCACTACTGTGCGGATGTGCGGACTTCGCCTCATCCCATCATTCACGGTCATTGCGTTTCCAATCATCCGCTGACTGCGGCTCATCCTCTTGCTGATCCTGTCCGCTATCGTTCATCGACGATGACTCTTCAGAATACTCATCCGTACGAATCGGCAGCTCCACTGTCTCGAATTGACGAATCAGCAGCTCCAGATGCTGTTCGATCACCTCAAGGGCTCCTTCCGCTGCATGCAGATCGATTGGCTCCTCTAAAAGTAATAGCCTTGCATGCTCCAATGATTGAAAGCTTTGCTCCTGAAAGGGACGAATCTGTAGATGATCTAATGGCAGCTCGGTGAGGCGACTGGCAATATCACGATGATGACTGCTCAATGCTTCCCAGCGCTCCATATCCAGCTTTTTACGTAAATCGAGCTCCTCGGGATAGCTCATTAGCGCGAGACGCTGCTCCTGTAGCCGCTGAATCGCAGCACTAATCTGCAAGCTATCCTCATAAGCACGCGCATAATGCGGCGTCTTCCCGAGCAGATTATGCACAATTTGCGGGCAAAGTCGTTCCATCCGTTGCAGTAAATGTTGCATATCCTCATAGCGCTCCTGCTGCTCATTCAGATGATGTACCGCATAATGCCCTTCCAGACTTGCCCACTCACGGGCATGCCAATCCGGGAGCGATTCATATTCTTCTATCGTTCGTTCTGCCTCCTCCGATACCTGCATCGCCTGCTGACGAAAACGGAGCATATCCTGTACTAATCGCTGTGCCTGCTGAATATGGCTGTCCAGTGTTCGCCTTGCTGCCATCGCACCATTACGATCACCACGAGCCTGTAGCTTGCGCATACGTTGCTGATCGGTACGAGCCAGCTCCAGCAGGGCTAGCGGATTCTCATCCCCACCTGTATACAATCCTTCACGGGCAATCTGTGCTTCCAATTCATCGGCGATTCGATCCAGATCGTAGGTAGCATCGATCGACTGAGCGGCTACTTGCTCCTGCTCTCGTGCTTGTTTTCCAGGTACAGCGGTGATGGCCGTTGAGGTCGCCGCCGCTATCACATCAGCAGGCACCGTACCATGAAGTAAAGCATGCTGCTGCTCCAGTGGTACCAGCTGCTCCTCAATCAATAGTAGATCATGCTCTAATCGTCCAAGCTCTAGCCTGGGACGTGAAAGGGATAGAAGCGGCAGGCGAATCGCTCGCACAGCTGAACGGCATTGCTGTGTCTGTGCAAGCTGCTGCTCTGACTCCTGACGTAGCTGAGATTGCAGCATACTTTTATCCTTGCTCCCACCGCTGGCAGCGATATCCGTATTGAGCACATCCGAGCCGAGCAGAACGGCGAGTCGATGCTCTATTTTATTAATGCGTCGCTGAAGTGCTGTTCGACGCCGAAGCAGCTTACGCCGGACGGACAAACGCCGCCATATTAGTACAACAGTAGCCAGTACGAGCAGAAGCAAAATGCCTGCTCCAATCTGAAGTACAAGCTGACGCTTATGATGCAAATTCTGATTTTGCTGCTCGCTTAGTTGCGATGACTCTGAACTCACAGGAGATTGTGTACTCTCCTCCTGATTCGTTGCATGGTTGCCTTTTCCGGATACTGGCCCTAATCCGTTAAGATATTCACTAATCGCAATTACACCACCAGCCACATCACCTGTTTTGGCGTAAGGTACAAACTGTGTATCTGTTACGCCACGTACAGTGGCTGCACGGCTTGCGGCAATTCGCGTAGCCAGCTCATCATTTTCAAATGCCATATGCACAAAATTCGGATTCGTCGTGATCAATAGCAGGAGCTCGTTGGAGCCGAGACCGAATTCATCATACAGCTGATCAACCAGCTTCATGCCTGCTTCCTCGCTATACCCCGATACTGTCATCACATACAGCTTATAATGATGATTCGCTAATGCTTGATTCATCCGCTGAATATCTTTATCGCTAAATAGCCCGGCATCATCTTTTACATGATTGTTCACATAGGGACTGGCAATCGCAATATGGCTCGTCAGTGCTGGCAATGTTACACCTGCAATAAGCAAACCGAGCAATATCCTATACACCCATCGAAATAACCTTTCCATCTGGCTCCCCTTTATATGTTCAACTCCAGAACGCCTGGCGTTCGAGTATGATAAATTGAAATCGTATCCATCCATTATTATGATACAATTATCGCCAAGACACAAAGCACGAATAGGAGCATCTCGCTCCTAAATGAATAGAATTTACCGCGATCGAGCGCGAAAGGAGCTTGTATGAACACCTCTATTGCAAAAGACACCTCGTCGGCACGCCTACTGTCGTTGAATACTGGATTACCTGTCCATGTGGAATGGAATGGCAAATCGGTCTATACTGGCTTTATCAAAACACCGTCCAGTGAGCCACTTCACATAAGCGCGGAAGGCATTCAGCAGGATGGTCAGGGTGATCTTAAAAATCACGGTGGCCCGGATAAAGCAGCCTGTGTGTATTCGGCGGATCACTATTCCTGGTGGAGTGAACAGATGAATCGTCCATTTGAGCCGGGTGCCTTTGGAGAAAACTTTACCGTTCAAGGTTTGCAAGAGCAAGACGTCTGTATCGGGGATACATACCGGATTGGCACGGCAACGGTTCAAGTGAGCCAGCCCCGTCAGCCCTGCTTCAAGCTCGCGGCGCATCTGGAGCGTAGTGAAATGATTCTGCGTGTGCGCGATACGGGCTATTCTGGCTTCTATTTCCGCGTTATTACACCGGGTACGATCCAGGCAGGTGATGCCTTCACCTTGCTGAGCCGTGAGGGAAAGGGTACGACGATCGCTGAATGTAATCGTGTGCTGTATCATGAAAAAGGCGATACGGCAGCACTGCGACAGCTGCTGGATGAGCCTGCTCTGGCGAAATCGCTGCATAAGCATTTGAGTAAGCGTTTGGCGGATTGATATTAAATGGATATTAGAATGATTCTGGTTGGATATAGGTTGGACTCCAGTCAATATGCTGGATACATTGGCTGCTGTACGCTGATATACAGAAATGTCAGCCGCGTGATGCACCGATGCACTATTTCACGACGAATAAAGCCGAGAAGTAGACACTTCAATGGGTTCTCTATACTTTTCCAATCCCTCAGCTGAGCTAAGCGCTATCGTATTAGCATCTAGCTGAACGATGCTCCTATATACGAACTGTCCTTTCATAGCACGAGCTACCTTATTTTCATAACAGAGCTCGTGCTTTTCTCATACATAAAAAAGGAACATATGTTCTTGTATTTTATCTTGCTTCTCGCTAATATAAAAGTATCTAAAACAGACACCTACCCTACATACATTACAGCCGTACCCTCTTCATCGAGGGTTCTTTTAGCAAAATTCGCACCTGGAGGCTTGTACATGACAGAGCTGCTTGATCCTCGTAATGATTTTTTGTTTAAACGTATTTTCGGTAGTGAAGAGAATCAGGATGTATTGCTTGCTTTTCTGAATCGAACATTTACCGAGGCACATCGTCCGCCACTGCGTGAAATTATTGTGCTTAATCCTTATATCGAAAAAGACTCTCCACTTGATAAGCAATCGATTCTGGATATTCGGGCACGCACGACAGAAGGTGAGCTGATTAATGTTGAAATGCAGCTATTTAACCGCTATGATATGGAAAAACGTACTTTATTTTATTGGAGTAAGCTGTATTCGTCCCAGCTGGTGGAAGGGCAATCCTACAGCACATTGAAGCGGTGCGTAACGATTAATATTCTGGATTTTGCGTTACTCAAAAATGACCTTTACCATAGTGTATTTCACCTGCACGAGGATCAGACAGGCATTACACTGACAGACGATATCGAGATTCATTTTTTGGAGCTACCCAAATTGAATGCTCAAGCTGCCCCGACAAAACAGGGCGGACTCGCCAACTGGCTATTATTTCTAAAAGGCGTCACACCAGATCAATGGGAGGTGCTAACGATGAATGAGCCAAAGCTCAAAAAAGCGATGGATACACTGGAATTTCTCAGCCAGGATCAGGAGGCACGCATGCGCTATGAAGCTCGTCAGAAATACCTGCATGATCAGGCATCCTTAATGGAAGCTGCCAAGAACGCCGAATTGTACGGCTTTAAGGCGGGCATGGAGAAGGGAATCCAGGAAGGTATAGAAAAAGGCATGGAAAAAGGCATCGAGCAGAGCTTGCAACAAACAGCTTTACGCATGCTAAAGCTCGGATTAGATACACACACCATTAGCCAGGTGACGGGTTTAAACGAAAGCGAAATCCGTACTCTAGCCCACTCTTCCGACTAAAAATTACACTTAACGTAGTTCACCATACGCACTCATCATACAAAGCCACATCGACAGGCAAGCCTGCTCGCATGTGGCTTTTGCATGTTCGAGCTCCAGTTCGATCTCTAGCCCCATTCTAATTCCTATTTCCAAGCAAAAACCGCCAATCCTCAGCCCGTACAGCCGAGAATCGACGGCAGTCACTGCATTCGATATCGCATCATCTCATATTCACTTGGTGCCTTCTCGACCTATCTCTTATCCACGCTGACGCTCCAGCCATTGCAGAGCACGTGTCTCACTATCTGTACTCGTGCCTGGCGACAAGCGAATACTAATCTTATGCTCGAATGGAGTAACCAGATTCACCAGCAGCGTTCGGCAATCATACGGATACGAAGCCTCTCGCACCGAAGCTGCCGTATGCTCACCTGCGCCTCCAGATAGCACCATCCAGTCCTCTCCACTCTCTATACGAATCAGCCCATCCTTCCAGAACGCTACCTTATCCTCATACACTGATTCCAGCTCGCCATCTTCGGCTACAACCTGAGATTCGCTACCGAAAATAAACGATAGCTGTGTCATCACTTCCGCTGGCTCAGCCGAACGAATATACAGATCGATCCCACCAACCTGCTCAACCATTTCCACCTCGACCCCATACTCGCACGTATGGGTAGCTTCACGGAATTGATGCGGCAGTAAGTACCACGGACTCACATCATCAAAAGCAGAGCGTGGTAAATGCTCGGCTGGAATCGGTGCGTTATAGCCTTTATGGTAGACCGCCGTCAGCTTATACCCGCTATCCGTCTCTTCCAGCGTCTGCATCGGCACAAAGCCTGGTCCAAAATACGAAGCTAGCTGTAGTCCAAGCAAACGTACCTTTCCATGACGAAGCGCCAGCATAGAGGAGGTTTCCGTCATCATCGTCAGACTCGTCTGCTCATGGCGGATGCGTAGCACCGGCGCGCCAAAGTCCAGATGCGGACGACTGTAGCGAATCGCATTATGATGACCTGCGTCTGAAATCCCTGCCACATACTGTTCACGTCCAAAGCTACCATTGATCATCTGACGATAATTATGCGGTAGCTGTCCAGGCTGTACGGTATCGCTATCTGTACGCGGATAAAGCAGCATGCCGATGAGCGGATTATTCGCACAGCTAAAGGTTTCCTGTACCGCATCGGCTGCCAGCTGCTCCATCGCAGCAAAGCGTGGATCATGATCGATCGTAGTCATTAAATAATACGACAGCAGATAGCTCTCCATCGTGAACAGCTGTCCGAAGTCCTGACGACCAGAATAATCGGTCACGACCTCACCGGACGGATGAATCAGATACATCATCATCTCCAGATTATGACGCACCGGATCAAGCAGCTCGGGACGTTGCAGCTCGCGTGCGGCATGGATCAGCATCACATCACTGACCGCATTGTAGATCCCATTACTGCGTTCCGTCCATTCACCATCTGGCGTAATATCCATTCCTTCTGCCATCCACTCATCTGCACGCTGTTGCAGACGCGTGTCGGCAAAAATTCTGTACAAATAACCGAGTGCCGCACACAATACCCAGCGGTGATTCGGTGTATGACAGCCTCCCGTCAGCATCACAGGAATCGTTCGTTCCAGAAATAAGCGCATATTTGCAATCGTCCCCTGCGCTTCTGGCCATACCTCGCGTGACAGCAGCAAATAAAGCTGTGCATAGCCGACGATGACAAAGCCTGTATCCGGTGGCGAATGAAAATTCGTCCATCCCGGCGAAATGGAGCCATCCTCATGCTGAACACGAAGCATATAGAGAGAAGCCAGCTCCAATCGCTCTAGCAAATCCGGATTATGATAATAGACCGAATCTCGATTCACCAATGCCGCTGTCCAGACCGCCATCCATACCGGCGTGCCTACGCTATGATTGGGCCATGGGATGCCATTAGCTAGATCCTTAACACCGCCATAGTAACGGCTATCCGCTTCCATAACCTGCCTGTGCATCCCGCGTTCAACCCATTCCTCATTCAGATTGACCAGCTTATCCAGCGTCTTCATCGGCTATACTCCTCTCGTACTTCCTGCATGGCGTGCAGCTATTTTGCTCAGCAGCAGCTGATGACTCTCATCAATTTCATGCGGCTGACACGCCGCTTTGAGCTCGTATACCTTGACCGGGGCATGGTCAATAATATCCAGAAAACGATCGAAAAATTCCATATCGCCGCTATGCACATACGGACACCAGTGATCCGACAAGCCGAGCGTCTCGTGAATGTGTACACCGATAATATCTTCCTTCATCGCATTCGCTTCTTCTGCGTTATGATACAGACCCATGCGATCCATCATCATCCCATGTCCGATATCGTACCAGAGATAGACGGGTGCACCCTTCATACGCTCACGTACCGTTTTCGCTTCCGATAGCGTTGGCATCTGATAGCAGCGTGAACGCGTCTCAATCCCAAAGGCTACATCATAACCCTTTGACAATACACGATCACATACCTCCTCCAGACTATGCTGAATACGCTCCAGATAGGTGGCTGCCAGGCTTTCACGCCGCTCCAGCATTTCCGACCATAGCTTCTGATAAGCTGGCGAGTCCTTGCCCTGTTCATGATAGATGCCTTTCAGCTCTTCATCGATATTGTAGGCAAACGGTACCTCACCCGGATGCACCACGACCGCCTTAGCACCATAACGATGTGCATACTCCGCCGAGCCAACAAGCAGATCAATCGCCTTTTTACGCTTGGTCTCATCGTCAAAGCCAAGCAACACAGAATCTGTACCATAGTCTGGATCAGGCGTATGTGGAAACGTATTATGCACACTCGATACGCCAATCTCGCCGCGTTCGATCATGGGCTCAATGGTCTGTAGCATTTCTTTCGTTACATTATAATTCAGCTCTACCTTCTGGAAGCCCAGCTCCTTGATCTCCTCGATCATCGCTGCTCCATCATTCGGGTGACGCTTAATGTTCCAACAAGTAGAAAATGAGTATTCGCCTTTGGATGTGTACATGGTCAATCCTTCCTTTTCTCTATAGTGTAAGGCTCGTCCGCTGCTTCTCCTTCGAGCGCACCTTCGTAGTAAAAAGGATGCGGCCCCCTGTACGGGAAGCCGCGATCCTCATTATCCTGCTTGCTATACAGTTGTCGTTAGAATCTAGCGCGATTAGCCTTTGACCGCACCTAGCATTACACCACTAACAAAGTAGCGTTGCAGCCATGGATACACGATCAGAATCGGCACGGTTGCGAAAATAACGCTCGCCGCCTTCAGACTCTCTGGCATCATATTCGCTGTACCTGCAACCTCATTACGCATCAGCTCGGTTGCCATATTGTTCTGGATCAATTGATACAACTTCAATTGCAACGGATACAGCTCCGGACTGTTAATGTACATGAGTGTATCCATAAATCCATTCCAGCGTCCAACCGCATAGAACAGACTGAGCGTTGCAATAACCGGCATCGACAATGGCAAAATGATACGGAGCAATGTACGGAAGTGACTGCTACCATCAATCTCTGCCGCCTCCTCCAGACTATCCGGTATCCCTTTAAAGAATGAGATCATAATGATCAGATAGAATGGACTGATCAAGCCTGGCAAAATGAGTGCCCACATCGTATCCAGCAAGTGCAGGTTACGCACCAGAATGTACTCAGGAATAATACCACCACTAAAGAACATCGTAATGATGATCACGACCATAAAGA
Source organism: Paenibacillus hunanensis (assembly GCF_034055775.1). Taxonomy (NCBI): domain Bacteria; kingdom Bacillati; phylum Bacillota; class Bacilli; order Caryophanales; family Paenibacillaceae; genus Paenibacillus; species Paenibacillus hunanensis. Next base: position 474,486 of record NZ_CP139194.1, on the reverse strand, counting down.
AGCCGCGGCCTTTCAGATTCGACTTGGACAGCGGATATGCTGCCGCAATCGTCATCGCCATACAGAACAGCGTGAATACCGCTGTCAGCATTACTGTAAAGCCGAGCGAGCGAATCATCGATGGATCGCTAAACACCTTTACATATGCCTCAATCGTAAATTCCTTCGGGAATAGCGTAACCTCACCCGACATAATCGGACGTGACGAACTAAGCGAGATCGAGAGCACGTGGATAAAAGGGAAAATACAGATCAGTACCGAGACAGCGATGAGCGTCATATTTACAATATCGAAAATACGGTCACCACGACTAATGTTAGGCTTGACCTTGATGCGGTCGGTTTCATTAACGCGAGCTGCTTCTGCCATTATAGGATCCCCTCCCCGGTCGTTTTCTTCGCTGCGAAGTTCGCACCCAGTACGAAAATGAGTCCAACTACAGCCTGGAACAGACCAACCACGGTCGCCAGCGTATATTGTCCGGATTCCAAACCGATCCGGTAGACGAATGTACTCAGTACATCTGAATATTCCTGAACGGCAACGTTACCAATAACGTAAGGACGTTCAAACCCGATCGTTACCATATTGCCGAGGTTAATAATCAGCAGCGTAATGATCGTTGGGCGCAGTCCTGGCAGTGTAATATGCCAGATACGGCGCATACGTGTTGCACCATCGACCTCAGCTGCTTCATACAGCTCTTTGTTGATCCCAGTCAGTGCAGCCAGGTATAGAATCGTACCCCAGCCTGCACTTTGCCATACACCTGTCAGCAGATAGGTGATCAGCCAGTAGTTCGGATCAGTCAGGAACGGGATCGGCTGGAAGCCCATCGATACCCACAGATTGTTAATAAAGCCGGATTGCGTGCCAAATACTTGATACACAATTCCCCCGATAATAACCCAGGAGATAAAGTGCGGAATATAGAGAATGGTCTGCGAAAGTTTCTTGAACCACAACGCTTTGACCTCATACAGCATAATCGCAAGGATCAGCGGTGCCGGGAACGAAACGATCAGGTCCAGAATATTCAACATTAAGGTGTTGCGAAGAGTACGATAAAAATCCTGATTTTGGAAAACCTCTCGAAAGCCATCCCAGCCAATCCATTCACTGCCGTTAATACCCTGGAAAAAGTTAAAATCCTTAAATGCAATCTGTACGCCGTACATCGGTCCATATTTGAAAATGGCAAAGTAAGCGAGCGGCAAAATGAGCAGGAAATACAGCTGCCAGTATCTTCTCAGGTAGGTGGACGTTTTCACTGTCGTACTCCCCTTTCAGCTTATAAATGGGGAGATCGCCTGCGCCCGTAAGCCAGGCAATCTCCAAATCATTACAGATCAATCGTGTACAGATGTCTTACTTGCTCGCGCCGCCCTCTTGGAATACTTTCGTGCGCTCATCGAGAATTGCCTGTCCACCGCTGCTCATATAATCCTTGAGTAAAGCATCATATGTTGCATCGAATTGTGCGGTTGGAGCCATGGTTGCTTTAACGATCAGCTGTGAATACTTATCCTGCAGGGCACTGCCGTATTTTGCTTCCGCTTCAATCGGTTTGTTGAAGTTGACCGGAGCAATCGTATCGGTATTGGAGATTTCAACCGATTTACGCATATCGGCCTGATACTCTTCCGGTACCTGCATAATATAAGCATCATTGTTTTGTTCTTCTGTGCCTGCTACTTTACCGTTGGCGATAATCGCCATGTCACCATAGTTGTACAGACGGTTTTGCGCTTCAGTAGAAGCATCCTCTTTCGCTACAGGTACGCCATTTTTAAGTGTATAGTTTTCGCCTTCTACACCATTTTGCATATCGAACAGGTTTTTACCGGATGCCATCCAGTCCAGATACTTGATCGCTTCAACCGCTTTGCTGCTCGATTTAGGGATCATAATGTACAGACCGTTAGACGCATATTCTGGCTTCGCATGCTTGCCTTCGTTGTTAGTAAACACATCTACTGGTGTCAGCTTCGCATTCTTCACATTCGCTTGCAGATTTTTGTTCGTACCGTTGTACGTGAAGTACAGCTCGCCTGCATCCTCTGTGTAGAAGCCGACCTTACCGTTTTGCACATCCTGCCAGAGCTGCTTTTTGTCTTCATCCAGACCGAAGTCACGGCTAATCAAGCCTTCGTTGTACAGCTTGTTCATGAATTTCAGTCCATCCTTGAAGCCTGGCAGCAGGGTTGGATAATCGCTGGAGCCAAGCTTTTGGGTCAGCGTGTACTTTTGCTCATCTGTCAACGGCTGTCGCACGAACGACCAGAGCAGCGGCTCATACTGTGCCGGAGCGATCGTCATACCGAACGGAATCAAGCCGCTTCCTACTTTGCCCGGGTCTTTCTCTTTAAAAGCCTTCAATGTGTTGTACAGCTCGTCTGTCGTTTGCGGTAGTGGCATTTTCAGTGCATCCAGCCAGTCCTGACGAATATAAGAAGCGTATTTGCCAAGCACCGAGCGTTTACCCGGAATGGCGAATTGCTTACCTTCGATTTGACCGTAAGAAAGTGTATCCTCACCGAGGAATTTTTTCAGATTCGGGCCGTACTGATTCAGCAGATCAGTCAGATCGGTCAGACCGCCCTGCTGTGCATAACGGTTAAATGTGCCTTGATCGTATGTGAACACGATATCCGGTACATCGCCGCCACTTGCCATCAGTACGTTCAGCTTTTGCAGCTCTTCCGAACGCGGGATTGGTACATATTGAACATCGATTTTGTTCGGTTCACCAAAACGCTCATTAACCAGCTTCGTCATATAGTTGTCGCTGATTGTCGAGCCTGCTGGCGAATTACCACGGTCAAACACTTCAACCTTGAGCACCGACTTGCCATCTGCTGTTGTTGCGCCAGCTTCACTACCTGAACTGGAGCAACCCGCGAGTACAGTCGTACCTGCAAGTACGGTTGCGAGCATCATACCCGACCAGCTCTTGAACCATGTTTTACCAGAAACCAATTTCATTTTGCCAACCCCTTTATTCACTTTTCTCCCTCTTTAGCTATGTTGACCTGATAAGTTAATTTATCTGTCACAATCTCGTATTTGGGATGTCTCCATTATGGCACTCAAGTATAAAAAGGCTCAATAAACTTGTTTCCGAGCATAAACACAGTCTTGAGAAGCCCGATATTATAGGTTTTGTAACCGCATCGCATTTTATAAATAACATATAAAGTTATATATGCGTAATATATAGCAATGCGGCTACATTGCCTATTTTATTGAATAGATAAGGATTGCCTTACTTCGTATACGCGCCTTCCTGGAATGCTTTTGTACGCTCATCCATAATAGCCTGTCCACCACTGCTCATATAATCCTTCAGCAGGGAATCGTACGTAGCATCGAATTGGTCTGGCGTGACCATAGTTGCTTTTACAACCAGCTGATCAAATTTATCCTGCAATGCGCTACCATATTTCGCTTCCGATTCAATTGGCTTGTTAAAGTTGATCGGTGGGAACGTGTCACTGTTAGAGATCTCAACCGACTTCCGCATGTCTGCCTGGTATTTCTCTGGCATTTGCATAATGTAGGCATCATTGTTTTGTTCTTCTGTTCCTACGATTTTACCGTTAGCGATAATCACCATGTCGCCATAGTTATAAATGCGATTTGTTACATCAGCAGATGCATCTTCTTTAATGATTGGCAAACCGTCTTTAAGTGTATAATTTTCGCCTTCTACACCATTTTGCATATCGAATACATTTTTGCCGGAAGCCATCCAGTCCAGATACTTGATCGCTTCAACTGCTTTTGTGCTTGATTTTGGAATCATGATGTACAGACCGTTGGATGCATATTGTGGCTTGATATGCTTGCCTTCGTTATTCGTAAACACATCGGTCGGTGTCAGTACAGCGCCTTTTACATTCTTTTGTAGATTCTCGTACGTGCCATTAGCGTAGTATGGGTTACCAGCATCTTCAGTGAAGAAGCCAACCTTACCGTTTTGGATATCCTGTCCAAACTGCTTTTTATCCTTATCTAGACTGAAATCACGGCTGATCATACCCTCGTTGTACAGCTTGTTCATAAATTTCAGTCCATCCTTGAAGCCTGGCAGCAGTACAGGATAGTCACGTGAGCCGAGCTTTTGCGTCATTGTATACTTTTGCTCATCTGTAAGGGGCTGCTTAATAAACGACCAGATCAGCGGCTCGTATTGTGCTGGTTCAATCGTCATCGCGAATGGAATCAATCCGCTACCCACTTTACCCGGGTCTTTTTCTTTAAAAGCTTTCAATGTGCTGTACAGCTCGTCTGTCGTTTGTGGCATTGGCATCTTGAGTGCATCCAGCCAGTCCTGACGAATATAAGAAGCGTATTTGCCAAGTACCGAGCGTTTGCCCGGAATCGCATATTGTTTACCTTCGATTTGGCCATAAGCCAGTGTATCCTCACCGAGGAACTTTTTCAGATTCGGGCCATACTGGTTCAGCAGATCAGTCAGATCAGTCAGACCGCCTTGCTGTGCGTAACGGTTGAATGTCCCTTGATCATAAGTGAATACGATATCCGGTACATCGCCGCCGCTTGCCATCAGTACGTTCAGCTTTTGCAGCTCTTCCGAACGGGGAATCGGTACGTATTGTACATCGATTTTATTCGGTGCACCGAAGCGCTCATTAACCAGCTTGGTCAGGTAGTTATTGGTAATGGTAGAACCTGCCGGTGAGTTACCGCGATCGAATACTTCAACCTTTAATACGGATTTGCCATCCGCGGTCGTTGCTCCAGCATCACTTCCTGAGCTTGAACAACCTGCCAGTACAGTAGTGCCTGCGAGCATGACTGCCAGCATTGTTCCGGTGAGTCCCTTCATCCATTTCTTACCTGAATACGCTTTCATTTCTTCATCCCCTTTTATCGGCTTTTCCCCTTATGAGTTATGACTGTTCCGAGCTAGCGTACGATTCATTTATTCAAATTAGGGTTGCACCAATTATGGCATTCACATTTCAAAAGTCTCAATAAACTTGATTCCCACCATAAACTTACAAAGATAACGCTTACATTTGGTGTAATCAACTAAATTCCCGATATAAACTATTTTCAGTAGCCTGAAAACCGCATCAGGACGGGCTTTTCCAGGTATGGCGAAAGAAGCATGTCATATCGAGCATGCTTCTTTTCAGGTGTAGAATTCAGTTTATTTGTTCTATTTTAACGATATGTTCTCACGAATCAACCAACACTTAACCTTATATTTATCAGAAATGGTCAGAACAATTTCCAACCTCTATCCACAATAGCTGCTGCCTATAGGAGCATCTATTAGATGCATCGATTATTTATTTCGCTGCTCGCCTGGTGGTGAAATGAGACTACCGGGCTTCATTTTCAGCTTGCGATAATCACCAGGTGTGACCCCGATAATACGTTTAAATACACGTCCAAATGTAATCGAGTTCGCATAGCCGACCTGAATCGCGATATTTTGAATCGTATCATCGGTAGAATGCAGCAATTCCTCTGCACGCTGTAAACGAAGCTGAACAAGCAGATCAATGAATTTTACATCCAGCTCGGCTTTGAACAGGTGGCTAACATATTTGGGCGTAACATTGAACCGTTCGCTTAGATGATTCAGCGACAGATCAGGATTGGCAAAATGCTCCTCCATATACGCCTTCATATCTCCGATGAGCGCACGCTGATTCGTAGAGTCTCCTGCTTCCTCATAAGTGCGATATAACTGTTCCAAATACGGCATTAATGCGGTCTGTAGCTCATCTACCGTCTCGGCATGAGCGATCTGCTCCATGACGACCTCTGCGTGCTCACTCGCCAGCAGCTGATCCAGTGATGCCGACATGCCCTCCAGCTCCCGATTAAGCATTTGTAGCAGGGATAGCACGAGCGAGCGGATACTATCATCACGCAGTACATCGTCCTCAAGTTGAAGCAGTAGCTGCTGTAGATGATCGCGCCACTCGGGCTGACGAAGACGGAACTCCTTGATCCAGTCCGAGATCAATTGTAAGTAACGATAGCTGTCAGGCTCGCCGCCTTCCGGCAGATCGCTATACATGACGACGCCATCGCGCCCTAACGTCATTGAATATTTCATCGATTCCACAGCGGTATCATAAGCCCGATGCAGCTGAGATGCCTGCTTCACCGTCACGCCCGTGCCAAAGATCATAGGTAAATGCAGATTGTGCTCCACCCATTCCCGGCTACCTGCCGCAAGGGAAAAGAGTAGCCGAGTCCACTGACGTTCATCGCCTTCACCCGCAATAATAATGCCAGCACGGCGCGCACTGATCCACTCCGACCAGCCGTATACACCATCCTGCTGTGCCAGCTCCTGAAACACATTGGTCAGCGCCAGCTTGAGTGTATTATGCTCCTGCGTATTACCCTTTTCACGAAAAGCACGATAGTCCTGAATCTCAGCGACAATACAGGTGTAGGTCAGACGCTCATCTATACCTGTTCGACCCGCAAGCTCCGGGAAAATGCGCAGGCGCTCCAACTCCTGCGGCAATTCCTCCGGCGGCTCACCTTCAATCCAGTTCATAAATAACCGGCGGCGGTGAATAAGCAGGTTCTCATGATGCTGACGCTCATAATCGACCGTTTGATCGATCAGACTTTCCAGCGCCTGATCGATCAGCGCCATTTCGTCCTTGCGCGGTGAATCATGGGCAGATAGCTGTAGCGATTCAATCCGCTGCATCATCACCTGAATCGGCTTATAATTTTTACGTGTAATGTAGATAATATAGGCGATCGATGCGAGTACGACGAGCAAGCCGATCAGCACCCAGATATAAGAGATAACCGATACCCAGGCAAATAGCTGTCCTGCGCGCAGTCCACTTTCCAGCGTCCAGCCCAGACGCTGTGAACGCAGCTCCGTCAGCGGCTGATCATGCTCTACCGCAGCCTCCTCTGTCAGTGCAGGTGGATAGATCTGTTTACCTGCCGCATCCGTAATCGTCAAAAAGGATACCTGGCTATTCACCATGGAGGCGGCTAGCTGCTGCATGCCATAGACGCTCACATTGATCACGATCATCCCCTGATCGCCAAAAGGGAGCGGCAGGCGCTTATGCATACTGATCACCTGACGCTGATCATCTCCGCCCATTTCGGCAAAGGAGCGCGATGTCGACCAGCCCTGCTGCTCCGGCTCCTTTAATGCACGGTCGATAAATGCCTCATCGCGAAAGCCCTGTAACGGTTGCAGCCCTTGCACCGTCAATACACTGTGATCCGAATCGCGGTACACATATACCGACTCCAGCAGATCATTGTTGTCCATTAACTGACGTAAATGCTCTACCACCTGATACGTTACGCCTGTATTGCCTGTATTACGCTCGGCCAGAAATTCATCATAGATCGTCGACGTTTCCACATCACGCAATACATCCATTTCAATCTCCTGCACCGTTCGCTCCATCGTGTCCATCATATAGCTAGTCGAGATTCGATCCGCACGCGCGGTTTCTTTTTTGGAAATCTCATTGATGACGATAAATGACAGGAAAATGAGCATGGAGATCGTCAGTAGGAAAATAGGGAAATACGATAATAGCAACCGCCGATACCAGTTTTTTGACAACAATGGACTTCCCCCTTCCTCAGCATACTCTGTCCATCTATTTCAACAGGTACGTTAAATGCACGGTAGGTTTCTTTCTGAGCATGTACTCGTTATCCATTTTTTGATAGAATTGTTCTTTTTATGATGCTATTAAATGTGACGCAGAAAAGTACCACTTCTTTTTTATTCTATACTTTTCTACGTATTCTGTAGAGAGATTTACACAAATTTAAAGATAAACTTTATCGAAATGATAGCTGTCATACATTATCGTCTTTTTATGGAATAATATGGAGTGCTATAGCTCCAGGCTGTACGCTAACAGCTGCTCTCTTGATAGCTGTTCCGCTTGTCGCTCGATCTCCTGCTGCTCCTTCGTTGTCAGCTGCTTATTCACGTTTCGTTGAATCTGCTTCATATCGATTCCAGCTACCCCTTCACTGACCATCTGCTCCTGTTGACGATGCCGTTCAGCCGCGTGAATCAAAATAGCAGCTTCTCGGTATTGACCGATCGCATGCAATGCAGCAATCATGCCATCCAAGCTCCGAATCAGCACCCATGTACCTTTGTAAATCTGACTGATGGAGATGCTTTTTTTGAAATAGTCGATCGATTCTTGAAATTGTCCAGCCTGAAGCGCTGCGTAGCCCAGACTTTCATACGGCCCGGACAGCTCCCACCGATCGCCTGCTTGCTCGAACCAGTGAATGCTTTCCTTCAACTGTAATGTTCCTTGTTCTACTTCTCCGAGTCTTAGCTTGAGACGTCCTAAAGCATGTAATGAGCTTGCTAGATTCCAGGCATCCTCATGCTGACGAGCCAGCTGTATACTTTCCTCTGCGTGAATGATCGCTTGCTCCAGCTTCCCCTGATGCAACCGAATAAACGAGATGAGCCGTAGCGAGGCGGCGCGTAAGGAGTCATACTGCTCACGACGAGATAGGCTCATACTTTGTTCCACAGATTGCTCGGCCTCTGACAATCGAGCCAGCACAAACTGAATCACACCACGTCCATGATACGCAGTAGCTAACGCTTTTTGATTATAGGATTGTAACGGAATACTCATCTCCGCATGAGCGACCTCTAGAAAACGATCCAGCCACAATAAGCCCTCAATCCCCATGCCTTCATGTAGCCAGAACCAGTATAGTGACGAAGCGATACGTATACCACTGCCCTGGCTGACGACGCCTTGATAGGCGCGCTGCATCGCTAGACTCAGATTGCTATATTCCAAACGTGTCTGCTGTAGACACTGATCTCGCTTGCTGGTACGGAATAGAAGTGCCTGCTGCTTCATCCATTGATCATAATAAGCTGAATGCGCCTTATAGATATGCTGAATATACACGAGTGATGCTTCATGCTGTAGCTGATGCTGTGCATATTCACGAATGGTTTCTAGCATACGATACCGAACAACTCCAGTCTCCTGCTGGCGCTCCAGCATCACAAGCGACTTGTTCACCAGACCGGATAACAGATCGATCATCTCGGTCCGCGATAGCAGCTGCTCAGCATTCTCTTCATGCTCACTGCTCGCAACAATCTGCTCTACCGCATCCAGCGTGAAGCGATGTGCGAATACACTCAAGGCTTGCAATAGCAGCTGCTCCTTACGATCAAGCAGGGAGTAGCTCCAATCAATCGTCGCCTTGAGCGTTTGTTGGCGCGGAGCCGCCGTCCGCTGTCCACCTGTTAAAAAGGTCAACAAATGCGCCAGACGCTCCTGAATCTGATCGATCGATAAAATATTAAGCCGTGCTGCTGCCAGTTCAATCGCCAGCGGAATCCCTTCTAGCCGTTGGCAAATGCTCTCGATACCCTGTAGCTCTTGAGCCGTAGGCTGATGCTGCGGATGAAGCGCCTGTAGCCTTGCTACGAATAGCTGCACCGATTCGGACACGCTCCCCTGCTCCGCTGTAGCACCTGCTTCCGGTAAGGTTAGCGGTGGTAGACGATATACCTGTTCGGCAGCAATATTTAGCGACTCACGACTCGTGACCATCAGGTGTAGCCGCGGATTGGCAGCGATCAACCGCTCGATCAAGGCGGCTACTGCATCGATCAGATGCTCACAGTTATCGAAAATAAACAGCAGCTGCTTATCCCGAATATGCTCCAGCACAATCTCCCATTCCGAGCGCCCCGGTTGATGTTGTAGCCCAAGTACAGACAGTACATAGTGATTAAGCAGATGAGCATCTTGCAGTGTAGCTAACTCCAGTACCCATATTCCATCGGGATACTGTGCTCGAATCTGATGCGCAGCATGAATAGCCAGTGCCGTTTTGCCGATGCCACCAGTGCCGATAATCGAGACGATAGACCCTTTTTCCAGCAGACTCTGGATGTCCTGTGTTTGGATAGCACGTCCAATGAACAGCGTCGAGCGCTCCGGTAGATTGCCTCTGGAAGGAGCTGGATTGGTACTAGCTAGTATGGGTGTAGGTTGGGGAACTCTTGTCTCATCCTCCAATAGTGCTCGAGTTGAATTTGCTTCGTTATGCTTGTAAGCTTCCAGCAGCTGGGCAAACCATGTCTCATCAAATGACGCAAATTCCCGTCCACTTAGAGAGCGTGCTTCTGCCATTTGCTTGACCGCATCCCACAGCGCTTTTGCCTCGTTCATCTCTGCATCGACGACCAGCTTGCCTGCCTGCAAAAACACCTGAATCAGCCGCTTCAAGCTGCTACTGCCCGGTGTACGATCCCCATTCTCCCATTGCTGCACAGTACGTGGATCAACACCGACCTGCTCTGCCAGATCAACCTGACGCATTTTTAACTGAATCTGGTGAGCCGAAGGGCGAGTACGTAGCTTTTTGATCATATCAGCTGGCCATTCCTTTTCTACCTGTTCATTCATTCTTTTACCACCCGGTATTTAAAATTAGAGCGCAGTGTTCACCTGTACTCTGCGATATACATTATCGTCTACACGAACAAACACGAACTTATCTACATTCGTTTTCCTTATTTTAACGGATAATATGAGCCTATGACATTCATAACCTATCTAAAGGAGTGAACCACATGCCATTAACACGAATTTCTATGCTCAAAGGTCGTCATACCGATCACAGGGAGCAGCTCAAGTCAGTCATTGCTGACGTCATTGTAGACAAGCTTAATGTACCTGCTAACGATCGCTTTATACTGCTGGATGAGTATGATGCGGATCAATTCCATTATGATCCTACCTGCCTTGATATTGAGCGTACCGATGATCTGTTAATTATTCAGATTACGCTCGTTGTAGGACGTCCCACAGAGGTCAAAAAGCAATTTTACGAGGCGCTGGCAGAGCAGCTTCATCAGCAGCTCCAGCTGCGTAAAGAGGATATTTTCGTCAATCTGATTGAGGTCACTCGGGATAACTGGTCGTATGGTAACGGGATCGCTCAGTTTGCCTTGTAATCTGGCTGTAGCTCGCTTGAATGGTATCAACTTCACGAGTTATAGATAGGCTCCCTACTAGAAATACCTTTATTTAAATATTGAATTCGAATAACGAGAGGATGTTGAATCATGGCTACACTGCTCTATATTACTGCCCACCCGGGGGAAGCTACTTCCTCGTATAGTCTCGCTGTAGGCGAGCAATTTGTTCAAGCCTATAAGCAAGCTCATCCGCAGGACGAGATCAAGCATTTGAATTTATACGATGTAGAGATTCCAAATATTGATGCCGAGGTGCTGGACGCATGGGGCAAGCTCGGACAGGGCATTGCTGCCAATACGCTCTCTGCATCCCAGCAGAGTAAAATCATGAAGCTTGGACAGGTACTCAGCCAATTTATGGAGACAGATAAATACGTATTCGTGAATCCGATGTGGAATTTCTCCTACCCTCCAGTGATGAAAACATATATTGATGCGATCTGTATGCGCGGGCAAACGTTCAAATATACCGAGAACGGGCCTGTAGGGCTGCTCCACAACAAAAAGGCACTGCATATTCAGGCAAGCGGCGGCATCTACGCAGAAGGCCCGATGCAGCATATGGAAAACGGCAATCGACATTTGAAAAATGTACTTGGCTTTATCGGTGTGCATGATGTGGAGAGCATCCTGATCGAAGGCATTTCGTATACACCCGCACGTGCACCTGAAATCAAGCAGCAAGCGATGGAAGCTGCACGCCAGCTGGCACAGACATTTTGAATGTTGTGATAGGTGTGACCTGTATATTTTGTGTTAAGGGAGGACAGACTTATGAAAGTAACGTATCACGGTCATTCTGTCGTACAGATTGAAACCCGGGGCACAACGATCTTTATCGATCCTTTTCTGACTGGCAATCCGGTAGCCGATATTGCCGCCGCTGATGTCAAGACCGACGTAATTCTGCTAACTCACGGTCATGGCGATCATGTAGGTGATACTGTAGAGATTGCCAAGCGAAATGATGCTCTGGTCATTGCCTCTGCTGAGCTATGTGACTGGCTCAGCTGGCAGGGTGTACGTACCCATGCAATGAGTATTGGAGGAAGCAGCTGGTTTGACTTTGGTCGAGTCAAATTAACGCAGGCATTTCATAGCTCCAGCTATGTGGATCATGAGACACAGACGATCATTTATACCGGTATGCCTACAGGTATCCTGTTTACCGCTGAGAATAAAACGATCTACCATGCTGGGGATACAGGGATATTTTCCGATATGAAGCTGATTGGTGAGCTGGATAAAATTGATCTCGCCTTTCTCCCGATCGGCGATCGGCATACTATGGGACCGCAGGATGCGGCGCTGGCAGCCGAATGGCTCAAAGCCAAAGCTGTCGTTCCTGTCCACTATAATACGTTTCCTTTTTTCAAGCAGGATCCGTATGACTTTGCAGAGCTCCTTCAGCCGGGAGTCGGTAAAGTGCTACATCCAGGCGAGCAGCTAGAGCTATAATTCTGTCGATCGAATCATTTATCGTGGAGCCTATATGTAAAGCCAGTCTGTGCATATACAGACTGGCTTTATCCTATTCGTATGCGAGGTACTTTATTAGTTCGATTCCATTCACAGATAGGTTGTAGATGTACACGTATTTTGATGTGGATATGAATCTACAGTTACAGCTATATCAAACATACCGATCGATCGCATGCATGTCCGTCTATCATCTAACCGATCATTGGCGTCTGCTCTCGATCCCGACTACGACTTGCTACATAGCCAAGCAATACAGCGCCCAGTACCGCACTAATAATACACGACAGATTCATAGCCGCCGCACCGCCTGCTTCCAGCAAATACCCGTTGAGCAGATTACCTGCAATGCCAGCCAGACCGACAAACACCATATTGAAAATACTTTGAGCGGTCGCCTGCATATGTCGTGAAGCGATACGCGATACATACTCCACCGCCGAAATATAGAAAAATCCAAAGGATAGCCCATGCAGTAGCTGTACCGCGATCATCACCCACGGCACCGGGAAAAGATACTGAATACCCCAGCGCAAAATATAGGCGAAGGCGGCAATCAGCAGCATGCGTTCATGGCCATAGCGTGCAATCACACGCGCCGCCAGCAGCATGGCCGGAATATTCGCTGCTGAAGCGATGAACAGCCCAATCCCTGCCATTTCCAGCGTACCGCCCGCCTCTTCAAAGGACAGCACAAAATAGGAGTTAAATGCCGTCAGCGTCTGATTGACCAGCAGACAGCCTCCGAGGAAGCATAGAAATAGACGATTTCCCAGCAAGCTACGAATGCCTGTAGATAGTGACTGCTGTAGTACACGACTTTCATCCGAACGACTCGGCAAGGTCAATGTTAATACGGCTGCCAGCAGATTAAACACAAGAAAGGGAATCCAGATCAACGATATATCGATCCGACTCACATACAGACCACCGAGATAGCTTCCTGCCGCTGTACCGAGACTACCGAGAAATCGAATCGCGCCATACGTCGTATTGGCCTTCTGGGCAGCGACCAGTGCGTAGGAGTCCGCCATCGGTGCCTGTGTGGCGGTGAATACCATTGATATCGTATAAATAATCGTGAGCACAATAAAATACGGACTTTGATAAAACACTGACAACAGCGCCGGCACGGCTACACTGAGCATCAGCACAAGCCGCATCTGCTGAAAGCGATCGACCACCAGCCCCCAGAACGGCTGGATCAAGATCGAAATAAACGTACCGATCGACATCAGCAAGCCGACCTGTGTGCTTCCCAACCCACCATGCACCAGCATCGTGGACATGTATGGATTGAACATACCTCCAGCCAATCCAGCCAGCAAATAAAAGCTGCGAATGCGTAGCAAGGTCTGCTGTGATTCGCGGTCTACAGACGTAGAGGACACAGCCTCACGCTTCAATCTTGCCTTCTCACCAAATAATGAACCCATTCCATTTGCTCCTTCTCTATCCGTTATCCAAGCGTGGCGCTGTCTGCTTCGTGGCAGCAGCTTTTCTCTATCGGTCACAGACAGAAGATAAGGTGGCAGACTTTATGTAGGCGTCCGCTTCTTTGCCCCATCGTCCTGCTGGTGCCGTTGATCCTGTGTGGATCGCTCGGAGCCGGGGATTCCGGCCCCGGTATATACAGTATGGTCATGGATTGGTGTTCTATGGTGTAAGGATGATATTCAATTGTGAACAGCGTCTAGCATCTATCATGTGTGAAAAAGATATCCCGTCCATCCTGATCAATCGCGATAATCTGAGCTTTGAATGTGTACGCTTCGCTATAGCAAGACGAACGATGCAGTCAACTTATACTTAACGCTCCGCAGGTGTACGCAGTGTCTGCAATACGCCATATACCGCGCCCAGCGCTCCTGCTTCATTTCCAAGCTGTGCAGGTACAAGCTGTGCTTCAATCGGTGTAAACTGCTGCACACGCCTGGTCAATTCACTCATATAATAGCTGGATTCCGACACGCCGCCGCCAACGACGATGCGCTCCGGATTAAGTAAAGACACAATATTCGCCAGTCCTGCTGCCATATAGCCGATGGGCTCTGCCATAATCGCCTGTGCATCCCCATCGCCCGTTGCTGCCAGCTGCAATACATGGATCGCCTGCACCTGCTCAATCGTGCCCGCCTGAGCAACAATCTTCTCGCCTGCCCCTCCTGCGCGCTGACGCAGCCAGCGGCGTGCATGCTCACCGATGCCTGTGCCTGAGGCAAGCGATTCATAGCGTCCGAATTCCAGACTGCTCACCGAGCCAGCGGCTTCCTCTGGTCGATGATCGACGACAAAATAGGAAATTTCACCAGCGGTATAGCCTGCTCCGCGGTGCAGCTCACCATTGAGGATCATCGCACCGCCGATCCCTGTACCAACAGTGACCATCACCATCTGCGTGCTGCCTGCACCAGCGCCCTGCCAGCATTCGCCCAGTGCAGCGATATTCACATCATTGTCCAGATATAATGGACCGCTATAATACGGTCGGATCAGCTCCAGCAGATTCACCCCATCCAGTGGTAATGCAGGTACATGATGAATCATACCTGTCTGCGGATTGACCGCCCCAGGGAAGCCGATACCGATACCGATTAAGCTATGACGAAGCAGTCCAGCCTCCTGTAGCACCTCATCCAGCTGCTGAAATACCCCTTCGATAAAAGCTTCTGCATGCTCCGCCTGTACCGTTGGCTTTTTATTACGCATAACGACACGCCCACTATTGTCTGTAATCAGAATCAATGTCTTCGTACCGCCAATATCGATGCCTGCTGTATAGCCTGAGCCGGACAGGCTGGGAACAGATTGTGCTGCCGATTGCTTCATGGTCATACTCCTCCTTGATCTTGTTGGATCGCTTCCTTGCCACCAATCACTAGCATTTCCTCTCGAATATAACGGAAAGAGCGCTGTACTCCTGCCCATGCTGCGCCGCACATGATCGCACCCTCATTACTTTCTTCCAATTTGGACGCGCTAAGCTCTGGCATGACCGGTACCAGTACGGGTAGCTCCTGCTGTACAATCGGTAAAAACACACCTGCCGCCTGCCCGATCTGTCCACCCAGCACAATGCGCTCCGGTGCAAGCAAGGACGCCATCTGTGCCAGTGGTAAAATTAGCCGATCTGCATAGCGCTCGAAAACCCGTACTGCCAGCGGATGTCCATTCTTCGCCTGCTCCAGCAGCTCCGGTATTGTCCAGCTTGCTGCGTCCGTGTCATCGGATTGCTGGGCGGCTTCATGCAGTAGCTCACGTAAGCCTTCATTGCCAATATACTGCTCTAATCGCTGATATTCTGTTCCATCTATGCCCATCTCGGATTTACGAAGGGCAGCCTGTCCCCATTCGCCAGCCGCTCCAGCCAGACCGCGGTAGATCTGTCCTTGAATGACGATCCCTGTACCGACGCCCTCACCGAGCGAAATGTAAATAAAGCTACAGGCACCTGCTCCATTTCCATATTCCTGCTCCGCTACAGCTGCCAGATTCACATCGTTATCAAGCAGCACCTCTGCTCCCAGTAATTGACGAAGCGCTGGCGCAGATAATAGCTCTCCATAGCGCTCTAGCTGCGGTAATAGCGTCTGCACATATCCGGTATATGGATCAACGACTGCTGGTATACCCGCACTAACAAATCGAATCGGCCCATCCTCCGGTGCATGCTGGGCAACGATATCCTTTAAGCGCTGCTGCAAGGCTTGCTGGGCATTCGAATCCCCCTCCAGCTCCGCCCATGCGATATATCCGGTATTGCGCACCTTGCCCGATAGATCGGTCATGCCCGTCTGGATGCCCTCCGCTCCAATATCGAGCAGGAAAATATGAAACACCTGCGGATTGAATTCCAGTACCTGACCTTTACGACCTTGCTGATTCGTATCAAGCCCCGTCTCCACAACGAGTCGGTGGTAAAGTAAATTTTGCACAGCCGAAGAAACGGTTGGCTTGCTCAGACCGGTACGACGACTGATTTCAGCACGCGATAATCCAGCCTCATTCACGATCAGCTCCAAAATCAAATATTCGTTAAAGTTACGAATCATCTGCGGATTTCCGATAGATGTCAGCATGGTAGCTCCTTTTCATAATGTTTTAGTAAATCACCTTTACTAATTAGATTGAAATCAGTATACGCTCGCCTACAGCCAGTGTCCATCATTATTTTGTGCATTGGGAAAATTGTTTTTATGCTGATTTGTAGCGGTATTCAGGCATGTTATATTGGTGTTATGATGCTAACAGAATGGAGGGTATACATCGTGCATTTACATAAGGGAGATATTCTGTTCCGACAGGGCGAGGATGGCCCATTATATCGGATCAAAAGCGGCCTGTTCAAAATCGTTCGCTTGCATGAGGATGGCAGTCTATTTCTATTCAATATCATTGTACCGGATGAGATGATTCCACATCATTCGCTCATTAGCCCGATGAGCTATCATGGTACAGCGATCGCGCTAACGGACTGCGAGGTTGAGGTTGTGCATGCTGCTGGCTGGTATCGCCAGCTAAATGAACAGCCTGCACAGTACCGGGAGATTGCCGCATTGCTACAGGATAAGCTCCGGATGATGCAGCAGCGGATCGATCAATTAACACGCACTACACCCATCGATAAGCTGGAGCAGCTTCAGCAGTGGTTTGCCAGCTATCTGCATGATATTCCGATTACTGATCTATTAACACAGGATGAAATTGGACAATTGATCGGCTTACGCCGCGAAACGGTGAATCGACTGCTACGCGCACAGGCCAAACAACAAAAGGACAGCCTGTAAAAGGCTGTCCTTCGATGTACTACTCGATCTGCATCTTCTGATTCACTTGTGCGACACGGGTTATCGTATACATAACGACACTAAAGCTCAATACAAGGAGGAACTATAATGAAACCATCACCATCCTGCTCGATCCATACCCGACTCTTCACGGATGACGGTACGATTCCGAATCATCCTACATTACCCGTCGTCATCTATAGTGGTGCTTTTCCTGCATCACCGGATGCAATGGAGGATGTATTCAATCGCAATGGCTGGCTGAATAGCTGGACGAACGGTGTATTTGATTACCATCACTATCATAGCAATGCACATGAGGTGCTTGGCGTAATTAGCGGCGAAGTCACCCTACGTCTTGGCGGTGAACAGGGCGAGACGGTAACGCTACACGCAGGCGATGTGGTCGTGCTACCTGCTGGCACTGGACATCGTCGTCTGGACGCGAGTTCGGACTTTCGCATCGTCGGCGCATATCCGCAGGGAATGTCCTACAATGTACGCACAGGCGCGCCCGGTGAGCATGAGCAGGCACTCAAGGAAATTCCGCATGTTCCTGTACCTGATACCGATCCTGTATTTGGTGAACAGGGGCCATTGCTGGAGCACTGGTCAGGAACCTCCATTCGCCATCCTCATTAATACCGATCACTTTAACGTTGATTGCAGAGTCCCTTTTGAATATCGTTTGAATATCGATCGATACACGAGCAGCTACATGCTGCTCGTTTTAAAATTTAAATTGGCTAACAAGTGCACTCAGACGCTCAGCGCTATCGCTCGTCTTACGAACTTCATCGGTCACCTCTGTTGCCCGATCCATAATACGCTGCGCTTCCTCAGCAATCTCTTCTGTATTGTCAGCAGACTCGTTATTGGAGAGGGCAATTTCATGAATCGCCTGCGATAGATTTTGCACCGATGCACTAAGCTGCTGGCTCGTTGCGCTGAATTCGCTCACCATTTTATCAATATCACTAGCATCGTTAATATAGTTTTCGCTGGTTTCTCTCATCATCTGATAGTCAGCAGCAACTTCGCCTGTTAACAAGCCCATCAGACGTGCGCTATAATCCTGCAAGCTGCTCACTGATTCGACAACCTCGCTTGTGATGCCTTGAATCTGGTTCACTGTCTCGCGCGAAGCATCTGCCAGCACACGAATCTCGCTGGCAACGACAGAGAAGCCTTTACCTGCTTCACCTGCACGCGCTGCCTCAATTGAAGCATTGAGTGCAAGCAGATTCGTCTGCTTCGTAATTTGCAAAATCGAGTCACTGAGCGACTTGATCATCTCTACCGAGCGTGATTGCTCCAGCGCTTGATCCAGACCACCCTTGATCTCGTAATAGACTTTACCAGTTATGGCAATTGAATCCTCTAGGCGCTGCTTCAAGTTGTTGGCACGATCGTTGATTGCTGCCGCATGCTCTGCACCTTGCTGCGCACCATTCGCAATCGTATCAATCGCCGTCTCGAATTCACGAGTCGATGCGCTGATCTCCTGCGTGGATGCTGCTGTCTGCTCCATACCTGCGGACATATTTTGCGTTGTTGCCGATACATTTTCGATTCGTCCTGCGGTCTCGCGGAAAGCTTCTGTCGTACGATTGTTGATCGAACGCAAGGTTTTCACTTCTTCTGCCACTTGATGAATCATGCCACGCGTTGTCCCCTGCATCTTCACCAGTGTACGGATCAGCTGTCCTGTCTCACCATTCATGCGCTGATATTTCTCTGGCAATTCGCCAGAATAATCGCCCTGTGACATCTGCTCCAGCTGTGTAGAAGCCAGACGTACTGGACGAATAATACTGCGCACGATCAGGAACAGTACGATCAGCGCTACGATCAAGCTGATTACAGTAATCAGAAGCATCAAGCCTACCATGCTCTGTACCCGATCCATATACACGCTAACTGGCTGCATCGTCACGACATTTAATCCCAGCACGCTATCTTTTTCAAAAGAAGCCATATACCGGACGCCGTCCAGTGTTACAAAGCCGTTACCCGAATTTGCATTTTGCATTTGCTGGTACAGACCTTCGCTATTCAGCTGGGCAAAATTCACTTTCATAATCTGTGCTTTGTTGGATGAAGCGACCACTTCGCCCGAGCGATTCAGAACTACCGTGTTCAGTAACGCATTACTTTTATGCTGTACAACATCCTGAAGCAGATTATTCACATTAAGCGGCAAGCCATAGATATCTGGATCGCCACCAGCTTTCGCGTTTGCTGCTGCCTCATCGCCTCCGATGACATCGCCCACGACGATAACGGCTTCTCCACTTACAGGGGAAGTCATAATATCACTAATGAATGGGCCTGGCTTCTGCTGTACACCTGGATACCACGGATCGGTATCTGCCTTCAATACATGAGTGAGCGATTTGCCACCGATCGCATCCATATAGATTTTACCGGCATGTGTAAAGAAAATGTTCTCATACAGTCCGTTGGCTTCCTTCATTTTCTCTGTAATATTGTCTTCAATGCGAGCGTATTCCGCCTGATCTGTCGTTCCACTTGCATTAAGCTTCTCAAAATAATCCATGATATATGGATCTTCTACCATCGCGTCTGCTGCCGATTGCTGTCCCTCGGTAATAATACTTAGCTCTTTGACCTTTTCCGATACGATACTGTTAAGTGATTGCATCGTGGATTGCTCGTATGACTGACTGACATTATAGCCTACAATTCCCATCGCAATGAGCATCGGCACGATAATACATACCGCAGCGATACCGAGGATGCGAGCAAAAAGGCTACCGGACCATTGTTTAAGTCGATTCATGAATGTGTTGTCTCCCTATTTTTGAAAATGTGTGTTATCCGTTACTATTTCATCTGATTTGGACAATCAGGTGGTCTGCATGGTGTGATCAGTTGACCCTCTATCACATGATTGGTAGCACAGACAAATGAGTCTACGATACCAAATAGGACTTTTCGTGTTATTTATAGGTCTTATTACACACTATTTAATAGTACTTCGTGATTATATATCACAAATTTCGACAATTGAATCATTATTTTTAGTAAATAAGTTAAATTTTTTATAAATGGAGGAAGGATTCGCTTTTTAGCGATTATTCAAATTTTAAGGAACCATGTGGTGGATACGTCGTATATACACATAAGATTAGCTAAGGAGGCTACTTATTATGGGTTTGATTAAAAGTATCATTAAGCAGGTTATGAAATCGAAGTCGCATGGACAGCATCGTCATCGTTCGTATAGCAGCAGTGATCGTTATCGTGGACATAAAGGGTATTCTCATAACCAGTATGGACATGGGCATTATAAGCATCATCGTAAAAAGAGCTCCTATAGCAGTAGCTGATAGGTGGTCGGACGGTCGGTCAGCATGCCATAGCAGAGTATACTTCGGATTACAACGAACTGTGTAAATATAGATATAGTCATTTTCGAGATTCATTTACAATCATCATGACACTTTATAGATCATTGCAATAATAAACAGCCGCTTCTCATAGGAGATAGCGGCTGTTTTTCTTGGGATAGGAACTTGAATGATAATTTGATTGGAAGCTTGAATGAGAGATTGAATTGAAGCTGTGGATTAATAAGTGAGTGGTATGGAATGAGCGATATACTCCAATGCCTGTCTGACCTCAGCTGTATCGGTATAGGGCTGGTCAGCCTGAAGCATTCGGCGCAGCATGCTACGCGTAGCCGGGTGAAGCTTGAGCTCACTTTCCCAGCCCGGAGCGCAAGTCGGCTCGTCGGTATGCCCCGATATCGAGAGGGGCTGTGGCTTGCTGTTGAATGCTGATCCGTGCGGCTGGTTCAGCCTGGCTTGTGATTCGTCATAGCTACTATATAACAAATAGAGCAACAAATGCCCCATGCCGTAAAAGTCACTACTGACACTGAGCGAGCGACGAATGATCTTCTCCTGCTCGTCGCCGCTCACCAATTCATCTAACTGCTGTACTACTTCTCGTGGTTCATTTTGATGCCATGTCAGCCCAAAGTCGATAAGCTGCACCTGTCCTTCATGCAGTAATACATTGGATAAGCTAATATCACGATGTACCATGCCTTTGCTATGCATGAGCTCGATAAGCTCCAGTAGCCCCAGCATCAACTGGATGGACTGAAGCTCGGTAAAGGTCGCCTCCTGCTCGAACAATAGCTCGCCGATGCTATGTCCCTCCATATATTGCATCACAAGGCAGGGCTGTCCACGATGCTGGAACTGATCGAGCAAAGCAGGGATCTGTGGATGGTTCAGCTCTCGCATCGTTTTGCATTCGCGCTCATAGATCAAGCGCGCACGCTGCTCTCCACCACGTAGTGGATGCACTCGTTTCAGTACAACCGGACGGTGGTTATCGCTCCGATCCTCGCAAGCATACGCAACCCCATAGCTTCCACTCCCCAGTACGCCGCTAATTCGGTAGCGCTCATGTATAACGGTGCCTTCTGTATAATGTCGCTCCTGCAACCAGCGGGTGACATGTCCTTTAGCACGCTGTAATGCTCTCAATCCACTCCATTCCTTCCTGTAAACCGATTAAACCTTCGCTTGAATCTACACGCTCTGCTTCTCTATTCCAATAATCATTCGGGCAGCTTGCCCTTGTCCGTTTTGCTGCGGAATTTACGATACAGGCGGCTGATGCTGTCAGGCGTCACATCGATGCCGCGTTCGTAGGCATATTTGACCGAATAGCCGAGTGCCAGTGTGACCGAGCCGGCTACACCGGCTGCCGCAACAGAGCCAGCACCGGGAAATAGCTTGACCACCTGAGCGAATAGCGTTTTACCCAGATTCCCGACGATGGAGGCGATCACGATCTCCTTCGCCGTCTCACGGCTGATCGGACGCTCATATAAAGTAGCCAAACGCGTCAGCAGACCGATCTGAATCGCAGTCAGCGGGATAATATCCGCGCCAGGTATTGGCGCAGCCCCGATCGCTCCTGCTGAGGTAGCGGCGCCGATGATCCACTTGTTGGCGATGGAGGACTTTTCCTTGATCGTGCGGGCGAAGACGATGTCCTTACTTTTTTTTTTGAGCAAATCAAGAATGCTGTAGCGGAGCTGCTCGATATTAGCACCTGTACGTGAGGATACAGGAATGACCTCATATCGGTCGCCTGTTTCCTGCCGCACACGATGTACCAATCGGTCAATCTCGTCAGCAGCATCGATCTTGTTCAGCACGATAATAATATCCTGATTGATCTTCTCCAGCGCTTCCAGTGACCGCTTCTCCGCTTCGGAAAATACAGTACCTGCGGCATTCAGGAAAAAGAGCACCACATCAGTCTGCCGATAGTAGTCTCGTGTACGCGCCGAATTGCTCGTATTCACATCGTTCAGTCCGGGCGTATCGATTAGAATAATTTTATCGCGATACGGATATTCCTTGATCTCTGTCGTTTCGCCTGGCTCTGCGCCGACTCCAGCTACTTCATCACCGATGATGCGGTTAATCGTGGATGACTTGCCCGCATTCACATCACCGACAAGTGCGATCATCACACGCTCCTTCATCTGACGGTTAATCTCATCCATCTCCTGATCAAATGCCTGATCGGCTTGACGCCGAATATCCGCCTTGAGCTGGTGCTCACTTTTGCTCATCTGCTGCGCCTCCATCCATCATCATGATGGCTATTTTATCGTATCCAGCGTTGCTGGGGTGATCATTGAATATCATCAGTTATAAGTTGTGTATTCCTGCCTTGATTATTCCCAGCCCTCCAGCACGAGCTTACCGATCATACTCCCGGCTTCAAGCTGACGATGGGCTTCACGTAGATTATCCGCATTGATCGGGGATAAGCGCTCTGATTCGGTGCTATGAAACACCCCTTCATCCACCAGCTTCGCAACCTGCTGTAAAATACGCTGCTGCTCCTGCATATCCGGTGTCTCATACTTCGCACGGGTGAACATAAATTCCCACGCAAACGAGGCGCTCTTATCCTTGAGCAAGCCAAGATCGACAGGCTGTGATGTCTCTACGATCGAGCAGATGCGCCCCTGCGGTGCAATCGCCTCCGCCATCCCCTTCCAGTGTGCATCGGTCTGATTCAGGCAGAAAATATAATCTACCTCTCCGATCCCCAGCTCCTGTAGCTGTGGCAATAGTGGCTCACGGTGATTAATCACATGATCTGTACCATGCGCGAGCGTCCACTCCTCTGTTTCTGAACGAGAAGCAGTGCCGATCACGGTTAGTCCAGCATGACGTGCAATCTGCGTCGCAATAGAGCCTACACCACCTGCCGCATTGATGATCAGAATCGTTTTGCCTGTGTTCACTTTCCGATCAGGGGCAACACCAAGACGATCATAGATCCCCTCCCATGCGGTTAATGCAGTGAGCGGCAATGCGGCAGCAGCAGCAAAATCCAGACTGGACGGCTTAAGGGCAGCAATTCGGCTATCGACCAGATGGTATTCACTATTGCCGCCAGGACGGGTCACACTACCCGCGTAATACACCTCATCGCCCGGCTGGAAGCCTTCGACCTGCTCCCCTACCGCTTCAATGACACCTGCCACATCCCAGCCCAGAATACGCGGCTCGGATTCAACCCCATCCTTCGGTGCGCGCAGCTTCGTATCGACTGGATTCACCGAGATCGCTTCAACCTTGACCAGCAGATCGTAGCCTGTTGCCGTCGGCATTGAAATGGTCACATCTTGCAGGCTATCTGGATCATCAATCGGTAAATAACGCGTTAATCCTACAGCTTTCATGTTGGTTTGAGTCATATCGAGTTCCTCCTCTGGCATCAGCCTTGTTTTGAATGATACGTATATGAATCCATTTGGATGCATCGCACAGTGTCTCACGATTAATACCCGTTTTGGATGGTTACCGCAACACAGGTTTAGTTTGTAAAGGGTTACGCTATGTATCTCTATCTCTGCATAGGTTCATACAGGTTCGATCAAATAAGTAAGATATTTTGCTGCGCAAAAATCACTTCTCATTTCACCCCGTGCTAGGAGATCGCTAGCACTAGAAGCAGTAAGATATTTTGCTGCGCAAAAATCACTTCTCATTTCACCCCGTGCTAGGAGATCGCTAGCACTAGAAGCAGTAAGATATTTTGCTACGCAAAAATCACTTCTCATTTCACCCCGTGCTAGGAGATCGCTAGCACTAGAAGCAGTAAGATATTTTGCTACGCAAAAATCACTTCTCATTTCACCCCGTGCTAGGAGATCGCTAGCACTAGTACTGAATTTTGAAATTATCTGCGGTTGTGGCATTTGGACTGCGGCTTATCTGTCGTTCGCCTGTTGTGCTGTAAGCGCGTACAGAAGCAACCTACTCGTGCTACAATGCCCTTGTTTATAACGAAAATGTTCACTCAGGGAGATGAACCTTATGATTCGATTATCGGTATTCACGGTCTGCACACCCGACCTGACACCAGAGCAGGTCATTCATGCGGCGCATGCCGCAGGCATTGACGGAATCGAGTGGCGCTATGCAGGGATTCCAGCTGATGCTATGGAGGAAGCCCCCTCCTTCTGGCGGCATAATCGTTGCTCGATTACACCAGGCACAGATGCCCAGCAGCTATCCCAGCTACGCGAACTATCCCAGCAACATCAGGTTCAGTCGATCGCTCTCGTGCCGTATTTAAAATGCGGTGATCTGGATGCGGCACAGCAAGCCTTTGCCACCGGGCAGCAGCTCGGGGTCTCGATGATGCGTGTCGGTGTGCCCTGGTACGATGGTACACACCATATCGATGAGTTACAGCAAGAAGCGGTACGTTACTTGAGCGCCATTCAGGATATGGCGATGACCTATGGTATCAAGGCACTGATCGAAACACATCATGGCTCGATTGCACCGAGCGCTTCACGGGCTATGCGATTGATCGATGGCTTGAATCCACAGCATGTGGGCGTGCTCTACGATCCCGGCAATATGGTGCACGAAGGATTTGAGAATTATCGTATGGGCATCGAGCTGCTAGGTCCCTATTTAGCCCATGTTCATGTCAAAAATGCCGCATGGCGTCAGCAGGATGGACAATGGCAATGTCAGTGGGCACCGCTACATGAAGGCATTGTGCCATGGGAAGCTATACTTAACATTTTACTGGAAAATGGCTATGACGGTTATCTCGGTATTGAGGATTTTAGCGGACAATGGGCAAGTGCAGAGTTGTTACAGCAGTTTGCCAGTACATTCCGTTCCTTTATACAGTCACCCAAACTGGAGGCGAATTCATAATGAGTCCTGATCTGGCAGTTACTTCTTCCACTCCTTTTTCTCCTGCAATCGTACGTGTCGGCGTGATCGGTATTGGCAATATGGGCAGCACCCATGCCAGAACGATATTATCCGGCGCGATTCCCGGTGCAGAGCTTGCCGCTGTATGTGATATTCGCGAATCGATGCGACAGTGGACAGCCGAGCAATTATCACCGAATATCGCATTCTGGAGCGATTCGGAACAAATGATGCAGTCCGGTACGATCGATGCTGTGCTGCTCGCTACGCCGCATGATGATCATGCACGACAAGCGATGATTGCCTTTCAGCATGGTCTGCATGTGCTGGTGGAGAAGCCCGCAGGTGTAAGCACCGCGCAAGTACGGCAAATGAATGATGCTGCTGCCGCTGCGCCGAACAGCGTATTCGCGATTATGTATAATCAGCGCACCAATCCGGTATATCGCAAGCTACGCGAGCTGATCCAATCCGGTGAGCTGGGCGAGATTCGCCGTATGAACTGGATCATTACAACCTGGTATCGTCCGCAAAGCTATTACGATTCCGGCGGCTGGCGCGCCACATGGGCAGGTGAAGGTGGCGGTGTACTGATCAACCAGTGCCCACACCAGCTCGATCTGCTGCAATGGACAACGGGAATGATGCCAGAGCGTATCCGTGCCTTTTGCCGATTCGGGCGTTATCGGGATATTGAGGTTGAGGATGATGTGACAGCCTATGCGGAGTATGCGAATGGCGCCAGTGCTGTATTTATTACGACGACAGGCGAGGCACCGGGAACAAACCGTTTGGAAATGACAGGCGATCGCGGCAAAATCGTGATCGAAAATGATCAGCTTACCTTCTGGCGACTGCGCGAATCCGAGCCAGAGTTTAATAGCCGTTATACCGGAAAGTTTGGCAGTCCCGAATGCTGGCAGTGTGATATTCCTGTCGAAGGCGAGGAAACGGGACATCCCGGTATTATTCGCAACTGGATTGATGCGATTCGGTATGGAACACCATTATTATCTCCAGGTGCGGAAGGTATTCATGGACTGACTCTGTCGAATGCGATGCTGCTATCAACATGGACGGATGGCTGGGTAGAGCTACCCCTGAACGAGCAGCAGTTTACCGACGAGCTGGAGCAACGTCGTCAGAATTCGGTGTACAAGCCGGGGAGTACGGTCGAACCGGAGGATGTGCCTGCTGATCTGAGCGGTACATTTAAGTAACGGACGGACGATATGGGAGTTCGCGATATGGGAATTGGATGGTAGCGAAACGGCTACCTGTATCGATGATGGATGTACATTACCGTATGCCATGAAGAGAAAATGAGCTTTTAACACTGGAAAAGGATGTGTCTCTATGCGTAAGGATGGCATGTTTTATGTACCGGAAAGTCAGCATCAGGCAGAGGTGGTCTGTGCGCCGGGTGAGTTTGTATTTGCGGCAGTGGCGCTGGATCATGGGCATATTTACGGGATGTGTGCAGGGCTGGTTGAAGCAGGCGGAACGTTGAAATGGATCTATGATCCAGAACCAGAGCGCGCCACAGCCTTACAACAGAAATACCCTCAAGCACAGCTCGCTCCTTCACTGGAGGCGGTGCTGAGTGATGATGCGGTACACCTCGTTGCGGCGGCGGCTATCACCAATGAACGCGGCCCGCTCGGCGTGCGTGTGATGCAGGCAGGCAAGGATTATTTTACCGATAAAGCCCCGTTTACAACGCTACAGCAGCTAGAGGATGCACGTGCCACAGCCGCGCAGACGGGTAAAAAATACATGGTCTACTATAGCGAACGACTGCATGTGGAGAGTGCGATCTATGCCGGGCAACTGATCGATCAGGGCGCGATTGGCAAGGTTGTGCAGGTGATGGGAACCGGCCCGCATTTGCTGGCAGCGCATCGTCGTCCAGACTGGTTTTTCCGACGCGAGCAGTACGGTGGTATTTTATGCGATATCGGTAGTCATCAGATTGAGCAGTTTCTGACGTTTACCGGCTCGTACGATGCGACGATCAACTACAGTCGGGTAGCGAACTTTAACCAACCGCAATATCCTGAGCTGGAGGACTTTGGTGAAATTTCACTGACAGGCACGAGCGGCTCCTCGGGCTATGTACGAGTGGACTGGTTTACACCGAATGGACTGGGAACATGGGGTGACGGACGGATGGTCATTCTCGGCACAGATGGTTATATCGAGCTACGCAAATATATCGATATTGCACGTGACCCGGCGAAGGATCATGTGTATCTGGTCAATCATGAAGGCGAGTATCACTTTGGCGTATCCGGTAAAATCGGCTATCCATTCTTCGGGCAATTGATCCGCGATGTGCTGGATCGGACAGAAACCGCTATGACACAGGAGCATGCGTTCAAGGCAGCCGAGCTATGCTTAATTGCCCAGCAGCAGGCATGGAATCGACCGGAAGGATTGG
The DNA here is from genome assembly GCF_034055775.1 of Paenibacillus hunanensis. NCBI lineage: Bacteria > Bacillati > Bacillota > Bacilli > Caryophanales > Paenibacillaceae > Paenibacillus > Paenibacillus hunanensis. The sequence continues at coordinate 446,495 of NZ_CP139194.1, read as the reverse complement.
CTGGCTTTCAGCAGGGTAATGCTATAGCTTCATCAGCCGCCGCACCTCATCTACGCTAGTTTTAAGTTTATGTAAAATCGAATATAAATCGTTACAAATCGCTCCATCCCTCATCCGCACATGCTAAAATGGACACAACCTTGTAAACGTTATTATAAGGAGGTGCCCGTGCGATGCCGCACAATCTGCGGATGGAGCATGCTGTGAGCTATGTGTATCGTCAGGATCAGAGCTTTCAGTCGATTGCTGCCGACGGCTTTCATTCACATTTGCATTATGAGATTTACTATTTTCATGAAGGAATCTGTACGTATATTGTGGGCGAGCAGATTTATCAGCTACGTCCCGGCGATGTACTGCTCATGCATGGACGTACCCTGCACCGTCCGCATCCACAGCCGGGCTATCCGTATATTCGCTCCACCCTGCATTTTGATCCTGCGTTAGTCGATCGCTATGTGCAGCCTGCTCATCTGCATGCGTTGCTAGAGCCATTCGAGCAGTCCAGTGGATGCAGACTAGCGCTCGGTGCGCAGGAGCGTAGCGATCTGGAGGTGTTATTAGAGCAGCTTCATCGGCTGCCGATTGGTGATGATGGCAAAGTACCTCTAACCTTTATGATGAAGCTGTGCGATGTGCTGGCATTGCTGGCGAGCTGCTGTGAGCTGGAGCATCCACCGCTCATGCAGGAAGGAAGAGAGCAATACGCGCATGCTATTCTCGATTACATTGAGCAGCATTATATGGAGGATATTACGCTGGAGCAGATTGCCGACCATCTGCATCTATCTCGCTCGTATGCGGCTTCACTGTTCAAATCATGGACAGGCATGACCATCTTCAAATATCTGTATCATCGCCGCATTAATCAGGCGAAGCTGTTGCTTCAATATCAACAGAAATTGCCCATTAGCGAAATCAGCCGCATTTCTGGCTTCAAGCAGCCGGCTCATTTTAGTCGGATGTTCAAGGAAGAGACTGGAGTCACGCCTGAGGCATATCGGGCGCGGTTGGTTGGTTCGGGTATGGGGGAATTGTGAATGGGTCGGTATGCATCTCGTTGAGTTTGATATAAGGCTGGATTGCACACTTGAACCTCATCATCATAAATACGAAAAAGCGGCGACAGGTGTATACTGTCGCCGCTTTCTTTTTGCTGCTTCTGCTTCTGCTTCTGCTTCTGCTTCTGCTTCTGCTTCTGCTTCTGCTTCTGCTTCTGCTTCTGCTTCTGCTTCTGCTTCTGCTTCTGCTTCTGCTTCTAGTGCAATTGTCTAAGCCCTACCTCGCTACAAGCAAGCTTTTTTTCAAAAGCTTCACTCACTTGCCGCTACTCATTAATCCAGCCCGCCTTCTGCAACAATCGACGAATCATACTTGCCGACTGAGCGCGAGTAACATGACTTTGCGGCGCGAATTGCCCGTGATCGCCGCCTACAATTGAGCTTTGAGCGGTCGCTGCAACTGCCTTTTTCGCCCAGTTAGACACCTCACTCCGATCGCTAAAGCGATTCAACTGCGCCTGTACAGCATTATCCGTCAATGTCGTCGATTGTCCTGTATAGTTCATCGCATGACTCATAATCATCGCTGCTTCTTCGCGTGTAATCGGCTGATTCGGTCGGAAATTGCCATCGTTATAGCCTTCGATTAGCCCATGATTCATCGCTGTGCCTACTACACCCGCGTACCAATCGGAACGCTTCACATCGCGGGGTAAATGGTCGCTCTGCTCATCTGCCAGTCCCAGCGCACGTACGAGCATAGCGGCAAATTCCGCTCTTGTCACTTCACGATCTGGAAAAAACTGCCCCTGCTCTCCATTGACGATAAGACGCGATGCCATATCATTCACATCGTTGCGGCTCCAATGTTTCGCCGTATCGGAAAAGGTCTGATTATTCTGAACGAGTGCATAGATGCCATCTGGCGTAGTGCCGTGTAGGATTGCCATCGTGCCGTTGCCTGAACGAGCTGTCTTTTGCATCGTCGGTACAGGGATGATCTGCTGTAGCACAGGATTCCAGCGGATCGCCGTTGTGAATGGAATTCTATTACCAGCAGCGGATGGATGTAGAATAAGCTGGCGTGTACTCTCCGCGGTGGGTACTCCTGCTGCCGGAGTCGATCTTACTGCTCCCGCATCACTCGTGTTATTCGCCGGGTGGGTAGACTTGTCGCCAGCACTTCCTTGCTCGCCCGAACCGCCTGGAAATAGAATCGCTGAATCAAGCGCCTGAGAGGGCTGTTGTCCAGCTGAACCTGTTAATGCAAATTGCACTGGCGTTCCGATAACTGTAATGCCTGTCTTCGCCGCTGCCTGCTGAATTGCATCGGTCACCTCCTTTGCCACAGGCATGATTGCCACTTGTAGATTGATAGCCTGTAACGATGCTGGATTCCCCGGTAGCTTCGACCATGCTGCTGGATCGATATCGTAGATCGGCAACACATAATCCCCCCATGCCGACTGAATCGCAACCCCACCCTGCGCATCGTAAAGCGCTTGTAATACATCTCCATGGATCATACAGCGAATCGTCGTATAGCCATCTGGAATCACAATCGGGACGATTCGATCCTGCGCAGAATCAAGCTGCTGTAGTACGGCATCCTTATTTAATGCGATATTCAATTGTCCAGGTGCGGTCGATTGAGCGGTATATAGCCCATTGTCTGCATTCGCTCCATTCGTTGCTTGTCCCGAATCGTCAGCCGTTCCTTGCTGGACAACCGTCCCGCTACCCTGAGCATTCACATCGATATAAGCAAGTCGAAACGCACTGGACGGATCATCCCGTAATCGCAGTGTTAGCCAGCCCTGAGAGGGTGTAAATGGAGTTTCGCCATCGCTAGCATCCTTCCATATTCCATTACGCCCATCGGTAGAATCTAGACTATATTGCATATCGGTGCTAGTCTGCTCCAGTGCTGGGACAGAGGGATTCAGCATCACGACTGCTAGCTCGATCGGAGTACCATTGGATGGCTCATATACCGTGTACTGCACCAGATACGATTGTGCAGATACCGCTGGCACTGCCGCAAGGAAGAGTATACTGCTTAATAGCGCATATGCTACGATACGCGGCTTCGTCCATGCTGGGAAAGTAGCTCGACTGTTAGCGACTGCTCGATTAACAGTCGTGATCTCATGCTCTTGTCTGTATGACTGCTGGATAGACCCTTCATATTCCACCTTCGATTCCATCACATCCTCATGTTTCACTTTCACCGACTCCCCAGTCAGAATCACCGGATCACAGTTATGACTACAGGACGAACGTATATCCCCAAAACGTATAATCATCCGTAATCGTCTTAACACACTTATCATTAAATGATTCATGAAATAGCTCCTTTACGATCAAATTATATTCACTATTTATGTTCACTGTATTCACCGTATGTTTCATTTGCGATGAAGCTGTGGGAACCATCCATGCCACCGCCATGTATTCTCCAGTCAGCTTCACCTGCAAGCCATCCTGCTAGTACGTTATGCTATATTATCGGCTACGAATCGAGGATACGATATGTACATTTTCTGCTATAGAAGCTGGTGTTTTTCAGCCTATGTATTAGCTCGTCTGAAGCATCAAAATCAGAGGTTGCTGTGTGTCCCGGCACCAGAATGGGTATGTACTTAAAAGGAACAAGCCGCAGCATGAATCCACAAACAATAGGTAACATCGCACGATTCATACATGAAATAAAGAGAACGCCCACTGGCGCTACGAAGGAGGAATTATCGATGAAAGCAGTCGTAATCGAACAATATGGCGATGAGAATCAACTCCAAATGAAGGAAGTTCCTGATCCGAAGCCGGGTCCAAAACAGGTCGTTATCAAGCTGAAGGCAACCTCAATTAACCCGATCGACTGGAAGCTGCGTGAAGGCCATCTAAAAGGTATGATGGATTGGGAGTTCCCGATCATTCTGGGCTGGGATGCGGCAGGCGTCATTACCGAGGTCGGCGATGAAGTGACCGAATGGAAGATCGGTGATGAGGTATTTGCCCGTCCGGATACAACTCGCTTTGGTACGTATGCCGAATATACAGCAATTGACGATCATCTGCTTGCGCCGATGCCTCCGGGTATTAGCTTTGAGGAAGCTGCCTCTGTTCCACTTGCTGGACTGACCGCATGGCAGGCGCTATTTGACCACGGACAGCTCAAGGAAGGCGAAAAGGTATTGATCCATGCAGGCGCAGGTGGTGTCGGTACACTGGCGATTCAGCTTGCGAAACATGCAGGTGCGCATGTGATTACAACCGCCAGCAGCAAAAATGCCGAATTCCTGAAAGAGCTGGGTGCGGATGAAGTGATCGACTACAAAACAACGTCATTTGTCGATGTGCTGTCCGATGTGGATCTAGTCTTCGACACAATGGGTGGACAGATTCAAGCCGATAGCTTTAAGGTGCTCAAAGAAGGCAGCGGACGACTGATCTCGATTTTGGAACAGCCGGACGAAAAGCTGGCTGAACAGCACCGTGTCGTCGCCAAGTCGATCTGGCTGCAACCTGATGGCAAGCAGCTTCAGCAATTTGGGAAGCTGATGGAGAAACGCAAGGTGAACGCGATTGTAGGCACAACATTGCCGTTCTCCGAGGAAGGCTTGCGTGAAGCGCATCGTCTCAGTGCAACCCACCATGCGAAGGGCAAAATTGTCATTTCTTTTGAAGATTAATGGATGTCCGGCTTGAACGATAGTCCAACGGAAGGAGAATGATCATGATGTGGCTAATTAACCCGTCTACTGCATTTCCTGACCCGTGGTTTCGTCTAATCTGGCTACTGGAGCTAACCGTACTGCTGCTGCTCATTCTATCCGCGATGCGCTTTTCGCGTCGTGCATGGATCAGTACGGGTGTGCTATTTGTGCTCGCGCTAGTCGCTACTCTGCCGGGGCTGGTATTCCGGCTGACACAGCCTGATCCGATTGGTGCAATGATCGATATTCCGCTCCTGCTCATGTTTCCGATCATGGGCGTCAGTCTCGTCTGGGCGATTGTCGCCTGGATCATGCGACTGTCTCGTGAGCGGCGCCGCACAGTATAACGGCTCGTGTAGTATAAGCGATCTGTGAATATCTATCGATAGCTGCAAGAGCGATCAATTTATAAAATACAGCAAAGCCGCAGTCTCTGTCAGGAAATCCTGATGGAGGCTACGGCTTTTTCATTTCGTTATTCTTTACTCTGTTATTTTTGAGCTCTGCGTTTGAATTCTCTAGTGATACTATTTCCAACGATATGACTGGGGAACTTGTTTATTTCATGAATGTATTACCTTGTTTATCTTATAAGAGCGTAGATTCCGAGGCTCCTCTTACGCCAGAATCTGACGAATTCCCTCTTCGAGTGGAGTCAACGGACGACCCAGCACCTTCTCGAAGTCGCTGTGCTCCACTTCCAGATGATGCTCGCGAATACCTTGCTGAATACCGACCAGAATAGGAAGTAAAAAGTCTGGCAAGCCAGCACCCTTCATAATTTCTGCGTAGGTTTCATCATCTACGTGTTGAACCGTGATGTCTTTACCCAGAACTTTCCCGACAGCAGCTGCCAGCTCTTCCTGTGTCAGCAATGGGCCAGACAGCTCGTAGGTCGTATTTTCATGTCCTTCACCTGTCAGTACAGCGACAGCAGCAGCGGCGTAGTCATCACGTGTTGCCCAGCCTACTTTGCCATCGCCTGCGGATGTCACCCACGGTGCGCCTGCATTCGCAGCGCCAATGCTGGACAGCTCATTTTCCAGATACCAGTTGTTACGCAGGAAGGAATAGGGAATGCCAGTTTCCAGAATCGCATTCTCCGTCGCTTTATGAACAGGTGCAAGTCCAAGTCCACTCTCCTGAGCATTGCCAACACTGGTGTATGCGATAAAGCCTACGCCTGCACGAGCAGCAGCCTTCGCCGCATCGCTATGCTGACGAATGCGAGTCTCGTTATCGCCATCGGTGGAGATCAGCAGCAGACGATCTACACCTGCAAATGCCGAATCCAGTGTCTCGGGCTTATCAAAATCTCCATGACGTACATCCACACCCAGCTCTTTCAGATGAGCTGCCTTCTCTGGATTACGCACGCTTACCGCAACCTCACTTGCAGGGACTTTCTCTAGCAGCTGTTGTACCACTTTGGAACCGAGTTGACCTGTTGCACCTGTTACTAGAATTGTCATTGTCATTTCCTCCTAATAGTATGATATCGTGTACTTGTCGTAATAACCAATATGGTTACAACGAATGTATAAAATAAAAGCCCACTAAAGAGCTCTCATTTCTAAAATCGTTTTAGCTTCTAAATGTAATCCTAGCTTACCTCTAAGAGTACAGCCAGTGTGTCGATCTAACAATGATCCTTACAGAACAAATTGCTTGCCAAGCTGCTGTAATGTCGTTCTGGCCAGACGTTGTTCCATCGCCTGCTGTGCTTCTTGAAGTTCCTCTTGTAGTACCTGCTCAATATTGCGTCCAACCGGACAGGCAATACTGGAATGATCGTGAATGCCAAACAGACGATTCTCTTCGGTAACCTCCACCGCTCGGTAAATATCGAGCAATGTGATCTCATCAGCGGACTTGAGCAGATAAGCGCCACCAATGCCTGCTCGCACCTCGATCAAGCCTGCCTTTTTGAGCATGCCCATAATCCGGCGAATCACAACCGGATTCGTATTCACACTAGCAGCGATAAAGTCCCCGGTACATTCCAGCGGACACATCTCGATTAGCGACAACGTATGCACTGCCATAGAGAAGCGCGTGCTAAGCTGTTTCATAAGTATCACCACCGTTGTAATCAGTATAGTTACACCTTGAAGTAAAGTCAACTTCTTTTCTATTTCTTTCGCCAAAATTACTTTATACCTATTTGCCGCTGTATTTGTCCCCATTGAAGAACGTTATGCCGATTCGCCTGTAAATAACAGGAGAAGACCTATTCCTTCGTCTTCAACTCTTATGCCTTATACGACTTTATGCACTTGAAGCTAGACAGGAGAAGAATCTGCTGTAAGGAGATTAACGCGAATTCGATCATTTATGGAGCCATGACTTGTTCGTTAATAGGATACAGGCTGAATATCGACTGCATATCCATCGTTATCTTGCTCCTTTTGCTATCATATTCGTACGCTATGCTCATGTTACTAATCATCTAGACGATATGAAACAACACAAAAAACCGGTATGCTCCTATGAACTGTGAGCATACCAGTAACCAATTGTCGATATGGCTATTCGTCCTTTCCCTGTGACCTCTACGCTGACGCCGGGTCCAGTCGTTCAGCGTCCAGATGAAGCTGCTCGGCAGTGGTACGAATAATAAGCTGTAATGCACGTGTCATCAGATCCATCGGTAATGAAGGCAAGGTCGGCTTGTGCACCGCCATTTGCGTGGAGGCTGGAAAATGGACAAATCCAGCAAGCACGTTCAGACGATTCGTTTGCAAATAATCCAGCATGCCATACATCGTATTGTTACAAATAAATGTGCCCGCCGTATTCGACACAACCGCTGGAATCCCATTATCCAGCAAACGATCTGTCATTTTACGAATCGGCAATGTGGAAAGTAATCCGTCTGCTCCGCCTTCGCGAATCGGCATATCCTTCGGCCGATCATTGCGGTTATCCGCATATTCAGCATCCAGCTCCACACTTTTTACATTCACAGCGATACGTTCCAGACTAACTGCGGTTCGCCCTGCTGCCAGGCCGCACATAATAATTGCATTCGGCTGAAAAGCCTCTGCCTCGCGCACGAGCAGATCGACGCATTCATCATAATGAACCGGCAATAATACCGTCCGCAGTTCAACTCCAATATCCGCAAACGAGTGATTCTGAATGGCCTCCAGCATGTACTCCGTCGGGTTGATCGCATGTCCGCCAAATGGCTCAAATCCGGATATTAGTATTCTCATTGTTTCTACCTCCCAGATAGATGAATACAACGTTTGAACCCGTATTACACATTTTGAAACCTATTTTTATCTTACCTTAACAATTCGAGACGGAACACCCCGATTCCTGTATATCATTAACATTTTTTGTGATTTTCGTGCATTATTCAGAATAAAGACGCACAATAATGAATTTATATACATATAAACATCCAGAAAATAGGATAAAAAGCGTGTCTTCACGTCCCTCTACTCTCTCTAACGCAATAAAATGTAAAATGGATTTTACTACCAGTCTCGCAGTACAATAGAAGGAGTACGATCCACTTTAAGAAAGAGTATGATCTACTCACAGGTTTCGTTTGACTTTTAAAATAGGTTGGTTATAATTAAAATATGTTTGATAAAATATAATTTTGCAAAATGAAAGTGAGGGGATTAAAAAATGTCAGTACATGATTTCTCAGCTCTGACGATTGATAAACAGGAACAATCATTATCCGATTACAAAGGAAAAGCATTGTTGATTGTGAATACCGCGAGCGGCTGCGGCCTGACTCCTCAATATGAAGGATTGCAAAAGCTTTATGATACGTATAAAGAGCAAGGTTTGGAAGTGCTCGGCTTCCCGTGCAACCAGTTTATGGGCCAGGAGCCAGGTAGTGAGGAAGAGATTAAGGATTTCTGTCAGGTAAACTACAGCGTGAGCTTCCCGCTATTTGCGAAGGTGGATGTGAAAGGTGAAGGTGCGCATCCTCTGTACCGTTATCTGGTCGATGAAGCACCAGAGCCTTCCCGCACTGGAGATATCGAGTGGAACTTTGCCAAGTTCCTCGTTGACCGTGATGGTCATGTGGTGAAGCAGTATCCTTCTCGCCTGGATCCGGCTGAGATCGAACAGGATATTCAGAAATTACTTGCTGGTGAAGCCGTTTCCTGAAGAGGATTACCATTTTCAGGGTAAATAATGATGATTGCATACTTACTAAACCCCAAATTCAGGAGGATGATGAACAATGGCATTGACATTCACAGACATGGTCACGCAGGCAAGAAATAACGTACCGGGCGTAACTTCCCAGGAAGCGCGCGAGAAAATCAACAACAACTCGGACACATTCGTTATCGATGTACAGGATGCGAAAGACGCTGGCGCTTGTGGTCTGATCCCAAGCAGTGTTAACATCTCCCTCGGCATGCTGCCAATCCGCGCCGATCTGGGCGTACCTGCTGAGCTGCGCGATGAGCGTCTGAGCGATCGCAATCGTCCGATTCTCGTAACGTGCGGCGCTGGCGGTCAAGCTGCACTGGGCGCCTATGCGCTGAAGCTGATGGGCTTCACAGATGTAGCGTATATCGATGGTGGTACAGCAGCATGGAAGCAAGCTGGCTTTGATGTAGAGGAAGCGTAAGCGAGCTTCACGTAGCCCTACAAGCCTGACAACCCTATCTGGCTTGTGTAGCTGTATTCCAGATTGACCTTTAACCTTTACAGTATAAATACCCCTTATCATGTATACGTAAAATAACCCCCGAGCCTTAGCGCTACGGGGGTTATTCGTGTGTTAAAAGTCAATATGATCCGGGTCTGGACCAACGCGTACATGTTCATTTAATGCATCAATCTGTTGCATCTGCTCGTCTGTTAATACAAAGTCAAATAGCTGTGCATTATCTGCAATCCGCTTCGCAGAAATGGACTTCGGAATCGTGATCACGCCGCGTTGTAGATTCCAGCGTAAAATAACCTGCGCGACCTGCTTGCCATGCTGCTCCGCAATGGTTGCCAGCACCGGATGCTCCAGCAGCTGTCCCTGCATCAGTGGTGACCATGCCTCCAGACGGATACCATGATCCGCGCAATATTGTTGTAATTCATACTGTGTCAGCTTCGGATGGAGCTCGACCTGGTTTATGACAGGAACAATCTCCGCTGTGGCGAGCAGATCCTCCAGATGATGAATCTGGAAATTGCTTACTCCGATCGCACGGACACGACCATCACGGTATAGCTTCTCCAGTGCACGCCATGCGTCCCGGTACTTGCCTGGTACAGGCCAGTGGATCAGATACAGATCCAGCTGCTCTAGTCCAAGACGCTGTAAGGACTGCTCGTACGCGTCCAGCGTTTCTTCATAGCCGAGATCGGCATTCCATACCTTGGACGTAATAAATAGCTCCTCTCGTGTCACGACACCCTCCTCGATCAGCTCCTGTACCGCTTGACCTACACCTGCTTCATTGCCATAGATCGACGCGGTATCGATACTGCGATAGCCCAGCTTCACGGCTGCCTTGATCGCAGCAATCATTTCCTGTCCTTCTTCTACTTTAAATACACCTAATCCCAGTACAGGCATCTCCACTCCATTGTGGAGTGTAACACGACTGCCTATATGCTGTGGTGTTGCTTCGGTTGGTTTGTATACGTTCATTGGTTCTACCTCCGTGTTGGTTGTTTCATGTTTCGTTGTATTTGTTATTGGTTGCCTACACTACAGAGTGCATTGGAATTCGCTTGCGTACTACATAACAAGGCAACGAGCCGAGCATAGGTGATATCGTTTTGCATTTTAAAACTTCTGTGATGCCGATTTCTATGATACTAATTATCGAAACAATTATGTGGAGCTTGCCGAGCAGGCTGAGCCACTTGTCGTCTTCGTGTCGGATCGGTTGTGTGCGTCTGCTTCGACGGTGTTCCCTTGTCCAGCTACATGCTCCTGCTTCTCCCCTGCACGCAGCACTGCTGTTAAGATCGCCGCTGCCGCCACCATCAGTGCGCCAACCCATGTCGTATGGATCAAGCCAAGATGATCTACCACAAGTCCACCCAGATACGCACCGATCGCGATACCTGCGTTAAAAGCAGAGATATTCAGCGCAGATGCCATATCCACTGCCTGTGGTACATATCGCTCTGCCAGCATCAGCACATACACCTGCAAGCCGGACACATTCATAAAAGCAAACAAGCCCATCAACAACACCGTTGCCAGTCCAATCCCTGCATAGGGAGCCGTCCACCATAACAGCAGCAATACCAGCGCCTGCACGATAAACATGCGTAGCAGCACACCCACTGGATTGCGGTTAGCCAATCTACCTCCAATCACATTACCAATCGCAATGGCAATACCATAGAACAGCAGCAGCAATGCCACCATAGAAGGAGCAAATCCACTAATCTCATGTAGTAAGGGCGACAAGTACGTGAACACGACAAAGGTTCCACCATAGCCGAGCGCCGTAACTACCAGTGCCATCAAAATGCGACTCGTGGTGAGTAGCTTCGTCTGGGCACGCCAGCCACCACTACGCTGTCCCTGCTCCATTCTGGCTGGAATCAATAACGCATTCGCAATCAGGGCAATGCCTCCAATCGCTACAATGACGATAAAGGCAACGCGCCATCCCAGATGCTGCCCGATAAACGTACCGATCGGTACGCCTGTGACCGTCGCAATCGTTAACCCGGAAAACATAATCGAGATCGCACTCGCCCGCCGATCCTCAGGCACCAGACTGGCAGCAATCGTCGAGCCGATCGACATGAAAATGCCATGCGCCAGCGCTGAAATGATTCGCGCCGTAAGCAGCAAGCCTATACCTGTCGCGGTCGCTGCCAGTCCATTACCGATGATAAACACGATCATAATCCCAAGCAGCACCGTTTTCCGAGGTATCCTTGCTGTCACTGAGGTCAAAATCGGCGCTCCCAGCGTTACGCCAAGCGCATACAGCGTCACCGTCAAGCCTGCTGTTGACAGCCCGATATGCAGATCATCCGCAATTAACGGCAATAATCCCACACTAATAAACTCCGTCGTTCCAATAGCAAACGCACTGATCGCCAATGCGATCAAAGCAAGTGTATTTCGATTCATTGTCATCCTCTATCACCCGAATCTATCTAGAATTGCTAGCCAGCACATGTTATTATGAATCAGCGAGTTCAAGATGAATAGTACGTACTTCAAAGTACCATAGGTACTAAAAAGTGCCTTAGCAGGTTTGATGCGGGTTGTTGGTTTTTCCTCACACGCTATCAACCTATATCACTCTCTAAACGAACCTACTCATCAACTCCATTCAAGTTACATTTAGATCCATCGAGAAAAGCAGCCAGCTTATGGATTACTTGTGTATATGTTCAATACTCTCACGCCTTATCACTCACACGATGAACACGATGCACACAATGAACAAGATGAAGATATATAAAAATGTATTCAAACAGGAGGAATCATCATGTTACCAGCAGAGAAAATGGAGAAAAAATATAATATTGCCGTTGAAGCTACGTTAGAGGTGATTGGTGGCAAGTGGAAATGTGTGATCCTGTGTCATTTAACACATGGCAAGAAACGGACGAGCGAGCTCAAGCGGCATATGCCCAAGATTACGCAGAAGATGCTGACACAGCAATTGCGTGAGCTGGAGCAAAGCGGGATTATCAACCGCATCACCTATAACACCGTGCCCCCTAAGGTTGAGTATGAGCTGACCGAGTATGGCTGGAGTCTGCACCCGATTTTGGATATGCTGTGCAACTGGGGACGTGAGCATATTACGAAGGAGTATGGCAATGCAGAGGATGTGCTGGAAGACACGTATCTGAATGCGACCCGATAAAATATTCTTTATTTTGATAACAATGTAAAAATATACATCGTTCATACGGCTAGATTGTGTTTAATTTCGATAACTAAATGGGTAATGTTCTTCACAGCCGCGTGCCACCTGCGACCGATGTGCATGAAGAGGTCAGAAGACCCTCCGTATCTGGTTTGATTGGTAAGCCGTTTGCTTGTATGTAAATAAATGAAATGAAAGAGCTTTGGCTTTGCGAAAGCTAATTTTCATTAGACAATGCGTGTAAACTGCCTGAGATCTAGAACTAGAAAAGGAGAGAGATGCATGAATCGCAATGTAACGATGATGCAATTTTTCGAGTGGCATGTGGAGGCGGATGGTTCGCACTGGAAACGGCTACAGGAGCTGGCACCCGAACTGAAAAGGGCGGGGATTGGTACGATCTGGATTCCGCCAGTAACGAAAGGCAACTCGCCACAGGATACCGGGTATGGCGTATATGATCTGTACGATCTGGGCGAATTTGACCAGAAAGGGTCAGTTGGCACCAAATACGGCACCAAAAAGGAATTGCTGGACGCGATTGCTGTCTGTCATCGCCTCGGTCTCAATGTGTATATCGATCTGGTGATGAACCACAAAGCCGGAGCGGATGAAACCGAAGTATTCAAGGTGGTCGAGGTCGATCCGAACAATCGGACGGAGGAAATTTCGGACGAGCCGTTTGAGATTGAAGGCTGGACCAAGTTCACCTTCCCTGGACGCGGCGACACGTATTCGTCGATGCAATGGAATTATCACCACTTTAACGGAACCGATTTTGATAATCGTGAGGGTCGTAATGGGATTTTCCGTATTGCTGATGGAGACAAGCAATGGAATGAAAATGTAGATAACGAATTTGGCAACTATGACTATCTGATGTTTGCCAATATTGATTACAATATGCCTGAAGTACGTGAGGAAATGACAAACTGGGGCAAATGGATGATTGATACGACACGCTGTGACGGCTTCCGTCTGGATGCGATCAAACATATTAACTATGAATTTATTCGTGAATTTGTCGGCTCGATGATCAACAAGCGTGGACAGGATTTCTATATTGTCGGTGAGTTCTGGAACCCGGAGCTGGCGGCATGTCAGGAGTTTCTCGATACGGTAGATTACCAGATTGATCTGTTTGATGTATCGCTGCACTACAAGCTGCATGCAGCATCCACATCAGGTAATTCGTTTGATCTGTCGACGATTTTTAATGATACACTCGTACAGACGCACCCGACCCATGCCGTTACTTTTGTCGATAATCATGATTCCCAGCCGAATGAAGCGCTGGAATCGTGGATTGAGGATTGGTTCAAGCCGCTGGCGTACTCGCTCATTTTACTACGTCAGGATGGATATCCATGCGTGTTCTATGGTGACTATTTTGGTATTGGTGGCGAGAATCCAGTTCCAGATAAAAAGGATATGATCAACTGTATGCTGTACGCTCGTTATCATAAATCCTATGGCGAGCAGGATGATTATTTTGACCATCCAAATACGATTGGCTGGGTACGCAAAGGCAGCGCGGATATCGAGCGCTCCGGCTGTGCCGTCGTGATGACCAATGGTGAAGAAGGAGAGAAACGGATGTTTGTCGGCGAGGAACGCGCTGGACAGATCTGGATCGACCTGACAGGCAATCGTCGTCACCATGTACAGATCGAGGAAGACGGCTGGGCAACATTCCCGGTTAATGCTGGTAGTGTATCCGTATGGATTCAGCCAGAAGAGGATCTGACCGAGGATGAAGTCGAGGCTTATTACGAATCGGGACTGCCTTGTATTGCATTGCCAGAGGAAGGCGTGCTGGAGGAGGGCTCGGATCTGCTGAATATTGAACCTGCTGAGCACGTAGAGCCTGTCGAAGAAGCTGGTGACCAGGAAGATTCATCCGAGCCAGCTGATGAGCCAGCCTCAGATACAGAGTCACAAGATAAATAAGTGTTGGTATCAGTCATAATATGAATAACCCGCAAGTCCATATTCTCACATGCAAAACGAGAATGCTGGCTTGCGGGTTTATTTGTTCATACAACGAGCGGCTCTCTCATCCGTCTGCCAAGCAGTACAAGCTTGGAACCGATCTTCCATTCCGTAGCATCCACAAGCGATAATCCTGTCCCCTTGATCCCATCCATCCGCTAGCGATACTGCTCCATTATTATCCATACTGTTTTATTGCCCATATTGCTGCTGAAGCCCTACAATCCATGCGCGTAATCCATCCAGCAGTTCCGGTGGTGATTCCACTCGTGCGGCAGTCCCACAGCTGGCAAAAAACTGCACTACCCACGGTATATATGATTCCGGTAAAGGTAGCTCCAATACGCCTGTACCATCTGATGCGATCGTTAATCCCTGCTCCATCCATGGATCGGTTTGACAGCGGCGAACGCCTTCTCGCTCTAGCTGGACGCGCATCGGCAAGGTACGCTCCTCTGATGCATGACCAAGATACTCGCCAATCGTCCAGTGCGAGAAATCCTGTTGATCGATAGCGCCTGGATCAGTGGCTAGCTTCTTAATTCGATCCACACGAAATGTACGAAGCTGCTTACGTCCCATACAATACGCAACTACATACCATAGCCCACTGCTCGCATACACACCAAGCGACTGTATGCGCCGCTTCTCCTCCCCTGCGCTCGAATCGTACAGCATCTCCACCACCGTCTGCTCGACACAATAATCTACCAGCTCGGATAAATATGGCACCTCTAAGTTGCGTACAGGTGTCCAAAAGGCAAACCGTGCCTCTAGCTCACGAATCCGTTGCTTCGTCTCCGCAGGCAGATAATGATAAAACTTATCCAGCGCTGAGGTCGATTCCTTTTGAAAGGGAAGTGACCGATAATTACGCAGCGATTGATAAGCAAAAAACATCGCGACCGCCTCATTTTCCGAAAATAAAATCGGGGGTAGCATCCGCTCGCGCAACACACGATATCCCCCTGCTGCGCCCGGCTCAGCATATAGTGGCACTCCTGCCATCGCCAGCTCCTGCAAATCACGCTGGATCGTCCGCCGGGACACACCAAACTGCTGTGCCAGCTCGGAGGCAGTGAACTTGCGCCGCGTATTCACAGTAAGCATAAGCTCGATTAAGCGTTGTGATTTGGACATGGAATGAGCACCTCTTTTTTGTAGATTGAATGATAAGCAGATCTATATAAACGTAAATCAATCTTTGATTGTCGATAGTAGGCTGACATTATTTCCGATACGAAGCCTATATTTGTATTGTATCAAAAATGGCGACAGAATCTGTCACCATTCCATGCTATGCTGAAATTAATCAAAAGATACGCTTGATCGATGGGACAGCCTATACAACACGGAGGTACATATGGAAACATTCAAAGAACGCTATAGCACTGCATTTCTACAGCATTTTATTACGATTGTACAGCAGTATACGACTGCCTTTGACGCACAGCGCTTCTTCACTCTCGTTCATGCCGAAGGCTGGGACGACCTTGCTTTTAAACAGCGCATTCGTCGCATTAGCGAAGCGTTCACCGGAGCACTACAGCTATCCTATGAGGGGATGATCGAGCTACTGATCGCGATGGCACCACAATGTCGTGGTGTAGAGTATCTGTTCTTCCCGGATTGTATTGAGCTGAACGGGATGGAACAGCCAGAGCTATCGATCCCTGCACTCGCGAAGCTGACACCGTATTCCAGCTCCGAGTTCGCAGTACGTCCCTTTATTATGCAGGATACAGGGCGCATGCTGGAGCAAATGCGTAGCTGGGCTACCGATGAGGATGAGCATGTACGCCGACTTGCCAGCGAGGGCTTCCGGCCGCGCTTACCGTGGTCATTCCAGCTACGCATGTTCATCCAAGACCCGGAGCCTACACTTGCCGTGCTGGAGCTGTTAAAACAAGACCCGTCTCTCTATGTACGGAAAAGTGTAGCGAATCATCTGAACGATATCGCCAAGGATCATCCGGAGCGGATCGCTGAGGTCGCACGCAGCTGGTATGGGCAGCATCCGCATACCGACTGGATTGTGAAGCATGGCTGTCGCACACTGCTCAAGCAGGATCATCCGGTCATTATGGAGCTATTCGGCTATTTGCCAAGTGAGCATATTCGCGTTAGTGAGCTACATGTGAACCGTGAGGTCGTGCCGATTGGCGAGGAGGTGGAGCTATCATTTGTCATGCATAATGAAGCCGCTACCGCGCAAAATGTACGGATCGATTATGAGATGCAATTTGTAAAGGCGAATGGCAAGCAGGCGCCCAAGCGCTTCCGCTGGGTGTCCCGTGACTTTGCACCCGGACGGCATGTGATGCGTAAAAAGCATTCGTTCAAGCTGATTACGACGCGTGTATATTATCCCGGTGTGCACCATGTGCATCTGTATGTGAATGGTGTACAGGTGGGTGAGGTCGCATTTGAGGTGATAGCTGCTGCCGAATAAAGAAACGTAGCTATGACTATATGCAAGGAGGGAGCAATCATGATCGCCTATTTATCTGGTGTCGAACTCATCGAGCGTATTCGTTATACATATTGGCGATTGGATCAGGAATTTGATGAGATGACCGAAGACGAGCTGCATCTACGGCTGGAAGGCGTGGATCGCACACCTTATGAGATCCTTGCCTATCTGCTTGGCTGGCTACAGCTCGTTCAGCAATGGGAGCATACGGAGCAAAGCGGCGAGATTGCTATCACCCCTGCTCCGGGTATACGCTGGAATGAGCTGAGCAAGCTATATGCTTCCTTTTACGAGCAATACAAGGACTATACACTGGAGCAATTACGACAGGAGCTACATCAAGCGGTACAGGAGTGGTGTGAATGGATTACCGAGCTAAGTGAGCTGGAATTATTCGGTGCAGGACAACGGCGTTGGTCAGCTAATGCTGCTGCATGGCCGCTGTGGAAATGGCTTCATATCAACTCGGTAGCACCCTTCCAGACGTTTCGCACTCGTATTCGAAAATGGAAAAAGCTACGCTTGCTGCATGTCTAGCCTTCCGCATCAATCATTCGATTCACAAGCAAACAGCCTTCCTCGCTACCCTGACGGGTATGTGAAGAAGGCTGTTCGTTCTATACGTATGGATATCCGTCAGATCACGTATTCCTCACGGCTACTGGGCTGTGAACGGAATGCTCTTTTCTTACCGGATGGTCAAGCTTAACGCAGCGTGCGGATGCGCTCTTCCAGTGGCTTGAATTCCTTGTCTCCCGCAGGTGCTGTCGGCTTACCAAATGGCATCTGTGCCACAAGCGTCCAGCTTTCTGGGATGTCCCACTCGGCTTTGATCTTTTCATCGATCAGCGGGTTATAGTGTTGCAGGGATGCGCCGTAGCCTTCCGCTTCCAGCAGCGTCCAGATCAGGTACTGATGCATACCGTTCGCCTGCTGTGACCATACCGGGAATTTATCCTGATATGCCTGGAACTGATCCTGCATACTGCGGATCACGGCCTCGTCTTCGAAAAATAAGATCGTGCCATAGCCTGCTTTGAAGCTATCCATCTTTTGCTGGGTCGGTTCAAAGCTGTCTGCCGGTACGATTTCTTTAAGTATATTCGTGGTGTAATCCCACAGCTGATCATGCTTCTCGCCAAGCAAGATGATGATTCTAGCGGTCTGGGAGTTGAACGCGGATGGCGTGTGCAGGACAACCTGCTCCACAATTTCCTGAATGCGCTCGTCGGATGTTACGGCTTCCTTGCTGATGCCGTAGATACTTCTTCTTTTCTTCATCGCTTCAAAGATTGCTTCTGTACTCATTGTCATTAGCCCTCCTTTAGATAAAGACTGCATCAAGATGTCTTACATGTCTATTTAACCAGAGTTGCTATAAAAAAATCAGTGACTTTGTTGTGCTGGCAAACTGGGGCGATGGAGATAGTTCACTCCGGGAAGGAATAAGGGGACGGACTCCGGTATCGCACAGGAATCTACGGAGTAGGAGAGAATGTAGATTCCCGTGCTCAAAGGTCGTCCTTTCCCCTTATTTCCTTCCCTTCGTTCCGCAATGCTCGCATCAACGGGGTGTTGCATGCACGACTAGCGTCGTGGCATGGGAGGGCATTGTGATATGAGAAAATTATTGGGAGAATTATTGGAACTATTAAAAAACCTTTAAAATTATGGATAGAAAAAGCGACTTTCCCGATCAGGTGTGATGGGAAAGTCGCTTTTTCTTGTTCTCTGTTTTTGTACTCTGTTCTTATATTCTGTTATGGTAGCTGGTTTTACGTGAAGTACTGTTTAGTTGCGTCCGTGATGCCTACAGGTTGTAGCTTCGTAGGGCATCCTGGATGGTGTGATTTTTTGTTTTTTATTTTTGTTGCTGGTGTGCTTGTATTAGTACCTGGGCTGCTTCGGCGCGTGTTGTGACTGCGGATGGGTCGAAGTTGCCGTTGGCGCGTCCATTCATGAAGTTGGATTGCTGCATTTGAGATACTGCCTCTTTTGCCCAGACGGGGATTGTTCCTGCATCTGTAAAGGAGAGCGTAGTCGTTGCATTCGTTAATGCCATTGCACGACTGACCATGACGGCCATCTCTGCGCGTGTGATGGATGCGTTAGGGCGGAAAGCGCCGTTTGCATTGCCTTTTACCCAGCCCAGTGCGCTGGCTGTAGCGATATCATTACGTGCCCAGGCTCCAATCTGACCTTCATCTGTGAAGGTAGATGCTGTAGAACTGGCATTCTGTGCGGATGGTTTCAGCATCCGAACGAGCATGACGGTGAATTCGGCACGTGTCACCTGTGCAGCTGGATGGAAGGTGCCATCCGCATAGCCTTTGACAATACCGAGTGCTGCCGCTTCACGAATGCTTGTCGCTGCCCAGTGATCGGTAATATCGCTAAAATTAGTATCTACTGGAGCAGTGTTATCGCCTGTAGACGGTGCGGCTGATGTCGTTGCTGGAATTGCCATGACTGTAAAGCGTGTAAAGTGATTTACATCCACACTAATCTTGCTTCCATCAATCGTGCCATCCTCTACCATCGTCCACGGCTCATCTGCCTTTGTCTGATAAAAGACAGCCAGCTTCTCGTTGCTACGTAGTTGAGCTGGATCAAAGCTCAGTGTCAGCTTCACCGGAACCTTGAAAGTGCCCTCTGTGTTTTTGAGGAATTCATACACCGGGCTGACAACACGCTGGTTATCTTGGAGCCCTGTTGTTGGTGTCGTCATCACACTAGCTTTGATCTCCAGTGACTGATCAGATGCTCCAGCAGGAACCTCCAGCAGTACACCAGAGCCCAGTCGAAGCTGAGCCGCTTGTCCTGGCGGAATCACTACGCTAGCTGAAGTGGAAGTTGAGGAATCATTGTTAGTATTAGATTGCGTTTTACCGCCTCCACTACTACCCGAGCTACTGCTATCCGATGATTTTACAGCTGTCCAGTTTGCATACAATGTCATATCCGCTGTTACAGTCGCTGCAAAGTCAAATGGCTGACGGTGTGCAGCATCCGTATACCAGCCTGCAAAGGTATAGCCGGTACGCTGTGGATCAGCCGGACGTGAAGCGGTATCTCCGTTGTTGAAGCTTTGGGTCGCGACCGATGTTCCACCTGCTGAGTCAAATGTAATCGTACGCACAGCGATATTCCATTTTGCATACAATGTCATATCCGCCGTCACAGTCGTTGTTGCAAAATCAAATGCCTGACTATGCCCGGCATCCGTGTACCAGCCGGCAAACGCATAGCCTGCACGCTGTGGATCAGCTGGACGCGATAGACGATCGCCATAGGCTGCGGATTGCGCTGTGATCGACGTACCACCATCTGTATCAAATGTAATCTGTTGTACGCGTACCGCCCATTTCGCATACAGAATCAGATTCGATACGATCGGCTGACTAAAATCAAATGGCAAACGATGCTGTGGATCGGCAAACCAGCCTGCGAATACCGAGCCTGCATCATCCGCTGTCGGTGCATTCGGTACGGTCAGCATATCGCCGTAGCCAATATACACATCCCGAACAACGGAACCCCCATACGTATCAAAGCCTACTGTATACCGATTACGTTCCCATCCACCATACAGCTGCATATCCTCATGAATAACGGATGAGGCAAAATCAAACCGTTGCTGTAAGCCTGCATCACGATACCAGCCGGTAAACGTATAACCGGTACGTGTCGGCTGCTGTGGATCGGCTAATGGACTACCATAGTCCAGCTTCTGATCACTTACTGCTGTACCGCCATTACTGTTAAACGTAGCGGTATACTGGTTCGTTGACCAGCCTGCATACACGGTGACTGGAGTTGTAATGAGCGCCTGGAAGTCGAATGGCTGCGTATGCGCGGCATCACGATACCAGCCCGTAAATGTATGACCCGCTTGTACCGGATCAGCTGGACGTGTGATCAGCGTACCGTACGGTATCGTCTGATTCGGCACGCTGGCTCCGCTGTAGACATTGAATGTGACTGTATAAGATTGTAGCGTCCAATCCGCATACAGCTGCATATTCGCCGTTACAGGTGTAACTGCAAAATCAAAGCGCTGCGTATGTGCGGTATCACGATACCAGCCATTAAACGTATAGCCTGTACGTGTAGGTGCAGTCGGCTCACTGAGGAGCGTATTATAATCGAGCGCACGATCTGCTATCGCTGATCCGCCACCACTGTCAAAGCTAACGGTGTATTGATTGATATTCCAGCCTGCATATAGGTGCAGGTCTGCTGTGATCATTGTATTTGCAAAATCGAACAGCTGCGTACGTGCAGCATCCGTATACCAGCCAGTAAACGAATAGCCCGTACGTGTCGGTTCGGCTGGAGCATTCAGTGCCGCACCATAATTCACTGCTACACTCGCAACCGCTGTGCCGCCATTGCTATCAAAGCTGGCCGTATACTGATTGATTTTCCAGCCTGCAAATAGCGTGAAGTCTTTACTCCACTGTGTTGTGGAAAAATCAAACCGCTGGGTCAGCGCCGCATCCGTATACCAGCCGGTAAAGGTATATCCAGTGCGTGTCGGTGCTGTCGGCTCAGCAAGAGGCGAGCCATAGCTCACTATTACATCGCCTACAGATGTCCCCCCATTACTTGCAAAGCTGGCGTTATACTGATTAACGATCCAGTTCGCATACAGCTGTGTAGAGGATGTGATCGCTGTATTCGCAAAATCGAACTGCTGGGTCAGCGCCGCATCGCTATACCAGCCATGAAACGAGTAGCCTGTACGCGTAGGTGAGGTCGGAGCACTCACTCGTGAGCCATAATTCACGGTCACAGGTGCGATTGCTGTTCCCCCATCCGTGTTAAAGCTGACCACATACTGATTCATACTCCAGCCCGCGTACAGCTGTGTATTCGCTGTGATGGCTGTACTCGCAAAATTAAAGAGCTGTGTCAATGCTGCATCACGATACCAGCCGGTAAAGGTATAGCCCGTGCGTGTAGGTACAGCCGGCTCCACACCCAGATCACCGTAATACAGATTTTGTGGAGCTACGCTCGTTCCGCCATTACTGTTAAAGGAAAGCACACGCGGCGCATAATAGCTAAACGTGATCGTGGAACTATTGTTCGCTGCGTCTGTAACGATCAGGGTATAATTCCCTTCCTGACTGATTGACCCTCCGCTTGTAAATGCCACACCATTCAGTGTAGCTGTACCCTCATTAAACGAAATGGTTGGCGGTACGGTGTAGCGTCCGCCGTTTGTTACGCCGCTGACAACGGGTGGCGTGGAATCAATCGTAAATTGAACCTGCGATACGCCATAATTATTCGTCGCCAGCAGCGTATAGCTACCATCGGTCGTAATTGACGTTCCGCTTGTAAATGGCTGACCATTCAGCATCGTCGATAGACCACGGCTGATTACAGGCGTCACTGCCTGATTGTATAAACCACCATCGCTCACCCCTGTAATTGCAGGCGGCTGTGATAGCTCCACGTTCACCTTAATGGTCGAATATCCTCTGGCAAAGCCATTGGCATTATACGTACGAATCGTGAACTGATCTGCGCCTGTATAGCTTGCTGGCGCTGTATAGATCAATCGGCTTCCCATATCCGTGACCGTTCCATGCAGTGGTTGTGTACGTATGGAGACTCCTGTTCCATTGGAAGAAGATAGCAAATCGGTCTTGCTATATTCCTGAGTACGACCTGAACCGACTGTAGCGATGGCATTGGTGCCTGCCAGAGATGACGGTGCAGACCCGGACGAGCCAGAACTAGGATAAAGACCAATTGAAAACGTATAATAGTAAAAGGAGTACGGGTTGCTCGTCAGATTAGGCAACTGAAATCGCTGTACAGCATCTCCACCAAATTTGTTCCCCATCAATGCAAATAAAGCCTGATTTTCACTTATATTCAGCGTACGTCCATCTGTCGGATAGGCTTGCGTTTGCATCGGAACGACAAATGGGATCGTTTCCCCTACAAATTCATTGCCTGTCCCGTCTCCGATATCTCGCCCCTGCTGATTCGGGTTGGCAGACGATAGAGCGATAGCAAAAAACAGCTGCTTCCCTGGTAACGGATTAGTGATAGTGGGCAATTGGAACGTTTGACTGCTCGTATCCGATTGCGGACCAAGTACACTGTAGAGCAAAGGAAACTGTGACTTTTGCAAGACAGAACCATCCAGCCGCGCCCAGCCACTCGGGGTATAGCTGTACGGGAATAACCGTACTTCACCAGCTAGAGCTTGAACGCTACTATCTGTACTCATATCACCTCGACTAGGAAATATTCCGTTTATGGCAATATAATAGCCCATACCATCAGGAACGGATAATGAG
Organism: Paenibacillus hunanensis; assembly: GCF_034055775.1. Lineage (NCBI taxonomy): Bacteria > Bacillati > Bacillota > Bacilli > Caryophanales > Paenibacillaceae > Paenibacillus > Paenibacillus hunanensis. Next base: position 423,158 of record NZ_CP139194.1, on the reverse strand, counting down.
GTTAGATCGGGTAAATTAAAGTTCGTTCTTCCATCTCCACCATACTGCGTTCCCAGTAAAGCAAATAACGCTTGATTCTGTGAGATGTTCATCGTTTGACCCGCAGCAAATACCCAGCCATCCGGTGCATAGTTATACGGAAATAATTGAATCTCTCCGATATAAGGCTCGGAAGCAGCAGCATGAGCTGACCTTGTCGTATGTGTACCTATGGATAAGGTGCCCAATACGAGTAAAAACACCAGTGCAATTTTCCAACTGGCACGGTAAGCAATAGAACTCACTGATTTCATTCCCCCTTTGATTGTATTTGTATATCCTCATGCTAAATGCAGCTCCGCCAAGCCGTATTATCCGATCTGAGTCCCCTGGTTTCTAGTTAGCGTAAAGCAAGATGGCTTTGGCTCGCTAGATGCTCGGCTTAGAGTAAGCTTGCATTTTAAGTAACAGCCGACCACTCCCGTCAGCACGCGGTTTTCCGTAGCATATAACATGATTCAATACGTTTAGTTTACTTTATGAATCACTAAAAAAATATAACAATATCTAGCAAATTTTGAATATATGAATTTATTTTTTCTATATATACGATCTGTCATTCAATTATTGCGTTTCATCATCACTGTAGACCATGCTCAGACTGGATGTAGCCATAGCTTGAACTGCTATGTGATCTCCTTTTAGTTGCCACTCTTCTCTCGGCGTATCGTTCTTCCTGTACGGGTTCATGCAGAGCATACTTCATTCTGCTACCTGCTTAGGAGGATTACTCCCTTGTCGATGTATTCGGATCAAGCCGATTGGTTTAATACACTGTACATATGTAAAGGATGGTAACCCCTCTCAAACAACGATGACATGAAGCTACTTCCCGGTAAAGGAGAGATGAGGAATGATCGAGATTGGTTTAACTGGCTTTGGCGATCACCCCGAGCTGTATGGTAAGCTCAAAGCACCTGAGCGCTTGCCTGCCTATAGCTCCCATTTTCCGATCGTGGAGATCGATAGCTCCTTTTATGCCGTGCAGCCTGTTAAAAATGTAACCCGCTGGGTGGAGCAGACACCGGAGCATTTTGGCTTTATTTTCAAGGCGTATCAGGGGATGACCGGGCATCTGCGCGGTAAAAAAAATTACTTTGATACGAAGGAAGAGATGTTTGCTGCTTTTCACGTATCGCTGCAACCTGCGATTGATGCAGGCAAGCTAAGGATGGCGTTATTTCAATATCCGCCATGGTTTGACTGTACCCGTGAAAATGTCGAGACTCTGCGCGAGACACGCGAGCTGATGAAGGATATTCCATGTGCATTGGAATTCCGCAATCGTACCTGGTATATGCCAGAGTTCCGCGAGCGCACGCTGGAATTCATGCGTAAGGAGGATTGGATTCACACGATTGTCGACGAGCCACAGGCAGGCATTGGCTCGATTCCGATCATCAGTGCAGCCACCTCATCGCAGGCAACCTATGTACGTATGCATGGACGCAATGTGGACGGCTGGCATAAAAGCAGTCATCCAGACTGGCGCAAGCTGCGTTATCTGTATCGCTATAACACAGAGGAGCTAACTGAATGGCGCGATCGCTTGCTGGAGCTGCAAAAGGAGAGCGAACATATCTATGTCGTGTTTAATAACAATTCGGCTGGCGATGCGACACCTAATGCACAGGAGCTGATTACGATGCTGGCGGATCAGAATGCGTTATCCGATAAGCATGAGGTGGATCAGCAGTAATCGAGCTGGGTATTATATTTCCTGTGCTGTATGTTATTTTCCCTGTAAGGTAGGTTTCGGATTGAAAGGACATACGCTAGATGAAATGAGCTATATCTAATCATACGAGTTCATACCACCATAACAGGAGTTCATACTAGTCCAATCAGCACGCCAAAACCCCCTTTCTACTGGTTACCAGCGAGAAAGGGGGTTCTTTATATATCTTAGGGTAAGCGCCACAACATTACGTAGATTACATACGCTCCAGATTAACGGATCAGGTCAATCGCTGTCTGTGGTACGAATGTTTTTTCGCCATTGAAAACGATCGTTCCGTTCAGGTTGATGGTTTTATCGTTCAGAATAGCTGTGTTTTTGTATACAGGCAGACGCAGTGTGTCGCTGCCCTTCGTTACAACCATCACAGGATTGCGCTCGTCTGTGCGATCCCATGTTACGGTTGCCCCTTTAGCAGCAAATGTAGCTTCTGCGGGTACGAATAGCTGCTGGGTCACAGAAGCAAGATTCAAGCCTAGCGCACTTTCCATATAACGGGCGAGGTCTGTATTTTCAACTAGTCCAGTCAGCTGCTTGCCGCCAGGACCGTAGGAATACAGCACCACATCGCCGCCTGTATGTCCATTACTTGTCCAGCCGATATGTGCGCGCTTGCTGATGATTGGCCCTACTGTGTAGTTCATGCTGCCTGCTTTGGTTGCTTTGATCGCAGCGATCTCGTCCGCCGTCAGATCGGTAATGCCAAAGCTTTCGCTCATCACCTGCACGATATTGCTACGGTCACTGTTCAGCAGCTTTTCGATGCCCTCGCCCGTTACTTTTGCCTTTTTCAGTGGATCGATAAAGGTGGACAGTGGCAGCTCGTCGTAGTTGTTAGACGTTTCACGGTCACCGATCGTCAGACCGCCGTTCATATGGTCAGTCGAAGCGATTACGAGTGTATTGCCATCTTTTTTCGCGAATGCTAATGCTTCCGCTACCGCTTTATCAAATGCATTCACATCACTGATAATACCGATCGGATCGTTCGCATGGGCTGCCCAGTCCACCTTACTGCCTTCGACCATCAGGAAAAATCCATCCTGATCCTTCGACAGAATCTCAATCGCCTTGGATGTCATTTCCGCCAGACTTGGTTGCTTGGCAGGATCGCGATCCATATCATAATCCATCGCTTTGTTCGCGAACATGCCCCATACCTTGCCATTGCTCGCAGCTTTAAGCCCTGCTGTATCGGTGACGACATTGTAGCCCAGACGATGAATCGCTGCTGTCAGATCCTCGCCATCCTTACGTCCTGCTGCGGTAAAATATTGTGCGCCTCCACCCAGCACCACATCGATACCTGCGTATACCTGCTGCTCACTCAGCGCATCATAGTTACTACGATCTGGATAGTGGGCACTAAAATCTGCTGGTGTCGCGTGCATAATTTCGGAGGTTGCGATAATACCAGTCGCCTTGTTGGATAACTTGGCCGCTTCTACTAGATTAGCGACTGGACGCTTCGCATCACCCGGTGCGATCGGCTTCAAGCCTGGCATCGTGTTCTGGTCAGGCAATACGCCCACATAACCCGTGTGGGATTTGTAGCCTGTTGCAAAAGCAGTTCCAGCTGGTGCTGAATCGGCAATCGCTGCATCTGCGGAATAGGTGCGTACAAGTCCACTTGCCATTTCATCCAGTGCCAGCATCTCGCCGCCATTGTACCAGCGCGCCAGTGCTGTCGCATCCTGTGCCATGCCATCTGGAATGAGCATAATGACGTTTTTCGCCTTTATCTCTGGCTGCTCCTTCGCTGCTGCATTACTTACACCTGCCGGGAACGCCAGCAGCATCGAGGATGCCAATACCCCTGCCATGACAGAGGCTACCTTGCGCTTGCCCTGCTTCTTCATTGTACTCATCATCGTATACTCATCTCCTTATTCATATGGCTGTTTTTGAATGCCGATCCGCTCGGTTCATCCTATGTATAGGCTTGCTTGCCGAATTGATTGTACCAATCGATAATTAACGCAATGTACGGGGAAACAGGGGCAAAATGTAAAAAAAGAGCCGTTTTGTTAACTGTAGATTAACAAAAGTGGCTCTTTATTCCTGTATATTCATATCGGTTGGGACATTTTTTACAAGCTGTTCACAATTCCCTTGTACACGTCGATCGCTGCGGCGCGAGATTTTTTGAGATCAACAATCGCGTCGGGACGTGGCTGATGAATCTCTTTGGCGGACAAATGCTTCAGCTCAGGCAGCCATTGCCGGATATAATCGCCTTCTGGATCATATTTTGCCGACTGAGTTACCGCATTCACCACACGGAAATACGGCGACGCATTCACACCGAGCGAGGCACACCACATCCAGTTGCCGCGATTGATAATATTATCATAGTCAAGCAGCTTACGGCGGAAATACTGCTCCCCCAGCGTGAACGGACATTGCAGATTTTTTGTCAAAAACATAGCCGATAAAATGCGCAGGCGATTGTGCATACAGCCTGTTTCATTCAATTGACGCATCGAAGCATCGATAACCGGAATCCCCGTCTCGCCCTTATACCATGCTTCAAAATGACGATCATCCAGTGCGGACAGATCGTACTTCTTCTCATACTGGAAATAATTCTCGTCATAGATCGCCTGATATAAGTAAAAGTCGCGAAATGCAATTTGCCGAATCCATTCCTCACTCTGCTCCCGGTCAATCGCACTGCTATACATCTCTCGCACCGACAGCGCACCAGCGACCAGATGCGGATTCAGCTCACTGGATGGATCGATTGCATAATAGTCACGTTCTTCGCCATAATCTTTGATTTTCCCCTTCACAAACTGCTCTAGCTTGGGCTGCGGATCGTCTGCTGGCTTGAAGTCGTCCATGGCAAATGGAAGCTTGAATTGCTCAGGCAGCTCTAGCTTTTGCTTACTCACCTTCAGCTCACCCAGCGATACGGGTGAAACTGGATTCGGATTCGCATCCAGAAAGTCGAGCCATTTGCGATGAAAAGCGGAAAACACCTTATAATAGCCATCCTTACCTGTAAAATCGGTAAAGGGCTCCACATGAATCATCATATGATCCAGCAGCAGCGTGAACTCCGCACCATGCTGCTTCGCTACATGAGCAAGCTTCCGATCACGCTCGCGTGCATATGGTGTAAAATCACGATGGGCTACCACCTCATCGATCTCATACTGCTCCAAAATCGCATCCAGCACATCCTCCGGCTTCCCATACGCAATGTGTAGCTCGCGCTGGTGCTTGTGATACTGACGCATCAGCCGATGCGCGTGACCGAGAAAGTTGATGCCGCTATGCTCCTTTTCCCGATGCTTGCGCAGCAAAAAGGGATCGATAATGAGCAGATGCATGCTCTCCGCGCCGCTCTCTTTTAAATAATCAAAACCTGCCAGATCATGTGTACGCAGGTCTTTGCGATGAATAAACAATTTCAATGCCGTATCCTCCTGTATGCTATAGGTGAATGGCCTGCTGCCATATATGCCATGTAGAGGTTATATACCCGATTTATGCAGAGATACACGCGCCAGTATAGGAGTACGTGAAGAAATAACTGATCGAGCAGTCTAGTGAATGCTCTGTATCACCGATCAAGCAATCTGATGAAGAGTCTGTATATCTGTATAACTGATCAAATAATCTAATGAAGAAGCTGTATCACCAATCAAATAATCTAGTCCACGTCCTGTATCACTTTTATCAGAGCGTTGGAATGGATACATTAGAATAGATAGCAGATATCGCTTAAAGGATCGGCGTATCCTGCTTCCTATGAGCGTACTCTAACGTTCCTACTTTGTGATATATAACGATTATACCCAGCCTACTATACTTGAGACTGCAAACGATTCAGCACATCCGCTAACGACATATCCTCCATCGAAGCTAACCGTAGATCGTAATGCTCAAATGGCAGGAATGACGTTACCGGATTCGGTACAATCGTGCAATGCAGCCCTGCACCCTTGGCTGCACGAAGTCCATTAAGCGAGTCTTCAAAAGCAACCGCTTCATGCGCTGGAATACGGAGCTCATCGATCACTCGTAGATACAGCTCTGGATCGGGCTTCACCGCGGAGACATCATCGCTCGTCTTGATCACCTCAAAATAGTTCCGTAGCTCCAAACGCTGTAAATAATATTCGATCCATTTGCGATCCGAGCTTGTAGCGAGCGCGATCCGCAATCCCAGCTGCTTCGCTTCCTCCAAATACGACTGCACGCCTGCACGTGCTTGCAGCACGTCCACACGCCCTGGAATCATCGCTGATACTTCCTGCTCAATCGTGCGACCGATGCCAGGCTCCTTTAGCTCACGTTCAATATAGTTGCGGAAATCGTCATTATGCGTACCGATGCTAGGTGCAAATTGCTCCAGTGTTAGCTCCAAACGATACCGAGCCAGCACCTCCTTATAGCATTCAAACCACACCGTTTCCGTATCCAAAATCAATCCATCAAAGTCAAATACAACCGCCTTAATCATTTGTATATGCTCCCTCCGTTTTCTATATATCGCCATCCATGCATCAGCATTGCCAGCTACCTAGCCTATAAGCACGATTATACAGAAGCACAGCCGTTGTTCAACTTTCCAGTGAAGCTGTGATATTTCCCATGGACAAAACCTTATTACCCGAAGTAAAAGTATCATCCAGCATGTTAGCTTTTGTTTAAATGCAATTTATCGAGGGTAATAGAAAGCATGCTCCAATCGATACATGAATACCTAACATGAACAACTTACGAAAAGGAGATGTTTATTATGACAGAACATAAAGATAGCGGTCTGGGCGACAAAATCAAAGGTACGATTTCCAAAATTAAAGGTGAAGCAAAGGATCAATACGGTAACGCAACCGACAACGCTTCCCTGCAAGCGGAAGGTAAAATCGACAAAGCTAAAGGCGAGGTTCAACAAAAAGTCGGCGAAGCTAAAGACCGTCACAACCACTAATCTCACAGCATTCACATGGACTGCTACAGCAGTCTAGAATGGGATGATTGCCATACTGAGCGCTTGCTATGACTATGATCGGTATGGCGCCTGCTACGATCAGAATAATGATCACGATCTGGCGTAAAATAAGTGAGTACTTCAATGGAGTACATACTTGTTTTTACAAGAGTTGGCGAGCGAATATCTGTTTGATCGCTTTATAGAATAGTCTATAAAGATGGGCAATTTTATAGTGATATCGAATAGGTGGGAAGTTGGTTACTCATCACCAAAGTGAATACATTATTCTTATAACAATTATTTTATAACATTTAAATTGAAGTGCGTCGTATGTGCTTGTTATGTACAGCTCAGACTATGCACACGTAATATCAATTGTATTTGATATTATGATATAAAGAAGCGCCCTGTCTCGTTTACAGAGATAAGGCGCTTCTTTTATTGGGTGAATGCTAGGTTGAAGCTTGGCGGATGTCATGATGAATAAGGACTACACTAATCTAGGTGTGGTTTTCACAGGTATTGTGTTGATACGATATCGATGTAATGTCAATGAGATATCGATTAAGTATTCATTCAATATCCATATATCGTCATTCTTTTCTTGCTTTTATTGTAATGATACGTTTAATCTGCTCGGTCTCATCCCTGCTTACTATGGCTTTGCATCGTATTTCTGTATCCTATTAATGAGTACCGCGTTAATGAGTACCGCGGCTTGTGTAATCGTCATACACGCTGTGATCCGTATCATAAAATAATACATCGCCATCTGCTACTTCATACGATACGCCATATGGATCGGTCATCAGATGATCCCGTTTTCCATCCGTGCCGTCGTACCCTTCCAGCTGCCACCATGGGTTGCTCAGTGGTGCATGGATGTATTGTAGGTGCGGATGTGTCGTATCCCCATTCACAATCGACTCGATATCCAGATTGACCACAATAAAGCCCTGCTTCAAAAAAATCGGTGATTTCTCATCCAGCACATGACTACGTCCATACGCGGCTAAGTCGGTTCCCTTCGGGACAGCATATACACGTGCAGGCAGGCTGTATTCCCCATACCACTGCTGCACACTTGCATTCACGCGTGCAGGTGTTGCCGAAGCGTTCGCTGGGCGTGCTGGTGACTGGATAAATGTGCGTAGCGGAGAAGGAAGAATCTGAATATCATAACCGCCGGTGTAGGTGGGTTGACCGGCTCGTTTTAAGAATTGAACCAGATACTGCTCCTTCGAGATCATCCAGCCGCTCGTGAGCTCATAGATTGATGTTGCCGTTTGCTTGAGGTCAGCCATCGGTACATTGCGTAGCCGTTGATTCAGCGTCACCTGTCTACGCTCGACATCAGCGGCAGAGCCGATGCGGATAAACGATTGCTTGTCCGAATGGTAATACAGATCGACCGGAATACGCTCCGGTGCCGTCGCTGCCGACCGATCCTGGTAGTAAAAGCTCGGCGTGAGCTGGATCGCATCCCGATCCCCAAACATATTTCCCATCGTTTTCAGATCGAATTTGAAATGGTAGCCCGTTTTGACGGTGACGTTTTTCGAGCCGGGCTGCGGATGACTGCCGCGCAGGATCGGCAGGACATACGGACGCGTATTGCCACGTGGCTCGCCATCGATACCGTTTGGCCCAACCCAGTAGGAGCGTCCCGTCGGTAATGGACTACCAACCGCTTGGCGGAATACCGTTTCCCAGGCAAAGTCCGCAATGTCGGTCACATGAAAATCGTACAATCGTCCGATCACCTCGACATCGACCGTATCTTTGGCGACATGGTGATTCAGATCGGTATTAGCATCCTGCTGCGCAGTGAAGCTGGTCGGTGCATTTTCAGCGATAGTGCGAAACGCGATCGTGTAGTTGCCTTCATCGATCCAGACGGGGAGCTGGAATACCGTATCGAGCTGCTGGACAGGAATATCGATCCACGTTTGCTTCGGATAGAATGTTTTGTGATCCGCACTGTACACATCGAACGGAAACCAGACCTGTTTCGTTTTGAAATACTTGGCATAGTCTCGTTTGCCGTAGCCTGGATACGCATTGATATCCAGATGCTGTCCGGTGGTAGGAATGCGCACGGTAAACGGACGATTCAAAATGAGCGCCATGCGATCCGCGCTCGGAACGGTTTTCTGGTTATGCGTCTTGTCATCTGAAACGGAGGCATAGTCGACGACAGGGGTATGTACGGTCACGCTATTGATGTTATTGATCGGATAACTCTGGTCGCCTTGCCCGTTTACATCGCCTTCTACCATCGTATACATCATCGTTCCGGTCGATGGCGTGTTCCCTCGGTTAATGAGGGTACGACTGATAAGCTGAGAGCCTTTATACAGGATTTGCTCGCCAGCGTCTTTATAGGAGCGAATCTTTGTTGGTGCTGGAATTTCCTTAGGTGCAACTGTGGTTGCTTTCACCCAATCTCCATTCATGACTTCAGTGTCTTTGTTCTTATAGCTAAACTGAATCGCGTCATTACGAACTTGAGGCTCGTCGGTTTTACTTTCTGCCATACTTTTGAGCTTACTTCGGTCGTTCGGTGGAGATGGTCGACCAGATCGCCCGCCATCGATCGTACCCGGGCTGTAATTGAGCGACCCTGTCTTGGCTGGACGCACATGGTCGTTCACTTCGGTGCTGGCTTCGGTTGCTAACGCAGGTGCAGTGTAGTTTGTCGCTTGTAGAGTCACTGAACCTCCAGGTAGCGCATAGTTACTCAGCTTCGCTTGATTCACGCCTAGCACCTGAAGCTGATTGATCTGCCAGTACGTGTAGTCGCGAGTAAAGTCAAACGTATACGTTTTCGATGCGCTTCCCGTCTTGGTCTTCCACTCGTCTTTATTGTTTTTTTCTTTCCATGTGAGGCTGTAGGTTACTTTGACTTCGCAATCGTACTTAATCTTACCTTTCATTTCGCCAAAAGTATGCTGGAATAGATACTCATATCCCCAAGCGTTGGCATACAGATTTTCGCTCGTAGGAATGCCCTGGGTAGCGTCAAAGTGACGTCCATTCGCTCGATCATCTCCAAGGATATGCCCGGCTGCTTCAGGATTCATAAGTTGCTTACTGATCGCCTGCGATTGTGCTGGTGGTAAGATTGTATATGTACAAGCTTCAAATGGTGGTGGAGGCGGTGGTGGAGTACAGACGCCATTTTCAGAAGCCGTTTGCCCTGGCTCGCAAACTTCTTCATCCACCTTATAGTATTGATAAATCCGATATTGTTCGAAATTCCCTTTGTAGGGTTCTAGCTTGGGTGGATTGCCCTCTGTAATGTCTTTAAACTTCGATGGATCACTACCGTCTGTTGTTTTCTTATAGCCGGCATAGGTATAGCCCTCATGTGTTGGTGGCTCAAATGTATACGGTGTACCTGGCTTCATTTCTTCGATACGTGGTGGGAAGATGTCATTGAGTGACTTGCCGTCTACCGTTTTGTAGTAGACGCTGAGCTTGGAGTCCAATTCAATTGTAAAAAGTACGGGAACATAAATACGATATCCTACCGTATTTGGTCCGCATTGCGTTGTGCAACTGTCCGTAATGTCTTCAGGGTCTTTTGCATTTAATTTTATTAAAATATTTGTGGGAATCCTTGCAGTATCTGTTCCAATACCACTTTTACTGTAGGTAAGTGCGCTATTCTCCGTCCCAATAGACATTGCATTAGAATATTTATTCCATATACTTTGTCCTCCCTCTGGTTTTTCTGTTCTTGAAAATTCAAAGTAAATAGCATTTTGTGCATCACGTTTGTATAAACTAGCATCTATACTTTTTATGGTACGCCCAGGAAAGGAGAATTGATAATCTTGTTCTGCCAGACCATCGTCACCTCTATTTGGGGCTTTTCCACCAGACCACGTTGAGCCATGCCACATATCGTAATACATCATCCCGACAAAATATCTGTAGTTTGCTTTTGTTGTATTTTCTGCATCGTCTTGATAATACTTTAATGGTGTTGATACATCGGCAGCCTTTACAATATGAGAACCGATAATAGATGATAATAAACTATTCACAGTAAAAATTATTACGACAATAAATAAGAAGTAACTCTTGTTTTTATCTGTCCACTTCATAATCATTCTCTCCAAGGATTATCCATTAAAACCAAACTATCTTTTGAAGAATTTGTATGGAAACCTATATATTTAATGTCCTGAATCTTCAACGGTTTAGAGTCATTAATATTATCAAGAAGTGCGTCTCTTTCCGCATAGATGGAATAAAATGTATACACTGTTCCATCACTATTCTTTTTCAATAAATCTTTCCGATCGTATCTGTAACGTACATCTCCTTTGTTGGTCAGAAGCAGTAAGTTTGGTGACCATGAGTCACTTCTTACGCGAATATAGGTATGACCGTCATAGGCGCTGCCGTCATGAAAAGTATACAGATCCATACTGTAAATATAATCAGACATCAATAAAGGGAAATTCGAGAGTTTGATTTTCACAGCTTTTTGAAATGGGGTTCCAAATTCATCCTCTAGCAAATAAGATTTTTTAGAAAAAAACGATTTATACGGATTAAGACTTGTTTTAGCTAACCCCAATTCATCTACAGTCGGCGGCACCTTACTCCCAATCCACACCCACTTACTAATCTGATCCCAATCCACTGTCTGTCCTAATCCTTCGCTCACCAAGCGCAATGGCACATATGTACGCTGCTGCTTCACGATAATCTTGCTATCATACGTTTTGCTCTCGCCATCCACTACGGCTGTCGATGAACCGACTGTCATGGTCACGCTGTGCTTGTCCGTCTTGAGCGTTACGGTCTGCTTACCGCTGCTTTGTGCGTAACCTACCTTGGCACCGAGCTTCTCTGAAATAAAACGAATTGGCACCATAACCGCGCTATTCTCATCCTGAAATGGCTTTGCATCGGGAAATGCCATTTTGCGAGCATTCAGCAAAACCTCAACTTGCGAATTTACTGCAATTTTAGCTTCCACAGCCTGAGCCTGCGGGGTAAACATCGGCACTACACCTGCAATCATACTGGCAGCAAGCACCGCCACAAGCGTTTTTTTCAATCCTTTATTCTTTTGCTGCTTCATCATTTCTTTTTCACTCCCTGTTGTATAGTGGATTGCACTTCCCTGTTCTACCCTTGTCGGCTGTACGCCCATCCTATAAACCTCCCGAAAATAAATGAACTGGACTATCTTTTCGAAGCTCGTAAAGCTTAAAGATCCTGTTGCGCCCATCCCCATCTCTTATAGCTACTATACTAGCTCGTCCGCTCTATGCTCATGCTGAATCCCTCATCAAGTTTATGTATATCCGAGCCCAGACTACTCTCACCCTGCGTAGTAGTAGGCGGTTGAGTCCTTATTTTATATCATAGCCAGTGGGCAGACCGCGCACCTATCGCTTCTTTCTTCTTATCGGCAGTACATCCATTTTTTATAATTTTATTCCAGCATTACACACTAAAAAGCACACACAACTCCCATTCCCGGGAATCATGTGTGCTTCACATGTCGTTCGTTATTCATTTAAACACAGAGTAAAACACTTGCAGACACTTGTCAATACGGTTCATACGGCAGATTATATTCCCCTACTCGGTATCCGGTCACAATACAGGTGAAATATAATAAATCATAGCGAGTTGCGCTACACTCAGTCCTTTTTGTAGCGACCATTCACGAGCCATTGAGGCACACGTACATTCTGCTTCGCTTCACTACAACCTACTATCCGCCCCTTACGTTACCCCATCTGAATGAGTGAACGATTCTTATGCTACATCCACTCACTCCGCTCTCGCCTTCTCCCACCACAGCCTCCAGCCGATCCAGCCAAACGCCAGCACATGCAGAACAGCCACGGCAATACCAGGCGCTGGCGAAAGTGTACTCATCATCACCGACCACAGATTATACGTAATCGTAAGGCTGAGTAGCAGCGCCAGCGCAATCCAGCGTGAATCCAGCATCGCGACAAACAACAACAGGATCAGCGCTGGCACACTATAGCGCTCATGGATTTCAGTAGGCAGCATGAAAAAGGCAAAACATAGCCATACCCCTGCCTTGAGCACAACAGACGTGTCCAGCTTACGAATACGCAGCATATACCAGCCACTGTACAGTACCGCAATGACAAGCAGCAGCAAGCCAATATGCCGGAGTGAAATGATCCCGAACAGCCGTATCGTATCATTCGTATCTGGAGCTACGCCGACGAGATAATACCAGATATTCAGCGCATTGAGCGTAACCTGTGTATACATACCAACCGCACTCAGGTACGCGCCACGAATCATCGAATTCAGCCCGCCATGACTGGCAAAATACATTCCGGCAACAAGTAGGGGCAACAGTGCTCCACCTAGCAGATATAGAATCGGACGAATCCGACGCTCCAGTAAGCAGCGCAGCACGTACCAGCCTAGCACGGGAGCAATAACAATCGCTTGTAGCTTGGTCAGCAATGCCAGTGCGAACAGTATGCCTGCTCCAAGTGGTAACGACAATAGCAACAGGAGCGAGCCTGCCATGAGCATTCCATTCAACACATCCACCTGTCCCCACACAGCGCCGTTCACGATGAGCACCGGATTCAGGGCAAACCATGCCAGCAGCAGCATACGGGTACGCGGATTCGCTGCCTGACGCGACCACAGGGTTACGACCAGAAAGGCGAGCATATCAAGCAAAATAAGCAGACTTTTGTACGTGAGTGTTCCTGCTACCGCCTGCAAGCCGAGTAGCCGAAGTAAATGAGCATAACCCTCCATAATAAGCAAAAAGATCGGTGGATAGTTAATACCACCATTATTCATATATACGTTGCCCAGTCCATAGTTCCCTACATCACTCATCCATTGCACAAACAGTCGCTGATCGTCAATAAAGCCTGGATAGCGTCCCCCCATCCAGATACGTACAACGATACCAGCGATAAATAATACGATAATCGGAATGATCCCTCTTAGCTGGCGATGCCGCATCGTACGCGAGCGATTGTATTCGCCAGTAGCCGATAATGTAACACGTTTATTCATACAGTCTAACCTCCCTGTGCAGTGCAAAACGATAATTCATTGCACCCTGCGTCTAGCGATATCGACGCTGGAAGCGGCAGACGTTGATCCAAGGACGACTGGAATACCGCGCATCATAGTCTGATCGGTACACAGTCAAAAACGCTGTTAGCTTGAAACTATTATACAAGCGTGCTATACCGATTTACCAATATCGTGTACATATTTCCATACATATCGTAAAAAGGTTAGGGCAGAAGACAGAATTTCGTGTTTTTATACGGATTTGCTGTAATTAAGTGTTGTCAAATCTCCTGTTTTATCGAAAAATGGGATTTGTGCATCTTTTTATTAGATACATCGTAAACATGGAAGACTTTATTTATAGCAGCATGAGGGAGTGAACTGACACCAATGTATTATCCACTACGCTATATCGAGTGGTCGGAGCAGGAAGAACGAGAGCTAGGTCTGATTCAAGAATACCCTTCGGTTCAGCAGGATGAGCTATTTCTATACAAGCTCGTCGATTCAATCAAGCTGAATAACCGAATCTGGGTGCATGTGTCCCATGAAACAGAGGACGATACGAGTCATCTCATCTATGTGCGTCCATTTGCAGAAGAATTGCCTGCGCCATACCAGAAGGAAATGGCTCGCATAATTGCCGGGCAAAAGGATTATCCTTCACGCATGGTGCTGGAATACTGGATTTGGGATGGATACCAGTTCGTGCGCCGCGAGTCCGGCAATAGCTGGATGTCTGCGCTCGATATTGCACGGGTGCTGCTCGATCATTGTCGCACCGAGGGCGATGTGACCTATGAGCTGTTGTACATCACACTGGATGCAGATCGACAGAAGGTCATGATTTTTATGAAAGAGGTGAATGTATAATGGAGCGAAATCCATCTCAGCAGCCTGCGCAGAGCGAATTCGCACAGCCGCTGCTCGCGCACACCGGAACACCTGCCGTCTATATAGATGGGTCAGAGCAAGCAAGCTCTACAGATCAGAAGGAAAGCTCTGCCAGTCTGAATAGTAGACGCGCACGGATGACAGCCTTCTCCTTGTTGCTGGCTGTACCTGTAGCGCTCACTGCCTGCTCAAGTGATGACAATGCACGCTGTGAATACGATCAGAACGGCAATCCGTACAATTGCGACAATTATTCCAGTAGCTCGTCCAGCAGTAGCCACTACTATAAAAGTAGCAGCAGTTCCGATTCGCATAGCGGCTTTGGCAGCTCGGGCTCTGGCTTTTCCTTCTTTGGAGGGTAAACGGATGCGTGATGTATATAATCTGAACATCCCGCATGAGCAGCTTTTTACAGGCGAGCTGGCGGAGCGGATTCCGTATCATCGAATGTATGGTAAGCCGTATTGTCTGCCTGCGCTAACCCTTTATACAGCCGAAGAATATGAGCGTATTGCCATTGCCTCTGAACGTGTACATAAGCTGTATCGGAAAGGCCTACAATTTGTGCAGCAGTATTTACCATTGAGCTATCTGACCGATCAGCTGGCTATTCATCCTGTGCTGGCGCGTATCGCCTGCTCGCCTGTGAGCTGGGACGGGCTTACACGGATGGACTGGATTATCGGGCCAGAAGGAGAGCTCAAGTGTATTGAAAATAATACCGAAACCCCGACCGGCATTCCTGAGGTCGCTTATCTGGAGGGCAAGCTAGTACAGCATGCTCCTCATCTGCACCCTGCCTCGGCACAAATGAACGACTGCATCCAGCAGATGTTCAGAGAGGCTGTATCGGACTACCAGCAGCGAGGACTTCAAGGCAAGCTGTACATGACAAGCTATGATTGGCATGACGAGGATCGGATGAATACGCTCTATTTAATGGAGCAATGTCAGCTGATTGGCATCGATGCCCAGTTCGTACCGCTGGAGCAGCTTCGCATCGTACCGGATGATGGGCTGTATTACGGTGATGAACGAATTGAGCTACTCTACCGACTGTATCCACTGGAGTATCTGGTCGAGGATCGCGAGGAAGAAAGCGGTCGTACGGTCGGTCTGGATCTGCTGGAGCTGGTCGAGGGAGGGAAGCTTGGCTTGATCAATCCGGTGCAGCATATTATTACGCAAAGTAAAGGCTTTACCGCGACGCTCTGGTCGTTATATGAGCGCAATGAGGAGCTGGTAGAGCACGCTGGCTTCCGCCTGTTCACACCAGAGGAATGCGAGTGGATTAAGCAATATATGCTGCCGACTTATTTTACACCCGAGCCATTTATTCAGACAGATACGCCTTATGTGAGCAAAAGCTATTTTGGTCGTGAAGGACAGGGAACACAGCTTGTGGAGCAGCCACAACATGGTTCGCATGATGCGCAGCATGAAGTCGATCTACACAATCAGGCGATATCGGATGCATCGGAATTAATAGAGCGTTCCGAAGAGCAGGTTTCACTCTCTATGCAAGATCAACAGCAAGCTTCCTCGCTCCAGCATCTGCTTGAGGAAGCCGATGTGGACTGGGACTCCTTATCTCCTGCTGAACAGGAAGCGTATGAGCTTGCGGCAACGACTGCCTACTATAATGAGCAGCCCAAAATCTATCAGCAGCTACAGCCGATGCAAACGATCTGTGCACAGACAGCAGATGACCGTTACGAGGGCTATCTGTTAACCGGAGCGTTTGTTATTGGGGGTCGCTTTGCTGGACTGCTACCTCGCATCGGTAGCAAGGTGACGGATAATCTGGCTTATTATTGTGCCGCTGCGGTTGTGCCAGAGGTAGATTGAATTTTTTTATTTAAAGAGGTGCGCCTGCACTTGTGATTGTGAGTGCTTGTGCTTGTGCTTGTGCTTGTGCTTGTGCTTGTGTCAAATGGTCATCTATTTCAAGCTAACATCCTAGGAGGGAATTTCATTGAAAAACTTTGCAACCGATCTGATGCATGTAGGTATCGGACTGGTCATTTTATTCGCTATTTTGTTTGTAGGCTATTATGTGTTCAGCCTGCTCACTCGCTACAATGATAATAAGCAAATCGCCGCTGGTAACGAGGCGGCTGGGATGTACATGGGCAGCAAGCTGCTCGGTCTGTGTATTATCGTAGGACTCGTCTCGATCAATTCGGATAATTGGCTCGATGTGATCGTCTGGTCGGCTGTTGGTATTGTAGTGCTGTGTCTGGTATACGTTATTTTCGATCTGGTTACACCGCGCACGAAGGTATGTGAGCAGATCGAGAATGGCAATATGGCAGTAGCTCAGTTGCTGCGCTCGCTGATTATCGGTATTTCCTTTGTCGTTGGAACATTCGTGATGTAAACCCGACTATCGTATGGTTAGGCACGGACTAACATGTTCGTTCTGTTTACTAACCCATACATCATAGTAGACAGATCGTCACCCTATAAGAAAAAGCAGGCTCTCTATATCCCATTAAAGGGTAGAGAGCCTGCTTTTTTTGTTTGCCGTTTCGTTAGCTGTATCTCATACAATATCGTCTAGTGCTTATGCTATTGGGGCTAGGGATGCGTACTGTAACCCCGATAAAAAGCTACCGTCTACACTACACCCTACACTCGTGTATCCCGAGCCATCACACGTAATGACATGTGACGCGCTCAGAATGGAGCATTCGGATGCTAAATAGTCCGTCATCCCTCTATCCGCTTGTTCCGTATAGCTCCCGATCGTAGATCAGGAAGCAACATATCCGTAAGAGCCGGATTTGTATGTTGTTGGATCATACCATTTGTAGCCTGCTGCTGGTGCTGCCCAAGGTTCTTGCTGTGGCTCTGTCGATGTGGATGGGTTCTCAATCGACAGCAGCGATGTTTTGCTGTCCAGTGTCAGTCCGCTCACCTGTGTAAAATCGGTGTAGCTTTCCTTTTGTGCCAGCCAGCGAACCGTGTTCACGAGCAGTGTTGCATCGTCGACTTCTTTGAAGCCGTCATAGGTCTTTTTCGTTTGTCCATTCTCTTCACGCTTGTACTTTGGTGTTGCATCTTCAACTGGAGAAGAATCGCCGATAAAAGCTGCTTTACCTGCGCCCAGCTTGGAGATGGCTGCATACGGGCCTTCGGCGCGACCGCCACCATTGTATACGCCCTGATCTACCGCGCTACCCCATTTGGATACGCCTGTTGGGATGTAGACGATACCTTTAGCTTTGTTCGGATCGATGATAGCCAGTGTGGAGCCTGCATGCATCGCTACCGAGCTTACTCCCTGTGTAATACCAAATGATTGAGCAGGTGCTACGATATCCGTTGCATTCACATCACCCAGTGCATTGTAGCGGAAACGAATACCAAAGTTCGTGCCGAGCCAGTCTGAGCCAGTTACGCCCTGCATCGCTGGTGAATTCGCTTCTTCACTGCTCATGCCCAGTGCTGGGTTGCTGTACGCACCACGACGATAGCCGTTCATGGATTCCGAGCCATCCCAGCGGTTTTTGTTACGGTCGGCATTGTAATGGTCACCAATGAAGAAAATGCTGCCACCTGCTTTTACATATTGCAGCATCGCTGCTTGCTCGCTCGCCTTAAATGGAACGTTTGGCTCTGCCAGTACGAATACGTCATAGTTTTTCAGCTTGTCATACGTGATCGCTTGCTCGCCAAAAGTGTACGGGATCGAGCGCTCCAGCGCTTCTACCGTAAAGCCAGCTGAACGCAGACCATTCGCAAAGTCGGAGAAACCACCGTCGATCACCCAGTCTGCTGCACCTGCTGTTTGACCATGAGTGTTATCGAAAAGTACCTTTTTACCCGATCCGCCTGGAAGACCTGTGCCTGGATCTGGATTAGGTGTTGGCGTTGTGCTATCGCCGCCTACTGTCATAGCAGTTGGGCTTTTTACGCCTGCAAAATTGTTATATGTACCCGCTGTTCCTGTAACGGTAATGGTTTTGCCAATCAGACTCGGATTGGATTGCAGTCCGAACTGAGAGCGGTAGGATGTAGTGATCTGTACGTCCAGCAGCTTGTTGACGTTCGTCTCGCTGCTGCTATCTGCCAGCAGGATGTTGAAGTCATTGGCAAATGGACTTTGGAAATTAGCTGTCTTAGAGCCTGTTGCATGACCCACCACGATTCCTGTTACCGTAATCGTGCCACCATTTTGAGATTGAATCGCCTGAGCAACGGTCAATGCGCCAGCTGCCTTTGCCTGCTCCTGCGGAATCATCGTGAACAATGATGTAACCGCCAGCAGTGCTGTCAGCATAATTGCAGACAGTCTTTTTTTCATGTGATGCTTCATAAGCACTCCTCCTGTACCCGTATGTATGGGTAAAATATGATTCTTTAATAAAGATAATTCTTTTTTATCTAGCATATTCCTCTTTTATGTAAAAATTTAATAAAATTTACTTTTATGTTGGGACAAGTTTGAGTTGATGAGCTGATTATAGAGAATGTACTGCTATTGGAGTTCATTTTTACGATAGGTAGACAAAAATATGAATTTGAACTAAAATGTCCAATGTGTCAATCATCCTACCTTTGAGTTGTTTGGATTTGATTTGGGGGGATGGTTTGTGCTGAAGGAGTAGATTAGGTATATGGTAAATGTGTGCTTATGGGATACAGCACTCCGGGAAGGAATAAGGGAACAGACTCCCGTATCGCACAGGAATCTACGAAGTAGGAGTGCATGGTAGATTCCCGTGCTCAAAAGTCGTCTTTTTCCCTTATTTCCTTCCCTGCGTTCCGTGGGGATTGTAGGCATACGAATTGAAGTACACGTTCTTGTTGCTTTAGCTTATCTTTGCTACTTCAGCTTGTCCTTGCTGCTTCAGATTACTTTGGACGGTACAATCGAGCTTTGTTGCATATGGAATATCAATTGATTACGCATAAAGTATTACATACAAAATTATGCTTGGCTTCAAAGTGATTTTTTTGTTCTTTTGTACAAAAAGTAAATTTTGTATGGTTAATTCTGTTTTTTTCTCAAGCTTAGATAGCTTTTAATTATGCGCAATCAGCATGAGGCAAGGAAATGCTAATGTAGGCGTGAGTCATTTTGTATGTGCAATTGTCTTATTTGAATTGCTGAGAATGTGGTGCAGTGCAAGTTACGTTACGATAAATAGAAATTCATTTTATTGCACTGATAGTGCATGATGCCATAAGTATAAGCATATAACTGTGAGAAGAAGATAAAGGATTCCGGCTCCTTGCAGTCTTAGCGCATTTCTAGTGAGGGTTCCTAGTGTAGATTCGATGAAAAATGATTTTTGCGAAGCAAAATATTTTATCTTTTAAAACATGAACTGACCTTCTGGAGGGGATTATTATTTTTGATAAATTGGAGAAAAAATCGCTGGTGGAGCAGCTTTGTGAGCGGTTGGAGCAGCAGATTCGGAGTGGGGCATGGCAGGTGGGGATGCGGATTCCGAAGGAAGCGGATTTGATGGAGCAGTTTGGGGTGAGTCGCAATACGCTACGGGAAGCGGTACGGGCGCTGGTGCATGTGGGATTGTTGTCTACACGGCAGGGAGACGGTACGTTTGTGGTGGCTGACAGTCCGCTCGGGCCGGTGTTGCAGAAACGGCTGAGTAGCTCCAGTGCGATTGAGATTTTGGAGGTTCGTCATGCGCTGGATCGCGAAGCGGTGGTGCTTGCTTGTGCGCGGCGCACGGAGGAACAGCTTGTAGTGATGGAGCATTATGCTGGACTGTGTGAGCAGCATCGGGCGGCAGAGCAGATTGAGCAGTTTGTCGATGTGGACATGCATTTGCATCAGGTGATTGTGGAGGCTTCTGGAAATGCGCTGCTGGTTGATCTGTATCAGCATCTGTTTGAACGCATTCAGATGTCGATCATGAGCACGACCGAGGTAAGTAGCGATGGCGATCATACGGGACATCGTAATCTGATTGCCGCTATTCGTGAACGTAATGAAGCACAGGCGGCTGCGATTGTGGATGATTATATTGGACATTTTAAAAATATACTGATCGACAATAAGGCAGATACGGTATCGAATACGACTTCCAGTGATACCGATTCAGCCAACCTGCGTTTGGATCAGAATCATATAGAGGAGAATCACACATCATGAATCGAACGTTGCAACCGGCTGGGATGAGCACGCCGCTGCGGAATCCCGCTTTTCTATTGTTTTGTATTTTGTTTGTTTCGTTTAATATGCGTAGTCCGATTACAGGCCTCAGTCCGCTGCTGGATCTGATTCGGGGCGACTTTCCAATTTCAAATACGATGGCTGGCTTTCTGACGACGATTCCGCTGCTTGCCTTTGCGCTATTATCGCCTTTTGTGGCGAAGCTGGCAGGTAGCTATGGCATGGAAAAGATTATTTTCTTCTCGCTGATCGTGCTTGTTATTGGAGGCTGGCTGCGTCCATTTGGTGGACTGACGTTGTTGATTCTCGGTACATTTTTGACGGGACTCGCGATTGCGGTGGTTAATGTTATTTTGCCGGGCTTGATCAAACGCGAGTTCCCACATCGGATCGGAATTATGACGAGCATTTATTCGATCTGTACCAATGTGTTCGCTGCGCTCGCGTCGGCGGTGAGCTTACCGCTGGCGATGAATGGTGGATTCGGCTGGAAAGGATCGATTTTGACATGGACAGTGCTGGGAACGGCTGCGCTGTTATTCTGGACAACTCAGCTGCGTCACAATCGCGTTGCACGACTGGCGAAGCGTACACAGCAGGCTGGTGAGAGCGTGTGGCGTTCGCCGCTGGCGTGGAAAATCACATTTTTCATGGGGATGCAGTCGCTGATTTTCTATGTGTCGATCGCATGGCTGCCGGATATTTTGCAGCAGCAGGGGTTAACGCGTCTGCAAGCCGGCTATATGCTATCGCTGATGCAGTTCTCGATGCTACCGTTTAACTTTCTAGTACCGATTCTGGCGGCAAGGCTGGCAACACAGCGTCTGCTCGTGCTTGTAACGGTTGCGCTGTATCTGATCGGGCTGGCAGGGCTTATCTTTGGCGGTGGTCATATTGTGCTGGTTGCGATCTGCCTGATTCTAGTCGGCATCGCCGGGGCAGCATCGTTCAGTCTATCGATGATGTTCTTCAATCTGCGTACGCGTACGCCGGAGCAAGCGACCGAAGTGTCCGGTATGGCACAATCGATCGGATACCTGCTGGCAGCATGCGGCCCGACCTTGTTCGGTATTTTGCATGACGTCTCCAACAGCTGGACGATTCCGTTATTGCTACTTGTCGTCGCCGCTGCTAGCCTTCTGTATACAGGATTAGGCGCAGGCAGCCCTGGCTATATTTACCCTGCGACGTCCAAGGACAATGAAATACATGTAAAATAAAGCTGATTCTGCACTACTACAAAAATCGTATTATGACTCGAATGAAAACGGAGCGGCAACCCTGTACTATGGGTTGTCGCTCCGTTTTCGCTTACTATCCGCAACTCTACAATGTAGCTTATCGTCACCCCTCCCCTTCCAAACACTCCATATTGTTGTTCCTGTACTCGCGTCCCATTGGAGCTTATTGCGATGTAGCTCACCAAACTCTCGATAATGCTATTCCTGCACCCTGTTTCATACAGCCAATCTTGATTCAACTTTAGTTTGTAGTCATATATACTGAATAAGACAGCTTTGCCTGTATAGCTAACCGCACGATCATTACATACTCTACTTACACAAGAGAGGAGATTCACTTATGAACCATCCATTCCGCATACTTGCGATCTCGGGAAGTCTCCGCCAGTCGTCCTCCAATACATTATTAATGAACGCCATCATTAGGCTCGCTCCTAGCCAGCTGACCTTTACTACCTATACGGGTCTCAACGACTTGCCCCATTTCAATCCAGATCTGGACACCGATCATGGCCCTCTGCCTGTTCAACATTTGAGAACACAGATTGATGGAGCCGATGGGGTTCTCATTTGTAGTCCTGAATACGGAAATGGCGTACCTGGCGCACTCAAAAACGCACTCGATTGGATCGTATCCTCTGGCGAATTTGTCAACAAGCCTACCGCCGTCATTACCGCTTCCCCCTCTCCTATGGGCGGCAACTATGCTAATGAATCCTTACTGCTTACGTTGCAAATGATCAATGCCCAGGTATCGCAGCAAATGGCACTAACGATCCCACATATTACGTTAAAGCTCTCCAAAGACGGCACCATCACAGACCCAGCCTTAAAGCAAAGCCTGAAATCTATACTCCAAGCTCTACAGCAAGCCTGCTATTAAAACAAAAACGAGCATCTATCCTATGAAGCACGCTCCAAGTCTATATCATTATTTTGAAATACTAAGCATTATTTAACTGATCTTTAGTTGAGCTCATACTGCTTTTGTTGTTCTTGCTGTCTTTGACATTCTTGACGTTCTTGCTACTTTTAATAATCTTACTTCTTCTACTGCTTTTCCTGCCATCACTGTTCTTACCGTACACCTACTTTTTCTATACCCTTCTCACCTATTCCGTTAATGCTCGATTCTCTAACAAAACTGGCTTTCACAACATAATCAGCAAGTATCAACGTCAGCGCAATTCCGTGATTTTCTAATGAATTCAGATTAATTCGCTCAGATTAGGGTATGTTCTATAGTGAGCCTAAAAGCAATCCAAAGGGAGGAATCACAAATGACTACAGATATCAAAACTACCGTTAAACTGAACAATGGCGTGGAAATCCCATGGTTCGGTCTGGGTGTATGGCAAGTAGAAGAAGGCGAAGATGCAACTAAATCCGTTAATGCTGCGATCGAAGCAGGCTATGTACTGATCGATACCGCTGCTGCCTATAAAAACGAGGAAAGTGTCGGCAAAGCGATCCGCGAATCCGGCATCCCACGTGATCAATTGTTCGTGACATCCAAGCTGTGGAATGCCGATCAAGGCTATGAATCCACACTGGCTGCATTCGATGCAACGATGGACAAATTAGGACTGGATGTGCTGGATCTATACCTGATCCACTGGCCAGTCAAAGGCAAATATAAAGATTCCTGGCGCGCCATGGAAAAGCTGTACAAAGACGGCCGCATCCGTGCCATCGGCGTAAGTAACTTCCAACCACACCATCTGGACGATCTGCTCGCAGATGCCGAAGTCGTTCCAGCAGTCAATCAGGTGGAATTCCACCCGCTGCTGACACAAAACGAGCTGCTCGACTACTGCGCTCAAAAAGGTATCCAGGTTGAAGCCTGGTCTCCACTCGCACGTGGTAAGCTGTTCGATAACGATGTCGTCAAAACCATCGCCGATAAATACGGCAAAAGCCCTGCACAGGTTCTGCTACGCTGGGTACTCGACAAAGGTGTAGTCGTACTGACTCGTTCCGTTAAACCTGAGCGCATCGCCGACAACGCCAACATTTTCGACTTCCAGCTGACTATCGACGAAATCGACCAGCTGAGCGCCCTCAACAAAAACGAACGCACCGGCCCAGACCCAGATAACTTTAATTTCTAATTGATCATTAACTGCTAATGATCGCTGTGAAATGAGAACTCGATCTATGGATCTATAAGGTATTTTCAAGGTGCTCAAGGCATTTAAGATGCTTGCTCCTGATCGACTTGATCCTTATGGATAAATATAGAGCAGCATATGACCCTATATATCGATTAAGCTCTACACTTAATCGAATCGAACTACAAACGCATATACAACCAACACCGCCTACCCGCTCCATACGAGCCAATAGGCGGTGTTTTTCTGAATGGCTATGCCTGTCTCTATTCCTAACACCTGCCTACGTTAATTGCTTCTATTCGGTGAGGCTAGCTATATATTAGAGTTTGATTGCATAGGTTCCTTTAGATTACATATATCATCACCATCTAATGAGCTAGTTGTTATATGTCTTTAATCTGTTGAATCGATGAATATTTAAACAGAGACTATCTGAGATGTTTGAATGTTTGAGTATTGAGCTTTGAGTAGACCTCATTATTTAGAACCTGTAAGAATGAGCGTCTCAAGTATTTGGGGGTTACGGGGTTACGGGGTTACGGGGTTACGGGGTTACGGGGTTACGGGGTTACGGGGTTACGGGGTTACGGGGTTACGGGGTTACGAACTTCTGAGCTTGTGACTCTTGAATCTGCACATTCTCCTTGAGAGTATTTGAGTCGCTAACTCTTTGTAGATTAAACTGCTAAAAACCCACTTAAATTCACAAACGATACATAAGATACTGTTACAACTCAAAAGCCTACTTATACCTGCTAAAAGGACTTTATAGGTTTTCTCACCATTCGTCTGCGACAAGCACAGAGCGAAGGCAAGGAAATAAGGGGACAGGACGACTTATAGTGTTAGTGCTTTCCTAACACGGGGTTCAATGAAAAGTGATTTTTGCGAAGCAAAATATCTTACTGCTTACGAGGGGCGGGAATCTTCATTTTATCCCAATTCCAAAAGATTCCCGCGGCTCCACCCGAGTCCATCCCCTTATTCCTTGCCGGAGCGGTGTCCGCTCCCCTCACGGATAGTAACAAAAAAGCCTCCATTTCCATGGAGGCATGAACATCATTCCTATATTCCAAACTAACGTACCCTTGCTAAAATGTTGCTTCGCTATCCTATGTGTAGCCATCGACTCCATCACCAGCCGTATAACGAGCCAGCTAAAAGTCCATTGCGCCCACACCGTAAGTATATGTCCTTCTACATCGACCCTACGATTGAACTGCGAGTACCTAGTAATGTCTGCTTCAAAAGATTGTACTGATTAAGTATAGAATCAACTCTTCTCGACTGGTCCAATACGCGGTGGTCATGAAGATCATAGTACTGTACCATGTCATTAAGTTCCCGGCGCTCAATTTCGATATACTCTTCCATCTTCTTAAGCTCTTCCAAGAAACTCACCTCCTGCCGCGATATCTAAAAAGGAACAGATGCAATGCTAATATGGATGATTCTCTCTATCTCTCCTTGATTTGTATCTGCTACTCTGTCTACGAATTTTACCAAACGATTCCTATTTCTACCATATCAGATTTACATGTACTTTACATTTTAAAGTCAGCTTTTGCAAGTGTTTCTCCTGCTTGTACACGGCTATGTTGACCTAACTGCTCGCTTTCTAAATGACTGTAAAAGCATTACGGCTGCTACATAAAAAGCCAGTGAAGCGGCAATTTCATCATTCATTGCGCTTCACCAGCCTGAACATCCTTCGTATAGCGATGCACCATGTACACATCATCCGGGATCGATGATCTGCTGCCTATGATACGATGGCTTATTCTGCAATCGTATTGGTCATAGGGCCGCTGCCCAGGTGACCGGAGCGATTTACTTTTGTTTTCAAATACTTCTCATTAAATTCAGAAATGTCGCCCCATAGCGGAATCCGACCACTCACCCCTGCACCGGAGCGCTTGAGTGCTTCCAGCTTGCGTGGATTGTTTGTGATCAGTGTAACTGGCAGCTGACGCAGCTGATTCAAGACAGCGATCGCATCATCATAGTTACGCATATCATCCTCAAAGCCTAGCTCCAGATTCGCTTCGACGGTATCCAGACCTTGCTCTTGCAGCACGTATGCCATCGCTTTGCTGAACAAGCCGATGCCGCGTCCCTCGTGATTCGCCAGATAGAATAGTGCGCCCGTGCCATGAGCTACGATCATTTTCATCGACTGCTTCAGCTGATAGCCGCAGTCGCAACGCTTGCTGCCGAAAATATCACCGGTATGGCAAATGCTGTGCATCCGAATGAGCGCATCCGGTGAGCCTTTGAAGTCACCATAGACGAGTACGCTCGATTGCTGCGCTTCTGCCAGATTGGACGAGGACAGCATCTCGATGATCGACGCATGGTCGATGTTCGGATTGCCACATTCTGCACCTGGCAATGTATCGCAGCGCACCCAGCAATACCATTGGAAGATGACCGTTTCTCCATCCAGATTAACGGGCAAGCGAATCGGGCCAACCAGATAGATCGACTTATCCTGACTCGGTACAATTTGAATGCGATCCTTGAGCGCCTCAGTGATTTGGGGATTAATCATTATGAATTACCTCCGGTTATGTGTATCTTGTCAGTGATAGATACGTGTAATATACAAAATTGGATGACTGTAGATCATAGCTGCGATCCTGAACACATCCATTAAAATAGACAAATCGTATACATAGCTACGATGATTAGCGCCTGCTTACATGTACATGCTGTTCTCAGGGCTGGTAGGCGGGAAATTGGTCGCTAAAGCCAGCTTCACGTGCAAACTGGCTATCCAGCTCAGCGCGTGTTTCCTGCTGACGAAGCTGTTCAAATTGCTTGAGTCTTGCCAGTCCCGTGTCATCTGCGTGAAGTGCGTCGATGATCAGTGGTGCCAGCACATGTGCGTCCTTCATGGCGCTATTCACACCGATCGCGCCTGTCGGACTAAACGTATGTGCCGCATCGCCCATAATGACCAGACCAGGCTGCACCCATGTATCGCACACACAGCTCTGCACCTTGAGCAGCACAAAATCATTCCATGCACGCAAATGACGTCGTACCTTCTCTTCTAGCTCAGGGAACGATTCGATCAGCGCTTCGGTAAATGGCTCAACCGGTGTCTTGCGCAGCGAAGGAAAGCTATCCTGTGGAATATTCCAACCGATCTGAATATACCCTCCCTGCTGGCTAAACAGCGCTAGCTGTGCTTGCTTGGCAAGTGCCATCCGCACGGTCGCTGGCCAGCCCTTCGGCGCAGGAATACGCGCCCAGAGCAGATCAAAGCCGTGCTTTAATATTTGCGTGCCAATCCCAGCCAGCTTGCGTACAGTGGAATAACGACCGTCCGCACCAATGACCAGTTTGCTATTAATTGTCAATTCTTTGCCCCGATGACGCACTTTTACCCCGTTTACCGCACCGCTAATCGGATCGTGCAACAGCTCGGTCACACTGCTATCCATCATCAAACGATAGTTTGGATAAGGAAGGGATTGGCCGATTAGCGCCTGTAGCAGATTTTTTTGCGGAACATGAATACCGGTGTGCTGCTCCCCAGGAGCGGGTAAGATCGTTTTGACAATTTGGCCCTGCTGAAAATATTCTACACGTTCCATCAGCAAAAGTCCTGCTTGCTGAACATGCCCGTACAGACCGTGCTGGCGTAAAATTTGCTCGCCCTGCGCATTCAGATGCTCCCCGCGAAACTCCTTATCGATCCCTGCATGCCGCTCCAGTAAAATAACCTCTACACCGCTTGCAGCAAGCAGGTATCCAAGCAGTGCTCCGCCCGGTCCTGCACCCACAATAACAACTTCTGCATTCAAGCTCATCGGCTTCTCCTTTCCACCTGGTTTTCAGTATCTTTATTTGTAGTAGCAACATAAGGATATTACCAATACTTACTTTTAATAAGTAGAGTATATGTAATAAGTGTTCCTTTGTCAACTTTGTCATGAGCGTGCCAAAAAAGCCAGGGAATTAAGGCTCCCTGACTTCATTATCGGCTTGCGGCTGCAAATTGATGTGTACATTGCCAATCGCGAGCAGCGCTTCTCTCATGCCTTCCAAATCCAGTCCATCCGCAGCGAATGCCTGACGCACCAATCCGGGCTGAATGAATTCATCGTACTTGCCCAGATAAGGCGCTTCTTCATCGCTCAGTAGCTGCTCCGGGAAATCGATGCGCTTGCACTCAGCGATCATCTCCGCCATCAGCTCATACGCATCGGCTTTGCCGGACACGACGAAATAATACGGCTCCATCGGCGTCACTGCGCGCAGTCCGAGGCGTTCTGCCAGATTATGCTTGAGCAGACGCTCCAGCGTGCGAAATGGCTTGCTGCCCATCCATGGCAGCACGAAGCAGGAATCGCCACCCGCTGGTAAAACAGGCGTTTGCAATAGTCCTGTTTCCCGTGCCAGTCTGCGTGCACGCTCCAGACGTGCTGCTGCATTAGGCGCAAGGTAAGAATATAGCTCCGACGACGCGAGGATATCGCGGATTTTTTGCATGACACGGGTATCGACATCGCCCCCGGCACCGAGCCAGAGCGTATCGACCTTACCTTGAGATGACTTCACATAGACCGCCTTGTGGCGACTGTCGATCTCCTCAACCTTCCATAGCTTGCCTGCAAGGGAGAAGCAGTAGCCCGGCGGCGGTACGGTTGTGATCGAGCCAATCTCTTCCGAGCCATGATACACCGAATGCTCCTCATCATCCTTGAATACCGCATAGAAGCGGAAATTGTTCACGATCTTCTCGCCTGCCATCCCAATAATGAGCGTGCCTTCCTCTGTACGCTGAATATGATCCAGCTGAAGCAAGTATTGCAAAAATTGCTGATACTGCTCCACCGTGAATTCACGAAATGGAGGCAGTGTCATAATCGCACGCGCCAGCTCCGCAGGCTCGGCTTCGCCCATACTTTTGAGCGTACTCATCGTCTGATGATACAGAATACCGATCGGCAAGCGCCGCGCCTGAAATGGCTCGACCCAGCGATCACGCACATACAGCTCGATCACCGCAATCGCGCGTAGCATCATCCATGGCATACGTGCGGGAAGCTGTGCTTCTTCATCCTCTTCCTCCGGGCAAACGAAGATCATTTCCGATACAGCACCCTCACGTCGCCCCGAGCGTCCAAGTCGCTGGACAAAGCTCGAACACGAATACGGTGCGCCAAGCTGAATGACACGCTCCAGCTCACCAAGATCGATCCCTAGCTCCAACGTGAGCGTAGCGGCTGCTACAGCCGGCCCATAGCCCTCGCGTAGTGCGGCTTCGGCTTCCTCACGCAGCATCGCCGAGATACTGCCATGATGCACATGGAAAATGTCCGGCTCCTGCCGCTTGGCAGCTACACGGCGCATTTCCAGTGTTAAATATTCCGCATCGGAACGACTGTTAGTGAAGATCAGCGCCTTTTTATGATGGGTCTGATCGTAAATGAAATTATGATACGCTTGCTGCGCATATTCAAGCTGCTGTGCCTGCTCCTCATTACGCGCATCCGGGAAGGAGAAATGCTCGACACTGAGGCGTAGCTTGCGTGACCCTTGCGGTGAGACGACCTCCACTGGCTGCCCTGTATCCGAGCTTAACCAGGCACATGCACTCTCATAATCACTCAATGTCGCAGACAGACCGATCCGCTGTGGACGGCAGCCTGCCATCCGCTGAATGCGAGATAGCTGTGCCAGCACCTGAACGCCACGATCAACACCCATAAAGGCATGCACCTCATCCACCACAATATAGCGCAGATCACCGAACAGTGCTGGAATCGCATTGGGCTTGTTCATGAGCAGCCCTTCCAGCGATTCCGGTGTAATTTGCAGGATGCCTGAGGGATTTTGCACCAGCTTCGTTTTATGCGATTGCGGTACATCGCCATGCCAGTGCCAGACCGGAATCTCTGCGTCACGCAGCACTCCTTTTAACCGTTCATACTGGTCGTTGATCAGCGCCTTGAGCGGGCCAATATACAGAATGCCGACCGAGCTGGACGGCTGTTCATATAATGCCGTTAGCGCCGGGAAAAAGGCGGCTTCCGTTTTCCCTGAAGCGGTGCCAGAGGCGATCAGCAGATGATGCGGCGTATCGAGCAACACTCGACATGCCTCTACCTGCGCCTCACGCAGCTCCTTCCAGCCGCTACGATAGATGTACTCCTGAATAAACGGCGCCAACCGATAAAACGGATGCCCGCTCACAGGTCAAACTCCGCCAGAAAGTCATCCACTTCATCTGGCTGTGCCGAGGCGATGGGTCCGCGCGCATGATTGGTCGCGTTAGCTCTAGCAGGCGAGGAAGTCTGCTCCGGTGTCGAAACTACTGGTGCAGGAGTTGCCGCCAGCTCGCCGAGCAGCATATCAAAGCTCAATTCCTCGTTAAAATGGAGCGTGTTCAGCAGATCGACAAAGTCGCGCACCACCTCACGCGGAGTGAGTAGCTCATCTGCACCCAGTCTGCCGACTGCCGTCTGCATAAAGGCGACGAGCTGATGCTGCTCCAGTACTATTTCATATTTGTAATGCTGGCTGTGAATATCGCGCAGCTTTTGCAGCATGAGCAGAATTTCTTCATGGGACAGCATCTCCAGACGAATGACCGGGCCGGCGAAATTTTTCGTGCTACTAGCCGCAAAGCGACTTTCCGCCAGTCGCGAGCGTAGCGCCTCGTAGCTGTACAGTCCACGGCGCGGGTCTTCCACGAATTGCGGGGTACCACCAACGAATACGCCCAGATGTCCAGCCTTGCCCTGCATCGTATCATTAAAAATCGTCAGCAGCTTTTCATAGTTACTCTGCCGCGAGACACTATTCGAAATTTTATATAAATTCACGCCTTCATCGATAAACAGCAGTAAGCCCTTATAGCCGATCCGAGCAGCAAACTCCGCCCATAGCTTCATATAGTCATACCAGCCATCATCATCGATAATAACGCTCACATTCAACTCACGCTTGGCTTCGGTACGCGTCTGGTATTCTCCACGTAGCCAGCGAAGTGCAGATTGCTTGAGTGCATCCTCGTTCAAGCGAATGCCTTGCCAGTACGCCGATAATACTTTGGCAAAATCAAAGCCATGCACCCAGCCTTCCATTTCGGCTGTGACCGCATGGATACGGCGCTGTACCTCGATGCCAATCGTTGGGTCATCGGCAGGCACGCGCTGTTCTTCCATGACCTGCTGTTGCAGGGTGGAAATCCATTTTTGCAGCATCGATTCCAGTGCTCCACCATCTGGACGCGTGCGTGTAGACAGATTGGTCATTAGCTCGCGATACGTTGCCAATCCCTGCCCCTTCGCTCCGGTTAGACGGCGCTCTGGCGATAGATCGCCATCAGCTACGATAAAGCCGCGATCCATCGCGTAATTGCGCACCATTTGTAGCAAAAAGCTTTTTCCGCTACCATAGCGTCCGGTAATGAGCTTGAACGCAGCGCCACCATCGGCAACATTGTCCAGCTCACGTAAAATGGACTCAATCTCATATTTGCGTCCGACCGCGATATGCTCTAAGCCGATTCTCGGCACTACACCTGCGGCAAACGAATTCACCAGTGCGGTCGTGACACGTTTTGGTATTTTCACATCATTCATTTTCCAGTTCACCTCATGATGATTGCATCCAGCAATGATCTGTATTCTTCCATAACCGCACCATCATCCAGCAACAGATCACCGATATGATCCATTGCCAGATCATTGACCTCGTCAGCCAGCAGTGCTGCCATCGTGCCATAGCGTGCTGCCACGCCTTGCAGTGTATGCTCGTCCGCATCATCCAGCATCGCAGCCAGCAGCTCGATATGCTGCGACTGCATCGCTTGCAGGCAATCCTGCCATTCCTCATCCATCTCTGATATATCCAGCAGTCTCGCAGCAGACGATGTTGCCGCTACAGGCTTGGATGCTTCCTCATGATCATGATTGGCAGAAATATCAGGCTCCTGCTCATTAGATACAAAGGCGGAATGCACGGTATTGCCGCTTCCTGCTGTATGAACAAATGGAGTGACTTCCAGCAGGGATGACTCCATTTGTTCAGTCTGTTGCTCTATAAACGAAGCTTCCTCAGTGATAGGCTCTGCGTTTGTATCCCATTCGTAGTTCGTATCCTGTTCACAATATTCCGCCGAGACTTGTTCATTCGGTATATTAGCAGTTGGCTCCGCTTCGTCCAGCATATGGATCGCTCCGGGTACGACAAGCTCATCCATTTCCTCATAGTCATATATCGGTTCATGCTGTATCGATGTAGCATTCGCTTCGTCCGCTTCTGTCTCGCTTCGCTCTGCCCTTTTCGCGGCTGTCGACTGCGCGGCAGCGGCTGCCCACTCCGCATAGGCCTGTTCTGCCTGCTGCTCCTGCCGGATCGCTTCCTTCTCTTCCTCACGCAAGGTTAGCATATCACGCACAACTGCGGAATCCGCCTGCAACCGTTCCAGCAATGCCGGGTCGATCTCAACACGACGCGGCGCTGCCTGTTCCTCAGGTATGGTAAAGGCACGTCGGATATAGCGTTCGATCAGACGAGCGATCTCCGGCTCGACTGGCGGCTGGATCCGTAGTCGCCCATTGACGTTGAGCTGCTTACGCAGTTCATTTTCCGTCAGCTTCACGATCCCGGTTAGAAACTCACGTAGCGGTGCATGCTCTATCAGCGGTAAACGTCGCACGGTGCAGGTACGCCCGTGACTTGTAGAGTCGTAGACCGCACTGCGGAACAAGTAGCGCTCGCTCTCCCGATAGATGGGTGGGCGGAACAGCCCAAGCAGACGACTTCCCTGCTGACGTTCCAAAAAGGCATCTATCGCAGCCAGCACTTTAGGAATATATTCGTTCATCGCTTCCTTGCCTTCATCCGCATAAAAGCGGCTACGCTCCAGATCGTAATCGAGTAGCGATGGTAACAGCTCCATCGGCACCTTTACAGGAGAGGCTAGTAGCAGTCGCTCCCATTCCAGATCAGTCAGCTCCGTTGGAACATGTCGCGGCGATTCCAGTAACAGCTCTAACAGCGATTCATCCAATCCATGCACCTGTGCAAAATCAACGATCCACGGTGGCAAATATCGATCTAGCTTACCAAAGCGGTGACGATACTGCCGCCAGAGGTTCATCAGCATATGATAGCCGTCCAGCGGCTCCTGCCAGCCTGCTCCATTGATCACTTCATAGCAGAGCAGGAAAACATACGATAAATCCGTTGCCGGATAACGCTCCTGACGCACCTCATTTCGCCAGTAAAAATACCAGCGCTTCTGCCGCCAGGTCATACTCTCATAGGTTGGCCAATAACTCATAAAGGGTACAAATTCAGCCTCTTCCTCCACCTGATCGGCCATTTCATGGGCACGCAGTGCAAATACATATTCGGCACTCTGAATCGCTGACATGGAGCGTCCCATCATTGCCGCAGATTGATCAAAGGCCGTCATGCCCGTTGTTGACGGTGGATACGCGTCAAACATCGGCTCCAGTGACAATATCTCCTGCTCGGAAGATGTCCGTGACAAGCTTCCCTTCATCGACTGATCCTGCTTCGCTATAAAGCTGGAATCGTCTCGCTCTGGTAATGGCTCGTCCGGTGCTGGGATGGCGTAGGAAATGCCATCTGTACGCGACAACAGAATTGGCTCTTCACTGCGTTGATGTCCGTTCTCTCTATCGGCAAGAGTATGAATAGCATCCATCTGATCCAAATGCAGATTCGAATGGGTAACCAACAGCTCGGTCGATGACGACGAAGTGTTCTCATCGTGTACATCTGCATCCAGTAGTATGGCTGTAGAATCAGTCTCAGTTCGCTGTGGTATCTTCAACGATGTATCCTGCACAGAGCTATCCCCATCGGCAATCTCGGATGAGGCTGGATTCGGATAATCAGTATCCTTAGCTTCTGTCCAGTTCAATGATGCTGTATCCGTTCCATTCCTCCAGCCTGATCTGGCTGATCCCGATCCGGTCGAACTCGTATTCAAGCGTTCCCAGCTCGCAGCATCTTCCTCTGCTTCTGACGATACGGCTGGCGGTACGTACAAGCGGCGTGTACTTGCTTCGGTATGCGGTAGCTCAAGCTCGGCTCCTGCATAAGCGGTATGCGGCGTATATTCAGCAGGATAGCGTCCTTCCGCCTGCTCCTTTTCAGATGTTGGCTGTACAAAGGCTGGCGGACGCTGAATATGAATGCCCTGACGGGACAATTCCTGTAGCAGCCCTTCCATCCGTTCCGACTTACTCTGATGATCCATCGCTGGCTTGGAAGAAGCACTAGATGGCATGTCCACTGTAGGCTGTTCGGTCTGACGATATGGCATTCGCGTTGCAGAGGAATCCCATGGTTCAGCTTGAGCCTCCCGCTGCGGCATTTGCGAAACGTTCATTGCCTCAGCACGTGGTGGAATGCGCAAGCCACGCTCCGCTGTTCCCAGCTCTAGCTCGGTAAAGCCACCTGTACGCGCCATTTGCGGCAATCCTGGCTGTGCAGCACGACGCACCAGCATCGTATACGGTGGTGGCAACTCGGTTAATGGATGCTCTGGATCAGCAATCGCATATTCCCGCACGACCGAATGAAATAGCTTGAGCAGACTCGTTTGTGCTGTACGCAGATGGGGATCGTCCAACATTTCATTTTCCGTGAAAATAGATAAGCGAATACGTGCATTGATCTTGTTCATCGCGCGATACATTTTACTGGATACATCGGCGGTCATTTCATCCGGTTCCAGATAGATCGCAATATCCACACCACCCGGCAGGACAGCACTTCGCTGACTGAGCAGACTTACAGGGACAACGGTGAGGGAGCGATTCGAAGCCGATTGGGCAGCTTTACCTGTCGATGCTTCTTGCCAGTGTGGCTCTAGCATCGATGACCAGCGCTTCTGTAGCTCAGTTAGCAGTGCTTTACGTCCGATCAGAGCGATTCGGCACGAAGGAAAACGCCGAATACGCTCAGCAATAAATTCGCCCAGTGCTTCACTTTGCGCCATCACACCACCCAGCATCGCACCGGATATTCCCCAGCGACACAGAAACTCAAAATGATCATATAATCCGCCCTGTCCGTCCGGCAGTGCCAGCCCGGGGATCACCATCTCTTCCCACGGGCCACGCAATCGCTCGGAGCCGCGCTGGATAATCTCCTGCGGAGTGAGACGGCTATTGCGCTCCAGCGGCGTACCATCTGCCATCCGTCCCATCGGCCCCAGACCAAGCTCACGCAGCAGATCGGTTTCCACCTGGCTGCCATCCTCCAGCCGAATCGTAGCGCCTGCCGAGCCCATGCGGCGCGATAATTCCACAGCTGGATAGCGTATACCACCGATCTCGATCATCGGTAGTGCCATAACGGTGCCAACACCATCCCGTTCTTCGAGTCGACCTTCCAGCAGCCAACGTGCCTCGGTATGCCAATCCGTTTCAAAGGTAGCTTCCTCATACGGAATGCGCGGTGTGGATACCGACTCTGCCGTGTAGATCGAAGCTCGGTCTTCTGGCATAGCCTCTGTAGCATCAGCCAGAAAGCTTGCTTCCTCGTGCTCATACTGTGCACGATCTCCCTCATACAGCGTGGCTGTTGTTACATCTGCACTTCCTGCTAGCACCGCTTCGGCATGCTTGTCCCAATACGCTTGCACAGGTGCACCCTCATCCGTTTCCAATGCACCGGGCAAGAGTCGTAGTAGCCGAGCATACAGGGTTCCTGCTTCATCAGGGCGCAGCAGGCATTCACTATGACCGGATGCGCTGAGCTGCCAGCGCTCCTCGCCGGACAGCGTGCAGCCCATGACCAGCTGCTGGATATCCCGCGCCTTTTCCGGCTCGATGGCGTGACTGCCATACGAGATATGCAGGAAAAAGCCTCGGTCTTCCTCGAAGCTGAGCAGAGCGATATACGATTTGTCCGTGAACGATACCGGAGAAGTTAACGTCATGATGCAACCTGGCCTTTCTGTGTATTCGTAGTCAACATAATATCCCAATTATACATGAACCGTTCGCCCGATTGGTATAGGTAACGAACATATTTTCGTCATTTGCGGAAGCAGCAAGAAGCCGAAGCACTATCATGAAAGTATCACAATAGGGTTGCTTCGGCTTATTTTATCGTTCTATACGCTCAAAAAATATTCACTGCACCTGCGATGGAATCCGAAATTGTCGATAGACCCATCCAATTAATTCCATTTCATCCGGTAAACCACCGGCAAAGCCGATATACCCATCCGGTCTGAGCGCTACATAGCCACCGCGTTCCATTCCGTATAGCTTACGCAGCTCTCCATTCGGGTCAGATAAAAGCATATTCGGACGCGGCTCGGGCAGCATGAGCGGTAGATCAGGTAGCACGATCACCATATCGATGACCGGACGCCAGCTATCTGCAATACGATGTAGCAGTGGAATGCGTGTGCGCTCATCCTCATCCCATTGCTGTGGATCTTCGGGACGTGGGAGTGCAGGCTCTGAATCAGGAAAGACGAGCAGTACATGCTTTTCCCGGCTCCACCAGTCCA
This sequence comes from Paenibacillus hunanensis, assembly GCF_034055775.1. Taxonomy (NCBI): domain Bacteria; kingdom Bacillati; phylum Bacillota; class Bacilli; order Caryophanales; family Paenibacillaceae; genus Paenibacillus; species Paenibacillus hunanensis. Next base: position 386,454 of record NZ_CP139194.1, on the reverse strand, counting down.
GCTCTGCTGCACCACTCGGAGCACGGTCACCAGGCACGACCATTCCATGCTTCCAGCTATCGCCCTGCATAACCATCTCACTATGACGATAATGAATGCCCGTTTCGGATAGAGCGCGAGCGAGTAAGCGCTGTACAATTTGACGAGATGACACAAGCGGAGCCATCGTATTACGCGCAGCGGCAAATAACGGGAACCGATTCAAAGCCAATCGGGTTAGCCAGCCTGTCCAGCGTAACAGATTACGTCCAACCGGCTCACGCTCCTCATTATAGCTATCAAGCAGGCTGGCATCGGCACGTCCGCTACAGACAAGCGCCAGCTTCCAGCCCAGATTAAGAGCATCCTGCATGCCGGTATTCATCCCCTGCCCACCGAGCGGAGAATGAATATGAGCCGCATCACCAGCCAGCATGACTGCACCAGCGCGATAGTGATCTACTTTGCGCTGATTAATATGAAAGCGTGTCAGCCAGATCGGATCGTATACGCGGAATTGTCCGCCTGTACAGGTATCCAGGATCTGCTGCACCTCTGCTAGCGAAATGTCCCGTGCTGCACCTTCTGCCGCAGACCCTACTTTGCCCTCCTGTGATGAAGACTCCTGACTATTATGCCGTTCCGGTGAAGCGATAATCACTCGATGGCGGCCCTGTCTCATCGGGAAAAAGGCAGCGATTTGCCCTTGATGAAGATGAATATGCAGGCGATCCTGCTCGATCTCTCCCTCCACCTTCACATCTGCCAATGCAAAATCCTGCATGATCGATACACCAGGAAAGTCCATCCCGAGCAGATGACGCACCTTACTATGTGCACCATCGCATCCGATAATCCAACCGGCATGAATACGCTCCTGCATAGTGGACAGTGAATCGGCAGACGGAGCTGCTGACTCCGTTGTTCTTGTATTGTCACCCGTCACCTGGGATTGTACCCTGTTCACGGTCGCTGTCATGCGCAGTACAGGAGCATTTTTCGCTGCTCCGGCAGTGGTCGTTGTGGAATTTGATGATACAGGTCGCCGCAAATGCGGGGGCAGCACTACATTCGATGCAGAGCCAGCATGAGCAGTCGCTGACGCAGCAGAGGTCGCCTCGACCTTCTCTGGCGTATAATGCTCCAGATCAGCAAGTGTACATCCATATTCAACCTGTACACCAAGCGCAGCCAGCCGCTCCAGTAAAATATGCTCCGTCTCATTTTGCGGCAACATCAGCACAAAAGGGAATCGGCTCGGAATACGCTCGCCAAATGCAATATCAGCAAGCTGACGTGTGCCACTATATAAGGCTGCCTGCTGAATCGGCAGACCCTGCTCGACCATTTGCGCGGATACGGACGGCTCCAGTAGCTCCAGTGTACGTGCCATCACACCGAGCGCCTTGCTATGCTGAGAAGGCCCCGATGCCTGATCGATTATACGAATGTGAGTGCCGCGCCGCGCCAGCTCAATCGCCAGCGTCAGTCCCGTTGGCCCTGCACCGACGATTAAAACGTCACAGGTAGAGGCATGAGCGGCATCATGTAAGGAATCAAGCGAAGATGAACTGAATGACATGGGAATCACTCCTTTTCGGCTTGCCTTCTTCTGTGTAGGTCAGGAATGTGTAGCTACATACAGGCTGTATGCAATTGCTGGACGTGCCATTTCTACAAATTGAAACATAGATGACGGTACGCCTGCACCGACCTCGAATAGCTGAATACGATGGTCTGCATCCATTCCCAGATCCAGACCGATCTCATGCAGGCGTCCATCTAGCTGCTGCTCCATAAATTGTGCGAGCCTTAGCGCATACTGATGAATCCGTTGCTCGGTTGCACCGCCCACATCCTCATCAAACTGATGCTTCAAAAAGCGGTTCCATGTGGTCGTCATCTGAAAGGTATGCTTGCTGTTCGTCACCTTGCTATGCGGCTCGGACGAAATCCAGACGGCACAGAAGGCGACTACCCATTCATTCTGACCGTTTTTGGCAAGATGCACACGGATATGAAAAGGAAGTCCCTGCTTCGTCACACTCGTTACGAGCTTTTGCAGACAATACTTTTCACGAATGAGCATTTCCAGGAATTCCAGCATTTGCGTCTCATTCATCCGATGGGCATACTGCTGATCGAACACTTCAAATTCATTACCCTCTATACCAATCGTGAACGCGCCTTTCCCCGAGGTGCCTCTATCTGGCTTGGCGATTACCCGGCCATGCTTATGGATAAACGCCAGCCCTTTCGCCGCCTCCCGTAGCGTCTGAAAAGGGATCAGATACGTTTTTAGCTCCTCATCCTTGCGCAGCATATTGTACGCAACCGTCTTATGCACGGACATGCCGCGCAGCGTATGGGTAAATGGAATCGTCTCCAGCTTACGATATACATCTTCGTACTTTTTGATACCGCGCCGCCGCATACGATCATAGATCACATCAGGATACGCAAATTCCTGCTCCACCCACTCGCCCAGCTCCAGACGATGACCGCGAATCCGGCGCTGCTGCTCATCTACTCCAGCTGGATAAAAATAAAAAAAGTCTGCATCATAGCTTGCGGCTACGAGCGCATTGGCAATCAATAGCTCAGGCTCGACCTTCCAGCCAATCAGCAAGCCGATTGCCAGACGCCGCCTTTCCGTTGGCATCCTTTCCCCACCCTTTCATAACTGCTCCTCTTCCTATCTATTATCATCATGATAGATCAATCGATAGAGAGGACGCTATATGTTTTTATGGAGCTGTTGGCTCTGGCTCCGCCCCCGCAGCGATACGCAGACTGTATGCCATCGCCGGAAGCGCAATTTCCACAAAATGAAAGACCGTCGAAGGAATACCGAGCCCTGCTTCAAATAACCGGATACCTCCCGCCTCATTCAAACCGATATCCAGCCCTACTTCATGAAAGCCGCCCTGTAGCTGCTCTTCCATAAACTGCGCCAGCTGGATCGCATAACGATGAATATGGCGATCGGTGCTGCCACCCGGCTTCTCCTGAAGTTGCCTCGCCAAAAATAATTCCCATGTTGGAGCGACACGAAACGCATGCTCACTGTTCGTTACCCGAATCGATGGGTGCAGCGAGAGCGAGGGAGCACAGAAGGCTACCGTCCATTCCCCTTTGCCATCCTTGGCCACATGCACACGAATATTAAAAGGAAATCCCTCTGCTGTAACGCTCTCTACAAGCTGCTGCAAGCAATACCTTTGCGGAAGCAGCATCTGCAATAGCTCCAATAACTGCGCCTCATTCATCCGATGCGTATACTCCTGATCCGACACCTCGATCCAATCGTCCTTTACGTGTACGACAAAGGTGCCTCTGCCAGAAGCTCCTTTATCCGCTTTGAGGATCACAGAGCGATATTTGAAAATGAACGCCAGTCCAGCATCTGCATCGCGTAGCGTTTGAAAGGGGATCAGATACTTTCGCAGTGCCTCATCCTTGCGCAGCATGTTATAAATGACCGTCTTGCGTCCCCATCTGCCGCGTAGCGTATGGGTGAATGGCACATTTCCCAGCTTGCGATACACCTCGGTAAAGCCTTTCACCTCACGGCGGCGCATACGATCGTACACCACATCAGGATACGGAAATTCTCCCTTTTCCCATTGCCCCTCAATGAATTGAAAGCCCGTAATTCGACGACGCTGCTCATCTACACCGACAGGGAAAAAGTAATAAAAATCTGCATGCAGACTGGCTGCGGCTAATGCACATGCCTTGAGCATAGCGGGCTCAATCTCCCAGCCGATCAGCAAGCCAATAATAGGTCGACACTGTTGTTCCTGCATCGGTGTCACACTCCTTATGAGAACAAGCATGGTGATGTGCCAATAGCCCGCTTTTCATAAAAGAAGAGCGGGCGATCGGTGTAGCTTAATTGGTGCTATCTGTCGTTACTGTAGATAATGCTGTGATGATGTAGTCCACATCACCAATACGAATGCTTTGCAGATTATCGATATTCGTCTTCGCTGGTAAAGCGAGACTCACTTCGTATGGATACACCTGTTGTAGCTCATCTGTTGTCAGCGTGAGCGAAGCTGGTGCTGTAGCCCCGCCCTCCTCGCTACTTGTATCCGATGTACCGGATGTAGTAGATGAAGACGTACCTGTACTCGACTCGGTGGATGGATTTCCTGTTGATGTCGAAGAAGATGTGTTCGATTTGTCTGTAGCACCGGAGGATGTCTCACTGGCAGATGTTGCTGAGCCCGTGTCTGTTCCTTTGGACGTCTCCATGCCTGTCGAATCATTACTCGATGTCGACTCACCATTGGAAGTCGTACCTGTTGCTCCATCTGTCTTCGAATCGCTCGATTCCGATGTACTACAGGACATCTGTGGATCCAGCTTTTCATAATTGATCTGCTGACCATCTTTGAGCAGTAATGTCGCTTTTTTCGGCTCGAAGGCAACGCATGGTTCCATCATTTTAAAATGAAATACAAGGCGTGCTGCTTCGGCTCCAGTTGTGCCAGCTTCCGCATTCGTTGCACCCGCAGCATCGGTATCTGTTCCCCTGTCGGAGCTGTTGCCACTGGAATTGGAGCTATCTCCTGTTCCCTTACCTGTTGTTCCTGTCGCAGACGAGGACGCGAGCGTGATCGTTGGCGCTGTGGACGCCGAAGCTACCGTATTGGAAGCCGTGCTTCCCTCTGTGTCTGCACGATCTGCATTGTCATTGCCAGAGGATTGCCCATCCGTACCAGAGGAAGTTCCACCATTAGCACCACTGACTGTCACCAGTACATCTGGCAAGTCATCCGGGTTAATAGCAGGCTTCTGTGGTGTATTCGTTTGTGGGACGGTCGCTACCGTCTGATTGCCGCCGCCAAACACATTGACAAGATACACGGACAAGCCACCTACTGCACCAATGGCGAGCAGTCCTACCACGACGAGCATAGGCAAGCGACGACGATTGCGGCGCAGCCATTTTTGCCATGGCGTAGCCAGCTCGTCTCTGACACGATCATATACCGCTGCCAGTGCAGGCTTGTTCGCGGGTGCCCCCTGCTTGAGCGGACTGTGTCGGAACGCTTCCCGATCATGCTTACGGAAATAGGCTAAAATAGCCGCTTCATATGCAGGTACGAAGCGCGGCCTGCCACCTTTGCCACGCGAGCTGCTACTTTCTCGGCTACGATCCTCGCCACGCTCGGATGAGCGCTCACGTCGACGTTCGCCCGCAGCAACTTCACCGGACATCATAAAGGCAGGCTGACCCTCTGACCATGCAAAAAAGTCATACATCGTCTGCTCCGATGATGCCTGCTTCCGCACTTCCTCTACCAGTGTGGAGTAATCCAGATCATTCACCGTAGCGCTATACGCAAAAGCTACCGGCAGACGCTCGAAGCGTCCACTCCGAATATCCTCGCCCAGCCAGGAGCGTCCAAGCTTCTGCACCTCGTCCTTCTCAGCAGGTGGTAGCTTGTCCATCTCCTCTACCCAGTCCACATCCATACTGGTTGCACTATCATCGAACCAGCAATATAGCAGCTGAAGCGCACGCTTCTTACCATTCAAGCGACGATCTGCCTTCGATGGATCTTCATCACTCGGCAATGGATAGCCCAGAAAATCTGCTTGTAGCAAACGACTTCGCGTCAGTGTCGACCATTCCAGCTCACTTAGCAAAATACGCTCCGTTGCAATACGCATCTGCTCGCCGATACCTGACTGCTTCCACGCCTGTTCGTTCACGTTCGGCTGCTTGCCCATCTCCAACCGATCCAGTAAACGGAATACCTCACTTGCCTCAGCCAGCATATCGCGACTACCCCGCAATGCTTCGGTAAATGATTGCCCGGCTTGCAGACGATAATCATCCAGCTCCAGCAATTGCGGATACCGACTTCCCCACTCGGCAGTCAGTCGAATCACTTCCTCTACTGAGCCTGCCTGACGGAACTTGCGTTCAATTAGCGGTGTCAGCAGCTGTGCAGCAAGCTTGGGCTGACTGCCCACGAGCTTGAGAAACTCCTCATACAGCGATGGATTCTTTTCTAACAAAGCATATAGCGCCTGCACATCCGTTCCTTGCTGGCGACTAACTGCATTATGAATAGCAATGACAAAATAATTTACGATCTTACGTCCGGTATGCTGTGGATCAATCTCATAATAATCAGCAAATGCATCTGCGACTGCCGTCTCCGGCACCTCGCCTGCACGCACACGATCAAATTCGCGATCAAACCGTGACAGGAACAGATCATTCAGACGCATCGCTGTTTCCAGCGCACCTTCTGGACGCAGATGACGCAGCAGTGCTTGCAGAATTTGCGCACGATGGCTGGTATACAGCGATTCGTCGCCCTGCTCCACACGATACAGAATCGTCCATTCGTCATATTGTGCCGGATCAGGAAGTGCTTCGGTCGCAGCGTCAATCCCTGCCTGTCCATGATCAGCGAATTCCTGTAGCTCCTTCAGCTTCTCCGGACGAGTCAGATGCTGCCACGCATAATCGATATACAGCTGACCTGCTTTACCTGCCTGTGCTGCCTGAATCCGTCCATTACTCAGGTCGAAAATGTACTCTCGCTCCAGATTCCGATCTCCAGCGCGAATCGAGCCACTCTCTACGAATAGCACCTGCATCCCTTTACGGCTTTCCGGTTCCTTCGCATACGTTGTGAAGCCCAGCCGACGACGGAATGCATACGGCAAGGCTAGCATCAGCACCTGTAGCAGACGATTCGCTTGTACAGGTAGCTCACGTACAGGCACATTCAGCGAAATATATACTTTGCGATGGCGATGGATCGCGGACATGACCGCGCCCAATAGCTGGCGAAATAGCGTTTCATCCAGCCCCAGCTCGCTCAATACCGCACGCGGATCAAGCGCTGGCGCAGTATCGCGTACAGGCACATCCTCCAGCTCATCCAGCTCTGCTCCCTGATCGGTATCATACTGTTCACGGAAGTCGGCATGTAGCCAGCGATCATAGTGATGCACCCATTCCTCACCACGCATCGCTGGAACCACATAGTTATGTGTAAAAAACGCACTGCGCAGCCCTGTAAAATCAGTCGGCACATATACGCTCTGTCCCAGCACCATATCGCGGTTGTCCAGCCGAACAAGCTGGAGTGCTGCCGGGTAGAGCGCTGCGTCCTTTTCGCCCTGCGCCTGTAGCTGCGCAGGAGCATCATAGGCGCACAACGGATGAAGATTCTTTTTAATAAAGGAAGGATCAAGACCGGGAGAACGAGCGACTGTATCATAGCCTTCTGTCGTACGGAAAATTCCGCTCTTCTCGCGTGTGTACAGCTGTTGCTGAATACGAGCGTCCGAAACTAGATTCAAGTCTGTCGTCTCCCTTCAATATAATTCAGTTTGTACATCAGCCAGATAAATGGCTCATCGACGCGGATCGGGCTCACGACACTTTGCAGCTTCTGCTCGACCGGATTACTACCGAGCGCAGAGACAGCAAAATAAGCCGTATCCTTGAAATACACATCCATCGTGCCTTTAAATGGACGATCCACACGCTCGATAAAACGGCGAATCTCGCCATCAATATTTTCATATTCATCCAGATCGAAATGTCCACGGTGTACAACATTATGGAAAATATTACTGTTCGACTTGATATACTCGCCATCATCGCCACGCAGCGATTCCAGCATGTCGCTCTTGGTCAGCACGACTGCGGTCGGAATATCGGTCTTGCTATCCTCCTGATGGGCGATAAAGTCGCTAAACAGCGTCAGTACCACATCACGCGGCTCATCATAACGCGATACCCATTCTCCCCGTGTATCACCCAGCTTCAAGCGGATACGATCACGGATCGAACGAATTTGCAGCGGATCGACCATGAACAGAATGCCTGCGGAGTTTTTGATATGCTGACCGTGCAGACCGAGGTAGTCCTGATCGACCATACCTTCACCCGCTACATCAAAGAACACCAGCGTAAGCGGTGGCTTGGATTCATCACGGAATACAAATTGGAAAATAAACGGCTCCTGCATCCGCTCCTTCTGTGTCGAAGCGAGCAGATCGCCACGTTCAAATAAAGGCTCTTCATAGTTCATACGGAACTTACGGCTAATCTCCGTCGTCAGTGGCATACATGCCGCATCAAAACGATCTGCGGTGGAGTTTTGCAGCGTATGAATGAGTGCAGTCATATAGACCGACTTCCCAACCTGCGAAGCGCCGACGATCGAAATGATATTACTCGGCACCTTGCCTGCCGTTACGGGCAGCTCATTATGACAATGCGGGCACAGACGGCGACGCGTCACTTCACCATAACGATCATTCAGACCGACCAGCACCTGATCCGAATAAATACGGTGCTCCTCCGGTACATCCTGAGGACGCAAGACCGCCTCCATATCATGGATCGTATCCAGCCCGAAGCGTGCGCGATAACGATTCAGCCTTGCATCCTCGCGCAGCGCATAATCCTCATCATCCTCACGGTGATGGCTCGCCCGAAACTCTACCTCATCCGGTTCGAATTTATTAAAGCAATACGGGCATACAATATCGTAATATAGCGGTCTGGGTTCGGATTCCGGCTTACGTTTAAACCAGTTGAAAATGTTCATATCCCCCAACTTCCCCCTACTCCAAAATTAATTCGTACAGTTGTCCATACCTACGTCCATCGGTAAAAAAGAGACGCACATATTCATTTTTGCCAATCTCAATCGCAGGCAGCTCGGTACGTCCAGCGCGAAAAGGCTCAGCGAACGGGTAGACTATACCATCCTCACGGCTGGCAGGATAGCCGCCTTCCTTTTTTACATAGCAGAGCACATCACGCTCGACGGGAACCTCAGCATGAACCTCGATCCGTACCGTTTTGCGTTTACTGAACCAGCTTGCTTGCTGACGAACGGAATAACGAATTTTCGCCTTACCTGCGCTCAGCTCTACGCGATTACCACCATCATGCTGACGAACAAGCACCATCTCGCCATCCTGCTCGACCGCCAGATGAACTCGATACGCCACCTTGCCAAAATGATCTAATCGCTCGCGGTAGCCATTGGTCGCTTTGTATTCCTCACGAGTGTACAGCTTAAATGTGCGGTGCGGAGGAAATGAATCCGAGGCATGCTCTGCGGTGGTGGCATCGCGATGATCCATAGCAAACGAAGAACTACCCTGCTCCTCTCCGTTATTTAGCTTTTCGATATAGACGGCTTCTGCATCGCGTGGCCATAACCAGCGCAGCATACACCAGCCCTCCTCTGCCTGAGCAGTCAATCCGCGAATAACCCGTTCATCTCCGGGCTCGGCGTCCACATAACGCATCGCACCCTCTCCCTCCTCTGTAGGCGTGTATTTAACATGATCGTTACCTGATATATGTTTATTACTCCTGTACATTCACTGCTTGATGTCGTCTATGTTGCTAGATCGTGTTTCTTCTTTTCATTGTAAACTAGAATGCGCCGGATACCTAACGATAACAATCACAACAATGCTCGCTAGATACAATGGCAGGGCAGGAATACTCCCTGCCCTGTAGTTATGCTGTTCGTTTATATGGAGCTGTAATTCTAGCTTATCTATTCATATAGCTTGTATAGATACATAGTTACTTTGAAAGAAGCATCTAGCATAGATAAGCGCTATCTATCGTCTATACGTGCTGATTAGCTCATGCACCGATCCATGTCGATATCTATTCCTATCTTCATCTACTCCGATCGATATCCATATCCTTACCGCTGGAACGTACGCCCTCCATCACCTGGACGTCTACGACGTGGCGAACCAGCCGAAGGCGTAGGCGGTGGTGGTGCTTCGCCGCGACGAATCAGACGCTTATTGTTCTCACCGATCGGTATGATCAGCGTGAAGAGCGAGATAATGAGCGCCATCAGCATGATCGCGAAGAAGCGTACGACACTATCTGTCCATGACCAATCTGTTTTACCGATGCCCCATTCTAATAGCAGACCTGCCAGCAGACCGCCGACGCCGCCACCGATACCGAAGCTGCGCGCCAGGAAGCGATTGTCGAACATCAAGCCCAATCCGACACCGAGCAAGGCACCGATCAGCATCATAAGCACCACATGCAGAATTTGATAATACAGATTGCTGTTAAACGGCTCGCTGCGTTCAGTTACCAGCGTGCGTTTATCCAGCGTATCGTAGATTTTCTGGAACGTCTGCGTCAGATCGGCTGCCTGCGCCACGCCATAATATTGTCCACCTGTTTGCGAAGCGATCTCGGTCAACAGATTCTGACCGCCATCTGCCGCAAGGCTCAGACCGACCGTATTGACCACGATCCCGCGATCACGATACGGCTGTAAGGACGACATATCCAGATCGCTATAACCATCCGACAGCATAATGACCGTTACGCCGCGATCGGATTGCTCCTGCTGCTTGATCTGATCCATCGTTGTGCTCAAGGCAGCATTAAAATTCGTTCCCCCTGCTCGTATGTTCAAGCTATCAATTACTGTATTAATCTGCTGCCGTGAAGACGAATTCAGCTCGGTTAGTGGCAATGCCACCCGTGCATCCCCGCTAAATTCGATAATGCCGACACGCATATCATCCTTCATGGAATTGACCATGTTTTTCACAGCCTGATAACGCAGATTCTGTGGATCGGTCTGGGTCATACTACCAGAGTCATCCACGACCACCACGACATCCTTTACCGTACGCGCTCCGTTAAAATCAAGCTGGTACAGTGCCTCGGCAGCAATACCGCCGACCAGCATCACCACGAGTGTGGCAGGTACGAGTAGCTTCCACGAAATATCCGCATATCGCTGACGCCATGATGCGCCATTCAGCTTCGGCGAGATCATCTCAGCCAGCAGATAGAAAATCCCGATCATCAAGCTAATCACGCCAAAATAAATCCCCATCAGCAGGATACGCGGCATCCGATCCAGATATAAATGAAGCAGCCATTCGCTAAAAATAAATCCAAGCGCTCCACCGATCAGACTGAAAAATACAAGAAGCCAATTGACCTTTCGCTGCATGTTCGGCTTCACCCCTTTCTGAATATCATCCTGTACTACTCCCTATTATTCTTGCCCTTCTTCTACATGAAAACGATAGCCATTCGCCACATACGTATCGTAATACGTACGACCATTGCGATAATACATCAGATCGGTAATGCCGAAGCCGCCCATCAGATTGAGCTTCTCTACGCCACTCGTACGATCCTCATGCACAAAGCCTGTTTTATAAATGCGAGTCGTATGATCCACACCTGCGGCATAACGTACAAACTCACCGTTTGCATTGCCAAACATATACTTTTCCTCATACCGATGCTTATGTGTATAATCGAGCAGCCGAATATGAATGGTCGCTCGATCCTCCAGTGTGCGATACAGCTCCTTAAACAAATCCTCCTGCGACAGAGCTTGCTTATTATGATAATCAATCGTCACATTGGCACGGCTCAATAGCTCCTGCTCGAATGTTTGCGATAGCGCTGGCGATGGCAGTAGCTCGCGGCGACATACCTCGATCAAGCGCTCCAGTAGTGGGGACGTTCCCTGCTTCAATAATGCCGTTACATCACCCATACTACGTTCCTCGAAAAAGGCATCCACTCCGCGCTTATCCTCTACCTCCAGCATCGCTTCGGCTGTGAGACGACTATAATAATCCGATACATTTTGCCCGATATAATCATCCGCCATCCGCAGGCTTGCCGCCGCCGCACTATGCAGCTCTGCTCCCAGCTCATCCATCTGCTGCACAAGCAGCATACAGCCGCGATGCAGTGCCAGCAATTGCTCTTCCCAGCGACGATACAGCTTGAGCTTGGTTTGTAGTCGTAAAATATACAGCTTATGCGGATAGATCGTAGCAATCAGCGCACGCGTCAATCCACGCACATTATGCTTGTCCATAAACGGCAGCTTTTGAAAAGAAAGATCGTCTGCACGGCTGGCATACCATGTATCCAGATCCTGCCTTGCCTGCTCGATCGCTATATTCAGATCACGAATCCGGCCATGTAGTAGCGGCCACAGACTCGCCGGATGATTTTCCTCCGTCCAGGCAGCAAGCTGGTAAAAGTGCACATCACTGCGCCCTTTCAGCCGCTCATCCATTCCGGTGCGAAACTCATGCTCGACATTCCAGCTATTCAGTCGGCGTTCCGTTTCCTGTTCATAGTTTTGACGGAAAAAGTCATCGCCACCCTGCTCGAATAGTGCCTGCTCTGCTTCGCGCAGGCTCATCGAGCGTAGCGCGGAGAAGCTGACCGAGCGCGTCATCAGCCCATTCATGTCCTCCAGTCTGGATTCATCAGGAATGAACGCATCTACTCGCCGATCCATGGCTCCTTCATCGATACCGAGTAACTGCTCGCGCTCATGTGTACCCAGCGTCGGCTCCTGCTTCATACGCTGCACGATGCCCAGGAAGAAGTTCTCCAGCACTGTGAGTGCAATTGCCTCATCCGGGCGTCTTACACGCGCAAAGCCCGCAGAGATCAATCCCTGTGTACCATCGGCAGTTCGGATATTGTTGCGAAACGCCATATTGTTGTAATCAGAACCTTGCAAACTATGATCATGACCAATATCCGTGCGCTGCCGATTTTTCAGCAGGCTAATCCGGCAAATGATATCGTAATTGCTGGCAATGCCACCATTGACCGATACCCCTCGCTCATTACGATCCGACAGCATGTAGACGAGCTCGAATAACGGTGCTGCTGCATGATGTACCATCACAGCGAGCCCATCCTCAGTACGCTGAAGCGGCGCACTCAAACGATAATCATCACGCTGCATCAGCTCTACCTCATGCAGAAAAGCAATACCTGCCGAGCTAGCATAACCGAAGTTCTCCTCCTGCTCGCCTTCATGCACAAGCACATATAGATCCATCTGTACTGACTTGAACGATTGACCGAGAATCGAGCGTGCCAGTAAGGCAATCTGTGGCACAAGCACATTCATCGGGTCTTCTACTCGTGTCACGACTGACAGATGCAGCCGATCAAACGACGAGTACATCCGTCCAAAATCAGCCAGCCGCCGAGCCGCCTGACGGAATACCCGGTTCAGCTCTAACAAATGACTGGCTTCCTCGCGAAAATGCCGTGCCCAATCGGGACGGCGCGTTTTCGCAGTGGAGCGTTCCGGATCGGGTACGGACAAACGGGAGACCAGTAGCTGGGGATGCTCCTCCCGGTGAGTAGAGGCGGAGACAGACCCTTCGGGCTGTACCTCCACATACATCACGCCAGCTCCATTATCCCATTTGCGTGCATTCACACTGCGGATATGATCCGCAGCATCCTGCAATCGATCCCCGATAAACAGGAAAACGGCGGGGTAGTGAATACTGCTCCGCCCGTCTCCCTGTCCGGCTGTTTTTTCCTCAGCAGCCGCGTAGGCTTCTGCGAATGAGAGCAGCCGTTTATTCATCTTATTTCAGCTTCCGGCGCAGATCGTTTAATTTGGAAACCATTTGCTTGTAGAACTGGTATGCTTCATCACCGTTAACCAGCTCGACACGTTCATATTCCAGACGATCGCGTGCTTCCAGATACGTTTCATATAGCTCATCCAGCTTGTTCAGCAGTGGCGTCACATCCTCAGACGAGGTCAGCTCATTGTCGCGGCGATCTGCTTTACGCATCAGCACAGCGCGGCTTCTCTCATCCAGTTGACGGAAGCTTTCGAAAATCTCAAATTCGACGATATTTTTCGTTTTCATCAGATTGACGAATGGCTCCCATGCCTCTTCTTCCTCATCACGATCATAGACAAACAGTGCACCCTTTTTCGTAATCGTATCGGTATACAGTGCCTGTACGAATTGATCGATCAGCTTTTCCTCGCCCTCATGACGACCAAGCATACTTTCCAGCTCGGTAATCTTCGCTTGAATCGAATCATACTTCGCCAGCTCCTGACGCAGACGCTCAATCATTTTCGGCGAACGAATTAGGTTGTCAGATGCAAGCTCTTCATTATAGCTATTGAAAATGTCGCGTGATGCTTCCAGCGGCAAGCCTTCGCTCAGCAGGCGACGCAGCTCCACCAGCGCACGCTTCACTTCACCCAGATTCGGGCGTGCAGCATCCAGACGCAGATCATAGCTATTCAATACCGCTTCCAGATCAAACGGCTGACTAAAGCGTACTGCAAAGCGACTGCTCGTATTCTGATCTACATCCTTCTCAACGATAATGCCGAGCTGACGTGCACGGTTAAAATCGTTACGAACACGCGCATTATACGTCTGCACACGTGTATTCACATACGTCTCACCCCATGAGCGTTCAGGGATTGGCGATGGCAGATACGTCCAGTTTTCCTTCTCGGTCATCACCAGGTGGCGACCTACGCCCTCGCGATCCAGAATCGTACGCTCATAGTTTTCTTCATACACCTTCAGCGGTGTGTACACAAACAGCGGCACACCGTTACGTGTGTTCAGCCAGAAGATACGGTTTTTGACCTGACTTTCCTTGATTGTAAAATGCGATTTGCCAATCGCGTTGTTCTGGTAGTTGCGAATACCGCGCAGAATGCTTGGCGCCTGTACCGGTACGGACACAAAGCCCCATGATGGGAAGTGAAGATTACCTGCGCTGTTGCTCAGGTGGAACACCGGCACCGCATCATCATCCAGACGGCTGGCAATTTGACGCTCCACGAACTTCTCAATCGGCTCATCCTCGCCGTATTTCATCACAAGGAAGTCCTCCATCGAGCGTGTGATCAGATCGCCGAACTTGTCGCTCAGGAAATCGGAAATGGAGCGCACGATGTCGACTTCATTTTCCTTCACCCATTGATCGGAATGATCAAGCAGCTGAGTCGCAAAGTCACGAATCAGATCATCGCCATCTTTGCTGTCCATAATGTCGCTGACCGCCTTGGAAATGTCCGGCACGCTGACCAGATTCCAGTAGTACGTTTTATTTCCGCGATGATCTTCCTGCTCGTTACCGCTGGTGAGCAGCTCGCCATTTTTCTCGAAAATCGAGCTGAGCGCGTTCAATACCTCGGTGAATACACCGTAAATACGGTTATTTTCACGATTCAGCAGCTGATATAGATCCTCGTAGAATTCGATCATTTGCTGCGTACGCTCAACATCTGCACGTAGCCAGTACTCGTCGATCTTCGCTTCCACGTACACATTTTTCTTTTTATCCTTAGAAACAAAGGCACTCTTCGCATCGCCCAGACGATCGTTCGCATATTCGGCTGCGGATTCGATATCACGTGGAATACGAGTTAGACTCTCACGCAGTGTCTCAATATAAGACAGCAGCATTTTCAGCAGGCTGAAGCCATGCTCGGTATAGAGCAAACGGGATACATAGAACGGCCCTTGCTCTGGATGCAGGAACATCCGGCGAATCTGGTCGGAAAATTGACCGACAATCTCACCTGGCAGCTGCTGCTTCGCTTTGATATATTCCTCACGCGCACGAGTAAGAAATGTCTGCTCCAGCTCGGTATCCAGACTGACCGCCTGCATTTTCACTACATTGTTATAGCTCAAACGCTCGCTGTTCTCAAAGCCTGGCAATGGCTCAGGTACACGGGATTCAAAGGTTTTGGTCATCGTATCCAGATCGACACCCAGCTTGCGGGCAAAGTTCTCTACCGCTTCCTGATCCGGTGCCTTATCGAACATTTTGTCCATCTTCTGGAATAGACGATACGCCAGATACGTGGTCATTTCTTCAATCGGCAGTACCGCAGACGATGCACCGATGATGTTGTATTCATAGTTCGCCGGATACGCGCGGTTCATCTGCGCGATATTCGTACGGATGTTACTAATATAGTCATGGATCGCAAACTCTTCACCGGATGCTTTTTCCTCACTCGCCATAAAGTTCGTAATATTCTCGGCGGTGACATTCATGCAGTAATCATATGCATTTTCTAGTAGCTTGCCTTCCGTATTGGTCGCCGAGATCAGGTGACACAGGTTAAATGGTGGCAATGGCGAATTGACGTTCAGGATGCTGCCATATTGCTGCTTGAACCGTTCACCACGCGCGTCCACGTTCATCCAGTAGTCCAGCTCCTTGAGCGCGGCATAACCGTTTTTGCGAATATATTCGCGGGTGTGCTCGCTCAAGCTTTTGTTCGACAGATTCACGTCTGGCGTGAACAGATAACCAAGCATATTCAGACGGTCAATACCGGCAGAGCCGAAGTCACGCTCTACGATGCCGCGTACGATATACGAGATATCGAGGAATGAGCCACTACCTGTACCACCGGACAGACCAGTCAGCAGGAAAACCATCAGCTTTTTGTTCGTACCGACAGACAATGTTTTGATCTTTTTATCGATGCTCTGTACGACCTGATTGATCTTGGTGAATAGCAACAGGCGTCCTGCCTGACGCACACCAGCCGCACCGTTCATGCCATCAGTAATGCTCATTTCTGGAGACAGCCATTCGGTAATGTATGGCTCTAACAGGCTGCGGTTTTGCAGCAGTCCACCGATCTCTGGATTAGACAACAGTACAAACTCGTTATGCGGATCCAGACCGATGCCCTTGTATTTTTTGTTGCGATCTTGCTCATTCGTTTCAAACGCAAGAAACTCGACGTTACTTGGTTTTTCTTGCTTCTTCTTCGTTACCGGATCCTCCGGCAGACGGAAGCGACGATTGATCTGATATTTCAGACGTAGCAGGGCATCGATCCCTGTGCCGCCCAGACCGATAATGAGTATCGGATTGTCGATCGTATCGACCCGGATTTTCTCACTGACGATACCGCCACCTAGCGATACGTCGAGCTGTTGGATGTGTTCTCTAACAATTGGTTTCATGGATGATCCCCCTTGTAACCTTCATAGTATATTGTCCGTTCATGATGCTTAAGATCAGGTGCTAAATGGAGACACGGCGGTGCCGCAGCATGGTGGGCTGGGTGGGCGTGTGCTCCTGTTTTTTTATTTGAGCTGTGGGTGCGTGTTGGTAATTGTGAGCTGACTTGTTTTGGTGAGCAGCAACCACTCCGGCAAGGAATAAGGGGGCGGACTCAGTGGAGCCGCGGGAATCTTTTAGAGTAGGATAGAATGAAGATTCCCGCCCCTCCAAAATCGTCCTTTCCCCTTATTTCCTTGCCTTCGTTATGAGGTGCTTGCAAACGTACATATCGAAAATCCTAACTTCTAAATGCTAGTACGTCTTTGTTCGTTGTCTACTAAACTAGATACGCATGTACAAATGTTTATCTAAACCAGGGTACTCAAAACAATTAATCAACTACCCCTTGCAATCACATGCCATACGCTTCGTTTACCCACATGTTCTAGTAAATGATTGAAGTTATTGAGATGATTGAAAATATCCGGGCATCTTTCGCAATGTTCCCTGATTGCCTCAAGATGCCCAGTCCATACCGCCAGCAGTGTTCCCAAGCATGTATGATATGGCTCGCATGATGGCTTATAGTCGATGGAATTCCTTTAGATGATCATTACTGACTTCATCGCTCTGAAAGACTACAGCCAGAAACATTCTTGATGACTGTTTCTCAGCTTGTCTGACCTCTATCCGCTTAATTCAAATATTCCAGCAAAATCGTCTTGTCGACCTGACGCAGTGCAATCGTGACGCGGTCGCCGCTTTTGAGTTCGTAGCCCCTGGAGGCGTCGATGGAGCGGCCGGATTTTTCGATGCCGCTTTCTGCTCCGTTACGGATCAGGATGCGGTCGTTATTGCCCGGGGTGAAGGTGATTTGTTCGGTCTCCTTCAGTTCCGGTGCAAGCTGGAGTAGCTGGTGCAGGTTGAAGCGTCCGCGGAAGGTGTTGAGCTTTTTATATTGCGGATACGACTTCTCACCTGTATTTTCATCACGGATTTCGATAACCATTTGTCCGACAAAGCCGCGGTTGCGTTGCTTCAGGAAACGAAGCAGGAACCAGATCCCTACGCCGAGCAGAATGACTACCAGTACGATGATGATCCAGCTGATCAGACTAAGTCCAGCGATTTTACCATCGGATGGTGCAGGTGTTGCCGTGACGCTATTTCCGTTTCCACTGGTTGCTTTGCCAGTGGCATCTACGGTTACAGGCGCCGTTTCACGATAGAAGCTTTGTTCCTCGGCACGTACGACTAGCTGGTAGCGATGATTATCTGGTACTTCGAATGTACCGGTGAATTGTGTACCATTCGTTGTGAGTGGCACCTGACTTTTTGCGCCACTATCCAGATCGGTCACGTTCAGTACGGCTTTGAGACTGCCAACTTGAGACGCATCAGCCAGCTTTTGACCATTGCTGGTCATGTAAGCCGAAATATCGATTTTATCGCCCTTGCTGTAGCTTTTGCTCGCAAGCGGCTCCAGTGCCAGCTCCAGGCTGTAGTTGAAAATCAGGTTAATATCGATCTTATCCTTGTCTGCGCCCTTCACCTGAAGCGTCCAGTCGCCCTGCTGCGGATTCAGCAGCTTGACGAGCGAGTAGCTTTTCGAGGTGGATACGCTAACCTGATCGGAAGGGACAGCGACAGCTTTACCGTCTGGATCAATTAGCTTCACTTCGACCTTTTGTGAGGACATGATCGAAATGTTCGCTTCTTTCACGCTGGCATTCGGAATATTGATTTTGACATTTTGGAATTGTCCATTCCCTGTAATCGAATCGACAGGCACCACATTAACCTGCTGGTGCGCTGCGAAAATTTCACTCAAAATTTGCGGAAGCTCATCTGCGGAACTGGTTACAAAAGATTTACCGCCAGTTTCGCTCGCGATGTTCGCTAGCGCCTGCTGATTCAGCTTTCCGTCCGCATTCAAGCCAACTGTGTATACCGGATAGCCGAGCTTTTTGGCATTGTCTACAGCTGCCTTGAGCTGCTGGTCTGCCTGGCTATTCGTTTTGCCCGCATTGCTGTTCAGATCGTTGTTGCCATCTGCAAACAATACGATCATCGGCTCGCTGCCCTGACGAGCGCCATCCTGTAGAATGCTGATCGCTTCGCCCATCCCGATGGAGATGTCAGTATATGGCCCGCGATTCAGATCATCGATAAATCGTTTCAGGCTCGCCTTGCTATCGGCCGAGTTCAAGCTCGTTAGCGCCTTTTCGCGCTCGATCTGATCGGTGTAAGCAACCACGCCAACGCGGTCGCCCTGTGCAGGCAACATATCGATGAATAGCTTCATCGCTTCATTACCTAGCTTCTGCGGATCGCTCGATTTCATCGAGTTACTCACATCGAGCAACAGCACCGCATCGATATTGGAACCAGCCGCACCGGATGAGCCGGTATTGTTACTTGCTGCCGCGAAGGTCATCCTCGCACCGGACAGCAGACTGACGAGGAGTACCATCGCCAGCAGTATATGCATGAATTTGAATGTTCTTACGTGCATCATTCTACTCCTTTACTCAAGGTAAAATGTGAATCATTAGCTGGCGGGGTACGGGCATAATCTCATGTAGTATAGTCTGTATGGATTAAGCGCCGGTTAAATTCACCTTAACATGCCTTAAAAATGATAAAGTGAAAAATTTGATACCATTTTCACCACCATATCCATAATAATCCATTTCTCCCTCATTTCCAAAAAATCAACGGCTGCTCTGTTCCCGAGCGTTGCCGCGTGGACGAATTGTGTGTTTGTGTGCTGGAAGATCGCTAGCTTGGTAAGATATTTTGCTTTGCAAAAATCACTTTTTATTTTACCTCGTGCTAGGAGATCGCTAGCACTGGAAGCAGTAAGATATTTTGCTTTGCAAAAATCACTTCTCATTTCACCTCGTGCTAGAAGATCGCTAGCACTGGACCAGCACCATTATATCTTAAAAGCTGGAATTCTTTCCCCACCCTAAGACGGGGGAAACGACTGGACTATCGGCTAAAAGTTGAATAATACTCATCGCTCCCTTTATTCTGGAATAGATTTTGACATACAATAAAGCATAAACCTTCTGTTATACCCTTCATTGCTGTTCAGCAGCTGATGAATACACAGGAATCAAGAGAGGAATCGATTATGGATATACTTGCATACGTATGTATCGGCGCAACGTTTCTTTTTGCAGGTAGCCGATTGATCATGTACGCGTATCGGCGCAAGCGCGTTCCAGCCGAGCAGGAGCTGGAAGAGCTGTTACTGGACGTGGTTAATCAGAAGCAAGGCGGTTAATGTTATACCAATTCCTGATAGAGAGTGATGCGAATCATGAATACAACGAAGCAGGCGGTACAGCTTCCGGTACTGGAGCCAAGCCGCCACAATTATGATCGACTGCGCGTCTGTCGCAAATGCGGTCGATTTACGATTTTAATGGAGGAAAGCTGTCCAAGCTGCGGCAAAATGAAGCTCGTGCCCGTCATTCGTCAGGCGCGAACACAAACGCTGCGACGGATGTTTAACGAGCTACTTATTACATTAATGCTAACGATTGCGGCAGTGCTCATATCACCGGATATGCGGCTGATGGCATTATTCGCTGCTGCCGGATTGGTACTGCTCGTGGCGCTATTTCTCGTTCAACGTCGTTCTGTAGAAGGCGCGACACTGCGCGAGCTGGGTCGATTATTTCGTCGTCAGCGTAGCGATATTTATGACGGACTGGTCGAGGATCAGCGAATCGGTGTGGAAGAGGTTCGAAGTGGTCATGAGGTAGCAGGCTATCATATTTTGCGTCAAACTGCTGTACTGGTGCAAAATGATCGCTTGCGGCTCGCTCTTCTATCCCTGCTGCAAAATTTCCGACTGCGCAGCGATATGGATCTGGAGCTGGATTCGCTGATCACGCGCGACTTTGATCCACTGGTTGCTGAATATATTGGAGAAATGGCACGCATCAAGCGCGATAGGATCAAGGAGCGCTCGATCCGCTATATCATTGCGCATGAGCCGAAAATTTTGCAGATGGAGCAGGGCTGGAGCATTCTGGTCAGCGTAACCTCTGCGATGGTACGGATGAAGCGTTACATTGCGACATATCCGGGCTTTATTCGCCGCTATGCACGTCATTTGCCGAAGGAACGATTTGTACGTTTATACCGGATTGTGCAGGCGGATGCCGAACTATTACAGGATGCACTGGCACAGGATCTGGAAGTGATTCGGCAGGAGCTGTATCCGAATGACCCGGAGCTGGATGGTAAGGGAGCCGTACAGTCATGAGAAGCATTCTGCGGTGGTTGGCGCTGCGTAACCTCCTGCTCATCGGTCTGGCTATTTTGCTGGTGCTGCTCGTGATGAAGGGCATCGGGATGTATCATAAAATACAGGCGGTACAAGACGCCGACCGCTATTATGCACAGCAGCAATGGATGCAGGCGGAATCGCTGTACCGTGCAGCTCGTGACAATTCATATATCCACTACGAGGAAGCTCATATTCAGGCAAGACTGGATGAGCTACAGCCGATCACGGCGTGGAATGATACTTTATCCGCGAGTGCAAGCCGTCTGCAAGCAGCGGCAGATACCGGGCAATTTGACGCTTATCTGAGCGCGTATGCGATCTGGCTACAGCAGCAGGAGCAGCAACAGGCGCGTCAAGATCGTTTTGAGAACGAATATGCCAAAATGACCAAGCAATACAATATGGAGCTACTGATCGGTCAAGGCTTTTCAGATTTTCGTACGCAATTTACCGAATCACTTCAGCATAATCTGGACACAGGCAACTATACCGATGAATCTGCCAAATGGAATCTGCTACGGATTCCGGCAGCTTACTGGCTGACACCCGACTCTTCTAGAAAAGGAACAGCGGCGGATCGGCAGCAGCTTGGCATCGAGCAACAATTCAAGCAATATGATACGACCAAGCTAAAACGGCTGGCGGCGGCTGGCGATTTTGATGCTTTTCTCAGTAATGCAGTCAGCACAAGGCAAGCGTATGAGCAGCATGCTTATCGCGATGAGGATTGGATTGCTTCGCTGATGAATACAGGTGCGCAAAATGTGATCACAAAGGATATCCAGTCTCAGCAAACGGCGAATTTTGTCCGACATTCGGTTAGCTTCCGTAACGCTGCTACCCAGCTAGCGCTATCATCCTCGCCTGTACTGGCTACGATCAATCAGCAGCTGAGCTCTTTGCAGGAGCAGGCGTTTACCATGACAACGGAAAAGAAATTCAGCGAAGCGTTACAGCTGTACGAGACGCTGTCACCGCTCGGTGATATGACCTCGGGTATCGCCCGTACCAAGCTTGCCTGGGCAAGTGATCAGCCAGTCTATTTACTGCAAAGCTCGAACGCCTCGGTCGCGTATGAGCATACAGTTGGTGGGACAGATTGGCAGGCATTTCCGGTGTACGCGATGGCTACAGACAACAACAATCGACTATTTTTCGGACATATGGATCGGGATGGTGCAGTCAGCGTATGGTCAGGTCAAATTGAACAAAATGCGGCGCAAATTCAGCAATTATCGCTGGATACAGCACTTAGCACCGCCGATAAGCCTGTGATCACTGTGCAATCACCAGCGGATGCAGTGGAAGGCTCGAATCGTCTGTTCTCGCTGTACGCCGTCACGCCCAATGGGCTACAGGCGATTGCTTCGTTAGCTGGGTCGAGCTATGAGGTACTGCCTGATCGCAGTATTATCGTTCATGTGGCACCCCAAGGTGGCGGCGCAGGGCAGCTGAATACGTATACTGCCAATGCCGATGGGGTGTACAGTCAGACCGATAGCCGTGCTGATGATAGTGCGTATAGGGAGATCGATGCTGGTGAGATTGAGGGACATGCCAACGAGCCGATTGCATTTACAGCTGAGATTGTGGCTGTGGATGATAGCGGAGCGATCATGCGCACGGAGCGAGGCTATGTGCGTTTGCGTGGTGGTGTTAACTTTTATACGGGTACGGTAAAGGTATACGGTGTCTTTAATGGAGAGTATGAGGAGTTTAGTCCAGCTTCATTGAATTTGCCGCCACTTTCTAATGCGACATCTACGGATGCAGAGAATGCTACTGATGAAGCTACAGAAACGAATGGCACACCTGACGAGTCATTCGAGCCGCAATACGGGCTCGGTAATGAGAACGGCTTGCCGGATAACCGTCCGGCTGTTAATGAACGTATTCCGGTTGTTGAGGTGCAGTCTATTCAATAATGATGTGGAGTTTTAGGCTTAGCTGCTTATAGTTGCCTTACATTAGGATGCGAATGTCATAGCAACATTGAAGATCGAACTGTATTAGATGAAAAAAGCAATATGACGGCTCGTATTATAGCTAGCAGTCCAGCAAAAGTACGTAATGATGCTATTAAAAATATATTCATTCCTGATTCTATGACTGTTTTAGTAGTAAAGGTAAATAATTTCAAATAAAGTATGCACGATTTAAAGGATAAAAGGAATACATTTATAAAATGTATTCCTTTTATTTCCTTATATCTATATACCTAATTATTTTCGACATTTTTCTCAGATGTTTCAAATCAAAATCAATTTATGTATTTCTAATTTATCATATTTTGTTATTAAAGAGTTTCTTTTCCACCAAAATATTCCTTATTTTATTGACATTACGGCTACTAAATCATAAAATATCGGCACTTTTTTCTCGTCAAATTAAAATATTGGTAAAACAATTAAAATGAATTTCAGGTTTTTATATGAAATAAGAAACATGTAAAAAGTTCTATATATTTTTTCTATTTAAAGACTTACCATTAAATGGTATCCTCCGGAGCATACATAACTAAATACAAGGAGCACGAACCCATGAAAAAACAAATACTTAGTGTAGCTCTATCAACCGGCTTATTATTAGCATTTTCAGGACAAGTAATGGCTAGTAGCAGTGCACCAGTAACAAGCGGCTCTATCGATCTTACTAATACTGTGCCAAACAACGCCAATGTAACGCCATTCTCAGTTAGCTTAGCTGCTACTGATACAGGTGGTGGAAGCTGGGATGAAGGTACTTCAATATCCGGTATTCACAAAAAAGTTTACTCTAACTACAATCATAATACTTACGTTCATAGTTCCAGTTGTACGATAGGTACACAAAGTAGCCATAGTGGCGATACGAAAGCTGGTTTAACTTCCTACTCAAGTGCCACTGGCGGACTGACAGACGAGACACATGCATATTGGAAAGTCAATTGGGTACCAAAATCTTAACTTAACACTATTTACTTTAATGATAAGAGAAATAAAAAAAGGAGATCATTCTAAAATGATCTCCTTTGTATTTGAGTCACAGCTTTAAATCAAGTTACTGTTTAAAAGGAGAATTTCGACCTTGAAAAAATTGATTGTTGTCTTTCTGATTCTTTTATCCACACTCACATTTTTAAAATGTTATCTGCAAACCGACTCACAAGAAATGAATGAATTCCAGAATATAGAGCAAACAATAGGTATCCCTTTTTCCATTCCCGACAATTTGTTATTAGCTAATCCTGAGCAAACATACAAGTTATTACTGCAATCAGCAAAAGAAACACATACTAATATTTTAAGGGCAGGACTGAATTATAGAGCTGATGGACAAGTTGAAGTCATAAAATATGTATTAATGACGACAAACAGTGAGCTTATCGATCATTATCGCTTATCATCTGGACAAAATTTGAGTTTACACGATACTCAAGCTGGTGATTACTATCTCTCATCACAATCGATCGACTCAAAGAACGCTAAACAAAAGGGTAGAATTTATGATTTTGGACATAATGATTTATTGAGTGTGCAACCTTTACATTTATCTTATCAGCATCTTCCTGTAGCTGGTCAATATTTCGTAGAAGGCAAAAATCCACAAATGCGTAACACTTTTCTGAACGCATTTATAACTCATATCAATAAAGAATTAAATATACAGACTGATCACGGATTAACTCTAGCATCATTTAAGGCATCAAATGTAGACAATGCTGATGTTACTTCTACACTTTATATTGATTATTTAACGTATGGGCAGATCGTTATCGTATTATTAACTCTTTTGTTGCTGATTTATTATGGATTTCGTGAATCAAAAACGATTGGAATTTACAAATTAAACGGCTTATCTATAGGAATAATATGGTACAAAATTTTAGGGAAGACGATTGTGATTTTATTTGGTCTATCGATCGTAATGTATATTGGCGCAGCTTGGATATGGGGCGATGGAGATTATCAATTTTTAGTACAATGCTGTATCACTCTATTTTATACGTATGGGACAGTTTTTGTGGTATCCGCAATTCTATACGTGTATATTGCATGCATTCAAATCCATTCTGCTATAAAAAACAAAACCAAAGTAAATCTAGTTTTTATAACAAATCTTGTTTTCAAAGTAGCTTGTTTACTTGCACTCATTAGCATAAGCATCTCTATGATCAGGCAGTATGAAGAAATCAGAGAGACTAAAACGAGTTTGAAAGGATGGGAACAATCTCAAAATTATGGAATGTTCTATCCTCTACTTACCGGTTACGACAAAGAAGATGCGATTGATAATGCCAAATTCAATGTAACTGTTGCACAAAAGCTCTATCCTATACTTAACCGGGAAGGCTCCCTTCTGATTAATGCTAGAGAATATGAAGAAACTGCACTACGCCTTAACAAAGATTACAAAGGTATACGTACTATCAAAGTAAATAATAATTACTTGAGTCAGTTTCCTATCATAGATGATACAGGCAACAAAGTAGCCTTTTCCGAGAGTGAAAAAGACTATATTCTGTTAGTTCCAGAGAAATATAAAGCTCAGCAACAAAGAATTATAGACTTTTTCACCAATGATCGAAAACAATGGGCATTGTATCAAAAATATCATTACAATCAACCTGTACCAGATTATATGACGCATCAAAAGCTAAAAATAGTATGGTTGAAAAATGAACAAAAAGTATTCAGCTTTAATCCTGATGTGTTCCCGCAAGAGGGCAATACTATTTTGGATCCAATTATTGAGGTGGTAACCGAGAAAAATAGTTTGGTATCTGATCTGAACTTGATCCTGGGAAATGGAGCATCTGACCCTTTAAAAATAAAGTTAGTAGGGAAGAATTCAGCCACTACGTACAATAAACTATTGCCTTTACTACAAAATCTAAAAATCGACGATAATCTTAAAAATATAGTCACGGTCGATCAATATATGCTTATCACTATGCATGATTTGGAAGAATCGCTGTATCTAGCTATAGCAATATGTATTGTTCTATTGATCGTATTTATATTCATTTTGTCTCAAAATTTAATCATGGTTATAAACAAATTCCAGCAAAAATTCGTGGTTCGCAAACTATTCGGTACAGGCTGGATTAAAACTTATCGTGAGTTTTGGCTATTGTTTGCTATAACGTGGATAATCCAACTTGCAATCCTGCTTTACATTGAATCAATCAATTGGATATGGTTTGGTTCGATTGGATTTTTTATATGTATTGAATGTTTAGCAAGTATAGCTTTGATTATCCAATTAGAAAAAAGAAGTGGCGTGTTTATAGGTGGAAAGGAAATGATATAAATGCAACCTATTTGTGAAATTCATAATATTACAAAATCATATGGGAGCACATGCCTTTGGCAAAATGTAAATATGCAGATCAATGCATCTGAAATGATTGCTATTACAGGAAAAAGTGGTTCTGGAAAAACAACGTTACTTAATATGATGGGAGTTTTAGAAAAGCCCGATACAGGAACGATTACTTTATTCGGACACAAAGCGCCCCATCCTTCATCACGTCAAGCAACCATTCTACGACGTCACAAAATCGCATACTTATTTCAAAATTATGCCTTAATAGATCAGTCAACGGTGGATGCTAATCTCGATGTTGCACTCGCTTATTCCCATCAAAGTAAGCAAGAAAAGAAAAAGCTCAAACAACAAGCACTCGAGCAAGTAAATCTAAGCATCCCTCTTCATCAAAAAGTATATGAGCTCTCAGGCGGTGAACAGCAACGTTTAGCTATTGCAAGAATATTACTAAAACCATTTGAATTAATTTTAGCGGATGAACCTACGGGATCACTTGATCCTGACTCAAGAGATGAAGTATTAGCATTATTATGTAGCCTAAACGATAAAGGGAAAACCATTATTATGGTTACTCATGATCCAGTCGTTGCCAACAAATGTAGTCGAATCATCGACATCAATACGATATGAATATGACCCATATATAGCATAAAGGGTTCTCTCATCATGTATTCATTACATGGTGAGAGAACCCTTTATTGCTGTATCTACAATGTCTTCTTAAAGTCCCATTTATGTTGTATGGATTTTATTTTACGGGTATATTCGGCTGCACTTCTGCTGGAATCGGACATACATACTCCTGCCCATGCAAGCGCTCCTCAAGCTCCTGCCTTGCTGCCGCAAGCAGCTCGGGACGTGTCAGCATCTCCAGCGCAGTGGCTGCCATAATCTCTGCCGCGTACAGCATACCTTTGTGCGCGATGCTCGTCTTGCCTACCGCCACCCATTGCCAGCTATGCGCAGCAGTACTGTTTACAAAGCACGCCGTAGTACATTGCACCGTTGGCGTGACCCAGCTCACATCTGCTACATCGGTACTACCGGATAACCATTTGCCGTGCTCATAGGGCAGAATCTCGTTCGCAAGCGCCAGCTCGCGCTGAGATGGTGGAAGCTGCCAGGATGCCTGCTTTTCTTCATCGGTCAGCGATTCGCGGATTGCTTCAGCCAATGCCAGCTCATCCGCAGTATGCTCCGGTAACGAGAAACGACGGAACTGCTCATCCACTACCTGCTCTAGCGTACGATTAGGCACAATTTCCGAACATGCCTTGTCGAAAATGATCTCGACCTCCGTCCCCGTCATCAGCGCCGCACCGCGTGCTACATTATGTACACGCTCCGCGATATCCGCCGCCTGGCGAATATGCGGTGCTCGAATCAGATACAGTACCTCGGCTTGGCTTTGCACCACATTAGGCGAGTGTCCGCCTGAATCAGTCAGTGCATAATGAATGCGCGCCTCCTGCACGATATGCTCGCGCAAATAATTCACACCTACGTTCATTAGCTCGGCAGCATCGAGCGCGCTGCGTCCTAGATGCGGTGCTGCCGCCGCGTGTGCACTGCGCCCTTTGAAACGATAATAATACTGATAATTCGCCAGTGTATGTACGGACATCACACTATGATAATCAAATGGATGCCACGTCACCGCTCCATCGACATCGTCAAACAAGCCTGCACGAACCATAAAGGTTTTACCCGACCCGCCTTCCTCTGCCGGACAGCCGTAGTAGCGAATCGTGCCCTCTAATCCATGCTGCTCCATCTGCTCCTTGAGCGCCAGTACAGCTCCCAGTGAAGCCGTACCTAGCAGATTATGTCCACAGCCATGACCATTACCACCTTCAACAAGCGGCGCATAAGTTGCCTGTCCAGCCATCTGACTCAAGCCGGAGAGTGCATCATATTCTCCTAATACAGCAATTACCGGATGGCCACTACCATAGCTTCCGATAAAGGCAGTATCGATTCCACCTGCTCCACGCTCGACATGGAAGCCCGCTTCCTCCAGTGCCAGACAGATTAGCTCTGCCGAGCGCTGCTCTTGAAATCTCGTCTCCGCGTATTCCCAGATCTGGTCACTAATCGCAATTAGTCGCTCCCGTCTTGATGCGATCGACGTACGAATCGTCTCTGCATCCATATCCGGTCAACTCCCTCCCAGCCCGATAAAGAGCATAATAAACACGAGTTCCAGCATGTAGCCAATCACCAGCATCATCGGCACGGTCACAATGAGCAAAATCATCCGTAGCTGTCGCTCCACACCATAGCGCTCCATCCAGCGGCGCAGCCATAGCCATAACAGCACCAGTGCCGGTACGATGATGAGCACACCGACCAGGACGACACCATAAAAAATCCAACCTGCCGCATTTCCAGCAGCTCCCTGCTCTAACCAGCGCTGCTTGGCAGTCACCAGACCGACCACCAGTACTGCCATCAGTACATAATATCCTTTAATGAGCGTGCTCCATTTTCCACTTTTCACTGCCATTCATCCCTTCCTATTCAGACTGTGCAAGGTGTCTAACGATTCACTCGCAAACGATAGATTTTCCGCGGTCGTCCGCGCACCGCTTGCTGTTCCTCGCCCTCCACCTCAGCCAGGCCAATCTGACAGAGACTGCTCATAATGCGCTGTGCATTACGAATCGTCATCGAGAGATGCTGAGCTAGCTGAACCGTGGTGAAGCCATCCCATTTCATATGACGGGTCAAGGCTTCAATTTTGCGATACGTGCGTGCACTAATGTTCACGCTATTCAAGAGCTCCAATAGCTCTGCATCGAGCGAGCGCGAAGCATAGCCCCATTCGCCCTCATCCCGATCCATTTCGCGGATATCGCCATTATCCTGCACGATCACCAGCAAGCGCTGACGATTATGCCGGGCATGCTGTAGCGCACGCATCGAATGGTCGCTCGCTGTAAACGCGGTATTGCCATAGCCGATGCCAACGGAAATCTGCACATCCATTTCCAGCTCCATCTGTCCGATCAGCTGCCCGACGCGTCCCAGCTCGCGCTCAATCGCTCCGCGTGTGCTCACAATCTGGTAGCTCCCCACGCCATTGTGTACCATCATGCCATCAACCTGCTCACACAGCTTCAAAATGCGCTGCTGCATATTCAGCTCGGCATGCTGCACTGAATAGCGTCCACCGCGCGAATTATGCCCGAGCAGATCAGCTTCGATCATCTGCATCCCGATCTGTGTCTCCTTAAAATAAGAACTGCGTGCCTGCTGAATAAGCAGCTGCGCAGCCTGCCGGATATCCTGCCGTGTAATCGTCAGACGATATGCAGGCATACCATGCTTTTGCAGCTCACTGTATACAAAATGCATACAGGTTAGCGCCGCTTTGCTTTTGCCTGCCTTC
The DNA here is from genome assembly GCF_034055775.1 of Paenibacillus hunanensis. NCBI lineage: Bacteria > Bacillati > Bacillota > Bacilli > Caryophanales > Paenibacillaceae > Paenibacillus > Paenibacillus hunanensis. The sequence continues at coordinate 356,607 of NZ_CP139194.1, read as the reverse complement.
CATAGCCCCAGATGAAAATTCACAATCTCCATCGGATCTTCCCAGCCGTCAAAAATATGAATCCGCTGCGGATCAAGCGATACGCCCAGTTCTCCCAGTGATTCGGTCAGATCCAGATCCTCTGAACGGATCATATCGACCGAATACGGCTCATCGGTAATCCCGTGAGCAAGCATCATCTCAATCATGCCCTTGTACAGCGCTGAGCCTGCTGGTTTACAATAAACCGCCAGCTCATGCTCCTTCAGATGTGGACGTGCGATCGCCAGTGGAATCGGGCCGGAAAAGAACCAGCCCTTCAAGCCATGGCGATGCTGCTCCATCAATTCTGGAATTTCGTGTGGATGATTATACACAAGTGGCACAAAAACAACGTCCTCATGCAGCGTATCTGCGATCTGCATAATGTGCTGCACAGAGGGCATAGGTCCGATCACACCAAAACGATACGTCATCTTATTCTCCTTCGCTCATTCTTTTGTGCCATCATGCCCGCAGGTGAATCCCCCGGACATCGGTATATGGTTATTTCATTGAAGATAGAATCTGTTATCCGATACTCAGATTCATTATACCAACTTCCCGGCACAAAAGAAGCGAAGACTGTGCTTTACAGATGCAGGTACTGCCGATACGCAGACCACCCTTTATGCTCCATGAGCAATTTACATACACATGGGACGTTGATTGCTTATGAATACAAGCAACCGAATAAAAAGGATCAAAGGCAACGCTATGCGGCTCATTTTGACCTCATCTCATCCTATACATCATGACGGATGTGCATCCCTCTGCGCACTATTAAGATTTATTCCTCTACCCCCGCCTTCTCTGAAGGCAATACCGACACAGGTACGGCGTGCTCACGCAGCATACGCTTGGCAATCCCACTAAATACCTCTACCCCAATGCGAAGACTATCCTCCTCAATATCAAAGTGCGGATGATGATGCGGCGCCGGATTGCTCGCGCCAATGATCATATAGGTCGCCTTACCACCACGCTCCTGCACACGCCGTATCATATAGCTGGCATCCTCACTGCCTGTGGAATACGCATATTCATCCGGCACGGTGTGTACGCCCTTCACCTCACGTGCAGCAGCATTCGCCAGCTCGACCAGCTCCACATCACAGGTGATCGGAATCGCTGCTCCGGTCACTTCGATCTCGTACGTCAGCTCATGCATGCCCGCACTGTGCTCGACAATGCGCCGTACGCGCTGCTCCAGCTCTGCATTCGTTTCCTCCGATTCCGAGCGCGTCTCCACGATCATGCGTGCATGCTCTGCAATGATATTCGCCGCTGTTCCGCCTTCCAGTAGCCCTACATTAATACGCGTATCCCCACTGCTAAAGCGTGGAAGAGCGTGGATATTCAGCAATGCCGTTGCTGCTCCGAGCAGCGCATTGCGTCCCTTTTCCGGATCAGCACCTGCATGAGAAGCTACGCCATGAAAATGCACAGCCAGCTTCGTTGTAGCCAGATAGCCACGTGTTCCGCCATGCACCTGACCCGTTGGGACATCGCAGCCCAGATGCGCACAATACAGATAATCCACATCATCCAGCATGCCTTTTTCGACCATAGCATAGGCACCACGCACACCCTCTTCGGCAGGCTGGAAAATAAGCTTGATCGTACCATGAAAGTCCAGCTTCGTCAGCGCCTCCGCTACACCCAGCCCAATCGTCGTATGCCCATCATGCGCACAGGCATGCATATTACCGACAAATTGCGAAATAAAGCCGCCTGCCTGTGGCATATGCTCCTGATCGGTACTTTCCGTAATCGGCAATGCATCCATATCAAAACGAAACGCTAGCGTCGGCCCTGGCTGCTGACCACGCAAAATACCAACCACACCGGTATAGCCGCCCTTCATTTCCTTTACAATATCCGGGTTCGCGCCATGAGCCAGCGCACGCTCATAGGCAGCTTCCAGCACCGCCTCTGACGGCAAGCCACGACGTGAAGGCCCATCGATCGCATCGTGGCCATAGATCACCTCGTAGCCAAGCGATTGCAGCGTCTCGACGACCTTACTTGCTGTACGAAACTCGGTAAACCCAAGCTCGGGATGTTGATGCAAATCTCGTCTCATTTCAATGATATCTAGCATAAAAGTTCAGCTCCTGTTGTTATAATATAAAATCGATCCGTGGAACGATTAGCCTGCCAGCTTTGGATACACTCCCGGGCCAATCGGTAAACCAAGCCAATACCATACGACCAGTAGTAGCGACCATACCGCGAGAAATACGATCGGATACGGCAATACCAGCGAGTAATATGTGCCCAGCTTCGCATCCTTACGATAGCGCTGGAGAAAGCTGAGGAATAACGGCAGAAATGGCGACATCGGTGCAAACGGAATGACCGCCGAGTCTGCTACCCGGAAGATCATTTGTGCAAAGGCAGGATGATACCCGAGCAGCATGAACATCGGTACAAACACCGGTGCCAGAATCGACCAGATCGCCGAGCCGCTGGCGATGAACATACATAGAAATGCGGATAGGAACATCAGACCGAGAAAAGCAGGTACGCCCGTCATATTCGTCTTTTCCAGCAGATCCGTCAATCCAAGCGCCATGAACTTGCCCATATTGCTCCAGTTGAAAAATGCGACAAACTGAGCCAGTGGAAATACCATGACGATAAAGCCAGCCATTCCCTTCATCGGATCGGTCAGCAGTCGTGGCAGATCATTCTGATTGCGAATCTGTCTGGTCGTAATTCCATACGCAATCGCGGCAACGAAGAAGAGGAAAATAATAATCGGCACAATACCCGACATGAATGGCGAAGGCACAATCGTACCCAGCTCTGGATCACGCAGCAGACCACCGGATGGCAATACCAGTACCGCCAGAATCACCAGTGCACCGAGCACAGCCAGACCACTCACGAGCAAACCGCGATTTTGCTGTGGTGTTAGCGTTTCAAGGCGATCCTCTTCTTCATGTGGACGATAGGCTGGCAAGCGTGGCTCGACAAATTTATCTGTTAACAGTCCCCCTGCAATTGTCAGCACAACGACCGATACCGCCATAAAGAACCAGTTATCCAGCACACTCACGCTAGCCGCTGGATTAATCGCCGCTGCCGCCTCGGTACTAATGCCAGACAGCAGTACATCTGTCGTAACGATCAGCAGATTGGCGGTAAAGCCTGAGCCGACCCCTGCAATCGCTGCCAGCAGCCCTGCCACAGGATGGCGTCCAACCGCAAGAAACATAAGTGCACCGAGTGGAGGCATAATGACGAGCGCTGCATCGGACGACACATGACTGAAAAAAGCGATAAACAGCACCATATAGCTGGCATAGCGCGCACTAACACGCGAAGCCATTTTCAGCATCAGTGCCTGCAATAAACCAACCTTCTCCGCCAGCCCTGCCCCCAGCACTAGCGCTAGAATAGAGCCGAGTGGCTTGAAGCCGCTAAAGTTGGCAATGATATTCGGTAGCATCCACTGAATGCCTTCTGCACTGAGCAGATTTTTCACCGTGACCTGCTCGCCATTAGTTGGATCGATAACCGAGATGTCCAGCCATGACAATATCGCAGTCGCTGCCATCAGAATCGCAATCAGATAAATGAACAACAAAAACGGATTCGGAATTTTGTTACCAACCCGCTCAACCCATCCAAACAATCCCGTCTCGCCACTATGCTGCTTCAACGCCAACTCGTTTGCTCCACTCACTAGCCTTCCCCCTATTAAAAGAACTATTAACGATAATTTCGTTTAATTGATTATAGAAACAGAGTTGGAGTGAAGCAATAGATATGTCAGCTATTTTTACGAAAATATTCAAATAAAATTATAATTATGCATATTTGTATCACTCGATGGCAGTTATGTATCAATTCACTGTACAGATTGGAATGATGTTGAGCTCAAAATAAAAAAAGCCTGACATGAGAAAGGAATTAGATTCCCTTCTCCTATCAAGCTCATATTGGACAAAGTGATATTTATTTCTGCTGCTCCACTTTGTATGATGATTCGATATAGCGATTCACTGTTCGTACCGGTTTGCTAATACATGTGCCACACACTATATATTGTGCAGCGCATTTTCACTTTCTGCCTCTTTCTTGATTGTTTCTTACTTCGTACCACGCTTACGTGCAGCTGTTACCCATGCCCCAATCGCAGCGATCAGAGCTACAATCGCAATGACCAGTGTCGCGGTCTGCATACCGCTGCTCGCAGCAGGTGCCGCCTGAGCAGGAGCTGCGCTATTGCCAGCTGTCATTGTATCTGTTGCTTCTCCAGTTGTCGTCGTATCCGTACTTGTCTCTGTGCCAGTAGTTGCGCTATTGTCTATGCTTCCACTTGTTTCCGTACCAGCTGCCGACGTTTCGGTTCCGCTACCTGCGGTGCCTGCACTGTCATGTCCATGATCAGTAGTTGCAGCTGCGCCTGTAGCGCCATCCTTGCTAACTACCGTGATCGAATGCGGAGAGTCACTGCCTTTATCACCTGTCCACTGTACGATGCTACCATCACTGTAATATTGGAAAGCGTCCCATACGAGATCGCTATCCTTGTCCGGATTTTGACCTACAAATACAAATTGCTGGAATTGACCGGCTTCAATGCCGCCACTTTCCGCTTCCCATGTAACTGTCGATACTTCACCTGCATCATTTTTCTCTGTCGTTACCTTCCAGCCTGGAACAGGCTGATACTGCTTGAAGGACAGGTTTTCCGGCACTTTGAGTGTTACCTTGATCGTCGGAATATCTTTCTCTGATGGTACCTTCATCGTGTACGTTTCCCATGCACCTGTCATGGATTCAGCAGGCTTCACCGTTACGTGTGCACTCGCCACTCCTGTAAATACGATCATACCTGTTAGTGTAACGGCCGAAGCTACGGTTGCCAGGCGCGTCCAAAATGAATTCTTTTTCATAGATAAAATGCCCCTTTTCGAGTGGTATGGTTACATCTGTCCTGCTTGTGTTCATCTTGTTACGTGTAGGTGATTATCGCATTTTTAAAGGTACAGCCCTGTTTCGCATATGGCTTACAACGCGGAAGAAGCGAGCTGATCGCATGCATCCTCTGTTCAGGGTATCCTTCTACGAGCCAGGCACCTTCAGTACAAATTTGGCTTGCAATGATTCTAGCTTGGAGGTGAGCACGGTCATGTCCACCTGCCAGTTCCCATTCATGCTGATCATGCCCTGTGTTTCATACATGCCATCCTTGCCATCCTTCGAGGTGATCGTGATATCGGTCGGTGCCATCGCCATATCCAGATGATGAAGTTGCATCGTAATCTGCTCCACATCGACAGGCTTACCCTGACTGTCGGTAACCATCACCTCAAATGTGTTCATTCCCATCCGACTAGGTGGTACACGCAGGCTAATTTGGTAGCCGTTTACCTGCTGAACCTGAGCCTGTACCTCGCGCGGTGCACCGCCATTACCGAGCGGCGCCGCATAAGGCGACAGATGCACCAGCAGCGCGGCAAGCACCAGCACGACGAATCCGGTTAGTACCTCCCAGATCATATCCTTGCCAATCTCACCCTTCTGACTGCGCGCCTTCGCATAGTTCATCCCGCCAAAGCCAGCCATCACTAGGAATAGCAGCATTTTGGACAACAGGGTCAGACCATAGCCTGTGTTAAACAGAGCATTGATAGTTGGCAAATAAATCAGACTGCCATAAATGCCTGTCACAAGCAGCGCTGCCACCGAGCCGATAGCGAGCCACGAAAAGCGTCGTACCACGCTCCAGTACAGCTTGCGTCGCTCATCCCCTGCCTGATCCCTAACGATACGCGGCAGGAACAACGCCAGTGCAAGCAAAGCGCCTGACCAGAGCAGTGCCGACAGCAGATGTAAATAATCCGCTGTAATCGCAACACCTGCAATCTCTGCCGCATACGCATGTCCGTCAAATGCCTTTGCCAGCAAGCCAAGTGCCAGTACGATCAAGGCGCTCAGACCGAGCACACGCTGTACACCTGGCTTCATGCCTGGTAACTGACGGACAAGAACGATGAGCAGTACAATCACGGCAGCGATCATCTGCAATAACCAGACCTTGCCGAATACCGTTCCGCTAAACGTATTGCCCAGCTCTCCTCCTACAGTAGATAGCGGAATATCCGCTGTCCATGCAATACGGAGCGGTAGCTGTGCCGCCAGCGCCAGCACCGTCAATACTGCACCTGATAGCGCAAACCACGTATAACGACGCTCTCGCAGCCAGCCCATCTCACTGCGCGCAGCTAACGGCAGCAGGAATAATGGCAGACAGAGCGCACCCAGTACAATCGCCTGTGCGGCATATTGCACCCAGCGCATCGTAACGAGTAACGGACTGAGCGGACGACTGTCATCCAGTGTGACACTGCTTGCATCTTTGAGCGACTTACCAGCCCCATTGCCAACCTGAAAAATAATCGCTCCCTCTACCGGGTGCCCATCACCAGAGATCGCTTTCCACGATACCGTATAGATATCCTCTGGCAGTGCAGAGGGTAGATCGGCGAGCAAGCGCGTGCCATCCTTCGGATCGATATAAGCTTTAATGCCGCTTACTTCTTCGCTGGACGAGCGATGCAGTGTGATCCCATAATACGCACGCTGAATATCTTCATTGAAGCGAATCATGATCTGCTTCGGTGACTGCTGTAACACTTCATTTTGCGCGGGTGACGATTCGGTCACAGACGCATGGGCAAGCACCTGCTGCGGAAAGCCCACTGTCAATAACAGCAGAATCCCTACCAGCAGTAGCTTAACGACTGCACGCAGGCGACCTGCTCCATAAGGTTGGCTGATCGCCGTATATGTTGAACGAGCCATATTGTGAATAATAGCGTCTCACCTGCTTTATGTTAGATTAAATACTCTATTGCGGCTTGTATTTAGCCATTCCGTCCCATGTGGATTACCATTTATGATACAAATAACAGCGCCGCGTGAAAATGACTACATCGGGCTATAAATCCTGCGTTTACGATTCAAATTTGAATGAATTATGGACGATGCCGCTTATTCTCGGTAGCCAGTCCCTGCTCCAGCGCATATCGAGTCAGCTGCACCCGATTTTCCAGCTGTAGCTTTTGCAAAATATTTTTCAGATGATTCTTCACCGTCTGATCGGAGATACCAAGTGCGGCAGCGATCTCACGATTGGTCATGCCTGAGGATACCCATTGCAGAATCTCACGCTCTCTACGTGTTAGCGTGTCTGCCGCCGGATCACTGCGCGTTTTGCCAAACGGAAACTCCTGTAAAATGCGCTGGGCAATCTCCTGACTCATCTCTTCCCGATCAAATGCTACACTACGCAAATATTCCAGCCATGTCGAAGGCGGTAAGCTTTTGAGCAAATAGCCCTGCGCTCCCTGCTTGATCGCCTGAAATAGATGTGCCGCATCATCCGATACGGTCATCATAATTATTTTTACGTAAGGAAAGCGTAATTTGATCAGTCCGGTCGTCTCTAATCCGTCCATACCTTTCATCGAAATGTCCATTAGGATCAGATCCGGCATCCATTTCTCGGTAAATTCAAGCGCTTCCTGTCCGCTGGACGCTGTACCTACCAGCTCAAACAGCGGCTCCTCCGACAAAATCACGCTCGTCGCCTCGCGAGCATGCGCATGATCATCGACAATGAGTACACGCACTTTATCCATGAATCTTGCCTCCTGTCAGTATAAACTGTGTCCGTTCATCCTTACGGCGAAACTCAAAGCGCCAGCCCCGCTGCGCAGCACGCTCGGCAGTAATCCGTAATCCGAAGCGCCCTGGCTGCTGTAACGCTTCCTCCACATACCCGGTGCCATCATCCTCCACGATCACACACCATTCCTGCTCATCGCCCGTTCCTCTAATGGCCGCACTACGCGCACCCGCATGCTTGTGCACATTCAGCAGTGCCTCTCGAATACATGCCAGTAGCTCTGCCTGCTGTGCGGTATTGAAGCAGGTATCCGCAAGCTGCCAATCCACCTCAACCTTTACGCCTGCAAGCGGAACCATTTCACGAATCCTCGTTTCCAGCGTGCTCTGATGTGCATCCTCCTGTCTTGGCGGCTGCTTGAGATCGGCAATCGCCTGTCGCACATCATGATTCGCTTCTCCTACCGTACGACTCAGATCATGGAGTAGCTGCATCACTTCGGGATCATCGAATTTGCGCTTCGCCTGATCCAGCTTCACTCCGAGCAAAAAGAGCGACTGCGCTACCCCATCATGCAGCTCACCTGCCAGCTGCTGACGCTCCTCCAGCTTGCCCTTGGCAATACGCTCATGATCCAGCGCCTCACGCGTATTCTCCATCATTGTGAACAGGCCACGTAGCAGTGTAATGCTCACAATATACACGATGAGCGGTGATAACCAGTTTCCCGCATCCATTGATAAATAGGGCATCAAAAACTGATGTCGCACGTATTCCCAGATTCCAATTGTCAGTGTCGGCACAAACAGAATCATCCACTTAATATGCTGATAAGACATCGTATTCTCCTTTACATCCAAATATACGCCAGATTGGTCATGTTTAATCATCACACTACCGGAAAGCACCCCTTCGGTCTACAGTTTACAAATGTAGCGATGCTCCATCCCATCCTAAGTTTGAAAAATACGTGAACAGCCCCTAATTTTTTTAAAAATTGAAACAAATCGTTTGCAATTCGTTAACCTAATGCTTACAATGAACATATATGATAATGATTATCATTCCTGATGTTTTGAGAATGGAATGATAATAGTCGCTGGCTTGCTATTCGGCAGCCATCTATAGATTACTGCTTATAGGAACACCTTAGATTGTACACAATATGAATGCCGCGCTGAATCGCGCCTCAAAAGGAGACGGAATCTGGATGAACGCAATGACACAAAAGACTACACTTCAAATAGACGATTATCTCGATCTGCTCAATCTGGCTGTGCATATCGGTGATCGCAAATGGCAAAAAGAAATTATTCGCAAGCTGGAATATTTGAAGCAATGTGCCACCGCTTCCCGTAGCCGCTACTAGCATCCTATCCAAATCATACACTTGCACGTAGAATCGAGCGAAGACCGACAAACGTATCTCGCAAACTATTCAGCAATATCCATATAGAACAAACCGACCTCATAAGCTGAAGTCGGTTTTTTTTGTGCTATTGCAATTTGTGCTATTCCAATAGCCATCTATGCGGTTATACATCGATCTTCCAGTGTTACGGCTGGGATCACATGCCCTGCACATATATAATAAAGTCCGGCTGTATGGGACAGGTCGTGTGTGCTTATCGTAGATCAGAGATGTGGTCCGTGCAGCACGACCTGCTCCACACAGCCGGACAATATTCTGCTTGTACAGCTGTGCTTCGATAACAAAGCTGTGATTTACAGCAATGCTTCGATATCTTGCTCCATATCGAATGGATCAGTTGTCGATTCAAAGCGACGAATAACTTGACCATCGCGATCGATCAGGAATTTAGTGAAGTTCCATTTGATCGAATCACCTGGCAAATACTCAGGGTGACGCTCATGCAGAAGTGGCAGCAAAATTTTAGCGACAGAGTGTGTAGTATCGAATCCTTCAAACGGCTTACTGTTCGCCAGATAAGTAAACAATGGATGCGCATTGCGATCGCGCACATCTACCTTCTGGAACATTGGGAACGAAACGCCATAGTTCAATGTACAAAATGCATTGATCTGATCGTTACCATCTGGCTCCTGATCTGCAAATTGATTGGAAGGGAAGCCTAAAATAACGAAGCCCTTCTCTTTGTAGCGATCATACAGGCGTTGCAGGTCTTCATATTGAAACGTAAAGCCGCACTGACTTGCTGTATTCACAATCAAAACGACCTTACCACGGTAATCTTCCAACGAAATATCTCGTCCATTCATCGCTTTAGCGGAGTATTCGTATACACTCATCGTTATTCTGCTCGTCTCCCTTGTATGCAATAGTAATGTTGCCTATCCTATTGTACCCAAGTAACTAAGTAATTGAAACTAAAGATTTAGTGAAATTTGTCGAAAAATAAGCAAAAAGTCCTGTATATACTAACTCAAAACTCAAATTCAAGTAGATTATCCATTTATATGGATTATATATAGAAAAAAGCGCTGATCGCTCAGCGCCTTGAACCGATTGACTCGGATCTATTTCATTTATGCTACTAACCCCTATTCAATCGTAGCCATTCCACTTGTTCTGCTCAACTTATCGACTTCATTTACTTCATTCTAGTTACTCTACGAATCATTGCTGAGCCAGCTATATTCTATGAACATCTTACGATATAGCTTTAGCCTCTATTCTTCCTCATGCTTCACAGCAGACGGATCATGCTCGGGATCATTCATAAATGGCTTATTCACATAATAGTACATCATCGCCATAAATACAGAGCCGCCGATCAGATTGCCGATAGTAACTGGCACGAGATTATGAATCACACCCGCAAAGTTAATCGTCTCTGGATGGTCCACAACCAGGGCAATCGCAAAGGTACACATATTCGCGATACTATGCTCATAGCCGGATATAAAGAAGCAAAATACGAATAGCATCATACAGAATAGCTTGGCAACTTCATTTTTCAGTCCCATCGGGATAAAAAATGCCAGACATACCAGCCAGTTACACAAAATCGCTCGAAAAAACAGCTGCATGGTAGGTGCCTGCATTTTATGCTCGACCACCCCCAGCAAAAAGCCGTTAACCGAATGATCCGCATATAGCCCTGTCAAATAGATCAGCAGCGCAAACGCACACGCGCCCATAATGTTGCCGATATAGCTCGTCACCCACAGCCTGACCACCTGCATCCACCTGAGCTTGCGAATCAGTGCAGCATACGAGTAATAGAACGTATCCCCGGTAAATAGATCGCCGCCACCTAACGAGATCAGAATAATCGCCGCACCAAACGTTAGCGCAGCCATCGGATAAGCAGCAGGGGACTCGACCGCATAAAAGAAGTTGCCCGTTTTAAAGGCAACAATCACGCCGAAGCCGATAAACATACTGGCGAGCATCGAACGAGATACATAACGCAGCTTACTCTGGTTATAAATCATATTTTTCTCAAGGGCTAGCTTTTCTACCTGCTTTAAAGAATGAACCTCCATGCGTTCACCTCCACTTATGTTGGACTCACTTCACAGCTCCATCGTCATATGTACATCAGTAGCCCATGATCTCCTACGTACACGTTTACAATGTCTGTGCTCTATGTCTCTTTTCGCTTCTCAACCTCAAAACCCTGCCCTCCCAAGGTATCAATTGTGACTGATGTTATCGACAAATCCACTACATCTCGCTCCTCTTCCTTCCTACTGGCTAACTTAGCCACTGTTTCTTATTTCGTCCGAGGTGGTAAATAAAGTCTGTTAACATCCATTTAACATAACTCCTACAATCTAGTACTTCGTCTGCTCCAACTCCGATACATAGGAACAATTACCTATTTGTCGAAATTCCCCGACAAAAGTCTCATTTCCTATAAAGTTTGCAAACATACCGTCCGAAAAATAATATATGGAGCACAAGTCACAGATTAGACACATCATTTTTTCAACAAACAAGCATCGAGTGACTTTCGTCCTTGATCTTGATGATATATAGGTTTTACCAGCATATTTTCACAAGAGTCTTACGGTTCATATAAAAAATTTAACATATTTAAGCTAAATTTAATGAACATTCTGTGAAAATATGATAATGTAAATTTACAATTAAAACTTCAGAGGTGAATGATCATGACAAACCAAACTAAACTGATTCAACTGCGTCAACAACTTCCACAAGATCAACAAGCAATTTCCCGCTATGTTGAGCATGCACTGCAATCCATCGACGAACTGGTTGAAAAACACCGTCAATACAATGCAACAATGGCAATCTACGGCGACAAAATCAACGGCAACGAAGAACGCGTATACCGTGACACTGTATCCGAGATCAAAGCACAATTGCTGGAAACACTCGAAAGAACAGTAGAAGACTTCATGCACGTAGGGGACAAGAACTGGACTAAAAACTACAAAGACGGTATCAAGTAATCACGCCGTATCCGATTCGATGCATTCAGGTATTCAAGCTTTAGCGATCTCTAGTAGCTGACCGGCTTGACCCCTACCCTAGATAGCTGTTTCTGCCCTTCCCGGGCTAAAGCAGTTCAAATAGATGGATCTACCCTTTAATCCAACCAGTCATCGTATGTATTCTACACACTTGAACATCTACTAATATGAAAAACCCGCAGCTAATCCGCTGCGGGTTTTTGCTTATACTTTTTGTATTTATCGTATCTTTTGATTGATATCGATCCTTACTTCGCGCTAGCTATCAATAGTATGGTGCCATCATCAGATAGACGATAACGCCGGTGAAGCTAACATATAACCAGATCGGCATCGTCCAGCGAACGATCTTTTTGTGCTTGGTGATCTGCATCGTCCAGCCCCATACGAGCGCGAACAGCGCCAGTGGAACGACAACCGCAGCTAGGAAGCTATGCGTGATCAGAATAAAGAAGTAGATCGGACGAATAATGCCTACGCCGCCATAACGTGCCGTTTCTGGAGATAGATAATGGAACGACAGATACGTAACTAGAAATAATAATGTAGTCGAGAACGCCGCCAGAATAAATCCGCGATGCAGCTTGATGTTCTTTTTAAGGATCGCGATCAATGCCGCCACCAGGAAAATGAACGTAAAGCTGTTAAAGATCGCGTTCATACGTGGCAGAATCGTAATATCGAAATCGAGCGTACCCTTGTAACCAATTCCAGGTGCGAAAAACAGCAGCAGAATAATCACATTGGCAATAATCGATACGGTAATGATCAGCCCCGCAAAGTTTTTATTTGTTGTCGGCTTGAGATTGCCAGTTTGTGTGCCTTTGCCCATAGGTATTCTCCCATCCTTGCGATTCAGACTCAGGATATGGTACATCCTCAATGTACATTATATTTTAAATATTGGACACGAACCACGCTTTTGGTGACAACAGTTTGAACTTTTTGCGGATGCAGGATCACTTAGGACTCTTTGCGCCAGATATCGTGATATTCCTCATGGCGTTTGAACTGTGCCAGCGCATAAGAGCAGGCAGGTACGATCGTTTTGCCTTGCTCGCGTGCAATATCTACGACGCGCTTGACCAGCTCTTCGCCTACTTTTTGTCCGCGCAGTTCTTCAGCTACAAAAGTATGATCGATAATAATCGATTGATCGTCATAAGGGCCGAAGCCGATCTCTGCCTTTTGCTCTCCATCCACCTGTACAGCCAATCCATTTTCGTTTTCGACGATGTTATGCATCGGTTTCACTCCTTCTGGAATCAAAATCATAGACAATATGGAAATTTTTTTTCGGATCGACGTTATTTTTCTGAGTGAAATAATGATCGATCGCTGGATCATATATCTATTCCTTTATCCCCGCTATACCACGTTACGAAACACGCTCCATCTTGAACAAGCCTGTTATTCATGCTTGTAAAAATAGGGCAAACCTGTGTATTCTACAAATATAGAATATAAAAAATTACCATTTTATCCATCTGACTATAATTTTTTCTAAAAAATATACGACATATATTATATAACATGGTTAAAACTGGGGGATGAACTTATGAAATGGTTCCGTGACTTAAACACTGCAACCAAAATTATTTCCGCGTTTTTCGTACTTATTTTGACGTTTCTCGCTTTTGGTGTATACAGTCTGCAAAATCTATATAATAGTAGCCAGCAGACGAATACAGTATATTCCAACAACCTTGTCTCTGTACGAGCGCTTTCTGAAATACAGATTTATTATCAGCGTCTGCGTGTGAATCTACGCGATGTGAATATGAATACCGATCAGACTGTTCAGAAATCTTATCTGGATAAGATCGAATCGTTAAAAGAAAGTATCGACAAAAGTCTGGCTGTCTATAATGCACTTGCTACTTCTCCACAGGAACAGCAGGAGCTAGCTCTGTTTAATCAAACATACGCTAAATACTTAACCGTATTTGATCAAGCCGTCCAACTCGCTCAAGTTCCTGGTGAACAGGGTCGGACAGCATTTATCACGTTTAAAGATACCGAGCTTAAACCAGTAGGTGATCTGGCATCCGATCAGATCGATAAGCTGATCGCAGTCAATAATACACTCGCCAAGCAAGCTAATGACCAATCCAACCAATCCTATCAATCGACTCGCCTCGTCACCATCATCGTAATTGCTGCCGCTATTTTACTTAGTTTGCTGCTTGCCTATGTGATCACACGAAGTATTGCCACTCCACTCAAAAAACTATCTACTCTCATTGCTCATTTTGCCGATGGAGACCTTAGCGGTAAATCCGATATTGATCGTAAAGACGAAGTCGGACAGCTTTCTAATTCTGTAAATATTATGGCAGAAAACCTGCGTAATCTGATTGCCCAAATTACAATGTCTGCGCAAAGTGTCGCTGCGTCTTCTCAGGAAATCTCTGCGACGACCGAAGAAATTGCCAATGCAAGCACTAATCAGGCCCAATCTGCCACAACGATTAATGAACTATTCCGTGAGCTTTCGACTGCGATCGAGGCTGTAGCTACGAGTGCAAGCGATGCTGCCGAATTGTCGAACCACACGATGGATGTCGCGCAGCAAGGAAGTGGCATCATTAATGAATCTATGATCAGTATGCAGGCTGTAAACGAATCGATTCGACGCTTGGAAGAGGATTCGATGCGCATTGGTGAAATTACGAATGTGATCGATGATATTGCCGACCAGACGAATCTACTGGCACTTAATGCCGCAATTGAAGCGGCACGTGCAGGCGAACAGGGTAAAGGTTTTGCCGTGGTTGCAGATGAAGTACGTAAGCTTGCTGAGCGCAGTATGGATGCGACCAAGCAGATCGCCAGCATTATTAAAACGATGCAGCGTAATACACAAGATAGCGTAAGATCAGTTCAGCAGAGCACTGCACAGTCGAATCAGACGAGCGAAGCATTCCAAAATATCCTGCGTATGGTTAATGACTCCGCGCTCAAGGTGAACGATATTGCGGCTGCCTGTGAAGAAGAATCTGCACAAGCGAATCAAGTCATGCTGTCTGTTGAAAATATCGCGGCTGCCAGTGAGGAATCGGCAGCTTCTGCGGAAGAAACAGCTGCGTCTTCGCATTCTCTTGCCCAGCTCGCTGAAGAGTTGAACGACTCGGTATCTCGTTTCAGAGTATAAGCGACTGCGCGTCATGGCTTGTTTTTAGCTTGTATTCTCAGGCTTGTAGGCTGATGTATGGCATGCTACTGAGTTAGAACATGTATATACGATAACGATTCATGCTTCACTACTAAAAAGCCTATTCCCTTCGCTACACATGCGAAGGGAATAGGCTTTTTGTTTATACCTGATATATATTACTGTTACGGCTGCTGACCACCCTGATAGATCGTTTCATCCTGCTTGAGCGGCAGTTGACCTTTCGCTGAGGCGAGCACATCGGCTGCGTTATCCTGCGGCTTATAGCCAATTTCCTGCTCCAGATAGCCGATATCGTAATAATTATCGGTATTGGCAGAGGTTCCATACAGATTCATATATTTGCGATCATCATCCGCTTCGATACAGCAGCGCATAAGCTGGATCATATCCCGTTCCGAAATCCAGATATGCATCGAGCGCTCGGAATGTGGACGATCATCGCCCGGAAAATTGCCAATACGCACATTAAATGAGGACAGACCGTAGCGATCAGCATACCAGCGACCGAGCAGCTCAATATAGCATTTGCTCAATCCATAGATGCTATCCGGTCGATACGGATCATTCACATCAATCTCCTCGCCCACCTGATAAAAGCCTGTCGCATGATTGGAGCTAGCGAAGATGACACGGCGCACACCGTGCTTACGAGCGGCTTCATAGATCTGATACGCGCCGCCCACATTAACAGGCAGAGCAACACCGAGAAAGTCGTCTTCGTCCTTTTTCCAGGCGATATGAAGGACGGTATCCACGCCCTCCATATGCTGCTGTAATTGCTGCTCATTCGTCACATCAAGTGGAACGATGCCTCTGGATGCATCTCCCTCTACATCTGTGCCGATCACGTCGTAATGCTCCTTCAAGCCATCCAGCAATACGCTCCCAATAACGCCACTTGCTCCTGTAATCAATAGTTTGCGTGTCATGATGCTCCTCCTTTTAATCGAGTGGATGAAGATAGAACGCACACTCTTTCAAAATTCGCTCAACCTCCTGCAAACGAAGCGGCTTGCTAATGAAATCCTGCATGCCCGCATCCAGACACATCTCACGATCTGAGCTACGAGCGAATGCAGTCGTCGCTACAATAATCGGTTGCTCATGCTCTGGCAGACGCTCTCTAATCTCGCGTGTCGCTTCAATCCCATCCATTTCAGGCATCTGGATATCCATGAAGATCAGCTCATAGGGATGAGCGGTTGCCATCGTAACAGCTTCCTGACCGTTATGCGCGATATCGGTGCGGTAACCCATCTTGCGCAGCATTTCGCGTAGTAGCTTCTGATTCACCGGATGATCCTCAGCGATCATAATGCGCATTGGCCCATATTTGCCATCGATCAACCCTTCTGCTGGAGGCTCCTGCTTATTGGACTCTGGCCTCCCTTTATCTGTCTTATATTCATCTGGCAGATAATGCACAGGTAACAGGAAACGGAAGGTCGCTCCTCTGCCTTCTTCACTTTCCACATTGATCGTGCCACCCATCAGCTCAATCAGCTTTTTGCAAATGGCAAGGCCCAGTCCGGTTCCGCCATATTTACGGTTAATCGAAGGATGCAGCTGGGAGAACGACTGGAACAGCAGGCTTTGCTTATCACTGGAAATCCCGATCCCCGTATCGCTCACCTCGAACTCCAGCACGCATTCATTCGTTCGACGCTCCGCCTGACGCACCGTTACATTCACGCTGCCATTATCGGTGAACTTGATCGCATTACTGATTAGATTCACCAGCACCTGACGCAGACGCGAAGCATCGCCAATAATCGCTTTTGGGATATGCTCATCGGTATGACAGGTAAGCTCGATGCCCTTTTCCGCTGCCCGCGAGGTGAACAGATCGAGCACACCATCCAGCAGTGGCAATAGCTTAATCGGGGTATGCTCCAGCAACATTTTACCCGCTTCGATGCGGCTAAAGTCCAGAATCTCATTCAAAATATGCAAGAGCGCATCGCTGCTATCCCGAATGATCTCGATATAGCTACGCTGCTCCTCATCCAGCTCTGTATCTGCAAGTAATCCTGTCATGCCGATAATGCCATTCATCGGCGTTCGTATCTCATGACTCATAATGGCCAGGAACTCCGACTTGGCGCGATCTGCGCGCTCAGCAAGCTCCTTCGCACGAATAATCTGCTTCTCATTTGTAATATCGTTAAAGACCACCACCGCGCCCTTGCGCTTGCCACGATCCCAGATCGGAGTGATGCGGTACGATACCATAAAGCTGGAGCCATCCTTACGTAAAAAGACCGCCTCCTGCTCTTCATACGAGGTTCCTTCGCGTAGCGCCCGATCAATCGGATGATCCTGTGGCAAATAGGCGCTACCGTCTGCATGCGTAAGCTGGAACATTTCCAGTAGCGGCTGTCCAGCAAGCTCCAATGTGCTAAAGCCGAGCATCCGCGTTGCCGCTGGATTGATAAATGTAGTACGCCCTTCATTATCCAGACCGAATATGCCTTCAGAGACGGAGTTGAGGATGAGTGTGTATTCATTACTGAGCTTCTCGATCTGCTCCAGATGCCGCTTCATTTCGGTAATATCGGTGGCGATACCGTACACACCTACGATTTGTTCATCGACGACAATCGGCAGATTGACGACGCTCACGTCGCAGATATCACCATTTTTCACTACGATACGTGACTCGTAAGATTGCGGCTCTCCCTGTAGCGCACGCTCAAAATGCTCCACCGTATCATACACATTTTCCGGTGCAATAAAGCACTCAAAGGAGCGCCCAATCATCTCATCCTCTTTACGCCCAAATAGCTTTTCCATCTCGGCATTGATCGTCGTATAACGTCCCTGTGTATCAAATGAAAATACACCTGAAGGATTGTAGTCAAATAGTGAGCGATATCGCTGCTCGCTTTCCTGAATCAGCTGTGCGGATTGGCGACGCTCCTGAATATCACGTGCGATCGATAGAAGCTGCTCGGCTCCACTATCGCCGCTACCGATAAAGCGTCCTGAAGCCTCCAGCCATACATATCCGCCGGAACGATGACGATGGCGATAGCTGACCGGCTTAGGCTGCTCATCTGTCGTATACATCGTCATATAATGCCGAATCGCGTCCAGATCATCTGGATGCACATAGTCCATGATTGACGTTCCTGTCAGCTCCTCAGGTTGATAACCCAGTATCGTATGGCAAGCTGGAGAGCAATAGAGATAGACCGCATGCTCAACGGACAGCCGGCTGATAAAGTCCAGCGACTGCTCCGAGATGAGGCGATACTGACGTTCACTTTCCTTGAGACGTTCTTCCATTTCAATACGAGAGGTGATATCCTGCGTCATACCAATCACCTGGAGTGGCTTACCATCATGATCAGCAACAACCTGCCAGTGTGATTGCAGATAACGCATTTCTTCATTGGGCAAAGCGATACGGAAAATATGCATACCGGTTCGCTGCTCGCCAAACGATAACCGAATCGCAGCCATCAGACCATCCATATCGGCTGGATAAATGAGCGCCGCAACAGATTGCACGGGCACCTCCGACTCTTGAAATAAATATGGAAACAGCTCCTGTGCTTCCTTACTGGAGCAAATCGTACCTGATGGAATATCCCAATCCCATGAGCCAATCCGAGCGATACGCTGTACCTCGCGCAGGCTTGCCTCATACTTAATCCGCTCGTTGGCATTGCGACCAATTCCGAGCACCTTACTAATACGCCCTTGCTCATCACGCACCACTTGAAATGAAATCTCGAACCATAGATAATGCCCTTGCTTATGCTTCAGACGGCGTGTAATCGTACCCTGATCCAGATACGCCTGTCCGCTATTCATCATATCTCTGGCATCATCTGGATGGTAATACAGCATCCGTGTCTGACCGACCATCTCTTCTGGCTTGTAGCCCAGCACTGTATAAAATGAATCGGATACATATTGCAAAATGCCCTCCGAGTTACTGTAGGACACTAGATCCTTGGCATTTTCGGTAATTAGATGGTAGATCTCCCGATCCGCCTCGGATATATTCGTATTGGCATGTCGATGTAGCGGCTCAAGCTGCTGAAATTGAGCAATACAGTAGAGCACCTCTGCACGCTCATTCCGAATGACTGTAATCTCGATCCCTGTCCGTATCGACTGTCCATTATGATGATAAAAATCCCGCTGCATACAATAATGCTCGCCCGGTGTATGCAATACCTGCTCGGCAATCGTCATATCGCTCAAGGATGCCGTCCCCTGCTGCTCTGATTGCAGCCCAGCATCACCATATCGCTTCAATTCTTCTTCCTCGTAGCCGAATAGCAGGCACAGTGCCGGATTGACACTAAGCCATGTCCCCTCCTTCGGCTCAATGATTGCAATCCCGACAGAGGCAGCCCGATAAATATGTTCATATAGCATGCGGTCATGCCCTGATTGGTTAATCATGTTACTCCCCTCCAATGAAAACCCACTTGCCCTGTATGTGTATAAAACGAATCGTTTCTAGCTTCTCTACGATATTCCATACTGTTTACATCAGATGATGTATACGC
This sequence comes from Paenibacillus hunanensis, assembly GCF_034055775.1. Lineage (NCBI taxonomy): Bacteria > Bacillati > Bacillota > Bacilli > Caryophanales > Paenibacillaceae > Paenibacillus > Paenibacillus hunanensis. The sequence continues at coordinate 336,812 of NZ_CP139194.1, read as the reverse complement.
TGTAGTATCATGCTGTACTCACGCTGATATACTGCCAATTACCCTTTAAATCAAGCGCCGAATACGGCATCACTCAGATTACCGCAAAATATACATATGTATCGTTTCTACCTCTAAAATATTACCCTTTTCTACCCTTCGCTGCTCATAAAAAACACCGGACTGCCTGAATTGCAGTCCGGTGTTTGACGCTTGCCGGATGTTGCGGTCTGTTGTTGTTCCATAGCGGACTCAAACAGACATTTTACAACCGGCTCGCAGGATAGGTACTTGAATTAACGCAGCGTTGAATTCATCGTTGTGCCGGTAGTTGTACCTGGCGCTTCACTTTTACGCTGACGCAACGAGCTGGAGATATTACGCACCTGAGTCATTACTTTATCACGTGCATTTTTGTTACGCATCAAATATACAGCACCCAGTCCAATTGTCGTCCATAACGCTTTTCTTCCTGTCATGTTGTTCATCCTCCTCTGATGTGTAAGTGATATGGAATTACGTTGTTGTTGATGTTGTCTTATTTACAGATTACCCGTAGCCGCCGAAAATAAACAATGGCTTTGCAGGTATCTCCATTCTAACGAGCTTTATTTATACGTAGTGCTTATCTCATCATCATACTATGCGGCGTGTATCTTTAGGGTAACTGTAGCTTCAAATGCTGCGTGAGCCCCTGAATACCGCGGTAGATTACCTGATTATGATTCCATATGAAAAAGGGGCGCAACCAGGGTTCACACCATTTCATCCACGGCTTGGTCGTCTGTACCTCCCAGTAGTAGTGCAGCACGGTGCAATCACCACATTGCTCCAATCGGAAAATGCCATAACCATGCAGATCACCCGTCGCTTCCAGACGAATCAGTGCACATTCCTGCTTCTCCACAATGCTAAATTGAAACGCCAGACGGTAGCCGAACCGCGTCCGAATATGCATCCGATAATGGTCGCCTACACCGTGCGGATGTCCATGATGATAGACCTTTTGAAAGGTGACCCCTTCCCAATCCTCAATCGCTTCAAAATCACTAATACGCTCCCAGACCGCCTGAGCCGTTGTTTGCAGTCGCCAACTATGTGTAAACTGGTACTTCCCCATCTCAGATCCTCCATCCTGTGCATGATCGATACTCTGATGCGGCTTAGCGATATACAATCGTTTCATGGTGTGGTGCACTGACGTCAGCATTCAGACTGGCGGCGACGCCCTGTACACCCTCATCCATCACTTTATCGTGACTCCACGTATAGACCGGACGCATCACCGGATTCATCATTCGTAGCCCCCGATGATGCAGTCGTACCTTCCATTCACAGCGCAGCTCTGTTTGCTTGCCATCTGGCGATTCCTTCATATAGCAGGTGCCAGTTCCAGCCAGTGGCCCTTCCACCTCTAGCGTAAATTGGTCTGGCTTACGCTTGTCGGTAACCTTCAGGTAGATCGACAGGTGAAACAGCATTTTCGTTTTAAAGGTGCAGCGAAACACATCGCCAATTCCATCTGAGCCATGCCCTTGCTGTACCTTTTCAAAAACGACATTATTCCAGCAATCGATCTCTTCAATATGATCTGCCATTTCCCATAGCCTGTCCCTTGAAGTGCCTACTGTCCAGCTGCTAATGAATAAGTAATGATGCTGCACGCTGTCTCCACCTTTCTATCGTACGATTCTAGGATGAATAGCTGCTATATTATGAAGGGATGCTAGCCTAAGCAGATATAGGCTTCATGTACGTTATATTGCTGTTATATCATGTCTAGCGGCACCTTATGCTGTGGTGCTGGAAATGCTTCATCTAGCTGCCGTAGCTGTTGCTCGCTCAGCTTAATGTTCGCCGACTCCGCGTTGCTTCTCGCATGCTCGACAGTGGAGGCTTTTGGGATCGCCATCACGGAGCCACTACGAATGCACCAGGACAGCATAATTTGAAAAGGCTCCGCATCCTGCTCATCCGCAATCTGCTGTACAATCGGATGCTGAATCAGCTCACGGCGTAGCGAGCCAGCCTGTGCCAGTGGGGAGTACGCCATCACAGGCATACGATGCTCCTGCTGCCAGGGCAATAGATCATATTCAATACCGCGTGAACCAAGATGATACAGCACCTGATTGACCGCACACTGCTCCGCGCCTTCGATACGCATCAGCTCGTTCATATCGTCTACATCCAGATTGGATACGCCCCAGCGACGTATTTTCCCATCTTCGATAAGACGCTGCATCCCTTCTACCGTATCCTGTAGTGGAATCCGTCCGCGCCAGTGCAGCAAATACAGATCGAGATGATCGGTGCCCAGTCGCTTCAGACTTTGCTCACAGCTCTGTACCAGCTTCTTCCCACCTGCATGATGCGGATATACTTTGGAAACGAGAAACACTTCGTCTCTTCGTCCGCGAATCGCTTCGCCAATAAGTTCCTCCGAGCGTCCTTCGCCATACATTTCCGCGGTATCGATTAGCGTCATCCCAGCATCAATGCCTGCTTGCAGCGCGGCAATCTCCTCGGTACGACGCGAAGCATCGTCACCCATATTCCACGTGCCTTGTCCGATCGCAGGTAGTAACGTTCCGTCTGGTAGTGTGACGGTTTGTTTGAGCATGATGGTTCTCCTTTCGGTATGGTGAGATTGGTTGATGGAAGGTGATTTAAAGTTATTCTCAGTTAAATTACAGTTAATAAATCATAGAGTGAATAGATCACATTTGTAGATGAAGACATCACTACTTATCGAACCGATGTTTATGGATAAGTGATTCATAGATCTCGATGATCGGCATATGAGCAGTTATGGTGTATTTCTAACTACCCATTAACCGTTATGGGGTTGTAAGAATAAAGGGAATGCAATAAATAATTATAGATAGTATGTGGTGAGAGAAAGTTAACTTGCTAAAAATAGGAAAAAGCCTCCGCGCTAGCTATTCTGCCAGGGCAAGGGCTTTTCGGTAACTATATTTATACTCTGTCTATTGCTATACCACCATGGATTACAAAAGCTAACCTACAGCTTAATCCGAGCTAGATCCACCACCCCCACCAGAATCACTGGAATCACTCAAACTGGAACTAGAAGAATCGGCGCTATAGCTAGTGGAGTCACTGCTGCTTGAGCTACTGTAATAGTCATTACGGGCACGCGCTTGTTCGCGTTGTAACCTACTACGTTCCTTTCTTTCTTTTATCTCTCGTTCTCTATTCTCAAACTCTATGATTGATCCCCATACCGTATTTACTGCATATACAATCCGATGTGCTTTAGATAATAATTCATGTTCTGGATGTTGCTCTGCTATAGCTTTAATCTGAGGATGGGATCCCAAAAATTCATCAGCGCATTGTAATACTAAGCTTGCCTGAAACAACCATTCCAATAAGGCTGCATCCATAACATGACTATACTTCCCATTCATCAGACGGTATCTCAATTGCTGAATCGGGATTTCTTGCCTGTGCATTGGTAATGGATAAAAACATACAGCAACGCATAAAACTATAGCGCAACTGATCATCCATAACTGTGCATTAGGAGGATTAAATGCACAAAGCCAGAGTACATTTAATAGAAATGAGATTGCAATTCCTTTTTTTAATATATGAGTCCCGTCTTTATCGATAAACCAGAAAAGTACCCTTTCTAGAAAACGAGGCTCTCCATCGACTGAACGATTCGTTAGTGCAATGATAACGGCATAGACACCGTACATTAAAAAAGCCAAACCAATCACAATCCAAAGCCCTATAAATGAACCAATGCCAAGATAAAAAAATGGATCAAACCAGCGCCCCAAAAAATCACCTGTTGGGTCAAAATCCCTTGTAAGCCAATACTTTATAGGGCTCCGAAAATAAACAATATCCAGATCATCTATATTCAGACATTTAGCAAATAAAATAGTGGCTAATCCATATCCAACTAATACCCTCACTAATCTGATTAGTTCATATACGGATGGATCTGGTAATTTAAGCTCTTTGCTCACCAGTGCTCCCCATTGAGGTAACTCAGAATGTATTTTATTCAAACGCTGCCGACTCTGATTTTGTTGGTATTTTGAAGCAGATTTAGAGATGGCGATCATAAAAATGGAGTTTATCGCAAACATATTTCCTCCACCTTGAGTAAATAACCAATCCATCAAATACTTGTCGTCTGTACGCAATCGCTCAGACATATGGTGTCGCTTTGAAAAAGTTAATACAGGTGTACGATCAAATATAGTGGCTTTCTTAAAATCCGCATCTATAATCCCACGTCTATACAACGACAATGCACCTGCCAAAATAGACCATGAATCCCATTCACCACGAGAATAGATCGCTTTAAGTTCAAGCATATCCATTCGCATATATCGGTGTATCAATATTCGATAGTACGTAGGAATAATAACAATGAACCATAAGAACACTGGCATAATAACAGCTAACAACAAAGCGATAATGATAGCTGACCATTTCGTCAAACTGTTCCATTTACCCACATATGTCCATGCGTCATGATTGAGCGAAAAGTACGGCGCTGCATTGTCCAGCTTGCTCATATTATGATTCTCCAACTGTTGTTCAGCTAAAGGAAACGATATTCGCATGTCCAAAGGCTCTCCTGCGAATAGCATGGGGTAATCATAGATTATCACTCTATGATTCTGTACGTTCAGGCTTCCTGTATCCGGAAAATAGGTATCAGCATGAACTTGTAGTTCTTCACTATCAGCAAGAGCTTCCGGCAATTCCATCCGAATATGCACATCGCCAATTGTACTGGGATTGCGATAATCAAAAAACTTCCAATTCCAATACCCTATACTGTTACTGCTTTTCATCACGCCACGTAAACGATAATGATACAGTACTTTTTTAGTTTCATTTTTTGCTGAGAGCGTCGCAGCATATTTGAACAGATCATCCGAGGTGGTCTTGTGTACTTTCAACGCTAAGAGCTGATGAAGCTGTGTATGATCCCATTCATTCATGTCATATGCATCATCGACCGAATAAGCCTGAAAAAACTCAACCCCCTCATATCCTTCCTTACCAATCGTACGAATTGTTTCATGATATGTACCATCAAATGTATATGTGTATAATTCTTCTACCTCCATATCTCCATCCGCTAGAAGCTGCGCCTGAATATCGACGCGATCAATTGTAAATGAACGATTGGATATATGACTGGTTGCTGTTGCTACCGGAATATATTGTAACGACACAGTCAGCATAATAATCACTAAAAGTGTATAAATTAGTATGCATCTTTGCTGCATTCGTGTTCACCTCTTGATTGAGTTGTTGAGAAATTGAAATGCACACTTTATTCAATCAAGCGTGAATAAGCTTAGTCTAGTTGATATAGCCTTAATACAGCCAAGCTATATCAACTGGTATAGTTACAGTTAATCGTTACTCTTATAAGCGCGTTGAATCTCAAGCCTACGCTCTTCTTGTATACGAGCCCATTCCTGTTCGTATTCAAATATAGACCTCCATACCATATACATTTCCTCCACAATTTGCTTTGCATTGGATAGCATTACGTATTCCGGGTAACGATCTGTTACTTCTTCAATCTGCGGATGTTTTTTCAAAAAGTCATCTCCGCAATTGAGTACGATACTTGCCTGCAATAACCACTCCAGCAACTCTGGATCCTCAACATGCTCATATTTACCCTGTGCAAGTCGTCGCTTTAATTGTTTTACCGGAAATTCAAGATAATGAGTGGGAAACAAGCATGCAGTAAAAACACAGGCTAATATAGCCCATGCAACTATCGCCCATGATTCATTCAACGAACCATCTATCAACGGCACCATGAATTGAAATAATAAGTTATCAGAGAAAAGAAAAAAGATATTTAAAATAAAGGAAATAGCCAATGCCTTTTTTACATTTTCAAAAAAATCATCCCCAAGAAACCATTGTGGGATTTTATCTAAGAAAGGCGTTTCACCGAATATACATTCACTTATAAATTTCACTGTGCGTCCTACAATGAATAAGATCGCAATGCCCATCCACAATCCTAACCATAAACACAGGAAGGGAATATACGCCCACAGTATCATTAATCCCATAGACATATACAGAGCTGCAAATAAACAGGTTGCCAACACGTATCCAATGATGGCAGGTAACTTCTTCCTTGATGTATAAGCTATATCGCCATGCTTTTTCTTCGACTCATTGATCCAATGATGAATCTGAGGATACAAATGATTTAAACGCTCTTGATATAATTTCCGTTGAGGCAAGCTATCATCCTCATCCAGATCAGGTAGAGCAATTGAACGCATAGTAAAAGCACGATCGTGATCTTGCTTGAATAACCATTGGATAAAATACTGTTCATCTTTACGCAGCGGTTGAGCAGCATTTTGCAATAGTGAGAACGTGAGAGAAGACCTACCTTGTCTTTTAGATAATTTTTTAAATCCAATACCTACGATTACACGATTGTACAACGATAATATCCCTGCCAAAATAGATATCGAACTCCAATTGTTATCGAAATAGACAGCTTGTAACCTGAGCAAATCCATCTTCATGTAATGCTCCGGAGATTGACGATAACGAAAAGGCACAACAATTCTACGCCATACAATGAGAGGCACAATCACAATGACAAACAAAACGATAATCAGCGCAGAAATTTTAGTTAACAATCCCCAATTTTTTATTATGTCTCCAGCCAAAGCATTAGCTGATGCGCTCGGTATGAACAGCAAGCATATCGAAAAGATAGCTATGATACAGAATATGTGCATGAATAAGCACTTTTTCATGAATGTCCACCCTTCAATTTGAATTAGAATCACTACTATTGCCAGAATCATTAGAATCTGAACCATGACTTGATAAGTCCATATGATGACTACCCGGGTTATCGCTAAGACAAGAATTATCCGAGTCACTGTTGGAATAAGAATTATAGGAATTGCTAACGTACGAATCATTACTGGAGTATTTAAATCCCCCTGAATACTGCTTATCATAGTTTTCATATGGATGTTCAGTATCATACTTTCCAAACTCAATTTGAGATTGAAACACGGTATGCTTGGCAGCTATCACTCTCTCAGCATAAAGCAACATAGCATACTCCGGGTATTGACTAGCAAACGCTTTAAGCTGTGGATGAGTTTTCAAAAAATCATTTCCACATTCCAATACCATACTTGCCTGTAGCAGTCGCTCTAATCTGTCAGGATGCTTAACTTTTCGGTAAGCTCCATGAGATAATCGGTGTCTAAAGCCAGCTAAAGGTACCTTGATAATAGCGATAGGAAACACATAACTGGATATCAGAAATATGAATGTTACTCCCATAATCACCATTGTTGATGAATCGAACAATCCAATCTGATCTTGTCGTAATAGTAGTAGTAGAGCCACATACACAACAACAATCAAAGCAGGTATCCGTTTTATTACAGTTGATCTCAATGTCTTTTGTCGAATTGAACCGACATACCCTAAAAATAAGAAGAAACTAGCTGTAGAGATGATGAGCATGAACAATGAAGCGAGAAGAACGATAAAAACAATCTGATCAAGCGAAGGAAAAATAATGCTTCCGCTGGGATCATGATCAATGAATAAAAGTAAAGGCATGAGCATTGCCAAAATAATCCCGATCATAAAACTGATTTTACGTTGAATTTCATATCGCTTCTGACTACGCAGCCTGTATCTTTTGCTAACAAGTACACTCCAAGTACATAATCGCGAATATAACATATCCAGACGTGCGCGGTAGTAAAATAATCTTGACCTATGGCTTGCATTAGATAAATCTGGTCCAGCAATTGAACGCGCAGCAAATGTAGAACCACCCGACTTATTGAATAGCCAATGAATGAGATATTGTTCATCGCTGTTCAATAGATTAGGATCATACTGAATTCTTGAAAAAGTAAGATCCACTGCACGTTCTCCACTATTTTGAAGTGGGGACTGTATACCAATTATGCCTCGATTATACAAACAAAGAACCGCCGTCCATATGACCGGTAATTCCCACTTCTTATTGCGATATCTATAATCTAACTTTAATAAATCGATTCTTTCGTACAATCTTGGAAAAGTAGCATAGATTAGCCAGACCAGCAGTCGCAAGATGAGTAAAGCTACTATCAGCAGTACCGTGAGTATGATGATCCACGAAAGATATCTTGTGATGGGATCTGTTTGACTCAGTCCTTCTATCCATATCTGCCCTACCATTTTTCCGTTATGTATCAGGTTTTTTATTATCCATCCAAATTCAGTTACCCTATCTGAAGCGGTGAAAAAGCCATTAAGCATAGAATATTCACCTCAAATCACATAAATAATTGAAATATTCCTTATAATTTATATCGGTTGCTAGGTGACTAATTTTGTATATAAATCAAAAAATTGCAGTTATAAAACTAGAGATAGTCTACTATTTCCTTGATGCCTGCTTTATTTATAGGCCCCAATCTGTTACATAAACTAAATGATAACGCATTTCCTCATAAAATAGCCTCTACCAAAAAAAGGCTCATTCTCCGTTATAGAAGAATGAGCCTTTCATTCATTCGTGCCTCTAATTCATCAGTACCTTGTATCTAAGCTTCAGTATAAAGAACTTATGTCTACACAGAGCAAAAAATACACAGCATGAGTATACTCATTTTCTGCATCCTACATACGCAACCGCCTTACAAACTCAACAGCGACACTTTACTTGAAACGACGCTCGCCATCATAAGTCGCGATCATGCCATACAGATCCGGGCGGCGATCACGGAAGATGCCCCATTCCAGACGCTGTGTTTCGAGCTGATCCAGATCGAATTCAGCCACCAGTACGCCTTCGCTGCTGCGGTCGGCTTCCTGTACTTTGTTGCCCTGTGGGCCAGCGATAAAGGAAGAACCGTAGAAGTTGATTAGGGAATCCTCGTCCTCTTCTTTACCGATACGGTTGGAAGCGATGACGGGAATCAGGTTCGCACCAGCATGACCGAGCATGCACGCTTGCCAATGATCCTTGGAATCAATACCTGCATCCTGCGGCTCGGAACCGATCGCTGTCGGGTAGAACAGCAGCTCAGCGCCCATCAGTGCCATGCAGCGTGCCGCTTCTGGATACCATTGATCCCAGCAGATGCCGACGCCGATCTTCGCATAACGTGTGTTCCACACCTGGAAGCCCGTATCACCCGGGTTAAAATAGAACTTCTCTTCATAACCCGGGCCGTCCGGAATATGACTCTTGCGGTATTTGCCCAGCACTTCGCCATCTGCATCGATCACAGCAAGCGAGTTGTAGCGAGCATAGTTTTTCTTCTCATAGAAGCTGATCGGCAATACAACCTGAAGCTCCTTCGCTACCTCACGGAAATGGTTGATTGCTTTGTTTTCCTCCAGCTCGGTTGCGTACTGATAATATTCCGCTTTTTCCTTCTGGCAGAAATATGGCGTTTCGAACAGCTCTTGCAGCAAAATAATCTGTGCACCCTGTGCCGCAGCTTCGCGTACGAGCTTATCTGCTTTACGGATGTTATCTTCAATATCCCAGGAGCAGCTCATTTGAGTTGCTGCTACTTTTACGTTTCTCATGTGGTGTAGTCATCCTTCCTATATGAACGCGAGCGCAGGTCGTGGCATTTTATCTATGCACGACCTGCTCGCTTCGAATGATAAATAAAGTTTCACAAACATTATACATACCCGATAAATAGATACCGAACTACAGCTATTGTATGCCATTAGCTAGCAATCGATATCTAATGAATACAGACAGCTACTATGTCAGGACAATCATAAAGTGAATGCCCAGATCAATACTTACTTGCCCGCAGGAATCTGCTGGGTCGTGCAATGTACGTTACCACCCTCACGGATAATCGCCATGCCATTGATCGTACGGATACGACGATCCGGGAACGTTTGTTGCAGTACGTCAATCGCTTTGCGATCCGTCTCTTCAGCCGTGCCGCCGAATACCGGTAAAATAATGCCGCCATTCACAAAGTAGAAATTCAGATAGCTCAACGTCAGACGTTGATCCTCATGCATCACCAGCGGTGGCTGCTCGATCTCGATCACTTCCAGCTTGCGCCCCTTAGCATCGGTTGCGTCTGCCAGAATACGCAGATTCTCCTGTGTGATCTCATAGTTATCATCGGCAGAATCATGGCATACCTGTAGAATAACTTTACCTGGTGCAGCAAAGCATGCCACATTGTCGACGTGACCATCTGTTTCGTCGCCGGACAGACCACGTTTGAGCCAGATGATCTGCTCTACATTTGTATAGTCTTTTACATACTGCTCAATCTGCTCACGGCTGAGCTCCGGGTTACGGTTCACGTTCAGCAGACACTCTTCTGTCGTCAGCAGTGTACCTTCGCCATCCACATGAATCGAGCCGCCTTCCAGTACGAGCGGTGCATCGAATTGACGCAAGCCCAGATGCTTGAGCACCTCTGGTGCCACAGCGTTATCCAGATCCCAGTTCTTGTACTTACCGCCCCATGCATTGAAGCCCCAGTTAATACCAGCGCGCTCGCCCTGCTCATTCATTACAATGGTAGGCCCATTATCGCGCATCCATGCATCGTCATGCTCCAGTGGCAGGAATTCAACCGCTTGTCCGGCAAACAGTCCCTGTACTTTTTCCAGATCATCTGGGTTCACAACAAGCGTTACTGGCTCAAATTCAGCAATCGCGCTGATCAGCTCCTGATAGCCCTTGCATACATCTGCATAATCGTCTGGATACGACATCGAACCGATCACTGGCCAGGCAAGAATTGTTCTTTCGTGTGCTTCCCATTCGGCAGGCATCATATATTTCAAATCGATTGGTTTCATGATCTATGTTCACCTTTATTCATCATAGGATAGTTCCCGTGTGCGCTGGTATAAGAAAAATGCTTCCATACGCCTCGGAACAACCTATATCATACAATATGAGCGCGGTTGTACCAAGCGATTTTCGTAAATTTTATGCAAGCAAACATGAAAAAGCCCGCAGTGCATTGCACTACAGGCTGATCCATTGTATAACCAATTATTTCCATGTTCGACTTCTTGCTATCGATTTCTGCTATTTCTATCGAGCATAATAGATGGATGGGTATACGCTTCAGGTGTAAGCGTCGGCTTACTATTTCACTGCGCGCACTTAACCTTTACTTGCACCACCAAAACTAAAGCCCTGCGACATGTAGCGTTGACCGATAATATACAGCGCCACTGCCGGGATTGTATACAGCACCGAGAACGATGCGAGCATGCCATATTGCACCATGCCATTTTGTCCAAAATACTGATAGATCGTTACCGCGGCTGGCAGCTTGTTAGCGCTTTGTAGCAGGATGAACGGAACGAGGAAGTTGCCCCAGCTACCGGAAAAGGCGAAGATTCCGACGGTGAAGATACCGGGCAGCATCAGCGGTACGATGACAAGGCGCAGCGTCGTCCAGATCGATGCACCATCGACCCATGCCGCTTCCTCCAGCTCAATCGGTACCGAATCCATAAAGTTTTTCATCATCCAGATCGAATACGGCAATGCCGATGCAGTCAGGAACAAAATCGTGAAAAAGAGGGAATCCTGCATACCGAAATACAGAAAGAATTGATACACCGGCACCATCACCGCTGTCAGCGGCAAGCCAGTCGCGAACAAAATAACATACATAAACGGGCGTTTGTAACGCATCTGGTAACGGGACAGCGGATACGACGCCAGACCCGCCACAATGACGACGAGCAGTGCTTGCCCCAGCGCCAGAATCAGACCGTTTGCAAAGGACAGCTGATTCTCCTGATTCGTTACCGTATCCCGATAGTTATCGAGTGTAAAGTGAACGGGAAACTTGAGTGCCAGTGTTGCGTCCTTATCGAAAGATGCAAAAATTAGCCATAACAGTGGAAGCAAAAACAGCACACCAATAAAGGTCAAAATGATATAAGGCAAAACGCGCGCAACCGCGAACCGATTCAGCTTCCGCTTGCGTGTTCGAGTGCGAGGGACATCATGTACAGTGCTCATCTGTTCTTCCTCCTTTTACAGCTTCACTTTTAGCATGCGCATATAGATAAGGCTGGCAATAATACCGATCAACAGCAGCATTAGCGAGATCGCTGTTCCATAGCCCAACTGATAATTCACGAAAGCCTGGTGATACATATAGATCGGAAGCGTCTCTGTCGCAAGACCCGGGCCACCGCCAGTTAGAGCGTAGATCAGTGTAAAGGAACCGAGTGTTTGCAGCGTTACGAGTACCATATTGGTCGTTACCGAGCTGACGATCATCGGCAGCGTAATTCGTGTCAGGCGTTGCCATGCGTTCGCGCCGTCGATCATCGCGGATTCCTCCACCTCACGAGGCACGTCGCCAAGCGCTGCCTGGAACACCATCATCGAGAAGGCGGTACCGTGCCAGATATTGGCGATAATGACCGATACCATCGGGAACGTATACAGCCAGGCGATCGGCGTAATATTCGCCGATTGGAGAAAGGTGTTCACCGTACCCGTGTCATTCAAAAAGGCAAACCATACAAACGCACACACCACTTCCGGTGCCACCCAGCCCGCGATAACGATCGAGCCGATCACACTGCGGAAGACGCGACTGCGTCCGTTCATCAATACCGCAATAATAAAGCCCATCACCTGCTGTCCGATCACGGCGGAAAAGATCAGGAAAATGATCGTATTCCAGACCGACGTACGGAAGCTGGCATCCTGAAACATATTTTTAAAGTTCTCAAAGCCTACAAATTGCGTATCCGCTGCCGCAGCACCGGTTAATGCCATATTCGTAAAAGCAAAATAAAACGTCAGAATGGTCGGTACGAAAAAGAACGCCAGCAGCAAAACAAAGCTTGGCGACAAAAATACTAATGCTCGCCACTGTTCAGCATTATTCCGACGCTTGCTCGCAGTAGTGCGCGCTTGTACAGCCTCCATCTTCAGTCTCCTCCTCCATCACGCGATCTGGATCATTTCACCAGCACCTTCATGCTAGCTTGCTAAGCCCCATCACGGTTTCTCTATCGTTCCTGTACGCTCTATACGTAAACAGTCAGGCAGCCGGGCTGCCCTGTATTCCCGGCGACCGGCTACCTGTCTGAATCGGCTACCTTACTATGACTTTGTCGTTAGTTAGCTGCTGGTGCTACTTTGTCAGCACCGAGGCTTCGCTGCACACTTTGTGCGAATTGATTCATCGCATCCTGTGGACTTGCACCACCTGTAACAACCGTTTCGACCATTTGCTGAATTGCTGTGGATACAACTGGATAGTCAGAGTTACTTGGACGAACGTGAGTATATTTAATGAAATCGGCTGCTTTTGCATACAGTGTGCCTGGCTGACTCAGATATTCCGAATCCTTGGCTACGTCAGTACGTGGAGTCAGTGCGCTATCCAGCATTGCGTATTCTTTGTTGTACTTCTCATTCACTGCCATCTGGATGAATTTCCAGCCCAGATCCTTCTGCTGCGCCTTCGCGCCTACAGCCAGTGTCCAACCGCCAGACATCGAAGTGTAGCCTGGGTCCTGACCGTTTTGTGTTGGCATTTTCACGAAATCATACACATTGAGCGCTTCTGGCCATGGCTTGCTACCAGTAGATGCCCATGTGGATGGCAACCAGCTACCATTCAGCACGATACCGACCTTTTGATTCGGCATCAGGTCTGTTTCAAGCACCTGTCCAGCCTGTGCAGTCATTACCTGAGATAGCTGTGGACCTAGACCCTTGCTATAGATATCGTTGATGAATTGCAGGGAGCTGAGTACGCCAGGACTTTGAGTCACCCATTTGTTGTTTTCAAACAGTGTGTTTTGTGTTCCGTACAGCAGCATTTCAAAGGTCTGCATCGTTGTTGCTTCCTGACCGGCTTTGCTGGAGTTCATCCAGAATGGGATGATATCCGGCTGTTTGTCTTTTAACGTTTGAGCGGCTGTCAGGATATCCTGCCAGTTTTTCGGTTGCCAAGGTACAGGCAGACCTGCTTTTTTGAACAGCTCTTTATTGTAGTAGAGACCGCGAACGTCAGTGGAGAACGGTACGCCATAGCTCTTGTCGTCTTTACCTTTGACAGCTGCCTTGATGCCGTCATTGAACTTGCTCCAGTCACTCCATTGATCGACTGCCAGTGGCTCCAGATAACCAGCAGCACTATCGGCATTGATCATGAAGGAATCCTCTGCCAGTACTTCAGGTGCTGTCTTTGGATCGGACATCAATAGCGGAATTTTGGTTGCATATTGTGCACCCTGGATCGGCTGTAGCTCTACGGTTACGCCCGGATTTTCCTTTTCAAATTCAGTTTTCACGTCGGCCAGCCATTTGCCCCATACATCGGTGTCGTTCCATTTGCCGTAGGCTACCTTGACCACCTTGCTGCCGCTAGAAGCTGAACCACCATCGGCAGAGCCTGTTGTCGCTGTGCCGCCGGAAGAACAGGCTGCGGTGAATACGGATAGACTGAGTAGCATACCTGCTGCCCATTTGTAGCTTTGCTTTTTCATACTGATCGCCCCTTTGTGTAAATGGTAATCCAGTAAGTCTCGCTTCCTACATTTCCGAATCCCTTGTTAGGGGAATCCTATTCTTACTTCAGCCTGCTGCTCGGCACATCATAGCCACAATGGGTCAAGATCAGCTCGCTAAATAATGAATTCGCCCAGGAAAACCACTCCCGAGTATATTCTGCCGGGTTATCGGCGTGGAAGCCTTCATGCAAAAATCCAGTGTCTGCGTCGGTGTTCTCCAGTAGCGTGAGCAGCCGTTCCTGCTCTTCCGAATCGAGTGATGTGAGCGCCTGCATTGCCAGTGAGATATGCCAGATGTATTTTGGCGGCGTATGCGGGCTGCCAATGCCTTGCGCCGCAGAGCCACTATAGTAATATGGGTTATGCTTGCTCAGGATAAAGCGCCTTGTGTTCAGATAATATTCATCGTCCGGCTTGCAATAGCCCAGATAAGGCAGGGAAAGCAGGCTCGGTACGTTCGCATCATCCATCAGATTATAGTTGCTGTACCCATCGGTTTCGTAGGCATACATCGGGCCGAACTTCGGATGATTAACGATGCCATACTTCTCGATTCCTGCCCGAATCTCCTCCTGTAGGGTAGCCGCTGATTCGGTCAGTTCCTGATCGCTGTATACTTCAGTCGCAATCTGCTGCATATAGCCCAGCACCACAACCGCAAACATATTCGCTGGCACCAGATAGCCATATTCGCATGCATCATCACTTGGGCGGAAGCCCGACCAGGTCATGCCGGTAACTGCAACCGGATTACCTTTCCCGTCATTAGGGAGCGTATCCGAAGCTGGACAGTCAAACCGTTCAAACCGATACGTGGAATGCTCATCATGATTCTGCTCGGTGCGCCATACTTCCAGAATCGTCCGACATGCCTGACGGAATTCTTCGTCAAAATGATCGGTACGTCCTGTCTTCTGCCAGAGCAGATAGGCGAGCTGGAGCGGGTAACAGAGCGAGTCGATCTCATACTTACGCTCCCAGATCCAAGGCGTCATCTCCGTCTTATCATCCTGATGCCCACTACCATCTGCACTTTCGTTGAAGGCATTCGCATACGGGTCTTGCAAAATATAACGAATCTGCCGCTTCACCACACCGCTCACCAGATCGCCAAGCCCTTCGTCTTCATTCGCAAGCAGCAGATAAGGTCTAACCTGTGCTGCCGAATCACGCAGCCACATTGCCGGAATATCGCCGGTAATGACGAATACCGTACCGTCCTGCTGAGGTCGGAGTGTCGTTGTTAACGTATTGCGAATACAATTGCCGAACATATGCGCCAGCTTGGGTCGATCTTCTAGCTTGCTGGCAACACTGGATATGAGTTGTTCCACTGAAAAGGGGACAATCGCTTCCTCCTGTTCGTTCATAACATCCCTCCTCATGTAAAGCGCTTTCATTTATGGCAATATCATAATGCACTCTAAATAACATGTCAATATATTATATTATAATATTTAATTTAAATTACACAAAACACCGGATAATATTGTCATATCATCCGGTGTTTTGAATAAGCTATGATATTATCCATTTATTACATGACAATAACGTTCAATCGAACGATAATATGCTCATGTATTCACCTATCTGAACTGCTAGCTGATCGCTCCCTCTAACCAATCGTGACGGGTCATTTAATCGGTTCCAGTCGCACGCTTCACCTGAGTGGCTTCAGACAATGCCGGTGCTGTCGACAGACCATGAATCAGATCGGCAGTAAGCGAGATCCGTCCCGGTAGCGTTTCACCAGCAATAAGCTTGAGCACATTTTCTACAGCCAGTCGTCCGAGCGAATGCTGATCCTGCTGCAAATGTGTAAACGGATACAGCGCTGCACTCGCCTGTGGGCTATCAAAGCAAATAAGCGAAATCTGCTCCGGTATCTTCACCCCAGCATGCTCCAGCGCTTCCTTGGCAAATAGCGCCAGCTCGTACTGCATCGCAAAGATCGCTGTCATTTGCGGCTGATGCTCTACCATCTGCTGGATCGTATCCACATTAACGCGCACACGCTCCTGCTCTTCCGCTTCCGTCTCTCCATTCCACGTCATATCGGTGAGCCAGTATGATCGATCCAGTATGACTCCACGCTCCGCATGCGCACGCACAAAGCCTTCGATCCGCTCCTCAATCGCCACATTGTCCATCACCTTGGAGGCGAGCAGACCAATATGTCGATGTCCCAGATCGAGCAGATGATTCGTGCCCTTGCGCGCTGCCTCTACATTATCCGTGCTGATCGAAGCCGATTCGGTGCCTTTAAAATAACGATCCACGAGTATATGCGGGAAACGATCAATGACCAGCCGTAAAATCTCTGGATTAAAGCTCTGTCCACGTGTCGGATAAATAATCAGTCCGTCCACTCCGTATTCACGCAGACTACGAATCGCATTTTCTTCAATATCCGGCTGTGAAAAGGACATCCGCATCAGCAGATACACATTCAGACGCTGTGCGGTACGCTCCATCTCTGCCAGCATCTCCTTGCCGTAGCTGTCGCTAAAGTCCTCCATAATCAGACCGATCACGATCTGCTTGCTCGCCAGACGACGCTGGACGCCTGTTTGCTCCTGCGGCTCTGGTGCCTTTGTTGAAGCGGAATAGCTTTCACCGGGCGGATCACCCGCATGAATGACAAACGATCCCCGTCCTGGCTGGCGAACAATATAGCCTTCCTGCACCAGCATATCAAGCGCCTTTTTCGAGGTGATACGGCTCACATCGAACTGCTTCATCAGCTCTTTTTCGGAAGGGAGCTTATCGCCGACTCCGTATACCCCTTTTCGCAAACGTGAACGAAGCTCAATATACATCTGTTCATACCTTGGTTTTAAAGACAATGGGCTATCTGGCATAATATCACCTTTGGATTAGGATTTATGTTTAATATTAACATATATTATAATATGTTATATCATTTATGTAAATCACAATAAAAATTGCGTTTCCGACGTATGCGTCGTTGCAGGTAGAAGATCGCGACAAAATTGGGCTATACCCTCGATATTAAGGCTGTACACAACAAGTTATAAACACAAAAAAACACCCTTAACTGACGTTAAGGGCGTTTTTATAAGCTGAATTACAGTTTTACAACGTTCTCAGCTTGTGGTCCACGGTTACCTTCAACTACGTTGAATTCTACGCGTTGACCTTCGTCCAAAGTTTTGAAACCGTCGCCTTGGATTGCGGAGAAGTGTACGAATACATCGTTGCCGCCTTCAACTTCGATGAAGCCGAAACCTTTCTCAGCGTTGAACCATTTAACTGTACCTGTTTGCATGTGGGGTACCTCCAAAAATTAAATTTACATGACCTTCTTTATTCAGAAAAAAACATCCGATAAAATGAAAAATCACATATTGTACAAGGTTATTATTTTTACAAACCAATAACCCTCTACAATATGTGAGTTCAGGTCACGATTTCGTTATACTCATTATAACTCATGATTCTCTTAAATACAATCACCGGAAGGGAATTTTTGTAATTTAATTTGAAAAAAAGAAACCGCTTTTACTTGCGTCCCTATTGCGTTTGTCGATTTTCGACTAATCAGGAAAATGGGACTATGCAAACGCTCCTATTTCTACGCATTGAGGCATGATTCGCGTTTTATTGTAGACACTCTGATCATTAGCATGCACAACAAATAGTTCCATCGTTGGTAATCTGTATGTATAGAGTGACAGGGTGTGAATAAAATTATCAGAATATTGTCAAAAAAGCACTCATTCCTACCGTTTATCCTGTCTATCGTGCCAAAAATTACCTTCTTTCTGTCCAAATAATGATCTATAATAACTAGGTGAATACGTATATCGTTTGGTAATTTATCTAATGAGGCAGTATGGTGATGTTATGAAATCCTCAGATTCTGTGTTTGACCATCTGGAGCATGTCAATAAGCAGCAAAAATGGATTCGCAATTTTCTGAGGTCCTACTGGGTGGTTGTGTTCATTCACTTTTTTGCCCAGCTCGGGGCTTTTTTATTTTTGGACTATCCAGCAACTGCTTATCACTTTTTTGTTCATATTTTGTTGATTCCGACATCGTGTATGGTGCTGATGATCGTATGGGCTGATTGGATTCATCGTACTCGGTTACAACTTTCGTATTATGCTCTATTTTTAACAAGTACGTTCATTACATGGACGATTATTTATCTCAACTATGATATCCGCATTATAACCGCCCTCTGCCTGATGCCCATTTTCTCGGCAGTGATTTTTTTTAATAAGAGGTTGCTCTGGATTCCGGCATTGTTGCAGATGTTCGCCTTCCTGACCTTATATTTCGCCGATCCCCACTTTCGTACGTTCCTCACTCCTTTTGATGTTATTTCCATACCTGCATTTATACTGGGAGGAACATTCGTCGCTCATGTTATCGTTTCAAGTGGCAGCGAGATTTTAAACCATCTGCATCATACGATGCAATCCAAGCAGGATCTCATCGTTAAAAATGCAATTATGAGTAAGATTTCCAAAACGGACGGTCTGACCAATCTGTATAATCAGGTGTCGTTCAAAGACTATTACGATACCGCCTTTGATTATGCCAGCCAGGGTGTGACGCTGCATCTTGCCTTGCTCGATATCGATAACTTTAAGCTGATCAATGACACGTATGGTCATCAGGTTGGCGACAAAGTGCTTGGCACGGTGGCACAGATTATTCAGGATCATATCTCCTCTAGCGATATTGCAGCACGTTATGGCGGAGAGGAATTTGCCTTGCTCATTTTTGACAAGACATTTGATGAAGCTTATGCACTCGTTGAAAATATACGACGACATCTGGCTCGGCTTCACTGGGCGGAGCTGGACAATCAGACGGTCACAATCAGTATCGGGCTGCATAGCTGTGAGCCTGGACTCAATAAGGAGCAGCTATTCGAGCAGGTGGATCAGTATTTATATCATGCGAAGCGCTCGGGTAAAAATAAGACGATCACGTCCCATAGTGTGGGTAGCATCGCCTGAAATGAACAAGCTAACGCTCAAAAGCACCGCTATGCATAGCAGCATAGCGGTGCTTTTTGGTTTGCAATCTATTCTCGTTGAAGCAAAATATCGCATGCCAATGACTTCGCAGTGTAGCTCACAATGGATATTCCTAACTTCACATAAGATATGGTGGATTAGACCTGTAAACGATACAGGACGCTTCAATCATCAACAGGTAGTGAGCTAGACGCTAGCGTTCTCTGTGACCAGGTTAGCTATCACTGGAACCCTGTCACTGGATGCGGTACGTATGGCTCTTCCAGTCGCGCAATCTCGTCCGCTGTTAGCTTGATTTCAAGGGCAGCCACAGCGTCCTCCAGATGATGCAGCTTGGTAGCACCAATGATCTGTGAGGTGACCGCAGATTGCTGTAATACCCAGGCGAGAGCGATCTGTGCGCGTGGAACGCCTTGCTCTGCGGCAATCTCAGCTACACGCCCTACTACTTCGCGGTCAGCGTCAACCGCAGCGGTGTAGAGCGTTTTGCCAAATGCATCACTTTCAGAGCGTGCGGTCTGCTCCTCCCAATCCCGGGTCAAGCGTCCGCGTGCCAGTGGACTCCATGGGATGACACCAATCCCCTCCTCCAGGCAGAGCGGCAGCATTTCGCGCTCCTCTTCGCGGTAGATCAGATTCACATAGTTCTGCATCGATACAAAGCTCGCCCAGCCCCGCTGACGTGAAATATCGAGCGCCTTCATAAATTGCCATGCATGCATGGATGAAGCGCCGATATAGCGCGCTTTACCGGCTCGTACGACATCATTTAACGCTTCCAGCGTTTCCTCAATCGGAGTGAGCGGGTCCCAGCGATGAATCTGGTATAAATCCACATAGTCTGTCCCCAGACGACGCAGACTGTTATCAATCTCGCTCATAATCACCTTACGTGATAAGCCACCGCCATTCGGGCCGGGGCGCATTTTCCCATGTACCTTGGTAGCGATAACGATATCATCGCGGTGCGCATAATCCTTGAGCGCACGACCGACAATTTCCTCACTTGTTCCGTCTGAATATACATTTGCCGTATCAAAAAAGTTGATCCCCAGCTCCAGTGCCTGCCGGATAAATGGACGGCTCGTTTCTTCATCCAGTGTCCACGGATGCGCGCCACGATCCGGGATACCATAGCTCATGCAGCCCAGACAGAGTCGCGATACTTCAAGACCAGTATGGCCCAGTTTAACATATTCCAATGTGATTCCCTCTTTCCGCCACAGGGGCACAGGATAATATGACCTGTCTCTATCTTACCCTTTTCCCAGTGTGTGCAGTCAACAGAGGTCAGCAAAAAGCCGTCCAGCTAGAGCTGAACGGCTTGAGCACATCGATGCGTTGGTGATTATTGCGAAATGATCGTTGCTTCGCGTGAAGCGACAGACAATGCGTTCACGGTTGCTGTGCTGCCATTGGCAACGGACAGCACGAATGCACGATATGCCACATTGGCACGAATAGCATTCCCCGTTGCATCGGTATTCAACGTTGTAAATGACCATTCATTATAAGTCGAGCCTGTTACCGTCTGGTAGTTCGGCGCAGTCACACGGTTAGCATCTGCCAGTGTGAAGCTGGTCGCATTACCGGATGGCACGAGCATGATCGCATAGGAGCTAATCCCTGTCGTATTCGCTGGTGGTGTGAAGCTTACACGAATCGCGCTGTTGTTGCTCACCAGATCAGCGGATACGGAAGTCGCTGCTGCGACTGCTTTTTCGGTCAGACTGAATTCACCGGATGCAGCGGACAGAGCATTAACCGAACGAACTAGTCCATCCGCTACTGTCAGCACATACACGCGGTAGCCGACATTACGCACAATCGCGTTGCCGTTATTATCTCGTGTTGCCGCAGTAAGCGCCTGTGTAACCGCCGCGCCTGTCTTCGCAACACGCGTATAATTCGCGGCGACTACACCATTCGCGGCTGCCAGATTAAATGCACCTGCCTGATCGCTACGTACCGCGATAATACGGTATTCCGATACACCCGCATCATTCGCAGGCGTGAAGCTTACTGTAATGTCAGACGCATCACCACGTGCACCACTATTCGTTGCGGTTACACCGGATACAGCCAGTGCAGCGGTGCTACCGGACAATGCTGCTGTACCGGAGGCAGAGGACAGCGTGTACGTATCCGATGCATCACCTGTTCCCACTGCCATTACAAATGCACGGTAGGTCACACCATTTTTGATCAGATCACCATCGGTATCGCGCGCGCCCGATGTGAGTGTAACCGTCTGGTTCGAGCCATTTTTGCTCACCGAGGTATAACGGGAGCTGGTCAGACTCTGTGCCTGACTGAGTGACAGAGAGCTGGAGGACTTGGTAATAAAGATGCGGTACTGGCTGACAAGCGTCTCGTCACTAGCTTTGGTGAAGCTTACCTGTACATCGCGTCCATCTCCATAATCACTCACATCGCTTAATGTCACACTGCTCGGACTGCCTACAGTTTTGCTGCTGGAAGACAATGTGATCGTCGATGATGACGAGGACAATGCGTCTCCATAGGAGCCTGTTCCGCGGCTCATCACGAATACACGATAAGGAACATCATTCACAATCGCATCGCCATTGCTATCCTTCAGACCCGAGGACAGCGTAATGATGCGGGAATCGCCTGTTTTGGACACATCCATATAACGGGAAGAAGCAAGTGAGCTGGCAGTCGACAGATCGAAGTTGCTCGAATCCTTGCTACGTACGACGAAAATACGATAGCCGCTAATACGAGATTCGTCGGATATTTTATCAAACGATACCTGAAGATCGCGGGAATCGCCAAAATTGCTCACATCGGCTACCTTCGTAATCGTTGCTACCGGTGCAGCATTGCCCAGTGTAATGCTGTTCGACATCGCAGACAGACCGATACCGTCATTGGCTGTATTGATTGCCATAACATAGGCAGTATACGAAATTCCCTTTTGGATGATCGTGCCGGATGTATCACGTGCTGTCGATTGCAGACGCACCGTTTGATTGGAGCCTGTTTTACTTACGGTGGTGTAGTTTGCTGAAGGTACAGCGGTCGCTTGCGACAGATTGAAGCTGCTCGCGCTATTCGTTCTCACGATAAACACACGATAGCCGGATACCAGACTTTCATCGGATGCTTTGTCAAACGATACCGATAGATCGCGTCCATCGTTGAAGTCAGCTACATCAACCAGCTTCACATTACTAGCGGTAGCTGTGGCTGACACGGTTCCACCGATCGTGATCGAGGATTGAGCTGGAGTCAGCGCACTCGTATAGCCTGCACTTCCGACAGCCATCACATATACACGATACGATGTACCCTTTTGAATAAAGGCACCGTCAATATCACGCGATTGTGGGGTTAGCGAAATCGTATACGCACTTGTGCTACCCGCCGGGATAGCCTGATAGTTCGCTGCCGGTACAGTAAGCGCACGCGACAGCGTGAATGAATTCGAATCGGATGTTTTCGCTACAAAAATACGATACTGGCTTAATCCTGTCTTACTTGATGACGATGGAAAAATCACCTGAATATCGCCGCCATTGCCCTGCTGTCCAATCACGCTCGCATTCACAAACGCTACAGGCATCACAGCACCTGACGGAGCCGGTGTTGGCGTAGGCGTTGGTGTAGGTGTTGGCGTCGTGGTCGCAATGGTGACGGTCTGTGTAGATTTGTTCCAATCAACCTTGCTACCGAGCGCTTCGGTTACAAAGCGTAGCGGCACCATCGTACGTCCTTTGATCACCTTGGCAGGTACATCCAGTGTCGTTGTTTTGCCATTGATTTTGGCGGTTTTGGAGCCTACTGGTAAAATAACGGTTGTTCCATTCTTGCTTGCGGTTACGGTACGCGTGCTCTGCTTCCAGTCTACATTCGTATTCATCGCCTCAAATACGCCTCGCAGCGGTACCATCGTGCGACTTCCCGACATGACAGCAGGCTGATCTGTGCTCAGCTGTACTCCATTGATCACAATTTGAATCGGCGTTGCCGCAACCGCGTACGGTATATGTACGCCCCCACTTACAGTTAGTGCTGCTGCCAGCACTGCCATGCTAACTTTCTTTTTCACTTTGTCATCCCCTTGTCCCCTGATTACAAACTTGTTTCCCTATTCCGATGTCCTCTAGCAAGCTGATCTCCATAACGTTTCGCATCAAGCGCTCCTATCTCTATCCAGCTTTATATGGATACGCTATCGATCACATTAGAGTGGGTATGCCGCAATCGAGCGCTTTTGCATCGATGATGTACTGCCAATACGTCATTAAAGCGGTTCTTGTCGACATGCTGCTGCCCGGACTCTATGTACGTTATCATCGTTACTATCGGCGAACAACCTGAGGAAGGTTACAAATAGAAACAATTCATTTACTAAAACGGTGAAATATTTGCTTTGCAAAAATCACTTTTTCATTGCACCTCGTGTTAGGAGATCGCTAACACTGATTAGGTAAGATATTTTGCTTTGCAAAAATCACTTTTTCATTGCACCCCGTGTTAGGAGATCGCTAACACTAGAGGTGTTATACATATAACACTCGAATAAGCTAAAATGTTACATCCTCCGCGCAATATAAATAGCCTTTCCGCAGAAAGGCTGTTTGGTTTGTATGTGAATGTAGGAGTGTTTAGTTATCGGATTCTTCCTCATCCTTAATGTTAATTTTCAGAATATCGTCTGTCAGACCGGTACTCTTCAGCCACAGGTACGTAATTAACGTGGTCAGACCGATCAAGCCAAGCGCTCCAGCGTAGCCCCATGACCAATCCAGCTCGGGCATATTTTTAAAGTTCATTCCCCAGATGGCGCCCAGCGCTGTCATCGGTGTGAGTAGCACCGTAAATACGGTCAGCGTCTTCATGATCATATTAGAACGATAATTGCCAATATTATCATCAACCTTGAGCAGTGAATCGATCTCATGCTCATAATTTTGCTGTAGCATACGAATACGCTTCAGGTAAATCTCCATAATTCGGCACGTATTCGAATGCTCTATCGTATCGGGAAACGTCTCTTCAATCGCGTATTCAATCTCGCGCAGAGCGACTGTATGCATATTCCAGCGAGTGAGCTGATTACGCAGATCGATAATTTCCTTGAGCAAGCGGCTACCATTATTGCCCTGCATCCGTTCCTCAATCTTCATTAGATTCTGCTCGATCGCATCCATCCGTGTGAAGAGTGCCCGAATGAAGGAATTAATAATAAAAATAAAGCCCTCAATCGGTGTCTGCTGCTTGCGTACATACTCTTCCCATTCGGTCACACCAATCACCTGCTCTAACCAGTCGGTATCGCCTGTCGTGATCAGCTTATCCCCATTCACATAATAATGAAAAATCCACCCGTCTGCCGCACTATCTGCCAAGCGAGCAATCAATGTGCCATTCATCGCATTATTGCCCTCAACATACGAGATCGTCGAAATATGATTATGCCGACACATCACACTTTCAGCCGCCCATTCCTGCATACGCTCATCAAAATCCTCGTGCTCAATCAATTGCCTGCTGTCCTGTAGCCGATACCATGTCCATTCATGCTCAGAACGTATAACCTCAAGTTCTGGACTCACCATTCCGATCATCTCCCCCGATCACATCTGTTTATTATATAACCATATTCCCTGTATCCCGCATTCGTATCTGTAAGATCAATACCTATAGATATAGATTCGAATCTAGCCTTACCGATTGTTGTCACCTTGATACGGGTATGTAGAAAGTAGAAGCTCTATTACATTTTGCACAATACATTGGATAGCAATCGTGAGTGAGGCTTCATGGAATGGGGTAAGCTATTTTGCTTTCGCCAACATCACTTTTTCATTGAACCTCGTCTTAAAAAATGACCACCACCAGTCCAAGCACATACATCACACATTACATGAGCTAATACCCTGACGTCATTCACATAGGAATAGGAGAAGCGTATATGAAAAAAATTATGAAGCCTGAATTTTGGAAGGAAAGTGTAGTTTACGAGATCTATCCGCGCAGCTTTCAAGATAGCAATAATGACGGGATTGGGGATCTGCAAGGAATCATATCCAGACTCGATTATTTGCAGGATCTGGGTGTGGATGTGATCTGGCTGTCTCCCATCTATACGACGATGAATGTGGATTACGGGTATGATGTGATCGATCACTGTGCGATTAACCCGGAATATGGCACGATGGAGGACTTGGAGCAGCTGCTAGAAGAGCTCCACGAACGCAATATGCGGCTGATTATGGATCTGGTCATTAACCACACCTCGGATCAGCACGAATGGTTTAAGCAGGCTCGTTCTTCCCGTGACAATAAATATCGGGATTACTACTTCTGGCGCGATCCTGCACCGGATGGAGGGCCACCGAATAACTGGACGTCCTTTCTCGGCGACTCCATGTGGCAATATGATCGAGAAACCGAGCAATATTACCTGCATTCCTACAGTGTGCACCAGCCGGATCTGAATTGGGACAATCCTGAGGTACGGCGGGAGATGCATCAGATGATGCGCTTCTGGCTGGACAAAGGTGTAGACGGCTACCGAATTGATGCGGTCAATGCTATTTCTAAGGATACGAGCTTTCCACCCGCAACCGATACGCATAAAATGCAGGCGAATTCGTCCGAATTTTATAAAAATGGGCCGCATATTCACGAATACCTGCATGAAATGTACACCGAGGTATTTTCTCATTATAAAATGTTCACTACAGGCGAGGCGTCTGACGTCTCGCTGGAGGATGTGAAGGAATATACCAATCCAGAGCGCGAGGAAATGAATATGGTGCTCATGATTGAAGCCTCCAAAATCTGCGATGATCCGGACGATATGTGGAAAAGTAAATCCTGGGATCTGCACGAGCTGAAGGAAATTGTCGCCAAGTGGCAAAATGATCTGTACGGCGAAGGCTGGATGGGAACGTATTTGAGTAATCATGATCATCCACGGCTCGTCTCCTATCTGGGTGATGAGGGCGAATATCGGGTAGAATCAGCGAAAATGCTCGGTATCTTCCAGCTGACGCTACGCGGAACGCCGTACATTTATCAGGGTGATGAGATTGGTATGACCAACTCGCCTCATATGCATACGATCGATGATGTGACCGAGCAGCAAGCGCGAATGTATTATGAGCTGATGGTGAAGGAGCATGGCGAAGACCCGGAGAAGATTATGAAGCGAATCCGTACCAAAGCTCGCGATAATGCGCGCACGCCGATGCAGTGGGATGATAGCACCTATGCAGGCTTTTCCAAGCATGAGCCATGGCTTCCGGTGAATCCGAATAAGGCAGAAATTCATGTAAAGGATCAAACGGATGATCCGCATTCGATCTTTACGCTGTATCGTACGCTTATTCATTTGCGCCGCAAAAGTGCTGCTCTGTTGTATGGGAAATATGAGTGTATGTTATCCGAACATGATCATATTTTCGCGTACACACGGGAGTGGAATGATGAGCATTGGCTGATCGTGCTGAACTTCTCGCGCTCGGAGACGGAATTGCAGCTTCCGCAGGAGCTGGCATCGCGGCTGGAAACGGCGGAGTTGATCCTGTGTACGCATGAGGATCATTCGCGTGAAGTGGCACGGGCGTTGATCTCAGAGCAGCCGGCGACACTGAAGCCCTATGAATCGTTGGTGTTCAGGGGGATTTCGATTTTGGACAGCTGAATGATGAGTTTGTTAAATTGGGTGCTTTTGAGTTACAGCACTCCGGCAAGGAATAAGGGAACGGACTCGGGTGGAGCCGCGGGAATCTTTTGGATTAGGAGTACATTGAAGATTCCCGCCCCTCCAAAGTCGTCCTTTTCCCTTATTTCCTTGCCTTCGTTATGTGGTGATTGTAGCATTTTCTTGACTTAACAAAATATAAAAGCCCATCTGCGACATAGGGAGAGAAATCCCCTATACAGATGGGCTTTTGCAGTTATAAATCATGATATGCGAAGCGTTACAGTGCACCTAAGCTCAGATGAATCAGCGACAGGATGATACCGACGATAAAGCCGCAGATGGCGCCGTTGACGCGGATCCATTGGAGGTCTTGACCGACTTTTTCCTCTAGCATGTGGACGAGTGTGTCGTTGTCCATCTGGTCGAGGTTTTCTTTGACGAGTTGACCGAGACGATAGTGGTTGCGGCTGACGGCGTGGATGATGCCGTTACGCAGGCGATCTTCCCAGCTGTGCACCTTCTCCTCGTCCTTACCTAGCTCACGCACGACGGTGCGGTAGACGCGGAACAAGTTTTTGCCGCCTGTATCGCGTTCCTGCTCTAGCATGCGGATGGCCATGCCGCGTACTTCTTCTAGACGCTCCATGATGAAGAGGTGAGCGGCTTCGCCGCGCAGCATGTCGCCTGCCCAGTCTTTGACACGAACCCAGGTATTTTCGTCGTCGATGACCTGGAACATTTGCACACGCAGCTCACGTAGCAGGGATTCACGGTATTCATTGCCTGGTTCCTGTAAATTATCCATCGCGGATGTGATCGCATTTTGCAAAATACCGCCGACCATTTCCTCGTTGATCATACCGGCGAATGCTTGAAAGGCGAAGCCCTTGAAGCCGCCGAGGTTAATATTTTCTAATTGCTCCAGTGCCAGCTTACCAAGCGTGTCGCGATTTTGCGGCTTGCTTGCCCAGTTATGCACCTGCTTGAGAATATGATCCAGCGCTTTTTCATCGTAGCGCTCGGTCAGCATATGGGTTAGCACCTTATTGCCTGCCGCTTGCAGGTCGGCTTTTTGCATATAATCTGTCAGACCGGAGGTGACAAAATGGGCGATCGGCTTCATATCCATCCGTTGGACAGGTGGAATAACCAGATTTACCAGCTCGCGTCGAATCGCCTTTTTACCTAGCTGGCGTGTGATGGCAGACAGTGCAAACGGGAATAGCTTGAACTGACGCAGTTTATTTTCAATACTTTCCTTGTTAAGCAATTCGTTCTCCATCGCCGAGATGAGCGAGCGGATAATCTTCTCGCGATTACGGGTTAACAGCGATGTATGCGGGATGGGCAATCCCAGCGGATGCCGGAACAGCGCGGTTACTGCAAACCAGTCGGCAATCCCACCGACCAGTCCGGCTTCAAAGCCGCCCTGAATCAGCAAAACGAGTGTCGTCTGCGGCAGAAACAGCGTCACGATGAATCCGGCTGCCATCACCGCAAGCGAAATACTCGCTAAATACCTTGAATTCATAAGCTTCCTCCTCCAACGCTTCACTCCACGTCGACCAAGTGGCCGGATGTGCAATAGTATAGCACACTTCAAAATCCCACATACTATTAAGTCAATCCTTTACAGGATGAATCAATAGCGGCTGTGCTCCATTATACATACGTGAAGAAGGCGCTGAAAGATGTCATTTATTTATACGAGCAAAGAATAGATTTTACACATTTCCATTCGCCATATTCGATGTCGACTGCGCTTCTTCCGAGGCACTCGGCACGCGAATCGTCACCTGCCCGCCTCCACCCTTCAGATCGTTTTGCAATTGTAGCGAGCCATGATGCAGCTTGATCACGTAATCGGCAAAGGTCAATCCCATGCCATAGTGACCATCTGCGTTCCGACCTTTATCGCCTCTGTAAAATAGCTCGGTCGCCTTTTCCAGTGCCTCTGGCGTAAAGCCCGGCCCACTGTCGGTAATCACAAGCGTTAAGCCATGTCGATCACAATGGACATCGATATGCATACTGGCACCTTCCGGCGTATGATCGAGTGCATTGGCAATAATATTCATCAGGGCACGGTGAAACAACTGCTTATCCAGTGGCACGACCATGTCGGTGCATTGCCCCTGCTGTTCGATCGCGATATGCTTGCAGCCTGCATAGGCACGAGTATCACTCAGCAGTTCTTTTAACCATTCCTGAATGGCGACATTCTCTTTATGGAGAGTCAGACTACTACCCGTGCGCGACATCATAATCAGCATACGCACATGCTGGTCGATTTTGTCGCTTGCATTCAAAATGTAACGGGTGTACATATCCTGTTCGTGATTTTGCTCAGACAAACTAAGCAATTCCGCATTACCGCGAATAATAGTAACTGGAATTTTGATATCATGGGCAAGCGCTGCAATCTGCTCCTGCTTGGTCTGTTCCATTTTCCATTGCGTCTCCAGCGATTGCTGTAATGCATCCTTCATTTCAGTTAACGCCTGCGCCACATCGTCAAATTCTTTAATGCCTGACTTCTTCTCCGCAAAATCGAGATTTTGGTTTTGGATATGACGTGTGATCCGTGTTAATGTCTTGAGACTATTTTGAAATCTTCTGGCAAATATAGTCGTCACCAGAAAAGAGATGATCACGATGGATAGCCCCAGCAGCACATTACCCGTCCATTCATAATTGGGCAGATGACTGCGTAAATAGGGCGAGCTGAATTGCGGACGCAGATCGGATTGCAGCACACAGTAATCGTTAGGACGCTCAATCAGGGTATACACGGTCTGTCCGTAATACGCTGGAGATCGTCCATTCACGAGCTGACTGGCTAGCTTCACCTCTGCATCGTCCATATTGCCATACAGCACGGCATGACTCTGTTTATCCAGAACGACATACTTGGAACCAAGCGGAAGCATATCCTCACGAACGACTGCTGCTTCGCGTATGATCGGCTCTCCCTGCTTGATCAGCTGTTCATTGTAGTTGGCAGGGAACACCCAGCCTGCACTGATGGCAAAGGTCGTGAGTGCCAGATACAATCCAATAACCAGCACAAAGCTCAGCCCAAGCGCAACCAGATACTTGAACAATTCTCGGCGCAGGGTCGTTTTGCGTTTATGTATTTTTATTCCCACCGGTATCCAACACCCCAGACGGTCGTAATCGGCATTCGGTTATGTTCTTTACATTTTTTACGGATCGACCGGATAAATTCGGTGATGGTCGAATATAGTGCATTGCCATCCATGCCATAGATTTCTTCGTAAATCTCTTCCCGCGTGAACACATGATGACGATTGCGAGCCAAACATTCGCATATTTTGTATTCATTTTTGGTGAGATGCAGCTGGATATCGTCAATCCAGATTTGCCGCAGATCAAAATCGAAGGTGAAATCGCCAATCTGCTGACGGGACGGTCGCTTCTCCCTTTTCTCCCGCCGCAAATGGGCATTCACACGTGCTCGCAATTCCTTCACACCAAACGGCTTGGTAATATAATCATCGGCGCCTGTCATGAGCCCCTGCACGATCGCTTCCTCTTCCGAGCGTGCTGTCAAAAACAAGATGGGACAATCAACCGCATCTCGGATGGTACAGCAAAAATCAAATCCATTCAGCTGCGGCATCATCACATCAAGCAAAATCAAATCATAGCCCTGTACATCCTCAATCGTTAGCTGATGCACCTGATCGCGAACGCTAACTAGATGCTGATCCAATTGCAAAATATTACCGATAAGCGTAAGAATATCGCGATCATCATCAATCGCCAGTATTTTGAACACGACCATCACTCCTAGCTCGTAATTGGTCTCCAGTTCGGCTTATTCGTACGCTCGGCTTCCTTCCCAGTGACGGAACCACAATAGACTACCTAGTAGCGTAATCAGGCTAGCCGTAATGACCCATAGCCATCCCATAGCCATATCCTGCTCCAGATACGACTGTACCGTGCCGGTCAATGTGCCCATATGCAGCAGTGCAATACTGTCGGTCATCCGTACCCCCCATGCCCACGGGATATAGTGCCAGATATGATCGCCCAGACCGGTGATCATAATCGCCGCAATCAACGTACCCGAACCGCCCAACAAAATCGACGCTCCGATACCGAATGTAAAACTTACCCATAACTGGATTACGTACAGTATAACACTACTGAGTAGCAAATAAACTGCTCCCAGCAGAAATGCGCCATACGGAACATGCTCTACTGGCAATACCAGCGTGATGCCAATGCCAAGCAGCAAAACGGATAAAATAATCGCCAGACTGCCACAGCCCCAGACGAGTAGTAGCTTGCTGACATAGCCCGTTTCTTTCGTACGTGTACGGGTCAATACATTTTGAAAATGACCTGCCTGTGCCTCCTGCGCAGCAACCATACCGCAAATGATGCCGGACAATAGCGGCATCATCGCACCCAGCGCCTCCATATAGCCCGTATACACATTGACCAGCGCATACGGCCTACCTTGAATATAGAGCAGATAGACAACCGTCCAGATCAGCGGCAAGCCCACATGCATCCAGACAAAAGGCGTCCGTTTCATTTTGTACCCATCCGCATGAAGACAACGCCAGACTGCGATCATCTTAATTCACCTCCGTTTGCATACGGGATGAGCGTGCCACCCCTGCGAATGCCGATCCTGTCCCGAGCATCACGAGTACAAATAGCACAAGTGCTAATGGCGCGCCGATTGAAATGACAGCTGGATTCCACAACGTATCTCCAGGTGCAAGCGGCACACCATTCGGATGTACGCCAATCGTCGGACACATCATCCGAATCGCCCAGCTCCATGGATTGATCCACCATATCGGCAATGGCGCAAGATACGTGCCTAATCCAATTCCACCTACCGCATTCACGAGCAATGCCGTGACCAGTCCCCATTTGCGTGCCAGCCATAGACAAAATGGAATTTGCCATAGCGTTCCGAGCCAGAGTAGCCCTACCGCGAGCAGTGTATTCGACCATTGTCCTCCGATCGGCATAACGATTTGAAATAACAACAGGATCAATTCAAAAAAGATCAGCATGCCCAGCGTATAGCCTGCAATCACGATCACTTTGGCATACCAGACCTTGGACAACGAGACCGGTAGCGAAAAGATGCGATTATAGCCGATCGAACGCTCTTCTTTCTGGTGAGATAAGCCGCTTAATAGCGCAATGACCAGCGGCATAAAGAAAATCGACCACCAGTTAAACGTATTGGTCACCGTATACATCGGATTCATGAAAAAGGAAAATAGCAGCACCAGTACAGGCACGACCAGCAGCATTTTACGTGAAAAGGACTTTTTGAATTTGAGATGCTCTGCACGTAGATAGCGAATCATCGTGTCACTCCCTCCTTCATACGATCTGCTTGCACTACATTCATAAACAGCTGCTCCAGATCATCATCCGGATGAATCTCGCCCTGATATCCAAGCTTACCGTTATTAATGATACCGATATGGTCAGCAATCAACTCGACCTCGGATAAAATATGGCTCGATAAGATGACCGTCATGCCCATTTGTGGAAAAGAACGAATCAATTCGCGCAGTTCTTGAATGCCGAGCGGATCAAGACCATTGGTCGGTTCATCTAGAATTAATAGCTGCGGATGGTTCAGGAGAGCGATGGCGATGCCAAGCCGCTGCTTCATCCCCATCGAAAATTGCCCTGCTCGTTTGCGCCCGGTATGAGTGAGAGCGACCATATCCAGCACCTCGCTAATGCGGCGATCATCCAGCCCGAGCAAAATGCTGTGCACCTTGAGATTCTCGCGTGCCGTCAGATTGGCATACAGTGGTGGCGCTTCGATCAATGCGCCGATATGGCTTAGATCGCGGCGGCTCCATATATGATTATCGAATAAGATGTTACCCGAAGTGGGCGATAGCAATCCTGTGAGCATTTTGAGCGTAGTCGATTTGCCCGCGCCATTCGGTCCAAGCAGACCGTAGACGCTATTGCGCCGAACCTGTAGACTCACATCAGCAACAGCCGTTTCGCGTCCGAAGGTTTTGCAGAGTTGTTGTGTTTCCAATATATATTCACTCATATGATTCATCCTCTATCCTTTAGATTTGGTAGCTAGCATGTATTGATCATTGAAACGAATGATAACCGATTCATTTTTGGAGTCTGATGCCGCCTGCTTGGGCTGATAGACGACTCCATACTTCAATGATTTTTTTTCGCGAACGTCTTTTGGATTCGAATATACATAAGGCTGCTTCAGCTCCTGCTTGCTCCATCGCTTACCGTTTTGATCCACAAAGTACATTTCACCGACCGATCCAATCGCACGTCCGACTTGATCCGATTTCACCTCATTCTGCATCTGGTATACATCGCCATTAAATACAAAGCAGTCTAACCGACCGCTATCAATTAACTGCTCCATCGTCACAGGCTCTACATCGGGGTCCACCGTATAGCTGGCTGTTTTCTCCGTTTCGGTGATCACCTTTTTCTTGAATTGATCCAGACTCTGACATCCCGTGGCTACGAAAACGAGCACGATACACACGACTGAGGATATGAATTTAGCTGAACTCATCTCTTCGCCTCCCTGATTTATTATTAATCCCAAAAGATATAAAAAAAGCGGAGTACGCCGCTTCCCCCGAAAGGTAGCCCTCGTCCCCCGCTTGCAATCATTCCATACACAGGTCGTTCCCTGAGTTTATAGTATACGTATGTATACGACCCGTTTGATTACTTACTGATATGACAGTTGCAAGTCGCAGTTTGGATAAAGCATGTTTGCAGTACGCCAGTTACACAACCTGGTGTACAGAAGCTTTTACTTTTCCATTGCGGCTCTACTTGCAGTGAAGATTGCTGCGGGTTTTTCACCAGATCCAGATCGAAATCATCGAATTTTGCCATTGTGCTCAACTCCTTTTCTTTGGGATGAGTTCATTGTATACGGCAAATATCAGGATTTTATCAGAATCTGGCGGTAAATTATATTTTTTTCCAAATCGGTAAAATGAATGTTGTTCCTCTCTTTCACGCTAGCATAAATGCCTGCTGCCACAGTGTACGTTGTCCTAATTCCAGATGCAATAAGGTCAGAGCTGTACCCGTTGTGCCATCCAGCAGACCCGTGTACTGTACCGCGGTCATGCCTCTTTGCTCAAAATGCTCCAGATTGGAAAATCCAAACGCATACTGTGGATCATCCTGCTCCATGATCGTTGCTTTCAACCGATCGATATGGGTCTGGAGCGATGGCGAGCCACTCCAAAGCTGGAACTGACTGGCGATCTGAGCAAGACCGGCAAAGCCGTGGCAAAAGGTAGGTGAATAGATATGATGGATATCCTCCAGCGTATGCTGAAACGTATCCAGTGCGAGCTGCTTCCAGTCGTCTCTTGCCAGCACTGCGCCTGCATGCCAGAGTGCTACGCACACGCCGGGGCTGCCATAGCACCACGCGTCACGTCGAAATTCTGTCTGTTCATGTGCTTTGCCCTGTTGGAATTCATCCATACCGATGCAGCCCTTCCAGAACAGATACCCCTGCGCATCTTTACTGGCAAATTGGATCACGAACGCTGCCATCTCCTGAATCGCCTCCAGCTGGTTCGGACGACGAATCCCTTGCTGCCATGCCTTGCATAGTATGAGTAGAGGGCCCGGAATACCATGCGATAAGCCTAGATTGAAATTACCTTCGGGATACTGCTCCTTCTCACTTTCACTGAATTGATTCGCGGCTGGAATATGCCAGCCGGGCACAGAGAGACCATCTACCTGAATCGGTTGGGCCAGCTCAATCAAATAATCCACGACCTGCTCTAGCAATGACTGAATCTGCGGCTCCTGCTGGAATAGTAGCAAGTAAGCCGCAATCCCACTTAGTCCTTCGATCACATCGTAATCTCCGCTACGCACAGTACCTGCTCTAGCATGGTCCAGTAGGACTGGAACGTGAACGAGCAGGTAATCATGAATCCGCTGAATAAACTTGCCATATAGCTGTCCATTTTGCGATAAACATACGGTAGCCAGACCAATTCCGGCAGCTCCTGAAAAGAGCGATGGGCTATGGATACCTTCGCTGGCGATATGCTGCACCAGAATGGACAGATAATGATGCCCTCTCTGATCCCAGCCCTCGTCTGGGAAGTGAGCATGCAGCTCCGCGTACAGCATACAGATGCCCGGAATGCCATGACTTAATGAAGACACGCTCCATGGACTAATACGCTCATCACCTAGCTGCAAATCGTTATGTGGATGCGTAACCACATCCAGCAGGCGATCATAATCCTGCATATTGAGCGCGATCTGCTTGATCCGGTCAACGATGGGCAGACCAGTTGCGGTTATTGCACTTGCTTCCATTCGGCTTCGCCTCCCATATCAATCTCGTAATTTTCCGATTCATACATTTGTCGATATACCGGACAATCGCGCAGTAACTGCTCATGCACACCCTCGCCAACGATCCGCCCTTGATCCATCACAATAATCCGATTAGCTTGCTGAGCCGCTACCAGTCGATGCGAGATAAAGATACCGATCTTTTGCCGGGATAATCGGAAAAAGGTATCAAATGTTTCCTTTTCCGCAATTGGATCCAGCGCCGCGCTCGGCTCATCCAGAATGTACACCGAGGCGTCGCGGAAATAAGTACGGGCAAGAGCGATCTTTTGCCATTGTCCACCGGACAGCTGACGTCCCTCGTCAAACCAGAGTCCAAGCTGCATATCCAGATTGTAGTCGCCCTGCTCTCGGACAAAATGTGCCTGCATGCGCTCCAGCGTCGCCTTCATTCGTTCGGTATCCTGCATCCGCTCCACCTGACCGAAGCCGATATTCTCCTGAAGCGTCATCTCATATTTCATATAATCCTGAAATAAGACCGCGAGCTGGTTGCTATAGTCGGCTGGATGAATCTGCTCCATCGATTGACCATTAATCCGAATACTTCCGTGCTGCATGCGGTACAGACCGGACAATAGCTTGATCAATGTACTTTTGCCTGAACCGTTCGGCCCTACGATCGCCACTCGTTCACCTGCGCGAAATGTAAGACTGATATTTTCCAGACTACGCTGCTCACTGCCCGGATAGGCAAAGCTCACATGCTCAATATCGATCTCACGAATCGTCTCGGTGTAATCGCCTGCTTGTAGATGCTCAGGAATCACTTCCTCCCGATATTCCAGAAATTCGAAGAGCTGGTTCATATACAGATTGCTGTTATAAATCGCATAGATCTGATTAATGATCGCCTGCGAGTTGCTCTGTACCATGCCGACAGAGCGAATGCAGCTTAGCACATTACCGACCATAATCCGACCTGCATAAGCCGATAGAATCGCCAGTAAAATCACAGCCGCCCCGACAATCTGCACAATAATCTCATAGATAAAATTAAATGCCGTCTTGCGCCGCAGCACCGTCGTATCCTGTTGCAGGAATTTGCGTTTAATACGCAGATAATG
The DNA here is from genome assembly GCF_034055775.1 of Paenibacillus hunanensis. Taxonomy (NCBI): domain Bacteria; kingdom Bacillati; phylum Bacillota; class Bacilli; order Caryophanales; family Paenibacillaceae; genus Paenibacillus; species Paenibacillus hunanensis. The sequence continues at coordinate 300,086 of NZ_CP139194.1, read as the reverse complement.
CTCCAGAATGTAGCCCTTCAGACCGTACAGCTTCACTTCCTTGAATGAGAAATCATGCGTCAAAATGTAATTCAGATACCAGGCTCTACGCTCTTCCCCTGTTCGCTTCCACTGTATGAAAAACTCCTGCTGCCCGATCCGTAGAAAATAAAAGAGCGATAAGATTGGCACCAGCAACAGCAATACAGCGATAAACCAGTTCCACGTCATCAGGAAGATAATCGCGGATACGAGCGTCACCGCTGCCGTTGCCATAGCGATAAAGGACTGAAAAATCTGAAAGGGCTTGTACGAAATCTCGCGCGTGATGCGCTCCAGTCGGTCGTATACTTCTGGATTTTCAAAGTCCTCCAACGCCAGCCGTCCGCTTTTCTCCATGATCATATAATTCAATTTGTAATTCATACTGAACTGAAAGCGCGTATTGTAATAATCCATCGTTTGTGAGATCAATTCCGACAGCAGGGTGACGACGATATAGGTGCCGAACAGCCATAGAATCGGCTGGATTCCTGCCTGAATGTGCACCAGTGAGTTGATCAGCTCCTGCGAAATATACAGCGTGGCGATTGGCGCCAGCCCGGTAATCAAGCTCAGTACAGCAATCACGGTAAACAGTCTGCCCTCCAGGCGAAATACAAGCTGGAGCGTACGGGGAAGCTGACGCAGCGTGAACAATAGATCACGCAGTCGAAAGGTTTCTTTTACTTCCATGACAGACTTCCTTCCCGGCTGCGGCTATGCAGGGCATGCAGCGTATGAGCGGTCAATGCCAGCGCGCGGCGTTCCTTTTCACGATCAGTGCCGAGCAGACGGTTACAGTGCAGATGGAGCACGCTACCGATCATATCTGCTGGATGTGCAGTGAGTGGCAGCTCCTGATGCAAATAGGTCGCATACTCGTGAGCATGTGCATCCCGAAGCGCAAGCAGATCGAGCAGCTCCTTGCCACCATCCTCAGCAATAAGCTGCTGCCACTGATTCGAAGGATCACAAAGCTCGGTATAGTAGGCTTCCTGCTGCTTGAACTCCTGACGATATTCGTTATTGGCTATCCCTTGACGACTTAAAATATCCAGCTGCTGCTGAGGATTCAGATGAAGCTGCTGTAACAGACGGATGATCGACACCATCGCAATCGTATCGGTTTCCATCGTCAGCTGCTGTAATCGCCGTCCACGCAAAATCGATTCCACGACAAAGCTATCTGCACTAAACAGTCGCTCTGCCGCTTGAATAGCCGCCACACCGCCATAACGCTCCAATTCACGATCATACGAAGCGATCAGATAATCGGCAATTAGCCCTTGCTGCTTCAGCCCTTTCAGCCATTCCAGCACATCGGGTAGCATCGTCATGAGCGTCTCAGGATCCGCATTGAAGCGAAGTCGAATATGTGGCTTTGGGTCCATATAACGCATGAAGAAATGCTGAACCGGTAAATGAGCCGATAGCTCACGACAGAAATCCAGTAGCTCAAACGCAATCAGCTCTTCCTCTCGCGCTTGCTTGCCATATAGCTTGATATACAGCCAATCATCCATTGGCATCTTCAAGCGCTGCTGCTCCAGCTCCATGCTGCACAGCTTAGGCTGAATGATCTGCGGCTCCTCTTCAGCGATGCGTACCAGCGGTACAACTACTTCTGCCACATATCCGCGCCCTTCTGTATCATGAACCGCAGGCTCGCCCTCTTCCAGAGCGACCAGCTGAATATTCTGATGACCAGACTTGCGAAGCTCTGCGAACAGCATGCGCATAGAGCGCTCATCCGCTGTGTCCACGATCAGTCGATGATCCGAATTCGCAATATAGAAGCTGGATGGTAAACGATAACGCAGACGGAATGCCTGGAATCGCTCGGCAAATTCAGACTCATCCGGCTTGTCGTGATCGTATAGATCATTCAGGTTGATCTGCCACTGTTCACCGGATAGCACGATGCCTTCATAACGAATTTCCGGTACATATTTAAATACCTTGTACACATCCGTCCAAGGAAAATAGCTCCAGTTCCGACGACGATGCTCCTCCATTTCCTGTAGAAATCGAATCGCATTCGCCGTCATCAGCGGATTCAGCATATTGTTGGCACCAAATACGAGCAATTCCCCACTCCGGCGATGGCGTGCATAAAAGTGATTACCATGTATACCGATGCCGATATCCTCGATGCTCACCTGATCCGCTGCATCGCGCGAGCTATTCGTAAATAGCGCCATTTCCCTGGCACGACCGCTCGCATTACGCGTCACATTACCAGAACGAATCTGGTGTGGGATGAAGCTAAGCTCACACATCTGCTCTGCCTGCTGTCCACGTACTCGATGCTCTTCATGATGAATATGGTCTAATACGGTATGCATCCCTGATGACAGATGAGCGAATCGTCCAAATGTTTTGCCCGCCTGCCGGGAACCGATATTCGGCCCAAGATATAGCAGCGGTTGCCCTTCTCTCATGCGCAGCAAGAAGTTCAATTCCAGCGATACCGGAATTTCGCTAGCATTCGATTCGGCATGGAAGTGAGGTTCAAAATGCTGTCGCGTCCACTCGATCGGCGTGCCCTTCTGCACAGCTTCCATGTAATGGAGTAGTAGCAGACTTTTGAAGGCAGGCGTCACATATTCGCCCGGCTGAACCTGTTCAAAATAATCATTGGCTGGATGGGTATACGAGTAAGGCGCTCCAATCCCAGTCGCGGTATCCAGCATTTCCAGCAATGGGACTTCACGATCCACACCGTATTTTTCAATAAACTTATTTTTATACTGCTCCCAGTAGCCCTGTCGCTGCTCCAGTGGGATGGCTATAGCAGATAACGTGGAGGCAAGATGTGCCATCTGCCCGGCGATATCCTCACCCAGACGTAATCCTGAATCCATCCCCTCCCCCTGATCCATGCCCGTATCAATCTGTAGCGGTGAGGAGGACGATTGAATATGCTGCATCGCTTCAACCAGTTGCAGGTAGGCAGTCTCTCCAGCTCCCGGCTCGGTGGCATTATAATCACCGATCATGCGCTGAATCTGCTTGAGCTGTGCGATCAATTGGGGATCGAGATAGCATCTTTCCAATTGCTCGATGACAAAGGCGAACTGATCGCTAGCATTCAGCGGAGGACGCAGATTGGAGATCAGAAACTCTTGATTGACCATCTCCTGTACATAGTGCTGGATACGCTCTGCCGGTGTATCTGGATAATAATGTAGTAACGTCTGCACCAGTGCCGGGAATGAAGCCGCTATACGACTATGCTCATACAAAATTTGAAAGGCAGGTGTAGCACGAATCTGTACATCCTCGGACTTCCCATCGATGCTATACAGCAAATACGCACGATCTCCCTTGATATAACAGGCTGGATTCAGCTTGAAATGAAGCTGGACACTATGTTCCTGCTCCACACGCTTGATCAGCAAAAATAACCATTCCAGATCGACTCGCGCCGTTTTGCGAATATGCAGACGGTCGTATGTCCATTGATGATGCTCTTCAAATTGCCCTACCCCTACGGCTGTAAACAGACCAAATGGAGTCGTACGATGAGCACGCCGCCCCGCATACTTCAGCATCGCCTGAACAAAATTACGCTTCTTTTTCCCGCTTAGCTTCTCCGGCTGATCGATATAGACATTCATCGTGTCATACAGGGTGCGACTCGCGATCAACACCTGTTCACGAAATAACGGGTCCCGGCACCATTGCTCCAATTGCTCCTCCACTTCTTCCATATTCATAGGCGCTGTCTCATCGGAGACAGGGCTGAGAGGAAGGCGTACCATATACTGTCCGACTGGCTGAAAAAGTGGCTTCATATCCATGACCTCTTTTCGAATAAATGTATTTTAAACAGATGGAATCGGTTCGGCTTGATCCATTCCGTATGGACGATGCAGTAGACCAGCAGTCCGGTGAACGTGCTTGCGAATTGCAAATAAGGGATAAAATAAAACGATTTTTGCGTAGTCACAGACCGTACTGGTTATGTACATAACAGCTTCTATGCGTTGGTTGATAAACTGTGGAATTTATTTTAATGTACAAATATCAGGTTTTTATCAGAATTGTATTGAACCTATTGGAGGAATATTTCATGTACATGTATATCAGCTCCCATAATATCCATGATCAATTTCCAGAAGCTGCTCATTTACCAGAGGTGATCTCCATGCGCCATGACGGGGATGTTCGTTATGTGATGGAGATTGATGAGATTTTGCCTGTTGATATTCGTTCCCAGCATACGTTCAGCTATGAGGTGCTGGACAGCGGCGGTCGTGTTGGTGGTCAGTTTGCGGTATTGAATAATATTCCGGTAACTGCAGAGGGTCGCTCTGCCTTTGAACAGCGCTTTATGAATCGCGCGCGCAAGGTAGAGGAGGAGCCGGGCTTTGTTGGCATTCGTGTGCTGCGTCCACTCGATGATGATACGTATGTGATCATGACGCTGTGGGAAGGCGAATCGGACTTCAAAGCATGGCAGGAATCGCAAGCGTACAGCCATGCGCACCGCAAGCGGAATACAGAAGAAGGCATCGATGTACAGCAGCCGTCTATTTTCCCACGTCCTTCCTTTGTGAAAACATTTACGGTCGATCTATAGGCAGTCTGCTTCGTTAACATAACCTGCAAAAGCCTGTTCTCCAAAAGAGAGCAGGCTTTTTACATTTGACCTATTCTATCATTGATCTAAAAAATGTAACGAATTAGGCGACAACCCGTATAACATGGTAGATTCTAACGCCTATTCTTGTTAAAATGGCATTACATTGGAAGCCATATCATTGGCACTCCATACTACTTTTAGAAATTGAGGGGTATAGAAATGGGAATGAATTACAATCTCCAGCGTAAAAGCCAGCTTGACGCACGCGAGCTGATGCTGCTGGAATCGGAAGTCAAAACATACGGCAAAAACATGGTAGTTGCTTATGTACTGTGGTATTTCCTCGGTATTTTTGGCGCACATCGTTTTTACATGGGTAAAATCGGCACAGCTGTTACTCAACTGATTTTGTCGCTGACGATGGTCGGCATGATCGTCACTGCGGTTTGGTGGGTCGTGGATGCGTTCCTCGTACATACCTGGGTGAAAGAGCGTAATGCTTATGTGGAAAGCAATATTATTGATCAGATTCTCGTTCAAAAGCCAATCTCCTCGGACTATAACTACTAATTCGGATGCTGACACGTTACGAGCTCTCTCCACAGGAGCTGATGCTACTCAATTCCGAAATGCGTCCACGTGAGAAGTCACTTGGACTTGCTTATCTGATGCTGATTGGTGGACACCTTGGTGTTCATCGCTTTTATTTGAAACGGACGGCTACAGCGATTGTACAGCTAGTATTATTCCTGATCGCTGCTCTTGGCTACATCGTGATGGTCACGACATCTGGTTTTGGAGAAGGTGAGGTTGGCATAGGAACCGTTATCGGTCTAATCCTATTTTTTGTTGCCGGCGCACCGTTATTCGTCTGGGTTATCGTGGATCTGTTCCTGATCCCGGGCATGGTACGTGGATTGAACGCTCAGATTGAGAGTGAGATCATGCAGCAATTGGAATGGATTCGTAACAATCCGCAAGCTCAGCGTGGTAACTATGGCGGTCAACCACCACAAGGTGCACCGCATCAGCCTTATCCGCCACAGCCACCTTATCCGCAGGGGTAATCTGGCATCGCTGCTGTATCGCTGAATAGACCAGATGCTCATTAGATGAATCGAGATCTACTCACAGCTCTATAAGCAACAGAGTTTCTGCCTATAAGCACCATATGTATACATAAAAGACCTTTTCCATATGTGATGGAAAAGGTCTTTTTTATTTTATCGTTTGCATCCTGCTCAGGATGATATTTGCAGCTGGCTATGGAAGAGCTCGCTATAAAAGCCTCCCTGCTCCAGTAACTCATCATGATTCCCTCGCTCAACAATCTGCCCGTCACGCAGCACGAGAATCTGATCGGCAGAGCGAATCGTGTTCAGTCGATGCGCGATCACAAAGCTGGTACGCCCCTTCATCAGCCGCTGTAAGCCCTCCTGAATACGAATCTCAGTAACCGTATCAATACTGCTCGTCGCCTCATCCAATACGAGAATCGCTGGATCAGCCAGCATCGCCCGTGCAATCGTGAGCAGCTGTCGTTGCCCCTGACTAATGCCGCCTCCATCCCGACTGAGTACCTGCTCGTACCCATGGGGCAGCTGACGGATGAACGTATCGGCATTCGCCAGCTGCGCCGCCTCACGCACCTGCTCATCCGTTGCATCCAGCCGTCCGTAGCGGATATTGTCCAACACCGTTCCTTCGAACAAGAAGGAATCCTGCAATACAAAGGCCATATGCTGTCGTAGACTGGAGCGGCGCAGGGTACGAATATCTTTGCCATCTACCGTAATCTGTCCCTGATCCGCATCGTAAAAGCGCGAAATGAGCTGAATGAGCGTCGTCTTTCCAGCACCCGTAGGGCCGATCAGCGCAATCATCTCGCCCGGTGCTGCCGAAAATGAAATATGCTGTAGCGTATCCCCACTGCGCTCAGTGTCGTATGCAAAAGAGACATCCTTGAACTTGACCGCACCGGACAACTGCTTGACCTCGGTCGCGCCCTGCTCATCCGCTTCCTCTACGTCCTCGTCCATAATCTCAAACACCCGCTCTGCCCCTGCAATCGCCGACAATAGCGTATTCCACTGGTTCGCCAGATCATTCAGTGGACGTGTAAACTGCCGTGCATATTCCACAAAGATCACGATCACACCGACCGTGATCGCACCCCGAATCGCCAGCATACCACCAACTAGAGCAATCAGCGCAAAGCTCAGATTGTTCAGTCCATTCATCAGCTTCGGAATAAAGCCCGAAATCGTCTGCGCCCAGAAGCCTGAAAAGCGAATCCGATCATTACGCTGGGCAAAGTCATCAATTACCTGCTGTTCGCGTCCAAATGCTTTAATAATCTTTTCGCCTGATAATGTCTCTTCGATATAGCCGTTCAGCTCGCCGAGATTACGCTGGCGCTCGCGAAAGAGCGGGCCTGTACGCTTCGTAATCCAGCGCATCCCCAGCGCCATCAGCGGAACGACGATAAAGGTGAGCAGTGTCAGCAATGGGCTGAGCCATAGCATCACGACGAGCGTACCGATCAGCGTGAGCACACTGGAGAAAATCTGAATCGCCGAGCTATTGAGCGTGCTGCTCACGTTCTCGATATCATTCGTCACCCGACTCATGAGCTCTCCCTGCTGACGCTTACCGAAAAAAGGAATCGGCAGTCGGTGCAAATGTGCAAACAGATCGGAGCGCATCCGGTATACCGTTTCCTGTGCAATCTCGATCATCCATACGTTTTGTAGCCATGAGGTAATCGAGTTCAAAATATAAACGGCACCCAGTGCGACCAGAAACCAGATCCACAGCATCCCACTGTCTCGCGCTAGAAAATCATCAATCGCAATCCCGATCAGGTACGGGCCCAGCAGCGTCAGACCCGACGTCAGCAGCACCATGAACAGCACCAGAAATAGCTTGAGCCGCCGTTCTGCAAGGTATATCCAGATACGTGCCAGTGTACCGCGCCAATTTTTCGCGCGTTTACGATTATCCTGCTGTGTTCTCGTTTTAGCAGACGACGCTTCGTTCGCACGCGGCGCAGATGGACGAGCTACTCGAAACGGATCAATGAATGCCTTCCACATGCTGTAGCTCCTCCTCTCCAAATTGGGATGCATAGATACGTCGATACAGCTCCGATGCTTGCAATAGCTGCTCATGACCACCCTCTGCGATCAAGCGACCATCCTGTAGCAGTAATACTTTATCCGCACGAATCGTGGAGCTGATCTTCTGTGTGATCAGTACTGTCGTACAGGATAGCTGCCCAAGCTCCTCTAACAGCTTCGCTTCAGTCCGTACATCAAGTGCACTCGTGCTGTCATCGAGCAGTAGCAGTGATGGCTTACGTACGAGCGCACGTGCGATGGAGAGCCGTTGCTTTTGTCCACCAGACAGATTGACACCGCGTTGTCCAAGCCGTGTCTCATAGCCAGCTGGCAGGCTTACAATCGTATCGTGAATCTGAGCGATACGTGCAGCCTCTTGAATTTCCTCCATTGTGGCATGCTCATTGCCCCAGGCGATATTTTCACGAATCGTGCCTGTGAACAGCACGATCTCCTGTGGAACATAGCCGATATGGCTACGTAGCTCATGCTCTGGAATAGAAGCAATATCCTGCCCATCGATCCGAAGCGTCCCTGCATTCGGATTATACAGACGTAGCATAAGCTGCATAAGCGAGGACTTTCCTGAGCCAGTAGCACCCATCACCGCCGTCATACGACCTGCACGCGCGACAAAGGAAATGTCCGTCAGAATCGGGTGCTCGGTATCGGGATAACGGAAATGAACGCCCTCTAGCTCCACCTCGGCTGCATAACCTGCCTGCCCGGGCAATACGATCAGATCCCTTTTCTTCTGCTGGGAACGACTATAAGTGCCATCTGCCATCACGTGATCCTGCTTGATCGTGTCGCCATAGATAGCGCTAGACTGTACCGTGGCGGAAGCGTTTTGCATTTTCACTGCGGCTGGCTGCTCGGAATGCTTGAATGCGGTTTCAACATCAGATGCTGCTGCTTGATCTGATCGTGCATTGAATCCATTCGGTTGTGCGGTTGCTTTGTCATCTGCCTGTGCCATAACTTTATGCGCTTGTTCGCTTCGATCATGCGGAGACATGACGTGAGTCGCTGCCTCTTCCGCCGTTAGCACCTCATCCATCCGACCTGCCGATGCACGCGCACGCGAGAAGGACGCTACGATCATCGAGAAGGCAGATAATGCACCCATCGTACGCATCGAATAGTTGATAATCGCTACCACTTCACCGACCGAAGCCGAGCCGGTCAAAATATCGCGATGACCAAACCAGAGCACCGCAATAATACTCGCATTCATAATGAATAAAATAAACGGCATCGTCGTCTCGGTCAGGCGCAGCGCGGATACCGTATCGTTCATTAGCTCACTGCTATGCTGCTCAAATCGCTTGCGTTCATGCTGCTTGCGCACGAACACACGAATAAGCCGCATCCCTGTCAGATTTTCCTGCATCACATTGTTGACCGTATCCAATCGCCGCTGCACCCGTTCAAATAGCCTTGCCGCACGCTTCATAATCGCCATCACGAATAACAGCAAAATCGGTACTCCAATGACCAGCAGTAAGCCAAGCTTCACGTTCACAATTAGCGCCATCACACTACTTCCGATAACGAGCAACGGCATACGTAGCATAAAGCGCAGTCCCATAAACAGCATATCCTGCAAAATCGTCACATCATTCGTCAGCCGTGTAATTAGCGAGGACGTCGCAAATTGTCCAAACAAGCTGTACGAAAACGACTGCACCTTCCGATACAGCGCATCACGCAGATCGTAGCCAAGCCCCTGACTCGCATAGGACGCATAAAATGAACTGAATATGCCCGCTATAAAAGCAATCACCGTGCCTGCTGTCAAAATACCGCCCCATAACAGCACAGACGGCATATACTGCTTACTGATGCCATCATCGATGATCTTGGAGATCAGATAGGGCTGGATCAGCTCCAATGTCAATTCGATCAGCATCATCAGTAAGGCAAGAATCGCAGCCACCCGGTATTTCTTCAAAAAGGAAAACATTAACGACATGGTGCTCCCCCTTGTCTGTAAAATATGTACGATCTATGATGACCGACGCCTATAACTCATTCGTCCAGATGATGAGCGAAGTTGTAACGAAAGGCGCCGCTGTCTGCCATCGATGGGCATACAGCGGCGTTCCCTCTCCTCAGGATGGCGCTCCTGTGCTGACTTCCTCCGAATCATCCTGCTTCTTCATATATACCCCTTTTTTGTAAACTGAACGTATCGTAAAGTGGTCGCCAAGCTTTTTATTTGTGCGATAGATGAGCGAATTGACCTCATCCACGCCAACCAGCTCAGCATCATCCATACAGCGCTCCGGCCATACCTCACGCACAATCTGCTCACGCGTCACAAAATGATCCAGACAATTGTACAGCAGCTTGAATAGCTGATATTCCTTTTTCGATAAGGTGATGCTGTCACTGCCGATCTGAATATTTTGTAAATAATCGTGCAGACGAATCTCGTTCTCCATCAGATCGCTCACTCGATATTCTCTCGTTTCCTCCAGATCGCTACCGCGCTCCAGATGCAGGGTCACCAGCCCATTGACCAGTGTGAGCTGATCGCCGTCTCCGATGCGGTACGACTGGTTCGGATGCAGACGCTGACCGTTCAGCTCGGTACCATTTTTACTGCCCAGATCCTCCACGTACACATCATTATGGACACGACTCAAGCGGCAATGCTGCTTGGATACAAGCTGATTGTAGAGCGGAAGGTCGGTCTGACCTGTACCCGTATGTCTGCCTACGAGTATAGGCTTTTGATTTTCTAAATAAATAAACGCACCGTGGCCCTCCAGGCCGGCGGTATCGACAATAATTTTGATGATGTCCGGCATGTTCATCGCTCACTTTCCGGTAATTTCAATCTGTATGTCAGCATAACGTGATCTATAGTGTAGCTCAATGACAGAATCATCAGATTCCTTTCATTGTTTGCTTGCCGTCCAGCTTTTATAGTGTAAAGGAGAGAGGTTGTGCGAATGGCGAAGCACCTCCCACTCCGTGGGCTGTCTTCCATTATACTATACACCGCCTGTCGAATAATTCAATTTCGCTCTTTTCATAGCATCATCATACACGTCCGCGAATGGACATTACGTATATAGATCATCACATACAGATCACTAGATACAGATCATGCAAATAAAAAAAGCCTGCCGAAGCAGGCTACCATACGATTGGAAAAAGTGGGGATATCATCATGAAACCAAAACAAATTGTCATCTACGGCTTATTATCCTTTCTGATTGCTAGCAGTCTAGCTATGTATGTCTATTTGGATCATCGTCTGCCCGGATACAGCAAAACCAGCACGACCGATTCGATTCAGAAAGTTCATATGGAGAGCCTGAGCGATCTACAGCAACGAATCAATTACGAACCGAGATAAGCTTTTCGATAAATTGCTTGAGCGAGCGACTCGTATCGTTCAATTGCTCGATCGTTTCCATGAATTCACTTACCAGCTTGGCTTGCTCATGAGAGGTGGTCGCGATCTCACCGATCTCTGTCTGCATATGGCGGATCGATTCCTGCACCGTTTTCAAGGAATCCTCGATCTGGGTTGTCGCTTGCTTCGTATCCACGGACAGCTTGCGAATCTCCTGCGCTACAACGCCGAAGCCTGCACCCGCTTCACCGACACGTGCCGCTTCAATCGCAGCATTCAGCCCAAGCAGATTCGTTTGCTCTGAGATTTCACGGATAAAAGTAGCGACCGCTGTTACATTACCGGAATTCTGTACCGCATGGCTGGAGTTGTTCAAAATTTCCTCGGTCGTCGAGCTAAGCTCCTCGGAATGGGCTGCCACATGCTGCACGCCGTCTACGATTAGCTGGGTCAGACGCTCCGTCTTTTCCATCAACTCCTGAAGCTGGTACTGATCCTCCATACTATAAAGCAGATTGAATTGAGCAACCACTTCACCCTGCTCATTCTTCACGGGCAGCATCATCACGTCAAATGGAACGCCAAATAGCTCTTTCGGATAGTGAGCAAGCTTCTTCTCCCGTCCGTTGGTAAGCGAGCAGAAATTGCGTTCCTCTGGATTCAGTGGATCACCGGGCTTGAAATCAAGCTGCTTGAGCGACTCACCAGGGGAAAAGTACAAAAAGGTTTCCGGGCCAATAATCGATAATGTAACATCCTGACGAATGGCCTCACGGAAAAAGGGCATTGTCGCGATCAGGGCTTGTGTAATATCCATCTAAGTAAACGCCTCCATAATAATATAAAATAATAGGCAATCAACCTGTAATCTGATCGGATCTAGCTATCAGACCTGCAAGTTACCTACCATTCATATCGGCTCGTGTTTTAATTAATTTCATAATTTTTGCATTATAAGTAATAAAAGAATGAGATGACATCTTTAAACAAAAGACTGGTGCATTTGCAAATGAAACCATATCGTAGCCCGGGGAGTACTATACGATATCCCCTCTTAAAGGAGTGCTTTCATTTGAAAATACATGCTCTGACACTCGTCCTGCTGGTTAGTCTATTATCCGGCTGCTCAGCACTGGATAATGTAAATCAGTCCGTTAACTATGTGAGTAGCGTAACCGCCTATATTAACGATACCTCCAATCTGGCGCAGCAGCTGCCTGATCTCACCCAGCAATCGCTAACCGATCCACAGGCACGCGAGCAGTTGACGCAACAGCTACAAAATGCACAGCAGCAGATCAATACATTCAATCAGCTAGAGCCACCCGCATTCGCCAAGGAGCTGCATCAGCAACTGTCCGGCTATAGTGCTACGCTCGGCACCGAAGTCAATTCGCTCATCGATCAAGCACAGGCTGGCAAGCTCACCGCCCAAAGCCTGAATAACTCTCAAATCTTCCAGACGATTGATCAGATTAACGGCTTGTTGAATCAGTTTCAGCAGTTAGGGCAGTAATCACGTAAGCTAACGCATACGCGTAATGCTAGCCCATTCCTATATTTAGATACAAAAAGGCAACCTTTCCGTAGCGGAAGGTTGCCTTTGATTGGTGTACTAATCGGTATGCCTTTTCTCTATGTAGCGTATTCTGGATGGGTGTACTTACTTGATCAGCTGGAAGTTACCAATCCATGGCAGTGGCTTCATTACGCCATTAGCAGCATTGATAATACCGATAATCATGAATACAAATACAGCAATTGCCACAAGCGGTGACAGAATCCAGCCGACAAACGGAATGATCGCTGCAACGATATTAGCAGCCAAAGCGGCAAGGAATAAAATCAGTCCCTGGTTAGCATGGTACATCGCGAAGCGTGAATTTCTCGCAGCCAGCAACGGCACGAAGAACAAAATGTACGCCAGAATCGCCATGACCTTGTTCGTTTGCACATCATTCGGATCGCCTTGCTGTTGCGGTTGATACGATGGATCCTGATAATTAGACATATCATAACCTCTTTCATTCATAATTTGTACTGTGTCACACAGCGATACCAGAAGTACGACGTTTATTATGTAAAAGTTTCATATTGATGGAATGCACCTTGAGTATACCATTTGATCCCGGAGATGAGTACTGTCTATTATGCCATTTTGGTAAGGAATTTTAGGAGGCGGAGCAGCAGCGTTAAATGGGGATTTGCTAGCTGGTGGGAATGCTTTATGATATTCGTATCTTGGAATGGAGAAAGCAGGTGAGCAAATGGATTCAGAGGATTGGTTACAATCTGAAATCGCACGTCTACATGCGTCTGCCGATTCGGAGGAAGTTATAGATGATATCGAGACACTACTACTTCAAACGGATACATTCTCTTATGTATTTCAACTACGCACACGACTGGCAATTCTGTATCAGCGTCAGCAAAACTATGAGCTAGCCATAAATCAGTATAATATTCTGATTGATCTTAAAGAACACTCACCAGGAAGTTATTACAATCGCGGAATTACATATTATGCTATGTCAGACTTCGAACGGGCACGAGCTGATTTTGAAAAAGCAGTGGAGCTAGATTGGGAGGAAGACTTTTCTTATTATTACAATCTGGGCATGGTATGCAGAGTTCTAAATGATACAGCTAGAGCCTTGTACTGCTTTGATACTGCTATTCGTCTACGTGAAAATGATGCTCTCACCTATTATCAACGCGCACGCGTTCATATCATGATGGATAACGAGGATGCTGCGCTGACAGATTTGAATACAACGATTGAGCTTGAGCCAGAAGACTACATATTTTACGAAAGAGCCCTTTTGTATGCTAGACGCGAGCAATACGAGCTGGCGATTCAGGACTGTAGCTCAGCTATCGCTTTAAATGATAGCCGTGCCGCCTATTATCATGAGCGTGGATATTATTATGATCAATTGAAGCTCTTTGAACAATCCATGCCTGACTATCATAAAGCGATCGAGCTTCGCCCATCCTGGAGTCCACCCTATAACAATCGTGGCAATCTATACTCGGAAGATAAGCACTATGAGAAAGCCATTCAAGATTACAATAAAGCGATCGAGTTTAACGATCAGAAGCCTTTATATTATCATAACCGCGGTTTTGCCTATCAAATGATGGGGAAATGGGAGCTAGCGGTTCAGGATTATTATCGCTGTCTAGAGTTAGAGCCTGATCGCGCCCAAATCTATTACAATATGATGGACTATCATCTTGGACGCGGCGAACATAACTGGGCATTACAAGTTTGTAGGCAACTTATCGAAAATGACCCGGATGATTCCGAGCATTATATTAAAATGGCACTTATACTATGGGAATTAAAACACTACGAAGAGATGAAGCCTTTTTTGCAGCATATCATGGACACTGATCCAGACCATGCCGAAGCGTACAATATGATGGGATTGGCTCAGTATCGTCAGGGTCATTTAGAGGGAGCACTGATATATTATAATCGTGCGATTGAGCTTGCTCCGACAATCGAGCTTTATTTTCGCAATCGAGCATTAGTTTATAAAAATATGCGCAAACCGATCGAAGCGGCACAGGATCGCCTGACAGCAGATCGCTTGCGACGTTATCGGCATTTAAGCCCGGTTCCAGACGATAAGAAATGACCGAGCATTACTCTAATTCAATAAGCAAAACGCAGATTGTAACAGAACGTATTTCCACGGAGCGTATTAAACAGAAGAGATGATACATTGGATACGAAAAAGCAGGATGTTCTGTGTCGAGAACATCCTGCTTTTTTTGTCTGTTATTGTTATTTTTTCTTTGTGATCAGCATACCGTTTTATTTAGCCTCTATTATTCATTTTGCTACGTATAGATGTTTTTAGATACCTTTGCAAGATATAGAGACGCTTTTGTACACTGCGTTGGTTTCGCTTTGTTCGCATTTGAACATATACCTCTTCAATACGTTAACTCCCCATCACCTGCTTCACCCTGCTTACTTCGCCAGCTCCCCAATCTCCTGCTCACTCAGCGCTCGATTATAGATGCTCACTTCATCCAGACTTCCTTTAAAATACGCATCGGCAGCAAAGCGGCTTTTGCCCAGATAAGCTTCGCGGGTCATCAGATCATGCGGATTAAAGGTCATTGCATCGTTACTTCCAGCTAGCTTGCCATTGATATACAGCTTACCTGTATGACCAGACAGCGTAACGGCGACATGCACCCACTGTCCGGTAGGCAATGGAGATGGCGTAATAATGCTCTGATCCGTATTGTTCTGGTGAATAGTAAACTGCATTCCGGTTCCCTGTGAAGGCGTTAGGAACATAAATGCATTCATGCCATCCCCAAAATCCAAAATTCGCTGCCATGCCGCGCCGCCATCCCATTTCACCCAGCTGGCAAAGGTATAATCCTCTGCATCCGTAATGGTTCCTGGCAGCGCCACATAGCCTCCAGCACCATCCAGTGTAATCCCTGCGCCAGATTGGCCATACACATCGCGAGTTACGCCACCGATCAGCGTACCATCGTAATGGTTATAGGTGCTATCAACCACCGTCTTGCCACTGGATTCGTTGAATGTATATTGACCGAGCAATGGGCCACGCGCCTGCTCAAGAACGGTCACTTTGAAGTTTTTGTTCTTTTTGGCGCCGTTTTTGGTAATCGTCGCGATCAGTGTAACACGAGCATTGCCTGTGCCTGCTGCTGGACGGGTCACTTTGCCCGTATCGGAAATGATCTCAGGCTGATTAGAGTGCCAGCTAATCTGTACACCCCGTGTTCCGCTCACTGGCAAATTCAGATCGTAAAATATCCCTTCCGTATTGCCCAGACTCAGATCCTTGTCCACGGCTGAGACGAGCTGCTTGTCCTTCTGCACTTCAAGCTGACTCCCCCACACGCTAGTTCCTGCCTTGGATAACGCGGTCAGGGTCAGCACGGTTTTGCCGGAATCAGCATTCGTTTCATGCAAAAAGACACCCGTGTATAGCGTTCCAGCTACTGTTAGTCGTGCTGTATTATTGCCTTGAAGCTGCCACGTACCGTTCACATCGCCCGTAATCGTACCATCTGCGTTCAATGT
The DNA here is from genome assembly GCF_034055775.1 of Paenibacillus hunanensis. NCBI lineage: Bacteria > Bacillati > Bacillota > Bacilli > Caryophanales > Paenibacillaceae > Paenibacillus > Paenibacillus hunanensis. The sequence continues at coordinate 283,908 of NZ_CP139194.1, read as the reverse complement.
AGCCGAAACGGCGTGATGAATATCCGCGCTAATATGCTTATCCTGTGTAATCCACTGGTAATCGCCCGCAATCTCGCTGACGCGAACCTTGGCCTGCGGATTCTGCTCGCCTGCATAGCGGTATGGTGCTACGGTCAGCCAGCCATCGGCGTTCATAAACATCTCGTGTGTACGCACTTCATGCTCCTCACCGCGTCCGGGGAAACGGGAATGGAAGATGAGGAAATAGCGTCCTGTTTGCTCATCGTAATAAGCGGAGTTATGTCCTGGCGATACCGCTCCAACTCCACTGCCTGTACCTGGATCACCGATTTGACGCTGGAACTGATAATTACCGATAATCTTCACTCCATACGGCTCGATCGAAGCATCGTCAAACAGCGGCTTGGACGGATCGGCTTTTACAGTGGTCATATCGTTGCCTGCTGCATCGTAAAAGGGGCCATCCGGTGTTTTAGAGCGAACGACGCGCAGATTGTAGCCACCATTCGCATCCAGACCGCCAAATGAGAGGAACATGTAATAATAATCCGTCTGTGGGCTGTAGAGCATATAGGCGCCTTCAATCCGACTATGGTTGCCACCGATCAGCTTTTTACCATAGCCCTGATCAGGCAATGGCTTCCCTGTTACCGGGTCCATCTGCATGACGAAAATTCCACCTGAATACGAGCCATAGACCATCCATAGCTTGCCGTCCTTATCATAAAATACATCCGGGTCAACCGTATTCGGGTGAATACGCGCATCATAAATTGTACCGTCCTCGCTAATCTGATCCCACATCCCGGATTTGAGGAAAATGCCTTTATCGCGATACGGCCCTTCGATACGATCTGCCACCGCAATGCCCATCGCGGAGCGCGGTGAATCACCCTTACAGGCATTGTAGTACATATAAAATTTACCGTCTGCCAGCTGAATCACATCGGCGGCCCACAGGGTATCGCTTTGCGCCCAGCTCAGTGCATCCTTTAATTCGGTAGTGACATTAGGAATCAACGGATTGCCATCTGCGACACCAGAAGAGATCATACTCCAATTCATCAGATCAGATGATTTGGCAGACGCAAGATGAGAACCGAATATGTAAAATTCATTGCCAACCTTAATGACGGACGGATCGTGAACCGAAGCTTCCTGATAGAAAGGAGCAGCGGTAGCTGTCTTAGCCGCGCTGGATGGATTAGAAGTAGCCGTATTTGAAGCAGTGCTCAGCGTAGCTTGGCTGGATGGCTCTGTACTGGTCATAGCTCCGTCGGATGCTTCAGCAGCCGTAAATGTATCGTCTTCACCTGCCGCAGGCTGTGCTAACAAGGGAGCTTGGACAACTTTCACCGATGGATTGCTTACAGGAGCAGCAAGGATCGTTGTCGAAGGTAGCAGCATCGGGATGACTAGCGTAGCTGCAATAGCAGTACTAGCAGCTTGTTTACGGAAACGGGATGTCATACGAATCTTCCTTTCATAATTAAGGGAATGGGTTGGGTATAGATATGGCAAATGATGAGCAAAGACGATCACTTTTAATGCAGGTGTTCAAAAATCTTGCTTCTTCTAGTTTTTTATTAAGCGCTTACATAAATGCGTTAACCTACACTGTTCAAAGGAACTATGGATAATTTCATCCGGTAACGTAAGCTTTATTTGATGAAGCTAGACTTATCATAAAGGAACATTCTACCCTTTTTCAAGCATTAAATTTATAAAAATGCGAATTATAAATATATATGTAAACTATATATGTACTGCTTAATATTTTTGTATTTGTTTAATGAGCTGAAATTTACTTATGTCTGAATGATCGTTCATGCGGTAGTTAGTTACATATAGCATATTGGTTAGATATTTCGATATCATCGACTCCCCGTCATCGTCCAGCGAATAGGCTACACACCGCTTACGATCGCCTTACAATACAAGCATTCCTTGATCATTCTATATAAGCGTCCGTTACTCACTCTAACCCTGTTGAATACACGGTAGTCTGCACGTATTTCCCACTACAACGCAAAAATCCCCCATCCTGCTACCTCGACTGTACCTGATGACTCTTCATCTGTATGACCGAAGCAGCGAAAATAGGGGATGATGGACAGCATTTCATCTAATTGACTTACTGGATATAGCGTCTTGCTCCAGCGAATTCTGTTTTATAGGCTGGAGTGTTGATCGAAATGATCTCAACCGTCTTACCTGCTTTGGGCGAATGCATCATCTGACCATTACCGATATACATCGATACATGGTGCACACTGCCCTTGCCTTGCTTGTGCGCAAAGAACATCAGATCGCCCGGCTTCAGCTCATTCCAGCTGACCGCCTTACCCTCCTTGATCTGAGCGGAAGCATCGCGTGGCAGACTGATTCCATGGAAGCCATAGATCGTTGATGTGAAGCCAGAGCAGTCGAATCCATACGCCGATACGCCTGCCCATAGATAAGGCAAGCCGAGGAATCGTTTACCTGTCGCAATGACCTCTGCTGCTGTCGGCGCTGGCAGCTCCTTACTCGGATCGATCATCTTCACTGCGCTTTCCTTGAGCCAGCCTGTACGATCATCCGGTAAATGCACTCCGATCCAGCCATCGGTGCGCTTGGTGATCGGTAATCGTGTATTAAAGCTCAGCTCCATCAGATCCGTACGGCGATCCTCTCCATACAATGTGGTTGTTTTGTCCGACAAGACCGCGATGGAACAGTTCGAATAGGAGGACGCATCATTCACCGTGAGCATCTGTGCTTTGGGCATCCAGCCTGGATAACCGTAGCTGCTTTTCGGTGTGGACTGACCGACTACTGCCACATACGCCCAGTCGCCCTTGACCTGTAGCAGGCGAAGCTCCTGTCCGTATAGCGCCTGTGTTTCCGTTTTGCCAGTTAACCAGCGCCGCTTATCAGCGGTGTTCATCGCCTTCGTCCATGCGTTCATATCGACCGGACTTGTTAGCGATGGAGCATCCAGCTTGCGCGCCAGTCCCGGCTCTGTCCACAAGGTAGCAACCGCAACGTTAACCAGATGCTTACGTGCCGTCGCGTTTGTTTTACAACCCAGATCTGTCACCGCCTGACCTCCTTCGGCTGCATTCGCACTGGCAGATAGCCATGCACTACATAGTAGTAGCACACTCATGATCCATAGGATCATCGCTGCTCCAGTTCGCCTGTGCAGTCTTCCCTTGCTCTGCTCGTTCATCTCGTCTGCCCCCTTCGATATACTCGTGCTGCTAATCCTCTTTGTCATCCTGTTGCCCCGACTGAACATCCTCATCAAACCGAATACATTGCAATAATTGAAAAATAGCAGCAAGTCCCAGCGCGCCCAACATGCCCGGAATATGGACGCCGTGAATAATCTCAGCCAGCGTATAGAGCAGCAGTGTATTCCGCACAATCGCTATGACCTGCGTATGCCAGAAGGCGAGCGGACGTCGTAATAACGGATAAAACAGCTCTGCTGTAGCCGGCTGAATATAGATCGCCAGCATGAATAATCCAGCACTCGTCCAGATCGAATAGATCATAGCTGTCGTGCGACTATCAAACTTGATTAGATCGATAAACGAAGCAAGATAAAAAAATCCGTACGCTGCAAAGGAAGCTGCCGCAACGACAATGAGCAGCCCAACCGACAGCAATACAGTCATCGATACCCGATCAAACAAGCTGGATGGACGCATCATACCGCCCAGCGGATCGCGTGTGTCCTTCTCCTCATCCTCTGCTCGTGGAAAGCGGGCAAATTTGAAATAGGAGAACAAACAGATCAATAAAAAAATAACGATACATGTGCCGAGCAGATTTTTCTCGATATGCTTCCCGCTCCCTTCCTTTCATAACGTACGCTCCGTGCCATCCCCATTTGCTCAGGGGGTTATGTATTCCATACTATCACAAATACAAACCGCTTTCCTTTCTGTAAAATAATGGATTATCCTCACCGAGCTATTCTATTACTGTACGCCTACTTTTCGCTTATTTCACATTGTCCATACGACGTATATACGCGTAAAACCACCTGTAATAATCCAGTTTATGTAAAGCATCATTCTATTGTAAACAAGTTTTCACTGACTCGTGTACATGTCATAATATAAGTATCATTCAAGGAAGGGATTGTACACGGATATGCCGCTGAATCATACTATTTATATCGCCTCCGAAGCACAGCAACCGATGGATCTGAATCTACTCTTTTTTGGCAAAGAGGAATGCTTGCCCGGACATGCATGGGGTCCCGGTGTGCGCGACTCCTATATTTTACACTATATTCACGAGGGCACTGGCGTATTCCGATTGGGAGATCACGAATACCGTCTGTCTGCTGGCGAGGGCTTTCTGATTCCGCCGGATACCGTGGTGAACTACGAAGCAGACATCGAGCAGCCCTGGGTCTATTCGTGGATCGGCTTTCGTGGCTTGTATGCTCGCACCTTGATGGAGCGCGCCGGTCTGATTACTACCGAGCCGGTCTATCGCATGCCAGACGGGATGGAGCATACGCTGGGTAGCTTTTACGAGCTATTGTTAGAAACGTCAACCCAGCCCGCTGGTGATATCCACGCTCAGGGTATCCTGTATCGCATCATGTATGAGCTCATCTCCCGCCTACCATCTGCTGAACGTGGCGCCGCTCGTTCGCGTTCCAAGGAAATGCATATCCGACAAGCGATCGAATACATCGAGAACAGCTATAGTCAGAAGATTACGATTCTGGATATCTCGCGCTCGGTCGGTCTGGATCGAACGTATCTGTCCAGCCTGTTCAAGGAGCGCTTCGGTATGTCGCTGCAAGCCTTTATGCTGGAATATCGCATGAACCGCGCGATGGAGCTGCTGCACCATACGAGTCTCTCGGTTGGCGAGGTATCGCGCTCTGTCGGCTATGACGATCCATTTTTATTTTCAAAAATGTTCAAAAAGCTCAAGGGCATGTCACCGAAAAAGCTACGCAATGAAGCGAATTCGTGAATGGAATGCGTAAGCATTTCGCCACTATGCTAACACCATTCAGCATAGGATACCCTTTCGGCATTTACCATTCATCTGCTTCGTCTATCAGTAAGACATTCTACAAGCTATACCTCCAACAAGCTATACCTACAACAAGCTACAGCAGCGGCGGACGATCCTGCATGAGCCCGGTAGGCGGTACACCCATCGTCTTTTTGAATATCCGGTAAAAGTACGACACCTCCTGATAGCCGAGAAACTCGGCAATCTCTGCCACCGTCAGATGGGACTCGGTTAGCATATAGACTGCGCGCTTCATACGCTCGTGATGTGTATATTCACTGATCGTCTGACCAGTTATCGTTTTGAATAAGGTCGCCGCATAGTTCGGCGTGCGCTGGATTACTTCTGCCAGCTGTTCTTTTCCGATGCGTGAGCTGTAATTTTGCTGAATATGACGTTTCATCTGTTCCACCAGACGGTGACGATCGTCTGAGATGATGCCGCGATCATATTCACGATTCAGCTCGACTAGCAGCTGGACAAGCAGCGACTGTGCCATGAGCTCATAATACGCTGGTCGCTCCTCCCACTGTACCGCAAGCTGCTTCAGCATGTCATGAATTCGCTCATAGCAGCCCGGCTTCATATGTATGGGCTGCTTGCATCGAAGCAGCGATAGCGTCATCAGCGAGTCAGCATCAGGAGTTTTCGTTTCAGCCTCGCTATTATTCAATGCCTCACCCTGTGCAAAATCTACCGTTTGCTTCGTATGTACACGCGTGGGTACACTTTTCCCATAATAGGAGCATTGTGGCGGTACCAGCAACAGCTCCCCTTTTTCCATAATGTATTTCTGTCCATTCACCCAGTACACACAATTGCCATATGTGCATAGACTGAGCATATAATGGCCCCACGGTAGGAGCTGTTCTTCATACCAATCCATATGGTGATCTTGCCGTACGTTATGCACCTTCATCGCGTCCAATCCTTTCTTTCCCCTTGCCGCTCATTACGGTATGCTGGAAAAGAACCAGCAGTCGCTTCCCCAACCATTTATCGTACTATAGTGCACTCATCGTACCATATTTCATAGCGAACTGTGTGTATTACAGCTAAAATGAAATAGATAGTACAGGTTGTCGGTGAACGTTCCTTCCCTGCCCCGGGCTGAGGACGTGTTCGGACAGCCACCAATCAGAGGGCTGCCAGAGCAAGGCGATTGCAGCCTGCACATGCTAAGGAGGAACAGTTGGAATGCTGAGAACAAAGATTATTTGTACGATGGGACCTGCTTGTGATTCGATTGACATGTTGAAGGAAATGATTAAAGCCGGGATGACCGTTGCGCGTCTAAATATGGCGCATGGTGAGCTAGAGGATCATGTCGCACGTATCCGCAATGTACGTCAGGCGGCGGCTGAGCTGAATACTTTTGTCCCGATTATGATGGATATTAAAGGCCCTGAGGTGCGGATCGGTAAGCTGAAAGAAGCTTCCTTCGAGCTACGCACAGGCAACAAGCTCGTATTGACAACAGAAGAGATTCTGGGCGATTCCGAGCGTATCGGTGTAAACTATCCGCAACTGAACCAGGACGTACATCAAGGCGACCGCATCCTGCTGGATGATGGTCTGATCGATCTGACCGTACTGGAAGTGAAAGATAGCGAGATCGTCTGCGAAATCGTGAGCGGTGGTACGATCAAGCCACGTAAAGGTGTCAATCTGCCAGGTATTCATACCTCGCTGCCAGGCGTAACCGAGCGTGACGTGATGCATATTCACTTCGGACTGGAGCAGAAGATCGAGATGATCGCAGCCTCCTTCGTTCGTAAAGGTGACGATATTCGTGAGATCCGTAGCATTCTGGCTCAGCATGATGCACAGGATGTACAGATCTATTCCAAAATTGAAAATGCCGAAGGGATGGAGAATCTCGACGATATTATCGAGGCTTCTGACGGCATTATGGTCGCTCGTGGCGATCTCGGGGTAGAGGTGCCGATTCAGGATGTACCGGCACTGCAAAAGGAAATGATCGATAAATGTAACGTGGCGGGTAAACCGGTTATCGTTGCTACACATATGCTGGAATCGATGCAGGTGAATCCACGCCCAACTCGCTCTGAAGTGAGTGACGTGGCGAATGCTGTACTGCAAGGCGCTGACGTGATCATGCTGTCCGGTGAATCCGCTGCGGGTAAATATCCGGTGCAATCGGTACAAACGATGGCAGCTGTCGCTCGTCGTGCCGAGAGCATGATTGATTATCAGGAGCAATTCTCTCGTAAAAGAGCGCTGCAATCGACCAATATTACAGAAGTGATCAGCCAGGGCGCAGTGAGCGCATCACTGGAGCTGAATGCGAAGGCAATCATTATCTCGACAGAAAGCGGCTTTACCGCTCGTATGATCTCCAAGTATCGCCCTAATGCACCTATTATCGCCGTCACGCATAATGAAGCGGTACTCAATAAAGTATGCCTGCTGTCTGGTGTAATTCCGGTTCACGGTGAAGCGGTATCGACAACAGATGAGATGTTCGAGTCCGCTATCCGTAATGCGATCACAACCGGTCATATCGCTGCTGGCGATATCGTTGTGCTGTCTGCCGGTGTACCGATCGGACAATCCGGTAATACGAACCTGCTGAAAATTCAACAGGTGTAATGCTCTGATTGATCATGATTGAGTAGCCTGTCATAAATATTAAACAACAAAATGCCGATCCTTTCGCGCTTGATGCGAGAGGGTCGGCATTTTTTCGTGTTCCTATGCTATTGGGAGATTGCAGAGAGCAGGCATCTATAATGATCGCTATGGGCGATCCATGAAAAATAGAGAGGCTGTGTTTGAGTATACTTCGTTAGACACGTTCAATTTGACGTGCAAACTCTACCAGTGATTGGGACATGCTATTCACGTCCTCCATCGAGGCGCTAAGCTGCTGGGTCAATGCCGCCTGTGTATGAGTCATCGTGGTCATCTGGCTAATATGCTCCAGAATCTGATCGATCAGCTCCTTCATGCCCTGCAAGCTGGATTCGATATTTTCCGTAGCACTTGCGCTATTCAGCGCTAGCTTCCGCACCTCGTCGGCAACGACGCTAAAGCCTCTACCTAGCTCTCCAGCGCGCGACGCCTCAATCGCTGCATTCAGACCGAGCATATTCGTCTGATTGGCAATCTCACGAATGAACATCGATATATTTTTCGTTTCGTCGGCGCTCGTGCTCGCTTTATGTGCGGCAGCAGTGGATTGATCCTGCACGACTGTAATCTGCTGTGCCTGCTCACTCACGGAATTGATAGCGGTCGTCATCTCACCGATCGATTGGGATAGCTGTCCGATACGGTCGGTCATACCTGTCACAACCTCAGTACGTGTCTGCTCATGCGTAATATCGCGCAGTGTACCCGCTACACGTAGTGGGTTGCCCTGCTCATCATACGATGTGCGTGCAGTCGTCTCGTACCAGCGATACTCGCCCTGACGATTACGAATACGCGATTTTACACTAAATGGACGACTGGACTTATACCCGCTCGATAAATAATTCAAAAACTCCACATTCGTACGTTCCACATCCTCAGGATGGATAAGCTGATTCCAGCTCGACATCTCATTCGGAAAATCACGCTCATCCTGAAAGCCCAGCGTCTTACGAAACTGCCCCGAATACCAGAATCGGTTGTTCGGACTGAGCGGATCACCGGCGACAATCTTCACTTCCCATGGTGCTTCGACGAGTGCTTGATTGATCAGATCATAGCGATCAACCAGATCCGCCATCTGTTCGTCCTTTTGCTTACGCTCTGTAATATCGATAGAAGCACCCGAGACGCGGATCGGCAAACCGTTTGCATCCAGAATCGCTTTGCCTGCACTTTGTATCCAGCGAATATCTCCATCTGGTGTGAATACACGATAGGTGTCTCTGTAAAATTCTTGCCCTGTGCGTCCTTCCACATATTCAGCAATAAACTGCATCACGCGCTGGATATCATCAGGATGCAAATATTGAGCAAAGCCTTCAATCGTATTCGGCAGCTGTTGTTTAGTATATCCGCCTAACATCTTTCTGAACGCGTCTGACCAGATATACTGGTTGTCTGGATGAGTGACCTGTCCACCTACGAGATACACATCCCATAGAGCAACCCCGAGCGCTCCAGACACGAGTTCCAGGCTCTGATTCAATTCGGTCTTCTGCTGTTCCACTTGATCAAAGGCAGCATTCAACACACCGCATACCTCACTCAACTCAGCTGGCGCCTGCTGAGCAGCCAGTCTGGAGCCTGTATTGCCCTGCTTCGCCTGCTGCAACAGCTGATTACTTTGCTCTGTCAACCATTGAACCGATGAAGCTTGTGACTTACCTGATGTAAAAAATGGCATCTATTTATCGCTCCTTAACAAGATGTTTATTCCTCAAATCTGATGCGTCAAATCCGAAATCGCACGAGCCATATGATTCACTTCGTCCATCGATGCATTGAGCTGCTCGGTTAAAGCAGCCTGCGATTGTGTTAGCGTCGTCATATTACTGATCTGGAACAGAATTTTCTCGATCTGGTCTTTCATTTCACCCAGACTTTTCTCGATATTTTCCGTTGCACCTGCACTGTTAATCGCCAGCTTACGTACTTCATCTGCAACGACAGAGAAGCCGCGACCCAATTCACCTGCTCTTGCTGCCTCAATCGAGGCATTCAAGCCCAGCATATTCGTCTGATTGGCAATCTCACGAATAAAGTTAGAGATATTCTGCGTTTCATCCGCACTCACCTTCGCCCGATTAGCCGCTTCCGTCGAATGCTCCTGCGCACCTGCCAGCTCCTGTGCTTGACTTGTGACCGAGTTGATCGCGATCGTCATTTCGGAGATCGACTGTGACAGATGACTCATGCGCTCCGTCATCGCTTCGACGATCACCTCTTTATTTTTCTCAAAAGTAATATCACGCAGCGTACCAGCCACACGCAGTGGAACACCCTTCGCATCGCGATTGGTCGTACCGTTAGCATGGAACCAGCGATACTCTCCATTTTTACGCTGTAAGCGATAATCGATATCAAATGGTGTACGTCCGCTATGATCCAGCATATGATCGGCAAAGGCCTGTACGACGCGCTCCGCATCTTCTGGATGCAGACGGTCACTCCAGCTGCTTAAAACGTTCGGGAACTCCTGCTCGGTTTGGAAACCTGCCGCCTCACGGAACTGAGATGAATACCAGATTTCATTTTTCGGATTCACCGGGTCGCCGGCTTCTACGGTCATATCCCATGGTGCTTCTACCAGTGCTTTGCTGATCAGATCGTACCGCACGACCATCTGTTCAAGCTGCTGATCGCGAATGTAACGCTCATGTACATCGATCAATGCTCCAGTCACATGCAGCGGTAAGCCCTTCGCATCGCGCTCGGTTTCCGCTGTCGCGCGGAACCAGCGGTACTCGCCTGTTTTCAGTCGCAGACGGTAATGAATATCGAACGGTGTACGCCCGCTATGATCGGTTAAATGACCCATAAATGTGGCAAATACCCCATCCTGATCCTCAGGGTGTAGACTGGACGACCAGCTATTCATCACATTAGGAAAATCCTGTTCATTCTTGTAGCCAAGCAGATGACGAAGCTCATCTGTCCAAAAGAAGATGTTATTCGGATTGAGCGGATCGCCATCCTTGATCGCCAGATCCCAAAAAGCAGCCTGCATCGTGTTGTGCGTTAATTTCATGCATACCGACATATACTTGTTCTGTCTATGTACGCTATCCATCGCCTCGTTTACATTATTGACAACACCAAGAATAGTCGGGTCTTCCGTTTGCACCTGTAAGCGGCTGGACGGTTTCTTTACGAGCTGTCCTGTAGCATCAAGCAATGGTTTCAGATCGGAAGTGTTGCGTTTTGCGGAAAAAATAGACATTGTTCTCACATTCTCCTTTGAGCGGTTCAGCACCCGAATAAATGACTCTCCATTGCTGCCGCTGCTTAAAATGTTTATCTTAGCTGGCAAGTACATACATCTTGCCCTGCGAAAGACCTGATCTTCTTGCTTCGTTGGCTTTAAGTGTAGTCGTATGTATGCTGTTAGAAGTAATTGGTATTAGAGTGGGATCGGTGATGTATAGTAGTTATGCGTTATGGCTACGGACTACGAAAAGTGGAAGGATTCCCCGCCATGCTAAGGCAGACGGGGCTTGTGGTGAACATACAAATAGAAAGGATGATTCTTATCACTGAATCTGTATAGATGAAGCAGCAACGAATCTCAGAGCATAGCCCCTCAAATTTGCTGTGCCAGGTCTGCGATAGAGCGTGCCATATGATTAACCTCATCCATCGATGCATTTAATTGTTCGGTTAATGCAGCCTGTGATTGGGTGAGTGCCGTCATATTGCTAATTTGGAACAGGATCGTTTCAATCTGGTCTTTCATCTCGCTCAAGCTTTTTTCGATATTCTCTGTTGCACCTGCGCTGTTAATCGCCAGCTTACGTACCTCGTCTGCAACGACGGAGAACCCGCGTCCCAGCTCGCCTGCTCTTGCCGCCTCAATCGATGCATTCAAGCCCAGCATATTCGTCTGATTGGCGATTTCACGGATAAAGTTGGAAATGTTCTGTGTTTCATCAGCACTGACTTTAGCGCGATTGGCTGCTTCGGTAGAATGTTCCTGAGCACCAGCAAGTTCCTGAGCCTGTCCGGTTACAGATTGAATCGCTGTTGCCATCTCGGCGATCGACTGGGATAATTGCTCCATTCGAACGGTCATAGCACTCACAACGGTATCTTTATTTTTCTCAAACGTAATATCACGGATCGTACCTGCTACACGTAGCGGCAATCCCTGCGCATCACGGTTAGTGGTGCCTCCAGCATGGTACCAGCGATACTCACCGCTTTTGAGTTGCAAACGATAATCGATGGAAAATGGCGTGCGTCCTGTATGATCGTTCAAGTGCGCTGCAAAAGCGTTCAATGCCATTTCTTTATCTTCTGGATGCAAGCGATCACTCCAACTACTGAGTATGTTGGGAAAATCACGCTCATCCTGAAAGCCTAATGTTTGACGGAACTGAGTAGACCACCAAAATTCATTATTCGGATTGATCGGATCACCTGCTTCTACGATCATATCCCATGGTGCTTCGACCAGTGCCTTGTTAATCAGATCGTAACGGGTAGCCAGTGCAGTCAGCTCATGATCACGCTTGCGCTGTTCGTGTACATCCAGCAGCGCGCCTGCGATACGAAGTGGAACGCCTTTAGCATCACGGATCGTCGTACCTGTTGCGCGGAACCAGCGATATTCGCCTGTTTTCAGTTGTAGACGGTATTGAATGTCATATGGCGTTTTACCGCTATGATCCAGCAAATGATCGCCCAGCGCCTGCATTACCCAATCTTTGTCCTCCGGGTGGAGACGGGATGCCCAGCTATCCAGCACGTTCGGGAAATCCTGTTCATTGGTATAGCCCAGCATCGCGCGGAATTCATCTGTCCATGTGAACGCATTGTTCGGATTGACTGGATCACCAGCTTCAACTTCCATATCCCATAGACCGATATGGATTGCCTTCGTCACCAGATTCATACGCAGTGCCAGATAATCCTTTTCTTCACGAATCTGACCGATTGCTTTATTGAGCTGGTGTACAATATTTTGTAGAGTAGGATCATCGCTCTGTAGTTGCAGCTTTCCAGAAGATTGCTGTGGACGCTCTGCCAGCTGTGTTGCAGCTTGAAGTAAAGCTTGAAGTTCGGTCGAGCCTCGTTTTGCGGCGAAAATGGACATTGTACTGATATTCTCCTTTGGGCGGTCAAGCTAGTCAGGGTACACTTTATAGCTTCCGCTTGGTAAAATAATAGAAGGCGACCTAACCGAGTACATCCTTCCGTCACGTCAATCTTCTATTTTTGTTGTGGCATTAAGATAGTGATTTAGTCATTACTATAGTCTATATTCGTACTTTATTCTTATAATTATTATGAGTCTTTTTACCTATTATTCGACTAAATGAAACATTTTACGATATTTTTTCTTTAAATTTTACATATTTTTATAGAAAAGGATGGGAATTCATCAATTTATTAGTCATCCTGCATCAAACAGCTAAACTGTGCTGTTAGCGGAACATATTTATTCTGATCGTTTAGGAGGTGAGATCGTGCAGCCTTTTACCAAACAAGTCATTCAGATCATTCGCTCCATTCCACCCGGTCAGGTGATGACGTATGGACAAATTGCAGCGAGCGCAGGAAGTCCACGGGCAGCCCGACAGGTCGTGCGTATTTTACATTCGATGAGTACTACCCAGCAGTTGCCCTGGCATCGCGTGGTGAACAAGCACGGCGAGATTGCGCTGGGTGATCCAGATTCGGCAGAGGAACAGCGACTTCGATTGGAGGAGGAAGGCATCACGTTCACGCTGGAGCAACGGATTCCATTGGAGCAGTATCGCTTTGAGGCCCATCTGTCAGTAGAAGAAGTGAGTAGCGAGGAATAGGGCAATCCTGCTTTCCCTATACTGTCGTCTCTGTATATCTGTATTGTCGTTTCTGTATATGTATTTTCTGTCTTTTTATGTTCCTTATCTATCGCATAACAAAAAGCCTGCTCGGCGGATCGAGCAGGCTTTTTGGCGTGAGATCAGCAATCATTCCCGTCGGTAGGACGATAAGGCTGATCTTTAATATAAAGTTATAACGTTCATGTACATTCAGAGTTCATCTCCATGTATGCCCTCCAGAGTCGGCGGGCAAAGGACAAGAATGCTCGCTACATCCAGGCCCATCTCTCACGCATACACGCTTATCGTGCAGGTGTATAGGAGTCGAGCAGAATGCCTGGAGCCAGCGCTTTGATAGAATGAGGAACACCTGCGGGGATGACAAGTGCCTTACCAGCGCTAAGTTCATGCATCTGTCCGTTGATAGCAATTTCAAAGCGTCCCTTCATGCAGTAGCTCATCTGCTCATAAGGATGGGAATGCTCACTACTCTTGGAACCCGCTTCAAAATGAACCTCCATCATCATCATGGCTTGACCTGGCTCAAATACCTTGCGCCGTACACCCGGCTCTACCATTTCCCAGATTCCAATATTACTCAGGCTTGCATTAATCATCCCATACAGCTCCTTTTCGTCATATTTTATCAACTTTAATGTTAGGTTCGAGTTATAATAAGTGACTTAATTATCAGGAATATGCCCTTATTATTGAACTCGTCTGCTAACTTGTTGGTTTTTAGTTGGAAGTAATGATTGATATCCATAGTAACATGTTTGAAAACAAAGATATAGTGTATTCAATCACAAAAAATAAAACGATTATATAGTTACTTTATACTAGAATCCATATAAAAAGTCGATTTTTAGCGTTTTAAACACGATGAATAGTCACATTATTAAGCTTTCAGGCATTTTATATCACACATTGTCATATACCTGACACAATATCGTCACATTGTTTCATATCGATTTGGGTTTTGTCTGGTTATTACAAAGGAGATTGTAGAGGATGAAGCATCAAACTGGGAAATGTTTACATTGACTCGGGATAAATGAATAAACGAACGGTCAATCGTATAAATATACAAAACATGCATTCCCAAATCGTTTACGAGAAACGTTGGAAATGCATTTTAGTCAGCGGATTGCATTCCATAAAAAGGAATAAAAACCCATATTATGCTACCTTTATCATGCTGTTCATGAAATCAAATCCGAGTGTTACCCCTTATTTATACATTTTAGTAACTTAAAGATATATAAAAACATAAATTTGTTACTCATAAAGCAAACTTTGCGTTATAAGTCTATCGCATTTTAAAAATACATCCTATAATCATTATAGATTACACTCTAAATGACGATATAGATAGTAACCATGATGAACATTCGCGATACGTTGCTTCTTTAATTTAAGAAAGAGCACCATATATTCTAGTGCATCGTCCTCATCCATACATATCATCTTGCCAGCTAGTTGGCGACTTCTGCATCCAACCCCAACGCTGACCGGTGATAATTCCTGAACAGATGGAAGTGACCACATTGAGGCTATTACCGATTACTTCGCTCCAACCCGGAATGCGATTAGCCAGAAAAATCTTTAATGACGAAGGTGTCATTCTGCTTAAAGAAGGCGCAGAGTTATCCGCTGGAATCATCCGAAAACTATATAATCACGGGCTGGACTATGTCTATATTCAGGATAAGGATACGGATGATGTCACGGCTAATGATATTGTCTCCGCCGAAACCAAGCGTAAGGCACTGAAGGAAATACGTACACATTTCTCCAGTATTGCCGATCCACGTGTCCAAAAGTCCTCTTATCCGATCATTGGCAAAACCTTTACAGGCATCGTGGATTCTATTCTCATGGAGCTTAGCGACAACCCGGAAGTGATGGTTATGCTCATGAGCATGCATACGAAGGATCATTATTTGTACCATCATTCCCTGAATGTGTGCATCTACACCCTCCTGCTTGGCAAGGTTCATGGCTACTCCGTCGATGAACTGCGTGTACTCGGAATCGGTTCCTTACTACATGACGTGGGTAAAGCTCATATTCCAAACGAGATTCTGTTTAAGCCCGGTCGCCTGACAGATGACGAATATAATACGATCAAGCTACACACCGAATATGGCTTTAAAATTTTAAAGGATGAGCCAGGCATTCCACTTCTAGCTGCTCACTGTGCCTATCAGCACCATGAACGTCTGAACGGTAGTGGCTATCCACGCGGTCTAACCGAGCCCGACATTCACGAATATGCCAAATGGATCGGAATCGCCGATTCATATGATGCGCTGACTACCAGTCGTGTGTACCGCGCTGCCATGCTGCCACATCAGGCACTGGATGTGCTGTATTCTGGCTCTGGCACACTATATGACCGCTCTATGCTGGAAGTATTCAAAAGCCGCATTGCTATTTATCCGATTGGTGTAACCGTGACGCTCAGTAATGGCTACAAAGGCGTGGTTGTGCATATTCACACTGCGATTCCGCAACGACCGATTGTGCGCATTCTATTTAATGAAGCAGGCGAACGTCTGCAAGCACCATTTGACCTGGATCTGCTCGCCCACCATTCCGTGATGATTACAGCGGTAGAAGGCATGAACGCCCATATGCCTTCGCCCACTGCCTAAATAGATGCCTTTACAGCAGCAACAGCTCACGTATATCCTGCTCAGTCAGTGACGACAATTGCGCCTGACCGGGCTGGATAATCTCGCTGACCAGCTCACGCTTGCTGTGCTGAAGCTCCAACACCTTCTCCTCCACAGTTCCTCGTGTAATTAAGCGAATCACCTGTACGTTGCGCTGTTGCCCCATACGATAGGCACGATCTGCCGCCTGCTCTTCCACTGCCGGGTTCCACCATAGATCATACAAAATAACTGTATCGGCACCTGTCAGATTCAGTCCCGTTCCGCCAGCCTTCAATGAAATGAGAAACACTTCCTTTTCCCCTGCATTGAATCGATTGCATAGCTCCAAACGCTCGGCTGACGCTGTACTACCATCCAGATAAAAGAATGGAATATGACGCTCCTGTAGCTGTTTTCCAATCCGTTTTAGCATGCCTGTAAATTGAGAAAAGACGAGCATTCGTCGCCCTGAATCTCGATAATCCTGTACAAGCTCCAGTAGCTGCTCCAGCTTACCTGAGCCGCCAGTATAATCCTCCACGAATAATCCGGGGTCACAGCAGAGCTGGCGCAAACGGGTCAGCCCGGCAAAGATTCGAATCTTCTGATCCGATTGATCGGGATCATACAGGTGTTTGAGGGCATCCTGCTGTAATTGAGCGAGATACGCAGCATAGAGCACCTTTTGCTCCGGTAATAGCTCGGATACGAGTGTAATCTCCTGCTTATCCGGCAGCTCATGCAATACATCTGTCTTCATCCGGCGCAAAATAAATGGACGCACACGGCGAGCGATCGTATCCGGCAATAGATCGTTGAATTCGCGCCGCGTACCGAGTAGACCTGGCATCACGATGCTCATGATCGACCATAGCTCTTGTAGTGAATTTTCGATCGGTGTGCCGGTTAACGCGAAGCGATGCTTGGCTTGAATGTCCTTTACTGCTCTGGCGGCATGCGTCAGCGCGTTTTTGACATTTTGTGCTTCATCTAGAATCAGGGTATGGTACGCATGGCTTGTCGCCAACTCGCGATCCTGTCGCAGCAGCGGATACGAGGTAATAACCACATCAATCGGCTGCACTATAGATTCTTTTGCCGCCGAGGATGTCGCTTGTTGGGTAGAGGTAGACATCGCTTCCATGTCTGGCTCCTGTGCCAGCACCTGTTGCCAGCGTGCCGTACGCTCCGCCTTGTTACCATCGACCAGCAGTACACGCAGCTCAGGTGCAAAGCGCTGTAGCTCGTATTGCCAGTTATACATCAGCGAGGCTGGCGTGATGACCAGTACCGGCCTGCCACTACGACGAAGCTCGCTCTGCATAGAGACGATAAAGGCAATACTTTGCAGCGTCTTACCGAGTCCCATATCATCTGCGAGAATCCCACCAAATCCATACCGAGCGAGCGTACGCATCCATTGATAGCCTTCATGCTGATAATCGCGTAGCACCGAGTCGAGTGTAGCAGGCACCGCCTCATGCTGGCGTTCAGGCTGCTCCATACTTTCTAACAAGCGCCGCAGGGAGCGATCAAAGCGAATCGCTTCATTTTCATCACGACGATCCAGCTGTTCTAAGCCATACAGCACAGGCAAGCGAAACAGTACGCCTTCCTGCTCGTCCTGTGTGCCTGTACCGGGCGCTGCCATGCCTGTACGACGAATAAAATCCGCAATCTGCCGAAATGCCTGATCCTCCAGAGGGAGAAAGGCACCGCTTGGCAGACGATGATACCGTCTCTGCTCCTGTAATGATGCTAGTACCTGTAAAATTTCCGATTCCGGAATTCCATCCAGCGCAAATCGAATTTCCAGCCAATCATGCCGCTGATCGGTCTTCACCGTTAGCTTGGGCGGAGATAATGGATTTTGCAGCATCGCCTTCACAATCGACGTCGCATATACCTGTAGTAGCTTCTCCAGACGAGGCACGATATGATACAAAAACGTATATTCCGCATCCTCATCGGTCAAAAAGTAGCCACCTTCGGTCACCGTAAAATCAGCTTCCTCCATCAACTGCAAAATCTGCGCTTCTCGCTCACCATCGCGTAGCACGATCCGATCCTCATCCTGCCCTTCCTGCTCTGGCTCCAGCGGATTAATGATCAGACTGCCATATTGAAACTCCAATCCAGCCAGCAGTCGGTCACGAACCCGATCCAGATACAATCTCGCCTGTAACGGTGTCTGCGTCACTCGATTGGAAACCGAGCGTGTCAGATGCACATTGCCCAGCTTCATCAGCTCAGGCACCACCTGACGGACAAACGGCTCTAGCTGTGTAGCAGATACATGGAGCTGCTGCTCGTCCTCTGACCGTGCCGTCTGCCGGAGCAGGCGCTGTAAGCCACCCAGCCTTCGACATAGCTCGCCATCCAACTCGACCAGCTCTGCACCGTTCAGCACCGCCTCATACGCCTCCAGTACAATTAAGGGCTGCAAGCCCTGCACACGCAGTACATAATGCTGTTCGTGCAGCTTACTGTCTGATTTCATCGAAAGTGAAGGCAATTCCGACTGATCCAGCTCAAATTGAAGCGGTAGCATGTCCGCTGACCAGATGATCGGTAGCTCCTTTCCGTCCTGCTGTGCCACATAGACGGAGCGACATTGGCGAAGTGCGGATACTAGCGTCGACCAGTGCGATACCGGCACGGACAGCATTCGCTCGCCCTGTCGTCCAGGCTGATTACGCGTCGCTGCCGACTCCGCAGGTAGCTCGTCCTCTGCGATCTGGATTAACTGACGTAGCACACGATCATCCCCTGCGGCAAAGCTATGCAGCTCAGGATCATACGCAAATCGGGCTGTTACAGAATAGCTCTCTCCCCTACGAATACTGTCCAGCAACCGCCGAATATGACGGACGATAAATGTCCGTGTCAACCCCATACGTAGCTCAATTCCGATTCGATATTGCCCATTACCCGAGGCGAGCGGATGGCAGATCACATCCAGTGCGAGTGCGTCACGCGTTTCCAGATAGCGACGGCGAACCGCAGCACGGCGCGGCGCTTCGGTGAACAGATGCAGCAGCTCGTTCGTTAGCTGCTCCTCCTGGGCATATCGGTCTTGCTCATTATGTGGCGCTGGATAGGTAGTAACTTCATCGGCGGATAAATGCGATTTTGACGTTTTATTCGTATCCTTGCTAGAGAAAGCAGATTGCTGCCTGGATGTAGAATCTGCTGTATTTCGATGCGAGCTACTCCCCTGTGGTGATACTGCGGCAGTGGGCGCGATGAGCAGGGGTGGATCTCCACGCTGCTCACATTCATGGATATAGATCAGCACCGCTGCAATATGCTGGCAATGATAACGATACGAAGCGAGCGATGGACAGGAGCAGGACGCTTGAATCTGCTGCTCCTCGCTTACACGAATCTGTACATGCTCCACTTCTCCTCGTCTGCTCTGCACGACAGCTTCATACTCGCCAGACTCATCATCATAGCGTGTGAAGCCTACTTTACCTGCACAATACATCGTCATTCCTTTATGATAAGACGTGGATCCACATAAGCGCTGAATGGACTGTGTCTGAATAGAATGACTCATCGCACGCTCCGCATAGAGAAAGCTGTCGGGCATATCATTGAGATGATTGAAAGGATCATCGAGTTGTTAGACATAAGTACACTCCTTTGGAAAAATGGCTTGTCTGTATGATCGTTGTAACCTGTTGGTATGATCATTATTTTATGGTCATTATTTATTGTACGTTTTATTATGCCATAGTGTCAGCGACAGCCAAAACAAAACCCTTTGCATGATTCGCAAAGGGTTTGTGATATGGGATAAGGAATGTAGTTAGGGGCAAGCTGGAATCGCGCTATCATCATTTTGTGATTATTTGAGCTATCATCTGTAGTTTGATACTGACTATTCATTACTATTGATACAGCTGCTACAGCGATTCGTATCCAAATCAAAGGCTCCGTATGACTATACATGGAAACTACTCTATACGCTCAAAGCTCATACTGCTGTACCTACTCATAATGACTATACATATCCCATAGGGCTTTCTTTAAGCAAGCTGTTCACGATGTTGCTTGAGCTGCTTCATATGCATACCTGCACGGCGCTTATACACAATTGTACCTACAATCGCGAGTCCGATCACTGCATAAAATAATGGAGACGAGATCGCAAGCATCTGCGAGGTGCTCAGTACATTGATCAGCAGTAGCTTCAAGCCTGCTTCAACGACCAGTGCAACGCCCCACAGCAAGGTTAGACGACGCATCACCTGACGGAAATACGGATACTCCCAGTTACGCTCGGGATCCACACCTTTACTAAAGCGACTTGCCATATGATAGATCAGTGGACGCTTCAGCAGTAACGAACCGAGAAAGGCCAATCCGATCATAACGGTAACGAGCGATTCACGCATCAGGAGCAGCTTCTCACTGCCACCCATTAGCACCATAACGAGACTAAGCACAAAGCCCGCCAGCATCAATCCATTGAATACATCCATCTTGCGGTGACGTGCCAGATGAATCAGATTATCGATCAGCGGAATCATCATAACGATGGACAATGCCAGTAAACTTCCGATATGTGGTGCAAGCCATACATATCCTAGCCACGGGATCAATCCATTGATAATGAGGTTGAATAGAATTTTACGGCTTTTGAGTACTGTTGACATGATTGTCAGCTCCTGTTCGAGGTTGGTACATTCATCTTAAAATAATTCGAACATTGCTGAATCTACCGCTAGATGGATTCCAACTCAACCTGTAGGTGGAGATACGTGTTCTAGATAGATATCCCATTTTTAAGTTATTTTATATGTAATTTACAAAATAATAATACTTATATAATGATACGAATATATGATCAATACATCATATGATACATACAGGAGGAATTGTTACTTATGAAACCATCTTCATTTAAAAAAGCAGTTGTTGCTGCAAGTACTGCTGCTGTACTGGGTCTGCCATTACTGACAGGCTCGCTGGATGCCCATTCGGCATGGGCTGCTGGCACAAAGACTACACCTCCGGCAAAGACGCAAGCCGCCGCACCTGCAAAGACATCAACAACGACACCTGCCAAAAACGGTGTTGCTCCTAAAAATGTCGTGCTATTCATCGGCGATGGAATGGGCGAAGCGAGCCGTAATGCGATTCGCTATGCAACCGTAGGCAAAAACGGCACACTGGAAATGGACAATATGCCAGTGACAGGCTTGGTGCGCACCAGCTCCAGCGATCATCTCGTAACCGATTCCGCTGCCGCAGCGACTGCGATCGCAACGGGTGTAAAATCCTACAATGGCGCGATCGGCGTCGATCCGAACAAAAAGCCTGTGACAACGATTATGGAGCTTGCTAAAAAAGCAGGCATGTCCACAGGTGTAGTCACAACCAGTCAGGTGACCGATGCGACAGGCGCAGCCTTTGGCGCGCATGTGGAGAACCGTTCGGCACAGAGCGATATCGCCAAACAATATATCGAAAACAGTAAAATTGACGTACTGCTTGGTGGTGGCGAGGACTTCTGGTATCCAAAAGGTACAGCTGGCTCCCATCCTGATGCACCCGCAGAAGATCCAACTGAAGCTAGCAAAGGCACACAGGGCAATCTGGTAGAGCGCGCGAAGCAGCTGGGCTATAACTATGTAACGAACGGCACCGAGTTGAAAGCAGCGAAAAACGGCAAGCTGCTCGGTCTGTTCGCCAATGAGGAAATGTTCCAGGCACATAATGAGGTGGGTAACCAGTACAACCCGATCGTGTCCCTGCCTGATATGACAACCAAAGCACTGGACGTGCTGTCTCAGAACAAAAAAGGCTTCTTCCTGCTCGTTGAAGAGGAAGGCACAGATGAAATGGCGCATGACAACAATGCTGAACTGACAATCAAAGCAGGACAGCAGCTGGACAAGGCGGTAAAAGTAGCAAAGGATTATGCGAAAAAGCATCCTGACACACTCGTACTCGTTACGGCTGACCACGAAACAGGCGGCATGGTCATCGAAGGCCCGGATGATGAGGATGAATCCGGCGATGGTCTGTCCAAAGAAGATGGTCCATTCACTGTAGCTGGCTCAGAGGAGCAATTCTTCATTGACTGGACAACCGAAGGACATAGCGCAGTGGATGTGGCACTGACAGCAATGGGTCCAGGCTCCGAGCAATTCGTCGGCAACTACCAGAACACAGCGATCCACGACAAGCTTGTGAAGCTGTTGAAGCTGAAATAACACGCTTTTACTTGATATCAAACCATAAAGAGAACGATATAAAAGACACGGATGCTGTGCGCAGCAGATCCGTGTCTTTTTATCTAATGCTATTACCTGTGTGGATATGCTCACCTGTAGCGCGCCATGCAACGTTGATCCAACCTTTCGATTAATGCTGCTTCATCAAGCGATACTGCATCACAGGCGCTTGCTCCTGTCCACCAACCACATCGATCAGCGCCTGATATAGATTCGGCGGATATTCAGCAATCCGGTGGCACAGGTACAAATACCACTCCTGTCCATATGTTAGATACACGCGTACCGGATAACCCTGCTCTCGCAGCCGCACACCTAACTCTGGACGAATGCCATAGAGCAGTTCCAGCTCTACCGATGCGGCACCCCCCCATGAACAAAGAAGTAAACGGTCGATTAGCGACTCATCGTGGGTAGCTAACGAAATTCGACAACCACGCTCTACTGCCAATTCAAATAGCTGCACATACCGATCATCCAGCTCAGTCGAGCGTGATAAGGCAAGTGTATCCGGTTCCTCGTAGGCCCCTTTAACGAATCGAACACGAGTATCCTGCACAAGCAAGCGACTCGCATCCTCCCATGTACGGTGCAAATGTGCCTGTAGCGTAATTCCGATCAGCGGATACAGTGCCACCGCTTGACAATAAATATCCAAAATCGCAGCGGTCTTTGCCGATTCCTCCATACTGACAAACAGCTCAATCCCGTACATCTGCGATAGCTCGCCCAATTGCAGCACATGCTGGAGAGCCAGCTCGTTATCTACAAGCAGCCCGATGTGCGATAAATCGAATGATACACGTCCACCGATCCCCTGCTCACCCAGATCAGTGAGCACACCCATTAGCTCTGCTGTGGCTTGCTGACAATCCGCTCTTGAGACTGTATTTTCACCGATATATTCCAGCGATACTGCATAGCCTTCACCATGTAGCAGCTCGGCGACTTCTAATGCCTGTGCGCGCTGTTCTCCGGTCACATAGCGGGCGGCTGCCCGCTGTAGTAAAGCATACAGCTGCGGCTGATGCTCCACCTGCATTTTAATATCGGGACGACGCGCAATCGCCTTCAGCGCAGCCGCGGCATCGACAGCTAGCTGCTGCTCATGTTTTATTGTATTTTTCATTATTCATTCCTCCCCTTCCATCCACATTACCGGAGCAGGAGAAGAAAATATTGTACAAAATTGCTATTCTACGCTCGCAGCCTATTACATCACCGATACCCGATATTGACGCGGCGTAACGCCCACTACTCGTCGAAACATCCGTGTAAAATGACTCTGATCATAGAAGCCTGCTTCGGTTGCGACTTCTACAATCGGACGCTGGCGATGAAGTTCATTTTTGGCATAGTTGATGCGCAGTAGATTCTGATACGCATGTGGGGGAAGATGCTGCCACTGCTTGAACAGGCGGATAAGATGAAAACGGCTAATCGACGTGATCTGCTCCAATTCCTCCAGCAGTACCGGACGCAGAAAATGCTCCTGCAAATACTCCTGTACGATACCGACATATTTACGATCTGTCTGTAGGGTTAACTGATGCTCCTGGTCACCACCCTCTGCACCCGTCAACAGCTGTACTAGCGAGATCAACGAGGTTTCCGTTTCCAGTGGCTCTCGTCCATGCATTAGCGCCTGCATCGTCTGCTCCATCTGCAAGGTGCAGGCTGCATTTTTACGCTCGGATAGCAAATAAGGAATATGAATCTGCTGCAATTCACGCTGCTCCAGCCCCTGTAGCCATGCTGGATCGATAAACAGCATATCATAGCTCCATGCCAGTCCCTGCTGCGGATGGCAGGCATGCAGCATCTCCGGCGGGAAGGTGATCATCCGTCCCTGCTCTACCTCCCATAGCTTGCCATCACACCAAGCATTTGTACGCCCGCTATGAATCCATCCGACCGAATATTCCTCATGAAAATGCCGATGATACGCCAGCTCATCCGCACGACAACGCTTGCCTTCCACAAAAGGAAGCACTGGATGCCGATAAAAGGTTACATCCGTCATGGAGCCCGCCCCTTTCTCTATCTTCCGCTAGCTAGTTAAATTCTTACTTCCAGTATAGAAAAAAAGGATCGAACGAGGCAATCATTGCCTGCTCGATCCTTTTTTATCCTCTTACATTCATTATCCTAGATTCATCATACATTCATCTCAGCCCAAGCTGATTATTGCTGCAACGCGTCCAAAATATGACCGTTCACTGTAGAGTTCGCCAGCAGTCCGATGTGCATTACGCCATAAATGCGAATATTGTTCGCACCGTCCAGATTGGACAGGTAGTTACTAACGATCTGATCATTGATCGAGTAGATCGAAGTGACATTCACGCCCGCAGGCGCACTGTTTGTAGTCAGACGATTCGCACCACCCAGTGTGATCAGCTTATCAACTTTGCTTGCACCACCATAGTTCAGGATATAGTACAGGCTGTTCGCACCGCCCATGCTATGTGCCACAATGTTAACCTTAGTGCTACCTGTACGTGCCAGTACATCGTCTACCAGATTGCGGATTGCGGCAGCATTTAATGTCTGCACGCCATTTTTCGTTGGCAGATCGATTGCATACATTTCGTTAGAAGACCAGCCCTGACGAGCCAGGAAGCCCTCGATAAAGGTAAAGTTACTTGCCGAGCCACCCAGACCGTGTACAAAAATAATCGGTGTATGGGTTGTTGCTGCCTGAGCAGGCTTCACCGCTCCAGTGGCACCTACCAGTGCGAACAACAATACCATACATGCAGCCAGACGCAGGGAAAAGATTCGTTTCATCATTATGTATTCTCCTTTTTTTCATAATTATGTTTGTGATGATCCTATGTACCTCAGCGACATTTCAGTTACCTGGACGACATGAAGCTTATTTCTTCGATTCTCATTTCACCTCACTAATCATTTAGGAATTATCTTGCTCATTTACTATATAATAACCTTACTTAAAATGTCAAATAATTACATACATTATCACAAAAATCCTCGTTGCACACCTTAGGCGCAACGAGGATTCCTTATCATAAAAGCTTATATTATGACATGTTTGACATAAGAATGATTACGGCTGTACAGGCGTGATCGTAAACTCAAATGTGATGTCAGTTTCCGATGGGATCTGGTACTCATCATGTACCGGAGCGCCCCAGCTATCGTCACCGCCAACACCCATTTGCTTGCCTGCTACTGTTACAACGGTATAGTGTACGGGTGGTAGCTCATACAGATGCGCCGCACTTTCCAGCTCCAACGCCGTATATGGCAGGATGCTGCACTCGACTGGAGCCGTTGCCGGAGACGTGATGCGCAGTCCGCGCTGCCCATCATCTGTAATCTCTACACGACGTACGCCGGTACGGTTACCAAATTCCTGTGGCACCACATAGCCCGATACATTATCAGCGACATCATTGCTAAATGTACCGAGTCGTGCACCAAAGGCACGGTCGATATAGTTTTCTTCTGGTCCCATCGCATACCAGTCCAGATGATGGTATTCTGCTGGGATTTTGAACGAGAGCGCTACCGTTGGTACGTTTGGCAGACCCGCCACACCGCTATAGCTTGATTTCACATGCAGACGACCATCATTGTATACCGTATACACGGTTGTCATTTTCACATCCGCATGGATGCTAAATGCGTACTCGAACGTTACCGTTACGTGATCAGCGGCTTTGTCCAGCTCCATCTTCGTGCAGCGGCGTGCCAGACTAGCAGCCAGCCAGCTTGCCGATGTGAAGTTTTGTCCTGCACCACGGTCGTTGTCTGTTGTGGCGCGCCAGAATTGCGGCGCTGGAGGTGCAGAGATGTACTCACGACCACTGTAGCGCAGGGACGTCAGGCTACCTACTGCACGGGAGAACATGATGCCGAAGTGCTCGCCATGTACACCCACGTTCACATCGCCCTCTGCAATGCGAAGCTCGCCTGTTACGAATGCTTGAGGAGCTACTGCCTCACCTTCAACGATGAATACATGCTCGCCAAAGGATACCTCGTAGCCAGCTTCTGCCCACAGCGCTGCTTCCTTCAGCACCAGTGCTGCATGAATCGCATACTCGCCTGCTTCAGTTGCTGCCTGTGGTAGTGCTACCTCGATATGACGCTCTGTACCTGCTGGTACATCGACTGCCAGTGTTTGCTCATGAACAAGCACGCCTTCGCGGTAGACACGGTATTGCAGATCATACGCTTCTGTACCGACAAACAGATTCTCATTGCGGATCGTTACACCGTTTTGATCTGGAGTCAGCTTAATATTTTGATACAGGAATTTGACCTCCTGCATTTTTGGAGATACTTTGCGATCGGCGTACACGATACCATCTGTACAGAAACCATAATCGGTTGCACGATCATCATAGTCGCCGCCGTATGCCAGGTACTCGTCGCCATAGCGATTTTTCTTCATGACCGCCTGGTCGATGTAATCCCAGATAAAGCCACCTTGATACAGCTCATATTTATTTTCCAGCTCTGTATACTTATGCATACCACCAACCGAGTTCCCCATCGCGTGCATATATTCGCAGCTAATGTACGGCTTTTGTGGGTCATTGTTCAAATATTCCTCAATATCCTGAGGCTTCGCATACATGCGGCTCTCCATATCGCTCGAATCGTTAAATTCACGACGATAGAATACACCCTCATAATGCACCAGACGAGTCGGGTCGGCTTCACGGAAATAGTTCGCTACGTTCAGGATCACCTGACCTGCATACGATTCATTACCACATGACCAGATCAGGATCGATGGGTGGTTCTTATCGCGCTCGACCATCGAGATCGCACGATCCATAACGATATCCTGCCATTCTGGCAGATCGCCAGGGATGTTCCAGGATGGCTCAACCGCGCCTAGCTTCTGCCAGGAGCCGTGTGTTTCCAGATTCATCTCGTCGATCAGATAAATGCCGTACTCATCACATAGCTCATACCAGCGTGTCTGGTTCGGATAGTGAGACGTACGCACCGCATTCATATTGTTCTGCTTGATCGTACGAATATCCCACAGCATATCCTCTTCAGTTACGGTACGTCCGGTACGGCAGTTGAACTCGTGACGGTTCACACCTTTGAAAACGATACGCTTGCCGTTGATGCACATGATCTTACTAATCATTTCAAAACGGCGGAAGCCGACTGGCTGCGGAATCACTTCGGTCAGCTCACCAGCTGCATTATAGACGGAAATGTACAGCGTATACAGGTATGGATCTTCTGCACTCCATGTGGATGCATTCGCTACAGTCGCTTCAAAGCTTGCTGTTGCTCCATCCTTACCAGCCGCAAATGATACCTCGCCCGAAGCGACCGTTTCACCATCGGCTGTTTTCAATTCCAGTACCGCACGACCGTCTGCTGGCTGTCCTTTTTCCAGTGTCAGCTTCACATTCAGCTGTCCAGTTGTATAGCTATCGTCCAGACCTGCATTCACATGCAGATCACGCACATGCACTTCCGGCACCGTATACAGATATACATCGCGGAAAATACCGGAGAAACGCCAGAAATCCTGATCTTCCAGCCATGCTCCTGTACTGCGCTGATACACCTCAACCGCAAGACGGTTTTCCCCTTCCTGTATGTAAGGAGTCAGGTCAAAGTCAGATGGCGTAAAGCTGTCTTCACTGTAGCCCACGAACTTGCCGTTCAGCCACACATAAAATGCTGATTCCACGCCCTGGAAGGAAATATAGACCGGGCCACCAGCCAGCTTCTCTGGCACGATAAAGCTCTTCACATAGCTACCGACCGGATTGTTATCCTCGGAAATAAATGGTGGACGCAGATTCTCCACGCCATCCCATGGATACATCGTATTCACATATTGCATCTGTCCATAGCCCTGTGTCTGGATATGACCCGGCACCAGAATCTCGCCCCAGCCTACACAAGCAAAGCCATTCTCGTAAAAGTTCTGCGGACGGCTTGCTGGATTCACTGCATAGTTGAACTTCCACGTACCATTCAGACTATGACGCCAGTCCAGTGCACCGCGTTGCTCCGCTTGCTCTGCTGTCGCATAGTACTTGTGATCTGAATAAGCTTTCAGTCGATTGACTGCAAATACACTCGTATCCGTCAGCCACTCCAGCGAAGGTGTTGTTACCCGTTGTTCTACCACTTCTGCTTGCGTCTTGCTCATATCCATTCACTCCATTTCACTTTGAATGCAATACATGCCTGCGTCTAATCTGCGTCTGCAAAGCGTATTTCGGTCTTCACCTCACTACCCTAGCATGAAGCCAAGCCCTCCACTTTCCATCCACAAATCCTCCCACACCACACATACCGTAAACTCTCTTATTATTATATTCCGATTACCTCTATCTTTTTAACATAATAAAATAGCGAATAACTAACTTCCATATTATTATATAAATGATTCACGCCCTCAATAGGCTACTGCCCATTCGTAGTCTGCGAGCAGCAGGGAACGAAGGGAAGGAAATAAGGGGAACGGACGACTTTCGAGCACGGGAATCTACATCCCACTCCTACTCCGTAGATTCCTGTGCGAGACGGGAGTCCGCCCCCTTATTCCTTCCCGCAGTGGCTGATGCTCACATCCTACAATGGCAAATAAAAAGTGCTGCGAAGACGCGCCGGAGCTGGCCATCTTCCGCAGCACTTCTTACTTAAAGCGATGTACAGCTATTATTTGACCGAACCGACCATACCTGCAACAAAGTGCTTCTGCATCAGGAAGAACACAAGCGCTGTTGGCAGTGTGGAGATCACGATCGCCAGCATGATTACGCCATAGTCAGGTGCATAACCGGAGCCCAGATTGGAAATGAGCAGTGGAATCGTTTGATTCTCTGGTGTTTGCAAAACAACGAGTGGCCACAGGTAGTTGTTCCAGCTTGCCATGAACGTGATGATCGCAGCTGCTGCATATGTGGTTTTCATCGTTGGCATATAAATGCGGAAGAACAATCCAAGCTCGCTCAGTCCATCCATACGTCCTGCTTCCAGCAGATCCTTTGGAAACATTTTCGTGCTTTGACGGAAGAAGAAGATCAGAAACGCCGTTGTCATCGTTGGAATAACGACCGCAGCAGGTGTATCAATACCGATGAAGGAAACAAAGTTAGTGATTTTACCGAACATACGGTACAAAGGCACCATCAATGCTGCAAATGGAATCATCATCGACAGCAGCAGGATGTTAAATACGATATCTTTTGCTTTACTGCGATAGATTTCAAAGCCATAGCCTGCTAGTGAAGCGATCAGCAGCGCCAGCAGCGTTGTGGATACCGCGATTTTAGCCGAGTTCGCCATCGCTGTCCAAATGTCGACGGAGCTGGTCAGCTTCGCCAGATTGTCCATCAGATGAGCGCCTGGGAGCAGGCGACCTTGTGTAACGTCTACCGAAAGGTTCGTCGCACTAACGATCATCCAGAAGAACGGGAAGATCGAGACGAATGCTGCGACAATAAGGAATAAATATGTGAATGTTGTTTTCGTCTTAGCCATTACGCTCACCTGCCACTTTGAACTGGATGAAGGAAAGAATGATAACCATAATTACGATCGAATACGATACCGTTGCCGCATAACCGAAGTCCGGTGAGTATTTGAACGACAGGTTGTAGATGTATTGCGAGATTGTTGTCGTTGCGTTACCCGGTCCGCCCTTCGTAATGTTCACAACCTCATCGAACAATTGCAGTGTACCGATCGTCGATGTGATCGATGTGAACAGAATGATTGGCTTGAGCAGTGGTACAGTAATGCTGAAAAATTGACGAACTGCCGAAGCACCGTCGATACGTGCTGCTTCGTAGATGGAGCTATCGATATTTTGCAAACCGGACAGATAGAAGATCATGTTGTAGCCTGTCCAGCGCCATGTGATGGCGATGATGATTGTGATTTTTGCCCAGAATGGATCGGTGATCCACTGAATCGGTGTACCGATCACGTGCAGGCCCAGCAGCATACCGTTAACCAGACCGTCTGGTGCGAACAGGTATTTGAATACAACGGAGTAAGCAACCAGGGAAGTGATACATGGCAGGAAGATCGCTGTCCGGAAAAAGCCTTTGAATTTCAAATTGCGGTCATTCAGCAGTACCGAGATAAACAGTGCCAGTACGACCATCAGCGGTACCTGGAACAGCAGGTAGATGAATGTATTTTTGACAGCCATGATAAAGGTCGTGTCGATGAACAGTCGTGTGTAGTTATCAAGGCCATTAAATTTCAAGTTCATGCCTTTACCTGTCTGGAAGGACAGGATCAGCGCTTGGATCATAGGATAGAAGAAGAAAATACAGATTAAGGCTGCTGCGATTCCAACGAATACCCAGCCGGTAATGCTTTCTTTCATACGGTTGCCCATGCGTGAGCGTGTTGCTTTTTGACTCTGGTTCAATGCGGGTTCAGCGGTTTTCATATCGTCTCATCTCCCTCGTATCGCCGGTTTGCTTATTTATTTTTATATGCTTAGCCTGCGACGTACACATTTCAGGTATGGTTTACAGCCCCGGTCATAATAAGGAAATAAAACCTTGAACGATCAGCCCAAGGTTTTATCTCCCCATTCATTACAATGTCCGGATTATTTCAGTTGAGCTTCAGCTTGTGTTTGTACATCATTCATCATCGTGTCAACGTCTTTGCTACCGTTCAGGTAGTTTTGAAGTTCAACAGTCATGATATCTTCGATCGCATAAGTGTGCAGACCGTAGTTCACTTTTGGAACTTCTGTTGTCCATTTTGCGAAGTCAGCATAGATTTTTTGACCGCCGAAGAACTCGTCAGCTTTATCGTATGCGCTACCTTCAGAAGCTGCTTTGAATGTAGACAGAACGCCAACTTTATCAAGCATTTGTTGATACAGGTCTTTGTCAGAACCGAAAGTGGAAGCCATGAAATCAGCAGCTGTGTCTTTACCGTCTACGTTCATTACGTACCAGGAGCTACCACCGATGTTAGAAGCGTGAACCGAGTTAGGTACATCGCTCAGAACTGGAATCGGTACAGCTGCCCATTTACCGGATTGGGAAGCTTCAGCTTTGATAGATGGTGTAATCCAGTTACCTGTTGGTACGGATGCTACGTCACCACTGTTGAATGCTGCCAGGAATTGGCTCCAGTCAGAGTTAGCTTTTACGATGTTTGCATCATACATAGCTTTGTATGTTTCCAGCGCTTTTTTCAGTGCTGCGTTGTTAGCGATATTTGGCGTAGTACCATCTTCTTTCAGGTACCAGGAACCAGCGGACTGGATCATTGCACGGATCAGACCGAGATCGTTAGGATCTTGAGTCAGCATGTCTTTGCCAGTAGCGGCTTTGACTTTTTTACCGATTTCGATGTATTGATCCCAAGTGATGTTTTGCAGATCGTCTGGTGTGTAACCCGCTTGTTTGAGATAGTCTGTACGTACAAACAGACCTGTTACACCAGAATCAAATGGAATACCGTATTGCTTGCCTTCGTAGCTTGTAGGGCCTGCTTTGTAATCTGCAAAGTCAGAAGCTTTGATTTTGTCAGACATATCCACGAAAGAGTCTGGATACGCTTGCAAGAAGTTCTGTGAACGATAGTCCTCGATCAGAACAACGTTAGGCAGACCTTTTGTTGTACCGGAGTTCAAGCCAGTGTTCAGCTTTTGTACGATATCAGCCTGTGCATTCTCAACGAGATTGATCTTCACGTCAGGATGAGATTTCATATATTTTTCTTTGGCAAGTTCCAGTGCGGCAATGTTGAAGTTTTTATCCCATGCCCAGATTGTGATTTCTTTAGCGGATGCATCGGAACCTGAGCTTGCGTTTCCGCCACCGCTAGAACATGCGGACAGCAGCAGTACGCTTGCCAGTAAAAGAAACATCAGTTTTTTCATCTTGTTTCAACCCCTGCTCTTGTATAATGTTTTGCTCTTTGAAAGCGTTTGCTTATTGACAAGCTAATCTTACCATTCCGGTTTCATCGGATGTTAGGAATATATTTGTACGGATTTGTTATATTATTGGCACAACCTCTTTTGGTAGCGTTATCATTTGGTACTATTTTTGTTTTTTGGTACTATATTTAGATTGAGTGGTAATATCATCTGGTATTGTATCCGCTTTTATCTTTCTTTCAAAAGTAGAATGTTGGAAAACCAATTGGGTTTCAGCCTTTTTCCGACAAAAAAAGAGCCAGGCAGAGGTTACTATCTCTACCTGGCTCTTTGGCTGTGATCTGGCTTCGTATGCAAAATGGTCCAGAGCTAAAATGGCGTATGGATGTAACTCCTAGCTCTATCCCTTTCTCTATGTGCATCCTGAATCCGTGACGCTTACCTGCTGTATACGGCAGGAGCTAATCGTCTGGACTACTTCACCTGCTGCTCGCCCGGAATATTCGGGAAGGTTGCTTCTGTTCCGCCCTGTGCTCCAGAAGACAGAATCGGATTCTCGATATAGCCATACCGCACGACACCATTGGCTGTTAATGTATCGTAGAATGCTACATTGGTAAGAATATTTGGCATGACGCCATCCTCCTGCTCGATTGCATACGGCAGGAAGAACAGGTTATCTCGGGATTGCTGATTCAGGTTCAATTTCGCCGTCCAGACCAGCTCACTGTGATTCTCTTGCATTTCGTAATAATATACGACATCTCCACGCTGCTCAAAGAACGGATACGATTGTCCCTGCGGGAAATAATAACGGTAGATGCCGTTATTGGAATTGTCCGAAGGCGTAAACGTTTTGAGACGATTAATACGCGGAATGTTCACTGCTGCCGCACGTGCTGTAGCCAGATCGGTACCGCTCAGCTGACGAAGCAGTGTATCCGGTGTTTTCGCTACATAGACGGTGCGCCCTGTCGAATTCCAGAATACCTTTGCCTGTGCGGCTTCAGCGATAAAACGAAGTGGCACCATGGCACGTCCTTCACGAAGCTCAGGTGCGACGGGTAATTGCACCGTACGATCATTAATCGTAGCGGTCTTCTGTCCGATAACAAGCGTGATCACATTGCCATCCTGACTGACGGTAACGGTCTGGGTAATATTGTTCCAGATCGTAGAGTTACCTGGTATGTACTGAAGCGCTTTAATTGGAATCATCGTCGTTCCCTGCTCCACATAAGCTGTTACCCCTACATAGACAGTCGAATTATTCACGATCACCTGAATGTCCGGTGTCGCTGCTGCCTTCGTGGTAGCTGCTGTAGCCGCAGTCGTTTCGCCCACTAATCCTATTACAACTATCATTGTTAAAAATAGCTTGGAACATCGTTTCATCATATTCTATTCCTCCATTGATCGTCATACAAGCAGATGCGGCCAATCAGGATGTTGCACAAGAGCCCTGTACCTCACCTCACTCATCCCGTCCTGGATAAGCTCAGAGTACAAAGCGGCATAACGTGCCAGCCCCTTCTATCTTACCATCTTTTATACCCCGACTACTAATCAAGCAAGCAGTCTGCCCGTATCTGTTCTTATTCTTCTAACCGTATGAAGCTGTAACGCTAAGTATCGCATGTCGCTAATGCCTATACAGTGAGGCTGACATCGCGTGTACATTTTACATCGCCATAGGAAGTAGTGTATATTTTATGCAAATGTGATGGGTAGAGTTGGATAGCCCTTGAACAATAGCTTATAAGCTGGAATAAGCTATTGTTCAGGGAAATAACAAGGTATTCCCTCGGTGTAATGAGCCAATATACACGTAAGGGATATATCATTTCTTCCGTTCTTCATATGTCATTTTGTACAAATTTGCTAATGATTGAAGTGCGGACAGTTGTTCCAACGTATACACGTTACCATCATCATGTTTCCAACTGGCTATTCATCGGTATATATAGTAGACGATGGCTGGAGTGAAAACCTTACTGAGGAGGGTTCTTTTGCAAAACTGGATTACGAGCTTTATGGAGCAATTTGGCTATGTCGGCATCGCCCTGATCATTGCGCTGGAAAATGTATTCCCACCGATTCCTTCGGAAATTGTGCTGCCCTTTGGCGGCTTTATGACGACCAATTCCTCCCTGACGATCATCGGTGTCATTATCGCCGCTACAATTGGCTCGGTGCTGGGTGCGGTCATTTTATATGGTGTAGGTCGTCTGCTTGATGTCGAGCGACTAGAGAAGATTATCGATCGCTGGGGTCATATTTTACGTATTAAAAAAGAAGACGTTCATCGGGCAGATGCCTGGTTTGATAAATACGGCTACTGGACGGTGCTATTCTGCCGCATGATTCCGCTCGTACGCAGCCTGATCTCGATTCCAGCAGGCATGTCCAATATGAAGTTCGGGCTATTCTTGCTGTTTACGACGATCGGTACAGTAATCTGGAACTCAATTCTGGTCATTATTGGTGCGATGCTAGGGGACAACTGGCATCGGATTACAGAGTTTATGGATATTTATTCGAGTGTGGCTTATGTCATTATTGCGGTTGTGGGCGTTGCAGGGATTGTGTGGTATGTAAGACGGCATCGTCGGGCTGGGGCGAAGTGATACCCTGCTAAAAGCGAGAACTTCTGAGGTGTCGCAATACACAGTATCATCGATTACATGAAATTCTATGATGATAATGCAGGAGATAAGTATTGCAAGGATGGGCGTTCTGAGGATCACTATGAGTTGAAGCATACACCACTTACGGCAAGGAATAAGGGAACGGACTCAGGTGGAACCCAGGAATCTACTGATTAGGAGTAAATGTAGATTCCCGGGCTCCAAAGCAGTAAGATATTTTGCTTTCGCAAAAATCACTCTTCATTGAACATCGTGTTAGGAAGTCGCTAACACTGTAAGTCGTCCTTTTCCCTTATTTCCTTGCCTCCGTTCCGTGAATAGCGCAACGTATCATGCAGTCTGCATAGTTAATGCGATCTTTTAAGTGCCTGTATCAAAGTGGCTTTATTCTTCATTATTTCTTCTACCAAGTCATTAGATACTATAAAGTCTCCGTTCTATGCATTAGTTAACACGCAACAATAACCATCACACTTTGTACGTTAGATTAAGAGGCAGTATTAGAATCGCGGCAATACAATGTTGCTCTCACAACTTCATACGTCTTTTATTATTTTTGCAATTAAAAGACAGGCTACGAACCATCCTGACTTATCACTTTCAAGCTTAAAATAAATAATCACTTGATGGAAATGAGCATTTTTGATTGCTGATGCCATTCGGGCTAATTTCAGGCAAGCAAGCACGTATGTAAGAGTTCTATGTACTTGAACGATGGAGTATACATAATTATAAGTACATAGATACGCACAGAACGCAGGGAAGGAAATAAGGGGAACGGACGACTTTTGAGCGCGGGAATCTACAACTTTCTCCTACTCCGTAGATTCCTGTGCGAGACGGGAGTCCGTCCCCTTATTCCTTCCCGGAGTGGTGTCCATTCCATCATGATATCAACTAAAAAAGCATGCCAAAGCAATTTAGCCTCATTTTCAAGCAAGAATAACACTACAATCAGCTCATAATGCTGCATATAAAAATCAGCATGTGTTCATACACTTCATAGTTCAAATAAAAAAGCCGCTGAATCGATGAGGATTCGGTGGCTTTTCAAGTGGAAAATGTTGCAGCTAATACGCGGATCATTTTAGATTTTCGATATGCAGTCTACTTATGACATATCGTCAGACATCGGCTCCAGAATAAGCGGTAAGGTCACTTTAACCTTGGTGCCCTGTCCTTTTTTGCTGGAGATGCTTACGCCGTATTGCTCGCCGTAGAGTAAGGTGATGCGGTTGTGGACGTTTTGAACGCCGATGCCGGTGAAGAGCTGGCGTTTGCTTTTTGGATTCGGTAAGCGGCTGCCCTCGGCGGAATCGGAGAAGCCGTCCATGCCGTCTCCGTTATCGACGACCTCGCAGACGAGCATGTCATCCTGACGGGATACCATGATGTAGATAACGCCAGCGCCTTTTTCGTTAAAGGCGTGGAAAAATGCATTTTCGATAAACGGCTGAATGATCAGCTTGGGTACATGATAGTCCATGCAGTCGGGCGAGACAAAGTAGTTCACTTGCACTTTGCCGCCATACCGGACATGGTTGATAAACACGTAGTTTTTCATATTTTCTAATTCCTGCTCGATTGTGATCGTCTCGCTGACGTTGCTGATCGTATTTTGCAGCAGAGAGATCAGTGCATTGATCGTCTCGGCGGCGGTTTCCTTATTGCCCTTTTGTACGAGCATTTTGATCGATGCGAGCGTATTGTACAGGAAATGGGGATTGATCTGTCGCTGGAGCGCGGCCAGCTCGGCGTTACGCTGCTCCTTTTGCGTTTCGAGTAGACGGGCGATATAATCGTTCAGTTCGTCCAGCATATAGTTAAAGGCACGGCTCAGCTCCTGCACCTCATAGCTGCCCGTCACATTTACATAGTTGCCAAAGTCCTTTTCGGTAATGGTGGACATTTGCCGTACGAGACGGGTGAGTGACTGGGTTAAGCGACGGGAAATGAGGAACACGGTCAGCAGGGCTGCGGCAACGATAGCGATACAGATGAGCGCAATATCGCGCACATTAATGATCTGCCCGACCGCATACTGGCGATCAATCAGATTGACGAGGTAGAAGTCATATTCTGGAATATAGTTGGATAAAATAATATGATTCTTCCCCATCACATCGGCATTTTTATAGCTCATCTGCTGCTCCTGCATCTCGGTAACGTCCTTGAGCAGCTGCGGCGAGAAGGTGCCGATCAGCTTGTCTTGATTGGATGAGACGATACGTCCATTGGAGTCGAGAATAAGCACATCATTACCTGTACTCGTAAAATTGCTATAAAAGCGCTTGAACTGATCCTCGCGAATCGCAACATAAATCGTGCCATATAGAAAGTCGCTCGTGCGCTCCATTAAGGCTTTGGAAGCGATAATGTAGTTCTCCTTGCCATCCTTGGCTGTCTCTTCATCATATTGATACATCAGGCGGCGCGGCTGATCAACGGTATGCTTCGTAATCATACTATCTGCCAGATTGCTCGCGTCTACCGGCCAATACGACCAGTCGGACGTATAGCTACGCCCATTGACGCCGACCATAGTCACCCCGACATCGTAGGCATCCACATTCGACTTGATCTGCTTCATCTGCTGCCCCATGCTAAAATAGGTCGCTCCTGCGCTGATCGAGTCGCCATCTCCGCCTGCGAGATAATTTTTTACAGTACCATTCTGAGACGCATGGCTGACCGCATTCACGATCGAATCATTGAGCGATTCCATACTCGTCTTGATCTGATTCAGCACCTTGGAGTTCGTAATGCTGAACGTCTCGGTAAATAGACGCTCAGACATCCGAATCGTCACCAGTGACGTTAACAGACAGACAGCGATAATACTGACGACCATCACGATAAACAGCTTGAACACTAGACCCTGCTGCTCAAAGCGTTGCATATATTGTTTGATCTTCATGCTTGCTCACACTCATTTTTTGGTGATTTGGCTGCTTTAGCGTGCATGCTGACGCCGATACTGACTTGGTGACAGCCCTGTCCATTTTTTAAATACTTTCGTAAAGTAGCTGTGATCGGAATAGCCGACACGATCGCTAATCTCTGAGATCGAATAGCGGTCATCCTTGAGCATCTCGGCTGCCTTTTGCACTCGAATTTTGTTCAAATGCTCGCTGAAGCCTTCCTTATTATGCGTCGTAAAATAACTCGACAAATACGAAGGGTTAAAGTGGAAATGCTGTCCAAGACCGGTCAGGCTGAGCGGCTCCGCATAATGCTCCTCGATATATTCCAGCAGCATCTTCATATTGGTCGTGCCCTGACTCTGCCCGGAGCGCTCGGCAATGCGTGCATCGACCTTTTGCAAAAAGCTATTTAATAATGCAGTCGTCTGGCGTACATCCAGTGCATCGTTAATTTCGCGGAAATAGTCATACTTTTCCTCGTCGAGCTGACGTACATCATAGTCCTGATTACCAAGCAGTGTAATAATATTGAAAATAATATTTCCTAAAAACGACTTGAGCTCAAATGGAGTCGCAAGATAGTTCGCCGACAGTGTCTGCACATACTCACGCAGTGCCGCAAAAGCGGTGTTAAAGTTATCCCGGCGCAGCTCCTCGGTAAATTCCTTCAGATTAAATGAACCGCGTACCTCAGCCGGGGCGGGCAGCTCTGAGCCGATTATGAGCGCATGATCTGGAAAAT
The DNA here is from genome assembly GCF_034055775.1 of Paenibacillus hunanensis. Lineage (NCBI taxonomy): Bacteria > Bacillati > Bacillota > Bacilli > Caryophanales > Paenibacillaceae > Paenibacillus > Paenibacillus hunanensis. Next base: position 245,328 of record NZ_CP139194.1, on the reverse strand, counting down.
AAAATCGATAATCGAGCAGCTTGAGCAGCTGCTGATACACCTCGCCGATCTGCTCCATCTGGTCAAAGCGCTCACTGAGCGCCCAGGCAAGCTGCGCGGTGTTCGTCTCACGTAGCATATGCTGAGCGAGCTGGCGCAGCAATTCAACCGTTTCATCATAATGAATTGTGCTCAGATTAAGCACGAAAACAACGATCTGCGGGTCTGCCGCAACCGGACGAAAGGCGAGCGGAAGCTCCGCTTGCTCCAGCACCTCGGCTAATCGGGCGCTCGTCGTAGCGATATGACTGCTCTTTTGCTGGACTAGCTGTTCGCCACCACCCAGACTGGATAGACGCGGCTGCACGCCCACCAGATAAAAGGAGGGATACGGAAAATGCTCCTTTAACAGCGCAGGCTCCGCATCGGCTTCAAAGCCAGCGATCCACTTTTCCAGTATATGATCGACGGTAATCTGCTCGCTGCCCGTTTCTTCATCATATTGAATGGCAGGAATACGACGGGCTGTATTTTGCAATACCTGAAGTAGCTCCTGCGTTTCGAGCTTTGGCTTTAAAATGTAGTCAGCGACCCCATTCTGGAACGTCGAGCGCACATAGTTAAATTCTCCATAGCTGCTTAATACGATAATCTCAATCTCAGGATAGCTCTGCTTCAAGATGCGGGTGAATTCCTCTCCATCCATAACAGGCATCACGATATCGGTAATGACAATATGTGGACGTAGCTCAGCGATTAATTCCAGCGCCTCGCGTCCATTGGAAGCCTCGCCGACAATCTGAAAGCCATACTGCTCCCAGACAAGGTAATGCTTGATGCCCTGGCGCACGAGTACTTCATCGTCTACGATTAATATTTTGCATAATTCTTTCATCAGGACACTCCCTATAGGACTGGATGTTACGCTTGAAGTCATCTTAACAACAGCAGGATTGCATTATATAGGACGAATCGTGAATATGGCGTTTTAAGAAGTCATAACTGATAACGTTTTCATAAAAAGCTAGACGGCTTGTCTAATTTTGTCTTATTATGGTATCACAAAAATGGTACCAGCGGCACAAAATGTTTTACTGTATTAAAGACATTTCAACTAGATATTACCTATAAATAAACGAATACGGAAGCGACAACACAGCCTGATAAGCATAACAGCGGATACCGTTCATCCGCGTCTGCGTTGAATGGTATCCGCTGAAAAAGGATATATAATCCGGCTTTATTCATTATGCCGTGTATGTTACTTTGCTCTTTGAGAAGAAGAAACTATGATGTACATGCTTGTCGCTCTAACATGATGATCACTAGATCGCTAATGCTCTACATCATTACCTGCTTATTTGCTGCGATCCAGTGCCATCCGTGCTGCCAGACCTGTTAGTACACTCGCCATTAGCCAGCGCTGCCATTTGAGCCAGAGCGGACGCGCTCCAAGCCATGCGGCGATCTGACTTGCTGTAAGCACAATAAGCAGATTGATCAGAAAGCTAATACTGATCTGGATGAAGCCCAGTTCCATACTTTGCAGCAATACCGAGCCGCGCGCTGGATCGATGAATTGTGGTAGTAAGGAAATGTACAGCACCGCTGCCTTCGGATTCAGCAGATTCGTCATAAAGCCCATGACCAGTAATTTGCGCGGTGAATCGATCGATAGTGGCTTTGGCTCCAGCGGCGATGCTTGCCCCGGACGAATCGACTTCCATGCCAGCCATACTAGATAGCCAGCACCCAGCCAGCGAATGCACTCATATACGAACGGAACTGCATGAAATAATGCCGACAAGCCCAGCATGGTGGCGATAATATAGACGGTAAAAGCCAGCATAATCCCCAGCAAGGATGTCACGCCTGCCACCCTTCCCTGTGTAATCGAGCGGGATAGCAAATAAATCATATTCGGCCCCGGTGCACACACCATACCGAGCGCGACCAGAGCGAAGCCGATCATCGTTGTCAGATCGAGCATAGACTTGCCTCCTCTATCGTTAATATTCCATTCATTATACATAGATTCCGTACATTCACTTCATAATAGCTACCATCTGTTCTATACAATATACATTGAAATGAATATTAATTCATAAATATGTATGAAAAAAGTATAAACAATCAGCTTCTATACGCCGGAACATATCGCGTCAGAAGCTGATACTATTGATTGTACGTGTTATATGAACTTTAAGTGCTGCGATTGATCGGGTGTTTTGTTCGCTTGAGATCGTGTACATTCATCATGCTAGATCTAAGCTTTACCTTCTTTTTATACAGAAGACTACAAAAGAAAAGCATTCATTTATCGATCCAGCTAGCGTCCATTCAAGAAGACATCCTCGTAAAAGGCGAACTGTGCTTTTCCCGCACGCTTCGCTTCATACAATGCCTTATCTGCATGACGGATTAGATCAGCTGTACTAATCGAATCGTTAGGGTAAATGGAAATACCGATCGATGAGCCTGTCACCACAGAGGCTTTCCCCAGCTGCCACGGCTGTTGTAGTGTATTACATACCGTCTCTGCCATCCAGGCAATTTGATTGCGATCCGTCATAATCGGTAGCACCACTACAAATTCATCGCCACCAATTCGAGCAATCGTGTCCACCGGGCCAAGCTCGTCGGTAATGCGCTCGACCATCTGAATCAATAGCTGGTCACCCTGTTCATGCCCTAACGTATCATTCACCTGCTTGAAATGGTCTACATCCAGATACAACACGCCGACCATGGTGTTATGCTGGCGAGCAGTCTTGATATCCTGCTCCAGCTGCTTCATCAGATAACGACGATTCGGCACGCCGGTGAGCGGGTCCACATACGCGAGCGAGTTCAATTGCTGCTCATGTATTTTACGTTCGCTAATATCTCTTCCGACCACGAGTACATATTCTTCTCCATCGTCATGACTCACTCGCGACATGCTCATCTCAAACCAGATATAATGCCCCTGTATATGACGATATCTGCACTCGACCTTTGATTGTGCGAGCTCACCAGAAAACATGGCTTCAAAAGCATTGGCAAAATCCGGTACATCATCTGGATGCAGTATCGTAAAGCGCGGCTGCTTCATCGCAGCCTCGATATCGTAACCAAGCACCTTCGCCAGTGAGGGAGACAAATAATCAATCTGCCGATCCATCGTAAAAATCGTTACGATATCGGTTATATTTTCAGCGATAAATCGGAACCGTTCCTGGCTCTCATACAGCTTCTTTTCCATTAATCTGCGCTGCATAATATTACGGCTCACTGACATCAAGCGCTCTCGATTTCCCTTTCCATCAAAAATCGGTGTTTTGATAATCTCCCACAAATCCTGGGAGCGACCGTATTCCTCGAATGATCTCTCTATAATTAGCGTAGATGCTTTGTTCCACGCTTGCTCATCTGTCACATGATTATATTCCATGATCTCGCGTAATGCTGGATACTGTTCAGCGATTTCTCGATCGGTTTTATATTTGTATTGTGCTTCTTCCAATTGAAGAAGCTGCCGAACCGATCGATTACACATCAACCAGCGCCCTTCTCCATCCTTGAGCACGATCAACTCAGGGATCATATCAATCAAAAAGCGAAGCTCTGCTTCACTATCATACTTCGTCAAAAAATCACTGGAGAATTCCATTCCAATTCTCCTTTCCACAAAATAAGTGCAACCCCGTTGCATACATAACCGACGTATCCTACACGCTAAAAAGAATACCGATACGACAATAACTCGTGTATTTTATTATCGGTAAATGAACGCGTGCTTTAGAGCATTTTCCAGTAAATAAGCCTATATTCCTAGTGAGATACATGTAATAACAAGATTCATTCGGTCTGCAAATGATATAATAAGGAGATATCAAAAGTTGAACTGATGCAGGAGATGGATATCTATGAATTCAAATGCCTCCCAACCGGCAGAGCTTAGTGTAGCCGTCTGGCAGCAGCAGATTCGTGAAGCGCTGATTGCGATTGAAACGAGTATTCGCAATGTTGCTTATACCGAGCAGGCGCTGGAGATTGCTTTGAAGCTTCAACCAGTGGCGCTATCTGCGGCTTCACGCCAGTTTTATCAGCTACTGGCGGAGCTGACGATCTACAGCAAGGTGATGCTGCCGATGCACAAAACGACAGGCACCTCACCGTTATCGCTCGGTTATCATACCCGTCTGGCAGCAGGCGAGGTGCAAAGCCGAATCGATCAGCTATTAAGCAAGCCTCTACCGACACTGACGACGGATATCGAGCGTCAGCAATGGACGGAGCTACTGGCTGTACTACGCGGAGATATGCTTGCCGAGGTGCGGGATACGTATACATTATTGAACAGCTATTATTTGTTCTGGCGATACTGGGGCTGTACGTTACCGGATGGCAGACAGCGACTGGAGCGTGAGCAACGCATACTGGATGAGATTGCTGCCGAAGCCGCCGAGCGGGATCAACAGCCGCTCCCGGGATCATCGCATGCACGCTTTGCTCATCATTCGCTTCTGCTGGCGCAGAGCTATATTCACTTTTCACTGGCACAGGATGAGCAGTCCTTACACTATATTCAGGAAGCGGCAGCACGGCATGACTTTTACCCGGAACGCTTGCCCGATGTGACGAGTGAGCTGGCGGCGAATGAGCAATGGAAGCGCCTTGTCTGGTGGCTGGCAGCACTTGCTCCTATCTTGCGCAGACAGTATTCGGAGTTAGCATCGTATGCCGATCACTGGGATGCTGCGGTGCGTCAGCTGCCAGAAGCCGAGCCGCAGATGTGGAGCGCTTTAGAGAGTCTATTGCCGCTGGGCGGACGCATGTATGAAGAGAAGCTACTCGCTTATGGCAAATATGAACGCTGGATGGATTACCAGCTATCCTCTGGACGTGATCCAGCTAACTATAAGGTGACCGAGCTAAAGCCTGTCGAGACAGGCGCTCCACAGTTGCTGTTGCCCTTTTACCATCAGGCAGTAGAGCGTCATATGTCACACAAAAATCGCGATGGCTACAAGGCAGCCGTCAAGCTGCTCAAGCGGCTAGCCAAGCTGTATGCGCGGCTCAAGCAGGATGAGCGCTGGCAGCAGTATATCGAGCAATTTGCGGCGCGGAACAGTCGATTGCGTGCATTGCAGGAAGAATTGCGGAAAGGAAAGCTAATTCCATGAGTCATCATTTACAACATATCAGTGTACGCGTTGGCTTGAGTGAATATGGGGATGCTCTCATCTATGGCACCAAGGAAGCGTATGGGCTTGTACCGGCAATGTATCTAAAGCAGCTGCTTTTTGCCTGGCATGAGCCATCCTTTTACGGGACAGAGCTACAGATCGAGCAGACACCGGAGGTCGAGCTGATCGTGCTGCCTGCCGAGCAGGTTATTCCCTTTTTTGCCGAGGCAGAGCTGCTGCATCATGTGCGCTGGAGCTGGGAGGAAGAGGCCGCTACCCTACGCCTGCTTGCCCCTGCCCTGCTCGCCTGCCTGAATGATAAAAAGTACCTGCCTTCACTGGCAGCCTATCGCCGCGGACGATTGCAATGGAAATGGGATGCGGAGCAATTGCTGCGAGCCGTGCCGCGTGCACAGCGTCAGGCACTACAAAGCGCACTGAAAAACGATGTCACACCTGAAATGCTGGCTGGATTGCAGGCAGCGTTCTCTGCATCTGTATCAGAGCGATACTATAATTCGGAGGCGGAAAATGCGGATTTGCGGCGCGAGTTTCCAGCTTTATTTGACCGTAATAACAGCACGGCTGGACTGGACGAGTCGACCTGGCTGATCACGATCGGCTGGAAAAGTGATACCGCTCCATTCCGTCCCGCGCTTCAGCTGCTGGAGCCAGAGGATACGAATAGTGGCTGGCGGCTACGGCTCGTGCTTCAGGATAAGCAGGACGAGACGCATCTGGTGCCGGTACAGCTACGGCTGGATGGATTAGCGCGTGGCGATTGGCCGACAGGCTGGGAAGCGCCTGTACAGGATCGCTCTGCCAACTGGCGTGAGCAACTACGGGCGGTGCTACCGATTCAGCAATTCGGCACCGATGACGACATGATCGGACGTAGCCTGAGCAATGAGCAGGCATGGCGCTTCTTATCCCAATACAGTAACCGGCTATTACAGGCTGGCTGGCTTGTCCTCTTACCTGCATGGTGGGAAACAGCACGCCGCAAGCGACCAAAGCTCAAAGCAAAGCTAAGCGAGGACGAAGACAAGCGTACCGGCAAATCCTTCTTCGGATTGGACGCGCTGATCGACTTCGACTGGCGTGTGGCGATTGGCGAGACGGAGCTAAGCGAGGATGAGTTCCTTGAGCTTGCGGAAAAGCAGGAGCGGCTGGCGCTATTCCGTGGACAATGGATTGTGCTTGATCCTGAGCTACTCGAACAGATTCGGCGCGCGATGAGCGGTATTGATCGGCGACGCGGTCTATCGTTTCAGGATGTATTACAGCTGCATCTGATGCGTCAGGGCAAGTCGGCTGGTGCGGAGGAGGCAGAAGCTGAGGACGAAGAGCTACTGGAAATGCAGCGCATCGAGATCGAGGTCGAGCTGAATGCACAGCTGGATGAGCTGATTCGCCAGATTAGTCAGCAAAACGAATTACCACTCATCCCTATACCGGACGGATTACAGGCACAGCTACGCCCGTATCAGCAGGAAGGCTTCTCTTGGCTTAGCTTCCTGCGGCGCTTCGGTCTGGGTGCATGTCTTGCCGACGATATGGGTCTTGGTAAAACCATTCAGCTGATCACCTATCTACTGCATATCCGTGAGGATGCCGCTCGTATGACACAGATGGAGATCACACATGCGGAGACGATAGCCGCGCGACAGGCAGAGGCGCAGAGCGATCCGTCTGTGATGTCAGATGATGATCGATCCAGCGCTCAGCAATACGGCAAGGATATAGAAGATCAATATACGCCTACCTCCCTTGTCGTCTGTCCGACCTCGGTGCTGGGCAACTGGCAAAAGGAGATCGCACGCTTTGCCCCTTCGCTGCGCGTTGCACTACATTATGGCAGTAAGCGCACGAGTGGTGATGACTTCCAGCGATTAGTGGAGCAGCATGATGTGATTCTCACTTCGTATGCCACAGCATCGCTTGATCAGGAGCTACTTCAAACGATCACCTGGGCAACCGTCTGTCTGGACGAGGCGCAAAATATTAAAAACGCACAAACCCGTCAATCCCAGACGGTACGCAGTCTCCATGCACTGCACCGTGTCGCACTAACCGGGACACCGATTGAAAACCGACTGGCAGAGCTGTGGTCGATCTATGACTTTATCACGCCCGGCTATCTGGGCGGAATGAAGGGATTTCAGGATCGCTTTGCAACACCGATCGAGAAGGAGCAGGATGAGGAGCGCACATTGGAGCTACAGCGTATGGTCAAGCCATTCATGTTGCGCCGTACGAAAAAAGACCCGAATATCCAGCTCAATCTGCCGGAGAAAAATGAGATGAAAACGTATCTGAACCTGACCCCGGAGCAAGGCGCAATGTACGATCAAGCGGTCAACCAGCTCATGCAGCAGGTGAATCAGCTACAGGGAATGAAGCGCAAAGGCGCAATTCTGTCCGCACTCACCCAGCTCAAGCTGATCTGCGATCATCCCGATCTGGTGCATATGCCACAGACGCTGGAGGAAGGACAGGATCAGGAGCCGGAAGAGTTAAGTATGGAAAATGATGCGTTGATCAATCGCTCTGCCAAGCTGGAGCGGCTTCTGGAAATGGTACGCGAGCTACGTGAGGAAGGCGAGAAATGTCTTATTTTCACCCAGTATATCGGGATGGGGCAGATGATTCAGCGCATATTAAGCGAGGAACTGAATGAGCCTGTGCTATACCTAAACGGCAGCACCTCTAAAACTGCCCGTGACCGTATGATCGAGCAATTTCAGGCTCCCGGCGAACCGAATATATTCATCCTGTCCCTCAAAGCAGGTGGTGTCGGCTTGAACCTGACCGCAGCAAGCCATGTATTCCACGTCGATCGCTGGTGGAATCCTGCCGTCGAGAATCAGGCAACCGACCGAGCCTATCGGATGGGTCAGCAGCGTAATGTGCAGGTGCATAAGTTTATCTCACTTGGCACACTGGAGGAACGAATCGATGAGATGCTGGAAAGCAAACAGCAGCTCAGCAATAACATCATCGCTACGTCCGAGGGCTGGATTACGGAGCTGTCGAATGATGAGCTACAGAGCTTGTTTAGCCTGCGGCGTGAATTTAGCGAAGTATGAGGTTAGAGAAGCTATACAGGCTGATATTAGCCGAATCGATAGCTTTAGATAGAACCGATCAGCTCCATCTGAATAACTGATCACCCTATTATGACCTGCCTGAGTGATTGGCTGGATACGCTAGTATTCCGGTTCATCGCTCGGGTTTATTTTTTATTCGATCTATAGATGGAGAATTGTGAATAATCAAGCTTGGAGCAGCTGATATGTAGGATGGATTCGCGAATGTATGCATTCGTGAATGTATACATTTTTCATTTACAAACCGATGGTCTGTTTTTATAATATATTTATCTACTATCGCTGAACAAAGCATGATTCGATTATAAAAGAGCAAACCAGCTAGTCTACGGATGAAAATTTTAGGAGGTAATACGATGAAGAACGAGGAACGACGCCAGCTATCCCAGCAAAAGCTGCTCCAGGCAGCGCGTGAGCTATTGCGAGAGAAAAATGTACATGCCATCACCATGAACGATCTGATGGAGCGCTCTGGCTTGTCCAAAGGAGCGATTTTCCACTACGTTCGCAGTCGCGATGAAATTTTCATCTGGCTACTCAATGAGCGGCTGGAATCCGTTGATGCAGAGTTTGAGCATGAAGTCGAGCAGCAGCAGGAGCCGGACTTTTATCGACCGATGGATGCGATTATTAAGCGCATGATGGAGCTGACCGATCCGCAGGAGATGACGAATCGAGTCTTTTTATATTTACTTGGTAAGGAGGATGATCCGCTCATTCGGCAAGCATTACAGGACTTTCAGCGGCAATCGGTTCAGTATGCAGAGCGCTGGATTGTACGCGGACAGGAGCGAGGTGTCATTCCTGCTACGGTCGATGCAAGGTTCGTTGCCGAGTATTTCACCCTTATTCAGTTTGGATTACGGGTGAGTCATTCCTTTGCCGATACGCCGAATGACGCGCAGCTGCACATGCCCAAGCTACGCGAGCATATGATTCGTTCGCTGCTGGGTATGTCGTCCGAGCCTTTGTAGAGTGAATCTTAGCATAACGATTTGGAAGGAGACTGCTGTATGATTTCTCTTATTGTATTAACGATTGCTTTTGTCGTGCTACGGATAATCGGCTGGGCAGGTGTGGAGACACTTAATCACTGGCACCCGTGTCTGCAAATCGCTCTGGCGATCATGCTTCTGATCACTGCCTCTGCACACTGGGGCAAACGTCGGGCAGAAATGATTCGTATGGTGCCACCCTTTTTTTCTCGTCCTGCGATGCTGGTCAGTCTGACAGGCATACTCGAAATTATGGGTGCGATCGGTCTGGTGATTCCCTTTACCGTGATTAATGGCATCGCGGCAATTGGGCTATTTCTGCTCATGCTGGCGCTATTCCCTGCTAATGTGCATGCTGCTAGACAGCAGTTAACACTCGGTGGTCGTCCGGTAACGCCACTACCATTACGTACAGCGATTCAGTTGCTCTATCTGGTGCTGATCATACTTGCTTCCCCGTGGTTTGCTTGATGGATTCGATTCTAATCACTGCATTTTATCCACGACTTAGCATCCTTCACCGCTCGATAATCACGGCAAAAAGCCGCTGTTAGCGAACAGCGGTTGATTGACGAATGATCAGCTCTGGACGAATACACACACCTGGTACGGGCTGATCGGGCTCATTAATTTTACGTAGCATCTGCTGGACGGCTGCACGAGCAATCTCATCTGCGGGCTGACGAATGGTGGTGAGCAGGGGATGCAGCTTGGCAGCGATCACCTGATCATCATAGCCGATCACGGAAATATCGCGTGGTATAGACAAGCCTGCTTCCAATAACGCATTGATAAAGCCCAGCGCAATATAATCATCTCCAGCAAATATAGCCTCAGGAAGCGTATCTGCTTCTAACCAGCGCCGAGCAGTTGCATAGCCAAATCCAATACTATATTCACCCTGCTCGATTATCATCGGCTCAAGCCCTTCTTCCTGCAAAGCCTGCACAAAGCCCCGTCTGCGCTCAACGGTACTCCGATACAACTCTTCTCCACATAAATGCGCGATACGCTGATGCCCCTGCTCTAGCAAATGCCGCCCTGCGACATAGCCACCACGATAGTTATCAATCTGCACCGCTTCCTCATTATGCGCAGGCTGCTGATTATCAATCAGCACATACGGAATATGGCGTGCTCGTAGCTCACGGACAAAGTCTTCTTCCTCCACCGGTGATAGCAGAATCAACCCATCCAGACGATCCTCCTGAATCATATAATGCTGACCGCTATGATCCAACCCTCGCGAGACAGAGATCGCCAGATAGTAGCCCTCAGCAGCCAGCAGATCGTTGATCTCTTTGGCGACCGAATCAAAAAAGGAATCCTGTAGCGTTGTCACGATCAAGCCAATCGTTCCCGTTCGTCCTCTTGCCAGCGAGCGTGCTGCTGCACTGGGACGGTAATCCAGCTCGCGGATCGCTTCCAGCACTTTGAGCCGATTTTTCTCACGTACGGTCTTTGCACCGTTCAGCACACGCGATACGGTCACGACCGATAGCCCGGATCGCTTGGCGACATCGAAAATGCTAGTTTTCATTCGCTACGCTCCTATCTATCATCGTGTCCAGTAGTTGCTCGTAACGCTGCTGCATCAGTGGCTCAAGTGGCTCCGGCCAGCTCGGTAGCTCTGCGCGTATCCGCTCCACTGTTGTCTGCTGACGAGTCCAGCCATTCAGCCTTGCCGCCAGTGTGGTGTCCAGTGCTTTAACATCCCAATCCGATACGGTCGCTTCATATAGCTCAACCAGCTGCTCCAGTACATCAGGCTGACGCTGTAAATAATACTTCTGATGCCGCTCGTCCACCGGGTAAAAGGTCGTATCCAGACGAATGATCGTTTCCTTACGCGCCTCGTCTGCCTGCTGTAGCTGCTGTGCCACCTGCAATTGCGGTTCATTAGTACATAAAATGAGCGAGCGATACCGTGGCTCTGCTCGATAGCCATTAATCGCAGCCGGACGGTGACGCTGCCAGAATTGCTCCAGCAGCTGCTCCAGTAGCAGCACGGCTTCATCATATACCACTTGTACCGTTTCCGAATGATCCGCTGGCTGACGATAGCCTGGATCTTCACTCTGTCCACCGGCTAATCCAGCCATCGTGCCCACCACACCTTCCATCGCGCCGATCCATGCTTCCGGTCCCCAGAAGCAGCCCATTCCGAGTCGGATCGTTTCATTGCCCATTCTGGACACCTCCTATTCCGTTTGTTGTAGCGATATGCGTAGCCATCAGGACAGCTTCAGCTCGACCATCACGCCAAAATGATCCGACACCACCGCACCATTACTGCCGTTCAGCGCCACACGCGATCGTTCCACCTGTAGCTCCCGATTGCTGTAAATATAATCAATCCGTAGCGGATGCTCATTGCCTTCCCAGCCTGCGATCGACTTGGTTACGGTATGTCCATTATCCTTATCGACAGCCAGCGTATACGTATCCTTCCAGATGTGCTTTATCATATAGTCATAGCCTTCCTCACGGATCTCTGCCACATTGTTAAAGTCACCAAGAAACAGAATCGGCTCCTGCTGACACGGCGCAAGCAGCTCCTCCGCCCGATCCCATTGCGGACGAAACGGCTCGACCTCATCATTCCACCAGCCAAAATGTCCATTGGCTAGCCATACCTCCTGTCCTTCATGCTCTGTGCGTACAGCAAGCACCTTACGCGTCTTATAATGCTCATAGATTCGCTGCGTCGATACATGCCCCAATACCGCATCATTAAACGGTGTGCGCGACAGAATTGCCAGTCCTTCATCAAAACGGCCACGTGCTGCCGAATGCACCGGCACCCATGTCCAATGATAATTTTCTTGCAGACGTGACAGTAAAACATACGCATAATTATCCGCCCGAATAACGGCATCCGCATCCGCCGCAAAATAATGCTCCAGATGGGATGGCTCCAATGGCGGCTCTGCCGCGCGCTGATTGACCTCCTGCATGGCGATCACATCGAACTGCTCTTTATTAATAAAATCCGCCAGCTGTCCAATCTTCTCCAGCTGATTCTCTTCATGCCAGCCATGTACATTTAACGTCAATAATTTCATCGCTCTACTCCATCCTTCGTCTAGTTCAGCCTACCTGATCCTTACCTTTATTAACCGCAAAGCTTGACTGTACTGCATCGTAATCGCTCGACCTCACTGCCGAAACGCCTTACTTCCACTATACCATAGCTTCCAGATGACAAAACGGCACAACAAAAAATCCTGCCGGATCATGGAGATACCAGCAGGATGAGCATTCGTATAAGAAAGTGTACAACGTGGATTCAGATGACCGCACTATACTAACTACATGACTACATGCGATGCAGACAGGCTGCGAATACGGACAGTTGCTCCAGATCCCATCCTGCTGCTACTTCCAGTAGCTTAACGCTGAATAGTCAGTACCTGCTGTTGCCCGGCGATAACGTCACCCAACTGCTCGGTAACACCCTTCACCGCATCCTGACCATCTGGCACGATGAATGGCGTGATCACCGGATAGCCTGCCGCTTGAATCTGAGCGATATCGAATTCGAGCAGCAATTGACCCTGCTTGATTTTATCGCCTGTCGCCACATGAGCCGTAAAGCCTTCGCCCTTGAGCGATACCGTATCGACACCTACGTGGATCAGCACCTGAATGCCAGAGCTATGCTCGATCAGCATGGCGTGTTTTGTTTTGAATAGCTGCGCGATTTTACCATCAAATGGTGCGTGTACCTTCCCCTCTTGGGGCTCAATCGCAATGCCCTGACCCATCAGCTTTTCGGCAAATGCGGGATCAGGCACGTTCGACAGATCGACCGCTTTACCTGTAATGGGAGCGAATGCCTCGATCGGGCCTGTTTTATCCTTTTTGAAAAATGACAGCATCTTTTCATCTCCTCCTGTATCATGAACGACCTGTCGCTGACTTACGATCCTGACAATCAGGTCATCCATACGCAGGGACGAAAGCGCCGACATACTACCAGTCCATTCATGTATCTATTCCGGTACATGACCGGATTTTGGGTTCTATGATACGTGGGTGTGCAAGCGGTTGTCAAATGTACGGAGTAAGCCAGTTAGTACCGCTCGTGTGAATTCAGTTCTGCCCGTGTGGATATTATTTTAGTGCTAATTAGCGCAAACTTTTTATCAAAATCAAAAAAAGATAACTCATTCATCATTCTACAGAGCATCTTTCTTCTTCAAAACTAATCTAATTACTAGATATCGACTTTAAAAAATCGTTTTTACGCTTTATTTTGTCGATTTTACAATTCTTTTATCTGTAGTTAATTTCATTTTGGTAAAAAGATGGTATACTAGACGTATACAGAAGGGACGGATTAGTATGTTATTTTCAACAGCACGAACGGATTCTACCTCTCAACCACCTGCGCGTGGATTAGCGATGTGGATCGATCTGTTCTGGGTATTTTTCAAAATTGGGCCAGCAACCTTTGGTGGCGGTTATGCGATGATTCCGATGATTGAGCGAGAAGTTGTAGAGCGTCGTGGGTGGATTGAGCAGGATGAAATGAATGATCTGCTCTCGGTAGCAGGCTCGGCTCCGGGTGGCGTAGGCGTGAATGCCTCGGCGTTTGTTGGGTACCGGATGGCGGGTGTAACAGGAGCCATCGCGGCTACACTTGGGATTACGTTGCCGACCTTTTTGATCGTGTTTGTATTAAGCTTATTTTACTCTCTGTTCCATGATCAGCCTAAGGTACAGGCTGCCTTTCAAGGTATTAAAGGGGCGGTAATCGGACTGATCGCGGTTGCCGCCTATCGTATGGGCAAAAGCTCGCTGTTTGATCGCACAACGATGATCGTGGCGGCGGCAGCCCTCATGATTCTGTTATTAACTGGCTTGAATCCGATCTTCCTTATTTTATCTGGACTGGTGATCGGTCTACTGATCGTACGGGTGAAAAAAGCGCTCGGCTTACGTATACGTACGGAAAAAGAACGCGGCTCCGGTAAGGACAACACGACATATATCGAATACTACATTTAATTGGATATTTAGATGTAAATAAACGACATGATGAACACATGATCGACATCACGAAGAAGGTGCAATAATGCTATTATGGCAGCTATTTATTTCATTTTTAAAAATAGGCTTTGTCTCGTTTGGCGGTGGTTATGCGGTTATTCCGCTTATTCAGCATGATTCCGAGCAATATGGCTGGATGGCGGCTGAGCCATTTCGTCAGACCGTCTCGCTGGCCGGGATGGCACCCGGTTCGATCGCGACCAATAGCGCTACCCTGATCGGTTATCAGGTCGCTGGCATACCTGGCGCTGCGATTGCCACACTCGGTATTGTGCTCCCCTCGCTTGTACTGGTGATCACCTTAGCTGGATTGTTTTATCGGCTCAATAGCAGTCAGGTGGTCAAATCGTCATTCTATGGTCTGCGCCCCATCGTAACAGGCTTGATCGCTTATGCGGCGATTCACTTCGGACTCGGTAGCGGCTGGTCGGCACTGAGTGAGCTGAAAACATGGCTGACGCTATTGATCGGTGCAGCGGTATTCGTAGCCATTGTACGCTACAAAGCCCATCCTCTGCTCGTAATTCTCGGTTCGGCAGTAATGGGCATTGTGTTATTTTGATCATTTTCATTTTAACATTTATGACTTCTCCTGCATGAGCATGACCGCTTCCAGCAACACATTTACGCCCTGTGCGCATTGCTCATATGGCGTAAATTCCTCCTCACAATGACTTTTCCCACGCACGCTAGGCACAAATACCATCGCTGACGGTAAAAAGTCGGCTACGAACTGAGCATCATGTCCAGCGCCGCTCGCCATCGTACGATGCGAATAACCGAGTGTCTTCACCGCCTGCTGTAATACACCGCATACATGGGCATCGAACCAGACGGTATTACGATTCCACAGCCGTGTAGCCTTGACCTCACAGCCTCCCTGTTGCTTCGGTAGCGCACCAATGATCTGCTCCACCTGATGCACGATATCTTCCTCCTTGTGTCGTGCTTCCAGTGTGAACACAACTCGATTCGGAATGACCGTATGAATATTCGGATACACATTCATGCGTCCCATCGTGTACACCAGCTCCTCGTCCAGCGGTGCGAGCTGTTCGCGTAGCATCAGCATCAGATCATTCGCTGCGAATAGCGCATCCTGCCGCATCGACATCGGTGTTGTACCGGCATGATTGGAGTCACCCTGTACCTCAATCTCATAGCAGACCATGCCAACGACGCAATCGACCAGCCCAATCGCCAGCTGCTCACTTTCCAGCACAGGCCCCTGCTCAATATGTAACTCCAGATAAGCGGTCGCTTCACGAATACGATGTTGCTGCTCTCCTGCATAGCCACTCGCATTCAGCGCATCACCGAATGTGATGCCGTCTGGATCGGTCTTTGCCAGCATCGTATCCCCATCAAAACGACCGGCGAGCACACCGGATGCCATCATCGATGGTTCAAACCGGGCACCTTCTTCATTCGTAAAATTCATTACCACAATCGGAATACGTGGCTGAATACCGTAATCCTTGAGTGTACGTACAAGCTCAAGCCCGGCGAGCACACCGAGAATACCATCGAAGCGCCCACCTTTTTTGACGGTATCCATATGCGAGCCGATCACAATCGGTGGTACATCCTCTGTGCCTGCATAGGTGGCGTACATACAGCCCAGATCGTCGACCGCCATCGTCATCCCCAGCTCTTCACAGCATTGGCGAAAATACCTGCGTACCGCGATATCTGGCTCACTCAGCGCCAGCCGGGTCACGCCATTGTTCTCTGTACGCCCATAATCAGCAAACGCCTCAATTGTCTGCTCCAGTCGGTCTACATTTACGAATAGCTGTTGCTGCTGCTTCATCGTCACCACTCCATTCGCCAGATTATGCATATTGTGTATTGGACACTCTTTGCCTATTCGCCGCTGTGACAGGGCATCCGATCACGGTATATCCCCATCGTGTAAAGTCTTATGCTGCTGTGCACGGTTCATCATTTTGTTGTTTCTGCCTCAATTTCCATGCTCGATTGGAGCGTATAGCCTCTATACTAAAGCAATCCAGATAAATGTCATTTGACAAAATGTAATATTTCCTGTGTAAACCTTTTGAAATCAGGTGAAAAAAAGGCTCAGCTGTGCTATTCTAAAATATTAGTAGTGTGTAAATTTTGTCCCGTAAAAATCATGATTATTTTTCACCGGATTTACAATGTCAGATGCTGAATGTAAATTGGTTTTGTCGTGCAAAAATTACTTCATTTACAGGCACGGTCGTATGGCAGGAAAAGGCTTCATTAAGGAGCGACACTTTCCGATTGTCATGCTTCCACATGCCCAACCATAATATTACGATATATCCAGGGAGGTTTATGTTAACGCCATGCTCATTATTGGTATTGCCGGTGGCACCGGTTCAGGCAAGACAACTGTCGCACGCTCCGTTATCGAACGTCTAAGTGCAGGCAAGGAAGTTACGTTTATTTCGCAGGATAACTATTACAAGGATCATACGCATCTTACACTGGAAGAACGCGCGCTGATCAACTATGATCACCCGTTCGCGTTTGACAACGAGCTGTTGATCGAGCACCTGGGCGAGCTGAAGCAAGGTCAGACGGCGTATGCACCTGTGTACGATTTTACGATGCATGCTCGTTTTACAGACCAGCGTCTGGAGCTGATGCCGAACAACATCGTCATCATTGAAGGTCTGCATGTCCTGTCCGATGAAAAGCTGCGCGAGCAGCTGGATATCAAGGTATTCGTGGATACCGACCCGGATGTGCGCATTTTGCGCCGTGTGCTGCGTGATATCGAAGAACGCGGTCGCAGCATCCAATCGATTCACCAGCAGTACCTGACAACAGTGAAGCCGATGCACGAAGCGTTTATCGAGCCTTCCAAAAAGTACGCTGACCTGATCATCCCTGAGGGTGGACATAATGAAGTTGGAATTCAGCTGCTGTCGATTCTGACGGAAAAGTACCTGTCCGGTGAAGAATGGACAGGCGCGAAAAAGACGAACTAATTCGCTAGCCCCCTTTTGTATCTATCATCGCAGCATCCGATATAGCTATAGATATAGTCGAGATAACCAGACAAGCACCTGCCCTATGAGCAGGTGCTTGTTTGCATTATAAACTAGTCGATGATGCGGAAGCGGTTGGTTGATCATGTCGCCTCCCCATCACCAATCTTCCAGTTATTGTTGCGACAATCGATAATAAAAACTAAGATGAGAAGGATTCGTTTAATTAAACGGATAGACGAGTATCGTCGATTATTTGATGCCACTTGAGGAGGACTTGAATTTGGATAGAAAAATTGTCGCCATTGATATGGATGATACGCTGTGTCATCTGCTGCCACGGGCGATTCATTATCATAATCTGCTGTACCCTGATTTGCCGCTTACGATGGAGCAGATTATTAATTTTGATCTGCGTCAAATCTGGCATCATGAGTGCTCGGAGGATGTGTTTTTCGGACGTCCAGGGCTGTATGAGGAGCTGGAGATTTTTGACGAGTATACAATTGCCGAGGTGGAGAAGATTCATGCACAGCATGATCTGATTATCGTCACCGCCTCACGCCCTGATTCGGTACCGGAAAAGTGGCGCTGGCTGCAACGCCATCTGCCGTTTATTTCGTATGAGAACTTTTTCGTCGCCAAGCGCAAGTATTTGCTGGAGTTTGATGTGCTGATCGACGATGGGCCGCATAATCTGCTCGCTGCTCGTGCAGCAGGCAAGAAGACGATCGGCATTCCGCGTCCGTGGAATCTGGCGATTCAGTCGGAGTTTGTGATGAAGGATTCGTGGCAGGGCATGAGTGAGCTGGTAAATGAAATTTTGGAGAGCTGATATAGCTTACGCTTCAGTTTATTTCTACTTTTTGCATCGTATCGGAAGCAATACCTGAGTAATCCATATGGACGCTGGATGAAGAGGATCGATAAGTAATGGTGTAATCGCCGGATTGGATTCCAGTGGTATGGTGCTCGGCACTTCTCCATGTGTAAGAAGAACCAGCTGCAATCTGCCGGGTGAAGTAGACCTTGCTGGATTGGCTATTGTTTATTGCGATTGTTGTGATTGCTGATGATCGATTGCTAAAATGTAGCGTAACGTGTCCATAATGAATCGGCACGATGAAGGCTGAAGCTACTTGCTTGCTACCGGAAGCGGTGCCTGCAAAATGAGTGATGGAATTGTCCAGCTTTGATAGTTCATTAGCTCTGGAGTCATTATATTTATTATTTGTGCTGGCGATCTTAACGTTACTTTGCTTCACACTGGATGTTGACGTGGCATAAATAATAGTCGGCACGATGATGATAATAGCTAGAATTGAACTGAGTAGTGCAATGATCCATCTTTTCATGAATGTCCTCCATAGCTTGGGTGTAGATGTTATGTAGCTTTCTTAGGCATAGGATATCGGAATGCAGGTATGAACAAGCATACTTGCATCCCGATCTGTATAGTGAGCTTGCTGTAATCTTAGTTATTCAATTGCGCTGTAAAATAATGATACAGCACCTGTGTACCTTTATTATCGTAGCCCTCGCTGGCGAGTTGCTGGTAGACGGATTCTGCCAGTGCAAGACCTGGTGTGTTCAGTCCCATCGCTTTGGCGGATTCCAGCGCGATGCCCATGTCTTTGATAAAATGCTTCACGTAAAAGCCCGGTTCAAAATCGCCCTTGATCATACGCGGACCGAGGTTGCTGAGTGACCAGCTACCTGCTGCGCCTGTGGCGATGCTTTGTAGAACGACCTCTGCGTCTAATCCAGCGAATTTGGCATAGGCTAGTGCTTCGCAGACACCGAGCATACCGGAGGCAATCGCGATCTGGTTGCACATTTTGGTATGCTGACCTGCACCTGCGCCGCCTTGCAGGATGATGTTCGTGCCCATTTTCTCAAGCAGCGGCTTCACGGCTTCAAAGTCAGCCTGTTCGCCGCCTACCATAATCGACAGGCGTGCTTCGCGTGCGCCGACATCGCCGCCGGATACGGGTGCATCGAGTGCATGCAGACCTTTGCCTGCGGCTTCTTTGGCGATCTGCTGTGCAAGCTGTGGGCTGGAAGTGGTCATATCGATCAGGTATGCGCCCTGTGGTGCGTTAGCGATAATGCCGTCTGCGCCGAGATATACATCCTCCACATCCTTCGGATAACCGACCATCGTAATGATCACCTTGCATGCTGCTGCTAGCTTACCTGGTGTCTCATGCCATGTTGCTCCCTCATCTACTAGCTCCTGCGCCGATGCTGCTGTACGTGTGTACACATGAAGCGGATAGCCTGCCTGCTTGAGATGACGAGCCATGCTTTTACCCATTACGCCGATTCCGATAAAGCCTACTACTGTTGTCGCTGGTTCCATTGCCATGATTATTGCCTCCTCATTTCTTAGCGATGCATCCTCATCAAAGTATAGCATGACTGCTCTCGCTTCGCCGTCTCGCATCGAACGAGCCATCTGGACAGCACCATCACTGCCCCTAGATCGCATATCAGCAGAAGAACAGCACGGTTCAGCCCCGGCTACAATCTTATATGACGAACTTCATATATTGCCGTTTTGACCCTGTGTAGCTGTGGTAAAATAAACAAGCAAGCGGACTGCAACCGCAGCTATGGATACATACGTACCGTGATGAATGCAGACGATATTAAGCTTCTTTTACCGTAGCTAAGCTTCCATTCTCCTGCAAGGTAAAGGAGCTTATAACGACGACGGCATCCATTACTTTTATTTTACATTGCAGATCCTTTGCAAGCTTCATTCCACGCACGAACTCAGAATGACCAATTGATCCGTACGGATCGTATCGAAAGGACGGAATTCCTATGCTTACTATTCTGGCTTCCATTATGATCGCCATCGTTGCGCTGGAGCATCTGTACATCCTTGTGATGGAGATGTTTTTGTGGACGACTCCGCGTGTCATGAAGACATTTGGCACCAATCCAGAGCATGCCGAGCTAACACGCTCGATGGCAGCCAATCAGGGTCTGTACAATGGCTTTCTCGCAGCCGGATTAATCTGGTCGCTACTGCATCCCGATGCTACTATCGCGTACCAGCTTGCGCTCTTCTTTCTTGCCTGCGTGATTGTAGCTGCGCTGTATGGCGGCCTGAGCGTAAAACGCTCCATTTTGCTCATGCAGGGTCTGCCTGCGGTCATCGCATTCCTTCTTGTGCTGATCAGTCATTGAATCTCAGACAGGTAGCGCAAGCTGAAGGCAGAGGGTGAATCGTGGCGCTATTTATTCATACGCACCACGATTCACTGCTTTGCCAGATACGCGCGGCTTGCCTGCCATATCCAGCGTGCCTATCCGCTTCGTATCAAGTACGCCGCTATCGATCGCGGGTGATCCTACGCTCAGACGATAGTCTGCTAACCTGGCATTCATAAACATTGGATTCTTAAAAATAGCATGCTGCTCCTGTTTACTCCCCTTTTGAAAAGCCGCCAGACTTTCGTATACTTTTCCATTCCATGTCCACCATGCTTCTTCCGCTCCACCCGGCGTATGATACAGATTATAATCCAGCTTATTGCCACTGCTAGCATATTCGTTATAGATCAGCACACCGGTTGGGCTTGCCGATAAAATATTATTTTGGATCACGTTACGCGAGGTGCCGTACTGGATTAACAGCTGCCCTGCTCCATCACCCGGCTCATTCGATAACGTGTCATTGCCGACTAGCGTATTGTTCATAATGACGCAGTCCGTCGCCTTTCCACGCTCTGGATCATAGCCACCGATGCCAATACCGGTATAGCGATTGCTGTACACTACATTACTGCGAGCTGTGATGGCACTCGTTGACTTGCCCTTATGCTCTGATGCAATCTCAATCCCGATATCATTGCTATAACTACGATTACGCTCAATCACAATATTGCGCCCACCATCCACATAGATGCCAGCTGCACCGTTGCTATTGTTCGGCAGGTTGCGTCCATAGGACGGATTGCGGTTGGACGTAATATTGAATACTACATTGCCTGTAATGCGACCATTGCGCACGGCATCGTAGGCAGGATCAGGTGCCGTATCTTCAAAGCCTATCGCATCAATGCCGATGTTATCATTGTCATGCACCCGATTATTGGCTACTTCAAAGTCTGTTACATTTCCATTTAGTGCGATACTTTCACTACTGCCAAGCACCAGATGATCCAATTCATTCCCGCTGATCGTCAGATGATGTAGCGCTGACGGTGCCTTCGTGCCATAGATCGCAATGCCATGCGCATCCCGTCCAGACAGCTCCTCACCTTGAGGGGTAGCCGTGTTCGCAATATGATGAATATGGTTGTTCAACAGACGAATATAGCCGCCTGCTCCCATGACACTGATACCTGCTGGCACATTGCCCGAACGGGCTGTCGTATAATTACGAATCTCCAAGCCATCTATCGTGATATAGCTAGCATTGTCGATTCTCACCATCCCCTGCAAGCCATCTACAGCAAGACCCGTTCCGTCCAAAATCGGCTGCTCCTGCTTATATCGTGCAAACGTAATCGAGCCAAGCTGTGCATTACCTGAACGGGTAATATGAAGCTGCTGCCGATATACGCCACCGCGTACATAGATAGTACTGCCAGGTTGAGCCTGATCTGCCGCATGCTGTAGCGTCTTCCACGGCGCATGAAGCGTTCCACTTGCATTATCATTACCGTCAGGTGCGACATAATAGGCTGCCGCTGCTGCCTCGACAGGCTGTATTGTTAATGGCTCATAGCTCCCTGCCTGCACCCCTCCTGTGATCAATCCAATCACCAGTGTACAGATTGCAATTTGTTTTAACACTTGTGCGCATCCTCTCTACCGATCATGATGAAGTCATCCGATGAAGTTTCGTATTCTTATTCTATTTATCGGATCGTATTCAAAATATCGTGTTTGTATTAGAATTTATATTTCATTCTTTCTACTTCATGGTGTTGTTTTCTTTCATTCTACCTCCTATTCCTACTCTGCGTGAATCCAATATTTCTATCGCCTGCTATAATCAATATGCTTGCTATTATGAATTTTTCATAGATAACCTTACACATATAGAAAACTTTTATCCAATCATACCTTCTAATCAATAAAATCCATCCCCAATAACTGATTACAACCTATAATTATGTTAATTTAACTGTCGATAGATGACATAAGTTGTGCTAGAATTTAAAAACAACAAAATACCCACTCTATTCAATCAATGAACTCGAATGTCGTTGCAGCTCTGTCGGACGTTGAAGTTGTTGCCGGACGGTATGATTCCGTGACCTCAAACTTTTCGTAAAAGACATGTATAGGGAGGCGGTCAGCATGACATTCCTGGAGAAACTTATGGCCTACCGGGATCAGGAAAATGATCTTCATTGGGAAGGAATATTCCTTGATTATCTCCGGCTGGTTCGAGAGCATCCACATATTGCAGGTACAGCGCATGAGCGTGTGTATCGTATGATTGAAAGTGCAGGCATTATAGAGCTTGGTGACGGACGGCGAGAATATCAATTTTTTAGTCGTACATTATTCGGGCTGGAGGATGCGATTCAGCTACTGGTGGAGGAATATTTCCGCCCGGCAGCGCAACGTCTGGACGTTCGCAAACGACTACTGCTTCTCATGGGGCCAGTCAGTGGTGGTAAATCTACCCTCGTCACGCTGCTCAAGAACGGCTTAGAAAGCTTCACCCGTACACCCGAAGGCGCTGTATATGCGATCCGGGGCTGCCCGATGCAGGAAGAACCGCTCCATCTGATCCCACGCGAGCTACGCGAGGAATTCGGTAAGGAGTATGGCGTTCATATCGAAGGCGATCTATGCCCAGTGTGCCGGATGCGGCTAGAACAGGAATATGGCGGACGCATCGAGGAAATGCCGATCGAGCGCGTGCTCTTTTCCGAAAGTGGACGCCGGGGTATCGGCACCTTTGCTCCCTCTGATCCGAAGTCACAGGATATTGCCGATCTTACCGGTAGTATCGACTTCTCGACCATTACGCAATATGGTTCCGAATCTGATCCGCGCGCCTATCGCTTCGATGGCGAGCTGAACAAGGCGAATCGCGGTCTGATGGAATTTCAGGAAATTTTAAAATGCGATGAGAAGTTCCTCTGGAATCTGTTGTCGCTGACGCAGGAAGGTAATTTTAAGGCAGGACGCTTCGCCCTCATATCCGCCGACGAATTAATTATCGCCCACACGAACGAAACCGAATATCGCACCTTCATCTCCAACAAAAAGAACGAAGCCCTCCACTCTCGCATGATCGTCATGCGTGTTCCCTACAATCTCAAGGTTACGCAGGAAGAACGTATTTATCAGAAGCTAGTTGATGCCTCCGGTCTGAATAATCAGGTGCATCTGGCACCCGGCGCACTCGGTACAGCGTCTATTTTCACTGTATTGTCCCGTCTTAAAGAATCTAACAAGCCGGGTATCGATCCGATCAAAAAGATGGTGCTGTACGATGGCGCTCAGGTCGATGGTGTGAAGTCTGGCGAGGTCGACGAGCTACGCCGTGAATATAGCGATGAAGGCATGTCAGGTGTCGATCCGCGTTATGTGATCAACCGGATCTCCAGTGCGCTCATTAAAGGCAACAAGCCATGTATTAACGCACTAGATGTACTGCGCTCGCTCAAGGAAGGTCTGGATCAGCACCCCTCCATCTCGCGTGAGGAACGGGAGCGTCTGCTTAATCTGATCACGATGGCACGCAAGGAGTACGATCACCGCGCCAAAACGGAAGTACAGCGCGCCTTTGTCTATTCATTCGAAGAATCCGCGCATACGATGCTGAACAATTATCTGGACAATGTCGAAGCGTATTGCAGCGGTCATAAGATGCCTGACCCGATCACCAGCGAGGAACGCGATCCAGATGAAAAGCTGATGCGCTCCATCGAGGAGCAGATTGGCATTACCGAAAATCAGAAGCGTGCGTTCCGTGAGGAAATTTTGATCAAAATCTCGTCCTTTGCTCGCCGTGGACGCAAGTTTGAATATACGTCGCATGAGCCGCTCAAGGATGCGATTGAGAAGAAGCTATTCGCCGATCTGAAGGATGTTATCAAAATCACGACTTCCTCCATGAACCCGGATGAAACACAGGTCAAACGTATGAATGAAGTGTCCCGCCGTCTGATTGAGCATCACGGTTACTGCGCTGCCTGCGCCAACGATCTGATGAAATATGTCGGCAGCCTGCTGAACCGTTGAGGCAGGAAGGAGTGAAGCGACATGGACAATCGATCATTTATTATTGCAAGGGATGACTGGTCGCTGCACCGTAAGGGCGAGATCGATCAGGAACGGCATAAGCGCAAAGTAAAAGAAGCGATTCGCGAGAATCTGGCTGATCTGGTCAGTGAGGAATCGATCATTATGCCACAGGGCGATAAGATCATCAAAGTACCGATCCGCAGTCTGGATGAACCGCGCTTTCGCTATAATACGAGCGATGAGCCACAGGTTGGACAGGGACAGGGTGGTACGCAGGTGGGCGATGTTGTTGGACAGGCAGATGGGAATGGGCAGAGCGCAGCAGGTAGCGGCTCTGGTAAAGGCGGTAGTGAAGCAGGCGAGCAGCCCGGCATCGATTATTATGAAGCCGAGCTGACGGTAGATGAGCTGGCCGAGCTCGTATTCGAGGACTTGAAGCTACCGCATCTCAAGCCCAAGACGGCACAGGAGATGCTGGTGGACGATATTCGTTTTAACGATGTGCGTAAGCAAGGAATGGTGTCTAATATCGACAAGCGGCGTACCCTGTTCGAGGCGATCAAGCGGCAGGCATTAGGTGGCAGCTTACATGGCGGTGCTTATCCCGCAGCGATGCAGCAGGGTGGCGGTATTCCAGTGGGTACACCTGGCCCGGACACTGCTCCAGCCCCCGTACTTGGCCCGATTATCGGTGACGATGTGCGCTATAAAACGTGGGAGGACATTCATAAGCCGCAATCGTCTGCGGTCGTACTCGCCATGATGGACACCTCCGGCTCGATGGGTACATTTGAAAAATATATCGCGCGCAGCTTCTTCTTCTGGATGGTGCGCTTCCTGCGTACACGATATGAAAATGTGAATATTCGTTTTCTGGCGCATACAACCGATGCGAAGGAAGTAGATGAAGAAGCCTTTTTTCATAAAGGCGAGAGCGGTGGTACACGGTGCTCCTCCGTGTATGAGCTGGCGCTACAGATCATTGAGAAGGAATATCCACCCAGCTCCTTTAACACGTACGCATTTCACTTCTCGGATGGTGATAATCTGAGCAGTGATAATCCAGAGACGATGCGGCTCGCTCGCACATTGCTGGAGCAGGTGAATATGCTTGGCTATGGCGAGATTCGTCAGCGCGCGTATGGCTACAGCAGTAAGCAGCTATGGGATGCGCTCAAGCGCTTGGAGTCGCCGACATTTGTACAGGCTTTATTGGAGCAGAAGGAAGATGTGTTCAAGACGCTGAAGGCGTTTTTTGGCGATGAGATGGCTAGTTGATCTATCGCTTCGCTCTGGAAGATAAGGATATCTGCGGAGCGTCTGCTTTTACTTTTGGTGATGAGTTGTTAGCAGCTCGTTTACTTTTGATTTTGACGATGTGATGATCAGCCTGTTATCCCTTTTGCTATACCTATTGTATTTGTCGTTATGGATCGAGCTGGGCAATGGATGGAATATGGATAGGATTCTTTCCTCGTCCGGTGTATTCGGTGATCTTGAATCCAGCCAGACCCATCTACACCCCTGCTCGATTAGACAGCTCTATTCCATCGATTGAAAGGAGCGCTGCTTATGCTACTGGAAAGCGATACGCAACAGCTGGAACAATCGGTCGAGCAGCTGACCGATGCGGCAATCCAGCATGGGTTAGACTTTTTCCCGATGCGCTATCAGTTCTGCCCATCCGAGGTGCTGTATTCGATTGGTGCTTACGGAATGCCGACCCGGTTTGCACACTGGAGCTTTGGCAAGGCGTATCACCGGATGAAGTCGGAATACGATCACGGTTTGAGTAAAATCTATGAGCTGGTGATTAACTCTGACCCGTGCTATGCCTTTCTACTCGACAGCAACACCCTGCTGCAAAATAAATTAATCGTCGCGCATGTGCTTGGACATAGCGACTTTTTCAAAAATAATGCGATGTTCGGCGGTACAGATCGCAATATGGTTGATCGAATGGCGGTGTTTGCGGATCGAATTGAGGCGTTCAGTCAGGAATATGGCATGGATGAAGTGGAAGCTTTTCTCGATGCAGGTATTGCGATTCAGGAGCATGTCGATCCATATGTGCGCTTCGGTCATGTAGACGGCTTCCGCGAAACTGACGGCTCGATCAAGGATGTGATCGGCTATATCGCGACCCATAGCCGTTATCTGGAGGAATGGCAGCGCGAGATTTTGCATATGCTGCGCGCAGAAATGCTGTACTTCTGGCCACAGATGGAAACGAAGATTATGAACGAAGGCTGGGCGAGCTACTGGCACTTGAAGCTGGTACGTGAGCTGGAGCTAAGCGACTCTGAGATTGTAGAGTTTGCCAAAATGAATGCAGGCGTGATCCAGCCTACGCCGGGACGAATTAATCCGTATTATCTCGGCTTGATGATGCTACGGCATATTGAGCGTAAGGAAGGCATCGAAGCACTGTTCGAGATTCGCGAGGTGGAATCGGATGTGTCCTTTATCCGTAATTATCTCACCCGTGAGCTGGCAGAGGATATGGATCTGTTCGTATATCAGAAGCAACAGCAGGTGTATCGTGTGACAGCGAATGATGTGAATGAAGTCAAGGAGCAGTTGATTCGCTCACGCACAAATGGCGGCTTTCCGTATATTACGGTGCGTGATGATGATCTGCATGGACGCGGCGAGCTACTGCTGCATAATCGGTTTGACGGCATGGAGCTGGATCGTAAATATGTGGAGCGTACCTTGCCGCTTGTGTTTAAGCTGTGGGGACGCAGTGTGCATCTGGAGACGATGGCTGGGGGGAAGGCGGTTACGTATGTGTATGATGGGAAGCAGCTGGTGAGTTGATGAGCAGTTATGTTGATATCGATTGTTGTTTCTTAGGCTGTCTAATAGAGCTGTGACAAGTTCTACTATTTATATAGACCCACTTATATTTTTCTGATACATGACCTTGCAATACCCACGTATTCTAGCACATGTAAGGCACCAGCCAGACTGACCCCTACCCTGTCAAGATAGTGCCCTCCCTCCCTCCTTCCTCACAATACGCAAAAAGCCATCAGTAGCTATAATGCTACCGATGGCTTTTATTTATTACACTTCTTACATGTCGTCACACTTCCATGCTGAAATGGCTACTTGTAATTGGTACTTACACAGCCTACTAAATCAACCGATGCTGCAACCACTTCGTCCCGTAGAACCGTTTCAGGAAAATAAGTCCCCTCACGCCCCACTCCAGATCCATTGCGATCCACACCCCGAGCACGCCCCAGCCTAATACGACACCCAGCACATACCCCATCACCACGCGGAACAGCCACATCGTTAGCATCGAGACGACTGATGTATACTTCGCATCACCGGCAGCCCGTAGCGCTGAAGGCGTAATAAAGGAGATCGCCCACAGCGGAATCTGCACTAGCGTATTCACCAGCAAAATCAGGAAGATATCATCCACAATTTCCGCTGGCGGATCAAAGAGCGCAATCAACGGATTAAATAACGGTAAAATAATCAACCCCATCACAACAAAGGACATCGAGGACAGCACGAGAAACGACTTCGTAAATTTCCGTGCTTCATCAATATTCCCACTCCCGATACAAATCCCGACCACTGTAATAATCGTCAGCGATAGCGCATTGGCTGGAATCTGCATCGCTCCGGCAAGCGCCGCACAGATTGCATTCACCGCAATCGCGTACGTCCCCATCCAAACGATGAAGATCTGCGTAATGATTTTCCCACCGTTAAAAAACATTTGCTCGGTCGCAAACGGGAAGCCGATAAACAGAATTTTGCGGAACATTTCCCATTTGACTCGGAAAAGCTCCTTCATCCGTACTTTTAGATTCACATCGACCTTGAACAAATAATACAGCGCACAGACCGCACCGCCATAACGGGCGATATTCAGCGCAATCGTCATCCCCAGCACGCCCATATGGAAGCCGTGGATGAATAGAAAGTTCAGTAATACATACAATATGTTCATAATGAGCGATAGCACAAGCGAGGCTCGCGTGCTACCTACACCACGTAGCGCCCCACAGATCGCTTCCACAATCGCAATCCCGGCAAACGAAATACAGCTTCCGATCAGATACACGCGCGCATAGCTCATTACGTCTGCCTGTGCGGAGCCGAATAATATATTCAGTAGCGGCACATGCAGTGCGATACCGAGTAAACCTACGAGCAATCCCAGTAACGTCACGACCGACACAGCGCTCGCGCTGGCTTCGGACACCTTTTTCACATTGCCATTGCCCTTATACTGGGCAACGACGACCGTACCGCCTGTCGCTACAGCGATAAAAATACTGAATAGAAAAATATTCAGCGAGTCGATCATATTCACCGCACTGACAGCTGCCACTCCAGCAGCACTAATCATCGCTGTATTGATCAGGTTAAGACCCATAATAAACGCCTGATCGACCAAAATCGGAATAAACAGCGAGATCATCTGCCTGTAATTCATTGTGGCTCCGGTAAAGTAGCGGTCAAGAATCCGGTGCCCCCATTTCCAACGTATCGCGTAATCCATTATGCATTCACTTCTTTTTGTATGAGATTGGGTCGTGCTGTCCTGCTGACTGTCCGACGAGAATCTGTTTCTGCTTCCGTCACCGTATGTACCTGAAACGACTGCGCTTATGATTGCTGCTCTGCGGTTGCTGGAAATACGTTTAGCCGTACGGTGCTGTTGTTGTTTTCTATATTAAGCGGATTGCTTCCATTTATGAAGGGGTAATTTGTATTTTCTCAAATTCCCTGCTAGCTGTGATGGTGAGTGGTGTGTAGTTATGGATTGTGTGGTAAGGGTATCCGCTAATTGATTTACACAAAAAAGAAACGGCTCCCTGGTGAAAAGGAACCGTTTCTTGATATCGGTGAATCATTACGTTTAAAGGAAAATGCGGTCGAGAGGACTCGAACCTCCACGGGGGTAAGCCCACACGGACCTGAACCGTGCGCGTCTGCCAATTCCGCCACGACCGCAAATACTGTTGGTGATTGATTTCGCAACCACAAGAAAGATCATATCATGATGGGTGTTGTTTGGCAAGCACTTTATTTTAGTTGTGGGGCAACCACTGCGGAAAGGAATAAGGGGACGGACTCGGGTGGAGCCGCGGGAATCTTTTGGATTGGGAAGGAATGAAGATTCCCGCCCCTCCAAAGCTGTAAGATATTTTGCTTCGCAAAAATCACTCTTCATTGAACCCCGTGTTAGAAAATCACTAACACTATAAGGAGTCCTTTCCCCTTATTTCCTTTTCTCCGTTCCGTGCTAATCGCAGACTTGGGATAGGTGCTGTGCCGAACTTGGTGAGGGGGTAGCAGGTGTTATTGAACGAGTTACTGTTACTGTTACTCTTACTTTTTTGTTTGACTGTTGGGGTCTGATTGTTATGGTGTTAGGCGGTGTTGTTGCGTATTGGAATGAAGATACAATAACCTTGGTAGGGGCATATTTGTTTTTGATTTCTAGTGGGATTTGCTATTTGATTTGAATGTTTTATTGGAATGTATAACTTACAGCGATTAGAGTTTTAGTAGTTTTTTAAAGCTTAATAGATACTGTTTATGGCTGATCGGCAAGATAGTCTGTATATTATTCGGCAATACTTTGTTCTACTTTTACTCTACAAAAAACAGCCTGCATTCTTGGATGCAGGCTGCTTTCTTTATCGATCATAATTAGCTTTCTAATATGGTGTATTATAAAGCTTTATAAGGCTTCAAACAGGTACCTTTTTTAATTTCAAACCATGTAGTCTTTAAATGATCTAATTCTTCCTTACACCTTATAACTTTTTCAACTCGATCCACTCGATTGACATGCCTGGTTTGATGAAATCGAGTGTGAGTTCGTATTGGCCTTGTTCGAGGTGCATTTTATTTGCTTTTTGGCGCATCCATTTGCCCTCGGTGCCGTTGCTCTGGGCTGTGGTGACGAGTTCTCCATTGAGCATCAGATTGGTTGCGCTTTGTGCCCATTGGTCGCCTTCGGAGGAGATGTGCAGGAACAAGCGGTATTGTCCGGTTTCTGTAATCTCGAAGCGAGTTACGCCGTCATTAGCGATTGGAATTTGCACGTCTTCGCCTGCTTGTAGAAGTTCTCCTGCGTAATCTGTGCCTGCCTGTAGTCCTTTTACAGATGGAATCGGGTCTTTCATGAGTTCTTCTCGTTCGAATACAGGGGACTGCATGATGAAGTCGCAAATGTTGATGGCGCAGCGTTGCAGCTCGGCGCGAGTGAGTCTGCCGGCTTCCAGTGCTTCGATTGTATGGTCGCCCCATACGTTCGTTTCGGCTCCATAGTTGGCAACGACCATGTATAGATCGTTTTGCGCGCGAACCATAGCATCCGTATGCTTGCGGTCGGCAGGGCCACCCTCTGCGCAGTCATTCATCACTGCCCACCAGTCGGTCATGACGATGCCGCGGAAGCCCCATTCGCCGCGCAGGACGGTCGTGTTCAGATCATAGTTGGATGCTGCCCAATGACCGTTGATCGGGTTATAGGAGGTCATGACCGAGCGAGCATCGCCTTCACGTACAGCGATCTCGAAGCCTTTCAGATAG
The DNA here is from genome assembly GCF_034055775.1 of Paenibacillus hunanensis. NCBI lineage: Bacteria > Bacillati > Bacillota > Bacilli > Caryophanales > Paenibacillaceae > Paenibacillus > Paenibacillus hunanensis. The sequence goes on along the minus strand of NZ_CP139194.1, from coordinate 214,237 downwards.
ATTTGTCGCAGTGCACGCTCAGATACGACCGCATTTACCTTCGTCCGATACTGCTCCTGATTGTTGCAGGCGAAGTGCTTCAGCGTCGCATACACGCCACTTTGCGCAATACCGCGTGTGCAGGCAACGGCGAACACACCGGAAACGTATGGATCCTCGGAAAAGTATTCAAAGTTCCGTCCGTTGAGTGGACTACGGCGGATGTTCAGACCCGGGCCGAGCAGCGTGTCGATCTCATTGCGACGCATCTCCTGCCCTTCCAGCACATACAGCTCCTCGACCAGCGCCACATCCCATGTTGCTGCTAGTAAGGTGCCAATCGGTACCTGAGTCGCCTTATCGCCACTATCCATCCGAATACCGGAAGGCCCATCTGTTGTACACGCTACAGGAATGCCAAACCCGAGCAATCGATCCGTTACTCCGCCAAATGCCGATGCCGTTCCCGGCGTAACAAGCGGACTACTCATCCCCTCTGCACGCACCAGTGCAGCCAGATCCTCATCATGTAGCTGAGCGACAAACTGCTCCAGCGTCACGCGTCCTGCACCCACATCCTGTAGTGTATACCCATCATCGCCTGGCTCCGGCAATGGTGCTGGCAAACGATCCTGAATCCGCTGCGCCAGTGAAATCTGCCGCGTTGGTACAGGCTCGGCAGTCAGCTCATACGTACCATCTGCCTTGCGTGCTCCTGGCTTCATACGATGGAATTCCTCAATTGGAGCCAGCGCTTCCTCCCATTGCTCGACCTTATGTAGCTCTGGTAGCTCCAGCGCTGTTCCGTCTGCTGCTACCCGTACAATCGCAGGCGCACCTGCATCTGCCGTATTCACGGATGCCGCAAACGATACCGTCTCTGTCGCACGCACACTATTACCTGCATGGAAGTGATACAATCCAGCCTCCAGCACATAAGCATAACGATGACCCGTAACCCCAGCATCGTCATACGATGCCAGACGATCCAGCGGCACAGATAATGTCACTGTTTCAGATTGACCGGGCTCCAGCAAGCCTGTTTTCGCAAAAGCGACCAATGATCGCGATGGCTGTCCCAGCTTGCCCTGAGGTGCCTCGACATAGAGCTGTACGACTTCCTTGCCCGCATATTCTGTGCCGTTATTAGTTACTTTTACCTCAACCTGTACGCTTAATTGCTCGCCATCATGCAGCAATTGTGCAGGCTGCATGTCCAGTGCAAATGTCGTATACGATAGGCCATATCCAAACGGATACTGCACCTTATCCGGGCAAAACGTTTCGAAATAACGGTAGCCCACATAAATGTCTTCCTCGTACACACTTGTCAGCTCGTTGCCATAGTTGCGTGTCGACGGATAATCGTGGATCGAATACGCAATCGTATCGGTCAGCTTGCCGCTTGGTGTCACATCTCCGGCAAGCACATCGGCGAGCGCACGACCACCCTCCATGCCGCCATGCCAGGAGTACAACACCGCACCGATCGGATGCTTGTGCTCGGAGGCGTCCACCCAGCTCATATCGATAATATTCGACGTGTTCAGCACCACGACCGTCTGCTGGAACTGTGCAGTGACTCGTTTTAGCATATCCAGCTCATCTTCAGTTAAACGGTAGCTACCTGGTTCGTCTGCATTATCCTTGTCCTCGCCTGCGGTACGTCCGATGACGACAATTGCTTTCTCCGATTGCTGTCTTGCCGCTGCGACCAGCTCATCTGTGAGCGGCATCTCCTTCTGGTGCCAAGGCTCCGCTGCCCAGCCGCCACCGCCATTGTCGAATGGATGCTCAGCAATCCAGCTTTCGTACACCCCTGCCAGCTCCTCATTCACACGTACATCTGGCTTCGCACGCAGTCCTTCCAGCAGATTCGTCGTATACGCTACATTCACACTTCCGCCTGAACCTGTTCCACTTCGATAATAATCGACCTGCACACGCCCAAAAATCGAAACGCTTTCATTTTTTCGAATCGGAAGAATCTGTTCATCATTTTTCAGCAAAACCGCACCTTCAGCAGCGACTTTTCGGCTAAATTCGGCAAATCCTTCAAGCGGCACTCCAATTAACGATTGCGTCATCATAATCCTCCTCATTTTCCCCAGCAAGGGTAGTCATTATTATATTATGCCAACGAGCAGCACAGAAAAGCAAAAGAATAAGAACATTTCCAAAACTCTGCTTGGCGACAGACAAGCAGGTCCTTCTAGCCCAGCCTAGCCCAGCAGTAATAAGAAAACACCTTCAGAACATCATTGCAAACAGGCTTGCCAAATCCTGCGGCTCCACCCAAAATTCCAATGCAATGGCCATAGCAACAAGACTGATTCCCGTTATAATACGGATTCTCTTTTCACTTATTTTCGTTTTCTCAAATCCATATAGAAGCCCAAGCAATATAACTAGATACGAAACACCTTGAGCCTTTCCACCTGCTAATAAGCCGATCATATGCGACATATACAATGCGATTGCAAGCGTAATAATAAAAAGTGGAATCCGTAGCTTCATACCGCACCCTCCTTCCAGCTAAGCAGCGTATGACAAGCTCCCTCTTATCATAACGAAGAATAGAATCATTTACAAAAAAGGAAGATATCACTATACTTCTTTCTTCTGCCCAGCATCGAATGTCTAGCTGACAAAATATTGTTATGTACACTATAAAATAAAGCCAGAATGATCTTAGCATAATGCGCATATTCTACACCTGCTAAGATCATTCTGGCTCTGAACACTACCTTTCATATCCTGCTATATATCCATACCATTTCTATCCCACTTGCTCGCCTCTCATTTCATCCATCATCAAACAACTATCACATATCCAACTGCCCGCTCACCGCTCCCGATGCACAATATAATCCAGCAAATGCTTCAAAAACGGAATCCCCACTGGCAGCTTACGCAGCGCCTCCAGCGCACAGCAATAATGATTCCACATCTCCCGCCGCGCCCCAACTTCACCCAGCACCGAGACGAAGGTCGAGCTATTATTGCTCTCATCCTGACCGACTGGCTTACCGAGCTGCACCACGTCACCTTTGAAGTCTAGCAGATCATCCTTAATCTGAAATGCAATGCCCGCATGGTATGCAAATGCTCGTAGTACCGCAAGCTCCGATTCCTTCGCTTCTGCCAGCATTGCAGGCATCACGAGCGAGGCTTCAAATGCTGCACCCGTTTTGTAAAAGCAAATATCGTTCAATTGCTCCAGCGTCAGCCGCTGTCCGCGTGCACGCAAATCCATCGCCTGTCCAGTACATAACTCCTCTGCCTTTTGCGCTGAATAGTCCATGAGCTTCAATACAAGTTGAGGGGCAAATCCGCTGAGCGATGCCTGCTCGCGAATACTTTTTTGAATAAGGAACAGTCCACTCAGCTCCGCTGTCGCACTATCATGCAGTTCATGCAGTGTTGTACGTCCGCGTCGTGCTGGTGCGTTATCCTGTGACGGCAGATCGTCGAAGATCAGCGAAGAGGTATGCATATATTCCAGCGAGCGTAGCATCGGCATGACCGCCTCCTGCTGCAAGCCATAATGCCGCACCGCCATCACCCAGGCGAGAATCGGACGTAGTCGTTTACCTGATCCTTCGAGACTGTAATTGACCGCATCGATGAGCAGCTCATTCGTCGGCAGCATGCCTTCGCGCTTCTCTACCGGAAGCGTACCATTAATCTGTTCTCGTACCGTATCGACCGTCTCGCGAAACTCTGTCTGCTGCTCCCGATCCTGACGTAGATGCACCAGCATACTGTCACGCAACAGCTTATCCAGAAAATCCACATCCTCCGCATGCCGCACCATCTGCTGCACTACCCGATTCAGGCTCGGCATCCCAGCTGTAAGTAGCTCCATCGTCTCCCCATAACGGGATGCGCCCAGCCGCTCATACGCTCGCTTCAAGCCATTAATCGCCCGATCCAAAATGACCTCACGTGTCTGCTCATCCGAGCGATACACCTCATGTAGTAAATAGTGGATCACTGCCCAGTACATCTGAAACGGATTGAGCAGATCCGAGCGCTGCCCATGATATTTTAAATAGTACGTATACGGTGTTACTGCACCATTCGCTAGATCATCGAACATATCCGCGAAGTCATCGGCAAGCTGGTTATAGATACCATAGCAAAATGTCCGCAGATCAAACCCTTCGTCTTCTTCTACATTCAGGATCGAGCGTGCGACCAGACGCGAGCAAGCCGATTTTAAAATAACGGGCACGTACAGCTCCTCATTCGTGTACGTATCATTATCCAGCGTGCGCGTCCGATCCACATCCTGTGCCTGAAAAAACACATACGCCTGCTCGAAAAACTGCTGCTGCCCACCACCCGGCTGCTGTCGCGCCTTAATGTATTCAAAAGCTTCCCGTAGCTCACTATGGATGTACCGAATAAGCTCCGGCTGGCTCCCTGACCAGTCACCCAGCTTCGGCACCGAGCCCGTTAACAGAGCAGTTCGAATCAGGCGCGAATACTGCTCCTTCTCCTGCGCAGACAACAGCGTCGAATCCAAAATATCGTCGATAAATGGATAGGTCAGTCCATACGAGTACCCTAACCGGATCGCTTCATCCAATCGATGCGAGCGCTCCTGCTGCGATACCGAATCGTCCATCTCCTCGGTCGCATGCAGCACTACACCAACAATGATTTTGATTAGCTTACGCTGCGCCTGCTCGGCATTCAGCTCTGCTGGAATATTGGTCGTCACCTGCTGGAGCTTATCCAGCACCCAGATCACCGCATCCTCTACTCCTTCGCGCTGCGCCCAGCGATACACCCCATCCATACTCATAAACTCCGGTAGCTGCGTGTCAGTGGTTGTGGCTGAGCTTAGCAACTTACCTCTCAGACTGTCCACCACCTCCTGTACACGCTGCTGTGTCTGCGGTGCATCCAGCGCACGTCCCAGATCGCGCATATAGATGTACGCCACACTACGATGCAAGTAAGGATCTAGCTTGTTCGTTGTATGCAGCCAGTGGATATAACGCTGATAATCCTTAGCACTCGGTCTCTGTTTAACTGGTAGCCAGCGTGATAAACGCGAGGTGAACGATACATGCCTTCCCTTCCACTGCCGAAAATCCTCAATCAGCCCGGATTCATACGTGCGCTGCGTAACATGCTGATGCAGCTGATTAAAATAATGCACTGCCTTTTGCTCCGCTTCCGCATAGCTCTGCTCTGCCCGACTATATTCATGCTCCGTCCGATTCATAAATGATCTATTCATAAGGTCTTCCCTCAAATTCTGTTCGTTTTTTGTCGTTAGTATGAAGTAATACGTCATATAGCTTAGACGGTTACGGAATAATGTGATTGAAGCTGCTTTATGGTGTATTTTATAAATGAACTTCTGTAGAATGTACGGGCTTGTATGTATCGCAGCAACGGAACGAGCAACTCGTTTATTTACCTCTATCTGTCTATCTATCTGTCTGTCTGTCTGTCTGTCTGTCTGTCTGTCTGTCTGTCTGTCTGTCTGTCTGTCTGTCTGTCTACTAAAAGTATATCTTGTAAACGAACAAGCAACACCATACAAAAAAGCACCCCTTCCATGTGCATTAGCTAACCTGTTAAGGATTCTAATGTTCATTTTAAGGAGTGCTTCGTCATTCAATATGAATCAAAATTCAACGTCACTCTAATCAAGCCAGCTTATGCCCACAATTCGGACAGAAGTTCGCTCCTTCATTTTTCGCCCCGCAGTTCGGGCAGAAGTTCGGCTTCGTGCCGCTAGCTCCTGCTGGTGCAGAGCTGTTATTTGAGCTACCCTGTCCGCTAGTCGCATTAGCATTCTGACCATTTGCTGGATTGCCACCCTGATTGCCGTTGGCATTTGATCCATTATCTTTATTCTGCCCTGCCTGCTGGTTATTCTGGTTCATGTTTTTCATCATTTCATTGGCCATATTCATTCCCATCATCATACCCGCCATATCAGATGCCATACCACCGCCCTGCACTTTACCCGACGCGATGCCGTCGGTCATGCTCACCTGCTGGTAGCGCTGCATATCGCCGATCATGCCGTGAGAAGCGGTCTTGGTGATCATATCCTGAATTTCTTGCGGATAGCTAAAGCTCATGACCTGAAAGCCCGTAATGCCGATCCCGATCTGCATCATCTGCATATCCAGGTCTTCACGAATTCCGTTCGCGATATCGAAGGCGTTCGCTTGCAGATTGAACATGTCCTTCCCTTCGCGCGTAATCCATTTCATCAGCAGCTGATCCAGTACAGAGGTAATGCGAATCTTCACATCCTCCACCAGATAGCTTTGCTTAATGCCTGCAACCTTATCGATCAGGGCTACATAATCGCTGACTTTAAAATTAAATGTACCATTTGCACGAATCGGCATACCACCCGGAAGCTGCGGCGCTGGGATGAGAATCGGGCTCTGCGTTCCCCAGCGGACGGTGAATTCCTTTGTATTTACAAACAGCACTTCCACGCGCATACCGCTGTTGAAGCCGAATTTGAAGCCTTTGAGCGTAGACAGAAATGGAATGATATCCGATTCTACATTAAACGAGCCTTCGTCTTCGAAAATCCCTTCGATTTTGCCGTTATTCAGGAAAATCGCATCCTGCCCTGAGCGAATAATGAGCTTGCTGCCCTTCTTAATCTCTCGATTGCTCCATTTCCAAAAGATCATATCGTCGCGAAACTCTTCCCATTCAACTACGTTAGCAAACTGGTTTTTGAAAAATCCCATGGTGGTTCCTCCTCAATTGTTTTGATGGGGTGTGGAAAATTATGACTCTGCGGGTAGAGTGGGTTTTTGTGGTGTAGCAGCAACCACTCTGGGAAGGAATAAGGGGACAGGCTCCCGTCTCGCACAGGAATCTACGGAGTAGTAGTGTAGTGTAGATTCCCGTGCTCAAAAGTCGCCTTTTCCCCTTATTTCCTTCCCTCCGTTCTGTGCGTGTAGCAACATAAAATGCCTGTATAGTGCGTTGAGTCATACTTTTCCGCATTGGTGGGTATGAGCCGTTTAGTGAAGGTCAAATTCGTTCAATCCATTGAAGGCGTGTATCAATTTTTATTTTTAATTCTTACTTTGTTTCTCTCATTAACTTTAAAAAGAACCTCTACTGCCACTATGCGAATGACCGCCGCTGCTTGTTCCGCCGCCTCCACCTCCGCTGCTGCTGCTTTTTTCGATTTTGCGTTTGGAGACGGAGGTGCGGATGAAGCGGTCATGTTGATCTAGTAAACCGGAGGCGTTGGGGTCTTCGTAGGTGGCGCGGTTTACGGTGATGCGTCCGCCAGTGCGTGCAGCCATGATCCAGACGATGATGATGCCGAGTAGGATGGCAGCGGCGAGTTGAAACCAGATGTTGAGCAGGAAGCTATCGGGATTCACGCCGAGCTTGTAGTTCATGTATCGGGATGATGTCTGAATGTATTGCTCGAATGCCATTTTATAATTGCCATTGCTCAGGTAGGGTGTGATCTTTTCGCGAATCTGATCAAGACGTTGGTCGTTCAGCAATGTTTCGGCTTTACCGAAGCCAGCTAGATAGACCTCGCGATTCCGCATATCCATCGTCAATATGACCGCATTACCAAAGCCTTTATCGTATCCAAAGCCTTTGCTGTCATACAGGTCTTCGGTGAGAATCTGCACATCCTTATACTCCGGGTTGTTGGTCGTATAAATGACAAAATCCGTCTGCTGCACCGGGCCGTATTCGTTTGCCATGCGATTGACCTCTTGTCGTTCCTGATCGCTTAATAATCCGGCATCGTCGTAGACGAGCTTTTTATTCCCGACTGTAGCTGTGTCTGACGCATGTATCGTCTGAACCGCAGGCCATATCGTAAGAGCAAGGAGCAGGATCGGTAGAAGCAGTAACAGCATTCTCTTACTCGTGTTACTCGTGCGCTGCTTCACAGCAGATCACCCCCTAGCGCCCATGTGATCAGGCGTAGAGTGACGAACGTTACTACTGCAATACCAGCGAACCAGGCGAATAGCTTCCCTTTGCTCAGCGGCGGCTTACCGACGACTTTACCCGTCTGTCCATTCATGGCAAATATATATTGCTTGCTTTCAAAATCATAATCGACCATCCATACAGGCAACAGCGCATAATCTGCACGCTGCACGCGGGTATCCACATCGCGATCGGTATAGGTGACGCTCGTATAGCCAGTCACGGTAGACGAGATGGCCGCATCGATATAGCTCATCGTTTTTTCTTTGGCACGGGGGAGCAGCTGCTCATCATCGTAGCTGTATTTTTCCGCTGTATAGCCTGCTAGATAAGGTGTTTTGAACGATTTTAGCTCTGGATATGGAAAAGGCTCTAGCTTGTCCATCAGCTCATCGTTTAGCTTTTCGGAAGCGTCGATCGGCAGATTCACATAGTGCAGACGCATTTTACGATAAATGTCGTAGTAGCTTGTCTCCGTATATTCATAATCTCCCTGCCTGTACGTGCGCACACGTGTTGCCTGTCCACGCGCCTCCACCATGTTATGTAACTCATATAACCAGAATGGTACATACATACCTGTTATACCTTTAATACGATCCGCAGTCATAAAGCCTGCTGGTGTGAGCAGACCACCTCGGCACCATTTGCGAAAGGCTTCCTGAGCCTGCTGCTTGTTAATGGTAAAAGGTAGCACACTCCGCGGGGCATACGCACCGCTCAGGCGCTCACTCAATACAACAGGTGAGCCGCAAAAACTGCATACGGTCGCACTCGTTTCCGGCTCCGTGACCAGCTCTGCGCCACAGCTTGAGCAATGATACGACTGAACCTGTCCGGGCACAAATGGAACCAGACTAATCGGATCAGGCATCTGCTCAATATCGTCCTTCCTGCCACAGCTTGGACAGGCGAGCATACCGGTAGCACTATCGAACATCATACTGCTACCGCAGTTTGGACATTTATAATCGATGACAGGCATCGCTGCATTCACCTCAATTTTCAGTTACATGTATAGTCTCTCTATAGCTCATCCTGGATGCACGCTATGCACGATATCATCTCAGAGTAGAAACCCGTTTCGTACTCATTACCCTGCCATGCCCCTTCGTTAAAACCATATGCTGAGCATTCGTGCACGGTCTTTGCTCATACATCCGTATCGTATCGGAATCGAATCCGCGATCACAGCTTGCCATTCTGTTGCTTGAGCTGATCCAACTCCTGCTGCGGTGTCGGTATAGCCGTCGGATCAGGCTGTGCATTCATTCCTGCTTCCAGACGTGCAATCAGCACATCCAGATCCTCCTCCTGCTGCCCGCCTCCGCGTACCTCCGCCCATGCTTCGGCTTCATGAAGCGCCTGATTGGCACGCTCCTCCATCGCCTGCAACGCATTCGTCGCTGATCCATTAGCAGTCTGTGCATTTGCCGCATCCATTCGACTTTGTAGCTCTGTATAGCGCGTTTGCAGGCGATCCAGATCAGCCACGAGCTTGCTTTGCATCGTCTTCATTGCGGTCGCTCTGGCAGAGGCGCGCTCATAAGCGGTTTGCAGCTCTACATGCTTCGCAGCAAGGCTTGCTTTTTTATCCAGAAAACGAAGGGCTGCCGTCTCGTCTCCCTGCTGCACCGACTTTTCTGCATACCGCTGCAATTTATTCAGCTCTGCACTGCTCTCATCCAGCGCACGCTTGGTACGTGCTTCGTCTGCTAATACCGCTGCTGTCTCTGCCTTCACCTGACCCAGCTCACTCGTAAACTGCTCCATCGCCTGCCTTGCTATACGCTCAGGATTATCCGACTGCTGGAGCAAGCTATATACATTCGCTTTCATCACATCTCGTAATCGAGTCCACATGCTCATATCCGTCCACTCCTTCGTTAAAGGGTATATGTAGTATTGTACACGTTTTCTAAGGCTCAGGTTTCAATTTTCTGGATATGGACGGAGAATATGGATGCCAACTATGCACGATATCAATCTGCGATATAGGTAAAATGAACAAAACAAATAGCCGTTCCTACCCCGATAGGGGAAAACGGCTAAAACATAAGACTTATATAATTCAATCTACGATAATATAGATAGAACGCCTGCTTAGTTCTTTTTCTGATTCGGGCTTGTATTTGTTAATACAGGCAATAGTCTTTCACTTTTTTCCATTAAAGAGTCACATTGGCCGCATCTTGGCTGAACCGACAACACAAAGTTATCCCTCATCCACCCATTGCACTTTTCATTCGTACATGACCAGATCGGCGTCATTTCCTCTGGAACATCATCCATCGGGCTTTTCCGTGAATAGTACAAGCAGCATCCTTCTTTCTTCATTGGAGTTTATAAGTGAAAAAAAAGTCCCAATATGATGGTTGGGACTTTCCTACAGCATAAAAAAGTATTACAGTTTTACAACGTTCTCAGCTTGTTGACCGCGTTGGCCTTGAACAACGTTGAATTCTACACGTTGACCTTCGTCCAGGGATTTGAAGCCTTCGCCTTGGATCGCGCTGAAGTGTACGAATACGTCTTCTCCGCCTTCAACCTCGATAAAACCAAAACCTTTTTCTGCGTTAAACCATTTCACTGTTCCTTGTTGCATGTTTGTTGCCTCCTAAAAAAATAAGTTTACATGATCTTCAAACTTTAAAAAAAATCACATATTGGACAAGGCTACACGATCAAAATTGCAACCCTCTACAATATGTGACTCAGGTTCAAATTCCAATATATTTATTATAGCACATCTGAGGCAGATCAACAAGTTTATTGTGAAATGATTCAACGTTTTATGAGTAAAGATGAACGTTGCCTTGCCAGCTTCAATAGAGATGAAAACAGCAAAATTATTCGCCCCATTATACTGTTTATCCTTATCCCATCTGCTTTGTAGCGATTTAGTTAGTTGCTTCCAAATGATCTGAACATCCGTCAAAATATATAGTTTACACACCGTATGATTTCCTTATTTTCCTATCTAAAAATATAGATTGACGCTTCACTTTCTGACTTTATTCTCCCTGCTGAGCCTTTTTCCTAATCATCTAAGGCTCTACAGGCAGCTTCTCAAGCGTTGTAAAAAAGACATCCTCCAGCTCCCAGTCAAACTCATGCCGCACATACTGCTCAATCTCGGCAAGCTGCTCTTCGTTCGCATATTCGAGACAGGGACGCCCCTCGCTCCATAATACACGGCATGCAAAGGTTTCGGTTACCTTTTGAATAACATAGTCCTGTGTGACATAGCTACGGCTAACGTTCATATCGATGAAGCCTCCTGTTCGGTTGGGTGATACCGTTCTTCTCTACTTTCACTCTGCATACTGGATAAAAAACATCCCTGCATCAGCATAATCCGTTACCTGCTTGACCCGATAATCCAAAAAGAGATAACCTATACCGCCGCCAAAAATGCCTGTATATGCCGCATTCCATTTTACCAGATCAGCCTCCAGTAGCTGTCCTGCAAAGAAATACCGTGGCGACACTACAACCTGCTCCTGTAGCCAGTGTTCCCGTCCCAGCTGCTTGGACATCGCGGCGCCTTTAAATAGATGACGCGTCTCCAGACTTAGCTCTTCATCCGTCATCGGCTCCAAGCCCAGATAGCCTTCCGGTAGAACATCTATGCCGTTCGGGATATAAGGCTGAGCTGCTTGTGGATGCAGTAGCACCTTCGCATGTAATCGTGTCGATTGTGGATTCAGTTTGCCAGAGCGAACAAGCAGCTGTTCGGAAGCCTCATGCCAGCTTCGAGGCTCATCCGTAGCGGGCACGAACACCGTTATTCGTACATTTTCCGCAATCTGGGGTACAGGGAAAAAGGCAGGCGTGATACTCCATAGTGGCACCATTGGTCTGCCACCGAGCTGATCCATCGGCCAATGCTCCATATCCTCTACCCATGCGCCGCCACCAATCTGCCCGATCCCTTGATCCTGCTTCGTTATATGTATCTTACGTAAGCTCATATGATCCACTCCTATAGATGGATGCTTAATATAAAAGTTAATATAAAAGAATTGATTATCAAAACAGAAAGCTATAGTCTCGTCCTACGCTACAATCTCGCCTTACTTTACTATCATAAGATGTTATGTATCGCCTTTCAACTCAAAAGGCCACTGCCACCAGCCAGTACAGATCCATTGTATGTTCATCAGATCGCCCGATTCGATCTCAGATGCTCATTCCCTTAATGGAACTCCGTACTGTACTAGCCAATCCTAGTAGTGGCAATGGTTCATTTTCACAAATAATAGTCATTCGTAACCGTAACTACAACTACAACTACAACTACAACTACAACTACAACTACAACTACAACTCAATTCTACGAAATCACCGACTCTTCCTTCAACTGCACAATATCATGCCCGGTCGGATTCTGGAACGCACGCAGCCCAAATGTCGGTGCCACCGCGAAAATATGATCAAAAATATCCGCCTGAATCCCCTCATACACCGCCCACGCGATATCATTACTAAACGCATAAATCTCCAGCGGCAATCCGTTATCTCCCGGCTCCAGCTGCCGTACAATCAAGGTCATATCCTTATGAATCTGCGGATGATTTTGCAAATACCGATGAATATACTCGCGAAACACACCAATATTCGTGAGCTTTCTGCCATTCACATTGCTCTCCCGGTTAACCGCATGCTGCGCATTGTACGCCTCGATCTCATCCGAACGAGAAGCGATATAATCGGAAATATAGTGAATTTTGCGGAATTCCTCAATCATCTCCGGTGTGCAAAAGCGAATACTGCTCGTATCGATACGTATACTGCGCTTAATCCGTCTACCGCCGGCTGCCTGCATCCCACGCCAGTTTTTAAACGAATCCGAGATCAGCGCATAGCTTGGAATCATCGTAATCGTCTTATCAAAATTCATCACCTTGACCGTATTCAGCGTAATATCGATCACATCGCCATTCGCATCATACTTGGGCATCTCAATCCAGTCACCGACGCGTACCATGTCATTGGAGGATAGCTGAATGCCGGCTACCAGACCGAGAATCGAGTCTTTAAAGATCAACATCAGCACCGCCGACAATGCGCCCAGTCCACTCAAAATAATAAGCGGATTCTGCCCGATCAGATTGGAGATAATGATAATGCCGCCGATAATAAACAGCACGATCTTCGCCACCTGAATATAGCCACGAATCGGACGAATCTTGGCAACTTCAAATGACCGATAGATCGCATCAAACGCATTCAGCAGCGCATCCAGCACAAGAATCGCTACAATAATCGTATACGTCATCGCCGCTTTCTCGATCAGCCCTTGATACGCTGGGAAGACAGACGCGGAATAGTAGATGATGATCGCAGGTACGAGCTGAGAGAGCTTGTGGAATACACGTTTCTCCACGATGATATTATCCCAGGTGTACCGGTTGTTGTTGACGATGTGTATAATAGTGCGAAGCACAATTTTCTGCGTAATCCAGTTGGCTAGAATACAAACGACCGCGATGAAAAGGATCATGAGGATGTTCGCGGCATAGCCGATAATGGCTTCGTTCATCCCTAGCTGCTGGAGTAGGTTCTTGATAAAATTCATTGTTGTGTAGGTTCCTCCTTGCTGTAGACGTACGGGTTTATTATAAAGGAGTAGCCGTATGGATACAAAATCGGAGGAACGCAAACCAGTGGATGACAGACAGCTGTAACTACAATAGGACACTCTTAATTCTCTCATAAGTACGATACTCTACATCTAAAATAAACAGTAAAAAGACCGCTCTACAAAGCGGTCTCCTTTTATACAAACAAGCGATATATAGATACAGCTATAATCTCTAATCTAAACGAGTAGAACTAACATTGTACCAACCTATCCTTCAACCAACGTCTATACGGGTAGCTTATTCAAAAACAATCCTTGCTTGGATACCCTGTTGCTCTAACAGGTACAGCAAGCCTCCGCCATCGATTAACTCAATCGGCTTATCTTTCGCAAATTCGTAAGCATCAGGCCCATAGCTTTTGGTTGTTACCAAAATTCCTTTGTTAGCTCCCTCATTCATCATCGTTCCATACAAATCTCGAACAGACGAAACGCCAACCGTATTTTTATAACGCTTTGCTTGAATGACTACTTTACCACCTACAATGGGTCTAGTATCAAAGGCAACGCAATCGACGCCACCGTCTTTAGAAGAGCGCGTCTGTTTGGCGTCTAACCCCATCATTCCAAATAAATCTGTGACCAGTCTCTCAAACTCAAACGGATTCAAGTCCATCAAGTTAGGCAGATTTTGCAAAGAATCGAGCATACTCTCATGATCGACAAACCGCTTATCTACCATATTGAACTCCACGACCGGTTTTACCGCTTGCAGTTCAGAAGGTCTAGGTGATACTTGTGCTCCCAAGTTCCGTAAGCACACTGACTTTTCAACACGTCTCAAATCCAGCTCATTGAACTTCGATTTGATGACTCGAACTGAAATAAGATAAGGCGTAATATCTTTCCCTGTAGCCGGGTCTACAGCCTGTACATAAGCACTAAATACAATCACATCAATAATATTGCCTTGATCAGCTTCAAATATTTCATAAAGCGTTCGCAAAGCTACACTTGCTACGACATCGGAATATATATTTTTGATCTCTACATCTTTTCTAAGCTTTTCAGTGATCTCGTCTCTAGTCTTGACATACTTATATTCTGATACGATTGGAATAAGATCTTTAGTCGGAATTTCATAATCAACAACTAACTCCCTAGAGTCAGGAAGATAAGCGAGTCGAAATTGCTGAGGAAAGTCAATTGGGTAATGGGAGCGTTCTAACACCAGATTATTATAAGCAATCACTGCTTCACTATCACCATTGCGATAACGCTCTTCAAATTGGTCAACTTCCAGATTCTCACTTGCTACTTTGGCATCAAAATTGGATTTCTGCTGCTCATAATCCGTTTTAATCGCCTCTAGCTTAGATAGACGATCTTCTTCTAAGCTCTCATACTGAATAAGATCATAATCAAACTTCTGTTGTGCCCTATCTAATGCCTGCTGATACTTATTCTCCAACATTGGCATCAATTTGCGTAGCAATGCTGATGATTTAATCTGGCTACGATAATCTTCAAAATTCGGTTTAAGTAAGGGGATTGTAAGCTCAGTTGGAGGAACAAAGCTCTTAAATTGCTCTTTATTTTTCAAAGAAGAAAATACAATTCGACTAGCGCCAGTTAATCCCTGTTCCAATAAGGCGTTCAATTGCTGAATTTGGTCGTTCACTTCATTGTTCAAGTCATCCGTTTCTTCGATTCTACTCTCGATATAACGTTGTTTTTCTTCCTTCGCAAATTGAATCTGTTGTCTTTCTCGCTCTTTCGCCAACCTAATACGCTCTCGTTCTTGACGCTTTCTAGCTGCTTCATTAAGTCTGGCTTGTCTTTCAATATCTCTTGCCATTGCTGCTATTACACTACGTTTCCTCGCCAAAACAATAACCCCTTCCAAGCTAATTGTATGTGTTTATTGATTAACTATTGTTAGCTCATAGTTCGTTTATTAATTATACATCCATTTACAGGAAAATAAATAATTTTTGTACTCCCAATGAACTAAATGGATGTATAGGATTAGGGATAAACGACTATATAAACATATCTGTTCTACTCCTATGTAATTGAATTCATTCTGTATCTCGAATGTGCAACTATTATCTGCTTTAAGATAAAAAGGGACACTCGGTGTAGTGTCCCTTTTTGTTAATGTACGTAACAGACGCTAAATAACAAAGTTCGAATTTGAAGCATATACTATCTATTCTGTATATGCTTAGTTACTTTTATTAATCTATTCATACGAAAAAGACCACCTATACAGGTGATCTTTAATCACAATCACTTCGCCCAGTACTGCTCCGCAATCCGTTGCCCTTGATTAATTTTCGCCCACTGTTGTTCCTCAGTCAGCTCATTCCCTCCATCGCAGGAAGCAAAGCCACACTGATGAGACAATAGCAAACGATCTTTTTCGATGATATTAGATGCCTCATCCAGCAAACGCAGTACACGCTCTTCATCATCCAATGTACTTGTTTTAGAAGACAGCAATCCCAGTACGACTTCCGTATTCGGCTTGTCTTTAAACACAGCCAGTGCTTCCAGCGAACCCGCACGATCATCATCCCACTCCAGGAAGAAACGATCATATTTGAGCTGCTTCAGGAATAGATTCGCGATCTTCACATACGAGCCGCCGCCCATATTTCGCGAATCGTAGTTACCACGGCAGTTGTGCGTCCACATTTTCAGACCGAGACTGTGACCGTAGTCGATAATAATATTGCTAATATCAATAAACTCCGTCGCCAGCGCCTGTACTTCCTCCTGATTGATATGCTCACCTGTATACGGAGAGTTCGGATTGTCATCCGCAAACAGCTCCCACAAGCAATCGTCGAATTGCAGAATTTTACCGCCCGCAGCCGCAAAATCGTCTACAAACTCCTTATACGCTTTCACCAGACCAGCCTTTAGCTCCTTCGTATCCTTGTACACGGAATCCGTACCGCCGATATTATCCGACCAGGACAGCTCGCCAAAAATATGAGATGGCGAAGGTACGCACAGCTTTGTCTCACGATCACCTGCACGCTCCTGTAGCTTTTTGTATACCTCGATAAAGTGGTGATTTTTGCCGCTTAGCTCGCCTGTGATACGCAGACCGATGTCTTTGCGCGTCTCATACTTCGAGCTGCCATCCGTATCACGGAAAAAGTACCCATGATCCGCAATATACCGCTCGACACCATCAAAGCCCCAGACAAAGTCCAGATGCCACATCGATTTGGAATATTCACCGTCGGTGATGATGGACAGATCGTTTTGGATTTCTTTTTCGATAACGGATTGGATGGCACGGTCTTCGCACTGCTGGTAGCCGTCGAATTCCTGGTAGAATGGGTATTGGATGTCATCACGATGTTCGATTTGGGTTTTGTATTCTAGCAGTTCAGCCGGACGAAGCAGGCTACCTACGATTTGGAATTTATCACTCATGTGGGAATCCTCCTGGTTGGGTGGTTTTTGTGGTTAGATTGGGTGGTGCTTACCGTCGATTATTTTATGGGTTAATTTTAGCATGAGTGGAAGGAGTGTATGTAAAGCTGAAAAGGTATGACTGGTTATAGGGAGGAGCTATGGCAGGATTTGGGAAAGATTATATCTGGTATGTAGAATATATCTAATACCGTCGTGTATCCAAGTATGAGGTAGATTAGTAGAGTGTTTTTAATAAATTGAAAAAGATCAGCGCTAGATACTGACCTTAGGGTCAAGGTATTCATACCTTACCAATATTGCTATTAAATTTTTCGAAGTATAAATTAACCATGTGAAAAGTAAAGTAGATTGTTACAAAGCAGTTATTCCAGGTTCACTTAGAGATTTTAACTCTATACTTATTCTCTTCATCTTCTTTTTTCTCATCGTAAGCTTGTGAAACACTATCATATAGAACTGTAACTTTTCTAGTCCTCGAATAATATACATACCCCAAAACCAATGTAAGCACACCTATAATTGTTAGACCTGTTATGTTTAGCAAAGTTGTAAATAACTCGCGTTGCAAATCTTCAATACTTTTTAAAAGAATATTTAATTTTGCTTGTCTTAATTCTTCATTTGTAAAAGGAATATACTTCAGAACCAATGACTTTTCCTCTATACTAGTTAGGCGATTATTTATTTGCGTAGTTCTAGCGGAAGAATTACTAATTATAAGTCCTATAATGGTCGTTGTTAAAGCAATAGATGACATAAACGTCGCAAATAATTTTAATTGTCCATTCACCCCCTCTAAATCAGCCTTTAATACTTTAATTTCCTTTAACGAGTGTTTTTGCTTCAACTCGTCTTTAAATTTTTGAATATTTTGTAAATTAAGATTAAATGGAAGATACTTCTTGCGTTTAAGCTGAAATTCTTTTACTAAATACTTAACTACATTAGTTTGATTATTGAATTTTTCCACTCATTTACTCCTCCTCAAAATGAAAAACAACATCAAAATAATATTTCAGTTATCTTTTCACACTATTAATTGTAGCTGAATTTCATTAGAAAGCTTTCTTTTATTTTAATTTCACGAAAGGTGCTCTTAGACAAATCCGTCTCACCGCAACTGATATACTTGAATCCACCTTTATCATCCAAGTAACTGCGTTGAGTAAATCTCCTCGCTAGATATTATATTTCAAATAAGTTTGATTTTGAACGTGCTTATTGTTGTATGTTAGAGTACTGTAGTCTTATTCAAGAAATTGGATAATTTCACTAAGTCTGCTCTAATAATATGTTTGTAAAATAGAAAGGCACGTACCCTAATATCCATTAAAATGTAGATGATTTAAGATTGTGGTATACCAAAATCAAGGAAAATATCTCAATCTCGCACGTAAAGTAGAGTAAGTATATTATCAAAGAGTTAGTTGAATCACAAAGAATAGCATATTATTCGATAACAAGTAGAGCAAAAGATGTAGAAATCTGTATTAAAAAAGCGTCTAAAGATAAATATAAAAATCCGATAAAGCAAATCTAAGATATTGCCGGAATTCGCATAATAACATTTGTAATATCTGAAGTCCTTCGATGTTCAGAGATTATAAGACCTCTTTTTGAGATCGATGAACAGAATAGTAGTGATAAGGGCAAGAAATTAGAGACAATAGGGTTGGTTATCGATCTGTACACTATATTGCTACTCTATCCGATGAAAGAGTAAATTCACCTGAATTCAACGGTTACACAGGATTAAATTCTGAAATCCAAATTAGAACTTTGCTAGACATGGTTGGGCTGATATCTCTCATTATAGAAGTTACAAATTTCAAGGTGAATTCCCTTTGGAGTATGATATTCAACACAGCTTTGTAATAGCATCAGCAATTCTATAACTTGTAGATAGAGAGTTTGATTCTATTGTAAAAACTCTACTTGATTATAAAACTACAGTTAAAGAAAACACCATTACAGCAAATTTCAATCACCTTTCTTAAAGAATCACTTTGTTTGCTAATGCAATTTTCTTAATAAATCCATAGTTATCGACTAGACGAGATAATTACATCCTTGGTAAATTTAACATAGACGGTAAGAGGGGGTTTTTGTTCATTGAATGAATTTCAGAAACATTTATTAGGAGCAGAGTACTTAGGATATTCTATATCTTCCAGGGATCTCATGGAAATTACCCCTGAGGCTAACAAAAAGATAACAGTCAAAAGACACTTTCTACAGACCTCTCCCAGTTCACCCATCGGCTTACGATCAGACCTTGTGAAATTCTCACCATTTCCACAAAATTTATTTGGGTATGTCAGAACTACATCATGGGATTTTGATAATGACCGCTCCGATCTACATGACTTAATTTCTTGTATCGTAGGAATTACACTAAGACATTACAATATTTCTACATCTTTATTAACAGTTACCCATGAAGACTTAGGTTTAACAAAAATGCCAGCAGAAATATATGCTAGATTGCTATCTTTTGAGAGGCATAGACTTTCTCACTTTGAAGAAAGTGACATCCCTTCCGATGCAATTCAGCAAGTCTTCCTCGGAACGTATTTTGCTGCCTTCTTAATGGATAATGTTTTTTCTTATACTTCAAGTCATTATCCAATTTGGGAACAGTTTGAAGACCGTGCCAATAAAATAGCTAGATTTCTTGATAAAAGAGTTATTTCGGGTAAACAAAATTTCATGTGCAGGAAAAATCCAGATTGGTTTTGGTTCAGAAGCTTTAAATCAGGAATTAGTATTTTTTCTTTTGATGAATCTACCCTGAATAATTTTAAGGCAGCATTTGAACAAGAGTTGTCTACAATGCAATTTCAAGGGGTTACCAGAGACATAATAAAATTCAACGAAATGGGACATGCAATATGCCCAAAAAAATTAGATCGAGGATACGCGACATTGGAATTCCTAAAAGATAGTAATTATCAAAAACCGAAAATTATCCCTATTGAAAACAAGTTTTTTTTAATCGGTAAAAACCATATCCTCGCTATCGATGATGAATGTGGGGAAGAAAGCTATAGGAAAGAGTTACAACAGATAAAATTGAGAAACGATGAGGAAAGAAGATTCCTTTTTCCTAGCCCAAATTTTGTTTGGAGCGTACCAACCAACCCGGATCGTTTTGAAAAATTATGCAAAGAACTTTTACAGCAAGAATCCCATGTAACAAGAATTAAACGGGTCAGTAGCATTAATGAGGGGGATGGTGGAAAGGATTTAATAGCCGAATGGCTCTTTCTAAACCCATCTCCCAACAGCGCAGACAGTTCTCCATATATTCTAAAGAACATACTGGTTCAGTGTAAGGCATATAAAAATAGTGTGGGTAAAGATAGAGTTCAAGATATTAGAGACACTATTGATATGAATAATGCAGATGGTTACCATTTAATTGTCTCAAGTCAGCTCACAACACAATTATTTGATTATCTAAGTATACTAAGAAAAAGAGGTATTCAGATTGACTGGTGGACAAGAGACGATTTAGAAGATAGATTGCGAAAGCACCCAGATGTTGTTGATCGTTTCTTGGATATTGTTAAACCCACATAGCAGACTATATTAAGTATTTTTAAGAAAGAAAAAGAGCAGCCAAAATTGGCTGCTCTTTGCGTTAAGGTTATGCTGGTCTTCCTCCATTACGCATAGATCTAATTATATCAAAATGGCAGAACGGGCATTTTAGAGGTGAATTTGACGGCGCCGCAGGGTGGATCTTATTTAATAACTGTACTGTAGCAGCATGATAATTGGCGCATTCTACTAGGAACGCTTGTTCCTTCGTCCAATGTACATCATACGTAAAATAATGCGCCTTCCGTGCGTATGGATGCGTTAACAATCGGTGCTGTAGATCTGTATCCGAGCGACCAACGTAGACCAGATCCACTCGCTCGCCTTCTCGGCGAAATAATTGGTAACTTCCGATATACCCTTTCGGGATTAAACATCGAACCATCCAAGGCACAAAGCGATACATCCTTGCCCGTGGAGAAGCCATTACGCCACCTCCCAGAGAAGACGAAAAGCAGCCCGCGCCCGCGAGATCCAAACGCGTACCTGTTCTTTAGTAGCCCCTTCTCGAAGAGCAATCTCCTCTACCGAAAGTCCTTCGTAAAGGAACTGCAATATTTTTCGGTACCTTTCGTTCAGAATAGAACGGTTGAGGATGTCCACGAACATATGTTCATGAATCGAAGAAGTAGAAGCGGGTAAGTAGTCCCAAACAGCTTCACTATCACTAACTAGATACTTGGAACGTTTTTTGAGGGCAATACCGGCGTTACGCCAAGCGGAATAGGCCAGTTTCTGTGGATCACCGGACTTCTCATGATGCCTAACTAACTCATCGAGGGCCCGTTCATAACGATCGAGGGAGTACTGGGAGTTGGTTTTCTTTACCATCCCCTGAAGATAGGAAATGGCCTTGAAGATTTCGTTTGTCATGATAACGCGCTCCTTATCGTTGTGATCGCCAATTGGTCGGTCACAGTAGGGTTTGGGTTTCACGGAGATATTCTGTTAACATCTACCAATATAATACCGTAAAGATGGTTAAGGGGGAAGCCCCCCTTCAACATTTGTTCTCCTTACTTTAATAGCTCTTGTACATAAGCGGCTGAGAACTGCCCCCAGTAACTACGCAGATCAGCATAGGCATCATCAGGGGTTAGATGCATATTCTCAGCCTTTGCATAGGCCATAAAGAGTACATCCATCGCCCCCTCAACAAGTCGAGCAAATCGCAACAGTTCTTCAGCAGAAACCAATTCGGGATCGCTGTCCGCGAGCTCTTTTACAGGGTCATACACTCCCCGAATAAAGGGATGACGATGATTAAGTTGAATAATCGCTCTCCCATTAAGATGTGTGATGTCAAAAAGTTCTTTTCCCGGCCAGGAGCCATCGCTCAGCGTGATCGGCAACTCAGTAACCTTTTGTTTGAATGCATCAGCTGCATCTTTATCAGTATCTGGATCGATGCCTTGGTCCAGTAGGAGATCTTTCAGTTTCTCTTCGGCATCTTTCTCGGAAATATTCAAACCACCACGACCGCGAGGTGATGTCTCTTCTGCCCTTTTCATTGCATCTGTAGCTGGTGTATGGGATTCTTCTTCCTTCCTTTGCTCACGAACAGTTTTGTTCCAGGTCTCTTCAATTTTTTTTCGGGCGGCCATGAAAGGCTTTTGAATCGCTGCTCTCAACTCACTACGTAGTTTATCAACAGGAACCGCACCCCGCTTCACATTGCGAACTTGGAAGTATTCATCCAGTGTAGCAGGAAAATCAATTTCGACTCCGATAAACCGATCTTGATCTTTTCTAGCAGGAAGAAATCGAGAAATCGTGTCGTAATATATCTCTCGACCATTACGAAGAATACTCACTTTCCCTTCATTGTCACTGATATAAAGGGGGGAGTATTTCTTAACAGAACCCTTTTCTCCACCTTCACCTCTTACCCGACGTACTTCCTCAGGAAGAAGTGTGACCGAATAGATTACTTTTTGGCCGTCAATTTCAATTGAATCTGACTGAATGATTTCTGCTGTAGCGTTCTCACCGAGCAATTCCGAGGCTCGTTTGCTTTCTAGGATGAAAAGCGGATCGTGGAGATCAATCTCCTTCTCATTCATCTGAATTTTCAGTCCTTGATTGATAAACTTACGGTATGCACGCGCCAAGAACTTGGTTAGCTCCTGAAGGCGCTGTTGGTTAGAATTGCCGAACTTTCCACCTTCGACAAGTCGGTCGATCTTTGACCAAATGACGAGGGTTCCCGACTCGAAAGAATCACTTTTTTGTCCATCTTGCATCAAGCCGTCGTATTCGACAGGGAAGTTGGAGAACTTCTCGGTACGAATCTCCGTTTGTACCCCATTTGATATTTCCGTAAGGTCAATGTATGCGTGATAAATTGCTTCTTCCCCCAGGGGTTTCGTATAGATATCGATTCGTTTGCCCTGACTGATACCGGCCAGTTTCATGCCGACACCGAAGCGTCCGAGCCCTTGCCGCTGGTTGTAACGTGTGGAGTACCCAAGCTTAAGCACGGAGGCTAAATCTCTTGGGTCAATCCCTTTGCCATTGTCCGCAAAAGCAATCGCATCGATTTGCTTTGCTCCGAATGTCTTTATCTTTAGAATCGAGGCATTTGCCTCAATCGAGTTGTCAACCGTTTCTCCACATGCTGTGGAAAGATCAAAACCTGAATCACGGAGACTTTCTAGCGCTCGATCTACTTGAATCAGATCAGACGTCATTCCATCTTGTCTTACATTCGCTACTTGCTTCATTTAAAAATTCTCCTCTCGGGGGCACCCTTATGGTTGTGACCCGTCTGTTTGATAAGCCGATCACTATCCGAAATGAGAATGCCATTTCTAGTCTTTCTCGTTCGTTCATTATCGGCTTTCACTTATATAGGGGCCTGAGCAACCCAAAAATTTCACTCGACAAAAAACTTTTTTTACCCGGCATAAGCAACCTAAGATCGGCGGACAAACCTAAACGCAAAAGAGCGATAAGAATAATAGCTCTTATCGCTCTTTTGCGTTTACTTAAACCAAGTCGTGATTGCAAAACCTCTGGCAAAGTAAAAAGTGTTCGTTTTTAACTCCTTGTATGGAGGCGAGGGGAGTCGAACCCCTGTCCGAAGATAACGCAACATAAGCTTCTACGGGTGTAGTTACAGCTTTGATGTCACCCTAGAGACTCCCTGTAACCGGATTCCCTTCGGGTCAGCCTGGTTGTCTTCTTCAGCACACCTCAGGCGGAGATGTGACAGCGTAGCCCACTTAGAGTTGGGCCCTCATCCTGGCACATGGGCGATGCGAGGCGAGAGCACGATTCACAGTTTCTTAGGCTGCGAAAGCGTAGTTGTTTTGTTGTTTGCCGTTTAATAGGCTTTAGCGTTGATAAAGCGGACGCGTCCCCACTACCCGCTACTCATGCCCGACCTACCCCCGTCGAATCCAAGAACGCCCCCTTAATAAAAAGGGTCTGGATCAATACGGGACGAGCGCATGAGTCTCGTCTTCCGAAATGTCTGCTTCAAGCAGCCTTTCCCTCCATAGAAAGGGCTACCTTGGGAACCGACATGACTGTTTACTCCAGTTGGAGCAAGCGGCACTAGGTTTCCTCACAGACTTTGATTATACTACATTTCACTACAAAATGGTAGCGGCGCAGATGGGATGGCTCGGGATATACGAATAAAATATATACCATGTATCGTCTACTCACACTCACCTGGCTGACTAACTGCCTATTGTATTCGTTACCACATAGAGGATACGATGAACCACCGCATCCTCGTCTGTATGTTAGATCAACGCTTCTGATTCTCACGCAATGCACGCTGGATATCGCGCTGTGCATCTCGTTTCGCCGCTGTAGCACGCTTATCATGCTGCTTCTTACCTTTACCCAGTCCGATCAGCAGCTTGGCGTAGCCATTGCGGATGTAGATTTTTAGCGGAACGATCGTGTAGCCGTCGCGCTTAGAGGCGCCGATCAGCTTGCTGATCTGTTCCTTGTGTAACAGTAGCTTGCGTGTACGAGTCGGGTCTGCCGGATTGCTGCGGTTGCCTTCCTCGAACGGGCTGATATGCATATTGTGTAGGAACACCTCGCCATTACGGATCGTGGAGAAGGCATCGTTAATATTCGCGCGTGCGCGGCGTAACGATTTGATCTCGGTTCCGGTCAGCACCATGCCTGCTTCGTACGTGTCCTCGATAAAATAATCGTGGGACGCTTTTTTATTTTGAGCGAGTACTTTGTTTTCGCTTTTTTTGGTTGCCATCTGTGGTCCTCCTTCCGCATAAGTTCCCGCGCAGGGAGTTACGGAGTAGATTCAGGTATCTATTGGCTTGAAGTCAATGATACCGTACTTAGTGTATTCGTCGCCATTTCGTCATACCTATCACTGCATACGGAAAATATATGAACTACTCTGGCGCCGATTCGTTGACTACATCAATCGAAAATCACGAAAAACAAATATAACCTAGGAGATAGTTTATACATAAATGCCCTATCTCTCTTGCAAAATGAATAGATCGAATTAAACAATGAGGGATAACCGTATCTTGTACTTTTCGAACCTATCCATCTTCTGCTACGGTCTATATCTTATTCCGTACCCTTCGACTTATCCTTCTTTTTCTTGAACTTACGCTTAGGCGGCTTGCTTGATTCTGCTGGAGCGCTATTCGTTACTGATGATGAAGCGTCAGAAGGCTTACGGGATTTACTTTTCTTCTTTTTACTTGATTCCACCGGGCTACTATAACCGCCTTTGCCAGAGCCGAAGGCGAAGCTACGCGTACTGCTTTCTCCACCCTTAGAAGAACTGGAGAAGTTAATGCCGCTGTCCTTTTTCCGTTTCTTCTTGTTGGAGCTGTTACCGGAGCTTGCAGTTTCACTTCCACTTCCTGTTGGAGTGGCTTGCGCAGATGTAGCTCCTCCTGCGGAGCCACGTTTGCGCTTGCTGCGACCGCCTGTAGGATAGCGTACGGAATCGCCGCCTTTGCCGTTACTCGCGTTACCTGAAGCAACGCTACTGTCTCCAGTACGCCCATTTGGTGTACTTGCTGCTGTACCGTTACCACCAGCATTTGCTTTTGCCTTCTTGGCAGCGCGTCCGAAGCGCTCGGCTTTTTTCGCATTTTTGTTTTTGCTTCTACGTCCTGTGCCAGCGGCGCGCTCGCCGTTGCCACTATCTGTGCGTGTACCGCGTCCGCCGCGACGTTCGCTCTCTCCACGTGCGCCACGATCTGCAAAGCGACGATTCGACTTCGGCATATCCGTCAGCTCGAAATCGATCGTATGATCGTCCATATTCACGCCGGCTACACGAATGGTAATTGTATCCCCGATACGGAAGATACGTGATGTGCGCTCGCCGAGTAGAATCATCTGCTTATCGTCGAAATGGTAGTAATCGTCCGTCAGCATACCAAGACGGATCAGGCCCTCTACGGTATTTTCCAGCTCGATGAACATACCGAAGCCGGTTACACTGCTGATGATTCCTTCGAATTCCTCGCCCACTTTATCCAGCATGTACTCCGCTTTTTTGAGCTGGTCGGTATCGCGCTCAGCGTCTACAGCGACACGCTCACGCTCGGATGATTGCTGGGCGATATCTGACATACGGGATTCCAGATACGCCTGACGTTCTGGTGAGAGCCCACCGCCACCGTTTTCGATTACTTCGCGGATCACGCGGTGAATGACGAGATCGGGGTAACGACGAATCGGTGAAGTGAAGTGGCTATAGTATTCAGCGGCAAGTCCGAAGTGACCAGAGCTGTCTGCGGAATATTTGGCCTGCTTCATCGAGCGCAGCATCATCGTGCTGATCACTGTCTCTTCCTTTTCACCCTTGATCTCCTCCAGCAATTGCTGAAGCGCACGCGGGTGGATCAGATTGCCTGTCCCTTTGACCGCATACCCGAAGTTTTGTACGAAGCCGAGGAAGCTTTGCAGCTTCTCCTGATCCGGGTTTTCGTGGATACGGTACAGGAATGGCACTTTAAGCCAGTGGAAATGCTCGGCTACCGTTTCGTTGGCAGCCAGCATGAATTCCTCGATGATCTGCTCGGCGATCGAACGCTCGCGTTTGACGATATCGATTGGCTTGCCCGTTTCATCCAGGATGATCTTCGATTCTTCAAAGTCAAAATCGACTGCACCACGGCGCATCCGGTTACCACGCAGCTTCATCGCCAGCTCACGCATCAGCTTGAAGTCGTCGATCAGCGGTGCATAACGCTCCATCAGCTCAGGATCTTCATCCTCCAGAATACGGCGTACATTTTTGTACGTCATCCGTTCCTTCGTCTTGATCACACTGGTGAAAATATCATGCTGCACGACCTTCATATTCTCGTCAAATTCCATCTCACAGCTCAGCGTCAGACGATCCACCTGTGGATTCAAGCTACAGATTCCGTTGGACAGGCGATGCGGCAGCATCGGAATGACGCGGTCGACCAGATACACGCTACAGCCACGATTGTAGGCTTCCTCGTCCAGCTTGGAGCCT
The DNA here is from genome assembly GCF_034055775.1 of Paenibacillus hunanensis. Classification (NCBI taxonomy): domain Bacteria; kingdom Bacillati; phylum Bacillota; class Bacilli; order Caryophanales; family Paenibacillaceae; genus Paenibacillus; species Paenibacillus hunanensis. Next base: position 187,163 of record NZ_CP139194.1, on the reverse strand, counting down.
TCGCGCACATAATAGCCTACATCGGCGATATGCACGCCCAGACGATAGTTCCCATTCGGCAGGCGCTCTACGTTAACCGCATCATCCAGATCCTTTGCATCCTCGCCATCGATGGTAACAATGTTTTTGCCACGTAGATCGCGGCGACCCTGCTGGATGATCTCTTCTTCCGTGATCGCATCCGGTGCGCCCTGCGCCTCGTCCATCACTTCATCCGGGAAGGCTTCCGGCAGCTGATGCTTGCGAATGATCGACAGAATATCGACGCCCGGATCATCCTTATGTCCCAGCACCTCAACAATGCGACCTTCCGCAGCCGCGCGTCCCTCTGGATAGCTGACAATCTCAGCAACGACCTTTTCGCCGTCTACTGCATTGCCAAACGACTCCTTCGGAATGAAAATATCGCGGTTAATGCGCTTGTCATCTGGCAGCACAAAGCCATACGTGTCCAGTCCCTGGAACACGCCAACGATGCGCGTATTTTTACGAACAAGTACACGCACCACAACGCCTTCCATGCGTCCGCCAGAAGCGTTACGTGAGGTGACCTTCACCAGTACGGTATCTCCGTTCATCGCGGTGTTCAGGTCATTGGCATGGATGTACACGTCTCCATGCTCGCGATCCTCAGGAATCAGAAAGGCAAAGCCCTTCGCGTGCGCCTGAATGCGCCCTTTGACCAGATCCATACGTTCCGGTACGCCATAGCGATTGGCGCTATTCACAACGATATCGCCAGCTTCCTCCAAGCGATTCAGCAGCTTCACAAGCTCCTTAAAATCCGAGGCATCTTCAATACGAAAATGCTCCTCTAGTTCCTGGTACGTCATTGGTTTATAAGCGGTTGCCCGCATAAATGTTAATAATTGTTCTTCTGTAATCATAAAAATTCACCTCGGCCCACCTTCAGCAGCGCTCACGCTCATCCGGCTCATATGTAATTGCAGTTTGATGTGCTTTATACGCTGATCTGTGTCGGTGATGGATGATAGAACGCAGATCGGTCCATGATCTGCTGGACGTCTGCGTGTTGAACGAGTCGAACGATCATGCTTCATGTAGTATACACATACCCTAGTATACACTAATTTAATCCAGAGCCTGTAGTTCCCAGCGAAATTCATAAGCAATCGAGCCACTTCGCATCCGGTATACAAAAAAAGGCGGCACATCCACCACTCTCTCCTTGGTTGAGAGCGGTGAATCGCCGCAAAGGATCTTGCACATCATGGACTTCAGTCTTGCTTCAACTTGCATGGGAATAATGGACAAGCTCGGGAACAATTCTGATTATAAAACGGCAATATGAACTCTATATGAACAGATAACAATGGCTTATTCACCTGTAAACCAATCGCTATTCCCGACAGCCCATTTCATTCTTCCTAATAACAAATAACCCGGTACACAGACTCCTCAGAGTCTCCATACCGGGTTATTCTTGCTACCCTTATCATCGCTAACGTTCAATTACTTGAACACAGCAACCAGGATCGCGAATACGAAAAATGCAGCACCCAGACCAGCGGTCGTGCGTTGCAGCACGAGATCCATACCGCGTGCCTTTGTTTTACCGAAAAGATGCTCGGCGCCGCCGGAGATGGCACCGGAAAGACCAGCACTTTTACCTTTTTGCAGCAGCACAACAATAATCAAAGCAACGGAGACGATTGTAAGCAGAATCTGAAAAGTTAATTGCATAATTTCCACCTCCTTGAAGGGTTACGCCGAGCCTCTATAAATGTATATGTACAGGTTGTACAACCATATCATTCTATAGAAACAGCATTTATAGTTTATCATATCGCGCACGGCAATGGCAATGCTTTCCTGATGGAGCTACCTACCATTTTATTATAAAAAAATAGCCATCCGCTGAAACGGATGGCTGCTGTCCGGTACATGGCTGGCTAGAGCGACATAAGTAGCGGCTCAAGCCGCCTGTGCCAGAAATGTACGGTCAGCCGCAACGCCCATTCCTATAACGGATGGCAGGCAGCATGTTACCACGCTGTGCAGCTTTGACGGATACCGATTACCTTGAGCCAAGCCGCTCAAGCATCTGTGATCCAGTCACCATATAGATTGTATAACGGGAAGACGATCACCGGAGCCGTTATCATGGCAGTGCAGATGAAGTGGCATATTGTCATTCCATCTACTGTCTACCATCTGCCAGTGAACGCTAAACGTCCAATAGCAATGAATGCCAACGATATGAGAATACCCGATGCGAGGTAGAACTCCTGCTGACCTTCATATGACGGGCTCCGTGTCGTCCCTCTCCAGGGCAGCCTTCGTTTGCCGACCAGCGGCAATGATCCGCTGACTGCCCGGTGTCTATCGATTCGGTATATCCCATTTGATCTGTTACAGCGATAGCAGATAAGCTGGTGTATTACCATCAGGAAATGGTGAATGATATTCTCCATTCCTTACCGATAGACGTGTATTACGTCCTGTTCAGATCAATCGGAATGCTCCGATCGAACGAAATTACTTCGTCAAACCTCTGTGCTCAGTCAGGTTGTAGAAGGATTTCAGGCCGTCATATTTAGCAACTTCGCCCAGACGATCTTCGATGCGAAGCAGTTGGTTGTATTTCGCGATACGGTCAGTACGGGAAGGAGCACCAGTTTTGATCTGACCTGCATTTGTTGCAACTGCAATGTCAGCGATTGTGCTATCTTCGGACTCACCGGAACGGTGGGAGATAACTGCTGTGTAACCAGCGCGTTTCGCCATTTCGATCGCTTCGAATGTTTCAGTCAGCGTACCGATTTGGTTTACTTTGATCAGGATCGAGTTACCAATACCTTCTTCGATACCGCGGCCCAGACGCTCAGTGTTGGTTACGAACAGATCGTCACCTACGAGTTGAACTTTGTTGCCCAGTTTCTCAGTCAGCAGCTTCCAACCTTCCCAATCGTCTTCGGAGCAACCGTCTTCGATTGTGATGATTGGGTATTTTTCTACCCATGAAGCCAGCAGGTCTACGAACTCAGAAGATGTGAAGGATTTGCCTTCGCCTTCCAGTACGTATTTACCATCTTTGTAGAACTCAGTAGAAGCAACGTCCATACCCAGGAATACGTCAACGCCTGGTTTGTAACCTGCTTTTTCGATTGCTTCGATGATTGCAGTCAGAGCTTCTTCGTTAGAAGCGAAGTTAGGTGCGAAACCACCCTCGTCACCAACAGCTGTGTTCAGACCTTTGCTGCTCAGTACGGATTTCAGGTTGTGGAAGATTTCAGCGCCTGTACGCAGAGCTTCTTTGAAGCTTTTCGCGCCAGCTGGGATAACCATGAACTCTTGCACGTCAACGTTGTTGTCCGCGTGCTCACCACCGTTGATGATGTTCATCATTGGTACTGGCAGTTGTTTTGCGTTGAATCCACCCAGGTAGGAGTACAGTGGCAGACCCAGAGCTTCAGCAGCAGCGCGTGCTACAGCCATGGAAACAGCCAGGATTGCGTTTGCACCCAGTTTACCTTTGTTTGCAGTACCATCCAGCTCGATCATTTTGCGGTCGATTGCCATTTGGTCTGTTGCGTCCATACCAATTACTTCTGGAGCGATGATTTCGTTTACGTTCTCAACAGCTTTCAGAACGCCTTTACCCAGGTAACGGGATTTGTCGCCATCACGCAGCTCAACCGCTTCGTGTGCACCAGTGGAAGCACCGGAAGGTACGATTGCGCTAGCTACAACGCCGGATTCCAGATATACTTCTACTTCAACAGTTGGGTTACCGCGGGAGTCCAGGACTTCGCGAGCATATACATTCTCAATAGTTGTCATGATTCAAAAGTCTCCTTCACTTGGATAAGTTTGGGCGGATGGGGACAGAGACTGCCATCCATCCTTATATGTGGAACGCGCCATAGCAGCAGACAGGCGACTTCAGCGGAACATGACGAGCATGTTAATCGCATGCCAGCTACAAGGTTCGTTCATAACGGGTTTAAAAGCTCTGCGCAAACAGCAGCCACATGCAGAAGCTTGCTTATTTACGGCTAGAAATGATAGACGTACCTGTCATTTCCTGTGGTTTGTCGATGCTGATCAGGTCAAGGATCGTAGGTGCGATATCACCCAGGATGCCACCTTCACGCAGCACTACATTTTTGTCGGTTACGATAAACGGAACCGGGTTCGTTGTATGCGACGTTTGCGGGCGACCATCTTCGTCGATCTCGGTTTCAGCGTTACCGTGGTCGGCTGTAATTAGCGCTACGCCGCCTTTTGCCAAGATCGCTTCAACGACACGTCCAACACATTCGTCAGTTGTTTCTACGGCTTTGATTGTCGGCTCCAGCTTACCGGAGTGACCCACCATATCCGGGTTAGCGAAGTTCAGGATAATAACATCCTGTCTTTCTGCTTCGATCTCCGCTACGCAGGCATCTGCCACTTCGCGAGCGCTCATCTCCGGTTGCAGATCGTACGTTGCAACTTTCGGTGAATTGATCAGAATACGAGTTTCGCCTTCCAGCTCTACATCACGTCCGCCGCTAAAGAAGAAGGTAACATGCGGATATTTTTCCGTTTCAGCAATACGCAGTTGCTTTTTACCGTGCTGTACCAGCACTTCGCCCAGCGTATTGTCGAGACTTTTCGGTCCGAAGGCAATATGGCCTCGTACCGTTGCGCTGTAAGTAGTCAGGCAGACATAATACAGGTCTTTCGGATAGTTGCCGCGCTCGAAGCCGTCAAAATCCGGCTGTGTAAATGCCTGAGACAGCTGGATAGCACGGTCAGGACGGAAGTTCAGGAACACAACGGAATCGCCATCGTTCACTGTACCTACCGGCTGGCTATCACCATCCACGATTACAGCAGGAACCACGAACTCATCGTATACTTCTCCCTGATAGGAAGTCGTTACAACGCCCAGTGGATCAACAAACTGCGGGCCTTCGCCATAAGCGATGGCACGGAATGCTTTTTCTACACGATCCCAGCGCTTGTCGCGATCCATTGCATAGTAACGACCTTGTACGCTGGCAATTGTACCAACGCCGATAGAGCCGATCTTCTCGATCAATTGCTCCATGTAGCCTTTACCGCTATCTGGTGCTACGTCGCGACCGTCCAGGAATACGTGGATCAGCACATCGTTAAAGTCTTGCTTTTTCGCCATTTCCAGCGTAGCAAACAGGTGGTCGATGTGGCTGTGTACGCCGCCATCGGACAACAGTGCAAATACATGCAGCTTTTTGCCGTTGGATTTAGCATTTTCGAATGCGCCGACGAGCGCTTCGTTTTGGAAGAAGTCGCCTTCGCGAATCGATTTGGAAATACGAGTCAGATCCTGGTACACCGTACGACCTGCGCCGATGTTCAGGTGACCTACCTCGGAGTTACCCATTTGACCTTCTGGCAGACCTACAGCTTCGCCGCAAGCCGTCAGTGTCGTATGCGGGTATTCGGACATGTAACGGTCATAGTTCGGCTTTTTCGCCTGAGCAACACCGTTGCCCTCGACTTCTGCACGCAGACCGAAACCGTCCATAATGATCAGAGCTACTGGTTTTGGTACAGCCATTTACTTCGCCCCCTCAACGAGCGCGATGTAAGATTCAGGCTGTAGACTTGCGCCGCCAACGAGTGCTCCGTCGATGTCGCTTTGTCCCATGTACTCCTTCACGTTCTCCGGTTTTACACTACCGCCGTATTGAATACGAACCGCGTTAGCTACTTCTTCATTGTACAGGTCTTTTACTACACCACGAATGTAAGAGATTACTTCATTCGCATCAGCGGAAGTAGAAGATTTACCTGTTCCGATTGCCCAGATTGGCTCGTAAGCGATAACCGTTGCTTTCGCTTGCTCTTCGCTCAGACCAGCCAGTGCGCCTTCAGTTTGTACTTTACATACATCCTTCGTTTGGTCAGCTTCACGCTCTTCGAGCTTTTCGCCAACACATACGATTGGAGTCAGACCGTTACGGAATGCAGCATGTGCTTTCTTGTTCACGATCTCGTCGGTTTCAGCAAAATACTGACGACGCTCGGAGTGACCGATGATCACATAGTCCACACCCAGGTCTTTCAGCATTACACCACTGATCTCACCAGTGAATGCGCCGTTGTCTTCGAAATGAAGGTTTTGCGCGCCGATTTTGATGGAGGTGCCTTTTACAGCTTCAACCAGTGCAGGCAGGTTTGTAAATGGTGCACAGATTACGCTCTCTACGCCTTCTACTTCTGCTTTGCCCTTGATGCCTTCGATGAATGCTTGAGCTTCCGGAACGGTTTTGAACATTTTCCAGTTGCCGGCAATGATTGGTGTTCTCACTGAAGTATCACTCCTTCTATTCCATACTTGCACGCCGCTGGATTACAGCAGCGTGCATACTGCTTTTATTGTAAACTTATTTATCGTTAAGTGCCACAACGCCAGGAAGTGCCTTACCTTCCATGAATTCCAGGGAAGCGCCGCCGCCTGTAGAGATGTGATCCATTTTATCAGCCAGATGGAATTTCTCAGCTGCTGCTGCGGAATCGCCACCACCGATTACAGTGTAAGCTTCTGTTGTTGCGCAAGCTTCTGCTACCGCACGAGTACCGTGGGAGAAAGGCTCAATTTCGAATACGCCCATTGGTCCGTTCCAAACAACCAGCTTGGAGTTTTTGATCACGTCAGCATAGATCTCACGTGTTTTTGGACCGATGTCGATGCCTTCCCAATCCGCTGGGATGTCGCCAACTTCAACGATGCGAGTGTTCGCATCTGCGCTGAAATCGTCAGAGATCACGATATCAACTGGCAGGTAGAAGTTTTTACCCAGTTGTTTTGCTTTTTCGATGAAGCCCAGAGCTACGTCGAGCTTGCTCTCGTCCAGCAGGGATTGACCTACTTCATGACCTTGAGCCTTCATGAATGTATAGGACAGACCGCCACCGATGATTACGTTGTCTGCCAGGTTCAGCAGGTTGTCGATCACATCGATTTTGTCTTTTACTTTGGAACCACCAACGATCGCTGTGAAAGGACGCTCTGGATTGTTCAGGGCTTTACCCAGTACATCCAGTTCTTTCTCCATCAGCAGACCAGCTACTGCTGGCAGGTGATGCGCGATACCTTCTGTGGAAGCATGAGCACGGTGAGCCGCGCCGAATGCATCGTTCACGAACAGATCAGCCAGCTCAGCAAATGCTTTTGCCAGTTCTGGATCGTTTTTCTCTTCGCCTGCATGGAAACGAACGTTTTCCAGTACGAGCACATCGCCATCTTTCATGTCAGCGATTTTTGCTTTTACTGCATCGCCAGTCGATTCGTCAGCTTTTGCTACTGGTTTGCCCAGCAGCTCGGACAGACGCTCAGCTGGAGCAGTCAGTCTCATCGATTCAACCACTTCACCTTTTGGACGGCCCAGGTGACTTGCCAGCAGCACTTTCGCGCCTTTTTCGATCAGGAAGTTGATCGTTGGCAGCGTTTCACGAATACGCTTGTCATCTGTAATTTTGCCATCTTCCATTGGTACGTTGAAATCCACACGTACGAATACCACTTTGCCTGCTACTTCTACATCACGTACACTTTTTTTGTTCATTAGTCGTTCCTCCATGCCCATAGTTTGGAGCATGCGCCAGGCGAAAATAGCCGCCGATATGTACAGCAGACACGGAAGCCATAGCTTCTGCGCTGCTGCTGATCCTGCACCATCCTCGCCACTGGCATCATGCTGATCTTTCATCTAACCCCACATCCGTCAGGCATTACCCTTCAGACGGTTAAACACTCCCGGTGAGTATTCAACTTAGAAAAAGCGGAAACAAATGAGCTCTGTTTCCGCTTTATGGAATTAATATTTATTTCAGCTAGAGGGCTGGATCAGCCTTTGTTCGCGAAGTATTCCAGCGTACGAACGAGTTGTGCAGTGTAAGACATTTCGTTGTCATACCAAGCTACAGTTTTAACCAGTTGCTTGTCGCCAACAGTCAGAACGCGAGTTTGTGTAGCATCGAACAGGGAACCGAAAGTCATACCTTTGATATCGGAAGATACGATTTCGTCTTCTGTGTAGCCGTAAGTTTCTGGGTCAGAAGCTTCTTTCATTGCTGCGTTAACTTCGTCAACTGTTACGTGTTTCTCCAGAACAGTTACCAGCTCAGTCAGGGAACCAGTTGCTACTGGAACGCGTTGTGCGCCACCATCCAGTTTACCTTGCAGTTCTGGGATAACCAGACCGATTGCTTTAGCAGCACCAGTGGAGTTAGGGATGATGTTTTCAGCTGCTGCGCGAGCACGACGGAAGTCACCTTTAGCGTGTGGTGCATCCAGTGTGTTTTGGTCGCCAGTGTAAGCGTGAATTGTAGTCATCAGGCCTTCAACAACGCCGAATTTGTCTTGCAGTGTTTTTGCCATAGGTGCCAGGCAGTTTGTTGTGCAAGATGCGCCGGAGATAACTGTTTCTGTACCATCCAGAATTTCGTGGTTAACGTTGTAAACGATTGTTTTCATGTCGCCAGTTGCTGGAGCGGAGATAACAACGCGTTTAGCGCCAGCTTTCAGGTGAAGCTCAGCACTTTCTTTTGTTGTGAAGAAACCAGTACATTCCAGAACGATGTCTACGCCAAGCTCGCCCCAAGGCAGTTCTTCAGGGTTACGATTAGCCAGAACTTTAACTTCTTTACCGTTTACTTTGAAGAAACCGTCGTGTACTTCAACTTCGCCGTTGAATTTACCTTGTGTTGTATCATATTTCAAAAGATGTGCCAGCATTTTAGCATCTGTCAAATCGTTAATTGCTACAACTTCAATACCTGCTACGTCTTGAATACGACGGAAAGCAAGGCGTCCGATACGTCCAAAACCATTAATACCAACTTTAACCATGAGTTAATTCCTCCTAGAAATAAGTTTGTTGAAATTTATGCAATCAAGACAAGGCTACTTGAGCCTGTCGAGACAGTGATAATAATAGTACGATATTTTGCTACTGCAAAAATCATTCTTCATTGAACCTCGTGTTAGAAATCCACTAACAACAGGTTTCTGCGGGCAGCTGCCGGAAAAAGGAGTGTAGCCGTAGCTTACAGTTCCTTCACGATCTCCCGTGCAGCCGCCTCGTCGATGACCAGAATATCTTCCTGGCCGAATTTAAGTACAGCGTGAATCGATTGTGCTTTGCTGCGTCCGCCAGCGATACCAATGACCACTTCCGCATTGGCGATATCCTCCAGTTGCAGACCGAGCGTCAGCATATGATGCACGGTCTGTCCCTCGGCATTAAAATAATGACCAAAGGATTCCGCCACTGCGCCTGCTCCCCGAATCTCTTCAACAAGCTGTGGGTCAAGGCGGCGACGTCGTACCATCTCCATTGCATCACCGATGCCATGAATGATAATACGTGCACGGCGAATGAATTCGACGATCTCTCGTATATTCTCATCCTCGTACAGCAGCTCATAAGCGTCTCTTCGCAGCAGGTCAGGTACATGCAGCAGCCGGTACTGCGCGCCTACCCGCTTTGCCATCGTCGATACGATGGAATTGGCCTGGTATTCCATATTTTCGCCAAGTCCGCCTCTTGCCGGAACGAACCAGGCATCCCTGAGCGGAGCTGGTAAGGTTGGGCTTAATTGCTCTGCCACCTCAGCCAACGTAAAACCGCCGGTCACAGCCACAATATCATCGTCACGCATCACACTGAGCAGCGCTCTCGCACCTGCTCGTCCCAGATTCTGCTTCGTACTAGCCGAAGTGTCGCTGTCTCCAGGCACAATAACGACCTGCTGTAGTCCATAAGCCTCGCGGATGCGATCCTCCAGAACGGACAAACCAAGTAGCTCTTCCATTAATGGCTCCAGCTCTTCAAGCAGTTGTCTGCCTGCATCGCTGACGCGCATTCCCGTGCTCTCAATCTCCAGCAGTCCCTGCGCCTTGAGCAGATCGGTTTCAGCGCGCAGCACACGCTCCGTCATGTTCAGCGAAGCGGCGAGCGATCTACGTCCAACCAACCCCGTCATCATAACCTGATGTAAAATCGCGTATCTTTTTTTCAGTACGTCAGTGAGATCGGGCAGAAGCTGCTTTTGTATTTCCAGTAATTTTCGCATGCTTTCCACTCCTGCAACTTATCTCGCTCAGTGTAATCTCATTTTCATTCAACCAGGCTTAGGTACATGGACTCAAAATGTCCCGGCATAACTTTTTAAGTCCCACATCTATATTAACCAATTTTCGATGTAGAAGCAAGTATTGATGTCAACTATTTGAAGTGGATGTGTTCCTGCGTTACGATGCGAATAAAACGTTTATACATCTGAGCTTTAACCTGCTTGTTTGTAAACGAGGAAGTGAGGGAGTCTACCCAAACGCCTTCAACGCAATCAGGACACACACAAAGCAGCCTTTGTACGTTTAGACCTTCTTTTCCTATTACTTTTCCTGCAAAGACAGCTCTTTCTCTATAAGCATTAACCGCAATAGATCGTTTTAATGACAGTTTTTCTATATATTTTCCTTTCGTATTACTTGGAAATTTAAAATAAGTTCCCCATCTCCATAGCATTCGAAAGCACCACAATGAGCACGAGACAACCCTGACCAACTTGAAAATAGGTGTAAGGCAAAAAATAATATAGAAAGGGCATACGATTTTTGAATTAACTTTGGCTTTTTTTAGGGTTATCTGCCATAACCACACTAAAATCGCCAGAAAGTACACCATTAGCGCTAGAAAAATTAATGATATGTAAGCCTGTTCCTGTAGCTTTTCCATTGTTTGGAATAACCATTTGCTTTTTGGGAGGGATTTTATAATATAAATAATTTGTTGTACGATTAGCTTTTCTTACAGTTACTGTGAGTTCACTATTACCAGTATTGTAAACCCAAACTTTCAGCCAACCATAGTTTGCTGGCACTACAAAATTACCACCGCTCCTAGTAATAGAACTTCTCGTAAGCGCAACTTGAGTATCATTTGGAGTCATTCTATCATTATGAGAAATCGAGGAAATGATAGAGGCAGAAGTTGGTATCGCAGTTGCTGACTGTTCATTTAAAGTCTGCGAACTTATAGGAATAGTAGTAATCAAAGTTGCTGAAATAGCTACCAAAAAAGATTTGGATACATTCATAAGTATTGAACCTCTTTTCAAAATATATTGTTTTGTAAGTCTACATACTTGCTAATTTTGATCAAGCTACGAAATGGCTACAATATCACTAACTTGCTTCAACCCGTGTTGCTACTCTCAGTTAATCTGGAATCACAGCTATTGTTCAAGGCAGATAGATAACCAAAGCTCAGTCTACCTACAGTCCCAATCCAGATTTATGTGTACAGGGAATAGAAGCTGGAGCAAAACGGCAGATAGAGTTGAAAGGTTGACGCTATCGATGTTGTAAGGGCTATCTTGCTTTTTAAGGTTCTTTCATCTATAATCATTCTTGCTGTTGCTTATTTGCGCCCGTGGTCCAATGGATATGACGTAGGCCTCCGAAGCCTGAGATCCAAGTTCGATTCTTGGCGGGCGCGCCACTTGATTTACTGTATGAGCAAGATATACTTTTCAAGGTATTCATTGTTTCCTTGCACAGCATTCCAGTAATAGTTATACCAGACAATTGTTAAATACATATTATTTCCACTAACGAATCGTGGAAATGAACGTCAACCAGCCGAGGCTGGTTATTTTTATATGTAGCTGTATACTGGAAAATAAGCGTGCTTCTTCTTATATTAACCCAATTTCCAGTAATTTAGAAATTTTTAGGATGGATAGTTTGACTTTCTTTGACTTTTAGTTTGAACTACCCTATAATGTGGTAAGAACAATTGATTCTTGTCATTGTTTGACCAGAGATTCCACTATATAATGACATTTACGATGATCGTAATTTAAGGAGGGTTTCTAGTGAGTTATATCCCTATGGTCGTAGAACAAAGCAGTCGTGGCGAACGCGCATATGATATTTATTCCCGTTTGCTGAAAGACCGCATCATCTTTCTAGGTTCGGAAGTTAATGATGTCGTAGCTAATGCGATTATTGCACAAATGCTGTTCCTGGAAGCCGAAGACCCAGAAAAAGATATTCACCTTTACATTAACAGTCCTGGCGGTTCGATTACTGCGGGGATGGCGATTTATGATACAATGCAATTTATCAAAGCCGACGTATCTACGATCTGTGTAGGTATGGCAGCAAGTATGGGCGCATTCCTGCTGAATGCTGGTGCAAAAGGCAAACGCTTTGCACTGCCAAACAGTGAGGTTATGATTCACCAACCACTCGGTGGTGCACAGGGTCAAGCGACCGACATCGAGATCAGAGCTCGCCGCATTCTGAAAATGCGCGACAAGCTGAACAAAATCCTGGCTGATCGTACAGGTCAACCGCTGGATCGCATCGAGCGCGACACCGACCGTGACTACTTCATGACAGCAGCTGAAGCGGCTGATTATGGTCTGATCGATAAAGTAATTGAAAAAACACCTCCACAAGGCGTGTAATAACAACTTTGTGTATGTGTGGAAATAGCCAAAAAGCTGCAACGGGATGAGCCGTTGCAGCTTTTTTGTTTTTCATATTGAGCTGTGGATTGATTCACATATGGGATAACATCTATTGATAAGCTTGGAACGGATTACTATCAGGAGCAAGAAATTGATTCCAGTTAAAATGAAATTCCAGGATTCCGAGATCGCCTGGAGCGATCTGATATGGTGCAAAGAAAATAGTAAAACCGTTATTAGTCAGATATGATTGATTAATATAGGCTGTCGAATTTTTAGCCAGTGCGTCAAATTTGTCTGGTGTATACCCTTTAACCTCACCCTGCTTTTTGATATCGAGTCGCAGGAATGTTCTCAAATCTTGTACATGAACAGCATTAGATGCCAATATATCTTCTAGCTGAATCACTTTACCATCTCTCAGGTTAAAGATCATAGCTGTCTGCTTCAAGCCTGAATATGCTTTGCCCACATATTGATATTCTCTAAACACAACACTAATGATACCGTTCTGATTGTAAGTGACAGCATAGTTGCCTTGTATGGAGTAACGCATATCTTTAGCATGAGGTTCACCTGCAATCTGCATCTGTTGATTCGCGGCTGCAAGATACTTCTCACTATGTGTTTGAAGTGCTCCATTGATATCATGTTGTGCTTCTTCGTTATTCAGACCGGATAGTACGGGATAGACAATATTAACGTCGGTATATTGGTTGGGAATGGAATTCTTCAGCTGGGTTGGTGTGATTGTGACTTGATTCAAGCCTGCTGTCGTAAAATCTACAGTAATCGATTTAGAATTCCAATGGATCAGATAGCCAAATGAATCCGCTAATGCCGTCGTCTCTACATACAGCACGCCTTTAACTAGCCTGCCCTCATACTGTTCACCTAAAGTTCCTCCATGAGCAACGACCTGTATACCATCCTTTTCTATATTCTTGCTCATTGAATATACGGTCTTTTCTTTACCTTTAGTAGCGATAATGACATGTGTCTGGGCATGATATGTAACGACTCCGCCAAATGCTTTTACGGTGTCTTTGAGTGGTACTAATGTTTTTTCAGATTCGCTAATGATCCCTTTCGCTGATGTGGTTTTCCCCTCTACCCGGATGTTAACGAGCTTGTCCAATTGGAAGCTAGCTTTAGCTGCATATACTGAATTTGTACTAGCTAAAAGGCTAATGACTATTGCCATTGCCGTCATCGTTAATGCCAACAGCAGAACAGGAATTGTTTTGAAGCACGGTATATTGTTTACTTTAGACTGCATCTATCTTCTCTACCTCCTCTATAGATCCATTCAAATCTAGCTTAATTATAGCTGAATCTTTATATGTAAGTAACGATTCCATAACAGGTTGTAATAAAAGCTGCAACGGGATGAGCCGTTACAGCTTTTTTGTTTGTTATTTCGTATGCTGTTATTTTGATGTTATTCATTGTATAGGTATATATCGATCAGGCAGTATCCGATTGTTATTGATAAGCCTTCAACGGATTCGTACCCGCTTTCAGCAGTTGATTGAACGTGAAACTGAACTCTGGAGTACCTGCTGCATAAGGCGCAATCGCATATTGCTGGAAGAAAATCGTAAAGCCGCGATCAGTCAGATAGTAATTATTCAAATAAGCGCTGGAGTTGTTCGACAGATCGTTAAATGAATCCAGTGTACCGTCCTCTGCACCGCCTTGTTTTTTAATTTCATTTTGTAGTAGCTCCTTGATATTCTGACGATACGAAGTATTCGATTTCAGTAAATCACCCAGCTTGATTGCTTTACCGTCTTTGAGTGAGAACGTCATGCCTGTTAACGTCTCTCCACCGTGTGCACCACCCAGATATCCATAGTCATACAACAGGAAGCTGATAACTCCATTCTGGTTATAGCTGACTTTATAACCGCTATCCACTTCATATTGTAGATTAGGTGAATCGGGCTTGCCTGCTTCCTGAATTTGCTTTTTCGTTGTAGCTATCGATTGATCTACATATGCCTTGAGCGCTGCATTGATCTTCGTTTGAGCAGCTTCATTATCCAAACCTGAGATAACTGGATACAGCACGCTCACGTCGGTGTATTCGTTATCGATAGGATCAGCTAGCTTGGTCGGTGTGATCGTGATGGCATTCATACCCACAGTTGTAAAATTCACTGTATTCGTTGCTTTTGTCCATACCGTACGGTAACCGAAAGGCTCGGATAATGCTTTTGCTTCTACATAGGTCGTTCCTTTGATGACCTGACCATCAAAGGTATCACCAAGTGCGCTACTGTTGAATGTAACAAACAGATTATCCTTTGCCCCTCCATCGGTATACATAAGATATGAAGAGATTTGCTTCCCTTTGGATACGATCACGGTGCGTGTTTTCGTATCATATGTAACGGTAGCTCCTAGCGCTTTGGCTGCTTCTTTTAAGGGTACCAGCGTTTTGCCTGTTTGGCCGAGTATACCCTGTGTAGATATCGCTTTACCTTCTACCTGTACATTCACAATAGATGGATTCGTCTTAGAGCTGGCGGTCGCTGCATATACAGAACCTGTACTTCCAGGCAAAATCGCGATTGTACCTGCTGTCGCCAGTGTTGTTGCGAGTACCAGTGCAGCCGTTTTTTTCAGATAGCTTGTATTTTTCAGCGGATATAATGTATTCATTTGATCGTTCTCCTATTCATTTATTTACTATTTTCCGTTCAGCAATTCACACCACCAGATTCGCAAGCCAGAGATCCACCTTCATCTCATAACAACGAATTAAAAAATTAAGCTTTGCAAAGCAAAAGCTGCAACGCGACGAACAGTTGCAGCTTTGTGTATGCAATTATCACTCAGCCTATGAGCTGTACTTTATATCCAAAGCTCTTATTTAAAATCCTTTAGCGGATTCACACCATATTTCAGTAGCTGACTAAATGTAAAGTTAAACTCTGGATTGCCTGCTGCACCTGGAGCGATATCGTATTTCTGGAAGAACACAGTGAAGCCGCTATCGGTCAGGTAGTAGTTGTTCAGGTAGCTGCTGGAGTTTTTGCTCAGATCGTTAAATTGCTCTAGGGAATAGCCCATTTCATCGCTTTGCTTTTTGATATCAGCTTGCAGCATTTTTTTGATATCCTGACGATACGAAGCGTTGGATTTGAGCAGATCATCCAGCTTGAGCGCTTTGCCATCTTTGAGCGAGAAGGTCATGCCTGTCAGAATGTTATCGCCATGTGCGCCGCCGAGGAATTGGTAATCGGTCAGCAGGAAGCTGATCACACCGTTCTGGTTGTAGCTGACTTTATAACCGCCATCGATTTCGTAGCTCAGGTCTTTGGAATATGGAGTGCCTGCTTCTTCCACCTGCTTTTTCATGCCTGCCAGATATTTATCAAAATGGTCTTTAAGCGCTTTGTTGATTGCTGTTTGTGCAGCTTCATTATCCAGACCGGATACTACCGGGTACACCACGTTTACGGTTGTGTATTTATTTTGGATCGGATCAGCCAGCTTGGTTGGTGTTACGGTCACAGCGTTCACGCCTACCGTTGTAAAATTGACTGTACTGGTTGCTTTGTTCCATACAGTACGATAACCGAATGGCTCCGATAGCGCCTTCGCTTCAACATAGGATACCCCTTTTACAATCTGGCCGTCATAGCTTTCGCCCAGTGCGCCACCATTGAATGCAGCAAATACATTGTCAGTATTGATATCGTTATAGATCGTATAGGCTGCGGATTGCTTGCCTTTCGTAACAATTACATTATGTGTTTTGGCATCATAAGTAACCGTAGCACCCAGCGCCTTTGCGGCGTCCTTCAGCGGTACCAGCGTTTTGCCGGATTTGCTGAGCATGCCCTGTGTTGCTACAGCTTTGCCTTCTACCTGTACATGTACAACAGCTTTATTTACCTTCTGACTTGCTGCTGCGGCATACACGGAATTGGTGCTTCCAGGTAAAATAGCGACTGTACCTGCTGCTGCCATTGTTGCTGCCAGCACCAGTGCAGATAGTTTTTTGAGATACGTTGTGTTTTTCAGCGTATATTGCTTGTCCATTATTAATCTCTCCTGTTCGATATGTTTAAAGTTCATCTCAACATTGCTCAGTATAACCAGATTAGCAACCGTTTGATTTACAAACTGCTTAAAACAGAGTAACAACATCGATACGCTATTCTTACTAAAAGTAATAAAATTGTAAATAAACTTTTCGTTTCGAAACTAAGCTTCCCTGCAAAATGAAGTTTCCATTTTTCCGATGTCTCTGGTTTGGCAAACAGGGATTATACTGAAACGATGTGAGAGACTCTACGTATTACCTTTAAAATTAAGCCCTTGAAACAAAACAGCACAGCCACTCCAGCGCCCCATATGGGACTTCTGATATGACTGTGCAGCTTCGATTTGCTTTTTACGAAATTGACATTTTCATCGTCAATGATTTATTTCATGGCATATTGGACAGTCAGCGTAGTATTCAGCTCGATCATACCTGGCTGAATCGATGTACCACCACTCGCTGTATCGCTCATCGCCGCTTCAGCACGTTGCATGACAACCGGAGGGGTAACGGTTCCTGAATCGCTAACAGACAGCAATTCGCCCAGTGTGCGGTTCGCTGCTTTGGCAATGGAGCCTGCTTTGGATGCTGCATCTTTCATTGCTTTAGCGATGACCTGATCCTCATACGTTTGTGGGTTCTCGACATCAAAGTTTACCGAACCTACATTGTTCGCACCGGCAGCGGATGCATCATCCAGCAACTGCCCGATCTTATCCAGATCACGATATTTTACTTCGAGCGTATGATATGCGGTATAGCCTGTAACTTTTTGCCCGTCCTTATCGTTATAGTTGTAGTTAGGCTGAACATAGAATTGCACAGTCTGGATATCCGCCTGTGGGATCGACCATTTTTTGAGCAGTTCAGTCAGCTTACTCATTTTCTGTGCATTGGATGCTTGTGCTTTGGCAGCTGTAGATGCTGTTGTTTGTGCGCCAATCGATACATACGCAATGTCAGGCTTTACAGATAGCTTGCCATTTCCGCTTACATTAATCACACCCGTAGCCGCTGTTGTAGCCTGCGTTGTCTCCGCTGCATACGCCGAGCTTGCTCCTGGTAAAGCTACACTCATCATTACTCCTGTAAGCAATGTACCGGCGAGCAGCAAGGAAGCCATAGATTTTGTTTTCTTCATTATCAATTCACCCTTTCGTCTTGTTACCTAGTAAACGCTTAGGTAAAAGCGAATGTTGCAACATATCCTAGCAATTTGGGGTATATACAATAAAAGGGCTTGATTGCTAGGTT
The DNA here is from genome assembly GCF_034055775.1 of Paenibacillus hunanensis. NCBI lineage: Bacteria > Bacillati > Bacillota > Bacilli > Caryophanales > Paenibacillaceae > Paenibacillus > Paenibacillus hunanensis. The sequence goes on along the minus strand of NZ_CP139194.1, from coordinate 169,372 downwards.
GAAGCCGATCAAGCTAGACGCAGCAACACTTATACAGCACAAGGCAGACACCACCGCACCAATTACCAGTCACATGATTTCAGTATCATCTCAAATAGTCCCGCCCCGTGGATGGCGCCAAGCTCGCTGCACAGGAGACAGGGATAACACAAGAGGGGAGCGTCACCATGTTAAAAAAGAAATTCGTACAAAGTTCCATGCTTCTTCTGGCCAGCGTCCTGCTGCTATGCAGCCTGATCCCTACCGCCAGCGCAGCACCTATGAATGCTGCACCACGCGAGGTCAAGCTAGAATGGAACGGTACTCGTCTTCCGCAAAATGGATTGCTTATTGAAGGCAGCACGATGATTCCAGTCGTATTACTGCGCGACTCCATTGGCGTGACACTCCGCTATGAGCCGACAGTTAAAACCTATACATTGCTGCAAAATGATGATCAGATCGATATGATCATGGGTACGGACAGTATTAATATCCGCCTGAACAATCATCAATGGAAAGGCCCCAATGCACAGGTAATTAACGGACGACTGTATATACCGTTTACCGTACTGCGTGATGGCTTTGGCTATCAGAGCGCATGGAATGCATCGCAGGTAAAGCTGAATTTTGCGAAAAAAGGAATTTTCCTGGAGGAGTAGACTTTGTTCTGTCTCTATCGCAGCCATAGAGCATTGTATGAGCGATCTGTTCATCATTTCTCTTGATATGAATGGTATGAATAGCTTTTTACACTACATCAATCATCGCTCAGGTTATACAGCCACATACCAAAAAAACCGCCACCCTATGGTGACGGTCTCGGCCCTTTATCCGTTGGATGAGGGGCTTTTTTATTGGTTTTCCAGCTCTTCTTTGCTTACCAGTCCAACTAAAGCGTTTACAGCAGATTCTGCATCCGCACCCTCTGCGCTGATGTACACTTCAGTACCGGAGCTAATCGCAAGGCTCATGATACCCATGATACTTTTAGCATTAACTTTTTTGTCGTCTTTCTCCACGAAAATCTCAGAAGAATATTTATTCGCTTCCTGTACAAAAAGTGCTGCAGGTCTTGCGTGTAATCCCGTTTTCAAGCGAACCACTACCGGGTGTTTGATCATGTGACAGTTACCCCCTAAAATACGTATTCATTGCAATTTATAAGTTTATTACACTGATGCCTTCAATATTGACACTTATTCATCATACTACATTATTATAACATGCGCTTTAGTAGAAAAAAATAAAGCATCATTACGCATAACAGATATTTTATACTAGATGCTCGTTACGCACCTTTTCCGCCAGCTCGTCGATTTTGCGAAGTCGGTGATTCACACCTGACTTGCTTACGCCACCCTTGAGCATTTCGCCAACTTCCTTCAGGTTCATATCCGGATGCGCCAGTCGAATCTCTGCTACCTCGCGTAGCTTATCTGGCAACTGCTCCAGCCCCAGATGACGCTGGATAAGACGGATATTATCAATTTGGCGTACCGCTGCACCGATCGTTTTGTTTAAGTTCGCGGTCTCGCAATTGACGATTCGATTGACCGAGTTACGCATATCGCGCATAATACGCACGTCCTCGAACTTGAACAGCGCCTGATGAGCTCCGATAATGCTCAGGAATTCGATAATCTTCTCGCCTTCCTTGATGTATAAAATAAAGCCTTTTTTGCGTTCGATACAACGCGCATTCAGATCGAATTCATTCGCCAGATCAACAAGTGCCTGGCACTGCTCTTCATACATGGACGCAATCTCCAGATGATAGGAGGAGCCTTCCGGGTTATTCACCGAGCCACCTGCCATAAAAGCACCACGAAGGTAAGCTCGCTTACAGCAATTTTTGCTCACCATCTGCTTATTGATGCCCGGCGTGAACATAAAGCCCTCGGACACAATTTTTAACTTACTCAAAATTTCCTGTACACCTGCCGGAATACGGACGATGTATACATTATTCTTTTTCAGCCGCATTTTTTTGCGTACAAGCAGCTCGGTATGGACCGCAAAATGCTTTTTGATCAGGGAATAAATCCGTCTTGCAATTGCGGCATTCTCCGTGGAAATGTCCAGTATAATCTTTTTGTTGGACACCTGCACGGAACCGTTCATTCGAATTAAGGCCGACAGCTCTGCCTGCTCACAGCAGTCATCCGCTTCAATCATGGTCAATTCTTTTTTGGTTTGCGCCGCAAATGACAATGGACTCACCCTTTCGATAAAATGTGTTTCTTGACCTGCTCATAAATATGATGGCTGAGCATCTCGGCATCATGCCGCAGATAGGTGCCGTACATCACCATTTTATCGGCGATGATCCGGTAGCCCATTGCTTCTACTTCATCCTGGTCAAGCTTAACCGGCTTGGCGCCTTGCTCCGCGTAGCGCTGCTGCACCTTGAGCGGAATCGGCTCATTATTCACGAGTACATAGTCGAACAGCCGGTGTCCAACATGCTCATAGATCGCGTTCAGATGGTCACTGACCGCGTAGTTGTCTGTTTCACCAGGCTGAGTCATTACATTACAGATGAACAGCCGGAGTGCATCGGATGCTAGAATCGCATCCGCTAGCTTCGGTACGAGCAGATTGGGCAACAGACTGGTATACAGACTACCTGGCCCGATCAAGATCGCATCCGCCTCCTGAATCGCTCGCACAGCCTCTGGCAACGGCTCCACGTGATCCGGTTCAAGGAAAATACGTTTGATCCGCTTGCCCGCTTCTGGAATCTTGGACTCGCCTGTGACGATCTCTCCATCCTCCATCTCGGCATGCAGTACAACTGCCTGCTCTGCGGCAGGCAACACTTCACCACGAACGGCAAAAACTCGGCTTAGCTCACGTACAGCGGTGACAAAGTCACCTGAAATATCGGTCATCGCTGCAAGAATGAGATTGCCCAGACTATGTCCAGCCAGCCCTTCCCCTTTTTGAAAGCGGTACTTGAGCATGTCTGACATAAGCGGCTCTACATCTGCAAGCGCGGTTAGCACGTTGCGAATGTCGCCCGGAGGCGGCATTTTTAGCTCGTCACGGAGAATGCCTGAGCTTCCTCCGTCATCAGCAACCGTTACGATTGCTGTAATATCGAGCGGCTTTTCCTTCAGACCTCTCAGCATAACAGACAGGCCAGTGCCGCCACCCATCACAACGATGCGTGGGCGCAGCACAGGCAGGTCTGGCTGTGAAATTGACATAGGTTCCACTCCTTAATGCCGATCACGATCAGCATCCCGATGACTGACACGTACGGTTTCGGTTTCACTAGTGCCTAGCATACGGCCAAGATATTCGGAAATAGCAACCGAACGGTGCTTACCGCCGGTACAGCCAATCCCGATAATCACCTGGCTTTTGCCTTCATTACGATATTGTGGGATAAGAAAATGCAGCATATCGAGCAGCTTGGTCAAAAACGCTTGCGTCTCTGGCCACTTCATCACATATTCGTACACATCGCTGTCCTGTCCGGTATGGGGACGCAGGGCATCGATATAATGCGGATTCGGCAGGAAGCGCACATCGAAGATCAGATCGGCATCAATCGGAATACCGTATTTGAAGCCGAATGATGTGATATTCACCGACAGGCGATTCGTTTCCAGGTGTGAAAAATGCGATACGATCGTCTGCTTCAGCTTGGCTGGCTTGGTCGTGCTTGTATCGATAACTTGCGTCGCTGCATTTCGTAGATCGTCTAGCATTTTGCGTTCAAGCCGGATTCCATCAAGGGGCATCCCTTCTGGAGCGAGTGGATGGCGACGACGACTTTCTTTATAGCGCTGCACAAGCACTTCATCGCTTGCTTCCAAAAACAGAATCTCCGAATGAATCGTCAGGTGATTTTTTAGATAGCTCAATGATTCCGAGAGGGCGGCAAAAAATTCACGGCCGCGCAAATCGATCACAAGCGCAACCTTACCAATTTTGCCATTGGACTGTTCAATCAGCTCGGCAAACTTAGGAATTAGCACAGGCGGAAGATTATCTACACAGAAAAAACCAAGATCCTCCAGGCTTTGCACTGCAATCGTCTTACCTGCGCCAGACAGTCCGGTAATAATAACCATCGTGGCGGTCGTTGAATTGTCGCTGGTGCTCATGCTTTTGTCCCCTCTCTATCCAGTTGTATGTGGTAGTTACACCTTCGCTTGCTTGTATGTTAACGCAACAGCAATCCTGCTGCTCCAACGATACCTGCATCATTGCCCAGCTTGGCAGGGATAATCTCAACGCCCTGCTGTAGTGGAGCGGGTGTCAGCTCAGCAAATACCTCACGGATTTTGCTGAACAGAATATCGCCAGCCTTGGATACACCGCCACCGATAATAAAGCGTTCCGGGTTCAAGGTTGCTGCAATCGCAGCCATCGATTTGCCCAGGTAAAAGGCAGCACGGTTAATGATGCGAATGCTTACCTCATCTCCTGCTTTAGCGGCATCAAAAATATCCTTCGCTGTAATCTGCTCAATACTCGACAGGCTGGTCTGATCGCCACGTTCGACAGCTTCTACCGCCATGCGCACGATACCTGTCGCAGAGGATACCGTCTCCAGGCAGCCCATTTTCCCACAGCCGCACTGGATCGCTTCCAGATCAGGTACAACGGAGATATGACCGATCTCGCCAGCCAATCCAGCAAAGCCCTGATAAATTTTACCGTTCAAAATAATGCCGCCGCCTACGCCGGTACCCAGTGTGTAGCAGACGCAATCGTTCACGCCTTTGCCTGCGCCACTCCACGCTTCGCCCAGTGCAGCTACGTTAGCATCATTATCGATGCGGATCGTTTTTCCGAGACGTTCTTCAAGGATGGCCCGGATCGGTACATCACGAAATCCGATATTCGGCGCTAGCAGGATCACACCTGCGCGAAGATCGGTAAAGCCGGCTACGCCTGCTCCCACGCCTACAAGCTGATCCCAGCTGTAGGGAGATTGCTCAACAATAAGACGTACATATTTGACGATATTGTCGATCACGGTATCGGTCCCTTTTTCTTTTTCGGTTGGACCTTCGTATGTGTGAAGCAGTTCTCCTTCATGATTGCAAATGCCTACCTTAATCGCAGTACCACCAAGGTCGACGCCGACGTAAATATTTTCAGACATAGAACCGAGCCACCTTTTCTACTCAAAATTTGATATATATCCATATGCATTTTAACTGTGTCTGCTACTTCATGATATCGCTTGCTTATGTATCGAAACTAAGCAAGCTGTGGCATGGATGAACACAGGCTGTACATTCTATACTATTGTACCATTTCCGTTCTGTCGGATACTGCTAAAAATGCGATTATACACAAAATTTATAGTGAAGAAATACGGGGATTGCCCGTCATAGCAGTGCTTTCTCCATGAGAAAACGACTGCATTATACGCTCTGAGGTAATGAAAACGTTCGTATCCAACTATAAGCGAACCACACCATCAGGTCAAGCGAAACCCGCGGGTCTGTTGTCTTGCACGATCCAAGCAAAAAAGGAGCCGTAGTGGCTCCCTTTTCTCTGAACGCTCTGTTATTTATCCAGCGCTTCGCTCCAGTCATGTACCATATGGCCTTCCAGGAATTTTTCCGCATCCATCGCTGCCATGCAGCCGCTACCCGCAGCCGTAATCGCTTGACGATAACGTGTATCCTGAACATCACCACAAGCGAATACGCCAGGGATATTCGTTTCGGTTGTACCCGGTGTGACCATGATGTAGCCATGATCGTCGGTTGTAATCTGCCCTTTGAGGAAGCCGGTGTTCGGCGTATGTCCGATTGCTACGAATACGCCATCTGCTTCAACTAGCTCTTCCTGCCCTGTTTCATTGTTAAGCACTTTCAAGCCTTTTACGCCTGTATCGCCTGCAACGACTTCAAGCGGCTTGCGGTTCAGCGCCCATTTGATCTTCGCATTGTCACGCGCACGATCCTGCATGATCTTCGAAGCGCGCAGCTCGTCGCGACGATTCACCACCGTTACCTCTGTTGCAAAACGAGTCAGGAAGCTCGCTTCCTCCATCGCAGAGTCGCCACCGCCAACAACGATAAGCTTTTTGTTGCGGAAAAAGAAGCCGTCGCATGTTGCGCATGTACTTACACCACGTCCAACATTATCCTGTTCACCCGGAATGCCCAGATAACGAGCCGATGCACCGGTTGAAATGATGACAGATTCCGCTTCCAGCTCGCCTGCACCCTCAACCTTAATTTTGAATGGACGCTTGGACAGATCGATATGCTCTACCCATCCAGAGCGGAATTCCGCTCCAAAGCGCTCCGCCTGCTTGCGCATATTGTCCATCAGTTCAGGCCCCATAATGCCATCCGTGAAGCCCGGAAAGTTCTCAACCTCTGTCGTTGTCGTCAGCTGGCCACCTGGCTGCAAGCCTTCGATAACGAGTGGTTGCATATTGGCACGCGCCAGATAGATCGCTGCGGTGAGCCCCGCAGGTCCTGTTCCGATAATGATTGATTTATACATGATATTAAGAAACCTCCTTATGAAATGGTACACCTGTTGATATAACTATATTCAAGCTCAATACGATTGGCTTTAGGAGCCTTGATTACTTTTCGCCAGACTGCGCTGCATTTTACTCTGTACATGACACAGCCGACTGATTCGCCGTGCATATCGACTAACACTGGAAATGGTGCTTCCATAGCGCTCCGCCACTTCTGCATAGGTAAGCGGCTGGCGAAATAGACGCGCAACCAGATATTCCAGCGCCGCTGCCCAGCCCTCTGGATGCTGTAGCCGCGGAAGCTCCGGATACGAACGCTTAATAAATTCCAGCCACAGCGCCTCCACATCATGCCGGAAGTTTCCCTGCTGACGCATCGGCGAATGCAGAAGGAACATCTCCAGCACCTGCTGCCAGCGCTCCTCCCAGATCGGCAAGCTCGCACGTGCTGACTCCAGATCATCAATCAGGCGATCATCCACCAGCGAGTGTGTCGATACCCATTGTCGTAACAGGCGCTCTGCCGCCTGCTTGAGCGCCGTCGATGCTTGTGCAGAAGCCACATACTCACGCAATATACGATGCAGCTCATAGCTGCCTTCCAGCTTGTACGCATGGAGCGCCTGAAGCTTCTGCTGCTCGGTTCCGTGACGCAGTATATGCAGCAGCTGCACCTCGCTATCGATGGAACCGATATGCTCTGATGCTCGCTCTACACTGCGGGCTGATACCTCGGTTGTATGAGGTAATGCATAACGATAGGACGGCTGAAGCTGTTCCTGGCGCAGTTCTTCGAGATGAGCGATGTAAAAGGCTGGCACTTCAGCTTGCGCATCCAGCCGCAGTATACGCCGCCACCATTGTTCACCTTGATCATATTTACCCACATAGCATGCCGCTACGGCAGCATAATGATAAATTTCTAATTGCTCGCCTTCACGATACTGTTTGACGAGACGTGTAAAATGGGGATACGCCGCATCATGCTGTCCCAGCATGGCCAGCGTAATCGCCAGCTTGAGCAGATGCTCTCCATGCATCGGATGGATACGGCGCAATATGCGAATCTGCTGTAACAGCAGACTGTGCTGACCCATCTGCTGTAAAATCAGCGCCTGATTGCACAGGCCATGCAGATTATGCGGATCACGACGTAGCACTTCCTCTACTTCAAAAGCCGCTTGCTCCAGCTTGCCCAGATGATGAAGCGCGACGACTAGATTGTTGCGCGCTGCATCGTCGTCTGGATCATCGGCAAGCGCCTGCTGTAGCAGATCACAAGCCGCCTGCACATCGCCTTCCTCTAGCAGCTGCCGTCCTTGCTCACGCGGCTCCTGCTGGACTTCTGCATTCATTTCCGGCAAAGCAAGACTTGGCGCTCCACTGCGTGCACGCTCACGCTGCACAACCTCTATCATTTCATTCGCCTCGGCGATAAACGCACCATTGGGTTCTTTTTCCATATAAATAAGCAGCTCGCGCTCAGCCTCCGCAAATTGCTCCATATTCGCATAATTGTTCGCCATGTAAAAATGACATTCACTCAGAAGTGGGTCGACCTGCGCGATAATATGCTGCAACGCTTCATTGGATGCATCATATTTGCCCATTTCGGACAGAATGCCAGCCAGATTGCAATGATTGACTGGATTCTCAGGCTCGTATTCGACCGCCTTTTGAAAATAATTCAATGCCTTGTCATAACGATAACGGTCTAATGAGCGGACAGCTCGTTCAAAAAAGAAATTGGCATCCATCTGTAGTCTGATGACCTTACGCTCCGCCTCTTCCGTTTTCCGCTTATAATCATTCACCGGATCAAGGCACCTCCTTCTATCACTTCACTCATCTGCTGTTCGTCAATTGCCCCACAGTAAATGAGCTGTGTTACCTGTAACCAGCACCGTTTAGTATACCACAATAGCCGAACGGTCTAAAGGCGTATCGACCTTTATACACGTACACATTGCTATCTATAGGCTACATCAAGGCGTTAGATACCGGCGTCGCTAAACATGGTGGCAATCGAGCCACCCTCCATAATAATGCGTACCGCATGGGCAAGCATCGGTGCCACCGACAATACAGTCAAGCGATCAGGCGTCACAGATGGTAAGCTAATTGAATCCGTAACGACCAGCTCACGAATCGCTGGATGATCCAGTCGTTTTAGCGCCTCACCGGAAAAGAGTCCGTGCGTTGCGCAAACGATTGCGTCATGAGCCCCACGTTCCTTTAGACTTTCGACGACATTTACAATCGTCGTGCCTGTGTCGATCAGATCCTCGATAATAATCGGAGTCTTGCCCTCTACATCGCCGATTACATGCGTGATGACCGATTCATTATGCGCCGGGCGCTTTTTGATCATCATCGCAAATGGGGCATCGAGACGATTAGCTAGCTTTTCTGCCATGTAAGCGCGTCCAGCATCCGGTGATACAACGACAGCATCCTCAATCGATTGGCTACGCAAATAACCACTGATCAGATCGAGTGCAGTCAGATGGTCAACCGGGATATTGAAGAAGCCTTGAATCGCAGAGGCGTGTAGATCAATAGTAATTACCCTGTCTGCGCCAACTGTAGTCAGTACATCAGCGACCATTTTTGCAGAAATAGGCTCTCTTGGTGCAGATTTGCGTTCCTGACGTGCATATCCGTAATACGGCACAATAATATTGATCGTTCGTGCGGATGCTCGCTTGGCTGCATCAATCATAACAAGTAGCTCTACGAACAGCTCATTGATCGGATGAGACAGGGATTGCACGAGAAAAACATCCATGTTCCGAATCGTTTCTTCATAATGTACATACGTTTCACCACTTTTGAACTGAGAGAGCTTGATTTTGCCCAGTGTCACGCCCAGACGATCGGCGATCGTCGTGGCCAGCTCCGGACTGGATGAGCCCGAGAAAATTCGCATATGTTCTTTCATAATTCCTCCTGATTTAGATGGCGAGCTTGCTTTACCCTGTTTTTAAATATTGTATATCGCCGCGTAACGATATCAAAGACAATTCTGCTCTAATCTGCAATTCTTCATCTTTTTGAACGTTGAAAATACGCACAAAATCGCTGGTTTGTCGCTCTTTAGGTAAAGCCAAAGAAAAAATTGTCGGATGATGGCGCTTTCTTTTGTATTATGTTGAAATATTCATACTTTTCCTCTTGACGGCAAGTAGTTAGGCGCCGTACAATATCTCCATTAAGATAGTTGGAGAAAGGTGAAGAGAATGTCCCAATTTGAACCGTCGGAAATGGTGAAGCATCTCAAGGATTTGGATCGGCTTAAAAATCTAGCACCGCTGTTTCCGCAGATCGATGTGGACTGCATGCTCACTTCTTTTTTGCTTATTCGTACTTCTCATGAGCTGTATCACGAAGTATCGCCTCTACTTACGGAAAATGGGCTGTCACCGGGCAAGATTCGAATTCTGATCTCGCTCATGCTGCTCAAAAAGCCGCTATTGCCTTCTGAAATGGCAAAATCGGCTGGTGTGACCCGCTCCACGATGACTGGATTGATTAACGGTCTTGAAAAGGACGGCTTGATTCGTCGCGGTTCCCATGAGGATCGCCGCATGACAGCTATTCATTTGACAGACGAGGGTGAAGCGGTCGTACGTCATATTTTACCGCAATATGCCACCCAATTAGCTGGAGTCATGAACCATTTGACGATTGATGAGCGCGAGGTGCTCAAGCAATTGCTGTACAAAATTCGTTCCGGTATCGAATCGAACCATAGCGAATCCTGAGCCAAAATGAACGTTTTTTGCGGTCTAATAGTACGGCTCCGAACTATTCGCCAGCTAACGTCTTCAATTTTAGCTTACATTTTATATTAGATTTCCATAAAGACAGGAGAGCAAACCAAAGTGAAAATCGTAAAATTAATTCCCATCATCGTTCTAATTGTTGCGCTGGGCGTAGGAGGAACACTGCTAGCGATGCACGGTAAGGACGCTGTTTCGATGGCTGCTATGAAAAAGGAAGGCGTGCTGACCATTGATACCGTCAACAGCTCCTTTGAAGGGCAATCCGGTAAAGTGACCTCCGTTAAGGTCAAGGAAGAAGACCATGTGAAAAAAGGACAGGTGCTCATGACACTGGATACGCAGGACATCAACCTGCAAATTCAGAACGTCAAAGAGCAAATGTCCCAGCTCGATGTACAGATCAGCCAGGCACAAAGCGAGCTGACCAGTCAATCGCACAAGCTGGCTGAACAAAAAGCAAGCGCACAGCTGAGCGTACAGGCTGCACAGGTAGCCGAGCAAAAGGTGCTGACTGGCGCACGTCCTGAGGATATTCAAAGTCAGGAAATCGCGGTCGATTCTGCCAAAAAATCGGTAGAGGTTGCGAACAATGGCGTTAATGCTGCACAGACAGCAGTCGCTACTGCACAGCAAAACGTCGATTATGCCCAAACCAGCTATGACCGTGCCAAATCCCTATTTGACAACGGACTGGGAACACAGGCAAGTCTGGATACTGCACAAAACGCACTAAACACCGCGCAAAAGCAATTGCAAAGCACACAGGATCAGCTAGTCAGTGCTCAAAAGCAGGTTGAAGTGGCAGGTAACCAGGTGCGCGCTCAGGAAACCGCACTGGAAAAGCTACAAAACGGTGCGACCGCTGAGGATCGTCAGGCTGCACATGTTCAGGTAGAGCAAGCACAACAAGCCCTGAAGCAAATTGATCAGGGTCAAGAGGATATCCAAAACGGTCAATACAATATCGAGCTACTCAAAAAGCAAAAGCAATCGCTGCAAATCAGCATGGACAATCTGCTTGTCCAAAAGAACCGCCGCGTGCTGGTTGCATCGGCTGACGGTAAAGTAACCCGTGTCGTACCAAAAGCAGGCGAAAACGTCTCTGCTGGCACACCGGTCGTAATGATCGAAACAGGCAAGCTGTACTATGATCTGTATGTAGGCGAAGAAAATATTAAGAGCTTCCAGGCTGGCGCGAAAGTGGATACCAACATCGTATCGCTGGGCAAAAATGTTCAAGGTACCGTGCGTTACATCACTTCTGCACCACAATATGCTGCACTGCGTATGAGCCGTGAAAAAGGACAGGCAGATACGACTTCATTTATCGTGCGTGTCGATGTGAAGCGTACATCTGACCTGCTGCCGGGAATGACGGTGGAGGTTCCGACCAATGAAAGCAATAATTGATGAATTCAAGCTCATTTTGCAAGGTAAGTTTATCTGGATTATGCTCATTGCGCCGCTCATTATCTCTGCGGCGTTCGGCTACGTCTTTAAAAACAACCAGCTAAACGAGGCACCGGTCGCTGTGGTCGATATGGATCACAGCGCCTACAGCCAGCAATTGATCGAAAAGCTCGATGCTGACCAGTATATCGATGTTAAATACATCACCTACAACTACATGGAGCCGAACAGCTTCCTGTACAATGAAGAATACTTCGGCGTGATCTACCTGCCAGCAGGTCTGGAAAAAGCCCACACGCAGGGCGGGCAGACGAATATCGGTTTGTATGTTGATACAGCGCTCGCTACAGCAACTACCTATCTGCGTAATGGTGTGACCGAGGTGATCAATGCGGAGAATGCAACAACCGCCGCAGGCAAGCTGGTCGCGATGGGCGTTAGCTCTGCACAGGCGACTAACTTTACTACAGGGCTGAGCTTGCAGACCCGTCTGCTGTACAACCCGACGAACAATACGCTGATGAGCTCGGTTATCGGCTTCGTTAATACAGTATTCCTATCTATTCTGGGTGGGGCTACATTGACGATCGTTCCACGTCTACGCGAGCAGGGTCTGCTGGCAGAGGCATTACGTCGTCCACTCAGCCTTGTGTTGCGTGTCGTGCCGTATGCGATCATCGCTACCGTTTCTATGTATGTCGTCATGGGCTGTCTGAAGCAGGTGGGCGGACTTCGCTTTGAGGCGAATGTGTTCCAGCTGTGGATTCCATTCCTGATGTATACCATCTCGCTGTCTCTGCTCTGTATGCTCGTAGGCTGGAGCGCGAGTAGCCCGGCCAAAGCGGCTGGACGGATCACGATGATCCTGCTGCCATCGTTTATTTTGAGTGGTGCGCAGATTCCAGTTGCCCTGCTGCCACCGATTTTGCAAAATGTCAGCCATGTGCTGCCACTGTCCTGGCATTTCAAATTCCTGCGTGGACTGGGCTTCCGTGGCGGCGATCTGCACTACTTTGGACAGGAGCTGGGCGGCTTCCTGATTCTAATCACCAGCTTCCTCGTTGTGATCTTCCTGCTCATGCTGAACGAAATGCGTAAAATTCGCAAAGCCGAGCGTGATGGGGATATGCATACCGATTCGGTGGACACAACGACCCAGGTGATTACTACAGAAACAACAAGCTCTGCATCTGCTCCAATCAAGGTGAGCCTGAAGAAGAATGGCTCAGGTACACCGAAAGAAGTTCAATAATAAAGCATATCAAGCGCTGATTCGAGTTCAAAATTATATTCTATTTCAGAGTGTTAGAATATGATCATTCGAGCTTTCATTAGCCCGACCTAGAAAAAGCCCCTGATCCGCAAATACACGCGGCAGGGGCTTTTGTTATTGATACATAGATAGCCAGACAAAATACTAACACTTTGCAACATCCATCAACGATCTGATCCGTTCAACGGCACCATCTGACGCTGACGTTCCTTAAACGTCGCAATCTGCTCTACTCCAAGCTCGGTTAGCAGGGCACGCGCCTGATCCAGACCATCGCTCAGCTTGAGCGGATCATGCGCATCCGAACCCAATGTCAGCGGAATACCGAGCGCAATCGCCTGTTCCACGATTCGACGCGCGGGGAAGATCTCCGCACAGGCTTTGTATAGCCCCGATGAATTCAGCTCCATCGTCATGCCAGCCTGCTGCACAGCTCGTAGTGCTGCATCCTCCAGCGCTTCTCGTTCGGCATCCTGCTCAGCAGGCGGTACATAGCCAAAGCGCTTGATCACATCCAGATGCCCGGCAATATCGTAAAATCCAGTCGCTGCTGCCTTTTGCATCGCATCATAATACTGACGATACACATCTAGCACCTCGCGACCGTTCCAGCCATCGGTCTGGCGATAGTCGGAAATGTCCCACTCACCGAGAAAATGCACCGAACCGATCACATAATCAAAAGGATACTGCGTGATGATCCGCTCAATCGTCTCTTCATAGCCCTCGATATAATCGGCTTCCAGTCCAACTCGGATATCGATGCGATCGCTATACTTTTGCTTGAGATGCAGACATTCCTCCACATAACGAGGTAACTCCTCCATCGGCATCGCCATCTCTGGATAGTAGGTCGCTGGATCAACGTGAATGAGTGGCAAATGATCAGACAAGCCCAGTTGATCCAGACCAATCTCTATGCCACGCTGTACATATTCCTCCAGTTCACCCACCGCATGACCACAGCGCACATGGTGAGTATGATAATCGACTCGCATACGGCTCGCTCCTTCATGTTCATGGTAGCCATCATGCTACCTTTTACAGAATATCGCTCTTACAATTACAGGGCTACATTAATCCTTACGCGGACGCTCATGACGACGATCCAGCTCAGCCAGTACATCATCCAGTGGCAGCTTGCGCTCCTGTAGCAGCACGAGCAGGTGATAGATTAGATCGCTCACTTCATAGCGCAGCTCATCATTGTCACCATTTTTGGCTGCAATGATCGTTTCAGCAGTTTCCTCGCCGACTTTTTTCAAAATTTTATCGATTCCTTTTTCAAATAAATACGTTGTGTACGCACCTTCTGGACGCTCTACATCACGCTCCGCAATCATTTGCTCCAGCTCGGCTAGAATAGCAAAACGATCTGTCGATGCCGCGGATGATGCTTGGTTATCGGAAGATTCAAAGGTTGGCTTATTATCCACTTCATTCACCTCATTATAAAAGCAGCTTATTCGTCCCGTATGGCAAGCAGGCCCATTCGCCTCTACCAGTACGAGCAGTGTGTCTCCATCACAATCATAATACAGCGACGTAATGCGCTGGGTATTGCCTGATGTACCGCCCTTATGCCAGAACTCCTGGCGCGAACGACTCCAGAACCATGTATCGCCCGACTCCAGCGAGCGACGCAGCGATTCCTTGTTCATATAGGCCATCATCAGCACGAGTCGGTTGGACGCATCCTGTACGATAGCAGGTACGAGTCCATCGCGATCCCATTTGATCGTTGCGACTAGCTCATCCCACGAATGAGATTGCTTGAGGATTTCCTTTTGAAAGGTTGTATAATCGTTCGTTCCACTATGATCGTTGGCTTCACTCATTAGCGAATCTCCACCCCTCCCGAGCGCAGCTCGGTTTTCAGCGCTGGAATCGAGATTTCCTTATAGTGGAAAATGGTCGCTGCCAGTCCAGCATCAGCTCCTGTCTGCTCGAACACATCCAGGAAATGCTCCGGCAAGCCTGCTCCACCGGAAGCGATCACCGGAATACGCACTGCCTCGCATACCGCACGCGTAAGCGGCAGATCGAAGCCATCCTTGGTGCCATCCGCATCCATACTCGTCAGCAAAATCTCACCTGCACCGCGTTGCTCGACCTCTTTGACCCAGTCCAGCGCCTTGATACCGGTCGATTTACGTCCGCCATGCGTGTATACTTCCCACTCGCCCCATTCTTCATTAAAACGCGCATCGATCGCCACGACGATACATTGCGCGCCAAAGCGCTGCGAGCCCTCATTGATCAGCTGTGGATTCACCACTGCTGCCGTATTGATTCCGATCTTGTCGGCACCCGCACGCAGAATCTTTTTCATATCGTCTACCGAGGAGATGCCTCCGCCGACAGTAAATGGAATCGAGATTTCCTCAGCAGTACGCCGTACGACCTCAACCATCGTTTCGCGCCCTTCCACTGATGCCGAAATATCGAGAAATACTAACTCATCCGCACCCTCGCGGTCATAGATCGCTGCCAGCTCTACCGGATCACCGGCATCGCGCAGATTCACGAAGTTCACGCCTTTGACCACGCGCCCTTCCTTCACATCCAGACACGGAATAATTCGCTTTGCAAGCATGAATGCTCCTCCTCTCCTGCCCGATGATTAGCGCACCTTGAGTAGCGCGTCCTGTAGATCAATTTTACCTGTATAGATTGCTTTGCCTACAATGGCACCGCTAATGCCCTCGGCTTGACGCTCTGCCAGACGGATCAGATCGTCCAGCACGGTTACGCCGCCCGATGCGATCACGCCTTTACCAGATGCTTTGGCAATCGAAGCAATCGCTTCAATATTCGGCCCCTGCATCATGCCATCACGCGAAATATCGGTGAAAATAAATGTCTCTGCACCCTTAGTAGCCAGCTCCTTGGCAAGCTCCTCGGCCTTCACCTCGGACGTTTCCAGCCAGCCGCGCGTAGCTACATATCCATTGCGCGCATCGATACCGATTGCTACACGGTCACCATAGGTACCCAGTACCGCTTCGGTAAATGCACGATCCTCAATGGCTGCTGTGCCAATAATGACACGACTTACACCGAGACCGATCAATTGCTCTACATCAGCAAGCGTACGCAGTCCACCGCCGAGCTGAACAGGCACCTGCACACTGCTAGCAATACGTCCGATCAGCTCGTGATTGACCGGATGCCCTGCTTTGGCTCCATCCAGATCGACCAGATGCACAAATTGTGCGCCCTGCTCTACAAAACCTTTTGCGACCGCTACTGGATCATCGTTATAGACAGTTTCCTGATTATAATCACCCTGGATCAGACGCACACAGCGACCACCACGGATATCAATTGCCGGATAGATTGTAAACGAAGACAATGTGCTTCCCCCTTATATATGCGGAACAGGTATGCTGCTATCCCTGACCGCTTCAAATGCGAGCTTTCATCCTGATGATGACATCGTATGGACTTTATACTGAACAGCTATTATTCTCCATAGAGCAAAAAATTACATGCAATACAAAAAGCTTACGTGCGATATTTGAACGCGAGATTTCGAAAAAAAGTATCCAAATACCGATCCATATTATCCATCATTTCACTATTTTATTTATTACTTTAACGTTTTTTTACTTTACTCGTTCGCCTACACAGAGAGCGAGGAAATTACGCAGCAGCAGCTTGCCGAGCTCACCGCTCTTCTCCGGGTGGAACTGCATGCCGTACACATTATTGCGACCGACAATTGCCGTTACCTGCTGACCGCCATACTCCGTCACCGCAATCAGATCGTCCTGCTGAGCTGGCAGCACATGATATGAATGTACAAAGTACGCATGACCGGCATACAGATCACGCACGAGCGCATGGTCTGGCTGCTTGTACTCCAGCTGATTCCAGCCCATATGCGGCACCTTATAATCACCCTCAGCGAAGCGTACAACACGACCCGGTAAAATATCCAGCCCCTGATGGATACCGTATTCCTCGCCTTCGGTAAACAAAAGCTGCATTCCGAGGCAAATGCCGAGCAGCGGCTTCCCACTATCAGCCACCTCATGCACGATATGATCCATACCACCTTCGCGAATATGGTTCATCGCATCACCAAAGGCACCCACACCCGGCAAAATGACACCTTCTGCCGCTAGAATCTCTTCGCGATCCCCTGTGATCGTGTAATCATAGCCAAGACGCTCAATCGCCTTGCTGACACTGTGCAGATTGCCAATGCCATAGTCTACAATTGCAATTGCCATACTTTACAGCACCCCCTTCGTCGAAGGTACTCCTGTCACACGCGGATCGATCGACGTTGCTTCATCAATGGCACGTCCCAGCGCCTTGAAGACCGCTTCGATCATATGGTGTGTATTTTTGCCGTAATGCACGATCACATGGAGCGTAATACGTGCTTCGAGTGCCAGCTTCCACAGAAACTCATGCACCAGCTCTACCTGAAAGCTCCCCACCTGCGAGGATGGGTATTCTGCACGGTATTCAAAGTGCGGACGGTTACTCACATCGATCACAACCTGAGCGAGCGCCTCATCCATCGGAATGAACACATTCGCATAGCGCTTAATGCCGCGCTTGTCGCCGAGCGCTTCACGCAGCGTTTGTCCCAGGCAGATACCGATATCTTCTACCGTGTGGTGATCATCGATCTCGATATCCCCCTGCGCCTTCACACTCAGATCAAAATGCCCGTGCTTGGTGAACAGATCCAGCATATGATTCAGAAACGGTACATCTGTCTCGATTTCTGCCTGTCCTGTACCATCCACCTGCAAAGCGAGCTGGATATTCGTTTCGTTCGTTTTGCGGCTAATCTCCGCGCGGCGTACTTGTTCATTTTCCGTTGTCATAAGGCTACTCCCCCAGCTTGTTTATAATAAGTGTCCCAATCGGACATAGATTCGCTTCTATAGATATATATAGAATGTCTATCTATTCTTTAGTTGCCTTCCTGCTCCAGACGAATCTCGATCGCACGTGCATGACCTTCCAGCCCTTCATGACGCGCCAGCTCCATAATCGTCTCTCCATTAGCAAGCAACGCTTCCTTACTATAGTAGATCATGCTTGATTTTTTAATAAAATCATCCACATCTACCGGTGATGAGAAGCGTGCTGTTCCGTTGGTTGGAATGATATGGTTCGGGCCAGCAAAATAATCACCGACCGGTTCCGAGCTATAAGGTCCGAGGAAAATAGCTCCAGCATTTTCGATTCGACCGAGAATATTCATCGGCTGCTCAACCATAATTTCCAGATGCTCAGGCGCCAGTCGGTTCACAACCGTGATGCCTTCATCCAGTGTATCGGTCAAAATGACCGCACCATAGCTTTCTACTGAAGCCGCTGCAATCTCGCGCCGTGGTAAAGTTTCCAGCTGACGCTGTACCTCAGCAGATACCTTGTCTGCCAACTCGCGTGAATCAGTCACCAGAATGGCTGACGCCATCTCATCGTGCTCTGCCTGTGACAATAGATCCGCAGCCACATAGGCTGGATTAGCCTGCTCATCCGCAAGCACTACGATCTCACTTGGGCCGGCGATACTGTCGATATCGACGATGCCGTATACCTCACGCTTGGCAAGCGCAACATAGATGTTACCAGGGCCACAGATTTTATCTACAGGCTCAATCGTTTCGGTTCCATAGGCGAGTGCGGCGATTGCCTGCGCCCCACCGATGCGGTATATTTCGGTAACGCCCGCTTCCGCAGCAGTCACGAGAATATACGGATCGATCCCTTCACGTCCGCCTGTAGCAGGCGGCGTAACCATCACAATCTCCGGTACCCCTGCCACCTGTGCAGGAATGACGTTCATCAGTACAGAGGAAGGATAAGCCGCTTTACCACCGGGTACATACACGCCTACTCGCTTGAGTGGTCGAATGATCTGACCGAGCAGACTACCATCTGGCTGTAGATCCATCCACGAATTACGCTTTTGCTTCTGATGGAACTGGCGAATATTATGTGCCGCCTGTGTAATCGCCTCGATAAAGGAAGGCTCGACATGCGCATAGGCAGCTTGAAGCTCTTCATCCGTAACACGAAGGCGCTCGGTCGTCAGCTCGGTACGATCGAACTGCGCGGTATAACGCAGCAGAGCGAGATCGCCTTCATCTTTAATATCCTGAACAATTTGCTTTACAGCGGCATTTTGCTCTGGCGAGCCGTACTCCACCTCACGGCGCAGATCAAAATCTTGTGCAGCTACGATTTTCAAGCTAATCTCTCCTTTATTCCGTCCGCTCTATAATGATACTGCTCTACATGGATATGGATCAGTCATTTCGTATGGGGTTTAGCATATAGCTGTAATCTTTAATCTTTAATTTGTAACCTGTGATCTGTCATGCAGTGGAACTCGTCCATTTATAACGAAGGCTGTACAATGACCTTTTGCAGAGTATCACACAGCTGCTGAATTTCTTCGTTTTTCATCCGGTAGCTAACCCGATTCGCGATCAGGCGACTCGTAATGCCGAACAATTCCTCCAGCTCTACCAGTCCATTTTCACGCAGCGTTTGACCGGTTTCGACCATATCGACGATACGATCTGCCAGCCCGATCATAGGTGCTAGCTCGATTGAGCCGTTCAGCTTGATCACTTCCACCTGCTGTCCGCGCTCGCGGAAATATTGTGAAGCCACATTCGGATATTTGGTCGCCACGCGCTGCTGAATGCCGGGCTCCCAGTCCGGTAAAGCAATGACCGACATGCGGCATCGTGCAATACCAAGATCCAGCAGCTCGTACACGTCACGATTTTCTTCCATTAATACATCCTTACCAACGATACCGATATCTGCTACACCGTGCTCGACATAGATCGGTACATCGACCGGCTTGGCGAGAATGAACTCCATTCCAAGCTCAGGCAGCTCTACGATCAGCTTGCGTGAT
Organism: Paenibacillus hunanensis; assembly: GCF_034055775.1. Lineage (NCBI taxonomy): Bacteria > Bacillati > Bacillota > Bacilli > Caryophanales > Paenibacillaceae > Paenibacillus > Paenibacillus hunanensis. The sequence continues at coordinate 149,549 of NZ_CP139194.1, read as the reverse complement.
TCGTCGACATCTGTAGGAATCGGAATCCCTGCTTCGCGGAATAGCTCAGCTGCTTTTTTATAAATACGCCCTTTGGGCATAGCTACTTTTAAAATCTGGCTCATCAGGTACGCATCTCCCTGTTCTAATTTTTGCCTGATGGCATGAAGGTCTACAGGCTGGTCTACATTAGCCCAGCACTGGCTTGCCGCCAGTAAAACGAATAATCTCTCGATAGCCGGTACGTGCTGCTTCAGCCTCATCAAGGGCAGCTCCGTATTCGGTAACAACCATATGCCCTTCCCCACGAAGCTGCGCCGCTCTGGCAAATGCTTCATGTCGACTGGACTCATCATATACGATCAATACAGGCTGGGGCTGCTCCGGTACAGGCAATTGTACGCCGTCCAGAATGCGATTGGTTTTGAGTGCAAACCCTGTCGCTGCCAGCGGACGCCCAAACTGTGCCAGCAGATTATCATAACGACCACCGCTGCATACCGGGAAGCCCAGCTCAGCTGCATAGCCCTCGAACACCATGCCTGTATAGTAGGAAAAATTACCGATCATCGTCAGATCGATCATTACATAGTCTGACATGCCGTACGCTTCCAGTACCTCCCACACCTTGCACAGATGACGAATCGCATCGGCAGCCTGCGGGTTACTGCTAATCTCTAATGCCTGCTCACATATATCCTGTGCGCCGCGTAGACGAAGCAAGCCTTCCAGCTCCTGACGCTGCTCTGCGGATAGCTTGAAGCTCGTCAGCTGCTCACGGAAGCCAACAAAATCACGATTCAGCAAGCGATCCTTGAGTGCCTCCTGCTTGTCCGGCTGCTCCGGTAACGCTTCATCCAGCAGTCCGCTCAGGAAGCCAACATGACCGAGTGAAATCTGGAAATTTTGTACGCCTGCTGCCTGTAGAGAAGCAATCGCCAGCGCAATAACCTCTGCATCACCCTCAGGTGAATCCACACCGACCAGCTCGGCACCAGTTTGGAAAAACTCGGCTTCCCTTCCGGCTTCCTCTTCAATCGAGCGGAACACATTCGCATGATACGCCAGGCGTACAGGCAATGTCTCCTGTTGTAGCAAAGAGCCCATCACGCGCGCGATCGGAGTCGTCATATCCGAGCGCAGCACCATCGTCGTTCCACGATTGTTGAGCATTTTATATAGCTTGCTATCGGAGGTGGAGCTTGCCACACCTACCGTATCGTAATATTCAAGAGTTGGAGTAATAATCTGCCGATATCCCCAGCGAGACATACAATCAATAACATTGCGTTCGATATAACGCAGCTTGGACACGACGTGCGGCAAATAATCACGCACCCCAATCGGCTTTTCAAATCCTTTCGGCTTAGACAAGACGTTCACCTCTGACTGGATTATAAATTTCACGGTATAGATCAATCATTATTTTATATTTTAACACATTAAAGTGGTACTTTGCTAATAAAGTAAAGGATATTTGATATCTTATCATAATCCGCCCAGCATCGTCAATTCAGTTGGGATTAGCATGATCCGGTGTGAAATGAAAAGAAATAAACAGCTCTCGTCGCAATCACTACCTTGAATGTTATCCGTTATTCCCCTCTACTACATTCGCCTTCCAACGCCTGGAATCCTGTTCCGCTCTCTAGCGTTCCCACACGCAGCATCGACCACTCTGCATTCTGCATTCTGCATTCTGCATTCTGCATTCTGCATTCTGCACAAGTGATGATCTCGAACTCCTCCCTATGCAAACAAGCCCCGATATTCCATCATCAGAATATCAGGGCTTGCCTGAGCTACTACATCCCGTAGCTATTTATGTCATTATTCATCATCGATTACAGCGTACTTCATTTGTTGTTTCAACAAATATGTACACACGTACACGTCTTATTTTGCCCTTTCCATCCTGCTTACACAGCGAAAAGAGACAATCTAAGGCATCGTACGTTGAACCACTTTCGGCTGGCGGCGCTGTTTACGTTGCAATTTGCGTTTGCGATGACGCTCAGATAGCGAATATGGAATGCTGCCCAGCAGTATCCACGAATACGAAAAGCGTCGGAATAGAAATTGTACTAGCAACGCAGACAGTACAAGCGCAATGATTAGTCCACTGTACACCCATATAAAGTAAGCCAGGGGTCCCAACGTGAACCATGACTTGGTATCGCGATAATACGCTAAAATGAACGGATGCACCAAATAAATCGCAAACGACAACTCACCCAGTCGCCGTAGCACAGCCAAAATCATCTTCGGTGCAATACGATTCACAATAAATGCCGCCTGGAACAGTACAAGTGACGATAACATCGTATACACATTCCACAACAGCTCATACCAGAGCGAATCAAACCAGTAATCCGTCATCCGTGAATCATACCAGATTTGGACATAGAGTAGCCCTGTAGCCAGCCAGCTTATCCATAATACAGCCGTAACGAGCTTCAGATTCCCATTCATATCCTTCCAGCGTGTCATGACCCATTGTCGGAATGGCTTAAAATAGATCGCTACAAACGCACCCAGCATATAATAAGCAAAATATGAAAAAGCAATACTGCCCTTATTTGCATACTGAAATTCATACTTGTTCCAGAATACCCATGCCCACTGCACAGCCAGACCGATCACAATCGCCCAGCGTGCCATCCAACGCTGATTTTTCAGCAGCACGAGCATTAACGGGAACAAAATATAAAATTGAACGCTAATGAACACAAAATAAAGATGCGTCCATGCAGTGCCACTAAATATCGCATCCACATAGTCACGCAACAGTAACAGGATAGGCTCACCTAGTAGCCCACGTGTATATAACTTATAAAATAAATACAATGCCGAGATCAAGACATACGGCAACAAAATATACAGAATCCGCTTTTTATAAAAGCTCGAAATCAGCTTGCCTGTTAATGGGCGATCAAAATAATTATAAAACAGCACAAAGCTGCTTAAAAAAATAAAAGCAGGTGTACCATACTTGAACATTAAATTCAGAAAATTAAACACATAATAAATAGACGTATCGACAGCATCAATCGTCGCATCCGATGTAGCATGCACATGCAATACGCCAATGATCGCTAACGCACGAAAAAAATCAAGCTGTGGCAGCCGCTCCTTTTGTAGTCGATCCACTATCCAAACATCCCCTTACATCTATAATGGCACAACCGATCACTACCCTATCTTCCCGAGGCTTGTCCCTTCCCATAGAGAGCAGATGCAACTTGTACCATAATAATGTCAGTACGACATGCTACTGGCTGAAGAATTCGATTCTCCAGCCAGTGATGCCGATAGTCGATATACGCTATATCTATATTATGCTTTATTACCCACACGTAATCACTCTGACTACTTTTCTTCATAATCTGGTTGCTTGATAACTACAGCGTCAGCGAGCACGCGCAGTGGATTCCCACCGACAAAGCTCCCTGCCGCTACATCCTTGTGCACAACCGAGCCTGCGGCAACGACCGCTCCATCCCCAATCGTGACCCCTGGCAAAATTGTACAATTGGCGCCAACCATAACCTCATCACCGATAATGACATCGCCAAGCCGATATTCTCGGATCAAATACTCATGCGCCAGAATCGTCGTATTGTAGCCAATGACCGAATTGTCCCCGATTCGTATCCGTTCCGGGAAAAATACGTCCACCATCACCATCAGCCCAAATGCCGTATCTGCTCCGACTTCCATACGTAGCAGATGTCGATACATCCAATTTTTTAAACCAAGGATTGGACAGTATCGAGCAAGCTGAATGATGATAAAGTTGCGTACACCCTTCCACGGGCTGACTGTGCTGTAGATTTGCCGCAATGCATTACGCTTGCCTTTGACGGGATAGCGCTTCAGCTTTCTCATCGATCAACCGGATCAGCGAGCACCAGATTATACAGATCGCTCATACGATGAATAACAAACGTAGGCTCATACTTGCACAGCTCCTGCTCCCCCTTGAGTGACCAGGCTACGGCTGCCGACTGCACACCTGCTGCTGTCGCTGATTTAAGATCAGCCGGGCTATCGCCAACCATAAGCGTACGCTCCGGTGCTGAGCCAAGCGCTTCCAGTGCTTTGCGAATTGGCTCTGCATCGGGCTTCGGATGCTCCACGTCATCCAAGGTCACAATAGCCTGCATATACTGATCCAGATCAAACAGACCGAGTACACGTGTGGTTGTCGCACGAATTTTCGTAGTGACCACGCCCATCTTAATGCCTTGAGCTTGCAGACGAGCGAGCACCTCATTCACCTCTGGAAAAGGCGCTACCATCTCATCATGGTGTAGCGAATTATATTCGCGATACGCCTTCACCAGCGGTACTACATCCTCCTGACCGGAGAAGGTACGCAGCTGATGCTCCAGCGTTGTTCCCATATGCGGGATAATCTCTTCACGTGTGAGCGAATGATTCATCACATGCATAAAAGAAGCGATGATCAGCTCATTCGTATCCACGATCGTTCCATCCAGATCGAACAAAATCGTATCTATCATCCTTCACTACTCCTTACGTTCCACCTGAGGCTTTTCCGAATGCTCCGCTTCCGTTTTCGCAGCGCCATGATGAGGAGCTGTATGATCATGGTGATCAGGTACAGGCTCACTGCTGGCTACACGCGTAGAAACGATCGGATCGCTATAATGCTCCAGATTCTTTTTCGTTTTGCGACGAACGATGATGAATACAATCGCCACAATGATCAGCACCAGCGATAACAGCTGAGACACACGAATATTGCCATAACCCGGCTCAATCGCACCCTGCTGGAATCCAAACCAGGTCATTGGCGACCATAGACCATTCACAAGCGAAACGAGCCATGCTGGACCATCAAAGGTCAGACTATCCGTACGCAGCGCTTCAATAAAGAATCGACCGATACCGTACCAGATAAAATACCCCATAAAAATCTCACCGGCACGAACAAAATGGCGACGACGGAAAAACATCAGCACCAGTATACCGACCAGATTCCATATGGATTCATATAAGAACGTTGGATGATGATACACACCATTTACATTCATCTGGTTTACGATAAAGTCTGGCAGATGCAGATTACCACGTAGGAATGCTTCATCGGTTGGGCCGCCGTATGCTTCCTGGTTTACAAAGTTACCCCAGCGTCCAATCGCTTGACCGATCAGCAAGCCTGGCCCACAAATATCCGCAATACGCCAGAAATTATACCCTTTGTAACGTGTGTAGATGACCGCACAAATGATCGCGCCGATCAGCGCGCCATAAATGGCAATACCACCTTGCCAGATTTTGAACACATCTACCCAGTGATCCTTGTAATCCGGCCAACGAAAAGCTACATAATAAATACGTGCTGCGATAATCGCCGACGGTACACCGAACAGGAGCAGATCCATAAAGAACTCCTGCGGAATCCCATAACGTCGTCCCTCGCGAATAATAAGCAGCAAGCCCATTAACGCACCCAGGCCCAAAATCAAACCGTACCAGTGAACCTCAAGCGGCCCAATCGAAAAAGCGATCGGATTAATTAACGATGTCCCCATTGCTTACCCTCTCCTTAATCCATTTCATCGAGATCTTCAGCGATAGTCTCGGTCAACTTATGCGTGAATTGGAGAGCGGCATTGTAACCCATCCGCTTGAGACGGAAATTCATCGCTGCTACTTCAATGATAACGGCCAGGTTTCGACCTGGGCGTACAGGAATCGTTACGAGAGGCACATCCGTATCAATAATCTTCGTTGTTTCCTCATCCAGACCAATGCGATCATATTGCTTATCCTGCTGCCATGCTTCCAGACGTACAACAAGCGTAATTCGCTTATTGTTACGAATCGCACCAGCACCAAACAGCGTCATAACGTTAATAATACCAACGCCACGAATTTCCAGCAGGTGACGAATCAGGTCAGGTGCTGTACCGTGCAGCTGGTTGTCCGATGTTTGACGGATTTCAACCGCATCATCCGCAATTAGACGATGTCCACGTTTGACAAGCTCTAGAGCGGTTTCACTTTTACCAATACCACTGCTGCCTGTGATCAGCATACCTACACCATAGATATCCACTAGCACGCCGTGAATCGTTGCTGTAGGAGCAAGCTTTTTCTCCAGGAAGTTGGTAATGCGGCTGGATAGAATCGTTGTAGACAGATTACTACGCAGTACAGGCAATCCGTGCAGATCGCTTGCTTCAATCAGTTCTTCCGGTACGTCCAATCCTCGTGTAACGACAATACATGGCGTTTCTTCATTACATATCTTGCCCATCCGCTCTGCCTTCTCCTCATGCGTAAGCATCTGGAAAAACGCAAGCTCGGTACGACCAAGAATCTGTACACGCTCTGTCGGGTAATACTCAAAATAACCTGCCATCTCCAGACCGGGACGGTTCAGATCATCTACGGTAATGTTTCGTTTTAATCCAAGTCCCCCGGATACTACTTCAAGTTGGAACATTTGTACTAATTCCGAAACTTTAACATGTTTGGCCATTCTGTTCTTCCTTTCCCTGAGTAGGTCACTTGTCTTGATCGGGTAAGTCTGAATTGCTATACATATTGCTCCCAATGTACCCATGGTAATGGAATACGTCTATAAAATCAATTATAACGCCTGTATCGCACCCGAAAGAAACCTGCTGGGATCCGAAGATCAAATATTGTCCCTCCAAAACATGCTGAGTATACCCAAAAGATAGCTACCCGTTGCCCGAGCATATCGGTTCACATGCTAATGAGTAGCTTATTCAATTGACATAGAACGACACCCTTATCCAAGCGAGCGGACTCCACTCTCACTGTATGAAACGAGCCGAGTTGTCACACTATCCATGTGTTACTTATCCTTAGCTTATCGCAATAACATGTCGTCTTTATGAACACATGCGTATTCAAATATCAAAAAAGCCTGCTGCTCTGGCACACGGCCAGATACAGCAGGCTTTAAATACAAATCGATTACACAGTTGCAGGCTCTACGTAGAACAGGTTATCTTCCGATGCTGGATCGAAGATATGAACTTTGTTCATGTCGATTGCCATCGTTACTGTAGCGTTGTCGCGTGTAGTGGAGCGACCGTCTACACGTGCGATAACTGTATCAGAGCTGATACCGCTCAGGTACAGCAGTGTTTCGTGACCGAGGTTCTCAGAAACGTCCACTTTTGCAGTGAATACACTGTTCGGAGAAGCTTCCAGGAATACTGGCTCTTCGTGGATATCCTCAGGACGAACACCCAGAATAACCTCTTTACCATTGTAGCCCTGATCCTTCAGCACCTGTGCTTTACCGCCAGGCAAGTTCAGCTCCAGACCTGTTGCGGAGAATACAGTACCGCCGTTTTTCTCGGACAGTGTACCACGGATAAAGTTCATAGTAGGGGAACCGATAAAGCCCGCTACGAACATGTTACGTGGGTGGTTGTACAGCTCTTCTGGAGAAGCTGCTTGTTGAATGATGCCATCTTTCATAACAACGATACGATCGCCCATTGTCATCGCTTCGATCTGATCGTGCGTTACGTAGATAACAGTCGTTTGCAGACGTTTAGCCAGTTTTGTGATTTCCGCACGCATCTGACCACGCAGTTTTGCATCCAAGTTGGACAGCGGCTCATCCATCAGGAAGACTTGTGGATCACGGACAATCGCACGACCGAGGGCAACACGCTGACGCTGACCACCGGAAAGTGCTTTTGGTTTACGATCCAGCAAATGCTCGATGTCGAGGATCTTCGCTGCTTCACGTACACGCTTGTCGATCTCGTCTTTTTTCACTTTACGCAGTTTCAGACCAAACGCCATGTTGGAGTATACATCCATGTGTGGATACAGGGCGTAGGATTGGAATACCATCGCGATATCGCGGTCTTTTGGAGCTACGTCATTTACGACGCGATCGCCGATGTACAGTTTACCTTCGGAGATTTCTTCCAGACCTGCGATCATACGCAGTGTTGTAGATTTACCACAACCGGATGGACCTACCAGAACCAGAAACTCTTTATCTTTAATGTCGAGGTTGACATCAACTACTGTTGCTTTGTCGGAACCCGGATATTTTTTAAAAATATGCTCTAAGCGTACACCTGCCATAATCAAAAACCTCCCTGAATATAAATGTGGTTTGCTTCATTCATCACGGTAAAGCACCTATTCCCTGGGACAATCATCCTTGCCATCTGATTGCTCCGGTTGCCCATTTCGCTACCGATTATGTACCTGCTCATTCAGCGAGGAATGATAGGAAGCTTGCAAGCAGATGCCGCAGACAGAATCACCGGCTTCTTTCGATATATCCAAAACCTGTAAATTAAACTATCAGATAGCCTAATGGTGGAGTTGGATCAATATCCTCAAACAGCACGATTTGCACCGTTTTGTAACCGGTTTCTTGATCTGGTTCTATCTTACCCTAATCTGCTTGCGAACTCTATCGACAAACTATACAAAAAAAGTTTTAGCTTTTTGTTACTTTATACAATAGCAGTGTCAGACGCATCAATACCGCGTCTTCAAATTGCCGTACATCCAGCTGTGTATCCTGCTTAATCCGATCCAATCGATATAGTAACGTATTACGGTGAATGTACAATTGCTTTGCCGTCTCACTCACATTACAATCCATTTTGAAAAAGGTCTCCAGTGTAGCCACTGTCTCGTCATCATCAAATAACTGCGAGTACCGATCAGCCGCCTCCACAAAGCGCAAACGCTCATCCTCGGGGATACGATACAACAGACTTTCCAGACGCAGCTCCCATGGTAGGTGAATATGCTCAGTCACATGGAAAAGTCGTCCCAGATGAATCGTCTCGCGTAGCTGGCTCACCATCTGTGCCAATCCATGCAGAGGATGTAGCGGCAAGCCTACACTAATATGGAAGCTCCCGACCCATTCACTCGCAACAAGCTCATGTAGCCCCAGCGCAAAGGCAGTCAGCAAATCCTCCTCTGTATCCTCTCCCTCGCCCGCACCATCCCAGCCCTCACGAGCAGATTCACGAGCTTCCTTACTTCCGTGACCGTTATTGGAGCGCGAGGCTTTACTACCTTTTTCTTCTATAGAAGAAGATCGTGATTTAGTCGAAGATATAGATTGCTTTTCCGAAGTTTCCTCATCCTCAATTAGCCCATGATTAGCTAGAATCAGCCATTCATTTTCTTGCAATGGAATAAGCAATACCGTTCGGTCAAAATAACTGGATAACAGCGTACCCAGCTGCTTCGGATGAAGTGCCCCCGACGGTAAACTATCCGCTACCATCACAAAGGGAACCATCGCCCTGTTCAGTCGCCGCCGAATCGCCAGCTCCTCTGGTATCTCTAAAGATAAACTACGCAAGCTAAGCTGCCGCACAAGCCATTGTCCCAGCTCCCTTGCTTCCTGCTCCGGCCCAGACACAGGAGCAGCAACAACAATCGGCTGCATGCCGGTTACGGATGGCAATAACAATTCCAAAAGCTGATACAGCCGATGAAGCTCCGGCAGTTCTATTTCTCCAATCGCACCAGGTAGTCCACCATCTTTAGCATTCTCTTCTTCATTTGAGAATTGATCACTACATTCATCGCTAGATGGGTCACTAGACTCCTGCGTAGAAGTTTTGGAAGCTTCACTATTAAGTGAGGATACCACTAAAGGGATAAAGGGTTCCCACACCACCACTCTACCGTTTCCTTGCCATACCGGAATCATTACCCGCTCGTTCATTGAAGTAGGAGCTCCAGTTCGCTTGGTTGGCGAAGAAATGATCTTTTCGTCTCGTGACTTCTCATACTCCTTGTTCTCATACTCCTTATATGAGGCTTTCTCATACGCTGTTAATTGATTTGTCGCTTCTTCATTTAGATCCACACTCTCATATTGTTGAAAGGCATTATTCTGCTTATAACCATGCTTGGAATTAACTTCATAACTCTGTGCCCGGTTTGGATTTATCTGCTCTTCTTCAGTATTTGTCACATGTCTGGATACATCCTCAATATGACTCACCGTGTAGATGTTCTCCCACTCTTCTTCACTCATATGATGTTCACGGATCTTAATTCCCATAATCTGCTCAATACGCTGGCGCAGCTCGTTAATATCCATCATACATATCCTTTCACTTACCAAATTCGATAGTCGCTTTAATCATCGCTTTTTCTCCATATTCTTACCGATTGTTACTGATAGGTTGTATTGTTAATCTGTTGATCTTGATCCATTGTCTCAATGACTGCTTTATGAATTCACTCGAATTCTTTTCTACACTGCTCGTATTCTATACACAGTTCTTTATCATTATCAACTTATGCACGTCTTAGCATGTCTTATCAACTGATACATGTCGAAATGTTTAAACACACTACTTCATAAAGTGATGTATTGCTTATTTTATGAGTTTCTTCATTATAATACTAACACTCTCACATTCCTCATTCAAAAGGTAAACTGCTATTAAACTACCACCACTAATCTGTTATTCCTATCATTTCAATTTAATAAGTTATATAAAATATATTCTAACTATATAAATTTGGACTCAATACTATATTTTTAGCTATATAACTTCCTTGCGACTTTCGTAATATAACCTTAATCTACAGTTACTTTTTGCTTATTTAACTCCATCCATACACAATATGGATCAATAAGATAAGACATTTATATACTTCCTATTGATCATCAAAAGTAACTCAAAACATTAAAAGTAACAGTTAAATTGACGATCAAATCGTCTATACAAATATAACAAAAAAAGCACCCTGCCCTAAGGCAAGATGCTTTTATGTGATGAGCCATGAAGGACTCGAACCTTCGACACCCTGATTAAAAGTCAGGTGCTCTACCAACTGAGCTAATGGCTCACAAAAAAACTGGTGGAGGCTGATGGATTCGAACCACCGAACTCGGAGAGAACAGATTTACAGTCTGCTGCGTTTGGCCACTTCGCTAAGCCTCCACAATAAAAGATGGCTCGGGACGGAATCGAACCGCCGACACGAGGATTTTCAGTCCTCTGCTCTACCGACTGAGCTACCGAGCCATACAGCATATTTGATTAATATAACGTATAATACCTTCATTGCACTAATCAAAAATGGCGGAACCGACGGGATTTGAACCCGCGATCTCCTGCGTGACAGGCAGGCATGTTAACCCCTACACCACGGTTCCAGGATAAAAATGGTGCCGGCGAGAGGATTTGAACCCCCGACCTACTGATTACAAGTCAGTTGCTCTACCAACTGAGCTACACCGGCACATTATGGTGGAGACTGACGGGATCGAACCGCCGACCCTCTGCTTGTAAGGCAGATGCTCTCCCAGCTGAGCTAAGTCTCCAGGTATTTATGGTAGCGGCGGAGGGGATCGAACCCCCGACCTCACGGGTATGAACCGTACGCTCTAGCCAGCTGAGCTACACCGCCATAATAAAATGATTTATATAACTGTAGGTTCAAACCGAAAAGCAAGGTTCTAGTGGCGGAGAGAGAGGGATTCGAACCCTCGCACCGCTTACGCAGTCTAACCCCTTAGCAGAGGGTCCCCTTATAGCCACTTGGGTATCTCTCCAAGAAAACTTTACAAAGTTGTTCCCTGAAAACTGAATCCGAAACGAATCATCGCGTATTTAGAAAGATAGGATAAGCCCTCGACCGATTAGTATTGGTCAGCTCCATGCATTGCTGCACTTCCACCTCCAACCTATCTACCTCGTCGTCTTCAAGGGGTCTTACTAATTGGGAAATCTCATCTTGAGGGGGGCTTCACGCTTAGATGCTTTCAGCGCTTATCCCTTCCGCACGTAGCTACCCAGCGATGCTCCTGGCGGAACAACTGGTACACCAGCGGTGCGTCCATCCCGGTCCTCTCGTACTAAGGACAGCTCCTCTCAAATTTCCTACGCCCACGACAGATAGGGACCGAACTGTCTCACGACGTTCTGAACCCAGCTCGCGTACCGCTTTAATGGGCGAACAGCCCAACCCTTGGGACCTACTTCAGCCCCAGGATGCGATGAGCCGACATCGAGGTGCCAAACCTCCCCGTCGATGTGGACTCTTGGGGGAGATAAGCCTGTTATCCCCAGGGTAGCTTTTATCCGTTGAGCGATGGCCCTTCCATGCGGTACCACCGGATCACTAAGCCCGACTTTCGTCCCTGCTCGACTTGTAGGTCTCGCAGTCAAGCTCCCTTTTGCCTTTGCACTCTTCGAATGATTTCCAACCATTCTGAGGGAACCTTAGGGCGCCTCCGTTACATTTTAGGAGGCGACCGCCCCAGTCAAACTGCCCACCTGACACGGTCCCCGTACCGGATCACGGTACTAGGTTAGAACTCAGATGCGATCAGGGTGGTATCCCAACGGCGCCTCCAAGGAAGCTTGCGCTCCCTCTTCGTAGGCTCCCACCTATCCTGTACAAATCGCACCCCAGTTCAATATCAAGCTGCAGTAAAGCTCCATGGGGTCTTTCCGTCTTGTCGCGGGTAACCTGCATCTTCACAGGTATTAAAATTTCACCGGATCTCTCGTTGAGACAGCGCCCAAATCGTTACGCCATTCGTGCGGGTCAGAATTTACCTGACAAGGAATTTCGCTACCTTAGGACCGTTATAGTTACGGCCGCCGTTTACTGGGGCTTCGGTTCATAGCTTCGCTTGCGCTAACCACTCCCCTTAACCTTCCAGCACCGGGCAGGCGTCAGCCCGTATACTTCGCCTTGCGGCTTCGCACAGACCTGTGTTTTTGCTAAACAGTCGCTTGGGCCTTTTCACTGCGGCCCCCTCGTGCTATTCACACTACCGGGGCACCCCTTCTCCCGAAGTTACGGGGTCATTTTGCCGAGTTCCTTAACGAGAGTTCTTCCGCGCGCCTTAGAATTCTCTTCTCACCTACCTGTGTCGGTTTACGGTACGGGCACCTGCTTCCTGGCTAGAGGCTTTTCTTGGCAGTGTGAGATCATGACCTTCGCTACTGTAATTTTCGCTCCCCATCACAGCCTGACCTTAGAGCATGCGGATTTACCTACATGCAAGTCTCACTGCTTAGACAGGCATCCATCAGCCTGCGTCACTACCCTCCTGCGTCACCCCGTTGCTCATAGCGGCTCTCGGTGGTACAGGAATTTCAACCTGTTGTCCGTCGACTACGCCTTTCGGCCTCGCCTTAGGTCCCGACTTACCCTGAGAGGACGAGCCTTCCTCAGGAACCCTTAGGTTTTCGGCGGATCAGATTCTCACTGATCTTTTCGTTACTCATACCGGCATTCTCACTTGAATTGTGTCCAGCGCTCCTTACGGTACACCTTCAACCTCAATTCAACGCTCCCCTACCCCTGATGCATTGCATCAAGCCATAGCTTCGGTGGTGTGTTTAGCCCCGTTACATTTTCGGCGCAAAGTCACTCGACCAGTGAGCTATTACGCACTCTTTAAATGGTGGCTGCTTCTAAGCCAACATCCTGGTTGTCTGTGCAACTTCACATCCTTTCCCACTTAACACACACTTGGGGACCTTAGCTGATGGTCTGGGCTGTTTCCCTTTTGACAATGGACCTTAGCACCCACTGTCTGACTCCCGGAATAAAGTCTGCGGCATTCGGAGTTTGACTGAGCTTGGTAACCCTTGCGGGCCCCGCACCCAATCAGTGCTCTACCTCCGCGACTCATCTTCCGAGGCTAGCCCTAAAGCTATTTCGGGGAGAACCAGCTATCTCCGAGTTCGATTGGAATTTCTCCGCTACCCCCACCTCATCCCCGCACTTTTCAACGTGCGTGGGTTCGGACCTCCAGTACGTGTTACCGTACCTTCATCCTGGACAGGGGTAGATCACCCGGTTTCGGGTCTACGTCCACGTACTAAAATCGCCCTATTCAGACTCGCTTTCGCTGCGGCTCCGGCTTCTCACCTTAACCTTGCACGGGAACGTAACTCGCCGGTTCATTCTACAAAAGGCACGCCATCACCCATTAATCGGGCTCTGACTTTTTGTAAGCACACGGTTTCAGGTTCTATTTCACTCCCCTTCCGGGGTCCTTTTCACCTTTCCCTCACGGTACTGCTTCACTATCGGTCGCTAGGGAGTATTTAGCCTTACCAGATGGTCCTGGCAGATTCATACGGGGTTTCACGTGCCCCGCACTACTCGGGATCCGTCTCGGAGAGAACTTGATTTTAACTACAGGGCTTTCACCTTCTCTGGCGGGCCTTTCCAGACCTCTTCATCTACCAAACTCTTTTATCACTCCAAAGAGACGTCCCACAACCCCAAGAAGCAAGCTTCTTGGTTTAGGCTGTTCCGCGTTCGCTCGCCGCTACTGACGGAATCACTCTTGTTTTCTCTTCCTGAGGGTACTTAGATGTTTCAGTTCCCCTCGTCTGCCTCTCCACACCCTATGTATTCAGATGTGAGTAACTGGAGATGAATCCAGTCAGGTTTCCCCATTCGGACATCCCCGGATCAATGCTTGCTTACAGCTCCCCGAGGCCTTATCGTTGTTCGCCACGTCCTTCGTCGGCTCCTAGCGCCTAGGCATCCACCGTGTGCTCTTACTAGCTTAA
>NZ_CP139194.1:80000-132500 GCF_034055775.1 Paenibacillus hunanensis | reverse complement strand
ATTCATTGCTCAGGTCATAAAATAATGACCGTTGATTAATATAGCATGTTCATTTAGCACTCGTCAATTCCTAAATTAATCAATCTTTATTGAAGGCTATTCATTCGTGTATAACGTAATGTATTGTGGGAATTCTGTACGAAGGTCAAGCTATATCGTGGCTTATCTGTCTGTATCACTTCACTTTTCTGCTGCTACTACCTTTACTACCTTGTTTATTAGTTTATCTTTATCGTTTCAGGCTGCTTGATTGTAAGTTATCCTACTGTTATTGATTGATATCGGTGTTGGTTGGATATCGGCGCCAGCTTGTTTTCAATTTTTATTTTGTTTGGGAGCATGTAATGCCATAAAAAAGAGGATACGCGTTAACGTATCCTCTCTGGGTGAATAAGCAATTCGTTATATACTTCCACTCACTGCTTATCAGTAGCAATCTGATTTTTATGCACCTATTTTATACATTTGGTGTTGAGAACATTCAATACCATGCAGTGTCATAACTGATCTGAATGATCTCGCACTCGTATACGATCGCAAAGCCTGAACAATTACAGCTCGCCTTTATAGCTCACGTCGTCCTTCCAGTGCTTTGGACAAGGTTACTTCATCTGCATATTCCAGATCGCCGCCGACAGGCAGACCATGAGCGATACGAGTCACTCTCAGGTTAAACGGCTTTACAAGTCTGGAAATGTACATAGCTGTCGCTTCTCCCTCAATATTCGGGTTGGTCGCCAGAATAAGCTCCTGCACCCGCTCATCACTAAGGCGGTTCAATAACTCCTTGAGCTTGATCTCTTCTGGTCCAATCCCTTCAATCGGTGAAATTGCGCCATGCAATACATGATAGTAGCCGTTGAATTCTTTGGTACGCTCCATTGCCACCAGATCCTTAGGCTCCTGCACAACGCAAATGACTGAGGCGTCACGTGTCTTGTCCTGACAGATCTGGCAAGGGTCTGCATCGGTAATATTACCGCAGACCGAGCAATAATGAAGATTGCGCTTCACATTGACCAGGGCTTTGGCAAAATCGATCACATCGTCCTCCTGCATACGCAGTACGTGAAACGCCAATCGCCCTGCTGTCTTCGGTCCAACCCCTGGCAGGTGCGTAAAAGCATCGATCAACTTGGCAATCGGTTCGGGATAGTACAATACAGCGATCTCCTTTGAGACCGGTCATTGGTGAATGCCGATCTATAATTTTAGAACAGGCCTGGAATGTTCATTCCGCCTGTGAATTTGCCCATGTCTTTGTTGGCTAGCTCTTCAGCTTTAGTCATTGCATCATTAACAGCTGCCATCACCAAATCTTGCAGCATTTCTACATCGTCTGGATCTACTGCTTCTGGCTTGATGTTGATAGCCAGTACTTTTTTGTGTCCGTTTACTTCAACAGAAACAACGCCGCCACCGGATGTACCTTCAACTGTTTTAGTGCCCAGCTCTTCCTGTGCTTTGAGCATTTGCTCCTGCATTTTCTTTACCTGCTTCATCATCTGGTTCATGTTACCCATTACGATCATCTCCTCTGGTCAAATGGTTATTGTATTATTCTTTAATGACAATGAGTTCTTCGCCAAACAGCTGAATCGCTTCATCCACCAACGCTTCGCCCTTGTCTTCTTGCTCATGTTCTAGCTTGAGTTCTTCGCCAGGCTGCTCACTTGTACCTTCGATTGCTTCCAGCCAGTCCTTTTGCATCATCGTAACGAGTCGATACGGACTACCCAGTACTTCCTCCAGTACAGATTCTACAACCTGACGGTTCGCTGCCTTCTCAATCGTTTCCCGGTGCATATCATGCTTGAACGCTACTAGAATAGCATCCTCATGGATCGATACCGGATCACAGTTCACAAACCAGGCATGAATCGTCACCTTGACTTCCTTCACTCGTTGCAGCACCTTGCTCCATGAGCCAAAAACGCGGGTAAAGTCCTCATGCGTTCGGTTAGCGACATACTGGTTCATCTGTGACGGGATCTTCGCCGTTGATGAAATACGAGGCGCTGGAGCGCGTCTTCCTGCTGGAGCACTATTACCCGATGAATCGCCACCTACACCACCAGCTTTGATCGCCTTCTCCAGCTTTTGCTCCAGTGCTGCTAATTGTTGCTTGAGCTGACGAACCTCATCAGCGGCAGCTGGTTGTGCAGTCGTGCTCATACCTGCATCACTAGCAACTGCGCCACCTTGACTCGACAAGCCGCTCAGCTTGAGCAGTGCTACCTCAAATAGCATCTGTGGCTGTGTCGCATACTTCATTTCTGTCTGGTAATGATTGAGCGTATCGATAATAGCAAATAGCTGCTCCCGGCTAAATGCGGACGCTGTGTCGCGGAAATTATCCGGATTGAGCATCCGCTCGGTCAGGTCGCCTGCATTCGGGATCATTTTGATCATAAGCACATCACGGAAATAATACAGCAGATTCTCCATACATTTCTCTGCGCTCTTGCCCTCCTGCATAAACGACTCGACCATTTGCAGTACCCGTCCTACATCGCCTTGCAGTAATGCGGTCGCCAGCTCGGCAAATTGCTCGGAAGCAATGCCTCCGGTCATTTGTAACACCTGCGGATAGGTGATCTTACCCTCGGTAAAAGCAGATACCTGGTCGAGAATACTTAGCGCATCACGCATACCGCCATCCGATAGACGTGCGATATACTCCAGTGCATCTGGGTCCGCCTCCATTCCTTCCTGAGAAGCGATTAGCTCCAGACGCTGTGCCTGCTCCTGCAATGATACTCTGCGGAAGTCAAAACGCTGGCAACGCGAAATGATCGTTGCTGGCAGACGGTGAGGCTCGGTTGTTGCCAGAATAAAGACCACATGCCCTGGCGGCTCTTCCAGCGTCTTCAGCAGCGCATTGAACGCCTCCGTCGTCAGCATGTGGACCTCATCGATGATATATACTTTGCGCCGAACTTCGGTAGGCGCATATTTTACCTTTTCCCGCAGATCCCGAATTTCCTCCACACCACGGTTGGATGCGGCGTCAATCTCCAGCACGTCCATAATATTGCCCGAAGTGATCCTTTTGCAAGTTTCACATTCGTTACACGGCTCAACGGAAGGGCCTTTTTCACAGTTAATCGCCTTTGCCAGTATTTTGGCTGCTGACGTTTTCCCTGTTCCTCTGGGACCATTAAACAGGTACGCATGTGAAATACGCTCTTCCCGAATGGCATTTTGCAGTGTCTGAATGATATGCTGCTGTCCTACCATGTCCTGAAACGACTGCGGCCGCCAAGCACGATAAAGTGCGATGTGTTCCACTTGCTTACCTTCCTTCTGCATATCGAGGTACGTTCTTTTGCTATGCAAAAGCCTTTTTCCCTGTACCCCCTGCTTGAAAATCAAAAATACGATAGAAATTAGGCTTTGCCCTGTAATCAGCCTATACATCAAGCTTCTGCTCGCCTCTTCATAAGGCGATGACAAAGCGTTATATCCTGCTCTTTATTATACTATAAGTCGGCCTTTAACAAAACCGAAACAGCCCTT
Source organism: Paenibacillus hunanensis (assembly GCF_034055775.1). Taxonomy (NCBI): domain Bacteria; kingdom Bacillati; phylum Bacillota; class Bacilli; order Caryophanales; family Paenibacillaceae; genus Paenibacillus; species Paenibacillus hunanensis. The sequence continues at coordinate 128,981 of NZ_CP139194.1, read as the reverse complement.
TTAACAAGCAAAAAAACACCCCTGCAATGTGCAAAAGGTGTTTTGAATATGCTGTATTATATACCGTGCACCTGTCTTCGATAATTGCGATCCGAACGGTTCTTCTGAGCAACAGCTCAGGGTAGGCACTCCCTCGGCACAAGAACGAAACTGCTTATGGCTGCTTCCTTCCGGACCTGACCAGGTTCACAGGAGTTCCTTGCGAAGGACCCACCCGTCAACACTGAGCTCAGATACCTGCCTCACATCGACAATACCTAGGACAGGAATTCAATCTCGCTACAGCGGATTGCGAGTTACAGGGCACCGCTACCTCCCCATCTAGCACGGCATTATATAATTATACCGGGATTAGCATGCATTTGCAACCGTTATATCGAACTGGCAGGACAAGACACCAAGCATACGGCAAATGTCGAGATACCGCTAACGTATAGAGTGTCAATGAGTAATCAATAAGTCGACCTGTTCAGTCCTCATTCATGCTCCAGCATCACTCCCTACAGATACAAAAAGTGAATAAGCGAGACTGGCGATACTACAGTTCTTATATCTGTAAGCTTGATAGCGGATAGACCTATTGCTTGTGCTTTTCCAACGACACAGTAAGTTTAGTTCGTCGTTGCCGATGTAGCGGTGGAACGAGTGGTACGTCGTCCGGTACCTGATGTGCCACCAGAGGATGCTGGCTTTTTCGCGTTGGAGCCGTTGGCAGAACCGGATGTGGTCTTGCCTTCCTCAGTGATATCGAACGATGCCAGGAATTCCTGATTGGTTTTGGAGTTACGCAGCTTTTTCAGGAAGCCTTCGACGAAGTCGGGCGTTTCGTTCATATTTTTGCGGATATGCCAGATCGTGTCCAGTTCTTCCTTCGCCAGCAGATCCTCCTCACGACGTGTGCCGGAGCGACGAATATCGATCGCAGGGAAAATACGGCGCTCGGACAGCTTGCGATCCAGATGCAGCTCCATATTACCTGTACCTTTGAACTCCTCGTAAATGATATCGTCCATACGAGAGCCGGTATCGATCAATGCGGTTGCCAGAATTGTCAGGCTACCACCTTCCTCCACATTACGAGCCGCACCAAAAAAGCGCTTTGGACGATGGAACGCCGCAGGGTCGATACCACCGCTGAGCGTACGTCCCGATGGCGGAATGACGAGGTTATATGCACGCGCAAGGCGAGTGATGCTGTCCATCAGGATAACAACGTCCTTTTTATGCTCGACCAGACGCAGAGCACGCTCCAGCACAAGCTCAGCTACCTTGATATGATTTTCCGGCAATTCATCAAATGTAGAAGCCACCACTTCACCTTTAACCGAACGCTGCATATCCGTTACTTCCTCCGGACGCTCGTCGATCAGCAGCACGAATAGTTCAATCTCCGGGTTGTTTTCGGAAATGCTGTTCGCGATCTCTTTGAGTAGCAGTGTTTTACCTGCTTTGGGCGGTGCTACAATCAGACCACGCTGTCCAAGACCTACAGGAGCGAGAACATCCATAATGCGAGTGGATAATTTATTAGGAGCTGTTTCAAGCACGAGTTTCTTTTGTGGGTAGAGAGGGGTGAGCGCCGGGAAGTGCAGACGTTCTGCCGCTTGCTCCGGGCTGGTGCCATTTACCGCATTGACTTGCAGCAAGCCGAAATAGCGTTCGTTTTCTTTTGGTGCTCGACATTTACCGGACACCAGGTCACCTGTACGCAGATCGAATTTACGAATCTGAGAAGCAGAGATATAAATATCTTCAGCACTTGGCAGGTAGTTGATTGGTCGTAAAAAACCATAGCCCTCAGGCAAAATTTCCAGTACACCTTGCATAAACATCAAGCCGCTACGCTCTGCCTGTGCACGCAAAATCGCAAAAATTAATTCTTTTTTCTTAAGCTGTCCGTAATACGGAATCTGATACTGCTTGGCCAGCTTGTACAGATCTGTCAGCTTCATTTCTTCCAGATCGGAAATTTGTAAATCCATACCATAACCACCTATTCAATTTTAGTCGGGAGTGTTAAGACAAGTGATGGAAGATGTTGGGAATCAATCAGAAGGTTGAATCGTCAGGAGTGGATACGTTCTGAATCCATTCATAGGATAGCATTACCCATTGTTGGGAGGAGATATTCAAGAGGTATGTATTTTGCAAAATACAAATGAATTCTCCCCCAGGGGTAAGAGGAACAATCATAATGGAAAGATGCTGAAGGCTACAGCATCTCTCTCCAAACATTGGCACCGAGATGGCGCAGGTTATCAACCAGATGGTCATAACCCCGATCAATAAATTCAACACCAGATACTTCTGTCACGCCTTCCGGCACCGTCAAGCCAGCAATGACCAGTGCAGCACCTGCACGCAAATCCGTTGCCTTCACTTTAGCTGCATTCAGCGGTCCGCCCTCAATGATAGCAGAACGTCCTTCTACCTTAATCTTGGCGCCCATGCGCGCCAGCTCCGGCACATGCTTAAAGCGGCTACTGTACACAAAATCGCTCAGTACACTAACCCCTTGTGCTTGTGTGAGCAAGCTCGTCATCGGTGATTGAAGGTCAGTCGCAAAGCCCGGATAGGTCAATGCTTTGACATCGACATGCGTGTAAGTCGATTTACCGATAACACGAATGCCTTCATCCAGCTCATCCACATGCACACCCATTTCCAGCAGCTTTGCTGTTAATGCCTCAAGATGCTTGGGAATGACATTGTCGATAATCACATCGCCGCGTGTTGCCGCTGCTGCGATCATATACGTACCTGCCTGAATACGGTCAGGAATAATGGAGTGTTTGCAGCCATGCATTTCAGAGACGCCTTCAATACGAATGGTCTCGGTTCCGGCACCCTTAATCACGGCACCCATGGCGTTCAGTAATGTTGCAACATCTATAATCTCAGGCTCTTTCGCCGCGTTTTCAATAATTGTATGGCCTTTGGCTCTTGCTGCCGCCAGCATAATGTTGATGGTCGCGCCTACACTGGCTACGTCCAAATAAATCTTCGCACCGCGAAGCTCTTTTGCATATAAATGAATCGAACCATGCTCATTCGTTACCGTTGCGCCCAGCGCTTCAAAACCTTTGATATGTTGATCGATTGGTCGAGGCTCAAAGTTACAGCCACCTGGCAAGCCGATCGTAGCTTCTCCAAAACGACCAAGCAGTGCTCCCATCATATAATAGGATGCTCTGAGTTTTTTGACAGGCCCATTGGGCATTGGGATGGAACGTACGTCACTTGGATCAATACGCATCTGGTTGTCCAGCTCGTTCCAGCTTACGGTTGCGCCAAGATTCTCTAGTATTTCTGCGTAAACCGCCACATCGCTCAGAAGTGGCAAATTATCCAGCACAACTTCCGATTCGGCGAGCAATGCCGCAGGAATAAGCGCAATGGCGCTGTTTTTCGCACCACTGATGGTGATAGTTCCCTGCAACGGACTTCCGCCGCTGATCATCAATTTTTCCATAAAGCTTAGTATCCCCCTACGTATTTTGCAGCCGATAAAACGATACATATTGGCATTTTTGGCGGTTAAAATGGAAAGACACCGTCTGAGCGGTGTACTTCCCATGTTCAACCTATTTAATTCAACGCATCTAGTGCATAAAAGTTACGTTCATTGCGATAAATCGTCTTGTTTTAACTTCTGCATACTGTAATATACACCAAGCTAACTCAAAAAGCGAATTACGCTTTGTTGCTTGTACCGAACTCGCGGATTTTGCCGATTACGGTTTGTTTGATCGCTTCACGACCTGGAGCGATGAATGTACGTGGATCGTAAGCATCTGGTTTCTCAGCCAGTACTTCACGAACAACTTTTGCAAATGCGATTTGGTTCTCTGTGTTTACGTTGATTTTGGACGTACCCAAGGAGATCGCTTTGTCGATGTCGTGTTTAGGAATACCTGTACCACCGTGCAGTACGAGTGGCAGTTTTACTGCATCACGAATTTCTTCCATTTCTTTGAAGCCCAGGTTAGGCTCGCCATGGTAAGGACCGTGTACGGAACCCAGTGCTGGTGCCAGTGTGTCGATACCTGTTTCTTTAACGATGCGTACGCACTCGTCCAGGTCAGCGTACATGATACCGCCGATTACGTCGTCTTCCTGTCCGCCTACTGTACCAACTTCAGCTTCAACGGAAACGCCTTTGGAATGAGCATACTCAACGACTTTTTTCGTCATTTCGATGTTTTCCTCGATTGGGTGGTGGGAACCATCGATCATAACGGAAGTAAAGCCAGCATCGATTGCTTCTTTACATTTGTCAAAGCTAGAACCGTGATCGAGGTGGATTGCAACTGGAACAGTGATTTTCATGTCGTGCAGCAGACCTTCTACCATTTTTACAACAGTAGTGAAGCCGCCCATGTGACGAGCTGCACCTTCAGATACACCAAGAATAACTGGGGATTTTTCTTCTTCCGCTGCGCCCAGGATCGCTTGTGTCCACTCCAGGTTGTTGATGTTGTATTGACCAACTGCGTATTTTCCTTCAAGTGCTTTGTTCAGCATGTCTGTCATAGATACTAATGGCATAATGACATCCTCCTCAAATATGTTGGGCACATCCTATCCAGTATGTCCCATATTGTGTAAGCCGCTACTGCATACGTGCCTATTATAACACAACCCGCTTTAAATGCTAAACAAACAATTTGTGCATATTTACGCCATTTTATCACGATTTATGTGACCTTTTACCTTACTGAAGTCATGTGATTTATGTAAACCGAGGTAGCTTCACATCAAAATCGCATGGTCGTGTATACGCTCGCAGACATTGTATATCAAAACGGACGATCCAATCGGATCGTCCTGTCGTTTAGTGATCTACACTGCTGCCACGCAGACAGCGGTCGACCGCTTCTCTCATTTCATCAATATCAAAAGGCTTGGTAAAATGGCTCAGTGCGCCCAGATCCTTTGCCTGCTGGATAATATCCAGCTCTCCATACGCTGTCATCATAATGACATGGATATGTGGATGTGTCTGCTTGATATGGCGCAAAATCTCCAGACCATCCATGCCTGGAATTTTCATATCGAGCAGTACGAGATCCGGTACATGCTGCTCTACAATATTCAGTGCTTCCTTGCCGTTGGCAGCCTGAAACATGTCATAGCCCTCATTAGAAAATAACTCGACAAGAAGTAGGCGAATTCCATTCTGATCATCTACGATTAGTATTTTTTTCTGTTCCATCTGTCACCTTTCCCTTCTTCGATGCTAATCAGTTTCATTAGTGCTGGTATGGATATGCAGAAGTGATGACGAGCTGCCACGGTCACTTGATCTAAAGCGTGTACAGACATGGTTGATTACATTCGCCATCCAAGCCCCGAATCCTTCCTTAGTATGAAAAATTAGACAGTGTATGTAGCGATGCTTTCCTTATATATAGGATTGGACTCATCGTGTTTAGAAACGATGATCTGGCACAAATAAAAACCACCCGTATCTATGTTTCCTATACGGGTGGTTGCGCAAAATGCAATTTAACCTTATAATCGTAAACCCGGCGCTTCTTTTAGCCCTGGTGTTCGATGGAAGCTTTCACGAACTCACGGAACAATGGTTGCGGACGGTTTGGACGGGAAGTAAATTCCGGATGGAATTGTACAGCCAGGAACCACGGATGATCTGGCACTTCCACGATCTCAACCAGACGACCATCTGGAGATGTACCGGAAATTTTCATACCAACACTTTCGATCTGCTCACGGTACTGGTTGTTGAACTCGTACCGGTGACGGTGACGCTCGTATACAAGCTCTTCACCATAGCATTCCATGGCAAGGGAGCCTGGTTGCAGCTTACATGGATACAGTCCAAGACGCATGGTGCCGCCCAGATCCTCGATATCCTTCTGCTCTGGCAGCAGGTCGATAACCGGATATGGTGTAGCTGGATTGATCTCGGAGCTATTCGCACCGTTCATACCTGCAAATGCACGTGCATACTCGATAACGGATACTTGCATACCGAGACAGATACCGAAGTATGGTACTTTGTGCTCGCGCGCATAACGAATCGCACTGATTTTACCTTCAATACCGCGATCACCGAAGCCGCCTGGAACCAGGATACCACCCAGACCGCCAAGCTTTTCAGCGACGTTCTCATCGGTCAGCTCTTCTGCATCGACCCAGCGAAGCTTCACATCAGCATTCGCATGGTAACCGGCATGGGAAAGGGATTCCACTACGCTCAGGTATGCATCATGCAGCGCTACATATTTACCAACAATCGCGATTTCGACTGTTTTCTCCAGATGCTGAATACGGTTCAGCAGTGCTTCCCACTCGCTCATATCTGGTGCAGGAGCACTCAGCTTGAGGTGATTCACTACGATATCATCCAGACCCTCATTACGCAGGTTCAATGGAACTTCGTACAGGGAGGATGCGTCACGGCATTCTACAACTGCATTCGCATCGATATCACAGAACAGTGCGATTTTGGCTTTCATATCTTCAGACAGCTCATATTCAGTACGGCAAACGATCACGTTTGGCTGAATACCGATGCTGCGCAGTTCTTTTACACTATGTTGCGTTGGCTTTGTTTTCACTTCGCCAGCCGCTTTAATATAAGGAATCAGGGTAACGTGGATGTACATTACATTGTCACGACCGACATCGCTCTTGATCTGACGAATGGCTTCCAGGAATGGCAGACTCTCGATATCACCGACCGTACCACCGATCTCCGTGATAACGACATCTGAGTTTGCTTCGCGACCTGCGCGGAATACACGTTCTTTAATTTCATTTGTGATGTGCGGGATAACCTGTACTGTACCACCCAGGTATTCACCACGACGCTCTTTGCTAATAACAGAAGAGTAAACCTTACCTGTTGTTACGTTATTGTTTTTGGACAGGTTAATATCGATAAAGCGCTCATAGTGACCCAGATCGAGGTCTGTCTCAGCTCCATCGTCTGTTACGAATACTTCACCATGCTGATACGGACTCATCGTTCCCGGGTCAACGTTGATGTAAGGATCGAATTTCTGGATCGTTACTTTCAAGCCTCTGTTTTTGAGCAGTCGGCCCAGGGAAGCTGCTGTAATCCCTTTACCGAGCGACGATACAACGCCACCTGTTACGAAAATGTACTTTGTCACAATATGACCTCCTAATTGGGTTTTCCAGAAATTCAAAGCAGCATGATTGATAAGGGAAGCCTCTGCTACACGCACGACAAGATAGGACGAATCTGCTGATTCGACCACTGTCTGATCCACGCGGTTGCAGGCTTTTTTATACAACATGCATAGGGGGATATCGCTCTAAAAAACAAAAAAAGTGACACCCGTAGTGACGGGGCACTTTTATTATTTCAGCATTTAATCGCTGGATATCTATATGTTTAAAGGTTTAATTCATAAGCCCATGCAATAGTTTACTCTGTCGGCTTATTGTGTGTCAAGACATATCGGCAGAAAGATTTGTGCATTGTAAAATGATAGCGTTATCACGATCATGAACACATCCAGACGGCGGTTTAATGCTACACCAATCGCCTGATTATAAACAAAAAACCCCGCCTGCCGGAGCAAGCGGGATCAGGAAAAGATTACTTCTCTTCCTCGTTATCTTCTTCGTTGTACTCTGTTTCTTCTTCTTCTTCGAAGTCGTCGTCTTCTTCCTCGTCTTCGATTACGAGCTCTTCGCTCTCTTCATCGTTATAGATGTCGTCATCGTCGTTTTCATCTACATCATCGTAGTTGTCCTCTTCGATCTCATCATCTTCATCCAAATCTTCCGGTGTATCATCATTGTTGAACTCATCATCTTCGATATCATCGTCGTCGTTATCATCGTTAATGATACGTGGACGTTTCGCATTCGCGATCGGATCTTCTGCACGCTCCAGCGGATACCAGCGCTTCAAGCCCCACAGGTTCGTACCTACACAGGCAAAGCGTCCGTCAATGTTTAATTCAGTGTAGAGCTGGGCGATGTATTCATTAACCTGCTCTTCGGTATATCCGCGTAGCTCAGCTACTTCCTTCATCAAGTCGCGGTAATACAGCGGTGTATTCATTTTTTTCAAAACGGCAAAGGCCAGATCCACCATTGGAATCTCATGTACCTTATCCGGATTGATCTTCAGTTCTTGCGGTGTGCTCACGTACGGACACTTCCTCTCAGATCCAGTTTCAGGCTGTTTATTTCATTCCGGTCAACGCCAGCAAAGCACTGCCGGAGACGGGCATTGTTAAACTATACGATACATTATACAAAATGCTGAGATAAGTTAAACCTATTTGCCTGCAAAAATCAAGTTTTTTACAAAAAATAGACGATTTATCCGGCATTATCGCTCGCAGACGCCTATTTGCGGCAAATTTCCACAACATCGGCGCCTTTTACAAGCGGATGATTACATACGATCCGGTGCAGATACACCAACAAGACGCAGAACGTTCGCAATAACCGTACGTACGCTACCCAGCAGAGCCAGACGCGCCAGCGTCTTCGGACGATCCTCTGTCAGTGTACGCTCGGCTTTGTAATAGCTATGCATCAGCGATGCCAGCTCATATACGTAACGAATGAGGCGATGCGGTGCAAAGTTGTCCGCAGCGACAGCGATTTCGTTTGGCAGCTCGCCCAGCTTTTGCAGCAGATCATACTCATGCTCGGTAGTCAGCTGACTGAAGTCGATTTCCGACAGCGCTGGCAGCTCGATGCCCTGCTCTTCTGCCTGACGGAAAATACTGCAAATACGCGCATGAGCATATTGTACATAGAATACAGGGTTTTCGTTGGACGTGGACACAGCCAAGTCCATATCGAAGTCCAGATGAGAATCGATACTGCGCATTGCGAAGAAGTAACGAACGGCATCTACGCCAACCTCGCTCATCAGATCCTCCATCGTCACGGCTTTACCGGTACGCTTGGACATTTTTACCTTTTCGCCGTCCTGGAACAGGCTAACCATCTGTGCAATCAGCACGGTCAGCTTCTCTGGATCATTACCAAGCGCCTGCATTGCCGCTTTCATACGCGGAATGTAGCCGTGATGATCGGCACCCCAGATATTGATCATGCGATCGTATCCGCGGCTGTATTTGTCTTTGTGGTAAGCGATATCTGGCGTTAGATACGTATATGTTCCGTCGTTTTTGATCAGAACGCGGTTTTTGTCATCGCCATAATCGGTCGTACGCAGCCATGTTGCGCCTTCCTCTTCGAAAATCTGTCCACGCTCACGCAGCTCGTCCAGTGCATCAAGCACCTGACCATTTTCGTAGAGTGAGGTTTCGCTGAACCAGATGTCAAAGCCAACACGGAAAGCTTCCAGGTCGCGCTTGATCTTTTCCAGCTCCTTGCTTAGTCCATAATCACGGAAGAAGGTAGTACGCTCGCTGGAGGACATGGAGAGCAGGCTGTCGCCCTTTTCCGCTACCAGTTCACGTGCAAAGCCCTTGATGTCCTCGCCATGATAACCGTCCTCTGGCATCGGTACATCCTGACCCAGCTCCTGCAAGTAACGAGCCTCAATCGACAGACTCAGGTTAGACACCTGATTCCCTGCATCGTTAATGTAGTATTCACGTGTCACATCGTAGCCAGCAAAATCGAGCAGATTGCAGAGCGAGTCGCCAAATGCAGCGCCGCGAGCATGTCCAAGATGCAGACTGCCTGTTGGGTTCGCACTTACAAACTCTACCTCCACGCGTTGACCTGCTCCTTTAGCGATACGACCATAGTTATCACCATGCTCGTGTACGGATTCAATCACCGGGTAAAGATAGCTTTTGTTCAGCTTGAAATTGATAAAGCCTGGACCTGCAATCTCAGCATGCTCGATGCCGCTTTTGCCAGTATCCAGATTAGCGATGATGCTTTCTGCAATCTGGCGCGGATTCTTCTTCGCAATACGCGTTAGCTGCATAGCGATATTCGTCGCTAGATCACCGTGGGTTTTGTCTTTCGGTACTTCAAGCGCAACTTCCGGCAGGTCTTCTACGCTCACGATATCGGCTGCCAGTACAGCAGCACGAACGGCTTCCTTTACGGAATTGCGGCTTTGTTCCAATGGATTAGCTGTCATTGTTTCACTTTCCTCCTGTATCGGCAGCTCCACAATAGAGTGTTCGGAGCTGCGCCTGTCTGCCAGACGGCAGTTGGTACGTTGGTGCGTTTATGATGCAGAGTCATGATCCGGAGATTCGTCGTTGGCTTGAATATGCAGGCTGACCTTAAAGCGTCCGCTCAGCTGTTCATGCACATACAGATCATATTCCCATGCGATATGCCCGGTTATGCCATTCAGTCCATGATGAAGAGACCGTGTATAGGTTTCCATCTCGAAACGGGTAAACGGCGATTGGTAAAAGCCGAGCAATTGCTCACCGGGACGAAAGGTCTGTTCCGACTCAACACCGCCATGACGCATAATCTTGATCTCGTCATTGCTAATTTTCACTGTGGTACGAATCTCTTGCTGAGGCGGCTGTGGAGGCTCGGCATAACGGATGTACAGGTTATTGCCTTTTGCAAATACCTGACCGACCATATGCGTCGTACCAACCTCTCCATCCTGCTCACTTCTCAGCGTTAGCCGCACCTCATTAGTTTCCGTCATCTGTCCAGCTCCATTTCGGATATTCCTTCGGCTTGGCTTGCTAATATAGAACATTTTCACGATAAATTCAATAAGCGCACTCCTTCTTATTGTACCATCATATGCAGCGGAAAGCCGCAATTTCCTTGAAAAAGTTCAGTCTGACTTCAATCTACGCTTCGGCTGCTGATAACGATTCATACAGCGCCTGGCGACACCAAAAACCAGCAGCACAGCCAGAAACGGCAGAACTGCTGGTCATAATCTAATATAGCTGTCATCTATCCGTTAAGACTTACACAGATCCTCGACAAATTTGGGCAGTGCGAATGCAGCCTTGTGTAGACGCGGGGTATAATATTTATTACTATCCATTTCTGGAATAGAGGCTTCATCCACTTCCAGCGGGTCATACACCTTGCTACCCATAGTAAACGTCCACAGCCCGCTTGGATAGGTCGGAATATTCGCTGTGTATACGCGTACGATCGGGAATATCTCTTTGACATCGCGGTTAACCTGACGAATCAGATCGGCCTTAAACCATGGATTGTCCGTCTGCGCGACAAAGATACCATCTTCCTTCAACGTTTCGTAAATGCCCTGATAAAAGCCCTTTTCAAATAAAGGCGCCGCCGGGCCCACAGGCTCGGTTGAATCGACCATGATCACATCGTACGTATTTTTATGTTCAATGATATGCATATAGCCGTCCGCTACGTGCACCTCGACGCGCGGATGATCCAGCTCGCCAGCGATCTCGGGTAGATACTTTTTGGAGTATTCAATCACCTTACCGTCGATCTCGACCAGTACAGCCTTCTCTACCTCTGGGTGCTTGAGTACTTCGCGAATCACACCGCCATCGCCGCCACCCACGACAAGTACATGCTTCGGATTAGGGTGCGTATGGAGCGCGGGATGAGCGACCATTTCGTGATAGACAAATTCATCCTTAACCGTCGTCATGACCATGCCGTCAAGCACTAGCATGCGTCCAAACTCCTCGGTATCGATCATGGCGAGATCTTGAAATTCGGTTTGCTCGGTCACAAGTGTCTCACGAATTTTCGCTGTAATTCCGAAGACAGGGGTCTGCTTTTCCGTATACCATAATTCCATCTGCATGACCTTCTTTCCTGATATAGTTATACACATCCATATCTAATAGGTAGCCATTCCAACTCACTCGAATTATACGCGATATCCCGGGGGACTGCAAAAGCAAAGCCCTTCTATAGCGCGAAAGGAGACGCACATATGACCATTCAAGAAATCGTTCAATTACCCGCACTCGAAGCAGCCCCTCGACTGCTGGGACAGATCATTAGTCGGATCACGCCTGCTGGAGAGATTCGCTGTCGCATCGTAGAAACGGAAAGCTATGGCGGTGCCGAAGATAAAGGCAGTCATGCCTATGGCAATCGCCGTACGGCTCGCACCGAAATGATGTTCCGACAGGGCGGAATCGCTTATGTATATCTGATCTATGGCATGTATCATTGTCTGAATGTGGTCACTGGTGCCGAGGATGATCCGCAGGCGGTGCTTATTCGTGCAGTAGAGCCGCTGGATACAAAGGATGAGCAGCGGATGCTGGCACTGCGCAATGTTCCGCTGAACCGTAGACGTACCCTTTGTAACGGCCCGGGCAAGCTGTGTCTTGCATTGGATATCGATAAGTCATTCAATGGCGTCCAGCTACTGGGGAGTGGTGGCACGCTACGGCTCGAGGAAGCCAGCGATTCTCTGGAGATGAAGATCGAATGCGGCCCGCGCATCAATATCGACTATGCGGAGGAATATGCTGCCAAGCCGTGGCGATTTTATATAAAGGATCATCCTTATGTATCCGCCAAAAACAGCAATCCGCTCGCCTATATTCATCCACTGGATGCTCCGTAAGCAGATGGTTCGTGCAGAGCCGATGGATCAACAATAACGATATGACCGTGTTGCTCATATCGCCATTCTGTACGTTGCTATTTTACAGGTGCTCCAGCGCTTGTCTCTGCACAAAATAAAAGCCGCAGACAAAGTAATTTACTCTGCCAGCGGCATGTGGAGCACCTTTTCTTTTAGCCATTCATTCATTTGTTCGACGGTCATCGGCTTGCCGTAATAATAGCCCTGCATCAGATAACAGCCTCTTGATTGTAAAAAGGCTTCCTGCTCAGCCGTTTCCACACCTTCTGCTACAAGCTCCAGCTCCAGATTACTGGCGATGGCAATGATCGTACTCACAATCGCTTGCTTGGAGGACTGATCGCTTTTGCGGACGAAGATCTGATCCATTTTGATAATATCGACAGGCATTTCATCCAGTCGTCCAAGTGAAGAATACCCGGTGCCAAAATCGTCCAGTGATACGCGCATGCCCAGTGACTGAATATGCTTGAGCTGCTCTACTGTGCCTTCCATACTGTTCATGGCGATGGACTCGGTAATCTCCAGCTCCAAATATTCTGCTGATAGCCCGCTCTGTCGCACAATCCGCTCCACGCGTCCAGCGAATAACGGATTTTCAAACATTCGTGCTGACATATTGACGGAGACAGGGACGAAAACCTTCAATTCATGTTGCCAGTTTAGATTTTGCTCGCATACCTCGCCAATCATCCAGTAGGTGATCGGTATGATGAGTCCTGTTTCCTCTGCAATCGGAATAAATTCCCCCGGTGATACAAGCCCCAGCTCAGGATGTCTCCAGCGAAGCAATGCCTCCATCCCTACCAGACGATCGTGCTGCGAATCCCATTTCGGCTGATATACGATAAACAGCTGGTTCGCATCCATCGATTGACGCAGATCATTTTCCAGACCCATACGACGCAGCTGACGAACGTTCATTTCCTCATTAAAAATGCTGTAGCGATTTTTCCCCGCATTTTTGGATACATACATCGCGGTATCAGCGGCACGCATGAGCGAGGTACGATCGTAGCCATGCTCCGGTGCTAACGCAATCCCGATACTTCCCCCGGTTACAAATACCTGATCTCCCGATAAATGATACGGCTGCTTGATCGATTGCAGGATGCGTTCAGCCAGCGATATCGCATGATCCGGCTGAATCTCACTTGCCGCAATTAGGAATTCATCGCCACCCAGTCGAAACACTTGATTGTTGCCAGGTAAATGCTCGGCTTGCATGCACTGACGCAGTCGACGTGCCACTTCAATCAGCAGCTCATCGCCCATATCATGCCCTAGCGTATCATTGATCGACTTGAACCGATCCAGATCGAGAAATAGAACTGCTCCCTGCATTTTCTCATGAAAGGCTTTTTCGAAATATCGCTGTAAGCCATAACGATTCGGTAACGCGGTTAACGGATCGCTGTATGCCATGCGCTCCAGTAAGTGCCGCTCCATAAATACAGCTGCCCACGATACGGCTAGAATGCTCAAGCTTACGAGAGATACCGCTGTAATAAGCAGCACCTGACTGGCAGAGAAGGAAAAGGTGGTAGTATCCATCGTGCCTGGCATATGGTGAAAATGCGTTGCTGCCATCCCGGTATAATGCATCCCCGAAATCGCAAAGCCCATAATGACCGCACTACTCAGCTTCCAGATGCTAAAATCCGGCTGATTCCGGAAACGATGGAATAGAAATAACGCACCATAGGAGGCAACGAGTGCAATCACAATCGATAACAGAACATACTGCTTATCATATACGATCATTGCATCCATACGCATCGCGTGCATACCCATATAGTGCATGACCGAAATTCCGATGCCCATCATCAAGCCTGCGATAATATTTTCATGTAGCTTAGGATTGGGCTTAACGACAAACGCAAAGGCAATAAATGAAGTGATAATCGCCGCCAGAGCAGACAACAGGGTCAGCGTTATATCGTAATGAACTTCCATTTCCAGATGGAAGGCAAGCATGCCTACAAAATGCATCGACCATACGCCACTACCCATAACAAAAGAGCTTAAGCATAACCAGATGATCTTACTTTTTCCACGACTATGTGATACTTTGCTCGCCAGATTGAGTGCAATATAGGCGGCAACGATGGAAATAATGACCGATAAGCCAATAATCCATCCGTTATAATGTAGAGTTAACTGCTCCATAGCATCCTCCTTTAGCCAGCTTTGATATGTTACTCCCACTCGTGATATATGGAGAGCAAGCTTATCTGCATGAAGCGTTTTTTCAATCAACGCTATTGTTTAGCAATACTGTTCACGCTAATCGATGTAATCCAGGGATGATTGATTCGATCAGATGCTTTTTTCTGCTAAGCCACTAAATCATCTCTTATATTACAACGGTTAATTATAGGCATTTCATAATAGATGAACAGGTATTCAAAAGAAAAAGCTGACCGAATCACACGTATCCGGTCAGCTGAGTGTTACATATGATTTAATTTACATGCTTTAGTGTGATTAATCGATCTTAAAATTTTCACTTAATTGATCGATCAGGCGCGATATGGTTGCAGCTGCTTCGGCACGAGTTGTACTTGCTTTTGGATCTAGCTCACCGTTAGCTCTACCTTTGATGAGTTGCTCTGCGATTGCAGATGCCAGATCATTCCGTGCCCAGTTACCGACTTTAGATTGATCTTTAAATTTGTTTAATACCTGATTGGTGTCTGCACCGAACGAGCCGTCTGGATCAACGTAGCGCATCGTATTCAAAAGAATATGCGTCATCTCTTCACGGCTGATCTTACGATTAGGCTTGTACGTGCCGTCGGTGTAACCGTTGCTTACGCCTACAGTCGTTACAGCCTGAATTGCGTTGTTGTACCATGCGGAGCTACGAATATCCGAGTAGCCTGCTTTGGTTCCATCCGGGCTAAGCTGTAGCAGATTGTTAATCATCTGAGCAAATTGCGCCCGTGTGAGTGTTGCATTTGGGTCGTATTTGTTGTTACCTACGCCATTGAGAATGCCCAGACGATGCAGGCGAGCGATATCCGCTTGTGCCCAGTGACCTGCCGTATCACTAAAGTCGGCGACATTCGTCGATTTCAACGTGATCAGCTTGTCAGCATCTTCGGTTTCTCCGGCTGCCGTGCCTTCACCTGCGGCAGCACCTACCGTGTTGTCTGTTGGTTCAGTCGCTGGTGTGGTAGTTGCTGGTGTATCGGTTTCTCCAGCAGGCTCAGGTGTACCCGTTCCTGCCGCTGCTCCACCATTGGTAAACTCTGGACCAAGACCAAGCTGCCCTGGAATCCGTCCGGCTGGCACGTTGTCGTCGTCATTTGTGCCACCGCCATTATTTTGCGTATTGTAGCTGATTGTTGCAATGTTCGTTGATGTGCCATTACGGTTCAGGATGACAACAATCTGTCCTGATGCTTCTGGGAATTGGATACTTACATCCGTAAAGCCATCCGCAGTGACAGTAACAGTTCCCAATTGAACGGTACCTTGACCATATACATCACTTTGTACAGTTACAGTGTCCCCTGTCAGTACGCCATTCACTCGGACAGTTCCCTGATTACCCTGCGTATTGACAAGCGTTGCCTCAGGGCTATCCGGGTTACCTGGAGTAGTTGGAGCATCAGCACCACTGTATGGCAAGCTTGCAATCTCTGTCTCGGTTCCATTGCTTACCGTACGAACCGAGAGTGTTCCATTGGCTGTTGGGAAGGTAAAGGTCAATTGCAATGAACCGTTCGCATCGGCTGTACCTTCTGCCAGCAGTGTATTGTTCGCATCATATACACGTACAACCTGACTGGCAGCTACATTGCTAACCGTTACACTTCCTTGCGATCCATTCACTGTACCCAATTCAGCTGCTGGCGTTGGCTCTGGAGTCGTTGGGATATCCACACCACTATATGGCAGGGTGGTGATTGTCGTTTCCGTTCCTCCACGCGTATACGTTACCGTCAAGTCGCCATCTGCTGTAGTAAAGGTAAAGTTAATCGTTGCCTCACCATTAGCATTCGCAGTTTGCGTACCCAGTAATTCATTATTCGGGCCGTATACGTTAATCACATCACCTGGCTGCGCATCGGTTACTGTAACTGTACCCTGTGCTCCATTGATGTCGGTCAGATCAGCGGTTGGTGTCGGCGTTGGAACCACGATGCCGCTATACGGCAGGGTCGCGATTTCTGTCTCCGTTCCATTCGCTACCGTTCTGACAGACAGTTCGCCGTTTGCATTCGGGAAGGTGAAGGTCAGCACTGCAGTACCGTTTGCGTCTGCTGTTTCCTCAGCAAGCTGTACATTCACATCGCTGTACACACGCACTGTTTGTCCTGCAGCTACATCGGTGACTGTTACGGTTCCTTCATTACCGTTAACATCAGTTACCTCTGCGTTTGGTGTTGGTGCTGGAATTACGATACCACTGTATGGTAGTGTACTGATTTCCGTTTCCGTTCCATTCGCTACCGTTCTGACAGACAGCTCCCCATTCGCATTCGGGAAGGTGAAGTTCAGTACTGCACTTCCGTT
This sequence comes from Paenibacillus hunanensis, assembly GCF_034055775.1. Classification (NCBI taxonomy): domain Bacteria; kingdom Bacillati; phylum Bacillota; class Bacilli; order Caryophanales; family Paenibacillaceae; genus Paenibacillus; species Paenibacillus hunanensis. The sequence continues at coordinate 111,934 of NZ_CP139194.1, read as the reverse complement.
TGCGTCTGCGGTTTCTTCGGCAAGCTGTACATTCGCATCGCTGTATACACGTACCGTTTGTCCAGCAGCTACATTGGTAACTGTTACGGTTCCTTCATCACCGTTAATGTCACTGATGGTTGCAGTAGGTTGTGGAGTCGTTGGAACATCCACACCACTGTAAGGTAGAGTCGTGATCGTTGTCTCGGTTCCTCCACGAGTATACGTTACTGTTAGGTCGCCATCGGCTGTGGTGAAGGTGAATACTACAGTTGCTTCACCGTTACTACCAACCGATTGCGTACCCAGCAGTTCGTTGTTCGGGCCATAGACTTTGATCACGTCTGCTGGCTGTGCGTTCGTTACCGTTACAGTACCCTGTGCTCCATTGATGTCAGTCAGATCCGCTGTTGGTGTCGGTGCTGGAATCACGATGCCGCTGTATGGCAGCGTACCGATTTCCGTTTCCGTTCCATTCGCTACCGTTCTGACAGACAGCTCCCCATTCGCACTCGGGAAGGTGAAGTTCAGCACTGCAGTTCCGCTTGCATTCGCGGTTTCTTCGGCAAGCTGTATATTCGCATCACTGTACACACGTACTGTTTGTCCTGCAGTTACATTCGTTACGGTAACTGTTCCTGCGTCACCATTGATGTTACTAATGATGGCGGTTGGTTGCGGAGTTGTTGGAATGTCGACGCCACTGTATGGGAGCGTAGTGATCGTCGTTTCTGTTCCTCCGCGAGTATACGTGACGGTCAGATCGCCATCGGCTGTGGTAAAGGTGAACACTACTGTCGCTTCACCATTCGTACCTACAGACTGTGTACCCAACAGCTCGTTATTTGGTCCATAAACTTTAATCACGTCTGCTGGCTGTGCGTTCGTTACCGTTACAGTACCCTGTGCTCCGTTGATGTCAGTCAGATCCGCTGTTGGTGTCGGTGCTGGAATCACGATGCCGCTGTACGGCAGCGTACCGATTTCCGTTTCCGTTCCATTCGCTACGGTTCTGACGGATAGCTCCCCATTCGCATTCGGGAAGGTGAAGTTCAGCACTGCGGTCCCACTTGCATTCGCGGTTTCTTCGGCAAGCTGGATATTCGCATCACTGTACACACGTACCGTTTGTCCAGCAGTTACATTGGTAACGGTAACTGTTCCGTCATCACCATTAATATCGCTGATGATTGCTGTCGGTTGTGGAGTGGTTGGAATGTCAACGCCACTATATGGCAACGTAGTGATCGTTGTCTCGGTTCCTCCACGAGTATACGTTACGGTCAGATCGCCATCGGCTGTGGTAAAGGTAAAGTTAACTGTCGCTTCACCATTTGTGCCTACAGACTGTGTACCTAATAGTTCATTGTTCGGTCCGTATACTTTAATCACATCACCGGACTGTGCGTTCGTTACCGTCACAGTACCCTGTGCTCCGTTAATGTCAGTCAGATCCGCTGTTGGCGTCGGCGTTGGAATCACGATGCCGCTGTATGGCAGCGTACCGATTTCCGTTTCCGTTCCATTCGCTACCGTTCTGACAGACAGCTCCCCATTCGCACTCGGGAAGGTGAAGTTCAGCACTGCGGTTCCGCCTGCATTCGCTGTTTCCTCGGCAAGCTGTACATTCGCATCGCTGTACACACGTACCGTTTGTCCTGCGGCTACATTAGTAACTGTTACAGTACCGTCTGCGCCATCAATATCGCTGATGATTGCTGTTGGTTGTGGAGTCGTTGGAATATCCACACCGCTATATGGCAGCGTTACAATATTCGTTTCTGTTCCTCCGCGAGTGTACGTTACGGTCAGATCGCCATCGGCTGTGGTAAAGGTAAAGTTAACTGTCGCTTCACCATTCACACCTACAGACTGCGTACCCAGCAGCTCGTTATTTGGTCCATACACTTTGATCACATCACCAGACTGTGCGTTCGTTACCGTCACAGTACCCTGTGCTCCATTGATGTCGGTCAGATCAGCGGCTGGTGTCGGCGTTGGAACCACGATGCCACTATATGGCAGAGTCGCAATTTCCGTTTCCGTTCCATTCGCTACGGTTCTAACAGACAACTCCCCGCTTGCATTTGGGAACGTCACGTTGAGCACTGCTGCTCCACTTCCATTTGCTGTGACTTCAGCAAGCTGTACATTCGCATCGCTATATACACGTACCGTTTGTCCTGGTGTTACACCAGTTACGGTCACCACACCTTCATCTCCATTCACACTGCTAATGGATGCTACTGGTGTAGGTGTTGTCGGAATCACGATACCGCTATAAGGAAGCGCAGCGATTTCGGTTTCGACTCCATTCACATTAGCTACGACGGTGAGCGTACCGTCAGCAGTTGGGAAGGTAAAGGTAATCACGGCTTCTCCATTTGCTGCGGCTACTCCTGTACCCAGAACGGCGTTATTGTCATCATAGACAGTAACGGTCTCACCCGGGTCAATACCTGTAGCTGTAATCGTACCCTGATTGCTATTAATATTCGTAATGACTGCCGCTGGCTGTGGTGTAGCTGGAATATCTACGCCGCTATATGGCAGTGTAATAATGGCAGTCTCGGTTCCATTACGAGTATACGTCACGTTCAGATCACCATCTGCTGTCGTAAACGTAAACACTACTGTCGCTTGTCCACTACCGTTGGCTACCGCGGTACCTAATACCGTATTGCCTGGACCATAGACTTTAATGACATCTCCTGGCTGTGCATCGCTGACCTCTACCGTTCCCTGTGCTCCGGTAATATCGGTCAATGCAGCCGTTGGATTAGCAACTGGAAGCGTAATATTGCTGTATGGCAGAACCGAAATTTCCGTTTCTGTTCCATTGCTTACCGTTCGAACAGACAATTCACCATCCGTAGTTGGGAAGGTAAATGGCAACACAGCTGCGCCGTTACCATCCGCTGTAATTTCAGCCAGTTGTACATTGGTATCACTGTATACGCGTACCGTCTGACCTACAGCCACACCTGTTACGGTAACTACACCCTGAGCTCCATTAATACCACTCAAAGCTGCAACTGGAGTTGGTGTCGCTGGTAAAGTCACACCAGAATACGGCAGTACTACAATATTCGTTTCCGTTCCATTTCTGGTCGATGTGACGGTCAGGGCTCCATCCGATGTAGGGAATGAGAACGTAACGACAGCCTGTCCGTCGCTACCTACATTCGCTGTACCGAGTACCACATTATTAGGACCGTATACTGTTACAACATCGCCTGACTGCAAGCCTGTTGCCGTTACAGTACCCTGATCATTGTTAATATTACTCAGAGCAGCAGCTGGTGTAGGCGTAGCTGGAATATCTACACCGCTATACGGTAAGTTTACCAGATCTGTCTCTGTACCGTTCGTAGTGCTGGTGACTCTCAGATCACCATCAGCGGTTGGGAACGTAAATACGATCAGAGCCTGTCCGTTCGTATCGGCTGTTCCTGTACCCAGCACCACATTATTTGGACCATATACTTTTAAAATATCTCCAGGCTGTGCTCCTGTCACTGTGACCGTTCCCTGACTGCCACTAATGCTAGTCAGTGCAGCACTAACGATACCTGGTGTACTCTCTACCTCAATATCCTGATAATCAAATGTCAGGACGGTCGTTTCGACCCCATTGGCAAATGCACGTACAAACAATTTGCCCTGTGCTTTCAGGAACTTAAAGCTAATGGTTGCTTTACCTGTGCCATCCGCAGGGGCAGTACCGAGCAATGTATCGTCATCATCGTATACATTAGCAACTGTACCTGGTTGCAGATTCGTTACGGTTACCGTTCCGATGTCTGCATTAATCGAATCCACTACAGCAACCGGTGGATTCGCTGGTGCAGGTTGTTCTGCCGGGTAGTTCACCTGAACAGGATCACTATCCAGTTGATCACGCGTCAGTACAAAGGTTAATGCGCCACCCTCAGGCAGTAACGTCACTTGGAACATGACTACACCGCTGGCGTTCGCAATGCCTGTGCCAACGACTGTATCGTTCGCATCCACTACGCGGATCGTATCGCCTGGCTCCAGACCTGTGACATCAATCATATCGTTGCTTCCAGTCGCATTCGTCACATCAATACTAGCTGGATCCAATACAGGACCTGGTTCCGAATTGTATGGAATCGAAGTTGGTGCACTCTCAATGCCATTATGCTGTCTCGTTACAGCAATTGTGCCTCCTTGCGGAGTCAGCGTTGCATTGATAACGACTGTACCAGCCGCCGATACCGTACCTGTGCCAAGCACAGCTCCGTCTTTGTACACGGTAATCAGATCACCGGAGACGAGCGATACGAAGCTTACTGTATCAGAGCCACCTGTATTATTAGCTACGGTTACCAGTGCTGCATCAATAGGTGGAACAACCTCACGTCCATAATTTACAGCTACTGGGTCGCTTTCGATACCGAGATATTTGGCTGTCGCATAAACCGTTCCGCCTGTCGGCGTAAGAGTCAGGTCAATTGTAACGGTTCCCGATGCAGGAACGGTTGCGCTGCCGAGCACCTCATTATCTTCATAGATCGTTACGGTCAGCCCTTCGTCTACTCCTGTGACGGTTACAGTATCGCTATCACCGTAATTATTTTGCGGAGTGACATTAGCAGCTGGGATATTTGGAATAAGAACGGCTCCATAATTCACAAGAACCGGTAAACTCAGCACGCCATTGCGCTCTACAATAAGGCTAACTGCACCGCCTGTTGGAGATAAGGTTGCATTGAGCTGAACAACGCCCTGTCCGTTCGCAGTTTGTGTATCCAGAAGCGTGCCATCTGCATACACTCTGACAATATCATTTGGTTGAAGCGATGTGACGTCAATCACCGAGGAGACATTAAGTTCATTTGTAATATTGACGTTAGCTGGATTAATCGCTGCAACAACCTCGGCTGCATACGTCACAACCGTAGGCACGCTCTCTACCCCATTTCGTGTCAGTGTCACATTGACATTGCCACCAAGTGGAATAAGCGTCACCGGTATGTTCACACTTGTACCACCGGTTGCTACCGTACCTGTACCAAGCAGACTTGCATTACCATATACCTTGATAATGTCACCAGCTTGCAGACCACTTACAATCACGTTATCTGCATTACCGGAGTTGTTGCCTACATTGACACTTGCTGTAGCTACCGGTGGCACCACCTCCGCCGGATAAGCGACAGGCACGACCAAGCTCTCAACTCCTTGATCAGTTACGCTAATTCCAACCGTGCCGCCAAGCGGATTGAGGGCCACATTAATTGTAACCTCTCCGTTACTAGCTACAGTTCCACTGCCCAGCAAGCTGCCATTACCATACACCCTGATCGTGTTGCCAGCTGTCTGTCCGGTTACCCGAACGGTATCATTATTACCAGAATTGTTGGTAACCGTTACATTAGCCACATTTACAGCAGGAACCGTGATGGCACCGTAAGGAATGGAAATAGTGGTACTTTCGATATTGTTTTGCGTTACACTAAGACTCAAGCTTCCGCCCTGTGCATTCGCAGCGACTGGAATCGTTACAATGCCTGTACCCGTTGCAGTCGCTGTACCCAGCACCGTTCCATTTCCATACACTTTTACAATATTGCCAGAGGTCAGTCCATTGACGGTTACATTTAATGAACCATTGACGATACTGGACAATGAAACTTGGGATGAATTCAGTGGTGGGATTACCTCAGCCAGATAAGCTACAGCCGTTGCCGGGCTTACCACTCCCTGATGAGTTACACTCACATTAACGGAACCACCCAGAGGGGTTAACGTTACTGGAACAGTGACTGTGCCTTGAGCACTTACCGTGCCTGTACCCAGTACACCTGTACTATCATAAACGGTGACTGTATCGCCTTGAACCTGACCGCTAACGGCTACGCTATCCGTATTACCGGCATTATTGGTAACGGTAATATTAGAAGCCAGAATAGCAGGTACAGTGATCGAAGGATAGTTGACCGTGGTGGTCGCGCTTTGCAGGAGTCCTTCTTTCACACTCACGCTTAAACTACCCCCTGCCGGAGTTAAGACAACTGGCAAAGTTAAGGAAGTGTTGACTGCCGTACCGGTCGCAAGAATCGTATTATCGGATGATACGGTTACAATAGAGCCTACTTTTAGATTGTTAACGGTAACGGTCGATGCTCCACCATAAGCATTATTGATGGAAACGTTAGCCGTAGCAATTGGGGGAACAACCTCGGCACTGTACGTCACAGCATTGTAGGCACTCTCTACACCGCTGCGCGTACGGCTTACATTGATCGTACCGCCTTCTGCATTTAATGTAGTGGAGACCACGGCTGTGCCACTCGCATTCGCTGTCGCTGTACCGATCGAGGTACTGCCGGAATATATAGTGACCAGATCGCCCTCACTAATATTGTTTACGGTTACAGTGTCCTGTGATCCGTAATTGTTCGCAATGGTAATACTAGAGGTGGGAATGGCGCTTAATACAGCAGCACCATAGGTTACACTCGTCCGAGAACTTTCAGCAGTGCCACGTTTGGCACTCACACTGAGTGTTCCACCCGCAGGAATAAGCGTTGCTGTTACCGTGGCTGTGCCAGAGGCATTCGCTGTACCTGTGCCAATCGCCTGATTGCTGGAGTTATATACAGTGATGGTATCACTCGGATTTTGACCCGTCACTGTGATCGTCGAGGAGCCTGAGATTTGGTTGGATACACTAACCTGAGCAATCGTAGGAGCTGGAGTTGCTGCCAGGATTGTAAAGTTATTTTGCTGTGTGGACTCACCAATCGTTACGTTTAACGTGCTACGGGTGTAGGCGGTAAACGTATAGCTTCCAGCTGCGGGAAGCACTTTATTGTTGAGTTTCAATGTATTGGAAGCACCTAGATTTAGCGCCAGCAAATTGCCGAGCGTAATGGTTCTTCCATCGGAGCTGATGCTGTTGGAGGGGATATTCACTCCATTGAACTGATCCGCTGTCGTTGCCGTGAATCCTGCTGGTAATACGATAACAACACTACCAATCAGGTTAATTGCGATTCCCGGCTCGTAAGTAAGAGTTACGGTGGCTGTTTGTCCTGCTACATTTTGACCATTAGCAGACGAAATACCTAATCCGCCTGCGGCATTCGCTTGCCTCGGTATATTAGGCCAAATCAGGCTAATAACCAGCAGCAGAATTAAAAACGAATACCCCTTTTTCCTCATCTCTTTCGCCCCTTTTGAAAGTGTTGTAGTAGATGTCGACTAGGCTAGCAAATGAAGCTCGTAAGACTATTGTGGTACATTTAAACCAATTAACAGGATTTTATTCCTAATTAAGGAATATATACAAATATACCCTCCTTTACCTGTGATTTCGACTATTAATTAAAAAAAGATCACTATTTTTTAAAAAATAAGCATATTTTCTTTTTTTTTCCTTAAATGGTTTATAAATAAAAACGTAAAAACATCACTTTCTTGCTCTTGATTACGAATCTACGCCAACAAAAAAAGCCAGCGTAGATTACGCTGGCTTTCGCTTATTGAATTGGACATTTGTTCATCGTCGCTATCCGATGCTTTTATTAAATACAGCCGCGATCGCTTGAGCACGATCACTGACTCCCATTTTATTAAAAATATTCGTTAAATGGTTTTTGACCGTGTGCTCACTAATAAAGAGAGTAGCCGCAATCTCCTTATTACTGGATGCTTTCACGACCAGCTCCAATACTTCTTTTTCACGAGGCGAAAGGCCAAATTGCTTCACAATCGCTTCCAGTCCTCGACCTTCCGCGCCTTCGGACGAAACCGAGCGTGCCGCAACCGCTGGCGCTTCCTCCACCAGATTGATCTCGGTTTCCAGTGTATGACGACTCAGCACAAACAGGCGGAACTGGCTGACCAGTCCTTGATCAATACCGCTAATCGGCAGATCATTCACCACACGCATATCATCGTCCGCAGATGCCGCAATGGCAAACGCCAGTGCCATAATCTGACCACCACGAGAATAAGACTTTCCTGCTGCAACAGCCTGGTTATCCTGTATATGCTTATAGTCCTCAATCATCTCAGCTTCTTGCTGGAACAGATGTGGGAAGCTGCGCAGCATATTCGGATCAGAATACGACATCAGGCAGGCGCGTCCGATCATATCCGCCTCATCCTTCGTAATACCGCCCCATGTTGCAAACTCCTGTACAATGCGCTGCGCATCGGCAGTCAGTTGATACAGCGCCACATTCCATTCACGAATCGATTCGTGTAGAATCTGCGCAAACCGATTGCTATTAGACATATACTGCTGACGATCATATACCGATTTCATCACTACACTGCCCATCATCGCGAGTGCTGACAAAATCTCACGACATTCCTCGCCCTCCTGCTCCGTGCTCACCGCAACAGCCAGCACCGCGCGTGTACGATTCGCATACACGATCGGATATTCCAGCATAATCTCAAATGGTGTGCTGTGGTTGATGTAGTAGCTAGCTGCTGGCTGTTCTGCATTTTCCAGATAACGACGCGCTACATCCTTCGCATACGTTTCACCATTCGGGCTCTGCATGCCGCGTGCCACCATCTGGATTTTACCATCGTCTGAAGTACGATGCACCACAATAGACGCCGATGGATTCCATACCAGATTTAGACTCATATCTACCAGCATGAACATGACGCGTTGTGCATCCTGTACCGACACGATCATGCGCGACAGCTCGATCAGCGGCTTGAAGCGCTGAAGCTGCTTTTCCATCTTCTCATAGGTCAGGTGGTTGGCAATATACCAGCCCATCAGCGAGATCATCGTCTCTTCAAACTGGAAATGCAGCCCTGGAATCGAGCGCTCCTTATAGCTCACGCCAAATAGCAAGCCATACACTTCATCATCATAACGAATCGGGAAGCACTGCACCTCATGAACTTGAGGCACACCCTTTTGTAAAAAGAAGTTGCTACGTGGGTCACGTTCCACATTCGTCCAGCGTGACGGCTGCGCACTCAGCACCGCCTGCCCAAGGAAGCCCTCTCCCTCGTGGAATACCGCACCATTCAGCTCAGGTGCAGCTGTACCAATGCTATTAATGACCGTATATTTGCCTGTGCCCGTACGCAAGGCAAATCCGAAAATATCCGCCAGATCGCTGGATGACAGCACAATCCGCGTAATTTCCTCAATCGGATGCGCAGCAGACTGATCCGTCACGAGCGTATCGCTTAGAGCGACCAGCCGGTCAGTCAATCGCTTTTCTTTGTAGCTCGATTTTAAAATTAACGACATCGCTCGAGCTAAGCGCGTAATTTTTTCACGTTTAAATATTTCCTGCTCCGGTGTAGTCTCCTGCGTCTCATGTACCCAGCGCTGCATCGCCTCGAAAAAGTCAGTCGACACCTCTGCATCCTTCTGTGAAAAGTTAGGATGGGATAGCACGGCCTGACGTGTACCGGTCTGAATCAGAATACCCGCCCAGATAAAGAAGCTTGAAGAGAGCGGTTCCAGACTCACCGGTGCAATAAGCCAGCGAATGCCGGGCACCCATTGATCGGATAACAACGTATTTTTAATCCCTTGTAGCTTGTTGATCTCCTGCTGCATGAATCGCTGCATTTCCTCGGCATGCTGTTCAAATATGATTGTATGACCTGGATGCGAAGGCGCAGTCATCATGCGTCCTTCATGATCCGTTACCATAATTAACAGATCAGTTAACTGAGCATACGTATCCTGTAGCTCCTGACAGACGTCTCGAATATCGCTTATCAATCCCGTTGTCTCAATCATAGGCGCTCAGATCCACTTCTGTCTGCACATAGGGCGCCCGGTAACGGTAAATAGCCCGCAGGCCATCGCCATTCTTTTCCAGGATCGACATATCTGCCAGACGATTTAAGGCACGCTCGGTTACCTGTTGACTGCGTCCTAGCCTTTTCGATAGGCCACTACTTGTTTCGATCGCATACGGATTATTTTCGAAAAATAGAGTGCATTCCATTTGTAATGTAATTACATCGCTTTCTGCTACCATAAGGTCCCCATCCCTCCTTAGATCAGTTGCACGAATGGCTCATCGGGTGCGTTCGCAATAATGTGCGGTGCAGATACGCGACCGCTCGGGGATTTGGTGACCTGAAGATACTGGTAATTGCCATCTACCCACGTACGAATAACACCGTTACACGTACGCTCCAGGAATGAAGCAGTCTCTTTTCCAATCTCCGCAAAGTTGCAATGCACAACAATCGTAATTCCTAGTGAACGCCACATCGACATTTCTTCGGCAAAATAACGCAACAGGAAGTCACGGCCACGCTCGGAAATGATCGTATTCAGATCATAGTAGACAAACCAGCGCTTGTCACATGTATCCTCGCATTCAAAAATCGGCCCCAGCTTATCATTGAGTACCTGTGCGTAATCATCATTCGCCACCTTATCTACGCGAATCATCGCTTTTTCGAGATCAGAATCCACAGCTCTGCGATAATGCTCGATGAAAAAGGCTTTTCCATCACGAGCAGCCTCCCGCAGCGACACGCCAAACAACTCTATCGTATCGGCAAATGTATCCAGTGGTGTATTGCCAGACATCAGTGCTACTGTACAATCATCGTCACGAATTCGCTGTGCATAAATTGATGACATTAGGTAACGATAATTCGCTTTGCTGTTCGTATCAATCATGAATACACTCCCACGCGGAATACCGCCGCCAAGCAATTCATCCAGTGTCTCGATACCGGTTGAGAACATTTCCGTTTCCCGTGTCAGCGTCTTATCCTCAGCCATCGATAATGACGGAACAATGTACACACCTTGATTCAGGAACTTGTACGTATGCTCACCCTCCATAATACGTGTACCACGCATTTTGAGCACCTCGATCGTACGCTTGCGGTACTTCTCCATCAGCGGCTTGAGCGAGAGTCGCACGATACCGTCACAGATATAATTTTCAAAAGGAATATTCATTTCAGCAAGCTCCGCATATTCGCGGATAAAAAAGGACGTCAGATTGTGCTTGCGCATAATATTGCGAATTGTATACACATTATTGCGCGCATGCTCTTGCGTGCTTACCATCCGGAACAGGCTGATGCTGTCGATGACGACACGCTTACAGCCGATCTCCTTCACAACCGCCTCGAAGATACCGTTCGGCTGTAGCATCTGATCCAGTAAAATATCCGGCTCCATACAAATAACGCGCAGCTTATTTTCCCGCTCCAGCTGACGCAAATCCCATCCGAATCCGCTCATATCTTCGTAAATCTGCTCCGGCAACTCCTCAAATGTGATATAAATTCCCGGTTCGTTGAAGCTAACTGCACCCTCTACCAGAAACTGCATACCGATCGTCGTTTTTCCGGTTCCAGGCTCGCCCTCCAGAATCACTACAGCACCCGGTGGGATACCGCCATGCAAAATTTCGTCGAGTCCGGGTATACCTGTATGGATGGCACGTGTCTTAATAGCATTTGTGTTAGGCATATACTGCTCCCTCCATCTGTAGAATAATTTAGTCACGCAAGGGTTAGCTTTCTTACGAAGATGACTGTAAGGCAATTATAACAATGGATTGTGCATTAACAAAAGCTATTTTCCAATTTCATAACGGGACTAAAGGTTTTAATCATTTATACCCTATTTTTCCAGAAGATGATAATGTTTTCCGGTGATTCCTCTAAATATTTTATGCAAATGTATTGATTTTATAGTGGAATCATTGAATTTCTGCTGTATAAATATACATTCCCACTGGAAATTGCGCTGGAAGCGTCTATACATCCTCTGTATCTGTTTTATGCAAATAGAAGAGATGACAAGCATGGATGAATGAACGAGCACCCATTCTTTCGCTTTGGATATAAAAATAGCCGACTACGAGCTTCATTCACGAATTGAAAAAGCTGTAGTCGGCGTATACTCTCATGTTTTAACGTTCATAGTGTAGTATTCGTTGCTTGTTTTAGCTCTCCAGCACCTGCTTCAGCTCATCCGAAGAACGATTCCACCATTCTTCATTATGGCTCACAAGCAATGTTTTCAGCGCTGCCTTATCATCCGGACCAAGCTCACTCAGCATAATACGGCGCTTGATCGCATAGTCCAGCTTGTTCACATGGTCGGCGAGGATTTTCCAGCCCTTTTTATGCTCCTCATCAATCCACATCTCGCAGGCTGTGGCTCCAGCATAGCTTCCGCCTTCTGGCTGCTTATCTACCGCGACCCAGACGACCCATACCTGACGTCCGCCTTCCAGCTCCTCACGATTGGTGGTGAACTTGATGCCGCGCTCTACTTTACTTTTTGCGTGCATGGCGCCGATATCAATCTTCGCTTCGCCTCCATCAATAATAATAGGAGAAACGTTATTCAGATTGATCGCACCCGCACCAAAGCCTTTATGTTTACTGCTCTTCGTACTGCTACTAATGATGTTCAGAGACATCGCTTTTTTGGCAGGTTGAGCTGATTGATTTTGATCCATATTTTGATCCATGTTGAAAAATACTCCTTTTCTGTTCATAATTTATATTTGCTGCCGATATAAAAAAAGCAGCGTTTCATATCTTACAAACCTTTTGCAGGATAGCTGCTACATGTCTGACGGTCATTTTTGTCTATAACTATGCTTTGGCAAAGCTTAAACGACTTCTATATAGAATAGAACAGAATATAGAACCATTGATTTCTTTCTATAGAAGTAAGATATCACGATAAGCATAATCACATCATACTAGCCCTCATCTGACGTTATCCTATTCTGTCTGATCTATAAACGTGCTTTACGCTTCCCATGCAGACACGAGCCCCAATAGCAGTAAGATATTTTGCTTCGCAAAAATCACTTTTTATTGCACCTCGTGTTAGGAGATCGCTAACACTGTAAGCAGTCGTAACCTTATTGTAGCGGATCGAGTGTGAAAAACCAACGGAGCTATGAGTAACAACGTTAATCTTTTGCCTGAATAGCGATAAGCTAGCAGGATAGCAGTCTAAAAGATGACAAAGTAAAACGACAGAAAAATCACTTTTATAGGTCTAAATGCATATATCGAACGAACTATACGGGATTTTTCGACTAAAGATTAAATTTTTTTAATAATTGTAATCCCTTTAATGGCGCGGTTTTCACCATGCTGCTCACAAAGATGACAAGATTTTTCAGGTAAAAAGTGCATAACAGACATTGCCAAAGTAAAGAACCTTTGTTAGAATAAACCCAGCAAGTTTTTAGTAACAACTTTGTAAACTTTAAAAGTAAGCTTGTAACTATTGTCAGAAAAGCCGAAAATTGTCGTAAAAGTTGGATATCGTCGTACGGTGCATTAATCAAATGTGTAAAGCCAAATTTCGTGGCACCGGAAAGCGGGGGAACCGTTTTGGGTGAATTGATCTTGCAAGAGAGGGATCATAGGGGAGACCTTCTACCGAATCCTTAAGCTAACCTCGTAGGCATTGGAAGGGGACAATCGATTTAACATGAAAAAGAAACTAACCGCCGCACTCATGGGATTTGCAATTGCATTTACTGTTATGGGGAACAGCAATGCACATGCAGACTCCAGAATGGACCAGATCATTGAACCAGCAATGGGAACACCGTACCGCATCGGGGGAACATCTTTCAACGGTTTCGATTGCTCCGGATTCACACAATATGTATTCAGTAAAATGAACATTGATCTGCCGCGTCAATCCACGTCGCAGTACCAGGTAGGCGAAGCAGTAAGCAAAGGCGATCTGCAAGCTGGTGACCTCGTATTCTTCAACACGACTGGAGCAGGAGTTTCACATGTAGGCGTTATGGTAAGCAGCACTCAATTCGCACACGCTTCTACATCCAAAGGTGTACGAATTGATAATCTTAGCATGGATTATTATGCTGATCGTTTTGTCGGCGCTAAACGTGTTATGAGCAACTATGCTTTTGACACTTACGCTACAGACAATTAATTCGACCATTATGCAACTTCGACAACAATGAATCGACTATCAATATAAACCGCGAAGGATTCCCGCCAGAATCTTTTGCGGTTTTTTTATGTGCTCTTACGCTTTGTAGCTGTATACTATATAAACGAAATGAAGCTGGATTAGGTTACACTTTATACAAAAAAAGTTAAAATAAAAATAAGGCAACCATATAATTATGTCTACTTATAATTACCCGCGGATAAATTATGGTAAACACATTTTCCAATATTTATTTTATAATTTTATTCGATTTATTCCATGGTATCGAAAGGAGCTTTGCGATGCAGCCTGCATGTGTACTACCTTTTTCCGTCGTACCGATGCGTACAGAGCATGCTGCTCTCATTTGTAACTGGCAGTATGAGCCGCCTTATAACATTTATGGCTGGTTGCCTTGGGAACAGATGCAGCAGCTAGGAATTGAGTTTGGCGATCCACAGCTGCGGGAACAGCAGTATGTGTCTATTCTCGATGCAACAGACGAGCTTTGTGGCTTCGCTCAGTTCTTCCCTCTTACAGGCACGATAAGGCTCGGCATTGGCATGCGACCGGATCTATGTGGATATGGATATGGTGAATCGTTCATGCGTGCAATTACTGAAGCTGCGATCGACCGTAACCCGGATGCAGAGATCGATCTGGAGGTGCTCACCTGGAATCAGCGTGCGATTCGTACGTATCAGAAGGCAGGCTTCCATATTACCGACACGTATAGCCGCCGAACGCCAGACGGTATGAAGCCCTTCTATTGTATGGTGTATGACGAGGACGCTACCGCAGAATGAAGCTGACTATAGATTAGATCAGAAACTTCAGACGATTAGAACTCTCAGAAACGATAGAACAATGAAGCTATGGAACGTATCAGCAAAGGCCTGCATCAGCGAAAGTGCAACGCACTCTCCATTGATGCAGGCCTTCTATATGCAGCAAACTATTTCATTACATTGGATTTAAATTAACGACACAAAGGTCATTTCCGTTTCGCCGATTAAAATATCAATGCGGTGTGTATCCGCAGCGTAGATCACTACACCACTTCCCACCTGAATCGTCGGCTCTGAGCCGAGCGCATAGAACAAATCCTCAGCCAACGCCTCCTGTACCTCACGCCGTTCCTCTGGATTCAGCCCTTCCCATTCCTCCTCCGACATCTGAAAAAACAGATAGCCATCCGGAATCATATCAAGCGCTTTCGTCAAATCATTAAGAATCCCTTCATAATCACGCCCATGCTTAACGCCCATCCTGCGCCTCCCTTCAATCTGTCCATATTGTTACATTTACCAACTTCTTTCCATTATAACTCAAAAAAACTCTTAACAATGTATCATATTCTGTCGATAAAAAAGTATCAGCGATTTAAGCATTGCCATCATTCCAAGGAAGAGAGTGGTGTTTCGCACTACAATATATACTCACGGACGAGGTGTATTATGCAAATTTCAACAATTATTGGTTTAGTAGCAGGGTTACTGTCCCTGGTAGTCGGGATGGTTCTCAAGGGAGCTCCTCTGGTCAGTCTGGTTAACAACCCAGCGGCTTATGTTATCATCCTGGTAGGTACAGCAGCCACCATCTTCATGGCTTTTCCGATGAACGAAGTAAAGCGTGTTCCCAAGCTATTCGGCATCATTTTCAAAAACCAGACCCTGCTTGATAAAAAGGAACTGGTTCGTATGTTTATGGAATGGGCTTCCATCACGCGTCGTGAAGGCTTGCTGGCGCTGGAGTCCAAAGTCGAGGAAATCGACAACTCCTTCCTCCGCAATGGGATGCGGATGATTATCGACGGTAATGATCAGGAGTTCGTTCAGGACGTTCTGATGGAAGATATCAATGCTACAGAAGAGCGTCACCGCTCAGGCGCGCTCATCTTTTCTCAGGCGGGTATGTACGCACCAACACTCGGTGTACTTGGAGCGGTAGTTGGTCTGATCGCCGCACTGGCTGACCTTAGTGATATGGAGAAGCTGTCTCACGCGATTGCAGGTGCATTTATCGCGACGGTTCTCGGTATCTTTACCGGTTATGTACTGTGGCACCCGATGGCAAACAAGCTGAAACGTATGTCCAAGGCAGAGGTAGAGGTCAAGCTGATGATGGTCGAAGGCCTGCTGTCGATTCAATCCGGCGTATCCACAATGGCAATTAGTCAAAAGCTGGCTGTGTTCCTGACACCGGCTGAAAGCGCGGAGCTTGAAGCTGATCAAGGAGGAGGTGGCAGCGGTGAGCAAGAAGGGTAAACGACACGAGCCCCATGAGGAGCACGCGGACGAAAGCTGGCTGCTTCCTTATTCTGACTTGATGACACTACTTCTAGCACTGTTTATTACTCTATTTTCGATGAGCTCCCTCGATGCCTCCAAGTTTAAGGGAATGGCTGAGGCGCTTAATGCCGCATTTACCGGCGGTGCTGGTGTAATGGATCAAACCTCACTGGCACCAACCAATGGTAAAGTGACAGGTAAAGGTCAACCCGATAATAATACGGCCGAAGCTGCTACACCTACGGATAGCAAATCCAAAACGTCAGCGGAAAAGCTACGTGAGCAATTGCAAAAGCAAGAGCAAGAGGATTTGGAAAAGGTAAAACGTAAGCTGGATCAATACATTCAAAGTAATGGCCTAAGCTCGCAGCTGAATACCAAGCTGAATCAGTCTGAGCTAAAGGTAACGATCAGCGATAATACGTTGTTCGCTTCTGGTATGGCTAACGTAAAACCAGAATCTCGTCAACTCGCCAAATCGCTATCCAACATTTTGCAGGAGATTCCTGGCTACGATGTAATCGTATCCGGTCATACGGACAATATTCCAATCTCCAATTCGCGTTATACATCTAACTGGAATCTTAGCTCGGATCGTGCACTGAATTTCATGCAGATCATACTGCTGAACAAAAACCTTGATCCGCGCAAGTTCAGCGCAATCGGTTACGGTGAATATCGCCCAATCGCCGATAATAGCACAAATATTGGACGTGCTCAGAATCGCCGCGTTGAGGTTGCCATTGTCCGCAAATATGCAGATAATAATTCCGATACGTCACTGCAATCGATCGTAAATAACAAAAATAATTAATTTTGCATAGTCTCTTCGTTTATTATACTGGTCATTGTGCCAGACATAGCAAGAACGGGTACCCGTCGGTATCCGTTCTTTGTTTTTGGAGGATCATTCGCATATCGATTATAGATTGAAATACGATTCCTGATTGCCTACAATAAAATACAGATAGGCTCCACCTGTGGATAATTTAGTTATGTTCTTTTGTAAAAATTGTAGCGAAGTCAAGCCAGCGATTCAGCATACTATAAGGCTTGCTGGTGATTCCCTTGCTATCTCTACTTCTATCCACAATTTATTTTTTATAAGAAATAAAAGTTATCCACAATTCTGTCCACAAGCTGTTAACAACGAATATTTGTTCGATGGACAAGTATATAACGTATCCACAGCAGAAAGAAGGTTTTGTCATTTTGATCGTACAACATCAACACTGGATGAAGGAAGCTATCGCCGAAGCACGCAAAGCAGAACAGCTGGGCGAGGTTCCGATTGGCGCCGTCATCGTTAAAAATAATGAGATCGTCGGTCGTGGTTATAATCTGCGCGAGACAACCCATGATGCTACAGCCCATGCCGAAATTATTGCTATTCGCGAAGCGAGTAAGCAGCTTGGCTCCTGGCGTCTGCTCGACTGTACTCTATATGTCACACTGGAGCCGTGCCCGATGTGTGCTGGCGCTATCGTGCAGAGTCGTATCCCGACTGTCGTCTATGGTACGACGGATCCCAAGGCAGGCTGTGCAGGCACATTGATGAACCTGCTTCAGGAACCCCGCTTCAATCATCGTACTGAGGTAATAGATGGTATAGCGCAGGAGGAATGTGCCGCTCTGCTAACGGACTTCTTCCGCGAGCTGCGTGTTCGTTTGAAGCAAAACAAGTTGCAACGTAAGGAGGGCTAACACGATGCAAATTCAGCTACAGGATACAGATCATCGAATCTATGTCCGTTTATTGCAGCCAGAGGATGCAGAAGCGCTATTACATATGCGCATACAAAGCCGGGACGCGAATCAGCGCTATGAGCCGCAGTATCCAGAAGAATTTTTCACAAAAGCCAGTCAGCTCGACCTGCTATATCGCCGCCAGCAGGAAGCTGCCGAGGATCGCGGTTATCTGTTCGGTATCTTTCTACAGGAAAAGGATGAGCTGATCGGGACGATCTCGATTAGCCATATCGTGCGAGGTGTTGGACAATTCGCCGAATTAGGCTATTCCCTTAGCTCAGAACATCAGGGACACGGCTATATGACAGCTGCCGTGCGTCTCGTCCTCACGTATAGCTTCCGCTCGCTTGGCCTGCACCGAATTCAGGCAGGTATTATACCGGACAATATCTCTTCCAAGCGTGTAGTAGAAAAATGCGGCTTTCAACCCGAAGGCATCGCTCGTAAGCTCGTTAAAATTAATGGTAACTGGGAAGATCATCAGATCTATGCGCTACTGGCAGAAGATATGTTAGCTCAGTAACACAAGCTCAGTAACACAAGCTCAGTAACACAAGCTCAGTAACACAAGCTCAGTAACACAAGCTCAGTAACACAAGCTCAGTAACACAAAACCCCCGCTAAACAGCTAATGCTGTTAGCGGGGGTTTTTCATATCAATAGTATGAGATTAGGCTATCGTCGAATGAATTATCGCGTGTTTAAAGGATACTGCTTATCTTATACAAAGCTCTACATTACGTCCAAGCTACTTCGATTCTTGTATCGATTCAATACTTATTCTACAACTTGCTCGTTACGCTACAGTCCGCTTGAGCTGAACCAGCCTCACCTCACTTCGTAAGGCCAGCTGATTCATTCCAGCAGAGCGACCAGCCTTTACTGATCCATGGATGCTTATCTTTCTTCACCTATGATATGCACGCGATATCGCATTCGTTTAAGTCATAATCCTCTATTCATTGATAAAGGGCATTCCGTTCATTGTTCAATGATGACCGGATTGCTTCAGCTATTAATAGCCAAGCTCTTTTTGCAGCTCTTGCATAGTGATCACATCGCCATCCGCTGGAATACCGATTGCGAAGGTTTGTTTTTCATTGATCTTGGAGTACTGCGCATTACCATCCAGTGCCAGCTTCACATTTTCCTTCGTATCTGGATCAGAGAATACTGCATCCATCACCATTTGTTGATACACTGGGAAGTTTTTATCGTTGATCGCTGTGTTGATATGGAATTGGTTCAGCGTCAGGTATTTGTCCAGATCAGCAACTGCTTTGGAGAACTCACTCTGAGAATCCTGAGAATTGAGGTCTTTTTTCATGTCATCAATTTCTTGTTGAGACACGTTCAGTGCAGAACGATATTCTTCTTTAGAAATAACATCCAGTACTGCTGGCAGTGCTTGTTTTACGAAAATTTCAACAGCTTGTTTGGCATTGTCGTTCGTTACAGCAAATTGTACCACTTGTTTTGCATCTACACCTTCTGGCAGACTTGCATCAGCAGGCTTGATGTCTTTGAAGTACGTCGCTTGATCGTATTTGTCCAGAACCGCGCTGGACAGCTCTTGTGCCAGCTTTTGGCTTGTTGCTGGGCTAAGCGGCTTGTAGTCTTGTCCTTGTTGCTGAGCCAGCTCTTTCAGATCCAGCTTCAGGAATTTACCAACTGTTGTTTGTGGCAGTGGCAGCATTGGGATTTGTGGAATTTTCACATACATCGTGTCCTGTGTCATCACGATTGGCACTTCAAAGTTCATTGTGCCTCCACCCAGCTTCAGGTTAATCGTCATTTCCGTTTGCATTGGATCAGCTTGGTACACACCGTTTGCAGTGATCTCTGCATTTTTCAATGCATTGATGATCTGTGCATTCGTAGAATCTGTAGCTGCTGCACCATCTGCGGAGCTGATTGCCAGATCTGTAATTTTAAATTGAGTACTCATCGTATACGAAGTCATTTGTGCGGCAGCTGTTGTTGCTGCTTTTACCGCTTCCTTCGGCTCTTCTTTTTTCGTACAGCCAACCAGTGCGATAGTGAATACCAGCAGCAATGCTAGCAAACTACCTGTCATTTTCTTGTTCATTATGATACCCCTTCCTGTTTCTAAGCGTGAATCCTTTACTATCTTTTCATAAAGTGAAAAAATAAACTCCGCATCCATGATAACCCATTTTGGCATGATTTTAAATGTCAAAGCCAAAATTAGTTATATTTTCTTAACACAACAGGTCAACTTTCTGTAAAACTCAGGATTGCTCCATAGGTAAAAAAGGCTTGATTGGTCCCTATCATGCGCATTTATGCAAGTTGATTGCTGCACAGTATTGGCATGGAAAAGGATCATTCTGCGTAGTCTAGCATGTACACGGGTCCGTTTAGTGAATATCCCGCTTTCTGAAGCGACCGCCTTTGACATCGTGAATATTACCGACTGCCATAAAAGCATTTTCGTCAAAATGATTAACGATTTCCTTCAGCTTGGCTTCCTCCAGACGTGTAATGACGCAAAAGATCACCTTTTTGTCTTCGCCAGAGAAGCCACCTTCACCGGATAAATAAGTAACAGTTCGTCCTAACCGACTAATAATGGCATTGCCAATATCATACGTCCGATCACTAATGATCCAGACCGACTTGGATTGATCCAGGCCGTCGATCGTAATATCGATCACCTTGGTAGCAATGTAGTACGCAATAATCGAATACATCGCTCGATCCCAGCCGAATACAAAGCCTGCTCCAGTCAAAATGAACACATTGATAATCATTACAATCTCGCCCACCGAAAAGATCGTCCGCCGCGATAGCAAGATTGCGATAATCTCCGTTCCATCCAGTGATCCACCAGAGCGTAATACTAACCCGGTGCCAAGTCCGAGAAACATCCCGCCAAACACAACCGCCAGTACCGTTTCATTTACAAAGGCAGCGACCGGATGCAACAGCAGTGTGCCTACCGACATCACCGAAATACCGAGCAGTGTTGATAATGCGAAGGTTTTACCAATCTGCTTGTAGCCGATGACCAGAAAAGGAATATTGATCAGAAATAGAAATATCCCTAGCTTCCAGCCCGTTAAGAAGGACATAATAATCGATATGCCTGTAATGCCGCCATCAGTAACATTGTTTGGGACGAGAAACAATTCAAGTGCAACAGCAACCAGGATTGCTCCCAATACAATCAGCATCGTGCGTACCATCGTGCTGCGTAGGGAACGTTTACCGTGTTCTACCGGTGTGAACGCGGCCAAATCTGGAGGTTGGTTCAGTGCCATGGCCTAGCCTCCTGTTCTTATGTACGTATTGGCATCACGAAAGGTGACAACTTTTTGTCCAATTCATGATCTACTCTTATTATTATTACATAAAATATCAGCTCCTCCTATAAAAAACCGGACAATCGTCGAGATAAACGCAACAAAAAAGCCGTTCTCATTGAGAACGACTTGGTATTATAGATGTATGGCGGAGAGGGTGGGATTCGAACCCACGTGGAGTTGCCCCCTAACGGTTTTCAAGACCGCCCCGTTATGACCGCTTCGGTACCTCTCCGAACATTAATGTCATGTAATACTCAAACGAATATTGCACAACATAATTAATATATCATACATCGTATAGTAGCACAATATTTATTTTTCCGACTTACCGATCACTTCAACACCGCGCATATATGGACGAAGTGCCTCAGGTACGATCACACTGCCATCCTCCTGCTGATAGTTTTCCAGAATCGCAGCGACTGTACGACCTACTGCCAGACCAGAACCATTCAGTGTGTGCACGAATTCAGGCTTGCTCTTCGTATCCTTACGATAGCGGATGCTTGCACGACGTGCCTGGAAGTCTTCCACATTGGAGCAAGACGAAATTTCACGATACATATTGCTTTCTGGCAGCCATACCTCCAGATCATATGTCTTCGCTGCGCTAAAGCCCATATCGCCTGTACACAGTCCAAGTACACGATAAGGCAGACCGAGCAATTGCAGGATACGCTCTGCATTAGCCGTCATCTTTTCCAGCTCTTCGTATGAAGTTTCTGGCTCAACAACCTTGATCAGCTCAACTTTATTGAATTGATGCTGACGAATCAGTCCGCGTGTATCACGACCAGCCGCGCCAGCTTCCGAACGGAAACAGGAGCTATAGGCCACATAATACTTAGGTAGCTCTTCTTTAGCCAGAATTTCTTCACGATGATAGTTCGTTACTGGAACTTCTGCTGTCGGGATCAGATAGTAGTCAGTATCCGTCAGCTTGAACAGATCCTCTTCAAACTTCGGCAGCTGTCCTGTACCGACCAGACTATCACGGTTCACGATATATGGAGGCAGAATCTCTTCATAGCCATGATCACCGCTATGCACATCCATCATAAAGTTGATCAGCGCACGCTCCAGACGAGCACCCAATCCTTTATAAAAGGTAAAGCGTGAGCCTGTAACCTTCGCCCCTGCTTCAAAATCAAGAATACCCAGCTCCTGCGCGATATCCCAGTGTGCCTTCGGCTCGAATGCAAACTCACGCGGCTCGCCATTACGACGCAGCTCCACGTTGTCTTCCTCCGATGCCCCTACAGGTACACTGCTATCTGGCAGGTTTGGAATAGCCAGTGTCAGGCTATCGATTTCGGCTTCCAGATTACGAATTTCTTCATCCAGCGCCTTAATGCGATCAGACACCTGACGCATTTCCAGAATCAGCTCTTCCGCATCCTCTTTGTTCTTTTTGCGTTGTGCGACTTCGCCAGATACCGTATTGCGGCGATTTTTAAGCAGCTCTGTCTCCTGTAGCAGCTCACGGCGCTTCGAATCAAGCTCTGGGAAGCTAGAGATCAGATCGAGCGATTTGCCGCGATTTTGTAGTGCCTGCGCAACACGATCATACTCGTTACGCAAGATTTTAACGTCTAACATGAATAACCCCTCCTCATAAAAATAACCTTAACTCCCGTTCCCCTTTTCGCCGACAGACCGGATGCGGCAAGCCAACCGCCATAGGGCGATTCGCTTCTCCACACCAGCGGCTGTACCGGGCAAGCGAGAACTTGCCGCACTCCGCAAGTTGAGTATACTCTACTCACGGAAGCTGCCAAGAGTTAAGGTCGATCCTACCATTACTTATCTACTTATCGTCATAAGCTGTTTATACAGCGTGTAGCCTCTATTATGACTATGCATAGCCTTATTATACCGTAGCATTGTAACTATAGGCGCCACTGTCTGTTGATGTTCATCTAGCATCACACACTGTAACCTCAATCACAGCAACACTATGGATAACAAGCTTATGCCTTACTTGCCAGTGATTCCTTTACCATATCTACAAAATACTGATGTAGACGATAGTCATCTGTCAGCTCTGGATGGAAGGAGCAGGCGAGCAGATGCTGCTGACGTGCAGCTACGATCTCATCGTTATACACCGACAATACCTCTACACCTTCACCCACCGATTCGATCAGTGGCGCACGGATAAATACTGCACGAACAGGCTCAGGGACACCTTGAATATCCAGATCAGTCTCAAAGCTCTCCTTCTGGCGTCCAAATGCATTCCGGCATACCGTCATGTTCATCAGCGCCAGATGCGCTTCCTCCTGGCCTTCAATTCGTTCTGCCAGTACAATCAAGCCTGCACATGTACCAAACATCGGTTTACCCTGTGCCGAAAATTGCTTCAACGCATCCATAAAGTCGTACTTACGCATCAGCTTCCCGATGGTGGTACTTTCTCCACCAGGAATGACGATACCGTCCAGCTCACCCAGCTCGTCTACACGCTTCACACTGACAGCCTCTGCACCTGCCAGCTGTAAGCTGCGAATATGCTCTGCTACAGCACCTTGAAGTGCCAGTACACCAATCTTCATTCCACTATCCTTCTTTCTTACCAGCCGCGATCCTGCATACGCTCAGCAGGAGACAATTTGGAGATTTCGATCCCCTTCATTGGTGTACCCAGATTTTTGGATACCTCAGCGATCAGCTTGTAGTCCGTATAATGCGTTGTCGCTTCAACGATCGCACGTGCGAATTTCTCAGGGCTGTCGGATTTGAAAATACCAGAACCAACAAATACGCCGTCTGCACCCAGATGCATCATCAGAGCCGCGTCAGCAGGAGTCGCTACGCCACCCGCTGCAAAGTTAACAACTGGCAGCTTGCCGCTTTCGTGCACGCCCAGCAGCAGCTCGTAAGCTACACCAAGGTTTTTCGCTTCAGCATACAGCTCATCCTTGGACATGTTTTGTACCTTGCGAACCTGGCTGTTGATCAGACGCATATGGCGTACCGCTTCAACGATGTTACCTGTTCCTGGCTCACCCTTTGTACGAATCATAGCTGCACCCTCGCCGATACGACGCAGTGCTTCGCCCAGATCCTTTGCACCACATACGAATGGTACAGTAAATTCATTTTTATCGATATGATATACTTCGTCAGCAGGTGTGAGCACTTCGCTCTCGTCCAGATAATCTACACCCATTGATTCCAGTATCTTTGCTTCTACATAGTGACCGATACGCGCTTTCGCCATAACCGGGATCGTAACAACCTTCATAACTTCCTCGATAATCGTCGGGTCAGCCATACGAGCAACCCCACCCGCTGCACGAATATCAGAAGGCACGCGCTCAAGAGCCATAACTGCTGTTGCACCAGCAGCTTCGGCAATCTTTGCCTGCTCCGCGTTCATAACGTCCATGATGACGCCGCCTTTTTGCATTTCCGCCATACCTCTTTTTACTCTCGATGTACCAGTTTCCATGTCCATGCCTCCTGAATACTTTCTGTAAATATCCCGTGCTCAGTCGGCAGCGGGATTCGTTATCAATGACGTTCTGCGTCGGCCGCAACAGCCGTCCCATGCCTGATTTCAGGCTGAAAAGAGGACAGAATCTAACTCATAATTTTACATGACACATATGCATTATACAATACATTTTCACCGTATATCGCAGAATGACCGCCAGGCAGTGCCTGGCGGGTCAAAGGGTATTGGATGCTAATCGAATAGAGCAGTTATAACAGTGGATGAGATACCTTGAAAATCCACAGCCAGACAAGATATCCATCATTCCGGTAGACTGGCTTTGTGTCTTCGCTTGGATCTAAACCTGCATATCACAAAATCTATATCATTGCTCAAGCCATATCTTTATCCAATTAGAACATATTTTTCACGGAATTGAACAGATCGCCAAACAGGTCACCGATCGAACGGAAGAACAGACGCAGCCAGCTTCCTTTTTCCACAGGCTCCGATGCAATCAGATTCACCGTTGTCACCTGATCCTGCGGCATGCTGTCGTTTTTGTACGTATACGTGATCGTACCGAGTGCTTTGCCTGCTTCGATTGGTGCTGTACGTGCTGTTTCATCCGCTTGCGATACCGTGTACGTTACATTTTGCGGATTTGTGCCCTTTGGTACAACTACATTAACCGCTGCATCCGTTACCACAGGAACTTCTGTTGCTGAACCCTTTACTACTGGTATGGTAGCCAGACCAGAGACTGCCGACTTCGCACCTACGATTTGCTTCACTTCAAAGTGATCAAAGCCGTAGTCCAGTACTTTTTTTGTTTGGATAAAACGTTGTTTATCACTGGATGTTCCCATTACGACACTGATTAGACGCATACCGTTACGCTCAGCTGTACCCGTAAAGCACTGACCTGCTGCATTCGTATGACCTGTTTTCAAACCATCCAGGCCTGGATAGGCATACGCCTTAAAGTTGGTAATAGACGAGTTCGACGCCAGCATCCAGTTCCAGTTCACTACTGGTGACTTATCGGTAGGACGGAATTTGAAGGACTGAATTTTGGTCACTTCATTAAAGTCAGGATGATCCACAACGATATGACGTGCAAGAATAGCGGTATCGGAAGCAGACATAACGGTTTCCTTGCCATCCTCAGGCTGTGTACCTTTCGGCATATCCGCAATACTCAAACCTGTAGCATTAGCAAAATGTGCTGTTTTCATGCCAAAGTCCTTGGCTTTTTCATTCATTAACTTCACAAACTCTTTTTCAGAGCCACCAGCGATATACTCTGCCAGTGCAACGGTCGCATCATTAGCCGAGCCTACTGCCATCGCTTTGTACAAATCCAGAACCGTGTGCTTATCTCCTTCAGCAAGGAATACACGCGAGCCAACCTGTGCTGCTGCGTTAGCAGATACGGTTACCACATCGTCCCATTTGATTTTGCCTTGTTTTACATAATCGGAAACGATATACTCAGTCATCATTTTAGACATACTTGCTGGAGGCAATGCTTCATCACTATTAATAGACAGGAGAACCTTACCTGTCGTTGCTTCAATCAAAATAGCAGACTTAACCTGCAATCCAAGCGAGTCAGCAGAAGGTATCGATGTACTGCCGGAAGCAGTAGCTTCTGTAGATTTTTGATCAGTCGAAGTACCGGATGTAGCCGATGCAGCCATTGCTGCTGTTGGAACAATTGTAGATAGACATAGCATATTTACAAGCATCAACGATGCTACACTTTTTTTAATGAGTTGACGTTTCGACTTCTTTCCTGTTTGCTTTCCCCACTTGCGTTCCAATGTATAAATGCTCCCCTCAAAACTTACCTATAGTATTGCATGTAATGCGCGGTACTATGTAAACCATAAAACAGTTAAAACCCGCTATCACGATGACTTTCTCATTTTAGCACATGGTGACATGCAAAAAAAGACAAGCCCTTAATAAATCATAGGCTCCGATAAACGTCAACTGCATTTTTTAATTAAATTAGCTGTAAAGTGGTGCTTACTCACGATTCATCTTTTAAAATGATGAAGTTAATATCATGTTTAAATAATAAATAGGAGAAGTACAGATATGCATGAATGATTATTTATATATACGAGTGACTACTTCCATTTAGAGCTTAGAGCTATTGCTAAAATCAGATTTATATTCGAGCTGAGTTTACATCAAAGCGTATACTTTATTGCGATTTTGGCTTATAGTCATTATTCTGCTCTTTTGAAGCGTGCTCTGAATATTGCACCAGTCTGTAGTATGCCTTACCCATAGCGTCGCACACCAGCCGTCCTCATCCGGCGCCAACGATCACTGCTTTTCAAAGTAAAAAATGGCCACTTCCCAGTCATAGACCAGAAAGTAGCCATAATTAAATCCGTTCTTGTTAATCTGTCTTCATAAGACGATTTTTATCACCTATATGCGTATACAGAAGAATGATGAAAATGAATTGCTCTCACATGATACGAAAGCAATCAACATAGTCTTCACTTACGATCTATTACAGAGAATAGTTAGGCGCTTCTTTTGTAATCTGAATATCATGTGGATGGCTCTCGCGCAGACCGGCGCCTGTGATACGGATGAATTGTGTATCATTGCGCAGCTCTTCCAGACTTCCTGTACCACAATACCCCATACCTGAACGCAGACCGCCGATCAGCTGGTGCACCGTTTCCGACAAAGGACCTTTGTAAGCTACACGGCCTTCGATACCTTCTGGGACGAGCTTTTTATCATCATCCTGGAAGTAACGATCCTTACTACCCTGTTTCATCGCAGCCATGGAGCCCATACCGCGATATACTTTGAAACGACGACCTTGATAGATCTCCGATTCGCCCGGGCTTTCTTCTGTACCAGCAAACATACTACCCAGCATAACTGCCGATGCTCCAGCAGCCAGTGCCTTGGTAATTTCGCCAGAGTACTTGATACCGCCGTCAGCGATAATTGGTATGCCGTATTCACGTGCAACTGTCGCACAATCATAGATCGCTGTAATCTGAGGTACACCGATACCTGCGATAACGCGTGTTGTACAGATCGAGCCTGGACCGATACCAACCTTAACTACAGATGCACCTGCTTGGATCAGATCACGAGTCGCTTCACCTGTAGCTACGTTACCTGCAACGATAGTGAGTTCAGGGAACATGCTACGCAGCTTACGTACTGCATCCAAAATGTTAATATGATGTCCATGTGCAGAGTCAACGACGATCAGATCGACACCGGCATTAACCAGTGCTTCCGCACGTGCAAAAGCATCATTCGATACACCAATCGCTGCACCTACGAGCAAACGACCCTGTGCATCCTTCGCTGCATTCGGGAACTGGATGGCTTTCTCAATATCCTTGATTGTGATCAAGCCCTTGAGGATGTTGTTCTCATCTACCAGTGGTAGTTTTTCGATTTTGTGTTTTTGTAGCAGAACCTCAGCCTCTTGCAATGTTGTACCAACAGAAGCAGTTACCAGGTTTTCGCTAGTCATCACGTCACTGATTGGGATATTAAAGTCATGGATGAAACGCAGGTCACGGTTCGTAATGATACCAACCAGCTTATGATCCGCATCTACGATTGGTACGCCAGAGATACGATACTTTGCCATTACTGCTTCTGCATCGGATACCATTTTATCAGGAGTAAGGGAGAATGGATTGGTGATAACACCACTTTCGGAGCGTTTTACACGATCTACTTCCTCAGCTTGCTGTTCCATCGACATATTTTTGTGGATGATGCCGATACCGCCTTCACGTGCCATTGCAATTGCCATTGCAGCTTCAGTAACAGTATCCATACCCGCACTGATCAGAGGTACATTCAGTTTAACGGACGAGCTGAGTACAGTAGAAACATTAACTTCCTTCGGCAATACTTCCGACTTACGTGGAACCAACAGCACGTCATCAAATGTTAGTCCCTCTTTACCAAACTTTGTTTCCCACACGAGGATATTCCTCCCTTTTCTTCTTTTGATATGAGGCTTATAAATAAATCCGTTTTAATCCGCTGTCACAGCCGAAAAAAATCAAAGAATAGGTTCCGATCATTTCCAGTGCTCAGGGCACCGTCTCAAAGGGAATATTCATAAGCTTTTAAGCCTGATTTAAAGCCTTTATGATCAAGAAATACATTCTTGAAAATAAGTTTCTGAAAATATATTATTGCAATCTTAGCAAAGGGGTTATGGGCTGTCAAGAACGTTACAGCATAATCACATAAATGAATTTTGAACAATCCAATTTGGCTTTTCAGGACATACGAATGTCCTCTCATCATGGACAAAACGATTATATTGTATATGATTTCTAAGTTGGATTTCTCTAAACGCTATATTAAAAGACCAAGCATGTTTCACTAAATCTCTACATGAAATTCCAATCTAACCATCCGAATCGAAACCAAAATCCTGCATGTCAAATATCAAAAGCCTTTCATACTAGACCGCTTTCGTACTCGCCTGAATAAAATGATCTAATCATAGCTCATACAATTAATATAATCACTTCTAGCCTATCTGCTTCTAGTTACTAGCCACAAAAAACCACCGGGTAATTGTATAATACGTATCCCTCTTTCCTTGGAGCCCCTCTACAACATCTTTCTCCAATACCTCTCTGAAACACCTTCTACTGCTATACCCTCATTGGAACAACAAGAGTACTGCTAAAAGTTAAAAAGCCTGAAGCAAAGCCAGAAAAGAGAAAACACTAAGTGGCGATTGTATAATACATATCGAGAACAACAGAACGCAGAACAAGAAGAATACAAAGAAAGTGAATAACAAAAGCAGCCAATAGAACAAAATAGAACCAAAAATAGACTATACGAAGAAGATCAAAGCAAAGAATAGAATCCAACGGAGAACTACAAACAGAAGATCAAGTAAAAGAAATCACCGGCAGCCCTCTTCCCACCATCCAGTGAAGAAATCATACCACTTAAAATAGAACGTTCACCGCCTCTTGGTATACACCAAAGAAACCCTACTAACAGAAAACAATACGAAAACAACAAAAAAGAGACACGATCCATTATGGATCATGTCTCTTCGTTATTGCTTGGCGACGTCCTACTCTCCCAGGACCCTGCGGTCCAAGTACCATTGGCGCTGGAGGGCTTAACGGTCGTGTTCGGGATGGGTACGTGTGGAACCCCTCCGCCATCATCACCAAACGTTCTTGCTACAGGTTAATCACCTGAAAACTGAATCCGAAACGAATCATCGCGTCTTAAAAGTTAGGATAAGCCCTCGACCGATTAGTATTGGTCAGCTCCATGTGTTGCCACACTTCCACCTCCAACCTATCTACCTCGTCGTCTTCAAGGGGTCTTACATACTGGGAAATCTCATCTTGAGGGGGGCTTCACGCTTAGATGCTTTCAGCGCTTATCCCTTCCGCACGTAGCTACCCAGCGATGCTCCTGGCGGAACAACTGGTACACCAGCGGTGCGTCCATCCCGGTCCTCTCGTACTAAGGACAGCTCCTCTCAAATTTCCTACGCCCACGACAGATAGGGACCGAACTGTCTCACGACGTTCTGAACCCAGCTCGCGTACCGCTTTAATGGGCGAACAGCCCAACCCTTGGGACCTACTTCAGCCCCAGGATGCGATGAGCCGACATCGAGGTGCCAAACCTCCCCGTCGATGTGGACTCTTGGGGGAGATAAGCCTGTTATCCCCAGGGTAGCTTTTATCCGTTGAGCGATGGCCCTTCCATGCGGTACCACCGGATCACTAAGCCCGACTTTCGTCCCTGCTCGACTTGTAGGTCTCGCAGTCAAGCTCCCTTTTGCCTTTGCACTCTTCGAATGATTTCCAACCATTCTGAGGGAACCTTAGGGCGCCTCCGTTACATTTTAGGAGGCGACCGCCCCAGTCAAACTGCCCACCTGACACGGTCCCCGTACCGGATCACGGTACCAGGTTAGAACTCAGATGCGATCAGGGTGGTATCCCAACGGCGCCTCCAAGGAAGCTTGCGCTCCCTCTTCCTAGGCTCCCACCTATCCTGTACAAATCGCACCCCAGTTCAATATCAAGCTGCAGTAAAGCTCCATGGGGTCTTTCCGTCTTGTCGCGGGTAACCTGCATCTTCACAGGTATTAAAATTTCACCGGATCTCTCGTTGAGACAGCGCCCAAATCGTTACGCCATTCGTGCGGGTCAGAATTTACCTGACAAGGAATTTCGCTACCTTAGGACCGTTATAGTTACGGCCGCCGTTTACTGGGGCTTCGGTTCATAGCTTCGCTTGCGCTAACCACTCCCCTTAACCTTCCAGCACCGGGCAGGCGTCAGCCCGTATACTTCGCCTTGCGGCTTCGCACAGACCTGTGTTTTTGCTAAACAGTCGCTTGGGCCTTTTCACTGCGGCCCCCTCGTGCTATTCACACTACCGGGGCACCCCTTCTCCCGAAGTTACGGGGTCATTTTGCCGAGTTCCTTAACGAGAGTTCTTCCGCGCGCCTTAGAATTCTCTTCTCACCTACCTGTGTCGGTTTACGGTACGGGCACCTGCTTCCTGGCTAGAGGCTTTTCTTGGCAGTGTGAGATCATGACCTTCGCTACTGTAATTTTCGCTCCCCATCACAGCCTGACCTTAAAGTGTGCGGATTTACCTACACACAAGCCTCACTGCTTAGACAGGCATCCATCAGCCTGCGTCACTACCCTCCTGCGTCACCCCGTTGCTCATAGCGGCTTTCGGTGGTACAGGAATTTCAACCTGTTGTCCGTCGACTACGCCTTTCGGCCTCGCCTTAGGTCCCGACTTACCCTGAGAGGACGAGCCTTCCTCAGGAACCCTTAGGTTTTCGGCGGATCAGATTCTCACTGATCTTTTCGTTACTCATACCGGCATTCTCACTTGAATTGTGTCCAGCACTCCTTACGGTATACCTTCAACCTCAATTCAACGCTCCCCTACCCCTGATGCAAGCATCAAGCCATAGCTTCGGTGGTGTGTTTAGCCCCGTTACATTTTCGGCGCAAAGTCACTCGACCAGTGAGCTATTACGCACTCTTTAAATGGTGGCTGCTTCTAAGCCAACATCCTGGTTGTCTGTGCAACTTCACATCCTTTCCCACTTAACACACACTTGGGGACCTTAGCTGATGGTCTGGGCTGTTTCCCTTTTGACAATGGACCTTAGCACCCAC
>NZ_CP139194.1:17500-75000 GCF_034055775.1 Paenibacillus hunanensis | reverse complement strand
ATATCCAGCGCATTGTGATGCGTGATAAACGGCTTCGCTGCCGCACCACCCGCAATGCTGTGCAGTGTTGGTGTTTCTACTTCCAGATAGCCGAGCGAATCCAGATAACGGCGCATCGATTGAATGATGCGGGAACGTGTAATGAAGGTACGCTGTACTTCCGGATTCACGATCAGATCCACATAGCGCTGACGGTAACGCAGCTCAACGTCTTTGATGCCGTGATATTTGTCGGGTAGTGGCAGCAGAGATTTGGTGAGCACTTCTAGCTCCAGTACTTTGATGGACGTTTCACCTGTTTTTGTTTTGAAGACTGTTCCTTTAACACCTACGATATCGCCCAGATCGAGGATCGTGAACGCTTCGTATTGAGCTTCGGAAACGGTATCTTTACGTACGTAAATTTGGATACGTCCGCTCAGGTCCTGAATATGTGCAAAGCTAGCTTTACCCATGACACGCTTGGTCATGATGCGACCAGCCAGACTTACAGTCACTTCTTTTTCTTCCAGCTCTTCTTTGGTAAGGGTATCGTACGTGCTCAGCACATCGTTTGCAGTCGAGGTACGAACATACTTTTTGCCAAATGGGTCGATGCCCAGTCCGCGTAGCTCATCCAGCTTCGCCCGGCGCACCTTGAGCAGTTCGTTCATTTCGCTTTCGCTTATTACGTTTTCTTCCTGTTGACCAGGATTCAATGTTTCATCAGACATCGCTGAATTTCAACTCCTTCAATAAAATACATATGCGTCATGATCTTCAAATACGGATTCATCCTGATCTCGCTCTGGCAAGAACCACCTAGGAGACGCTACTGTATCCGTACCGGTAGCAAGGATGAATCATTCAAAGGGTATTTTCCCCGTTCAATCTATATGGCACATAGTTATAGTTTACTTGATTTGAACTGAAACTGAAATCCGCAAAACGGTAATTGTATGGAATTTCAGTATAATTTCAAGAAAAAAGCTCCCTTAACGGAAGCTTTTTCATACATAGAGCATTTTCGACTATACATCATTGTAGCACTTCGAGCAGGCTGTAGGCGTTCTTATGTAGAACGAACAGGATGCAAACGCTATTGTATAAGTTCGGCATTGGATCGTAAATGTGTTTACGATATATAGATGCTTAGGTCATACAGTGGCTTGATCGAAGCTTACTTCTTGATTTCGACGATTTTGTACTGGATTACGCCAGCAGGTACGTTTACGTCTACAACAGTACCTTTTTGTTTGCCCAGGATAGCTTTGCCTACAGGGCTTTCGTTAGAAATTTTATTTTGAGAAGGATCGGATTCTGCTGTACCTACGATGGTGTATTCTGTCGTATCGCCGAACTCCAGATCTTCTACAATTACAGTTGCACCGATGCTCACTGCATCTGTATTGATCTCATCACTGTTAATGATACGTGCATTACGCAGCATTTTTTCCAGTGTAATAATGCGTCCTTCGATGAAGGCCTGTTCGTTCTTGGCATCTTCATACTCGGAGTTCTCACTGATATCGCCATATCCAATGGCAACCTTGATACGTTCTGCCACCTCGCGGCGTTTTACGGACTTGAGGTTTTCGAGTTCATCTTCCAGCTTCTTCAGACCGTCCTGTGTCAAAATGACTTCTTTATCGCTCATCTTAACCAAATCTCCTGTCATGTGAATAATTTTCAATCGGTTCAAAAATTCGCTCTCGGAGCTTCCCGCATGAATATTAGCCGGTCATTCGAAAGCAGCGAAGACTCATACAAGATCGCAAAAACGGTAATTGTACCGGGAAATCTCCCAGAAGCTATATCAAATCTAACCATTAGCTCAGTCAAATTTATACTGCAAAAGTATATGGGAATGATTATGAAATGTCAATAAAAAGGGACCCGCCTGGCTCGATGGCTCAGATAGGGTCCTTTTTGGTGTGTGATATCTCTATTTTAACTAACCATTTCAAGCGATATGCGGCTGTCTATTGTCGTGAAGCTGCATCGGTACATGTCTGCCAAGCAATTAAACAGAGGCTTGTGCTGGTGTAGCGCATTGCACCTGTACAAACGGTACGGCTTCATGGTCAGCATCAGAGGCAACATGATCAGGCAGGTCTTCGAGGAATTGATGCAAAATCCGCACCATTTCGTCACGCTTCGTGCCTTCCATGATAGAGTTCTTGATGCTTGCGGAGCCTTTGAGACCTTTGAGATACCAGGATAGATGCTTACGCATCTCACGCACAGCGACGACTTCACCCTTCAGCGCAACCAGACGATCCATATGCAAAATAGCAATGCGAATCTTCTCTTCTGCGGTTGGATCAGGCATCAGTGTGCCGGTGTTCAGGTATTCCACTGTACGATACAGCATCCACGGATTACCCAGCGCACCGCGACCAATCATGACACCGTCACAGCCTGTTATGTCTAGCATGCGTTTTGCATCTTCTGGTGTAACCACATCACCATTACCGATTACCGGAATGGAGACGGATTCCTTGGCCTGCTTGATGTAAGACCAGTCTGCCTGTCCGGTATACAGCTGCTCGCGTGTACGTCCGTGCACACTGATCGCTTTGCCGCCACCTGCTTCTACTGCCTTCGCATTATCGATCACATAGATATGATCATGATCCCAGCCGATACGCATTTTCACGGTAACGGGCTTGCTCACATTCGCGACTACAGCAGCGACCATCTCATTAATCTTATTCGGGTCAAGCAGCCAGCGTGCACCCGCATCGATCTTGTTGACCTTAGGTGCAGGGCAGCCCATATTGATGTCGATAATATCAGCATTCGTATCCTGATCGACAACTTTCGCTGCTTCTACCAGTGAATGACGATCTCCGCCAAAAATTTGCAGACTTAGTGGCTTTTCGCGCTCGTCGACAAATAACATTTCATGGGTACGCTTATTACCGCTTAAAATGGCTTTATCGCTAACCATCTCGGCGCAAACAAGACCTGTACCAAATTCCTTGGCAATGAGACGAAACGCTGGGTTGCACACACCCGCCATTGGGGCGAGCACAACTCGGTTTTTTAATTCAATATCACCGATTGTTAACATCGGAGAGTTCACTCCTTTTACTTCTGCTTCGGTCATGGAACGGATCGAGAGGACTGTCGCCGAAGACAGGAGGTGGATACAACGTACAAAACAGATGACTAGCATTTACCATTATCACAAATGCCTTACGACTACGATTACGGTTGTTTTAGACGTATCGTTTATTCATTAGAATGACTGCTTATCCTATTATAAGGAATAAACAACATTGATTATTTCAATTTTGAAGGAAATGGCAGTTCACAGGCATGTACGTATTGAATATCTTGGTCCTGTACATGCTGAAGGGAATCGGTCACAAGCTGGTATAGCTCCGGCGCTTGTTGTTGCTCCACAATTTCGTGTAGCGGTACCAGCACAAAAGCACGCTCATGCATACGAGGGTGTGGCAGTTGCAAGCGCTCCGTGTCCATTTGGATGTCATCCATCCATAGCAAATCGAGATCAACGGTACGCGGACCCCAGCGAATATCGCGTACACGGCCTAGCTGATGTTCAATATCGAGCATCGTTTGTAGTAATTCCAGTGGTTGCAGACCAGTAGACACCCGAATCACCATATTATAAAAGGCTGGCTGTTCGGTATAGCCGACAGGTGCTGTATCATACATGCCTGAGCAGCGCTGTACCTCAATCTGAGGATGATTATTCAGCAATTGAATCGCATCGTATAATGTCTGCTCTCGATCGCCTAGATTGGCGCCTAAAGCAATATAAGCCTCTGACGAATCAGAGGAATGGAAGGAATTCATCACTTACCTACGCTCACTTTCGTGTACGCCGCAGCTCCACGGTCACGCCTTGAAAGTGAATATCAAACGGTGGATGCGGCTTGGTAACTCGAACGGTCAATACATGTACCCCAGTATAAGCGTCCAGCAAAACCGTTGCAATACATTCTGCCAGCGCTTCGATTAATTTGAACGATTTCTTTTCCACGACTTCTTTAACTTTCTCATGAATCTCTGCATAATTAATCGTTGTCTCCAGCTGATCGGTACGACCGGCTTCGGACAAATCCAGCTCAAGCTCCAAATCTACATAGAAGCGCTGACCTAGCTTACGCTCTTCTTCAAACACGCCGTGGTAGCCGTAATATTCCATACGGGTCAATATCATTTTATCCATAACGCTCATTCCCTTCATGATTACATATGACCATCGTTGATCGTATCAGGATATACCTTGCTGTAGCATCGCATCGCACATCATGGCTAGCTTCTTATTGGCACGCACATCGTGTACTCGAATAATCTGACAGCCCTGAGCGATACCGAGAGCAGTCGTTGCGAGTGTGCCTTCCACTACATCATCAGGCGCTGCATCCAGCACACTGCGAATGAATCGTTTGCGCGAGGTGCCTAGCAGCATAGGATAGCCTAATGGATGCAGCTCGTCCAGCCGACGCATTAGCTCCAGATTATGCGCGCCTGTCTTGGCAAAGCCGATACCCGGGTCTACAATAATCTGCTGTGGCTGAACCCCTGCTGCCAGTGCCTGCTGAATACGCTGCTCCAGATCATGTCGTACATCTGTCGCTAGATCGGTATAGTCCATATTGTAGCGATTATGCATCAAAATGTACGGACAGCCGAGCGCAGCGACCACATCAAACATACGCTCATCTTCCAGTCCGCCCCATACATCATTGATCATATGCGCGCCTGCTTCAATCGCCTGACGCGCCACCTCTGCCTTGTACGTATCGATCGAAAGGGGCACATGCGGCATCTGCTGTTGTAGTGCCTTGATTATCGGCAGTACGCGGTTCAACTCCTCCTCCTCCGATACAGGCTCATGCCCAGGTCGGGTCGACTCGCCACCGATATCGATGATATCTGCTCCTTCTTCTACCATCTGCCTGGCATGCGCTACGGCGAGCTCAACAGATGTATAGCTCCCTCCGTCGGAAAAGGAGTCCGGTGTAATATTTAAAATGCCCATGATCTGTGTGGTCTGATCCAGCCGTAGAGTGGCTGTCCCCATATGATATTCACGAATAGGATGTACGGGTTGCTTCACGTTTGGTAAGCCTCTCTTTCATAAACGGTGCAAAGCATAGCGGTATGCTGACCGATCTGTCCGTCACCGACGATCACTTCATGATCATCATCCAGTAAACGGACGATGGGTACAATCTCCTGCACCGAATTAGTTACAAATACTTCGTCTGCATCGATAAGCTGCTCCCATGTGTACAGTCCCTTTTCAACGGATAAGCCCTGTTGCTCTGCCAGCTCTATCACCCATGCTCGTGTGATACCCGGTAGAATACCTGTATCTACAGAGGGTGTGTATAGAATGTCTTCTTTGATAAAAAAGACATTGCTCACGATGCCTTCGGCGAGATGTCCTTCGGCGGTTAGCATCAGCCCTTCGACAGAGGCTGCTGGCTCATCCGCATAGAGCAACAGTTCACGTTTGCCAAGAATACTATTCATATAATGAAGCGATTTGAGTCTAATGTCGCCTTCGGGCGTGTTACGAACCGTATGCAGCTTGCGTAGCGACTTGGTTGGACGTATGGAAGCAGTGGGTAATGATTTGGCATAAATGATAACGTTCGGCTCGGTATAGACGCCAGAGGGCAGACCGAGTATGTCCTCGCCTGCGGATACGGTATAACGCAGGTATGCTTCTTGCAGCTCATTGGCTTGCATCAGATCGCTCATCTGCCGCTCTACCTGCTCCGTTGTCGTCGACCAGCGAATGCCTAGTGAAGCGCAGCTCGTCTGTAAACGCCGCAGATGACGATCCAGCAGAAACGGGCGTCCATTGTACGTACGCATCGTTTCAAACAAGCCCATTCCATACAAGAAGCCGTGATCCATGACGGATACCACGGCTTGCTCGATCGGTGTAATCACACCATTTATACTAATGTACTTCATACGCTAGCTGCTTTATCCACTTTACGACTCAGGAAATTACGCAAAATGGTATGACCGTGATCGGTTACAATCGACTCGGGGTGGAATTGCACACCTTCCACTGCATATTCCTTGTGACGCAGACCCATAATCTCGCCTTCGGCTGTCTCAGCGGTAATCTCCAGACAATCTGGCAGACTGCTACGTTCGACGATCAGGGAATGATAGCGTGTAGCTGTAAATGGAGCTGGCAGATTCTCGAATACCGATGTAGATTGGTGCAGTATTGGTGACGTCTTACCATGCATCAGTCGTTCTGCACGAATTACGTTCCCACCAAATGCCTGTCCAATCGCCTGATGACCAAGGCATACGCCGAAAATTGGAATTTCACCCTTGAAGGTCTGGATGACATCGATCGTAATGCCTGCCTCTGTTGGTGTACAAGGGCCTGGCGACAGCAAAATATGATCTGGATTCAGTTCACGAATGCCATCCATATCGATCTCATCATTACGGCGTACGATAACCTCCTCGCCCAGTTCACCCAGGTATTGCACCAGATTGTACGTAAAGGAATCGTAGTTATCAATTACAAGTATCATCGCTGTTCCTCCCTCTCCTGCCGAAGACGCTCCTGCTGTTCACTCAGCATGACCGCTCTGGCTAAAGCTCTCGATTTGTTAAAGCATTCACGGTATTCACGATACGGGTCGGAATCGATAACGATCCCTGCCCCAGCCTGCATATAAGCAATGTTATCTTTGACGGTTAATGTTCGGATAATAATATTTAATTCCATATTGCCACTATAGTCAATCCAGCCCATTGAGCCGGTGTACGCTCCGCGTCTCGTTTGCTCCAGCTCTTCGATAATTTCCATGGTGCGGATTTTCGGTGCGCCTGTGATTGTGCCACCCGGGAAGGTCGCTGCAATCACATCATACACGTCCTTATCCTCCGCAAGCTCTGCCTCAACACCGGATACGAGATGCATCACATGAGAATAGCGCTCGATCGTCATGAGCTCCGGTACACGGACACTTCCATACCGCGCAATTCTGCCCAGATCATTACGCTGTAAATCGACCAGCATAATATGCTCGGCACGTTCCTTTTCCGTTTGCAGTAGTTCCTGCTCCATCGCTAGATCTTCCTGCTCGGTCGTGCCACGACGTCTTGTACCTGCAATCGGACGTGCGGCAACGGCTCCATCACGTACAGATACGAGCAGCTCGGGTGAAGCAGACACCAGCTGAAAGCCTGGCAAACGCAATAATCCCATGTAAGGAGACGGGTTCGTCAAACGTAGCCATTCATAGATCGATTCTGGCGTGCCCTCGATAGCACGCTCACTACGCAGCGATAGATTGACTTGAAATACATCACCCTGTCCAATATAACGCTGTACCGATTGCACCGCCTGCTGAAATGCTTGCTGTTCAAAACCGGTTGTAAAGCCATAGCCTTCGGTACGTGAATCCGTCAATGCGGCTGGATGCTGCTGCAATAGCTCGCGACGCTGTGTATCGGCCTTGCTTACAGTCGTCAGCCATTGCTGCCACTGCTGCGCCATCTGCTCAGCGAGCGTTGCTGCCTGCTCATAATGTGCAGAACAAGTGACTGTTTCATCTGCCTGTGTATCAGTAGCTACTAATGCTACTGGAAGATGCACACAGCAATATAATTCTTTTTCCAGATGATCGACGACCCATAGCTGATCAAAACGCAGCCATACATACTCCGGTAAACCCAGCTCATTTGGCAGTCGATTCGGTAAGCGTTCCAATGAACGCGCGATATCATAGCTGAGAAAGCCTGCACAGCCACCGATGAATGGCGGAGCTGCTTCTACGCGCGGAGCGCGGTAGCTCGACATCCATTGACGCAGTACATCCAGTGGCTTGCCATGATGCTGCTTCATTCCACGTATCTCATCTACTGACTCGGTCTGCTGAAACGCTGACTCAGCAGATGATTGAGTTGAAGATAGCGATGCGACTTCTCCTGTCCAATCAACAGACAGCTCTTGCTCCTCAGCTTGCTCCAGATCACCGCTTAATATACCGGAAGGCTGCAAACCGAGATAGGTGTAGCGTCCGCCTTTGCCATTTTCCAGCAATACGGAATGAGGAAATTGCTCGCTCCACAGTACCTCCCAGCTCGCAGGCAGCAACTGTTCATGTAGCGGGATGCGCAGCAAATAAGGTAGATGCGTATAACCTTCCCCGCTCCATTGCTCCCACTGCTGTAAAGATATACATACTCTGGTCAATCCTCGTTCCTCCAACCTGATCATGTGTAGTTTTTCGTTAGTATACTAAAGCGCAGTAGAATTGAGAAGAGCTTTCCTGACAGATCTGCACCGAGATAGCAAAAAGCCTCTGCTACAAATCCGAAGATCGGTGCAGAGGCTTATCGTATACCCATCTAATTGCGCTGGAACGATGCGCTTGTAGCTGGGCTCCTATAATTAAGATTCGAAGTTGTACAGTGGTGTACTCAGGTAACGCTCACCGTTACTTGGAATGATGACAACGATACGCTTGCCTTTGCCAAGCTCTTTTGCCACTTTCAATGCAGCATGTACAGCCGCGCCAGAAGAAATACCGGACAGCACGCCCTCTTCCTTC
Organism: Paenibacillus hunanensis; assembly: GCF_034055775.1. NCBI lineage: Bacteria > Bacillati > Bacillota > Bacilli > Caryophanales > Paenibacillaceae > Paenibacillus > Paenibacillus hunanensis. The sequence goes on along the minus strand of NZ_CP139194.1, from coordinate 66,442 downwards.
GCCACACGACGTGCCACTTCAAAAGCTTCCTCGTTCTCTACGTGAATGATCTCATCGTATACATCACGGTTCAAAATTTCAGGGATGAAGTTCGCGCCAATCCCTTGAATTTTATGAGGGCCTGGTTGTCCACCCGCCAGAATTGGGGATGCCGCAGGCTCTACCGCATAGATTTTGATATCCGGGAAACGCTCTTTGAGCACTTCACCTGCACCCGTGATCGTACCACCTGTACCGATACCTGCGATAAAGGCATCCAGGGAGCCGCCGATCGAATCGATCGCTTCCACGATCTCTGGACCTGTCGTTTCACGGTGAATTTTCACGTTCGCTTTATTTTTGAATTGCTCTGCCATAAAGTAGTCAGGATTCTCCTGTACGATACTTTCGGCTTTTTTAACCGCACCGTTCATACCTTCGGAACCCGGAGTCAGCACCAGCTCAGCACCGTAAGCACGCAGCAGATTGCGACGCTCCAAGCTCATCGTTTCCGGCATTACGATCACGCATTTATAGCCTTTTGCCGCAGCGACCATCGCCAGACCAATCCCTGTGTTACCGCTCGTCGCTTCAACGATGGTACCGCCTGGTTTCAAAAGGCCTTGCTTTTCCGCTTCTTCTACGATGCTGATCGCAATACGATCCTTTACACTGGAGCCTGGATTTTGATATTCCAGCTTCAGATAGATTTCTGCGCTATCTTCCGGCACTACACGGTTCAAACGAACGAGTGGAGTTCCTCCGATCAATTCTGTCACACTATTTACGACTTTTGCCATGCCTGTTGCCCTCCTTCAAATAATAGAACGTAGCGATGATAGAACGCTATATGTGTAATCTATGCTAATCCGAGTAAAACAGTAGGTATTAATATAATTAATATTATCAATACGCTAAGGCATTGTCAATGTCACAGCACTAGAATCCTACGGTTTGGCAGACAAAATATAGGCACTGTACTTCTTACGCAGCTCCTGCTCAATCTCATTCAGGGGTCTTGCCTGCTCTAATGCGATTTTGCGGCGTGCGGTTTCCGGGCTTATTTCCAGATGAGCGGATTGTGGCTGGCGAATATCGATCACCTGAACAACGGCATAGCCACCACTACTCAGCTTGATCGGCCCGACAATATCACCGGGCTGCATCGTCTGGATCGCCTTCATCACCTCAGATGGCTGAAAGGGATCATCGTCGTCGATCCAGCCAAGTACGCCTCCTTTGTTAGAGGAAAAACCATCGGTTGACATCTGCTTGGCGATATCGGCAAAGGAATCACCATTTTCGATGCGCTGTACTGCTTCGCTCGCGCTTTCTTCATCATCGGTTTTGATCCAGGCCAGCTCATATTGTCGCTTCTGGTCACTCTGTTGCTCATTTTGCTGAATGTACTGATTGACCTGCTCATCGCTCACTTGAATATTCACCGTTGCGATCTTTTCCAGCTCAATCTGATATTGAGATTCCTCGCGCAGATCCTGACGACTCAGTCCAAATTGACTGCTCATTTCCTTGTAAAAGGCTTCCGGTGAGCTATAGCCGCTCATGCGCTCCTGAAGATTATCGTCGATCTCCTGCTCACTTACCCCAATATGCAGTGCCTGTGCTTCCATATTGACAACACGTCGATTCAGCATTTGTAACAAAATCTCCTGCCCGTATCGTTTCTTCAATTCGGCGGTCCATTGGTCGTCACTGATCGTGTCGTTGCCTACGACAGCTACAGCCGAGCTATTGCTGCCAGAATGCTGAACTGCCCGGATGACCCAAAAGGCTCCGAGCAGCATAATAATGACTATGATCAAGACCATGACGGCTGTCCGTAAGGGTGATTTATCCTTCGTCATATGTCTTGGCTTCCCTTAATTTTTGGCTTCAGCGAGAAGCTTTTCCAGATCAGCACGTTGGAATTGATACTTCTCATTACAGAAGTGACATACAACCTCTGCCTGACCATCTTCCTCGATCAGCTGGGTCAATTCTGTTTCACCCAGACTAACCAGTGTCTGCTCGACACGCTCACGGGAACAGGAGCATTTGAACATGATGTCCATTTGATCCATAATTTCCACATCAGGTAGTAGACGCTTCAGCATATCCTCCAGCTCTAGGCCTTGCTCCAGCAAGGTCGTTACCGGCGGCATCTCAGATAGTGCCTTCTCGATTGCATCGATCTCTTTATCTGACAGGCCCGGCAGCAGCTGCAAAATAAATCCACCTGCTACAATGACCGAATTATCGTTCTCCACTAATACGCCAACGCCGACAGCAGAAGGGGTCTGCTCGGATGTTGCAAAATAGTACGTAAAGTCTTCGCCTAACTCTCCCGATACGATCGGTACACTACCGCGATACGGCTCCTTCAAGCCAAGATCCTTAATCACATAAATAAAGCCTTCCGTACCGACAACGCCAGCAACATCCAGTTTACCCTTTGCATTACTTGGCAAATGTACATGCGGATTGTCGACGTAGCCACGTACTTCACCTTTGGCATTCGCATCAGCGACAATTTGTCCGATCGGGCCGTCACCTTTAACCTGGATCGTTAACTTTTCCTCGCCTTTGAGCATCGCGCCCATCATCGCTGCTGTACTGAGTGTACGGCCAAGCGCAGCCGTTGCAGTTGGCCAGGTGTCGTGACGACGACGCAGCTCCTCGACCAGCTCTGTTGAACGCACAGCAAATGCGCGCACCTTACCATCCATTGCGATACCACGAATCAAACGATCCGCCTTGTGATTATGTTGTTCCATCTATATAAACTCCTCTCGATTGTACATCGCTTGTTCCTGTTATTGATACATAAAGGACATGTTCTATTATATTGCACTTTACCCGATAATTCGAATACGATTGCAATGCTCAATGCTCCAACCGTAAAGGTTGCGCAACTTCTATTGTAATTAGACGTCAAACTGTCGTCAAAAGTTTTGCAGATACAAGCTTTTAGAAGTCGGTACGCGACGATGAACGATTCGTCGTACGATTACGCTCATAGATCAGGCGTAGCCCTTCCAGCGTAAGCAGCGGATTCACCTCGCTGACGGTTTCCGTTTCATCAGTGATCAATGCGGCAAGTCCACCTGTAGCAATTACGCGCGCCTCCTCGCCTAGCTCACTACGAATACGTTTGACAATACCATCCACCTGACCTGCATATCCATAAATGATACCTGACTGCATCGCATGGATCGTATTACGTCCAATCACACGCCGCGGCTTCTCCAGCTCGATATTCGGCAACTTGGAAGCACGCTGATATAACGCCTCGGTCGAAATACCAATACCCGGCACAATCGCTCCGCCCAGATAATTCGAGCCTGCATCGATACAATCAAAGGTGGTCGCTGTCCCAAAATCAACTACGATCACAGGGCTGCCATAGATCGCAATTGCTGCTACCGCATTGGCAATCCGATCAGCACCGACCTCACGCGGATTCTCATAACGCAAATTCAGACCGGTGCGTATGCCCGGTCCGACAATGATAGGGGTATGGTGCAAATATTTCTGACACATCTCCTCAAGCGTATGCATAATCGAAGGCACAACGGATGAAATGATAATGCCCTCCAGTTCCTCTGCTGACACACCGGACATATGGAACAGCTGATGAATCGTCACGCCATATTCATCCGGTGTCGCCTGGCGATTGGTGCTGATACGAAAATGGTGCAGCAGGCTCTCTCCTCTATACATGCCAAATACGATATTCGTATTGCCAATATCAATCACCAGTATCAATAGGGGTCACTCCTTCTTTTTTGCTCCCAGGTCAAGGCTAATATCCAGATTCTCAAACGAATACGTCAGCCTTCCAACCGATATGATATCTATACCCGTTTCGGCAAGCGCACGAATAGTATCCAGCGAGACATTGCCAGAAGCTTCAATTCGAACATGTGGATGCGCCTGACGAATACGCGCCACTGCCTCTCGCATCATCGATGGCTCCATATTATCCAGCATAATAATATCGGCGCCACTATCGAGCGCCTCATCCACCTGCTGTAGCGATTCCGTCTCGACTTCAATGGTCATCGTATGCGGAATCACAGCACGGGCTGCTTGTACCGCTTCGGTAATACTACCCGCAGCTTTGATATGATTATCCTTGATCATAACGGCATCATATAATCCAAAGCGATGATTAGCCCCGCCGCCTACACGTACAGCATACTTTTCTAGCATTCTATGACCTGGAGTTGTCTTACGTGTATCAACCAGACGAACTGGCAGGTCTTCAATCCGACTCACATATTCAGCGGTACGGGTCGCAATGCCGGACATACGCTGTAGCAAATTAAGAGCCAGTCGCTCTCCGGTTAACAGAGAATGCGTACTGCCCTCTACTTCTGCTATAATATCACCTTTTTGCACCGTTTGTCCCTCTGTTGCAATAGCTTGAAAGTGAAGCTCTGGATCAACGGTGCGAAATACATGCTCGGCTACAGGCAGTCCAGCAAGCACACCTGCTTGCTTGGCATGAATGACCGCGCGACTCTGATGCCCCTGTGGCACGGTAACTGCAGTCGTCACATCACCTGATCCTACATCCTCCTGTAGCCATAGTTTGATCCACGAAGTCAGTCCTTCCTGATATCCATTAAACATAATCCAGTGTCTCCTCCATTAGCCCGTTATGAATGTGCTGAATCGTATGCTGGTGCCAGCTTGTATCATCGCGCTGCGGGAAATCCTCCCGATAATGTCCGCCCCGGCTTTCCTCTCGATGTAAAGCTGCCTGCATAATCAGTAAGCCGGTAATCACCATATTACTAAGCTCCAAATATTCGCGTTTACGAGCAAGCTCTTGTTTTGAAGCATTCTCCGTTATCTGATAGTCATGCAGATAATCATATAGCTGCTGCAAATGCTGAATCCCTTCCTGTAAGGTATGAGCATGGCGGCGAATACCTGCATATGAAGTCATCCAGCGTTGCAGCTGTGATCGTAGCGCTGGAAGTATAGCTTCATCCGTTAACGATAGACAATCGCTTAGCACCGTCTGTGTTGGAGCTGTCTCCATTAGACTTATTTCTGGTCGTGCTACCGCCAAATCTACTACTCTATTCGACCATTCGGAAGCTTCAGACGATGTATGGAGCTGTACAGGCATAGCAGCCAATGCAGCTTCACAAACGACGATAGGCTGATCGGCGGTTGTGAATTTATTTACATTTATAGGGTCAGCAAAATGAATCCTGTGGCTGATCTGATGGTACTGTGCATGATGTAACGCTACAGCACTCGGTTGCAGCTCTATAATCCGCTGTGCGATTCGACTACCATATACAATCGCTTCGGATAACGAGTTGCTTGCCAATCGATTCGCTCCATGAATACCAGTCGAAGACACCTCACCACAGGCAAAAAGACGAGGCAATGTACTCTCACCATGATGATCTGTACGGATGCCGCCCATCATATAATGTGCTGCTGGTGCAACCGGAATCCAGTCTTGTGCTAGATTAATCCCGTATTTCAGACAGGTTCGGTAAATGGTCGGAAAACGCTCGGCCAGCTGCTCTTCTGGTTCATGGGTGATATCCAGATAGACAAAATCGCTATGCTCACGTTCCAGCTCACTCACAATCGCACGAGCGACAATATCTCGCGGCGCCAGATCGCGCAGTGGATGATAACGCTCCATAAATGCCTCACCCTGACGATTACGTAAAATCGCCCCTTCCCCACGCACAGCCTCTGAGATTAGAAAGCATGGTGCGCCCGGCTGACAGAGCGCCGTAGGATGAAACTGAATAAATTCCATATCACGTAGCACTGCCCCTGCACGGTAAGCGAGCGCGATACCGTCCGCTGTGGCTACCTCAGGATTGGTCGTATGCTCGTACAGCTGTCCACTCCCACCTGTACATAATACCGTCGCATCCGCATATACAGTGACCACTTCCCCATCTGGTCGCTGGACAATAGCACCGATACATTCGCCACCGTCATTCTTAATCAGTTCGATTGTAAAATGATACTCCCATACGTTAATACGAGGCTGCTGACGTACCCGATCAGATAATGCACGTACAATCTCATACCCGGTCGAATCTCCATTCGCATGTAAAATGCGACGGTGACTGTGTGCTCCTTCTCGGGTTAGCTCCAGTTGTCCATCACGGGCATCAAATGCAGTACCAAGTCGAATCAGATCCTGCACACGCTTCGGCCCCTCCTGCACAAGTAGCTCTACAGCTTGACGATCACATAGTCCCGCCCCAGCAAGTAGCGTATCCTCAAGATGGAAAGATGGCGCATCGTCCTCTGCCATAACTGCGGCGATACCGCCCTGTGCATAGCGTGTATTGCTCTCCATTAGCTTATCCTTTGTGATTAAGAGCACGTTCTTAGATTCACTTACTTCAATAGCGGTAAATAATCCAGCAATTCCTGTCCCGATAATCAATACATCAGTATGAACAATCGAATCACTATCCATAACGGTTCGTTGTCGCTCTGGCATGTGCACGCCTGCCTTTCTCTAGTCAACATAACGATGATCGTAGCTTATGCGATTAAGACGAGGAAACTTCCAGCATGCGCTCCAGCGAGACACGCGCACGATCCGCTACAGCTGGCGGTACATAGATTTGTGGCTTCATCGTTTCGAGACAGTTCACCAGCTTTTTCAGATTGTTCACCTTCATATTCGGGCAAACGAGATATTTACTGGCAAAATGGAAGCTTTTATCCGGGCTGTCCTTGCGAAGCTGATAGCCTGTACCATCTTCCGTACCCACGATAAATTCCTGACAATCGGATTCCTTGCAATATTTAATAATCGCCGTTGTACTACCAACAAAGTCACCGAGCGCCACAACCTCAGGACGACATTCTGGATGAACGACAAACTGCGCATTAGGATATTTCGCCCTCATTTCGAACACATCTTTCACCGTCAGCATATCGTGGGTATTGCAATAGCCTTCCCAGATGATCATCTTCTTATCAGTATGCTGCTGCACATAGTGACCGAGATTTTTATCTGGCACCCAGATGATCTCATCAGAATCAACAGATTGAATGACTTTGACCGCGTTAGCCGAGGTACAGCAAATGTCTGTTTCTGCCTTCACGTCCGCAGAGGAATTGATGTACGTGACTACCTTGGCATTAGGATGCTTTTCCTTCAAACGGCGTAGCCCATCCACATTCACCATATCTGCCATCGGGCAACCAGCACGCTCGTCAGGAATGATGACCGTTTTGTTCGGTGCGAGAATTTTGGCGCTTTCGCCCATAAAATGAACACCGCAAAATACAATCGTATCCGCATCCGTCTGCGCTGCTTTTTGTGCCAGCAAAAACGAATCACCACGGAAATCGGCAACCTCTTGAATCTCATCACGCTGATAATAATGCGCCAGAATAATAGCATTACGCTCTTTCTTCAGCTGTAACAGACGTTCACGAAGCTCTGCATCACGTTCTGCTTTTTTTTCAAGTGCTAACGCTTCCATCATTTCATCTCCCTGTTGTTTGAGACACTTTTCACAATGTTGCTCACCCACGTTCCTTGTCTGCTGTCCAAATAAAGTGATCGCTATGCTAACTTCTGTGATCTTCACTTTGCATTAGCAGAACAAAGATTGTGAAAAAAATTGCGTACTCCTGTGTAAAATGTGTCCAATTTGTGATAAACTTCCCCAATAATGTACACAATGTAGCGGTCGCTTGTCAATCTTCAAATTGTGGAAGATGATTAAAATTTTAGACGATCATTTTACCTATCGAATCTTCAATTAAATTATACGGATACACGTTCATTAAAACTCAGCAATCTACTGACTTAAAATAGACCTGCCTTTATGTAAAACATCCATATCATCCTAGATATAACAAAAAAGGTACAACAAAAAAACCTCCGAAGAAACGAGCCCTTCGGAGGTTTATCATGTAAATCAATATGGGATACTGCCAATACCTGCATAATAGAATGTTCACGAATAACAATTGGAGTATTGGATCAGATCGTTGGCGTTCCGCCGCCTGGTCCACGGTTATCGCCGGAATCGTCATTTGGATTGTTCGGAATGTTACCGCCTGCTTCCGGAGAAGTCGAAGGAGTATCATCTTTATCCAGACGAACCTGGGAGTCACCGATGCTGTCGAAGGTTGGTTCACCAGCTTCATTAGGCGTGCCGTCGTTGCCGCCGTCTGTGCCTTCGCCAGTACCATCCAGAGAACCTGTTTCGATCAGTTGTTTGATCTGTTCGAAGTCCAGTGTCTCTACTTCAAGCAACGTTTGAGCAATCAGGTGCATTTCGCGAGAATGCTTTTGCAGCAACTCACGGCAACGCTCATACGAGTCTGTAATGAAACGGTGCATTTCCTGATCGATCTCGTGCGCAATCGCATCACTATAGTTTTGCTCATGACCGAAGTCACGACCAAGGAATACTTGACCTTGAGAATTACCGAACTGCATCGGTCCAAGCTTCTCACTCATACCGTATTCAACGATCATGCTACGTACGATGCTGGTCGCTTGCTGGAAGTCACTATATGCACCGGTACCAATTTCTCCGATGTACAATTCTTCCGCTACACGTCCGCCGAGCAAACCGGTTACTTTATCCAGCAGCTCTTGCTTCGTTACGAGTGTACGATCTTCCTTCGGCATCATGATCACGTATCCGCCTGCACGTCCACGCGGTACGATCGTTACTTTGTGTACCATATCCGCATGCTCCAGGAAGTAACCGACAACGGTATGACCTGCTTCGTGGTAAGCCACAATGCGTTTCTCGCGGTCGCTGATCACGCGGCTGCGTTTCTCTGTACCTACGATAACGCGGTCAATCGCTTCGTCTACCTCAGTCATGGAAATGTCACGACGGTTACGACGTGCTGCCAGAAGTGCAGCCTCGTTCAGCAGGTTCTCCAGATCCGCTCCGGTGAAGCCTGTTGTACGTTTTGCGATAATATCGAGTTTGACGTCCTTCGTCAGTGGCTTGTTGCGAGCGTGTACTTTGAGTACCGCTTCACGGCCTTTAACGTCTGGACGATCAACAGTAATTTGACGGTCAAAACGGCCTGGACGCAGAAGCGCCGGGTCGAGAATGTCCGGACGGTTCGTTGCTGCGACGATAATAATACCTTCGTTAGCGCCAAAGCCATCCATTTCAACGAGCAATTGGTTGAGCGTTTGCTCACGTTCGTCATGTCCGCCACCCAAACCAGCGCCACGTTGACGACCTACCGCATCAATCTCGTCAATAAAGATAATACAAGGTGCATTTTTCTTCGCATTTTCAAACAGGTCACGCACACGAGATGCACCGACACCGACGAACATTTCGACGAAGTCCGAACCGGAAATGCTGAAGAATGGTACGCCAGCTTCCCCTGCTACTGCACGGGCAAGGAGCGTTTTACCAGTACCTGGAGGACCTACGAGCAGAACGCCCTTAGGAATACGTGCGCCAACGGTATTGAATTTGCGTGGATCCTTGAGGAAATCAACGACCTCCACAAGCTCCTGCTTCTCTTCATCCGCACCAGCTACGTCCTCAAATGTAATTTTTTTCTTCTCTTCGTTATACAGACGGGCACGGCTTTTACCAAAGTTCATTACTTTGCCGCCGCCACCTTGTGCCTGATTAAATAGGAAGAAGAAGAGGATAAACATAATAACGAGCGGGATCATTGAAGTGATAAAGGACAGCCAGATACTGTCGCCCTCCATCGGCTTCACAGTCACCTGCGTTCCTGAATTCGCCATCGCAGCATCTACTTCATCCAACGCTGCATCAGTGGCAGGGATGTACGAAGTGAATTGCTTGGATTTGGCATCAGCAGGCTGAGTTTTGTACTCACCGGTCACCAGGTAAGCATAGTTGTCGAATTGAAGCGTAACCGACGACACATTACCGGCAGCCAGCGCTGCTTTGAGCTGGTCATATCTTGGATTATCGGTAGTTTCGCTTCCGTCACTGACGTAACGGACGATGCCCACCACGACTAAGAAAAGTATTAAATAGAAACCAGAATTCCGGATGAACCGATTCATCCCCTACCTCCTCTCAAGACACTTAAATTATTTTACCATAGCCCGTCTGGCGTTCTCAATAGATGCCAGAGCACAATAACAGATATTGTCAGCTAAGACAGCCAAATCGCCATCCAAGCTAGCTTTCTGTCTATGAGGTTCAGAATACCAGGTATTCTCAGGCAAGGTAATTAGCTCGAATAAATTTCCGGTTTTAAAATCCCGATGTAGGGGAGATTCCGGTAATGCTCGGCATAATCCAGACCATAGCCCACGATGAAAGCATCTGGAATGTTGAATCCAGTATAGTCTGCTTCAAGGTTCACGGTACGACCGGATGGCTTATCAAACAGTGTCACGACACGCACACTTTTCGCGTTACGGCCGTGCAAAATTTCGATAAGGTAGCTAAGCGTAAGACCACTATCAATAATATCCTCAACGATCAGAACATCCCGATCTTCAACGGAAACATCCAGATCCTTGACGATTTTGACCACGCCGGACGATTTGGTGGAAGCACCATAGCTGGATACTGCCATAAAATCGATCTCAAGTGGTACCTCGATCCGTTTTACCAGATCAGCCATAAATACGAATGCGCCTTTCAAAACGCAGATAAAGAGCGGGTTGCGGCCTTTGTAGTCTTCACTGAGCGTAGCCCCCAGCTCCAAAATCTTCTGTTGAATCTCTTCTTCGCTGATGAGCACTTCTTTAATATCGTTGTGCAACTTGGATGAACCTCCTACATTATACTTATCAAGCTAAATCGATGGAAATCAAACATTAATCTTCAGACTTTACAATTTTCATATAAAGACAGCGATCACTCTGAGAGCGAACCAGCGCCTCTCGTGCACGCCGTAGCCCCGGAATCCATAATATGCGTCCGCTGGCATCGACCAGTAACGGCATACGATCGCGCTGAGATAATGGAATCTTGGCATCGATAAAAAGATTTTTTACTTTTTTCGTTCCGCCTCCGATCAGGGTGATGATATCGCCCGGACGGCGGGAACGCAAATAAAGCGGAAAATCCAATTCATCCGCATCGAAAAACGCTTCGTCTGAAGAAAGCCTTAGCGCATCGGGAGAACGATCCTTTCCAGCCTGTATGCTCACTTCCACTTGCATGGAAGCATCAGGTATGGATATGACAGCATTGGCATGCTGTACAGGAATGCAGAAGGGCTCTACCTTCTGCTCGGAAGCACGTATCAAACGAATCTCATCATACTCTTTGCAGCAGATGACCCGACTTCCAACGTCCAGACTCCAGCTTGCGAGATCGCTTCGTTCAATCTGACAACGAATGATTTCAATTTTGTTGAAATCAAAGGTCTCGTTCGCCGATGACAGATAATTTAATATTAGTTTAATCAACCTCCGTTGTAAAGCGACAGGCACTGTACAAAAGGAAGCTGCGGAAAATGAAAATGATCCTGCTTTCTCTTTAACCAGTTTCGCATAGAGCGCCTCGGTCTGTTGCTGGATATAATCATTTTCTGTTCCGGCAATTTCAGCCAGCCTTGCAAGTGTAGGAACCAGCTGCCCGTTGAACTGCTCTAGAAAAGGAAGAGCGTCCAGTCGAATGCGGTTGCGTGTGTACTTACGCTGCCTATTACTGCTGTCCAGCCGATACGCCAAACCGCCTTGCTGACATACATGTACAAGGTCTGCCTTGTATATACGTAAAAATGGGCGAATAAGTTCCAGATTTTTTTCGACGCGATATATTTTCATTCCGCCGAGTCCTTCTGTCCCGGTTCCGCGCAAAATACGCATGAGTACTGTCTCGGCCTGATCGTCCATATGATGAGCAAGTGCAAGCGTAGTTGCTCCGTAGCGCTGCGCAGTTCGCTGCAAAAAATCATAACGCAGCTCACGCGCAGCCTCCTGTGCTCCCTGTCCGGTACCCTCCATATGAGCAGGCGTATCGACGCTTGCCAGCTCAAAGGGAATATCTAGCTCAGCAGCAATCCCTCGTACAAACTCCGCTTCCTCCGCTGACTCCTCCGGGCGAAAGCCGTGATTCATATGCGCACAGATGAGCGTCCAGTTATATTCGCCAGATAGCGCATGCAGCACATGCAGCAGCGCGATGGAATCGGGCCCACCGGATACTGCGACAACGATCGTGCATCCCTCAGCCGCAAAGCCCCATTCACGACGTAGCTCCCGCACATGCTCCAGCATATCGTGCCATGTCTGTGATCTCATCCCCTGCTCTCTCCTATCCTCTGGTGTTGCCTGTGCGACTGCTCAAGGCGAGGCGCACCTATTACAATGTCACATTACTAAATCCTATATTCTCTGCTCTATATTAACCGCGAAAATAAATAGCCAGCAGTACAATCCCTAATCCGAATAAAGACCACAAAAACGCGCGGCGCAGTCGCACGGTCATCATATCGTTCATATTGCGGCTTGCTGGCAAGCCAGAGCGACTGATCGCTCTCCAGCTATGGTAGGCTTCCCGGCTACTGCGGAACTCACCACGGACTGCCTTTTTGAGCCAATCGCTATATAGTCGCAGTCCGGGCGTCTGATCGATGAGCTGCACCAGATCGGATTCACCGCGTACCTGTGGTAGCTGGGTAGCAATAATTCGCTGAAGCCCCGGCTCATTGAACAGTTTGAGACAGATCACCGCAAAGGCAAACAGATCATAGGCATAATCGCCAACCCGATCGCCAGCATTCCAGTATTTACGATCATACCATTCGGTAAACTGGTGAATGCTCTGCCCTTGAGGACGAGCGCCTCCATAGTCGATCAGATCGACCCCACCCTCATCGCTCACAATAACATGCTCTGCCTTCAGGTCACCGAACACCCAGCCTGATTCATGTAGCTCGGACAGTAGCTCTAGCACGCCTGTGCCTGCCATTCCGATCCGGTCTGCTCCGCGTGCACGTAGGAAGGCGCTGAGCGGCTGACCTTTTACATACTTCATCACATAAAAGGGAATGACGCTGCCATCCTGCTCATAATCATCCACATCGTACAAATAACGGTTAGAATCGTTGCGCCCGGTTATTTTCCAATGCTTATGTAAAGAAAAAAGGAGCTTGATCTCCGGCTGCAAATTATGGTTCACGGTTGCCATCTTGAGTGCATAGAGCTGTCCCTGCATCGTACTCACGAGATATACAATCCCATTGGTGCCTTTGCCGAGTGTACGCTGAATCACGTACTGCTGCCCTCTTGATCTTCCCGTCACCGTTGTGCCTGCCGGCAGTTCGGAATGTTCCATTGTCGACAACCGAGTCTCTCCTTCCTTCCAGATGTGCTTTTCCCAGTGTACCATATCCAGTTCCATTATTTACGATTCGTGGTTATTTTGATGGGTATGCAAAAAACCGCAGACGCTACTGCGTCCGCGGTCGTTATTTATATACTGTATGCCAGGTGAGGATTAGCTTCGCTTGGCACCACGGCCTCCACGCTTGGATTCCGTATTTTTTTTCAATGATGAAATGCGCTCTTCGCTATCCTTGAGGAAACGAGTCAATTTATCATCGAATGAAGCTTTAGGAGAAGAAGGCTTGTTAAAAGAACGACCTCCACGATCGCGGTTGAAACCACCACCGCCACCACCAGGACGATCTCCTCCATCTCTGCCACCGCCACGTGATTCCGGACGAGGTGGTCTGGATGATGGTGGTCTTGAAGATGGTGCTGCTTCTGCTGGCTTGTCTACTGCTTGTTTAATCGAAAGTCCAATCTTTCCATCCTTGTCGACATTGATTACTTTGACTGTAACGACATCGCCCAGCTTGAGGTGGTCGTTAACATCCTTGACGTAATTGTCGGCAATTTCCGAGATGTGAACAAGACCAGTGACACCTCCAGACAGATCTACAAATGCTCCAAAGTGTGTAATGCCTGTCACTTTGCCTTCTAACTTGGTGCCCACTTCAATTGCCATAGAGTAAAATGATCCTCCCTTAAAATGTACAGTAAAATCCTACTTGGATTGCTACCTGCGGTGATTAAATTATACCGGAAGCCCCTAACAAGGTCAACCGATAAACCCCCGTCTTACGGCTTATTTCGCGTCAATATTTACTTATTTGCTGGTGGTTCGGTCGCCCAGATCGGTTTCTCACCCGGTAAATACATGCCATACTGCTTACGTGCAATCTGACCGATGTACTCTGGATCTTCCAAACGCTTCACCTCAAGTTGTGATTGATTCAGCGCGGCTTGTGTCTCTGCCTGCTTCTGCTGCTGCTCGGCAAGCTGCTCATGCTTGGCAGATAATTGCAGGGATTGGTTGATAAATGAATACACCGCCCATGCTAGGAATAACGCCATGAACACCATCCAGAGCCGAAGACGCTTGCGCGCGCCAGGATTCGGTGACGGGGACGGTGATGACTGCCTTCTCTGCGGCTGCGGGCGACTGTTATGTACGGATACTGGTTTTGGTATCATCGGGGTTCCTCCTTGAACAATACTTCATATCGAGTCATCTGTCCGTTCCTTCGGACAAATGGATAACATCGTAGCACGCTATATCATCATAACGAATTGATTCTGATTAACATAACTACCGAATATACCTTTACATTACCACAATTCAAGAAAAAGTAACACTTTGTAACTAAAAGAAAATGACAAAAAGCTACTTTGTCTGTCGAAAACGACGTCAAAGTAGCTTTTTGATATGTGATGGAGCAAATTCGTCGCCGCATCTGTATACCCGAGAACAAGCTTGTCCGCGAATGGTCATCAGATTGCTAGAGCAATCAGAACAGATCGTTGCTTCGTGGAACCGCCTCTTCCTTGATCAGCGTATACATCGTTGCTGCTTCGTCTTTGCGTGTGGTCTCTGCCAGACGTTCTACCCGAACGGTAACCAGCTTTTGACCGAACTGGACGGTGATCTCGTCGCCGACCTTAACCGTGGCGCTCGGTTTGGCCTCACGCCCGTTTAACAGGACTCTTCCCTGTTCAGACACATCTTTGGCCACGGTGCGGCGCTTGATCAGTCTGGACACTTTCAGGAATTTGTCCAGACGCATTAGTTAACCGCTTCTTTAAGCTTGTTACCAGCTTTGAAAGCAGGTACGTTGGATTCAGGGATGTTGATTTCTGCACCAGTTTGTGGGTTGCGACCAGTACGTGCAGCGCGTTTACGAGTTTCGAAAGTTCCGAAGCCGATCAGTTGAACTTTGTCACCTTTGGACAGTGCGCCGGAGATTTCATCCAGAAAACCGTTCAGTACAACTTCTACGTCTCTTTTAGTCAAACCGCTATTGTTCGAAATGTTGTTAATCAGATCTGTTTTGTTCATTATTAAAAGCCTCCCAAATTTTCAGAAAAATTCAACTGGGTCACATGTGCTGTCCCATGAACAGCATGTTAACACACAGCCGCTCTCTAAGTATAGTACATTCTTGGCTCAAGCCCAAATTCCTGCAAAATATTCACTTGTTTTGCGCCTTAGCGTCGTCCCACAGCCGATCCATTTCCTTTAAGTTGGCATCCTTCAGCGTGAGTCCACGGCTACGGAGCGACTGCTCGATATAGCCGAAGCGACGCTTGAACTTGAGGTTTACGAGCGCCAGCGCTTGCTCTGGATCAGCACCCATGAAGCGTGCTACATTAACGGTACAAAATAGCAGATCGCCCAGCTCCAGCAGCTGCTCCTCAGCGGTTTGCCCGTCGCGAATCGCTTCCTTCAGTTCCCCTAGCTCTTCATCAAGCTTGCCCAGTGCACCCTCTACATCGTCCCAGTCAAAGCCAACCTTGGCCGCTTTCTTTTGCAGCTTGTATGCGGTTAGTAATGCTGGCAGATCACGTGGAATGCCGTCCAGTACCGATGCCTCGTCTGGATTCTGACCTTTCAGACGCTTTTCCTCTGCCTTCATCGCATCCCAATTTTGCAGGGCTGCCTGTGCATCGTCAGCCTCGCGATCACCGAACACATGCGGATGACGGAAAATGAGCTTTCGATTCAATCCTTCGATCACATCATACACATTAAATGTACCCGTCTCCTCTTCGATCTGAGCATGCAGCATAATTTGCAGCAGCACATCGCCCAGCTCTTCCTGCATATGATCGGGATCATCCTCATCAATCGTCTCCAGCACTTCATACGTTTCTTCAATAAAGTTCTGACGTAGCGATTGATGCGTCTGCTCGCGATCCCATGGACAGCCGCCTGGACTGCGCAAAATCTCCACAATCTCATGTAACCGCTCAAAGGTACGGTAACGCACAGCCTCATCGTCTGTACGCGGTACATAGATCAGCGATAGATTACCATAATCCTGCACATGATCCAGCTCATGTAGCGGCACCTGACGAATCTGCTCCTGTCCCTGTACGCCAAGCGCATGAGCGACAGTCACCTCATAATCATCCGGATATAGCTCCATCAAGCTAAGCTTCACATCCGAAGCGGTAAACGTATCATAAACCTGTCCAATCACCGTATGCAAACGGGGCTGGAGCAGATGTGCGTTCAGTCCAGAAGCATCCAGCAGCTGAAAGCCTTCAATCGGGTCAAACCCAAGACGCGTAAACGCCGCATCCAAAAAGCTCTCGCCGCCCAGTACCTGCACATCGACTCCCAGTGCTTTGCCCTTTTCCCGCAAAATCTGCACCGTACGCTCCGCTACCATCGGGTGACCCGGAACTGCATAAACGATCTCTTCGCTTACCCCAGCATCACTGGCTGCCTGTAACAGACGCTCTGCAATCTCCGCATACACCTCTGGAAAGGAATCTCGTGATTCGTACACATCATCAAAGGTCACAAATTCAGCCGTGACCGCTGACAATGCCGGATGATCCTTTGTGCGCACATAGAGCCGCTTGGCTGCCTGTAGCTTATTGTAAATGCCTACAGTGAGCTGGTCTGTATCGCCAGAGCCAAGCCCGACAATCGTAATTACAGCACTCATCGCTTCTCCTCCGATCGGTTATCTATTTATAATTTTCATTCGCTTCAATAAGGGTACCAGACGGCTGCCGATTTTGGGAAGGGCAGCTGCCTGCTGCTCGGTCATCAATCTTGTACGGAACAAGCCGATCAGGAATAACGCTCCCCCGATGACCACACCGCCGCCAGCAATGATCAACGATTCTAATCGTTCGTGCATGCCGAGCCCGGTTAGCACAAGCTGCATCGACATGAGCCAGACGAGCACGCCTGCACACATCACGACAGTTACCAGCACCGGCTTGCCAATCATCTCACGCCATGACACCGAGAAGCGTGTTATTCGAATGAG
The DNA here is from genome assembly GCF_034055775.1 of Paenibacillus hunanensis. Classification (NCBI taxonomy): domain Bacteria; kingdom Bacillati; phylum Bacillota; class Bacilli; order Caryophanales; family Paenibacillaceae; genus Paenibacillus; species Paenibacillus hunanensis. The sequence goes on along the minus strand of NZ_CP139194.1, from coordinate 49,189 downwards.
TAGCAGTACATTGAGCACCGCAGCCAGGCTATACGCTACAATACCGGCAATGGCTGCACCATTAATACCGTAATGTGGCACCAGTATAATATTGAGCACCGCCTTGACCACAGTGGATAGTAGCAGATGCACTGCCGGAGCACGCACAGAACCAAGCCCTTGCAGTAGTGCTGCCGTTACAATCGATAAGGTAGCTCCGACACCAGTAAACGCCAGCCAGCGGATCGTATCGCTGCCTACAGCATCCTCATACAGCATCACATCGATCGGTACGGCAAGCACAGCAATACCCGCAGAGGAAGCCAGACCAAGCAGCCAGAACCAGTTTACCGTCTGCTTCGTCTGATTGCGAATCAAATCGTGCTGTTCTCTGACACGCGCATCCGTCAATGCTGGGATGAACAATACTGACATTGAGGTTGCCAGCATCGCCATCAGCTGCACCAGCGGAATGCCTCGATTATATATACCGAAGCGCACCATCGCCTCTGCTTCAGTCCAGCCATTCGCCTTGAGCAGACGCGGTACAGTGAATGTATCCACCAGACTGATCAGCGGCGCTGACAGCGAGCCGAGGCAAATAGGCAGCGCATAGAGCAATAATGCCTTGAGCAGCGGCCAGACGGGCTGTTGCTCCTCCTGTAGCGTGATCGCCACATTATCGCGCGTGCGTCGCCGATGAAGCCACCAGTAGATCAGCATGACGAGTAAGCCTGCTGCACCACCTGCTGCCGAGCCAAATGTCGCCCCGGCTGCAATCCAGTCATCCGATGCGCTCAGACTATGCAGCCACAGCAGTAAAATAACCATGGCGGCAACACGTATGGTCTGCTCTGCCACCTGCGACACCGCGGTTGGCATCATATCATGCATTCCCTGAAAATAACCGCGTAAGCCTGCCATAATGGGTACGAGCGGCAAGGCTAGCGCTGCACTGCGGATCGCTGGCTCGGTATGCATATTATCGATCCATGCTGCCAGGAGCGGCGCAGCCGCGTACATGATCGCTCCGCATACCAGTCCAAGGACGATGAGCATCCAGGATGATACACGCAGCACACGTCGTGCACCGCCTGTTCTACCTGCCGCCATCTCTTCCGCTACAAAGCGCGATACCGCAGCCGGAAAGCCTGCTGTCGCAATCAGTAGCACCAGTGTATAAAACGGGTACACCGCATTATAAATGCCGAATACACCGTCACCGCCAATATTTTGCAGCGGAATTTTCTGAACCGTTCCAATCAGCTTGGATAATACTGCGGCCAGTACGAGGATAAAGGCGCCGCGTAACAGTCGCGATGACGGTGATGCTGTGTCTTTCATTCATTCGGCCCTCCTTATGGCGGCATATACGTGTCGCCATGTTGCTTATCTAATCCTACTAATAAATCACACAAAAATAGCGCGGATATCCGCGCTATTTTCGGTCGTTCGATTGCATCCAGTTTCCATGCAGAATAGGATCTGCTTATTTGCTGCTGGAACTGCCTTCTGTTGCTGTACCTTCGGTTGCATTGCTGCCACCCGTTGCGTCAGTGCCTGTACCTGTGGAAGCGCCAGCGCCTGCACCCGCTCCATCAGTAGCACCTTCTGCGGCACCTTCAACCTTAGGCAGGTTTTTGCTCTTAATCATTTTTGGAATTTCAGTCGCCATGTAGTTGCTGAAGTTTTGCGAAGCGAGCTGGGACTTGATAGTGTCCTTCTCTTCGGTTGTCAGATCAGCAAATGATTTTTCTGTACGGGACTCTACTTTGATAATGTGGTAACCATAGTCTGTTTTGACTGGATCACCGATCACACCGATTTTTTGTTTCAGTGTTGCTTCTTTAAATTGCTCTACCCAGTTGCTAACAGGCTGGTTCTCATACAGACCGCCTTTATCCTTGGAGCCTGGATCGTCCGAGTACTTTTTCGCGATTTCAGCAAAATCAGCGCCGCCATCCAGCTTCGCTTTGATTTCTTTTGCCAGCTTCAGCGCTTCTGCATCAGTACGTTTTGTTTTACCATCTGCGCTTTGCAGACCGATCAGCACGTGACGTACGTTAGCTGTAGTGTACTCATCCTTATGAGAGTCAAAATATTTTTGCACATCTGCATCGGTAACCTTTTCCTTCATTACTTCGGAAGCGGTCAATGCGCGTGTCATATAATCCTTTACATCCTGCTCAGTCAGGTTCGATGTTTTCAGCATCTCTTGCAGCTGCTCAGGGTCAACGCTGGAGGTGAGCTGCTTGATCTGCTCATCTGCTTGCTTCGCGCCTGCTTCCTTAGCAGCCTGGCTCGCCTGGTCTGCCAGTGATTTATAAGCGACTTCCTGCTGAAGCAGAAGGTCTCTATATTGATCCTGATCAAATGCTTGTGCATATTGTGGGGTCAAAAATTTCATCATGCTGACTTCTTTGTTGAACTCATTTTCAGTGATGGTGCCACCATCGTATTGAGCAACAACCGGGCTGTTGTCCTTTTGCTGTTGTGTGGTGTCTGTTGCCTTCCCGTTGGTGCAAGCTGCTAACAGACTGATGCTAAGTACAGCTCCTGCTGTCAAAACCGCTGTTTTGCGAGCAGCTTTTTTAATTGGCCACATTCTGTAGTTCCCCCTTTAATTTGTATGATTCCATCACGCCTTCAAGGAAACTGCACAGCAGCTCAAGAAGCTCGCGGTCGGTCAGGCCCTTACCTTTGACCTGAATGACCATGGTGGAACCCTGATTAAATTGTACACGCCTTTCGAAGCGATTGCCAACATCGGATAATATCGGCATATCGAACGCCTTCTCCTGTCCTTCATGGAACTTCAATTTCACATCGTCCCCCTGACGTGAAATCTGCTCGATACCATACCGTTTACCATACAGCTTCAGACGCGCTACCTGCATCAGCTGGATCACTGCCTCAGGCAGCTCACCAAAGCGATCCAGCAGCTCGTCTTCCAGCTCGGCAATATCGTCGAAGGAAGAGACAGCAGCAACCTTTTTGTAAATTTCTATTTTTTGGATACTATCATAAATGTAATCCGATGGCAAATAGGCATCGATTGACAGATCAATCGTCGTATTCCAGTCATTCGCCTTCAGATCCTGCTCGCCCAGCATCGTCACCTTACGCTTCTGAATCTCCTCAGCCAGCATCTGCGAATACAGATCAAAACCGACCGATGCGATAAAGCCAGATTGCTCCGCACCAAGCAGATTACCTGCGCCACGAATCGACAGATCTCGCATGGCGATTTTGAAGCCAGAGCCAAGCTCCGTAAACTCCTTAATCGATTGCAGACGCTTCTCTGCTACCTCGGTCAGCACCTTATCACGCTGATACGTAAAGTACGCATAAGCGATTCGATTAGAGCGCCCTACTCGGCCTCTAAGTTGATACAGCTGTGATAGACCCATCTTGTCGGCATCATGCACAATGAGCGTATTCACGTTTGGAATATCGACGCCTGTCTCGATAATACTTGTGCTGACGAGTACATCGAATTCACCATCCAGGAAGTCGAGAATGGCCTTCTCCAGCTCCTGCTCGGACATCTGTCCATGACCAACAGCGACACGCGCATCTGGCACCAGCTCGGAAATGTGAGCTGCCATTTCGTGAATGCCCTGTACCTTATTATACAAATAGTACACCTGTCCGCCGCGATTCAGCTCGCGCTCTACCGCTTCACGTACAAGGGTCGGGCTATGCTCTACCACATACGTTTGTACCGGGAAACGATTTTCCGGTGGTGTCTCGATAACGGATAGATCACGCACGCCGAGCATCGACATATGCAGCGTACGCGGAATCGGCGTCGCTGTTAGTGTGAGCACGTCTACGTTCGTTTTCAGACGCTTCAGCTTCTCCTTATGTGATACGCCAAAGCGCTGCTCCTCATCAACGATCAGCAAGCCCAGATCCTTGAAAATCAGATCCTGTGATAGCAGGCGGTGTGTGCCGATAACGACATCGATCGTACCCTGCTTCAAGCCCTTGATCGTATCATTTTGCTCCTTACGCGTACGGAAGCGGCTCAGTACGCCGATGTTAAATGGATACTCCGCAAAGCGCTCGCGGAACGTCTCATAATGTTGCTGTGCCAGAATTGTCGTTGGCACGAGCACGGCTACCTGCTTACCCTCAATCGCTGCCTTGAACGCCGCACGAATCGCCACCTCGGTTTTACCATAACCCACATCACCACATAGCAGACGATCCATCGGACGATTTTTTTCCATATCGCCCTTGATCTCGTCGATCGCACGCAACTGGTCACGTGTCTCATCGTATGGGAATGTATTTTCAAACTCATGCTGCTCATTCGTATCCTTCTCAAATGCATAGCCTGGCGCCGCCTGACGCTCGGCATACAGCTTGATCAGGTCATCCGCAATATCCTGTACAGATGAACGAACTTTATTTTTCACCCGTGTCCATTCATTACCGCCCAGCTTGTATACCTTCGGTTCCTTTTCCTCCGAGCCGACATACTTCTGGATCAGATCAATCTGCTCAATCGGTACGGACAGCTTATCGCCACCTGCATACATAATATGCATGTAATCCTTATGGATACCGCCGACCTCAAGCGTACCGATTCCCATATATTTACCGATACCATGATTCTGGTGTACGACATAATCGCCAACCTTGAGCTCGGTATAGCTACGAATACGTTCAGCATTATCGACATTTTTGCCGACCTTGCGCACTTTACGCTGCTTTTTCGAGAACATTTCGCCCTCGGTAATGACAGCGAGGTGAATCGATGGCAGCTCAAAGCCGGATTGCAGATTACCATCCATCATAATCGGCGTTTCGATATCATAGTCATCCAGCACACGGCGCACACGCTCCATGCGTTCCTCGCCGCTTGCCACCATGATGACCTTGGTGCCGGACTTTTTCCAGCGTTCCATTTCCGATTTGAGTACATTCATCTGTCCGTGGAAATCCTGCATCGTGCGGCTAACCACGTTCACGATATTGCCTGGCTGTACATGTGGCACCTGACGCAGGAAGACCGACATCCAGAGCGTCTGATGACCGCTGCGGTACATCACATCATCCGTGTGCCCTGCTAGCTCCAGATTCGGTAAGCTTTTGCCATTTTGCAGCAAATGCATATCCCATTCGCTCTCATCGCGCTCCAGTTGCTTCGCCGTCTCCAATAGACGTGCAGGCTCCTCCATCACAATGACCGTATCCTCTGGCAAATAATCATACAGTGTTGCCTTTTCTGGATAGAGCAGAGAAATGTACTTGTACATCTCCGGGAAATACACATGCTGACGCAGCAGCTCCATCTCGCGACCAATCTCTTCACGCAGTCTGGCCTTCGCCTGACGATCGCTCATCTTCTCGATCTGCATTTCCAGACGTGCAGCGATCTGATCGGCTGCCTGACGCATACGATCCTGATCCGCAATAATCTCACGGCATGGCAAAATCGTTACCGATTTCACTTTATCAATCGAACGCTGATCATCCGGATCAAAGGTACGGATCGAATCAATCTCATCATCGAACAGCTCAATCCGATAAGCCAGATTCGTCGTCACCGGATAAAAGTCGATAATCCCACCGCGCACGCTCATCTCACCGCGCGACTCTACACGCTCTACGCGCTCATAGCCAAGCTCGATCATACGCTTGAGGAAGGCTTCCAGCTCCAGTGTACCGCCATCCTCCAGCACAATCTTCGCCCCTGCAATCGTCTCGCGCGCAGGCAAATAACGCCGTACCCCCGAAAATGGCACGACAATCACACCACGGAAGCCAGCTGCACACTGGGTTAGCACATCCAGACGCTGAGCCAGCGTCTCCGGGCTGGAAATCGCACTTTCCGCTGCGACCAGCTCATTAGCAGGATAGAGCAGCACCTGCTCTGGCGTAAGCGCTTCCTGCAAATCTTCCGCAATCTTATGTGCATGGAACATATTATGTGTAACGACCAGAATCGGTCGCTGTGTCTCATGGTACAGACTCGCAATCAGCAAATGCCGGGCAGAGCCAGACAATCCGGATACGAGCTGCTCCTTCATCCCGGACAAAATTCCATCTTTTACAGAGCCAAAGTCCTGATCCTTGGCTAACGTCTCAATCAAAGTGTGTAACAAAGCGGCACCTCACTTATCCTCAGGTCAAAATCAAATCTATGCTGTACTTCCGCCTACCAGCGAAAATGTGAATATATAGACATTACGATCACAAACGACACAACGGTAAAACGACAAACCGGTTTGAACTTCGGTTTGCCTACAAACAACCGCCTTCTTCACCCGCAAAAACAGGATGTGGAAGGCGGTACTTATGGAGTTATCGTGTAAAATTTACAATTCTTATAGCAATTCTTATTATATCATTACCCATTAAACTTAGCCATTGTCTGCTCAAACGTATGTTTTAAACTAAATTCGATCGCATCGCAGGTAGCTTCGATCATATCGTCGAGTAATTCCTTTTCTTTTTTCGGAAAAGGAGACAGCACATAATCGACGATCGCATGCCCTGGCTCCGGTCTGGAGATGCCCATTCGAATACGGTCAAACTCCTGTGTGCCGGTATGCTGAATGATCGATTTGATCCCATTATGACCACCGGCACTGCCTTTGTAGCGCAGACGAATCTTCCCGGTTTCTGTATCCATATCATCATAAACGACGATCAGGTCCTCTAGCGCTACTTTGTAATAGTCCATATACGAACGTACCGCTTCACCGGACAGATTCATATACGTCATCGGCTTGATCAGTACAACCTTCACTCCACCAATATGGCCTTCGCCAATCAGCGACTTGCTTTTGCTCTGGCTAATGGAAATGCCGTGGCGATCCGCCAGCCGATCCAGCGCCATAAAACCCACATTGTGGCGTGTCTTGGCATATTCGGAGCCCGGATTTCCCAGCCCAACAATCCATTTCATCGTCGTATGTTCCTCTTTTCAGTAAAATATCGGTTTGCTTTATTTATATACCACTAGCCTGCGTACTCGCCACTTTACCTCCTTGTTGCACTGTAAAAGGGAGTAGCAGAACGCTCAAATAGAATGTCCTGTGCAGGAACGTTTATTTTTTGTTAAAATTGGTTTACATTGTTCAACAGGTACACCCGCGCGATGGATGCCTCATCCCGGTCTGCATTCCAGCACAAGGAGGACATCAGCATGTATACCTTCGGGCAGCAATTGCTGAAAAATCGCCATTTCTATGATCATTTCCGGCAAGAAATGCCTGTCCAGGTTTACCGTCATGGCATTCCTGTCGATATTGGACTGATTACCGCCTATGATCACCAGTTTATCGAGATGAACCGTGTGCTATATCATCGTCAGCGTCATACCTTCATCTCAAGACCCGGCTATTGACGATGCCGGATGATTCCAAGCAGATACGCCGATAAGGGTTACTTGCCTCTCACAGAGGAAGTAACCCTTCTTGCATAACTGGATTATTATTCGATTTCGAACAGTTTACTGATGGACAGCTCTTCGTGAACACGAATGATCGCTTCGCCCATAAGCGGCGCTACCGACAACACTTTAAGCTTGCTGGTCGGATTCGGATGTGTGATCGGAATGGTATCCGTCACGATCACTTCCTTGAGCGGTGAATTTTCCAGACGATCCATAGCTGGGCCAGACAGTACAGGGTGTGTACAGCAAGCGTACACTTCCTTCACGCCACCCTCGATCAGTGCGTTCGCACCGAGTACGATCGTACCGGCAGTATCGATAATGTCGTCTACCAGAATGGCAGTCTTGCCTTCGATGTTACCGATGATGTTCATAACTTCACTCACGTTCGGCTCTGGACGACGTTTGTCGATAATCGCCAGTGGAGCGCTGAGCAGATCAGCCAGCTTACGCGCACGAACCACACCACCGTGGTCAGGCGATACGACAACTGGATTCTCGATTTGCTTGGAGCGGAAGTATTGTGCCAGAATTGGCACGCCGAGCAGATGATCCACCGGAATATCGAAGAATCCCTGGATCTGCATTGCGTGCAGGTCCATAGCAATTACACGATGGGCGCCTGCTTTTTCAATCAGATTAGCAACCAGCTTCGCCGTGATTGGATCACGGGAACGGGCTTTACGGTCTTGACGTGCATAACCGTAGTACGGAATAACAACGTTGATGCTTTTCGCAGAAGCACGCTTCAGTGCATCTACCATAACGAGCAGCTCCATCAGGTTATCATTGACCGGAGCACAGGTGGATTGAATCACATACACATGACAACCGCGTACGCTCTCGGACAGCTTCACCTGAATCTCGCCATCACTAAAACTGGTCGTGTGCGACTCGCCCATCGGAATACCGATATAATCGGCAATTTGTCCCGCCAGCTTGGGGTTAGAATTACAAGTGAAAATCTTTAATTTGGAATCACAATAAGTCATAATGGTTAAAACCCTCCGTGGTGGTTCATTGGAATGCTCATCAGCTCGGCTTATGTCTCTATATTCGCTCTTGATTTGCGTTTGGCCATTAGTTCGATACGATTATTCAACAAGCATTGTGCACTACATATTATATAATAATTTGTCAGCGAATAGGGCATTTTGTTCGCGATTCAGTAATTATTTGTTTTGTTCCTTAATTGCTTTCGCTTTTGCACGGATTTTATCCGCATAACCGGCTTTGTTTTCCTGACGTGCACGTGCAATCGCCAGATCATTTTCCTTCACATCGCCTGTAATTGTCGAGCCTGCAACAACATAAGCTCCCTTACCGATGCGTACCGGTGCAATCAGGTTGGAGTTGCTGCCAATAAACACATCATCCTCGATGATCGTTTTGAATTTGTTGTAGCCATCGTAGTTCGCTGTGATCGCACCACAGCCGATATTTACGCCAGCACCTACCTCAGCATCTCCTACATAGCTCAGATGCGGAACCTTGGAGCCATGACCAATTTTTGCATTTTTCAGCTCGACAAAGTCGCCAACCTTCACTTCATCTGCCAGCTCTGTGCCTGGACGCAGATAAGCAAACGGTCCCACATTCACAGCGTTGCCCACTTTCGCTTCCGCTGCAATCGATTGACGAATCGTTGTGCCATTCCCTACGACAGAATTATCGATCTCTGTGTTCGGGCCAATGATGCAATCTTCACCGATTACGGTATTACCTTTCAACATCGTACCTGGATACAGAATCGTATCCGAACCGATCTCTACATCTGCACCAATATACGTAGATGCCTTGTCGATGATCGTTACACCGTTCAACATATGCTTTTTCGCCAGACGCTCATGCATAAAGCCTTCTGCCTCAGACAATGCGACACGATCATTCACACCGATCGATTCTGCCAGATCCAGCGTCTCGTAGGCAGCAACACGCTTACCGTCAGCATGCAGAATGCGGATACAGTCAGTCAAATAGTATTCGCCCTGTGCATTGTTGTTATCAATTTTGGATAGTGCATCAAACAGCAGCTTGTTATCAAAGCAGTACGTACCTGTGTTGATTTCTTTCGTCAACAGCTCTTCCGGTGTACCATCCTTTTGCTCGACGATCTTCGTTACGCCGCCATCCTCGCCGCGGATAATACGACCATAGCCAGTTGGATCGTCCATCGAAGCTGTCAAAATGCTCACTGCCGCGCCTTCACTCTGATGATGTGCAATCAATTGCTCCAGCGTCTCAGGTGTAACGAGCGGTGTATCGCCACAGATGACGATTGTAATCCCTTCTTCATTACCGATCATCGGCTCTGCCTGACGTACCGCATGACCTGTTCCGAGCTGCTCGCTTTGCAGTGCATATTCCGCACGATCGCCTAGATAGCCCTTAACGGCCTCAGCACCGTGACCCACAATAACTACACTACGCTCACAGCCGATACGCTGAATCGAATCCAGTACATGACCGACCATAGGCTTTCCGCATACAGGATGCAGCACCTTATACAGCTTGGACTTCATGCGTTTTCCTTTGCCTGCTGCCAGTACAATCGCTAATCTTTTCAAAATAGTTGTCCCTCCATCGATGGAATGTATGATGATTGCTTCAAGCCTTGTATATGTGTATTTTCATTTCATATTCCGCAAAAAAACTCCATACTGAATATATCTTATTCCGGGCAAAAAGAAAAGGGAGCCACAGCTCTCGCTCCAGTGGCTCCCTTTTCTTTTAAACCCCAATAAGTATAAAGAACTTGCTTATGCGCCTTCTTCGATAACTTCTTCTTCCAGTCCGGCACGCTCGTATTCAGCCAGTACTGCCGACTGAATCTTCTCCCGTGTGCTAGAAGAAATAGGATGCGCGATATCGCGAAACTCGCCATCCGGTGTCCGCTTACTCGGCATCGCGACAAACATCCCGTTGTTACCATCAATTACTCGAATGTCGTGAACGACAAATTCACTATCGATTGTGATGGAGGCAATGGCTTTCATCCGACCTTCGGAATTTACGCGGCGGAGTCTTACATCCGTGATTTCCATGTGTGTTCACCACCTTTTTGCATAAAGACTTGGTTGTGTATTTCCACACATGGAAGTAAAACACCTTCTTTTTTCTGAAAATTAATTGTGTATTTTTTTGTCGGATCGCCGTTTTTTGCCGATTTCTGCCGAATTCAAGAAAATTGACTGATACCTATTCTCAATTGGACTTCACAATTTATAAGCTAAATCATTCAAATAATCACATTTTCAAAGTAATTTCCCGGTTGAACCGTAATTTTCTTACTTTTTGCATCAACTTCTGTTAATTTGGCGAGTGATACATAATCCGCCCACAGGCGATCCTCCACCTCTACATTGCCGGATTCCAGCAATACGCCCACACCTGCTACCGTCGCATTGAACTCACCAAGCAGATCAACCATGCCCTGAATCGTGCCGCCTGCCTTCATAAAATCATCGATAATCAGCACGCGCGACTTTTCCTTCAAGGCGCGTCTGGATAAGGTCATCGTATGCAGACTCTTATGCGAACCGGACACATAGTTAATGCTAACCGCCGAGCCTTCTGTCATCTGATGGTCACGTCGCACCAGCACAACAGGCAGATTCAGCTGCGTGCCTGTCGCATGCGCCAGCGGAATCCCTTTCGTCTCTACCGTCATGATCACATCGATCGGGGTGTCTGCAAAAACAGACGCAAAAATTTTGCCGACTTCGTTTAATGTAGCCGGCTGACCGAGCAGATCAGACATATAGATATAATTCCCTGGCAACAGTCGATCTGGCTGCTCCATCTGCACGCAAAGCTCGCTCATAAACGAGAACGCCTTCTCTCTGGACAGGCGCGGGATGTATTTCACACCACCCGCTGCACCTGCCAGCGTCTGAAGCTCGCCGATGCCCTCTTCCTCGAAGACCTCTTTAATAATAGTCAGATCTTCACTGATCGATGATTTGGCCGCTCCGTACCGGTCAGCGAAGGTCGTTAATGGAATAAGCGTGTGCGGTCTTGAGGTCAAATACTGCGTCAGCTCGACCAGACGCGCGCTCCGTTTTAATTTTTTCACTTTAACTCCTCACCATCTACGAAAATTTACATTTATATCCTAAAAAAATCCCAAATCCGAATAATTAAAGTGAATATAACATTTTTGTACGGCTTTGTAAAAGAAAATCGCAATCTTTTTCCAAATGTCTCCTTCATGCTTGAAGGCTTTTGGAAAAAGATTGCGACCTGGACTTCTCAGGTTAACATACGTACAGCATATACCTCATGGCAAAATCCGCGTAGCCCATTATAAATGCGTGCCACCTTGGATTCCTTGGAAACGAGACCGAATACCGTTGGCCCGCTACCTGACATGAGTACACCGTCTGCACCAAGCTGCTGCATCGTCTGCTTCAGCTGCTGCACCTCTGGATAGTGACTGAGCGTCACATCCTCCAGCACATTCCCCAGCTCACCGCATATCGCTTCAAACGATTGCTGCTCAATCGCCTTCTGCATCGCAGCTGCTGACGGATGCTGCTTGATCTGATCCGCTCTCAGACGTCCGTAGACGCCTGCTGTTGATACATTGATCGGCGGCTTTGCCAGAATGACCCAGCAATCCGGCGGACTTGGTAGTGGCGTCAGTAGTTCGCCACGTCCTGTCGCAAGCGCTGTGCCGCCCGTAATACAAAAAGGAACATCCGAGCCAATCGAAGCGCCCAGCTCCATCATGTCCGCATGAGGGATATCCAGCTTCCACAGCCGATTCAGTCCACGCAATGCGGCGGCGGCATCACTACTGCCTCCTGCCAGACCTGCTGCGACCGGAATCTGCTTGTCGATATGAATATGCACGCCCTGGCGGATGCCGTAGCGCTCCTTGATCTTATTCGCAGCCTGATAGGCAAGATTTTTATCATCCAGAGGGATGTAACCAGCCTGACTGGATATCGTGATCGTATTACCGGACAGCTCCGTAATCGTCAATCGATCGGCGAGATCAACCATCGTCATGATCATCTCTACCTCGTGGTACCCGTCCGGGCGCTTGTGCAGCACATCCAGCATCAGATTTATTTTTGCTGGCGCTTTTTCATATAGCTTCATGAGGTTCCTCCACCTTCAACATTCCGTCCGTTCTTATTGTTACTGTATCCGTTGACATACTGGAGAGCATGAATGCCAATCCGTTGATGCCCACGCATAACAGGTAGCTATGTATAGCCACGAATACTCCAATTATAGAAAAAATGAATTGCAAAGTCTATTCACAAAGCAAAACAGTCTCTACCCCCGCAGGAGATAAAGACTGCCTTATCATAAAACAGTTATTCAATTCCCAGCGTACTCGACGCTTGTATGGGAATCATCCTCGCAAACTGTGATTTCAACCGAGTCGGTTAATACGTCTGCGTAGCTGTAAGACACTCGTTCAAAAGTTTGATGCTCATCATCAAGCTTTACAGTAAAAACAGAAGGGTAGGTTTCTTCCAAAATTCCGGTACGTTCAATGGTCTTTTTCCGACCACCGTGTGCGCGCAATGTGATTTTGTGCCCTACATGAGCATCAAGATTGCGTTTGATTTCGGTAAGCGCATTGTTAGCCATGCTCACAACCACCTCTTTTCCTACCTCCTATTGTAACAAAAAGGAAAAGAAATGTCAATCAAATATTAAATTATGCTATACAAAATTTATTTTGTCAATGATTTTTTTGTGAGGTGCTAAAAAGCTCGCTTTAACGAATCCCTGCTGCCAGGAATACATCGCTCAAACGTCCATATTCCTCAATGCTCAGCGTCTCCCCACGACGGGATGGCTCGATACCAGCCTCCGCGAGAAGCTGCTCCAGCTGCTCGCGATCGCTTCCGCTGAAATAACGTGTTTTGAGGTTGTTGGCAATCGTTTTACGGCGCTGAACAAAGCATGCCTGCATCAGCTCGAAGAAATGCTGCTCATCTTGTACATGCACAGGTGGCTCCTCACGCAGCTTGAGACGAATCACCGCTGATTCCACATTCGGCTGCGGAATAAATACCGTTTTCGGCACGATACATACCAGCTCTGGGATGCAATAATATTGAACAGCGATGCTCAGGCTGCCATAATCCTTGCCACCTGGCGCAGCTGCCATACGCTGTGCGACTTCCTTCTGAATCATCACGACGATATTATCGAGCGGAAGCTTCTCTTCCAGCAGCTTCATCAGAATCGGCGTAGTGACGTAATACGGCAAATTCGCAACGACACTGACCTTATCCACATTCGCAAAATCCTCACGGAACAGCTCCTGTAGATCGACCTTGAGTACATCGCCATGACGCACACGCACATTATCATAGTCACCGAGCGAGTCTTGTAAAATCGGCAGCAGACGCTGATCGATCTCCACCGCGGTCACATTATGCGCCTGACGTGCCAGACGCTCTGTCAATGCGCCGATCCCCGGTCCGATCTCCAGCGCCCCACGCTGTTCATTCAAGTCCGCTGCGTCGACAATTTTATTCAAAATATTACTATCGATTAAAAAGTTCTGACCGAGGCTCTTTTTAAACGAAAAGCCGTGCTTATTAATAATCTCTTTCGTCCGTCCGGGCGTGGCGATATCGTGTCTATCATTCATTGGATTGCTGTTCCTCCGCTTCAAGTTGTGAAAGTGCTGCCGCGAATTCCTCGCGGGTGATGCCAAATATACGTAGCCGTTTATGAAATTGCTTGCCGTTGCCATAACCGATGCCGAGCAGATTGCCCATTTTCATCCGGCGTGCGGCAGCTTGCTTATGAATCACCAGTCCGGTCGTAATCAGATCATCCCAATCGATGAGCGTCTCTGCCTCTGGCATTTCCGTATGCACACGTGCCAGAGCTGCCCGAATCGCTTCAGGCGATGCATTCTCGACTCCGATATCGCCTTTTAACGTCGCTTCACTCTCCGGGATAAAGGCATGCTTACAGCCCGGTACCTTTTGTGAGACGATTTTGCGTATCCGCTCTCCAGCATGATCGGGATCGGTCAAAATGATAACCCCTCTACGCTCCTGTGCCAGACGTACACGACGAATCACGTGAGCGCCAATCGCGGAGCCACCCGTTTCGATCGTATCCGCTTCGACTGCACGCTTAATCGCTACCGTATCGTCCCGTCCCTCTACAACAATGACCTCTTTAATCAATGGATGGTACGCTTCCCTTCCGGATCGGGGGCGTACAGACGTCATTTCCTTTTCCCCGCGATCATATTCATATTGTCCTCAGTATAACAAAACAACAAACAAAAAGAAGGGGAATCATCCCCTTCTCCTGTTGGTTCCTATACGCTCATGGTTAATAATGCTTATATCATATAACAGTCCTGCCAGCACAGGCAACCGATTTGTACCGATAAATTAAGGTTTTACCGGCCCGATCACATAGACCGTATAACCGGACTTGCGTCCGAACGCTCTTGCCTGGCTCAGGCTATCAATATATACGTCAATCTTATTGCCGTTAATGGCGCTGCCGGTATCTTCTGCACGGCGGTAACCGAGGCCTTCAATGTAGACCCACCATCCCATTGGGATCACGTCGGTATCTACGGCAATCGTCCGTCCTTCTGTCACTCGCGTTCCAGATGCAGTACGTGTACCCAGTCCCGGCTCCTGAGAGGAGTAGGCTGTCAGCGTAACATTATTCAATACTTTGGCATAAGAGAAATCTTTGTCGGAATTTGAACTGGACGAAGCACTCGCTGCAAGCAACTTAGGCTGCTCTTTTTTCGTACCGATCGCAACGATCTTGTCCTGTACATCAGCGGTTGTCTTTTTATCAATCATGCGCTTGGAGACGAACTCTCCGTCTTCGTATACCTTCTCGATATACTGGACAACCTTACCTTTTTGACCGCTCTGAATGAGCTTTGTTTTACCTTCCAGCAGACTGCCGTCTTCTTTCTGAACGACCTGATAAGGCAGCTCAACGACCTGTTTGGCCACAAAGGAAGTTGTTCTAACTACCTTGATGTCCATATCATGCTGGACGCCCGCTTCCACCGGAGGTGTCAGCTTGTCTTCTTTACCGAGATCGATCCCGGCTTGTTCCAGTGTATTCCCAACCGTTTTGGCTGTAGTGTACACCTGTTTTGTTTTACCGTCTGCCGTAATATTTACGGCTACCGCATGGTTAATGTATACCTTGTCGCCATCCTGGATTGCTCCGTTCATGGACATTGATACTTTATCCTGTGGTGCTACTTGAATATTTTGTTCAGCCAGCAGATCCGATAGCTGTAGCTTATGGGTTTCGACCATTTGAGCCTTGCCATCAATAACGACATAAATATTTTTGCTTGCCTGCATGTACATCAACCAGAGTGCCATGGCAATAACCACAATCACTGCCAGTGAAGTGAGCAGTACAGAGCGTAGATTTTTTTGCTTCCAACGCAGCGCGTAAGACATGCTGGATGAGCGTGAACCATGGGTTTCTTTGAAAGGAGCAATTCCCACTTCTTCCGTCCTCCTTACATAGTCTCGCCGTCTTGCTGTAAAGAAAATGTATTATAGACGCGACTATATCAGAATTTCCACAGGCATTATAATGCTGATGATGAAATACCGGCGCATTACGGTACTTCGTTCTAGTTGAAAATTGCCTGCGCCATGGTCAGTCCTAGCGGCATACCGATCCCGGATAGTGAAAACCGGGTCTTCTCTTTTTCATTGACTTCCTTTTGCACAAAACAAAAAAGCCTAGGGAAAAGTGCAAGAGCAACTCTTCCGTGGCTTCCCGACATTGTACGTCCATTGGAAACTTAGAAAATGAGAGGTTGCCTCTGCATCGCTTACGAGGTTAGCTGTCGGGTTCGGATAAGCACTACTGCGTGTAGATGGTACCCTGTGAGACGTCCTTCGCTCATGGCGCAAGTAGCCTCAATTCACCCCAAAGACCCTGTATCAGGAATCAAACATCTGCCTTCCGGTATTGCCGGTTAAAAGTGAATGAAGACAGCTGTTGGTTCCCCCGTTCTCCTATGTAGGAAACTCAGCGAGACCGAATCATGGAATCTCGTGTATCGACACGAAGATTAAATCACTGATGAAATGATATCCCGAACACAACCTCACTGTAAAGCGAGAGGCAACTCCGTTTTTCTTAAAAAGTGGTTAAAAACTTGTAACATTTCCGCATTTTTTCGTTAAAATTCATTCATATATCGGTATAGCTCGTTTTTTCATCGGTTTTTCTCTCGTTTTCATCGAATGCCAAATAATGCCAACGCATTTTTTGTTGTAATTTCACTAATTTCTTCCAGACTTACCCCTTTAAGCTCGGCAGCTGTCTCTGCCACCAAACGTACATATCCAGACTCATTTCTTTTTCCACGATTAGGATGTGGAGTCAAATATGGGGAGTCCGTTTCCAGTAATAAACGATCCATCGGAACCTGCTTTAGTACCTCTTTTGGCTGCTTTGCATTTTTGAATGTGATCGGGCCGCCAAACGAAATATGGAAGCCCATATCAAGGCACATTTTTGCCGTTTCCCAGCTACCGGAAAATGCATGCATAATGCCGCCAACCTCACTTGCTTTTTCCTCACGCAAAATCCGAACAATGTCTTCATGCGCTTCCCGATTATGAATGACAATTGGCATTTTCAGCTCACGCGCCAGGCCAATTTGCTCGCGAAGTACACGATGCTGCACATCCTTGGGTGATTTATCCCAATGATAATCCAGTCCGATCTCACCGATTGCGACTACTTTTTCATGACTGCATAAAGATGCAATCCATTCCAGATCGCCCGGCTGCATCGTGATCGCTTCGACCGGATGCCAGCCCACTGCCGCATAGATAAAATCGTATTCTTCTATTAATTGCATCGTAGTTGGAATCGTCTCACGGTCAAATCCAATATTCACCATTCGAGTGACTCCATTATTGTAAGCACGCTCGATCACTTCTTTGCGATCCTCATCAAAATCTTTGGAATCCAAATGAGTATGTGTATCAAATAACATAGTATTCATTCTCCTTTGCAGGCTTTTTTACGTAACTGCTATGGAACTTTTTTATCAGCTTCATACATTTTTTATATTTCAAACTCCATTTGTGCAGGTCCCAGTTTATCTTCGAAAATGTCCGCTATATGCGGTGACAGCTTGTGTTTTACCCTTTCTAGCTTCTCCTGTGGAAAATACAGATGATATCGTCCACGATGAATACCGCTGATCGAGCGCACAATATCGGATACCTCGGATATTTCCTGTACCTTGTTCTGACGATCCAGTAGCAAAATCTGCTTTTCCTTTTTCGGATCACCAGGACGGAAAACATCGTATGGCAAATCAGTTGGGAAATCGATCTCCAGATCATACTGCGGATGAAGACCCGCTTCCGCAAATTCGCGGCGAATTTGATCGATCATATCGAGGTCGATTAATTCGGTTTCTACATATTTATATAACCGTCGCTCCATAAAACGAGCACACACATCAGCAAGAATTTCGTCCTTTTCAAGCGTCCACTGCATAAACGTCGTTTGTACCAGCGCTTCATCCAGCAGCAAATATTCTTTTACATTTAACTCATTGCGGAACAGTGCAGGTAGCGGATGTGGTAAAAATGTGAAATTGTAGCCGCTATCGAACAGTTCTTTTGCTCGCTGGAAAATATGACGTAATACGATATCCGAGCTGCGTGTCACCGGATGGAAATACACCTGCCAGTACATCTGATACCGTGACATGAGATAGTCTTCAATCGCGTGCATTCCCGTCTCCTTCACGACCACACGTCCATTATGCGGACGCAGCACACGAATAATGCGATCCATATCGATCGTACCGTAATTCACCCCTGTAAAATATGCATCGCGCAGCAAGTAATCCATCCGATCTGCATCCAGTGGACTGGACACCAGATTGACCACAACTGCCTTCTCATAGTCCTTGCGAATAACCGCAGCAACCTTTTCGGAGAAGCCAGCTTCTACGTCCTCCAGCACACGATGAATTTCAGTATCTTCTAATAATATGCGACACGTCCATTCCTCATGATTCATCTCAAACGCTTCTTCTATAGAATGCGAAAATGGGCCATGTCCCAGATCATGCAGCAGCGCAGCACAAAGTGCCACCATACGCTCCTCGCTCGGCCAATCCTCATATCCGCTTCGCTCGAATTGAGAAATGATACGACGCGTAATCTCATACACTCCGAGAGAGTGGGAAAAGCGGCTATGCTCTGCACCGTGAAAGGTCAGATAGGATGTACCGAGCTGACGAATGCGACGCAGTCGTTGAAACTCAGGTGTATTGATCAATGTCCAGATTAACCGATCCTGGACGTGAATATAATTGTGAACAGGGTCCTTGAATACTTTTTCCTCATCCAAAGGCTGTAGCGATTTCATACTTAACGCTCCTTCGCGAAACTTGATTACCGTATTTTGAATCGTATAAAATAGAATTATGTCAATTATGTCGAACAGTGTCGTTATATGATCAGCAACGATTTCCAAATCGACAAAAGCTGTATACGCCCATCATATCGTAAAAATAAACCCAAAATCCTTTAACCGCAAAAAAAATTTTACGATTTTATGCTGAAATAGGCAATTTCATGCAATTTCTATGTTGACTGATTTGGGAAACGTTGGTATTATGAATATCATAAAAGATAGAACTTTGTCGAAAGATGACATTTAAAACATGAATGCTTGTTCAATAATTGCATCCTGGCGCTAACCAGCTAGAGAAGTATCGCAGCTTATACGATGGCTTACTTCATTTCTATTAATCGGGAACAGCCGTTACGAACCCTATTCGACAAGCGAATTTTACGACTATTATAAAAACACATTTGAGAGGATTGATTATCATGATGAAATCAACAGGTATTGTAAGAAAAGTAGACGAGCTGGGCCGTGTAGTAATTCCGATCGAACTGCGTCGCACACTGGGAATCGGTGAGAAAGACGCTCTGGAAATCTACGTTGATGGCGAGCGCATCATGCTGAAAAAATACGAGCCAGCTTGTATCTTCTGCGGCAATGCTGAAAATGTAACGTACTTCAAAGGCAAAATCGTTTGTAACGACTGCATCTCCGAAATTCCAGTTCCTGTGACAAAATAATTAAAATAAGCTATAATAAAGCTAGAACCATAAACTTTATTAATTCTAACCTTTTTATATCTCCTTGGACCTTTATCCGACATTGCTCGGGTAAAGGTATTTTTTTGCTTTCTGCATGTTTTCCTCTACCTGACATTATACCGATTTTCACATAGTAAGCCAATGTGGCAACAAAAAGGGACCTCGACGCTCGGTCGTGGTCCCTTCATATAAACTCGAATTTACTGCTCCAACAGAGCTCGCTGATCGAGTTTCTTCTATATAATATATACGTCATAATATATACGTCGCTTGGCGATGATCCTATCCGGTCTAGCGTACCTTATGAATTAGAGTGTACATATACATAAACGCACATACCGAAGCAGTTAACCATGCTCAAATCATTTCGATCCGTTCATCACCAAGAATTTGGCGGAAATGATGAATCCTACGCTCTATTCCTCCAACAATACCTGATAAATATCACGCTTGGACAATTGACGATCCTTAGCGGTACGCTTCATAGCATCTTTACGCGATAGCTGCTCGGTCTGCTCATAATGCGCGACATGCTCGGCAATCGACAATGCCTGCCACCATTCATTCGCCTCGGCAATCGCTTCTTCCTGCGGTTGTCCTTCCAGCACGATACAGTATTCACCCAGCGGCGGATGCTCCTCCAGCCATTCCAGCGCTTCCTCCACCGAGGCACGCAGCCATTCCTCATGCCGTTTCGTTAATTCGCGCGCCAGTACGATGCGACGATTACCCACATGCTCCAGAATCGCTTGTAGCGTTTTGATAATGCGATGTGGAGACTCATAAAATAGCAGCGTTCCTTCTGCTGCACGCGCTCCCTGTAGCACCTCTGCCTGTCCACGATGATCGCGCGGCAGAAAGCCGATAAAGGTGAACCGATTGGTCGACAGTCCTGACGCGATCAATGCAGACAGCGCTGCATTAGCTCCTGGGATTGGTACGATCGCGATACCCTGCTCTACAGCTAGCTGTACCAGCTCTTGCCCTGGGTCAGAAATAGCAGGCAAGCCCGCATCGCTGATCAGCGCCAGACTTTGCCCTTCCATAATCAAGCGAATCAGCTCCGGCCCACTATTATGCTTATTATGCTCATGATAACTGACGAGCTTGCGTGGCGTAATCTCAAAATGGTTCAATAGCTTACGACTTTGCCGTGTATCCTCAGCCGCGATAATATCGCATTCCTGCAATATGCGAACAGCGCGATAGGTCATATCCTCCAGATTGCCGATCGGTGTTGCGACCAGATACAGCGTACCTGGCGCTTTACCTTGTGGCAACTCCGATGCAGCGGCAAAGCTTTTTTGGACTTGTATGCTCATAAAGACTCCTTTTGACCGTAATAAATATCCATAATTTCTGGAACATATTCATTCTGATCATTATATACGATCAATGGCGGCAGCACACGCGCTTCTGGCTTACCACCGCGAATGCCCTCCACCAGTACCATATTCGCTTCCATATGACGGCGTGGATGGACAAAACGAATACGTTTCGGCTCTACTCCATATTGACGCATCATCAGCACAATATCGACCAGGCGGTGCGGACGATGCACCATCGCCAGCTTGCCCCCATTTTTGAGTAAACCTGCTGCTGTGCGGACGACATCTTCCAGCGTACAACCGATCTCATGACGTGCCATTGCATGGTGCATATTCAGCTTGACCTCGTTGCCGTTCATTGGCATATACGGTGGATTCACTGTTACAGCATCATACGTACCATGCTCACCCTGTAGCGGTAGTTCCTTCAGATCTTGATTGCGAATCGTAATCTGTGACTGTAATTCGTTAATCTGTACGCTACGCTCAGCCATATGCGCCAGCCGTTCCTGAATTTCTACCCCTTCAATAGACGCCGCGGTGCGCGTGCTCAGCAGGATCGGAATAACACCGTTCCCTGTACACAGGTCCATCACCTTACCACGCGGTGGAACCGCTATAAAGCGCGCCAGTAGTACCGCATCCATCGAGAAGCTAAACACATCCGGGCTTTGAATAATATGCAGCCTGTGGGTCAGCAGATCATCCATCCGCTCACCCGGCTGTAGCAGTTCCATATACTGCTCATGCTTGTTGTTTTGTTCCAATTTCCCGATTTCCTCTCCACATCGATAAAGCCGCAGACAGTATCTGCGGCTTTGGTTCGTATTATTCGGATTTGTTCAAAAATGACAGACAGAACAGACAGTCGCCTTCCGTACGCAGATGGCCATAGTATACATTGCAGATATGAAATCCTTCATGATACAACCGGGCGAGATTATCGTAGCCTTCACCGACGACTTCTGGATACGGATGATTGTGCAGATCCGAATCAGCCAGAATTTCAACCGCCTGAGCATCAGTCAACTCTGGCTCGCCAGGTACTTCTTTTTTCAGTACACGACGTAGCTGTTCATTTTCAATCGTCAGGCGCTGGTTTTCCTCCAGTACTTCCTTGACTGCCAGCTTGAGCCTTCCCATATCCCCGTGCATATGGTTCATCTGTGTCTCCAGTTCATGAATATACTCAAAAAGATTTTTCTTTTCCAAGTTTCCACCTCAAACGCAGCCTTTGACGGTTTACTTCACCACGACCTCATCGAACGGTAGCTCCTTGACCTTACTAATTTCGAAGATCTGAACATGTACCGTACGAGAACCCGCATTAATGCCAACAACCTTGCCTTCACCAAGCGAGGTCACGACAAATTTACCGACAGCCGGGAGTTCTTCCTTTATACTTTCATAATTGTCATGCTCAAACTTGAGACAACACATCAGACGTCCACATAGACCCGAGATTTTGGTCGGATTCAGTGACAGGCTCTGATCCTTCGCCATTTTGATCGACACGGGCTCAAAATCACCCAGCCAGGACGAACAACACAGAATACGTCCGCAAGGGCCAATCCCGCCCAGCATTTTCGCTTCATCACGTACACCAATCTGACGCAGCTCGATACGCGTACGGAAAATACTTGCCAGATCCTTTACGAGCTCACGAAAATCGACGCGTCCCTCTGCCGTAAAATAGAAAATGATCTTATTGCGATCAAACGTATACTCGACGTCCACCAGCTTCATTTTGAGCTGATGATCTCTAATCTTTTTGAGACATGTAGCAAATGCATTCTTCGCTGCTGTCCGGTTCTCCTCGACGATACGAGCATCATCCTGCCCGGCGATACGGATTACCTTTTTTAGCGGCAATACCACATCATCTTCCTTCACCTGTTTACGTCCGATAACGACCTTGCCGTACTCTATACCCCTTGCCGTCTCTACGATAACATGCTCTTCGCTATCGATTGCAAAATCGAGCGGATCAAAATAATATATTTTACCCGCTTTTTTAAAGCGGACACCTACTACGTTATACAAAAGAAAAGCCTCCTCATTTGCCAATACCGCCCCTACTGATGCAAAAACGATACAAACAATAACTTCTACGGTGTATACGCAAACTGCGAGTGAGCCGCTATATCGATCAGCTCCTGCTAGCCTTCGTCTGAAGCAGCCATTGTTGAGCTACATATGGCACTTATATCGAACTAGCAGATCGGCTTGCCTACACACCTGGTTTGCACGGACATGGCGTATTTCGAAAAAGTCACTGCTCTTTCATCAGATGTTCTTCCGCATGATGTATACTGTCCGTCCTATATAGAAGTTTATTCTATACCTTAGCCGCTTACCCCTATGAGAAATTGCTCCATACATAGCTGCCCGTTAACGTTCGAGCGAAGCATTTTCTTGCATTCGGCAGCAAGCGCCATACAGGAGATCCAATGCTGCATGCTGCGGGTGTGAGCCACCTTGGAGAGAGACTCTAACTGATCTATAAAAACGATACTTTCGTTCTGGCCAATCTGAATATGAATGAGATCCTTGAACCATAGATGAAAAAGGTCAAATACCTGATCCACATGATCACCCAGTCCACCTTTAAATAGCTTCTGTTGTGCGGTAATCAGGCTCATACTGCCTCTAGAGGCAGACTCCTTCCCTAATTGTAACACTACGTTTCTAATTTCTGCAAACCAATTCTCGGCGAGCAGCTTCCGGCATTCCTCTGGGTCAGAAACGAGATGAACCGCACAGCGAACGAGGGGTAGCGGGTAATTTTCATCCGCTAACAATTGGATCATTTGCTTGGGATCGACAGCGGTGAATAGCACTGGCTGTGTCCGCGAACGAATCGTCGGCAAAATAGACTGTACATTATCTGTCAGCAGCATCGCAACAGCCGGAGCTGGCGGCTCCTCCAGAAATTTGAGCAGACTGTTGGCGGCTTGTACCGTCATTTTATCTGCATCCTGAATAATATAGATTTTGCGGTTGCCCGCTTCCGAACGGTATGAAAAAATCCGCTGTAGCTCGCGGATCTGATCGATTTTGATCGAGCTGCCATCCGGCTCTACCAGCAGAAAATCCGGATGATTCCCGTGCTCCATTTTACGGCACTCTATGCAATGTCCGCACGCATCGACACCCTTTTCCAGACAGACGAGCGCTTTAGCAAAGCTAAGTGCCATCTTCAATTGCCCACTACCTGCCGGGCCATGAAATAGATAGGCATGGGATATTTTTTGCTGACGAAGCCCATTTTGTAATACCTTTTTGGCAGTTTCCTGCCCTATAATTTCTTGAAAAGACATACTGCCTCCTTATCTGAAGCACTTAATACAGCAAATTGACCAGCAGACCGCGAATTTCGCCCATACGCTGCAATAACTCAATTCGGCCTTCCTCGCTGCTAAGAAGCTCTTCAGCCATGCCAAGCAATGCAGAATCCACTTCATCCAGCAGCTTGTATTTGCGACTGCGTCCGCGACGATCAAAGCTTTGCGTATCCTTCAGCTTGACTCCGCGGCGTACCGTATCCTCCAAAAAGCGCTTCACCAGCATCTGATAAGCCTTCAGCTCACGCAGGGTCATCGACTTAGCCAGACGATCCCCCTGAAGCTGAATGGCCTTGAATTGACGCTGAATCTCGTCGTGGGTAGCCTGCGTCCCGTGATTTTGCAGCACGTCTGAGAAATTCTTTTGCTGCACAACCTTCGTTGGCGTCTCCGACAAGACCGAATTGCTTTTTAACGGAGGATAACCGGGATTGATTTTCATTATGATCTTCCTCTCCATATACCGAATCTATATACTGATACTCTCCATGATTCGCCTGCCTATATCGCATGCCAATCCGTTGAGTGAACCGAGCAGCACAATAGGACACGAGCTTAGTAAGCGAACGGTCCCTATTTATAACTAACCTGTAAAAGCCCTTATAATCAGTATCGTTCAAAATGAAGGTTTTGCGAATAGGAAAATGAAAAAATCCGCTCTATTCCGCAATTTTTATTAATTTTACCTCTTTATAATAAAGATGGACCGGTCCCATAATGGTACCCGATCCTTCTCTTCCTTCTATTATACTATTAAACGACCCATTTGATTCATCAAATTACAAACTAACGCGACTTTTTCGCCAGGGCTTATGCTGTACTAACGTCTATACGCTATCATCAGCAGCATTTCGGATAGCACAGCATAAATCTCACCGACCAGCGAATAGCCCTAAGGCTGTCATCACGCTTCATGAAGCCTGATTTAGAAATGCTCGAAGCGTTCAACAGGCATGACGAATACCGTAGCGCCGCCCACCTGTACTTCGACTGGCAATGGTAGATACGAATCGGTCGTTCCACTCATTGGTGTTACCGGTGTAACCAGCTGCTCACGAATTTTGCAGCTGTTGCGAATGACTTCCAGAACCGCTTCGATCTGACTATCGTCCACACCAATCATGAATGTCGTATTACCGGCACGCAGAAAGCCACCTGTACTTGCCAGCTTGGTCGCACGGAAATTGGCTTTTACCAGCTCTCCGGACAGACGATTGCTGTCTTTATCCTGCACGATCGCTATAATCAGTTTCATCGTTATAGCCTCCTTTAGCAAAATTCAACCAATGCGTCTATTCTTTATTTGACATAACCGATGCAATATCCTCTAATTGCGCTGGCTTTAATGGAACAATATTGAAATTGGGGGAAGCTAGCTAAGAGATGTGAGAATCTACTGGATGGAAGGTGAGCATGGATTTCATAAATTGTAGCTGTAAGATATTTTGCTTCGCAAAAATCACTTTTCATTTGACCTCGTGTTAGGCAACCGCTAACACTATAGCTGTAAGGTATTTTGCTTCGCAAAAACCATTACTCATTTAATCCTTTGTTAGACAATTGCTATCTTTAGCATCATCCCTGCTCCTTATTTGATTCCCCAATTGTATATATCTCACGGTCTAAAATTCAGCTCAGTCCCTTAATTTTGCTTCATTTTTCGTATGCCATGCAATACAAGATCATAACAATGCTAGTCAAATATCGTACCCTTTATTACCCTAATTTAGCCTGCTAACTCACTCTGTTGTGGATTGAGAGAGCCAGCCATCGATCAGGCGATCAAGTTGCTCCCGAATATCTTCAAACACCTCATCTGGAGATTGCTCCCCATTTACAATCGTAAAACGTTCTGGATATTCAGCGATCAGCTGCTGATAACCGCCATAGACACGATGATGGAAATCGATCGCTTCCAGATCCAGACGATTAATTTCACGATCTGTCGTTTTAGCCATGATGCGCTGCAATCCAACCTCAGGCTTCACTTCGATGTACAGATTCATATCTGCCCAGTATTCTTTACCTTCAACCTCAATCGCCATGCGGTTAATATCAAGCACCGCTTTACCCAATTGACGCCCATGCCCCTGATATGCGAGCGAGGACATCACATACCGATCACAAATAACCAGCTGACCTGCCTCCAGCGCAGGTAACACCTTTTGCATCAGATGCTCGCGCCGTGCGCTGGCATATAACAAGCATTCAGTCATCCCGCTCATATGATTGTCCACATTCAAAATCACATTACGAATCTGCTCGGATACCGGAATACCTCCCGGCTCACGAGTTGATAAAAATGGAAGCTGACGCTCGTTCAAATACTGTACGATTCGTTCCAGCTGACTGGTCTTGCCGCTCCCATCCATCCCTTCGATTGCAATAAATAATCCTTTTGCTGTCATACTTTCATTCCTGCTTTCTATAGTTAATCGTGATAGACACGGATTGATTGTAGCGAAGCATCCGCAGCTCCTTGTATTTTCATACCATGCTGGCGTACCTGTAATAGCCGTGCGTGCAATTCCGTACTGATCATTTCTCCTGCATACAATACAGGAATACCCGGAGGATAAGGAATAATCATCTCTGCACATCTCCGTCCGGCTGCCTGCTCCAGCGGTATCGTCTCGATCTGTTGCTGTGCGATAGGCTTCATTTGAAAAGATACGGGCTCGGATATGCGCGAGACTATGAGCAGATTGGAATCTGCATCTTGCTGTTCGGCGGCTATACCGTAATTATCAAGAGCACCGGAAGACACTCTTTTTCCAATTGATAAAGCTGATAACACGGGAGACATCGATACATTATCTGCATGTGCATGAACATATTCCTGTGCAGCTATAGCTGTATCATCAGCAATCTGCCGTAATGCGTCCAACAAGCGTGTTGCATCCTCCATTTGTGAGCCGAGACTGAATACAAGCACCACATAACGCTCATCACTCATCTCCGGTATACAACCATATTGCTCAAGCTGCTGCTGTAACTGCTGCCCGGATAAGTATCCTGTTCGATCATACAAAACCATTTTAAATGGATCCTGCTCGATCCTTTGAGCCATCTCATCATATGCAGGTATATCCAAACGACTCTCCGAATGGACTTCTTCTACACGATCCTTATGCTCTGCATTCAAAGAATCCTTCTCCACATATCGTCGATATTGCTCACGCCGTTCACTCACAATCGCAAAGCGTCCGCCAGTTTCACGATCAATACCATCCACCTGCTCATTTGCTACATATTGCTTACTGCCTGCATGCGTATGATCCAATGCAGCAGAATAACATCCAATCGATGCCAGATGATCTGCAACATAATCACGAGCTGCTAATCCCTGTTCAAATAATGCATTGCCTGCGTAATCCAGCCAATAACGACTCAGATCAAGTGAAGCCATGATCGGATAGGACGGACTGGAGCTTTGAATCATCGTCAATCGCTGCCGAAGTACATCCCGATCTATCCAATTACCCTGTACATGCAGCATCGCGCCCATCGTCATAGCCGATAGCATTTTGTGTGTCGATTGTACAACGCCGTCTGCTCCAGCTGCCAGCGCACTTTGCGGAAAGCGTGGATGATGTCCGTAATGAGCACCATGCGCTTCATCGACGAGCAGAGGAATGCCATGCTCATGACAATATTGAGCCATAGTCGATAGATCGCTGCCCATTCCATAATAATTAGGTGATGTTACTAGCACGCCGCGAGCCTGAGGATACCGCGCTAGCGCTTGTCGCACCGTCTCTGCTGATGGCACCACAGCAAGTCCACTAAGTGGGTCGATCTCTGGTGTCAAAAACACTGCCTGTGCTCCAGCCAGCATTAAGCCATGAATGACCGATTTATGCACATTACGCTGTACAATAATTAGATCACCAGGCTGCTGACAAACCGATAGCAGTAATGCTAGATTCCCCGATGTACTGCCACCAACAAGCCAGTACGTCTCCTCTGCCCCAAAACAGCGAGCAGCAAGCTCCTGCCCCTCCTGAATCACACCTTCAGGATGATGAAGGTCATCTGTGCCTTGTATTTCCGTCACATCCAGGCGCAGTAGCTCTCGCATATAATCCATAGGTAGAGCTTTTGCAGCGTGCTCAACAGGCAGTTCATAGGCTGCTCCATTTTTATGTCCAGGCACATGATAGCTTCGATTGCCTGACTGTGCATACTGAATAAGCCTCTCATATAGAGGCGCCCGAACACGATCACCTTCAAGATGACCATCTATAGAAAGGGATTCATACGCATTCTCAGAAAAGAATGGCTGCTTACTCATCTCATTATTATTCATAATACTCCTGCTAACTTTCATATAAATTATTGTAGACTTCCTAGTATCCTTATTATAATTATAACAGAGCAACGCTCGAACTATGCGATTAAGTCTAAGTCTGAATCAAGACGCCAATTTAGATCGTCATATCCAATGGATTTATATGATATACGACTTATGTATCGATTACCTACGATTGATGTCTAATTCGTACCTCATTGATACCTAATTTAAATCTAATCTCCGACCATTGTATGACTGAATATATACCAGTGCTCTATCATTAATGTATATCGTTGTCGAGTGTATGTAGTTGTAGTCCCAGTAGAAATGGTTCTAAAGTTCCTCTTCGATACCGATCTAAAAACCGATATACATAATGGATACTGCTCGATTCCATACACAGTTGTATTTGTAATATCCTATACATACACATAAGCTCCATTCATGGCTCACTGCAATGCTGCACATATGCCATATGCATTTCATCATTTATCGGAAAGGTGGCCCCTCCTCTATGGCAGTAGAGCCGCAACAAAACGCAACGTTCTACCAGTATAAGCTAATCAAAAAATGGAATATTACCCGACTCTGGTTTTGGACATATCTTCTTTTACCCGTCATCGCCTTAGCCGCAGAAATGTATTTCTTTTCATGGGAAAGCATCGGCTTCTGGGTATTGTCATTCCCTCTGGTATTGTGGATTCAATTCGTAATCTCACGTTCTGTCTTAATTATGACCGTAAATCATCTGCGTAAAAAATGGCGTTTCCAATTCCAATACCCCTGGATCGGTTATCTGCCTGATCAACATATGAGCTATTCCACATTCCGACGCGTACTATTGCATACAACATGGATTGGATTATGCTTCACTGCTGTACTATTCATGTGGCTGCCTGTTTCCTTTTCCGTCTCGCTAGTCGTCTGGCATGTCTGGCTCTGCCTACCACGCCTGCTTATCCTACTCCGTCTGTTCCGACAACGCAAAGATGGTATGGTCAAGCTTAACAAGGACGATGTGTCATATTATATTAGCTAAATTACATGGATCCGACATTATCCCAGCTTGCCCTAGCATCGATGTATCATACTAAATTAGCTCATTCGATCACATTGCTGCTAGATCCAAATTCGATATACAATATAAAAGCTCAAATCACATTCATATATACATGTCAAATCATGTTCATACTTCTCAATAGGAGTTCATTTAATGTTGATATCCAATCATACAGAGGATCTCTGCCTAAAGAGTTATAGTTCGATAACTGGACAAAGATGATCTATTCATATCATTCACCCACTATTCACTCACATAAAAAGCTGACCCCTATTTAGTATAAAGGTCAGCTTTTCTTATTTGTATTTATCCCCGATCCCTTCCAATCCCATTTAAAATCTAATATGTACAACCAAAAACAATACTCAATACCAGCTAACGCACCATGCACAACCTAATTCCATGATTAGCAATCACCAATTACCGAATAAATCCACCTTCCGAGTGAATAATCTGTCCTGTGATCCACTCTGCTTCCTCACTCGCCAAAAAAGCTACCAATCGTGCTGCATCTTCAGGCGTCCCGATCCGTCCCATTGGAAATTGCGGCAATAGATATTCACGTATCTCATCATTCATCCACGTAGAGTCCGTCGGCCCCGGATTAATCGCATTGACTGTAATCCTTAACGATGCCAGCTCACGAGATAAAGACTTCGTAAATGCAGAAATAGCTCCCTTCGTCGCCGCATAAGCCAGCTCCCCAGGCATAGGTGCCAGATCCTGCCCTGAAGTTAAATTAATAATCCGACCGTAAGGCAAGTTTGTCCTCTCAAACGAACGTGCAAACTCAGCACATAATAAAAACGTCGATCTCATGTTCACGGCATAATGATCATCCAATGCTTTAGCATCCAGCGATACATAATCATTATTCGTGCTATACGCAGCATTATTAATCAAAATAGTAGGCTGCCCCAGTCGGTTCAACACCTCAGCATAAAGTTCTGACGCAGCAGTAGAAGCTGCCAAATCAATCTCCAAACAAGCACAACGTACACCCATACCCATTATCTCTTGTCGTAACATATCTGGCCACTGCACATCTACATTCCAATAGGTAAAGAAAATATCCACCCCAGTAGAAGCTAACTTTCTACAAAATGCCGTGCCCATATCTCTCGAGCTACTAGCTCCAGTAATCAAAGCAACCTTTCGTTGTGTATCTTGGTTAGTATGACTCATACTCGTCATCCTCCTTTCTAATCCGTCCATACAAAATTATAAAATACCAACTGGCAATTGTATAATACATATCGAGAACAACAGAACGCAGAACAAGAAGAATACAAAGAAAGTGAATAATAAAAGCAGCCAATAGAGGTAGCCAATAGAACAAAAAATAGACTATACGAAGAAGATCAAAGCAAAGAATGCAATCCAACGGAGAACTACAAACAGAAGATCAAGTAAAAGAAATCACCGGCAGCCCTCTTCCCACCATCCAGTGAAGAAATCATACCACTTAAAATAGAACATTCACCGCCTCTTGGTATACACCAAAGAAACCCTACTAACAGAAAACAATACGAAAACAACAAAAAAGAGACACGATCCATAGTGGATCATGTCTCTTCCTCATTGCTTGGCGACGTCCTACTCTCCCAGGACCCTGCGGTCCAAGTACCATTGGCGCTGGAGGGCTTAACGGTCGTGTTCGGGATGGGTACGTGTGGAACCCCTCCGCCATCATCACCAAACGTTGTTGCTACAGGTTGATCACCTGAAAACTGAATCCGAAACGAATCATCGCGTATTTAGAAAAATAGGATAAGCCCTCGACCGATTAGTATTGGTCAGCTCCATGCATTACTGCACTTCCACCTCCAACCTATCTACCTCGTCGTCTTCAAGGGGTCTTACATACTGGGAAATCTCATCTTGAGGGGGGCTTCACGCTTAGATGCTTTCAGCGCTTATCCCTTCCGCACGTAGCTACCCAGCGATGCTCCTGGCGGAACAACTGGTACACCAGCGGTGCGTCCATCCCGGTCCTCTCGTACTAAGGACAGCTCCTCTCAAATTTCCTACGCCCACGACAGATAGGGACCGAACTGTCTCACGACGTTCTGAACCCAGCTCGCGTACCGCTTTAATGGGCGAACAGCCCAACCCTTGGGACCTACTTCAGCCCCA
>NZ_CP139194.1:0-12500 GCF_034055775.1 Paenibacillus hunanensis | reverse complement strand
GTAGGATAGTTATGCTCTTATCGTTAAGATAGACTCGTCTTTATCTTCCATCTCTATTGTATTAAAGAAGTATATTCGTCGCTGAGTATTCGTGATCAAAGCTGTGTGTTGAAATGATGTGGTAATAGTCATTAGAGACAATCGATTTAATCTACTTCTATACTATTACTATTTTGATGTGGACTATTGCTAGCTTAGTATTCAAACTTTTAATGATATCTGTTTGACTTGTGATGCTGTTCTTCTATACGTATCGTTCGCTCTGATGATTGAATACAATGTGACTAGGTGACTAGAGAAGTGGTTATAGCACTTTTTCAAATTTTCTAGCAGTTACAGAAATAATGATTATACAAGTAATTGTTCAAGTGATAGTTTTTCAAGTGATAGTTTATAGAAGCTTCTTATTTAGAAGGTTCTGCTAATAGCTCATTTAGTAGATCATTGCTCGCATACATCGCTCTACACTACTATGCACTTTAGAAATTGTTCATGCTGTCACAATGGCTCATCGTTTATGGGCATTGTTGTTTGAAAACGAATAGATCGACTTGGACGAACATCACTCTCTTATTTCAGAGGATAAAAAAAGCGATTAGCTTAGCGTTGTACAACAGATTGGATATGCAGCTGGCGGTTTTCGATCAGATTATAGATGATCTCTCCTACAGCCACCATGGGACGTGTAGGATGGTCGCGATCAGAGAAAACGATCCGACCTACGCTACCATTGTTCAGACGAACTTTGGCGCCATTATGGAACTGAGTCACTTTGCGAATAAATGTAGTCACGACCGCTGGATCTAGCTTGCCGAATGATTCCGTCTCTAATTGTTCTAGCACGAGATAAGGAGATTGCGCCTGACGATAGTTTTTCGATAGGGTCATTGCATGGAAGATATCTGCTACGGCTACAATTTTGGCATAGATATGAATTTGGGACTGCTCCAGACGTAGTGGGTAACCGGAGCCGTCTACTTTTTCGTGATGCTGAAGAGCTGCTAGCTTCACACCTTCATTGATACCTTTGACATTTTTTAATAGATCATAGCCATATCGTGTATGTCTGCGCATTTCTTCAACCTCTCCAGGCTCAAGCTGAGTCGGCTTGTACAAAATATCTGGATCAATGCGAATATTACCGATATCGTGTAGCAAGCCTGCAAGCGCAACCTGCATTCCTTCATTAGGAGGTAGATGCATCCATTTTGCGATACGATAGGAAGTCATTCCGGTCAGTAG
The DNA here is from genome assembly GCF_034055775.1 of Paenibacillus hunanensis. Taxonomy (NCBI): domain Bacteria; kingdom Bacillati; phylum Bacillota; class Bacilli; order Caryophanales; family Paenibacillaceae; genus Paenibacillus; species Paenibacillus hunanensis. Next base: position 11,258 of record NZ_CP139194.1, on the reverse strand, counting down.
CGCATTGTGATACATGTATTCTTCCTTTTTTAGGCGCTGCGGTGTGTAGGTGAGTATATTATATTGTTTGGAGTTGTTAATCAGTTGCTCTAGACCTGTACGGAGCTTGTAGATCGGAATTTCTTCCACCAGCGCAGACTGGAAGCTTTGCTTGAGTGTCCGAATCATCTCTTCGTATACCTTCTCAAACGCAACTCGATCAGGATGGCTCATGATGGTTGTTTCTAAGATAACAGGCGTCTCTGCTGCAAGTGGTGGTAGTGGACGCTCATTATCAATCTCAGTAACCAAAAATGCCTTCAAGATCGTCAGATCACGTGGCATTAAAACTTTACCTTTAGGTAGAAGCAATTGTCCACGTTCTGTAAATACATCATTATACAACTGGATGCCTGGCTTCAATTCATGTACAGGTGTCATTACCATCACATTTCAACCTCGCTTTTTTAGTATTGAAATCATGCAATGACGCTCCCGATGAACAGCATAATAGCTTGCCAGCTTGAGGCGCTACTTGTAGCGTTACTGTATATCAGGTATGTCCTGCACCTTGAATATGGATATGCCATTGTCCACTTTATTCGATCTATATGTAGCTCTTGCTGTATGTCTATTTATGGACTGGGTATATTTACTTATAATTATGTACATATATTAGCATCCAAAGACCTATAAAACAATCGATTATTAACTAAAATGCCAAATTTATTAAATGATTTTACGGATAATCTAGCTAACAATGTATATCTTTGGTCTTAGCTTTACATAATACAGTCGGTTGGAGCGATGCGATGGAGCATGTGGCTACTTTATTCGAACCTTTTATTAGCGCTATACGGCTAAATATGATGGCTGGGCATCTACCTATGTAATGAAATATATAAAATGCTGAGTTACAAACAAAAAAAGCTCTACCGTATTCCCACAAGTCCTGATTCGGACGGAACACGGTAGAGCTTCTTTTATTAAGAATAGATTGAATCTATTCGATCAAGTATAACTTATTCTTCAGCTTCTTCTGTTGATTCGCTAATGGAGGATTCAGATGATACCTCAGTAGCTGATTCAGCTTCTGTTGCTTCTACCTCTGTGCCTTCTTCAGTTGGCTCTAGCTCATCCTCACTATCTTCACTCTTCGCTGTAACACATACCGTTGCTACGGCATCTTCATCACGGATGTGAATCAGGCGTACACCCTGTGTGTTACGTCCCATTGTCGAGATGGTCTCGATGCCCATACGGATAAGGGTACCACTGGTCGTAATGATCATTAGATCGTCTGTATCGCCAACGACCTTCAGACCGGACAGCTCACCATTCTTATCTGTTACGTTCATCGTTTTAATCCCTTTACCACCACGACTCTGGATACGATACTCGTCACCAGGCGTACGTTTACCATAGCCTTTTGCTGTAACGATGAGCACTTTCATGTCGTCGCTGATAATATCCATACCGACTACACGGTCGCCTTCGTCCAGGGTTACACCCTTAACTCCTGTCGCGCTACGTCCCATGGCGCGAACATCGGTCTCGTTGAAGCGGATCGACATACCGTAGGCGGTACCCATGATCATGTCTTGCTTACCGTCCGTCAGCTTCACTTCGATCAGTTCATCGTCTTCACGCATATTGATCGCGATCAAGCCGCCTTTACGGATATTCACATAATCATCCAGACGTGTTTTCTTCACGACACCCTGACGCGTACCGAAGAACAGATATTGATCGCCTTCGAAATCCTGCACTGGAATAACCGCGTTGACCGATTCACCCTGTTCAATCTGGATCAGGTTGATAACTGGCGTTCCGCGTGCCGTACGTCCCAGCTCTGGAATCTCGTATGCCTTGATCCGGTATACTTTACCCTTGTCGGTAAAGAACAGCAGGTGATGGTGAGAATTCGTTACGAACAGATGCTGGACAAAGTCCTGATCCTTCATATCGACACCCATAACCCCTTTACCGCCACGGCGCTGGCTGCGGTATGTCGTTACTGGAGAACGCTTGATATAGCCGGTATGCGTAACCGTAACAACAACCTCTTCCTGTGGAATCAGGTCTTCGTCCAGAATGCTTTCTTCACCGACGGTGATCTCGGTGCGACGCTCATCACCAAAGCGCTGTTTAACCTCATCCAGCTCTTCGCTGATGATCTCCAGCACTCGGGATTCACTTGCCAAAATCTCACGGTACTCTGCAATCAGGCGTTGCAGCTCGTTATATTCATTCTCAATCTTATCGCGTTCCAAGCCAGTCAGACGTTGCAGACGCATATCCAGAATCGCCTGTGCCTGCTCCTGACTGAGCGAGAAGCGTTCGATCAATGCTTCACGTGCCGCATCCGTTGTCTGCGAGCCACGAATCAAAGCGATCATCGCGTCTACATTGTCCAGTGCAATACGCAAGCCTTCGAGGATGTGTGCACGTGCCTCGGCTTTTTTCAGATCAAATTCTGTACGACGACGAATAACCTCGATCTGGTGCTGAATGTAGTGATAGATAACTTCGCGCAATCCGAGCAGCTTCGGCTCGTTATTGACGATCGCTAGCATATTCACACCAAAGGTTGATTGCATCGCTGTATGCTTGTACAGATTGTTTAATACGACGTTCGGATTCACATCACGACGCAGCTCGATCACAATGCGCATACCGTTACGGTCAGATTCGTCACGCAGATCGGTAATACCCTCGATACGTTTCTCACGTACAAGTTCAGCGATCTTCTCAACAAGACGCGCCTTATTCACCTGATACGGAATCTCGTTAACGACGATACGTGCTTTATTGTTGTTCTCCTCAATCGTTGCCTTCGCTCTCATCGTAATCGATCCACGACCCGTTTGATAAGCCTGACGAATGCCAGAACGACCAAGAATATAACCGGAGGTCGGGAAGTCAGGGCCGTGGATATAATCCATCAGTTCCATCGATGTGATATCTGGATTCTCGATCATCGCCTGCACGCCGTCAATGACTTCGCCCAGATTATGAGGTGGAATATTAGTCGCCATACCTACAGCGATACCGGAAACCCCGTTTACAAGCAGGTTAGGATAACGAGCCGGCAATACGACCGGTTCGCGCTCTTCACCGTCATAGTTTGGAATATAATCAACGGTTTCTTTGTTCAGGTCACGCAGCATCTCCAATGCCATCTTGGACATACGTGCTTCGGTATAACGCATCGCCGCTGCCATATCGCCATCGACGGAACCAAAGTTACCGTGCCCATCAATCAGCATATAGCGCATGGAGAAGTCCTGTGCCATACGAACCATCGTATCGTAAACAGCCGTGTCTCCGTGCGGGTGGTATTTACCAATAACTTCGCCGACGATTCTCGCCGACTTCTTGTAAGGCTTATCCGGTGCCATGCCGAGCTCCGACATTGCATATAAAATACGCCGGTGTACAGGCTTGAGTCCGTCACGTACGTCAGGCAAAGCCCGGCTGACGATAATACTCATCGCATAGTCCATAAAGGACTCGCGCATTTCTGTCCCGATATCCCGGTCTTTAATCTGCGAAAATTTCTCTTCCGCCATGCTAAGCTTAGCCTCCTTATTGCAGCCTTCGTTTGCACAAATGGATGCTCTCTGGTTCTGCTATGAATGGTGGTGATCCATCCTAAGCGACCCTGTATAAAAATAAGTTTCCTCTTGCCAGAATGATAGGAAAATCGTTCGCCATCATGGCGATTTTGTGATGATGCTATGCCCGGTGCTACATCACTTTATTATACCATTTTTTTCGTGTGATGTCCTGTGTTTTCGCGCTATTTGCAGCACTTTTCATACAGTTTTGATATAAAATCTTGTAAGCGACATAATGGACGCGATTTCTATCTGTCTTGCTGCTGTTATCAATATAAAAGGGGCATCCACCATGTGGCAGATACCCCTTTTTAATTTGCATAATTACACCGATTTGCTTACGTTCTATCCAGCTGTCTATTTTGCTAGACAATAAGGATCGAGCTTAGAAATCGAGATTTTTCACATACTTCGCATTTTCCTGAATGAAATCGCGACGTGGTTCAACATTATCACCCATGAGCGTATCAAAGATCGCATCCGCCAAAATAGCATCTTGAATGCTAACCTGTAGCATGATACGGCTTTCTGGATCCATCGTTGTTTCCCACAGCTGAGACGCGTTCATCTCGCCCAGACCTTTATAACGCTGTACGTTAAATTTGGCATTTTCGCCAAAGCCTGCAATGATCTCGTCACGCTCGCGCTCGGAGTTAGCATAGACTGCTGTTTTGTTACGCTCGACCTTGAACAGTGGCGGCTGTGCGATATAGACATAGCCTGCTTCAATGATCTGACGCATGTAACGATAGAAGAACGTCAGCAGCAGCGTACGAATGTGCGCGCCATCGACATCGGCATCCGTCATGATGATCACTTTGTGATAACGTGCCTTGGACAGATCGAACTCATCGCCGATCCCTGTGCCCAACGCCGTAATGATCGCACGAATCTCGGCATTACCGAGGATGCGATCAAGACGTGCTTTTTCAACGTTCAGGATTTTGCCTCGCAATGGCAGAATCGCCTGGAAATGACGATCACGTCCCTGCTTCGCAGAACCGCCCGCAGAGTCACCCTCAACGATATACAGTTCACTGATCGAAGCGTCTTTAGACGAGCAGTCTGCCAGCTTACCAGGCAGCGCACTCACTTCCAGTACACTTTTACGGCGAGTCAGCTCACGTGCCTTACGAGCCGCTTCACGTGCGCGAGAAGCCTGTAACGCTTTGTCCAGTACACGACGTGCAACCGAAGGGTTCTCGTTCAGGAACTCTTGCAGCTTCTCGGAGAATAGCGATTCTACGATACCGCGTGCTTCACTGTTACCCAGCTTTGTTTTCGTTTGACCTTCAAACTGAGGCTCTGGAATTTTGACGGAAATGATCGCCGTCAAACCTTCACGCACATCCTCACCTGTCAGGTTACCTGTATTATCCTTCAGCAGGCCGTTACGGCGTGCATAATCGTTAATAATACGTGTCAGTGCACTTTTAAAGCCGGATTCGTGTGTACCGCCCTCATGCGTGTTGATATTGTTTGCGAAGGAATAGATATTCTCGGTATAGCCCTCGTTGTATTGCAGCGCAATCTCAACCTGGATCTGCTCGCGCACGCCTTCAACATAGATCGGCTGCTCGTTGATCACTTCACGATTCTGGTTCAGATACTGCACGTACTCGATAATACCGCCTTCGTAGCGGAAATGATTGGATACACCAGTACGCTCGTCTGTCAGCGTTAGAGCGATGCCCTTGTTCAGGAACGCCAGCTCACGAATACGACCGAGCAATGTATCATAATCATACACGGTTGTTTCAGTGAAAATTTCATGATCCGGTCGGAAGGTTACAGTTGTACCTGTGCCTTCGTCTTCGGTCATATCACGTAATACTTTGATATCCTCGACCGGTGCACCGCGTTTGTATTCCTGCTGATACACTTTGCCTTCGCGTTTAACGACAACGCGTACATGCTCAGACAATGCATTCACAACAGACACACCTACACCGTGCAGACCGCCGGATACTTTATATCCGCCACCGCCGAATTTACCGCCGGCATGGAGTACGGTCATAACGACTTCAAGCGCAGAGCGCTGTGTTTTCGCTTCTACGCCTACAGGAATACCGCGTCCATTATCGACAACAGTCACGCTGTTATCCTCATGGATCGTTACTTCGATATGATCACAGTATCCGGCAAGCGCCTCGTCAATACTGTTATCTACAATTTCCCAGACCAGGTGATGCAAGCCTTTGGAGCTGGTCGATCCGATATACATACCCGGACGTTTACGTACGGCTTCCAAACCTTCAAGCACCTGTATCTGACTGGCATCATAAGCCGGTTGATTCGTCGACATGCTATTTTCACCTACTTCTGTATTTTAGACAGCCTTCTCTGGCTGTGCCTATGCATTCATCACAAAGCTATTGGTCCGCTTTTTCAGCGTGGCGGAGGAAATGGGGGAATAATACACTTTATTTTTGGTCACAACGATCGACTTCGGTTCCTCCTCACCGATCGATTCAACCTTTTTGTCTTCGTGTGCAAAGCTTACGAATTGCTTGGAGATTTTGGATGACTTTTCAATCGATATATCAAAAATGGCAACAAGCTCCGAAAAACGGATGATCTTCTCGCCACCCAAATGTATATACATGGAACGGACCTCCCTTACTTCTCAATATGCCCTTGATGGACATGGAAAATCTGGGCTTCCTTCAGACGACCGGCATTGAGGCTCTCGATTCCGGTAGCCGTGATGAAAGTCTGCACTTTGTCCTGAAATGTCTCAATCAACTGAGTTTGACGGTAAGGATCCAGTTCGGATAAAACGTCATCCAGCAAAAGAATCGGGTATTCCCCGATCTCCTCGTGAATTAATTCGATTTCAGCAAGTTTCAGCGATAAAGCGGTCGTACGTTGTTGACCCTGTGAGCCAAACACCGCTGCTTCATTGCCGTTAATGTGAAAGGCAAGATCGTCTCGATGCGGACCTGCCAGAGTCGCGCCACGGCGATATTCCTGTTCTTTCACTTGTGATAATTTTATCATAAATTGCTCAAATAAGACAGCTTCATCTTCTTCTTCGACCGTACCAAATGAGGGCACATACGATAATACGAGCTGTTCCTTGCCGCCGGTTATCCCCATGTGGATATTTTCCGCCCAGCCCTGTAGCTTGTGGATAAAACGTTTGCGCTTCTGTACGATCTTCACGCCGTGCTCCACGAGCTGCTGATTCCAAATGTCGAGCATCGTATTGTCCTTGTTGCCAGCGCCCCATGCCTGCTTGAGGAAATTGTTACGCTGTACTAGCACCTTCTGGTACTGCTGCAAGTGATGCAGATAGCTTGGCTGCACCTGACCGATCTCCATATCGAGAAAACGGCGGCGCACACCGGGTGAGCCCTTTACGATCTCCAGATCCTCCGGCGCAAACATGACCGCATTGATCGTACCGACAAAATCACTCAGCTTACGTTGCTCCAGCCCGTTGATCTTCGCCTTTTTTCCGCGCGCCGAAAAGTTCAGCTCCAGCTTCACCTTGCCGTACCGCTTGTCCGCATCACATGTAATCCGCGCATGGTCCGCACCAAACGAGATCAGCTCCTTGTCCTTACTCGTTCGATGCGACTTGGACAGAGCCAGCACAAAAAGCGCCTCGATCAGATTCGTTTTCCCCTGTGCATTTTGTCCGATAAACAAATTGACCGGGCCAAAGGAGTCGAGCTGTAGGCTCTCATAGTTGCGATAATTTTGTAGGCTGATTTGGTTGATGAACATGGATAAGCTCCTCCGGTCTATTGCCCGCTCTGAACCTTAAAGCTGCCTTCGCCCTGTACTTCCACTTCATCGCCAGGATAAAGTTTGCGACCACGACGTTCTTCCAGCTCTCCGTTAACCTTGATCATTTGCTCCTGTAGAAGTGCTTTCGCGCTTCCTCCGGTGGAGACGCAATCTGCCAGTTTTAGAAATTGATCCAGTTTGATATATTCCGTGGAAATGGAAATGTTTTTCATAATATTTGTAAACCGTCCTTTCGACGATGGGTTATTGGGCCGATCCAAATGAATAGCCAGGTCTTAGCATCATACCATAGTCAAAGTTGCACTACTATGGTTATGGGCAAAGTACCTGGCTCTTTTTTGCTCCAAGGGTCTGTTTTGTGACTCGGATGACTGGGACAGCTGCTCTTTTTTAATTATAATACCGAGCAAGGCTAGCAACAGAGGAGGATAACAATGAGCGATTCGATGCAACGTTTAATCCGTGATCTGAACAATGGCAAAATGAGAGGCTATTCATACTACACTCACCCTGAACAGTCTTCTGATACGACAAGGAATGAGTCGGGTTCGGGTCAATTGATCCAGTATGCTGTTCAGAAGCGCAATCATCAGTATGTCGCTTATTATTTTCAGGTGGACGTGGATCAGATGGATAACCATGAAGAGGCTGCGGTCGAACAGTATGAGGAATATAGCGATGTGGAGCAAGCACTGGCGTGTCTGGTTAACAAAGGCGCTGATCTTGATCGGTTTGCACCGTTCAAGGGACAGACTCCTTTTTGAGTGCGGTTTAGCCTGGCAATGGGCTTAGCCGGAAAAGTCATAACCGTTTGAAGTTAGCAGCATTCTCAACATGCAGCACATAATGCAACACGATAAAAGGCAGGTACCGTAACCATGGGTACCTGCCTTTTTGCTAAACGATGATGCAATAAATGTATATCGCACATATAGCTCTATTGGGATGCTCCAAGCGAATTAGAAATCTTCACATGTGGAAAAACAAAGCTCTGTCGATTCAACAAAAAGTTATATACATGTGCATAAGATTTTTGAAAATAATCTATTCACAGGCTCTGGCACCACGTATATGATCCAGGTTGTGCTTAACATTCAGCAAATTCACGCTGCTTTCTTTGCCAGAACTACATGCCGTTTCAGCAACAGGCTATTCAGCATACCATGAATGACTAAAAATTTGAACTGCTTACACGGTGAGATTAGTTTGTTGTCCGGTACGGCAAAATAATGTACAGGCTGCGGCTCTCATCCAGCGGCTTAATGATGATCGGGCTCATGATGCCGGTAAACTGGATCGACAGCTGCTCACTTTCGATTACTTTCAGCACATCAAGCATGTATTTGGAGTTGAATGAAATACGCAATGGCTCGCCTTCAAACTTCGCAATATCCAGCTGCTCAGTTACACGTCCAAGCTCGGAAGAGCTGGAGGAAATTTCAACAGCGCCATTTTCCAGTGTTTGCATACGAACGATATTCGTTTTTTCCTCACGAGAAAGCAGATACGCACGGTCGATCGAATCGGCCAGTTTTTTCGTATCCATCACAAGCTCGGTTTTGAAGCTGGTTGGGATAATTTTGGATGTATCCGGGTACGTTCCGTCCAGAATGCGCGAGTAGAATAGCACGCGATCAATTTTGAATAGCACCTGATTGTCAGCGACGACGATATCAAGCAGCTGGTTTTGGTCAGGAATGATTTTGCTGAGCTCGTTCAGTGTTTTACCAGCAATAACTACATTGCTGAAACGAACGCCCGTATCTTCACCAAGATTTACCGTACGACTCGCCAGACGGTGACGGTCAGTCGCAACGAATTTCAGCTCGCCTTCAACCAGATTCCAGAGCACACCTGTCAAAATTGGCGTTGTTTCCTGTGTGGAAATAGAAAACGCCGTTTGTTTGATCATATTTTTCAACAGATCGCCAGGAACGGAGATTTGCTGATTTTCTTCGATGTTTGGCAGCACCGGGAATTCCTCAGGATCCAGACCAACAAGCTGGATATCAGTAGCCCCTGCACGGATGAACGTTTGGAAGCCATCTTTAACTTCCATTTCGATTTCCTGAGAAGGCAGCTTTTTGATAATTTCAACGAAAAACTTAGCAGGTAAAACGACGCTACCAGGGCGTTCGATCTCTACGATCGTTTTACTATCGTCTTCAGCGGGTATGAAAGATTGAATCGAAATATCCGTATCGCTCGCTGTTAAGGTCACACCGGAATAACTCACATCGAACTTGATTCCGCTCAAAATGGGAATGGTCGTACGACTGGAGATCGCTTTAGATACATGTTGTATCGATTCGTTCAAATAGTTTTTAGAGATTTGGATCTTCATAGTTTCACTCCTAACCAGCATGATTCATGCTTGTACATATCCTTTTTTTCAATCAGCACCGAGAGGTGCGTTTTAGCAAGAAGAATGTTTTAAATATTTAATAGCAGTAGCAGTAGGGACACTGAATATGTGGATAAGTGCCTTCAAGCCGCATAAAATTAAGCCTATCCACATGTGTATAAAGTGTGTATAGGCTTGCTAGTTGTTCAGGATGGATTTTTGATTTTGTCCATCAGATTGTTAACCACTTTAAACAGATCCTGGTCGGATTTTAGCGACTGGGATATTTTTTCGTGCGCATGAATCACGGTTGTATGGTCACGTCCTCCAAATGCTTCGCCGATCTTCGGTAGCGAGTAATCGGTCAGCTCACGCGATAGATACATGGCGATTTGACGAGGAAAGGCAACAGCCTTTGTACGCTTGCGCGCCTTGAAATCCTCCAGCTTCAGGTTGTAGTACTCGCCTACACGCTGCTGAATATCCTGGATGGTGATCATTTTAGGACGACTGGAAGGAATAATATCCTTCAGCGCTTCCGCTGCCAGATGCGAAGTCACATCCTGATTCGTCAGCGACGAATACGCAACCACGCGGATCAGTGCGCCTTCTAGCTCACGAATGTTTGTATCGATCTGGTTGGCGATATACATCATCGCTTCGTTCGGAATATCGAGATTTTCGGCCTTTGCTTTTTTACGCAAAATGGCAATCCGTGTCTCCAGATCCGGCGGCTGAATATCGGTGATCAGACCCCACTCAAACCGTGAACGCAAGCGCTCTTCCAGCGTTGGAATCTCCTTCGGCGGACGGTCACTGGAGATAATAATCTGCTTGCTCTCCTCATGAAGCGCATTAAACGTATGGAAAAACTCCTCCTGCGTCGATTCCTTTCCCGCTAGGAACTGAATATCATCGATCAGCAAAATATCGATATTGCGGTACTTGTTCCGGAAGCTTTCGCCCCGGTTGTCGCGGATTGAGTTGATAAACTCGTTAGTGAATTTTTCGGACGAAATGTAGACGACCTTGCTATTCGGATTATGCTGCAAAATATAATGTCCGATCGCATGCATCAGGTGCGTCTTCCCCAGTCCTACGCCCCCATACAAAAACAGCGGGTTATAGGCTTTGGCCGGGGCCTCTGCAACTGCCAGTGAGGCCGCATGGGCAAAGCGATTGCCCGCTCCGATTACAAATGTATCGAATGTATATTTGGGATTCAGCATATTAGCCACAGGCTCTTCCGTCTGCACCGCTGCCGGCTGCGCCGGTGTCTGTTGCAGAATGAGCGCCTCTTCTGGCACTGCTTCCTCAATCACGAATTTCACATCAACCTGTCTACCTAAAACCTCATAAACGGTGGAGCTGACGAGTTTAGTGTAGCGGCTTTCCAGCCATTCGACTGCGAAGGTGGTCGGTGCTGAGATCACGATCGAATGTTCCGTAAATGTCAGCGCTTTGGTTGCCTTGAACCAGGTATCAAAGCTCGGCTTGCTGAGCTTTGTCTGAATGATTGATAGTATTTGCTGCCATAATTCGGAGGTATGGCTGTCCAC